>NZ_CP026675.1:0-2267500 GCF_002948105.1 Pseudomonas sp. SWI36
CGGTGATGCCTTGCTGGGCCGACAAGCCGGCGGCCACCAACAGTTTCGGCGTCCAGCTCATCACGAAGTAGAAGCCGAACATGACCAGGAAGAACAGCAACCAGATCACCAGCGTGGTGCGACGCATGGCCGGCGCCAGCAGCTGCCTGAACCCGGTTTTGGCACCCTCTGCCCTTGCGGCAAACAGCCGGCAGTTGCGCCAATGCCGGCTGGCCGAGGCGCACGGCCAGGCGGTTGACCCGGGCCAGAGCATTGGCCGGCCGGCGCGTGCCAGCAGAAAGTCCAGCGACTCTGGCAACCACAGCAGTACCAGCGGGATCACCAGTACGGTGACGATGCCGCCAAACAGAAATACCGAGCGCCAGCCCCAATGCCCAGCAGCCATACCGCCAGCAAACCGCCCAGGGTCGCACCCAGCGCATAGCCAGTGGACTGCACACCGCCAAGCCGCGCCGTTTGCTGGCATTCTGGCAATCACATTGCTGCTGGCCAGGATGCCACCGATGCCCAGCCCGTCAGGCCACAGCCAGCAGCCAGCCAACGGGCTGGCTCAGAGAGCAGCATGCCGATACCGGACAGCGCCAGGCACAGCAGGATCAGCGGGCGTCGGCCAAAACGGTCAGCCCACGGCGCGATAAACAGTGACCCGGCCGCCATACCGAACAAGCCGGCACTGAGCAGAAGCCCTACCTGCGCCCCGTTCAGGTTCCACTCGGCAGACACCGAGGCAGCGGTGAAGGCCATGACCAGCACGTCGAAGCCATCGATCATGTTGAGGATGATGCAAATACCAATGGCCAGGCACTGAAAGCGACCCATCGGGTCGTTGTCCAGACGTTGCTTGAGATCGGTATTCATGGGTCACCTGCCGGCCAGGCTTGGCCAAAGGCGAGAGGAACGATGCGCACGCGCAGGCGCAACGGGAGGAACCCTGACGGTTCAGTGCCGCTGGATAGCCATTCATGACTGGACCCTTTTTGTAATTGTTATCGCATACGGCAGGAGGGCTCCGGCCGTTGTCAGACGCTAATCAACCAGATAATGGATCCACAGACAACGTGACGAAACCACTGCCTATCAATCAGGCGCGAGCAATTTCAGTTCATCGCTAGCAAAAAGCAATTTTTTATAATAAATTCAATAGCTTATAAATTACAACCAACGAAACTTGATTTCGGTTACCGAACAGAATCGATTGTGGATCCACAAATCATCAAAAACCACCCCTGACTCGCCATTATGACTCCGCAATGAACAAATCTTCATATTCCCCCTCAGCGCCCTGATCATGGGGCACAACAGCCGATGCCAGCCAGCGGGCAGCCGGGGCTCGTCTTGAGGGGGCAGTACGGGTTGCGTAGCATCCGCGGCCCGATCGCGCGTATTGCCACCCCTCAGGATCGATTCACAGATGCCGCAACCCATCCCACTAAAGGACCACGAAAAGGAAAAGCACCTGGTCAACCGTCGGCTTCTGGCCTGCGCTGCCATGGTGTTCGGCCTGTGTGCTGTCCTGGTAGGCCGGCTCTATGTGCTGCAAGTGCTGCAGCACGACCAACAAACGGCCGTGTCGGAAAACAACCGCGTGCACGTGCTGCCCATCGCCCCGAACGCGGGCTGATCTACGACCGCAACGGCGTGGTACTGGCCGACAACAAGCCCAGCTTCGACCTGACATGACCCGGGAGCGGGCCGGCGCGACTCGGCCAAGGTGCTCGACACCCTGACGCAGGTGCTGGGCCTGACCGAAGACGACCGTAAGCAGTTCGACAAGGACCTGCGCCGTGGCCGCAAACCGTTCGAGCCCGTGACCCTTATGGTGGGCCTGAGCGAGGAGCAGATCGCCCTGGTAGCGGTGAACCAGTTCCGCCTGCCGGGCCTGGAGGTGGAGCCGCAGTTCATCGCGAGTACCCACTGGCCGGGCATTTCGCGCATTCAGTGGGCTATGTGGGGCGCATCAACGAGAAAGAAGCCAAGACGCTCGACAGCACTGAGTACCGCGGCACCCAATCGATTGGCAAAACCGGCATCGAGCGCTTCTACGAAAGCCAGCTGCATGGCCACGTGGGCTACGAAGAGGTCGAGACCAACGCTCAGGGGCGGGTGATGCGCGTGCTCAACCACAAGGACCCGACCCTGGGCAGGATATAGTCCTCACCCTGGACGCCCATTTGCAGATAGCCGCAGAAAAAGCGCTGGGTGACCGCCGTGGCTCGGTGGTGGTATTGGACCCGGCCAATGGGGTACTGGGCGATGGTCAGCCCAGCTTCCCCAACTGTTCGTCAAGGCATCAGCTTCAAGCAGTATGCCGCGCTGCGCCTCCATCGACCCCACTGTTCAACCGTCCTGCGCGCCTGTATGCGCCCGGCTCGACCGTGAAGCCTGAAGTGGCCATCGCTGGCCTCGACAGCGGGGTGATCACCCCTGGCAGCCGGGTGTTCGACCCGGGCTACTACGAACTGCCCAACTATGACCACAAGTACCGCAACTGGAACCGCAGCGGCGACGGCTGGGTGGACATGTACACCGCCATCATGCGCTCCAACGACACCTACTTCTACGACCTGGCGCACAAGCTGGGCATCGACCGCCTGCACGACTACATGGCCGAGTTCGCTGGGCCAGAAGGTGTCGCTGGACATGTTCGAGGAAGCTCCGGGCTGATGCCTCGGCCGAGTGGAAGCGCGCCACACACGCCAGGCTGGTTCCCGGGCGAGACGCTGATCCTTGGCATTGGCCAGGGTTACATCAGGTCACCCCCCTGCAGCTGGCCAGCCACCAGCTGCTGGCAAGCAAGGGCGTGTGGCACCGCCCGCACCTGGCCATGACCGTGGTGGCGATACGCCGATCGACCCAAACCCCATGCCCGACATCGTGCTGCACGACAAGCATGCCTGGGACAGGTCAGCCAGGGCATGCAGATGGTCATGCACGACCCGCGCCATTGCCCGCGCCGCAGCAGCAGGCGCGCAGTATCGGATCGCCGGCAAGAGTTGGTACGCGCAGGTGGTGGCGATCAAACAGGGTGAGCGTTACAACCGCAACAAGACCCTGGAGCGCCACCGCGACAACGCCCTGTTGTCGGCTTTGCTCCGCTGAGCACCCCAGTGTGGTGGTGGCGTCATGATCGAGAACGTGAGGCTGGAGGCCGGGTCGGCAGGGCCGGTGGTGCGGGAAGTGATGGATGCTTATCTGCTGGACGAGCAGGGCACTGAGCCGGAGTATGCGGGCGGCGCCCACTCGGGGTGTGCCACACACATGATTTCGCCGGGCCCGGTGGTGGCGGTTTTAGCCGCGAATGGGTCAGGATGCCGTGCGCGCATCAGCTCATACGGGTGTTTCCACCCCGGCAGCGCCTGGATACGGGCTTTCCAGGCCTCGATGTGCGTGAACGCTGCCAACGGATACCGGTGTCTTCCGGATGAACACATACCCGGCCAACGACAGGTCGGCGATGGTCAACCGGCCACCGACCATGAATGGCGTCTTCGCCAGGTGCGCGTCGACAATACGGTAAGCCGCCGTGGCACGCTCGCGCAGGAACCGCGTCACATCGGTTTCGCCGGGTGTTCCAGGCAGAACAGAAGCGCAGCGCAGCGTAATAGCTGGTGAACTTATGTTGTCGAACAGCATCCAGCGCCAGATCTCACGCTTTCATCTTCATCGCGAGGCCCGAACTGGCCGGTCTGTTCGGCAAGTATTCGAGGATCAGCGCAGACTGGTGATGCGCTTGCCAGCGTGTTCATCACCGGCACCTCGCCTGCTCGTTCACCTCATCGCGCAGGTTTGCTCACGCGTCGGCCATGGAAGAAGTCGACGAACACCGGCTGCCAGTTCTGCCGGTGAGTTCAAGCATGAGCGCAGCCTTGTAGGCGTTACCGGATTCGGCAAGCAGTGCAGCTTGTAGTCGACATGGGCGAACCTTCAGTTTCCTTTGAATGATCGGCAGGGCCTCTGCGGATTTGCCCGCGAAGCACCATCCACCCAAGCAAATCACGCGCGTCCCGACGCGGTCAATCCATGACACGCTCCGTCGCCAGCTTGAAAACCGCCAGTTCAGCCACATCGTCAGCGGCAGGTGCACCTTATCCCGACACCCTCCAGCCAGGATAAGGAACTACCCAACGCCTCCGCCTCTAGACACTGAGTGTTTATTCCCTGTGCTTCACGTTACTGGAGAACACGACATGCGCCACCTACTCCTCGCCCTGCGCTGCTGCTCCTGATGCCTGCCGGTGCTGCCCTGGCCCGCGTCGATGCGGGCGACGTCGCCACCTCGGCCGGTATCTCCGCTTCGCTGTATTCGACCTTCAAGGACGACAACGGATCATCCCGGCCGTGACGAACTTTCAGCGTTCGTCGCCAGCGGCGGTGCCATCCGCGGCCCTATGTGGAGTCGGCGCTTGAACAGGCCGCAAGGACCATCCAGGGCTGCAGGCCAATGATGAAGAGCTGGCCGGGCCATCCTGTCGCAAGATGACCCTGTGGCTGACCATTGAGTAGACCTTTACCGGCCCTCTCGCGGCGCCCAGACGCGAGAGGCCGCTACAGGCCGCTTCACCCCAGCCATCCATACGCATGGTCGCCCTGACCAGGCGCTGCTCTTCCTGCTCGATCTCCCGCAACTGTCGCGTATGCCATTGATATGCTCACGCGCTGCCCGCTGCGCCTGCTCGGGCAGTTGCTCCATGACCGCGCGATACAAGCGCGCATGCTGCCGATCAATCTGGCGTTTCTGCGCTGGCCGGCAATACAGGTTGTTGACCGAAGCAAACACAGTGCCACGTCAGGTCACTGAGCGATTGCAGGGTATGCACCAGCACCGGGTTATGCGACGCCTCACTGATCGCCCGGTGAAAGGCATGGTCACGGCGGGCATGCTCACGGGCATCGAGCGCCTGCGCAGCCTCGTGCGCAGCCAGCATTTCTTCGTAGCGCCGGCGGATCAGCAGGCGGTCGACGTCGGTAGCCCGCAACGCCGCCAGCCGCGCCGACTCAGCCTCCAGCAACGCCCGGACCTCCAGCAGGTCGAACAGCGTGCGCGGTTGCGAACTGAACAGGTGCATCAAAGGCGTAGCACCCGCCTGCCCGGTGAGATCGGCGACGAACGAACCCCGCCCCTGTTCGGTGTCGATGATGCCGCGCCCACGCAGAACGCGCAGGCCCTCGCGCAAGGCCGAACGTGAACAGCCAAGCTTTTCCACCAGCCGCCGCTCCGACGGCAGTGCCTGGCCACCTTGAGCACGCCTTCGACGATAAGCCGCTCGACCCGTTCGGCCACCTGGTCGGCGACCTTGGCCTTGCCTTCAGTACCCACTGCGCACACTCCTGCTGGTAGGACCACTTTGACTTATAGCGCCAATCTAGCCAGACAGAACCGTGAATAGACAGTACTGCCCGAAGAAACTGGTAGGACCAGTCAACATCTCACTCGACCCCGAACGCTAGCACGCGCACGCTGCATCGGTGACCGCTTCGCCAACAACAACAAAAACCGTTGCGAGTGAGCCAATGAATATCCTGTATGACGAACGCGTCGATGGCGCGCTGCCCAACGTGGACCTGGCCGCCCTGTTGCAGGCGCTGCGCGATGCACTGCCGGACCTTGAAATCCTGCACCGCGACGAAGACCTCAAACCGTACGAATGCGACGGCCTGTCGGCCTACCGCACCGTGCCACTGCTGGTGGTACTGCCCGAGCGCCTGGAACAGGTGCAGACGCTGCTGAAGCTTTGCCACCAGCGCGGCGTACCGGTGGTTGCGCGTGGCGCCGGTACCGGCCTGTCCGGTGGTGCCCTGCCGCTGGCCAAGGGCATCCTGCTGGTGATGGCGCGCTTCAACCGTATCCTCGAGGTCAACCCGCAGGGGCGCTACGCCCGCGTGCAGCCGGGCGTACGCAACCTGGCCATTTCCCAGGCCGCCGCACCCCATGGCATGTACTACGCACCAGACCCTTCCTCGCAAATTGCCTGCTCAATCGGTGGCAATGTCGCCGAAAACGCCGGTGGCGTGCACTGCCTCAAGTACGGCCTGACCGTACACAATGTGCTCAAGGTGGACATCCTTACGGTCGAGGCGAACGCCTGAGCCTGGGCAGCGATGCGTTGGACAGCCCCGGCTTCGACCTGCTGGCATTGTTCACCGGCTCCGAAGGCATGCTCGGTATCGTCACCGAAGTCACCGTCAAACTGCTGCCCAAGCCCCAGGTGGCGCGGGTGATACTGGCCAGTTTCGACAGCGTCGAGGACGCCGGCCGGGCAGTCGCCGACATCATCGCTGCCGGCATCATTCCCGGCGGCCTGGAGATGATGGACAACCTGGCGATCCGCGCCGCTGAAGACTTCATCCATGCCGGCTACCCGGTGGACGCGGCGGCGATCCTGCTGTGCGAACTGGATGGCGTGGAAGCCGATGTTCACGACGACTGCGAGCGCGTCGCCGCCGTGCTGACGCAAGCCGGGGCCCGCGAGGTGCGCCTGGCCTGTGACGAAGCCGAGCGCGTTCGCTTCTGGGCCGGGCGCAAGAACGCCTTCCCGGCCGTGGGCGCATCTCCCCGGACTACTACTGCATGGACGGCACTATTCCGCGCCGCGAGTTACCACGGGTGCTCAAGGGCATCAGCGACCTGTCCGCAGAGTATGGACTGCGGGTGGCCAACGTGTTCCATGCCGGCGACGGCAACATGCACCCGTTGATCCTGTTCGATGCCAACCTGCCCGGCGAGCTGGCGCGTGCCGAAGCGATCGGCGGCAAGATTCTGGAGCTGTGTGTGAAGGTGGGCGGCAGCATCACCGGTGAACACGGCGTGGGGCGCGAGAAGATCAACCAGATGTGCGCGCAGTTCAACAGCGACGAAATTACCCTGTTCCACGCGGTGAAGGCCGCCTTCGACCCCCAGGGCCTGCTCAACCCCGGCAAGAACATTCCCACCCTGCACCGCTGCGCCGAATTCGGCGCCCTGCACGTGCACCAGGGGCAACTGCCCTTCCCCGAGCTGGAGCGCTTCTGATGAGCATGGACCGCGACATGAGCCAGACGCTGTTGGAGCAGGTCAACCAGGCGCTGAACGAAGGTACGCCGCTGCGTATCCAGGGCAGCAACAGCAAAGCGATGCTCGGCAACCCGGTGGCCGGCGAAGTACTCGACACCCGCAACCACCGCGGCATTGTCAGCTACGACCCCACCGAGCTGGTACTCACGGCCCGCGCCGGTACCCCCCTGCGCGAGATCGAGGCAGCCCTGCACGAGGCCGGCCAGATGCTGCCCTGCGAACCTCCCCACCTGGGCCCCGAGGCCACCTTGGGCGGCATGGTTGCGGCCGGGTTGTCTGGCCCGCGACGGCCGTGGGCCGGGTCGGTGCGCGACTTTGTACTGGGTACACGGGTAATCACCGGCCACGGCAAGCTGCTGCGCTTTGGTGGCGAGGTGATGAAGAACGTCGCCGGCTACGATGTGTCACGCCTGATGGCGGGCAGCTTCGGATGCTTGGGGCTGCTGACCGAGGTTTCGCTGAAAGTGCTGCCACGGCCTCGCCTATGCCTGAGCCTGCGCCTGGCGATGGGCCGCAATGAAGCGCTGGCCGAGCTGGCCGAATGGGGCCAGCAACCGCTGCCGATCAGCGCCGCCTGCCATGAAGGCGAAACGCTGTACCTGCGCCTGGAAGGCGGCGAAGGGTCGGTGCAGTCGGCACGCCAGCGGCTGGGGGGCGACACGCTCGATAACCGCTTCTGGAGCGACCTGCGCGAACAGCGCCTGGCGTTCTTTGCCGACGCCGCCCCCCTGTGGCGCCTGTCCGTACCCACCGTCACCGGCGAGCTGGACCTGCCCGGCCAGCAACTGATCGACTGGGGGGGTGCCCAGCGCTGGCTCAAGACCTGCGCACCGGCGCAGGCCATTCGCGACCAGGTCGCCAAGGTGGGCGGCCACGCCACCTGCTACGCCCCCGGTGCAGCCAGCAGCCCGCCGCTGCCGGTTGCACTGATGCGCTATCACCGCGCCCTCAAGCAGCAGCTCGATCCCCAGGGGGTGTTCAACCCTGGTCGCCTGTACCCGGACCTGTGAGGCCAGCCCATGCAAGCCAACCTTAGCGAAACATCGCGCCGCCTGGCCCGCGCCGACGAAGCCGAGCGCATCCTGCGCACTTGTGTACATTGCGGTTTCTGCACCGCCACCTGCCCCACTTACCAGTTGCTGGGCGACGAACTGGACGGCCCGCGCGGGCGCATCTACCTGATCAAGCAGATGCTCGAAGGCGAGCCGGTCACCGCCAGCACCCAATTGCACCTGGACCGCTGCCTGACCTGCCGCAACTGCGAAACCACCTGCCCATCGGGGGTGAAGTACCACGATCTGCTGGACATCGGCCGCGCAGTGGTCGAGCAGCAGGTGCCACGCCCACTCGGCCAGCGCCTGTTGCGCCTGGGCCTGCGTGCGGTGGTGCCGCGCCCGGCACTGTTCAAGGCCCTGACCCGCAGCGGCCAGGCGCTGCGCCCGCTGCTACCGGCCTCGGTCAAACGCAAGTTGCCGGCGCAGGTCACCACACCCGGCCAGCGTCCGGCAGTGCGCCATGCGCGCCGGGTACTGATGCTGGAAGGCTGCGTGCAGCCGGCCCTGTCACCCAATACCAATGCCGCGGCTGCGCGGCTGCTCGACCGCCTGGGCATCAGTGTGCAACCAATCCTGCAGGCCGGATGCTGTGGCGCGGTGGACTATCACCTGAATGCCCAGGAGCAAGGCCTGCAGCGGGCGCGGCGCAATATCGACGCCTGGTGGCCCGCCATCGAAGCGGGTGCCGAGGCTATCGTGCAGACCGCCAGCGGCTGCGGTGCGTTTGTCCGCGACTATGGCCACCTGCTGGAAAAAGACCCCCATTACGCTGCCAAGGCCGCCCGGGTCAGCGCCCTGTCCCGCGATCTGGTGGAAATCCTGCGCGATGAGCCGATCGAACAATTGGCCTTGTGCGCCAAACAGCGCCTGGCCTTCCACTGCCCATGCACCCTGCAGCACGCCCTGAAACTGGGCGGCGCGGTGGAAGCGTTGCTGACGCGGCTTGGCTTTACCCTGACCTCGGTGCCCGATGGCCACCTGTGCTGCGGCTCGGCGGGGACCTATTCGCTGACCCAGCCAGAACTGTCACTGCAACTTCGCGACAATCGTCTGAATGCGCTGGAAAGCGGTAAACCGCACCTCATTGCCACAGCCAACATAGGCTGCCAGGCCCACCTCGACGGAGCTGGACGCACGCCCGTGCGCCACTGGGTCGAAATCGTCGAAGCAGCCTTGAACCCGGAGCCCGCCCATGCTTAGCAAGTTCGTTATCGGCCAGACCGAAATCGCCCGCGTACTGACCGCCGCCCGCCAGGAAGCCCAGGCCCGACAATGGAGCGTGACCATCGCCGTGGTCGACGACGGCGGCCACCCGCTGGCCCTGGAACGCGTGGACGGCTGTGCGCCGGCCAGTGCCTACATCGCGCTGGAAAAGGCCCGCACCGCCGCACTGGGGCGCAAAGAGACGCGGGATTATGAAGAGATGGTCAATGGCGGCCGTACGGCATTCGTGACCGCCCCCCTGCTGACCAGCCTTGAAGGTGGCGTGCCGCTGCGGGTGGAAGGCCAGGTGGTGGGCGCCATTGGTGTATCCGGCGTCAAATCCGAACAGGATGCCCAGGTGGCCAAGGCGGGGGCTGCTGCCTTGTAGACCCTGAGGTTCGACCACCTCCCAGCATCTTAAGACGTTTCCTACGCCGCCCTCAGAAGCGCCCTACTTGCTGCCTCTGCCCACAGAAAACATGATCGGCACTGGAGGACACAAGGTCGCGATCCAGAGGAGGCTCCGCATGCACCCGTACGCCCGCCCCATCGCCGAACTGCGCAGCAGCCTGCGCGAAATGCTGGCCCATGACATGACCAACCCCGACAACGACCCGCACTTGTCGGGGGTCATGTTCTTCTGCGCCACCGATGAACATTCCCGGCAATTGATCGAACGCATCGAGTTGCTGGCCAGCGAGGTGTTCTTCGACGCGAACGGGCGGGCCATTTCAGAGCATATGAAAGCTTCGACGGTTGAAGGCGTGCGCATCAAGCGCAACCGCAACGCGCCGGAAGATGAAACCGTGATACGCATTGCCCTGGCAGAAAAAGGCTATATCACCGTCAGCACCGCTCGGCTCTGAGCGGTTGGCTCGGCCTCTTCGTAGCCTGTGACAAGCACCTGAGTCGCAGCCAATCCGCTATCCTGAGCAATCCTCCGCTCCGGACCCGCCCATGGAACTGCACATTCGCCTGGAGGGCCGCAAAGGCCTGGCCGATCAGCTTTACCAGCAACTGCGCGACGGTATCGATAGCGGCCACCTGGCCGCCGGCTCCCAACTGCCGCCTACCCGTCTGCTGGCTGAACAACTGGGCGTATCGCGCAAGACTGTGGCCGAGGCCTATTCGCGGCTGACCTACGATAACCTGCTCAGCGGCGTGGTCGGCCGTGGCACATTCGTCACCCCACGCCATCCGCTGCGCAGTAACGAATCAGCCACCATACCCCTGGCCGGCGCCGCCTCACTCGAGCGCTGGCAGCAGCGCGCCACCGTGCTCAGCCAACGCCAGTTGCAGGCGCCATCGCGCTATGACTTCGTCGGGGGTGCTTCGAGCAAGGCACAGTTCCCGTTCGACCAGTGGCGCAGTTGCCTGAACTACGCCCTGCGCCGTAGCCAGCGCCACCCCGAGCGACAATTCCCGGCCCAGGGCTTGCCGGAACTGCGCGAAGCCATTGCCCACCACATCGCCTACTCGCGCGGGGTGCACTGCAGCGCAGCCGACCTGCTGGTGTGCAACGGCGCCCAGCAGGCGCTGGACCTGATCGCCCGGGTGCTGGTCGAGCCGGGCTGCCAGGTGGCCATGGAAGATCCTGGCTACCCGCCGGCACGGCAATTGTTCCTGGCCCTGGGGGCACGCCTGCAATCGGTGCCGGTGGATGATGAGGGCCTGTGCGTGGAACAGATCGCCGACGGCACCCGGCTGATCTACGTAACACCCTCGCACCAGTTCCCGCTGGGCATGCCGATGAGCGAGCCACGCCGGCATGCCCTGCTTGCGCGGGCCGCCGAGCTGGGTGCACTGATCATCGAAGACGACTACGACTGTGAGTTCCGCTACCACGGGCCAGCCTCGGACGCGCTGCAGCGTCTGGACCGACATGGGCTGGTCGCCTACGTCGGGACCTTTTCCAAGACCTTGCTGCCCGAGCTGCGCCTGGGCTATGCCGTATTACCGCCTGCCGTACTGCAGGCCGCTTGCGTGGCCAAGCACCTCAGCGACTGGCACAGCCCTACCCTGCTGCAGTGGGCGCTGGCGCGCTTCCTTGGCGAAGGCCACCTGAACAAGCACATCCGCCGCTGCCACGAGGTCTACAGCGCACGCCGCGAGCGCATCCTGGCGCGCCTGGGCGGCGATCTGGCACCGTGGTTCAGCGCCATCCCCGCCAGCGCAGGCTTCCACCTCAGTGCCTTGGCCAAACCCGGGGTGGATGTGGAGTTGTTGGCCAACCTCGCGCGCAAGGTAGAGGTAGGCCTGTATTCCCTGGCACCCTTCTTCAGCGAGGCACCGGTACGGCCGGGGCTATTGATGGGCTTCGGCGCCATCGAACTGCTGGATATCGACCCGGCGCTGGACCGGGTACGCGATACCCTGCAACGCCTCAGTTGACCGGTGCGGCCTTGCCGGTGGCGGCCGGCCGGGCGATAGCCGCCGCATAGCTGCGCGGGTTGAAGCACGCGGTCACCAGCAGCATTGCCATCACGGTCACGGTCAACAGCGTCCACGAAGCCTGGAAGTCGCCACTGACATCCCGCAGCCAACCCGTGATATACGGCACGATGCCGGTGATGATGAAGCCGATACCCTGTACGAACGCCGCCAGGCTGCCGGCTTCGGCAGGCGTTTTCAGGTGTTCCAGGGTCAACGTCAGGCACTGGCTGAAGCAGGCACCCAAGCCAAAGCCGATCATGGCGACCCAAAGCCCGGAAGCCGCCGCAGGTACCAGCAAAAGCCCCAGGAAGCCCGCCAGCTGGATCGCCAGCGCCAGCCACAAACCCGGGCGCCTGTCTGCCCAACGTCGCAGCAGCAGCGGCAGGCCGAGCGCACCGAGCACCTGGAAGACGGTCATCAGGCCCACCAGGTCGGCACCGCCCTGAGCGCTGCCGCCATGCTCGATGTGGTAAGCCGGCAACCAGGCCACCATGCTGGTGTAGCCGCCGTTGATCAGGCCGAAGTACAGGGCCAGCAACCATGCCCGGCGGGTGCCGAACCAGTGCCCGCCCGTGACCGTTCCCAGCTTCGGCGCCTCCTGCCTTGGCCGCAGCAAGGCCCAGGCCAGCACCGCCAGCACGGCCGGGACCGCCCATACGCCCAGGCCCGCCTGCCAGTAGCCGAAATGGCCGCTGATGTGTGGCCCGAGTACTGCAGCCAGGCCGCCGCCGCTCATCAGCGCTGCCGAGTACAGCCCCATCGCCCCGGCCAGACGCCTGGGGAACCAGCGGTTGACCAGCCCCGGCATCATGCCCTGCACCACCGCCACGCCCAGGCCGGCGACCAGCGCACTGGCGATCAGCGCCCAGGCACTGTCCAGCTGCAGGCGCCACAGGCAGGCCAGGGCAATCGCGGCCAGGCCCCCCAGCATGCCGCCATGCTCGCTGACCCAGCGTCGCAGCCACGGTTGCAACAGGGGCACCAGGCCCATGCACAGCACCGGTAGCGCCGTCAGCAAGGCCGCCTGCTGGTAACCCAGGCCGGTGCTGGCGCGCATGGGTTCGAGTAACGGGCCGATACTGGTCAGGATCGGCCGCAGGTTCAACGCCAGCAGGATCACCAGCAACAGGTTCAGTACAGCGCTCATTGTGAGTCGGTTCTCTTGTAACAGGAACTGGCCATTATCCCGGCTCGGCTGGCCTGGCAGAAATGAAGAGATTGGATGCAGGTCAGTGGCCACCTGAATGGACGATTGGCCTCCCGCTTATGCGCAAAATTGGCTATCGGGGTGGCCAATGAGCGGCGCTACAGTAGCGCCATGTCCACCCCACACTTCTGGAGACTGCCATGCACAACCGTATCGAATGGGCCAAACACGCGCCGCAAGCCTACAAAGCCATGGTCGGCCTGGAGCAGGCGCTGGCCAACAGCGGCCTTGAACACTCGCTGCTGGAGCTGATACGCCTGCGCGCTTCGCAGATCAACGGCTGCGCCTACTGCGTCAACCTTCACGCCAACGATGCGCGCAAGGCGGGTGAGACCGAAGCACGCCTGCAGACCTTGTGCGTGTGGCAGGACACCAGCTATTTCACGCCGCGTGAACGTGCTGCCCTGGCCTGGGTCGAGAGCCTGACCCGCTTGCCTGAACGGGGTGCGCCGCAAGAGCAATATGAAGCCCTGCAGGAACACTTCGAGCCGGGCGAGGTGGCCAACCTGACCTTGGCAATTGCCACCATCAATGCCTGGAACCGGTTCGGCGTCGGCTTTGCCATGGTGCCGGCCTGATCCTTTCGGGTGGCCTGTGCTGGCCTATTCGCGGGCAAGCCCGCTCCCACAAATTCTGTGCCCTGTAGGAGCGGGTTTACCCGCGAACACCGGCAGAGCCGGTGCCATCCACCGCGTTGGTTTCTTCGCGGGCATGCCCGCTCCCACAATTCTGTGTCCAGTGCCCTGTAGGAGCGGGTTTACCCGCGAACACCGGCAGAGCCGGTGCCATCCACCGCGTTGGATTTCTTCGCGGGCAAGCCCGCTCCTACAATTCTGTGCGTGCCCTGTAGGAGCGGGTTTACCCGCGAACACCGGCAGAGCCGGTGCCATCCACCGCGTTGGTTTCTTCGCGGGCATGCCCGCTCCTACAGGTAGAACGCAGGCCGGCCAGCCGCGCCCGGTAGCTCCCTGGGCTCTGCCCGGTCCACTTCTTGAACGCCCGGTGGAACGCACTCGGTTCCTGAAACCCCGCCTGCTCGGCAATTTCGGCAATGCTCAACGCACCGTCGCGCAGCCGTTCGAAGGCCATGGCCCGGCGCACTTCATCCTTGATCTGCTGGTACGAACGCCCCTCCCGCTCCAACTGCCGGCGAAAGGTACTGGCACTGATCCCCTGTTGCTGCGCCAGTGCGGCCAATGTCGGCCACTGTCCATAGCGCAATGCCCGCAGGTGCCGATACACCTCAGCCACCAGCCCGTTCTGATTGCGAAAGCGGATCACCAGCCCTTGAGGTGCACTGCGCAGAAAGGTCTTCAGGGCTGCACGGTCCTGCACCACCGGCAGGCGCAGGTAAGCGCTGTCGAACTCCACCTCGGTGCGTCCGCTGCCCAGGCGCAGGTCCGGCCCCCACAGCAGCAAGTCGTCCTCCTGGGCCGGGCGCGACACCGCGAGCTCCGTGCGGTCGATGGCAATCCGTCGCCCGGCCAGCCAGCACAGCATGCCGATCATCAGCACCAGGTAGGTTTCCTCGGCATAGACACGGGTCAAGGGGTCGGCAATGTTCGACTGCACGCTGATCAGCGCCCGGCCGCCACGTACTGTCAGGCTGCCACGCAGGTCACGCAGGAACAGGCCGAAGCCCCCCATGCACTGGCGCAAGGCCTTTTCCAGGTTTGGCTCGAGGATCAACCCCCGGCAGATCAGGGCAAAACTGCCCAGCGGCATGCCATGGCTGTCGAGGCCAAAGAACTCATCGTCCAGGCGCTGGATCAACGCCAGCCACAGCTGGGCGAACGCCTTGGCCGGCACCCGCGCCTGCGGCTGATCGAGCAGCTGCGGGGCGATGCCCACCGCACGCAGCTGGGCATCACGCTCGGCGGGGGTGTCGCGCAGGGCGTGGAGCATGGCGTTGAGGAAGTACACGGCGACTGAATCGCTTTCGCGCATGGCGGTTTTCGCTGTCTATGCTGAGTGGCAAAAAGTGCCAGGTTGTTTGAACAGATTCGGCATAGGCTGCAACAGAGCCTTTGCCTAGACTCGAACCCACTTCGGGGCCGCCAACCATTCTCGCAGAGCCTGGCCCGGTCCCGCCACGCCTTCGCAATCGGAGCCCTTATGAGCAGCGCAGAAATCTACGTCGTCAGTGCCGTCCGTTCAGCCATTGGTGGCTTTGGCGGTTCCCTCAAGGACCTGCCGCTGGCCGACCTGGCCAGCGCCGTGACCCGCGCCGCCATCGAGCGTTCGGGCCTGGCCGCCGAGCAAGTCGGCCACCTGGTGATGGGCACGGTAATCCCCACCGAACCGCGTGACGCCTACCTGGCACGGGTAGCGGCAATGAACGCTGGCATCCCCAAGGAAACGCCGGCATTCAACGTCAACCGCCTGTGCGGGTCTGGCCTGCAGGCTATTGTCTCTGCGGCCCAGGGCCTGTTGCTGGGCGACACCGATGTGGCCGTCGCGGCCGGCGCCGAGTCCATGAGCCGTGGCCCTTACCTGCTGCCACAAGCGCGCTGGGGTGCACGCATGGGTGACCTGCAAGGCATCGACTATACCGTCGGCGTGCTGCAGGACCCGTTCCAGCACTTCCACATGGGCATCACCGCCGAGAACGTTTCGGCCAAGTACGGCATTACCCGCGAAATGCAGGACGAACTGGCACTGACCAGCCAGCGCCGCGCCGCTCGTGCGATTGCCGAGGGCCGCTTCGCCAGCCAGATCGTTGCGCTGGAGCTGAAAACCCGCAAGGGCAGCGTGCAGTTCAGTGTCGACGAGCATGTGCGTGCTGATGTAACCGCCGAGCAACTGGCCGGTATGAAGCCGGTATTCAAGAAAGACGGTACCGTCACCGCCGGCAACGCCAGCGGTATCAACGATGGCGCCGCCGGCCTGGTGTTGGCCACCGGTGACGCGGTGCGCCGCCTGGGCCTGAAGCCACTGGCACGCCTGGTGGGCTACGCCCACGCCGGGGTGGAGCCCGAACTGATGGGCCTGGGGCCGATCCCGGCCACCCGCAAAGTGCTGGAAAAAACCGGCCTGAACCTGCAAGACCTGGATGTGATCGAGTCCAACGAGGCCTTCGCCGCCCAGGCCTGCGCCGTGGCCCGCGAGCTGGGCTTCGACCCGGAAAAGGTCAACCCCAACGGTTCGGGCATTTCCCTGGGCCACCCGGTGGGTGCCACCGGTGCAATCATCGCCACCAAGGCCATCCATGAGCTGCAGCGCATCCAGGGCCGCTACGCGCTGGCCACGATGTGTATCGGCGGTGGCCAAGGCATCGCCGTCGTGTTCGAGCGCGTCTGAGGGAGGCTGACACATGAGCATTGAACAGATCGCCGTGATCGGCGCGGGCACCATGGGCAACGGCATTGCCCAGGTGTGCGCCATTGCCGGCTACCAGGTGCTGCTGGTGGATGTTTCCGACGCAGCGCTTGAGCGCGGTGTGGCCACCTTGAGCAAGAACCTCGAGCGCCAGGTCAGCAAGGGCACCCTCGACGCCGACAAAGCCGCAGCCGCCAAAGCCCGCATCCGCACCAGCACCGACTACGCCCAGCTCAGCGCTGCACAGCTGGTGATCGAAGCGGCTACCGAGAACCTGCAGCTCAAGCAGCGCATCCTGCAGCAGGTGGCAGCCAACGTTGCCGCCGACTGCCTGATCGCCACCAACACCTCGTCGCTGTCGGTGACTCAACTGGCTGCCAGCATCGAGCACCCCGAGCGCTTCATTGGTGTGCACTTCTTCAACCCGGTACCGATGATGGCGCTGGTGGAGATCATTCGTGGCCTGCAGACCAGCGACCACACCTACGCCCAAGCGCTGGTGGTGACCGAAAAAGTCGGCAAGACCCCGATCACCGCCGGCAACCGCCCGGGCTTCGTGGTCAACCGCATCCTGGTGCCAATGATCAACGAGGCGATCTTCGTGCGCCAGGAAGGCCTGGCCAGTGCCGAGGACATCGACACCGGCATGCGCTTGGGCTGCAACCAGCCGATCGGCCCGCTGGCCTTGGCCGACCTGATCGGTCTGGACACCCTGCTGGCGATCATGGAGGCCTTCCATGAAGGCTTCAACGACAGCAAGTACCGCCCTGCTCCACTGCTCAAGGAAATGGTCGCGGCCGGCTGGCTGGGGCGCAAGAGCGGTCGTGGTTTCTTCACCTACTGAGGACCAAGCGCCATGCCCCCGGTCAATGCCGCAATGCGCTGTGCCAACTTTGAGGAGCGACGTGACCGGGCCATGGCATTGTTTGCCGAAAAGGGCTTTGGCCAGGTCAGCATGCGCGAGCTGGCGGCCCATGTGGGGCTGACCGCCGGCTCGCTGTACCATCACTTTCCCAGCAAGCAGGACCTGCTGTACGACTTGATCGAAGAGTTGTACGAAGAGCTGCAGGCCACCCTGGACCAGGCCCGCCGGGCCATGGCCCGTGGGGCATCGGCGTTGAGCTGCCTGATTGCTGCGCACTGGCAGCTGCATGCCGAGCGGCCGCTGCAGTTCCGGCTGGCCGAACGGGATTTGTGTTGTTTGAGTGAGGCGCAACAGGCGCACCTGGCCTCGTTGCGCAAGCGCTATGAGGCAGGTTTGCTGCGCCTGATCGCACCGCAAGCAAAACTGCCGGGGCAAGCGTTGGACGCCACAGCGCATGTACTGGCGACGCTTCTCAACCAGCTGCCGGGGTTGCTCAAAGCAATGCCTGAAGAGCAGGGCTTGGAGCTGATGGAAAACTTGCTGGTCGGGGGGATTGAGCGGACGCTGCGATAGCCTGCCAGGGCCTCTGCACGGGCTTGCCCCGCGAAGAGGCCGGATGCCTCAGCGTAACAGCGACTGGATCTGCTCGTGCAAGGTATCCAGGTCAAACGGCTTGGCCAGGATAGGGGCCTTGCGGGTGATCGGGCTGCCAGATTCGAGAATCTCCGCCGGGTAGCCGCTGATGAAAATCACCTTCAGGTCGGGCCGCAGCTTCACCGCGGGCTCGGCAATATCCACCCCCGAGATCCCCCCCGGCAAACGGAAGTCCGTCACCATCAGGTCCAGGTGCGGCTTGCTGGCCAGGATGGCAAACGCCTGCTCGCCATCCTCAGCCACCAGGACGTGGTACCCCTCACCCGCCAGGTAGTCGCGCAAAATCATGCGAATCGCCGGTTCATCCTCGACGACCAGAACCACATCTTGTGCATCTTCACTCATGTTAACGCCTTGAAATACTTACAGTTGGCCATCAGACCCCAGGCTTACACAGAGGTTGCCCGCGCCTGGTCGTTTTGTTCTTTGAATGTTGCCAGCGGCAATTGCAGGGTGAATGTGGCACCCTTGCCCTCCTCGCTTTCAACCTGTATCCGGCCACCGTGCGCCTGGACGATCTGCTCGGAGATGTACAGCCCCAAGCCCAGACCTCCGCTGGCCTGCTGGGCAGCGACCCGCTCGAACTGCTGGAAGATCCGCTGCTGGTTGGCGGCGCTGATACCGATACCGTGATCCTGCACCTGCACCCAGGCCATGCCGCCCTGCTCGAACACCCGCACCTGCACCGGATTGCGCTCGCCGTAACGCATTGCATTGGACAACAGGTTGGCCACTACTTGTTCAATCCGGAATTCGTCCCACTCACCCTTCAGCGCTTCGCAACGCTGCAATTCGATGTGTGTTTCCAGGGCCATGGCCTGCGCCGTGAAGTTTTCCACCAGCCCACGCACCAGCTGGCCCAGGTCAAACAGTTTGGGCCGCAGCGACAGTTTACCGGTCCGGATGCGCGAAACATCGAGCATGTCCTCGACCAACCGGATCAGACTGTTGATCTGCCGTTCGTCGCGCTCGACCATGGCCTGCAGCTTGTCGACACTGAACGCGTCCAGGTTGCCCCGAGCCAGGTGCATCTTGCGCAACTGGGTTTCCAGGATCAGGCCATTGAGCGGCGTACGCACCTCGTGGGAGACGATCGACATGAAGTCGTCACGCATGCGCACGGCGTGCTCCAGCTCACACCGTGCCACCTGCAGCTGGCTGAGCAGCAGCTCCTGTTCCTGGCGGCTCTGCTCCAGGGCTTCCAGCTGCCGGCCAAGCACCTTGCGCTGGCGGAACAGGTCGACGAACACCGAGACCTTGCTTTTTACCGCCAGGGTGTCGAGCGGCTTGTGCAGAAAGTCCACGGCCCCGCTCTCGTAGCCCTTGAAGGCATAATTCATCTCGCGGCCCGCCGCGCTGACGAAGACGATCGGGATGTGCTTGGTCTTGTCGGTACCGCGCATCAGCTCGGCCAGTTCGAAACCGTTCATGCCCGGCATCTGCACATCGAGAATGGCCAGTGCGAACTCGTGCTCGAGCAGCAACGACAAGGCAGCCTCGGCAGACTGTGCCTGGTGCACCTCGCGGTCCTCGCCCTGGATCAGGGCATCGAGCGCCAGCAGGTTTTCCGGCAAGTCGTCGACAATCAGCAGTTTGGCGGTGGTGTGGCTTAGCATGCGCTGTATTCCAGGGTCGCGAGCAACTGCCCGATACCGCTCAGAGTAAGGATATGGTCGGGCTGGTGCTGGGCCAGGGCGGCCTCCGGCATCAGGGCAACCTGTGCGTCACGAGGGTCCTGGACGATCGTGCGCCCCCCATTGTTCTTGATGTAGGCAAGGCCCCTGGCGCCGTCTTCGTTGGCCCCGGTGAGCAGCACACCCAGCAGGCCATCGCCATAGGCATCGGCCGCCGAGATGAACAGGAAGTCGATCGCCGGGCGCGAGAAGTGCACGGGTTCTTCCTGGCTCAGCGACAGCGTCAGGTCGCGTTCCACCGACAGGTGGTAACCCGGCCCCGCCACATAGATCTGCCCGCTGCTGATGCTCTCCTTGTCACGTGCCTCGCATACCGGCCGATGCAGCCGCCGCTGCAGCACGCCAGCCAGTTGGCTGTGGCGGTCGTCTGGCAGGTGCAGCACGCAGAGCACCGGTATGGCGAACGCCGATGGCAGCGTGCCGAGCACCTGGAACAATGCCGCCACGCCACCGGCCGAGGCGCCGATCACCACTGCGCGTACGCCGCTCATGATTTACGGAAGATCCGTTGGGGCTTGACCAGCGGCTCGAAACGGTCGCTGTAGGCCGAAAAGTCCACCGACTCCTTGCTACCCAACACCAGGAAACCGCGGTGGCAGAGCGACTCATGGAACAGGCCCAGCGCCCGATCCTGCAGGTCCTTGTTGAAGTAGATCAGCACATTGCGGCACGACACCAGTTGGGTCTCGGAGAACACGCTATCGGTGGCCAGGCTGTGGTCGGCGAAGGTCACGTTGTCGCGCAGGCTGCTGTCCATGATGGCGTTGCCATAGGCGGCGGTGTAGTACTCGGCGAAGTCACGGCGGCCACCGGCCAGGCGGTAGTTTTCCTCGTACTCGCGCATGCTCTGCATCGAGTAGATGCCCTGCTTGGCCCTGTCCAGCGAATGCGGGTTGATGTCGGTGGCGTAGATGATGGTGCGTTCAAGCAGCCCTTCCTCACGCAACAGGATGGCCATGGAATACACCTCCTCCCCCGTGCTGCAGCCCGCGATCCAGACTTTGATCGACGGCCAGGTGCGCAGCAGCGGCACCACTTCGTTGCGCACGGCAAGGAAGTGGTCAGGGTCACGGAACATCTCGCTGACCGGGATCGTCAGGTACTGCAGCAACTGCATGAACATGCCCGGGTCGTGCAGGACGCGCTCCTGCAGCGCAGACACCGTCAGGCAATCGAACTGACGCAGCGCGTGGAGAATCCGGCGCTTGATCGAAGCGCCGGAATAATTGCGGAAATCGTAGCTGTACTTGAGGTAGATCGCCTCGATCAGCAGTCGGATCTCGATGTCGGTGTTGCGTTCGCTAGTCAAATTCGCTCCAGTTGCGGCAGCCAGACACGGATCAACGAGAACAGGCGGTCCAGGTCGATCGGCTTGGCCAGGTAATCATTGGCACCGGCTTGCAGGCAACGCTGCTGGTCATCCTTCATGGCCTTGGCGGTCACGGCGATGATCGGCAGTTTGCGCCAGCGCGGTTGCTGGCGGATCAGGCGGGTGGCCTCGAAGCCGTCCATCTCCGGCATCATCACGTCCATCAGCACCAGGTCGATGTCGTCGTGCTGCTCCAGGCGCTCGATGGCTTCGCGCCCGTTGCGGCCGATTTCGACAATGGCGCCCTTGTGCTCCAGGGCGCTGGTCAGGGCGAAGATATTACGCACATCGTCGTCCACCAGCAGCACCTTGCGGCCCTCGAACACCTTGTCGCGGCTGCGCGCGGTCTTGAGCATGCGCTGACGCTCGTTGGACAGCTGCGATTCGACCTTGTGCAGGAACAGCGTTACCTCGTCCAGCAGGCGCTCCGGCGAACGTGCGCCCTTGATGATGATCGAGCGTGAATACTTGAGCAGGTCGGCTTCTTCCTCGCGGGTGAGGTTGCGGCCGGTATACACGATCACCGGCGGGAAGGCGCGGATATCCTCGGCGGTCATGCGCTTGAGCAGCTCGTTGCCGAGCATGTCTGGCAGCTTGAGGTCGATGATCATGCAGTCGTAGATGTTCTGGCGCAACAGCGCCAGTGCATCCTGGGCCATGGCGACGGCCGTGATCTCGACATCGTCGTCGCCGATCAGCCGGGCGATGCTCTCGCGCTGCAGGTCGTCGTCTTCCACCAGCAGGATGTGCTTGAGCTTTTGCGTGAGCTTGGCTTCCAGGCGAGCGAACACCTCCTTGAGCTCCTCGCGGCTGGTGGGTTTGACCGCATACCCCACCGCCCCCATGTGCATGGCCGCCTCGACGCGGTCTTCCACCGAAATGATGTGCACCGGGATATGGCGGGTGCTGGCCTGCTCCTTGAGGCGCTGCAGGACGGTCAGGCCTGAGTGGTCGGGCAGGCGCATGTCCAGCAGGATCGCATCCGGAATGTACTGGGCCGCCAGCTCGAAGCCTTCGTCGGCGCCATGGGCCACCAGGCAGCTATAGCCCAGCTCATGGGCCAGGTCGAAGAGGATGCGGGCAAAGTTGGGCTCGTCTTCGATCACCAGAATGCAGCGGGTATCGAAAGGGGCCCGCTCGCGGTCGTCGGCAAAGGCCGGCGCCGGGCGCGTGACAGCGGCGGCCAGCGGCGCTTGCGGTGCAGGCGGCAACGCATCGACGGCCGGGCGCAGGCTTTGCGGCTCGACGTCTTCGGACTCGGCGGCATAGCGCTCCGGCAGAATCAGGCTGAACACGCTGCCTTGCCCGGGGCTGCTGTCGACATTGATCTGGCCTCCGAGCAAATGCGCCAGGTCACGGGAGATCGACAGACCCAGGCCAGTGCCACCATAACGGCGATTGCTGGTGCCATCGACCTGGTGGAAGGCGCCGAAGATCGCCTGCTGCTGATCGGCCGCAATGCCGATGCCGGTGTCACGGACTGCGAACACGATACCGCTGTCAGCGTGGAAGCTGACGTTCATGCTGACCTGGCCACGCTCGGTGAACTTGATGGCGTTGGACAACAGGTTCTTGAGGATCTGCTCCAGGCGCTGACGGTCGGTGAACAGCGTGACCGGTACATGCGGCTCGACCTTGACCTCGAAGGCAAGCCCCTTGTGACCGGCAAGCGGCTGGAACATGCCGCGCAAGCCTTCGACCAGGCGCTCGACCTGGGTGGTTTCGGGCCGTACTTCAAGCTTGCCGGCCTCGACCTTGGCGATATCGAGAATGTCGTTGATCAGGTTGAGCAGATCGTTGCCGGCCGAGTAGATGGATTCGGCGAACTTGACCTGCTCCTCGCTGAGATTGCCTTCAGCGTTTTCTGCCAACAGCTTGGCCAGGATCAGCGAGCTGTTTAGCGGCGTGCGCAGCTCATGGGACATGTTGGCGAGGAATTCGGACTTGTACTTGCTCGATCGCTGCAGGTCGTCGGCACGGGCCTGCAGCTCCAGCTGCGCCTGGCTCAGTTCATCGTTCTTGCGGTCCAGCGCTTCGGTGCGTTCCGACAACTGCTCGTTGGTCTGCTCAAGTTCGGCCTGTTGGGTTTCCAGATGGGCCTGAGACTCCTTGAGCACCCGTGACTGCTCTTCGAGCTCTTCGTTGGCAGTCTTGAGCTCTTCCTGCTGCACCTGCAGCTCTTCATTGAGTTGCTGGGTTTCGGCCAGCACTTCCTGCAGGCGCTGGCGATAACGGGCACTCTCGATCGACATGCCCAGGTTGCCGCCGACCCGCTCCAGCAGCTCTTCATCCCGTTCTTGCAAGGGGCGCAGGAAGCCCAGCTCGATCACCCCGTTGATCTGCCCGTCTTCGGTCGCCGGCATCAGCAGTGCGCTGCGCGGCAAGCCGCTGCCCAGGCCGGAACTGAGGCGATAGAAATCTTCGGGCAGTTCCTCCAGGCGCAGCAAGCGGCCTTCACGGACCGCCTGGGCCAACAGGCCATGGTGGTCCGACTCGATCTGCTCTCGGGCCTGCTCTTCGGTACTCAGGCCATAACAGGCCACACGCACCAGCCGGCCATGCTCGTCGCGCACGTACACGGCGCCCACCACGCTGCCCAGATAAGAGGCAAAGAAGCGCAGGATGTTCTCGCCAAGCATGGGCAAGGTCAGCTGCCCGAGTACCTGCTGCGCCAGTTGGGTCTGGCCGGTGCGCAACCAGGCCTGGTGCTCCAGGCGCTGCGCCGAGCGTTGCTGGGCTTGCAGGTTTTCAGCGTAGTTGGCCGAAAGTGCCAGCAGGTCACGACGGCCCAGGTAGGCCAGCAATGCACTGAGGCCGACAATGAACAGCACGAACGCCGAAATCGCCGTCACGGTGACGGTACTGACTTTTTCGTTACGGGCCATGCGCAATTGTTGTTCGGTAATGATCAGGTCATCGAACTCCTTGCGGATTTCATCGGTGATGCGCTTGCCCCGGCCATTGCCGATCGAGGCCTGGTAATCGCCCTGGCTGCGGCGCAGGCTGATCATCTCGTTACCGAAGTCGTTCCAGGCCTGCTGCAAGGCCATCAGCCGGTCAATACGGTCAACCTGCTGCGGGTTGTCCTCGACCATGCTGCGCAGGCTTTGCAGGCTGCCGAGAATACGTGGCTTGGCCACCTCGTAGGGGTCAAGGAAGCGCTCGTCGCCCGTGATCAGGAAGCCGCGCATGCCCGTTTCCATGTCGATCGACAGCTTGACCGCTTCGTTGGCATTGCCGATCACCCGGTCGGTGTGCTCGACCCACTGCATGGCCGAAAGCAGGTAATTGATCACCGCAACGAAGGCCACGGCCCCCAGCAGGCCAACCCCCAGGGGGAGGCCGATGTTGCGGCTCAACAGCTTGCGAAAGCTTCGCTGGTCCATCGAGGCTGCTTGAATCATGAGAAAACGCCCGAGCTAGAAAAGTCCATTGAAAAGAGTGGCCGATCCGTCGTTGTTGTTATCTGCCACTGCCTGTCCTGATATGCGAGTCTAACCAGCTTTGACGGGTCTGGCAGGGCATTGAGCCAGTATTTGAAGGTTGCGTTCTGCAATCGTTCCATCTATTTGCATGGAGCGGTATCCTCGGGAACTTCTGATGCCGCGCGGTACACAGATTAAAGACACTCATTTGTACAGGATTTGAACCATGCACCTTCTGGTAGTCGAAGACGACGACATCGTACGCATGCTGATGGTCGAAGTGCTCGACGACTTGGGCTACAAGGTCATCGAGGCAGAAGACGCCACAGCCGCCCTGCGTGTACTTGAAGACCCCAGCCAGGCACTGGCACTGATGATGACCGACGTGGGTCTACCGGACATGCGAGGTGAGGAGCTGGCGGGAAAAGCGCGCGAACTGCGGCCACTGTTACCGGTGCTGTTCGCCAGCGGCTACGCCGACAGTTTCAATGTGCCGGAGGGCATGCACCTGATCGGCAAGCCGTTCAGCATCGACCAGTTGCGGGACACGGTGGTGGGTATTCTGGGTACCCCTTGAGCACGGCGGAGCCTGTTTCGCTCGTAGGCGCGGGCGTGCCCGCGAAGAGGCCGATACAGGCAACCCACCTCACAGCTCTCTGCGCAGCAGATAGGTATCCATGATCCACCCCTTGCGCGCCCGCTCCCGCTCGCGCACTTCCAGTATCTGCGCCTTCACCGCCTGCAACGGCCCGGCAATCAGCACTTCATCCTCGGTCCCCAGGTACGCGCCCCAGTAGATGGTCAACGCCGGGTCATCGAGCCCGGCAAAGGCGCACTGCCCGTCGAGCATCACCACCACATTGTCGACAGCCCCCTGCTCGGCCAGGCGTCGCCCCGGCAGCACGGTCAGGGGCTCGCCGATGCGGTTGAGCGGCACCTGATGCCGCGCCGCCAGCGCCTGCACACTGCTGATGCCAGGGATGACCTGCAAGCGCAGCGTCACGCCCTGTTCGCGAACCAGGTCGAGTATGCGCAGGGTGCTGTCGTACAGGGTGGGCTCGCCCCACAGCAGGAAGGCACCTGTTTCCCCGTCGCCAATTTCCTCCTCGATAAGGCGCGCATACAGCGCAGCACGCTGCCGGTGCCAGTTCTGCACCGCGCCCAGGTAGTCTTGCGCCTGCGCATCGCGCAACGGGTCGACCACCGGCACCAGGCGATAACCACCTTCGGGGCGATAGCGCTGCAGAATGGCCTTGCGCAGGCGCACCAGTTCATTTTTGTCGTCGCCCTTGTCGAGCACGAAGAACACGCTGGCACTGCGCAGCGCATCGACCGCTTCATAGGTGACCTGGCGCGGGTCACCCGCGCCGATACCGATCAACAACAGGTCTTTCATTGCCCTGCCCTTTGCGGGAACCCGCCACCATTGTCAGGCGGTTACCGGTATTTGGCAAAGCAGCTGCTTAGAAGATCGAGAAGTTGTAGCTGACAATGACCCGCGTCTCATCCATGTCTCGCGCCCACCGTTCATAGTTGCTGCGGTAAGTGGAATTACGCAGGCGTACGCTGACATCCTTGAAGGTGCCACTTTGCACCTGGTATTTGAACTCGGTGTCGCGTTCCCATTCCTTGCCTTCGACACTGCTACCCGGCACCTTGATATTGTCGCCGTTGATATAACGGGTGAAGAAGGTCAGGCCGGGTACACCCAGCGCCTTGAAGTCGTAGTCATAGCGCACTTGCCAGGAGCGCTCCTGTGCAGCGGCAAAATCATTGACCTGGGCGTAGTTGACCAAGTACGGGTTGCTGCCATCCAGGTACGGCATGGCACTGTTGCCATACATGCGCTGCCAGCCGGCGCTGAGCTTGTGGCCTCCGAGGCTGTAGCCAAGCATGCCGCTGAAGGCGCGATGGTCGATTTCGCCCGCACGGGCATTGCCGATGTCATCACTCTTGATCAGGCGCATGTCAGCCGACAGGCTGCCCACCGACAGCGGCTGACTGGCCACCAGGCCGAGGAAGTGCTGGCGGTAGATATTCTCCAGCTTGGCCACTTGGTACTGCGCGCTGAAACGCTCGTTGAAACGGTAGTCGACACCGGCCAGGTCGAAGTGGTCGGCTTCTGTATCGCAGGCATAACGCTTGTTCTTGCAGTGCACGCGGATGTCCTGGCGGTCGGTGGAATCCCGAGCGGTGTATTTGTCCAGGCGAGCCAGGGTGAACTTCAGGTCGTGCAGTTCTTCAGAGGTGAGCATGGCCCCATGGAACAGGGTCGGCAGCAGACGGCCATCGTTGTACTTGAGCAACGGCACATCCGGCATCATCGAACCGTACTTGAGCACGGTATTGGACACCTTGACCTTGGCCGCCAGGCCCATCTTCGCATACTGGTCGGCCGAGTGCCGGGGGTCGTGGCCAGACGAGGGCAGCAATCCACTGTTGCTGTCGGCCGGGCTGGAATCCAGTTTGAAGCCGAACATGCCCAGCGCATCCACACCAACACCTACCGGGCCTTGCGTATAACCGGATTGCACATTGAGGATAAAGCCTTGTGCCCACTCTTCGCGCTTGGATGCGCCCTGGCTGGAACTGCTGTAACCGTCCCGGAAGTCGCGGTTGAAATAGACATTGCGTGCTTCGATCTTGGCACTGGCGTCTTCAAGAAACCCGGCAGCCTGGGCGTTGACACCGGCACACAATAGAAACAGGCCGGTAACACGGTGCCCAGGGGCGAGGGGGAAAGGGGAAAACATGCGAGGAAACATCCAGAATGAAGACGAGTTAACAACCTGTGGCACCTGTTGGCCACGGTACTGCGGCAGGTCCGAACATGAGTCGACCATCATCTGAAATGATCGCGCAAAGGCTCTGGCACGGGCCATTGGACCATGGTCTAGGCCCTCTGTCGTGCAACCGCAGAAAAACCGGAGAATACCGCGCGCAAAACTAGGAAAGTTCCCGCCTTACTTGCAAAAAGTTAGCAGTTTACCCAGTAGCCATGAATGACTACACTCGATATCAGCGAACAGTGAAACCCAACTGCGTGGCCGGCGTTTTTACGCGTCTTCAATGTTCGTCACGCCCTGCCACGACTGACGTACAGGAGTGATTACAGTGTCCAGACTTGCAGAGTTTCGTGCTGCCGAAAAAGCGCTCCAGGAACAGATGGCGCAACTGGAAGCGTTGAAAAAGGATGCCGGCCTCAAACGCGAAATCGAATTCGAGCAGAAACTAGTCGGCCTGATGAAAAGCTATGACAAGAGCCTGCGCGATATCATCGCCATCCTCGACCCGAAGGCTGTGGCCCGCGCTTCCAGCACACCCCCCAAGCAACAACGCCGCCCGCGGGTGGTCAAGGTCTATCAGAACCCTCACACCGGCGAGCGAATCGAGACCAAAGGCGGCAACCACCGTGGCCTCAAGGCCTGGAAAGAACAGTATGGGGCCGCCACGGTAGAAAGCTGGGTACGCTGATGAAATGCCCACACAGGCTTCACACTTTTTTCACAAGGGCTGGCTCAGTATCGAAACAGCTAAAGGACTAGCGACCCCATCACGCGCCCGCACATGCGGGCCTCTAATTTCAGCGCCCTGCCTTTGCAGGGCGCTTTCATTTGCGCAATCGGCGCACTGCCGTATCATGGCCAGCCTGTCTGTTTTGCCGGCGCCCTGCGCCCGGCCCCGTCTCAGGAGTTCCCATGAGCCTGCACGATCTGCAAACCCTGCCTGGCGTCACCGCGCAACCTGACGCCGCCACCGCCCAGTTCGTCTTCAACCACACCATGCTGCGGGTCAAGGACATCGAGAAGTCGCTGGACTTCTACACCCGCGTGCTGGGCTTCCGCCTGGTGGACAAGCGTGACTTCCCTGAAGCCGCTTTCAGCCTGTACTTCCTGGCCCTGGTCGACCCTGCCCAGATCCCCGCTGATGACACCGCCCGCCACCAGTGGATGAAGTCGATCCCTGGCGTGCTGGAGCTGACCCACAACCATGGCACCGAAAACGATGCCGATTTCGCCTACCACAATGGCAACACCGACCCACGCGGCTTTGGCCACATCTGCATTTCGGTACCCGACGTCCGCGCCGCTTGCGCGCGCTTCGAGGAACTGGAAGTGCCGTTTCAGAAACGCCTGCAGGACGGCCGCATGAACCATCTGGCCTTCGTCAAGGACCCGGACGGTTATTGGATCGAAGTGATCCAGCCAACCGAGCTCGAAGGCTAAGCGTTCGTCGCGGCGCGCTCGTCAGGCCGGGAACTCCCGGCCTCTTGCTGTGGTATATGAAGGTAACTGCTTCACATACCACAGCGAGGTAAGGACGATGCAATCTCTTCACTGTGAATACCGCGAGCACACCATCACTGCCAGCGTGATGCCCCATCCCGACTCACCCCTGCCCTATGCCGCCGGCTGCCTGATCACGGCACCTGACGGGCACACCAGCAAGCGTATGTCGATGCCCATGCAATTCTTCTCCGACCTTGAAAATGCGCAGCGTGTGTCGCTGGCCCATGGCCGCGCACTGGTCGACAAACAGCTGGATAACGGGCACGAGGTGTTCTGATCAATCCGGTTTTCGCCTGTACCCCCCTTCGCCGCCGGAGCTGCGAAGGGGGGTAGTATTAACTAGGTAGCCCGCGCGTATGCCACCGCCGCATCCACCTGCTCCTGCGTCGGCCTTACCCCGGTGTACAACACGAACTGTTCCAGCGCCTGCAGCGCAATGACCTCCAGCCCAGTGATCACTGGCTTGCCCAACGCCTGAGCCCGGCGAATCAACGGCGTCTGCACCGGCATCGCCACCACATCGAACACCCGTTCCGCCGCCGCGATGGCGTGCTCGGGAAACGCCAGCTCTTCTGCCTCCAGCCCGCCTGCCATACCGATCGGCGTGACGTTCACCAGCATGGGGGGGCAGATGTCGCCTGTCTCAGGCACCCAGCGATAACCACAGACATCCGCCAACTGACGCCCGGCCTGCTCGTTGCGTGCAACGATGATGCCTTCGGCAAACCCGGCATCGCGCAAGGCGCTGGCCACGGCCTTGGCCATGCCCCCGCTGCCTCGCAGGGCAAAGGCCGTGCCCGGATCGACCTGATGCTGAGCCAGCAATTGGCGCACGGCAAGGTAATCGGTGTTGTAAGCCTTGAGGTGGCCATTGCAATTGACAAGGGTATTGACCGACTCGATGGCCGCCGCCGAGGGATCGATTTCGTCGACCAAGGCCATGCAGGCTTCCTTGTACGGCATCGACACCCCGCAGCCGCGAATACCCAAGGCGCGGATCCCTGCCACCGCCGCCGGCAGGTCATCGGTGCGCATGGCCTTGTAGTAGAAATCCAGGCCCAACTGCTGGTACAGGTGGTTGTGAAAGCGCACGCCGAACGTGCCGGGGCGACCGGCCAGAGAGATGCAAAGCACGGTGTCCCGGCTGGGAGTTGTCGGCATAACAGGCTCCTTGGTCATGACTGAAACGTTTATTCAGCGTAACAGAGTCAGCCACTGGTCGTCCCTTACACAACCTTTACCGTTCCCCTGTGCTCAGCTGACAGAGACCGGAGTCATAGTAACAGGGCCCCGGACGTGGGGTTTTCCTGCGAGGTTGTTTTATGAACCGTCTCATTCCCGGAATCGTCCTGCTGGTCGGTGCCCTGGCCATCAGCGGGCCTGCAGCAGCTCACGGCGGCTATGGCGGCCATGGGCACGGTGGTTGGTATGGGCCGGGGCCCCTGCTGGGTGCGGCAGTGGTCGGCGCCGTGGTGGGGGCGACGGTTTATGGCGGCCATGACCGTACGGTGTATGTCGAGCGCCAGCCGGTCTATTACGCGCCGCCGCCGGTATACGTACAACCGCCTCCACAGCCGGTGTACTACCAGCCCTACTACGCGCCTCCCCCGCCGCCACCGGGCTACCGCACCTATTATGGGCCGCCACCGGTGTATTACGGGCCACCGCGCTGGTAAAGGTTGACAGGACCAATGATCACTATCGAGGAAGTTGATTTCAAACAGATCCGGCTGCTGCGTATGGTAGAGCCATGTTTTAAAGGAGGTCCCCATGGCCACTATCCAGATCATGTCCGTTGTCGGTAGCGCCGTTCCCGCCTCACTGCGTGAGCAGGGCCTGCTGGCGTGCTGGTACCTGGTTCGCAACGGCGAAGCCGTGAGCGGCCCGATGCCGACCCGCGCCTCAGCCCAGGCACTGGCCGAACAGTTGCAACCAGGCACTTTGGTTGCCTGAACCGAATTTGTTGTGCGTTGCTCCCTACGCCCTTGTTGCCCGCCAATTTGGCGGGCTTTTTTTTCTTCACGGATTGCCCGGGCTGCCACCTCATGTTTGCCCGCTACTGCCCAGCTTACTGGTCAGCACCATGACCTTGCCTTGCAGCCGGCCTACGGTCATCACCAGCTCGTTTCGCTCCTTGGTGAGCAGATCAGCTTTTGCCTGCGCCTCCCTTCGAGCATCCCGTTCGATGTCCAGCAGCTCTGTCAGGTGGCGGATGACGGCAATTTCTGCGGTGTCCATCGCGCGGTCGACTGCATCCCTCGACAACCATTTACGCAGCCACAGAAACGCACCCAGCAATACAGTCCCCGTACCGCCCAGCCAAGTGACGGTACCCGGGCCGAGGTCGGTCGGATCCATGTGAACCTCATTACAGATGATGATGTGATCAGCCCTGGAGAAAAATGTCTCGTCAGCTTTCCTTGTTTGTGCGCTTAATTTAGCCTGCAGCTAACATCACGACAAGAGCAGATTTAGCCATGCGCACATTTAGCAGCAAGCTAAACACTGGCATGCTTCACCCCATGGACATCTACCAAATTCGCAAGCACAACCTGGTGAAACTGATCGGCAGCCAGAGAAAGGGGACCTGCGCAGAGCGCTGGGGGATGGCGCCTGCACACCTGAGCCAGATCCTTTCAGACAAGACCGTGAAAAACCTGGGCGATGACGTGGCCCGTCGCATCGAGGGCATCGAAGGCTTGCCACGGGGCTGGTTCGACGCGCTGTCGTCAGGCGAACACATGCAAGCGGCTGTCGAGCCAGGAGACAACAAGCTCTCTGCAGCCGACCTGGTCAAACAGATGCTTGCCCGAAGCGGCAAAGGTATCTCCGAAGAAACCCGGCAAAGGCTGCTGGCAGCGGCGCAAGAGCCTGCAGATGCCACGCTGCTGGAAGCCGAGCCGCTGCGCCCCGGCCTGGTCGGTGACGAAGTGTGGATCGCCCACTATGACGTGCGGGCAGCCATGGGTGGCGGCCAGATCCCCCACGACTACCCCGAGATGTTCAAGGACGTTCGCGTCAGCCCCAGCCACCTGCGCGAACTGGGCGTGACGTTCAGCGAGCACCATCACCTGAAGATGGTGACCGGCTGGGGCCAGTCGATGGAGCCGACCATCAGGCACCGCGACCCGCTGATCGTCGACGTCAGCATCCGCGAATTCGTCGGCGATGGTATCTACTTCTTTTCCTGGGGCGACCACATCTACATCAAGCGGCTACAGATCGCGGACGAGGACCACTTCGAGATGATCTCCGACAACTCGCGGCACAAAGACCGCATGATTCGTCGGGAAGAGACCTACATACAGGCCAGGGTCCTGCTGGTGTGGAATGCCCACCTTGTATAAACCGAAGCCCACCCTGACCAGCGGGCTTTTGCTGAAGCTCAGAACGGTGCAGCCTCCTCGACCTGAGCCTCGCAGTCGCGCTCGACGATAAAATCATCACGCTCTTCCACGCTACTGCGCGCCCATCGCACCGTCACGCTAGCGTCATCATTGAACGTCAGCTGCAACTCGGGCATTTCCAGCAGCTGGCCGATCACCTCCTCCCATTCCGCTTCACCGTCGCTATCCAGACGGTGCACCACTACCCAGCGCTGCGTCTGTGCGAGCGGGTGGTTGATCATTGACGATACCCGCAGGCTAAGCCGCTCTAATCCGGTCATTTCCTGGCGCTGATGGGGTTCCGACTTCATGTGGCTTGCCATATTCTCATCCTGATAGCTGTATATTCGTACAGTGCTCAGCAAAAGCTTATCTCACCGCCAAATCCTGCGTAAAGCCCCCCACTGCGGAAAATTTCGCCAGTAGGTAATTTTCCGTGAAGCGAGATTAATTTAGCCACAAGCTATTGACCATGATTTAGCTTAAGGCTAAGTTTGTGTTCAGCCGTCGCTTGTACGGCGGCTATGCCACTCAAACCTTTTCTCCAGGAGTTCCCCATGGCCGTAGATATCAGCCACCTCACCATCGCCACGCCGGTAGCCGTCTCCTCAACCAACCCCGTTGCTCTGGAGCTGAACGGTGCTGAAGCGATTGCCCGCTTTCCCAGCATCGTGACGGTGCTCAGCGATGGCTCGATCCAGTTCTCAGCCCCAACCAAAGGGGCTTCGAGCAAAAGCACCCGCAGGACACGCTGCGAATGGACGGAAACGCAAGACTGGACGCTGGCCAGCGCCCAGGATCACTGGAATCGCCAGACAATGACGCTGACCAAGGTCAACTCGGCGCAGAAGGTGGTCATCGCCCAGATGCACGTACGCGGGGACGACGGCCCGCCGGTAAAGGTGTTCTGGAACAAGGGCAACATCACCCTGGGGTTTCGGCGCACCTTCAACCAGACCGACCCGGTGAATTCCACAGTCCTGAAGGGGGTGCCACTGGGTGCGACGTTCCACATCAGCATTCACACCACGTCTGAAGGCGTGGTAACCGTGACGGCCGAATGCAACGGGGTATCCGCTTCGTCGGGCGATTTGCAGCTCGACAGTACCTGGGCTTCACGCCTGTTCGAGTTCCACGGCGGGGTCTACAACCAGGTCGACTACACCGACGCAACGCCCGCCGAGGACGGCTCGATCTGCATCATCAGCGAGCTCTCGCTCATCCATCGCTGAACGTCGATGCCCAGCCCTGCTATCAAAATCCCTCAGGGCGTCGCATGAATGCAAAAAGCCCAGCGCGGGGCTGGGCTTCTATCAGCTGGGCTGAACAGTACTTCCGCCAGCCTTTAAACACTGTACTGGCAGTTACTCCAGTGGGCGCTTGTGATAACTATAACGCTCGGCATTGGATGCCCGCGATGGGTCCGGCGGGCCTGATCTCTGCCTGCCTCGAAAGGGCCGATTATGTGCGGAATCGTCGCGATCCTCGGGCTGCTCCCGTTTACCTTCCGAGTCTTGACCGCCTGGCGGACCATTGTTTTCAGCCGGCCTGCTAACCTGCTGATCACAATCCATTCCATCCCTATCTATGGTCATACGCACCTCTCAATGCTCAGAAGCTCTGAGCTACATCAAGTGTGCGCTTACCCTGTCCAGAAAGGTTTTATATCAGATCACCGGACACGGGCGAGAACCTCAATACCGGGACCTTTCGCTGAACTGCATCCCACTATTGGTACAAAAATTGGTACGCGCCGGCTGTACGTCCATCCAGCACATCCCGGCAATGCAGCAGTAGCGTGGGAATCTAGCCTCAGACCGCACCGCAAGCGGCCTGAGCATCTGGCCTGTCTAATAGGGTTCAGCCAGTTTCAGCGACTTTGGCCCAATAAAACCGAGACGCTTTCGGGCGGTTTTAGACAGCTTTATTCCCCCATCCAAGCGTTCAGCCAACCAAGATCCGTCCTGGGTCGTCAGCTACACCCACCTCCCACAGTCCGCTGTCGACCCATTGCGGACAATCAAATCTGCTCAGCATACGCATGTTCCTAATGAAACCGCGTCTACAGAGGCCTTCTTCCGGGTATCCGGGTTCACGCTGAATTTTGTATCTTCCCCAATGCCGCATTGACAGCCAGCCATCCCTCTACCGCCGGCGCTCCGGCCTCACCGAATGCCCGTTCAAGCAGCTTTACTTGTTCACGTCGCAGCATTTCCTCAAGTCGCGAGCCTTCTTTGGTCAACTGAAGCAAACGCATCCGTTTGTCGGTATGCGATGCCACGCTGTCCACTAAGCCCATCTCTGCCAATTGCCGGAGCGGTATGTTCAGCGCCTGCTTGGTCACGCCGAGCAGAGCCAGCAGTTGCTTGACGCTGAGGTGCGGGTGCCGGGCTATGAAAAAAACGATCCTCTGATGCACACGGCCCAAGCCCCTGCGCTCAAGCATCTCGTCGGCCTTGGTGGTGAACGCCTGATAGCCAAAGAAAAACGCCTCCATGGCCTGCTGCTGTGCTTCCTGGTTTTTTAGGTCAATCATATTGACTTATTCTCGACGAGCGCTCTACTTTAGGTAAAGGAGTTTGACCTATATTGTTCGCGCTTGGCCAGAGGTGATCCATGGCATTTTCTGAACGTGTTTCGCGCCTTAAAAGCTCTTTGATTCGTGAAATTCTGGCCGCCGCGCAGCGCCCAGGGATGATGTCTTTTGCAGGGGGGCTGCCGGCAGAGGAGATGCTGCCCTCTGTGGACTGGGCTGAAATGCCCACCAGCATGGGCCAGTACGGGATGAGCGAGGGTGAGCCGATGTTGCGTGAGGCGCTGGCCAGGGAAGCCCGTGCCTTGGGAATCACGTGCGAGGCTAGCCAAGTGCTCATTCTCAGCGGCTCGCAGCAGGCTCTGGACCTGACATCAAAACTGTATATCGACAAAGGAACGCCGGTACTGCTGGAAGCCCCTACCTATCTGGCTGCATTGCAAAGCTTCCAGTTCTTCGGCGCGCACTGCCTTTCGCTGCCGATGGAGCGGGATGGCCCGGACCTGGAGTCGCTGCGCGAACTGCTGAGCCTGAACCGCCCCGCGTTCATCTATCTGATTCCAACGTTCCAGAACCCGTCGGGGCTGCGCTACAGCGACAGGAAAAGGGACGAAGTCGCGGCGCTTCTCGATGAGTTCAACGTCACATTGATCGAAGATGAGCCTTATCGAGAGCTGAGCTTCGACAGCGTCGCGGCCATGCCGGTTGTCAGCCGTCTGAACACCACCAGCTGGATTTATACCGGTACTGTGTCCAAGACCTTGCTGCCCGGCTTGCGGATTGGGTATCTGATTGCCAGCCCCGACCTGTTCCCGCACTTGCTGCGGCTCAAACAGTCGGCGGACCTGCACACCAGTCGGGTTGGCCAATGGCAGGTGCTTCAATGGCTGGGGACAGAAAGGCTTGACCGTCATCTTGAAGAGTTACGCAGCTACTACCGAGGTCGTCGAGACGCTTTCCAGGCGGCATTGGAGACGCACTTCGCCGACCTGGCCGAGTGGCAGATGCCAGAGGGAGGGTTGTTCTTCTGGTTGACGCTCAAGCACCCCATCGATACCCGGGCATTGCTCGAGCCGGCACTGGCGGCCAATGTGGCTTTCATGCCAGGAGAGCCCTTCTTCCCAGAGCCTGACAAACATCCAGGGCACCTGAGGCTGAACTTCAGCCATGTTGATCCCGACAAGCTGGATGAAGGTCTGAAGCGTTTGTCGGATGTCCTGCGTCGGGCTCTGAGCCAGCAGGCGGCCTGACTATCTCTAATGGGTCGAAATCTGCGATTCACGACAGGCCGCTTTCGACCCATAGCTGCCCTTCGCGAAAGGCAGCTACCGGCCAAAAGCGGTCAGTGACAATATTCGCAAAGTCTACCGCTCAGCTTCCCGAAGACCGATCTCGACTATTCGTTAGGTACAGCACCATCGCTGCGCGAGCCGCATTTTTGACTGCTGCTCCGCGCAGTGCTGCAATGGGGTCACGTTATCCGTATAGGATGTTGCTCCATGCGAGTGAATCTCCAAACACTCCCGACGCGATACCTTCAGCCTCAACCAAGGGGCGGCGGCAAAAACTGAGTGCAACACCTGACCTTTCCGGTAGGGTGTTGCCATGTCTTATCACGAACTCAGCGTTGAAGAACGCTCCGATATCCAGGTCAGTCTGCTGCGTGGCATGAGCCAGCGCGCCATTGCCCGAATGCTCAACCGCAGCCCCTCAACGATCAGTCGCGAGATCCGTCGCAATCGTGATGCCCGGGGTGAGTACACCACCCAGCATGCCCAACAAGCCATGCGCGATCGTCGATTGCCCTGCCGGCCCCGGCAAAAGCTGGTGCCCGGCAACGAATTGTTCGAGCTGGTCGCCCACCTGCTGCGACAGCGCTTTTCTCCCGAGCAGATTGCCGGCAAGCTGCGAACCATGAAATCCCCAAGCTTCGAAGACGCCTACGTCTGCCGCGAGACGATCTACAACGCGATCTATGCCCTGCCGGTCGGCGAACTGCGCAAGGAGCTGATCATCTGCCTGCGGCAAGGCAAAACCTCCCGCCGTCCGCGTTCTGGCGGCGTAGATCGCCGTGGCCAGATCCCGGACATGGTCAGCATCCATGTGCGTCCGCCGGAGATCGAGGATCGCGTGATGCCGGGACATTGGGAGGGCGACTTGATCAAGGGCAAAGCCAACGCATCGGCCGTGGGTACGCTAGTCGAACGCACCAGCGGCTACCTGATGCTGGTGAAGATGCAAGACGCGACGGCGACCTCGGCCGTGGAAGGCTTCAGTTCGGCGCTGAACCATATGCCGCTGGCGGCCCGCAAGAGCATGACCTACGACCAAGGGCGGGAGATGGCGCGTCACGCGGAAATCACCCAGAAGACCGGGGTGGCAATTTACTTCTGCGACCCGCACAGCCCCTGGCAGCGCGGCAGCAATGAGAACATCAACGGACTGATCCGCCAGTACCTGCCCAAGGGCACGGATCTGTCGGTGTGCAGCCAAGAGCAGTTGGATGCGATTGCCTACGAGTTGAACATCCGACCGCGTAAGCGCTTCGGTTTCAAGTGCCCCATCGAGGTCATGACCGAGCTGATGGCCAAGCATCACGAGGCTCCCGCCTCAATCCAGTAACTGTGTTGCACTCAGCTCCTGCAACCGCCAGGTGATATTCGCGCCTTTATCAGCCAGGTGTTACGCCAGCGAAGCGCCCACGATGCCGGCACTAATGACAACGACTCGTTTGTCCAGAGCATTTCCCATATCAACCTTCATTCTGTAGACCTGAAGGTGGTCTCAGTGTCTGCCTCTGGTCGATTTCTGCTTGTCGTAAGGGGCAGCAGTTGTCGTCTAGAAAGCAGATGTAAATTTGTCTGAAGTGGCGAAATAGCTGCCAAAATCATCGTGTTAAAACGCCGCCTGAAATGGCAGCAAGATAAGCGCGTGAGTGTTGTTGGCACTGGAGGGTAGCGAAAAATCGTTCAGCTACTACGGTAAGCGTCATCAACGACTATAGTCATTGGTGAGCCAGAGCGAATCTGACCATTCCCCTGCCAACCTGGCCTAATCCAATTCCGCGATTACACGGCGGATCTTCTTGTGTTCCTTGATGCGGAACGTGAACGTTTCGCTGCCGAAATCACTCAGGCTCAGGCTGAGATCGAGGCAGCGTTGTCTTTTTTTGAACCCCTTGATGGTGGATGGAGTTATCCCACCGGGCACGTCGCATCCCACTGAGCACGTCCCAACCACCCATCTATCAAGGTTCAAGCAATGAATACTTTAGAGTTCGATGATGCACAAAAAACCAATGGCGACCTGGTTCAGGGGCCGCTGCCGGCCGGCACTGTCGCGCCCGACTTCACTCTTCACGCAACCCCTGATCAACAGTTGTCGCTGCGTGAGCTAAAGGGAAATCCCGTGATATTGGCGTTTTATCCCGCTGACTGGACTTCGGTGTGTGGTGACCAACTGACTTTGTACAACCAGCTGCTACCCACATTCAGAGAATACGGTGCGGCGCTACTGGGTATCTCGGTTGACAGCGCCTGGTGTCATCAGGCCTTTGCCAAAGATCGGAATTTTCACTTCAGCCTGCTGGCCGATTTCGAGCCCAAAGGGGCTGTGGCACGACAGTATGGAGCGTACCAGTCCCAGCTCGGGGTTTGTAAGCGTGCGCTGTTCGTGATTGACAAGGACGGGGTGGTTGCCTGGAGCTACGTCTCCCCGATGGCAATCAACCCTGGTGCGGACGGTATTCTGGATGCGCTGGATGCTTTGGCGAATTCGCCACAAAGCACGCCAACCAAAAATTAACAGGTGATTAGATGGCCACTCTCAAAGTCCCGGTAAGTGCCAACGACCATCGCCAGGGAAGTGCGCATGCCAAGGTCACCTTGGTCGAATTTGGCGACTATGAATGTCCCTATTGCGGTGAAGCTTATTGGATGGTCAAGAATCTGCAACAGCATTTTCGCGATGACTTGCTGTTTGTGTTCCGTAACTTCCCTCTGACCACCGCTCACCCCCATGCATTGGGTGCAGCGGTCACCGCTGAGTATGCCGGGAGTCGAGGATTATTCTGGGAGGCCCACGACGAATTGTACGAAAATCAGGATCGATTGGGCCTGCCGCTGTATCGCGCCATCGTTCTCAAACACGGCCTTTCCAGGGAGGAATTCGATCTTGCAATGCAAGAGGATACTTACATTCCCAAAATACAAGCCGATTTCAATGGCGGTGTACGCAGCGGCGTGAATGGCACCCCAGCGTTTTACATTGACGGGCTTCGCTATGACGGAGTTCCAGAGTTCATCGGGATGAGTCAGATGATTGAGCTTTTGTTAGTGCGTGGACGAAATCGCTAGAGAGCCAAATCGGCTTGGCATCACCCACATCGGAGCCGAGGAAAAACCAACGTTAGCTTCCTTTTACATTAAAGAGGTGGGCACGGAGCCGGCAACTAATGAAATCTTTGAAGTATTATGAAGAAAATCGACACGCCACATGGTTAGAGTTGTTTTTTGACCTGACTTTCGTTGTTACGATAGGCCAAGTTACGCACACTCTCGGACATGTTCATGATGGGCACTTTGAACATAAGCAATTATGGACATTCTTACTGCTTTTTGTGCCGTTGTGGTGGATCTGGTCCAGTCACACGATTTACTCCAACAGGTTCGATACAGACAGCAATCTTCACCGTTTGGCAACATTATTCATAATGCTCCTGCTCATTGTGCTATCGGCACGGATCGGGGAAGACTTGGAAGTGAACTACCCGCTCATTATTGCCTGCTATTTTGGTATACGTGCAATCATCAGTGTTATGTATATTTCATCCATTAGTAAACTCGATTCTCGCGGCGAACTTTCCTCAAGGCTTGGCTTCGCCCTATTAGTTAGCGCAGTTATTAGCCTTTCATCCGTTATTTTTGACCCGCCCTTGCGTTACCTTGTTGCTTATATTGGGATTGTTCTTGATATTCTGTTTCCTGTATTTTTCTGGACTAAACTAAAACCGTTGCCAGCACACACAGAGCACTTGGTTGAGCGCATAGGCCTACTCACCCTAATCTTATTGGGGGAGTCAATTATTAGCCTTTCCGGAGGCTTATCTAACATTCAATGGGGTTATTATAATGTGATGGCAGCCATCACCGGATTTATCATGATTTGCAGTATCTGGTGGATCTATTTTGATAGTTTTTACTTGCTGAACAAACATCAAAGCAGTATGAGTGGACACGCCTTAATCTACTCGCACCTTTTTCTTTTTATGGGGCTGGCACTTCTGGCAAATTTGATTAGGCATGCGATCCTGAACGACATTGCGATACGCGATTTCCAGATTATGTCGATCACCGGCATGGCCTTGTTTTTCCTAGGTAAGCAATATGGCTATTTCATAGCCGTGAGTAGAATAAGAAAATACATCCTACAAAACACGTTGATAGTGTTTTCTTTGGGCGGGTTAGTCGTGTTTTTACCCCGCGTCGAGTACATATTGGTCGGCCTGACAGCAACCATGATCTCTTATGTTTTTCTAAATTTCAGATATCGTTGAATCATCATTATCAGACCAGAGGGTGGGACCAAGTGAGCAAGTGGCTGACTTGCGGTTACATGCTGCCCACTACGTCGGTCTCACTGCTCGTGCGCTACTCGCCGCTACCCTTGGTCTATTTGGGTTTGTAATCCTGGTATCGTCGACCATAGTTAAGAGTCTCGGATGCCCCTCTTAGCTATCGCGATCTGATAGCGCCAGCCGCATCGTAACAACAGGAGCCACATCATGGTCAAAGTAGCGTTGTTCGTTCGCCTAGAAGCAAAACCCGGGAAAGAAAAGGATGTAGAGAGCTTTCTTTTGGGTGGCCTTCCGTTAGTGGAGGAGGAGCCAGCCACTACAGCCTGGTTTAGAATCCGCTTGGGGCCGTCCACCTTTGGCATCTTTGACGCATTCCCGGATGAAGCGGGCCGGCAGGCTCATCTTTCGGGCAAGGTCGCGGCGGCGCTTATGGCAAACGCTGCCGAGCTATTTGCCGAACCGCCATCAATCGAGAAGGTTGACGTCCTTGCGGCCAAGCTACCCAGCTAAGCAAACCCAATAGGAAGCTCCAGTCAGTACTGGGAGGCCCACGATGTATTTTGTGAAAATCAGGATAGCTTGGGCCTGCTGCTGTTCCGGGCGGTGATCAATCAAAACACTTGTATTGAAGATAAATGTCATGGCTAAAGTGCCGTGTCCAGGATTCATGCCATGCTTGCGCGCTCGGTATAAGTGAAAGGATACGCGCGCAAATCGTGTCCAGGGACGGCGTGGAAGCCGCACAGAATCTGCAAGGCAACGTGCTCATCACGGGTTTAGGCTGGGTAGGGTAGATTGTTTGCCGGGCACCGATCGCTCATGGCGCGAAGATCTCCATCATTGATATAGAACCGGAGGTCATCCGCGCCGTGACACCTTATGGTTTCGTCAAGTGAGCATTCGTCGGCGTAGCAGTGACCGATGTTCAATGAGCTGCCTGACGCGGCTGCACTCCGAACTGCGCAACGATGTGCGTACCCAATTCCTCAATAACTTCCACCGCAGGGCGCTTGCCGTATTTGAGATTGAGAATGACGTGGTCCACGCCGATTTCCTCAAGCGACTCCAGCAAAAAACGTAGATGGTAACGTCCAAGTCTGAACCCCAAATGGATACGTGTGGGTGGCGTTGACGGATTCTCATCGAGATCGATGTACAGCGACTGAGTAAAGGGCTTATACACAGAACCACATTGTTTCGTGACCTCCAGTCGCCAATCTTCCACGACCAGCCGCTGCATGTTCGGAATGCGTGGATAGTTGATCCATCCGTTGCTCTCACGCGCGATCCAATCCAGTGACTGGCGACTGTTGCCGGTCACGAGCATTGGAATGAATTGGGTGGTCGGTTTCGGAATCAGGTCTGCGCCTTGCATTTCACCAGTGCTCCAGTGGATGGGCTCAAAACTGGTGCTGTGGGCGCGGCGAATCACTTCGTAGTGTTCTCGAAAGATCTCTCCACGCCTTTCTGGATCGACGCCAAACGCCGAAAACTCCACTGGCCGATCTCCCGAAGCAACCCCCAGAATCAAGCGACCAGTGCTCAACTGATCTAAGCTGGCTGACGCCTTGGCCGTGTGCAGGGGATGGTGCAGCGGGATGGCGATGGAGGCGGTGCCAAGTGCAATCTCCGAGGTATGGGCGGCCATATAACCCAGGTAAACCCAGGGGTCGAAGACTTGGCCGACATCGCCGAAGCCAGGGTCGCGAAGCGGCACGTCGCGAAACCAGAGCGCGCAGAAGCCCAGCGCCTCGGCTTGTTTAGCCAGTGTGACCTGGTTGAGCATGCTCGGAGTGTCCCCGTCGAACGCCTCCATGGGAAAGAATAATCCAAGGCTCAAATGCCCCTGAGTGAAGGTTCGGCTGAACCCTCGATGCTTCTGGTAAGGAATCGTGCTCGGCCGATACATACGGATTGACCTCATGGCAGAACGTGAACAGCGCCCCCGTTTCCAGAGGTGCTGCGGCATCGGTCGCTTTTGAACGGCAGTGGGGGGACTGGGTCTGGCTTTTACCCGTTGCGCCGTACTGCTGGTCGTGTGGACCGGACTCAGGGGGCAGTTGCTGGCGATAGGCGCGGGTTGGTCCGGGTGGGTGTTAAGCGGACGGTCAAAGGAAGTCAGATCTCTCGGTTCTATACCACCAGATGGGCAAGGCGTTCGAGGAATCATTCTATAAGCGTAGGCGGTTTTGCAGCTCTCCGCCATATTCTTACAATCGAGCCGCTGGCGGGCGAAAGTCGCGTATCGAAGGCCGTTATCGGTCGTTTCCTGCCATTCCAGAACGGCCGCTATTGGCCGGTAGCTGCCCTCCGCCAAGGGCAGCTATTGGGTCGAAAGCTGCCGGTCGCGCCTAACCGCTATCGACCCATTGCAGCCGTTCAGCACTGGCAGAATTCGATCCCTCGCGGCCAGTGCTCCCGACACTTACAGTTCCCGAGCCCAAGTCTGGCTGACGAGGTCTTTTCCGAAGCTGTGTACCTGTTCTTCTTCGACCAAATGGAAACCTGCTCTCTGATAGAGCTTTCGGGCATCGACAAGCACACTGGTTGTCCAGAGGATCATGTGCTTGTAGCCCGCGAGCCGCGCAAACCGAATACTCTCTTCCAGCAACCGATTGCCGATTCCCATGCCCCTGGCGCTCGCGTCAACGTAGAGCATCCGCAGCTTGGCGGTCGTCTGGTCATGTTTGACGACAAAGACCGAACCGATAACTGTGCCCTCTTTTTCCGCGATCCAGCATCGCTCGCAGGACGGGTCGAACTCACGAAGGTAGTTGGCGACGATTTCCGCCACCAGCGCTTCGAACTCCATATTCCAACCGTATTCGCGGGCATAGAGTTGCGCTTGTTGCTGAACAACGATACCCATATCGCCCGCTTGTGGATCGCGCAAGATGTAGGAATGATCACCGTCGCCCAATTGAGTCTGGATCTGTCTCATGGCTTGGATCAATTGCTCTTGCTGGCGCTCAGGCAAGCCTTGCAACATCAACACGACTTCTTCACGAGCGGCTTGCTCCAGCGAGGCCAGCACCTGACGACCTGGCTCGGTGAGCTGGATTTGAGAGGCTCGGGCGTCGATTGCCGACCGAGCTTTGCTGATCAGCCCTTTTTTCTCGAAGCCACCGATGACTCGGCTGAGGTAGCCGGCGTCCAGGCCGAGCAAATGGCAGAGATCTGAACTCTTCAGGCCAGCACTGGCCGCCCCTAATTCAAAGAGGATACGTGCCTCGGTCAAGGAAAATTCAGCCTGAAGCAGGTGCTCTTGCAGTGCGCCGATCTGCCGGGTGTAGAAACGGTTGAAGCGGCGGACCGCGTCAGCGCGCTCCCTGATGGTTGCTGTCATGAAAACTCTCAATTAGTTGCTTTTGGCAAGCATAATATTGCCCAAGGCAACTATGTCAATCCTCCGATACTCACGTGCGCAGTGTACGGTGAACAAAGGTCCTGGCTGGCCGACCGCTTTTGGCCGGCTGCCGCTCCATCCGAAGGGCAGCTATGGGTCGATAGCGGTCAGTCGTGAGCGGCTGCAATCGACCCAAAGCGGACGTAGTCAACCCTGATAATTTGCCGCTCGGCGAGCGACATCTTCACTTATGGAAGAGCAAGCTCTTACCCTAATGCGGCGGCAAATGCTTCTGGCGTGGGGCTCTCCTGCCATTGTGCGATTGCTCCCGGCAGCACCAGCCATGGCTGCTTGCGCCGAGTCCAGATATGCGCAACCGGCTCGAAGCGCTCAGCCCCTTCCAGGATGCCGGCCCGTACCACTCGCATGCCGGGTGCTGCCGTCGTCTCGTTGAACAGCCGGGTATGACATGTACCGCAGGCATGTTGGGTAGACGTTTGACCTTGGTGTTCATGCTCAAAGATCGCCGTTTCGCCAGACACCTGAACAGCCGAAGCCGCGCTCAGCATGTGCAGACCAAACGCACTGCCGCTCCAGCGCTGGCAGTTCAAACAGTGGCAGGCATACAGCGGCGGCAATTGCCGCGCCACGATCTCAAGGGTGACTTGCCCACATCGGCACTGACCGGTGATTCTCATGCGTTAGTTCCTTACAATGACGCCCGGAAAAATGTGGGCGAATGATCGCTTTTCACGGGCTCGGGCAGAAGATCAAATTAGGAGCAACTGTTGGCCAAGAATGTATGAGCGGTATTGAATGGGAAAGCCAGCGTGTATTTCTCGCCGTGTTGCGCTCTGGTAGCCTGAGCGGCGCGGCGAAGCTGCTGGGTATCGCCCAGGCCACTGCGCGCCGGCGCCTCGACTGTCTTGAACACGCTCTCGGTGTGAGTCTGTTCACCCGCACACCTCAAGGACTGACGCCTACTGCCGGAGCGCAGCGCCTGATCGAACATGTGGAGGCCATGGATCTGGCCGCGCAAACCTTCAACCGCATGGCCAGCTCTGAAGCGTCGATGGATCACGGTACAGTCCGGCTGACCTGTGGCGAGTTGCTTGGCGTCGAAGTCTTGCCCGACCTGCTGCGCCCTTTCCATTACGAACACGTCGGACTCAAACTTGAGCTGAGCATAAGCGATGCCCTTGAAGACATCGCCAGGCTGCAATCGGATATTGCGGTGCGGCTGATGCGGCCCAATGAAGCGGATATCACGGTGCGGCGTGTCGGCAGTTTGCAGATTGGCATCCATGCCAGTGCCGGGTGCCTGGAGCGCTACGGTAACCCAACCTCCCTGCTGTCGCTGCGCCAGCGACCGCTGATCGGGCCAGACAGACGCTCAGCGGATTTGCGTCGGTATATCGACTCTGGTCTGTGCGATGCCGACCAGCATTTCGCCATTGCCTCTGATCATCACCTTGCTCAGCTGGCCGCTCTGAGAGCGGGCTTAGGCTTCGGGCTCTGCCCGACTCAAATCGCAAAATCGCACGGACTGGTACATGTGCTACCACACGATTTTGGCTTTGAGGTTGAGGTGTGGATCGCAATGCACAATGACCTGCGCAAAATTAACAGGATCGCTCAGGCGTTCGAGGTTCTTGGAGAGCAGTTACATCAGTATCTATGCTTAGCCGATCAGTGAGCAGCGTAGGTCGTGGCATCCACTGCTTTGTCTAAACGGCTGCAATGGGTCGAATCGCGACGGTCATACCTCGACCGTCGCTGGACGCTGTCAGACCTCCGTCTGCTCTGCCATCTCCAATGCGTCATCGACTTCAATGCCCAGGTATCGCACCGTGCTTTCAAGCTTTGTATGGCCGAGCAGGAGCTGAACTGCTCTCAAGTTCTTTGTCCTGCGATAGATCAGCGATGCCTTTGTACGTCTCATCGTGTGGGTGCCGTACATAGCAGGATCTAGCCCAATAGACTTTATCCACGCTTTGACGATTCGGGCGTACTGCCGGGTGGAGAGATGCACTGAGGCGTGTAGCCGGCTTGGGAAAAGACAATCCTCGCTGTGGAGTTGGGCTTGATGTATCCAGGCCTGTAGGGCCAGCCGCATTTGCTCTGTAATTTCAAACTGTACGGGACATTGGGTTTTCTGCTGCATCACTATCGCCCGCGATGACACGTGCTCCCCATGAGCAACGTCGCGTACGCGAAGCTTGGTCAGATCGCAGGCTCGTAGTTTGCTATCGATGGCCAGATCGAAAAGGGCTAAATCACGAGTTTCCTCCGCGATTTGGAGCCTTACCCGAATGGCCCAGATATCTTTCAGTCGGAGCGGAGCTTTCTGCCCGACCAATTTTCCTTTGTTCCAAGGCTGATGGCTGCTGGTCGTAATGGCGTTCATGGCTTGTCCTCCATGTGAGGTAGGACAAGGATGGTCAACCCAATCCAGAGGCGCTAACCGACCCATTGTTGTCCTTCGTGGAGAACAGTTATCGGCCAAAAGCAGTCACTTACTGAAGACAAAGTCTGAGGGGCTCACTAAATGCCCCCGACGGTCTGGAGTCAATTGCGTGTTATCTAAGATGCGTCAGCTTCGCTTTCGCCCTCATAATCGTAGTCAATCAAGCTTGCCGACACTTGACAAATTTCAAATTGCTCTAAGGCCCTGGTGCCAGCAGCACAGTATTCTTAATTTCGATATTGAATCCAATATCGCGACCGGGAACATCATCCTTCCTTCTATGAGCACCGCTAGCTGAACCTTGATGTCTGTTTGAAGCCGCCGTACGCTATCGGCATTCATGGAGGAATCTGGCTGATGGCACGCGTGGGTTTGATACTGACACCGGGTTTTGCTGACTGGGAATACGCATTCATTGCTGGAACTGCGTCTCCATTTTATGGGATCGACGTCAGGTTTTTCGCACCTGTTACAGGGCCGCTCCACTCGCAGGGCGGATTGGCTGTAACTGTCGATAGTGGCTTGCAACAATGCCTGGACTGGAAACCGGACGTTGTTGTCGTGATTGGAGGAATGGTCTGGGAGCGTACAGATGCTCCGGATATTCGAGACTTTCTTCATGCTAGTCGTTCAAGTGGAGCGACAATTGCTGGCATCTGTGGTGGAACGCTGGCACTTGCGAGAGCTGGGCTACTCGACACGGTTCCTCATACCTCGAACAGCGCTGACTTTCTGCAAAAAAATGCCGTAGGTTATGACGGGCGCACACGCTATCGAAGCAGTGCAGTAGCTGTGGTTGCAGACCGCATCATAACTGCTCCAGGCCCTGCACCCGTTAGCTTCACCTGCGCAGTGTTCGAAGGTGCCGGATTATCTTCAGCGCTCATCTCTCAGTTCAGATCAATGCTAGCAGCGGAACATGGATGACCGCCTCGTTCCACAAATCAGCCCATCAGGTAATGTCTTCGACGGTCCTCTTCTGGCCGTTAGCTGTCCTTTTTTAAAGGCAGATGTAGGTCGAATGCAGCCACTCATTGCTTGAGCGCAAACAAGTCCTCTGCCAACTCACCGGGTTGCCGCAAGTCCATCAGCAGCACCTCTGCCTTGCTGTACCGAAAACCGGGCCTGAAGATACGGTCGACCGCCTCTGAGGCAAATCGGGTCATCAGCAGCGTGTCGCAGGGTGGGTATGCGCACAGGCGAGATTATGTCGCTGCGCTGGGATGAGGTCGACGTCGAGAAAAAGACGGCTCACATCTGCCGGATCGTGGTTGAAAAGCAGGCAGTGGAGCGGACCAAGACGAAATACACCCGCACCGTAATGTTGAACAGCCGGGCTCTTGGCGCACTGGCAAGGGCCAGAGAGATCGCGCAATACCGCTCGAAGCAGAAGCGCCGCGTCTCGACGGAGTCGCCATTCATCTTCCAACCTTCTGGCTCGTCACCACGAATCCAGCGTTCATTGCTTGGCAGCTTGGGCGCTCGGTGCAGGTGCTTCTCTCGACCTACGCCAAGTGGTTGAATTCTGCCAACGATTGGACGGAACTGGCGAAGCTGGAAAAGAACGTAATGGGTACAGGATTAAATATCGTTCACCTTGCGCCCTTTAGTCATAAGGCATTCGACAGCAATTCAGCCATACTCCAAAATGCATCGGTTTTAGGGGGAAAACCCTTGCACAGCCAACGACATACCAACTTTTAGTGAGCCTCAACGTGAAAACATCCCTGTCCATCCTCAGCCTGCTGCTGTTGCTCACAGGTACCGCGACCCTTCCGTCGACTGCTGCTGCACAACCCCCGGCCCAGGTTCAACGTGACCCATCCAAACTGCATCTGGCTTCGGGCAGCGCTCTGCTGATAGACCTGAACAGCAATCAGGAGCTGTATTCAAGCCATGCCGACCGCGTGGTGCCGATCGCTTCGGTGACCAAACTGATGACGGCGATGGTGGTACTGGATGCCAAGCTGCCCATGGATGAAATGCTCACCATGACCATTGCCAACAACCCGGAAATGAAAGGTGTGTACTCGCGCGTGCGCCTGGGCAGCCAGCTGGACCGCCGCGAAACCCTGCTGATTACCCTGATGTCGTCGGAAAACCGTGCGGCCAACAGCCTGGCCAACGCCTACCCCGGCGGCTATCCGGCGTTCATCAAGGCAATGAATGCCAAAGCCCGCAGCCTGGGAATGGCCCATACCCGCTATGTTGAGCCGACCGGCCTGTCGACGCAGAACGTATCCACTGCCCGCGACCTGGCCAAGCTGCTGATGGCCTCGCGCAAGTACCCCATGCTGAGCGAGCTGTCGACCACCCGCGAAAAGACCGTCGCCTTCCGCAAGCCCAACTACACCCTGGGCTTCCGTAACACCGACCACCTGGTGAACAAAAGCAACTGGGATATCAAGCTGACCAAGACCGGCTTCACCAACGAGGCCGGGCACTGCCTGGTACTGCTGACCCGCATGGACAACCGCCCGGTGGCCATGGTCATTCTCGATGCCTTTGGCAAGTACACCCACTTCGCCGATGCCAGCCGCATGCGTCAATGGCTGGAAACCGGTAGCGCCAAGCCGGCACCGGCGGTGGCCATGCAATACAAGGCCGACCGGCAGAACAAGGGGCGGTTGGCGGCCGAATGACCGCCATTTCCTGGAACGTGCGGGCTTGTTGGCGAAACAGACCACGCGGTGGATAGCACGGGCTTCGCCCGTGTTCGCGGGTAAACCCGCTCCTACACGACGGCCTGCGCCCAATCACCAATGTGTGTCCACCCTCGATAGGTGTAGGAGCGGGTTTACCCGCGAATAGTCGCGGCGGCAACGGTGAACGGCGGGTGGAAATTGGCCCGCAGGGCCGGCCCATTCGCGGGTAAACCCGCTCCTACAGCGGCCTGTGCATGTGTAGGAGCGGGTTTACCCGCGAATACGGTCGCGGCGGCAACCGTGAACGGCGGGTGGAAATTGGCCAGCAGGGCGGCCCATTCGCGGGTAAACCCGCTCCTACAGCGGCCTGTGCATGTCCAATCAGGCCGTAGCGCTGACCATACCGCCCGCACTGCTGCCGCCCTCTTGCTGCAACAGCTCCAGCAACTGCGCCGTGGCCGCCATGATCTGCCCGTTGAGGGTGGCAATGCTCGCCTGCTTGGCACCTATCGCTGCCGCCTTGGCAGCCTCGTCCATCTTGCTGTTCTGCAATGCCGCCAATTGTTTCTGCTCTTCTGCCAGTTGCTTCTGCAGATCCTTGATCAACTGACGCAGCTCGCTCACAGCCCCCGATTCGCCACTGCCTTCAGCGTCGGTGGATTGCGCCTGGCTACCCACCGACACCTTCATGCTGTCACTGCTGACGCTCAACGGCCCCACCGCCTCACCGGCCTGTTTCGCCTGTTCGCGTTCGGTTGCTGCATTCGCGCTCAGCGTCTGCGCTGAAACACCATTGATCATCAGGTTGCTTGCCGTGATGCCGCTCATGTCGATTCCCTGCCTGAAAGATTGGTCCTTGCCGTAACCAACACATCGGCCGCCTCACGCTGTTCTTTAGCCCGCTTAAATTCCCCCTCGGCTGGCTCGTTCCAACTCATGTACTTGCGCAGGAGCCGGAGCCCCGGCGGGCGTCCATATTCGACCATTCAGGGAATCGCAGCCATGAGCCAGTCCTCACAGCAGGAAACCATCAAAGACATGATCGGCGTGGGCTTCGGCCCCTCCAACCTGGCCTTGGCCATCGCCCTGGAAGAACTCGCCGAATCCCGGGGCCATGCGCTCGACGCACTGTTCATCGACAAGCAGCAAGACTACCACTGGCACGGCGAGACCTTGGCTACCCAGAGCGAGTTGCAGATCTCGTTCCTCAAGGACCTGGTGTCGCTGCGCACCCCGACCAGCCCGTACAGCTTCGTCAACTACCTGCACCAGAAGCAGCGCCTGGCCGACTTCATCAACCTCGGCACCTTTTACCCCTGCCGCCTGGAGTACAACGACTACCTGCGCTGGGCCGCCGAGCATTTCACCTCCCAGGCGGTGTATGGGCAGGAAGTGTTGCGCATCGAACCGCACGTGCATGCAGGCCGGGTCCAACACCTGTGCGTAATCACGCGTGACAGACAAGGCCGCGAATACAGCCGCCCCACCCGCTCGGTGGTGGTGGGCAGCGGTGGCACACCGAAAATTCCGGAAAACTTCGGCGCCTTCAAGGACGACCCGCGAGTGTTCCACCACTCGCAGTACCTGAGCAGCCTGACCAAACTGCCGTGCACGGCTGGCAAGCCCATGCGCATTGCCGTGATCGGCTCAGGCCAGAGCGCCGCCGAGGCATTCATCGACCTCAACGACAGCTATCCGTCAGTCAAGGTCGACATGATTCTGCGCGGCTCGGCCCTCAAGCCCGCCGACGACAGCCCCTTCGTCAATGAGATCTTCTCGCCCGACTATACCGACCTGGTCTACAACGAACCGGCCGACCAGCGCAGCAAGCTGCTGGGCGAATACCACAACACCAACTACTCGGTGGTCGACCTCAACCTGATCGAGCGCATCTACGGCATCCTCTACCGGCAGAAGGTTGCCCATCAGCACCGCCACAATGTGCTGTGCCGGCGCCAGGTGGAAGCGGTGGTGGCCACCCGCGAAGGCCTGGAACTGACTCTGCGCGACCTCGCCACCGGCCAGCAGCAAACCCACCGCTACGATGCCGTTATCCTCGCCACCGGTTACGAGCGCCGCTCGCACCGTGAATTGCTGGCGCCGCTGGCCGATTACCTGGAGGACTTCAGCGTCGACCGCAACTACCGCGTACTGGCCAGCCCCGACCTGCAAGCCTCGGTGTACCTGCAGGGCTTCTGCGAAAGCAGCCACGGCCTGAGTGACACCCTGCTTTCGGTCCTGCCAACCCGCGCTGCGGAAATTGGCCGAGCGCTGTACCAGGATCTGGAGCAGCTGCACGAAAAACCCCAAGCAGCAGTGGCGCTGACCCGCGCCTGACCCCTCTGCAACCCGCCATCAAGGCCGGACTGATGCCTCGTGCGCAGTCCGGTTTTTGTGCTTTGAAACATTTAGTTTCATTTTAACCTGCAGGTTTTCAATTCTCATTCGTCCTTATCAGTACAGCACTCTTTGGTTGGCACACGCTCGACCACCAATAGCAGAAGACCGTCTGATGGCCAAATCACCGAAAAAATCCAAATCCAGGCTGTGGTTCCTGGTCCACAGCTGGCTCGCCTTGCCGATCTGGTTCTTTGTCCTGATCGTCTGCTTCACCGGCATGCTCGCCGTGGTCAGTCAGGAAATCGTCTGGCTCGCCGATCCGGCGGTGCGCGCCAACAAGCCAGACGCGGACACCGAGCGCATGAGCTTTCAGCAGGTACTGGAGGCCTTGAACAAGGCCGAGCCGGACATGGTGGTGGAGCGCCTGAGCCAGCCGGATGGTTCGCACTTCGCGGTAAAAGCCAATGTCACGCTGCCTGACGGCACCAGCCCGACGCTGTATGTAAACCCCTACACCGGAACCATTCAGGGCAGGACCCCAGACTTCAACTTCGAAGCCTTCACCCGCGCCCTGCACGGCTGGTGGCTGGTGCCGTTCACCAACGGTTTCAGCTGGGGCTGGTATCTGGTATCGCTGCTCGGCCTGCCGATGCTGGCCTCGTTGGTCACCGGCCTGGTGGTTTACAAGAAGTTCTGGAAAGGCTTTTTCAAACCCGTGCGTACCGGCCATGGTTCGCGAATTTTCTGGGGTGACCTGCACCGTCTGTCCGGGGTGTGGTCAATCTGGTTCATTGCGGTCATTTCCGTCACCGGCACCTGGTTCCTGATCCAGGCGATCCTGTCTGACAACCACATCACCCTTTCCAGCCAGCCCATCGTGCCGGTGATCGCCCGTGAGGAAGTGCCACAAACGCCAGATGGCAGCCCCGCCTCGCGCATCGACCTGGATGAGGCGGCACGCCTTGCCGGTCTGGCGATCCCAGGGCTGGAAGTGACCTCCATCTCGCTCCCCGCCACTGCCTACAGCCACGTCACGCTGTCTGGCCCGGGCTGGTACCCGTTGATGTTCCAGAGTGCTTCGGTGAATCCGTACACACGCAATGTCGACAGCCAGTTCCTGATCAGCGACCGTTCGGCGCTGGAGTTCGTCACCGAGTCCATGCGCCCGCTGCACACCGGCGACTTTGGCGGTTTGCCGATCAAGCTGGTGTGGTTCTTCTTCGGCCTGATCCTGACCCTGATGGTGCTCAGCGGCCTGCTGATCTGGACCAAACGCACCGCCCAGGCCACCGCCGCGGCCCTCAAGCGCAGCGAGCGCGCTCCACGTGCGGCACACAGTGAAACCACCGTGGAGATCCACTCATGAGCCAGGCCCTGCCCGCCAGCCCGCTGAAGCAGCTTTGGCTGAAGTGGCGTTTTCATCTGAACATCCTGCTGATCCTCATCCCGCTGGGCTTCATGCCCAAGTACTTCGCCGACGCCAGGCTGTTCCGCGGCGAGGCGGGCCTTGGCGCCAACGTGATCAGTGACATCCAGGTCGGCCCCTACAGCCTCGACCTTGCCGAACTGCGTGACGAGGCGCCACGCGCCGACGGCCCGGCCGGCTACTTCAAATCGTTCAATGCAGCGTTGTGCAAGGCCTGCATAAAGGACGTCAAGGCCGCCTACCTGCGCATCGGCAAGCCACGCAGCCTGCGCGCCGCCGGCACCATTTTCTTCGGTGCACCGTACAACATGGGCACCTCGTTGCCGATCCCGCCGCGCACCAAACCCGATGCGCACATCTGGATCACCCTGGAAGGCTGGGACGGCAGCATGCACCAGGCGTCGATCCCCCTGGCCAAGGCATCGCCAGCCACCGTTGCATGGCTCGAGAAACAAGGAGGCAACAAATGAAATACCTGATGCGCACCCTGACGCTGCCCTTCCTGATACTGGCTGCCAGCCCGGCGCTGGCGCACAACCCGATGTGCGAATGCGAGGAGCTGGCCAACGGCCAGGTCAAGTGCACCGGCGGTTTCTCGGACGGCAGCGGTGCCCCCGGGGTGACCCTGGACGTGATCGGTTATGACGAACAGGTGCTGGTCGGCGGCAAGCTTGGCGACGACTCGACGCTGACCTTCAAGCGCCCGGACGGCGAATTCTATGTGCTGTTCGATGCCGGCCCCGGGCACGTGGTGGAAGTGGACTACGCCGATATCGCCCAACCATGAGCCGCGCCCAAGTCATTCGCCCGGCTGGTGCCGGGCACGAAACCCTGTACGTGCTGCTGGCAAGCCTGCTGATCGTGGTGCTCGCCGCCAGCGTGGTGCTGCTGCGCGGTGAGCGCGAGGACGAACAGGCCATCGCCAGCCACCAGATCGACGCCCGCCGCGACCTCACCGCCGCCGAACAAGGCCTGTACACCGACCTGCGGGTAGCCTTCGACGAGATCCAGCTACTGCGCGAAGAAAACGCCGTCACGCCCAGCGTAAAGGCCCTGGCCGAAGAAGGCCTGCCGCCGTTCGTGGTCGATGCCGGCAGCCAGAGCCGTGGCGGCCACCAATGGTCATGGCTGGAACCCGGCGCCTACCTGGGTCGCAGCCAGGCCCCGGAAGTTGCCGGCAGCCTGCTGCTGATCCTGCCACCCGACAGCACAGGCCAAGCCGATGTCTGGCTGCGCCGCGACAGCGCCGCCGTGATCCCGGACGACCTCGGCCAGGCCGCCCTGATCGCCGCTGGCTGGCAGCAGGTGGTCAGCCACTACGACGCCGGTGTTACCCGCGAACACCGTCACTGAACCCAAGGACCCGCCCATGTTTCGCTCCGCCCTCGCCCTGCTCCTGTCCCTTGCCCTGCCGGCAATGGCCCTGGCCGATAACAGCAAGCCGCTGCGAATCGGCATCACCCTGCACCCCTACTACAGCTACGTGAGCAATATTGTCGGCGACAAGGCCGAGGTGGTTCCCCTGATTCCGGCGGGCTTCAACCCGCACGCCTACGAGCCGCGGGCCGAGGACATCAAGCGCATCGGCACGCTGGACGTGGTGGTGCTCAACGGTGTTGGCCATGACGATTTCGCAGACCGCATGATCGCCACCAGCGAAAAACCCGACATCGCCACTATCGAAGCCAATCAGAACGTGCCGCTGCTGGCGGCCACTGGCATCGCCGCGCGCGGTGCCGGCAAGGTGGTCAACCCGCACACCTTTCTGTCGATCAGCACCACCATCGCCCAGGTGAACAACATCGCCCGTGAACTGGGCAAGCTCGACCCGGACAACGCCAAGCTTTACACGCAGAACGCCCGTGCCTACGCCAAGCGCCTACGTGCCCTGCGTGCCGAGGCCCTGGCCAAGGTCACCGAAGCCCCTGGCGCAACGTTCCGGGTCGCTACCATTCATGCCGCCTATGACTACCTGGTGCGCGACTTCGGCCTGGAGGTGACCGCTGTCGTCGAGCCGGCCCATGGCATCGAGCCCAGCCCGGCGCAGCTGAAAAAGACCATCGACCAGCTCAAGGCGCTGGACGTGCGGGTGATTTTCTCGGAAATGGACTTCCCGTCGGCCTATGTCGAAACCATTCAGCGTGAGTCCGGTGTGCGCTTGTATCCGTTGACGCATATCTCCTACGGCGAGTACACCAAGGACAAGTACGAGGTGGAAATGAAGCGCAACCTCGACACGGTGGTCCGCGCCATTCAGGAGAACCGCGCATGACCGCTGCCGCCAAGCTGGCGACAGCCTGCGGGCCGCGCATCGAGTTCACTGGCATCGATCTGACCTTGGGGCGCACGCGCATCCTCGAACAGGTCAGTTTCAGCGTGGCAGCAGGCAGCGTGCACGCCATCGTCGGCCCCAACGGCGGTGGCAAGAGCTCGTTGATCAAAACCCTGCTCGGGCAGATGCCACACCAGGGCCAGCTGACCTTGCATTGGCCAGGTGAGCGCGAAGTGATTGGCTACGTGCCGCAGGCACTGGAGTTCGACCGCGGCCTGCCCATGACCGTGGACGATTTCATGGCCGCCATGTGCCAGCGCCGCCCGGCCTTCCTCGGCTTGTCGCGGCGCGTGAAGCCGGCCATTGATGCAGCCCTGGTAAAGGTTGGCATGCTCGACAAGCGCACGCGGCGCATGGGGGCACTGTCCGGCGGTGAGCGCCAGCGCGTGCTGCTGGCCCAGGGCCTGATCCCCGAGCCGCAATTGCTGGTGCTGGACGAACCGATGTCGGCCCTCGATGAAGCCGGAATCCAGGTGTTCGAACAGTTATTGCAGGGCTGGCGCCAGGCCGGCACTACCGTTCTATGGATCGAGCATGACCTGGAAGCCGTGTTGCGCCTGGCGGACCGGGTAACAGGCCTGAACCGCCAGGTGCTGTTCGATGCGCCGCCTGCCCAGGCCCTGACCCCGGAGCGCCTGCTCGGCCTGTTCTCCGTTCACCCGCGTAGCGAGAGCCTTGCCTGATGAGTTTTGAAATCTTTCGCCAAACGGTCCAGGACTGGGCCACTGCCGGCTATCTGCCCGAGGCGTTGGCCTACGGCTTCGTGGTCAACGCCCTGTTGGCCGGCCTGATGATCGGCCCGGTGTTGGGTGGCCTGGGCACCTTGGTGGTGGTCAAGCGCTTTGCGTTCTTCTCCGAAGCGGTGGGCCATGCGGCGCTGACCGGCGTGGCCATCGGTATCCTGCTGGGTGAGCCCTATACCGGCCCTTACGGCAGCCTGTTCGGCTACTGCCTGCTGTTCGGCATCCTGCTCAACTTCCTGCGCAACCGTACCGGGCTGTCGCCGGACACACTGATTGGCGTGTTCCTGTCGGTGTCGCTGGCGCTGGGCGCCAGCCTGCTGCTGATGCTGGCGGGCAAGATCAACGTGCACATCCTCGAAAACGTGCTGTTCGGCTCGGTGCTGACCGTTAGCGCCCAGGACCTGGTCGTGCTGGGCATCGTCGCAGTGCTGGTGCTGGCCTTGGCGCTGCCGCTGTACAACCGCATCATGCTGGCCAGTTTCAATCCGCAGCTGGCGGCTGTGCGCGGGGTGGCGGTTAAGACCCTGGACTATCTGTTCGTTGTGCTGGTGACATTGGTGACCGTGGCTGCGGTGAAGGTGATCGGGGCCATCCTGGTCGGTGCACTGCTGGTCATCCCGGCCGCCGCCGCTCGCCTGGTCAGCCAGTCGCTCAAGGGCTTTTTCTTCCTGTCGGTGCTGATTGCCACCATCAGTACCCTGTTCGGCATCCTGCTACCGATCGTTTTCGATCTGCCGGTGCCGTCAGGGGCCGCGATCATCCTGGTCGCCGGCATCTGCTTTGCCCTGGCCGCCCTGGCCCGCGCGCTCGTTCCCCGCCTGCAAGGAAATCCGGCATGAACTTCAAACACCTGACTCTGGCGCTGGCACTGGCCGGCCTACCGTCCCTGTCTTTCGCCACGCAAGTGCTGACGACCCTGCCGGTCACCCACAGCCTGGCCAGCGCCTTGCTCGAAGGCACTGCGGTGCAGCTCCAGCGGGCGGCACCGGCCAACCTGCCTGCCAGCCGCCAGCCGTCGTATTTCAGTGGGCGTGGCGGCGCAGGCCTGCACAAGGCCGCCCAGCAGGCAGATGCGGTGATCGCCGTGCGTTCGATCTGGCGTGACGACCCGCTGTACCCGATGGCTCGGCGCAGCAATATCCGCATTGTCGAGATCGATGCCGCACGACCGGTGGATGGTGCCCTGCCGGGCATTGCGGTGAGCGGTGACGATGCCTATGACGCTTACCCCTGGCTCAACCCGACCAACCTCGGGCGCATGGCTGACGTGGTGGCCAATGACCTGGAGCGCCTGGCGCCGGACGACAAGGCAAAGATCCAGGGCAACCTGGCAGGGCTCAAGCGCCAATTGCTGGAGCTTTCGGCCAGCAGCCAGACGCGGCTGGCCAAAGTCGACAACCTGACGGTGGTGAGCCTGTCGGAGCGGCTGGGCTATCTGGTCAACGGGTTGAACCTCGATGCGGTCGAGCAGCCACTGCCGGCCGATTGGGATGCGGCCGCACTAAAGGCGCTGGGGGATAACCTGAAGGCGCAGGACGTGGCGCTGGTGCTGGACCATCGTCAGCCGGACGCGGCAGTGGCCGAGGTGATCAAGGCGGCCGGGGCCAGGCTGGTGGTGGTGGAGAGTGACCCTGAGGATGCAATTGCGGGGCTCGAGGCCAGCGTTGACCAGGTGGTTGGGGCACTGGGCGAGCGCTGATCGGACAGGCCCGAGCGGCTGCAGTGGACACGCACCGGTGGTTCGTAGGAGCGGGTTAACCCGCGAATGGGCCGGACCTGCTGGCCAATCTCCACCCGCCGTTCACCGTTGCCGCCGCCACCATATTCGCGGGTAAACCCGCTCCTATGTATGGACTCGCCCACACTGTCTAGCTGCTTTTTTGAACATAGGAACCCGGTTGCATCTATGTATCAGGCCTGTTCGAGGAAGCTTTTTGCTTCTGGCCAACATCGTGGTGAGCTCGCAGTGTGCCGTTTACATGGAGGCCACTATCAGGCCTGTAGGAGCGGAGGCATCGGTCTGCGACGGTCTTACCTAGGGTCAATGTTCACTAGCAGGGGTTGGAGCGCCTAGCGCCCCGGTGGCATTACCCGGTTGGTCAGAGGCTCATAGCCGCCTCCGGTTTTTCGTTCGGTTTGCGTTGGTAAACCTGATCGCTCTGTAACAGGGCCCAGATAATCCGCAGATTTCGATTAGCCAGCCTGATCGCCGCCTCCTTGCGCCCAAGGCGGGATAGCCAGCGCAAGAGGCGGCGATCATCTGGCTGATCGGAATCAGGCCTTAACTGACTCAAGACAGCATGCGCGCCCTGGATCATCAGGCTGCGTATGTAGCCGTCACCGCGCTTGCTCATCTTGCCCAATCTGATTTTGTTTCCGCTGCTGTGCTGATCGGGCACGATACCGAAGAAGGCGGAATACATTCGGCCACTGGCGAAGCGGCTGGGGTCGGTCTGTTTCGCCACGATCGCCGTGGCAATGATAGGGCCGACGCCACGAATGGTGATCAGTCGCTGAGCGACTTTATCCTCTTGGGCAGTCGCTTCGAGCCGGCGGCTCAGCGCCGTTATGCGTTCACCTAGAGACAACCAGTCCATCAGCAACTCATCGAGCAACTCGCGCAACAGGTCGGGTAGAGGCAAGGAAGCATCCTCAAGCGCCTGAGGCACATGCTTATTGATCGCGGCATCGCCCTGGGGCATGGATACGCCATGCTCGAGTAGCAAACCACGGATCTGATTACCCAGCGCGGTATGTCGCTTGATGTTACCGCGCCGGATACGGTGCAGCGCTTGAATAGCCAGTGCTGTGGTGCTCTTGATCGGTATCGAAGCGATGCTCGTATCGCGACCGGCACGCAAAATGGCATAGCAGTCGTTACGATCGTTCTTAGCACCGCTGCGATGTTCGGCGACACGTTGCGCCGGCAGGATGCGAACCGGATTACCTTTGGCCTGCAGCAGTCTGGCCCAGGCTTGTGCACCTGGACCGCACTCCATCAAGACGGCCACGGTCGTTGGCAGCCTGAGCAGGAAATCGTGGAACGCTTGGCGGGATTTGATGCGATCTTCGTAGATCACCCGACCAGTAGCGTCCTCGCCTGCTAATTGGAAGACCTGTTTGGCCAGGTCTACGCAGATGGTTGTGCAAAGCTCCACATCAGTGGAAGACAGGGAATCGTGTTTCGAACTATGCTTTTTCATGGTCTCGCCCTCGCTGCCGTTGGCTTCTTCGAACACCACCGTGGCACTGTGATGCCTCGGCGGGGGCGAGTCCATCGATTACACACGCATCGGGGGCTCGTAGGAGCGGGTTCACCCGCGAAAGGGCCGGACCTGCTGGCCAATTTCCACCCGCCGTTCACCGTTGCCGCCGCCACCATATTCGCGGGTAAACCTGCTCCTACACACGCATCAGGGGCTCGTAGGAGCGGGTTCACCCGCGAAAGGGCCGGGCCTGCTGGCCAATCTCCACCCGCCGTTCACCGTTGCCGCCGCCACCGTATTCGCGGGTAAACCCGCTCCTACACACGCATCGGGGGCTCGTAGGAGCGGGTTCACCCGCGAAAGGGCCGGGCCTGCTGGCCAATCTCCACCCGCCGATCACCGTTGCCGCTGCCACCGTATTCGCGGGTAAACCCGTTTAACGGTTGCTGCCAGGCTAACGCTTCATGCACCGCTGATAACGCTCATCCACCCGCCCGGCAAACCAGGCCGTGGTCAGCTTGCGGGTAATCTTCGGGCTCTTCAGCTCGATGCCCGGTAGCACTGCGCGGGGCACCGGTTTGCCGGCTTTGGCATCTGCCAGGGCAAACACCCCGCTGTACAGCTTGCTGTCCTCGAACGCCAGGCTGTCAGCCTCCTCCAGCTGGCTTCGGATCTGCGGGTTACGCAGCCCCAGCTTCACCCCCAGCTTGCGCGCGGCCAGTTCGGTGGTCCCCGGCATGATCGCCCCCGGCGCCACCAGGTCGCCGTCCAGTGCCAACTTCACCCCCGTGACCTTGCTCAACGCCGCCTGGAATGCCGCATTGCGGCTGGCGTACCAGCCCGCGTTGAAATCGGCGAAACGGTAAAGCTGGCGCTCGTAGTTGGCCGGGTAGCCCAACAGGTGGGCAATACCAAAGTACATGCCGCCGCGCCGGCTGAACACTTCCTGGCGAATTGTGCCTTCATGGCTGTAGGGGTAATCCCTTGCATGCTTTTCGGCGAAGTCGATGCTGACCTGCATCGGCCCGCCGGTCTGCACCGGATTCAGCCCGTCCAGCAAGGTCTTGCCCAGCGGCACGCGTTCAACGACTTCGTCGTACAGTTCACTCAACTGCTTTTCGCTGCGCACCGTCTGCAACCGCTGCTGGTAGCTCTTGCCGTTGCCCGACGGCGTCTTCAGCGCACCGTCGACCAGCAGTTTGGGAATATGCAGGCGCGCAGCGCGGCGGTCGATCTCCTGGCGGGCGATGCGCCCAAGGTTGGGCACCTGTGGGTCCGCAGTGAAGGTCGACTCCTGTTCGGTCACCGCCAGCACTGCGCACAGGTTGCTTTTACTGGGCGCTATGCGCTGGGCTTCGAAGGCTGCCTGGATATCCTTGGCCCAACCCTCGCGGTCCTTGACCTGGGCGGGTAACAGCCGCAACAGCTGCGCACGGACTTTCGCCGGGTCCGCTTCGGGCGCTTCTTCGCGGCGCCCGGCACAGCCTTGCAACAGCACCAGGGCCATCACCGAAATGGCCAGTAACCGGCCGTTCAGGGCTGTTCACCGACCAGATAGGTTTTGCTGATGTGGCGGAACTGCGGGTGCCCGGCACTGCCCATCAACTCGAACAACACCATCTCGCGGGTCACCAACTGCGCGCCGGCGGCACGCATGCGCGCCAGGCCTGCGGCCTTGCTGGCCGGGCTGCGGCTGTCGCAGGCATCCTCGACCACGAACACTTGCTTGCCCAGCGCCAACAGGCCGAGCACGGTCTGCAGCACGCAAACATGGGTTTCCATGCCGCAGACGATCACTTGCTCACGCGCCATCAAACTGGCTGGCAGGCACTCGGCAGCCACGCAGGAAAAGTGACTTTTTTCCACCACTTCGGCTGCCGGCGCTGCGGCCAGCAGTTCGGCCAGGGTATGACCCAGGCCTTTGGGGTACTGCTCGGAAATTACCGTCGGCAGCGCCAGCTCGGCAGTCGCCGCCAGCAACCAACGGGCCCGTGCCCGAGTGCCTTCGGGGTCGCTCATGGCACCGATCAGCTTTTCCTGGATGTCGACGACCAGTAGCGTGGCCTTGAGTGGATCGATCAGCATTGTCTGCCTCTTGCCTGGGAAAACCCTAGCCTCCCCCAGGCAAGCGGTGTCGTCAATCAGGCAGACAGCCGAAGCGGCTGCAGCGACGCGGTCAGCGCAGCGAGCACACGGTCTTCCTGCTCATGGATGAAGAAATGGCCACCCGGGAACATCTGCAGCGAGAACGCGCCGTGAGTTTCACAGCGCCATGCCTGCAGTTGCTCATCGCTGGCCCGGTCATCCACGCCACCCAGCACATGCAGTGGGCACTGCAACGCCGGCCGCTGCCGGTATGTGTAAGTGCCGCACAACAGAAAATCCGCGCGCAAGGTCGGAAGGGTCAGGCTCATCAGCTCAGCGTTGGCCAGCACTTCCTCAGGCGTGCCTTGTAGCGCGCGCAACTCGCTGATCAGCTCGGCGTCGCTCTTGGGCTCGCGCCAGTTGTTGCCGTCGTAGTCCTCACGCCGGGTAGGTGCCGCGGTGCCGCAGGCGAACAAGGCCAGCGGCGCCGGGCAGCCCAATGCCTGCAGCTCATGGGCCAGCTCGAAGGCCAGCAGTGCACCCAGGCTGTGGCCGAGCAGCGCATAAGGAGCGCTTGCCGCCAGTCGCTGCTCGCTGGCCAGTTGCCGAGCCAGCACTTGCATGTCGGTGTGCAGCGACTCGGCCATGCGCGCGCCCCGCCCAGGCAACTCTACCGGGCGCACCTGCAACCATGCCGGCAGCTTGCGCCGCCAGCGGCTGTAGACCATGGCGCTGGCCCCGGAGTACGGCAGGCACAGCAGGTTCAGCACGGTCACTGGGCGGCAGCTTCGGCCATTTTCTGGCGCAGGCTCAGCGGGCGCATGTCGGTCCAGACTTCATCGATGTAGGCCAGGCATTCCTTCTTCAGGCCGCTTTTGCCCACGGCACGCCAGCCATTGGGGATGGCTTTGTAGTCGGGCCAGATCGAGTATTGCTCTTCGTGGTTGACCACTACCTGGAACTGGATATCGTCGCGGTCGAAAACGGAAGTCATTGCCTGTCTCCTTAAATGATGATGCCGCTGCGCGCCTGGCGCAGGGTGGCTTTCAAGTAGACGTAGCAAGCGCTGTAAAAATTAACGGAATTGACGCGCCCCATGTGGCCACGGCCGATGCCGGTATTAACCCTCAGGTATCACGCAACAGGTCGTGCGTATCGAGCAACCGGAACGCAACCTGCGGATTACGCTCCAGCCCGCGCCGGATCGCCGCCGGGATAGACTGCCGGGTCTTGCGGCACAGCCCGGGCTGATCGTCCAGTTCGATGACGATGCCGCGCATGGTCCGTACCTCGTTGTAACCGGGGGCGATGTGCACGCGGATGCCGAGGTTTTCGTACAGGCGCTGCTGCAGACGTTGAAGGTCTTCCAGGTCCTTCAGGTTTTCCAGGCGTTCGAGCAGGCGTTTTTCTTCCTGCCGGGTCAGCAAGAGGATGCGCTGGGCGGCCTGCGGATGGTCGGCCAGTTGCTCGCGGCCGCAGACGCAGGCGCCAGGGGGGCAAGGTTGGCGTAAAGGAACGGGTGTACTCATAGGGCAAGCATAGCCTGTACCGACGGTCAGAGCTGCGCCAGCCGCGCGCGCAGGAAGCTGACAAAACCCTGCACCGGCCGCGCGACCTGCCGGTGCTGCGGATACACCGCCGACAGCTGCAGCGCGGGCGGGCGCCACTCATCCAGAACCGTCACCAGTTGCCCCTCCGCCAACGCCTGCCCAACGATAAAGGTCGGCAGATAAGTGACCCCCATCCCGGCAATCGCAGCCCCCCGCAGCAACTCGCCATTGTTCGCCCGCATGCGTCCGGTCACCTGAATTGCCTGGGTTTTGCCACCTTTGTGAAATTGCCACTGCACCTGCCGCGAATGCCCATAAGGCAGGCAATCATGCGCGGCGAGCTCATCCGGTTTTCCCGGCACTCCCCGTGCTTGCAAATACGCCGGGCTCGCACAGTAGACCCGCTCGACACTGGCGATACGCCGGGCGATCAGGCTGGAGTCCTCCAGTGCACCAATCCGCAGCGCCAGGTCATAGCCTTCACCAATCAGGTCCACAGCGCGGTCGCTCAGGTCTACCTCCACATCAACCTGGGGGTGCAGCTGCAGAAACTCGGTCAGCAGGCAGCCCAGGTGCGCCATGGCAAACGACAGCGGCGCGCTGAGGCGCAAGGTGCCGCGCAAGACCTGGGCCTGGCCGCTGATGTCGTGTTCGACCTGCTGCACTTCACCCAGCAGGCGCAGGGCCGACTGGTAGTAGTGCTGCCCCAGTGGCGTGGCATCGAGGCGCCGGGTGGAGCGGTTGAGCAGGCGCACGCCCAGGCGCTCTTCAAGCTGCATCAGACGCCGACTGACCGATTGCTTGGACATGCCCAGTCGGTCGGCGGCAGCGGTGAAACTACCGGCCTCCATCACCTGGGCAAAGATCCGCATGTCTTCGTAAGGGTTCATTGTCTCGCTCTAGCTGACAGTCAAACACTTTATAGCGGCTTTTTCCCACAAGTGCATCTGCCTAATCTACGCACAAGTCGCAGCGATGGCCCCTCAGGCCAGGCAAGACGCCCACTACCAACACTTGCACAGAAAAGGATTCGCCCATGAACATTGTCCACAAAGCCCTCACCACCTCCCTCTTGGCCCTGTCCGTTTCCAGTGCCTTCGCCGCAGGCAGCCCTGGTGTCGAACAACACACCCAGGCCTTCCTCGAAGCCCTGGAGAAAGGGGGTGGCAAGCCGCTGGAACAGCTCACACCAAAAGACGCCCGCGCGGTACTGACCGGCGCCCAGGCTTCGGTGAAGGTCGACCTCTCGGGGGTCGAGGTGAAGGAACGCACGATTCAGGCCAATGGCCAATCGATCAAGCTGCAAGTGGTGCGCCCGACTAATGTCAAAGGTGATCTGCCGGTGTTCATGTTCTTCCACGGCGGCGGTTGGGTGCTGGGCGACTTCCCGACCCACCAGCGACTGATCCGCGACCTGGTAGTCGGCTCGGGTGCGGTGGCGGTCTATGTGGACTACACCCCCTCACCGGAAGCGCACTACCCGACGGCGATCAACCAGGCCTACGCCGCGACTCGCTGGGTGGCCGAGCATGGCAAGGAGATCGGCGTGGATGGCAAGCGCCTGGCTGTAGCCGGCAACAGCGTTGGCGGCAACATGGCGGCGGTGGTTGCACTCAAGGCCAAAGAGGCCGGCACCCCTGCCCTGCGCTTCCAGCTGCTGCTGTGGCCGGTGACCGATGCCAGCTTCGAGACAGCGTCGTACAAGCAGTTTGCCGAAGGACACTTCCTGACCACCGGGATGATGAAGTGGTTCTGGAACAACTACACCGTTGATGCAAAGGCGCGGGCGCAGATCTACGCCTCGCCGCTGCGGGCGTCCGCCGAACAGCTGAAGGGCTTGCCACCGGCCCTGGTGCAAACGGCTGAGTTCGATGTGCTTCGGGATGAAGGTGAGGCGTATGCCCGCAAGTTGAATGCGGCGGGCGTGACAGTAACCTCGGTGCGCTACAACGGAATGATTCATGACTATGGGCTGCTCAACCCGTTGAGCCAAGTGCCGGCAGTAAAGGCGGCGCTGCGGCAGGCGGGCAACGAACTTAAAGTGCATCTGCAGTGAGGCAATGAGCAATAGACCCGCCTGGGCGGGTCTTTTGCTTCTATTTGCGGAAACGGCCCGCAGGCTTCAATGAATCTGCCATCGGTGCGGCAGGTCCGGCCCTTTCGCGGGTAAACCCGCTCCTACACAGCCACCACAACCGTCAAATTCTGTGGTGGCCTGTGTAGGAGCGGGTTTACCCGCGAAAGGGCCGGCAAATCCTGCTCAGGGCTCAAACCCCTCCACAATGATCACCTCAGCCTTCGCCACTCCTTGGCGATGGCTGCATGCCTCCTGATACAGCGCGGAGCGGTAACAGGCGACGGCCTGCTCGTACGAATCGAACTCGATCACCACACTACGCTGAGGCGTAGCCCTCCCTTCCATCGCCTCGCTACGCCCGCCACGGGCCAGGAAGCGACCGCCGAATGCCTTGAAGGCTGCCGGGGCGCGCTGGGTGTACTGCTGGTATTGCTCGGGGTCGGTCACGTCCACATGGGCTATCCAGTAGGCCTTCATGTGCAGCTCTCCTGTTACGGTGATATTTGTGTATGATGGTATACCATAAAATTCACCCCACCACAGTGAGCGTGCACCATGGCTTTCAACACCATCGAGGAACTTCTCGAGGACTACCGGCAAGGCAAGATGGTCCTGCTGGTGGATGACGAGGACCGGGAAAACGAAGGCGATCTGCTGATCGCTGCCGAGCGCTGCGACGCCCAGGCCATCAACTTCATGGCTCGCGAGGCGCGCGGGCTGATCTGCCTGACCTTGACCGACGATCACTGCCAGCGCCTGGGCCTGGAGCAGATGGTTCCGGCCAACGGTAGCGTGTTCAGCACCGCGTTCACCGTGTCGATCGAGGCAGCCACCGGGGTCACCACCGGCATTTCTGCCGCTGACCGGGCACGCACCGTGGCAGCGGCCATGGCCCCCAACGCCCGCCCCGAAGACCTGGTGCAACCTGGCCACATCTTCCCCCTGCGCGCCCGCGAAGGCGGCGTGCTGACCCGTGCCGGCCACACCGAAGCAGGCTGCGACCTGGCACGCCTGGCCGGCTTCAGCCCGGCCTCGGTCATCGTTGAAGTGCTGAACGACGACGGCACCATGGCTCGACGCCCCGACCTGGAAGTGTTTGCCGCCCGGCATGGCATCAAGATTGGCACCATCGCCGACCTGATCCACTACCGCCTGAGCACCGAGCAGACCATCAAGCGCATCGGCGAGCGCGAGCTGCCGACGGTGCATGGCACCTTCCGCCTGGTCACCTATGAAGACCGCATCGAAGGTGGTGTGCACATGGCCATGGTCATGGGCGACATTCGCCGCGAACAGCCGACCCTGGTGCGGGTGCATGTGATCGACCCGCTGCGCGACCTCGTGGGTGCCGAATACGCCGGCCCCGCCAACTGGACGCTGTGGGCGGCGCTGCAGAAGGTGGCCGATGAAGGTACTGGCGTGGTGGTGATCCTGGCCAACCACGAATCCTCCCAGGCCCTGCTTGAGCGCGTGCCACAACTGACCCACCCTGTGCGGCCCTATCAACGTGGCCAGTCCAAGGTGTATTCCGAAGTGGGCACCGGGGCGCAGATCCTCCAGGACCTTGGCGTGGGCAAGCTGCGTCACCTGGGGCCACCGCTGAAATACGCGGGGCTGGCGGGCTATGAGCTGGAGGTGGTGCAGAGCATCCCCTTCGAACCCGGGATTGCAAGCTAAAAGCAACATCAGCAACTGATTTATCGAGGCTCTGTAGGAGCGGGTTCACCCGCGAATGCGTCGGTGGCGTCACCATCGCATTCGCGGGTGAACCCGCTCCTACAGGGCCCTTGGTGCTTTTGACAGGGCGGAGTGATGGCCGGTCGCCCCATACCTCTTGCCAAAATCTTGGAATACCATAATATGATATCCCGTAGACCTTGAATCTACAGGCCGGCACCTACAATTAAAAACGGCCACCAGAACACTTTGTTTTAGCTGCTCCCCGAACACTGTTGGCGGGCGCACCAAAAGCCCCGCCTCGAATAACAAAAGCAACGAGGGCGTAACCATGCTGTTAAGCAAACGTGTAACCGCAGTGCTGTCTGCCAGCCTGCTGACCCTGGCATGTCAGGCCGCCCAGGCCGCCGACAGCCTCAACTTCGTCAGCTGGGGCGGTACGACCCAGGACGCCCAGAAAGAAGCGTGGGCAGTACCGTTCACCAAAGCCACGAACATCAAGGTTGTGCAGGACGGTCCCACCGACTACGGCAAGCTCAAGGCCATGGTCGAGAGCGGTAACGTGCAGTGGGACGTGGTCGACGTCGAAGCCGACTTTGCCCTGCGTGCCGCCAGCGAAGGCCTGCTCGAACCCCTCGACTTCAACCAGATCAAGCGCGACAAGATCGACCCACGCTTCGTCTCCGACCATGGCGTCGGTTCATTCTTCTTCTCCTTCGTGCTCGGCTACAACGAAGGCAAGCTCGGGGCCAACAAGCCGGTGGACTGGACCGCGCTGTTCGACACCAAGGCCTACCCCGGCAAGCGAGCCCTGTACAAATGGCCCAGCCCCGGCGTGCTGGAACTGGCCCTGCTGGCCGACGGCGTAGCCCCCGACAAGCTGTACCCGCTGGACCTGGACCGCGCCTTCAAGAAGCTCGACACCATCAAGCAAGACATCGTCTGGTGGGGCGGTGGCGCCCAGTCGCAGCAGTTGCTGGCCTCGGGTGAAGCCTCGCTCGGCCAGTTCTGGAATGGCCGTGTCTACGCCCTGCAGCAAGACGGTGCACCGGTGGGCGTGAGCTGGAAGCAGAACCTGGTCATGGCCGACTTCCTGGTCATCCCCAAAGGCGCCAAGAACAAGGAAGCGGCCATGAAATTCCTGGCCAACGCCAGCAGCGCCGAGGGCCAGGCCGAATTCGCCAACAAGACCGCCTACGCGCCGGTCAACGTCGACAGCGTGGCCAAACTGGACAAAGACCTCGCGCCAAACCTGCCAACTGCCTACGCCCAGGACCAGGTCACCCTCGACTTCGCCTACTGGGCCAAGAACGGTCAAGCCATCGCGGCCCGCTGGAATGAGTGGTTGGTCAAATGAAAGTCGCCATCAACGCCCTGCACAATGCGCAAGGTACCCCCACGGGTGCCGGCGCCCCGGGCACCACCCCGCGCCGCGCAAGCCTGAGCCAGCGCTGGAAAGGCAGCCGCAACCTGCTACCCGCCTTGCTGTTCCTTGGCGTGTTCTTCTTCGCCCCGCTGGTCGGCCTGCTGCTGCGCGGGGTGCTGGAACCCACCCCTGGGCTGGGTAACTACGAGCAGCTGTTTGCCAACTCGGCCTACGCACGTGTGCTGTTCAACACCTTTTCCGTGGCCGGCGTGGTGACCCTGATCAGCGTGCTGCTGGGCTTCCCGCTGGCCTGGGCGATCACCCTGGTGCCCAAGGGCTGGGGCCGTTGGCTGTTGAACATCGTGCTGCTGTCGATGTGGACCAGCCTGCTGGCGCGCACCTACTCGTGGCTGGTGCTGCTGCAGAGCTCGGGCGTGATCAATAAGGCGTTGATGGCCATGGGCATCATCGATGCCCCGCTGGAAATGGTGCACAACCTCACCGGCGTGGTAATCGGCATGAGCTACATCATGATCCCGTTCATCGTGCTGCCACTGCAGGCGACCATGCACGCCATCGACCCGATGGTGCTGCAGGCAGGTTCGATCTGTGGCGCCAGCCCGTGGACCAACTTCTGGAAGGTGTTCCTGCCGCTGTGCCGCTCGGGGCTGTTCTCCGGTGCGCTGATGGTGTTCGTGATGTCGCTCGGTTACTACGTCACCCCGGCGCTGCTGGGGGGCGCGCAGAACATGATGCTGCCTGAATTCATCATCCAGCAGGTGCAGTCGTTCCTCAACTGGGGCCTGGCCAGCGCCGCTGCCGCACTGCTGGTGGCGATCACCCTGGTGCTCTTCTACCTGTACCTGAAGCTGCAGCCGGAATCCCCGGTTGGCAACGCGAGGTAAACCGCCATGCTCCTGTCTCCCAATGCCATGGGCCGCCCGCTGCGCACGGGCCTGTACCTGACCACCGGGGTCATCGCGGCCTTCCTGCTGCTGCCGGTGGTGTTCATCGTGTTGCTGTCATTCGGCTCGTCACAGTGGCTGGTGTTCCCGCCACCGGGCTGGACCTTCAAGTGGTACGGCCAGTTCTTCTCCAACCCGGAGTGGATGGACGCCGCACTGGCCAGCCTGAAGGTGGCCGTGCTGACCACCATCGCCGCTGTGCTGCTGGGCCTGCCCAGCGCATTCGCCCTGGTGCGTGGCCGCTTCCCGGGCCGCGAGCTGCTGTACGGGCTGTTTACCATGCCGATGATCGTGCCGCTGGTGATCATTGCCGTGGCGGTATACGCACTGTTCCTCAAGCTAGGTTACACCGGCACGCTGTTCGCCTTCGTGGTCAGCCACGTGATAGTCGCCCTGCCGTTCACCATCATCTCGATCATCAACTCGCTGAAACTGTTCGACCAGTCGATCGAAGATGCCGCGGTGATCTGCGGTGCCTCGCGCCTGCAGGCGATTTTCAAGGTCACGTTCCCGGCCATCCGCCCCGGCATGATCGCCGGTGGCCTGTTCGCTTTCCTGGTGTCCTGGGATGAAGTGGTGCTGAGCGTGATGATGGCCAGCCCCGACCTGCAGACCCTGCCAGTGAAGATGTGGACCACCTTGCGCCAGGACCTGAGCCCGGTCATCGCCGTGGCTTCGACCTTGCTGATCGGCCTGTCGTTGCTGGTCATGTTCATTGCCGCCGCCTTGCGCCGGCGCACCGAAAACGCCTGAGCGCGGAGAAAACAACAATGAGTGCAGTGATCAAAGACAACGCGCACGGCAAAACCCTGGTCAGCCTGCGCGGCCTGAACAAGCACTACGGCGACTTCACCGCCGTGGACAACCTCGACCTGGAGATCCAGGACGGCGAGTTCCTGACCTTCCTCGGTTCCAGCGGCTCGGGCAAGTCCACCACCCTGTCGATGCTGGCCGGCTTCGAAACACCGAGCAGCGGCGAGATCCTGGTCGACGGCCAGTCGCTGGTCAACGTGCCGCCGCACAAGCGTGACATTGGCATGGTGTTCCAGCGGTATTCGCTGTTCCCGCACCTGAATGTGCGTGACAACATCGCCTTCCCACTGGCCATTCGCAAACTCGGCGCTGCCGAAACCGCCAAGCGCGTCGACGCCATGCTCAAGCTGGTGCAACTGGAACAGTTCGCGCACCGCAAACCCTCGCAAATGTCGGGCGGCCAGCAGCAGCGCGTGGCGATCGCCCGGGCGCTGGTGTACGAGCCGCGCATCCTGCTGATGGACGAGCCGCTCGGCGCGCTGGACAAGAAGCTGCGTGAAGACCTGCAGGACGAACTGCGCCAGTTGCACCGCCGCCTGGGCATCACCATCGTCTACGTCACCCACGACCAGGAAGAAGCCATGCGCCTGTCCCAGCGCATCGCCATTTTCAGCCACGGCAAGATCGTCGGCCTGGGCACCGGTTACGACCTGTACCAGAACCCACCGAATGCCTTTGTCGCATCGTTCCTGGGCAACTCCAACTTCCTGCGGATCAAGGCCAGCAGCAACGGCGCGGGCAGCTTCGAGGGCCAGCCAGTGGCCATTCGCTTGACCCCGGGGCTGGCCGCCTCGCAGGATGCACTGATCATGGTGCGCCCGGAAAAGGCCGTGGCCCTGAGCGCCGAACAGGCCATGCGTGAACCGCTGCCGGCGGGTTGGAACGAGGTCACTGCCAAGGTTGGCGAAGTGCTGTTCCTGGGTGAAAGTCAGACCTGCCATGTGGTGACTGCAGGGGGTACCGAGCTGACCGTGAAGGCACTGTCGGCGGCGGGCATGCCGATGCAGCCGGGCGACAGCGTGAAGGTGCGTTGGGCAGTGGCAGACGCTTGCATTTATACCGAATGGGCCGAGAGCGACCTGAGCAAGTCGGCCGGGGCGCATTAACGCTCTTGTGCGTTGCAGCGCCTGCCAGATCGAGCACCGCCCGCGCGGCACACGATCTGGCAGGCGCTGCACTATTGGAGGCGTACGCCCCGTCACATTATCATCACGCCACTGTCGTAATCTGCCGGCCAACTCTATGCCACAGGTCACCCGGCATGCTCCGCCTGCTTGTCTTGCTGCTCACCCTGCTACCACTCGCGACCCTGGCTGAGCCCCTGCACCTGCGCGTGCAAGGCTCCAACACCATCGGCGCGGCCTTGCTGCCGGCGCTGGTACAGGGGCAATTGCGCGCACAGCAGGCCAACGCCATCGAACAACAGCCGGGCAAGGTGGCCAACGAATGGGTGATCACCGCCCGCGACGGGCACGGCCAGCCCTTGCGCATCGACATTGCAGCCCACGGCTCGAGCACCGGCTTTGTCGCGCTGGGCCGTGGCGACGCGGACCTGGCCGCCGCCTCGCGGCCGATCAACGACAGTGAAGTGCGCCAGTTGCAGGCGCTGGGCGACCTTCGCGCAGCCGGCGCCGAACAAGTGATCGGCCTCGACGGCGTCGCGGTCATCGTCCACCCCGACAACCCAATACCCCAACTGAACATCCGGCAACTGGCGCACATTTTCTCTGGGCAGATCCAGCGCTGGGAACAACTGGGCATACCTGGCGGGGCCATTCATCTGTATGCCCGTGACGACCGTTCCGGCACTTTCGAGACCTTCAAGGCGCTGGTGCTGGAACCTCAGCATGGCGAGCTTTCGGCCAAGGCCAGGCGTTTCGAGTCCAGTGACGAATTGGCGGCACGCGTGGGTACCGACCGCCAGGCCATCGGTTTCAGCAGCCTGGCCGCCGTACACGGGGCCAAGGTGCTGGCGGTGGCCGAAGGCGACGCGCCGGCCCTGCTGCCGGAGCGCGCACGGGTGGCCAGCGAGGACTACCCACTTTCACGGCGCCTGTACTTTTACCTGCCGGCCAACCCCAAGCCCCAGGCCAAGGCCCTGGTCGATTTTGCCCAGAGCCCGGCCGGCCAGGCGATCATCGCCCAGCAGGGTTTCGTTTCGCAGCAGATCAAGGCCCTGTCTGTCGCCCCCCAAAGCGACATGCCACCGCCCTATCGTACCCTAGCCCGGCAGGCGCAGCGGCTGAGTGTGAACTTCCGCTTTCAGGAAGGAAGCGCCAGCCTGGATAACAAGGCCCTGCGCGACGTACAGCGGGTGACAGAGTACCTGCGCCAGGCCGGGAAGCTGCAGGGCAAGGCAGTGCTGGTGGGGTTCGGCGACCCCAAGGAAACCCCTGGGCGCGCAGCCCTGCTCTCCCGCCTACGTGCGCAAGCGGTGCGCCGCGAACTGGCGCGCGGTGGCGTGGAGGTGCTGCAGGTGACCGGGATGGGCGATGAACTGCCAGTGGCCGGGAATGAACTGGAGCAAGGCCGGCTGCGCAACCGGCGGGTCGAGGTGTGGGTGTATTGACCCGGCCTTGCCCCCCCCTGAAGCAGCCTTGTGCTGCAACGAGGCCCGAATGACAGAAACATTCCGGTGTCAGCAAGGACCTCGTAGCAGCGCAAGGCTGCGTCTACAGGCTGTACAGCAGGCTCCGCGTCATCAGCGGGTGACGGTGCGCATGGTCACGAACTCTTCAGCCGCCGTCGGGTGCACGCCGATGGTTTCGTCGAACTGCTGCTTGGTGGCACCGGCTTTAAGCGCAATGCCCAGGCCCTGAATGATTTCGCCAGCGTCAGGCCCGACCATGTGGCAGCCCAGCACCTTGTCGGTCTCGGCATCGACCACCAACTTCATCAGGGTCTTTTCCTGAATGTCGGTCAGGGTCAGCTTCATGGCCCGGAAGCGGCTTTCGAATACCTGCACCTTGTGCCCGGCCTGCAGCGCCTGCTCTTCGGTCAAGCCTACGGTACCGATGGGTGGCTGGCTGAACACCGCAGTGGGGATGTTCTGGTAATCCACCGGGCGGTACTGCTCGGGTTTGAACAGGCGCCGCGCCACGGCCATGCCTTCAGCCAAGGCCACTGGGGTCAACTGCACACGGCCGATCACATCGCCAATGGCGAGAATCGAGGGCGCGGTGGTCTGGTACTGCTCATCGACCCGGATGTAACCGCGCTCATCCAGCTCGACGCCGGTGTTCTCCAGGCCCAGATTGTCCAGCATCGGGCGCCGGCCGGTGGCATAGAACACACAGTCGGCTACCAGCTCGCGGCCGTCCTTGAGCGTGGCTTTCAGGCGACCATCTTCAAGCTTGTCGATGCGCTGGATGTCGGCGTTGAACTGCAGGTCGAGGCCGCGTTTTTCCAGCTCTTCCTTCAGGTGGGTGCGCACCGAGCCGTCGAAGCCGCGCAGGAACAGGTCGCCACGGTACAGCAGTGTGGTGTCGGCCCCCAGGCCCTGGAAGATGCCGGCGAATTCGACGGCGATATAACCCCCACCCACCACCAGCACGCGGCGCGGCAGGCCCTTGAGGTAGAAGGCTTCGTTGGAGGTGATGGCCAGTTCCTTGCCAGGAATGTCCGGAACCTGCGGCCAGCCACCGGTAGCGATGAGGATATGCTCGGCGGTGTAGCGCTGACCGTCCACTTCCACTTCGTTGGCACCCGTCAGACGCGCGTGGCCCTGCAACAGGGTCACCCCGCTGTTGACCAGCAGGTTACGGTAGATGCCGTTAAGGCGCTCGATTTCCCGATTCTTGTTGGCAATCAGGGTACCCCAGTCGAAATGCCCCTCTTCCAACGTCCAGCCGAAACCCGCGGCTTGCTCCAGCTCATCGGCAACGTGCGCGCCGTATACCAGCAGTTTTTTCGGCACACAACCGACGTTGACGCAGGTCCCCCCCAGGTAGCGGCTTTCAGCCACTGCCACTTTTGCGCCAAAACCGGCAGCAAAACGCGCTGCGCGCACACCACCGGACCCGGCGCCAATCACAAACAGATCAAAATCGAAGGCCATGTATTCACTCTCCCAGGCAGGCGTCCAGCATACCGCCGTTGGCCGCCGCAAACAAAAAAGCCACCCCGAAGGATGGCTTTGAGGCCAGCAGGGCTTATCAGTAAGCCTTGCCAGTCTTGTAGTAGTTCTCGAAGCAGAAGTTGGTCGCGTCGATGTAGCCTTCGGCGCCACCGCAGTCGAAACGCTTGCCCTTGAACTTATAGGCAATCACGCAGCCATCCTTCGCCTGCTGCAGCAGGGCATCGGTGATCTGGATTTCACCGCCTTTGCCTGGCTTGGTGTTGGCGATGATGTCGAAGATATCCGGGGTCAGGATGTAACGGCCGATGATCGCCAGGTTCGAAGGCGCGTCTTCCGGGGCCGGTTTTTCGACCATATTGGTCACACGGAAGATGTCGTCGCGGATCATCTCACCGGCGATCACACCATACTTGTTGGTTTCCTGCGGGTCGACTTCCTGGATGGCGACGATCGAGCAGCGGTACTGTTTGTACAGCTTGACCATCTGAGTCAGTACGCCGTCACCTTCCGGGTTGACGCACAGGTCGTCCGCCAGCACCACCGCGAACGGCTCGTCGCCGATCAGTGGGCGGCCAGTGAGAATGGCGTGGCCGAGGCCCTTCATTTCGGTCTGGCGCGTGTACGAGAAGGAGCACTCGTTGAGCAGACGACGAATACCGACCAGGTATTTTTCCTTGTCGGTGCCCTTGATCTGGTTTTCCAGCTCGTAGCTGATGTCGAAGTGGTCTTCCAGGGCGCGCTTGCCGCGCCCGGTAACGATGGAGATCTCGTTCAGACCCGCATCCAATGCTTCTTCAACGCCATACTGGATCAGTGGCTTGTTGACCACCGGCAGCATTTCCTTGGGCATGGCTTTGGTAGCAGGCAAGAAGCGCGTGCCGTAGCCGGCTGCCGGGAACAAGCATTTTTTGATCATATACGTCCTTACAAAAGGCTAGGCCTGTGGAATTCGGCGCAGTCTAATCAGGCGGCAGTCACCTTACAATGCCCCCGATAACGACCGTTGCCATCATAGAGATATCCCAGTGTAGATAGTTCCGGGGGATCGTAAATATTGCTGTCATACATGACCGTTGGATGACAGGGAAATCAGCGTGCCGGTGGCGGCCTCTCCGACGGGCTCACGCGCCAAGAGGCCGCCACCGGCTTACCTCAGCTACCCGTCCCTTGTCCGATCAGCACCCCATCAACCTGCTGACCATACAGGTTAACCCCATCATTGGCATGAAACTTCACCCGCGTCTTCTCGATGGATCCCTCTACCAACCGCGGGTCCTGTGGCCGCTCATGGCGGTTGATCCACGCCGCCACATCCCAGGCCTGCTGATCGCTGAGGCTGCCCGGCTTGCCAAGCGGCATGTTGTACTTGATGAACGACGCCGCGGTATTGATGCGGTGCATGCCGGCCCCCCAGTTGTAGGAGTCCTTGCCCCAAAGCGGCGGCATTACGTACTCGCCTGCGACCTTTTGCCCTTCACCGTTATCGCCATGGCAAATCGCGCATTGTTCACGGTAAACCTGCTGGCCGCGCTTGAAGTCATAACCGCCCTTGGGTTGTGCCACCTCCGGATAACCACGTCCGGCAATCTCCACACCGGTCGGCGCCTTGGTCGACAGCCAGTATGAATACACCGCCAATGCCGTCATCTGCGGGCTGTCAGCGGCCGGCGGCTTGCCGTTCATGCTGAACTGAAAACACCCTTGGATACGCTCGGCGAAGGTGTTGACCTTGTCATTCTTCTTGCGATAGGCCGGGTACATCGGGTAGGCCCCCCACAGCGGCGCCGAGTGCGCCAACCGCCCCTGATCGAGGTGGCAGTTACTGCAGTTCATACCGTTGCCCACCGCCTCGGGCATCAGTCGGCGGGTGTCGACGAACAAGGCGTGGCCTTCACGCACCATTTTGCCAAAGGCATTATCGGGCAACTCACGCTCAGCAGGCGGCACAAACTGCGGTGCAGCCTGCACACCGGGCACCTTCAACTGCGACTGGTCTTCCATGGCGATCGGCGTGGCCTGGGCGCTGCCCACGGCCAGCAGCAACAAGACGGGAATCAAGGTTTTCATGGCGTGACCTCCTGACTGGCGGGGCGGGCGAAGAACTCGGCAACGGCCTTGATCTCCTCATCGGTCATGGCCTTGGCCACGCCGACCATCAGCTGGTTGGGGTCATTGCTGCGGCTGCCGTCGCGCCAGGCATTGAGCTGTGCCACCAGGTAACTGGCGGGCTGGCCGGCCAAGGGCGGGAAGTGTTCGCCCACCCCGCCGCCACCCGGCCCGTGGCATTGCACGCAACCTGGAATCTGCCGGCTCCAGTCGCCGTACAGGGCCATGCGGGTAGTCGGGTCATCGGCAATCTGCTGGCGGTGCAGGTCGCCAGCGGGCGCTGCCGGCAGGCTGGCCAGGTAGGTACTGACGGCCTTGATTTCGTCGTCGCTCAGGGCCTTGGCCAAAGGTTCCATCACTGGCTGCTTGCGGCTGCCGTTGCGCCAGTCCTGCAACTGCTTGGCAAGATAACCGGCCGGTAGCCCAGCCAAACGTGGAAAGCCGGCAGCCGCAATGCCATTGCCGTCCGGGCCATGGCAACCCAGGCAGGCCATGGCGGCGGGGTTGGCCCCACCCTGGGTGAAGACCTTCTGACCCTCAGCGGCATGTGCCGTGGGCCAGATCAGGATCAGCAAGCTGCCGATCATCACGCGTCTCAACGGTGTCATCACGAATCTCCTTTTCTTTTGTTATATGTTTAGGCTTAAAACATATAAGCAGAGAAAGGATGACCCGTTGCTTCAGATCAACTTCCGGAGATGCATTGCGTTGCCGCAGTGCGCACATCGCCAAGGCGCAGCGGGAAGTTATTCAGCCGCTCGTGCAGTTTGATGCTGCTGCCGCTGCCGCGCTTGTCGATATCCACCAACGCCGCCGGGCCGGCACCTGAGGTGATTTTCTGCGGTACGATCAGCCGCAGGCCATCGCCACGCTGCTCTTCGGTCAGCGGGTCACGCGTATCGGCAAGCTTCTCCTTTACGCAGTCGGCATAGGCGCGTGGGCTCTTGCCAGAGATCACATCCATCGTTTCACGCGATTGCTCCAGCTCCGCGACGCTCACGCAGCCACCGAGCGTCACCGACAACGCCGCCACCATCCACTTCATTTGCTGCACCTCTGCCTTCAAGAATTCGCTTCGACCACATCCAGGCGGTTTTGCTCCCTGCTTTGGCAGAATTATCTACACCCGGCGATCAACGCGGCAGTGTAACGGCACATCGTGGTATCTTTTGCTTTTGCAGATCCAAACCTTGCGGAGCATCACATGAAATTCGTACACCAGCGCGAGCACCTCAACGAGGACGATATTGTCGTCATCGAGTGCTCCCAGCGCTGCAATATCCGCCTGATGAACGACGCCAACTTCCGCAGCTTCAAGAACGGCGGCCGTCATACCTACCACGGCGGCCATTTCGAGAAGTTTCCGGCGAAGATCACCGTACCCAGCACCGGCTTCTGGAACATCACCATCGATACCGTCACCACTCGCCCGATCTCGGTCACCCGCAAGCCAACGCTGACCCACAAGATCAAGATCATCCGTCGCTCGTCGTCGAAACTCAGATAAGGCCACCATGACCCAGACCATCAAGTACGTCATCAAATACAAGCTCGACGGCCAGCGTCGCTGGGATTTCGCGCTGATGCCCGATGCCTCGCAAGAGCAAGCCCTCGAGGCCCTGCGCAAGATCCACGGCGAAGACGCCGAGAAAATCAGCGACATCCAGGTCAGCAAGGCCCTGTAAGACTCGCCGCAAGCCCCCGCCGCAGCGCTCGCCCCACGCAAGGAGAATCGCATGAGCCATTGGCCCGACCGCCGTATCCTCGACCTGCTGGGCATCGAGCTGCCCATTCTGCAGGCACCCATGGCGGGGGCGACCGGCTCGGCCATGGCCATTGCCGTGGGCCTGGCAGGTGGCTTGGGCGCCCTGCCCTGCGCCATGCTCAGCGGCGAACAAGTGCGCGCCGAGATCGCTGCATTCCGCGCCGGCTGCCCGGGGCGCCCGCTGAACCTGAACTTCTTCTGCCATCAGCCGCCAGCGCCCGATGCCGAGCGCGATGCGCGCTGGAAGCAGGCACTTGAGCCTTATTACAGCGAAGTGGGCGCCGATTTCACGGCGCCCACGCCGGTGTCAAACCGTGCGCCTTTCGACGAGCAGAGCTGCCTGCTGGTCGAAGCGTTGCGCCCGGAGGTGGTGAGCTTCCACTTCGGCCTGCCGCAGGCCGAACTGCTGCAGCGGGTAAAGGCCAGCGGTGCCAAGGTACTGTCCAGCGCCACGACCGTGGAAGAAGCGGTCTGGCTGGAGCGCCATGGCTGCGATGCGATCATCGCCATGGGTTATGAAGCCGGTGGCCATCGCGGCATGTTCCTCAGCGATGACATCACCAGCCAGATAGGCACCTTCGCGCTCGTACCGCAGGTGGCCGATGCCGTCGGCGTGCCGGTGATTGCTGCCGGTGGTATCAGCGACCACCGCGGGCTGTTGGCGGCACTGGCCCTGGGTGCCTCGGCAGTGCAGATCGGCACGGCTTACCTGTTCTGCCCCGAGGCCAAGGTGTCGCCAGCGCATCGCCGGGCGCTGGACAGCGCGCCTGCCAGCGACACCGCCCTGACCAACCTGTTCACCGGCCGCCCGGCGCGCGGCATCAACAATCGCCTCATGCGCGAGCTGGGGCCGATGAGCGAGCTTGCACCGCGCTTCCCGCTGGCGGGCGGGGCACTGATGCCTTTACGGGCAATCACCGATCCGCAGGGTAAGAGTGATTTCAGCAATCTGTGGTCGGGGCAGGCGTTACGGCTGGGCCGGCACATGCCGGCGGGTGAGCTGACCCGGGAGATTGCCGGTAAGGCATTGGCAGTGATCGGTCACCAGGCACTCTGACAGGCAGGCATGGCCTCTTCACGGCCAATGGTTTATCGCTATATAGTTAAGGCTATAACGATAATCTCAAGGAGCTGTCTTCATGCGTATCCGCTCGCCCCAGCTGGTCATCACTGCCCTGGCCAGCCTGCTCGGCTTCAACACTGCCTGGGCCGACGAAGTCCAGGTCGCGGTCGCAGCCAACTTCACAGCCCCTGTCCAGGCCATCGCCAAGGACTTCGAAAAAGACACCGGCCACAAACTGATCGCGGCCTACGGCGCCACCGGGCAGTTCTACGCGCAGATCAAGAACGGTGCACCGTTCGAAGTGTTCCTCGCCGCTGACGACACCACCCCCAAGAAGCTGGAAGCAGAAAAGGAAACCGTACCTGGCTCACGCTTTACCTACGCCATCGGCACTCTGGCCTTGTGGTCTGCGAAGGAAGGCTACGTAGATGCCAAGGGTGAAGTGCTGAAAAAGAACGAATACAAACACCTGTCCATCGCCAACCCGAAAGCGGCACCTTACGGCCTGGCCGCCACCCAGGTACTGGACGGGCTGAAGCTCACCGAGGCCACCAAAGGCAAGATCGTCGAAGGCCAGAACATCACCCAGGCCTTCCAGTTCGTCTCCACCGGCAACGCCGAGCTGGGCTTCGTCGCTCTTTCGCAGATCTACAAGGACGGCAAAGTAACCCATGGCTCGGCCTGGATCGTGCCGTCCAACCTGCACGACCCGATCCGCCAGGACGCCGTCATCCTCAACAAAGGCAAGGACAATGCGGCCGCCAAGGCACTGGTCGAATACCTCAAGGGCCCAAAAGCCGCAGCGGTGATCAAATCCTATGGTTATGAACGCTGATGCCACTCGATGCCAGTGACCTGGGCGCCATCTGGCTGACCGTAAAACTGGCCAGCCTGACCACCCTGATCCTGCTGATCATCGGCACACCGGTCGCCTGGTGGCTCGCGCGCACGCGCTCTTGGCTGCGCGGGCCGGTGGGTGCGGTGGTGGCACTGCCGCTGGTACTGCCACCGACGGTGATCGGCTTTTACCTGTTGATCGCCCTTGGCCCGCACGGCTGGCTTGGTCAGGCCACCCAGGCGCTAGGCCTGGGCAGTGTGGTGTTCAGCTTCACAGGCCTGGTGATTGGCTCGACGGTGTACTCCATGCCGTTCGTGGTGCAACCCCTGCAGAATGCCTTTGGCGCGATCGGCCAGCGCCCCCTGGAAGTCGCCGCTACCCTGCGCGCCAGCCCATGGGATACCTTCGTTCATGTGGTGCTGCCGCTGGCCCGCCCTGGCTTCGTCACTGCCAGCATCCTCGGCTTTGCCCACACGGTGGGCGAGTTTGGCGTCGTACTGATGATCGGTGGCAACATCCCCGACAAGACTCGCGTGGTTTCGGTGCAGATTTTCGATCACGTCGAAGCCATGGAGTATTCGCAAGCTCACTGGCTGGCCGGGGCCATGCTGGTGTTCTCTTTCCTGGTGCTGCTCCTGCTGTACGCTGGACGCCGCGGCAAAGCTGGCTGGAGCTGAAATGACCGCATCGATTGTGGCGCACCTGAAACTGGCACGCGACGACTTTACCCTGGACGTCAACCTGCAACTGCCCGGGCGCGGCATCAGCGCGCTGTTCGGCCACTCTGGCTCCGGCAAGACCAGTTGCCTGCGCTGCCTGGCCGGGCTGGAACGGGCCGCCAGCGCCTATATCGAAGTCAACGGCGAAGTCTGGGAAGACAGCACCCGAGGCTACTTCCAGGCACCGCACCTGCGCCCGGTGGGCTACGTGTTCCAGGAAGCCAGCCTGTTCCCGCACCTGTCGGTGCGCGGCAACCTGACGTTCGGCTGGCGCCGGGTAGCGCCCGCTGAACGCAAGGTCAGCCTCGACCAGGCGTGCCAACTGCTGGGTATCGGCCACTTGCTGGACCGCCGCCCGGCAACCCTGTCGGGTGGCGAGGCGCAGCGGGTGGGTATTGCCCGCGCCCTGCTCAGCAGCCCGCGGCTGTTGTTGATGGACGAGCCGCTGGCAGCCCTCGACGGCCCGCGCAAGCGCGAGATACTGCCCTTCCTGGAGCGCCTGCACGACGAACTGGACATCCCTCTGATATATGTCAGCCACGCCCAGGATGAAGTCGCGCGGCTGGCCGACCACCTGGTGTTGCTGGAACAAGGCCGGGCGATCGCCAGCGGCCCGATCGGCGAAACCCTGGCTCGCCTTGACCTGTCGCTGGCCCAAGGCGACGACGCCGGCGTCGTGTTCGAAGGTAGGGTGGTTGGGCACGACCCGCATTACGGCCTGCTGGACCTGCGCCTGCCCGGCAGCAGCGGGCCGCTGCTGCGCATCACCCACGCGGCGCAGGTGATGGGCAGCACCCTGCGCGTCAAGGTGCAGGCCCGGGATGTCAGCCTGGCACTGGCGGCGGACAGCGCATCGAGCATCCTAAACCGCCTGCCGGTGCGTGTGCGCGAGAGCTGCCCGGCAGCCAACCCGGCGCATGTGCTGGTCAGCCTGGATGCTGGCGGCAATGCCCTGCTTGCACGCATCACCCGCTTCTCGGCAGACCAGCTCGGTTTGCACACGGGGCAGATACTGTTCGCCCAGATCAAGTCGGTGGCCCTTTTGGGTTGAGCATCCTTAGCGCGCGTATTGTCCATTGATCAGTGACCTGATCGAGGCCCGCCGCCCATGCTTGACTGCCCCCTGCCGCGCACCCTGCACTACGTTGACGACAGTCAGCCGGGCCTGACCCGTCGGCGCTGGCGCGACCGTTTCATCTACCTGGATGCCGATGGCCAACGGGTACGCGACAGCGAAACCCTTGCGCGCATCGCCGCATTGGTGATCCCCCCGGCCTACACGGATGTGTGGATCTGCGCCGATCCGCAAGGCCACCTGCAAGCCACCGGCCGCGATGCCCGTGGCCGCAAGCAGTACCGCTACCACGCACAGTGGCGCGAACTGCGCGACCAGCACAAATACGGGCGCATGCTTGCGTTCGCCCAAGCCCTGCCAAAGCTGCGCACACAGCTGGAAGCCCACCTGGCGCGGCCAGGGCTGGACCGGGAAAAAGTCATGGCGCTGGTGGTGAGCCTGCTGGACCACACCCTGATCCGCATCGGCAACGAGCGCTACCTGCGCGATAACCGGTCGTACGGATTGACCACCCTGCGCAATCGCCATGTGCAGGTCAAAGGCAGCACTATTCGCTTCCAGTTCCGCGGCAAGCGCGGCGTCGAACACAACGTCACCCTCAACGACCGGCGCTTGGCCAACCTGCTCAAGCGCTGCATGGAACTGCCTGGGCAGGCACTGTTTCAGTACCTGGATGAAGATGGCCAGCGCCATAGTGTCGGCTCCAGCGAGGTCAATCAGTTTCTGCGGCAGTTGACCGGTGCCGACTTTACTGCCAAGGACTATCGCACCTGGGCCGGCAGCAGCCTGGCATTGAACCTGCTGAAGCCCTTGTCCTGGGAGCCGGAGAGTGAAGCCAAACGTCAGGTCGCCGCAATAGTCCGCCAGGTAGCCACGCGCCTGGGCAATACGCCGGCAGTGTGCCGGCGCTGCTACATCCACCCGGCAGTTCTGGAGCACTATGCCTTGGGGCGCCTGGCCAATTTGCCGAAAAACCGTGTGCGCAAAGGCCTGGACCCGGAGGAAGTGGCCTTGCTGTTGTTTCTTCAGGCACTCGAGGAACAGGAGGACCATTGAGCTTGTCTATTCAGCCCATGATGCGAAGAAATTTCCCATTAGCCGCCAACCCCCCTATTCTTGCCAGCGAGCACCTTGGCCGACAAACCGTTGACGGTTTGATTTGGCACCTGCAACTGAAGACACGCAACAGAATTTGTCTGTCGGGGAATTACTATCCGCCGAAAGCGTCTTTAATGAGAAGGAAGAGGGACAAGCTCCCGCCGCCGCGGCAACTAGCCCAGCGGACTTATACATCACCAAGGAGAACTACATGCTGATACTCACCCGTAAGGTTGGCGAAAGCATCGTCATCAACGATGACATCAAAGTCACCATTCTGGGCGTCAAAGGGATGCAGGTGAGGATCGGTATCGATGCACCGAAAGATGTACAGGTCCATCGAGAAGAGATCTTCAAACGCATCCAGGCCGGCAGCCCGGCTCCGGAGAAACACGAAGACTCACACTGAGCGTCACCCGAGGGGCATGGATGCGCTCGACCGCCAGCCTCAGGTGCCTATTAACTGATGCACCGTGGCGATCATCTCATCCATGTCGAACGGTTTGTCGAATATTGCGGCAAACAGGGCCGGGCATCCTTGGCTGGCCTGTGCGCCGCTCATGAGGATGACCGGCAACTCGCTTAACGCCGGGTCCTCGCGGATGGCACGCGCCAACTCCTCACCGTTGAGTAGCGGCATCATGTAGTCGGTAATCACCAGCTGCACGCGTTTTTCCTTCAAAGCCTCCAGTGCTTTACAGCCATTGCTCGCCTTTTCCACCAGGAAACCTTCGTCCTCCAGGGCAAACCCGAGGATATCGGCGATCAGGTATTCGTCATCGACAATCAGGATGGTGTTCATCGGCTCGTCCGTCACCCGCTCTCCTGCGGCGTCGGCGTTCCCGAAAGCACACCGCAGGCACCTTCGAACGCCTTGCGCAAGGTAATGCCTTGCGGCCCGATCAGCAGCTCGTGCAAGGCCGGGTCATGGTGACTGTCACGCACCTTTAGGACCGACAGCATGCGCCGTAGTTGCGAGTCCAGTTCGACAAAGCGCATCAGCATAAGGTTGTCGACGATACTCGACAGGTCCGGCGCGGGGGCGCTGATTTCCGCGCCGAAGATGTCGCGCATCTCCCAGGTCAGCATCACGCTGACATCGCGCGCGCGCAACTCACCCGCCAGCGCGCGGAAAAACGCATTTAGCCGCGTCGGGTCAATAGCCAGGCGGCTGAATGCGCCAAGGCTGTCGATCACCACGCGCTTGCTGCCCTGCGCCGCTACACGCTCCAGTAGTCGCGCGCCAACCTGGTCCAGCAAGCCCTCGGTGGTCGGCTGCCAGCACAGCTGCAAGCTACCGCCCTGCTCCATCGCGGCAAAATCGTAACCGAGCGAAGCGGCCTTGCTGCGCAGGCGTTCGGGTGTTTCGTAAAAACCGAAATGCAACCCCGGCGCCTGCGGGGTGCTGGCACCCAGAAAGGCCAGGGCCAATGATGTCTTGCCAATCCCCGAAGGCCCCATCAACAGGCTGACTGACCCGGTGGCCAAGCCACCGCCAAGCATTTCATCGAAGGTTGGTACGCCGCTGCTGATACGCGCCAAAGTGCCACTGCCCAATTGGCTGGGGTGGCTGAACAACGCTTCCAGGCGAGGATAGACCTGCATGCCGGACTCATCGATAAGGCATTCGTGACGCCCCGACAACGCACCACTGCCGCGGGTCTTGCGCAATTGGACATGGCGCACGGCGCGGCTGCCGACCAGTTGCTCACCCAGTTCGATCACGCCATCGACCATGGTGTGTTCCGGGCTGCCCTCGTCGAGCCGGGCACTGGTCAGCAACAGTACGGTGCACCCGGCGAAGGCCGCATGCCCCTGCAGCTCAGAGACGAACTTCTTGGTGTCCAGTGCGGTTTCCGCACGTACCCGGGCATTGAGCACACCGTCGACGATCAGCAGGCTGGCCTGTTGCCGGGCAATTTCCTGGCGCAGCAACCGCACCACCGCATCCAGCCCGTCCTGCTCAAGGGTATCAAAGGCGCTGACGAACTGGATTTTGTCACCGACCAGCGCCGGGTCGAAGAAGTCCAGCGTGGACAGGTACTGGAACAAGCGTTCGTGCGACTCGCTCAGCAAAGTGGCCACCAGCACGCGACCACCGCCACGCACGTGGCCGCAGGCCAGCTGATTGGCGAGGATGGTCTTACCGGCCCCCGGCGGCCCCTGGATAATGTAGGAGGCGCCAGCTATCAGGCCACCCTTGAGCAACGCGTCGAGCCCGTCGATCCCCGTTACCAGCCGCTTCAGTGCCTGTGCCATGTTGTCTACCTGTCGAGTGGGCTATCCGTCTGGTCCTGATACATTGGCAAGTACAGTCGCATGCAAGTTCCCCGGCCAGGCTTGCTGTCGACACAAATGGCACCGCCACTTTGCCGGGCGAACCCATAGACCTGGCTGAGCCCCAGGCCGGTACCCTTGCCGAAAGGCTTGGTGGTGAAAAACGGCTCGAAGATACGCGGCAGTATCTCTGTGGGTATGCCTTCGCCGCTGTCTTCCACCTCGAAGCGCACGAAGCTGCCCTTCAGCCCTTCAACTTCGCCGAACAGCTCGACCACATCGACAGTCAGGCTGATGCGGCCATGCCCGTCGATGGCATCACGGGCATTGAACAACAGGTTGAGCAACACCATCTGCAGTTGCCCGGCATCCACCTCGATCAACGGCAGGTCCGGTTGCAGCAACACCTTCAAGTCAATCGAGCCTGGCAATGCATGTTCAAGCAGGCCACGCGTAGCGTTAACCAGGTCTGCCGGGGCAACGCTGGCCACATCGAACTTGCGGTGACGGGCAAAACTGAGCAGTTGCTGGGTCAGTTCGGTGCCGCGTTGGCTGGCATCAAGGATGTGCTGCAACATGCGCTGGGTGCGTGCCGGGTCCTGGGTGGCCAGCGCCAGACGCGCCGAGCTGATGATGATGGTCAACATGTTGTTGAAGTCGTGCGCCAGACCACCGGTCAACTGGCCGAGGGCTTCAAGCTTCTGCGCCTGGAACAGCTGGGCGCGCACTGCGTCGAGCTGCAGCGCCGTCTCGCGACGGTCAGTGATATCGCGTGTCACCTTGGCCAGGCCAATGATCTGGCCATTTTCATCACGGATCACATCCAGTGCCGCCAAGGCCCAGAACTGCGTGCCGTCCTTGCGCACCCGCCAGCCTTCGTCCTGCGCCACACCCTGCTCCAGCGCCTGGCACAGCAGGCGCTCAGGGCGGCCATCCGCACAATCCTGCGGCGTGAAAAACAACGAAAAGTGCTTACCGATCACTTCATCTCTACGGTAACCCTTGATCCGTTGCGCGCCGGCATTCCACGACACCACATGGCCAGAAGGGTCGAGCATGTAGATGGCATAATCCACCACCGACTGAACCAGCTGTTCGTAACGATGGGCGGGCATGACGGAAGCGTCGAGGCAGTCAGCTGAAACCATGCAAACTCCACTGGCACAGCAGGAGGGAGAAAATGAGCGTAGCCCGGAGTGTCTGCCAGTAGACAGCTGAACGACTACAGGCAGTCAGCGTTCCGGCTCGGCCAGTGTCGGGCTGATGCATCGCGGCATGGCCACTTTCAGCAACCACAGGCTGAGCAGCATGATCATACCACCGCCGGCCAGGGCCAACATACGCTGCTGCTGTGAGTGCTCCGCATCGAAGCCCAGCAACAACAGATAACTGCCCAGGCTGATCAGGCTGATGTAAAGAAATGCAGCCAGCACGAGCACCTGCGCGAACAACAGCCGCCAGAATAACCGTGGACGCACCACACCTTCGCCAACTCGGCCCTGAGTCATTACGCTACACTCTTGGATCCAATGATGGGCAACAGTGGCGTAACGACAGCACGGTGTCAATTGCCGGTTCGATCACCCTTCTACCTGTTGATCATAGGCGCTGCAGTTGACTCAACTATAACAATGGGTTATAAAGCGCGCTTGATTGCGAAGCCCTTCTGCTTAGAAGCGAGCTGGTCGTTGCGACCCCTTCAAGCGTGCGAGTGTGGTGGAATTGGTATACACAGCAGACTTAAAATCTGTCGGCGTGAGCCTTGCGGGTTCGAGTCCCGCCACTCGCACCAAACTTCGTTGAAAAGGCGCCCTCGCGGCGCCTTTTTGCTGCCTGACAGCAATGTCTGGCGCAGCTGCTAAAGTGGAGCTTGTCCCCGTCCACTGGAACGCCGCCATGCGCTACTCCCTGTTCGATGGTCAACGCGACATCATTATCCTGATCGCCCGCGTACTGCTGATGGTCCTCTTCGTCTTGTCTGGGTGGGCCAAGCTGACCGGCTTCGATGGCACGGTAGGCTACATGACCTCGCTCGGCGCCCCCGCCCCGATGCTGGCAGCTGGGATTGCCGTCATCATGGAGTTCCTCGTCGCAATCCTGTTGATCCTCGGTTTCTACACACGGCCGTTAGCCTTTCTGTTCGCGCTGTTCGTGCTGGGCACAGCGCTGCTGGGCCACCCATTCTGGAACATGGTCGACCCCGAGCGCAGCGCCAACATGACCCAGTTTCTGAAAAACCTCAGCATCATGGGCGGCCTGCTGTTGCTCGCGGTAAGCGGGCCCGGGCGGTTCTCGGTGGATGGTCGCTGAGTCAGTCGTCGCAGTCGTCGAACCAGGCTGGGTGATCGCGCTCTTCGTCATCGAGGTCATCCAGCGTTTCCTCGTCTTCCTCCACTTCATCCTCGGCGCCTTGGGCATCTGCCTCGGGCTCCATGTCGTCATAGAGAAATTCGTGGTCAAGCAGGTGATCGTGCTCGGGTTCGTGCAGGTCGTCTTCGTCGCGCATGCTGGCTCCTGGGATAATGGCAGGCCTGTATAGGCTGATCAGGGTGCCGGGTCAATGCGTGGTCGCTTAATCCTGGGTTAACCGGACCGGCGCAACCTGCAGGCTCTCCCTTCAAACGTCTTTTGCCCGCCTTCCATGGCGGGCTTTTTTATGACCCTGCGCACTTCGTTGCAGATGATGACAGCCTCATGACCTGACCTTCACAAAATGTCGACATCCGGATGGGCACACTGGCCCTGCTCCGTATGTTCTTGCAGCCCGCCGCATCCTTGCCGCGGGCTTTTCTTTTTTCCGCAAAGGCCAGCCAGGCATACGCAGGTATTTTGTGGAAGCGCCCACCTTGACCATGACCTGAAGCAGTTTTGCCTGGCCCGGCAAGGTCTATGCTGTCCCGACGATAACCCAAGCTCACATCGGATAGACACGGAGGCTCTCATGAAAGCTGCTGTCGTTGCACCAGGCCGTCGCGTGGACGTGATAGAGAAAACCCTGCGCCCTCTCGAACACGGCGAAGCGCTGCTGAAGATGCAGTGCTGCGGTGTGTGCCACACCGACCTGCACGTCAAAAATGGCGACTTTGGTGACAAGACCGGGGTAGTACTGGGCCACGAAGGTATTGGCGTGGTCCAGGAAGTTGGCCCGGGCGTCACCTCGCTCAAGCCAGGCGACCGAGCCAGCGTTGCCTGGTTCTACCAGGGTTGCGGACATTGCGAATACTGCAACAGCGGCAACGAGACCCTGTGCCGCGACGTGAAGAATTCCGGTTACACCGTGGACGGCGGCATGGCGGAGGCCTGCATCGTCAAGGCCGACTACTCGGTTAAAGTGCCCGACGGCCTCGACTCCGCTGCCGCCAGCAGCATTACCTGCGCCGGCGTCACGACCTACAAGGCAGTGAAAATCTCCAACGTTCGCCCCGGCCAATGGATCGCCATCTACGGGCTCGGCGGCCTGGGCAACCTGGCCCTGCAATATGCCAAGAATGTGTTCAACGCCAAAGTCATCGCCATCGACGTCAACGAAGAGCAACTGCGCTTCGCCAGCGAGATGGGCGCGGACCTGGTCGTCAACCCGCTCAACGAAGACGCCGCGAAGGTCATCCAGGCCAAGACCGGTGGCGCACATGCTGCCGTCGTTACTGCCGTGGCCAAAGGCGCGTTCAACTCAGCCGTCGATGCCTTGCGCGCTGGCGGGCGACTGGTGGCCGTCGGGCTTCCGTCGGAGTCCATGGACCTGAATATTCCCCGCCTGGTGCTTGATGGGATCGAAGTGGTGGGCTCGCTCGTAGGTACACGCCAGGACCTGCAGGAAGCCTTCCAGTTTGCCGCTGAAGGCAAAGTGGTGCCCAAGGTGACGCTGCGACCGATCGAGGATATCAACCAGATCTTTGACGAGATGCTGGAGGGCAAGATCAAAGGCCGGATGGTGATACAGTTCGAAGGCTGACAGGCCGAGCCAGGCCGTTTGGAACTACAGCAGAGCCCGTAGATGAACATCTTCGGGCTTTCTGCTTTCTCAATTGTCAAAGGAACAGACCATGACCGTAGACTGGCACGCCGGGCCGATCACCCGTACAACTCCACTGGACAAGCATTACCGCAACACGCAGAAGGTTCGTCAGTTTCTACTCAGCGAGCGCGGGGCAGCATTCAAGTTCGACCGAGGATTCATGCTTTGGATCAAGAGTGGCACCCCATCAACCATGGGTGACGTCGCGGACGAATGGCTACGGAGGTATGGTTGACGCTCTGTCTCTGACGGCTGCAGGCAGGCCTTGGCTGCAGCCGTTGCTTTCAGCATCTTGTCCAACGATTCAACCATGCTGGAATAATCCATTTCCTGACTCCCTCGATGGTGGAATTGGCTTGAGTTCAATCCTAGACTGCGAACATTTCAATATTTGATGAGGAAACCTGAAAATATCACTCATCCTTCATGCTGAAGACCGACGCCCGCTAGGTGTGGTTCAAGAAAAGTGCTCAACCTGCAAGGGCGAGCCTGTGCATATGAGGAGATCGGTATGTCCATTCGAAGCTTGGCGAAGCACCTGCCGCCGGACCCTTCGCGGGAAGGCTGGGTCATCGGATGGGGGGTCCTGAGAGACCGACATCCATGGCATTTTGTCGACGTTTATGCCGACCAGAAAACGGCCATGGCAGAGGCGCAGCGCAGAGGAGACGCCTACGTGGTGGAATTCGGCTCGCACCGCTTGGGGACGCATGAATTTATCTGCGGTGTAACCTTACCTGAAGGCTGACGCTCGATCGAAAAGGGTCATGGACAGGACTTCAGGGAATTATCTGCCCATTGGCAATAGCACTGGCTTCGAGCTTGGCACGCTCCGCGTCCAGAAAAACATAAGCGGCTTGTAGCGTGTTGATCTTCGTTTGAATCTCGGCCATCTTGGCGGCGACCAAGACGGCGCCTTGCGCGCAATCGATCGTGTTACCCCGCCTGGCCACAAGAATGTCCCCAATCTCAGCAAGTGAAAAGCCCCCGCCCTGGGCGCTCTGTATGAAGGCCAAGTCAGCTACGGTCTGTTCACTGTAACTGCGATAGTTGTTGGCTTGTCGGTGTGGCTCGATAAGCCCGAGCTGTTCGTAATAGCGCAATGCATGGCGGCTGAGCCCACTCCGGCGCTCCAACTCTCCAATATTCACGTTAAAAATCCTTGACTGTAGAGCAGGCTCTACACCTTAGCCTGCGCCCATCATCCAAACAAGGGTTCAAACATGAGTGTGGAATGCTTTGTCACCGGCGGCAGCGGCTTTGTGGGGCAACATTTGCTGGCCGCTCTTACTGCGCAGGGGCACAAGACCTGGGTGCTGATGCGCAGCCCCGGTAACATCGAACGCCTCAAGGAGCAGGTAGGCCAACTAGGGGGTAACCCTGAGTATATCCATGCCGTTGAAGGCGATATCAGCCAGGAGGGGCTTGGCCTCAGCGAAGCAGACAAAGAACGCGTCACTTCGGCCGCTGTATTTTTCCATCTCGCGGCGCAATTTTCCTGGGGGCTGACACCGGAGCGCGCCCGCACAGTCAATGTCCAAGGTGCTCTGAGAGTGGCCAGGCTTGCGGCCAGCCAGCGCATCCGATTGCTCATAGTAGGCGGCTTCATGCTGCAAAACCTCAACCACCTTGCCAGTATCGGGGTGGATATTCAGTGCCCTGAAAACACAAACTGGCCCGCAGTCTACGCCCGCGTAGGTGGCTACGAAGGCAGCAAACTCGAGTCCCATTTTGCAGTCATCCGCTATATGCAAGACGCGGATGCGGATTACACGATTGTTCACCCTGCTACGGTGTGCGGCCACAGCGAGAACGGGCATATCCTGGACGGACAACCGCTTGCCGAACTCATTCGCAATCTGGCACAAGGCCGATTTAAAGCTATTCCCGGTTCCGCCAGTCACTGGTTGCCATTGGTCAGCGTCGATTATCTGGTGAACATGATAACTTGCGTGGCGTTCGACCCCTCCATGGCCAACCGGCAAGTTCTGGCGCTGTATGAGCGAACACCGAACTTGCAGGGAATGCTTGGGCAGATCGCAGACACGCTAAAGGTCAAGGCACCCCGCCTCCATATACCCATAGGGTTGCTCAGGTCGATATTGACGATTCCGGGACTGGCGACCCGCTTGGCGATCAGCGCCGAGTCATTGAACTTTATTCAGACGCAGCGCTTCGACATGGGAAACAGCAGGCAATTGGAGCGCAAGTACCAGTTTACGCATCCCGACATGACACAAGCCCTGGAAAACACGGTGCGCTATGTCAACGGCTCCTTGATGAAAAAATCCAAAAGTGAGGGCGCTGGCCAGCGAGGATGACGGGCCAGGCTGATGATGCCCACTCTGTCGGATAGCTGGAAGTGTGGCGACGCAGGCATTTCACGCACTGCGTCTTCGCTGATGACAGTAAGTCGCCGCTCGACCTCCGGCGCTGCGCGCCTCTGCTATTTCGAGGCAGCCAGAAAGCCTGCCGCAGGCGCACCTTCAGCGGCGACACGTCGGGCTCGGCCAACGCCCCACGCCAGCGCCCTGGTCATCGACTCGCCAGGGCGAGAATCGAAGGCCTCTTCAAGGATAGCCATGCCACCAGGGGCGTACACCCCGATGAACATCTGCGTTTTGCCTGTCCGCGACAGCCGCGTCTGAACGTCAATGTATGTCCCATCGTCGAGTGTCTCGTCGTGAGTTCGGTGATGAAGCGTCGGGTCAGCCCAGGCCCAGAAAACATCACCGCGTATTCTCATGAGACGCTCCTACGACTTTAGTTGTAGTCAGGTGGTTTATTGCCACCATAGCGAACGTGCAGTTTTACGCAAATTCGTCTGACTCATCTGTGAGCTGAATCGGACAATCGGCTATTCAGCAGCCCCGCCAAAGACTCAACGCTTGTTGTGAAGCTCCGGGGGCCATGCGCTAAAGAACCACATGATTCCTGGCACCAATACATAGATCCAGTGCTGGCCAGGGTAGATGAAGATGCCGACAGCCCAGATGGCGAGTAAGGTTCCGCCCGCTCGCCTACGCCGCCTCGGCGTGAACCATTCCTGAAACGCCTTGTGCCCCTCCCGCAGTTTCATTACCACCCTCCCTGTTTGGTAAGCGGCGAAGCATATCACCTCTAATTCAACGATAACGCGTTCCCGGCAAGGGCGGCGCCTAAACGCAAGAACCACGACATGACCGAACAACAGCACGACGAGCGCAAGCTGGTCATCCGCCAACATCTACGAGCTCAAGCAGCTGCGCTTAGTGTTTGACTAGACATCAATGGCCCCCAGCACGCCGGCCCTGATCGCGCAGTACCGCGACTCAAGGTTGGCCAAGAGGTTTCGGAACTCCATGCCAGAAGTTACCGAACTCGTGGCTTTTGTGGACTCATAAAGAAAAGCCCCGCAAACGTTAATCTGCGGGGCTTTCGAATGGTGGAGGCCGAGGTCGGAATCGAACCGTCTGGCGATGGCAGTTAGAAACACCAGTCCTCGGCGCGTACGACACGACAGAATGGTCCCGCGAGGGTCGCATTGTGATGAGCGACAATCTCTTCGGCCTTCAGGGCAGGGGTGTCGGTGCAGGTATGGCCATCGGCGATCAGCACTGCATCGAATCCAAGATCTCGTGCGGCGCGGCAGGTGCTATCCACACAGTATTGGGTTTTCATTCCGGTAATGACCACACCCTGAGTTCCACAATCCCGTAACCGATCGGCCAGGGCGGTCTTGGAGAACGCGTTAGGTCGGCTTTTCTCGAAAATCACTTCGTCGCCTTGTAACACCAGCGCCTGCACCAGTTGCGTCAACGGGCTTCCAGGCTCGATTGGCGACCCAGGTGGACCAATATGGCGGGCGAGAAAAATGGGTGCTCCTGCACTTCGGGCTTTACTCAATAAATTATTCAATGTGTCTAGCAGCGCTTCGCCAGCCCATGGCTTATCCGGGCCGTAAAACAATCCAGCCTGCATATCAAGAATCAACAGTGCATACATAATGCTTTCCCTTGCATATTGGCCAGCGACACAAGGGCAAAAGAAAAGGCCCTTTCCATCACTGGCGGGCCTTTGAAGTTCGTGCGTTATTGGCTCACGCAACCCCTCACGACCAGCCTCTGGCGGTCGTGACGGTCGTGGTCAAGGCAATTCGTGGTTGATTCATAGAGCTGACAGTAGCTGCACTTTACCGGGTTGGCAAGTGAGCGCCGTGAGGGTGAAGGCTGATTGAAGTATCGAGCGTTGAGGTCCGCTTCTAGCCGGTAGCTGTCTTACGCAAGAGGCCGTCATGAGTCCAGGCTGAGTGAAAACGCAAGTCAGTACGTCGAGTTGCGAAAGAAGCTGGAGCACCCTGTCAATTCAGCAGATCTAAGTGCTGATCTACCTGAGTCGGGCACCAGACGCGGCCTGCGCTATTTGGGCCGCGGCAGCGGCCCGAATAGCCGTATACGGACGCAAAAAATGCTTGGCCTCAAGTCCTGATCGCTTCAATCAGTCCAGCGATGCCAAAGAGGCTCATCATTCGTTTGAGATTGTAGGCAAGCACGTGATGGCTCATTTCGGTGCTTCCCCTTGTTAGGGTTTTGGTCAGGAAGTGAGTGCTTCCCATCCAATATTTGAGCGTTCCGAACGGATGCTCCATCGTCTGCCGACGAACCTTCATCTTTCCTGGATCATGCTCCAATCGGATCTGCACCGCTTCGACTACCGCTTCATGCTCCCAGCGCTTTAACCGGCGTTCCTTACCCGTAGTCATGCCAACTCCAATCAGGCCAGATGAGTTGTAGCCACTTTTGATACACCGAACGGCGACTTGTCCACGCCTGCCGTACATTTGAGCGCCCCTGCCATAGGGTATGAGCCTATAGGGTTTGGTTGTCAGTCCCGGTACCTTTCACTGAGCGGTTCGGCTTAGGTGGCAAGAGAAACTATGAATTTAAGTATTCGGATCAAGATCACGTTATTGAGCAGCATCTGTCTGGTGTCCGTCGTGGGAATACTAGCTTGGCTATCACAGGAGCAGCGCCGTAGCGACGTACAAAGCATCGCCAGCACGTCGGGCGATCTTTTGCGTACGGCGGCCCAAGACACGTTGCAGGCCGAAGGGCAAGTGCAAGCGCTGAAGATCCAACAGCGATTTGGCCAGAGCTTCGAATTTGCGCAAGGCGTAGCTCGGCATCTCCTCCATCTGCGTGCGCAGACCACAAGCGATTCTGCCGCCGCCATTGTCATGCGTCAGGAGCTCTCCAGGTTGCTGCATGATGCCATTGGCGAACGCAGGGACGTGCTTGGCCTGTTCGTAATATTCGAACCGAACGCGCTGGACGGACATGACGCAGATTTCGCAGGTCAGACGGCGCTAGGCGGAAACGACCGTGGCCGCTTTACCCAATATTGGCTACAACCAACACCTGGGCAGCTTCAAGCGGTTTCGGCCGACGAATCCCTATTGGCCGATACATCAATCGGTCCTACCGGAGCCTCCGCTAACGCCTTCTACGTCTGCTCGCGCAAAAGTTTGCAGCCGTGCGTATTGGAACCCTACCTGGACGACTCAAGCGGCACTCGTCGACTGGTGACCAGTGTGACCGTACCGCTCATCGTCAGCGGGCAATTGCTTGGCGTGTTAGGGCTGGATATTGCGCTGGACAAGCTTCAGGAGGAAGCCGCGGCGGCCAGTGCAGGCCTTTACGAAGGGCGAGGCATGTTGTCGATTCTGAGCCCTGCGGGCGTGGTAGCGGCCGACACCGGCCAGCCGCAGCGTCTCGGCACGCTGAAGGCTTTGCAAGCCCACTCAGGCTACCTCAACGTTACCGTCCCCTTCGCGCCGATTGCCGACGCCCTCCCCTGGCTAATCCAAGTATCAGTACCCTCACGGGTTCTTGAGGCCCCGCTGCAACGTTTGAATGAGCAAATGCAGGCGCAACAGGTGAAAAGCCTCGGTGTTGCAGTCGGCCTAGGTTTGCTGCTGACGCTGACAGGGGTATTGATTATGGGATGGGCTTCTCGCAGCGTGACCCGCCCGATTTCACGCGTCGCCGAGCTGCTGCATGCCATCGCCGATGGCGACGGAGATCTCACGCGACGTCTGGCGTACAGCGGCCGTGATGAGCTAGGCCATTTATGCGGTGCCTTTGACCTCTTCCTTAATCGACTTCAACCCGTCATCGCCCAGGCCCAGCAGGCCGTCCACGATACTCGCAGTACTGCCGACAAATCGCAGACTATCGCGGTTGAAACCAGCCGTGGCATGCACCAACAAGCCACGGAAATCGAGCAAATGGCTACTGCTATTCAGGAAATGTCAGCAACCGCTCAGGCTGCGGCTGAAGGTGCGGCACGCGCGGCAGATGCTGCACGTTATGCCGAGCAAGCCACGGGGACTGGCGCGCAGGTGATCGAGCAGTCGGTTCAGAATATAAATGCGCTCGCCGTCGGGATGGCCGAAGCCATGGAGCGTTTGCGCAGCCTGGCGGTGAGCAGCGAGCGGATCGGGTCAGTGCTCGACGTGATTCTATCCATCGCCCAGCAAACCAACCTGCTTGCGCTTAATGCCGCCATTGAGGCAGCCCGGGCAGGCGATGCCGGGCGCGGCTTCGCTGTCGTAGCGGACGAGGTCAGAGCATTGGCAATGCGTACACAAGCCTCTGTGGGTGAGATCGCGGGCTTCATCGAGAACCTCCGCGAAGGTACCCATGACCTCAGTCAATCCATGCAGCAGAGCAATGACCAAGCGCACCGTAATGTTGAACAAACGCGCCAGGCGCTCCAGGCGCTTGATCAAATTCGCAAGGCAGTCGGTACCATCACCGATATGAACACCCAGATCGCCTGCGCTGCTGAAGAGCAAAGTAGCGTTGCCGAGGAGATCAGCCGTAACGTCGAAGCCGTCAACGAAGTAGTGAGCGAATTGTCGGAGCAGGCCGAGCAATCATCGGCCATCAGCCAGCAACTGAATGTTCTTGCTGTTGGCCAGCAGACACTGCTCGGACGCTTTAAAGTCTGAGTCTGGCGATCAGGCTGCTCGCCTCTGCTTAGCTGTCCTTGAGCGCGCTCTGAGCCACACATAACAGAGCACCGAACCCGCCCCTGCTGCTGCAATCACCCAGCACATCGGGCGGGGCGAGCCATCAGCCAAACTACCCACCCATGCGCTGAATGCCGCACCGAGGGCGAACTGGCTGGATACCGCCAGCCCGGCGGCGGCGCCAGCATTGTTGGGGAACAGCTTCAGCAAGCTAGCCACACAGTTGGCGCCCATCAAGCCAGTGACACTCACAAACAACACCACCGGCAGCACGATCCCGATCAGACCAGGCGCCTCAGTACTTGCCACCACACCGAGTCCAAGCACCGCAACGCTGACGATCGCCGCACCAGCGCCCAGCATTGCCAGTGGTCCGAAACGCGTCACCAGACGCGCATTAATGAGCGTCACGATGATCACTCCGAAAATGTTCAGTCCGAAGAGCCAGCCGTAGCCTTGAGGCGAAATCTGAAAGTATTCGATGTACACATAGGGAGACGCGGTGATGAATGCGAACATACCGCCGAACGACAAGCCCATGCACAAGATGTAAGCGAGCGCCTGGGCGTTGCACGCGATCTGCCAGTATCCGGCCAGTGCTGTACCGAGCGAACCGACGCGCCGCTCGGCAGGATGAGTCTCAGGTATATAGCGAAGGCTAGCGAGCAGGCATACCGCGGCGAAAGCGAACAATGCGGCAAAGATGCTTCGCCAGCTGTGCAATTGCATCAATAAACCACCTGCCAAGGGTGCGACGAGCGTCGCCAACATGGTGACCAGGTGCATGAGCGATAGCGTACGCGCCGCCTGACCGATCGAGAAAACGTCACGCACGATCGTTCGAGCCAACACTGACGCAGCAGCACCACCCAACGCCTGCAAGAAGCGCCAGCCAATCAGTGCTTCGATATTGTCTGCCAGCAGACAACCGACTGTTGCCCCCAGATACAGCACCATGCCCCACACCAAAACCGGCCGCCGACCGAAGCGGTCGGAACATGGGCCATGAAAGAGCATGCCAACGCACAATCCGGCGAGAAACGCGCCGATGGTGAGTTGCACACTGCTGGAGCTTGCACCTAGGTCAGCCGCAATGGTCGGCAGACTCGGCAGGTAAGTGTCGATTGACAGGGGGGCGAACGCCACAAGAGCGGCGAGCAGGACGATCAGACGACTAGGGTTACTCAACATCAGTGCTCCGTCATGCGAGATGAATTCGATAACTTCTTAACATTCTGCCTTCAAAGCGGCAAAATAGTTAACAATTTAATGATCTCCCGACGAGTATCGCCTGTGACTCTGCTCCTGTCCGTAATTGACCAATCACCGGTTCATCAGCACCACACCCTTCTCACTGCACCTGGGCTGTCGCTGGAGCTGGCCATCGAATGCGAACGGCTCGGCTACCACCGCTACTGGTTGGCAGAGCACCATAACAGTATCCAGTTCAGCGGCACGGCGCCGGAGATCCTCATCACCCGTATCGCCAGCGCTACTCGCAGCATGCGCGTTGGCAGCGGCGGAGTAATGCTGAGCCACTACAGCCCCTATAAAGTGGCGGAGACCTTTGCATTGCTCGGCGGACTTTTTCCTGGTCGGATAGATCTTGGCATCGGACGCGCGCCCGGCGGCAGCGCCTTGAGCAGCCACGCGCTGGCCGTGCCAAGCTTCGTGCCGGATGTCGATCAGTTCCCTACTCAGGCCGCCATGCTGTGTGCATTTCTGCGAGACGGCCTCCCCACCGGTCACGCTTATGACGTCCTCACCTTCGATTTGCCGACCGAGTCGATGCCCTCGCTTTGGATGCTGGGTTCTGGCGGTGGCAGTTCCCAACTGGCCGGTCAACTGGGGATGGGCTTGGCCCTGGCGCAGTTCATCACCCCAAGCGCCTGCATGCCGCGGATTTTTGACGATCACAGAGGGGCATGGCAGCGTGCTGCACGGGTCAGCCCTCCCCCCCGTCTTCTAGCGGTCGCGGCTATCTGCGCGAGTACGGATGAGGAGGCCCGTTACATCGCCGGCACTGCGGTGTACCGGAAACTTAGCGCCGGCAGGACGCCACGCGAGGTTCTCCTCAGTCCAGCCGAGGTGCAGCAACGCTACATGCAGATGAACCACGTTGAACGTGCCAACTACGATGAAACCCTGGCGGGTATGGTGGTGGGCTCCGCGCAGACCTGCCGACGCAGGATTGCCGAATTTGCGCGAGACTTCGAATGCAATGAAATCGGCATCGTCACCGTTACCCATCGCTTCGAAGACCGACTGCGCAGTTATCAATTGCTCGCAGGTGATCAGCCCTGACCTCTGGATTGATCAACCCAGGCCGGGCTCACGGCTCAACGCGCTTGAGCTCGTTAAGCAACTGCAACAGTTGCTGAAGTTTATCTTCACCGAACTGCGCCTGGATTTTGCGGTAGTTGGCTTCCATTCCTTCACGCATGGCATCGAAACTCGCGCGGCCGGAGTCGGTCAGCGTCACGAACACTCGACGTTGATCTTCGGTGCCCTTGCGTCGGCACACCAGCCCATCCCGCTCCAGGCGGCTGAGAACCCCGGTCATGCTCGGCTTGAGAATGCAAGCCAAGTGCGCCAGCTGGTGGCTTTCCAACTCGCCCTGCTGCTGCAGGATGCGAATAACCCGCCATTGCTGCTCTGTCAGATCGTGCTCATTGAGCAGCGGCCTGAAAAATGCCATTGCGGCTTCGCGGGCCTGTAGCAAGCTCAGCGTCAGTGAAGGGCGAGTCTCGGTCATGAGTAAAGCCTGTGCTATTTGATCCAGGTGCCAAGATTAGGGACATATGACGAGTGCGACAACTGCCCCAGCCTATGGAAAGTGCAATCTCTTCCACGGAAAACCCATTCAAGCCCGCCCTGCAAGCTGCGAGCATCGCTCTCAAACAACGACAATTCCTTGCAGGTATCGCCACGTGGCCACCTCACTGCAACTCCGCCTGCCGCTGCCGATACTCGCCCGGTGTGACTCCCGCATACCGATTGAAGAAACGGCTGAAATAGGCCGGGTCCTTGAACCCGAGCTGATAGCAGACTTCATTCACCGAACTGCCGGAGAAAAGCAGCAAGCGTCTGGCCTCCTGCATCAGCCGTTCCAGCACCAGGCGTTTGGATGGCAGATCGGCGATTCGCCTGCAAATGTCGTTGAGCCGCGCTTCAGTCACCCCGATCTCTGCGGCATAGCTCGCCAGCGGCCAATGCTCAAGATAGTGCGCCTCGATCAGCGCGTTGAAGCGATGGAATATCTTCAAGTCTTCATGACGGGCCGGAGTCGCCTCACGCGAGTTGGGGCAAAGCCGCAACAAGCTGATCATGATCAGCCGCGTGAGCGATTGCAGCGCCGCATCACGTCCCGGATTAGAGCTGGCGAATTCATCGCTGAGCGCCTCCAGCCAGGTTTCCAGGCGCCGTGCCTCGGCCTGATCCGCCACCGGCACGTTGGCCAGCGCCACACAAGCCGGCCGCACCTGCATTCCCGTCGGCAACAGGCTGGCATCTGCCTCGATCAATTGCCAAACCAACTGCTGGCGTACCGTGAGTACATGCCCGTCGCTGTCCGGATCGGTGACGAAAGAGTGAGTCACGGTCGGTGGCGTAAGGAAGAACATCGGCCCCGATTCGATGAACTGCTGGTCGTCCAGATAAACCCGCACAGTGCCGGACTTCACGTAGTGCACTTGAAAGAAGCGATCGTGGCGGTGCACCGGCATGTTGCGTCCGAAAAATCCGGCGAGGTTGCCCAGCCGGTCGTGGTGCACCTCGCTCTCACTGTAGCGCTGGTCGTAGACCTGACCGATGTTGATGTTCGGAATGGGATGCCGATTGCTCATTGCTGGTTGTCCGCCAGTGACTTGACCCAAATTGCCAAGGCTCATGGTGCACCCGCCAAGCGGGAGCTACAAGGGAAGCCTTGACCATCGTTAACATATTAACTATAACATTAACACATTAATGATTTTGCGGAGCAGCATGCTGCTCCACCACCGCCAGGAGAAAAGCATGAGCCATGCGTTGCATGACGTTGCGAACGGTACCGTGTTCGGCGTAGCGCTGAACTACAACGGTCTGCTACAGCAGCGTCTGGCCGAATTCGAGAAGCCGCCATACAAACAGGCGCCGGTCAAGCCGGTGCTCTTCATCAAGACGCCCAACACCCGTAATGCCCACGGTCGCGACGTAATCCACCCAGCCGGTGAACGCTTGCAACCAGGCCCGGCCTTGGGCGTGGTGATCGGCAAAGACGCCACCCGGGTGAGTGCCGACGATGCGATGACCCACGTGGCCGGCTTCACCATCGTCAATGAGTACAGCCTGCCGGAAGACAGCTACTACCGCCCTGCGGTCAAGGCCAAGTGCCGCGACGGCTTCTGCTCCATTGGTCCCGACCTGATCCCGGTTTCCGCAGTCGCTGACCCGCACCAACTGACCCTCAAGCTCTATGTGAACGGCGCTGTAGTGCAGGAAAACACTACCGCCAACCTGGTGCGTAGCATCCCGCAGCTGATCGCCGAATTGAGCGAGTTCATGACCTTGCACGCGGGCGATGTACTGATCACCGGCACTCCGGAGGGGCGTGTCGACGTCCATCCTGGTGACCTCGTCGAAGTCGAGATCACTGGCCTTGGCCGCCTGGCCAACACCATCATTGCCGAGCCGGGGGAGCCAGCATGAAACACGCGCGTATCCGTTTTGAAGGCAGCGTTCATGCTGTCACCGTCGAAGCCGACAACACCGTTCGTCTGGCCGACGGCCGAGTGCTTGGTGAGCGGCAGGTCGAGTGGCTGCCACCGGCAAATGGAAGCATGTTCGCACTCGGATTGAACTACGCCGACCACGCCAAAGAACTCGCCTTCGCTCCACCCACCGAGCCGCTGGCGTTTATCAAGTCCCCCGGCACCTACACCGGACATAACCAGGTCACCTGGCGCCCGGACAACGTCGAGTACATGCACTACGAGTGTGAACTGGTGGCTGTCATCGGCAAGCCGGCGAAGAACGTCAAGCGTGAGAACGCCATGGAGTACGTGGCCGGGTACACCGTGTGCAACGACTACGCCATCCGCGACTACCTGGAAAACTACTACCGCCCCAACCTGCGGGTGAAAAACCGCGACGCCACCACCCCGGTTGGCCCGTGGATCGTCGACGCAGCCGAAGTGCCAGATGTGAGCAACCTGAAGCTACGCACCTGGATCAACGGTGAGCTGAAGCAGGAAGGCACCACCGCGGACATGATTTTCGACATTCCGTACCTGATCGAATACTTCTCCAGCTTCATGACCCTGCAACCGGGCGACATGATCGCCACTGGTACGCCAGAAGGCCTGGCCGACGTGGTGCCGGGCGATGAAGTGGTGGTGGAAGTGGAAGGCGTCGGACGCCTGGTCAACCGCATCGTCAGCGAAGCTGACTTCTTCAAGAACAACAAGGCATGAGCAGCATGATCAAACATTGGATCAACGGCCGTGAGGTCGAGAGCAAAGACACCTTCGTCAACTACAACCCTGCCACTGGCGAGGCCATCGGCGAAGTCGCCAGTGGCGGCGCCGAGGAAGTTGCCCAGGCCGTAGCTGCGGCGAAGGATGCCTTCCCGAAGTGGGCCAACACGCCGGCGAAGGAACGCGCCCGCCTGATGCACAAGCTGGGTGAACTGATTGACCAGAACGTGCCGAAACTGGCCGAACTGGAGACGCTGGACACCGGCCTGCCGATCCACCAGACCAAGAACGTGCTGATCCCGCGTGCCTCGCACAACTTCGACTTCTTCGCCGAAGTGTGCACGCGCATGGACGGCCACACCTACCCGGTCGACGACCAGATGCTCAACTACACCCTGTACCAGCCTGTGGGTGTGTGTGGCCTGGTGTCGCCCTGGAACGTACCGTTCATGACCGCCACCTGGAAAACCGCGCCGTGCCTGGCATTGGGCAACACTGCGGTACTGAAGATGAGCGAACTGTCGCCGCTGACGGCGAATGAGCTGGGCCGCCTGGCAGTAGAAGCCGGCATTCCGAATGGCGTGTTGAACGTGATCCAGGGCTACGGCGCCACCGCCGGTGACGCGCTGGTCCGCCACCCGGACGTACGCGCCATCTCCTTCACCGGCGGTACCGCCACCGGTCGGAAGATCATGCAGACCGCGGGCTTGAAGAAGTACTCGATGGAACTGGGCGGCAAATCGCCCGTGCTGATTTTCGAAGATGCCGATCTTGAGCGCGCGCTGGACGCAGCCTTGTTCACCATCTTCTCGCTGAACGGCGAACGCTGCACTGCCGGCAGCCGCATCTTCATCCAGGAAAGCGTGTACCCGCAGTTCGTCGCCGAGTTCGCAGCCCGCGCCAAACGCCTGATTGTCGGCGACCCAACCGACCCGAAAACCCAGGTTGGCTCGATGATCACGCAAGCGCACTACGACAAGGTCACGGGCTACATCAAGATCGGCATGGAAGAAGGCGCACGCCTGGTTGCAGGCGGCCTTGAGCGTCCAGCCAACCTGCCCGCACATCTGGCTAAAGGGCAGTTCGTCCAGCCGACCGTGTTCGCCGACGTGAACAACAAGATGCGCATCGCCCAGGAAGAGATCTTTGGCCCAGTGGTCTGCCTGATCCCGTTCAAGGACGAAGCCGAAGCACTGCAACTGGCCAACGACACCGAGTACGGCCTGGCCTCCTATATCTGGACCCAGGACATTGGCAAGGCTCACCGCCTGGCCCGCGGCATTGAGGCCGGCATGGTGTTCATCAACAGCCAGAACGTGCGCGATCTTCGTCAGCCGTTCGGTGGTGTGAAAGGCTCGGGCACCGGCCGCGAAGGCGGACAGTACAGTTTCGAAGTGTTCGCCGAAATCAAGAACGTGTGCATTTCCATGGGTAGCCACCACATCCCGCGCTGGGGCGTGTGACTGTCAACCCAACGCGCCGGGCGGGCCAATGTTCTGACGACAGCCTGATCCGCCCGGCGTCGTGGGGTCTACAACAATAAGGAGTCTGATCATGGGTAAAGTGGCCCTAGCGGCAAAGATCACTCACGTGCCCAGCATGTACCTATCGGAAATGCCTGGCCCTCGCCAGGGATTTCGCCAGGCCGCGATCGACGGGCATTACGAGATCAGCCGCCGTTGCCGTGAGCTGGGTGTGGACACCATCGTCGTGTTCGACACCCACTGGCTAGTCAATGCCAACTACCACATCCTCTGCGGCGAGCATTTCGAGGGGGTATACACCTCTAACGAACTGCCGCACTTCATCAGCAACATGGCCTATGAGTTCCCCGGCAACAAGGAACTGGGCCTGATCCTGAGCGATGCCTGCAATCGCCTCGGCGTCGAGACCATGGCCCACCACGCCACTACCTTGGGCCCTGAATACGGCACCCTGGTTCCGATGCGCTACATGAACCAGGACCAGCACTTCAAAGTGATTTCAGTCTCGGCGCTGTGCACGTCGCACTATCTGGCCGACAGCGCCCGCCTCGGCTGGGCCATGCGCAAGGCAGTGGAAGACCACTACGACGGCACCGTGGCGTTCCTTGCCAGTGGCTCGCTGTCCCACCGCTTCGCCCAGAACGGCCAGGCGCCAGACTTTGCCACCAAAGTCTGGAGCCCGTTCCTCGAAACCCTGGATCACCGTGTGGTGAAAATGTGGGAGAACGCCGAATGGGAGGAATTCTGCGGGATGCTTCCTGAATACGCGGCCAAGGGCCACGGCGAAGGGTTCATGCACGACACGGCGATGCTGTTGGGTGTACTCGGCTGGTCGAAGTACGACGGCAAGGCCGAGGTTGTGACCCCGTACTTCGGATCATCCGGTACCGGGCAGATCAACGCTATCTTCCCGATCACGCCTCAGGACGGCTCGACCATACCGCCTGCGCAAGCAGCGAATCCGGCGACTGTGGTTTCCACCAGCCGACTCTGACCCACCTGCCAGGCCACCGCTTGGCGGCCTGGTGCCCTCGCCACAAGGAGGCACCTCATGCCACACCTGGTTCTGCTCTACACCCCTGACCTGGAAGCCGATGCCGACATCCCCGGTCTGTGCCGCGCCCTGGCCGACTGCATGCTCGAACAGCACGACGCAGCCGGCAAGGCGGTCTTCCCAACCGGTGGCACCCGCGTACTCGCCTACCCTGCCGCCCATTGCGCAGTGGCAGACGGCAACGGCGACTACGGCTTCTTGTACGCCAACCTGCGCATGGGCAGTGGCCGAAGCCCCGCTGTACATAAAGCGGTCGGCGACAACTTGCTGCAGGTGTTGAAGCAACGTCTGGATGAGCTGCTGCGCCAACGCCCGATCGGCATCACCCTGCAGATCGATGAAAGCACCCAGCAGATCTACGACGCCAAACACAGCACCTTGCACCCCCTGTTCAACCGCCCGGCCTGAGTCCAGGTCGCCCGCTGCCTCATCACACAACAAGTACAAAAAACATGAGCACACTCGAACATGCCTCGCCGGCCCAGACTCAGACCGAACTGGCCGACGCGACCCACCGCGCGGTCACCTGGCGACTGATGCCGTTACTGCTGATCTGCTACCTGTTCGCCCACCTCGACCGCATCAACATCGGCTTTGCCAAGATGCAGATGAGCCAGGACCTGCAGCTGTCCGACACGGTCTACGGGCTGGGCGCCGGGCTGTTTTTCATTGCCTATGCCTTGTTCGGGGTGCCTAGCAACCTGATGCTTGAACGCTTCGGCCCACGCCGCTGGATCGCCACATTGATGGTGGTATGGGGCGCGCTGTCGGCCAGCATGCTGCTGATCGAGAGCAGCAGCGCGTTCTACCTGCTGCGCTTCGCGCTGGGGGCTGCCGAGGCAGGGTTCTTTCCGGGCATCCTGGTCTACCTCAATCGCTGGTACCCCGCTGGGCGCCGGGCTCAGGTCACCGCGTTGTTCGCGATCGCCGTGCCACTGGCCGGGGTGGTTGGCGGGCCGTTGTCAGGGGCGATCCTGGCATTCATGCACGAGGCAGCTGGCCTGCGCGGCTGGCAGTGGATGTTTTTACTGGAAGGCGCGCCAGTGATGCTGCTGGGGCTGGTGGTACTGGCTGCACTGCCTGAACACTTCGAGCGGGTGCACTGGCTCGACGACCGGCAGAAGGCTGCATTGCGCGCCCAGTTCGGCCGCGAAGAGCAGCGCAAAACCGTGACATCTTTGGGCGGCATCCTCTCCAGCCCAGCGATCTGGCTGCTGGTGGCGGTGTACTGCGCAGTGATGCTGGCGGTCAACACATTGGCCTTCTGGATGCCCAGCCTGATTCATGGCGCTGGCATCGACAGCGACGCGAGCGTCGGCCTGCTCAGCGCTATCCCTTACCTGGCCGGCTGCGTGTTCATGCTCGCGTGCGGCCGTTCCAGCGACCGCCAGCGCGAGCGCCGCTGGCACCTGTGCGTGCCACTGCTGATGGCCGCAGCCGGCATCGCCATCAGCGGTTTGGCGCCTCAGCAACCGTGGCCAGTACTGGGCGGGCTGGTGTTAGCGGGCATGGGAGCCAGCGCGGCCTTGCCGATGTTCTGGCAATTACCGCCAGCGTTCCTCAATGCCCGCACCCAAGCTGCCGGTATTGCCCTGATCAGTTCACTGGGCAGCATCGCCTCGTTCGCGGCGCCCTATTTCATCGGGTGGGTGCGCGACACCACGCAAAGCGCAAGTCTCGCACTCTACGCGCTCGCCTGCTTCATCACCCTCGGTGGCCTGCTGGTGCTGCGCACCCGGGCCGCCATCGTCAACCCTTGAACACAGAGATTGTCATCATGCTTGATAACGCTTTCATCCAGCAGGCCGCCGAACGCCTCGACCAAGCCGAGCGCTCTCGTGAGCAGGTCCGCCAGTTCTCTCTTGAGCAGCCAGCGATTACCATCGAAGACGCCTACGCCATCCAGCGCGCCTGGGTAGCCAAGAAGATCGCCGCTGGCCGCAAGCTGGTCGGCCACAAGATTGGCCTGACCTCGCGCGCCATGCAGGTGTCGTCGAACATCACTGAACCCGACTACGGTGCCTTGCTCGACGACATGCTGTTCGACGAAGGCAGCGACATTCCCTTCGATCGCTTCATCGTGCCGCGAGTCGAGGTGGAGCTGGCGTTCATCCTGGGCAAGCCGCTTAAGGGCCCCAACGTCACCGTGTTCGATGTACTGGAAGCCACTGAGTGGGTGATCCCGGCACTGGAGATTATCGACGCCCGTATCCAACAGGTCGACCCGCAGACCCAGGTAACCCGCAAGGTGTTCGACACCATTTCCGACAACGCCGCCAATGCTGGCGTGGTCATGGGCGGGCGGGCCGTGCGCCCTACCGACATTGACCTGCGCAAGGTTCCGGCGGTGCTGTACCGCAATGGTGTGATCGAGGAGTCCGGTGTGAGTGCCGCTGTGCTCAATCACCCCGCCAAAGGTGTCGCCTGGCTGGCCAACAAGCTGGCGCCGTACGACGTCACCCTGCAGCCTGGCCAGATCATCCTCGGCGGCTCCTTCACTCGCCCGGTCGCCGCTCGTCCTGGGGACACCTTCCACGTCGACTACGACATGCTCGGCTCGATCGCCTGCCGCTTCGTCTGAGGACTGACCATGGACATGCCTATCAACCATTTCAAACAACGCCTGCGCAGCGGCCAGGCCCAGATCGGCCTGTGGCTCGGCCTGGCCGATGCCTACTGCGCAGAACTGGCCGCCAATGCTGGCTTCGACTGGCTGCTGATCGATGGTGAACATGCACCCAACGACCTGCGCGGCATGCTCGCGCAGTTACAGGCAGTGGCCCCCTACCCTAGCCAGGCCGTGATACGCCCGGTGATCGGCAATACCGCACTGATCAAGCAAGTGCTGGATATCGGTGCTCAAACCCTCCTGGTACCGATGGTCGAAACTGCCGAGCAGGCGCGACAACTGGTCAAGGCCGTGCATTACCCGCCGACCGGCGTACGTGGTGTGGGCAGTGCACTGGCGCGGGCGTCGCGCTGGAACAGCATCGCCGGCTACCTGGACCACGCGGACGCGCAGATGTGCCTGCTGGTTCAAATCGAGAACAAGGAGGGTCTGGCCAATCTGGAGGAAATCGTCGCAGTGGACGGTGTCGACGGCGTGTTTATCGGCCCAGCCGACCTCAGCGCGGCCATGGGCCATCGTGGCAATCCGGGGCACCCTGAAGTGCAGGCAGCAATCGAAAATGCCATTGTGCGAATCAGTAAGGCCGGCAAGGCGGCGGGCATTCTCAGTGCCGATGAGAAGCTGGCACGTCGTTACATCGAACTGGGTGCCGCCTTTGTCGCAGTCGGCGTCGATACCACCGTGCTAATGCGCGGGCTGCGGGACCTGGCGGGCAAGTTCAAGGATACGCCGGTGTTCAACAGTGTCGGAGGCGGTGTGTACTGAACCTTCGCTATCGCTAGAAACGAAAACGGCGCCCGATGGGCGCCGTTTTCGTTCAAGGCCATGGTTACATCTGGATAATGGCTTTGAGTACGGTCTTGAAGGTCTCCAGTTGCTCAGCACCGAACTGCCCGAACACCTTGTCCTGCTGCTCCTGAGCGATGCCCCACAGTGCTTCGGTTTCATCCACCCCTTTTACAGACAGCCGCACACGACCGTCGTCGTCAGCGATCAAACCCTTGCGCTTGAGGTTGGCTACGGCCTCCTCAATCTCACGCGCGGGCATCGCGACTTCGCGCTGCAAGTCGTTCAAGCTGAGGCCAGCATCGTTCTCCAGCACCATCAACATGCGGGCTTCGCTGGTGCGCAGGCCAGTGCACAATTGCCGTGGCTGATAGTCGGCCTGGTAGGCACGCAGGGCCTGAGTCATCAAGTAGTACAGGTTGTGCTGCAGACGGCCCTGGAAGTTACTGCTCGGCGCCTGCCCGTCGGCCCGTTGGGTCATGCGGGTGTGCGGCAGTACCATCGAGTAAGCACCTTGATGGTAAAGCAGCGGAGAGCGGCCAAAGTCATCGAAGGCTACGACCTTGCCGACCAGGATCCAGTGATCGCCGCCGTCCAGTTGCTGGAACTTCTCACACTGGAAACGCGCCGCACAGTCGGCGAACAGCGGCGCACCACCGGCCCCTTCCTCGTACTCGATGCCGGCGAAACGATCTTCCTTGGGACGTGCGAAATTGTTGGACAGGTCAATCTGATCAGCCGCGAGGATGTTCACTGCAAAGTGCGAAGCCTCCTCGAAAACCTCATGGCTGGTGGAGCGTTTATCGATACTCCAGAGGATCAATGCGGGGTCCAGTGACACCGAGTTGAAGCTGTTGGCGGTGACACCGACCTTGCGGCCACTCGGCCCGGCTGCGGTAACCACGGTCACGCCAGTCGCGAAATTACCCAAGGCACGGCGGAAGGCACGGGTATCGAAATCGGTCACAGAGGTTGAATTGGACATGCAAGACTCCCGGGCAGGCCGAACGGGCCTGCCACTGTTTGTTGTTGTGGTTGTTGCGGGGGATTAGCCGGGCGGCGGTCAAACCATCGCCGGGTCAGGCTCCAGGCCCATCAGTTCGCGGCCAAGGATCTGTGCGCAGACGTCATAGTCGGTGTAGGCATGGGCACCGGTCATGTGCGAATCACGGAACAGTCGCTGCAGTTCATTGGTCTCGAACCAAGCGCCACCACCGGCTGCTTCCATCAGGCGATCGACCGCCTGGATGCACATTTTCACCGCGTAGCCTTGGTTGGTGCGCCAGAACGCCAAGGTAGCGCGCGATGGGTATTCATGACGTTCGCTGTATTGCGCAATCTCGTCCCAGCTCTTTTCCAGCAACGCCCGTGCGGCAGCCACCTGGTGGGTGGACTCAGCCAGGCGCATCAGGGCGGGCGTGGCGGCACCGACCGCCGCACCGGTGTAGGCCCTAACCCGGTTGCGGGTTTTCTCGCGGAATACCTCCAGCATGCGCTCGGCAATGCCCAGGCTGACAGTAGAGAAGCCGCTGGCAAAATAAGGGCGATACGGAGCGAAGAAAATCTTGCTGTCCGGGTACATACCGAAGCCGGCGGACTTGCCTTCCATCATGTCCTTGGCCTTCTGGATGCGGTGCTCGGGCACGAAAGCGCCGCGTACGATCAGCGTCTTGCTGCCGCTGCCGCGCATGCCCACTGCATACCAGTCGTCACGGATTTCATAGTCGCTGCGGGGCAGAACCGCGAAGCAGTAATCCTGGGTGCCTTCGGCATTGGGCCGGCGGAAGCCGAGAATCGCCCACTCGGCGTGGTCGCAGCCGGAGCTCCAGCCCATTTCACCACTGAAAGTCACACCACCTTCCACCTCTTCGGTACGGCCGAAAGGCGCAATGCTGCTGCTGGCCGTGGCGTCCGGGTCAGTACCCCATACATCCTGCTGCAACTTGGCCGGGAACATCGCCATCTGGTGGCTGTGGGTGCACAGAAGGCTCATAGCCCAAGCGGTGCTGGCGCACGCGCCGGCCAGCAACGCGATGCACTGGGCGAACTGCGGCAAGGAAATTTCCAGGCCACCGTACTGCTTGGGCAGGAAAGCGCGATGCATGCCGATACTTTTGAGCAAGGTGATGTTCTCTGCTGGCACACTGCGGTTTTGCTCAGCCTTGAACGCGTTTGCAGCAATCGCCGGCAGGATGGCTTTGAGGTCTTCCAGCAAAGGATTTGGCTTTTTCATGAACGGTCTCTTTATTATTGGATAACCAGCGTGCAACCCCCTGCGCGGCAGCGGGCAGCCGAATAGTCTCAATGACACGTTCAGTATGTGGCGGAGGCAGGTGTCGAGAAATGCACGTTACGAGGGGAAAATTGTACTTTCCATGGTATCGGCCCTGGGTTCACTTCGAAGCGATTGACCCCTGCCCCAGTCGCCACCACAATCCTCCTCGAAGCGCGCGTGGCCTACCCGCGCCATTGATGGAGTGACCTGGTTGAAAGCGCTTTCCCCCTCTGCGGCACGAATCTGCGACGCCGCCGTCGGCCACTTCGCGGCATTCGGTTACGACGCCTCCTCGTTGAATGAGATCGCTCAGCTGGCTGGCATGCGTAAAGCCTCGCTCTACGCGCACTTCGCGAACAAGGATGCATTGTTCCTGGAAGCGTTTCAGCGTGCGCTGGAAGTTGAGACCCAATTCGTCGAGAGCGCTTTTCGAGAGGAGACGGCGGGCGCGGTAGCGCCTGGGCACTGGCTGGTGCTTCACCTTGCCGAGCGCTACCAACAATCACAGAACCTGCGTTTCATCCTGCGCACCGCGTTTCTACCTCCGATCGATATCAAGGAGGCCGTCACCTCAGGGTTCGAGCGATATCTGGAGGGCGTGCGCGAAGGTTTTTGCCAAGCGCTGCATGCGCACTATAGCTGGGCTGACCTGGCAAGCACACGCCTGGAGGTCTATGCCGATGCCTACTTGGGCATCATCGACAGCCTGCATGTGGAACTGATGTATGCCGACCCCGCCGTCTATGCACGGCGTGCGGCATCGCTGTTGAAAATCCTTGACGACTCATTGTCGCTGAACCGCTGAGACGAGGGGCAGTCACACGGGCCTACGGCTTGATCTTCTTCATCTCTTCGAGCAGCCGGGTCAGTTGCTGAAGCTTTTCCTCGCCGAACTGACTGAGGATCTTGTCGTAGTTGCGGCCCATTTCCTCGCTCATGGCCAAAAAAACCTGCTGCCCCTTGACCGTGAGGTTGATGAACACCCTGCGTTGGTCTTCAGAAGACTTGCGCCGCGCGACTATACCGTCGCGCTCAAGGCGCTTGAGCACGCCGCTCATGCTCGGTTTGAGAATACAGGCAAGCTCTGCCAACTGATGGCTTTCCAACTCACCCTGCTGTCGCAGGATACGAATGACTCGCCATTGCTGTTCGGTCAGCTCGTGGGCGTTCAGCGCGGGGCGGAAGAACGCCATGGTGGCTTCGCGAGCCTGGAGCAGCGTGAGCGTAAGGGAGGGACGTGGCGTGGTCATGCGTACGGGGGGCTCGTCGATAAAAAGCGTGCCGGCGAGTATGCCAGCACGCGCTCATTAATACATTAACCAATTACTCGATAAGCAAGTGGTAATGGCGCTTCTTGCCCAAGCTCAGGCGCCATTGATGCTGGCCAGGCGGTAAATCGGCGTCCACTGATAGCACCACCTCACCATCCAGGCGCAAGCCACCACCCTCCGCCAGTCGCCTTGCCGCACCACGCGATGGTTGCAGACCGGCCTGCACCAGTACCTCGGCCAGGCTCAAGACCTGCAGCGTGCTGCGGGCTACGGTAATAGTGGTCAACCCAGCGCCGATGCCGTCCCCGTACACGCCACTGGCGGCCTCTCGCGCAGCCTTGGCTGCCTCAGCGCCGTGCGCCAGGGCTGTCACCTCATCGGCCAGCAAAGCCTTGGCCTGGTTCAAGGCCGCACCACCCTCGCGCGTGAGTTCGGCGATCCGCTCCAGCGAAAGTTCTGTAAACAGGGCCAGAAAGCGCGGAAGGTCCCGATCATCGCAATTGCGCCAGAACTGCCAGAAGTCGAAGCTCGGCAGGCGACGCTCGTCAAGCCAGACTGCGCCGTTGAGCGACTTGCCCATTTTCTTGCCATCGCTATTGGTCAATAACGGCATGGTCAGACCGAACAACTGACGCTGATCACGGCGCCGGGCCAGCTCGACGCCATTGATGATGTTGGCCCACTGGTCAGCACCGCCCAATTGCAGCGTGCAGTCGTGCTGACGCGCCAGCTCGGTAAAGTCATGGGCCTGCAGCAGGGTATAACCGAACTCCAGAAATGATAGCGAGTGTTCCCGGTCCAGGCGTTGGCGCACCGAGTCGAACGTCAACAGGCGGTTGATCGAGAAGTAACGCCCAACCTGGTCGAGGAACCGCAGATAGCCGATACCATCGAGCCACTGCGCGTTGTCGACCACTAAGCCCTCCCCCTCACCCAAACGCAGGTAGCGCCCGAAGGTGCGCGTGATGCCAGCGATATTGGCCTGAATCTGCGCCTCATCGAGTACCGGACGGCTCTCGTCCCGGAAGCTTGGGTCACCGATGCGCGTGGTCGCGCCACCGATCAGCAGGATCGGGCGGTGCCCAGCCTTCTGCAGCCAGCGCATTAGCATCAAACCCTGCAGGTGCCCGACATGCAGGCTGTCGGCTGTGGCATCAAAGCCCAGGTAGAACGTGCGCGGTCCATCGCGCAGATGAGAGCGTAGTCCTTCGAGGTCAGTGCTCTGGTGAATGAAGCCCCTGGCTTGCAGGTGGCCGATCAGGTCGGAATGTAGGTCGCTCATGATAACTCCTGGGTAAGCCCGAGGAGCGAGACACACGTCCAGCCGCCCCGGGCGGATGACGTGCACGCAGTCACGACCGCCTCAGCTTGAGGTGGCGTAGCGGCGGTAACGTGGTAGATTGATTAACATATTCATGACATTCATGATCAAGGAGACTGCGACGCACGTCAAGCCTCCTCCTACACTGCGCCCTGGCACGCAGATCAAACGCCGTGGCAGGCTCAGGCAAGACGCCTACCGATCGTTAGGTGCTCAATGGCACCACTTGCACTGCTTCGGCAAAGGCCCTATCACAATTCCAATTCAGCAGGCTGCGTCATGATCAACATCGAGACCCCGACCTACTACACCGCGACCAAAAAGTACAACCTTAGCTTCCCCACCCTGGAAAGCGACATCGACGCCGATGTCGTGGTCATCGGTGGCGGCTTCTCGGGTATCAACACAGCACTGGAACTGGCAGAAAAAGGCGTCACCAATGTTGTGGTGCTCGAAGCCCGCTACCTGGGTTTTGGCGGTACCGGGCGCAATGGCGGGCAGATCATGGCCGGCATTGGTCATGATCTGGAAAAAATCAGAAGCAGCGTCGGTGACCAGGGGCTGAAGCGGATTTTCGAGATCAGTGAACTGGGCGCCGGCATCATCAAAGAGCGCATTGCCCGCTACAACATTGATGCGGACTTCTGCCACGGCTATGGCTACATGGGCTTCAACAAACGCCAGGAAAAGACCCTGCGAGCATGGGAAAAAGACTTCAAGTCGATCAACACCCATGACGAGATCCGCTTTCTGGGTGGCGCCGAGGTGAAGCAGATCATCGGCAGCGACGCTTACAGCAGCGCCCTGCTGCACATGGGCGGCGGCCACGTGCACTCGCTCAATCTGCTGTTGGGCGAAGCCCAGGCCCTGATAGGCCACGGCGCACGCATCTTTGAACACAGCCCGGCGCTGGAGGTGACCTACGGCGAGCGTATCAAGGTGCGCACCGGCCGCGGCTCGGTGCGAGCCAGCAAGCTGCTGTGGGCCTGCGACAGCTTCCTCAACAAAATAGAACCGGAGCTGCACGCACGCACCATCAACACCTACGCCTTCCAGATGATGACTGAGCCACTGCCGGAAGAACTGATACAGCGTATCAGCCCGATCCGCGGCGCCTACAGTGATATCCGCCCGGTGATCGATTACTACCGGGTCACCCGCGAGAACCGCTTGCTGTTCGGAGCCGCCACGCCGTTCATCGAGCACATCCCGCTGGACCTCAAGGCCTGGAACCGTGCCTTGATGCTGAAGATTTTCCCCTACCTCAAGGATGTGCGGATCGACCTCGCCTGGGGCGGTCCAATGGCCACAAGCGCCAACCTGTTCCCGCAGATCGGCACACTCAGCAATCGCCCCAACGCATTTTACGTTCAGGGTTATTCGGGCTTTGGCGTCACGCCCAGCCACATCATTTGCAAGATTCTCGCCGAGGGCATGCACGAAGGCTCATCGCGCTACGACCTGATCAGTTCGGTCAAACACGCACGGATCCTCGGCAAGGACCATTTCCGCCCTCTGCTACTCACCGCCGGCAAGACCGTGCACCAGCTTTCGGGCTATTTCAACGGCCGCCGCTGACCGTATCTTTCACCCACTGGAGAACTGCCATGACCCTCACTGCCGCCAAGCAAGGCATACAACTGTCCGAACTCGATGCCTGGGGCACCGTTGCCGATCTGGGCTCGGAAATCCTCGAAGGCGAAGTCAAAGCCTTTGGCAAAATGACCCACGGAGCGCCGACCGACCCCGTCAGCAGCGCTTACTTTGGCACCACGCGCGGCAAATTCCGCATGGTTTACCCGTTCAACGAGCAGGCGATAATCGTAACAGGCGAAATCCAGCTGACTGACGAGTCCACAGGCCAGATCACTCGCTACAAAGCCGGTGACGCCTGGTTCGTAACCAAGGGCACGCCGGTGCTGTGGGAGATTTTGAGCGAGTCGTTCGTCAAGCACTACTTCGCCGTAGCTTGACGCAAGCAGGTAATAAAAACGCCGCCAGCGCTACACGCGCTGGCGGCGTTTTTATTGCGGTGGGTTAGCGCAAGCAGGAGCCCATAGCCGTGGCCCGATAGTCCTTTGGAGATTGGTCATACTGCTTTTTGAACGAGCGGCTGAAATGGGCGGAGTCCGTAAAGCCCCACTTATAGGCGATTGAGGTAATCGACTCGCCCCTGAAGAACGGGTTGGCGAGATCCTCGGCGCTGCGCTTGAGCCGGGCTCGTTGAATGTAACGACAGACGCTGTCACCGTCCTCTTCGAACAAACGATAGAGGTGGCGCACTGAAATGTTAAGCCCGCCAGCCAAAGCAGCAGGCGTCAACCCGGGTTGTGACAACGATTTGTCAATCACCTTTTGCACATAACTGCGCATATCGCCGCCGTTAAGCGCATCTACGCTGCCAAGGTTGCCTTCTCCAAACTCAAAGCCCGGCTCCAAAAGCGCGGTGAACGCTGCTTCCAACGCAGCGCCCTGGGCCCCGTCTTCGCCTGTGTTCTCATCCTTGCACATCTGATCCATCAACACATGGAGCATGCGTCCACACGCGTTGCTGGATGAAATCTTTCCTACCAGAGTTCCTCGGCCAGGAACCTGTTTGCGCACCTGATCGCGGGAAAGCGCCAGTGAAACATGCTCGATCAGACCCGCCGGCTTGATTTCGCAGCGCCCCACCGAGTCCATGAGCATGAGATCACCAGGGGCCAGGTGGATGGTCAAACCGCCCTGCTCGACCGTAGAGCGCCCAGAACGCTGCAGGACCAGAAAACAGTGCTGGTCATCATCCAGCGCCGGATTATCACCTAGCCGCCGAATGACGCCGGCGTTCGTACGCAAAGAGGCGACTGGCAAGCCTGCACGCGTATGAGCTGAGACATCGCCAATGAAGAGCGAATGATTGCAAGCCAATTCCGTTTCGAAACGGCCGCAAATCCCCTGCATGGCAGCGGTCCAGTGATCAAGTCCCTGATGGTCGGGTTGTTGAGTCTGCATAGTGGCCTCGACGCGAAATTGTTGTTATGCAGCAATTGATAACATGTTAACAATGTCCGCACAACTGTCACATTTGGTCGAGTACACCTAGCAAAGGGTATGCCAGGTCGCTTCAGATCCGCTGCAGAAACTCCGTGAAGCCAGACAGACAGGCGAGTAAATGCGAACGCTGCTGCGGACTAATTTGAATATAGCGACGAAACGCCGGCATCCGGTTGACCACCTCGCTAGCGCCTATATGTTCCAGGGCAAGCTGCCATTGGCCATCGCGGCATTGCAGCGTCAGCCGCTTGAAATCCAGCGGCATCAGCTGCGCCAACAGCGTCGCATCTCGGCCTAAATGATCGCGTACTTGGGCAAAGAGGGCCTGGTCACCGCCCCGGAACACGCAGGTGACGCCGGTGCGCCGAAACGCCCCGGTATGGCGCAGTTCCAACCGCACATCGCCCTGTTGCAGGGCAGGCACGCTCAACCGAAACTCGCATGTCACGACGTGCATCAGCAGGTGCGCTTCGACGCACTCACGCACCTCGACCTGCCAACCCAGCGGCGGCAAACACAGCTGTGCGACACCCGCTTGCGCCCGCTGTATCTCCAGCGGGCCGAGATTACGCAGCAGGTGCCCCAAGGTTACACCGGGCCGATAACCGGCAGGCGCCCGAGGCGCCAGCAGCCGTTCACGCAAATGTCTGATCATGTTGCGTACGCTCCGCAGCGTGTCCAGGTTCGGCGGCGAATTCTTTTTCCAGCACATCCTCGACCCGGGCAGGCTTGAACGGGTTGACCTTCTGCACACACACAGACCAGAACAGCGCGTAGGCTGCCGTGCCGCCAAGCATGATGGCAAACGGCACGTAAATATCCGCGGGGCTCATTCCGGGCGGCGTGATAAACAGCATGCCGATGATGATACCGGCGCTGGAAACGATTTGCGGCAACGGGAACAGTGGCGAACGGTAGGCGCGCGGCAGATCTGGGCGACGGATACGCAAGATCACCACCGACAGTGTCACCAACAGATAGGCCGTGCTCCAGGCGCAAACGGCAGCCAGCACCAGGTGCAGGATGTTGTCTGGGTTGCCACCCAGATACCAGGCATGCAGGCACGGGATCAGTGCGACCACCAGAATGCACAGCAGTGGCGTCTTGAAGCGCGGATGCAGGTAGGTGAAGACCTTAGGCAACGCCCCGTCTACGGCCATCCCGTAAAGAATGCGCGGCACCCCGGCCATCAGCGTGTTGATGGTTGCCGCACCGGCGAACAAGAATCCGATACCCAGCCAAACTGGGCCGATGTCACCCATCACCTGTTCGGCAAAGCGTGGAATGGCCATGGGCGTATCCAGCAGGTGTACGCCGGTGGCGGCATCGAGTACGACGTTTTCCACCTGGCGCTTCATCGCCGCGCCGTAGATGAACATGCAACTGGCCACACCAAACAGACCCAGCGCCATGGCGCGTGGCAATACCCAGGCAGAGCGACGCAATTCGGGGGCAAGCGGCGTCACGAACTCGCAGCCGACAAACATGAACATGGCCATGCCGATCAGTGAAAGGATGGTCATCACATCAGAGCCCACCAGGGAGACGCCAAACGGGCCCTCCAGCTCCACCGCAGGTGCAGCGATAAGACCCACCACACCGAACACCATCAGGGTCGTCCACATGCCGAAGGTGAGAATCACCTCCGCGCGACTGAACGCGCTGACGCCGAACGCGTTCAGTACCGCGAACGACAGCACAAAACAGACACCCAACAGCCAGGAACCGCCTGCGGACTCAACCAGCGTGTTGAGGTGTTCGAAATTCACCAACGCCATCACCCCAGACAGAATGGTCTCGGCCGTGCCAGCGAACACATGCACGATCAAGTAGGCCGAAAGCGTACCGGTAATGGCGAAGAAACGCCCCATACCACAGTTGATGTAGTCGTAGACCGAGCCGGTGGTCGGCAGGATCGAGGCCGCCTCGGCGAAAGTGGTCGACTGGGCCAACATCATCAACGCGGCGATGACCATGGCGACAGCAAACGCACTGCCGCCGATGCCAAACCCCATGGTCGCGGTGAGAATAACGGGGCTGGCCATGATCAAGCCGACGGTGCTGGCTAGTGCGGTGGGAAAACCGACCGTACCTTTGTTCAAGTGCTCTGTGAGCTTATTGTTAAGTGACATCGTTATGCCCCGGCATGTTGTTATGGCTTTGAACGCGGCAAGTGACCCTGCACGCACGGCTGCTACTTGCCTCCCTGCACGCCTACTCTGCGCCCGCCGAAAAATGACGTCTTGCCAATGGCTGCCGCTGCCTTTGTTGCTCCCTGCCAAACCCGCTTACAGCGGCTCTGGCAGGGAGAGTCATGCCGCTGTCACTGGGACGCAAGATCACCGCCTCGCATAGCACTATCCTCCAAGTTTTGGCGGCCTGCAGGCCGGTCCTCACCTGCCCCTCGGAGTTCCCATGAGCGATATCGATCTTCTTCCTTCTGTCAGTGCCTTCCTAGCACGCGATCACGGCCTGTTCATCCATGGCCAAACCGTGGCCAGCCATGACAGCGCGAAAATATCGGTGGTCAACCCAGCCAACGGCCAAACCATCGCTCAAATCGCTGACGCCAACCAAGCCGACGTTGACCGTGCAGTGGATTCCGCTCGCCAGGGCTTTGGCCGCTGGTCGCGGGCCAGCCCAGCAGCCCGCGCCGGCGTACTTTTCAAGCTCGCCGACTTGCTCGAAGCGAATCGCGAAGAACTGGCCCAGTTGGAAACCTTGCAATCGGGCAAGCTGATCGGCATCTCGCGTGCATTCGAGGTCGAGCAGGCTGCACACTTCCTGCGTTACTACGCAGGCTGGGCGACCAAGATCACTGGCCAGACCATCACCCCGTCTTTGCCTTCGTTCGCCGATGAGCGCTACAGCGCCTACACCCTGCGCGAGCCAATCGGTGTGGTAGTCGGCATCGTGCCCTGGAACTTCGCGACCATGATCGCCATCTGGAAGTTGGCCTCGGCGCTGACCACCGGCTGCAGCATCATCATCAAGCCGAGCGAGTTCACGCCGCTAACGCTTTTGCGTATCGCCGAGCTGGCCATCGAAGCAGGCTTGCCGGCGGGCGCATTGAACGTGCTGACTGGCGCTGGCCATGTCGGCAAGGCCCTGATCGAGCACCCAGGCACTGACAAAGTATCATTCACCGGCTCCGTGCCTACAGGTATTGCTGTCGGCCAAGCGGCCATGGGCGCAAAACTTACCCGTGCCACGCTGGAACTGGGCGGCAAGAACGCCGTGGCGTTCCTGCCAGACGTAGGCCTGGAAAAAGCCGTCGACGGCATCATCGAAGCCGGCTTCCTGCATTCGGGGCAGATTTGTGCCGCCGGTGAGCGTTTCTATGTGCACCGCTCGCGCATCGACCCACTGCTCGAAGCCCTCTCCCAACGCTTGGGCCAGTTGAAGGTAGGCTCGCCGCTGGACGAAACCACGCAGTTCGGCCCAGTGGCCAACAAGCCACACCAGTTGAAGCTTGCCGAGCTGTTCGCCACGGCTCGCGCCGAGGGCAGCCAGATCATCCACGGCGGGCGTATTGGGGATGGCCCAGGATGCTTCGTCGAGCCGACTGTGATTCTGGCCAAGTCCGCCAGCGACACCCTACTCAATCAGGAAACATTCGGCCCGGTGGCGACCTTCCTGCCTTACGACAGCGAAGAGGAACTGCTTCAGTTGATGAACGCCTCGCCTTACGGACTAAGCGCCAGCCTATGGACCAACGACCTGGGCAAAGCCATGCGCCTTATTCCAGAAATTCAGGCGGGCACCTTGTGGGTCAACATGCACACCCTGCTCGACCCGGCTGTACCGTTTGGCGGCATCAAGGCCTCCGGCATCGGCCGTGAGTTCGGTTCGGCGTTCATCGACGATTTCACCGAACTCAAATCGGTCATGATCCGCTATTGAGAGGCTTGAGATGTCGCACTGGCTACGCGAACAACTCACCCTTACCTTGCCCCTGGCCATGCATGCGCTGCAGGCCGCGCTCGACGCGGCCACTGAGCAGCAGGTCAAAGTCAGCCTGGTAATCGTCGATGGCAGTGGTCTACCGATCCAAACCGCTCATATGGACGGTGCACCCCGCCCAGCACATGCCATAGCGTTGCGCAAAGCCCTAACGGCCGCGGGGTTCGGAATAGCCACGGCAGACTGGGATCAACGCTTGGAGCGCTGCTCCAAAGCGGTGCGCAACGGTTTGCCGCTGCAGCCAGGGATGGCCTTGTTCGGTGGCGGCGAACCTTTGTGCCATGCCGGGCAGGTCATCGGGGCGATAGGCGTGTCTGGTGCCAGCGAGGCCATCGACACACTCTGCGCCAAGGCCGCCGCCAATCATGTTACGACCCTTCTGCAACCCTAATCTAACGCTGTAAATCTGTATGTGGCCAAGGCGTGCAAGCGCCTTGGCAGCCAGAAACAAGACCTCGACCTGCCCCTCACGCACTAATAAGCCGTCGCAGCCAACCGCGACGGCGCTCGCCAATACGGGTGCCCACGTACAAGAAAGCGCCTTTTCAAAGGCGACTGACAACGAGGGAAAGTGCAATGGTCAAACCGCAAACGCTGTCGACCCTGGCCCTGGCGGCCCTACTCGCCAGCCAGGTCGCGCCGGCTTACGAACTGTACGCCGACGAAGACAGCCACTTGAATGCTGACATGCTCGCGGTCTGGGGTATGTTCAACAGCCGCAAGAACTATGACGGCACTTCTGGAGGCTCAACCTGGCGCGAGGGCTTCATCAAGTATGGACTCAGTGGTGATCAGGGCCTCGCTGGCAGTGGCACCCTGTATGGCGCATTGAACTGGGTAAGTTCCGCGACATGGGGCGACGGTGATGCCGCCGGCTACACGGACGGCTCCGAACGCACCACCAAGATTGAGGACGCCTATTTGGGCTGGCGTTCGGGCGACCTGGTGCCGCTACTGGGTAAGGATGGTGTAGATGTTTCCGCCGGCCGTCAGGTGGTCCGCCTCGGCAGTGGCTTCCTGATCAACGACGACGGGCCGAACCTGGGCAATGGTGTCGCAGACGGTACGCTGGATCGAGGTGGCGCTTACTACCTGGCGGCGCGCCATGCCTTCGACCGCACGGCAGTGCTGCGCCTGGGTGGCCAGGACGGTTTGCACGGCAGCCTGTTGTGGCTCAAATCCGACAACCGCGCCCAGGCCGAAACCGAACTGGCTGCCGGTACGCTGGACTACACCCACGCCCTGGGCACCCTGGGCCTGACCTGGATTCACGGCATCGATGTCACCGACCAGTGGGCCAGCGACTTCCAGAAGGCTCGCGAAGGCATGGATGTGTACAGCGTGCGTGGCGAAGGCAGTGCTGGTATCGAAAACGCCAGCTTCGCCTTTGAATATGCCTGGCAGGACAAAAACGGGGGACCGGAAAATGCCTGGTACCTGCAGGCCGGCTACACCTTTGCAGACTTGCCTTGGGCTCCGCAACTGACCTACCGGTATACCCGCTACTCGGCTGAATGGGATCCTCTGTTCAGCGGCCTGTCCAATGGCTACGGCACCTGGTTCCAGGGTGAAGTCGCTGCCAACTATGCCGGCCCGTTCAACAGCAACACCGGCATTCACCATATTGGCCTGAAAGCCAACCCCCTGGAAAACCTCACGGTCGGCGCCCTGTACTTTGACTTCGATACCGTGCGTACCCGCGACAGCTTGAACCTCGATGCCCGCGAGCTCGACCTGTATCTGGAATGGGCCGTCAACGACCACCTGATCATCAGCCCCCTGATCGGCCTGTATCAGCCGCGCAAGCATCAGGATAACGGTGGCAACCAGGTCGGCGGCAACGGCACCAACATCTATAGCCAACTGACCGTGGCGGTACCGTTCTGAATTGAGTAGGAGGCGGGCTCACACCCGCCGTCCTCTCACACCACCGTGCGTACGGTTCCGTACACGGCGGTTCAAGCTATGCGGCTAAGCCGGTTGATCGTATCCAGTATCGAGACCAGTCCGAGTCGGTCCCATAGTTTCTTCGGCAGCGCCTGATTCATATGTGGCGCCCCCGAGTTCCACCATGGGCCTCGGCCGTTATAGGCCGATTTACAGGCACGCTCCTCGCTTAAGCCCAGACGCATCAGGTTGCGCGCCCTCGTAGAGGGCTGTTTCCATTGGCGCCAAATGGCACAGCGGAGTTTGTGCCTGATCCAGCCATCCAGCTCCTCAAGTGGCCGCTTGCTCTGGCTGAGCTTGAAGTAACCCGCCCAACCTCGTAGTACGGGGTTTATCCGCTCGATGGTGTTTGCCATCTTGCGGCCCCGTGCGCCGCATAGCAGCTCTGCGAGCCGGTCGCGCAGGCGACTCAGGCTCACCGTTGCCACCCGCAACCTTGGCTGCTGATGCCAGCTCATCCCATAACCCAAGTAATCACACTTCCAGGCTCTCGCGACTCGACTCTTCTTCTGATTCACCGTCAGTTTCAAACGTTGACTCAGGAAGCGCTCCACACTAGCCAGTACCCGTTCGCCAGCCCGAGGACTGCGCACATAAATGTTCGCGTCATCGGCATAGCGCACGAAGCGATGGCCCCGCCGCTCCAGTTCGCGGTCAAATTCATCGAGCAGGATATTCGACAGCAGCGGCGAGAGCGGGCCGCCTTGCGGCGTCCCTTCCTGCCGTGGACTGACGACACCGCCTGACATGACTCCCGCTTCAAGGTAGCGACGGATAAGCCTAAGTACGCACTTATCTTTGACCCGGCGCTCGATACAGGCCATGAGGATGTCGTGGTTGACCCGATCAAAGAACTTCTCCAGATCGACTTCCACGCACCACCGGTGCCCCGATGCCACATGGGCACGGGCCATCTCGACAGCTTGATGCGCGCTCCTGCCCGGACGGAAGCCGTAGCTGAAATCCGAGAACAGAGGATCGAAGAATGGCGTGAGTTGTTGCAGCAATGCCTGCTGGATCAGGCGATCCACGACGGTGGGAATTCCCAGTTGCCGCGTGCCGCCCTGCGGCTTGGGAATTTCAACCGCACGTACGGCTTGGGGATGGTATTCACCGGCCAGCAATCTGCCTTTGAGGATTGGCCAATACTGATTCACATAGCCTGCAAGGTCGGCGACCGTCATGCCATCGGCACCCGGCGCTCCCTTATTGCTGACTACGCGCTTATACGCACGTCTGAGGTTGGCCGGTGCGAGCACCCGCTCCATCAGCGTGTCCGGCTCTGCGTTCGTCCACGCCGATGACGCCGTCGATACCTTTGCGCTGTCAGGCATCATCCTCGGCTTCTGGCCGGGATTCGGAGTGACAGATTCCGTTTTAGGAAATTTCTGCATTGCGGCTACCAACGAGACAGTGACGCCTACTGGCGGCATAACCTGTTCGGCCCTTGGTGACGCGGTTAACCGCCACTTACTACGGCCTCGGCTGACTTCTGCACGCTCATCCCGTCGCCTCTCGACGCTCGGTAGCACCAAGGCAAGCGTACAGATCTCCCAGGGTAATTCACGTGACCTTCCTGCTTATGCCTGTCGGATTTACGTCGCAGCGTTCCGTGCAAGTATTGGGCTTTGACGATTATGGCCGTCTTGCCCCGCTGCGCCGCCTGATCCGCTTCCTGTTCGTCAGGCCAGCATTTTGCCTCGGGCTTCCTTCAGATTCGTAGTCGCCCACGACACCCTTGCCTCTGGCTAACACTTCCCCTTGCCGGGTGTGTAGAGGACTTTCACCCCCAAGTCACCAACGAGGCCACCACAGCCAAGCTGGTTGCGCTATCGCGCAACGCGCCATGCCTGGCGCACCATAAAAAAAACCGCCGGCCCATGGCCGGCGGTCAAAGCGCTGTATCTATGAAGTATGAAAGCTGCCCTGGTGAGGCGGCGTCACTATCCCCTTTCCTTTCTGAGCCTGCTTGCCTCAGCGTGCCAGCGCCTTTGTCTGGGCGTGACGACCGCTACTCTGCACGTTTACAGCGTTTGACCTCACGGGCGCGCAAGCATACGATTCGCCAACCTACCGACCGGTAGGTAGCAATCTGAAAGAGATGACCATGCAACCCAATCAATCTTCTTTGGTACCGTTCAGACTAGCTCTGAGCCTCGGCCTGATCGGCGCTCTGGGGCCTTCAGCGGTCGACATGTACCTCGCGAGCCTCCCGGAGATTGCCGATCACTATCAGGCAAGCTTCACCCATGTGCAGCTGACCCTGACGTTCTTCTTGCTTGCCATGGGGGCCGGGCAGCTAGTCTTCGGTCCCATCGTCGACGCCTTCGGTCGGCGCAAACCACTGATGGCTGGCCTATTGCTCTTCATCCTGTGCTCATTCGGCGCAGCGATGGCGCCGAGCCTGAACGCTCTGATCACACTACGTTTCTTTCAAGGACTGGGCAGTGCTCTGACCCTGGTGGTGATCATGAGCATGGTGCGTGACGTCAGCCATGGCGTGGCCGCGACCAAACTGTTCGCACTGTTGATGACCATTGAAGGCGTAGCTCCGATCCTCGCGCCGGCTCTGGGCGGCGTGATCGACGCGTATTTCGGCTGGCGGGCGGTGATGCTGGCACTGGCCGGTATGGGCCTGGTGGTATGGATCAACAGTCTTTTGAACCTGCCGGAGACCCTCCCACACAATCACCGTGAAGCACTAAGCCTTGGCAGCGCTTGCCGAACCTACCTGACCCTCCTCGCTGACCGAAGGTTCCTACGCCCAGCCCTGGCGGTGGCTGCGGTGTTTTTCTTCCTGTTCGCCTACATAGGTGGCGCAACGCTGGTGTACCAGCAGCACTTTGGCATGACCGCACAAGCCTTCGGCCTGCTTTTCGGTGCCACCGGCGTGTCAGTGATGCTGGGTGCCCTGTTCGCCAGCCGACAGATCGGGCGCCTTGGCTTGAACAGGCTCAGTGCGCTAGGCGTACGTTGCATGGTTGCTGGCGCCCTGCTGACCTTGGTCAGCTTAGTGGTCGGCCTGGGGATGCCCGGTGTAGCCGGTGGCATGGCTTTAGCTCTATTCGGACTAGGCATAGCAGAATCGACGTTGATGTCGCTGGTGATGTCATCGCAAGAAAAATCCCTGGGCTCGACCGCCGCCCTGCTCGGCGCCATCCAACTATCAGTGTCTTCCAGCGCCTCGCCATTGGCTGCTGTAGTTCTGCAACACGGCCCGGTGGCTTGGGCCGGGCTTCTAGCAGTTAGCACACTGCTGGTCTGTGTGCTGACCACCCTGAGCCTGCGAGACGTGCCAGCAAGCTATTCATTGGCTGGGCATTGAGGAAGTGCAATGAACAATCACTTCCTAGGCTACTTGATTTGCAGCGGAATTATCGTGTTTGGCGTGGTGTACCACCTAAGCGAATGGAGACGTGCCAAACGGCCGAGGCCCTCAACTGACGACCAGAATTGAAGACGAACCGACTGAGCTGGCACAGATGATCAATTGCTCTGGCAGACACAAACAAGACGACCTACCAGTCGTTAGCGAAACTGCCCATTACCTTGAGATCACCTGTCCAGCCCGGTCCAGCCGGGTAACACAACAATAAAACCCCAATACGGCGGCCCCCCCAGGTACCGTCCGTACAGTGAGACCCGCTATGACCTTCGACACCCGTATCGATTTCATCTACCTCTCCGAACAGGACATGATCCGCGCAGGCGTGACGGACATGCCCGCCTGCGTCGACACCATGGAAGAAATGTTCGGTTTGCTCTACCACGGCGACTACCGCATGGCCGGTCCGAACAGTGACTCGCACGGCGCAATGATCACCTTCCCCGAGCATTCACCGTTCCCGACCATGCCCAAGCCAACCGCCGACCGCCGCATGATGGCGATGCCGGCTTACCTCGGCGGTAACTTCCAGACAGCAGGCGCAAAATGGTACGGCTCCAACATCGCGAACCGCGAAAAGGGCCTTCCACGCTCGATCCTGATGCTCACCCTTAACGACGCCGACACCGGCGCCCCGCTCGCGCACATGTCAGCCAACCTGCTTTCAGCCTACCGCACCGGCGCGATCCCAGGCGTCGGCGCCCGTCACTTGGCACGCAAGGATTCAAAGGTCATCGGCCTGGCCGGCCCGGGGGTGATGGGTAAGACCACGGTCGCCGCGTTCATGGCCGTGTGCCCACAGGTCGACACGATCAAAATCAAAGGCCGCGGCCAGAAGAATCTCGACGCGTTCGTCAGCTGGTTGAACACCACCTTCCCGCAGATCACCAACGTGCGGGTGGTACAGACCCTGGAAGAAGTAGTACGCGACTCCGACCTGGTCAGCTACTGCAGTTCCGGCGAAGTCGGCGACCCATCCCTCTACCCGCTGGTGAAGCGCGAATGGGTCAAGCCCGGCGCCTTCCTCGCCATGCCCGCCCCGTGCAGCATCGACGCGGGAATGGAACAGGCCGACGTGCGCAAGGTGGTGGACAACACCGGCCTCTACGAAGCCTGGTTCGAAGAACTCCCCAAGCCGGCCCACAACCATGTGCCGCTGGTGGGCGTGCGCTTCATGGACATGATTGCCGAAGGCACCCTTCAGGCCGAGCAGGTCGAGGACATCGGCAAGATCATTGCCGGTGAAGCGCCGGGACGCCTGAACGACGAGGAAATAATCCTCATGTCCGTCGGCGGCATGCCGGTGGAGGACGTCGCCTGGGGCACCGTGGTGTACCGCAATGCCATCGAGAAAGGCATCGGCGTCAAGCTCAATCTTTGGGAACAACCCGTTCTCAGCTAATCGATTTCTCTCGCAATGAAGGCATCTCCATGACCCAAATCACCAAACTGAAAACCGGCTCCAAGTTTGAAGACATGGCCAGCTACTCCCGCCTGGTGGCGGTCGATAACTGGATCTATGTCTCCAACACTGCTGGCCGTAACCCGCAGACTCAGCTGATCGCCGAAGACGTGATCGAACAGACTCACCAGGTGTTCGCCAATATTGAAAGCGCCTTGGCAGCCGTCGATGCCAGCCTGGCTGACGTCATTTGTTCACGTGTGTTTATTCAGCAGCCGAGCGACGTGCCAGCCGTTATGGAAGTGATCGGCGAGAAGTTCCGTGGCATCGACCCCGCCACCACGGTCACCTGCCCACCGCTGGGTTCTACCGTTTACAAAGTCGAGCTGGAAGTCACCGCCTATCGCGGGGCCTCGCGCGCCGAGGTCAAACTGATTCGCCTCGGCCAGTAAGGCCTAACACCAGCACCGTGCCACCTGTACTTATCGCCGCCGAGTAACGCCATGTCCCCTGCTATCGACCCTGTAATCACCTGCCCCCATCAACCGGAAGCGACCACTGTCGTGATCATCGGTGGTGGCATCATAGGCCTTACCGCCGCGCTGACTCTCGCCGAGCGCAACATCCCGGTGGTGGTACTGGAGAAAGGTCGCATCGCAGGCGAGCAGTCATCGCGCAACCTTGGCTGGGTACGTAAAACCAACCGCCATGCACACGACATCCCACTTGCGTTGGCGGCCGATCGACTCTGGGCCGAAATGCCGCAACGGGTCGGGAGTGACGTGGGTTACCGGCAGGCCGGAATCATGTTCGTTGGTCGTAACAACACGCAGATGGGCATGCACGAAGGTTGGCTGAAGAGCGTCGAACACCTTGGTCTGGACTCGCGCCTGCTGAGCAATGCCGAGATCGCCAGAATGGTTCCCGGTGGGCGCACTGACTGGGCCGGTGCTATCTACACTGCCTCAGATGCTCGTGCGGAGCCAACCCTGGCCGCCAGCGCAATTGCCCGTGCGGCGATGGCCAAGGGAGCAGTGATCGTTGAAAACTGTGCGGTACGCACCCTTCAGACCAGTGCCGGATGCGTCAGCGGCGTTGTCACCGAACTAGGCGAGATTCGTTGTGATCAAGTGCTGCTGGCTGGCGGTCTATGGTCGCGTAGATTCCTCGGCAACCTTAAAATCGACCTCCCGACTTTGCCATTGACCTGCTCAGTGCTGCGTACAGAGGCCATGGATGGCCCCACGGAGGTCGCCGTGGGTGCTCCAGATTTCTCATTCCGCAAGCACAAGGACGGAGGGTTCATCATCACCCAACGTGGCAAGCTGGATGCCTTCCTTACCCTCGATCACTTGCTGTTGGGTACACGCTACCTGCCACAGCTTCGCGCACAGCGCGACTTTCTGCAGATCAGTCTGGGCAAATACTTCCTCAAGGACATAGCCCTGGCGCGGCGCTGGAAGGCCACGGATGTATCGCCTTTTGAAAAAGTCCGGGTTCAAGACCCACAGGCAAACGTGGCGTTGAACGAAGACGCACTGCGCAACCTTAGGACTGCGTGGCCGGTGTTTGAGCAAGCACGGATGGCTTCTGCGTGGGCCGGGACCATTGACGTGACCCCTGACTCAAACCCAGTCATTAGTTCAGTATCGACTTTGCCCGGACTGACCCTGGCGACCGGTTTTTCCGGTCACGGTTTCGGCACCTCGCCCGCTGCAGGCCAACTAGCAGCAGATCTGGTATCGCAACAAACGCCGTTGATCGATCCGAGTCCCTATAGCTTTGATCGTTTTCTACGACCGCGGCATGGCGTGAAATGAGGGTGTCTGACTAGCGAAAGACTATTCAGACAACCGCCTGAGTCAATCTACTACCATCACATCGTGTAGTGGTCTAATGATTCCGGACACCCATTTAGGCGAGAATGCTCGCCACAGAGAGGTGTCTGATGACCAAGCAACGCCGTACCTTCACCCCTGAGTTCAAACGCGAAGCTGCCTGCCTGGTGTTCGATCAAGGCTACAGTCATGCCGAAGCAGCACGCTCGCTCGGCTTGGTCGAATCGGCCCTACGCCGCTGGGTTAATCAGCTTCAACAGGAGCGCAGCGGCGTCACGCCGGCCAGCAAAGCGTTGACGCCAGAGCAGCAAAAGATCCAAGAGCTCGAAGCTCGGATAACGCGCCTTGAACGCGAGAAATCGATACTAAAAAAGGCTACCGCGCTCTTGATGTCGGAAGATCTCGAGCGTATTCGCTGATCCACCAGTTCAGCGCCCATGAGCCCGTTGATTGGCTATGCGAGGTGTTCGAAGTCACTCGCTCAAGTTACTACGCACATCGCCATAGAAGGCGAACTCCGGACGTTGAGCGACTGAGGTTGCGTAGTCGAGTGAATGAGTTATTCACGCGCGGACGAAGTGCGCCCGGCAGCCGCAGTATCAAGATGATGATGCAAGAAGAGGGTGAGAAGATCGGGCGGTTCAAGGTCCGCAGCCTGATGCGTGAGCTGGCGTTGGTCAGCAAGCAGCCAGGGTCGCATGCGTACAAAAAGGCCACAGTGGAGCGGCCAGATATTCCGAATATGTTGAACCGAGCGTTTGATGCCGAAGCGCCAAATCAGGTCTGGTGTGGCGACATCACTTACGTTTGGGCGCAGGGAAAATGGCACTATCTGGCAGTTGTCTTGGATCTCTATGCACGCAGAGTCGTGGGCTGGGCCCTATCAGAAAAACCGGACGCAGACCTCGTGGTCAAAGCGCTGGACGTGGCTTACGAACAGCGCGGTAAGTCTCAAGGGCTACTGTTTCATTCCGACCAGGGGTCGCAATATGGCAGCCGTCAATTCCGCCAGAGACTGTGGCGCTATCGCGCGCCAGAGCATGAGCCGCCGAGGCAACTGCTGGGATAACGCGCCGATGGAGCGAGTCTTTCGCAGCTTGAAGTCAGAGTGGATACCGACCACGGGCTACCTGACCGGGCAGCAAGCCCAACGAGACATTAGCCAGTACCTGATGAGCCACTACAACTGGATCCGCCCCCATCAATTCAACGATGGGCTGGCTCCGGCGAAAGCTGAAGAAAAACTCAAAACTGTGTCCGGAATGAGTTGACCACTACAACACAAACTTGGCCACCAAAGTTCGCCAGTTCCAGTTCCGCGATATACGACCGAAGGCCGCGTCGGAGATTGAGGATATCAGCCACGCGAGCCGACTGCTTGGGCACTCCAAGGAGGAAATTACCAAGCGCGTTTATCGCCGGGTCGGTGAGGTAGTCAGCCCGACCAAATAGGGGGCTGATGCGGAAACGATGCCCAATGATGCGGAAACGATTGTTGTTTTCTGCGCACAAAGAAAAACCCCGCAGACGTTAATCTGCGGGGCTTTCGAATGGTGGAGGCCGAGGTCGGAATCGAACCGGCGTAGACGGATTTGCAATCCGATCCAAGAATCTCCGTCTCATGCTCCTTAGGCGCTAAAATCAGTTCCAAAACGAATCGGAATTTGCCGAGCTGTAACCCGCATTCTACAAGGGTCGCCGTTTTAGTTTTGGAACCGATTTTAGCCACTTTCACGAGGCGCTTTCTCATGACACAAAGCGAATTTTTCAAGCGCCTGGGCGCGCCGCTCAAAAACACCCGATGGTCGTGGGGAGCTCGTCGAGCTGGTGGCGATCTTGTGCTCAGAGTTTGGAAAGATCGCACAAGGGAATTCAACGGGCGTTCCTTCGCAATGCTCACGCATCACAGCAAATACGCGCATAACCAAAGAAACCCCGGATACAAGGAGCGCAATCGTCACGTGGATGAAATACGTGGTGGCACCTGCTGCTATATGGTCATGTGCCACGTAGAGGACGTCGCGGCCAACCCCCGCCAGATCCGAACTTTTGAGCAGGATAACGTCTATCTGGGAGGGACCTTGCTTGAGTGCGAAGGTGACTGGTGGATCGAAATCGTGAAGCCAATCCCCGCTGCGGAGCTTTTCACCCCAGTACTGCAGCAGTAGCGTGAGATTCGGGCCTCAGGCCGCGCCACAAGCGGCCTGTGCACCGCTCCTGTCTAATACAGTTCGGCTAGTTTCAGCGACTTTCACCCAGTAAAACCGAGAAGCTTTCGAGCAGTTTTAGACAGCCTCAGCCCCCCCCACCCTGGCGTTCTGCCAACGATGATCCGGCCTGGCTCATCACTCCCCATCCCCTGCCACGATTCGTACTTGAACAGGCCGATGTGATAGGCCTCTTCGAACTCCATCAGCGCCCAGTAGCGAGCCGCCTCGGACAGCTCGAGCATGTCGACCAGGTTCTCCGAACTCACTTCACGCCGGCGGTGAGCGGCATAGGCCATCTCATCGAGCACAGCGGCGCGGCCGTCTGGATCGGTTATCAAAGAGAACTGGTCGTTCAGCTCATCCAGCCATGCTTTCGGTATCCCGGCCATCATTCTGCCCTGCACCACCAGGACTGCGCGTAGAGCACGCCGTCGACCTCCTCCACCCCGTTGATGTTGATGCCGAGCTGGGCCATTCCGTTGACCTTGGCATCGTGCAGCCGCGGGAGGATGTCCGGCCCAGGCGAAGGGTTGAACACCCAGGCCTGTGTCGAAACTCGGCCCAGTGGCTCGCTGTGGTGGTCGCCGATGTGGATGTCGGCCCGCATAGGTGTGATCTTGCCGAGCTGATTCGTAGGGATGGCCACGCCATTCACGCGGCGGCGAACGAGGAGGAAGTACATAGGGCACCAATACTGTATGGATAAACAGTATCGTATAGGCGGGATCGGGCGCGGGCAATTGCCGATCAGCGGCTCAGTGAAGAGGTGGCAAATCCTTACCCCTGGCCTTGGCGATGACGCGAAGCTAATAATCGGAAACCACCTGGAACAGCGACTCAGCCAGCAGACGCAGGCGCTCGATTTCCTCCGCCGGCGCGCCGCGATGCTGGGCCTGGTGATACTCCCGCATGGCGTCGATAGCCTGCTGAATCAGCGGCTCGCCGGCCTCAACCATCCCTATAAAAGTGCGCTTGTCCACTTCCCTGCCCCGATCACTTGATCAGGGCATTATAGGACGCCTCACATAGATCACCTGCTATTCGGGCTTGGTCATAAGCTTTCGCCAGCTCTCCCGCTCGAGCATCAGCCCGTGTGAGCAGGTCGGAGAGCACCAGGGCGGCGCGGGTGGCTGCCTCGCCTCTGGCGACAGCGGCGGTATCCGTGCCGGGGCAACTGACGGAGGCGGCAAGCTTTCCGGCTTCGTCGCGCAGCCGCTGGCCAGCAGCATCGGCGTCAACAGCGCCAGCATCAGCAATCGTTCTTTCTTCATGCCCTTTTACCCTCGCCTCTTGCTGCGCATCTGCGCGCCGGTGTTCTTCCTGACGCGCCGCGCGCTCGCCAATTGCTTCTGCCAGTCGATCGCCGCTGTCCCGCTTCGCTGATTGCTGGCCGGCCTTGGCAAGTTCCACTGAACGGCCGTGCTCATAGGTCGCCCAGTGGGAAGCTATAAGCACCAGGCCTGCGGCAACTCCAGCCCACGGGCTCATGAAGCCAGGGCCCGCCGCACACCCTCGTCGATCACTTCAGCCTTGTATGGGTTGCCGCCGTTCTCGTGGACGATGATGCCCACCACAGCCTCACGCAGAACCTGCGGCTTGGAAATGTCGATGGAGTCGCGCACGCCCACGCCGAGGCGCTTGGCGATGGCCTGCGCATAGGCCAGGGTGTTGTTCTCGCTGGCCGGCGCCCAGCGGTTGATGAATTCCAGTGGGGTGTCGATGCCAGGTCGACCCACCCCAGGCATGCCATCCTTGCCGCGGTAGTTGAGCAGTAGCTTGGCCAAGGCCCGGATACCATTCTCGGCTTGATCAAACCGCGCGAAACGGGGCTTGGTCACTCCCACCTCCAAGCCAAGCTGGCCCTGCCACGCATTACGGGGGTTGAAATCGATGTTGCCTGGATTGTTGTTCCGGACGCCGCGAGGAGCGCTCATTCAGCAGCCTCCTCTGGTGCATCTTCGGGTACGACCTCTTCCGGCGCCTGGGCAGTAACGGTCACCTCAGCTTTGAAGACCTTGAGCACCTTCGCGGTGGAAAGAACCACCCGTGGATTGGCCTGCAGCTCCTGTGTTGCAGCTGCCTCGGCTTCAGCCTCGGTGGCGAACTGGCGTTTGTTGATTGGGTTGTAGTCGTTGGTAGTGTCGATGACGATGAAAGGCATGAGTTTTCTCCAGACAAAAAAATACCGCCAGAGGGCGGTAGGGTTTGAGATAGAGCTAAAGATCAGGCGGGCGGCGCCGGCCAGTCGATTAATTCGGGATAGCCTGGTTGTTCAGGCAGACGGCCTAATGCGATGCGATAGCGCTTCCACTCCTTCAGCGCTGCTGCCTCGGCCTCGGTGGAATCATCGAGATCTACGGCATCCTGCAGGGGCGCGATCGCATAATCAGCAGCCTGTCGAAGTTCAGCGGCCTTATCTGTCGCCTCGCGGAGCAGCAAGGCCGGGCGCAGCGCCTCCACCTCCGCAGACGATGCAATACGCCATCCAGGCATCCCCCCATAAGACAGCGCAAGCGAGATGCCATCGGTCCAGTACGAGGGCTCGGGGTTGAGGTGGCGCTCGATTTCTTGAACGCTCATAGGCCGCAGATCTTGCGGTATGAAACTATCTTGGCTGCCATCAATTTCGTAGGCGAACACCTCGCCAGTGGCCGGTCTAACCATGTATTTATGAGACATCGCATTTACCAATTTAAGTTAGCTCGCGCCATTGAATGACCGGGCAGGTGCCACTGACACCCGCCAGCGCGACGCTATACTGAGCACCTGGCGGGATGATTACGCAGCCGGAAGAAATGTATCGACCGGGCGATGCCGAGTAAGTCCCAATTGCAACAGAAGTGCCGTTGACCCATACCTGATAGCCGATATCGGCAGAGCTGGTCGGGCCACCGAACACAGAAATCTGAATGGGCTTACCGGTGGTATTCGTATAGGTGGTGTTCAACGAACGGGACACCGCCAACCAGACTTGGCCCATGCCAATATCGCCAATACTCAAAGCCGCCTTCGCGGCCGCTGGAGTTGTACCGCCCGTCCCTCCTTTAGCAATTGGCAGCGCTGCAGGTAGAGCATTACCACCCAGCGCTGCATAGATTTCATCAAAGTTTGCAATGGCCTTGATCCATGCACTGCGTCGATCATCGCCACCGGCACCGCTGGGCGCAGTCCCAAGATTGATTACTTGTTTTGCCATACTGGCTCCTTAAAGAGGCTTCATCGGACGCGAAGCGAACAATGTCCGGCCGTTTGCTGTAAGCGGGTTGATACCTGATCCGTTATCGCAGTACATCTGCAAGACGGAGCGATTGCCAGGCAGGAATCCGCCGTAATTTGCGCGCAGTGGCTGGGTTGTCTGCCCGATGTTCGTTACAGAAAACAAAGCATTGGCCAGAACATAGTCCTGATAGCTCCCTGTCCAGGGCATCTGCTGACTTGGCGAGTAATAGGCTCCCCCCACAATCGGGTCGCCCGCTTGAACGAATGAACTGGAGGCCGGCTGACCGTTGAGAAGAGCAAGGTTGGCGGTGGTGACAAAGGTTCTGCTACCTGCACTGTTCCGGACCGATGCCCCAAACTCTCCCGGTGGCGTGGCTGGCGTCAGGTAGCTCGCGCAATACCAATTGATCATCATCGGATAGAGTGCAGTTTCCCCATGCGCCACTTGGTTGTTCCAGGCTTTCAACCTGAACCCCGTCCAGTTCCCGGGGCTACCCTTCACCGAAAAATTCCCCACCATCATGTAGTTGTCAGCGTTCAGAAAGACTAATGGCCTCTCGTACGTAGTGATAGGCGCAGCGAAATTCACATCAGCCCACTGGATCTGGCTTCCGCTCCCCGGTCCTTGGAAACCAATGTTGAATCTTCCGTTGTAGCGAACCGTCAACACCTGGTTAACCGAGTCGATCTGCGTTCGAATGTTATTGTTCAAGGCGCGGATGCCATAAGAGCCCGGTGCGGCGAACGGCTCACCACCCAGCGAGAGAATCATCACTTGCCAAGTGCGCCCGTAGGGCTGCCGCAGCTGCAACTGCCCCGTCGAGAACCAAGCCTGAGGGCTGGTGGTGTTCTCGCCGCCGTCATACAACGCGTCCACGACCACGAACGATTGCGCCTGAATCTCGGGGATCGAGATGTATTGGTCGAATTCACCGTTGCCGGTCACCTGCATCATCTTGAGCGATCGCACCGAGGTGATTGTGGTGTCTAGGGTAATGACCCCGGACGCATCCCGCGTCCGGAGCCCGTAAAGATCAGCCATCAGGTAAGCCTCCCTACCGCCGTACGCTCGATACCGTTGGCGTCATAGACGTACAGGCCGCCGTTGTTCAGCAGCGTGGATCCGTTGCCGTCCTGTCCGCGCACGGTAAAGGCACCTGTCACCAAGTTGATTTCAATGAGCGGCAGGCCCTGAGAGTTGACCGCCTGAGACCTCAGCGTCATGCCGAGGACCAGGTTCTGGATGAAGGCCTGATTGATCACCGCCTGGTTGATGAATACCTGACCGTTTGATACCACGAACGGAAGCGTCATCTGGCCAGATGACTCATCCACAATCGCGAAGCGTTGTGCATAGGCCAAAATCTCGGCAGTTTCCCCATCGCTCCCCAGTGCCAAACCGGCCATCACTCGACGTCCACCGGAGAGGGTTTCCGCCTTGATGGTGGTCATCGCGGAAACCTTACCGTCAACTCCCGCAATAGTTTCGCTGACCTGCTGCACAGAGGCGCTGACATCACCCACTTGCGACTGGACCGTGTCCACCCGCTTGCCCATGGCAACGCCGTCCTCAATCCGAGCGGACTGCTCCGTCCAGACACCGACCAGGCCACCAGCCGCGCCCGCCAGGCCGGTGCTGTCGCCCTCCATTTCCGGATTCACCTGGACGTACAGACCATCCAGACGGCTGGCCTGAGCGGTAATCGCCGTCCCTTGCTGGTTCACCGTGGTATTCAGTTGGCTGATGGCCGTGGCCTGACCGCTCACCGCCCGTGCGGAAGGGCCTGCCACGAACGGCGAGGGCGTGTTGCTCTCTCCCACCCGCTTCTCGATCATCACCGAATCGATGATGGCCGTGAGCCCGGAAACAGCGCTCATGTTGAAGTAGATGGTGATGCCAACCTTTGCGCTGTCCGTGACGGTGACCGGGAATGTCACACGGGTCCGCGTCGTCGGCAGCGCAAGCGTCGGCCCATACCGATGCGTGCCGTTGTACAGCGAGATGCGCCCGTTGGTGGCAGCGCTGCACTGAATGTACATCGACACGAGGTATACGCCCGGCTCTATCCGCACGTTCCAGCCGGCCAGGTTGTTGGTCGGGCTCAACATCAGGAAGCTGTTGGTACTGCTCCCGGCCAGGTAACCAAAACCGGAATCGGCCTCCGGTACCGCTACCCCCTCCCGCGTCACGCCGCTGCCCACCGCCGTGGCTGGCAGCGAGGTAGAAGTCAGCCAGCTGTAGTCATCCGCCAGCAGATTGGAACCGCTGCCCCCAATGCCGCTGATGGAGCTCTGGAGCTGAGTGACTGCCTGCCCCTGCGAACTCAGGGTGTTGCCCTGCTGGGTCACGGTTCCCTGCAGGCTCTGCAGTGCGCTGTTGTCTGCCTTGCCCGCCACGGCGTTGTTCAACTGGGTGATAGCTGATCCCTGGCTGGAGACCGCGCCCTCAGTTACCGAAACACGGGCATCGACCGACTGCAGTGCGCTCGCCTGGGCATTGTCCTGACCGGCGCGCTTGCGAGCGATCGGCGACGACAGGAATACATCGGTGGCCTCCCCCACCGACACGCGGAAAGTCATCGCCATGCGCACGCAACCAGCCGGAACGGTGGCCTGCCCAGTCAGCTTCGTCCAGGTCTGTGCAACGTTTGTGGGGCGAACCCCGTCACCTGCTGCAACCACCCAGTTGTGACCCACGCTTGTGCCATCTAGATCGTAGAACTGAATCCACAACCCATGCTGACGCGCCACCGAGCTGTAGGCATACAGCTCGAAGTCATAGACCTCGCCGCCCGCAACCGATATTTGCGAAGTCACCGCATTCTCGGGAGGCCGGACGTTGAGAGCGCTCTGGAAGCCTAGGTAGTTGTTGCCGGTGGTCGTTGCCACAGGCCACTTCACCACCCGGGGCGACGGAGCGCCAGCAGGCACCGAGGCATCATTACGCGCCAGTACGCTGAAACCTGGCGAGCCTGAGAACACGGGCCCATCTGCGAAGGTCGGGTTGAACACCAAATTTTCAGCCGAAACTACGCCTACCGAGGCTTTGATGTTGGTGATCTCGCTGCCTTGCGCAGTGATGGCTGAACCTTGCTGAGTGACCGTATTGGTCAGAGCCTGCACCGTTGATGCATCTGCCTTGGTGGCAACCTGGCTCAGTGCGCTCGCGGCGGCAGTGGCGGCGTCCGTTGCCACCTTGTCCGTCACCGCTACCCAAGCGCTACCGCTCCACCGCTTGGGTGTGTTGGCGTTGCCCGTGGTATCGATCCAGAGGTTTTGGGCCAGGCGGTCAGCCGTGGCCGGCGTCGCGCTCTGGATGATCACCTTGCCCTTACCCCCCGCCAGGTCCGAAGCAGCTTGCGCCGCCTGTTGCGCCGCGGTGACGTTCTGGTTGGTGGTAGACAGACTGTTCGTCAGGTTTGTAATGGCCGACCCTTGTGATGTCAGTCCGGATTCGGTCTGCAATACCCTTGAGTCAAGCGCTTGAGTGGCCGAGGCCAGGGCCGCCTCACCCGCGTTCTGTCGGGCGATCTTCAGATTGGCAATCCACATCTTAAAGCCAACCGGAGCCAAGCCGTCCGGGACCAAGTACAACGACATCCGCCCCACGGTTTCGGGAACAGTGCGCTGCACCGTGAGTTTCTGCCAGCCACCCAAGGCCGCGTCATACCCCACCACCCGAATATTGCCGCCAACCGATTCACTGCCAGTCTCCCCAACCCAGAAGGTTAAAGCCAGCCTTCCCGCCCCCTGCACTGGGCTCTCGCAGAACATCTGGCATTCCAGATTGATGACTTCGCCGGGCTGGACAGGCACCTGAACACTGCCATTGCGGAAGACCAGCGCCTGACCGCCCCACCCTGCCGACTCGCCAATCTTGGACATGCACAGCAGTCGTTCGGCTGGTGCGCCGACCGGGACGCCCGAATCGCTGCGGTTGTGGTAGCTCATGGTGATCACCGAAGTGCTGTTGATCACCAGGTCGCCGGCCGCATTGAAGTCCGGGTTACGAAGCAGGTTCTCTTGCGAGAAATTGCCGACCGAGGTCTGGATGCTGGTGATCGCCTGTCCTTGGGCGGTCACCGTCTGGCCCTGCTGTGAAACGGTGTTGCTCAACTGTTGTACAGTCGAGGCATCAGCCTTCGTCGCCACTTGGGACAGCGCACTGGCTGCCGCCGAAGCTGCATCGGTGGCCACCTTGTCGGTAACCGCCACCCATGCAGTTCCGCTCCAGCGTTTCGGCGTGTTCGCGTTACCGGTTGTATCGATCCAGAGGTTCTGCGGCAGGCGATCCACTACTGCCGGGGCCGTGGACTGATACATCACCTTACCCTTCCCACCCGCAAGATCGGACGCCGCCTGTGCTGCTTGTTGGGCAGCAGTGACGTTCTGATTAGTCGTAGTCAGGCTGTTTTGCAGGCCAGTCAGTGCGATTCCTTGTGAGGTCAGGCCCGTTTCCGTCTGAACCACTCGGGCATCGAGCTGGTTGACCGAGTTGGCTAAGGCGCCGACCTGACCAGCACTGTTGCCAATGTTGAAGGTCGATGGGGTTGTGCCGGCCCCGACCTGCTCCTCGAGCATGATGCGGTCTATCAGCACCGCTATCCCATCCTTCGGGTTGGGCGACGCAGATATGCACACCACCATCCGATCAGCTACGAAAGCGGCGCTGGTCAGGTCAAACACGACGCTGTACCGGCCCCACTGATCGGTAATGGCGACATCCTGCCCAGGTGCGAACCTAACAGCACCGTCGGCATCAATAGTCCGTAGGCTGACCTGCATCTGCTTGGCCCCTGAAGTACTTTTGGCGTCCCAAGCCAGGATGTACTTCTTGTTCTTAAGGGCGATGTTTGCCCCCGAGTAGATATTGCTCGGCGCAAAGTAGGTGGTGCCGGTACCGGAGCTCTGAAGCAGGCGCAGGACATAGCCGCTGAACCCGTGCGGATCAGCCTCAACCGTGGCTGACTGCCCTCCACCCATCACCAGCGCGGGAACTGCCGGGCCAAACACAGCGTATTCGGCGGGCACCAGGTTGATCCCGTTGCCCGCGATGTTGCCTACCGATGCCTGCACATTAGTCAGCGCGGTTCCCTGTGCTTCAATCTTGCCTTCAGCGCTGGTTACCCGGGTACCCAGGTTGTTTACAGCGGTTGCGTCAGCCTTGGTCTGGGCCACGGCCAGAGCATTGGCCGCCGCAGCCGCCGCATCCGAGGCAACTTTGTCCGTTACCGCCAACCAGGCTGAACCACTCCACCGCTTTGGCGTATTGGCTCCGTTGGCGGTGTCGATCCATAGGTTTTGTGCCAGACGATCAGCCACCGCGGGCGCTGCCGTCTGATACATGACCTTGCCTTTACCGCCCGCTAGGTCAGCAGCGGCCTGAGCCGCCTGCTGCGCCGTCGTGACGTTTTGATTGGTGGTGGTGAGGCTCGCTTGCACGCCAGTGATGGCCTGGCCTTGAGCCGAAATTACCCCCTCCGCCTCGGTTACCCGGTTCGTCAGGTTGCTCACCGCCGAAGCGTCGGCCTTGGTCTGCGCCACGGATAAAGCGTTAGCCGCTGCCGCTGCCGCATCCGTTGCAACCTTGTCAGTTACCGCCGCCCAGGCGCTGCCAGTCCACCGTTTTGGCGTGTTGGCATTATTGGTGGTGTCGATCCAAAGGTTCTGCGCCAGGCGATCAGCTACAGCAGGCGCTGCCGACTGAACGATTACCTTGCCTTTGCCGCCGGCAAGAGTCGCCGCATCCTGGGCAGCCTGCTGCGCTGCGGTGACGTTCTGGTTGGTAGTGACCAGGCTCGACTGAACGCCGGTGATCTCCTGGCCCTGTGCCGTAATCGTGTCGCCCTGCTGAGTCACGGCGCTGCCCAACTGCGAGACAACGGTTGCGTCGGCCTTGGTCTGGGCGACAGACAACGCATTCGCTGCCGCAGCCGTGGCATCAGTGGCCACCTTGTCGGTGACGGCCATCCATGCCGTACCACTCCAGCGCTTAGGCGTGTTGGCGTTGCCGGTGGTATCGATCCACAGGTTCTGTGCCAGGCGGTCAGCCACAGCAGGCGCAGCGGACTGCACGATGACCTTGCCCTTCCCTCCTGCCAAGGTCGCTGCGTCCTGCGCGGCCTGCTGTGCAGCGGTCACATTCTGGTTGGTGGTCGTCAGGCTAGATTGCACGCCGTCGATGCGGGTGGATTGAGCCGTCAGCTTCCCGTCCTGCTCGGTGACCTTGGTCTCCACCGTGGTCATCCGGACGGCAAGGCCATTCGCTGTCTGCACGGCCTGGCCAATGTCGGTCCAGTATGTGGCATTTGGCGGCGTGGTGTTTACCGGCACGGCCTGGTTTGCTTGATACAGCTTGCCGTCGGCGCCTAGCACAACCTGACCCGAGGTGTAGGTCTTATCCTTGTTGTAGGGCAAGGCGCCCGCCGCAGCACTGACGGTGTCAATCTGCTCCTGCAGCTGTTGCTTAGCGGTCACCAGATTCTGCTGAGCCTGCTGGGTGGCGGTGTCTAGGTTGGATTGAACCTGCGTGACCGCAACGCCCAGTTGGTCGGTGATCTCGGTGACCTGCTCGTCCAGCTCTTCCAGACGGTTGTTGACCGACCCCGGAAGGTCGGGCGGCCCGGAGATCAGGGCGATTTCTTCCCGCACCGCCGGGGCAAGCTGGCCGTTCTCAATTTTGTCCTTCAACGCATCCAACATGTTGTCCACGCTCGTCGACGTGGAAGCGACCACCTTCAGGAATGCGCTCACACCATAGGCGTTCTTCGAACGAACGAAGTAGGCATAGTTAGTCGCAAATGCCAACCCGGTGTGAGTCAGGGTCAGGCCTTGCCCCAGATACTCGCCTTGCGTTGCCTGAGGGTTGGTCGAGAAGAAGTACTCGTAGGTGCCACCGTTCAGGCCATGCAGCGTGTTGCCGGGGATCAGCGTGATGGTGTCGATGGTGGACTGCACCACGCATGACTCAGGGATCGGAGGGCCGTCGATGCTGACCGTAATGCTGGCCTCGCCGGAGCGGGTCAGCGGGCCCAGAGCGGCCACGCTCATGGTGTAATTGCCCGACGACAGGCCAGCAATAGGCAGCTGCAGCGTGGTCTCGGGCACCTGCTGGGCCTGCACTGCGGTGCCGCCCTGGCGGACGGTTACGGCATAGCCGGTGACGATCCCAGCAGGCTGCACCCAGCTCAGCACCCCCTGGCTCACCTCTGCAGTTTCGGCAGGCGTCCAGGCCACATTGGTAGGACTGCCCAGCCCCCCGGTCGGCATACTGATGAAGCCGATCGGATTATACGGTTGCCCTACGGCATCATCGAACTGGGCTGCTTCATACTGCTGCAGCTGGGCAGTGCAGCCTTCGTTGGCGCCCATGCTCCAGTTGGTGACGATGAACTCACCCAAGATATTCAGCGACGGCAGATTTACCCGCACGGCACGGCCTGGGCGGCAGTTGTAGCCAAGGAAGTTCATCGGCACGCTGATGGTGCCGCCCGCGCGCCTCCGGCGCAGCTCGATGTTGGCCAGACGCTGGGCCTGATAGGCGTCGGTAACGTAAGAGAATGACAGGGTTTCCGCAGCCTCGCCGCCGTCTTCAACAACCCACTGAGCAATGCTCACCTCCGGGTAGTCGGTTTCGGTCCACGACTGGGCGGTGTCGATGAACGTACCGCGAACCGTATTGATGGCCGCGTCATTGGTCGGCTCAGTGCTGCCAGTAATGGTGCCAACGACCATGTCCTCGGTGATTTCAAAGTCGTACGGCCCGTAATAGGCCCCGGCCTGGAACATCCAACGGCCGCCCACGCGGATCGTGCGGCCGCCACACGCGGTTTCGAGTTTCTGAAGGACGTTTGTTCGTTGCTCGTCTGCGCCGATTACGCAGCTGCTGTGATAACGCGGGCTGGTGGTGCCGTCCGGGTTGACCACCGACTCATCGCAGACGTTCGCGCCACTGGCAAAGGTCTCAAACACAATCTCGTCATCCGGCACGCCGCAGCGGTTACGAAGGAACCACAGGATATGCAGCGCGGTGTTTTCCGTGTAAACGGCCATGCCGGTGCGCGGGTCGTAGATATCGTTCCGCCCGCGCACGATGAAGCGCGCGTCTGGAATGCCAGACGGGAACTTCTCGGCACTGTACTTGAGCGACAGGCGCACGAACGACAGGCCACGACCAATCTGCTCGTCCTTCCAGTCCGGACAGTTGGCCTTGAGGAAAGCGTTTACTTGGGTCGGATTGACGATCAGCTCATAGGAAGCGTGCTCGCCGTAGGTGGCGATCTCCTCCTCACCCAGGTAGATGTTCTCCAGGGCTTCGATGGGGCCCTCGCAGAGCACGTACACCAAGTGCAGCCACTCACCATCGGTCTGGTCACCAACCTGCTCCTGCGCCCACACCAGCACGCCACCGGTGCTGACGCGGCCTAGGATGAAACGCGCCGGTGCCTTGGAGGAACGGACCGTCTGCGCCGAAGGCTCGTTGTCTCGCAGAGGCGACTTGGTATTGAGCTTTTCCTGCTGCTCGGCCATGTAGAACGCCATGCCAGCACCGATAGCCGCCCCCACCGGGCCGCCCTGGATGAAGCCAATCACCGCACCAACAGCTACCTGCGCAATCTTCTTGACGCCACCGGACATTATTCGATTCTCCAGACTGCAAGTGGGTCGCACAACACGCGGGTCACCCCGTCGTCAGTGGTTGCCCAGAATTCATTGGCCCAGAAGACCGCCATGGATTTACCGCCCGGCGCCTCATACATCGCCACGTCACCGCGCTGGATATAAGCAGGAGCCACCCGGGTGAAGCAGGCATCCCATGCAGCCTCGAGGCTGCCGTGGTTTTTCTTCAGCGCTCGTTTGGCCCCAGCCTCGGTCTTATAGGTACCGCGATAGGCCTGTGCAGGGTCGGTACCGCATACCGCAGCCGCACAGTCCGCAGCGAACAGGCAGCAATCAAATTCTCCCCATGAAAAAGGCCGCTCTGAGGCGGCCTTGATCACTTCGCTGAGGCGTGTAGTCCAGTCTCGGTAGCGCATGCCTATTTCTCGTAGGTGAACGTCGGGGCGTCCTTCTTGGAGCCCCAGTAGATGGGCCATTCGGACATTTGAGCGATGGCGTAGAAGAACCGGTCACCCTGGTGCCGGGCCCGGTGGTTCTCGTCGGTAAAGCGTTCGGTACCGGTGCGGCTCCACTCGGCCATCCGGTCAACGATCGGGACGGTGATCTTGTTTCCGTCCTCGCCGTTGCCGGCGTAGGAAAAGGTGGCGGCGTCCATGCGGCCGGAGAACAGGATGTCGGCGGCGTAGTTGCCCTGCTCGTCGAACACCACAAACATCAGCTTGCCAGAGCGCCCGCGGCAGCCCCGGATGTTGGTCTCGGTGATGATGTAGCTGTCCAGGCCGGTGAGCGCTAAGTCGATCGACATGGGCGAGTTCGAGTTGTCGCTCTCCTGCGACTGCCCTACCTCGCCGAACTGCCCTACCCCCAGATACGTGATACCGCCGATCACCAGGTCACCGGTGCCGGTGTGCGCGTAGACCGGGCCATCCTCGAAATCGAGCTGACAGGCGTACACGCTCAAGAATTTGCCCGTGGCGATGATGTCGACCACGCTCTGGCTGAACGGGAATGTCGAGGGCATCAGAAGGCCTCCCTGAACTGGTAGCTGCCGTTCGACACGGTCTGGCGCACGGTCATGCTCCAGGTGTCCTGGGTCATGCGCATTTCGGAATACGGGTTGAGGTATTCGATGGCCGAACCAACCGCCAAGGTTTGGCGAATGCGCTTGTTCACCTGCACCACAGCCTGTCCCTGGGCGTTGGTCACGGCCGGCTTGATGACTTCGAACATCTCGCCGGCGATCGTCATGTAATCCCCGACCGAAAACATCTGAGCGTTTGGAATGGCGCCGCCGACCTGGATAGAGCGGGACTGCGACGGGCCACTGACGACCTTCAGCGCCCCCACACTGTTACCGCGGCGCCGAGTAAATGCCGGCACGTTGACCGTGCCGAACATCCCATCCAGTTCGCCCAGGAGCGAAGACAGCTGCCGCTCCTGCTTGCGCGTGAGCAACCCGAACGTAATGGTGCATTGCCAATAGGCGCCCGGCTGCCCAACGATCTGCTGGGCGTTCGAGAGGGTCGATGTGAAGGCGCGGCTGTTGTTGACTAAGCCCCACGTCATTTCAGACGGGCGCAGCGATGCCGGCCATTGGATAGCCATGCAGTACTCCTTCTTGCTATCGGTTTCGGGCGATAAGCTGGCGCGCCGGCCCGTTCATCTTGAGGTCGCGCAGCACCAAGTTGTAGCCATCCTGCGCGCCCTTCTGTGCGGCCTGCTGGATTCGGGCCAGGGTGGCGTCGTCTGCAGTACCTTGGACGCTGATGTGCTGAACGATCCCCGGCGCCGAACTGGTCGACGCCTCGGGTTGGCTAGCAGCCATTTGCGTAGCGGTCGAGGCTATCCGCGGCGTCACGAAACCGCCGGAGGCGTAACCCCTGACGTTCAGCCCCTCCAGGTAGTTGCGCATGCCTGGCTGAGCCACTACCTCCTTGCGGAGGACGAATTCACCGCCGTGCACAACTCCCTTCGGCTCGAACTTGCCGCCATCACCCGTATAGCCGCCAGTGGAAAGCTGCCTCAGCGGCTCACTGAAGCCTGTCATTGTGCCCTGCCCGAGCGCCTGAGTACCGCCGGTCATAAAACCAAACGCATTGCCCAAGAACCCAACAGCAGCTTGCCTCACCTGGATGCGGATCAGATCCTCGATGACCCCATCGGCGAAGTCCTTGAAGGACAGCTTCCCGGTCTTCACGAAGGTGACGACCGAGTCTTCCATGCTGGAGAAGGCGTTGGTGAATAGGCTTCTCGTCTGCCCAGCGACGTTGCGCGCTTGCTCAAGGTAGGTGTTGAACGCCGCCCTTGCGCCAAGCGACCAGTCGGATTGCTGCTCGTCGACACGGAGGTAGTATTGCTCCTGCATAGCCAGGCGTTGATCCAAAGCGTTCTGCAGCGCCGCGTTTTGCTTCTGGTAAAGCTCTTCGCTGATCCGCCCCTCGTTGCGCTGCTGCAACAAGTTGTCCATTTGCTGCTGGTACTGCTGCTCGATGCTGAACCGTTCTTCAATGCGCTGTCGTGCCTGGTCTCCCAAGCCCGCACCGGCCAGGCTGTTGTTCAGCCCTACGGAGGACCTCTGCAATTGGCTGTTCAGGTTGGCCTGGAAGGCTGCGAGCCTCTGCGCCTCCTCCGTGGCCACCTTTCGCAGCTGCATCTCCTTTTCCAGCTCGGCGTTCTTCTTGAGCTGATTGGTGATCTGCTGCTGGTTGGCTAGCAATGACCTCTGCTCGACAGTCAGGATCTTCTTTTCCTTGATGTCGGCCAGCTGCTGCTCCCAGCGCACCAGGACTTGGCCAGCTTCGCCCAGCTTCTGCATCTGCCCCATCTGGACACCGATGAGGCCGTTCTGCTGCTGGAGCACCGAGTAGTGCTGGCGAGCCTGGTCGAGGGCCTTGGTGCCGGCGTCTTCGCGGTAGGCAGGTCCTTTCGGGCCTGGCTTGTCCTTGTACTGCTCTCGGGCGGCATCGCGAAGTTGGTTCAGCTCTGCCTCGGTGTACACACGACCACCGTCGCCAGCGGCAGACTTCTTGGCGAGTTCGTTGATTTCCTTGAGGCGGGCCGCCAGCTTGTCTTGATTGCTTGCGGTCGTCCGTAACTGGCCATTAAGCGTTTCCTGAGAAAGGACGGATTCGCGCTGGCGCAGCCGATAATTTTCCTGAGCCTGGTCGATGGCTAGCTGCGTTTTTAACTGGTCCTGCAAAGCATTGATGCGGCTCTGGGCTACCTCCCGCGCATCTTGGTTCTGTTTGCTGCGCGCAGCGATTGGGTTCTGCATGCGCTTATCGATCTCGGCCAGTTCCTTCTGGGCATCCGACAGCTGGCCGGCAATTCCCTGAGTTCGGCCGAAGTTAACAGCGGCGTCACCGGCGGATTTAGTTGCACCCCATACTCCGCGCCAAGCTTTCTCAATCCACCCAAGATTCTCAACAATCTCTTTCGATCTTGTATCGATGGTCTGGGCGTAGGTGTCAGTCAAGAGCTTGGCTGCGCCGACAGTGTCCCCCTGATCCTTGAGCGCTTGGATCTGGGCGTATGTGCTGGCCGTGAGGAAATTGTATTGATCGTTCAGCTCTCGCGCGGCAGCAACTGGGTCTTTGCCGATCTTCACAAAATCGGCAATCGTTTCCTCTACCGCGCGACCAGTCGCATCTTTCATCTGCAAAGCGGCAGTAGTGACTACACCGAAGCTGTCACCAGCAATTTTTCCGCTGTTCGCTACCTGCGCCAAAGCATCCGCGGCTGCACCTGTCGTGCCCACAGTAGTGCTGATCTGTCTTGCAAGATCAGCCATCGCCCCGACATTGCTGCCTGCGGCATTACCGCTAAGTACCAAAGCCTTCCGAAACTCGTCCGCTTCTTGCGAGCCTTTGTAGTAGGCAATACCCAAACCAGCTGCCGCCGCGCCTGCGACAGTGAATGGGTTGACCAAACCAACAGCGTAACCGCCCAACGCTCGCATCGCTGGCCCGATTCCGCCGAACATATCTTTCAGTTGTCCGCCCTGCTGTAGTAAAACGGTGAACGGGTTCATGCCGCCCTGGAGGGAGACTACGATGTCGGTGAACTGTGCAGGTACACCGCGCAGGGCGGCGGTATATGCCTTAGTCGACATTCCGGCCGCCTGTGCCTGGCGGGCGTACCTGTCCATGGACTGCTCTGCTGATTGAGTGCTTGATGCGAGATCCTTGATGGAGACGCCGGAGCTTTTTGCCTGGAGGCCAACGTTGCCTGTAGCGGCCCCAGCACGCTCCCCTGCTGTTGTTAGCTTATCTAGATCTTCCGCAGCTGAGACCGCCTCACCTGACTCGACTCTGATGCCGAGAACCGCAATATCACCCTGACTCATGGTTCCTCCAGGCGTAAAAAAACCCGCTCGAGGCGGGTTCCAGTTCCTTCATTTGCTCATTGGATTCCGCAGTTTATACGGTCCACTGAGGTTTCATTTTCCCCTTCCAGGGCAACCACATTTGTGCCATCCGGCATCCACGTGACGGTGTAGCGCTTAAAGCCAACATAGCCGCCCATGGCGTTCTTCGAGTTCACCTCGCCACACACCCAGCCATCCTTCTTGCTTCGCTCATTCCTGAACTGCGCAGACGAGGGGTCAGTGAGTTGCTCGGCAACCGCCTCGCGCGCCCGGTCGATATCGCTCTTCCCGCAGCCTGCCAGGACGATCCCGGCCAGCGCGACCAATGCCAAACGCTTCATGCGTGCCCTCCTTGTTGATGAGGGCAATCTACCATCGCGTCGTGTCAGCGCAAAACTGAGGAGCGCCGCTAAAAGAAAAGGCACCCGAAGGTGCCCTCTCGATGCCGCCTAAAATCCATATCGCACCATAGGCGCGACCACTAACCAACCTTACGCGCGATGTTGAAGCGGCCCCGAAGGTTCACAACTGCCGCCATCAAGAACTCGAACATGTCGGGAGTCGAGACTGGAATATCCCCGGGCGACATGACCATTCCCTTGATGAGGTCGCGCGTCGAAAGTACGCAGGCATCGTCAGCCACCTCTTCCACGCGCTGCTCGCCTATGTGGTCGAACGAGACCAGATAGCGCTTCTGTGGACCTCCGACGATCTGGACCTGATCACGCTTAGGCAGGAGCTCGCCCTCAAAGACGTAGGCCACCACGAAGTTGCAGGCATCCGAAAGGCACTCGGCCGGGATGAGGGCAGTGCGCTGAACATTGAACCGGCTGCGCAACCTACTTTTCATCGTGTGCCGGTAGCTCCGGCGCATGCTGCGCGGGAGGTCCATAGCCTTCTGGTCAATGACCCGGTCCAGCACAATCTCACCGCTGCTTCCGATAACCGCGCCGACAAGGTCGCCCATCGCGCTGTGCTGATCTACATATGCACCAGTCTTGCGGATGGCTGGCAGCACATCACCGGCAAGCCACATCTGGAATGGGAGAGCCTTGGGCTTGTCGGAGCGCCCAAGCACAAAATACAAGCCTTGCTCGGAAATCATCAGCGTTTGCTGGGTGCCTCCGGGGGTGTGCAACCGATGCACACCCTTCCAGGCATCGGGTACGTGCGACATTGCGCGGGAGGGCTTGTAGGTTTCCGCGTACTCCAAGGAGTCGAGAACATCCTGCGCGGCAAACCATGGCTCGCCATCGATCAGCAGCGTGCGCACCTGCTGCTTGCCGAAATTGAAAGGGACTACGTTTGTGCTATTATCGCCCATGACGTTGTTTTCCTGATCGATGACTGCGTTGATTCCCAAAGCCCTGGCCGTTGGCGCGACCGGGGCTTTTTCATGCCCGCTGTTTCTGCCCATCTTGCATTTCCTCCTCCAGGGATTTCCTCAAGCGGAATACGATCTCGCCGCTCAGGCTGCGCCCGTTTTCAGCTGCCCGCGCCTCGAGCTTCTGCCGCATCGTGCACAGCATGCGTACTGCAGTGGTGATCTTGCGGGTTGACATAGATGCCTCCTTTTTTGCGTTTTGTGAGTTTATTGCTTTTCTCAACCTTGTCAAACGCATTTTTGCTCTTTGTGAGTTTGTATTACTCTAGAGCTATTCACGAGGCCCCTATGAATACTGAATTCGCGACCAATCTCATTCGACTACGCGGCGAGAAAAACCTAACCCAGCAGGAGCTGGGTGACGCAAGCGGCGTTTCGCCTTCTCAAATCTCGAGATACGAGGCTGGCCAGGCCAAACCGCGGAAGACTGTACTCGGGAAACTAGCTTGTGCCTTGGGCGTGAGTGTCGATGAGCTGCAGGGCCAGCCTCTTGAGCCTAGAACCGTCACACTCATTCTTGAGGAACCAGGCGGTGAAGACATGCCCCTGACCATCGACCGATCCGCCTTTGAGCTGCTGCAGAAGGCGGCCAAGGAGACCGGAAAGCCTTTGGGTGACATTGTGTCGGATACGCTGCTCTGGGGACTGCAGATGATCAAGAGCAGCCCAGAATTCGCTGAAAGCCTGAAGCGGCAGATTGAAGAAAGCCGCAAGTCGGATGAGAAGTAATAACCAGGCCAAGCCAGGTTAGCAACCTTGACTGATGCAAAGCTTGTTAAATCAAGACTTTTCTTGCAGCACGGACAAATACCACCTCTATTTCCAGGATATGGTGCAATGAAGTACACCGAACCCTCGGCGGGCCTTGACGGATTCAACTGCCCATTTTGCTCAGCTTTCGCTCACATGAACTGGAGATTCCTTGTCGGTTACTCCCAACTTGGATACGCAGAAGCAGAATGTGCAAAATGCAAGAAGCGATCAATGTGGAAAGTGTATGAACATGAGACGCTGCCGAGTACTGGCCACATAGTACCAACAAAAGGTGACATGCTCTATCCGGACCACGGTTTCGCTCCTCCTCCGCACGACGATATGCCCGAAGAGGTACGAGAAGACTATCTAGAGGCTGCTAGTATCGCACACCGTTCGCCCAGAGGCTCTGCAGCTCTTCTCCGCCTAAGCCTCCAAAAGCTATGTAAACATCTAAATCAACCGGGCGAAAACATTAATGATGACATACGAAATCTTGCGACAGAAGGTAAGCTACCACCAAGCATCATCCAAGCAGCAGACACTGTAAGAATAACGGGCAACTGCGCAGTACACCCGAGTCAGATGGCGGAAGAAGACATCGACTTTGTGTCTGTAAGGCTATTCCTATTGGTTAACAAGATCGTAGCCAAGGCCATCTCCGAGCCTCGCGAAATGGCAGAAATTTACAAACTAACTCCAGAACAGGCCCGTAAAGCAGCGGAAGCAAAGGACAAAGCCAACCGAGAAAAGAACGCAGAAAAAAGCAAATAATAGGCCCCGAAAGCTACGAACAATATAAGATCAGCCATTAACAATAAGTGGATTCAACTCACAATATTTATCCGACCTGGAAGTCTCTCAACGTCGTTTGGAGGCCAGGCAGCGGCCAACCTGCGTCAGTCATTGCCCTACTAATTGTAGAACTGAGGTGACTTCTGTTTACTAACGGTTGATCCCGGTCCATCTGGGCGAGATTCTCAAGGAAGAGTTGCTCCATCCACTGGACCTCACTCCGACAGAGGTTGCCCGGAAGTTCCACGTTTCCGCTCTCACTGTCCTGGACATTGTGAATGAAAAGCGCGGTGTTACCGCTGATGTCCCGGCTTGCCGCCTGCTTCGATACCACGCCACAGTTTCGACCAATTTTCAATATGCCTACGAGATCCGACGGACCGAAATTGCCCACGGTGCCCAGATTGGACAGGTACAAAAAGGCGGTGCAAACCAGCTGAGCTTGGGCTCCACGTATCTACATAGCCACAATCAGCTAATGCCAAACACAAAGCCCGGCTCAGGCCGGGCTCTGTTGAAGTCATATGTCAGGGCCTTTTGCTAGCGCTTACCCCCCCCTTTATCTCCTCCGGCACCCGGATTCCCACCACGATCAACGTTCCCTCCTCGATCAATGTGTCCACCACGGTCAACATGATCGCTACCACGCACATCGTTTCCTCCGCGATGGCGATCGCCACTCTGGACATATCCGCCACGCTCGTTACCGCGTCCTTCGTTCTTAGTCTCCGGCATTTCCCTACCCTCTATTAGCGCCCTCTCTGACGCGCGTAGAAGAATAGCTAGCGTACATTTCGGCTATAGTTTTTTTTGAAACTAGAGCTATAGCTAGAGCTAAGGAGAAGAACCCGGCCCGAATACGGTAAACGAGCAGATCCATCGTTGCAAAAAGCCCAGCGCTGGGCCGTGCTTACCAATCAATGCTCTTGGGGAGACCAGTTGAACTTGTAGTTCAACGGAGGTAGTTCGTAGTGCTCTGCCAGATACAGGCCCAGCATCTCGCCTTCCTTCGCGTATGCCGCTGCTTTGTCGACGGTGGGATACCAGCTTACCCAGAGCGTGTCCAATGGGAACATCTTTTCGAACGATGCGAAGCTGAACCGCCATCCTGCCATGTGGCCGGTAGCGCCTTTCGTACGTGCACATCGAATGAATGCTGCAAGACGGCGCTTGAGGTTGTCCGACTCTCCGACAGTCAAAATACCGTTATCGTCAATGCCCACCGCTCGCGCGATAGCACGGTCTGCACAGATGATGTACACACCAGGTACTGCGGGCGCGCTCTGATAATGATCTACGAGCTTCAGCCACTCGGGCTCCCAGCCGTCCCAATTTTTGACTTTCATCGAACGCCTCCATTCTTAGAGGCAAAACGATATCACAGTCGCCACCCGCGCACGGTCAGATGCAAAAAGCTCAGCGCAGGGCTGGGCTTCGACCTGTAGTCATGCAGTGGCACCTTCGCTCTTTGCAGCCGCACGCTGGAAGATGAGTTGATCCATCACAAAGATCAAGGCGATTACGGACACCCAAGTGAACAGCAGAAAATCTTCCGTCACCAAGCTAGTTGAAAGACCTACACTCCCCAGCGTGTATTCACGTACGTACCCGATGCCAGGCAGCGCTACAAAGGCCACAACGAAAGAGAAGGCCAAAGATTCAAAGCGTACGCGCTTAGCCGAAATTGTATACCCACAGACCAAACACAGTAGTGTCAGGCTGGTGATAAGGTTGAGTGAGTTGTAGGGGCCGGAAGCAAGAAAAATAGAAACCGAACTTGCAGTCGCCGCGGCCGAAAGAGCCGGGATATCTGTTTTATTACTCAAAATGTTATCCATTTATATGCCAAAATCTCCATTGGGATGGTACCAGCCGCAACGCAAGCAAGGCAAATAGCCATCACCAACTAGAGCGTAATCGTTGGTCCTGTCCACCCATCCACCCTGGACGGAAACCCAGTACCCCGCCCCACCGCCGCCGTAGTAGCGTTTGGCCTTCAAGACGACTTGAGATGTTTGGAGGCTGAAGTGAAGATGCTCAAGAAGGTAATCCAGTTGATCCGAAACGAAAGCAAGCGGCCTTGGTCGGAGGTCAGTAGCTGGGCCCTGGCTCCAATTGGTGGCGCAAGCAAATTTATCGCATGGGCTCTAACACTGGCCGTGTTGGGTGTAATGCCGGGCCTGATCCAAGCTACAAACGAGGTTGGCATTACCGCTCTGGGTGTCGGAGCATACAGCGCAGTTGGTTTGATGGCATTGACCGCCGGCCACTTCAGGACTGTGGCCAAACGCTGCTTCGAGCTGCTCTACCAACGCCATTACAGATAATGCACTAACCGGATAACCAGCTTGGAAATGTAGCAGACACGCAAGAACATAAAGCCCAGCGCGGGGCTGGGCTTTTCTCTGGGTTATGGGCCTTTCATTGCATCCGTGGTTGCCTTGATGATCTCCTTTGCTGCCTCGACGCTGATTGGCAACGGAGCTTGCGGATCGTCCTGCTCCGGCTTGGGCCGATGATGGAAGTATCTGAGCAAAGCGATGAGCAGCAAGGTCGGCACAGTCGAAAGTGAAACAATGATTGGAATATCGCCAGTGGTATGCGGCCTTACTGACGCGAAGAAATACCAAAAACCCATAGTGAAACGGATGTTGCCAAAAAAAACGAAGCCCAGCAGCGCCAGATAGAAAACGATCACCAAGCCAACTGTCACGTTGGTCAGTCGTTTCTCCCATCGGAACCGCCAAGCCTCCTTTTTTAGGTAGTCGCTAATCAATCCTGGGTTTTCGGCCTCACCGCCTGCCAAATCATCACTTGTGCCAGTCATAGAAGCCCAATCGCTTTCAGCCTGAATTCCATTGCAGCTGTAGAAACACCAAAGGTACTGGCTAACCTCGAAAGGTCAGTGACTCGTTGCTCAAGCACCATGTGTTTCACCAATGCTGCCGGCATTAGAAGAGCTGCAGCAAACCTGTTGGCAGCGACCTCTTTGGGATCCCGGGAGCGCGCGCTGAATTGCTCAGATGTATCCCGAGGGGCGTCCAAGTCTCCATGAACGTGGTGGCCGATCTCATGAGCAATGGTAAAGCGTTGCCGAACCGGGGCATCCATCATGTTGTAGGTGATGAGTGGGTCACCATTGCGGTACATATAATGACCGCTTTCAGTGGCGCTGCCCCCGTTAAAGGGACTGCTTACCCGCACCTCAATGCCCATGGAGCGAGCAATGGCCTCAGGATTTACGGGGAGCCGACCATCCCAATGTGCCTGTAGGACGTCGTTTGCAGTGCGATACTCCATGCGGCCTCCTTAGCTTGATGGGTTCGTTCATCAAAAATGAGGCGCGATTCTGCACAAGTCAAGGCTAATCGTCAAATTTATGTTGACAGGCCTTATCGCCCTCGTTCTCGCGTGGACTATAACAAAATACTGATCATTTATACAGCAATCTGAGTATCCGGCTGGACGGATAGCCAGTAACCAGTCAATCCGGCGGTGTAGTAGCGTAATGATGCCAATACAGGGAGATCACCATGGCTTTCGTAACACGAGAAACGGCACGCTTCATCACGGAGACAGATAAACCTGGGAACACACACTGGAACACATTGTATGAGCCAGCAGACCGTGTTCCTGTCTCTGGGATTTATCGATGCGAAGGCTGCGGTGACGAAATCACCTCCAACGCCGGGGATCCTTTCCCTCCGCAAAATCGCCATCAGCATCAGAACCGATCTGCAATCCTATGGCGCCTCATTGTGCGCACTAGGACCAGCTGACCCTGACCAACCAACCGCTCCGGTCCATTGCCGGCAAGCCCATGGACTGGATAGCGTTTCTTCTAGCGCAATCAGTTAAGGATATCGAATGGCCACAACACTTGTTCAACTCAACCTGTCCCTCGCGCCCAAGGCGATAGTAGGGCTCGGGAATGGGACCAGCGCGAACCTGATGGTTGAAGTAGACCTCTTGGGCAAGCCGATCGGTGATTTTTCGATAAAGGAAATTGAGGAGCTCGCACGAGCTGAACTCAAACGGGTCGCTGCAACTGCCTGACTTTCTCATCTAAGGCAGCAATGCGGGCGGTTAATATCGCCTCATATGCTAGCCGCAAGCTCGACTCCGTCGTGAGTCGAGCTTGCAGCTCTTCAATCCTACGGTTTGCTTGTTTCAGCCCGTCAGCCGATGTTGAGCTCATTCAATGCTCCTATGGATTCACCGCTTCACTTCGCGTCCCGATGACGCAACACAAGGCGCGTCCGGTCGAGCCAGGGCCCGCCAAACACGATGATTTCTGATGGTCTCCACTACTCCGCCGCCTCGGCCATCACCGTCAGCGCTTCGTTCTCCATAACGCGCACGTCATCAAAGGTTTCGGACAGCTCGCGGCTCTTCAGACCGATCATCTTGGCGGTCCCGGGAATGGCAGCGTAATCGAGCCCTGAGGGCCCGCCCGGCCCCAGGCGCCATTGCGTGCCCAGCGCTTCGAACAGGCAGAAGGCAGGCCACGCATCCGGCCAGACCTCCACGTCGTCGATCTCGATGTCGTCCAGGGTAAGGCCCAGGAAGGCCAGCTGCTCGGCGGAGGGACCTTGCTCATACAAGGCCCGCGCCGCCGACTTCAGTTTCCCAGGCGGGCAGGGTTGTAGGCTTCCTGATAGGCGTCCAGCACGGCTTGCGGCGCGCCGACACAGGTGGTCACTAGGTCGAGGATGGCCTGATCGGTGAACTTGTCGTCGAAGCCCCAGCCGGCGGTGACGGCCTTGATCTGATCGGCCTGCAGTTGTACCTGGCCGGCAGTGAACTGCTCGAGACTTGCCCCTTCGGTCTTGCACTTTTCGGCGTGCGCTTCGAAAGCTTGGTTCCAGCCGTCGTACAGCTTGGCCAGGGCGGTGCGGTCGAAGTAGCGGAACGTGAACTCCACCGCAACCGAGTCGCTGCCCACGCGCGGGATCTTCACCTCGGCGCTAAACGTTGGGTTCTGAGCAATTTTGATCTTCGCCATGAGTTCTCCTTACGCACCGGCCAGGTAACGCAGCGAACGAGCCGACAGGCCGACGCTGATGGTTCGGGTCATCACGTTATTCCGCTCCATGGTCGGGTCTGGAGTGATGCTGACGTAGCCCGGGTACAGGATCTGGTCACCGTTGCGGAGCTTCATGCGGATCACCGCCAGTTCCTTCGACGCGTCGTAACCTTCCACGGCCTCAACGTACGCAGCAGTGGGCTGGTCCTCGACCACAATCGACAAGCTGGTTGGGTTCCGGTTGGTTGGGAACTGCTTGTCGTCGTCATCTTCTAGGTATCCAACGGTCGCATACTGCTGCTCGCCGCCCGAGGAAGTGAACGAGGTGACCTTGGAGATCTGCACCCAGTCAGAGACGGGAAGCACGGAGCCAACGCCGGCGCCAGCGGTGAAGCGCTCCACATTACTGGTGTCCAGGCCGCCCAGCGAGAAGGTATCGGCGGCGACACTGGCTGCTTTGACGGCGCGGTCGTTGATCAGCGCCCAGCCGGAGTTGACCAGCAGAACATCGCCGTTCTGGATGGCGTGACCAGCAGCGGTGGCCACCGGCGGCTTGGCGTTGGTCAGCGCAGTGAATGGGACGGCAGCGCCGATGACGCGTGCGATCTCCAGCACTGCGCCGTTTGGCAGCGGGAAGCGTGCGGCCATGGTGTGTTTCCTCTTGGTTAGAAACGACGAAGCCCGCACTGGGCGGGCTTTCGTTCGTCAGGGTGGTGTCAGTGAAGTGGAAGTGATGGCTGCAACTGCGACGCCAGGTCGCTCAGCTTTGCTTCAAGTGGAGGCTTCTGTCGCTGCCATTGGCGCAGGCCTTTTCCGCAAAGGCTTGCCACAGCCTGCTTGCCGCTGTATTCGAGCAATGTTCGCTGGAACTCGGCACCAAGCGACTGCCCTTGGCGAGATTGCTCGTCCAGAACATCGAGCACTTTGCGCCTGAAGGCCTTCGCACGCTCGGTGCGGGCGAACATCCCAAGTAGGTGAGCACCACGAAGACTGAAAACCCGCACCTCTTGCTCACCACCTCTGGTCTTCATCTTGACCAGGGCTGTCATTGTCGGCGTGAACTCGTCCGCATGGCGCCGGTAGAGGTCACGCACGCGTGTTTCAAAGGGGGTCGCATTTCCGTCACCCCCTTTTCCATAGAGCGCGGTCGCCACCTCGGCAAGCGTGAGACACGGCTGCCCGCCGTGATCGATCACGCTCAGTTCGGTGTCGCCAATAATCAGTTTGTCCATGATGTATCCCCTGAAATAGCCCTGGAAATAGATCGGCCACAGCAACGCCCCAGGGAAGGCGCTTTCGGGTGCCCCCTAGCTGTAGCCTGAAAGGTGCTCTGGTGTTACTGGTCCGCGACACCGCGGTAGGTGAAGCTGGCCGGTACCGTGTAGGTTGCCGACTCGGTGATAGTTGGGCCCTGGTCAACAGGTTCGGTGACCAAACCCTCGAAGCCGTTGCGGCTGAGCTCCGAATCAGCCCGGAAGAGGCTCGAAAGCTCACCGACCAGGGCCTCAGCGGTAGCCAGTGGCTGGCCCGCCGGGCAGACGATGCTCACTTGGTAGACACCGGTGTACTCGTAGGCGTCTCCGCCTAGATAGCGGCAAGTAGTTGCACCGGGCAGTTGGTATGCCTGCAAGTAGGTTTCTTCTGGCAGCGCCTCGAACCCCTGCTCGAAGTTCGCGACCCGAATCGGGCGCGCAGCGGCCCAGGCCATCAGCTTGATCTCGATGGCCTGGCGGGCTCGTGCATGGCTCATACGCTGTTGCTCCTGATGGCTTCGTCGACAATGCGCTGGAAGTTGGCCAGGGTGACCCGGACCATGCCGGCCGGCGCCTGGGATGAATGGCCGTACTCCAGCGGGACCGCGTACGCCAAGTTGTTCACGATGTAGGCCGTCTGGCCAATGGTCAGCGCCTGCACCTGGGTGATGAGCGCTGTAATGGCTTCGCTACCCGACGGGTCGATGCGGTCAAGCTCTTCGGTAGCCGGTGAATCGATGGAGAACTGCCAGTTACCCCGGAACCGGCCGCCGACGTATCCCTGACCAGCTACCAGGCCATTCGTGGCGAAGTTCTGCTCCCGCTCCGTCTTCGTCAGAGGCTTGGCGTACTTCACGCCCTTGCGCAGTTTGCCGGCCTTGGTGAAGTTGTCCTGGTTCAGGTTGATCAGGGCATTACGCACCGAGACCTTGAAGTCGTAGTCGTCGGCAGCCTTCTTAGCCTTGGTTCGGTGGGCCACGTTGGCCGCCCAAAGTTCTGGATTGCCTACCGGCGACATGAGGATGACGCTGCTGCCGATCTCGATGACGATCGCCCTAAAGGTGGAGTTCAACGCCTGCTGAGCTTGCTCCGTAAATGCTCGAATGCTGTCGGCAAAACCACCTTCAAGCCCTCCGTATCGTTGAGCCATATGCGAGCCGCGCGGCATGTCACTTCCTCAGTTGGATAATCCAGGTAGCCCTAGCCGGGTCCTCAGATACGTTGAGCGCCCGGTAACCACTGACTTGATCGCCAATCTTGGGAACCGCCGGGGTTTCCCCAACCACTCCGGCCTGCTGCTCAAACAGCTCGTTCTGCAGTACCACCAGCTTCACATCCTCAGTCTGAATGCGTGATCCGTCGATCTCCTTGGCCAGGTAACTGCCAAACACCCCGCGGCCAGTGTATTGGATGGTCTTGTCCGGGGCAGCACCGCCTAAACCTGGGTCGTAGATACCTTTCACCGTGCGAATGCCGGCGACTGGCCTTACAGCATCAGCCAAGCCGTCGGGATCATCGAATGACTCGGCCAATTCGGACTGAATATTTTCACGCAAGCCCATGGCTATCCCCTTCTCACCGCAAAGGCGAATGGGTTACTGCGCCAGGGTGCCAGAATGGCCAGCGCAAGCTGTACGGCGGCTGGCTGGGCGAGAGAGCCAGCCTTATCGATCGAGCCAAATGTCTTGCTTGTCGATACCGAGTCAGCCTTGACCGTTTTCGATTCGAGCGAACCCTCGGTCTGCTGCACGTACAGCTTTCCTTGGGAGGCGCACTTGGCCAACCGGGCGCCGGCCTTCTTCACGTCGTCAGGGATGTTGCTCATGTCGATGCCAACCAGATTGAGCGCGGTCAGATAGGCGTTTGCCTCGAAGACCGCCTCGTCCTTCAGCTCTGGAGATGCCCAGTCAGACCCGAGGATGGCGTCTACGTCGGCCACTGTGATGTAGGTAGCCATCAGGCCTCCGCTTGAATGAGTGGGGCCGCAGCCCCGGGATTACTGCTGGCCGAGTTCAGCGACCTGCTTCTGCAACGACTCTTTCGAGGCGTTGGCGCGGTAGGTGACGTTCGCAGCGTCCAACGTGGCCTTGAGCTCGGCGACCTGTTTGGCCTCGCGGCTTTCTTCGGTCTCGAGCTCCTGCTTGGCTGCTTGGGCCAGCAGATCGTCCACTTGCTTCTGCAGCACTCTGGCCTTCTCGACTTCACTGTCGCGCTCGCACTGAAGGCTAGCGATACCGGCGTTGACCGCTTCCAACACCTGGAATAGGTGGCCAGCAGTTTCGCCAAGCTCGCCTTCAGGGTGCTCCAGGCGCTGCGCGGCGAAGGAGTCGACAATCACACCGATGGATGCAAGCTCGGTGACCAAGCGATCGAGCGCTGCATGATCGGGACCTTCAACAAGAGCCACACGTGTAGGTACCTCAACCACTGACACATCAGCGCCAGCGGCTTCGTAAGCATCGACCACCTTGGGCCAATTGCCGATCACCACAACCGATTCGACGCCTGGTTCGGCCTGATCAAAATGTCGTGGGTTGCGATAGGTCCGGCCTTGCTCGAAGCCGTCACGCTGGGTGGTGTAAATCAGTTCCATGGATTATCTCCAAGGCAGGCCCGCTGGACCCGCCTTTGCTATGGCCGATTAAGGCGCGGACAGGTCGATCAGGACGCCGGCAGTAGCCTTGTCGCTGGTCGCGTGCTTACGCCAGTTCGCACCGGTGCCGAGCGCTGCGAGGTTCGGGTTTACGCCTGCGGTGTCCTTCCAGGAGTAACCCATGATGTCGACGTTGAAGGCGCCTTCCGCGCGATAGCCGATCGCCAAGTTTTCCTGGGTGTTTACCGGATACGAGCGCACACCCGGGGCTTGGGACTCAGTCACCGAGACAGCGCCCACCTGCAGGCCGAAGATGCGCTCTTCGGTGACTTTGTCAGAGACGAGGACCGGTTTGCCCATGGTGCCAGGCGAGCCGCCGTAGATGACCACGCCCGCCTCTTCGTAAATCTTCTGGTCGATTGCGTCGTCAACCAGGTCGAAGTAGGTGGCGGAGTCCATGGCGAAGAGCGCGATGCGATTGAAACGATCGCCGAACTTGCGCATGCCCTTGGTCAGCACCTTCTTGTGATCGACTGCGAAGGACCCGGTGGCGACCATGTTGGCGTTAGCACCGATAGCCGCGCCCAGAGCCGCGAAGGCAGTCTGGATGTAGTAGTCCAGGGCTGCGTCGGCCATATCCTGGCCAACCAGCATGGAGAACTCTTCGGGGCTTCGCGCACGTCGTTTGAAGGCCTCCTCCGTGGTCTCGTACGGGCCGTACTTCCACGGGGTTTTCACGCCGACCGCTTCGTCGGCACCGATCTTGATGCCGGCTACAGTGGCGTCGGAGTTGACGTTACGGTGGCCCAACGTGCCGCCGATCTTGTAGAACGAACGCTTGCGCAGGTCGCCCTCGATCAGTTCGTTACGCAGGATCAGCGCACCGCCCGACGAGGCGTTGAACACCTCCAGAACGTCCTGCAGACGCTCCAGGTAGGCGGTTTGGGCAAGATCGTTGTAAATGATCATGTCCGAGTTGAGGGTGGTAGGCATCTGCTACTTCCTATTTTGGCAATTTGAGGTATGCCTCCTGCCCATGCGCTTCGATGTATTCGCGCTTTTGGACAGAGGTCATTTCGGAGCGTTTCTGTGCGGCCCCGCCGCCTTTTCCAGCACCGCCGGCCCCGCCGCCAGATGCCTTGCTGCCAGCGATCAGCGGGCCAAAGGCCGGATCGTTGGTGAATTCTGCTTTCAGCTCGTCCAGCGTTGCCGCCGAGAGCTTGCCGGCGGCGTCCAGCACGACAACGGTTGGTTTACCGTCGCGCTGCTCGACGCTCAGCCGGCGTTCGATGTGGGGAAGCAATGCCTTTGCGGTACCTGGCACAGCCAACTCGGTGGCCAACTCGGTGGCGGTACGCCCCACAGTCAGATCCCGGATCTGGCCCTGCAAGGTTGAGCGTTCAGTTTCCAGAGCCGAGGTCAGCTCAGCTTCGCGACGGTTGAACTTGTCGGACCAGGACTTCTCCAGGCCTTCGATGTCACCTGCCTTGCGGGCAGCCTCCTCGGCCTCGGCGCGAGCCTTGTCTTCAGCCTCGCGGCGTGCCTTCTCGGCGGCCTTCTTCTCGCCCAGGAGCTCTTCCACCTTGGCCTTCAGGCCGGTGACGTCCTCCTGCTGAGGCAGGCCATCAATGCCGAGAACGAACTTGCCGTCCTTTTCGACGTACAGGGCCTGGATGGATTCTTCGACGCCGTCGAGGCTGTCCAGCTGGAATTTCAAGGTCATTGCTGTCTCCCTGAGACGTTGAGCAGGCCCTGCCTGCGGGCATAAAAAAACCCGCCGAAGCGGGTTTGGGTCAGAGACCTAAATCAGTAGCGAGCTTTTCGCCTCGGTCGGTGAGGCTCAGAATTGGCCTGTCACCCAAAATCGTGCTGAGAACAGTCGATACCAGTGGTGGGTTTGGTTCAACCAGATCGCAGCAGTTCTCATGCTCTAAAATTACCATGAGCGCGGTAACAAGCGATTGATCGGTAGTGTGACCATCGATGACAAGTTGTGAGTTGATTCTGTGCATGGCCAAGACCTGCTCGAGCACTAAAGCAGGGTTCCCGCGATTCGCAACAGCGATTTTGACAGTTGCAAAAATTTTCATGAGCTCAGGCATAGCAAGGGATTGAAGCATTGCGGCGTCCATCGAATGGCGCTGCAGCCTACTACATCTCGACCCGATTGAAAGCCATCGGCTCACGCTCGTGCAGCTGCTTGAGGGTTAGGGTCGTGCCGTCGTCATCGACGAAACGGTCGATGGACAACTCGCCTTTGTTGAACAGTTCGTAGCGAGCAGGGCCAAGCACGTCCTTCTGGAACGCTGCGGGCTGCCGTGCAAGCCATTCGGCGTAACTGGTCTTGCTGTTAACCTGCTCGGCACCATCAGGGCCGATAGAAGGCCTGGTTGAGCCGGGGATCTCCCTGGCGAACTCGTCTTTCAGCACCGGGATGACCGTGGTGCGGCACCGCCAGTGATACGGCGGCTTCGGCCCATCCAGCGGAATGATCGTCTGATCGATGCTCATGCAGAACAGCGTGGTGCGGCTGTCCAGGGTGGCGATCCGGCGCATCCCCTTGAGGATGTCGTCGTTGTCCTTGAGCACCTCGACGCGCGCCGTTGTGGCGATGTGGTTGGTCATGGTGTTGACCAGGGCCTGTGCCTGATCGCGCTGCTGGACGCCAAGTGACGTCAACCGGCGAGTGATCTGCCCGGAAGTCTCGCCCAGCGCCGACCCCACGCGAATCTCACTGATGATCTCAGCGCTCTTCTTGGTGCCGTACTGGTCGAGCGCGCCATTGATGCTGATGCGCTGGCGGCCTTTGCCGACCTCCAGGTCGAGCGGATCTGCCAGAGCTGCAGCAGCCACCTGCTCGATGCTCGGCCTGTCCAGTTGGACGACCGTCTTCACGACCTTGCCCAGCAGGGTCATGTTGAATTCAGCCTCGTAGCCGCCGAATTCGGTCAGGTCTAGCACGGCTTGCTGCTTCATCTCGCCGTAGACGCCCGCCAGCTCGCCCTGTAGCTCTTGGATCTGCTTCTCGTACCTCTGGGTGCCGTAGCGGCTCAATCCTTCTGATACGCGCGATTTGGCGGTGCTGATGGCCTTGGTGATGAACTTGGCCAGCCGCTTGAGGCTTCCCCCGGCATAGCGCTGCACGTGCACCTGGTGGCGAGTCGCTACGTCGGACAGGTAGCCGTCACTGCTCATCCTCACCGCCTCCGGTGTCGTTGCCGGTCACCGGCGGCTGCTGGGCGATCTCTTCGTCGATCTTCTCGTCGCTGCGGTCTGCCTCGAGCACACCGCCCTGGCGCAGGTTGGTGCGCAAATCGGACTTAGCGATCAGGCCCTGCTGCCACAGCTGTACCTGAGCCAGGATATCCTGGGCGGTCATGGTCTCGTCGAAGAACGATTGGTTGAGCCAGAAGACGGTACCGGCTTCGTCCGGGTCGCCCATCATGAATCGCTCAGCGTCCAGAATCGCCCGTTTCAGGGCCTCGGACACGTTGCCGGCGATGGTGCCCAGCACGCTATTGTCCGAGCTATAGCGGATGCGCACCGCCTCAGCCGTCTCTGCACCACCCGCTTTCTGCACGATGCGCGCGCCGATCATCAGCATCTGCTCTTCCTTGTCCTTCATCAGCGTACGGGCCAGTTGGCTCTCGGTTGCCTGGACAAGCTTTGCGTCACCGGACTTGCCGAGGTTGTAGCCCCGGGTCGACCCGATGTGCATGCCGTTCGGGTTCACCTTGGCGAACTCGTCGGCGCTGATATCTGTGGTGATGAACAGCGTGGGCTGGCTGCTGATGAACCCGCTCTCTTCTACGGTGGCGCTGTTGCCGTAATGCAGGATGTTCACGTCAGCCAGGTCTTCAAGTGGCGACTTGTCGACACTGGCGTCGTTGTTCTGCGAGCCGTAGAAACTGAACAGGATGTGATCGAAGGGGCGCCCGTTCTTGTCGAGCGGCGCGACCTCTGTGTAGCTGTTGCCGTCTTCGGCGTAGACGCGCTGCATATAGCGGCCGTCGACCAGCAGCAAGACGCGGTATTGGGTGCTAGTTGTGCGCTCCAAGATGTCCGGACTGAACGTGGACACGCATTCCAGCAGGCAGACATAGACCAGTCGCTTCACGCCATCGACCACCTGCTCATCCCAGTCGATGATCGACTCGGCGCCATAGTGATGGATCAGCGCGCTGCGGCCCTGCATGTCGGCCATAGAGGACACACCCTCAACTGCCGGGAAGTCCACGAGGAACCCGCCCCGACCGGCGTCCAGGCATTCACCTACGGCATCCTTGGAAAGTTGCTCCAGGCTCGTGCCGTCGCCGCTGGCGTTTTCTTTGAGGTACTCGACCCCGGCGGGCAGTTCCAATTCTGCAGTCTTGCGGAACACCGCCCCCAGCAGCCCGGTACGCGTGCGCCCGGTGATGTTTAGGAACATCGCCCGCTTCTTGTACTGCTTGTACCGCGCCTGGTTCTCGGGAGACTTGTTCTCCGGGTCCGGCATCGGCAGGTAGATATCGTGCTTGCGCACCTCTCGGGCGCCCGCCACGCAGCGCTTGACCAGCTGCCAGCCGGGCAAGGCCTCCGAGTACTCTGCCCGGGGGAGGAAATTAGGCATGGATGGCCTCAGAAAGTGAACGAGATTGGAACGTGCTTGACTACGGAGCGCTTGGTCTTGGCCACGGCGAAGTAGCGGAAGGCGTCGGCCGGGTGTGATGACCAGTCGTGCAGGGGTTTGTCTTTCCAGCACCCGCGCTTGTCGTCCCACTCCTTGCGGTAGCTCTCAAGGGCGGTAATGCCCTCCTCGCACTTGGATTCGTCGAAAGCGCAGTTCGGGAGGATCTCACGCGCCTGCTCAATGCCCTCGTCCACTCCAAGTTTTGGCACCACCTGGAAGGTCATCCGATACACCTGGCCGTCGATCTCGTAGCCCTCTCGCGCGAGTTCGCGGCGAGTCTTGCCGTCGCTACCAAATTCCCGGTTGTCGATGTCGTGAGGCCCCCAGTGCTCGCCATACTCGTAGCCGCGATCCTTGAGCACCTTCATGTAGTGCCGCAGGCCCTCGCCGCTGTTCTGGTAGAAATCGACAACGTGGTATTCCTCGCCGACGATCCGGACGAACCAGATGGCCGTTGAGTCGCCCACGCCAATGTCCCAGAACGTGTGCACCGGTAGGTGGCTGTTGTCTGGAAGCTTGCCGATGCGCTGGGCAGCGTAGAGCTTGGTGAACTGCTTGGCGTAGTAGGCGCCCTCGATCGTCTGCTGGAATGCCTCGGCCGGGATCGACGGGTACTCGCGCTTCATGTCGTCGCCGAGGGTCTTTTCCTTGGCGCTGTACCAGGCGCGCTGGCCTGGGTTGGTGACGATGCCGTGCTTGGCGGTGAGGTCGTCGAAATACTTGGTCAGCCGATCTGGAATGACTACATCTGTCGGGTCCAGCCAGTACAGCGGGTTGCGCCACCAGCTGAAGAAGAAGAACTTCCAGTCCAGCAGGCCAAGGGGCACGCCGGCCAGCTGCTGCTTCTCGGCAGACTGGCTGTAGTCGAAGAAGTACCCGGCCCGGCCTTCTGCTGTCGATTCGATGGTGACGAAGCACTCAGCGGCCACGGCCTCGAACGCACCGGTGACGATCTCACGCGCCTTGTGCGGGAACTTGGCGCAGATTTTCCCGAACTCGGAAACGTGCAGGTAACGCAGCGTGCCGCCCCGGAAGGAGGTGGACACGTACAGCGACCCGCCCTTGCTGAACACCAGCTCCCCCGCGGCGTCGTTGCGTGCCGGGTTGGCCGCCTTGATCTCCTTGGGCAGGTGATCGTAGGCGTACTTCACTTTCTCCCGGAACAGGCGCTTGGCGTCGTTCAGGGTATGGGCGATCAGTGCGCACTTGGCCGCTTCAAACAGCGCGGCATCCAACTGGACGATGCAGACCAGTGTGGTGAAGCCCAACTGCCGCGCCTTGAGGATGATGTTGCGGGTGTGCATCCCCTGGAAGTAATCGATCTGCTCCTGCGTCATGCGGAAGCGGACCTTCTTGCCCTGCTTGTCCGTGATGAAATACAGGTTGTTCAGCCGCCAGAACCGGTCCCGGAGCAGTTTCATGTGCTCGGGCTTCATGGTCAGGCATCCTTCGATAGTTCATCCATCAGCTGCGACAGCTCGTCGGCGTCTTTCGACTACTCCTTGTCGTCCAGGCCGAATGCGGTACGCTCAAGCACCTGCAGGTTCTTCATCGCCGAGGACAGCTGGAAAAGGGTTTTGGCATTACTTGGCAAGGCCACAGCCGCGAGCATAGAGCTACGGCGGAAGCCGCCTTCATCATCGGCAGTCTCGCGCTCAATCTCGTCCTCGATGTCCTCGCGGCGCTTGATGGTGGTGAGCAAATCATCCATCAGCAGGTTTGCAAGGTTCGCGGCTTTGCGAATGTCACGGCGGTGGCTGCGAACAACCGTCGCGCCCTCTTCTGCCGCCTCTTCGATGATCTCGGCGTCCCGCTCAGGGTTCGCGCATTGGTCTTCGCGAACCTCGCCGCGAACCAGCTTGTTGCGAACCTCTTTGCGGACCTGTTCGGAAAGATCCCGCTCCCAGCCTAAGGCCTTGGCCTTCTTCCGGATTGCGGTGTCGCTCACCCCGTTGCGGTCAGCGATGGTGCGGATGGAAAGCGCGCCGGCCCGGAAGGCTCGTTCGATCGCCTCCCAGTCGGGTTGCTTTGCTGTCATATCGGCACCAAATGAAGGCCCCGATAGAATCGGGGCCAGGTTATTTCCCTTACCTCTTAAGCCAGGGTCAACACTGCCACGTCAAATACCTTCTCTTTCGGCTCGCTTTTTTCAAACCAAATACAGTGTGCGCCATTCTCTGGCCCGGTCCCCCATTCCCCGGCGTAGTTACCAACGTTTTCGACGGTCATTTTCGGGCCGCCACTTTTCAGCTGAACTACGGCACCTTTTACAATTTCAGACATGTCACAGCTCCGCTTGTGTACTGGAAATAAACACATGGGGAGCTAATGCCATCATTTCAATGGCACGGATTCATCTGACCACCATCTTGTGCGTTTCAGCGTGCGCGTGACCATGCAGCAGGTCCACGAGCAAGCCCTGGGGAAGCCCGGCATCCTTGGCAGCATCAATCGCTTTCACCAAGGTGGCATCGAACTCTGCCACCGCAAGCACGATTTCCGTGCTCACTGGCAGTTCATGGCGAATACGAATGATGTTGCTCATGACTTCTCCTAGAAGAACGCCACTAACAACCGAAGATTGAAGGGCGGAAGATCAAAGGTTCTATAACCATTCATCCAGTGCGCGAAGGCGATGAAGCGCATGTTTGTATCGGCAAAAGAGGGCATACCCAGAGCGAGCAGTTCCCGCTGCGCTTTCTGCGTAAATTCCGTCGCAGTCAGCTTTGACATATTGTTTCCACAGCGCCTGGGAATCTTTGAGCAGGGACGGTACCGTCTCATAGGTCGCAAAGCTGTCAGGATGCTCAGCCATGTGCTGGGCTGTTACCATTTTTTCCTGATACTTCTCTTCGACCCTCTCGTTACTCGCGCGCACCATCGATAACAGACACAGGTCACTATCCTTCGTCGTGCGAGTGTTCGGATTCTTCAGGCACTGTTGCCACTCAGCCTCCACCTTTGCAGCAAACTGACGGACTGCCTCATCAAGACCCTCTTCTCGTCCCACATCAGCATGAGCCACGCCCGTCGCCAGCAAGGCCGCAACGCAAACTGCCTTGAACACACTTTCCATGCATCTCGTTCCTTGAGGTTATTAGTAGCCGACTGCATCGTGCCGGAGATGCACGCTACGCACAATCATCACATGCGGAATTTAGGTCGATGCGCCACGAAACGGTGCACCTCGATTTTGTGGCGCGGATTACTGACCTTCGGTGCGCCGTGGCAGCTTGAAGTCAGAGAAGCGATCAGCCAGATCAGCAATCTTCTTGACTCCGATGAAACCTATCCCGCCGCCAAGCCCGGCGGCGAAGTTCTGCGGAAGACCGAAGTACTCCAGCAGTGGGAATGCACCCGCTGTCAGCAATGTGCAGAGGCAGGCCTCCAGTACCGCCTGACGCCTGGTCCCGCCGCCGTAGATGATCCGCAGCAGGGCCATCACGAACGAAAGCGCTCCCGCGTAAAGCAGAGGGGCGTGCTGGCTCAGCCAGGCGAGCAGCATTGCCCAGGTGTCTGGTTTATCTGGCATGTTGGACATCCGAATGCCCCTCCCTTTCGGGAAGTGAGTTTGATACGGCCCCTACAACACTCCCAGGTCGGAGCAATGGATGTGGCGGAGCCGAAAAGAGAAAGCCAAGGAATTCTTCAAGGCTCTTTTTTACCACGAAAACGTTGTATAATGGACTCATCCAACAACGAGGCGAGGTGATGAAGTTCAGCGAGTTCAGACGATGGTTGAAGGCCCAAGGGGTGGCCTTCGAAGCAGGCAAGGAAGCCACTTCAAAGTCACCGCCCCAAACGGCAAAGGCAATCTTCGCGGATCACGGTTGCAAGGAAATGCCAGAACCGACCCGCAAGGCGTTCATTAAACAACTAGGGCTCAAAGAGCCCCTTCGCCACACCTGAATGCTGGGCGGTCACCTCTGAAGAATGGCTATGTACAACTATGCAATCCGCTTTGAGCGCGACGACACACCTGGGCTAGCAGTGTTTTGTCGCGACCTGCCGCAGTTTCACAGCTACGGCGATAACGAGCAACACGCGCTAAGCGAAGCGGTGGATGGTATCGAGACGACCCTGTCGATATATGTCGATGAGCGTCGCTCGATCCCCGCTGCGTCCGAACCTGAGACTGGCGAGTTGGTTGTCCACTTGCCTGCGGTGACCGTGGCGAAGATCGTGCTGTGGAACGAAATGATGGCCCGCGATATGCGCAAGGCCGATCTGTGCCGCCTGCTTGGCTTGGCGCAGACCCAAGGAGATCGTCTTGTCGACTTCCGGCACACTTCGAAGATGGAGGCAATGGAGACGGCGCTAGCCGCGCTCGGCAAACAACTGGTGGTGTCTGTCGAGTCGACTTGACCTGGACCGAGATCCGCCGGGTCCACTGCTAACTCTAGTTTAGGAAGGCTGCTGAGATGGCAGCCTTTGGGTCATCTGACTGACTCAGCAGCCAAATAATTGGAGGTTCAGAAATCCCCAGTGCCTGCCGCATTCAGGAATAGATCGCGAACAGCATCATTCCGGCTCTCATCAGGAATGTTTCGATGTGACTCGGTAGCCGCCGTCGCCCAATCTTGGTTGCGAACGGCTTCCATGAATCGTGGAAATCTAGTTGAGAGCCTGGTAGCACCTACGTTGTAAATCATGTCTTGCAGAGCAACACGTGCCGCGCCTGGGTATTGACCAATTGCAGGGAATAGGTTGTTCAACTCACTAAAATTGGTGCTAATGATAGCTCCAAGCCTTGAATCGATATAATCGCTAGCCAGATGCAAGTCTGTGTGACTCTGATACCAACCCGCAACGTAATTGGTAGGTAGCGCATGGATAGTTTGCCATTCGGCCCGTTTTTGCTCAACAGAGGCTGGACTATTATTGGAAGTTAGAAAAGGATATTCGACAGCCGCAGCTTCATTGGGAAGCATGAAGCCAATTCCAACGGTGACATAGCCATTTGTATCAAGATACATGTGATCGGTAATTCCTTCATGCTCTCTCATGGCAGCATCAATGGCATTGAGTTCGCGCGTGGTGAAATCTGCAGCTTTGTCCTCCTCAGGGAAGTCCACCTTCGCGGTCGCATTTACATGACCGGATCCATCCGCCGCAAGGGAAGCAGCCACCTTAACTTTTACCGTGTGTACGCCGGTATGCTGGAAAGTTGCCAAATATGGGCTGCCGAGGCGGTTCGGCATGCTAATGGAAAAATCACTACCGACGTAAACCCCAGACTCGGCGGTGTCCACCCAGTTGCCATTTACATCCCGGTGTTTGAGGTAATAGGACTTAGTGAAGATAGGCTCTCCCTTACTCAGGGCTACAACACTCACAGAAGCATTATGAAGTGCTGGATTTTGAGCATCAGGTAGATCGAAAACCATGAAGGAGATCGAAAGATCGGAATCAATTTGAATAGAGGTAGAGGCAATACCTTTTCCGGCGCCGCCCGTACCCATTACCATGCTGGGCTGACTCTCTTCCCCAAAAGCGTTGAAGGTTAGATTCTGATAGTCGGCGCCAAACTCAGAGACTGCAGCCCCTCCCGTAAAGGAAAATTCAGCACCACAGAAATTTTCATCTTCATTTTTCAGAGGGATCATAGTAAAAGCCATAGCTCATTTCCTTTTGCGATTATTAAGAAAGGCGATCAATGTCGCTCTCTTGTCGCACCTAGGCGATAAGTTCGAAGCTCTGGGCTTTCTGGGTTAATCTCATTCTGGCGCGATCACGCCCGTGAAGCTTTCTGATCGGCAACGGCGAGCGATACTTCTCGGTCGGCTGCCGTCACCTGATTCAACGTCCCGCAACGGGAGCATTTGATCTGGAGCTGGGTAACCCCCACCGCACGGGCGAGGAGTCGGTTGCATTTCCCGCAACGAATGTCTCTAAGCATCTGCAAAGCCTTGTGATTTTCTGCTAGGCTCCGCCCCGCTCGCGCGAGCAGTGGGGGCCTTGGCTGGCTTGCAGGTACAGTCTGCGATCTGGCGTCTCCCTTGGGTGTTACAGCACCTTCTGGAGTCGCCCTCTCTTTTTTCTCGCCGCACAAATGACAAAGCCCCGACTAGTTCGGGGCTTTTGCTTTTCTGCGGGCACAAAAAAACCGGCGCTTGGGCCGGTTTCTAGACGAGCTTGCCAAAGGCAAAACTCTAACAATGGACAAATAGTGCCATCACGCGTGCGGGAACGCAATAGGCCCTCAAGCGGCCTTTTTCATTTCGTAGATTGCGGCTGCTACCGGTGAGAGTGCACGCTTATCCAGGTCCTCACAGACCTCGAAGCAAATCTGCACGAATGGCTCCCAGTCCCTAGCCCAGGCGCACGAGGGAAGCGTCACGCCGTAGACGTCATCGATCCAGCGCTTGAACCACTCCGGGCTTTCGAACGGGTCTTGCGCCGATGACTGCCCACCCTGGTGCATACGGCGGTACCGGAACATGACACCCTTGGCCACATACTCACAGCGCTCACGCTTGGCCGCGGTCATACGGCCCGACCTGGCCATTGCCAGCGAGAACACGCACTCCTCGGCCACCTCGCGCTCGTTGTCGCCGCTCTGCGGGGCGTACATGAAGTTGCCGAAGGCGCGTAGACTGCCGGGCAGCTTGAAGATTGCCGCCTGCACACCACCGGCCAACGCCTGGTGCACGGCATGGCTCGCCTTCCGCTGCTTGTCTGTGGTCTGGACCATAGTGCCCAACAGGCCCAGCTGTTCGATGAATGCGCCCTGGCTGTCCCACGCCGTGTAGAGGCAGTCGTGCCACGCTTGGCGTGCGCTGTTCAGTTGCATGGGCCGTTCTCCTTCTTGCGGCGACTTTCGATGCCCTTGGCGCGCACTACGCACCAGGTGGAAGCGATGGTCATGGCCAGCAACAGCGCGCCGGCGGTATCTGCGATAGTCCAGTTCATGCTGCTGGCCTCCTCAGGTCTTTGAGCTTCTGCCTGTACAGGGCCTTGATGGCCTGCAGGTCTTCGATGGTCAGGCGCTGGGGCTTATGAGGCCCTTCGAGCCATTCAACCTGGTCGGCGCCGATGCGCTTCACCAACCGGATGCGGTACTCGATGGCGTTGCCCGACAGGTTCCGGTTGCACTTCACGCACTGGCGGTGGACGTTGAGCGGTTCAAACCGCAATTCAGGGCATGCACCCACCGACCGGTAATGCCCGGCGTCCCAGCGGCTGCCGGTGATGAGGTCATGGTCGCTTGGGTTCGAATCGCAACTGATGCACGGCAAGCCGGCGTCGCGCTCGCGGATGTAGGCATTGAACGCCGTCTGCGCTTCGGCCATGTGCTCGCGGCGGGTCTTCAGCTTCTCCCGGCGCTCCTGCAGGTCCTGGCGGGCCTGCTTGGTGATAGCCTTGGCCGCAACCTTCTGTAGCTTCGGATCTTTGGCCATGGCCTTGGCACAGGCGATGCTGCACACCTTCTGCGTGGTCATGGTCGGCTTGAAGTGCTTGCCGCAGCCTGGCGCCTTGCACTTCTTTGGTTTCGGTGTTTTCAGAGCGGTCATTGGTACACGCTCCCCCGCTGGCCTGGCTCATTACTTCCGGTGCACGCCAGATCATGATCACTCGCGTGGGGGCAGCGCTTGCAGCCGGACACCTGGCAGAGAATCATTTTTGTCGATGAGAGCCGCACCCATCCGAACGGGCCTTCCATACCAAGGCGGTGTTCTTCAATGCAGCGATGGCATTCGCATTGATGGCTCATATCTCGTCACCCCACTTGTAGAACACGCCCCCCATGGCCAGCGCAGTCCCGAAGATCATCCAGAAGGCTGGCGTGTTCATGAAAATACCCACCACCGCCAGCTGTGCTGCGAGTGCGCCCCCGAGCAACGCAGTCACCGCTCCATAACCAGGCTTCATGCCGCCTCCTCACTCAGCAGGTCACCAAAGAACCCCCCTGCGGCGCGAACTCGGCCACGATGCGGTCGGTGTATTCGCAGCCTTGGGCCCGGTCGAACAACCGGGTGACCGGGAACCCATCTGGCCCGAACATGGCGCACGGGCCCATCAGGCGCAGCTTCACGTCGTAATCCAGGTGGATGAACGACTCAGCCCAGCCGGTGCGGAACTCGGTGCAGCCGGCGCGCATGATCGGCACGCCCAGGTGCAGCTTGCAGTAACGACGCACGTCCTCGATGTCGCCCATCTCAGTGCTCTTGGCGATCCGCTCGTACATGGCGAACCACAGAGCGTTCTGGTCCAGGGTCCGATCCTTGCCCGGGCGCATGCTGACCACGACGAACTTCTTGTCGCGGAACATGCGGGTGAGCATGGTCACGGCCTCGGAGAGCTTGGCCTGGCTGTTGACGCTGATCTTTTCAGCCATGAGCACTGCCCTCCAGACGGTCCATCGACTTGATGAGCGCGCGATCATGCTCAACCAGGCCCCGTGCCTTCGAATAGAGCGCGTGAGCGCGCAGCCCTGTGTATGGGCTTCTGGAGTAAAAGTCCCAGCTCAGGTACCAGCCGCCGAGGACAGACAGAGCATTGTTCACCTGCATGCGGAACAGGAGATCTCTTTGGAGTTGGCTCATACGCCCTCCCCGGCCGGCTGCCCGGCGCGCTTGATGTTCAACTTGGCCAGCAGGTGGGCGCGGCACGCGGCTGCACCACTGGGAATTTGCTGGACTTCGAGCAGGCGGGCCTGCTTCTGGCTGGCGTACTCGTCGGCCAGTTCTGCAGCGCTCTTCTGGCTGTCGTGACCGATGCCCGTGGCGATCTTGCCGTCCAGTGACTGGCCTTCCTTTGCCCGGCGCAGCACGATCTCGTAGGCCCGGTCGAAGCGCGCCTGCAGGCCCTTGTCGTTCTGCTGTGCGGCGCGCAGGTCGAACAACCCGGTGGCCACGGCGGCGATCTTCACCCCCTCGTGGCTGTAGACGCCCAGCAGGGCCTCGACCCAGGCAGCGGCCGGCACCGGCATGCCGAAGTCCTCAGGCGTCGGCTGGCACATGGCGATGAACTCGCCAACGCTCGGCGCGAAGGGCTTCTTGAGCTTGCGGCACTTCTCGATGCCGAACTCGATCTGCTCGATGGTGCGGATGCCCTCGGCGGCGAACTCCTTGATCCACTCCTCCTTGGCAGCCGCCAGAGCCTCGGTGGATGGCCAGGCTTGGCGCCAGGCAGGGAAGATGCCGCGCAGACGGCGGAACAGGCCATTGACCACCTCGGCCGTCTCCAGCGAGACAACAACCGGGCCGCCGTGCAGCTCTGGCGGTAGGTTCTGCATCGCCGCCATCAGTTGGTTTGCTGATTTCATGTGCGCACCATCAGCCCTTCGGCCCAGGATGAGTCGTTGAAGTCGGGTTCGTTGTTCTGGCGGCGCTGGCCCTGCTGGACACCCGGCAGCACCTTCTCCGGGAACAGGCCAGTCCAGCCGTTGCTGATCGACTGGTTGATCACGGCGTCAGGCGCGTGGTGGCCTGCCAGGATCTTGGCCTGCTTCGCGCAGGTGGTGGCGGTCAGCGGCTTGCGGATCTCTTTGCGGTGCTGGCACCAGTCGGCCCAAGTCTGCTCGCTCACGTTGGTGGGTTTGCAGGTCATCGGGTCAAACTTCGCAGCCTTCTTCTTCGCCGAGGGAGCGTCAGCGACCGTCTGCTCTACTGGTTCATTGACTGATTCAAAAGAGTGACTGGTTCTGGTGCTTTCTGGGCCTACACCCCCTGTAGGCTGTGGGCCTACACCTGTGCTTTCTGGGCCTACAGGGGTGCTGTTTTGGCCTACAGGGTTGCGCAGGGTCAGATAGTACAAGTTGGTGGAGTTTCCCTTCGGCCCTTCGCGGTTCTCGATGCGCAGCAGCCCTTGAGATTCCAAGTGCTTGATATGCTTGCGAACGGTGCTGCGGTCGATCTCGCACTGATCGGCAATGTGCTGGTACGACGGCCAGCATTCGCCCTGATCACTGGCATTGTCGGCCAGCTTGATGAGCACGAGCTTGCGCAGCGGATTGCCGACCTTGGTCTTCATGGCCTTGACCATCAGTTCCATGCTCATGGCGAAACCTTTGGCAGAACCTTGCGACGCCCCTCTGAGTCAATTGCGCTCACAACTCCGTCAGCAACCAGTCGATCCATAAGCCGGCACGCAGCCCCATAGGCGATCTTGAAATGCCGCTGGAGGGCGGAGATCGAGGCGCGCCCCGATTCGCGGACGAATGCTTCGGCCAGCAGTGCCTGGCCACGCTCCTCGTCGTCGATACGCTGCATTAGCGCCGCGACTTCCGGGCTGATTGCGGAGTCCTGCGCAGCCTCGCGGGAGGCCTGCCAGGCCCAGGCGGCAGCCTTGAGCATTGCGGCGGCATCATCGTTGGCCGTGGCCGTCATCTCGCCGAAGCCGAATTCAGCTCGGAAGGCGGCCAGGAACTCGGATTTCATGCCGTCTGGCATGTCGTGAAGGCTCATGCTGCACCCCGCACTGCCTTGTCGTGGGAGTGCAGTCCGTCCCAGTTCTTCTTCATGGGCAGCTCGCCGGCCAGGTACAGCTCGTACAGGCGCACGGCGCCCTTGCGCAGCAGCACGGGGGTGAAGGCGACAAAGGCCTCTTTGCCGTGCGGGCTGACCGTCTGCTGATGCTCGGTCATGTATTTGTCGCGGGCGTATTTGCCGACGCGATAGCGAGTGCCGCTGCTGCCCTCGGTGTAGAGCCAGTTCTTGGCCTTGAGGAAGGCGTTCACCTGCATGACGTTGACCCCATTGAGGCCCTTGCAGAACTGGGTCGGACTCATGCCCTCCTTGAACAGGTTCTCTAGGTGGTCGATCTTCTTGGCCTGGGCCTCGACCTGGACGGTGAGCAGGACGCGGGCTTTCTCCGACTCCAGGGCCATCTGGAGGATTTCCAGCTTGCTCAGGTCGGCGGGTGCCGCCGGCGTGGCCTGGGCTTCGAGTTCACGCCAGCGTTTAATGACAGCCATGCGCATAGCGGCGCTGTAGCCGGTAAGCAGGCAGTCGGTGTGCTCACGGTCCAGGCAGTACTCGCGCCGAGCCCGGTTTTGCGAGTCGAAATAGATCTGTCCAAACTTGGACGCATCTTCTTTCAGATCGCCAAGCATCTTCTCGATGTCGCGCTTGACGTGCTGATGCTGCTTTCCAGTTAGTTCGGCGATTTCGCGCGACGACATCGTGCGCGCCACGAAATCGTGGTTCGCATTTTGTGGCGCGGGCCGGTTGAGGGCCTGTACACTTTGGGTCTGCATATGCATAATTCCCTTCAGAGTTTTGTGTTGCAGAAAGCCGGGCCGCTATCCCGGCTTTTTTGTGCCCGTAATTCGGGCTTATCAGGGCCTGTTCAGGCCTTTCGATGAAACGGGGTCACGACTCCTCGCGGGTTGCGAGGTTTGGTTCGGTTGGCCAGTTCTCGACGGATCAGCTCAGCTGCCAGCGCCTCAGGGCTTACGCCCCTTCTCATCGCCTCTTTCTCCAGCTGCTCCATCTGCCCCTGGTCCAATCCGATTTCTTCAATCGGCATGGGGCCTCCTAAGGGCCTTCAGGCCACGTGCTGATCGCCGGTATTCTCCGAAGCCAAGGCGGCCAGCTGAGCCTCAAGCAGCTCACGGCAAAGCACAGCGCGCTGAGTGCGATGAAACTTTGCCAGCGCTTGGATCAGTTCAAAGGTGTCCTCATCGACCCGGACCTTGATCTCGCGGTCATGCAGGTGATTGCGGTTGGCGTACATGCGGGAGTAGCTCCTTGCAGTTGGAATTGGTTAGGCGGCGACTTGTGCCGGTGGGAACGCATCATCAAGGGCGCAATTGGCACCCAGGACGTTCAGCGCTTCTACGATCTGGCGCGCCTCTTGAAGGCCCGGATTCCTGAGGCCTGATTCGTAATTCGCCAGGCGGGACTGATTCCAGCCGAGCTGACGGCGCAGCGCTGCCTGGGTAACGCCAGCCCTTTCGCGGATCGTTCGGACTTGGTTCATACGGTCTTCCTCCATTGATGACCGAAGGATAAACACGCATCGTGTTAATTGCAATCACAATAAGTGAAAGCCGGGTATTTCGTTTCGTGATGAAATTCCGCGCATGAACGAATCATTGAGCCAGCGCATCAAGCGCTTGAGAAAAGCGACGGGAATGTCCCAGGCCCAACTGGCAGAGGCCTGTGGCTGGAAATCGCAGTCTCGGGTCGGGAATTACGAGGCAGGCACGAGGGAGCCGACCTTGGCGGACATCGCGGCCATGGCATCGGCCTTGGGCGTCGACCAGTCCGAGCTACTGCTTAGTCAGCCTGTCGTCGAGGCTCCTACCACAACAGTTCGAAGCACGACCGACTTGGTTAAGCTGATGCTTGCCAAAAGTGGTAAGGGCATACCGGAAGAAGCCCGGCAGCGCTTGATAGCCGCGGCTGAGGATTATTCCTTGTCTGGGGTCATGTCTGATGACATGCAGCGCCCTGGCCTGGTCGGAGATGAAGTCCGGATCGCTCACTACGATATCCGCGCTGCAATGGGTGGCGGCCAGCTGCCGCACGACTACCCGGAAATGCTCAAGGACATTCGCGTCAGCCCCAGTCACCTGCGGGAAATCGGCGTCGAGTTCGAAGAGCACTACCACCTGAAGGTGGTCACCGGATGGGGTCAGTCGATGGAGCCCACCATCAAGCACCGGGACCCGCTGATCGTGAATATCAACGTCCGCGACTTCGTGGGCGATGGGGTGTACCTCTTCGTCTGGGATGACCTGCTCTACATCAAGCGCCTGCAGGTGGCTGATGAGGAGCACTACGAGATGATATCGGACAACCCGCGGCACAAGGATCGTCTGATCCGGCGGGATATGACCTACATCCAGGCCCGCGTACTACTGGTATGGAACGCCCATCTGGTGTGATCCTACGGGGAAGGCTTGCAGATTATTTCAGCTGCCAAAAAATGGACGGTCATGCGGCAAATACCCTTGGCCTAGACTAGGAATAGAGGATTTACGATGGTTCAGATTGGCTTGCCAGTAATACCGCACGTAATGGAGGGAAACCTTATCCATCAACGCGCGGTAGATGGATATATCAGTGCGACCGCCATGTGTAACGCTGCCGGTAAGCAATTTGGCCACTACAACTCCTCGCGACCAAATGTCGAGTTCCTGCAGGCGTTGTCAGCATCTCTGAATATCCCGCAAGCGGTTCTTGTGCAATCGATCCGCGGGGGAAATTACCAGGGAACGTGGGTTCATCCTCAGGTAGCGATCCATTTAGCTCAATGGTTGTCGGCTGGATTCGCCGTCCAAGTGACCGCATGGGTTGCCGAATGGATGTCTGGTGGCGTGAACCCTGCTACCGCCGGTCGTACCCCGGTGCACGTCCAGCGCTACATTGCAAACCGTTCGAAGATCCCGCACACGCATTTTTCGATGCTGAACGAAATAACCCTAGCGCTGATCGCTCCGCTCGAGGCGGAGGGCTACGTTCTGCCGGAGTCTTTGATCCCTGACATTTCTAGTGGCCGGATGTTTTCTGGCTGGCTTCGGAAAGAGAAGGGTATCAGCCCAGAGACCTTTCCAAGCTACCCACATCAATACCTAGATGGCAGGATTGTTCAGGCGAGACTTTACCCTAACGAGCTTCTTGCTGACTTCCGATCCTATTTCTACGGCACGTGGATGCCAAAGCGATGCATGGATTATTTCAAGGAAAGGGACCAGGTAGCCCTGAAATACCTCCCAGCTCTTCTCGAAAAATTCTGAGTACCGATATCGCCATACCGATATCGGTCAATCGCTCGGCCTGAAAGCCCGCCTTGTGCGGGCTTTTTCATGCTCGTCAAAAAGGCGCCTCCTCCCCTATCCTCTCCGCCTCCCATTCTTTCTCCACGACCAGGTCGTCTCGATCTTCGGCGCTCTGCGCTTCCCACCTGACCGTCACGCTCTCGTCGTCGTTGAATGTAAGGTCCAGCTCCGGCGTTTCCGCCAGCAGCCCCATCACCTCCTCCCATTCCATGTCTCCGTCTGTTTCCAGGCGATGGATCGTCACCCAGCGCTGCGACTGCGCGATCGGGTGATTGATCATCGACGAGACCCGCAAGCCCAGCCGCTCAAGGGCGGTCATCTCTTGGCGAGGTTGCGGGGTCGACTTCTTCTGCTTGGCCATACCTTCCTCTGTTAACTGTACATCCATCCAGTACTGAGCGAAGCATACATCACGCCTCGTGAAAGGTGAACACGCTTCGCTTTGAAGAATCTCAACACGGTCCTGAAAAAATAAATCACATATCGTGTTGACACATAAAACACAATGCGTGATATTTGCCTCAACACGCAGTCACTCACCAGGGACTGCGGAGGCCCTCAAGCCTCACCGCTCTTTCACATCGATGGGAACCTCGCGGATCGATCCCGGCAACGGTACAGCGCGAGCAATAAATTCGATCCCCATGCCAGCTCTGGAACTGGCCAGCTCGAAGCCATGCGGCGCGCTCCCTCACTGAAAGCGTCAAGCGGGCCAAGGGTTGCGCTGCAACCGCTCCCTGCCGGGATGCCCTCAGAACGGGCGTCGGTGCCTGGCACAGTGCGAGCAGCGAGGAAACACAGATTTCACTGGCTGGCCTTGGCGACAGGGCCAGACGGGAAATCGATTGCTCACGCGGCGTCGCGAAAGCAAGTGAGTCAAAAATATTGAATCCGACAGTTGCCTACTTGGTCAGGATTTATGAACGCAGTAAATCTGACGAGGTAACAGCAATGACTATCGAAGCAGAGACACTCGCTCAACTTACCGAAGCGCTTCAGAAGCGCGGTATGTTCCTAGTTTCAGACGTCGCATTTACCAGAGCGCCGTACCGACATAACCACCGCTGGATCTGCATCGTAGAGTGAAAATTCTTATTGCCGGCGGCTCAGAGTAGGCCTCTACCGCCGGCTCCTCTTCTGATTCATCCCACATTCGGCAAGACCCGGTTTCTTTCCTATCCCCTTCCCAACATTCGACCGCATTGGCAGGCGCCAGGCCACCTTTCACGGTGGGTTTGGTCACCCGCGCCTGGCTCCTGGCCAATGCGGTCACACCGAGGAAATTTCCATGTGCAACTGCGCATCCGAAGTTGAAGCCAAAGCCAAGGAAAAGATCGCCACGCAGCTCCCCGATGGGGCTCAGTCGCTCACTGTTGAGCTTCAGGGCATGGCGATGATCCTAGGCAAAACGCTGGAGACCAAAAACAAGCTCAACCTGCACGTTGAGTACCAGGCGCCCAAACGCGCCGGCGGCTTCAAGACCGTCAAGCAGGACCTGTCGATGATCGGCAGCTACTGCATGTTCTGCGGTGAGAAGTACCCGGAGGCAGCATGAGCGGCTGGGTCAAGTGCAGCGACAGACTGCCGGAGGAGATCAAGGCGGACTATTTGATCGTCTGCGAGTCCGGCGAAGTCGCGCTTTCCGAATACGTTTACGACGACACCGAAGGGTGGGGATTCTGGTACGACCCGTACGCGACTCATTGGATGCCCCTCCCTTCCCCACCCACCGAGTAACCCACCACCTGGAGGCGACCATGGGCGCACTTCGAGCAGCACAGTTTGAGTACGACAACCGGATGCCGCCGGCGGTGAGCGAAGTAGCTGACGCCGAATCCACCTGGATCGACGACGGCATCGCTGAGCTGATGGCGCGCCGCGACGTAGTGTTCCAGCGCCGGATGCGCCCGCAGCAGGGTGTCACCTATGAGCGCTTCACCCAGGCGGTGGATGAGTTCGTTATGGGCCAGCTTGCCCTGAATGGCATCAGCAACTCGGTGCTGGGCCGTCTGGTTCTGGCTGCGCGGTGCAAGGTCGCCAGCGATGCAGCAGCGGCAGCTGAGGAGATCCTGAGCGTGGCCAACCCTGAGTCGGCGCTGGAAGAGATCGCCCGCCAGCTGCTCACCCCCTTCGCCAAAGAAGGAGTGCTGGCCCAGGCCGAGGAGGCGCAATGAGCCCTCACAGCTTGGCAGTCAGCGCCATCGAGGCCGCAATCGAAACGATGCTTCTGCCGGGCTCTGGCCCGGTGGAGGAAGCCAAGGCTGAAACCCTGGTGGTCGCCTACTTCTCCCTCCTCGCCATCGACGCCGAGGAGTTCAAACACTACTGCGAGCGCATCCGGCGTATTGCCGTTCGGCGCAAGGAGGCTGCATGACTACGCCGATCTTCATGTCGATCGTCGACGAGCAGGTGGCAGAGGTCGCCCAGGCGGTGCCAGATGACCGCATCCTTCTGGTGTTCAAGGGCCTGACCATGGAGGACGCCATGAACCAGGCGCGCCTGGCTCATATCGAGAATCCTGCTGCCTGGTCGGGCCGCGCTTACCTTTGCGGCATGTGCACCCTCGCCTATGAGGTCCGCACGTGAGCCGCCAGCAGGCCAGACGCTGGGCGTTCTGGCGCGGCTCCTTCTCCATGCTCTTCGCCTGCACCTTCTTCATGCTTGCCAGCGCCCTGGCCGGCAGCATCACTTCCTGAATCACGTAGCCGAGCACGGCGGCCCTTCGGGATAACCGTACCCCATGCGGGAGCGTAAGCGGCGAGAGCGCGCAACCATCCACCGCAGCCAGGGCCTGGAGCGTACCTCCAATCTGGGTGACCTGGCATTTCCCTATCCCAACTGACGGCGCCGGCCTGGCGCGAGGTGTACCAATGTCCGCACAACAGAAACTGATCAAGATCGAAGAGATCAGCGAGGCGAACGCCTCCGGCCATCTACGTGGCCGGCGGCCTGCAGCAATTCATCGACCTGGTGAAGGGTGAGGTACTGGGCGAAGTGCCTGACCTGAAAACCCGCAAGGGCCGCGAGCGCATCGCCAGCCTTGCCGCCAAAGTCAGCAAGTCGAAGACTGCCGTAGAGAAACCTGGCCGCGACTACCTGCGCCGCCTGAAGGAAATGCCGAAGGTGGTCGAGGCTGAGCTGCGCGAGTTCGTGGCCAAAATGGACGCGCTACGGGACGAGACGCGCCGGCCGCTCACCGAGTGGGAAGCCGCCGAGGATGCTCGGATCGACCGCCACAACGACGCAATCAACCGTATGAAGGACCTGGCCACCGAGCTGGGCACCTTGGATGCCGAGCAGCTGAAGGCGCGCCTCAGCGAGCTCTCCGCGTTCCAGTTGGGCGAAGCGTGGGAGGAATTCGAGGCTGAGGCAGCTCGGACCAAAGAGGCTTCGCTGAATGCAGTGCAGGCCGCCCTGGTCGCCCGCCAGAAGTACGACGCCGAACAGGCCGAACTGGCCCGCCTGCGCCGCGAGGCAGAAGAGCGCGCCGAGCAGGACCGCATCCGAGCGGCACAGGAGGCCGCAGTTGAGGCGGAGCGTCAGCGTGTGGCCCAAGAGCAGCAGGCAGCGCGAGAGGCCGCCGCCCGCCGCGAGCAGGAGCTGCTTGACCAGGCTGCCGCACAAGAGCGCGAAGCCGAGAACCAGCGCCTGCAACTCAAGCTGCAGGCCGAGCAAGCTGAGCGTGCTCGCATTCAGGCCGAGGCCGACCGCGTTGCGGCCGAGCAGCGGATGAAGCAGGAGCGCCAGGACGCCGCACGCCGGGAGGAGGAAGCCGCCGAGCAGGCGCGCCAGGAAGAACGCCGCCGCGCCGATGCAGCAGCAGCCGAAATCCTCAGGCAGCAAGAGGCCCGCGAGCGCGACAAGGCGCACAGGGCCAGCATCAACCGCGCCGCCCTGGAGGCCTTCGTCGCCGGCGGCATGACCGAGGAATGCGCCAAGCAGGCCATCACCCTGATTGCCCAGCGCAAGATCCCCAACATCGCCATCACTTACTGAGGCACAGACCATGACCAGCGCAATCATTGTGCCCGAACAGCGTCGCCAGGCAGTGGCTGCGCCCGCCCCCGTCGACAACAGCATAATGGCGGTGATAAGCCGAGCAGCCGCCGACCCAACCTGCGACATCGAGAAGATGGAGCGGCTCCTGGCCATGCATGAGCGCATGCAGGCCAAGACAGCAGAAGCCGCCTTCAACGCTGGCATGGCGCAGATGCAATGCGAGATCCCGACCGTGTTCGAAGCGGCAGTAAATCTGCACACCGGCAACGCCTACGCCACGCTCGACGACATCACCCGAGTCGTCAAGCCGATCATGCAGCGGCACGGCTTCGCGATCACCTTCAAGGTGGAAAACCAGGACAAGTCGATCAGCGTCACCGGCATCCTGATGCACCGCGACGGCCACCGCGAGCAGACAACCATGACCCTGCCGGCCGACATCGGCAAAGGCCGGAACGATGTTCAAGCCGTCGGCTCGTCCACCACCTACGGCAAGCGCTACGTGATGTGCGCCTTGCTGAACATCACAACCGGCGACGTCAGGGACGACGATGCGCAATCGTCGGATGGCTCAGATACGGCGGAAGTGCGGGCCCAGGCGCTGGGCGACATCCTGGCCCAGGTCGAAGCAGCCGCAACCCCCGACGAGCTCAAGGATGTATGGCAGGCATCCGTAAAGGTCATGCAGGCCAGCGGCGACAAAGCCGGATACGACGCGGTGAAGATCGCCGTGACCAAGCGGAAAACAGTACTGGAGGCCAACCCATGATTATCGTCAATTGCACCCAAGGCTCGCCCGAGTGGCTGCAGGCCCGCGCTGGAGTGATCACCGCCAGCATGTTCAGCACCGCCCGTTCGAAGGTCAATGGGCTGACCGCGCAGCAGCGAACCTACGTCGACGCCATTCTGGCGGGGCACAGTGAAGCCAAGGCGCGGGATCTTGCCGGATACAAGGCCGGGCCGAAGGCGGAGGTTGTTCAGAGGGCGCTGGATGGCGAAAAGGTGGGCGAGCCATCGAATGCCGCCCTCACCTACGCCTTCGAGCTGGCCGTCGAGCGCATCGGGGGCGCCCCGCTCGATGGTGGGTTCGAGACCTGGCAGATGCGCCGCGGCCATGAACTGGAGCCGGAGGCGCGGATGGAGCACGAAATCCAGACAGGCCTGATCGTCACGCAGGTCGGTCTGGTCAAAACAGACGACGGCTCGTTCGGCGCCAGCGCGGACGGCTTCATCGGTGAAGACGGCGGAAGCGAGTACAAGTGCTTCCTGGCCCCGGACAAGCTCCGTGCCTTCCACATCGACAACGACGCCAGCGATGTCATCGACCAGGTACAAGGCTGCATGTGGATCACTGGCCGGAAATGGTGGCACATCGGGATGTACTGCCCCCTCCTCAAGCCCGTAGGTCGCCAGCTCTGGTGGCGTGAGTTCAAGCGCGATGACGACTACATCGAGCAGCTTGAGCAGGACCTGTGGGAGTTCAAGCTGTTGGTAGATGGCTTTGAAAAGCAGCTTAGGAGCAAAGCAGCATGAGGGGCATCAACAAAGTCATCCTGGTCGGCACCTGCGGCCAGGATCCCGAGGTCCGCTACCTGCCCAACGGCAACGCGGTCACGAATCTAAGCCTGGCCACCAGCGAATCGCATGCTGCAGCCGCACGAGCTCTACCGCGCCCAAGGCTTCCCGGCCAGCTACATCATCGACAAGGGCGCCGACGGCAAGCCGTTCACCAAGACTGAACAGGTGCACATGTGCGGCAACAGTGTCAGCCCGCCACCGATGGCCGCCCTGGCCCGGGCCAACGATCCCTGGCGAACAGAATGCCGGGCGGCAAAGGCTGCTTAGTGAAGAAGCAGTTGCCACGGATACGACCAGATCAGGTCGGCCAATCGGCTCAACAGCTCCACAGCAATTTCAGCGACAACGTTTGAAAGCAGTTCGACCATGAAGGTTTTCATTGTGCGTCTCCAAAGGATATCCAGTCCGGAATGGCATGGAGAAACCCTTTAGCGAACTGCTTTCACCTTTTTCACGACGCCGAATAATTTTTTTTTGCCAGGTGCCCCATGCCCACCGAAAACCGAACCTCCGCCCTTCAGATACTCAACAAGGGGAGGAAGCGATGAACCCCTACCAGATAACTGGGCCTGCGCAGATCGGCGTCAGTGGTGGCCGCACCAGCGGGCACATGCTCTGGAAAATCCTTGAGGCCCACGGCGGCAAGCTCCCGGCAGATGTGCACGCCTTCTTCCAAAATACCGGCAAGGAGCGCGAGGAAACGCTGGTCTTCATCGACGCCATGGCCAAGCACTGGGGCGTCAATATCGTTTGGATGGAGTGGTGCCGGGTGTACGGCCAGCCGGAATACGCGCCTTGGTACAAGATCGTCGACTTCGAGACAGCCAGCCGCAACGGCGAGCCCTTCACGATGATGCTGGAGTACTACCAGGCATACCGCAAAGCGGAGAAGAACCTGCCGGCCGTGTTGCCGAACTTCAGCAACAACATGTGCACCGCCTACCTCAAGGTGAAGATCGGCGAGAAGCACATGCGCGCCCTGGGCTACGACGAATGGGACTGCATCGTCGGCATCCGCTACGATGAGCCGCGGCGCTACAGCCGCATGATGACGGCCAACGAGCGCGGCAATGCCCGTTGGGACAGCGTCTGTCCCTCCTACGTCGCGGGAATCATCAAGGAGGACGTGGCCTCCTTCTGGGCCGATCAGTCATTCGACCTTGGCATGGATTCGGACTACGGCAACTGCGACCTTTGCTGGAAGAAGAACGAGGCCAAGCTGATCAGGACCATCCAGGAAGACCCGGCGCGGGTTATCTGGTGGTCTGGCACCGAAGAGCGGTTCGGCCAGGTGTTCCGTCAGGATCGCGCCAATTACCGGGCGCTGGCCTGGTCAGCAGATCAGCGTGCCAGGCAAACCGATTTCGGCTTCGATTACCTAGCCGAAGATATAGATTGCTTTTGCGGGGACTAACGGGTACCCCATTTAGACCAGAGAAGCTAAAGACGTTTATCTTTTAAGTAACTCTCTACGGCAGCACAGGCTTTATCGAACTCTTGCCTAAAGTCATCACCTTTTTCATCTGGGGTGTCGTACATGATGTCTCTGCGAGACTTAAGAATCTCACGATAGGGTCGCCGGTCATCCTCGTCTTCTCGGGGGTCGGACGCGATCAAGTTCAACTCTACGACCTTTGCAAATTCGTGATGCAGCTTGAATAGAGGTGCAAATAAGTCAGTAAGAGTCCTGTCCCATACCGCCTCGCTATCTAGCAAAGTGATATGGATCGGCTCACGAGCGCTACGAAGTGCTTCAAGTCTTCGTTGATAGCCCTTCCTCAATTCGAGATGGTGTTTCTCGGCAAATGACAATCCCGCCGCTTCATCTGCTGAAAGCTGGAATTCCCACCCAAGCATCCCCGCAAGACGAGCTTGCTCCATTGCATCCCGATATCGATAAAGCTCAATTAAAGCCCTGCGCGACAGCTCATGGTCGGATGCACCTTTCAGTTGGCGCCGCCACGTAGCAAGGCCTGAAAATCCAACCCAGGAAGCCAGGCCCACGCCAATTGCGCTGACGAACGTCCCGATTACGCTGAAAACATCCTTGGTAAGCGCCCAGTCAGCGTCAGTGATCGCCAAGCAAATCGACATCATCATTCTCCCTAAAGACTGGCTGCATGATAGCTACGAGGTATCCCCATGCCCACAGAAAACCGATCCAGCAACACACAGATGGTAAGCGCACTGCTTCCCTGCCCGTTCTGTGGTGAGAAGCCGCAGATCACGAAGCATCACCGCGAAGACATCTACAGCTTCATGCACCGCTGCCAGATCCTCGGCCCGATCAGTTGGGGCTTCCGCGAAGACCAGCAAGCCCACATTGAAAAGTGGAATGCCCGAGCCCAGCCAGCCCCGCAGCCCCACCCCGAGCCTATAGCCTGGATGGTTGGTACTGCCATCTGGTGGACCAAAGAAGAGGCAGAGCGGGATGCCGCAGAGACTGGGCTGCCGATTGTTGGACTTGGGCCGATGACCGGCACTGCGCCTGCCGAGCAACAACAGGGCGAGCCGGTGGCTTGGTTGGCCAAGACTCTCAAAGGCAGCCTTGCCGGGACGCTCGGGCTTGCACGATACGACCAAAGGCTGAACCCCGAACTGTACGATGGGCCATTCCCGGTGTTCAGGCACGCTGACCCTGGCGAGGTTGAGCGGCTGCGTGAAGGCATCGCCAAGCACTGGAAGGTGGTATGCGATCAGCGTGCGGAGATTGAAAGCCTGCGCGACCAGCTGGCCAAGGTCGTGCGCAGCGGCGCGCTTACCGCCCCAGAGCATGAAGCGCTTGAGGCTGAATGCTGCGCCCTATCCGCCACCGCAGAGCCGAGCGCGCCGGCTGCGCAGGCCTGAAACAAAGTCGTTTTAACCCGCCTCCTCTGTCTCTTGCTCCAGCAGCCAGAGAGCACTTTCGATCTCCGCAATTGCGCCAGGCACCAGCTCGGCATCTACCCATTGCCAGGACGTGTTGCCTATGAGCCCGCCAATGGCCTGGCGGCGCAGTTCACCGATGTCGATGCCCTGCTGCTCCGCTGCTGCAAAGACCGCCGCCAGCGCGTGCTCCAAATGCATAACCCTTTCTGTGGTCATGGCTGCTCTCCAGTTGGGAAGCTCAGTCTAGTCCCCTCCTGATGACCCAGATGTGAAAAACACACAAGAGCACATTTGTACTCTCCGCTGTAACCCCTCTCCCCTCTATTCACTGCCGCGATATGGCGGCCAAGGAATTCGTATGCTCGAAGCAAACATCAACCAACACCTGAGCACCCTCACCGCAAGTCAGCTGGCCAAGCTGCTTGTCATGCGCAAGGGCCTCCAGTTCGGCTACGACTACACGTTTACCGACGATGATGGGCAGTCTACCGACGTCGATCTGGCCTTCCTGGCTGCGGCACCTGGCGAGCTGCTCGAGGTTCTTTTCGAAGAAAACGAGCATGACGACGCCATCAACGAAGTGCGATACGAAGCTGAACAGGTAAGCGGCATCCCCGAGTGGTGCCACTACAGCTGGGGCAGAAACTACGAGGTCGACGTAAAGGCCTTCATCCTGCCCGATGGTCGTGCCCTCGCCTTCTGCGAGATGAGCGGCGGTGGCAAGCACGGCGATCCGAATGCCTACCCGTGGGTGAATGAGGCCAAGTTCATCAAGGTCGCGGGTGTCGAGGAGCGCGTCATCAAGACCTATAAATTCGAGGAGATTCCAGAAGCTGCTGGGGTCGAGCCATGACCCGACTCGCCCTTTGCCTCCTGCTGCTGGCCACCGGCGCCAGCGCAGAACAGGTTGCCCCCAACGTCGAGGTCATCCACGACGACAAGCGCGCCGTCACCTGCTGGGTCTACAGCGGCCACTACTACAAGGGCGGCATCAGCTGCATCCCCGACAGCCAGCTGCTGGCCGGCAACGAGCGCCAGTTCTCCCCGCACGAAACACAACCCGAACCTACACCCGCACTGGCGCCTGGGCGCTGGACTGATGAGAGGTATCAGCTGTGAGCGAATGGATCAAATGCAGCGACAGGCTGCCGGAAACGCCAGTCAATTCCGACACCACCTTTATCGTCGCGGTCTACCGCAGCCGAACCTACAAGACGTACGTGTTCGCAGCGGAATGGCTGAACGAGAAGCTGCTCAATACCGATGATGACGAGCAGCCCGAAGAAGGAACGCCCTTCACCGGCTGGTACTCGCTCGAACCGCACGACGACTTTGATGAATACTGGATGCCGCTTATCGATTCTGGTTCGGGTGATGAGGTCACCCACTGGCAGCCCATGCCTTCCCCGCCGGGCACCCAGCCATGACCGCCCTGATCGAAGTGAAGACGGCAGACCTGGTCGGTGAGGCGCTTGGCTGGGCTGTCGGAAAGGCGGAGGGCCTGGACCTGTTCCTTGAGCCGCCCGGGTACAACGGGGTTCCTTGGCGGGTGTTCGCCAGGTACCGGGGCGAGGCCATCGAGCACATCAAGCGGTACAACCCGTGGGAAGAATGGGCGCTGGGCGGGAAGCTGATCGAGAAGTACCAGGTTTCGCTGTCGCCACCGACAAGCGCCGTGCACCGCAACTTCGGCTCCATGGACAAGCGCAACGGCTACTACGAGTCGGGTTTCTGGAGCAGCACGATCTTAGGTAAAGAGCGAAAGCACCGCCGAACCGCGTTCCACCATCCCGATAACCCACTGACTGTCGCCATGCAGGCCATCGCTCAGTTTGAGCTCGGCGATACTGTCCAGGTTCCGAAGGAACTGACGCTATAACGGTCGTTACTGGGCACAAACATTCTTGAGCCCATGCACTCACGAGTCTGGGCTCACCAGTTGCGACTAACTCCATTATCACAATCAACCAATCTGCCTCTTTAGGCGAAGGAGTCATGCATGACGGAAAACAATATATCCCAAATAGGCACAATGGAAGAAAAACAACTGCTAGGTGGCGCTATTGCCCGAGCAGTTCAGGACTTCTCATCTGAAACGCTACCTACTATCGAAAGTTTTGGCGGCAAAGGTGACTACATCACTGATAACCTTGAGCCTTTAGCGATGGCGATAGCCTCAGGCGCGAAAGGTATTAAGTTTGGATTTGGAATATACTCATTCTCAAACGGCTTTGATAAGCCTCAAGGCTTCCTGATGAAAGGAGAAGTAGCACCAGAGTTCGGGTTTGGAACCTTGGACGCAAAGCAATTTTTACGAGAAGGGTATCGGCATTTGATGCCAGGAACGGTTCTAGCCTTTAAAGGCCGGGGAACCTTAGTAGCGCAATTCCCCCAAAGATCTGACGAATTTTCAACAGTCCGATACTGTATTCGGTCGGTCAATACTGGACATGGGTCTCTGGGCGCATCTATTAGAGACCTTGCCATAATTCAAGATATGATTTGCATTGATGCAAATGGCAAAGCAACTAAGCCAGGATTTGAAAACAAAGCCGATTACGAGGTCGGGCATCTGTTCGATGACAGCGCCCAAGAAGTCTCCTCAGGGGTCGTAGTATTCGGATATTTCTCTAAAGCTGGCACAGCAATTATTTCTAGCGCGGGAAACGATGACCCCGATTACAATAAATTTGTCGGCGGTTCCACAATGGGAAAACACGGACTTGCAATTCTTGGGAGCAGTACTTCTGCCAGCTATGGACTCAGCGGAACGGCAGGATACAACTTCAAAATGTACACCTTAGACCATCATAGTCGGGGCTCTATGACCACAGAGGAGCGCATTGAGTATTATGCAACTGCGGATACTTGGTCCTGCCTTTATATCGATGGCGATGTGGATGCCTCGTCGGCGGAAATCAATGGCCACTATTTTTATGACTGCGTGATGCGAACCAGAGCAAACCATCCTCTCCGCCTTGGAAAAGCATCAAACGTGCAGTTCTATGGCGGTGTTTGTGAATTATCTCCTTACGGCATACCAAACTCAGACACCCCGACCTTTATCGCATCTACCGATGTAAAACGAGGCATCGGCTTTTATGGCATGCGAAACAACTTCCTGAGCACGATATTCAACCCTGAATTCGTTGGAAAGATTCCAGTCCCAGTGATAGTTTCAGGCGACCCTCTCAACGGACGATTTGGAGTATTTGGCAAGGCTCCAACAGGCTATTCAGGTACAATCTTAGGCTCCGATGGAAACACTGGAAACTGCTCGGTTCAGTTAACGAGAGATGCAAACAACGGTAGTTCCGACTGGCTTATGAGGATGAATGTCAATCTAGGAGATAATCTTGAATTCAAGCATGCCTCTAAGAGCTCGCCTGCTTTTTCTCTAACACCAGCAGGAATACGCGTACCCACAGCAGGAGAGCGGCTTGTTATCAAAGAACCTCGCCCTGCGCTCTCCATCAAAGACGGGACAATCACAGTAACCGGATCGTACCATGCTGTTACTCCCGAACTTGGGAATGCAGACGATCTAGACACGATACATGGTGGGGTTGAAGGAATGGAACTAGTGCTACGCCCTACCTCCTCAGCGCATGAAATAACCTTGAGACGCGCCATCGGGAACATCAGACTTGACAGTTCAATCAACCAAGTGCTTAGAGGCAGCCTCTCACGAATCACGCTTCAATATACCGGTGGCTTCTGGGTCCAAGTTGCACCAGTTTGCAACAATGGCTAGCTAAATCACAAAGACTGCCTGTAGTAGCTCCAAAAGCGCTCCTACAGGCATTAGCGATACTCCTTTCTCGTTAGTAAGCACCAGGATAACTCAACTGCCTGTTGTTCTCGGGCAAGATCGGAATCCAAACAACTTTCTTCTGGTGTTGCCATCATCAACAACATAGAGATTTCCCCCATGGAAACCGAGATCCTTTCGGACGAAGAGCTGGTGGAGATCACCGGCTACAAACCCCGGGCGTGGCAGCGCCGTTGGCTCACAGAAAAAGGCTGGCACTTTGTCGAGAGCCGCGGCGGCCGGCCACTCGTGGGCCGCCAATACGCCCGTCAGAAGCTCAGCGGCGTGGTGATCGATACCGTGCCGGTCGTAGCAGCCCCTCCACCAGCCCCCACCTGGACCCCTGATTTTTCCCGAGTGAAGTGAAATGCGCCCAAGGAAGACCGAGAATCGCGACTTGCCACCAGGTATGTATCGCCGCAAGAGACAAAAAGCCAATGGCAAGGTGTGGGAGGCCCTGTACTACAGAGACAAGTCGGGCAAGGACATCTTCCTCGGCAATGACTTGATGAAGGCCAAGCTGAAGTGGGCGGAGTTGGAGGCCAAGTCGGTGCCGAAAGAACTGACCACGATGAAGGGGATCTTCGACGAGTACCTGCTGAAGATCATCCCAGGCAAGGCCGCCAGGACCCAGAAGGACAACATCTACGAGCTCAAGCAGCTGCGCAATGTGTTCGACTCGGCGCCGATCGACGCCATCACCCCGGCCATGATCGCGCAGTACCGCGACTCGCGGTCGGCGAAGACCAGGGCAAACAGGGAAATCGCCCTGCTCTCCCACGTATTCAACACGGCGAGGGAATGGGGGCTTACCACCCGGGACAACCCGTGCCTGGGCGTAAGGAAGAACAAGGAGAAACCGCGCGACTTCTACGCCAACGAAACAGTTTGGCAGGCGGTGTACAAGGAGGCTCCACCGGAGCTGAAGGATGCGATGGACTTGGCCTACCTGACTGGCCAGCGGCCATCGGACGTACTGTCCATGCGGAAGGACGATATGGAGGGAATCTACCTTCTGGTCAGCCAGGGCAAGACCGGCAAGCGATTGAGGATCGTCCTGGAAGTAGATGGAGTGAAGAACAGCCTGGGCCTGCTACTCGAGCGGATCATGCACAGGACCAGAGAACACCTGTCCCCGTTCTTCATCGTCAACGAGCACGGCAAACGCATGAGTTGGCCAATGTTACGCAACCGGTGGGCAGACGCCCGCGAGGGCGCAAGGGTGAAAGCTGAGGTCGAGAAGAAGCCGGACCTGGCCAACCGAATCGCCCAGTTCCAGTTTCGCGACATCCGACCGAAGGCGGCCTCGGAGATCAACGATCTGAGCGATGCAAGCGTGCTGTTGGGCCACTCGAAAGAGGGAATTACCGAGCGCGTTTATCGGCGCGTCGGGGCCATCGCCAAGCCTTCCAAATGACGAAGTTTTGGGACTGGTCTCAATTAGTTTTGGGACTTCGGTATTTTCTGGCGCACAAAGAAAAACCCCGCAGACGTTAATCTGCGGGGCTTTCGAATGGTGGAGGCCGAGGTCGGAATCGAACCGGCGTAGACGGATTTGCAATCCGGAGCATAACCACTTTGCTACTCGGCCTCAAAGGTCGGATCTAGCTGCTTGCGCTTTGCTATCTCCTTGAAACGCTGAACCTTTTTCAAAGTTTGCTGCGTTTCGATGGGCGCCATTATGTCTTCATTCTTTTAACCTTGCAACCCCCTGAACGAAAAAAAATTTCAACGGGTTCAAGGTGTTAGCGCAGGCGGCTGAGTTTACTCCACAAGCCCACCACCGTGTTCTCCACGGTACCACTGGCGGCCATGCCAATACGCTCCTGCAGGCTCTTGCGTTCGGCATAGTGCAGGTGGAACAGGTTGGCGTTGCGTGCGCGCTCGCTCAGGTACTCGTCACTGGTCTGCAACTCGTCAACCAGCTTGCGATTCAAGGCGGCCACGCCCAGCCAGACTTCGCCAGTGGCCACTTCATCGATGTGCAACTGCGGACGATAGCGGGAGACGAAATCCTTGAACAACTGGTGAGTGATGTCCAGGTCTTCCTGGAACTTCTCCCGGCCCTTCTCGGTGTTTTCGCCAAAGATGGTCAGGGTGCGCTTGTACTCGCCAGCAGTCAGCACTTCGAAGTCGATGTCGTGCTTTTTCAACAGGCGGTTGACGTTGGGTAACTGCGCCACCACGCCAATAGACCCCAGTACGGCGAATGGGGCGCTGACGATCTTCTCGCCGATGCAGGCCATCATGTACCCACCGCTGGCAGCCACCTTGTCGATGCACACGGTCAACGGGATGCCTGCCTGACGAATACGCGCCAGTTGCGACGCAGCCAAGCCGTAACTGTGCACCAGGCCACCGCCGCTTTCCAGGCGCAGTACCACTTCGTCACGCGCGGTGGCGAGCGTCAGCAGCGCGGTGATTTCGTTGCGCAGGCTTTCGGTGGCCGAGGCTTTGATGTCGCCATCGAAGTCCAGTACGAATACCCGGCTCTTGTCTTCGGCCTTGCCCTTCTTCTGCTGTTTTTCCGCCTTGGCCTGCTGCTTGCGCAGGGCCTTGAGCTGGGCCTTGTCGAGCAGGCCGGACTCCAGGCGCTCACGCAGGTCCTTGTAAAAATCGTTCAGTCGGGTGACCTGTAATTGCCCGCCCGATTTGCGCCGACCTTTGCCACGCAGACCGGCGATGGCCGACAGCACCACCAGGATGGCGATGACCAGGGTGGCGGTTTTGGCGAGAAAGCTTGCGTATTCGGCAAGAAACTCCACGTTGACTCCTTAAATGCCTGCGCCACTACGGCGCGTCACTGTTGCAAGCATACCGTTGCGTCTATGGTGCTGCCAGCCGGTGTAAACGCTGGCAACATCTTTCAAACAACCTTTTCAAACGCTTGTATGTTTTTTCGTTGACAGCCCGTGAGCCGCATCCTAACCTCGCAGCAACCTCCAACAGGCCGGAACCTTTCGTGGGCAATCTCTACCTGATTCGACATGGCCAAGCCTCCTTCGGTGCCGATGACTACGACGTCCTCTCGCCCGTGGGCGTGCGCCAGAGCCAGGCCCTGGGTGAACACCTGGCCCAGTTGGGCGTGCGGCTGGACCGCTGCGTGGCTGGCGACCTGCGCCGCCAGCAGGATACCGCACGGCTGGCGCTGCAGGCGCTGCACGCCAACGGCTGCCCGGTGCCGGCGATTGAGACCGACGCCGCATTCAATGAGTTCGATGCCGACGGGGTGATCCGCGCCCTGTTGCCCGACCTGCTGCCGGAAGAGCCCGATGCCCTGCATGTGCTGCGCAATGCTGCGCAGCATCGCAGCGAGTTTCAGCGCCTGTTCGCGTTGATGGTGCAGCGCTGGCACGATGGCGAGCATGCCGATAATGGCCTGGAAACCTGGCATTCGTTTACGTCACGCGTACAAGGGGGCCTGCAACGCGTGCTGGACAGCGCCGGCAGCGGCGATCATGTTGCTATCTTCACCTCGGGTGGCACCATTGCCGCCCTGCTCCACCTGGTTACCGGTATTACCCCCAGCCAGGCGTTCGCGCTGAACTGGCAGATCATCAACACGTCGCTCAGCCAGCTGAAGTTTCGCGGCCGCGACGTGGCACTAGCCTCCTTCAACAGCCAGGCCCATGTGCAGCTGTTGAGGGCGCCGGAGCTTGTCACCTACCGATAAGCCCGGCTTGTTGTGTCCCTGCGGGGACGTGTAAATCACTCTATAAGGAATGCGCCATGACCTCCGTAGCTGATGCCGTCAAAAAGATGCAAGAGAAATTCAACCCATCCGCTGCCGCCGGCCTGGACCTGGTGTTCGGCTTCAACATCACCGACGAAGACAAGCACTACGCGCTGATCGTCAAGGACGGCACTTGCGACCTGCAGGAAGGCGAAAACCCGGATGCCAACTGCACCCTGGTGATGGACGCCGAAACCCTGAAGGGTATCGTAAGCGGCGAAACCGACGGCATGCAGGCCTTCATGGGTGGCAAGCTGCGGGTTGAAGGCGACATGATGCTGTCGATGAAACTCAGCGAGCTGTTCCCGTCCTGAGGGCTGGGAATACCGGATGATCGAAAAACCGAAGCCTGACGGCTTCGGTTTTTTTTGCCCTGCATTCGGTGCAGTGATCCACCAGCAACACCCTCACCTATTTGGCACATGGGACGATTGTTCCAACCCCGGCGGACCATTAGATTACCCAATAGTACTTGCTATCGAGAATAAGGAAGACGCATGACGCTCACCGACCAGTCCACCCAGGTACGCCCCGGCGAAGAACTCGACGCGGCCGTCATCGACCCTTACTTCAAAGCCAATATCCCCGGCCTGCACGGCCTGCCGAGCATCAGCCAGTTTCCTGGCGGCGCCTCCAACCTCACCTACCTGGTCAGCTACCCGGGCCGCGACTTCGTGCTGCGTCGACCACCCTTCGGTCAAAAGGCCAAGTCGGCCCACGACATGGGTCGCGAGTACCGCATCCTCAACCAGCTGAACAGCGGCTTCCCCTTCTGCCCCAAGGCCTATGCACACTGCACCGACACCGGCCTGATCGGCGGCGAGTTCTATGTGATGGAACGGGTCAAGGGCATCATCCTGCGCTCGGACATCCCGGCCGAACTGAACCTGGACGCCAGCCGGACCGAAGCCCTGTGCAAAAGCTTCATCGACCGCCTGGTCGAGCTGCACCAGGTGGACTACACCGCCTGCGGCCTGGCCGACCTGGGCAAGCCGGAGGGCTACGTGCAGCGTCAGATCGAGGGCTGGACCAGCCGTTATGAAAAAGCCCTGACACCGGATGCGCCACGCTGGGAAACGGTAACCGCCTGGCTGCACGAAAAAATGCCCGCCGACCACCCGCGCCCAGGCATCGTGCACAACGACTACCGGTTCGACAACGTCATCCTGGACGCGGACAACCCCATGCGCATCATCGGTGTGCTGGACTGGGAAATGGCCACCCTGGGCGACCCACTCATGGACCTGGGCAACTCCCTGGCCTACTGGATCGAAGCCGGCGACCCGGCGCCAGTGCAGTTGATGCGCCGCCAGCCGAGCAACGCGCCGGGCATGCTCAGCCGTCGCCAGTTCGTCGATTACTACGCCGAGCGCGCCGGCATCCGCCTGGACAACTTCGATTACTACTATTGCTATGGCCTGTTCCGCCTGGCAGGCATCGTTCAGCAGATCTACTACCGCTACTACCATGGCCAGACCCAGGACAAGCGTTTCGCCCAGTTCATTCACATGAACCGCTTGCTGGAACAAATGACCTTGCAGGTCATTTCCAAGTCCAGCCTCTGAGCACAGCCCACGACGACGGATAACAAGGAAAACAGCATGTCCAAGACCCACCTGTTCGACCTCGACGGCAAGATTGCCTTTGTTTCCGGCGCCAGCCGAGGCATCGGCGAGGCCATCGCCCACTTGCTCGCGCAGCAAGGGGCCCATGTGATCGTTTCCAGCCGCAAGCTTGACGGGTGCCAGCAGGTGGCCGACGCCATCATTGCCGCCGGCGGCAAGGCCACGGCTGTGGCCTGCCACATTGGTGAGCTGGAACAGATTCAGCAGGTGTTCGCCGGCATTCGCGAACAGTTCGGGCGACTGGACGTGCTGGTCAACAATGCTGCCACCAACCCGCAATTCTGCAATGTGCTGGACACCGACCCAGGGGCGTTCCAGAAGACCGTGGACGTGAACATCCGTGGTTACTTCTTCATGTCGGTGGAGGCTGGCAAGCTGATGCGCGAGAACGGCGGCGGCAGCATCATCAACGTGGCGTCGATCAACGGTGTTTCACCCGGGCTGTTCCAAGGCATCTACTCGGTGACCAAGGCAGCGGTCATCAACATGACCAAGGTGTTCGCCAAAGAGTGTGCACCCTTCGGTATTCGCTGCAACGCGCTACTGCCGGGGCTGACCGACACCAAGTTCGCTTCGGCATTGGTGAAGAACGAAGCCATCCTTAACGCCGCCTTGCAGCAGATCCCGCTCAAGCGCGTGGCCGACCCCAAGGAAATGGCGGGCGCGGTGCTGTACCTGGCCAGCGATGCCTCCAGCTACACCACCGGCACCACGCTCAATGTCGACGGTGGCTTCCTGTCCTGATCAGGCTTTGACGGCGACCAAGGTGTAACTCAGGGGCAGGCGGGCAGGCTGCTCGCGCAGGCGATATTCGCCGTCTTCGCCCTTGACCATCTGCCCCGGCAGCGCCTCCCAGGGGATGCTCTGGTGCTCGACCAGCGCTGTCAGCTGCAGGCCGTGGGCCAGCAAGGCGGTGATCACTTCACCCAGGCCGTGGTTCCATTCGTGAGTTTCGGTGTGGGCCAGGCGTTGATCGGTTTCGACATAGGTCTGGTCGTTGTGCCACACCGTCGGCGCTTCGTGTTCGAAATACGGATATTCGAGCTGCAGGCGGTCCTGATGATCTTCGTTGACAGCCATCAGCATCGGGTGCCCGTCACGCAGGAACAGCCGCCCGCCCGGTTTCAGCAGTGCCGCGACGGTGCGCGCCCAAGGCTCGATGCGGGGCAACCAGCAGAGCGCGCCAATACCGGTGTAGACCAGGTCGAATGTACCCGCCGGCAGTACCTTGTCGGCGGCATAGACGTCAGACTCGACATACCGGATGGGCAGCGCGCAACGCTCGGCCAATGCCCGTGCCTCGGCCAGCGAAGCCTTGGAATAATCCAGGCCGCAAACCTTGGCGCCAAGGCGCGCCAGCGACAGGGTGTCGGTGCCGATGTGGCACTGCAAGTGGACCGTATCAAGCCCGTCGATGTCACCGAGCAATGGCAGGTCGAAGCGTACGGTTTCGGACAAGTGCCCGTGTTGCTGGACCAGGCGTTCGACCTCGTAGTCCTTCGAAGCGGCGTGCAACGGGGCACGCTCATCCCAGCTGATGCGGTTGAGTTGCAGTGAACGGTCCATGGTGTCGTCCTTGAGTGGAAGCACCTTATGCTAGCCGCCACCGAGCGCCCTGCGACACAACTGCCTTGAAAAAAACTGTAAAGCCCGCGCGCCTCTGCTGTGGCAACAACTGCCCTTCCTGAATGCACGGGCCCTTGCAGAAGCGGCGATAGCGCCCGTACAGGCGCCAGCCGTTACAGGCAGGTTGCAGCAGCCGCTCGGCGTTGCAGGGCCACGCCGTCGTTCTGCTTCGCGTAGTAATCCACACGCGTGCCGCCCGGCTGCGGGTAAACGTCCACGAACGCTTCGGCCTCACGGGTAAACACGGTGAAACCGCCCTGCTTGCGAGGCTCCAGGTAGCCGCTGGCGTCATCACCGAACACCTTCTCTTCCTGCCAGCTGAACTGGATGCACTGGGCCACCAGCTCTGGCGCCTTGTGCGAATCGAGCTGCGCAGTCGGCTTGCCGCCACGCGCCGTTTCCATGGTCGCAGAAGCACAACCGGCCAGCATCAGCACCGCAGCCAACGGCAGAATCGCACGCATGTTCCATCCTCGGGGTCGCAAAAAAGAAGGCGACTCTAGCACTGGCAGGCATCCCGAGTGAATTGCCGCGCACTTGCCGCTGTCGCAGATAAAACATGCCATCACGAGGAACGCATCATGAAACTGCACTATCTGCTACTCGCCGCCCTGCCTTGCCTGCCTCTGAGCGTCAGCGCCGCCCCCTCGAGCGAAGAAAGCATCACCGCCCCCGAAACCCACAACCGTGAACTGAACGTCGGCGACAAGGCCCCGGACCAGTACAAACGCGATGACCAGGCCATCCAGGACTGGAAAGCCAAAGGCCTGCCCGAACCGGAAAAGGAAAGCCACTGGGTGCGCATGGGCAAGCATTATGTGCTGGTGCAGATCACCAATGGCGTGGTGCTGGCGATTCAACCGGCATCCTGATTCGACACGCCCCGGCCAAGGCGACCCATTGCACAGCACTTCGCCGCCGGCCAAGCATGGCCAGAACGTGTTGATACGCTTGGAACGATCAATGCCGGTCAGCGCCACAGCCCGTTCTTTCAGGCGAACGCCTTGGCGCTGATCACTTGAAGCACAATTTTTTTGCCCGCCCGGGAAACCAAATCGATCGGTCCCAGTCTTAAAAGGTGCCCCGTAAACCTATGCGGATCAAGGACCTATATCGTGCTCACGCGTCTTGCAAGCCTTTCTCTGGTTGCTGTTGTCCTGCTGACCGCAGGTTGCCATAGCCATCGCTACCATGATGACGACGGCTGGCGTGACCGCGACCGTGACCATCGCCACCACCATCGCCATGACCGCGACGACGATGACGATCGGCAATACCGCGGTGACCGCTACTACCGCTGAAGCGTCCTTTCAGCCCTGACCTGCCGCCCGTTGCGCGGCGACTTATCCTGATGATTCCTTTGAGGTTCGTATCATGCGTCTGACTCTGCCTTCCCTTGCCCTTGGCCTGCTGCTATGCCAGGGCGCTTTCGCCGGTGACGGTACTGCCGCCATTGGCGGTGGCCTGGGGGGTGTCCTGGGCAACGTTGTTGGTCAACAGCTCGGCGGCAAGACCGGCGCAGCCATCGGTGCCGGCGTTGGCGGCGCAGCCGGCAGCGCTGTCGGTGCGCGCAAAGGCAACCGTACCGAAGCCGCCATCGGCGGTGGCCTGGGCTCGGCCGGCGGCTCGCTGCTGGGCGGTGCAGTAGGCGGCAAGACCGGTTCGACCGTGGGTGCCGGCCTGGGCGGCGCGGCCGGTGGTGCCCTCGGCAACCATCTGGGCGACAACAACCGCGGCAGCAAGAAGCACCACCGCCACCGTCACTGACCCCGTGACCGGAGGGCCGCATAGCGGCCCTTTTTGTTGCAGCACATCAACACCCCCTTCACTACAAGCTGGCACACTGACTGCTACTGTCTATCGTGCCCCCGTGTGAAGGAACACCCCCTCCCCATGAACCATGAGTTGCTCTGGGTCCTCGGCCTGCTGGCCATCGTGATTACCCTGTTCGTCATCAACCGCCCACGCATGGACGTGGTCGCGCTGCTGGTGATTCTCGCCCTGCCACTACTCGGCATCCTTACCGTGGAACAGGCCCTGGCCGGGTTCAGCGACCCCAACGTGGTGCTGATCGCCGCCCTGTTCGTGATTGGCGAAGGCCTGGTGCGCACCGGCATTGCCTATCGCATCGGCGAATGGATGAGCGAGCGGGCCGGCAATAGCGAAGCACGCCTGCTGGTACTGCTGATGGTGGCGGTGGCCGGGCTGGGATCGATAATGAGCTCCACCGGCGTGGTGGCCATTTTCATCCCGGTGGTGCTGAGCATCGCTGCGCGCCTGCAGCTGTCACCCAGCCGCCTGATGATGCCACTGGCTTTTGCCGGCCTCATCAGTGGCATGCTCAGCCTGGTCGCCACACCGCCCAACGTGGTGGTGCACAGCGAACTGGTCCGCCATGGCGAAGCGGGGTTCAGCTTCTTCAGCTTTACCCCGTTCGGCCTGGTGGTACTGGTGCTGGGCATTGGCTACATGCTGCTGACCCGGCACTGGCTCAACGGTGAAATGCGCAAGGACGGCCGGGTGGAAAGCCGCCGCACCTTGCTGGACCTGGTACTGGACTACAAGCTCAACGGCCGTGAACGACGCCTGCGCATCCGCCCTCAGTCACCGCTGATCGGCCACAACCTTGGCGAGCTGCAACTGCGCACCAGACACGGCGCCAACGTGATCGGTATCGAGCGCCAACACAAGTTCACCACGCGCGTGATCGCGGCCGACTCGGGCACCGTGCTGCATCAGGGCGACGTGCTGCTGCTCGACCTGTTCGCCAAGCATGACAACCTGCGCAGCCTGTGCCAAACCATGCACCTGGAGCCGCTGCACTTCAAGGCCGCCTACTTCATCGACCAGTCCCAGGATTTGGGAATGGCTGAGGTGTCGCTGCCACCCGGCTCGCAGTTGATCGGCAAGAGCATCCTCGAACTGGCGTTCCGCACCCGCTATGGCCTCAACGTGGTCGGCCTGCGCCGCGATCAGGCCGCTATCGAAGAGCAACTGGTGGAAGAAAAGCTGCGCCTTGGCGACACGCTGCTGGTAGTCGGCCCGTGGAAGGCAGTACGCCAATTGCAAAGCAAGCCCAAAGATTTCCTGGTCCTGAGCTTGCCCGCCGAGATCGACCTGGTCGCACCAGCCCGCACTCGCGCGCCGCAAGCGTTGCTTAGCCTGGCGGTAATGGTCGGGCTAATGGTCAGCGGCGCCGTACCCAATGTCATGGCAGCGTTGATCGGCTGCTTGCTGATGGGCGCAGGCCGTTGCATCGACATGAACAGTGCCTATCGCGCCATCCACTGGCAAAGCCTGGTGCTGATCGTGGGTATGCTGCCCTTCGCCCAGGCGCTGCAGAAAACCGGCGGCATCGACCTGGCGGTGGGTGGGCTGGTGAACGTGCTGGGTGGTGCCGGCCCCAGCGCCATTCTTGCCTGCCTGTTCGCCGTCACCGCAGTGATCGGGCTGTTCATTTCCAACACCGCCACCGCGGTTCTGATGGCGCCGGTGGCTGTCAGCACTGCGGCGCAGCTGGGCATGTCGCCCTACCCGTTCGCCATGACCGTCGCACTGGCCGCGTCGGCGGCATTCATGACGCCGGTGTCATCACCGGTCAACACGCTGGTGCTTGGGCCCGGGCAATACCGCTTCGCTGACTTCGTCAAGATTGGCGTGCCGTTCACCGTGCTGGTGATGCTGGTTACCGTCGTGATGGTGCCGTGGTTCTTCGGGCTGTGAGGAAAGTGGCCAGAAATAGAGGCAATTTGACATTATCGCAACCAATCGCGGCAGATTGACATCAACCACCCTGAGCCAACACACTGCGGGTAATTGCCCCAGGTGCTCTATCGCGTTGTCCTGGATTTCGTTTCCGCTTGCCGGTCGAGTTCATGGTTTTTCCAGCCCAATCGCGCGTGTTGCCTTATGTCATTGTAGTTGGCGTAACCTTCGCCCTTACCCTGGGCGGTATCCTGGCACGCCCGATCGAATCGCTGTCGCTGTTCTGGCCAGTCAATGCCGTACTGGCCGGCGTACTGCTGCGCTACCCCCGTCAAGCCACGTTTACGGGCTTTAGCCTGGTGTGGCTGGCCATGGTCGGGGCCGACCTGCTGTGTGGCAGCGCCTGGGTACCGGCTCTGTGGTTAAACCTGTGCAATCTTGGCGTGGTGGTCACCCTCTGGCAGCTGCTGTCGCGCTTGCCACGCATGCACCGGCGCATGCGCAGCCCGCACGGCGTACTCAGCGTGTTCGCCGCCTGCGCCGCCGCTGCCATGGTGGCGGCCAGCATGGCAGCGGTAATGGCCGCACCCTGGTTCGAACAGTCGTTGCGCGCCACCTGGCTAGCCTGGTTCAGCGAACAGTTCTCGACCGGCGTGCTGGTGCTGCCGGTGCTGCTTACAGCGCCCTCGGTGCGGGCCTTGGTGCGCGGCGGCGCGCAGCCCATTCGCCTGGCGCCGTTGCTGGTACTGCTGGCCTCGCTGGCATTCAGCATCGCATTCGGTGGCCCTGGGGCCATTGCCTTCCCGATTGCCGCGTTACTGTGGTGTGCCTGGACCTACTCACCGTTCCTGGTTTCATTGCTGACGCTCACGGCCGGCAGTACGCTCATCGTGGCCGTGGCGCAAAACCTCATGCACTTCAGCGTGCCGCAGAGCGAGCCTGGGGTTACCACGCTGATGTCGGCGCGCCTGGGCATCGCCATGCTGGTGCTCGGGCCGCTGGTGGTGGCCTGCGTCAGCCAGGCCAACCGTAGCCTCATGGCCCGCCTGGCGCACCAGGCCACCGTCGATCACCTCACCGGCGTGCTCACCCGCAGCGCCTTCACACGCCGTGCCAACTCGCTGCTGGAGAGCCGCCAGCAGCACGCCCAGGCGCTGCCGCTGACCCTGATGATGCTGGACATCGACCACTTCAAGTCGATCAACGATGCCCACGGCCATGCCGTCGGTGACCAGGTGCTGCGCCAATTCGCCAGCACCCTGCAGGACCAACTGCACAACGATGAACTGATCGCACGGCTGGGTGGCGAAGAATTCGTTGTCATCCTGCCCGGACTTGCGCCAGAGCGGGCCAACTTCACCGCCGAACGCCTGCGCCGCGCCATACAGGACCTGCACGTGACACAGGCCGACCAGCGCCTGCAGATTACCGTGAGTATCGGTGTGGCAGGCTGCGACGCAGACATGCCGGCCCCCAGCCTCGACGAACTGCTGGCCAGTGCCGACCAGGCGCTGTACCGGGCCAAGGCCCGGGGCCGCAATCGCGTCGAACAGGCCGAAGCACAGCGCCTGGTGATCTGAACTAGCCGGCCAGCAGGTCCCACGACAGCTTGGCGATCAGCACACACAACAGCACCAGGAACAGCCCGCGGACAAACCCGGCACCCTTGCGTACCGCCAGCCAGGTACCGGTCAGCGCGCCGAGAATGTTACACACCGCCATGGGCAAGGCTATGGCGTACAGCACGTTGCCCGTCGGCACGAAGAACACCAGCGCCGCCAGGTTGGTGGCAATGTTCACCACCTTGGCCGAAGCCGAGGCGTGCAGGAAGTCCAGGGCAAAGAAGCGGATGAACAGGAAGATCAGGAAGCTACCGGTGCCCGGGCCGAACAGGCCATCGTAGAAGCCGATAGCACCGCCGATCAGCACTGCCAGGCACTGCTCCTTGCGGCCGACCTGCGCAGGTGTGTGCAAGGTGCCGAAGTCCTTCTTGCAGAAGGTGTAGACAGCCATCAGCACGATCAGCACCAGCACTGCCGGGCGCATCACGCTGGGGGGTACCAGCGACACCGTGGCGGCCCCCGCGAACGACATGACAAAGGCACTGAGTGCCGCCGGTACGATCAACCCCCAATCCAGCGTCACTTTACGGATGAACGAGCGGGCCGCGAAGGCCGTGCCGCACACGGACGCCAGTTTGTTGCTGCCGAGCAAGGCGGCCGGTTGCGCGGAGGGCAACACGTTGAACAAGGCCGGGATCTGGATCAGCCCGCCGCCACCCACCGCGGCGTCGATCAACCCAGCGGCGAAGGCGAACACAGAAAGCACAGCAATATCCATCATGACGCGGTTCCAGGCAGTGAAGACGCCTGCAAGGCTAATCAAAGTGGCACACTTGTGTTGAAATGCCATATTGCGATAACTGCAACGAGGAGCACGCCATGGCACTGGACATGCTGCGGGAAATTCAGGCGTTCGTCAGTGTGGCGCACAAGCGCAGCTTCGTTGCTGCCGCCCGCGCCCTGGGGCGTTCGCCCAGCGCAGTTACGCGCGCGGTACAAACCCTGGAAGACAATGCGGGAAGCAAACTGCTCAACCGCAACGCCAACGCCGTCACACTGACCGAGGCCGGCGAGCGCTTGCTGCCGCATGCCGAACGCTTGCTGGATGTGCAACGCGATGCTGCCGACGAACTGGCCGCGCTCAGCGGCAGCGCCCAAGGTTGGATTCGCTTTGCCGCGCCGCAACTGCTGGGAGAGCATGTGCTACCGCAAGTGCTTGCCGAGTTTTCCAGCCGCCACCCTCAGGTGACCCTGGACGTGCAGTACAGCGACGAAGCCCTTGACCCGCTGCAAGGTAAATTCGACTTCGTGGTGCGCGGCGCCTTTCCGCAATCGAGCGAGCTGATCGGCTACCCGCTTTGGCCCTACCAGCGCCACCTGTATGCCAGCCCGGCATATCTGGCCCTGGCTGGCACACCGCAACATCCGGAAGACCTGGATGGACACACCTTGATCCTGCATACCGCGCCACGCATCCTCAAGGCCTGGCACTTCTGCCACGATGACCAGATCACCAGCCTGCGCCCCAGGCCCAGGCTCCGCCTGGGCTCAGGAGGCGCGGTGTACCACAGCACCCTGGCCGGCGCCGGCATCGCACGCCTTGCCGCCTGGGTCGGCGAAGCACAGGTCAAGGCCGGCCGCCTGGTGCGGGTGTGCCCGCAGTACCGCTTGACGTCCAGTAGCGGCCAAGACCCACAGATGCATGCTGTATACCCTGCCGGCGAGTTGCCGACGCGGGTGCGTGACTTGCTGGCCGCCCTGCGCCGAGCCGGCCCGCTGTACTGAAACAAGCCATGAAACGACTGTTCAAATTCTGCTCAATTTAACAGAGCCCGCCGCGGGTCTGGCTTGCAGCACTTTATCCACAGACCTACCCACGTTTTTTGTGGACAGATTTCCCAGCGTAAAGAACGACTTATCGCACAAGGAGAAAGGCGAACTGGCCAACCTGACCCGCTCGATCCACGCCTGCCCTGAGAATGACTTGCACCTGATGCTGACCCAGCAGTGCGATGAAAAAGATGACCGGCCATTGGCCAATAGATTGGGCCCGTCGCTTGGAGTGGACGGGCCGCGCAGGGGAAAACGCAGTTGAACTCAGCTTGGCGGAATGGTGCCAAGAATACCAATCAGAATGGTCAGCAGCAGAAAACCACCCAGGAACAGCGCCAGCTTGCCCATTGGAACCTCTACAGTTGTGATGCGGGAATGGGCATATTGTCGAGCTTGGGCTGATACGGTTACAGATTCAGGTTTATGGAAAAAAAGCGGATCAGATGTGACGCGCAGATGCCGCCGAGCTGGATTCAGCCACAGTGGTTGACGCTGAGCACGTGTCGCTCGCGGGCCGGCAATTGATACATGAAGTTTCCAAACACGCCTCCAGGTTTACCCAGCACCTGCGTTGGGTGCGCTGCCCCTCGAAAGCGCCCGAACCCAGCCAATACGGTAGATTGAGCTTGCTTGGGAGGACACGATCTGAAACACGACTTGCAGGATTATTTACCGCACCCTGTAGGAAAGAAGGCGGCAATGAGTCTTGCCTGTATGAAACATCAGTTTCTCCGGCAAATTCGAGCTGCTACGGTCCATTTTTCCTACAACGGTACGGAAGCCTACAGCGTGAGAAAAGCATGGACTCGTTCAAAACCTCTGCACTGAAATTGCAGAAAAATCTGCTTAACCTGCGCGTTGAGTGTGAGCGCCTGAGAGGTGAAGGCAAGGACAAGGAAGCGGATCAACTCACTGGGCCGATCGCGCGGCTTGAGGAGGCCCTTCGGCAACTGCCGGATAGCCTGAAGCCCGACACCTTGCAGTGACCTGCAAGAGCCATTGTCATGCTCCACAGCTCAAACCTACCCATCACCTTGCAGGAGCAGCCTTGCGCTGCGAAGAGCGCGGTAAGGCAAACGACTGCCTTAGGCAGTTATTGCTTCTTCGCAGCACAAGGTTGCTTCGGGAACCGAGCTGGCGCCGGGTCACCTACCCCCTCAGAACAACTTGATCGTGTAACTCAGAATCAAGCGGTTCTCATCTATATCTGTCCGGTAGTTGGAGCGCGCCATCACGTTGCGCACCCGTATCCCAAGCCCGGCCAACGGCCCGCTTTGCACCACGTAGGCCAGGTCCAGGTCACGCTCGCGGTCACGCCCTTCAAAGCCCAGCCCTGTCTCCACGTCCCGGCCCTTCACATAACGCAGGGTCGACGTCAGCCCTGGAAGCCCCAAGGCGACAAAATTGTAATCATGTCGCACCTGCCACGAGCGTTCACCCGGCGCCGAGAACTCATAGGTCGGCAGCGTATTACCCATCGGGTTGGTGTTGGCGCCTACCTGGATAAAGCCGTCATCCCCGCCGATCTGCTGATAGCCCACATAGAAGGTATGCCCGCCGGTCTTGGCCGAGAACAGGCTGAACAGCGCATGGTTATCGTAGTCGCCAGCCACCTTGCTCCCGTCCTCGCTGGCATCGAAGTAGCCGGCATTGACCCCCAGCGTCCAGCCCCCGATCGGCTCGGCATGCTTGAAGCTGTAGAAGCGCTGCTGGTAGATATCCTCCAGCTGCGCCTGCCAGACACCGACGCTGGTTCGGTTGTCGTTGAAGGCATAGTCGGCCCCCACGTAGTTGAACCGGTCGCTGGTAAAACGCGCCAGCCGCGCCGGGTTGATCGGGTCGTTGACCAGCGCGTACATCTTCTGGCTGTTGGACGAGTCGCGCAGGCTGGTGGAGCGGAACTGGCCGGCGCTCAGGGTCAACCCGGCGAACTCGCGCGACTCCAGCATCGCGCCCTGGTATGTCGGCGGCAGCAGGCGCAAATCGCTGAACAGCAGCACCGGCAGGTTGGGCATCAACTCGCCCACCTTCAGCTCGGTTTGCGACACCTTGAACTTGATCGCCGCACCCACGCGGCTGTATTCGTCCGCCGACTTGCCGCTGTCCAGGCTGGGCAGCAACCCGGACCGGGCATGTTCCGGGCTGCTGTCGAGCTTGAAACCCAGCAGGCCAGTAACATCCACACCCACGCCAACGGTGCCCTGGGTATAACCGGAGCTGGCATTGAGGATAAACCCTTGCGCCCATTCCTGGGTGCGCGACTGGGTGCTGGCGCCCTTGATATCGGCATAGTCGCGGCTGAAGAAGTAATTGCGCGCCTGCAGCGTGGCGCGGGCGCCTTCGATGAAACCAGCCTCTTCTGCCGTGGCCTCTGCACACAAGGCGGCGGCAATACAACCGCCGGCCAGGCGTGCAGACGAAGAAAAACGCGGCGCAGTGAAACCTTGCATAGGGCTACTCCTGGATTTGGGCAACAGCAACCCGGCGCGGCGGCACTGCATGGCCACCGGCGTGCGGGTTGCATCGAGAGAGGTCGGCAGGCGGGCCTCGGCCCGCCTGCCCTGCCGTTGCGCGAAGCGCTGGGCCGCTAGCGGTTGACCAGCTTGGCCGGCAAGGCAATGACCAGGAAGCAGCTGAGGATCAGGCAGCCGGCAAACACCCACAGCGCAGCGTGCGAGGTGCCGGTGAGGTCGGTGACCACGCCCATCAGTGAGTTGCTCACCAGGCCGGCGATGTTGGCTACCGAACAGGCCAGGGCAAAGCCGGTGGCGGCTGCGGTACCTTTGAGGAAGGTCGCCGGCAGGCTGAAGAACACCGGCACCGCGCCGATGATCGCCGCCGAGGCAATGGCGAACAGCACCACGGTCATCACCAGGTTCTGGCTGAACAAGGTGCTGCTGGCCATGGCGATTGCACCAATGATGAACGGCACGATGATGTGCCAGCGGCGCTCGCGGTGGCGGTCGGAGCTGGCCCCGATCATGAGCATGCCAGCCAGCGCGGCCAGGCTTGGAATGGCCGTGAGCAGGCCGATATGGAAGGTGTCGCTGACGCCCGCATCGCGGATGAAGGTCGGCATCCAGAAGCCCATTGCATAGGCGCTGAGCAGGATCGAAAAGTCGATACCACCAAGCATCCACACCTTAAGGTTGAAGAAGCCATCGCGGAAGCTGTGTTTGCTGTCCTTGCCCTCGGCATCGTCGGCGGCCAGGTCTGCCGCCAGTTGTGCCTTGTCGTCAGCCGACAGCCACTTGGCCTGCTGAAAATGGTTAGGCAATGCCCAGAACGTGAGGATGCCGAGTAAAACGCTGGGGATCGCCTCCAGCAGGAACAGCCACTGCCACCCATGCAAACCTTGAACCTGGTCGAAATGCCCCATGATCCAGCCAGAAATCGGCCCGCCAATCACGCTCGACAACGGCAGCCCGATCATGAACAGGGCAATGATGCGCCCGCGGCGATAGGTGGGGTACCACATGGTCAGGTAGTACAGCACGCCTGGCAGGAAGCCGGCTTCGGCCGCCCCCAGCAGGAAACGCAGGATATAGAACTGGGTGGTGCTGGTGACGAACATGGTGCAGGCCGACAGCAGGCCCCAGGTGATCATGATGCGGGCGATCCACAGCTTGGCGCCAACGCGCTGCAGGATCAGGTTGCTCGGCACTTCGAAGATGATGTAGCCGACGAAGAACAGCCCGGCACCCAGGCCATAGGCCGCTGTGCTGAACTGCAGGTCTTCGAGCATCTGCAGCTTGGCGAAGCCGACATTGATGCGGTCCAGATAAGCTGCAAGGTAGCAGAAGCACAAGAAGGGGATGAGCCTCCAGGTGATCTTGCTGTACAGCGCTTTCGTGCCATGGTCGATGTCACTGTGGACCGTGGTTGCATTCGCAATTGGCATTTCCTGTCTCCTGGCGGGCGACTTTGTGGTTGTTTTAAGGCCAGCAGTTTTCGACGCGCCGGGCACGCCGCGCATTCTACGCGGCGGGCCTGGACAGCGCCTGAAGACCCCGAGTGTTCCTGCGGGGCGACCACCCGGACAGCAGGCGGTCATGGACGGGCTTCCCGCACCGGTCCTTGATTGTTATTGGGTAGGCGCTGCCCGGCGTTCAGCCGGCCAGGTGCCTGAGTTGCTGCATGGCATCCTGCCGGGTGACGACATCGCCGTACTTGCTGTCGATGTCGAACAGGTTGGCTTCGTGCGGGTCGCTGTGGCGGTCACCGACACACTCGCGCACCACGATGGTTCGAAACCCGTGCTGCATGGCATCCACCGCACTGGCGCGGATGCAGCCGCTGGTCGAGCAGCCAGCCAGCACCACGGTATCCACCCCCTGTGCATGCAGCAGCGGGGCCAGGCTGGTGGCGAAGAAAGCGCTGGCGTACTGCTTGCTCAGCACCACCTCCCCTGCCTGTGGCGCAACGGCCTCGCAAAAGGCTGCCAGCGGGTTGCCTTCGACCATGTCCTTCATCACCGGCGCCTTGCGCACCCACACGCCGCCGTCAGCAAAATGCGGAGGCTGGTAGCGGATGTTGGTATGCACCACCAAGGTACCGCAGTCGCGGGCCAGCGCCAGCAGGCCGGCGGCCTGCTCGACCGCTGCGACCACGCCCGAGGCGTACAGCGGTGCGCCCGGGGTGGTGTAGCCCTGCATGAAGTCGATCATCAGCAGGGCCGGCTTGCGGCCAAAGCCGATGCGCTGGCCCCACACACCCTGGTAGTTGTCACGGGCGCTTTGTGCGTCGCTCATGTCCGTCTCCCGATTTCAGTAGGCGCCCGACAGCAAGGCACCGGCGCCCGGCACGATCGGCTCCAGGTCCAGCGCCTTGAGCATGGCGTAGGTGGTAGCGATGGCAGCGGTGACCACCGGCTTGCCGGTTTGCGCCTCGACCTTGGCCACTGCCGGCAGCGATTGCATCTGCACGCACGCCGACAGCACCACCACATCGACGCCTTCAAGGTCCATGCCGGCGACGATGTCCGGCAGGTTGGCCGGGTCGTGACGGGCCACGGCGAGGTTGTCGGGGATTTCCAGCGCGCGCCAGTCCTGCACCTCGAAGCCTTCCTCGCGGATGTAGTTCACCACCAGCTCGGTCAGCGGCTTCATGTACGGCGCGACGATGGCAATGCGCTTGGCCTTCATCACATGCAAGGCTTCCACCAGCGCCCCGGCGCTGGTGATCACCGGCGCCAGTGCATCATTGTCGGCGGTGGCCTGCTGCAGGCGCTTTTCAGATTGGCGGTGATAGCCCAGCCCCATGGCCATGATCGCCACAAGGCAGGCATAGCCCAGCACATCGACCTTGGCGTCGGACAGCTCGACTGCGCAGCGGTCGGACTCGGCGTCCATCGCGGCCAGTTCTTCCTTCTTCACCTGCTTCATGCGCATGCGGCTGGAATGGAAGGTGAACCGCTCGGGGCGGATCGCCTGGCGTGCGTTGAGCATCGCCGGAATTTCGGTTTCCATGGTGGTGTTCGAACTCGGCACGATCTGGCCGATGCGGTATAGCTGGGTCATGTCTCGTGCTCCGTCAGACGAGGGGGTGGTCGAGGAAGTCGCCAAAGGCGGCGAAGAAACCGTCCAGGTCATCCCAGGGGATCATGTGGCCGGCGTTATCCACGTACGCGACCTGGATATCCGGCTTGAGCTCGCGCATTTCAGCAATGTCACGGGGCTCGATCACTCCACCCCGCCCGGCCACCATCAGCAATGCCGGCTGGCGCACCGCGGGCAGGTACTGGTGGATATCGACCTCGTGGAAATCATCGAAGGCCCGCACGATCGCCGGCTCGTAGCAGGTGTGCAGCCACTCGGCACGCAGGGCCAGCTGCTCGTCGCTCCAGGTGGCACAGAAGGCGCGCATGTCATCGCCGCTCATGCCAACCGTGGCTTGGCGGATCGAATCGACGTACCACGGCAACTTGCTCGGGTAGGCACGGCGGCCCGGCCCGGACACCGGTGGGTCGACCAGCACCAGCCGCTGCAGCCCCGGTGCCCCTTGGGCGGCTGCGCGGATGGCAAAACGCGCACCCATCGAGTGACCGAGCAGATGGTAGCCATCCAGGCCCAGCGCGGCGGCAAAGGCGGGAATATCCGCAGCACAAGCGTCGGTGCCGTAGTCCAGGTCGGGGCCGCTTGAAGACAAGCCACGCCCGCGCACATCCAGCACATAGGTGTCGAAATACTGCCCAAGGCGCTCGGCGACAAAGCTCCAGGTGATCGCTGGGCTTGTGATGCCCGGCACCAGGATCAGCGCATGGCCCTTGCCACCATAGCGCAGGTAATGCTGGCGGATGCCATTGGCGCTGACGTTACCACCAGCGACGAAGGTGCTCATGCCGCCTCCCCGCTTTCAAGCTGCTGCCCATAGAGGTCGTAGCCGTAAACCCAGGCTGGATCTTCCTGGCTGTAGAGCCAGGTGTTGGCGTTGGATACCGATTGCACCTGCGATGCCCGCTCTTTACGGTTGGCCTCGTAGAGGGCGAACGCCGTGCGGTGGTCGGACAGCCCGGTCTCCTGCAGGCAGCGGGTCAGCATGGCCGCGTCCTCGATGGCCATGCACGCGCCCTGGGCCATGTGTGGCTTCATCGGGTGGCAGGCGTCGCCCAGCAGCACCAGGCGGCCACGGCTCCACAACGGCAACGGGTTGCGGTTGCGCAACGGCCACTTGGTGATCGATTCGGTAGCGTCGATCAGCTTCTGCACCGTGGGGTGGTAGCCTTCGAAGGCTGCGCGCATTTCTTCCTGGCTGCTGTCGACGAACGCACCCTGGAAGTCCCAGGCTTCATGTGGCACGCCGGTGACGAAGTAATACTCGTCGCGCTTGCCGGTGGTGTAGTAGACCATCATGTGGCGGTCTTCGGACCACCATTTGACGCAGGGCTCAAACACATCGGCATGCTGTGCCAGGTTCACCCCGCGAATCAGTGCACGGTGCGCGACCCAGCCGCTGTAGATCGGCGCTTCAGCCCCCAGCAACTCTTCACGGATCTTCGAGTGGATGCCGTCGGCCCCGATGACGATGTCGGCCACGGTGTGGGTGCCGTCGGCGAAGTCCAGGCGCACCTGGTCACCTTCGTCGACGATCTTTTCCAGGCGCTTGCCGAAGTGCACGGTGCCCGGCTTGATGGCCTCGATCTGCAGGGCGTGCAGGTCGCCACGGTGGATGGTGATGTAGGCGGCGCCGTATTCGCGGCGGGCAAACTCGCCCAGCGGAATGCGCGACAGGTAATCACCGGTATTGCCGTCGCGGCTGAACCAGAAGTCCGGGTGCGAGCCCATCAGCTCCAGCTTCTGCTCCAGCCCCATGCGGCGGAAGATTTTCATCACGTTAGGGCCGATATGAATGCCCGCGCCCAGGCGGGTGAACGCCGGAGCCTGTTCGAATACCTCGACATCGAACCCGGCCTGTTGCAGCAACGTGGCGGCGGCCGCCCCACCCAGACCTGCACCGACGATTGCGATTTTCTGCCTACCCCGCATGGGTATGTCTCCTCTTGTTCTGATAGGTGGCCAGCGGTTCAACCGCCTGACGATTTAGAGCGTATACGCTATAAATGACCTTTGAAAAGAGCCAGCTGAAAATATTTTTCAAACAGCTGATCGAAACGACACCCGGCTGATTGTTACCGTAAATAATGGTCAATGTGTGGATAGGTAACGTTTTAACAGATCACTTGCGCTCGCTGGCAGGATGCGTTTTCATCTACACAAGTAGGGTGTACACACTATTATTTTGCACCTAGATGAAGCACCAGGCACTGCCATGGTGCGCCCCTGTCAACGCCACCCAGGAGAACCCCGATGCCGGTGAGCAATGCACAACTGACCCAGATGTTCGAGCACGTACTGAAGCTGTCTCGCGTGGACGAAACGCAGAGCGTGGCCGTGCTCAAGAGCCACTACTCCGACTCGCGCACGGTCAACGCCGCCATGGAGGCCGCCCAGCGTTTGAAGGCCAAGGTGTATGCGGTAGAGCTGCCGGCGTTCAACCACCCGACCGCCATGGGCAACGACATGACGGCCTACTGCGGCGACACCGCGCTGACTGGCAACCTGGCGGCGCAGCGGGCGCTGGAAGCCGCCGACCTGGTCGTCGACACCATGATGCTGCTGCACTCGCCCGAGCAGGAGCAGATTCTCAAGACCGGCACGCGCATCCTGCTGGCCGTGGAGCCACCTGAGGTGCTGGCGCGCATGCTGCCGACCGAAGACGACAAACGCCGGGTGCTGGCTGCCGAAACCCTGCTGAAACAGGCGCGCAGCCTGCATGTGCGGTCCAAGGCCGGGAGCGACTTCCATGCCCCGCTCGGCCAGTACCCCGCCGTGACTGAGTACGGCTATGCCGACGAACCGGGGCGCTGGGACCACTGGCCCAGCGGCTTTCTGTTCACCTGGCCGAACGAGGACAGCGCCGAAGGCACGCTGGTGCTGGACGTGGGTGACATCATCCTGCCGTTCAAGAACTATTGCCGCGAGCGCATCACCCTGGAAATCGAAAAAGGCTTCATCACCGGCATACATGGCGGCTTCGAGGCCGAGTACCTGCGTGACTACATGAAATACTTCAACGACCCCGAGGTATACGGCATCTCGCACATAGGCTGGGGCCTGCAGCCGCGCGCGCAATGGACGGCCATGGGCCTGCACGACCGCAACGACGGCATGTGCATGGATGCCCGTGCGTTCTACGGCAACTTCCTGTTCTCCACCGGCCCCAACACCGAGGTCGGCGGCAAGCGCAAGACCCCGTGCCACCTGGACATCCCGCTGCGCAATTGCGATATCTACCTGGATGACAAGGCGGTAGTGCTGGCCGGCGACGTGGTTGCTCCAGAGGAGTCGCGAGCGCGATAGGGGTTATACTGGCCGGGCGCTCCGCTATTGGCGGCCGGCCAGCCTCTTTCCACCCAGCCCAAGCCATCCTATGTCGAAAAAAACCACCCCCAGCAGCGCCCCGCTCGACAACACCCCCTACGACGTTACCGAACAGGTCGGGCACTTGCTGCGCAAGGCCTACCAACGGCACACGGCGATCTTCCAGCAGCAGGCCTGCGACCCGCAGCTTACCTCGATCCAGTTCGTCACCCTGTGCGCCCTGCGCGATCACGGCCCCAGCTCCCAGGCTGAACTGATCAAGGCCACCGCGGTGGACCAGGCAACCATCCGCGGCATCGTCGAGCGCCTGAAGGCGCGCGAGCTGGTGCAGCTTTCGCCAGACCCGGGGGACCGGCGCAAGGTCATCGTCGAACTCACCGAAAGCGGCGCGGCCTTGCTCGATGCAATGATCCCCTGCGCCCGGCAGATCAGCGAATTGAGCATGGGCAGCCTGAATGCCGGGGAGCGCGTAGCCATTTTGTACCTGCTGCGCAAGATGATCGACAGCGACGAGAACGCGGGCTGAAAATTGTTGTGACTGCCGCGATTGCCGTCACAGATACGCAGCCTGAGAGATCAAGCGCATCGCGAGCAAGCTCGCTCACATTGGACACGCATCGGTGGTTGGACACAGGCCGCCGTAGGAGCGGGTTCACCCGCGAATGGGCCGGCCCTGCTGGCCAATCTCCACCCGCCGATCACCGTCACCGCCACCACCGTATTCGCGGGTAACCCCGCTCCTACACACACAACATCGGGGGTTCGGCACAACATCGGGGGTTCGGCACAGGCCGTCGTAGGAGCGGGTTCACCCGCGAATGGGCCGGTCCTGCTAACCAATCTCCACCCGCCGATCACCGCTACCGCCGCCACCGTATTCGCGGGTAAACCCGCTCCTACACACACAACATCGGGGGTTCGGCACAACATCGCGGGTTCGGCACAGGCCGTCGTAGGAGCGGGTTCACCCGCGAATGGGCCGGTCCTGCTAACCAATCTCCACCCGCCGATCACCGCTACCGCCGCCACCGTATTCGCGGGTAAACCCGCTCCTACACACACAACATCGGGGGTTCGGCACAACATCGCGGGTTCGGCACAGGCCGTCGTAGGAGCGGGTTCACCCGCGAATGGGCCGGTCCTGCTGGCCAATCCCCACCTGCCGATCACTGTTGCCGCCACCACCGTATTCGCGGGTAAACCCGCTCCTACACACGCATCGGGGGTTCGGCACAACATCGCGGGTTCGGCACAGGCCGTCGTAGGAGCGGGTTCACCCGCGAATGGGCCGGTCCTGCTAACCAATCTCCACCCGCCGATCACCGCTACCGCCGCCACCGTATTCGCGGGTAAACCCGCTCCTACACACACAACATCGGGGGTTCGGCACAACATCGCGGGTTCGGCACAGGCCGTCGTAGGAGCGGGTTCACCCGCGAATGGGCCGGCCCTGCTGGCCAATCTCCACCTGCCGATCACCGGTGCCGCCACCACCGTATTCGCGGGTAAACCCGCTCCTACACACGCATCGGGGGTTCGGCACAACATCGCGGGTTCGGCACAGGCCGTCGTAGGAGCGGGTTCACCCGCGAATGGGCCGGCCCTGCTAACCAATCTCCACCCGCCGATCACCGCTACCGCCGCCACCGTATTCGCGGGTAAACCCGCTCCTACACACACAACATCGGGGGTTCGGCACAACATCGCGGGTTCGGCACAGGCCGTCGTAGGAGCGGGTTCACCCGCGAATGGGCCGGTCCTGCTGGCCAATCCCCACCTGCCGATCACTGTTGCCGCCACCACCGTATTCGCGGGTAAACCCGCTCCTACACACGCATCGGGGGTTCGGCACAACATCGCGGGTTCGGCACAGGCCGTCGTAGGAGCGGGTTCACCCGCGAATGGGCCGGCCCTGCTAACCAATCTCCACCCGCCGATCACCGCTACCGCCGCCACCGTATTCGCGGGTAAACCCGCTCCTACACACACAACATCGGGGGTTCGGCACAACATCGCGGGTTCGGCACAGGCCGTCGTAGGAGCGGGTTCACCCGCGAATGGGCCGGCCCTGCTGGCCAATCTCCACCTGCCCATCACTGTTGCCGCCACCACCGTATTCGCGGGTAAACCCGCTCCTACACACACAACATCGGGGGTTCGGCACAACATCGCGGGTTCGGCACAGGCCGTCGTAGGAGCGGGTTCACCCGCGAATGGGCCGGCCCTGCTGGCCAATCTCCACCTGCCGATCACCGGTGCCGCCACCACCGTATTCGCGGGTAAACCCGCTCCTACACACACACAACATCGGGGGTTCGGCACAGCGAGATGCGCCGCGCGGGCGGCGCTCGGTTTCCCGGGCGCCGACAATCTTTAACCCTGCCCCACCATCACAGTTCTCTGCAGATTCATCTCTGGCCTGCTTCTTGCTCTCTCATTTCATGTAGTGAGTACTTACCGAAACGCTCGCGTCATTTGAGTCCTTTGGTAGCGCAAGCAACCTCCAGAGATGAGCCAATAATGCAAACAACCATCTCCCTGCAGGTCAACGGCCAGCCCGTCGAAGTCAGCGCCATGCCTGACACCCCGCTGCTGCTGATCCTGCGCAACGACCTGTGCCTGAACGGCCCCAAGTACGGCTGCGGCCTGGGCGAATGCGGGGCGTGTACGGTGATCATCGACGGCGTGGCCGCCCGCTCCTGCGTCATCCCCTTGGCCGGCGCCGCTGGCCGCAATATCACCACCCTCGAAGGGCTGGGCAGCAAGGCCGCGCCGCACCCCGTGCAACAGGCGTTCATCGACGAGCAGGCGGCCCAGTGTGGTTACTGCATGAACGGCATGATCATGACTGCCAAGGCCCTGCTCGATCGCATTCCCGAGCCCAGCGACGAACAGATTCGCAATGAGCTGTCCGGCAACCTGTGCCGCTGCGGCACCCACGTCGAAATCCTGCGCGCCGTGCGCCGCGCTGCCGAGACCCGGAGAAAGCCATGAACCACTCACAACAGGTGCCCAGCCGCGATCAACTGCTGGCCAAGACCGGCGTGTTGCTGATCGTCGACCAGATCACCCCACCCTCAGGCCCTGTGGCCAAGGGCGTGACACCTGCAGTCAAGGAACGTGAGCTGGCGCTGTTCATCGCGGTCAGCGACGACGGCATGGTCTACGCCTTCAATGGCCATGTCGACCTGGGCACTGGTATCCGCACCTCGCTGGCGCAGATCGTCGCCGAAGAGCTGGACGTGCGCATGGACCAGGTGCACATGGTGCTGGGCGACACCGAGCGGGCACCCAACCAGGGCGCGACCATTGCCAGCGCCACCCTGCAGATTTCCGCGGTACCGCTGCGCAAGGCCGCAGCCACAGCGCGACGCTATCTGTTGCAACAGGCCGCCCTACGCCTTGGCTGCCCGCCCGAAATGCTGCGCATTGAAGACGGCACGGTTATCGCCAGTAACGGCAGCACGCTGAGCTTTGCCGAACTGGTGCAAGGCGAGAACCACCAGCTGCACATTGCCGACGACGCCCCGCTCAAGGCCATCGAGGACTACCGCCTGGTCGGGCGCAGCGCCCCTCGAGTAGACATCCCTGGCAAGGCCACCGGCGAGCTGACCTATGTTCACGACATGCGCCTGCCCAACATGCTTCACGGTCGGGTCATCCGCCCGCCCTATGCCGGCCATGACAGCGGCGACTTTGTCGGCAACAGCCTGCTGGCGGTGGATGAATCCTCCATCGCCCATCTACCCGGCGTGGTCGCCGTGGTGGTCATCCGCGACTTCGTCGGTGTGGTGGCAGAGCGCGAAGAGCAAGCCATCCGTGCAGCCCATGAGCTGAAAGTCAGCTGGAAGCCCTTTACAGGCAAGCTGCCCGACCTTAGCGATGTCGCCCAGGCCATCCGCGACAACCCGCGCGTGCAGCGCACTGTGCTGGACCAGGGCGATGTCGACAGCGGCATCGCCAATGCCAGCCAGCGCCTGAGCCGCAGCTACCTGTGGCCTTACCAGCTGCACGCATCGATCGGCCCATCATGTGCACTGGCCGACTTCACCGCAGGGCAGATCCGCGTGTGGTCAGGTACGCAGAACCCGCACCTGCTGCGCGCAGACCTGGCCTGGCTGCTGGCGTGCGACGAAGCACGCATCGAGATCATTCGCATGGAGGCAGCCGGCTGTTATGGCCGCAACTGCGCCGATGACGTGTGCGCCGACGCGGTGCTGCTGTCGCGTGCGGTGCAGCGCCCGGTGCGGGTGCAGCTGACCCGCGAACAGGAACACGTATGGGAGCCCAAGGGCACCGCGCAGCTGATGGAAATCGATGGCGGCCTGAACGCCGATGGCAGCGTGGCCGCCTATGACTTCCAGACCAGCTACCCGTCCAATGGCGCGCCCACCCTGGCCCTGCTGCTGACCGGTGCCGTGGAACCGGTGCCGGCGCTGTTCGAGATGGGCGATCGCACGTCGATCCCACCTTATGATTACCAACACATGCGCGTCACCATCAATGACATGACGCCACTGGTGCGCGCCTCGTGGATGCGGGGGGTGTCGGCCATGCCCAACAGCTTCGCCCACGAGTCGTACATTGATGAGCTGGCCTTCGCCGCTGGCGTCGACCCGGTCGAATATCGCCTCAAGCACCTGTCCGACCCGCGCGCCATCGACCTGGTCAAAGCCACCGCTGAACGCGCGCAATGGCAGCCGCATACCCGGCCCATGCAGACACAGGCCGAAGGTGACGTGCTGCGCGGCAGGGGCTTTGCCTATGCGCGCTATATCCACAGTAAATTTCCCGGCTTCGGCGCGGCCTGGGCAGCTTGGGTGGCTGATGTCGCAGTGGACCGGCGCACAGGCGAAGTCGCCGTCACCCGCGTGGTGATCGGCCACGATGCCGGGATGATGGTCAACCCCGAGGGTGTGCGTCACCAGATCCACGGTAACGTCATCCAGTCCACCAGCCGGGTACTCAAGGAGCAGGTCAGTTTCGAAGAATCGACAGTGGCGAGCAAGGAATGGGGCGGCTACCCGATCCTGACCTTCCCCGAGCTGCCGGCTATCGACGTGATGATGCTGCCGCGCCAGCACGAGCCGCCAATGGGCAGCGGCGAATCAGCCTCGGTACCCAGCGCAGCGGCCATCGCCAATGCCATTTTCGACGCCACCGGCATTCGTTTTCGCGAGCTGCCGATCACTGCCGAACGCGTGCGCGCTGCGCTCGGTGGCGAAGGCCAAGGGCCAGATGCGCCCGCGCCAGCGCAGCCGTCAACCAAGCGTTCGAAGTGGTGGTTCGGCTCGCTGGCCGGGTTGTTCGGCGCCGCATTGGGCATGCTTGCCACCGCCTTGCCCTGGCGCGCCGAAATCGCCCCGGTAACGCCACCTGGTGTCGGCAGCTGGAGCGCTGCCATGCTCGAGCGCGGGCGCCAGGTGGCGGCAGCCGGCGACTGCGCCGTGTGCCATACGGTCAGTGGCGGCAAGGCCAATGCCGGGGGGCTGGCAATGGATACGCCTTTCGGCACGCTGTACAGCACCAATATCACCCCCGACCCGGAAACCGGCATCGGCCGCTGGTCCTTCGCCGCCTTCGAGCGGGCCATGCGCGAAGGTATCAGCCGCGATGGCCGGCACCTGTACCCGGCGTTTCCCTACACCTCGTTTCGCAACATCAACGACGCCGACATGCAAGCGCTGTATGCCTACCTGATGTCGCAAACACCGGTACGCCAGGAAGCGCCCGCCAACCAGATGCGCTTCCCGTTCAACCAGCGGCCGCTGATGGCCGGCTGGAATGCGCTGTTTCTGCAACGCGGCGAATACCAGCCCGACCCGCAGCGCAGCGCGCAGTGGAACCGCGGTGCCTACCTGGTCGACGGCCTGGGCCACTGCACGGCCTGCCACTCGCCGCGTAACCTGATGGGTGCAGAAAAAGGCGGTAGCAGCTACCTTGCCGGCGGCATGGTCGATGGCTGGGAGGCCCCGGCCTTGAATGCCCTGGCCAAGTCATCGACGCCGTGGAGCGAAGACGAGTTGTTCAACTACCTGAGCACTGGCTTCTCCGAAAAACATGGCGTGGCGGCCGGCCCCATGGGCCCGGTGGTCAGTGAGCTTGCCACCCTGCCAAAAAGCGACGTGCGCGCCATCGCCCACTACCTCAGTTCCCTGGAGGGCGAGCCGCAGGCACTGGCCGCCAATGCCGCGCCCCAGGTGGACACGCACGTGTCGCTGAGCAACGGCGAGCGGGTATTCAAAGGTGCGTGCCTGGCCTGCCACAGTGATGGGCTGGGGCCGAAGCTGTTTGGCGTCAGCCCGTCGATGGCGGTCAACAGCAACGTCCACAGCGACCTGCCGGACAACCTGCTGCGCGTGGTGCTGCACGGCATTCCGACCCCGGCAACCCGCGACCTGGGCTACATGCCTGGTTTCAAGGACAGCCTGTCGGACCGCCAGGTAGCCGACCTCGCGGCCTACCTGCGCCATCGTTTTGCCGCCGACAAACCGGCCTGGCAAGGGCTGGCGTCCAAGGCTGCGCAGGTACGCGCCAACCCTGGCAGCCACTGAGGCTCAGCGGCGCAAGCCGCGCAGCGCAAGGTCACTGATGAAGGCCAGCCAATCGGCCTTGGCCTGCTTGTCGGCAAGGTCCACGGCCAGGAACGAGCTGAGCGTATGGCGGTTGGAGTTATAGAAGTAGCAGAGCGAGGCAATCATCAGGTAGGCGTGGGTAATGCAGATATCGTCGCGGAACAGGCCCTTTGCCTGCCCTGCCTCGATGATCGGCCGCAGCACGCCGACCGCTTCGCCGGACAGCGCCCTGAGGTTTTGCGACTTGCGCGCGTGCAAGCCCTGGTGAAGGTTTTCGGTGGCGAGGATGGTGACGAATTCGGGGTGGCGCACATAATAGTCCCAGATAAACGCCACCAGCTCGCGCAGGGCCTGCTCAGGGTCGGCGAGGTCGAGGCGCAGCTTAGCTTCGGCCTGGTTGAAGCTGGCATAGATGTGTTCCAGCACACTGATGAACAGCTTTTCCTTGCTACCGAAGTAGTAATAGATCATCCGGTCGTTGGACTTGGCCAGCGTGGAGATCTGCTCGATGCGCCCGCCAGTGAAGCCTTCCTTGCTGAAAACCTTCACTGCGGCCTTGAGAATATTTTCCCGGGTGCGGTCGGCCTGCTGGGCGCGAACACCGGTTTTGCGAGTTTGCATGTCGGTCCCTGTGGGGCTGGCCAGATACCCAACACTGCCACAGACATTGAGCCATTGCGCGGCTTTTTCGGCTGGGCTGATGGCGGAGATGGCGGACCGGCTAACACCGGCAGAGCCGCTGCCATTGATCGCGTTGCTTTCTTCCCGGGCAAACCCGCTCTCCGTCTGCTACCGGCCTGGAAGTCAGCAGTCATCGGGGCTGGCTTGCACCTGATCATTGGCAGGTACAGCCAGCCGGATCATGACGGGCTCCCGGGTTACCGGACAGGTGCGTAACTCAAGCAGCGACGCCTCGTTCGCCATCATCGCTGACTTCGAACTGCCCCACCAGCTTCTGCAACTTGCCAGCATCCACCTTCACCTTCTGCGCACTGCTTTGCAGCACCAGGGCGGTCTGGCGCATCTCGCTGGAGGACTGGTTGACCTGCTCGATCGTCTTGCCGTATTCCACGCTACGACGGTTGAGCTGCTGGATAATGGCGAACATGCTCTCCACCGCCTGGTGCAGCTGTACATTTTCGGAAGAGGCGTCCTCCGCCAGGCGCAGGCTGTTGTCGACGTCCTGCACGCCCTGCTCCATGAAGCTTACCGCCTGCCGGGTTTCGCCCTGCAGGCTCTCGACCATGTGGCGGATGTCGTCGGCGGCACGCGAGGTGCGTGCGGCCAGGCTGCGCACCTCGTCGGCCACCACCGCGAAGCCACGGCCATGCTCCCCGGCACGCGCCGCCTCGATAGCGGCATTGAGCGCCAGCAGGTTGGTCTGGTTGGTGATTTCGCTGATCAACCCGGTGATGTTGTCGATCTCGACCATGCGGCTGTCGAGCCGCTGCACGCTGGATGATGAGCGCGCCACCACATCGCGGATCGACTGCGTGCCCGCCTGCACCGCCTGGTACTGTGCGCGTGCGCGGCTGACCACTTCGTCCATGGCCTGCTTCATCTGCTCGGCACTGACCGAGGCCTGCTGCAGTTCGCCGAGTTGCTCTTCCATGATGATCATCATCTGGTGCACGGCGTCGGCCACGTCGGCGGAGCTTACGCTGGCCTCCTGGCTGCGCCCGAGCATCATCTGGTTGGTGCTGCCGACCGTGCGACTGGCCTTGACCACCTGCCCAACCACCGCGTCCAGGCGGTCGATGAAGCTGTTGATCCAGCGTGCCATGTCGCCGCTCTCATCATTGGCCAAGGTGCTGGTATCCAGGCGCTGGCGCAGGTTGCCTTCACCCTCGGCGATGGTGCATAGCACACTGCTCATGCCATTCAACCTGGCGGCCAGGCGCTTGGGCCCGAGCACGCCAAACAACAAGGTGGCGCCCAGCATGCTCACGGCCTCGATCACGTCAGTCAGTCCTTGCGGCAGGCCTGCATAGTGCTGTACCAGAAAATTGCAGCCGAACAGCCCCGCCATGATCGCCACATAGGGTTTCATCAACCCGTAGCTCAGCGAACGCCGGCGGTAGACCTCTTCCAGGTCCGCCTCGCACATCATGCCCCAGCGGTCGGGCGAGCCCGGCAACTGGAAGGTCACGCCCTTGCCCACCACTGGCACATGACGGTAGTCGGAATAGCCGGGGTAGGTCACGAACAGGTTGGCACCGCGCCTGATCGTTTCCCTCACGCCAGGGTGCAGTTCCCGCGTGGAAGGGTCGGTGAAACGAAGCTCCAGCTCGGTATGACGCTGGACCTTTACAGTGGCCCAGGGCGTGTGCACACCGTTCTTGAGGTTTTCGCCATGGGTGAAGGTGGCGTCCTCGAAGCGCGAGCGGGACAACGCGGTACCGGGCTGTATGCCAGGGTCGAAGCGCGATTGCGCCATGAACAGGTAGTTGTCGCCCGACTCGGGGTAAATGTGCCCTGCCTCGCGCTGGATCAGATCGCCCAGCACATCGTTGGGCACCCGCCCACACAGACAACCCAGCACTTTGCCCTCGTGCATGAGAGGCTGGTAGAACATCAACGTGACTTCATCGTGGAAGCGCGAGGAAGACGGGCCGATCTGCAAGGTCAGCGGGTCGCTATAGGGACCGTGCAGGAAGGGTGCTTTCAGCCCCTGCGCCAGGGCTGCCAAGTACTCGATACGTGGCGTGCCACGCTGGGGCCAGGTCGAAGCGATGACGCTGCCGTGCACATCGACGACAAACAGTTCGGAAAAGTCCTCCGCCTGGGCCAGCGTGTTGCGCAACATTGCGCTATCGACTTGAGCGAGCCCGGGCGCCACCTGCTCGGCCAGGTCGGCCAGGTGCTCCCACTGCTCGCGCACCCACTCATGCAGCAACTGCACGCGGGTCTGGGCAATGGCTTCGAAGGTTTGCTCGACCTGCGGGTAACTGGCCCGGTTAAGGCGGCACGCCCAGCCCATGCTGAATTTGCCGGTTTTGCCGAACCACGGCAGCCAGCCCTTTTCACTCGACGATAACTGCATCGAACCACTGGAAAGCGACATTATCTTCACCATACGCGACATCGAATGGCAATCTGATAGCAAGTCGCACGCCAACGGCGGGAGGCGTGATTAATCGGCGATGCCGCGGAGTGAATGCACTTCATCAGTGCAAGATGCCGGCAGGCAACCCCGGAACGCACCAGCCACGGGCAAAAATGAGCGATTTAAGCATTCAACTGAAATGAGGCAAATAGCCTCCAGAACTGCTCGCAGATCGCACAACAGTTCGATAATCGCACAAATTCAGCCAAACCCTCTCTACTGTTTCCCTATCTTGCGGCACGCTATAGCGAAAGTCAGCAAGCCATTTCAAGTGCTGACAGGCCCCATCGCTTCACGCGCTCCGGCCAGCCCGACAACCACAACTCCAGGAACAACCAGGAGCTCGCCTTGATCAATAAAACGTACGAGTCCATCGCCAGCGCGGTGGAAGGGATTACCGACGGTTCGACCATCATGGTCGGTGGCTTCGGCACGGCTGGCATGCCGTCCGAGCTGATCGATGGCCTCATTGCCACCGGTGCCCGCGACCTGACCATCATCAGCAACAACGCCGGCAACGGCGAGATCGGCCTGGCCGCCCTGCTCATGGCAGGCAGCGTGCGCAAGGTGGTCTGCTCGTTCCCGCGCCAGTCCGACTCCTACGTGTTCGACGAACTGTACCGCGCCGGCAAGATAGAGCTGGAAGTGGTCCCGCAGGGCAACCTGGCCGAGCGTATCCGCGCCGCAGGCTCCGGCATTGGTGCGTTCTTCTCGCCAACCGGCTACGGCACCCTGCTGGCCGAGGGCAAGGAAACCCGTGAGATCGACGGCCGCATGTACGTGCTGGAAATGCCGCTGCACGCCGACTTCGCACTGATCAAGGCGCACAAGGGTGACCGTTGGGGCAACCTGACCTACCGCAAGGCCGCCCGCAACTTCGGCCCGATCATGGCCATGGCTGCCAAGACCGCCATCGCCCAGGTCGACCAGGTCGTCGAACTTGGTGAACTGGACCCGGAACACATCATCACCCCGGGTATCTTCGTCCAGCGCGTGGTCGCCGTCACCGGTGCTACCGCTTCTTCGATCGCCAAAGCTGTCTGAGGCCTGCCATGACCATCACCAAAAAGCTCTCCCGCACCGAGATGGCCCAACGCGTGGCCGCAGACATCCAGGAAGGCGCGTATGTAAACCTGGGTATCGGCGCACCAACCCTGGTGGCCAACTACCTGGGCGACAAGGAAGTGTTCCTGCACAGCGAGAACGGCCTGCTGGGCATGGGCCCAAGCCCTGCGCCGGGCGAGGAAGACGATGACCTGATCAACGCCGGCAAGCAGCACGTCACCCTGCTGACCGGTGGTGCCTTCTTCCACCATGCCGATTCGTTCTCGATGATGCGTGGTGGCCACCTGGACATCGCTGTACTGGGCGCCTTCCAGGTATCGGTCAAGGGCGACCTGGCCAACTGGCACACGGGCGCCGAAGGTTCGATCCCGGCCGTAGGCGGTGCAATGGACCTGGCCACCGGCGCCCGCCAGGTGTTCGTGATGATGGACCACCTGACCAAGACCGGCGAAAGCAAGCTGGTGCCCGAGTGCACCTACCCGCTGACCGGTATCGCTTGCGTCAGCCGCATCTACACCGACCTGGCCGTACTGGAAGTGACACCTGAAGGGCTGAAAGTGGTCGAAATCTGCGCGGACATCGACTTTGACGAACTGCAGAAACTCAGTGGCGTGCCGCTGATCAAGTAATCCAGAAAGCCCGCGGGCTTTCCATGCCCGCTGCGGCACTCTCAACAGTGCCGCACAAGCGCTGCACGGCAGCCCCGGCAATTCGTGTATCCACGCTGAAATCCGGGGGCTGCTCCGCAGCCCTTTCGCGACACAAGGCTTGCGCTGTTTTCGCCAACCCGCGAAGGGGGTGCGCGGCGTTGAGGCCTCTCTTCCAACCGTTTGGGAGCTGACAGACGGGAACACGCGTAGAGATCAGCCCAATGAGCCATCGAGCGAGAGCCAGACAGCGGCGTGCAAAATCCCCGGCCGCGACTTTACGCCTTTTTTACTCGACATTACCGTAAAGCAAGCAATACTGCCGGCACTGTCCCAACGAGCTCCCTCAATGCCGCTGCCTGCATTGCGTTTCATTGCCTTCATTATTGGCGTATTCCTGATCACATTGGCCGTCAGCATGGTGATTCCGATGCTGACGTTGCTGTGGTACGACCGCAGCGACGACCTCGGCGCATTCGTCTGGTCGAGCCTGATCGTTCTGTGCGTCGGCCTGCTTCCGGTAGCCCGGGGCGTCCCCGACATACCGCAACTGCGGACCAGGGACATGTATTTCCTCACGACGGCAAGCTGGGTCATCGTGTGTGCATTTGCGGCGCTGCCGATGGTGTTAATTCGCGACATCAGTTACACGGACGCGTTCTTCGAAACCATGTCGGGAATTACCACCACCGGCTCGACCGTGCTGACAGGCCTGGACAGTGCATCACCGGGGCTACTGATATGGCGTTCCCTGCTGCACTGGCTGGGAGGCATTGGATTTATCGGCATGGCCGTGGCGATCCTGCCACTGCTGCGCGTGGGCGGCATGCGCCTGTTCCAGACCGAGTCTTCGGATTGGTCTGACAAAGTGACGCCACGTTCGCATGTGGCTGCCAAGATGATACTGCTGGTCTACCTGGCCCTGACAGCATTGGGAACAGGGGCGTTGTGGGCTGCCGGCATGACCCCGTTCGAAGCCATCAATCATTCGATGTCGCTGATTTCAACCGGTGGTTACTCGACCTCGGATGCCTCGCTGGCTCATTGGCCACAGCCTGCGGTGCATTGGGTAGCTGTGGTCATCATGATACTCGGCAGCCTGCCCTTCACACTCTATGTCGCCACGCTGCGTGGCCATCGACGCATCCTGCTCACGGACCATCAAGTTCGCGGTTTCATTGGTTTTCTCGTCTTCGTCTGGCTCACCGTCGGAACCTGGCTCTGCCTGCACAGCGACCTGGCTTGGTGGGATGCGTTTCGTATCGTTGCGGTCAATGTGACCTCGGTGGTGACCACCACAGGCGTTGCCTTGGGTGATTACACGCTCTGGGGCAGCTTCGCCATCATGCTGTTCTTTTACCTGACGTTCGTCGGCGGGTGCTCGGGCTCCACCGCCGGCGGTTTGAAAATATTCCGTTTCCAGGTGGCCGCTGCCTTGCTTGTCAGCAGCCTGAAGCAGTTGATCCATCCACGGGCAACGATCTCGAAGAAATACAATGGGCACCCCATCGATGAAGAGATCGTACGGTCACTGCTGACGTTCTCCTTCTTCTTCTCCGTCACCATCGCAGTCATCGCCCTTGGCCTCTCTCTGATAGGGCTCGACTGGATGACGGCATTGAGCGGGGCGGCCACCGCGGTGTGCAACGTCGGCCCAGGCCTGGGGACGATTATCGGGCCTGTAGGTAATTTCGCCTCGTTGCCGGACGCAGCGAAATGGTTGCTGACGGTTGGCATGCTGCTTGGACGGCTCGAGATCCTCACCGTACTGGTACTTGTCTCGCCGGCCTTCTGGCGATTCTAGGCCTGAGGTCATACAACCAATCAGCCAGAAGACCTCTGGACTCCCCGCATGCCCCGCCTTTGCGGTGGGCTAGGCGGTGTAGCCTGGGCCAGCCTGCCACTGCCACTGCTCGATTTTACCCTCGCGTGGCAGCACGGTGTCGAACGCTGGGCGAAGGCATTACCGAACCCCAATGTCGCAGCGTGCACAGCACCTTGAGACAGAACACGACCACCCTAAGTACCGCGCCCAACGACAATGATGCTGAAGCTCCAGGAAAGCAAACAAGGCGAGCGCACTGTCTTCACAATGTGCAGGTGGCGGTGATCAGTTGGATAAATTGCCGTTCGCCAAGCCCCGCGTGCTCGGAAATCACCATAAACCGTAACGTCCGCAGGGAAAAATCCCAGACCGACGCCCCATGGGAGTGAATGGTTTGGCGCTTTTTGTTCATCTGCGAGTGGTTATTCGGTAGACTACCGCACGGGTGCCAGCTGCACGGTGCAGTGAGGCAGGTTAAAGAACAGCGCAGGTCGGGCCGCCATGCGGGAGCACCTGTGCCTATGCATAAACAAGAATTACCTCGCGCCCAGAAACTGGCCGAGCGCGCCTTCGCCAACCTTGAACGCTTTTTGCACATTGAAGCGGTCAGCGGCATCGTTCTCTTGATTGCCGCAGTCGCTGCCCTGATCTGGGCGAATTCCCCGGCTGCCGACAGTTATGAAGCCCTTTGGCATACCCCGTTGACGTTCGGCGTGGGCTCGCATGTCTATTCGCAGTCCCTGCATTTCTGGATCAATGATGGCCTGATGACCATCTTTTTCCTGGTCGTGGGCATGGAGATCCGCCGCGAGATCCACGAAGGTGCACTGTCCAGCCTGCGTCAAGCCACGCTTCCCATGGCAGCCGCTGTCGGCGGCGTAGCGGTACCCGCACTCCTCTACCTGAGTTTTGGTCACGCGCCAGCAGACCAACAAGGTTGGGCCGTGCCAACGGCGACGGATATCGCCTTTGCGGTGGGCGTATTGGCCCTGCTCGGCAAGTCGATCCCGTCCAACGTACGTGTATTCCTCCTCGCCCTGGCAATCATCGATGACATCATCGCAGTCCTGATCATCGCGTTCTTCTACTCAGGCGGCCTTGATTACACCGGCTTCGGCGTTGCAGTGATCGGCCTGCTAATGGTGATCGGGCTTCAGAAGATTGGAGTGGGTTCAGCCTACGCCTATGTCATTCCCGGTGCGATCGTCTGGCTGGGCATCTTGTTGACCGGCGCCCACCCGACCCTCGCAGGTGTCGTGCTGGGCCTGATGACACCTGTCACCGCAATGCCGATGCGTGAGCGCCCACTGGACGCCATTACCCGCTTCACCGGCGAATTGCTGGGGCGCGCCAAGGCGCCTGAGCAAGATGCCAGCGACCTCATGGACCCGTTGAAACGACTGCGCCTGGCCCAGCGCGAACTGCTGCCGCCGGTAGTGCGCATGCAAGGCACCCTGCACCCCTGGGTAGCCTTCGGCATCATGCCGGTGTTTGCCTTGGCCAACGCCGGGGTCAGCCTTTCGGGTGTCGACCTGTCCGCAGAAGGCCCCCAGTGGGTCATGATCGCCGTCGCTGTCGCCCTGGTAGCAGGAAAGCCCTTGGGCATCGTCAGCGTCAGTTGGCTGATGGTCCGCCTGGGCTGGTGCGTGCTTCCCGCCGAGGTCAACTGGCGTAGCATTGTCCTGGTCGGGCTGCTGGCCGGCATCGGTTTCACCATGTCGATCTTCATCGCCAACCTCGCGTTCGTCGACCCTGGCTCACTTGGGGCAGCGAAACTCGGCGTGCTATCCGCATCGTTGATCGCGGCCGTGCTGGGGTTGACCTGGGGGGTGTGGAGCCTGCGTAGCGCAGCGTCTGCTACCAAAGCAGGTTCGCCCACCTAGCCACGTTCCGAGACTGGCGATCCCTTGCAGTCGGGCAAGCGGATCGCCACTCCCGGCGCGGCTACAACCTGTGTCGGGTAGGCCTGTGCGGGAAAACACGCCATACTCTCGGTTTTCCAAGTCAGCCATGTGTGGACAATGTCCGACCCTACCCGACCTGCTCCTTCACTCCCCCGCCGTTCACGCTGGCGAGAATGGCGTCAGCGACTGGCGTTCTGGATCGGGGCATTGCTGGTGGGGCTCGTTGCGCTGGCATTCGCCTGGCTAGCCGACGCGGCGTTCGCTTCGTTCAAGCGCTTGCTGGAATGGGCACCCTGGTCACCTCTTCTCATCACTCCGCTGGGTTTCGCGGCCCTGGCTTATCTGACGCAACGATGGTTTGAAAATGCCAAGGGTAGCGGCATTCCCCAAGTCATCGCCGCCCTGGAAATGCCCTCTCGCCGGCTGCGCGCTCGATTACTCTCGCTCCCCGTGGCGGCAGCACGCATGAGTCTGACGTTGGGCGCCCTGCTGGTCGGCGGTTCGGTTGGCCGGGAAGGCCCGACCGTCCATATCGGCGCCGCAGTGCTCTATTCCTTTGGCCGACGCTTAGGCCTGCACGGCCGGCGCACCATCGCTGGCCTGGTGCTCGCCGGAGGCGCCGCGGGTATTGCCGCAGCCTTCAATACACCGTTAGCGGGGGTAGTCTTTGCCATTGAGGAGTTGAGCCGCACGTTCGAGCAACGTTTCAGTGGCTTGGTGCTCACTGCGGTGCTGATCGGCGGGGTCGTGACGCTGGGGCTGATGGGGCATTACGCCTACTTTGGCGAGATCAGCGGTCGGATGCCGGTGGGCTGGGGCTGGAGCGTCGTTCCTGCCTGTGCAGTGCTGGGCGGGCTGCTGGGTGGTTTTTACGCCAAGCTTGTGCTGCCCACCGACAAGGGCATACTCGGCCAGGTCTGTACGTTACGCGGACGCTATCCAGTGCGCTTTGCTGCCACCTGTGGGTTGCTGCTGGCCACCTTGGGGCTCGTCTCTGGCAATCATGTATTCGGCACCGGGTATGAAGAAACGCGTGCGTTGCTGGAGGGGCAGCCGATCACGGACACAAGCTTTCTCCTGTGGAAGTTTCTGGCCAACGTCGCGTCCTATCTTTCCGGGATTCCAGGCGGGCTCTTTTCGCCTTCGCTGAGCATCGGCGCCGCCTTTGCGCCGCTGTTGAGCTTGCTGCCCGATGTTGACCCTCAGGCAGGCGCACTACTCGGCATGGGCGCATACCTGGCCGGTGTGACACGCTCGCCACTGACCGCCTCGGTCATCGTGCTTGAACTGACACATAGCCCGGACCTGGCCATTCCCATGTTGGCCGCGACACTGATGGCGGCGGCCATCTCTGGATGGGTGTCTCCGGTCTCGCTTTACCATGCCTTGGCCAAGCAGATTACTGACAAGCTTCATGCTGCCGCGTCTTCCTCCACAGAACCCGCCGCTCGCCAAACGAGCGCTACCGAAAAACCTTGAGCAGCACCAAGCCTGCCCTGCCAGACGTTAACGGGTAGTCAGGTAGCGGAACTGCCCTGAGGGGGACGGGGCTCCCAACAGGGTGGAACTGTCGCGCGCATTCACGCGTCCGTAGAGTCTGTTGGCCGCTTTAGCACCCCGAGCAACAGCAGGTCGAACGCCTTGCCAGCCTGCGCCAAGCGTGCATTGCCGTCTTCGGCCTCCGCGATCCACACAGCCGCTTCAGCCAAGCTGCCGTAGATCAAAGCAGCCAGCGCTTGAGCGTGCGCGTTGACGAAAACGCCCTCTAGTACCAGGTTGTCGATCAACTGGCGCAGCGACTCTATGCAATACCGCTGGGCCTCAGGCGAGCCGCCCCCCAACACCGCTCTGGCGTCGCGCAGCACGATGCGCTGGATCTCGGGCTCCAGCGCCATCTCCAGGTAGGCGTGGCAGCGTTGGCGGAAGCCGTCCAAAGCGTTATCGGCGGTCTCGGTAATAGCACGCAGGCGCTCGTCCATTTCAGCGTCGAGCTGCTCAACGACGGCTGCCAGCAACCCCTTCTTGTCGCCAAAGTGGTGGTACAACGCCCCCCGTGTCAATCCCGCCCGAGCGGTCAGATCATCCATCGAGGCGTGCGCAAACCCCTGCTCGCTGAACATCTGGCGGGCGGTGGCCAGTAACAGGGCTCGGGTTTCTTGCATTGCAGCGCGGGTGCGGCGAACCATCCAGCTATTCCTTGTGTTCTGGCGGCATGGGGTAGGCGTATACGAGTATTCATACCGCTTGCACGCATTGTCTTGGGCGCGAGGCGCACTGACAAGCCTGTCGTATCGTCGCGCGGTGACCGAGCCACCAAGCCTGCCGGCCAGCCCTGAAGCCGATCAAAGCGAATACGACGCCTGTCGGGCTCCGGCGCGCATGCGCTGGTAGCCCCAAAGCGCGACCAACAACACTGCGGCCCCACCGGCCAAGGCAACGTTGAATCCGGCCTGGGCACCCCACATATCGACCACCTGCCCAGACGCTGCGGCACCGCCGGCAACTCCAACGTTGAGACCGGCGAGCAACCAGGTCATCCCTTCAGTCAGCTTGCTTTCGGGAACGATGCGCTCTACCAGCGACATCGCCACGATCATGGTCGGGGCGAAGAACAGGCCCGCAACCAGCACGGCAATGGTCAGCCCGATGATGTTTCCCACCACCAGCAGCGGCAAGGTTGTCGCCGCCGTCGCCAACCCACCCAGCAGTAGCAGCTTGTGTAGCGGGGTATCGAGTTTCAGGACACCGAACACCAGCCCCGCGACACAGGAGCCGATGGCATAACAAGACAGCACCACGCTGGCCGCAGCCGGCATGTCCATCTGCTCGGCGAATGCCACGCTGACGATGTCGACCGTACCGACGATCAAGCCCATAGCGACCATCAGCAAGGTCAGCAGGCGTACGTCGGCCAGCCTGAACGCCGACATGCTGTCTTGCCCGGCGGCGGCATCGGCCTCTACTGGCGGCTCGGTGCCGACCTGCACCGCCAAGGCGAACACGCCGACGGCCAGGAACACGGCAGCAGCCAATGTACCGGCCTGCGGAAGTACCGCCACGCTCAGCCCCACCGAAATCGGCGGGCCAGCAATGAAGGTGACTTCGTCAAGAACGGTTTCCAGCGAGTAGGCTGTCTTCAGTTGCGCCTTGCCGCGGTAAATCGCGGTCCAGCGCGCGCGCACCATCGCCGACATGCTGGGCATGAAGCCGGCGAGCGCGGCCCCGACGAATAGGGTCCAGTCCGCCAGCCGCCAATAGCTGCAAGCCAACAGCAGAAGGATGCCCAGCACACTGAGCCCGGCGGCGGCCGGCAATAAGCGGCCCTGGCCATGGCGGTCGACCAGGCGCGAGATCTGCGGCGACATCAGTGCATAAGTCAGCACGAAGGTGGCCGCCACCGCACCGGCCAGGCCGTAACTGCCGGTGATTTGAGACAACATGGTGATGATCCCGATACCGGTCATCGGCAACGGCAGCCGGGCCAGCAGGCCGGCCAAGGCGAAGCCCTTGGCGCCTCTGGCCTGGAACAACTCGCGGTAGGTACTGAACACGCTCGACTCTCCTTATCGAAAGGCCCTTGGGCAGTCACGCTCAAGGTAAAATACATACAGCTCGTATGATTAAAACCTTATTATCATACGAATTGAATGTAAATACTCGACGGGGAACGTCCTTATTCAGCCGCCCTGCCCCGTGACGCCTTGCGTGTGGCGAACACTCGTTCGCCGTTGAGCGAGAGTTGAAGGTGTGAGCGATGAGGCCCGCAGGCTAGTCGCCACGAACGTCGCTGCAGTCAGCGCACAATTGTAGAGCTTGCTTGAACCACCAAAGCCAACGGCCAAGAACCCTATGCATGGCTTCGCCACGTACTGGAGGACTTGCCGCATGCCGCGAAGATTGAGGATTACGAATCGCTATTGCCGTGGAAGTGAAAGTCGGGGAAGCCACGGTAAACCAAGCCCTGACCTTGCGGCAGGAGGGGAACGTGCATCGGTTAAGAATCGCAAAAAGCCCTGAATAATCAGGGCTTTCCTCACGCCTTTGTCCCATTGGGCCGGCGCGCTCCGCTTGCCATTTGACCACAAGATTCAATGACGTGAACCGTCGCATATCTCCGTCGCAGATCACGCGCATAGGCTGGCCCAGCGTTGGAGAACCCTGCATGACATTGGAGGGACTTTTCTTTCACCCCATTTTCACGACACCTAGGCAACACTCGTCCTATCCCCCCGTGTGATAGAAGCTCCCATTAGCCCGCCTAGCAGCGGGCTTTCTTTTGCCTAGAATTCGGCCGTTTGTCTTCTGAGTTGTCCGTTCAACAGGCCCAGGCTGTCCCTTGAGGACACTAGCTAGAGCCACTCTCATGCCACAACTCATCAAATTCGTAGCCCTTCCCCTGGCCTGTAGTCTTCTTTGGGCTTGCTCTGCTCCTGAGACGAAGTCGCCTGTGGAGACGCCTGGCAGGCCCGAATCCGCAAAGACTCAGTTGCTGGAAGCCGGCGCCGCGACCTTGCAGGCGAAGCCGCCCATTGAGGCCATCAACGCCTATCTGGATGGCTTCCACTTTTACAACGGACATCCTGATGTGCAGATGGAAGCGCATCACTACTGCTCCATCCTGAATGAGGATGTCATCCAGTGCGTCATCTTCGACGGTAATACCAGGGAAGCGAAGATCATGGGTGTCGAGTACATCATCGACGAAAAGCTGTTTGCTGGTCTGCCGGCCAACGAGAAGGCGATGTGGCACAGCCACGGCTATGAAGTCTCGTCCGGTCAGTTGGTTGCACCAGGCATCCCCGCGACTGCTGAACATGCGCTGATGGAGCGGCTTGCCCATACCTACGGGAAGACATGGCACACGTGGCACACCGACCAGGATAAAGCTCTTCCTGTGGGCGTTCCGCAGTTGATGATGGGGTTCACAATGGATGGCCAGGCTGACCCGGCGATGGTCGAGCAGCGCAATCGCCGTCTGAGGGTAGATGCGGCAAAAATCAAAGCTCAGCGGGCTGACATTCAAATCCCTGCGGCTGATCCCAAGGCGGATGCTTGGCAACACGGCAACGTTATTCAGATCACCGATCCAACAGGTGCTCATCTGCATCGGCCCGCCACGTCGACATCTGAGAAAGCGAACAGCCGTTCCAGCCAATAGCACGTGGGACAGTTGCATGTAGTTATGCCCCTGACGTACCCCTCTTGGGACGGCTATCGTAAACCGCACCCTGGCAAAGCCAGGCTACAGTCCTTTCGGGCTTACATCCTCACGCGCTGGCCCATCCTTGGGCCGGCGCGCTCCGCTTGCCTTATCCAAATTATCCCGGCGCATCCCACAACTTGGATTCCCGACTGCCCTTGTCAGTAGTTGCCATCATCCAGCAGCGGGCTGGGCAAGCTAGCCTCATGTCAAAGTGAACGCTCAGCACACCGCGCCACTCCATTTACCGCACCGTGTTTCACGAACAGCACGGCAACGGAAGGGTACTCATCAACATCCATGGAGAGGAAAGCTGTGAGCGGCACGCTGAGATGTCTCAAATGCGGTGGGCAAGACCTTGTGACACCAATAAAGTTGAACAAAAAGGCCATCCTCACGTGCCGAAGGTGTGGCGCAATTGCCAATTATGGCGATCTGATGCAGGCAGAAGGCAGACGGCTCATCGCCGACATCCGGCAGCGTCTGCCCCTGTTGGAAGTAAATTAGCCGCGCTCAGATCGCCACACCTACCTATACCATCGCAACGATCTTTATCACACGATACGTTGCGTTTTACGATCTTTCGCGCCCCCGGTCAGCTAGCACGAAAGTAAGGGGAGCATCCCACACTCTCCCGGCATCCGAAGAAAACACAGGCTCTCTGTGTGAACACACGAGGTGCGAGATCATGGCTAACGATCAAGACAAGGCTGGTCAGCAAGGCGGCACCGCTCAAAACAACCCTGGCAGTTTTGCCAATGATGCACAACGGGCGTCTGAAGCCGGCCAGAAAGGTGATCAAATGTCCGGAGGGAGACCTGAGAATCAGCAAACTGGGCATGGCAGCGGCAGTAACCTTCAGGAAGATGATCCTCAGCGTGCCGGTGGTGCAACCCAACGGGGTGGCCCAGGAGGCCATTCCACCGGCATTAAATCTGACCGGGAGGAAAGTATGGAAGATGAGTCGCAAGCGATTCAGGACGAAGACAGCGGAATGACGGAAGACAACCGCTGAGCAAATGGCCAGGGAGAGGGATAACCCTGGCTTCCCCAATATCTTCGAAGCCACCATTCAAGGAATGACGGAATGACCGGCTAAGGGAACAGTACAGTTTTCCCAATTGATAGGCGAAAAAAAGCCCGCGCACAAAGCGCGGGCCGATCAGAGAGCAACACCCGCCCTGATTAGTTATCCAGCTCGTCCTTGGTGATCTTGCCGTCGTGCGGATCGACCTGGAACTCGTACTGCTTGCCGTCAGCTTTCATACCTTCGCCCTCCCAATGACCATCATCGGCCTCGATCTTGGTAATCTGCGTGTAGCCGGCGCCCTTTAAGGTAGCTTCGGCCTGATCCTTGGTTACTTTCCAATCTGCTCCAGGCTGATCCGCCCATGCTGCAGTGCTTGCCATTGCGGCGACCATGGCGAAGCCTGTGAACAGTCGAGTCATCGCTTTCATCGTTAACATCCTTTTTCGTGACAGTTATCGTTCCGACCCTTACGCTGATCTCGCCGTTCAGTTTGAGTGCAGGTCGACACCGAAACTGAGGTCTCTTCATGGAGCTCCGGCAGACAAGCAGTCGGGTGAGGCTTCATAAATCGTTGGATCGAGTGACTCGAGCTATCCCCGCGTGAAAGTGCTTGCCCGCCTAGCAGCCGGCATTCTTCTGCCCATTAACCAGGCACGCCTTCTAACCCCACCTTGGTTGGCCAAGCTCCTTCTCGTATCATCAGCCCTCCCCACCTGGAATGATTGTCGTGAAGCCGTCACCTGGAAGTGCCCAGTCCATCCCTGCGAATGCCAACGGCCCGAAGTGGGATGTCGGCGAAGCTGTCAGCCAACTTTCCTGGGACGACTTGCGGATCATTAAAACGCTAAGTGACTGTAGCAACCGCTCCGCCACAGCCAAGAAGCTCGGCATCAATGTGTCCACCGTCTCGCGCCGGGTCGCGCAAGTTGAGAAGACGCTTGGGGTCGCGCTTTTCGATCATCGCAAGGCGGGGTATCTGCTGACCGCCGAAGGCGTCGAGCTGCGTGCACTGGCCGAGCGCGTTGAGCTGGACATCGTCAGTGTCACCCGCAGGGTGTCCCGCGCCGGCCAAGGCCCCCTGGGAAAGCTGCGAATCACTACCAGCGACTCGCTGCTGCTGTACTTTCTCACGCCGATCATCGCGGACTTCAAAGCCCTCAATGAGGGGATTTCCATCGAGGTGTTGGTCGGCAACCAGACGTTGAGTTTGGCAAGGGACGAGTCGGATATTGCGGTACGCGCGACCAAAAAACCAACGGACACCCTCGTGGGCCGCAAGCTCGCCAACATCGCGTGGGCGGCATATGGCAGCGTCAAGCAGGCGGCGATTACCGATCCCTTCGCTGAGGGTCAGGCATGGGTATCCTACTCGGGAGGCCTGTGCGGTTTGAAGGCAACGAGCTACGTCGAATGTCGAGTGCCCTCGGAGCATATTGCTTACCGCACTGATTCCGTGGCGGCAGCAAGTGCCGCTATTGCGGCGGGCCTCGGTTTTGGTTTCCTCCCCTGCATGCTGGGCGACATCACCCCAGGTTTGGTTCGAGCAGGCCCAGTGGTGCAGGAGCTTCAGGATGAGTTATGGCTGCTCACCCACCAGGACATAAGAAAGTCCTGGCGGGTAAAAGCATTCATGACGTTCTGCGCGGCTGCCGTGGCCGACCTCAAACCTCTGGTCGAAGGTCAGCAGGCCATCCCTGCTTCCTAGTTGAAATCGGAGGCCCGTTCATTTGGCTTGGGCGCCGATCACAGCACGACACACGATCTCGATCAGCTGGGGGCGCTGTGCAAGCCGCGATACACCGATGATATTACTGGCCGCCTGCGGTCGCTCGGTGCCATAGGCCGCCTTGCGCACCTTGCCGACTACGGCAAAGGCTGCGTCCATGTCCAACACATACAGCGTCTCCTCAACGACATCCTGCATCGTAGCGCCATACAAGGCCAACAGCTTGGCAATGTTGTCGTAAGAAACCCGCATCTGTTCGCCCATTGACGAGAAATCGCTCGGACGACCGTCAGCATCCAGTGGCGCCGGCGCTACCAGGTTGCCCTCTTCGTCATGGTTGAACTGCCCCGAGATGAAGATCTCGTTCCCAACTCGCCGCGCTTGCGGATAGCCGTAGCCCTCTTCCCATGAAACGCCCCAGTAGGCGGTGTCGTCGTTAAAAGGTCGTGAAGCAGCCATTGGATTCTCCTTGGCGAAAAATGGATCGACGTGATCCGACTGGCCGAGATCCTAGCACCGGATTGGACGTCATCCATGGTGCATTAATGCGCCTGCAAGAGCGCAAATGTGCGTCACCATTTCGCTGTGTGTTTCGCTATCTTGTGCTGGCACTCGGCGACAACCCGCCGAAAAACTCTCGCCACCGTTCAGCAAAAGGGAAGAACAATGAGCAAGCCATACACTGAAGTACTGACCCCGCTCAACAGCCAACTGATCTTCATCGATCAGCAACCGCAAATGGCTTTTGGCGTGCAGAGCATTGACCGGCAGACGCTGAAGAACAACACCGTGGGCCTGGCCAAAGCAGCCAGGATCTTTAATGTTCCCACCATCTTCACCACAGTCGAAACCGAGAGCTTCTCCGGGCATACCTACCCCGAGCTGCTCGCGGTCTTCCCTGACGCTCCGCTGCTCGAGCGCACGTCCATGAACTCCTGGGACGACCAGAAGGTACGTGACGCGCTGAAGAAGAATGGTCGAAACAAGATCATCGTTTCGGGCCTGTGGACTGAGGTCTGCAACACCACCTTCGCGCTGTCCGCCATGCACGATGCAGGCTATGAGATCTATATGGTTGCCGACGCTTCCGGGGGCACGACCAAGGAGGCTCACGACTACGCCATGCAGCGCATGATCCAGGCGGGCGTGGTACCAGTTACCTGGCAGCAGGTGCTACTGGAGTGGCAGCGCGACTGGAAAAACCGCGACACCTACGATGCGGTCATGGAACTGGTCAAAGAGCATTCGGGTGCCTACGGCATGGGCGTCGACTACGCCTACACCATGGTGCACAAAGCGCCAGAGCGCGTTCAGCACGGCCCAACCCTGGCCCCCGTGCCCGCATCGGTCTGATGCCTGATCAGCCCCAAAGTTGGTTCCTGATCAACAAGCGGGGCTGGATGAGCTGATCCGGGCTACCAATCGTTACGGAGTGTTCTGAAGCGCCAGACGAGGCTTCAGCGAATCGTGCTGCCCGGATCAAGCCATCTACAGATTTTTCAGGATGAATTGATCCCATGCACAGTACTAAAGGCATCGTTATAGCCACCGTCGGGATTCAGTCGACTGGGCGGCTCAAACCCTGGCAGGTCACAACGGCCAAGCAGATGATGTTGGATCATCTGGATACCGGCATATCGGTCACCGCGCTTGCTGCAGCATGCGGGCAGTCGCGCAGCCATTTTTCGCGAATGTTCAAGGAATCCACACAGATCTCTGCGCAGCAGTGGTTGCGGGAGCAGCGGCTCAGGAAGAGTAAGGACTTGCTGCAGGCGTCGACGATGATGCTCGCCGAGATCGCTCTGGAATGCGGCTTCTACGACCAGCCGCACTTCTGTCGGACGTTTATGAGATCCGTTGGGATGACGCCGCAGGCTTGGCAGCAACAGCCCATTTAGCAGAGTCAGGTGTGCTATCCCAGAAGCACCCGTTGGCGGCGGGTATTCTGGAAACCATCAACGCGTACCTGCGAGACAAAGGGTGCGAAAGTGGAGCACCCGTCCCGGGTGATCAAACGCCAGCTCGGTTATGTGAAGACTCGCTTTCGTGGCTTGGCCAAGAACATGGCGCAACTGACCACGCTATTTGCGCTGTCTAATCTGTGGATGGTGCGCCGGCAATTATTGCCTGCTGCGGGAGAGGTGCGTCCGTGAGGGCAAAAAATTAAGTTTGCGCCTTGGTTTTCCAATAATCAGCGGCTGAAAATCGGGCTTCTCGGCATCCCCAAGCCGTCCATTTCCGGCTGATGGGCAACTTGTTCTGAGTTCCCTCAAATTAGCATTCGAATGGCCAACGAATCCAAAATCATTAGCCCCTAGTTCTAGAACATGGAAATCATTCTGATATTACAATGACGTTGACGCCCCCAAAGCACTAAAGCGGATGAAATATATAGTCACCTCCCTCTTGGCCATCCAATGCCACACCAGCCTGTTTAAGTCTCTGCCGCAGAACTGGAATGTCGACCCGGACTTTCCAATCCGTTCGAATTTGGCTAGCTCTCATGAGTGCGTCGTAAAAAACAAAAGCATCGAGTAGCTGTTCTCGATCAAGCAGGTACACAGTAAATGCATTGCCTTTCCACGCAGCAACATTTAGCCCTAAGATTTCACAGACAGCGATTTTAGCCCGAGCATCGTCTCTATCTGCTTTTCGAGATCACTCAATCTGTTTCGCCAGAACGGGGTCAATGATACGGTCAGTAAATAATACTTCACCTTCATCCCATACCTCAGGCGGACAGATTTTGCTCGCAGGATTCAGTGGGATGAACGGATTTATTTCCGCAGGATAGATTCGACATACCAACGGACGCTCGTCATAGATGCCGCAAAGGTTGTTATCACCCAGGTTCTGACAGCCATTTAGGGCATTGCCCGCGAATACTGCAATGACATAGATTGAGGCATGACCACTGGTGACCTCCACGGCTCGGCCTTTGGCATGAGCAAACTCCTCCGGACTTGAACTCCAATGAAGCTCGTCAAATGCCTCAAGCAGAATTGCTACCTCATGCCCTCTGTTTAGCCACTGCCTCGTTTCATACAGCGTAAGTGGAATCAGCCGTCCTTTACAGCAGACCCCACATCCGTTGCAGGCAAATCGGAAAGAGTTGTTTTCCATAGAAGAACTCGAAAATGCTCTCGGCGCACCATTTGCAAAATTGACCTGACAAGGCAACGCCTTTCAAGAAAATGACCTAAACGGGGCAATCACTGACCACGTAAGTACTTTTATCAATCAAGAATTTTCTTAAATTTTCGGAATAGTCCGCTGATACAGCCTGACGCACGCTTGGTCGAGTCATTAGCGATTGCTTCCAGGCTTCAACTCGAGGGAGCCCATCCAGCACGACATTCTGGGCTGGGGAGTTAAGCACTTCAAAAAACCTGAAAATCGGTGCCATAACAACATCGACCATACTGAATTCAGCCCCTTCAAAGTACGGCCCAGCGACCAAGGCAGAATCAAGCTTCATTAGTTTTCCACGAAGTTCGAATGCCTTATGAACGAAACCCTCTTTATCGGGAGAGTTGATCATTCCCCAAGCATCCCCCATTGCGGCTGTGGAAAACTCCATCCATGCTCGATGTTTAGCTCGCTTCAAAGGCACAGTCGGGTGTAATGGTACCTGGCGATACTCGTCTTCAATAAATTCACATATCGGAAAGCTTTCAAATAAAACAGTTTGACTTTCCTCCTCCTCACCTACGATCAATAGCGGTACCTTGCCGGACGGCGAGATTGCGAGGAACCATTCTGGCTTGTTAGCCAAATCGATGGTTTCACGCTCGAAGGCAATATTTTTCTCGAGCAACGCAATGGCGACACGCTGGACAAACGGACACAATCCATGGCTCACGAGCTTGAGGTTATTGGGCATTTCTTAGGCCTATATTGAAAGGAGGGCGAGACAGCGAGTACATCTAGGCCTACTAAGCCCTACACCGCCCCGCCCACGCGCTGAAGTGATAAGTAAGGGACTTTTACAGTCGACGTCCGCCGTCCACGATGATTTCAGACCCAATCGTCCATTTGGACTCATCAGATGCTAGGTACACTACCGCTTTGGCGATCTCTTCTGGTGTGCCGAAACGACCTGCGGGAATGGAAGAAACGATTTCAGCGTTTACCTGCTCCCTGTACTCAACTGGAATACCGAGCTTGTCATAAAGTGGTGTATCCACAGGGCCAGGACTCACAGCATTCAGACGAACACCGCGATCAAGCAGCTCTGTTGAAAGTGTTTTCGACATATTCAGCAGCGCTGCTTTGGTCGCCGCGTAAACCGAAGAGTTGGCATCACCCACATGAACACTCACAGAAGTATTCAATACTACGGAAGCCGGATTTGCGAACACCGGCAGGAGTGCCTGGATCAGGAAGTAAGGCCCTTTGACATTGATGTCAAAAGACCGATCAAACATCTCTTCAGTCCACGCTTCCATAGGCATCCATACAGAAACACCAGCATTGAGGAAAGCGATATCAAGCTGTCCAAAATGATCACGGATGTCGAGAGCGAGTATTTTCTGGGCTTCCACGTCAGCGGAGTCCGCCTGGAGCACAAGTACCTCGCTCCCTAGCTGATTCTTAGCTTTAGCGATTGAATCTGGGTTCACGCCTGTAACGACAACTCTGGCCCCCTCATTCAGAAAATGTTTAGCGGCTTCGAGACCAATTCCGCTGGTGCCACCGGTGATCAGTGCGCGTTTGCCTTGCAATCTTGCCATTGGAAATTCTCCTGGTGTGCGGGGCCTTCATGCCCCGGTTAGGTGTACTATGTACCTATGCCGAATAATTGATAAGATGGCGAAATTGAATAGCATTCATGCCCTCCAGGCATAAATCGGAGAATGGAACGTGGATCGTCTGCTACTGATGACATGCTTTGTACGCACTGTGGAAACGGGTAGCTTCTCGTCGGCAGGTCGAGATTTAGGCCTTGGCCAACCGAACGTAAGCCGCTATGTAGCCGCCTTGGAAGATCATCTGAAAACTCGATTGCTTCACAGGTCTACCAGGAAGCTGTCACTCACGTCTGAAGGAGAGCGGTACTACGCGGATGCACGCCGAATTCTCGATGCAGTAGCTGAATCGGAATCAGCACTGAAGAACGACGTTACGCCTTCTGGGTTGCTGAGGGTGGCCTGCCCTACTGCTCTGGCACATACCTTTATCGTTCCTGAAATACCCAGATTTCTAAGCCTTTATCCGGAAATGACCCTAGACCTGCAGATTAATGATCGCTTCGTAAACCTTGTAGATGAGGGTGCTGACCTAGCACTGCGGATCGGTCACTTCGATGACAAGACACTTAGAACTAAACAATTAGGTTCATTCAAGCGCGTATGCGTCGCTAGTTCAGATTATTTAGCCAAGCGTGGCACCCCTTCGACGCCAGAAGATCTCGAAAATCATGACTGTATAATTTATACATTGTTAAGCACCGGGGCCACATGGCGTTTTCGTAATGTGGACATACCTGTCACCGGAAAGCTCAGAGTAAACTCTCCAGAAGCTACCCGAGAGTTGGTCAATGCGGGTGTGGGGATAGCACAAGGGCCCGAATGGCTATACGAGGCGGGCTTGAGCAATGGAAATCTTAAACTGATACTTCAGGAGTTTTATCCGCCTCCCGTACCTATCCAGTTTGTTTACATTGCGGATCGGCTAATGCCTAAAAGAGCGCTGGTATTCATGGAGTTTATAGCGGAAGCATTCGCCAACAGCTCCGTGATTGACGAACGCCATGCCTCACCCTAGCTAATGTGTCTCCGAGCCTGCTACCTCTGACCGAACTCGCTACCGGCTGTTAGTCCTAAGTGGTGACTTGAGCTATAGGCTTGGGAGCTTTATACACCAAGCCTTAACAACTCGAACACAGACAACCTAAATATTATTGAACCTGGACTTCAATAACGAAACACCGGTCATCTCTTTGGGCTGCGGAAGATCTAGGATATCTAGAATGGTTGGAGCGATATCACACAGCCGCCCATTACTTAGGCCGAATTTCTTCCCACCGGAAATGTAGATGAGAGGTACGGCATTAAGAGTATGGGCAGTATGAACTTGTCCAGACTCCGGATCCCACATCTGCTCAACGTTGCCGTGATCTGCAGTTATCAGGCAATTGCCACCCGACACAAGCACTGCGTCTACAACACGCCGCAGGCATTGATCGACGGCCTCCACAGCTTTTACAGCAGCTTCAAAAACACCACTATGACCAACCATGTCCCCATTTGCATAATTACATACATTCAAGTCATGATTGGCGCTTAAGATTTCTGCGACTAAATTATCCGTCAATTCAAAGGCACTCATCTCGGGCTGAAGATCGTAGGACTCCACCAGCGGAGATTTAACAAGAATCCTTTTTTCCAATGAGAATGGCTCTTCCTGCCCCCCATTAAAGAAAAACGTAACGTGGGCATACTTTTCTGTTTCGGCAATTCTAAGTTGAGACCTTCCCAGCCGGGCCATGTACTCACCCAGACTATTCCTAATAGGCTCTGGCGGAAAAGCACACAATACATCAAATTCTTCTGCGTAGCGCGTCATAGTGAGCATCTGCTCTTTGCCTATGACAAAAGGTCTCTTGAACTCAGAAAAATTATAGTCAGTGAGCGCTTTACACATTTGACGAGATCGGTCAGGCCTAAAATTTAATAGTATGACTGCATCGTTTCCACTAATTATAACAGGGCTGCCAATCGATGTTGCCTGGACAAACTCATCGCTTTCGCCACGTGCATAGGCTTCTTGAAGAGCCTCCAGCGCAGTTTCATAGTGAAACTTGCTTTGCCCTTGAACAATTAACCTGTAGGCCGCCTCTACCCGACTCCAGCGGTTATCGCGATCCATCGCATAGTAACGCCCTACTAACGACGCGATCCTACCTCCGCCATTGTTGGCCAATTCAAGCTCAAGGGCAGAAATAGATTCTGAAGCGCTTTTGGGTGGGGTATCTCGCCCATCAAGGAACGCATGAACATAGCACTGTTCGATACCATTCGCCGCAACCAAACTGGCTGCTGCAACAAAATGATCCAAGTGACTATGAACACCGCCAGGTGACAATAAGCCAAGCAGATGAATTGAACCACCTCGTTGCCTTGTACGTTTCAAAACCTCTAGAAAAGCATCGTTCTCATAGAATGAGCCATCTTCGATACTTTTGTTGATCCGCGAAAAATTTTGATAAACGATCCGGCCCGCTCCGAGGTTCATATGACCGACCTCGGAATTTCCCATTTGACCATCAGGAAGCCCTACAGCCATACCGGACGTCGCAATCTCACTGTAAGGGTAATTTTCGAAAAGGTAGTCCAGGGTCGGAGTGTTGGCAGCAGCTACTGCATTGGCTTCCTGCTGAGACCTCAGTCCAATTCCATCCAAAACAATTAGAGTGCAGGTTGTCATATGAGAACCTCTGAATGATATTCCTGGCGCGCACGACTCATACATCTACTTAGAGCTAAACCGTGCGCGCGATGGTCAGTCGGCATCTACGAGGATCGTCCCAGCACCTTAGGACGCTTGGCCTTCAAGAGCCTCTTCAATACGAAGCAAGCGGTTGTACTTCCCAACACGATCTGAACGACACAGCGAGCCGGTTTTGATCTGCCCGGCGTTAGTCGCTACGGCCAAATCGGCAATCGTTGTATCCTCCGTTTCCCCGGATCGATGGGAGATCACAGCAGCATAACCAGCCTCTTGCGCCATACGTATGGCATCAAACGTCTCACTTAGAGTTCCGATTTGATTAAGTTTAATCAAAATGGAATTGGCAACTCCTTGCTCAATACCCCTGCGCAGAATTTTTGGATTAGTGACGAAAAGATCATCCCCCACCAGTTGAACCTTCTGGCCCAGCTGAGCGGTTAAGTATGCCCATCCATCCCAATCACTCTCATCCAGACCATCTTCGATAGAAGCAATCGGATATTTGCTACAGAGATCAGCTAAATAGTCAACAAACTGCTCGGAAGTCAGAGACCTCCCCTCACCTTCCAACGTGTATTTACCGTCCTTGTAAAACTCGGAGGCCGCGCAATCTAATGCCAATGTTACGTCTCGCCCTAACTCGTAGCCTGCGCGACTAACAGCTTCGGCAATAACAACGAGCGCTTCTTCATTCGAGGCCAAGGAGGGTGCGAAGCCTCCCTCATCACCAACAGAGGTACTTAGACCACGCTCTGAAAGCACGGCCTTCAAGGTATGAAATATTTCAGCACCAATTCTCAAACCCTCCCTAAAATTCGGAGCTGAAATTGGCTGAATCATGAACTCTTGGATGTCGATATTATTATCCGCATGCTCACCACCGTTGAGGATATTCATCATCGGCACAGGCATAGAGTAAGTGGGGTTCGCACTGAATAGTTTCGCAAGGTGTTCGTACAATGGAATACCTTGGGATGCTGCGGCAGCTTTAGCCGTGGCCAAAGAAACAGCGAGAATTGCGTTAGCACCAAGAATAGATTTCGAGTCCGTACCATCAAGAGAGATCATCGCTTGATCAATGACGCGCTGATCCAGTGCGTCCAGGCCTAGAATGCGCTCGTGAATCGCGACATTCACATTTTCGACGGCACGCATTACTCCTTTTCCCTTGTAACGCCATGAGCCATCACGCAATTCAAGGGCTTCACGGGAGCCGGTGGAAGCGCCTGACGGTACGCTTGCCTCACCTGTTACTCCACAACCTAAAGTAACCACAGCCTCTACGGTAGGGTTGCCTCGAGAGTCCAAGATCTCGCGAGCGAAGACTTTCTTGATGCGAGTGAACTCACTCATCACTACTTTCCTCCAATTGCGATGCACATCCAGCATATTGATAATTAGCGTCCAGCAACTCTTGTTGTTCGGCAAACTCAGCTCGAATATCAAAATCGCGCGGCCAGTCATCAGGCTTCAAATTTCGATCCAAACCAGACTCGAAAATTTTCTGTTGAACAACCATTTGGAAACTCCCTGACAATAGCGACCATACCCCGGAGCTACACCTAGGTGAGTACCGATTGCGTGGCACCGCCGTATATATCCGACAAGAATTAGAGGCAGATCCTTATAAGCGTCAAAGCTGATGCATCCGCCTCTAGAATTATTTCAATTAACTGAGAGTTAGACTTGGAGGATTTTCATGCCGTTCGTACCACCCACCACATTGTAACTGTCACCCTTAGTGAGAATTATCCAGTCTCCAGGCTGTACCAAATCACGCTTCAGCAATTCGCCGATGGCGGCCTCGCTTACTGTCTCAGAGGGCAGTGAGGCAGGATCAAACGCTATTGGATAAACACCACGGAACAGCGAGGAGCGAGCCTGGGTAGCGCGATGAGGCGAAAGCGCATAGATCGGCACATGAGAACGAAGCCTAGACATAATCAAGGGTGTGAAGCCACTCTCTGTGAGCGAGATGATTGCCTTAACACCAGGAAAGTGGTTCGCTGTGTAGAGTGCGGCCAGCGCAATGCTTTCGTCACAACGCCCAAAGGTCGTATGCAATCGATGACTAGACTTTACATTGGTTGGATGTTTTTCAGCACCGCTGCAAATACGAGCCATGGCACGTACTGCCTCGATGGGGTATGCCCCGGCAGCGCTTTCAGCGGACAGCATTACGGCGTCAGTATTGTCGAGTACCGCATTGGCCACATCTGACACTTCAGCGCGGGTAGGCATCGGACTGGAGATCATCGACTCCATCATCTGGGTCGCAACGATCACCGCTTTATTGTTACGCCGGGCATGCAGAATGATCTTCTTTTGGATAGCGATTAGCTCCGCATCTCCAATCTCCACACCAAGATCTCCCCGAGCGACCATGACCGCATCACTCGCTGCGATCAGCTCATCGAGCGTCTGATCATCGGCAACAGCCTCTGCTCGTTCGATTTTCGACACCAGCCAGGCTGTCCCTCCTGACTCGTCACGCAGCTTGCGGGCGTACTCCATATCCTTGGCATCCCGAGGGAATGAAACGGCCAAATAGTCGAGATCCATTTGGGCAGCGAGTTTGATATCAGCTTTGTCTTTTTCGGTAAGGGCAGGAGCAGTGAGCCCGCCCCCCTTGCGGTTGATCCCCTTGTGATCTGACAGAGGCCCGCCCACAGTGACGATGCAATGTAAGGCTTCGGGCGTAGTTGACTCAACACGCATAACCACGCGCCCATCATCAAGCAGGAGCTCGTCACCGACACCACAGTCCTTCACTAGGTCAGGGTAATCAATCCCTACAACCTGCTCATTGCCTGACATGAGGGGATGGCTCGTGGAGAACGAAAAGGTATCGCCAACCTTCAACTCGATCCGTTTGTTAGTGAATTTCGCAATACGAATTTTAGGGCCCTGCAAATCGCCCAACAAAGCCACGTGCCTACCGTGTTTGGCAGCGATCTCACGAATCAAGCGAGCGCGAGTAATGTGCTCACTTGGAGTGCCATGAGAAAAATTCAAACGCGCTACATCTAGCCCGGCCAAGATCAGCGCTTCAATGACTTGCGGCGAATTACTAGCAGGGCCTAGAGTTGCAACAATTTTGGTTCTACGGATGGTCATACCGATACCTTCCAGGGACGAGGATTCTCTCATCTCACTGAGTAAGTTCGAAAAGTTATTGCTGGCTGAGCACTCAGCAATACAAGGTGGGATTTACAGCCGAGACTGCGTGCCCCCGGGGAGGCACGCAAATGCCAGGGTCACTCGTCGACGATGTCCACGTCTTTTGTCTCAGCAGACAGGTAGACACAGAGTCCAGAGAACGCCGCGAGAGCTATCGTGAGCATCGAGATCGCGTAAGGCGTACCGTAATGGCTGAGGAGGAATGCCCCTACAATTGGAGCAGTACCACCGCCTACAATTCCACCAACGTTAGTAGACATCGCGAAACCAGTGAAGCGAGCGCTAGGCCCGAAAGCTTCGCCAGTGAACGATGGCACTGCACCGTATACCAAGCCATATCCGGTCATTAACAGGCATGATCCAGCGACCATCGGCCAGAACTCGCCGGTTGAAAAGAGGTGCCAGAAAGGAAAGGCGGCAAGTGCCGTCACGACGAAACCAATCAGCATCATGGTACGGCGGCCAATACGATCTGCCAGCGCCCCGGCAAAGGGTACGACTACCAGGTGAGTACAGATTGCAACCATTGCGACTGACAACACAAATGCGTTGGACAGGCCTAGCTCTCGCTGGCCATAGCTCAGGGCAAATACAGTGAAGAGGTAGAAGGTCGAGAAGTGGCAGATGTTAGCGCCTGCAACCAGCATCAGTTGCTTAGGATAGCGAGTGAACAAGCGGAGCGCTGGAGATTGCGAATCGCCAGGGGTTGCAGCCCTCTTCTCAGCAGTTTTTTCAAACACTGGAGACTCAGGAACTTTGGAGCGGACAAACACCCCTACTATCAGCAGCGCAAGGCTGGCGATGAAAGGAATACGCCATCCCCAAGCTGTGAAATCCTCTTTAGAAAGCAAGGCACTCACGATCAAAAGCATGCCAGCGGATGCGATGAAACCAAAGACTGGGCCGATGTTATTGATCGCCGCATAGAATCCCCTCCTTCTTCTTGGGGCATGCTCTAAGAGCATCAGCACAGCGCCACTGTACTCACCCGCAAAAGCGAAGCCTTGGATGAAGCGGAGCACGCAGAGCATGATAGGTGCCCAAATGCCAATGCTGGCATAGGTAGGCAAAAGACCAATACCTACCGTGCTCAAGCCCATAATGATGAGAGTGAGATACAGCAGCTTTTTACGGCCAATCCTGTCCCCGAAATGACCAAGTACAAGCGACCCTAGTGGACGCGCCACGAAAGAAATTGCGAATGACGCGAGAGAGGCCAGCCGGGATACTGTCTCGTCAGTCCCTGGGAAAAACAGAGGCCCAAAAATAAGGGCAGCAGCAGTGCCATAGAGGTAGAGATCGTAGGTTTCTAATGCTGTTCCGAACAGGCTTCCGGCCACAACATTCTTCATGGATTTTTTCTCGTCATGATCCATGTGATCGAGGTCACTTTCGACAGGGCTCGATATAGAGGTATGCATGGTTTCACCTTTTGTTATTGTAGATATGCAAGTATTTTCTTGCTGAAAAACCCTCAGAGATTATTCAAGGCCTCTGAGTGCTTTGACGAAATAATCACGATCTCCCATCTGCCCACCTTTTAGAGCAATCTCCACATCCTTCAGGTACGGCTCGCGAGAGTGCATTTGGCACAGAGGAGCGCCAGGAGAAATATCAGACTTGATAACCAGAGCGTCGGGAGCAAGCACTTTGGTCACTTGGCTCGATGTGTCGCCACCGGACACCACTAATCGTTTCAACGGGAATGCCTTGAGAATTTCAAGTGCAACCTGGCCTACCTCCATCGCTAGCTGCTTCCCTCCCTGAACCCTCGCCTCATCCCTAGGCAGGCCTTTTTGCAGCATTGCCTCGATCATCTGCTCGATCCGAGAGTCGCCAGGGCCTTTGGCAGTGTGAATCAACACCGACCGCCCCTCTTCGAGGTGGGATACAGCGGCCATCACCACATCTCGTATTGCGGCGCTTTTTCGGGACTCAGTAATCAAAGCGGCAGCATCGACTTCAAGCTCCACAAACCCGTAATCGATTGCCGTTTCAATCTGGGCCTGACTCAACGGCGAAGCACTGCCTGAGATAACCAGTACCTGGTCTGCAGGTTTCAGAGGTACGGCCAGCGACGCTCGTGGCGGAAACACCCCAGCGGTACGCCAATATTGTGTTAGGCCGTACTCCACGCCGGAAGAACCGACGACGAAAACTGGAGCTGCGCCTGATGAAAGCTCGGTCAATACTTGGCCAGCGGTGGTCATATGAGAGTCGTCGGTACCATCAAACAGCACTGCATCGTGCTGCTGTGACATCGCGTCGACTAATCGGCTGAGCTCTGCACTCTTTTCGAGCTGGCGAATATCCACTTTGCCAATCGACAAGTTCTTTTGCTTGCCGATATGGATACTCAAGTCCGCTTCATGCATCGGGGTAATCGGGTGGGCACTCATAATAGGGTGCCGGTCAATCCTGTGAACCTTGTGATCTGTCTTGGACAAGGCATAGAGGTTGCCGAAAACGCAGTAACGGCCCAATGCGGGATTGCCTGCAATGATCGGAATCCCTTTCACATCATAGATGCGAGATGCCAGCTCAATGACGTGCCCAATGCTGCCCACGGAGTCGGCACTGTCAAAAGTCGAGCAAACCTTGTAGTGAATCAACGCTGGCGATAGACGTTTGATGCCCTCAAAAATCCCGGGCAACACCGCATCCATCTCGCCATTGGACAAAGCACGGCTATCACCAGCGATGCCGATGGCGTCAAATTCACCGAGCTCCGCCAGGCGTTCTGGGGTCGGAGGAGCGAGGAACAGGGCACATTTAAGTCCAGCAGCCGTCAGAACCTCTAGAGCATCGGTCGAGCCAGTGAAGTCATCACCATAAAAGACCAACGGCAGCTTGGTAACGTGATGGGAGGTCATGACTTATTTGCCTCCAAACTTCTGGAGGGCCGCTGACAGGGCTGGCCTACCCTCTGCGTAACGCTCAAGAGGCATATGCTGTACAGCAGCTTCCCAGCCCTCACGCATGCTTTGCACGCCTGCTTCGATACCCATCGGATGACCGATGATGCCGCCGCCAGCGAGGTGCATCAGGTCAACAGATTGAAGCCTGTTGAAAAGCTCAGGCGCCTGGCCCGCCCATTGTCCGGAGGAGAAGACAGGCATCAAGGGGCGCATGCCGGCAAATGGAGCAAGGCAGCTCTTGGCAGAGGAGATTACGGAGTCGTCCGCCTCGTAGAACTTGCCCTGAATACCATTCACATGCAGATGGTCGATCCCGGCCAGCCGCCAGATCTTCTGATACACCTCGAATGAGAAACCTAACTGGGGATAACGAGTCAGAGCTCCCCAGCCATTACGATGACCATGAATAGGCAACTGGGCATGCTTTCGAATGTGCTCTACCGCCGAATGCCCAACCCAATTCAGGCAAAGCATCACGCAGGTACCACCCGCCTCAAGCACTGCATCTTGGCGGCGCATCATCTCGTCGATGCTGCCCGAGATGTTGATAGCGTACATGGGCATGCGTCCGAGGCGATCTGCATGCTTGTGAAGCACAGGCATCACAGCACCGAGACGGGCATCGAACGAAGCGTAGGTAGGATCGATGAGCAACTCATCATCCTTGATGAAATCGATACCTCCGGCGCAGAGCTCATCGACCACAGAAGCTGTCTGCTCGGGAGTAAGGCCGATACTCGGCTTGACGATGGTTCCAATGATCGGTCGGTCATGAACACCGGCTAGCGCCCTGGTGCCCTCAACTCCGAATTGAGGGCCAATGAATCCCGATGCAAACCGCTCGGGAAGCTCCAGATCTAGCACCCTCAGCCCGCTCACCTCGCCGATCTCAAAGAGATTGCCGGCAATGGTGGTGAGCAACGCAGGGATATTCGTTCCGATATTGGCTGTAGGGAACGCGATAGTGACCTCACCTCGATGGTAGGTCTCAGAGGGATTGTGGCGAGCCAGGTAGTCGCTGTGCAGAGAAGGGCTGGAAACGGACGGCAGCGGCTCAATAGCTACGACACGAGCACGAGAGCGTTCTTTAAGCTCCGCCGATTCGCCAGGAAGTGAGAGGAAGGTACCGCTGGATTGCTCTCCTGCGATTACCTCGCTAACCCGTTCAATTGGGTAGCTGCTCTCTACAAAAAATCGGGCAGTAAATTCCTCTCGCCCGGCCTTGTGATCGACCATGATGGGTGCCTCAAATCTATTTGTTATTGTGAATCTGCCCGAAATGCCCAAGACAGTTTCAAATCAATATACATTGACCCTGTATCAATCCAACCGATATGATTTCCTTCGAGAGTGAGAAAAACTCACACTAGAATCCTAGCTATGGCCGAGGCTTCGGTCTTAAGGAGGTGCGTATATGACGTCGCCAGTCAGGCCTTCGCTCAATGCCCTACGAGCGTTTGAAATGATCGCGCGCAAAGGATCGTTCAGCGATGCAGCGGATGCTCTGTGCGTGACTCACGGAGCTATCAGCCGTCATGTCCGAAGCCTGGAAGACGCCCTAGGTGTAATTCTGCTCACCCGAAATGCACATGGCACCAAGCTCACCCCAGAGGGATCACGCCTCGCCTCGGGCTTGGCCAGGGCTTTTGCCTTGATACAAGAGAGCATTGATGAGGTTCGCCCTCGCCCGCTCGAACTCTCCTGCTCCGCCTCGATCATGATGCATTGGCTGCTACCTCGACTTGCCAAGCTACACAGCAGCTTCCCCACCATGGAATTAGGCTTGAAAACGGGTCACGGCCCCATTGATTTCGCCCACGAAGGCGTCAGCGTCGCGATACGCCTCGACAGCATCGAACCACCGCCAGGGATCGAGCCGATACCCTTGACCAGCGAATGGGTAGGTGCGATCTGTTCGCCTGCTTATCTGGCTGCGTCCGGCGTCACAGAGGCGAGCGACTTAGCTAAAGAACGTTTGCTGACCACAAAAACACGCCCTCACGCATGGAAGGACTGGTACTCATCTATTGAGGAGGAACCTGGTCAGCTGCTTGAGATGGAGTATTTCGAACACTTCTACTTGCTGATCCAGGCTGCCAAGCTTGGCTTGGGGTTCGCCTGTGTCCCACGCATGCTGGTGGAGGCAGAGCTTGAAAGTGGTGCCTTGGTGGCTCCCTTTGGCTTTGTGCAAGGGACAGCAAAATTGGTTCTGTGGGTTTCACCCAATGCGAGGCTACGCACTGATACAGCAGATTTGGAAAAGTGGATAAAGAAAGAGATGGCTCAAAGCTAGACAAGCGCCCGCTTGGGCGCTTGCAATAGTGCCGATTACAGGTCGCCTGCGCCCCAGGCCAGGAACCCGCCATCCACAGGCAGAACAACACCATTCACGTAAGCGGCTACGTCAGATGCCAGATAGCTAACTGCGCCGGCAATTTCTTGAGTCGTTCCGTAGCGCTTAGCCGGAATAGCATTGCTATAAGCCTGGCGGAAGGTGTCGCTGTGCAACTCCTTGGTCATCGGGGTATCGACCGGGCCCGGCGCAATAGCGTTAGCAGTGATCCCATATTCGCTGAGTTCCACAGCCATCTGCCGGGTCAACGCAATGACTGCACCTTTAGAAGTACCGTAAGCGGTTCGACCCTTGCCCACGGCACGCATACCAGCGACCGACGCGATGTTGATGATTCTGCCGAACCCGTTTTTCCGCATGATTTGAGCGGCGAGTTGGCAGCACATGAACGTGCCAGTGACGTTGATGTGCATGGTCTTGTTGAAAACGTCTAGATCAAACTCCAGGAACGGCATGGTCTTGGCGATACCTGCGGAATTCACTAGGACATCGCACCTGCCGAACTCGCTATCGATCCAAGAAAATGCATCCCTTACAGACTCCATCGAGGCTACATCTACCTGACATGCGTCAGCCGTGTAGCCCTCCTCACGCAGATGTCGCGAAAATTGCTCAGCCGCGTCGACATTGATGTCACAAATGACGACATGATGCCCGTCCCTTGCCAGTGAAACGGCAGCTTCAGCACCGATACCCATCGCACCGCCTGTAACCACGGCGATTTTCTTGTCTGCGTACTTCATCGAAACCCTCTCTTGTTATGACCGCCAAAGGCTTATTGGATCGCTGAAGGCTAGAGCTGTCAGGGGGCTTTGCGCAATGGATAAAAACTCGTGCTTAGGAGAGGAAACCTCACACAAGCCAGCGCGATTAACTGCACCAACTGAAGCCCCATACTAGGGTGGCATACCGAGGGGCCTTCACAGCAAATAAATAGTGACTACGTTGAACACATAAAAACTTTTAAATTCTATATGTCCACCAGAGGAAATAGCCGGGTGCTCGACAACCACTGAATTCACAACAGAGGTGAAATGTATGGGTGATGTCAAAATTTCCGCCATCCTTCCATCACATAAATATTTACGAGTAGCTACACCTGCCCACCACAGAGAGGTGCCTGATGATCAAGCAACGCCGCACCTTCACATCCGCATTTCAGCGCGAAGCCGCCCGCTTGGTGCTCGACCAGGCTACAACATCGAGGCGGCGCGGTGGCTTGGACTGGCTGAGTCAGCCTTGCCCAGGTGGATCGCCCAGCCTCTGCAGGAACGTGGCGGTGTTACACCGACCAGTGAAGCGCTGACGCCTGAGCAGCAAAAACCCAGGAACTGGAAGCGCGGATCATTTGGCAGGCGCAGGAGAAATCGATCCTAAAGAGCTACCGAGCGCTTGATGGCCGAGGAGCAGGAGCGCTCGCGTTAATCGATCAACTCTGCTGCGAAGCGCCGGTTGACCTGTTGTGCTCGCTTTTTGACATGAGCGCATCGCCTGCCCAGCAGGATATCGGCTGATTCCTGAAACAACGGCACATCTGGAAACGGCCGCATCAGCTCAACGACGGGTTACCGCCTGCGGTCGCCGAGGACAAACCTTGCGCAGGGCTCAGGATCACTTGGCCACTACCAGCAGCTCGCACACAGCATGCGGAAATGATCAAAGAAATGCGGGCGCGATCCGTATGACATAGAAAATCGGAGCCCCAAAAACGCAAAAAGCCCTGAATAATCAGGGCTTTGAATATGGCGGAAGCGTAGAGATTCGAACTCTAGGATAGTTGCCCATCGACGGTTTTCAAGACCGTTGCCTTAAACCACTCGGCCACGCTTCCAGCTCGTTTTGCGGCCGCCATAATACCTTAATGAAACACGCTGTCAAACTCTCTGTGTCGCGGGTTGCAGGAGCTCTGATAGACTCCTAGCATCTGAACGTCCGAAACCACAGGTTTACCAAGGAGTGTCGCCATGCGCGAACAGGATTACGCCGTCCACCACGGCCAGCAGGTCGAGCAGCAGGAGATCAGCAAGGTCCTGCGCAACACGTACAGCCTGCTGGCGCTTACTCTCGCCTTCAGCGGTGTCATGGCTTTCGTTGCCCAGCAGATGCGCGTCGGCTACCCGAACGTGTTCGTGGTGCTGATCGGCTTCTACGGGCTGTTCTTCCTTACCAACAAACTGCGTGATTCGGCCTGGGGCCTGGTGTCCACCTTCGCGCTTACCGGCTTCATGGGCTTCATCCTCGGCCCGATCCTCAACCGCTACTTGGGCATGGCCGGTGGCGCCGAGGTAGTGAGCTCCGCGTTCGCCATGACTGCGCTGGTATTTGGTGGTCTGTCGGCCTACGTGCTGATCACCCGCAAGGACATGAGCTTCCTCAGCGGCTTCATCACTGCAGGTTTCTTCGTTCTGCTGGGTGCTGTCGTTGCCAGCTTCTTCTTCCAGATCAGCGGCCTGCAACTGGCAATCAGCGCTGGCTTCGTGCTGTTCTCGTCGGTCTGCATACTGTTCCAGACCAGCGCGATCATTCATGGTGGCGAACGTAACTACATCATGGCAACCATCAGCCTGTATGTGTCGATCTACAACCTGTTTGTCAGCCTGCTGCAGTTGTTTGGCATCATGGGTCGCGATGACTGATTGATTGCTGTACCGCAAGAAGCCCGCTTCGGCGGGCTTTTTTGTGGGCGCTGGAAATGGGTTGAGCTGCAAGATGCTCGGGCCGTCATCCCGTTTTCTCTACCGCTATCCGCCATCACCCCGTAGAATGCGCTCCTTTTTTCTTCCGGGGCGGCTTTCAGCAATGAGCTCACACGAACACAGCCCAGGCGCAGCGGCGCCTGCCAATGAACTGGTGCTTGGTCTGGAGGACAAGCCACGGCTGTTGATCGGCCTGCTGGCAGCCCTGCAGCACCTGCTGGCGATCATCGTGCCGATCGTCACCCCTGGCCTGCTGATCTGCCAGGCGTTGGGTGTATCTGCACGTGATACCAATTTGATCGTTTCGATGTCGCTGGTGATCTCGGGTATCGCCACCTTCGTCCAGTGCAAACGCTTCGGCCCATTTGGCGCGGGGCTGCTGATCGTTCAGGGCACCAGCTTCAACTTCGTCGGCCCGCTGATTGCCGGTGGTGCGCTGATGGTCAAGCAAGGTACGCCGGTCGAGGGCGTAATGGCGGCCATTTTTGGTGTGGTAATCGCAGGCTCGTTCGTCGAGATGGGCGTGTCGCGCATCCTGCCCTTCGTCAAACGCCTGATCACCCCGCTGGTGACTGGCATCGTGGTGTTGATGATCGGCCTGACGCTGATCAAGGTCGGCCTGATCAGCATGGGCGGTGGCTTTGGTGCCATGGCCAATGGCACCTTTGCCAATGGCGAAAACCTGCTGATGTCGGGCGTGGTATTGGCGATCATCGTCGTTCTCAACCGTATCCCGGTGGTGTGGATGCGCAGCTGCGCCATCGTCATCGCCCTCGCGGTCGGCTATGCGCTGGCCGGTTTCCTGGGCCGCCTGGACTTTACCGGCATGCACGAGGCCGCGCTGTTCCAGGTGCCGACACCACTGCACTTTGGCTTGGGCTTCTCGTGGGCGCTGTTCATTCCGATGCTGGTGATTTACCTGGTCACTTCGCTGGAAGCCATCGGTGACGTTACCGCCACCAGCAAGGTGTCGCGCCAGCCGGTCGAAGGGCCGGTGTGGATGCAGCGGATCAAGGGGGGCGTGCTGGTCAACGGCGCCAACTCGCTGCTGGCCGGTCTGTTCAACACCTTCCCTAGCTCGATTTTTGCCCAGAACAACGGGGTGATTCAGCTGACAGGTATCGCCAGCCGTCATATCGGTATGTGGATTGCCGTGATGCTGGTGTTGCTGGGGCTGTTCCCGAGTGTTGCCGGGGTGATTCAGGCCGTGCCGGAGCCGGTGCTGGGCGGCGCGGCGATGGTCATGTTTGGCGCGGTTGCGGCGTCGGGGATCAATATTCTGGCCAGCACCCGGCTGGACCGTCGGGCGCTGCTGATTATTGCCGTGTCGTTGGCACTGGGCCTGGGTGTGGCGCAGGTGCCAGAGTTCCTGGCGCACATGCCGGCGGCGATTCGCAATGTGCTGGAGTCGGGTGTGGCTACCGGAGGGATTTGTGCGCTGGTGCTGAACTGGTTCTTGCCGGAGGGCAAGGAGCAGGCTTGAACCTTGAGACTGAATGAGAGTAGCCCGCGCCCGCTTGCACAAGCGGGCGCGGGCTTTTTTGCTTTATCATGGCACCATTCCTTTGCATGAGTTAGCCATGAAATTCGCTATCGCGGTGTTCTCCCCGGCCCATGCGCCCTCTTCGCGACGCGCCCTGCGCTTCGCCGAGGCGGTGCTGGCCGGCGGGCATGAGATTGCCCGACTGTTCTTCTATCAGGACGGGGTGCACAGTGCCTCTGCCAACGTCGTCGCCCCCCAGGACGAACTGGACGTGGCTGGCCAGTGGCGCACCTTCATACAGACCCATCAGCTGGACGCCGTGGTGTGTATCGCCGCCGCCCTGCGCCGTGGCGTGCTCGACGAAGCCGAGGCCAACCGCTACCAGCGCCCGGCCGTGAACCTGCCCAAGCCCTGGGAACTGTCGGGGCTGGGCCAACTGCACGAGGCCGCGCAAGTGGCCGACCGCCTTGTCTGCTTCGGAGGCGACTGATTTGGCCAAGTCCTTGTTGATCATCAGCCGTCAGGCACCGTGGAATGGCCCCTCTGCCCGCGAGGCGCTGGACATCGCCCTGGCCGGCGGCGCGTTCGACCTGCCGTTGGGCATGCTGTTCCTCGACGATGGTGTGTTCCAGCTCGCGCCGGACCAGCAACCCGCCGCCGTGCAACAGAAGAACCTGGCCGCCAACCTGCAGGCGTTGCCGATGTTCGGTGTCGAGGAACTGTTCGCCTGCAACCACAGCCTGGCCCGCCGTGGCCTGGCAGCCGAGACCCTGGCGCTGCCGGTGCAAGTGCTCGATGACGCAGCGCTGACCGCCCTGATAGCCCGTTTCGACCAGGTGATAACGCTCTGATGAAAACCCTGCATGTAATTGCCCATTCCCCGTTTGGCGACGAGCGCCTGGCCAGTTGCCTGCGCCTGCTCGGTGCCGAAGATGCCCTGCTGCTGTGCGGCGATGCCGTGTATGCCCTGCGCAGCGGCAGCGAGCCGCATGGCCATCTGCAAGCCGCCGGCCTGGCCCAGCGCCTGTTCGCCCTGGACGAGGATGTACAGGCCCGCGCGGTCGGCAACGACCTGGCAAAGGCCGTGGACTACGCCGGGTTCGTCGAACTGTCGCTGCAATACGACAAGGTCAACAGCTGGCTATGAATACGCTTACCGTTGGCGATCAGGTGATCGCCCTGGACAAGGATGGCTTCCTGGTCGACCTGCAAGACTGGTCCCACGACGCCGCCGAGGCTTTGGCCAAGCGCGAGGGTATCCCGTTGACGGCGGACCATTGGGAAATCCTCGAACTGCTCCGTCAGTTCTACCAGGAATACCAGCTGTCTCCGGCCACCCGCCCGCTGATCAAGTACACGGCCCTCAAGCTGGGCCCTGAAAAGGGCAACAGCCCGCACCTTAACCGCCTGTTCAACGGCACCCCCGCCAAACTTGCCGCCAAGCTGGCGGGCCTGCCCAAGCCGACCAACTGCATATGACCGAACCTCGTCCGCTCACTCTGGAAACCCCCGCCGAACACCCGTTCGCCGAATTCGTGCGTATTCTCGGCAAAGGCAAGCGCGGCGCGCGTGGCCTGACCCGCGAGGAGGCCCGTGCAGCCATGACCCTGCTGCTGGAAGGCAAGGTCGAAGACACCCAGCTCGGTGCCTTCCTCATGCTGCTGCGGCACAAGGAAGAAAGCGCTGAAGAGCTGGCTGGCTTCACCGAGGCCTTGCGCGCCCACTTACAGGCGCCGTACATCGCCGTTGACCTGGACTGGCCCACGTACGCCGGCAAGAAGCGTCACCTGCCCTGGTACCTGCTGGCGGCCAAGTGCCTGGCCAACAATGGCGTGCGCATCCTGATGCACGGCGGTGGCGCACACACTGCCGGGCGTATGTACACAGAGCAACTGCTCGACCTGCTGCAGATTCCGCTGTGCCGCGACTGGGCCGCCGTCGGCAACGCGCTGGACCAGCATCAACTGGCATTCTTCCCACTGCACGACTGGGCGCCGCAGCTGCAACGCATGATCGACCTGCGCAATACCCTGGGCCTGCGCTCGCCCATCCACTCGCTGGCTCGGGTGCTCAACCCGCTGGGCGCTCGCTGTGGATTGCAGAGCATCTTTCACCCCGGTTACCAGGCCGTGCACCGCGAAGCCAGCCGCTTGCTGGGCGACCATGCCGTGGTGATCAAGGGTGATGGCGGCGAAATCGAGGTCAATCCCGATGTCATCAGCCATCTCTACGGCACCACGGCGGGTGAGGCGTGGGATGAAGAGTGGCCAGCGCTGAGCGAACGCCGCCATGTCAAGCCGCCCAGCCTGCAGGCAGAGCACTTGCTGGCGTTCTGGCGTGGCGAAGTGGAAGACAGTTATGGCGAAAAGGCCCTGATCGCGACCATGGCCCTGGCCCTGCGTGGCCTGGGACAGCATCGCGAGCAGGCCTTCGTAACAGCGCAAGGCTATTGGGGTACTCGAAATAGATCGATCTAGCCGATAATAGAACCCCGATCTTTGCGCTATTTCTTCGAACGATTTGCCCTAGACTGGGCTCCAACGACAAACAACTTTGTTTCAGGAGCTCACCATGGGCCTATTGATCGACGGTCGCTGGCACGACCAGTGGTATGAAAACGGCAAGGACGGCACGTTCAAGCGTGAGAATGCCCAGCGCCGCAATCAGCTGCCCGCCCCGAGGCCGGCCGCTACCACCTGTATGTGTCGCTGGCCTGCCCATGGGCCCACCGCACCCTGATCTTTCGCGCGCTGAAAGGCCTGGAGCCGTTGATCGACGTGTCGGTGGTCAGCTGGCTGATGCAGGACCATGGCTGGACCTTCGATCAGCAGCAAGGCTCCAGCGGGGACCACCTCGACGCCCTGCAGTACCTGCACCAGCGCTACACCCAGGATGACCCGCACTACACAGGGCGCGTGACGGTGCCTGTGCTGTGGGACAAGAAAGAGAAGCGCATCGTCAACAATGAGTCGGCAGAAATCATCCGCATATTCAACAGCGCGTTCAACGAGCTGACCGGCAATACCCTGGACCTCTACCCCACATCGCTGCGCCCGACCATCGAAGCACTGAACGAGCGCATTTACCCGGCGGTGAACAACGGCGTGTACCGCGCAGGCTTTGCCACCACGCAAGACGCTTACGAGGCTGCCTTTGACGATGTGTTCAACGAGCTGGATTACCTGGAAGCCTTGCTAGGCCGCAATCGCTACCTGGCGGGTGAGTACCTGACCGAGGCTGATGTACGCCTGTTCACTACACTGGTGCGCTTCGATGCCGTGTACCACGGCCACTTCAAGTGCAACCTGCGCCGCCTGAGCGACTACCACAACCTGTCGAACTGGCTGCGTGAGCTGTACCAGTGGCCTGGGGTGGCGGGTACGGTAAACATGGAGCATATCCAGAAGCACTATTACATGAGCCACAAGACCATCAACCCGAACGGGATCGTGCCTAAAGGGCCTTTGCAGGACTTTGGCTTGCCGCATGATCGAGAGCGGTTGGTGGGCAAAGGGATTTGGCAGGCTTGAGAAAGCCGGGGCTGCTTTGCAGCCCATCGCAACACAAGGCCGCTCTTACAAGGACCTTGCAATGCCTGGGGCATGTGCGATGGGCCGCAAAGCGGCCCCAACGATTTCAGCTGTTCTGCGAACCTTCGAACCAGGCCAGCTTGTCACGCAACTGCACCACTTCCCCCACAATCACCAGGGTCGGCGCATGCACCTCATGCTGGGCCACCAGGTCTGGCAAGTCCGCCAAGGTGCCGGTGAACACGCGCTGATTACGCGTGGTCCCCTGCTGCACCAACGCCGCCGGGGTACTCGCGGCACGCCCGTGACGAATCAGCTCGGCACAGATGGTCGGCAAGCCCACCAAGCCCATGTAGAACACCAAGGTCTGCGCCGGCGCCACCAGGTCATTCCATGGCAGGTTGCTGGTGCCATCCTTGAGGTGCCCGGTGACGAAACGCACCGACTGGGCATAGTCGCGGTGAGTCAGCGGAATGCCGCCATACGCCGAGCAGCCGCTGGCTGCGGTAATGCCCGGCACCACCTGGAACGGAATGCCATGCTCGGCCAGCTCTTCGATCTCTTCGCCGCCCCGGCCGAAGATGAACGGGTCGCCACCCTTCAGGCGCAGCACCCGCTTGCCCTGCCGAGCCAGATCGACCAACAGGCGGTTGATCTGGTCCTGCGGCACTGAATGATCAGCGCGGCGCTTGCCTACATAGATGCGCTCGGCATCACGACGACACATATCGATGATGGCGGGTGCGACCAGGCGGTCGTACAGCACCACGTCGGCCTGCTGCATCAGGCGCAAGGCACGGAAGGTCAGCAAGTCCGGATCACCCGGGCCTGCACCAACCAAGTACACCTCACCACCCTGCTGCACCGGTGCGCCGTCCACCATCGCCTGCAACAGACGTTCGGCTTCAGCACCCTGCCCGGCCAGCTGACGCTCGGCGATCGGCCCCTGGAACACGGTTTCCCAGAAGCCGCGACGCTGGTTGACGTCCGGGTACAGGGATTTGACCTTGTGCCGGAAGCGTGCAGCCAGCCCGGCCAGCTCACCATAGGCCGAAGGGATCCACGCCTCGAGCTTGGCTCGAATCAGGCGTGCCAGTACCGGGGCGTCACCGCCGCTGGAAACAGCGATTACCAGCGGCGAACGGTCCACGATCGCCGGGAAGATCACCGTACACAGGGCCGGCGCATCCACCACATTGACCGGCAGGCTAAGGGCCTGCGCATCGGCCGACACCTGGGCATTCAGCCCAGGGTCGTCAGTCGCCGCGATCACCAGCCGGCAACCGATCAGGTCGGCTGCCTGATAGCCACGCACCAGCACCTCACCGCCACCTTCCCGGGCCAACGCCGCCAACTGGCCGTCGACGTCCGGCGCCACCACGCGCAGCACGCCGCCGGCATCGGCCAGCAGGCGCGCCTTGCGCAAGGCGATCTCACCGCCACCGACGACCAGCACGCGGCCGCCCTGCAGCTTGTGGAACAGCGGCAGGTAATCCATTTAGCGGATGACCTCGACGCCGCCCATGTACGGCTTCAGCACTTCCGGCACCAGGATCGAACCGTCGGCCTGCTGGTAGTTTTCCAGCACAGCAACCAGGGTACGGCCTACGGCCAGACCAGAGCCGTTGAGCGTGTGCACCAGCTCTGGCTTGCCGGTTTCCGGGTTGCGCCAGCGAGCCTGCATGCGGCGCGCCTGGAAGTCACCACAGTTGGAGCAAGAGCTGATTTCGCGGTACTTGTCCTGGCTCGGCACCCACACTTCCAGATCGTAGGTTTTCACCGCACCAAAGCCCATGTCGCCAGTGCACAGGGCCAGCACGCGGTATGGCAGCTCCAGCAGCTGCAGCACGCGCTCGGCATTGGCAGTCAGGCCTTCCAGGGCTTCCATCGACTTGGACGGCTCTACCACCTGCACCATCTCGACTTTGTCGAACTGATGCTGGCGGATCATGCCGCGGGTGTCACGGCCGGAAGCGCCGGCTTCGCTGCGGAAGCAAGGGGTATGGGCAACCAGTTTCAGCGGCAGCTGCTTGGCGTCGAGGATTTCACCTGCCACCAGGTTGGTCAGCGACACTTCGGCGGTCGGGATCAGGTAGAAGTCAGCCTCGCCATCGCGGGTGATCTTGAACAGGTCTTCCTCGAACTTCGGCAACTGGCCAGTGCCCTGCAGCGCCGGCGCCTGCACCATGTACGGGGTGTAGTGTTCCTCGTAGCCATGCTCGCCGGTGTGCAGGTTGATCATGAACTGCGCCAGGGCGCGGTGCAGGCGGGCAACCGGACCACGCAGCACAGCAAAACGGGCGCCGGACAGCTTGGCAGCCGCTTCGAAGTCCAGGCCACCGCTGATTTCACCGAGGGCCACATGGTCCTTGATTTCGAAGTCGAACGCCTTCGGCGTGCCCCAACGGCGCACTTCGACGTTGTCGTCCTCGCTGGCACCGACCGGTACGCTGGCGTCCGGCAGGTTGGGAATGGTCAGCAGGATGCCATCCAGCTCGGCCTGAATAGCGTCCAGCTCAGCCTTGCCGGCAGCCAGTTCGTTGGCCATGCGCTCGACGTCAGCCATCAGCGGGGCGATGTCTTCGCCCTTGGCCTTGGCCTGGCCGATGGACTTGGAACGGGCGTTACGCTCAGCCTGCAGTTGTTCGGTGCGGGTCTGCACCGCCTTGCGGCGCTCTTCCAGTGATTCGATGCGCGCGACATCCAGGCTGAAGCCACGGGAGGCCAGGCGGTCCGCCACTTCCTGAAGTTGGCCGCGTAACAGTTTGGAATCGAGCATATCGTTCTCTCGTTATATGTAGGTGTTGGTTCAGAATCGGGTCAGGGACAGGCCAGCCCAGGTTGCGAGCAGCCCGCCCACCACGCTGATACTGGTATAGCCCAAGGCAAGGGGCACTTGCCCGCTTTCCATCAGGCGCACGGTATCGAGCGAGAAGGAGGAAAAGGTCGTCAGGCCACCGAGAAAGCCGACAATCAGGCCGGCGCGCAATTCGACCGGCGCCAGCGGCTTGTGCAAGAACAAGCCATAGAGCAAGCCGATCAGCAGGCAGCCAACCAGGTTGACCGCCAGCGTACCGGCATAGAAGTGTCGTGGCCAGTGGGCCGCCACCCAGTTGGTGGTAGCGAAGCGCAACAAGGTACCAGCAATACCACCGGCGCTGACCGCGGCGATGAGTGCAATCATGGTTTTCTCCGCTGGCGGGGGCTGTTGCGGTCGAGGTCAGCCAGGTGGCGCAGCTTCTCGCCAATTTTCAGTTCCAGGCCACGGGGCACCGGCTGATAGTACTGGCGCGGCTCCAGTTCATCGGGGAAGTAATCCTCTCCGGCGGCGTAGGCGTCGGGTTCATCATGGGCATAGCGGTACTCGTCGCCATAGCCCAACTGCTTCATCAGCTTGGTCGGGGCATTGCGCAGGTGCAACGGCACCTCCAGCGAACCGTGCTCGGCCGCTTCACGCAGGGCGGTCTTGAAACCCACGTACACCGCGTTGCTCTTGGGTGCGCAGGCCAGGTAGGTGATGGCCTGGGCCACCGCCAACTCGCCCTCGGGGCTGCCAAGGCGCTCCTGCACATCCCAGGCAGCCAGGCACAGGCTAAGCGCACGCGGGTCGGCATTGCCGATGTCCTCGCTGGCCATGCGCACCACTCGGCGGGCGATGTAAAGCGGGTCACAGCCGCCGTCGAGCATGCGTGCAAACCAGTACAGGGCGCCATCGGGATTGGAGCCACGCACCGACTTGTGCAGCGCGGATATCTGGTCGTAAAACGCCTCGCCGCCTTTGTCGAAGCGGCGGCGACTGTCACCCAGCAGGCTCTGTAGCATCTCGACGTCGATCTCGCTGCCGTCTTCAGCCAGGTCCGAGGCGTTCTCGAGGAAGTTGAGCATGCGCCGGCCATCGCCGTCGGCAGCGGCCATCAGCATCTTGAAGGCGTCGTCGCCCACCCGCAGGTTGCGCTTGCCCAGGCCACGCTCTTCCGTCAGCGCACGGTTGACCAGCTTGCGCAGGGCGGCTTCGTCCAGGCTCTTGAGCACATACACCCGCGCCCGTGACAGCAGCGCGTTGTTCAGCTCGAACGACGGGTTTTCGGTGGTGGCACCGATGAACAGCAGGGTGCCGTCCTCGACATAGGGCAAAAAGGCGTCCTGCTGCGACTTGTTGAAGCGGTGCACCTCGTCAACGAACAGGATGGTGCGACGGCCATATTGGCCAGCCTGCTGTTTGGCCACCTCCACGGCCTGGCGGATCTCTTTCACCCCGGCCAGCACCGCCGACACCGTTTCGAAGTGCGCATCGCAGAACTGCGCCAGCAACCGCGCCAGCGTGGTCTTGCCGACCCCGGGCGGCCCCCAGAAGATCATCGAGTGCAGCGCACCTTGTTCCAGCGCTTCGCGCAGCGGTTTACCGCGCGCCAGCAGGTGCTCCTGGCCGACGTACTCATCCAGGCTGGACGGGCGCAGACGGGCGGCCAGGGGCTGGGCGACGGGTTCGCTTCGAAACAGGTCCATGGCGAGCTCTGGTTACTCCTTGATCACGTCCGCGCCCTTGGGGATGTCGAACTTGAACTTGCTGTCCGGCACCGCCTGGTTGGCCTTGACGCCATTGAACAGGATGTTGGTGCGCTGGCCGACGCTGTCGACCAGCTGCATGTCATTGATCAGGCCTTTGCGGAACGAAACGCGCAGCGAGTCGAACAGGGTGTCCTTGGTCTTTGGCTTGAGGGTGAAGTCCATTACTTCTCCCTGCTCCTTGGACGCAATATCAAAGCTCTGGCTGATCTTCGACACGTCACCGGACAGCAACAAGGCCGGGGTCTGGTTCAGGCGCACGTCGAGCTTCTTGATGGTGGCCTGTTCCAGGTCCGGGTCCCACAGGGTGACGTTCTTGCCGTCCGACACCACCACCTGCTCCTGCGGTGCATCGGTGTGCCAGTAGAACAGGCCAGGGCGCTTGACCGTCATCTTGCCCGAGGTTTCCTGCAGGCTGGTGCCATCAGCGCCCAGGGTCAGCTGAGAGAAGTTGGCCTCGATGGTCTGCGACTTTTCCAGCAACTGGGTCAGGCGTTGTACGTCTTGCTCACCGGCATAAGCAGTAACCGAGCCCAGGGTCAGGGCAGAAACCAACAGCATGCGAATCGCGCGCATGGGAATCCTCATTGAGCGTTGAAAAGGCCTGGCGCCACCGTTGGTGCCAGGCAGGGTGTTCATCAGTCGCGCGGGCCGCCCGGGGCTATCACTTCCCGCGAGCCGTTGCTGTTCATCGGGGTGACAACGCCGGCCATCTCCATCGACTCGATCATGCGCGCGGCACGGTTGTAGCCGATCTTCAGCTTGCGTTGCACGGCAGAAATGGAGGCACGACGGCTCTCGAGCACGAATTGCACCGCCTCATCATACAGGGCGTCGGTTTCGGCATCGTCACCCTCGCCACCGCCGCCGCCGCCGTCAAAGCCGCTACCGGCCTCTTCGACGCCGTTGAGGATGTCGTCGTTGTAGTCCGGGGCGCCACGCAGCTTCCACGCCTCGACCGTGCGGTGCACTTCGTCGTCAGACACGAATGCGCCGTGCACCCGGATCGGCAGGCTGGTGCCCGGCGGCATGTACAGCATGTCGCCATGGCCCAGCAACTGCTCGGCACCACCTTGGTCGATGATGGTACGCGAGTCGATCTTGCTCGACACCTGGAACGCCATACGGGTCGGGATGTTGGCCTTGATCAGGCCGGTGATCACGTCCACCGACGGGCGCTGGGTGGCGAGGATCAGGTGAATACCGGCCGCCCGTGCCTTCTGCGCGATACGGGCGATCAGCTCTTCGACCTTCTTGCCGACGATCATCATCATGTCGGCGAATTCGTCCACCACCACCACGATGGTCGGCAGGGTTTTCAGCGCAGGCGGCTCATCGTCCATGCTCTCACGGCGATACAGCGGGTCATGGATGATTTCGCCAGCTTCCTGGGCGTCCTTGATCTTGCGGTTGAAACCGGCCAGGTTACGCACGCCCATGGCCGCCATCAGTTTGTAGCGCCGCTCCATTTCGGCCACGCTCCAGCGCAGGGCGTTGGCGGCGTCCTTCATGTCGGTGACCACCGGGCACAGCAGGTGCGGGATGCCTTCGTAGATCGACAGTTCAAGCATTTTCGGGTCGATCATGATCAGCCGCGCGTCTTCCGGACTGGACTTGAACAGGATCGACAAAATCATCGCGTTCACACCCACCGACTTACCGGAGCCGGTTGTACCGGCCACCAACAGGTGCGGCATCTTGGCCAGGTCGGTGATCACCGGCTTGCCGCCAATGTCGTGGCCCAGCGCCAGCGTGACGGGCGATTTCTGCTCGTCGTACTGCGGCGTGGCCAGCACTTCGGAGAAGCGCACCATCTGGCGGTTTTCGTTGGGTATCTCGATACCTACCGTGGTCTTGCCAGGGATGACCTCGACCACTCGCACACTGGTCACGGCCAGCGAACGCGCCAGGTCCTTGGCCAGGTTGGCGATGCGGCTGACCTTCACACCGGCGGCCGGCTGGATTTCATAACGGGTAATCACCGGGCCGGGGTGGATCGAATCCACCGCCACTTCCACACCGAATTCCTTGAGCTTGATTTCCAGCAGCTGACCGACGCCGGCCAGGGATTCTGGCGAATACTCGATCTTTTTCTGTTCGGCCGGGTCGAGGATGGAAATCGAGGGCAAGGTGCCTTCCACGGCGCTGTCGACGAACAGCGGCGCCTGCTTTTCCTTCATCGCCCGCTTGCTCGGCTCCGGCGCTCTGCTGGCGGCTGACGGCGGCACAATGGTGGGCGCTGCGTGCTGCTGGCGGGGCACCACGGTTTCGCGCGGCGCCAATGCCTCAGGCGCCGTTTCACGTGGCGGCACAATCGGTTCGCGTGCAAGGGTTGGCTCACGCGGCTCGACCGGCTGAGCGGGTGGCTCTTCACGCTTGAGGATGCGCTCGCGCAGTGACGGCTTGGCCGGCTCGCGCTTCTCGGCAGCCATCGGCGCGGCCTTGAACACCGGTTCGTCCTCGCGCAACTGTGCCTCGAGGCGCTTGCGCTCGTTGCGCGCTTCCCACCAGCGGGTGGCAGCCCCTTGCACCAGTTCGAACAGGTCGAGGGTGATCTTGCCGGTCAGGTCCATCACCTTGAACCACGACAGGTCGGTGAAGACGGTCAGGCCGAACAGGAACAGGGCAATGAACATCAGCGTGCTGCCCTGCACGTTCAGCAGGTTGCGCGCCAGGTCGCCCAGGCTTTCGCCCAGTGCACCACCGGCAGAGAACGGCAGGCTGGCGGGCGGGTGGAAGTGGATATGCGCAAGCGCCGCCCCCGACAGCACCAGGAACACCAGGCCAATCAGCCGCCAGGAGAACAGCCAGCCGCTCCAGTCCCATGGCTGGTGGCGTTCGCGGAAAATCTGCCAGGTCTTGACCGCCAGCAGCAGCGGAAAAATATAGGCGAAGTAACCCAGCACCATGAACAGGATGTCGGCGAAATAGGCACCGGCACGCCCGGCCGCATTCTGCACCTGGTCGACGTTGCTGGTGTGGCTGAAGCCCGGGTCCGACGTATCGTAGGTCAGCAGCGCCATCCACAGGTACAGGCACAGCGCGCCGACAGCGATCAACGCACCTTCCTTGAGGCGATAATGCAGCTGCTGCCGCCACAGTGGCACAGGCAATGGAGCTGGAGTTGCGGTGGATTTCTTCAAAACGCGTCTATTCCTGCGCGTGGTGCGCGTCCAATAGTGATCGGCCGCTGCGCGACCAACGAACCACTACTTTTAACATTACTGCCCGCCAGCCGCCATGGCGGCACGCCGTATGGGGGTTTGGCCGGGGGCGAATTCATATAGCTGCAATTTGAGCATGCATTTTCTTTCGTGACAAAGGCTTATGCTGTGTTTTTGCACAGGTGTGACAGCAAATGTAGCGGATGGTGCCTGCGGTTTGATGAATGTGTAGGAAATTGCCCTGAATTGCCGCAAAACTGCCTCACTTCCCTGTAGGGGTAGCCTTGTGCAGGTTACCGCGCTGGCTTTGAGACCCCCAAAGAGATTGACCCCGCTTTTCACCCAAGCCATGCTGCCCTCTCCCCTCCCCCACCGCACGATAGACCATGCTCACCTGGCTGACCCGCGACTCGCTTACCTTCCCGCCCCTGGAAAAGGCGCTGCACGACCCCAACGGCCTACTGGCCGCCGGCGGCGACCTGAGCCCCGAGCGCCTGGTGCAGGCGTATCGCCATGGCTGCTTCCCGTGGTACCAGGACGGCCAACCGATCCTGTGGTGGTCACCCGACCCGCGCACGGTGTTGTTGCCTGACCAGTTGCATGTGTCACGCTCGCTGGCCAAGCTGATGCGCCAAGGCCGCTACCAGGTCAGCTTCGACACCGACTTCCCGGCCGTGATCGCCGCCTGCGCCGCGCCTCGCGACTACGCTGACGGCACCTGGATCACCGACACCATGCGCAACGCCTACTGCGAGCTGCACCGCCGTGGCATCGCTCATTCGGTCGAAGTTCGCCAGGACGGCGAACTGGTCGGGGGCCTGTACGGCCTGGCCATGGGCCAGCTGTTCTTTGGCGAATCGATGTTCAGCCGCGCCGACAACGCCTCCAAGGTCGGTTTCGTGACCTTGGTCAACCACCTGCGAGACGCCGGCTTCGTGCTTATCGACTGCCAGATGCCGACCAACCACCTGCACAGCCTGGGCGCCCACGCCATCAGCCGTGCCGAGTTCGCCAGCTACCTGGCACGCCACCTTGACCAGCCCAACAGCGCTTCATGGGTTGCCTAGGCGAGTTCCCGTAGCTGGCTTACACTTAAAACAAAGTCTCACCGAAGGGGTTGATCATGACAGAGTTGGCGCGGTTGAAGTTCTATGCCACTCAGCCCCACTCCTGCAGCTACCTGCCGGAGGAGCAGGCGACCACGCTGTTCCTCGACCCCAGCCAGCCGATGGACGTGCACGTGTACGCCGATTTGTCGGAAATGGGCTTTCGCCGCAGTGGCGACCACCTGTACCGCCCACACTGCCAGAACTGCAACGCCTGCGTGCCGGCGCGCATCCCGGCGGCGCGCTTCATTCCCAACCGCCAGCAGCGTCGCATACTCAAACGTAACGCCGACCTGACCGTAACCGCAGCGCGCCCGGCGTTCAAGGAAGAGTACTTCGAGCTGTACCGGCGCTATATCGAAACCCGCCACGCCGATGGCGACATGTACCCGCCCAGCCGCGATCAGTTTTCCACCTTCCTGGTACGCGACCTGCCGTTCTGCTGGTTCTACGAGTTTCGCCTGGAAGGCCGGTTGATGGCGGTGGCAGTGTGCGACCTGCTGCCCAATGGCCTGTCGGCGGTGTACACCTTCTACGAGCCGGACGAGGAGCGCCGCAGCCTTGGCCGTTTCGCCATTCTCTGGCAGATCACCGAAGCGCTGCGCCAGAACCTGGAGGCGGTTTACCTGGGCTACTGGATCAAGAACTGCAAGAAGATGAACTACAAGACGCAGTACCGACCTATCGAGCTGCTGATAAACCAGCGCTGGGTCACCCTCAACTGAAAGCATTGGCTTGACACGCAGTTTTCCGGCATAATCCACGCCACTTTTTTGCCCGGTGCGGATATGCGTCGGGCTAACATTGGATCCGAGGGCTCAACTGCATGTCGAAAGAAGACAGCTTCGAAATGGAAGGTACTGTCGTCGACACCCTGCCCAACACCATGTTCCGCGTGGAGTTGGAAAACGGGCACGTCGTAACCGCGCACATCTCCGGAAAGATGCGCAAGAACTACATCCGCATTCTCACTGGCGACAAGGTCCGCGTCGAGCTGACGCCGTACGACCTGAGCAAGGGCCGCATCACCTACCGTGCGCGCTAAGCTCAAGCCATGAAAAAGCCCGGCCAGGTGCCGGGCTTTTTTGTGCCTCAAGAAACTGCAAGGGGCTGCAAGGCAGCCCCTGCACATCACGCGACCTCAGCCGTGGTTTCGAAGTCGAACACCAGTTCGCCATCGCGCAGGTCGACATGCACCACGCCACCATGCTCGGCCAGCTCGCCAAACAGGATCTCCTCGGCCAGCGGCCGCTTGATCTTGTCCTGGATCAGCCGCGCCATTGGCCGCGCGCCCATCTGCACGTCATAGCCCGAAACCGCCAGCCAACCGCGTGCTTCATCGCTGACTTCCAGCAGCACACGCTTGTCTTCCAGCTGCGCCTGCAATTCGATAAGGAACTTGTCGACGATGCTTTTGATCGTCTCCGTGCTCAGGCGGCCAAACTGGATGATGGTATCCAGACGGTTGCGGAACTCTGGCGTGAAGCTCTTGCGGATCACTTCCATGGCATCGGACGCGTGGTCCTGATGAGTAAAGCCGATCGACGCCCGCGCCGCAGTTTCTGCACCGGCGTTGGTGGTCATGATCAGGATCACGTTACGGAAGTCGGCCTTGCGCCCGTTGTTGTCGGTCAGGGTACCGTGGTCCATCACCTGCAGCAGCAGATTGAAGACTTCCGGGTGGGCCTTCTCGATTTCGTCGAGCAACAATACGCAGTGCGGCTGTTTGGTGATCGCCTCGGTCAACAAGCCACCCTGGTCGAAACCGACATAACCCGGCGGCGCACCAATCAAACGCGAGACGGTGTGGCGCTCCATGTACTCAGACATGTCGAAACGCACCAACTCCACACCCAGCGCCTTGGCCAATTGCCGCGCCGCCTCGGTCTTGCCGACGCCGGTAGGGCCGGCGAACAGGAACGAACCAACCGGCTTGTCTGGCGACTTGAGGCCGGCACGGGACAACTTGATCGCGGTGGCCAGCGAGTCGATTGCCTGGTCCTGGCCAAACACGGTCAGTTTCAGGTCGCGCTCAAGGTTGCGCAGCAGCTCCTTGTCGGAACTGGTGACGTGCTTCGGCGGAATTCGCGCAATCTTGGCGACGATATCCTCCACTTGCGGCACATCAATGCGTTTGACGCGACTGGCCTCTGGCTGCAGGCGCTGGTAGGCGCCTGCCTCGTCGATCACATCGATGGCCTTGTCAGGCATGTGCCGGTCATTGATGTAGCGCGAAGCCAGTTCGGCGGCGGCGCGCAGGGCTTCGTCGCTGTACTCGATGTTGTGGTGGCTTTCGAAACGCCCTTTCAGGCCGCGCAGAATGCCCACGGTATCTTCGACCGATGGCTCGCTGACATCCACCTTCTGGAAGCGACGCGCCAGCGCACGATCCTTCTCGAAGATGCCGCGAAACTCCTGGAACGTGGTCGAACCGATGCAGCGGATTTCACCCGACGACAGCAGCGGCTTGAGCAGGTTGGAGGCATCCATCACCCCGCCCGACGCCGCACCGGCGCCGATGATGGTGTGAATTTCGTCGATGAACAGGATGGCCTGCGGACGCTTGCGCAGCTCACCGAGCAGCGCCTTGAAGCGCTTCTCGAAGTCACCACGGTATTTGGTACCAGCCAGCAAGGCGCCCAGGTCGAGGGAGTACACCACGCTCTGCGCCAGCAGGTCAGGCACCTGACCATCGACGATGCGCTTGGCCAAGCCTTCGGCGATGGCCGTCTTGCCCACGCCTGCCTCACCCACCAACAGCGGGTTGTTCTTGCGCCGACGGGCCAGGATTTGCGCCACGCGCTCCACTTCCTGCTCGCGACCTACCAACGGATCGATACGGCCGGCACGGGCCAGCTCGTTCAGGTTGCTGGCGTAGGCGTCCAGCGGGTTGCTCGAAGAGGAGGTTTCACCGCCCTCTTCGTCCTGCATGTCCTGGTCGCTTTCAGATTGCGCACCATGCCCTGGCACCTTGGAGATGCCATGGGCGATGTAGTTGACCACGTCGATACGGGCCACGCTCTGCTGCTTGAGCAGGAACACGGCCTGGCTTTCCTGTTCGCTGAAGATCGCCACCAGCACGTTGGCGCCGGTCACTTCGCGCTTGCCAGAGCTTTGCACGTGGAACACGGCACGCTGCAGCACGCGCTGGAAGCCCAGGGTCGGCTGGGTTTCACGGTCTTCGTCGTTGACAGGGATCAACGGCGTGGTGGAGTCGATGAACTCTTGCAGGTCATGCTTGAGCTTGTCGAGATTGGCGCCACAGGCGCGCAGAACGGTCGCGGCAGCCTCATTGTCAAGGAGTGCCAGCAGCAGATGCTCGACGGTCATGAACTCATGACGCTTCGAACGGGCCTCCTTGAAGGCAAGATTGAGGGTGACTTCGAGCTCGCGGTTTAACATAGCTTCACCTCATACCCAAGTGGTCGGCGATTAACCGTCCTTCTCGATTTCACAGAGTAGCGGATGCTGGCTTTCCCTGGCGTATTGGTTGACCTGCATAGCCTTTGTTTCGGCGATGTCACGGGTAAACAATCCGCACACTGCCCGCCCCTCGGTATGGACGGTCAGCATGATCTTGGTCGCCAGCTCGCGGTTCAGACTGAAGAACGTCTCGAGCACTTCGACGACGAAATCCATTGGCGTGTAGTCATCGTTGAACAAAACCACCTTGTACATCGGTGGCGCCTGCAGGATCGGCTTGGCTTCCTGAACTGCAAGACCTGAGCCGTCGTCCTCATTCGATTGCGGGCGATCCTGATTGAATGTTAGTCGAATCTCACTAGGTGCATGCATGGAAAGAATTTCATCATGAGCGTCAGGTTAAGGTTTCGGGTTGACTGCACAGGCCACCGCCAGCGCAGGCGCCGCGTGACCTTGACTATCGGCAAAACGGTGTTACAACCAATAAGAACCCACCGTGGTCGATAAAGATCCGCGCAGTCAACCAGATTTTTCGCAAGGTTCGTATGCGGATGAAGTGGATGATACTCCAGTGATGGAGTCCTTTGCAGAGGGACATAGGGATGGCAAGCGGTAAAGTCAAGTGGTTCAACAATGCCAAGGGCTATGGATTCATCAATGAGGAAGGTAAATCCGATGACCTGTTCGCCCATTATTCCGCCATCCGAATGGACGGATACAAGACCCTGAAGGCTGGCCAGGCCGTGATATTCGACATCGTCCAGGGCCCCAAAGGCTTGCACGCCGTCGAAATCAAAGATGCCGCGGCCGCTGCAGCAGAGGCTGCCAGAACCCTGGGCGAGCCGCAAAGCGAAACTGCAAAAGCCTGACTGCCTGCGCTGTGCCGATAGACGAAAAAACCGGCCGCCTCTTTACAGGAGGCGACCGGTTTTCTGTTGCCTTACATGTGTTTGATCATTTCATCGCCAAAGCCTGAGCTGCTTACCAGCTTGGCCCCCTCCATCAGCCGCTCGAAATCGTAGGTCACGGTCTTGGCCGCAATGGCGCCATTGGTGCCCTTGATGATCAGGTCGGCGGCCTCGGTCCACCCCATGTGGCGCAGCATCATCTCGGCCGAGAGGATCACCGAGCCCGGGTTGACCTTGTCCTGCCCGGCATACTTGGGTGCCGTGCCGTGAGTGGCCTCGAACATGGCCACGGTGTCGGACAGGTTGGCGCCCGGGGCAATGCCGATACCACCCACTTCCGCCGCCAGGGCATCGGACAGGTAGTCACCGTTGAGGTTGAGGGTGGCGATCACGTCGTACTCGGCCGGGCGTAGCAGGATCTGCTGCAGCATGGCGTCGGCGATGGCGTCCTTGACGATGACCTCGCGACCGGTCTTGGGGTTCTTGAACTTCATCCAAGGGCCGCCATCGAGCAGTTCAGCGCCGAACTCGTCACGCGCCACCTCGTACCCCCAGTCCTTGAAGGCACCCTCGGTGAACTTCATGATGTTGCCCTTGTGCACCAGGGTCAGTGATTCGCGGTCGTTATCCACCACGTATTGCAGGGCCTTGCGCACCAGACGTTTGGTACCCTCCTTCGACACCGGCTTGACGCCGATACCGCAGTCCTGGTCGAAGCGGATCTTGGTGACCCCCATTTCCTCCTTGAGAAACTTGATCACCTTGTTCGCCTCAGGCGACCCGGCCTTCCACTCGATGCCGGCATAGATGTCTTCGGAGTTCTCGCGGAAGATCACCATGTCGACGTCGCCAGGCTTTTTCACCGGGCTCGGTACACCCTGGAACCACAGCACCGGCCGCAGGCACACATACAGGTCCAGTTGCTGGCGCAGGGCCACGTTGAGCGAGCGGATGCCGCCACCGACCGGGGTGGTCAGCGGGCCTTTGATCGATACCACGTAATCACGCACGGCATCGAGGGTTTCCTGCGGCAGCCAGGTATCCTGGTCATACACCTGGGTGGCTTTCTCGCCAGCGTACACCTCCATCCAGGCAATCTTGCGCTTGCCGCCGTAGGCCTTCTCCACGGCGGCATCAACCACCTTGATCATGACCGGCGAAACATCGACGCCGATCCCGTCGCCTTCGATGTAAGGAATGATCGGATGATCAGGCACGTTGAGCGAATGATCTGCATTGACGGTGATCTTGCTGCCGCCGGTCGGAACCTTGATTTTCTGGTATCCCATGCTTGCACTACTCCGCTGTCGGGTGTGGTTTGGACATCGTGCGATCCACTGAGCCTAAACCACATCTGCCGACCTGCAAGGCATGCGACAACCCGCCGCATTGCCGCTTAGTCTTTGGTCTTATAAATGGGCCGATATCACTTGGCCTTGCTGATTAGCCCAAATGGTTTGGTATACTCCGCCGCGACCGAAGGGTCATCGGGGCGAATCCCAGGAAAATGCGGACCGCCCTAGGCCATGAATGGCCATAAAGCCTGGGTTGTTACCGCAGCTCAGCACTTGACGCTCGACTGATGCATCCACCATCACCGCTCGCAGCCTCTCGACTTTCCGCTCATGGTGCTACCAGGGCGATGCGCCTACCCTGCGCACCACGAGACTCGAGCACGCTCAGCACACAGAGAGTTAACCCGCATGCCCACCCGTTCCAAGATCATCTATACCTTCACCGACGAAGCCCCCGCCCTCGCCACTTACTCGCTGCTGCCGATCATCGAAGCGTTCACCGCTTCGGCTGACATCGCTGTCGAAACTCGCGACATTTCCCTGGCTGGCCGTATCCTTGCCGCCTTCCCGGAGCAACTGGGCGCAGAGAAGCAAGTAGGCGATCACCTGGCGGAACTGGGCCAGCTGGCTACCACCCCTGAAGCCAACATCATCAAGCTGCCGAACATCAGCGCCTCGGTACCGCAGCTCAAAGCCGCGATCAAGGAACTGCAAGGCAAGGGCTTCAACATCCCTGACTACGCCGACGAGCCGGCCACCGCGGAAGAAAAAGAATCCCGCGCCCGCTACGACCGCATCAAGGGCTCCGCCGTGAACCCGGTGCTGCGCGAAGGCAACTCCGACCGCCGCGCGCCGCTGTCGGTCAAGAACTACGCCCGCAAGCACCCACACAAGATGGGCGCCTGGGCCGCTGACTCCAAGTCGCACGTTGCCCACATGACCCAGGGCGACTTCTACGGCAGCGAAAAAGCCGCACTGATCGAAGCTGACGACAGCCTGCGCATCGAGCTGGTCGGCAAAGACGGCAGCACCACCGTGCTGAAAGAAAAGACCGCCGTCAAAGCCGCCGAAGTCATCGACTGCGCCACCATGAGCCGCAAGGCCCTGAAAGCCTTCATCGCCGAGCAGATCGCCGATGCCAAGGCCGCCGGCGTGCTGCTGTCGGTGCACCTGAAAGCCACCATGATGAAGGTCTCCGACCCGATCATGTTCGGCGTCATCGTCGAAGAATTCTACAACGACGTGCTGACCAAGCACGCCGCTGCCCTGGCCGAAGTAGGCTTCAACGCCAACAACGGTATCGGCGACCTGTACGCCCGCATCAAGGACCTGCCAGCCGACAAGCAGGCCGAGATCGAAGCCGACATCCAGGCCCTGTACGCAGAGCGCCCGGCCCTGGCCATGGTCAACTCCGACAAAGGCATCACCAACCTGCACGTGCCGAGCGACGTGATCGTCGACGCCTCGATGCCGGCCATGATCCGTGACTCGGGCAAGATGTGGAACGCCGCAGGCGAACTGCAAGACGCCAAGGCCGTGATCCCGGACCGCTGCTACGCCGGCATCTACCAGGCCACCATCGAAGACTGCAAGGTCAACGGTGCCTTCGACCCGACCACCATGGGCAGCGTGCCGAACGTTGGCCTGATGGCGCAGAAAGCCGAAGAGTATGGCTCCCACGACAAGACCTTCCAGATCAAGGCTGACGGCGTGGTTCGCGTAGTCGATGGCAAGGGCAACGTCGTGCTGGAGCAGAACGTCGAAGCCGGTGACATCTTCCGCATGTGCCAGACCAAGGACGCGCCGATCCAGGACTGGGTCAAGCTGGCCGTCAACCGTGCCCGCCTGAGCAACACCCCGGCGGTGTTCTGGCTGGACCCGGCTCGCGCCCACGACGGCGTCATGATCGAGAAGGTGCAGAAGTACCTGAAAGATCACGACACCACCGGCCTGGACATCCGCATCCTGGCACCGGTCGACGCCATCAAGTTCTCCCTGGCCCGCATCCGCGAAGGCAAGGACACCATCTCGGTGACCGGCAACGTGCTGCGCGACTACCTGACCGACCTGTTCCCGATCATGGAACTGGGCACCAGCGCCAAGATGCTGTCGATCGTGCCGCTGATGAACGGCGGTGGCCTGTTCGAAACCGGCGCCGGCGGTTCGGCTCCGAAGCACGTGCAGCAGCTGGTTGAAGAGAACTTCCTGCGTTGGGACTCGCTGGGTGAATTCCTGGCCCTGGCCGCTTCCCTGGAGCACCTGGGCAACACCTACGACAACCCGCGCGCCAAGGTTCTGGCCAACACCCTGGACCAGGCTACCGGCAAGTTCCTCGACACCAACAAGTCGCCGTCGCGCAAAGTCGGCGGTATCGACAACCGCGGTAGCCACTTCTACCTGACCCTGTACTGGGCCGAGGCCTTGGCCGCTCAGACGGACGACGCTGCCCTGCAGGCACGCTTCGCACCACTGGCAAAAACCCTGGCCGAGAACGAAGCGACCATCGTCGCCGAGCTCAACGCCGTTCAAGGCAAGCCAGCCGATATCGGCGGCTACTACGCCCCGGATGCCGAGCTGACCGCCAAGGTGATGCGCCCAAGCCAGACCCTGAACAGCGCCATCGCCGCCCTGTAAGGTTCGCTTGAAGTAACAGCACAAACCCCGGCCACGCACCGGGGTTTGTGCTTTCTGGATCGGGGCCGCTGCGCAGCCCTTCGCGGGGTTGCCCGCTCCCACAGGAAGGTGCTGCCAGCAAGACCTGCACTGCACCTGTGGGAGCGGGCGAGCCCGCGAAGGACCGCAAGGCGGTCCCGGCAATCTGAAAGGACATGGCAAATGACCTGGCAACCCCACATCACCGTCGCCACCATCGTCGAGCACGAAGGCAAGTTCCTCTTCGTCGAGGAATTCAAAGCCAACCAGCACGTCTTCAACCAGCCTGCCGGCCACCTCGAACCCAACGAGACCCTGCCCCAGGCCGCCCTGCGCGAAACCCTGGAAGAAACCGCCTGGGAAGTCGAGCTGACCGGCGTGGTCGGCATCTACCTGTACACCGCCCCCAGCAACGGCGTGACCTACCAGCGCGTCTGCTTCGCCGCCCGCCCCGTGCGCCATCACGCCGACCTGGCACTGGACAGCGACATCGTCCGCGCCGTGTGGCTGACCCGCGACGAACTGCTGGCCGACCCCACTCGCTGGCGCAGCGAGCTGGTGCCGCGCTGCCTGGATGACTACCTCAAAGGCCCGCTGCACAGCCTCGACCTGCTACGCGACTGACGCGGCGCCGCGGGTTTGATAGAATCGGCGTTTTTCCCCCTTGATACACACCGGTACCCATGACCAGCCCAGCACTTAAAGACCCCGCCAAGACCCGCGTCATCGTCGGCATGTCCGGCGGCGTGGACTCTTCCGTCTCAGCCCTTCTGCTCATCGAGCAGGGCTACCAGGTGGAAGGGCTGTTCATGAAGAACTGGGAAGAGGACGACGGCACCGAATACTGCACCGCCCGTGAAGACCTGGCCGACGCCCAGGCCGTGTGCGACCGTATCGGCATCAAGCTGCACACCGCCAACTTCGCCGCCGAATACTGGGACAACGTGTTCGAGCACTTCCTTGAGGAATACAAGGCCGGCCGCACACCCAACCCCGACATCCTCTGCAACCGCGAAATCAAGTTCAAGGCGTTTCTCGACTACGCCCTGTCGCTGGGTGCCGACCTGATCGCCACCGGCCACTACGTGCGCCGCCGCGATACTGGCGCGCTCACCGAACTGCTCAAGGGCCTGGACCCGAACAAGGACCAGAGCTACTTCCTGCACGCCGTCGGCGGCCAGGAAATCGCCCGCACACTGTTCCCGGTCGGCGAACTGGAAAAGCCCGAAGTACGCGCCATCGCCGAAAAGCACGGCCTGGCCACCGCCAAGAAGAAAGATTCCACCGGCATCTGCTTCATTGGCGAGCGCCGCTTCAGCGACTTCCTCAAGCAGTACCTGCCGGCCCAGCCAGGCGACATTGAAACCACCGAAGGTGAAGTGATCGGCCGCCACCATGGCCTGATGTACCATACCATCGGCCAGCGCCAGGGCCTGGGCATTGGCGGCCTGAAGGATGCCAGTGACGAGCCGTGGTACGTGCTGCACAAGGACCTGGCCCGCAACGTGCTGGTGGTCGGCCAGGGCAACGAGCACCCATGGCTGTTCTCCCGCGCCCTGCTGGCCTCGGAAATTTTCTGGGTCAACCCGATCGACCTCGACAGCCCACGGCAGTTGACTGCCAAGGTGCGCTACCGCCAGAGCGACCAGCGATGCACCCTGGAACGCACCGCCAGCGGCTACCGCGCCGTGTTCGACGAGCCTCAGCGCGCCGTGACGCCGGGCCAGTCCGTGGTGTTCTACGATGGCGAAGTGTGCCTGGGCGGCGGCGTGATCGAGGCTGCCGAGCCGTGGAGCCCGCGCGCATGAGCAACCTGCAGGAGCAGCTGATCGCGTTGGGTGGTGTGTTCCAGGCCGCCGTGCTTGTCGACCGCATCGCCCGCACCGGCCAGGCCAGTGAAGCCAATATCGGCTGCATGCTGGGCAGCCTGCTGGTGCGCGACCCCAAGGACACCCTGGAGGTGTTCGGCGGTGACGACCTGAACCTGCGTGACGGCTACCGAGCGCTGATCGGCGCCCTTGAGCGCGACCCCAACAGCCTGCAACGCGAGCCGCTGCGCTACGCCCTGTCGATGCTGGGCCTGGAGCGCCAGCTGAACAAGCGTGGCGACCTGCTGGACACCATCGGCAACCGCCTGCCGCAAATCCAGTCGCAGGCCGAGCATTTCGGCCTGGTTCACGAAAACGTCATCGCTTCCAGTGGAGCCTTGTACCAGGACACCCTGAGCACCTTGCGCCAGCGCATCCAGGTGCATGGCGACATGCGCTTCCTGCAGCAGCCCAACAATGCCTCGAAGATCCGCGCCCTGCTGCTGGCCGGCATCCGCGCCGCGCGACTGTGGCGGCAGCTGGGCGGGCACCGTTGGCAACTGGTGTTCAGCCGGCGCAAGTTGCTGAACGAACTGTACGACATGATGCGCAGCCCCAACTGACGGGCTGGGCAGCCCTTTGTGGGAGCGGGCGTGCCCGCGAAGCAGGCGACGCGGTGTATGGCACCGGCTACGCCGGTGTTCGCGGGCATGCCCACTCCCACAGGGTCTGCCACCAGATCCAAATTGGGCCGACCTTTGGTCAGCCACCCGACCCAGGCGCATTTTTCATGTATGATATGCGCCCTTCCAAAAGCCTGACTGTCCGAGAACACCCCATGCAGCTTTCTTCGCTCACTGCGGTTTCCCCTGTAGACGGCCGTTATGCCGGCAAAACCCAGGCCTTGCGCCCCATTTTCAGCGAATTCGGCCTGATCCGTTTCCGCGCCCTGGTCGAAGTGCGCTGGCTGCAGCGCCTGGCCGCCCACCCGCAAATCGGCGAAGTGCCGGCGTTCTCCGCCGAAGCCAACGCCCTGCTGGACAGCCTGGCCACCGATTTCAAGCTGGAGCACGCCGAGCGCGTCAAGGAAATCGAGCGCACCACCAACCACGACGTCAAGGCCATTGAATACCTCCTCAAGGAGCAGGCCGCCAAGCTGCCTGAGCTGGCCAAGGTCAGCGAGTTCATCCACTTCGCCTGCACCAGCGAGGACATCAACAACCTGTCCCACGCCCTGATGCTGCGCGCCGGCCGTGACGAAGTGCTGCTGCCGCTGATGCGCCAGGTCGCCGACGCCATCCGCGCCCTGGCCCACGCCCACGCCGAAGTGCCAATGCTGTCGCGCACCCACGGCCAGCCGGCTTCGCCGACCACCCTGGGTAAAGAGCTGGCCAACGTCGTGTATCGCCTGGAGCGCCAGATCGCCCAGGTTGCCGCCGTACCGCTGCTGGGCAAGATCAACGGCGCCGTGGGCAACTACAACGCCCACCTGTCGGCCTACTCGCAGATCGACTGGGAAGAAAACGCCCGCGCCTTCATCGAAGACGAGCTGGGCCTGCAGTTCAACCCGTACACCACCCAGATCGAGCCGCACGACTACATCGCCGAGCTGTTCGACGCCATCGCCCGCTTCAACACCATCCTGATCGACTTCGACCGTGATGTGTGGGGCTACATTTCGCTGGGTTACTTCAAGCAGAAGACCGTCGCCGGCGAAATCGGCTCGTCGACCATGCCGCACAAGGTCAACCCGATCGACTTCGAAAACTCCGAAGGCAACCTGGGTATCGCCAACGCGCTGTTCCAGCACCTGGCCAGCAAGCTGCCGATCTCGCGCTGGCAGCGTGACCTGACCGACTCCACCGTGCTGCGCAACCTGGGCGTGGGCTTTGCCCACAGCGTCATCGCCTTCGAGGCCAGCCTGAAAGGCATCGGCAAGCTGGAAGTCAACGAAGCTCGCATCGCCGCCGACCTGGACGCCTGCTGGGAAGTGCTGGCCGAGCCGATCCAGACCGTGATGCGCCGCTTCAACATCGAAAACCCCTACGAGAAGCTCAAAGAGCTGACCCGTGGCAAGGGCATCACCCCAGAAGCGCTGCTGACCTTCATCGACGGCCTGGACATGCCAGCCGAAGCCAAGGCCGAGCTCAAGCAGCTGACCCCCGCTACCTACATCGGTAACGCGGCAGCCCAGGCCAAACGCATCTAAGCTGAGCGTCGCGTACAACGCCCGGCCTGGCCGGGCGTTTTTATTCCCGTACGAAAATTACGTTTTTTCAATAGGTTGAACATGAATCCTGATACTCCACTGCAGCTGCTCGGCGGCATCTCGGCCCGCGAATTCATGCGCGACTACTGGCAGAAGAAGCCGCTGCTGGTACGCCAGGCCTTCCCGGACTTCATCAGCCCGATCGACCCCGACGAGCTCGCCGGCCTGGCCCTGGAAGACGAAGTCGAGTCGCGTATCGTGCTGGAGCACGGCGCACACCCGTGGGAGCTGCGCCGCGGCCCGTTCAACGAAGACACCTTCGCCGAACTGCCGGAAAAAGACTGGACCCTGCTGGTACAGGCCGTTGACCAGTTCGTTCCGGAAGTAGCCGAACTGCTGGAAAACTTCCGCTTCCTGCCCAGCTGGCGTATCGATGACGTGATGATCAGCTTCGCCGCCCCGGGTGGCAGCGTCGGCCCGCACTTCGACAACTACGATGTGTTCCTGCTGCAAGGCCACGGCCAGCGCAACTGGAAAATTGGCCAGATGTGCAGCAGTGACAGCCCGCTGCTGGAGCACGCCGACCTGCGTATCCTGGCCGAGTTCGAGCAGAGCGGCGAGTGGACCCTGGAGCCCGGCGACATGCTCTACCTGCCACCGCGCCTGGCCCACTACGGCGTGGCCGTGGATGACTGCCTGACCTACTCGGTCGGCTTCCGCGCACCGAGCGCTGCCGAAGTGCTGACCCACTTCACCGACTTCCTCGGCCAGTTCCTGCCCGACGAAGAGCGCTACAGCGACGCCGACGCCCAGCCGGTCAGCGACCCGCACCAGATCCAGCACGATGCCCTCGACCGCCTCAAGGCGCTGCTCGACAAGCACATGGGCGACAAGGACCTGCTGCTGACCTGGTTCGGCCAGTTCATGACCGAGCCGCGCTACCCCGAGCAGATCGTTGGCGAAGAGCTGAGCGAGGAAGAGCTGATCAATGCCCTTGAGCAAGGCGCCATCCTGATCCGCAACCCCAGCGCACGCCTGGCCTGGTCCGAATTCGAAGACGACCTGCTGCTGTTCGCCAGCGGCCGTAGTTGCCCACTGCCTGGCAAACTGCGAGAGCTGCTGAAGCTGGTATGTGCGGCCGACGCCCTGCACATCGATAACCTGGCCGAGTGGCTGCAGGATGAGGATGGCCTGATGCTGGTACAGCAGCTGGTCAAACAAGGGAGCCTGGGATTCGCCAATGAATAAGATCAGCGTTCGCCTCGCCGATTGGCACAAAGACAACGCCGACATCCGCCGTATCCGTGAAGCCGTGTTCGTCGCCGAGCAGCACATTCCACCAGAGCTGGAGTTCGATTCGGAAGACCAGGACGCCCTGCACTTCCTGGCCCTGGAAGGCGACTATCCAATCGGTACTGCGCGCCTGCTGGCCGACGGCACCATCGGGCGCATCTCGGTGCTCAAGGACTGGCGTGGCCTGAAGGTGGGCGATGCGTTGGTCAATGCGGTCATCGTCGAAGCGCAGAACCGCGACCTGAAACAGCAGATGCTCAGCGCCCAGGTGCACGCCACGCCGTTCTATGAGCGGCTGGGCTTTCGCGTAGTCAGCGAGGAATTCCTCGAAGCTGGCATCCCGCATGTCGACATGGTGCGCGACTCGCGCGCCTGATCCATAACCTGCACTGGCCGCTTCGCGGGTAAACCCGCTCCTACAAGCACCGCGCTTCCCTGTAGGAACGGGTTTACCCGCGAAGAGGCCGGCTCAGGCGATATACATCCCCGCTGACAAAAAACCTGTACATCCATCCAGATAAAACTTGCCTCTGCGCCCCCGCTTGCGCATCCTATGGCCCACCACCCCGATGAAGCGTCCCCGGCCATGCGCCTGTTTCTCTGCGAAAAACCCTCCCAGGCAAAAGACATCGCCAAAGTGCTCGGCGCCCACCGCAAAGGCGACGGCTGCTGGCAAGGCACCGACATCTGCGTAACCTGGTGCATCGGCCACCTGCTGGAAACCGCCCCGCCCGACAGCTACGACGAACGTTACAAGCGCTGGAACCTGGCCGACCTGCCGATCATTCCAGACAAGTGGAAGATGCTGGTAAAGCCCAAGACTGCCAGCCAGTTCAAGGCGGTCAAGCGCCTGCTCGGTGAAGCGCGGGAGCTGGTGATTGCCACCGACGCCGACCGCGAAGGCGAAATGATTGCCCGCGAGCTGGTCGAGCATTGCCGCTACCGAGGCCCGGTGCAGCGCCTGTGGCTGTCGGCACTGGACGACGCCTCCATCCGCAAGGCCCTGGCACGCCTGCTGCCAGGCCACGAGACGTTCAACCTGTACCACTCGGCGTTGGGCCGCTCGCGCGCCGACTGGCTGATCGGCATGAACATGAGCCGGCTGTTCACCCTGCTGGGCCGCCAATCCGGCTACCAGGGTGTGCTGCCGGTAGGCCGCGTGCAAACGCCGACCTTGCGCCTGGTGGTCGACCGTGATCGCAGCATCGCCAACTTCGTGCCGGTGCCGTTCTGGGCCATCGACGTACAGCTGGAACACGCCGGCCAACGCTTCAATGCCCAATGGCGCGCTCCCGAAGACGCCTGCGATGACCAAGGCCGCTGCCTGAAGCAAAGCCTGGCACAGCAGGCCGCCACCGACATCGGCCATGCCGGCACTGCCCGAGCGGTAAAGGTGGCGACCGAGCGTGTGCGCGAAGCGGCACCGCTGCCCTTCGACCTTGGCACCCTGCAGGAGCTGTGCTCGAAAAAGTTCGGCCTCGGCGCCCAGGAAACCCTCGACATTGCCCAGGCACTGTACGAAACACACAAGCTGATCACCTACCCGCGCAGCGATTGCGGCTATTTGCCACAAAGCCAGCACGCCGAGGCACCCGCCATCCTTGCCGCCCTGCAACGGGCCGATGCCAGCCTTGCGCCGCTGCAGCCCTACCTGGAGCCGCAACGCCGCTCGCGGGCGTGGAACGACGCCAAAGTCAGCGCTCACCATGGCATCATCCCCACCGCCGCCGCCAGCGACCCCTCGCGCCTGCCGGCCAAGCACAAGGCCGTGTACACCCTGATCCGCGCCCGCTATCTGGCGCAGTTCCTGCCCAACCATGAGTACGACCGCACCCAGGCCGACTTCGACTGCGCCGGTCATGCGCTGCGTGCTGTGGGCAAACAGATCGTCGAGCCGGGCTGGCGCCGCGCCTTGCCCGAAGCGCTGACCCCGGCCAAAGGCCGCGAGGCACCACCGGCCCAGGTGTTGCCAGCGCTGCGCGAAGGCCAGGACTGCAACGTAAACGGCCTGCAACTGAAAGACCTGTGGACCCAGCCGCCCAAGCCGTTTACCGAAGGCGACCTGATCAAAGCGATGAAAAACGTGGCCAAGCTGGTGGATGATCCTCGGCTGAAGCAGAAACTCAAGGAAACCACCGGCATCGGCACCGAGGCCACCCGCGCCAGCATTATCCAAGGTCTGCTCGACCGCGGTTACCTGGTAAAGAACGGCAAGGCGTTGTCGGCCACACCTGCGGCCTTCAGCCTGATCGACGCTGTTCCCCGCGCGATTGCCGACCCCGGCACCACGGCGATCTGGGAGCAGGCGCTGGACATGGTGCAAAGCGGCGAGATGACCTTGGACGAGTTCGTCGCCCGGCAGTCAGCGTGGATGGGCAAGCTGGTCGAGCGTTGCAGCGGCATGCGCATGACCATCAGCGGGCCAGCGGCCGGGGCGGCCCCGCCCTGGAAAAAGAAACGTCGCGGTGGCGGGAAGAGCAAAGCGACTGGAAGCAAGGCGACCCCAAACAAGCCACGACAGGCGCGAAAAAAGCGAGCCCCCCTGTAGGAGCGGGTTCACCCGCGAAGAGGCCAGCCCAGGCAACACATTAACCACAGGCAAACCACAAACCCCGACCAACACATTGGCAACGTGAAATTTAACTGCTAACTTTTCATGAAAATAAACATAATAATTTTCACGGAAAATCCTGCATGTTCAAACAATCCGCCCAGCACGTCGCCAGTTACTACGCCCAGACCTACCCCGCCAACATCCCATTACGCCCTACCCTGCAAGGCGCTCAAGACACCGACGTGCTGATCATCGGCGCCGGTTTCAGCGGCCTGCACACTGCCCTGCGCCTGACCCAGGCCGGCAAACGCGTAACGCTGCTGGAGGCCAGCCGGGTTGCCTGGGCGGCCTCCGGACGCAACGGTGGCCAGGCGCTGTTGGGCTGGTCGTGCGACATGCCGCCGCTGGAGCAGGCCCTTGGCACCGAACGCACCCAACGGCTATGGGCCAGCATGTGCTGGGCCGCCGACGAAATGCGCGAACTGCCCCAACGCCACGGCTTCGACATCGACTACCGGCAGGGCAGCCTGTGGACTGCGGTATTGCCGCGCCGGGTGAAAATGCTCGAAGAGGCCCTGCATGATGCCGAACATAAATGGGGTTACGACGCCCTGCGCCTGATCGGCCGTGACGAGTTGCCGCAATGGGTCGACAGCCCGCGCTACCAGGCCGCGCTGTACGACGCCAAAGGCGCCCACCTCAACCCGCTGAAACTGGCGCAGGGCCTGGCCAATGCCATAGAGGCTGCCGGCGGGCGAATCTACGAACAGAGCCAGGTGCGCAGCTACGAGCAGGCTCGCGACGGCTATGTCGCCCGTACCGACCGTGGCGAAGTTCGTTGCCAGGTATTGGTGCTGGCCTGCAACGCTTACATCGATCGCCTAGACCGCAGCCTGTCGCGTCGCCTGTTGCCAGTCGGTTCCTACCAGGTAGCCACTGCGCCTCTGGATGCCGACTTCGCCCATTCGTTACTACCTCGCAACAGTTGCGTGATCGACAACCAGTTCGTGCCCGACTACTTCCGCCTCACCCCAGACCACCGCCTGCTGTTCGGCGGTGGCTGCACTTACCTGGGCGGCATTCCCAAGGACGTCGCCAGCGCCACCCGCCCGTACCTGGAGCGGGTATTCCCGCAACTGGCCGGGGTGGCCATCGACTATGCCTGGGGTGGCCACATCGATTGCAGCATCAAGCGCACCCCGGACGTCGGCCGCGAGGGCCAGCGCTACTGGTTGCAGGGTTTCTCCGGCCATGGCGTACTGCCGACCCTGGCGGCGGCGCGTGCGGTCAGCGATGCCATTCTCGGCGATGAAGACCTGTTGGCGCTGTACCAAGCCATCGACAACGGCCGCTTTCCCGGTGGCGACCTGCTGGCTGCGCCATTGGAAGCTGCGGCAAAGGCCTGGTACCGCATGCGCGATCGCGTCTGAAGGGCATAAGTGCGGGCCTCTTCGCGGGTGAACCCGCTCCTGCGCATTCAAAATCCATGAGCCCCCTGTAGGAGCGGGTTCACCCGCGAAGAGGACCGCACAGGCAACACAACTTCCTGATACCCGCCAAAATTCCTCCTATTCTCAATAGCTCCCTTCGCTTCCTGCACTCTGGAGACACGACGATGAGCTATGTAACCACGAAGGACGGCGTACAGATCTTCTACAAGGACTGGGGCCCGCGCGATGCGCCGGTGATCCACTTCCACCACGGCTGGCCGCTCAGTGCCGATGACTGGGACGCGCAGATGCTGTTCTTCCTCGCTGAAGGCTACCGGGTGGTCGCCCACGACCGGCGAGGCCATGGCCGCTCCAGCCAGGTATGGGACGGCCACGACATGGACCACTATGCCGACGACGTAGCCGCCGTGGTCGCCCACCTGGGCACCCAGGGTGCCGTGCATGTCGGCCACTCGACCGGCGGCGGCGAGGTGGTGCGCTACATGGCCCGGTACCCTGAAGACAAGGTGGCCAAGGCCGTGCTGATCGCGGCCGTACCCCCCTTGATGGTACAAACCCCCGGCAACCCCGGTGGCCTGCCCAAGTCGGTATTCGACGGCTTCCAGGCCCAGGTTGCCAGCAACCGGGCGCAGTTCTACCGGGATGTGCCAACAGGGCCGTTCTACGGCTACAACCGCCCAGGGGTCGAAGCCAGCGAAGGCATCATCGGCAACTGGTGGCGCCAAGGCATGATCGGCAGTGCAAAGGCCCATTACGATGGCATCGTGGCGTTTTCCCAGACCGATTTCACCGAGGACCTGAAGGGCATCACGCAGCCGGTGCTGGTGATGCACGGCGACGATGACCAGATCGTGCCCTATGAAAACTCCGGGGTATTGTCGGCCAAGCTGCTGCCCAATGGCACGCTGAAAACCTACAAAGGCTACCCGCATGGCATGCCGACCACCCATGCCGATGTGATCAATGCGGATTTGCTGGCGTTTATTCGTAGTTGATGTTTTCGCCAGTACCGGCCCTTTCGCGGGTAAACCCGCTCCTACGGGATTGCGCCATCTTCGTAGGAGCGGGCTTGCCCGCGAAAGGGCCGGCACTGGCAACACACCTTCCCCAGGATTACCATGCTCCCCTTCTAGTGCAGCACTTTGCCGCCTCCTTGCCTCCCTGCCTGTCAAAAACCCATGCCCTTCGAACTCACCGTAGAACCCCTCACCCTGCTGATCCTGGCGCTGGTTGCCTTCGTCGCCGGATTCATCGATGCCATCGCCGGTGGCGGGGGCCTGCTCACCACTCCGGCCCTGCTCACTGCCGGCATGCCACCGCACCTGGTCCTGGGCACCAACAAGCTCAGTTCCACCTTCGGCTCGGCCACTGCAGGTTTCACTTACTACAAACGCAAACTATTCCACCCGGCGCAGTGGCGCCCGGCATTGTTCGCCACCCTGACCGGGGCGTCGCTCGGCGCCGTCATTGCCCACTACATGCCAGCCGAATGGCTGAACAAGATGTTGCCGGTGATCGTCTTCGCCTGTGGCATCTACCTGTTGTTCGGCGGCACGCCCAAGGCACCGCTGGATGCCGATGCACCGATCAAGAAAAAGTGGCAAGTGCCGCAAGGCTTCACCCTGGGCTTCTACGACGGCGTAGCCGGCCCAGGTACCGGGGCGTTCTGGACGGTCAGTACCCTGCTGCTATACCCCATCGACCTGGTACGCGCCAGCGGCGTGGCGCGCAGCATGAACTTCGTCAGCAACATCGCGGCGCTGACGGTGTTCATCATTTCCGGGCAGGTGGACTACATCGTCGGCCTGTGCATGGGCCTGTCGGTGATGGTCGGCGCCTTTTTCGGCGCACGCACGGCGATCAGCGGCGGCAGCAAGTTCATCCGCCCGGTGTTCATCACCGTGGTGCTGGCGTTGACCGTGCGCCTAGCGTGGCAACACTGGTTCGGGCAGGCCTGAACCTTTGTACCCGATCATGAGGCCCATCAGCCGTACTATCATTTATGCCAGTTGAGGGGTGCGCAAGGAATTGTAAATATATGACGCCTCTCATCAACGGAAATATCTAAATGCAGAGCAAGGTTATTTCCTTCCAATATACCTGCTATGGAGCCTCAGCTAAGCCAGGGAATATTTACGTACTGGGTTTCACGGGAGCACCTCGCGACATATGGACAGGCTGCTACCTACTGGGAAACGGCAAGCGTACTTATAACCCGAATTTGATGAGGTTCCTCTCGCCCGACAGCCTAAGCCCTTTCAGTAAAGGAGGCATAAACGCCTACGCCTATTGCTCTGCCGACCCAATAAACAGGCTAGATCATTCAGGCCAGAATTGGATCAAGAAACTGTTCAGTCGCCCCGAACCTGCTTATAAGATGACAGAGATAATAGCCGCTCACGACCATCCAGACCTGCAAAAGTACTCGGGGTGGCGTTTCAGCAGCAAGGCAACTGGCTGGGATGTTAAAATGGCGAAAAAGCTACCAAAACGACTGGCAGAAAAGGCTCAGCTTGAGCGCGACATACCAGAAGCAGCACAACTTCGATCGTATAACCTCCTCCCAAAGCTGGTAAAGCGATTACAGTATGTCACCGCTAAGATCGAAGCCACTGACAGCAGGCTTGCAGAACTACAGTCTGGATTGACCCCGCACGAATTAGCTGCTGCTCTTTCACAAAATCAAGGTCTTCCACCACCGCCGTATTCCGAATACTAGCCCAGATAGCTTAGGTCTCCCCAACCCTTTTTTTCGGGCAATGAATACCATACGTTGGGCAGGGAGCTCCCCCCAAGCGACACCAGATTCCCGAGCATATACCAGTAATCAGAATAACGATTCCTGAATACCCATCGACCCGGTTCGCGCCAGCGACGTGGCGCGCAGCATGAACTTCGTCAGCAACATTTCGGCGCTGACGGTGTTCATCATTTCCGGGCAGGTGGACTACATCGCCGGCCTGTGCATGGGCCTATCGGTGAGGGGCGATGAACACTTCTCACTGCAGCTAGGACGGGAAAGCAGGGATATCACAGCCCAGCCGCCGCGCAACATACAGGTCGATCAGGTACCGGGCGATGGACCGCCCGGCCGGCAGCGGCGGCAGGTCGTGGACGCTGAACCACTTGGCGTCCTCTATCTCGTCCGGTTGCATGACAATCTCGCCACCGGCGTACTCGGCATGGAAACCGAGCATCATCGAATGCGGAAACGGCCAGCACTGGCTGCCGACGTACTGAATGTTCTTCACCTCCACCGCCACTTCTTCGCGCACTTCGCGCACCAGGCAGTCTTCGGCCGATTCACCCGGTTCGGCAAAACCTGCCAAGGTGCTGTACACCCCGGTGACGAAGCGCGGCGAACGCGCCAGCAGGATTTCATCGCCGCGGGTCACCAGCACGATCATGCTGGGTGAAATGCGCGGATAGCTGCGCAGGTCGCAGGGTTGGCAATACATCGCCCGCTCCCAGCGAATTTGCGTCATCGCCTGGCCGCAACTGCCGCAGAAGCGATGCTCGCGGGCCCAGGTGCCGATCTGTGCGGCATAGCCCAGCACCTTGTAGGTGTCGAAGTCGCCTTCGAGCATGAACGCACGCAGGCCGCGCCAGCTGCAGCCAGGCACATCAGTGGCGCTGCGCAGTTCCAGCAGGAACACCGGCTGGCCGTCAAAGTGGCCGATGCCATGCTCGCACAGCACGTCGAGGTCCTGCCGCTTGAGCCAGTCGCGGGGGAACAGCGCGCCGTTGGCGTCCACCAGAAACCCTTCAGGGCTGCGGGCCACGGCCAGCCCCCCGGTCATCTGTGGGTCGAGTACTGCAGTAGTCCAGCGTGCTGACATGTCGGGGGTTCCTTTACTGCGCGTCCCCCGGCCCGATCAGTCGGCGAACGTCGGTTTCTGTTTGCTCATGTGCGCCGCCACAGCCACACGCAGGTCTTCGGACTGCAGCATTGCGGCGTTCCAGGTGGCAATGTAGTCCAGGCCATCGTCGATGCGATGGTCACGCATGTAGCTGAGCATTTCCTTGGTGCCGGCCACGGCGATCGGCGATTTTGCGGCAATCTCGCGGGCGATGGCAAAGACGCCGTCCATCAGTGCAGCCTGATCATCATAGACTCGGTTGACCAGGCCGATACGCAGCGCCTCGTCGGCCTCGACATTGCGCCCGGTAAACGCCAGCTCACGCATGATGCCGTCGCCAATGATGCGTGGCAAACGTTGCAATGTGCCGACATCGGCAGCCATGCCCATGTCGATTTCCTTGATCGAGAACTGCGCGTCACTGCTGCAGTAGCGCATGTCGCACGCCGAGATGAGGTCGATGGCGCCGCCGATGCAGTAGCCTTGAACCGCCGCCAGTACCGGCTTGCGGCACGTGTCTACAGCGGTGAACGAGGCCTGCAGCCGCTGGATGGTCTTGCGCAGGAAGCGTGCATTGCGGCCCACGTCCTTGCCCATCTGCCCGGCCAGCGAGGCCAGCATCATCAGGTCGATACCGGCGGAAAAATGCTTGCCAGCGCCACTGATCACCACCGCGCGCACGGCATCGGTGTCATCGATCCACTGGAAGATGTCGACGATTTCCTCCCAGAAGGCCGCATTCATCGCGTTGACCTTCTCTGGGCGATTGATCTGAACATGGGCGATGCTGTCGGTCAGTTCGACCTTGAATGCACTGTACTCGGTCACGGGCGGCACTCCTATGGGTGAAAGGTTCATGACACCGATGGTAACCCAGCCCAATGGCCGTACATGTGCCAAAAACGGGACTGTGCGCCTTGCCTCAGACGCGCTTATCCGGCACCGTGCGCCATCGCTGAATCATAAGGATACATATTCATGTCGCGTTCCCTGACCGGCGCCCTCGCTCACGGTTTCCTGGGCCAGTCGCCGCTTTGGTACAAAGCGGTCATCTGCCTGTTCCTGGTGCTCAATCCGCTCCTGCTGGCAACCATTGGCCCCGCCGCAGCGGGGTGGGCACTGGTAGTCGAATTCATCTTCACCCTGGCCATGGCCCTGAAATGCTACCCGTTGATGCCCGGTGGCTTGTTGCTGATCGAAGCCCTGCTGTTGCAGATGACCACGCCACAGGCGCTGTACGAGGAACTGCAGCACAACTTCCCGGTAATCCTGCTACTGATGTTCATGGTCGCCGGCATCCACTTCATGAAGGAACTGTTGCTATTCCTGTTCTCACGCATTTTGCTCGGGGTGCGTTCCAAGGCCATTCTGGCGCTGCTGTTTTGCGTACTGTCGGCGTTTCTATCCGCGTTTCTCGATGCCCTGACCGTCACGGCGGTGATCATCAGCGCTGCGGTCGGCTTCTACGCGGTGTACCACCGCGTCGCGTCCGGGGCCAATCCGCGCGAGGACAGCGCACTGGAGAGCGACCAGCAAGTCGCTCACCTGCACCGGGAAGACCTCGACCAGTTCCGCGCCTTCCTGCGTAGCCTGCTGATGCATGGCGCTGTGGGTACCGCCCTGGGCGGCGTTTGCACGTTGGTGGGCGAGCCGCAGAACCTGTTGATCGGCCACGAGATGGGGTGGCACTTCGTCGAATTCTTCTTGAAGGTGGCGCCCGTATCGCTGCCAGTGCTGGGTGCTGGCCTGGTGACCTGCGTGCTGCTGGAAAAAGCGCGCCTGTTCGGCTACGGCACGCTGATGCCCGAACCGGTGCGCAGGGTGCTGACCGCCTATGCGGCCGAAGACGATGCGGCGCGCACCCAGGCCCAGCGCATCGCGCTGTGGGTACAAGGGCTCGCTGCACTGATCCTGATCATCTGCCTGGGGCTGCATGTGGCCGAGGTCGGCCTGATCGGCCTGATGGTGATCGTACTGATCACGGCCTTCACCGGCATCACCGACGAGCACCGCCTGGGCCGTGCCTTCCAGGACGCCATGCCGTTCACTTCGCTGTTGGTGGTGTTCTTCGCCGTGGTCGCGGTGATTCATCAGCAGCAGCTTTTCAGCCCATTGATCAACTGGGTGCTGACGCTGCCGGCCGAACAGCAACCGGGCATGCTGTATCTGGCCAACGGCTTGCTGTCGGCGATCAGCGACAATGTGTTCGTTGCCACCATCTACATCACCGAAGTGAAGCAGGCATTTCTCGATGGCAGCATGAGCCGCGAGCATTTCGAAACCCTGGCGGTGGCGATCAACACCGGCACCAACCTGCCAAGCGTGGCGACGCCGAACGGGCAGGCGGCGTTCCTGTTCCTGCTGACCTCGGCCATTGCACCGCTGATCCGGCTGTCGTATGGGCGGATGGTGTGGATGGCGCTGCCCTATACCGTGGTGATGGGCGGGTTGGGATGGTGGGCGGTGACGTACTGGCTGTGAGGCAGGCCTGTGCGGACCTGTGCGGGGCCTTTCGCAGGCAAACCCGCTCCTGCATGGGTTTCGCCGCAGGCAAGATCGTCTACAACTTTTCCCCCGCACAGGCGTCGAAACACAGGTACGCCCCATCCGCTCCAAGGAGGTCACCCATGGCGCTGCGCACAACACTGCTGCTTTCCTGCATGACCCTGGCCCTGCTCGGCTGCGCCGGCAACGATCACCCGGCACCGCCGCGTACCCAGCAGGTGGACCTGCAACGCTATCAGGGTACCTGGTACGAACTGGCGCGACTGCCGATGTTCTTTCAGCGTAACTGCGTGAAGTCGGAGGCGCGCTACGGCTTGCGCGAGGACGGCCGTATCGATGTAACCAACCGCTGCCAGGAAAAGGACGGCCAGTGGAATGAAGCCCAGGGCATCGCCGAGGCTCAGCAACCGGGCAGCACCGACAAGCTGTGGGTGCGTTTCGACAACTGGTTCAGCCGCCTGGCACCGGGCCTGACCAAGGGTGAGTACTGGGTGCTGTACCACGACAAGGACTACCGCGTGGCACTGGTCGGCCACCCCAACCGCGAGTACCTGTGGCTGCTTTCGCGCACGCCAGCGGTCACCGACCAGCAGCGCGAGCAACTGCTGACAATCGCCCGAGAGCAAGGTTATGACACCAGCGAGCTCATCTGGCGGCAGGATAACTAGCAGGCCGTCGACGGCGGGCGGCAATCCGGCTAAGGTGTGCGCCCCGTATCACCTTGGCCGCTTCTGGCCTGAAACAGGAGCCTGAGCATGGACCTGCTGTTCCTCGGCACCTCCGCCGGGGTGCCCACCAAGGCACGCAATGTCAGCGCCACTGCCGTGATCGAAGCCAGTGGCAGCCACTGGTATCTGGTCGATTGCGGCGAAGGCACCCAGCACCGCCTGCTACACAGCCCGCTTTCGATCCGCGACCTGCGCGCGATTTTCATCACCCACGTGCATGGAGACCATTGCTTCGGCCTGCCCGGCCTGCTGGCCAGCGCGGGCATGAGCGGGCGCACCCAGCCGCTGGAAGTGATCCTGCCCGCCGTACTGCACGATTGGGTACGCCAGGGCCTGGTTGCCAGCGACACCTTCCTGCCGTTCGAGCTGCGCCTGTTGCCCTTGGAAGAGCTGATCGCATGGCGCAGCGAGACCCTGCAGGTGACCACCGTGCAACTGTCGCACCGGGTGCCCAGCGTGGGTTTCGTATTCACCGAAATCAACCCTGAGCCACGCCTGGACATCCAGCGCCTGGACGCCGAGGGCATACCGCGTGGTCCGCTGTGGGGCGAGCTGGCCAAGGGGTTGACCGTGACGTTCAATGGGCAACTGCTGAACGGCAACGACTACCTGCGCCCTTCGCGTCCGCCCCAGCGGGTGATCGTGTGCGGGGACAACGACAAACCAGAGCTGCTGGCAGCCGTCGCCAGGGGTGCGGATGTACTGGTGCACGAAGCCACCTTCACCCAGGCGGTGGTCGAACGCACCGGGGGCACGTTCGGCCACAGCACCGCCGCTGAGGTGGCACGCTTTGCCGAGGCCGCTGGCGTGCGCAACCTGGTACTGACGCATTTCAGCGCCCGCTACCAGAACGACCCGCGACGCAGCCCGCACATCGACAACGTGCGCGACGAGGCCCTCGCCCATTACAGCGGGCAGTTGACCCTGGCGCAGGACCTGCAGCGCTATCACCTTGGCCGTAACGGCCTTCTTGAGGCCAGTGCCTAGGCCGCCAGGCGCCCGCTGGCAATTGCCTCCGACGCCGCCAGCATCGCCCGCAACAATACCGCGCAGCCCGCCGCCAGGTCTTCGGGCGTGGCGTTCTCGATCTCGTTATGGCTGATGCCGTTTTCGCACGGCACGAAAATCATCCCCGCCGGCCCCAGCTCGGCCAGGAAGATCGCGTCATGCCCCGCGCCACTGACGATGTCCATGTGCGGCAGGCCCAGCGCCTTGGCCGACTCGCGCACGGCGTCGACACAGCCTTTGTCGAAGTAAAGCGCCGGGAAGTCGGCCGTGGGCACCAGCTCATGGCTCAGGCCATGCTTGGCACAGGTCGCCTCGATCACCCCGCGCACATCGGCAATCATCGCATTCAACTGCTCGCCCTCCAGGTGGCGGAAGTCGAGGGTCATGCGCACTTCGCCCGGGATCACGTTACGCGAGCCCGGGTACGCCTGAAGGCAACCCACTGTGCCACAGGCGTGGGGCTGGTGGGCAAGCGCCGTGCGGTTGACCGCCTCTACCACAGCGGCTGCACCCACCAGGGCGTCCTTGCGCAGGTGCATCGGCGTAGGGCCGGCATGGGCTTCAACACCGCGCAGGGTCAGGTCGAACCACTTCTGGCCCAGCGCGCCGAGGACCACGCCGATGGTCTTGGCCTGGTCCTCAAGGATAGGACCCTGCTCGATATGCGCTTCGAAATACGCCCCCACCGGGTGCCCCGACACGGCACGCGGACCGGCGTAGCCAATGGTGTTCAACGCTTCGCCAACGCTGACACCCTGGGCATCGCGCTTGGCCAGGGTGTCTTCCAGGGTGAACTTGCCGGCGAACACCCCAGACCCCATCATGCACGGCGCAAAACGCGAACCTTCTTCGTTGGTCCACACCACCACTTCGAGCGGCGCTTCGGTTTCCACGCCCAGGTCGTTGAGGGTGCGGATCACCTCCAGCCCGGCCATCACCCCGAAGCAGCCATCGAACTTGCCGCCTGTGGGCTGGGTGTCGATATGGCTGCCGGTCATCACCGGCGGCAGCTTGGGGTTACGGCCCGGGCGGCGGGCGAATATGTTGCCGACGGCGTCGATGCTGACCGAGCAACCGGCCGCCTCGCTCCACTGCACGAACAGATCGCGGGCCTGGCGGTCGAGGTCGGTCAAGGCCAGGCGGCAGACACCGCCCTTGGCAGTGGCGCCGAGCCGGGCCAGGTCCATCAGCGACTGCCACAGGCGGGTGCTGTCGACGTGACGGGCGTTGGTCTTCAGGATCTCTTTGACGGGGGTCACGGGCTTCTCCTTCAGGCTTCTTATTGTTTGTACAGGCCTCTTCGAGGCCTCAAGGCAAGGGTTTGACCAGCCGCACCGGGTTGCGTGCCGCCAAACCGCCAAGCACGGCGTACAGTGCACCGCCCAGCAGCGAGCCGGTGAACCAGCCGTAGTCGTAGAACCAGCTGAAACTGCTGTTGCCAATCGCCATTACCGTCAGCCCTACTGGCAAGGCGAAGGCGGCAAAACCGGCCCAGTTCCACGCGGGATACACGTCGTCGCGGTATAGCCCGGCCAGGTCCAGCTTCTGCCGACGGATCAGGAAGTAGTCCACCACCATGATGCCGGCAATGGGCCCCAACAAGCTGGAATAGCCCAGCAGCCAGTTGGAATACACGCTCTCCAGGCTAAGGTCGGAGACAATCAGGCCCAGCTTCTTCAACAGTTCATGCCCCATCAGCGCCAGGCCGATAAAGCCGGTCAGCCATACCGCGCGGCTTCGGCCGATCAGGCGTGGGGCAATGTTCTGGAAGTCATTGGTGGGCGACACGATGTTCGCCGCGGTGTTGGTCGACAGCGTGGCGATCACGATCAGCGCCATGGCCAGGGCCACCCAGAACGGGCTTTGAATCTTGCCGATCAGGCTGACCGGGTCGGACACCGTCTCGCCCACCAGCGACGCCGAAGCGGCGGTCAGCACCACACCCAGCGCAGCGAACAGGAACATGGTCAGCGGCAGGCCGAAGATCTGCCCGAGAATCTGATCCTTCTGGCTGCGGGCGTAGCGGCTGAAGTCGGGAATGTTCAGCGACAGTGTGGCCCAGAAACCGACCATGGCCGTCAGCCCGGCGCAGAAGTAACTGACCACGCTCGCCCCTTCCGGGCGCTTGGGCGGCTGTGCCAACAGCTCGGTCATCGACATGTGCGGCAAGGCCCAGAACAGCAGACCGACGCCCACTGCCACCAGCAGCGGTGCCGAGAGCGTTTCCAGCCACTTGATCGACTCGGCGCCGCGCAGCACCACCCACAGGTTCAGGCACCAGAAGATCATGAAGCCAATCACCTCGCCTGTACCGCCCAGCGCCTTCCAGCCGTCGAACACCGAACCCAGGAACAGGTGAATGGCCAGCCCGCCGAACATGGTCTGAATACCGAACCAACCACAGGCCACCACCGCGCGGATCAGGCACGGTACGTTGGAGCCGAGAATGCCGAACGACGAACGCAGAAGCACCGGAAACGGGATGCCGTACTTGGTACCGGGAAAGGCATTTAGGGTAAGCGGTATCAGCACGATAACGTTGGCCAGCAGGATCGCCAGCAGCGCTTCGCCAACACTGAGGCCGAAGTAGGCGGTGAGGACACCGCCGAGGGTGTAGGTGGGTACGCAGATGGACATGCCCACCCACAGGGCGGTGATGTGCCATTTGTTCCAGGTGCGCTGGTGCACCTTGGTCGGTGCTATGTCGGGGTTGTAGCGCGGGCTGTCGAGGACATCGCTGCCCTCGGACAGCTCGAACAGGCCATCTTGCTCGACCACTTCCGATCTGCTCTGTTGCATAGGCCCTTCTCCAGTTTTTCTTCTATTTTTCGCTCATCAGGCTGATTCGATGACCGGAGTTCGCACGCGGAATTGTGCTTAGAAATCTCGACCAGATTTTCATCTTGTCAAGTTAGTCAAATACCCTGAAAACCCCGTCGCCCATTCGCGCGTTAATTTTTTCCTTTTTTTATCAACAACTTAAAAACCACAAATTTAATGGGAAAATTTTCTTGCTGAATCCAGAATCAGCATCTAGCCTCGAATCTTGTCAGGCCTGACAGGATTGACCGCCCTGCCCGCCCTGCATCCATGACAATGCAAAGAACCGGCCAAGACCGGTCAGCCTGCGAGGAAAACGGCATGTCCCTGTTGATCCGTGGCGCCACCGTGGTTACCCACGAAGAGAGTTACCCCGCCGATGTCCTGTGTGCCGATGGCCTGATCCGTGCCATCGGGCAAAACCTCGAACCGCCCACCGACTGCGAGATCCTCGACGGCAGCGGCCAGTACCTGATGCCCGGCGGCATCGACCCACACACCCACATGCAGTTGCCGTTCATGGGCACGGTGGCCAGTGAGGACTTCTTCAGCGGCACCGCTGCGGGCCTGGCTGGCGGCACCACCTCGATCATCGACTTCGTCATTCCAAACCCGCAGCAGTCATTGCTGGAGGCCTTCCACACCTGGCGTGGCTGGGCCCAGAAAAGCGCCAGCGACTATGGCTTCCACGTCGCCATCACCTGGTGGAGCGAGCAGGTGGCCGAAGAGATGGGCGAGCTGGTGGCCAAGCACGGGGTGAACAGCTTCAAGCATTTCATGGCCTACAAAAATGCGATCATGGCCGCCGACGATACCCTGGTGGCCAGCTTCGAGCGTTGCCTGCAACTGGGCGCGGTGCCCACCGTGCATGCCGAAAACGGCGAGCTGGTGTACCACCTGCAGAAGAAACTGCTCGCCCAGGGCATGACCGGGCCGGAAGCCCACCCGCTGTCGCGCCCCTCGCAGGTTGAAGGTGAAGCGGCCAGCCGCGCCATCCGCATTGCCGAAACCCTCGGCACGCCGTTGTACCTGGTGCACATTTCCAGCCGCGAGGCACTGGATGAAATCGCCTATGCCCGAGGCAAGGGCCAGCCGGTGTATGGCGAGGTGCTGCCCGGCCACCTGCTGCTGGACGACAGTGTCTACCGCGACCCGGACTGGGCCACCGCCGCCGGTTATGTGATGAGCCCGCCGTTCCGCCCACGCGAACACCAGGAGGCGCTGTGGCGCGGCTTGCAGTCGGGCAACCTGCACACCACCGCCACCGACCACTGCTGCTTCTGCGCCGAGCAGAAAGCCATGGGCCGCGACGACTTCAGCCGCATCCCCAACGGCACCGCCGGCATCGAAGACCGCATGGCGGTGCTGTGGGATGCCGGGGTCAACAGCGGGCGTTTGTCGATGCACGAATTCGTCGCGCTGACCTCTACCAACACGGCGAAAATCTTCAACCTGTTCCCGCGCAAGGGCGCTATCCGCGTGGGTGCCGATGCCGACCTGGTGCTGTGGGACCCGCAGGGCACCCGCACCATCTCCGCCAAAACCCACCACCAGCAGGTGGACTTCAACATTTTCGAAGGCCGCACCGTGCGCGGCATCCCAAGCCACACCATCAGCCAGGGCAAGGTGCTCTGGGCCGATGGCGACCTGCGCGCCGAGCCGGGCGCGGGGCGCTATGTGGAACGGCCGGCGTACCCGGCGGTGTATGAGGTGCTGGGGCGCCGGGCCGAGCATCAGCGGCCGATGCCTGTTCAGCGCTGAAGTCATTGGGGCTGCTGTGCAGCCCATCGCGACGCAAGGCCGCTCCCACAAGGACCGCCATCGCCTGTGGGAGCGGCCCCAGAATCGACCGCAATACCTGTCGCCTGCACCAAAAAAAATAGAGAGGCTACAACCGTGACCAACGCCCTGAACCATTTGCCGCGCCCACGGGCCGGCGCCGACCAGTTGGCCGAGCGCTTCAGCGACCTGGCCCCACCCCTCACCGCGCGTCAGGCCGCCCTGGAAAGTGCACGCTGCCTGTACTGCTACGACGCCCCCTGCGTCAACGCTTGCCCCAGCGAAATTGACATCCCCTCGTTCATACACCGCATCAGTGACGAAAACCTGCAAGGCGCCGCCGAGCGCATTCTTTCGGCCAACATTCTGGGCGGTAGTTGCGCCCGCGTGTGCCCCACCGAAATCCTCTGCCAGCAAGCCTGCGTGCGCAACAACGCCCAGGAATGCGCGCCGGTGCTGATCGGCCAACTGCAGCGTTACGCCCTGGACAACGCCCAGTTCAGCGCACACCCGTTCAAGCGCTCGGCAGCCACCGGCAAGCGAATCGCCGTGGTGGGCGCCGGCCCGGCAGGGCTGTCCTGCGCCCACCGCCTGGCCATGCACGGGCATGACGTGGTGGTGTTCGAGGCCTGCGACAAAGCCGGTGGCCTCAACGAGTACGGCATCGCCCGCTACAAGCTGGTAGACGACTATGCCCAGCGTGAAGTGGATTTCTTGTTGGGCATTGGCGGTATCGAAGTCCGCCATGGCCAGCGCCTGGGTGGCAACCTCAGCCTGGGCGAACTGCGCGATCAGTACGACGCGGTGTTCCTGGGCCTCGGCCTGAATGCCGTGCGCCAGCTAGGGCTGCCCGACGAGGAAGCCCCCGGTGTGGTCGCCGCCACCGAATACATCCGCGAGCTACGCCAGGCCGATGACCTGAGCCAGCTACCGTTGGCCGACCGCTGCCTGGTGATCGGTGCTGGCAACACGGCCATCGACATGGCCGTGCAGATGAGTCGTCTGGGTGCCCGCGACGTCAACCTGGTTTATCGCCGTGGCCACGCCGACATGGGCGCGACCGGCCACGAGCAGGACATTGCCAAGGCCAACCAGGTACGCCTGCACACCTGGGCCCGCCCTGATGCCGTGCTGCTGGATGACGCCGGCAAGGTCCGCGGCATGCGCTTTGCCCGCACCGAGCTGGCGGAAGGCCGCCTGCGCGATACCGGCGAAACCTTCGAGCTGGCTGCGGACGCCATTTTCAAGGCCATTGGCCAACGCTTTGACGATGCCAGCCTCGCCGACCCGGTGGCTGCGCAACTGGCCCGCGAGGGTGAGCGCATCCGCGTTGACGAAAACCTGCAGACCAGCCTGCCGGGCGTGTACGCAGGCGGCGACTGCACCGCGCTGGGGCAGGACCTTACCGTGCAGGCCGTGCAACACGGCAAGCTGGCCGCCGAAGCCATCCATGCCCAACTCATGCTCAACGTGGAGGCAGCGTAAATGGCCGACTTGTCTATCGTATTTGCCGGCATCAAGGCACCCAACCCCTTCTGGCTGGCCTCCGCACCGCCAACCGACAAGGCCTACAACGTGGTCCGCGCCTTCGAGGCCGGCTGGGGCGGCGTGGTCTGGAAAACCCTGGGCGAAGACCCTGCGGCGGTCAACGTGTCGTCGCGCTACTCGGCCCACTATGGCCCCAACCGTCAGGTACAGGGGATCAACAATATCGAGTTGATCACCGACCGCTCCCTGGAAATCAACCTGCGCGAGATCACCCAGGTGAAGAAGGACTGGCCCGACCGCGCACTGATCGTGTCGCTGATGGTGCCGTGCATAGAGGAATCGTGGAAGTTCATCCTGCCGCTGGTGGAAGCCACGGGGGCCGATGGCATCGAGCTGAACTTCGGTTGCCCGCACGGTATGCCGGAGCGCGGCATGGGGGCGGCCGTCGGCCAGGTGCCGGAATATGTGGAAATGGTCACCCGCTGGTGCAAGACGTACTGCGCGCTGCCGGTGATCGTGAAGCTTACGCCGAACATCACCGATATCCGCCAGTCGGCCCGCGCCGCGCATCGAGGCGGGGCCGATGCCGTGTCGCTGATCAACACCATCAACTCCATCACCAGCGTCGACCTGGACCGCATGGTGGCCCACCCGATTGTCGGAGACCAGAGCACCCATGGCGGTTACTGCGGTTCGGCAGTGAAGCCGATTGCCTTGAACATGGTGGCGGAAATCGCCCGCGACCCGGAAACGCGGGGCTTGCCGATTTGTGGCATTGGCGGCATCGGCAACTGGCGTGACGCCGCCGAGTTCATGGCCCTGGGCAGTGGCGCCGTGCAGGTGTGCACGGCAGCGATGCTGCATGGCTTCCGTATCGTCGAGGACATGCAGGACGGCCTGGCACGCTGGATGGACCAGCATGGGCATGCCACTATCGAAGCGTTCCGCGGGCAGGCGGTGGGGCATACCACCGACTGGAAATACCTGGACATCAACTATAAATCGGTAGCGCACATTGACCAGGAGGCGTGCATTGGTTGCGGGCGCTGCCACATTGCGTGCGAGGACACCTCGCACCAGGCGATTGCAAGCACGCTGAAGGCTGACGGCACGCATGCCTACAGTGTGATCGAAGAGGAATGCGTGGGCTGCAACCTGTGCCAGATCACCTGCCCGGTGGAAAACTGCATCGAAATGGAGGCACAGGACACCGGCAAGCCGTACCTGAACTGGACGCAGGATCCGCGTAACCCGTACCGCGAGGCCAGTTGAAGCAATGGGGGCTGCCATGCAGCCCTTCGCGGGCTTGCCCGCTCCCACAGGACTGCGCCGTTTCTGAGGACAGCGCAGAACCTGTGGGAGCGGGCAAGCCCGCGAATGCCGCGCAGCGGCCTCCATCGCCGGTTCACGGCTCCAGCCCGATCCCCCGCAAGATCACGCTGGTCACCGTCTGCACCGCACTCTCGAACGCCATGTCCGACAGCATCTCGCCGCCGTTTAGCAACTGCACCTGGTAGCCGAAGTCGGCGTAATGCTGGGTCGAGGCCCAGATCATGTACAGCAGCGCCGACGGCTCCACCGGCAGAATGCGCCCCTCTTCCACCCAACAGCGGATCTTGGCCTCTTTCATCTTCGCCCAGGGCACAAGGCTTTCGTCGAGGTTAACCCCCAGCACCGGCGCCCCGTGCAGCATCTCTTCAGCCCAGATTTTCGAGCCCAGCGGCCGCGAGCGCGAATGCCCCATCTTCGCCCGGATGTAGCTGGTCAGCACCACACGCGGATCGTCGAAGTTCTCGAAGCACAGGGCGTCCTGCTTCCACACGTCCAGCAGGTCCTGCAGCACCGCGCGGAACAGCTCGTCCTTGGTGCTGAAGTAATAATGCAGGTTGGAGCGTGGCAGCTCAGCCTGCTCGGCAATATCGCCCATGGAGGTGGCGCCGTAGCCCTTCTCGGCAAACACCTTTTCCGCCGCTTGCAGGATTTTTTCGATATTGCGTCGGCGGATTTCGATCTTGTGATTGGCCATCAGGCTTGGGCCGTCCACACCGCCAGCTCATAACCGTCCGGGTCGATGAAATGAAAGCGCCGCCCGCCGGGGAAGGCAAAGGTCGCCCGGCTGATTTTCGCCCCGGCAGCTTCGATCCGTTGCTGCGTGGCCTCCAGGTCGTCAGCGTACAGGATGACCAGCGGCCCGCCCGGGCGCACCGGCTCACCCGTGGTGAAGCCACCCGTCAACCGGCCATCGCTGAACTCGGTGTAGGTCGGCCCGTAGTCGGTGAACGCCCAGCCGAATACACTGCCATAGAAGGCCTTGCTCCGTGAGATGTCGCTGACATTGAACTCGATGTTGTCGATCTGCCGGTCAGTACCGCGAATGCCCATGTATGCTCCGTGCCGAAAGGGTTTGGCCTAGTCTACTCCGGTCAAGGCAGTCGCCCTACTCATTCGCTACCCACAACGCGCCCGGTCGCGCGCCGGGCACTGAGCGCGGTGCAGATTCAGCGCGGTGTTGATGATGCCTATCTGGCTGAAGGCCTGGGGGAAGTTGCCGAGCATGCGCTGGCCGGCCGGGTCGTACTGTTCGGCCAGCAGGCCGAGGTCGTTGCACAGGCCGGTCAGGTGTTGGTACAGCGCTTCGGCTTTGGCCTGGCGCCCCAGCAATACATATACGTCAGCCAGCCAGAACGAACACACCAGGAAGGTGCCCTCTCCCGGCGTCAGGCCGTCGCTGCAGCTGTCACTGTCATAGCGCAGCAGCAGGCCGTTCTTCATCAGACGCTGTTCGATCTGTTCGAGGGTGCGCATGAAGCGTGGGTCCTCCGCCGGCAGGAAGCCGGTCAGAGCGATCTGCAACAGGCTGGCGTCCATTTCGGTCGAACCATAGGCCTGGACGAAGAACCGGCCGCTGGGGTCGAGGCCGTGCTCGCACACGTCGCGGTGAATCTCGTCAGCCACCTGGCGATAATGCTGCCCGCGCTCGCGGCCTTCTTCCGTAGTGTCGGCCAGCCCTGCGGCGCGGTCGAAGGCGACCCAGGCCATCACCTTGGAGTGCACGAACTGCTGCCGGCCGCCACGCACTTCCCAGATGCCTTCGTCCGGCTCGCGCCAGATGCGTTCGACATAAGGCAATATCAAGCGCGAAATGGCGGCGCTGCGCGGGTGGCGGGGCAACCCGCCCTTGATCGCCTGGGTCATCGCATCGGCCAGTTCGCCATAGATGTCCAGTTGCCTCTGCGCCGAGGCGGCGTTGCCCACCCGCACCGGCTGCGAATGCTCATAACCGGCCAACCACGGCAAGGTGTACTCCTGCAGGTCACGCTCGCCAGCCAGGCCATACATGATCTGCATCTGCTCGGGGTTGCCGGCCACCGAGCGCAGCAGCCACTCGCGCCAGGCCTGGGCCTCGTCGAAGTAGCCAAGGTTCATGAAGGCCAGCAGGGTCATGGTCGCGTCGCGCAGCCAGCAGAAGCGGTAGTCCCAGTTGCGCTCGCCGCCCACACGCTCGGGCAGCGACGTGGTGACGGCAGCGACAATACCGCCGGTGGGGGCGTAGGTCATGGCCTTGAGGGTGAGGAGCGACCGACGCACCAGGGCGGTATATGGCCCTACCTGCGGGCAGCGGTCGGCGAAGGCCTGCCATTGCTCACAGGTGTTTGCCAGGGCATGGTCGATGTTGCAGTCAGGCTGCACCGGCAAGTGCGAGGGCTGGTGACGCAGGCTGAAGACCTGGCGCTGGCCCGTGCTGACGCGAAAGCGGCAGCCGGTATGGTGGTCGCGGGCTTGCGGGGGCACGGTGCTGCACAGGATCAGCCGGTCAGGGCCGGCGACGGCGCTGAGGGTCAGTGGGTCCAGTCGTTCCACCCAGGGCACGCTGCGGCCGTAGTCGAAGCGCATGACCAGGTCCATTTCGAAATGGGTTTCGCCAGACAAGCCTTCGACGATGCGCACCACCGAATTGACTTCGCCCAGGGGCATGAAGTCGAGCACCCGGGCACGACCGCTGGCGGTGACCCAAGTGGTTTCCAGCACCAGGGTGTCGCCCAGGTATTGGCGGCTGCTGTGCGTTACCGGGTCGCAAGGGGCCAGGCGCCAGCGGCCATTTTCTTCGTTGCCCAGCAGGGCCGCGAACACCGCGGGGGCGTCGAAGCGTGGCAGGCACAGCCAGTCCAGCGCGCCATCGCGGCTGACCAGCGCCGCACTTCGGCAGTTGCCCAGCAGGGCGTAGTCTTCGATATGGGCAGGCATTAGGTCTCCTTTGTGTGGTTGCCTGTGCTGGCCTCTTCGCAGGTGCCTGAGGGAAATGGAATTCCCTGTAGGAGCGGGCTTGCCCGCGAAAGGGCCGGCACAGGCTTGCAAACCTCTCACCCCAACCGGTGCCACTCCCGCTTGTCGCGGGTCAGCAATTCATTGCCGGCCTCAGGCCCATCTTCGCCAGCCGAGTACTCATGCACTTCGCCGCCCTGGGCCCAGGCATCGAGAAACGGCTGCACCGCTCGCCAACCGTTTTCGATGTTGTCAGCCCGCTGGAACAGGGTCTGGTCACCGGTCAGGCAGTCATAGATCAGCGTCTCGTAGCCAGTGGCCGGGGTCATCTTGAAGAAGTCCTTGTAGGCAAAACCCAACTCGACATTCTCCATCACCAGCTCTGGCCCGGGCCGTTTGGCTTGCAGGTCGAACCACATGCCTTCATTGGGCTGGATCTGGATTTTCAGGTAGTTGGGTTTGGGCCGTTCCAGCTCCGACTCGCGAAACTGCGCATACGGTGCGGGCTTGAAGCAGATGGCAATCTCGGTATCACGCACGCTCATGCGCTTGCCGGTGCGCAGGTAGAACGGCACGCCGGCCCAGCGCCAGTTGTCGATCATCACCTTCAGCGCCACGTAGGTCTCGGTCTGGCTATCCGGCGCGACGTTGGACTCCTGACGGTAGCCTGGCAACGGCTTGCGCCCCTGCTTGCCGGCGCTGTACTGGCCTCGTACGGAATTCTTCAGGGCCATTTTTGCCGACCATGGGCGGATAGCGCCGATTACCTTGGCCTTTTCACCGCGCACCGCATCAGCGCCGAACGCGGCCGGCGGCTCCATGGCCACCATCGCCAGCAACTGGAACAGGTGGTTGGGCACCATGTCGCGCAGGGCGCCGGTGCTGTCATAGAAGGCACCACGGGTCTCGACACCGACGGTTTCCGCTGCGGTGATCTGCACGTGGTCGATGTAGTGATTGTTCCAGAACGATTCGAACAGGCCGTTGGAAAAGCGGCTGACCAGAATATTCTGCACCGTCTCTTTGCCCAGGTAATGGTCGATGCGGTAGATCTGCCGCTCGCCCATCACCTTCAGCAGGCAGGCGTTGAGCGCCTCGGCGCTGGCCAGGTCGGTGCCGAACGGTTTTTCAACCACCACCCGGCGAAAGCCGCCGGCAGACTCGTCCAGCAGGCCGGCCTGCCCCAGGCGCTGCGCCACCTCAGGGAAGAAGCGCGGCGACGTGGCCAGATAGAAAATGGCATTGCCGTGGCGGGTCTTGTCGATGCGCCTGGCCAGGGCCTGGTAGGTGGCCGGATCGAGAAAGTCGCCCGTCTGGTAATCCAGGCGCTTGGCCAGGCGGGCCCATAGCTTCTCGTCCAGGCACTTGGCGCTGCCCTCGCTTCCTTTGTCACGCTCGACCATGAACGCGTGCAGGCGCGCGGCGAAATCCTCGGCGCTGGCCGGGTTATGGTCGACGCCGACAATGCGCAGGTTACGGTCCAGCAAACCGTCACGGCTGAGGTTGTACAGCGCAGGCATCAGCAGGCGCTTGACCAGGTCGCCATTGGCGCCGAACAGGAACAGGGTACAAGGGGGGGCGGCCGCAAGGGTCTGTTTAGTCATTCGCCTTTCTTCTCGACGTGGCCACCGAAGCCCAGGCGCATGGCCGAGAGAATCTTGTCACCGTAGGTGCCCTGTTGCTGGCGCGAACGGAAGCGCGCGAACAGTGCGCTGGACAACACCGGCACCGGCACCGCCTGCTCGACGGCGGCGTCGATGGTCCAGCGGCCTTCGCCACTGTCGGACACCGAGCCACTGAATTGCGACAGCTGAGGGTCGGCTACCAACGCATCGGCGGTGAGGTCGAGCAGCCACGAGGTCACCACGCTGCCGCGTCGCCACACTTCGGCAATTTCGGCCACGTTCAGGTTGAAGCGCTGGTCTTCGGGCAGCTCGTTGCCGCCTTTGCTGCGCAGCAGGTCGAAGCCTTCGGCATAGGCCTGCATCAGGCCATACTCGATGCCGTTATGCACCATTTTCACGTAGTGCCCGGCGCCGGGTGGGCCGGCATGGATGTAGCCGTGCTCGGCACGCTGGTGCTCGCCGCTGCGGCCATGGGTACGCGGGATGTCGCCCACGCCCGGTGCCAGCGCCTTGAACAGCGGTTCCAGGCGCTCGAACACGTCCTTTTCGCCGCCGATCATCATGCAGTAGCCGCGGTCCAGGCCCCACACGCCGCCGGACGTCCCGACGTCCAGATAATGCAGGCCGCGCTTGGCCAGTTCTGCAGCGCGGCGCATGTCGTCCTTGTAGAAGGTGTTGCCGCCGTCGATGATCGCATCGCCCGGCTCCAGCATTTCGGCCAGCTGGGCGATGGTCTGCTCGGTGGCGTCACCAGCCGGCAGCATCACCCATACCGCGCGCGGCGCTTTCAGCTTTTGTACCAGTGCACCGAGGTCATGCGCACCCTGAGCGCCTTCGCCCTCCAGGCCGGTGATGGCTTCACGGTTGCGGTCGTGCACCACGGTGCGGTGACCGGCGCGCATCAGGCGCCTTGCGATATTGCCGCCCATACGGCCCAGCCCGATGATTCCCAGTTGCATGAGCCAATGCTCCCTTTTCGAAATGGATGACGACAGTCCAGCTTTTCAGATTAGTCCAGCATGCCGCCCGAGGGTTCAGCGACGAACGGCAAGACCACAATAAACAAAAAAGTTCCCAAGCCCGGTGAAAGAATTCAGAATGCGCCCCGCGTGAAGCGTCTACGCTTTGACTTGTCACCAGCCAAAACCGCGAGGTGTGCTCATGGGTACATTGATGCCTGCAACCCCACCCCAGACCCTCTATGTCTCCGTGCGCCGTGATGAGCTGCGTAAACTTAAAGACGAACGTGACCAGCTGCGTCAGCAGGTCGCCCAGTTGAACCTGCTGTTGGCGCAACAGCGCGCTGGCGATAAAGCGGTCAGCCTCTGATCGATTCCTTTTTCGCCTGTGGGGGCTGCATGGCTCCCACCCGATCCTGAATCCAGTCGCCGTCTTTTAACCCTATCGGGCAACCGAAGCGGCTTTGTGCCCAAAAAGGGCCAGCACTGAAAGCAGAATCCTGCGCCCATACCCACCTCTTCGCAGCCTAAAGCCACGCTTACGCCTACGCACCCAAAAGGTGCATTGCGCGTAACGAGCCACAATTTGGCGCAGCTCGAAACCCCTCTGCCCCACACTCGCCCACCCCGTTTCACAACCCCTCACAAACGCCAACGTTTGCGTCTATTGCGCACATAACAATAGTGACCAGTGGGTCACCTTTTTAGCACTTTCTCTCCTACACTCAGTTTTCGGCCCGCCATTTGCTCAATGGAAGAGTGACCCCAAAAAAGTCGAACTTTCAGGAAACCCGGCAGGTCATGAACATAAGTAGGCCAGACGCATCGGGCTATTCCCGATCCTCGGCCCACACACCCCAACCAGTCCAAGCGCCTTCGGCCGGAATGCTGATCGCGTAGTGCCTGCGCGCACGACCCTGGGGCATGGAACGCACTAAGCAGATTCAAACTAGAGAGAACCAGCACGAAACATCGCCACGGGTGCCAGCACCCGACCAAGCATAGGGACGGAGAGAAGTATGATCAGTGCCGCTGTCGAGCCTCACGTAGACGCTTTCAAACCGGATAACCGCGAGCCGCTCACCCCGGATTTCGCCACGACAGGCAAGGCACCCGGCGCCCAGCGCCAGCAAAACCCGAACATGCGCAAGATTCTGTTCGTGACCTCGGAAATCGCCGACCTGGTGAAAACCGGTGGCCTGGGTGACGTGTCCGCTGCCCTGCCCCGTGCCCTGGCGCACCTGCACGATGTGCGGGTCCTCATCCCCGGCTACCGCCAGGTGATGGAAAGCGACAACCCTATACATATCGTGGGTGAACTGGGCGGCCATGCGGCCCTGCCGCCCTGCAAGATCGGGCGCATGGACATGGCCGACGGCCTGGTCATCTATGTGTTGATCTGCCCCGAACTGTACCAGCGCGACGGCACACCCTATGGTGCCAACAATGGTCGCGACTGGCCTGACAACCACATTCGCTTCGCCCGCCTGGGCCTGGCTGCCGCCGAAATCGCTGCGGGCGAAGGCAAGATCCACTGGACGCCGGAAGTGGTGCACGCGCATGACTGGCCCGCCGGTCTGGCCCCGGCCTACATGCACTGGCGCGGCCTGAATACGCCCACACTGTTCACCATCCACAACCTGGCGTACCAAGGTGTGTACAGCCGCGGCTGCAGCCCGGAGCTGGCGATACCCGAACATGCCATGCAGCAAGAAGGCATGGAGTTCTACGGCAAGCTGTCGTTCCTCAAGGCCGGCCTGGCCTACTCCAGCCACATCACCACAGTCAGCGCCACCTATGCCCGGGAAATCACCACCCCGGAATTTGGCTGCGGCCTGGACGGTTTCCTCGCCAGCAAGGCCCAGCAAGGCCTGCTCGGTGGCATCCCCAACGGCATCGACGAAAGCTGGGACTCGGCTACCGACAAGTACCTGCAGCACAACTTCAGCATCAATGACTGGGAGGGCAAAGCGCGTAACACCCAGGAGGTGCGCGAGCTGTTCGGCCTGGACGATTCCGAAGGCCCGCTGTTCGCCGTGGTGTCGCGGCTGGTCTATCAAAAGGGCCTGGACCTGACCCTGGGCGTGGCCGACTACATCGTCGAGCAAGGCGGGCAGATCGCGATCATCGGCCGCGGCGAGCCGGAAGAGGAACAGGCCATGCGCGAGCTGGCGCTGCGCCACCCGGGCCGCATCGGTGTGCGTATCGGCTTCAATGAAACCGATGCCCGGCGCATGTTCGCCGGCAGCGATTTCCTGCTGATGCCATCCCGCTATGAGCCGTGCGGCCTCAGCCAGATGTACGCGCAACGCTTCGGCTCGCTGCCGGTAGCACGCAATACCGGTGGCCTGGCCGACACCATCGAATGCGGCGTAACGGGCTTCCTGTTCAACGAGTCCACCGTCGAGAGCTACCGCGAGGCACTCAGCCGCGCCTTCTATGTTTACGGCAAGAAGGACCTGCTGAACGCCATGCGCTGCCTGTCGATGACCCAGCCGTTCAACTGGTGCCAGGCGGTTGAACCCTATGCCCGCCTGTACGAGGACCTGGTCAAGCAGACACAACTGAGCCATTACTGAGCGGGGGTCGGAAGATGCACAGACATGGCGCACACTTGCTGGACGCCACGTCGGCGCGCTTCGCCCTCTGGGCGCCGGATGCGCGCAGCGTGAGCGTGGAACTGGAGCGGCAGCCGGCCATCGAACTGCTGCCGGATGATGAGGGTTGGTACAGCGGCGTGGCGCCATGCCAGGCCGGTGACCGTTACCACTACCGTATCGACGGGGAGCTGCAGGTGGCCGACCCGGCCTCGCGCTACCAGCCCGACGGCGTACACGGGCCCAGCCAGGTAGTGGATGTGGCCGGTTACGCCTGGCAACACCCGTGGCAAGGCCGGCCTTGGCATGAGGCCGTGATCCAGGAGGTGCATGTCGGCCTGCTCGGGGGTTACGCCGGGGTTGCCCGGGAACTGCCGCGCCTGGCCGAACTGGGCATCAGCGCGATCGAGCTGATGCCGCTGGGGCAGTTCCCCGGCGAACGCAACTGGGGCTACGACGGCGTACTGCCATACGCCCCACAGAATACCTACGGCAGCCCCGAGCAGCTGTGCGCACTGGTCGACCAGGCCCACGGCCACGGGCTGATGGTGCTGGTCGATGTGGTGTACAACCACTTCGGCCCCGACGGCAATTACCTGCACCAGTACGCCAGCCCTTTCTTCCGTGAAGACCGGCAGACACCTTGGGGCGCGGCCATCGACTTTCGCCGCCCGCAGGTGCGCGAGTACTTTATCCAGAACGCCCTGATGTGGCTGTGCGACTACCGCTTCGACGGCCTGCGCCTGGATGCGGTGCATGCCATCGACCAGCCCGACTTCCTGATCGAGCTGGCCCAACGGGTGCGCGCCGCCGTAGAACCGGGCCGGCACGTGTGGCTGGTGCTGGAGAACGAGCACAACCAGGCGGGCCTGCTGGAACAGGGTTACGACGCCCAGTGGAACGATGACGGCCACAATGCCCTGCACGTGCTGCTGACCGGTGAAACCGAAGGGTACTATGCCGACTTCCAGCATCGCCCCATCGACCAACTGGCACGGTGCCTTGGCGAAGGTTTCGTGTTCCAGGGCCAGGCCAACCGGCATGGCAAACCACGCGGCGAACCCAGCGGGCATTTGCCGCCCAGCGCCTTCGTGTTGTTCCTGCAGAACCACGACCAGATCGGCAACCGCGCGCTGGGTGAGCGCCTGACCCGCCTATGCCCCGCGCCAGCCCTGCGTGCAGCCACCGGCCTGTTGCTGCTGGCCCCCATGATTCCGCTGCTGTTCATGGGCGACGAAGCCGGCAGTTGCCAGCCGTTCCTGTTTTTTACCGACTTCCATGACGCGCTGGCCGACGCGGTACGCGAAGGCCGTCGTGGCGAGTTCGCCCACTTCGCCGCGTTCGCCGACCCCGAGCAGCGTGAGCACATTCCCGACCCCAACGCCGAACAGACCTTCGCCTCTTCACGCCCGCAGAACAAGGCGGTGATCGCCGGCTGGCACGGCCTTTACCAGCAACTGCTCGACCTGCGCCGCCGCCACATCATCCCGCACTTGCCCGGTAGCCGTGCGCTGGGCGCCGAGGTGCACGCTGACAAAGCGCTGACCGCGCGCTGGCAGCTGGGCAACGGCAACACTCTGCGCATCGACCTGAACCTGGCCGACACCCCGCAGGCGGTCGAACTGCCCGCGCCATCCACACGGCTGTTTGACAGCAGCGACACCCGACACCCGGATACCCACCTGGCTGCCTACAGCTGTGTGGTCAGCCTGCTTCCCCCTGCCCAGGAGCACCCATGAGCGAAACCGCCCTGCACCGTCTGGCATCCAGCGTCGGGCTGAGCCGCGACTGGATCGACGCCAATGCCAGGCCCCAGCGTGTCAGCGACGACGTGCTGCGCAACATCCTCGAAGGCCTTGGCCACCCGGCCGGCGATGACGCGGCCGTTGCCGCCAGCCTGCGTGCGGTGGAAACCGCCGAAGACAGCGAACACCTGCCGCCCTTGCTGACCGCCGACGTAGGCCAGCCGCTAGCGCTGTCGCGCTACTTCAGTGCCGCCAGCGTGGCCCACTGCACCCTGGAAGATCACACCTCTGTCACCCTCAGCCTCGATGACCAGGCGCGCCTGCCCGGCGAGCTGCCCATCGGCTATCACCAGGTGGAAATCGACAGCCGCCGCTTCACCGTGGCGGTGGCGCCAACACGCTGCCACAGCCTGGAAGACAAGGTGCAACAGCCGCCACCACGCTGCTGGGGCCTGGCAGTGCAGCTGTACAGCCTGCGCCGCCCCGGCGATGGGGGCTTCGGCGACTGCCTGGCGCTGGAGCAGTTGGCGCGCTCGGCCGCCGAGCGCGGCGCCGATGCCTTGGCTATCAGCCCGATTCACGCCCTGTCGGCCATCGACCAGGAACACTACAGCCCCTACTCACCTTCCAGTCGCCTGCTGCTCAACACCCTGTACACCAGCCCTGCGGCCCTGCTGGGTGAACGGGAGGTGCGCATGGCCATCGAAGCCTGCGGGCTGGAGCAACAACTCGAAGAGCTGGAGCAGCGCCCTCTGGTCGACTGGCCACGCGCCGCCAGCGCCCGGCTGCGTTTGCTTGAAGCGCTTTACCAAGGCTTCAGCCACGGCGACCACCCGCTACGCACAGATTTTGACAGCTTCCGCGAAGCTGGCGGCCAGACCCTGGAGCACCACTGCCGCTTCGAGGTGCTGCAGGCCCAGGCAGTGGAGCGCGGCCTCGGGGCCGACTGGCGCAACTGGCCCAAAGCCTGGCACGACCCCTACCACCCGGAAGTGGAGGCTTTAGCCAATGCCTACCCGGCCAAGGTCGAGTTCCACGCCTTCTGCCAGTGGTTGACCGAACGTGGCCTGCAACGCGCCCAGGAAGCGGCCCGCAGCAACGGCATGGCCGTGGGCCTGATCGCCGACCTGGCGGTGGGTGCCGACGGTGCCGGCAGCCAGGCCTGGAGCCGCCAGGACGAACTGCTGGCCGGTCTGAGCGTGGGTGCGCCGCCCGACATCCTCAACCACGTCGGGCAGGATTGGGGCATTTGCGCCTTCTCGCCCGAGGGCCTCAAGCGCAATGGCTATCGCGCCTTCATCGAGATGCTGCGGGCCAACCTCGCCCACGCTGGCGGCCTGCGCATCGACCATGTGATGGGCCTGCGCCGGCTATGGCTGATCCCGCAGGGGGCCAAACCCAGCGAAGGCGCCTACCTCGACTACCCGCTAGACGACCTGTTGCGCCTGCTGGCGCTGGAGTCGGTGCGTCACCAGGCGATCATCCTCGGCGAAGACCTGGGCACCGTGCCCGACAGCCTGCGCGAAAAGCTGGCCGAGAAAGCGGTGCTGGGCATGCGCGTGCTGCCGTTCGAGCAGACCCAGCCGGGCCAGTTCAAGCCCATTCTCGACTGGCCGGACAATGCCCTGGCCACCACCGGCACCCACGACCTGGCGCCACTGGCCGGCTGGCTGGCAAACCGCGACATCGACTGGAGACACCGCTTGCAACTGATTGATGCTGCTGCCGAATTGCACTGGCGACACGAGCGTCAGAAAGAACGCGAAGGCCTGCGCCGCATCCTGGAGGCCAACTACGGCGAACTGAAGGACAACGACGCGCTGATCGATGCGGCCATCCGCTTCGTTGGCCATACCCGTGCGCCGCTGGTGCTGGTACCGCTGGAAGACCTGCTGGGCTGCGACGAGCAACCCAACCTGCCGGGCACCACCAATGGCCATCCCAACTGGCGGCGGCGCTTTGCCCGTCCGGTACGCGAACTGCTCGACGACGAAGATGCCGCACGGCGCCTGGAGCTGCTGGCCCAGGCCCGCGAGCAGGCGTGGGAGCGTGACCGATGAAGCCACTGACCGCGACCCTACGCCTGCAATTCCACAGCGACTTCACCCTCGACCACGCTGTGCCGCTGGTGCCGTATTTCGCCCAGCTGGGCATCAGCCACCTGTATGCCTCGCCCATCCTCAAGGCCCGCGCTGGCTCGCGCCATGGCTACGACGTGGTCGATCCTACCTGCGTCAACCCGGAGCTGGGCGGCGAGGCCGCGCTGGAGCGCCTGGTTGCCGCCCTGCGCCAGCATGGCATGGGGCTGATCCTCGACACGGTGTCCAACCACATGGCCGTGGGCGGTGCCGACAACCCCTGGTGGCAAAGCCTGCTGGCCTGGGGACGGCGCAGCCCGTATGCAGAGTTCTTCGACATCCAGTGGCACTCCAGCGACCCACTGCTGGCCGGGCAACTGCTGTTGCCGTTCCTCGGCAGCGACTACGGCGTGGCGCTCAGGAATGGCGAGATACCACTGCAGTTCGACAAACAGCAGGGGCTGCTGCAGGTGGCCCATTACGCGCATCGTTTCCCGATCTGCCCGGTCGATTACGGCTGGATTCTCGCGCTCAGCCCGGAACCTGCACTCAAGGTGCTGGCCGAGCGCTTCACGGCATTGGGCGACTCGGCCACCCCGCTGGCCGATAGCCTGCCGCTCCAAGCCGAACTGGCCCGCCTGGTGCGCGAAGGTGCCGACCTCGAATCGGCCCTGGTGGCCTTCGACAGCCGCAGCGAGGCCGGTTTCAAACGCCTGCACCTGCTGCTGGAACGCCAGACCTACCGCCTGGCCAGCTGGCGTACCGCTGCCGACGACATCAACTGGCGGCGCTTCTTCGACATCAACGAATTGGGCGGCCTGCGCGTGGAGCGCGCCGTGGTGTTCGAAGCCACCCATGCCAAGCTGTTCGAACTGATCGAACGCGGCCTGGTGGACGGCCTGCGCATCGACCATATCGACGGCCTTGCCGACCCGCGTGGCTACTGCCGCAAACTGCGCCGGCGGGTTGATAACCTGCTGGCGCGGCGGCCGCTGAATGCAGGGCTGGAGCACTTCCCCCTGTACGTGGAAAAGATCCTGGGTGCCGACGAGCACCTGCACCGCGACTGGCTTACCGACGGCACCACCGGCTACGAGTTCATGAACCAGGTGTCGCTGCTGCAGCATGATCCGGCCGGCGAAGCGCCGCTGAGCGAACTGTGGAGCAACGTCAGCGAGCGCCCGGACTTCCCTGAAGAAGTGCGCCAGGCCCGTCACCTGGTGCTCAACGCCAGCCTGGCCGGTGACTGCGAGTCGGTGGCCCAGGCACTGTTGCAGGTGGCGCGCAACGACCTGATGACCCGTGACCTGACCCTGGGCGCGATTCGCCGGGCCTTGCAGGCGTTGGTGGCGCATTACCCGGTTTACCGAACCTACTTCAATGCCTGCGGGCGCCCGGCGCAGGACGAAACGTTCTTCCAGCAGGCCCTGACCAATGCCCGGCAAGACCTTGCCGAAGCTGACTGGCCGCTACTGGACCAACTTGAACGGTGGCTGGGCGGGCAAGCCTGGCGGCATCTGCCACCGGGGCGCGCCCGCAAGCAACTGCGCCACGCCTGCGTGCGCTTCCAGCAACTGACTGCGCCCAGCGCCGCCAAAGCCGTGGAAGACACCGCCTTCTACCGCAGCGCGCGGCTGCTGTCGCGTAACGACGTGGGTTTCGAGGCAGAGCGCTTCAGCGCACCCCCCATGCATTTCCACAACGAGGCCCAGCGGCGCCTGCGCGATTTCCCCGACAACCTGCTGACCACCGCCACCCACGACCACAAGCGCGGCGAAGACACGCGTGCACGCCTGGCCGTACTCAGCGAGCGCGGCACGTGGCTGGCCAGCCGGGTGGAGCACTGGCGTGAGCTGGCAGCCCCCCTGCGCGCGCAGTTGGACGACGGGCTGGCACCCAGCCCCGGCGACGAGTTGATGCTGCTACAGACCCTGCTCGGCAGTTGGCCCTTGGACCTCGACCTGAACGACGACAATGCCCTGCGTCAATACGCCGAGCGTGTTCGCCAGTGGCAGCAGAAGGCCCTGCGCGAGGCCAAGCTGCGCAGTAGCTGGAGCGCGCCGAACGAGGCCTACGAAGGCGCCTGCGCTCATTACCTCGACGGCCTGCTGCTGGACAGCGAGAACCAGCAACTGCGCAAGTCGCTGGCCGACGCGGCGCAGCTGCTGGCCTGCCCCGGCGCTCTCAATGGCCTGGTCCAGGCCTTGTTGCGCATGACCACACCCGGTGTGCCCGACCTGTACCAGGGTAACGAATACTGGGACTTCAGCCTGGTCGACCCGGACAACCGCCGCGCCGTGGACTACGCTTCGAGGCGTCGCACGCTGGACGACGCCACACCGGCCGCCGAGCTGCTGGCGCACTGGCGCGACGGCCGTGTCAAACAGGCCTTGATTGCCCGGGTGCTGGACTGCCGCCAGGCCCATGCCGAGCTGTTCCGCCGCGGTGCCTACCTGCCACTGACCGTACAGGGCCGGCACGCTGACAAGGTCATTGCCTTTGCTCGCCTGGGGGAAGGCGAGCACGCCATCGTCGTCGCCCCGCGCCTGGCCAGCAGCCTGCTCGGAGGTGCCGCAACACCGTTGATCCCGGCGCAGAACTGGGACGACACCCGGCTGGTATTGCCGTTTGCCTTGTCACCTGCCAACTCGACGGGACTTTTCGCCTGTGCGGCGGTCAGCTCTTCAAAGGAGTTGCCGTTGAGCGCCGTGCTGGCGGAATTTCCGGTCAACGTGTTGATACAACAATCTTGAGCATCAGGAGCGTCATGATGAGTGTCGATGAAAAGCGTATTCGCGAATTTGCCTACCAGATCTGGGAATCCGAAGGTAAGCCCGTAGGGGAAGAAGAACGCCACTGGGAAATGGCCCGCAAGCTGGCCGAGGCCGAAGCGCTGGCGCCCAAGGCAGCCCCGCGCAAGAAAGCAGCGGCCAAGCCGAAGGCACCTGCCGAACCCAAGGCGGCTGCCCTGCCGGGGGTTAAACCCGCTGTGGTGAAAAAGCCCCGGGCGGTGAAAAAGCCTACTGCCAGTTAAACCTGTCCTGGCCTCTTCGCGGGTAAACCCGCTCCTACAGGCACCTGTGATGAACCTGTAGGCGCGGGTTTACCCGCGAAGAGGCCCATGCAGGACAGCCCGATTCCCCTTCCATCACGGCCACTCGAGGATCGTCATGAGCCCCCGCACCCCAAAGAAAACCCGCTCGGTCGCACCATCGCGCATTCGCGAAGGCATGCCCTTCCCCCTCGGCGCCACCTGGGATGGCCTTGGGGTCAACTTCGCTCTCTTCTCGGCCAACGCCACCAAGGTCGAGCTGTGCCTGTTCGACTCCACCGGCGAGCAGGAACTCGAGCGCATAGAGCTGCCCGAATACACCGATGAGATCTACCATGGCTACCTCCCCGACGCTCACCCCGGCCTGGTCTATGGCTACCGGGTGTATGGCCCCTACGAGCCGGAAAACGGCCACCGCTTCAACCCCAACAAACTGCTGATCGACCCGTATGCCAAGCAACTGGTCGGCAGCCTGAAATGGTCCGAGGCACTGTTCGGCTACACCATCGGCCACCCCGATGGTGACCTTTCGTTCGACGAGCGCGACAGCGCGCCTTTCGTGCCCAAATGCAAGGTCATCGACCCGGCGTTCACCTGGGGCCGCGACCAGCGCGTGCAGATCCCATGGGAGCGCACGATCATCTATGAAGCGCATGCCCGCGGCATCAGCATGCGCCACCCGGCTGTGCCTGAAGAACTGCGCGGCACCTTCGCCGGCCTGGCCAACGACGAGTTGCTCAAACACATCAAGGACCTTGGCGTGTCGAGCATCGAGCTGCTGCCGATTCACGCCTTCGTCAACGACCAGCACCTGCTGGACAAGGGCCTGAACAACTACTGGGGCTACAACAGCATCGCCTTTTTCGCCCCGCACCCGCGCTACCTGGCCAGCGGCAAGATCGCCGAGTTCAAGGAGATGGTCGCGCACCTGCACGACGCGGGGCTTGAGGTGATCCTGGACGTGGTCTACAACCACACCGCCGAAGGCAACGAGCGCGGCCCGACCCTGTCGATGCGCGGCATCGACAACGCCTCGTACTACCGCCTGATGCCGGACGACAAGCGCTACTACATCAACGACTCCGGCACCGGCAACACCCTGGACCTGAGCCACCCCTGCGTGCTGCAGTTGGTCACCGACTCGCTTCGCTACTGGGCCGGCGAAATGCACGTGGACGGCTTTCGCTTCGACCTGGCGACCATCCTTGGCCGTTACCACGATGGCTACAGCGAGCGTCATGGCTTCCTGGTCGCCTGCCGCCAGGACCCGATGCTGAGCCAGGTCAAGCTGATTGCCGAACCGTGGGATTGCGGCCCCGGCGGCTACCAGGTGGGCAACTTCGCCCCGGGCTGGGCGGAATGGAACGACCGCTTCCGCGATACCGCACGCGCCTTCTGGAAAGGCGACGAAGGCCAGCTGGCCGATTTTGCCGCGCGCTTGACCGCCTCGGGCGACATGTTCAACAACCGCGGGCGCAGGCCCTATTCCTCGGTCAACTTCATCACCGCCCACGACGGTTTCACCCTGCGCGACCTGGTGTCCTACAACCACAAGCACAACGAAGACAACGACGAAAACAACCAGGACGGCACCGACAACAACCTGTCGTGGAACTGCGGCGTCGAAGGGCCGACCGACGACCCGGCGATCAATGCCCTGCGCATGCGCCAGATGCGCAACTACTTCGCCACCTTGCTGCTGGCCCAGGGCACGCCAATGATCGTTGCCGGCGACGAGTTCAGCCGCACCCAGCACGGCAACAACAACGCTTACTGCCAGGACAGCGAGATCGGCTGGGTGAACTGGGACCTGGACGAGGAAGGCCAAGAGCTGCTGGCCTTCGTCAAGCGCCTGACGCGCCTGCGCCTGGCCTACCCGGTGCTGCGCCGCTCGCGCTTTCTGGTGGGTGACTACAATGAGGCAATTGGGGTCAAGGACGTGACCTGGCTGGCACCCGATGGCAGCGAGATGAGCGTTGAGCAATGGGAAGACCCGCACGGGCGCTGCCTGGGCATGCTGATAGATGGCCGCGCGCAGGTCAGCGGTATCGCCCGGCCAGGTGCCGAGGCCACCGTGTTGCTGATCGTCAATGCCCACCATGACATCGTGCCATTCAAGCTACCGGCCGTGCCCGAAGGCGATTACTGGAGCTGCCTGGTCGATACCGACCGGCCGGAGTTGCGCAAGGGGCAGCACCTGCAGTTCGATAGTACGTTCGAGGTGAAGGGTCGGTCGATGCTGCTGATGGTGTTGCAGTACGACGAGGAGTGAACGGTGATAGCCCGGGCAGGTCCTACGTTGTGATCGCCACGCCAAACCCGGTGGGAACGGTGTACCGGCCCCCACAGGGTTTGGCGGCGACAGTGAGGCAGGGTTAACTTCAGGAGGAATCGTGAGCCTCGAAGCCGGCAGTAATGGTTTCGCCAGCGTCAGCCAGGCCCCGGCCGTGAAACGCCTGCGGGTACTGACGGTGAATACCCACAAGGGCTTCACCGCCTTCAACCGGCGCTTTATCTTGCCGGAGCTGCGCGAGGCGGTGCGCAGTACACAGGCCGACATTGTCTTCCTTCAGGAAGTGCTCGGCAGCCACGATCGCCACGCCGCGCGCTACCCCGGCTGGCCACAGACCTCGCAGTACGAATTCCTCGCCGACAGCATGTGGAGCGACTTTGCCTATGGCCGCAACGCGGTCTACCCTGACGGCCACCACGGCAATGCGTTGCTGTCCAAATACCCGATCATCGAGCACCGCAACCTGGACGTGTCGATCACCGGCCCCGAACGCCGCGGCCTGTTGCACTGTGTGCTGGAGGTGCCGGGGCAAGGCCAGGTGCATGCGGTCTGCGTGCACCTGTCGTTGCTGGAAAGCCACCGGCAAAAGCAGCTGCAGTTGCTGCGTAAACTGCTGGACGCCCTGCCTGCCAACGCCCCGGTGATCATCGCCGGCGACTTCAACGACTGGAAAAGCCACGGCAACCGCACCCTTGGCCTGCAACGCGACTTGCACGAAGCCTTCGAACGCCACCACGGCCACCTCGCGCGCACCTATCCTGCCCGCCTGCCGCTGCTACGCCTGGACCGAATATACCTGCGTAACGCCGAAAGCCATGGGCCGCGGATTCTGGGGCACAAACCTTGGTCGCACCTGTCAGATCACCTGCCGCTGGCCGTTGAAGTGCGACTTTAGCAATCATTCTTCATAGCCACGGCACGGCAAATAGCGATCCCCGCTATACCCTGCTGTTTTTACCGATAAAACAACAGGTTGAGCGTTACGACGCCCCCTGAACACTTCCTTCACGCTTTCTTGACGCAAGCGGCGACCTCTCCTTAGCTGAACAGTACCAAGCTGTAAAAAACTTGCGCCGGGCCTCTAGCTCGCGCCTTCGTGCGCGCTTGCGATAACTGGCGTGCTGGTTTGGGTCGCCCACTGTTTTTGCCGTACAGCTCGTGACAACAGGCCAGGTTCTCGGGCTGCACCACAAAAACAAAGGAGATCCGCCATGAAAAGCACCTCGAACCCCTCGCGCTTCGACAGCATTTTCTACGCGGTTTCCACGTCGCTGCTTCTGGCAACCCCAGTGGAAACGATCGCGTACGAACTGCAGGGTGACCCCACTTCCCCCGGCTATCTGCAGCAACCCGTGGCGGCGCAACTGTCGCTCGACCCGCTCAGTGCCAGTGGGTTGAGTCTCGGCACCCTCAATGCGTTTTCGCAGCAGATGAGCGAACGCCACCAGCAGCCGGCACCGGACCTGATGGCCAGTCAGTGGGCGCAGTTCTTCCCCACCAGTGCGCGCGGCCGCGCGCTGCCCCCAGCACAGCTGGAGGCGCCCAGCCAGCAACTGATGATCGGCCCGGACCTGTTCGTGCGTGAAACTGCAGCGGGCGATGTGCACCGCGCAGGGATTTTCGTGGGGCACAACAACCTGCAAAGCAGCTTCAAAGGCGCGCGCCCTCTGCTGGGCGACAAGCAGCGCAAAGCGGTGAACTTGAGCGGTGAAAGCCTGGGGGTGTACTGGAGCATGACCCATGAACAGGGTTGGCATCTGGATGCCGTGGCCATGGGCTCGCGGATCGACGTGATGGGCCGTGGCGAAAACGGCCAGCGCCTGGACGACAGTGGCCACGCAATGACCTTCTCGGTAGAGGGCGGTTACCCGATCCGCCTGAGTGGCAACTGGGTCATCGAGCCCCAGGCACAGTTGATCAACCAGCAGTTCTTCCCTGGCAACCAGGTGCAGGAGGAGACCCTGCAAGCCTTCGACAGCCAGCCGAGCTGGAGCGGCCGGGTCGGTGCCAAGTTGTCCGGGCGCTACGAAGTGCGCGGCATGCCCATCGAACCCTATGTGCGGACCAACGTGTGGTATGACTTCAGCAATGCCGATGAGGTGAAGCTGGACCAGGTCGACAAGATCTCCAGCTCGCGCTATTCGACCACGGTGGAGTTGGGCTTGGGGCTGGTGGCGCGGGTGACGCCTTCGGTGGCGTTGTTCGTCAGCGCCGATTACAGCAGTGATGTGGATGACAATGACCTGAACGGGCTGATTGGCAGCCTTGGGGTGCGGATGCGGTGGTAGGCAGGGCCGGCCTCTTCGCGGGTAAACCCGCTCCTACACGGGCCACCGCCGGGTGCGGTAGCTGCGTAGGAGCGGGTTTACCCGCGAAAGGGCCGGGCCTGCCGGCCAATTTCCAAAGGCCATTCACGGTTGCCGCCGCTACCGGATTCGCGGGTAAACCCGCTCCTACAGGCGAAAAGGCCAGTGCGGCCAACCGATCAGGCGGGCTTCATGATCAACACCCCCAGCGGCGGCAGGTTCAGGGCCAGCGATAATGGCTGCCCGTGGCTGGCCACTTCGTCACTGGCCACCGCCCCGAGATTGCCGACATTCGACCCGGCATACAGCTCGGCATCACTGTTCAGCAGCTCCTGCCAACGCTCGCCGAACGGCACGCCAATGCGGTAGCCCTCTCGGGGTACCGGGGTGAAGTTGGCCACCACCAGCACCGGCTCGCCGCTGGTGCTCCAGCGCAGCCAGGCGTACACGCTGTTCTGCGCGTCGTCACCGATCAACCACTGGAAACCCTGCGGCTGGCAATCCTGCTCGTGCAACGCCGGCTCTTCGCGGTACAAGCGGTTGAGGTCGCCCACCAGGCGCTGCACACCCTGGTGCTCGGGATACTGCAGCAGGTACCAGTCCAGTTCGGCGTCGTGGTTCCACTCACGCCACTGGCCGAACTCGCAGCCCATGAACAGCAGCTTCTTGCCCGGGTGTGCCCACATGAAGGTGAGGTAGGCGCGCAGGTTGGCGAACTTCTGCCAGCGGTCGCCGGGCATCTTGTCGATCAGCGAGTGCTTGCCGTGTACCACTTCATCATGGGAAATGGGCAGGATGAAGTGCTCGGAATAGGCATAGATCAGCCCGAAGCTCATCTCGTTGTGGTGGTAGGTGCGGTGCACCGGGTCGTTCTGGATGTAGTGCAGGGTGTCGTGCATCCAGCCCATGTTCCACTTGTAGGCAAAACCCAGGCCGCCCTGTTGGGTAGGTTGGCTGACCCCGGGCCAGGCGGTGGACTCCTCGGCGATGATCAGCGCACCCGGGGCCTCGTGGGCAGCCACGCCGTTGAGGTGGCGGATGAAGTCGATGGCTTCCAGGTTCTCACGCCCGCCGTGGCGGTTGGGTACCCATTCGCCGGCCTTGCGCGAGTAGTCGCGGTACAGCATCGAGGCCACCGCATCGACGCGCAGGCCGTCGATGTGGAAGTGCTTCAACCAGTGCAGCGCCGAGGCCATCATGAAGCCGCGTACCTCGTTGCGGCCGAGGTTGTAGATCAGCGTGTTCCAGTCCTGGTGGTAGCCTTCCAGTGGGTTGTCGTATTCGTACAGGGCCGTGCCGTCGAAACGCGCCAGGCCATGTTCGTCAGTGGGGAAATGCGCAGGCACCCAGTCCAGCAGCACACCGATGCCCCCTTGGTGGCAGGCGTCGATGAACGCGGCGAAATCTTCGGCACTGCCGTAGCGCGAGGTGGGCGCGAACATCGACAGTGGTTGATAGCCCCAGGAGCCGCCGAACGGGTGCTCCATGATCGGCAGCAGTTCGATGTGGGTAAAGCCCAGTTCCTGCACATAGGGCACCAGCCGCTCGGCCAGTTCCCGCCAATTGTAGAAACGCCCGATTTCCCCCGTTTCGTCCAGCTCGCAGCGCCATGACCCTGGGTGCAGCTCGTAGATCGACAACGGCGCGTTGTAGGCATGGCGCTGGGCACGTTGTGCCATCCAGTCATGGTCCTGCCAGGCGTGACTGAGTTCACCGGCTACCTTGGATGCCGTGCTCGGCGGCAGCTCGGTGGCACGGGCCAGCGGGTCGGCCTTCAGCGGCAGTATGCCGTCCTTGCCGAGTACTTCGAACTTGTAGGTTTCGCCCACGCCCAGACGCGGAATGAACAGCTCCCACACCCCCGCGCCGTGCCGCAGGCGCATGGGGTGGCGGCGACCATCCCAGTTGTTGAAATCACCCACCACCGACACCCGCCGGGCATTCGGCGCCCAGACCGAGAAACACACGCCGTCGATGCCATCGACCTGAGTTGGCTGGGCACCGAAGCGCCCGGACAAATCGCGGTGATTGCCTTCCGCGAACAAGTGAAGGTCCATGTCTCCCAATTGCGGGCCGAAGCTGTAGGGGTCTTCGGTAACCTGCTCGCCGCCGGCCCAGACGATGTGAAGCTGATAGGGCTGTGCCTTATCGAGGTGCGCGCTGAACAAACCGGGCAGGCTGCCCTGCTCCATTTCGGCAAGCACCCGCCCGTCATCCCGGGCCTGAATGCGCACTTTCAGGGCATTGGGCAGAAAGGCGCGGACCACCTGCCCGCCTGCGCCGTCGCCGTGGGGGCCGAGTACCGCAAAAGGATCGGCGTGTTCGGCGCGGGCCAGGGCGTCGAGGTCCCGTTGCCGAAGGCCACCGTTTTCACGCGTTGTAACGTTCATTCTGACTCTCCCCAGGTACTGATCAGTCCATGCAGACCATGCAAAGGCACGGCCAGCCAGCTCGGACGGTTTTCGGCTTCGTATGTGATCTCGTAGGCGGCTTTTTCCAGGCAGAACAGCTCCAGCGCCGCGCGCTCGCCCTCGGCGTGCTGCCACGCGTGGGGCATGGCGGCAGTGGCCAGGCCATAGGCTTCGACAAAGGCATGCCGGGACTGGTGCAGGTACTGCCGGGCAACCCGCTGCCGGGCTTGCCGCGCCGGCTCGGAAAGGTCCACCGCAGACGCGCTGCGCAAGATCATCGCAGCAGCATAGTCGAAGGATCGCAGCACGCCGCTGACATCCTTGTAGGGGCTGTGTTTTGCCCGGCGCTCTTCAAGGGGCCGGGCGGGTTCGCCTTCAAAATCGATGAGGTAGGCATCCCCCTGCACCACCAGCACCTGGCCCAGATGCAGGTCGCCGTGCACACGCATCAGCAGGCCACCCTGAGCCTGCTCGGCGAGGTTGTCGATGTGCTGTGCCAGGCCGTCACGCTGTTGCTGCAGGTCGTCGACCAAGGCCTGGCTGTCGCCGTCCAGCGTGTCGCGATGCTGGGCCAACAGGTCGAGGGCGTGGGTCAGTTCGGCGCTGATCTGTGCACGCCAGCGCTCGCTGTCCTGCGCATCGCTGGGGCGCGGCTGGAAGGCCGGGTCTTCGGTGGGTGCGGCCAGCAGAAGGTGCATCTCGCCCAGGCGCTGGCCAAGCAAGGCCGCAAAGCCGCTGAGTTCGGCCAATGCGTCAGTGTGCGCTTCGGTGTCGTTGCGGGTGGGCTCCATCTGGTCGCGGATGGCCCTTTCCAGCGTGTTCTGGGTCCAACCCCAGGCATCGCCCTGGTTACTCAGGTAACCTTGGGCAATCATCAGCAGGTGCGGCGCATGTTGTTCGTCCACCCGGCTGACCCAGGCCAGCAGCGGCGAGATGTTGGCAAAGCCGGCGGCTGTCAGGTAGGCACTCATTTCCAGCTCTGGATGAATACCCGGGTTGACCCGGCGGATCAGCTTGAGCACCACGCGGTCGCCGATGACCACCGAACTGTTGGACTGCTCGGCGCTGAGGTAGCGCACTTCGCTCTCCTCGTCGAGCGCCAGGCCGGCCAGCTGCTCTGTGCATTCGAAGCGCAATTCACCCTCAGCGTCGCCACACGGCAGACGCAGGCCATCCTGGCAGGCTTGTATCACGGCGTGAATGAACGGCTCGAGGACGAAGGCGTCTGTGATCAAGCCAACCTGGTGGGCACGGCGCACCCGCGACAACGCCAGCTGCTGCGGCAGCGCGGTATGGATCTGTTCCTCACGCAGCAGGCCGAACGGCAGCTGGTAGCGGGTGGCCGTGCCGTCGCTGAGTACCTCGATTTCGCTGAGCAACACCGGTGTGGTGGCGGTGCCGAAACGCACGCCGTAGCACAGGCGCACGGCATCGATCGGCCCTTCCTTGCCGGCGAACCAGCGGCGCTTGGGCAGGTACTGCGGCAGGATGGTGCTTTGCAGCGTATCGCTTGCGGGGGCTTGCAGCAGTTCTTCCATGCGCTTGCGCAGTACCAATGTAGTCAATTCGGGTAACCCCTCGGTGGGCTGGATGTGCCAGCTGGGCATGCGATCGCGGCTGGCCAGCAGGAACCAGTAGAACGCATAAGGTGGCAAGGTCAGCAGAAACGGCAGTTGGCCGATTGGCGGGAACGCGCTGCCGCCAAGCATCTCCACCGGTACTTTGTCGGCGTATTGTGACAATTCGAGTTCGGCAGCCTGGGCGGCGCGGGACACGTTGGCCACGCAGAGGATGACCTCGGTATTGCCGTCGGCATCGGTGTACTCGCGGATATAGGCAAGGATGCGCCGGTTGCTGGGCGTGAGGGTGCGCAGGCTGCCGCGACCAAAGGCCTTCTGCTGCTTGCGCACCGCCAGCATGCGCCGGGTCCAGTTCAGCAGCGAATGCGGGTCGTGGCTTTGCGCCTCGACGTTGACGGTCTGGTAACCGTAGAGCGGGTCCATGATCGGCGGCAGCACCAGGCGCTGCGGGTCGGCGCGGGAAAAACCGCCGTTGCGGTCTGGCGACCACTGCATGGGTGTGCGAACGCCATCGCGGTCACCCAGATAGATATTGTCGCCCATACCCAGTTCGTCGCCGTAATACAGGGTTGGCGTGCCGGGCATCGACAACAGCAGGCTGGTCAGCAGCTCTATGCGCCGACGGTCACGCTGCAGCAGGGGCGCCAGGCGCCGGCGAATGCCCAGGTTGATGCGCGCGCGGCGGTCTTCGGCGTAGTAGTTCCACAGGTAGTCGCGCTCGCGGTCGGTGACCATTTCCAGGGTCAGTTCATCATGGTTGCGCAAAAAGATCGCCCACTGGCAGTTGGCCGGGATTTCCGGGGTCTGGCGCAGGATGTCGGTGATCGGGAAGCGGTCTTCCATGGCCAAGGCCATGTACATGCGCGGCATCAACGGAAAGTGGAAGGCCATATGGCATTCGTCGCCGTCGCCTTCGCCGAAGTACGGGCGCGTGTCTTCCGGCCACTGGTTGGCTTCGGCCAGCAGCATGCGATCGGGGTAGTTGGCGTCGATCTCGGCGCGGATCGCCTTGAGCACGTCGTGGGTTTCGGCGAGGTTTTCGTTGTTGGTGCCGTCGCGCTCGATCAGGTAAGGGATCGCGTCCAGGCGCAGGCCATCTACACCCAGGTCGAGCCAGAAGCGCATGACGCCGATCACCGCCTTGAGCACCTGCGGGTTGTCGAAATTGAGGTCCGGCTGGTGGGAATAGAACCGGTGCCAGAAGTACTGGCCGGCGACCGGGTCCCAGGTCCAGTTGGACTTTTCGGTGTCGAGGAAGATGATGCGCGTACCGTCATACTTCTGGTCATCGTCCGACCACACGTAGAACTCGCGCGCCTTGCTGCCGCGCTTGGCGTGGCGGGCGCGCTGGAACCACGGGTGCTGGTCGCTGGTGTGGTTGATGACCAGCTCGGTGATCACCCGCAGGCCGCGCTTGTGGGCCTCGGCGATGAAACGGCGGGCGTCGGCCATGCTGCCGTAGTCGGGGTGCACGGCCTTGTATTCGGCGATGTCGTAGCCGTCGTCACGGCGTGGCGAGGGATAGAACGGCAGCAGCCACAGGGTGTTGACGCCCAGCTCAGCGATATAATCGAGCTTGCTGATCAGCCCGGCGAAGTCGCCGATGCCGTCATTGTTCGAGTCGAAGAACGACTTGATGTGCAGCTGGTAGATGACGGCGTCCTTGTACCACAGCGGGTCGTCGATGAAGGCTGCCGGGCGGGAACGCTTGGCCATGTGCGACTCCTTTCAATTGCATGTTTGCCCCTTCTTGCACCATCGCTGTGGGAGCGGGCGGGCCCGCGAATCAGCCACCGCGGTGCTTGGCACCGGCTCTGCCGGTGTTCGCGGGCATGCCCGCTCCCACAGGGGAAAAGGCTACAGACCGGTTTTACCCGGCTTTTTCGATGCGCCAGATGCCGAACGGCAGGTGCCAGGGCTCTATGCGCATCCATTGGGTCTTGCCGTACCACGACCAGCGGTGGCCGTTCATCAGGTCTTCACCCTGGGTTTCGGCGTTGTCGTCCAGCCCCAACTCCCACAGCGGCAACTCGAAGTGCGCCTCCTGGGCGTTGTGTGGGTCGAGGCTGACGGCCACCAGGATGTAGTTGTCCCGCTCGGGCGTACGCTTGGCGAAGTACAGGATGTTGTCGTTCCAGCAATTGAAGAAGGCCACGCCCAGGTGGGTTTGCAAGGCGCGGTTCTGCCGGCGGATGCGGTTGAGCTGGGCGATCTCGGCGATGATGTTGCCGGGCTGGGTGAAATCGCGTGGGCGGATTTCGTACTTCTCCGAATCCAGGTACTCCTCCTTTCCCGGCAACGGCGTGCCCTCGCACAGCTCGAAGCCCGAGTACATGCCCCACAAGCCTGAGCCCATGGTCGCCAGCGCCGCACGGATAAGAAAACCTGCGCGGCCTGAGGTGTGCAGGAAAAACGGGTTGATATCCGGGGTATTGACGAAGAAGTTGGGCCGGTAGCACTGGCTCCACGGCGGCTGATTGAGCTGCTCGAAATATTCGCGCAGCTCCTGCTTGTGGTTGCGCCAGGTGAAATAGGTATAGCTCTGTGCGTAGCCGACCTTGCCCAGGCGCGCCATCATCGCCGGCTTGGTAAAGGCTTCGGCGAGGAAGATGACGTCGGGGTGCTGGCTGCGCACATTGGCGATCAGCCATTGCCAGAACGGCAACGGCTTGGTGTGCGGGTTGTCGACGCGGAAAGTCTTCACGCCCTCCTCGACCCAGCCGACCACCACGTCGCGCAGGGCCAGCCACAGCGAAGGCACGGCCTCTGGGGCGTAGAAATCGACGTTGACGATGTCCTGGTACTTTTTCGGCGGGTTTTCGGCGTAGCGGATGGTGCCGTCCGGGCGCCAGCTGAACCAGCCCGGGTGCTCCTTGAGCCAGGGGTGGTCCTGGGAACACTGGATGGCGAAATCGAGGGCGATTTCCAGGCCGTGTTCCGCCGCCGCCGCCACCAGTCGACGGAAGTCATCGCGGCTGCCCAGTTGCGGGTGAATCGCCTCGTGGCCGCCCTCCGGGCTGCCAATGGCATACGGGCTACCCGGGTCGCCCGGCTCGGCCTTGAGGGCGTTGTTGCGGCCCTTGCGATGCTGCATGCCGATGGGGTGGATGGGCGGGAAGTACAGGACGTCGAAGCCCATGTCGCGGATCATCGGCAGCCGTTCGTGCACGTCGTTGAAGGTGCCGTGACGCTGCGGGTCGTCGGTAATCGAGCGCGGGAACAGCTCGTACCAGCTGGCGAACAATGCGGCCGGGCGGTCGACATCAAGGGGGAAATCAGGGCTGCGGGTCAGGTAGCTGCGGTGTTCGGCTTCGCCCATCAGGCGGGCGGTGGTCGGGTCGAGAAGCACGGCCACCTGATCATCGGTACTGAGCGTGGCCAGGCGGCTCTGCACGGCCTCGAGCTCCTCGCGCAGGGCGCCGCTGCACAGCTCGATGCCTTTGCCCAGCATCAAGCGGCCTTCTTCCAGTTCCAGTTTTACCTCGACGCCGGCGTGGTACTTCTTCTCCAGATCGTGGCAATAGGTGGCAAACGGGTCGATCCAGGCCTCGATACTGAACCGGTGCGGGCCCAGCTCGGTGGGGGTGAATTCGGCCTGCCACAGGTCGTTGCCCGCCGACTGCATCGGTACGCAATGCCAGCGCCGGCTGTGGGCCTGGCGCCAGTTGAGCATCACCGCCAGGCGGTCGTGGCCGTCGCTGTAGGCCTTGGTGCTGACGGCCACAGGCTGGCCGCTGACGGCCTTGGCGGCGAAGCTGCCGGCGTCGAGCACGGGTTGGGTGTCTTCGATCACGATGCGTGGCGCCAACAGCGCCTGGGCCAGGCTAATGGCCTGGTCCGGGTGATCGTTCGCCATGGGCACGCTTTCAAAGGGCTCGTTTCGTGACATCGACCTTGCTCCCTCAGGCTGGTGGCGGTAAGGGTTCAGAGCCGGGCACAGGCGGGGGGTTCAAAATAATTGAGCGAACGGCAGCTGCCAGCGGTCAGAGCCTACAGCACCTCTTCACCCACCCACGCGAGGTCAGGCCATGAACATTCCCATTCCACCGGAGACACCCGATCCCAATATCGACGACCCGAGCTTGCCGCCACCCGTACCGGAAGAAGACCCGGACGAGCTGCCGATCAAGCCGACCGTGCCGCCGACAGTGGGCGACCCGCCGAGCCAGGAGCCACCGGTGAAGGCTTAAGGGTAGACCACGGCACCGGCATGAACAGCTGATCTCCGCTGCTTCATTGAAAGGTTGAGGATGACCGGGTGCTTGGCAAGGTGAAGATCTTGCATTGATCGGGCCGGCCTCTTCGCGGGTAAACCCGCTCCTACCAGGGACCGTGCCGGCCTTGAATGCGGCGCTGCCCCTGTGTAGGAGCGGGTTTACCCGCGAAGAGGCCGGCCGCGCCCGCACATCAACCCGCAGATGCAGCCGCAATCTCCGCCACACTGATCTCGCGCATGCGGAACTTCTGCACCTTGCCGGTCACGGTCATCGGGTACTCGTCGACAAAACGGATATACCGCGGCACCTTGAAGTGGGCAATGCGTGCCTTGCACCAGCCCTGCAGCTCCTCGACCGTGGCGCTGTGCCCCGGGTGCAGCTTGATCCAGGCGACGATCTCTTCGCCATAGCGGCTGCACGGAATGCCAATCACCTGCGCATCGGCCACCGCCGGGTGGGTGTAGAAAAACTCTTCCAGCTCACGCGGGTAAATGTTCTCGCCGCCGCGAATGATCATGTCCTTGTTGCGCCCGACGATGCGCACATAGCCCTGCTCGTCCATCACCGCCAGGTCACCCGAATGCATCCAGCCGGCCGGGTCGATGGCATCCGCCGTGGCCTGGGGGTTGTCCCAGTAGCCAAGCATCACGCTGTAGCCGCGGGTGCACAGTTCGCCAATCTCGCCGCGGGCGACGATGCAGCCGTCAGCGTCCACCAGTTTGTTTTCCAGCTGCGGCTGGGTGCGGCCGACGGTGGTCACGCGCAACTCCAGATCGTCGTCCGGCCCGGTCTGCAGCGACACGGGGCTGGTTTCGGTCATGCCGTAGGCGATCTGCACTTCTGCCATGTGCATCTGGTCGATGACCCGGCGCATCACCTCGATCGGGCAGGTAGCGCCGGCCATGATGCCGCTGCGCAGGGTCGACAGGTCCATGTGGGCACGGGACGGGTGGTCGAGCATGGCGATGAACATGGTCGGTACGCCATAGAGGATGGTGGCGCGCTCCTCGGCCACGGCGCGCAAGGTAAGTTCGGCGTCGAAAGCATCGTTGGGGTAGATCATGGTGCTGCCGTGGGTGACGCAGCCGAGGTTGGCCATGACCATGCCGAAGCAATGGTACAGCGGCACCGGGATCACCATACGGTCGCGGGCCGTCAGGCCAAGGCTTTCACCCACCATGAAACCGTTGTTGAGGATGTTGTAGTGACTGAGCGTGGCACCTTTGGGCGCACCGGTGGTGCCGGAGGTGTACTGGATGTTTACCGGCTGGTCGAACTGCAGGCTTTGCTGACGGGCTGTGCAGGCCTCAACAGACGTCTGCCCTGCCCGCTCGGCCAATGCGTGCCAGGGCAGGAAGCCGGCAGGCGGGTTGGCGGCCAGGCTGATGACGCCACGCAACTCGGGCAGGCATTCACTGGCCAGCTCACCAGGCGCGGCACTGGCCAGTTCAGGCACCAGCTCCTGCACCATGGCATGGTAATCAGACGTCTTGAAGGCTTCAGCGCAGACCAGCCAGCGGCAGCCGGACTGGCGCAACACGTATTCCAGTTCGCCCACACGGTAGGCCGGGTTGATGTTGACCAGGATGGCGCCGACCTTGGCACTGGCCAGCTGCAAGATGCACCACTGGGCGCAGTTGGGCGACCAGATGCCAACACGGTCGCCGGTGTTCACGCCCAGTGCGATCAGGGCGCGGGCGTGTATTTCGACCTGTTCGGCCAACTGCCGCCAGCTGTAACGCAGGCCCTGGTGGCGGGACACCAGGGCCTCGCTGTCGGAACAGCGGGCCACGGTGGCATCGAAGGCCTGGCCGATGGTCTGGGTCAGCAAGGGTCGGTCCTGGCGACCGCGGGTATAGCTCGGTTGACTCATGGGTGTCCCTTCTTGTGGTTGTTTTGGGCACGGCTGAAGCAAGCGGGAATACTCTGGCGCAGATTTACGTTTACGTAAAGGTGACGAGTGGATTGACAGTGACCTCATGCAGGTTTACGTTAACGTAAAGGTGATGAACGACACCCACTTGAGGCGCCACGCCGCCCTCTGTGGGAGCGGGCTTGCCCGCGAATGCGATCGATCAGGTAATGACGGTGACCCTGCTGACGTATTCGCGGGCATGCCCGCTCCCACAGGAGGCGGGGCTGGATCCAAAGCTATGGTGTAACCCAATTTCAAGAACAAGAAGGTGCCCCAGCATGCATTACCCCTCCCTGAACTTCGCCCTGGGCGAGACCATCGACATGCTCCGCGACCAGGTCCGCACCTTCGTCGCCGCTGAACTGGCCCCAAGGGCCGCGCAGATCGACCACGACAACCTGTTCCCCGCCGACATGTGGCGCAAGTTCGGTGACATGGGCCTGCTGGGCATCACCGTACCGGAAGAGTACGGCGGCGCTGGCCTGGGCTACCTGGCCCATGTGGTGTCAATGGAAGAGATCAGCCGTGGCTCCGCCTCGGTGGCGCTGTCCTACGGCGCCCATTCCAACCTGTGCGTCAACCAGATCAACCGCAACGGCACCCACGAGCAGAAGCTCAAGTACCTGCCCAAGCTGATCAGCGGCGAGCACATCGGCGCCTTGGCCATGAGCGAGCCCAATGCCGGCTCCGACGTGGTGTCGATGAAGCTGCGCGCAGAAAAACGCGGCGATCACTACGTACTCAACGGCAGCAAGACCTGGATCACCAACGGTCCCGACGCCAACACCTACGTGATTTACGCCAAGACCGACCTGGACAAGGGTGCGCACGGCATCACCGCGTTCATCGTCGAGCGTGACTGGAAAGGCTTCAGCCGCAGCAACAAGTTCGACAAGCTGGGCATGCGCGGGTCCAACACCTGCGAGCTGTTCTTCGATGGCGTGGAAGTGCCGGCAGAGAACATTCTGGGCCAGCTCAACGGCGGCGTGCGCGTCCTCATGAGCGGCCTGGACTACGAACGCGTGGTGCTGTCCGGCGGCCCGACCGGCATCATGCAAAGCTGCATGGACCTGGTGGTGCCGTATATCCACGACCGCAAGCAATTCGGCCAGAGCATCGGCGAGTTCCAGCTGATCCAGGGCAAGATTGCCGACATGTACACCCAGCTGAACGCCAGCCGCGCCTACCTGTATGCCGTGGCTCAGGCGTGCGACCGTGGCGAAACCACCCGCAAGGACGCTGCCGGCGTGATCCTGTACACCGCCGAGCGTGCCACGCAAATGGCCCTGGAGGCGATCCAGATTCTTGGCGGCAACGGCTATATCAACGAATTCCCGGCTGGCCGCCTGTTGCGCGACGCCAAGCTGTACGAAATCGGTGCCGGCACCAGTGAAATCCGCCGGATGCTGATCGGCCGCGAACTGTTCAACGAAACCCGCTGAACATAAGGGACGGGCGCACATGGCTACCTTGCACACCCAGATCAACCCGCGTTCGGCAGAATTTGCCGTCAACAGCGCGGCCATGCTCGAACAGGTCCAGGCCCTGCGCGGCTTGCTCGCCCAGGTTGCCCAGGGCGGCGGGCCCAAGGCCCAGGAACGGCATACCTCGCGTGGCAAACTGCTGCCGCGCGAGCGTATCGACCGCCTGCTGGACCCGGGCTCGCCGTTCCTCGAAATCGGCCAGTTGGCCGCCCATGAGGTGTACGGCGAAGACGTGCCAGCGGCGGGCGTGATCGCCGGCATCGGCCGCGTGGAAGGCGTGGAATGCATGATCGTGGCCAACGACGCCACGGTAAAAGGCGGTTCGTACTACCCGCTGACGGTGAAGAAGCACCTGCGTGCACAAACCATCGCCCTGCAGAACCGCCTGCCGTGCATCTATCTGGTGGACTCCGGCGGCGCCAACTTGCCACGCCAGGACGAAGTGTTCCCCGACCGCGAGCATTTCGGGCGCATCTTTTTCAACCAGGCCAACATGAGCGCGCAAGGCATCCCGCAGATCGCCGTGGTGATGGGCTCGTGCACCGCTGGCGGCGCCTACGTGCCGGCCATGGCCGACGAAGCGATCATGGTGCGCCAGCAGGCGACCATCTTCCTCGCCGGCCCGCCGCTGGTGAAAGCCGCCACCGGCGAAGTGGTGAGCGCCGAAGACCTCGGCGGCGCCGATGTGCATTGCCGCACCAGCGGCGTCGCCGACCATTATGCCGACAACGACGAACACGCCCTGGCCATCGCGCGACGCAGTGTAGCCAACCTCAACTGGCACAAGCTCGGCAAGCTGCAGCGATTGGCCCCAGTGGCGCCGCTGTATGCCGCCGACGAGCTGTACGGCGTGGTACCGGCGGATGCCAAGCAACCGTTCGACGTGCGCGAAGTGATCGCCCGCATGGTCGATGGCTCGGTGTTCGATGAATTCAAGGCGCTGTTCGGCACCACCCTGGTGTGCGGCTTCGCCCACCTGCACGGCTACCCGGTGGCGATCCTGGCCAACAACGGCATCCTGTTCGCCGAAGCCGCGCAAAAAGGCGCGCACTTCATCGAACTGGCCTGCCAGCGCGGCATCCCTTTGCTGTTCCTGCAGAACATCACCGGTTTCATGGTCGGCAAGAAATACGAAGAAGGCGGCATCGCCAAGCACGGCGCCAAACTGGTCACCGCCGTGGCCTGCGCCCAGGTGCCGAAGTTCACAGTGATCATCGGCGGCAGCTTTGGCGCCGGCAACTACGGCATGTGCGGCCGCGCCTACGACCCGCGCTTCCTGTGGATGTGGCCCAACGCGCGGATTGGCGTGATGGGCGCCGAACAGGCCGCCGGGGTGCTGGCCCAGGTCAAGCGCGAGCAGAGCGAACGCAGCGGCCAGCCATTCAACGCCGAGGATGAGGCCAGGCTCAAGCAGCCGATCCTCGACCAGTACGAACGTCAGGGCCACCCCTATTATTCCAGTGCCCGCCTGTGGGACGACGGCGTCATCGACCCGGCGCAGACCCGAGACGTCCTCGGCCTGGCGTTGTCTGCCGCGCTGAACGCGCCGATCGAACCGAGCCGCTTCGGCATTTTCCGGATGTGACCCATGAGCGATTTCAGCACCCTCGAAGTGATCCGCGACCCACGCGGCTTCGCCACCCTGTGGTTAAGCCGCGAGGACAAGAACAACGCCTTCAACGCGCAGATGATCCGCGAGCTGATCGTGGCCATCGACCAGTTGGCCGAAGACGCCAGCCTGCGCTTTGTGCTGCTGCGCGGCCGTGGCCGGCACTTCAGCGCCGGTGCCGACCTGGCCTGGATGCAGCAGTCGGCACAACTGGACTTCAACACCAACCTGGATGACGCCCACGAACTGGGTGAGCTGATGTACGCCCTGCACCGCCTCAAGGCCCCGACCCTGGCCGTGGTGCAAGGCGCAGCCTTCGGCGGCGCGCTGGGTCTGATCAGCTGTTGCGACATGGCCATCGGCGCCGAAGACGCCCAGCTGTGCCTGTCGGAAGTACGCATCGGCCTGGCCCCGGCGGTGATCAGCCCGTTCGTGGTCAAGGCCATTGGCGAACGCGCCGCGCGCCGCTACGCCCTCACCGCCGAGCGTTTCACTGGCGTGCGCGCCCGCGAGCTGGGCCTGTTGGCCGAGGTATACCCGGCCAGCGAACTGGACGACCACATCGAAGCCTGGGTAAGCAACCTGCTGCAGAACAGCCCACAAGCATTGCGCGCCACCAAGGACTTGCTGCGCGAAGTGGACGACGGCGAACTCAGCCCGGCCCTGCGCCGGTACTGCGAAAACACCATCGCCCGCATCCGCGTCAGCGCCGAAGGCCAGGAGGGCCTGCGCGCTTTCCTGGAAAAACGCCGCCCTGCCTGGCAAACCGTTGACAAGAAGGAGCCGCGCCCATGAGCCGCCCCGCTTTGACCACCCTGCTGGTCGCCAACCGCGGCGAAATCGCCTGCCGGGTGATGCGCACCGCCAAGGCCATGGGCCTGACCACTGTTGCCGTGCACAGCGCCACCGACCGTGACGCCCGGCATAGCTGCGAAGCTGACATCCGCGTGGATCTCGGTGGCACCAAGGCCGCCGAAAGCTACCTGCTGGTCGACAAGCTGCTGGCAGCAGCCAAGGCCAGCGGCGCCCAGGCTATCCACCCAGGTTATGGCTTTCTGTCCGAGAACGCAGGTTTCGCCCGCGCCATCGAGCAGGCCGGGCTGATATTCCTCGGCCCACCGGCCAGCGCCATCGACGCCATGGGCAGCAAATCGGCAGCCAAGGCGCTGATGGAGGCAGCCGGCGTGCCGTTGGTGCCGGGCTACCACGGCGAGGCCCAGGACTTGGACACCTTCCGCGCCGCAGCCGAACGCATCGGCTACCCGGTGCTGCTCAAGGCCAGCGCTGGTGGCGGTGGCAAGGGCATGAAAGTGGTCGAGGAAGAAAGCCAACTGGCCGACGCCCTGGCCTCGGCCCAGCGTGAGGCACAGTCGTCGTTCGGCGATGCGCGCATGCTGGTGGAAAAGTACGTGCTCAAGCCACGCCACGTGGAGATTCAGGTGTTCGCCGACCAGCACGGCAACTGCCTGTACCTCAACGAGCGCGACTGTTCCATTCAGCGCCGCCACCAGAAGGTGGTGGAAGAGGCCCCGGCCCCCGGCCTCTCGCCCGAACTGCGCGGGGCCATGGGCGAAGCGGCGGTGCGTGCCGCTCAGGCTATCGGTTACGTGGGTGCCGGCACCGTGGAGTTTCTGCTTGATGCACGTGGCGAATTCTTCTTCATGGAGATGAACACTCGCCTGCAGGTGGAACACCCGGTCACCGAGGCCATAACCGGCCTGGACCTTGTTGCCTGGCAAATTCGCGTGGCCTGCGGCGAAGCCCTGCCGATCACACAGGAACAGGTGCCGCTGATCGGCCATGCCATCGAAGTACGCCTGTATGCCGAAGACCCGGCCAACGATTTCTTACCCGCGACCGGCAAATTGGCGCTGTACCGTGAATCGGCGCCTGGCGAAGGCCGGCGGGTGGACAGCGGGGTCAGCGAAGGCGATGTGGTGTCGCCGTTCTACGACCCGATGCTGGGCAAGCTGATTGCCTGGGGCGAAGACCGCGAGCAGGCGCGCTTGCGCTTGCTGGCCATGCTCGACGAGTTCGCCATTGGCGGGCTGAAAACCAACATTGCCTTCCTGCGGCGCATTCTCGCCCACCCGGCATTTGCTGCGGCGGAGCTGGATACCGGCTTCATTCCGCGTCATCAGGCGGTTCTGCTGCCTGCGCCGCAAGCACTGCCGGCAGCCGTCTGGGAAGCGGCGGCAGAGGCGTGGCTGCAGGGCCAGGGGGTCCATCAGCGCGAAGACGACCGCCATTCACCTTGGGGCGGGCGTAACGGCCTGCGCGTGGGCCTACCGGCACGCAGCAGCTTGCATCTGGTGAGCGCTGGGCAAGATCAGGCAGTGGCCCTGGAACGCAGCGCTGCTTCTACCTGGCAGCTGCAAGGTGAGCAGTTGGTGCATGACCAGAACGGCGTGCGTCGCCAGCATCTGGCAATCCGTCGGGGTGGCACGCTGTACCTGCACTGGGATGGTGAAATGCATGCCATCGAAGCTTTCGACCCGATTGCCGAGGCTGAAGCCAGCCACAGCCATCAGGGTGGGATGGGTGCGCCCATGAACGGCAGTATCGTGCGGGTGCTGGTCGAACCTGGCCAGGTGGTGGAAGCCGGTACTGCGCTGGTGGTACTGGAGGCCATGAAGATGGAGCACAGCATTCGTGCGCCGCATGCCGGCACGGTGAAGGCGCTGTTCTGCCTGGAGGGGGATATGGTCAGCGAAGGGACTGTGCTGGTCGAACTGGTGGAATAACGGTGCCGGAGGGCCGCTTTGCGGCCCTAACGCAACACAAGGCCGCCCCTGCAACAGCCCGTAGGAGCGGGTTCACCCGCGAAAGGGCCGGGCCTGCTGGCCAATCTCCACCCGCTGTTCACCGTTGCCGCCGCTACCGTATTCGCGGGTAAAACCGCTCCTACGCCATCGGGGGTGGACACACTTTGGTGATTGGGCGCAGGCCGCGTGCAGGCCGTCGTAGGAGCGGGTTTACCCGCGAAAGGGCCGGTCCTGCCGGCCAATCTCCACCAGCCGTTCACTGTTGCCGGCGCCACCGTATTCGCGGGTAAACCCGCTCCTACGCCCGATCGGGGGGTGGACACACATCAGTGATTGGGCGCAGGCCGCGTGTAGGAGCGGGTTTACCCGCGAAAGGGCCGGTCCTGCCGGCCAATTTCCACCCGCCGTTCACCGTTGCTGCCGCCACCGTATTCGCGGGTAAACCCGCACCTATCGGGGGTGGACACACATCGGTGATTGGGCGCAGGCCGCGTGTAGGAGCGGGTTCACCCGCGAAAGGGCCGGCCCTGCTGGCCAACTTCCACCCGCCGTTCACCGTAGCCGCCACTCCTCAAACCCTTTCAAAAGGCCCCATGCACCCGCACGACCACCCCAAGAAATTCGCAACCCTCTTCGCACAACAGCGCCGGGTAGTTACTGTTCAATGCCTTCAGATAACGCTGCCCACCTTCCTCGGCCAGCTCGCGGAAAATCGCCGGCTTGCCCGGCTGACGAGCGATAACCAAACGCCCCGCCTCAGCCTCTACACCTGGGTCCACCAGCATCCGCATGCCCTGCGGCACACTGCGGCCACTGACAGCGCTCATGGCATCGTTTTCCACGGTTAGCCAGAACGCCTTGCCCTGTGCCAGGTAGTCAGTCTGCTCGAAAACAGCAGGCTCTACAGCCGTCGCAGCCTCTAACTCACTCCAACCCAGCACCGGGTAACGGAAGCAAACGATGTACCGCATGAGGTCGAGTTCATCATCGTCTGCTATCTCGTAAACACTACGCTCCTCGCCAACCTGCCCCTGGATACGCAGCTGCAGGCTGACGTTGTAATGAGGCATTCCAAGCTCGACGAACGTGCGGTTCATCGATTCGATTTTCGGCTGACGCCGCTTGTTCACCCAATGACCGACACTGCCTTGAGACACACCAACGCGCTCGGCAAGCTGCTCTTGAGTGAGCCCTAGCTCCTCCATCCGGTCACGGACGAGGGCAATCCATTTATCCATATTCATCGCTGGCACGATACGGACTGCCTTCAAGCGCTCAATAAACATTCAGTATTATTTATCGGGAAGAATAAAAATACTGTAGGTATTACCATCGACCTGACCCCTTCCCTACTGGCTCCGGCAGGTATCAGGATGAAACTACCGAAAAACGACGAAACAGATCTCGACAGCGAAGCAGCCCGCCGCGCGCTCGACTATTACCTCAACCCCAACCCACCGCGGCCCACCCTGGACAACAGGATCTGGACCCTGCACGAAGGCGTAACCGGCGAACAGGCCAAGGAACACGCCATCGCCCTGCTGCGCTGCGCTGCGGCCACCGCCCAGGAAACCGCCACCCACCAGCACGGCAGCCAGCGCGAACTGACGTTCGCGTTGATGCACATGATGGACATGGCTCGCGCCCTGCTGGAGCACAAACACACCGAGTGACCGGGTTTATAGACAAGAAAGGAGGGAGAGAACGTGATGGCCGCGTAACGGCAAAAGCCCCGATTGCCGGGACAAGGAAGCGCGCCGGTAAAACTTTTTTACCGGATTAGCGAAAATTCATTTGACTGCCAAATGATAACGATTATTATTGCACTCAGCTGATCGCGAGATCCGCTGGATAACCTGAAAGCTTAGGTCGCTCTCAGATTATCTCCTCATCAGGCTAATCACGGTTTTTGACCCGGCTTTTTTGCCGGGTCTTTTTTTTGGCTCTTCAGGCTAATGAAGATCGTGATGGCGCGCATGATAGCAAAGGTGTTTCAGGGCGTGAACGCTCGTTACAAAACTTTGCGGAATCAGCACTTGAGAATCAATCTCGTTTCCACTAAGCTGTTTCCGCATCAAGGAAGATGCCCCCTCCTCCCCTTTATAGAGCAAGGAGCTGTCCATGACCCGTCTGCTGCTGCCCCTTGAGCACCCCACTCCTGCTACCGAGCATGATGCCGACGATGCCCTGCTGCATGCACTGAAGCGGCTACCACGGCGCGTACAGCAAGTATTCCTGCTTAACCGCCTCGATCAGCTGGACTTCGCCAGCATTGCTGTGCGCCTTGACCTGCCACTGGCGAGTATCGAGCGCAACATGGGCCAGGCGCTGCAAGCCGGCCGCTCGCGCCGGGATGTGCTGGCGAGCGTGGCCGGGCAATGGTATGTGCGCTTGCAGAGCCCGCAGGTGACGGCGTGCGAGCGTATCGACTTCCGCCGCTGGCTGGATGCCGATACGGCGAACTTGCAGGCGTTTCACGATACGGAACTGCGGTGGCGCAGCCTGCTGGCGCCGGCACGGCAATTGGGCCATGACGGCTGGTATCGGCAAGGCCGGGCGGCGCTGTCGCTGGGTGGCTGCTCGGTTGCGGTCGGGCTGGGTGTGGCGGCGTTGGTACTGGTTGGGTTCTGGGCTTGATCAGCGCTTCAACATGCCTGTAAGTCCCTGCCCGTGCGTATGCCCGACTTCAGTTGCTCGATAGCCTGGGTACAGTAATGCCGTGCCTGGACTCGCGCTTCGTTTTGCACCACCTCCTGCTTACATGACAGGCACATCCGCCTGCTCGACCAACGCCACCCTCGCTGGCTGTTGCAACAACCCTCGGGGCAACCGAAAACCTTTGAACGGTTGTTGAGTAATTGGGTTGAAGGCTTTTTCCGCGTTCAGCCGGTAGCGCATCACACCATCACCCGTCCTGAAGCTCAGGTCCACGCTGGTTGCCGTGCGTCCATTGAGCGAACCGCGGCTCAGCAGGCGGAACATCGACCAAGGCCCTCGATACTCCAGGCTGCTGCTATTGCCGTTCTGCCTGAGCAGGGTCAGGTTGCTGCGCACGTGTTGCCCCAAGGTATTGGGCCAGACAATACCGGTGATCTGGCTTGGGCCGTGGGTGTAGGAAATCAGCTGCCCATCCAGATCCAGCAGGCTGGTGCGTTGATTTGCACTGAGCCCCAATGGCTCGATGCTGAACTGCACGCTGAGGTTACCGCGCTGATCAAAGAACGTTTCGCGGATGCGATCAGCCAGTTTCAGCTGCTCGATCACATCAGTACGGATCAGGGAACGCCCCTGCAGACCAGCCTGCAAGGCCTCCAGATTGTCCTTGAGGAAGAGCTTCAGGTATTGATCCTGGAACTGCTGCAGTCGCCCATTCGGTCCAAAGAACGCTTCAAAGTCTTCCAGCGAAGCGTCGGGTGCCCTGACGACGAATGGGTAGCGCTCGGCCAGGCGCTGCTGGAAGAAGCTGTAGACTTCAGCATCCCACCGTCGCTCCAGCTCGCGCAGCGCTTCAACGTTCAGCACTTGCGCCGTTTGCTCTGCCACCTTTCTGACGTGATGATTGATTGGCTCCGGCAAGCCAGTGGCGACGCGTTGCAAGGTGCCGATGGGGTCGTGCCCGGTCATTGAAAAGCGCTGATGCACCGCGTGCAGCGCGGCCTTGCCCCGGTCTGGGCTACCCTGTACCGCCTTGGCATAGTCGTGGACGGCAGCTATGGCTGCGTGGGTTTCATCGTAGTAGCTCGGCTTTTCGCCTGCAGCGTGCAACATGGCGTTCAAGCCTGCAAACGCCCGCTGGATGGCCAGCGCCTGTTGTTGCTCGGGCTTGCTGTTGACCGAAACAAGCGAGGGGGTCTCATCCGCCACGCCAACATTCATCGGTGATAACAGCGAACTGTTGTCGCGAACCGTCTCCAGCAATCGGTGCAACGGCGCCGCTGGCCCGGCCAACTGTTCAAGGATCGTGATGCCATGATCCAGGTCTCGAAAATCCGCCACGGAGAATGCGTTCAAGGCGCGACGCCAACTGTCGATGTAGTCGGCGCTGTACAGGTTGCGCAGGCGCTCGTTCAGCGCAGCCTGGTCGGCATCTGAGTAGTCCAGTTGAGCACGTTCCCCCAGTGCCCACTGGTCGATCATTGCCATTTCCGTAAAGCGCTGACTACGCGGTTCAAAATACTCCTTGAAGCCTTTGGCGGTGAGCATGGGCGCCAGCAAAACACCATTGTCGCCCTGGCTCGAGCCGGAAGACAGCTGGTAAACGACATCGAACGCAGGCCCCACCTGATGACGCAGGTCCAGACCGGTATGCAACTGCTCCTGGGCCTGCTGCTTCAGGCCTGCATACACGCGTTGTGGCAACGGCACCTTGCGCAAGGTCTGCTGCACGTCGCTGACACGCTGGCGATACTGCGGCAGGTCGGTATCCGCGTAGGCCAGGGCATACTTCAGGTGCCGCATGAGGTCACGTTGCAGCTGCCCCTGGCCGGGGAAGGCCTGTTGCCACTGTCGCGCCATCCAGTCTTCGACCCATTCCGCTCGGCGGTTCCGGCGATCCTCGATCATCCGGTAAACCCGGAGCGCGGCCATTTGCTGCTCGCTGCCGGGGGGCGCCGCATCCATGGCATCGATCACGCCGCTGGCCAACGCAGGCAAGAAACGCCTGGACAACAAACTGAGGTACGCCTCATCCACGGTCGGCCCGATGGCACGGCCCTGGTACAGCCCCAGATCAGCAACACCCGGCCACGCAGCGCGGTAGTCGCCAAACACTGCTACCGCATCGCGGATCTGGTCCAGCGGCTCCAGCAAGTTGCGCCCGGTCGGGTCCAGACGCTGATCCACTTCGTGATGGCTGTACTCCCGGCTCTTGGCCAGCACGCTGGCGGCCTTGATGCCATTGATGTCGAAGTAACGATGCCAGCTGGCAATAGCGATACAGAAGGCCAGAACGCCTACAGAAGCACCCACCCACAGCAATTGTCGCTTGCGCCGTGCCACCCTGACGTTGTCGCCGGCAAGGCCGGCCTCCTTGTAGATGACCCGCCCAAAGGCCTGTTGAATGAAGTAGGCCAACGCCTTGCCCTGCGCCTTGCCCTCCAGCAAGGGGAGGCTGGTCTTGTAAGGCTGCGCCGCCTCACGGACAAAGGCGTTGCGCACGTCACCGTGCTGTACGACTGACGACCAATACACACCGCGCACCAGCGCCGGGGTGGTGAAACGGTCACTTGCCAAGGTCTCGCGCAGAAAGCTCAACAGTATTGGACGCAACCCGAGCAACTGCCTATGCAGTGAGTAGAGACGTGAACGCAACGCAGGGCTACCCTGCACGTCCAGACGATCGATCACCTGCTCGAACAGCTGCTCCAGCAACCGATCATAGTGTTCGCCATACTCGCCCAGCCAAGCGTCGAAGGTGTCGACAGCATCCAGCTTGAACGTGAATCCAAACAGGCTGTTGCGCTTGGCGGCCGAAAGCTTGCTGTAGAATTGGTCGAAGCCGTCCAGCAGATCGAACTTGCTCAACACGACATACAGCGGCAAGCGCGAGCCCAACTGGCTGCTCGCCTCGTAAAGACGTGTGCGCAGCAGGTGGGCAAGTGCCGTGCGTTGCTCGACGGTACCGTGCAGCAGCGCGGGCAGGTCGACAACCAGCACCAGGCCGTTTAGGGCTCTCTGGCTTCGATTGCGCTGCAGCCAATCCAACAGATGCTGCCACAGTTTGGCTTGGGTTCCAGACGGTACCGAAGACTCAACGTCAGTGGAGTCACTGCCCAGCGAATCTGCGGGGCCGTTCTGGCTGATAAAGGCACCGGGCGGGTCGATGATCACCGCGTCATTGCTGATCCACCACCCCACGGGGTAGGCGAGCGCCTGCGCTGGCCGTCCCCGTGCCTGCGCCTTGTCGATGCGGGTCAACGAGAAACTTTGATCGGTGCAGTCAATAAAGCTGCTCTTGCCGGCCTGCCTGGCGCCCAGCACGAGGTACCACGGCAATCGGTACAGCGCGCGACGCCCACCGGCATTGTCCAGGTAGCGTGCAAGCGCTTGGCTCAACGCCTTCTCTTGTGCATGAACGAACGGTTGCGCCGGATCCACCTCGGCAGCCATCGCCTGCTGACGTTCTGCTTGCAAGCGGCGAAAGCGCGTTCTCAAGACAACCAGCCAGCACAACAGCGCCACCAACACGAACACCAGGCTGGCCATACTACGATGCGCCACACTGGCCAACGGCTGCTGATCGCGCCACGTCCATTGCGGGCCGAGCCACCAGATGGCGACCAGCATCAGCACAGCGCCAAGCCCAAGTAGCAGCGGCATTGCCAGACCGATACGGGTCATCAGCGGCCAGCCCCAACGTTTGAGGTACTTCCAGAGTTGATTCATCGAGGCTCCTGCTCCTTGTTCCGATCGGCCAGCACGTGGGAGGACGCGTATTGTTGAAGCCGCTGAAATACCTCGGGCTCCCAGTCGCTGGCGGTGGTTTGCTGCATCGTGCGCGCTACCCCGGCGCACAGGTCCTGGGCCAACCAGGACACGCCTCGTGCGGCCAACAGGTCCGCTGCGATGAGGGTGGTATGGCAGCGCTCGCGAGGGGCTCGAAAATCTGCCTGCATCCCCTGCAGCCTTAGCAACACCGGTTCTACGCCGCCGCTTTCCAGCTGGCTGACCAGTTCTTCGCGAAGGCTGGTGAACTCTTGGGAAGCTCCGGCTTGCTCGGATTGCCCGTCTGCCCCTTTGAGCCAGGCCAGGCATTGGTCGTCGACAAACACCCGACCGTCGCTGAAGCACAGCTGCTGCAGCGCTGGCATGCGCAGCACGAAACGAGCGGTCGCCGCACGGATGGCCTCAGCCACTTCGCCTATCGCCAGCCGCGACGCGGCGGTTGCGGCAAGGAAGCTGCCGCGAATCCAGAAGGGCGAAGCCGACACACTTTTTTCAACCCGCTGGAGCAACGCCGCGTCGATTACGGTACCGGCGATGGCCTCCTCGTAGTCGCTGGCAATATCCCGCGGCACTGCCATCAACTCTGTACGGTTGCCCTGCCGGGTTTGCGGTGCGGCCTGGATGTGGGCCCACAGACCGAAGCGACGCAGTTGGTAGCCGGTCGGGTCGTAAGGGTCCTGCTGGTTGATCAGCTCGGCCATGCTCAGGATGGCTCGGCGCGTCTCGCGCTCGTTACCGATCGACATGCAGGGTTTCGGCGTGGCGATGACATCCACCAGCGGCGCAGGTTGGGGGCTCTCCACCGGGGCCTTGGGCGCATCGCACTCGCCAATACCGTTGGCAAGCGCCGTGTGTTTACGCAACAGGCGCTCCAGCTCACCCAGAACAGCCGGGTCAAGCTGGGCGGCTTCCTGCTGACGTAGCAAACGGGCCAATGCACCCTTCGCCGCTGCGGCGTGAGCCGGGGTGTAGGTGAAACGATCAAGGCGCGGCAGCGCATCGATCAAGCGATTGAGCACCAGGCCAACGACCTTGCGCTTGGTCAGGAAGCCCTTCGGGCCAGGCGCTGGATGAGCGGTTTCCCAATAGCCTTCGATCATTCCGCCCAGCAACGCCAAGGTGAACCCCCAGCGCTCCCAACAACCACTGCGCAGCCACGCAACGCTCAAGTGCGCGACGATCCGCAGATGCTTGCACTGTCGCTCCAGGTACTGACCGGAGGCCTCCTCGATGTAGTCCCAGTCGATAGACGCTTCCTGCAGCCCACCCAGCTTGACCATCTCCTGGTCAATGGCCTGGTAGGTTTCGTCTTCCCCATCGAACAGCCCCGCCGGTACCTGGGCATCGATGGGTGCGAGCAACCGTGTGATTTCTTGCGCCTCGACCTCAGCTACCAGCGACATGTCTTGCGAGCCTCGTCGATAAGCGGGTCCAGCCCCTGAGCGTCAAAAACGAGTCCATCAACGGCAGGGTTGTCGCTCTCTACGTGAATGCGATGGGCCCCGATCAATTGCTTGATCTGCTCGATACCCGGCAAGCCTCTGCCGGCGTCGAGCACTTGGCCGTTTTCCATCACTTGCCACGGTGTGGGTACAGTAGCGCCCCGCTCCCCTCTCAACCGCACCTGCACTCGGCTGGCATCGACGGGTTGGGCGGTGACCAGTTGCAACCTCGAGATGTTCTGCACGCAGCTGATGATCAGGTAGGGGTGCGGTGCAACTGAAGCAATCGCAGGTGCAGAGATCAGGAGCCCGCCTTCTTCAGACCTGAGGCGAAACATCAAGTCCTCGGGCGCCCGCCCCGTCTCATGGATCAATACGCGACGCAACGTGGGCGCTTCCAGTTCCTGCGCTGACCACTGTCGGTGCGGCGTGAATCCCGGCGTACCCGCCGCCTGATCGAAACACGCCAGGCGTTCGATATTGGACACGATCCGTGGGCAGTCCTGCGATGCACGGGTCAAGGCAGGCATTAACAAGAACAGGAATGAAAGTCCGACGCCACCTGCATAACGAATAATCATCTCACCTTAACTCTCCCACTCAATCGTACACATGCCCGTGAATTAACCCAGCCATCCCAACAGCGGAAAAGAGGCTAGTACATAAACTCAATTCTATTCAAGAATTTATTTTGTTACATATTTGAACTCGACGCTCGACGATTATCCAGCGCATGGTTTTTACGCAACGAACAACTCAAATCTCAGAAATCATGTTTATTAAACGTTTAACGCGCAAGCTTACTTGTAGGAAGCGTCCTACATATAAACCCCACACTAAAAAAGATATATAACCATGACTAAATCCTCCGGCTCCGTTGCACCCAAAGAACGCATCAACATCAAATATGTGCCCGCCACCGGTGACGAGCAGGCCGAGGTAGAGCTGCCGCACAAGATGATGGTGCTGGGTGACTTCGGCCTCGACGACAGCCGCTCCCTCGAAGACCGTCAGGTCATGCGCATCGATAAACACACCTTCAACAACGTGTTGAACGACGCCGATGTGAGCCTGGCCATGTCGGTGCCCTCTGCGCTTGGCGCTACTCCGGATGCAGAGCTGGCAGTCAACCTGCAATTCAAGTCCATCCAGGACTTCGGGCCAGACCGCATCGCACGCCAGGTGCCCGAGCTGAACAAGCTGCTGCAGCTGCGTGAAGCGCTGGTCGCCCTGAAAGGCCCGCTGGGCAACGTGCCCACCTTCCGCAAACAGCTGCAGCAGCTTCTGAACGACGCGCATGCCCGCAAGCAACTCGCGCAAGAACTGGACCTGGTGCTTGAAGCGCCAAAAGCCGACTGAGACAACGGAGCGTCCCCATGCCAAAGCCAAGCACAACTGTCACTGTTGAAACACAGGCCGAAACACTGAGCAATGCCACCTTGCTCGACCAGATCATGGCAGAGACCAAGTTGGTTCCCACGCAAGAGGGTTACCAAGTGGCCAGGCAGGGTGTATCCGCCTTCATTGCCGAAATTCTGAAAAGTCATGACCCAGATCAATTGATCAACAAACACCGCGTCGACCAGATGATTGCCGAGCTGGATCGGGTCCTCAGCAAGCAGATGGATGCCATTCTGCATGAACCCGCGTTCCAGCAACTTGAATCCGCGTGGCGAAGCCTCAAACTTCTGGTCGACCGTACGGACTTTCGCGAGAACATCAAGCTCGAAGTCTTGCACGTCAGCAAGGAAGACTTGCTCGATGACTTCGAGAACGCCGCCGACATTACCTGCAGTGGTATTTATAAACACGTCTATACCGCCGGCTACGGCCAGTTCGGTGGCGAGCCGGTCGCGGCAATGGTTGGCAACTACAACTTCGGCCCCTCTTCGCCTGATATCAAACTGTTGAGCTACATGGCGTCCGTCGGTGCCATGTCGCATGCGCCCTTCATTGCGGCACCCTCCCCGGAGTTCTTCAACCTGAGCAGCTTCGAAGCGCTACCCAATCTGAAAGAAATCAAAGACATCTTCGCCGGCCCACGGCATGCCAAGTGGCGTGCGTTCCGCGAGAGCGAAGATGCCCGCCACATCGCGCTGACCGGGCCGCGCTTCATGCTGCGCTCCGCCTACCATCACCAGGACCAGCCGATCAGCAGCTTCAATTACGATGAGAACATCAACGGCCGGCACGACAATTACCTGTGGGGCAGCTCAGCCTTTCTGTTGGCCAGCTGCATCAACGACAGCTTTGCCCGCTACCGCTGGTGCCCCAACATCATCGGCCCGCAATCGGGTGGTGCCGTCGAAGGCCTGCCGGTACATCTGTACGAATCGCTGGGCCAACTGCAGGCCAAGATTCCTACCGAGGTACTGATTTCCGACCGCAAGGAATTCGAGCTGGCCGAAGAGGGCTTTATCGCCCTGACCATGCGCAAGGACAGCGACAACGCCGCGTTCTTCTCAGCCAACTCGGTGCAAAAGCCGAAAAACTTCCCCAAGACACCCGAAGGCCTGCAGGCACAGACCAACTACAAGCTCGGCACCCAACTGCCCTACCTGTTCATCGTCAATCGCCTGGCCCACTACATCAAGGTGTTGCAGCGCGAGCAGATCGGCAGCTGGAAGGAGCGACGGGACCTTGAGTCCGAACTCAACAAATGGATCAAGCAATACGTCGCCGACCAGGAAAACCCTTCGGCCGATGTGCGCAGCCGTCGGCCGTTGCGTGCTGCCAGGGTCGAGGTCTCGGACGTGGCGGGTGATCCGGGCTGGTACCAGGTCTCGCTCGCCGTGCGCCCGCACTTCAAGTACATGGGCGCGAACTTCGAAATTTCCCTGGTAGGCCGGCTCGACACGCAATGAGTGGTTTCTTCGATCGCTTGATGGCGGACCCGTCCGCCATCCGGGAGCCGTCTCGCCAGGAAAGCGCTTCGCACAAGTTCGCGGCCATCAAGCGCCACCTCGAAACGTTGCTGAACGCTCGCCAAGGCTGCTCCCAGAGCAGCCCCGAGCTTGGCCTGCGCGACTTCAACGGGCATGACGTCAGCAGTGGCGACCTGCTGCAGCAAGTGAGCGCCGATATCCGCCGTACCCTCCAGCGCTTTGAACCGCGCATCCAAGTGCGCGCGCTCAAAGCGGTACCGGATTGTCACGCCCCGTTGGAACTGCATTTCAGGCTCGACTGCCAGGTGCAGGTCAACAACCAGGCAGAGCAGTTGCAGCTGGAGCTGCTGGTAAACGGACACAACCGCTACACCCGAGTGAGGTGACCCATGTCACTGAAGGACAGATTCAGCGAAGAACTGCGTTACCTGCACGAGTTGGGAAACGACTTCGCCAAGGACAACCCTCAGCTTGCCCGGCTGCTAGGCAAGGCGGGCAGCGACCCCGATGTCGAGCGGTTGATGGAAGCCTTTGCGTTTCTAACGGCCAAGCTTCGGCTGAAGCTGGAAGATGACCTGCCAGAACTCACCCACCCCATGCTGCAGATACTGTGGCCCAACTACCTGCGGCCACTGCCCAGCGCGACGATCATCCAGTTCTCGCCACGCAAACAATCGCTCAGCCAGTCACAGCACATTCTCAAAGGTGCAAGATTGTTCTCGAAACCCGTGGACGGCGTGCCCTGCGAGTTTCGTACCTGCACGGGAGTGAGCCTTCATCCGGTCGAAATCAGCGCCGTCAGCGCAACCCAGACACTCGACAGCTCTGTGGTTCGCATCGGCCTGCAAACCTTGGTCGAACGGCCACTGAATACGTTGGGCTGCGCCCGTCTGGATTTCCACCTGAGCGGCGACAACCGCACCGCTCTGACGCTTTATCTATGGATTGCTCAATACCTCAAACACGTCAGCGTGATCATGGACGGCGAGGTGCGCCGGCTACCGGCCAACAGCATCGCGTTCCCGGGTTTCAGCCCTGAGGAGGCCTTGCTGCCCTACCCGCGGAACGTGTTCGATGGCTACCGGATCCTGCAGGAATACTTCGTGTTCCCGAAGCGCTTCCACTTCTTCAGCATTACCGGCCTGGAAAAGCTGTGGCCGGCGCAAGCCTGCCAGCAGGTGGGCATCGAGTTCCACTTCACGCGTCAACTGCCAGAACCCCTTCGCGTTGGCACAGAAGATTTCAGCCTGTTCTGCACCCCGGCTGTCAACCTGTTCAAGCACAGTGCCGAGCCCATCGACCTGGCCAGCGAGGCTGCCCAGGTCGAGCTCAAGCCCAGAAGCGAGGAGCAGTCCGCTTACGAAATCTTCAGTGTCGATGAAGTCATCAGCACCCGAACGACCACTGACGGAAGCACCGGCGAGCACCTGCGGACTTTTCGCCCTTTCGAGTCGTTCGCCCACGAAATCGAGCATGTCCAAGGCCGCACGGCGCTGTACTACCGCTACCAACTCGAAGAGTCCCTGCGCGGCGATGGCGTGACCCACCGCATCGCCTTCGTGCGCGCCGATGCCAACAGCTATATAGGCGAGCTTGAAACTGCATCCATCGACCTGACCTGCACCAACAGGGACTTGCCGCTGGCGCTGGGCGTGGATGACATCAACGTCCTCACCGAAGTCACGCCGCCCCTGGCGACCTATACCAACATCTGCGCCCCCACCCGCCCCTACCGGTCCGTGCTGGATGGCCAGTTGCAGTGGGCGTTGATCTCCAACATGTCGCTCAACTACCTGTCGCTGCTGTCGGTCGAGCCGCTCAAGGCGGTGATTCGCACCTACGACTTCGCGGCGTTGCACGACATCCAGCAAGCGCGCACCACCGGCAAACGTCTCGACGGTATCCGCGAACTCCACACGCAGCCCATGGACTGGCTGATCAAGGGGCAACCCATACGAGGCCTGCACACCCAACTGAAGCTGGACCAGGCGGCCTTCCTCTGCGAAGGCGACCTCTACCTGTTCGGCTGCGTGCTCGCGCACTTCTTCGCCCTGTACGCCAGCATCAATTCCTTCCATCAACTGGAAGTGATCAACACCACCAACAACGAGCACTACACATGGCCCATCCAGACCGGCAAGCAACCGCTGATCTAGCCGACAAGCTGCTCGCCAATGCGCACCAGTACAACTTCTTCCAGTTGCTGGAGCGGTTGCATGGCCTGCACGGGGACGACCTGGAACCGCGTTGGGCGGATGAGGCCACCCGGCTGCGCGTGCGGCTGGCCAGCGACCCGCGCCTGACCTTTCCCGTCTCTGATGTGTACAAGGCCGAGCGGATGCCCGGGGAGGATGAGCGCTATCGCGTGTGCACCACGTTCATGGGGCTGCACGGTACCGACTCGCCCTTGCCCACCTATTACCTGGAACAGGTGGCCTATGAACATGCCCAGGGTGTAGGCGTGCGGCCTGCCTTCTTCGACTTCTTCAACCATTACCTGCTCAGCCTGCTGCACCGGATCTGGCGCAAGTACCGCTATTACATCCGTTTTCAACCCGGTGCGCGCGACGGGTTCTCCCAGTACATGTTTGCCCTGCTCGGGCTGAACGACAAACAGCTGCGCGGCGACACGACACTGCCCTGGAGCCGCCTGCTCAGCTTTGCCGGGGTTATCGCCAGCCGCAGCCGCGCACCGGGTACCGTTGCCGGCATCATCGCCCACTGCTTCGATCTGACGCACGTGCAGATCCGCGAATTCGAGACGCGCTCGGTCACCACCAACAGCAAACAGCTTGTAAGCCTCGGGCGCAGCAACGGCGAGCTTGGCAGCACGTTCATGGTCGGCAGCCGCACCCGCACCCGCAGCAGCAAATTCACCATCCTCATCAGCGAACTCGACCAGGCGCAGCTGCATGACTTGCTGCCCAGCGGCATCAACTTCGGTCGCTTGCGCGCCTTGATTGATTTTCTGCTGCGCGATGGCCTGGCGTATGACCTGGAGCTGCGCCTGAAAAAGAACGCACTGTCGCCGTTCTGCCTGCACCGCAGCAAAGGCGCCTACCTGGGCTGGACCAGCTTCGTCGATGACCACGATGGCCAGATCAGTCCCGTTGTCCGCTTTCGGGGGCGCTCATGAGCACCTTGACCTTGTGCATCATCAATCTCGACCAGGTGCAGCATACCGTCACCCTGCCTCATCGGTTTGATCGCACGGGCGGCACCATCGGCAGCGACGGGGCCGATTGGGTGATCAAAGACCCCTTGGCAGCGTTCAAGGCGCTGGCTGAGGCGGCGCCATCAACCACGGCCCCGCTGCAACAGCTGACGGCGGGAGAGCGCCCATGAGCCGCCTGGCTTTCTTGATGGCGCCTCTGCTGATCGTGCTGGTCGGGCTGCCAGGTTGCACGTCCTTGAGCAGAGCCACCAAGGTGGTGCTGGATCACTCGTTACCGATCGGGCCGCCCAAGGACGACCCCACCCAAGTCGCGTTCAGCATCAACGTCAGCCCAACGCTCAACAGCAACCCGAACAGTGTCGACGTGGCGGCCATCCCTGAGAGCATCCTGGAACCCAGCCCCTATGCAGTCACCTTGAGCGCCGGCGATCCGCACGCACTGACCGACAAAGTCGGGACCTTGCTCGCATACCTGCAAGCGCAATTCCCCGCGATGTCCCGCGTGGAAACCGGCGAAGAGGACCAAAGCGAATGGGCTCGCTCCCCGATGGAAGAAAGCTCGCCCGGCAGCTATGACGACCCCACGGTGGTGCTCACACTGCCGAGCAGCAAGGCCGAAGCCAGCGGGCCTGTCGCCACACCGATTGCCATCAAGATCCTGCAACTGCGCGATGACTCGCTGCTGCGCAACAGCGTGTACCAACTGCTGGACGATGACCCCGCCAAGGCACTGCGCAGTACCTACATCCGCGATGACGATTACCTGCTGAACCCAGGCCAGTTCAAGTTCATACCGTTTCAGCCCATCGAGCCCGAGACCCGCTTCGTCGCAGTGATCGGCGACTACAGAAACCAGGAGAACGCGACCTGGCAGCACGTGTTGCGGATTCCGCCACGCGGCCACCAGATCATTCTCTCAGTGCTGGTCAATGACGCGCAGATCCTGCTCAAGGAGGAGGAATGACAGCGCCTCTGCACCCTATCCCCCTTACTCACGCTGACACGGAGCGCTCATGAGTTCACGTAACCCCGTTCTGTGGCCCGAAGGCCTGTTCGTCAAACCGCAACATTTCCAACAAGCTGCGCGGGCCAGTGAAGCGGCCTTGCATCAACGCCTTGGCAGCCTAAACGCGGCCTTCTACGGCTTCAGCGAACTGCAGCTGAGCACCGAATACCTGAGCCTGGGCAAGGTCGCCATCACCAAGGCGCGCGGCATCATGCCCGATGGCACGGTGTTCGATATTCCCGCCGATCTGCCTCCGCCGCCACCCCTGGAAATCGAGGACGACGGTTCGAAAGACAGCGAGATTTTCCTGTGCTTGCCGCTGCGGACCGAGGGCGGCCGTGAAGTGAGCTGGCCCGACAATGCCGCCAACTTCCGCTATACCGCCCAGGCACAGGAAATCAAGGATACCCACAGCGCCGACGGTGACCTGGTGCAGGTCGACCTGGCCGTGCCCAACCTGCAGCTCAAACGTAAAGCCGATGACAGCAGTGCCTACACCCGCCTGGCCGTGGCTCGTATCCTGGAACGGCGCCCCGACGGTAGCCTGCAGTTGGATGAAACGTTCTACCCCACCAGCGTTTCGGTGCGGGCAGTGCCGGCCCTTCAGCGTTGTCTTGAAGAAATCACCAATACCCTGCGCGAGCGTGCGCGCAATCTTGCCGCCCGCATTGGCGCTTCGGGCCAGTCGGGTATCGCCGACATCCGTGACTTCAACCTGCTGCAGGCCATGAACCGCTGGTGGCCGTGCTTCAACCACCTGGCCAGGCAAGGACAAACACACCCCGAGCAGTTGTACCTGTCCATGAGCCAGGCGTGTGGTGAATTCGTCACCTTCACCGACGAGAACCGGCTGCCGCAGGAATACCCGGCCTACCACCACACCGCACTGCGTACCTCGTTCAAGCCCCTGGAGGACACGCTCCGTCGAGCCCTGAGCACGGTCCTGCAACCCCGCGCCGTGTCACTGCCGCTGGAAACCCTGGACTTTGGCGTGATGACAACCACGCTGGAAGACCGGCGCCTGATCGACGAAGCCGATTTCATCGTCGCCGTGCGCGCCGACCTGCCGCCGCAGACGTTGCGCCAGATGTTCATACAGAAAGCCAAGGTCACCTCACTCGAATCCTTGAATGACCTGGTGCCGTTGCAACTGCCGGGCATCCCGCTGCTGCCCCTGCCGGTTGCACCACGCGACCTGCCCTTCCATGCGGGCTTCAGCTACTTCGAACTGGACCGCCGTGACCCCGCCTGGGCCTGCATGAAGACGGCCAACGGCTTCGGCTTCCACGTTGCAGGTGAGTTCCCAGGGCTTGAACTGCAGTTCTGGGCGATCAGGGGTGAATGATATGGAAAACAGTAACCCTACCCTCAACGACGCGAAGCACGTTGCGGATACGGATTTGCACTCGATGCTTGAGAAGTCGCTGCCCAACGACGCACCCGCACCCGCACCTGCAGCTTCCACTGCATCTGCACAGGAGCAGAAGCCGGAACCTGCATATCAGGGCTACCCCGCGGATCCGGAGTTTCAGCTCCGGGGTGGCTGCGCCAATCTCATGCTGGATGCCGCAGCGCCCTTGTTCGGGCTGGTCATGCGCCTGCGCACGCTTGATGAACTGCCCAACATCAAAGATGTGCATCAGCAAGTACGTATTCAGATCGACAGCATCCGGGAAGAAATACGCCAGCACGGCTATGAGCCCGCTCAGTTGCTGGCGTACTCCTACGGCCTGTGCCTGTACATCGATGAAGCGGTGATGGATCGGCCCTGGGGCAAAAGCAGTTGCTGGAGCCACGAGCCGCTGCTCAGCATCTTCCACGACGAGACCTGGGGCGGGGAAAAATTCTTCACCGTGCTTTCCCGCCTGATGCAGGAGCCCAAGCGCTATCAGGACGTGCTGGAGTTCATGTACTTCGCCCTGTGCCTGGGCTTGAAGGGCAAGTACGCCATCGCCCCCAAGGGCGAAGAGTCACTTAACGCCCTGATCCACCAGCTCCACGGGATCATCCGTGAGCTGCGCGGCCCTACGCCAGAAGAGGTCTGCGACCCCTACACCAACGTCGCCCCAAAGAACTTCCGCATGAGCCGGATATGGCCGTGGTGGAGCCCGTTGGTCATCTCCGCCATCGCCATGGCGGTGGCCTACGGGATCTACAGCTACCGCCTGCACCTGATCACAACCGAGGTGCTGGAGTCGCTGAACGGCATTTTGCAGCAATAGCCAACCGTGACACAGCACCACTGAGTTCAACGAATTCGCGAGGTTTTTGCCTCGCTGACAAGCCCATCGTTTCCGATGGCCACGCCACCTGTGGTGCGCGTGCTTTACCCACATGGACGCAGGAGTAACTGCCATGCCAACACCCGCTTACATCAAGATCATAGGCCAGACCCAAGGCAACATCACCGCTGGCGCCTTCACCGCTGACTCCGTCGGCAACGTGTTCCAACAAGGCCATGAAGATCAGATTCTGGTTCAGGAAATCAAGCATGAGGTGACTACGCCCACTGACCCCCAGAGCGGTCAACCGAGTGGCCAGCGCGTGCATAAGCCTTTCATATTCACCAGTTCACTGAACAAAGCTACCCCCCTGATGTATCAGGCACTTGCCACCGGCGAAATGCTGCCAACGGTCGAGGTCAGCTGGTATCGCACCTCGTCGGAAGGCAAACAAGAGCATTTTTTCACCACCACGCTCGAAGACGCCACCATCGTCAGCATCAATACCGTGCTTCCCCACGCACTCGACAAAGACAATGAAAACTACACCCAACTGGTTGAAGTATCGCTGGCTTATCGAAAGATCACGTGGGCTCACGATGTAGCCAATACCGAAGGCTCTGACGACTGGCGCGCACCTGCCGCCTGACCTGTGCAAATGCCCCGGGCAGGCCATGCCCGCCCGGGCTTTGTGTTGATTCAGACGGCGGACAAGGATCTTTTATGCCTAGCCAATCTGATTTGCGCTACAGCTTTGAGGCACTCGTTGGCAAAGCTGAATTCGAGGTGGTGTCGTTCGAACTCCGCGAGGGCATCAGCGCACCCTTTGAACTGGAGCTGAAACTGATCAGCTTCGAAAACGACATCGACTTCGGCCATTTGCTCGACAAACCCGTCCTCTTCACCATCCTGGAGGGCGAACGCCCGGTACGGTACGTGCACGGCCTTGTCAGCCGTTTCAGCCAGGCTGAAAGCGGCTTCTACCGCACCTACTATCACGCGCTGGTCGAGCCCCAACTGGCACGGGCCAACCTGCGCTCGAACTGGCGCATCTTCCAGCACAAGACCGTTCCGCAAATTCTCGAGCTGATGCTCAAGCGCCAGGGCATTGACCAGTACGAACTGCGCGCCAGCATGGACCATCAGGTGCGCGAATTCTGCGTTCAGGCCGGTGAGACGGACTTGGCGTTCATCGCCCGCCTGGCCGCTGAAGAAGGCTTCGTCTACCGCTTCGCGCACAGTGAAAAGCTGCACAAGCTGATCATCACCGATCGGCTGCAGTCCCTCGGACTGATCAGCCATGGCGCCGTCAAGGCCGACGATGAAGACGAGGGCTTATTCGATGACGATGAGCCTGTAGGCCCTGACAGCGTGCTGTACCAAGCCAACAGCGGTGGCGATCAAGCCATGCCCTGCCTTCGCCGCTTGCGCTACAGCGAGCAGGTGCGCACCGCTCGACAGGTTCAGCGCGACCACACCTTCACCAACCCGGCCTACCGCCAGGAGCACAGAGCCGCCGGGCCCTTCCTGGAGCACCAGAGCAAAGAGTACGAATACTTCGATTACCCCGGCCGCTATAAACGCGATGCCGTGGGCAAGCCCTTCACTGAAAACCGTATCACAGCGCTGCGCCATGATGTGCGTATTGCCGAGGTCCAGGGCGATGACGTGCGCCTGCAACCGGGGCTCAGTTTCACCCTGACCGGTCACCCACGTGACGACCTCAATGTGCATTGGCGGGTGAACACGGTTACCCATAAAGGCCACCAGTTCACCAGCCTGCAGGAAGAAGCCGCCGACGTCGATGTAAGCACGCGCTACGAGCAGACCGCAGTGCTGGTCCCCGGTCGGACCGAATGGCGCCCTGCGCCATTGAAAAAACCGCGAATCGACGGGCCGCACATGGCCACCGTCGTCGGCCCGCCTGGCGAGGAAATCTACTGCGATGAATGGGGCCGGGTAAAAGTCAGTTTCCCCTGGGACCGCGAAAGCCAGAACAACGAGTTCAGTTCGTGCTGGCTGCGGGTGTCTCAAGGCTGGGCGGGGGGCAGCTGGGGCTCGATGGCCATTCCTCGGATCGGCCAGGACGTGATCATCCATTACGTCAACGGCGACCCCGACCAGCCGATGATCACCGGGCGCACTTACTGCGGTGACCAACTGCCGCCTTACGACCTGCCCGATCACAAAACACGCATGACCATCAAGAGCCAGACCCACAAGGGGGAAGGTTTCAACGAGCTGCGTTTCGAGGATGAGCTGGGCAAGGAGGAAGTGTTCATCCATGCCCAGAGAGATCAGAACACTCTGGTCAATCACAACCAGTCCCTCTCTGTGGGCGTCGATCGCACCCAACAGGTTGGCCAGGACGAATCGGTCGCCATTGGCCGCAATCGTCTGCGCGTGGTCAAGGCCAACGACACCGTGAAAGTGGGGGGTGGCAAAAACGACCTCATCGCAGGCGACTACGAAGTCGAAGCGGGCACCACGCTGCGCCTCAAGTGCGGCAAGACCCTTATCGAAATGCACGCCAATGGCACGCTGAACATCACCTGCGAGACCTTCAACTTCACCGCACAACAGACCGGGCAGATCAACACCCTGGCGGCAAAGCTCGACCTCAACCCAACGGGTAGTTCGGCGGGTGCGGGCGCGAACGGGCGCGACAGTGACTCACTCAAGGCTGACGTGGATGGGCATTTCGACTAGCGCTCGCCCAGCCACCCTGCACTGAACTCAAAAAGGACTTACCCAAGATGACCCGATACCTGACGCACGATGTAATCCTCAATCTGGGTGATGAAGCCCACGAGGACTCGACGCTGAACATGCTGCGCTTCCCCAACAGACAAACCACGTTGGTGATTGCTCGCAGCCCTGTTGCAAACACCAAGACCCTGGATGAGGCCTTGGACGACCAACTGAACCTATTACGGAAGAAGTCAAAGGCGCTGACCATTACGCCCGCGAAAGTGACCCGCCTTGGAAGCAATGAGCATCCCATCGACAGTCGGGAAATGGCCATCCAGTTCATGGTCGGCGACAAGCCCCACTACCAGCTTCAGGCGGCCTGCCTGATACCGGGGCAGCAACGGATGCTGGTGCTCAACTACAGCAAGCCAGGGCCTTTGAGTGACGACGATATCAGCCACTGGCGCGCTCTCAAAGACGAGCTCCGATTTGCCTGAGCCTCTCCACGCACCAGGACAAGGACTTTCGGATTGCTAGGAGCTTACCGCCAATGGCGCAGACCGTTCACGCCGCCCGAATGGGCGACGCAATTCTTCATCCATCGCTTGCCGCTGAAATGATCAGCGCAGTTGCCGAGGCCGTTATCTATGCAGCGGCCACCGCAGCCGTCGCCGCAGCCATCAGCTTGGCCGTTGTTGGCACCGTAGCCACTGGCGGTGCGGCTGGAGTCGCCATCGCCGCAGTCGCGGGTGTGGCAGTCGGCGCAATGAGCACCCTTTCCGTCGGCGAAGACCAGACTGTCGGCGATGCCATCTCCAGCTTTTGCGACAGCCTTGGCAACAGTGTGGACTCGCCCGATCCCTACGGAAAAATCGCGAGCGGGTCAACCAATGTGCTCATTAACAGTGAGCCCGCTGCGCGCGCGGCCGGCATCACTGGCCCACCTGGAGGCGGCGCAGCCGATACTGAACAAGAGGAACCGTCCATCCTGGAGAACGTCGGTTCCATGGCCATGGCTGCGGTGCCTTATCTCGTCCCGTTCGTGGGGCTGGGGATGGCCATACGTGACATCTTCAACCCGCCCGTGACCACACCGGCCGACCCAGGCTCGGAGCCCGCTGAAGGAGACAAGATCAGCTGTTCGCGCCACCCGCCCCTGCCCGACACCTTCATTGCGCAAGGCTCGGACAAGGTATTCATCAATGGCCAACCCGCAGCGCGTTCAGGTGACAAGACCACCTGCGATGCCACGATTGATGTGAATGAAAACGTATCGCCCAATGTGCGCATTGGTGGCGGTACGGCGACGGTCCGGGACATTCGCAACGGCAAGAGCAAGATTGCGATGTTTACCGGGATTATTGCGGGGATGCTTATCTCCCGAAGGTTTGGCCGCATCAAAGGGTGCACATTAGGCAACCCGGTTGCCGTTGCCACAGGGAGCAAGCTGCAGGAGGGTCCGGAGGACATCGACTTCAATCTCCCAGGCTTGCTGGGCATCCAATGGGCACGGCGCTACGACAGCAGGGACATGCGTAGCGACGGTCTACTGGGGATGGGTTGGAGCGTCCCCTATGAAGTGGAGCTGGCCCGCGTCCCACATCCTCAAGGCGGTACGCTGTGGATCTACATCGACAACGACGGTAACCGACTGGAACTGGGCCGGCTCAGTGCCGGTGATGCCTTCGTCAGTGCCGTGGACGGCTTGGCCTTCTTCCAGCTGGAGGACGGCCAGACCGTTGTCGAAGATATCAATGAAGGGCTTTATCGGGTCTTCAATACCGACCCGTTGAATCCGAAACGCTCACGGCTGATCAGGCTCGGCGACCGCAATCTCAATTGCCTCGACCTGCTGTACGACGAACAAGGGCGCCTGAAAGCCCTCTATGACAAGTACGGCCAAACGGTCGTGCAGCTTCACTATGCCGCCAGGCATCCCCAGCGTGTCAGTGAGGTATCACGGGTGTTCCTGAAAAATGGTGGAACACCGACGGTAGAACGCAGCGAACTGCTGGTCAGCTATCGCTACACCGACAACGGGCAACTGCATGAGGTATTGGATGCGACGGGTCAACGAGTCCGCCGCTTCACTTACACCCCCGAGGGCTATCTCAATAGCCATCAACTGGCTAGCGGTGCTGTCCGCGAATACGAATGGGCGCGCTTCGCCATTCCTGAAAAGCGCCCTGCCCCCAAGCGCCTAGACGGTACGCCCTACCGCTTGCCTCCACTGCTGGAGCCCCAACCCGATCACGAGTGGCGGGTGATTCGCCACTGGGGCAGCGATGGTGAAGAGTACCGGTTCGAGTACAACCTGGAAGTCGGTGAAACCCTCGTCACGGACAACCTCGGCCGCCGTGATCACTACTACTGGGGGCCACTGTACGAGGTCTATAAGCACATCGACCCTCAGGGCAACTGCTGGCTGGCGGAAGTTATCGCCGGACAGCTGATCAAGCGCATCGACCCGCAAGGGGGTGAATGGCGCTACAGCTACGACGACATCGGCCGCCTGATCGAAACCCGCGATCCCCTCGGCCGCCGCGAACACATCAAATATTTGCGACATTGGGCACTGCCCGTCCAGGTCACCGATACAGCCGGACGGACTCGGCAATACGGCTACGACAGCCACGGCAATCTGCTCTGGCAGCAGGACCCGCTGGGGCGCGAGACACAGTACCAATACGACCCGGAAGGCCGTGTTACCCAGGTCACCGATGCCCTCGAAAAGAGCAAGTACCTGAGCTGGAACACGTGCGGTCAGTTGCTCAGCTACCGCGACTGCAGCAATGTCCAGACGCTGTATCACTACGACGCCCATGGCCGCTTGCGCGAAAGCATCAATGCCCGGGGTGAACACACCCACTTCCGCTACGACGCACGTGGTTATCTGGTCCAAAGCGAACGCCCGGACGGCCGCATTGACCGCTATGAGGTCGATGTTGCCGGTCAGCTGACGCGCTATATCGACCCTGCACAGAAAACCCTGCAATTTCGCTACGACCCCAGCGGCCGGTTGGTCGAACGCACGGACGCCATGGGCTACAGCGTGAAGTTCCGCTACGACGCCTATGGTCGGCTACTGCAACTTACCAACGAGAATGACGAGTCATACCGCTTCGGCTGGGACGAACTGGACCGGCTGGTGGCACAAAAAGACCTGGATGGCAGTGGCCGCCTCTATGCCTACAACGTGCTGGATGAGGTCACTCGTCTTACCCATGTGCCCTCGCCTGACGAGCAGCCGCCGCTGTCCGACAACGCCCCGCCGACACGGACGGCTGCCATCCGCCACGACTTCGAGCGGGACGCAATCGGCCGGCTTGTCAGCAAGCGCACTGAAGATGGCACCACCGACTACCGCTACGACGCGGCCGACAATCTGCTGTCCATCACCTTCACAGACAATAAAGGAAAAAAACAGCAACTCGACTACACCTACGACGCCAACGGACAATTGCTCAGCGAAACCAACAGCGCTGGCTTGCTGCAGTACCGCTATGACGAACTGGGTAACCTGCAGACGCTGGTCCTGCCCGACCAACGCGAACTCAACCACCTGTACTACGGCAGCGGGCACCTGCACCAGATCAACCTGAACGGCCGGGTGATCAGTGATTTCGAGCGTGATGCGGTGCACGACGAGGTCCTGCGCACCCAAGGCAAACTGGTCACCCGCACGCGCTACGACACCAGCGGTCGCTTGGCCGGCAAGGCTATTCACTACCGCGATGCCCCTGCTGAAGTGCTGCCACTGCTGGACAAGGCCTATCGCTACGATGCCAGCGACAACCTGATTGCCGAGGTACTGACCCAGACCCAGCGCCGAGGGATGACCAACGCCGCCAATGACGAAAACGCGCATCTCGAACAGATCATCGGCCGCTTTCATGACCTACCCCACACGGGCAAGACCTATTCGGGACACAACCGTTACGGCTACGACCTCAACGAGCAACTGCAAACCGTTCAGCAGTCACGCCCCAACTGGCAAGCCACGCAGGTCGAGGATTTCAAGTACGACAAGGCCGGCAATCTGTTCGACGGCCCCAAGCTCAATGGCCTGATCAAGCACAACCGGGTGTTGGTGTATCAGGACAAGCGCTACCGCTATGACCGCTTTGGGCGGCTGTGCGAGAAGCGGATCGGCAGCAATTGGGTGCAGTATTTCGAGTATGACGCCGAGCAGCGGCTGGTTTGCGTGGAGCAGTACCGCAGTGGCGAGCGTGAGCGGGTGGTGTTTGCCTATGACCCGTTGGGGAGGCGGATCAGCAAGGAGGTTTATCAGAGGGACTATCCAGAACCGCGTCGGCGGGTGTTGTTTCACTGGCAAGGGTTGCGCTTGCTGCAAGAAGTGCAGAGTGGGCTGGCTAGCTTGTATGTGTATGCGAATCGGGATAGCTATGAACCGCTGGCACGCATAGACGGCAAATTGGGTAGTGAAACGACACATTACTTTCACACCAACCTGGCCGGCCTGCCGGTACAACTGACTGATTCTGTTGGCAACGCGATCTGGCGAAGTGACTTTAAAGGTTGGGGACAACCGTTTGATGAGTGGCATAGCCTGCAACAAGCCAGCGAGCAAAACTTGCATCGTCAAGGGCAGTATTATGACCGTGAGACTGGGCTACACTTCAATACACTCAGATTCTATGACTCTGACATTGGTCGATTCGCTACTACAGATCCGATAGGACTCAGCGGCGGGCTCAACCTTTATCAATATGCTCCCAACCCACTCACGTGGATTGACCCGCTTGGATTGTGTCGTCGAGGAAATGCAGCAACCAAACGACATATGGATGCTGTCAGAGACCAATTCCTGCGTGACAACAAACTCTCTCCACACCACCACTCTGAAGGTGGACGACAGGTAGGCACTGGTATTGAGCTGAGAGAAACATATTTGAGACCCCTTCACGGCAGCCCCGGCCGAAGCGGCGGTTCTTACACAGACATGACATTCATAGACTCCAAGGGCAGAACAGTATACATTCAAACAGTTGATAAAGGGAGTGTGAACGGAATGTCCAAACGCGAATGGGATAATGCAAGTCGAATTATCCAACAAGACCCCAACTCCATTGTAATTACCGTCATCAAGGGGAAGGTTGTGCCGAGCGGCACGCTAAATACTACAAACATGCCTACGGGCCAAATAATTATAAGGTAACCGCGCATGACAAACCAAACCCCAACCCTTCTAATATTCATGACTAAAGTGGATGAGGCCAAGTTCTCTCAGGCATTAGTCTCAACCTTACCCGAGATAACCTTTCTTAACATCGGTGACTGGCCTACAAAAAAACCCCTCACGAAAAACACTCTAGGCGATTGCAGTAGCGATAGCCCCCAGCACTCCATATGGAACAAAGCAATATTACCCACAACCGATTACATAGAAAATTTTATTTTTCACAACGAAACTAATAATGCCTACTTTGGAGCAACTATTGGACCTGGCCTAATTCAGTACATCAGACCGAGCATCGCAGATTATGATAATCTTTCCCTCCGCAATGGGCGCCTATCATCATCCTACGATCCAAAAACTGACCCGCAGACTCACTATTTTGTAAAAGAAACATTCAGAATACTAAGAACAGGAGCCAGAAGAGTTTATCTAGTAGATCGTAAAACCGGACAGACAGATGACAAACCTGAACTCCATTTTTTTGCATGGCCGGACGCTGCAGAAAAATACAATGGCGACAATGGTAAATATCTAACTAATAACTTCCTAACCTATTTCGTCGCTACCCCGCGTAAAAAATCGTAAGGCACCACGACTCGCCAGCCCATTTCGGGGCATGTATAAAATGCCCCCAACGAACGACCGCCATCCGCCACGACTTCGAGCGGGACGCCATCGGCCGGCTTGTCAGCAAGCGCACCGAAGATGGCACCACCGACTACTGCTACGACGCGGCCGACAATCTGCTGTCCATCACCTTCACAGACAATAAAGGAGAAAAACAGCAACTCGACTACACCTACGACGCCAACGGGCAACTGCTCAGCGAAACCAACAGCGCTGGCTTGCTGCAGTACCGCTACGACGAACTGGGCAATCTGCAGACGCTGGTCCTGCCCGACCAGCGCGAACTCAACCACCTGTACTACGGCAGCGGGCACCTCCATCAGATCAACCTGAACGGCCGGGTCATCAGCGATTTCGAGCGTGATGCGGTGCACGACGAGGTCCTGCGCACCCAAGGCAAACTGGTCACCCGCACACGCTACGACACCAGCGGTCGCCTGGCCGGCAAGGCTATTCACTACCGCGATGCCCCTGCTGAAGTGCTGCCGCTGCTGGACAAGGCCTATCGCTACGATGCCAGCGACAACCTGATTGCCGAGGTACTGACCCAGACCCAGCGCCGTGGGATGACAAACGCCGCCAATGACGAAAACGCGCATCTCGAACAGATCATCGGCCGCTTTCATGACCTACCCCACACGGGCAAGACTTATTCGGGACACAACCGCTACGGCTACGACCTCAACGAGCAACTGCAAACCGTCCAGCAGTCACGCCCCAACTGGCAAGCCACGCAGGTCGAGGATTTCAAGTACGACAAGGCCGGCAATCTGTTCGACGGCCCCAAGCTCAATGGCCTGATCAAGCACAACCGGGTGTTGGTGTATCAGGACAAGCGCTACCGTTATGACCGCTTTGGGCGGCTGTGCGAGAAGCGGATCGGTAGCAATTGGGTACAGTATTTCGAGTATGACGCCGAGCAGCGGCTGGTTTGCGTGGAGCAGTACCGCAGTGGCGAGCGTGAGCGGGTGGTGTTTGCCTATGACCCGTTGGGGAGGCGGATCAGCAAGGAGGTTTATCAGAGGGAGTATCCAGAGCCGCGTCGGCGGGTGCTGTTTCATTGGCAAGGGTTGCGCTTGCTTCAAGAAGTGCAGAGTGGGTTGGCTAGCTTGTATGTGTATGCCACTCCGGACAGCTATGAGCCGCTAGCACGGATCGATGGGTCGATGGGTAGGGAGGTGGTTCAGTATTTTCATACCAACCTGGCCGGGCTTCCCGAGCAACTGACTGACGCGAATGGCAATGCGATTTGGCGTAACGATTATGAGGGCTGGGGGAAGACGCGGGATGAGTGGCACAGTCCACACCAGGCGAGAGAACAGAACCTGCGATATCAAGGTCAGTATGTTGACAGAGAAATAAGCCTCCATTACAACACCTTCAGGTTCTACGATTTTACCACTGGTCACTTTATTCAACCGGATCCCATTGGACTGGAAGGCGGGTTAAACTCATACGCGTATGGACCGAACCCGCTGGCATGGATTGACCCTCTTGGATTGTTCTGTGGTGTCGCCAAGAGCTCGAAATGGAATAGAGCACGTCAAAACCTTAATGGGCCCGGACTTAGAGATCATTTCGAAAAGCATGGCTCTCAAGTAGGAGCAAACTCAGCGAAGGAATACGATTTTAGTGCAAGAACGACGATACAAAATGGAAGAAAATTCACCTACAGGGACCGGTACACTAACAAGCCAAGAGTCGGCTATCACGATCCTGACACTGGATTATTTACCGCAACCAGTCAGACAGGAAAAGTACCTGTTATTTTAACTCATTTCCCTGAATCGTGGTCAAACTTAAGGCGCCTACCTGGATTCAGCACTCCAAATTAGAGGTTTTAGATTATGTCCCCTGAGAAAAAAATAATGGCTACCATTAGAAAAGGATACCGAAGACCTCATGACATTGAAATGCTGGCTAGCGAAATTTACACATGGCTTTGCAATGACAAACTAGCTAGCAGGGAAATTCTAATGGAATTTGTTTCAAGCGTTAACAACTCAAAATTCCCTGACGTCATTCAACTAACCTTTGAATACTTGAAGCGCCTATCCACTCATGAAAGCGAGTTACTATACGAGGAGAGCGAAAAAATAGGGCATTTATTTGATTCTATAAACATCATGACAACACTCGGCCTCCATCATGATGACAACATAATCAAGGAATCTGACGAGCTAATAATTAACACACTGAAAAGCAAACGATTCACCAACCCCCCCAAACAAATCAACACTGAGAAACCATGGTGGAGCAGAATATCAGACAAGCTTCTCAAAGAACATATTCCCAATAAAAATCTCTGACCAGCATTCTTATATATCAGCGCTCACACTGGCGCATTTAATCAATCAGGAACTACTGAGATCTGCGACTTTAATTTGTTCAGGCGATGAACCGCTCGAGGCCTGCAATTTCGCTACGACCCCAGCGGCCGGCTGGTCGAACGCACGGACGCCATGGGCTACAGCGTGAAGTTCCGCTACGACGCCTATGCTCGGCTACTGCAACTTACCAACGAGAATGACGAGTCATACCGCTTCGACTGGGACGAACTGGACCGGCTGGTGGCACAAAAAGACCTGGATGGCAGTGGCCGCCTCTATGCCTACAACGTGCTGGATGAGGTCACTCGTCTTACCCATGTGCCCTCGCCTGACGAGCAGCCACCCCTGTCCGACAACGCCCCACCGACACGGACGATTGCCATCCGCCATGACTTCGAGCGGGACGCCATCGGCCGGCTTGTCAGCAAGCGCACCGAAGATGGCACCACCGACTACCGCTACGACGCGGCCGACAATCTGCTGTCCATCACCTTCACAGACAATAAAGGAGAAAAACAGCAACTCGACTACACCTACGACGCCAACGGGCAACTGCTCAGCGAAACCAACAGCGCTGGCTTGCTGCAGTACCGCTACGACGAACTGGGCAACCTGCAGACGCTAGTCCTGCCCGACCAGCGCGAACTCAACCACCTGTACTACGGCAGCGGGCACCTCCATCAGATCAACCTGAACGGCCGGGTCATCAGTGATTTCGAGCGTGATGCGGTGCACGACGAGGTCCTGCGAACCCAAGGCAAACTGGTCACCCGAACGCGCTACGACACCAGCGGTCGCTTGGCCGGCAAGGCTATTTACTACCGCGATGCCCCCGTTGAGGTTCTGCCACTGCTGGACAAGGCCTATCGCTACGATGCCAGCGACAACCTGATTGCCGAGGTACTGACCCAGACCCAGCGCCGTGGGATGACAAACGCCGCCAATGACGAAAACGCGCATCTCGAACAGATCATCGGCCGCTTTCATGACCTACCCCACACGGGCAAGACCTATTCGGGACACAACCGTTACGGCTACGACCTCAACGAGCAACTGCAAACCGTTCAGCAGTCACGCCCCAACTGGCAGGCCACGCAGGTCGAGGATTACAAGTACGACAAGGCCGGCAATCTGTTCGACGGCCCCAAGCTCAATGGCCTGATCAAGCACAACCGAGTGCTGGTGTATCAGGACAAGCGCTACCGCTACGACCGCTTTGGGCGGCTGTGCGAGAAGCGGATCGGCAGCAATTGGGTGCAGTATTTCGAGTATGACGCCGAGCAGCGGCTGGTTTGCGTGGAGCAGTACCGCAGTGGCGAGCGTGAGCGGGTGGTGTTTGCCTATGACCCGTTGGGGAGGCGGATCAGCAAGGAGGTTTATCAGAGGGACTATCCAGAGCCGCGTCGGCGGGTGCTGTTTCACTGGCAAGGGTTTCGCTTGCTTCAAGAAGTGCAGAGTGGGTTGGCTAGCTTGTATGTGTATACCACTGTGGAGAGCTATGACCCGTTGGCGCGGGTTGACGGTAAACCTGGCAGCGAAGCAATTCACTATTTTCATACCAAACTGGCAGGTCTGCCTGAGCAGTTGACTAGCTCTGATGGCAAGACAATCTGGCAAGGCGATCATCAAGGTTGGGGAAAAACACCTGCTGAGTGGCACAGCCCGCAGCAGGCGCGAGAGCAGAATTTGCGGTTTCAGGGTCAGTACCTTGACCGGGAAACGGGGCTGCATTACAACACGCTCAGGTTCTATGATCCGGATATAGGGCGATTCACTCAGACGGATCCAATTGGCTTGGCAGGGGGAGAAAACCTCTATCAATATGCTCCCAACCCCAATTTATGGATCGACCCTTGGGGATTGACTTGCGATCCGACGGACAAAGTCAACTGGAAAAGCGTTAAACAATTTGGACATACATTTTCCGTACATGGCGCTGGAGCCAAGAACACTCAACGCTTAACTGACAGAGCACGTACCGGAAACAACCAAGGACAATGGTTAAACAATGAAGAGGCGGCCAAAATAATTGCAAAAATTAAAAGCAACGAACCAACAAAAATCAAAATCCCTGAAGGACTTGGTCAAGTAATCACGCCCCATGGAGATATCATTCCAACAAGGGCGGCGATTGTAGTACCTAAAGACGACGGAATTAGAACCGCCTACCCCATACTGGAATGACTTTATATGAAAATTAAAATAACAATCAAATCATCAAACTTTGAAAATTTCACTCTCCGCAGCTACAACCCAGAGGAAGAGGACGTCCGATCCATGTTGATGGACATATGCCAATTTATTGAAAAACAAGTAGATTTCAATATTTCCGGTTTCGGACAAGATAATTGGCCAGTGGACAGCGGAATTGATCTAGCCGTGTTCCTAGAACAACTGCCAGACGCAATAAATTTGGTAAAAAAAAGAAATACCCTAGCCATAGACCTTTATGAGCAAGGCATTGAAAGATACTTAAAAATTTCCGCCCCAGACATTAATAGCATGCATCAAATCGCCTGTACTAGTTACACCAGTTGGAAACCCGATCCTGAAGTCGAAAAAATCCACAACTCTGAGCTATTGGAAATGCTATACATCGCCAAAAACACCTTTATCAAAATTCTCACAGAACTTTCACCAGACATAATTAATCATCCATGGATCGTGGAATGGATGCGTGATTAGAGCACCAGAGCCAAGGGATCTAATCCAGAGGATTTTCAGACAAGACAACCTCAGAGGGCACCCATGCCAAACTCGATAAAATGCATTCTCTCCAATGAGGTACCATGCATTAACGATTTAATCGACATCAATGACATCACTCACAAAATCAATGAATACATAGAAAAAATAAGACCAACCATAAATATCGAAAAACTTAATGGGTGGGGTATTTTAATCTCCGCAACCATTATAAACACCGATAAAATTGGAATTTACAAGCGCACAATCAGATACCCATCTGACAACGAATTTGAAATTTCAATCTCTGTCCCGCCCCCCAGTCTTGATGACGCATCATATGGCCTCCCCTTAAAGGAGCTCGGTTACTTCCTAGCTGTAGATGAGAAAAAATTTAGAGCAATTACACCTCTATACTCAAATTACAAAAGCCTTGGCGACTACATCACAAACAGCATCGAACTAGCAATACGCAAAACATTTGAAACCGGCATAACATGTCACGGTGTCAAAATTCAATTCAAGGAAGAAGATTAAAATCTCATTTGCCGCCCGCACCGACATATGGAGAACGGCAATAACTTCGTCACCGATGGCCTCGGCCAAAACCGTCGCTATTACTGGGGGGCGATGTATGAGGCGTACAAATACATCGAGCCCTCGAAAATTTCTGACAAGATGAAGTTATCAGCAGACAACTTGAAAAAAAGCATCGGCCCTCAGGCGGAGAATCGCGCTACAGCTACGACGATATCGGCCGCCTGATCGAAACCCGCGATCCCCTCAGCCGCAGCGAACACATCAAATACCTACGACATTGGGTGCTACCCATCCAGGTCACCGATACAGCCGGACGGACTCGGCAATACGGCTACGATAGCCACGGCAATCTGCTCTGGCAGCAGGACCCGCTGGGGCGCGAGACACAGTACCAATACGACCCGGAAGGTCGTGTTACCCAGGTCACCGATGCCCTCGAAAAGAGCAAGTGCCTGAGCTGGAACACGTGCGGTCAGTTGCTCAGCTACCGCGACTGCAGCAATGCCCAGACGCTGTATCACTACGACGCCCATGGCCGCTTGCGCGAAAGCATCAATGCCCGGGGTGAACACACCCACACAGTGATTAAAAAGGACACGGATTCAGTAATCGAGCAGAAATTAATTTCTGGAAAAGAGCGTTTCCGGCGAATCAAGCCTCTAACTATCTGCAAAATAGAATCGACGCTAAATCATCCTCACCAGCAAGGTGCCCATAATGGACAACATCCTTCAGAAAAGAATTGAAAAATTAGTTGAGAGCGATAATGCTCTCCGCGGACGACCGGCGACCGATAACGAAATAAAAGACGCAGAAATAAATTTAAATATCAAATTTGACACCCAGTACATTGATTTTATAAAAATTTTTGGCGGAGCATTTTGCGGCATTGCAATTCACGCCTTTGATAACGGTGATATGATAGGTAACGAAACAGTAACTGAGTTAACTCAGCGCTTTCGACAATACACTACCAACCTTTCTAATGAGCTCATGAACTCATATGTAATATCGGACGACGGCGCAGGCAACCCAATACTGACCAGCCGAACCGGCCATATATTAATCTATTTTCACGACAGTGGAGAAACGGAAGTTCTGCATACCACATTCAACGACTTGCTAAACCAAGCATTATCATAGAGATAACGTTATAAGCATGCGGGTCACCGTATTAGGGAAAATCCGTTGATTCGTGCGTCAATCCAGATACGCAAGACAAGGCAACAGGACCAGAGAGTAACGCTTCAGCGGCTTGCCCGATTCGCCTTGGCCTACCTGAGGAATCAAACCGTGAATCCCCTCGCCAGCAAAACCGAAGCTCAGAAAAGCTGGCTGATTGAGCAGGGCTTCCAGGTTCAGGCATGCACCTGCGCTGACGCATGCTGCCTGCAGGCCATGCGTTTAAGGGGCAGCGGGACATCGTGTGAATTTACTTCCAAACCGCCGCGGCGCCACTTCTATCGAAAGCGTTTAACCCCGCAGCGTCCATCGTTGAAACGAAAGCGGAGCCGTTGTTCCGCACCGTGCCACCCGCCGTTCATATCTGGCACTGGCGATGACGGAACCTGAAGAGCAAGCCAGCGTCATAGCCTCATGCAGCAACTCGGCATCAGTGGACTCGATGCCGCCCTCCGCATGACTCAGGATGGAAACGGCGCACCGGTTTCGAGCCGTTCGATCTGGAATTGCCAGGAGCAACAACATGCGCAAACGGATGAGTGCAACCAACCTAAAGTGGGCCTGCGGCTGGCTCGCAGCCGCGGTTTTGGCACTGTGCTGGTGGCTGCCGCTACCTTTTCATTCTACCGCCGATGATGGCCCGCAGCGGATCTACGGCAACCCCGAAGCGCGCTTCACCATCACCCTCTACGCCGACCTCGAATGCCCGCGCTGCCAGGGCTACCTGCCGCAATTGCAACGCTGGATCGTCACCAACGATCACGTCAACCTGGCCTGGCGTCACCTGCCCCTCCCCCAGCATGAAGCGGCCGCCAGTCGGGAAGCGCGACTGATCGAATGCATGGGCCAGCGTGAGGGTCGCGAAGGCGTTTGGGGGACCGTGCTCCGGGTCTACCTGAATACCCAACGCAACGGCCGTGGGTTGGCTGCTGGACACGACTATCCGGACATCGGCCCGTCCCTGCAACGCTGCCTGCCCGGCGAACGGGCTGCCCAAGTCGTGGACACGCAAAAAGCGCAAGCCTTGGAGAACGGATTCAACGCTACCCCCACGCTGCGCCTGACCGACAATCACACCCAGCACACGCTGATCCTGGAAGACCCAATCGATCCCGATGCCTTGCTGTCCGCAGTGGACCTGTTGAGCGCACCCGAGATTTTTGAAATGCCCGCTGACGTGATCAGCGATATGTCCAGGTAGCACACGACGTCACGGCCAGGGCGCCGCGTTGTGGTGTTTGTACTTGAATTTCGTGGAGGGCGGGTATTGAGGCAGAATGCATTCGAACGAAAAAAGGCCCCGAAGGGCCTTTTTTCAACGACTTACAGACTTCGACTGAAACCTGTAGATCTTTATTTGGAGCGGGAAACGAGACTCGAACTCGCGACCCCGACCTTGGCAAGGTCGTGCTCTACCAACTGAGCTATTCCCGCGTCGTGATGGGTGCCATTCTAGCGATTTCTAAAACAGCGTCAACCCCTTGATTCAAAAAACTTTTATTTTTTTTCCGAGCCTTCGCGCAGGTGCGGCCAGGCGGCCAGCAGGTAGTGCACCATCGACCACAGCGTCAGCCCCGCTGCCACCAGCAGCAGCCCGTAGCCCAGAATCACCCAGAAGGTCACCACCGGCGGGTTGCCCAGCAGGATCACCAGCGCCAGCATCTGCGCCGCAGTCTTCCACTTACCGAGGTTGGACACCGCCACATGCGCCCGCGCGCCTAGCTCAGCCATCCACTCGCGCAGCGCAGACACCACGATCTCGCGGCCGATGATCACCGCGGCGGGCAGGGTCAGCCAGAAGTTGGCGTGGGTCTGCACCAGCAGCACCAGGGCCACTGCCACCATCAGCTTGTCGGCCACCGGGTCGAGGAAGGCGCCGAACGGCGTGCTCTGCTGCAGTCGACGCGCCAGGTAGCCGTCCAGCCAATCGGTGGCGGCGGCAACGGCGAATACGCTGCTGGCGGCCATGTAACTCCACTGATAGGGCATGTAGAACAGCAGAATGAAGCACGGAATGAGCAGGACGCGTAGAACGGTGAGCAGGTTTGGAATATTCATCGGTACGACTGGCTGCAAGTTGAGCCGGCATTCTACTCGCTATGCAGGCTGGCATAAATTGATTCGGCAAGCTTTTTACTGATGCCGGGGGCTTTGGCGATTTCATCGATACTGGCGCGGTTGAGCTCCTGCAGGCCGCCGAAATGTTTCAGCAGGTCGCGGCGGCGCTTGGGCCCTACCCCGGCCACATCTTCAAGGCTGGAGACTCGACGGGCCTTGCCACGGCGGGCGCGGTGGCCGGTGATAGCGAAGCGGTGGGCTTCGTCGCGGATCTGCTGGATCAGGTGCAACGCTGACGAATCGCCCTTGAGGGTGAATTCGTGATGCACATCGTTCAGGTACAGGGTTTCGAAACCCGCCTTGCGTGTGACGCCCTTGGCCACACCCAGCAGGGTCAGGTCGGTGAACCCCAGCTCCTGCATCACATCGCGGGCCATGTTCAGCTGGCCCTTACCGCCGTCCACCAGCAGCACATCGGGCAGCTTGCCCTCGCCGTCCTTGATGCGCCCATAGCGACGGGTCAGGGCCTGATGCATGGCCGCATAATCGTCACCTGCGGTGACGCCTTCGATGTTGAAGCGGCGGTAGTCGGACTTGATCGGCCCTTCGGGGCCGAACACCACGCAACTGGCCACGGTAGCTTCACCACTGGAGTGGCTGATGTCGTAGCATTCCAGGCGTTGCGGCACTTCATCCAGGCCCAGCACTTCGGCCAGGGCTTCGAAGCGCGCAGCCATGTGCTGGCGGTTGGCCAGGCGGGCATTCAGCGCCTGCTCGGCATTGGTCACGGCCAGTTGCTGCCAGCGGGCGCGAGTGCCACGCACCCGGTGGCTGATGGTCAGTTCGCGGCCACGCAGCGTGTGCAGCGCTTCGGTGATGGCGTTGAAATCTTCGTGAACAACATTGACGATCAACTCGCCGGGTAGCTCGCGCTCTGCGTTGCCCAGATAGTACTGGGACAGGAATGCGGCCATGACCTCGGCCACCTCCTCCTCGATGCCCACCTGCGGGAAGAAGTTCTTGCTGCCCAGTACCCGCCCGCCGCGCACGCTGATCAGGTGCACACAGGCACCACCCGGGTTGACGAAGGCGGCGATGACGTCGACATCGCCGCTGCCGCCCTCGATGTACTGCTGGTCCTGCACGCGGCGCAACAAGGCGATCTGGTCGCGCAGCTCGGCGGCTTTTTCGAAATCAAGCGCCATGGCGGCCTTTTCCATCTCGGCATTCAACTCATTGCCCAGTTGCTGGCTACGCCCTTCCAGAAACATCACCGAATGACGCACGTCCTCTGCGTATTCCTCGGCAGTCACCAGGTCGGTGCAGGGCCCTTTGCAGCGTTTTATCTGGTACTGCAGGCATGGCCGGGTGCGGTTGGCGTAGTAGCTGTCTTCGCACTGACGCACAGAAAAAGCCTTTTGCAGCAGGCTGAGGCTTTCGCGAATGGCCCCGGCGCTGGGGTACGGGCCAAAGTAACGGCCCTTGGCCTTTTTCGCCCCACGGTGAATACCCAGGCGCGGGAACTCGCCATCGGACAGAAAGACGTACGGGTAGGACTTATCGTCGCGCAGCAGGATGTTGTAAGGCGGCCGCCACTCCTTGATCAGGTTCTGCTCCAGCAGCAACGCCTCGGTTTCGTTGGCGGTGATGGTGGTTTCAACCTGGGCGATGCGCGCAACCAGCGCGGCGGTCTTGGGCGCAAGGCCAGTCTTGCGGAAATAGCTGGCCAGGCGCTTCTTCAGGTTCTTGGCCTTGCCCACGTAAAGCAGCCGGGCTTCGCCGTCGAACATCCGGTAAACGCCCGGGCGACCGCTGCAGGTCGCCAGGAATGCGCTGGCATCAAAGACTTGGGACATGAGGTTTTACAGGCTTGCGTCAACCATACCGTGGCGAACGGCCAGCAAGGTCAATTCGACGTCGCTGGTGACCGAGAGTTTTTCAAAGATCCGATAACGGTAAGTATTGACGGTCTTGGGCGAGAGGCACAACTTGTCGGAGATGATCTGCACTTTCTGGCAGCCGACGATCATCAGGGCAATCTGGATTTCCCGTTCGGACAATGCGTCGAACGGAGACCCCTGCGGCTGGAACGGTTTCAGCGCCAACTGCTGGGCGATCTGCGGGCTGATATAGCGCTGGCCGGCAAAGGCCAGACGAATGGCCTGGACCATTTCGTCAAGGCCTGCACCCTTGGTCAGGTAGCCGGCAGCGCCGGCCTGCAACAAGCGTGTGGGGAACGGGTCTTCCTCGCACACCGTCACCGCCACTACCTTGATGTCAGGGTGGCTGCGCAGCAGTTTGCGGGTGGCCTCCAGGCCGCCGATGCCGGGCATTTTCACATCCATCAGCACAACGTCCGGTTTCAGCTCCCGGGCCAGCTTCAGTGCCGACTCGCCCGAGTCTCCCTCACCCACCACCTGCAGGCCGTCGATGTCGGCCAACATCCGTGTAATACCGGTTCGTACCAGATCGTGATCATCGACCACTAAGACCCTAATCAAGCACACACCTCGTCAGCAGGGCGATTGGATCCCGCCACCTTAACAAAATTTTTCACGGTGGGCCTAACGCATTGCTTCCTTCAGAAACGACTGACGTTCGACAGTAAGCGGCCGCACTATTTGCCGGGGCTTGGCGTCGTTGGCCAACCGCCCCAAAAGGTGCAAGAGCGCCGCCTGATCATCCGACCGCAATTTCCGAAAAGCCCCCAGCAAACCGGACTCATCCGTGTTCAAACCTTCGAGCGCTGCCGGGGTACGCAGGCCGCTGAGGACATACAACGCATCCACGCCCCGGGTCGCCAATGCCGCCAGGTAATCTAGCCGCGGCGTGCGTTCACCGCTTTCGTACTTACCCTGAGCGTTGGGCTCGACCCCACCGATATCGCCAAATACACGCTGGGTCATACCCAGCCGCTCACGCTCTTCCCGCAGCCGCATACCGATTCCGTTCATAGGGGCTTCTCCTTTTCCCTTATCTCCTCAAGTACGGCCTGCCCGCCTGCAGGCAGCCGTAAAGGTGTGGATCCACTATGCCCATGCTCTGCGGTCGCGACAAGCCATCATTTAGCTACTATGTTGATATCTCGCTGCATCCGTACAAAGCATTCGTCTTCACCCATTTCGACGAAGCCATGACGCTGGTACAGCAGGCGGGCCGGGTTGCTGCGGAACACCATCAGCCGCAACAGAGGAAGGCGCCGCTGCCTGGCCCACAGCGCCAGTTCTTCCAGCACCCAGCTACCGACCCCTCGCCCACGGTGCTCAGGCAACAGGTGCAACTCGCGGATGAACAGCGCCTGGCGGTCCTGGCTGAGGCTGCAAAAACCCAACAGCGTGTCGCCTTCGATCACCAGCCACTGCTCGCGCCAGCCCCAGGCCGCATCGAAGGCGTCCTCGATCCACAGCAGGTCGAATTCACGGTAGTAGGGCAACATGGCGCGGCGCGTAAGGTCGCGGGCGAAGGTGCAGTGGATGTCTTGGGCGGGAATCAACTGTAAGGGCATCGCATCGCACTCATTGGGCATAACAAACTGGCGAACTGCCAGGGCCACTCCTGTCCAGTTCGTTTTCCAACCAGTCGGCCAGCACCCGGGCATTGTTGTGCTCGCTGTCCTTGCCGGCATAAAGCAATGTCAGCGTCCCCTTCCTGGCCATGTCCAGCAGCGGATACCAATGTTCGGGGTGGGCCGCCAGCGCTTGCTGGTAACGCTGGGTAAAACCGGCGAAATCCACGTCCCCCTGGTGGAACGCCTTACGCAATTCATTCGAAGGTGCCACTTCGCGCAACCACTGACCATGGAGGTCTTCCTTGCGTTTGTTGCGCGGCCACAGGCGGTCGACCAGTACACGCTGGCCATCTTCATCTCCAACCGCATCATAGACACGCTTGCAGCGAATCATGGGCGTCTCCTGCCATTACCGTCTGTCTTGAGCCTAGATAATTCATTGACCGAGGTCACGGCCGGGTTACGAATTGTTTCTATGCTCAAGGCCTTCGGCATCATCGCCCAACGCCAACCGGAGCCCCCATGGCAACCCCGTCAGTGGCCAGCAGCCCACTACTGGCCCAACACGACGCCCGCCCGCAGCTCTCCCACAAGCCTGGGCGTGCCACCTTAACGTTGTTCTTCAGCCTGCTGCTGGCTGGTATCGCCTACACCGCCTGGAGCCTCAAGCAGGATGTGACCGCAAGCGGTACGGTCATCACCACGGCCACACCGTTTCTTCTGCTGGGCCTGGCGCTGCTGATTGCCCTGGGCTTCGAGTTCGTCAACGGCTTCCACGACACCGCCAACGCGGTAGCCACCGTGATATACACCCATTCGTTGCCGGCGCCGGTCGCAGTGGTGTGGTCTGGGCTGTGCAACTTCCTGGGCGTGCTTTTTTCCAGTGGCGCGGTGGCCTTCGGCATCATCGCATTACTACCGGTAGAACTGATTCTACAGGTGGGTTCTTCGGCCGGCTTCGCCATGGTCTTCGCCCTGCTGCTGGCGGCGATCATCTGGAACCTTGGCACTTGGTGGCTGGGCCTGCCGGCATCGTCCTCGCACACCCTGATCGGCTCGATCATAGGCGTGGGCGTGGCCAATGCGCTGATGCATGGGCGTGACGGCACCAGCGGCGTGGACTGGGCCCAGGCCAGCAAGGTGGGTTATGCCCTGCTGTTCTCACCGCTGATTGGTTTTGCTTGCGCAGCCCTGTTGCTGCTGGCCCTGCGCGCGCTGGTCAAACGCAAGGCGCTGTACCAGGCACCGGAAGGCCAGACACCTCCACCGTGGTGGATCCGCAGCCTACTGATTCTGACCTGCACCGGGGTCTCTTTTGCCCACGGCTCCAACGATGGCCAGAAAGGCATGGGGTTGATCATGCTGATTCTGGTCGGCACCCTGCCGATGGCTTATGCGCTGAACAAGACCATGCCCAACGGGCAGGCCCTGCAGTTTTCCGCTGTCGCCGAGGTGACCCGCCAGGCACTGGTACGCAGCGACCCGCAAGCGGCCCCGGCTGACCCGCGCCAGGTACTGACCCTGTTCATTGCCGCGCCCAAGGCCAGCCCGCACCTGGTACCGGCATTGGCGGCGCTGACCGGGATGATCGGCGAAGAGGTCAAAGGCTATGGCTCGCTCAAGCGCATACCGGCTGAAGCCATGGCCAACGTGCGCAATGACATGTACCTGACCAGTGAAGCCATCCGCCTCATGGAGAAAAACCACCTGGTGACATTCGATGCCGACACCCGCAGCCAAGTGCAGTTGTTCAAGGCCCAGCTGGACGACGCCACCCGCTATATTCCGTTGTGGGTGAAGGTGGCTGTAGCCATCGCGCTGGGGCTGGGGACCATGGTTGGCTGGCGACGTATTGTAGTCACCGTTGGCGAGAAGATCGGCAAGACCCACCTCAGCTATGCCCAAGGCGCATCAGCCGAAGTGGTGGCGATGTGCACCATTGGCGCGGCGGATATGTTCGGGCTGCCGGTGTCGACCACGCATGTGCTGAGTTCGGGGGTGGCCGGCGCCATGGTCGCCAATGGGTCGGGGATTCAGAAACGCACTTTGTTCAATCTGCTGATGGCCTGGGTGCTGACCCTGCCAGCGGCAATGCTGTTGGCTGGCGGCCTGTACTGGCTGCTGAACCACATCTTCTGAACCCGTACGCCGTCGGATGTAATCGATGGACTCGCCCAATCTCCGGCATGTGTCCACCACCTTGGTAGGAGCGGGTTTACCCGCGAATACGGTAGCCGCGGCAACCGTGAACGGCGGGTGGAGATTGGCCAGCAGGCCCGGCCCTTTCGCGGGTAAACCCGCTCCTACGACGACCTGAGTCCGACCCCAGATGCGTGTACACCACCGATCTGCGTAGGAGCGGGTTTACCCGCGAAGACGGGAGCGGCGGCAACCGTGAACGGCGGGTGGAGATTGGCCAGCAGGCCCGGCCCTTTCGCGGGTGAACCCGCTCCTACGACGGCCTGAGTCCGACCCTAGATGCGTGTCCACCACCGATCTGCGTAGGAGCGGGTTTACCCGCGAAGACGGGAGCGGCGGCAACCGTGAACGGCAGGTGGAGATTGGCCAGCAGGCCCGGCCCTTTCGCGGGTGAACCCGCTCCTACGGGCGACCTGAGTCCGACCCCAGATGCGTGTCCACCACCGATCTGCGTAGGAGCGGGTTTACCCGCGAATACGGGAGCGGCGGCAACCGTGAATGGCAGGTGGAGATTGGCCAGCAGGCCCGGCCCTTTCGCGGGTGAACCCGCTCCTACGACGACCTGAGTCCGACCCTAGATGCGTGTCCACCACCGATCTGCGTAGGAGCGGGTTTACCCGCGAATACGGTAGCCGCGGCAACCGTGAACGGCGGGTGGAGATTGGCCAGCAGGCCCGGCCCTTTCGCGGGTAAACCCGCGCCTACGACGACCTGAGTCCGACCCCAGATGCGTGTCCACCACCAATCTGCGTAGGAGCGGGTTTACCCGCGAAGACGGGAGCGGCGGCAACCGTGAACGGCGGGTGGAGATTGGCCAGCAGGTCCGGCCCTTTCGCGGGTGAACCCGCTCCTACGGGCGACCTGAGTCCGACCCCAGATGCGTGTCCAACACCGATCTGCGTAGGAGCGGGTTTACCCGCGAATACGGTAGCCGCGGCAACCGTGAACGGCGGGTGGAGATTGGCCAGCAGGCCCGGCCCTTTCGCGGGTGAACCCGCTCCTACGACGACCTGAGTCCGACCCCAGATGCGTGTCCACCACCGATCTGCGTAGGAGCGGGTTTACCCGCGAAGACGGGAGCGGCGGCAACCGTGAACGGCGGGTGGAGATTGGCCAGCAGGCCCGGCCCTTTCGCGGGTAAACCCGCTCCTACGGGCGACCGGCAGGCGTTTCGAAGTTTGCGCAAGGCTGTTGTCCCTGCACAGGTTGATCAGCCCGGGATTTTCAGGCCACGCTGCACAGCTGGCCGTTCCAGGAAATTCGCCAGCACGCGCTGCACTTCCTTGAACTGGTCGAAGCCCACCAGGTCACGGGCGTTGTAGCGCTCCACCAGGTTACGCACCCAAGGGAAGATGGCGATGTCGGCGATGCTGTATTCCTCAGCCATCCACTGCCGACCTTTCAAATGCCGATCCAGCACGCCCAGCAGCCGCTTGGACTCGTTGACATAGCGGTCGCGCGGGCGCTTGTCTTCATATTCCTTGCCAGCAAAGAAATGGAAGAACCCGACCTGGCCGAACATCGGCCCGATACCGCCCATCTGGAACATCAGCCACTGCAGGGTCTGGTAGCGCTGGGCGGGGTCCTGGCTGAGCAGCTGGCCGCTCTTCTCCGCCAGGTACTGCAAGATCGCCCCCGATTCGAACAGCGCCAGCGGCTGACCGCCCGGCCCGTTCGGGTCGAGGATGGCGGGGATCTTGTTGTTCGCGCTGAGCGAGATGAACTCGGGGCTCAATTGGTCGTCATTGTCGAAGCTGACCTTGTGCGCCTCGTAAGCCAAGCCAATCTCTTCGAGCATGATCGACACCTTCACCCCGTTGGGCGTCGGCAACGAGTACAACTGCAGGCGTTCGGGGTGTTTGGCGGGCCATTTGCGGGTAATGGGGAAAGCACTGAGTTCGGTCATGATCAACCTTGCCAAGGGAATGAACCTGTCACTCTAGAGACATCCCCAGCCGCTGACCATCACCGACCACTCATCAGCGTTGGCAGCTCAGGCCTGGCCGTGGGCCTTGAGCTTGAGCTTTTCGGTATCGACGCGGACAAACACGGAGTCGGCGGTCACAGTCAGTACATCCTCTGCCCAGACTTCGCAGATTACCCGGCTCTTGCGCCCCACTTCGCCTTCGACACGCGCCTTGAGCAACAGCTCGACGCCCATCGGCGTAGGTTTCAGGTAGGTCAGGTTGAGCGTGCCGGTAACGCAATCGATACGCGGCAGGCTGCCCGGCTCTCGGCCTTCGTTACGGTAGTGGTAGGCCATCGCCGTCCAGTTGGAGTGGCAGTCGACCAGCATCGCCAGCAGGCCACCATAAACCAAGCCAGGCCAGCCAATGAAGGTGCTGTCGGGCGAGTGCCGGCACACCAGGTGAACACCGTCGGCGTCCCAGTAGCTTTGCAGGTGCAGGCCGCTGGGGTGGGAACAGCCGCAGCCATAGCAAGTACCCTCAGGGGCCGCGAGGGCTTGAAGGGAAAGTGTGTGATCAGTCATACGCTTCCTGTGCTTGTTGGAATGGGGGCGCGCAACGCCCCCATTAAAGCAGAAACATCAGACCGTCTGGGCAACCATCTTCGTACGCCGCTGGGTCAGCGAAACCAGCAGGATGAACGCGGTCACCCCGGCAGTCATCAGCGTCTCATAGCGGTAGGCATCGCTGAACAGCATGTAGCCCAGCACCATGACGATGGTGCCGATCACCAGCCAGGTCAGCCACGGGAACAGCCACATCTTCAGTTCCAGCGGGCGCCCTTCACGCTCGGCACGGGCACGCATGCGCAGCTGCGACACGGCAATGACCAGGTACACCAGCAAAGCGATGGCGCCAGTGGTCGACAGCAGGAAGCCAAACACCTTGCCCGGGAACACATAGTTGACGAGGCAGCCAGCGAAACCCGCCAGGGTCGAGAAGATCACTGCCACGGTCGGCACGCCGGAACCGGAGATGCGCTTGGTCACGCTCAGCGCCTGGCCACGCGCGCCAAGCGAATAGAGCATGCGCGACGCCGTGTACAGCCCCGAGTTCATGCAACTTGTCACCGCCACCAGCACCACCAGGTCAACCAGCAACTTGGCGCCCGGCACGTTCAGCACTTCCAGTACACGCTGGAACGACCCTACTGCTTTCAGCCCGGGGTCGTTCCAGGCCACCAGCGACACCACCAGGAAGATCGACGCCAGGTAGAAAATGGCGATGCGGTACACCACCAGGTTGGTGGCGCGGCGAATCTTGTCTTTCGGGTTGGCGGTTTCGTCCGCCGCGATGGTGACGATTTCGGCACCGAAGAACGAGAAGATGGTGATCAGCACGCCCCCAAGCACCGTCCCGAACCCATTGGGCATGAAACCACCGCTGTCCCACAGTCGGCTGACCCCGGAGACCTCGGCCAGCGGCCAGAAACCGAACACCGCCAAGGTGCACACCCCGATGAAGCCAATGATCGCGACCACCTTGACCAACGCGAACCAGTACTCGAAAGCACCGAAGTTCTTCACGCTGACCAGGTTGGTGCCCGACAGCACCAGCATGATCAGGAAAGCGAACAGCCAGGACGGCACGCCAGGGAAGTAGGCATGCAGGATGTCAGCACCGGCAATGGCTTCCACCGGAATGATCAACACCCAGAACCACCAGTACAACCAGCCAATGGTAAAGCCCGCCCAAGGCCCGATGGCCTCCGAGGCGTAGGTGGAAAAAGAGCCGCTGTTGGGGTTTGCGATGGCCATTTCACCCAGCATGCGCATCACCAGCAAGACCAGCAGGCCAGTCATGGCGTAGGAGATGAGGATGGCCGGGCCGGCGGTGGCAATGGCGTTGGAGGACCCGATGAACAGCCCGGCGCCGATGATGCCGGCAATGGAGATCATGGAAACCTGACGGGAAGTCAGGCCGTGCTGCAGTGAGCGCTGTTTCTTGTTGTCTTGCGAAGCCATGAAGAACCCTCGAATGGGTCGGCCGCAGCAAAGCGGCTGAAGGTCTGAGCAGAATTCTTATAAATTTCTGATGTGTGTTGTTGTTGTTTTGCAGATGACCGAAGCGGGTATTGACCTCCTCTTCGCATGACCGGTTGTAATCGTTGATCCAGGTCAGTATTAATCTATAGGCCGGGGTCAACAAACGACCTTTTCGAACCACATAATTCCTTTATGGAATGAACTCCTTCCTTTTTTGCTCGGTATTCGCCCGTCATGTCCAAACGCCTGATGCCTTCGACCACCGCCCTTCAGTGCTTCGAAGCGGCCGCTCGCCACCTCAGCTTCACCCGCGCGGCCCAGGAACTGCACCTGACCCAGAGCGCCGTCAGCAAGCAGGTCGCGCAGCTTGAGGACATGCTCTCGCACTCGCTGTTCCAGCGCATTCGCCGGCGCCTGCACCTGACCCCGGCCGGCGCGCTGTACCTCACCGAAGTGAACAAGATCCTCACCCAGATCGACATATCCAGCCGCTACATCCTCAGCTACGGCGACGAAACCGAAGTGCTGCGCATCGCCACCCAGCCGACCTTCGGCGCCCGCTGGCTGGTGCCCAGGCTCAAGGGTTTTGGTGACCGCTACCCACGCATTCACCTGGATGTGCGCAACGAGCTGGAGCCATTCGACCTGGTACAGGCCAAGGCTGACGTCGCCTTTTTCTTCGGCCAGGGCACCTGGCCCGGGGCGACCTGCATCGAGTTGTTCAGCGAAGAAGTGGTGCCGGTGTGCAGCCCGCAGCTGCTGGCCAGCAACCGTTTCGACAGCGCCCAGGCGCTGACTGAGCACCGCCTGTTGCAATGCGTGTCACGGCCGGAGGCCTGGCATGAGTGGTTCCTGGGGCTTGGCTTGCATAGCCAGAACAGCTACCACGGGCCGCGCTTCGACACGTTCTACCTGTGTATCCGCGCGGCCATCTCCGGCTGCGGCATAGCCCTGATTCCCCGCTATCTGGTGGCCGAAGAGCTGAGCGAAGGCAAGCTGGTGGTGGCCTGGGACCACCCTGTGGCAAGCAACGGGAGGCACTTCATCGCGCATGCCGAGCATGCGGCCGAAGTGCCCAAGATCAGGGCCTTCGTGCAGTGGATCCGGGAGCGGGTGGCTGAAGGCGATTGATTTGACCTGCCCCGGCCTCTGGCAGGAGCGGGCTTGCCCGCGAAGAGGCCGGCACAGCCAACCCAAAAAACCGGCTAGATCACGAATCCATGGAATGATCGCAATCGAATAATTCGTTTGCGGAATAACCCGCCGACACGCTTGGATAATAAGAAACTCGAACAAGGTCCGCGTGCCCCATGAACCAGGAAAGTATCAGCCAATCCATTGCCATCGTTCACCCGATCACACTTTCCCATGGCCGTAATGCCGAAGTCTGGGACACTGACGGCAAACGTTACATCGACTTCGTCGGCGGTATCGGCGTGCTCAACCTGGGCCACTGCAACCCCGCTGTGGTCGAGGCCATCCAGGCTCAGGCCACCCGCCTGACCCACTACGCCTTCAACGCGGCCCCTCACGGCCCTTACCTGGCCCTGATGGAGCAACTGAGCCAGTTTGTGCCAGTCAGCTACCCACTGGCCGGCATGCTCACCAACAGCGGCGCGGAAGCGGCGGAAAACGCCCTGAAAGTGGCCCGCGGCGCCACCGGCAAACGCGCCATCATCGCGTTCGACGGAGGCTTCCATGGCCGCACCCTGGCCACCCTGAACCTCAATGGCAAGGTCGCCCCCTACAAGCAGCGGGTCGGCGAACTGCCCGGGCCGGTGTATCACCTGCCCTACCCCAGCGCGGATACCGGAGTTACCTGCGAGCAGGCGCTCAAGGCCATGGACCGCCTGTTCAGCGTCGAGCTGGCCGTGGAGGACGTCGCGGCGTTCATCTTCGAGCCCGTGCAGGGTGAAGGCGGCTTCCTTGCCCTGGACCCGGCCTTCGCCCAGGCCCTGCGCCGCTTCTGCGACGAGCGTGGCATCCTGATCATCATCGACGAGATCCAGTCGGGCTTCGGCCGCACCGGCCAGCGCTTCGCGTTTCCGCGCCTGGGCATCGAGCCTGACCTGCTGTTGCTGGCAAAGAGCATCGCTGGCGGTATGCCGCTGGGTGCAGTGGTCGGGCGCAAGGAATTGATGGCGGCGCTGCCCAAGGGCGGCCTGGGTGGCACCTATTCGGGCAACCCGATTGCCTGTGCGGCGGCCTTGGCCAGCCTGGCGCAGATGACCGACGAAAACCTTGCAACCTGGGGTGAACGGCAGGAACAGGCCATCGTCAGCCGCTATGAGCGCTGGAAGGCTTCGGGCCTGAGCCCGTACATCGGCCGCCTGACCGGCGTGGGCGCCATGCGAGGGATCGAGTTCGCCAATGCCGATGGCAGCCCGGCACCGGCACAGCTGGCCAAGGTGATGGAAGCAGCCCGCGCCAGGGGCCTGCTGCTGATGCCCAGCGGCAAGGCGCGGCACATCATTCGCCTGCTGGCACCGCTGACCATCGAGGCCGAGGTGCTCGAGGAAGGGCTGGATATCCTCGAGCAGTGCCTGGCAGAACTGAACTGAGGCTTACAGGCCGAGTTCTTCCGGGGTAAGCATGTCGGACTCGAAGGCGATCCAGCCGCCTTCCAGTTCGGCATGGCCGTTGACGATCGGGCCGTAATAGGTCAGGCCGTTCTCCAGGGTTACGCAAATGTGCGTGGCCGGTTTCTCAGGGGCCGCGAGCGTACCGACGAAATGCACCTTCTTCAGGGTTTCGGTCACCGCTTCCAGGCCCACGCGCATCTTGGGGTTTTCCGAGGCTTCGGTATCTCCGCCACGGTCTTCGGCGCTGATGGTCACGGTGGCGATGTACGGGTACTTGGTGCTCAAACGGGGTTACCTCGGTGGGTGTATAGGCGTACGGGCGCGTAGAGTACGGCAGGCCGTCTCTGTTGTCTCTACTGGCCTCTTCGCGGGCACGCCCGCTCCCACAGCGATCGCATGTTGCTTGGGGTATGCAGGGCACCTGCAACAGGTGATCTGAATGCCCCGATCTGTTAGGGTGCCCGCCGATGCACGCCACACCACACGAGGATCCCGAGTGAGCGCCGAAGAACCCCTGATCGCCGACCTGTTCGAAGTCGACAAACGCCTGTCCCTCAAGCCCGTCGTGGACTTCAACAGCTACCTGCGCAACGCCTTCGGCGAGGGCCCATGCCGCTGCCACCGCTGCGTAGAAGGTGCCGACCAAAGCACCTACAGCCACGCGCACAACTTCACCTTCGAAGGCCGCCAGTGGCACCGCCGGTTCGCCACTACCGCCGGCAGCGACGTCGCCCAGGTGTTGAAAAAAGCCTGGCTGTCGTACACCAAGGCTGATCTCAACCTGGTCGGCGCGCTGGACCTGACCACCCTCAAGACCTTTACCGAGGCCACCCTGCACACGCGCCTGCTGGCCTTGCTGCCGGCCAGCGGCCTGGCCCGTGAAGTGGATGGCCAGTGGATGCTGCAAGCCCAGGCCGACTGACGGCCCGGTGGCAGGGCAGGATTCCACCGGTCTGCTAACTTGGTGGAATCCGTCCACCCACAGGTAGTCCGCCATGGCCCGCACAACGCCCATCGAGCTGTACCGCAATATCGGCATCGTTGCCCACGTGGATGCCGGCAAGACCACGACCACCGAGCGGATCCTGTTCTACACCGGGGTCAACCACAAGATGGGCGAAGTGCACGATGGCGCGGCGACCATGGACTGGATGGCCCAGGAGCAGGAACGCGGCATCACCATCACCTCGGCGGCGACCACGGCGTTCTGGCAAGGCTCGACCAAGCAGTTCGCCCACAAGTACCGTTTCAACATCATCGACACCCCAGGCCACGTCGATTTCACCATCGAGGTGGAGCGCTCATTGCGCGTGCTCGATGGCGCGGTCGTGGTATTCAGCGGCGCGGACGGCGTCGAGCCGCAGTCCGAGACAGTCTGGCGCCAGGCCAACAAGTATCACGTGCCACGCTTGGCCTACATCAACAAGATGGACCGCCAGGGGGCCGACTTCCTGCGCGTGGTCAAGCAGATCGATCAGCGTCTCGGGCACCACCCGGTACCCATCCAGCTGGCCATCGGCAGCGAAGAAAACTTCATGGGCCAGATCGACCTGGTGAAGATGAAGGCCATCTACTGGAACGATGCCGACCAGGGCACCAGTTACCGCGAAGAAGATATTCCCGCCGATCTGCAGGAGCTTGCCGACGAATGGCGCGCGCACATGATCGAAGCTGCGGCCGAGGCCAATGACGAGCTGACCATGAAGTTTCTCGATGGCGAGGAGCTGAGCATCGAAGAGATCAAGGCCGGGTTGCGCCAGCGCACCATCGCCAACGAAATCGTGCCGACCATCCTCGGCTCATCGTTCAAGAACAAGGGCGTGCCGCTGATGCTCGACGCGGTGATCGACTATCTGCCCGCCCCCTCGGAAATTCCTGCCATCCGCGGCACCGACCCGGATGATGAAGAAAAGCACCTGGAACGCCACGCCGACGACAAAGAGCCGTTCTCGGCACTGGCTTTCAAGATCGCCACCGACCCGTTCGTCGGCACCCTCACCTTCGCCCGCGTTTATTCCGGCGTGCTCAGCTCAGGCAATGCGGTACTCAACTCGGTCAAAGGCAAGAAGGAACGCATCGGCCGCATGGTGCAGATGCATGCCAACCAGCGTGCCGAAATCAAGGACGTGTGTGCCGGCGACATCGCCGCACTGATCGGCATGAAGGACGTGACCACCGGCGATACCCTGTGCGACATGGACAAACCGATCATCCTCGAACGCATGGACTTCCCCGACCCGGTCATTTCCGTCGCAGTAGAGCCGAAAACCAAGGCCGACCAGGAAAAAATGGGCATCGCGCTGGGCAAGCTGGCCCAGGAAGACCCCTCATTCCGGGTGCGTACCGATGAAGAGACTGGCCAGACCATCATCTCGGGCATGGGCGAGCTGCACCTGGATATCATCGTCGACCGCATGCGCCGCGAGTTCAACGTCGAGGCCAACATCGGCAAGCCACAGGTGGCCTACCGCGAGAAAATCCGCAACACCTGCGAGATCGAGGGCCGCTTTGTTCGCCAATCCGGCGGCCGCGGCCAGTACGGCCATTGCTGGATCCGTTTTGCTCCCGGCGATGAAGGCAAAGAAGGCCTGGAGTTCATCAACGAGATTGTCGGCGGCGTGGTACCGCGCGAGTACATTCCGGCCATCCAGAAGGGTATCGAGGAGCAAATGAAGAACGGCGTGCTTGCCGGCTACCCACTGATCAACCTCAAGGCCGCCGTGTTCGACGGCTCGTACCACGATGTCGACTCCAACGAGATGGCCTACAAGATCGCCGCATCAATGGCCACCAAGCAGTTGTCGCAGAAAGGCGGCGCAGTGTTGCTGGAGCCGGTGATGAAGGTAGAGGTGGTGACGCCGGAGGAATATCAGGGCGACATCCTCGGCGACTTGAGCCGACGTCGCGGCATGATCCAGGACGGTGATGAAACACCGGCTGGCAAGGTGATACGTGCCGAAGTGCCGTTGGGTGAAATGTTCGGCTACGCCACCTCGATGCGCTCGATGACCCAGGGCCGGGCCAGCTTCTCGATGGAGTTCACCCGCTATGCCGAGGCCCCGGCGAGCATTGCCGATGGCATCGTCAAGAAGAGCCGCGGGGAGTAAGCGGTTCTCCTGTACCGGCCTCTTCGCGGGTAAACCCGCTCCTACAGGATGGCCGCAGGCCCAAACATTGTGCGCCCCCCTGTAGGAGCGGGTTTACCCGCGAAGAGGCCGGCACAGGCAGCAACAGTTTTCAATGCTGCTCGCCCGCCCGCTTCAACAGCTTCTTGCACCGCTCCGACAAATGCACCACGCGCAAATGCTTGCCCGCCTTGGCATAGCGCTCGCGCAGGGTTTTCAGCGCCGCAACGGCCGAATAATCGACAAAGCTCAAATGCTGGCAATCCAGCGTGACCTGGGCCGGGTCCCCGGCCGTGTCGAACTGGTTGAGGAACGAGGTGGTCGAGGCAAAGAACAGCGTGCCATGCAGTTGATAACGCTTGCCGCCCTCCGCGTCCTCATGGGTGTCGGCATACAGCTCCCGCGCATGCTGCCAGGCAAAGTTAAGCGCCGCGATGATGATACCGAACAGCACTGCCATGGCCAGGTCGGTCAGCACCGTGACCACAGTCACCGCAACGATCGCCAGCACATCATTCACCGGCACCTTGTGCAACACCCGCAACGACGCCCAGGCAAAAGTCTGCTGGGCCACCACGAACATCACCCCAACCAGCGCCGCCAGGGGAATGCGCTCGATCAGCGGCGACAGGAACAGCACGAACAGCAGAATCATTACCCCGGCCACTACCCCCGACAACCGGCCCAGGCCATTGGAGCTGAGGTTGATCACCGTCTGCCCGATCATCGCGCAGCCGCCCATGCCGCCGCACAGGCCCGACACCATGTTCGCAGCGCCCAATGCCACACACTCGCGGTCCGGGAAGCCACGGCTCTCGGTGATCTCATCGGTCAGGTTGAGGGTGAGCAGGGTTTCCAGCAGGCCGACCATGGCCATCAGCACCGCGTAGGGGGCGATGATCTTCAGGGTTTCCAGATTCCAGGGCACATCCGGCAGTGCCAGCCCCGGCAGGCCACCGGCGATATGCGCCATGTCGCCCAGGGTGCGGGTAGGCAGCCCGAGCACGTACACCAGCAGGCCAACACCGAGGATCGCCACCAAGGCCGGCGGCACCGCACGGGTCAGTTTCGGCAGCACATAAACCACCGCCATGGTCAGCGCGACCAGGCCGATCATCAGGTACAGCGGCGTGCCACTGAGCCAGTGTTCGCCGTCCTTGAAATGCTCCAGCTGAGCCATGGCGATGACGATGGCCAGGCCGTTCACGAAGCCAAGCATGACCGGGTATGGCACCAGGCGCACCAGTTTGCCCAGGCGCAGCAGGCCGAACAGGATCATCACCACACCGCCCAGCAGCACCGTGGCCAGCAGGTACTGCACGCCGTGCTGCACCACCAAGGCGACGATCACCACCGCCATCGAGCCGGCAGCGCCTGAGATCATCCCCGGCCGCCCGCCGAACAGCGCCGTCAGGGTACAAATGATGAACGCGCCATACAGGCCCATCAGCGGGTTGAGATGGGCCACCAGGGCAAAGGCGATGCACTCGGGGACCAAGGCGAACGAGGTGGTGAGGCCGGCGAGCAGGTCGGCGCGTAGTCGGGCGGGCTTCATGGGCTTCCTGTGGTGCAGTCCTGACGGACGTTAGAAAAACGAGGGGCGCGATGTTACGGAATTTGTCTGACAGCGGCCACCGCTCAACGCACCCGTTCCAGGCTCTGCACGGCCAGGTCCAGCGCACGCTGCATGTCCAGGCGCGCCGAACGGCCCAGGTCCGGGTCGTTCAGGCGGCCGCCACGCTCTGAGGGCAGGATCGGCGCCGTCAGGTCTTCGGCATCCATCGCTTCAAAATCCTGTTCGGCGCCCAGGGTCAAGGCACTGCGCCGCAACAGCATGCGCACCTGTTCCGGGGTAAGTGCCGGGTTGATCGACAGCATCGTCGCCACAGTGGCAGTCACCAAGGGTGTTGCGTACGACGTGCCGCAATGCGCAGCCTCGGCAGACACCGGGCGTATGCAGGCAGCAGCACTGACATCCACGCGCATGTCGATGTTGGAACTGTGACGCTTGCGCACATGATCGTGGGCTTCAACTGCCGTAGCCTTGCCACTGCGCTGATGCCCGCCCACCACCAGCAATTGTTCGGTGATGAATGACGAAGGCAGGCGATATTCATCGGTCCCCGACCAGGACGCACCATTGCCCGCCGAATTCACCACCACCACATCAGGGTGCTCCTTGCGCAGCCAGAGGAAAAACTCCTCAAGCAACTCCTCGTAGCCACTCATTGCCAGCCCGGAACGCACCAGCGAATCGACCTCATCACCGTTGACATCGCGCGCGCCGACCCGGTGGATGCCCCAGCTCCAGTTCAGCACCCGCACGCCATCTTCGACCAGGTTCACCGAGGCAGCGATGTTGGCGGTGATACCGGCATCCGAGTTGCGCTCTACCACCACCTCGAAGCCAGGGCTGTGCTTGCCCAGCCCCGGCAAAAAGCCCTCACCCTGCGCAGCGAGAATGCCCGCAACATGGCTGCCGTGGCTGGCCGGGCGATCACCGTCGCGAGCGAAGAGGCATGTCTGGCCTCGTTCGCAGCCCCCTCGATAATCGCCGAACCCTGGGGCGTCAAAGTCCACTTCACGCTCGATTACCCCGACCCGCACGGGCTTCACCGGCAAGCCAGAGGCGGCAATCCGGCGCCGGTAGAAATACAGCGCGTCCATGAAGCGATTGGCCGCCCATTCGTCCGCCTGGTCGATGGCCCGGGTGCCGCGCCCATTGCCCTCCTCCCCGCGCTCGGGGGCGGACTCTTCGACAATCACGGCATCCACGCTGACTTCACTGCCCATGCGCAGGACCATCGCATCGCGCTGCACCAGGTTCTTTACCGGCAAGCGCAACTGGTAGACATTCAGCGGCGGTATGGCACCGACAACCTGGGCGCCGTATTTACCGGCGATGCGCCGGGCCTCGCCGAGGCCGTCGTATTTTTCTTCGATCAACAGGCTGACCAGATCGACATAAGTGGTCAGGCCGTCCATGTTCTTCGCCACTTCATCAGGCCCTGCGGCGATCACATGACTGCGCTGGCGGGTCAGCCATACCGGGTTGCTGGTGCGGCCGCCATCGGCCAGCCAGAGCGGGGCGCTGCGCTGGGCTTCTCTCGCCAGTTTCAGCGTCAGCCGGTCACCTTGCCGCCCGACATTGGCTTCTGACAGCCGCACACCGCCCAACCATACCGTTGGCAGGTTTGCCCCGAGCCCCTCGGCACGCAGGCACCATTGCTGCTGGCTATCGCTGAACAAGTCGCCGCAACGCTGCAACTGCTTGATGCGCAGCGTGTCCGCTGCAGCCTGTGCACCCAGACTGCAAAGCCATAACAGCAAGATCAGGACACCGTTCATGCAATCACCCCACGCGCTCCCTGTGAGTGCGACTTACGGGGCACCTCAAAGGTTCACCTGTGGCTGGCAACTGCCTGGTCGCGGGCGAGCCATTCGGCCATGGAAGTATCCTCCAACGCGTACTCGCCACGATTGGCCTTCCATACCAGCTCCTTGTCGCGCAGGGCGTCGAGGGCCTTCTGTACGTTTGCCGTGTTGACGTTGGCTACCGCCTGGGCCTGCTCCAGCTTGCGGCTGACCTCAACCAGGGTTTGCTCGGTAAATGGGGAAAACGGCTGCCGGCCCAGCGTGCGCTCGGCCATGACCGCTAGCACGGCCTGCTGCAACGGCGTAAGTTCGTTCCAAGCGCTTTCGTAGTCACTCCACACCCCGGCTTGATGGTTCAGCGCCCCATTGCGCAGCAGTTCACCCAGGTTGCCCGCCTCACCCAGGCCGACGCTAACTTCGGCCAACAGTTTGTTGAGCATTTCCGGGCGCCGGCCGACCAATTCGAACGCGTATGCCAGGTCCTCTACCTTGAACTGGTTACTGTCGGCCAGGCGACGGTTCCACAAGGCGGTGATGAATTCGACATATTCACGCCCCAGCAACGGAAATGGCGTGATGCTGGCACCAAAGAATGGCTGCTTGCTCTTGAGTACCAGGTTGGCCAGCTTGTCGCGACTAGAGCCCGTGAACACCAGGCGCAAGCCGTCCGGACGGTCGCCACGGTTAAGATGGTCACGCGCGGCTTTCAGCGCGAACATAGCATTGAGGCCATCTTCGCTGTTAAGGGCGTGCTGAGCCTCGTCGATGATCAGCACTACCAGCTGCCCTGACACTTGATGCAACACGGCAAGCGCCTGGGCCAGGGTAGTCCCCGCAGGCAGTTGCGGGCGGGTGAAATCCCAGCTCAGGGTGCGCAGCAGGTTGATCTTGTCGATACCGGCCTTTTTCGCCGTCCTGGCCAGCGCACCTTCGAATCTGGCCAGCGCAGTACCGATGGCGCCACTGATGAGCTGCGCAGGGGCGGCGTCACGATCCGACCACAGGTCGACGTAAACCGGTAGCCAGCCGCGCTGTACGCATTCCGGTATGAAGTCGTTGTTGAGGAAGGTGCTCTTGCCCGTACGCCGGGGCGCGGCCAGGAACATGCCCGAGCTGTAATCGACCAACGACTCGCCGGCCAAGTCTTGGGCCAGTGCGTTGGCCAACTGATTACGGCGTAGGAGCGGGCGAACGGGAGACATGCAATTAACCTCAATTATCTTGCCTACTATAATTTATAGCCTACAAGATAAATCAGGATAATACGACCGACTGCAACCGTGCCTGCGTGATCCAGATCCGGCAAAAAGTCAGCAAATTTGCCATCATGTTGGTTCCACCTGCGGAGATCATGGACATGCCGCTACGCCCCCTTTTCGCCTCCCTGTTGCTGGTCGCCAGCCTCACCGCCCACGCCGCCACCGAGGTGGTGCCACTTCAGCATCGCAGCAGCGCCGAACTGCTGCCCGCCCTGCAGGCTTTCATCGGCAAGGACGGCACGGTCAGCGCCTTCGAGAACAAACTGATCGTCAACGCCAGCCCCGAGCGCATCGACGACCTGCGCGCCCTGCTGCAACAGCTGGACACCGCGCCCAAGCGCCTGCTGATCAGCGTCGACAACAACGACAGCAATTTCCAGGACAACCGCGGCAACGCACGCGTCATTCACTACGGCACCAGCAACCGCGACGGCGGCATGCAGCAGGTACAAGCCAGCGAAGGGCAACCGGCCCTGATCCAGGTGGGCCAGAGCATCCCCATTACCAGCACCAGCACAGACGGCTATGGGCGCATTCAGAGCAACACCGAATACCGCAACGTGACCCAAGGCTTCTACGTAACCCCAAGCCTGAGCGGCGAAACGGTTCGTCTGCAAATAAGCAGCAATAATGACCGTATCAGCCATGAACGTGCAGATGTAGTGAAAGTGCAAAGTACCGACACGACAGTCACTGGCAAGCTCGGCGAGTGGATCACCCTGGCGGGGTTCAACCAGCAGAGCCAAGCCGACCGCAGCGCGTCAAGCCACACGTACAGCACCCAACGGGGTGAAAACATGACATTGCGGGTCAAAGTCGACCTTGTGGACTGATCCCAGGCAATTCAAGGCTTCGACCAAAGGCCTTGAAACTGACTGCCAAGTCGCATTAGACCAAAGATGTAGTAAGGACAAAAAAGCACTACAAAACATTTGACAGGGTCTTTTTCCCAAGGGCATGATGGCCTCGCTCCCGCTAATCAGGGGCCCTGGCAAGGGCCTTCGAGGCGTACTCCTCCCACCCCTGGAGGCGCCTCGTGTCTATACGGCCCACAAGGCGGTTCGACGGGATTGCGACTGCAACGAAGAAGTTGTCCCGAGGGACGGAAGCGCATCACCGCAGTACTGGCAATCGCGTCGCACCGCAGCAAGGCAACCACGAGCCGACCTGCCGGAGCACACCTTCGCCTGGTCTGCCCACCCTTCCCCTTCGAGCCTTCGCGTTCGCCGCCGCATTCCTGCGAACAGGACAGCCGCCAGGCACCTGATCTGCTCCGAGCATCAGCACAATTAACCCAAGATCGATGCGACGAGGTTTATTTCCATGGCACTGACACGCGAACAGCAAATTGCAGCCCTCGAGAAAGACTGGGCCGAAAACCCGCGCTGGAAAGGCGTGACCCGTACCTACACCGCCGCTGATGTCGTTCGCCTGCGTGGCTCCGTGCAACCTGAGCACACCTTTGCCCGTCAGGGTGCAGAAAAACTGTGGAAGCTGGTCACCGAAGGTGCTCACCCGTCCTTCCGCCCCGACAAAGATTTCGTCAACTGCATGGGCGCCCTGACCGGCGGCCAGGCTGTACAACAAGTCAAGGCCGGCATCCAGGCCATCTACCTGTCCGGCTGGCAGGTTGCCGCCGACAACAACTCGGCCGAGTCGATGTACCCTGACCAGTCGCTGTACCCGGTCGACTCGGTACCGACCGTGGTCAAACGCATCAACAACGCGTTCCGCCGCGCCGACCAGATCCAGTGGAAAGCCGGCAAGAACCCGGGCGACGACGGCTACATCGACTACTTCGCGCCCATCGTGGCCGACGCCGAAGCCGGTTTCGGTGGCGTACTGAACGCCTACGAGCTGATGAAGAACATGATCGAAGCAGGCGCCGCCGGCGTGCACTTCGAAGACCAGCTGGCCTCGGTTAAAAAATGCGGCCACATGGGCGGCAAGGTGCTGGTACCGACCCAGGAAGCCGTACAGAAGCTGGTAGCCGCGCGCCTGGCCGCTGACGTGTCGGGTGTACCGACCATCATCCTGGCCCGCACCGATGCCAACGCCGCCGACCTGCTGACCAGCGACTGCGACCCGTACGACCAGCCGTTCGTGGTTGGCGAGCGCACCCGCGAAGGCTTCTACAAGGTCCGCGCCGGCCTCGACCAGGCCATTGCCCGCGGCCTGGCCTACGCCCCGTACGCCGACCTGATCTGGTGCGAAACGGCCAAGCCGGACCTGGACGAAGCCCGCCGTTTCGCCGAGGCGATCAAGAAGGAATACCCGGACCAGATCCTGTCGTACAACTGCTCGCCTTCCTTCAACTGGAAGAAAAACCTGGACGACGCCACCATCGCCAAGTTCCAGCGCGAGCTGTCGGCCATGGGTTACAAGCATCAGTTCATCACCCTGGCCGGCATCCACAACATGTGGCACGGCATGTTCAACCTGGCGCACGACTACGCCCGTAACGACATGACCGCCTACGTGAAGCTGCAGGAGCAGGAATTCGCTGACGCCAGCAAGGGCTACACCTTCGTGGCGCACCAGCAGGAAGTGGGCACCGGCTACTTCGACGACATGACCACCGTGATCCAGGGTGGCGCTTCGTCGGTGACTGCACTGACCGGCTCGACCGAAGAAGAGCAGTTCCACTGATAGTGGGTTGCCGTTGAACAAAGGCCCGGGGCTTGTGAAAGCTCCGGGCCTTTGTTTTTACCCGAGAAAGGGCCGGGCCTGCTGGCCAATTTTCACCAGCCGTTCACCGTTGCCGCCGCTACCGTATTCGCGGGTAAACCCGCTCCTACACTGATCGGGAGGAGACACACATCGGCGATTGGGCGCAGGCCGCTGCAGGAACGGGTTTACCCGCGAAAGGGCCGGCACGGGCCACAGCAAAACCCTGGATCAGGTCTATGCTTGTGGCAGCCCAGCAGCAGGGACCGCCCATGCCTCGTCCAAGCCACCTGATGATTCTCGCCCTGACCGCCGCTGCCCTCTATATATATGCACTGGCCAGCGACAACACCCTGCTCGCCCTGATGGCCAAACCCATCCCGGTGCTGGCCTTGATTGCCTGGCTGCGCAGCACCCCGGTTTCGCCTTATCGCACATGGATCTCGATCGGCCTGGGCTTCTCGGTACTCGGTGACATCCTGCTGGCCATCCCCGCCGACCTGTTCGTGTTCGGCCTGGCCGCCTTCCTTTGCGCCCACCTTGCTTACCTGCGCGGCTATTGCGGCATTACCCTGCGCCCCGCCCTGCCCGCACTGATCTTCAGCGCAATCACTGGCATCGCGCTGCTCGGCGTACTGGCCAGCAACGGACTCGGCCCGCTGCTGATCCCGGTAGCGCTCTACGCCCTGGCTATCAGCGCCATGCTCTGGCGCGCACTGGCCTGCGGGGGATTGGCCGCGCTCGGTGCCGGCCTGTTCGTGTTCTCCGACAGCCTGATCGGCATCGACCGCTTCGTCAGCCCGTTCGCCGCCGCACCGTACCTGATCATCCTCGCCTACTGGCTCGGCCAATGGGCCATCGCTTCATCAGTCGGTCATCGCTCAACCGATAAAGTATTGACCCAGAGCGGTGCGCGCAGGACCGAGAGCTGCTAGAACAAGGGTTTTTTGCAATTGCAAGTAGGGGGAATCGCCAGATGAACTTTACAAGGCGCAGAACAGCGAAATTCGAACGCAGCAGTTCAAATGATATTAATTATCATTACAGGGTTTGCAATTCGTTACCCGCTGCAAGAAACATAATTAACAAAACCGCGCGTAATGCCCGAATCTCAAGGCTCTCAGCCAGTTACGAACGGTTTTTTTACTTAATCCTACGAATAAATTTGCGACAGAAATTTTACTTGCACCAGGTTTACCCATAAAATCAGCGCGATTGATTCGGCTGCGACATTTGGTCACTGCATGTGCGACGCCAAGTCGCCGCTCTACACTTATTTCAGACTGCAGAGCTGGGTCTCTGTATAAGGATCTCTAGCATGTCCGATTCGGCAGGACTCATCGCCCACAACTGGGGCTTTGCCATCTTCCTCCTGGGTGTCGTCGGCCTGTGCGCCTTCATGCTCGGCCTGTCCAGCCTGCTCGGTAGCAAGGCTTGGGGCCGCGCCAAGAACGAACCCTTCGAATCCGGCATGCTGCCCGTCGGCAGCGCTCGCCTGCGCCTGTCCGCCAAATTCTATCTGGTCGCGATGCTGTTCGTGATCTTCGATATCGAAGCCCTCTTTCTCTTTGCATGGTCTGTGTCCGTCCGCGAAAGCGGCTGGACCGGATTCGTCGAAGCACTCGTTTTCATAGCAATTCTGTTGGCAGGTCTTGTCTACCTATGGCGCGTCGGGGCACTTGATTGGGCTCCCGAAGGTCGCCGCAAGCGGCAAGCGAAGCTGAAACAATGAGGCTTTGGCATGCAATACAATCTCACCAGAATCGATCCGGATGCGCCCAACGAGCAGTACCCGGTCGGTGAACGGGAAACCGTCACCGATCAACTGCTGGAGGACCAGGTCCACAAGAACATCTTCATGGGCAAACTTGAAGATGTGCTGCGTGGCGCGGTCAATTGGGGCCGCAAGAACTCCCTCTGGCCGTACAACTTCGGCCTGTCCTGCTGCTACGTGGAAATGACCACGGCCTTCACGGCACCCCACGACATCGCCCGCTTCGGCGCCGAAGTCATCCGGGCCTCGCCGCGTCAGGCCGACTTCATGGTCATTGCCGGTACCTGCTTCGTGAAGATGGCGCCGATCATCCAGCGCCTGTACGAGCAGATGCTCGAACCAAAATGGGTCATTTCCATGGGTTCGTGCGCCAACTCCGGTGGCATGTACGACATCTACTCGGTCGTTCAGGGGGTCGACAAGTTCCTCCCCGTGGACGTCTATGTGCCTGGCTGCCCGCCACGCCCTGAGGCTTTCCTGCAAGGCTTGATGCTGTTGCAGGAGTCGATCGGCCAAGAACGACGCCCGCTTTCCTGGGTTGTTGGTGATCAAGGTATTTACCGTGCCGAGATGCCAGCCCAGAAAGACCTGCGTCGTGAGCAGCGCATTGCAGTAACCAACCTGCGCAGCCCCGACGAAGTCTGATCCAGCGACCTGCCGCCCGCTCCCGAAGGAGCCGGCGGCCTGGCTTCATTCTTAACGTTGACCCAAAGCGACCGAGACCATGACAGCGGACAACGCTATTTTCATTCCGCCCTACAAGGCTGACGACCAGGATGTGGTCGTCGAACTGAACAACCGTTTTGGCGCCGAAGCATTCGTCGCCCAGGAGACCCGCACCGGCATGCCCGTGCTGTGGGTAAAACGCGCCCAGCTCAAAGAGGTGCTCAGCTTCCTGCGCGGCGTCGCCAAGCCTTACAGCATGCTGTACGACCTGCATGGCGTCGACGAGCGCCTGCGCACCCAGCGCCGTGGTCTGCCAGCCGCCGATTTCAGCGTGTTCTACCACCTGTTGTCGATCGAGCGTAACAGCGATGTGATGATCAAGGTGTCGCTCAGCGAAGGCGACCTGAACCTGCCGACCGTGACGGGCATCTGGCCAAACGCCAACTGGTACGAGCGCGAAGTCTGGGACATGTTCGGCATCGACTTTGCCGGCCACCCGCACCTCAGCCGCATCATGATGCCGCCGACCTGGGAAGGTCACCCGCTGCGCAAGGACTACCCTGCCCGTGCGACCGAGTTCGACCCCTACAGCCTGACCCTGGCCAAGCAGCAGCTTGAAGAGGAATCGGCACGCTTCAACCCGGAAGCCTGGGGCATGAAACGTCAGGGCGCCAACGAGGACTACATGTTCCTCAACCTCGGCCCCAACCACCCTTCGGCGCACGGTGCGTTCCGTATCGTCCTGCAGCTGGACGGTGAAGAAATCGTCGACTGCGTACCGGACATCGGCTACCACCACCGTGGCGCCGAAAAAATGGCCGAGCGCCAGTCCTGGCACAGCTTCATCCCCTATACCGACCGTATCGATTACCTCGGCGGGGTGATGAACAACCTGCCGTACGTGCTTGCGGTAGAGAAGCTGGCCGGCATCAAGGTGCCGCAGAAGGTCGACGTGATTCGCATCATGCTGGCCGAGTTCTTCCGCATCACCAGCCACCTGCTGTTCCTGGGTACCTACATCCAGGACGTCGGCGCCATGACCCCGGTGTTCTTCACCTTCACCGACCGCCAGCGCGCCTACACCGTGATCGAAGCGATCACCGGTTTCCGCCTGCACCCGGCCTGGTACCGCATCGGTGGCGTCGCCCACGACCTGCCACGTGGCTGGGACAAGCTGGTCAAGGACTTCGTCGAATGGCTGCCCAAGCGCCTCGACGAATACACCAAGGCCGCCCTGCAAAACAGCATCCTCAAGGGCCGTACCATCGGCGTTGCCGCGTACAACACCAAGGAAGCGCTGGAATGGGGCACCACCGGTGCCGGCTTGCGTGCCACCGGTTGCAACTTCGACCTGCGTAAAGCCCGCCCTTACTCCGGCTACGAGAACTTCGAGTTCGAAGTACCGCTGGCCCACAACGGCGATGCCTACGATCGCTGCATGGTCCGTGTCGAGGAGATGCGTCAGAGTATCCGCATCATCGACCAGTGCCTGCGCAACATGCCGGAAGGCCCGTACAAGGCGGATCACCCGCTGACGACGCCGCCGCCGAAAGAGCGCACCCTGCAGCACATCGAGACCCTGATCACGCACTTCCTGCAAGTCTCGTGGGGCCCGGTCATGCCGGCCAACGAGTCGTTCCAGATGATCGAAGCGACCAAGGGCATCAACAGTTACTACCTGACGAGCGATGGCGGCACCATGAGCTACCGCACCCGGATCCGCACCCCGAGCTACCCGCACCTGCAGCAGATCCCTTCGGTGATCAAAGGCAGCATGGTCGCCGACCTCATTGCGTACCTGGGCAGTATCGACTTCGTTATGGCTGACGTGGACCGCTAAGCATGAACAGCACGCTTATCCAGACAGACCGTTTCGCCCTGAGCGAAACCGAGCGCTCGGCCATCGAGCACGAAATGCATCACTACGAGGACCCGCGCGCGGCGTCCATCGAAGCCCTGAAGATCGTCCAGAAGGAGCGTGGCTGGGTGCCAGACGGCGCCATTCACGCCATCGGCGAAGTGCTGGGCATTCCGGCCAGCGACGTCGAGGGTGTCGCCACCTTCTACAGCCAGATCTTCCGCCAACCGGTCGGCCGCCACATCATCCGCGTGTGCGACAGCATGGTCTGCTACATCGGCGGCCATGAGTCGGTGGTCAGCCAGATTGAGAGCGAGCTGGGCATCGGCCTCGGCCAGACCACCGCCGACGGCCGTTTCACCCTGCTGCCCGTGTGCTGCCTGGGCAACTGCGACAAGGCCCCGGCGCTGATGATCGACGACGACACCTTCGGTGACGTGCAGCCGGCTGGCGTTTCCAAACTGCTGGAGGGTTACGTATGACCATTACTTCCTTCGGCCCGGCCAACCGCATCGCGCGCTCGGCCGAAACCCACCCGCTGACCTGGCGCCTGCGTGACGACGGCGAGCCGGTCTGGCTGGCCGAGTACGAATCGAAGAACGGCTACGCCGCAGCCCGCAAGGCGCTGGCGCAAATGTCCGCCGACGACATCGTGCAAAGCGTCAAGGACTCCGGCCTCAAGGGCCGTGGCGGTGCAGGCTTCCCCACTGGCGTGAAGTGGGGCCTGATGCCCAAAGACGAATCCATGAACATCCGCTACCTGCTGTGCAACGCGGACGAAATGGAGCCGAACACCTGGAAGGACCGCATGCTGATGGAGCAACAGCCCCATCTGCTGGTCGAGGGCATGCTGATCAGCGCCCGCGCCCTCAAGGCCTACCGCGGCTACATCTTCCTGCGTGGCGAATACACCACCGCAGCGAAGAACCTCAACCGCGCCATCGATGAAGCCAAGGCCGCCGGCCTGCTGGGCAAGAACATCCTGGGCAGCGGTTTCGATTTCGAGCTGTTCGTGCACACCGGTGCCGGCCGCTACATCTGCGGTGAAGAAACCGCGCTGATCAACTCGCTGGAAGGCCGCCGCGCCAACCCGCGCTCCAAGCCGCCCTTCCCTGCCGCCGTTGGCGTGTGGGGCAAGCCGACGTGCGTGAACAACGTCGAAACCCTGTGCAACGTCCCGGCCATCGTCGCCAACGGCAACGACTGGTACAAGTCGCTGGCCCGCGAAGGCAGCGAAGACCATGGCACCAAGCTGATGGGCTTCTCCGGCAAGGTAAAGAACCCAGGCCTGTGGGAACTGCCATTCGGCGTTACCGCGCGCGAACTGTTCGAAGACTACGCCGGTGGCATGCGCGATGGCTTCAAGCTCAAGTGCTGGCAGCCAGGCGGCGCCGGTACCGGCTTCCTGCTGCCTGAGCACCTCGATGCGCAAATGTACGCCGGTGGCATCGCCAAGGTCGGCACCCGTATGGGTACTGGCCTGGCCATGGCGGTCGACGACAGCATCAACATGGTGTCGCTGCTGCGCAACATGGAAGAGTTCTTCGCCCGCGAGTCGTGCGGCTGGTGCACGCCATGCCGTGACGGCCTGCCGTGGAGCGTGAAGATGCTGCGTGCACTGGAAAGAGGCCAGGGCCGCGCCGAAGACATCGAGACGCTGCTGGGGCTGGTCAACTTCCTCGGCCCAGGCCGTACCTTCTGTGCTCACGCACCGGGTGCCGTCGAGCCGCTGGGCAGTGCCATCAAATACTTCCGCTCGGAGTTCGAGGCCGGTGTGGCGCCAGAAAGCGCTGCCACCCTGCGCCCCGACCTGGCGAAGCCGATCGTGGTCGGCGCATAACAAGATGATTAGGCGGGTGGTCCGTGCCACTCGCCAGCTTACCGGCAGGCCCGAGCAATCGAGGCGTGTCGCAAGCTCACCGATTTCCATTAGCCACGCCCGCTCACGCGGGCCAACGAAGAACTTTGAACAATGGCCACTATCCACGTAGACGGCAAAGCGCTCGAAGTCAACGGTGCAGACAACCTGTTACAGGCGTGTCTGTCGCTCGGCCTCGACATCCCTTATTTCTGCTGGCACCCGGCGCTTGGTAGCGTTGGCGCCTGCCGGCAGTGCGCAGTCAAGCAGTACACCGACGAGAACGACACCCGTGGTCGTATCGTCATGTCCTGCATGACCCCTGCTTCCGACGGCACCTGGATCTCCATCGACGACGAAGAGTCGAAGGCGTTCCGCGCCAGCGTCGTCGAATGGCTGATGACCAACCACCCGCACGACTGCCCGGTGTGCGAGGAAGGCGGTCACTGCCACCTGCAGGACATGACGGTAATGACCGGCCACAACGAGCGCCGCTACCGTTTCACCAAGCGTACCCACCAGAACCAGGACCTCGGCCCGTTCATCGCCCATGAGATGAACCGCTGCATCGCCTGCTACCGTTGCGTGCGCTACTACAAGGACTACGCCGGTGGTACCGACCTGGGCGTATACGGCGCCCACGACAACGTGTACTTCGGCCGCGTCGAAGACGGTGTGCTGGAAAGCGAGTTCTCCGGCAACCTGACCGAGGTCTGCCCGACCGGCGTATTCACCGACAAGACCCACTCCGAGCGCTACAACCGCAAGTGGGACATGCAGTTCGCCCCAAGCATCTGCCATGGCTGCTCCAGCGGCTGCAACATCAGCCCGGGTGAGCGCTACGGCGAACTGCGCCGTATCGAAAACCGCTTCAACGGTTCGGTCAACCAGTACTTCCTGTGCGACCGCGGCCGCTTCGGCTACGGCTACGTCAACCGCAAGGACCGCCCACGCCAGCCACAACTGGCCGACGGCACCAAGCTGGGCCTGGACGCCGCCCTGGACAAGGCCGCCGACCTGCTGCGCGGCCGTACCATCGTCGGTATCGGCTCGCCACGCGCCAGCCTCGAAAGCAACTACGGCCTGCGTGAGCTGGTCGGCGCCGAATACTTCTACTCGGGCATGGAAGCTGGCGAACTGGCCCGCGTACGCCTGGCCCTGAACGTGCTGAACAACAGCCCGCTGCCCGTGCCGACCCTGCGCGACATCGAAGACCACGACGCCGTGTTTGTGCTCGGTGAAGACCTGACCCAGACCGCTGCCCGCGTTGCCCTGGCCGTGCGCCAGGCCACCAAAGGCAAGGCCGAGGCCATGGCCGAAGCCATGAAAGTGCAGCCTTGGCTCGACGCTGCCGTGAAGAACATTGGCCAGCACGCGCTGTACCCGCTGTTCATCGCATCCCTGGCTGAAACCAAGCTGGACGACGTCGCCGAAGAGTGCGTACACGCCGCACCGGCCGACCTGGCCCGCATCGGTTTCGCCGTGGCCCACGCCATCGACCCGAGCGCCCCTGCCGTCGCCGGCCTGGACGACGAAGCCCAGGCCCTGGCCCAGCGCATCGCCGACGCCCTGGTCGCCGCCAAGCGCCCACTGGTCGTAGCCGGTACTTCGCTGGCCGACCCGGCGCTGATCGAAGCGGCTGCCAACATCGCCAAGGCCCTGAAGCTGCGCGAGAAAAACGGCTCGCTGAGCCTGGTGGTGCCTGAGGCCAACAGCCTCGGCCTGGCCATGCTCGGTGGCGAGTCGGTCGATGCCGCCCTGGACGCGGTCATCAGCGGCAAAGCCGATGCCATCGTGGTGCTGGAAAACGACCTGTACGCCCGCGTACCGGCCGCCAAGGTCGATGCTGCCCTGGCTGCGGCCAAGGTGGTGATCGTTGCCGATCACTCCAAAACCGCCACCGTCGACCGCGCCCACCTGGTGCTGCCGGCCGCCTCGTTCGCCGAAGGCGACGGTACCCTGGTCAGCCAGGAAGGCCGTGCCCAGCGCTTCTTCCAGGTGTTCGACCCGCAGTACCTGGACAGCAGCATCCAGATCCACGAAGGCTGGCGCTGGATGCACGCCCTGCGTGCCACCCTGCTGAACAAGCCGGTCGACTGGACCCAGCTGGACCACGTCACCAGCGCCTGCGCCGAAGCCGCTCCGCAACTGGCCGGCATCGTCAACGCCGCGCCGAGCGCTGCGTTCCGCATCAAGGGCATGAAGCTGGCCCGTGAGCCGCTGCGCTACTCCGGCCGTACCGCCATGCGTGCCAACATCAGTGTGCACGAGCCGCGCACCCCGCAAGACAAGGACACCGCGTTCGCCTTCTCCATGGAAGGCTACTCGGGTTCGGCCGAACCGCGCCAGCAGGTGCCGTTCGCCTGGTCGCCGGGCTGGAACTCCCCACAAGCCTGGAACAAGTTTCAGGACGAGGTCGGTGGCCACCTGCGTGCCGGTGACCCAGGCGTACGCCTGATCGAATCGCAAGGCGACCGCCTGAACTGGTTCAACGCCATTCCGGGGGCCTTCAACCCGGCCCGTGGCACCTGGACTGCCGTGCCGTTCTTCCACCTGTTCGGCAGCGAAGAAAGCTCCTCGCGCGCTGCTCCGGTCCAAGAACGCATCCCGGCTGCCTACGTGGCCCTGGCCAAGTCCGAAGCCGACCGCCTGGGCGTCAACGAAGGCGCCCTGCTGAGCCTGAACGTCGCCGGTGTGGCCCTGCGCCTGCCGCTGCGTATCAATGAAGAGCTGGGCGCTGGCCTGGTCGCGCTGCCGAAAGGCCTGGCTGGCATTCCGCCTGCCATCTTCGGTGCATCCGTCGAAGGTCTGCAGGAGGCAGCACAATGAGCTGGTTCACCCCCGAAGTGATCGATGTGATCCTCACCGTGCTGCGGGCCATCGTGGTCCTGCTGGCGGTGGTGGTCTGCGGTGCGCTGCTCAGCTTCGTCGAGCGCCGCCTGCTGGGCTGGTGGCAGGACCGTTACGGTCCGAACCGCGTCGGCCCGTTCGGCATGTTCCAGATCGCTGCCGACATGCTGAAGATGTTCTTCAAGGAAGACTGGAACCCACCCTTCGTCGATCGCGTGATCTTCACCCTGGCACCGGTAGTGGCCATGAGCGCCCTGCTGATCGCCTTCGTGGTCATCCCGATCACCCCGACCTGGGGCGTTGCCGACCTGAACATCGGCCTGCTGTTCTTCTTCGCCATGGCCGGCCTGTCGGTCTACGCGGTGCTGTTCGCCGGCTGGTCGTCGAACAACAAGTACGCCCTGCTGGGCAGCTTGCGTGCTTCGGCACAGACCGTGTCGTACGAAGTGTTCCTGGGCCTGGCGCTGATGGGCGTGGTGGTGCAGGTGGGTTCGTTCAACATGCGCGACATCGTTGAGTACCAGGCGCAGAACCTGTGGTTCATCATTCCGCAGTTCTTCGGCTTCTGCACCTTCTTCATCGCTGGCGTCGCCGTGACTCACCGTCACCCGTTCGACCAGCCGGAAGCAGAACAGGAACTGGCCGACGGCTACCACATCGAGTATGCCGGCATGAAGTGGGGCATGTTCTTCGTCGGTGAGTACATCGGCATCATCCTCATCTCGGCGCTGCTGGTAACCCTGTTCTTCGGCGGCTGGCACGGCCCGTTCGGCATCCTGCCGCAACTGTCGTTCCTGTGGTTCGCCCTGAAGACCGCGTTCTTCATCATGCTGTTCATCCTGCTGCGCGCCTCGATCCCGCGCCCACGCTATGACCAGGTGATGGACTTCAGCTGGAAGTTCTGCCTGCCGCTGACCCTGATCAATTTGCTGGTGACCGCTGCGATCGTGCTCTACAACACGCCAGCCGTCGCGGCCCAGTGAGGATTTGACCCATGTTCAAGTATATCGGCGACATCGTTAAGGGCACCGGCACCCAGCTGCGCAGCCTGGCAATGGTGTTCTCCCACGGGTTCCGCAAGCGCGACACCCTGCAGTACCCCGAAGAACCCGTGTACCTGCCGCCGCGCTACCGCGGCCGCATCGTCCTCACCCGCGACCCCGATGGCGAGGAGCGCTGCGTAGCGTGCAACCTCTGCGCGGTGGCCTGCCCGGTTGGCTGCATTTCGCTGCAGAAGGCCGAGACAGAGGACGGCCGCTGGTACCCGGAGTTCTTCCGCATCAACTTCTCGCGTTGCATTTTCTGCGGCCTGTGTGAAGAAGCGTGCCCGACCACCGCAATCCAGCTGACTCCGGATTTCGAAATGGCCGAGTTCAAGCGTCAGGACCTGGTGTACGAGAAAGAAGATCTGCTGATCTCCGGCCCCGGCAAGAACCCTGACTACAACTTCTACCGTGTTGCGGGTATGGCAATCGCTGGCAAGCCGAAGGGCTCTGCACAGAACGAAGCCGAGCCGATCAACGTGAAGAGCTTGCTCCCATAAGGACAGAAAGATGGAATTCGCTTTCTACTTCGCATCCGGGATCGCCGTGGTCTCCACCCTTCGGGTGGTAACTGGCACCAACCCCGTGCACGCCTTGCTTTACCTGATCATTTCGCTGATTTCCGTGGCCATGATCTTCTTCGCACTGGGTGCGCCGTTTGCCGGCGCCCTGGAAGTGATCGCCTACGCCGGCGCCATCATGGTGCTGTTCGTGTTCGTGGTGATGATGCTCAACCTCGGGCCGGCTTCGGTCGCCCAGGAACGGGGCTGGCTCAAGCCCGGCATCTGGGCCGGGCCGGTAATCCTCGGCGCCCTGCTGCTGGCGGAGCTGCTGTACGTGCTGTTCGTCACCCCGAGTGGCGCCGGCATCAGCGGTACCACCGTGGGCCCGAAAGCCGTGGGCATCAGCCTGTTCGGCCCTTACCTGCTGGTGGTCGAACTGGCGTCGATGCTGCTGCTGGCTGCAGCCGTCACCGCCTTCCACCTGGGCCGCAACGAGGCGAAGGAGTAAATCATGGGTGCTATCCCTCTCGAACATGGTCTGGCGGTCGCAGGCATCCTGTTCTGCTTAGGTCTGGTTGGCCTGATGGTCCGCCGCAACATCCTCTTCGTGCTCATGAGCCTGGAAGTCATGATGAACGCCTCTGCCCTGGCGTTCGTCGTCGCCGGTGCCCGTTGGGTCCAGCCCGACGGTCAGGTGATGTTCATTCTGGTGATCAGCCTGGCAGCCGCCGAGGCCAGCATTGGCCTGGCCATCCTGCTGCAGCTGTATCGCCGCTTCCACACTCTCGACATCGATGCTGCCAGTGAGATGCGCGGATGAACCTTCTCTTCCTGACTTTCGTCTTTCCCCTCATCGGCTTCCTGCTGCTGTCGTTCTCGCGTGGACGGTTCTCGGAGAACCTGTCCGCCCTGATCGGCGTCGGCTCGGTAGGCCTGTCGGCCGCCACGGCCGCTTACGTCATCTGGCAGTTCAACGTCGCCCCGCCTGAGGGCGGCGCGTACAGCCAGCTGCTGTGGCAGTGGATGTCGGTGGACGGCTTCGCGCCGAACTTCACCCTGTATCTGGACGGCCTGTCGGTCACCATGCTCGGTGTGGTGACCGGTGTCGGCTTCCTGATCCACCTGTTCGCATCCTGGTACATGCGTGGCGAAGCCGGCTACTCGCGCTTCTTCTCGTACACCAACCTGTTCATCGCCAGCATGCTGTTCCTGGTCCTCGGCGATAACCTGCTGTTCATCTACTTCGGCTGGGAAGGCGTGGGCCTGTGCTCGTACCTGTTGATCGGTTTCTACTACAGCAACCGCAACAACGGTAACGCAGCACTCAAGGCATTCATCGTCACCCGTATCGGCGACGTGTTCATGGCCATCGGCCTGTTCATCCTGTTCGCCCAGCTGGGCACCCTGAACGTGCAGGAACTGCTGGTGCTGGCACCGCAGAAGTTCCAGGCTGGCGACACCTGGATGGTGCTGGCCACGCTGATGCTGCTGGGTGGTGCGGTCGGTAAATCGGCACAGCTGCCATTGCAGACCTGGTTGGCCGACGCCATGGCGGGCCCGACTCCGGTTTCGGCACTGATCCACGCCGCAACCATGGTGACCGCGGGCGTGTACCTGATCGCCCGTACCAACGGCCTGTTCCTGCTTGCGCCGGACATCCTGCACCTTGTAGGTGTGGTCGGTGGCGTGACCCTGGTACTGGCAGGCTTCGCTGCGCTGGTACAGACCGATATCAAGCGTATCCTCGCCTACTCGACCATGAGCCAGATCGGCTACATGTTCCTGGCCCTGGGCGTGGGTGCCTGGGACGCGGCGATCTTCCACCTGATGACCCACGCCTTCTTCAAGGCCCTGCTGTTCCTTGCCTCCGGTGCGGTGATCGTTGCCTGCCACCACGAGCAGAACATCTTCAAGATGGGCGGCCTGTGGAAGAAACTGCCCCTGGCCTACGCCAGCTTCGTGGTCGGTGGTGCGGCACTGGCGGCCCTGCCGATCGTGACCGTAGGCTTCTACTCCAAGGACGAGATCCTCTGGGAAGCCTTCGCCAGCGGCAACACCGGCCTGCTGTATGCCGGCCTGGTAGGCGCGTTCATGACCTCGCTGTACACCTTCCGCCTGATCTTCATCGCCTTCCACGGCGAAGCCAAGACCGAAGCCCACGCTGGCCACGGCATCAGCCACTGGCTGCCGCTGGGCGTGCTGATCGTGCTGTCGACCTTCGTCGGCGCCTGGATCACCCCGCCGCTGGCCGGTGTGCTGCCGGAAAGCGCCGGCCATGCCGGTGGCGAAGCCAAGCACGCGCTGGAGATCACCTCGGGTGCCATCGCCATCGCCGGTATCCTGCTGGCCGCCCTGCTGTTCCTGGGCAAGCGCCGCTTCGTCAGCGCCGTCGCCAACAGTGGCATCGGTCGCGTCCTGTCGGCCTGGTGGTTCGCTGCCTGGGGCTTCGATTGGATCTACGACAAGCTTTTCGTCAAACCGTACCTGCTGATCAGCCACATCCTGCGCAAGGACCCGGTTGACCGCACCATCGGCCTGATTCCTCGGATGGCGCGTGGTGGCCACGTGGCCATGAGCAAGACCGAGACTGGCCAACTGCGCTGGTACACCGCCTCTATCGCCGTGGGTGCCGTGCTGGTGCTCGGTGCCGTGGTAGTGGCTGCGGTATGACTATGAATCTTGCGACTTTGCCAAAGGAAACCAACCCGTCATGATTTTGCCTTGGCTGATCCTGATCCCCTTCATCGGCGGCTTCCTCTGCTGGCTGGGTGAGCGCTTCGGCGCCACCCTGCCGCGCTGGATTGCGCTGCTTACCATGTCCCTGCTGCTTGGCATCGGCCTGTGGCTGTGGGGTACCGGCGACTACACCCTTGCTCCCGCCCCGGGCGCCGAACCGGCCTGGGCTCTCGAATACAAAGTCGAGTGGATCAAGCGTTTCGGCATCAGCATCCACCTGGCCCTGGACGGCCTGTCGCTGCTGATGATCCTGCTCACCGGCCTGCTCGGTGTGCTGTCGGTCCTGTGTTCCTGGAAAGAGATCCAGCGCCACGTCGGCTTCTTCCACCTCAACCTGATGTGGATCCTCGGCGGCGTGGTCGGTGTGTTCCTGGCCCTGGACCTGTTCCTGTTCTTCTTCTTCTGGGAAATGATGCTGGTGCCGATGTACTTCCTCATCGCGCTCTGGGGTCACAGCTCGGCAGACGGCAAGAAGACCCGGATCTACGCGGCGACCAAGTTCTTCATCTTCACCCAGGCCAGCGGCCTGATCATGCTGGTGGCGATCCTGGGCCTGGTGCTGGTCAACTACAACACCACTGGCGTGCTCACCTTCAACTACAGCGACCTGCTCAAGGCCGAGTTGCCAGCCGGTATCGAGTACGTGCTGATGCTGGGCTTCTTCATCGCCTTCGCGGTGAAGCTGCCGGTGGTGCCGTTCCACTCCTGGCTGCCTGACGCTCACGCCCAGGCACCGACCGCAGGCTCGGTGGACCTGGCGGGTATCTTGCTGAAGACCGCGGCCTACGGCCTGCTACGCTTCGCCCTGCCGCTGTTCCCGAACGCCTCGGCCGAGTTCGCGCCGATCGCCATGACCCTGGGCCTGATCGGTATCTTCTACGGTGCCTTCCTGGCCTTCGCACAAACCGACATCAAGCGCCTGATCGCCTTCTCCAGCGTCTCGCACATGGGCTTCGTGCTGATCGGTATCTACTCCGGCAGCCAGCAGGCCCTGCAAGGTGCGGTGATCCAGATGCTGGCCCACGGCCTGTCGGCTGCGGCGCTGTTCATCCTGTCCGGCCAGCTGTACGAGCGCCTGCACACCCGTGACATGCGTCAGATGGGTGGCCTGTGGCACCGCATCGCCTACCTGCCGGCCATCAGCCTGTTCTTCGCAGCGGCATCGTTGGGCCTGCCAGGCACCGGCAACTTCGTCGGCGAGTTCCTGATCCTGATCGGCAGCTTCGTGCACGTGCCGTGGATCACCGTGATCGCCACTACCGGCCTGGTGTTCGGTTCTGTTTACTCGCTGATCATGATCCACCGTGCCTACTTCGGCCCGGCCAAGACCGACACCGTGCTGGCCGGCATGGACGGTCGCGAACTGATCATGGTTCTGGGTCTGGCGGTATTGCTGATCCTGCTGGGCGTGTATCCGCAGCCGTTCCTCGACACCTCTGCCGCCACCATGAGTGGTGTGCAGCAGTGGCTCGGATCCGCTTTCACTCAACTCGCTTCGGCCCGGTAAGAGCGCTATGGAATTCACCACTCAACACTTCATCGCATTGGCGCCGATGCTGATCACCACCATCACCACGGTGGTGGTGATGCTGGCGATCGCCTGGAAGCGCAACCACTCGCAGACCTTCCTGCTGTCCACCGTGGGCCTGAACCTGGCCCTGCTGTCGCTCCTGCCGGCGCTGAAGGTCGCGCCGCTGGCGGTCACCTCGCTGATCACCATCGACAAGTTCGCCTGCCTGTACATGGCGATCATCCTCGTGGCGACGCTGGCCTGCGTCACCCTCGCCCACGCCTACCTCGGCGAGGGCGCCAAGGGTTTCCCGGGCAACCGTGAAGAACTGTACCTGTTGCTGCTGATGTCGGCCCTCGGTGGCCTGGTGCTGGTCAGCGCCAACCACCTGGCCGGCCTGTTCATCGGCCTGGAGCTGTTGTCGGTACCGGTCTATGGCCTGGTGGCGTATGCCTTCTTCAACAAGCGATCGCTGGAAGCCGGCATCAAGTACATGGTGCTGTCGGCCGCAGGCTCGGCTTTCCTGCTGTTCGGCATGGCCCTGCTGTACGCCGACGCCGGCAGCCTGAGCTTCGACCAGATCGGCAAGGCCCTGGCTACCACCAGCATGCCAAGCCTGGTGGCCCAGCTGGGCCTGGGCATGATGCTGGTTGGCCTGGCCTTCAAGCTGTCGCTGGTACCGTTCCATCTGTGGACTCCGGACGTGTACGAAGGCGCTCCGGCGCCGGTCGCCGCGTTCCTGGCAACCGCCAGCAAGGTGGCAGTATTCGCCGTTGTCGTACGCCTGTTCATGCTCTCCCCTGCTGCCAGCAGCGGCGTGCTCAGCACCGTACTGGCGGTGATTGCCGTAGCCTCGATCCTGATTGGTAACCTGCTGGCACTGACCCAGAGCAACCTCAAGCGTCTGCTGGGTTACTCGTCCATCGCCCACTTCGGTTACCTGGTCATCGCGTTGGTCGCCAGCAAGGGCCTGGCCCTGGAAGCCATGGGCGTTTACCTGGTCACCTACGTGATCACCAGCCTGGGCGCCTTCGGTGTCATCACCCTGATGTCCTCGCCGTACGGCGGCCGTGACGCCGATGCCCTGTACGAGTACCGCGGCCTGTTCTGGCGCCGCCCGTACCTGACAGCGGTACTGACCGTGATGATGCTGTCGCTGGCGGGTATCCCGCTGACCGCCGGCTTCATCGGCAAGTTCTACATCATCGCTACCGGCGTCGAATCGCACCTGTGGTGGTTGGTCGGTGCGCTGGTGATCGGTAGCGCCATCGGCGTGTACTATTACCTGCGCGTCATGGTTACCCTTTACCTGGTCGAGCCGAACCTGCGTCGTCACGACGCCCCGCTCAAGTGGGAACAGCGCACCGGCGGCGTCATGCTGCTGGCTATCGCCATTCTCGCTTTCGTACTGGGTGTGTACCCGCAGCCCCTGCTGGAAATGGTTCAGCAAGCGGGCCTGCAACTGATCGGTTGATCACCCCGGCAGCGCCGGTAACAGAAAACACCCCGCCTAGGCGGGGTGTTTTTTTATCTGCACGTTTTGCTACCTGCGCCCACGGGTGCCTCACTCACTCGGGCAGCCCTGACCTGCGCCCGGCAAGGCGGCCTTGCGCAAATCACCATTGGCCGAAGGCAGGTACACTTCCGGGTTGGGCATGCCGCTGGGGGAGAGTTCATGGGTCATTTCGAATTCGGCGCGCACTGACCAGCCACACGCCTCGGTAGTGCATTGCAAATAAGCGATTCGCAGGAAAATATGGCGCCCTTCGCTAGTACGTATGCGCATCCGGCTGTGGCAATGCGGGCAAACCAGCTTGTAAGTACTCACGGCAAGTACCTGCTAGCATTGCCCAGGCTAGTCTGTGTGTCAGTATTGGCTGCAACTGTGGGTGTATTCTTCAATTTGATGGTTCTCATTGCAGAAGTGCTCCTTAAAACGCAGGGCTGTATTCATAACGAGTAGTTTAAGCCCATGGAATATCATTAAACCAGTCATGGATATTTGTTATGAGTACTCACATACTTGCTGAGGTGCTCACGCGCCTTAAGCTTCTCACTGGCGCAAACACTGATGCCGAGCTGTCACGTGCACTGTCGGTCAGCCCGCAAACGCTGAGCAGCTGGAAGGTTCGCGAGAGCATTCCTTACTCACTTTGCATAGACATCGCCAAAAAGCATGCATGCTCACTGGACTGGCTATTGCTGGGTCAAGCCGAGCACATCGCCGCCGACCCAGGTGATGCGGGCTGGGAGTGCGAAATGCTCGAACGGCTGCGCACGCTCTCGCACAGCGATCGCCAGGCCATCCTGCTGTTCATCAAGGACAAACAGCGCATCCAGCAGTTGGAACAGCAACTGAGCGAGCTCGGCGGCGCAACCAATGGCTAACCCCGACGGCGCCAGCGCTGGATGAGCTCGCGCGGGTCGAGTGTATCCAGCCAGACCATGACCTTGAGGCTGATGGGGATCACCACCACAGCGGCCACGAATGCCGCCATGCCCCGGGTCAGCAAAGGCACCAATGACGAAACCAGTGGCTCGAACAGATGGCCCACGCCCACGGTCACGAATAGCAGCAGCAGTTTCTTGGCCAGCGTCAGGCGCCTGGCCTCACTGGTGATCAATCGATCGCGTGCCGCGCTCACCAACAATGCTCCCAGCAGCGCGGCGAACAGCACATCGCCATCCACCCCCAGGAACGTCACCAATGCCGGGGCCAGGTGGTCGAAAACAGATCGCTCAGGCATGCACTTGCCCTCCGCGCGGAACAGGCAGGCAGGCGGTTGAACCCAGGCTATACATGACCGCCGCTTCGACGAAACGGATGTAGCACACCCGCAAGGCACGCCCATGATCATGCCCGGCCACATCCTCGAGCCGCTTGTAGCCCCGCTCTCGCAGCACTGAACGCCAGCGGGCGAATTCCCGTGCTGCCTCGATGGCTGCGCAGCGCGCGGCCACTTCCAAAGCCGCGTCACTGACAGACCGCGGCAGTTGCAGGTGCTCACGCAACCTGCCCAGATCCACCCGCGGCCAGAACGGGTCATGGCAATCGGCAAAGCGCGGTAGCCGAGGATCGTTGCTCATGCGCTACCCCCTTACTGCTCGGCCAGCATGCCGTAGCGAATGGCCTTGATCACAGCAGCCACCCGGGTAGGCACTTCGAATTTGCGCAGGATGTTGGACACGTGAAAGTTCACCGTCGACTCCTTGCATTCAAGGATCTGGCCAATCTCCCACGAGCTCTTGCCATAAGCACACCACAACAGCACTTGCTGTTCACGTGGCGTCAGGCGAACCGGGGCGTCCGCCAAGGGTTGCTGCGAGTGTCGAGCGTTGTCAGTCATGTTTGAACTCCACGGGTGATTGAGCGAGGCATTGCTGCCTACTTGCAGTCACCTTACGAAGCACAGGCCACCCACCTCCACCGCCATGGTTTGTAAAGAACTTTCGTACAAGACCGCATGACGAAGGTGACGAACGATTTGCTGACTTTCTGCGTGCTCCAAGCCGCATTTCGCTCGTCTCAACGCCGTTGTCCATTCGCCTTTCGCCTGGAGTCGTACAATGCGTTCCGATTTACCCCTCTCGTCCTGCCTCGGTCTGCTGGCGGCCTTGGCTGCCACTCAGCCCGCCCTGGGGGCATCCTCGGTCGAATTGGGCCGGGTGCTGATCACCGATGAGGAGCAGAACGAGCTGACGGCAGCCAGCGAGCGCCTGCGTGAAATACCGGGGGCCAGCAACCTGGTGGACATGCAGCGCGTGGGGCAAGGCCGAGTGGCCAGCAACCAGGACGTACTGGCCTACCAGCCTGGGGTGTTCGCCCAATCGGCAGGCAACGACGGCGTCAAGCTGTCGATACGCGGCTCGGGCATCAACCGTGCGCCGGGGGCGCACGGTTCCGGTGTCTACACCATGTTCGACGGCCTGCCGTTGACCGGCCCGGGCGGTACGCCTTACGAACTGTTCGAACCGCTGTGGCTGAGCCGTGCCGAAGTGCTGCGTGGCGCCAATGGCTTTGACCAAGGCTCCCTGGCCTTGGGCGGTGCGATCAACTACGTCACCCACACCGGCTACGACGCGCCTGCACTGCAAGTACGCTACGAAGTCGGTAGCCGCGGCTACCAGCATCGGCACATCAGTTCGGGCAAGGTGCTGGGCAACCTCGACTATTACGTGGCCCTGACCGATTCGGAATATGACGGCTACCAGGCGCACAGCAGCGGCAGCGCCAAGGGCATTGCCGCCAATGCCGGTTACCGCTTCAACCCCAACCTGGAAACCCGCTTCTACCTGCGCTATCGGGAAACTGAAAACGAACTGCCCGGCCGCCTGACCAAGGACCAGATCAAGCACCACCCGCGCGCGGCCAACCCCAACTATCTGGCACGCGACGACAGCCGCCCGCAACCAGGCAGCACCTGGGTGGGCAACAAGACGACCTTCTACCTCGACGACGAGGCACGCCTGGAAGCCGGCCTGGTCTATCACGACTACCCGATGGACCTGCGCGAAGGCCCCATGCGCCTGAAGGTCGCCTACACCGATGTCAGCGGTACGCTGAACTATTTCCGCCGCGACACACTGTTCGGCCGCGAGAGCAAGACCACCGTCGGTTGGCGTACCACCAAGCACCTGCCCAACAGCGGCGCTTCGCAATTTACCCGCAATGGCGATGTGTTCGGCGAGCGCACCCGTGACTTCACCTACCAGGGCTCGGACACCGTGCTGCATGTTGGCAACGACCTGGAACTGGTCCCCAACCTGTGGCTGAGCACCGGCCTGGCCATGATCTACACGCGCCGCGAAAGTGACGTGACCTACCCCTCTGAAGGCGGCAAGGTGAGCATGCATGACTGGGACTATGCCCCCCGCTTGGGGCTACGCTACGACATTCGTCCGGACTTGCAGGTGTACGGCAACCTGAGCCGCTCGGTAGAGCCGCCACACCCGTGGTCGCTGATCTGGAGCGCGCCCAGCACCGGCGGCAAGCAGATCCAGCCGATCGAGATGCAGAACCAGACAGCCACCACCCTGGAACTGGGCGCCCGTGGCGACTCGGCCCTCGGCCGCTGGGACCTGGCCTGGTACTACTCGCAAGTACGCCACGAACTGCTGGCCGTTGAGGTAGTTCCGAACTTCACCTCGGAATTCAACGCCAGCGCTACCGTGCACCAAGGCGTGGAAGCCGGCCTCGACAGCACCCTGTGGGAGCGCGCGGGCACTGGCAAGCTGAGCTTGCGCCAGGCCTACACCTTCAGCGACTTCCACTACCGTGATGACGACACGTTTGGCGACAACCGTCTGCCCGGCATCCCCATGCACTACTACCAGGCCGAGCTGCGCTATGACTGGCCGAACGGCTTCTATGCCGGGGTCAATACACAAATGGCCTCGAAGGTGCAGGTGGACTATGCCAATAGCTACCACGCCGATGAATATGCCTTGCTCGGTGCGCGCGTTGGCTGGGACTCACCGAAACAGGACTGGCAGACCTGGCTGGACCTGCGCAACCTGACCAACCAGCGCTATGCAGCGACCGTGACGCCGGCCTACAACGACGCCGGCAAGGACAATGCCCGTTCGACACCGGGCGAAGGGTTTGGCGTATACGCGGGGGTTTCATACAGCTTCCGCTGACGGGTAGGAGCGGGTTTACCCGCGAATGCGTCGGCAAGTTCAATGACGCATTCGCGGGTAAACCCGCTCCTACGGGGGGGCGCTGCACAGCATGATTAGGGGTTCAGACCGCCCTGTTCAACTTCACCCATGAAGCAAACCTGTCGACAAACGCCTGCAAGAACGGTCGCGTCTTATCGTTGAGCTTGCCCGAATCCTCGAACAAGCTCGCCGCACCGCCAAGGTAAGCCTCGGGCATCTGCATGCAGGGCATGTCGAGAAACACCAGCGACTGGCGCACCGCATGGTTGGCGCCAAAGCCACCAATCGCCCCCGGCGACACACTCACCACCGCCGTCGGCTTGCCGCTCCAGGCACTTTGCCCGTAAGGACGCGAACCCACATCGATGGCATTTTTCAGGCAGCCTGGCACCGAGCGGTTGTATTCCGGGGTGACGAACAACACCGCATCACTGCGACGGATTTCATCGCGAAAACGCTTCCAGGTTTCCGGCGGTGCCTCGGCTTCGATATCTTCGTTGTACAGCGGCAGGTCGCCAATCTCGACGATCTTCAGCGCAAGGCTGGACGGCGCCAGCTCCGAAAGTGCGCGGGCGACCTTGCGGTTGTAGGACTCCTTGCGCAAGCTGCCCACGACGACTGCTACCGAATACACCTGACTCATGGCAATTCCAACCTTTGCGGGTTAAATAGACGTTGTAGTTATAGATGACCGTTCTCCGGCGCCTGAGTTTTTTTTTCCGCAGGGCGAAAACTTCCGAGTCAGTTTCACGGTCTATGCCTTCATACATTTCCTACGTAATTCAGAGGTTTCCACCCAAATGGCAGCAGTAATGGTCGGCCAATTCCACGCCCGTGACGCCGAAGGCCGCATCTACCCCGTGCACGAGTTTCAGGAATCCACCCTGCAACTCGACGGCAGCACGCTGGGCGCCCCCATCACCACCTACCGCCTGGCCATCGGCGACAAGGTCAACCACCTGGGTGAAAACCGTTTCGAACTGGCACGCTCCGGCGTCGAGATCACGCGCATTCCGTGATGCAATCCACCGTGTAGCGGCCCCCTTCGTGCTGCAGGCCGTGCACATCGGCGACAAACCCGGGAAAGCCCTGGTTGAATGCGCGGGCGAATGCCAAGTAGTCCAGGATCGAGCGGGTCGCCTCGGTGAACCGCTCACCCGGCATGATCAACGGGATGCCAGGCGGGTACGGCACCAGCATCACCGCCGCCACACGCCCCAGCAATGCCTCGATCGACACCGCCTCCACTTCGCCACGCACCATCTTGTCATAGGCCTGGGCCGGGCTGACGGCCACCTCCGGCAAACGGGTGAACAGCCGCTTCAGCTGCTTGGCCGTGGCATTGGCGCGGTAGCAGTCATGTAACTGGTCGCACAGGTCGCGCAGGCCCATGCCCTGGTAGCGCAAGGCGTCGGCAGCCCCCACACTGGGCAGGCAGCTGCTGAGTGGGGTGTTGCCGTCATAGTGGCGTTTGAACTCCAGCAGCTCGGTGAGCAGGGTGCTCCACTTGCCCTTGGTGATGCCCATGGAAAACAGTACCAGGAAGCTGTACAGGCCCGTTTTTTCCACCACCAGCCCGCGCTCCCAGAGAAACTTGCTGACTACCGCTGCCGGGATACCGCGCGCGCCCAGCACACCGTCTGCGCTCAGGCCCGGCATTACCAAGGTCACCTTCAGCGGGTCGAGCAGCACATAGTCGGTCACCACTTCACCAAACCCATGCCATTGCGCCCCCGGCTGCAGCAGCCAGTCCTGCGCGGCCAGACGGGGGATGCCCTCGGCACTTGGCGGCTGCCAGATGCTGAACCACCAGTCCGCTGTGGCAATGTGCTCACGCAGGTTGGCCAGGGCACGACGAAAACTCAACGCCTCGTCGAACATCTCCTGCAGCAGCGAGCGCCCGGCCGGCCCTTCCATCATGGTCGAAGCCACATCCAGCGAGGCGAGAATGCTGTACTGCGGCGAGGTAGAGATGTGCATCATGAACGCTTCGTTGAAACGGTCCCGGTCCAGCTGCCGCCTGGCACCGTCCTGCACATGAATCATCGAGGCCTGGCTGAACGCCGCCAGCAGCTTGTGGGTGGAGTGGGTACTGAACACCAGCGGGCTGTCTGCCGCGCAGGCGGTGCCCATGGCGTAGCGCCCGGTGAAAAAGTCGTGGAACGCGGCATAGGCAAACCAGGCCTCATCGAAGTGCAGCACCTCGACACTGGCACCCAGGGCCTGCTTGATCAGCCCGGCGTGGTAACACAGCCCGTCGTAGGTGGAGTTGGTCACTACCGCCAGCTTGATACGCTGCCCACGATCACGGGCAAGGGGGTTGGCCTGAATCTTCGCGGCGATCGCCTCGGGGCTGAACTCGCTGAGCGGGATCGGGCCAATGATGCCCAGTTCGTTGCGCTCCGGGCACAGGTACAACGGGATGGCACCCGTCATGATGATCGCGTGCACCACCGACTTGTGGCAGTTGCGGTCCACCAGCACCAGGTCGTCACGGCCGACCATGGCGTGCCAGACGATCTTGTTGGCCGTGGAGGTGCCATTGATGACAAAAAAGGTGTGGTCGGCGCCGAAGTTGCGCGCCGCCCTGGCCTCGGCTTCGGCCAGCGGGCCTGTGTGGTCGAGCAGCGAACCCAGCTCCGGCACGGAAACGGACAGGTCCGAGCGCAGGGTGTTTTCCCCGAAGAACTGGTGAAAGGCTTGGCCTACCGGGCTTTTATGATAGGCCACACCGCCACCATGGCCCGGGGTGTGCCAGGAATAGTTGGACTGCGCGGTGTGCTGTACCAGCGCCTTGAAGAACGGCGGCAGCAGGCCATCGAGGTAGGTGTGTGCGGCTCGCGCCACCTGGCGGGCGAGAAACGGCACGGTGTCTTCGAACAGGTAAAGGATGCCACGCAGCTGGTTGAGCTCGCTCATGGCTTCGGCGGGGGCATTTTCCAAGGTCACCTGCTCGCCCAGGGCGAAGATCGGCAGGTTGGGTGCGCGCAGACGGGCCAGGCGGATCAGCTCGGCCATGTTCTGCAGTAAATGGGTGTTCTCGCCAGCGCCTTCGGCGGCAATCAGCATGCAGGCCAGGCCATGGTGGGTGGCGGCGACCAGGCGCGCTTCGGCGTGGTCGGCTGCGGCGAGAATGGCAAAGCCATCCTGGCGCAGTTCCTCGGCGATACCCCGCACGCGTTCGCCGGCAACACTGTCGGCCTTGATGGCGCGGTGGACAATGAGGATCGGGAACTTGAGGTCCTTGTACATCAGGTGGCTACCTCCGAAGGACATGGCGTCCATTTCAGGGTAGTTGAGCCTTGTATTGCGTGTACTGGCCCTTTCGCGGGTAAACCCGCTCCTACGACGGCCTGTGTCCAATCACCGACCGGTGCCCAGCAGCAGCGGGTTTACCCGCGAAAGGGCCGGGCCTGCTGGCCAGTCTGCCCCCGCCATTCACCGCCGCAGCCGCCACCGTAGTCGGCGGGTAAACCCGCTCCTACAACGATCTCCACTTCTGTTGCAGGGCGAAAGATCAGCCGGCTGGTGTCTCAGTCAGGGCCTGCCACAGCGAAGGCCCACCTGCCGACTTGGCAATGGCCGCCAGCCGCTCGGCATGCGCCTCCAGCTCTTCAGCGCTGGCCATGATCACCCGCCCTGGCGCACGCCCGACAATCCGGCGGATCTCGCTGCCGCCAGCGCCCTGCCCGTCATCTTCGGCATCTGCGCCATTCCCAGCCAACGACAGGCTGGTCTGGCCACCGGTCATTGCCAGGTAAACGTCGGCCAGCAGTTCCGAGTCGAGCAGTGCGCCGTGCAACTCACGGCCCGAGTTGTCGATGTCGTAGCGTTTGCACAGCGCATCCAGGCTGTTGCGCTGCCCCGGGTGGCGCGAACGTGCCAGCAGCAGGGTGTCCAGAATGGTGCAGTGCTGCGAAATGTCAGCGCGGTCCTGCTGGCCCAGCAAGGCGAATTCGTTGTTGATGAAGCCAACGTCGAACGCCGCGTTGTGGATGACCAGCGTGGCGCCCTGGATGAACTGGAAGAACTCCTCGGCGACATCGCCAAAACGTGGCTTGCCGACCAGGAAGGCATCCGTGATGCCGTGAACGTTGATCGCGCCCTCGTCACTCTCGCGGTCGGGCTGCAGGTAGACGTGGAAGTGCCGCCCGGTCAGGCGCCGGCCGATGACCTCGACACAGCCGATCTCGATGATCCGGTGGCCTTCGCCAACCGGCATACCCGTGGTTTCGGTATCGAGAATGACGAACCGTTTATCTTGCTGCTGCTCCACGCGGGCGCTCCAACTTGCATCCGTTACAAAGGCCGCGATTGTACCCCAGCTCAACGCTGGGCGCGCACCTCATCGACCCCACGGTTGGCCAGCTGGTCGGCGCGTTCGTTGCCGGGGTGGCCAATATGGCCGCGCACCCACTTCCAGATCACCTTGTGGCGGTTGACCTGCTCATCGAGCTGCTGCCACAGGTCGGCGTTCTTCACCGGCTCCTTGGCGGCGGTCTTCCAGCCGCGCTTCTTCCAGTTGACCATCCATTCGTTGATGCCCTTCATCACGTACTGCGAGTCGGTGGTCAGCACCACCTCGCATTCACGCTTGAGCGACATCAGGCCCTGGATCGCGGCCATCAGCTCCATGCGGTTGTTGGTGGTCTCACGTTCGCCGCCCCACAGTTCCTTCTCGACGCCCTTGTAGATCATCAGCACGCCCCAGCCACCCGGGCCAGGGTTGCCCTTGCAGGCACCATCAGTAAACATCTCGACGCTATCGCTCATGTACCACTCTTGAATTCAGTGCTTGTCAGTTTCGGGGTTGGCTGCGGTGCGGTTGACCTTCGCCAGTGGCAGCGGCAGCAGCTTGCCCATTGGCTCGCGGCGTTCCGGCCGCAAAGGCCGCAGGCCTACCACCATCTTGCGCGCCACCAGCAGGTACACCCCGCCACCGGAGCCCTGCCAGCCGCCGGCCAGTCGTTCCCAGCCCTCCAGGCGTTGCTGCCAGGCTGGTGAGGCAAGCGGCGGACGATAGCACCCGAAGCGGCGTTTCTCCAGCGCGAAGCCCAGCAGGTTGAGCCAGTCGCCCACCCGTGACGGCGAGATGCAGCGCGCCTTGCGCAGAGCACCGTGACTGAAGAAATGGCGCATGCCCCAGCTGCTCCAGGGGTTGATCCCCACGATCAGCAGGTGCCCGCCCGGGCGTACGGCACTGGCGGCCTCGCGCAGCAGGCCATGGGGCGACAGGCAGAAGTCCAGGCCATGCTGCAGCACCACCACGTCGGCAGCGTGCTCGCTCAACGGCCAGGCTTGTTCTTCGCAGACAATCTCCACACCCGGCAAGGGCGCACCAAGGCGCACGTTACGCTGCACCTGGGGGGCTCTGGGCGGTGGCTCGGCGCAGGGCCCGTAATGCACGAGATAACCGCCAAAGAAGCGCCCGAGCTCTTCTTCCAGCAGTTTGTCCTCCTCCTTGAGCATCAGTTGCCCAAGTGGGCCGTTGAACCACTCACGGGCCAGGCTGATCAGCTCGACCCAGTCCGGGTCGGCCTGGGCAAAGGCTTGGTCGGTCATTGCGCTCTCCCTCGAAGGTTCTCCCACCGCGCCATCGCGGCTAAGATGCCCTCATGTGCCACGCTAGGCGAATCGGATCCGCACCATGATACAGATCGAAGCTCTCCCCGCTTTCTCCGACAACTACATCTGGTTGTTACAGGATACTGCCAAACGCCGTTGTGCGGTGGTCGACCCGGGCGATGCCGGCCCAGTGGAGCGCTGGCTGGCTGCCAACCCCGAATGGGTGCTGAGCGACATCCTCGTCACCCACCACCACAATGACCATGTCGGCGGGGTGGAACGGCTCAGGCAATTGACCGGCGCACGGGTCTGTGGCCCTGCCAACGAGCGCATTCCCGGCCGCGACCTGGCACTGGACGAAGGCGACAGGGTGGACGTGCTGGGTGTAACGTTCCAGGTAATGGCGGTACCCGGCCACACCCTGGGGCATATCGCCTTCTTCAGCGACCAGCCAGCAACGCCCATCCTGTTCAGTGGCGACACCCTGTTCGCCGCCGGTTGCGGGCGCATGTTCGAAGGTACACCCGAACAGATGCAGCCCGCCCTCGCCCGCCTGGCGTCCCTGCCAGAGCAGACACAAGTGTACTGCGCCCATGAATACACCCTCAGCAACCTGCGCTTCGCCAAGGCTGTGGAACCGACCAACCCGCACGTTCAGCAACGCTTCGAGGACGTTACCCGTTTGCGCGCCGAAAATCGCATCAGCTTGCCCTCAACGATCGGCCTGGAGCGCCTGACCAACCCCTTTCTGCGTACCGCTGAAACATTAGTTAAACAAAAAGCAGACGAATGGAAGGGACATTCAAACAACTCGCATGTCGCTGTTTTTGCTGCCTTGAGGTCTTGGAAGGACACCTTCTGATAACCGCAAGATATATCGCAAGTGAGGGCCGAAGGTTGACCCGGGCCGGAGCGGTTTCTAGAATCGCCGAAATTTTTCGCCCGGATACCTGTGTCAGCCGATGTCTTCCCGTAGCCGCAGAACCTCTCATTCCGCCGCCCTGACGCGCCTGGCCCAAATCAGCGCGCTGGCCCTGGCAGCCACGCTGGTGGGCTGCCAGAGCACCCGTCAGCTCGACGAATCCGATAGCGTTCGCGCGCACAACTACCAGGCACGGATCAAGCACAAACCTTCCCCGCTGCTGGTCAAGCCGGCCGAACAGGCGCCACAGGATGTCTGGGAGCGCATGCGGCAGGGCTTCGCCCTGCAGGACAGCATCGATGTCAACCCGCGCATCGAGCAGCAGCGCTTGTGGTTCGCCAGCAACCCGACCTTCATCGAAAGCGCCGGGGAACGTGGCAGCCTCTACCTGCACTACATCGTCGAGCGCCTTGAAGAACGCGACATGCCGCTGGAACTGGCCCTGCTGCCAGCAATCGAAAGTGCCTACAACCCCATGGCCTACTCACGCGCCAGCGCTGCCGGCATGTGGCAGTTCATGCCGGCTACCGGTCGCCACTTCAACCTGCGCCAGACCAACTTCTATGACGGCCGCCGCGATGTCACCGCGTCGACCAACGCCGCGCTGGACTACCTGACCCGCCTGCACGACATGTTCAACGGCGACTGGCTGTTGGCCCTGGCGGCCTACAATGCCGGCGAAGGCACCGTCAGCCGAGCCATCGAGCGCAACGAAAGGCTCGGCCTGCCGACCGACTACTGGAACCTGCCGCTGCCACAGGAAACCCGCGACTACGTGCCCAAGTTGCTGGCACTGTCGCAGGTGGTGTCCACGCCAGAAGCCTATGGTGTCAATCTCACCCCGATCGCCAACGAACCGTACTTCGAAGCGGTGGCGATCAATGACCGTCTGGACCTTTCCCGGGTCGCGGCCTTTGCCAACATCGACGAGGACGAGCTGATCCAGCTCAACCCGGCATTCAAGAAGCGCATGACCGTCGATGGCCCGAAGCAGCTGCTGGTGCCCACCGCCAAGGCACAGTTGCTCAGTGCCAGCCTGTCCAACCTCAACCCGGAGCAACTGGTCAGCCTGCAACCCCCGAAAGCAGCGTTTGCCCGGGCCGTGGCCGAAGCCAAGGCACCGGTGGGGGCACGCAGCTACCGGGTCAAGCGTGGCGATAACCTGAGCGCCATCGCCAAGGCCAACCGTGTATCGGTCAAGGACATCAAGCGCTGGAACCGCTTGTCCGGCAACAGTCTGCGCGCGGGCCAGGTTCTGGCCCTGCGTGGTGGCAATGCGCCAAGCGCCGCCGGCAACCGGGTTGCCGCCTCCGGGAAGCGCTCCACGCAATACAAGGTCCGCAAGGGCGACTCCCTGTACCTGGTAGCCAAGCGTTTCAATGTGGAAATGAAGCACCTCAAGCGCTGGAACCCACGCAGCGGCCACGCCCTCAAGCCAGGCCAGACCCTGACCGTATACCTCGGGCATTGAGTCGTTACAGGGGCTGCTTTGCAGCCCATTCGCGGGCACGCCCGCTCCCAGAGGTTTTTCACAGCCCCCAAAGCCGGTGCCGTACCTGTGGGAGCGGGCGTGCCCGCGAATGGGCCTGAAAAACCAGCCACTGGAAAACCCCAGCCCCTCTCTTTTTCCAACCCCACCAAGCTGTTACTGTACTCGATCAAAGCCCAACGCCTCTGGATCGGATGCCGATTTGATACGTCCCCTCCTGCTGTCACTCAGCCTGGCCTTGAGCTTTCCCGCAGCCGCGATCGTGAGCGAAAGCCACGGATACGCGCAGTTCGGCACGCTCAAGTACCCAGCCACCTTCACCCACTTCGACTGGGTCAACCCGCAAGCGCCCAAGGGCGGCACGTTGCGGGCCATGGCTTTTGGTACCTTCGACACGCTCAACCCCTACACCTTCAAAGGGTCGAGCCCGATTACCACGCCCAATTTCCAGCAGTACGGCATCAGCGAGCTGAACGAGCCACTGATGGTCGGCACGGGCCAGTACGACCCGTCCGGTGACGAGCCAACCTCCAGCTATGGCCTGATCGCCCGCTCGGTGGAGTACAGCGAGGACCGCAGCTGGGTGGTGTTCAACCTGCGCCCCGAAGCCCGCTGGCATGACGGCCAGCCCATCACCTCGGCTGACGTGGCCTTCTCGTACCGCACGCTGCTCAAGGATGGCCACCCGATCTACCGCACCAACCTGCAGGAAGTGCAGCGGGTAGACATCCTCGGCCCGCTACGCATCCGCTTCGTGTTCAAACGCGCCGGCAACCCGCTGCTGATACTGCGTCTGGGCGAAATGCCGGTGCTGCCCAAACACTACTGGCAGAAGCGCGACTTCAAGGCCACCACCTTCGAGCCCCCCTTGGGCAGCGGCCCCTACCGCATCACCCAGGTACAACCCGGACGACGCCTGGTGTTCGAACGGGTGAAGAACTACTGGGGCAAAGACCTGGCGGTCAACCGTGGCAAGTACAATTTCAATCGGGTCGAATACGAGTTCTATCGTGACGCGACGGTGGCCTTCGAAGCCTTCAAGGCCGGCGAGTTCGACATCTATATCGAGCACCAGGCAAAAAACTGGGCCAACGGTTACAACTTCCCTGCCGTGCGCCGGGGTGAAGTGATCAAGGCACAAATCCCGCACAGCATCCCCACGCAAACACAGGGCCTGTTCATGAACAGCCGCCGGGCCGCGTTCAGTGACCCGCGGGTACGCCAGGCGCTGGGGCTGATGCTGGACTTCGAGTGGACCAACCGCGCGCTGTTCAGCAGCGCCTACCGCCGCTCGACCAGCTACTACCCAAACAGCGAGTTCGCCGCCAGCGGCCTGCCCACCGGCAAGGAGTGGCTGCTGCTGGCGCCATTCCGTGACCAGTTGCCGGCCAAGCTGTTCAGCGAACCGTACAAGGTCAGCCACACCGATGGCCGGGGTATCAGCCGCCAGACCCTGCGCCAGGCCCTGGGCCTGCTCGCCGAGGCCGGCTGGAAGCTGCACGGCCAGCGCCTGGTCGACAGCAAGGGCCAGCAGTTGCGCATGGAACTGCTGCTGGTAAACCCCAACCTTGAACGCATCCTGCAACCTTATGTCGAAAACCTGTCCAGCATCGGCATCGATGCGCGCTTGCGCACCGTGGACCGTGCCCAGTACAAACAACGCCTGGACCAGTTCGATTTCGACATGATTCTGATGACCCTGAACCAGACCCTCAGCCCCGGCCTCGAACAGTGGCTGTACTTCCATTCCAGCCAGGCCGCGACAAAGGGCAGCAAGAACTATGCTGGGGTCAAGGACCCGGTGGTCGACCACCTGCTCGACACCCTGCTCGCCGCCCGCACCCGCGATGACCAGGTCGCCGCTGCCCGCGCCCTGGACCGCGTGCTCTCATGGCACTACTACATGATCCCCAACTGGTACCTCGACAACCATCGCCTGGCCTACCGCAACCGGTTCGCCTTCGTCACCACGCCGCCCTACACCCTTGGGCTGAACAGCTGGTGGATCAAGACTTCGGAGAAAGCCCAATGACGCCAACGCACCGTCTGCGCCGGCTGGCAGGCAGCCTGTTGCTCGCCTGCCTGAGCCTTCCCGCGCTGGCCGCACCGCAGCACGCGCTCACCCTTTACGATGAGCCACCCAAGTACCCCGCCGACTTCAAGCACTTCGACTACGTCAACCCGGACGCGCCCAAGGGCGGCACCTTCCGCCAGTCCAGCTTCGGCGGCTTCGACAGCCTCAACCCGTTCATCAACAAAGGCGTGGCGGCCGAGAACATCGGCATTATCTACGACACCCTGATGCGCCAGAGCCAGGATGAACCGTTCACCGAATACGGCCTGGTTGCCGGCAAGATCGAAAAGGCCCCGGACAACAGCTGGGTGCGCTTCTACCTGCGCCCCGAAGCGCGCTTCCATGACGGCCATCCGATGCGCGCCGACGACGTGGTGTTCACGTTCAACGCCCTGATCAAGGACGGCGCCCCACTGTACCGCCAGTACTACGCCGACGTCGCCGAAGTGGTCGCCGAAGACCCGCTGAAGGTGCTGTTCAAGTTCAAGCACAAGAACAACCGCGAGCTGCCACTGATTCTCGGCCAGCTGCCGGTACTGCCCAAGCACTGGTACGAAAACCGCGAGTTCAACCGCGGCAACCTGGAAATCCCGTTGGGCAGCGGCCCGTACAAGGTCGCCGAGGTCAAGGCCGGGCGCTCGGTGCGCTACGAACGGGTCAAGGACTACTGGGCCAAGGACCTGCCCATCAACCGCGGCTTCTACAACTTCGATGCCATGACGTTCGACTCCTACCGCGATACCACCGTCGCCCTGGAGGCCCTCAAGGCCGGGGCATTCGACTATGGCCTGGAAGTCAGTGCCAAGAACTGGGCCACCGCTTACAACGTGCCCGCCGTGCGCGAAGGTCGCCTGATCAAGGAAGAGCTGCCCAACGGCAACCCCACCGGTATGCAGGGCTTCATTTTCAACATCCGCCGCCCGGTGTTCCAGGATGTGCGTGTGCGCCAGGCCCTGAGCCTGCTGCTGGACTACGAGTGGACCAACAAACAGCTGTTCAACGGCGCCTACACCCGTACCGGCAGCTACTTCGAGAACTCGGAAATGGCCGCCCGCGGCCTGCCCAGTCCCAACGAGCTGAAAATCCTCGAACCACTGCGCGGCAAAGTGCCCGAGCAAGTATTTACCGAGGTCTTCCACAACCCGGTCAGTGACGGCAGCGGCATGATCCGCGAGCAACAGCGCCAGGCCTACAAACTGTTGCAGGAAGCTGGCTGGAAAATCGTCGACGACAAGATGGTCGACGCCCAAGGCAAGCCGGCAAGCATCGAGTTCCTGCTGGCGCAGACCGAGTTCGAACGCATTCTGCTGCCGTTCAAGCGCAACCTTGCCGACCTCGGTATCGAGCTGAACATTCGCCGCGTCGACGTTTCGCAGTACATAACCCGCCTGCGCTCGCGTGACTACGACATGATCGTTGGCGGCTACCCGCAATCCAACTCGCCAGGCAACGAACAGCGCGAGTTCTGGTCCAGCGCCGCCGCCGACAACCCCGGCAGCCGCAACTTCATCGGCCTGCGCGACCCGGCCATCGACCAACTGGTGGACCAGCTGATCAACGCCGACTCTCGGCAGAGCCTGATCGACCACTGCCGCGCCCTCGACCGCGTGTTGCTGTGGGGCTACTACGTGATCCCCAACTGGCACATCAAGACCTGGCGTGTGGCCTACTGGAACCACATCGGCCACCCGAACGTGTCGCCCAAGTACGACATCGGCATCGACACCTGGTGGATCAAGCCCGATGTAACCCCGGCGGTCAGCGAAGCGCCTGCGGACGAGGCCAACTAAGATGCTGGCTTACATCCTGCGCCGCCTGCTGCTGATCATCCCGACCCTGTTCGGCATCCTCATCATCAACTTCATCATCGTCCAGGCCGCCCCCGGTGGCCCGGTCGAGCAAATGATCGCCAAGCTCGAAGGCTTCGAAGGCGCCACCAGCCGCATTGCCGGTGGCGGTGCCGAGGTTTCCGTGGCCGGCTCCAGCTACCGCGGCGCCCAGGGCCTGGACCCGGCGCTGATCGCTGAAATCGAGCGCATGTACGGCTTCGACAAGTCGCCGCCCGAGCGCCTGTGGATCATGGTCAAGAACTACGCCCAGCTGGACTTCGGCGACAGCTTCTTCCGCGACGCCAAGGTGATCGACCTGATCGCCGAGAAGATGCCGGTTTCGATCTCGCTGGGGCTGTGGAGCACGCTGATCATGTACCTGGTGTCGATCCCGCTGGGGATCGCCAAGGCCGTGCGCCACGGCAGCCACTTCGACGTGTGGACCAGCTCGGCAATCATCGTCGGCTACGCCATCCCGGCGTTCCTGTTCGCCATCCTGCTGATCGTGCTGTTCGCCGGTGGCAGCTACTTCGACTGGTTCCCGCTGCGTGGCCTCACCTCCAACAACTTCGACGAACTGAGCACCACCGGCAAGGTGCTGGACTACTTCTGGCACCTGGTGCTGCCGATCACCGCGCTGGTCATCGGCAACTTCGCCACCATGACCCTGCTGACCAAGAACAGCTTCCTCGACGAGATAAACAAACAGTACGTGGTCACCGCCAAGGCCAAGGGCCTGAGCCGATCACGGGTGCTGTACGGCCACGTGTTCCGCAACGCCATGCTGCTGGTGATCGCCGGCTTCCCTTCGGCGTTCATCGGCATCTTCTTCACAGGCTCCTTGCTGATCGAGGTGATCTTCAGCCTCGACGGCCTGGGCCTGATGAGTTTCGAAGCGGCCATCAACCGCGACTACCCGGTGGTCTTCGGCACCCTGTTCATCTTCACCCTGCTAGGGCTGGTGGTGAAACTGATCGGCGACCTGACCTACACCTTGGTCGATCCGCGCATCGACTTTGCCAGCCGGGAGCACTGACATGGCCTTGTCCCCCCTCAACCGCCGGCGCTTCGAGCGTTTCAAGGCCAACCGCCGTGGCTGGTGGTCGCTGTGGCTGTTCCTGATTCTGTTCGGGCTGAGCCTGGGCGCCGAACTGATCGCCAACGACAAACCGATCGCCGTACGTTACGACGGCCAATGGTACTTCCCGGCGTTCAAGCGTTACCCGGAAACCACCTTCGGCGGGGAATTCCCGCTGGAAGCCAACTACAAGAGCCCCTACATCCGCGAACTGCTGGCGAAGAAAGACAGCTTCGTGCTGTGGGCGCCCATCCCGTTCAGCTACCAGAGCATCAACTATGACCTGCGTGTCCCCGCCCCCGCCCCACCTTCGGCGGACAACTGGCTGGGCACCGACGACCAGGGCCGCGACGTGCTGGCACGGGTGATCTACGGCTTCCGCATTTCGGTTCTGTTCGCCCTCACCTTGACCGTGGCCAGCTCCATTATCGGCGTCATCGCAGGCGCCCTGCAGGGGTTCTACGGTGGCTGGGTCGACCTGGCCGGGCAACGCTTTCTGGAAATCTGGTCCGGCCTGCCTGTGCTGTACCTGCTGATCATCCTGGCCAGCTTCGTGCAACCCAACTTCTGGTGGCTGCTGGGCATCATGTTGCTGTTCTCGTGGATGAGCCTGGTGGATGTGGTCCGCGCCGAGTTCCTGCGCGGGCGCAACCTGGAATACGTGCGCGCCGCACGCGCCCTTGGCATGCGCAACGGCGCAATCATGTACCGGCACATCCTGCCCAACGCGATGATCTCGACGATGACCTTCATGCCGTTCATCCTCACCGGCGCCATCGGCACCCTCACCGCCCTGGACTTCCTCGGCTTCGGCCTGCCCGCCGGTTCGCCCTCGCTGGGCGAACTGGTGGCGCAGGGCAAGTCCAATCTGCAAGCGCCATGGCTGGGCATCAGCGCCTTTGCCGTGCTGGCACTGATGCTGAGCCTGCTGGTGTTCATCGGCGAATCCGCCCGCGACGCCTTCGACCCGAGGAAGTGACATGAGTGAACAGAACCTGATCGAAGTGCGGGACCTGGCCGTGGAGTTCGTGACCGGGGACCAGGTCAACCGGGTGGTTGACGGCGTCAGCTTCGATATTCGCAAAGGCGAGACACTGGCCCTGGTGGGCGAAAGTGGCTCGGGCAAATCGGTCACCGCGCACTCGATCCTGCGCCTGCTGCCCTATCCCCTGGCCCGGCACCCCAGCGGCAGCATCCGCTACGAAGGCAAGGACCTGCTGCAGCAGAACGAGAAGACCCTGCAGCGCATTCGCGGTAACCGCATCGCCATGATCTTCCAGGAGCCGATGACCTCGCTCAACCCGCTGCATTGCATCGAGAAGCAGATCAACGAAATCCTCCTGCTGCACAAGGGCCTGACCGGCAAGGAAGCGACTGCGCGCACCCTGGAGTTGCTGGATATGGTCGGCATTCCCGAGCCGCGCAAGCGCCTCAAGGCCCTGCCCCACGAGTTGTCGGGCGGGCAGCGCCAGCGGGTAATGATCGCCATGGCGCTGGCCAACGAGCCCGAGCTGCTGATTGCCGACGAGCCGACCACGGCGCTGGATGTGACCGTGCAGCTGAAGATCCTCGAGCTGCTCAAGGAATTGCAGGCGCGTATGGGCATGGCCCTGTTGCTGATCAGCCATGACCTGAACCTGGTGCGCCGCATCGCTCACCGCGTGTGCGTGATGCAGCGTGGGCAAATTGTCGAGCAAGCCGAATGCGCCACGCTGTTCAGCTCGCCACAGCACCACTACACACAGATGCTGATCAATGCCGAACCCAGCGGGCTGCCGGCACACAACCCGGTGGGTGCGCCATTGCTGGAGGTGGATGAACTCAAGGTGTGGTTCCCGATCAAGAAGGGCTTTCTGCAGCGCACGGTCGACCATGTGAAGGCGGTGGACGGGGTCAACTTCAGCTTGCCCCAGGGCCAGACGCTGGGCATTGTTGGCGAATCCGGGTCGGGCAAGTCCACATTGGGCCTGGCCATCTTGCGGCTGATTTCCAGCCAGGGCGGCATTCGCTTTCATGGGCAGAACCTCGAAGGGCTGAACCAGAAAGCCGTGCGCCCCCTGCGGCGGGAAATGCAGGTGGTGTTCCAGGACCCGTTTGGCAGCCTGAGCCCGCGCATGTGCGTGGCGGACATTGTCGGTGAAGGGCTGCGCATTCACCGCATTGGCACCGCGCAGGAACAGGAAGCGGCGATTATCGCGGCTCTGGAGGAAGTAGGCCTGGACCCGCGCACGCGCCATCGCTACCCCCATGAGTTTTCCGGCGGGCAGCGCCAGCGCATTGCCATTGCCCGGGCGCTGGTGTTGAAGCCAGCACTGATTCTGCTGGATGAACCCACGTCCGCACTGGACCGCACCGTACAGCGCCAGGTGGTGGAATTGCTGCGTAACCTGCAGCAAAAGTACAACCTGACCTACCTGTTCATCAGCCATGACCTGGCGGTGGTGAAGGCGTTGAGTCACCAGTTGATGGTGATCAAGCATGGGCATGTGGTGGAGCAAGGGGACGCGCAGGCGATCTTCCATGCGCCGCAGCATCCGTATACCCGACAGTTGCTGGAGGCGGCGTTTCTGGAGGTTGGGGGTTAGTAGGGAAAGGGTGCGTGTTCGCCAAGCAATCATCCTTTGATCGGTCGTTTCGTTTATTGCGATTTTCGAATATTTCGAATATAACTCGAACTCAGGCTGTTGCATCGTCGCCACAGCCCCGCAATCGATACCGCTCTGGAGATGCCCATGACCACCGCCAACCTCTCTAGCCATGTGCTTCCTGACGAGAAAGAAATTGCCGTGGCAGTCGAGTCAAGCCGCACGCTGGCAGCGTTCCTCTCGACAAAATCAGATACCCAACGGATCGAACTGCTCAACGAGGAAAATCAGCGCCAGGTTGTTGAAGTACCTACTTTCGCCCTACGCCTATTCGGCGAGATTCTCAGCGAACTGGCCCTGGGTAACTCAGTCAAAGTCGTTCCAATCCACGCCGAACTGACTACCCAGGAAGCAGCAGACCTGCTTAACGTCTCCCGGCCGCACTTGGTAAAGCTGCTCGACGAAGCGGTGATTCCGCACACCAAGACAGGCCGCCATCGTCGTGTCAAATTCTCCGACCTGGTTGCCTACAAGGACAAACGTGATGGGGTGAGCCGCGCTGCGATGGATGCGCTGGCAGCCCAAGCTCAGGAATTGAAGATGGGGTACGAATGAAGCACTCGCCCTTCACGGCCATATACGACGCGAATGTACTTTACCCTGCTCCACTGCGTGATTTCCTGATGAACCTAGCGCTGACGGGCATCTACCGGGCACGTTGGTCAGCGAGCATTCATGACGAGTGGAAGCGCAATCTGCTACTCAACCGGCCTGACCTCACGCCTGAACATTTGGATCGCACGTCATCGCTGATGGATGCTGCGGTGCCTGATGCACTCGTCACTGACTACGATTCACTGGTCGAAGGGCTGGACTTGCCAGATAGGGATGATCGACATGTTCTCGCAGCTGCAATCAAGTGCAACGCTTCGGTTATCGTCACCTTCAATTTGAAGGATTTTCCCAAGGCGGTTCTCGGTGCCTTCGATATTGAACCCTTGCATCCGGACGACTTCATCGCTGACCTTTGGGACCTGGACAAGGCAGCAGTCCTCGAAGCTGCCCAGCGGCAGCGAATATCGCTGAAGAACCCACCGCACAGCGTACAGCAGTATCTCGACAGGCTGCTTCAGCAGAAGCTTCCCGAGACAGTGAAACTGCTTTCGGCATTCAAGTTCCTCCTCTGAGTATGCCCAGCAGACTTTCTTGGGCAGCAAGGGGATCATCCGGGATTGATCAGCCATGCACGTAAAACCAAGCCTATGAAAAGCCCCGCTCGTTACCACGCAAACAGAATCAAGCAGCGGTGATCAATTTTTCTGACAATAATCGTCTTCCATCATCAGCCGAATCGGGCATAAATTCTTCGCCGTCAACTCCCAGTACCCACGGTAGAGCCCATGTCCAGTCCACAACACCAGCCTGCTTCCCCTGCCCTGGCCACCCTGATCCAGCGCTCCGGCCTGCCCAGCCCAACGCTGAGCGAAGCCCAGGCACACGCCGTGCTGCAGGCCCACTATGGCCTTGCCGGCAACCTTTCGGTACTGGGCAGCCAGCAAGACTTGAACTTTCGCGTGGTCACACCGCAGGGTGGCTATGTGCTGAAGGCCTGCCACGGCAGCTACGCCCAGCTGGAGCTTGAAGCCCAGCACGCCGCCCTGGCCTTCCTGCGCGATCAAGGTTTGCCGGTACCCGCCGTGCGCTCAGCCCACAACGGCATGGGGTTGCTGGAACTGGACATCGACGCGCAACCACTGCGCCTGCGCCTGCTCGATTACATCGAAGGCCAACCGCTGACCCGCCTCAAGCACATGGAGCCGCGCCTGATGGCTGAACTGGGCGGGCTCTGTGCAAAGCTGGACAAGGCGCTTGCCCATTTCGATCACCCGGGCCTTGCGCGCACCTTGCAATGGGACCCGCAGCATGCCGGGGCACTGATCGATCACCTGCTACCGGTGCTGCAGGACAGCGGGCAGCGCGCCCGCATCGAACACGCCACGCGACAGGCCAACGAGCGCCTGATGCCGCTGATCGATCAACTGCCCAGTCAGGCCGTGCACCTGGACATCACCGACGACAACACCGTGTGGGCCCGTGATGCCCAGCGTCAGTGGCAACTGCAAGGCGTGATCGATTTCGGCGACCTGCTGCGCACCTGGCGTATCGCCGACCTGTCGGTGACCTGCGCTGCGCTGTTGCACCACGCCGAGGGCGACCCCCTGCGCATCCTGCCAGCCGTGCAGGCCTACCAGGCGCTCAACCCGCTGACCGAGGCCGAACTGCGCGCCCTGTGGCCGCTGGTGCTGAACCGCGCTGCCGTGCTGGTGCTGAGCAGCGAACAACAGCTAACCGTCGACCCGGGCAACCAGTACACCCGCGACAACATTGCCCACGAATGGGAAATTTTCGACACGGCCACCGCCGTGCCTTTCGCCCTGATGGAGGCGGCCATTCTGCAGGCTGCGGGCCTGCAACCCGCGGCGCCGGACTGGAACGACTGTGCCCCCCTGCTCCCCGAGCTGGCCGGGCAGGCTGTCACACGGGTGGACCTGGGAGTACTCAGCAAACACTTCGAGGCCGGCAACTGGGAGCAACCCGGTTACGACCAGCATCTGCTGACTTCGCAAGCCGCCCCGGCCTGCAGCCTGCACGGGCAGTATCGCCTGTCGCAAACCCATATCGATCGCCCCGAGGAGCCCGCCACCTGCGCCCTTTTCGTCGAGCTGCATGTGCCCAACGGCAGCCCGGTGCAAGCGCCGGCAGCCGGCACCTGGCAGCACAGCGGCGACGGCCGGGGCTGCCTGCGCACCCCGCATTGGGCTTTGTGGCTGCAAGGCCTGGAAGACGCACCGGCAGACGGCCAGGCCGTGGAAAAAGGCCAGTCCCTGGGCAGCAGCTGCGGCTTCCTTAGCGTGCAGGTATGCCTCGACAATGGCAGCCAGCCGCCGCGCTTCGCCACGCCGTCACAAGCCGCCGCCTGGCTGGCCCTGTGCCCGTCACCAGCCGCACTGCTGGGCTTCGATTGCGATGCCGAGCCGCTACCTGATCCGCAAGCCCTGCTGGCCCGCCGCGATGCCAGCTTCGCCCGCTCGCAGAAGCACTACTACGCGCAACCGCCGCACATTGAGCGTGGCTGGCGCAACTACCTGATCGACATGCAGGGCCGTTCCTACCTGGACATGCTCAACAACGTCGCAGTGCTGGGCCATGGCCATCCACGCATGGTTGCCGAGTCGGCGCGGCAGTGGTCGCTGCTGAACACCAACTCGCGCTTCCATTACGCAGCAATCACCGAATTCTCCGAGCGCCTGCTGGACCTGGCCCCCGAAGGTTTCGACCGGGTGTTCATGGTCAACAGCGGCACCGAGGCCAACGACCTGGCGATTCGCCTGGCCTGGGCCTACAGTGGCGGGCGCGATCTGCTCAGTGTGCTGGAGGCCTACCACGGCTGGTCGGTGGCCACCGATGCCATCTCCACGTCGATCGCCGACAACCCGCAAGCCCTGGAAACCCGCCCGGACTGGGTTCACCCGGTCGAAGCACCGAACACCTTCCGCGGCCGCTTCCGCGGGGCCGACAGCGCCGCCGACTACCTGCAAGACGTCGACGCCAAGCTGGCTGACCTCGACGCCCGTGGCCGTCAGCTGGCGGGCATCATCTGCGAACCGGTGTACGGCAATGCCGGCGGTATCTCGCTACCCGCAGGCTACCTGCGCGCAGCCTATGCCAAGGTCCGCGCCCGCGGCGGGGTGTGCATCGCCGACGAAGTGCAGGTGGGCTATGGCCGCCTGGGCGAGTACTTCTGGGGCTTCGAGGAACAGGGCGTGGTGCCGGACATCATTACCATGGCCAAGGGCATGGGTAACGGCCAGCCGCTGGGCGTGGTCATCACCCGTCGCGAAATCGCCGAGGCGCTGGAGGCCGAGGGCTACTTCTTCTCCTCGGCCGGTGGCAGCCCGGTCAGTTGCCGCATCGGTATGGCGGTGCTGGATGTCATGCAGGAGGAAGGCCTGTGGGACAACGCCCGTGACACCGGGCGCTACTTCAAGGCACGCCTGCAGGCGCTGGTCGACAAGCACCCGCTGGCCGGCGCGGCACATGGCTCGGGCTTCTACCTGGGGCTGGAACTGGTGCGCGACCGCACCACCCTGGAGCCGGCCACCGAAGAAACCATGATGCTGTGCGATCGCCTGCGTGACCTGGGCATCTTCATGCAGCCGACCGGCGACTACCTGAACATCCTCAAGATCAAGCCGCCGATGTGCACCAGCCGTGCGAGCGTGGACTACTTTGTCGACAGCATTGACCGGGTACTGGGCGAAGGCCTGTAAGTGTCAAGGCGTGGGCCCGACGGCTGCGGCCCACGCCTGTAATGCCTCACACGCGGCCATGGCCACCTGCTCATCGGTGCGCCCGGTGAACTGCCGCTCGATCGCATCGGCGGCGATCAGCCCGGCAATGGTGGGCTTGCCGACAGCATCGGTCAGGTCCAGCCATTCCCCCCAACTGGCAGGTACGTCGTACCAGCGTAGGTAGCCTGAGGGTGAACACGGCCACCATCGCTCATTGAACTGCAGAATCACTTTCTCCAGCTTGCCCATCCCCAGATGCGCCAACGCTCCCTGCTGTGTTTCAGGTAACGCAGGGGTAAAGTGCAACGTTTTCAGAACCCCCACCGGGACTGTGCAAATGCAGAAGTCGCACACCTCTTCATTCACCTTGACGCGCGCGCTCGACCAGTCGATGTGGGTGACAGGACTGTTCAGGCGGATATCCAGGTGCTTCGACAGCAAGTCGACAAGCTCGCTGTAGCCGCCTGGCAGCATACGATCACCATGCCCGACCCCCTCTTCATCCAAGGCACAGGCCGACAGTTCCTCGACGGGCAAACACGCTTCCAGTACCAGGTTGGCGTCGATGGCGAACTGCGTGGCACGCGCGAGCGCGGGGTCGAGTGTGGCCATGTAGCCATCGATCGCGTCAGACAAAGGTTGTTGCCGATCGAGACGCCTGGTCAAGGCATCCCAGGCGGCGTCGATATCCGGCAACGCCCCGCCGCGTGCCGCTGCAAGCGGGCAACTGAAATCGGTCTCGACGCAAGCCAAGCCATGTTGAAGTGCAACAGCGGCCAATGGGTTCTCGGCGAAATGCTGAAGCCATGCCGCACCTTCATCTGCTTTCACGCCGCCCAACTCGACAGTGTGCGTGCGCCCACCCGTTCGCCCACGCGCCTCCAGCACAGTGCAATCGACACCCCTTTCCCGCAAGCGTTGAGCGGCAGCCAAGCCTGCACACCCCGCACCGATCACGATCACCTTGCTCGCACCGGCACTCACGGCTGCCTCGGCGGCACGCAGCCCATCATTCCACGCACCATGAGTCATTGCCGGAGCGCTGGCATTACAAGCTTCTCCAGCGATGACCAAGCGCCCATGCAGCACTTGGCCCAGGGCGCTTCGATGCAACGGCGATCCGCCAGCCAGCAAGGCACTGTAGGCACCGAGGCTGAACGGGTCGCTACTCCAGTGGGTGACATGCCACGCGGTTGGTCTGTGCACGCTTTTCTCCGTTGAGGGGACTGTCCTGCAGGTGCATTAATGTTCATAATTTTTAGCAATAAAAGATGATCATCATCAGGTTTACTGACAATGGCCTTTACCAGCGACTCCCTGGCGATTTTCCTCGCGGTGCTCGATGCCGGCTCGTTCTCCGCCGCCGCCCGCAAGCTGGGCCGTGTGCCTTCAGCCGTGAGCATGGCAATCGCCCAACTGGAAGCGGAACTGGACCTGCCCCTGTTCGACCGGGCCACGCGCAAAGCCTTGCCCACCAACGCCGCCTTGGCGCTGGAGCCCCAGGCCAGGCAGGTCATCTGCCAACTCAACCTGCTGGATGCCCAGGCCCTGCAATTGCACAAAGGCCTGGAAAAGCGCCTGACCATCGCCATGGCGCCCGAGTTGCAGACCGGCCGCTGGAGCCAGCCGCTGGAAATCCTCGCCCAGGCATTTCCCAGCCTGGAAGTCGAGGTACGTTCGGCCACCCAGACCGAAGCCATTCGCCTGCTGCATGACGGCAGTGTGCAATTGGCCCTGGTGTTCGAACGGCCCGGCATCGATGAGCGCGAGTCATTCCTCGAGGCCGGCAGCCAACTGCTGGTGGCCGTTGCCTCACCGCGCCATCCAGCCGGGCAGAACAGCGGTTCGCCATTGCCTGAAGAGGCCTTTGCCGAACAACGGCAGATCATCGTGGCTTCGGGCAAGGCTACCGGATCGGACCCGCGCATGGTGCTGTCCCGGCGCATCTGGCTGACCGACAGCTACCTCGCCACGCTGGACCTGGTGCAGTCCGGGCTGGGCTGGGCCTACCTGCCGCAGCCATTGGTCGAACCGCTGATTGCCTCGGGCGCACTGGCCGAGGTGCGCTTCGACAACATGGCCAACCGCCTGCGCTTGTGGGTAGACATCATCTGGATCAAGTCGCGCCCGTTGGGCCTGGGCGCGCGACGCTACCTGGAAGTCATGCGCCAGCTGTTCGAGAAGGAGCCACCCAGGGCCTGACTCCCTTGCGCGCGTCCAGGCCCTGCAGGCGTTCGCCCAGCCCTTTGGGCTGTGTGCGGGTTATGCTGTCGGGGCCACCAACCTGTAGCCAACCCCCGCCTCGGTAATGATGAACCGCGGCGCCGTGGGGTCATCGCCCAGCTTCTGTCGCAGATGCCCGACCACGATGCGCAGGTAGTGGGTATCCTCCGCATGGGTCGGCCCCCAGATATCCTTGAGCAACTGCTGCTGGGTAATCACCCGCCCGGGGTGCCCGGCCAATATCGCCAGCAAAGCATACTCCTTGCGTGTCAATGCCACCTCCACACCGTCGAGCGTCACCCGGCGGAAGGCAAAATCCACCGTCAGCGGACCAAAGCTGGCTGCCACTTCCGAGCCGCCGGCTTGTGGCACCTGACGCAGCAACGCCCGCACGCGCGCGAGAAACTCCTGAATACCGAACGGCTTGGTCACATAGTCATTGGCACCACCATCCAGCGCATCGACCTTCTGCACTTCACTGGCACGCACCGACAACACCATCACCGGCACTGCACTCCATTCGCGCAACTCACGCAGCACCTGCTGGCCGTCCATGTCCGGCAGCCCCAGGTCGAGCACCACCAGGTCCGGCTTGCCCAGTGCCGCCTGGGCCAACCCTTCGGCACCGGTGGCGGCCTCCAGCACCTTGTAGCCTTGCGAGGCCAGGCTGATACGCAGGAACTTGCGGATCTGCGGTTCATCGTCGATGACCAACAGGGTAACGAACTGGCTCATGGGGTTTCGCTTTCGGCTTCAGGTTGAGGAGGCAGCGGCAAGCATAGAGTGATGCTGGTGCCTTGGCCATCAATGCCTTCGCCCACCAGAATCTGCCCGCCATGAGCACCGATCATGCCCTGGCAGATAGCCAGGCCCAGCCCGGTACCCTGCCCGCCGCGGTCGCCACGGGCGGCGGTGTAGAACATGTCGAAGATTTTCTCGCGGTCGGCTTCGGGAATGCCGGGGCCCTGGTCGCTGACGGTCAAGCGCAGTTGGTCGTCATGCACCGCCACCTGCAGCTCAAGCCGACCATTGGCCGGCGAAAAGCGTGCGGCGTTTTCCAGCACGTTGACCAGTGCCTGCTCGATCAACGCCGCATGCACGAACAGCAATGGCAGCTCGGCCGGCACGTCCGTGTGCACACGCAGCGGTGCCAGCACCACCCGCAGGCGGTTGAGCGCACTTCCGACGATATCCGCCGGGGCCACCCAGTCGCGGGCCAGCTTGAGGCCGCCATGGCCCAGGCGGGTCATGTCCAGCAGGTTCTGGATGTAGCGATCGAGGCGTTCGGCCTCGTTGCGGGTGCCCTCCAGCAGCTCGCGGCGGTCTTCAGCCGGGATTGCATCGCCCAACGCCAGCAGGCTGTCGATGCTGCCACGCATGGCGGTCAACGGCGTGCGCAAGTCATGGGATACGGAAGCCAGCAGGGCGCTGCGCAGTTGCTCGGTTTCGCCGTGCAGGCGTGCCGCTTCCAGCTGTTCGGCCAGGCGTGCGCGGGCTAGGGCCTGGGCCAGGGGCTGGCCTAGGGCGGTGAGCAGGCGCCGGCGTGGGTCGCTGAGCGGCTGCCCGTTGCGCGGGCGCACACCCAGCAGCGCCAGCGGCTGATCGTCCACCGCCAATGGCCACCACCACCAGCGGCCATTAGGCAGTGTATCGCTGCCGTGGCCGGCGGCCTGCCCATGCTGCCAGGCCCAATCGGCAGCCGCCCGTTCGGTGTCGCTGAAGGTGCAGGCTTCCCCGCTGGCCACTTGCAACTGGCCCTCGGCGTTGCGCTCCAGCAAGCACACCTGGGCGTCCTGCCAGCCGTCCAGGTGCTGGCCGGCAGCCTTGAATATGGCTTGGCGGTCGGTGGCTACCGTCAACCGGCGAGACAGGTCGAGCAACTGGCTGGTCTGCGCCTGGGTCTCGCGCAGCGCCTGCAACTGGCGACGCTGGCGCGCGGCCAGGTTGCCGGTGAGCGCAGCCATCAACAGAAAGAACACCAGTGTCAGCACGTCTTCTTCGCGCTGGATGGTGAACGAGAAGTTGGGCGGTATGAACAGAAAGTCATAGACCAGGAACGACAGCGCAGCGCAAGCCAGCGCAGGTCCCAGGCTACTGCGCACCGCGACCAGCAACACCGCCGCCAGGAACACCAGCGAGATATTGGGCAACGCGAGCACACTGGACACCGCCCAGGCCAGACCCGCAGCCATCACGGTGGCCAGCAGCGCCAGCAGGTAATGACGCCACACCCACACCCGCCGCACGGCTGAACGCGGCGCTGGCGGCTGCACGTCGCGGTCCAGCACGTTGATTTCCAGGCCACGGCTTTCGCGCAGCAGCCGCGCCGCCACACCAGCGCCGAACAAACGCCGACGCAGGCGGTTGCGGGACTGCCCGACCAGCACCAGGCTGGCCCGCCGCTCGACAGCATGCTGGATCAGCGTACGGGCCACTTCGCCAGCACGCAGCAGCACCACCTCCCCGCCCAGTCGCTCGGCCAGTTGCTGCGCGGCTTGCAAACGATGCCGTGCGGTTTCGTCACGCAGGCGGCCGTTGTCCACATGCACCAGGCTCCAGGGCAGGTGGCGGCGCTGGGCCACGCGGCTGGCATGGCGCACCAGGCGTTCGGCCTGGTCGTCACCGTCTATGCCCACCAGCAACCGGCCGCGCAAGGCCGGCGCCTCCTGGCCGCGCTGACGATAGCCGTGGGCCAGGTCGGCATCGACCTGAGCAGCGGCGGTCTGCATGGCCAGCTCGCGCAGGGCGGTGAGGTTGGTTTGCGAAAAATACGCATCGATGGCCGCCCGAGCCTGCTCGGGCACGTACACCTTGCCTTCACGCAGGCGTTCGAGCAGCTCTCGCGGAGGCAGGTCGATCAGCACCAGCTCGAACGCTTCCTGCAGCACCCAGTCCGGCAGGGTCTCGCGCACTTGCACGCCGGTGATATCGCGGACCTTGTCGTTGAGGCTTTCCAGGTGCTGGACGTTGACCGTGGTGTACACGTCGATGCCTGCGGCCAAGAGTTCCTGCACGTCCTGCCAGCGTTTGGCGTGGCGGCTGCCGGGGGCGTTCGTGTGGGCCAGTTCGTCCACCAGGGCCAAGGCCGGCGCGGCACGCAGCAGGCCGTCAAGGTCCATTTCCTCGAGGGTGACGCCACGGTACTGGCTACGCAACAAGGGCTGCTGATGCAGCCCTCCGAGCAACGCTTCGGTTTCGGCGCGGCCATGGGTTTCGACCACCCCGGCCAACACCTGTACGCCCTGGCGTTGCTGGGCGTGTGCGGCCTGGAGCATGGCGAAGGTCTTGCCGACGCCCGGGGCAGCGCCAAGGAACACCTTCAGCCGGCCCCGGCCGGTACGTGGGAGGTTGGCCAACAGCGCATCGGCGCGGGCGGAGTCACTCATGTTTCATCCTTTACTTTTTCCAACAGTCCGCCACTTCAGGGAAAGCCCCCTTAACTTGTAGGAGCGGGTTTACCCGCGAATACGTCAGTGGCACCACCACCGCATTCGCGGGTGAACCCGCTCCTACAGGCTTCCTGCCAGCGCTTCGATTACCTGACAATGGCGAGCTTTTCCAAGGCCTGGTTCAACGCCAGCACATTGACCACCGGCGGGCCGATCAATGGGTGGAGGGTGGCCTGTTCCAGCAAGGCTTGCAAGCGCTCGACCGGCAGCTGCCGTGCCGCCGCCACCCGCGGGATCTGATAGGCCAAGGCCTCCGGTGGCAAGTGCGGGTCCAGGCCGCTGCCCGAGGTGGTCAGCAGCGCCTGCGGCACTGGCCCCTGCTGCGCCTGATACAACGTGGCCGCATCGCCCTTTACCCGCTCAGCCAGCGCCGGGTTGCTCGGCGACAGGTTGCTGGCGCCGCTGGCCACAGTCGCGTAGGCACCTGCCGAGGGCCGCGAGTGGAACCAGCCATCGCCCTGGAAGTCCTGGGCGATCAATGCCGAACCCCGCACCTGGCCTTGCGCATCGCGTACCAGGCTACCGTTGGCCTGGTTCGGGAAAGCGACTTGGGCAATACCGGTCACCGCCAGCGGATACAGGGCGCCCGTCACCAGGGTCATCAACAAAGCCAGGCTCAATGCCGGGCGTAGATAAGCAGTCATGGCGGCCTCCTCAGACCAGGTTCAGGGCGTTGAGCAGCAGGTCGATCAGCTTGATCCCGGCAAACGGCACCACAATGCCACCCAGCCCGTAGATCAGCAGGTTGCGCCGCAACAGGTGCGCCGCACTGGCCGCCTGCACGCGCACCCCACGCAGCGCCAGCGGGATCAGCACGATGATGATCAGCGCGTTGAACACGATCGCCGACAGGATCGCGCTCTGCGGGCTGGCCAGTTGCATCAGGTTGAGCACACCCAGTTGCGGGTAGATGGCAGCGAACAGCGCCGGCAGGATGGCGAAGTATTTGGCCACGTCGTTGGCAATGGAGAACGTTGTCAACGCACCGCGAGTGACCAGCAGCTCCTTGCCGACCTGGACTACGTCCAGCAGCTTGGTCGGGTCGCTGTCCAGGTCGACCATGTTGGCGGCCTCCCGCGCAGCCTGAGTGCCGTCGTTCATGGCCATGCCTACGTCAGCCTGGGCCAGTGCCGGGGCGTCGTTGGCACCGTCGCCACACATGGCAACCAGGCGGCCTTCATTCTGCTCCTGGCGAATGCGCGCCAGCTTCTTCTCGGGCGTGGCCTCGGCCAGCACGTCATCGACCCCCGCTTCGGCGGCGATGGCGGCCGCAGTCAACGGGTTGTCGCCGGTTACCATCACCGTGCGAATGCCCAGCTTGCGCAGCTCGGCGAAGCGCTCGCGGATACCAGGCTTGACCACGTCCTTGAGGTGGATCACGCCCAGCAAACGCTTGTCGACGCACACCAGCAACGGTGTGCCGCCACTCTGCGCGATGCGTTCGACTTCACGGGCCAGTGCCGCCGGCATTTCCAGGCGTTGCATACCGACGAATGCCAGCACCGCATCGACGGCGCCCTTGCGGTAGCGGTGCTGCTCGAAGTCGATGCCCGACAGGCGTGTCTCGGCACTGAAAGCCACCGCTTCGAACTGCCCGGCAGGCGGGTCGACGAAGTCGTGCAACTGGCGCAGGTATTCGACAATCGACTTGCCTTCGGCGGTGTCGTCGGCCAGCGAGGCCAGCAAGGCGCCCTCCCCCAGTTCCTTGGCGGTAATGCCCGGTGCAGCATGCAGTGCGCTGCAGCGGCGGTTACCGAAGGTGATGGTGCCGGTCTTGTCGAGCATCAGCGTATGCACGTCCCCGGCCGCCTCGACGGCGCGGCCCGAGCGGGCAATGACATTCAGCCGTACCAGTCTGTCCATGCCGGCGATACCGATGGCCGACAGCAGGCCGCCGATGGTGGTCGGGATCAGCGTCACCAGCAGCGCGGCCAGGAAGATCAGCGGCAGGCTGCCACCCACGAAGTGGGCGAACGGCTGCAAGGTCACCACCACGATCAGGAAAATCAGGGTCAGGCCGATCAGCAGGATGTCGAGAGCGATTTCGTTCGGGGTCTTCTGCCGCTTGGCACCCTCGACCAGGGCGATCATCCGGTCCAGGGTCGACTCGCCCGGGTTGCTGGTGATGCGGACAAGCAGCCAGTCGGAGACCAGCCGCGTATTGCCGGTCACCGCCGAGCGGTCGCCACCTGATTCGCGTATTACCGGTGCGGATTCGCCGGTAATGGCGGCCTCGTTGACGGCCGCGATGCCTTCAATCACCTCACCGTCGCCGGGGATCACTTCGCCGGCGACCACGCGTACCACGTCGTCCTTGCGCAGCGCGCTGGCAGCCACCGTCTCGTAGCTGCCATCACGCAGACGACGCTGGGCGGTCAGGCCCTGGCTGCCGGCCTTGAGGCTGTCGGCGCGGGCCTTGCCACGGCCTTCGGCCAACGCCTCGGCGAAGTTGGCGAACAACACGGTGAACCACAGCCACAGGGCAATCTGCACCGCAACACCGGTGCTCACGCCGCCGCCGGGGGCAAAACACAGCACTGTGGTCAGCACCGCGGTCAGGGCCACCACCAGCATTACCGGGGAGCGCTTGAGCTGACGCGGGTCGAGCTTGACGAACGCCTGCACCAGCGCCGGGCGCCACAGCGCGGCGAAGCGGGTCTGGTCCTTGGCACTGTGCCGGCTATTCACTTCAGGAATGGGCATGTTCATGATCGGTCCTCAAAAACCCAGGCTAAGGTGTTCGGCGATTGGCCCAAGGGCCAGGGTCGGCAGGAAGGTCAGGCCACCGACCAGCAGGATGGTCACCAGCAGCAGGCCGGTGAACAGCGGGCCGTGGGTCGGGAAGCTGTTCTGCCCCAGCGGCGCGCTTTTTTTCGCCGCCAGGCTGCCGGCCAACGCCAGTATCGGCAGGATGTAGCCGAAGCGGCCGATGAGCATGGCCAGGCCGATCATCAGGTTGTGATACACGGTGTTGGCGCCAAACCCGGCAAAGGCCGAGCCGTTGTTGGCCGAGCCCGAGGTATAGGCGTACAGCAACTGGCTGAAACCATGCGCCCCCGGGTTGGTGACCGCCCCGGCCGGGCCGGGCAGGCTGGCGGCGATGGCGCCAAGTACCAGCACGCCGACCGGCATCACCAGCAGGGTTGCCACCAGAAGCTGCACTTCACGGGCCTGCAGTTTCTTGCCCAGGTATTCCGGGGTACGGCCAATCATCAGCCCGGCCAGGAACACCGCGATAAGGACGAACAGCAGCATGCCGTAGAGGCCCGCACCGACGCCGCCGAATATCACCTCGCCGACCATCATGTTGACCATCGCCACCATACCGGTCAGCGGGTTCAGGCTGTCGTGCATGGCATTGACCGAACCGTTGGAGGCGGCGGTGGTGGTGACCGCCCACAGCACCGAACCGGTGGTGCCGAAGCGGCTTTCCTTGCCCTCCAGGGGGGCGGTCTGCTGCACCTGCGTGCTTTCCAGGGCCGGGTTCGGCTGATACTCGGACCACAGCGCCGTGCTGCCACCGATCAGGAACAGGGCAAGCATGCAGGCGAGGATGGCGCGGCTCTGACGCAGGTCCTTCACGTAGTGACCGAAGGTGAACACCAATGCCACCGGAATGAGGATGATCGATGCCACCTCGAACAGGTTGCTCCAGGCCGTTGGGTTTTCGAACGGGTGCGCCGAGTTGACGCCGAAGAAGCCACCGCCATTGGTACCCAGCTGCTTGATGGCGATCTGGCTGGCGGCCGGCCCCAGCGGAATGGTCTGGTCGGCCCCTTGCAAGGTCAGCGCGTGGGCGTAGTCGGCAAAGGTCTGCGGTACGCCCTGCCATACCAGCAGCAGCGCCAGCAGCAAGCACAGCGGCAGCAGGCCGTAGAGGGTGGCACGGGTCATGTCGACCCAGAAGTTGCCCAGCGTCGTCGCGCTGCGCCGGGCGATACCGCGGCACAGGACAACCAGTACGGCCAGGCCGGTGGCAGGGCTGACAAAGTTCTGCACGGTCAGGCCAAGCATCTGGCTCAGGTAGCTGACCGACGCCTCACCGCTGTAGGCCTGCCAGTTGGTGTTGGTAACGAAACTGACGGCGGTGTTGAACGCCAGTGACCATTCCTGGCCAGGCAGGTTCTGAGGGTTGAGTGGCAGGTAGCCCTGCAACAGCAGCACGGCGAACAGCAGCAGGAAGCCGACCAGGTTGAACGCCAACAGGGCCAGGGTGTATTGCCGCCAGTTCTGCTCCTGGCTGGCGTTCACACCCGCCAGCCGGTAACAGCCCTGCTCGACCGGCCCCAGCACAGGGGTCAGCCAGGTACGCTGGCCTTCCATGACCTTGTAGTAGAACCGCCCGAGCCAGGGTGCCGGTAGCAGCACGATGACAAAGAATGCCAAGAGCAAGGCGAAATCGTAACTGTGCATGGCCGCTCCCTAGCTGCGATCGGCGCGCAGCAGCGCCACCAGCAGATAAAACGCCAATGCCACTGCCAGCAGCAGTGACAGCCCGTCGAGCATGTTCATGTGTGGATCTCCCCGTGTTACGGCTTGGGCCGCTTTGGGGAAATTGTCCGAGGGAGAGGCGTAAAGGGGCGAGATCGGGGGGTGGGGGTGGGTATAAAGAATGCGTAAAAATCAGCGTGGTGGTCTGCCTGTAACGGCCTCTTCGCGGGCTTGCCCGCTCCCACAGATACCACACATGCCTTGAAGGCTGTGCAGTACCTGTGGGAGCGGGCAAGCCCGCGAAAGGGCCGTTACAGGCTTATTGTTGTGGCGGCTGCTGTGCCGCGTTACGGCTCCAGTCCAGCAGCAGGCTGTAGCCTACCGCCAGCAAGGTCGGCCCGATGAACAGGCCAATGAAGCCAAAGGCAAGCAAGCCGCCGAACACGCCCAGCAGCACGATCACCAGCGGCAGGTTGCCGCCACGGCTGATCAGGTACGGTTTGAGCACGTTGTCCACGCCGCTGATGACGAACGTGCCCCACACACCCAGGAACACCGCCATGCCGTATTCGCCCTTCCACACCAGCCAAGCGGTGGCCGGGATCCAGGCCAGTGGCGGCCCCATGGGGATCAGGCTGAGCATGAAGGTGACCAACCCCAGCACGATCGCCCCGGGCACCCCGGCGATCAGGAAGCCGATCAGTGCCAGCAGGGCCTGCGCGGCCGCCGTGCCGATCACCCCGTTGACCACCCGCTGCACGGTAGCGGCTACCAGGTCCAGGTAATACTCGGCGCGCTCGCCCACCAGCCGGTGCAGCAAGCGCAGCACGAATGCCGCCAAGCGTGGCCCGTCGCGGTAGAAGAAGAACACGAACACCAGGCTCAGGGTCAGTTCCAGCACGCCGCTGCCGATCTGCGCGCTGCGCGCCAGCAACCAGTTGCCCACCTGCCCAAAGTAAGGCTTGATCGAGGTAAGCAAGGCTGCGCCTTGCTGGTCCAGCGATTGCCAGCCGTTGACCAGACGCTCGCCAACGAAAGGAATGCCACCCAGCCAGGCCGGTGCATCGGGCAGGCCGTCGACCTGCACGTCACGCACGAATGCCGTAGCGTCGCGAATGTGATCGGCCAGGTTGAACCCCAGCCACACCAAAGGCAGTGCCACGATCAGGATCCAGGCCATGGTCAGCAGGCCGGCGGCCAGCGTCTCGCGACCGCCCAGCAGGCGCGTAAGAAAGCGCATCAACGGCCAGCTGGCAAAGGCCAGGATGGCCCCCCACAGCAATGCCGATATGAAGGGTGCCATCACCCACAGGCCGGCCCCCAGCAATGCCACCAGCAGAATCTGGACCAGCAGGCGATCATTGTTAACCATGAGGGTGCTCGTTCAAGGGATCAGTTCAAGGTGCAGGCCGTCTGTAGGCGCACTGCCGACTTCAAGACGGCGATTGCGCACCCCGGCCTTGACCAGCGCCTCGCGCCAGGCCTCAGCCTGGGCGCCACTGAGGCTGACGCGCAAGGTGCTGTCAAGGTTCAGGCTGCGGGCCAGCAGGTTTACCCAGGCGTCTTGCGGTGCAGCAAGGTCAGGGTAGTCGAGCTTGCCGGTGTCACGCATTTCGCGCAGCACCGTAGCGGCGGTTGGCAGCAGCTCGCCCAGCGGGCTGCCTGAGATGAACTCTTCCACATGCAGATAGGCACGGCGGTTGCCACGGGTAACGCTGTACAACGCGACCAGGGTGTCGGCCTCGTCTGCCGAGCGGCGCAGCAGGATGAACGCCTGCTGCTCGTCGCCTCCGTTGAGGCGGGCATTGGCGAACACATCATTGGCCCACAGGCTGGCCTCACCGCAATCACGCCCCTGACACCAGAACAACGGGTAGCCACCCTCGCGTACAAGTGCTTCGCGGGCACTGGTGAAGGCCTCGCGTGCAGTCCGCTCGACGGGCAATTCGTAGGTCACCGAGCTGACCTGACCGCGGCTCTCGACTTTGTCATCGACCCGCAGGCGGCCACTGATCTTGCGTAGCGGGCCCATCGGGTAGACCCGCTCCTGCTCCGTCGCCGGGCGTTGATCGACCACCTTGGCGTCCTGCGGGACCGGCAGGCTGCCGGCCCACGACACGGGGGTGGCGAGCACCAGGCAGGCAGCCAAGGCAGTGCGAATGGAAACAGGCACGCTCATTGGCGAACCAGGCGGCGCTCAGCGCCGAATTGAAGCTCCAGGATGTCTGGCAGTTGCATGGTTGTCTCCCTGTTCAACCCGCCAAGCCTCGACACTTGTCCGGTGCAAGTCAAGAAAAGCCAAAGAAGCGATTGATACAGTCTGCAACAAGGGCTGCGCCCTGCGCATCGTTCAGGTGCAGGTGATGGCCGCCGGGCAGCGTCACCTGTTCAAAGGGTAGCTGCTCCAGCAACCCGGTGTGGCGCGCCAGCATGCCGTCGGCGGCCACCACCAACAGCGCCGGGCAACTCACCCGCCGCACATAGGCCATGGCCTGGGCCTCGCTCAGGCGCACCGGCGAGGGCAGGGTCAGCCGGCTGTCGCTGCGCCAGCTGTAGCCACCGGGCACTGGAATCAGACCACGCTGGGCCAGCAGCTCGGCCGCTTCACGGCTGACCGCGACCATGCCTTTCATCCGGGCTTGCCCCCCTGCTTCCAATGTCGCATACACCGACTTGCGTTTGCCATCCAGCCGCAACTGGGCTTGCAGCGCCATCCCCAAACGCTCGCCTGCATCCTGCTCGGCGCCGGTCGGCGGGATGACGCCGTCGATGAGCGCCAGGTGACTGACCCGATCGGGCAATGCACCGGCCAGTTGCACCGAAATGATCGCGCCCAGCGAATGCCCCAACAGGGCGAAACGCGGCCAACCCAGTTGCTCGGCCACGCGCAGCACGTCATGGGCATAGTCGGCCAGGGCATACCCGGCGCCGAGCGGGCGGTGCTCCGAATAGCCATGGCCAGCCAGGTCCAGGGCGACGAGGCGTAGACCTTTCAGCTGCGGTGCCAGGCGGGCAAAGCTGTTGGCGTTGTCCAGCCAGCCATGCAGGGCAATCACCGGCAGCCCGTCTTCGGGGCCGAACAGGTGTGCAGCCAGTTCGATATGGCCAAGGCTCAGACGAATTTCCTCAACGTGTGCGCTCATGCCTGGCTCCAGCGGTCGAACAGGCCCTTGATCAGGCTGGCAGTGTCGGCCGGGCGCTCCAGCGGGAACATGTGCCCACCCGGTACACTGTGGTATTCACCTTTGGGCATACTGCGCACAGCCAAGGTGTGGTGGCGACGAATGACGTTGCTGCGGTTGCCGCGCACCATGGCCAGCGGCACCTGCAACTGGCGCGCGGGGGCGGGGCTGGTATGCGGGATGCTGCGGTAGATGCTGATTTCAGTAGCAGGGTCGAAGCGCAACTGTAGCCCTTGCCCCACCACCTGCAGGCCATGTTCCACATAAGCGTCGAGGCAATCGGGATCGAAATGGCGGAACAGTGATTTGCCAGCGAAATAGTCCCGGGCGCTGTCGCGGTCATTGAACGTTTCGCGACGCCCCAGGGTGCGCCCGGCCGGTGTGATGCGGTCGATGAAACCAAAGCGCTTGGCTGTGCGCAGCAGCCATTGATCAGCGCGGGTGAGCACCGGAGAGTCGAGCATCACCAGCCCCCGGTAGTACTCGGGGCAGCGCAATGCCGCGTGCAGGTGCAACACGCCACCCAGCGAATGGCCAACGCCCCAGACCGGCTGGTCCTGCTGCGCCAGGTGATGCAACAATTCATCGACCAGGCTTTGCCAGTTTTCGTCCACGGGAAAGCGCGGGTCATGCGCATGCTGGGCCAGGTGCTGCACCTGATAGTCCGGCGCCAGCGCGGCAAACAGCTTGCCGTAGGTGGCCGATGGGAAACCGTTGGCATGGGCGAAGAAGATCTGCTGCGACATGGCGCCTGGTCCGGACCGGAATGATGGCCCATTGTCGGCATCGCGGGGCAGTTCGGCAATGTCCATAAAGGTCATCGGCGAGGGGGATCAGGTCATGCCGAGCGGTCGAAACTGCTCAGCGACCGACGCAGGCAGGCCTGCATGTAGGCCACTTGGCTCTCCAGCGCCTCGCGGGCCAGACGCTGGTCCTGGTAGTCCAGTTGCAGGCGGCGCAAGGCCAGACAACTGGTTTGCAGCAAGTGCGAGACCCGCAGGCAGGCATCCTGCAGCGTACGCAGGTCCTGCTCGCATTGTTGCCTCGCAGCAGGGTCCAGCCCGGGGTTGTCGGTCACCTTGCGCATCAGGTGGTAAAGCTTGGCATCGGCCGATTCACGCAGCAGGCTGTATTGGGCGAAATCCAGCGAAGTACCTTGGTCAACCTGTTCCAGGGTGGGTTGCAGGTCCAGGGAGCGCAACAGTTCCAGCATTTCACCCCTCATTCGCCGTTCCCTGATATTTGCCATGTGGCAACGCTAGCAAGCGGTGGTGAAGCGCGACAACTGACAAAAATGCCAGTTGCCTTATCGATCTTTACCCATGCCAGCATGCAGACGCGAGCGAAACAGTGGCCTGCACAAGCCATGGGAAGTTCAAGCGGGTGAGTGGATGGCCTGCAGCGTCATCAACCCGGCCAGCGGCCACTCCCCTTCCAGCTCCGCCAGGCTGGCAGTGCTCATGGCTGCCGGCTGTTGCCTGTGGCCGTGCTCCAGCGCACCGACCAAGGTACCTACCAGCGGCTGGTGGCTGACCAGCAGCACATGCTCAAGTCCCAGGCGCTCGATTTCGCCGATGACCTGCTGCACATCACCCTCGGGCGTCAGCCAGGGCACGGTGCGCACCGGTTCGGCGAAGCCCAGGGTGTCATGCACCAGCGCGGCGGTCTGCTGGGCGCGTACGTAAGGGCTGGCAACAATCGCCTGCAATGGCTGCCCGATCAGGTAAGCCGCACTGTGCAGCACCTGCTCGCGACCATGGGCAGTCAACCGGCGCTCGGCATCCGTCTTGGCCCGCGGCTCAGCTTCACCGTGGCGCAGCACCCACAGCTTCACAGCTTGGGTTCCTCGTCACGCACCGGATGCGCGGCCGGTGCCACGGCGTGCGCTGCTTCACCTTCCGGCGCACGCGGGGCCGGCCAGTCTGCGAACGGCCACGGCTTCTGGTCGCTGTGGAAACTGCCGAAGCGGCCGATCTGTGCCAGGTACTGGCTCAGGCTGTCGCCGAAGTTCATCAGGCTGGCGCTGGGCGCGCCATACACCAGTCGGTAGATCAGCTGTACCAGCACCAGGCCACCCAACAGCAACTCGGCCAGTTGCCAGACCACCAGGAACACCAGCATCCACAGCACCCGCAGGATGATCGACTCGCGCTGGGCGCGTTCGGGCGTATCGTTCATGTGTTGCTCCTTGCTCGTGTCAGAGCCGCCAAGGGCTCAGTTGAAACCGCTGATGGAAATGAAATCGACATCGGTCTTGGGCTCGGCGCGCATCAGGTGCTCGATCACCTGGTTCAGCGTGCGCCCTTCGAACAGGATGGCATGCAGGCCAGCCACCAGCGGCATGTACACCTGCACTTGCTGGGCCTTGGTCTTGAGCACCTTGAGCGTGTTGACCCCCTCGGCCACTTCGCCCAGGCGGTTGACCGCCTCTTCCAGGCTTTGGCCCTGCCCCAGTGCGTAGCCAACCTGATAGTTGCGGCTCTTGGGCGAGGAGCAGGTGACGATCAGGTCACCGACACCGGCCAGGCCGAGGAACGTCATGGGGTTGGCGCCCTGGCTGACGGCGAAACGGGTCATCTCGGCCAAGGCCCGGGTAATCAGCATGCTCTTGGTGTTCTCGCCCATCCCCAAGGCCACAGCCATGCCGGCGATGATCGCGTAGACGTTCTTCAGTGCACCGCCCAGTTCGACGCCGAAACGGTCGGCACTGGCGTAGACGCGGAAGGTGCGCCCGTGCAGCACGGCCTGTACCTGCTGGCACAGGTCTTCGTGCTCACTGGCCACCACTGTGGCAGTCAGCGCATGTTCGGCGATTTCGCGCGCCAGGTTGGGCCCCGACAAAACGCCGATGCGCGCCTCGGGGGCGATCTCTTCGAGGATCTGGCTCATCAGCTTGAAGCTTTGCGCTTCGATGCCCTTGGTCAGGCTGACCAGGCCCTTGCCGCGCAGCAGCTCGGCATGCGGTGCCAGCACGCTGCGCAAGGCACTCGATGGCAAGGCAACGAAGATCAGCTCGCTGGCCTGCAGGGTGGCCAGCAAGTCGTTGACCGGCTCAACCCCATCGTGCAGGCGGATACCCTTGAGGTAGCGCGGATTCTCGCGATTCACACGCATGGCCTCGGCCTGCGCCGGGTCGCGCATCCATTGGCGCACCGGCACACCGTTTTCCGCCAGCAGGTTCGCCACGGCGGTGCCGAAGCTGCCGCCGCCCAGAACCGCAACAGGTTGCTGTTCAGTCATATCCAATCCATTAAAGCCAAAAGTTAAGTGGCGACCCCGCCATTATACGGCTCGCCTGCTACAGAACCAGTGTCTGGGCGTTTGCGGTATTTGCCATGGCATTTTCGGAGCCGTCGAGATCGAGCGCCGCCACGCGGTACTTTTCAAGACGTACGCCCGACACCCACTGGCAAAACCCCCACGGTCAGTTACCATGCCTGTTTCAATCCTGAAACAAAGGCCGCTCCGTGTTCCCTGGCACGCCCCCGTACCCGCGCCTGCTGTTATTGACCGCCCTGCTCGGCGGTCAGGCCGTGGCCGACGACCTGTTCATCGACAACACCGACCTGCCACAGGTTCTGACCGCCACACGCCTGAAACAATCCCCCGCCGCTGTCCCGGGCAGCATGACCGTACTCGACAGCGAACTGATTCGCGCCAGCGGTGCCCGTGACATCCCCGAACTGCTGCGCCTGGTACCGGGCATGATGATCGGCTACGGTGCCGGTAATCAACCCACGGTCAACTACCACGGCAGCAACGTCAACGACGCACGGCGCATGCAGGTATTGATCGATGGCCGCTCGGTATACCGCGCAGGCCTGGCCACGGTGGACTGGAGCGACATCCCCTTGGCCATGGAGGATATCGAGCGCATCGAGGTATTCCGCGGCCCGAATACCGTCAGCTATGGCGCCAACGCGCTGATGGCGGTGGTCAACATCCTCACCCGCAAACCCGCCGACAGCCATGGTACGCGGCTGAAAGTGACACGCGGCCAGGACGGTATCAACGACTTCTATGCCAGCCACGGCTTGGGTTGGGACGGTGGCGACATGCGCCTGTCGCTGTCGGGCCAACAGGACGACGGCTTCGATGAGAACCAGTTCGGCCAGGACTACCGCGACAGCCGCCGCCTGACCCGCTTCAACCTCAGCGCCAACCACAACCTGGCGGTCGACCAGACCCTGGAGTGGCAACTGGCGGCCAAGGAAGGCAGCAATCAGCGGCCCTACACCTACCAGCCGGTGTTCCAGCAGTACGAGTCCGGGAACAATGCCGACGTCAACGCCAAGGACTATGCGGGCTCGTTGCGCTGGACCAAGGACTTCAGCGCTGAACACAGCCTTTATATCCAGGGCTCAGCCCAGCATTTTGATCGCCAGCAAGTGTGGCGCGCCTGTGATGCCTTGCAGTCGTTCAGCCCCGAACTGACCCAGCTCTGGCAGATGAACCCCGACTTCGCCGAAAAAGTGGCGCGCGGCATTGCGACTGGCGCCCCCCTTTCCACTGACGACCCTGCCCTGAAAGGGCTTCTGCAGAAAGTGCAGCAACAATGGGATGAGGGTGGAAAGCAGCAGGTCTGCGGCGATGTCGATCAGAGCACCCGTGAAACCCGCTACGACCTGGAAATCCAGGACACCCTGAGCCTGACCGACAGCCTGCGTCTGCTCAGTGGCATGAACTACCGCTATGATCGCGCCGACTCGCAGACCTACTTCAACGGCAGCATCGACGACCAGACATGGCGCCTGTTCGGCCAGCTGGAATGGCGGGCCGACGAGCACTGGATACTGCAAGGTGGGGCCATGTTCGAAGACTCGCGCCTGTCTGGCAGTTCGCTGACCCCGCGCGTGGCGGTCAACTACCTGATCACCCCGCGCCACGGCCTGCGTGCGGTGTACTCCGAAGCGGTGCGCTCGCCCGACATGTTCGAGAACAACGTCAACTGGAGTTACACGGTCAAGAACCTCACCCCCAATTCATTCGGCCTGCAAAACGGTGAGTACTTCGTCAAGACCCGTGGCCCTGGCGACCTTGAACAGGAGCGCATGCGCTCGCGCGAGCTAGGCTACAACGGCTACTTCAGCGACCTCGACCTGAGCCTGGATGTGAAGCTGTTCTACGACGAGATCACCGGCATGATCAGCGAGCCTCTGAGGAACAACCAGTACATCGCCAGCAACGCCAACAAGGCCCGTTTCAGCGGCAGCGAGGCGCAAATGGACTGGCGCCCCACCCTGCGCGACCGCCTGCGCCTGACCTATGCCTACGTCGATGCCTGGGCCAGCAACCCCGACGACCGTCGCCTCAGCGCCCGTAACAGCGGCTCGGCCGGGTGGATGCGCGAATGGGGTGCCGGCTGGTCGAGCGCGCTGTTCTACTACGGCGACGATGCCCTCAACCAGTACCGCTACGAGCGTCTGGACCTGCGCCTGGCCAAGCGTTTTCGGGTGTATGGCAGCAACCTGGAGCTGGCGGCGCTGTGGCAGCAGCGCCTGGACGATGAACCCACCTCGGCCCTGCAGAACCGTTATGACAGCCGTCACCGCCTGAGCGTGAGCGCGGAGCTGGAGTTCTGATGGCCCTGCTGCTGCGCCTGTTGCTGCTTTGCCTGTGGCCGTTGGGGCCTTTGTCCGCCAGCGAAGTCCTGCTGGTGGGGGCTGAGGACCAGCCCGGTGTCCGCAGCTTCATCGCCGCCCTGGAAAGCCGCCGGCCACACGATCATGTGCAGTTTCAAACCACCGCCAACCTGCCGCGCCCGGGCAAGCTCAAAGCCGACCAACGCCTGATCCTGCTCGACAACGCAGCACTGGAATGGCGCCTGGGGGAAACCGCCGGCCCGCCGGCGCTGGTCATGCGGGTCAGCCGGGTACAGGCTGAACAGCGCCTGGGAAAGTCGCGCCCCGCGTTCCTCACACTGCTGTGGAGCGACGCACCGCTGGGACGGCAACTGCGCCTGGCACGTTACCTGTTGCCGCAGGCCAGGCGCATTGGCGTGCTGTACGGCGAGCACAGCAGCTTTCTGCTGGACGAACTGCGCCATGCTGCACGGCCGCTAGGCCTGGAGATCGTGGCCCAGGACTGGTCCGACCCGCGTGACAACAGGCCCCTGCAGCACCTGCTGGGCAACAGCGATGTGCTCCTGGGCCTGGACGACCCTGACTTGTACAACTCCAAGACTGCAAAGAACCTGCTGTTGAGCAGTTATGGCCGGCAGATGGCACTGATCGGCCCGAACGCCGGCTTCGTTCGCGCCGGCGCCCTGGCCAGTACCTACAGCGACCAGGACGACTGGCTGTGGGTGCTCGACCAGTTGCTCGACCAGCCGCCGACGCGCTGGCCGCGAAGCCTGTACCCGGTGCGTTACGGCGTCAGTGGCAACCAGCAGGTGGCCCGTGCCCTGGGTCTTGAACCAATCGATCAGAACGCCGCCGTCAAGGCCCTGGCCGAGGGAGAACCCACCCAATGAGCAAACGCTTGAGCTGGGACATTCATACCCGCACGCAGATCATCAGTCTCGGCCCCGCGCTGCTACTGACCTTGCTCTTGATCAGCTTCTTTACCTTCGTACGCATCCAGGACCTGCGCCAGGAACTCAACCACACCGGGCAACTGATCGCCAACCAGTTGGCACCGGCGTCGGAATATGGGGTGATTTCGGGCAACAACGAAGTGCTTGAAGGGCTGATGCGTGCCACCCTCAGCATCCCGCACGTGCGCTTTCTGGAAGTGCAGGACAGCCGCAACCACATCCTGGTGTACGTCGAGCAGTCCGATGAAAGTGCCAACCGCGCGCAACAGGTCGAGGTGTTCCAGGCGCCCATTCGCCTGCAGCAAATCCGCCTGGACAACGACTTCCTGCAACAGGGCAAAGCCACCACCCCGGCCATCGGTGACGACTACCTGGGCCGCGTGATCGTCGGCATGTCCGATGACGCCTTCAGTCAGCGCCAGCAGGAAATCGTGATCAAGGCCGGGATCCTGGCGTTGTTCGCCCTGCTGTTCACCTTCTTGCTGGCACGCCGCCTGGCCCTGAGCCTGGCCAAGCCGATCAGCGACATGGGCCACGCGGTCAAGGCGATTCAGCAAGGCGAGTACAACACCCCCTTGCCGGTCGTCGACGACAGCGAGCTGGGCCACTTGGCCCGCCACATCAATAACCTGGCCAGCGCCCTGGAGCAGGCCAGCGATGAACAGAAGCAGGCCATCGCCGAACTGATCCAGGCCCGCGAGGAGGCCGAACAGGCCAACCGTGCCAAATCGGATTTCCTGGCGATGATGAGCCATGAGTTGCGCACCCCGATGAATGGCGTGCTGGGCATGCTGCAACTGCTGGAAACCACACCGCTAAGCAGTGAACAGGCCGATTACACGGCAGTGGCCAGCGAGTCCACCGGGCATTTGCTCAAGGTCATCAACGACATCCTCGATTTTTCGCGCATCGAACGCGCCGCGCTGCAGCTGGAGCACATCGACTTCAACCTGGGCGAGCTGATCACCAACAGTGTCCAGTCGTTCCAGCACAGCGCCCAGCAACGCGGCCTGGGACTGCACCTGCAACTGCCGGCCGGCATCGAGCAGCTGCAGGTGAACGGCGACCCCACGCGCATCCGCCAGATCCTGCTGAACCTGATAGGCAACGCCCTGAAGTTCACCGAACGCGGCCAGGTGCAAGTCGACGCACGCTGGCAGGTGCTCGACCGGCAGTTGATCTGGCTGACCTGCAGCGTGCGCGACACCGGCATCGGCATCGACAGCGACCGCCTGGAAATGATGTTCGTCGCCTTCCAGCAGGCCGACAGCTCGATTTCCCGTCGTTATGGCGGCACCGGGCTGGGGCTGTCGATCGCTCGTACCCTGGCCGAGCGCATGGGCGGCAAGCTACGCGGTGAAAGCCGTGAGGGCCTGGGTTCGACCTTCACCCTGGAGATGCCGTTGGCCCTTGCCAACCCTGCCCCCGTCCCGTTGACGCCGCCAACGACTGTACGAACGACGGTGCCGGACAATGATCAGGTACTGCTGGTGGAGGACAATCCGGTCAACCGGAGCGTCGTGGAAGCCATGCTGCGCAGCCTGGGGCTGGCAGTATGCACGGCAGAAGATGGCCTTGAAGCCGTCGAGCGGGTCGGCCGGCAGCGCTTTGCTGCCGTGCTGATGGATTGCCGCCTACCTCACCTGGACGGCTATGAAGCCACCCGACGCATCCGCCAGTTGCCCAACGGCGCCGGGCTACCGATCATCGCCCTGACCGCCAACGCGTTGCAGGGCGACCGTGAACGTTGCATGGCCGCCGGTATGGACGATTACCTGAGCAAACCCTTGCGCCGCACCGAATTGCAGCAGGTGCTGCAGCGCTGGTTACCCGGTCAGACAACCGCGACTGGCGATAAATGCTAAAGTGCGGCAGTCTTAAACACTGGACAGGACCTTCATCGGACCTGAAAATAGACGTTTCAGTGCACACCTGTACTTCTTTCACCAGGTGCGCTGTGACTTTCACCACAACGCAATAGTCTACCTGTAGGCTGCCGTCTCGAAGCGCTTGGTTTTCGGGCCGGCCGGGAAGATTCATCCCCTGCCGCAGGGGGTTATTGAGGAGCTCGCATGACCAAACAACACGCCTTTACTCGGGAAGACCTGCTGCGCTGCAGTCGCGGTGAGCTGTTCGGCCCAGGTAATGCGCAACTGCCCGCGCCGAACATGCTGATGGTCGATCGCATCACCCATATCAGCGAAGAAGGCGGCAAGTACGGCAAAGGTGAATTGGTCGCCGAGCTGGATATCAACCCGGACCTGTGGTTCTTCGCCTGCCATTTCGAAGGCGATCCGGTAATGCCGGGCTGCCTGGGCCTCGACGCCATGTGGCAGCTGGTTGGCTTCTTCCTCGGCTGGCAGGGCCTGCCGGGCCGTGGCCGCGCCCTGGGTTCGGGCGAGGTGAAATTCTTTGGCCAGGTACTGCCTGAAGCCAAGAAAGTCACGTACAACATTCACATCAAGCGCGTCCTGAAGGGCAAGCTGAACATGGCCATCGCCGATGGCTCGGTCAGCGTCGACGGCCGCGAGATCTACACTGCCGAAGGCCTGCGGGTCGGCGTGTTCACCTCCACTGACAATTTCTAAGGGTTATTCGCATGCGCCGCGTCGTTATCACTGGTCTGGGCATCGTATCGTGCCTGGGCAATGACAAAGCTACCGTCACCGAAAACCTGCGCAACAGCCGTCCGGGTATCCGTTTCAACCCGGAATACAAGGAAATGGGGCTGCGTAGCCAGGTTTCCGGGTCCATCGACCTCAACCTCGAAGAACTGATCGACCGCAAGGTTTACCGCTTCGTCGGCCATGCGGCTGCCTACGCCTACCTGGCCATGCAGGACGCGATCAAGGACGCTGGCCTGACCGAAGAGCAGGTTTCCAACCCGCGTACCGGCCTGGTGGCGGGTTCCGGCGGCGCCTCGACCCTGAACCAGATGGAAGCGCTGGACACCCTGCGTGAGAAAGGCGTCAAGCGCGTCGGCCCATACCGCGTTACCCGCACCATGGGCAGCACCGTTTCGGCATGCCTGGCCACCCCGTTCAAGATCAAGGGCATCAACTACTCGATCTCGTCGGCCTGCGCCACCTCGGCTCACTGCATCGGTACCGCACTGGAGCAGATCCAGTGGGGCAAGCAGGACATCGTCTTCGCCGGTGGCGGTGAAGAAGAGCACTGGAGCCAGTCGTTCCTGTTCGATGCCATGGGCGCCCTGTCGACCAAGCGCAACGAAACCCCGGAACTGGCCTCGCGCGCCTACGACGCTGACCGTGATGGTTTCGTCATCGCTGGCGGTGGCGGCATGGTCGTGGTCGAGGAACTGGAACACGCCCTGGCCCGCGGCGCCAAGATCTACGCCGAAATCGTTGGCTACGGTGCGACTTCCGACGGCTACGACATGGTTGCACCGAGCGGCGAAGGCGCCATCCGCTGCATGCAGCAGGCGCTCTCCACTGTCGACACCCCGATCGACTACCTGAACACCCACGGTACCTCGACTCCGGTCGGTGACGTGGCCGAGATCAAGGGCGTGCGTGCCGTGTTCGGCGACAAGGCTCCGAAGATCAGCTCTACCAAGAGCCTGTCGGGTCACTCGCTGGGCGCTGCCGGCGTGCACGAGGCGATCTACTGCCTGCTGATGATGGAAAACAACTTCATCGCCGGCTCTGCCAACATCGACGAGCTGGACGCGGAAGTCGCCGACTTGCCAATCCTGCGTAAAACCGAAGAAAACGCCAAGATCGACACGGTCATGAGCAACAGCTTCGGCTTCGGCGGCACCAACGCCACCCTGGTGCTCAAGCGCTGGGAAGGCAAGTAAGACGCTGCTGCTGTAAATGAAAACGCCCCGACTGGTTCGGGGCGTTTTTGTTTGGTTGCCTGTGCTGGCCTCTTCGCGGGTAAACCCACCACACAAGCCTTCAGCGCTGTGCCCACCCTGTAGGAGCGGGTTTACCCGCGAAGAGGCCCGCACAGGTCACTGCTGTACCTTGGGCAACACCGCCAGAAAATTCTCCCGGGCCACCTTGTGCGCCACCGACTCCGGCAAGGCATCCAGAAACGGCTTGAACCCGTGCATCTGCTCCCCCAGGCTGCCAAACCGCCCCACCACATCCGACCCCAGCATGAACCGCTCCGGGTACTTCTCGACCAGCGCCAGCCATTCCTTGCGCGGCGCGCCCTGCTCATCCAGCAAATACGGCTGCAGCACACTCCACGACAAATCGACATACAGGTTCGGGTAGTCCTCCAGCAATCGCGTCAGCACCGGCAGTAGAAAGTCCATCTGCGTCTGGTGGCGATGTATCTCCATGCTGCTGCCCGCATGCGCCCAGATGAATCGCGTATGCGGGTGATTGCGCAGCGGCTCTTCGATCTCCGCCAGGTACAGTGGGTTGCGCTCGCGCTTGGAGGTGATGTTGGAATGCAGCAGAACGGGCAGGTCGCGCTCGGCCGCCAGGTGGTAGATACGCGTCATGGCCTCATTATTGGCACGTGGCGTGTCGCCACTGGTCAGCGCTGTCAGGTCATCATGTCGGGTGAACACCTCGCCGATGCCCTGCCAAAGGCCCGGGTACAAATCGAGCATGCGCTCGATATGGCTGACCGCATTCTTGTCCACCGGGTTGAAACCGCTGAGGAACGGGTGGAAGCGCTTGCGCTGCTCACTTGGCAATTGCTGCAACGCCGCCGCCACGTAAGTATCGGTGGCGCTGTACCAATAGGCATCAGCGTCATCACCGGCGTAGTAGCGCGGGCGCTTGGGTTCGTCTTCGTGCCATTTCTTGGCCACCGGTATGCCTGAAATCATCGACTGCTCAACCCCTGCGGCATCCATGGCCTTGATCAGCGCCGGCATGCCTTCACTTTCCTGGAAGAAGTCCACGTAGTGCAGGTGGGCATCACTGTAGCGGTACTCGCGCGCCTGGGCCGCCTGGCACAGCCAGCCGAACAACAGCACACAAGCCAGCGCTCTGGCGGTCATGGTCATCCTCCTCATGCAAGTACGAACCCAGTAGACCAGGCGGCCGCCAAGACGGTTCAGCCACGGCGGGCAAACCGCTATGCTTGAGGCACTTCCACCGTGCCTGGAGCCTTCCCCATGAGCAGCCCACTGGTCATACACCCCCGAGCCGAGACGGTCGAGGGCCAGCCGATCCTGCGCCCGCTGCCGTCAGCCCAGTGCCGCAGCGTCGGCCCGTTCGTGTTCTTCGACCACATGCTCGAAACAGACTATGCCCCGGGGCATGGCATGGACATCCGCCAGCATCCGCATATCGGCTTGTCGACGCTGACCTACCTGTTCGAAGGCGCAATCCTGCACAAGGACAGCCTCGGCTCGGCGCAGCGGGTGCTGCCCGGTGATGTCAGCTGGATGACTGCGGGCAGCGGCGTCGCCCATGTCGAGCGCACCCCGGAAGATGCCCTGGCCCATGGCTCGCGCCAGCATGGGCTGCAGGTATGGCTGGCATCGCCACGCGAGTTTGAGCAAGGCCCGGCAAGCTACAGCCATCACCCCGCCGCGAGCTTGCCCGTCAGTGACAGCCTGGGTGTGCGTATCTGCATGATTGCTGGCAGCGGGTTCTGCCTGGTGTCGCCGGTGCCGGTGCTGTCCCCTACCCTTTATGCGCATGTACGGATGCAACCGGCAACCACCTTGCTGGTACCGAATGAGCATGTGCAGCGGGCGCTGTACCTGCTCGATGGTGAGCTGACGATGAACGATGAAGACGTGGAACCGTGCAGCCTGGTGGTACTGCCCGAGGGGGAAGAGGTGACGTTGTATGCGGAGGGTGAATGCCAATTGGTACTGATTGGCGGCGCACCGCTGGATGGGCCGCGTCGGATGAACTGGAATTTCGTGGCCAGCGACCCGGAGCTGATCGAGCGGGCTCGGGCCAGGTGGGCTGCGGGGGATTGGCCGGTGGTGCCGGGGGAACATTCGAGGATCGAGTTACCTCGGTGATCGGGGGTGGACACAGGTCGACGGTTGGGCGCAGCCCGTCGTGTAGGAGCGGGTTTACCCGCGAAGAGGCCGGACCTGCCGGCCAATTTCCACCCGCCGTTCACCGTTGACGCCGCCACCGTATTCGCGGGTAAACCCGCTCCTACACCCAGATCGAGGGTGAACGCACATTGGTGATTGGGCGCAGGCCGTCGCGTAGGAGCGGGTTCACCCGCGAAGGGCTGCAAAGCAGCCCCCTGCAATCTCAACGCTGGAACACTTCACTCAGCAGATTATGCATCGAACGGAACGCTCGCTCGGAAGTGCGTCGGTCATACTGCATCTTGCCCGGCATATTGGCATTCGGGTCGGTAAACGAGTGCACCGCGCCGCCATAACTGAGCAACTGCCAGTCCACCTTGGCTGCGTTCATCTCGTCTTCGAATGCCGGCAGCTGCTCTTTAGGCACCAATGGATCAGAGGCACCATGCAACACCAGCACCGAGCCCTTGATGCGCTTGGCATCTTCAGGATTCGGCGTGTCCAGGGTGCCGTGGAACGATACGGCCGCACGCAGGTCAGCGCCGCTACGGGCCAGTTCCAAGGCACAGCAGCCACCGAAGCAGAAGCCGAAGGTGGCCACCTTGCCAGGCTCCAGCAACGCCTTCGACTGCCCCAGCAATTGCGCCAAGGCCTCCTGCATGCGCTTGCGCAGTTCGCCACGGTCATTCTTCAGCGGCATCATCGCCACGCCTGCCTCATCGGCATTGGACGGGCGCACCGATTGCCCGTACAGGTCGGCGATCAGCACCACATAGCCCTTCTCGGCCACTTCCTTGGCAATGCGCTCAGCACCTTCACCAATGCCCATCCAGTTCGGCGCCATCACCAGCCCTGGGCGGCCCAGCGCACCCGGCTCATAGACCAAACGGCTTTCGTAGGTCTTGCCAGACAGGTGATAAACCAGCGATTCGACGATTACTTTGCTCATCAAGCACTCCTTTGGCACTCGTCATAAAAAAGCCCGCCGAAGCGGGCTTTGCTGTGCATCAACTCAAGCAGACAGCTCGACCAGTAGCTTGTTCAGGCGACGAACGTAAGCCGCCGGGTCCTTCAGGCTGTCACCAGCCGCCAGGGCCGCCTGATCGAACAGGATGTGCGACAGCTCGGCGAAACGGTCTTCGCTCTGCTCGTGATCCAGCTTCTCGATCAGCGGGTGGCTCGGGTTGAACTCGAAGATCGGCTTGGACTCCGGCACTTTCTGCCCGCTGGCTTCCAGGATCTGGCGCATCTGCAGGCCCAGGTCCTGCTCGCCAATGGCCAGGATCGCCGGCGAGTCGGTCAGGCGGTGCGAGACGCGCACTTCGGCCACGCTGTCACCCAGCGCACCTTTCAGTCGCTCGACCAGACCTTCCTTGTCCTTGGCGACTTCTTCCTGAGCTTTCTTGTCTTCTTCCGAATCCAGCTTGCCCAGGTCCAGGTCGCCACGGGCAATATCGACAAAGGCCTTGCCGTCGAATTCGTTGAGGTAGCTCATCAGCCACTCGTCGATGCGATCAGTGAGCAGCAGCACTTCGATGCCTTTCTTGCGGAAGACTTCCAGGTGCGGGCTGTTCTTGACCTGCGCGTACGACTCGCCGGTGAGGTAATAGATCTTGTCCTGACCTTCCTTGGCGCGGGCCAGGTAGTCGGCCAGGGCGACGCTCTGCTCGCCGCTGTCGTCCTGGGTGGACGCAAAGCGCAGCAGACCGGCGATTTTCTCCTTGTTGGCGAAGTCTTCGGCCGGGCCTTCTTTCAGCACCTGACCGAAGTTTTTCCAGAAGCCCTTGTATTTCTCGGGTTCGTTCTTCGCCAGCTTCTCCAGCATGTCCAGCACGCGCTTGGTCAGCGCGGTCTTCATCGAATCGATGATCGGGTCTTTCTGCAGGATTTCACGCGACACGTTCAGCGACAGGTCATTGGAATCGACCACACCCTTGATGAAGCGCAGGTACAGCGGCAGGAACGACTCGGCCTGGTCCATGATGAACACACGCTGCACGTACAGCTTCAGGCCACGCGGCGCTTCGCGCTGGTACAGGTCGAACGGCGCACGGGCCGGCACGTACAGCAGCGAGTTGTATTCGAGCTTGCCTTCGACCTTGTTGTGGCTCCAGGCCAGCGGGTTTTCGAAGTCATGGCCGATGTGCTTGTAGAACTCCTGGTACTCCTCGTCCTTCACCTCGGTGCGCGAACGGGTCCACAGGGCGCTGGCGCGGTTGACGGTTTCCCACTCTTCGGCCGGCTGCTCTTCACCTTCGGCGGCGGCCTGCTCTTTCGGCAGTTGAATCGGCAGGGCGATGTGGTCGGAGTACTTCTTGACCACGTTGCGCAGGCGCCAGCCATCGGCGAACTCCTGCTCGTCCTTCTTCAGGTGCAGGACGATACGGGTACCGCGCTGTGGTTTGTCGATGGTGGCGACTTCGAACTCGCCCTCGCCTTTCGACGACCAGTGCACACCTTCGGCCGCTGGCTGGCCCGCACGGCGGCTGTACACGTCGACCTTGTCGGCAACGATGAACGCGGAGTAGAAGCCCACGCCGAACTGACCGATCAGGTGCGAGTCCTTCTTCTGGTCACCGGTGAGGTTTTTCATGAAGTCGGCAGTGCCGGACTTGGCGATGGTGCCCAGGTGGGCAATGACGTCTTCGCGGCTCATGCCGATGCCGTTGTCCTCGAGGGTCACGGTACCGGCGTCCTTGTCGAAGCTCAGGCGAATCTTCAGGTCAGCATCGCCCTCGAACAGCTCTGGCTTGGCCAGGGCTTCGAAACGCAGCTTGTCGGCGGCGTCGGAAGCGTTGGAAATCAGCTCCCGCAGGAAGATTTCCTTGTTCGAGTACAGCGAGTGAATCATGAGGTGCAGCAGTTGCTTCACCTCGGTCTGGAAGCCCAGCGTTTCCTTTTGTGTTTCCACAGTCATGGTCTTCGAAACTCCGATCTGATGGCGTTGGCGCCTGGCGGCCGGTTCGGCCAGCGTTAACGGCGGATGTCATGCAGATGGGGGCTGCCCGGATGATTTCAAGGGCTTTTCCGGTTCGATCTTGAAATGCGCACGGGCCGTAGCAATCGGCGACTGCCTGTCGCCCTGCCAGGCGGTGATGGCCACGTTGGTCACCCGCCGGCCCTGGCGCCACAGCTGGCACTGGGCGTAGGTATCGCGAAAATGGCCGGCGCGCAGGTAGTCGATGGAAAAGTCGATGATCTTCGGAATGCTTGCGCTCTCGCTGTAGATCAGCAGGTACAGCGCTGCCGACAGCTCCATGAAGCCGGCGATCACGCCGCCATGAATAGCCGGTAGCAGTGGGTTGCCGATATTGTCCGGGCTGGCCGGCAGGCGGAACAACACGTCATCGCCCTGACGCTCGCATTCGATGCCGATCAGCCCGGCATAGGGAACCAGTGCCAGCAACGGTCGATAGTCGCCCACCGCATGGGCGGCGTTGAGCTGTTGGCGTACCGCGTGCGGAATCATGCCTTGCCCTCCTTCAGACTGTCGCCGAAACGGATGCCGCCCTTGATGTCCTGGCCCAGGCGCATGAACGTGCCCACCACCTGGCAGATGGGCTGGTCGGGGTCGTCCTGGTAGGCGGTGCCACGGGTGAAGATCACGTCGCGGGTAACACGGTAGCACTGGGCGTGGCCGTAGATGTCCTTGCCGGCCTCAGCCGGGTGCATGTAGTCGATGCGCAGGTCCAACGTCGGGCACACTTCGAAGCGCGGCAGCACACACAATGTGGCCATGCCACAGGTGGTGTCCATCAGCGTGGTCAGCGCACCGCCGTGCACGGCACCGGTTTGCGGGTTGCCGACAATCGCCGGCGACCACGGCAGGACCAGGGTCATGCCATCGCCATCAGCCTGCGCCACGCGCATCTGCAACAACTGACAATGTTTTAACGCCGAGAGAAAGCGCTCGGCCATTGCCATCAAGGTTGAATCGCTCATCGGCTGTTCCCATCGGCCGCAGGGCAGCGGCATAAATTCGTTAAAAAGTCCATGTAGAACGGGACGTTATATATCTGTAATCTTCGTTGAACTTATTCCGCGTAGTTGTACTCGAAGGAACAAGTCACTTATTCCACCAAGGAGAAACACCCCCATGCGTAAACCTTTTGCTTTTGCTCTGATGCTGGCCGCTGCCATGGGCCTGGCTGCTTGCGATAAAGCGAGCGAAGACAAAGCCCAGGACGCACAGCAACACGCCGAGCAAGCCCAGGAAAAAATGGGTGAAGCTCAGGATAAGATGAACGAAGCCGCCGAGGAAAACGCCGAAGCTGCCAAAGATCAGGCCGAAGCCGAGCAGAAGGCTGCCGAAGAAGCCGCTCCGGCTACTCCGGCTCCTACTACACCGGCAGAACCTGCCAAGCAGTAATTGGCTAAAACAAAAAAACCCGACGATGTCGGGTTTTTTTGTGCCTGCGAACTTTCGATTAATCGTTTCAGTTGGAACCAACCGAGCTTTCCTTGGCCGGCTCCGACAGTACACTTTCGGTCGGTGTGAACACCATCACATCGAGTACATCCGAATGGAACTCTCGACGGTACAGAATCAGCACTACTCCCACACTCATCGCCATGAACAACCATGGGCTGATAAACCAGCTCAACATGGCCATGCCGAAGTAATACGAACGCAGCCCCAGGTTGAACTGGTTAGCCGCCAACGACAATACCCGCGCCGCGCGGGAGGCGAATGCCTTGCGCTCCAGCTCATTGACCAGCCGTTCGCCGATCATCGGCGCCGAGCCCACCAGCACGGCGGCAAAGTTGTATTGGCGCATGCACCAACTGAACGTGAAGAAGGCATAGACAAATACCATGGCCAGGCACAGCAGCTTGATCTCCGACATGCCCTGGGATGTTTGCTGAACCAGCGGCAGGTCGGCCAGCAACGACAGTGCCCGGTCGGAGGCACCGAGCACGGTGAGGATGCCAGCCAGAATGATCAGGGTGCTGGAGGCGAAGAACGAAGCGTTGCGCTCCAGGTTACCGATCACGCTGGCATCGGCGATGCGGTTGTCGCGCAGCAGCATGCGGCGCATCCAGTCTTCGCGGTACAAGTGCAGCACGCTGGCCAGGCACGCGGTGTCGCGCCCCTTCCAGATCGCATAGCGGGTATAGCCACCCCAGCACAGGGCGAACCAGGCGATGGCCAGCAGGTTGTTGAGGTTGCTTTGGATGAAGTTCATGCAGGGTTACCGAAAGGGCCATGTGCCTAAAGGATAGGGACCGGATTTCGACGCTGGCAAGCGGCAAAAGGCACACCTGCACACTGAAAAATGCATTACCTGTTGCGAAGAGGCCGAAACCGGCAAACAGCAAAAAGCCCCGCATCCTTTCGGATACGGGGCTCTCTTGTTTTCACCCTTGGCGGGCACCCTTCGGCTTGTGGCCGGTGCCGCCCTCAGGCTTCAACTTGTTCAGTCAGGCCAGCGCCTCGCGCGGCTTGCCGAGCATGCGGTCGCAGGCCACGGCACCCACCAGGGTCACCACCGAAGGTACCAGCCAGGCCATGCCGGCATCACTCAATGGCAGGTGCGCCATGAAGTCTGGCAACACGTGGGCAAGGCTGCTGCCCTTGATCGCATCGACCATGCCGAACAGCAGCGAGACCAGCATCACGGGCGCCAGGATGCGCGTTGGCGAGTTCCACAGGTCTTTCACGAAGCTCAGGCCAACCACCACGATGCACGGCGGATAGATGGCGGTGAGCACCGGGATCGAGAACATGATCAGCTTGGTCAGGCCAAGGTTGGAAATCAGCAGCGAGAAGCCGGCAAGGATCACCACCAGCGCGCGGTACGACAGCGGCAGGATCTGGCTGAAGTACTCGGCGCAGGCACAGGTCAGGCCAACCGCGGTCACCAGGCAGGCCAACGCGATCAGCACGGCGAGGAAGCCGCTGCCCAGGGAGCCGAAGGTGTGCTGTACGTAGGCATGCAGCACCGCCGCACCGTTGGTGGCGTCAGCCGCGATGTCGTGGCTGGTGGCACCCAGGCGGAACAGGCTGATGTAGACCAGGGCCAGCCCGACACCGGCGATCAGGCCGGCGATGATGGCGTAGCGGGTAATCAGCCTCGGCGACTCGACACCGCGCGAGCGAATGGCATTGACAATGACGATACCGAACACCAGGGCACCCAGGGTATCCATGGTCAGGTAGCCATCGGAGAAGCCCTTGGAGAACGCAGCGGCGGCATAGGCAGGCTGTGCGTCACCAATGCTACCGGCGGGCAGCGCGAAGGCAGCGATGCCCAGTACTGCCAGGGCAATGATCTTCAACGGTGCCAGGAAGCGGCCCACGGTGTCGAGCAACTTGCCAGGGTACATGGACACGGCCAGCACGACGATGAAGTACACCAGGCTGTAGATGAACAGCGCCAGCGGGCTTTCACCGGTCAGCGGTGCAACGCCCACTTCGAACGACACGGTGGCCGTACGCGGGGTGGCGAACAATGGGCCGACCGACAGGTAGCACACGGCTGCCAGCAGGCCGCCGAAGAACTTGCCGATCGGGCTGCTCAGTGCATCCATGCCGCCACCGACCTTGGCCAGAGCGACCACCGTGATGACCGGCAGGCCCACGGCAGTGACCAGGAAGCCCAAGGCCGCCATCCATACGTGCGGGCCAGACTGCAGGCCGACGATAGGCGGGAAGATGATATTGCCTGCACCCACGAAAAGCGCAAACGTCATAAAGCCAAGCGCCAGGATATCCTGGCCTTTGAGAACTTTCATTTAAGGTAGTACCACACTGCTGAAATCGGGATTCGAGAGGGGATTTCCCTTTGGGTAAGGGGAAATGCTGCCCGGCTTGATAGGCCAGACCCGTTTAGCGTGTCGTTCCCTTTTGGGGTACGGGCACAGAGTGAACGCGTAATGTAACTGGTTTGTCAGTCAAACGCACTGGCACAGTGCTGCTTGTCCGATGTGCGTACATGTTTGTCGTCTGTGTGACCGAGGACGGCAGGTATTATCCTCGGATTGAAACATTCGTCTGCGTGAAAATTCCTATCAAACCTATCGAAGAATCTCTATTGCCAGCACCGGCCTCTTCGCGGGTAAACACGCTCCTGCGAACCCCACATACGACAAAGGCCACCCGAAGGTGGCCTCTGTGCGCGTGGGGGGTGTAGCAGTATTACTTCTTGGCTTCCCAGCCAGTCAGCTCGGCCAGGGCCTTGCCGATGTCAGCCAGGGAACGCACGGTTTTCACACCCGCGTCCTGCAGGGCGGCGAACTTCTCGTCCGCAGTGCCCTTGCCGCCGGAGATGATGGCGCCAGCGTGGCCCATGCGCTTGCCCGCAGGTGCAGTAACACCGGCGATGTAGGAAACGACAGGCTTGGTGACGTGGGCCTTGATGTAGGCCGCAGCTTCTTCTTCAGCCGAACCGCCGATCTCACCGATCATGACGATCGCTTCGGTCTTCGGGTCTTCCTGGAACAGCTTCAGGATGTCGATGAAGTTGGAGCCCGGGATCGGGTCACCGCCGATGCCGACGCAGGTCGACTGGCCGAAGCCGGCGTCGGTGGTCTGCTTCACAGCTTCGTAGGTCAGGGTGCCGGAACGCGAAACGATACCGACCTTGCCTGGCAAGTGGATGTGGCCTGGCATGATGCCGATCTTGCACTCGCCCGGGGTGATGACACCTGGGCAGTTAGGGCCGATCAGGGTCACGCCCAGCTCGTCGCACTTGACCTTGGCATCCAGCATGTCCAGGGTAGGAATGCCTTCGGTGATGCAGACGATCAGCTTGATGCCGCCAAAGGCAGCTTCCAGGATCGAGTCTTTGCAGAACGGAGCCGGTACGTAGATGACCGAAGCGTCAGCGCCGGTCGCTTCCACGGCTTCCTTGACGGTGTTGAACACCGGCAGGCCCAGGTGGGTGGTGCCACCCTTGCCTGGGGTTACGCCGCCGACCATCTTGGTGCCGTAGGCAATGGCCTGTTCGGAGTGGAAAGTACCCTGCGAGCCGGTGAAGCCCTGGCAGATGACTTTGGTATCTTTATTGATCAGGACGCTCATTACTTGCCCTCCGCAGCTTTGACAACTTGTTGAGCAGCGTCGGTCAGGCTGGTTGCCGCAATGATGTTCAAACCGCTTTCTGCCAGTACTTTAGCGCCCAGTTCGGCGTTGTTGCCTTCGAGGCGAACGACGACCGGAACTTTAACGCCGACTTCTTTCACTGCACCGATGATGCCTTCGGCAATCATGTCGCAGCGAACGATGCCGCCGAAGATGTTGACCAGAACGGCCGCGACATTGCTGTCGGACAGAATGATCTTGAACGCTTCGGTAACGCGCTCTTTGGTAGCACCACCGCCAACGTCGAGGAAGTTGGCCGGCTTGCCGCCGTGCAGGTTGACGATGTCCATGGTACCCATGGCCAGGCCGGCACCGTTGACCATGCAGCCGATGTTGCCTTCAAGGGCAACGTAGTTCAGTTCGAACTTGGCAGCGTGGGCTTCACGGGCGTCGTCCTGCGACGGGTCGTGGAAGGTTTTCAGCTTCGGCTGACGGTACATGGCGTTGGCGTCGATGTTGATCTTGGCATCGAGGCAGTGCAGGTCGCCATCGGCCTTGATCACCAGCGGGTTCACTTCCAGCAGCGCCAGGTCATGATCCTTGAACAGCTTGGCCAGACCAACGAAGATCTTGGCGAACTGTTGAACTTGCTTGCCTTCCAGGCCCAGCTGGAAAGCCAGCTCGCGACCCTGGAACGGCTGAGCGCCGACCAGTGGGTCGATGGTGGCCTTGAGGATTTTCTCAGGCGTTTCGTGAGCGACTTTCTCGATGTCCACGCCACCTTCGGTGGAAGCCATGAACACGATACGGCGGCTCGAACGATCGACTACAGCGCCCAGGTACAGCTCTTTGGCGATGTCAGTGCAGGATTCGACCAGAATCTTGGAGACGGGTTGACCGTTGGCATCGGTCTGGTAGGTAACCAGATTCTTGCCCAACCACTGTGCAGCGAACGCCTTGGCGTCTTCCTTGCTGCGAACCAGCTTTACGCCGCCCGCTTTACCGCGACCACCCGCGTGAACCTGGGCTTTTACAACCCACTCGTTCCCGCCGATCTTGTCGCAGGCTTCTGCAGCTTGCTCAGGGGTGTCGACTGCGAAACCCTTGGAAACTGGCAGGCCGTACTCAGCGAACAGCTGCTTACCCTGATACTCGTGAAGATTCATGCTTTTTACCGTCTTCGTTAGGTACTGCGCTTCGGCGCTGCGCCATCAGTGGCGCCGCACCACCTGTGACCGTTGACCCCGGGTTTCCCGTGTGATCCGGTCCGGCGGACTTTCCGCGGTGAGTCATGCACGCAAGACTCACGACGGGCAGCCCGCCGTGGTTTCTTATAATTAACGCTTCTTACGGTTGGCCACGTGAATGGCGCCGCCATTCACCGCCAGCGCTGCTTCATGCAACGCTTCGGACAGGGTTGGATGGCTGAAGACCATCATGCCCAGATCCTCGGCACTGGTGCCGAATTCCATTGCGATTGCGCCCTGCTGCACCAGTTCGGCAGCCGATGGGCCAATCACGTGAACACCCAGAACGCGGTCGGTCTTGGCATCGGCGATGACCTTGACGAAACCACCGGTGTCGTTGGCAGCCATCGCACGGCCGCTGGCCGCGAACGGGAAGGTGCCCACGTTAACCTCAACGCCCTCGGCCTTCAAGGCCTGTTCGGTCTTGCCGACCCACGCGATTTCCGGGTGGGTGTAGATGACCGACGGGATCAGGTCGTAGTTCATCTGGGCCTTGTGGCCCTTGATGCGCTCGACGACCATGATGCCCTCTTCCGAAGCCTTGTGGGCCAGCATCATACCGCGTACCACGTCACCGATGGCGTACACGCCCGGAACGCTGGTGGCGCAGTAATCGTCGACGAAGATGTAGCCACGCTCGTCGATGGTCACGCCGCTGTCGGAAGCCAGCAGATCGGTGGTCACCGGGCGACGACCGACTGCAACAATCAGCTTGTCGAAGGTGATCTTCTGCTCGCCTTCGGCGTTGGTGTAGGTCACTTCGACTTCATTGCCGTTGACTTTCGAGCCGGTGACGCGAGCGCCCAGCTTGATGTCCAGGCCTTGCTTGGTCAGGGTCTTCTGGGCTTCTTTCGACACGGCGGTGTCGGCAGCCATCAGGAAGGTGTCCAGGGCTTCCAGGACGGTCACTTCAGCACCCAGGCGAGCCCATACCGAGCCCAGCTCCAGGCCGATCACGCCTGCACCGATAACGCCCAGGCGCTTCGGTACGGCCTGGAATTCCAGGGCGCCGGTGGAGTCGACGATGACATTCTGGTCGACCGGGGCCGGCGGAATGTCGATCGGGCGCGAGCCGGAAGCCAGGATCACGTTCTCGGCTTCGATGACTTCGGTGGTGCCGTCAGCCTTGGTGACTTCGACCTTCTTGCCGGCCAGCAGCTTGCCGTGGCCCTGGATCGAAGTGACGCCGTTGGCCTTGAACAGGGTGGCAACGCCACCGGTCAGGTTCTTGACGATGCCGGCCTTGCGGCCAACCATCGCGGCGACGTCCATCTTCACTTCGCCAGTGGAGATACCGTGGACGTTGAAGCTCTCTTTGGCTTCCTTGTACTTCCAGGAGCTGTCCAGCAGCGCCTTGGAAGGAATGCAACCTACGTTCAGGCAGGTGCCGCCCAGGGCCAGTTTGCCCTCGGCGTCGGTGTACTTCTCGATACAGGCAGTCTTCAGACCAAGTTGGGCAGCCTTGATGGCAGCCACATAGCCGCCTGGGCCTGCACCGATTACCACTACGTCGAATTTCTGGGTCATAAAAGATTCCTTATCAGCTACAAGCTACAAGCCGCGAACCGCGCGGCCTGGCTTCTTGCGAAGCCAGGCCCGGCACGGTACGCAGCCAGAGGGTTAGATGTCCAGCAGCAGGCGGGACGGATCTTCCAGCAGGTTCTTGATAGTGACCAGGAAGGTTACCGCTTCCTTGCCGTCGATCAGGCGGTGATCGTACGACAGCGCCAGGTACATCATCGGGCGAATCACGACCTGGCCATTGATGGCCATCGGGCGCTGGATGATGTTGTGCATGCCGAGAATGGCGGCCTGCGGCGGGTTGACGATCGGGGTCGACATCATCGAACCGAAGGTGCCACCGTTGGTGATGGTGAAGGTGCCACCGGTCATCTCTTCGATGGACAGTTTGCCGTCACGGGCCTTCTTGCCGAAGGTAGCGATGCCGTTCTCGATTTCAGCCAGGCTCATCGACTCGGCGTTACGCAGCACCGGCACCACCAGGCCACGGTCGCTGGACACGGCAACACCGACGTCGGCGAAGCCGTGGTAGACGATGTCGTTGCCGTCGATCGAGGCGTTGACGGCCGGGAAGCGTTTCAGCGCTTCGGTAGCGGCTTTGACGAAGAACGACATGAAGCCCAGGCGCACGCCATTGTGGGTCTTCTCGAACAGGTCCTTGTACTTCGAACGCAGGGCCATGACTTCGGTCATGTCCACTTCGTTGAAGGTGGTCAGCATCGCCATGTTCGACTGGGCTTCGACCAGACGCTCGGCGATCTTGGCACGCAGGCGGGTCATCGGCACGCGCTTCTCGGTACGGTCGCCAGCAGCGACGACAACCGGGGCAGCGGCAGCAGCGGCAGGCTTGGCAGCCGGTGCAGCGGCAGGTGCCGACTTCTTCTTGGCAACAGCAGCAACCACGTCTTCCTTGGTGACGCGACCGCCTTTACCGGTACCTGCAACGGTAGCCAGGTCGATGCCGTTTTCTTCAGCCAGCTTGCGCGCAGCCGGGGCAGCGATCGGGTCATCTTCGCCAGCATCAGCGCTGGCAGCAGCCGGAGCAGCTGCAGGTGCGGCTGCCGCGGCAGGCGCAGCGGCAGCACCGCCCTCAACGATCGAACCCAGCAATTCGTCGGACAGGACGGTGTCGCCCTCGCCCTTGACGATGTCGCCGAGCACGCCATCGGCAGTAGCCAGTACTTCCAGGACAACCTTGTCAGTCTCGATGTCGACGATCAGCTCGTCACGCTTGACGGCTTCGCCCGGCTTCTTGTGCCAGGTGGCAACGGTGCCATCGGCAACCGATTCCGGGAAGGTTGGGGCTTTGATCTCGATAGCCATTATCTGTGTTTCCTTAAATTCGGTTTCAGGTGCGCGAAGGCGTTAGACAGTGAAGGCGTCTTGCAGCAGTTTTTCCTGCTGTTCGGCGTGCTTCGAAGCGTAACCACAGGCTGGCGCGGCAGAAGCGTCGCGACCGGCGTATTCCAGGACCAGTGCCTTGTTGTGGCGGCCCAGGATACGGCGCATGTGGTGCTGGCTGCTGTACCAGGCGCCCTGGTTCATCGGCTCTTCCTGACACCAGACCGCATGCTTGAGGTTGGTGTAAGGGGCGAGGATTTCGACCAGATCGTCCTCAGGGAACGGATACAGCTGCTCGATACGCAGGATGGCGATGTCTTCGCGGCCTTCGGCACGGCGTTTTTCCAGCAGGTCGTAGTAGACCTTGCCGCTGCACAGCACCAGACGCTCGACCTTGGCCGGATCGATTGCGTCGATTTCCGGGATCACGGTCTGGAACGAGCCTTCTGCCAGGTCTTCCAGGGTCGAGATGGCCAGCTTGTGGCGCAGCAACGACTTCGGCGTCAGGACTACCAGCGGCTTGCGCAGCGGGCGAATGACCTGGCGACGCAGCAGGTGGTAAATCTGTGCCGGCGTCGTCGGTACGCAGACCTGGATGTTGTGCTCGGCGCACAGCTGCAGGTAACGCTCCAGACGCGCGGAGGAGTGCTCCGGCCCCTGCCCTTCATAGCCGTGTGGCAGCAGCATGGTCAGGCCACACAGGCGGCCCCACTTGTGCTCACCACTGGTGATGAACTGGTCGATCACCACTTGCGCACCGTTGGCGAAGTCGCCGAACTGGGCTTCCCAGATCACCAGCGCGTTCGGCATGGTGGTGGAGTAGCCGTATTCGAAGGCCAGTACCGCCTCCTCGGACAGGAACGAATCGTACAGATCGAAACGTGGCTGGCCTGGGAACAGGTTCTGCAACGGAATGTAGGTGCTGGCGTCCTTCTGGTTGTGCAGCACCGCGTGACGGTGCGAGAAGGTGCCACGGCCAATGTCCTGGCCGGTCATGCGGATCGGGTGACCTTCGAACTGCAGGGTGGCGTAAGCCATGGTCTCTGCATAACCCCAGTTGATCGGCAAGCCACCGGCCTGCATCTTCTGACGGTCTTCGTAGATCTTCGACACCTGACGCTGGACCACGAAACCTTCCGGCAGCTCGAGCAGCTTGGCCGACAGATCCTGCAGGGTCTTGAGGTCGAAACGGGTGTCGTGACGCGCGGTCCAGGCATGGCCCAGGTACGGACGCCAGTCGACGAACAGCTCGCGGTTCGGCTCCTTGACCAGGCTTTTCACCACGTGCAGGCCATTGTCCAGCGCGTTGCGGTACTCGTCGATCTTGGCCTGAGCGCGCTCGGCGTCGATGCGACCGGCCTGGATCAGCTGCTCGGCATACAGCTCACGGGTAGTGCGCTGCTTGCTGATTTGCTGGTACATCAGCGGCTGGGTGCCGTTAGGCTCGTCAGCCTCGTTGTGGCCACGGCGACGGTAGCAGACCAGGTCGATGACCACGTCACGCTTGAACTGCATGCGGTAGTCGATGGCCAGCTGGGTGACGAACAGCACGGCTTCCGGGTCATCGCCGTTCACGTGCAGGATCGGTGCCTGGATCATCTTGGCAACGTCGGTCGCGTACTCGGTGGAGCGCGCATCCAGCGGGTTGCTGATGGTGAAACCAACCTGGTTGTTGATCACGATGTGCACGGTACCGCCGGTCTTGAACCCGCGGGTCTGCGACATCTGGAAGGTTTCCATGACCACGCCCTGGCCAGCGAACGCAGCGTCGCCGTGGATCGAGATCGGCAGCACCTTGTCGCCAACGGTATCGTTGCGGCGGTCCTGACGGGCGCGCACCGAACCCTCGACCACCGGCGAAACGATTTCCAGGTGGGACGGGTTGAACGCCATGGCCAGGTGCACTTCGCCACCCGGGGTCATCACGTTCGAAGAGAAGCCCTGGTGATACTTCACGTCACCGGAGCCCAACTCGTTCATCTTCTTGCCTTCGAACTCGTCGAACAGCTCGCGCGGGTTCTTGCCGAAGGTGTTTACCAGCACGTTCAGACGGCCACGGTGGGCCATGCCGATCACGACCTCCTTGGCGCCGTAAGAACCGGAACGCTGGATCATTTCATCCAGCATCGGAATCAGGCTCTCGCCGCCTTCAAGGCCGAAACGCTTGGTGCCCGGGTACTTGGTGCCCAGGTACTTTTCCAGGCCCTCACCGGCGGTCACGCGCTCGAGCAGGTGGGCCTGCACGTCAGCGGAAAATTCCGGACGGCCGCGCACGCTTTCCAGGCGCTGCTGGAACCAGCTGCGCTGCTCGGAATCGACGATGTGGGTGAATTCGGCGCCAATGGTGCGACAATATGTCTTCTGGAGTGCATCGAAGATGTCGCGTAGGCTCGCCTCCTCTTTGCCGATGAACAGGTCGCCGGCACGGAAGGTCGTATCAAGATCGGCATTGGTCAAGCCGTAGTGATTGATCGACAGGTCTACGGGCGCAGGGCGCTGCCACAACCCCAACGGGTCGAGCTTGGCAGCCTGATGGCCGCGCATACGATAGGCCTGGATCAGTCGCAGAACTTCAACCTGCTTCTTCTCGTGTTCACTGCTCACGCTCCCGGCGGAAACCGGTTGGGCGCGGCGCTGGTTCTTTGCCAGCAGTACGAAATGGTCGCGGATTGTCGAGTGCGATACATCAGTAGCGGTGCTGCCGTCGGCTGGCAACTTCTGGAAGTAAGTGCGCCACTCTTCTGGCACAGCGTTAGGGTCGTGCAGGTAGAGCTCGTAGAGCTCTTCCACATATGCAGCGTTACCACCTGAAAGGTGGGCGCTATCCCACATGCGCTGCATCACGCTTTCTTGCATGCTTGGTCACCCTCGATTAGGGGACTGATCGGCGAGAGCCACAGCAAACCTGGAAAAGTCCGAAAACAGCGACTGAACCACGCCACCTGGATCCTGCTGATTTTCCGGGTACCAGCCCGGAAAGCCCCTGCTGGTCTCATATCTTCATAGGTAATGAACGCGGGCTTTGTGGGCCCTTGTTCGGGTTTTACCTCAGTGCGGGCTCACCACCCGCACCTCGGCTTACTGCAGGTACAACGCTTTGTATCAGGTGCCGCTTTGCAGCAGCATGTTACGTACGTGACCGATTGCCTTGGTCGGGTTCAGACCTTTCGGGCAAACGTTTACGCAGTTCATGATCCCGCGGCAGCGGAATACGCTGAACGGGTCATCCAGGGACGCCAGGCGCTCCTGAGTCTTGGTATCGCGGCTGTCGGCAAGGAAGCGGTAGGCTTGCAGCAATGCTGCCGGGCCCAGGAACTTGTCCGGGTTCCACCAGAACGACGGGCAGGAAGTCGAGCAGCAAGCGCACAGGATGCACTCGTACAGGCCGTCCAGCTTGTCACGGTCTTCCGGCGACTGCAGGCGCTCGATGGCCGGGGCCGGGGTGTCGTTCTGCAGGAACGGCTTCACCTTCTCGTACTGCTTGTAGAAGATGCTCATATCGACCACCAGGTCACGAATGACCGGCAGGCCTGGCAGAGGACGCAGAACCAGCTTGCCGCCTTTCACCACCGCCGACAGCGGGGTGATGCAGGCCAGGCCGTTCTTGCCGTTCATGTTCATGCCATCAGAACCGCAAACGCCTTCACGGCAGGAGCGACGGTACGAGAAACCCTCGTCCTTTTCCTTGATCAGTGCCAATACATCCAGCACCATCAGGTCCTTGCCGCCGGTATCGACGTCGAACGACTCCATTTTTGGCGCCGAATCGGTGTCCGGGTTGTAACGATAAACTTCGACTTTCAACATAGCAGCCACCCTTAGTAAGTCCGAACTTTTGGTTCGAAGGCTGGAACAGTCTTCGGCGCAAAGTTGACGCCGCGCTTGGCAACGCGCTTCTCACCCGGGTAGTACAGGGTGTGGCACAGCCAGTTTTCGTCGTCACGGTCTTCGAAGTCTTCACGGGCGTGAGCGCCGCGGGACTCTTTACGGGCTTCGGCCGCGATGGCGGTAGCTTCGGCGACTTCCAGCAGGTTCTGCAGCTCCAGCGCTTCGATACGCGCGGTGTTGAAGGCCTGGGACTTGTCGTTGATCTTGACGTTGGCGATACGGTCACGCAGACCGGCCAGCTGCTCGATACCCTTCTGCATGTATTCGCCAGTACGGAATACACCGAAGTAGTTCTGCATGCAGCTCTGCAGCTCGCGCTTCAGGCTGGCAACGTCTTCACCGCTGGTACGCTCGTTGAGCTTGTTCAGGCGGTTCAGGGCAACATCGACGTCGGTGTCGCTGGCGTCGCGGTATTCCACGCCTTCGCTCAGCGCCTTCTCCAGGTGCAGGCCGGCAGCACGGCCGAACACCACCAGGTCGAGCAGCGAGTTGCCGCCCAGGCGGTTGGCACCGTGAACCGATACGCACGCCACTTCACCTACGGCGAACAGGCCCGGGATGATGTGATCCTGGCCGTCGGCGTCCATGGTGATGGCCTGGCCATGAATGTTGGTGGCAACGCCGCCCATCATGTAGTGGCAGGTCGGCACGACCGGCACCGGCGCGACCACAGGGTCGACGTGGGCGAAGGTCTTGGACAGTTCGCAGATACCTGGCAGGCGGCTGTGCAGCACTTCCTCGCCCAGGTGGTCCAGCTTCAGCAGTACGTGGTCCTTGTTCGGGCCCACGCCGTTGCCGGCGATGATTTCCTTGACCATGGAACGGGCAACCACGTCGCGGCCGGCCAGGTCTTTGGCGTTCGGCGCGTAACGCTCCATGAAGCGCTCGCCGTGGGCGTTGATCAGGTAGCCACCTTCACCGCGGCAACCCTCGGTGACCAGTACACCGGCGCCGGCGATACCGGTCGGGTGGAACTGCCACATTTCGATGTCCTGCACCGGCACGCCTGCACGCAGGGCCATGCCGATACCGTCACCGGTGTTGATCAGGGCATTGGTGGTGGACGCGTAGATACGGCCCGCACCGCCAGTGGCCAACACGGTGGCCTTGGACTTGATGTACAGGGTTTCGCCGGTTTCGATGCAGATGGCGATCACACCCACGAATGCGCCGTCCTGGTTCTTCACCAGGTCAACTGCGTAGTACTCGTTGAGGAACGTGGTGCCCGCTTTCAGGTTGCCCTGGTACAGGGTGTGCAGCAGTGCGTGACCGGTACGGTCCGAAGCGGCACAGGTACGGGCGGCCTGGCCACCCTTACCGAAGTCCTTGGACTGACCACCGAACGGGCGCTGGTAGATGCGGCCGGTTTCGGTGCGCGAGAACGGCAGACCCATGTGATCCAGCTCGAAGACCGCAGCCGGGCCTTCCTGACACATGTATTCGATAGCGTCCTGGTCACCGATGTAGTCGGAACCCTTGACGGTATCGTACATGTGCCAGCGCCAGTCGTCGTTCGGGTCGGCCGAAGCGATGGCGCAGGTGATGCCGCCCTGGGCGGATACGGTGTGCGAACGGGTCGGGAAGACCTTGGTGACTACGGCAGTCTTGTGGCCGCCTTGAGCCAGTTGCAGCGCTGCGCGCATGCCGGCGCCGCCGCCACCGATGATGATGGCGTCGAAGGAAATGGTTGGAATGCTAGCCATGGATCAGATACCCCAGAGAATCTGCACACCCCAGACGAAGTAAGCGAACATCGCAACGCCGCATACCGCCTGGAACAGGAAACGAATCGCAGTTGCCGACTTGCCGAACGACATAGGCGTCAGGTAGTCGGTTGCAATGGTCCACATGCCAACCCAGGCGTGAGCGCCCAGGGCAACGAGGGCCAGCAGACTGAAGATCCGCATCGCGTTGTTGGAGAACAGACCATGCCACTGGGTGTAGTCGATGCCTGGGTGGGCGACCACGTAGCCGATCAGGAAGAGGAAGTAAGCCGCGAGAACGACCGCAGAAACGCGCTGCGCCATCCAGTCATAGAGGCCCGAACGCGACAGGTTCGTGACATTGGTTACCATACCCAAACTCCCACCAGAACGATCAGCACCACGGAGATGACGATCACGATTTTCGAGCCCAGCTTGCCGCCTTCCAGCGTCTCACCGATACCCATGTCCATGATCAGGTGACGAACACCTGCCACGAGGTGATAAAGCAGGGCGGACAGCAGACCCCAGGTCACGAACTTGGCCAGCGGGCTGGTCAGACACGCCTTCACCTCACCGAAGCCTTCCTCGGAACCCAGCGACTTGCCCAGTGCATAAAGCATGATGGCAAGGCCGATGAACAGGATGACGCCGGAGATACGGTGCAGGATGGACGTGTACGCAGTGACGGGGAGCTTGATGGTCCTTAGGTCTAGGTTTACAGGTCGTTGGCTTTTCACGGCTTTTTTCACACTGAAGAGCCCCTAGCGAATCAGGGCAAAGTTGTTGGTAAGTGTACTGGTCAGGTACCCACCACCCAGGGAACGGCGACCCCCAGCAGTTCGGGCTTGCAAGCCCCTGGCGGTCGGGTGCCGAGTATAGACAGTTAGGCTGCTTATGACAACGTGACGGGGTAGCCCAAATAGCGCATTGCCTTTAATGAACAAAAGGCGTAAATGGGCGAGAATTTCGGGAAAAATCAGGCTTGAATGCCTGATTCAACAAGCCTTTAGGCAAATTGACATCTGAATTTATCCCTCTATAGTGGTGCGGGCCCTGCGTGGGGGGTCTGTCTGATGATTTCAAGCATTAATAGGAGGCCACATGGCTGACAAAAAAGCGCAGTTGGTCATCGAGGGCGCTGCCCCCGTCGAGCTGCCCATTTTAACCGGCACCGTTGGTCCTGATGTAATCGACGTCCGCGGGTTAGGGGCCACTGGTCACTTCACCTTCGACCCAGGTTTCATGGCGACTGCCTCGTGCGAGTCGAAGATCACCTATATTGACGGCGACAAAGGTATCCTGCTGCACCGCGGCTACCCGATCGAGCAACTCGCCGAACAGTCCGACTACCTCGAAACCTGCTACCTGCTGCTCAATGGCGAACTGCCGAACGCCGAGCAGAAGGCCCAGTTCGTCAGCACCGTCAAGAACCACACCATGGTTCACGAGCAGCTGAAGTCCTTCTTCAACGGCTTCCGTCGCGACGCTCACCCGATGGCGGTGATGTGCGGCGTAGTCGGCGCCCTGTCGGCGTTCTATCACGACTCCCTGGACATCAATAACCCGCAACACCGCGAAATCTCCGCGGTGCGCCTGGTCGCCAAGATGCCGACCCTGGCTGCGATGGTTTACAAGTACTCCATGGGCCAGCCGATGATGTACCCGCGCAACGACCTGTCGTACGCGGAAAACTTCCTGCACATGATGTTCAACACCCCGTGCGAGATCAAACCGATCAGCCCGGTGCTGGCCAAGGCAATGGACCGGATCTTCATCCTCCACGCCGACCACGAGCAGAACGCCTCCACCTCCACCGTTCGTCTGGCAGGCTCGTCGGGTGCCAACCCGTTCGCCTGTATCGCCGCCGGTATCGCCGCACTGTGGGGCCCGGCCCACGGCGGTGCGAACGAAGCCGTACTGACCATGCTGGATGAAATCGGCGATGTCTCGAACATCGACAAATTCATCGCCAAGGCCAAGGACAAGAACGACCCGTTCAAGCTGATGGGCTTCGGTCACCGCGTGTACAAGAACCGCGACCCGCGCGCCACCGTGATGAAGCAGACCTGCGACGAAGTCCTGCGCGAGCTGGGCATCAAGAACGACCCGCAGCTGGAACTGGCCATGCGCCTGGAAGAGATCGCCCTGACCGATCCTTACTTCATCGAGCGCTCGCTGTACCCGAACGTCGACTTCTACTCGGGGATCATCCTCAAGGCGATCGGTATTCCGACCAGCATGTTCACCGTGATCTTCGCCCTGGCACGTACCGTGGGCTGGATCTCGCACTGGAAAGAAATGCTCTCCAGCCCGTACAAGATCGGCCGTCCGCGCCAGCTGTACACCGGCGAGCAGAAGCGCGACATCGTTGCCCTGAAAGACCGCAAGTAAGCTGCAGTAGCCGAACGCAAGAAGGCTGCCCTCGGGCAGCCTTTTTCATTTGTCCTGTACCGGCCTCTTCGCGGGCTTGCCCGCTCCCACAGGTACTGCACAGATCTCGAGGGCTGCGCTGTACCTGTGGGAGCGGGCAAGCCCGCGAAGAGGCCGGCACAGACACCACAAAACCTCAGTTTTTCTCCGCCCGCTCGCGCAGCCCTTTCAGGGTATTGAACGGCGCATCCACCACGAACTTGTTGGCCACCATCGCCGGCACGCTACCACCTGGCTCGGTGTGCACCTGGTAGGTCACTTCAGTGCTGTCACCCTTGGGCACCAGCTTCCAGAAGCCGTCGACTTTTGCCACCCGAACAAAACCCTTCTCTTCCGGCAGGTAAGTCGGCTCTTCTTTCAGGTTACGGGTCAGGCTGCCATCCGCCTCCTTGACGGTCGTAATGTGCAGCACGGAATCACGCGGCGTCACCGGCCATGGCGTATTGAACTGGGTATAGGTCCAGCTCTGGTCACCTTCGTGCTTGAGCAGCTTCTGCGACTTGCATTCGTGAATCCAGGCACAAGCCCCGGACACGTCCTCCTGCAGCGCCTCGACCTTGGCCAGCGGCGCCTTGATCACGGTCACACCGCGATAGGCCTTGTACTTGGACCCGGCCACCTCACTGAGGGATACCTTGATGCCCTCCTCGTCCTTGGCCACTTGCCAGTTTTCAGCCCAGGCCACAGGCGACAGCAGAACACCCACACCACACAGCAGTGCAATACGCTTGAACGATCTCATCATGTTTATCCTTGTTGTCGAAGATCCAGCCTGTCACGCCGCCGTCATCTGCTCCCACCAGCCAAGAATCCTGATTGCCTCGTCACGATCACTGCCGCACACCTCGACATCTGCCTTGAAACCACCGCACACCGCCGGCCGCTCAGGCTTGCCGAACAGGTCGCAAAGGTTGGCCGCAGTCAGGTGCAGGCAGCGCTCACCCGCCGGCTTGCCATTGGGCATTCGCGGCATCGCAGAAGTGATGGACGGGGCGATGCAGCAGGCACCACAGCCCTCACGGCATTGCATGGCTATTCACCAAAATCAGGACTCCCTGGAACAAAACGGGACGAACGTCCCTGGATAGTAACCGCTCAAACAGTCGTTTGAAATTGCTGGCACGATGAAATCTGCTGTGACCTGGCAGTCAGTTCCCGCCTATTGGCGATACTCGAAATCGATGGCAGCTCCTTCCACGTCATGACGGCTGTCATTGCGCAGTTGCAGCTGCATTTCGTTGTTGATCAGCCGGCCATTGAGCTGATACGGACTGTCATTGGTCTCTGGCTTTTCTGTGAACATGGGCGGCAACAAAGGTTTGCGCCGCTGGATTGGCGAAGGCGTGCCTACATCCGGCTCAAGTTTGTCGACCATATCAACGGGCAGGCTGAGGTCCAGATTTGTCTTGGGCAAGGGCTTGGCAACCGCTTTGCTGACCGGCTTGTGTACAGGCTTGGCAGTCGCCTTTTTTGGCACGTGCTTGCCCTGAGCTGCCTGAGCCTGGTTTGCCGGTTGCGCAGCCAAGGCAGGGACGACCGGGCAGCAGAACGTCAGAAGGCACACGATCAGTACAAAGCAGCGCGAAGTGTTCATGGCAAATGGACAGACTGGCAGGAAAAATGCCTATGCTCCCTGTTCCACAGGCGGCTTGCAAGCCTTACAACAGCGTGACCGCAGTCTCCCTGCACAACTGCTGCGCCAGCAAACCGAGCGTAATCACAGCCCGCTCGGCCTCTTTATTCCAAGGTATGCCGCAATTGAGTCGGACACAGTGGTTGAACTGCTCTGTGTTACTGAATATCAGTCCTGGTGCAATGCTGATGCCCTGCTCCAGCGCGCGCACATGCAGCTCCTGGGTATTGACCCGACCAGGCAGGCTCACCCAGAGGATGAAGCCGCCTGTCGGCCGGGTCATCTGGGTACCCTCGGGGAAGTGCTGCTGCACTGCCAGCTGATAGGCACTGAGGTTCTTGCGATATTCCTGGCGTATGTAGCGCAGATGCCGGTCGTAGCCGCCATTTTCCAGGTAGGCTGCCACGCCCATCTGCGTCACGCTACAGGCCGAGTGGGTGGTAAAAGTCTGCAGGCGCTGAATTTCGTCCTGGTAACGCCCGGCGATCATCCACCCCACCCGCACGCCAGGGGACAGGGTCTTGGAGAAGCTCGAACAGTAGATCACCCGGTCCAGCCGGTCGAACGCCTTCAGCGCCTTGGTCTTGCCTTGCTCGAACATCAGCTCACCGTAGATGTCATCCTCGATGATCTGGATATCAAAGTCCGAGGCCAGGCGCAGCAATTGCTTTTGCCGCTCTTCGGGAACGGTGCCGCCCAGCGGGTTGCTCAAGCGCGCAGTGAGCACCAGCGCCTTGATCGACCATTGGTTAGCCGCCAGTTGCAAGGCTTCGAGGCTGATACCGGTGGACGGGTCACTGGGGATTTCGATCACTTTCAAACCCAGCAGGTCTGCCAGCTGCAGCAAGCCGTAATAGGTCGGTGACTCGGCGGCGATCAGGTCACCTGGGCGGGTCAGCACCCGCAGCGACATCTGCAGGGCATCGACACACCCATGGGTCACGATCACTTCGCGCGGGTCGACCAGCACGCCGGCATCGCGCATGCGTATGGCGATCTGTCGGCGCAGCGGCTCGAAACCGGGGCTGAACATGTAGCTGAAGGCGCGCGGGCTATGGAAGCGCGTCACCTTGGCGATTTGCTGATGCAGGGCGCGCACTGGCAGGTAGTCGACATGCGGCACAGCAGCGCCAAACGGGAACACACCATCGCGGCGCGCCTCAGTCAGCACCTGCTGGATGATGCTGGCGCGCGTGACCAGGCCCGGGCGCTCCACCCGAGCGATGTCCGGGGTTTGCGCGGTCAAGGCAGGGGTCTGGTGCACGTAATAGCCAGACTGCGGCCGCGCCCGGATAAGCCCCTGGTCCTCGAGATTGGCATAGGCCTGCAACACCGTGGCATGGCTGACATTGAGCTGGGCGCTCATCTTGCGCACGGAGGGTACCCGCTCGCCTGGCTGGTAGACACCGCGACGGATATCATCGGCCAGTTGCTGGGCGATACGCTGGTACAGCAGCAGGTTGGTCATGTCGACATGCTCGTTGTTCTTGTACGGGTCACTGACGGTAGAGGATACCGTAACAGTTGCAAAGTGTACTGGGACAGATTGCAACGTAGTCGACAATACAACAGCGTGACAGCTATCGAAACGATTAAACCGACATAAAACGGGCCGCAAAGCGGCCCATTTCTACAAGACTCAGCGCGCCGGTGCGAGCCGCCCCTTGTCATCGGAGAATACGATCTCCACCCGACGGTTCTGTGCCCTGCCCCGCTCCGAAGCATTGGCCTCGATCGGGTACTGGTCGCCATAGCCTTCAACCTGCAGGCGCTTTTCGTCGATGCCCAGGTCCACAAGCATGTCGGCCACGGACTGCGCCCGGTCGCGCGACAGCTTGAGATTCTCCTCGCCCGCGCCAGTACTGTCGGTATAGCCCTCGATACGCACTACCCGGCGCGGGTTGAGCTGCAGGAACTGCACCAGCTTGAGCACAGTCCGGCTGGCCGAGTTCTTCAGGTCGGCACTGCCGGTATCGAACAGCACATCGCCCAAGGTCATCACCAAGCCACGGTCGGCCTGCTCCGAAGCCAACGCGGCAATCTGCGACTCGACCCACTTGCCCTGCTGCTGCACGCTGGCCAGTTTGGCCTCACGCAAGGCCAGCTGCAGGCGCTGGCGCTCCAGGTCGAGCTTGGCCTGGCGCTCCTGGTTCAGCGCCAGCTTGGCATGCTCGCGGGCAATCTCGCTGTAGCGCTGGCTGAGGTAAGCATAATGCCGCACATCGGAACCGGTGCCGATGTAACTGGACAGGCGCTCGGCGCGAGCCAGCGACTCACCCGCCCGAATCACGTCACGCGGCGCGCTGCGCAGCACATCGGAATCATCTTTGACCCCCTGGAAGGCGACGGTGGCCTCATCCAGCGCGGCACTGCTGCGCGGGCTGGCGCAACCTTGCAAACCTGCCGTCAGCGCCAACAATGCCAGTGCAGCCAAAGGCGTACGACGGATCATGGCTGTACCTCCAGTTGCTTGCGCAAGCGCTTGACCCGCGACTGCAGCACCTGCAGCTGCTCTTCGCTCTTCTGGTTCAGCACCTGGGCCTCGGCCAGGCGCGCATCCAGCTCGGCTTGCTCAGCGCGCATGCGCGCATCGCGGTAGTCCTGGGTAAGCATGTTGGCCTTGGCGCGGGCCAACTTGTCTTCAGCCAGTTTCAGCGTTTCGACCTGCTCAGTGGCGCCGACGGCCTTGGCCTGGTCCAGTGCCTGTTCGGAAATGCGCATCTGCTCTTCAGGGGCCGGATCATTGGCGCAGCCAGCCAGGCCGAGCACGGCCAGGGCAAGGATTAGTGGTTGGGTTCTCACGCAATCTTCCTAGTGTTTGGGGGCGTCCGCCGGTACCTGCATCTGCGCTTTCCAGCGCTCGACATTTCGTTGCAGCACAGCTTCGGATGCACCAGAGATCGGCAATTCTGTCAGTTTTTTTGCCAATTGCCCACGCAACCAGCTGTCATTACACGCCGAGTTGTGCGATAGCGCCAGGTACAGGCCCGGCCTGTCCACCGGCAAGCCGCGGGCTATCAGGTCATTGCTCATGCCCAGGCTCTGGGCCATGGCCATACCGGAGTAACGGCCAGCCAGCACATAGTCCACCTGGCCGAGTACCAGTTTCTGAAAGGCCTGGGTCAGGTTTTGCGCCGGCACCAGCTTGAGCTGTGCCTTGGCGAACGCAGTAAAGGCCGGGGTCAGGCGTGCACGCTCGGACAAACTGCCCTGATATCTGGCCAGATCGGCCGGGCCATCAAAGGTCACCGCTGCATCATGGCGGGTCCACACCAGGTACTCATTGAGCTGCAACGGCGGATGGATGTAGTCCAGCGCGGTCAGTTGCTCCACCTGCAAGGGTGTGTCGAGCAGCAGGTCCATGCGCCCACTGCGCACCTCTTCCAGCGCCTGATCACGGCGACCGGCACTCAGCACCTCGACCTTCACACCCAGTTCGCCAGCCACCTGGCGCAACAGGTCGACGTTGGCGCCAATCAGGTGCCCGGGGTCTTTTGGGTCTTGCCACGAATAGGGCGGCGCATCTGGGCTACCGGTCGCCACCAGGCGCTCGCATTTGCCTGCTGCCATAGCCAGTGATGGTAGCAACAGCGCCACGCACGCCAGCACCCTGCCCGTTCCGCGCAACGTCATGCCTTACTCCTCAACCCATAAAAAAACCCGACCCTCAAAGCGAGGGCCGGGTTCTTTATAAGTGAAGCAGGCGGATCAGACCAGCTTTTCCAGCTCCGGAACCGCTTCGAACAGGTCAGCGACCAGGCCGTAGTCGGCCACCTGGAAGATCGGCGCTTCTTCGTCCTTGTTGATCGCCACGATCACTTTGGAGTCTTTCATGCCGGCCAGGTGCTGGATCGCGCCGGAGATACCGACGGCGATGTACAGCTGTGGCGCAACGATCTTGCCGGTCTGGCCGACCTGCATGTCGTTCGGCACGAAGCCTGCGTCGACTGCGGCGCGCGAAGCACCAACCGCAGCGCCGAGCTTGTCGGCCAGGCTGTACAGGTGTTTGAAGTTGTCACCGTTGCCCATGCCACGGCCGCCGGAAACGACGATCTTGGCAGCGGTCAGCTCTGGGCGGTCGGACTTGGCCAGCTCTTCGCCAACGAAAGCCGAAATACCGGCGTTGTGCGCAGCGCCAACAGCCTCGACGGCAGCCGAACCACCTTCGGCGGCCACGGCGTCGAAGCCGGTGGTACGCACGGTGATCACCTTGATGGCCGCGCTCGATTGCACGGTGGCAATAGCGTTACCCGCGTAGATCGGGCGCTTGAAGGTGTCGGCGGACTCGACCGAGATGATCTCGGAGATCTGGTCCACGTCCAGCAGCGCGGCAACACGTGGCAGGATGTTCTTGCCGTTGGTGGTAGCCGGGGCCAGCACGTGGCTGTAACCCTTGGCCAGCTCGACGATCAGCGGCGCGACGTTTTCCGGCAGGACGTGGGCGTAGGCGGCGTTATCAGCCACCAGCACCTTGGCAACACCAGAGATTTTGGCAGCGGCTTCAGCAACGCCGCCGACGTTCTGGCCTGCGACCAGCACGTGCACATCACCACCGATCTTGGCGGCTGCGGCGACAGTGTTCAGGGTGGCCGGGGCTACGGCACCGTTCTCCGGACCTTGTAGAAGGTCAGCGACAACCAGGATAGTCATATCAGATTACCTTCGCTTCGTTCTTCAGCTTCTCGACCAGTTCGGCCACCGATTTGACCTTGATGCCAGCGCTGCGGGCAGCCGGGGCTTCAACCTTCACGGTCTTGTTGGTGGAGGCGAGGGAAACGCCCAGTGCGTCTGGAGTAACAGTCTCCAGTGGCTTCTTCTTGGCCTTCATGATGTTCGGCAGCGACGCGTAGCGTGGCTCGTTCAGGCGCAGGTCGGTGGTGACGATCGCGGGCAGGTTCAGTGCAACGGTCTGCAGGCCGCCATCGATTTCACGGGTGACATTCAGCTTGTCGCCAGCGACTTCGACCTTGGACGCAAAGGTACCCTGGGCGAAGCCAGTCAGCGCGGCCAGCATCTGGCCGGTCTGGTTGTTGTCACTGTCGATGGCCTGCTTGCCGAGGATGACCAGCTGCGGCTGCTCCTTGTCGACAACGGCCTTCAGCGCCTTGGCCACGGCCAGGGAGTTCAGTTCGTCAGCGGCTTCTACCAGAATGGCACGGTCGGCACCCAGGGCCAGGGCAGTACGCAGTTGCTCCTGAGCGGTGGTCGGGCCGACGGAAACCACGACGATCTCGGTCGCAACGCCTTTTTCCTTCAGGCGTACGGCTTCTTCCACGGCGATTTCGCAGAAGGGGTTCATGGACATCTTGACGTTAGCAAGGTCGACGCCGGAGTTGTCCGCTTTGACGCGAACCTTGACGTTGTAGTCGACCACTCGTTTGACAGCTACAAGAACCTTCATGGATTCCTCGTTACTCTCCGGTGAATAGATAGTCGCCTGGGGCAGAGCCCAGCGATGCGCGTGGGTACAAGGGCACCTCTAAAAACGTATGGGGAGGCAGCATCTTCACAGTGACCAAACAGTCTTGTTCGGACTCTTGCGACAAATCCTCACGGGTCATTTCCTGTCGTGGCGTGTAAACTCCACTACAAACCGGCCTAAGCCCGCAAAACCCTGCTCCACACCTGGCCTTTAGAGGTGTACCTGCGCCCGGCTGCAAGCCTACGGCGAACGTAAAACCGCTCGTATCTTGACCGTAACACCCATTCCGGTCAATACGGCAAATCGGTCACCCTCCAGCCGCGTTCCTGTGATTTTACTGGCCTGCGGCAAATTCAAACAAACGTTTGTATTGGACCCGCCAAGTGGTGTAGATATAATGCGCGGCCAAGACAAAACGGTGTAGTCCGTCATTTGCCCAGCTACAGTTCCGCCGTTGCGTAGAACCGCTGCGAATGCCCCGCACCCATAAGACAAAGCAACAGCACGAGCCTTGATGAGTAGGAGAGAACCAGTGGAACGCGAATACATGGAATTCGACGTGGTCATCGTCGGCGCCGGCCCGGCGGGCCTGTCCGCCGCCTGCCGCCTGAAGCAGAAGGCCGCCGAAGCCGGTAGCGAAATCAGCGTCTGCGTGGTGGAGAAAGGCTCTGAAGTCGGCGCCCACATCCTCTCTGGCGCAGTGTTCGAGCCCCGCGCCCTGAACGAGCTGTTCCCCGACTGGAAAGCACTCGGCGCACCGCTGAACACCGAAGTGAAGCGCGACGACATCTACGTGCTCAAGGATGCCGGTAGCGCGACCAAGGTGCCTGACCTGTTCGTGCCCAAGACCATGCACAACCATGGCAACTACATCATCTCGCTGGGCAACCTGTGCCGCTGGCTGGCCCAGCAGGCCGAGAACCTCGGTGTGGAGATCTACCCGGGCTTCGCCGCCCAGGAAGCGCTGTTCGACGACAACGGCGTGGTCCGCGGCATCGTCACCGGCGACCTCGGTGTCGACCGTGAAGGCAACCCCAAGGATGGCCTGTACACCCCGGGCATGGAACTGCGCGCCAAGTACACCCTGTTCGCCGAAGGCTGCCGTGGCCACATCGGCAAGCAGCTGATCAAGCGCTTCAACCTCGACAGCGAGTCCGACGTCCAGCACTACGGCATCGGCCTGAAGGAAATCTGGGAAATCGACCCGGCCAAGCACGAACAGGGCCTGGTGGTACACACCGCCGGCTGGCCGCTGGACGTGGTGGCCAAGGAAAACACCGGTGGCTCGTTCCTTTATCATCTGGAAAACAACCAGGTGGTGGTCGGCCTGATCGTCGACCTGTCCTACGCCAACCCCTACCTGTCGCCGTTCGACGAATTCCAGCGGCTCAAGCACCACCCGGTGATCAGCCAGTACCTCGAAGGCGGCAAGCGCATCAGCTACGGCGCCCGCGCCTTGGCCAAGGGCGGCATCAACTCGCTGCCGAAAATGGTCTTCAATGGTGGCGCGCTGATCGGTTGCGACCTGGGCACCATGAACGTGGCCAAGATCAAGGGCAGCCATACCGCGATGAAGTCCGGCATGCTCGCCGCCGAAGCAGTGGCCGACGCATTGATCGCCGGCAGCGAAGGCGGCGATCAATTGAACAGCTATGTCAGCGCCTTCAAGGCCAGCTGGCTGTACGAAGAACTGTTCGCCAGCCGCAACTTCGGCCCGGCCATGCACAAGTTCGGCCCGTTGCTGGGCGCGGCGTTCAACTATGTCGACCAGAACTGGTTCGGTGGCAAGCTGCCGTTCACCCTGCACGACACCAAGCCGGACTATGCCTGCCTCAAGCTGGCCGCCGACTCGAAAAAGATCGACTACCCGAAACCGGACGGCAAGCTCAGCTTCGACAAGCTCAGCTCGGTATTCCTCTCCAGCACCAACCACGAAGAGGAACAACCCTGCCACCTGAAGCTGACCGATCCGAGCGTACCGATCGCCAGCAACCTGCCGCTGTACGACGAGCCTGCCCAGCGCTACTGCCCGGCAGGCGTGTACGAAGTGATCACCCAGGAAGACGGCAACAAGCGTTTCCAGATCAACGCGCAGAACTGCGTGCACTGCAAGACCTGCGACATCAAGGACCCGGCCCAGAACATCACCTGGGTCACCCCTGAAGGCGCTGGCGGGCCGAACTACCCGAACATGTAAGTAAGGCCCCTGCCCTTGCGGCAACAAAAAGCCCCCGGTCCTTATGGGCCGGGGGCTTTTTGTTGGCTATCCGCGCCTACAGACAGTGTCATTTGGAAACCCAAGCAAGGCCGGGCAACCGCCTCACGCAGTCCTGACTTCCTCAAAGAGCTCCGGGTGACGGTCGAGCAACTTGAACAATTTGATCAGCGCCACCGGCGGTTTGGTTTTGCCATTCTCATAACGCGAAAAAGCATTGACTCCTCCACCGAATATTTCCCCAGCCTCCCGCTGATCCAGATCAAATTTCTTGCGTACGGAAACGATGAAATCGGGATCAACGTCTAGAGCATTGACTTGGCGATTGAAGGCAGACATCAGATCGCTGACTCGCATAGCCTCGTCATGACTTAGCACTGCCTCACCACAGACAGAACAGTAATCGCCCGTCACATCAGGTATCAGGGTCGATTCCCCCTTATACCGGTAGGGCATGTCCTGAGTGTCTAGCGCGAGCTCGGCACCTCCGCAAATTGGGCATCTCATGTTCACAACTCCTTGAAAGACACGATGAGCGCGTCATCTACCACTGACAGTTTCAGGTACAGATATCCCTTTACCGTAAGCGGCCGATAGACATCTTGCCAAACGCGGTGGTCGGCATAACTGGTCATGCTTTTGTAGAAATCTCTGCGCTCCAGACCGGTGATGACCTCCAGCATGTCCGCATATTCCATTCCCAAGGCCTGAGCGCCTCGTAAGGAAGCGGTTGTAGGGCTGATGCGGCCAGCGCCCACCAGTGCTCTTACCCGCTCCAGCGGGCAATGAGGCATTCTCTTTTCCATGAGAAATTAACCTTCCAGGTTAAATTTGGCTAATAGGTTATTCCAATAGCCCCCACCTGGAAGTCTGCCCCAATGCCCCGCAGCCGTTACCGGCTCATTTGTCGCCGCACATGACCGGCATCGGCTCCGCCGCAAACACCAATGGCTCACGGCGCCCGAAATACAAGGCTGTCAGCAGCCCCACCGCGCCCATGATCAGACAAAACCCGACACACACCCACGGGCTCCACGGCATCAGCGCAATCAGTGCCAGCGGCGTGGTACTGGCCCACAATGCGTAGGCCACGTTGTAGGTGAAGGAAATGCCCGATACGCGGATCTGCGCCGGGAACAGCCCCACCATCACCGAGGGCACCACCCCCACCACGCCGCAGCTCAACCCCGCCAGCGCATAGGCCAGCCAGGTCATGCCCCACTGCCCCACCAGGCTGGCGTACAACGCGCCGATACCCAGCGGCAGCAACAGGCTATACAGCATCAGCGCGCGCCAGGCACCCACACGGTCGACCAGCAGCCCGGCCAGCACGCAGCCAATGTTGAGGAAGACGATGCCCACGCTGCTCAGGGCGAAGGTGTGCCCGGCACTCATGCCGAAACGCTGCTGCATCACCGTCGGGGTGATCACCACCAGCACCACCACCGCCGAGGTCAGCACACAGGTCAGCAACGCGGCAGGGATCAACGCCCGGCGGTGCTCGCCCAGCACTTGCCGCAGCGGAAACGTCACAGGTTGCTCCTGGCGAGCGCGCAGGGCGAGGAACACCGGTGTTTCACTGAGCCAGCGGCGCAGCCACACACCAATCACACCGAACACCCCACCCAACAGGAACGGGTAGCGCCAGGCGTAATCGAGGATTTCCTGCGGAGTGAACAGTTGCGCCAGCAAGGTTGCGGTCAGCGCCCCCAGCAGGTAGCCGAAGGTCAGCCCGGCCTGCAGAAAGCCCAGGGCATAGCCGCGCCGCCCGTTTGGCGCGTGCTCGGCAACGAACGTCCAGGCGCTTGGCACTTCACCGCCTACGGCAGCACCCTGGAGGATGCGCAAGGCCAACAGGATCAGCGGGGCGGCATAGCCGATGTCGGCATAGGTCGGCATCACCCCGATCAGCAGGCACGGCAGGGCCATCATCAGGATGCTCAGGCTGAATACCCGCTTGCGCCCCAGATGGTCGGCGAAGTGCGCCATCAGGATGCCGCCCAGCGGCCGCGCCAGATAGCCGGTGACGAAGATCCCGAAGCTTTGCAGCAGGCGCAGCCATTCGGGCATCTCGGGCGGGAAGAACAGCTGGCTGAGGGTCAGCGCGAAGAACACGAAAATGATGAAGTCGTAGATTTCCAGCGCGCCGCCCAGCGCCGCCAGGCCCAGGGTCCGATGGTCGCCGCGGCTGAACCGGGGCGGGCGAGCGGTATCGATGGCAGTCATGGCAGGGTCCGCAGATCGGCAAAGGGCAAGAGCATAACAAATAGCTGCCCGATTGCCCCGCCGGCAGCACCGCTAGCGGCTGAACACCGTATGCGCGAAGTTGGCTCGCGGCCGTGGCCGCGCTGTACTGGCTGGCAGCGTGCCCGGTAGCGGTAGCTTGCCGACCACCATCGGGGCGTCGATGATTGCCATGAATGTCTCCAGCGCCTCGTTATCGGGCGCCTGAGGCAGGCTCAGGCTGACCGCCTGGCGCTCGGTCTGCGGCACTGCTGGCACTTTCAACTGGCTGGAATGGTAAAGCAGGGCATGCTGGATTTGTGTGCTGACGCGGCAGAAGCGTTCCAGATCTACGCCACAATGGCTGGCCAACTCGATATTGCCCAGCAACAGGTGAAAGGGCTGCAAGGCGCACTGCACCAGGCGCTGCAGTTCCTCGAAGCTATCCACGGGGGCTATCCGGTAATAGCCCAAACCATTGAGCAACCGCTCCAGTTGCAGGCGCTGGCACGGGTGTGCGTCGGCGATGAGGATGCGCAGGGTCTTGTTTGCCATGGTCGGACCTGGGCCATTAGGTAATGGGCACGCTCCATGACCATACTGCGCCGGTAACGGCTATTGCCAGGGCCATGCCTGGCAGCGGTCTTCTTTGATAGAAGTCGGGAAAGCCGCATAAATCAAGTGATTGACTGACGGAATTTGCATTTGCCTTTAACCTGGCAATCAGGATTCCCATTGCCGCATGCGCACCCGGCAGTGCTTCATGGCATTGACGATGTGCTTTTCCACCAGGCTGCGGGAAATGCCCAGGTGCTCGGCGATCTGCTGGTGCGACAGGCCGTCGAGCTTGCGCAGCAAGAAGCACTCGCGGCAGACCTTGCTCAGCTCATCCAGGGCACGCTGCATCAGCGCCAGGCGCTGGTCCTGCTGCATGTCGTGGGCCGGCGCCGGAGTATGCCAGCGCTCGTCGCTATCCAGCACCTCCAGCGGCTCGGCCTGGCGCACCAGGTGGCGGCGGTGGCGGTCGACCACCAGGTTTAGCGCGGTGCGGTAGAGGAAGGCGCGCGGGTGCTCGATGCGCTCGGTGTCGGTGCGCTCCAGTACCCGCAGGTATGCATCGTGGGCAACGTCTTCCGCCGCTTGGCGACTGCCAAGGCGTGCGGAAAGGAAGCTCACCAGTTCACGATAATAATGTTCCACGACGGTACCTGGCGCCACCCTGCCTGGACGGCGGCAGAGGCGCGGGAGTGTGTGATATCAGCTTGCAATCTTACAAATTATAATTATTCTCAGCAACACACAGCCTCCCCCTCCAGTGCGGGTAAATCCCGCCCACTCGTCTTCGTCTAACTGGGACCTCCCTGCGCGCCTCGATTGGCTGCGTATGGCCAACATCCATGGCTGGAAGTCCGCATGAGACGCTTACCCAATACTCGCCGCCGCATCCTCTTCGGTGGCCTGGGCCTGCTTGGCCTGGGCAGCCTGCTGGCCTGGAAGACCCTGCCCTTGGACAATCATCCGGTCAACACCGTGGCCGTGACCCGCGCCGATATAGAAAGCAGCGTCACCGCCCTCGGCACGCTGCAACCACGCCGCTATGTGGACGTCGGCGCCCAGGCCTCCGGGCAGATCCGTCGCCTGCATGTAGAAGCGGGCGACCAGGTCCGCCAAGGCCAGTTGCTGGTGGAAATCGACCCTTCCACCCAGCAGGCCAGGCTTGATGCCGGCCGATACTCGATCGAAAACCTCAAGGCCCAGTTGGCCGAGCAGCGTGCCCAGTACCGCCTGGCCCAGCAACAACTCAAGCGCCAGCGCGACCTGGCCGCTGCCGGTGCCACCCGCGAGGAAGACCTGCAAATCGCCGATGCCCAGCTCAAGGTGACCCAGGCCCGCATCGACATGTACCAGGCGCAGATCCTCCAGGCCCAGGCCAGCCTGCGCAGCGACCAGGCAGAGCTGGGCTACACCCGCATCTATGCGCCCATGGACGGCACTGTGGTGGCGGTGGATGCCCGCGAAGGCCAAACGCTCAACGCCCAGCAGCAAACACCGCTGATCTTGCGCATCGCCAAACTCTCGCCGATGACCGTCTGGGCACAGGTGTCCGAAGCCGACATCGGCAAGGTCAGACCCGGCATGACCGCCTACTTCACCACCCTGGCCGGCGGCAAGCGCCGCTGGACCAGCACCGTGCGCCAAATCCTGCCGATCCCGCCCAGGCCGCTGGATCAGACCAGTCAGGGCGGTGGCAGCCCCGCCAGCGTCACCGCCGGCACAACTGGCGCCCAAGTGGTGCAATACACCGTGCTGCTCGATGTGGAAAACCCGGATGGGGCCCTGATGGCCGAAATGACCACCCAGGTATTCTTCGTCGCCGGCCAGGCCAGCCAAGTGCTCACGGCGCCGCTGGCAGCCCTGGATGATGCCGAAGACGAAGGCCTGCGCCTGGCCCAGGTGTTCACCCGTGACGGCAAGATCGAACAGCGCAAGGTGCGCACCGGCCTGAGCGACCGCCTGCGTGTGCAGATACTCGATGGCCTCGCCGAAGGCGAGCAACTGGTCATCGGCGCCCCAGCCGCCAGCGGAGGTTGAATGACAGCGCCCCTGATTGAACTCACTGACATCCGCAAGCACTACGGCGGCATCGATTCGCCGAAGGTGGAAGTGCTGCGCGGCATCAGCCTGAGCATCCACCCTGGCGAGTTCGTCGCCATCGTCGGCGCCTCCGGCTCGGGCAAGTCGACCCTGATGAACATCCTTGGCTGCCTCGATCGCCCCACCAGCGGTAGTTTTCGCTTCGCTGGCAAGGACGTTGCCGAACTGGACAGCGACGAACTGGCTTGGCTGCGGCGCGAAGCCTTTGGTTTCGTATTCCAGGGCTACCACCTGATCCCCTCCGGCTCGGCCCAGGAAAACGTCGAAATGCCAGCTATCTATGCCGGCACCCCGGCCGCCGAGCGCCATGCCCGCGCCGCAGCCCTGCTCGAACGCCTCGGCCTGGCCAGCCGCACGGGCAACCGGCCGCACCAGTTGTCTGGCGGCCAGCAACAGCGGGTGTCGATCGCCCGAGCCCTGATGAACGGCGGCCACATCATCCTCGCCGACGAACCCACCGGCGCCCTGGACAGCCACAGCGGCGCCGAAGTCATGGCCCTGCTCGACGAGCTGGCCAGCCAGGGCCATGTGATCATCCTCATCACCCACGACCGTGAAGTAGCGGCCCGGGCGCGACGGGTGATCGAGATCCGCGACGGCCTGATGATCAGCGACTCGGCGGCCGACCAGCCCCCCGACGAAACGCATCCAAGCCTGCAGGCCGACGACCTGCGCCAGCGACTGGACCGCGGCGCCACCTTGCGCGGGGCCTGGAAGGGCGAATTGCTCGAAGCCCTGCAAGCGGCCTGGCGGGTCATGTGGATCAACCGCTTCCGCACCGCCCTGACCCTGCTCGGCATCGTCATCGGCGTGGCCTCGGTGGTAGTGATGCTGGCTGTCGGCGAAGGCAGCAAGCGCCAGGTCATGGCGCAGATGGCGGCGTTCGGCTCGAACATCCTCTACCTCAGTGGCCGCCACGCCACGCTGCGCGAACCGGCCGGCATCGTCACGCTGGACGATGTCGCCGCCATCGCCCAGTTACCCCAGGTCCAGCGCATCATGCCGGTGATCGGCGACCAGTTGACCGTGCGCCACGGCAACAACAACCAGCAGTTCTACGTCGGCGGCAATAACACCCAGTTCTCCGAGATCCTCAACTGGCCAGTCGTCGAAGGCAACTTCTTCACCGAAGCTGACGAACAGGCTGCCGCCGCCGTCGCGGTGATCGGCCAGAAGGTCCGGGACAAGCTCATGGAGCCTGGCAGCGATCCGCTGGGCCAGTACCTGCTGATCGGCAACGTGCCCTTCCAAGTGGTCGGCCTGCTCGCCGGCAAAGGTGCCAGCTCCGGCGACCAGGACAGCGACGAGCGCATCGTGGTGCCCTACTCCGCCGCGTCCGTGCGCCTGTTCGGCAAGCAAGACCCGGAATACGTGATCATCGCAGCTGCCGATTCGAGCCGGGTTAGTGAGACCGAGCGGGCAATCGCCCACCTGATGCGCCAGCGCCACCAAGGCAAGCAGGACTTCGAACTGACCAACGACGCCGCACTGATCCAGGCCGAAGCGCGCACCCAGAACAGCCTGTCGCTGATGCTCGGTGCCATCGCCGCGATTTCCCTGCTGGTCGGCGGTATCGGCGTGATGAACATCATGCTCATGACCGTGCGCGAACGTACCCGCGAGATTGGCATCCGCATGGCCACCGGCGCCCGTCAGCGCGATATCCTGCGTCAGTTCCTCAGCGAGGCGGTGATGCTGTCAATGGTCGGCGGGGTGACGGGTATCGTGCTGGCACTGTGCATCGGTGGCGGCCTGATGCTCGCCGGCATCGCCGTGGCATTCGCCCTACCCGCCATTCTCGGCGCCTTCACCTGCGCCGTCATCACCGGCGTGGTGTTCGGTTTCATGCCGGCCCGCAAGGCTGCTCGCCTCGATCCGGTCAAAGCCCTTACCAGCGTATAGCCCATGACATTGCCAAGCCGCATCAGCCTGTTGACCCTCAGCCTGGCCCTGGCCGCCTGCAGCACACCGCCCGCCCCCGAGGCCGGTATTGCCGCGCCGCCAACCTGGCAATCCCGTGCCGACGCTCCCAGCCAGACCCTGCCGGATGCCCATTGGTGGCAAGCCTTCGCCAGCCGCGAGCTGGACCGCCTGATCGAACGCGCCCGGCACAACAGCCACGACCTGGCCGCCGCCGCGGCACGGGTGCGCCAGGCCCAAACCCAAGCCGTGATCGCCGGCGCTCCGCTGCTGCCGGAACTGACGTTCGGCCTGGACGGCAGCCGTCAGCGCCTGTTGCGCGGCGACGGCAACGACCAACTCGACGCCAGCAGCAGCGAGCGCACCAGTACCTCACTCGGCACACGCTTGAGCGCCAGCTACGAGGTCGATTTCTGGGGCGGCATCCGCGCCGCCCGCGACAGCGCCCTGCATGGCCTGGACGCCAGCCGCTTCGATCGCCAGACGGTGGAGCTGACCCTGACCAGCGCCATCGCCGATAGCTACCTACAGGGCCTGGCTCTGGAGGAACAGCTGCGTATCGCTCGCCTCAACCTCAAAAACGCCCGGGACGTGCTGGGCCTGGTCGAGGCACGCCAGCGTTCTGGCTCGGCCACACGACTGGAGCTGGCGCAGCAACGCAGCCTGGTGGCGGCACAAGAGCGCCAGGTGCCCCTGCTGGAGCAGCAATGGCAGGACAACCGGGTCACCCTCGCCACCTTGCTCGGTGATCCGGTGCAGGCATTGCCGGACACCAACGAATCGATCGGCGCCCTGCGCTGGCCGGCGATCGGCAGCGGCGTCCCCAGCGACCTGCTCGGCCGGCGCCCCGACATTGCCGCCGCCGAGGCCCGACTGGCCGCCGCCAGCGCCAACGTACAAGTGGCGAGGGCCGCCATGTTGCCCAAGCTGACCCTGGGAGCGGACCTGGGCAGCGGTGCACGGACCTTCGGCGATATTCTCGACAGCCCCTTCTATACCCTGACTGCCGGCATTGTCGCACCCATCTTCAACAACGGCCGCCTGCGCGCCGAACGCGAACTGGCCAGTGCCGAACAGGAAGAGCTGCTGCACGACTATCGCACCGCAATCCTGGCAGGCTTCGCCGACGTGGAAAAAGCGCTCAATGCGATCCATGGCGTAGACCGCCAGCAGCAGTGGCAGGACCAGGAGGTACAGGAAGCCCGCACCGCCTTCGACCTTGCACAGCAGCGCTACAGCGCCGGCGCCGAGACGTTGCTGACCGTGCTGGAAACCCAGCGCACGCTGTATGTCGCCCAGGACCAACAGGCGCAACTGCACCTGGCTCGGCTGCAGGGCAGCGTAGCGTTGTACAAGGCATTGGGAGGTGGCTGGCAGGTCGAGCGCTGATGCCTGTCAGATAGCGTCAAGGGGCTGGGTGATCTCCCACAGGTAATTACGCCATTCCTGTGGGAGCTGGCTTGCCGGCGATGGGCCGCAAAGCGGCCCAAGATTACCTAACACTGGCATTAGGCTGAACCCGCACGGTGTCAGCGCCGCGCCAGTTTCAGGTTGCGGGCATACCAGGGCCGCTGCGGCACCTTCGGCCGCAAGCTGGCAAACAGGTCGTCATCAGCGAAGATGATACGCAGCGCCAGCTTCATGGTCTCTGGGTCCATCTCCACACTGCGGCCCGGCCGCAGCCCCGGCACAGTCGAACAGCCATGGGTATCCGGCCCCAGCCATGGGTCGGCTACCTCTACCCAACGCCCCGGCGCGAACCACGGTACACCGTTGACCTCGGTGCGCCGCACCTGGCCGGGATGCGCACGCTCATGGGCGCGGAACCAATCTTCGATACGGTCATCGATCCAACCATGGAAGTGCCAGAACACCGGGTTTACATGGGACGAGAACGGGTCGCCGAGAAAGTCGTTTTCCGCTTCGAACCAGCGTGCGGCAAAGTCCTCCGGCTGGCGCGCGAACGGCACCGGCAAGCCGCTGGACGGGTCGCGCGGCACCGAGGCCCAGCGCATGTGCAACCAATCGTGAAGGCCCAACTCCATCTGCGAACCGAACTGCCCTAGGGTGAGGGTGCTCAGGTAATGCGGGTCGGTGTACCTCGACTCCCAGACCTGGAAGTTACCGTGGAAGGTATCCGGCGTCTTGATATCGCGCACCCACTGGGTATAGGCGGCATCGTCCGAAGCCAGCCAGGTGGGTGGCAAGGCCGTACCGTCATGGTTGTCGAAATAGCTGGCGAAGCCGACGCGGTCGCGTTCGAGCTCTGGCTGCGGGAGTGGGAAACGCGCCCATGACGGCAGGTCCTGGATGGCCCGAGCGGCACGCAGCATGTGTCGGTGCATGAAGAAAAAGTCCTCGCCCGAGCCATTGCGATCCTTGTGCCGGCCACGGGCGTCACGCTCCTGGTCGCGCGGCCCAGGCTGCCAACCCAAGCCGCGTAGGGCCGCCTGCTTGTCCTTGTCGAGGTTGTGCCACTTGTCACGCGAGGCATGCCACAACTGGTGGAACAGACGGTGCTCCGGCGCAATCAGCCAAGCCAGCAAGGCCGAGGACAAAGGCGTGCGCTCGCGTGCCTCGGGGAAACTGCGCTTGAGCGCAAGAAATTTGTTGTCCTGCACGGGTAGGGTCAACGAACGCCCCAGCGCCGCGATGCGCCCATTCAGGGTGGCCTGCCCGGCATTACCGAACCCACCCCAGACTTCGTCGAGCACCACCGTGCACTGGTAGCCCGCCTGGTCTTCCCCCGGCCAGGTAGGAAACAGCCGCCAACGCAAGGCCCTGTTCGTATCCACCAGCAGGTCACCAAGCACTCGGTAACGTGGCTCCTCGGAGCCACGCAGGCGCTCAGGCGTGTCCAGGTAACCACGCAGGCCGCGGCCACTTGGGGCAACATCGAGAAACATTTCCAACTCACCCTCAGGCAGGCCGGGCAGCCCGGCATCTTCCCCTTGCAGGGTAAAACGCCAGATACCGCGCAAGGTGTCGCCCAATTGCTGCAGCGCCGCGTCGGCCAGTTCCACCACCGCCTCGCCGGGGGTTTCCGGAAACTGCTCGTCAAACCGCTGGCGTTGCACGTGCTGCGCATACATCGCGCCGGGCACCGCCACGCCTGCCAATGCCACACCGGCGATGAACCCGCGTCGAGAAATCGTCATTGCAACTACCTGAGCATTCATTGCGGCCGTGGAGCACGGCCCGTCCAAGGCTAAAACGTTGCGCCACCGGCGAAATTTAGCGCCAGGCGTGACTCCGCCTGGTTCGAAGCTGGCGATAAATTTGCCCGGCCGTCGCTCGTTCACCTGATACCCAAGCCCTGCCCAAGCAGCACGCTTCATGTCGGCAGGCCGCCCCGATCAATCGTGCAACGAGATGGCAATGACCAAGACCCGTTCCCGCAAGGCCCTGTACATCGGCCTACCCCTGGCCCTGGTGGCCGCCCTGGGGGGTGCCGCCGGCTATTTCTTCTGGCAACAGCAGCACGCCGGCTACCCGCTGAAAATCGTGCAACAGGCCAACGACCTGCACGAGCACATGCTGTCGTTCGACAGCCATGTCACCGTGCCCCTCGAACTGGGCAGCGCCGGCCACGAAATCGACAAGGACGGCCCGGGCCAGTTCGACCTGGTCAAGGCCAACCGTGGTCGCCTGTCCGGTGCGGCGCTGACCATCTTCGGCTGGCCGGAAATCTGGAACGGCCCAAACGCCCCGCACCGCCCTACCCCCGGCTTCGTCGATGCCGCCCGGCAGGAACAGGAAGCTCGCTACAAGATCATCAGCGGGATGGTCCGGGACTTTCCCAACCAGGTCGGCATCGCCTACACCCCCGATGACTTCCGCCGGCTCAATGGCGAAGGCAAGTTCGCCATCTTCATCAGCATGCTCAACGCCTACCCACTGGGCCACGACCTGTCGCAGCTGGACTTGTGGGCTGCGCGCGGCATGCGCATGTTCGGCTTCAGCTACACAGGCAACAACGACTGGGCCGATTCCTCGCGCCCACTGCCGTTCTTCAACGACACCGCCGATGCCCTCGGTGGCCTGTCGCCGCTGGGTGAGCAGGCGGTCAAGCGCCTCAACGATCTGGGCGTGATCATCGACGTATCGCAGATGTCCACCCTGGCGCTTGAAGATGTCGCCCGCCTTACCCGCGCACCAATGGTCGCCTCGCACTCCGCGCCCCGGGCGCTGGTAGACATCCCTCGCAACCTCTCCGACAAGGAGATGCAGTTGATCAAGGACAGCGGCGGTGTCATCCAGGTGGTCGGCTTCGGCCAGTACCTCAAGCCCCTGAGCAAGCCGGTGATGGAAAAACTCGACGCTCTGCGCGCGCGCTTCGACCTGCAACCCCTGCAGGGCCTGGCCAACGCCCTGATGCCGGGCGATGCGGTGATCGCCATCTGGCCCGAAGCGCGTTTCGGCGAATACGCAAGCGCGCTGTACAGCACTCTGGAAGAAGAACCCAAGGCTACTCTCGCGCAGTACGTCGACGCCATCGACTATACGGTGAAGAAAGTCGGCATCGACCATGTCGGCATCAGCTCGGATTTCAACGACGGCGGCGGCCTGGACGGTTGGAACAACGTCGGCGAAATCCGCAACGTCACCGCCGAGCTGCTGACCCGAGGCTACAGCGAAACGGACATCGCGAAACTCTGGGCAGGCAACTTCCTGCGCGTCTGGGAGCAAGTGCAGAAAGCCGCCCACCCCGTCGCCAACCGTTGAGTCGAGCCTGTCTTCCATGAGCAACCGTCGCACCTTTCTCAAGCAGGCTGGCCTGCTGGCCGCCAGCCTGCCGCTGCTGCCCCAGGCCCTGGCCGATAGCCCCGACAAGCCGCTGAGCGGCGCCGACAAATGGCGCAACCTGCGTGAGCTGTTCCCCCTCGCCCCCAACGTGGCGCACTTCGCCAACTTCCTGGTCACCGCCCACCCACGCCCGGTGCAGGCCGCCATCGACCGCCACCGCGCCGACCTCGACCGCAACCCCGCCGCGCTGATGGACTGGGAAAGCCAGTACGAATGGCAGCGCGAGGATGAAGTACGCGAGTGGGCCGCACGCTACCTGGAGGTCGGCCCGCGCCAGATCGCCCTGACCGGCAGCACCACCGAAGGCCTGGCGATGATCTATGGCGGCCTCAAAGTCGGCGCCGGGCAGGAGATCCTGATTACCGAGCACGAACACTATTCCGCGCAGAAGGCGCTGGAGTTCCGCAACCAGCGCCAGGGCACCGCGGTGCGCCAGATCCGCCTGTTCGACGACCCATGGACGGTCTCCACCGACCAGGTGCTGAGCACCCTCGACAAGGCCATCAAGCCCAACACCCGGGTGCTGGGCATGACCTGGGTGCACTCTGGCAGCGGCGTCAAGCTGCCGGTGGGCGAGATCGGTGAACTGGTGCGCCGACACAACCGCGAGCGCAGCGAAGCCGAGCGCATCCTGTATGTGGTCGACGGCGTGCATGGCTTCGGCGTGGAGAACGCCCGCTTCGCCGACTTCAACTGCGACTACTTCATCGCCGGTACCCACAAGTGGATGTTCGGCCCGCGCGGCACCGGGATCATCTGCGCCGCCTCCACCGGCATGCAGCACCTGGTGCCCAGCGTCGCCACCTTCTCCCGCGATGAGGACTTCGCCACCATCATGACCCCGGGCGGCTACCACGCCTTCGAGCACCGCTGGGCCGCCGGCGAAGCGTTCAAGCTGCACCTGCAGTTGGGCAAGGCCGAGGTGCAGCAGCGCATCCACCAGCTCAACAGCCTGCTCAAACAGCGCCTGCTCGAGCACCGCCAGATCCAGCTGGTGACCCCACGCAGCGAACAGTTCTCCGCCGGTTTCACCTTCTTCCGCATCAAGGATCGTGACGCCGACGCCGTCGCCGCGCACCTCACCACCAACAAGGTGATGTGCGACGCCGTATATCGCGACGTCGGCCCGGTGATCCGCCTGGCGCCAAGCCTGCTCAACGACGAGCAGCAGATAGACCGGGCCATGTCCCTCATTACCCAGCAACTTTGAACAAGGCATCTTCCATGAGCGCACCTCTGCACCGCCTCACCCTGGCCGCCGTGCTGGCCGCCTGCAGCCTGCCGGCCCTGGCCGCGCAGCCGTCGGACAAGCCCGGCACGGTGTTCCGCGACTGCGACAAGACCTGCCCGGAAATGGTCGTGCTGCCCGCCGGCACCTTCACCATGGGCACCCCGCCCGACGAGATGGGCCGCCAGGACGACGAAGGTCCGCAGCATCCGGTGACCTTCGCCAAACCGTTCGCCATCAGCCGTTTCCAGATCACCGCCGGTGAATGGGCCGACTACCAGAAGGCCACCGGCATCGTCATCGCCGACGGCGACGATCGTCCCGGACGGCGCTGCACCAACAGCAAGCCCAGCTACCAGCAAGGCCCTCGCCAGCCGGCGGTGTGCATGAGCTACGAAGACATCGAGCACTATGTGGCCTGGCTGTCGAAGAAGACCGGCAAGCACTACGCCATGGTCAGCGAAGCCCAGCGCGAATACGCCGCACGCGGCGGCAGCACCGGCATGTTCCCGTTCGAGCCGGACGCCAATCTCGAGATCAGCAAGAACGCCAACGTCTACGGCCCCAAGGACGGCTTCAGCTACAGCTCACCGGTGGGCAGTTTCCCGGCCAATGCCTTCGGCGTGTACGACATGCACGGCAACGTCTACGAGTGGGTCGCCGACTGTTACCACGACAGCTATGTCGGCGCGCCGGCCGACGGCAGCGCCAGGAAGGAAGCCGACTGCCGGCAGATCTCGATCCGCGGCAACGACTGGGGCGAGGCGCCGATCTTCTCGCGCTCGGGCAACCGCAACACCACTGTGCGCGACGACCGTGGCGACTGGATCGGATTCCGCGTGGTCCGCGAGCTGTAAAGCGCCCGGCGGCGGTAAATTCTCCGCCAGCAGGCTCGTTCCTATCGGTGTACTTGCGCAGGACACGGGGCGCCCTTCAGCGGCGTCCCACTCGACCATCCAAGGAACCGCAACCATGAGCCAGACCTCTTCCCCCGAAAAAATCCACGACCTCATCGGCGTCGGCCTCGGCCCTTCCAACCTGGCCCTGGCCATCGCCCTGGAAGAGCTCGCCGAGACCAACGGCCACGCCCTCGACGCCCTGTTCATCGACAAGCAGACCGACTACCGCTGGCACGGCAACACCCTGGCCACCCAGAGTGAGCTACAGATCTCCTTCCTCAAGGACCTGGTTTCGCTGCGCAACCCTACCAGCCCCTACAGCTTCGTGAACTACCTGCACCAGAAGCAGCGCCTGGCCGACTTCATCAACCTGGGCACCTTCTACCCCTGCCGCCTGGAGTACAACGACTACCTGCGCTGGGCCGCCGAGCACTTCGCCACCCAGGCGGTGTACGGCGAGGAAGTGCTGCGCATCGAACCTGAGCTACGCGAGGGCAAGGTCGACCACCTGCGCATCGTCTCCCGCGACCCGCAGGGCCGTGAAACCCAGCGCCGTGCCCGCTCGGTGGTGGTCGGCAGCGGCGGCACGCCGAAGATCCCCGACGCCTTCCGCGCCTTCAAGAACGACCCGCGGGTATTCCACCACTCCCAGTACCTGAGCGCACTGCAGCAGCTGCCTTGCAACGAAGGCAAGCCGATGCGCATCGCCGTGGTCGGCTCCGGGCAGAGCGCCGCCGAGGCCTTCATCGATCTCAATGACAGCTATCCATCGGTCAAGGTCGACATGATCCTGCGCGCCTCGGCCCTCAAACCGGCCGACGACAGCCCGTTCGTCAACGAGATCTTCGCCCCCGAGTACACCGACCTGGTGTTCAACCAGCCCCACGCCGAGCGCGAGAAGCTGGTCAGCGAATACCACAACACCAACTACTCGGTAGTCGACGTCGACCTGCTCGAGCGCATCTACGGCATCCTTTACCGCCAGAAGGTCGCCCATCAGCACCGCCACGCCGTACTGTGCCGCCGCACCATCGAAGATGTGGTGGAAACTGCCGCAGGCATCGAGCTGACCTTGCGCGACCTGGCCACCGATGTGCGCCAGACCCACCGCTACGACGCGGTGATCCTCGCCACCGGCTACGAACGCCGCTCGCACCGCGAATTGCTGGCGCCACTGCAGCAGCACCTGAAGGACTTCGAGGTGGACCGCGACTACCGCGCGCTGGCCAACCCTGAGTTCGGCGCCAACGTCTACCTGCAAGGGTTCTGCGAAGCCTCCCACGGCCTGAGCGACACGCTGCTGTCGGTATTGCCGGCACGCGCGGCGGAGATCGGCCAGTCGCTCTACCAGCACCTGGGCAAGCAGGCCAGCAACGCGCCGGCCAGCCTGCGCCAGACCTGCGCCTGAGGACGGGAACCAGCCGATGAGCACTTCCAACCGCGGGGCCCTGCGTGAATTGCTGGCCCTGCTCAGGCCATTCTGGCCGATCGTCACCCTGTCCATCTTCCTCGGCATGATCGGGGGCCTGAGCGTGACCACGCTGTTGGCCACCATCAACGGCGCGCTGCACGCCGAGGGCGACCTGGGGCACAGCCTGATCCTGGGCTTTGCCGGGTTGTGCCTGCTGGCACTGGTGAGCACGATCCTGTCGGATATCGGTACCAACTATGTCGGCCAGCACATCATCGCCCGCCTGCGTAAAACACTGGGGGAGAAGGTGCTCGCCGCGCCGATCGAGCAGATCGAGCGCTTTCGCAGCCACCGTCTGATTCCGGTACTGACCCATGATGTCGACACCATCAGCGACTTCGCCTTCGCCTTCGCGCCCCTGGCGATCTCGCTGACGGTGACCTTGGGCTGCCTGGGCTACCTGGCCATGCTGTCATGGCCGATGTTCCTGCTGATGCTGGCGGCCATCGCCGTGGGCACGAGCGCCCAGTACCTGGCGCAATCGGTAGGCGTGCGTGGCTTCATGGCCGCCCGCGACGCCGAGGACGACCTGCAACGCCAGTACAACGCCGTCGCCGGTGGCGCGAAGGAACTGCGCATCCACCGCCCACGTCGCCACCGCATGTTCGTGCATGGCATCCAGGCCACCGCGGATTTCATCTGCAAGACCCAGATCCGCGCGATCAACACCTTCGTGATCGCCAAGACCTTCGGCTCCATGCTGTTCTTCGTGGTCATCGGCGTCGCGCTGCTGATGCACGGTGCCGGCCCTGGACAGGACAAAGCGGTCATCAGTGGCTTCGTCCTGGTGCTGCTGTACATGAAAGGCCCGCTGGAACACCTGATCGGCACGCTGCCCATCGTCGGCCGTGCCGGCATCGCCTTCCAGCGCATCGCCGATCTTTCCCGGCAGTTCTCCTCCCCCGAGCCGCACCTGCTGCTGACCGACGCACCGGCTGCCAAGGCCACGGTGCGCAGCCTGGAACTGGTCGAGGTGAGCTACACCTTCCCAGCGGTGGGCGATGCCGCGCCCTTCCAACTAGGGCCGGTCAACCTGCGGATCGAACAGGGCGAAATTGTCTTCATCGTCGGCGAGAACGGCTGTGGCAAGACCACGCTGATCAAGCTGTTGCTGGGACTCTACGCACCACAACAGGGGCATATCGCACTGGATGACAAGATCATCGATGCCAGCGACAGGGACCAGTATCGCCAGCTGTTCACCACGATCTTCGCCGACTACTACCTGTTCGACGATGTGATCCAGGGTGAACAGAGCATTCCCGAAGATGCCAACCAGTACCTGGAACGCCTGGAAATCTCACACAAGGTGAGCATCCAGGACGGCAAGTTCACCACCACCGACCTGTCCACCGGGCAACGCAAGCGCCTGGCGCTGATCAATGCCTGGCTGGAGCATCGCCCGGTGCTGGTGTTCGACGAGTGGGCGGCCGACCAGGACCCGACCTTCCGCCGGATCTTCTACACCGAGCTGCTGCCCGACCTCAAGCGCCTGGGCAAGACCATCATCGTGATCTCCCACGATGATCGCTACTTCGATATCGCCGACCAGTTGGTACGCATGGAAGCCGGTCGCGTGGTCACCCAGCACGTCCCGGCCTGACCACTCCACGAGCGCGGCGCACGGCCCGGCCTGTCCGGGGCACGGCGCCGCGATCCGCCCGCAAGGAAGCTGGAACAGTCGACGCCATAGCATTACCGCTCGGGGTTTTCATCAGATAAATCGCAAAGGACAGATTGTTGATTCTGTTTTTCCGGTTTTCAATCCGTGATGCGTCTAATTATCAGTTACTGATTATTCCAAAAGAAAAACTGCCCACTTCCTTCAGGAGCCCCTTTCACCCATGCACCGCCCGAATCTGTCCCCGACCCCTCTGGCACGCGCCGTACGTCCATCGCAGTCGAACCGTACGGTACTGCCGGGCGCCCTGCTCGCCCTGATGCTGCTGGGGAGCAGCGCAGCGCACGCCGAGCAGGTCTCCGTCAACATCGCCGCCCAGCCGCTGTCCACCGCCTTGCAGCAACTGGGCCAGCAGACTCAGATGCAGATCCTCTACAGCCCAGAGTTGGTGCAAGGTTTGAAGTCCAGCCCGGTATCCGGCTCGCTGTCGACCGACGAGGTGCTGCAGCGCATGCTCCAGGGCAGCGGCCTGTCCTACCGCGTGGACGGCCACACCATCCTGCTGATGCCGCCACCCAATGCCGGCAAGGCCGCACTGGAGCTGAGCCCGACCTCGATTTCGGGCATGGCGCCGGGCTCGATCACCGAAGGCTCCGGCCTGTACACCACCTACATGTCCAGTAGTTCGACGCGCCTGAACCTGACCCAGAAGGAAACCCCGCAATCGGTCACCGTGGTCACCCGCCAGCGCCTGGACGACCAGAAGCTGACCAACCTGACCGAGGTGCTGGAGGCCACCCCAGGCATCACCGTGCTCCGCACCGGCATCGGCGCCGAGAACGACACCTACTGGTCGCGCGGCTTCCAGATCAACAACTTCGAGATCGACGGTGTTCCCACCTCCCCTCGCCTGGACAACACCACCCAGAGCACGGCGATGTACGACCGTGTCGAGATCGTGCGTGGCGCCACCGGCCTGATCAGCGGCACCGGCACCCCGTCGGCGACCATCAACATGATCCGCAAGCGCCCGACCGCGACCTTCCAGGGCAGCGTGACCGCCGAAGCTGGCAGCTGGGACCGTTACGGCACCGGATTCGACGTCTCCGGCCCACTGACCGACAGCGGCAACGTCCGCGGGCGTCTGGTGGTCGACTACAAGACCCAGAACTCTTTCGTCGACCGCCTCGAGCAGGATACGCAGCTGATCTACGGCATCTCCGAGTTCGACCTCAGCGAAGCAACCATGCTGACCGTCGGTTTCAGTTACCTCAAGACCCAGGTCAACGACCCGCTGCGCACCGGCTTCCAGGTCCGCTACGCCGACGGCAGCAAGACCGACTTCAGCCGCTCGAAGAACAGTTCGCCGACCTGGTCGTACAACGACCGCAAACAGACCAATGTCTTCACCTCCCTCGAGCATCAGTTCGACAACGGCTGGAGCGGAAAGGTCGAGCTCAGCCACAGCGTCATGGACTTCGACGAGCTGATCAACTACATGAACGGCGAGATCAGTTCGGTGGACGGCTCCGGCGCCTACATGTACCCCAACCGCTGGTCGGGCAAGCCTCGCCAGAACAACCTCGACGCCTACCTGACCGGCCCGTTCACCCTGTTCGGTCAGGAGCATGAGCTGATCACCGGCGTCACCCTGTCCCGCTACACCGAAAACACCCCGGATCACGGTGGCTGGTTCGGTCCCTGGACCGGCTATGACGGCACCATCGACAATATCTGGGACTGGAAAGGCCAGGGCCCGCGCCCAGACACCACCACCGTCGGCAAGACCTACATCCAGGAAAACCAGTACGCCGCCTACATGACCGGTCGCTTCCACGTGACCGACGACCTGGCCGTGATTCTCGGCGGTCGCGTCACCGACTGGCGACGCACCAGCGACTACCAGAACTGGAACGATCCGACGCTCGACAACAAGAGCGACGAAAACCGCCACGGCGTGTTCCTGCCCTATGCCGGCGTGGTCTACGACCTCAACGACACCTGGTCGGTCTACGGCAGCTACACCAAGATCTTCAACCCGCAGCCCTATGGCGTGCACGATGAGAAGTTCAAGGCCCTCGACCCACAGGAAGGCACCGGTTACGAGCTGGGCGTGAAAGGCAGCTTCAACGACGAAAAACTCAACGCCAGCCTGGCGCTGTTCCGCATCGAACAGGACAACCTGCCCGTCTATGTGCGTGCGCCGGACATCTACCGCGCCGAGCAGGGCACCACCACCGAGGGCGTGGAGCTGGAGCTCAACGGCGAGCTGGCCGAGGGCTGGCAGGCGTTCGCCGGCTACGCCTACAGCGTCAGCACCGACTCCGACGACAACCGCATCGTCACCAACAACCCCCGTCACAGCGCCAAGACCTTCACCACCTATCGCCTGCCCGGCATTCTGGACAACAAGCTGACCATCGGCGGTGGCGTGAACTGGCAGAGCAAGACCGGCCAGGACCTGCACACCTTCACCCAGGGCAGCTATGCCGTGACCAACCTCATGGCGCGCTACGACATCACCCAGAACCTGAGCGCATCGCTCAACCTCAACAACGTCTTCGACCGCAAGTACTTCTCCTACGTCGACAGCTGGGGCGTGTACGGCGCGCCCCGCAACTTCATGACCAGCGTGCAGTACAAGTTCTGACCGCAACCACGACCCAGGGCGCCAGGCCCTGGGTCGTGGGCCTGGCGCCACACCCCACGCAGCAACGCCCCCCTATTCGCGGGCAAGCCCGCCCCCACAGCCCCCCGTCACTCTCAAGCCATGTGCTCATCTGCACGAGCGGGCTTGCCCGCGGGGCAACGCAAAAGGGCCGCATAGCGGCCCTCGATATCCAGTGCAAAACATCAGTTCAAGGCATCACGCAGCACCTGCGCCAACCTCGCATACACCGTGTCGATCTCGGCCGTGACCAGGCGCATGCGCAGGAAGTCGTGCACCAACCCCTCGAACACTTCGCTGCTGACCGTCACCCCCTGCTCGCGCAGGTGACGCGCATAGGCCTGCCCTTCATCTAGCAGTGGATCGAAGCCTGCCAGGCCGATGTATGCCGGCGCCACGCCCTGCAAGCCGGTGGCCAGCAGCGGCGAGAAACGCCAGTTCGAGCGGTCCTCGGCCTGGCGCGCATAGTGATCGTAGAACCACTCCAGGGTGGCGCTTTCCAGCAGGTAGCCCTCGGCGAACAGCGTACGCGACTCCCAGCTCTTCGAGGCATCGGCCACTGGATAGCAAAGCAATTGCAGCCGCGGCTGGACAGGCCCACCCAGGTGGGCGGCGTCGATCGCCAGCACGCTGGCCAGGGTCGCGCCGACACTGTCGCCGCCCACGGCCACCCGGCTGGCATCCAGCCCCCACTCGCGCGCGTTGTGTGCCAGCCACGCCAAGGCATCGGCGCAGTCGTCCAGCGCCACCGGAAAGCGTTGCTCCGGGGCGCGCCGGTAATCGACGGTCAGCACCGCGCAGGGGGTGCGCGCGCAGAACTCGCGACAGACACCATCGTGCGAGGCGATGCTGCCCACCACGAATCCACCGCCGTGCAGGTACAGCAGCACCGGCAGTGGTTGCTCGGCAGGCGCGCAGGGCCGGTAAAGACGCAGCGTCAGGGTGGCGCCATCGCGAGCCTGGCAATGCAGGTCCTCGCTGTGAACCTGTGGCGCTTCCCAACGCATGCGCACGGAGGCCTGCTCGAAGGCGTCGCGCGCCTGAGCGGGGGTCGAGCGGTGAAAGGCCATGGACTGGCCATCGCCTGGGCTGGCGTCGACCAGGTCGAGGAATTCGGCAATTTCAGGATTCAGTGGCATGGCTCGGTTCCTGGGCCGGACGCACCCGCATCCGGCCTGTCAGAAGAAGGAAAATTCAGTTGGCCTGGACCTGCAGGCAGTGCTCGATCAACAGCACCAACTCGGCCTGGAACTGTTCCATGAAGGCCGTGATGGTGCCCTGGCGGAAGCGTCGGTTGCTGTAGATGCAGCGGAACGACAGCTTGCCGTCGAACACCTGGCCTACCACTTCGAGCCAGTTGGCCAGGCTCGCCTGCTGCGAGAAGCTGTCGCCAACGCTCTCCGGCGCGGGCAGGAACAGCGCCTGCTCGGCATCGAAGCTCTGGTCGAGCTGCCCCAGGTAGTTGAAGGTGACCTGCGCCTGCGGCAGGTCGGCCAGGCGCGCGCGCACCCACGGTTCGTCCATGTGGCGCAGCACGCCGTAGCCGATGCCCTTGTCCGGCACCTGGGCCAACTGCTCGCGAATCGCCACGATCGACGCCCCGGGCTCGGACACCGGGCTCAGGCGTACCGGAAACATGCTGGTGAACCAGCCCAGGGTACGGCTCAGGTCCAGTTGCTCGAACAGATCCTCGCGGCCATGGCCTTCCAGCAGCACCAGCGCCGACGCACTGTCGTCCCATTGGCACAGGGCCCGGCTCAGCGCAGTCAGCAGCAGGTCGTTGATCTGCGTCTGGTAGGCCGCGGGCGCCTCCTTGAGCAACTGTGCGGTCCGTTGCGCATCCAGGCTGAACGCGGCCTCTTCGCGGTGGCACATGAGATTGCCGCCACGTGGGTTGTCACAGCGCAGCGGCCCGTCCTGCCGGTCGAGCTGCGCCACCCAGTACTCGAGCTCACGCTCGCGCAGGGTCACCGCATGGCCGGCCAGGCCAGCGGCCCATTCACCGAAGCTGCTGGTGCGCAGCGGCAGCTGCGGCTCCCGTTCGGCGAGGAACGCCTGGTAGGCCTCCTGCAAGTCCTGCAGCAGCACACGCCAGGACACACCGTCGATTACCAGGTGGTGGATCACCAGCAGCAGGCGTACCTGGCCATTGCCCAGGGTCGCCAGCAAGCCGCGCATCAGTGGCCCCTGGGCCAGGTCCAGGCTGCGTTGCAGCTCATTGGCCAGGTCCTCCAGCGCCTCTTCGTCGGCCACCTCGCGCACCCACAGCAGCGGGTCGTCGCCCAGGCGCTGCAGGCACTCCTGCAACGGCTGGTAACGCTGGATCCAGCGCCCCTGCTCGTGGGTGAAACGCAGGCGCAAGGCATCGTGCTGGCCGAGCATGCAGGTCAGTGTGCGCTCCAGCGCCCGCGCATCCAGTGGCTGGTTGGCACGCAGGATCAACGCCTGGTTGAAGTGTTCCGGCGCATGGGTCTGCGCGGTGAAGAACCACTCCTGGATCGGGATCAGCGGGAAGGCGCCCTCCACCACCACGGCCTGCTGCTCGCCGCTGACCCGCGACACGCCCTGCTGGTCGAACAGGTTGGCGATGGTCTGGCAACGCATCAGGTCGCGCAGCTTGAGCTCCAGTTTCAGTTGCGCATGGTTGCGCACCCGCGAAATAACCTGCAGGCTGAGGATCGAATCGCCACCCAGCTCGAAGAAGTTATCGGCGATCCCCACCTGCTCGACCTGCAGCACCTCGGCCCAGATCTGCGCCATCCATTGTTCCTCCTCGCAGCGCGGGGGCACATGGCTGGCCAGGTCGAAGGTGGGCTCCGGCAGGGCCTTGCGGTCGAGCTTGCCATTGGGCGAGACCGGCAGGCGCTCCAGGCAGATCACCTGCAACGGCACCATGTAGGCCGGCAGCGTCTCGGCCAGGGCGGCCTTGAGCTGATCGCCGCGAACCTCGGCGGTGGCCGCAACGTAGCCGATCAACTGCTTGCCGGAGACGCCGTCGCGAGCGATCACCACGGCATCGCCGACACCCGGTTGCTGGCGCAGGCTGGCTTCGATCTCGCCCAGCTCGATGCGGAAGCCCCGCACCTTCACCTGGTGATCCAGACGCCCGACGTAGTCCAGTATCCCGCTTTGACGCAGGCGCACCAGGTCCCCGGAACGGTAGAAACGCGCACCAGGCTCACCGAATGGGTCCGGCACGAACCGCTCGGCAGTGATCGATGGTCGCTGGTGATAGCCGCGAGCCACGCCATGGCCACCGATGAACAGCTGCCCGGCGAAACCGACCGGCAATGGGTTGAGGTCATCGTCCAGCACCCGTAGCGAGCGCTGCCCCACGACCCGGCCGATGGGTGCGTAGGCCGCGCCGCAGGGCTCTTCGGCCGAGGCCTTCCAGAGCATCGGCGTGACTACCGTTTCAGTCGGACCATAGCCATTGGTGATGTAGCGTGGCCGCAGCACCTCGCGCACCTCGGCCAAGGTCTGCTCCGGCACCGCGTCGCCGCCCAGGCAATAGATACGCACCGGGGGCGGCTCGACACCGCTGCGCTGCACATATTCGGCCACCTGCTTCAGGTAGGCGGGCGGGAAGCAGGCGATGTCGACCCGGCCCCGACTCAGCGCCTCGCAGGTCTGCTGGGGCGTCCACAGTTCGTTGTCGCGCAGGATCAGCGTACCGCCCACCGCCAGCGTGGTTAGCCAGCGCTCGTGGGCGCCGTCGAAAGCGAACGACATGAAGTGCAGCTCTCGGGTGCCGGCCTCCATCTCGTAGAGCTCGGCGATGGCCTGGCAATGCATGCTCAAAGGTCCATGGCTGACCGCCACGCCCTTGGGCACACCGGTCGAGCCAGAGGTGTAGATCAAGTAGGCCAGGCTGTGCTCGCCCGGCACCGGGAACACGCTGGCCGGCGTACCGGCTTCGCACGCCAGGGTCGCCGGGTCGAGCGGTTCCAGGCCCTCGGGCAGGGCCAGGCGCTGCCCCAGGTCGGCACGACCGATCAGTTGGCGCATGCCGGAGTCCTGGATCATGAAGGCCAGGCGCTCGGCCGGGTAGTCCAGGTCCAGCGGCACATAAGCCCCACCGCTCTTGAACACCGCCAACAGGGCCACCAGCATATCCACCGAGCGTTCCAGGGCTACGCCCACCAGTACCTCCGGGCCGGCACCACGGGCGAGCAGTTGCCGCGCCAGCACGTCGGAACGGGCCTCCAGCGCCGCGTAGCTGAGGCTCTGGCCGGCACACTCGGCGGCGATGGCCTCGGGCCGCGCGGCCGCCTGGCGAGCGATCAGTTGCGCCAGCATCACCCGCTCGCCGGCCTGCGCCGGCACCGCGCCCCAGGCGTCGAGCGCCTGATACTGCGCCGGGCTGAGCCGTTGCAGGTTGCCGATGTATTCGACAGGGCTGTCGATCATCGACTGCAGCAAGGTCTCCATCAGTGCGCGAATGCCCTGCACGGCCTCGGGCGTGAAGTGGCTGCGCAGGAACAGGTACTCGATGGCCAGAGTCTCGCCGAGGGTTACCGCCAGGTCCATGGGGAAGTTGGTGACGTCGTGGCTGCTCGAGGCGCCGAAGCGCAGGCCGCCCTGGGCCTGTTCCAGGCGCTGGTCGATGGGGTAGTTCTCGAACACGATGATGCTGTCGAACAGGGCCTGGCCACCCTGCCCCGACCAACGCTGGATGTCGGCCAGCGGCGCATGGGCGTGCTCGCGCAGGTCCAGGTTGTCGGCCTGCAGTTGCTGCAGCCACTGATCCAGGCGCTGTGTCGGCTCGAGGGTCTGGATCACCGGCAAGGTGTTGATGAACAGGCCAAGCATGTGCTGAGCGTTGGCCAGGCTCTCGGGACGACCGGCCACTGTAGCGCCGAAGGCCACGCTGCGCTGTCCGGTGTAACGCTGCAACAGCAACAGCCAGGCACCCTGGATCAGGGTGTTGGCGGTAATGCCCTGGGCCCGACAGTGCTGCTGCAAGGCGGCGGTGCGTTGGGCGTCCCAACGGGTGTACAGCGCCTCGTGCCCCGGCAGGTCTGCAGTGTGCCGCGGGTGAATCGACTGGCTCAGTTGGGTCGGCGCATCGAGCAGGCGCAGACGGCCCTGCCAGTAGTCCTGCAGGCGCCCCTGATCCTGCTCCTGCAACCAGGCGATGAAGTCACGGTAGCGGCCGCTGTCGCCGGTCACTTCACCGCTGGCGTAGTGCTGCAGCACCTCGCCGAACAACTGCGAACTGCTCCAGCCGTCCATGAGGATATGGTGGCTGGTCCACACCAGCTGGTGCTCGGCGTCGCCCGTGCGCACCAGCAACAGGCGTTGCAGCGGCACCTGGCCGAGGTCGAAGCCACGCTGCGCGCGGGCGACCGTCTCGAGGTCGGCGGCGGTAAAGGATCGTGCCCGCCAGTCGAGCATGGTCATAGCCACGTCGACGTGACGGTGCACCACCTGCAACGGCGCGCTCTGGCCGCCTTCCCAGTGGAAGGAGGTACGCAGGATCTCGTGACGGCCGATCACATGCTGCCAGGCGGCGCGGAAGCGCTCTTGCTCGAGCCCCTCGACCGGCAGGCTGAGCTGGTTGACGTACAGGTCGTCGCCTTCGTCGGACAGGCTGTGGAACAGCATGCCCTGCTGCATCGGCGACAGTGGGTAGATGTCTTCGACCTCGGCCACCGCCACTGGCAGTGCGTCGAGTTGCGCCTGGCTCAGGCCCGCCAGCGGGAAGTCCGACGGCGTCAACCCTTGCGGCGCCTGGCAGTGCTCGACCAGCGCCGCCAGCTCCGCCTCGTAGGCCCGCGCCAGCCGCTCGATGGTCGCGCGGGCGAACATCTGCCCGCTGAAGCTGAACGCCAGGCTCAGCTCGCCGCCATACACCTGGCCATTGAGCACCAGCCAGTTGCCCAGCGGCGCCAGCGGGCTCTGCTCCTCACCTGCGCTTTCGGCAGCGGGCACGAACAGCGCCCGCTCATCGAACTGGCCATCCAGCTGGCCCAGGTAGTTGAAGGTGATGCGCGGCACCGGCAGCCCGGCCAGGCTCGCGCGCGCAGCCTCGTCGCCCAGGTAGCGCAAAGCGCCGAAACCGATGCCCTTGTGCGGCACGCCGCGCAGCTGTTCCTTGACCTGCTTGATCGAGGCGCCCAGCTCGGCGGCCGGGGTCAGGCGCACCGGGTAGGCGCTGGTGAACCAGCCCACCGTACGGCTCAGGTCGATGTCGTCGAACAGGTCTTCGCGGCCATGGCCTTCCAGCTCCACCAGCGCCGAATCGGCGCCGCTCCAGCGGCACACCACCCGGGCCAAGGCGGTCAGCAGCAGGTCGTTGACCTGGGTGCGGTAGGCCGCCGGGGCCTGTTGCAGCAAGCGTCGGGTCAGCTCGGCATCCAGGCGTGCCTGCACGCTCTGGCGGTGACGGTTCTGCAGGCTGGCGCCCAGCTCGGCCTCGGGCAGGTCCAGCGGCGCACCGGCCAGTTGCCCTTGCCAGTAGGCCAGCTCGCTGTCCAGGCTTGCGGCATGCTGCTGCAGGCGTTCGCCCCAGGTCTTGAAGGCGCTGGTCTTGGCCGGCAGTTTCGGCGTGCTGCCCGCCAGGGCCTGGCGGTAGGCATCGTGCAGGTCTTCCAGCAGCACGCGCCAGGACACGCCATCGACCACCAGGTGGTGGATCACCAGCAGCAGGCGCTGGCCACCGTCGGCCAGGTCGATCAGCACCGCACGCAGCAGCGGGCCCTGGGCCAGGTCCAGGCTACGCTGGGCCTCTTCGCAGGTCGCCTCGATTTCCTCGGCGCTGCGCAGCGCGGCACGCCATAGCAACGGCTGGGCCGGTTGCAGCGGACCGTGTTCGGCGCTGCCGTCGGCAAAGCGCAGGCGCAGGGCGTCGTGCTGGGCGTACAGTGCCAGCAGCGCCTGCTCCAATGCGCTGGCATCCACCGTTTCGGTGCCGCGCAGCAACAGCGACTGGTTCCAGTGCTGCGGCTCGCTCATGCGCTGGTCGAAGAACCATTGCTGGAACGGTAGCAGCGGCGCGCTGCCCGTCACCGGGCCCTGGTCGATACGTGGCACCACCGCCTCCCCGAGCTGGGCCACGGCCGCCAGGCGCTGCACGGTCTGGTGCTGGAACAATGCCTTGGGCGTGATATGGATCCCGGCCTGTCGCGCACGACTGACCACCTGGATCGACATGATCGAGTCGCCGCCCAGGGCGAAGAAATTCTCGGTAACGCCCACCGGGCCTGCGCCCAGCACGGTTTGCCAGATCTCGGCCAGGGCGATTTCGGTCGGTGTGGCCGGCGCCTGATAGTCGCGAGCCTTGACGGTCTGGTCCGGGCGTGGCAAGGCCTTGCGGTCGAGCTTGCCATTGGGCGACAGCGGCAGGCTGTCCAGTGCCAGCCACTGGTTCGGCACCATGTAGTCCGGCAGGCCGCGCCCCAGGTGTTCGGCCAGTTGTGCCTGCCAATCGGCGGCCTCGCCGGTCAGCACCACATAACCGACCAGCTGCTTGCCGTCCGGTACCGTCACCACGGCTTCACGCACCAGGTCGTGTTCCAGCAGGCGCGCCTCGATCTCACCCAGTTCGATGCGCAGGCCACGTAGCTTGACCTGGTGGTCGATACGCCCGGCGTACTCGATCACCCCATCCGCGCGGTAGCGCGCCAGGTCGCCGGTGCGGTAGATGCGCTCGCCATTGCCGTATGGGCTCACGGCGAAACGCTCGGCGGTCAGCCCCGGGCGGCGGTGGTAGCCGCGCGCCAGGCCTGCGCCGGCCAGGTACAGCTCGCCCAGCACGCCCACCGGCACCGGTTGCAGCTCGGCGTCGAGGATGTAGCAGGCCAGGTTGGCGATCGGCTCGCCGATCGGCACGCTGTCGCGCCCTTCCTCGCGGCAGGTCCAGTGGGTCACGTCGATGGCCGCCTCGGTCGGGCCGTACAGGTTGTACAGGCCGGCCTTCGGCAGCTTGGCGAACACCTGCTGCTGGGCATCGGCCGGCAGCGCTTCGCCACTGCAGACGATGCGCGCAAGGCTGGTGCAGCGCGGCACGCCGCTGTCTTGCAGGAACGCCTGGAGCATCGACGGTACGAAGTGCAGCGTGGTGATGTTTTCGCCGGTGATCAGCTCGACCAGACGGGCCGGGTCGCGGTGATCACCCGGCGCGGCAACCACCAGTCGCGCACCGGTCATCAAGGGCCAGAAGAACTCCCACACCGAGACGTCGAAGCTGAACGGCGTTTTCTGCAACACGCTGTCGCGAGCATCCAGTCGATAGGCCTGCTGCATCCAGCACAGTCGGTTGACCAAGGCCGAATGGCGGTTGCCCGCGCCTTTTGGCCGGCCTGTGGAGCCGGAGGTGTAGATCACATAGGCCAGGTTTTCAGGGGCCACCGCCACGTTCGGGTTGCGCGCGTCATCGGCGCCCGGTTCCAGGTCCAGCGCCAGGGTCTGCACGCCTTCGGCCAGCGGCAGTTGCAGGTGGCTCTGGGTCAGCAGCAGTTGCACGCCGCTGTCCTCGATCATGTAGCGCAGGCGCTCTTCGGGGTATTCCGGGTCCAGCGGCACGTAGGCGCCACCGGCCTTGAGGATGGCCAGCAAACCGACCACCATCTCCACCGAACGCTCCACCGCGATGCCCACCAGCACATCCGCGCCGACACCCAGGGCGATCAGGCGATGGGCCAGGCGGTTGGCGCGGGCGTTGAGCTGGGCGTAGCTCAGGCGCGTCTCGCCGAAGGCCAGCGCCGGGGCATCCGGCGTGCGCTGCACCTGGGCCTCGATCAGTTGCTGGATGCTCTGCTCCAGCGGGTAGTTTTCAGCGGTGGCGTTCCACGTGACCAGGGTGCGCTCGCGCTCGGCGGCCGCCAGCAATGGCAGTTCGGCCACCGGTTGTTGCGGTTGCTCGACGATGCCTTGCAACAGATTGACGAAGTGGGTCGACAGCCGCTCGATGGTCGAGCGCTCGAACAGGTCGGTGGCATAGATGAACGACGCCTCCAATCCCTCTGGCGATTCGCGGGTCTCCAGGGTCAGGTCCAGTTGAGCCACTTCGGTGACACTGTCCACGCCTTCGATCTGCAGATCGCCCAAGCGCGCGCTGGTCGCCCCGCCACGGCCGGCCGCTTGATGGTTGAACATCACCTGGAACAGCGGATTGAGCCCCAGGGTGCGCTCCGGCGCCAGGGCCTCGACCAGTTGCTCGAACGGCAGCTCCTGATAGGCCTGGGCATCCAACGCGTGCTGGCGCACCTGGCGCAACAATTCGACGAAGGGCTGCTCGCCAGCGACCTGGGCACGAATCACCTGAGTGTTGACGAAATAACCGATCAGCCCTTCGGTCTCGACCCGGTTGCGGTTGGCGCTGGGCACCCCGATGCGGATATCGTCCTGGCCGCTGTAGCGGTGCAACAACGCGTGGAATGCCGCCAGCAGCAGCATGAACAAGGTGCCACCCTCGGCCCGGGCCAGGGCTTGCAGGTCATGACTCAAGGCCGCCGGCAGTTGCAGGTTGCAACGCGCGCCACGGTAGCTGGGCTGCGCCGGCCGCGAGTGATCCAGCGGCAGTTCCAGCACCGGTTGCTGCGCGCCCAGGCGCTCGGTCCAGTAGGCCAGCTGGCGATCACGCTCGCCCGCCTCCATCCAGTGGCGCTGCCACAGGGCATAGTCGGCATACTGGATCGGCAGCGGCGCCAGGGTCGGCGCCTGGCCGAGGCTCAAGCCGGCATACAGGGCGATCAGCTCGCCGACCATCACCTGCATCGACACGCCATCGGAAACGATATGGTGCTGAGTCAGCACCAGCACCTGATCGTCGGGCGCCAGCTCCAGCAGACGCACCCGCAGCAGCGGCCCCGCCTCAAGGTCGAACGGCTGACGGGTTTCTTCGGCCACCCGGGCCTCCAGTTGTGCCAGGTCCAGCGGCCCGACCACCTCATGGGCGATGGCCAACCCGGCCACGGGGTCGATCACCTGCAATGGGCGCGTCTGGTCGAAGACGAAACGAGTGCGCAGCGTCTGATGCCGCTCCACCAAACGCTCGAAGGCACCTTGCAGCGCCTGGCGATCCAGCCGGCCGCGCAGACGCAGGGCCATGGGGATGTGATAGGCACTGCTGTGCGGCTCCAGCTGCCAGAGAAACCACTGGCGCTCCTGGGCGAAGGACAGCGGCAGTTGCTCGAAGGCCGACTGCACCTCGGGGATCGGCAGGTTGGCCGGGGACACGCCCTCGGCCAGCATCTTCTCCAGGTACAGGGCACGCTTGTCCAGTGGCAAGGTGATGAAGCGGCGAGCGATCCGCGCGGCAACGGTGCTGTCCATCACAGCCCCTCCATGTCGTCAAGCAGGTCTTCCAGACGGCTCAGGGTCGAATCCTGCACCTGTGCGCCGGTGGCTTGCAGTTGCGCCACCAGAGCACCAAGCACCGGGTATTGGAACAGCAGTTGCGGGACCAGCTTCAGCCCCAGTTCGAGTTGAATACGCGACACGATATTGATCACCAGCAGGGAATGCCCGCCCAGTTCGAAGAAGTTGTCAGTCAGGCCGACTCGCTCAAGCCCGAGGACCTGCGTCCAGATTGCCGCGACCTGTTGTTCCAGTTCACTCTGCGGCGCCACATAGGCACGCTGCGATTGCGCGGCATCCACGGCAGGCAAGGCCTTGCGGTCGAGCTTGCCATTGGGCGACAGCGGCAGGCTGTCCAGTGCCAGCCACTGGTTCGGCACCATGTAGTCCGGCAGGCCGCGGCGTAGGTGCTCGGCCAGTTGTGCCTGCCAATCGGCGGTTTCGCCGGTCAGCACCACATAACCGACCAGCTGCTTGCCGTCCGGCACCGTCACCACGGCTTCACGTACCAGGTCGTGCTCCAGCAGGCGCGCCTCGATCTCACCCAGTTCGATGCGCAGGCCACGCAGCTTGACCTGGTGGTCGATACGCCCGGCGTACTCGATCACCCCATCCGCGCGGTAGCGCGCCAGGTCGCCGGTGCGGTAGATGCGCTCGCCATTGCCGTATGGGCTCACGGCGAAACGCTCGGCGGTCAGCCCCGGGCGGCGGTGGTAGCCGCGCGCCAGGCCTGCGCCGGCCAGGTACAGCTCGCCCAGCACGCCCACCGGCACCGGTTGCAGCTCGGCGTCGAGGATGTAGCAGGCCAGGTTGGCAATCGGCTCGCCGATCGGCACGCTGTCGCGCCCTTCCTCGCGGCAGGTCCAGTGGGTCACGTCGATGGCCGCCTCGGTCGGGCCGTACAGGTTGTACAGGCCGGCCTTCGGCAGCTTGGCGAACACCTGCTGCTGGGCATCGGCCGGCAGCGCTTCGCCACTGCAGACGATGCGCGCAAGGCTGGTGCAGCGCGGCACGCCGCTGTCTTGCAGGAACGCCTGGAGCATCGACGGTACGAAGTGCAGCGTGGTGATGTTTTCGCCGGTGATCAGCTCGACCAGACGGGCCGGGTCGCGATGATCACCCGGCGCGGCAACCACCAGTCGCGCACCGGTCATCAAGGGCCAGAAGAACTCCCACACCGACACGTCGAAGCTGAACGGCGTTTTCTGCAACACGCTGTCGCGGGCATCCAGTCGATAGGCCTGCTGCATCCAGCACAGTCGGTTGACCAAGGCCGAATGGCGGTTGCCCGCGCCTTTTGGCCGGCCTGTGGAGCCGGAGGTGTAGATCACATAGGCCAGGTTTTCAGGGGCCACCACCACGTTCGGGTTGCGCGCGTCATCGGCGCCCGGTTCCAGGTCCAGCGCCAGGGTCTGCACGCCTTCGGCCAGCGGCAGTTGCAGGTGGCTCTGGGTCAGCAGCAGTTGCACGCCGCTGTCCTCGATCATGTAGCGCAGGCGCTCTTCGGGGTATTCCGGGTCCAGCGGCACGTAGGCGCCACCGGCCTTGAGGATGGCCAGCAAACCGACCACCATCTCCACCGAACGCTCCACCGCGATGCCCACCAGCACATCCGCGCCGACACCCAGGGCGATCAGGCGATGGGCCAGGCGGTTGGCGCGGGCGTTGAGCTGGGCGTAGCTCAGGCGCGTCTCGCCGAAGGCCAGCGCCGGGGCATCCGGGGTGCGCTGCACCTGGGCCTCGATCAGTTGCTGGATGCTCTGCTCCAGCGGGTAGTTTTCAGCGGTGGCGTTCCACGTGACCAGGGTGCGCTCGCGCTCGGCGGCCGCCAGCAATGGCAGTTCGGCCACCGGTTGTTGCGGTTGCTCGACGATGCCTTGCAACAGATTGATGAAGTGGGTCGACAGCCGCTCGATGGTCGAGCGCTCGAACAGGTCGGTGGCATACACCAACGAGGCCAGCACGCCCTCTTCGCTGTCGAACACATCCAAGGTCAGGTCGAACTGGGCGACACCGGTATCCCATTGCAGCCCTTCGACGCTCAAGGCGTGCGCCTGTTGCGCGCCCTGGCCACGGCGCGCGCCGCTCTGGTAGTTGAACAGTGCCTGGAACAGCGGGCTGTGGCTGAGGTTGCGCTCCGGCGCCAGGGCCTCGACCAGTTGCTCGAACGGCAGGTCCTGGTAGGCCTGGGCCTCCAGCGCCGCCTGGCGCACCTGGCCGAGCAGCGCGGCAAAGGTCGCCTGCGGCGCGAACTCGACCTTGAGCACCTGGGTATTGACGAAGAAGCCGATCATGCCTTCGGTGCGAGCATGGTTGCGGTTGGCGATCGGCACACCGACACGGATGTCGGACTGGCCGCTGTAGCGGTGCAGCAACGTCTGGTAAGCCGCCAGCAACAGCATGAACAGCGTCACCCCCTGTTCCCTGGCCAGCGCGCGCAATGCCTGCTGCAGCTCACCGGGCAGGGCCAGCGTCAAACTGGCACCGGCTTGGCTGCGCATCGCCGGTCGCGGGTGATCCAGCGGCAGTTCGAGCACAGGCTGCGTGCCGCCCAGGCGTTCGACCCAATAGGTCAGCTGCCGCTCACGCTCACCAGCGTCCATCCACTGGCGCTGCCAGACGGCATAGTCGGCGTACTGGATCGGCAACGGCGCAAGGCTCGGTGCCTGCCCCTGGTCAAAGGCGTCGTACAGGGCCACCAGCTCGTCGACCATGACCTGCATCGACACACCATCGCTGACGATGTGATGCATCACCAGCACCAGCACATGTTCATCGCTGCCCTGGCGCAACAGGCAGGCACGCAGCAGCGGGCCCTGCCCGAGGTCGAACGGACGTGCGACCTCCTGTTCCACCCGCGACAGCAGCGCGGCATCGCTGGCATCGGCCAGCACCTCCAGCGGCAGCTCGAAGGCGTACGGCGCCTGTATCACCTGCTCGGTACGCCCCTGTGCATGAACGAACACCGTGCGCAGGCTCTCGTGCCGCGCCACCAGGTGTTCGAACGCCCGGCGCAGGGCTTCGACACGCAGCGCGCCACGCAGGCGCAGGGCCACCGGAATATGGTAGGCGGCGCTGTCCGGGGCCAGCTGCCAGAGGAACCACTGGCGCTCCTGGGCATAGGACAATGCCAGCGCCCGCGAGCGATCGGCCAGGCCGATGGCGGGCACCGCTGCGTCGGCAGACTCCGATAGCTGGGCGCAGAATGCCTGCAGGGTGCCATGCTCGAACAAGGTGCGCAGCGCCACCTCGACCTGCAGGGCGTGACGCACCCGGGCGACGACCTGGGTGGCCAGCAACGAGTGACCACCCAGCTCGAAGAAGTGATCGTGCAAGCTCACCTGCGGCAGCTTGAGCACATCGGCCCAGATCGCCGCCACCGTCTGCTCCAGCGCGGTACGCGGTGGCTGATGATCATGTCGGGACTGACCGGCCTCAGGCTGCGGCAGCGCCTTGCGGTCAAGCTTGCCGTTGGGGGTCAGCGGCATGCTGGCGAGCGACAGGACATGCGCCGGAACCATGTAGTCCGGCAGCACTTCGCGCAGGCTCGCCCTGAGCGCGTCGCACCACGCGGCATCAGCCTGACCTGGCTGCAACGCCACCACATAGCCGACCAACTGCTGGCCGCTCGGGCCTGGCCGGGCGACCACGGCGGCATCGCGCACGCCAGCCTGGGCCAGCAGGCGGGCCTCGACTTCGCCCAGTTCGACACGGAAGCCGCGGATTTTCACCTGGTTGTCCACTCGCCCCTGGTAGTCGAACACGCCATCGCGGCGCTCGCGTACCAGGTCGCCACTGCGGTACAGGCGCGCGCCTGGCTCGCCGTGCGGATCGGGAACGAAGCGCTCGGCGGTCATGCCCGGCCGGTCCAGGTAGCCACGGGCCAGGCCGTGGCCACCAAGGTACAGCTCACCCTGCAGGCCGGCTGGCAGGACGCTCAGGTCGGCGGCCAGCACATAGGTGCGACGGTCGCCGATACGCGTGCCGATCGGTGCGTAGGCAGCGCCGCAGTCGGTAGCGCGGTCGGCTTTCCAGATCAGCGGGGTCACCACCGTCTCGGTCGGGCCGTAGCCGTTGATGATGTGCTCCGGCGCCAGGGCGGCATGCACGCGCTGGTAGCTGTCACGGGGCACCGCGTCGCCGCCGAAGCAGTAAATGCGCGCCTTCGGCGCCTGGCCATGCAGCTCGACGTGCTCGGCCATCTGCAACAGGTACGCCGGCGGGAACGCCGCCACCGTCACGCCGTGCTCACACATGCGCGCGCAGGTCTGGCCTGGCTCCCAGAGGCTGTCATCACGCACCAGCAGGCGGCTGCCGTGGGTCAACGCGGTGAGCCAGCGCTCATGAGCACCGTCGAAGGCGAACGACATGAAGTGCAGCTCGCAATCGTCCTCGACCATGGCATAGCGCCGGCCGATGGCTTCGCAGTGCATCGCCAGCGGGCCATGCTCGACGCACACCCCCTTGGGCTTGCCGGTGGAACCGGAGGTGTAGATCACATAGGCCAGGCTCTGCGGCTGCACCACTGTTTGCGGCGCATGGGTCGGCTGTGCGGTCAGGTCGAGCTGGTCGAGATTGAGGGCAGCCAACGCCGCCGGCAGCGGCAGTTGCCCGCGCAAGGTCGAGTCGGTGAGCAACAGGGCGATACCGGAGTCCTGCATCAGGTAGGCCAGGCGCTCGGCCGGATAGCTGGCGTCCAGCGGCACATAGGCGCCACCGGCCTTGAGCACCGCGAGCAAGGCGACGATCACCTGCGGCCCACGGGGCAAGGCCACGCCGACACGGATCTCGGCGCCTACGCCTTCGGCGACCAGGCGATGGGCCAGTTGGTTGGCCTGACGCTCCAGGCTGGCGAAGTCCAGCACCTGGTCGCCGAACAGTACCGCGGGAGCCTGAGGCCGGCGCGCGGCCTGGGCGGCGATGCGTTGGTGCACCAGCAAGCCGTCCTGCCATGGCTGCGGCGCGTTGGCCACGGCCAGGGCCTGCTGGGCCTGGCTATCGAGCAGACTCAGGTTGCCCAACGCCGCGGTGGGCGCCTGGCTGAACTGCTCCATCAGGCCGATCAGTTGCTGGTCCAGGCGGACAATGGCCGCCTCATCGAAATGGGCACGCATGAAGCTATAGTGCAGCTCCAGGGTACCGCCCAGGTTCACGCCCAGGGTCAGCGGGTAGTTGGTCTGCTCGCGACTGTCGACGCTGCCGAAGCGCAGCTCCTGTGGCGCGCCACGCTCCAGGGCCTCGGCCACCGGGTAGTTCTCGAACACCAGCAGGCTGTCGAACAGCGCGTCACCGCCCTGCCCGGCCCAGCGCTGGATATCGAACAAGGGCGTGTGCTCGTGCTCACGCAAGCCAAGGTTGAGCGCCTGCACTGCCTGCAGCCAGTCGGCCACGGACTGGGCCGGCTGTGGCGTGGCGATCACCGGCAGGGTGTTGATGAACAGACCGATCTGCTGCTCGATACCCGGCAGCTCCAGCGGCCGGCCCGCCACGGTGGCGCCGAAGGCCACCGTGGCCTGCCCGCTGTAGCGCTGCAACAGCAGTAGCCAGGCCGCTTGCAGCAGTGTGTTGACAGTGACCTTCTGCTGGCGGGCGAAGGTTTCCAGACGCTGCGTGCGCTCGGCGTCGACCAGCCGCACATGGCTGGCGTACCCGCTGCCAGGCTCGGCCTGCAGGCCCTGGGCCAAACGTGTGGGCGCCTCTAGCTCGGCCAGGCGCTCGCGCCAGAACGCTTCACTGACCGCCGGATCCTGGCGCTGCAACCAGTCGATGTAGTCGCGGTAACGCCCGGCCTGGGCCGGCGCCTGCCCGGCATAACGCTGCAGGACTTCCCCCATCAACTGCGAGTTGCTCCAGCCGTCCATGAGGATGTGATGGTTGGTGTAGATCAGCTCGAAGCGCTGCTCGCCGGTGCGCACCACGGTCATGCGCAGCAACGGCGCCTCACGCAGGTCGAAACCACGAGCGCGCTCGGCCTCGGCCAGGGCGTCCAGGCGTGCGCCAGGCTCGGCCTCGGCATGCCAGTCGAGGTAGTCGAACGGCACCTGGACCTGGCGCTGGACGATCTGCAGCGGCTGGCCGATGTCACCTTCCCAGGCGAAGCGACTGCGCAGGATCGGCTGGGCATCGGCCGACGCCTGCCAGGCCGCGCGGAAACGCTCGACCTGCAAGCCTTCCACGGTCACCCGCATCTGGTTGATATAGTCGCCGTTGCCCTGGCCATACAGGCTATGGAACAGCATGCCCTGCTGCATCGGCGACAACGGATAGACATCCTCGACCGCGCGCGGATCGTCCAGCAACTGGTCGAGGTGCGCCTGATCCAGGCGTGCCAGCGGGAAGTCCGAGGGCGTGACACCGGCATGGCGCAAGTCGCAGCAATGGGCGATGAGCGCCTTCAGCTCGGCGGCATAGTCATCGGCCAAGGCCTGGACCGTGGCCTCATCGAACATCTCGTGGCTGTAGGTCCAACCAATGGCCAGTTCACCACCGTAGACCTGCCCATTGAGCGTCAGCCAGTTGCCCAGCGGCGCCGCCGGGCTCTGCTCCTCGCCGCGCGGCTCGCCGACCGGGACGAACAGCGCACCCTGCTCGGCGTCGAAACTGCCATCGAACTGCCCCAGATAGTTGAAGGTGATACGCGGCACCGGCAAGGCGGCAAGACCGGCCTGCACCGCAGCATCGCCCAGATGGCGGAGCATGCCGTAGCCGATGCCCTTGGAGGGGACGGCACGCAGTTGCTCCTTGACCGCCTTGATCGAGCCCGCCAGGTCCTGCGCAGGCGTGAGGGCCAGCGGGAACAAGGTGGTGAACCAGCCGACGGTGCGAGTCAGGTCGATGTCGTCGAACAGGTCTTCGCGGCCATGCCCTTCAAGTTGGATCAGCACGGTGTGCTGCGCGCTCCAGCGGCCCACCACCCGGGCCAGCGCGGTCAGCAGCAGGTCGTTGACCTGGGTGCGGTAAGCCGCCGGGGCCTGCTGCAGCAACTGCCGGGTGAGCTCGCTGTCCAGCCGCGTATGCAGGCTGCGGGCATGGCGGTTTTGCTGGCCGCCGGCCGGATTGGCGCACGGCAGGTCCTGCGGAGCATCGGCCAGCTGGCCCTGCCACCAGGCCAGCTCGCGCGCCATGGCGTCACTACGGGCGTGCTCCCCCAAACGCTCGGCCCAGGCCTTGTAGGCACTGGTTTTCGCCGGCAGCCGCACAGGCTGCTGCGCATCCAGTTGCGCGCAGGCCTGTTGCAGGTCCTCGAACAGCACGCGCCAGGACACGCCGTCGATGACCAGGTGGTGGATCACCAACAGCAAGCGTTGGCTGCCGTCGCCCATGCCGACCAGCACAGCACGCAGCAGCGGCCCTTCCAGGCTCAGGCTGCGTTGCGCCGCTTCACACAGTGCCAGCAGCGCGTCCTGGTCGGCGGCCTGCCGCTGCCAGAGCAGGTCCTTGGCCTGGCCAGGCTGACCGTGACTGGCCTGCCACTGACCCTGCTCGCGGGTAAAGCGCAGGCGCAACGCATCGTGCTGCACCAGCAGGGCCTGCAAGGCCGCCTCGACGGTCGCCGCCTGCAAGGCCCGAGTGGGACGCAGCAGCACTGACTGGTTCCAGTGGTGCGCCTCGTCGCTCACTTCGCCGAAGAACCACTGCTGTACCGGCAGCAGCGGCATGCCGCCCTGCACCGCCCCCTGGTCGATGCGCTGCGCCGCGCCGCCCTCGCGCGCCACACGGGCCAGGCCCTGCACGGTCTGGTGCTGGAACAGCTCCTTGGGAGTGAAATGTATGCCGGCCTGACGGGCACGGCTGACCACCTGGATGGAAATGATCGAGTCGCCACCCAGCTCGAAGAAGTTGTCGCTCAAGCCGACCCGCTCCAGACGCAGCACATCGGCCCAGACAGCGGCAATGCGCTGTTCCATTTCGCTTTGCGGGGCTACATAGGCCTGTTGCAGCAGGCTGGCATCCGCCGCCGGCAAGGCACGGCGGTCGAGCTTGCCGTTGGCGGTCAGCGGCATGCGCTCGAGCAGCAGCAGGTGCGCCGGCACCATGTACTCCGGCAGGTCTTCGCGCAGTGCGGCCTTGACCGCCTCACGCCAGAGCGCCTGGTCCGCCACCGCTTGCCCGGCCACCAGGTAACCGACCAGCTGGGTGCCGCTCGCCCCCTCCTGGGCCAGCACCACGGCCTCGCGCACTTGGGGCAGCGCCTGCAGCCGCGCCTGGATCTCGCCCAGCTCGATGCGGAAGCCACGGATCTTCACCTGATGGTCCATCCGCCCGACGTACTCGATCACCCCATCGGCGCGCCAGCGTGCCAGGTCGCCGCTGCGGTACAGCCGCGCCCCGCTCTCGCCGAACGGGTCGGGAATGAAGCGCGTGGCGCTGAGGTCGGCGCGCTTGAGGTAGCCACGGGCCAGGCCCTGGCGACCGACGTACAGCTCGCCGACACAGCCGGCGGCCACCGGGTTGAGGTCGCTGTCGAGCACGTACAGGCTCTGGTCCGGGATCGGCACACCAATCGGGCTCGACGCGCTCTGCGCCAGGTCAGCCCGCGACAATGGACGGTAGGTCACGTGCACCGTGGTTTCGGTGATGCCGTACATGTTGACCAGTTGCGGGGCACGATCGCCGAAGCGCTCGAACCACGGACGCAGGCTGCCGACCTCCAGCGCCTCGCCGCCGAACACCACGTAGCGCAGCTGCTGGTCGCTGCGCTGGCCTTCAGCGCAGGCCACCTGCATCAGCTGGCGGAACGCCGACGGCGTCTGGTTGAGCACGGTCACCCGCTGCTCGCACAGCAGTTGGTAGAAGGCCTCCGGCGAACGGCTGACATCCTGCGGCACGATCACCAGGCTGCCACCATGCAGCAAGGCGCCGAACAGCTCCCATACCGAGAAGTCGAAGGCATAGGAGTGGAACAGCGTCCAGCAGTCCTGCGGGCCGAAGCCGAACCAGCCGTCCGTGGCCTCGAACAGGCGCAGCACGTTGCGGTGCGGCAGCAAGGTGCCCTTCGGCTTGCCGGTGGAGCCGGAGGTGTAGATGACATAGGCCAGGTTATCCAGGTCCACCGCAACGTTCGGGTTGACCTCGGCGAAGTCAGCGTAGTCGGCATAGTCGGCGGCCAGGTCCAGCACCTGCACGTTCGCCGCCAGGCTCAGCCCGAGGTCGCCCTGGCCGAGCAGCAACTGCAGGCCGCTGTCCTCGATCATGTAGTGCAGGCGATCCAGCGGATAGGCCGGGTCCAGCGGCACGTAGGCACCACCGGCCTTGAGGATGGCCAGCAGGCCGACCACCATCTCCAGCGAACGCGGCGCGGCCAGGCCCACCAGCACGTCCGGGCCGACGCCTCGGGCGATCAGCGCGTGGGCGATCCGGTTGGCCCGGCGGTTCAGCTCGGCGTAGCTCAACTGTTCGCCTTCGCAGACCAGCGCCGGCGCCTGCGGCGCGCGGGCCGCCTGGGCTTCGATCAGGCGATGCAGCGGCTGGCTCGGCGCGAACGTGGCCGGGGCGGTATTCCAGGCAGCCAGCGTTGCGGCACGTTCCGCCGTCGTCAGCATCGGCAACTCGCTGACGCGCGTGCCGGGGGCGCTGACGATACCTTCGAGCAACGCCTGCCAGTGGCCCGCCAGGCGCTCGATGGTGGTTGAGTCGAACAGGTCGGTCGCGTAGGTCAGCGACGCCCACAACTGCCCCTGCTCTTCATGGGTATCGAGCATCAGGTCGAATTGCGCGGTCTGGCTCTCCCAGTTCAGCGATTCGACCCGCAGCCCCGGCAGCTCATGGGCCTGCCGGCCCGCGCCACGGTGCGCCTGGTGATTGAACAGCACCTGGAACAACGGGCTGTGGCTGAGGTTGCGCTCCGGCGCCAAGGCTTCGACCAGTTGCTCGAACGGCAGGTCCTGATGCTCCTGGGCGCCCAGCGCCGCCTCCTTGGCCTGTTGCAGCAATGTGGTGAACGGCGCCTGACCATCGACTTCGGCGCTGAGCACCTGGGTATTGACGAAGAAGCCGATCAGGCGCTCGGTCTCTGCGCGGTTGCGGTTGCCGATCGGCACGCCGACACGGATATCGCGCTGTCGGCTGTAGCGGTGCAACAGCGCCTGGAACGACGCCAGCAGGACCATGTACAGGGTCGCCCCCTGCTGCCGCGCTACCTCTTGCAAACCCCTGCCCAGCTCGGCCGACAGTTCGATATCCAGGCGTGCGCCACGCAAGCTCTGCAGCGCTGGCCGCGGACGATCCAGCGGCAATTCCAGCACCGGCTGCTCGCCGCCCAGGCGGGTGGTCCAGTAGGCCAATTGGCGCTCGCGCTCGCCAGCCTCCATCCATTGGCGCTGCCACAATGCATAGTCGGCATACTGGATCGGCAGCGCCGGCAGCTCGGGCTGCTGGCCACGACTGAACGCGCCATAGCAGTTGATCAGCTCCTCGACCATCAACTGCATCGAGGCGCCGTCGGAAATGATGTGGTGCTGGGTCAACACCAGCACATGGTCGTCTTCGCTCACCTGCAGCAGGCGCGCGCGCAGCAACGGCCCTTCGCCCAGGTCGAAGAGCACGGCGATCTCCCCCGCCACCGCCTGTTCCAGTTGCCCGGCATCGGTCAGTACCTGCACCGGCAGCGGCAGCGCGAACGGCGCGCGAACCTGCTGCAGCAACTGCCCGTCGACCTCGACGAACACGCTGCGCAGTACTTCGTGACGCTCGATCAGCGTCGCGAAGCTGCGCTGCAGCGCGGCCATGTCCAGGGCGCCGCGCAAGCGCAGCGCCGTGGGGATGTGATACGCCGCGCTGTGCGGTTCCAGGTTCCAGAGGAACCACTGACGCTCCTGGGCATAGGACAGCCGAAGGGGCTCGTCGGCATCACGCCGGAAAATCGGCGCGATGCCATAGAGGTTGACCCCCTTCTGACTCAGCAGAATCGCCAAGGCTTTGCGCTTCTCGGAAGAAAGCGCGCTTACCGATTCGATTAGTTGCTGCATGCCGTGTCCTCACTAGGAAATCAGTTTTTCAAGATCATCGGCAGTTAGACGATTGAGGTCCTCCAAGGATTTAGCCAAAACATCGTGCAGTGGATCGAGCGCGGGCTGCAGGGCCTGCAAGGCCTCGCAGAAGTCCGCCAGGTCGCGGGCCAGGAACAGCGTCTTGACCGGCACTTCATGGCCCAGCGCTTCGCGCAGGCGCAGCACTACCTGGGTGGCCAGCAACGAATGGCCGCCAAGCTCGAAGAAGTTGTCGCTCAAGCCTACTTGCTCCAGCTCCAGCACCTGAGCCCAGATGCCTGCCACCTGCTGTTCCAGTTCAGTGACTGGCGCCACATAAGCCTGTTGCAGCAGGCTGGCATCCGCCGCCGGCAAGGCACGGCGGTCGAGCTTGCCGTTGGCGGTCAGCGGCATGCGCTCGAGCAGCAGCAGGTGCGCCGGCACCATGTACTCCGGCAGGTCTTCGCGCAGTGCGGCCTTGACCGCCTCACGCCAGATCGCCTGGTCCGCCACCGCTTGCCCGGCCACCAGGTAACCGACCAGCTGGGTGCCACTCGCCCCCTCCTGGGCCAGCACCACGGCCTCGCGCACCTGGGGCAGCGCCTGCAGCCGCGCCTGGATCTCGCCCAGCTCGATGCGGAAGCCACGGATCTTCACCTGATGGTCCATCCGCCCGACGTACTCGATCACCCCATCGGCGCGCCAGCGTGCCAGGTCGCCGCTGCGGTACAGCCGCGCCCCGCTCTCGCCGAACGGGTCGGGAATGAAGCGCGTGGCGCTGAGGTCGGCGCGCTTGAGGTAGCCACGGGCCAGGCCCTGGCGACCGACGTACAGCTCGCCGACACAGCCGGCGGCCACCGGGTTGAGGTCGCTGTCGAGCACGTACAGGCTCTGGTCCGGGATCGGCACACCAATCGGGCTCGACGCGCTCTGCGCCAGGTCAGCCAGCGACAATGGACGGTAGGTCACGTGCACCGTGGTTTCGGTGATGCCGTACATGTTGACCAGTTGCGGGGCACGATCGCCGAAGCGCTCGAACCACGGACGCAGGCTGCCGACCTCCAGCGCCTCGCCGCCGAACACCACGTAGCGCAGCTGCTGGTCGCTGCGCTGGCCTTCAGCGCAGGCCACCTGCATCAGCTGGCGGAACGCCGACGGCGTCTGGTTGAGCACGGTCACCCGCTGCTCGCACAGCAGTTGGTAGAAGGCCTCCGGCGAACGGCTGACATCCTGCGGCACGATCACCAGGCGACCACCATGCAGCAAGGCGCCGAACAGCTCCCATACCGAGAAGTCGAAGGCATAGGAGTGGAACAGCGTCCAGCAGTCCTGCGGGCCGAAGCCGAACCAGTCGTCCGTGGCCTCGAACAGGCGCAGCACGTTGCGGTGCGGCAGCAAGGTGCCCTTCGGCTTGCCGGTGGAGCCGGAGGTGTAGATGACATAGGCCAGGTTATCCAGGTCCACCGCAACGTTCGGGTTGACCTCGGCGAAGTCAGCGTAGTCGGCGTAGTCGGCGGCCAGGTCCAGCACCTGCACGTTCGCCGCCAGGCTCAGCCCGAGGTCGCCCTGGCCGAGCAGCAACTGCAGGCCGCTGTCCTCGATCATGTAGTGCAGGCGATCCAGCGGATAGGCCGGGTCCAGCGGCACGTAGGCACCACCGGCCTTGAGGATGGCCAGCAGGCCGACCACCATCTCCAGCGAACGCGGCGCGGCCAGGCCCACCAGCACGTCCGGGCCGACGCCTCGGGCGATCAGCGCGTGGGCGATCCGGTTGGCCCGGCGGTTCAGCTCGGCGTAGCTCAACTGTTCGCCTTCGCAGACCAGCGCCGGCGCCTGCGGCGCGCGAGCCGCCTGGGCTTCGATCAGGCGATGCAGCGGCTGGCTCGGCGCGAACGTGGCCGGGGCGGTATTCCAGGCCTGTACCGCAGCCTGGCGTTGCTCATCATCGAGCAATTGCAAGGTCTCGACAGGCGCCTCAGCGCCCTGTTCGAGCATCTGCAGCAGCAAGTGACGCAGTTGCTGGCCGATCTGCTCGATGATCGCCGCGCTGAACGCCTGCCGGTCATAGCTGCAGCGCAGTGACAGGCTGTCCTCCAGGCCGACCGCCAGGGTCAGCGGATAGTTGCTCTGCTCCTGTGTGCGCACCGGGCCAAAGTGCAGCCCCGAGGGCGAACCACGCTCCAGGGCCTCGGCCACCGGGTAGTTTTCGAACACCAGCAGACTGTCGAACAGCGCGTCACCGCCCTGCCCGGCCCAGCGTTGGATGTCGAACAGTGGCGTGTGCTCCTGTTCGCGGATGCGCAGGTTGAGCGCCTGCAGATCGTCCAGCCAGTCGCCAAGCGCCTGCCCGGCGGTGCACGGCACGATCACCGGCAAGGTGTTGATGAACAGGCCGATCTGCTGCTCGATACCGGCCAGCTCGGCCGGTCGCCCGGCCACGGTGGCGCCGAACGACACGCAGTCCTGGCCGACACGACGCTGCAGCAACAAGGCCCAGGCACCCTGCACCAAGGTGTTGACGGTGACCTTGCGCTCACGGGCGAAGCGGCCCAGGCGCGCGGTGGTCTGCGCATCGATCGACAGGCTGTGCTCGTCGTAGCCATCGACACCGACATGTTGACAGGTGCTGGCCAGGCGAGTGGGCTCTTCCAGTGCGGCCAGTTGCTCGCGCCAGAAAGCTTCGCTCTGCGCTCGGTCCTGACGCTGCAGCCAGCCAATGTAGTCGCCGAAGCGGCCCGCCGCCTGCGTGGGCCGCTCGCCACAGTAGCGTTGCAGCACTTCACCCAGCAGTTGCGCATTGCTCCAGCCGTCCATGAGGATGTGATGGCTGGTGTAGATCAGTGCATGGCGGTCATCTTCCAGGCGTACCAGCACCAGGCGCAGCAATGGCGCCTGCAGCACATCGAAGCCGCGCCCACGTTCTTCGGCGGCCAGTGTCGGGAGCGCCAGCGCAAGGTCATCACGACCGCGCCAGTCCAGCTCGCTGAACGGCACACGGGCCTCGCGCAGCACTACCTGCACCGGTTGGGCCTGGTCGGCGGACCAGACGAAGGCACAACGCAGACTGTCATGGGCCTGGAGCACAGCGTTCCAAGCCGCCTCGAAGCGTGCCACATCCAGACCTGCGACCTCGACCTGCATCTGATTGATGTAGTCGCCGTCGCTCTCGCCGAACGTGGAATGGAACAGCATGCCCTGCTGCATCGGCGACAGTGGGTAGATGTCTTCGACCTCGGCCACCGCCACCGGCAGTGCGTCGAGTTGCGCCTGGCTCAGGCCCGCCAGCGGGAAGTCCGACGGCGTCAGCCCTTGCGGCGCCTGGCAGTGCTCGACCAGCGCCGCCAGCTCCGCCTCGTAGGCCCGCGCCAGCCGCTCGATGGTCGCGCGGGCGAACATCTGCCCGCTGAAGCTGAACGCCAGGCTCAGCTCGCCGCCATACACCTGGCCATTGAGCACCAGCCAGTTGCCCAGCGGCGCCAGCGGGCTCTGCTCCTCACCTGCGCTTTCGGCAGCGGGCACGAACAGCGCCCGCTCATCGAACTGGCCATCCAGCTGGCCCAAGTAGTTGAAGGTGATGCGCGGCACCGGCAGCCCGGCCAGGCTCGCGCGCGCAGCCTCGTCGCCCAGGTAGCGCAAAGCGCCGAAACCGATGCCCTTGTGCGGCACGCCGCGCAGCTGTTCCTTGACCTGCTTGATCGAGGCGCCCAGCTCGGCGGCCGGGGTCAGGCGCACCGGGTAGGCGCTGGTGAACCAGCCCACCGTACGGCTCAGGTCGATGTCGTCGAACAGGTCTTCGCGGCCATGGCCTTCCAGCTCCACCAGCGCCGAATCGGCGCCGCTCCAGCGGCACACCACCCGGGCCAAGGCGGTCAGCAGCAGGTCGTTGACCTGGGTGCGGTAGGCCGCCGGGGCCTGTTGCAGCAAGCGTCGGGTCAGCTCGGCATCCAGGCGTGCCTGCACGCTCTGGCGGTGACGGTTCTGCAGGCTGGCGCCCAGCTCGGCCTCGGGCAGGTCCAGCGGCGCACCGGCCAGTTGCCCTTGCCAGTAGGCCAGCTCGCTGTCCAGGCTTGCGGCATGCTGCTGCAGGCGTTCGCCCCAGGTCTTGAAGGCGCTGGTCTTGGCCGGCAGTTTCGGCGTGCTGCCCGCCAGGGCCTGGCGGTAGGCATCGTGCAGGTCTTCCAGCAGCACGCGCCAGGACACGCCATCGACCACCAGGTGGTGGATCACCAGCAGCAGGCGCTGGCCACCGTCGGCCAGGTCGATCAGCACCGCACGCAGCAGCGGGCCCTGGGCCAGGTCCAGGCTACGCTGGGCCTCTTCGCAGGTCGCCTCGATTTCCTCGGCGCTGCGCAGCGCGGCACGCCATAGCAACGGCTGGGCCGGTTGCAGCGGACCGTGTTCGGCGCTGCCGTCGGCAAAGCGCAGGCGCAGGGCGTCGTGCTGGGCGTACAGTGCCAGCAGCGCCTGCTCCAATGCGCTGGCATCCACCGTTTCGGTGCCGCGCAGCAACAGCGACTGGTTCCAGTGCTGCGGCTCGCTCATGCGCTGGTCGAAGAACCATTGCTGGAACGGCAGCAATGGCATGCCCCCGAGCAGCGGACCTTGCTCGGCCTTCACCGCTCCCTCGCCTTCGCGCAGCACCGCTGCCAGGCCGCGCACGGTCTGGTGCTGGAACAGCTCCTTGGGCGTGAAGTGCAGGCCCTGCTGGCGCGCACGTCCGACGACCTGAATCGAGACGATGGAATCGCCCCCAAGCTCGAAGAAGTTGTCGTTCACCCCGACCCGCTCAAGGCGCAACACATCGGCCCAGACTGCGGCCAGACGGTGCTCCCGCGCATTGGCCGGTGCCTCATAGACCTTTTGCACAAGGGCAGCATCCACGGCAGGCAAGGCCTTGCGGTCGAGCTTGCCATTGGGCGACAGCGGCAGGCTGTCCAGTGCCAGCCACTGGTTCGGCACCATGTAGTCCGGCAGGCCACGGCGCAGATGCTCGGCCAGTTGTGCCTGCCAATCGCCGGTTTCGCCGGTCAGCACCACATAACCGACCAGCTGCTTGCCGTCCGGTACCGTCACCACGGCTTCACGCACCAGGTCGTGTTCCAGCAGGCGCGCCTCGATCTCACCCAGTTCGATGCGCAGGCCACGTAGCTTGACCTGGTGGTCGATACGCCCGGCGTACTCGATCACCCCATCCGCGCGGTAGCGCGCCAGGTCGCCGGTGCGGTAGATGCGCTCGCCATTGCCGTATGGGCTCACGGCGAAACGCTCGGCGGTCAGCCCCGGGCGGCGGTGGTAGCCGCGCGCCAGGCCTGCGCCGGCCAGGTACAGCTCGCCCAGCACGCCCACCGGCACCGGTTGCAGCTCGGCGTCGAGGATGTAGCAGGCCAGGTTGGCGATCGGCTCGCCGATCGGCACGCTGTCGCGCCCTTCCTCGCGGCAGGTCCAGTGGGTCACGTCGATGGCCGCCTCGGTCGGGCCGTACAGGTTGTACAGGCCGGCCTTCGGCAGCTTGGCGAACACCTGCTGCTGGGCATCGGCCGGCAGCGCTTCGCCACTGCAGACGATGCGCGCAAGGCTGGTGCAGCGCGGCACGCCGCTGTCTTGCAGGAACGCCTGGAGCATCGACGGCACGAAGTGCAGCGTGGTGATGTTTTCGCCGGTGATCAGCTCCACCAGACGGGCCGGGTCACGATGCTCACCCGGCGCGGCAACCACCAGTCGCGCACCGGTCATCAAGGGCCAGAAGAACTCCCACACCGACACGTCGAAGCTGAACGGCGTTTTCTGCAACACGCTGTCGCGGGCATCCAGTCGATAGGCCTGCTGCATCCAGCACAGTCGGTTGACCAGGGCCGAATGGCGGTTGCCCGCGCCTTTCGGCCGGCCTGTGGAGCCGGAGGTGTAGATCACATAGGCCAGGTTTTCAGGGGCCACCACCACGTTCGGGTTGCGCGCGTCATCGGCGCCCGGTTCCAGGTCCAGCGCCAGGGTCTGCACGCCTTCGGCCAGCGGCAGTTGCAGGTGGCTCTGGGTCAGCAGCAGTTGCACGCCGCTGTCCTCGATCATGTAGCGCAGGCGCTCTTCGGGGTATTCCGGGTCCAGCGGCACGTAGGCGCCACCGGCCTTGAGGATGGCCAGCAAACCGACCACCATCTCCACCGAACGCTCCACCGCGATGCCCACCAGCACATCCGCGCCGACACCCAGGGCGATCAGGCGATGGGCCAGGCGGTTGGCGCGGGCGTTGAGCTGGGCGTAGCTCAGGCGCGTCTCGCCGAAGGCCAGCGCCGGGGCATCCGGGGTGCGCTGCACCTGGGCCTCGATCAGTTGCTGGATGCTCTGCTCCAGCGGGTAGTTTTCAGCGGTGGCGTTCCACGTGACCAGGGTGCGCTCGCGCTCGGCGGCCGCCAGCAATGGCAGTTCGGCCACCGGTTGTTGCGGTTGCTCGACGATGCCTTGCAGCAGGTTCAGCCAATGCTCACCCAGGCGTACGATGGTGGCCTGGTCGAACAGGTCAGTGGCGTAGATCAGCGAAGCGCTCAGCCCTTCATCGGTCTCGCAGGTGTCCAGGCTCAGGTCGAACTGCGTGGTGTCGTTGTCCCAGGCCATGGCCTGGACCGCCAAGCCTGGCACGGCGCGTACCGGCGCGAGCGCGGCGGCCTGGTGGTTGAACATCACCTGGAACAACGGGCTGTGGCTGAGGCTGCGGGTCGGTGCCAGCGCATCCACCAGTTGCTCGAACGGCAGGTCCTGGTGCGCCTGGGCGCCCAGCGCAGCCTGACGCACCTGTTGCAGCAGCACGCCGAACGGCTGGCGTGGATCGATATCGGCACGCAGTACCTGGGTGTTGACGAAGAAGCCGATCAGCCCTTCGGTCTCGACCCGGTTGCGGTTGGCCACCGGCACGCCGACGCGGATGTCGCGCTGGCCACTGTAGCGATGCAGCAAGGCCTGGAACGACGCCAGCAGCACCATGAACAGGGTCGCGCCCTGGCGGCGGGCCAACGCCTCGAGACCGTCCTTCAACGCCGGCGGCACGGCCAGGTCGAGCTGGGCGCCGCGATAGCTCTGCTCGGCAGGACGCGGGCGGTCCAGCGGCAAGGCCAGCACATCCTGCTCGCTGCCCAGTTGCCCGACCCAGTAGGCCAGTTGCCGCTCACGCTCGCCAGCCTCCATCCATTCACGCTGCCAACGGGCGTAGTCGGCATATTGCAGCGCCAGGGCAGGCAGTGGGGCGGCATCGCCCTCGCGGTGGCGGGCATAGCCATCGATCAGTTCGCCGACCATCAGCTGCATGGACGCCGCATCCGAGACGATATGGTGCTGAGTCAGCACCAGCACCTGGTCGTCGGCCGCCAGCTCCAGCAGACGGACCCGCAGCAGCGGGCCGCGGGCCAGGTCGAACGGCTGGCGGATCTCCTCAGCGACACGCGCCTGAAGGGTCGCCTCGTCCGCCAGTCGTTCATGGGCGATGACCAGCGCAGCAGAGCGCTCGATCACCTGGACGATGCCCTCGTCGCTTTCGACGAAGCGAGTACGCAGGGCCTCATGACGCTCGACCAGCGCATTGAAGCTGTGTTGCAGCGCCGCACGATCGAGGCTGCCTTTCAGGCGCAGGACCATGGGGATGTGGTAGGCGCTGCTGTGTGGCTCCAGCTGCCAGAGGAACCACTGGCGTTGCTGGGCATAGGACACCGGCAGCGCCGCATCGCGCGGCGTCGGCCGGATGGCCGGAGCCCGCGCCGCCAACGACGGTGCTGGCAGGCTGGCGACGAAGCCCTGCAGGCTGGCCTGCTCGAACAGCGTCTTGAGCGGTGCGTCGATGCCTAGCTCGCGCAGACGCGAGAACACCTGGGTAGCCAACAGCGAATGCCCTCCCAGTTCGAAGAAGTTGTCGCCCAGGCCAACCTGCTCCAAGTGCAGCACCTGCGCCCAGATCGCCGCGACCTGTTGTTCCAGTTCACTCTGCGGCGCCACATAGGCACGCTGCGATTGCGCGGCATCCACGGCAGGCAAGGCCTTGCGGTCGAGCTTGCCATTGGGCGACAGCGGCAGGCTGTCCAGTGCCAGCCACTGGTTCGGCACCATGTAGTCCGGCAGGCCACGGCGCAGATGCTCGGCCAGTTGTGCCTGCCAATCGGCGGCCTCGCCGGTCAGCACCACATAACCGACCAGCTGCTTGCCGTCCGGTACCGTCACCACGGCTTCACGCACCAGGTCGTGTTCCAGCAGGCGCGCCTCGATCTCACCCAGTTCGATGCGCAGACCACGCAGCTTGACCTGGTGGTCGATACGCCCGGCATACTCGATCACCCCGTCCGCGCGGTAGCGCGCCAGGTCGCCGGTGCGGTAGATGCGCTCGCCATTGCCGTATGGGCTCACGGCGAAACGCTCGGCGGTCAGCCCCGGGCGGCGGTGGTAGCCGCGCGCCAGGCCTGCGCCGGCCAGGTACAGCTCGCCCAGCACGCCCACCGGCACCGGTTGCAGCTCGGCGTCGAGGATGTAGCAGGCCAGGTTGGCGATCGGCTCGCCGATCGGCACGCTGTCGCGCCCTTCCTCGCGGCAGGTCCAGTGGGTCACGTCGATGGCCGCCTCGGTCGGGCCGTACAGGTTGTACAGGCCGGCCTTCGGCAGCTTGGCGAACACCTGCTGCTGGGCATCGGCCGGCAGCGCTTCGCCACTGCAGACGATGCGCGCAAGGCTGGTGCAGCGCGGCACGCCGCTGTCTTGCAGGAACGCCTGGAGCATCGACGGCACGAAGTGCAGCGTGGTGATGTTTTCGCCGGTGATCAGCTCGACCAGACGGGCCGGGTCGCGGTGATCACCCGGTGCAGCAACCACCAGTCGCGCACCGGTCATCAAGGGCCAGAAGAACTCCCACACCGACACGTCGAAGCTGAACGGCGTTTTCTGCAACACGCTGTCGCGGGCATCCAGTCGATAGGCCTGCTGCATCCAGCACAGTCGGTTGACCAAGGCCGAATGGCGGTTGCCCGCGCCTTTCGGCCGGCCTGTGGAGCCGGAGGTGTAGATCACATAGGCCAGGTTTTCAGGGGCCACCGCCACGTTCGGGTTGCGCGCGTCATCGGCGCCCGGTTCCAGGTCCAGCGCCAGGGTCTGCACGCCTTCGGCCAGCGGCAGTTGCAGGTGGCTCTGGGTCAGCAGCAGTTGCACGCCGCTGTCCTCGATCATGTAGCGCAGGCGCTCTTCGGGGTATTCCGGGTCCAGCGGCACGTAGGCGCCACCGGCCTTGAGGATGGCCAGCAAACCGACCACCATCTCCACCGAACGCTCCACCGCGATGCCCACCAGCACATCCGCGCCGACACCCAGGGCGATCAGGCGATGGGCCAGGCGGTTGGCGCGGGCGTTGAGCTGGGCGTAGCTCAGGCGCGTCTCGCCGAAGGCCAGCGCCGGGGCATCCGGGGTGCGCTGCACCTGGGCTTCGATCAGTTGCTGGATGCTCTGCTCCAGCGGGTAATGTTCAGCGGTGGCGTTCCACGTGACCAGGGTGCGCTCGCGCTCGGCGGCCGCCAGCAATGGCAGTTCGGCCACCGGTTGTTGCGGTTGCTCGACGATGCCTTGCAACAGATTGATGAAGTGGGTCGACAGCCGCTCGATGGTCGAGCGCTCGAACAGGTCGGTGTCGTACGCCAGGGAAACCATCAGCCCCTGCGCGGTCTCGCTGGTATCCAGCACCAGGTCGAACTGCGCCGTGGCACTGTCCCAATGCAGCGGCTCGACACGCAGGTCACCCCAGTTCCGCTCGGCGCGCGCAGCGTACTGGTGGTTGAACAGCACCTGGAACACGGGGCTGTGGCTAAGATTGCGTTCCGGTGCCAGGGCCTCGACCAGTTGCTCGAACGGCAGGTCCTGGTGGGCCTGGGCCTGCAGCGCCGCCTGCCGGGTCTGGCGCAACAGGACGTCAAAGCCCTGCCCGCCATCGACCTGGGCACGCATCACCTGGGTATTGACGAAGAAACCGATCAGCCGCTCGGTTTCAGCCCGAGTGCGGTTGGCCACCGGTATGCCGACGCGGATGTCGGCCTGGCCGCTGTAGCGGTGCAGCAAGGCCTGGAACGCTGCCAGCAGCAACATGAACAAGGAAGCATCCTGAGTCTTGGCCAACTGTTGCAGGCCATGGCTCAGTTCAGCCTCGAGCGGGAAGTCCAGGCGGGCACCACGCAGGCGCCGTTGAGCCGGGCGTGGCCGGTCGAACGGCAGCTCGAGCACGACCTGCTCACCGCCCAGCTGCGCCATCCAGTAATCGAGCTGGCGCGCACGCTCGCCACCGTCTAGCCACTGGCGCTGCCAGGCCGCGTAGTCGGCGTACTGCACAGGCAACGGCGCACTGTGTTCGCCGTGGTAGCCCTGCAGCAGCTCTTCGACCAACACCTCCAGGGAGGCGCCGTCGGAAACGATATGATGCTGGACGATGACCAGCACATGATCCTGCTCGCCCATGGCCAGCAACTTGACCCGCAGCAACGGCCCTCGCACCAGGTCGAATGGCGCCCGCACCTGGGCATCGACCCAAGCCGCCAGCGCCACATCGTCCAGCTCGCCTGGGTGCTCGATCACGATTGGCAGCGCCAGGTGCGGATGAATATGCTGTCGCAGTATCCCCGTGGTGTCATCGAAGGTGGTGCGCAATGGTTCGTGACGGGCGATGACCCGGTCGAATGCCGACTGCAACGCCGACAACTCGAGCGGCCCCCGCACACGCAACGCCGCTGGAACGTTGTAGGCGGCGCTCTGTGGGTCCAGCCGCCAGAGGAACCACTGGCGCTCCTGGGCATAGGACACGGCCATCGCAGGCGTGCGCGGCAATACCGCAATCGCCGCTGCCGCCCCCTGGCCCAGCTCGGCGCAACGGTCGGCGAAGGCCCCCAGGGTCGGCTGCTCGAACAACTGCCGCAGGGGCACTTCGAGCCCGAGCCCTTGGCGAATGCGCGCGATGACCTCGGTCGCCAGCAACGAGTGGCCACCAAGGCTGAAGAAACTGTCGGCAAGGCCGACGCGCTCGACCTGCAAGGCCTGCGCCCAGATCGTCGCCAGTTGTGCTTGCAACGGCGTGCGCGGCGCTTCGTAGACCTGCTGGGCGGCACTGAAGTCCGGCGCCGGCAACGCCGCGCGGTCGAGCTTGCCGTTGTTGTTCAACGGCAGTCGTTCCAGCACCAGCAGGTGGGCGGGGATCATGTAGTCAGGCAGCGCCTGGCCCAAGGCAGCCCGTACGCCCTGTAGCCAGTCAACGGACGGCGTGGCCTGAGCAGCGACCAGGTAGGCCACCAGTTGGGGCCCGGTCGGCCCGGCGAGGGCCAGCACCGCCGCCTCGCGCACCGACGCCAGCCCTTGCAGGCAGGCCTCGATCTCGCCCATCTCGATACGCATGCCGCGAATCTTCACCTGATGATCGATACGCCCTACGTACTCCAGTACCCCGGCCTGGGTATAACGCGCCAGGTCGCCGCTACGGTACAGGCGTGCGCCAGGCTGTTCGGCGAAGGGATCCGGCAGGAAACGCTCGGCGGTCAACCCCGGGCGGTCGAAGTATTGCTGCGCCAGGCAGTTCGGCGCACCGATGCACAGCTCGCCGACGCCATCGCTGGGCAACAGTTGGCCGGCACTGTCCAGCACATACAGCGAGCGGCCGGCGATGGCTTGGCCGATCGGCACGCCATACGCGTCCTGCGCATCTTCGAGGCGGCAGTCATGCACGCTGGAGACCACCGTCGCCTCGGTCGGGCCATAGGTGTTGACCAGGCTGATCCCGCCCAGCCCCGCCGCATGCCACAGGCGCAACCCTTCCACCGACATGGCCTCGCCGCCCACGTGCACCTGACGCAGCTTGCCCAGGCCGTGGCCTGGCCGCGCCGCGCAAGTCTTGGCCAGCATGTGCCAGTAGGCGGCCGGCAGGTCGGCCAGGGTCACGCCCTGCTCGACAATCAACCGCGCCAGCTGATCGGCGTCCCACAGTTCCTCGCCACGCATGATCAGCGCGGCGCCGACGCACAGTGGCGGATAGCACTGCTCGACGAAGCCGTCGAAACTGAAAGTGGCGAACTGCAGCACCCGGTCGTCGCGCTCAAGGCGGGAGTAGCCGGTAGCGCTGTAGCTGAACTCGCGCAGTGCCGCATGACTGATCGCCACCCCCTTCGGGCGCCCGGTGGAACCGGAGGTGTAGATGACATAGGCGAGCTGCTCGGCGGCGACCTGCACATCCGGGTCGTGGTCGCCACACTGCGCGACCTGCTCGCCCAACATCCCCAGCTCCAGGCGGCGCAGCCCCGCCGGCAGCGCCAACTCGACCAGCAGGCCGTCGTCGCACAACAACAGGTCCAGACGGCTGTCCTCGACCATGTAGGCCAGCCGTTCATGCGGATACTGCGGATCTAGCGGCACATAGGTCGCGCCGCTCTTGAGCACGGCAAGCAGGCTGACGATCAGCTGCGGGCCACGGCGCAGGGCCAGGCCGACACGCTGGCCAGGGCGTACACCCTCGGCGATCAGTGCATGCGCCAGGCGATTGGCCTGGCCATCGAGCTGGCCATAGCTCAGGCGCAGCTCGCCACATTGCAAGGCCAAGGCCTGTGGCTGGCGCGCGGCCTGTGCCGCGATACGCTGGTGAACCAGTTCCTGGCTCGGCAACGCCAGTGCGCGGCCTTGGCTGAAGCCAAGCACCTCGGCCTGCCCCTGATCGTCGAGCAGGCCCAGCGCGCCTACCGGCGCCGCCGGCGTGGCGACCATCTGCGCCAGCACCTGACGTAGCCCGGCGCACAGCTGACCCACCTGCTCTGCCGCGAACAGCGCAGGGTCGTAGCCGAACGCCAGGCTCACCCCATCACCGAGCTCGATGCCGATGGTCAGCGGGTAGTGGGTGCGCTCGTGATTGCTCACCGCGCCGAAACGCAGGCCGGCAGGCGCGCCCTGGCGCAGCGCCTCGGCCACCGGGAAGTTCTCGAACACCAGCAGGCTGTCGAACAGCGCCGCGCCCTGCTGGCCAGCCCACCCCTGGATGGCATACAGCGGCACATGCTCGAATTCACGCAGGCCCAGGTTGAAGTCCTGCACGTCGGCCAGGTAACCGGCCACCTGGCGATCAGGCGCGGCATCGATCAGCACCGGCAAGGTATTGATGAACAACCCGAGCTGGTCGTCGATGCCCGGCAATGGCGCCGAGCGTCCGGACACCGTGGCGCCGAAGGCCACGCAGGCTTGCCCGGTCAGGCGCTGTAGCAACAGCCCCCAGGCCGCCTGGAACAGCGTGTTCAAGGTCACCTTGTGCTGACGGGCAAAACGCTCCAGTTCGGCGGTCTGCGCGGCGTCGAGGCGGGCGAGGTACTCACCCTCGCCTTGCGCGTCGGCGGGGCGACGCAGGGCCTGGGCGAGCAGCGTCGGCGCCTGCAAGGCGCCGAGACGGGCTTTCCAGAAACGCTCGCCGGCACTGGCGTCCTGGCGTTGCAGCCACGCCAGGTAATCATGGAAACGGCCGGCCGGCGCTGACGTGCGCTCGCCGACGTAGTGCTGGATCACCTGGGCCAGTAGCTGGGCATTGCTCCAGCCATCCAGGAGGATGTGATGGCAGGTGTAGACCAGGTGCCAGTCGTCGGCCCCGGTACGCACCAGCAGCAGCCTGAACAAGGGTGCGCGGGACAGGTCGAAACCCGCTTCGTGCTCGGCCCGAGCCAGTGCATCGAGGTCTGCCGCAGGTTCGTCGACGATGCGCAGCGGCAGTGGCAACTGACGCTGGACGATCTGGTGGGCACTGTCCAGGCCCTGCCAGTGAATGCTGCTGCGCAGGATCTCGTGACGCGCCAGGGCCGCCTGCCAGGCCTCGCCGAAGCGTTCCAGGTCCAGGCCGCCGATATCCAGGCGCAACTGGTTGATGTAGGCGCCGCCCTGGGTTTCATACAGCGAGTGGAAGAACATGCCCTGCTGCATGGGCGACAACGGGTAGAGGTCTTCGATCTCGTGGCCGGGCACCGGCAATGCATCCAGTTGCGCCTGAGTAATGCGCGCCAACGGGAAGTCCGACGGCGACGGTTGCCCGGCAGGCACGCCCAGGCAGTGCTCGATGAGCGCCTCCAGCTCCTGGTCATAGGCCGTGGCCAGCGCCTGGATCGTGTCGGTGTCGAACATCGCCAGGCTGAAGCCCCATTGCAGCGACAGCTCGCCGTTGTAGACCTGTCCTTCCAGGGTCAGCCAGTTGGCCAGCGGCGCGTCCGGGTCCTGGCCGTCGCCACCGCGCTCGGTGGCCGGCGCCAGCAAGGCCTGGGCATCGAACTGGCTGTCGAACTGGCCCAGATAGTTGAAGGTGATGCGCGGCGCGTCGAGCGTCGCCAGGGCCTCCCGCACCGAGGCGTCACCCAGGTAACGCAGTACGCCGTAGCCCATGCCTTTGTCCGGCACCGCGCGCAGCTGTTCCTTGATGGCCTTGATCGAGTCGCCATGATCGGCGCGTGGGGCCAGGCGCAGTGGATAGAGGCTGGTGAACCAGCCGACGCTGCGGGTCAGGTCGATGCCGTCGAACAGCTCTTCGCGGCCATGCCCCTCCAGCTGCACCAGCGCCGCCTGGCTGCCGCTCCATTGGCAGATGACACGTGCCAGGGCGGTCAGCAGCAGGTCGTTGACCTGGGTGCGATAGGCTGCGGGCGCGACCTGCAGCAACTGACGGGTGCGCTCGCGGGACAGACGCGACGCCAGTTTGGCCCCATGGCGGTTGCTCACCGGCGCGTCCGGCCTGTCGCACGGCAGTGCGCCATCGCCGCGCTGCGCTTGCCAGTAGGGCAATTGTCCGAGGAACGCCGGCACCTGCTCGTGCAGTTGCGCAGACCAGGCCTGGTAGCTGCTGGTGCGCGGCGCCAGCGACAGCGGCTGCCCGGCCAGGCGCTGGGCATAAGCCTGCTCCAGGTCCTCCAGGAGAATACGCCAGGACACGCCGTCGACCACCAGGTGGTGGATGACCAGCAACAGGCGCTGCTCGCCTTGCGGCAAGTCGACCAGCATGGCGCGCAACAGCGGTCCACTGCCCAGGTCGAGGCTGCGCTGGGCATCGTCGCAGAGCGTCGTCAGCGCCTGGGCATCCGCAGCCTGGCGCTGCCACAGCTCGACCTGCGCGACCGGCGCGCCATAGTGCTGCCGCCAGCCTTCGGCGGCGGGCTCGAAGCGCAGCCGCAGGGCGTCATGGTGGTTGACCACATCGCCCAAGGCATCGACCAGCGCCTGGGCCTGCAACGGTTGCCGGGCGCCGAGCAGCAATGATTGATTCCAGTGCTGGCGGACCGCAATGGCCTGTTCGAAGAAATGTCGCTGCACAGGGCTAAGCGCCACCTCGCCGGTGGCCGGCGCCTGCTCAACCGTCAACGATGGCTGGCGTCCGACCGCGCCGGCCAGGCCGCGCACGGTCTGGAACTGGAACAGGTCGCGCGGGCTGAACTGCAGGCCCTGGCGTCGAGCGCGGCCAACCACCTGGATGGCGATGATCGAATCGCCGCCCAGCTCGAAGAAGTTGTCGTCCAGACCGACCTCGGCCACGCCCAGCACCTCGCTCCAGACCTGCGCCAGGGTACGCTGCACATCGGTTTGCGGCGCCACGTAGGCGCCGCGCGGAGCGGCATCCGGTTGCGGCAGGGCCTTGCGGTCAAGCTTGCCGTTGGGGGTCAGCGGGAAGTGCTCCAGCGGCATCAGGTGGCTGGGCACCATGAATTCCGGTAGTGCCTGCAGCAGCCAGTCCTTGAGCCCTTGCTGCCAGCCGTCTGGCGTTTCATCGAGCACCAGGTAGGCCACCAGTTGCTTGCCGTCCAGCGCCAACACCACGGCCTCGCGCACCCAGGCATGCTGGGCCAGGCGCGCCTCGATCTCGCCCAGTTCGATGCGCAGGCCACGGATTTTCACTTGATGATCGAAACGCCCCAAGTACTCGATCACGCCATCCACACGCTGGCGAACCCGGTCGCCGGTACGGTACAGACGCTGTCCGACAACGAAGGGGTCGGCAACGAAGCGCTCGGCGGTCAACCCCGGACGCCGGTGGTAACCACGGGCCAGGCCAATGCCACCCAGATAGAGTTCGCCGGCAACGCCCGGCGCCACCGGCTCGAGGCCAGCATCGAGCACATAGGTGCGGATGTTGGCGATGGGCTGGCCGATGGGCACGCTGTCGCGGCCTTCGTCGATGCAGGTCCAGTGCGTGACGTCGATAGCCGCCTCGGTGGGGCCGTAGAGGTTGTACAGCGCCGCCGCCGGCAGCTTGCCGAACACCTGCAGCTGCGCATCCACCGGCAATGCCTCGCCGCTGCAGACGATGCGGCGCAGGCTGTCGCAGGTCTCGACACCGGGCTCGTGGATGAAGGCCTGGAGCATCGAGGGCACGAAATGCAGGGTGCTGACCTGATGGCGACGAATGGTCTCGATCAGGCGCGTCGGATCCCGGTGGTCACCGGGTGCGGCCACGGCCAGCCGAGCACCGGTCATCAGCGGCCAGAAGAACTCCCAGACCGAGACGTCGAAGCTGAACGGGGTCTTCTGCAGCACCGTGTCACCGGCGCCCAGGCCATAGGCTTCCTGCATCCAGTGCAGGCGGTTGGCCAGGGCTTCATGGCTGTTGCCGGCGCCTTTCGGCCGGCCGGTAGAGCCGGAGGTATAGATGACATAGGCCAGCTGCCGTGGGTCGTTCGCCACCTGGGGCGGGCTGTCTGGCTGGTCGTCCAGCGTCAGTTGGTCCAGGGCGATGCACTGCACGTCACCGGGCACCGGCAGGCTGCCCTGCAGCGCCTGCTGGGTCAGCAGCAGGCGAATGCCGCTGTCCTCGATCATGTAGGCCAGGCGCTCCTCGGGGTATTCCGGATCCAGCGGCACGTAAGCCGCACCGGCCTTGAGGATCGCCATCAGCCCGACGACCATTTCTACGCTGCGCAGCACGCTGATACCCACCAGGCTGTCGGCTCCGGCGCCTTGCACACGCAGGAAGTGAGCCAGGCGGTTGGCGCGGGCATCGAGCTGCGCATAGCTGAGCGCGGTATCACCGAACACCAGCGCCGGGGCGTCTGGCGCGTGGCGCACCTGATCCTCGAACAGCTGGTGCACGCCGCGCCCGAGCGGATAATCGCGGGCGGTGGCGTTCCAATCCTCCAGCACTGTGCGACGGCTGGCGTCATCGAGCATCGGCAGCTGCCACAGCGCGCTGTGCGGCTGGCTGACCAGGGCCTGCAGCAGGGCCTGCCAGTGTGTCGCCATGCGTTCGATGGTGGCGGCCTGGAACAGGTCGCTGGCGTAGGTGAAGGCGGCGTGCAGGGTGCCACCCTGCTCGTAGGTGTCCAGGCTCAGGTCGAACTGGGTGGTGCGGCTGCGCCATGCCAGGGGCGACAGTTGCAGCCCCGAGGCCAGGGTCACGGTGGCCAGGTCGGCGACTTGCGGCTGGTGGTTGTACATCACCTGGAACAGCGGCGCATGGCTCAGGCTGCGCTCGACCTTGAGCGCCTCGACCAGGCGTTCGAATGGCAGGTCCTGGTGCGCCTGGGCACCGAGTATGACCTGCTTGATGCCTTGCAGGTAGGCCAGCACATCGAGGTGCGCGTCCGGCCGCACACGCAACACCTGGGTGTTGACGAACAAACCGATCAGCCCTTCGACTTCGGCGCGGTTGCGGTTGGCCACCGGGCTGCCGATACGCAGGTCGGGCTGGCCAGTATAGCGTTGCAGGAGCAAGCCGAACGCGCCAAGCATGACCATGAACGGCGTGAGGTTATGCTGGCGGGCGAAGCCGCGCAGCCGCTCGGCCAAGGCCGCATCGACCGCGAACGAGCGGCGCTCGCCGCTGAAACTCGGGGTCGCCGGACGGGCATTATCCAAGGGCAGCTCGAGCACGGGCTGCTCATCGCCCAACTGCGCCTGCCAGTACGCCAGCTGCCGTGCCAGTTCGCCGGCTTCCAGCCAGCGGCGCTGCCACAGGGCATAGTCGACGTACTGGATCGGCAGGTCCGGCAGTTGCGGCGCATGGCCAGCGGCGAAGGCGTCGTAGCAGCGGCTGAACTCGTCGATCAGCACGTTCATCGACCAACCGTCGGAAACAATGTGATGCAGGGTCAACAGCAGCACATGTTCCTGCTCGGCCAGGCGCAGCAGACGCACGCGCAGCAGCGGCCCTTGCGCCAGGTCGAATGGACGCAATGACTCGGCCTCGGCTTCTGCACGCACCTGCGCTTCGCACTCGTCCTCATCCCACTGACGCAGGTCGACACGCTCGATCAAGGCCTCGCCGACCGGGCGATGGACCTGGAGCAGACTGTCGTCAGGCTGGACCTCGAATACTGTGGTCAGGCTCTGGTGACGCGCCAGCAGGCTGGCGAACGCCTGCTCCAGCGCGGACTCGTCCAGTTGCCCGGTCAGACGCACCGCGCCTGGCAGGTTGTAGGCGCCGCCCTGGGGGTCCATCTGCCAAAGTACCCACATGCGCTGCTGGGCATAGGACAACCCTTGGCGGTCCGGCGCCTGGACCCCGGCCGGAATGGGGAACTGGGAAAAGTCGATGCCCTCCCTGGCCAGGGTCTCGAGGAACACGCCGCGTTTCTCCTGCGGCAGTTCAATGAAACGGCGGGCCAGTAGCAGGGACTTTTCGGCATTCATCAGATTGCTTCCGTACGAGTGAGGTATCGGGCGGGGCCCGGCTATCCCTACGAAACGGATACAACCTGAAAAAAATTAATGCCACCGCGCCCCTGACGGCAGTTGCAGACACACCACATTCCACGGCCAGCCATTCGATTTATCTCACTCATCGTTGTCGGTGAATTTCTGGGTCAATCTCGGGCGTGGCTGACAAGCCAACAGCGAGGCGTTAATTTGCCGTCGCGGCGGCTCGTTTACCGAGAAAGCCGCCCTGCAAGAGGACCTTCGCATGTCCAGCCCCGCCCGCATCACCCAGGCACTCCAGCAAGGCCTGCGCCGCCTGGTCGGCAGCCACAGCCCGGCTGCCAGCGCCTACCGCCTGTTCGACCTACAGCTCAAGCAACGCATCACCCTTTCCCCATCACTTGCACGCCTGGTGTTCACCGGCCCGGATGTGGCCCAGATGGCCACCCTGGCCCCCGACCAACGGGTCAAGCTGTTCTTTCCCGCCCCAGATGGTTCGCTGCCTGTACTTCCCGCCGATGCCCACTGGAAAACTGCGCACAGCGCCTTGCCGCCAGCACAGCGCCCACCCATGCGTACCTACACCATCCGCGCGCTGCGTCGGGAAGCACTGGAAGTCGATGTAGATTTCGTGCTGCATGGCGTCAACGGCCCTGCTTCGGCTTGGGCCAGCCATGCCCAGGTGGGTGACCGCCTGCAGATGGTCGCGCCCAACCTGGCCTATGCCGGTGACCCCGGCGGTTATGAATGGAAGCCACCCCAGGGGGTGCGCAACGTACTGCTGGTGGGTGACGAAACGGCACTTCCGGCGATTGCCGGCATCCTTGAGCAACTGGCAGAGACCCAGCCCGAGCTTGCGGTGCAGGCGTTCATCGAGGTGCCGTTGGAAGCTGATTGCCTGGATCTGCGCCATGGCGATGCCACCGAACTGCATTGGCTGCCGCGCGAGCTGCTGGGCTGCGCGCATGGCCAGGCCATGCAGCATGCCGTGCGCGAACTGGCCAGCCTGCCACAGGAGCCTGCCGCACCACGGGCGAAGCTGGAAGAAGTGGACATCGACACACGGATCTTGTGGGAACAGGCCAGTAGCTCCAGCAGTGCGTTCCATGCCTGGGTCGCGGGGGAATCGGCGACGGTAATGGATATTCGCCGGTATCTGATCAAGGAGCGCGGGCTGCAACGAGAGTGCCTGACCCTGATGGGTTATTGGCGGGCCGGGCGGACCTTTGATTGACTTGAGTTAGCCTGGGGGCGCTTTGCGCCCCCGGCAATGGTTCAGACTGCCGCGATCAACGCCTCGGCAAACCGCTGCGCCACCTCGTCGATCTGCTCGCCACTGATAATCAACGGGGGCAGGAAACGCACCACCGCCCCATGTCGCCCACCCAACTCCAGGATCAGGCCGCGCTTGAGGCACTCGCGCTGCACCTTAGGCGCCAGGTCGCGGTTAGCCGGCGGGTGGCCCAGCGCATCAGGCTGGCCTTGTGGGTCGACCAGTTCCACTCCGAGCATCAGCCCACGCCCGCGAATGTCACCCAACTGCGGATAGTCCTGCTGCAACTGCAGCAGGTGCTTGCGCAAGCGCAGCCCCATAGCCTCGGCATGGTCGGCCAGGCGATGCTCGACCAAGTAATTGATCACCGCCGAACCCGCGGCCATGGCCATCTGGTTGCCACGGAAAGTGCCAGCATGTGCGCCCGGCTTCCAGGTATCCAGCCAGTCGCGGTACACCACCACCGCCAACGGCAGGCTGCCGCCAATGGCCTTGGACAGCGTGACCACGTCCGGGACGATGCCGGCATGTTCGAAGGCGAACATGCGCCCGGTGCGGGCAAAGCCGCTCTGGATCTCGTCGAGGATCAGCGCCACACCGGCCTGCTCGGTGATACGGCGCACACCCCTGAGCCATTCGATATCGGCCGGGATCACACCACCCTCGCCCTGCACCACCTCAAGGATCACCGCCGCCGGCAGTGGCACGCCGCTTTCCGGGTCGAGCAGCAGGTTTTCCAGGTAATGCAGGTTGGCCTTCACCCCGGCTTCGCCGCCCAAGCCGAACGGGCAGCGGTAGTCGTACGGGTAAGGCATGAACTGCACGCCGTTGCCGAGCAAGGCCCCCAGTGGCTGTTTCGGCCCATGGCTGCCCATCAGGCTCAGCGCGCCTTGGCTCATGCCATGGTAGGCGCCCTGGAAGGCCAGCACGGTGCTGCGGCCGGTGGCGGTGCGCACCAGCTTGAGCGCAGCCTCGACTGCATCAGTGCCGGTCGGGCCACAGAACTGCACCTTGGCCTCGCGGCGCAGCGCCTCGGGCAGGATGCCGAACAGGTCCTGGACGAAGCGGTCCTTGACCGGGGTGGTCAGGTCCAAGGTGTGCAGCGGCAACTCGTCAGCCAGCACCCGCTGGATCGCCTCGACCACCACCGGGTGGTTGTGGCCCAGGGCCAGGGTGCCGGCACCGGCCAGGCAGTCGATGAACTGGCGGCCTTCGACGTCTTCGACGTGGATGCCACGGGCACGCCTGAGCGCCAGCGGGATGCGCCGCGGGTAGCTGCGGGCGTTGGATTCCTGCTGTTGCTGGCGTTGCAGCAAAGGCGAATCGGTGAATTCGTACAAGGGTTGCGGCACGCTGGCCGGTACAACCCGGGCAAGGCTGGAAGCGGTGGACATGGGTAAATCCTCGCGAGCAAGCGGATGGGCGGTTATCGCTTTGGAAACGCTTGAGTGGGGGGAGGATTTAGCGGTTGTTACGCGATTTTATCTTTGTCTGTGCCGGCCCTTTCGCGGGTAAACCCGCTCCTACAACAACCACACCGCCCGCGTAGGAGCGGGTTCACCCGCGAAGAGGCCAGCACAGGCAAACCCGCCCCCACAGACCGCACCGCCCGTAGGAGCGGGTTCACCCGCGAAGAGGCCAGCACAGGCAAACCCACCCCCACAGCCGCACCGCCCGTAGGAGCGGGTTCACCCGCGAAGAGGCCAGCACAGGCGATAAACATCAATGCCCAGGACGCGCCGGTACCTGCAACAAGACCCGCAAGCCGTCACTACGGCTGTCAAAGCGCAGGCTACCGGCACACCGCTGCACGATCGCCTGCACAATCGCCAGCCCCAAACCGCAACCACCACTCTGCCCATTGCGCCAGAAGCGCTCGGTCAGGTGCTCCAGGTCCGCTTCAGCAATGCCTGGCCCATGGTCACGCACCATGAAGCCCACCTGGCCGTCCGCCATCTGCACCTCCAACTCCACGGCTTCATCGCCGCCATGACGCAAGGCGTTGTCCAGCAGGTTGCGCAGCGCTGCCACCGCCAACGGTGCCGGCATCCCCAGGTAGATTTGCGTCGCCTCCTCTGGCAAACGCAACACGATACGCCGGTTGTCGCCGCCGCCGGCATCCTGCACCGCCTGACGGGCCACCTGCTCGGCGCTGCACTGCACGCCATCCTCGAACGACAGGCTGCCTTCCACCCGCGCCAGCATCAGCAACTGCTCAAGCGTGCGGTGCATGCGGTCGGTGCCCTGCTCGGCATGCTCCAGCGCCTGCTCGCGCACTGCACCGTCGGTCATGCGCGCCACCTGCAGGTGGGTCTTGATCGCGGTCAGCGGGCTGCGCAGTTCATGCGCGGCATCGTCGGTCAGGCGCCGCTCACGCTCGAGGGTCTGGGCAATGCGCAGGAACAGCTGGTTCTGGGTCTCCAGCAACGGCTGCAACTCGCTGGGCATGCCCGCCACCTGCAGCGGCTCGACACTGTCCGCACGCCTGCGGCGCAACGCATCACGCATGCGGTTGAGCGGCTCCAGGCCCTTGCCAAGGCCGATCCACAACAGCCCCAGGCTGCCGAGCAGGGCCATCAGTACCGGCGCCGATGCCGCCAGCAGAATCGACTGGTTCAGCGCCTCGCGCTCCATGTGCCGGTCGGCCGTGGTGATGCGCACATCGCCGTGGTTGTAGGTAAAGGTGCGCCAAAGCGCATCGTCGATGGTCTGGTCACGAAACCCGCTGCGCTCGTCGTCCATGGCGCCATCGTGCTTGTGGTTGCTGGCGAGGATCTCGCCACGCAGCGAGCTGACCTGGCAGGCCATGCCATCCGGTACGCTGAACTGGTCGGCGGAAAAATGCGCCTCCCCGCCCTTGGCGGTCAGCGGCTGCGGCAGTTGGTCGATCAGCCCGGCGACCATACGCGCCGACGCCACCAGCCGCTGGTCGAGGGAAAACATCATCTGCTGGCGCAGGTCACGCAGCATCCACGCCGCGGCCAGCGCCCAGATGATCACGAAGGCACTGCCGAGGATCAGGCTCAGGCGCACCCGCAGGCTCATGATGCGGCCTCTTGCGGTGCCTGCGCCGGGCCCAGCCGGTAGCCCAGGCCACGCACGGTCTCGACAATGCCGTTACCCAGCTTGCGCCGCAGGTGGTGGATGTGCACGTTCAGGGCGTTGCTCTCGACTTCGTCGCTGAAACCATACACGCAGTCTTTCAGTTGCTCGCTGGACAGCACGCGCCCGGGGTTCTGCAGCAGCGCCTGGAGCAGGGCCTGCTCACGGCGGGACAGGTCGACATGCTGGCCGGCCAAGGTCGCCTCGCAGCTACTCGGGTCATAGCGCAGCGGGCCGTGCTCGATCACGTTCACCGCCCGCCCGGCCACCCGCCGCAGCAAGGTATGCAGGCGTGCGGCCAGCTCGCGCAGATCGAAGGGCTTGAGCAGGTAATCGTCGGCACCGGCCTGCAGGCCATCGACACGATCGGTGACGGCATCGCGGGCGGTGAGCACCAGTACCGGCAGGGTCTCGCCTTTTTCGCGCAGGCGGCGCAGCAGCTTGAGGCCGTCTTCGTCGGGCAGGCCGAGGTCGAGAATCATCACGTCAAACTGCGCGGCCTGCAGCATCGCCCGCGCAGCAGCGGCGTTACCCACCCGGTCCACAGTCAGGCCCTGGGCGGTGAGGCCGGCGCAGATGCCGGCGGCGATCAGGTCGTCGTCCTCGCAGAGCAGAACGTGCATGGTGGGGCTCCCGGAGTGGTGTGGCTGTTATTGCACCTTGGGCGGATTAAGGGGGGATTATGGACCTTTTGTGGGGGGTGGGGGGTTCGGCTTGGGTGTGGTGAGGGGCCGGGTTGTTCGTCGTGACATCTGCGAACACCTGCCACAGGCGCCGCGGACGCTATGGCGAACACCTTGGCCCTACATCAACCCCTGCGGGGTATCCACATCCAGCAACACCCCAGCATCCTCCACCTCAACCACAACACAACAATCCCGCTGCGCCTGCACCACCGCCCGCGCCCCTTCATCGCCGGCCAATAGCCCCAGCGCCGGCCAGAAATCGCGCCCAAAAATCACCGGGTGGCCCTGCTGCCCGGCATGGCGTGGCAACACAATGTTCGAAGCGCTGGAAGCCTCGGCCAAGCGGCGCAAGGTAGCCAACTCGATCCACGGCATATCACCCAACAAGATCGCCACCGCCTGTGCCTGGCTGTCGCCCAACGACCCGACCCCGGCCGCCAGGCTGTGCCCCATGCCCGCTGCCGCATCCGGGCTGACGATCACTCGGTAACCGCCAGGCAAACCGAAATCCCCGCCCTGCTCGCCCGCGCGCAACACCACACGCACATCATCAAACACCGCCCGTGCCCGCTCCGCGCTATGCGCCAGCAAACTGCGGCCATCCGCCAGGGTCGCCCGGCGCTTGTCAGCGCCGAAACGCGTGCCGCGCCCCGCCGCCAGCACCAGCGCAACCACGCTCACAGCGCCGCCCGCTCGATGCCGTTGCGCACACGAAGGATATCGGCCAGTACCGCCAGGGCGATCTCGGCCGGGGTCTTGCTGCCCAGGTTCAGGCCAATCGGCGCATGGATGCGCGCCAGCTCGTCGCAACCCAGGCCACCAATTCGCTGCAAGCGTTCGCGACGCTTGTCGGAGGTGGCCTTGGAGCCCATCACGCCGATGTAGAACGCTTCGGTCCGCACGGCTTCAAGCATGGCCAGGTCATCGATTTTTGGATCATGGGTCAATGCCACCACTGCCGTGTCGGCATGGCAACCGCCATTGGCGATGAATTCCGACGGTAGCTCGCGGCGCACCTCAATGCCATTCAGCACTACGCCGTCGAGTACTTCATCACGCGGCTCGCAAAGGATGACCTCAAAACCCATGCCCCTGCCGAATTCGACGCAAAAATGCGCCACGCTGGAATAACCGGCCAGCAGCAGCCGCTGGGCGGCGCTGACACGCAACCGCACCCGGGCATTTTCCCGTTCCACCCGTGGCCCCTGACTATGGTCATCGAACAGCTGGCGGGTACCCGTAGGCAGGCTCACCTCACGCAGTATCCGGCGCTGGCCCTGCAGCGCACGTTCCAGCTCACGCAGATGCGCCTGCACCTCGCATTCAACCGGCAGGTTCTCCACCAGTACTTCAAGCACACCGCCACACGGCAGGCGAACGCGCGAACGCGGGTCGCTGCCGTCGCCATAACGCACGATGGCAACCGGCTCCGGGAATTCCCCCAGGGCCACGCGTTCGAGAAAGTCGTCTTCGACACAGCCACCGGACAGCGAGCCCAGCCACTGGCCGCTGGCGTTCACCGCCAGCAGCGAACCCGGCGCACGCGGCGCCGAGCCGTAGGTGGCGAGCACCGTGCACAACCATACCCGCTGGCCGTCGCAGGACCACTGCAAAGCCTGACGGATCACCTGTAGATCGAGATGCTGCACGCTTTACTCCGCCTTCAGCTCGGCGAGCTGCTGTAGGTTCAGGTCGCCGGGCAATCCACCCCAGGCCTGGCGCAGGTAGTTGACCATATCTATCACCTGTTGGTCATCAAGCTTGTCGGCAAAGCCCGGCATCGGCTGCATGCGCTCGAAGCCGGTGAACTGCTGTTCACGGATGCCTTCGAGGACCACCTTGACCAGATTGCGCGAGTCGGCCTGGCGCAGCACGGTGTTGCCGCGCATGGCTACGGCGATGTGCGGCTTGCCCTCGCCGTCGACCCCATGGCAGCCGGCGCAGACGTTCAGGTACTGCTGGTGGCCCCGCTTGGCACTGTCGCTCATCTGCTCCAGGGCAACGGACTCGATAGCCTTGGCCGGCGGCGGCTGGTCGCCCAGCAGGTAGGTGGCCATGGCCGCAAGGTCTGCATCTTCCAGGTGCTGGGTGCTGTGGTGCACCACCGGGAACATCTCGTTGAACATGCTGCCCTGGGCGCTGATGCCGTGCTTGAGGAAGGTGGTCAGGTCCGGCTGGGTCCAGCCGCGCTCGGCCAGGTCCTGGGCCAGCAGGCTTGGCGCCAGGTAGCCACCCAGCAGGCCGCCGCTCAGGCGTTGGTCCTGCTGCAGCGCACCGATTGCATTGCGCGGGGTATGGCATTCGCCACAATGGCCCATGACCTCTACCATGTACTGGCCGCGCTGCCAGGCCGGGCTTTTACCCTCGGTCGGCTGCAGTTGCACGCTCTTGCCATACAGCATGTTCCAGCCGCTGAGCCCCATGCGCACATTGAACGGGAAGCGCAGCGCGGTCTGCGGTGCCGGGCGGTTGATCGGCGGTATGGTCATCAGGTAGGCGAGGATCGCGTCCGAATCTTCACGCTTGATCAGGTGGTACGAGGTGTAAGGCATCGCAGGATAAAGGTTGGCGCCATCCTTGCGCTTGCCCTCGGTGACTGCGGCGAAGAACTCGTCGGCGCTGTAGTTGCCGATGCCATACTGTTTGTCCGGGGTGATATTGCTGCCATAAATGGTGCCGAACGGCGAATGGATCGGCAGGCCGCCCGCATACGGCGCGCCGCCTTCGGCGGTGTGGCAGGCCATGCAGTCGGCCGCGCGGGCCAGGTATTCACCGCGCTTGACCTGCGCATCGTCGGCCGCCAAGGCAAACGAACTGACAGCCAGCCCGAGGGCCAACGCCGAGGCGCTACGTACGAAGCCCATGTTCAACCCTCCTTGACCAGGCCGAGATCGTTGAGCACCTTGCGGGTGGCATCGTAGTAACGCACATAGCCTGTGCAGCGGCAGATGTGGTGACCGAGGCTGGCCTCGATGCGGTCCTCCACTTCGCTCTTCTTCAACGGCTGGCGCTGGGCCGTTTCCACCAGCACGGTAGCGGCATTGACGAAGCCTGGTGCGCAGTAGCTGCACTGGAAGGCGAACAGGTCGACGAACTTCTGCTGGATCGGGTTGAGCGTCAGGTTGCCGGCCTCGTCTTTCTTGGCATGGCCTTCGATGGTGCGAACCTTCTTGCCTTCGAAGTAATGCGCACCGGTGATGCAGGTGCGCACTTCTTCGCTGGTGCCGTCGGGGTTGTCGACGATCACCACGCAGGCGTGGCAGATGCCCTGGCCGCAACCCAGGCGCGAGCCGGTGAGGTTCTGGTGTTCGTGCAGGTAGTCGATCATCGCCAGGTCCGCGGGGACCTCGACCGGCCCGACCGGTTGACCATTGAGCGTCAGTTGCAGTGGACGGTTAGCCATTGAGGGCCTCCTTGATACGGGCTGGGGTGATGGGGAGATCGCGCACGCGCTTGCCGATGGCATGCGCGACGGCATTGCCGATGGCACCGACGACCGGGATCATCACCACTTCGGCGATGCCCTTGGAGGGGTCGGTCGGTGACAGCGGCGGGAGGATTTCGCTGGTCTGCTGCCACACCGCCACATCGCGCGCATGCGGCAGGCGGTAGCGGTTGAAGTTCCAGTCGCCCTCCCCGGGCCCACCCTCGTACAACGGCATTTCTTCGGTCAGTGCATGGCCAATGCCCATGGCGATACCGCCTTCGAGCTGGCCCTTGACCAGTTCCGGCACCAGCACCCGGCCACACTCGACCCAACTGTGGTGGTTGAGCACCTGCGTCTCCAAGGTGCCTTTGTTGACCTTGACCTCGACGATGGTCGCCACCGGGCTGTAGTAGGTGACCATGGCGTTGTTCAGCTGGGTGTCGGGGTAGGCTGCATTCTGCCGGTCGAGCAGGTGATAGCCATGGCTGCCCATCTGCGCCTTCTTGGCATTCACCGCACCATCGCCGTATTTCACCGCCATGGCATCGAGCGGGAAGCGCTCGCGCACGCCATCGATGACAAAGTCGGCCTCGGCCCAGCTCCAGCGGTTGAAGCCGTGCACGCTCACGCCAGTAACCAGCCCCATGTCGTGGGCCTTCTGCGCCAGCTGGGCAAACGGAATCGGCGCCAGGCCGTTGCCGGTCAGCTCACCGTTGACCCACACCGCATTTTCACGGCGCACCACCAGCGGGTTGGCCTGGCCGCCGTGCGGGCCTTGGCTCCAGATCGCCATGGCCGCCGGCCACAGCCCATGATTGAACAGCACACGCGCCGCTTCGCGGGTGGCATGGCTGAAGTAGAAGGCCGAGTTGGTGGCCGACGACGGCGACGCCAGCTTGCCGACCCAGCGCGGGTTGCGCAGCGCGGCGTCCTGTTCGGGCTGACTGATCAGGTAGGGGTTGCCGCTGGTGGTCAGCTGCAGCTCCGGCCATTCGGTGACCGCGGTCTTCACCTCGTCGGCCGAACGGCCAAGGAAGTCGCTGACCACCAGTGCTTGGGAAGTGGACATGCCAGTGCCCAGCTCGGTGCCGATGTGGCGCAGGCTGATGCGACCATCGGCGCTGAACTCGACACTGGCCATCGGCGCCTCGGAGCCTGTGCCGAAGTCCTTCTGGCAGATGGCGAAGCCGACGCCGTACCAGTGGTCCGGGTCCTTGGCGTCCATCTGTTGCTTGCGGGCCTCGCGGTTGCGCCACCACTCGTGCACAGCGGCCTTGTCGAGGATCTCGTAAAGGCGCAGGGCGCCGGCCGGGACCGCACCCTGGGTGTTCTTCATGCCCGATTTCAGCGCGTTGGCGCGGCGTAGGTCGATAGCATCGACCCCCAGGCGGCCAGCGATCTCATCCACCATCATCTCGGTGGCCGCCATGCTCTGCAGGGTGCCGTAACCGCGCATGGAACCGGCCTCGACGCCACGGGAGTAGTAGGCGGTCACCGACAGGTCGTTCTGTGGCATGTAGTAGATCGACTGGGCAGCAGTGGCGCCCACGGCGGCCACCGACGGGCTGTAGTTGATGCGCCCGCCGCCGTCGCAGCTCATGTCGGCGCGGAAGATCTTGAAGCTGTTGTCCTTCTTGTCCACCGCCAACTGGTAGCGGATATCGAAGGCATGGCGCTTGATGCCGCTCTGGAACTGCTCGTAGCGGTCGTTGGCCAGGCGGATCGGCACGCCGGCGCCGTAAAGCGCAGCCACCGCGGCATAGAAGACGAAGATGTTGTTGTCTTTTGAGCCATAGCCCACGGTATAGCCCGGGTGCATGTTCAGCGTGTTCAGGGCAAAGCGCGACGGCTTGATCATGTGCACGCATTCCTGCGCCACTTCGAACGGGCACTGGGTGGCGACCACGAAGTGCAGCGTGCCCGTGGCCGGGTCATACCAGCCGTTACCGTTGTCCGGCTCCAGCGCGGCAGGTTCGATGGATGGCGTCTTGTAGCGCTCGTCGAACACCAGCCAGTCCTCGGGCGGGTTGTCCAGCTGCTCGGCCATGCGCTTGGCGTAGAACAACCCCTGCTCGGTCAGGTCGCCGTGCTGGTTGGGCTGCTTCGACCACACCGGCTTGCGGTTGAGAATGGTGGGGAACAGCATGGAGTTCTTCAGGCTGGAGAACTCATCGTCGTCGAACGGCGTGGCGCCACCCACCCGCACGAAGCGGAAGCTGCCATAAGGGTCGCGCTGGTACAGCGGCGCCTGGGCACCGTAGCGGATCGCCTGCTGATTGAACTGCAGCTTGCGCTTGGCCTGGCGGAAGCGCTCGAAGTCGTGCCAGATCAGGATCGCCACCGGGTGGCCGATGAACATCGGCACCTTGCCGGGCGGCAGCAGCGGGTCGGGCGAATGGGCCTCGGGCCAGGCAATGCCGTCCTGTTCGAGGTCGGCGGCGGTGACGATGCGGTCCGGCTGCAGGTCGCTGCCGAGCAGGCTGAGGTCATGGCCGGCATAAATCCGGTCGACCTTGGTCGCCTTGAGCAGCAGCGCATGACCTTGCTGCGCGGGCCAGCCGGGCATGTCCTTGGCGCGGATGTCGCGGGCGAATACTTTGTCGCCGCAGACCTTGGACAAGGCATCGTTACGGAAACGCGCCTTGCCGTCGTGGTTCATCCACTTCTGTGGCGAGGTGGTGACGCGCTCCTCCATCAACGCGGCGAAGGCCTGGCTGCCAAGTGGCGCCATGGTCACGCCGACACCAGCGACCAGGCCGCCTTGCAGGAAGGCGCGCCGGGAAATATCACGGTTGGACATGCTTGATCCTCTGGGCAGTTGGGGCCTGCCCTTTCTTTTGATTCTTGGCCTGGCTTGATAAAAGCTGACCTTGGCGTCAACTTTACAGCAATTGGGTGGATATAGGCAAAGTCAAGCCGACAATGTGTCGCGGTATGTATAGGGCAAGGGGCGGAATTCGCGCTTTGGCGGGTAGGTGTTTGGCGGGAGATTTTCAGCGGCTGGTAGGTGTTCGCTGGGAGATTTTCAGCGCCTGGTAGGTGTTCGCCGCGAGAGTTTCAGCGCCTGGTAGGTGTTCGCCGCGAGATTTTCAGCGGCTGGTAGGTGTTTGCCGGGAGATTTTCAGCGCCTGGTAGGTGTTCGCCGGGAGATTTTCAGCGCCTGGTAGGTGTTCGCCGGGAGATTTTCAGCGCCTGTGAGATCGAGCGCCGCCCGCGCGGCGCTTCGCGGGTAAACCCGCTCCTACGTTTGTTTCGGGCCAATTATTCCTGTGGGATTTGCGCGCGACCGCCTTGGCGCATGTCTCGATATCGCGTCGTACAAACAAGGCGGTCGCGCGCGACTGGTGCAGGAGGGACTGGCCCGAAACAAACGTAGGAGCGGGTTTACCCGCGAAGCGCCGCGCGGGCGGCGCTCGATCTCGCAGGCGCTGAAAATCCCCCGGCAAACACCTCAAAATTCCAACGCCGTCCCCTCAAAATTCCAACACCGCCCCCTCGAAAATCCAACAACAAAGACCCTGCAAACCCAGAACAAACTCTTACTACTCCTGACTCACCCCCAACCCCAACACCCGCGTTAACCTTCATTTAATCAACCCCAGCCAGCATGGCCCCATTCCCAGATCTGCCAAGGCGAAGACATGCGCGTTCTCCTGCTCTTCCTCACACTCCTACTGGCCGGCCCGTTGCAAGCCAACCCGTTCGATGTGAAACCAGACTTCCTGCCGGTTGACCAAGCCTTCGTGCTCACCCACGACCGCCAGGCCGACGGCCAGATGCGCCTGTACTTCCAGATCAAGCCGGGCTACTACCTGTACCAGAAGCGCCTGAAGTTCGATGGCCCGCCCACCGAGCAACACCCGCAACTGCCACCGGCACTCAACCATCACGACGAGTTCTTTGGCGACAGCGCGGTGTACCGCGACCAGCTTGAACTGCTATTGCCTGCCAACGCCCAGGGTCAGTTGCGCCTGGGCTGGCAGGGCTGTGCCGATGCCGGCCTATGCTACCCGCCGCAAACCACCTCGATCGACTTGGGTGGCAGCGTAACGCCCGCCGCCGAGCAAGCCAGCGACCAGGCCCTGGCCAGCGGCCTTCAGCAAGGCCACCTGGCATGGAGCCTGCTGGCGTTCTTCGGCCTTGGGCTGCTGCTGGCCTTCACCCCCTGCTCGCTGCCGATGCTGCCGATCCTTGCCGGGCTGGTGCTGGGCAATGGCGCAAGTGCCCGGCGCGGCTGGCTGCTGGCCGGGGTCTATGTGCTGAGCATGGCCTTGGTGTACGCCGGGCTCGGGGTGGTTGCTGCCCTGCTGGGTGCCAGCCTGCAGGCCTGGCTGCAGCAACCCTGGCTGCTGGGCAGCCTGGCAGGGCTGTTCGTGCTGCTGGCACTGCCGATGTTCGGCGTCTTCGAACTGCAACTGCCTGCCGCCCTGCGCGACCGCCTGGACCGCGCCGGGCAAGGTACCCGTGGCGGCAACCTGTATGGCGCGGCATTGCTCGGGGCGTTGTCCGGCCTGTTGCTCGGCCCGTGCATGACTGCGCCGTTGGCCGGTGCGCTGCTGTACATCGCGCAGAGCGGTGACGTGCTGCAAGGCGCGCTGGTGCTGTTCAGCCTCGGCCTGGGCATGGGCGTGCCGCTGCTGTTGCTGGTAACCCTGGGCAACCGTTATCTGCCGCGCCCGGGTGCGTGGATGAACCGGGTCAAGGGGGTGTTCGGTTTCGTGTTCCTGGCCATGGCGCTGTACACCGTGCGCAGCCTACTGCCTGCTACCTTGCTGCTGGCACTGAGCGGCGCCTGGCTGATCGCCTTGGCCTGGGCTGCCTGGCCAGCCCTGCAGCGGCTGCCGGCGTTGCGCGCCGTACCGCTGTTGGGCGCGCTGTGGGGCGGCCTGTTGCTGGTCGGTGCGGCAGCAGGCGGCGACGACCTCTGGCAGCCACTACGCCCGTTCGCCGGGGGTGGCAGCACAGCGGCCGCTGGCCAGCATGCCGAGGACAGCTTCGTCACCGTCAGCCGCCCCGAGGACCTGCAACGTGAGCTGGACGCGGCCAAGGCCCGCGGCCAGTGGGTGATGCTCGACTACTATGCCGACTGGTGCGTGTCGTGCAAAGTCATGGAAAAACAGGTGTTCGCCCGCAGCGACGTGCAGACCGGCCTGGCCGGCGTGCACCTGCTGCGCCTGGACGTGACCGCCGACAGCCCGGCCAGCAAAGCCCTGCTGCAGCGCTACCAGGTACCCGGCCCGCCCAGCATCATCTGGATCGGCCCGGATGGCGAAGAACGCCGCGCGCGGCGTATCACCGGTGAGGTGGACGCAGCAGCGTTCCAGCAACACTGGGTCCAGACCAGGAGCCAAGGCTGATGCTGACCGTAACACTCGGGCCACTGACCATGGCCCTCAACCACCTGCTGATGCTCACCGCCCTGGTGATCGCCAGCGTGGTCGGCTGGTGGGTCGCCCGACGTGGCGGCGAGAGCCCGGAATCGGCGCTGTTCAACCTGTTCCTGATCGGCCTGCTGTGTGCCCGCGCCGGCTTCGTACTGGCCTACTGGCCGATGTACCGGGACGACCCGCTGCAAATCATCGACATCCGTGACGGCGGCTTCCTGTTCTGGTCGGGCCTTGCGGGCATCGTGCTCGGAGCCCTGTGGCAGGGCTGGCGCCACCCCGGCCTGCGCCGCCCGCTAGGCTGGGCGCTGTTCAGCGGCGCACTGTTCTGGGGCCTGGCCAGCCTCGGCGGCCACCTGTACAGCAAAGGCACCGAACTGCCCGAACTGAGCCTGCGCAACGCCGGCGGCCAGGCCGTGGCATTGCACAGCTACCGCGGCAAGCCGCTGGTCATCAACATCTGGGCCACCTGGTGCCCGCCGTGTCGGCGTGAGATGCCAGTGCTGCAACAGGCACAAAGCGATTACCCGCACGTGACCTTCCTGTTCGTCAACCAGGGCGAGACCCCGGAAAACGTCAGCACCTTCCTCGCCACCACCGGCCTGAGCCTGACCCACGTGCTGTTCGACGGCACCGGCCTGCTGGCCCAGCGTGTCGGCTCCATGGCCTTGCCCACCACCCTGTTCTACGACGCCAACGGGCGGCTGGTCGGCAGCCACCTGGGCGAACTGTCCCGGGCCAGCCTGCGCCACGCCCTGGAACCTTTCGACCGGGCCATTGCGCCCGCCCCTGCCGCACAAGGAAACTGACATGCGATTGACTGCACTGCTGCCCCTGTCCCTGGCCCTGCTGGCCGCCCCTGCCCTGCAAGCCGAAGAACTGCCCAAAGCGGTTCAGCAGCTGCAAGCCAAAGGCGCCGTGATCAAGGGCAGCTTCGATGCGCCCAACGGCCTGCGCGGTTATGCCGCCGAGTACCAGAACAACGCCCTGGCCCTGTACCTGACCCCCGACGGCAAGCACGTGCTGGTCGGCAGCCTGTTCGACGAACAGGGCAAGGACCTGAGCGCCGAGCCGCTGCAAAAGCTGGTATACGCGCCGATGAGCAAGGAAATCTGGGCGAAAATGGAAAAGACCGCGTGGATCGCCGATGGCAAGGCCGACGCGCCGCGCAAGGTGTACCTGTTCAGCGACCCGAACTGCCCCTACTGCAACATGTTCTGGGAACAGGCGCGGCCGTGGGTAGAGTCGGGCAAGGTGCAGTTGCGCCATATCATGGTCGGCATCATCCGCGAGGACAGCCCGGGCAAGTCAGCGGCACTGCTGGCGGCGAAAGACCCGTCCAAGGCACTGCAACAGCATGAGAAGGCCGGCAAGGCCAGCACCCTGAAGGCGCTGGAACAGGTGCCAGAGGCTGTGCAACAGAAACTGGCGGCGAACATGGCGTTGATGGAAGAGATGGGGTTGCAGGCGACCCCAGCCATTTTCTATCAGGATGAGCAAGGCAACCTGCAAAGCCAGCAAGGGGCACCACGGCCGGAGATGCTGGGGAAGATTCTGGGCAAGCGCTAGTGCATGTGGTGGGGCAAAGATCGAGCTCCGCGAAGCAGGTGACGCGGGGCATGGCACCGGCTACGCCGGTGTTCGCGGGTGAACCCGCTCCTACGGGGCTCGCGCTAACGGCTGGATTGTACGCCAGGCACGTGATCGCAAGGCCTGCGCGGTCGGGCGTAGGAGCGGGTTTACCCGCGAAAGGGCCGGACCTGCTGGCCAATTTCCACCAGCCGTTCACCGTTGCCGCCGCCACTGTATTCGCGGGTAAACCCGCTCCTACGCTGATCGGGAGTGGTTGGCCATTGAGAGGGGGCGCCAAGCGCCCCTGCCCATCACAGCCCCTCCAGTTCAGCCATCAGGTCACTGAGCCGGTCGACCTTGTCATCATCCAGCGCACTGCCCTGCAGCCCCTGAACATACTCGGCCAACGCCTCCACCGTGCTGCACTCGAACATCGCCCGCAGCGGCACGTTCAGCTGTAGCTGCTTCTGCACCCGCGAAGCGATCTGCGTGGCCAGCAGCGAATGCCCGCCCAGCTCGAAGAAGTTGTCGTGCACCCCCACCCGCTCGGCTTTGAGCACATCGGCCCAAATACCCGCCAACACGTCCTCCAATTCGTTGCGTGGCGCCTGATAGGCCTGACTGTACTGGCCGCCGATGTCGATGGCTGGCAGGGCCTTGCGGTCGAGTTTGCCGTTGGCGTTGTGCGGCAAGCTGTCGAACCAGCCCCAGTGCAAGGGCACCATGTACTCCGGCAACTCGGCACGCAGTCGTTGCTTGACCTGCTCCAGCAACGCGGCATCGGCACTGACGCCTTGGTGCGCCACCAGGTAGCCAACCAGATGCTTGCCGTTCACACCCTCCTGCACCGCCACGGCAGCATCGCGAATTTCCGCCTGCTCATGCAGCCGGGCCTCGATTTCTCCCAGCTCGATGCGATAGCCGCGAATCTTCACCTGATGGTCGATGCGCCCGACGTACTCCAGCACACCGTCCGGGCGTTGCCGCGCCAGGTCGCCAGTGCGGTACAGGCGTTCGCCCGGCGCCCCGTAAGGGTGAGGGATGAATGCCAGCGCCGTGCGCACCGGGTCACCGACGTAGCCACGGCCTACACCCGTACCAGCCACGCACAGCTCGCCCACCGCACCCAGCGGCACCAGCGCCTGGTCCTCGCCGAACAGGTACAGGCGGTTGTTGTCGGTTGGCGTGCCGATTGGCAGGTAGCTGCCTTGGGTCGAGGCGGCATCGACGCGGAAGAACGCCACGTCATCCGAGCACTCCGCCGGCCCATAGGCATTGACCAGGCCGATCTGCGGGTAGCGCTGCAGCCACTGCGCCGCCAGCTCCGGTGGCATGGCCTCGCCGGTCGGCAGCATCCAGCGCAGGCCGTCGAGGGCCTGGTGGTCGCTGGCCAGCATGCCCTGGATCAGGGACGGCACGCTCTCCAGCACGGTGATGCCGGTGGCCTGCACGTGCGCCAGCAGGCCCTGCGGGTCATGGGCGATAGCGTTAGGCACGATCTCTACCTTGGCGCCGAACAGCGGCGCAGCCAGGAACTGCCAGACCGAGATGTCGAAGCTTTGCGAAGCGGTCTGGGCAATCACGTCCTGCTCGCTCAGCGCCAGGTAAGGCACCTTGCTCAGCTGGTTGTTGAGCATGCCGCGCTGCTCGACCATCACCCCTTTCGGCAGGCCGGTCGAGCCTGAGGTGTAGATCACGTAGGCGAGGTTGTCCGGGCCACTGTGGATACCCGGGTTGTGGCTTGCGATCGGGTTGGCCTGGACGTCTTCCCAGACCAGCAGTTGCGGCCGCAGCGCAGTCTCCAGCTCACCGAGCAACTGCCGCCCCTGCTCGGCGCAGGACGCGCTGCACACCAACACTGGCGTGCGGCTGAGCTGGATGATGCTTTGCAGGCGCGCCGCCGGCAGGCCCGGGTCCAGCGGCAGGTAGCCGGCGCCGGCCTTGAAGCTGCCGACGATCATGCCCAGCAGCGGCAACCCACGCTCGGCAAGCAGTGCCACTGGCTGGTCCACGCAGACCCCGGCAGCCACCAGCGCATGGCCCAGGCGGTTGGCCGCCAGGTTCAGCCCGGCGTAATCATAGGAGGCCTCCAGGCAGCGGGCCACGGTACGCTGCGGATGCGCCACGACCTGCGCTTCGAACTGCGCGATGTAGCTCTGTTCCAGCGGATAAACCCGCTCGGTCCGGTTGCAGTCCTCCAGCAGGAAGCCTTGCTCCTGGGCGCTCAGCAGCGGTAGCTCGCTCACCTCTCCTTCAAAACCTTGTACCAGCGCCAGCAGCAGGCGCTTGAATTCGGCCAGCAGGCGCTCGACGGTCGGGCAGTCGAAGTAGCGCTGGTCGAAAGACAGGTGCAGGCCCAGGTCATCACCCGGGTAGCACACCGCCGTCAGCGGGAAGTTGGTGTGGGTACGGCCCGAGTCGGAGCTGGCGTTCAGGTGCTGGGCGTGATCGAGCACGGCGGTTTCAACCGGCGCATTCTCGAACACGAACAGGCTGTCGAATAGCGGCTGGCCCTTGGGCAGCTCGCTGCACGCCTGAATCGCCACCAGCGGCAGGTATTCGTACTCGCGCAGTTCCATGTTGCTTTGCAGCAGGCCCTGCAGCCACTGGCGCACACTGCAGCGCTCACCCGCCGCGGGCAACTGCACGCGCAGGGCCACGCTGTTGATGAACAGGCCGACGGTGCGCTGCATCTGCGGCATGCTCACCGGGCGCCCGGCCACGGTCACGCCAAAGGCCACATCGCGGTCGCCGCTGTAACGCGCCAACACCAGGGCCCAGGCCGCCTGGGCGAAAGTGTTGACGGTGAGCTGATGGGCCTGGGCCAGTTCGCGCAGACGCACGCCATCATTCACCTCAAGGCGGGTATAACAATCGCCGACGACCATGCCGCTACCGGCGTGGTCATGGCGCAGCGGGCGGTCGCTCGGGATGGCTGTGGCACGTTCGAAGCCAGCCAGGTTGGCTTGCCACCAGGCGCGTGCGTCGTCCAGGCCCTGGCGTTGCAGCCAACCGATGTAATCGCGGTAACGCGGCGGCACCGGCAGTTGGGCCTGACGGCCTTCGCCAAGGGCCTGGTAGACCTCGAAGAAATCGTTCATCAACAGCGAGCGGCACCAGGCATCGATAAGGATGTGGTGGTTGCTCATCATGAACCAGTAGCGTTCATCGGCCACGCGCACCAGGCGCAGGTGGAACGGTGCCTCGCTGAGCAAGGCAAAGCCGGCCTCGCGCTCCTGCTTGTGCAGGGCCTGCAGGCGCTGCTCCTGGGCATCGTCGGCCATGCCGCGCCAGTCCTGGTAGTCCACCGCCAGGTTGCCCGGCTTGTGGATGATCTGCAGCATCGCCTCGCCGCTGTTCCAGCTGAACGATGCGCGCAACGCTTCGTGGCGCGCCACCACCGCCTGCCAAGCCTGGGCGAAACGCTCAGGGTCCAAGGCACTGTTGATACGGTAGCGGTCCTGCATGTAGTACAGGCCAGTGCCCGGCTCCAGCAGGGTGTGCAGCAGCATGCCTTCCTGCATCGGCGTCAGCGGGTAAACGTCCTCGATCTGCGCGGCCGGGACCGGCAATGCGTCGATCTGCTCCTGAGTCAGGTGCGCCAGCGGGAAGTCCGATGGGGTGAAGCTGCCATTGCCATCGGCCAGGCAATGCGCGACCAGCGCCAGCAGCTCCTGACGATAGGCCTCAGCCAGACCCGCGATGGTCTGCTGGTCGTAGCGCTCGGCGCTGAAGGTCCAGCGCAATTGCAGAGCACCGCCATACACCTGGCCATCGACGCTCAACCAGTTGGGCAACGGCGCATCGAGGTCATGCGCCAACCCGGCCGGGGCCTCCAGGGGCTGGAACAAGGCTGTACTGTCGAACTGCTGGTCGAACTGGCCCAGGTAGTTGAAGGTGATGCGCGCCTGCGGCAAGGCCGCCATCTGCTCGCGCCCGGCGGCATCCGCCAGGTAGCGCAGTACGCCGTAGCCCAGGCCCTTGTGCGGTACATGGCGCAGTTGTTCCTTGATGCGCTTGATCGAACCGGCCCGCGCCGCGTCGTCTTCACCTGGCAGCGGACGCAGGCTCAATGGGTAGGCATTGGTGAACCAGCCGACGCTGCGGGTCAGGTCCATGTCTTCGAACAGCCCGTCACGGCCATGGCCTTCGAGCTGCACCAGCACTTCTTCATCGCCGCTCCAGCGGTACAAGGCCCGCGCCAGTGCAGTCAACAGCAGGTCGTTGACCTGGGTGTGGTAAGCCGCCGGGGCCAGTTGCAACAGCTGTCGGGTTTGCTCCACGTCCAGGCCGATGGCCAGGGTTTGAGCATGGCGATGCAAATTGCCGCCCTGCGGATGGTCGCACGGCAATTCGCGACGCACACCGCCCAGCTGGCCTTGCCACCAGGCCAGTTCGTCACGCAGCGAATCGCTGCCGGCGTAGCTGGCCAGGCGCGCGGCCCAGTCGCCGACGGCGTGGGTCTTGGCCGGCAGAGGCTGGCCACGGTACAGCGCCTGCAGGTCTTCCAGCAGCACCCGCCAGGACACGCCATCAACCACCAGGTGATGAATCGCCAGCAGCAACCGCTGGGTGCCCCGCCCGTCACGCACCAGCAAGGCGCGCAGCAGCGGCCCCTGTTGCAGGTCCAGGCTGCGCTGCACGTCAGTGTAGAGTGCCTGACAATCATTGAAATCGGCGACAGTGGCGCTCCACAGCAGTTGCTCGGCGCCAGGCTGCACGTACTGGGCCTGCCAGCGGCCCTGGGCGTCGCTGAAGCGCAGGCGCAGGCTGTCATGGTGCTGCACCAGCGCAGCCAATGCCTGTTCAAGGGTGGCCTCAACCAAGGGTTGGCGCACCTCCAGCAGCACAGCCTGGTTCCAGTGTTGCGGCTGTGGCACGTCACTGTCGAAGAACCAGTGCTGGATCGGCGTCAACCCGGCCTGGCCCTGGCGCAGTCCCTGCTCCACCGTGCTCGCGGCTTCGCTGAGCTGAACCACAGTTGCCAGGGTCTGGATGGTCTGATGCTGGAACAGGTCGCGCGGGGTGAATTGCAAGCCGGCCTGCCGGGCGCGGCTGACCACCTGAATCGACAGGATCGAGTCGCCCCCCAGCTCGAAGAAGTTGTCCTGCACGCCGACCCGGGCAACGTTGAGCACCTCGCGCCAGATCTGCGCCAGCTGTGCTTCCACCTCATTGCCAGGGGGCTGGTATTGCTGGCGCGCCTGCTCAAGGTCCGGCAATGGCAGCGCGCGGCGGTCGAGCTTGCCGTTGCCCATCAGCGGCAGACTGTCGAGCAGCACCAAGTGCGCAGGCACCATGTAATCGGGCAGGTGCTGGCGGGCATCGGCTTTCACCGCTTCGCGCAGCAGTTGTTGCGCGTCGCTACCGGCGGTGGCCTGCCTGCACACCAGATAGCCCACCAACTGCTTGCCGCCCGGCAAGTCCAGCGCCAGCACGACGGCCTCGTCGACATCGTCGTGCGCCTGCAGGCGGCTCTCGATTTCGCCCAGTTCGATGCGGAAGCCGCGGATCTTCACCTGCTGGTCGGCACGGCCGACATACTCCACCAAGCCATCGGTACCCAGGCGTACCAGGTCGCCGGTACGGTACAGGCGCCCGCCTTCGGCACTGAACGAGTCGGCGACAAAGCGCTCGGCAGTGAGGCCTGGCCGGTCGTGGTAACCCTGGGCCAGGCCGGCGCCGCCGACATACAGTTCGCCAATGCCGCCTTGCGGCAACAAGGCCAGATCCTCGTCGAGGATGTAGGCCGTACGGCTACCGATGACGCGGCCGATCGGTACGCTGCCAAGGTCTGCTGGCAACGCGTCTGGCGCCAGGCACGCCAGCGGCATGACCACGGTTTCGGTCGGGCCGTACGCATTGAAGAACTGCTGCGGCGCAAAGGCCTGGCGGATACGCTGCAGGTGCTCGCCGGTCAGCGCCTCGCCACCGGTAATCACCAGGCGTACCGGCAATTGTTCGCCCCGCCCGCCCAGGTACTGCGCCAGCTGGCTGCCGTAGCTGGGGGTGAAGCCCAGAATGCTCACCTGCTGCTCGCGCACCAACTGGCAGATGTCCTCGGCGCCCCACTGACCCTGGGCGCGCACTACCACGCGCGCACCACACAACAGCGGCACCCACAGGCGCTCGCTGGCAGCATCGAAATTGATCGAATAGAAATGCAGCTCGCAATCATCGCTGCGCATGCCAAATGCGGCGATCACCGCCTGGCAGTGCATGGCGAACTCGCCATGGCGGACCACCACGCCCTTGGGTTTGCCGGTGGAGCCTGAGGTGTAGATCAGGTAAGCCTGGTGCTGCGGCAGGCTGAGGTTGTCCAGCGGCGCATCGCTGTAGGCCGCCAGGCTGGCGGCATCGTCCTCCAGGCTCCAGCTGGCCACGCCTTCAGGCAGCTCGCCCAGGGTGTGCAGCAGCGCACGCTGGCTGAGCAGCAAGCCGATGCGACTGTCTTCGATCATGTAGCGCAGGCGGTCGAGCGGGTACTCGGGGTCGAGCGGCACATAGGCGCCGCCGGCCTTGAGGATGGCCAGCAGGCCGATGACCATTTCCAGCGAGCGCTCCAGCGCCAGGCCCACGCGCACCTGCGGGCCGACACCCCGTTCGCGCAGGGCACGCGCCAGGCGGTTGGCCTGCTGATCGAGCTCGGCGTAGGTCAAGTGCTGGCCGGCGAAGGTCAACGCGCCAGCCTGTGGCGTGCGCGCGGCCTGGGCGGCGAACAGACCGTGGAGGGTCTGGCCAAGGTCGAAATCGTGTTCGCCCTGCAATTGGCCTGTAAGCACTTGTTGCTCGGCACTGCTCAGCATTGGCAGTTCGCACAGGCGATGTTGCGGGTTGTCGAGCAAACCGACCAGCAGTTGTTGCCAGTGCTCGGCCATGCGCGCGATACGCGGCGCGTCGAACAGGTCGCGGCTGTAGGTCAGGCAGCAGCCCAGCCGGCCGTCCAGGTCGGTCACCTCCAGGTACAGGTCGAACTTGGTGGCGCTGGCATCGTTGACCAGGTAATCCACCTGCATGCCGGCCAGCGTGCGGCTTTGCTGGAAGGCCCAGCGCTGCACGTTGCACATCACCTGGAACAGCGGGTTGTAGGCACTGCTGCGTGGGGGCTGCAGGGCCTCTACCAGTTGGTCGAACGGCAGGTCCTGGTGCGACTGGCCTTCGATGGCAGCCTGGCGAATCTGCTCCAGCAGCGCGCTGGCGGTCATCTGGCCGTCCAGCTCGCAGCGCAGCACCTGGGTGTTGAGGAAAGCGCCGATCAGGCCTTCGCTTTCCGGACGGATGCGGTTGGCCACCGGCGCGCCGATACGCAGGTCGCGCTGGCCACTGTAGCGGTGCAGCAAGGCGGCCAGGGTGGCGGTCATGGTCATGAACAGGGTCAGGCCGCGCTGGCTATTGAAAGCATGCACGCGGGCCACCAGTGCCGGATCGAGTTCGAAGCGGTACAGCTCGCCACGGTGGCTCTGGACTGCCGGACGCGGGCGGTCGGCAGGCAACGCCAGCACCGGGTGCTCGTCGCCCAGGCGGTGCTTCCAGTAGGCCAGTTGTCGAGCGCCCTCGCCGCTTTCCAGCCATTGCCGTTGCCACACGCTGTAGTCCAGGTACTGCACCGGCAGCGGCGCCAGTGGCGACTCGCGGTCATCGACAAAGGCTTCGTACAGCTCGCCCAGCTCGCGGGCGAAGATGTCCATGGCCCAGCCTTCGGTGACGATGTGGTGCAGCGTCAGCACAAAGAAGTGCTCGCGCTCGTTGGCCTTGACCAGGCAGGCGCGCAGCAGCGGCCCCCGCTCCAGGTCGAAGGGCTGGTGCGCCTGGTCGTCGGCCAGTTGTTGCAAACGTTGCTGGCAGGCATCGTCTGACAAAGCGCTGAAGTCTTGCCAGTCCAGATGCAGGCCGCTGTCTTCGGCCACGCACTGGTACGGCACGCCGTCGATGCTGGGGAACGTGGTGCGCAAGGTTTCGTGACGCACGATCAGCGCCTGCAGCGCACGCTCGAAGGCATCCACGTGCAGGGTGCCGCGCAGGCGTGCCATGCCGCCGACGTTGTACGCCGGGCTGTCCGGCTCCATCTGCCAGAGGAACCACATTCGCTGTTGCGAGTACGACAGCGGCACCGCCTGACGGCGGTCGACACGGGTGATTGCACCTTGCAGGTTGCGCTCCCCGGCCGCGCGCAGGCGGGCGATCTCGGCACAGAAGGCGCCCAGCTCGCTGGCTTCGAACAGGGCCTTGAGCGGCAGCTCGACATCGCAGGCCTGGCGGGTGCGCGAAACGATCTGGGTAGCCAGCAACGAGTGGCCACCGAGGGCGAAGAAGTCGTCCTGCAGGCCAATGCGCGGCAGATTCAACACGTCGCGCCAGATGGCCGCGACCTGTTGTTGCAGCTCGGTTCGTGGCTCGACATGCTCACGCTGCTGCCACACTGGAGCAGGCAGTGCCTTGCGGTCGACCTTGCCGCTGGGGCCCAGTGGCATCTGTGCCAAAGGGATGAGTTGCGCCGGCACCATGTAGGCTGGCAATTGCTCAGCCAGTACGGCCAGCACCTCGGCAGGCTGGGCGCTGCCACTGTAATAGCCGACCAGTTGCGCGCCAACGGCGTCCTTGTGGATCAGCACCAGCGCCTGTTCCACACCTGCCTGTGCCAGCAGGCAGGCCTGCACTTCCTCGGGCTCGACGCGGAAACCGCGCACCTTGACCTGCTGGTCGAGGCGGCCAAGGTATTCCAGGGCCTCCAGCTGAACCTGCCAGCGGGCGCGATCGCCACTGCGGTACAGACGCTGACCATTGCCGTCGGCCTGGGGTACGAAGCGCTCGGCAGTGAGGCCGGGGCGGCCCAGGTAACCACGGGCCAGGCCCGCGCCACCGAGGTACAGTTCGCCCGGCACACCGGGGGCGCTCAGTTCCAGCTCATCGTCCAGCACGCGGCACAGCACATTGCCCAGCGGGCGGCCGATGGGCGAGCGCTCGCCGTCCACCACCTGACAGTGCCAGTGGGTGACGTTGATGGCGGTTTCGGTCGGGCCGTACCGGTTGTGCAGCTGCACCTGCGGCAGCACCTGCAGCACGCGGTCACGCAGCGTGGCGGACAACGCTTCGCCACCCGAGAACACCCGGCGCAAGCTACTGCAGGCCCCCGCCTGCGGCTCCTGGACGAACACCTGCAACAGCGGCGGTACAAAGTGCAGCGTAGTCACCCCATAAGCCTGCACCAGGGCAGCGATACGCTGCGGGTCGCGGTGTTCACCAGGGCCGGCGAGCACCAGCTTGCAGCCGGTGACCAGCGGCCAGAAGCATTCCCACACCGAGACGTCGAAACTGATCGGCGCTTTCTGCATCAGCACGTCGCTGTCATTCAGCGCATAGGTCGTCTGCATCCACTGCAGGCGCTCGGCCAACGCCGCATGGGTATTGCCTACGCCCTTGGGCTGCCCGGTGGAGCCGGAGGTATAGATAACGTAGGCCAGGTTATCGCCGTGCAGGTGCAGGCCGGGGGCATGGCTGGGCCAGCTGTCCAGGTGCAACTGGTCGAGGGCAATGGCGCTGACACCGTCGACCTGCGGCAGCTTGCCCAGCAGGCTGCTGTGGCTCAGTAGCAACCGGGCGTCGCAGTCGGCCAGCATGTAGGCCAGGCGTTCGGCAGGGTAATCGACATCCAGCGGCACGTAGGCACCGCCAGCCTTGAGAATAGCTAGCAGGCCGACCAGCAATTGCGGTGAGCGCTCGATGGCAATGGCCACACAGGTATCGGGGCCGACGCCTTTGTCACGCAGGTAGTGGGCCAGGCGGTTGGCTTGCTGGTGCAGCCCGGCGTAATCCAGGCTGCCCCCGTCCCAAACCAGGGCGGTGCGCTGCGGCGTCAGGCGTGCCTGCTCATTGAGTTGTTCGACCAACAGGTGCTGCGCTGCGGCGGCCGGTGCCTGGCCCCAACCCAGCAGCTGCGCACGGCCAGGCTCATCCAGCAATTGCACGTCGCCCAGCGCCTGCTGCGGCGCGGCACACACCTGTTCCAGCAGCGCCAGCAGGTGATGGGCCAGACGTTCGACGGTGCTGGCTTCGAACAGCTCTGCGGCGTAGTCGAAGGCCAGGCTCAGGCGGCCCAGATGGTCCTCCTCACTGTGCAACTGCAAGTCGAACTTGGCTTCGCGGCTGTGCCACGCCAGCTCTTCGGCCAACAGCCCCGGCAGACGCCGCAGGGCTGACAGGTCGCGTTGCTGGTGGTTGAACATGACCTGGAACAGGCCCTGCTCGCGCGCATCAGGCAGGGCTTCGACAAGCTGTTCGAAGGGCAGGTCCTGATTAGCCTGGGCTTGCAACGTGGCCTGTCGTACCTGGGTCAGCAACTGGGTAAACGAGTGACGGCCATCGAATTGCGCGCGCAGCACCTGCGTATTGATGAAGAAACCGACCATGCCTTGGGTTTCCAGGCGCGGGCGGTTGGCGTTGGGCACGCCGACGCGGATATCGGCCTGGCCGCTGTAGCGCTGCAGCAGCGCCTGCCAACCTGCCAGCAGGACCATGAACAGGCTGGCCTGCTGCTGGTGGGCAAGGCTCTTGAGCGCTTCGCCAAGCCTGGCCGGCACCTTGAGGTTGAAGCGCGCAGCGCTGTGCTCGCGCTGGCTGGTGCGCGGGTGGTCAGTGCACAGGTCGAGCGCCGGCAGCTCACCACCAAGGTGTGCCTTCCAGTACTGCAACTGGCGCTCGGCTTCACCGTCAGCCAGCCATTGCCGCTGCCAGCTGCCGTAGTCGGCGTACCCCAGGGGCAGCGGCGCCAGGTTGGCCTCCAGGCCTTGGCAGCGAGCGGCATACAGCTTGGCGAATTCTTCGAGCAGGATGTTCATCGACCAGCCGTCAGCAACGATGTGGTGCAGGGTCACCCACAGCTGATGCTCTTCGTCGCCCAGGCGCACCAGGGTTACCCGCAGCAGCGGGCCCTGGGTGAGGTCGAACGGCTGGCGGGCCTCGGTTTCCCGCAGCGCGGCGACCTGCTCGGGCGAGTGCCCTTCAAGGTCCAGGCGGTGCAGGCTGAACGGCTGTTGAGGCAGGATACGCTGCAGCGCCTGGCCATTCTCTTCGCTGAACACAGTACGCAGCGATTCATGGCGCGCCACCAGTGCCTGGAAGCTCACTTGCAGAGCATTGACATCCAGCTCGCCACGCAGGTGCAAGCCGGCGGGAATGTTGTAGGCCGCTGATTGCGGTTCCAGCTGCCACAGCAGCCACAAGCGGTTTTGCGCCAGCGACTGGGGCAACGCCCGGGCGCGCTCCAGCGTGGCGATGGCCGTGGTGGCTGCAGCGCCATCGGCGATGATCTGTGCCACAGCCTTGCTGTAGTCGGCCAGTACCGGCGCCTCGAACAGGGTACGCAGGCTCAGGTCGATACCCAACTCATCGGCCAGGCGCGCTGTGGCCTGGGTGGCGGCGATGGAGTTACCGCCCAGCAGCAGGAAGTGGTCGTCCGCGGCCACCGCCTCTACCTTGAGGATGTCGCGCCACACAGCGGCGATGCGTGCTTGCAGCTCGTCGCCAGCGGATGCACGGGTACCGGCTTCGCTCACCTCAGGGAAACTGGCATAGCAGTCCAGGCTGCCATCGTCCATGCGCAGCCGGCAGGCAGAGCGCTGCAACTTGCCGCTGGAGGTCTTCGGCAGCGCGCCGGGGTTCAGCAGCAGGACCACGGCCGGGGCCTGTCGGCAGGTGTCGGCGACGACCTGGCGCAGGGTCTTGATCAGGTCCTGGGGCTTGAGTGCCTTTTGCACGTTGCGGCTGATCTCCACCGCGACACCGATGCCCTCCTCGCCTTGGTGCTCGACGGCGAACACCGCCACCCGGCCTTTGCGCAGCACCTGAACTTCGCGCTCGAGGGTTTTCTCCAGGTCTTGTGGGTACAGGTTTTGCCCACGCACGATCAGCATGTCCTTCAGGCGCCCGGTGACGAATACCTCGCCGTCACGCATGAAGCCCAGGTCGCCGGTACGCAGCCAGGTCTGGCCGTCCATTTCGACGAAGGTTCGAGCGCTGGCTTCTGGGTTGCGCCAGTAGCCCCGGGCGATGCTCGGGCCGCCTGCCCAGATTTCCCCCACCTGGTTGTCGCCCAGCACTTGCAACTGTTGCGGCTCGACGATGCGTACCGCGTGCCCCGGCTGCGGGAAGCCGCAACTCATCAGCACGCTGCCAGTGCCGGGTTCGGCGCGGTTGGCGGCGAAGGCTTTGGCATCCAGCTCAAGCGCGGCGATACCCTGGCCACGACGGCTGCCGCTAACGAACAGGGTGGCTTCGGCCAGGCCATAACTGGCGAAGAAGCTCTGCGGGTCGAAGCCACAGGCCTGGAACTTGTCGGCGAAGGTGGCCAGGCTGTCCTGGCGGATCGGCTCGGAGCCGGAATAGGCCACGCGCCAGCGGCTCAGGTCGAGCCCGGCCAGCGAAGCCTCGCTGACCCGCTCGCTGCACAGGCGATAAGCGAAGTCGGGCCCGCCGCTGATGGTGCCACCGTATTCGCTGATGGCCTGCAACCAGCGCAACGGCCGGGCCAGAAAGTACCCCGGCGACATCAGCACGCAAGGCACGCCACTGAAGATCGGCTGCAGCAGGCCGCCGATCAGGCCCATGTCATGGTACAGCGGTAGCCAGCTGACGATCACATCGTCGGGGTTGAGGTCGATACCAAAGCCTTGGCGGATCAGTTGCTCGTTGGCCACCAGGTTGCCATGGCTGACCTGCACGCCCTTGGGCAGCGCGGTGGAGCCGGAGGTGTACTGCAGGAAGGCGATGTCATCGCCCTTGAGCACGGGTTCACGCCAGTTCGCAGCCAAGGCCGGGTCCAAGCCATCCACTGCCAGCAGTTGGGGGGCATTGTCCGCCGCCAGGGCTTCCAGGCCCTGCAGGCTGTCGTGCAGCGCCGCCACGGTCAGCAGCAGGCGCGGCTCGGCGTCATCGATGATCGACAGCAAACGCTCCTGGTGCTGCTGGCGCGCGGACTCCGGCGGGTAGGCCGGCACCGCGATCACGCCCGCATACAGGCAGCCGAAGAACGCCGCCACGTAATCTGGCCCGCTGGGGAACAACAGCACGGCACGGTCACCGAAGCTGGCGCGCGCCTGCAAGGCGGCGGCGATGGTGCGTGCACGCTGGTCGAGGTCCCGGTAGCTGAGCACGGCCTGCTCACCGGGCGTGTCGGCGAGAAAGCGCAGGGCAATCCTGTCCGGGGTCTGCGCGGCGCGTTGCGCCAGGGCCTGGACCAGCGAGAGCGGGAGTTCGAAGGCGTCCGTCATTGGGTGTTCCTGCCAGTGTCTGGTTAGGTCTGACAGCTGCTCCGCTAACGTGGGCGGGCAACGTATGCGACCGGGGATGTACACAGGGGAACGGATGGGCAGGGAGAGAAATTAGCGGGCAGGTCAGGCTTTAAGGGTTGATAAGGCATACCCCCAAAGCCAACCGCGCTTTAGAACTGAAACCCACAGATACTAATTACATTTCGCATTTGACAATTATTATCATCTTGAATAGTTTGTCGCACGTCGTAGGAAGCTTCCCAACCTTGGGCGCCTCCTCTCCCCTCTGTGACAAGGTGATTTCCATGGCGGAACAACTATCCACAAGTAAGTGCGATTCACCATTACTGCAGGCCTTCGTCGACAACCGCAGCATTCTGGTCAAGATCGCCGCCCGCATCACAGGCTGCCGTTCGCGGGCTGAGGACGTGGTACAGGATGCCTTTTTCCGGCTCAGCACCGCCCCGCAGATCACCTCATCGTTCAAGGCCCAGCTGAGCTACCTGTTCCAGATCGTGCGCAACCTGGCGATCGACCACTATCGCAAGCAGGCGATGGAGCTGAAGTACTCCGGTAGTGAAGAGGAAGGCATGAACGTGGTGGTGCAGAACGCCTCGCCCGAAGCCACCCACATCAACCGCGCCGCACTGAATGACATCGCAGAGGCCTTGAACGAACTGCCGCCGCGCACCCGCTATGCTTTCGAGATGTACCGCCTTAATGGCGTGCCGCAGAAGGACATTGCCAAGGAACTGGGCGTATCGCCGACCTTGGTCAACTTCATGATCCGCGATGCGCTGGTGCATTGTCGCAAGACGGCCAGTCGGCAGGCCTGAAGATGGCTGCAAGCAAACGCGAGATCGAACCTGGATCGCTCTCGCTTTTGCTTGCAGCGCTAGTGTGGTGTTTTGCAAATACGGCCAATAACTCGCGAGCAATTTTTGCGTTCAGGCAAGGCGTCGCGACGAGTCGTAGCCCAGCTACGGCGAGGAGCGACAACGCCGCATGAGTGCAAAAAGCGCCGCGAGTTATGGTCGTTATTTGTGAAACACCACACTAGCCCCTACGTCAGCTTGCAACGATCGAAAAACCGCTCCCGCCCCAGAATCATCAACGCCGCCCGCTTGTGAGGAAAGTCGAACTCCTTGTCGCAATGGAAACATTGGTCGTGCATGTAGCCAATCATCTTGCCATTGTCGGCGCGCGGCTCGGCCACCACCCGCTGGGTGCGCGGGTCATCCAGGAACAGGTAGTGCACCAACGCCGATAGCCAGCTGGCCACCTTGTGCGGCCCTCGGTGGCTCTCCTCTCCCACCAGCATATGGATACCACGGTCGTAGTCATCGGCCGGGTAGAAGGGGGCAATGCGGTCCTCCTTGGCCCAGTACGCCTCGAAGTAGGCAAACGGCTCGTCATCGAAACAACCGATCAACGTCAACGTATGCGGGTCGGCTTCGAGCTTGGCCAAGTATTCGCGGTGCTGCTCCAGCGTGCCACCCTCCTGCCAGAACGCCTCCACGCGAGGGTTGTTCTGCCAGCGGTTGAAACGCTCCAGGTCATGCTCGATCTCCAGGGTACGCAGCGATACCCAACTGCCCAAGCGCGCATCGAAGCGCCGGTACACTTCGCCCCGCGGCTTGGGCGCCCGGCGCGGGTGACGCTTGCCGTTGCTGATCTGCATCTGCTGCGGATATACCCCGGCAACCGACTCGCCCAGCCACGGCTGCGGCAGTTGCCAGAACAGTGCGCGCTCGCACAGGTACTGGCCAGGCTGTTCACTGGCCAGCAGCAGGCCACTGGCCAACGCCTGCGGCAACACTTCGGGCAGGTGCCAGGTCAGGCGCTGGCAGGCCGTATCGCGCGACAGCAACCAATAACAGGCGGCCCACAAGGCTTGGTAGGGGCGCTCGGGGCAAAAGCGCTCAAGGTGAACGTGCAGAGAAGCGCCAGCCTCCAGTCGCAACTGGATCAGGGGGCGGCCTTCAAGGGCCAGGCTTAACCAGCTGTCGCCCTCCTCGGCACTGAGGCTGCGCCAGCGTGGCGGTGACTGTGGCTGCGAAGCGGCATCGAACGGCATGGGCTTGACTCACGAAAATGAAGAAAAGGCACACTGCAGGGAACGTTGCCGCAACACGGGAATTTAGTCTTGCGGTGCAGCCACCTTGATACGGTACGGCTCGAAGATGCGCGCCAGTTCACCGCTGTCACGCAGGCCACGCAGCAGGGCAGCGAACGACTGCTCGCCGATAGGCGCCCCCGGGCGCAGCAAGGCGTAGTGGTGATAGACCTGGTCAATGCGTTGCGAAGGCACCAAATGCGCCCTGCTCGCCGGGTTGCGTGCCAGGAAATCACTGAGGTAGGAACGCGTGACCAGGGCAATATCGGCGCGGCCGGCCTGCACCATCAGCAGGTTGCTGTCGTGGGAATAGGTCAGGGTCGCGTTGTATGTCTTGCGCAGGTAGTCCGGGTCAGCGTTGAAGCTGGCAAACGCGTAGTGGTAGCCGTTGAACAAGGCCAGGCGTTTGCCGCGCAGGTCATCGAAATAATGCGGATCATTACCGTTTGCCGTGCGGGCGACGAACACTTCGGCATCTTCCAGGCCCATGTCCACGGTCTGATGGGCAATCTGCTCCCAGCCCCATTGTGGGTTCTCGAAAATCGCCATGTCGGTGCGGCCCTGCTGGAAGTCACCGAAGCGCCGCTGGATAGACGTAGGCACCAGAACGAAGTGATAGTGCTGCTGCGCCCGGTTGAGTGCATCGACCAACTGCGGCAGCAAACCGGTATCGGCACCTTGCTCGGGGCGCACTGTGTAAGGCGGGAAATGGGCTGCGCCAATCTTCACTTCAACCGCCTCGCCAGCCCATACCGGTGCCGCCAACCAGAACACGGCCAGCAGCATCAGGGTGGACAAGGCCTTGAGGCCGGGCGCTGGAGTCAAGACGGACACTCATCACGGTTTATGCCTGTATGCGCTTAAGCTAGGCGTTTTCCAGGGGCGACACAACTACTGACGCCTGCTCTTTGTGCCAAAGCAGGCGGCAAAATGCCATAGGATGCCGTATGCCCGGACATTGGCTACGCTCTAGCAGGATCTGCAGGGGAGCCTGGTATGGGCCATTGGTTGGTGATCGACCTGGAAGCCACCACCGACGATGGTGGGTGGCCGGTTACAGAGATGGAAGTCATTGAAATCGGCGCAAGCCTGGTTACCCGCGAAGGCCGCGAGGTCGACCATTTCCAGCGTTTTGTAAAGCCACGGCGGCGGCCGCAGCTGACCCCGTTCTGCCGTGAGCTGACCCACATCAGCCAGGCCGACGTGGACAGCGCCGCGCCGTTTCGCGAGGTGTGGGCAAGCTTCGAGCGCTGGCTGGGGCACCACCGCGGGCAGCTTCAGGCCTGGGTCAGCTGGGGCGACTACGACCGCCAGCAACTGCACCAGGAGTGGCAGCAGCACAGCCTCGACAGCCTGCTGCGCACATTGCCGCACATCAACCTCAAGCAACGCTTTGCCAAGGCCCGCCACCTGCAGCGCCCCACCGGCCTGAACGGCGCCCTGCAACTGGCCGGCATGCACTTTTGCGGGCAGCAGCACAGGGCCCTGGAAGATGCGCGAAACACGGCGCGGCTATTACCGTTGACCCTGCCCGCCAGCAGCCCCTGAAAGCAGATGACGACGCCTGTGGGCTTGGGCATACTGGCCAGCCCTTTTTCAGCACCTCTTTTCAGGAGTCGCCCATGTTCCAGGTCAACGAGTACTTCAACGGCACCGTCAAGTCGATCGCATTCTCGGGCGAAGAAGGCCCGGCCACTGTCGGCGTCATGGCTCCGGGCGAATACGAATTCGGCACTGCCAAGCGCGAGATCATGCATGTGGTATCGGGCGCGCTGACCGTGAAACTGCCAGGTAGCGACAACTGGGAAACCTTCAACGCCGGTGACAAGTTCAACGTGCCGGCTGACAGCAAGTTCCAGCTGCAGGTGAAGGTGGATACCGCTTACCTGTGCGAATACCGCGACTAAGCGCCGGCCTGTTCCGGCCTCTTCGCGGGTAAACCCGCTCCTACAGGGTGCTGAGCCGACCTTCGATGTTGTGCGGTCCTTGTAGGTGCGGGTTTACCCGCGAAGAATCCAGCACTAATCCTTCAGAAAATCAGCAACGCGTTCAGCCGCCGCCTGCAAATGCTGCTCATGGCTGAACCCCGAAGCCTTCAACGGCTTCAGGTCATGGTCCCCCGCCACTAGCCAGCTCACCTCGATCGCCGGCGACAACGCATACCCCGCCACCGCCTCGCGGTTACCCAGCGCATCCCGCTCGCCCTGCACGATCAACGTCGGTGTCTTCAACTCGGCCAGGTGCTCTACCCGTGGCTTCTCGGGTTTGCCCACCGCGTAGAACGGATAGCCCAGGCACACCAGCGCATCCGCGCCCAGTTCGTCGGCCAGCAGGCTCGCCATGCGCCCGCCCATGGACTTGCCCCCGACGGCCAGCTTGCCCGCGACCAAAGGTCGCACTTGCCGGTACACCTCGCGCCAGCATTCAAGCAACACCTTCTGCGGGTTCGGCGGCCGCTTGCCACCGGTAACCCTGCGCTCGGCCATGTACGGGAACTCGAAGCGCACTACCGCTACCCCAAGAGCCGCAAGCCTTTGCGCCATTTCGTCCATGAACCCGCTGTCCATCGGCGCGCCCGCGCCATGGGCCAGAATCAGGCACCCCTTGTAGTCATCCTGACCTGCAACCCGCGGAGGATCGCAGCGCAAGCCTGGGACATTTGCGACCTTCGCCCATTGATCCCCGTCAATACCGGCACTTTGCCCATTAATCATGCTTGCCTCGCTGTAAAGCCTGCCAAATAACCGTGGATGGGAACCCATACATGAACACAACCAGCAGTACCGCCTATAACTACAAGGTGGTCCGCCAATTCGCCATCATGACGGTGGTGTGGGGAATCGTCGGGATGGGGCTCGGCGTCTTCATCGCCGCCCAGCTCGCCTGGCCGTCCCTCAACTTCGACCTCCCCTGGACCAGCTTCGGCCGCCTGCGCCCCCTGCATACCAATGCGGTGATCTTCGCGTTCGGCGGCTGCGCACTGTTCGCCACCTCCTATTATTCGGTGCAACGCACCTGCCAGACCACCCTGTTCGCACCGGGCCTGGCCGCGTTCACGTTCTGGGGCTGGCAACTGGTTATCCTGCTGGCGGCCATCAGCCTGCCGCTGGGCTACACCAGCTCCAAGGAATACGCCGAACTGGAATGGCCGATCGACATTCTGATCACCATCGTCTGGGTGGGCTACGCCATCGTGTTCTTTGGCACGCTGATGAAGCGCAACACCAAACACATCTACGTCGGCAACTGGTTCTTCGGCGCCTTCATCCTGACCGTGGCGCTGCTGCACATCGTCAACAACCTGGAGCTGCCGGTCAGCCTGACCAAATCCTACTCGGTCTACGCTGGCGCCACCGATGCCATGGTGCAGTGGTGGTACGGCCATAACGCGGTGGGCTTCTTCCTGACCGCAGGCTTCCTGGGGATGATGTACTACTACGTGCCCAAGCAGGCCGAACGGCCGGTGTATTCGTATCGCTTGTCGATCGTGCACTTCTGGGCGCTGATCACCCTGTACATCTGGGCCGGCCCGCACCACTTGCACTACACCGCCCTGCCCGATTGGGCGCAGTCGCTGGGCATGGTGATGTCGCTGATCCTGCTGGCACCCAGCTGGGGCGGCATGATCAACGGCATGATGACCCTGTCGGGCGCCTGGCACAAACTGCGCAGCGACCCGATCCTGCGCTTCCTGGTGGTGTCGCTGGCGTTCTACGGCATGTCCACCTTCGAAGGCCCGATGATGGCCATCAAGACGGTCAACGCCCTGTCCCACTACACCGACTGGACCATCGGCCACGTCCACGCCGGCGCCCTCGGCTGGGTAGCGATGATCTCGATCGGCGCGCTGTACCACACCATCCCCAAAGTGTTCGGCAAAGAACGCATGCACAGCCTCGGCCTGATCAATGCGCACTTCTGGCTGGCCACCATTGGTACCGTGCTGTACATCGCCTCGATGTGGGTCAACGGCATCGCCCAGGGCCTGATGTGGCGCGCGGTCAACAGCGACGGCACGCTCACCTACTCGTTCGTGGAAACCCTGGTGGCCAGCCACCCAGGCTTCGTCGTGCGCTTCGTCGGCGGCGCGATCTTCCTCAGCGGCATGTTCCTGATGGCCTGGAACACCTGGCGCACCGTGCGTTCGCCAGCGCTTGACGTCGCCCCTGCGAACGCCCAGTTGGCTTGAGGAGAAACGCCTGATGAAACATGAAGTCATCGAGAAAAACGTCGGCCTGATGGCCCTGCTGATGGTATTTGCCGTCAGCATCGGCGGCCTGACCCAGATCGTCCCGCTGTTCTTCCAGGACGTCACCAACAAACCGGTCGAAGGCATGAAGCCCTACACCGCGCTGCAACTGGAAGGCCGCGATGTCTACATCCGCGAAGGTTGCGTGGGCTGCCACTCGCAGATGATCCGCCCGTTCCGTGCCGAAACCGAGCGTTACGGCCACTACTCGGTGGCCGGTGAAAGCGTCTGGGACCACCCGTTCCTGTGGGGCTCCAAGCGCACCGGGCCGGACTTGGCCCGGGTCGGTGGCCGCTACTCGGACGACTGGCACCGTGCGCACCTGTACAACCCGCGCAACGTGGTGCCGGAGTCGAAGATGCCGTCCTACCCGTGGCTGGTTGCCCAGCCGGTCGACAACAGCCACACCGACGTCAAGATGCGCACCCTGCGCACCCTGGGCGTGCCGTACACCGACGACGACATTGCCGGCGCCCGTGAAGCGGTCAAAGGCAAGACCGAGATGGATGCCCTGGTCGCCTACCTGCAGGTGCTCGGCACCGCGATCAAGAACAAGAGGTGAGTGCGATGGAAATGGACATCGGCATGATCCGCGGTCTGGGCACCCTGGTGGTGATGATTGCCTTCATCGGCCTCACCCTGTGGGTCTTCAACCGCCGCCGCGACCGTGATTTCGCCGAAGCGCGCCTGCTGCCCTTCGTCGACGACCGCCTGCCCACTGCCGGGCAGGAGCCTGCTGCAAAAAGGAGTAACGGGCAATGACCACCTTCTGGAGTACGTACATCAGCGTACTGACCATCGGTAGCCTGATTGGCCTGACCTGGCTGCTGCTCGCCACGCGCAAGGGCCAGAGCAACAACACCACCGACGAGACCATGGGCCACAGCTTCGACGGCATCGAGGAGTACGACAACCCGCTGCCCAAGTGGTGGTTCTGGCTGTTCGTTGGCACCTTGGCGTTCTCGGTCGGCTACCTGATCCTCTACCCGGGCCTGGGCAACTGGAAAGGCATCCTGCCGGGCTATGAAAATGGCTGGACTGGCGCCAATGAATGGCAGAAGGAAATGGACAAGGCCGATGCCAGGTTCGGTCCGATCTTCGCCAAATACGCCGCCATGCCCGTAGAAGAAGTGGCGAAGGACCCGCAGGCACTGAAAATGGGCAGCCGCCTGTTTGCCTCCAACTGCTCGGTGTGCCACGGTTCCGACGCCAAGGGCGCCTTCGGCTTCCCCAACCTCACCGACAATGACTGGCGCTGGGGCGGCGATCCGGAAACCATCAAGACCAGCATCATGAGCGGTCGCCATGGCGTGATGCCGGCCTGGGCCGAAGTGATTGGTGACCAGGGCGTGGCCGATGTGGCTGCGTTCGTGGTCAGCAAACTCGATGGCCGCACACTGCCTGAGGGCGCGAAGGCCGATGTGGAGAATGGGCAGAAGATCTTCGCAGCCAACTGCGTGGCCTGCCACGGGCCGGAAGGCAAAGGCACGCCCGCCATGGGCGCACCGAACCTGACCCACCCGCAGGCGTTTATCTACGGTTCGAGCTTTGCCCAGCTGCAGCAGACCATTCGTTATGGTCGCCAGGGGCAAATGCCGGCGCAGGCCGAGATCCAAGGGAATGACAAGGTGCATCTGCTGGCGGCTTACGTGTATAGCCTGTCGCAGGATGGTTCGGCTGAGGCTGTGACGGCCAAGTGAGTTCGTCGAAAGGGATTTGCCAAGTGAGTTCGCCGAAAGGCATTCGCCGCCTGTGAGATCGAGCGCCGCCCGCGCGGCGCTTCGCGGGTAAACCCGCTCCTACGTTTGTTTCGGGCCAGTCCGTCCTGTGCCAGGCGCGCGCGACCGCCTTGTTTGTACGACGCGATATCGAGACATGCGCCAAGGCGGTCGCGCGCAAATCCCACAGGAATAATTGGCCCGAAACAAACGTAGGAGCGGGTTTACCCGCGAAGCGCCGCGCGGGCGGCGCTCGATCTCTGCCCCACCACAACACTCAAACCTTACACCCCCCGCCCCACCACAACACCCAACCCCTACCCCCCGCCCACCACCAGCCTCAGCCCCCTTCCCTTGCACCCCCACCGAACACAACTAAGCTTGTTGCCTCAGTGGGCTTCGCTCCGAAAGGACCGGAGCAGACGCGGCGCATGGCCTGTCGCCGCCCCAGAAAAAGCTTGACCGATCGATCAGAAAAAGATGAAAAACGGTACACATTACAAATATTTATTTGTGTACAATCGCCCAGACCCGATCCCTGCGGGACATCAGTGAACGGGTCTGGACACGGGTCGGCGTACCAAAGTTGCGTTGCGGTAACCTTGCTGGTTATCAATACTGGCGCCGATTTTTCGACCAACAAGAACATCAAAACCGTGGAACCTTAGAATGAGCACAGCAATCAGTCCGACTGCTTATAACTATAAGGTCGTCCGCCAGTTCGCCATCATGACGGTGGTCTGGGGGATCCTTGGCATGGGCCTCGGCGTCTTCATCGCCTCGCAGCTGGTGTGGCCGCAGCTGAACCTGGACCTTCCCTGGACCAGCTTCGGCCGCCTGCGCCCGCTGCACACCAACCTGGTGATCTTCGCCTTCGGGGGCTGTGCGCTGTTCGGCACCAGCTACTACGTGGTGCAGCGCACCTGCCAGACCCGGCTGATCTCCGACAGCATGGCCGCCTTCACCTTCTGGGGTTGGCAAGCCGTGATCGTCGGCGCGCTGATCACCCTGCCGATGGGCTACACCACCACCAAGGAATACGCCGAGCTCGAGTGGCCGCTGGCGATCCTGCTGGCCATCGTCTGGGTTACCTACGGGCTGGTGTTCTTCGGCACCATCGTCAAGCGCAAGACCAAGCACATCTATGTCGGCAACTGGTTCTACGGTGCGTTCATCGTGGTCACCGCGATGCTGCACATCGTCAACCACATCTCGCTGCCGGTGAGCCTGTTCAAGTCGTACTCGGCCTACTCCGGCGCCACCGACGCGATGATCCAGTGGTGGTACGGCCACAACGCCGTGGGCTTCTTCCTCACCACCGGGTTCCTGGGGATGATGTACTACTTCGTGCCCAAGCAGGCCGAGCGACCGATCTACTCGTATCGCTTGTCGATCGTGCACTTCTGGGCGCTGATCACCCTGTACATCTGGGCCGGCCCGCATCACCTGCACTACACCGCCCTGCCTGACTGGGCGCAGTCGCTGGGCATGGTAATGTCGATCATCCTGCTGGCGCCAAGCTGGGGCGGCATGATCAACGGCATGATGACCCTGTCGGGTGCCTGGCACAAACTGCGCACCGACCCTATCCTGCGCTTCCTGGTGGTGTCGCTGGCGTTCTACGGCATGTCCACCTTCGAAGGCCCGATGATGGCCATCAAGACCGTGAACTCACTGTCGCACTACACCGACTGGACCATCGGCCACGTCCACGCCGGCGCCCTCGGCTGGGTGGCAATGATTTCGATCGGCGCCGTGTACCACATGATCCCGAAACTCTACGGCCGCGAGCAGATGCACAGCATCGGCCTGATCAACGCGCACTTCTGGCTGGCCACCATCGGTACCGTACTGTACATCGCCTCGATGTGGGTCAACGGCATCACCCAGGGCCTGATGTGGCGCGCCATCAACGATGACGGCACCCTCACCTACTCCTTCGTCGAAGCCCTGCAGGCCAGCCACCCCGGCTACATCGTCCGCGCCCTGGGCGGAGCGTTCTTCGCCAGCGGCATGCTGCTGATGGCCTACAACGTGTTCCGTACCGTACGTGCCGCCAACCCGGCACAGGCTGAAGAGGCCGCCAAGATCGTCGTTGTGGGAGCGCACTGATGAAGCATGAAGCCGTCGAGAAGAACATAGGCCTGCTGGCCTTCTTCATGGTCATCGCCGTGAGCGTCGGTGGCCTGACCCAGATCGTCCCGCTGTTTTTCCAGGACGTCACCAACAAGCCGGTCGAGGGCATGAAGCCGCGCACCGCGCTGGAGGTGGAAGGCCGCGATATCTACATCCGCGAAGGCTGCGTGGGCTGCCACTCGCAGATGATCCGCCCGTTCCGTGCTGAAACCGAGCGTTACGGCCACTACTCGGTAGCCGGTGAAAGCGTGTGGGACCACCCGTTCCTGTGGGGCTCCAAGCGTACCGGCCCGGACCTGGCCCGCGTCGGCGGCCGCTACTCCGATGACTGGCACCGAGCGCACCTGTACAACCCGCGCAACGTGGTACCGGAATCGAAGATGCCTTCCTACCCGTGGCTGGTCGAGAACAAGCTCGACGGCAAGGACACCGCGAAGAAGATGGAAGTGCTGCGCACACTCGGCACCCCGTACACCGACGCCGACATTGCCGGCGCACGTGACGCGGTCAAGGGCAAGACCGAAATGGACGCCATCGTCGCGTACCTGCAGGGTCTTGGCACCATCATCAAGAGCAAACGGTGACGCTGATGGATATCGGGATGATTCGCGGCCTGGGCACCGTCGTGGTGATGGTGGCGTTCGTGGGCCTGGCGCTGTGGGTGTTCAACCCACGGCGTAAAAAGGACTTCGACGAAGCGACCCAACTGCCCTTCGCGGATGACCCCGAGGCCACTCGGCACGTCGAGCAAGCAAAAGCTTCTGGGAGCAAACAACAATGACAACCTTCTGGAGTCTGTACGTTACCGTCCTGACCCTGGGCACCATCTTCTCGTTGACCTGGCTGCTGCTGTCGACCCGCAAGGGCCAGCGCGAAGAGGTTACCGACGAAACCGTCGGGCATGCCTTCGATGGCATCGAGGAATACGACAACCCGCTGCCGCAATGGTGGTTCTGGCTGTTCGTCGGCACCATCATCTTCGCCCTCGGTTACCTGGTGCTGTACCCGGGCCTGGGCAACTGGAAAGGCGTCCTGCCGGGCTATTCGTACCTGGATAACGACAAGCAGACCGAGTTTTCCAACGGCCAGCCGGGCTGGACCGGCGTGCACGAGTGGGAAAAGGAAATGGCCAAGGCCGACGCCCGTTTCGGGCCGATCTTCGCCAAGTTCGCGGCCATGCCGATCGAAGAAGTGGCCAAGGACCCGCAGGCATTGAAAATGGGTGCGCGGCTGTTCGCCTCCAACTGCTCGGTGTGCCACGGTTCCGACGCCAAGGGCGCCTTCGGCTTCCCCAACCTCACCGACAATGACTGGCGCTGGGGCGGCGAGCCGGAAACCATCAAGACCACCATCATGGCCGGTCGCCATGGCGTGATGCCGGCCTGGGCCGAAGTGATCGGTGACCAGGGCGTGGCCGATGTGGCTGCGTTCGTGGTCAGCAAACTCGATGGCCGCACACTGCCTGAAGGCGCGAAGGCCGATGTGGCGAACGGGCAGAAGATCTTCGCAGCCAACTGCGTGGCCTGCCACGGGCCGGAAGGCAAAGGTACGCCCGCCATGGGCGCTCCGAACCTGACCCACCCGCAGGCGTTCATCTACGGCTCGAGCTTTGCCCAATTGCAGCAGACCATTCGTTATGGCCGCCAGGGGCAGATGCCGGCCCAGGAACAACTGCAGGGCAACGACAAGGTGCACTTGCTGGCGGCTTACGTCTACAGCCTGTCGCACCAGGCTGAGCCGGCCAAGGCTGAGTAAGGCAGGCCTGGCCTCTTCGCGGGTAAACCCGCTCCTACACAGGATCCTTGTAGGAGCGGGTTTACCCGCGAAGAGGCCGGTACTGGCACAGCATTTCTAGCAGGCAAGTGACCTGGATCAATTGACACCCGCCATAACACGTTTCATACCACGAACCCAACGCGACTAAAGGTCGCAGTGCGAACCCATACCGCCATCAGCGGCGTATCATGGACCGCAGAGCGCTAGCAGATTGCGCGAGACTGCGGCCCGCACGCACAGGCCGCGGCGTTTCTCCACTGCCGTGGGACTTGATGATGAGCAAGCAAATTCCGGTACATGATGTGACCCCGCCTGCCAACAAAGGGAAGGATTCCGTCGACCTCTACGCTTCCCGGGAAAAGATCTACACCCGCGCCTTCACCGGCCTGTTCCGTCGCTTGCGCATGGTCGGCGGTGCAGTGCTGTTCCTGCTGTACTTCGGCACCGTGTGGCTGAACTGGGGGGGGCACCAGGCCGTGTGGTGGAACCTGCCCGAGCGCAAGTTCTACATCTTCGGCGCCACCATCTGGCCGCAGGACTTCATCCTGCTCTCGGGCATTCTCATCGTCGCCGCCTTCGGCCTGTTCTTCATCACTGTGTTCGCCGGCCGGGTGTGGTGCGGCTACACCTGCCCGCAAAGCGTGTGGACCTGGATTTTCATGTGGTGCGAAAAGGTCACCGAGGGTGACCGCAACCAGCGCATGAAGCTCGACAAAGCCCCCATGAGCGGCAACAAGTTCCTGCGCAAATTCGCCAAGCACAGCCTGTGGCTGCTGATCGGCTTTGTCACCGGCATGACCTTTGTCGGCTACTTCTCGCCAATCCGTGAACTGGCGATCGAATTCTTCACGGGCCAGGCCGATGGCTGGGCCTACTTCTGGGTCGGCTTCTTCACCCTCGCCACTTATGGCAACGCCGGTTGGCTACGCGAACAGGTGTGCGTGTACATGTGCCCCTATGCCCGCTTCCAGAGCGTGATGTTCGACAAGGACACGCTGATCGTGTCCTACGACCCACGCCGTGGCGAAACCCGCGGCCCGCGCAAGAAAGATACCGACTACAAGGCCCAGGGCCTGGGTGACTGCATCGACTGCACCATGTGCGTGCAGGTCTGCCCGACCGGCATCGACATCCGTGACGGCCTGCAGATCGAGTGCATCGGCTGCGCCGCCTGTATCGATGCCTGCGACAGCATCATGGACAAGATGAACTACCCCAAAGGGCTGATCAGCTACACCACCGAACACAACCTGTCCGGGCAGAAGACCCACATGCTGCGCCCGCGCCTGATCGGCTATGCCGTGGTACTGCTGGTAATGATGATCGGGCTGGCGACGGCCTTCGCCACCCGTTCGCTGGTCGGTTTCGACGTCAGCAAAGACCGCGTGTTGTACCGCGAAAACGCCCAGGGCCGGATCGAGAACGTGTACAGCCTGAAGGTGATGAACAAGGATCAGCGCGATCACCTGTACGTGCTGGACGCCGCCGGCCTGCCGGACCTCAAGCTCGAAGGCCAGCGCGAGATCCGCGTGGCCGCCGGTGACATCGTCAGCCTTCCCGTGCAGCTGTCGGTTGCCCCCGAGAAGCTGCCATCGACCACCAACGAAATCACCTTCATCCTCAAGAGCGCCGACGACAGCGACGCCCAGGTTGAAGCCAAGAGCCGTTTCATCGGCCCACAGATCCGCTAAGAGAGATAACGCACAATGCCTGCCGCCACCGCCGCCAGCCCCTGGTACAAGCACCTCTGGCCCTGGATCATCATCGGCATCCTCACCACCTCGGTGTGCCTGAGCCTGACCATGGTCAGCATCGCTGTGCACAACCCGGACAACCTGGTGAACGACAACTACTACGAGGCCGGCAAGGGCATCAACCGCTCGCTGGACCGCGAGCTGCTTGCACAGCAGCTGGGCCTGAAAGCCAGCGTGCATCTGGACGAACTGACCGGCGAAGTGGACCTGCGCCTGACCGGTAGCAGTGACCCGCAAAACTTGGAGCTGAACCTGATTTCGCCGACCCAGCCAGAGAAGGACCGCAAGGTGCTGCTGAGCCGGGTCGAAGCAGGACGCTATGTGGGGCAGCTGGAGGACAAGGTCGAGGGCCGGCGCTTTGTCGAGCTGCTGGGCAGTGAAGGGGGCCAGGTATGGCGCCTGTTCGAAGAGGAAAAAGTGGCGCATGGTGTGACCTTGCAGTTGGGTGACGAAGCCCTGCAAGGCGCCGAACACCAACAGTAGCAACACCGCAAATCCCTGTGGGAGCGGGCACGCCCGCGAATGCGATAGCTCAGGCAAAGGTATTTCCAGGCCTGACGCATTCGCGGGCGCGCCCGCTCCCACAGGGTTTCCTATCTGCCTGAGCAGTGTCTGCCCTATGACCCAACCGACCCCCTGCTACCACTGCGCCCTGCCCGTCCCCACCGGCAGCCGCTTCACCGCCGTGGTCCTCGGCCAGCCGCGGCAGTTCTGCTGCCCCGGCTGTCAGGCGGTGGCCGAGTCGATCGTCGCTGGAGGCCTGGAACATTACTACCAGCACCGCAGCGACAACAGCGCCAACCCCGAAGCCCTGCCCAAGCAACTGCAGGACGAACTGGCCCTGTACGACCGCAGCGACGTGCAGCAAACCTTCGTCCGCCACCAGGGTGAGCTGGCCGAAACCACCTTGCTTGTCGAGGGCATCAGCTGCGCCGCCTGCGGCTGGCTGATCGAAAAGCACCTGCGCAACCTGCCCGGTGTCGCCGAAGCGCGCCTGAACCTGTCCAATCACCGCCTGCTGCTGAACTGGGATGACAAGCAGCTACCGCTGTCGCGCCTGCTGGCCGAACTTCGCCAGATCGGCTACGCCGCCCACCCCTACCAGCCTGACCAGGCCGCCGAGCAATTGGCCCGGGAAAACCGCAGCGCCCTGCGCCGCCTGGGCGTGGCCGGGCTGCTGTGGTTCCAGGCGATGATGGCGACCATGGCCACTTGGCCGGAATTCAACATCGACCTGACACCCGAGTTGCATGCCATCCTGCGCTGGGTGGCGCTGTTCCTGACCATTCCCATCGTGTTCTACAGCTGCGCGCCCTTCTTCAAGGGCGCGGCGCGCGACCTGCGAACGCGCCACCTGACCATGGATGTTTCGGTGTCGCTGGCCATTGGCCTGGCGTTCGGCGCTGGCATCTGGACAGCCATCACTGGCAGCGGCGAGCTTTATTTCGACACGGTGGGCATGTTCGCCCTGTTCCTGCTGACCGGCCGCTACCTGGAGCGCCGCGCCCGCGAGCGCACAGCGGCGGCCACTGCGCAGCTGGTCAACCTGCTGCCAGCCTCATGCCTGCGCCTGGACGCCATCGGGCGCAGCGAACGCATTCTGCTCAGCGAGTTACAGTGCGGCGACACCGTGCAGGTGCTGCCCGGCGCGGTCATCCCTGCCGACGGGCGCATCGTCGAGGGCCGCTCCAGCGTCGACGAATCGCTGCTGACCGGCGAGTATCTGCCGCAACCACGCCGGGTGGGTGAGCGGGTCACTGGCGGTACGCTGAACGTCGAAAGCGCGCTGAATGTGGAAGTGGAAGCCCTCGGCCATGACTCACGCTTGTCGGCCATCGTCCGCCTGCTGGAGCGCGCCCAGACTGAAAAACCGCGCCTGGCGGAAATTGCCGACCGCGCCTCGCAGTGGTTCCTGCTGTTCTCGCTATTGGCCTCGGTAGCCATCGGCCTGTGGTGGTGGCACCTGGACCCGACACGGGCGTTCTGGATCGTACTGGCAATGCTCGTGGCCACCTGCCCTTGTGCCCTGTCTTTGGCTACGCCAACCGCACTGACCGCCGCCACCGGAACCCTGCACAAGCTTGGCCTGCTGGTGACCCGCGGCCATGTGCTGGAGGGCCTGAATCAGATCGACACGGTGATCTTCGACAAGACCGGCACACTGACCGAGGGCCGCCTGACCTTGCGCAGCATCCGCCCGCTCGGCAGCCAGGCCGCCGACCGCTGCCTGGCCCTGGCCGCGGCGCTGGAAAACCGCTCTGAACACCCCATCGCTCGCGCCTTTGGTCGTACCGCCACACCTGCCGATGACGTACAGAGCGTACCCGGCCTGGGCCTGGAGGGGGTGGTCGACGGTCAGCGCCTGCGCATTGGTCAGGCTACCTTCGTCTGCGCCTTGAGTGGTACGGAAATCCCCGCTGTACCCGAGCCGCGCGGCCAGTGGCTGCTGCTGGGCGACCGCCAGGGGCCACTGGCCTGGTTCGGCCTGGACGACCGCCTGCGCGACGATGCCCCGGCCCTGCTCGCTGCCTGCAAGGCGCGCGGCTGGCACACCCTGCTGCTGTCGGGCGACAGCTCGCCGATGGTTGCCGAAGTGGCCGCGCAGCTGGGTATCGAGCAGGCCATTGGCGGCCTGCGCCCGGATGACAAACTGGACCGCCTGAAAGCCCTGCAGGCTGACGGGCGCAAGGTGCTGATGCTCGGCGACGGGGTCAACGATGTACCGGTACTGGCCGCCGCCGATATCAGCATCGCCATGGGCAGCGCCACCGACCTGGCCAAGACCAGTGCCGACGCAGTCTTGCTGTCCAACCGCCTGCAAGCACTGGTGCAGGCGTTCGAGCTGGCCCGCCGCACCCGCCGCAACATCCTCGAGAACCTGCTGTGGGCGACCCTGTATAATGGCCTGATGTTGCCGTTCGCCGCGCTCGGCTGGATCACGCCGGTGTGGGCCGCCATCGGCATGTCGGTCAGCTCGCTGATCGTGGTGCTCAATGCCCTGCGCCTGACCCGGATGCCCGTGGCCTCAGGCCCGCTGCCCCACGAAGCCCCTTTACCCGGGAGGAAGTCGCCATGCCCGCCCTCTATGTCATGATCCCGGCAGCCCTGCTGCTGGTCGGCGTGGCCGTGTACATCTTCTTCTGGGCGGTAGACAGCGGTCAGTACGATGACCTTGAAGGCCCCGCCCACAGCATCCTGTTCGACGATCAGGACCCGCGCCACCAGGCGGCAGTGAAGCCTGACGATGCCGCAGCCGACACCGACAAGGAACCACCACCCCGTGCCTGACCTGCTTCCGCTGCTGGGCTCGGCACTGGTCCTTGGCCTGCTAGGGGGCGGTCACTGCCTGGGCATGTGCGGCGGCCTGATGGGCGCACTGACCTTGGCCATCCCCCCCGAACAACGCGGCAGGCGCCTGCGCCTGTTGCTGGCGTACAACCTGGGGCGCATTTTCAGCTATGCCTGCGCCGGCCTGTTGCTGGGCCTGGCCGGCTGGGCCGTGGCCAGCAGCCCGGCAGCGCTGGCGCTGCGGGTGGTTGCGGCACTGCTGCTGATTGCCATGGGCCTGTACCTGGCCGGCTGGTGGAGCGGGCTGACCCGTATCGAGGCACTGGGCCGCGGGCTGTGGCGGCATATCCAGCCGGTGGCGTCGCGATTGCTGCCAGTGTCCAGCCTCCCTCGGGCATTGCTGCTGGGCGCCCTCTGGGGCTGGCTGCCGTGCGGGCTGGTGTACAGCACCCTTTTGTGGGCGGCCAGCCAGGGCAATGCCGGCTACAGCGCCGGGTTGATGCTGGCGTTCGGGGTGGGCACCTGGCCGGTGTTGCTGGCAACCGGGCTGGCTGCCGAACGGGTGAACACCCTGTTGCGGCGACGCAGCGTGCGCGTGGCGGGCGGTGTGCTGGTGATGCTATTCGGTATCTGGACCCTGCCGGGCCCACACCAGCACTGGCTGATGGGCCATTGACGGGGGCTGCAAAGCAGCCCCAATGCCCTTGATACAAATCAACACAGTTTCCTACAGACGGCCATAGACTCCGGTGCACTGCTGCTCTTTCCGGGGACTACCCTCATGCTCGACGACCTCCGTTGGGATACCGACCTGATCCGCCGCTACGATCTCGCCGGGCCACGCTACACCTCTTACCCAACCGCCGTGCAACTGCACAGCGAGGTGGGTTCGTTCGACCTGCTCAACGCCCTGCGCGAGAGCCGACGGGCCGTGCGCCCGCTGTCGCTGTACGTGCATGTGCCGTTCTGCGCCAACATCTGCTACTACTGCGCCTGCAACAAGGTCATCACCAAAGACCGCGCCCGCGCCGCGCCCTACCTGCAGCGCCTGGAGCAGGAAATCCAGCTGGTCGCCTGCCACCTGGACCCTAAACAGCGTGTTGAACAGCTGCATTTTGGCGGCGGCACACCGACCTTCCTCAGCCATGTGGAACTGCGCCAGCTGATGGCCACCCTGCGCCAGCACTTTCACCTGCTGGACGACGATTCCGGCGACTACGGCATCGAGATCGATCCTCGCGAAGCCGACTGGTCGACCATGGGCTTGCTTCGCGAACTGGGCTTCAACCGCGTCAGCCTGGGTGTACAGGACCTCGACCCGGCCGTGCAGCGCGCGATCAACCGCCTGCAGAGCCTGGAACAGACCCGCACCCTGATCGAGGCTGCGCGCACGCTGCAGTTTCGCTCGGTCAACCTCGACCTGATCTACGGCCTGCCCAAGCAAACCCCGGAAGGCTTTGCCCGCACCGTGGAAGAAGTGATCCGCCTGCAGCCCGACCGCCTGTCGGTGTTCAACTATGCCCACCTTCCCGAGCGCTTCATGCCGCAACGGCGCATCGACAGCAACGACCTGCCCAGCGCCGCCGCCAAGCTGGAGATGCTGCACGCCACCATCGACCAACTGACCGCCGCCGGTTACCGCTACATCGGCATGGACCACTTCGCCCTGCCCGACGACGAACTGGCCATTGCCCAGGAAGAAGGCACCTTGCAGCGCAACTTCCAGGGCTACACCACCCACGGGCACTGCGACCTGATTGGCCTGGGCGTGTCGGCGATCAGCCAGATCGGCGACCTGTACTGCCAGAACAGCAGTGACCTCAACACCTATCAGGACAGCCTGTCCAACGCCCAGCTGGCCACCCAGCGCGGCTTGCTGTGCAACCACGACGACCGCATACGCCGGGCGGTGATCCAGCAACTGATCTGCCATTTCGAGCTGGATTTCGAACCCATCGAACAGGCTTTCACCCTGGATTTTCGCGGTTACTTCAACGACCTCTGGCCCGAGCTGCTGACCTTGCAGCGCGACGGCCTGATCAGTCTGGACGACAAGGGCATTCGCATCCTGCCCGCCGGCCGGCTGCTGGCGCGCTCGGTATGCATGGTGTTCGACGCGTATCTGGCGATGCACAACCGCCAGCGTTTCTCGCGAGTGATCTGAAAAACAAGGCGTTCAACCGCATGGACAAGCTTCCTTGTCAGGCACACTATGAGCACACATGGACTCCCGGCAGGCCACCTGCCGGGGTTTCGCCAGCGCGCACCATCATCGCGCACACTGGCTTACACCCTGTGTCGTGAGTTACCCTTACGACTTATGTGTGCTTTCCCACAAGGATCGATTCAAATGTCCGAGCCAGTCAAACTGCGCCCACACAACCAGGCCCATTGCAAGGATTGCAGCCTGGCCCCCCTGTGCCTGCCTCTTTCGCTGAACCTGGAAGACATGGACGCGCTGGATGAAATCGTCAAACGCGGGCGGCCGCTCAAGAAAGGCGAGTTCCTGTTCCGCCAGGGTGACAGTTTTGGCTCGGTCTACGCAGTACGGTCCGGGGCCCTGAAAACCTTCAGCCTCAGCGACAGCGGCGAGGAGCAGATCACGGGCTTCCACCTGCCCAGCGAACTGGTCGGCCTGTCGGGCATGGATACCGAGGCCTACCCGGTATCGGCCCAGGCTCAGGAAACCACTTCGGTGTGTGAAATCCCCTTCGAGCGGCTGGACGAGCTGTCGGTGCAACTGCCACAGCTACGCCGCCAGCTGATGCGGGTAATGAGCCGCGAAATCCGCGACGACCAGCAAATGATGCTGCTGCTTTCGAAAAAGACCGCCGACGAGCGCATTGCCACCTTCCTGGTCAACCTGTCGGCGCGCTTCCGCGCCCGCGGCTATTCGGCCAATCAGTTCCGCCTGAGCATGTCGCGCAACGAAATCGGCAATTACCTTGGCCTGGCGGTAGAAACCGTGTCGCGGGTGTTCACCCGCTTCCAGCAGAACGGCCTGCTGCGCGCCGAGGGCAAGGAAGTGCACATCCTCGATCCGATCCAGCTGTGCGCGCTGGCCGGTGGTGCAATCGAGGCCTGAGGCTGATCTTTAGCGGGTATACTTGGGCATTCGTTTTCCTAGGATACCCGCAACAATGCACAGCGACGCCTTCGACCTCAAAGCCCTGATCCGCCCGGTAGTGGACTTCCCCAAACCGGGTGTGATCTTCCGCGACATTACCCCGTTATTCCAGTCGCCACGCGGGCTGCGCTATGTGGCCGACCAGTTCATCGAGCGCTATGTCGAGGCGGAATTCAGCCACATCGGCGCCATGGACGCGCGGGGCTTCCTGATCGGCTCGATCATCGCCCACCAGCTGAACAAGCCGCTGATCCTGTTCCGCAAGCAGGGCAAGCTGCCAGCCGACGTGCTGAGCGAGGGTTACCAGACCGAGTACGGCGAAGCCTTCCTGGAAGTGCATGCCGACAGCCTGTGTGAAGGCGACTCGGTGCTGATCTTCGATGACCTGATTGCTACTGGCGGTACGCTGCTGGCGGCGGCCAACCTGGTGCGTCGTACCGGGGCGCAGGTGTTCGAGGCGGCGGCGATCATCGACCTGCCGGAACTGGACGGGTCGCGTCGGTTGCAAGCGGCCGGGGTGCCTACCTTCTGCCTGACCGAGTTTTCCCTCAGCGAGTACTGAGTGGGCTTTTGGGGCTGCTTTGCAGCCCATTCGCGGGTAAACCCGCTCCTACGAAGGCCGCGTATGTTTTGTAGGCGCGGGTTTACCCGCGAATGGGCCGCCAAGCGGCCCCAATGAATCAGAGCGAAATGGGCCGGCGCCCTGCAAAGGCATGGGCCAAGGTACCGCCGTCTACCATCTCCAGCTCGCCGCCCAGCGGCACACCATGGGCAATGCGAGACGCCACCAAGCCCTTCTCGCTCAGCAACTGGGCAATGTAATGCGCCGTCGCCTCCCCCTCCACTGTCGGGTTGGTCGCCAGGATCACCTCGGTAAAGGTGCCCTGCTCTTCGATCCGCGCCATCAGCTGCGGAATACCGATCGCCTCAGGCCCCAGGCCATCCAGCGGCGACAGGTGCCCCTTGAGCACGAAGTAACGGCCACGGTAGCCAGTCTGCTCCACCGCATACACATCGGTCGGCCCCTCGACCACGCACAGCTGTGTGTCGTCACGGCGCGGGTCGGCGCACTGCGGGCACAGTTCCTGCTCGGTGAGGGTGCGACACTGGCGGCAATGCCCTACCCCTTCCATGGCCTGGGTCAAGGCCTGAGCCAGGCGCAGCCCGCCACTGCGGTCGCGCTCGAGCAGTTGCAGGGCCATGCGCTGGGCGGTTTTCTGGCCAACGCCTGGCAAGATGCGCAGGCCATCGATCAGTTGGCGGATGAGAGGGCTGAAGCTCATGGGAAAGGCCTGACAATTCAATAAGAGGCGGTTTATACCCAGCGGGGGCGGTGGCGTCAAATCAGGTCACCCCAAGTCTACGCGGCCTGCAGTTTTATGAGAGCAACTGCCTTGCACAAAACTGGAAAGCCAGTGTGATCACTGTGGGAGCGGGCATGCCCGCGAAGCAGGCTGCACAGTGGATGGCACGGGCTTCGCCCGTGTTCGCGGGCATGCCCGCTCCCACAGTGATCGTGCAACATTTCAAAGTTCGAGCAAAACAGTTGTCCCGACATAAAAAAGCAGAACGCGTCTGGGTTGAAATCTACGCAAAAAAAAACGCCGCTGATATCAGCGGCGTTTTGAGTACCTCAATGCCTTAGAACGGCATCTTGAAGCCTGGCGGCAGCTGCATGCCGGCGGTCATGCCGCCCATCTTTTCCTGGCTGCTTTGCTCAACCTTGCGCACGGCGTCGTTCAGCGCTGCGGCAATGAGGTCTTCCAGTACTTCCTTGTCATCTTCATCAGTCGACATCAGGCTCTGGTCGATGCTGACGCGCTTGACGTCATGACGACCGGTCATCACCACACTCACCAGCCCGCCACCGGACTGACCGGTGACTTCGGCGTTGGCCAGTTCTTCCTGCATCTTCTGCATTTTTTCCTGCATCTGCTGGGCCTGCTTCATCAGGCCGGCCATGCCACCTTTCATCATGGGGTATACCTCGATTGGGTCATGTGATGCGGCCCGGCACCGGGCCGGCCGCATGGTTATCCATTACTGGCCCTGACTGACCAGGGCTTCTACAGGCTCAATAGTATCCTGCCGCACCTTGGCGCCGAACAACTTGATCATCTGCTGGATCAACGGATCCTGCTCGATCGACGCGACGGCGTCCTGCTGGCGCTCGGCTCGCTTGCGTGCCGCCGCCTGAGCCGGGGTTTCCTGCTCGGGCAGGATCAGCTCGATGCGCAGGTTCAGCGTGCGCCCCAAGTGCTGGTTGAGCGCTTCGTTCAGGCGCCGCTGCTGGGTGGCGTTGAACAGCGCCCCCTGGCCCGGGTCCAGGTGCAGCAACCAGTCGTCGCCATCGGCGGCAATCAGCGTACAGTTTGCCGCGATGTTGCCTGTCATCCCGGACACAGGCAACTGTGGGAATAATTCCAGCCATTGCAAGGCCAGGCCGGTGGCCGGTTTGGCTGCCGGCAACGGTTCGGCAGCCGGTTTGGACACGTCTTCCTGAACATGTTCGGCCAACTCGTCCAGGTAGCTGAAACCTGCCGGATCGCTTTCGCCGCCGTAATAGTCTTCGTCAAGCGGCGGCTCATCGTCGCGCTCCATCCCCACGGCAGCGTAGGCAGACGGGTCGAAAGGCGGCTCGTCGTGTGCCGGGGCGGCCTGTGTGGGCGCCACCGGGGCAACAGGCTCGGGCGCAGGTGCCGGTTCAGGCGCAGGTTCGGCCGCTAACGGCGCGGGTGCAACGGCAGGCTCTTCCCACGGCAGGTCGACCACTTCGGCAACAGGCTCAGGTACGGAGATGGCCTCGGCTTCGGCCTTCAGCTCAACATCTGCCTCGGCCTCCGGCTCATGATCAGCCGTCGCGGGTGCTGGCACCTCCAGCTGCGGGGCTTGCGCAACAGGCTCCGCCGGCACAGCCGCGACAGGCGGTGAAAGCGCGACCGGCGCCGCAGCTGCCACCTGCCCTGCAGGATCAGCTGTGGCCTGGCTGATCCCCGTTGGCTTTAGCACCGGCTTCGGTGCGTCGTCCGTGTCTGCCGGGCGGAACGCCAGCATACGCAGCAGCACCATCTCGAAGCCACCGCGCGGGTCCGGCGCAAGGGGCAGGTCACGGCGGCCAATCAGGCCCATCTGATAATAGAACTGCACATCCTCGGCCGGCAGCGCCGAAGCCAGCGCCAATACCCGCTCGCGATCACCCTGGCCGTTGTCTACCGCTTCGGGCAGCGCCTGGGCAATGGCTACACGGTGCAGCACATTGAGCATTTCAGCCAGAACGCCCGACCAGTCCGGCCCTTGCTCGGCCAAATTACGCACGGCCTCCAGCAAAGCCCTGGCATCGCCTTCGAGCAGTGCCTGCAAGACCCCATACACCTGGCCATGGTCGAGGCTACCCAACATGGCACGTACATCGGCGGCCAGTACCTTGCCTTCACCGAAGGCGATGGCCTGGTCGGTCAGGCTCATGGCATCGCGCATGGAACCATCGGCGGCACGGCCCAGCAGCCACAGGGCATCCTCCTCGAACGGCACGTTCTCGGCGGCCAGTACGTGGCTGAGGTGCTCCACCACCCGCTCCGGGCTCATGTTCTTCAACGAGAACTGCAGGCAGCGCGACAGGATGGTGGCCGGCAGCTTCTGCGGGTCGGTGGTGGCGAGGATGAACTTGACGTAGGGCGGCGGCTCTTCCAGCGTCTTGAGCAAGGCGTTGAACGAGTGGGTCGAGAGCATGTGCACTTCGTCGATCAGGTAGACCTTGAAGCGCCCACGGCTAGGGGCGTACTGCACGTTATCGAGCAGTTCGCGAGTGTCCTCGACCTTGGTACGGCTGGCGGCGTCGATCTCGATCAGGTCGACGAAACGGCCTTCGTCGATTTCCCGGCACACCGAACAGGTGCCACAGGGCGTGGAGGTGATGCCGGTTTCACAGTTCAGGCACTTGGCGATAATACGGGCGATGGTCGTCTTGCCCACGCCGCGGGTACCGGTGAACAGGTAGGCATGGTGCAGGCGCTGGTTGTCCAAGGCATTGATCAAGGCCTTGAGCACATGGGTCTGGCCGACCATTTCGCGGAACGAGCGCGGACGCCATTTTCGTGCAAGAACCTGATAACTCATCGAAAAACCATCGTAGCCTGATCGAGCGGAAGATCGCTAATGCTAGCGGAGCGGGGGCAAAATTGCACCCTGCGCAACTCGTCTAAGCTTGGAATGGCGCATTGTCCAGGGAGGATTGCCTTTGCGAAGACTGCTGGCCCTGTTACTGCTGTGGTCTACAAACAGCCTGGCTGACCAGCCGGTGCTGCGCTTCTCCGTAGCCGAGAGCTGGAGCATGCCCCTGGTACGCATCGAAGGTGATCAGCCAGTGGAGGGATTGCTTTACGACCTGATGCAAGCCGTTGCCAGGCAAGTGGGCGCTCGCCCCGAGTTCCACGTCATGGCCCGCCTGCGCCTGGAGGAAGCCATGAGCAGCGGCGATATTGATGTGCGTTGCTACGTCAGCACCCAGTGGCTCAACGACCGTCCAAGGGATTTTGTGTGGAGTATCCCGCTGATTCATCAGCGCGACGTACTGGTGGGCCGCGCCGGCGACAGCACCCCGATGCCCCCGGAGCAACTGCCACCCCAGGCGATCGGCACGGTGCTGGGCTACACCTATTCAACCCTGCAACCACTGCTGGACCACGGCCAGTTGCACCGTGAGGACAGCCGCAACCAGTTGCTGGTACTGCAAAAGCTGCAGGCCGGCCGGTATCGCCATGCGGTGAGCAACCAGTTGTCGTTGCAGTGGTTCAACCAAGGGTTGCCAGCGGAGCAGCAATTGCAAGCGCTGGCGGTGCTGGACGAACAGGATTTGGGGTGCATGGTGCGCAACGATCCGGCGATACCGACACAAGGGCTGTTGCGGGCGTTGGTAAGGATGAAGCAGTCGGGGGAGATAGAGCGGATTTTGCAACGGTATGAAGCGACGGGCGACCCGTACAGTATGTCTGTGGCCCGCCCCGAAATACCCAGCAAAATGCCGGCACACAGCCAGCGCAACTAACGGCCCTGCTCATTTCGCGACCGCTTGCGCAATCCCTGTGGGAGCGGGCTTGCCCGCGAACACGGGCGAAGCCCGTGCCATCCACCGCGCTATATTCTTCGCGGGCACGCCCGCTCCCACAGCGTTGTGCGGCACACTCACAATCTCTATCACAAACTCAATGTCACCGGCCTTTACGTTCAAACGCCAAGCTGACAGCATCCGCCTGCCCCCAGGCAATCTGCATGGCCCGCAACCCATGCTCCAACAACTGCCTGGTTTCTTCGTCCTGAATACGCTCAAGCGCCCGCCGGCTATCGCTGTAGGCGAACATCAGGTAGTGGGAAACATTCATCAACGCGAACTCCATCGGGACGATGCCTTCGCTGATCGCGCGGGAAAGGGACTTGCCTTGGGGAAGATCGAAGACGTGGGGTGGATCGGGGACCAGTTTTTTCATGAGTTCACCATACCGGGCTGAGAGCACCCTTTCGCTTCCACACTTAGGGTGACAGTTGTACGCGGGGTGGAAGACCAGGGGTATGGCAAACCCGGCAGGCCCGAAGGCCTCCCACGCACAACCGTCATATCGACAGCCGCCAAACCACCCAGGCTTCCACACCCGATCGCTGAACTGACAGCGACCGAAAAAGCCTAGTGGGCGAGGTTGACCGGGACAATCAGACGGGAGACGACGGAGATCGTAGGATAATTCGCTATACCTACCTGACATGTAGGAGCTTTCTTCGATTGATATCAGATCCGTCTAAAATTACTCCGACGTGACATACATGACGATCTTGATCGCAATTGGACTACAACACTCACTGGAAGACGGCGGTTTCGCGGCCGAACCAAACCGCACACAATCAAGCCCGCCCCCCGGCACCTTCGCCGCAACAGAATAGACAGCCCGATGCATCAGGATGATCGTGAACATCTCGAACTTGAGAAGTTACAAAATGAAGGCCGCAAGTTAAGGGCCGAGGCACAGAAATTTGTAGCGGAAGCGCGTAAGCTCCGGCAGGAGGCGTTCTGGTACCCAATCGCAACGGGTTCAGCAGTTGTCACGACCATAGTTGGCGTAATGGCACTGGCCAGCAAGCTCTGAGCTTCGATTAATCCAGCCACAAGGAGTAACAAATGCACCGCGCCGCCCAGGATCACACCAGAACAGCACTGAATGAAGCAGAAGCGTTCGCCGAAGAAATGCGCAACCTTCGAGCGTCTTCGCCATGGACGGGTGTGCTCCTTTTTTACATCGGCGCAATCTCTACAGGGGTACTGCTGTTAGCAGGCATGCTGATTTTGCGCTCGCTCTGACCCAACTCCCTGCCGTCACACCAAAGCAAGTAAACCCGCACTCAAGAACAACCCCACACCAAACACAAAATGCGTGGCCAGGCTCTTCAGGCAGTTACGCGCAGGCGTCGGCGTCCTGGACGAAAAGAACCCTGCCCCCATCGCTGGCTGCATGAAGCACAGCGGCGCCACGGCTGTACCCACACCCACAACTACTGCAGGTAAAAGAGTAGGCGACCGCAACCAGCCCTCCCCTACGATCACAACCAGCAGCATCGCGAAAAGCACGCCGGTGGCGTAGTGAATCACCCATCCCCACGCCAACTCATCTCGCACCGGTTCCGCTTTGGCAATCGCCTGATGAGAAACACGCCCGCCTAGCAGGTGCCCCGCCCAACGTCCGACCATGGCAAAGTTCAGCGTTGCCACACCCAACCGCCTCAGCAGCAGCCCCCACAGGTCCATCACTACAGTGGCGCCGATGCCAATCGGCAACGCAGCTAGAAACATCGCAGTAAACGTCATTTGAACAAGCCCTCGAAGGTTGACGGTCATTACCATGCCGCGCAGCATAGAAGTTGAAGTCAACTTCAAGTCAAGGGCCCGAAATGGATATTGCCGACGTCGCCAAACGCACAGGCGTACCCGCATCGACACTGCGTTACTACGAGAAGAAAGGCTTGCTCAAGTCCTTGGCCGGGCGCGGCCAGCGACGACAGTTTGCAGCCGACGTGGCGGACAGGCTGGCGCTGATCGCCCTGGGGCAGGCTGCGGGGTTTTCGCTGGATGAAGTGGGGGCGATGCTGGTGGACCTGCAGGTCGACCGGCAGATGCTGATGGCCAAGGCGGACGAGCTGGATGCGCGGATCAAGCGGTTGCAGGCGATGAGCAAGGGGTTGCGGCATGCCGCGCAATGCCCTGAGAAAGATCATCTGGCATGCCCCAAATTCCAGCGGCTGATGAAGCTGTCGGCGGCGGGAGCATTGGGCGAAAAGCAGGAAAGAACGAGGGCGTTCGTTACAGATTGAGGTTTTGCGGCCCCAGAAATGGAGGCGGCCCCACCAGCCACACCCCGGCACTCGATGTTCCCGCTATGGCTGCTCCCTTCCGGGCCTGACCAGGTTAACGGGTAATCAATGCGGGGGGACCGATGGGGCCACCACAACATGCCTCGCTGAGCAGCGAGTGGCGCCATTGTACCGGTCTTTGGAGCAGATACAACCACTGAGGCAGAAAAAGTCATCATTTCTCAATGACTTGTCAGGGTCGAGATGGCCTGGACGGGCCTCTTCGCGGGTAAACCCGCTCCTACGGGCGACCGCGCTGGCTTTTCAAGTTTTGAGCAAGACAGTTGCCCCCCACAGGGGGCACGGATGCCTAGACCGCTATGCCCTGTTCGGCCAGGAATGTGACGAAGGCATCTTCGTCCAGTACCTTCACACCCAGCTCAGCAGCCTTGGCCAGCTTGGAACCTGCCCCCGGACCTGCCACCACGCAGTGGGTCTTGCCGGAAACGGAACCGGCAACCTTGGCCCCCAGGCTTTCCAACTTGTCCTTGGCAATGTCGCGGCTCATGCGCTCCAGCGTACCGGTCAGCACCCAGGTCTGGCCGGCCAGCGGCAAGCCTTCGGCCACCTTCTTCTCGCTGCTCCAGTGCATGCCGAACGCCAGCAGCTGCGCTTCGATGTCCCGGGCCAGTTTCTGGTTTGCTTCATCCTTGAAGAACTCACGCACTGCGTCGGCCTGCTTGGCCGCCAGGGCCTGGCGCAGGTCAATGCCGTCGGCGGCGATGATCTTGTCCAGGCTGTCGAGCCTGGCCACCAACTTCTCGGCACCGGTCGGGCCGACGGAGGCAATGTCGAGCTTGGCGATCATCCCGGCCAAGGTGGTGCTGGCGGCAAATTCGGCAGCCAGTTCGCCTTCGTCCTGCAACTGCATACCGCTGTCGAGCAGTTGCTGGATAACCTTCTGGTTGTGCTCGTCTTCAAAGAAGTTGTGGATCTCGTAGGCCACTTCGAGACCGATGTCCGGCAAATAGGTCAGCACCTGCGGCAATGCCTGCTGCACGCGCGCCAGGCTGCCCAGCGAGCGGGCCAGCACCTTGGCGGTCTCCTCGCCGACATCCGGGATGCCCAGCGCGTAGATGAAGCGCGCCAGGCTCGGGCGCTTGCTGGCTTCAATGGCATCCAGCAGCTTCTGGGTAGACACCTCGGCGAAGCCTTCCAGGCCGACGATCTGCTCGAACTGCAGCTTGTACAGGTCAGCCGGCGAGCCGATCAGGCCTTCATCCACCAACTGCTCGACGCTCTTCTCACCCAGACCGTCGATGTCCATGGCACGGCGCGACACATAATGAATGATCGCCTGCTTGAGCTGGGCGCCACAGGCCAGGCGGCCGACACAGCGGTACACCGCACCTTCGCTGGTGGTTTCCTTGCCCTTGCTGCGCTTTACCAGCCGGGTACGCTCGACCTGCGAACCACACACCGGGCACTCGCTTGGCACTTCTACCGGGCGGGCGTCTTGCGGACGGCGCTCCAGCACCACCTGCATCACCTGCGGGATCACGTCGCCGGCCCTGCGAATGATCACCGTGTCGCCGATGCGCAGGCCCAGGCGGGCGATTTCGTCCATGTTGTGCAAGGTGGCGTTGGACACGGTCACACCGGCCACCTTGACCGGCTTCAGGCGCGCCACAGGCGTGACTGCACCCGTACGGCCAACCTGGAACTCAACGTCCAGCACCTCGGTCAGCTCTTCCATGGCCGGGAACTTGTGGGCAATCGCCCAGCGCGGCTCACGGGCGCGGAAGCCCAGCTCGCGCTGGGCGGCCAGGCTGTTGACCTTGAACACTACCCCGTCGATCTCATACGGCAGGCTGTTACGCCGCTCGCCAATGTCGCGGTAGTAGGCCAGGCATTCTTCGATGCCCGCCGCATGCTTGAGCTCGCGGCTGATCGGCAGGCCCCAGGCCTTGAGTTGCTCGAGGATGCCGATGTGGCTGTCGCCGATACTCTCGGACACCTGGCCAACGCCATAGCAGCAGAACTCCAGCGGGCGGCTGGCGGTAATTTTCGAGTCCAGCTGGCGCAAGCTGCCAGCGGCGGCATTGCGCGGGTTGGCGAAGGTCTTGCCACCGGCCTCGGCTTGGGCGGCATTGAGCCGGTCGAAGCCGGCCTTACTCATGTACACCTCGCCGCGCACCTCCAGCACTGCCGGCCAGCCCTTATCCTGCAACTTGAGCGGGATGTTGCGCACGGTGCGTACGTTGGCGCTGATGTCTTCGCCAGTGGTGCCGTCGCCACGGGTGGCGCCCTGCACCAGCTGGCCGTCGCGGTACAGCAGGCTCACGGCCAGGCCATCGAGCTTGGGTTCGCAGCTGTAGTCGACCGCGCCAGGCTGATCGAGGCCTTCTACCACGCGACGGCCGAACTCACGCAGGTCGGCTTCTTCGAAGGCGTTGCCCAGGCTGAGCATCGGCACTTCGTGGCGCACCTGGCTGAACGCAGCCAAGGCAGCTCCACCCACACGCTGGGTGGGCGAGTCGGGGGTTACCAGGTGCGGGTGTTCGGCTTCCAGCGCCTTGAGCTCGTTGAACAGGCGGTCGTATTCGGCATCAGGCACGCTGGGCTCGTCGAGCACGTAGTAGCGATAGTTATGCTGATCGAGCTCGGCACGCAGTTCGAGGATACGGGTTTCGGCGGTCATGGGATTGTCTTCTCTTGCAAAGCAAAAGAGCAGCTTGGGGTGGTGCGTGGGGTTCCAGGTGTCTATTGACTGTGTCGGCCTCTTCGCGGGTAAACCCGCTCCTACAAGGGCGTCACATGCCCTAGGGCGGTGATGTACCTGTAGGAGCGGGTTTACCCGGGAAGAGGCCGGCACAGGCAACGACGATACCCGAACCGGCCAGCACGCCCTCAGGCTGCTCTTTCGTCTGGATCTGTCAGCGTTTCTGGGTCAGCGCACGGCGCTCGAACTCGACGATACGCTGGCGGTAGTGCTCGATGGTCTGGGCAGTCAGCACGCTGCGCTGGTCATCCTTGAGCTCACCGTTCAGTTCGTGGGCCAGCTTGCGTGCCGCAGCAACCATCACGTCGAAAGCCTGCTTCGGATGACGTGGGCCCGGCAAGCCGAGGAAGAAGCTCACCGCGCGGGTGCTGAAGTGATCGATGTCGTCCAGGTCGAACACGCCAGGCTTGACTGCGTTGGCCATCGAGAACAGCACCTCGCCGTGACCAGCCATGCTCTCGTGGCGGTGGAAGATGTCCATTTCGCCGAAGCGCAAGCCGCTTTCCAGGATGTTCTGCAACAACGCCGGGCCCTTGAAGCCACCCTCGTCGCGCGAGATCACGCTGATGACCAGCACCTCTTCGGCAGGTGGCAACTCCTTGACGCTGTTGCTGGCAGGCGCTGCGCCGCTGCTACGGTTGTTGTCGGCGGCAAAGTCGTCATCGCTGTCGGCAAACAGGTCGGGCTCGCGCGGCTCGGCACTCAGGTTCAGGTCACCCTGCTGCACATCGGCAGCCGCACTGGCACGCTTGCCGCGCTTGCTGGCCTTGACCGGCTTGGGCTCACGCTCGCGATCACGCGCAGACGCGCTGAGCGACGGCAGGTCGCTTTCGTCCAGCTCAGGCTCCTTGTGGGTATCGAGCACTCGCGACGGGCCGAGCACTTCGGCACTGCCACCCTCTTCGTCCGGCAGGTTGGAATAACTGCGATCCAGACGGAATTTCAACTTGCCTTTCCCGCCGCGCATGCGGCGCCAGCCGTCGAAAAGAATCCCGGCGATAACAATGATGCCGATGAGGATCAGCCACTCGCGCAGACCGATTTCCATGTAATCCCGTGCCTCTATAAAAATATGCTTGAAAACAAAGGGTTCAAAGCCCTTTAACACGTGGCGCCAACTCTATGTTCTGACAGGCGTTTTACCCACGCAAAAAACGAGTGACATTAAGCTAGCACGACCAAAGACAACTTTACACCGTCTGTCGCACACGGCGGGGCATTTCGCTGCAGAATGTGCCCCTATCGTCGTGCATCAAGCGTCGACCATGGCCATGGCCGCCTCCACATCAACCGCAACAAGGCGTGAACAACCTGGTTCATGCATGGTCACCCCCATCAATTGGTCCGCCATCTCCATGGCAATCTTGTTATGGGTGATGTAGATGAACTGCACGCTTTCACTCATTTCCTTGACCAGACGCGCGTAGCGCCCGACGTTGGCATCGTCCAGCGGTGCATCGACCTCGTCGAGCATGCAGAACGGTGCGGGGTTCAACTTGAAGATGGCAAACACCAGCGCCAAAGCGGTCAGTGCCTTCTCGCCGCCGGACAGCAGATGGATGGTGCTGTTCTTCTTGCCCGGCGGTCGCGCCATGATCGTTACCCCTGTATCGAGTAGATCTTCGCCCGTCAGTTCCAGATAAGCGCTGCCACCACCGAAAACTTTTGGGAAAAGTGCCTGTAATCCGGCATTTATCTGATCAAAGGTATCCTTGAAGCGGTTGCGGGTTTCCTTGTCGATCTTGCGGATGACGTTTTCGAGGGTCTCCAGCGCTTCGACCAGGTCGGCGTCCTGGGCGTCCAGGTAACGTTTGCGCTCGGACTGCTGCTCGTATTCTTCGATGGCCGCCAGGTTGATCGCCCCCAGGCGCTGGATGCGCGCTTCAAGCTGTTCCAGCTCCTGCTCGGTGCCCTGCTCGCTGGCCTCGGCTTCCAGGGTGGCGAGCACGCCTTGCAGGTCATAGCCGTCGGCCAGCAACTGTTCCTGCAAGGTCTTGCGCCGCACATCCAGGCCCTGGCACTCCAGGCGCAGCTGCTCCAGTTGACCACGCAGCAGCTGGGCCTGCTGCTCGGCCTGGGTGCGGCGTTTTTCGGCATCGCGCAGTTCGCGGTCAGCTTCGTCCATGTGCAGGCGAGCCAGGCGCATTTCCTCGTCGACGCTCATGCGCCGCTCCAGCAGCTCCTCCAGCTTCAGACGCAGTTCTTCCTGCGGGGCTTCACCCTCCTCCAGGTTCAGGCTCAGTTGTTCCTGGCGTTCGGTCAGGCGCGCAGCTTGCTGCTCCAGACGCTCCAGCGCCTGGCGGGTAGAGTCGTGCTGGGCACGCAGCGACCCCAGACGCACCGCCAGCTGGTGAGCGTGGTCCTTGTGCTGGCGGGCCTCCTGACGCACCCGGTCAAGGCTTTCGCGCAGAGTATCGCGGCGGGCCATCAACTGTTCGCGCTGCTCGGTGTCCTGGGCCATGAGCTCCAAAGCCTCTTGCAGCAGCAGGCGTGCTTCGCCCAGTTGCTCGTGTTCCAGGGCGCGCTGTTCTTCCAGCTCGCTCAGCTCTTCGTGCAAGCGGCGGCGTCGCAGCTCGACCTGCTCGGCGCGCGCGCGGCTGGCCGAAAGACTGGCCTTCAGCTCGCCGTGCAGGCGGTTTTCATCCTGGGTGCGGCGGCGCAACTGTTCGCGCTGCTCCTCCAGGTCCAGTTGCTGCTCGCGCAGGGCCTGCAACTGTTGATCGAGTTGCTCCAGCGCCGCTTCCTGTTCCAGTTGTTCCTGGCCCAGGCGTTCGATTTCCTGGCCGCGCGCCAGCACGCCGCCTTCGGCCTCGCCACCCCGGCGTACCCGCAGGAAGTGCCGGCCGACCCAGTAGCCATCGCGACTGACCAGGCTCTGCCCTTCGCCGAGCGCCCCGCGCTGCTCCAGTGCCTGAGCCAGGTCTTCCACAGGCCTGACCTGGCCCAGCCAGGGCGTCAGGTCGATACGGCCCTCGACCTTCTCCAGCAAGCTGCCGGGCAAGGTCGCCCCCGCGCCGAGGGCCAGCAGCAAGCGCAGCTCACCCTGTTCCAGGCCGGCAAAATCGAGGTCGTTGAAATCGTCCACCAGCACAGCCTGCAGATCGGCGCCAAGCACCGTCTCTACCGCCAGCTCCCAACCCGGCTCCACCCGCAAGCCTTCGGCCAGCCGCGGCTGTTGCTCCAGCCCTTGGCCGTGCAGCCATTGCGCAGCACCTGCGCCCGGCTCCAGGGCGGCCTGCTGCAAGGCTTCAAGCGAGGCCAGGCGCCCACCCAGGCGCTGCAGGTCGCCCTGTGCCTGCTGTTGCGCCTGGGTGGCCTGCTGCAGTTGCTCGCGCGCGCTTTCCAGGCGCTCGATCACCTGCTCTTCGGAGAGCTGCAGTTCTTCCAGCAGCATTTCGCTGCTGGCCAGTTGCTCGGCCAGTTCGAGCATGGCGGCATCCTGCGGGTCGCTGCCCAGTTGCTCGCGCTCCTCGACCAACTTACGCTGGCGCTCGGCCTGGCGCTCAAGGCTGGTTTCCAGCTGCTGCAGGCGCGCCTGCTGCACTTCGGCCTGGCGGCGCGGTTCGGCGGAGCGGCTGTTGAAGCTGTCCCACTGTTCCTGCCAGCCGTGCATGCCCAGCTCGGCCTCTTCAAGCGCGGCAGCGGCTTCCTCGGCAGCAGCCAGGGTCATTTCCTGCTCGGGTTCGAGCATGGCCAGCTCTTCGCCCAAAGTCGCCAGCAGGGTACGGTCGTGCCCCAGGTGCGATTCGGTTTCCAGGCGTGTGCGCTCGGCTTCCTTGAAGTCGTCCTGCAACTGCCGCAGGCGCTGCTGGCCGTGCTGAATGCTCTGCTCGACCCGGGCGATGTCACCGGCAACCGAGTAGAAACGACCCTGCACCTGGTTGAAGCGTTCGGACAGTTCGTGATGACCGTCGCGCAGGCGTTCGATACTGGCATCGGCATTGCGCTGCTCGGCCACCAGTGCCTCGTGAGAAACGCCCTGATCGCCGATCACCGATTCGCGCTGGCGTACTTGTTCGTCCAGGTCTCGCCAGCGCAAGGCAGACAGGCGCGCTTTCATCTGCCGCTCCTGAGCCTTGTACTCACGGTACTTCTCGGCTGCCTGGGCCTGGCGATGCAGACGCTCCAGCTGGCGCTCGAGCTCTTCGCGCAGGTCGGTCAGGCGCGCCAGGTTTTCCTGGGTGCGGCGGATGCGGTTCTCGGTTTCGCGGCGGCGCTCCTTGTATTTGGAAATGCCAGCCGCTTCCTCGATGAAATTGCGCAGCTCCTCGGGCTTGGCCTCGATCAGCTTGGAGATCATGCCCTGCTCGATGATCGAGTAGCTGCGCGGCCCCAGACCCGTCCCAAGGAAAATATCCGTGATGTCACGCCGGCGGCACTTGGTGCCGTTGAGGTAATAGCTGTTCTGCCCGTCGCGGGTAACCTTGCGGCGGATCGAAATCTCGGCGTAGGCGGCATACTCGCCGACCAGGGTGGTTTCGCTGTTGTCGAACACCAGCTCGATACTGGCCTGGCTGACCGGCTTGCGGCCACTGGAGCCGTTGAAGATGACGTCGGTCATCGACTCGCCGCGCAGGTTTTTCGCCGAACTTTCGCCCATCACCCAACGCACCGCGTCGATGATATTGGACTTGCCGCAGCCGTTTGGCCCGACCACCGCCGCCATGTTGCTGGGGAAGTTGACCGTGGTCGGGTCGACGAACGACTTGAACCCGGCCAGGCGAATGCACTTCAGGCGCATCGGTCAGCCTCTGGCCAGTGCCGCCAGCACCAGTTCGCAGCTGCGCTGGCCATAGGCGGTGAGCACCTCGCGAATGCGCGGCAGGTCACGCGAGACCACGGCTTCGAGCAAGCGGGCGAACAGGTCGAGATAGTCGATCATGTTGGCCTGGCGCTGGTCCAGCGACAGGTAATAGGCACGGCTCATGGCCGGCTGCAGGTTTTCCACGGTTTCCTGCAGGAACGGGTTGTCGGCGAACGGATAGGCCGCACGCATGACCGCAAAACTGTCGGCGACGAAGGTCTTGATGTCGAGCTGGTCATGGGCACGCTGCAGCCGCTGCTGGATTTCCAGAAACGGGCGCAGGTCGGCTTCGGTGCGCCATTTTTGCGCAACCGCATTGCCCAGCAGGATGTAGAACTCGCCCATCAGCGAGCACAGGCTGCGAACGCTGCGCTCGTCCAGCACGGTCACATGGGCGCCCCGGCGCGGCAGGATCGCCACCAGATGGCGGCGCTCGAGGATCAGCAGTGCTTCGCGCACCGAGCCGCGGCTGACGTTGAGCGCCTGGGTAACTTTCTGCTCCTGGATACGTTCGCCTGGCGCCAGCTCGCCGCGGATGATGCGTTCGGCCAGGTAATCGGCAATCTGCTCGGAGAGGCTGTCCGGGGCCTTGAACGTCATGGTTTTCCTTCAAAATCATTGAACTGGGCACAAGGGGCGAATTGTAGCGTACTTGGGCGGTAATCGCGCAGAGGGGCCAGGTGGTTTATTTGACCTGTCAGACAGCCACGCGCTCGGCGCGATCTATGCTTGTAATAGAGGCAGTGTGTGCGGCTGGGCATGGACATGTGCATTTTCTTGACCCTTGAGTCAGAAAAATATTGACCTGCTAGACAGGTCTTGCTTAGAGTCCGCCCAACAACAATAAAACCATTGCGAGGCCTTCCCCGTGATCCAGTTTCTCGTCAACCAGGAGCTGCGTAGTGAGCACGCCCTGGACCCTAACATGACGGTGCTGCAGTACCTGCGCGAGCACCTGGGCAAAACCGGCACCAAGGAGGGCTGCGCCAGTGGAGACTGCGGCGCTTGCACCGTGGTGGTCGGCGAACTGATCCAGGACGACCTGGGTAACGACAGCCTGCGCTACCGCAGCCTCAATTCGTGCCTGACCTTTGTGTCGTCGCTGCACGGCAAGCAACTGATCAGCGTCGAGGGGCTCAAACAACAGGGCCAACTGCACAGCGTTCAACAAGCGATGGCAGACTGCCACGGATCGCAATGCGGCTTCTGCACGCCCGGCTTCGTCATGTCACTGTTTGCCCTGCAAAAGAACAGCAGCGGCCCCGACCTGCATCAGGCCCAGGAAGCCCTGGCTGGCAACCTGTGCCGCTGCACCGGTTACCGGCCGATCCTCGACGCCGCCGAGCAGAGCTGCCGCCAGCCCTGCCGCGACCAGTTCGATACCCAGCAGGCGCAAACCATCAGCCGCCTCAAGGCCATTGCCCCGACCCAGACCGGCGAGCTGAACAGCGGCGACAAGCGCTGCCTGGTGCCGCTGACCGTGGCGGATCTGGCCGACCTGTACAGCTCGCACCCCGAAGCGCGATTGCTGGCCGGTGGTACAGACCTGGCGCTGGAAGTCACCCAGTTCCACAAGACCTTGCCGGTGATGATCTACGTCGGCCATGTGGCAGAACTCAAGCGCATCGAGAAAACCGCCAGCCACCTGGAAATCGGCGCCGCCACCCCGCTCACCGACTGCTATGGCGCGCTTAACGAGGAGTATCCCGACTTCGGCGCCCTGCTGCACCGCTTCGCCTCGCTGCAGATCCGCAACCAGGGCACCCTCGGCGGCAACATCGGCAACGCCTCGCCAATCGGCGACTCGCCACCCCTGCTGATCGCCCTGGACGCGCAGGTGGTGCTGCGCCAGGGTGAACGCCAACGGGTGATGCCGCTGGAAGACTACTTCATCGACTACCGCATCACGGCTCGCCAGGACAGCGAGTTCATCGAGAAGATCATCGTACCGCGCGCCTCCAGTGACTGGGCGTTCCGCGCCTATAAAGTGTCCAAGCGCCTGGACGACGACATCTCCGCCGTGTGCGTAGCCTTCAACCTGAGCATCGAAGATGGTGTGGTCAGCGGTGTGCGTATCGCCTTCGGCGGCATGGCGGCGATTCCCAAGCGCGCCCGCGCCTGTGAGGCGGCGCTGCGCGGCAAGCCGTGGGACCAGGCTGCCATCGAGCGCGCCTGCCAGGCCCTGGCCGAGGACTTCACCCCGCTCAGCGACTTCCGCGCCAGCAAGGAATACCGCCTGCTGACCGCGCAGAACCTGCTGCGCAAGTATTTCATCGAACAGCAAACACCGTACATCGAAACCCGGGTGACCGCTTATGTCTAACCATCACGTAGCCAAGAGCCAGGCCGAGATGGCCGAACTGTTCAGCCAGGACCTGACCACCGGGGTCGGCCGCAGCGTCAAGCACGACAGCGCCGACAAGCATGTATCGGGGGAGGCGCTGTACATTGACGATCGCCTGGAATTCCCTAACCAGTTGCATGTATATGCGCGTACCGCCGACCGCGCCCATGCGCGCATCCTGCGCATCGACACCACGCCGTGCTATGCCTTCGAGGGTGTGCGTATCGCCATCACCCACGAAGACATCCCCGGCCTGAAGGACATCGGCCCGGTGGTGGCCGGCGACCCGCTGCTGGCCATCGACAAGGTCGAGTTCTTCGGCCAGCCGGTGCTCGCTGTCGCTGCCCGCGATCTTGAAACCGCACGCAAAGCGGCCATGGCCGCCATCGTCGAGTACGAAGACCTGGAACCGGTGCTGGATGTGGTCGAGGCGCTGCGCAAGAAGCACTTCGTGCTCGATAGCCACACCCATCAGCGCGGCGATTCGGCTGCCGCCCTGGCCAGCGCCCCGCATCGCATTCAGGGCACCCTGCACATCGGCGGCCAGGAGCACTTCTACCTGGAAACGCAGATTTCCTCGGTCATGCCTACCGAAGACGGCGGCATGATCGTCTACTGCTCCACCCAGAACCCCACCGAAGTGCAGAAACTGGTCGCCGAAGTACTCGACGTGCCGATGAACAAGGTGGTGCTGGACATGCGCCGCATGGGCGGCGGTTTTGGCGGCAAGGAAACCCAGGCCGCCAGTCCGGCATGCTTGTGCGCGGTAATCGCGCGCCTGACCGGCCAGCCAACCAAGATGCGCCTGCCGCGGGTCGAAGACATGACCATGACCGGCAAGCGCCACCCGTTCTACGTCGAGTATGACGTGGGCTTCGACGACAACGGCCGGCTGCACGGTATCAATTTCGACCTGGCTGGCAACTGTGGCTATTCGCCCGACCTGTCCGGTTCGATCGTCGACCGTGCCATGTTCCACTCCGACAACGCTTACTACCTGGGCGATGCCACCGTCCACGGCCACCGCTGCAAGACCAACACCGCCTCCAACACCGCCTACCGCGGCTTTGGCGGCCCACAGGGCATGGTCGCCATCGAGCAGGTGATGGACCATATCGCCCGTCATCTGGGCCGCGACCCGCTGGCCGTGCGCAAGGCCAACTATTACGGCAAGACCGAACGCAACGTCACCCACTACTACCAGACCGTCGAGCACAACATGCTCGAAGAGATGACCGCCGAGCTGGAGGCCAGCAGCGACTACGCCGAGCGACGCGAGTCGATCCGCCGCTTCAACGCCAACAGCCCGATCCTGAAGAAAGGCCTGGCACTGACACCGGTCAAGTTCGGCATTTCGTTCACCGCCACCTTCCTCAACCAGGCTGGTGCACTGATCCATATCTACACCGACGGCAGCATTCACCTGAACCACGGCGGCACCGAAATGGGCCAGGGCCTGAACACCAAGGTGGCCCAGGTGGTGGCGCAGATCTTCCAGGTGGATTTCAGCCGCATCCAGATCACCGCTACCAACACCGACAAGGTGCCTAACACCTCGCCTACGGCTGCTTCCAGCGGCGCCGACCTGAACGGCAAGGCGGCGCAGAACGCCGCCGAAATCCTCAAGAAACGCCTGACCGAGTTTGCCGCACGGCACTATCAAGTGACCGAGGAAGACGTCGAGTTCCGCAACGGCCATGTGCGGGTGCGCGACCAGATCGTCAGCTTCGAGCAACTGGTGCAGCAGGCCTACTTCGCCCAGGTGTCGCTGTCCAGCACCGGGTTCTACCGCACGCCGAAGATCTTCTACGACCGCAGCCAGGCCCGCGGCCGGCCGTTCTACTACTTCGCCTTTGGCGCTGCCTGCGTGGAAGTGATCGTCGATACGCTGACCGGCGAATACAAGATGTTGCGCGCCGACATCCTGCATGACGTGGGCGATTCGCTGAACCCTGCGATCGACATCGGCCAGGTGGAGGGCGGTTTCATCCAGGGCATGGGCTGGCTGACCACCGAAGAGCTGGTGTGGAACGCCAAAGGCAAGCTGATGACCAATGGCCCGGCCAGCTACAAGATCCCGGCCGTGGCCGACATGCCACTGGACCTGCGAGTGAAGCTGGTGGAGAACCGCAAGAACCCGGAAGACACCGTGTTCCACTCCAAGGCCGTGGGCGAGCCCCCGTTCATGCTCGGCATTGCTGCCTGGTGTGCAATCAAGGATGCCGTGGCCAGCCTGGCTGATTACCGCGTGCAGCCGCAGGTGGATGCGCCGGCAACGCCAGAGCGGGTGCTGTGGGGCTGCGAGCAGATGCGCAAGGCAGTGGCTGAAACACAGTCGCGCGAACGGGAACTGGAAACCATCACCCCCTGACAACGCAAGGCCCTTGTAGGAGCGGGTTTACCCGCGAATGCGATAGTGGCTTGACCGCCGCATTCGCGGGTAAACCCGCTCCTACAAGGGTCGGCAGCATGGCTTAGAGAGGTTGCATCATGCACCAATGGATCAACGCCCTCGCCGACCACCAGTCCCGTGGCGAAGCCTGCGTGCTGGTGACCATCATCGAAGAGCGCGGCTCTACCCCGCGCAACGCAGGCTCGAAGATGGTGGTCAGCGCCAGCGGCCTGTTCGACACCATCGGCGGCGGCCACCTGGAATACAAGGCGCTGCACATCGCCCGGCAAATGCTCGAAGAGCAGCGCACCACCCCGCACCTGGAGCGCTTCAGCCTCGGTGCCAGCCTGGGCCAGTGTTGCGGCGGCGCCACCGTGCTGCTGTTCGAGCCGATGGCAGCGGTACAGGCGCAGATCGCCGTGTTCGGCGCGGGCCATGTCGGCAGGGCTCTGGTACCCTTGCTCGCCGCGCTCCCCTGCCGGGTGCGCTGGATCGACTCGCGTGAACAGGAATTCCCCGAACTCATCCCCAATGGGGTGACCAAGGTCGTCAGTGAGGAACCGGTCGACGAAATCGCAGACCTGCCGCCCGGCAGCTACTGCATCGTCATGACCCACAACCACCAGCTCGACCTGGAACTGACCGCCGCCATTCTCAAGCGCAACGATTTCACCTGGTTCGGCCTGATCGGCTCGAAGACCAAACGGGTCAAGTTCGAGCACCGCCTGCGCGAACGAGGCTTCGACGAGGCCGTGATGGCACGCATGCGCTGCCCGATGGGCCTGGCCGAGGTCAAAGGCAAGCTGCCCATCGAGATCGCCGTGTCCATCGCCGGTGAAATCATTGCCACTTACAACGCCTGCTTCGGCCAGCACGACGCTGCCGCCAATGCCGGCCCCATCGCCCAGTTGCTGCCGCCCTCCCGGCGCAGCCAAGCCATTTGACGAGTGTGTTATGACCGTTACCCGCAAAGCCTACCGTGCCGCCATCCTGCACAGCATTGCCGACCCGGCCGAGGTGGGCCTGGAGGCTTCCCATGAATACTACGAAGACGGCCTGCTGGTGGTCGACGATGGCCGCATCAGCGCCGTGGGGCACGCCAGTGAACTGCTGCCGACGCTGGATGCCGGCATCCCGGTCGAGCACTACCAGGACGCGCTGATCACCCCGGGCTTCATCGATACCCACATCCACTTCCCGCAGACCGGCATGATCGGTTCCTACGGCGAGCAGCTGCTGGATTGGCTCAATACCTACACCTTCCCCTGCGAAAAACAGTTCGCCGACAAAGGCCACGCCGACCAGGTGGCGAAGATCTTCCTCAAGGAACTGCTGCGCAACGGCACCACCACTGCGCTGGTATTCGGCAGCGTGCACCCGGAGTCGGTGAATGCCCTGTTCGAAGAGGCTGAACGCCTGGACCTGCGCCTGATCGCCGGCAAGGTGATGATGGACCGCAACGCGCCGGACTACCTGACCGACACCGCCGAATCGGGCTATGCCGAAAGCAAGGCACTGATCGAGCGCTGGCATGGCAAGGGCCGCCTGCATTATGCCGTTACCCCGCGGTTCGCCCCAACCAGCACGCCGGAACAATTGACCCTGGCCGGCCAATTGCTCAAGGAGCACCCGGGCGTGTACATGCACACGCACCTGTCGGAAAACCTTAAGGAAATCGACTGGGTCAAGTCGCTGTTCCCCGAGCAGAAGGGTTATCTGGACGTCTACGATCACTTCGAGCTACTGGGCGAGCGCTCGGTGTTTGCCCACGGCGTGCACCTGTGCGACGAAGAGTGCCAGCGCCTGGCCGAAACCGGCTCGGCCGTGGCCTTCTGCCCCACCTCCAACCTGTTCCTCGGCAGCGGCCTGTTCAACCTGCCCCAGGCCGAGCGGTTTGGGGTCAACGTGGGCCTGGGTACCGACGTTGGCGCCGGCACCAGCTTCTCTCTGCTGAACACCCTGAACGAGGCATACAAGGTGATGCAGCTGCAAGGCGCGCGCCTGCATCCGTACAAATCGCTGTACCTGGCCACCCTCGGCGGCGCCCGCGCGCTACGCCTGGACGACCGTATCGGTAGCCTGCGCCCGGGCAACGATGCCGACTTCGTGGTGCTGGACTACAAGGCCACGCCACTGCTGGACTACCGCATCCAGCAGTCCAACAGCATCGAAGAAACCTTGTTCGTGCTCACCACCCTGGGCGATGACCGTACCGTACGTGAAACCTACGCCGCCGGGCGCTGCGTGCACCAGCGTTAAGGTTCTTTCGCCAGGCCCCGATACAGCGCGCCGCCGATAGCAGCACCGATCAGCGGCGCCACCCAGAACAGCCACAGCTGCTGCAGGGCCCAGCCACCGACGAACAAGGCCGGCCCCGTGCTTCGCGCGGGGTTGACCGAGGTATTGGTCACTGGGATCGAGATCAGGTGGATCAGGGTCAGGGCCAGGCCGATGGCGATGGGTGCAAAACCTGCCGGTGCGCGGGCGTCGGTCGCCCCCATGATGACCACCAGGAACATCGCCGTCATCACCACTTCACTGACAAAGCCTGCACCCAGCGTATAGCCACCGGGCGAATGGTCGGCGTAGCCGTTTGAAGCCAACCCCGAAGAAAGCTCGAACCCGGCCTTGCCGCTGGCGATGAGGTAGATCACCCCGGCCGCCAGGATGGCACCGATCACCTGGGCGATCACATAAGGCAGCAGCTCTTTTGCCGGGAAGCGCCCGCCCACCACCAGCCCGAACGACACGGCAGGGTTTAGATGGCAACCAGAAATATGGCCGATGGCGAAGGCCATGGTCAGTACGGTGAGGCCGAAGGCGAAGGCGACACCGAGCACACCGATGCCGAGAGGGGAACTGGCTGCGAGTACCGCACTGCCACAGCCACCAAGGACCAGCCAGAAGGTGCCGATCAGTTCGGCCCCCATGCGTTTACCCAGGGACATGCTCATGAATCCATTCCTCAAGAAGTTGAACGCAACGAATGCGCAAGCCCAACTGCTTGATGAAGGTTTGCTCACAAGAATTTAGCAGACCTTTGGGTTATGGCCAGTAGTGGCTGGAAGGGCTGCCTTGCAGCCCCTCGATCACGCAGGCAAACGATCAACCCTTGACGGAAACCTTGGGTTTTTTCAACAGATGCGAGAACACGGCATGCAAATCGTCCGAGGCGCTCTCCTCGTCCAGGTTCAGCTTGCTGTCGATGTGGTCCATGTGATGCATCATCAGGCTCACCGCCTGCTCGGCATCGCGTGCCTCGATGGCATCGATGAGCTGCATGTGTTCATCGTAAGAGCAGTGGGAGCGGTTGCCGCTTTCGTACTGGGCAATGATCAGCGAAGTCTGCGAGACCAGGCTGCGCTGGAAACTCACCAGCGGTGCATTGCCCGCCGCTTCGGCCAGCTTGAGGTGGAACTCACCGGAAAGGCGGATACCGGCACCCCGGTCACCGCGCGAGAAGCTGTCGCGCTCTTCGCGCACCATCTGCCGCAGCTCGTTGAGCTGCTCGGGGGTGGCATGCTGCACCGCCAGCTCGGTGATGGCGCGTTCGACCATGCGCCGCGAGAAGAACACCTGGCGCGCCTCTTCGACGGTCGGGCTGGCCACCACCGCGCCGCGGTTCGGCCGCAGCAGCACCACGCTTTCGTGGGCCAGGCGCGACAAGGCGCGGCGGATGATGGTGCGGCTGACGCCAAAGATCTCGCCCAGCGCTTCCTCGCTCAACTTGGTGCCCGGAGCCAGACGCTGCTCGAGGATCGCCTCGAAAATATGCGCGTAGACGATGTCGTCCTGGGTACCGCTGCGGCCGGCCTTGCCGACTCGTGCAGGTTTCTTCAGAGGTTGCAGCTGTTCGTTCATGGGCTCTCGAGGCACGAAGAGAAAGTATGGCGCCATTGTACACAGGCTGAGGCGATTCCGCAGGGGGCGTTTTACCTATATAGCCGTTGTACGACACATTGCGCATACAAAACATAAAACATTATTTGCTTTATTTGTACACAAAAGCATAATCCACCGAGCAACTTCTTGACCCATAAGTCAACAAACGGTCAGACGTCTGCCTTCCCGCGGAGCCGCCAAGTGCATCGCTCAGGAAACTGGCTCCATAACAACAAGAACGACTTGAGGAGTACTCGCTGTGGAAAGCCGCAAATCCGAAGCCCCTACGCTGGATCTTGCCCCACCGCTCGAAACGAGCTGGCTGGAGCGGATTTTCAAACTCAAGCAACACGGCAGCACCGTCAGAACCGAAATGATCGCTGGGGTGACCACCTTCATCACCATGGCCTACATCATCTTCGTCAACCCCAACATCATGGCCGACGCCGGCATCGACCATGGTGCCGCTTTCGTCGCCACCTGCATCGCCGCCGCGCTGGGCTGCCTGCTGATGGGCCTGTACGCCAACTGGCCGGTGGGCCTGGCGCCAGGCATGGGGCTCAATGCCTTCTTTACCTACACCGTGGTCGGCACCATGGGCTACAACTGGGAAACGGCGCTGGGGGCGGTATTCGTCTCGGGCGTGTTGTTCATGTTCCTGACCTTGTCGAAAGTGCGCGAATGGCTGCTCAACAGCATTCCGGTCAGCCTGCGCCATGCCATGGGGGCCGGCGTCGGATTGTTTCTCGGGCTGATCGGCCTGAAGACTGCAGGCATCATCGTCGACAGCCCCGCCACCCTGATCAAGCTGGGCTCGCTGCATGAGCCGGGGCCGCTGCTGGCGGCCGTGTGCTTCCTGCTGATCGCCATCCTCAGCTACAAGCGGGTATTCGGCGCGATCCTGATCAGCATCATTGGCGTCACCCTGGCCGGCTGGGGCCTGGGCCTGGTCAAATTTGGCGGGGTGATGTCGATGCCGCCGAGCCTGGCGCCCACCTGGATGGCCATGGACGTGGCTGGCGTGTTCAACGTCAGCATGATCAGCGTGGTGCTGGCGTTCCTCTTCGTGCACATGTTCGACACTGCCGGCACCCTGATGGGCGTCGCGCAACGGGCCAACCTGGTGGCGCCGGACGGGCGGATCGAGAACCTGTCGAAGGCGTTGAAGGCTGACAGTGCCTCGAGTGTGTTCGGCGCGGTGGTCGGTGTACCGCCGGTGACCAGCTATGTGGAGAGTGCTGCGGGGGTTGCCGCAGGTGGCCGAACTGGCCTGACGGCTGTGGTGGTAGGCCTGCTGTTCATCGCCGCGATGTTCTTCGCGCCGCTGGCCGGGATGATTCCGGCCTATGCGACAGCAGGTGCACTGATCTATGTTGCAATGCTGATGATGGGCAGCATGGCGCATATCCATTGGGATGAGGCCACCGACAGCATTCCGGCGATCGTCACGGTGATCATGATGCCGCTGACGTTCTCGGTCGCCGATGGTATTGCCCTGGGCTTCATCAGCTATGTGGCATTGAAGGCGGGTACCGGCAAATACAAGGAAATCTCGGCCAGCCTGTGGGTGCTGTGCGCGATCTTCATTGCCAAGTTCGTGTTCCTCTGACCGAGGGCGCTTCTACCCCGGGGGTGGACAGTTGGATACAGCCAGTCGTAGGAGCGGGTTCACCCGCGAAGAGGCCGGCCCTGCTGGCCAATCTCCACCCGCCGTTCACCGTTGCTGCCGCCACCGTATTCGCGGGTAAACCCGCTCCTACAACGGTGGTGGACAGTTGGACACAGCCCGCCGTAGGAGCGGGTTCACCCGCGAAGAGGCCGGCCCTGCTGGCCAATCTCTATCCGCCGTTTACCGTTTCTGCCGCTACAGTATTCGCGGGTAAACCCGCTCCTACAACGGTGGTGGACAGTTGGATACAGCCCGCTGTAGGAGCGGGTTCACCCGCGAAGAGGCCGGCCCTGCTGGCCAATCCCCACCCGCCGTTCACCGTTGCTGCCGCCACCGTATTCGCGGGTAAACCCGCTCCTACAACGGTGGTGGACAGTTGGATACAGCCCGCCGTAGGAGCGGGTTTACCCGCGAAGAGGCCGGCCCTGCTGGCCAATCTCCACCCGCCGTTCACCGTTGCTGCCGCCACCGTATTCGCGGGTAAACCCGCTCCTACAACGGTGGTGGACAGTTGGATACAGCCCGCCGTAGGAGCGGGTTCACCCGCGAAGAGGCCGGCCCTGCTGGCCAATCCCCACCCGCCGTTCACCGTTGCTGCCGCCACCGTATTCGCGGGTAAACCCGCTCCTACAACGGTGGTGGACAGTTGGATACAGCCCGCTGTAGGAGCGGGTTCACCCGCGAAGAGGCCGGCCCTGCTGGCCAATCCCCACCCGCCGTTCACCGTTGCTGCCGCCACCGTATTCGCGGGTAAACCCGCTCCTACAACGGTGTGAACAGTTGGATACAGCCCGCCGTAGGAGCGGGTTCACCCGCGAAGAGGCCGGCCCTGCTGGCCAATCCCCACCCGCCGTTCACCGTTGCTGCCGCCACCGTATTCGCGGGTAAACCCGCTCCTACCACGGTGGTGGACAGTTGGACACAGCCCGCCGTAGGAGCGGGTTCACCCGCGAAGAGGCCGGCACAGGCCACACAAAAACAGCAGACGAAAAAAAGCCCGCCAGTGTGAGAGCGGGCCAAAGGACCTACGAAGATTCTTCTAGCGACCAACTAGCTTCCACGATAGGTCGAATAGCTGTACGGCGAAATCAGCAGCGGCACGTGGTAGTGCTCCTGTGACTCGTCGATGCCAAAGCGCAGCACGACAACATCCAGAAACGCCTGGGCCGGCAATTGCACGCCACGGGCGCGGTAGTAATCCCCAGCGCTGAACTGCAACTGGTAAACGCCAGTGCGGTAATCGTCCCCCTGCAGCAGCGGCGCGTCGACGCGGCCATCGCTGTTGGTCAGGGCGGTGTTCACCAGCTCCAGTTGCTGGCCTTCGACGCGGTACAGCTCGACCTTGATCGAGCTACCCGGGCAGCCATGCGCGGCATCCAGTACGTGTGTGGTCAAACGTCCCATTGCGTGTCGCCTCTTGTTCAATCTGTGGGCAAAAAATACTCAGCCATCGCACCAGCTTAGCGCCTGCGGCAGGCGGTAATGACGTTATTAAGACATTCCATCCAAGGATTGTACACAATTTTTTGATCCCCTCTGTCACACCCTCCATTTGCAGCCCATAAACGACCCATCGGTCGCAAATACACGCACCATAACGATGCCAACCTCATTAGCTGACCAAACAGGCAGGTTTCTTGCACTGTATTTCCAGGTCGCTGCGAGGCGACAAAAGGGAAGAAATGCGGAAAAACAGGCTTACAAAAGATTTCAGAAGTTGTATACAATCAGCCCATCCGGTGGTGCGACATACCGACGCGGCCCGCCCACCCCCCGCACTAACGCACAAGAAGGAAGACTGCAGTGAGCGCTGATTACCCTCGCGACCTGATCGGTTACGGCAACAACCCTCCTCACCCGCAATGGCCGGGCAACGCCCGCATCGCGCTGTCTTTCGTCCTCAATTACGAGGAAGGTGGCGAACGCAACATCCTGCACGGTGACAAGGAATCCGAAGCCTTCCTGTCCGAGATGGTCGCTGCCCAACCCCTGCAGGGCCAGCGCAACATGAGCATGGAGTCGCTGTATGAATACGGCAGCCGTGCCGGTGTATGGCGCCTGCTGAAGCTGTTCAAGGACAGCGGCGTGCCACTCACCATCTTCGCCGTGGCCATGGCCGCCCAGCGCCACCCCGATGTGATCCGCGCCATGGTCGAAGCCGGCCACGAGATCTGCAGCCATGGCTATCGCTGGATCGACTACCAGAACATGGACGAGGCCCAGGAGCGCGAGCACATGCTCGAAGCCATCCGTATCCTCACCGAACTCACCGGCGAGCGTCCGCTGGGCTGGTACACCGGCCGTACCGGCCCGAACACCCGCCGCCTGGTGATGGAGGAAGGTGGTTTCCTCTATGACAGCGACACCTACGACGATGACCTGCCCTACTGGGAGCCGAACAACCCCACCGGCAAACCGCACCTGGTGATCCCCTACACCCTGGACACCAACGACATGCGCTTCACCCAGGTACAGGGCTTCAACTGCGGCGAGCAGTTCTTCCAGTACCTGAAAGACGCCTTTGATGTGCTGTACGCCGAAGGCGCCGAAGCACCGAAAATGCTTTCCATCGGCCTGCACTGCCGCCTGGTCGGCCGCCCGGCACGCCTGGCTGCACTGAAGCGCTTCGTCGATTACGCAAAAAGTCATGACCAGGTCTGGTTCGCCCGTCGCGTGGATATCGCCCGCCACTGGCACGCCACCCACCCGTACAAGAATGAGAACGCCTGATGACCGCCTTCAATACCCTCAAACCATCCACCCTGGACCGTGACGCCTTCGTCAAGGCCTTCGCCGACATCTACGAGCACTCGCCGTGGGTTGCCGAAAAAGCCTACGACCTGGGCCAACTGGGCGAGCTGGACGAGATCGAGGCGCTGCACCAGCGCATGAGCGACATCCTGCTCAGCGCCAACCACGCCGACCAGCTGGCGCTGATCAACGCTCACCCGGACCTGGCCGGCAAGGCCGCCATCCAGGGCGAGCTGACCGAATCGAGCACCAACGAACAGGCCGGCGCCGGCATTCACCAGTGCACCGCCGAGGAGTTCGCCCGTTTCACCGAGCTGAACGATGCCTATAAAGCCAAGTTTCAGTTCCCGTTCATCATGGCGGTGAAGGGCAGCAACCGGCACCAGATTCTCGCCGCCTTTGAAAAGCGCATCCACAACGATGCCGATGCCGAATTCAAGGAAGCCCTGGCGCAGATCAACCTGATCGCCCTGTTCCGCCTGCTGCAGCTGTAAGCAACAGCCGAACCTTATTCAGAAAACGAACAATAGAAGAGATAACCGCATGCGCACCCTGATGATCGAGCCCTTGACCAAAGAAGCCTTCGCCCAGTTCGGAGACGTGATCGAAACCGACGGCAGCGACCACTTCATGATCAACAACGGCTCGACCATGCGCTTTCACAAGCTCGCCACGGTCGAAACCGCCGAGCCTGAAGACAAGGCGATCATCAGCATCTTCCGCGCCGACGCGCAGGACATGCCGCTGACCGTGCGCATGCTGGAACGCCATCCGCTGGGCAGCCAGGCTTTTATCCCGCTGCTCGGCAACCCCTTTCTGATCGTGGTCGCGCCCGTTGGCGATGCACCTGTATCAGGCTTGGTCCGAGCCTTCCGCAGTAATGGCAGGCAGGGCGTTAATTACCATCGCGGCGTCTGGCACCACCCGGTGCTGACGATCGAAAAGCGGGATGATTTCCTGGTGGTTGATCGCAGTGGTTCTGGCAACAACTGCGATGAGCATTACTTCACCGAGGAACAGATGCTGATCCTCAATCCCCACCAATAAGAAAAGGTCAGTCATCTTCTCGGTGACTGGCAGAGGTACATACTGTGGAAGCACACCTTCACGAATGGCTGAACCTGAGCATTCGCTGGGTTCACATGATCACCGGCGTTGCCTGGATCGGTGCATCGTTCTACTTCGTCTGGCTGGAGAACCACCTGAACCGAAGCAACCCGCGCGATGGGTTGTCGGGTGATCTCTGGGCGATTCACGGCGGTGGTATCTACCACCTGGAGAAATACAAGCTCGCCCCCCCGAAAATGCCCGAGAACCTGCACTGGTTCAAATGGGAAGCCTACTTCACCTGGATGTCCGGTATCGCCCTGCTGTGCGTGGTGTTCTACTGGAACCCGACCCTGTACCTGCTGGCACCTGGCAGCACCCTGAGCGGTGCCGAAGGCGTGGCCATCGGTATCGGTTCGCTGATCGCGGGATGGTTCATCTACGACTTCCTGTGCGACTCGCCCCTGGGCAAGAAGCCAGCGCTGCTCGGTGCTGTGCTGTTCGTGCTGATCATCGCTGCCTGCTGGGGCTTCAGCCTGGTGTTCAGCGGCCGTGGTGCCTACCTGCACACCGGCGCGATCATCGGCACCATCATGGTCGGTAACGTGTTCCGCATCATCATGCCGGCCCAACGCCAGCTGGTGGCGGCGATCGAGAACAACCAGACGCCCGACCCGGTACTGCCGGCCAAGGGCCTGCTGCGCTCGCGTCACAACAACTACTTCACCCTGCCGGTGCTGTTCATCATGATCAGCAACCATTTCCCGAGCACCTACGGTAGCCAGTACAACTGGCTGATCCTGGCCGGTATCGCAGTAGCCGCGGTTCTGATCCGCCACTACTTCAACACCCGCCACGACAGCAACAAGTACGCCTGGACCCTGCCCGTCGGCGCTCTGGCGATGATCTGCCTGGCTTACGTTACCGGCCCGAAACCGATGGCCGTAAGCCCTGAGCAAGCCGCAGCGAAGATCGAGTACCAACCGCTGCCGGCAACTGCGGTAGGCGGCAAGACGGCTGCCGAGCAGCGTGCCGAGGACGCCGCCAAGGCTGCCGAAGCACCCGCCGCACCTGCGCAAGCACCGGCCCAGGCCGCTGCCCAGGCCGGAGGTGGCGAATTCGACAAGATCCACAATGTCATCCAGGAACGCTGCACTGTGTGCCACTCGTCCAAGCCGACCAGCCCACTGTTCAGCACCGCCCCTGCCGGCGTGATGTTCGACACTCCGCAGCAGATCCAGGCCCAGGCCGCGCGCATTCAGGCGCAAGCGGTTGCCAGCCAGATCATGCCGCTGGGCAACATCACCCAGATGACCACCGAAGAGCGCAAGCTCGTCGGCGAATGGATCGCCAAAGGCGCCCAGGTCAACTGACAGCACCTCGCCAGGCAACCCGCCCCCAGGGGAATCACCTTTCCCTGTAGGAGCGGGCTTGCCCGCGAAGAGGCCGATAGCCCCAGCCTCAAGCTCCATGTGTTACGCAACAAGCAAGCATCGAGCGCGCAGGCATGAAGCCTGCCGCTTGGATCCGAGAATAAAAACAAAACTCGAGGTGCTGCATGTCCGAGTCACGCAAGGCGTATATCCCCATTGCGCCGCCGCGCGAACCCTTGCCCCTGTTCCAACTGATCCTGGTTGGCCTGCAACACGTTCTGCTGATGTACGGTGGCGCGATCGCCGTACCGTTGATCATCGGCCAGGCCGCCGGGTTGTCCCGTGAAGAAGTCGCTTTCCTGATCAACGCCGACCTGCTGGTCGCTGGCGTCGCTACCATCATCCAGTCGTTCGGTATCGGCCCGGTGGGCATCCGCATGCCGGTGATGATGGGTGCCAGTTTCGCTGCCGTCGGTAGCATGGTGGCCATGGCCGGCATGCCCGGCGTAGGCCTGCAGGGGATCTTCGGCGCGACCATCGCTGCCGGGTTCTTCGGAATGCTGATCGCGCCGTTCATGTCCAAGGTTGTCCGCTTCTTCCCACCGCTGGTCACCGGTACGGTGATCACCTCGATTGGCCTGTCGCTGTTCCCGGTGGCTGTCAACTGGGCCGGTGGCGGCCATGAAGCAGAAACGTTCGGCTCGCCGATCTACCTGCTGGTGGCCGGCCTGGTACTGGCCGTGATCCTGCTGATCAACCGCTTCATGCGCGGTTTCTGGGTAAACGTGTCGGTACTGGTGGGCATGGGCCTTGGCTACATCCTGGCCGGCTCCATCGGCATGGTCGACCTGTCGGGCCTGAATGAAGCACCGTGGTTGCAGGTGGTCACCCCACTGCACTTCGGCATGCCGACCTTCAGCCTGGCGCCGATCCTGTCCATGTGCCTGGTAGTGGTGATTATCTTCGTCGAGTCCACCGGCATGTTCCTGGCCTTGGGCAAGGTGACTGATCGTGAAGTAACCCCTGGCATGCTGCGTCGCGGCCTGCTGTGCGATGCCGGTGCGTCGTTCATTGCGGGCTTCTTCAACACCTTCACCCACTCCTCGTTCGCCCAGAACATCGGCCTGGTGCAAATGACCGGGGTGCGCTGCCGCTACGTCACCATCGTGGCCGGTGCACTGCTGATCCTGCTCAGCCTGCTGCCCAAGGCGGCCTTCCTGATTGCCTCGATCCCGCCCGCAGTACTGGGCGGCGCGTCCATCGCCATGTTCGGCATGGTCACTGCCACCGGGATCAAGATTCTTCAGGAGGCGGACATCGGCGACCGCCGCAACCAGCTGTTGGTTGCCGTGAGCGTCGGCTTCGGGTTGATCCCCGTGGTGCGTCCGGAGTTCTTTGCCCAGATGCCACAGTGGATGGAGCCCATCACCCACAGCGGTATCGCCATGGCCACGGTCTGTGCCCTGGTGTTGAACGTACTGTTCAACATCCTTGGCGGTGCCGACCGCGCAATGCACAACGACGTCTGTCACCAGCATTGAGCCAAGGGGGGCGGTGCATGGCTGCCCCTCGTTCACCTCTGCAGTAACCGCTACGCCGTCGACCCGCCGGAATGGGTCGCCCGGGGCGCCTGCGCGCCAAAAAAACGCCAACAAAAACAATAAGTCCGGGAATCACAACATGAAGCGCATCACCACGTCCCTGTTGTTGGGCAGCAGCCTGCTGGCCACCCTACCCTCGCACGCAGGCGAATGGCTGCAATGGCACGGCGAAAGCCTGACCTACCTGTACGGCAAGGACTTCAAGGTAAACCCTGATATCCAGCAGACCATCACCTTCGAGCACGCCAACAAATGGAAGTACGGCGACACCTTCATGTTCGTCGACAAGATCTTCTACAACGGCAAGGCCGACCCCGGCAAAGGTGTGACCACCTACTACGGCGAGTTCAGCCCACGCCTGTCATTGGGCAAGATCTTCGACCGCAAGCTTGCCTTCGGTCCGATCAAGGACGTGCTGCTGGCCATGACCTACGAGCGCGGTGAAGGCGACAACGAGGCCTACCTGATCGGCCCAGGCTTCGACTTGAACATCCCCGGCTTCAACTATTTCACCCTCAATTTCTACGTGCGTAACACCGAAGGCAGCCGCCCCGGTGACAACGTCTGGCAGATTACCCCCGGCTGGTCGTACACCCTCCCCGTAGGCCGGTCAGACATTCTGATCGACGGTTACATGGACTGGGTTACCGACAACGACCAGACCCGTCGTGGCACCTATCACGCCAACCTGCACTTCAACCCGCAGGTCAAATACGACCTGGGCAAGGCGCTGAACCTGGGCGCCAAGCAGCTCTACGTCGGCTTTGAATACAGCTACTGGAAAGACAAGTACGGCATTGACAGCCGCGGCAACCTGGACAGCAACCAGAGCGTCGCCAGTGCGCTGATCAAGGTGCACTTCTAGGAAGTTGACCAAACGCACAAGTTTGAATCACCCCGCTCCAGGACGGAGCACTTGAGGCGCGGCGCGCAAGCCAGTAATCTGCGCGCCCCCTCGATCAGGGCAGAACGGATTCTGCCTGCGTTTACTGACCGCTCAGTCAATGAATTCGGGCGGTTGGCCAACGTGTTGCCAGCCTGAAATACCCTTTTCATCCGTTCAGAACGAAGTCGAGCAGGAAGGTTTTGCCAACCCGGAAAAGTTGGCCCAACCCTTGCCAAACAGCTGTGGCCTATCGAAAAAAGCTGACTCAAAAGACAAAAAAAGCGCCGACACCGAGCGCTGACAACAGATCAATCAAGGGAGCGACACTCGCAATGCGTACTATCAAGAGCCTGATCCTCGCCGGCGGCCTGCTGGCCTGCGGCACCACCTTCGGCGGCGACCTGCTGCAATGGCAGAACAACAGCCTGACCTACCTATGGGGCAAGAACTTCAAGGTCAACCCGGCGATTCAGCAAACCGTCACCTTCGAGCACGCCGATGGCTGGAAGTACGGCGACAACTTCATTTTCGTCGACAAGATCTTCTACCAGGGCCAGAAAGACGCCGGCAACGGCCCGAACACCTACTACGGTGAGATCAGCCCACGCCTGTCGTTCGGCAAGATTTTCGACCAGAAGATCGAGTTTGGCCCGGTCAAGGACGTGCTGCTGGCGATGACCTACGAGTTTGGCGAGGGTGACACCGAGTCTTACCTGATCGGCCCGGGCTTCGACCTGGCCATCCCGGGCTTCGACTACTTCCAGCTGAACTTCTACAACCGCACCACCGACGGCAGCCGCGCCGGCGACAACGTGTGGCAGATCACCCCGGTGTGGTCGTACACCATTCCGGTCGGAGATTCCGACGTGCTGATCGACGGCTTCATGGACTGGGTGGTGGACAACGACGAGAACCGCCGCGGCACCTACCAGGCCAACCTGCACTTCAACCCGCAGATCAAGTACGACCTGGGCAAGGCATTGCACCTGGGTGAGAAACAGCTGTACGTGGGTGTGGAGTATGACTACTGGAAGAACAAGTACGGCATCAAGGACAGCGATGCCTTCACTACCGACCAGAACACCATGAGCTTCCTGGTCAAGGTTCACTTCTGAACTGAGTTAGCGGGGCCGCTTTGCGGCCCATTCGCGGGTAAACCCGCTCCTACAGGGGCCGCGCCGGGTGCAAGGCAAACGCGGTACCTGGGGGGCGGGTTCACGCGCGAACCGGGGCAAAGCCCCGGCCAGGCGCCTCAATTGGCAGGTCTGAGCGCCCGCCACAACTTCCCCGCAGCACTGACCACCGCCAGCACCATGGCACCGGCCACAACCCCGACCCCAGCGTTGAGCAACGCCCCGGTAAGCGCCCCGCCACGCCCTTCGCTGAACGCCTCGATGGCATGATGCAGCGGCTCGATGCCATGCACCAGGATCCCACCGCCGACCCAGTCCAAAGGCATGTGGACGTGGACACAATTTAATCCTTAAAAATCAACGACTTAGTTAAAGGCATGTTTGTCCATATGGACAGATGAAAAGTGGACATTCCGAGCACAGAAGCGCGGCATCCGCGCAATTTTCCGCCCGCATTGGCCCCCTTCATTAGGACGAAATTCACCTCCAGGGAGGGCTTGAGTGTCAGGGAGTCCGCCAATACTTTTCGTTAGCGTGCACATCTAATCACTGTAGAAGCCAAACATCCCAGCGCAGACTTGACTAGCCTGCTGACAGTTTTCGAACCCAGGTGAAACCGCTGACCGCGACTGCTGTTATAAAGCCGGTCAAGGCCCCTACCACACCAAACAATCCGACTTTGACAACCGCTCCCCAACCACCACTTTCTGAGACCACTACTTCGACGGCATGCTCAAGCGGAAGTATGCCCTCAGCAACGAATGTCCCGCCGACCAAGAACATTGCAATCGTTCCGATCCAGGATAGGGCTTTCATCAGAAAGGGTGCCGCCGACACCAACACCTGGCCGAACTTTCTGACCGCCCTGCCCCATACCCCCTGAGCCTTTGACTTAACGAGAGCGAACCCAGCGTCATCGAGACGAACAATGCCAGCTACCAGACCATAGACTCCAACAGTCATCGCCAGCGCAATCACAACTAGCGTCAAGATCTGTTGATATAACGGGGCTTCAGCCACGACGTTCAGAGTGATTACGATGATCTCTGCGCTCAAAATAAAGTCGGTCTTAATAGCACCCTTGATCTTGCGCTTTTCATATTCAGCAAGCTCTTCGGGGCTTTTAGGGATTGCTTTCTTTCCATGATCTTCCGAACCATGCCTTTCGCGAGAAAATTTGTCTTTGATCGCCTCGTAGCCTTCGTAGCATAGGTATATGCCGCCCGCCATGAGGAGCCACTTCACTGCTGCTGGCAGCACAGCGCTTAGAATCAGAGCGCAAGGCACTAAGATCGCCTTATTTTTTAGCGACCCTTTAAATACCGCCCAAACCACAGGAAGTTCGCGATCTGCTTTCATTCCAGTAACTTGCTCAGCATTTACTGCTAAGTCATCACTCAGTACGCTGGCGGACTTTTTAGCTGCCACCTTACTCATCAAAGAGATGTCATCTAGCAGTGCCGCGATATCATCCAACAAAGCAAAAAAGCTGCTGCCAGCCATACTATTTTATCCTTAATAAATTACGACGAACTCATTATCCTGAGGCACCTTATTCCCAAGCGTGGCCACAGGCTTTGCACCATAGGTGACAAGATGTCATAGAGACCCGCAGTTAGCAAAACAGTTCTGCCACCTCCTTGAGCTCACGAGTTCTATCGCTGCGTGTCGCACCATCAGCTCTGCGACCGAAACCCTAGCTGAGCGGATGATCAGGTGGTAGCCTGCGCGCAGCATGCCTATGACGGACGCATCCATGTTTTTAAAATTAATAGCTGGCTGGCTTTTCCCTGACAAAAGATCCCAACGAGAGAAGGATCAGGAGCGAGAGTTCATTGAAGCAGTCAATAGCCTCAAGACCTTGTCGGTGAACGAACACGGCGGAATGTCCATCGACCCTGAGGAAGTTCGCGACGTCGTCATCGCCGCTCGCGAAAACTATAGGCATCTACTCAACACTCCGCACCGAGAGAACAGCACTCCCCCAGAGGTTGAAAAAGATAACATTAGTGCTCTGCAGCAAAGCCATACCCATAACCATTCAGATAGCTATGACTTCATCCAACAGTTTACTTGGCGCCGCCTACCAAGCGGCTCATCAGTGCAGTATGTATGCCTACAATCACTCACTACCGGAAAATATGCCGTGGCATGCGCCCACCTTTTCAGTGGTGATTTCGAGAATCTGCCACCCTGGCTGAGTGTCAACGTAGGTAAGTACGTTGCCAGCGTACTGAAGGATTCTAATCTTCAATGGCATGGAAGCATTAAGGATGCGATCGATGCTTGGGACAGTGACCTATGACGTAGTTCTGTGGGCATTTAATAACCGCATTTCGGTATCCCACTCGTTTAGAAACTTGTTCCAGTCCTCTGCGTAGAACCCCTCTACAAAACGTGTAGACCCAATGCTTGCTTGTATAAAACGTTCTCGCCAAGGCTCTGGAATTTCATACTCCCGAACGATTTCTTTTCCGGAAGAGTGATGGCTGATGGGAACGCGGCAGCGCACCTCTTCCAAAGTCAGCGGAGTGGCCTGCTCGTAGTCGCCTCTTTCCTCGATAGAAAGGTTATCGAGGATCGCCAGTAAAGTAACTGCCTCAGGACTGCCAAGCTCAAGGGAGGCCAGTCTCCAAAGCGCCTTGCGCCTTGATATTTCTCGATAGCGTAGTTTTTCTTGATCCATCTTACTGACCTCCGGACTCCTGGCAAAACGATAGCTCGGGTCATTGCGTGCCGCTTACGCGGACGGCTGTCATAAACCAAGCCCCGCGTCGCGGGTCTCGGCCCTGCGGGTTTCCATCCTCACGCCTGGCGCGCTCCGCTTGCAAGAAAATTTGTGGCGACCATTATTCAAAGCTCGGCGCTAGAAAACACCTTGGTAACTGCGAGGCCCATCACTGAGTAGCGCAATGACTCAGAGCCTTACCGAACTTAAAGGTATGCCATTGGCATACCCTTTATATGTGCTGGACAACCTCCGCTTTCATCATGCTAGGATTATCCCATCGGTCAGCCTGGATCGAGCGGTCGGCACGCATAGGTAATTCACAGGTCAATCACCTGCATTGCGCAGTTCATCTGACATAAGTCATTGCGGACAGCCGACACCGTTTCGAACCATGGAGGATGACCATGCAAATTTCCCTGTTTGCTGCTGATTTTGAGTCTGGAAAAGGTATTTTACGCTTAGCCAGATGCCTACAACGCGACTGGCCAGGCCAGAAAAAACTCAAGCTGTCCGCTGCCCAACACTTGATGAGCCAGTGCCTTGGCTACGTAGACCTTCATGACGCCCGCAAGAGCATCGATAAAGATGAGCTTCAATTTGCATCACTAGAGGAAGTCAAAGCGCAAAGCCTTCGCGTCATTAATGCTATGCTCAACAACACATGCCCCGGTCAGAATATCGACTATGCGGCACTGAATGATCAGATCGAAAAATGGCCCTTTAAGCATCTTGCAATTTACAAGATACTTGACGCACCACCTCTCGCCGAAGTAAGCAAAAAAACCATTCAAAGTAAGGCTCTTGAGCTCACGGCCCTATATATGAATCACTACGACAGTGTTATATCTCGAGTCCAGAAAGGATTAGGACATATCCCAGTTGAGACAACAAAGTATTACATGAAGCACGCTATTGGGCATTGCCGGAACGACCTTAGCCCTGATCGAGTCGAAATCCCTATCGAAATCGGTGAGTGTCTGACCTGTGGGCATAGCACCATCAGCACACCTAAGAAGCCGTAGCATTTCAGGCAAGTATGCGCGCTCCGCTCAGCCTCGAGGCAACCCGCCCGCCGAGCAGCAGCGCGCCCAAATGATCAGGGGCAAACGGCCTCTTCCCTTCTGTTGCAGGGAGTGAACATGACCATAGAGGATGTGAAGCAGCTCCTGCCCCTTGTCATCACCGCAGTAGAGCGTGCTGGGATTCTGTTAGCGCAGGAATATGTCCGACCGGACGGTCGACGCGGCTCAGGGAGCAAAGCAGATGTCGATGCCGAAATAGAACAGGTGCTGCGCTCGGAGCTTTTGAACATCCTACTTTGCGACTTTTGGGGCGAGGAAACTGGCCATGTGCTCTCCGGTCATCGCTTTTGCTGGGTCGTCGATCCCAATGATGGAACCAGTGATTTCCTGAGAGGGCTGAAGGGATCAGCGCTGTCGGTTGGCTTACTAGAGGCGAATGTGCCGGTACTCGGAGTAGTGCACGCTCCAGTCACTCCGAAGGGAATATTGGATTGCATCGCTTGGGCGAGGGGTATGGATCATTTGCTGCGAAATGGATTACCTGTGCGCGTGGATCTTTCCAATCAACAGCTTTCCAAATCGAGCCGGGTGATGGTCAGTTCCTCAGCCGGCAGAAAACCTCAAACCAATGCAGCCTTATGTGCTCCTGGTGGTTTTCATCCGATGCCCTCCATTGCCTACAGACTGGCCAGAGTGGCAGCTGGGGACGGGGTCTGCGGAGTATCGCTTTATCCCGTTTCAGCTCACGACGTCGTAGCCGGTCATGCGCTGCTGATTGGTGCCAATGGTGTGCTCGTTGATGAGCATGGGGCTCAGATCAGCTACATGGACGAAGCAGAAATGCATCGAGTATCTAACCGGTGTTTTGGTGGAGCGCCTAGTGCTTGCGCTGAGCTTGCGGAGAGAGATTGGGAGAGAGTCTTCGCGGATGATTCTGGCTGATCATCAATTCCATTTCGTGGCGTGTCCCGGGGGAGCGGCTGTCGTAAACCGAGCCCCTTCAGGTCTCGGCCCGCTGAGCTTCCATCCTCACGCCTTCGCCATCCTGGCTGCGCGCTCCGCTTGCTTCTTGCCCGACATTACGGCCCCCGATAAGAATTGTCCTTCGTGCGAGCTTTGAACATGACCCAAAACATAATGTCCGTGCCCGTGCTTGATATCGAACAATTCAGGGCTCGGTATCCACGACTATTTTCTGATCCTGGTGTGGATGACATCTACTGCAGCCCCGGATGGCGCGAGATCCTCTATGCCCTGTGCCACACGCTCCAAGCCCATCTGAATCGGCATCCAGAGGTGCCGCAGGTCGTGGTGGCCCAGGTGAAATCGAAGTTAGGTGAGCTGCATTTTTTCTACGACGGTGGCGACGCTTACTGCCAAGGTGCCGTGGCTGTAGCTGAGGAGCTGTCACTGAAGACGTGCGAGCAGTGTGGCGCGCCGGGGCAGCAAGTGAGCGGACGCTGGGTTCACACGCTCTGCCCACGACATGCTGGCAGCGGAAATCCAGGAGCTGCGTAGATGGTGACCGTCATCCCGATGAGCCAAGCCCGCAGGCGCCTGAGGCGAATCGTTGCACTTGTTGCCAAAGGCCACGTGTTTGTTGTGACCAAGAACGGCAAACCATTAGCGACGATAGAGGCGCCTGAGGAGTCAGAACAGCAAGCGGTGAAATCGGGACACTCGGACAGCTCGAAGCACCATGAGTAGGCATTTCCATGGTAGGAGTACATTTGTACTCCGCGCTAGGAACTCATACCTAGCAGGGCGGCGCACAGGAATACCTGCGAGCGAGTAGCACATTCAGCTCTTCGACTCCGCTTCGAATGAACGAAGGCTTCTGGGAAGGATGAACATGCAGATCAAAAAACCACAGCACCTCCAGGCACTCCGCGAGCTGCTGGCAGGCACCCGATATCTCCTTTGCGTAGATCTCGAAGCCACGTGCGACGAGTACCCTACAGGCCTGACCGATGAGCTAAAGCCGGAACACAAGCTTGCTGTAAGTCGTCACGAGATGGAGACAATCGAAGTCGGAGCTGTGGTTCTAGATCTGCATCGGGATTGCAAGATCGTCAGCGAGTACACCAGCTTCGTGCGCCCAGTGCTGAATCCGATTCTTACCGACTTTTGCAAGAGACTGACCACGATTGATCAAGCCGACGTCGACGGCGCAGATTCATACGACAAGGTTCGCCAGAAGCTGGAGGACTACCTGAGTCCGTTTAAGACCGAAGGGCTGATTTGGTGCTCCTGGGGTGATTACGATGCCAAGCAGTTGGCAATGGATGCAGTACGGAATCGCTGCGAACCGATGCTGGCCGACCTTAGCCACACCAATGCTAAGAAATGGCACTGGAAAATACTAAGCTGCCGTGCATTGGCTCTCCGGCCTGCAGTTGAGGGCTGGGGCATTGAATGGTCTGGTCAGTACCATAGAGGGATCGACGACGCTCGAAACTTAGGGGCGCTAATGGGTGAGATCCTGCGTGCACAAGGTAAAATACCCGAGTCTTCCAGGCCGGCTCAGGAGCGTCTGTAGCGTATGCCTCATCTGCTGAAACTGCCTCAAAATCGGGCAGGCCGAGACTTCGTCGTTGGTGATATCCATTTCAAAACACGAGAGCTCCATAGAGGTCTCAAGGCGCTCGGCTTCGACCAATCCGTCGACCGGCTGATAGCAGTTGGAGATCTCATCGACCGTGGCCCAGGCATGCGCGACGGACTGAAGCTATTGGGCGAACCGTGGTTCTTCACGGTGAAGGGTAATCACGAGCAGATGCTCATCGACGCCTATCGAGCTAACCCACACCTCCCCTATTCCGCTCATGGAGCGCGCTGGTGGCTCACGATTGATGACGAGTCCAAGCCCATAATCATCGACAAGCTGGATAGCCTGCCCATGGCTATCGAGGTGGAGACAGCTCAGGGAGTGGTCGGTGTAGTACATGCGGATGTGCCGGTGGGATTGGCCTGGAGTGATTTCACCCAGAGTCTCGATAACCCCCAGCTTCAGGATGTCGCTTTGTGGGGTCGTGAGCGGATCAAGAAGCATCATCGAGGTGGCGTGCCAGGCGCATGGCGTGTCTGTGTCGGGCACACATGGATTCCGAATGCCCTACGTCTGGGCAATGTCCTTGCCTTGGACGTAACCGGCGGTGGTGAGGGTTCTTTGGCAATCTATTCGGTGCAGGCAGACACCATCTATGTCGATGGCGAGCCGGCCAATCTCGACCAGGCTGCTCGCCTCGGTGAACAGCTAAACGAACTCGAGCAGTCCCTGGCCTCACTCAAAACCTTGGTGCATGCGAACAAGCTTATTGAGTCGCAGATAGCCAGCCGCGAAGCCGAAGGCAAGGTGAAGCTGATCAGTTCAGCCTGGCTGAACATGGCTGACGAGATCTCAGCTACTCAGCAGTTGATGAATGCGCTACATGGACTCAGCCTTCTATCCAACGAGTACCGCTCTGCCAAGCTAGAGGAGCTGCAGGCCCGATACGCTGGCACACCCACAGGCGAGCTGCTCCGTCGTCTGTTTGGCACCGAGAACTAGCTGATTTCGTCGCCGGGTTAAATCCGCAAAAAAATCCGAGAAAATCGGACGTGCTTCCCTCTGAAGCCCGGGAATCGCAAAGGCTGTGAGACTTTAGAAAATCCGCAAAAAGGTGACCCTTGCCCTGAGTTTCGCCCCACTGCCCACCGAACCTCACACACCTGCACCGGCTAATGACCTTTCTCAGCGGGGCCACCCAATGCCTGAAGCTGGTAATCAGTAACCGCTTGAAACCGGTGCTCAGCCATCAGCCTGAGACGCTCCAGCTCTGGCCCTGATATCCCTTCCGATTGTGCTTGGTGGTATCGCTTCAGAGCTTCAACCGCATCCGAGTACATGGGATGATCCGGAGGAAGCAATTTGCTCAGGTCTCTGTCCACTGCCCCACCTCAAGCTCAATGATCGATACGGTGCTCTAATTGCCCAGATGCAAGGAAGCAGGCTAATGATAGAACCCCATGACAAGGACGATAGGTGATGAAACGTGTAAGGCTGATTCGGCACGGCCAGAGTGCTGCAAACGCAGGCCAGGCCAGTCGAGATCATGCAAGCATTCCACTCACCCCTTTGGGTCTGGAACAAGCTCGGATGATCGCCGGATCATTTTCCGTGGCACCCGACCTGATCGTCGCATCTCCCTTCGCACGAGCGCAGGCCACCGCTCAGGCAACTGCCGCGACCTTCCCCGGGACACCGTTTGAGACATGGGCTATCGAAGAGTTTACGTACCTTGCACCCGAGCGCTGTGTCGATACGACTGTGGCCCAGAGGAAGGGCTGGGTCGATGCATACTGGCTGAAGTCCGATCCCGCCTATCGCGACGGCGCCGGCGCGGAGTCATTCCACGATTTCGTTGCTCGAGCACAAGCATTTTTGGATCGGCTTGAGCAGCATCCAGCCGGTGATATCGCCGTGTTTGCCCATGGGCAATATTTGAACGCAGTCGCGTGGCTGTTGGAGAGGAAGCCTCGGATTCTGGATGGCCAGGCGATGGCTGATTGGCGTGCCTACGAGATCGAAAACCACATCCAGAATGCTGGAGGCTTCTCTATATCACGATGCACTGGCGATGCAGTATGGGCGCTCGGCACACGCGATCACTGAAGCACTAGGTTGGCTTTCATTTCGCTCACGTTGGAATTGGCAGACTGGAGTCGATGACGACGACTTGACGCTTTTCGGCACCCTGGTCATCAGGCTCCCCATGGAACCAGCTCAATGACTCATAGCCCATGATCCGCCCTTCGCGCACGACGTCTGGGTAACACGCAACGGCGTCTTCCAACGCTGAGCAGTCAGATCGTGGAATCAGAACTGGTAGGTCAGGATCGTACTTTCGAAGCTCTTCGATCAACTCGCCCACGTTCACATTCTTGTCCTCGAATAGCGGCCCCGGGAAGGCCAATGGCGACGTCAATCAAGGTATACGCAAGGAAGTCCACTTTATCCAGCCGTGGTAGGCTTGATGCTCACTACGTAGCCTCCTACCGAGATAGCCAATCCGCCGAGACTGAAGCATGACGCTCAAAGCCTCCTTCGCCAGCGTGCTTCGTGCACTGCGTAGCAAGCGCAACATCACCCAGAGAGATTTCGCTGACACTACCAGCCGTACCTACCTTTCCAAGCTGGAGCTAGGTAAGTCGAGCATTACCCTGGACAAACTCGAGCAGGTGAGTGAGCGCCTTGGACTTAGCCCATTGACACTCATGACTCTCACATTGAGTGAAGATACCGGTGAGCCGGCAAACGACTTGATCTCGAAGCTGAGCGCAGAGCTTGCAGACCTGCATCGAGATGGAGGTCTAACAGGCCTGAAACTTACGGTGAATGTCGCACGGGAAGCCGCTACTCCAGCGGCTCACCGGAGGCCCCGAGCCTCCAGAGGAGCTGTATTGCCAACATCGTTGCAAACCGAGTTGGCATTCATAGACTGAGCAGCGGCTTCGTCGGCTTCTACAGGATGCTGCTCAGCATCTCTTCCAGGCTCTCGCCCTGGCCGCTCTCAAAGTGGCCGGCCTCACCGAACAGCACCTGGATGTTGGCCAGGGCGAAAAACTCGGCAGCAGCGAAGTCAGATGCAGTGCTTGTTGGAAGCACCAAGATGAGCTTGGTGTTGGCATCACCGAAGCGATGCTTGTAGTACGCAAGCTGACCAAATGCGGTGTAAAGCTGGGCCGACATCGAGGCGCTGGTCTTGACCTCAAAAATCACCTTGGCCTTGTCAGTAGCTTTCTCCACTAGCGCCAAATCGACCTGATGCTTACCAACCTTGAGCTCCGGATGCCCCTCAACAAGCTCATCGAGCTTACGATGGAGAGCGTTGCAAAGCGGGCCATGAAGATACTGGTACTCGCAGGTGTCCTGGCTTCGGGTATAGGACTTAGTGCCTTCAAATTCTTCCTGACCCCGCCACTTAGCACCCGATTCATCTTCGTCGTCAAGGGCTTCACCTGAGCCCTCGGCACCATCCCCTAGTTCCGCTTTTCTCTGTTCTTTGAGTCGTTTTACCTTGAACAGGAACTCGGCGATGTCATTCGCGATGCTGGTTGAGTTCGTTGAAGACACAGCAATCACATCTGCCGTCTTACCGTCGTCGTCTACCTCCATTAGCCAGTCGTGAAAGTGCTCAAAAGCGTACTGGCGAGGTACCCGGCCACGGAACGCTGTGAAGGTGCCCCGATGACAGATGAGGGTTTCACCCTGTGGAGCAGCTACCAACAACCCCGAAACACCACGGTTGAGGCCGTCAGGAATGTTGATCTCAGCATCTGGTGACAGCGTGCCGCCGTCGTAACCCAGCTTGAACAGGTGTGCTTGTCGACCATGCCAAGGCGGAGGCACAGCAAATAGCATCTCCCCCAGATCGGTCTCCAAGGCATAAGTGCGGCACGGTGCTTTATCTCCACTCGGAAATGCCCACTCTTCTATCCCACGTGACTCAGCCTGATCGATCAGAGACTTTTGAAGAGAGCGGATGCCTTTACGAAGCCGGGCGTTCGCTGTAATGACCTGCACCACCTTACACCTCATTGATTACCTAAGAAGCCGCCGAGATATTCAGAAGACTGAATGTGTAGTGGTCAACTGATACCGGACACTGCGTTAAGTTTTTCCTCGGCAACCGCAGGCGGTAACCCGTCATTGAACTGATGCGGCCGTTTCCAGTTGTACCGCTGCATCAGGAATCTACCGATATCCTGCCGGGCAAGCGATGCGCTCATGTAGCCCACCGACGGTATCCATTCTGTTTTCAAGCTACGAAACAAGCGCTCCATCGGGGCGTTGTCATGACAATTACCCCGTCGACTCATGCTCTGCTTGAATCGATAGCGCCACAAACGCTGACGGAAGCTGCGGCTACCGTATTGGCTGCCCTGATCGCTGTGGAATAAAACATTCTGCGGGCGGCCCCGCTGCTCATAGGCCGTGTCCAGCGCTTTGATCACCAGGTCGGCATCAGGCTTGGAGGAGAAAGCCCAACCCACCACTCGGCGTGCATACAGGTCGATCACTGCCGCCAGGTAGTGCCAGCGACCTTGGGCCCAGACGTACGTAATATCGCCGCACCAGACTTCGTTCGGCGCTGAAACGTTGAACTCCCGATCCAGCACATTGGGGATGTCGGGACGTTCCACCGTCGCCTTTTTATAGGCATGTGAGCCGGGCTGCTTACTGATCAATTTCAGCTCACCCATCAGCTTGCGTACCTTGAACCGCCCGATGTTTATGCCGTCCTCACGCATCATGAACATGATGCTCCGACTGCCAGCTGCGCTACGGCTCTGGGTGAATAGCTCATTTACCCGAGCACGCAAAACGAGCCGTTCAACATCCGGCGCTCGTCGCTTGCGGCAGTGCGCGTAATAGCAAGACCGGGTAACTTCAAAGACCGAGCACAACAGTTCAACCGGTTCTTCTGAACGGAGTTGATCGATTAACGCGAGCGCTCGTGCTCCTCGGCCATCAAGAGCGCGGTAGCCTTTTTTAGGATCGATTTCTCCCGCTCCAGCCGATTGATCCGCGCTTCCAGCTCCTGGATTTTCTGCTGCTCAGGCGTCAACGCTTTGCTGGTCGGTGTGACGCCGCCACGCTCCTGCTGAAGTTGGGCGACCCACCGCCGCAAGGCTGACTCAACCGGCCCAAGCGAACGAGCGGCCTCAATGTGGCTGTAGCCCTGATCGAGCACCAAGCTGGCGGCTTCGCGCTTGAATTCGGGTGTAAAGGTACGGCGTTGTTTGGTCATCAGACACCTCTCTATGGCGAGCATTTTCGCCTAAATGGGTGTCCGGTTTCATTAGACCACTACAATGGCAGCGAAGCTCGAAATGGTAGCACCTTGACATCTAGACGCCTCCCGGAAGTCACTGGTAGTCTGGAATTACGGTGAAACCTGCATCGTGCGGTCGGCTCGCGAAGGCAATACCACAGGCATCAACACCCTCCCCCCTCTTGCACGCATTTCGACAATTGTCAGCGAGCAGCCGACATCCTGACGATATTGGAGAGATGCCATGCGCGTTCCCGTTTATCCTGAAGATTTGCTCCGCACCGGCGGTTTCAAAAGACTGGCCAAGACTCTGCAAAAAAAGTGGTGCGGTTCGAAGCATCTGACGCTCTCGCTTGCTCAAGAGCTGATGGCACAAGGACTTGGATACCAAGATCTTCATGATCTCCAGAGAAGCTCGAAGGAGTGCCGAGCGGACGACCCATGCCCGCTAATTGCTGATATCCAGCGTAACGTCATTTCGGTTTTGGAGGGTGTAGCCAGAGCGGAACAGAGGGATGTGGTAGGGCAGATTGAGCTGGAGCTTATGCTACGCTCCCTGCCGTTTTCTGCCCTAACAGCGTTGAAGCGCACTCAAAGCGCCTCAGTGCAAACAACTCACCTTGCTGCCGCCCGCTCATGGCTTGCTTCTCACCGAGAGGGAATGCAGAGAGCAGCCGATCTAAACAGCAGGTCAGAAGGCCCTGGCCTCACGCTGGATCAACTTGAATCAATCGTCGATGCCGTCTCAGACTCTGAGAGTTTGAGGGATCAAGCGTTGCTGGGCTGCGTCCTGTCAGGTTTGCGGTTAGCTGAGCTTCAGTCTGCCAAAGTCAATGAGTTGCGCGTGGATAACGGGGTCTTGTTCAACCGTCGCCCCCATAGACGAGCGTTGCACCTCGCTGATGCCACGGCCATTCAACAGTACATTAAATTCTCAGGACTTAAGGGTGACGACTACCTGTTTCCAAATCCTGGCAATCACAGATCACCCATGACCTCCTGGAGCTTCGACAAGACTCTGTCGTCGTGGGCGATCAAGGCAGGCCTAGCGCCCTCCCTCGTAAAAGTCACGCAAATCCGTCACCTAGTAGCAACGTTGATTGAGGCGCAGATTCCCCAAATAGCTGAAAGGTTGGGGACTTCAAGCACCGATTTTGTACGCGTTTTGATGAGCTCGCATTGGAAAGGACTTTTGCCTAACCGTCCATGTAAAAGTATGCGATCTACGTAAGGGCCGAGTAAATCAGACACTCTCAGCCTCAGTCCTTCGGCACACCATGGTATCGAGTACAAATGTACTCCAGCAGAATTGAGTTCTTGGCCTCTCTGCCATGAGGGCCAGTGGCCCCACCGTGAAGTCCAGTTAACCTCAAGCCCAAAGGGCCGGCTCAGTCCACACGGCTAGTGAACAGTAACCAGGTGTATGGAATTTCTGTACGCCACCTGAGACCTGATCAAACCCTCTCAAAATCCGAAAAAAAATCCGAAAAATTCTGAGAAGAAATGGCCTGCACCCCAGGCACAGCAGAGCTTCTAGGGCCTCTTTAAATCGGCGAACGGGCAGAACGCAATGTGAGCCACTCAGACCGTAGCCCCTCCACGGTAGGGTAAAGTATCGGGTCTTCCGGGCTCACAGTGGAGCGTCTGTTGCAAATGCCACACCTACTAAAAATTCCCCGCAACCAGGCTGGCCGCGACTTTGTGGTAGGTGATATTCACTTCAAAACGAGAGAGCTCCACAAGGGGCTTCTGGCGCTCGACTTCGATAAATCTGTAGACCGGCTGATCGCAGTGGGAGATCTCATCGACCGAGGCTCGGGCATGCTCGAAGGGCTCAAGCTTTTGGGCGAACCGTGGTTTTTCACCGTGAAGCGCAACCAACGAGCAGATGCTCATCGACGCTTACCGCGCCAATCCACACCTCCCTTATTCATTATAAGCAACTAGGCCATCCCTGGCAGCTGCCACTGTCAGCACACCAGCTTCTTTCTCACCGTCCGAGTAAAATCAGTGTGTGCCTCGTAGCAAGCCGTACCACCCTCATTCAGCTTTTTGATGTCTTTCTCTACTTTCTCCGGAAAGTTCCACTCGTTTTTGCAATATTCTGGAATACAAGTATAACTATCCACTTGAGCCCCAGGCCCTGCGAGGCTGTTTAGGTCGCGGAGAAATTGAGCACACGTACTCAGCAGTACCAATCGCTTGGCCTCAAGCTCTTCGTCATGAAACTCTCTATCAACATCATAACCATTATGGACAAATCGTTCAATTTCAGCCGTATCCTCATCTCTAAAACTGAATTCAAAGTTATGAAATTTCAAAAATGAAACCGACCGACCAGATGGTGGAAATTCCTTCATCACCATATTGAATAGAGCCTCATCAACCTTGGCATGCTTAGCAAAAATTTTATCTTGCCTTGCGTTTTCCTTTTCACTTAACCAATACGAGGCATAGCGAATTGCTACGTTGTGGATCAGGGCAGCTAAAATCAGCACAACCCCCATCCAATAGTCGGCCTTATCATCGCCAAATTTAGCAAGCGAAAGAACCTGGCCAACATTTAAAATAGCACTCTCCACAAGCCAGTCGAGAAGCAGAGTTTTTAGAGGGGTCGCCGCAAGCAATACAGCACCGCCAGCTCCTGCCACCCACCAAGTCAGCTTATTATTGAAGTCAGGGAAAAGCCACTTTCGGCCCAGAGCCACAAAAAAGCCCTTGACCTCTTGTCCTGTAAACATAACACATCCTTCGCATTAATTGAAAACGCTGCGTTAAATACGCAAACCAGTACGATACTCACTAGCTTTCAGTCAAATAAACCCTTGCGAGCCACGGACTGAATTTACTTGCGAGCGATATATATTACTAGCTCTTGCTGACTTGCTGACTTGCTGACTTGCTGACTTGCTGACTTGCTATTCGACCGAAGTCTAGAGGCATTCATTACATTGATTGGGCTATCGCCAGGACGCTAAACCCAACACAAAGGATTTTACAGAACTTAAAGCACATTATCATCAATTTTCACCACCTGAGGCATTCAAATGAAGCGAGGACGGCTAATCCACGCTGGATAAGCCACTCGAGACCACGCAAGCATAGCTTTGCCCCCTGCAGGAGCTGAGCAAGGGCAGTTCAAAGTCATTTTTCGAGGCCATTAATCGTCACATCACCTCATGGTCGGACACAGGCCATAGCACTCGCGCCCCTTAGAGCCTTCCCTCTTCCTACTTTCGAAAGCATTCGGGGAAGACACATTGCGATGGGCTAAGCTGTAATCCTTTAGGATTTAGGTCTCAGCATGGAATGTCACGTTCGCCCCGCTACGAGCAGCGATGCAGCAGCCATTAGCCGTGTAGTTCTAGCCGCCTTGCGTGAGTCAAATTCACAGGACTACTCGCCCGATGTGATCGCTCAGGTTGAGCAAAGCTTTTGTCCTGAAGCCATCACCACACAACTTGCCAAGCGGAGGGTTTTCGTAGCCTTGCTGGGCGAAAACATTATCGGCACTGCCGGTCTCGACGGGGACGTGGTCAGAGGTGTTTTCGTTGACCCGGCTCACCAGAAAGGCGGTATCGGCAGACATTTGATGAGTGTCATTCATGCAACCGCTACCCGCGCAGGATTTGGAACTCTACGTGTGCCATCGTCGATTACAGCTGAAGAGTTTTATGCCTCGTTGGGGTATCAGAAAATCCGCGACGAGTTTCATGGGGCTGAGCGCACCATCGTTAGGGAAAACGGCTCTGGGGTTAGTCCAGACCATATATCCACCTATGCGGCAACAAATCAGTGATCTATCTCGTCCAGTGTGTCAGTAACCCCATGGCGAGCTCTGTCCACAGCCTTCCATGACTGTCCCTATGCAATGCGCCCGCCCTATCTCTAGGGGCGGGCACATTCCGCATTAGGTGTCCGCCGATGCCTTTTCCTCTGCATCGCTAACGCCTGCCGGTACCGCTGGATCAATCGGCGCCGGGGCCTTTGAGGCAGGTGCGTCAGGGTAGAAAGCCTCGAACTTGTCATATGGGAAAAGTGATCGAATCTTGTACACCGCATTGGTGAGGAACTGCGTCCTCTCTACATCGGCGTAGTCACCGCTGTACCTGCCAGAGAAGAAGTTGACTTCCCAGTGTCCGCTCTTGGGCTTGATTTCTCCCGCAATCCGGGCTGCCTGCATACCAGTCATGCTGGGATGGCCTAGCTCCTCAGGCGCCGGAATATCTTCAGCGAGGAAGAGCACACCATCTTTCCCAATGGCCCAGATAAGCTTGCTCTTAGAGTCAGGGTCGTTGGCAGCCGCATCAGCTACTCTTTGGTAGGCCTCATGAACCTCAACCAAACGGATCTGCTGAGGATCCCAGAACTTTTTCGCGGTCGGGTTGGTACCCTTCCCGTTACGCGCAACCTCGTTTTCCTTAATGTGGTTGGGCGCACGCAACGTGCCATACATGCTGTTGAGATGACTTTCGTAGTCATCTCGGCGCTGCTTGACGGCTCTGGTGAATGCTGGAAAGAAGTGCTGGTCATCCAGACCGGCGACTTGGCTCTCCTGGCCAATGAATCCGGCCAACATCGCATCGGCAAAAATCGGGTCAAGAATGTAAATGCCCGAAACCGCGTTGCCCAATGGGATATCGGTGGCATCCAAAAACACACGGAAGGCCGGTTCTGAATTCCAGTAGACGTCAATTTGCCACTGCAGGCGCGCCAGGTTGCCAGTCAGGAAACTGAGTTTCTCCTTCCGCCAGCGAATCATCCGCTCTTCATCGAGGGTGTAGGTACCTAGGACGTCACCGATATTTCGATTTGTGCGGTGCTGGCGAACATCGTCCCGGGCTCGAGCAATCGACGCTAGCTTTACCTCGTAACCAACTGCAGGAACGTCGATGCCGAGCATAGGGCAGATTTCATCCTCCAAGTATCCAACAACTTGGTCACGGATCCGCTCTGCTGTGCCGTGAGCGAATTTGAAATCGATGCGGGTTTTTCTATCTGCCGGAATGATAGAGATGTCTGGAACGATGATCTCATGTGGCTTTACCCATGTGGTTGCATCAGCCTCACGGATGGACATCGCTAGCCCCCAGCGACCTTTTGCGGTGTCAGGAGTAGCGGCTCCGAGACAGTCTTCAACCATGACGATTTCTGCCCGTGCGTAGGGGCCAAGGCGGTCATCATGGACGTATACCCACTTCGCACCATCTCGGAAGTCGTAACCCAGAGCAGTGATTGCATGCCCTGCTTTGACATGCTCTCCAGACTCATTGGGCTCAACGCCGTATACGGTACCCGTCAAAATGACAGGCAGGTCGCTATCGATATGAGCAATGAGGTAGTCCCGGAAGGACTCCTGATTTGATTGCTCAAGGTTAGTGTTGTGATAGCGCAGCCCCTCAACATCCAGCGTTCGCTGAATTTGCTTGTTGGTCAGCTCTTTATTTGGGAAGCCGTTACTCGAGCCATCCACAAAATTCAAAGCAGCAGTGGTGATCTCGCTGCAGGACTTGATGTCCTTGACCCCTCGGCCTGGCAAGCTATGCAGCGCTGTCCAAATGGCAGTGGTGGCACAAGCAGCTACCACCTTGTCCTGCTCCTGGAAGGCAATCGAATTGATCGTAAGCTTGATGCCGAAGAGGTTCACATCGTAGGGCTTATCGATTTTTTTCTTGCCATCACCTCGGTCACCGCTCACACGCAGGCAGGTTTTACCCACGAATGTCCGAGTGAGCGGCTTGATCACCATGAAGCCGAGGTAGTGAGACTGCAGTTGCTCTACAGTCTTCACCGCGTTCTCATCGTCGTCATCGGCCAGCACCACACCTGCATCACCAGCAAGCAAGGCATCAAGCCGCTTATGAGTCAGATCGCAGTTGAAGAAGTGAAGCCGAGCGCATTTGTAGCCGTCGTTGCCGAAACGCCCCAGATAAAAGCGGGAGTAGTCCTCAAGGAAATCTCGGTCGATGTACTCATGCTCGAGTAGAATGCTCCCTACCGTCTTCCTGTCCTTCGGAATCTCGGGCATGAAGGATTTCAGGTAGTTGTAGATGTACGTGATCTGAGGTTTGTCGAAAATGTCAGCATGATCGTAGCCATAAGGCTCATGAATCAAAGCTGCCAGCGTCGCTTCCTCGAAGCTGGTGATGAGATATGGAGTCATTATGATCGCGCAAAAAAAAGCAGCCCATCAGGCTGCTTTCGTATAAAGAGATTTGTTAGAGGCTGCAGGTCTTGGCCAGCAGTGTCGCGGTGACTTCTTGCTTAGCGAATTCACGTGCCAGACGATTGTTGGTGTCGGCCATGCGATCACGAGCCGCCTTAAGGCTGGCTTCATGAGAACCCTTCCGGTTACGGGCCTCTTCGATCATACGCTCCAGAGTCATAGCTCCATCCTCTAAGAATATTGGTTCCACGGTGCATCAACGAATCCAAATGCGCGACCACTGACTCCACTGGACAGCAACGTGGTACCGACGCGCTTGCGGCGGCGGCGCGGATTATCGAATCCGGTCGCCAAGCTCCACAAGCAGTACCTATCGTTAGCCGACAAGCGGCATCACGACTGTAGTTCAGACCGAGCAAAAGCTCCAAGGTTCACGAACAAACAGCCTCAGGATCTGCCAAACGGTAGCGCCGTCACAGCTCTGCTCTTCCCAAGCAAGGCTGGACGCATCTCTCCCGGCTAGGAGGCGCTGAAACGCCAAAACCTCCATCACAGAGGTGCCCTAGCTAGGCAAGAATCATTGGATAAATCGAGTATGGCACAAGGCAATCATACACTTAAAGTGTAATTTGCCATTATTTTCGCACCATTATGGTGCAGAAAATGATGACACTCTGCCTGCGCGAGCTACGAGCCAGCGTGGAGGCGACCCAGCTGGAGGGAGAGAAAAGAGTGGGGAGTTTTGTTAAAGGGCCCCTCCTCCAGTACGGGCCCGTTCTTTTATAGATACGTCTCTGGTCGTCGCCAGGGATCAGAACCCGAGCCATTTTTTGAGCTTGCCGATAAAAGACGTTACCTCGGCCTGCTCCCGGGCCTGCGGTGTCGGCTCACGAACCACTTGCTGCTCCGACCTGCTCGCCTGCACTCGTGCTTTTGCTTCGGCATCACGCTTGCGCCCGGCATTGATCGCCGCCTGGGACATGTCGCCGGCCCACTCAATGCGGCCAGATCGCACCCAGTAATGAGAGCGGCACTTGAACGACCAGTTGCCGATAGACGGCTTGAGCGAGACCGTTTCCCCATCGAATGACATCTGCCAATCGGTTGGTGAGAACGGGGTGATCACTTTGTTGCCGCAACCACAGGCACACAGGTGCGCTGCGGTTGCGAACTCCATTGCCAAGTACAGCTCACCGGGCTCCAGCTTCTGCGGGAAGCTCTCAACGAACTGAGGTGTGAGACTCTTGATGGTCATGGGCGCTCCTCACTGTTGCCCATCTCGTTGAGGTTGGTCGAGTAGGTGAAGTGGTCGGCCTGGACTTGGTCGACGTAGAACCCACAGAGCCGTTTCCAGGTACCAACCGCGAGTACCGCGTTGAGTGCATTCAGGTCAGCGATCTGAATGTTCGAGCGATAGGCATCCTCTGCAGAGTTTTCTGTGAGCGGCATGGTGCGATTCGCGTGCTCATGATGCCCAGGTGTGAGCGTCGTTACACGGCACATCCCCCAGACCTGTTGCGTATCGCCCACCAGGTGCACACCCATGCCGACGTCAAGAAGCGAGGTTCGCGTACCTCGAAGTGCTTTCACCACCAAATCCCGTACAGCAGCGTTATCAACGCTGAGGAACACGTAGTCGAAAGCTGCCAGCTCAGCGACATTCTCAGCAGTGATCATGCACGGATGGGCCATGATGTTGCGGTGCATCTCCCCATACTTCTCCTTGAGGTACTCGACCTTCTTCATTCCCCGCTGGAGGTCGGTGAAGGAAACGGCACCCGGGTAGCGAAACGCATTGTGCTGCTGGAGCACGTCACCATCGTAGAGATGGATCTCAGCCACCGGCGTCTTAGCAACTTGATCCAGGATGTAAGCTCCGGTACCACCCAATCCAACCACCGCTACCTTCAGCCCCTTGAACCTCCCGGTGGGCGCTCCGATACCAGCGCGTGCCGACGCCGTGTCGGTGTAAGCGAAAACCGTATCCTCCACATCGGATCGGAACGGTGCGAACGTCTTGGCGGTGACGTCCTGATCTATCGCCTGAGCTTGGCCACTCAGAATCGATACGTAGATCGAGACCTTCTCGTAGTAGTCGGCATAGTTGCCCGCCTTGGGCTTGGCCGAGAAATAGTGGTTCACGACCAAATCCGACAACAACTGATTGGTACCGCTGCTATTGATGATTTGCTCGAGGGGACGCCCTTGCGAATCGCAAGGGCAGTCACCAATGAAATGTGCCGTATGGTCGCTCGGGCTGACCGCTACATCAGCGGTCAGATTGAGCGCCATGACCAACACGCCTTTGCACACCTGGCGCTGAGCGTTCACGTAAGGCACATCTCGAACCAAGAGATAACCTTCTTTGGTCTCAAGGTTGTACCCCTCGTTACGCAGGCGCAGGAGGTGAGGACTACGACTTATCAGTTGGTGTGACATTGAAGTGCATCCCCTTCTTGATACGGACGTGTTGGCCATCGACCAGGTTGGTCATGGAGTTACCTTCGTGACCTTTCGCAAACGTAACGGTGAACTGGGCGTTCGGATCCGGCACGGCTTCCGGGTAGGCCAGCCGTACCACTTCCCAGTAGGTGAGGTTGCGCGAGTGGACGAACATCGGTTGCGTGTTCACGAACACCTTGATGTTGATTTCCACGGCAGCGAAATGCTCGACACCAGGGCGTGCCAGGTCAAACAGGTCGCGGTCTTCGATCAGCTCATCGTCATCACCTGGGATTACCAAGAAGATGTCGTATTTCTGAGCATCCACGCCGGCCAGTTTCTTAAGCGTGCGACCAGAGATGCGTTGAGCCCCCCAGTCCTGAGCCCGCCCATCGATGAAGAAACGGAAGGTGCGGTCGCTTTTGAACGCCAGGAACTTCTCGATGCCGGCCTGACGCAGGTCGGTCGTCTCACTGGGGCTGAGCAGCTCCAGGTGCCCATTGGTGAGCACTTGGAACAACAGGTACTCGTCGACTGGGCGGAGCTCAGCAGCCTCCAGCACTTGCTGCCCGGTTGGAACAGGGTCAGCGATCACCAGTGGCCGGTACTCCAGAGCATCGTTGCCGAGCTGAATTTTGTACGGGCCGTGCTCACGCACCTCGCGGCCCGCCAAGACGGCGGCAGCCACGTCCTCAACCTCAAAATCGTTCAACTGACTCATGGGTGAATCCTCGTATGTGAACCAAATGAGCTGTTGCCTACGCAGACAACACCACCGTCTTTAAAAAACGACCCTAGGGTCGTTGTCCAGCCAGACAACAGTGGACTTCAAAAAAAAGCCGCTTATCATGGATCATGAATCGCGAGCTGTTGCCTGGCTAGGCAACAGACTACTCCCGCCCGTTTGGGCAATGCAAGAGGTTGGAGAAAAAAATGGATTTGGCCGGGTTCATCGCTACCATGCGTGAACGGAAAGAGCTGAGCTTTCGTGACCTGGAGAGACGTGCAGGCGACTTGGATCACGCATACATTTGGAGACTGGAGAAGGGAGATCGAGCGGCACCCTCTGAGGAAGTCGTCGACCGCCTGAGTCATGCGCTTGAGCTGGATGAGCGCGAAGTGGAGGTGTTCAAGCTGCTGGCCAAGTCGGTCACGGTTGAGGACTCCCTATACCGCCTGATGGTCTCTCGAGTGGACATCCCGTGGCTGGACTTTGAAGACGTGGCAACTATGAGCTTCCGAGGTGAGCGTCCCAACACCGAGGATGCCTGGCTCAAGCGGATCCAACTCATCCAGCAAATGTAACGACGAGGGCTTTCATGGACGAAAACGTTGTCATCTCACGAGCTAGAAAACTGCTGAAAGACGCCGGCATCAACACAGCACCCGTTGATGTCGAGGCACTTGCGCTCCACTTGGGCTTCAAGGTTTCACGTGTGGAGCTTGAGGAAGGTGAAGCAGGTAACACTTTCGAAAGGCGTGGACAGAAGCACATCTGCGTCAACGAAAAGGACAGCCCGGTTCGACAGCGTTTCACGATCCTTCATGAAATCGCACACCATGTCCTTGAGCTCCCATCCAAGCACGGCGATAAGGTGCCTGGTGATGAGCTAGAGCGCTTTACCGGGCGTCATCCGGAAGAGGTTTCGTGTGACCTCTTCGCTTCCGAGTGCTTGGTTCCCTGGGCAATGATTCAGCCATTTACTGAGGAGCGAGACTTTTCCTTGGAGAGCCTTGCTGACCTGGCTGATTACTTCCAGGCCTCTCGTTCCTGCATTGCATCCAAATTTGCACAGGCCTCTGAAGGCCATCTGGCTTTCGTTGTCGCTGAAGATGGCGTGGTCAAATACTCGATTGGCTCGAAGGCCTTGCGAGATGCCCGGGTGTGGATCACTAAGGGGATCCCGCTCCCTCAAAACTCTGCAGCAGCCAAGGCGCACAAGACCGGAATCAGCGGCCTTCATGAGGCAGATATCGAGGGGACTGATTGGAGCACAAGTGATGATGCTCGGCGATTCGCCTGCTACGAACAAGCTACCTACCACGCTCCCACAAGACAGACCCAGTCAATCCTGAATTTCGAAGAGCTCGATCCTCGACCTGTGTCGAACAGCTATCGTGCGAGAAATGATGACGATGATCTTTTGGAAGAACTTGATGGCCGGCCAGGTTGGTCAAAGTATCGGTAGCGTCGTTAAGCCAGTGGCGAGCTTGACGTGACTTATAGCTGAGTCACACCTCGAAACTCGCTCAGTCTGCAGTAATCTGAAAGTGATGCAACAGCTCTAGAGTAGTGAGAACCGTTGGAGATTTAAGAGCTAGGCCGCCCACGCTTCGAACCAGTTGGCACAAAAAAAGGCCAGCAATCACTCGAGAAAGCTAAAGTCAATCAAACTATCAATTGAAGAGTCATTTTCTGGGTGTACGGTCTTGAACAAGGCATACCCTAAAATCTTCGGACTACCCGGAACTACTGAAGTTGAAGAAATTATTGATGCGATAGCATTCATATGCGAGCCAGAGGTAACAACATCATCCAGTATGATCACATAGTTAACTTTAACGCCTTTGTAGCATGATCCATGCTCAACCCCTAAAGTAGGAAATTGATCATCCATATGCCGCCGCCCTTGAGTGCTATGTGAGGACTGCTTGGGTACGATTCGGCGGAAAACATCGAAATTAACGACATCAATATTATCAGATTCGTCTGAAACCCAACCACTCCACCATTCCGAGATCAATGCCACTGGGTTACTGAGATTGCACTCCTGCGGCACAGAAGGTGGCACAGGCACTAAAAGGACAGTACCATGAACACCGAGCTGATTAAGCCACCTAACAAAGTCCCGCTTATATATTCCAGCAAGACTCTTTAACGACCGCGTCGTATCATAGAACCCACCACTACCGTAGTGCTTCATCTTAAAGCTATGTTGATGGTGCGAAACCTCATAATTCTTTGCATGCTTTACTATTTGCCTCAGATCAAGGGACGAATATTTATCTCGACTGTCCCTGTAATTTTCAAAATAAGGCACATATTCACGAGCGTATCCAACAGACTCATCACCCAGCAGCTTTACAGTTAAAAAATCAGGATCAAAAAGATTATAGCCCTGATAAAAATCGTGAAAAACAAAACCAAGCTTATTGTGCAAGAAATCATCTATATGATTCTTCAACTGCTGAAAATTCGATGCCGTCCTTGAAGGCTGTGATCGCTCAACTTGTGCTACTGGGTAGCGGGTACCCCACGCCGCAAATACTGAAGGCGCCCTGATCTGGTGAGCAAAATAAATATCTTTAGGGCTATCACCAACAACAAGAAAATTCATCTCTGAAACGCCCACCCCAAGCACATCTGCCAAGCTATTTTTGAGCGAATCGAAATCAACTAATGGTTTTTTTTGATTCCCAAAAACCAATCGCGAATCAATTTTATAACCACAGCACTCCAACACTTTAATACAATAATTCTTCGGAGAGTCTGAGACAACCGCGATACTAAAATCCTTATCAGCTGCGGCATTGAAGCTTTCAATCAACTCCTTGCCGTAACCAGACACTTCAAGTGGCGAGCGACTCAAGAAATTTAAAACTTCTTCCCTACCTTTAACACTCGTCAAATATGGTTGGCAACTTAGCGTGTTTGCCAGGGTAAAATCCAAATCAAATAGAATCACCTGCATCGAAATTCTCCCTAATCACCTTTATCCTATCCTTGTTCTTTACAACCCATGTATAGGATGACTCTCGAATGTTATTTTCCAGGACATACACAGGTTTATTCTGCTCTAGACAGATTCGAATCGCGTGTTGGGTGCCGCTCTTATCACTTGCCCTAGCGACGACAATTCCTCCGGAGGACAAGGCAACCGTTGTTCTATTTCTATTTGCAAAGTACGAGCCGAACGAGCCGATACCGATTGGATATTCAGTAACAACAAGGTGACGGGCTGCAATTTCATCTTGCAGGGCAGCATTACTCTTTGGATAGTGCATATTCAACGGCGTACCCAGAACTGCAATTGTTCGACCGCCATTTTGGATAGCAGTCTCATGCCCTAACGTGTCTGAACCTTCAGCCAATCCACTAACCACAACCTCAAAGCCAGATCTGGCTAGACGACGAACGACCCGTCGCCCATGGTCACGGTGAGTTTCATCGAATAGCTCTCTGGTGCCCACAAAACCAATAGTTTTTTCTGCAGAGGCCAGTGCAAGATCGCCTTGGAAATACAGAACTGGTGGAGTACCTGGATAATCTAGTAAGACTTTTGGATAGCGTTCATCCAAGCAAGTTACGACATCGTAAGCTGCTGTGAACTTCTTGATTTTTTCAAAAACCTTAAGGCCAACGTCCTCCTCCACCGGAATCATTGTGAAGTGATCGTTATATATATTCTCAAGCGATCCGGCCTGCAACAATGACTTTCTGAGATCATCATTGGCTTTGGCACTTCCAATGCCTATTTTTTTCGACAACACCAGTACCGCATGCATCCACGCGAGACGTTGATGATCGTGGGTCAATTGATCCAAAAGCACAGGTGGAATCCTCTCCAATGCAGGCTGAATGACTATTCCCTTGCCTCCGCAAAAAGCGGAGCGCCTGCCTTCGATAGTGGCAAATTACCATTGCGCTTGCGGCAAGGGAAGCATGAAAGGTAGGCACGCTACCCTAGCGAGCACAGAATGCAATGTCCTCATGACAACAGCCTCTCTTCTAGCTGTCGCTCAGGTCGGTACCTTGTTTGTTAGGGAATGGTCACATCCCAAGCTGGGTGGAGAGCCGAGCCGCCCGCATGGTCTGGGTAAGCTTAGTGGCAGGCATCTTCTCCAGCAGGCCACCAACCAGGTGCTGGGCGTGCCGGCTGTACAGCGTCACGCGGTTTGAGGAGTCCTCTCTGAAAGGCACGACACCGTCCACTTCCACCTGGGCAATTTTCAGTAAATTAATCACCTCAGGGCCTACATCATGCTCATCCAGATATTCGACCGTTGGCCTTGCGGCAGGCCCTGCCCCTTGCCACAGTTCGACGACGACCTGGTACAGCTCAGATTGCCCGAAATGATCCAGAGCCGCTTTCCAGAGAAGGGCCTCTTGTGAAATGTCGATGCGGTTGCCACTCATGCGAAAGGAGTCACTGTCTTGAAGCTCTACCTTGATTGCGAATTCACTCAGCTGTCGTCGGCAGCCAAACTGATCTCGCTTGCCTTGGTCGCTGAAAACGGTAAGGAATTCTACGTGGAATTGTTGGACACGTGGAGCACTGAAGACTGTAGCGATTTCGTGATCGATATTGTGCTCCCACAGCTCTGGCATGGGAGCTATGCGATGCCCGTTGTGGCTGCACGTGACGCGCTCCTGGCCTTCCTCGAAGGCTTCATGGAGACACTAGAGATTGTGACCGACGCACCACAGTACGATTGGGAGCTGTTTTGCGAGCTGGCTTATGTAAACGGACGCTGGCCGAGCAACGTGATCAACAGGCCTACAGATGCAACTACCCTGGACGCTTGCAACGATGGAGCACCGTTGCCTCACCATGCGCTCTTGGACGCTCGAATCATCGCCAGCATGTTTGTCTCTCCTAAGTGATCATCTAACGCTTTGCCGGCCAGGCGTTACAGATCAATCGCCTCGGCACTGACCACCGCTTTCAGGTGGTCGGGCATGTTGTTAGCAATGTTGAAATCGACCGCAACCCCGAGCAGTTCCGACAGCTCGGCTTCAAGATCTGCGATATCGAACAATGAGATCTTTCCAACCAAAGCATCTGGAATGGTTGCAAGAAGATCCAGATCACTCCCCTCACGATCCTCATCTCTGGCTGTCGATCCAAAGAGCTTTGGTGAGACGAAACCGTAAGTTTCGACGACTCGCCTGACCTGATCCCGCTTGCCCTTAAGAGCAACTGACGGCTTCATTGAAGAGTCCCACTGCTTTTATGCGTGCCCATCACCTGTCAACCCCCAGACAAATACCCACAAAAAAAACAGGATTATTTACATGCCTGTTTGGCACCAAAAGCGAGCCGGGGCCTTGCGGCCCCAAAGAACGATCATGCAAGCAGGGATTCCAGCCGCGCCATTCCTCTATGTGAACTGCTCAAATTTTAGTCAATCTAGCAGCAGAAAACGGTAGGGCCACGACAAAAGCGGTGGATGCTCAGGCCAGTTTCTCGCGGGAGAGCCTTGGAAGCTGGGACACAACAGCTTTTCTTTTGATTTCAAATATATAGAGCTCCGTTTTTGAAAAACGCATTCAATAGTAGCCTTTTGATTACGTCCCATATTTGTAAATTATGACGCATTAATGACACTCCATGAGGTTTTCAGATCTCTTGAGTGGGCTTTCCGCGCTATACTGTTCATCCATACAGTGCGCAATGATACGAGCCGCTAGCCCCCTCCGATGGCTGCCCATAGGGATAGGAATTCATTATGATGGCCACCGAATTCGGCTCTCTCGGTCAGAAATGCGCCAGTTAGGAACGCAAACGAGGAGCTAGGAAGGGATATGGCAGAAACACAAATCGAGTGGACGGACTCTACTTGGAACCCAGTAGCCGGCTGCTCCATCATCAGCGCTGGGTGCAAAAACTGCTATGCCATGGAGATGGCGCGTCGCCTCGAAGCCATGGGTACCCCCAAGTACGTTGGGCTCACCCGCAAGAAGAACAAACGCATCGTCTGGAACGGCTCAATCGTCGAAGACCACGATTCCCTGGCAATCCCGTATCGCTGGAAGAAGCCTAGGAAAGTCTTCGTCAACTCCATGAGCGACCTTTTCCACGAGAAGGTAAGCGAAGAGTTCATCATTGCGGTCTGGAAGGTGATGCGTGAGACACCACACCACAACTACCAGATCCTGACGAAGCGACCTGAGCGGATGAAGCAGATCCTGAATGAGGTCATCACTGAGGTGCTGCCGAACGTCTGGCTGGGCACCTCTGTCGAGGATGCGGATGCGGCTGAACGTGTCCAGTTCTTGAAAGAGACCCCGGCGCAGATCCGCTTCATCTCCTTTGAACCCCTCATTGGCCCTGTAGGCCCGATCGACCTATCACTCATCGATTGGGCCATTGTCGGCGGCGAGAGCGGCAACAAGGCTCGACCTATCAAAGAAGGCTGGATCGACGAGATCTATAGCCAGTGCCTGGAGAGCGGCACTGCGTTTTTCTTTAAGCAGTGGGGAACATGGGGTAAAGACAATGTTCGCCGCTCGAAAAAAGCCAACGGTAGAGAATATCGTGGCAAGACCTGGGACGAAATGCCTGTCAAGTTGGTAGGCATGGCCCTGTAGATCTACCGTAGCCAGATAAGGACGTTTCATGGTCGGAAAGAGCTATGCTTGGGAGCAAGGTGCCACCCTACTCGAGCATTCAAGGAAAAAGCATCAGATTCTTCGCGAGTATTTCTACCAATACGTCCTGACACGCTGCAAACCCATGGTAAGGAGGTTTCGCCTTGCTATCGTCGACGGGTTTAGCGGTGCTGGCCGCTATGAGTGTGGATCTGCCGGATCACCTATAATTTTCGTAGAGGAGCTGAGTCGAGCCATCCTCGACATTAACCTTTACAGGATGAGTGAGAACCTGCCGCTTCTTGAGATAGAGTGCTGCCTCATCCTAAACGATGCCGACAAGAACGTAATAGAGATATTAAAAGGTCATCTCAACCCTATTCTTCTTGAGCACACTATTTCTAATCGTTTCCTAACGATAAAGCCATATTATTTCAGCAATTTCTTTGAGGCCATTTACCCCGAGATCAAGGCCCAAATAAATTCTGAAAAATACACAAATATTATATTCAACTTAGACCAGTGCGGACACAGCCACGTCCAAGTAGATACTCTGGCAGACATGATGGCTATCAATGACTCTGTTGAGGTCTTTTATACATTCATGATTTCGTCTTTGACGGCCTTTTTGAAACAGCACGACCCTCAAACCCTGGCCTCACAGCTCGCTTATTTGAAATTAAGCGTTCAGGATTTCGAAGCTCTTGAAAAGCTGCAGTCCAAAAACTCATGGCTGGGCGTAGCCGAACGACTGGTCTTCGAAAACTTCAAAAAGTGCGCTAGGTTTGTTAGCCCATTTTCGATAAACAATCCAAATGGTTGGCGCTATTGGTTGCTGCACCTGGCAAATAAACACAGAGCCCGCCAAGTATACAACGACGTACTTCACCAGAACAGTGAGACCCAGGCTCACTTCGGTAGAGCTGGCTTGAATATGCTGGCCTACGACCCTAGTGAGGAGCAAAACCAAAACCTATATCTCTTCAATGAGTCGGCAAGAGACCAGGCAAAGGAGGAGCTTACAGACGACATCCCAAAATTTCTCTGCGACACAGGCCGCCCAGTCCTGGTACAGGAGTTTTTCGAAAAAATCTATAATCATACTCCTGCCCACAGCGATGATATCAACAAGGCTATCCTAGGAAGCAGCGAGCTTGATGTAATCACACTGAATGGTGGAAAAAGGCGAAACCAAATCACTGCCAAGGACTTTATCGAGTTCAGAAAGCAGCGTAGCTTTTTCTTCCAGTGAGACACTGCAGCGAGTGAGCCAGCTTATTAAATTGGCTCACGTACTCCAACCATTAACTATGGCCATCTATCGAAAACCCAATCACCCAGCATCATTGAAAATTAAATCACGCGAATATGGGCTAAACCTGAACACCTTGTATTCTCTAGGGTTATTTTCAGGAACATACACCTTCATCTTTGGCTCATAGCTATAACTTGGATAAAATCCGAATACCGAGACTTTCTTAGAGACTACCCAGCCCCAGAGATATCTCAGAAACCCCTCACTCTCACGAAGCTCTCTAGCTAGTTTCTGGCCATAATCAAGCTTAACCCAATCCCGCAACTGATTGGTATTTTCGGCTGAAACAGCACGATATCTTAACTCCCAGTCTTCACTGGCGCTACTTTCGCTGGACATAGAAGCTTTGACATCTAAGCCAGATGGAATCGACAGATAGCTCCGACCGGCTCTAGCCACAGACACAGAAAACGCGCCATCCACAAAGTTAATATGATCCTTTGGAGGCATGTATAAAATCCTGTGATTTGCGTATACAAACTCATCACTGGCATTGACATCCAGAGTTACATCCTTAGCGCTAATCGAGCCCGTAGATCTAAAGATATCATTCGGAATTTTCTGGCGCTCTGAACCTTTAGGATACCTAAGCGACAGAGCAACTCTCTTGACTACTTTTTCTGACTCATTTTGAACAGCCAGCTCAACAGGAACTATAAGCCGCTCACCATTAGCAAGACTAGGACTCGCATAGAAGAAGTAAACTGGTTCACCTCGTTGAAGCGGCACCGAATGGAGGTACAAAGTAACGCCCTTACTAGACCATCGCCCCTCCAAATAATCACCGCCAACCTGGTAGATTAAGGGGGTTGCCCCTGCCCCAAGAATCACAGTCACCAGTGTCGTGATCCAGTGACTTTTAGCGTAACTAAACAGCGATGAAACCTTTGCCCACATAACAACCTCAAAAAAAGAGGCTGCCACTTTCTACAGTGATAGCCTCTTCAATCTAATTAAATCTTAAATCGGTGACACCAGCACTAATTAGTGGCTGAGCCATCCTTCAACCACGTCAGCACCGTACTGAGCTTTCCACTCCTTCAGCAGCTTGTGGTTGCCGCCTTTGGTTTCAATGATTTCACCGTTGTGTGGGTTCTTGTACTGCTTCACCTGTCGCGCACGACGCGGGGCCTTTTCAGCTGCTGTAGGGGCGGCGGCATGACGGTTCGCTTGAGGATCCAGGATGTTGATGATGTCGCGCAGGCTGTAGCCGTATTTGCTCAGCAGCTCACGCAATTTGGTCTCAAACGCAATCTCTGCTTGCAGCTCGGATGAGCCTTTCATGGCCTCGAGCTCGGCCAGTTGTGCGGCCAATGTTTGCTCGAGCTTACGGAATTCTGCAAGACGGGACATAGATGCTTCCTCAAATACCGGATGAAATTAGTCAGTTACTGTAAACCATTTTCAGCTTGCCCTACTTAAATTTTGAGTATGCATCGCCATTCCTGTTCCATTTCTATGCAGTGACGTTCGAACACACACCCCTGAATCAGCAATGCGAATAGCTGAGCCTGCCGGCCCCATGAGAGAGCTGCTTCGCTATCGGTGATCATGGATCACTTTTTCGCTGACATCAGCGCTTGAACCAAGACCGAGAATTGCCAGTCAATCAGTAACGGGAGATTGCAACAGGCGGGATACAGCTAATGGTTTCATTTGATCTGCAAAGGATGCTCATTGGCGAATTCCCGCTGACCTTTCTCTTAGAGGTCGCCCTTCGTGTTTCAGCGGCGTTTCTAGCCGTGTTCTTCTTTTTGAAATTCAGTGGTCGCCGTGGAATCAGGCAGCTCTCCCGATTCGAGCTCGTGGTGATCCTCACCTTGGGCTCAGCCGCAGGCGATGTGACGTTTTACGAAGATGTACCTCTCCTCCCGGTCGCATTGGTTTTCCTCACGCTTTTGCTGCTCTATCGCGGAACCATCTACATGATGAGGCGCAGCAGAACCTGCGAGGCCTGGATCGATGGGTTGCCCATCACGGTCGTAAAGGACGGGATGTACGAGATCCATTCGCTGCGGAATTTGAACATCTCGTCCAACGAGCTCTTCATGGAACTGCGCCAACAAGGCGTGGAGCATCTCGGCCAGGTTCGGCTCGGCCTATTGGAAACCGATGGCGATATCAGCCTGTATTTCTATGGGCCAGATGACACCCGGCCAGGGCTGTCGGTGCTCCCGGTCGAACATCGTCCAGAATACCTGGCACCGCCGAACGCGGGCTTACATTGTTGCGTCAGCTGCGGCTTCCCTACCTTCCATGAACCTCAAGACTCAGTCGTGTGTGAACGCTGCGGACATAACGTCTGGTCACCTGCATTGGATACCGTGCGCAACCGCTAGACCAAATCCACTTAATAGCGCGGGGGTTGGACAGGCACCGTCTTCACTGACGGGTTTATTCACGTCCTTTTCACATGCGATGTGGGAACGTTAGTTATCCCTACGTGTGATAGAAGCTCCCTTGCCCGCCCCCAGCGGGCTTTCTTTTGCCCGCAAATTGCTCCGTCTAGCCCCTGCCCCGAGCTACTGCTCACCTCAATGGATAGTCCCAGCCCGCCGTACATGGGCACCTTTCAGAGCCTCGTACTTCCACACCAGTGGCTAATCCAATTCAGTGTGGGACAGACTGTCGGGTTACTGAATGCGCCGCAAGTGTGCGCAGAGATCGGAACGCCACGGCTTGGCCTGAGCAACAAAAATCATGCTGAATGTCACAAATTAATCATTGACGATGTACTATTTTCATTTTAATCTCTGCCTACACCTTCCAAGCAGGCGGAGCACACGATGAGCACCTATTGGCGTAACCAGTTCGAAAAAAACTTTGTCTCACCTGAAGAGAAGCTCGATCTGGACGAGATTCTCCAGGAATCGCACGACGTCTATTGGGGTTCGCTGGGTGCCTCACTGATCAAATTTCATGGCCAAATCGACCCCACCAGCCTGGCGACTCTCGATCAGATTTACCAAGGTGAGATTCCTGTTCAGGCGGCAGCTCGAGACTGCTACGACTACGCGATCAATGGTCGGCTGAAACTCGCCACGAATGGTGCACAGCAAGACCGAATGAACGACAGCTGGGGACGTTTGGCCACGCTTGTGCTGTCTGCTAGACCCGACATCGAAGTCTTCTCGCCAAGCGTTCGCGGCCGTGAAATGACTTTACCCAGGGGGCTCGAAAAAATTCTGTTCCACGCTCTGATTCGAGCACGCCTAGACCTCGATACCCACCCGGCATTTAAAGATGACGACGCGCTACCCATGTTCTTGTCGGGGGAAGATCAAAGCGGATTTCTGACCCTCAAGGAAATTGCAGTGTTGGGGCAAATGACCGAGCGAGCAGTACGCAATGCGGCTCAACCCACCGCAGCTGACCAGCTTCAAACACGTAAAGAACAGAATCAGACGGTGGTCGACTCGAACGAGGCGTTGCGCTGGCTGAAAGGACGCCGGGGCTTCATCGCCACCCGCGCTGACTAACACGCTGCCAATTACCATAGGACACGATCATGAGCCTCGAACAATTCAGCACCCTGCTCTCCGCCACTTCCTACGACTTTACCAACAACCTGCCGGAGGAGCTGTTGCTAACATCTGAGGGCAACCTGCATACATTCTATGCACCCTTCGACCACATCAATACCGGCGCCCGTATCGTGCTATGCGGCATCACCCCAGGGCTGCAACAAGCCAGCCGCGCCCTAGATGAGGCGTGCAAACAACTTCGCCAGGGCGCCTCCATCGAGCAGGCCAGGGAAGCTGCCAAAGCAACCGCCAGCTTTGCTGGGCCTATGCGAAACAACCTGGTCAACATGCTTGATCACGTAGGTGTTCACACGCTGCTTGGCATCGACAGCTGCGCTCGACTCTTCGATACGCACCGTCATCTGGTGCACTACACCTCGGCGTTACGCTATCCAGTTTTTGTAGACGGTCAGAACTACAGCGGCAGCCCAGCCATGCTCAGTCGCTCCAGCTTGCGGCGCCAGGTTGAAACCCACTTGGCGGAAGAGATCAGAGTCTTGGGCCCGCAATGTTTGTACGTACCGCTCGGGCCGAAGGTGGCGGAGGTCTTCCAGCATTTGCAGGCCAAAGGCCTGCTGAAAGCCGAACAAATTCTTGATGGGCTTCCCCACCCATCTGGCGCTAACGCAGAGCGCATCAGCTATTTCCTCGGCAGAAAATCCCGAGATGAGCTGTCGACTCAAACCAATCCGACAGTGTTGGACAGCGCCAAATCCAAGATATTGGACAAGCTGGCAAAGCTCCCGAGGCTGGAGCGTTTTTAATAGCAAGGTGGGGGTTCACGTGCTTTAGATCTTAGTCACCGCCTGGGGTGGGGCGGTAATTCCCCCCTCTCTCTTGCTGGGCTTTTCCAGCTTACTGCTAAGCAGTACAGCGGCTCCGGTCTTCAGTAGCCGCTTTTTTCTGTGCTCGTTTTGCGCTGTATCAATCGAGCAAGCGCGTGATGATTTATCCCTACGTGTGATAGAAGCGCCCTTGCCCGCCTAGCAGCGGGTTTTCTTTTGCCCGTAAGTCGTCATCGACTCGAGCCACTCGTCCGTTTGTCTACCCGCTTCCTTGGCCGTGGCTGTCCTCTAAGGACACCAGCCAGAGCCTTTCTCATGCGACAGCTATTCCAAACGATAACCCTTCCCCTCGCCTGCACTCTGCTGTGGGCTTGCTCCGCTACCGAAACGAAGTCTCCTGTGGAGACACCAGGCAGGCCCGAGTCTGCTAAAACCCAGTTGCTGGAGGCCGGCGCTGCGACGCTGCAATCCAAGCCGCCCATCGACGCTATCAACGCCTACCTGGATGGCTTTCATTTTTATAACGGACATCCGGGCGTGCAGATGGAAGCTCACCATTACTGCTCCATCCTGAATGAGGATGTCATCCAGTGTGTGATCTTCGACGGCAATACCAAGGGCGCGAAGATCATGGGCGTCGAATACATCATCGACGAGAAGCTTTTTGCCGGATTACCACCCAAGGAGAAGGCAATGTGGCATAGCCATGGCTATGAGGTCTCCTCTGGGCAGCTGATTGCACCAGGCATTCCAGCACCTGCTGAGCATGCTCTTATGGAGCGACTGGCGCATACTTATGGGAAGACATGGCACACCTGGCACACCGATCAGGATAAAGCGCTGCCTGTAGGTGTGCCGCAGTTGATGATGGGTTTTACCGCAGATGGGCAGGCTGACACGGCGATGGTCGAACAGCGCAATCGGCGCCTGGGTGTGGATGCTGTGAAAACCAAAGCTGAACGGGCTGACATTCGTATTCCTGATGCTGATCCCCAGGCTGATGGCTGGCAGCACGGTAACGTCATTCAAATCACCGATCCAACCGGTGCCCATGTACATCGCTCTTCAACAGCTACACCACCCACTACAAATAGCCGATCCAGCCATTAGCCCCTGCATCAGCTTTGTGTGGATGGGGCCTCGGGCGTGCCCCCTTTCGGGGAAGCGGCTGTCGTGTACCGCGCCCTGGCGATGCCAGGGTCACGGCCCTACCGGGCTTCCATCCTCACGCCTCCGCCCATCCATGGGCTACGCGCTCCGCTTGCTAGTTGCCGTCACTCAAACGCCCGGCCTAGTCCTTGTCTCAAAGTGAACGATCAGCACACCGCGACACTCCATGTACCGCATCGTGTTTAGTGATCAGCACGGCGAGGGAAGGATCCTGATCAACATCCATGGAGAGGAAAACTGTGAGCGTCACCTTGAGATGTCTCAAATGCGGTGGGCAAGACCTTGTACGACCACAGCGGTTAAACAAGAAGGCCATCCTCACGTGCCGAGGATGTGCCGCCATTGCCAATTACGGTGATCTGATGGAGGCAGAAAGTAGAAGGCTCATCGCCGACATCCGGCAGCGCCTATCTCTCTTGAAAGCCGGATAGCCGCGCTCCGATTGCGAACAGCGTGCCAAGCTATGTCGCAACCTTTATTACACGATACGTTGCGCTTCACGATCTTTCGCGCAGCCGGTCAGCTAATACCAAAGTAAAGGGAGCGTCCCGAATTCGCCAAGCATCTCAACAGAACACACAGGCTCTCTGTGTGAACACACGAGGTGCGAGATCATGGCGAACGATCAAGACAAGACAGGTCAGCAAGGCGGCACCGCACAAAACAATCCTGGTAATTTTGCCAACGACCATGAGAAGGCTTCGGAGGCCGGTCATAAAGGCGGCCAAGCCTCGGGCGGCAATTTTGCCAATGATCCTCAGCGGGCCTCGGAAGCCGGCCAAAAAGGCGGTCAAATGTCCGGGGGAAGATCTGAGGATCAACAAACAGGGCAAGGTAGCGGCAGTGAGCTTCAGGAAGATGATCCTCAGCGTGCCGGTGGCGCAACCCAACGTGGTGGCCAGGGAGGACATACCACCGGCAGTAAAGCTGACCGGGAGCAAAGCATGGATGAAGGGTCGCAAGCTATTCAGGATGAAGACAGCGGGATGACGGAAGAAAACCGCTGAGCAACTATCCAGGGCTATGGATAGCCCTGGTTCTTCACCCGACCGGATGTTAGATGGAGCAGTTTGCGTTGAGCAGTTGGCCGTCAGCATCCCGCTCAACGACCAACCTTGAAATACGTAGTGTCTAGGCCACCTGCTTCGCTGCTGGCCGTTGATCTGTAGCCAGACGTCTGGCTCTACCAACACCCCAAGCCAGAGCTCGAGTCATAGATTCGCCGGGGCGGGAATCGAAGGCTTCTTCATGCAATGCCATTCCACAGCCAGCGTACACACCGATGAACATTTGCGTCTGACCGGTGCGCGAGAGCCTGACCTGAACATCAATCGTGGTGCCGTCGTCCAGCGTCTCGTCATGAGTCCGATGATGAAGCACTGGATCCGCCCAATCCCAAAAAACCTCACCTCGAATACGCATGCGCCCTCCTACGACTTTAGTCTTATACGGAAATCTGACCATAGCAAAGCAAGGAGGCAGTTCAATGACTCAGGCGGTAGCACCGCGAATTATCAGACAATCGGCGCAATTTTCGATACAAGAAAATTTCCTTGTACAAGTTTACAGCTGTGGTCAGGCGGTCAGAGCAGGCAACTGGGTTGCCAAGAGGCCGGCTGCAGCGGAATTCAGCAAGTCAGGCGTGAGCTTTTCACGAAGCACCCATTTACACGCGACTATTTCATGGTCGGCCACAGGCTTCTCAGTTTCGTGGAATCGGGTGATGAAGATGTGATGCACGACTGAACCCACCCTGATCGAGCACAAAGAAAGTAGGCCATGCCCTTCAATGGATGTCTCCTCACGTAGCTCTCTTGCTGCAGCACTATGAGGGGTCTCACCAGGCTCAATCGAACCACCCGGAAAATTCCATTTGCCGCCTTTTTTCCGAACAAGCAGTACCTTGCCGCTTCGCAGACAGATTATCGTTGCCCTGGATTTACTTCTGCATTTTCGTTTGTCCCGCATGCACACACTCGAATCGTCAATCTATACCCACCATCTCGCGACTCAGAGCATGGGCTTCTTCCCTGAAGACGTTTCCATGGGGCGACTCGTTCAATCTCATCGACGCATTAGCCCTCGGTTCACCTCTGGTGCGCAGAGCTTGGATAGGTAAGCTCTTCTTCGATGGTGCCGTCGGCCTTGTTGATTTTCACCGAGGCGGTTTTGCCCCGGGAGAACTAAGACAGTACCGTAGTGCTAACAATTTGCAATAACGATAAGATTGATACACAAGTCAATATCATTCGAGAAGGGAAATTAGAGTAGGTATTCGATTCACCAAACCCTCGAAAAATCAACACATCAATTTCCTTGCGTGCAGTCATGAACCTAGCTATTACTTACGTCTCCAAAGGAGGGGGATGGCAAAATGCAACCAAGATTCGTTATCGTTCCAGCGGTTCCTATAGAAAACGAATCATTCCAGGTTGGAAATCGGTTTTACGCTGCTACAAGCTCGGGAGGTTTTGATATCTACGACAATCAGGAAAAAATTAGAATAAAACGGAATTTCTCTAGTAAATCGCTAGCCCTGGCAGCGTGCGAGAAGATGATCTCAGAATCGCGAAACCCGTCCGAGCAATTTCCAGTAATGCGGACGGAATAGATTGCAAGAGGAGATTGCCTTCATGACTCCGCCCACAGACAAGACCTACATTTATTATGGCGCCATCTCAATCGCAGCTGCCTTTGTATTCATTTGCATGGCCTATGAATTTTCGGAGGCGCAGCTAATATGGACAATCATACGTCACTACTAGAGTGTCTCCTTATTCTCACTGGATCACTGATAGGCGTGGGCTTGGCGGCAGCTTTACTCCATTGGATCGTCTAGCACACTAAGCATGAGCCGTTTTTGGCTCACCAATCTCATCCGGCAGCACCGGAGGCTCCACATGCCCACCAAGCGGCTTATCGCCGAGCAGGCGAATCAATACAGCGACGATGAGAGTGTAAAACTTATAAGAGAATTTTGGAATTCAGGAAAATCCCTCAATGAGTTCTGCATAATCAAAGGCCACCCTTCCTTTCAGGTGATGATGAAATTGATAAGTATCTCAGCAGCCCCCTGTGAGCGCTCTGATAGTTCCAGCTGGTGGGACATCGCAGACATTGATGGTCAATATAATGACGAGCAACTCAGCAGAATTGCCAGCAGCCTCGCACAACTGCACGCCCAATTAAGATCAATCAAGCAAGAGATCGAATCACTTATGAATGGGCTGCACTATTAACAACCTGACAAGTAACGCCAAATCATTTTCGCAGGAGCACGAACTACTTAGCTCATCAAGATAAATTGCTAGGACTAAGCGACCTGGTCACACCATTCTAATTGGCCTCCGCGCATCATGCATATGATGGCTCGACTACCTGCGGCACTACGACTCTGTGTAAATAGCTCGTTAACCCGAACGCGCAGTGCCATCGCGCAACGTCCGGAGATCGCCGTTTATGGCAATGCGCGTAGTAACACGAGCGAGTGACTTCAAACATCGAGCAGAGTAATTCGACAGCCTCCTCGCGGCGGAGCTGATCAATCAACGCGAGCGCTCGTGTTCCCTCGGCCATCAAGAGCGCAGTAGCCTTTTTTAAAATCGATTTCTCCCGCTCCAGCCGGTTGATCCGAGCTTACAACTCTTGGATCTTCTGCTGCTCGGGGGTCAGCGCCTTGCTCGCTGGCGTAGCACCGCCACGCTCTAACTGGAATTGATTCACCCAGTGGCGCAGCCTGTGCTGCCGCGAACAGGTCACCGATGATCTCGCCCCGCTGGCTCAGGTCAAGCAGCAACACCTCCGCCTTGCTGTCCGAAAGGCCTCTCTGACTTCCGCACTGGGAATCACGTACCAAATGCCCGGGTGCTACGCTTAGTCAGCCTTAACGAATAAGATACGCAATTGGGACGGAGAACAGCCTGCATGCGGTTATCGACATTCATCATTCAGCACATGGACACCATCCTCCAGGCTTGGGAGGACTTTGCTCGTACCGTTGAATTACATCGCGAAGCGCTCAGTGACAAAGGCTTAAGAAGTCATGCCGCCTTCATCCTTCAGGCCGTGGCTCGCGATATGGATACGCCGCAAAGCTTGCAGCAAGAGATCGACAAATCTCAGGGCTTAGGCCCATCTGTTGTGGGAGAAAGCGCTGCTGAGACACATGCTGCACTTCGCTTTCTGGATGGATTCACCCTCGATCAGATGGTGTCCGAATATAGAGCCCTCAGATCCAGCGTGCTCAGACTTTGGCTTTCACAGGGAGCATCACCCGATCAAGCGGATCGAGTATCCGAAATCATCCGTTTCAACGAAGCTATCGATCAGGCGCTCGTCGAGTCCATCGCTTCCTATGGCAAGGCTGTCGATACCACGCGCAAAATGGTGCTGGGGGTACTGGGTCACGATCTTCGATCACCGCTAACGGCAATTAAGATGGGAGCGGCGTTGCTTACCAAAGCGAAGCAGTGGGGAGAGCGTGAACAGAGCTTGGCGGTGCAGATCGACACCAGTGCCGACCGCGCCAATCAGTTGGTGAACGATCTGCTGGATCTCGCCAGATGCAACCTGGGCCTGGGCATCACGGTGCAACGTCAGGATATCGATCTGACGTCGTTGTGTGCCAGGGTGGTACAAGAGGTCTGCTTCGCCCATCCACAGATTAACGTCGTTTTTGAACGTACCGATGCACTGCCGGCGAGCGTCGATCCGCTACGCATGAGCCAGGTGATATCTAATCTGATGGTAAATGCCATACGACACGGGGATGTTGAGCGGCCAATCCGAGTAGGTGCAACCTGCGTTGAGAACATGGCCGTAATTGAGGTACATAACTGGGGAAAACCAATCTCTGCCGAGCAGATCACTTACCTATTTGATCCTGAAGCACGCTTAACACGCGCAAGTCGTGCTGACGGTGAGCAGAGCCAAGGTTTAGGGCTAGGTTTGTTCATAGCCAAGGAAATCACAGCCAGCCATGCCGGCACCATTCATGTTGTATCTAGTCCTGAGCAAGGCACGACTTTTAGGGTGAGTTTTCCGAGACAGCCAACGACATAAGCCCTTCCACTTTAACAAGCGCAAGCTTGCTCTTTGACTTTGGAGAGAAACCTTAAGGTTAGCTGGGTCGAAAGCCGTCGCTTGCCTGCGCTGCCGGGAGACTGGCGCAGAAAATCTATTTTGGTGACTAACGAAAAAAAGCCCGCGCTTTGGGCACGGGCCGCTCAGAGAGCAAGACCCGCCCTGATCAGTTATCCAATTCGTCTTTGATAATCTTGCCGTCATGCGGATCAACCTGGAATTCGTATTGCTTGCCATCAGCCTTGATACCCTCGCCTTCCCAGTGACCATCGTCGGCTTCGATCTTGGTAATCTGGGTGTAGCCTGCGCCTTTCAAGGTGGCCTCAGCCTGATCCTTGTTCACCTTCCAATCAGCACCGGGCGTATCAGCCCATGCCGAAGTAGCCCCCATAGCACCAACTAATGCCAGGCCAGTGAACACTCGAGTCATCGCTTTCATCGCTAACATCCTTTTCCATGACAGTTAACGATCTGACCCGAACGCTGATCTTGACGTTCAGTTTGTGTTGAAAGCCGACACTGATTCCGGGCGCCCATCATGGTGAACGAGCTCCTTCAGATCTCGTGAAAGCAAAGCAGCGGCTGTGGGCTTCAGCATGCTTGAGCTCAAGTCCTCCCAACAAATCCACTTACAGGCGACGATGCCTCTGCCAAGCGCGACGCAGCGACCGTCTGGTACGTCAGTCGTAAAAATGTGGTGGAGAACGTTGCCTACCTCGACGGTGCCCACAGGGTTCAAGCCTGAGCAATGAAGCGCCAGAGCCTTCCAAAGCTCGCGGGCAGCGGCAACGATTGGCGCCTCACCGGTCGCAAGCACGCCGCTTGGAAACTTCCATTTAGAACCCTTCCTGCGGACAAGCAGAATCTTGTCATTTCGTGAGCAGATGATCGTGGCCTTGGCTCTGAGCGGGTGATGCTTGGTGACGCTCATGAGGGATCGCACCTAGAGTATGGGCGACATCCTGAACGCTGGGGTGGGCTTCCATATGCTGATGACCTCTACGCTCGAAAAGTAGTTCAGGGGCGCAATGGAGCACAGCCCACCGCTGGCAGGATGCTGCAGCGTAGGTCATGAGGCCTCTGGCCTGCCTGTCAACCTATGCAATTCCCCAGGGCCACTATAAAGTGCCCGCTTTTCTAATGTGGTAGCGCTAATGCTGAAACCCATACTTCTAGTCGAAGACAGTAGCTTCGACCTGGAGTTGATACTCGTTTCACTGGAGCGCAGTAAACTTGCGAATGAGGTCGTAGTAGCACGAGATGGTGAGGAGGCCTTGGATTATCTTCTGCGGCGGAACGCCTTTGCCTCTCGCCCTGAAGGCAACCCTGCAGTGGTGCTCCTTGACCTTAAATTGCCCAAGGTGAACGGCCTGGAAGTCCTGGAGGTCATACGATCAATCGATGAGCTACGCACCATTCCCGTTGCGATGTTGACGGGTTCAAAGATGGAATGCGATGTCGAGAAAGCATATTGGGTTAGGGGTGAATGCTTACGTCGTCAAGCCGCTCGAGTTTAAGCAGTTCGTATCATCGGTTTCAGGCCTGAGCAGTTTATGGGCGCACCTAAACGAGCCTCCCCCCGGCTCAATACGAGTCGGGATCAGTTGACCCAATAACGACAACGGGAAGGAGACAATATAATGACTGATCCGATAGCCCGGCTGGACGCTGAGATTGCTTTTCTGGATCAGGTTGCTGCCGAACTGGAGCGCCAGGTTGGGCCCAGCCCTGTCACTCGCACTTTGGTCATTGCCTGGCTGACTGAGTGGGTGAAGAGGTCGGGCGGATCGAAACCCGATTTGCTTCACCTGCCTCCGGCCCTCAAGGCGGCTTATGCCGCCTGGACTCATCAAGCCGTGGACGAGTGACGAACCAGCCAGCCACGGGAATTCGCTTAATTTGTCTGTTGGTGAGGTTGGTGACGCTCGGTTGCAAGACGTCTTGCTCCCCAATGCCAGGGGGCGCGCTTTTTTCTCTTCCGGGCGAAGGTCAACGGCCTCCTCATGAAAAGCTGTGCCGGTGTCTGGGACACCTTTCGACACATGAAGTGAACTCCGCTTCAACATGACGGCCCTCCGTCAAAGGGAGGACAACTGATGAATCAGTCGAGAGAGCTTCATTCCACCGTCATCTGCCTGCAGGCAGGAAAGGTATTGCTTGTACGCAAGGAGGCACCTCAGTGGTCACTCCCTGGCGGCAAAATCGATCCTGGCGAAACGCAGCTTGAAGCAGCACGTCGTGAGCTACAGGAAGAAACGTGCCTAGAACTGACTGACGCTCAGGTTTTGGGGCATCACGTGCTCCAAGCGGAAGAGCACTGGCTGTACCGAATGGCCGTTCCGGCCAGCGTGATGCCTCGACCTTCGCACGAGATAGTGGAGTGTCGCTGGTTCTCAATCGAGGAGATCACCAAAACCTCAGTCAAGCCAACAAACGTAGAACTGCTAAGACGAGAAGGAATAATCACCGCTGACGAATAGCGTGAATCAGCCAAGGAGCTTGATTGTTCGATGGGCAGCAGCACTGATGAGTATCGATCAGAAAACTTGCCCGTCCCAAGAAAAGTATCGGTACGAGGAGAAATTTTCTGGCTTTATCTGGGCTTCGCCAACTCCCCCATCGTACTGGATGGCGGTCGCTTAATGGCTTTCCTTTCTGGCTCATTGGCAATGCTTTTGGCCCGTCCAATCCCCCCAAGCCAGCGCACGATTCATCGATTCGCCCGGCATGGCAGCAAATGCCTCTTCGTGAAGGGGCATTCCACTCGCGGCATAAACCCCGAGAAAAACCTGGGTGGCTCCGGTTCGTGACAACCTCGTCTGGACTTCTATAGCGGTTCCGTCGTCCAGCGTTTCATCATAACTGCGGTGGGCAAGCGCGGGGGCAGCCCACTTCCAGAAGACATCACCACGTATTCGCATGCCAGCCCCCTTTAGCTTTAAAGCGGAACGGTTGGAGCCCCCGAGCTTGGGATTCTCTCAGCTAGCCCTTGCGAACAGCCGATTATGATGGATGGCCACCGATTCGTCCCAGCAGCTCCATTTGGATCGCTCTGATATCGATGTGATCCGATTGGTTCAGCCAACTTTCGGATAGGCAGCGAATCAGTACCGCCTGCCTTGTTGGTCTGAACTTTGCTGTCCGCCATGGCTTCCCCTGCATACCGATCACGAAATTACGCGGCTGCAGGAGCTGACATTCATGAGAGCACTGACCTACCACGGAGCACACGACGTCAGGGTCGATAACGTCCCTGACCCGATCATCGAGCAAGAAGACGACATTATCCTCAGGGTCACCGCCACAGCCATTTGCGGCTCTGACCTGCACCTTTACCGAGGCAAAATTCCAGAAACCGAAGCGGGCGATATCTTCGGCCATGAGTTCATGGGCATCGTCGAAGACACCGGGAATGCAGTCACCAATCTCCAGATCGGCGACCGCGTGGTGATTCCCTTTGTGATTGCGTGCGGCAGCTGCTTCTTCTGTCAGCACGATCTGTTTGCTGCCTGCGAAACCACCAACACAGGTCGTGGCTCGATCATCAACAAAAAGGGCATTCCACCGGGCGCCGCTTTGTTCGGATACAGCCATCTCTATGGCGGTATCCCTGGCGGCCAAGCGGACTACGTCAGGGTGCCCAAGGGCAACGTCGGCCCGTTCAAAGTGCCCACCACGCTGGCCGACGACAAGGTGCTGTTCCTCTCGGACATTCTGCCAACCGCCTGGCAGGCGGTCATCAATGCCGAGATTGGCCAGGGCTCATCGCTGGCGATTTATGGTGCCGGGCCTGTGGGCTTGCTGAGCGCCGCCTGTGCGCGAATGCTCGGCGCTCAGACCATCTTCATGGTCGACGACAACGATTATCGCCTGGCCTACGCACAAGAGGCCTATGGGGTCATACCGATCAATTTCGAGCAAGACGACGATCCCGCCGACAGCATAATCCGCCAGACGCCAGGCATGCGCGGCGTCGATGCGGTGATCGATGCGGTCGGTTTCGAGGCCAAAGGCAGCACCGCCGAAACGGTAATGACGGCGCTGAAGATCGAAGGCAGCAGTGGCAAGGCGCTGCGCCAGAGCATTGCTGCGGTGCGACGCGGTGGGATTGTCAGCGTTCCAGGTGTGTACGCCGGCTTCATCCACGCCTTCATGTTCGGCGATGCCTTCGACAAGGGGCTCACCTTCAAAATGGGCCAGACCCATGTGCAGAAATACTTGCCTGAACTTCTTGAACACATCGAAGCAGGTCGCCTGCAACCAGAGCTGATCGTCACCCACCGCCTGGCCCTCGAAGAAGCGGCCATGGGCTACAAGATGTTCGATCAGAAGCAGGACAACTGCCGCAAGGTCATCCTCGTGCCAGGCGCGGCAGCAGGCACCTTGGGCCCTGACTACGTGTAAGGAGGCAAGCACATGAACGGTCTCGCCAGCTACTTCTGGATTGCCGTGGCGGCAATCCTCTTGCTCATCGATCTATGGGCCATCGTCAGCGTATTCAGAAGCGACAAGTCAGATGCAGTGAAAGCGGCCTGGGCCCTGCTGATCGTCGCGCTACCGCTGGTTGGCCTGGGTATCTGGGGCGTTGCTGGCCCGCGCGGTATCAAGCGAGGTACCGGGCCCACTTCCGACGAGCACAGCAAAGGCTGACATCTCCGAGCTCCACTTACAGGGGTTTCAACATGATCGATCAAGCGACAGGCATGAAATCAGGCGAACGCTATCGCGTGGAAAACGTGGAGCGCGCTCATCAGTTTCCAGGCTTCTTTCAAGACGGGAAGTATTATCTCGGCCCTGAACTTCTCACCGCCGTGGGCTGGCTCGAAGGTACGCGCTTCATCTACGACAGCCTGGATGCCGAAGGTGAGCCCGTATTTCCAAACCGGGAGGCAGGCACGGTGGAAGGGCTGACGTTGACCCTGATCGATGGCACCTCTCTTGAGCTCTCGCGGATCGAGGCCAGCGAAACCGTTGCCCCCCTTGACCTCAGCGCCTCGGGTGCGCAACGAGAAGCGCCTGTCCGTGGCGCTCCGCTCAAAGGGCCTCTGCGCGGCAAGGTCGTGGTCATCACCGGCGCATCCAGCGGCATAGGCCGAGCCGCCGCGCATGCCTTTGCGTGCAAAGGTGCTCGCCTGGTACTCGCCGCACGCGATGAAGAGGCGTTGTTCGACGTGCTGGATGAATGCACCGATTGCGGTACGGATGCCATAGCGATCACGACCGACGTTACCCACAGCGACCAAGTTCAAGCGCTTGCCGTTCAGGCCGCAGACTTTGGACATGGACGGATCGATATCTGGGTCAACAATGCCGGGGTCGGCGCGGTCGGCAATTTCGAAGAAACGCCGTTGGAGGCGCACGAGCAGGTCATCCAGACTGACCTGATCGGTTACCTGCGAGGTGCCTACGTCGCCCTTCCCTTCTTCAAGGCACAGGGCAGCGGCATTCTGATCAACACGCTGTCGCTGGGCAGCTGGGTGGCCCAGCCCTACGCCGCCGCTTATTCGGCGAGCAAATTCGGCTTACGTGGACTGACCGAGGCATTGCGAGGCGAGCTGACTGAATATCCCAACATCCATGTCTGCGATATCTATCCAGCAGTCATGGACACACCTGGCTTCCGAGACGGTGGCAACTACACCGGACATACGCTGACACCGCCAGGCCCCGTATACGATCCCGAGATGGTGGCAAAGGCTATGGTGGCCTGCGCAATCTCGCCTCGTGCTCACACCACGGTTGGCGCTGCGGCGCGCCTCGCGCATTTGGCCAGCTACCTGATACCAGGCCTGCCTCTGTTGTCAGGAAGGCTGACGCGCTGGGGGATAAATCGCAGCCCCATAGCCGAAGCATCATCAGGCAACCTCTTTGATCCTCCAAGTGGCCGGAGGGGTATCGACGGAGGCTGGAGAAAGCCGAAAGACAAAACGCCGCTGCTGATCGGCGCAGCGGCGCTGGGAATCCTTGTAGGTTTTACACTCACACATTCACGACGCAGGGATAGCTAGAGGAGGTCTGCGTACCGAAAATGAGCATGGTTTCATTGCGAGATCACGTTCGATCCCTACTTTGCTGACGAGCTCGTGGGATTAACCGGGCGATAGTCCTCCCCTGCTACCGCTCTCAAGTAAGCAGCGTCAGCCTCCAGACGAAGATCGCGCCATTCCTGCCAGCAGATAATCCCTCGACGATCCATCTCATCGGCCTGGCGAAGCAATTCGTCATGATATTCGTCTGGCGAATCCATTCGGAAGGCCCTGCTTTTCAGCACGCGGTACCAGTCTGCCAGACAGTTGAGCTTCAGCAATTGGGCGGCAGAGAGGTTTTTCTCGAACGTTCGCATCAGGAGGCCTCACACGCTGATGGAGGGTTGAGTCACGAAGATTCCAGAGGTTCAGTAAAGCGGTGTCAGCGGCGTCGATGTGTCCAGAAGGTCGCCCCGTTATGGTTCCGCTCACGGATGGGTATGGACGGCACTGACTCAAGTTGGAGTGAATTTCTTGAACGCTGGCGATGTCGTAGTGATGGCGCGCTGCTACGTCTTGCTGGAAGAAAGCAAGCAGACCTGGATGTCCCTCCCTTCCTGCAGCCGCATGTCCGAGTACCCATATGAAAGAGCTGCTTTCCGCTGCGAAGATAATTCGCCCAACTGTTCTCATCGTTGAGGACGAACCCATGATTCGAGAGCTTTTGACCCTGTACCTGGAAGAATGGGGGGCCATGGTGACAGCGGTGGCGACTGCCGATGACGGCAATGAGGCGTTGAGGAAGCAAAATTGGACGCTGCTGATAACGGATGTGCAAACGCCTGGTTCACTCAATGGGGTCGATCTTGCCTGGATGGCAAGCCAGCAAAAACCTCAGACGCGCATCATTGTCATGAGCGGATACTACGAATTTGCAGGGAGAGTGTTGCCGCCAGGTGCCCGGTTCCTTCCTAAGCCGTGGCCAATAACCCAGCTCCAGGAACTGCTCTGCGCTCAGCTTAACCACGCCGGCGGAGGCTGAAAATTCGGCGTCTGCAGACGGGATGCGAGCTTGATCCTTCCCAAACGTTCGCGAACAAAGCTTAAGGACGCCACACACGCCTGCACCAGTTCTTTCGCGCAACCCGTCGGCCTCGGCAAGAACCCACGGAGTAAACACCCCACGCCCCGACGTCCGAGTTGAACACAGACTTTCCTGTGTGACGACATGAGGTGAAAGATCATGGCTAACAACCAAACCAATCGTGGCCATCAAGGTGGTACTGCTCAGAACAATCCTGGCAATTTTGCCAATGATCGCGAGAAAGCGTCGGAGGCAGGTCGCAAAGGCGGGCAGAGTTCAGGCGGCAATTTTGCCAACGACCGTGAGCGCGCCTCAGAGGCAGGCCGTAAAGGCGGTCAAAACAGCCACGGCGGCGGGCGCGGTAGCGAAAACCGGTAACTTGAAATGAGCCTGGCCAGGGTGCCTGGCACTCTGGCCACTTTTTGAGAAAATGAAAGCGGTCTTAAGGAGACAGCGAAATGGGCAACAAGGGTTTGCTTCTCGCTCGAAGACGACCACCAACAAGCACCAGCGCCAATGACGCTGCCGCTAGCAATAGGCTCACCCCTAGCATCTGGCTAGTGAGGTTATGAAACCCTGAAACCGCAGCGCCGATTATGGCTAACATTCCTGAAAGCCCAGCGTAGCCTACCGCAGTCATCAGCCATCCCCAGTTACGCATCCCCTACTCCTCCAATGATGATTCCAGGTCTCGAATCAGCCTGATTACGACTATACGCATTTGGCTAAGTGCCATCGGTGTGTGCAGGCGCGCCTAGAGTTTGAAGCGTACATGGATACAACTTTTACTATCCTGCCGATCAACCACCACTGCCGCGCTACCGTAGCCGGAATAGCTTTTGACCAATCGCATGCCAAGCCCCGTACCTGTCGGCTTAGGATAATTATCAGGAAAGCCGTCGCCCTCATCCCTGACGGTGAGCTGAGCATGATCGCCGGCATGCTTGACGATCACTTCTATGGATCCTTTGCCGTACTTAAGGGAGTTGGTGATCAACTCGGAGATCACTAACCCCAAGGGAGCCATTCTTTCAGGTGGCAGGACGAAGTCGTCAGCCTCCAACAGAATTTGCCGGTCGGCCAAAGCCTTGCCCAGATCACCCAACAGGGCACTTAGGTAATCGCGAGCGCGTACTTCTTGGTCTTCGGCGGCCTGGTATAGTCTCTCGTGAACACTGGCAATGGTCACCACTCGCCCTGCGGCAGTTTCGAGCTGCAACTTAACAGCCGCATCTGGCGTGAGATTGGCTTGAAGTAACAGCAGGGTGTTTACAAGGTGGAGGCTATTTTTGACGCGATGATGGATTTCTTCGAGATAAAGGTCGCTTCGATTTTGCCTGCTGTTCTGCGCCTCAATGAGAGAGAGCAGCTGAGCTTCGTACTGGTGCCGTTCAGTGATATCCCGTGATACCGCTATGATCCGTTCGACCTGACCATCCGTGCCCATGATTGGCGCCACAGTCACGTCCCACCATTTGGGTTCATCGGGAGCGATTGGGCAGTACGATTCGAACCTCATGGTTTCGCCAGCGCTAACTTTAGCTACCGCCTCCCAAACAAGTGATCGCGACTCCTCAGGCCACAAGTCATACCATCGCTGACCTTTAACACTGGTCAGTTGGGTATCCAGGAATTTCAGCCCGGCTTCATTCATGAACTCGATCTCGCCGCTCGGGGCCAGGATATCCACCCAGTCAGGGCTTGCGTTCAGAATGGTCTCGGAATAAGGGTCGGGAACTGGAACATCCACGCCTGCAGATATTCTTTCGACAGCCATGGAAATGACGTTCGAGATGCCTTCCAGAAATACCAGATCGCTCTCTACGAAATCGTCCCCGTTGCTGCTGTCGGCTTCCAGTACACCAAACGGGCTGAGCACACCCCGGATCGGGACATTGATGGCCCGCTCGATTCCATATTTTTTGAGCAGTTCCGGCGTTCGAAAGCGATTTTCCATACCCAAATGATTTGAGAGTACGGGCCTATAGGTGGCCAATGCATAGCCTGCGGGACTAGCCACATCGCCGCCCACGGTTGCCCGCCCGATGTCAGAAGCATCCCAGCCAACGCCATGGGTCAGAACAAACCCTTCCCCGTCTTCTGCTGGCTGGAGCACCTTGGAAAAACGAGTGCACATTCCTTCAGCGACTACTTCACATGCACGGGTCAGCAACAGATCCAAGTCCGCAGCCTTCAGGGACATTACGCCAAACTCGACCACGAGCTCATGTTGGCGGTGCAAGCGCGTATGAGTCTTTTTCAAGGCCGCTCGGATTGTTTCGTCCACTGGTAGCTGCTGCATAGTCTTCCCTTCCGGATTAACGGGAAACGCCCAGAATCCTTTCAGGGCGTACAGGCGGTTCGCTTACCGCTTTCCTACCATAGCCGCTAATCCATGACGGCGCCTAGCGCACCACTCATCGCCCAGTAGCAACGGCGTAGAGGCCCAGAGCCCTAATGCATATGACCCGCGAGCAAACCCTACATGCCGAAAACCATCCTCATTGTGGAAGACGACGACCTCCTAAGAGACCTAACTGCCGAGAGCCTTTCGTCACTCTACGCCGTTGCTATGACGTGCTGCGCAAATGCTGACGAGGCGTTGCATTACCTTTGCAATAAGGAAGTCCCTAGCTTGGTGATGACCGATATCCATATGCCTGGAAGCATGGACGGTTTAGGCCTTGCACACGAGATTTGGCGTCGATGGCCTACCCTGCCAGTGATTCTGACTTCGGGCGACGCAATAATCGACACCGGTTTGCTGCCTGCTCGGACAGCATTTCTCCCCAAACCTTGGGAGATTTCTGATCTCGCCTCGCTGATCAACAAATTAGTAACGCTCCCGCCGCAAGTTGAAGCCTGATCCAAAGAACACTGCCTATCCCTTCCATGCTTCGTATTTGGCTAGCAGCGGTTGAACGCTCAACCCATGCAGCAGAATGCTCAACGCCACCACGGACAGCACCAGGTTGATGCTTTGCGCGGCCAAGGTGGGAAGCAGCCCATGATTGAGGGCATAGAACAGGTAGTAGAAGCTGCCGATACCTCGGATGCCAAACCACCCTAAAAGTCCACGCTGGCGGATATCCAGCATTCCTCGAGCCGGGAACAGCAGGATGCTGATGGGGCGAATGACAAAAAACAAAGCACCGGCAACAAGCACTGCCCGCCAGTCCCAATGCTCAATGAGCACTACCCCGAGCAGGGTCACCAGAAATACTTCCATTGCCCGTTCGATCAGGCTACCGAACGCCAACATGTCACCCAACATGATCCCCGCTGCTACCTGCGAGTCGTCGAGCCCTTTCAGATCGCCTTTGACTGCTAGCTCCGGCGCCACGTGCTGGTGACCTACCACAGGCTGTACCAAATGTTCAGCAGCCGGCGCTTCAGGGCTATTGGCGGTCTGCACCTCCGCCTGACGTAAACCAAGTCCCGCAGCGAACACCGCGAGGAACCCATAAGCCTGTATCGACTCGGCGCTCACGTATGCCAACGCAATCAGGGCAAGGGCCAGATAGTCATTGGGCGAGACGGTGCTGTCGTCGTTGCGCAGACGCAAGAACAGCGTGAGCTTGCCCAGGCCGCGCCCCATCCAGTAGCCAAGCACTAGACCTGCGGTTACTGCCCACAGCATGTCCTTGAGCAACCAGTCACTGAACCAAGTCTGGCCATTGTCCTGTTGCAGGAACAGTCCAAGCATGACGAAGGGAAACGCCACGCCGTCGTTGAGCCCTGCCTCACCCGACAAGCTGAAACGGACAAGATCATCGTCCCGGGCATCAACCACCTGCACCAGGGTTGCGAGCACGGGGTCAGTGGGTGCGAGGATCGCCCCGATCAGTAACGAGACGCCCCACCCCAAGTTCAGGCCGTAGTGCAGCACCAGCGTTACCCCACCGATGCAGAGCAACATCACCGGCCCGGCTAGAAAAAAGGCGCTGCACCAACGGCGGTTGTGCAAGGGCAGGCGCAATTTCAAACCACTGAAGAACAGCGAAAACAACACCGCGACTTCTGTGAGGTGCTCCATCCACTCGCTCGACTTGCTCACGTCCAGTTGAAGAAAACCCAGCCCCGATGTCCCCAGGACGATGCCCAGGGCAAGGCACACTACAGACGAGGTCACAGGGATCCAGCGCAGGTAGGAGGATGAGAGTGCGAGCAGCAGCAAGACTGCGCCCAGCATGGCGAACCAGACGATGAAGGTCATCTGTGCAGAAGCCTTGGGAAAGTTTTCGAGTATTTTTTTGACTTTCCGGCAGGCCACGTCGTTCCGCTGCGCTTGGTGGGCTCACCCAATACCTCGGTGAAATGTAAAAAAAGATTTCAGCGCTCCACTGCGGTCAAACCCTATAGATCGCAGTGGAGATTACGTCATGAAATTCGCCCAGTTCTGCCAATGGCTCGCCAACCACGCCGGTAAGCCGAGCACCTTCTTGATCGCCGTGGTGTTGATTGCCATGTGGGCGGCCTCTGGGCCCTGGTTTCACTACAATGATACCTGGCAACTTATCGTCAACACGTCGACCACCATCATCACATTTCTGATGGTTTTCCTGATCCAGAACACCCAGAACCGGGATAACGACATCATCCACGTGAAGCTCGACGAACTGATTCGCGCTACGAAATCTGCGGAGCAGTCGGTATTGGATCTCGAAGCGCTCGATAACCGGGAAATCCATAAACTTCGCAAGCAATATCAGGCGATGGGCAGCGAATGTGATCCCCAACATCAGGCGCCTGCTGAGCATCAGACGGACGATGTGGCTCGGGATAACCTACAGCGCTAGAGACCTTGTTGGTGGCCCAGCAGAAGAGTTGAAGGTACGTCTGCAGGGGGAAGCGCTTGGTCAATAGCTTGAGCGAGTTCCTCTATCGACCACGGCTTGAAGAGGTAGGTAACAGGTGGTGTGACCTGAGAAGCATCCAGCTGATAGCCCGAGGTCAGAATGGCGGGTAGCCCAGGCCACCTTTCGTGTGCCATGGAGATGAATTCCATACCTTTGATGCTTCCCGGAACACCGTGATCGACAACGATCAACGAGCAGTCGCTCTTGAGTCCCATCAAGTGAATCAAAGCATCTTCTGAGTTATCGAACGCATCGCAGGTGGCGCCCAACTCGATCAGGATTTCCACCAGAAGGGCTTGAAGCGTTGGATCATCCTCTACGACAACTACTGTCTTCCCTGACAGCGACAAACCCTCAATGTCGAGCTTCATCACCCTCTCCAGTACGTAATCCAATGGTCGAGTGTTTCACTCTTCCGGACATGCGTCGATGGGGGCTAAAGGCCACCAAACTCAATGGCCTTACAACTTCGTCAAATGGGACAAGCCTTCACGCATGAAAATCTCCACGGTCTTTGGGCCTACGCCCTCTAAACTCAGTAGCCAGCGCTTAAATCCCTCAGCATCTGACCCCTCCTGCAGTGCCTCAAGTTGGGCAACCAGTTCCACTTCTACCTTGTTGCCAAGATCATGCAGTCGTCGGGCAGTGGATTCATCGTAGCGCGCATAGCCGGCCTGGCCGAGGAGTTTGACCAGCGTGGAATGAGAAGTCTGGGCAAGCTTAATCGGCGTATCCAGGCCCTGCTGATCGACAAGCGTCCGGTACGCCTGCACTGCTACGGTGGCGCGGATGCGCTTCCCCATGAGAAAGCTGGCCAACAACCATCTGAACACGCCAAGGGCATCCGTGACCTCAATGCCGAGGTCACAGGCAGTTATAGTCTTCAACCTTTGCTACGGCGCGGGTCAGCTGAACGTGGATAGGTGCGTTCCTCCTCGAGAGTGCCGTCCGCTTTGTGGATCTTCACGGACGCCGTCTTACCCTCGAAGACATCTGCAAGGACACTGACAAGCTCCTGCTTCGTGGCGGCTCGTTTTGAGGCTCGCTCAGCACCGACTTTCTTCAATTCCCAGCCATCCGAAGTCGGGCTGAGGTGATAACTATCCATCAGCTGGTTCTCCTCTCTAAAGGGATTGGCCATCGTCCTGAAGGTCTTCTTCAGCCTCAGCCGCATCCGTGGCATCAGCGTCATTCAGTGGCGGCGACGTGGGCTTTTCCGGATCGTTAATGAAAGGCACGTCGCTTGGGCCTTTTTCTTCAGAGCCTTCGGTTTTAGGCTGCATGGCAACACCTCCAGGCACGTTGATGGAATACCGGTCTCAGGCCCCTTAGGTAGCACCTGAGATTTTGCCGACATCGATAGGTTGCGGAACGAATTCGGGGCCCTCTCCAGCCAGCCTCCACTTCACCTTGGCAATGCCATACCGCTCAGCCATCGGGCGACTGACCAGTTTGATGTTCTGCTGACTGAAACGCGGAATGATGCCCACGCCGGCATCACAGCCGGCCCAGTGCCATGCGGCGCCGTTGTCCATTTTCTCCAGACGGATAATGAATGTCCGAGGCTCACTGTGAAGCTCGTACTCAATTACATAGAGTTGCTGTCCGATCACCAGAATTCCCTCCCTAGTCATGCGTTATTGAGCAAACCAAGGAAGAAATGATTCCATCGAAATGGCAGGTGGTAAGCCACTGCGCATAGTCGACGCGCCGGGGCTATGTGTCCTGACTACCTGTAAGAAATTCGAACAAGGTCTCAGCGCAGGCCGTAATCCCCTCCAGAAGCACCATTTCGAAGCCATGGGTATTCTCGGTGGGTATCGCAATGCAACCAGCCCGGGCATCGATCCCGGCGCTCATCACCGCGCTTGCATCGGATGCAAAATCGACGAGCAATGCCGACTGGGGCTTAAAACCGGCCTTTAGGCCAGCGGCGATCAGGCCCTGCACCACGGTGCGGCTGTAGTATCCCTTCTGGTCGCCGGTATTGATGATCGGATTGGCCGAAAGCTCCGTGCCATATTCCTCAAGTACAGGGCCGACCTCGACAGCGATTGTGGTGTCGCCGGGCAGCCGGGAAGCTGCGTACATGGCGCCGGCATTCGACTCTTCCTCCAGCGTCGTAAGCACGAACCAAACGTCTTGCTTCAGTTTCTCTCGCCGTTCACTCAGTAGCTTCGCACAGAGAATGACAGCGCTCAGCGGAGCTCGGTCGTCGAGGAAGTGAGCGGCAATACAGTCATGTACCTTGAAGGGCTTACGCCAGTGCTGACTCAGCACGACTCGAGTACCAGGCCGAACGCCAAGCTTCTGGAGCTCTGACTTGCTCTTGCGCGTGACGATATAGACATCTTTCGACTGAACATTTCCTGCCAACACGTCTCTTCCATTCGAAGTACGACCGCTGTTGTGCATTGAACCGTAGGACAAAACACCCGGCAGGATGTGTTCATCGCCCAGGATATCGACAGGGCACACGCCGAAGCTTATCGGTTGCGCCCCCCCTAGAGCGAGCACCTCCAGGGTGCCGTTCTCCAGCACATTTTTGACGATCATCGCGATCTCATCGAGATGGGCCATAACGCGTATGGCTGCCTCTGGGCTACCAGCGCGGCCCCCACGAATTACCCCCACCACATTGCCAGCAGGGTCGATGTGCGTGTCATCACAGAATAGGCGCAGCTCGCGCAGACAAATGGCCCGTACTTCATCTTCTTGTCCGCCCGGCCCTCGGGCGTTGAGGAGCTCGGTCAGTAATGCCTCAGTCTTCAAAATGTTACCCCCATGTTCGCACGCAGACGTGTTCAGGCCAGCTGGATGTACACCGAGTAGCTACCCAGTAACACCCAGAACACCAGAAAGATCCACGGCGTCCGTAGCGAGAACAGCAATGATTTTCGATGCCCTGCACGCGAGGTTTCCGCCTCACAGAACAGCGGCGACTCGTCGTAAGCCAACCCCATCAACGGCTCGCTGCGCAGTAGGTGGCTCTGTTTGAGCTGCCAGTGATCGATGATGTTGTAGGCCGCCCGAATGCCAGGCCAGGCGTTGAGCGAGCTCAGTACCCCGAGCAAGGCGAGGAAAGCGGGCACGATCAGGGTGAACATCTCGCCCCATCCTTGATTGAGGTTCCCCATGGAGGAAACGAAGGCGATGACCAGGAATGACTGAGCCGCCAGGTAGGCATCCGTGCGGTTGGCCAGGATGCTGGTTTCGTACTGGATCTCACGCCGGTAAAAATCCAGACGCTCCTTAGGAGAGCCAAACATCCTGGCATTGTGCTCGCTGATCTCGTGCTCAGGGGTCGTTGGGGTAATGATTCGAGGCACTCGCTACTCCGGGTATTGGGCTCCGAGCGAAGAGATGAGACTGGAGCTGAGTCCGGTAGAACAGGCGATGGGGCATGGAATTCAATTGGATTGATATCCCGCACCGCTCGTCGTACCAACCGCAGATTGAAACCAACACGAGGAGGCAGGGCCTTTCGAACCGGTATGAACGTTCTCAACTGCAGGAGCTTCTACCATGCGAGACTTCCCTACCCCGCCCTTCCCTTCGCAGCCTCAAAATGTCCCTGGCTCACAGCGCAAGATGGAGCCCTACCCGGATTGTGGTGAGCAGTCGTATACCGGCCACAATCGCCTCGAAGGCAAGGTTGCACTCATCACCGGAGCAGACAGCGGCATCGGGCGGGCAGTGGCGATTGCCTATGCCCGTGAAGGCGCCGACGTCGCCATCGCTTATCTGAATGAGCATGAAGACGCGAAAGAAACCGCGCGCTGGGTTGAGTCCGCAGGCCGTCAATGCCTGCTGTTGCCCGGAGACCTGGCGCAGAAACAGCACTGCTACGACATCGTCGAAAAGACCGTTAGCCAGTTCGGGCGTATCGACATCCTGGTCAACAACGCGGCGTTCCAGATGTCCCACGAAACCCTGGAGGAAATCGACGATGACGAATGGGTGAAGACTTTCGATACCAACATCACCGCCATCTTCCGTATTTGCCAGGCGGCCCTGCCTTCCATGCCCAAGGGCAGTTCGATTATCAATACGAGCTCGGTCAATTCCGACGATCCATCCCCCAGCCTGCTGGCTTATGCCACGACCAAGGGGGCCATTGCCAACTTCACTGCTGGCCTGGCTCAGTTGCTAGGCAAGAAAGGTATTCGGGTCAACAGCGTTGCGCCAGGGCCTATCTGGACGCCTCTAATTCCTTCCACCATGCCAGAGGAAGCGGTTACACACTTTGGTTCCAAAACACCATTGGGTCGTCCCGGACAACCGGTGGAGGTCGCTCCGATCTACGTGCTGCTGGGCTCCGACGAAGCCAGTTACATCAGTGGCTCACGTTACGCAGTGACTGGCGGCAAACCGATCCTCTAGTGAAAAGAGGCTCGCCGTGCTGGCGAGCCTGACTCTCTTTTTGCGTGGCAGTTTCAGCGTTTGTGCTGATCGTGATCACGGGCCGTTTTTTGCGCTGTCGAGTCATGTGATGTGCCGGTGGATCCATCCGGACGATGAGCATCGTTATCTCGCTCCTCTTCCCCATGCGGCCTTGTCTGCGCACCTTCTTTTTGGCTGACGCTCACTTTCTTCATGTTGCTCTCCTCCCATTGCCTTTGAACAAGGGAAGCCAATCTACGGGGCAAAGTTCAGGTCAGTGACACTTCAGGAGATGGGCGGGCAACACGGGCGATGAACCAATTACCCCAGGCTCGCGTCCACCGCAAAACAAGCGAGTCGATTCTGGAATGGAAAACGACCCTGTACTGGCCGCCCTCGGCTATCTCAAAAACAACAAACTGATTTTGAGCACAGCAGAATCGTGCACTGCAGGCTGCCTTGTGGCGTTGTTGGCGGCGGTACCGGGTACCGGAGAGGTGCTGGAAAGCGGCTATGTCGTCTACTCACCCAGCGCCAAGAAGCGGCTGCTGGGGGTCAGCGCCGAAACCATCGAACGATACGGCCTGACCAGCGAAGCAGTAGCTTGGGAAATGGCCTTGGGCGCCTTGAGGGACAGCGATGCGAATGTGGTGATCGCCACCACCGGTATAGCCGGGCCGGCGCCCGAATCCGGGATACCACCGGGGACGATGTGCTTTGCGTGGGCCTTCGCCGGCGAGCCAATTGCCGTTTTCACGCGCACTCAACGCTTCTTCGGCGAGCGGCCTGAAGTCATGCGCCAAGGTGCCCTGTTCGGGTTGACCCGGCTTTCCCACTATCACCAGCGCTGGCTACGCGGTGAGCGCGCCTGAGGGGGTGATCATGTCGGAAGATGAACTGCTATCCAGGCGTCATCCTGTTCAAGAAGACATGCCGATGCAGCAGCGTGTTTGGCGCTTCGAGCGCGTGGGGTGGTACGTGCTCGTGGCCATCGTATTGCTTGCCTTGGCAGGCCTGTTCGGTAATGGCCCATTGAGCGATGCGGAGGTGGTGAGCCCGAATGGACGGGTACGGGTTGAGTACCAGCGCCTCAGCCGAAGCGGCACGACAGACAGCCTTTTCATCACCGTTCAGGGTATCCCTGGTCAGCCGGTGGAGGTGCAACTCGAGGGATCATTGCTCCGTGACGCCAGTATCGAGACGTTGCAACCGGAGCCACAACAGTCGATGTCGCATGGCCAGGCCATGCTGTTCCAATTGGGTACTAAGCAAGATGGGGTCGCCACCTTGTACTTGACCCTTCGAAGTGAGCACGTAGGCACTCTAGAGGGCAGCGTCAGGGCTGGCCCTGAAAGCGCCGTTCACTTCTCCACATTCCTTTACCCCTAGGAGTGCGTCATGGATTCGATCCTCCGCGCAGCCGGGATGTACGTCGCACTTATGCTGCTGTTTCGCGTAGCCGGACGGCGCTCACTGGCCGACCTGACGACCTTTGACTTCGTCTTGTTGCTGATCATTGGGGAAGCCACCCAGCAGGCACTTCTGGGCGAGGATTTTTCATTCACCAATGCCATGCTGGTAATTGCCACGCTGATCGTTTTGGACGTCGGCCTTTCACTCGCGAAGCTCAACTCCAAGCCCTTGGCCAGGTTTCTGGATGGGCACGCTACCCTGGTTGTTGAAAATGGGCGCTTCCTGCATCACCGCATGCGTCGCGCACGACTCACGGAGGACGATATCCTTGAGTCAGCGCGGGACAGCCAAGGCATCGAGAACATTGAGCAGGTAAAGTTCGCTATCGTCGAACGCAATGGAAAGATTTCGATCATTCCTGCCGAATAAGGCACGGAGCTCCACCTCTCAGGCCTTTTAGAGTGCAAATATCGCCTGGCTATGGTCGATGGTAGGGATGGGCATCAGTTCGCGCCGGGATACCAGCCAGGCCCGCATCCGCTCGGTATCAAAAATCTGACCCTCTTCCATCATCACCAGAATGAGCGCTTGGGACATTCGGTAACAGCCGCATTTAGAACAGCGTCGCTCTTCCCATCCACCGGTGCATTCGACGGACTCAGCTTGCCCAGCGCAAATCAGACAACTCATGTAAGCCCCCTTTTGTTCTTGTTCCTTGCAGGGTAATGCGAGGGCACAAAGCTCCCTTGTGTCCCGCTTTACATGAGATATTCATGCCAATCCTAAATTCCCTCTATTTGCGCAACGCTCACATAAGACGAACCAGACGCCAGATAGCCATGTCGGAATCAGAACACATGATCTCGAAGGCACACCGATGGAAAGAGAACCGGTAGAAGCTCAACAGGGTGCACCTGAGCGAGATGAGGGTGGCTGGTTGCCCCTGGAGCAGTATGGTGCACTCGGGGATGGGCGTTCCGTGGCACTGATTGGTCTGGACGGTTCCATCGACTGGTGGTGTGTGCCGCACATGGATTCACCTCCCCTGTTCGACAAGCTGCTGGCTCCGCAAACAGGAGGCTACTTTTCCATTACCCCCAACGAGCCGTTCGTTGCTGAGCGGCGCTACCTGCCAGGCAGCAACGTCCTCGAGACACTCTTCATCACCCACGAGGGTCGTGCGCGGCTGACCGAGTCCTTGAACAGTGGCCCCGCTGGGCGTTTACCTTGGGCCGAACTTGCCAGGCGCCTCGAATGTGTCGAGGGTACGGTCGATTTCGAGTTAGCCATCGACTTCGGAACCCAAGCCGACACGGTAAGCCCCTACGTGGCGCCGAATGACAATGCCTGCGTTTTTCATGCGGGCCGAATACTCGGCATGTTCCTGCACGACCATCAGGTGCACATCGAACGCAAGGATGACATGGGCGTGCGTGCTGTCCTTAGCCTTGCAGCAGGACAACGCTCAGTGGTCGCAATCATCGCAGGACGAGATGAGCCCCTGGTCGTACCCCCATTGGCCTTGATCGATGAACGCATCGACGGCTCGCACTGTGAGTGGTGCCAATGGTCGAAGGGGCTGGTCTACGACGGCCCGTACCAAAACCATGTAGTCCGTAATGCGCTGGCCCTCAAGCTTCTGTTGTCCTCTCCAAGTGGCTCGATCATGGCGGCAGCGACCTCATCCCTTCCCGAGCGGATTGGTGGCAGCAAAAACTACGATTACCGCTTCGCCTGGATACGCGACGCCAGCTACACCATCGAAGCGTTTCTGGGCATCGGCGCACAGCCGGAAGCCAAGGCTGCCTTCACCTGGTTGCTGCGCCGCCTGAGTGAACATGGGCCACGGGTGTTTTATACCTTGGACGGGGCCATTGGTGATTGCGTGCGCCAGGTTGATCTCCCTGGTTACAAAAACTCGCCTCCAGTCGTTGGCAACGACGCGCGCGACCAGCTGCAGCATGGCGTGTTCGGCGACATTTTCGAAACCGCCCGTTGCTTCATCGACAGCGGCAACATTCTTGATTCCCCGAGCGCCATGCTCCTCTCAGGCCTTGCCGACCAGTGCGCCGACTGTTGGCGTCAGCAGGACGCCGGTATCTGGGAGTTGCCGGAAAAGCAGCACTACACGATGTCCAAGATCAGTTGCTGGCAAGCCTTGAGCCGGGCCATCGAACTGGCAGATGGCGGCCACCTTCCCACCACCTGCCGGGAACGCTGGGATCGCGAGCGCCAGCGCATCCAGGCATGGATCGAGGCGCACTGCTGGAGCGAGGAGCGCCAAGCCTACCTGTTCTATCCAGACAGCGACCGGCTGGACGCCTCACTGGCACTGGCGGTCAGGTTCGGTTACCCCAGCAAACAACGTATGCGCAGCACACTGCAAGCCATTGACCATGATCTGGGGGCGGGCGCTTTCCATTATCGCTACACCGATGCACAGGAAGAGGAAGGTTGCTTCCTGGCCTGCACATTCTGGTTGATCGAAGCCTGGGCAATCCTCGGCCAGCAAGAACATGCCGTAGCCGCCTATGCAGATGCTTTGCAAGGGCTATCACACGGGGTAGGCATCTACTCGGAGATGATCGATCCGCAGACTGGACAATATCTGGGCAACCTTCCTCAGGGCTTGACTCACCTGGCAGCCCTCAAAGCCGCAATGGCTATTGGAGGTTGCCATCCTGAACGATGACGCCAGCCATCATCTGCGTTGAACCGTCTCGCTTAGCGGCTACTCAACCAGAGGCAAGTTCTTACATCCAATCCGTGATGAGGTAACGCCATGAACGCTATCGACTTACTGATTCAAGACCACAAATTGGTAAAGAAGCTGCTCGAAGAGCTGTCGACCACCACCGAGCGAGCAGTGAAAAAACGGGCCGATCTACTCCACAGGATCGAGCAGGAGCTGCAGATTCACACCGCGCTCGAAGAAGAAATTCTATATCCGGCCATCAAGGAAGCGGGTGGCAAGGAAGAAGCGAAAATGTACTACGAGGCCAAGGAAGAACACCGGACTGTTGACTCCCTCGTCCTACCCGACCTGCTGCATACCGAAACCGGCACCGTCGAATTCGCCGGGAGAGTCAAGGTCATGAAAGAGCTGTTGGAGCATCACATCGAGGAAGAAGAAGGCGAGCTCTTCCCCACCGCGAAGAAGCTGCTCAGCAAGGATACCCTCGAGGAGCTTGGGCAAACCATGGAAATGCAGAAAAAGATGCTCAAGGGCGAGCGCCGAGCCGCTTAGTGGAGCCATCACCTGCCAGCTCTCTGGAAGCTGGCAGGTGATTAGCTTCAGATACCCATCATCATTTGGAAGGTTTCATGGAATATTGGATTGGGTTACTTGAATGGCCTGCCATGGTGATGACCGTGCTGGCAGCCTGGTGCATCGGTTCGCGCCGTCCGGGTAGAAGAAAGATTGGATTCTGCTGTTTCATCGCAAGCAACGTGCTGTGGGCTGTGTGGGGCTGGCAAGCACAAGCCTGGGCTCTGATCATCCTACAGTTCTGCCTCTGCGCGATGAATCTGCGAGGGTGGCGGAAGAACACGCAACTGGAAATTGCCGGGTGATAACGCCCTGACAAGCCGGTGAAGGGTTGCTTTTAAAACATGCAGGTTGCCCTTCTCACCAAGCTTCCGTCCCTGGAAGCAGTGAGAGCGGATCACGCAGCAGGCTTGAGCACCACTTTCGTCCAGCCATCATCCCGCGCATCGAAGTGCTTGTAGGCATCTGGGCCTTCGGCCAATTTCAAACGATGGGAAATGATATGCGAGGGCTTGGCGCGCCCATGATGGATAAGCTCTGCCAGGCGGCGATTGTAGGCCTTTACATTCGCCTGACCTGTCCGGATCTGTTGGCCCTTGAACCAGAACGCACCGAAGTCGAAGGCCATCTTGCCCTCCTTCGCCAGTTCGTTTTTCGCTCCAGGATCTTCTGGCACAAACACCCCAACCACGCCGATGCCGCCAGTGGCCTTGGTTGAAGCGACCAAGTTGTTCATGGTGAGGTAGTTCGCTTCATGGCCATGCTTGTCGCAGCACTGGTAACCGACGCACTCACAGCCCCGGTCGGTGCCTTTGCCGTGGGTAAGGTTCATGATCTCTTCCACTGCTCTTTGCTCGACTGCGTTGATGGGAGTTGCCCCAAGCTGCGCGGCAAGCTGTAGGCGATCCGGCTGGTTGTCGATGACGAAAACCTGGGACGCGCCTTTGATGATTGCCGAATGCGCCGCCATCAGGCCAACAGGCCCTGCGCCGTAAATCGCAATGCTCTCACCAGGAAGCAGTCCGGCCAGCTCAGTTGCATGCCAACCAGTAGGGAAAATATCCGAGAGCATGACGTAGTCATCTTCTCGTTCCTGGGCGTCCTCAGGCAGCACCAGGCAGTTGAAATCCGCATACGGAACGCGGAGCAGTTCCGCCTGACCGCCTTGGTAGGGCCCCATCTCAGCAAAGCCGTAAGCGGCGCCGGCAGAACCGGGATTGGCTGTCAGGCAGAATCCCGTGAGCCCTTTTTCGCAGTTCTCACAGAACCCGCAGCCGATGTTGAATGGCAGGCAGACGCGATCACCAATTTTGACCCGGTCGACTCCGGCGCCCACCTCAATCACTTCGCCGAGGTTTTCATGGCCAAAAACTCGACCTGTCTCGAAAGACGTGCGGCCTTCGTACATGTGCAGGTCAGAACCGCAGATGTTGGTCGTGGTGATACGCACCAGTACGTCGGTGGGCTTCTCGATTTTTGCGTCAGAAACATCCTTGACCGCGACGTCACGTGGGCCGTTGTACACGATGGCTTTCATGTTGAACTCCCAAAGTCAGGGGCGACGGAAAAGCGCCCTACTCTGTTCAGGTGAATCCAACGTCAGTACGTTCATCGTGTTGATTGTAGAGGCAGACCGGTGGCGCTAAATGCTGTCGCTCCCACCGGAACAGGGATCGCGTGAGCTATGAGGTTGGAAGCGAGACTCTGAATACAGTGCCAGATTGCACACTGGATTTGACATCGATGGAGCCACCATCATCTATAGCATTGCTGATAGTAAATGTCCGCGCTAGATCTCATACGTTATATTGCTCAAGGTCTCGATGAGGCCTAGACGGCATTCTTATCTAAAGAAGGACGCGAATTTCCCTGGCTTCGTTTGGCATGAAACTCCCTTACCTCATCCCACGTCATTTTGATCGCGATGCTCAATGCAGACGACTCGTCTATTACATAGACTTCCCCCTCTGGGTCACTGATCGGCGACACCAGCCGGAAAGGCTCCTGCAAACGACCGCTACCGATCATCCCATTCTGGCTGAAAATGACAGCGGGACAATGATCCCCTCCTTCGTAAAGAGCTTTCACACCAGCCTTCAACCACTCCCAATCCACTTTCCCAGGATGCGGAGGCCTGGTGGTGTGAAAAACGACAGGGATGATTGAATCCAACCCTCCTACGATCTCATCAGGAAACCCTGACACAAGCACTTCATCATCAATAGTTCTCAAAACTTCGGTAACAGCGGCCCCACTCGCCAAGTCCATACCCGGAATGAGATGCGGCTCTAGGAACGCCATAAATCGAAGGTATCTTTGAGAATGCAACGTCTGTCCTTGACTTCCCTCAGCTTTAGCTAACACGGCAACGAGTAGGCTTCGAATGAGCTTGGCTGCTTCGTTTGGTTCGATGTGACTAATGCTCCCCTCCTCCCGCAATTTAAAAAGAGATGAATTGCAATAGCCAAGATCAAAACAAGCCTGATGAAATGGGTGGCGTTGGCTGACTAGGTCTTCGCTGACCCACTGAGCCAGATTCTGCACGGACTCAAACCGCTTCGAGGGTTCGTTGGACAGGTGGGGCATTGGCGTGACGACTTCTTCAGTGATGTCGTACATCTGCTTCATCTCGATGGCGTATCGGAGTGCTTCAAGTTGTGCCCACTCAACCATTGGCTCTATCTTGGCGGCATGTTCTTTATCGGGTGACGCATTGAACGCAGCGACCGCTAATTCTCCGAGGACACGACCAGCGAGGAAGGCATCGCTGCACTTAATCACACCTCCTGAGAATGGCACTCCAAGCGAGAGGTTCGCCACCAAGGTCATTCCAACCGCAGGATCTGTCCAGTCCAGCTGACTCCTCCCTACGAATGGCATGTAGTTCTGTCTGACTGCCGAGTTGCAAACAAAGTCCCGAGCATGCTGCCCCAAGCTCCCCCAGAAATCGAATCTCGTAGGCACAACCCTATGACGGTATTGTCGAGTCTTGAGATGCCACTGGAAATCGCCGCAAAACTCCGGATCGAAATGCTCTTCCAACAAAGGAAACGCAGCTTTCGCAATGTCATAAACAGTGGTGGGCGTCTGCCCTAGAAGGTCACCTCTACGGTTGTGAATGAACGCTCCAGCTTCGGATTCTCGTTGAGGTAGACCATGGTCTCTACACCACGCATACATCGTATAGGGATCGATGGCGGTAAGCGTAATGCACCACCTACCCCTCCCAAATCCGTGGACGTCACGCCAAAGCATGGCGGCCGCGAAAACTGAGTGCAACACCTGACCTTTCCGGTACCGTGCTGCCCCTATGTCCTATTCCGAACTCAGCGTTGAAGAACGCGCCACCATTCAAATCGGCCGTGCCCAAGGGTTCAGCCTACGCAAGATTGCTTGCTTGATCACCCGATCCCCTTCGACCATCAGTCGCGAGCTGCGCCGCAATCGAGATGCCTGTGGCAGCTACTCGGCCCGCGTGGCCCAGCAGCAGATGCAGGCCCGCCGCCAACGCTGTCGACCGAAACGAAAGCTGTTGCCGGGTAGCGAGCGCTTCAAGTTGGTGGCCCACATGCTGCGTAAGCGTTTGTCTCCCGAGCAGATTGCCGGCAAGCTGCGCAGCATGACCATACCCAACCTCAGAGACGCCTACGTCTGTCGTGAGACGATCTATAACGCGATCTATGCCTTGCCGGTCGGCGAGTTGCGCAAGGAGCTGATCGTCTGCCTGCGCCAAGGCAAGACGACGCGCCGGCCGCGCTCTGGTGGCGTGGATCGGCGCGGCCAGATCCCTGAAATGGTCAGCATTCATGTGCGCCCGCCAGAGATCGAAGACCGGCTGATGCCGGGGCATTGGGAGGGCGACCTGATCAAGGGTAAGGCCAACGCCTCGTCGGTAGGCACGTTGGTGGAGCGCACCAGTGGCTACCTGATGCTGGTGAAGATGAACGACGCAACGGCGACCTCGGCGATGGAGGGCTTCAGTGCAGCGCTTAATGGCATGCCGCTGGCGATGCGCAAGAGTATGACCTACGACCAGGGCCGGGAGATGGCGCGACATGCCGAGATCACCCAAAGAACCGGCGTGGCGATCTACTTCTGCGACCCGCACAGCCCCTGGCAGCGCGGCAGCAACGAAAACATCAACGGCCTGATTCGCCAGTACTTGCCCAAGGGGACTGACTTGTCGGTACACAGCCAAGAGCAATTGAATGCCATCGCCTTGGAACTGAATATGCGCCCCCGTAAACGCTTTGATTTCAAGTGCCCGATCGAAGTCATGGGCGAGGTGATGCAGGAAGCCTTGGTTATGCGGCATGATGCTCCAGCTTTAATTCAATAACCGTGTTGCACTCAGCTCCTGCAACCGCCCATCATAAATCCGTGTGATCCAGCCCGATCCCCTGCCCTAGCGATCACATCCATAGCTGAAAGAACAACTCTAGGGGGCCAACGCTCATCGTCCTCAACGAAGCCCCTACGATCATTCAAGGAGAGCTCATCTCCTAATTGATCTATGCCTTTGTAAGCAAGGTAAAGGTCAATTGACGTCAGCGCTTCGGGGGGAAGGTTCGTACTACCCGTCAGGTGCCAGGCTTCCGGCAAGTGCGCAACCAGGCCAAATCCAGACTCATTGCTGGTGAGTCGAAGTGCCAGGCACTGCTTTCCTGACCAAGCATTCATGCTACCTACAGCGTGAACCAGAAGAGTTGACCAATCTGAGGCGACAACTACGAAGCACACATCGAAATGCCCCAAGAATGGCAACATGTTTCGAAGCTCTTGCTCATATCCCGCAAGTTCTGTGACAGTCTGACGCTCTGTTTCGCTCGCACGCTTCACTTCAAAAACCACAAGAGTTTTGGTCTCTGAATTGAAACAAAGGATGTCTGGGCGTAGCACTTCACCAGTAGTAAGAGAAATGCTTTTATTAATCGATATTATTTCCAATAGGCTAAGCCTACCAAGCACATGCCTAGCCGCTTCAGCGGAGGTTCGTCGCGAGATGTAGTCGATACTAAAGGCTGGCAAGAAGCACTCTTCACTACCTAGATCTGCCAGCGACAGGACAGCCTCCTGACCCTGGATCGTATCCAAGAGCTCCTCTTGCTCTATAAGTTGCTGCAACCACGTTACCACTTCGGATTCGGGAGGGAGTTTCTGCGCTGACATGACTGTCCTTGACTTGACGAATACAAACGGTCAAAAATCTTTCCTCAACTCGAAGAGACTAGCCCACTCTAGGCAAGAAGCGAAGGGCTTTATGAATATCTTCGGGCCTGAAGCCAACAATTTGGCGTCATTTTTTACACCCAGCCGCACCATTGACATGCATAGCCGAAAGTTACTACAAGGTAGTGGCGCGACTCTACGCGCATTAAAAACCCTACGAAAGGAACTCGCAATGGCAGACGTAGCTGTGACATGCGTTACAAAACCTAACGTGAACAGTGCTCACGAGCGCATCACCCACTTGGGTAATCCAACTGCGGGTTGGAAATGGACAAGGGAACAGGTGATTCAAAGCATCGATGCTAAATCGAATACTTTTTATGTCCAAGACCCGGCTAGTGGGAAGAAGGCTTACATCGGCGTAGTTAGGGAAAACGGCAAGGCTGCTTATCTGCGAACTTATGCTGATGGGCAATGGAACAACAACCTGCTCTCCTTGAACCAATGCCCCTTGGGCTAATTCTACATAAATTAGCTACCAGGCTGGGCTCTACATTGATGAGTAGAAACTTCATTCATGCGGAGCCCGACTAGCTGCATTGCTACCAGCAGCAAGTCTATGCGAGACCATGCTGGAACTCAGAGATCCGGCAAGCGGAGCGCGCAGACGGGAGGATGAAAGCTCGACAGGGCCAAAACCCGCCTTGGGCGGGATTTGGTTCACGCCAGCCGTCCGCGAAGCGGCCCGCTCATTGGTTATCGGTGAAGCTTACTGAACCTCTCCACCACCCGAGCTGGCGCAATCGACTGCCATGTATCGAGCACAGTGGTTTTGTAAAACAAATACACTCCTGTACCGGCAAAGAAAGCGCCAACCGCTAACCCTGTGATCGATGCCAACCAAGTAGCGAGAGTTCCTTGGCCGGAAATAGACATACGACCACCACTGAACAAGAAATCTACCAAATATGCGAAACCTATGAAGCTCGCCACAAAAGCTATTGCAGCCATAATCGCTGCTGTTATTAATATATTAATCTGAACCTTATAACGCATACTTGGCACCGACAACAGCCTACCGCTCGCAGTCCGAACAGCATAGACAACTGCGATATTCTTGATTTTATTCTTCGAATTCTGCACAAGCGCGTAAAACTCGACCTGACTACCCTGCTCAAGCTCCTCATAGATAGCCAATGGAATTTTAAAGTTCGGGATGACCACTCCATCCACTCGCATAATCACCTGAACGACGTCAGAAAAATGCTCGAAAACTCGGATCTCCTCCAAGCATCCCGATATTTTGAGGTAATCGAACTTAGTCACTTACAGCTCCTTGCTTAACTGCCTATATTGCAGGCACAGGGATACCTAGGGCATGAACCAGCCATACCCTTGGCTCATTTCTAAAATTGATTCCCGCGATTAGGTGTTGGAGTACCGATTACCCACTAGGCGCCGGAATTCGTTGAAGCTACGCCGCCCACCATCGCGTTGGAATGTAGCTATCGCGTATCGGGAGTGGATCGTGGTAATGACCCAAAACCTCCCCTCCTTGGCTGCAGCGAGGATGTCGGAGGTTTGAATAAGGTGGCCATCCGCGTATCGCCCATGCGGCCCCTTCTTGGTATGCCCGAACACGACGCCAACCGCGCTGTGCCTACTGATGTGGACATTTACAAGAACCGCCGTGACCTCTTCTTCGAAGCCCTGCCCGACCGCTCGAGCAATCCGAAGCAGGTCGAAATCTGAGTAGCGTTTGACGTAGAAGTCGACTTCCACTTCGCTGCTCTCTGTCATGGTTAATGCCCCCCAAGCCCTGCAACAGTAGCGGAAGTCGAGACACGACTGCGATACAGCTCTTTCAGCCCGGTCAGGGAATCGACGTTGAGGCCTGGTTCATGCGAGTCGATGTAAACCTCACCGCCCTCAACCTCAAGGATCGAGACCGGCACTTCATCCACGCTGAAGCCCATGGAGAGAGACCTCAGCTTTTGCATCTTCCAGCCATCGCCTTTGTTCATCCATGCGGGTGTGACGGCTTGGACTTCCCGAACAACCAGGCTCTCATCTTGCGCCAACAGCAGCTCAACGAGCCGGGCCTCATCGTTCAGCATCTCTTCGTAATTTCTGAACTGGCCATCGTGGAGACGCTGAACACTCACGTGATACCAGTGCGTAGCAAGAGCTCGGGAAACGCCGTGCCAATGCATCAACCCATCCCCAAACATTCCTGGGAAACCGGCGATGTCAGCTTGGTGTGAACGGAACATATCTTGATCTCTGAAACAGTCGAGTCGTCACAAGCGGGGCCGTGACACCTAGAAGATTGAGAAGATGCCTTGCAGCGAAGACGACTTCCGTTGGCCTGGCCCCTTGAGCAGGTAGACGGTATTCCTCGTCTCGAAGATGTACCCCTCATAGAAGGTTCGAGCGATTGTCGACCGCACCCAATCGCCAGCTTCAAAGCGTCGCTGTTCGTCGTGCACGACATTGTGGGCAAACAAGAACATGGGCTGACAACCAGCCGCAGCTACCTTGGCCTGCTCATCATCCGTGAGGATGGCGTCCAGGATCACCCAATCCTCGACCACGCAAAGAGGCATCCGCTTGTAATGTTCTCGGGCAGCGAGGAGCAAATCTTCAAGGGGCAGTTCAGAGCCGACCAGATCAACGCCCCCCTCCCCCAGTAGCCCGTCGCTGAGTGGGCCTTCCATCAAGCATATCCCCGTATTTCATTAACCATAAATTGCCAGCTAGGTCAGCCATCCGCCAAAGAAACAACTATAGACGTTTGTTTGGCGGTAGGCAAACGGGGCATACATCTTGGTTTTTGGGGATTCCTAATGTCGCTCCGCTACTCCTTCGCTGCAGTGCTTCAGTTGATGCGCCTGCGCAAAGGGATAACTCAACCTGCCATGACCAAGCATGTGAATCAGCAGACAGTGAGTAAGTTGGAGCTGGCTAAGAGCTCCGTTTCCCTGGAAACCAGCTACAAGCTTGCTGCCGGGCTCGAGATTGAGACCGTGACCCTCGTCGCCCTGACCATTGCTTCTCACGACCGTCGCACGGCTCGAGAAATTCTTCTTGCTTCGCTAGCTGAGATTGAGGGCCTGGATCTAGCTGATGTCGCTCTCCCCGCCGAGCCAGAACGGGTGACTCCCATGAACATCTCAAGAGCAAGGGAAAAGCTGGAAGCAGTCCAAGAGCTAAAAGCAAAAGGACTCACTCAGGTTGAGGCTGCAAGGCAGTTGGGGATGCCTGAGTCAACGTTGCGCCGGTTGTGGCATCAGGCATCAAAGGTCTGACGTTTAGAGCAACCGTGGACAACTCACAGCCCCGTTAGCCGGCTTCATGGGGCGGAATGCTGTCCACATTTGAGAAGACTCACTGCTGCGGGGGCCAGCTACCTTGCTCATTGTGCAATGGTTCTCTGACCGACCTCATGCTCACGTGGCCACCCTGATCATTGTGAAGAAGCACACTGCCGCCTTCAAAAAGTTTAGAGTGCCAGAAGTAACTGTACTTAGATTCCCGAAGAGGGGCTTTGGACGCAGATAGACGCAGCCAGGTGACCTCGTACCTACCCGACAATGACTGAGCGCCTGAACTTAATACTCAAGGCCTGGGGAAGTTAAGTATGTTACTACCCTGAGCATTGCTATCCTGATCGCTGACTTTGCTTTCAAGATCTGCAATCTTTTTCTTCAACGTGAATACCTCATACACAAGAGAAATATTCTTCTGAAGAGCTATTTTGTAATCGCGCTCTAAAATCTTGTATTTCTCATTGAGAGTCTTGTCAGCGCCTGTCGACTTGGATTTCTTAACGTCCTCTACACTCGAAACACTGACGACCGCGACACTGGAGCGCTGGCGCTCTGCGGCTTCGTCGATTTTCCTACACAGCTCTGCATGGCGCAGTTTCTTGATGGAGCCCCGCTTCCGACCAGCCTCAAGCGCAACCGTGTCGTTGTTGATCAGTGTTCCCTTCGGCAGGATTCGTGGCTCATCGCGTTCCAGTCGGTCTAGTGCGGCCAGGTAATCGTCTTCAGCACTCATTTCAAATCCTCAATTTCATGACCAAAACCAGCTCGCTCCACCTGCTGGTATACAGTGTCAATCTCAAGACTCAGCTGCTTATAGAAAGGGCTTGAGGGAGGGAACATGCCACGGCTTTGCTGAAGGTTCGAGATACCGTATCTAATCTTCCGGATGCTCTTGTTGCTATCCAGAACCGCGTACTGGCAATCCAGGCAAGCGAAAATGCTGATGAAGCCGATCTTGTCGCATGAGTCGAGATTGGTACAACCGCCCAGGGGACTCTCTTTATAGACCATCTCGCCCTTCTCAAACTTACGAGCTGTGACTTCACGATCAGTGGTGATAATCAGAGGCTTACCACGGTCGCGAGATACCTGGATCCGATTGCCCTCGCCGCCCCACAGTCTCCCTGAGGAGTTGATGACGTCGTTCTCGTAGCTGAACATACTGGCGACACGACGCTCAAATTCCATCTCGCGCATGAGAGCTTGCTGGTCAGGTAACGCCAGGAAATTCTCGGCAAAAACCTGATCGCTCCGATAATATGAAGTCATAGTTTCGGTCAGGTGCTTGTACTGATTGGCTAAGCTACCAAGCCCAACTACACCAGAGCGAGCAGAGTAAACAGCAAGAGAACGCCGACACTGGTGAGAAGAGAGGGGCCACGGCTTGCCAATCTTGACTTTCTTATCGTTTCGCCAGTCTCTGAATCCGTCGAAACGCTCCAGCTCCACAATATCGGCTTCAGTAACTAGCGAGCCAGGAATTCGTGCATGAACTTTTTCAGGCAGTAAAGTTCGCGCCGTTGCCATAAGCGGCGCAGAAGAATATATATGAGCTGCAGACGTTTTTTTTACATTTCCCAAGGCAGGAAAAAGCGGATACTCAGAAAGAACTGAATCGTCCCAGCCATTTTTTATAGCAGCTATGCGCCCAACCGATCTCGCTGCCGTGATTGCACGCTCAACAATTGGACTACTAATCCAATAGGTCGGCACATTATTTTGACCCACTGTTTTTGAAGTATAGCCCCGCAGAATCGTAACCGTTTCCTCACCACTTCTTATAGTAGTAAGCGTATTGGCCGGCAGGGTTCGAGCTTCATTATCCCTCATCCCTGAGAAAAGGTGAATCCAATTCTTGGCAATATAATTTATAGAGTTGAGATATGCGTTAAACTCTTTAAGACCTGTAATGAAATACCTCTCACACACTTCTTCAAGCCCACACTCTACAACAGCATCTTCCCACGGAGTACCACGAGAGTAAAACTCAACTCTAACCTGGGCTTCACCATACATATCACCATTTTGCCTACGCTCACAAAAATCAACACACCTCTGAGAGTGCAAGTTGAAAAAATCAAGCTCTGAGGCAAACCCTACGATGAATGCAGCGTAAATTCTTGACGGAACCAGCTTAGTCTGCTGAAAACTCTCTTTATAATCACCATAAGAACCTGCCAATTGGCTTAAACTTTCAACCAGTGAATATTCAACAGGAGCAAATTTGAAGTCAGGATGTGCGACCCTAAGATGATAAAGCTCACCAACGAGCACATACAACTCTCTCGCTACAGACTTATTCCCCAGGTTTGCCAGGCTGCTTAATAGCAGGGATTGATACCTGCTTTCATTGAACAACTGACACAAAGTAATGTCATTTTTCTCACAGAATTCGCCAAGCCTTCTCAAGCCAGAAAGCCTAACGGAGTTCACCCTTCGAGCCGTATGATAATAATTGAACCGCACTAACTGGATAGACTTCATCTCTCGTGCAATGGTGACCTGCAATTCACCTAATGCAGTTTTTGTCCAGCTAATAAAATTATGCTTACACAGACCCTTGGCGTTGTAGGGACTCAAATCCCAGACAGAGTCTTTGGCTCTGGACAAAACCCTACCATCATGGTGCCTCGAAATCACCATTTCATCATTAAAAAGAAAGCATGCCGATACATCTTCTGGAATATCGGGTAGCATTGTCTTCGTGAAGCCACGTACTTTGAGATCATCCAATACGCTCACGAAACAACTCCCACAGTAACAAAAGTATTGAAGTGGATTTCCCAGAAGGGGTCTAACTTACCACACTCAACTTCCTTTCGGATATTTGAGATGAACTCTGAGTCAAACCTACCCACTCCTTGTACATCCCGAAGAATCTCATCAATCCGATGAAGCAGCGGTGCATTTTTTTCAATGAAACGCTCATTCGGCATTGAGCCCTTAGATATTGTCAGCAGATATCGGAGTGTAAGCAAGCGCCGAACATCAAGTTCATCCGCATGCACGCCATAATAGTTACAGAATAGGCAAGTGACCGGCTCACCACATGCAGGCGTGGGCGCGAGAGAAGTAAAACCGGGTGCCAATTCCGGCAACGCCTCTTCTGGTTTGTCGCAGTATCCTGTGGGCACATTGGAGGGATGATCAAAATCCTCGATAACTGCAACGCCAACTGTAGAGTGCACTCTAGTCCGTGCAATCGCCGAACTATAAGCTTGATCAAAAAATGAAGACAACTCCGCTGCAGTATCTTCAAAGGATGGACGAGCATAGCTGGAGCGCACCACGGCCTCTGTGTTACCCAGCTTTTCTGAAGTCAAAACAGTATCGCCGCCACTTAGCTTGATGTATTCTGCACCAACATTTTTACGCCATTCCCTGGCATTCACCCACACTGTATTCGGTAACGTACCTGCAATTAGTTTCTTCAACTCTTTAATGCACGAGGGCTCAGTTCGGGTTATAAGCCCATCAGATCCTTGATAAGGAAAAACCAGATCACTTTTTCGACCATCTAGCACCCATAAACGTATCTCTTTTATCTTCTTGAAAATAGGTGCATAAAACGCACCGAACTCAGGAAAAACATCTTTATCTCCAGCCCGCCCCTTTGTGCCTGAGTACCTATTCCCTTGCGTAGTGGGAATGACTTCTTCAGTGCTCAGCAGCAACTCAAGGGCTACAGTTAAATTCGTACCCGTAACAGCCATAAAACTCATAAGCCCAGCTGCCATACCACGGTTCGCCAACACTTTGTATGCATCGCTGCGCCGGTTATCCAACAGTGCTGTCAGCCTTGCACGAATGTTCCCAATAGTAGATTTCTGCCACGCTCTAGTCTCGGAATTAAGAGAGAAACCTGAAATATTATCAAAGGCCCTAAAACTTGGAAAACTCTCAAACTTCCACAAACTTGAATAAACGCTATCAACATCTTGCCCTTTAGATGTCAACTGAGCAGGAACATAATAATAGAAATCTCGATCATTAGGAGATGAAAAAACAACAGGTAGTTGACCATTCATGACCACAAGCCTGTGAATCTCATCAATAAAATTTACAAGTGCCGCAAAAGTTCTAGACTGTTCTTCCTGACTTGGAATCTGCGCCATTCCACCAGGCACTTTTTTTGACTTTCTAATCCTCGTCGCAAGAGCATAGACATGATGAATACTAAGCCCTGCAACGGCACCCACTATAACAGCAGCCATCTTTTGATAGTTCGCGGCCACTTTTTTAGACAACCGGTCAGCCTGGATGTTAGAAGAGTTAATTGCCTGGAGCAGATGGGCTGTATACTTTAGGTATGCTTCCTTCATGGACTGGCTACTGCTAAAGCTGACTTTATAATCGAGCGCATCCACCCAATCATAGAACTGCTTCAACTCGCTGTACTTTCGCCCAGCAGAAGAAGCACTAGAATCCCTCAATAAGTCGAGGGCAACTTGCACTAACGGCAAACGATCTGGATCAAAAGAAGCCATCTCAACAGCCGTTCCTTTCAGTCCTCTACCAGCGATACTATTACGCGATGAGTAGCAAAAGCACCCTACATCCAAACTATGCATTCGACTGCTAGTGCCAGATTGGTAGTACGTCAAGACTACTGCCTGAGGATGGAGCACTTTGGTCTCAAAGTCCTCAAACTCTAAAAGCACAACTCGACGATACTCAAAGCTCTTATTCATCAGATGCGTTTACCATGCCCGAAGCAGTATTAACGTGCTTAAACAATCGAGATTCGAATTTAGACTGGATGTCAGCCTTTCGCTCCAGGTTAGACCTGTAATTCAAATACTGCATCGTCGTAGACTTATCTTTGTGACCCATACGTTGCTGAACTACGTCAAGCGCTGCCATAACACCATCCGGGCCGCGACTTTCAATTTCGCTTTCCAACAAATTCATGCCGAATGATGCTCTAAGGTCGTGGAAACGGAATCGGCGGAAAAGCTTATCGGTTTGTATAATCCTAGGATAAAGCGTCTCCGAAATGAATTGGCGTATTGTCGCTCCCTCACGAATCGACCCATAGGCCCGGTCTCTATCACTCGCTATCTGACTAACGCCAACAATACCACGATCCTTAATTTCCCTTTTGCTCGTATAGTGCTCACTTCCATTACTGGTCAAAAACAGGTAGTTGGTATCTACATCCCCATAAAAGGACTTCTCTCTCCGTTTTTTCGACTCTAGACTACGACTGTAAATCCTCAGGTCTTGAACTAGCCAACCAGGGATTATTATAGTCATCAAGCGCCCCCACTTCGTATCAACGCCTGTACCTCCACCGACAGGTAGGCGTAAGTCTCCTTGACCATCAAGTTCTCGCCAAATATGACGAACTTGAATAGTGCAAATTGTCTGAATTCGAGCACCTGTGAATAACGCCACGTAAAAAATCAACTGATACTCACGAGATGACCCTAGGAGCCCAAAGAGAACCCTCTCCTGCTCATCAATGCTTAGTGGACGAAGCATTCCGCCATCATTAATATATTCCGGCAGCTTAGGAGAAGTTGGAGCAGCAATAGCTAGGTTATGCGACTCCACAGGCAAGAGACTTGAAAGCCCAAAGTTGTTTTCAATCGTGATGTATTTCCAAACAATCTCATAGGGCTGATATTTGAAGGACGACGCTTTTACCAGCTTATGCTTCATGATGCTTTTATAGAATTTGACAACCGCATTCATGCGAATCTTGCCAGTCCTACGCTTCACCTCACCAGAATTAATCTGATCTATCAGTCGACGCCTATACTTATATGTAACCTTCAAGTTATCATTTTCAGGAAAAGCTAGAAAGTCCAGCTCCTCATCTTCTAAGAAACGTAGATAGTCAACTAAATGTGTTGCAACACTCTGAAACGTTCTAGACTCGTAGCTAACTGATCTCTTCAGCCTGTCCACGAGATATAAGTTCCCTATCTCCCAAGGAACGCCATCTCCTTGAATAAGTACGGGGAAGTTTGGGAAGTAGCCGTATGCTTCCTCTATAAACTCATGATCAAGAGTTTCAGAAGCAATAGATGAGTCAGGAAAGTTTAATGTTAGAAGGCGAAACTCTGGAATGAGAACACGACGCGCCAGGGAGTCATATCGGGGTGAGGCCGGTGTACCTAATCCCTCTTTCTTCATACCCAGCTGTTCCTTTCTCTTGTCCATATGTCCATATCGTATCACATGTGGACATCGACGTCCATGGCGTGACCTTTGGACTACCAACCAGGAACATCGCCGCAGTACCAATCACCGACAGGCTTTTCATCATGTACGGCGCCGCCCGCAGGATGCCGTTACCCACTGCCTGAGTCAGCCTGGAGGTTTTGCGGGCCATCCACAGCCCAAGGTCGTCAAGCTTGACGATCCCGCCTACCAACCCATACACACCAATGGTCATCACCACCGCAATGCCCGACAGCACGATGATCTGCTGGGTCAGCGGCGAGTCAGCCACGATACCCAAGGTAATGGCGATAATTTCTGCCGACAGGATGAAGTCGGTACGCACCGCCCCCTTGATCTTGGCTTTTTCAAAAGCCACCAGGTCAACGCTGGGATCGGCAACGGCCTCCTTGCGCGCCTCGTGCTGTGCCTCATCCTCTTCCTTGCTGTGCAAGAACTTGTGCGCCAGCTTCTCGAAACCCTCGAAGCACAGGAACGCGCCACCCAGCATCAACAACGGCGTAACCGCCCAGGGTATGAACGCACTGATCAGCAACGCGGCCGGTACCAGGATCGCCTTGTTGACGAACGACCCCTTGGCCACCGCCCAGACGACCGGAAGTTCACGATCGGCACGCACGCCGGTGACCTGCTGGGCATTCAGCGCCAGGTCGTCACCCAGCACACCCGCTGTCTTTTTCGCCGCGACTTTGGTCATTAGCGAGACGTCATCCAGCAGCGTGGCGATGTCGTCGATCAGTACCAGTAGACTGCTTCCTGCCATGTTTGCTTGTATCCAAATAAGTCAATGTGCCGGATTCTAGCCCAAAGCCGCTGCCTTGAGCGCCCGTCGAGGCCGGTGCTACCATGCCCGATCCCTCTTAGAGGTGGCCAGACACGAGGAAGATCCCTGACCATGAGCACCATTCGCGAGCGCAACAAGGAATTGATCCTGCGCGCGGCCAGCGAGGAATTCGCCGACAAGGGCTTCGCCGCCACCAAGACCAGCGATATCGCGGCCAAGGCCGGCCTGCCCAAGCCGAACGTGTATTACTACTTCAAGTCCAAGGACAATCTCTACCGCGAGGTCCTTGAAAGCATCATCGCGCCGATCATGCAGGCATCCACGCCGTTCAATGCAGACGGCGACCCGAAGGAAGTGCTGAGTGCGTACATTCGTTCGAAGATTCGCATTTCGCGTGATCTGCCCCATGCGTCCAAGGTGTTCGCCAGCGAGATCATGCATGGCGCGCCGCACCTGTCTCCGAACCAGGTCGAGCAGTTGAACGAACAGGCCCGACACAACATCGAGTGCATCCAGCGCTGGATCGACCGCGGGCAGATCGCCCATGTGGACGCGCATCACCTGATGTTCAGCATCTGGGCAGCGACCCAGACCTATGCCGACTTCGACTGGCAGATTTCTGCGGTGACCGGCAAGGCCAAGTTGGCCGACAGTGATTATGACGCGGCGGCCGAGACCATCATTCGTATGGTCTTGAAAGGTTGTGAGCCTGAGGCAGCCTGAACCATATCGAAGAGCCATTCGCGGGCAAGCCCGCTCCCAGGATCACCACATGCCTGAAGGTTGTGGAGTCCCTGTAGGAGCGGGCTTGCCCGCGAATGGGCCAGAACAGGCAATAGAGATTTAGGCCGCTACCCCAGCATCTGCCCGCAACCCCACCTCCTCGATCGCACTGATCGCACACTGCTCGTCGATATCCGACGTATCGCCGCTGATCCCCACGGCACCCAGCACCTTGCCGTCCTGATCACGAATCAGCACCCCACCCGGCGCCGGCACCACCGGCCGCTCACCCATCCCGTTCAACGCGGCAAAAAAAGCCGGCCGCTGCTGCGCATCCAGCGCCAGCAAGCGCGAGCCCTTGCCCAGGGCAATCGCACCCCAGGCTTTGCCCGTGGCCACTTCAGGCCGAATCAGGCTCGCGCCATCCTCGCGCTGCAGCGCCAGCAGGTGCCCGCCGGCATCCAGCACCGCCACGGTCAGCGGCGCGGCATTGATCTTGCGGCCCGCCACCAGCGCGGCATTCACCAGGCTGACGGCGACTTTCAGGTTAAGAACGTTCATGGAAAGGTCCTCTTCTTGTTGTGAGAAGCCCTAAGGGCAGTTGAAAACCGATCGAACAAATAGAACACAACGAGAGATATTTTTGTATACAATATTTTGAAACGATCGTATGCGATGGCGCAAACCCCCGTTTTCACGGGCGCTCTGACGAAAGCCAGCTTAGCCGATGAAAACCCATTGACCTAAGCCGCCAGGCGTGAATACACTCTGTCGCAAAGCAAGTTGTATACAATTACAAAATCGATGAGGCACAAACCATGAGCAAAATGAGAGCAATCGATGCAGCCGTTCTGGTCATGCGCCGTGAAGGTGTAGATACCGCGTTCGGCATCCCGGGGGCTGCCATCAACCCGTTGTATTCGGCCCTGAAAAAAGTCGGTGGCATCGATCACGTCCTCGCTCGTCACGTCGAAGGTGCCTCGCACATGGCCGAGGGCTACACCCGCGCCAACCCGGGCAACATCGGTGTGTGCATCGGCACTTCCGGCCCTGCCGGCACCGACATGGTCACCGGCCTGTACAGTGCCTCGGCCGACTCCATCCCGATTCTGTGCATCACTGGCCAGGCGCCACGTGCCCGCCTGCACAAGGAAGACTTCCAGGCTGTCGACATCACCAACATCGTCAAGCCAGTAACCAAGTGGGCGACCACCGTTCTGGAGCCAGGCCAGGTGCCTTACGCCTTCCAGAAGGCCTTCTATGAAATGCGTACCGGCCGCCCAGGCCCGGTGCTGATCGACCTGCCGTTCGACGTGCAGATGGCCGAAATCGAATTCGACATCGACGCCTACGAACCGCTGCCCGTGCACAAACCGTCCGCCACACGCGTACAGGCCGAAAAAGCCCTGGCCCTGCTCAATGACGCCGAGCGCCCACTGCTGGTAGCCGGTGGCGGCATCATCAACGCCGACGCCAGCGACAAGCTGGTCGAATTCGCCGAACTGACCGGCGTACCCGTGATCCCGACCCTGATGGGCTGGGGCACCATCCCGGACGACCACGCACAAATGGTCGGCATGGTCGGCCTGCAGACCTCGCACCGCTATGGCAACGCAACCCTGCTGAAATCCGACCTGGTGTTCGGTATCGGTAACCGCTGGGCCAACCGCCACACCGGTTCCGTCGATGTCTACACCGAAGGCCGCAAGTTCGTGCACGTCGACATCGAACCGACCCAGATCGGCCGCGTGTTCACCCCGGACCTGGGCATCGTTTCCGATGCTGGCAAGGCACTGGACGTGTTCCTGGAAGTGGCCCGCGAGTGGAAAGCCGCCGGCAAGCTCAAGTGCCGCAAGGCCTGGCTGGAAGAGTGCCAGGAGCGCAAGTCGAGCCTGCAGCGCAAGACCCACTTCGACAACGTGCCGGTCAAGCCGCAGCGCGTCTACGAAGAAATGAACCAGGTGTTCGGCAAAGACACCTGCTACGTCAGCACCATCGGCCTGTCGCAGATTGCCGGCGCGCAGTTCCTGCATGTGTACAAGCCTCGCCACTGGATCAACTGCGGCCAGGCCGGCCCGCTGGGCTGGACCATCCCTGCTGCGCTGGGCGTGGTCAAAGCCGATCCGAAGCGCAAGGTTGTGGCGCTGTCGGGTGACTACGACTTCCAGTTCATGATCGAAGAACTGGCGGTAGGCGCCCAGTTCAACCTGCCGTACGTCCACGTGCTGGTGAACAACGCCTACCTGGGCCTGATCCGCCAGGCGCAGCGTGGCTTCGACATGGATTACTGTGTACAACTGGCGTTCGAGAACATCAACTCGACCGACGCTGCCACCTACGGTGTCGACCACGTCGCCGTGGTCGAAGGCCTGGGTTGCAAGGCCATCCGTGTGTTCGAGCCAGCAGAAATCGCCCCTGCCCTGATCAAGGCACAGAAGATGGCCGAAGAGTTCCGCGTGCCGGTGGTGGTTGAAGTGATTCTCGAGCGTGTGACCAACATTTCCATGGGCACCGAGATCAACGCGGTCAACGAATTCGAAGACCTGGCTCTGGTCGGCAACGACGCGCCAACCGCCATCTCGCTGCTGGACTGATCGCCTGACGCCCCCAGGCACGCCCTGGGGGCCTTCATCGCAAGGAGACAACTCATGCCTCGCTTCGCTGCCAACCTGTCCATGCTGTTCACCGAACAGGACTTCCTGGCCCGCTTCAAGGCTGCCGCCGATGCTGGTTTCAGCGGCGTCGAATACCTGTTCCCGTACGACTTCAGCGCTGCCGACATCAAGCAGCAGCTGGAGGCCAACGGCCTGACCCAGGTGCTGTTCAACCTGCCGGCCGGCGACTGGGCCAAAGGTGAGCGCGGTATCACCTGCCACCCCGACCGCATCGAAGAGTTCCGTGCCGGTGTCGACAAGGCCATCGAGTACGCCAAGGTGCTGGGCAATACCCAGGTCAACGCCCTGGCCGGCATCCGCCCACAAGGCCCGGACTGCGCCACCGTGCGCAAGACCTTCGTCGAGAACCTGCGCTACGCCGCTGACAAGCTGAAAGCCGCCGGAATCCGTCTGGTCATGGAAATGATCAACACCCGCGACATCCCCGGCTTCTACCTGAACACCACCCAGCAGGCGCTGGAAATCCAGGCCGAAGTGGGCAGCGACAACCTGTTCCTGCAGTACGACATCTACCACATGCAGATCATGGAAGGTGACCTGGCTCGCACCATGGAAGCCAACCTGAAGCTGATCAACCACATCCAGCTGGCCGACAACCCAGGCCGCAATGAACCAGGCACCGGCGAGATCAACTACCGCTTCCTGTTCGAACACCTGGACCGCATCGGCTACCAGGGCTGGGTGGGCGCGGAGTACAAGCCGCTGACCACCACCGAAGCGGGCCTGGGCTGGCTGAAAACCCATAACGCAATCTGAGGAACAACTCGGGACCCTGTGGGAGCGGGCTCGCCCGCGAACACCGGCAAAGCCGGTGCCATCCACCGAGTTGTCTGCTTCGCGGGCGAGCCCGCTCCCACAGGGGGCCAAAGCTTGCTTGAGATATCACAATTACAAAGAGGTAATTTCTCATGGCTAAAATCGGTTTCATCGGCACCGGCATCATGGGCAAGCCCATGGCTCAGAACCTGCAAAAGGCAGGTCACAGCCTGTTCATTTCCACCCACCACGACGCCGCGCCAGCCGACCTGATCGCTGCCGGTGCCGTGGCCCTGGCCAACCCGAAAGAGGTTGCCCAGGAAGCCGAATTCATCATCGTCATGGTCCCCGACACCCCGCAGGTCGAAAGCGTCCTGTTCGGTGAAAACGGCGTGGCCGAAGGCGTTGGTCCGAACAAGGTGGTGATCGACATGAGCTCGATCTCGCCAACCGCCACCAAAGCCTTCGCCGAGAAGATCAAGGCTACCGGTGCCGCCTACCTGGACGCCCCGGTGTCCGGTGGTGAAGTCGGCGCCAAGGCGGCGACCCTGAGCATCATGGTCGGTGGCTGCCCGAACGCCTTCGAGCGCACCCTGCCGCTGTTCGAAGCCATGGGCAAGAACATCACCCGCGTCGGTGGCAACGGTGACGGCCAGACCGCCAAGGTCGCCAACCAGATCATTGTCGCCCTGAACATCCAGGCCGTGGCCGAAGCCCTGCTGTTCGCCGCCAAGAACGGCGCCGACCCTGCCAAGGTGCGCGAAGCACTGATGGGCGGCTTTGCTTCGTCGAAAATCCTCGAAGTGCACGCCGAGCGCATGATCAAGGGCACCTTCGACCCAGGCTTCCGCATCAACCTGCACCAGAAGGACCTGAACCTGGCCCTGCAAGGCGCCAAGGAACTGGGCATCAACCTGCCCAACACTTCCAATGCCCAGCAAGTGTTCAACACCTGCCAGGCCCTGGGCGGCGGCAACTGGGACCACTCGGCGCTGATCAAAGGCCTGGAGCACATGGCCAACTTCTCGATCCGCGACGACAAATAAATCGTTTTTAGCCTCACTGGCCTCTTCGCGGGTAAACCCGCTCCTACCAAAGACCGCACAATCGCTCAGAGCTGTGCATGTAGGAGCGGGCTTGCCCGCGAAGAAGCCAACGCCGTTGAACCTGCGACCACAGGCCCAATGGTGGCATCGAGCAACACCCGCCCCTGGTTCGGCCTGCACGGAGGCAGTTCCAGGGGCGTTTTTGATTCTGCAGAACAACAATAATTGGGAGCCTGCCATGTCGGTCGATCCGCAAAAACTTCTCCGCGAGCTGTTCGACACAGCCATCGCCGCCGCCCACCCCCGTCAAGTCCTCGAACCCTACCTGCCCGCCGATCGCAGCGGCCGGGTTATCGTCATCGGCGCCGGCAAGGCCGCAGCCGCCATGGCCGAAGTGGTCGAGAAAAGCTGGCAGGGCGAAGTCTCCGGCCTGGTCGTGACCCGTTACGGCCACGGCGCCAACTGCCAGAAGATCGAGGTGGTCGAAGCCGCCCACCCGGTCCCGGACGCTGCCGGCCTGGCGGTGGCCAAGCGCGTGCTGGAACTGGTCAGCAACCTCAACGAAGAAGACCGCGTCATCTTCCTGCTGTCTGGCGGTGGCTCGGCGCTGCTGGCCCTGCCTGCCGAAGGCCTGACCCTGGCCGACAAGCAGCAGATCAACAAGGCACTGCTGAAATCCGGCGCCACCATCGGCGAGATGAACTGCGTGCGCAAGCACCTCTCGGCGATCAAGGGCGGGCGCCTGGCCAAGGCCTGCTGGCCGGCCACGGTCTACACCTATGCCATTTCCGATGTACCGGGCGACCTCGCCACGGTAATCGCCTCCGGCCCCACCGTGGCCGACCCGAGCACCTCGGCCGACGCCCTGGCCATCCTCAAACGCTACAACATCGAAGCGCCCAAAGCGGTCATCGACTGGCTGAACAACCCGGCCTCGGAAACCGTCAAGGCCGATGACCCGGCCCTGGCCCGCAGCCACTTCCAGTTGATCGCCAAACCCCAGCAGTCGCTGGAGGCTGCCGCGGTCAAAGCCCGTCAGGCCGGTTTCAGCCCGCTGATTCTCGGCGACCTGGAAGGTGAATCGCGCGAAGTGGCCAAGGTGCATGCTGGTATCGCCCGGCAAATCGTTCAGCACGGCCAGCCGCTCAAAGCGCCCTGCGTGATCCTGTCGGGTGGCGAAACCACCGTGACCGTGCGCGGCAATGGCCGTGGTGGGCGTAACGCCGAGTTCCTGCTCAGCCTCACCGAAAGCCTGAAAGGCCTGCCGGGCGTGTACGCCCTGGCCGGTGACACCGACGGCATCGATGGCTCGGAAGAAAACGCCGGTGCCTTCATGACCCCGGCCAGCTACGCCAGCGCCGAAGCCTTGGGCCTGTCGGCCAGCGACGAGCTGGACAACAACAACGGCTACGGCTACTTCGCCGCGCTGGATGCGCTGATCGTCACCGAACCGACCCGCACCAACGTCAACGACTTCCGCGCCATCCTGATCCTCGAGACTGCCCAATCATGACGCCTGATAAAAAAGTAAAGATCCTCGCCACCCTTGGCCCTGCGATCAACGGCATCGACGATATCCGCCAGCTGGTCGAAGCCGGGGTGAACATCTTCCGCCTCAACTTCAGCCATGGCGAGCATGCCGACCACGCCCTGCGCTACCAGTGGATCCGCGAAGTCGAGCAGCAACTGAACTACCCGCTGGGCATCCTCATGGACCTGCAAGGGCCGAAGCTGCGCGTTGGCCGCTTCGCCGAAGGCAAGGTGCAGTTGCAACGCGGGCAAGCCCTGCGCCTGGACCTGGACAAAACCCCGGGCGACAGCCGCCGGGTCAACCTGCCGCACCCCGAAATCATTGCCGCCCTCGAACCCGGCATGGACCTGCTGCTGGACGACGGCAAACTGCGCCTGCGCGTGACCGCCAAGCACAGCGACGCGATTGACACCGAGGTGCTGAACGGTGGCGAGCTTTCCGACCGCAAGGGCGTCAACGTACCGCAAGCGGTGCTCGACCTCTCCCCGCTCACCGAAAAAGACCGCCGCGACCTGGCCTTTGGCCTGGAACTGGGTGTGGACTGGGTCGCCCTGTCGTTCGTCCAGCGCCCTGAAGACATCGTCGAAGCGCGCCAGCTGATTGGCGACCGCGCCTACCTGATGGCCAAGATCGAGAAACCATCGGCCGTCGAGCAACTGCAAGCCATCGCCGAGCTGGCAGACGCGATCATGGTGGCCCGTGGTGACCTGGGCGTGGAAGTACCGGCCGAAAGCGTGCCGCAGATCCAGAAGCGCATCATCGGCACCTGCCGCCAGCTGGGCAAACCCGTGGTGGTGGCCACGCAGATGCTCGAATCCATGCGTTTCTCGCCAGCGCCAACCCGTGCCGAAGTCACTGACGTGGCCAACGCCGTGGCCGAAGGTGCCGACGCTGTGATGCTGTCGGCCGAGACGGCCTCGGGCGATTACCCGCTGGAAGCTGTGCAGATGATGAGCAAGATCATCCGCCAGGTGGAGAATGGCCCGGACTACCAGGCCCAGCTCGACGTCGGCCGGCCAAAGGCCGAAGCGACCGTGTCGGATGCCATCAGCTGCGCCATCCGCCGCATCAGCGGCATCCTGCCGGTGGCAGTGCTGGTCAACTACAGCGAGTCGGGCGCCTCGACATTGCGGGCTGCACGCGAGCGGCCACGGGCACCGATCCTCAACCTGACGCCGAACCTGAACACCGCACGCCGCCTGAGCGTGGCTTGGGGTGTGCATTCGGTGGTCAACGACCGCCTGCGTCAGGTGGACGAGGTGGTTTCCACTGCCCTGGAGATTGCCCAGGCGCAAGGCATGGCCAGCCGTGGCGACACGCTGCTGATCACCGCTGGCGTGCCTTTCGGCAAGCCGGGTACGACTAACACGCTGCGGATCGAGACTTTGATCTGAGATTGCCGGGGGCGCGTTGCGCCCCTTTCGCGACACAAGGCCGCTCCCACAGGGCCGCGCTGGCACAAGGAAATGCGATCCCTGTGGGAGCGGCCTTGTGTCGCGTTTGGAGGGCAAAGCCCTCCCCGAATACCGCTCTACCCGACCGCGGAAAACCGAGGCCCAAAGAGGCCCACCGCTCCCCCATCAACCTCACTGACTGCCCCATGTACACCAAAAATTTCGTCAACCCGTGCCCCGACTGGGCCACGGCGTTACTCAACGGCTTCAGCCAGGTGCTGCTGCTGCGCAACCCCCTGTGCGGCCTGTGCTGCCTGCTGGCCATCCTGCTGACAGCACCCAACCTGGTCGGCGGCGCGCTGCTTGGCGCCCTGGCCGGCCTGCTCACCGCCCAGGCACGCGGCTATGACCGTGCCGACCGCCAGGCCGGGCTTTACTGCTACAACGGCGTACTGATCGGCATCCTGATCAGCGCCGTGCTGCCCTGGTCGGCCATATTGCCCCCCCTGATCATCGCCGCCGGCGGCCTGTCCAGCATCATCACCCACCAGTGGCGCAAGCGCGGCGGCAAGTTGCTGGTCGCCTACACCGCCCCCTTCGTCATGCTCGGCTGGGCCACACTGCTAATCGCCAGCCCCTCGCCCAGCGGCTTCGTCGAAGCTGACCCGCTGTATGCGTTGGCCCGCGGCATAGGCCAGATCTTCCTGCTCGACCAGCCCTTGGCCGGGTTGCTGATCATCGTCGGCATGTTCATCGCCAATCCCTATGCGGCGCTGTGGGCGGTGATCGGCTCGGCCATTGGCGGCGGGGTGGCGCTGCTCGCCGATCGACCGCAAGCTGCCTGGTTGGGGCTATACGGTTTCAACGCAGCCCTGGCGGCACTGGCCTTCAGCAGGCGAGGTGAAAAACCCTGGGTGACCCTGCTGGCGATTGCCCTGGCCTTGCTGCTGCAACCCCTGTTCAAGCTGATGCCTGTGCCCGGCCTGACCGCGCCCTTTGTCGCCGCCTGCTGGCTGATGCATGTAGCTGATCACCTAGGTCACAGGACACAGAAAGACAGCTCACATCGATTACCGAACTAACGGGGGGCAGATATCCACTCCGCCTCTGGCAGCCTAATGGGAGCTGGATCGGGTGCCGAGGAAATACCCTTTGGCGGGCGCGGTGGCGGAGACGGAGACGGAGGTAGAGGACGAAGAGGCTTCGGAAGAGAGCGTAGCGCTAGCTGCTCATCTAGCCTGCTCTGCAGCACTTGATTCTGTTCTTGAAGGCGAACGTTGTCTGCTTGAGAGCGCTCCAACTGTTTCCGAGTAGCGCCCAAACCATCAACCTTGACCACCGTAAACCGACCATCCTTACCTCTGGAAATTTCGTATCCAGCACTACCAATACCCAAGCTGTAAGCTTCAGAGCTGTTCGCGAAATGATTCTTCACTCCCCTTTTGAAAATTTTCGGTATGCCGAAGCGCTTAAACTCAGCAGTTAGCCCAGTTTTCACACGTTTCATCTGACCTGACGGGTCAGAGCTGTTTATCGGATCACCCTCACAATAACAGTAAGCATTCAGCCCACCATTCCCAAAAGGGCTTAAACCATCCGGGCTGTAAAAACGCATAAAAATGGGGCTATAGAATCGGTGACCATTGCCCAGCGCATAGGCTTGCAAGATGCCATCGTGCCGTTCGCCATTGAAACCCAATGAAGGAATCGGCCAATTCAGTGAATACCCATAAGCTGCGTATGACCGTATCCACTTCGTCTGAGCACGCTCAACAGCAATTTGCTCGGGTAACTGTCCACTCTGCAGTTTCATGCTCGCCTCCCCCCTGACCCTACGGGATTCTGCCCCAGCCAATCCGATCCGGAGAACTAGCAATTTTAACAGTTCATTCGTTGCAGCCTTGGGCAAAGACCCTCTAGGCTTTCCGCTTTGCCTTCGGAACCCGCTACATCATGGTCTTCCAGACCGACACCCTAGCCGGTCGCCGCTTCGACAAGATCCTGCTGTTGATCATCCTGGCCAGCCTGGTCACGGTGATCCTCGACAGCATCGACGAAGTGCACCAGAGCTAAGCCGGCTTACTGGCCGCCATCTGTACTCAAGCTCAGCCCGTACCTCAAGCAGACCCATTACCTGATGGAGGCGCTGCGCGGCAGCAAGCAGAAGAACATCGTGTTCCTGGTGAGGCGGCGTTCTGTTCTCGCTGTGGGAATGGGTTGTTTCCCAAAGCGTGATAGCGCCTGCGCCGCCTATTCGCGGGCCGCTCCGACAGGGCCGCGCTGGCACAAGGAAATGCAATCCCTGTGGGAGCGGCCTTGTGTCGCGATTGGAGGGCAAAGCCCTCCCCGAATACCGCTCTACCCGACCGCGGAAAACCGAGGCCCAAAGAGGCCCACCGCCCCCCATCAACCTCACTGACTGCCCCATGTACACCAAACATTTCGTCAACCCGTGCCCCGATCGAGCCACGGCGTTACTCAACGGCTTCAGCCAGGTGCTGCTGCACACCCCCCTGGCCATCCTGCTGACCGCGCCCAACCTGATCGGCGGCGCCCTGTTTGTTGCCCTAGCCGGTCTGCTGGCGAACGCCCTGGCCTTGCTGCCGCAACCGCTGTCCGGCCTTCTACCTATGGCAGCGCTGATCGCACCATTTGTAGTTGCCTGCTGGTTAATGCATGTAGGTGACAGTGCGTTTACTCAGCTAAGCCTCAGAAGAATCAATCGTCGCGTCGATAGGCAAGTTAGCTCTTAAATTCGCCCCTGCAGCCGGTAGTTGAGGGTGTTGTGGAGTAATCGGTGGCATTGCGCTGGTTTTTTCTTTAGGAACAAGATCCATTGTTGATGAAAAACCCCTGCCAACCGGCATCATAGGAACATGGTCGAGACTCACTTCAATGCCATTTTTTTGGTATTTAGCAGGATTCGACCGCAAATCGAAACTGGTTCTAGACGCATAAGAGAAGCTCCCGTCCACTACATTCACCTCAATATAAGATGAACCTACCTTTACCGTAAATCTAAACGTTCCTTTCTGCTCGGCAATCGCCTGCATCGGCTCGCGTAAGAACTTCTTGGCTCTCGTCCGCTGCGCCAAGTTCACATTCTTCTGCTTCATGAACTTACCGAAACCGGTTTTTACTCCTGCGTTGCCTGAGGGGTCGGTATGGTTCACAGGATCTCCACCGCAATACATGTATGCATTCACGCCACCTCTGCCAAAGGGGCTCAAACTGTCTGGACTGGAAAAACGCATAAGTGCAGGATTGAACAGCCGCTTCCCACTGCCCAGCAGATACCCCTGCGTTCCTCTCTCCAACCACTGCCCATTGAACGCCAAGCGCGTTGCGCTCTCGATGCACTGTAAAAAACCAAATGGTGTGTAAGCTAACAAAGTGTGCCCCAAACGCTGCCGGCTTACTGCTTTTGACTGGTCGTTCATTTCCCGCCTCGCTGTCAATGAAATACCCAGTCTTATACTGAGGCCTCGACGAGAACCTTAGTACTGGCATTTTTAGCAGGTGACATGATTCACCTTTCCGTAGCAGGCCCTGTGCATCTAGTCTTGCATCTCAAGCTTTCGGAACCTGCACTTCATGACCGCACCTCTGCCTTTACGCGAACGCCTCTACATCATGGTCTTCCAGACCGACACCGTAGCAGGCCGCCGCTTCGACAAGATCCTCCTGCTGATCATCCTGGCCAGCCTGGTCACCGTCATTCTCGACAGCATCGACGAGGTGCACCAAGGCTACGCCGGCCTGCTGGCCGGCATCGAGTGGGGCTTTACCGCGATCTTCCTGGCCGAATACATCACCCGCCTGTACTGCTCGCCCAAGCCGTTGCGCTATGCCTTCAGTTTCTACGGTCTGGTCGATTTACTGGCGATCGTGCCGGGGATCCTCGCGCTGTACTACAGCGACGCCCAGTACCTGCTCATCATCCGGGTCATCCGGATGCTGCGGATCTTCCGTGTACTCAAGCTCAGCCCGTACCTAAAGCAGGCCAACTACCTGATGGAGGCACTGCGCGGCAGCAAGCAGAAGATCATCGTGTTCTTGGTCAGCGTATCGACCCTGGTAACGGTGTTCGGCACGCTGATGTACGTGATCGAAGGGCCTGAGCATGGCTTTACCAGCATCCCCAAAGGCATCTACTGGGCCATCGTTACCCTGACCACAGTGGGCTTTGGCGACATCGTGCCGAAGACCCCGCTGGGGCAGGTGCTGTCGTCGCTGGTGATGATTACCGGTTACTCGATCATTGCCGTGCCGACCGGCATCTTTACCGCCGAGCTGGCCAATGCCATGCGTGGGGAGCAGCTGCAGCATGATTGCCCGACCTGCCACAAGAAGACCCACGAGCAGGGGGCAGCGTTCTGTTCTCGCTGTGGGAATGGGTTGTTTCCCAAAGCGTGACAGCGCCTGCGCCGGCCTCTTCGCGGGTAAACCCGCCCCTACAACAGGCCCGGACCGTGCGCGGTCCCCGTAGGAGCGGGTTTACCCGCGAAGAGGCCGGCACAGGCAGAAGCATAACCAAAGCATTTTTTGTTCTTTAACCCGTATAAACCCACCCGCTATAGTCGCAGGCAATCTGCCCCAACACCCTTCAAGAACAAGGAAGCAACGTGAAAAAACTCTTCACCGCCTCGCTGCTCGCCGCAGGCCTGGCCCTGGGCAACCTCGCCCAGGCCGCCCCCACCCTGCTCAACGTTTCCTACGACGTGATGCGCGACTTTTACAAGGACTACAACCCGGCCTTCCAGAAGCACTGGGAAGCCGAGCACAATGAGAAGGTCAACGTGCAGATGTCCTTCGGCGGCTCGAGCAAGCAGGCCCGTGCGGTGATCGATGGCCTGCCGGCCGATGTCATCACCATGAACATGGCCACCGACATCAACGCCCTGGCCGACAATGGCAAGCTGGTACCCGACAACTGGGTAACCCGCCTGCCGAACAACAGCGCGCCGTTCACCTCGGCCACTGTGTTCATCGTGCGCAAGGGCAACCCGAAAGCCCTGAAAGACTGGCCCGACCTGCTCAAGGACGGTGTCCAGGTGATCGTGCCCAACCCGAAAACCTCGGGTAATGGCCGCTATACCTACCTGTCGGCCTGGGGCTACGTACTCAAGCAAGGTGGCGATGAAAGCAAAGCCCGCGACTTCGTCGGCAAGCTGTTCAAGCAGGCACCCGTGCTGGACACCGGTGGCCGTGCCGCCACCACCACGTTCATGACCAACCAGATCGGTGACGTGCTGGTCACCTTCGAGAACGAAGCCGAGATGATCGCCCGCGAGTTCGGCCGCGACCAGTTCGAAGTGGTCTACCCAAGCGTATCGGCCGAAGCCGAGCCACCGGTGACGGTGGTCGACAAGGTGGTGGCTAGGAAAGGCACCCAGGCCGTGGCCGAGGAATACCTGAAGTACCTGTGGTCACCAGCAGCCCAGGAGATCGCCGCCAACAACTACCTGCGCCCGCGTGATGCGACGGTACTGGCCAAGTACACCGACCGCTTCCCGAAAGTGGACTTCCTGTCGGTGGAGAAAACCTTCGGTGACTGGCGTACCGTGCAGAAGACCCACTTCAATGATGGTGGGGTGTTTGACCAGATCTATACCGGTCAGTAACGCACAAGCAACATCAAACCCGGCGGAACACCAAGGCCTTCAGCCCCCCCGCCGGGTCAACGTCCGGAAACTCCGGCGGGTTTTCCAGGCGCTCGACATAAGCCAACGAAGGCGCCTGCTCTGCCATGCCTTCAATCAGAAACTCAGGCCCGATCCCCGGGTCGTTGACACACGCCAGCACCGTCCCGCCTTCGCTCAACAACTCCGGCAAACGCCGCAGGATCTTTGCGTAATCCTGGGTCAGCACAAAGCTGCCACGCTGGAAGGTCGGCGGGTCGATGATGATCAGGTCATAAGGCCCGTACTTACGCACCTTGCCCCACGACTTGAACAGTTCATGCCCCAGGTACGCCACCCGTGATGCATCGTGGCCATTGAGGCGATGGTTGTCCCGGCCTCGCGACAGGGCCGACTTGGCCATGTCCAGGTTCACCACCTGCTCAGCGCCGCCGGCAATCGCTGCCACGGAAAAGCCGCAGGTATAAGCGAACAGGTTCAGCACACGCTTGCCCGCCGCCTGCTCGCGCACCCAACGGCGGCCATAGCGCATGTCGAGGAACAGGCCATTGTTTTGCCGCACGCCCAAGTCCAGCAGGTAGGTCAGGCCGTCCTCGATCACTTCGCGTTGCTGGCACGGCTCGCCCAGCAGCCACTGGCCCGGGCTGTCGGGCAGGTAGCGGTGCTGGATGATGACTGCCTGACCCGTCCACTGCGGGCGCTCGGCCAAGCTGCGCAGCATGGCTTCCAGTTCGGCGAGGAGGCCTTCGGCCGGCTCACGGAACAAGGCGACCGACAGCACGCCCTGCAGCCAGTCGACGGTCACCTGCTCCAGGCCCTGCCAGCAGCGGCCGCGGCCGTGAAACAGGCGGCGGGTTTCCTGTGGGGCAGGGTCGAGGGCGGCAAGCAGGTGTTGCTCAAGGGTGTCGATGGGCGAGGTCATGGCGGATCGCAGGCTGGCAAAAAGCGGCATTCTACCTTGCGGGCCTCTTCGCGGGTAAACCCGCGCCTACAGGATGGCGCGCCGAGCGGAACCACCACCCCTGCTGCATGCCCGCTGCCGCCAGCAGGATCAACCCCACGCCCAGCCACTGCAGCGGCGCCAGGCGGTGCCCGAACGCCACCCAGTCCACCAGAATTGCCGCAATCGGGTAAATGAACGACAGCGCACCGGTCAAGGCCGTGGGCAAACGCTGGATGGCGCTGTACAACAGCACATACATCAGGCCGGTGTGCACCATCCCCAGTGTCAACAAGCTGGCCAAGGCCGGCACTTCGACCGGCAACCCGCCAAGCGTGACCCATGGCGCCAGCAGCAACACACCCGTGGTTACCTGAATCAACGCAATCAGGTGCGGGGGCGTGCCACTCAGGCGCTTGATGATCAAGGCCGCGATTGCATACAGAAACGCCGCCCCCAGCGCCAGGGCAATCCCCAGCAGATAGTCCTCGCCATTACTTTGCCCAGCGCCGTGGGCACTGACGATGGCCAGCATGCCGAGGAACGCCACACTCAGCCAGGTCACCTTGGCCAACGTGATCCTTTCGCCCAGAAACAGCGCCGCCAGCCCCACCAACATGAACGGCTGCACGTTGTAAACCGCCGTGCCAATGGCAATCGACGCCCGTGCGTACGAAGCGAACAACAGCAGCCAGTTGCCGACAATGGCCACCCCGCTGGCAATCGCCAGCAAAAATGCCGTGCGGCTGATCACGCCCGGTCGCAGAAAGCCAAACGCGGCGCAAATCGCCAGCAAGGTCACGGCACCGAACACGCAGCGCCAGAACACCACATCCAGCACCGGCTGGCCGGACACCAGCACGAACCAGCCAATGGTCCCGGAAATCAGCATGGCGGCGACCATTTCCAGCGAGCCGCGGCGCAATGAACTGTCCATCTCAAACCTCCCTTTGATAATGGCCACAGTATGCAAAGGCGGCAGCCTGGCCATCCAGCGGATAACCAAGGCATTTTCGCCAACCTGCCTTTACTATCAAGGCAGATAACACGAACTACCTGATGAGGTGAGCATGACCGATGCCATTGACCAAGTATTGATCAACGCACTGATGGAGGACTCGCGCCGCTCGCTCAAGGCTCTGGCGCAGGTCAGCGGGCTGTCCGCACCCAGCGTCAGCGAGCGCCTGCGGCGGCTGGAAGAGCGTGGCGTGCTGCGCGGCTATACCGTGGAGGTCGACCCACGCGCCTTTGGCTACCAGTTGCAGGCGATCGTGCGTATCCGTCCGTTGCCGGGGAAGCTGCAAGAAGTGGAGCGCCAGATCATTGCCATCCCTGAGTTCACCGAATGCGACAAGGTCATTGGCGAGGACTGCTTCATAGCCCGACTACATGTGCGCTCGATGGAGCAGTTGGACACGCTGCTCGACCTCATGAATGTGCTGGCTGAGACCAATACCGCGATCATCAAGAAGACCCCGGTCAAGCGGCGGTTGCCGCCAATGGATTGATCGGCCCCTGTACTGGCCTCCTCGCAGTCGTGCTCGCGAAGAGGCCAGCACAGGAAAAGCTGACTATTTTTTGTACACAAAAACGTAACCATAGGTGCCATTTTTGTGTGCACTTTCTTCAGTAGCGCCCCAATTCGTTACACACTTTCCTCCCTTTATTTTGACCAAATGATCAACTAATCAATCTTTCAAAAATTTAAACTTGTTCATACGGTCAACTTATATTCTCTGTATTTCATTAACTTACCTTTTAACAAGATAAGTTCGAAATCATCGCCTGTTGAAACCTGCTCTTCCCTTGGCATGGAACTCGCTTTTGTGTGTTCGTGTTTTGTATACAACTTAAACAAAACATAGATACACAAGAATCCGCGACGCCGACCCAATGTCAGCCGCCGCGCCCACAACCCTGTGATGCCAACGCTGCACCGACGAGATGGCGAGCCCGTGCGCATGCCCGCTCATCGCAGTCCAAGTGCATCAGGAGCCCGCCGGAATGAGTAGCAGCCTCGACCTTGCCCCTGAACTATCCGTCGCCAGCACACACCCCGCGTCCACGCTTGCCGGCCACCAGCCGGACCTTGTTCTCAGCCCGCGCCTGCATAACCGCGACCTGGCGCCAACGCGTATGGAAGGCCGTCGCTGGGGCGGCTACAGCATCTTCGCGCTGTGGACAAACGATGTGCACAATATCGCCAACTATTCGTTCGCCATGGGCTTGTTCGCCCTCGGCCTGGGCGGCTGGCAAATTCTGCTGTCGCTGGCCATCGGCGCGGCACTGGTGTACTTCTTCATGAACCTGTCGGGTTACATGGGGCAGAAAACCGGGGTACCGTTCCCGGTCATCAGCCGCATTGCCTTCGGCATCCACGGCGCGCAGATCCCGGCGCTGATCCGTGCCGTCATCGCCATCGCCTGGTTCGGCATCCAGACCTACCTGGCATCGGTGGTGCTGCGCGTGCTGCTCACCGCCGTGTGGCCGCAACTGGCAGCCTACGACCACGACAGCATCCTCGGCCTGTCGAGCCTGGGCTGGGTGTGTTTCGTGTCGATCTGGCTGGTGCAGCTGGTGATCCTGGCCTACGGCATGGAGATGGTGCGCCGTTACGAGGCCTTTGCCGGGCCTGTGATCCTGCTGACCGTCGCCGCACTGGCGGTGTTCATGTACTTCAAGGCCGATGCGCGCATTGCCTGGTCGGTGGCAACCCCGCTGACCGGCTACGAGATGTGGCGCAACATCTTTGCCGGCGGCGCACTGTGGCTGGCGATCTACGGCACCCTGGTGCTGAACTTCTGTGACTTCGCCCGCTCCTCGCCTTGCCGCAAGACCATCCGCGTGGGCAACTTCTGGGGCCTGCCGGTAAACATCCTGGTATTCGCCGTGATCACCGTGGTGCTGTGCGGCGCGCAATTCCAGATCAACGGCCAGATCATCGACAGCCCGACGCAGATCGTTGCCGCCATACCCAGCACGCCATTCCTGGTGCTCGGCTGCCTGGCCTTCCTGATCGTCACCGTGGCGGTGAACATCATGGCCAACTTCGTCGCCCCGGCCTTCGTACTCAGCAACCTGGCGCCGCGCCACCTGAACTTCCGCCGTGCCGGGCTGATCAGCGCCACCCTGGCGGTGCTGATCCTGCCCTGGAACCTGTACAACAGCCCGCTGGTGATCGTGTACTTCCTGTCGGGCCTGGGCGCCCTGCTCGGCCCGCTGTACGGCGTGATCATGTCCGACTACTGGTTGCTGCGCAAAGGCTGCATCAACGTGCCGGAGCTGTATACCGAGCACCCGGCCGGCGCCTATCACTACAGCAAGGGCATCAACCTGCGCGCCGTGGCCGCCTTCGTGCCGGCCGCACTGCTGGCCATCGTGCTGGCCCTGGTGCCCAACTTCCAGGGCATCGCGCCGTTCTCCTGGCTGATTGGTGCCGGCATCGCCGCCGCCCTGTACCTGCTTATCGCGCCACGTAACCGCCATTACCACGACGTCAGCGGCGAGTGCATCGCCGTCGACCACAGCGGCCATTGATCAAGGAGGACTGCCCATGCGTATTCTGATCGCCAACGTCAACACTACCGAAGCCATCACCCACGCCATTGCCGAACAGGCCCGTGCGGTGGCCGCACCCGGTACCGAAATCGTCGGCCTGACACCCTGGTTTGGCGCCGAATCGGTGGAGGGCAATTTCGAGAGCTACCTCGCGGCCATCGCGGTGATGGACCGGGTACTGGCCTTTGAAGGGCCTTACGATGCCGTGATCCAGGCCGGTTATGGCGAGCATGGCCGCGAAGGCCTGCAGGAACTGCTCAACGTGCCTGTGGTGGACATTACCGACGCCGCCGCCAGCACGGCAATGTACCTGGGCCACGCCTATTCCGTAGTAACCACGCTTGACCGCACCGTGCCACTGATCGAGGACCGCCTGAAGCTCTCGGGCCTGTATGACCGCTGCGCCTCGGTGCGAGCCAGCGGGCTGGCGGTGCTGGAACTGGAAGCCGACCCGCTGCGGGCCGTGGAGGCGATTGTCGAGCAGGCCGAACGCGCCGTGCGCGACGACAAGGCCGAGGTGATCTGCCTGGGTTGTGGCGGCATGGCCGGGCTGGACGAGCAGATTCGCCAACGCACCGGCGTGCCGGTGGTGGATGGTGTGAGTGCAGCGGTGACCATTGCCGAATCGCTGGTGCGCATGGGTTTGAGCACGTCCAAAGTGCGCACCTATGCGACGCCACGGGCGAAGAAAGTGGTGGGCTGGCCGATGCGCTTCGGCCGCTAGACATCCTTCGCCTGTACCGGCCTCTTCGCGGCTGAAGCCGCGCCTACAGAACCACCACCCGCCTGAATACCGTGGGGTCCTCGTAGGAGCGGCTTTAGCCGCGAAGAGGCCGGCCCGCTTAACGCATCATCTCGGCCAAGCGCTGCGCACTGCCACAGGCCAAGGTGAATCCCAACGCCCCATGCCCCAGGTTCAGCCACAGGTTGCGGTACACTGTCCCACCTATGATCGGCACCCCGGTCGGTGTCGCGGGTCGCATCCCCGCCCACTCCACCGCCTGGCCATAATCCGCCGCCCTTGGCAGCGTCTCCAGCGCCAGCCGCCGCATGCTCTGCAAACGGCGCATGTCCACCGACTCGTCGAAGCCGACAATGTCCACCATCGCCGCTACCCGCAGCTGCTGCCCCAGGCGTGCATAGACAATCTTGCGCTCATAGTCGGTAAGGCTCACCTCCGGGGGCAGATGCCCGGCGCTGATCGGCGCGGTCAGGCTGTAGCCCTTCAACGGGTAAACCGGTATCTGCACCCCCGGTAATGCCAAGCCTGGGCCGCGATGCCCGGCACACAGCACCAACTGCTCCACGTCCAGCTGCTGATCGCCCAGTTGCAGTGCCACGACCTGGCCCTGGCGCTGAACCAATTGCGTCACCGGCCGGCCAAGCAGGAAACGGCACTGGCCCGACGCGCGCAACAGCGCCTCCAGCCGCAAGCAAAACACGTGGCAATCGCCAACCTCTTCGCCCGCCGTGAACACGCCCCCCACAAACGGTGCGCCATCCAGGGCAGGCTCCAGCCCGCGCAGCTCGGCAGCCGCCAGCACCTGCTGACTGGCCGGGTCCGTCAACTGTTCCCGGCCTTGGGCAAAGGCCCGTTCACTGCGAAAAGCCACCAGCTTGCCATTGCGCCGCCAGGCGAAATCCCCCAGGTTCTGGTGTTCGCGCCACTGCGCCAAAACGGCCTGGCTGTACAGCGCCAGCTCAAGCAAGTGCCCGGCATTACGGCGATTGACGCTACGCCTGCAAGCCAGGGTGAATGCCAGCAGCCAGCGCCACTGGGCCGGGTCCATGCGCAAGCGCAAGCGCAATGGCGACTCGCCCTGCAACAGCCAGCCCAGCGCCTGCCACGGCACCCCGGCATCAGCCAGCGGCGCCACATAGCGATAGGACAATTGCCCGCCATTGGCAAAGCTGGTGGCCGACGCCAGGCTGTCGCGGGCCTCGATCAGATCAACCGACCACCCTTCCCGAACCAGCGCGTAGGCCGTCGCCAGGCCCACCACTCCGCCACCGATCACCGTTACCCGCTGCTTCATCGCTCATCCCTGTTCCGGCTTCCTTGCCAAACAGTACCAGCGGATCAGGTCGGGCAGCTATGCGCACCGTCATTCAGGCCCTGGCGCACATTGCGGCTCAGCAGACTGGCCTTGCCATCGTGCCAGGTCAGGGTCAGTACGTAGAGGGTGTCGAAGTCTTCGCCGCTCCAGTCCTCGGTGATCACCCGCTCCTCCCCCAGGGCCTTGCCGGCCACCGTGTTGATCAGTTCCGGCAGGTAGCCGTGGGACCAGGCAGTGTAGATGGTCGCATTGCGGTATTTGTCGCTCAGCAACTCATCGGCCAGTTCAGCGGTGTCGTTGGCGCCGTAGTCGATATTCACCGGTAAGCCGAGGCGGATGGCACTGGGGGTGATGGTCATCAATGGGCGGATGTAGCTGTAGCTTTCATCCCTACTGCCTTCCTCGACATGCCGCGTGGGGTTGGCGGCAAACACATAGTCGGCCTTGCCGAAGCGCTCGGGCAGTACAGTGGCCAGGTCCAGCGCACGGTTGAGGCCCTGGCAATTCAACTGCCCGAGCCCCTCGCCCGGCTTCTCGCCATGACGCAGAAACACCAGGGTCTGGGTGCCATCCACCGGTTGCGCCCGGCTTTCGACAGCCTCCAGCGCCAGCGGCGCGGCGATGGCAGTGAGCACCAGGCTCAGCAGCAAGTGACGGCGACGGTGGAAGAATGTTGGCAACTTCATCAAGGCAGGCTCGTGTGGCAGAGAAAATCGGGTTTACTCGCCACATCGCCCAACAGTTAGAGGGCGTCCTTGTAGTGAATGCCTTCCTTGGCACGAGTGAGGGTCAGAGTGCCCTGAACCCGTTTGGTTCCTCCCTGGAGGTGGATGCCGTTCCCTAGGCAAGGCCTAGATTAGGGGCTGGGTGTTGCGCAATTGTGTAAGGTGCAAGAACCTCGGGTTGCAACGTGCCCACTCAATCATCCCGCGTGAGCACTTCCAGCAGTTCAATCTCGAAGGTCAGGTCCGAATTCGGCGGGATCGCCCCCACGCTGCGTTCGCCATACCCCAGGTGCGCCGGTACCTGCAGCTTGCGCTTGCCGCCAACACGCATGCCCATCAGGCCTTGGTCCCAGCCTTTGATTACCCTGCCGGTACCGATCACGCACTGAAACGGCTTACCGCGCGACCAGGACGAGTCGAACTCGCTGCCATCGGCCAGCCAGCCGGTGTACTGGGTGGTGATCAGGGCACCCTTGACGGCGGCTTTGCCGTCTCCCTCGACCAGGTCGATGATCTGCAGTTCTTGGCTCACGGGTACACTCCAAACGCTGAAAAACAAAACCGCCCTTTTCTCAGGAATGCACCGGTTTGGCAAGTTCACGCAGAATTGTACGGAGGCATTCGCCGACGGAATGCCTCCGTACAGACATGACGTTGAATCAGCTGTTCTGCTCGAACACCTCTTGGCCGGACAGCTCCTTGGTCTGATTGGCGAAGCAGTACCACGCGGGTTTCTCTTCGACGAAGATCTGCAGGTCGAAATCCCAGGCTTGGTCGCCATCGAGTAGGCCGACCGGCACGGCATGGAAGTCGTTGGCCTTGAGCCGGTAGTACAGGTGCGTACCACAGCGGCCACAGAAAGCACGCTGGGCCCAGTCGGACGAATCATAGACGCTGGGCGCACGCCCTTCGATCAGCGGAGGCTTGCTGCAGTGGACCACCAGCAGCGGGCCGCCGGTCCACTTGCGGCACATGCTGCAATGACAAGCGCTGATATGGGTATTGTCGACGGTGACCGTCAGCCGCGTGTCGCCGCACAGGCAGGTGCCGTGTTTTTCCAGGGCCATGGGTGGCTCCTTGAACGGAAAGATGGGCCAGCAATTATAGAAGCCCCCCAAGGCATCGCACGCCGTACTAGATGTACACATTGCCCCGCAGGTACAACGCCGCCCGTCCACTGATAATCACGCGGCCATTGCCCGGCACTTCGCACTGCAACTGCCCTTTGCGTGCCCCGCCCTGCTCGCAGCTCAGCACGTTCTTGCCCAACCTTTGGGCCCATAACGGCGCCAGCGAGGTGTGTGCCGAACCGGTTACCGGGTCTTCATTCACACCAACCCGCGGGCCGAACCAGCGGGTGACGAAGTCAAAGCCACGCCCTGCCGCGGTCACGGCAATGCCACGGACGTCGAAGGCCGACAGCGCAACAAAGTCGGGTTTCAACGTTTCGAGCAGCATGGCGTCATCGATCACCACCACATAATCGTCGCTAAGGTACACCGCCTTCGCCTGGCTCAAGCCCAGCGCCTGCAAAAGGCCCGCTGGCATGTCGACCGCTACGGGTTGTTTGGCGGGGAAGTCCATGGCCAGCAGGCCATCAGCGCCACGGCTGACGCGCAACTCGCCACTGCGGGTATTGAAGCGCAGCACTTGCGCCTGCTCACCCAGTTGCTCGAACAGCACGTAAGCCGAGGCCAAGGTAGCATGGCCGCACAGGTCGACTTCCACGGTGGGGGTGAACCAACGCAGGTCGAACGTTTCGCCTTTGCGCACGAAGTAGGCTGTTTCTGACAGGTTGTTTTCTTCAGCGATGCGCTGCAGCACATCGTCCGGCAGCCAGCTGTCCAGCGGGATCACTGCGGCCGGGTTGCCACCGAACGGTTCAGTGGAAAAGGCATCGACCTGGAAGATTTCGAGTTGCATGCACACACTCCTTGTTGCCCGGGCGCTGCCAGGCAGATATCTGGAAAAAGGGTTAAGGGCGTACCGGGGTCAAAACTGGCTCACCGGCAAAGAACGCCTGCAGGTTGCGCAGCACCAAGTCCACCGTGTCGCGCGCGGCTTCTGGCGACTGGCCAGCCACGTGGGGTGTGAGTACGGTGTTGGGCAAGGCCTTGAGTGCATCGGGCACTGCCGGCTCGTCATCGAATACATCCAGCGCGGCGCCAGCCAGCTGGCCACGCTGCAATGCAGCAATCAGGGCCTGGGTGTCGACCACGCTGGCACGGGCGATGTTCACCAGATAGCCGACAGCCCCCAGGGCCTGAAGGACGTGGGCATCGACCAGATGCCGGGTGTTGGCGCCACCGGGGGTGGCCACCACCAGGATGTCGACGGCTTCAGCCAAGTGTCGGGGGCTGTCGTACCAGGCATAGGGCACATCCTGGCGTGCTGTGCGGCTGTGGTAGCTGACGTGCATGTCGAAGCCCAAGTGGGCCCGCTTGGCGATTGCCAGCCCTACTGCGCCGAGGCCGAGAATGCCCAGGCGTTTGCCGCTCACCGAGGGGCTGATCACCCGGTTCCATTCACCGCGCCGCGTGCTGGCATCGGCACGGGGGATGTCGCGCAGCAGCGCCAGCAGCAGGGCCAGGGTGTGGTCGGCGACGGCTGCGGCATTGGCCCCGGCGCCATTGGTGACGGTTATGCCGCGTGCGGCGGCGGCGGCCAGGTCGACCTGCTCGTAGCCGGCGCCGATCACGCAGATGATCTGCAATCTGGGTAATGCGTCAATTTCGGTGGCGGATAGCCCCAGCGGCCCACGGGTGAGTACCGCATCGATTTCTTCGGCGTGGCGATGAATGGCATCGGCGCGCAGTTGCGGCGAAGGGGCACGGATCAGGTGGTAACCGGCCTGCTCCAGCATGGGCAGGTAATCGTCGACGGTTTCCACCAGTACCAGGACTGTCTTGCTCATGCCACCTCCGGGTGAATTCGAGGCGTCATTATGCGGAGTCACCGGCCGGTACAGTCAATGGAAATAACAAGGCAAAACTGTACTGTGCTGTTGCTGTTGCTGTTGCTGTTGCTGTTGCTGTTGCTGTTGCTGTTGCTGTTGATCTTGATCTTGATCTTGATCTTGATCTTGATCTTGATCTTGATCTTCGCGACTTCAGGAGGCCGAACGCAGGCCTTGCGGAGGCAGGTGACGGGCATGGATGCCCGTCAAGCGCTGAGGCCCCAGGATGGGGCCTTCGGCGCGGTCCTGCCGGGAGCAAGGCCGGAGTGAGGGGACCCCGGAGCGCAGCGCAGGGGCCGGATGATGGGAGCGCAGCGTTTTTTGGTTACTTTTTGTCGCGTTTGACAAAAAGTGACTCGCCGTAAGGGCGAAAAGGTGAGTCAGCGTCGCCATCGCAAACGGACGGTTCGCTGAGTCAAAACAGACGAGTTCGCTTCTTGCTTCTTGCTTCTTGGATGTGGGCATCCACATCGCGTAGGTATTCATTCGCGCAGGGGGCGCATAGTCACCTTTCCGCCCTTACGGCGGGTCACTTTTTGTCAAACGCGACAAAAAGTAACCAAAAAACGCTGGCTCCTATCATCCGGCCCCTGCGCTACGCTCCGGGGTTCCCTCGCTCCGGGCTTGCTCCCGGGAGTACGCGCTGCAGGCCCCATCCATGGGGCCTCAGCGCTTGACGGGCATCCATGCCCGTCACCTCCCTTCGCAAGCCCTGCGCTCGGCCTCCTGAAGTCGCAATCTGCGTCGCCTGAACTACCGCGCGCTTACAAGCAAAAGCAGAAGCAGAAGCAGAAGCAGAAGCAGCAGATACAGAAACAGCGTTACTGTGCGAACGCGCGCCCTAACCCACCGGGTACACCACTGCTGTCAGTTTCCTGCCAAGGCCCATTCGGGCTCAACGACCAGCTCCAGCCGTTATCGAACCGATAGTAGGTACGCTGCCGGTAGAAGGTATTTGGCTGTTTCTCCAACACATATACACCCAGCTTGGGATCCCAGTGGCTTGCCCCGCCAGGCGGTGGCGCAAAGCTGGCCGACGTACGCGGCATGGGCTTGGGTATCGCCGCCGGCTTGCTCGGCGAAGTGGCAGGCTGCCTGCCCGGCAAGGGCTTGACCACCGGCCCCGACGGCGGCACACGCTCGATCGGTGGCGCGGGCTGCTCGTACGGCTCATGCACCGTACACGCAGACAAACCCAGGGCCAGGGTAATCAGGGTCAGGCGGACGGTGCTGTGCATGGCATTGCTCTCTTACTGGTCTGGAGTGTCGATGGTCAGGCGCTGGGTAGCCTGGGTGGCGCTAGACAACGGAGCACCCCGGCCAACCCACTCACCCTGGGTAGGCTGACCCGCGCGTGAAACACGTGCAACCAGTTGGACTTCGGCATACTGCGACAGTTTCATCTGCGGCATCATCGCATCAGCATCAGACAACTCCACCTCGATCGGCAACTGCGCCACGGTCACCCGCTTGGCCGCCAGTGGCATCGGCGGGCCATTGCTGGCGCGAGCGAAGATAAACACCGTGTCGTCCGGCTTGACCTTGTCCTTCAAGGCAGCCGCCAGTTCCACCCGCACTTTCAGGCGAGCCGCCACAGGTGCAGGCTCGGTCGCCTCTGCTGGCACCCCACCCAAGCGCTCGGCGGCGCGGTCGATACCACCCTGCAGGGCCGCTCGCGATGCATCACCTTCTGGCAACTGCGCCAGCAAGCGCTTCCAGTAGTCGATGGCTTCCTGATAACGCTCGCCTTCAAACGCAGCAATACCGCGCAGGCCCAGGCTGGTCACCTCGTTGGGGTCAGCCTTCAACGCTTCGTCAGTCAGCGCCTGCAATTGCGGGCTCCACTGCTTGTTGGCGGCAAAATACTGGGCCTGGGCCCACTGCCCCAGCAGCTCGGGCTGGCGGCCGGCCAAGGCCACGGCCCGTTCGAACGTACGCGCGGCATCGGCCGGGCGCTGCTCGGCCATGTAGGCCCGGCCAAGGAAATACATGGCCTCGGCCGAATCCGGCTGGGCCTGCACCACGCGCTCAAGGCGCGTAGTCATTTCTTCCATCGACTTGGGTGCCTCGGCAAACTCCTGGGTCAGCGCCACCTTGTCCGCCGCACCAAAATGCAGGTACAGCCCCAGCGCCATCAGCGGCACCAGTCCCGCAGCCAGCAGCGGCAGGGCCTTGCCCAAATGCCCCTGGCGCGGGGCCTCGGCGCCTTCGGTATCGGCCAGCAGCTCGCGGGCAGCCTCGTCCCGGCCCTTGGCCATCTGCGCCTCATCGAGCACACCGGCGGCTTGCTGGGCCGCCAGTTCGGCGACACGTTCCTGATAAAGGGCCACGTTCAAGGCCGTGCGGTCTTCTTCCTGCTGGCGACGGCGGCCACGCAGGATCGGGAGCAGCAAAAAGCTGAGGGCAGCGAGCAGCAGAAGGCCCGCGCTAAGCCAGAATTCAATCATGGGTCTGTTCTTTTTCCAGCAGTTTGGCGAGACGCTCGCGTTCTTCGGCAGACAACTCATCGGCGCCTTGCGCGGCCGTAGCACGGCGCCGGCGTACGATCACCGCCAGCACCACGAAGCCACCGGCCAGCAAGATCCCCGGGCCAAACCACAGCAGCCAGGTACGCCCGCTGAGCGCCGGCTTGTAGCGCACGAAGTCGCCATAGCGGTCGACCATGAAGTCGATGATCTGCTGGTTGCTCTGGCCTTCGCCGAGCATGCGGAAGATTTCTCGGCGCAGGTCGGCAGCAATCGGCGCGTTGGAGTCGGCAATATCCTGGTTCTGGCACTTGGGGCAGCGCAGTTCCTTGGTCAACTGTTGGTAACGCTCGCGCTCGGCCTCGTCGCGAAACTGGTAGGTGTCGATAGCCGCCTTGGCCACACCGGCCAGGCTCATGCCCAGCACCGCAGCTGCCAGCCAGCGCCTCATGGCTTGGCCTCGTCAATCAGGCCCTGGTACAACGGCGCCAGCTGTTCACGCCAGACCGCGGCATCGACGATGCCGACGTGCTTGTAGCGGATGATGCCCTTGGCATCGATCAGGAAGGTTTCCGGCGCCCCATACACCCCAAGGTCCAGGCCCAGGCTGCCCTGTTCGTCACGAATATCCAGCTGATAGGGGTTGTGGAACTCGGCCAACCACTTCTGCGCGGCGGCGTTGTCATCCTTGTAGTTGACCCCATGGATCACCACCCCCTGCTGTGCCAGCTGGTTCAGGTACGGGTGCTCGACCTTGCACGACGGGCACCAGGTGGCCCACACGTTGACCAGTGCCGGGCGCCCCTGCAAGTCGGCCTGAGTCAGGGTGCGGTCCCCCTGTGTCGACGCCAGGGAAAACACCGGGAACGGTTTGCCGATCATTGCCGAAGGCAGCTCGTCGGGCTTGAGGAAAAGCCCCTTGTAGAGGAACACCGCCACCAACAGGAATACTGCAAGGGGCACTACCATGATCCAACGCTTCATGCAGCTGCTCCAGACACGCCCAGGACATCACGCACCCGGGTCTTGACCTTGACGCGGTAGCGCCGGTCGAGGGCCGCCAGCAACCCGCCCAGGCCGGTCAGCAGACCGCCCAGCCAGATCCAGCGGACGTAAGGCTTTATATGTACGCGCACAGCCCAGGCGCCATTCTCCAGTGGCTCGCCAAGCGCGACGTACAGGTCGCGGGTAAAGCCGGCGTCGATGCCCGCTTCGGTCATCATCGACTGCTGCACGGTGTACAGGCGCTTCTCCGGGTACAGTGTGGTCACTTCACGGCCCTCGCGGCTGACCACGATGGTGCCCTTGTCAGAGATGAAGTTCGGCCCCTCGAAGTGCTTGGCGCCCTGGAACAGGAAGTGGTAGCCACCCAGCTCCACGCTTTCGCCCGGCGCCATGCGCAGGTCGCGCTCGGCGCTGTTGTTGCTGGACAGCACCACGCCCAGCGCACACACCGCCAGGCCCAGGTGCGCCAGTTGCATGCCCCAGTAGCTGCGGCCCAGGCACGGCAGGCCTTTGACCAGGCCCTTGTGGCGGGTCTTGTCGAAAATGTCACGCAGCCCGCCAAGCACCACCCAGGCGGCCAGGGCGAAGGCCGTCAGCGTCGGCCAATCGAAGTCGTCGACGATAAAGCCGGCAACCGGGGCAAGGATGGCACTGCCGATCAATACCGGGGTCATCATGCTAGCCAGCCATTTGCCCGGGGTGTCCTTCCAGCGCACCACCACGCCCACGCTCAGCACCACCATCAGCAGCGCCATCAGCGGCAGGAACAAGGCGTCGAAATAGGGCGGGCCGACCGACAGCTTGGCCCCGGTCAGGGCATCGAGCACCAATGGGTACAGGGTACCGAGCAGAATCATCGAAGCCGCGACCACCAGCACCAGGTTGTTGGCCAGCAGCAGCGTTTCACGCGACCACAGGGCGAAACCGACCTGGCTCTTGACCACCGGTGCGCGCAGGGCGAACAGGGTGAGCGACCCGCCGACCACGAACAGCAGGAAAAACAGGATGAAAATACCCCGCGACGGGTCGGCGGCAAACGCGTGCACCGAGGTCAGCACCCCGGAACGCACCAGGAAGGTACCCAGCAGGCTCAGCGAGAATGCGGCAATTGCCAGCAGCACCGTCCAGCTCTTGAATACCCCGCGTTTCTCGGTCACCGCCAGCGAGTGGATCAGTGCGGTGCCCACCAGCCAAGGCATGAACGAGGCGTTTTCCACCGGGTCCCAGAACCACCAGCCACCCCAGCCCAGTTCGTAGTAGGCCCACCACGACCCCAAGGTGATGCCAACACCCAGGAAAGCCCAGGCGACGATGGTCCACGGCCGCGACCAGCGCGCCCAGGCAGCGTCCAGCCGGCCGCCGAGCAAGGCGGCAATCGCGAACGCGAAGGCCACCGAGAAGCCCACATAGCCCATGTAGAGCATGGGTGGGTGAACGATCAGGCCAAAGTCCTGCAGCAGCGGGTTGAGGTCACGGCCATCGGTCGGCACCTGCGGCAGCAGGCGCTGGAACGGGTTGGAAGTAATGATCAGGAAGCTCAGGAAGCCCACGCTGATCATGCCCATTACCGCCAGCACGCGGGCCAGCATCACCTGCGGCAACTGCCGGGAGAACACCGACACGGCAAAGGTCCAGCCGCCGAGGATCAGCGCCCAAAGCAGCAACGAACCCTCATGGGCGCCCCACACCGCACTGAACTTGTAGTACCAGGGCAAGGCGCTGTTGGAATTGCTGGCCACATAGGCGACCGAGAAATTGTCTGTCATGAAGGCATGGGTCAGGCAGGCAAAGGCAAACGCCAGGAAGGCGAACTGCCCCCACGCTGCCGGCCGCGCCAGGCTCATCCACAGGCTGTCGCCACGCCACGCGCCAAGCAACGGCACACTGGCCTGCACGACGGCAAAGCAGATGGCCAGAATCATCGCCAACTGGCCCAGTTCGGGGACTACCAGTGCTGCGTTCATGGCTTCGTCCCCCCGCCGGTAGCGGCCTGGCCGCTTTCCTTCAGGGCCTTGGTGACTTCGGGCGGCATGTATTTCTCGTCGTGCTTGGCCAGCACCTCATCGGCTACCACCACACCGTCGGCATTGAGCTTGCCAAGGGCGACGATGCCCTGCCCTTCGCGGAACAGGTCGGGGAGGATGCCGCGGTAGGTGATGGGTACCGACTTGTTGAAGTCGGTTACCACGAAACGCACGTCCAGCGAGTCGGCCGAGCGCTGCACCGAGCCTTTCTCGACCATGCCGCCAGCGCGGATGCGCGTGTCCAGCGGGGCTTCGCCGTTGGCGATCTGGGTCGGCGTATAGAACAGGTTGATGTTCTGCTGCAATGCGCTCAAGGCAAAGCCGACGGCAACCCCGACGCCGACCAGCAGGCCGACGATGAGCAACAGGCGTTTCTTGCGCTGCGGATTCACTGGTTGTTCTCCCGGCGCAAACGGCGCGCCTCTTCTTGCAAATAGCGACGACGGGCCAGCAGTGGCGCACCAACGTTCAGCGCCAGCACCGCCAGGCAGATGCCATAGGCCGACCACACGTACAGGCCATGGTGGCCCATGGCGAGAAAGTCACCGAAGGTGGCAAAGCTCATTGTGCGGCCCTCCGCCCCAGGCTGTTCAATACTTCGTCCCTGACCCAACTGGCGCGTGCTTCGCGCTTGAGCACTTCAAGGCGCATGCGCAGCAGCAGTACAGCGCCGAAGAAACAGTAGAAACCCAGCGCCGTGCACAACAGCGGCAGCCACATTTCGGCCGGCATCGCCGGCTTTTCGGTAAGGGTGAAGGTGGCCCCCTGGTGCAGGGTGTTCCACCACTCCACCGAATACTTGATGATCGGGATATTCACCACACCGACAATCGCAAGCACCGCACAGGCCTTGGCTGCACTGTCACGATTACTGATCGCCTGGCCCAGCGCAATAATGCCGAAGTACAGGAACAGCAGGATGAGCATGGACGTAAGGCGGGCATCCCACACCCACCAGCTGCCCCAGGTCGGCTTGCCCCAGATGGCGCCGGTAACCAGCGCCACGGCGGTCATCCAGGCGCCAATGGGCGCGGCACACTGCAGGGCGACGTCGGCCAGTTTCATCTTCCACACCAGCCCCACCACCCCGGCCACCGCCAGCAACACATAGCAGGACTGCGCCAGCATCGCCGCCGGCACATGGATATAGATGATGCGGAAGCTGTTGCCTTGCTGGTAGTCCTGGGGGGCGAACGCCAGGCCCCAGGTGATGCCGACCAGCAGCAGGAGCACGGCAGCACCGGCCAGCCACGGCAGCATGCGGCCGCTGATGGCATAGAACCATTTCGGGGAGCCCAGCTTGTGGAACCACGTCCAGCTTATTTTCATCAGGGTACATCCAGGGTATTTGCCGGGCTTGAGAGCCCGGGACTCGTTATTCGCCGACGCTGATCTTCAGGCCGGCCGCTATCGCAAAGGGTGCCAGGGTAACGGCCAGGGCCGTCAGGCTGGCGAGCCAGAGCAGATGGCCGGTTGCCGGCATATTTTGCAACGCCGCTTGCAACGCACCACTGCCCAGGATCAATACAGGGATATACAACGGCAGAATCAGCAACGCCAGTAACAAACCTCCGCGTTTAAGGCCGACTGTCAGCGCCGCACCTACCGCGCCCAGCAAGCTCAATACCGGCGTCCCCAGCAGCAGCGACCCGAGCAGCACCGGCAGGCAATGGCTTGGCAGCCCCAGCATCAGTGCCAGCAGTGGCGCCAACAATACCAGCGCCAGCCCGGAAAAGATCCAGTGCGCCAGCACCTTGGCCAGCACCAGCAACGCCAGTGGGTGCGGCGACAGCACCCATTGCTCCAGCGAGCCGTCTTCGAAATCGCTGCGGAACAGGCCGTCCAGCGACAACAACACGGCCAGCAACGCTGCCACCCAGACCAGGCCCGGCGACAAGGTTTGCAACAATTGGCTTTCCGGGCCGACCGCCAGCGGGAACATGGCCACGACAATGGCGAAGAACACCAACGGGTTGGCCAGTTCGGCCGGGCGACGGAACAGCAGGCGCGCTTCGCGGCGCAGCAACAAAATGAATACGCTCATGCAGCCCATTGCCCCAGGTTCAGTTCTCGATAACCGGAGGGCTTGCGTTCCAGTGTGTGATGAGTCGTCAGCACCACCGTGCCGCCCTGCTCGCAGTGGGCTGCCAGGTGCGCTTCAAGCTGCGCCACGCCTTGCTTGTCGAGCGCGGTGAACGGCTCGTCGAGAATCCATAGCGGCGGGCAAGCCAGGTGCAGCCGGGCCAGGGCCACACGGCGCTGCTGACCGGCCGACAGGGTATGGCAGGGGACGTCTTCGAAACCGCGCAGGCCGACAGCCTCCAGCGCCGCCCAGATTGCCTCGCGGCTGGCCGGCTGGTGCAGGGCGCACAGCCAGGTGAGATTCTCCTCGGCGGTGAGCAAGTCCTTGATGCCGGCGGCGTGGCCAATCCACAGCAGGGCGCTGGCCAAGGCATGACGCTGTTCTGCCAGGGGCTTGCCACCCAGCAGAATCTGCCCGGCCGTCGGCTGCATCAGCCCGGCCAGCAGGCGCAACAGGCTGGTCTTGCCGCTGCCGTTGGGGCCACTGATCTGCAGCATGTCGCCGGCGCCCAGCTCGAAATCGAGCTGTTCGAACAGCAGGCGCCAGTCGCGCTCGCAGGCCAGGCCTGCGGCTTGGAGGTGAAGGGTCACGGTTTCGCCTTATCTTTAGTAGGGCATTGGGGCGGCGTCGCCTGCTTCGCGGGTGAACCCGCTCCTACAACCCTGTAGGAGCGGGTTCACCCGCGAAGCAGCCAAAACCGCTCCAAAGCCCTTGTGTCTCAAGTCGCCCCGCGCGCTGCCGTTATACTGGCAACCACAGGCGCGCGGCATTATTACACGCGCCGCCGCGCTGCCAAGAGGCCGGGCTCGACAGGTTGTATACAATCATGACTGAAATCAATAGTCTCGGCGCACAAACCGCGATCAACAGCCAAGCCATCAAGGCGGGCATGACCGGCGATCTGCTGCGCCTGATCCAGGCGCAGCCTGGGTTGCTGGCTCCTGGCGAAACCGCGCAAGCCGAGGTTTTATCGTTGCGCCAGACAGGCCAGGACTTTCAGCTGGTGCTACGGCTGATGCAGGCCAACGGCGTCCAGACCCAGCTTCAGGCCAACGCCAGCCAGCCGCTGCCACAAGGCAGCCAGATCACCGTCAGCCAGACCGAAAGCAACCGCCTGGCGATCATGCTGCAACAGGCCAGTGCCAGCCAGGTCGCCACCCTCACCCAGCTGGACACCAGCAAGGTGCCGGTCGGCACCTTGCTGCAAGGCAAGGTCCTGACCAACCAGCTGCTGGCCCAGGCACCCGGCCAACCGGCCGTGTACCGGGCGCTGGTCAGCCTGCTCAACAGCAACCAGGCCGGCGCCACACTGAGCATCGACAGCCCGCGCCCGCTGGCCATTGGCAGCCTGCTCAGCGCCCTGGTGCAGGGTGATCAGTCATTGCGCTTCGTGCCGCTCAGCGGCAGGCAGGACCAACTCAGCATTGCCCAACAGCTGCTGACCCAGCAAAACCGCCAAGCCTCGCTACCCGGCCTGCTCAACGCCCTGCAACAGCTCACCCGCGACCCAGGCGTCGATGGCGACCTGCGCGCCAGCGCCGAACGCCTGCTGGCCGGCCTGCCGGACGCCCGACAACTGGGCGACGCCAAGGCAGTGGCCCAGGCCCTGAACAACAGCGGCAGCTTTCTCGAAGCGAAGCTGCTGAGCGGGTCCACCGCCAGCGTCGCCACCGACCTCAAGGCGCATTTGCTGCGGCTGATGGCCCAGGCCCCTGCCCTCCCGGCAAGCGCTGCCAATCTCAACCCCGCCAGCCTGGCCGTGACCATGCCGGCTTTGGCGCGCAGCGCACTGGGCATGCTCGAGCGGGTCAGCCCCAAGCCGCAGCCGGGCGCGTTCCCATTACCGTCGCGCCTGCTCAAGGCCCTGGAAGAGGAAGGCGACCTGCAACAGCTGCTGCGCCTGGCTGCCGCTGCCGTTTCACGCTTGCAGAGCCACGCCATGAGCAGCCTGCAACAAACCGGCACGCTGGAAAACGGCAACCTGCAGACCACCTGGCAAACTGAAGTGCCGATCCGCCACGGCCAGGACTTCATCCCGCTGCAAGTCAAACTGCAGCGCGAAGAAACCCCACAACAACAGGCCGACCGCCAACATGAAGCCCAAGACCCTCGACAAGCCCTGTGGCGCATCGAGCTGGCCTTCGACCTGTCCCCGCTCGGCCCCATGCAAGTGCAGGCACAACTGAGCGAGGGCCGCCTGAGCGGGCAGCTATGGGCGGAGCGCGAGCAGACCGCGCGGTTGATCGACACCCAGCTTGGCGCGCTGCGCGCGCGCCTGCTGGCCCGGGGCCTGGAAGTCGGCGACCTGGAGTGCCACCCGGGCATCCCGCCGCAGGGGCCACGCACACGGATGGAACAACGCTGGGTGGACGAAACCGCATGAACGATACGACACCACGCCAAGCCATAGCGCTGAACTACGACGGCCATCAGGCACCGACCCTCACCGCCAAGGGCGACGAGGACCTGGCCGAGGCCATCCTTGCGCTCGCCCGCGAACACGAAGTGCCGATCTACGAAAACGCCGAGCTGGTGCGGCTGCTGGCGCGGCTGGAGCTGGGCGAGCAAATACCCGAGGCGCTGTACCTGACCATTGCCGAGATCATCGCCTTCGCCTGGCACCTGCGCGGCAAGGTACCCGCCGGCTTCGATGATCCGCGCCCGGCAGAGCGCGATATCACCCCACCATTGCCCCCGCTGCCCGGCACTGGCCAGTAACTATCTACCACCCCCTCCCCCTCCATGCGCCCAACCTTGTCGGCCTCCCACGTACAAGGTGTACCGTCATGATCGACAGCAGAATCAACGCCAAAGGCGTGCAGTTCGTAGTAGACCATCTGGCCAACATCCCACGCCCGGACCGCGAAGCCCATCGCTTGATCCGGCAGTGGCTTGCCGGGCAAGGTGTGCATATCGACCCCGATCGCGTCGATGTGGTCACCCTGCACTACCGGCCGGATGACCAAGGGTATGTGGCAGCGGTCCAGCAGACCCAGAGCATGACCCAGGCGCTGCTGGGCAACTGGCAAGGGGAGTCCGATAACAACCTCATCGGCGCACTGTTCGCCAACCCTTGGGCAGGCACCTTCCCCCAAGGGCCGTTGAAGCTGGTCGATCGCCTGCCAACGCTGGGCTTTGGCCATCAGGGCGCCGCCTTCGAGGTGTATAACGGCCTGTTCCAGCGATCGTCCCCCGCCCGTTACGATGCCTCGACCCACATTCAGGTTCCGGCTGAAGCCTTCCAGCGGTTCATCGAAGCGCTGGACTTTCACCAGCCGTTCAAAGCCATGCTCGACGCTTACTGGCAGGAGCATCAGGACACTCACCGCCTGGCCAGCAAGCTCAATTTCATCGCCGCCTGCAACGCCCAGGTCAACCAGGGGCGCCTGAGCGATGCCGCCAGGGAACTGGCATGGCAAGCCGCCGGCATGATGCCGCAGCGCTTCAAGATACGGGTCAGCACGCTGAGCATCTATGGCTATGCGGCCACCGACCTGCTGTACATCAACGCCCCCCACAGCGATCTGACCCTGCTGTACATGCCAGGTAACAGCTCGCCCTTGCTCGAATTCGCCAGCGAGAACCAGCTCAAGGACTGGGTGGGCGATCAGTGCAAGGACCCCGCCCGACGCGAAGCGCTAAAGCAACACTTCAGGCTCGCCGACCGCCCCCAGGGCCTGGATTTCAGTGGCCTGGACACCGCGCTCGAGGGCCTTGGCGACTATCCGGACCGGCACCGGCTGCCGCCTGAACACGGTTATTTCAACGATGATGGCGTCTGGCCCCCCAGAACCTACGTGAACTACAAACCTGGCAAATACAACCCCAAACTGACCGGGGATATGTTCGCAGCCCTGACCGAGCGCCAGCGCCAGCGCAGCTACGACGATGCCGATTTTGTCATCACCACCGACAGCCAGGTTACCAAAGCCAAATGGCGTGGCTACCTCGCCAACACGCTCAACCTGCTGGCGCCACTGTGCCTGGTGGTGCCGGGGCTGGCGCCACTGCTGGCGGTCGGTGGCATTGCCCAGTTGGGCCTGGGCCTGGATCAGGTGATCAACGGCCACAGCCTGAAAGCCAAACAGGACGGGGTTGGCGACATCGCCTGGGGGTTGTTCAACGCCGTACCGCTGGCAACGGAGGGCAGCGCAGGCATCAAGGCCCTGTTCGAGTTCAAAAGCGATGGTTTTGTCATGCCGCGCGAGGTCAACGAGCAGCTCGGCTATCCGTTGAGCCCGACCAGCCCACCGCGGCTTCCAGAGCCAGAAGGCGCGGAGTACTTCCACCACCACGAGCCGATTACACCGCTTGACGAAGGCGACCCGGCTGTTGCCGGCGCGGTGATACGCTTGCCACACTACGATGGCGAACTGGACGACCTGGAATGCAGCATCGAAACCTACAATGCACGCGTGGTCTATGACCTGGAGCACGACGCATTCATCATCAAGGAAACCGTCAACGAGGTCGAGCCGCAAGCCTACATCGCAGTGCCTGGCAGCCGTGACCTTGTGGCGCTCGACAGGCAGCGCCCAGTCACCGACGCCATGCGCACCCGCACCTTGCGCGCGCTGGGTGTCGACCTGCCACTGCCAGTCACCATTCCGACACCGGCCCCGGACAGCGCCCCCATCCCCAAACTTATCTCCAGCCTCTGGGTCGGCGACAAAGTCATAAGCGAGCCATTGCTGGCCAACCTTGCCGCCAACGCCGCGCGCCTGAGCGACAGTGAATACAGCATGCGCCTGTTTCTGTCGAAGGCTTCGCCTACCGCTTACGAACAGAACGCAAGGCTATTGGCAGCCCGGGCGCCAGGGCTGCAGGTATTGCCGCTTGAAGAGCAACGCTTCTTCCGGGCCTTCCGCCAGAGCCGCTATTACGCGCAGTACGAGGCAGCGCTGGATGGCAACGGTGGCATCGCCACCAATTACGCGTCTGCGACCGATGTGCTGCGCTACCGGATGCTGCACCATGAGGGTGGGCTGTACATGGACGTGGACGACTTCCTGCTGCCGGACGGCAAGGGCGAAACGATCGATCAGGTCGAGCTGCGCACCCCACCCGATGGGTTGCTGCTGCCACCGCCGATGTCCAACGAGAAAATGAGCATGAATTGCCTGTACAACACCAGCCTCATTGGTAGCCACCCAGGCAACCCACTGCTGGATGCGATCTCCGATGAAATGCTCGCACGTTTCCAGACCCATGCAGACTTCTACGAAAGCCGACCGAGCCTGGAACAGGACCCGAGCGGTTTCTACCGCTATGCCAACACGCTCAGCTACCTCACCGGGCCGGCACTGCTCACTGAAGTGGTCGATCGCCATCTACCCGGGTTGCGGACCCTGCGCCAGATCATCAACCTGCACACCATGCCACGCGTCAACACCTATCCATTCATCAACCCTTCGCAAGCCAATACAGCCCTGAAGCAACTGCTGCCCCTGAACCGGTTCGCCGGCGTGGGCGGCAATCACTCCTGGGTTCGCAATTGAAATGAACAGCGGGTACTGAACGAGCCAGGCGACAGCTTTCAGATCGAGCGGAGCATGGGCGCCGCTCGATTTCCCAGGCGGCGAACCTGCTGCCGAGGGTACCCCGTCAAGGAGCCCGGTACACCTTGCTCATCAACTCCGCCTCGGCCTGGGTCAAGCCGCAGCTCTGGGTCAACTCATCGATACTCGCCCCCATCCCCACCAGCTTGGCCGCCTGGCTGAAAGTAACGTTGCTGGGGTCGCGCTGCTCGAGGCGCTCCAGCCGGTCCGGCAGGGTGGCCACCGCCGCACGCAGCTCATGGATGGCCTCACCCATGCGCACCGTGCCGTTCTGGTAGTCATCCAGACGCTTGGCCAAGTCCTTGATGCGCTGGTCACGCAGCGCATCGCCCTCGGCCTGCTGCGCAGCCAGCTCGCGCTGGCGCTTGCTGTAGTTGAGGAAAAACCACAGGCTCAGCGCCCAGGCCAGCGCCAGGAAGATGACAGCAACCTCTAGGATCAACTCAGATGTTCTCCAGCTCGGACCACTCTTCCTCGGTCATCATCTTGTCCAGTTCGACCAGGATCAGCAGTTCGCCATTCTTGTTGCACACGCCCTGAATGAACTTGGCCGACTCTTCGTTACCCACGTTCGGCGCGGTTTCGATTTCGGACTGGCGCAGGTAAACCACTTCGGCCACGCTGTCGACCAGAATGCCGACCACTTGCTTGTCGGCTTCGATGATGACGATACGGGTGTTGTCGGTCACTTCGGTCGGCATCAGGCCAAAACGCTGACGCGTGTCGATCACCGTCACCACGTTGCCGCGCAAGTTGATGATGCCCAGCACGTAGCTCGGCGCACCCGGCACCGGGGCAATCTCGGTGTAGCGCAGGACTTCCTGCACCTGCATCACATTGATGCCGTAGGACTCGTTGTCCAGACGGAAGGTAACCCACTGCAGGATCGGATCTTCGGAACCTTGTGCAGACGACTTTTTCATTCCCCTACCCTCAAAATCCGCCGTTGGCGGTATGTTCTGTGTCATTTCTGTTTGGCGTGCATCTGCTTGACCGCACCGCTGGCGATCAGCTCGGCCAGTGCGGCGACGTCGAGCAGTGCGCACATGTGTTCGATTACGGTGCCGGCCAGCCACGGGCGCTGGCCACGCTGGCTGCGCCACTTGATCTCCGACGGGTCCAGGCGCAGCGAGCGACTGACCTGATGCACCGCCAGCCCCCATTCATAGCTCTGCACCGAAATCACGTATTGCAGGCCCTGGCGAAAATCATCGCGGTAGCGGTCGGGCATTACCCAACGCGCAGTGTCCAGCACCTTCAGGTTGCCGGCCTGGCAGGTCAGGATGCCGAGGAACCAGTCGGGCTGGCCGAACAGTGGTGTCAGCTCCTGGCCAGCCAGGGTGTAGATCGAGCCCAGGCACACCAGCGGCACCGCCAGGGTCAGGCCGGCAACGTCGAACAGCAGGCATTCGAACGGCTCGGCCGCCCACACCGGACGACCGTCGACAGTGGCCGGGGGCACGGGCAGGTTGGGCGCCGGCAGATGCACATCGACCAGCGGCACAGCCGGTTCCACGGTTTGTTCTTCGATCAGTACCGGGATGCTGGCTTCGGCCACGATCTCCTGCTCGACCACCGTCACCACCGGGGCTTCCACCGGCATCACGCTGGGCAGTACCGCCAGCCGGGGTTCGGCGAATGGCCGCGGGGCAAAGCTGGCGGCGGCTTCGGCGGGCTCAGGCCGGGCTGGCTGTCGGGCATCGCGTGCCTGCTCCTCGCGCACCGCCTCGGCGAATTCATCCGCCACTGCCGGCTGCTCGCTCAGGTCTTCGGCCTCGGTGGCCTCCTGCAGCAAGCCGTCCAGGTACGATTGCAGGGCCATCTGGGGCCGGGTGCTGGTTTGCCGGGTTTGAGTCATCAGGCCACCTGCACTGCGTTCTTGTAGGTGAGCAGGTGCTTGAGCAGCGCCCTGTAGGCGATCAACCCACGGCTCTTGCTGTCGAACTGCGAAGGCGTGACGCCCTTGCGACTGGCATCGCGCAGGCGCGTATCCACCGGGATGTAGCCCTGCCACACATGCTGCCCGTAGGTGTCACGCAGCAACTTGAGGGTGCCCAGCGACGCCTGGGTACGACGGTCGAACAGGGTCGGCACGATCTGGTACGGCAGCGCCTGCTTGCGCGAACGGTTGACCATGGCCAGGGTGCCGACCATGCGTTCCAGGCCCTTCACGGCAAGAAATTCGGTTTGCACCGGGATCACCAGCTGCTGGCTGGCGGCCAGGGCATTGACCATCAGCACACCCAGCAAGGGTGGGCTGTCGATCAGGGCATAGTCGAAATCCTGCCACAGCTGCGCCAGACTCTTGGCGATTACCAGGCCCAGGCCATTCTGCCCTGGCGACTGGCGCTCCAGCACCGCCAGGGCGGTACTCGACGGCAACAGCGAAATGCGCTCATCGCTGGTGGGCAGCAGCAGTTGCCCGGGCAAGCCTTCGGGCACCGTGCCCTTGTGCAGGAACAGGTCGTAGCAGCTGTGCTCCAGGGCATCCGGGTTGTGCCCGAAGTAGCTGGTCATCGAGCCGTGCGGGTCGAGGTCGACGACGACCACGCGCTTGCCGGCCTCGGCCAGCAGGCCGGCCAGGGCAATGGTAGTGGTGGTCTTGCCGACGCCACCTTTTTGATTGGCTACTGCCCAGACTCTCATCAAGCAAACTCTATCTATTGATTTGGCAGGGACACTGTAGAAACAACCGTCATGCGCAAAACTTCAAAACTCGCACGCCCCTCTGTGGGAGCGGGCAAGCCCGCGAATACCGGCGTAGCCGGTGCCATTCACCGAGTCGCTGGCTTCGCGGGCATGCCCGCTGCCACAGGGGACGGCGGCACATTCAAAATCGTGTTCGTATCAGCGACGGGGAATTGACGTATCACGGCTTCGCTACCGTTGCTTGTATTGCCGGTGCACTTTGTGTGCCAGCCCGGCGCAATGCGGCATCCGGTGTGGCATTGGCGCTGCCCGAGCCTGTCAGGCTGCGGCGCACTTCCAGGTTACGGGAAATCACCAGCACCACCCGGCGGTTGCGTGCGCGCCCTTCGGCGGTATCGTTGCTGGCCACCGGCTGGTACTCGCCATAGCCCACCGAAGCCATGCGCGCCGGGTTGACGCCCTCCATGGCCAGCAGCCGCACGATGCTGGCCGCGCGCGCCGAGGACAACTCCCAGTTGGTAGGGTACTGCGCGGTGCGGATCGGCAGGTTGTCGGTGAAGCCTTCGACGTGCACCGGGTTGGCGAACGGCTTGAGGATGCTGGCCACCTTCTCGATGATCGCAAACGCCTTGTCACTGGGCATCGCGTCACCACTGCCAAACAGCAGCGACGAGTTGAGCTCGATCTCGATCCATAGCTCGTTGCCGCGCACGGTCATCTGGTCGCTGTTGATCAGGTCGCCGAAGGCATCGCGCACGTCATCGCTGATGGTTTTCAACGGGTCGACATTGGTCGCCGCCAGGCCCGCTTCGGTCTGCTCGCTGTCTTTGACCAGCGGTTCGGCCGGGCGCACGCTCAGCGGCTGCTCATCGCCAATCGGGATCGGCTTCATGCTGCGCTCGGGGTCGTTGAATACCCCGAGCAAGGCCTGGGAAATAACCTTGTACTTGCCCTCGTTGATCGAGGAAATGGAATACATCACCACGAAGAAGGCGAACAGCAACGTGATGAAGTCGGCGTACGACACCAGCCAGCGCTCGTGGTTTTCGTGTTCCTCGGTATGACGACGGCGACGCATGGGTTACTCCATGAAGCCTTGCAGCTTCAGCTCGATCGAGCGCGGGTTTTCACCTTCGGCAATCGACAGCAGGCCTTCGAGCAGCATTTCGCGGTAGCGCGACTGGCGCATGACGATGGCCTTGAGCTTGCTGGCGACCGGCAATAGCACAAGGTTGGCACTGGCCACACCGTAAATGGTCGCGACAAAAGCCACGGCAATGCCATTGCCCAGTTGCGACGGGTCGGCCAGATTGCCCATCACATGGATAAGGCCCATGACCGCACCGATGATGCCGATGGTCGGCGCATAGCCGCCCATGCTTTCGAATACCTTGGCTGCCTGGATGTCACGGCCCTCCTGGGTAAGGAGGTCGACCTCGAGGATGCTGCGGATGGCTTCCGGCTCGGCGCCATCCACCAGCAGTTGCAGGCCCTTGCGCGCATAGGGGTCGGGCTCGCTGTCCGCTACCCCTTCCAGGCCCAGCAGGCCTTCTTTGCGAGCGGTCAGGCTCCAGTTCACCACGCGGTCGATACCGCCCGCCAGGTCGACCCGCGGAGGAAACAGGATCCAACGCAAAATCTGCAAGGCGCGCTTGAACGACGACAGCGGCGACTGCAACAACGCCGCCGCCAGGGTGCCTCCCAGCACGATCAGAGCCGCCGGGCCATTGACCAGTGCACCGACATGACCGCCTTCAAGGAAGTTGCCACCGACAATGGCAACGAAAGCCAGGATCAGACCGATCAGGCTGAGGACGTCCATCAGACGCACGCCTCCACCAGGTGCTTGCCGATTTCGTCCAGGCTGTACACGGCATCCGCCAGGTTGGCCTTGACGATGGCCATGGGCATGCCATAAATCACGCAGCTGGCTTCATCCTGGGCCCACACCGTGCTGCCCCCCTGCTTGAGCAGGCGCGCGCCTTCGCGGCCATCGGCGCCCATGCCGGTGAGCACCACCGACAACACCTTGTCACCGTACGACTTGGCCGCCGAACCGAAGGTGATGTCCACGCACGGTTTGTAGTTCAGGCGCTCGTCGCCGGGCAGGATCTTCACCGTGCCACGGCCATCGATCATCATCTGCTTGCCACCGGGGGCCAGCAGGGCCAGGCCCGGGCGCAGCATGTCGCCGTCTTCGGCTTCCTTGACGCTGATGCGGCACAGCTTGTCCAGGCGTTCGGCAAACGCTTTGGTGAAGGCCGCCGGCATGTGCTGGATCAACACGATCGGTGCCGGGAAATTGGCCGGCAGCTGGGTCAGTACCCGCTGCAGCGCCACCGGCCCCCCCGTGGAGGTACCGATAGCCACCAGTTTGTAGGGTTTGCGCTTGGGTGCCGGCGACTGCGAGGCCGCCGGCGTCGGGGCCACTGCACGGGCAGGCGCTGCCGGGCGCGTCTGCGCCTGGCTGGTAAAGGTGCTGGCCGGCGCTGGCGCGGCGACCGGCGCCGTTCTGGCATAGCTGCCGATCCGGCGGTTGCTGCGCGAAATGGTGTGCACCTTCTCGCACAGCAACTGCTTGACCTTGTCAGGGTTGCGCGAGATGTCCTCGAAGTTTTTCGGCAGGTAGTCCACTGCGCCGGCATCCAGCGCGTCGAGGGTGACGCGGGCGCCTTCATGGGTCAGCGACGAGAACATCAACACGGGCGTCGGGCAGCGCTGCATGATGTGCCGCACGGCGGTAATGCCATCCATCATGGGCATTTCGTAGTCCATGGTGATCACATCGGGCTTGAGCGCCAGCGCCTGGTCGATTGCTTCCTTGCCGTTGGTCGCGGTACCCACTACCTGGATCGTTGGATCCGCCGAGAGGATTTCCGAGACACGGCGGCGGAAGAAACCAGAATCATCCACCACCAGGACCTTGACTGCCATAAACACTCCATTAGGCGGCGCAACCCGCCAGGGCGCGCCACCGAAATCAAATACGCCGCGCGGCGTAACGCTTGAGCATGCTCGGGACGTCGAGAATCAACGCGATGCGACCGTCGCCGGTAATGGTGGCCCCGGACATGCCCGGGGTGCCTTGCAGCATCTTGCCCAGCGGCTTGATGACCACTTCTTCCTGGCCCACCAGCTGATCAACGACAAAACCGATGCGCTGGGTGCCGACCGACAGAATCACCACGTGGCCCTCGTGCTGCTCTTCGTGCACCTGGCCCTGGACCAGCCAGCGCTTGAGGTAGAACAGCGGCAGCGCCTTGTCACGTACGATCACCACTTCCTGGCCGTCGACCACGTTGGTGCGCGACAGGTCGAGGTGGAAGATCTCGTTGACGTTGACCAGCGGGAAGGCAAACGCCTGGTTGCCCAGCATCACCATCAGGGTGGGCATGATCGCCAGGGTCAGCGGCACCTTGATGACGATCTTGGAGCCTTGGCCCTTGGCCGAGAAAATGTTGATCGAGCCGTTGAGCTGGGAGATCTTGGTTTTCACCACGTCCATGCCCACGCCACGCCCGGACACATCGGAAATCTCGGTCTTGGTCGAGAAGCCAGGGGCGAAGATCAGGTTGTAGCAGTCCGACTCGCTCAGGCGCTCGGCGGCGTCTTTGTCCATCAGGCCCTTTTCTACGGCCTTGGCACGCAGGATGTTCGGGTCCATGCCCTTGCCGTCGTCCGAGATCGACAGCAGGATGTGGTCGCCTTCCTGTTCGGCCGACAGCACTACACGGCCAGTACGCGCCTTGCCAGACGTTTCACGCTCGTCGGGCATCTCGATACCGTGGTCGACCGCATTGCGCACCAAGTGCACCAGCGGGTCGGCCAAGGCTTCTACGAGGTTCTTGTCAAGGTCGGTCTCTTCGCCGACCAGCTCCAGATTGATCTCTTTCTTCAACTGGCGCGCCAGGTCGCGGACCAGGCGCGGGAAGCGGCCGAAGACCTTCTTGATCGGCTGCATACGGGTTTTCATCACCGCGGTCTGCAGGTCGGCGGTGACCACGTCAAGGTTGGACACGGCCTTGGACATGGCCTCGTCGCCGCTGTTCAGGCCCAGGCGCACCAGGCGGTTACGCACCAGCACCAGTTCGCCGACCATGTTCATGATCTCGTCCAGGCGCGCGGTGTCGACGCGCACGGTGGTTTCCGCTTCGCTGGCGGCGTGCTTTTCGGCGGCCGGGGCCGGCGCGCGAGGCGCCGCGGCAGGTTTGCTGGCCGGCGAAGGCGCTGGCGCTGGCGCGGCAGCGGGCTTGGTCACTGGCGGGCTTTCGGCCTTGGCGGCAGCCGGCGCTTGCGCCTGGACAGCAGCCGGGGCTTCTACAGCGGCAACATCGCCACCAAACTTGCCCTTGCCGTGCAACTGGTCCAGCAGGGCTTCGAACTCGTGCTCGCTGATTTCATCGCTGGCTGCGCTGTTGTCTGGCGCGGCAGGTGCTGGTGCCTGGGCGGCTGGCAAGGCGCCAGCCTGGAAGGTGCCCTTGCCATGCAACTGGTCGAGCAGCGATTCGAATTCGGCGTCGGTGATCTCATCACTGACCGCTTCGCTGCTGACGGCAACCGGCGGCGCGGCGACCTCGGCATTGAACTGGCCCTTGCCGTGCAACTGGTCGAGCAGCGATTCGAACTCGGCGTCGGTGATTTCATCACCAGCACCGCTGACAGTCTCGCCCTGCATCTGCTCGTCGGCCGCCGCTTGCGCCTTGATCGCGTCGAGCGAGTCGAGCAACTGCTCGAACTCACTGTCAGTGATGTCCTGGTGTTGCTCCTCGGCCTCGGCCGGCGCTGCAGCCACCACGTCGGCAACCGGCGCCGGTGCAGGCGCTGCAACAGCTTCGGCTGCGCCAGGTTCGGCCAGGCGCGACAGCGCTGCCAGCAGTGCGGGGGTGGCCGGTGTCACTTCGGCACGCTCGCGCACCTGGCCGAACATGCTGTTGACCGTATCCAGTGCCTCGAGCACCACATCCATCAGTTCCGCATCGACACGGCGCTCACCTTTGCGCAGGACGTCGAACACGTTCTCGGCGATATGGCAGCACTCCACCAGCTCGTTCAGCTGAAGGAAGCCGGCGCCCCCTTTTACAGTGTGGAAACCGCGAAAGATCGCATTGAGCAGGTCGGCATCGTCAGGTCGGCTTTCCAGCTCGACCAGTTGCTCGGACAATTGCTCAAGTATTTCGCCGGCCTCTACCAGGAAATCCTGGAGGATTTCTTCATCGGCGCCGAAGCTCATCAAACGTGCTCCTTAAAAACCAAGGCTGGACAGCAGATCATCGACATCGTCCTGACCGGACACGACGTCTTCACGCTTATCGGCATGAATCTGCGGACCTTCACCCCGAGTCGGATGTTTTTCTCGATCTTTTTCTGCACGCAATTGATCGTGGTCATGTTTTATACCGGCAAAGCGGTCGACCTGGCTGGCCATCAGCACCAGCTTGAGCAGGTTGCTTTCCACCTCGGTCACCAGTGTGGTGACGCGCTTGATCACCTGGCCGGTCAGGTCCTGATAGTCCTGGGCCAGCAAAATGTCGTTGAGGTGCCCGGAAACCTTGCGGTTACCTTCGGCGCTGTGCGTCAGGAAACTGTCGACTCGCTTGACCAGATCACGAAATTCCGGCGCAGCCACTTCGCGGCGCATGAAGCGCTGCCAGTCGGTGCTCAGGGCCTTGGCCTCGTTGGCCAGCTCATTGAGCACCGGTGTGCTTTCCTCGACCAGGTCCATGGTGCGGTTGGCCGCGCCCTCGGTGAGCTTGACCACATACGACAGGCGCTCGGTGGCGTCGGTAATCTGCGACACCTCTTCTGCCTGCGGCATGGTGGGGTCGATCTGGAAACTGACGATGGCACTGTGCAGCTCGCGAGTCAGCTTGCCGACTTCCTGGTACAGGCCGCGGTCGCGGGTCTGGTTCAGTTCGTGAATCAACTGTACCGCCTCGCCGAAACGGCCCCGCTCCAGGCTTTCGACCAACTCCTGGGCATGCTTCTTCAGGGTCGACTCGAACTCGCCCAAAGACGTTTGTGATGAATCCATGACGCGCCCCCCTGACGTGACTCAGCCGTTGACGCGTTCGAAGATCTTCTCGATCTTCTCTTTGAGCACCTGAGCGGTGAACGGCTTGACCACGTAACCATTGACGCCGGCCTGGGCCGCTTCAATGATCTGGTCGCGCTTGGCTTCAGCGGTCACCATCAAGACCGGCATGCTTTTCAGCTTGTCGCTGGCACGCACTTTACGCAGCAGGTCGATGCCGGACATGCCCGGCATGTTCCAGTCGGTCACCAGGAAGTCGTAGTGACCGTTTTCCAGCATCGGCAACGCCGTGGTGCCGTCATCGGCTTCGTCGGTGTTGGTGAAACCCAGGTCACGCAACAGGTTCTTGATGATCCGCCGCATCGTCGAAAAGTCGTCAACGATGAGGATTTTCATGTTCTTGTCCAATTAGACCTCCAAGCAGTCTCAAACGCGCTCGGCCTACCGAGCACGCACTCATTCAATTCGGTACAACGTGGAAAACGACTGCAACGACAGTGGGCTCAACGCGCCCGCCATTCCCCCAGGCGGCTGCGCAGGCGCGCGGCACATTGGCTGTGCAACTGGCTGACCCGCGACTCGCTGACACCCAGCACCTCACCGATCTCCTTGAGGTTCAGCTCTTCGTCGTAGTACAGCGCCAGCACCAGGCGCTCACGCTCCGGCAGGTTGGCGATAGCCTCGGTCAGGGCAGCCTGGAAGCGCTCCTCCTCCAGGCCGCGCGCAGGTTCGACCTGGCCACTGGCGCCATCCTCATGCAGCCCTTCGTGCTCGCCGTCCTGCAACAGGTCGTCGAAGCTGAACAGGCGGCTGCCCAGGGTATCGTTCAAGATCCCGTAGTAATCATCGAGACTCAATTGGAGTTCGGCAGCAACTTCATGATCTTTAGCGTCACGGCCTGTTCTGGCTTCAACCGCACGCATGGCATCACTGACCATACGGGTGTTGCGGTGTACCGAACGCGGCGCCCAATCGCCTTTGCGCACTTCGTCCAGCATGGCCCCGCGGATGCGGATGCCGGCGTAGGTCTCAAAGCTGGCGCCCTTGCTGGCGTCGTATTTGTTGGCCACTTCCAGCAGGCCAATCATGCCGGCCTGGATCAGGTCCTCGACTTGCACATTGGCCGGCAAGCGCGCCAACAGGTGGTAGGCGATGCGCTTGACCAGCGGCGCGTAGCGTTCGATCAGCTCGTACTGGGCGTCCTTCGCCGCCCGGCTGTACATCTTGAAGCCGCTGGCGTTCATAGTACGGGTCCCGCGCTGGTGGGTTGCACCAAGCGCTCGACAAAGAACTCCAGATGGCCGCGCGGATTGGCCGGCAGCGGCCAGCTGTCGACCTTCTGGGCAATCGCCTTGAAGGCCAGCGCGCACTTGGAGCGAGGGAAGGCTTCGTAGACGGCACGCTGCTTCTGCACCGCCTTGCGCACGCACTCGTCGTACGGCACAGCCCCCACGTACTGCAGGGCAACGTCAAGGAAGCGGTCGGTGACCTTGGTCAGCTTGGCAAACAGGTTGCGCCCTTCCTGCGGGCTCTGCGCCATGTTGGCCAAAACACGGAAACGGTTCATGCCATAGTCGCGATTGAGCAGCTTGATCAACGCGTAGGCGTCGGTAATCGAGGTAGGTTCATCACACACCACCAGCAGCACTTCCTGGGCGGCGCGAACGAAGCTGACCACCGAGTCACCGATACCCGCAGCGGTATCGATCACCAACACATCGAGGTTGTCGCCGATCTCGCTGAACGCCTGGATCAACCCGGCATGCTGGGCCGGGGCCAGATGCACCATGCTCTGGGTGCCCGAGGCTGCCGGTACGATACGCACACCGCCGGGGCCCTGCAGCATCACGTCACGCAGCTCGCAACGCCCTTCAATCACATCGGCGAGGGTACGTTTGGGGGTAAGGCCCAGCAACACGTCGACATTGGCCAGGCCCAGGTCGGCGTCCAGCAGCATGACCCTGCGGCCAAGCTCGGCCAGCGCCAGGGACAAGTTCACTGAAACGTTAGTCTTGCCGACGCCACCTTTGCCACCGGTCACGGCGATCACCTGTACGGGATGCATGCTACCCATGTCTGTTCTTTACCTTGTCTCGCTGGGACTCAGGCCACACGTAGGGCAATTCTGCGTGCCCCTTGGCATAGCGACTTTGCACACGCTTCATGGTCAACCCGCTCGCCGTGGGTTGTGATAGAGATCAGCGAACATGTCGGCCATGGCCTCTTCGCTGGGCTCGTCCTGCTGCTGCACATTCACCGCCCGCGTGACCAACTGGTGGCCCCGCGGCAGGTGCAGGTCGTCAGGAATGCGTGGGCCATCGGTAAGATAGGCCACTGGCAGTTCATGACTGATGGCAAGGCTCAACACATCGCCAAGGCTCGCCGTTTCATCGAGTTTGGTCAGGATGCAGCCGGCCAGGCCACAGCGCTTGTAGCTGTGGTAGGCGGCGGTCAGCACCTGCTTCTGGCTGGTGGTGGCCAGCACCAGGTAGTTCTTCGCGGCAATGCCACGCCCGGCCAAGGTTTCCAGTTGCATGCGCAGCGCAGGGTCGCTGGCTTGCAGGCCGGCAGTATCGATCAGCACCACGCGCTTGCGCAGCAGTGGTTCCAGCGCTGCTGCCAGCGACTGGCCCGGGTCGACGTAAGTCACCGGCACGTTGAGGATGCGGCCCAGGGTCTTGAGCTGCTCCTGGGCGCCGATACGGAAGCTGTCCATGCTCACCAGCGCCAGGTTCTGCGCGCCGTACTTGAGCACGTAGCGCGCGGCCAGCTTGGCCAGGGTGGTGGTCTTGCCCATGCCCGCCGGGCCGACCATGGCAATCACCCCGCCCTCTTCGATCGGCTCGATTTCAGGCACTTCGATCATCCGCGCCAAGTGAGCCAGCAGCATGCGCCAGGCCTGGCGCGGCTCTTCGATCTCGGCGGTCAGGTCCAGCAGCTCGCGGGCGATCGGCCCGGACAGGCCAATACGCTGCAGGCGGCGCCAAAGGTTGGCCTGCTGCGGCTTGCTGCCCTGCAGCTGATTCCAGGCCAGCGAGCCGAGTTGCACTTCCAGCAGCTCGCGCAGGCCCGACAGCTCGGAGCGCATGGCATCGAACAGGCGTGGGTCAACCGGCGCAGCAGCCGGTACGGCGGCGGCCTCCGGGGCCTCGACGTGCGGCTCGATCAACGGTTCGGCAGCGGTCAAAGATTGCCCGGCGAACAATTGGCGGTTGTTGTCGCTGCTGTCCTGGCGCTGGTCCAGCTCGGCCTGGGCAGTGGCAATGCGCGTATGGGTCTTGCGCAGCTCTTCTTCCAGCTCGGCGTTGGGCACACGCGGGGCCAGGGCGGACAGCTTGTAGTCCAGCGCGGCCGTCAGCTCGACACCACCGGCAATGCGGCGGTTGCCAATGATCGCGGCATCGGCGCCCAGCTCGTCACGGACCAGTTTCATGGCCTGACGCATATCGGCGGCGAAAAATCGCTTAACTTGCATTATCCCCTACCTCAGCCGTTAGGGCCCACGGTGGCAACGATGGTGACTTGCTTGTTGTCAGGTATTTCCTGATACGCCAGAACATGCAAATTCGGTACAGCCAGGCGACCGAAACGCGACAACATAGCGCGGATCGGGCCGGCGACCAGCAGAATGGCCGGCTGACCCTGCATTTCCTGGCGCTGGGCCGCCTCGATCAGCGAACGTTGCAGCTTCTCGGCCATGCTAGGTTCCAGAAGAACACCGTCTTCCTGACCCTGCCCGGCCCTTTGCAGACTATTCAGCAAAATCTGTTCCAACCTTGGCTCCAGGGTAATCACTGGTAGCTCCGACTCAACGCCGACAATGCTTTGCACGATGGCGCGACACAATCCGACGCGCACCACCGCCACCAGCGCGGCGGTATCTTGACTCTTGCCCGCGTTGTTCGCGATGGCCTCGGCAATACTGCGAATATCGCGCACTGGCACCTGTTCCGACAACAGGGCTTGCAGCACCTTGAGCAGCCCCGACAAGGAAATGACGCCCGGCACCAGCTCTTCTGCAAGTTTAGGCGATGCCTTGGCCAGCACCTGCAGCAGCTGCTGAACCTCTTCGTGGCCGATCAGCTCGTGGCAGTGCTTCTGCAGGATCTGGTTGAGGTGGGTGGCCACCACGGTGCTGGCATCGACCACGGTGTAACCCAGCGACTGCGCCTGTGAGCGCTGGCCGACGTCGATCCACACCGCCTCCAGGCCAAACGCCGGGTCGCGCGCGGCAATACCGTTGAGGGTGCCAAACACCTGCCCAGGGTTGATCGCCAGTTCGCGGTCCGGATAGATCTCCGCCTCGGCCAGAATCACCCCCATCAGGGTCAGGCGGTACGCGCTGGGTTGCAGGTCGAGGTTGTCACGAATGTGCACGGTGGGCATCAGGAAACCCAGGTCCTGCGACAGCTTCTTGCGCACGCCCTTAATCCGCGCCAGCAGCTGGCCGCCCTGGTTGCGATCGACCAGCGGGATCAGCCGATAGCCGACCTCCAGGCCGATCATGTCGATAGGGGTGACGTCGTCCCAACCCAGCTCCTTGGTTTCCAGCGCGCGCTGTGGCGAGGGCAGCAGGTCCTGCTGGCGCTGCGCCTCTTGCTGGGCTTTGACCTTGGCCTGCTGCTGCTTCTTCCACACCAGGTAGGCGCCGCCGGCCGCCATCAGGCCAAGGCTGAGGAAGGCAATGTGCGGCATGCCCGGCACCAGGCCCATGACGATCATCAGCCCCGCCGACACCGCCAGCGCCTTGGGCGAATCGAACATCTGCCGGTTGATCAGCTTGCCCATGTCTTCAGAGCCTGAAGCACGGGTGACCATGATCGCGGCGGCGGTGGACAGCAGCAGTGATGGCAATTGCGCCACCAAACCGTCACCAATGGTCAGCAGGGCATAGACCTTGCCGGCCTCGCTGAACGACATATTGTGCTGCAGCATGCCGATGAGCATGCCACCGATCAGGTTGATGAACAGGATCAGCAAGCCAGCGATGGCGTCGCCGCGCACGAACTTGCTGGCACCGTCCATCGAACCGTAGAACTCGGCCTCCTGCGCCACCTCGGCACGGCGGTGCTTAGCCTGGGCCTGGTCGATCAGGCCGGCATTGAGGTCGGCGTCGATGGCCATCTGCTTGCCAGGCATGGCGTCGAGGGTGAAACGCGCACTCACTTCCGAGATACGCCCGGCACCCTTGGTCACCACCACGAAGTTGATGATCATGAGGATGGCGAATACCACGGCACCGACCACGTAGTTACCGCCGATCACCACCTCACCGAAGGCCTGGATCACTTTACCGGCAGCGCCATGGCCCTCCTGGCCATGCAGCATGACCACACGGGTGGACGCGACGTTCAGGGCCAGGCGCAACAACGTGGCCACCAGCAGGATGGTGGGGAACGCGGCAAAGTCGAGCGGGCGCAGGGCGTATACACAGACCAGCAGCACCACGATCGACAGGGCGATGTTGAAGGTGAAGAACACGTCGAGCAGGAACGGCGGTATCGGCAACATCATCATTGCCAACATCACCAGCAGCAACAGCGGCACACCCAGGTTGCCCCGGCCGAGCCCGGCCAGGTTGTTGCGGGCGTTGCTGATTAACTGAGTGCGATCCACCGCGAGTCCTCTTGATGCAAAACTTTGACGCCCAGGGGGCGCCTGGGCGTGGCTTTGCAAGAAGCTTTCCAACTTTGCTCGGCGAAGGATTTATGTTGCTGGTACCGGCCCTTTCGCGGGTAAACCCGCTCCTACGACGGGCTGTGCCCAAACAACAATGTGTGTCCACCCCCGATAGGCGTAGGAGCGGGTTTACCCGCGAATACGGTAGCGGCGGCGACGGTGAACGACGGGTGAAAATTGGCCAGCAGGCCCGGCCCTTTCGCGGGTGAACCCGCTCCTACGACGGCCTGCGCCCGATCACCGATGTGTGCCCACTGTAGGAGCGGGTTTACCCGCGAATACGGTAGCGGCGGCAACGGTGAGCGGCGGGTGGAAATTGGCCAGCAGGCCCGGCCCTTTCGCGGGTGAACCCGCTCCTACGACAGCCTATGCCCCAATCACCAACATGTGCCCACCGTGGGAGCGGGCGCGCCCGCGAAAGGGCCAGAAGCCGTGACACAAGATCAACTGTCGCGGCGCAGGTCCGGCGGGATCGGCAGGTCGTCCTTCAGCGGCTCTGGGCGCTTGCCCTTGCCGGCGCGGTATTGGCGAATCTGGAACACATACGCCAGCACCTGCGCCACCGCCAGGTACAGCCCCGCCGGGATCTCCTGCTCAAGTTCGGTGGAGTAATAAATCGCCCGCGCCAGCGCCGGCGATTCGAGGATCTGAATGTTGTGCTCCACGCCAATTTCACGAATCTTCAACGCCATGAAATCGCTACCCTTGGCCAGCAGCAACGGCGCCGCACCGCCTTTCTCCGGGTCGTATTGCAAAGCCACCGCATAATGCGTCGGGTTGGTGATGATCACGTCTGCATCCGGCACCGCCGCCATCATGCGCCGCTGCGACACCTCGCGCTGCAGTTGGCGAATACGTTGCTTGACCTCGGGCTTGCCTTCGCTGTCCTTGTACTCGTCGCGCACTTCCTGCTTGGTCATCTTCATTTTCTTGTGCGTCTGGTACAGCTGGAACGGCACATCTGCCGCGGCAATCAGCAACAGCCCGGCTGACATCCACAAGGCACTCCAGCCCACCACCTGCAAGCTATGGATGATCGCCTGCTCCAGCGGCTCATTGGCAATCGACAGCAAGGCCTGGCGATCACCGGAGAGCACCACCACCGCCACCACCAGAATCACGAAGAACTTGGCCAGCGCCTTGAGCAATTCAGTCAGGGCCTGCATCGAGAACATGCGCTTGATCCCCGCCAGCGGGTTCATGCGGCTGAATTTGGGCTGCAGCAAGCTGCCCGAGAACAGGAAGCCGCTAAGCGCGATGGGCGCCACGAAGGAAACCACGAACAGCAGGATCAGCACCGGCTGCACCGCCCATATGGCCATCTTGCCCGAGGCCAGCAGGAAGGCACCCATGGCCCGTTCATCGACGATGATGTCGCGGGTCAAACTGAAGTTCATGCGCATCAACGCAAGCAATGTCTCGGCCACGTGGCCGCCGAACGCCAGGAGGCCACCGGCACCCGCCAGGGTCACCGCCACCGTGTTCAGCTCCTTGGAGCGGGCGACCTCGCCCTTCTCGCGGGCGTCGCGCTTGCGCTTTTCGGTGGGGTCTTCTGTCTTGTCCTGACCGCTCTCGCTTTCTGCCATGCTCAGCGCACCCTCGCCAGCTCACGCAGCCATTGCAGCGTTTCGCTGGCCAATGCCTGATAGTGGGACAGGACATCGGCCAGGCCGACCCAGAAGATGAACATGCCCATGACCAAGGTCAGCGGGAAGCCGATGGAGAAAATGTTCAGCTGCGGCGCGGCGCGGGTCATTACGCCAAAGGCAATGTTCACCACCAGCAGCGCAGCGATCACCGGCAGAATCAACAGCAGGCCGGCACCGAACACCCAGCCCATGCGCCCGGCCAGCTCCCAGAAGTGGTTGACCACCAGCGCACTCCCCACCGGCAAGGTGGTAAAACTTTCGGTCAGTACCTCGAACACCACTAGGTGGCCGTTCATCAACAGGAACAACACACTCACCAGCATGGTCATGAACTGGCTGATTACCGTGACGTTGACACCGTTGGCGGGGTCGACCATCGAGGCGAACGCCATACCCATCTGTACCGCGACGATTTGCCCGGCAACCACGAAAGCCTGAAACAGCAACTGCAAGGCCAGGCCAAACAGCGCACCGACGATGATCTGCTCGGCGCACAGCAGCATACCGCGCAGGCTCAACGGGTCGAACTCGGGCAGCGGCGGCAATGCCGGCACGATCACCACGGTCACCGCCACCCCCACGTACAGGCGAATCCGCGCCGGCAACATGCGGGTACCGAAGATTGGCATGGTCATCAGCACCGCAGTCACCCTGAACAACGGCAGGATGAAGGTGGCGACCCAGGTGCCAATCTGCGTGTCGGTCAGCTCCAGCATCGCCGCGTCAACCAATGAGCTGCGGGATGTTGGTGTAAAGGGTGGTGAAGTACTCCATGAACTTCTGCACCAGCCACGGCCCGGCGATGATCAGCGTGATCAGCATCACCAGCAGGCGCGGCAAAAAGCTCAAGGTCTGTTCGTTGATCTGCGTGGCAGCCTGGAACATCGCCACCACCAGGCCCACCAACAGGCTCGGCACCACCAGCACGGCGACCATGAGGGTGGTCAGCCACAGGGCATCACGAAACAGGTCGACAGCGACTTCAGGTGTCATCGGCGGCTCTCCTTGACGGCGTCAGACGCCGCCGAAACTGCTGGCCAGGGTGCCCATGATCAACGCCCAACCATCGACCAGCACGAACAGCATGATCTTGAAAGGTAGCGAGATGATCAGCGGCGACAGCATCATCATACCCATCGCCATCAGCACACTGGCCACGACCATGTCGATGATCAGGAACGGGATGAAGATCATGAAACCGATCTGGAACGCCGTCTTCAACTCGGAAGTGACGAACGCCGGCACCAGGATCGTCAGCGGCACCTGGTCGGGGCCGGCGATGTCGGTACGCTTGGACAAGCGTATGAACAGGTCAAGGTCGCTTTGCCGGGTTTGCGCCAGCATGAAGTCCTTGAGCGGCCCCTGGGCCTTGTCGATCGCCTGCTGGGCAGTCATCTGCTCCTTCAGGTAAGGCTGCAGCGCGTCCTGGTTCACCCGATCGAACACCGGCGCCATGATGAACATGGTCAGGAACAGCGCCATGCCGGTCAGCAACTGGTTGGACGGCGTCTGCTGCAGGCCCAGGGCCTGGCGCAGGATCGAGAACACGATGATGATGCGGGTAAAGCTGGTCATCAGGATGACGAACGCCGGGATGAAGCTCAGCGCGGTCATGATCAGCAGGATTTGCAGACTGACCGAATATTCCTGTTGCCCGTCCGGGGTGCTGGACAGGGTGATGGCCGGGATCGACAGCGGGTCGGCGGCCAGGGCCAGCGGCGCAGCCAGCAGCAGCGCCAGAGTCAACAACGTACGCAGCGCGCCGCTCATCACTTGTTGTCCTTAGGGTCCTTGCCCATCAGCTCCATCAGCCGCTGGGCAAACTCCGGCGTCGCCTGACGGACGCTTGCCGGCACTTCCACGGGTTCGGCCAGTACGTGCAGCGCCTCGATACTGCCGGGGGTATGGCCGATCAGGATCTGCTCCTTGCCCACCTGCACCAGCAGCAGGCGGTCACGCGGGCCGATGGCACGGCTGCCGACAATCTCGATCACCTGCCCACCCTTCACTGCGGTGCTCTGCAGGCGCCGCAGCAGCCAGGCCAGAAAGAAGATCAGGCCCACCACCAGCAGCAGGCCCAAGACCATCTGCGCCAGCTGCCCGCCAAGACTGCCAGGTTGAGCCGCCGGGGTGGCTGCTGGCGTGGCCGCAGCCAGGCAGGCGTGGCTGGCGAACAGCACCGCTGCCGCAGCGATGGCGCGCATCGTGCCCTTCACTCAGCGCAGCTTCTTGATACGTTCGCTGGGGCTGATCACGTCGGTCAGGCGGATGCCGAACTTTTCGTTGACCACGACCACTTCGCCATGGGCGATCAGCGTGCCGTTGACCAGCACGTCGAGCGGCTCGCCGGCCAGGCGGTCGAGCTCGATCACCGACCCCTGGTTGAGCTGCAGCAGGTTGCGGATGTTGATCTCGGTGCTGCCCACTTCCATGGAAATGTTCACCGGGATATCCAGGATCACGTCCAGGTTCGGGCCTTCGAGGCTGACATTTTCGTTCGGCTTCGGCGAGCTGGCGAATTCTTCCATCGGCAGGCGGCCCGGGCCGCTGCTGCTGCCGGAGTCCCCGCCCAGCAGTGCATCGATGTCGGCCTGGCCGGCAGAACCGGTTTCTTCCAACGCTGCGGCCCACTCATCGGCCAGTGCCTGGTCCTCTGGGGAGGTGATCTCGTTTTCGTTAGCCATGATTTCCTCGACAGGCATTCAATTCGTTGTAAGCGACCGGCACACCGTCAGCGGCGTTCGATCGGGTCGATGATCTGCAGGGCCAGGTTGCCCTTGTGCGAGCCCAGCCGCGCCTTGAACGCTGGCACCCCGTTAGCGCGCAGCACCAGGTGCTCGGGCAGCTCCACCGGGATCACGTCACCCGGCTGCATGTGCAGGATATCGCGCAGCTTCAGCTGGCGTCGGGCGACCGTGGCGGTCATTGGCACGGCCACGTCCAGCACGTCCTCGCGCAGGGCCTTGACCCAGCGCTCGTCCTGGTCGTCCAGGTCCGACTGGAAACCGGCATCGAGCATTTCTCGCACCGGCTCGATCATCGAGTACGGCATGGTCACGTGCAGATCGCCGCCGCCACCGTCCAGTTCGATGTGGAAGGTGGACACCACCACCGCCTCGCTGGGGCCGACAATGTTGGCCATGGCCGGGTTGACCTCGGAGTTCATGTACTCGAAGCTGACCGGCATGATCGCCTGCCAGGCTTCCTTGAGGTCGACGAAACACTGGTCCAGCACCATGCGCACCACACGCAGTTCGGTCGGGGTGAACTCACGCCCTTCGATCTTGGCGTGGCGGCCATCGCCGCCAAAGAAGTTGTCCACCAGCTTGAACACCAGCTTGGCGTCGAGGATGAACAGCGAAGTGCCGCGCAGCGGCTTGATCTTGACCAGGTTGAGGCTGGTGGGCACGTACAGCGAGTGCACGTATTCGCCGAACTTCATTACCTGCACGCCACCCACGGCCACGTCTGCGGAGCGGCGCAGCAGGTTGAACATGCTGATACGGGTATAGCGGGCGAAGCGCTCGTTGATCATTTCCAGGGTCGGCATGCGACCCCGCACGATACGGTCCTGACTGGTCAGGTCGTAGCTTTTGATACTGCCAGGCTCGGATGCACTCTCGGTCTGCACCAGCCCGTCGTCGACACCGTGCAACAGGGCATCGATTTCATCCTGGGACAGCAGGTCCTGTACGGCCATTGCGGACTCCTACTGCAATACGAAATTGGTGAACAGCAACTGGTCGATGACCGGCTTGCCGACTTCCTTCTGCGCCACTTCCTGGACCACCGCGGTGGCCTTCTGGCGCAGCATCTCCTGCCCTACCGGGCTGCTGGCGAGGGTGTCGAACCCTTGCCCGGAGAACATCATCACCAGGTTGTTGCGGATCACCGGCATGTGCACCTTGAGGGCATCCAGGTCGGCCTGGTTACGCGCCTGCAGGGTGATGCTCAGCTGCATGTAGCGCTGGCGGCCGTTCTGGTTGAAGTTGACCACGAAGGCGGGGGTCAGCGCCTCGTATATCGCCGCTGGCTTGACGTTGCTGGCAGTGGCCTCGGCGGCCGGAGCCGGCTCGCTCTTGTGCATGATGAACCAGGTAGCGCCCACCGAAAGGCCGATCGCCAGCAACAGGCCGACGACAGCCAGCAGGATCAGCTTGAGTTTGCCTTTAGTGGCGGGGTCTTTGACTGCTTCGCTCTTCGCCATGCCAATAATCCGTCGTCCATCGGGGGTTCAAAGGAGAATGGCTTGGCTTGAGCAAGTGTTATGCCAGATTTTGCAGGGGATGGATTCCAGCAGGTTTTGCGGTGCTGGCTTCTTCGCGGGCACGCCCGCTCCCACAGGTACTGCACAGGGTTCGAAATCAACGAAATTCCTGTGGGAGCGGGCTCGCCCGCGAAGAAGCCAGCCCAGGCCAACAGTTATCAGGCGTAGTAATCGACCGCACTGTCGCCGACAACCACCTGCTGCTCCAAAGGCCGGGCGCTATCGACCGCTTCGGCCCCACCCTGCTCGGCCCGGCGCGCCGCCACCCCGGAAAGGTTGCTGCCCTGGGCCTGCCCCTGCTGTTGTTGCTGCCCGCGCGACTGGTCAGCCACGTTGACATCCGGCTGCGCCAACCCCTGCTGGGCAAACAGTTCGCGCAGGCGGTGCACCTGGCTGTCGAGGGCGTCACGTACGCCGGCGTGGCCGCTGATGAAGGTGACTTGGGTGGCCTGGTCCGCCGCAACATTGACGCGAATGTCGAGGCGACCGAGTTCTGCCGGCTCCAGCTGGATATCAGCCGACTTGAGGTTCTGGCTGGACAGGTACATGACCCGGTTGACCAGGCCCTCGGCCCAAGCGTTCTGGTTCATCGGCAATGGCTGATGCAGCGGGTTCGCAGTGGCCGGCACGGCGTTGGCGGTCTTGGCCGTGGCCGCCTGGGTCAGGCTGGCCAGGCGGTTGGCAAAATCATCGATGCGGGTGTCGCCGCTGGCGCTCTTGGTGTCTTTCAGGCCGTCTTCAAGCAAGGCGCCAAAGGCCTTGCCACCGGATTCGGCGCTTTCGCCATCGGTATTCTCGACCAGATTCGCCAAGGTATTGACGGCTGCCTGCCCTTCCTCGCCCTGAGCCTGGGCAGCATCAAGGGCATGTGCCGAGGTGCCCCCCTTGGCCTGGGCACTGTGCTCCAGCGCCAGGCGCAGGGTCGGCAGGTTGGCCAGGGGGTCAGCATCTGGATCGAAGGCCTCCTCGGCGGACGGCTCTTCAGGCAGTGCCGCGGCAGCCTGGGTTTGCGCCGTGGCCGCCTGCAGCACGGGCGCCACTGCCTCGGCCTGCGCCTGGATCAGCTGTGCGCCAGGCTGGGCATCAGTGACCTGACCGGCCACCAGGCTGGCATCACGCACACCCGTCTCGGCCTGGGCCGAATCCTCTTCTGGCAACTTGTTGCCGTCATCGGCAACTGCAGCTTTGCCAGCCGGGTCTTTCTTGCCGCCAGCTGCCGCATCAGGTTTGTCCTTGGGCTTGGCCTGAGCGACCTTGTCGTCCTGCCCGGCAACCTTGTCGCGGCCCTGCCTGGCCATCACCTGGCCAAAGGCATCGCCCTTGTCACCCAGCGCCTGCAGCGGTTTGTCCGCCTGCACGGTGGCCGAACGCGAGGTTTTGGCAATGGCACTGGCTTGCAGCAAAGGGTTGGGTGCGACAGGCATCGAGCGGTCTCCGCGCCAGAAACAAAAAATCATTCAGGCAGAGACAGGCAAGACTCGCGCCAACTCGCGTATCAGCCTGCGGAAATACGTTGCTGCTCACCACGGTAAAAGTGCTGCACTACGACGAATTCCATGTCGATGCGGCTGATCAAGTCTTCAATACCGTACAACGGGGGCCGCCGCGCGCGCTCTTCGAGCTGCTGACACAGGCTGGCCAAGGCCACCGCGCCCATATTGCTGCTGCTGCCCTTGAAACTGTGGGCTGCTGCGCCAAGCTCCTCGGCGCTTTTGGCCGCGTGCAACTGCCCAAGACGCCGCTCCGAGTCGTCCAGAAAAGTCTGCACCAACTGCAGGTAGCCATCTTCCATGACCTCACGCAGGTCACTGAGTACCTTGTGGTCAATATGCATGTCAGTCACTTGTTCACTCCTTGATCAAGCCAGATTATGCCCGAGCCAACCCGTGGCTCACCATACGAACTCCACATGCGCGCAACGCCCGCCCTCACTCCAGCGAGCGTCACTGGCCAACTGCCGCACCAGATTCAGACCGCGGCCGCTCAGCCCCTGGTCCGGCGAAGGCCGCGCAAGCACGCGCTGCACGTCGAAGCCGGCACCGCTGTCGCGCACTTCGATCATCAGACGCCCACCGCCGCCATGCGGTTCAACCTTGAAATCGATGCTTACAAAGCCTTCGGTCAGCGAGCCCAGGCGCCGGGCACGCTCCTGGTAATAGTCGGTAAAGCCTTGCACATCGCGTTTGAGCTGCGAGTCCAGGCCCAGCACACCATGCTCCAGCGCATTGGAATACAACTCGCTAAGCACACTGTGCAGGTTGCCGGTACGTGCGCGCAGGCCATGAATTTCCTGCAACAACTGCACCAGGTACGGCACAGGGTTGAAGCGTTTCAGGCTTTCGCCACGCACCTCGAAGCTCAGCGACCAGTCCAGCGGGCTGGAGCGGCCACTATCAGAGTAGATCATCGGGGCCGCCACCCGCTCCTCGGCAGTGAACATGCGAATATCGCACAAGCTGATGTCATCGCGTGGCTGCCCACCAAAACGCTCCAGGGCCAGCATCAGCTCATCGAACAACTTCACCGGGTCGCGGTTGTCGGCCAGCACCGCGCGCAGGCGCTGTACGCCAAACAGGCATTCCTGGTCGTCGGCGGTATCGATCACACCGTCTGACAGCAGCAACAGGCGCTCGCCCGGTGCCAGCGGCAACACCTCCGTGCTGTCATCGAAACGCTCAGCGGCCAGAATGCCCAGCGGCAGGTGCCGCGAACTCAGTGCCGACAGCACTTGGCCATCCACCGACAGGCGATAGCCATCAGGCATACCGCCATTCCACACCTCCACCGAGCCGCGCTGCATGCTGAGGTTGAGCAGCAGCGCACAGCAGAACATATCCACCGGCAGGATGCGCTTGAGCTTGGCATTCATCTCGCGCAGGATCTGCGCCATACCGTAGCCCTTGGCGGTCATGCCGTAGAACACCTCAGCCATCGGCATGGCGCCGACCGCCGCCGGCAGGCCGTGACCGGTGAAATCGCCAAGCAGCACACGCATGTCGCCGGCCGGGGTAAATGCCGCCAGCATCAGGTCGCCATTGAACAGCGCGTAAGGCGATTGCAGGTAGCGAATGTTGGGTGCAGAAAGGCAACCAGAGTGGGCTACCTTGTCGAACACCGCCTTGGCGACCCGCTGCTCGTTAAGCAGGTGATGGTGATGCCGGGTGATCTGGTCACGCTGTTCCAGTACCGTTGCCTGCAAGCGACGCAGGCGGTCCATGGCGCGAATCTTGGCAGCCAGGATCACCGCGCTGTAGGGCTTGGCCATGAAATCATCGCCCCCCGCCTCCAGGCAACGCACCAGGCCTTCTTCTTCATTCAGCGACGTCAGAAAAATGATCGGCACCAGCGCTTCGCCAGCCAATGCCTTGATCTGCCGCGCCGCCTCGAAGCCATCCATGACCGGCATCAGGGCGTCCAGCAGCACCAGTTGCGGGCGCCGCTCGAGGTACAGCGCTACCGCCTGCTCGCCGTTTTCAGCGGTGAATACCTGATGCCCCTGGCGGCGCACGATCTGCGCAAGCAGAAGGCGATCGACAGCACTGTCTTCGGCGACCAGCACGGTTAACGCCTGTTCGGCCGGCATGTCGGCGCTCAACTGATATCGAAGAGTTTTTCGAAATTGGAGATGGCGAGGATCTTGCGCACGTCGGAGCTGGCATGCACCACCCGCACATCCGACTCGTCGCCGCCCGCGTGGTCGCGCAGCAACAGCAGCATGCCGAGCGCGGAGCTGTCGAGGTAGGTGGTGTCCTTCAGGTCGACGACCACCGAATCCGGCCGCCTGGGCTGGCGTTCGTAGGCGTCGCGAAACTCCTGATGCTTGCCGAAATCGAAGCGCCCCTTGATCTTGATGGTCAGCTTTTTCCCGTCCTGCGAAAAATCAGTCTCGACTGCCATGCTAGCGATTCCTTCGATGATGGCGGATGCAACTGCTTTAAGGTTTAGCAGGCGATGGTGGGGGAGGCAAGCGGATGCAGGCTCACGGCTTTGATGGCCTGTACCGGCCTCTTCGCGGGTGAACCCGCTCCTACAATCAATCGGTGGTGTCGCCCCATACCGTGGTAGGAGCGGGTTCACCCGCTAAGAGGCCGGACCTGCCAGCCAACATACCCGGTCATACACCGTCGCAGCCGCCACCGCATTCGCGGGCAAGACCTCTCATTTGTTTCGGGCCAATTATTCCGCTGCAAGGCCTGCGGAGAACACCTATAGATGGTTTTGCCGCGGCAGGCGCTGCGACAGCTCATCCAGCAAGCGCTGCTCGCGCTTGTCTTCAGCGCGCCGGGCCTCGTCCTGGTAGCGCTGTACCAGCTTGCGCAAACCTTCCACCCGGGCATAGGCCTGCTGCCAGGTACCACGGGCGTTGTTGAGGTTGTTCTGGTGCCAGACCAGGCTCTGGCGCTGCTGGGTCATGGCCGTTTCCAGCTGCCCCAGAAAGCGCTGGTAATTGACCAGCCAGCTGCCATTGACCCCTTGCCCGCCGCGGTTGATCCACTGCAGCTGGTAATCCTCGCGAAAGCGCTCCAGCTCGGCCAGCTTGGCCTGGGCCGTGGCCACCTGCTGCTGGAAATGGCCAAGGCGCTGAGCCGCCTTGCGCTCGGCCTCTTCGGCCATGTCCACCACCGGCGCCAGGCGCGCGGCACGTCCGGGCAGCGCCATGGCTTATCAACCTGCCGGGGGCGTGAAAATCGCCCCCAGCTGTTCGCGGCTCTGCGCCATGCCCACGTTCTCGCGCAGGCCCTGGCGCAGAAACTCAACCAGCTTCGATTGCAAGGCAATGGCCAGGTCAGTCTCCGGATCACCGCCGGCTACATAGGCACCCACGCTGATCAGGTCGCGGCTTTGCGACAGGCGCGACCACAGTTGCTTGAACTTCTGCGCCTGGCGCAAGTGGTCGGCATCGACCACTTGGGGCATGACCCGGCTGATCGACGCTTCGATGTCGATGGCCGGGTAATGGCCTTCCTCAGCCAGCCGACGCGACAGTACAAAGTGGCCGTCAAGCACGCCCCGCGCCGAGTCGGCGATCGGGTCTTGCTGATCGTCGCCTTCAGACAGCACGGTATAGAACGCAGTGATCGAACCACCGCCTGGTTCGCCATTGCCTGCCCGCTCCACCAGCTTGGGCAGCTTGGCGAACACAGAGGGCGGGTAACCCCGGGTGGCTGGCGGCTCGCCGATGGCCAGGGCAATTTCCCGCTGGGCCTGGGCGAAACGGGTCAACGAGTCCATCAGCAACAGCACATTCTTGCCTTTGTCGCGGAAGTACTCGGCAATGCGCGTGCAATACATGGCGGCGCGCAGGCGCATCAGCGGCGCATCGTCGGCCGGCGAAGCCACCACCACCGAGCGCTTGAGGCCCTCTTCACCAAGGATGTGCTCGATGAATTCCTTCACCTCGCGCCCCCGCTCCCCGATCAGGCCGACCACGATGATTTCGGCTTCGGTGAAACGGGTCATCATGCCCAGCAATACCGATTTACCCACACCGGTACCGGCGAACAGGCCTAACCGCTGGCCACGGCCGACGGTAAGCAGGCCGTTGATACTGCGAATGCCCACATCCAACGGCTTGCTGATAGGGTCGCGGTTGAGCGGGTTGATCACCGGGCCGTCCATCGGCACCCAGTCCTCGGCCTTCATCCCGCCCTTGCCATCCAGCGCACGGCCGGCGCCGTCGAGCACCCGGCCCAGCATGCTCATGCCCATGGGCAGGCGGCCGCCGTCATCCAGCGGGACGACCCGGGCCCCCGGGGCAATCCCGACGATGCTGCCCACCGGCATCAGAAACACCTTCGGCCCGGCAAAGCCCATGACTTCGGCCTCGACCTGCACGGGGTGATAACTGTCATCGTTGATCACCAGACAGCGGCTGCCCACTGCAGCGCGCAGGCCTTCGGCTTCCAGGGTGAGGCCGACCATACGCAGCAAACGGCCTTCGACGATGGGCTGGGCCGGCAGCTCGATGGCCTCAGCGTAAGTGCCCAGGCGCTTGCCGAAGCTGGTGCGTTCAAGGCGCATCTGGGCTGTCCACGGTACGCTCGACCGGCGCGTCCAGGTCTATCGACATGTCTGGCGCCGCCGGGTGCAGGGAATGATCGTGCAACTGGTCGAACAGCTGCGCCACCGCTTTTTCGATACGCGTTTCCATGGTGGCATCGATACGGCTGTGGGCCGTCTCGATGCGGCAACCACCCGGTAGCAGCGCGCTGTCTTCCAGCAGCCGCCAGTTCTCCTCATGGCGTTCGCGCAGGGCCTTGGCCAGCTCGAAATCCTGCGGGTTGAGGTGGATGCGGATATTGTCCGCACCCATGGGCAGCAGCTTGAGCGCTTCGCGCAGCACTTGGGTGATCTGGCTGGAATCGTTGCGCAGCTCGCGGCCGATCACCTGGCGGCTCATGTGCGCGATAAGGTGCACCAGGCTTTTCTCGATCTGCGTGTCCTGCTCGGCAATCGGCTCCATCAGGTTGGCCATCAGCCGCTCGAGGCTGTCGAGTTTGGTTTTCAGGGCCTCTTCGGCCTCCTGGCGAACCTTGAGCTGGGTGCTGTGGAAGCCCTCGCGCTCACCGGTTGCGAAGCCCTCGTTGTAAGCCTCCTGACGGATGGCTTCGAGCTCTTCCAGGGTCAACGGCTGGACTTCTTCCAGCGGCACTTCCTCGACTTCCTCGATGACCTCGGGCTCAGGCTCAGGCTCCGGTTCGGGCTCCGGTTCCGGTTCCGGGTCGAAGCTTGGCAGCGTCCACACATCCACGCCCTCGAGGTCGCGGGCACGGATCAGGTCGCTGGGGTGGTGTTCTTTGGTGGGCATGCTGTCATGTTCTCAAACCATGTTCGGCCGACACGGTCCCTTGTAGGAGCGGGTTCACCCGCGAATGCGTCGGCAGCGACAACCTCGATTGCCAGGACCGACGCCTTCGCGGGTAAACCCGCTCCAACAAAAGGCGGCGTCGGCTATGGGATCGCGAATACCTTAGATCATTTCCTCGGCGCCCTTGCCGCCGAGCACGATCTCGCCGGCCTCGGCCATGCGCCGGGCAATGGTGAGGATTTCTTTCTGCGCGGTTTCCACGTCGCTGACCCGTACCGGCCCTTTGGCCTCCAGATCGTCACGCAGCAGTTCCGAAGCACGTTTGGACATGTTCTTGAAGATCTTGTCCTTGACCCGCTCGTCGGCACCCTTGAGCGACACCACCAACACGTCGGAGGACACTTCGCGCAACAGCGCCTGGATGCCCCGGTCGTCGACGTCGGCCAGGTTGTTGAAGACGAACATCAGGTCTTCGATCTGCTCCGACAGGTCGCTGTCGATTTCGCGGATCGCGTCCATCAGTGCGCCTTCCACCGAGCTGTCGAGGAAGTTCATGATGTCGGCAGCACGCTTGATACCACCCAGGGTGGTGCGCGCGGCGTTGGAGTTGCCCGAGAACTGCTTCTCGAGGATCTGGTTCAGCTCCTTCAGCGCCGCGGGTTGCACGGTGTTCAGCGATGACACGCGCAGGACGATGTCCAGGCGCACCTTGTGGTCGAAGTTGCTCAGCACTTCACCGGCCTGGTCCGGGTCGAGGTAGGCGACCACGATGGCCTGGATCTGCGGGTGCTCGTAGCGGATCACGTCGGCCACGGCACGCGGCTCCATCCACTTGAGGCTGTCCAGGCCGCTGGTATTGCCGCCGAGCAGGATGCGGTCGACCAGGCCGTTGGCCTTGTCCTCGCCCAGGGCCTGGTTGAGCATCTTGCGGATGTACGCATCAGAACCGACGCCCAGGCTGGTCTGGTCGCCGACGATGTCGACGAACTCGCTCATCACCTGTTCGACCTGGTCACGGTGCACATTGCCCATCTGCGCCATGGCCACACCCACCCGCTGCACTTCCTTCGGGCCCATGTGCCGCAGCACCTGGGCCGCATCGGTCTCGCCCAGCGAGAGCAGGAGGATCGCCGCCTTGTCGACGCGGCTCAGCTTGGCGGTAACGGCTCGGTTATCACTCATCGGCGTTGATCCAGTCTTTCACGACCTGAGCCACACGGCCCGGGTCTTCGGCCACCAGGCCTTTGATTGCGTTGAGCTGTGCCTCGTAACCCTCGCTCGGGCTAGGCAGCAGAATGCTTGTCGGGCCACCCAGGCTGACGCGGTCGTTGGCCAGTTCGCCATCCAGACCCATCATGCCGCCCAGCTCCATGTCACTGTCCGGGGCAGCCTGCTTGCCGCCCCCGGTAATGTTGTTCAGCACTGGCCGCAGCACGCCGAACACCAGCACCAGGATGAACACCACGCCCAGCACCTGCTTGACGATATCCCAGAACCACGGCTGCTGGTAGAAGGCGATGTCGGCGATTTCCTCGCCACGGTCGGCGGCGAACGGCACGTTGATCACCGTCACGCTGTCGCCACGACTGGCATCGAAGCCAACTGCGTCCTGCACCAGGCGGGTAAAGCGCGCCAGGTCCTCGGCGCCCCATGGCGCACGCGTGGTATCGCCAGTGGCCGGGTCGATCTTGACCTGGTCGTCCACCACCACCGCTACCGACAGACGGGTCATGCGCCCCTGCTGCTGGCGAGTGTGGCTGATGGAACGGTCCAGCTCAAAGTTCTTGGTGCTCTGCTGACGTTTGTCTGACGGGTACGGCGCGAGCATCGGCTGACCGGTGGCCGGGTCCATGATCTGCTGGCCGTTGGCATCCACCAGCGGTTGGCCAGGCTGAATGGCGGCAGCCGGGGTAGCCGCGCCACCGGTGGTCTGCGGTGCCGAAGCGGCGCCTGGCGGCTGGTTGCTCAGCGCGCCAGGCACGCCTTGAGGGCCTTGGCTGCTGGCACGTTGTTCGTCAACCGACTGCTCGCTGCGCAACGCCGGCTGGTCGGGGTTGAACTGTTCGGAGGTGGACTCGACCGCGCTGAAGTCGAGGTCGGCGGACACTTCGGCCTTGTAGCGGTCGTTGCCCAACACCGGCTGCAGAATGTTGTGCACACGCTGGGTGAGCATGCTTTCCACCCGGCGGCTGTAGTCGAACTGCTTGCCGGCCTGGGTCAGCGCGGAATCCTGAATCTGCTCGGACAGCAGGTTGCCTTTCTGGTCGACGACGGTGACCTGGGATTTGTCCAGTTCCGGCACGCTGGTGGCGACCAGGTTGACGATGGCCATCACCTGCCCGGCTTCCAGTGCACGGCCTGGGTACAGCTCGACCAGTACCGAGGCGCTGGGCTTGCGTTCATCACGCACGAACACCGAACTTTTCGGGATGGCCAGGTGCACGCGCGCGGCCTTGACGTTGTTGAGGCTGGAAACGGTACGGGCCAGTTCGCCTTCCAGGCTGCGGCGGTAGCGGGTGGCTTCCATGAACTGGCTGGTGCCCAGGCCCTGCTCCTTGTCGAGCAGTTCGAAGCCGACATTGCCGTCGCTCGGCGCCACGCCGGCGGCTGCCAGTTTCAGGCGCGCACGGGAGAGGTCGTCGGCCTTGACCAGCAGGGCCCCCGAGTTGGGCTCCACGTTATAGGGGATGTCAGCAGCGGCCAGGGTGTCCATGACCTGCTTGGTGTCCATGCCCGACAGGCTGCCGTACAACGGACGGTAATCGGGTTGTTGCGACCACAGCACCACGGCAAAGCCGATGGCCACGCTGGCCGCCAGGCCGACCATGAGGCCGATCTGGCGCAGCATGGGCATCTGCGAGATGTTTTCCAGAAACGCCATGCCAAACAGCGGCGGCTTGGCCGCTGGCGAGCCAGCTTTGGCGGGGGCGTTTTCGACGACTGCTTCAGCCATGGGTTACATCCGTCCTCAAACCGGCATCTGCATGATGTCCTGGTACGCCTGGACCAGCTTGTTGCGTACCTGGGTCATGGCTTGCATCGACACGCTGGCCTTTTGCGAAGCGATCATCACGTCAGTCAGGTCGACGCCGCTTTTGCCGATTTCGAACGCGTTGGCCAGTTGGGTCGAGGCCTGCTGCGTCTCATGCACCTTGCCGATGGCCTGGCCGAGCATGTCGGCGAAGGTGCTTTGCCCTGGCGCCAGCTCGGGGGCGGCAGTTACCTTGGGCAGCGACATGGCATCGGCCTGCATGGCCCGCATGTCCAACATCAGACGATTGAATTCAACACCTTGGCTCATGACCCTTCTCTCTCCTGCGGCCGCATTTTTTTGACACTCATGCGGCGAATGACCTACCTAAAGCAACAAAGGTGCCAGCCTTCGCGACTAATTTCCCTGGGATCACACAATTCCTGTGGGAGCGGCCTTGCGTCGCGATAGGGACGCAAAGCGGCCCCAGGACTTCAGCTCCGCCGCAAAGATCGCCGGGGCCGCTTTGCGGCCCTATCGCGACGCAAGACCGCTCCCACAGAGGTCCGCGCCAGTTGCAGATGATTTGCCAGTCAGCCGAACAGACTGGCCTCGACGTCAAACCCGGCATCGCGCATCTGCGCCAGCTTGTAGCGCAACGTCCGCGGACTGATCCCCAGGCGTTCGGCCGCCTCTTTGCGGCGGCCGCGCTCGGCGCGCAGGGTGTCGATGATCATCTGGTACTCGTGGCGACGCATGTCATCCCCCAGGCCGCCGGCATCAGCAGCCACCTCGAGAGATGGCTCGGTGCCAGCCGACAATGGAATGGCGCCTGCCAGACAAAAATCCGCCGCCTCGATCACGCCACCCTGCTGCAGAATCAACGCCCGCTGCAGGGCGTTGTCCAGTTCGCGCACGTTGCCCGGCCAGGCATATGCCTGCAGGCAGGCCCGAGCCGCTGGCGAGAGGCGCACCGGGGCATGCTTCATCTTGGTCACATGGCGCGCCAGCAGGCGCTCGGCCAGCTGCAGGATATCGCCCGGCCGCTCACGCAGCGGGCGCCAGGCCAGCGGGAACACCGACAGGCGGTAGTACAGGTCTTCGCGGAAGCGCCCGGCCGCCACTTCGCCGGCCAGGTCGCGGTTGGTGGTGGCCAGCACCCGAATGTCCAGGCTGATCGGCTTGCGCCCGCCTACCCGCTCCACCTCGCGCTCCTGCAGCACACGCAGCAGCTTGGCTTGCAAGGCCATGGGCATTTCCGAGATTTCGTCGAGCAGCAGGGTGCCGCCTTCGGCCTGCTCGAACTTGCCCGCCTGAGCCGCGATAGCACCGGTGAAGGCACCCTTCTCGTGGCCAAAGAGGGTGGCCTCGAGCATGTTGTCGGGGATCGCCGCGCAGTTGATCGCCACGAAGGGCTGCGCCGCACGCGGGGACTGCTGGTGAATGTAGCGCGCCAGCACTTCCTTGCCAGTACCGGACTCGCCGGAAATCAGCACGGTCGAGTCACTGCGCGCCACACGGGCCGCCAGCTCCAGCAATTGGCGGCTGGCCGGCTCGCAGGCCACCGGCCCTTCTTCGCCGGTCACACGTCCGGCGGCATGCCGCTCCACGAGGTTGAGCAGCGCCTTGGGCTCGAACGGTTTGACCAGGTAGTCGGCGGCGCCTTGGCGCATGGCCTCGACCGCACGCTCGACGGCGGCATGCGCCGTCATCAACAACACCGGCAACTGTGGCTGCTGGCGGCGCAGCTGGCTCAGCAACTGGTGCCCATCCATACCGGGCATGTTGACGTCACTGACCACCAGGCTGAACGCGTCTTCGAGTACGGCCTCCAGCGCTTCTTCGGCACTGCCCACTGCCTGATAGGCGAAACCGCCGATTTCCAGGGTATCGCCCAGCGCCTGGCGCAATACGCGGTCATCCTCGACCAGCAGCACCTTGATTGCCATTACACCCCCTCCGCCAATTGCCCGTCGATCAACGGCAGCTCTACCCGCACGCAGGTACCACGGCCGACTTTCGAGCGCAGGTTGATCGTGCCCTGATGCGCACGCACCACCGCCTTGACCACGGCCAGGCCCAGGCCGGTACCGGTGGCCTTGGTGGTAAGGAACGGCTCGCCCAAACGGCCGAGCAAGCCTGCATCGATGCCGCTGCCGGCATCGCTGACGCACAGGTGCAAGCTACGTTCGCGGCGGTACAGGTGCACCTTCAGCCGCGCCGGGCCATCGCTGGCCTGCAGGGCATTTTCAATCAGGTTGAGCAAGGCGCCGACCAGCGTGTCGCGGTTGCACAGCAGCTCACCCAGATGACTGTCGCACTGCCAGCGCACGGCGTGCCCCTGCACATGCGCCTGGGCCGCCTGCTGCAGGGCCTGGAACAGCGCTTTCGGGGTCACCCGATCCCCCAGCGGCAACTCGCCACGGGCAAACACCAGCATGTCGCGCACCTGGTGTTCCAGCTCGTGCAGGCGTTCCTTCAAGGTTGCGGCGAAACGCAGGCGGGTTTCCGCGCTCAGCGTTTGCTCGCTATCGGCCAGGTGGCTGGCATACAGCATGGCTGCGGACAGCGGCGTACGGATCTGGTGAGCCAGCGAGGCAACCATGCGCCCCAACGACGACAGGCGCTCGTGGCGAGCCAGCTGGTCCTGGAGGCGACGGGTTTCAGTCAGGTCGTTGAGCAGCACCAATTGGCCAGGCTCGGCATCCAGCGAGCGGGTGGCGATCGACAGGCGGCGACCGTCGCGCAGCGAGACTTCGTGGCCGTCGTCCTTGCGCGGGGCAAAGCTACGGGCGATCACCTGGCGCCACAATTGGCCGATCAGAGGCTCACCGAGCAACTCGCAGGCGGCCGGGTTGGCTTCGCGCACCAGGCCCTGGCCGTCGATCACGATCACCCCGCCGGGTAGCAAGTCCAGCAGGTTCTGCAGGCGGTTGGCCAGGCGTTCCTTTTCACTCAGTTCGTCGATGCGCTGGGCGCTGACCACGGCCAGCTCACCTTTGAGCTCACTGACCCGGGCTTCAAGCAGGCTGTAGGACTGGCTCAGCTGGCTGGACACCTGATTGAACAGGGCGAAGGCTTGCGCGATACCCTGGCCGCTGTCCTGCGCGACCGGGGTTTGCCCCTGCTGATCGGGGGCTCGGGATACGTGGGCGGCCTGGGGCATCGTGCTCTCTCGCGTGGCTGACCGTCATAAAAACGGTGTGTTGCCAGCGGTGTAGCAATAGCCGTGCCGGAGATAGGGATTTGTGCCGGCCTCTTCGCGGGCAAGCCCGCTCCCACAGGGATATCACCGAATTGAAGATGTGCATCGATCCTGTGGGAGCGGGCGTGCCCGCGAAGAGCCCGGCACAGGCAACCGCCAGGCTTCAATCTTCCGCCTGTTCCTCGCCGCCTTGGCGGCTCATGCCGTACTTGCGCATTTTCTCGACCAGGGTAGTACGGCGAATACGCAAACGTTCAGCCGCGCGCGCAACGATACCGTTGGCATCGTCCAGCGCCTGCTGGATCAGGCCCTGCTCCAGGCTACCCAGGTAGTCCTTGAGGTCCAGGCCTTCGGGCGGCAGCATGGCGTGGTTGCTGAAGTTTGGTGTGTGGCCATTGATCGCCACGCGCTCTTCCAGATCGCTGCGCAGGCTGTCGACCATCTGCTCGTCTTCGTCATCGACATAGCGGAATTTCTTCGGCAGTTCCGACACGCCAATGACCCCGTACGGGTGCATGATCGCCATGCGCTCGACCAGGTTGGCCAGCTCGCGCACGTTGCCCGGCCAGCCGTGACGACACAGCGACATGATCGAGGCGGAATTGAAGCGAATGGAACCGCGCTTCTCGTGCTCCATGCGCGAAATCAGCTCGTTCATCAGCAACGGGATGTCTTCCACCCGCTCACGCAGCGGCGCCATTTCGATAGGGAACACGTTCAGGCGGTAGTACAGGTCTTCGCGGAAGGTGCCGTCCTCGATCATGGTTTCGAGGTTCTTGTGCGTCGCAGCGATGATGCGCACGTCGATGCTCTGGGTCTTGTTGCTGCCCACGCGCTCGAAGGTACGCTCCTGCAGCACACGCAGCAGCTTGACCTGCATCGGCAACGGCATGTCGCCAATTTCATCGAGGAACAGGGTACCGCCGTTGGCCAGTTCGAAACGCCCGGCACGGCTGGTGATGGCCCCGGTAAAGGCGCCCTTCTCGTGGCCGAACAGTTCGCTTTCCAGCAGCTCGGCCGGGATCGCGCCACAGTTGACCGGCACGAACGGCGCTTCGCGGCGCTTGGAATGGTAGTGCAGGTTGCGCGCTACCACTTCCTTGCCGGTGCCCGACTCACCCAGGATCAGCACGCTGGCGTCGGTATCCGCCACTTGCTGCATCATTTGCCGCACGTGCTGAATGGCACGACTGGTGCCAACCAGGCTGCGGAACAGATTGGGCTCGCGCTGGCGACCGCGCTCGCGCGCCTGGTCATACATTTCGCGGTAGACCTGGGCACGGTGCAGCGAATCCAGCAGCTGGCTGTAGCTTGGCGGCATCTCCAGGTTGGAAAGCACCCGGCGGCGAAGGTCTTCCGGCAGCTCGGCGGAAGAAATTTCACCTAAAAGCAAAACTGGAAGGAACTCATCCCACGCAGCCACTGTCTTAAGCAACCCAAGCAGATTGCCCGGAGCATTTACGGTGCCGATGAGCACGCACAGCACTTCGCGGCTCGAGGACAATGGCTCGACCGCCTGCTGCCAGTCATGGCTGGCACACGCGAGGTTTTCTTCGCCGAGGAAGTTCAGCACCACCGCAAGGTCGCGGCGGCGCGCGCTGTCGTCATCGATCAGCAGAATCTTGGTTTCACGCCACATGCAATAGCAACTTCCCTAGTCATATCGGCGCCCTGCAGGGGCGTGCTCGACATCATTCCGACTGAATGGTCAGTGTTCGGACGTCTGAAATTCGAAAACAGCCACTAGTAAAGTCAAAAACTTAAAGGCAGTCAAATTTATGGCGTCGAAGCGTTGCTCTCTGCCCAGCTTCAGCTGAACAGATGGTATACCTTTGTGGCGTGTTTCGCTTGGTTGATATTCGACATTTGTGCGACCAAGGATTGACGCTCGTCACTTGCAACGTCGATCAGCTGACGATAAACCGCCATCAACGCTTCCAGATTGGCCCGGATTGCGGCCTCATCATCCAGATTCTCTTGCAGTAATTCATCCATCAGCGTACGACAGGCCAAGTCCAACTCACCAATGGCCGCCCAGTCGCGCACTTGCAGGGCCTCGCTCAGGGCAAGGCGGGTGTCTTCGATTTGCTGCAGCGCGCTCATGGGGGGCTCCTTAGGGTGTTATTGCTCGGCGGAGGCGATGGCATCCCAGCCGCTTTTGACAGTGATCATCAATTGCGCGACTTCGTCGATAATAGCCGGATCACTGTGCAAGTTGGCCTGCATCAGGCGTGTGGTCATGTAGGCATATAACTCATCCAGGCGATCCAGTTCTTCGGGGTTTTCCGCCTTTTCCCGGTCCAACCCTTCACGCAAGCCACCAATAATGTCGATAGCCTTACCCAGCAAGATACCCTTTTGAGCAACGTCTCCACGACTGATTGCACCCTTTGCCTGAGCCATGCGGTCAAGCCCGCCCTCCATCAGCATTTGCACCAAACGATGAGGGGTTGCCTCGGAAATTTGGGCATGGGAATTGACCTTCTGGTACTGGCGAAGGGCTCTCATCGGGTGCATGGGAAATCCTCAGTGAACTTGGTGCAACAGTGGCAGCATACCTAGGTAATCGGCACTGCCCCGGCTTTCTTTAGGGTGATCAATCGTCGCTATTGGACTTGTTCAGTGCGTTCAGTGTAGCCATCACGCTGTCACTACTGGCTTTGAGCTGGGCGACTAGCGTATCCATAGCATTGTACTTTTTGGTCAAGGTTTCGGTCAGCGATTCGATGCGGCGATCGAGTGCCTCCTGGGAGGACTCGAGCTCCTTAAGCTGCGCAGTCAGGCTGGTCTGCCGCGAGGCAAGGATACCCCCCGTCTTGGCATAGCCCTCAGTCGCCGAGGTCATACGGGTCAACAAGCCTTCTTTGCCAGTGAACAGGTCACTGATATCGGCGGCATGGGTTTTTACCGCGTCGTTCCATTTAGTCTCATTCAGCTCCAGCAGCCCGGTTTTCTGGACCGTATTTACACCCAGTTGAGACAAGGTCTTCAAACCGCCCTCACCCACCGAACGTGTCAGCTCGCTGCGGATCGAGTTGACCATCGAACGCATCGTGGCATCCCCAGTCAGTGCGGCGCCGGTGGTGCTACTGCCATCAGCGCCTGCCGTTACCTTTGTTACGCTGTTGATAGACGTCATCAGCGCATTGTAGGCAGTGATGAACGACTGCACGGAGGTCTTGAGGGTATCGGTGTTATTGCTGACCGAGAGCGAAACCTTACCCTCTTTGACCAGCTCGATATTCACACCACTTACTGCATCAGTCACCGAATTGGAGGCTGATTCAAGCTCAAGACCATCGAGCTTGTACTTGGCATTCTGTGGAACGGCAATGGTCTTGGTATCGACTGCCAAGTCAGAGCCACCACCCAATGTCAGTTCGGTACCCGCCCCCATCTTGGTCGAAGAAAACACCAGACGCGAACCACTGGCATCGGTCACGATGTTGGCAGTGACACCCTTGGACTGCAACTGGCTATTGATACTATCCCGCGTCTGCTGCAACGTTGCCCCGTCCGCAATGTTGACGCTATAGGTGGTATCGCCCTGACCGATAGTCAGGGTCTGCGCCTGGCCGCTACTGTTGATCACCGCAGATGCGCCACTGTATACCTTGGTGGAAATCTTAGAAGCGGTAGCCAACTGGGTCACTTCTAACGAGTACGTTCCTGTCGACACACCATCGGCGATGGTGATATTGGCCACCGCCTTGTCAGAAGACGTCGCGCTCAAGCCGTTGAAGCTTGTAGCGGTATTGAGCTTGGCAATCGCGGACCGATAAGTGTCGAGTGCACTTTTGACAGTGCCAATGGCCGACAAGGACGTAGTCGCCTTCTGAGTCTGGGTATTGATCTGCGCCTGCTTAGGTGCTTTTTCGGCAGCCGTGAGGGCCGCGACGATTTCATCGATCTTAAGGCCAGAACCCAGGCCGGTAATGGTTGCACTCGCCATCTTTAACTTTCCTTTTCGGTGACCGTCGAACATTCGACGAAAACGCGTCCGTGCGGCTTTACAACAAAAGCCGTGCCAACTCAGGCCTGGGTGTCGAACAACAGGCTGCCGGCATCCTTGAGGTTTTCCGCCAGTTTCAGCGCCACTTCCGAAGGCAGCTGGCGGATGACTTCGCCACTTTGACGGGCTATGACTTTGACCACCACCAGACCGGAGGCTTCATCGATCGAAAAGTCGAGTTGTCGCTCTGAAGCCTTTACGAAGTCCTGGATCGCATTTACAGCGGTTTCCAGCTCTTTTCGAGCTACAGGCTTAGATTCTTTGGCGACAGGCTCGTCAGCTGCCTGTTCGCTTGCTTGCCGCTTGCTCGTCGACGTGTCGGGCGCAGCGGAGGCGGGATAGGACAGGCCCAGTTTCACGCTCATATCCATTTCTTACACCTCTTTTCTTGGAAAGACGAAAGGGTACGTCGCCGTACCCTTCGTCAAACTACTCAGCTTTTGAAATTAGCCCAGCAGTTTCAGTACCGACGACGGCAGCTGGTTGGCCTGAGACAGAATCGCAGTGGAAGCCTGTTGCAGGGTTTGCTGCTTGGTCAGCTCGGCAGTTTCCGAAGCGAAGTCGGCGTCCTGCACACGGCTGCGGGCCGCAGTGGAGTTTTCCGAGATGCTTTGCAGGTTAGAAACGGTGCTGTTGAAACGGTTTTGCACCGCACCCAGCTGGGCGCGCTGGCTGTCGACCTGCTGGATGGCGGAGTCCAGAGCTTGAACGGCTTGCTGCGACGCGTCGGCAGTCAGGATGCTCAAGTCGGACATGGTAGTATTTTGCACAGCCGCAGTGGTGGAACCAGCGGTCAGACCCAGCATGGTCAGGCCGGTACCAGCGCTACCTTCAGAGATCTTGATGTCGTTGTCGGAGAACAGCGAGATCTTGTCGGCGCCAGCAGTGGTCACCTTGGAAGCAGTCACGCCAGTGCTGGCGCTGTTGATGGACGAGATAATCTCGTCCATGGTCGAGCCTTGGTTGAACTTGACTTCTACGCCGTTGATGTTCAGCGAGGTGTTGGCGGTCAGTTTGGTTTCGGTAGTGCCGGCCGACAGACCCAGCGCAGCGAGAGTACCCGCGCCATCTGCACCCGAACCATCAGCCAGGGTGATTGCCTTACCAGTTGGAACACCGGCGTCAGTGGAATCCAGCTGCAAACGGCCATCACTGGTCAGGCTGGCAGTAACACCAGTGTTCGCGGTTTCAGCATTGATCTTCGAAACCACGCTTGCCGCGCCACCCAGAGGATCGGCAGCAGCCAGGGCAATCGACACGCCATTGATGTTGATTTCTGCATCGTTGTTCAGCGCAGTGGTTTTGGCAGCAGTGCTCTCAGTGGTACCTACACCAGCGATCAGCCCGCCCGCAGTCGCAGAAGTAGTGAACGCCTTCTTCGAGCTCATGATGATGCCAGTACCGGCATCATCCAGCTTGGCGGTTACGCCAGTGTCAGCAGTTTTGGCGTTGATGGCCGAAACTGCCTGAGCAATAGACGAACCTGAAGCGATGGTGATATCAGTGCCAGCCAAAGTCAGCGTTTGATCATTGGTTGCGTCAGCGGTGTAGAGACCACCCGCCTGGTAGTTCAGCGAACCAGTAACCGAAGCCTTCATCTGGGTAGCGACACCAGCAACGTTGGCCTCGCTGTAGGTACCTTTCAGACCGGTAGCGCTCAGGTTGCTCATGCCGAACGAGATGGTTTCGTTAGCGTTGGCGCCAACCTGGAATGAAGTGCTGCCGAACGAGCCGTCCAGGAGGTTACGGCCACCAAAGGTGGTGGTGCTGGCGATACGGTTCAGTTCGCCGGTCAGGGCAGTGAATTCTTGCTGCAGGGAAGCACGGTCGTCATCGCTGTTCGAGCCGTTGGCGGATTGCAGGGCCAGTTCGCGCATACGCTGCAAAATGTTGGTGGATTCCTGCATCGCGCCTTCAGCGGTCTGGGCGATGGAGATACCGTCGTTGGCGTTTTTCACGCCGACGGCCAGGCCTTTGACCTGACTGGTCAGACGGTTGGCGATCTGCAGGCCAGCGGCGTCGTCTTTGGCGCTGTTGATTTTCAGGCCAGAGGACAGGCGGGACATGGAGGTGCCCAGCGCGTCGGAAGCACGGTTCAGGTTCTTCTGAACGCCCAAGGAGGTGATGTTAGTGTTAACGGTCAAAGCCATGACGAATTCCTCGTTGTATGGATACTGCGGCTTCCGGCCCTGGCGACAGCCGGGTGTGGCCTAGAGAACCTTCGTAATGGTTATCGTCGGGTGTGCGGGTTGCTTGAGGGTTTTTTCAAAAAAAAAATACTGGCATGGGGCCAGCCCTGAGAAATCAAGGGGTTAAGGGCGGTTTATTGGCGTCAAAAACTGTTTGGAATGGGCTGAATGCCTCATCCCGTCTGTAGGGGCGGGTTCACCCGCGAACACCGGCGAAGCCGGTGCCATAGACCGAGCTGCCTTCTTCGCGGGTGAACCCGCTCCTACAATGGGCTGCGTCAGGCAGACATTTATTTTCGGCAGAAAAAAAGCGCCGGGCGGTGGCCGCCGGGCGCTTTTGGGGGCTGACTGGGGTCAGTCGCGGTACAGGATGGCCGAGCCCCACGACAGGCCCACGCCAAAGCCACTGATCGCCACGCGCTTCCAGCTGCCATCGAGCATGTGCTTCTGCAGCAGCAGCGGAACACTGGAGGACACCGTATTGCCGGTTTCCAGCATGTCCTTGACGAACTTCTCCGGGTGTTGCTCTTCAAAGCGTCGCGCCACGGCGTCGACAATCGCCGCACTGCCCTGGTGGATGCAGAAGGCGTCGATATCCGACGACTTCAGGCCGCTGGCATCCAGCAGCTCGTGCAGGTGCGCTGGCACTTTGATCAGGGCGAAGTTGAATACCTGGCGGCCATTCATGAAGAATTTGCCGTCACTGACTTTCAGGTGCTCGGCACCGGAACCGTCAGTGCCGAAACGCGCCTGGCCCAGGTTCCAAACCGCGTTTTCACCCATCCAGGTTGCCGTGGCGGCGTCGCCGAACAGCATGGTGGTGTTGCGGTCTTCCGGGTCGACGATCTTCGAATACGGGTCGGCGGTGATCAGCAGGCCGTTCTTCAGGCCTGCCGCCTCCATGAAGCCTTTGATCGCATACAGGCCATACACATAGCCGGAGCAGCCCAGCGACACGTCGAACGCCGCCACGCGGGTAGACAGGCCAAGTTTGCTCTGGACGATGGCTGCGGTGTGCGGCAGGCCTTCTTCGTCGCCGTTCTGGGTGACCACGATCAACGCATCGATCGATTGCGGATCAAGGTCGGGGTTGCTGGCGAACAGCGCCTGGGCGGCTTCTACGCACAAGTCGGAGGTTTCTTGCTCTTCGGCCTTGCGCGGCAGGAACGACGCACCGATCTTGCCGAACATGAACTCTTCGTCCTTGCCGAACTTCGCACCCTGAACGTAGTTGTCCAGGCCAGCGGTGGGCACGTAACTCGCAATGCTTTTGATGCCAATCATTCTGGCTTCCCAATGAAAACAGCCAAAGACCACCACTCGATGAATTGAGGGCGCCAAATACCGGAGCGGTCACCGCCAGGGGTTGTAGCCAGGGCTCGCCTGCGCACCGGTAACAAAATGCTGCAACAGCTGCTGCATAGAATACAGGGAAGATGAGCGTTTTGACTCATTGGTCACATTGAAATGCTACGAAAGCCGTGGCGAGGGTGTGGGGACTGGGGAATTTTTGGAATGACCGGGCGGGCACTGGACCCCGAATGATCAGCTTCGCAACCGATATCGATGGGGCCGCTTCGCGGCCCTTTCGCGACGCAAGGCCGCTCCCACAAATACGCCACCTTCAGGAGAGAGGACGACCTGGACTGCCCCCAAGAAGCTGGACACCAATCCAACCCTGGGGAGCAGCCCAAATACGCCACCCTCAGGAGAGAGGAGGACCTGTGGGGGGCCTTGTGTCGCGATAGGGCTGTGCAGCAGCCCCAGGATCAGGCAGGCAGATTAGATCTTGTCGAACAGGCTTAGCTGAGAAATGCGCGCAAACGCCAACTGCGAAGCTTCAAGCATGGCCTGCTGCAGGGTCAGCTGAATGGTGGCCGAGGCCATGTCAGTATCGCCAATGGCACTTTGTGTGCTTTGGTTGGCCAGCCCCAGGCTTTCGTTTTCCTGCGCCTGAATATCCAGCGAGTTGCCCCGCGCACCGATCGAACCACGGGTAATGTCGATACGATCCCGGGCACTGGCCAGGTTGGAAATCGCCGAGTCGGTGGCGGTTTTCAGTGCAGCCTGCGCCTCGGGTGTGTCCAGTGGCTTTTCGAGAGCGCTGCGTAGCTGCCCCAGGGTGTCCAGTACGTTCTGCGTGCGATGGGTATTGGCATTGACCGAGAACTGGTCGCCTTGCTTCGGCGCGCTGTCGAACTGGTAGGTAACGCCTGCCACCGTCACTGCGTTGCCCGCCCCTACTGTACCCGAGCCAATCGGCTTACTGTCGGCACTGTACGGCTGCGCATACAGAGAATACTCGGTGTCGCTGGTGAAGCGGATCACCGCGCCGTTGCTTGGGAAGGTGCTACGGTAAGCTTCCGGGTCGGTAACGCTGGTGCCGGTCACCTGCGCCGTCGACGGGTTGCCCGCGCTACGCGTCGCCGTGAGGGTATCGGGCTTGGCTTCGAGGGTGAACACATGGCCGGCAACGACGGCGTCAGCATCGTCACCTTCCGCCAGGTTCAGGTTGATCTCGAAGTCGACACCGCGCAGCGAGATCATCTTGCCGCCTTCGGTATTGACGTCGAACTTGCCCTTGCCGGCGGTTTCATTGGTGATGTCATTGCCGGCGGCATCCCTCACGCTGTACTCGGTGGCACTGGTGAAGGTGACAGAATACGGCTGACCAGCGGCAAACTGATTGCCGTAGGTGGTGGCCGAGGTCAACAGGCCGCCAGACAGCAATACCTTGCCGTCATCCGGCGACGGTGCTACCAGGCTCGACTGGGTGCGGCTGTTATTGGTGGCCTGGTCGAAAATGCTGTAGCCGGTGTCGTTGGTCGCCAGGCGCAAGGTGTCGGACACCTGCAGGCTCAGCTGGGTCTGGTCGCCCTGGTAGCTGTAGGTGCCGTCGGCGTTGCGCACATAGGGCGGGGTCGACGACTTGGAGCCGCCAAACATGTAGTCGCCGTTGGCATCGCGCGAGTTCAGCAGACCGAACACGTTGGCTTCGATTTCCTTGATCTCGCTGGCGATCGAGGTACGGTCGGCATCGCTCAGGCCCCCGTTACCCGCCTGGATCGCCAGCTCGCTGGCACGCTGCAGGGCATCGTTGATGGTCGATAGCACGCTCTCTTCCTGCAGCAGGGCGTTCTTGACCGTGGTCATGTTTCCGCTGTACTGCTCCAACAAGGCGCTCTGTTGCTGCAGCACAAGCAAGCGCGCAGCGCCGACCGGGTCGTCACCGGCCGACTGGATGCGCGATTTGGAGGTGACCTGTTCGGTAATCTTGGCCAAGTTGGAGTAGTTCTGGGAGTAGCTAGTGGCGCTGGTCTCATAGAACTGAGCAGTTGAAATACGCACGGTCCGCTACTCCTTACAGGGCGTTGATCAGGGTGGAGAAGGTTTCTTGCGCCGCCTTGATGATCTGCGACGACGCTGTGTAGTAGTGCTGGAACTTCACCAGGCTGGCCGCTTCGTCATCGAGGTTGACGCCCGACACCGCGCTGCGGCTCTCGGTCGCAGACTTGAGCACTGCCTGGGTCGCCGTGGTGTCAATGGTGGCCTGGCTGGCCTTGGCCCCTACCCGCTCGACCAGCGAGGCGTAGGCCGAGGTGAAGCTGGTCCCGGTGCCAGAATTGGTGCCCACGGTCGACTTGGTCTGCAGGTCCAGCAGCGCGTTGGCATTGCGGTTGTCCGCCTTGCCGTCGGCATTGAACGACAGGGTAAAGCTGTCATTGGCCGCAGGGCTGCCACCGATTGTGGTCTCGACGGCAAAGGTACGCGGGTTACCGCTACCATCCAGAATCGGGTCGCCGGCCGCATCCAGCATCGGCACGGCGATGGACAACTTGTTGTCCTGCCCAGGCACCACGCTGCCGGTACCAATCTGGGTGCCCTTGGCATCGAACAGCTTGTAGCCCTGGGAGCCGCCACTGGCAGCATCGAACACCACGCGCACCGGCATCGAATCGCGAATCGACTGCTGGATCAGCGCGGTATCGGCACCGCCGTAGATGTCCAGCGACTCGCTCAGGGTCGGCTGGGTGATGGTGCCAGTACCGCTGTTGCCACTGCCCGAGGTCGCGCTGACAGGGCCGGCGAAGGCCAGCTTGTTGGCATCGGTCAAAGTCGTGGTAATGCTCCCGGCAGCTGCACGGGTGGGGATGACCTTGAAGCTGTCGCCGGCCGCCAGGCCGCCGCCTTTCAACGCCAGGCTGAAACCATCGATCACCGGTGCCGGGTCGGCATTCAGGTCGAAGCTGCCCATGTCGGTGCCGTCTGAGCGGCGCACACTGTACTGGTTGGCGCTGGTGAACTTCACCTCGTAGTCGTAGGTGGTCAGCGCACCGCTGTTGGCGATGGTGACATCCAGATTGCCGGAGCCTGCACCGTTGTTCGACGAGGCCAGGCTGCGCTGGGCAATGGCGGTGGCGCTGTTGATGCTGGAGAACAGCGAGCTGCCGAACTGGCCGTTGGCATCCAGGCCCTGCCCCAGCTGGCTATTGATGCTGTCGGCGACGACCAGGGCAACGCGACCAAGCTCGTTCATCGACGGCGTCAGCACGTCCTGGCGATAACGCAACAGGCCGCCAATGGCGCCACCGGACACCACCGAGGTCACGTCCGAGCTGAACGAGTCATAGTTGATGCGCAGGGCAACCTGGCTCTTGTCGGCCACACCCGGCTCCACCGACAAGGTGTTGGCCTTGGTTCCGGTGACCAGCGATTGGCCACTGCCCAGGTACACGTCGTAGTTGCCATCACGCTCCTGTACCGTCACCCCTACCAGCTCGTTGAGCTGGCGCACGGCTTCGCTGCGCGCATCCAGCAGGCTGTTAGGGCTGTTGCCGGAGGCGCTGGCGGCGGTGATCTGCTTGTTGTACTCGGCAATGTTGGCGGTGAGCTTGTTCACCTGGCCGGCCATGGTGTCGAGCTGGGAGTTGATCGTGGCGTTCTGCTGGGTCAGCTGGGTGCTCACCGCGTTGAAACGGTTGCTCAGGGTTTGCGCCTGGGTCAGCAGCAGCTGACGCGAGGCAACGTCACCCGGTTTCGCCGCTGCAGTCTGCAGCGCCGAAAAGAAGGCGGTAAGGACCGAACTGATACCGGTGTCACGGTCGGCCAGCAGCTTGTCGACGCTGGTGATCTGATCCTGGAACGTCAGCGAGTCTGCCTGCAACGAGGTGGCCGTCTGCAACTGGTTGTCCAGGTAGGAGCTGTAGATGCGACGCACATCCGCCAGCGTGGTCCCGGTACCCAGGAACCCTGCGCCTATGTTGTGCGAAGGCCCCGCCGCCTGAACCGTCTGCTGGCGCGAGTAGCCACTGGTCGCGGCGTTGGCGATGTTGTTACTGGTTACCGACAAGGCCGCCTGGCTGGCACTCAGGCCACTCAGGCCGATGGAAATCAGGCTCGACATGATTTAGTCCTTTTATAAGTTCGTGGTTCTGCCAGCCATGGCGTATTGCGGGGTTGACTGCATTTGCTGGGCGATGCTGATGATCTTCTTCGCATAGCCCGGGTCGGTCGCATAACCTGCTTTTTGCAGCTCTCTTGCAAACTGCTCAGGGTTATCGGCCGCATCCAGCGCACCTTGATAGCGAGCATTGCTCTGCAGCAAGGTAACGAGATCGTGGAAGCTGTCCTGGTAGGAGTCGTAGCTGCGGAACGCCGCGGTTTCCTTGACGAACTGGCCATCGCGGAATTCGCTGGTGATCGCCCGCGCCTGCTCGCCTTGCCAGTTGCCGGTGGCTTTGATGCCGAACAGGTTGTGGCTGCTGCTGCCGTCGCTGTTGCGCATCACCGACTTGCCCCAACCGGTTTCCAGCGCGGCCTGGGCCACCAGGTAGCGCGGGTCGACACCAATGCGCCTGGCGGCCTGCTCGGCCATTGGCAGCATGGTGGCGACGAAGGCGTCGCTGTCGGTGAAAGCCTTGTTCGGTGCCAGCGGTGGCTGGGCCACGGCACGGCCGACAATGCGCAGGCCGTTGTCCGGCACGGCGAAGGCCTTGGCGACTGGCTGACCGTCACGGGCAGGCACGGCGGCGTTATTGGCAGTTTCCGCCGACGGCACGATACCGGCCAACAGGCGGTCGGTGAGTTTGCTGGGCAGGGCCAGGCGCCGCGCGTTGAGTGCAGCAACGTCATTTCGCGTAGTGGACGAGGCCATGGCATGCGCCGGCTCCGCCACCTTGTTGCCCCACAATGCCGGGCCACTGCTATCGACGCGCGGGAACGGGCTGGTATTGATCGACGCACTGCGGCCCTTGGTCAGCTGGCGCACCAGCACGTCCTGCAAGCCGATGCCGCCACCTTCGCGGGACATGCTCACGGCCAACTGCTGGTCGTACATGTCGCGGTACTGCTTGACCGTTTCGGTGTTCATCGGGTTGTCGTCGGCCAGCACGTCACTGGCCTTGCGCGAGGCCTTGAGCATTTCGCTGATGAACAGCGACTCGAATTCCTGGGCCACCTTGCGCACATTGGCTTCGCTGTCGCGGTCGCCGTGCTTGAGGGCACTCAGGCGGTTGAGGTCGGTATAGGCGCCGCTGTCGGCACTACCGGATACCTGGCTTTTGATATTCATCCGCGCCGTCCTCAGATCACGATCAGGTCGGCCTGCAAGGCGCCGGCCTGCTTCAAGGCTTCGAGGATCGCCATCAGGTCGCCGGGCGCTGCGCCCACCTGGTTCACCGCGCGGACGATTTCATCCAGCGTGGTGCCCGGGCCGAACTTGAACATCGGCTTGGCTTCCTGCTCGGCATTGACCCGCGAGCGTGGCACCACGGCAGTCTGACCATTGGAGAAGGCCCCCGGCTGGCTGACGATCGGGTCTTCGGTGATGGTCACGGTCAGGCTGCCGTGGGTAACCGCCGCCGGCGACACCTTGACGTTCTGGCCGATGACGATGGTGCCGGTACGCGAGTTGATGATGACCTTGGCCACCGCCTGGCCCGGGTCGATTTCGAGGTTTTCGAGGATCGACAGATAATCCACGCGCTGGCTTGGGTCCATCGGCGCGCTGACCCGTACCGAACCACCATCCACGGCCTGGGCCACGCCAGGGCCGAGCAGGTCGTTGACCTTGTCCACGATGCGCTTGGCGGTCGTGAAGTCGGGACGATTGAGGTTCAGGGTCAGGGTATTGCCCTGGTTGAAGCCGCTCGGCACCGCACGCTCGACACTGGCACCACCCGGGATACGGCCAGCCGACGGCACGTTGACAGTGATCTTGGAGCCGTCACGGCCCTCGGCGTCAAAGCCACCCACGACCAGGTTGCCCTGGGCAATGGCATAGACATTGCCGTCTATACCCTTGAGCGGGGTCATCAACAGGCTGCCGCCGCGCAGGCTCTTCGAGTTACCGATCGACGACACGGTGATGTCCACCACCTGGCCCGGCTTGGCGAACGGTGGCAGGTCGGCGTGCACCGACACTGCGGCAACGTTCTTCAGCTGCACGTTGCCGGAACCGGCCGGCACCTTGATGCCGAATTGCGACAGCATGTTGTTGAAGGTTTGCAGGGTGAACGGCGTCTGGGTGGTCTGGTCACCCGTGCCATTGAGGCCCACCACCAGGCCGTAACCAATCAACTGGTTGGAACGTACGCCAGAGATGCTGGCAATGTCCTTCAGGCGCTCGGCCTGGGCAGCGAAGGCGCAGGACAAAAGCAGGGTTGTGGCAATCAGCTGCCTCACGTTGAACATGGTCATCCGTACTCAGAAAGGCCAAAGCGGGCTGATGAAGAAGCGGTCCAGCCACCCGGGCTGGCTGGCATCGGCGAACGAACCGGTACCGGAGTAGGTGATGCGCGCGTCGGCCACACGGGTGGACGGCACGGTGTTGTCGGTGGCGATATCGTCAGCGCGAACCATGCCGGCAATGCGCACCAGCTCTTCGCCGGTGTTCAGGGTCAGCCACTTCTCGCCGCGCACGGCGATGATGCCGTTGGGCAGCACTTCGGCCACGGTGACGGTGATCGAACCGGTCAGCGTGTTGCCCTGGGTGGCCTTGCTGTCGCCCTTGGTCGCGCGATCGCCGCTATAACCGGCCTCCAGCGAAAGGTCGCCACCACCGAACGGATTATTGGTGTTGGGCGTGCTACCAAACAGCGAAGTCAGGCCGATGTCGGTCTTGCTGGTCTTGGCGATCTGCGAGCCCGCGTTCTTGCTGGCGGACGTGCGCTCATTGAGCGTGATGGTGATGATGTCACCCACCCGGAACGCCTTGCGGTCGCTGTACAGGTTCTGCTCGAAACCGGCCTGGTAGATTGAACCGTTGTTGGCCGCTGCCGGCAACGGGGTGCGCGGCAACACCGGCGCATAGTACGGGTCGTTGGGCTTGGGCGTCGGTGCGACGCAACCTGCCAGCAACACCGCCCCCCCCAGGGCGAAAACGGACAACAGACGATTCATGACACTTACCTCACGGGCGCAGCTGAGTGACAGGGCTTAGAGCTGTTGAGTAACGAACGACAGCATCTGGTCGGCCGTGGAAATGACTTTGGAGTTCATCTCGTAGGCACGCTGAGTGGTGATCATGTTCACCAGCTCTTCCACGGTACTGACGTTGGAGTTCTCCAGCGTCTGCTGCAAGGTGGTGCCAAAACCGTTCAGGCCTGGGGTGCCGACCTGCGGTGCACCACTGGCGGCGGTCTCGAGGAACAGGTTGTCGCCGATCGCCTGCAGGCCGGCCGGATTGATGAAGTCGGCGGTCTGGATGTTGCCGATCACCTGTGCAGCCGGGTTGCCGGCGGTGGTGATCGACACGGTGCCGTCCTGGCCAACGGTGAAGGTCTGGGCGTCGTTAGGCACGACAATGGCAGGTTCCAGGGCGTAGCCGTTGGCGGTGACGATCTGGCCATCGGAGTTCAGGTGGAAGGTGCCGTCACGGGTGTACGACACGGTGCCGTCCGGCTGCAGGACCTGGAAGAAACCGCGGCCGTTGACTGCCATGTCCAACGGGTTTTCGGTGGTTTGCAGGCTGCCGGCGACGAAGCTTTTCTGGGTGCCCACAATACGCACACCGGTACCGACCTGCAGGCCCGAGGGCAGCTCGCTGTCCTGGGTCGACTGGGCACCAGGCTGGCGCTTGATCTGGTAGAGCAGGTCTGCGAATTCGGCGCGATCACGCTTGAAGCCGGTGGTCGAGACGTTGGCCAGGTTGTTGGAAATGACCGTCAGGTTGGTGTCCTGAGCGGACAGGCCGGTTTTAGCGACCCAAAGAGCCGGAAGCATGTGAGTTCTCCTCGTGCGCCTGTTTTACGGCACCCGTTCAAAAGTGATTAGCCGATTTGCAAAACCCGAGCCATGGCTTCGTCGCCTTCCTTGGCCGTATTCATCATCTTGACGTGCAGTTCGAACTGGCGGGACAGCGCCAGCACCGAGGTCATTTCCTCGACAGCGTTGACATTGCTGCCTTCCAGGAAGCCAGCCACCACCCGCACGTTGACGTCGGCATCGGCCGGCTGGCCGGAAGTGGTGTGGATCAGACCGTCCAGGCCCTTCGTCAGGCCTTTGGTGTCCGGGTTGACCAGCTTGATGCGGTCGACCTCGGCCATCACCCGCGGGTCTTCACCCATGGAGCGGATGCTGATGGTGCCGTCGGCACCCACTTCCACTTTCTGCTCCGGCGGGATGGCGATCGGGCCACCGTTGCCGATCACCGGCATGCCATTGCCGGCACGCAGGACACCGAGGGCATCGATGTTCAGGCTACCGGTACGCACATAGGCTTCGCTGCCGTCCGGCGCCTGCACGGCGATAAAGCCTTTGCCGGTCACCGCCACGTCAAGGTCGCGGCCAGTTTCGACCAACGGGCCTTCACTGAAGTCGGTGGCCGGGCGCTCGGTCATGGCGAATGCACGCGCCGGAAAGCTGTCACCGAACACCGGCATCGAGCGGGCCTGCTCCAGGTCGCGCTGAAAACCGTTGGTGGAAATGTTCGCCAGGTTGTTGGCGTGGGCCTTCTGCGCCAGCGCGTTCTGGCTGGCGCCGGTCATGGCCACATAAAGCAACTTGTCCACAGTTTCTCCTCTGCGCGTAGCTGCCGCGCTGTCACTGGGCAGGTTCCAAGCAATAATTGAACCAAGTCTGAAACACCCGGTTTACGGGGCTTTCAGCGCGGCAAGGGGCAATAACCGTCAGTTTGTCGGCGGATGTTTGCCGCCTGCGGCAAGGGCTTGCTCAATGGGCGCGGCAGGCGGCGTTGTTGTAGGGGCCAGAGTGGCGCACCCAGCCTTTGCCCGGGTTGTGGGCCGAACACAGGTAGCGGCCGGTGACCAGGCTTTGCCATTGATAGAACGGGGCGGGGGCAGCGGGGGCCGGCAGAACCAGCACCAGCAGGGGGAACAAGGCCAGTAACGACAGCCGCTTCATTCGCATGAACCTTCACATTCTTGGGGCCGCTTTGCGGCCCCAATTACAAACACCACAGCAAAAACAATCATCAGGTCATCTGAATGATGGTCTGCATGATGGTGCTTTCAGTGGAAATGGTCTTGGCATTGGCCTGGTAGTTGCTCTGCGCCTTGATCAGGTTGACCAGCTCGCCGGTCAGGTCGACGTTGGAGTCCTCCAGGGCACCACCGGAAATCTGGCCGAGGGTACCGGTGTCCGGAGCGCCGATCACCGGCACGCCCGAGGCATAGGACTCTTTCCAGTTGGTACCGCCAATCGGCGTCAGGCCCTGCAGGTTGGCGAAGTTGGCAATTGCCACCTGGCCGATCACCTTGTCCTTGCCGTTGGTGAAGCTGGCAAACAGGTAGCCGTTCTGGTCGATGCTCAGCCCAGACAGCTCACCGGTGGCGAAGCCATCCTGGGTTTTGGCGATTTCTGCGGACGACGCGTTGTATTGGGTGGCACCCAGCATGTCCAGCTTCACACCGTCCGCGTTGGCGATGGCGCCATTGGCCGACCACTCTCCAGCGGCGTTTTTCTGCGCCGGGATCCAGTCGTTGAGCTGGAAGATCTTGTCTTCGCCAATGCTCAGGCCGCCCGCGACGTCACCCGCAGTCATTGCATCCTTGTCCAGCGTACCATCGGACTTGAACGGCACGGCGTTGACCAGCGGCGTGGTGGAAGCCGGATTGGCCGGGTTGCGGCCATCGATAGTGGTGTGCATGGACCAGGTATTGGTCGCGTCGTCCTTGATGAAGTACTGGTTCATCTGGTGTTCATTACCCTGGCTGTCGAACACCGGGGTATTGAACGTGAAGTTGTAGGAGCTGGCATTGGTGGGATCGAAGGGCGTCACCGACGGGGAGGTCGCGGCCGAGTTCAGGTTGATCTTCTCTGTGATGAGGCCGGTCGGCTTCGGCGTCAGGTTGGAAGTATCGATCTGCAGGTCAGTCAGGATACCCTGGATGATCTTGCCGTCCTCGCCGACCGCATAACCCTGCAGGTTGGCACCCGAAGCATTCACCACATAACCGGCCTTGTCGCTGTAGAAAGCGCCCGCACGGGTGTAGATCTTCGAGCCGTTGTCGTTCAGGGCAAAGAAGCCGTTGCCATCGATAGCCATGTCCAGCGCCTGGCCGGTGGCGTTGATATTGCCTGGCGTGAACAGCTGCGAAACCGCGGCAGTCTTTACCCCGGTGCCGATCACGGTCTTGCCCGCGCTGGTGCCGCGGATAGAGTTGGAGTACTGGTCGGCGAACTCGGCACGCGACGACTTGAAGCCGGTGGTGGCAACGTTGGCAATGTTGTTGCCGGTAACGTTCAGGGCCTTGTTTGCTGCATAGAGGCCGCTAAGGCCGATATTGAAAGACATGTGTAACTCCTGTCGTTTTGCTCAGGCCCTAGATGCCGATGCTTTGGATTTTGGAAAGCGCAACACTGCCCAGCCCGGCCAGGTTGAGCGTCATCTCCGAACCGTTGCTACCCATGGTCACACTGGTAACCGAGGCCGGCAGGTTGGTGGTCATGGCCGTGGCCTTGCCATCGATCGAGGCGGTGGCCTTGAAGGTGTAGGTCCCGGCGGCCGCGACTTCACCGTCATCGTTCAGGCCATCCCAGGTAAAGTCGATGCTGCCAGACTTCTGGGTACCGAGTTCGATGGTGCGCACCAGTTTGTCGTCCTTGTCGTAGATCCCCACCGAGGTGGAGGTACTGGACGACGTCAGGTTGACCGAGCCCTTCATGTCCTTGCTGGTATCGACCACAGCCTTGTCGGTCTGGACAATGACATTGCGCCCGACCAGCGAGGAGGCCTGCAAGGCCTGGGAAGATTGCAGCCCAGCCGCGATGTAGGTCACTGCGTCGTTCAGCGACTGCATGCTTTCCAGGCTGCTGAACTGCGCCAACTGGGCCACGAACTCGCCGTTTTCCTGCGGGTCGAGCGGGTTCTGGTTCTGCATCTGGGTGACCAGCAACTGCAGGAACGCGTCCTTGCCCAGCGCACTGCCGGCGGCGCCGGTAGAACTGTCAGTCTTGGACGTCTGCTTCTGCAGCGAGGTCAGGTATGCGCTGCCGACGTCTGTAGTGGAATTGGTGGTGGTCATGTCGGCTTCCTATCACTGCCCCAGGGTCAGCACTTTCTGCATCATGTTCTTGGCCGTGTTCATCAGTTCAGCGTTGGTCTGAAACGCGCGGCTGGCGGAGATCATGTCAGCCATCTCCTCGACCACATTGACGTTCGGGTAGTAGACGTAGCCGTCCTTGTTCGCCGCCGGGTGGTTCGGCTCGTAGCGTGCTTCAAGGGTACTCTGGTCTTCGACGATGCCTTTTACCTGCACGCCCTGCCCTGCCTCGCCCTGGTCTTCGAACAGCGACTGGCTGCTGCCGGCCTGCGCATTCTGGAAGGTGGTGGCGAACACCGGGTGGCGGGCGCGGTACGTCTGGTCGATGCTCGAAGACACGGTCTCGGCGTTGGCGATGTTGGACGCCACGGTGTTCAGACGCGTGTTCTGTGCGCTCATGCCGCTACCGGCAATGTTGAAGACACTGGAAAGGGACATGGTCATTCTCCCCGCAGGGCGGAAACCAGCCCTTTGAATTTACTGTTGAGCAAGGTGAAGCTGGCCTGGAAGCCAATCGCGTTTTCCGTGTAGTTCGATTGCTCGATCTGCGCATCCACGGTGTTCTGGTCGATCGACGGCTGCAGCGGCGTGCGGTACTTGAGGGTTTCATCGGCCATGGCCAGGCCCTCAGCTTCGATGTGCCGGCTGTTGGTCCGGTCAAGGTTGAAGCGGCCGCCGCTCTGCTGCTTGTCGCTTTCGGCTGCGAGCACCGAGGCGAAGTCCATGTCACGGGCCTTGTAGTTGGGCGTGTCGGCGTTGGCGATGTTGTTGGCCAGCACTTCAGCGCGCTGGGCGCGGAAGCCCAGTGCCTTTTCGTGAATACCAAGCGCCTTGTCGAAGCTGATGCTCATGTCAGGGAAACCTTCAGAGGTTGACCGGAATTTCGTTGAGCAAGGTATAGCAAGGGCTGTGCCAACCACTGAAAAGCCCGTGTTTATGGGGTTTTGCGGCGCAGTACTGTCAGATTGATGCCAGAAAAGCGGCAAAGGCCTTCCGCCTGAGGTGACAAAAGCGGCAATTGATGGGCGGCAAAAGCGGCAAAACAAAAAATTGACGTCAGTGTTTTCCTGGGCGGACCTCTTCGCGGGTAAACCCGCTCCTACGGCGGTCTGTGTCCAACCTCCGATGTATGTCCACCACCAATCTGCGTAGGAGCGGGTTTACCCGCGAATACGGTAGCGGCGGCAACGGTGAACGGCGGGTGGTAAATGGCCAGCAGGGCCGGCCTCTTCGCGGGTAAACCCGCTCCTACACGCGGCCTGTGCCCAACCACCGACCTGTGTCCACCCCCGATCCGTCGTAGGAGCGGGTTTACCCGCGAATACGGTAGCGGCAGCAACGGTGAACGGCGGGTGGTAAATGGCCAGCAGGGCCGGCCTCTTCGCGGGTAAACCCGCTCCTACGGGGAGCTCGGCAGGAACAGCGGATAGGCAAACAAAAGGCCGGCATCTCTCGATACCGGCCTTCGTGCTTACTTGGCCTGGTAGATGATCCCCGGGCTGCACTGCACCATCTGGTAATGGTCCGGCAAGCCGTTCAGCGCTTCCGAGGCGCCGAGGAACAGGTAGCCACCGGGCTTGAGGGTACTGTGAATGCGCAGCAGGATGTCCTTCTTCACCTGCGCCGAGAAATAGATCAGCACATTGCGACAAAACACGATGTCGAACTTGCCCAGACTGGCATAACTGTCGAGCAGGTTGAACGAGCGGAACTCGACACGGCTGCGAATCGCCGGCTTGACCGCCCAACGCCCCGGCCCCTTGGGGTCGAAATAGCGCTGCAGGCGTTCCTGGGACAGGCCGCGGGCAATCGCCAGGCTGTCGTATTCGCCGGTCTTGCAGTTGGTCAGCATGGTGCCGGAGAGATCGGTGGCGACGATCTGCGCCCCCATCTTCAACTGGCCGAGGTTGCTGCGCTCGAACTCGTCGATCGCCATTGAAATGGAATACGGCTCCTGCCCCGACGAACAGGCCGCCGACCACATGCGCAGGCGCTGGCCGGGGTTGTTGCGGATGAACTCGGGGATCACCTTGTTCTTCAACACCTCGAACGGGTAGGTGTCGCGAAACCACAGGGTCTCGTTGGTGGTCATGGCATCGACCACCTGCTCGCGCAAACCGCCGCGCGGCTGGGCCTGGATGCGCTGCACCAGCTCACCCAGGCTCTTGATGCCCTGTTGTTCCATCAGCTTGTTGAGACGGCTGGAAACCAGGTACTGCTTATTCTCGCCCAGCAGGATGCCACAGGCTTTCTCCAGGAAGACCCGGAACTGTTCGAAATCCAAATTACCCGTAGACACTACTGCCGCCTCTTTTCAATCACTGGTGCCGGAGGGCATGCCCCCGGCTGCTTCAATGCGCTGCCTTGATCCGGTCGACCACCCGCTGGGCCAGGTCGTCCGGCTTGAACTTGGCCAGGAAGTCATCGGCGCCGACCTTCTTGACCATTGCCTGGTTGAACACCCCGGAAAGCGAAGTATGCAGGCAGATGTGCAATTTTTGCATGCGTGGATCGCTGCGAATCTCCGCGGTTAGCGTATATCCGTCCATTTCCGGCATTTCAATGTCCGAGATCATCATCAGGAACTCTTCTTCCGGCTTTTTGCCCTCATCCACCAGCTGACGCAGGTAGTTCAGCGCCTGACGGCCATCATTGAGCGCCACCACCTCGACCCCAACGGTCTGCAGGCAACGGCTGACCTGCTTGCGCGCCACTGACGAGTCGTCGACGGTCAGCACCCGCATCAACACCGCCTTGTCCTGCACTTCGGCATCGATCACACCGGCCGATACCGACTCGGACGACGGCGACACTTCGGCCAGCACCTTCTCCACGTCGATGATCTCGACCATGCGGTTGTCCACCCGAGTGACCGCGGTCAGGTAGTGATCGCGGCCGGTACCCTTGGGTGGCGGATGGATCTCTTCCCAGTTCATGTTGACGATGCGCTCCACCGAATGCACCAGGAAGCCTTGGGTCTTGGTGTTGTACTCGGTGATGATCACGAAGCTGTTGCGTGTGTCTTCCTGCAACGGCCGCAACCCGGTGGCCATCGACAAGTCGAGGATCGGGATGGTCGCCCCGCGAATATTGGCAACGCCACGCACCACAGGGTGCGCCTTGGGCAGCAGGGTCAGCGCAGGGCATTGCAGTACTTCCCTGACCTTGAACACATTGATGCCGTAAAGCTGTTCGCCATTGAGGCGGAACAGCAGCAATTCCAGGCGATTCTGCCCCACCAGCTGCGTGCGCTGGTTGACCGAATCCATAACACCCGCCATGCCAGACTCCTTAACGTTTCAGCCTTTCGTTGCAACTCAGGTAGCGAGTCGGCACGGGCTTTGCTTTTTTGAGTGTCATGCACACGAAAACGACATTTTCCCGACGATTGACACGCCTGCTGACTGGCCCGCTGGCCATGCTGTGCCTGCTGATGCCCGGCGTTCGCACGGTGGCGAACGCGTTCACCTTGCCTGAACAGCTTATCGGTGTCACCCAAGGGTTTCTTGAATTCACCGTTGAAGATTATCTGTCCACCACCCAGACTGCCGGCCGCTATGAAATTCAGGTCAACCCGCTGGACCCACGCCTGCGCATGCCGTTGTGCAGCCAGCAGCTGGACGCCTCACTGGAAAGCCCGGCCCAGCCGCTGGGCCGGGTGACGGTACGGATACGCTGCAACGGCGCAGCACCGTGGACGGTATTCGTGCCGGCCACCGTGCGACTTTTCCGCGATGTGGTGGTGGTGACCCGCCCGCTCAAGCGCGACACCACGGTCGGCGAAGGTGACGTGGCCCTGCGCGAGCGCGATGTCGGCACCCTGGGCCAGGGCTTTCTGACCGAGCTGGACCAGGCGGTGGGCATGAAGATGCTGCGCCCCACGGTGATCGACCAGGTGCTCACCCCGCAACACCTGGAACAGGCCGAGGTGGTGCGCAAGGGTGACCAGGTGGTGATCATCGCCCGCAGTGGCAGCCTGAGTGTGCGCATGCCGGGCGAAGCCCTGAGCAAGGGCGGCCTGAGCGAGCAGATCCGGGTACGCAACCTCAATTCCAAACGCGTGGTCAAGGCCAGGGTGACCGGCCCGGGCCAGGTCGAGGTCAGTATGTAGGCTAGCCACCAGATTGCGCTGGCAGTGAGGAACCGCTTTTCCTAAACTGTGTCAGAACACGGGTTCGCGGGCTTGCCGACAGGCGGCAATGCATTTGTGCCTAAAGTTTATATCGGGTTGGCCGAAAACAAGGCAAGCGTCCAAATACCCAGAGGTTTCTGATCATGGTCATCGACTTCAGTCGTTTGAATAACTCTCCGTCCGTCACGGGCGGCGTGCGCGGCAACACCGCGTCCGGCAGCGCCGAAAAACCGGCAGCCAGCCAGGAAGCGGTGAAAGACACCAGCGCCAGCGGAGAGGCGGTACACCTCAGCCAAGAGGCACAGCAGTTGCAGAAGATCAGCGACAAGCTGCGCGACGAGCCCGTGGTCAACAGCGCCCGTGTGGCCCAGTTGAAGCAGGCGATCGCCGACGGCAGCTACCAGGTCGATGCCGGCCGGGTCGCCAGCAAACTGCTTGATTTCGAAGCCCAGCGCTGACCGTACGGCGCGCTGACTTCACGGACGCCAGAAAAGCCAAGAGTTAGCCATGCACGACACCACCTTGCTGCAACTGATCGAAGATGACATTGCCCCGATGCAGGAATTGCTCGACCTTCTGCACAAGGAAGCAATCGCCCTGCATGGCCGCGACATGCCGCTGCTGGAGCAAATCCTGGCGCGCAAGCAGTCGTTGATCATCTTGCTCGAGCAGCACGGCCAGCGCCGCAGCCAATTGCTCGGCAGCCTGGGCCTGAGTGCCGACCGCACCGGTGTGCAGGCTGTAGCTGCGCAGTCACCCCATGGTGATGTGATGCTGCAGCGGCTCGACATGTTGTCGCAACTGATGGACGACTGCCAGCAGGTCAACCAGACCAATGGCCGGATCATCCAGGTGCAGCAACACGTCACCAACAACCAGATCCGCATCCTTCAGGGCGGCGATTCGCCTTCGCTCTACGACAGCCGTGGCAGCACCTCGCCGCTGGCCAAGCCGCGCGCGCTCAGCCAAGTGTGATTTTTCTATCAAGGCACAGAACATAGTGGCAAAATGCCGTTACTTGCGTGTGTCGCTTTTGCCTGGAGAACAATAAGCTGTGTTCAATGAATCCGATGCCCCGCAACCACCCAAGGTGTTGAGCACCCCCTTGGAGATTGCGGCCAACTTGCGGCAGCTGCAGGAAAGCCACGACCCCCTGATCATCACCTTCCATGACCGCAGCCAGCGCTTCCAGAGCTATGTGGTGCACGTGGACCGCGAAAGCAACACCCTGGCACTGGATGAGATGATCCCCCGTGACGGCGAGAAATTCATCGAGAACGGCGAGCACTTCCGTGTCGAAGGCTTCCACGATGGTGTACGCATCGCCTGGGAATGCGATCACGCGCTGAAAATCAGCGAAGTCGACGGCCACCGCTGCTACAGCGGCCCCCTGCCGCAAGAGGTGACCTACCACCAGCGCCGCAACGCCTTCCGCGCCGCGCTGAAGCTATCGCAGCTGGTCGACATCATCCTTGACGGTGCTCACCTCAAGGGCAACGGCGCCATGCGAGGCAAGCTGCTGGATATCTCGGCCACCGGCTGCAAACTGCGCTTCGAAGGCAATGTCGAAGACCGCTTGCAACTGGGCCAGGTGTATGAGCGCTTCAAGGCGGGCAACCCACTGGGCCTGGTGGACACCATGGTCGAGCTGCGTCATCTGCACTATGAAGAGCGCATCAACACCACCTTTGCCGGCGTGCGCTTCCACAACCTGAGCGGGCAGGCGCAGCGCAAGATCGAGAGTTTCGTGTACCAGCTGCAGCGTGAGGCGCGGCGGTTCGACAAGGACGATTATTGATCGTCGGTCGGTAAAACAGAAAACGCCACCTGCTGAGGTGGCGTTTTCATTTGTGTTTCTGCTGGGCTGGCCTCTTCGCGGGTAAACCCGCTCCTACACCGACTTGCTGACCTCTTCAGGCGCCTGTTGCTGCGCGCCCTTCTCTTCATCCTCGGTGTCTTCAGCCGCCACCGGCGCCTGCATCACGTCCTGCACCGTCTGCTCATCCACTCGCGGGTCCAGCGCCGCCGATAATGGCGAACCGGCCGCCGGCATCGCCACGTGGCCCAGCGGTGCGTCCTGCACCTGATGCAGGCCGGTAACCGCTTTCGGCCGAATGCGCCAGACCAGCACCAGGGCAAAGAACACGAAGAAGGCATACAGCATCTGCGCGCCCAGCACTTTCATCAGAACCCCTGCCGCCAGCGGGCCGACGCATGCACCCACACCGTAGGTCACCAACAGCATCGCCGTCAGCGATACCCGGCGCTCGCTTTCCACGTGGTCATTGGAAAAAGCAACCGCCAGCGGGTACAGGCAAAACTGCAGCAACGAGATCAGGAAGCCGATACCGAACAGCAACTCCAGCGGCACACTGGGCAGTATTGCCAATGGCGCAGCAGCCAGCGCCAGCCCCACTGCCACACTCCGAATCAGCACCGCCCGGTCATAACGGTCAGACAACCAGCCCAGCGGCCACTGCACCAGCAGGCCGGCAAAAATGCAGCTACCCATGAACAGACCGATCTGCTCGGTACTCATCCCCTGGCTTGACGCATACAAAGGCGCCAGACCGTAGAACGAGCCGACAATCAGCCCCGAGCCCAAAACCGTACTGAGCGACTGCGGCACGCGCTTGATGAAGAACTTCGGCTCCATCGGTGCCGGGCGCAAGGGCGCCGGGTGAATACGCCGGGTCATCGCCACGGGCACCAGGCACAGGGCAAAGCACATCGCCACCAGCATCAGCAGCTCAGGGCCGAGCTGCGGGTGCACCACCAGAATCAACTGGCCAAGCACCAGCCCCAGGTACGAGGCAATCATGTAGCCGCTGAACACCGCGCCCCGGTGCTTCACATCGGCCTGCTCATTGAGCCAGCTCTCGATGACCATGTATTGGCACATCATCCCCAGGCCGACGATCACGCGCAGCCCGACCCAGGCCGGCAGCCAGCTGGTCAGGCCATGGCCGAGCACCGCAGCGCCGACGATACCGGCACAGGTGGCATAGGCGCGTATGTGCCCTACCCGTCCGATCAGCCGGTGGCCAACCTTGCCGCCAACCGCCAGACCAAAGTAGTTGGCCGCCATCAACGCACCCACCCACAGGCTGTCGACGTGGTCGGCAGCCAGGCGCAGGGCCAGGTAGGTGCTGAGCAGGCCCGAGCCGATCAACATCATCAGCGCGGCGAAATACAACGACTGAAACGGCTTCCATACATTTCGCATACGTCCCGTGGAGCTCCCTGGTCAGGTGGCAGTTTTGGGTGCTAGCAGCATAAAGGCAAAACCCGCCTGGCGCAGGCCCCCGACAGCTATTTGGCACTGCGGGGGCGTGCCCGGTGCAGGTTGTGTCGCGCTCAGGCCTGTGCCGCCAGGACCCGGCGCTCCCACGGCGTGATCTCGTCGAAGAAATCGCTCAGCTCAAGGGTCTTGCTGGCAATGTAGCCTTCGATGAACTCGCTGCCGAACAGTTCCCGCGCCAGCGTACTGCGCTTGAGCCTTTCAAGGGCCGCGTGCAGCGTGCACGGCAGGCTCAGGTGCTCGGGCACTTCGAATTCGCCCTGGATGGCCGGCGATGGCTGCAAGCGCTGCTCGATGCCATGCAGCCCGGCGGCCAGGCTGGCAGCAATGGCCAGGTAGGGGTTGGCATCGGCGCCAGGCAGGCGGTTTTCCACCCGTCGCGCGACCGGCGCACTGGCCGGAATGCGCAAGCCAGCGGCGCGATTGTCCTCGGACCAGCACGCATTGTTCGGCGAGGCATAGGGGTGACACAGGCGCTGGTAGGAGTTGACGTTGGGTGCGAACAGGGCGGTGAAGTCGGCCATGCACGCCTGCAACCCGCCGATGAAATGGTGGAAGGTGTCTGTCGGCAGGCCCTGCTCGTCACTGAACACGTTACGCCCGCTGCCGGCCTCGACCAGGCTCTGGTGAATGTGCATGGAACTGCCGGGCGTACGCGCCAGCGGCTTGGCCATGCAGACCACGGTCAGCCCGTGCTTGAGCGCCACTTCCTTGAGCAGGTGCTTGAACAGGAAGGTCTGGTCGGCCAACAGCAGCGGGTCACCGTGCAGCAGGTTGATCTCGAACTGGCTGACACCCATTTCGTGCATGAAGGTGTCACGTGGCAGGCCGAGCGCGGCCATGCACTGGTACACCTCCTTGAAGAACGGGCGCAGGCCGTTGTTGGAACTGACACTGAACGCCGAATGGCCCAGCTCGCGGCGACCATCGCTGCCTACAGGCGGCAGGAACGGTTGCTGCGGGTCGGTGTTGGGGGCAAAGACGAAGAACTCCAGCTCGGTTGCCACTACCGGCGCCAGGCCCAGTGCCGCATAGCGGGCTATCACGGCCTTCAACTGGCCCCGGGTGGACAGTGCCGAGGGCCGGCCATCCAGCTCGTTGGCATCGCAGATGGCCAAGGCGCGGCCGTCATGGCTCCAGGGCAGACGGTGGACCTGACCGGGTTCGGCCACCAGTGCCAGGTCGCCGTCGTCACTGCCGTAGAATTTCGCTGGTGGATAACCGCCCATGATGCATTGCAGCAGCACGCCCCGGGCCATCTGCAGACGACGGCCTTCGAGGAAGCCTTCGGCGGTCATCACCTTGCCGCGCGGGACGCCGTTGAGGTCGGGGGTGACGCATTCGATTTCGTCGATGCCCTGGAGCTGAGCAGTGCTCATGACGCTTGTCCTTGTTGTTGTAGGCTGACAACAACATAGGCTGCGGGTGTTTAAAATATCAAGCAGCCTATTGGGTGGCTGTGCCGGCCTCTTCGCGGGTGAACCCGCACCTATAGGTGGATGCGATCCTTGTGCCGGCGCCGCCCCCTACTCCCGCAAGGTCATGCCATTGGCCGGCAACGGCAACGCCGTCTTGTAGCGCACCTGCTTCAGGGCAAAACTCGAACGAATATTGGCCACGCCCGGCAAGCGCGTCAGGTAATCGAGAAACCGCTCCAGCGCCTGGATGCTCGGCAGCAGCACCCGCAGCAGGTAATCCGGGTCGCCGGTCATCAGGTAGCACTCCATCACCTCAGGCCGCTCGGCGATCTCCTCTTCAAAGCGATGCAACGACTGCTCCACCTGTTTTTCCAGGCTGACATGGATAAACACATTCACATCCAGCCCCAGCACCTCAGGCGACAGCAAGGTCACCTGCTGGCGAATCACCCCCAGCTCTTCCATGGCCCGCACCCGGTTGAAACAAGGCGTGGGCGACAGGTTTACCGAGCGTGCCAGCTCGGCATTGGTGATGCGGGCGTTCTCTTGCAGGCTGTTGAGAATGCCGATATCGGTACGATCGAGTTTGCGCATAAGACAAAATCACCGGTTTTTTGTGTTTATGCGGAATGTTTATCTGCCCCGCTCAGCAAAGGCAATCAACTTGAGAGAAAAATTCTCCTGCCGTGCCACTAAGATGTAGGTGACGCTGACTTACCAGTCACAAGCCGGTACTCAGCGGCGGCCGCTTCAGAGCTCACAAAAACAAATACCCGAGCGAGCGTAAAAAGCATGAACGAGTACGCCCCCCTGCGTTTGCATGTGCCCGAGCCCACCGGCCGGCCAGGCTGCCAGACCGATTTTTCCTACCTGCGCCTCAACGATGCAGGTCAAGCCCGTAAACCCGCTATCGATGTCGATGCTGCCGACACTGCCGACCTGTCCTACAGCCTGGTCCGCGTGCTCGACGAGCAAGGCGATGCGCAAGGCCCCTGGGCCGAAGACATCGACCCGCAGATCCTTCGTCAAGGCATGCGCGCCATGCTCAAGACGCGGATCTTCGACAGCCGCATGGTGGTTGCCCAGCGCCAGAAGAAGATGTCCTTCTACATGCAAAGCCTGGGCGAAGAAGCCATCGGCAGCGGCCAGGCGCTGGCGCTGAACCGCACCGACATGTGCTTCCCGACCTACCGCCAGCAAAGCATCCTGATGGCCCGCGACGTGTCGCTGGTCGAGATGATCTGCCAACTGCTGTCCAACGAGCGCGACCCCCTCAAGGGCCGCCAGTTGCCGATCATGTATTCGGTGCGCGAGGCCGGCTTCTTCACCATCAGCGGCAACCTGGCGACCCAGTTCGTGCAGGCGGTCGGCTGGGCCATGGCATCGGCGATCAAGGGCGATACCAAGATCGCCTCGGCATGGATCGGTGACGGCGCTACTGCCGAGTCAGACTTCCACACCGCCCTTACCTTTGCCCACGTATACCGCGCCCCGGTCATCCTCAACGTGGTCAACAACCAGTGGGCCATTTCCACCTTCCAGGCCATCGCCGGTGGCGAGTCGACCACCTTTGCCGGCCGTGGCGTGGGTTGCGGTATTGCTTCGCTGCGGGTTGACGGCAACGACTTCGTCGCCGTGTACGCCGCCTCGCGCTGGGCGGCCGAGCGCGCCCGCCGCGGCCTGGGCCCAAGCCTGATCGAGTGGGTCACCTACCGTGCCGGCCCGCACTCGACGTCGGACGATCCCTCCAAGTACCGCCCTGCCGACGACTGGAGCCACTTCCCGCTGGGTGACCCGATCGCCCGCCTGAAGCAGCACCTGATCAAGATCGGCCACTGGTCCGAGGAAGAACACCAGGCCGTCACGGCCGAGCTCGAAGCTGCGGTAATTGCCGCACAGAAAGAAGCCGAGCAATACGGCACCCTGGCCAACGGGCACATCCCGAGCGCCGCCTCGATGTTCGAGGATGTGTACAAGGAGATGCCCGAACACCTGCGCCGTCAACGCCAGGAACTGGGGGTTTGAGATGAACGACCACAACAACAGCATCAACCCGGAAACCGCCATGGCCACCACTACCATGACCATGATCCAGGCCCTGCGCTCGGCCATGGATGTCATGCTTGAGCGCGACGACAATGTGGTGGTGTACGGCCAGGACGTCGGTTACTTCGGCGGCGTGTTCCGCTGCACCGAAGGCCTGCAGAACAAGTACGGCAAATCGCGCGTGTTCGACGCGCCCATCTCCGAGAGCGGCATCGTCGGTACCGCCGTGGGCATGGGTGCCTATGGCCTGCGCCCGGTGGTGGAGATCCAGTTCGCCGACTACTTCTACCCGGCCTCCGACCAGATCGTCTCCGAGCTGGCCCGCCTGCGTTACCGTTCGGCCGGCGAGTTCATTGCCCCGCTGACCCTGCGCATGCCTTGCGGCGGCGGCATCTATGGCGGCCAGACTCACAGCCAGAGCCCGGAAGCGATGTTCACCCAGGTGTGCGGCCTGCGCACCGTGATGCCGTCCAACCCTTATGACGCCAAAGGTCTGTTGATTGCCTCGATCGAATGCGACGACCCGGTAATCTTCCTGGAGCCCAAACGCCTGTACAACGGCCCGTTCGATGGCCACCACGACCGCCCGGTAACACCGTGGTCGAAGCACCCGCACAGCGCCGTGCCCGACGGTTATTACACCGTACCGCTGGACAAGGCCGCCATTACCCGCCCTGGCAATGACGTGACCGTGCTGACCTACGGCACCACGGTGTACGTGGCCCAGGTGGCCGCCGAAGAAAGCGGCGTCGATGCCGAAGTGATCGACCTGCGCAGCCTCTGGCCGCTGGACCTGGACACCATCGTCGAGTCGGTGAAGAAGACCGGCCGTTGCGTGGTGGTGCACGAGGCCACCCGCACCTGCGGCTTCGGTGCCGAGCTGGTGTCGCTGGTGCAGGAGCACTGCTTCCACCACCTGGAGGCGCCGATCGAACGCGTCACCGGCTGGGACACCCCCTACCCTCACGCACAGGAATGGGCTTACTTCCCAGGCCCTTCGCGGGTAGGTGCGGCACTGAAAAAGGTCATGGAGGTCTGAATGGGCACGCACGTCATCAAGATGCCGGACATTGGCGAAGGCATCGCGCAGGTCGAGTTGGTGGAATGGTTCGTCAAGGTCGGCGACATCATCGCCGAGGACCAGGTGGTGGCCGACGTCATGACCGACAAGGCCACCGTGGAAATCCCCTCGCCGGTCAGCGGCAAGGTGTTGGCCCTGGGTGGCCAGCCCGGGGAAGTGATGGCGGTCGGTAGCGAACTGATCCGCATCGAAGTGGAAGGCAGCGGCAACCATGTGGATGTGCCTCAGCCAAAACCGGTAGAGGCCCCGGCTGCCCCCATTGCAGCCAAGCCGGAACCGCAGAAAGACGTAAAACCCGCCGTGTACCAGGCGCCCGCCAACCACGAAGCTGCGCCCATCGTGCCGCGCCAGCCGGGCGACAAGCCGCTGGCCTCGCCTGCCGTGCGCAAACGCGCCCTGGACGCCGGTATCGAACTGCGTTATGTGCATGGTAGCGGCCCGGCCGGGCGCATTCTGCACGAAGACCTCGACGCCTTCATGAGCAGGCCGCAAAGCAATGCCGGGCAAGCACCTGATGGTTATGCCAAGCGCACCGACAGCGAGCAGGTGCCAGTGATCGGCCTGCGCCGCAAGATCGCCCAGCGCATGCAGGACGCCAAACGCCGGGTCGCGCACTTCAGTTATGTCGAGGAAATCGACGTCACCGCCCTGGAGGCCCTGCGCCAGCAACTCAACAGCAAGCACGGCGACAGCCGTGGCAAGCTGACCTTGCTGCCATTCCTGGTACGCGCCCTGGTCGTGGCGCTGCGTGACTTCCCGCAGATCAACGCGACCTACGACGACGAAGCGCAGATCATCACCCGCCATGGCGCGGTGCATGTGGGCATTGCCACTCAAGGTGACAACGGCCTGATGGTGCCCGTGCTGCGCCACGCCGAAGCAGGCAGCCTGTGGGCCAATGCCGGCGAGATTTCGCGCCTGGCCAACGCTGCACGTAACAACAAGGCCAGCCGTGAAGAGCTGTCCGGCTCGACCATCACCCTGACCAGCCTTGGCGCCCTGGGTGGCATTGTCAGCACGCCGGTGGTCAACACCCCGGAAGTGGCAATCGTCGGGGTCAACCGCATGGTCGAACGGCCAGTGGTGATCGACGGCCAGATCGTCGTGCGCAAGATGATGAACCTGTCCAGCTCGTTCGACCACCGCGTGGTCGATGGCATGGACGCCGCCCTGTTCATCCAGGCCGTGCGTGGCCTGCTCGAACAACCCGCCTGCCTGTTCGTGGAGTGAGCATGCAACAGATTATCCAGACTACCCTGTTGATCATCGGCGGCGGCCCTGGCGGCTATGTAGCAGCCATCCGCGCCGGGCAACTGGGCATTCCTACCGTACTGGTGGAAGGCCAGGCACTGGGCGGCACCTGCCTGAACATCGGCTGCATCCCGTCCAAGGCGCTGATCCACGTGGCCGAGCAATTTCACCAGGCCTCGCGCTTTACCGAACCCTCGCCGCTGGGCATCAGCGTGGCTTCGCCGCGCCTGGACATCGGCCAGAGCGTCACCTGGAAGGACGGCATTGTCGACCGTCTGACCACCGGTGTTGCCGCCCTGCTGAAAAAGCACGGGGTGAAAGTGATGCATGGCTGGGCCAAGGTGCTGGACGGCAAGCAGGTCGAAGTCGATGGACAGCGTATCCAGTGCGAGCATCTGTTGCTGGCGACCGGTTCCAGCAGTGTCGAACTGCCTATGCTGCCGCTGGGTGGCCCGGTGATTTCCTCGACCGAAGCCCTGGCGCCGAAAACCCTGCCGCAACACCTGGTAGTGGTCGGCGGTGGCTATATCGGCCTAGAGCTGGGCATTGCCTATCGCAAGCTGGGTGCACAGGTGAGTGTGGTGGAAGCGCGTGAGCGCATCCTGCCGACCTACGACAGCGAATTGACCGCCCCGGTGGCCGAGTCGCTGAAGAAACTGGGCATAGCGCTGCACCTGGGCCACAGCGTCGAGGGCTACGAAAATGGCTGCCTGCTGGCCAGCGACGGCAAGGGTGGGCAACTGCGCCTGGAGGCCGACCAGGTACTGGTGGCCGTGGGCCGCCGGCCGCGCACCAAGGGTTTCAACCTGGAATGCCTGGACCTGAAGATGAACGGCGCCGCCATTGCCATCGACGAGCGCTGTCACACCAGCATGCACAACGTCTGGGCCATTGGCGACGTCGCTGGCGAACCGATGCTGGCGCACCGGGCCATGGCCCAGGGCGAGATGGTCGCCGAAATCATCGCCGGCAAGGCCCGACGCTTCGAACCGGCAGCGATTGCCGCCGTTTGCTTTACCGACCCGGAAGTGGTGGTGGTCGGCAAGACCCCGGAACAAGCCAGCCAGCAGGGCCTGGACTGCATCGTCGCGCAGTTCCCGTTTGCCGCCAACGGCCGGGCCATGAGCCTGGAATCGAAAAGCGGTTTTGTGCGCGTGGTGGCGCGGCGCGACAACCACTTGATCCTGGGCTGGCAGGCGGTTGGCGTGGCGGTTTCCGAGCTGTCCATCGCGTTTGCCCAATCGCTGGAGATGGGCGCGCGCCTGGAAGATGTGGCCGGCACCATTCATGCCCACCCAACGCTCGGTGAAGCGGTACAGGAAGCCGCACTGCGCGCCCTGGGCCACGCCTTGCATATCTGACACTGAAGCGGCCGAGGCCGATTTGGCCCGCTGCGCCGAGAGGCGCTGCGGGTCTTTTTTCATTCAGGCCATCCAAGCCTCCAGAGAACCCTAAGCCTCCAGAGAACCGCACACTCTTTGAGGGGCTAGCTACTCGGCAATTGCGTTCTTGCCTGTCCCCTTGGCCCTGTAGAGCGCCTTGTCGGCACGTGCCAGAAGCGCGTGCTGGTCCTCCCCTTCCCGCCATTGCACCACGCCATAGCTCATGGTCAGCCGGCAATCACCCACCGGCTCCACCTGCTCCAGCACCTGACGCAAGCGCGCCGCCACATCCAGCGCCTCCCCCAGCGCGGTCTGCGGCAGCACGATGACGAACTCGTCGCCGCCCCAGCGCGCCAGCAGGTCCAGCTCGCGCAAGCAGGTGCGCAGGCTTTCGGCCACCCGGACCAGCGCCGCATCGCCACGGGCGTGACCGTAGCGGTCGTTGATCGGCTTGAAATCATCCATGTCCATGGCAATCAGCGACAACGGCTGGCGGAAGCGCTGGGCGCGCTGGCACTCCAGCTGCAACGCGCTCTCCAGCCGGTAACGGTTGGCGACACGGGTCAACGCATCGCGTTCGGCCAATTCACGGTTTTCGTCCAGTTGCCGCTGCAACTGCTGGTTCACCCAGGACAACTCACGGGTGCGTTCGGCCACCTGAAACTCCAGTGACTGGTTCTTCTGTTCCAGCTGAGACACCAAACGCTTGCCAGCGTCGATATTGCGGTGCGCACCCAGCATGCGCGCCACGGAACCGTCCTCGTTATGCGCGATGATGTAGCCGCTGTCTTCGATCCAGATGTAGCTGCCGTCCTGACAACGGCAACGGTATTCAATGCGGTAGCGCTCGTTGCGGTGATTGATATAGGCCTCGAAATGGGCCATTACCCGTGGGTAGTCTTCGGGATGGATCACGCTTTCCCAGGTAAATACCGAGTTGGCCATGGAGTGGCTGGCATAACCGAGCATGCTGTACCAGCCCGGGTTGCGATAGACGTAACCGGTATTGGCATTCCAGTCCCAGATGCCATCGCTGATCAAATCGAACAAGGTGTGCAACTGCTGTTCACTGAAGCCGGCAGGTACCGGCCTGGTGTCTTGACTCATGGACGCTCTCCCTGATGCCCAGCAACTGCGCTCCGATCAAGGGGCTGCCGACAGTGGTGTTGATTGCCGCGAGCGGCAAGATGATGCCTATCACGGGCAAGCATATGCCCACCCGCGTGCAACCGAAATAGCGCCAACGCCCTGATTTCGACCGGCACAGCGCTGGCATGGCTTTTGCGCTTGGTAGCTGCCAACGAGATTTCCAAGGAGGAAACATGATAATCGCCCCTAACGGCGTCAGCTGGCAGCCCACGCTCCACCAGCCTCGGTACACCAGCGATGAGCAGACGGTGGCCCAGATTGCACCGCTGCGCACGCCAATAACCACCGCCAACACGGCGAGCCAACAACAGAGCGGGGGCAGTACCGCTCAGCAAAACGCTGAGGATGCTCGTGCAGAAGCCTTTGCCAAATTCAAGGTGATGCTGCAAAACCTGGGTTCTGCGACCACCGAGCCGGTCATCGGAGAACCACTGCCGCCCAAGACTGCCCGACAGGAATTTCACGACTTCATGTCCAAGTCGCCCGGCGAGATGATCAAGGAAAAACTGCTGCGTGAAATAGGCCTGACCGAAGAAGAGTACGACGCCCTGCCGCCCGAAATGAAAGCAAAGGTCGACGAGTTGATCGCCCAGCGCATGAAAGATGACATCGAGCGCAAGATCGAGGAGAAAGCGCAAGAGCAGGTCGCCAAGGTGGACGGCGGTGTGGGTGAAGAGCAACAAGCGGAACGCCCGGTATGAGGGAGTGGCAGCGGCCGGTAAGGAGAGCGCCGCGGTTCGTCCAAGGCGACCCAGCCTGAACGGTTAGAAGGCGTCCGGTGGCGTCGATGTTCAGGTGGTGCATGGCTTCGCCAACTGCACCGCTACCGGCGCCATGACCGGTCTCAGGAAAAATCGGCAGGATGTTGTGCAGAGAATTCGTTTGAGGTCCTTGGCCTTATTGTCCAGGGTGGCAGGCTGGTAGCTATTTGCCACGCGTGGACGCAGGCGCATGACGATGCCTGCGTAGGGGAACGATGCCGGATCCCCCCTAAAATAAGAGAGGACAAGGAAATGCAATCACACGGTTTGAAGCAAAGCCTCAAGCAGCGGCATATCACCATGATCGCGCTGGGTGGGGTGATCGGTGCAGGGCTGTTCATGGGCTCGGGCTCACTGATCGCATCGGCAGGGCCCGCGGCCATACTGTCGTATTTCATTGGTGGCCTGGTGGTCACCCTGGTCATGTTCATGCTGGGCGAAATGGCCTGCCGCAACCCGGATGCAGGGTCGTTCTCGACCTACGCCAACACCTACCTCGGCGACTGGGCTGGGTTTGCGGTCGGCTGGCTGTACTGGTTCAAGTCGATGATGACCATCACCCTGGAAGCGGTACTGCTGGGCGCCATCCTGCATGACTTCCTGCCCTGGCTACCGATCTGGGCAGGCGCCTTCCTGATGCTGGTGACACTCATGGCCAGCAACGCCTACTCGGTGCGTTCGTTTGCCGAAGTAGAGTATTGGCTGGCTGCGATGAAGGTCGCCACCATCCTCATCTTCATGCTGCTGGGCGTCTCGATCCTGCTCGGCCTGCACAGTGAGATTCCCGCCCCCGGCCTGATCAACCTCACCGCCCATGACGGCTTCATGCCCAACGGCCTGTCACCGGTGATGGCCGGCGTTATCGTGGTCATTTTCTCCCTGGGCGGCAGCGAAATTGCCGCTGTGGCCGCGGGTGAGTCAGAGAACCCGCGACAAAACGTGATCCGCGCGATCAAGAGCGTGATACTGCGGGTGATGCTGTTCTACGTAGGTTCTGTGTCGATCCTGATCCTTTGCCTGCCCTGGACCGACAAGGCCAACCTGGCCTCGCCCTATGTTTCGCTGTTCAGCCTGGCCGGGTTCGGTGGTGCTGCAGTGGCCATGAAACTGGTGCTGTTCGTCTCGTTCATGTCGGTGATGAACTCGTTCATGTTCTCCAACTCACGCATGCTGTTCTCGCTGAGCCAGCGCGGTCACGCGCCCAAGCTCTTCTCGCGCACCAGTGCCAAGGGCGTACCGATCAATGCACTGCTGCTGAGCCTGTCGATCTGCACGATGATCCTGACCGTGCACTTTGTCAGTGGCGGCGACCTGTTCATGACCTTGGCCAAGAGTACCGGCAGCCTGGTCATGGTCGTATGGATCTTCATCATCATCGCCCACGTGGCCATGCGCGTGAAAACCCGCCACGAAGCGGTCGCCCCAAACGCCTTCCGTGCCTGGCTGTTCCCCTACACCAATATCATTGCGCTGTTCGCCTTGCTGGCAGTCATCGGCACCCAGGCGTTCGACCCGGCATCGCGTTTCCAATTCTGGTTCACGGTGCTGACGGTACTGCTGGTGGTGGCGGGGTACTTCCTGATGCGCCAGCGGCTGGCGTCAAGCGCGGTGTTAGCCCACGAACGTGATGCATGACAGCGCTGGCCACGCGCAGGTGCTGTCAACAGCAGCACGGCGGCGACAAAGGCGACGGAGACAATAATGGGAATGACGAGAATGGCGTCCCAGGCAGGAATTGAACCTGCAACCTTCCCCTTAGGAGGGGGATGCTCTATCCAATTGAGCTACTGAGACGCTACGACCGGCAGCGAGCGCTGCACAGCGGGATGGCCAGCATGTTAACCAGCATGCTGGCGTTTGTCATGCCTGAACTGGGCTTTTTCGCGTAATCCTTTTCTGCGGCTGCTATCCCCGCGGTAGTACGCCCTGATCGCGAAGCAGCGAAACGAATGCGGCGACCGCCGCCTCCAGTGTGGAAGAATTATCCAGCACATGCACCGACGGGTCGGCTGCAGCTTGCAAGCGTGCGCTGCGCGCCAGGCGCTGCTCCACTTCTTCTGCGCTTTCCCGGCCCCGGGCCAGCAAGCGCTGGCGCAGCACCTCAGGCTTGACCTCGACCAACACGGCCAACAAATCCGGATAGCGCTGACGGGCCTCTGGCAGATAAGCCCGCGAGCCATTCACCAGCACTGCCCTCCCCGCCGCCAACCACTGGTCCACCTGCCGGGGTATGCCATAGTCCAGGCCATTGGCCCGCCAGTGCATGGCAAACGCACCCTGCGCACGCAAGGTATCAAACTGCTCAGGCGTGACCCCTTGGGCAGCTTCGCCTTTGGCTTCGGCCGACCGGGTGATGACCCGGCGGGCAATTTCTACCCCGGCGGCGGCCAGTTGCTCACGCGAAGCGTCGATCAGGGAATCCTTCCCGGAACCCGACGGCCCAACCAGAAATATCAACCGGCCCGTCCCTGATCGGCGGTCGCTTGCGTCATGTTGCATAGCCACTATGCTCTATGGAGGGAACCGGCGCATTCTAGGGCTTTTCTGGGCATTTTTCTGCGTTTTACCGATTGTTGACGGCAAAAGACTGACGGCCAGGCTAGCCAGAGCATGTAAAACTTTTCAAACCAGTGCTCATTTCTGATAATTGGTACTGGCATAAAGCCTTTATCCGGATCACTATTTGTCACATAATTGACGCCAAGCAAACGGCGACCATGAGGCAAGATGAGCATCCATTTTTCACTGGCGGTTGAACATTTTGTCGTCGCCACGGTCGTACTTCCATCCCGTGCGGCCAATTTGAGAACCGCTTCCCCTGAACCAAACTCTGGTCAATTTATATGCGCCCAATGAAACAGGCTATTTATTCGAGCCGCACTGCTGACAAGTTCGTCGTCCGCCTGCCTGACGGAATGCGTGAGCGCATTGCCGAGGTAGCACGCAACCACCACCGCAGCATGAACTCCGAGATCATTGCACGCCTGGAACAGAGCCTTATCCAGGAAGGTGCGCTGGGTGACGAACTGAGCATGCGCCTGGACAGCCCTGAACTGTCCCTGCATGAGCGCGAGTTGCTGCAGCGTTTCCGCCAACTGTCCCACCGCCAGCAGAACGCTCTGGTCGCCCTCATCGCTCACGATGTGGAAATGGCCGCAGACGCCTCCTGAGGGGCTGCAGCGAACACGAAAAAGCCAGCGTAAGCTGGCTTTTTTGTGGGCGTCTTACTGGCAGCAAGGCCATTTCCCTGCGGGATTGTTCCCACAGGGAGGACTGGCTTACAACAGGAACAGCGTGGCCAGCCCAAGGAAGATGAAGAAACCACCGCTGTCGGTCACCGCAGTGATCATCACACTCGCCCCCATCGCAGGGTCGCGCCCCAAGCGGGCCAAGGTCATCGGGATCAGCACGCCCATCAGCGCCGCCAATAACAAGTTCAAGGTCATCGCCGCGGTCATCACCACCCCCAGCGACCAGCTGCCATACAGCCAGAAAGCCACCGCACCAATCACGCCGCCCCAAACCAGGCCGTTGATCAGCGACACCGCCAACTCCTTGCGCATCAAGCGGCTGGTATTGCCTGGCGACACTTGGTCCAGGGCCATGGCGCGGACGATCATGGTGATGGTCTGGTTACCAGAGTTACCACCAATACCCGCAACGATCGGCATCAACGCAGCCAACGCCACCAGCTTTTCAATCGAACCTTCGAACAACCCGATCACTCGCGAAGCAACGAACGCGGTAATGAGGTTGATTGCCAGCCACGCCCAACGGTTGCGGAACGAACGCCAGACCGAGGCGAAAATATCTTCCTCTTCACGCAGACCCGCCATGTTGAGGACTTCGCTCTCGCTTTCCTCACGGATCAGGTCAACCATTTCGTCGATGGTCAGACGGCCGATCAGGCGTTCGCTCTTGTCCACCACCGGGGCGGATACCAGGTCATAACGCTCGAAAGCCTGCGCTGCATCGTAGGCATCTTCCTCGGGCTGGAAGGAGACAGGGTCGGTCGCCATGACCTCCGCCACCTTCTTCTCCGGGTCGTTGACCAGCAGGCGCTTGATCGGCAATACCCCCTTGAGGATGCCGTCGTAATCGACCACGAACAATTTGTCGGTGTGGTTCGGCAGTTCTTTCAGGCGGCGCAGGTAGCGCAGCACCACTTCCAGGCTGACGTCTTCGCGGATGGTGACCATCTCGAAGTCCATCAGCGCACCAACCTGCTCCTCGTCGTAGCTCAGCGCCGAACGCACCCGCTCGCGTTGCTGGGCATCGAGGGTTTCCATCAGCTCGTGAACAACGTCACGCGGCAGCTCTGGGGCGAGGTCGGCCAGTTCGTCGGCGTCCATCTCCTTGGCGGCAGCCAGCAGCTCGTGATCGTCCATGTCGGCGATCAGCGATTGGCGAACCGAATCGGAAACTTCCAGCAGGATGTCGCCATCGCGCTCCGAGCGCACCAGCTGCCAGACCGTCAGGCGATCTTCCAGGGGCAAGGCTTCGAGGATGTAGGCGATGTCGGCGGGGTGCAGGTCATCGAGCTTGCGCTGCAGCTCGACGAGGTTCTGGCGGTGGACCAGGTTTTCCACCAGGTCGTTGTGCGCGCCTTCCTGGCGATGGGTCAGGTCTTCGACCATGCGCTGGCGCTGCAGCAGTTCGACCACCTGGGCCAGGCGATCCTGCAGGCTTTCTTGCGCTTTTTTAACTTCTACTTCGGTCATAGGCGAACTCCACTCCCAGCAGCGGAGCACGCCGAGGGAATCAATCGGTCAGATCTTTCTGTATGAATCGTGTTAGCGAGTAACTACTGGGTAAGTCCATGGTGGTTTTCCACAAGCCCCGGCGGGGCTGACGGGCGCAATCATACACTGCTAAAGCTGTTAGATCGCTTAAATTTTTGGCCAGAACAATCGTTTGCGTGATAAAGCTGGGACAACGCTCGAAGCTATCAGTGCGACGGTTGTTGTGGATGGGAAAGCACATTTGATTTTGAGGCCGCTCAGCGGCTCCAAACTACACCGCAATCATTACAGAAGAGCGTAGATCGGCAGACTCAAGAATTCATTGGCGCACAAACAAAAAGCCCGCTCAATCGAGCGGGCTTCTTGATGGGGTATGGCGGACTCAGCAGGATTCGAACCTGCGACCGCTCGGTTCGTAGCCGAGTACTCTATCCAGCTGAGCTATGAGTCCGTGGTGGTAGTTTTAGACCAGATTACCACTGGTTGACTGAAATGGCTTTGCAAGCAGAACCACTTCAAAAAGTGGCGGACTCAGCAGGATTCGAACCTGCGACCGCTCGGTTCGTAGCCGAGTACTCTATCCAGCTGAGCTATGAGTCCGCGATTGGCAGTTTTAAACCAGATTACCGCTGGTTGACTGAAATGGCTTTGCAAGCAGAACCACTTCAAGAAAGTGGCGGACTCAGCAGGATTCGAACCTGCGACCGCTCGGTTCGTAGCCGAGTACTCTATCCAGCTGAGCTATGAGTCCGCGATTGGCAGTTTTAGACCAGATACCGCTGGTTGATTGAAGCAGCCTTGCAAACAAAGCCACTTCAAAAGTGGCGGACTCAGCAGGATTCGAACCTGCGACCGCTCGGTTCGTAGCCGAGTACTCTATCCAGCTGAGCTATGAGTCCGTGTCTTGCCGCGCATTATAGGTCGCTGAAACATTATTGCAAGAAGCTTTTCGTTATAAAACAACTACTTAGCGTTCCTACCGTTTACAGCGCCCTACGCAAATAATGGCGGTGAAGGGGGGATTCGAACCCCCGATACCCTTATGAGGTATACTCCCTTAGCAGGGGAGCGCCTTCGGCCACTCGGCCACCTCACCGCAACACGAGGCGAATATTAAAGAACCTCTTTCACCTTTGCAACCCTTTTTTTGAAAAAAACTTCAAAAAAATTAAAGGCTTGGCTCTTCATCCTTCTCCTTCTTGATCCGCAGGTAGATTTCCTCGCGGTGAACTGCCACTTCTTTCGGGGCGCTCACGCCAATACGCACCTGGTTGCCTTTGACGCCAAGCACCGTCACGGTGATCTCGCCGTCTCCAATGATCAGGCTCTCGGCGCACCGACGAGTCAGAATCAACATAGCTTTCTCCTTACGCAAAACATTCAGGGGTAACAGTCTTGGATATCGGGCCCGGGTCGCGGACGACGACCATGGCCCCGGTTACTCGCCGCACAAGGCAGGACAGGACCTGCGCGGCGAGCAGAAACGCGAAGGGCGCGGCAAGCCGCGCCCTTCCAGGCAGCGCCTTACTCGCCCTGTCGGGCAGGAGCATCCAGATCGAACGCGGTATGCAGCGCGCGTACGGCCAGCTCCAGGTACTTCTCTTCGAGCACCACCGAAACCTTGATCTCGGAAGTGGAGATCATCTGGATGTTGATGCTCTCCTTGGCCAGGGCTTCGAACATGCAGCTGGCAACACCGGCGTGCGAACGCATGCCGACGCCAACGATCGAGACCTTGGCGATCTTGGTGTCGCCGATCACTTCACGGGCGCCGATTTCGCGCGCAGTGTTTTCCAGCACGCTCTGCGCCTTCTCGTACTCGTTGCGGTGCACGGTGAAGGTGAAGTCGGTGGTGTTATCGTGAGCAACGTTCTGCACGATCATGTCGACTTCGATGTTCGAAGCGCTGATCGGGCCGAGGATCTTGAAGGCCACGCCCGGGGTATCCGGCACGCCGCGAATGGTCAGCTTTGCTTCATCACGGTTGAAGGCGATACCGGAAATGATCGGCTGTTCCATGGATTCCTCTTCATCAATGGTAATGAGGGTACCCGGACCCTCCTTGAAGCTGTGCAGCACGCGCAGCGGAACGTTGTACTTGCCGGCGAACTCCACCGAACGGATCTGCAGCACCTTGGAACCAAGGCTGGCCATTTCCAGCATCTCTTCGAAGGTGATCTTCTCCAGGCGACGAGCCTGTGGCACGACGCGCGGGTCGGTGGTGTAGACGCCATCAACATCAGTGTAGATCTGGCACTCATCAGCCTTCAGCGCCGCCGCCAGGGCCACGCCGGTGGTATCAGAGCCACCACGACCCAGGGTAGTGATGCTGCCGTGCTCGTCGACGCCCTGGAAGCCTGCAACCACGACCACGCGGCCTTCCTTGAGGTCGGCACGAATCTTCTGGTCGTCGATTTGCAGAATGCGCGCCTTGTTGTGCGAGCTGTCGGTGAGAATACGCACCTGGTTGCCGGTGTAGGACACCGCTGGCACACCACGCTTGATCAAGGCCATGGTCAGCAGGGCAATGGTGACCTGCTCACCCGTCGACACGATCACGTCCAGTTCACGAGGAACCGGCTGATCGGTGATCTGCTTGGCCAGGTCGATCAGGCGATTGGTTTCACCGCTCATGGCCGACAGCACAACCACCAGGTCGTCGCCCGCTTCACGGTGTTTCTTGACCTTTTCGGCTACCTGCTCGATCCGCTCGATGGAACCGACAGAGGTGCCGCCAAATTTCTGTACGATCAACGCCATTTCAATGGTGCCTCAGCCCATACAGGGCCCCAAAAAACAATCCAACATGAAGGGGTGGACGGGAGTGGCCTGCGTGACCACTGGACCATCCACCCCTTCATCTCAAAGTCCCTGCTCTGCGAATGGCACGGCCAGCGCCAGGGCCTGGTCCAGCGCAGCGACGTCGACGCCACCACCCTGGGCCATGTCCGGACGGCCGCCGCCCTTGCCACCCACCGCCGCAGCGGCTTGTTTCATCAGATCGCCAGCCTTGAGTTGGCTGGAGAGGTCCTTGGTCACGCCGGCCACCAGCACAACCTTGCCCTCATGCTCGCTGCCCAGCAGGATCACTGCGTGGCCGAGCTTGTTCTTCAGCTGATCGACCAGGGCCAGCAGGGCCTTGCCATCCTGCCCATCCAGGCGGGCGGCGAGGACCTTGGCACCCTTGACCTCAACAGCCGCGTTGGAGAGATCGTCCCCGGCGGCGCTGGCGGCCTTGGCCTGCAGCTGTTCCAGCTGCTTCTCCAGCTGGCGGTTGCGCTCAAGCACAGCCGACAGCTTGTCGATCAGGTTGTCGCGGTTACCCTTGACCAGTTGCGCGGCTTCCTTGACCTGCTCTTCGGCAGCGTTCAGGTAGGCCAGCGCAGCGGCACCGGTTACGGCTTCGATACGGCGCACGCCAGAGGCTACGCCGCCTTCGCTGATGATCTTGAACAGGCTGATGTCACCGGTGCGCTTGGCGTGGATACCGCCGCACAACTCCACCGAAAAATCACCGCCCATGCTCAGCACACGCACGGTGTCGCCGTATTTCTCGCCGAACAGCGCCATTGCGCCTTTGGCCTTGGCAGTTTCGATGTCGGTCAGTTCGGTTTCAACCGGGGTGTTCTTGCGAATCTCGCGGTTGACGATGTCTTCCAGCTGCTTGATCTGCTCCGGCTTCACCGCTTCGAAGTGGCTGAAGTCGAAACGCAGGCGCTGGCTGTCGACCAGCGAGCCCTTCTGCTGTACATGCTCGCCCAGTACCTGGCGCAATGCTTCGTGCAGCAGGTGGGTGGCGGAGTGATTCAACGAGGTGGCGTGCTGTACGTCGGCATCGACCTTGGCCTCGACTGGCGAACCGATCACCAGCGCACCGCTGGCCACCACGCCGTGGTGCAGGAAGGCGCCGCCGGTCTTGGTGGTATCACGCACGTCGAAGCGTGCAGCACCCGCCTGCAGGAAGCCGCTGTCACCGACCTGACCACCGGACTCGGCGTAGAACGGCGTGCGGTCGAGCACCACAACGCCCTGCTCGCCTTCACCCAGCTGGTCAACGGATTGGCCGTCCTTGTACAGGGCGATGATCTTGCCCTGGCCCTCGGTGGCGTCGTAACCGAGGAACTCGGTGGCGCTGTCGACCTTGACCACGCTGTTGTAATCCATGCCGAACGCGCTGGCAGAACGGGCGCGCTCACGCTGTGCGTCCATTTCACGCTCGAAGCCGGCTTCGTCGATAGTCAGCTCACGCTCACGGGCGATGTCGGCAGTCAGGTCCATCGGGAAGCCATAGGTGTCGTACAGCTTGAACACCACGTCGCCCGGTACCACGTCGCCTTTCAGCTGGGCCAGGTCTTGCTCGAGGATGCGCAGGCCCTGCTCCAGGGTCTTGGCGAACTGCTCTTCTTCGGCCTTGAGCACGCGCTCGATGTGCGCTTGCTGGCTCTTCAGCTCCGGGAAGGCTTCGCCCATTTCAGCGGCCAGTGCGGCAACGATCTGGTAGAAGAAGCTGCCCTTGGCGCCCAGCTTGTTGCCGTGACGGCAAGCGCGGCGAATGATGCGGCGCAGCACGTAGCCACGGCCCTCGTTGGACGGCAGCACGCCGTCGGCAATCAGGAAGCCGCACGAACGGATGTGGTCGGCGACCACTTTCAGCGAAGCCTGGCCGTCATTGCTGCAACCGATGGCCTTGGCTGCGGCAGCCAGCAGGTTCTGGAACAGGTCGATCTCGTAGTTCGAATGCACGTGCTGCAGCACGGCGCTGACACGCTCCAGGCCCATGCCGGTGTCCACCGACGGCGCTGGCAGCGGGTGCAACACACCGTCGGCAGTGCGGTTGAACTGCATGAAGACGTTGTTCCAGATCTCGATGTAGCGGTCACCGTCTTCTTCTGGCGAGCCGGGTGGACCACCCCAGATATCCGGGCCGTGATCGTAGAAAATCTCGGTGCACGGGCCGCACGGGCCGGTATCGCCCATGGTCCAGAAGTTGTCGGAGGCGTACGGGGCGCCCTTGTTATCGCCAATGCGCACCATGCGCTCGGCCGGCACGCCGACTTCCTTGGTCCAGATGTCGTAGGCTTCGTCGTCGGTGGCGTAGACGGTAACCCAGAGCTTTTCCTTGGGCAGGTTCAGCCACTGCTCAGACGTCAGGAAGGTCCAGGCAAAGGTAATGGCGTCGCGCTTGAAATAGTCGCCGAAGCTGAAGTTGCCCAGCATTTCGAAGAAGGTGTGGTGACGCGCGGTGTAACCGACGTTTTCCAGGTCGTTGTGCTTGCCACCGGCACGCACGCACTTCTGGCTGCTGACAGCACGCGTGTAGGCGCGCTTCTCCGCACCGAGGAAGCAGTCCTTGAACTGGTTCATGCCTGCGTTGGTGAACAGCAGGGTCGGGTCGTTGTTCGGGATCAGCGAACTGGAGGCGACTCGGGTATGTCCCTGCTCTTCGAAGAAGCGAAGGAAGGCTTCACGGATTTCTGCGCTTTTCATAGGTTCTTCCACGGAAACGGCGGCCCTGTTGGGCAAACGCGTCGACGAAACGACGGCAAAGGGCCGCATTATATCGGTCCTGCAGTCTCGATGCAGTGTGTTTATACGATAGAAGCCATCGTTTGGACGGTTTTTCGGGCTATGCAAACGAAAACGACATGACCGGATGCTAAATCCTGTGTTTCGCCACTGGCAAGCCAATTACCGCTCAAGGGAGGGGAAAATGGAACAGGCGGTGAATTAAAGGGTTTTCATCAAGGATAGGATCCGAAACTGTGTCGCCTGTTTCGCGGGTAAACCCGCTCCTACGGGCACGGCGCCACACTGAGACCTTGCACATATCTCGTAGGAGCGGGTTCACCCGCGAAACAGGCGACACCGGTCTCACCCCAGGCGCTGCCCCGAATCCGGCACGATCAGAATGCCGGCGCGCAAGCCGTTCTTGACCTTGGGGTTGGGGAAGATGATGCGCGCACCCTCCTCCTCGACCACCCAGCGCATCTCGGCCAGGTCTTCAGCCAGCAGGTAACCCTTGCTCAGCTCGGAGAAGTTTTCGATGTCCGCCGGCAGGTGCAGGTGGAAGCTGTCGCTGTGCTTGATGATTTCGCGGGAAACACTGAACAGCTGCAGGCCATCCAGCGAACTTTCGTCCTCTGGCTCGGTAGCCTCGATGATGCGGATCAGCCGCTCTTCGAGCTTGTCGAGGTTCACCTGCTCGTTCTGGCCGAACGGACGGGCCTTGCCCAACTCCAGGGTGAAAGCTTCAGCCTCAAGTTGCTCGTAGGTGAAAGCGCTGAAGGTGATGGACGACTTGCTTTGCAGCAACACCGCCTCCATACCTGCCGCCGCCAGGCGCGCCAGTTCGCGACGGGAGTGCTTGCGTCCCTCTTTATAAGGGTACAAGGCGAATTGCTCGATCTTCGAACCGCGGATGGCAGTATGCAGGTCGTAATGCAGGCGGTTGCGCCCTGGCTTGCTGAAGAACACCCGGGCGAACTGTTCCAGCTCGGCAGCACGCAATGCTTCGAAACCGCTGGACAGCTCATGGCGGCCATTGAACAAGCGGTTGATGTCCTGTTCGATAAAGCGCTCGCCCTTGCGGATCGCCGCCGGGTTGCCGAACAGGAACAGCACCCGTGCCCTGGGCCTGATCTTGCCGTTGGCCACGCCGTGCAGCAGCCGCTCGAGCAATTCGATCGGCGCTGTTTCATTGCCATGAATGCCGGCGGACAACAGCAAGTCCAGCCCGCAATCGTCGCTTTCGGCCGGGCGCACTTCGAGCGCGCCCTCCCCCAGCCATCGCAAACGCGCGCCCTTGGGTGTCACTTGGGTCTTCTCGGCCGGTTCGTGATCGGTGAGGGTCAGCTCAAGCAATTTGCCAAGGGCGAGCATAGGTGCTTCCTTAGTGGTGGTGACCGCAGTCAGGGCCATGAACGTGATCGTCGTCTTCGCCAAGTTCTGCCGGTTCCATTTCCAGCTGCAGGCTGACCAGGTTGGTGGCCATCGGGCGCAGCAGCAAGTTGGCATACTCGGTGTCGTCTTCCTCGACATCCACGCCGATCAGCAACTGGCCACGGCCATCCTGCTGAATCCACACTTCCTTGCCTTGCCAGACCACAGCAAAGCGGGTGCAGGATGTTTCCAGCTGGGTGCCGTCTTCATCTTCGAGGATCAGGCGCAAGGCGTCGGTCATTACAGAGTCTCTCTTCAAGGTTGGCGTTGGAACGGATACACCGAGCCCAACTTCAGGATCTGGGTCAATTCGTCCAGTGCCGTACGGCATTCCACCAGCAGTTGCGGGTCAGCCAGGTCTGCTTCGCCAAGGCGATCGCGGTAGTGCCTGTCGACCCACTGCAGCAGCGTGTCATACAGCGTGGCCGTCATGATAACGCCTTGGTTGACCGCCGCCAGCTCCGCTTCCTTCAAAGCCACGCGCAAACGCAGGCAGGCCGGGCCGCCGCCGTTCTGCATGCTTTGCTTGAGGTCGAACACCTTGACCTCCTTCACCGGGCCTCCCTGGCTGGTCAGCTGGCCCAGATAGGCCCAGACCCGCTCGTTGTTGCGGCACTCTTCCGGCACGACCAACAGCATCGAACCATCGTCGCGGCTGAGCAGCTGGCTGTTGAACAGGTAGGAACGCACCGCGTCCTCCACCGCCACCGCTGCCCTGGGCACGCAGATGGCCTGGAAGTTGCCACTCTTGCTGGCCAGTTTAGCTCGCAGCTGCCCAAGTACCGCGTCGGTCTCGAGAAACGCGTCCTCGTGGTAGAACAGCACCTCGCCGTTACCCACCGAAATCACATCATTGTGGAACACACCCTGGTCGATCACCGCCGGGTTCTGTTGAGCGTAGACCACACCGTCATCGCTCAGGCCGTGCAGCCGGGCCACAGCTTGCGAAGCCTCCAGGGTTTGTCGGGCCGGGTACTTCTGTGGCGCCGGGTAACGGCTGTCGAAGGCACTGCGGCCGTAGACAAAGAACTCCACGCCAGCCTCGCCATAGGCGCGGCAGAAGCGCGTGTGGTTGGCCGCGCCCTCGTCACCGAACTGTGCCACGGCAGGCAGCGCGGCGTGGTGGGCAAAGTATTTCTCGTCGTTGAACATGGCGCCCAGCACGCGGCTGGTGGTCGGGTGCTCGATGCTGCGGTGATATTTGCAGTTGAGGTTGGCGGCGGTGAAGTGCACGCGACCGTCAGCAGTGTCGGCACTCGGGCTGACTGTTGCGGCGTTGGCCACCCACATGCTCGAGGCCGAGCAACTGGCCACCAGCAACGGCATGGCCTCGCGGGCGGCGCGCTGGATAACTTCGGCATCGCTGCCACTGAACCCCAGGCGGCGCAGCGCCGCCACGTCCGGGCGCTCTTGTGGCGCCAGAACACCCTGCTTGAAGCCCATGTCGGCCAGCGCTTTCATCTTCGCCAGGCCCTGGCGCGCTGCCTCACGCGGGTTGGACGCCTGCTGGCTATTGCTCTGCGAAGCCACGTTACCGTAAGACAGGCCGCCATAGTTGTGGGTAGGCCCCACCAGGCCATCAAAATTCACTTCATAGGATTTCATCGGCTAGGCTCCGTGACCTGTTGTTATAGGGTGACGCCCGGCGTCAGGGTCGCCGGCAAGGCAAGGCTGGCGGTCTCCAGCGAAGCCACGGGGTAAGCGCAGTAGTCGGCTGCGTAATAGGCACTGGCGCGATGGTTGCCACTGGCTCCCACTCCACCGAACGGCGCGCTGCTGGCAGCCCCCGTCAGCTGTTTGTTCCAGTTGACGATGCCCGCGCGACTGCGCAGCCAGAAGTACTGGTAGCGGGCTCGCGAATCAGACAATAAGCCAGCGGCCAGGCCATACTGGGTGTTGTTGGCTTCATCGATGGCAGCATCGAAGTCGGCGTAGCGGATCACCTGCAACAGCGGGCCGAAAAACTCTTCGTCCGGGCGGTCAGCCACGGCGGTGACATCGACAATGCCCGGAGTCAGCAGTGCAGCATCGGCCTGTGGCTGAGTCATTTCCAGCAGTTTCACGCCACCTTTGGCAGCCAGTTCGGCCTGGGCGGCAAGCAGCGCCCGAGCCGCCTGCAGCGAAATCACCGAGCCCATGAAAGGCGCCGGCTGTTCATCGAACGCCCCCACCGTGATGGTTTTGCACACCTCGACCAGGCGCGCGATCAGTGCATCGCCCCAGGCGCCTTGCGGTACCAGCAGGCGCCGCGCGCAAGTGCAGCGTTGGCCGGCGGAAATGAACGCCGACTGGATAATGGTATACACCGCCGCGTCGAGGTCCTTGACCTCGTCCACCACGAGCGGGTTGTTACCCCCCATTTCCAGGGCCAGAATCTTGTCTGGGCGGCCTGCGAACTGTTGATGCAACAGGTTGCCGGTGCGGCTGGAGCCGGTGAAGAACAGGCCATCGATACCTGGGTTGGCGGCCAGCGCCACACCGGTTTCGCGTGCGCCCTGCACCAGGTTCAGCACACCCGCCGGCAGGCCGGCAGCAATCCAGCAGTTGACGGTAAGCTCAGCGACCTTGGGGGTCAGCTCGCTGGGTTTGAACACCACGCAGTTGCCTGCCAGCAGCGCCGGCACGATATGGCCATTGGGCAGGTGCCCGGGGAAATTGTACGGGCCGAACACCGCCACGACGCCGTGAGGCTTGTGCCGCAGAACAGCCGTGGCATCGGCCAGAGGCCCACTCTTTTCGCCGGTGCGCTCGCGGTAGCTCTGTACCGAAATCGCCACCTTGTTGATCATGCTGGTGACTTCAGTCGCAGATTCCCACAGCGGCTTCCCGGTTTCCTCGCCAATGCACTGGGCCATGGCCTCGGCATGCACTTTCAGCTGCGCGGCAAACTTCTCCAGCACATCGATACGTGCCTCCAGGCTCAATTGCGCCCAGGCCGGAAAGGCCTGCCGCGCGGCCTGCACGGCAGCATCGACCTGGCTCGCGTCAGCGCCCTGCCCTTGCCAGATCACGGCCTGGGTCACCGGGTTGAGCGACTGCAGGGTTTCGCCCTGGCCGGCCTGCCAATTGCCTGCGATGTAATGCGTGGTCATTTACTGGGCCTCCCGGCTGGCCGACAGCGGCACCGCGCGGACATTGTCGCCAACGCCCATGCGCAGGCGTTTGGCGGTCAACGGGTCGACCACCAGGGTGCCGGCGGCCAACCGTGCAGGTGCAGCAGTGATGCGACAGTCGTCGCGCTTGCGGTTGTGGATGATGAAAGGGGTCGCGTCATCGCCTGGCGTACCTACCGCCAGCACCAGGGTCTGGCTCTCGCGCACGGCGCGGATCTTGGCAGTGTCACACTCGATGGCCGGGCCGGCATCGAAGATGTCGACGTAGCCCTGGTAGTTGAAGCCTTCCTGCTTGAGCATGGCCAGCGCCGGCTCGGTGTCTTTGTGCACACGGCCGATCACACTGCGCGCCGCTTCGGACAGGAAGCAGGTGTACAGCGGGAACTTGGGCATCAGCTCGGCGATGAACGACTTGTTGCCCACGCCGGTGAGGTAGTCGGCCTGGCTGAACTCCATCTTGAAGAAATGCCGACCCAGGCTTTCCCAGAACGGCGAACGGCCCTGCTCGTCAGACATGCCGCGCATTTCGGCAATGATCTTCTTGCCGAACAGCTCGGGGAACTCGGCAATGAACAGCATGCGCGCGCGCGACAGCAGCCGGCCATTGAGGCCCGAGCGGTAGTCGCTGCGCAGGAACAGCGAGCACAGCTCGGAGTTGCCGGTCAGGTCGTTGGCCAGGAACAGCGTCGGGATTTCGCGATAGATCTTCAGCTCCTGCGAGGCGCTGACAGTCAGGCCGACCCGGTAGTTGTACCAGGGCTCACGCAGGCCGACGGCGCCGGCGATGGCACTGATGCCCACCACCAGACCTTCGTCGTTTTCCAGCACGAACAGGTAATCGGTGTCGCCACGCTCGGCTTCGCCACGAAAGCTTTTTTCCGCCCAACCAACGCGATGCCCCAGGCGCTCTTCGTTGGCCGGCAGCGTGGTCAGCCCGGTGGTGCCGGTGCTGCGTGCCAATTCGATCAACGCAGGCAAATCGCTGCTGCGTACAGGACGAACGATCATGCTATCTCCTTGTGCGGCGGCATCGGCCGGCGCGAAACTCTGCTAACGCATCAAGCCCGAAACGTCTGTTGCCAGACCTCAAACCGCGACCAGGCGCACGCTGGCGCCCTCACCCACGCCCAGCGCGTCGGCTGCCGCCACGCTCAGGCTGACCGGCTTGCCAGGCACCCAGTCCAGGTCCAGCAACACCGCGCGGTAGTCCTGCAACAGGCCGTTGCACACCAGGTACGGGCGCCCGCCTTTGACCGGGGTCTCTTCGATCTTCACCGGTACAACCCGGCTCTGGGCGATCGAGCGGATGCCAGAGGTGCGCGCATGCAGGGTCGGGCCACCGTCGAAGATGTCGATGTAGTGCTCGGTCTCGAAGCCTTCGCGCATGAGTATGTCGAAGGTGATCTGTGCCCGCGGATGTACCTGGCCCATGGCTTCCTGCGCCAGGTCTGGCAACAACGGCACGTAGATCGGGTAATGCGGCATCAGCTCGGCGAGAAAGGTACGGCTCTTCAGGCCGCACAGGCGCTCGGCGTCGGCATAGTTGAGATCGAAGAAGTTGCGGCCGATGGCATCCCAGAACGGCGATTCACCCTGCTCGTCGCTGAAGCCGACGATCTCGGTGACCACCGAATCGGCAAAGCGCTCCGGGTGCGCGGCCATGAACAGCAGCCGGCCGCGCGAGTTGAGCTCGGCCCAGCCACTGTTCACCAGCTCCGGCGCCACATAGAAGCTGGTCAGCAGGCTGTTGCCGGTCAGATCGTGACACAGCGACAGCACATGGATCTTGTTGTGTATCTTCAGCTCGCGTGAGGCGTGCACGAATGTTTCGTTACGAAAACTGTAGAACGGCTCGGAGTACCCGGCCGAAGCGACGATGGCCGAGCAGCCGGCCAGCTTGCCCGTTTCGCTGTCTTCGAGCACGAAAAAGTAACTCTCTTCACCGTTGAAGCTGACCTCGGCGGCGAAGGATGTCTCAGAGGCGGCAATCTTGTCGCCCAGACGAGCAGTGTCGTCCGGCAGCGAGGTGACACCAATGGGGCTGTCTGCAGCCATGCGCTGCACGTCGTTCAGATCAGCCATTTGCGCGGGGCGCATCACCAGCATGGTGTCACTCCTTTGGAATACGGGCCATTCACGTCGGCACGGAAAAACGGCAGGCACCCAGGCACCTGCACTGGAATCGGGTATCGCCGACCCGGCGCAGCCTCGGGCTGAGGCTGCGCCAGGGCCGGCGAAAGACCACTGGCGGATCAGCCTTTGGTCAGTGTGGCCACAGCGCGTTCGAAGCGGTCCAGGCCTTCGTCGATGTCGGCGTCTTCAACTACCAGGCTTGGCGCGAAGCGGACCACGTCCGGGCCGGCCTGCAGCACCATCACGCCTTCTTTCTCGGCAGCATTGAGCACGTCCTTGGCCTTGCCTTTCCAGGCCTCGGTCAAGACACAGCCCAGCAGCAAGCCGACACCACGCACCTGGCTGAACAGGTTGTACTGCTGGCCGATCTGTTCCAGGCGGGTTTTGAAGCGCTCGTGCTTAGCCTTGATACCGGCCAGGGTTTCCGGAGTGTTGACCACGTCCAGCACCGCGCAGGCAACGGCGCAGCCCAGCGGGTTGCCGCCATAGGTGGTGCCGTGGGTGCCAACGGCCAGGTGCTTGGCCAGCTCGGTGGTGGTCAGCATGGCGCCAATCGGGAAACCGCCGCCCAGGCTCTTGGCACTGGTCAGAATGTCCGGTGTCACGCCGTAGTGCTGGTAGGCATACAGCGAGCCGGTACGGCCCACGCCCGTCTGCACTTCGTCGAAGATCAGCAGAGCGTTGTGCTCGTCACACAGCTTGCGCGCGCCTTCCAGGTAGGCCTTGTCGGCCGGCACCACGCCACTCTCGCCCTGGATCGGCTCGATCACCACGGCGCAGGTCTTGTCGGAAATCTGTGCCTTCAACGCTTCCAGGTCGTTGTACGGCACATGGCTGATACCGGTGATTTTCGGGCCAAAGCCATCGGAGTACTTCGGCTGGCCACCCACGCTGACGGTAAACAGGGTGCGACCGTGGAAGCTGTTCACGGTGGCGATGATTTCGTGCTTTTGCGGACCGAAGCGGTCATGCGCCACACGACGGGCCAGCTTGAAAGCGGCCTCGTTGGACTCGGCGCCGGAGTTGCAGAAGAACGCGCGGTCGGCAAAGGTGGCGTCCACCAGCTTGTGGGCCAGGCGCAGGGCCGGCTCGTTGGTGAACACGTTGGAGACGTGCCAGAGGGTGTTGGCCTGTTCAGTCAGGGCCTTGACCAGTGCCGGGTGGCAGTGGCCCAGGGCATTGACCGCGATGCCGCCTGCAAAGTCGATCAGCTCGCGGCCCGACTGGTCCCAGACACGGGAACCCTCGCCTCGCACAGGAATGAAGGCCGCCGGAGAATAGTTGGGGACCATCACCTGGTCGAAATCGGCACGTTGCACCGGGGCTTGCTCAACGGACATCTGAGTCTCCTGAAGAGGAACGCTGGCCTGGAAGTGGCGAGCGATGGGGGGATTGTAAGGACTGATCCGCGCCTGTCCTTGCGGCCAAGCGACAACTTGTTACAGCGCAAAACCCAGTTTTGACAAGGCTTTCGGCAATGCGACAAACACTGTCGCAATCGCGCAGTGTACGGGAGAGAGGGGGCTGGGTGAACGGGTGTTCACATAGGATTGTGAGGGGGCGGGGTGTACGGGTATTCACACAGGATTGTGGGAGGGACAGGATGTACGGGGGTTCACATAGGATTGCGGGGGGGGACAGGATGTACGGGTGTTCACATAGGATTGTGAGAGGGCAGGATGTACGGCGATGTTGATGTGTTGACGGGGAGATCGAGCGCCGCCCGCGCGGCGCTTCGCGGGTAAACCCGCTCCTACGTTTGTTTCGGGTCAGTCCCTCCTGTGCCTGGCGCGCGCGACCGCCTTGTTTGTTCGACGGGATATCGAGGTGTGCGCCAAGGCGTTCGCGCGCAAATGCCACAGGCATAACTGGCCCGAAACAAACGTAGGAGCGGGTTTACCCGCGAAGCGCCGCGTGGGCGGCGCTCGATTTGCGCTCCAACACCAACCCCAAGGCATACACCCCGAACCCACCCGAAATCTCAGCCCTTTTCAGCCGGCGCCGAGCTCAGTTCAAACGGGCTGCTGCTGCGACGCTGGTTCCGGTCTTCCCGCGGCGTTGCACCAAAGAAATTACGGTAGGCACTGGAAAAATGCGGCCCCGACGAGAAACCACAAGACAGCCCGATCTGGATGATCGACTTGCTGGTCTGCATCAGCATCTGCCGTGCCTTGTTCAACCGCAACTCCAGGTAGTACTGGCTGGGCACGCGGTTCAGGTACTGCTTGAAGATACGCTCCAACTGCCGACGCGACACACACACATGCTGGGCAATCTCGTCGGTGGTCAGCGGCTCTTCGATGTTGGCTTCCATCAGCAACACGGCCTGAGTCAGCTTGGGGTGACTCGAGCCCAGGCGGTTCTGCAGCGGAATACGCTGGCGCTCGCCACCCTCGCGGATGCGCTCTACCACCAGCTCTTCCGACACCGCCCCGGCCAACTCCGCCCCGTGATCCCGCGCCAGCACCGCCAGCAGCAGGTCGGTCACCGCCATACCGCCGCAGGCGGTCAGTCGGTCGCGATCCCAGTCGAACAGGTGGCTGGTGGCAATCACCTTGGGGAAGCGTTCGGCAAAGTCATCCTGCCAGCGCCAGTGCACGGCTGCCCGGTACCCATCGAGCAGGCCCAGCATTGCCAGCGGATACACCCCGGCCGACAGGCCACCGATCAGGCAACCACTGCGCGCCAGTTGCTTGAGCGCCGCTGAAAAGGCAGCCCCCATCGCCGCAGGCGGCTCGTCGGCCAGCAGAAAGAGCTTGTGGCAGCCCTCCAGGCGGCCGGTCCACGGCTCGCCCGGCAGCCGCCAGGCGCCTTCCTGCGCAGGCTCGGCCTGCAGGAAGACCAACTCGTAGACCACATCCGGATGCACACGCTGCGCCACCAGCAACACTTCCTCGGCCAACGCCAGGGTCAAAGGCCTGGTGCTGGGCCAGATGAGAAAACCGATTCGCTGGGTGGTCATAGGGTGCGGTCCGAAACCTGAGGTCGTTCGAGTCTGTGCGCCGGGTCAGGCTGCGCTCGCCGCGCAGCATGCCCTATTCTGGTGCAAAAATGCAGCTTTTACTTCAGGCTGCCGGAGAGGAACTGCTTCAAGCGCTCCGACTGCGGGTTGGCCAGCACTTCACGCGGGCAGCCGGTTTCTTCCACCAGGCCTTTGTGCAGGAACACCAACTGGTTGGACACCTCGCGGGCAAAGCCCATTTCGTGGGTCACCACCACCATGGTCCGACCTTCCTGGGCCAGCGCCTGCATCACCTTCAGCACATCACCCACCAGCTCAGGGTCAAGCGCCGAGGTCGGCTCGTCGAACAGCATGACCTCCGGCTCCATGGCCAGCGCCCGGGCAATTGCCACACGCTGTTGCTCACCCCCCGACATATGCCCGGGGAAGGCATCCTTGCGATGGGCAACACCCACCTTGGCCAGGTAGTGCTCGGCCTTTTCCAGGGCTTCCTTCTTGTTCACGCCCAGCACGTGCACGGGCGCTTCGATGATGTTCTCAAGCGCAGTCATGTGCGACCACAGGTTGAAGTGCTGGAACACCATCGACAGGCGCGAGCGCATGCGTTGCAATTGACGCGGGTCGGCGGCCTTCAACGCACCATCCTTGCCGGGGACCAGCTTCAGCTCTTCGTTGTTGAGCAGGATCTTGCCGGCGTGCGGCTGCTCCAGCAGGTTGATGCAGCGCAGGAAGGTCGACTTGCCCGAACCGCTGGAGCCGATGATGCTGATGACGTCGCCGGCCTTGGCCGCCAGCGACACGCCCTTGAGCACTTCGTGGCTGCCGTAGCGCTTGTGCAGGTCTTGGACTTCGAGTTTGTACATGCTGTCGATTCTCACAAAGCGGTCAGTGCTTGCGCGGCGCCAGGTAGCCGAGCCAGCGGCGTTCGGCCATCTTGAACAGGCGCACCAGGATGAAGGTCAGGCACAGGTAGAACACGCCCGCCGTGATATAGGCCTCGAAAGGCAGGTAGTACTGGGCATTGACCGTGCGCGCAGCACCGGTGATGTCGATCAGGGTGACGATCGACGCCAGGCTGGTGGTCTGCAGCATCATGATCACTTCATTGCTGTACTGCGGCAGTGCCCGACGCAGTGCCGAAGGCAGCAGGATGCGGCGGTACATTTTCATGCGCGACATCCCCATGGCCTTGGCAGCCTCGATTTCGCCATGCGGCGTCGCCTTGAGGCTGCCGGCAATGATTTCGGCGGTGTAGGCGCTGGTATTGATGCCGAACGCCAGGCAGGCGCAGAAGGTGGCGCTGGACAGCAGCGGCCAGAAGATACTCTCGCGCACCGCCTCGAACTGGGCCAGGCCGTAGTAGATCAGGAACAGCTGCACCAGCATCGGCGTGCCACGGATGACGTAGGTGTACAGCCATGCAGCAAGGTTGACCACCGGCTGCCTGGATACCCGCATCAGGCCCAGCGGAATGGCTGCCAACAGGCCGAAGAAAAGCGAGATCGCCAGCAGTTTCAGGGTGGTCAGCAGGCCGCCGAAGTACATCGGCAGCGCTTCCCAGACGACGTTGTAGTCGAAGATCATAGTTCAGCCACCTTGACGCCAACCGAGTAGCGGCGCTCCAGATACTTCAGGGCCAGCAGCGAAACACTAGTCAGCACCAGGTACAGCGCCGCCACTGCCAGGAAGAAGGTGAAGGGTTCGCGGGTGGCGTCAGCCGCCTGCTTGGCCTTGAACATCATGTCCTGCAGACCGACGACCGAAATCAGCGCAGTAGCCTTGGTCAGCACCAGCCAGTTGTTGGTGAAGCCCGGAATGGCCAGGCGAATCATTTGCGGCACCTGGATGCGGAAGAACACTTGGCGAGGGCTCATGCCATACGCCACGCCCGCCTCGGCCTGGCCCTTGGGAATGCCCAGGAAGGCCCCGCGGAAGGTTTCCGAGAGGTAGGCGCCAAAGATGAAGCCCAGGGTACCGATACCCGCAATCAGCGGATTCAGATCGATATAGTCTTCATAGCCGAGCAGCGGCGCCACCCGGTTGATGATGTCTTGCCCGCCGTAGAAGATCAGCAGGATCAGGACCAGGTCCGGAATACCACGGATCACCGTGGAATACAGATCGCCCAGCCAGGCCAACCAGCGCACTGGCGACAAACGCAGCGCCACACCGATCAGGCCGAGCACGATGGCCAGGGCCATCGACGACAGGGCGAGCTGTAGCGTCAGCCACGCCCCGTCGAGGATGACTGCCCCGTAGCCTTTCAACATGATGAGGTCCTCGACCTAGAGAATGAAAAATGGTGCAAACCTCAGAGCCTCTGCTGTTTGCACCATTGCACAGGTGAAACCCGACGTCTTACTTCGAGTCTGGACCGTAGATGTCGAAATTGAAGTACTTACTTTCGATTTCTTTGTACTTGCCGTTGGCACGGATGGCGTCGATCGCCGCGTTGATGCGGTCGACATTGGCCTTGTCACCCTTGCGTACGGCAATACCGATACCGTCACCGAAGTACTTGGCGTCGGTGAAGGCCGGGCCTACGAACGCGAAGCCCTTGCCGGCGTCAGTCTTGAGGAAGCCATCTTCCAGCAGGGTGGCGTCAGCCACGGTGCCGTCGAGGCGGCCAGCTGCGACGTCCAGGTAGATTTCGTTCTGGGTGCCGTAAGGCACCACGGTGGCACCTTTGGCGCCCAGCACTTCCTTGGCGAAGCGGTCGTGAATGGAGCCGCGCTGCACGCCGATCTTCTTGCCTTTCAGTTCGTCCAGGCTGTCGCTGACGGTGGTGCCATCCTTCATGACCAGGCGCGCCGGAGTCAGGTAGTAGCGCTTGGTGAAGTCGACCGACTTCTTGCGGTCATCGGTGATCGACATGGACGACAGGATGGCGTCGATCTTGCGCACTTTCAGCGCCGGGATCAGGCCGTCGAACTCCTGCTCGACCCAGGTACACTTGGTTTTCATCTCTTCGCACAGCGCGTTGCCGATATCGTAGTCAAAGCCGGCAATGCTGCCGTCAGGTTGCTTGAAGGCGAAGGGTGGGTAGGCAGCTTCGATGCCGATTTTCAGCGGTTTTTCATCAGCCTGCGACACCAGGGAAAACACAGACAGCGCCAGGGCGCCAAGCAGTGCGAGCTTCTTCATCAGGTAACTCCATCGGTACGGGGCAATACAAGGCAGGTAACGGCTGCCCGATATGCGAATGAGTACAACGCGAGCCGCGCAGGGTTCGACCAAGGCCGCATACCACGAGCGAGTGAGTGGCATTTTAACGACAGCCCGGTAGTCGATATTTCTTCAAAGCGACAACTACTTATAGAAGCGCCTGAAACCGCCGCGGGCAATGTTGACAGCCAGTGCAGAATATGCAATGGCGCAAGAAATAGAACCTATAGACCTAGCAATTCCTGGGCCTATTATTGGCAAAGCCTTGTACGACGGCAAGTGCAGCGTGCCTTGATGCACAAAATGCTGACCCCGATGCACCGAAACGGGCCGGAATTGTTTCCTGGCGCCCCGAACCTGTGCGGGGCCGGTGACAGAACAGTAACCGATGATTGTCGGGTAACAATGCAAAAGCGGGCTTGCCCGCGAATGCGTGAGGTCAGGGGACAGCTTAGCCTGAACTGACGCATTCGCGGGCAAGCCCGCTTTTGCAGGGGGTATTGCCGGGAAGGGGTTAGGCCGAAGCCAGGTTCATCGCCTTGTGGGTATCGATCAGGTGCTGTACCACACCCGGGTCGGCCAAGGTCGAGATATCGCCCAGGGCGTCGTATTCACCGGTGGCAATCTTGCGCAGGATGCGGCGCATGATCTTGCCCGAGCGGGTCTTCGGCAGCCCCGGCGCCCACTGGATCACATCTGGCGAAGCAATCGGGCCGATCTCCTTGCGCACCCAGTTCTTCAGCTCTAGGCGCAATTGCTCGCTGGCCTCGATGCCGGCATTGAGGGTGACATACACATAAATGCCCTGCCCTTTGATGTCATGCGGCACGCCAACCACAGCAGCCTCGGCAACCTTCGAGTGCGCGACCATGGCGCTTTCGATTTCGGCAGTGCCCATGCGGTGGCCGGACACGTTGAGCACGTCATCCACACGGCCGGTGATCCAGTAGTAACCGTCCTCGTCGCGGCGCGCACCGTCGCCGGTGAAGTACATGCCACGGAAGGTCTTGAAGTAGGTGTCGACGAAGCGGTCATGGTCGCCGTACAGCGAACGCGACTGACCCGGCCAGGAATCGAGGATTACCAGGTTGCCTTCGGCAGCACCGTCGATCAGGTTGCCCAGGTTATCGACCAGGGCAGGCACCACACCGAAGAACGGGCGAGTTGCCGAACCCGGCTTGAGGCCGGTGGCACCAGGCAGCGGGCTGATCAGAATGCCGCCGGTCTCGGTCTGCCACCAGGTGTCGACGATCGGGCAACGCTCCTTGCCGACGGTCTTGTAGTACCAGTTCCAGGCCTCAGGGTTGATCGGCTCACCCACCGACCCCAGCAGGCGCAGGCTGGAACCGTCGGCGCCTTCAACAGCTGCCTGCCCTTCGGCCATCATGGCGCGAATGGCAGTTGGCGCTGTGTAGAGGATGTTGACCTTGTGCTTGTCGACGATCTTCGATACGCGGGTAATGTCCGGGTAGTTCGGCACGCCTTCGAACAGCAAGGTGGTGGCGCCGTTGGCCAGCGGGCCGTAGACGATATAGCTGTGGCCTGTGACCCAACCGACGTCGGCGGTGCACCAGTACACCTCGCCCGGACGGTAATCGAACACGCGTTCATGGGTCAGCGCGGCGTAAACCAGGTAACCGCCTGTGGTGTGCAGCACGCCCTTCGGCTTGCCGGTGGAGCCGGAGGTATAAAGGATGAACAGCGCCTCTTCAGCGCCCATTTCTTTGGGTGCACAGTGGCTGGAGGCCACTTTCATCAGGTCTTCGTACCAGATGTCGCGGTGCTGGTGCCAGGCAATGTCGCCACCGGTGCGCTTGCACACGATGATTTTCTGCACGCTGCTGGTTTCAGGGTTGGTCAGCGCCAGGTCGACGTTGGCCTTGAGCGGTGTACGGCGGCCACCACGCACGCCTTCGTCGGCAGTGATCACCACCTTGGACTTGCAGTCGATGATACGGCCAGCCAGCGCCTCGGGCGAGAAGCCGCCGAACACCACCGAGTGAATCGCACCAATGCGTGCACAGGCCAGCATGGCGACCACAGCTTCGGGGATCATCGGCATATAGATGGTGACCACGTCACCGCGGTGCACATCCTGGCCACGCAGGGCGTTGGCGAACTTGCAGACCTGCTCGTGCAACTCGCGGTAGGTGATGTTGCGGTGCTCGGAAGGGTCGTCACCTTCCCAGATGATGGCCAACTGGTCACCGCGCTCTTCAAGGTGGCGGTCCAGGCAGTTGGAGGAAACGTTCAGAGTGCCGTCGGCGAACCATTTGATATCGACATGGTGGTCGTCGAAGGAGGTCTGCTTGACCTTGGTGAACGGCTTGATCCAGTCGATACGCTGGGCCTGCTCGCGCCAGAAGCCGTCCGGGTTGATCACCGATTGCTGGTACATGGCCTTGTAGGTGGCCTCGTCGGTCAGGGTAGTGGCCGCAACCTCGGGACGAACGGGATACAGTGGAGCCGCACTCATCTGTGTTACCTCGGTGTAATAGTTGTTTTTGTATGGAACCGTTTGTAACTGTACCAGAGCGACAAAAGCCATTCGACGTTGGTAGTAATTTGGTACACCCGTTCCGGCAAAGCGCTCTGGCGCGGGCGTTACAGCCTGCCGGAGAAAAAAGGAGGGCGATTGGCCCAGGATTGTTACAGATTCTGTCAAAACACTTTATCAAAACACCCACTGTTTCAGCATTGGCCACCGCCATAAAATTCACCTCGCCAGCAACGGCAAGGCGATTAACAACTGGTAACAGCCCCCACGAAGGCAAGCGTTAATCTCCCTCTAATCCCGATAGTTAACACTCGCTGTACTCGCGGCGCCATAAGCGCCGCGTGCCCCCTCACGACCTTAGACAGGTAAAAAGAAAATGAAAGCTTTACTGGTATTGGTACTTGGCAGTCTTTGCGGCGCGGCGATGGCCGGCGAAGCCAAAGATGCCGAGCAGATTCCGGTTGAACAGTACAGTTACTCGCAGCACCTGGACATTGCTCGCGTCATTTCCATGAGCGAAGTGCCCAACGTCTGCGAAGTCGTGCCCGCCCGCATGACCTACGAGGACTCCAAGGGCCAGACGCACATTCTCGAATACCGCGTGATGGGGAACGGCTGCTCTAACGGCTGATACCTTGTGAATTGGGGGCCCTGCGGGCCCCTTCGCGGGTGAACCCGCTCCTACGGGTACCTCGCACACCATGAATGCGGCGCGGTACCTGTAGGAGCGGGTTCACCCGCGAAGCATTCACCACCTGATTAACAGGCTATTAACTTACAGCCATTTAATCAGTCGATTTGCCCAACGAATAATCCCTCAACTTGTTGGCAATCGTGGTATGCGAAACACCCAGTCTTTTGCCCAAGGCCCGACTACTGGGAAACTCCCCCATCAAACTTTCCAGCACCGCCTTTTCAAAGCGCCCTACTATCTGCGAAAGATCCCCTTCCAGCGAAAACTCGCCCAACGGTTGCCGCACGCCATAATCCGGCAAGCGGATATGCTCGCTTTTAACCACGCCGCCGTCACATAACGAAACCGCCTGGAACAAGACGTTTTCCAACTGCCTTACATTACCTGGCCAGTGGTACTGCCCAAGTTTGTCCATTGCCGCCGGTGCCAGGCGCGGCATGGCGCAGCCAATCTGCCGACTGGCCTGATCGAGAAAATGCTGCACCAACCCCTCCAGACCATCCATGCATTCGCGCAAAGGCGGAATGTGCAGCGACAGTACATTGAGCCGGTGATACAGGTCCTGGCGAAACTCGCCACGGGCACACAACTCGGACAAATCCACCTGGGTTGCACAAATTACCCGCACATCCAGGTAGACCTCTTCATCGCTACCTACCCGACGGAAGCAGCCGTCCTGCAGAAAGCGCAGCAGCTTTACCTGCAACCGCGGGCTCATCTCCCCTACCCCGTCAAGGAACAACGTGCCGCCTGCAGTCAACTCCAGCAGCCCCAGCTTGCCTTCGGCCCGTGCCCCTTCGAATGCCCCAGGGCCGTATCCGAACAGCTCGGTCTCGGCCATCGACTCGGGCAGCCCGGCGCAGTTGAGCGCCATCAGCGGCGACTGTCCACGCGGGCTGGCCAAATGGCAGGCACGCGCCAGCAACTCCTTGCCGGTTCCGGTTTCGCCCTCGATCAGCAACGGTGCATCCAGCGGCGCCATGCGCCGCGCTTCACGCACCACGGCAGCCATCACCCGCGAGCTCTGGAAGATGCTGTCGAAGCCACGCAGCTCTTGCTTGCGCACGTTGTAGATACGCTCGCCGATCCGGTCGGCACGGTGCAGGGTGAGCACCGCGCCGGCCAGCGCCTCGCTGTCATCGTGTTCGGACTGCAGCGGTGCGATATCGGCCAGAAACACATCACCTTTGACTTTGATGCGCAAGCCGTTGATGCGCGACTTGTTGGCCCGCACCAGCTCCGGAAGATCGAAGTCTTCTACGTAGCGCGCCAGCGGCATGCCCGGCACCTCATCAACCCGCACGCCAAGCAACTGCGCGGCTGCACGGTTGGCCGCAACGATGCTGCCGCCCATGTCGATCGACAGCACCGGAAAGTCCAGCGCTCCCAGCAACGCATTCAGCTCCATGTGCCGGCGTTCGCTGGGCATCAGGCCCACACGCTTAACGCCGAATACCCCGGCAATGGCCTCGAACTTCGGCCGCAGGGCCTGAAATTGCAGGTTGATCAGGTTCGGGCAGTGCAGGTAGATGGCGTTGCCATGATCACCGCCCACCTCGCCGCGCAGCACGTTGATGCCGTACTCCACCAGCAGGTTGAGGATGTCGCGCAGGATGCCAATGCGGTTCTGGCAATGGACTTTGATACGCATGAGGGCTCTCGAAGCGCTGATGTTTTTCCACACCGCGCAGAAAAGTCGTAAAGATAAGCTGACAAAAACCGCGTTTCTATCAACCAGATGCCTCGAATTTTCCGACACTTGCCGAGTTTTGTAAAATTATCGTTACGAAAACCGACGTCGGCACCCTTCGCGGCCGAGCCACGCCCCCGTGCAAAACCGCTGGCTAAGGGATATTCCTTTAGGCATGTCCTGTACATAACAAGAAAAGCCCTCACCAGGAGAGCCTCATGAAACAGACGCAATACGTGGCACGCGAGCCCGATGCGCATGGTTTTATCGATTACCCGCAGCAAGAGCATGCGGTGTGGAACACCCTGATCACCCGCCAGCTGAAAGTGATCGAAGGCCGTGCGTGCCAGGAATACCTGGACGGCATCGACCAGCTGAAATTACCGCATGACCGCATTCCGCAACTGGGCGAGATCAACAAGGTGCTGGGTGCCACCACCGGCTGGCAGGTTGCCCGGGTACCGGCGCTGATCCCCTTCCAGACCTTCTTCGAACTGCTGGCCAGCAAGCGCTTTCCGGTCGCCACCTTCATCCGCACCCCGGAAGAGCTGGACTACCTGCAAGAGCCGGATATCTTCCACGAGATCTTCGGCCACTGCCCGCTGCTGACCAATCCCTGGTTCGCCGAGTTCACCCACACCTATGGCAAGCTCGGCCTGGCCGCGACCAAGGAACAACGTGTGTACCTGGCGCGCTTGTACTGGATGACCATCGAGTTTGGCCTGATGGAAACCGCGCAAGGCCGCAAAATCTATGGTGGTGGCATCCTCTCGTCGCCGAAAGAGACCGTCTACAGTCTGTCTGACGAGCCTGAGCACCAGGCCTTCGACCCGATCGAGGCCATGCGTACGCCCTACCGCATCGACATTCTGCAACCGGTGTATTTCGTACTGCCGAATATGAAGCGCCTGTTCGACCTGGCCCACGAGGACATCATGGGCATGGTCCATAAAGCCATGCAGCTGGGTCTGCATGCACCGAAGTTTCCACCCAAGGTCGCTGCCTGAGCGACCTTGCCGATAACAACTCGAACCGGAAAACACCTCATGAATGCCTTGAACCAAGCCCATTGCGAAGCCTGCCGCGCCGATGCGCCGAAAGTCACCGACGAAGAGCTGGCCGAGCTGATCCGCGAAATCCCGGACTGGAACATCGAAGTACGTGACGGCCACATGGAGCTGGAGCGCGTGTTCCTGTTCAAGAACTTCAAGCACGCCTTGGCGTTCACCAATGCCGTGGGCGAAATCGCCGAAGCCGAAGGCCACCACCCAGGGCTGCTGACTGAATGGGGCAAGGTCACCGTGACCTGGTGGAGCCACTCGATCAAAGGCCTGCACCGCAACGACTTCATCATGTGCGCACGCACTGACAAGGTGGCGGAAACGGCTGAAGGCCGGAAGTAAACACCAGAAAAAAGGGGCCAGAGGCCCCTTTTTTCATGGGGCATATGTGCGCTGTTCGCCCGCAAAACCGACAAACGACCGGGAAAAAAACCAAACTGTCATCCAGAGTTGTGTATCCTGCCCCAGCTTTTTGAAGCTCCAAACGCGCCTGGCGCAGACTTTTCACTCACACTTGCGAGGAACGACGAGATGCATGAAATCCCGAATCTTCCCTTCCCAAGCCTGAACCCAGAAGAGCCATCCGTGACCGTTCACGCCGAACCGGCAGCTGCCGCCGAGCAGGATGGTGACGATCAATCCAGCGCTGACCAGGAATAACTGCGCATCCCCGACTGTGTGAAAACGGCTGACCTGCGGGCTACCCCCGTCATCACGTTTTCACACCGTCTAAAATCAACGTTGTAACAACCCACTACCACCTGCCCCGCCCCTCCCCCACACAGACTCGTGCCTCCTACCGCTAAGAGGCAGAAATGCCCAGCCGCTCAAGCGCTCGACGCCCTGCTGCATTCGTCCATGTTCACCCGATGGGCCGGCTTTGTCCTGCTACGCTTGCGGCTGGATTACCCGCAAGCCGAGTTCAGTGTGACCTTGGATGCTCGATTACACCAACTGACTACAGCCTGACAGCTTCGCCCGCAAACACCCTTGCTGTGGTTAAGATGGCGGCACACACTGCCATCCTTACCGCAGCAACGGATCCCCAATGCCAGCACGCAGTCCCACATCCCTTGCCGTCACTGGGCAAGTCGTCTCCATCGTCCTGTTCACCTTCATCGGCTACCTGAACATCGGCATCCCCTTGGCCGTGTTGCCCAGCTATGTGCACAACGACCTGGGTTTCAGTGCCGTGGTCGCCGGCCTGGTGATCAGCGTGCAGTACCTCGCGACGCTGCTCAGCCGCCCTGGCGCCAGCCGCATCATCGACAACCACGGCAGCAAGAAGGCGGTCATGTACGGACTGGCTGGCTGCGGGCTCAGCGGGGTATTCATGCTGGCCTGCGCCTTCCTCACTCACCTACCTTGGCTGAGCCTGGCTTGCCTGCTGGTCGGTCGCCTGGTGCTGGGCAGCGCCGAAAGCCTGGTAGGCTCGGGTGCGATCGGCTGGGGCATTGGCCGGGTGGGTGCCGCAAACACGGCCAAGGTCATCTCCTGGAACGGCATCGCCAGCTATGGTGCGCTGGCCATCGGCGCCCCACTGGGCGTGCTGATGGTCAAAGGCCTCGGGCTGGGGAGCATGGGTGTGAGCATCATCCTGCTGTGCATACTCGGTTTGCTACTGGCCTGGCCCAAGCAGGCCGCCCCCATCGTCAGCGGTGTACGCCTGCCGTTCCTGCGGGTGCTGGGCAAGGTATTTCCGCATGGCTCGGGGCTTGCCCTGGGCTCGATCGGCTTTGGCACCATCGCCACCTTCATCACCCTTTACTACGCAAGCCGTGGCTGGGCCAATGCGGCGCTGACCCTGAGCCTGTTCGGCGCCAGTTTCATCAGCGCACGGCTGCTCTTTGGCAACCTGATCAACCGCATCGGTGGCTTCAGGGTGGCGATCGCCTGCCTGTCGGTTGAAACGCTCGGGTTGTTGATGCTGTGGCTGGCACCCAACGCCGAACTGGCCCTGGCGGGGGGGCTGCATTGAGCGGGTTTGGATTCTCGCTGGTGTTTCCGGCATTGGGCGTGGAGGCAGTGAACCAAGTGTCGGCGGCCAACCGCGGGGCGGCGGTGGGGGCGTATTCGCTGTTCATCGACTTGTCACTGGGGGTGACCGGGCCATTGGTCGGTGCGGTGGCGGCGGGATTCGGCTTTGCTTCGATGTTTCTGTTCGCGGCGGCTGCGGCAGCGTGCGGGTTGGTGTTGAGCCTCTATTTGTACCGCCAAGGGCGTAGGGACAGGGACCGTACAACAGAAGCCTGAAAGCCGCTGCCGGCCTCTTCGCGGGTAACCCCGCCCCTGCAGGGTTGACGCGCCAGCCTGGCGTGCACGATCCCCCGTAGGAGCGGGTTCACCCGCGAAGGGCTGCAAAGCAGCCCCCAAAGGCCCTGAACCTTAGCGCTGAGCGTACTGCAACACCACCTCAAGCGGGTGACGCATCTTCCGCTCGGTCATGCGCTTGACCTGGCTACGGCACGAGTAACCGGTTGCCAGCGGCTCCCCTTCCTTGTCCAGCTTGGTCGCCCAGCTCTGCTCGAATATGGTCCGAGACGTTTCCTGGTTGCGAGCTTCGTGCCCATAGGTACCGGACATACCGCAGCAACCGGTGGCCTCGGTCACCAGCTTCAGCCCCAGACGGGCGAACACCTGCTCCCACTGCCGGGTGCTGGCCGGCACATTGGTCTTCTCGGTGCAGTGCGCCATCAGGCGGAAGCTGCCCGGTGCGGCAGGCGCCTGCTCGGGCAGCACATCCATCAGCCATTCCTGCGGCAGCAGCACCTGCGGGCAACCCTCCAGGCCTGGCACCTTCTGGTACTCCTGGCGATACACCAGCGTCATCGCCGGGTCCAGCCCCACCAGCGGCACACCGCAATCGGCCAGGGCCTTGAGCTGCGTGGCGTTGCGGATCGCTGCCTTGGCAAACGCGCCAAGGAAACCCTGTACGTGCAACGGCTTGCCGTTGGCGCTGTATGGCGCCAGGAATACCCGGTGGCCCAGGCGGTGGGCAAGGTCGATGAAGGCCGACAGCAGCGGCGTTTCGAAGTAGCGGGTGAAGGCGTCCTGCACCAGCACGATGCTGCGCTCGCGCTGGGCCGGGGTCAGCTCGCGCAGGGCCGGCACCGTGGCCATGCCAACCCGACAACGGGTCAGGGTAGCCTGGAAGTTGAAGCGGCTGATCAGCGGGCTGTCGACCATGCCCACCTTGTCGGCCAGCAGCTGGCTCACCCACTTCGAGCCCATCACCGCGTTGTACAGCCCCGGCGCGTGCGCCAGGTAGGGGATGGTGAACTCGAGCGAGCCGATCAGGTAGTCACGCAGCGGGCGCTGGTAGCGACCGTGGTACAGCTCGAGGAAGCGCGAGCGGAAATCCGGCACATTGACCTTGATCGGGCACTGCCCGGCGCACGACTTGCACGCCAGGCAGCCAGCCATGGCGTCGTACACTTCATGGGAGAAGTCCTCCTGGCCCTGGTTGCGCGCGCGGTTATTGCGCAGACGCGCCGGCAGGCCCTTGAGCCACGACACCTTGTTGCGCGCTGCAGCCAGCACATCGATGTTCGCCTCGCCCTGCAGGCGCAGCCACTCGCGCATCAGCGAGGCGCGCCCCTTGGGCGAATGCTGGCGTTCGCGGGTAGCCTTCCACGACGGGCACATGGCGTCGTTGGGGTCATAGTTGTAACAGGCGCCATTGCCGTTGCAATGCACGGCGCTGGGGAAGTCCTGCCAAACGCGCTCGTCAATGGTACGGTCAAGGTCGCCGCGCAGGGTCACGCCATCGACCGGGGTCAGGCCCTCTGCGCTGCCAAGTGGCGTGCAGATCTTGCCCGGGTTGAGCTGGTTGTGCGGGTCAAAGGCGCCCTTCAGGCGCTGCAACGCCGGGTACAGCTCGCCGAAGTACTCGGGCACGTATTCCGAGCGCAAGCCCTTGCCGTGCTCACCCCACAGCAACCCGCCATAACGTTTGGTCAGCGCGGCAACGGCATCGGAAATCGGCTTGACCAGCGCGGCCTGCGCCGGGTCCTTCATGTCCAGTGCCGGGCGCACGTGCAGCACGCCGGCATCGACGTGGCCAAACATGCCGTAGGCCAGGCCGTAGCCGTCGAGCAGTGCGCGGAAGTCGGCGATGTAGTCGGCCAACTGCTCTGGTGGTACTGCGGTGTCCTCCACGAACGGCTGCGGGCGCACTTCGCCTTCGACGTTGCCCAGCAGGCCCACCGAACGCTTGCGCATGGTATAGACGCGGGTGACTGCCTCGGCGCCTTCGGCCAAGGTGTGGCCCAGGCGCTCGACGCTGGTGTCGCTTTGCAGGTGCTGGATGAACGCCTGCACCTTGGCGTTGACCTCGGCCGGCTCGTCGCCGCAGAACTCCACCAGGTTGATGCCCAGCGTGGGGCGCTCGGGGTCCGCCGGGAAGTACTCGGCAACGCTGTGCCAGACGATGTCTTTCATCGCCAGCATCAGCACCTTGGAGTCGACCGTCTCGATCGACAGCGGCTTGTGCGCCATCAGCGCGTTGGCATCACGCAGCGCATCCATGAAGCTGGTGTAGCGCACATTGACCAGCACCGCATACTTGGGAATCGGCAGCACGTTGAGCTTGGCTTCGACCACGTAGCCCAGCGAGCCCTCGGCGCCGCACAGTACGCTGTTGAGGTTGAAGCGGCCCTGCTCGTCGCGCAGGTGCGCCAGGTCGTAGCCGGTCAGGCAACGGTTGAGCTTGGGGAAGGTGGTTTCAATCAGTTCGGCCTGGGTTTCCTGAATTTCCCGGGCCATGCGGTACACCTCGCCGACCCGGCCCGGCGCGGCGCAGGCCTGTTCCAGCGCAGCATCGTCGATCGGCAGGCTGTGCAGGCGTTCGCCACCGAGCAGCACGCTGTGCAGCTCCAGCACGTGGTCGCGGGTTTTACCGTAGGTGCAGCTGCCCTGGCCACTGGCATCCGTGTTTATCATGCCGCCGACCGTGGCGCGGTTGGAGGTGGACAGCTCAGGGGCGAAGAACAGCCCGTGCGGCTTGAGCGCAGCATTGAGCTGGTCCTTGACCGTACCGGCCTGTACCCGCACCCAGCGCTCTTCCACGTTGATTTCGAGAATGTTGTTCATGTGCCGCGACAGGTCGACGACGATACCGTCGGTCAGCGACTGGCCGTTGGTGCCGGTGCCACCACCGCGGGGGGTCAGCTTGACCTGCTGGAAGCGCGGCTCGCCCATCAGCGTGGCGACCCGCGCCACATCGTCGGCATCCCGCGGGAACACCGCCGCCTGCGGCAAGCGCTGGTAGATCGAGTTGTCGGTGGCCAGTACCGTGCGGGTTGCGTAGTCGGCACTGATCTGGCCACGGAAGCCGCTGTTGCGCAGGGCTTCGAGGAATTCGGGGTAATTGGAGCTCGGTGCAACGGTGGACAGCTGGGCGATCATCGAAGGATGGCCTCTTGATATTGGCTAGATCACGGGATACCTGTCGCCCTGGCATAGGTTCAGGCATGCAGGGATGACGTATAGGCCAATGTTCCTGTAGTTTCGCGTCAGGGGCAAACGGATAATCCTGCCGCTATCAATGACTTTTATGAATGAATTACCGCCACCTGACCCCATCCATGTCACTGCTGCTGGCTTTCGAGGCCGCCGCCCGGCATGAAAGCTACACCCGCGCCGCCGCCGAACTGTCGCTGACCCAAAGCGCGGTCAGCCGCCAGGTGCAAGCCTTGGAGCAGCAGTTGGGCCTGACCCTGTTCCGCCGCGAGGGGCGCCAGGTGCAGTTGACCGATGTCGGCCGCCTGTACCAGCGCGAGCTGAGCGAGGCACTGGGGCGCATCCGCAGCGCCACCTTGCAGGCACTGGCCTATCAATCGGGGGTTGGCACGTTGCGCCTGGCTACCCTGCCAACCTTCGGTTCGAAATGGCTGTTGCCGAGGCTGCATGCGTTCTACAGCGCTCACCCAGGCATGCTGGTGCACATTCATTCACGCATTGAAACCATCAACTTCGACACCAGCGAAATCGATGCCGCCATCGGCGTGGCCAGCCACGACTTGCCGGGGCTTGTCTGCCATCGCCTGCATGCCGAGGAGCTGGTGGTGATCTTGCCACCGGAGGCCGGCGTCGGCAGCCAGGGCTGGAGCCCGGCGCGGATCAGTGAAGAGGTGCTGCTGAATGTGGCCAACAACCCGCATGCGTGGGGCGAGTGGTTTTCCCATCATGGCCTGCCGCACCGGGCGATGCGGCTGGGGCCGAGCTTCGAGCTGACCTCGCACCTGATCCAGGCGGTACGTGCCGGGATCGGGATCGGGCTGGTGCCGCGCATATTGGTGGAGGAGGAACTGGCCAAGGGAGAGCTGTACAGCCCGGGGGTGGCGTTTGCCAGCCAGCGCAGTTATTACCTGATCTACCCGCCGAGGAATGAGGCGCTGCCGTCGTTGCGGGCATTCAGGGGGTGGTTGCTGGAGCAGATCTGATTTTTGGCGGGGTCACCTAACCTGAGGGCAACGCTGTACCCGTAGGAGCGGGTTTACCCGCGAAAGGGCCGGGCCTGCTGGCCAATCTCCACCTTCCTTTCACCGTGGCCGCCGCCACCGTATTCGCGGGTAAACCCGCTCCTACAAGGGTTACGTAAGCCTCAGGCATACCAGGTCGTTGTAATCGATGGACTCGCCCCCGCCGAGGCATCACAGTGCCACGGTGGTGTTCGAAGAAGCCAACGGCAGCGAGGGCGAGACCATGAAAAAGCATAGTTCGAAACACGATTCCCTGTCTTCCACTGATGTGGAGCTTTGCACAACCATCTGCGTAGACCTGGCCAAACAGGTCTTCCAATTAGCAGGCGAGGACGCTACTGGTCGGGTGATCTACGAAGATCGCATCAAATCCCGCCAAGCGTTCCACGATTTCCTGCTCAGGCTGCCAACGACCGTGGCCGTCTTGATGGAGTGCGGTCCAGGTGCACAAGCCTGGGCCAGACTGCTGCAGGCCAAAGGTAATCCGGTTCGCATCCTGCCGGCGCAACGTGTCGCCGAACATCGCAGCGGTGCTAAGAACGATCGTAACGACTGCTATGCCATTTTGCGTGCCGGTCGCGATACGAGCATCGCTTCGATACCGATCAAGAGCACCACAGCACTGGCTATTCAAGCGCTGCACCGTATCCGGCGCGGTAACATCAAGCGACATACCGCGCTGGGTAATCAGATCCGTGGTTTGCTACTCGAGCATGGCGTATCCATGCCCCAGGGCGATGCCGCGATCAATAAGCATGTGCCTCAGGCGCTTGAGGATGCTTCCTTGCCTCTACCCGACCTGTTGCGCGAGTTGCTCGATGAGTTGCTGATGGACTGGTTGTCTCTAGGTGAACGCATAACGGCGCTGAGCCGCCGGCTCGAAGCGACTGCCCAAGAGGATAAAGTCGCTCAGCGACTGATCACCATTCGTGGCGTCGGCCCTATCATTGCCACGGCGATCGTGGCGAAACAGACCGACCCCAGCCGCTTCGCCAGTGGCCGAATGTATTCCGCCTTCTTCGGTATCGTGCCCGATCAGCACAGCAGCGGAAACAAAATCAGATTGGGCAAGATGAGCAAGCGCGGTGACGGCTACATACGCAGCCTGATGATCCAGGGCGCGCATGCTGTCTTGAGTCAGTTAAGGCCTGATTCCGATCAGCCAGATGATCGCCGCCTCTTGCGCTGGCTATCCCGCCTTGGGCGCAAGGAGGCGGCGATCAGGCTGGCTAATCGAAATCTGCGGATTATCTGGGCCCTGTTACAGAGCGATCAGGTTTACCAACGCAAACCGAACGAAAAACCGGAGGCGGCTATGAGCCTCTGACCAACCGGGTAATGCCACCGGGGCGCTAGGCGCTCCAACCCCTGCTAGTGAACATTGACCCTAGGTAAGACCGTCGCAGACCGATGCCTCCGCTCCTACAGGCCTGATAGTGGCCTCCATGTAAACGGCACACTGCGAGCTCACCACGATGTTGGCCAGAAGCAAAAAGCTTCCTCGAACAGGCCTGATACATAGATGCAACCGGGTTCCTATGTTCAAAAAAGCAGCTAGACAGTGTGGGCGAGTCCATACATAGGAGCGGGTTCACCCGCGAAAGGGCCGGGCCTGCGGGCCAATCTCCACCCGCCGCTCACCGTTGCCGCCGCTACCGTATTCGCGGGTAAACCCGCTCCTACAAGGGTTGCGTAAGCCTCAGGCATACCAGGTCGTTGTAGGAGCGGGTTCACCCGCGAAAGGGCCCGCACAGGCAACAAAAAACCCGAAGCCAGTCACCTGACTCCGGGTTTTCACATGCCGCCTATGGCGCCTTACTTAGCCACAGTCTCAACAGCACCGCCCGCATTCACCTGGCGACGCGACTTGACCATGTACACCACGAACATCGCAAGCAGCCACACCGGGATTGCATACACCGACACCTGGATGCCCGGGATCATCAGCATGATGCCCAGAATCAGCACCACGAAGGCCAGCACCACATAGTTGCCGTACGGGTACCACAGTGCCTTGAACAGCGGCTTCTGGCCGGTACGGTCGAGGTGCTGACGGAACTTCAGGTGCGAGTAGCTGATCATCGCCCAGTTGATCACCAGGGTGGCCACGACCAGCGACATCAGCAGTTCCAGCGCGTTTTGCGGCATCAGGTAGTTCAGCAGCACGGCGACGAAGGTCACGGCAGCCGACACCAGGATCGAACGCACTGGCACGCCCCGCTTGTCGACCTTGGCCAGCGACGCCGGGGCATCGCCCTGCTCGGCCATACCCAGCAGCATGCGGGCGTTGCAGTAGGTGCCGCTGTTGTACACCGACAGCGCCGCAGTCAGCACCACGAAGTTCAGCAGGTTGGCAGCCACGTCACTGCCCAGCAGCGAGAACACTTGCACGAACGGGCTGCTGCCGTAGCTGCCACCCGAGGCGTCGATACTGGCGACCAGGTTGTCCCACGGGGTCAGCGACAGCAGCACCACCAACGCACCGACATAGAAAATCAGGATGCGGTAGATGACCTGGTTGATCGCTTTGGGGATCACGGTCTTTGGCTTGTCGGCCTCGGCGGCGGTGAAGCCGAGCATTTCCAGGCCACCAAAGGAAAACATGATGAAAGCCAAGGCCATTACCAGCCCGCTGACACCGTTGGGGAAGAAGCCGCCGTGTGACCACAGGTTGGCCACGGTGGCTTCAGGGCCGCCGCTGCCGCTGGTCAGCAGGTAGGCACCCAGGCCGATCATGCTGACGATGGCGACCACTTTGATGATGGCGAACCAGAATTCGGCCTCACCGAAGAACTTCACGTTCATCAGGTTGATGGCGTTGATCAGCACGAAGAAGGCTGCCGCCGTGACCCAGGTGGGGATCTCCGGCCACCAGTAGTGGACATACTTGCCGACCGCCGAAAGCTCCGACATACCCACCAGGATATACAGCACCCAGCAGTTCCAGCCCGACAGGAAGCCGGCGAACCCACCCCAGTAGGTGTGGGCGAAATGGCTGAACGAACCGGCCACCGGCTCTTCGACGATCATTTCACCCAGCTGGCGCATGATCATGAAGGCGATGAAGCCGCAGATCGCGTAGCCAAGGATCATCGACGGGCCGGCGGATTTCATCACGCCTGCCGAGCCGAGGAACAGGCCGGTACCAATCGCACCGCCGAGGGCGATCAACTGGATATGGCGGTTCTTCAGGCCCCGCTTTAGCTCGCCTGAATGCATGTTTTGTCCACTCATGAACGAAGTCACCTGCATTGTTTTTATCTGTGACGGAATCGGACCCACCGCGCTCGTGGCGCAGCGGAATGGGCAAGGTGGTTACCTTGGGTTTCTTGACCTCAGGTGCCGCCGGAGCGGGTCAACCAGGCGTGATCAAGAGTGCGCGGTACGCAAGAGGGTCACAGGTAAAACGCGGCGCACTGTATACCCCTGCAAACGCGCAGGCGTCAACGCGTTGCATCGTTTCCTCGGGAAAAAACGCAGCGTTCCTGTGGTACAGGCCTTCAAAGGCGAAGTGATCGGCGTACATGGCGCCTCCATTTGTTGTTTTGTCAGCCCGGCTCTTTGGACGGGCTCCTGCACAAGGCAATGGCGGCTATAACACCGTGGGGACGGGGGTTTGGGCAAGGGTGGCTAGCGCCATGGCGACGGCTTTGGCACAGGGGCGCCGGCAAGGTTTGTTTACACGATCGGGCTTGATCTGAAATGCGGGCTGAAAACAGCCACATTCGTACAGTTTTCTTTACAGGGCGGATCAAGAACTTGCCAGTCGTCCGAAAAATTCTTTCTGCTCAATATCTTGGGCCGCTTGGCGCGCATTCCCGCAGGCATAAAAAAACCAGCCCGAAGGCTGGTTCCTTGATTACCACGCTGGCTTATCAGCCACGCGGCTTGCCGCGACCACGGCCTGCCGGCTTGTCACCATCAGGCTTGCCCGGACGCTTGCGCATCTCGCTCGGGCGCTCAGCCACCGTGCTGCCACGGGTGGGTTTGCGCGGCGCTTCTTCACGCGGCTGACGCGCCGGGCGTTCGCCAGTAGCGGCACCTTCGTGGGCCGGGCGCAGGTTGCGCACGCGCTCGCCACGGCCCAGCGGGCGGGTCGACTTGCGCTGCAGGCGCTCCATCTTGTCCTTGGCCTTGAGCTTCATGGCTGGCAGCGCGACCGGCTGCAGGCCGACTTCGGCGGCGAGGATGTCGATTTCGCCCTGGGTCATTTCGCGCCAGCGGCCCATCGGCAGGTCGGAGTTGAGGAACACCGGGCCGAAACGCACACGCTTCAGGCGGCTGACCACCATGCCCTGGGATTCCCACAGGCGACGCACCTCACGGTTACGACCTTCCATCACCACGCAGTGGTACCAGTGGTTGAAGCCTTCGCCACCCGGTGCCTTCTGGATATCGGTGAACTTGGCCGGGCCGTCTTCCAGCATTACGCCGGCTTTCAGGCGCTCGATCATCTCGTCGTCGACTTCACCACGCACACGTACCGCGTACTCACGGTCCATCTCGTAGGATGGGTGCATCAGGCGGTTGGCCAGTTCACCGTCGGTGGTGAACAGCAGCAAGCCAGTGGTGTTGATGTCGAGACGGCCGATGTTGATCCAGCGGCCCTCTTTTGGCCGTGGCAAGCGGTCGAACACGGTCGGACGGCCTTCCGGGTCGTCACGGGTGCAGATTTCGCCGTCGGGTTTGTTGTACATGATCACCCGGCGGGTGGCCTCGGCGGCCTCCTCGCGCTTGATCAGCTTGCCGTCGACGGCGATGGCGTCGTGCAGGTCGACGCGCTGGCCAAGGGTGGCCTCGACGCCGTTGACCTTGATGCGACCCTGGCTGATCCAGGCCTCGACATCACGCCGCGAGCCCACGCCAATGCGCGCCAGCACTTTCTGCAGCTTTTCGCCGGATGGCGGGGTGATTTCGGTTTCTTTCAGGTCTTGCTCACTCATCTGGGCACCTCCCGGTGTAGGAATGAAAACAGGTTTCTGGCGACGAACGCGCCAAAAGGCCGCGCATCATACGCGGTTCATCAGGGGAACGCACTGGAGGGTAGAGGGTTTTGTGGGGCTGGGCATGATTTTCTGCCCAATGGGCTTTGTGCTGGCCGCTTCGCGGGCAGCACAGGCAGCAGATCAATCAGGGCTGCGCCTTGTTCTCTTCCTCCACCGGAGGCTCAGGCTCTTCTCCCCGCAAATCATCAAAATCGGTTTTCAAACCGTCTTCCATGGCATCCAGCTCCACCAACAGGCTACGGAAACTGGTCTCCTCTCTCGGCTCACCAACCTCCTCTTCCCCAAGGCTGGCATCCGCCAACGCCTGCAGGTGCGCAGGCACCGGCGCATCATCCGGGTCAAGTTGCGGCGCTGGTTCCATTTCGCGCAGCTCGGCCAAGGCCGGCAGGTCCTCAAGGCTCTTGAGGTTGAAATGATCGAGAAACGCCTTGGTGGTGGCGAACATCGCCGGCCGGCCGGGCACTTCGCGGTAGCCGACCACGCGAATCCACTCGCGCTCCATCATGGTCTTGATGATATTGCTGTTCACCGCAACGCCCCGCACGTCCTCGATTTCACCACGGGTGATCGGCTGGCGGTAGGCAATCAGGGCCAGTGTCTCAAGCAGCGCTCGCGAATAGCGCTGCGGGCGCTCTTCCCACAGGCGCCCGACCCAAGGGGCATAAACCTCGCGAATCTGCAGGCGATAGCCGCTGGCCACCTCCTTGAGCTCGAACGCACGCCCATTGCACGACTTGCCCAGCACCTCCAGGGCCTGCCTGAACACCTTGGGCTCGGGGCGCTCGGCTTCCTCGAACAGCTCGTACAGGCGCTCAAGGGATTGCGGCTTGCCCGAAGCGAGCAAGAAGGCTTCGATCAGCGACGCCAGGTCGCGGGGTTCATTCAGGTTCATTGGGTTCTTCAACTGGCGCCGGGCGAAGCCGCACGTGAATGGCGGCGAAAGGTTCATTCTGCACAAGTTCGATCAGCGATTCCTTCACCAGTTCGAGAACGGCCATGAAGGTCACCACCACGCCCAGCTTGCCCTCCTCGGCAGCGAACAGCGCGATGAACGGCACAAAGGCGCCGCCCTTGAGACGCTCCAGCACCTGGCTCATGCGCTCGCGGGTGGACAAGGTCTCACGGGTGATCTGATGGCTTTCGAACAGGTCGTTGCGGCGCATCACCTCGGCCATGGACATCAGCAGCTCTTCCAGGCTGACCTGAGGCAACAGCTTGCGTACCTTGGCCTGCGGCGCTTCCAGGCGCGGCACCACCACCTCGCGCCCGACCCGTGGCAATTCGTCGATGCCCTCGGCGGCAGCCTTGAAGCGCTCGTACTCCTGCAGGCGGCGGATCAGTTCGGCGCGTGGATCACCCTCCTCCTCCTCGACGTCGGCGGAACGCGGCAGCAGCATGCGTGACTTGATCTCGGCCAGCATGGCAGCCATCACCAGGTATTCGGCGGCCAGTTCAAGGCGCACGCTTTTCATCAGCTCCACATAGCCCATGTACTGCCGGGTGATCTCGGCCACAGGGATGTCGAGGATGTCGATATTCTGCTTGCGGATCAGGTACAGCAACAGGTCCAGCGGGCCTTCGAAAGCTTCGAGGATGACTTCAAGGGCGTCCGGCGGAATGTACAGGTCCAGCGGCAGCTCGGTCAGGGCTTCACCATAGACCAGCGCCAACTGCAGTTGCCGAGGCTCCTCGACCCGTTCGGCCGGCGCCTCAGGCGCTTCCAGCTGGCTCACGCGTTGACCAGGAACGGCGTGGGGTCGCCACAACCTTCGCGGATCAGTTCCGGTTCGTCGCCGGAGAGGTCGATGATGGTCGACGCCTTGAGATCGCCGAACCCGCCATCGATCACCAGGTCGACATGGTGCTCCAGCCGTTCACGGATCTCGTAAGGGTCGGTCATCGGCTCGCTGTCGCCCGGCAGGATCAGGCTTACGCTCATCAGTGGCTCGCCCAGCTCGGCCAGCAAGGCCAGGGTGATGGCGTGGTCCGGCACACGCAGCCCGATGGTACGCCGCTTATCGTGCAACAGCAGGCGCGGCACTTCACGCGTGCCGTTGAGGATGAAGGTGTAAGGCCCCGGCACATGCGCCTTCAGCAAGCGGAAGGTGCCGGTGTCGACCTTGGCGTACAACCCCAGTTGCGACATGTCGCAGCACATCAGGGTGAAGTTGTGCGTCTTGTCCAGCCCGCGCAGGCGCCGCACCCGCTCAATTGCCGACTTGTCGCCTATCTGGCAACCCAGCGCATATGCCGAATCCGTCGGATACACCACCACGCCCCCCTTGCGGATGATCTCGACGGCCTGTTTTATCAGGCGCGCTTGTGGGTTCTCCGGATGAATCTGGAAAAATTGGCTCACGTAATCGTCCTGTTCATAGCGCCAAAGGCTGTTCATGGCTGAATCGACGCCACAAAGGTGGCAGATCCTCGGGCAAAGGCCGATAGGCACCGATCTCGCCCCAGGTGCCGGGGCCGTGGAAGTCACTGCCAGCGCTTGCCAGCAGGCCGAACTCACGGGCAAGGATGGACATGGTGCCCACTTGCTCGGCAGGCATCATCCCGTTGACCACTTCAAGCGCCTGCCCTCCTGCCTGAATATAGTCGGCAATCAGCCGCCTGCGCTTGCTGCGGGTCAGGTCGTAGTGCATGGGATGCGCCAGGCTCACCCAGGCGTTGGACTGCCTCAGCGTGGCAACGGTTTCGTCGAGCGTCGGCCAGTGCTGCTTGACGTCGCCCAGCTTGCCGGCGCCCAGCCACTTGCGAAACGCTTCACCACGGTCCTTGACGTGCCCGGCCCGCACCAGATACTCGGCAAAATGCGGGCGCGCCGGGGCATTGCCGCTGTCACCCAGCTCGTGCTGCACGGCGCGCGCGCCTTCGAGCGTGCCGGGCATGCCCTTGGCCGCCAGCCGTCTGTCGATTTCTTCGGCACGCAGCCAGCGGCCTTGGTGCAGCGCTTGAATCGCCGCCAGCAATGGCGGTGCGTCGAGCGGGAAGTCATAACCCAGCACATGGATGGTCGCGCCGCCCCACGTGCAGGACAGCTCCACCCCGCTGACCCAGCGCATACCCAGGTCAACGCAGGCCTGGCGCGCTTCGGGCAGGCCTTCGAGGGTGTCATGGTCGGTCAGTGCCAGCGCTTGCACCCCATGCTCATGAGCCCGGGCAACCAGTACCGAAGGCGACAGGGCGCCGTCGGAGGCCGTGCTGTGACAGTGCAGATCAACATTCATAGAGGAGCGCTTTCGCTGGAATCGATGTTTGTTATTATGCCGTCACATCCCGATTCTGGCTGCCATTGTGAAACAATTCATCGATTTCATCCCGCTGCTGCTGTTCTTCATCGTCTACAAGCTTGACCCGCGCCCCATGGAAGTCGCCGGCCATCACTTCGAATTTGGCGGCATCTACAGCGCCACGGCCATGCTGATCATCAGCTCGCTGGTCGTGTACGGCGCACTGTTCCTGCGCCAGCGCAAGCTGGAGAAGGGACAGTGGCTGACGCTGATCGCCTGCCTGGTGTTCGGTGGCCTGACCCTGACCTTTCACAGCGAAACCTTCCTCAAATGGAAGGCTCCTGTCGTGAACTGGCTGTTTGCCCTGGGTTTTGCCGGCAGCCACTTCATCGGCGATCGGGTGCTGATCAAGCGCATCATGGGCCACGCCCTGACCCTGCCTGATGCCATCTGGACGCGCCTGAACCTGGCCTGGATCGCTTTCTTCCTGTTCTGCGGCGCGGCCAACCTGTTCGTCGCCTTCACCTTCCAGGACTTCTGGGTGGACTTCAAGGTGTTCGGCAGCCTGGGCATGACCGTGATCTTCCTGGTGGCGCAAGGCGTGTACCTGTCGCGCCACCTGCACGATGACCCTTCTACCTCCAAACCCAAGGATTGACATGCTCTACGCCATTATCGCCAGCGACGTCGCAAACTCCCTGGAAAAGCGCCTGGCTGCCCGCCCGGCGCACATCGAACGCCTGCAGCAGCTCAAGGCCGAAGGCCGCGTGGTTCTGGCGGGCCCACACCCGGCCATCGACAGCAACGACCCGGGCGAAGCGGGTTTCAGCGGTAGCCTGATCGTTGCCGAATTCGAGTCGCTGGCAGCCGCGCAGACCTGGGCCGATGCCGACCCGTACATCGCTGCCGGCGTGTACGACAAGGTTGTGGTCAAGCCGTTCAAGCAAGTACTGCCTTGACCTGAGACGGCACGGCCCTCTTCGCTAGAAGGTACCCACAAACCTTCGGATCTGTGCGATCGCCCGTAGGAGCGGGTTCACCCGCGAAAGGGCCGGTCCTGCTGGCCAATCTCCATCCGCCGTTCACCGTTGCCGCCGCTACCGTATTCGCGGGTAAACCCGCTCCTACGATGGTGGTGGACACACGTCGGTGGTTGGACACAGCCCCTTGTAGGAGCGGGTTTACCCGCGAAAGGGCCGGGCCTGCTGGCCAATTTCCACCCGCCGTTCACCGTTGCCGCCGCTACCGTATTCGCGGGTAAACCCGCTCCTACACAGATTGGTGGTGGACACATGTCGGTGGTCGGACACAGCCCTTTGTAGGAGCGGGTTCACCCGCGAAAGGGCCGGGCCTGCTGGCCAATCTCCATCCGCCGTTCACCGTTGCCGCCGCTACCGTATTCGCGGGTAAACCCGCTCCTACACAGATTGGTGGTGGACACACGTCGGTGGTTGGACACAGCCCTTTGTAGGAGCGGGTTCACCCGCGAAAGGGCCAGGCCTGCTGGCCAATCTCCACCCGCCGTTCACCGTTGCCGCCGCTACCGTATTCGCGGGTAAACCCGCTCCTACACAGATTGGTGGTGGACACATCTCGGTGGTTGGACACAGCCCGCTGTAGGAGCGGGTTTACCCGCGAAGAGGGCCACGCGTTACCAGCAGTTATACTCAGCCCATCAGTCTGCGGTATCTTTGCCACTGGCGGACCGAATCACCGCCGTCAATGGTTGAATTGAGTGAGTCATGAGCGAGCTGTTACTGATTGATGATGACCAGGAACTGTGCGAGCTGCTCGGCAGCTGGCTGACCCAGGAAGGGTTTTCCGTGCGTGCCTGCCACGATGGCCAGAGCGCACGCCAGGCCCTGGCTGAGCATGCCCCTGCTGCCGTGGTACTGGATGTGATGTTGCCCGACGGCAGCGGCCTGGAGCTTCTCAAGCAGCTGCGCAGCGAGCATGCCGAGCTGCCGGTGCTGATGCTGTCAGCCCGCGGCGAGCCGCTGGACCGCATTCTCGGCCTGGAACTGGGCGCTGACGACTACCTGGCCAAACCCTGCGACCCGCGTGAGCTCACTGCCCGCCTGCGCGCAGTACTGCGCCGCAGCCACCCCACCGCCACGACCAGCCAGATGGAACTGGGTGACCTGGTCTACAGCCCTGCGCGGGGCGTGGCCAGCATCGATGGCCGCGAAATGACCCTGACCCTGTCCGAAAGCCGTATTCTTGAAGCGCTGCTGCGTCAGCCCGGCGAGCCGCTGGACAAACAGGAACTGGCGCAGATCGGCCTGGGCCGCAAGCTGACCCTGTACGACCGCAGCCTGGACATGCATGTCAGCAACCTGCGCAAGAAGATCGGCCCCCACGCCGATGGCCGGCCACGCATAGTGGCGTTGCGTAGCCGAGGCTATTACTACTGCCTGTAAACACACCGGGGCCGCTGTGCGCCCCCCTTGCGCGGCACAAGGCCGTGGCTGCACCGACCCATCATCTTTACTTTGCCTTTACCATCCCCTGACTGCGCTTGACGGTGATCTCCCTAGACTGTGCTCATCCGGTAATCACCGGCCTATGAAAGGAGAGACACCATGCGCAAGACCCTTATCGCCCTGATGTTCGCTGCCGCTTTGCCGACCGTGGCCATGGCCATGCCTGACGGCGGCCCGCGCCACGACGGCCCGCATCATCGCGGTGATGCGCCTTTCCACCAACTGGACCTGAGCCGCGATCAGCGCCAGCAGATCGGCAAGCTGATGGGCGAGCAGATGCAGCAGCGCCGCGACATTACCGAGCGCTACCTGTCCAAACTGCCGGCCGCCGACCAGAAGGCCATGAAGGATGAGCTGCAAGCCAGCCGCGACAAGACCGACAGCGCAGTGCGCAAGTTGCTCACGCCTGACCAGCAGAAGAAGTTCGATGAACTGCAAAAAGAACGCGCCGCCAAGAAAGCCGAGTGGCAGGAGTTCCAGGCCTGGAAAGCTGAAAAAGGCGCCAAGGCCCAGTAAGCTGTCCGCCCCGTGCCCGGCCCGCCTCACTGCGGGCCGGGCTTTTCCCGTTTAGGAGGTGCACTTGCGTTCACTGTTCTGGCGCATCCTGGCCAGTTTCTGGCTGGCCATCACCCTGGTCGCAGGCCTGTCGATCCTGCTGGGGCACATGCTCAACCAGGACGCCTGGATCCTCAGCCGTCACCCGGGCCTGAATACCCTGGCCAGCAAGTGGACCAAGCACTACGAGCAGGAAGGCCTGGAGGCGGCACAGCACTTTCTGGAACGACGCAAGGACCGCTACAAGATCGACGTGCAGGTGCTCGACGATAGCGGTGAAGCCGTGGTGCCCGGTACCTTCCCACGCCGTGCGGCAGCCTTCGAAGCGCGCCAGCACAATGACCAGCGGCGCTTGCCATGGCGCCGGCTGACCGAGGAATACACCAGCCCCGACACCGGCGAAACCTACTTGCTGATCTACCGCATCCCTCACCCGGCGCTGGATGCCTGGCACCGCGAGAGCCTGCTTTGGCCGCTCAGCGCACTGGGCATTGCCTTGGTCGTGCTGACCCTGTTCAGCCTGCTGGTGACGCTGTCCATTACCCGCCCGCTAAGCCGCCTGCGCAGTGCCGTACACGACCTGGGCCAGACCACCTATCAGCAGAACAGCCTGGCACGGCTGGCAGCGCGGCGCGACGAGTTTGGCGTGCTGGCCAAGGACTTCAACAAGATGGGCGCACGCCTGCAAAGCACCATTGGCAGCCAGCGCCAGCTGCTACGCGACGTGTCCCACGAACTGCGCTCGCCACTGGCCCGGCTGCGCATCGCCCTGGCCCTGGCCGAACGCGCCGAGCCTGAGCAGCGGCAAGCGCTGTGGCCGCGCCTGACCCGCGAATGCGACCGCCTGGAAGACCTGATCAGCGAAATCCTCGCCCTGGCCCGGGTGGATGCCGAACAAGCCCATGCCGAACCGGTCGACCTCAATGCACTACTCGGCAGCGTGCGCAAGGACGCCCTGCTGAGCGCGCCGGATCAGGACGTGCGCCTGGAGGCGCAGCCAGGTTTGAGCTTGCAGGGTTGGCCAACGCTGATCGAGCGTGCCGTTGACAACCTGCTGCGCAATGCCCTGCGCTTCAACCCGGCGGGCCAGCCGGTCGAGGTCAGCGCCGCGCGCGAGCAGGACCGCATCGTGATCAGCGTGCGTGACCATGGGCCTGGGGCGGCAGAGGAGCACCTGGCGCAACTGGGTGAGCCGTTCTTCCGCGCGCCGGGGCAGGAAGCACCGGGGCATGGCCTGGGGCTGGCGATTGCGCGCAAGGCAGCGGAGCGCCATGGCGGTAGCCTGGTGCTGGAGAATCATCCACAGGGTGGGTTTGTGGCCAGGCTGGAGTTGCCCTTGGCTGGAGCGGCAGGCAGTTGATGGGGTGCAAAGGCGCCAGGCCTCTTCGCGGGTAAACCCGCTCCTACAGGGGATGTGGAGCGGGTTCACCCGCGAAGAGGCCGGATGCCTTGATGCATGAATCAGCCCAAGGCCAGGTTACTCACCCCAGCTACTGACGAAATCAGCCGTTTCCAGCACCGGCGCCGTCCGCGGCTCGGTCAGCGGCGTGCCGACATACAGGTAGCCGATCAGTTCCTCGTTCTCGGCCAACCCCAACCCCTTGTGCACATGGGCATCGAAAGCCATGTCACCGGTACGCCACACCGCGCCGATCCCCTGCGCGTGCGCAGCAATCAGAATACCGTGCGCCGCACAGCCCGCCGCCAGGCGCTGCTCGGACTTGGGCACCTTGAAATGGTCCTGCAACCTGGCCACCACCACGATCAGCAACGGCGCCCGCAGCGGCATGGCACGGGCCTTGTCCAAGGCTGCCTGGCTGGCATCGCCCTTGTGCTGCACGGCTTCGGCGAACAGCTCACCCAGCTTCTCGCGGCCCTGGCCTTCGATGGTTAGAAAACGCCACGGCCGCAGCTGACCATGGTCCGGGGCGCGCAGGGCAGCCTGGAACAGCGCCTCGCGCTGGGCGGCATTGGGCGCCGGGTCAGTCAGGCGTGGCACGGAAACACGGTTGAGCAATGCGTCGAGAGCCTCCATCGGCTACCCTCCTGGCAGGTGAATGTGCGGCCATTCTAGCGTTTACATCACCAGACCCATAGGTAGAATGGCGCCCTTCCGTTTCGAGTCTGAGCAGATCACATGGCGTTGCCGACCTTAAGGATTATTGGTTTCATCATCGGCATCTTCCTGATTACGCTGGCCGTGAGCATGGCCGTGCCCATGGCGACCCTGGTGATCTTCGAGCGCACCGGCGACATGCCGTCGTTTCTCTGGTCGAGCCTGATCACCTTCATCGCCGGCCTGGCCCTGGTGGTGCAGGGGCGCCCGGAGCATGTACACCTGCGCCCGCGCGACATGTACCTGCTGACCGTCAGCAGCTGGCTGGTGGTGTGCGTGTTCGCCGCGCTACCGTTCCTGCTGACCCAGCACATCAGCTACACCGACGCCTTCTTCGAAAGCATGTCAGGCATCACCGCCACTGGCGCCACCGTGCTCAGCGGGCTCGATAACATGTCACCGGGCATCCTCATGTGGCGCTCGATGCTGCACTGGCTTGGCGGTATCGGCTTCATCGCCATGGCGGTGGCGATCCTGCCGCTGCTGCGCATCGGTGGCATGCGCCTGTTCCAGACCGAATCGTCCGACCGCTCGGAAAAGGTCATGCCGCGTTCGCACATGGTCGCCAAGTCCATCGTGGGGGTTTACGTCGGTTTCTCGATACTCGGCGCGCTGGCCTTCTGGTGGGCGGGCATGAGCCCGTTCGATGCAATCAACCATGCCATGTCGGCTATCTCTACCGGCGGTTTCTCCACCTCCGACCAGTCATTGGCGAAATGGGATATCCCGGCCGTGCACTGGGTGGCGGTGGTGGTGATGATCATGGGCAGCCTGCCGTTCACCCTTTACGTAGCCACCCTGCGCGGCAACCGCAAGGCGCTGATCCGCGATCAGCAGGTGCAAGGCTTGCTGGGCATGCTGGTGGTCACCTGGCTGGTGCTGGGCACCTGGTACTGGTACAGCACCAACCTGCACTGGCTCGATGCCCTGCGCCATGTGGCGCTGAACGTGACCTCGGTGGTCACCACCACCGGCTTCTCCTTGGGTGACTACAGCCTGTGGGGTAACTTCTCGCTGATGCTGTTCTTCTACCTGGGCTTCGTTGGCGGCTGCTCCGGCTCGACCGCAGGCGGCATCAAGATTTTCCGCTTCCAGGTGGCCTACATCCTGTTGAAGGCCAGCCTCAACCAGCTGATTCACCCGCGCGCGGTGATCAAGCAGAAATACAACGGCCATCGCCTCGACGAAGACATCGTGCGCTCGATCCTGACGTTCTCGTTCTTCTTCGCGATCACCATCTGTGTCATGGCGCTGCTGTTGTCGCTGCTGGGCGTGGACTGGATGACCGCGCTGACCGGCGCCGCCGGCACGGTTTCGGGTGTAGGCCCGGGCCTGGGTGAAGTGATCGGCCCGGCGGGCAACTACGCGACACTGCCTGACGCGGCCAAATGGATTCTGGCGGCCGGCATGCTGCTGGGTCGCCTGGAAATCATCACGGTGCTGGTGTTGTGCATGCCGGCGTTCTGGCGTCACTGAGCACTTCGCCTTCCGCGCCCAGGCGGGCGCGGTACTCGCTGGGCGTGGCATCGAACCAGCGGCGGAACGCCCGATAGAAGTTGCTGGGGTCGGCAAAGCCCAGCAGGTAGGCGGTTTCCAGCAAGGTCATGCCCGGCTGGGCCAGGTATTGTTCGGCCAGTTCGCGGCGGGTGTCATCAAGCAAGGTCTGGAAGCTGGTGCCTTCCTCCTGCAGCCGCCGTTGCAAGGTGCGCTGCGACAGGTGCAGGGCCTGGGCCAGGGTTTCGCGCTTGGGCTCACCCTGCGGCAGGATGCGGCACAACACCTGGCGCACGCGGTGGCTGACCCGGGTTTCTGAGAAGCGTGCCAGGTACTCGCCGGCAAACCGGTCGTGCAGCACCGCCATGGCCTCGTTGGCGGTGGGCAGCGGCGCCTCCATGTCGGCCCGCTCGAACACCAGCGCATCATGTGGGGCGCCGAACACCAGCGGCGAATGGAACGCCACCTTGTAAGGCTCGACATTCTTCGGCTGCGGCCCCTGCACCAGTACCCGCCGCGGCTGGACCGGCCGGCCACTGAGCCATTTGCACAGCGCCAGCGCACAGGCCAGCGACGCTTCGGCGCTGTGCCGGGTTGGCGGCAGGTGATCGCCGTGCACGGTCAGAATCAGCGAATAGCCCTCGGGGCCGAGGACGAAACTAAGGTCGGAGCTTTCGGCGATGATGCGCTGGTAGCGCACCAGGCGCTCGAAGCCCTCGGCCAGGGTGCGGCTGGACATCAACGCATAGCCCACCACATGGAACGACGCCGGGCGAACCACCCGTGCCATGTTCAGGCCGATGGCCTCATTGCCCGACAGCTCCACCGCCAGTTGCCAGAGGCGGGTCATGGAATCTTGCGGAAAACGTGCATCGGGGTCGTCGAGGGCGGCAAAGTCCAACCCCAATTGCTTGAACATGGCTCTGCAATCCAGCCCTTCCAGTTCAAGTGCCTTCACGATCCCTGATGCCCAACTGGCTGACGTTGTTCTTTCGCTCATGACAGGCTTCTTTTACCGACCGCTCCTGCGGTGAACCCCAAGGATACTCATTTGGCGCCTATTGTCACTGGTAGGCCCCGTCAGTCACTCTAGACTCGAATCAGGCTCCACGCCGTGTATCTTGTCCAGAAGTATTAATCCCGGAGCACTGCCATGAACAGCAAAGCGCAGTTTCGCAGTTTTGCCGAGTTCTATCCGTACTATCTGGGGGAGCACAGCAACCCCACCTGCCGCCGCCTGCACTTCGTCGGCACCAGCCTGGTGATAGCGCTGCTGGCCTACACCATTGGCAGTGGCAAATGGTTGCTGCTGCTGGCCGTGCCGGTGTTCGGCTATGGCTTTGCCTGGGTTGGGCACTTCTTTTTCGAGAAGAATCGGCCAGCGACCTTTACCTATCCGCTGTACAGCCTGGCCGGGGATTTCGTGATGTTCCGGGATATCCTGCTGGGCAAGCTCAGGCTGTAAGCATCTGAGGCCGCTTGGCGGCCCCCTGCCCTCGAGCCTTAAGCCGGCTCGCGCAACGCCGCCACGGCCTGCGCTTCGGCCAGCCGATACAGCTCGACACTGCCGTCCCAATGCTCGATCAGGGCCGTGCACGACTCCACCCAGTCCCCGCAATTGAGGTAGTCCACCTCACCCACCTTGCGAATTTCGGCATGATGGATATGCCCGCACACCACCCCGTGAAAACCACGGCGGGTGCACTCATGGGCAATGGCGTTCTCGAAGTCGCTGATGAAGTTCACCGCGCCTTTCACCTTGTGCTTGAGGTACGCCGACAGCGACCAGTAACCATAGCCATACCGCGCACGCCAGTGGTTGAGCCAGCGGTTGAGCACCAAGGTGAATTCGTAGGCGCGGTCACCCAGAAACGCCAGCCAGCGGTGGTAACGGGTAATCACATCGAACTGATCGCCATGGACCACCAGCAGTCGGCGGCCATCGGCTGTCAGGTGCTCGGCCTCGTCTACCAGCTGAATGTTGCCCAGAATCAACTTCGAGTAGCGGCGCAGGAATTCGTCATGGTTGCCGGTGACGTAGATCACCTCGGTACCGCGCTTGCTCATGGTCAGCAGCCGGCGAATCACGTTGGTGTGGGCTTGCGGCCAGTAGATCCCGCCGCGCAGCTTCCAGCCATCGATGATATCGCCCACCAGATAGACGCGATCAGCCTGGTAGCCCTTGAGAAACTGCGACAGGTGTTCGGCCTGGCAGTCGCGGGTACCCAGGTGCACGTCGGAGATCCACAGGGTACGCACGCGTTGCTTGCGCGAGGGGCGGGACAGTTCGGCATGGGTCATGGGCAGGCTCCGGCGCAGTTTGCTGGAGACTGGCAGGCGCACATGACAGCGCCATGGCAAAACAGTGACGAGTGATGGCGTGCAGGGATTGAGGCACAATGGGCGCCTGCCCTGCGAGGAAGCCCCCATGACCGCCGGCCCGATCCTCTCGCTGCGCCATTACCGCGACAGCCTGATCGCCCATAGCCACGAACACCCGCAACTGGTGTTCGGCCTGCGCGGCCGCCTGGAGTTCGAGGTCCAGGGGCATGGCGCCGGCATCGATCGCCAGGGGCTGATCGTGGTCCCGGCGGGTGCTCATCACACGTGCGCCAGCGATGCCGGCAGTGATTGCCTGGTGCTTGATGTGCCTGGGGAGCCTTGGCTGCGCGAGCACCTGGGCGAGCATGCCGATGCCAGCCGCCGCCTGCTCGACCGCCCCGCCGCCGTAAGCCTGGATGAGCGCCAGCAGCAACTGGTGGACTGGCTGGCGACCAGCCCCGTGCACGACCCACTGATTGCCCGTCAGGGCGCGGCACTGCTGCTGGCCAGCCTCAACGCCACGGCGGCAGCCAGCGTGCACCCCAGCCAGCGCCTGCCCTACAGCGCATTCGATGCGCATATCGAGCAGCATGCTGCCTACCCGCTGCAGGTTGCCGACCTGGCACGCATCGCCGGGCTGTCCATTGCTCGGCTGCATGCGCGATTTACCGCGGAGTGCGGGATGACTCCGATGGACTACATTCGCCAGCGGCGTTTGCTCAAGGCGCGGCGGCTAATCGTGCAGACCGTGCTGCCGATGGGCGAAATTGCGGCGCAGGTGGGGTATAGCTCGCAAAGTGCCTTTTCAGCGGCGATGCTGCGGGCGTTCGGGTGTACACCTTTGGCTTTGCGGCGAGAGTCTGGCGATAACTGACAGCAGTCTTGCGACAGAATGTGTTTGCCTGAGGCTTTACACTTTGCCTTTGCCGGCCCCTTCGCGGGTAAACCCGCTCCTACAGGATGCCCCCGCCTGAAGGTTGTGCAAAAACCTGTAGGAGCGGGTTTACCCGCGAAAGGCCCGGCACACCTGTAGGAGCGGGTTCACCCGCGAAAGGCCCGGCACTGCCTGTAGAGATCTCATCAAGGACCCACCATGAACCACCGCACCGCCCTCGGCGCCCTGCACATTGGCGCGCTGTTCTTCGGCCTTACCGGCGTCTTCGGCAAACTGGCCACCAGCGCCAGCCCGGCGATCATCGTCTTCGGTCGCGCCACCTTCGCCGTACTCGCCCTGGCCCTGTTCGCCAGCCTGGCCGGTCCGGGCTGGCAACGCCTGAGCAGCCAGGATGCGCGCCGCCTGCTGCTCGGCGGTGTGCTGCTGGCCGGCCACTGGGTCAGTTTCTTCATCGCCGTCAAAGTGGGCGGCGTAGCCATCGCCACCCTCGGCTTCGCCAGCTTCCCGGCCTTTACGGTGATCCTCGAAAGCCTGCTGTTCCGCGAGCGTATCCACCGTAACGAAGCCGTCTTGGTCGTGCTGGTCAGCATCGGCCTGATACTGGTCACACCGGCATTCGACCTGGCCAGCGAAGCCACCGGCGGCCTGCTCTGGGCATTGCTCTCGGGCCTGCTGTTCTCGCTGCTGTCACTGACCAACCGGGCCGGCTCCGGCCGTTTGCCTGCGGTACAGGCCGCTCTGTGGCAAAACCTGGTGGTGGGCCTGTGCCTGCTGCCGTTCGCAGCGCCCGGCCTGGCCGACGTTGCGGCCCTGGACTGGCTGTGGATCGCCCTGCTCGGCATCTTCTGCACGGGTGTGGCGCACAGCCTGTTCGTCGCCAGCCTGGCGGTGATCAAGGCGCGCACCGCCGCGGTCGTGTTCGGCATGGAGCCGGTCTACGGCATTGCCGTGGCCTGGGCAGTGTTCGCCGAAACCCCGACCGTGCGCATGCTGCTGGGCGGCGCGCTGATCATCTTCGCCATCGTGCTGTCCAGCCGTCTGGCTGCCGAGCAACCGCCCAGGCAGCGACCACTGACCGAGGGCGCCTGATCAGCGGTCGTTGTGACCAAGATCACGCTGCGGGTCGACCTGGTCGCGCACTCGCTGCTTCAGTACCTTCGCTTCGGGGAAACCACCGTCGGCCTTGCGCTCCCAGATCTGCACGCCATTGCAGGTGACGCGGAAGATACCCCCGGTACCCGGCTCCAGCGCTACCCGGCCAAGGTCGTCGGCAAAGGTACTGAGCAGTTCCTGAGCCAGCCAGGCAGCACGCAGCAGCCACTGGCACTGGGTGCAATAGGTGATGACGATTTCCGGCTTGTGGTCAGCCATGGTGAAACATCTCCAGGTAAGGGGCCGCTTATACTAGCGGTCTTTAGCCCACGGTTTGAGACTCACGATGCGCCGTCTGCTGTTCTGTTTTCTGCTCGCACTCACCTCGCTTACGGCAATCGCTGCGGAACCCGCCAGGCCCAAGGTCGGCCTGGTGTTGTCTGGCGGTGCTGCCCGTGGCCTGGCCCACATCGGCGTGCTCAAAGCACTGGAGGAAAAGGGTGTGCGCATCGACGCCATCGCCGGCACCAGCATGGGCGCGGTGGTCGGCGGCCTGTACGCCTCGGGCTACAGTGTCGAAGAGCTGGAAAAACTCGCGACCACCCTTGACTGGCAACAGGCGCTCTCCGATGCCCCGCCGCGCAAGGATGTGCCGTTCCGGCGCAAGCAGGATGACCGTGACTTCCTGGTCAAGCAGAAGCTCAGCTTTCGCGACGACGGCAGCATGGGCCTGCCGCTGGGTGTGATTCAGGGCCAGAACTTGTCACTGCTACTGGAAAGCAAACTGGCGCATACCGCCGACACCCGCGACTTCGATAAGCTGCCCATTCCTTTCCGCGCCGTGGCTACCGACATCGCCAGTGGCGAAAAAGTCGTGTTCCGCCGGGGTCACCTGCCCCAGGTAATCCGCGCCAGCATGTCGATCCCCGCCGTGTTCGCCCCGGTCGAGCTGGACGGCCGTCTGCTGGTGGACGGCGGCATGGTCGACAACATTCCGGTGGATGTGGCCCGCGAAATGGGCGTGGACCTGGCCATCGTGGTCGACATCGGCACCCCGCTGCGCGATCGCAAGCAATTACTGACGGTCGTCGACGTGCTGAATCAGTCGATCACTTTGATGACCCGGCGCAACTCCGAAGAACAACTGGCCAGCCTGCACCGCGACGACATCCTCATCCAGCCATCGCTGACCGCCTTCGGCGTGACAGATTTCGGCCGTGCACGCGACATGATCGACGCCGGTTACCGCGCCACTCGCCTGCTTGACCCGCGCCTGGCCGCCCTGCGCCAGCTCGAGGGCGACGCCAGCCTGGCCATTGCCCGCTCGCCGCGCCAGCGCACGCCGGTAATCACCGCAATCCGGATCGAAAACGACTCCAAGGTCAGCGATGATGTGATCCGCTCGTACATCCGCCAGCCGATCGACGCACCGCTGGAACTGGACCGCCTGCAGACCGACATGGGTACGCTGTATGGCCTGGACTACTTCGACAGGGTGCAGTACCGCGTGGTGCACAAGGGCAACGACCACACCTTGGTGATCAACGCCCGCGGCCGACGCGGCGGCACCGACTACCTGCGCCTGGGCCTGAACCTGTCCGATGACCTGCGCGGCGACAGCGCTTTCAACCTGGGCGCCAGCTACCGGGTCAACGGCATCAACAGCCTTGGCGCCGAATGGCTGACCCGCGGCCAGATCGGTGACCAGCAAGCGCTGTACAGTGAGTTCTACCAACCCCTGGATGTGGGCTCACGCTACTTCATCGCGCCATACCTGGACATGGGCTCGCAGAACATCGAAGCCACCCTGGACAACGACCCCGTCGCCGAGTATCGCCTGGAGCGCTACGGTTTTGGCCTGAACGTAGGCCGGCAGATCGGCAACAGCGGTGAAGTGCGCCTGGGCGTGGGCAAGGCCTGGGGCGAGGCCGAGGTGCGCATCGGCGACCAGGACCTGCCCAAAGTCAGTTTCAACGAAGGTTTCTACGAGCTGAAGTACTCGTTCGACACCCTCGATAACGTGTACTTCCCGCACCATGGCGAGGACATCGGCCTGACCTTGCGCAAATACGACAAGTCGCTGGACTCCGACCAGGATTACCGGCAGTGGCTGTTCACCCTGGACAAGGCTATCAGCAGCGGGCCGAACACGTTCGTGCTGGGTGGGAGCTACGGGCGCACGCTGGACGATACCGAAGTGGTGACGTCGAGCTTCGTGATGGGCGGGGCGCGACAGCTGTCAGGCTTCCGCGAAGACTCGGTATCGGGGCAGAACGCGAGCCTGCTGCGCATGGTCTATTACCGCCGGCTGACGCCGCGGGCCTATGTGCCGCTGGACTTCCCGCTGTACATCGGCGGCTCGCTGGAGCGTGGGCGGGCGTGGAACAACGACAACGAATTCGACAGTGGGTACATCAATGCGGCGAGCATCTTCCTGGGGCTGGATACGCCTCTAGGGCCGCTGAACTTCAGCTACGGCGCCAACAGTGCGCATGAGCAAGCGGTGTACCTGAACCTTGGGCACACCTTCTGAGGCTTGCACTGCACCTGCATCGATGGGGGGGCTCAGGACTTTTCGAGGTTGGCCAGGATCTTGGCATGCACGCGCATACAGACCTGCAATTCCGCCTCGTCCACGCCGGTAAACAGCTCTACCCGCAGCTGGTTGGCGATGGTCTCGATCTGATCGATCAACGGCTTGGCCGGCGGGCACAGCACAATCTTCTTCGCCCGCCGATCCTCCAGCACCGCCTGCCGGCGCACCAGCCCTTGCGCTTCCAGGCTGTCGAGCAGACGCGCCAGGGTCGGGCCTTCGACGCCTACGCTCTGGGCCAGCTCACGCTGTGTCGGGGCTTCTTCGAAGCGGGCCAGGTGCAGCAACACCAGCCAGCGCGCCTGGGACAGGTTGAGCCCGGCCAGGCGGCGGTCCAGCTCGGCACGCCAACCTCGGGACATCTGAGCCAGTTGCATGCCAAAGCGGTGTTGGTTGTCGTTCAGGGGCATAAGGAACTCATTGGAGTAGATCTAATTATTAGGCAGCTAACCATGCCCTGCCCCACGAGGCAAGGCTCGGCCATGGTTACGCGTTCGATAATCGTCAAAAAGCATGACAAAGGTCAGCAGATGGCGCTTCTGCCTTCGATCCTGCATGCGTTTACAATTCGAATTCCGCTGCCAGCGCTGCGCGCACGCAATAGAGTACGCCCTCCGGCACCCGTGCCCCGAACTGCGGGGCAATGGCCGACACCGGTGGCAGCTCACCCTCGCCATCAAGAAAGGCGTCCTGCACCTCCATCATCAGGTCGTCCGGCAGGTCGATGGCCTGGTCCAGACTCAGTTCCTGGCGGCCCAACGCCTCGGCCAGCAGGCTATACACGTTCTTCTCGCTGCAATTGAGCTGCCCGGCGATCTGCGCCGGGGTCATGCCGGCACGGGCCAGGCTGACCAGTTCGTGGCGCAGGTCGAGCACCACTTTCGGAGCCTCGTCGGTGCCACCGCTGCTGTTCAGCACTTCAAGGAACGCCTGCCCGTAGCGCTCCAGCTTGCGCGCCCCCACACCGCTGACCTGGGCCATGTCGCTGAGGCTGACCGGCTGGCTGCGCAGCATCTCCAGCAGTGTCGAGTCGGGGAAGATGACGTAGGGCGGCACACTGTGTTCTTCGGCCAGCTTGCGGCGCAGGGTACGCAGTGCTTCCCACAGATCGCGCTCTTCGGCACGCACCAGCTGGCTGGCCGGGCTGCCGCCGCTGGACGACGAGGTTTTGGCCGTGGTCTGCGGTTTGAGATCACGGCGCAGTTGCAAGGTCACCTCGCCGCGCAGCAGCGGCCGGCAGCTGTCGGACAGCCGCAGGCCGCCGTAGCCTTCCAGGTCGATATCGACCAGGCCGCGCGCCACCAGTTGACGGAACAGCGAGCGCCACTCCACCTCGGCCAGACCTTTGCCAACGCCAAATACCGACAGCTTCTCATGGCCGAAATTGCGCACCTTCTCGGTGTCCTTGCCCAACAGCACATCGACCAGGTGGCCAACACCATAGCGCTGGCCGGTGCGGAACACCGCCGACAGCGCCTGGCGGGCCGGCTCGGTAGCGTCCCAGGTCTGGATGTTGTCGACACAGTTGTCGCAGTGCCCGCACGGTTGTTCGAGGATCTCGTCGAAGTAGGCCAGCAGCGACTGGCGGCGGCAGCGGGTTTCTTCGCACAGCGCCAGCATGGCATCCAGCTTGTGCTGCTCTATGCGCTTGTGGCGCTCGTCGCCTTCGGAATTCTGCAGCATCTGCTTGAGCATCACCATGTCCTGCAGCCCGTAGGCCATCCAGGCATCGGAGGGCAGGCCGTCACGGCCGGCCCGGCCAGTTTCCTGATAGTAGGCCTCAAGCGATTTGGGCAGGTCGAGGTGGGCAACGAAGCGTACGTTGGGCTTGTCGATACCCATGCCGAAAGCAATGGTAGCGACCATGATCAGCCCTTCCTCGTTCAGGAAGCGATGCTGGTTGGCCGCCCGCGTCTCGGCGGCCAGGCCAGCGTGATACGGCAGCGCGGGGAACCCCTGACTACAGAGGAAGGCGGCGGTTTCGTCGACCTTCTTGCGCGACAGGCAGTAGACGATGCCTGCGTTGCCACGACGTTCGCCGAGGAAGGCCATCAACTGCTTGCGCGGTGCCTCCTTGGGCACGATGCGGTAAAAGATGTTGGGCCGGTCGAAACTCGACAGGAAGCGCTCGGCGCCTTGCAGGTGCAGGCGCTGAACGATCTCCTCGCGGGTTCGCATGTCGGCCGTGGCGGTAAGCGCAATGCGCGGCACATGCGGAAACAGTTCGGCCAGCTGGCCCAGTTGCAGGTACTCGGGGCGGAAATCGTGCCCCCATTGCGAAACGCAGTGGGCCTCGTCAATGGCGAACAGCGAGATGTCCAGATCGCGCAGGAAGTCGAGCATGCGCGGCTGCACCAGGCGTTCCGGCGCCAGGTACAGCATCTTGACCTCACCACGGCGCAGGCGCCCGGCCAGTTCACGCTGCTGCTCCGCCGTCAGGGTAGAGTTCAGGGCGGCCGCAGACACACCCAGCTCGTCAAGGGTGGCGACCTGGTCGTCCATCAGCGCGATCAGTGGCGATACCACCACCGTCAGGCCCGGGCGCAGCAGCCCCGGCACCTGGAAACACAGCGATTTGCCGCCACCGGTGGGCATCAGTACCAAGGCATCGCCGCCATTGGCCACGCATTCGATGATCGCTGCCTGGCGCCCACGGAAACTGTCGTAGCCGAAGATGTCCTTGAGAACGCGCTGAGCCTGTTCGAGCATGTGCAACTCCAAATCGCCGTACCATCCTGGATAAAGGCTGGACGAAAAACCCGCCCCGCACACGCCAAATGCGTAAGCGGTTTTTGCCAGGCAGCCGTTGAAACCTGCCCCTGGATGAAAAATCGCGGAGTATACCGCAGCACCGTGCTGCACATGCACCGCGGCGATAGACGTTCCCTTTGCCCCGCTGCCGCTGCAAGGTGCTAGAATTCGGTATCGTTTATTCCCCAAGGTAGCCCTGTAATGTCCTTCGCCGAGCAACTGACCCGCCTGCAAGCCTTCCTCGACGCCGACGAGCTGCACGAAGAAGCGCTGGACTATGTCGCCGCACACGGCTACCTCACCGCTCTTTCGATCAACGCCGAGGACGTGCCCGAGCGCGAATGGATCGACGCCCTGTTCGCCGAGGAGCCGCACTACGCCAGCGAAGCCCAGCGCACCGAGATCGAGGCCACCCTGGTGGCGCTCAAGGCGCACATTGCCCGCCAGCTGGCCAGCGACGAAGAATTCGACCTGCCCTGCGACCTCGACCTGACCGATGAGCCGGACGATTCCGACCTGCGCGGCTGGTGCATCGGCTTCATGGAAGGCGTGTTCCTGCGGGAAGAGGCGTGGTTCGAAAACGCCGAGGAAGAAGTCAGCGAAATGCTGCTGCCGATCATGGTGGGTTCGGGCTTGTTCGACGAACAACCAGAGTTCGCCGACATCGCCAGCAACGCCAACCTGCAGGATGACATGATCGTGCAAATCCCCGAGGCACTGAGCGCACTGTTCCTGCTGCTGCACGCCCCTGACGAAAAACCGGCGCTGCTCAAGCCACGCCACCACTGAGCAAGCTGTGCGCTACCTGCTGCTGGCCACTGGCTGGCTCAGCGTCGCGCTGGGGGTGCTGGGGATATTCCTGCCGGTATTGCCCACCACCCCATTCCTGCTTTTGGCGGCGGCCTGCTTTGCCCGCAGCTCGCCGCGCTTCCATCACTGGCTGGTCCATCATCCCAAGCTGGGGCCATGGATCCGTGACTACCTCAGTGGTGAAGGCATCCCCCTCAAGGGCAAGGTCTACGCCATCGGCCTGATGTGGGCCAGCATTGGCCTGTCGTGCTATCTGGTGCCGCTGTTCTGGGCGCGCACCTTCATGTTGACCAGTGCCGCATTGGTCACCCTGTACATCCTCAGCCTGAAAACCCTGCACAAGCCAAAGTGACAATATTTTGTCGCCAAATATCGCTTTCGCCTAATCAATGCCCTCTTTATCCGAATTAGTTCTGGAACTGCGCATAGCCCTTGTATCCATTGGTTTTCAAGGCATTTCCTGCGTTCATTCCGTGCCCTTGAATGCATACTTATTAGACAACAAAGATATTATATGGCAATTTGATATGAATAAATCTTCTTATCTATCGCGTTGAATGTACTTAGCTGTGTTGTTAAAAACCTGCAACACTATACGCGATAAGTTTATCGTCATTTTTTTGGCGAACAGCAGGATCAATTCCAGAATCAGGGAGATGTACCATGCGCGTTTTGAACCCCATCACCAGTGCTTTACTGTTGGCCCTGGCGAGTGCCAACGTACAGGCGATGTCGATTACCGAGGCTGTCCAAAGCGCCGTGGACTACCACCCACAAGTCAGCTCCAACCGTAACAGCAAGCTGTCGGCCGATGAAGACGTGAAGTTCGCGCGTGGTGGCTACTACCCTTCCGTGGACCTGGTTGCCGGTTATGGCCGACAGCGCTCGGACAACGCCACTACCCGCGCCGAGGGAAACCACAACAAGGAAACCCTCAACTACACCCAGTCCGAACTGCGCCTGCGGCAGATGATCTTCGACGGCTTCAACACCTCGAATGAAGTAGGCCGCACCGAGGCGGTCTCTACCTCCCGCGCCTATTACACCCAGGCCGTTGCCCAGGATGTCGCCCTGCGTGCAGTCGAGGTCTACCTGGAAGTGCTCAAACGCCGTGAACTGGTGACCCTGGCCAAGAACAACCTGCAAGCTCACCTGCGCGTCAACGATCAGATTGGCCTGCGCAACGAGCGCGGCGTCGGCAGCACCGCCGACCTCGACCAGTCCCGCGCCCGTCGCGCCCTGGCGGAAAACAACCTGGACACCGCCGAAGTCGACCTGGCCGATGCCGAGGCCAACTTCTTCAGTGTGATCGGCCGTGCCCCGGACGAGCTGGAAAGCCCGCAGAGCATCAAGGGCGAGGTGCCAGGCACCCTCGAAGAAGCCCGCGATGGCATGCGTCAGAACAACCCGTACATCAAGTCTGCCCAGGCTGACGTCAACGCCGCCGAGAAGCAGTACGAAGTGGGCAAGTCGACCTTCTACCCACGCTTCGATGCCATTCTGGCAACCGGTGCCAACAACAACACCGGCGGCGAGAAAGGCCACAACAACAACGACTGGCAAGCTGGCGTGGAGATGAACTACAACCTGTTCCGCGGTGGCAGCGACAAGGCTCGCCTGCAGTCCGACGCGCACAAGATCAACCAGGCACTGGACATTCGCAACAACGCCCTGCGTGAGTTGACCGAGAACCTGAGCCTGGCGTGGAACGCCATGAACAACGCCAGCAAGCAGCTGCCGACCGCGCGTGAATACGCCGAAACCACCAAGCGTGTGCGTGCGGCCTACCAGGACCAGTTCGGCCTGGGCCAGCGCACCCTGCTGGACGTACTCGACAGTGAGAACGAGCTGTACAACGCCGACCGCCGCTACACCGAGGTGCGTTACACCGAAGAGTTCTCGCGCTACCGCGTACTGGCGACCATGGGTGAATTGCTGAGCAAACAGCATATTTCGCTGCCGCCAGAGGCGCTGGCGACCACCGAAGTACGCACCGAGGCGCGTCTACCTGAGATGCGTTGAGCGGGTTTTAGGTAGCGGGGCCGCTTTGTGCTGCGAATGGGCTGCAAAGCAGCCCCAATCCTCACTCACGGCCATGATTACGCTGAAAGGTCTCTACGCCCATGGCCCTGATCTGCCCCTCGATCAACGTCTCGAACGGCGCCAGCAGTGCATCGAAGCAGGCCGGTTGCTCCAGCGTGTTCAATGCCCCGACCACCGCCTCGATCGTCGACAACGCACCCGCCTCCGGCGCTTTGCGCAACCGATAGCGTGAAGCGGCCGCCTGGGCCAGCGTCACCCGTGGCAGCCCCCCCAGCAACGGGTTCAGGTACAGCAGCTTGCGCGCCTTGCGCCAGGTGCCGTCGGGCACGATCAGCAGCAAAGGTTTGTCGCCCGCCTCGCCATAGGCTGTCAGCACCTGGGCGTCATCACCCGGGAACAACAGCACCGGCTGGTATCCAGGGGTGGCGAGCAGGTCAGGCAGGTCATCGAACACCTCTCCAATCCGCAGCTCGGCATTGTTCAGGCCAAGGGCAGCCAGGCGCGCCGTGTTAAGGGCATGGGCAGTTTCACTGGGGTGCTGCAGCAGGATCACGCGGGTGCGGCTGTCGAGCGCGGGGATCAGTGGGCATAGGCAATGGTCGAGCGGGCGCTGGCAGCGCTCGCAGCGGGGTCTGGGCATGGCGGTCTCCTTGGCGGGGACAGTTTGCCACATAACCGGGGCCCGCTTTGCGGGCTCCGCGATTTCAACGGTTGAACCTTTCCGCCAGGCTGTGCAGGTACTCCGCCATGCGCTCGAGGTCCTGGCTGATTTCCGCGCCTTGCCTGGCTTGCCCGGCACTCTGGTCGCACAGTTGGGCAATCCTCACGATCTGCTGGTTGATGTCTTCAGCCACATGGCTCTGCTGCTCCGATGCCGTGGCCATCTGCTGGCTCATGCCGGTGATGCGGCTGACCGCCACGGCAATCCCGCTCAGCGCCGCCTGCACCGCCTCGACACTGTGCACACTGTCCCGGGAAATCTGCTCGCCCCGGCTGGCAGTGCTCACCGCTCGCTCCGCCCCGGCCCTCAGCGAGGCAATGATATGGTGGATCTCTTCGGTCGACGCGCGGGTACGCTGCGCCAATGACCGCACCTCATCAGCCACCACGGCGAACCCCCGCCCTTGCTCACCGGCGCGCGCCGCTTCAATGGCGGCGTTAAGCGCCAGCAGGTTGGTCTGTTCGGCAATCGAAGTGATCACGTCGACCACACTACCAATCGACTGGGTCTGCTCAGCCAAGGCGTTGACTGCCTGACCAATGTCATTGACCGCATCGCTCATGCTGCCCATGTCTTTCAGGCTCTTCAGGGCCAGCTCGCTGCCCTGCTGCGCCAGCTGGTCGGCATCACTTGCCGCGTGTGCCGTACTTTGCACGTTGTGGGTGACCTGCTGGATGGTCGCCGCCATCTGCGCGATGGCCGTGGCGGACTGGTCAGTCTCGCTGCGCTGCCGGTCGAGCATCTGCGCCTGGGCATCGGACAGGTCGGAAGATTGCGCCGCCCGCGACTTTACCCCGACCCCGGCATCCACCAGGCGGGTCAGGGCCGTTTGCAGGCGGGCTTCTTCGCTGATGATGGCCAGGTCGAGCTGGCCCTTCAGGCCTGGGTTGTCGCTGTAGGTCAGCGCCACCAACGGACTGGTAAAGGCCTTGGGATGCTCGGCCAACGTGCGGCGAATGGCCTGGTTCTGCCGGTGCTCGACCCAGTACCAAGCCAGCAGCAGACTTGCCATCAGCACCGCGAGCGCCGCATAGGGGGGCAGCCAAAGGTAACCTGCCGCCGACAGCAGGCCGGCGCCGATCAGTGGCCAGCCATGGCCCAGGCCATGCCCCAGACGGGCAGCCCAGGGCACCGGGCTGCGGCCATCGCGCAAGCGCGCATACAGCGCCTCGGCACGTCGGATCTGCTCGCGCGTGGGCACCGAGCGCACCGACTCGTAGCCACTGATCCGGCCCTGTTCGTATATCGCCGTGACGTAGGCGCTTACCCAGTAGTAATCGCCGTTCTTCGCCCGGTTCTTGACGATGCCCATCCAGGGTTTGCCCTGCTTGATGGTTTCCCACATATGGCCAAACACCGCCGGCGGCATGTCCGGGTGGCGCACCAGGTTGTGCGGTTGACCGATCAGTTCGTCGTAGGTAAAGCCGCTGATCGCCACAAAGGCGTCGTTGCAGTAGGTGATGCGGCTGTCGAGGTCAGTCGTAGAAATAAGGCGTTGATCACCGGGGAAGGTTCTTTCGTGCTCAGTGACGGGCAAATTCATGCGCATCTTGGGCGATCCTTGCAGGATGAAATGAGGGGAAATCATCAGCGCAAGTTGATATGTAGCAGAGCGCTATCAGGTTAGCGGCCAGCGTTTAGCGGAATTTAACCCGCTCCCGACGGAATGCATGAATGCGTCGCATCTCAGCCCACGTTGAGCTGGCTTTTCAACAGGTCACGGAAGGTCTGGATCAACGGTTCGCGGCTGCGCCCGCGGCGAATGATCAGCGAGAACGGGGCCTGGTAACCAAAGGTCGACGGCGACAGCACGCGCAAGTCACCCTTGTCGACCCAGGCCTGGGCGTAGTGTTCAGGCAAGTAGCCGATATAGGCCCCGGAAAGGATCAGGATCAGCTGCGCCTCCATGCTTTCAACCGTCGCCGCACTGTGCTTGAAGCCATGCCGGGCCAGTTCGGCCTGGCTCCAATAACCACGGCCGACCATGCGCTGCTGGGTCACCACCTGCTCGGGAATGCGCCGCTCGGCATACAACGGGTGGCGGCTGCTGCAGTACAGCCAGTGCTGTTCGCGATACAACGGCTGGTAGAGCAGGCCGCTCATCCGCGAAGAAAACGCGCCGATGGCCAGGTCCAGCCGGTTGTCCTGCACACCCAGTTGCAGCTCGTAGGGGCTGGACACCGACAGGTGCAGGTGCACCGCCGGGTGCTCCTGGCTGTAGGCACCGATGGCTTCGGCCAGCGGCAAGGCGCGATCACCGACGGTGGAGTCGATCACCCCAAGGTTGAGGGTGCCACGCAGTTCGCCCTTCAGGGCGGCGGCATACTGCTCGAAACCGTCCAGCTCGGCCAGCAGGCGCAGGGTTTCCTGATGGAACAGCTCGCCCTTGCTGGTCAGGCTGAAGCCCCCCCGACCCCGGTGGCACAACACGATACCCAAGGCGCCCTCCAGCTGGCTCATGTAGGTACTGATGGCGGAGGTCGACAGGTTCAGCTCGCGCTGGGCGTTGGCAAAGCCCTGGTGGCGCACCACGCTGATGAAGATGCGCAGCAGTTTCAGGTCGGGCAAGGTCGAGGCCATGGTGCAACGGTTCCACAAGGGTATATGCGCGCAGTCTAACTGCTCTACCCGCCTTTAGTTCAGAAATTCCTGAACTAAGTATTTGTCGGTAGCGATTCTTCCCCGGCGCTCGCTTGAGCAGACTTGGCCGAAATGTCCCTGCCCGCCGGCAAACCACACGTGAATGGCGCGCGGCGGCACAGGTTCGAACAAACACAACAATCGACCGACTGATGAGGCCCACCGTGGACAAGACTCTCCACCAACCACTGGGCGGCAACGAAATGCCGCGTTTCGGCGGCATCGCCACCATGCTCCGCCTCCCCCACCTGCAAAGCGCGAAAGGTCTGGATGCGGCCTTCATCGGCGTCCCGCTGGATATCGGTACCTCGCTACGTTCCGGCACCCGCTTCGGCCCACGGCAGATCCGCGCCGAATCGGTGATGATCCGCCCGTACAACATGGCGACCGGTGCCGCCCCGTTCGACTCGCTGTCGGTCGCCGATATCGGCGATGTGGCAATCAACACCTTCAACCTGCTGGACGCCGTGCGCATCATCGAAGAAGCGTATGACGAAATCGTCGAGCACAACGTCATTCCCATGACCCTGGGGGGCGATCACACCATCACCCTGCCGATCCTGCGTGCGCTGCACAAGAAACACGGCAAGATCGGCCTGGTGCACATCGATGCCCACGCCGACGTCAACGACCACATGTTCGGCGAGAAGATCGCCCACGGCACCACCTTCCGCCGCGCCGTGGAAGAAGGCCTGCTCGACTGTGAGCGCGTGGTGCAGATCGGCCTGCGCGCCCAGGGCTACACCGCCGATGACTTCAACTGGAGCCGTCGCCAGGGCTTCCGCGTGGTCCAGGCCGAAGAGTGCTGGCACAAGTCACTGGAGCCACTGATGGCCGAAGTGCGGGAAAAGGTCGGCGGTGGCCCGGTTTACCTGTCTTTCGACATCGATGGCATCGACCCGGCCTGGGCCCCCGGTACCGGAACCCCGGAAATCGGCGGCTTGACCACCATCCAGGCAATGGAGATCATTCGCGGCTGCCACGGCCTGGACCTGATCGGCTGTGACCTTGTCGAAGTCTCCCCGCCTTACGACACCACCGGCAACACCTCGCTGCTCGGTGCCAACCTGCTGTTCGAGATGCTCTGCGTGCTACCTGGCGTGGTGCGTCGCTAATACCGCTCTACCCCGGCAGGAGCCATGAGGGAGGGCCACTGAGGCCCGCCAACACAAGAAAAGACCGCCGGGCGCCGTGCAAGCGCCCGCGCGGTCGATCTCGCCATAATAAAGATAATCGGGAGACCCCCAATGGCCTTGGACATCATTGTTGTAATGATCTACACCGCTGGCATGCTAGGGCTTGGCTGGTATGGCATGCGCCGCGCGAAAACCCATGAAGACTACCTGGTAGCCGGGCGCAACCTCGGCCCGGTGCTGTACATGGGCACCATGGCCACCACCGTACTCGGTGGCGCTTCCACCGTCGGCACCGTGCGCCTGGGCTACGTCCACGGCATTTCCGGCTTCTGGCTGTGCGCAGCCCTTGGCCTGGGCATCATCGCCATCAACCTGTTCCTCGCCAAACCGCTGCTGCGCCTGCGCATCTTCACCGTGACCCAGGTACTGGAGCAACGCTACAACCCCACCGCACGCCAGGCCAGCGCCGTCATCATGCTGGCTTATGCACTGATGATCGGGGTCACCTCGACCCTGGCCATGGCCACCGTCCTGCAGGTGCTGCTGGACCTGCCGTTCTGGGCTTCTCTGATGCTCGGCGGCGGCGTGGTAGTGCTGTACTCGACCATCGGCGGCATGTGGTCGCTGACCCTGACCGATATCGTCCAGTTCGTGATCAAGACCGTCGGCCTGATGTTCATCCTGCTGCCAGTGTGCCTGTACAAGGCCGGTGGCTGGGACACCCTGGTGGCCAAATTGCCAGCGGCCAGCTTCCAGCTGACTACCATTGGCTGGGACACCATCATCACTTACTTCCTGATCTACTTCTTCGGCATCCTCATCGGCCAGGACATCTGGCAGCGGGTGTTCACCGCCCGTGACGAAAAGGTCTGTCAGCGTGCCGGTACCGCCGCTGGTGTGTATTGCGTGCTGTATGGCCTGGCCTGCGCTGCGATCGGCATGGCTGCGCATGTGCTGATGCCCGACCTGGCCAACCCGAACAACGCCTTTGCCGAGATGATCAAGACCACCCTGCCCGATGGCATCCGTGGCCTGCTGATGGCTGCGGCCCTGGCGGCCATGATGTCCACCGCCAGCGCCGGTCTGCTGGCTGCCTCGACCACCGTAACCGAAGACCTGCTGCCCAAGCTGCGTGGCGGCAAGCAGTCGAGCCTGGGTACCAGCCGCCTGTTCACCCTGCTCACCGGCCTGGTGGTGCTGGGCATCGCGCTGGTGGTGAATGATGTGATCAACGCCCTGACCCTGGCTTATAACCTGCTGGTCGGCGGCATGCTGATCCCGCTGATCGGGGCGATCTTCTGGAAGCGTGCGACCACTGCAGGCGCGATTGCCAGCATGTCGCTGGGCTTTGCCACCGCCCTGCTGTTCATGTTCCTGGACGGGCTGGAGGCCAATACGCCGATCTACTACAGCCTGGCAGTAGGGCTGGTGAGCTTTGTGGGCGTGAGCCTGGTGTCGCGCAAGTCGGTGGCGGCGGTGAAGCTGGCCTGACTGCTGTACCGGCCCTTTCGCTTGTAGCGGGCTTGCCCGCGCGAAAGGGCCAGTACAGGCAATAGACAATCAGCAGACACAAAAAGGCCGCTGCACCCAATCGGGTGAAGCGGCCTTTGTCGTTAATCAGCGCCGACGCGGTTGACGTTTGCGCTGCTCTTCATCAGTCGGGATCGGCACCGGCTGCAAGGGTGGTGGAATCAGCCCCAAGGCGACAGCCAGGTCATGGAGCCAGTTTGACAGTGGTTTATTCATAATGCCCCCTTGACGGGTCAGCCTCACGGCAAATCAATCCTGCGATGTTTCATACAGATCATAGCCCGATGTCCTGTATTACGCATTCCTCTGTTCCTACAGATAAGGGCGATTTTGACTCGGATCAAGCCGTGGCAGCGCATTCCGACGACTGGTTAATCGTTTCGCTTTGTTGCAGGTCGATCCATGCCTGCAGATTAGCCCCGCGCATACCTTGGCGCCACATCAGCCAGGTGACCGCCTGATCGAAAGGTGCCTGCAGCGGGTGCACCCTCACCCGATCACGCCCAGGCAGGCTGTCGAGCATCGACTGGGCCATCATCGCCACACCCGCACCCGCGATCACACAGGCCAGCATGCTCTGGTACGACTCGATCTCCATCACTCGCCCCATCGGCGTATGGGCATGGGCATACCAGGCCTCCAGGCGCATGCGGTACGAGCAACCCTGGCGGAAGGTGAACACCGCCTTGCCCGCCACGTCCTTGGCTGTGAGTACCGCCGGGTGTTCGGGGCTGGTGATCAGTACCAGTTGCTCATCGCACAGCGGCACGCCATCCAGCCCGGCAAGGCTCGGTGGCCCGTCCACAAGAGCAGCATCCAGGGTGTGGTTCAGCAGCCCTTCAAGCAACTCGCCGCTGGGTGCAGCACGCACTTGCAGGTTCACCTGCGGGTAAGCCTGGTGATAGCGCGCCAGCAACGCTGGCAGGTGGGTCGCCGCCGTGCTGTACATGGTCCCCAGCACGAAGTCCCCAGCCGGCTGACCGCCACGCACGGCGCCCAGCGCTTCGTCGCGCAAGGCGGACATACGGTTGGCATAGTCCAGCAGCACCTTGCCTGCTGGCGACAGTTGCAGGCGCTGACGTTCGCGCAGGAACAGATCGACGCCCAGCTGCTCCTCGAGTTGGCGCAGGCGCGTGGAAAGGTTTGATGGCACCCGGTGCAGGCGCTCTGCGGCGCGGGTAACCGAGCCCTCCTCGGCCACGGCCTGGAAGATACGCAGTTGGCTGAATTCCACGGCATTCTCCAAAACAGAACAACTTGATCATCATTATTCAATTTTATTGAAAAATAAACCGCCCTAACCTGCCATCTATCGCTTACCCGCGCAGGAGACCTGTCATGTCGCCACTCATTCAACTGCTCGCCAGCGCCGTGGCGCTGATGATGGCCATGGGCATCGGCCGTTTCGCCCTCACCCCGCAACTGCCGCAACTGATTGCCGAAGGCCAGTTCGACCTGACAGTCGCCGGGCTGGTCGCGGCGGCCAATTACCTGGGCTATTTCGTGGGCGCGGTGGACGCCATGTTCGCCCGCTCGCCAGGCCAGGTACGGCGGCGCCTGCATGGGGGGCTGTGGCTGTGTGTGCTGCTGACCCTGGCCTCCTGGGCTGCCAATGGCTTCTGGGGGCACCTGCTGCTGCGCTTCGGCACAGGCGTAGCCAGCGCCTGGGTGCTGGTGATGATCACCAGCCTCAGCCAGCAAGTAGCCACTGCGCACAACCGCCAACGCCTGGGAGCGCTGGTATTCGCCGGGCCCGGCCTCGGTATCGCCGTGACCGGGCTACTGGCACTGGTTGCGCATGTGCTGGGGCTTGGCTCGGCAGCCCTGTGGCTGATCTATGCCGTGGCTGCGCTGGTGATGCTGCTGGCCGTGCGGCCGTGGTTGCCACGGGCATTGCAAGCGGCACCGACTCAGTCGCCAGTACGACCAGGCGCGACGCGCAATGTCGGCACTGGCCGCCTGGGGTTGGTGTATGGCCTGTATGGCATGGGCTATATCCTGCCAGCCACCTTTCTGTCACAGATGGCCAATCAGCAGTTTCGCGGGCAGTGGCTGGCGGACCTGTTCTGGCCGGCGTTTGGCCTGGCGGCGGCGCTGGGCGTCTTGCTGGTGAGCGTGCGCCGTGGTGGCCGCACTTCAACCTGGTTGACCGCCACCCTGTGGTTGCAAGGGCTGGGTGTGCTGGCCTGCCTGTTGGGTGGGGGTATCGGGCTGGCGCTGGGTGTTGCGCTGTGTGGCGGGCCGTTCCTGGCCTGCATGCAACTGGTCATGCAACGCTCGCGCGAGTTGGCGCCACAGGCCACACAGCGCAATGCCGGGCTGCTGACCGCATGCTTTGCCTTGGGGCAGTTGAGTGGGCCGCTGCTGGCGGCGCTCAGCAGCCACTACAGCGGTGGGCTGCAACCCGCATTGATGCTGGCGGCGGGCGGGTTGGTGGTGGCTGGCGGGTTGGTCCAGTTGCCGGGTGATGCACAACAAGGAAGCGCCTGTCAGGCCAAGGTTGCATCCTGAGCCGGTACAGGCAACCCATCACCCTACCAACCGCCGCAATTGTTGTTTCACCCAAGGCTCGGCACTGACCAGGATCACACCCAACAACACCATCAACGCCCCCACCACGAAATTCGCACTGAGCGGCTCATCCAGCAGCAAAACGCCAAAGGTTACCCCAAACAATGGGGTAATGAAGGAAAACACCGCGAGGTTCGACGCCAGGTATTTGCGCAGCAACCAGAACCAGGTGAGGTAGCTGATGAACGACACCACAATCCCCTGGAACAATACACTGCCCATCGCCAGCGGCGTCAGCGACACCGCGCCGATCTGCCCGCTGAGCAGGGCGATCAGCAACAGCCCGGCAAAACCGACCGCCAGCTGATAGAACAGGGTCAAGGTCGCTGGCGCCTCCGACAACCGCGAGCAGCGCACCACCACCGTGGTCGCGCCCCAGGCCAGCCCGGCGATCACGCCAAAGGCATCACCCAGCAAGGTGCGGCCGTCCATGTGCTCGAACGAAGAGCCACCGGCAAAGGCCATGGCAATGCCGCCGAAGGCCAGCAGAATGCCCAGCCACTGCAGCAGCCGCAAGCGTTCACTGGGTAGCCGAAAATGCAGGCCCAAGGCGGTAAATACCGGCGCGGTATAGAGGAATACCGACATGTGCGCCGCCGAGGTCAGTTTCAGCCCTTCGGCAATGAACAGAAACTCCACCCCGAACAGCCCGCCCGCCACCAGCCCTGCGCGCCAGGTGCTGCCGACCTGCTCCCAGCCACCCCTCCAGCACAGCATCAGCCCTACCAGCACAGCGGCAATGCCATTGCGCAGCGCTGCCTGCATCACCGGCGCGATGTCGACGGCAGCGGTCTTGATCAGTACCTGCTGGCAGCCCCAGATCAGGCAAAGGCCCAGCATTACCTGGAAGGCAAAGGCGTCAGGGTTCTTGCGGACCGCGCTCATAAGCGGGCCTCTGGGGTGATCGTAGGCATGGGCAAGGCTCGGCAGCGTTCAGAAGCTACCGATTATCGGGTTTCGAACGCTGCACTTGCCAGCCTTAAAACGACCTCAAGCAATCTGTGCCTTCGCAGATACCCGTTCGAACGTCGTTTCGTCCAGCGCATCCTCCTGCTCATCCAGCACCTGGCGCGGGTGCTCGAAGCCGGGGATGCTGCTGTCGATCAGGCTCATCAAGCGCGAGCCGCGTTCGGTCAGGACGAAGTTTTCGCCATTGCCGCCGTCCTCTTCAGGTCGGCATTCAATGAATCCGCGCTCAAATAGCAGCTTTTCATACTCGCATGCACGGGTTTTCAGGTGATCCACGTCACCCACCGGCTCACCCTTGGCGGCCAGTGCAGCAGCATGCTGCTCGGCATAGGGGCGGGGCGTGAAGCTGTGACCGGCGCCGTTCTGCACTTCGTGCAGCAAGCGTTCGATCAGGTCCCAGTCGTAGGCGATGCTCATGGCTACGGGCTCCTGCTGTGGACGAAAGGGGTACACAGGTTGGGACCTGCCAAGGTTGCCAAGCGTTCCGAAGCGCTTAGCGCTGGCGTTGTTGCGCTTGCATGTACTGGCGCAGCAACTGATTGATGCGGGTCTGGTAGCCGCTGCCCTGCTCCTTGAACCAGGCGAGGACATCTGAGTCCAGTCGAATGGTCACCGTCTGCTTGGCGGGAACGCGCAGCTCGGCCTGGCGGAAAAAGTCCTGGTCCAGTTCAGGGATATCTGATGTATCGATATCCTTGTCGTCCTGTCGGGCCAGGCGGCTCCAGTCAGTTTTCGATGATTTGGTCATAGTACCTGGCCTCCCGTTTGGTGGCTTTTCTTGCAGAAATGATGCGTATCACCTCACCCCGCCTCTCCGTGTACACGACGACACCTATCAGCGCCTTTAGTCATTCAAAGAACATGGGACGACCTGTATTTACAGCTGTACATACAACACCCCCTCTTTTCTTTCGAGACTAGAGCGACGTAGCGTGCTGCTCAACAGCGCTGGAGGGACACGGGAACGTTTCAGAAACGGACTACCACCACCAAAGAAATCTTCCATCGGTCGCAAGCCCTGAACTTCCCTGCACCCACAGCCCTCCACCGGGCATCACCACCGCCGGAGGTTGGAAGGATGAAACCGCTACTGCTCATAGCCTGTGCCACTGCCCTGCTCTGCGCCCTGCCCGCTTGGGCATGCACACCTGAAGAAGCAACGCAGAAACGTGAGGAGCTGGCCGGGCTGGTTACTCAGTTGACTGAGCAGAACCCGCAAAAGGCCAAGGAGATCAATGATGAGCTTCAGGGGATGGATCTGGGGACGGCGAGCAAGGACTTGCCCGACAAGTGTCAGCTGATCGACCAGCGGATCAAGGAGTTGAAACAGGCAGAGAAAAAAGCGGAGTGATCGTTCGTCGCCTGCGCACGCCCTTCGCAGATGCGAACTTGCGTCGCTTCTGCAAAGGGCCTGCGTGAGTCTTATTCAGCAGCAGGCTTGCGCTTCTTCAGCGGTGCCAGGCCGTCAGCACTGGCCAGAGGCGCGTTGGCCTTCGGCTTGGCAGTAGGCTTGCGCTTGGCTGCGGCTTTCTTGTCGCCAGTCTTCTTCTCGACCTTTTTCTTCTTGCTACCGGCCGCCTTGCCCGAGGCCTTGACCTTCTTAGGCCCGTTGTAGGTGCCCTTCACTTCCTTGATGACCCGGCGCTCGAACTGCTGCTTGAGGTAGCGCTCGATGCTCGACATCAGGTTCCAGTCGTTGTGGGTGATCAGCGAGATCGCCAGGCCTTCGCCACCAGCACGGCCGGTACGGCCCACACGGTGGACGTACTCGTCACCGCTGCGTGGCATGTCGAAGTTGATCACCAGGTCCAGGCCGTCGATATCCAGGCCACGGGCTGCCACGTCGGTCGCTACCAGCACTTTGGAGCTGCCCTGCTTGAAGCGCTCGATGGCCAGCTTGCGGTCCTTCTGGTCCTTTTCGCCATGCAGCACGAAAGCCTTCACGTCCTTGGCCACCAGGTGACCATAGATACGGTCGGCCATGGCGCGGGTGTTGGTGAAGATGATCGCCTTGTCGAAGGTTTCGTTGGCCAGCAACCACTGCGCGATCTGCTCTTTATGCTGGTCGTGGTCGGCGGTGATGATCTGCTGGCGGGTGCCTTCAGCCAGTTGCGAGACACTGTTGAGCATCAGGTGTTCAGGGTCTTTCAGCACCTTGCCGATGATGTCACGCAGGGCCGCGCCACCGGTGGTAGCCGAGAACAGCAAGGTCTGCTTGCGGTTTTCGCACTCTTTGCACAGGCGCTCCATGTCTTCGGCAAAGCCCATGTCGAGCATGCGGTCGGCTTCGTCCAGGATCAGGACCTGCACGTGGGACAGGTCGAGGTTGCCGGCATTGAGCTGCTCGAGCAGGCGACCCGGGGTGCCGATCAGCACGTCAGGCACCTTGCGCAGCATGGCGGCCTGTTCCTTGAAGTCTTCGCCGCCAGTCACCAGGCCCGACTTGATGTAGGTGAACTGCGAGAACAGCTGCACCTGCTTGAGGGTTTGCTGGGCCAGTTCACGGGTCGGCAGCAGGATCAACGCGCGAATCTCGACACGCGGACCGCTGAGGTCGACCAGACGGTTGAGCAGTGGCAGTACGAAGGCCGCCGTCTTGCCGCTGCCGGTCTGCGCAGTCACACGCAGATCCCGCCCTTGCAGGGCCAGGGGGATGGCCGCGGCCTGCACCGGGGTTGGCTCGACAAATTTAAGCTCGGCCACGGCTTTAAGCAGGCGTTCATGCAGGGCGAATTGGGAGAACACGGAGGTAACCTCAGACAAGTGCGGGAAATTCAGTTGCATAGGGTAACGTTTTCTGCAGCCTTAGCCGAATTTCTTTTGGCAACTTTGTCGCTATCCGCGCTCTAATACGGCTTCGTTTCGCAACAAGACTGTACGCAAGCCCATGGATATCCAACGAATCTGGCGTGACTCCCTCGACCTGTGGGGCACCCTCGACCAACATCCCATGCTGCACGCCGCCATCGGTCTGGCAGTACTGCTGCTCATCTCCCTGGCAGTCGGCCGCCTGGCGCGCTTCCTGATACTGCACGGCGCGCGCCTGCTGGCCCGCCAGCCTGCGCTGAAGTGGCTGGACGACCTGCGCCACAACAAGGTGTTCCACCGCCTGGCGCAAACAACCCCGTCCCTGGTGCTGCAATTCGGCCTGAAGCTGGTGCCTGAGCTGTCCGACACCGCCCAGCACTTCCTCGGCAATGTCGCCCTGGCCTTCACCCTGCTGTTCATGACCATGGCGCTGTCATGCCTGCTGGATGCCCTGCTCGACATCTATGCCCGCACCGAACATGCCCGCACCCGCTCGATCAAGGGCTACGTGCAACTGGCCAAGATGATGCTGTGGATCTTCGCCTCGATCGTCATCGTCGCTACCCTGATCGACCGCTCGCCGCTGTTGCTGCTGTCCGGCCTGGGTGCGATGTCGGCGGTGCTGCTGTTGGTGTACAAGGACACCCTGCTGTCGTTCGTCGCCAGCGTGCAGTTGACCAGCAACGACATGCTGCATGTGGGTGACTGGATCGAAATGCCGCAGGTAGGCGCCGACGGCGACGTGGTGGACATCACCTTGCACACGGTGAAAGTGCAGAACTTCGACAAGACCATCGTCTCCATCCCCACCTGGCGCCTGATGAGCGAGTCATTCCGCAATTACCGCGGCATGCAGCAGTCCGGTGGCCGGCGCATCAAGCGCAGCCTGTTCATCGACGCCGCCGGCGTGCGCTTCCTCACCCGCGAAGAAGAACAGCGCCTGAGCCAGGTGCAGCTACTGAGTGACTACCTGGCGGGCAAGCGCCAGGAACTGCAAAACTGGAACGAGGCGCTGGGGCCGGTGGCGGACCTGTCAGCCAACCGCCGCAAGCTGACCAACATCGGCACCTTCCGCGCGTTCGCCCTGGCCTATTTGAAGAACCACCCCAATATTCATCCGAACATGACCTGCATGGTGCGGCAGATGCAGACCACCGCCGAAGGCGTACCGCTGGAAATCTACTGCTTCACCACCACCACGGTGTGGGCGGATTACGAGCGCATCCAGGGGGATATCTTCGACTATCTGCTGGCGGTATTGCCGGAGTTCGGCTTGAGCCTGTATCAGCAGCCGAGTGGCAATGATATGCGCGTGGGGTTGGCCGGGCGTACGGCGGCAGAACCGATGCCGCGTCGCCTTGAAGAAATGAACGAGGCCTGAGATTGCTGGGGCTGCCTTGCAGCCCCCGGATCAAAGGGCGCGTCAGGCCTTGCCGGCCAGCGGTGCTTGCGCGCGACCACCCAGGCGGCTCAGCCACACCGACGCCAGGATGATCCCCCCGCCGATGAATAGCCGCCCTAGCGGCTCGTGCTGGTTCCAGATCAACAGGTTCAGCAGCAGCCCTACCGGCACATGCAGGTTGTTCATCACCGCCAGCGTACCGCCAGAAACCAGGCATGCACCTTTGTTCCACCAGTACAGCCCCAGCGCCGTCGGACACAGCCCCAGGAACAACAGCACCAGCCATTGCACATCAGTGCTCGGCAGGTGCTGAGTGTTGCCGAACAGCAGGAAGGCCGGAAGCACCACCAGCAACGCGCCGAGGTAAAAGTACCCAAAGCGCGCGTAGTGTGGCAGGTCGCTGGGATGGCGAGCGACCAGGTGACGGTACAGCACCTGGCCAGCGGCGTAGGTAAAGTTAGCCAGTTGCAGCAGCAGGAAGCCGATGAAGAACTCGCCGCTGATGCTGTCGAAGCGGATTACGGCAGCACCGGCCACGGCGACCAGCGCGGCCACTAGCGCCCAAGCGTTGAAGCGCCGGTTCAGGGCATCTTCGATCAAGGTCACATGTAGCGGCGTGAGGATCGTGAACAGCAGCACCTCCGGTACGGTAAGCACGCGGAAACTCAGGTACAGGCAGACGTAGGTGATGCCGTACTGCAACGCGCCGATCAGCAGCATCCAGCGCATGAAGCGTGGCTCGACCTGGCGCCAGCGGGTCAGCGGCAGGAACACCAGGCCGGCCAGCAGCACCCTGGCGAGCACTGCGAAATAGCTGTCGACGTGCCCGGCCAGGTACTCGCCGATCAAGCTGAAGGAAAACGCCTGGATCAGCGCGACGATTATCAGGTAGCCCATGGTTGCCTCTCGTGAATCAAGGCCGCGACCTTAGCGGGTTGCGGCGAATGAGTTCAACCATGAGGAATGTAGGGGCTGTACCGGCCTCTTCGCGGGCACGCCCGCTCCCACAGGGACCTGCATATCTTCCGGCGAGCGAAGAGGCCGGCACTGGCGACCTGAAAACCCCAGGCATAAAAAAGCCCGGCCATACAAGCCGGGCAGGTACACCCAAAGGAGCAAAAACAGGTGTCAGGGTTGGGAATTCGTGATGCCTCAGGCCACCGCCGCCAGCTTGGCCTTGGCCTGGTTGACGCCCTTCTCGTGGAACTCGCCGCTCATGTTCAGGCCTTCGGCATGGATGAAGTCGACATCGTGGATGCCGATGAAAGCCATCACCTGGCGCAGGTACGGTTCCTGGTGGTCACTGCTGGCACCCGCATGGATGCCGCCGCGGGCAGTCAGGACGATGGCGCGCTTGCCGGTCAGCAGGCCTTGCGGGCCGGTCGGGGTGTATTTGAAGGTGATGCCGGCACGCAGCACATGGTCCAGCCAGGCCTTCAGGGTGCTGGGGATCGTGAAGTTGTACATGGGCGCAGCCATCACCAGCACGTCGGCAGCCAACAACTCATCCGTCAGTTCGTTGGAACGGGCCAGGGCCTCCAGTTCGGCGGCGCTGCGCTGTTCTTCGGGTTTCATCCAGCCGCCCAGCAGGTTCGCGTCCAGGTGGGGAACCGGGCTTACTGCCAGGTCGCGCACAGTGATCTGATCGGCCGGGTGAGCGGCCTGCCATTGCTGAATGAAGTCCTTGGTCAGCTGACGGGAAACGGAATCCTGCTGGCGGGCGCTGCTTTCGATGATCAGTACGCGGGACATGGGGGGTGCCTCCATCGGCAAAAAAGGGTGCGATTCGATGGAGGTGAGATTAAGGCTTGACCTATCGATAAAAAAGCGTAAAAAGTGGGTCCAATCTATCGATTAATCAGTTTATTCCGCGCTGCAGTTCAAGGCGATCCGTAGTTTGATGATTTGCCGATTGAATTTGGCGGTGACATCGACGCTTTTACCCGCCGGTACGTTCACCCGGCGCACCCGTGGTGCCTCTGGGCCATTGCGGAAGGTCACCTTGCACGCCGCCGGGACCTGCCCATAGTTGTTGAGGGTGATGGCGCCAATGTCATAGGCCGTGTCATAGGCGGTGTAGTCGAGCTTGACCCCGGTCAGCTCCTTCTCCACATCGATGGGATAAGCCATGGCCCCGAGGGGCAGGCACATCAGTATTGCCGCACAACATTTCTTCATGGGCCGCTCTCCTTGAAAGAGCGCAGCTTAGGACAACAGGAGCGAAAGATGAAAGCGCCGCGCGTAACCCTTGACCAGTGGCGAACCCTGCAAGCAGTGGTCGATCACGGCGGGTTTGCCCAGGCCGCCGAGGCCTTGCACCGCTCGCAGTCATCGGTCAGCTACACCGTGGCCCGCATGCAGGAGCAGCTGGGCGTCCCGCTGTTGCGCATCGATGGCCGCAAGGCGGTGCTGACCGAGGCCGGCAATGTGCTGCTGCGCCGCTCGCGCCACCTGGTCAAGCAGGCCAGCCAGCTCGAAGACCTGGCCCACCACATGGAACAGGGCTGGGAAGCCGAGGTGCGCCTGGTGGTCGATGCCGCCTACCCCAGCGCCCGCCTGGTACGCGCGCTGGCTGCGTTCATGCCACAAAGCCGCGGCTGCCGGGTGCGCCTGCGTGAAGAAGTGCTGTCTGGCGTGGAGGAAGTGATGCACGAAGGCATCGCCGACCTGGCCATCAGCAGCTACAGCATCGGCGGCTACCTGGGCGCCGAATTGAGCGCAGTGGAGTTCATCGCCGTCGCCCACCCCGAGCACAGCCTGCACCGCCTGGGACGCGAACTGACCTTCCAGGACCTGGAAAGCCAGCTGCAGGTGGTGATCCGCGACTCTGGCCGCGCCCAACCGCGCGACGTCGGCTGGCTGGGCGCCGAGCAGCGCTGGACCGTCGGCAGCCTGGGCACCGCCGCCACCTTCGTCAGCAGCGGCCTGGGTTTTGCCTGGCTGCCCCGTCACATGATCGAGCGCGAACTGCGCGAAGGCGTGCTCAAGCCATTGCCGCTGGATCAGGGTGGCAGCCGCCACCCACTGTTCTACCTTTATTCGAGCAAAGAGAAGACCCTGGGCCCGGCCACGCAGATTCTCATCGACCTGCTGCGCAATTTCGACACCGCGCCACTGGACGTGCCCTTCGCAGCCCCCCCACAAGCCTGAGAGGACCGCGCCCATGGCCTATTTCGAACACGAAGGATGCACGCTGCATTACGAGGAATATGGCCAGGGCGAACCCTTGGTGCTGCTGCACGGCCTGGGCTCCAGCTGCCAGGACTGGGAGTTGCAGGTGCCGGTGCTCAGCGGCCACTACCGGGTGATACTCATGGACATCCGCGGCCACGGTCGCTCCGACAAACCCGCTGACGGTTACCAGATCGCCACCTTCAGTGCCGACCTGCTGGCCCTGCTCGAGCACTTGCACACAGGGCCGGTGCACTTCGTCGGCCTGTCCATGGGCGGCATGGTCGGCTTCCAGTTTGCCGTCGACCACCCGCAATGGTTGCGCAGCCTGTGCATCGTCAACAGCGCCCCCGAGGTCAAGCGCCGCACCCGCAGTGACTGGCTATGGTGGTTCAAGCGCTGGAGCCTGGCGCGCGTGCTCAGTGTCGAAACCGTCGGCAAGGGGCTGGCCGAACGGCTGTTCCCCAAACCACAACAAGCAGACCTGCGGCAGAAGATGGCCCAGCGCTGGGCGCGCAACGACAAACGCGCCTACCTGAAAAGCTTCGACGCCATCGTCGACTGGGGCGTGCAGGAACGCATCGGGCAGATTCACTGTCCTACCCTGGTGATCGCCGCCGACCACGATTACACGCCGATACAACTCAAAGAGCGCTACGTCGCCCTCATACCCAACGCCAGGCTGGTCGTCGTCGACGATTCCCGGCACGCTACACCCCTCGATCAACCCGAGGTCTTCAACCAGACCCTGCTGCAGTTCCTCGCAGCCGCTTCCACCTCTCAAGGATCTTTGAGCCCATGCTGAAAAAACTTCTGCTCACCGCCTGCTCGGTCGCCTTCGCCACCAGTGTCATGGCTTCCGACAAGACCCCGCACGTCCTGCTGGACACCAGCTTCGGCCAGGTCGAAATCGAGCTGAACGCCGAGAAGGCACCGCTCAGTACCAAGAACTTCCTGCAGTACGTGGACAGCGGCTTCTACAACAACACCATCTTCCACCGCGTGATCCCGGGGTTCATGGTCCAGGGCGGCGGTTTCACTGACCAGATGGTGCAAAAAGAAACCCAGGCCCCGATCAAGAACGAGGCCAACAACGGCCTGCAGAACACCCGCGGCACCCTGTCGATGGCACGCACGTCCAACCCGAACTCGGCCACCAGCCAGTTCTTCATCAACGTCGCCGACAACGACTTCCTCAACCCAGGTCGCGACGCCGGTTATGCCGTGTTCGGCAAAGTGACCAAAGGCATGGAAGTGGTCGATCAGATCGTCAACTCGCCGACCACCATCAAAAAAGGCATGCGCGACGTACCGGCCGATCCGGTCTATATCAAGTCCGCCAAACGTATCGACTGACTGCAGGCTTCACAGGGATGTGAAACCGCCTGAGGGTCGGACGAACAGGAGTGTTGTCGCCCATGCTGTACCGCCGTTTCGAAAGACTGATCGATATTTTCCGCGAGGCACCGAGCGAAGCCCCCCGAGCACGGTGTGGCCGTTCTACCTGTATTACCTGCGCCAGGTGTGGCCCAGCTTCGTGGCCCTGCTGGTGGTCGGCCTGGTCGCCTCGCTGATCGAGGTGGCGATGTTCAGCTACCTCAGCCGCATCATCGACCTGGCCCAGGGTACGCCCAATGCCAACTTCTTCAGCCAGCACAGCGGCGAGCTGATCTGGATGCTGGTTGTGATTCTGCTGCTGCGGCCTTTGTTCTTCGGCCTGCACGACCTGCTGGTGCACCAGACCATCAACCCCGGCATGACCAGCCTGATCCGCTGGCAAAACCATACCTATGTGCTCAAGCAGAGCCTGAACTTCTTTCAGAGCGACTTCGCCGGGCGTATTGCCCAGCGCATCATGCAGACCGGCAACTCGCTGCGCGATTCCGCCGTGCAGGCGGTGGACGCGCTTTGGCATGTGCTGATCTACGCCATCACCTCGCTGGTGCTGTTCGCCGAGGCCGACTGGCGCCTGATGCTGCCGCTGCTGGCGTGGATCGTCAGCTACATTGCCGCGCTGTTCTACTTCGTGCCACGGGTCAAGGAGCGCTCGGTGGTGTCTTCGGACGCACGTTCCAAGCTGATGGGGCGTATCGTCGATGGCTACACCAACATCGCGACGCTGAAGCTGTTCGCCCATACCGACTACGAACAGCAGTATGCGCGTGAGGCAATCCGCGAGCAGACCGAGAAAACCCAGCTGGCCTCCCGGGTGATCACCAGCATGGACGTGGTCATCACCACCCTCAATGGCCTGCTGGTGGTCGCCACCACCGGCCTTGCCCTGTGGCTGTGGAGCCAATCGCTGATCACCGTGGGTGCCATCGCCCTGGCCACTGGCCTGGTGATCCGCATCGTCAACATGTCGGGCTGGATCATGTGGGTGGTCAACGGCATCTTCGAGAACATCGGCATGGTGCAGGACGGCCTGCAGACCATCGCCCAGCCGGTCACCGTCACCGACCTGCCCAATGCGCCGGCCCTGAAGGTCAGCCGCGGCGCGGTGCGTTTCGATGACGTCGACTTCCATTACGGCAAGGCCACCAATGTCATAGAAGGGCTCAACCTGGACATCCGCCCGGGCGAGAAAATCGGTTTGATCGGCCCGTCCGGGGCAGGCAAGTCGACTCTGGTCAATCTGCTGTTGCGCCTGTACGACGTGCAGGGTGGGCGCATCCTCATCGACGGCCAGGACATTGCCAAGGTGAGCCAGGCCAGCCTGCGTGCACAGATCGGCATGATCACCCAGGATACCTCGCTGCTGCACCGTTCGATTCGCGAAAACCTGCTGTACGGCCGCCCCGGTGCCAGCGATGCAGAACTGCATGAAGCTGTGCGCCGCGCGCGGGCTGACGAGTTCATCCCACAGCTTTCGGATGCCCAGGGCCGCACCGGTTTCGATGCCCATGTGGGCGAACGCGGGGTCAAGTTGTCGGGCGGTCAGCGTCAGCGTATCGCCATTGCCCGGGTCCTGTTGAAGAATGCGCCGATCCTGATCATGGACGAGGCCACCTCGGCGCTGGATTCGGAAGTGGAAGCGGCGATCCAGGAAAGCCTGGAGACGCTGATGCAGGGCAAGACGGTAATCGCCATCGCCCACCGGCTTTCCACCATTGCCCGTATGGACCGGCTGGTGGTGCTGGACAAGGGACGAATTGTCGAGAGTGGCAGCCATAGTGAGTTGCTGGAGCAGCAAGGGCTATATGCCCGGTTGTGGCACCACCAGACCGGGGGCTTTGTCGGGGTCGATTGACGCTTGCACCGGCCTCTTCGCGGGCTTGCCCGCTCCCACAGGATCGCCACAGGCCTCAGAACTGTGCAATACCTGTGGGAGCGGGCAAGCCCGCGAAAAGGCCGGCACAGGCAACACAAAACGCTCAGTCCCGGCGGTAGGGCAACATCCCCCGCGCCTCCTCGGCATACCCCTTGACCCCTTCCCGTTCCTGCAGCAGAAAATCCTCCACCGCCCGCCGCAACCCCGGGTGCAGCAGGTAATGCCACGACCGCGTCAACACCGGCTCGAACCCGCGTATCAACTTGTGCTCCCCCTGTGCCCCGGCATCGAAACGCTGGTAACCCTCGGCAATGGCAAAGTCCATGCCCTGGTAGAAACACGTCTCGAAATGCAGCCGATCGAACTCATCCAGGCAGCCCCAATAGCGGCCAAACAGGCTGTCGCCACCCACCAGGCTCAAGGCCATGGCCACATCACGCCCAGCCTGGCGGGCCATCACCACGCGCACCGCCTCGGGCATGCGCTCGGCCAGCAGACTGAAAAATTCGCGCGTCAGGTAGGGGGCACGACGGCGCACCGCATAGGTGTTGGCATAGCACAGAAAGACGAAATCCCACTGTGCCTCGTCCAGTTCATCACCGCGGTACCAGCGGAAGTCGATACCCTGCCCCGCCACCTGCTCACGCTCCTTGCGCATCTGCTTGCGCTTGCGCGAGCTGAGGCTGTCGAGAAAGTCCTGGAAGTCGCGATACCCCCGGTTTTGCCAGTGAAACTGGCAACCCAGGCGCTCCATCCACCCAGGCAGGCCCGCCAACTGGGCGTCCAGCGCCGGGTCGGTGAAATTGATGTGCGCTCCGGAAAGCCCACCCTTGCCCAGATACTCCGGCAGGGCCTGCAGCATCAACAAACCGTCAGCCGGATCGGCCGCTAGCAGCCGTGGGCCGCTGACCGGGCTGAACGGCACAGCGCCAAGCAGTTTTGGGTAGTAGGCGATACCGGCCCGCTCACAAGCATCGGCCCAACCATGATCGAACACATACTCGCCAAACGAGTGCCACTTGCGGTACGCGGGCAACAGCGCCCGTACCTGTCCGTCACGCTCCAGCACCAGGTGCTCGGCGGCCCAGCCAGTGTTGCGCGCCACGCTGCCGCTGTCCTCCATTGCACTGAGAAAAGCATGGCGCAGGAAGGGTTGGCCGGCTGGCACAAGGGCATCCCAGGTGGCCGTCGGCAGATCACGCAGGTGGGCAAGGCTGTACAGGCTGGTCACGTTTTCGGCTCGCTGTCTGAAGACCGTCAGTATCCCCAAGGAAGGCCCGTCGCTCAAATGACGAACGCCGGGTGGGTCCTTTAATACTCAATTACTTAACAACAGTGCCACTAATCAGACATTAATCTGTCATTGGCCCCCGCAATACTTGCGCCTGTTTTCCGGAACCCTAGAACCTGTCTATTCAGGCCCTTTCCGAAGACATGCCAACGCAGGGGCAGGCGCTTGAGCCTCCCCCATTTTTTTCAGTAGGGAGAACCTTATGCGTCTTGTTTCCACACTTACCGGAGTAAGCCTCACCGGCATGATGCTGGCCCTGAGTGCCCCGGCCAGTGCTGCTGTCGACGCCAAGCTGCTCGAAATGCTCCGCGCCAATGGCTCGATCAACCAGGCGCAGTACAACGAACTGCAGGGCGACCTGGCAAAAGAAACCAAGGAAAAGGCCGACCAGAAAGCTCAGTCCGAACGCATGAGCTCCTTTGAACAAAAAGTGGCATGGGCCGCCAAGACCCAGATCAAGGGTGACGTGCGCCTGCGTTACGAAGACGTCAACGTCGACGATCCGAACAGCAGCAGCGGCAACCAGGACCGCCAGCGAGTACGTGCCCGTGTCGGCTTCTACAGCGAGATCAACCCGCAGGTCGACGCTGGGGTTCGTATCGCCACTGGCAGCAGCGCTGACCGACGTTCGACCAACCAGAGCTTCGACAACTACTTCGACAAGAAGTCGCTGTGGGTCGACCTGGCCTACCTCGACTGGCATCCGACTGCAGTGCCTAACCTGCACCTGATTGGCGGCAAGATGCAACAGCCTTGGGTGAGCATGGGCGACATCATCTGGGATAGCGACATCAACCCGGAAGGTGTGGCGGCCACTTACAAGGCTGACCTGGGCGGGGCCGAAGTCTTTGCCAGCGCCGGTCAGTACACCCTGAAGGACAACGTCGATGGCGACGGCGTCCAGTACAAGCACGATGCACAGGTCTACCACGGCCAGTTGGGCGCCAAGTTCGCGCCGGCCGACGTGCTCAAGCTCACCGTGGGTGCCAGCATCTATGGTTACGACAACGACAAGGAAGCCGCCATCCTGCAGTCGTTCGGCAACACCACCAACGAGTTCAATCTGGTGGAAGGCTTTGGCCAGATCGACTTCACTGGCTTGGCCATTCCGTTGTCGGCCTATGGCCAGTACGTGAAGAACACCGACAGCACCGACGGCGAAGATCAGGCCTGGCTGGCTGGCCTGAAAACCAAAATGGGTGCCTGGAGCCTGGACTACAACTACCGCGATGTGCAGCGTAACGCGGTGGTCAGCCTGTTCACCGATTCGGACTTCGGCAACGGCTACACCGGTTCGCGTGGTCACAAGTTCAAGGTCGGTTACGAAATTGACAAGAACTTCTCCCTGGGTGCTGCCTACCTGATGGCCAAGACCGACCTGTCGCAGCTGCCGAACAGCGATGCTGACGTCGACACCCTGCAGGTAGATCTGGAAGCCAAGTTCTAAGCGACACCCTGCTCTGCTTCACCTGAAGCGGGAAACGCCGACCCCATCCGGCGTTTCCCGCTTCTTTTTGCCTGTGTGAAATGCGCCGGCCCCTTCGCGGGCTTGCCCGCTCCCACAGAATCACCACAGACCTTGAGAACTGTGCTGTACCTGTGGGAGCGGGCAAGCCCGCGAAGAGGCCGTAACAGGCGCCTGATGAATCAGCGCTTGCGCAGAATCACACTACCAATCGAATACCCCGCACCAAACGAGCTCAACACGCCCAACGAGCCCTTGGCCAGGTCATCCTGGTACAGGTGGAAGGCAATCACCGACCCCGCCGAGCTGGTATTGGCGTAACGGTCCAGAATCACCGGTGCCTCTTCCACGGCCACTTCACGCCCCAACAGCTTCTTGACGATCAGCTGGTTCATGCTGAGGTTGGCCTGGTGCAGCCAGAAGCGCTTCACGTCGCCCGGTTGCAGCCCATTCTCCTGCAGATGCTCACCGATCAGCTCGGCCACCTTCGGGCACACCTCGCGGAACACCTTGCGGCCTTCCTGGATGAACAGCTTGTCCGCAGCGCCTTCGCCCTCTTCCGCCGCACGGTTGAGGAAGCCGAAGTTGTTGCGGATGTTGTTGGAGAACTCAGTCCAGAGCTTGCTGCTCACGATGTCGAACTGGTGCGCCGAAGTGGCCTGGTCGGCACGCTCCAGCAACACGGCGGTGGCGGCATCGCCAAAAATGAAATGGCTGTCGCGGTCACGGAAGTTGAGGTGGCCGGTGCACACTTCGGGGTTGACCATCAGCACCGCCCGCGCCTGGCCCAGCGCTACGCTGTTGGCGGCGGTCTGGATACCGAAGGTGGCCGACGAGCAGGCCACGTTCATGTCGAAGGCAAAGCCCTGGACACCCAGTGCCTGTTGCACTTCGATGGCGATCGCCGGGTAAGGGCGCTGCAAGTTGGAGCAGGCGACGATCACCCCGTCGACATCGGCCGCCGTTCGGCCTGCGCGCTCCAGGGCCTGGCGGGCAGCGGCCACGGCCATTTCACACAGCACCGACGGTTCATCGTTGCTGCGCTCGGGCAGGCGCGGCTTCATGCGCTGCGGGTCGAGGATACCGGCCTTGTCCATGACAAAGCGGCTCTTGATGCCCGAGGCCTTTTCGATAAACGCCGCGTCAGAGAGCGGCGCCGCCTCGACTTCACCGCGCTCGATGGCGGCAGCGTTGTCCTGGTTGAACTGCTGCGACCAGGCATTGAAGGAAGCCACCAGCTCTTCGTTGGAAATGCTCTGGGCCGGGGTGTACAGGCCGGTGCCGCTGATCACGACGTTATGCACGGTCGTTCCTCTGGTCAAAGGCCATCGCCACGGGGCGCTGGCTGGAAACATGACAGGTTAATGGCACTTTAGTGCCAATTCAGGGGCATACGTTTACCCCCGCGCGGCGGGCTTATCCGCCAAGGGCCGCAAAGCGGCCCCAAACGCCCCAAAGTTTGCCACAAATAATGGAGGTTAGCCTTCCACCTGACTCCATTGTTTGCTCAATCGCTTGTCAGAAATCGGCACCTTGGTCCCCAACTGCTGGGCAAACAGCGACACTCGATATTCTTCCAGCCACCAGCGGTACACGGTCAGTTGCTCATCGCGCTTGCCTTCCTGGGCATGCTTGTCGGCACGGGCCTTGTACTGCGCCCACAGGTTGGCCAATTCGCCGCTCCACACCCGGTCCTTCTGTACTTGCGAGCCGAGTTTCTCGAGGCGCAATTCAACCGCCTTGAGGTAACGCGGCAACTCCTTGAACCACACCCCAGGCGTTTCGCGTACGAAGCCCGGGTACACCAGGTTGCCTAGCTGCTGCTTGATGTCGTTCAGTGCCACCGCTTGGCTCAGGTCGATCTTGCCCTTGAAGCGTTTCTGCAGACCATGCCACAGCTTCAGCACTTCCAGGGTCTGCCTTGCCAGGCGCTCGGCATGCTCGGCCCAGCTGCCGCGCTTGCGTTCAGCCAGCGCGGCCAAGGCCGCACCATCACGTGGCAACGGTTGTTCGCCTTCAAGGATGCAACTGTCCAGGCTGGCCAGCAGAATGTCTTCGACCAGCGCCTCTACCCGCCCCATTTCACGGTACAGCAGGCCCAGCTCGGTCAACCCCGGCAGCTTGCCGCGCAGGAACTTGGCCGGCTCGGCCAGTTGCTGCAGCAACAGCCGTTGCAAGGCGCGGCGGTGCTGAAACTCGGCTTCGGCCTGGGTCGAGAAGCGCCCTTCACGCACAGTGCCGTTGTCTTCCACCAGCGCCGGGTACACGGTCATCGACAGGCCGGCGATCTTCTGCTGGGCGGTCTGCTTCACTTCGCTGAAGGCCTTGGCCTGCACCGGCTGCTCACCCTTGGCGTCACGCGGCACGGCCAGGGCAGCCTGGCTGGCGGCAGCAAAGCGCGCGGTCAGTTCCGCCAGGTCGCGGCCTTCGCCAAGGAACTTGCCCTGGCCATCGACCACTTCGATGTTCATGCGCAGGTGGCCCTCGACCTGGTTGACCGACTCGTCCCAGGCCTCATCCGACACACGCGCACCGGTCATGCGCAGCAGCTCCTGGCCCAGGGCCTGTGGCAGCGCCCCTTGGCCGAAGGTCATGCGCGCCAGCGAAGCCTTGACGAAGTCTGGCACCGGGACAAAGTTCTTGCGCAGGGCCTTGGGCAGGTTGCGCACCAGCGCCACGCACTTGGCCTCCAGCAGGCCCGGCACCAGCCACTCCAGGCGCTCGCCCGGCAGGCTCGGCAACAGCGGTGCCGGCACCCGCACCGTTACACCATCACGGGGGTGGCCGGGCTCGAAGTGGTAGCTCAGCGGCAGGCGCAGATCGCCCACCTGCATACTGTCGGGATACTGTGCGGCGGTCACTTCGCTGGCCTCGCGGGCCAGCACGTCCTCCTCGCGCATGATCAGCAGGTTGGCGTCCTTCTGGCTGCCCATGCGGTACCAACTGTCGAAGGTCGCCGTCTGGTGGATTTCCGCCGGCAGGCGCGCGTCGTAGAAAGCGTACAGCGTTTCTTCGTCAGCCAGGATGTCACGCCGGCGAGCCTTGGCTTCCAGCTCGTCCAGCTCTTCAAGCAGGCGCTTGTTGGCCGCCAGGCACTTGGCCCGCGACTGGATTTCGCCACCCACCAGGCCTTCGCGGATAAACAGCTCGCGCGAGGTCGCCGGGTCGATCGGGCCGTAGTGCACTGGCCGGCGGCCGACCAGGATCAGCCCGTAGAGGGTGATCTGCTCGTAGGCCACTACCTGCCCGCGCTTCTTCTCCCAGTGCGGCTCGAAATGGTTTTTCTTGATCAGGTGGCCGGCCAGCGGTTCGATCCAGTCCGGCTCGATCTTGGCCACCATGCGCGCATACAGCTTGGTGGTTTCGACCAGCTCGGCAGCCATGACCCACTGCGGGCGCTTGCGCCCCAGGCCCGACGAAGGATGCACCCAGAAGCGCCGCTGACGGGCGCCCTGGTAGTCGCCCTCTTCGGTCTTCTGGCCAATCTGGCTGAGCAGCCCGCTGAGGATTGCCTTGTGCATCTTCTGGTAATCGGTCGGTTCCTTGTTCACCGTCAGCTGCAGGTCACGGCAAATCAGCGCCAACTGACGATGAGCATCGCGCCACTCGCGCAGCCGCAAGTAGTTCAGGAACTGCTTGCGGCACCAGTTGCGCAGCGGGTTGGCGGTCAGCGCCTGGCGTTGTTCCTCGAAGCCGCGCCACAGGTTGACCAGTGCAGCGAAGTCCGAGTCCACGTCCTTCCACTGTGCGTGCGCCTGATCGGCGGCCTGCTGGCGTTCTGGAGGGCGTTCACGCGGGTCCTGCACCGACAGCGCGCTGGTGACGATCAGCACTTCCTGCAGGCTGCCCAGGCGCGCGCCTTCAAGCAGCATGCGGCCCAGCCGCGGATCGATCGGCAAGCGCGCCAGCTGGCGGCCAATTGGCGTCAGCTGGTTCTCGCGGTTGACCGCCGAAAGCTCCTGCAACAGGTTGAAGCCGTCGCTGATGGCTTTGCCATCCGGCGGCTCGATGAACGGGAAGGCATCGATTGCGCCCAGGCGCAGGTGCAACATCTGCAGGATCACCGCCGCCAGGTTGGTGCGCAGAATCTCCGGGTCGGTAAACGCTGGCCGGCTGTTGAAGTCCTCTTCGCTGTAGAGACGCACGCAAATGCCCGGCTCGACCCGGCCGCAACGGCCTTTACGCTGGTTGGCACTGGCCTGTGACACTGCCTCGATCGGCAGGCGCTGGACCTTGGCGCGGTAGCTGTAGCGGCTGATGCGCGCAGTACCGGTGTCAATCACATAGCGGATGCCAGGCACGGTCAGCGAGGTTTCGGCGACGTTGGTGGCCAGCACCACGCGGCGCCCGGTGTGCGGTTGGAAGATACGCTGCTGCTCGGCCGGCGACAGGCGCGCGTACAGCGGCAAAATCTCGGTATGGCGCAGTTGCGCCTTGCGCAGGATCTCGGCGGCATCACGGATTTCCCGCTCGCCCGGCAGGAAGATCAGCACATCGCCCGGGCCCTTGCCTTCGCTGCGTTCGTGCTGCGCCAGCTCGTCGAGGGTGGCAAGGATGGCCTGATCGACGGTTAGGTCGTCCTCGATCTGGTTGCCCTCTTCGTCCTGCTCGCTGGTCAGCGGGCGGTACCAGGTGTCCACCGGGAAGGTGCGCCCGGACACCTCGATGATCGGCGCACCGTCGAAGTGCCTGGAGAAGCGCTCCAGGTCGATGGTGGCCGAGGTGATGATCAGTTTCAGGTCCGGTCGGCGATGCAGCAACGTTTTCAGGTAGCCGAGCAGGAAGTCGATGTTCAGGCTGCGCTCGTGCGCTTCGTCGACGATGATCGTGTCATAGCGTTCAAGGAAGCGGTCGTGCTGGGTTTCGGCCAGGAGGATGCCGTCGGTCATCAGCTTGACCAAGGTATTGGAATCGCTCTGGTCTTCGAAACGCACCTGGTAGCCGACCAGCGCGCCCAAGGGCGTGCCCAGCTCTTCGGCGACTCGCGCGGCCACGCTACGCGCTGCGATCCTGCGTGGCTGGGTATGGGCGATCAACCCATGGCTGCCACGGCCAAGCTCCAGGCAGATTTTCGGCAACTGGGTCGTCTTGCCAGAGCCGGTTTCGCCGGCGATCACCAATACCTGGTTTTCGGCCAAGGCCTTCTTGATTTCGTCACGCTTGGCGGCGATGGGCAGGTTGTCGTCGTAGCGTACGGTCGGCACGCTCTGCTGACGCGCGGTGACCTGAGCGCAGGAGGCCTGGACCTTCTCCACCCACTGCGCCAGCTTCGCCTCGTCGGGGCGCTTGCGCAGTTCGTGCAGTTGCCGGCGCAGGCGATGGCGGTCGGCAATCATGGCGTGGTCGAGGTTTTGCAGCAGTTTGTCGATGGCGTGGTCAGTCATGGGGCTTTTTAGTGATGCAGGTGAGCCTGCTTTTTCATGATCGGCATTCGGAAAGTCGGGCGATTGTCGCAGATTTGCGGATTCTCTGCTGCCTGCACGCTTCCTGTGGGAGCGGCCTTGTGTCGCGATAGGGCCGCAAAGCGGCCCCAGCAATTTCTGCGTGGTCGCTGATGGCCGGGGTCCGCTACGCGGCCCTTTCGCGACGCAAGGCCGCACAAAGGTGGCGTCCTGGGACAGATTGCACTTGGCGAACGGCAGCGGCGGGTGGCGCAGTTGCTCAAGGCGTGCTCAACGCTCGGTACTTGCGCGGTCTCCTGTGGGAGCGGGCGAGCCCGCGAAGCAGCCACCGCGTTGCATGGCACCGGCCTTGCCGGTGTTCGCGGGCATGCCCGCTCCCACAGGGATCACGCCAGCTTTCAGAAATTGAGCAAGACAGTTGCTCCCACTTTGACCGTGATGCTTTCAACACGAATGTTTAGCCGAGTGCGATGTAAAGGTTGCCATTCACTGCTTTAATCAACCTTACGCCGCATGTGAGTATCAAAGGCATGACTCCCGCCCAGCCCATCGCCCCACCGTCGTCCCGCCCTTCGCTACCGAAGGCCCGGAGCCGTGCCGGGGAAAATCCGCTGGTCCACATCATCCTCGCCTTCTGGGCCTTGTGGCACTGCCGTCACGCGCGCCCACCGGACACCTCGCTCACGCCATTGTGACCAAACCCGGCCAGCGTCTGGCCGTTTGACTCAACCGGGCCGCCTGCTTGCGCGGTGGCCCTGCGCGTCTATGAGCGAATTGATCATGCACTTTGCCCCTGTAGAGCAGGCTACCCGTTTTCTGGCCGACAACCCCGATATCGAGCTGTTCGAACTGTTCATCCTCGACGCCAACGGTGTGCCACGCGGCAAGCTGTTGCACCGCGAGGAACTGCTGGCCGTGTACCAGACAGGCCGGCCACTGCCCAGCACCATCCTTGGCCTGACCCTCAATGGCGACGACGTGGAAAACTCCGGCCTGGTGTGGGACGTCGGCGATATCGACTGCCGTGCCTACCCGCTTGACGGCAGCCTGGTGCGCCTGCCCTGGCGCCGGGTCCCCACCGCCGCAGTGCAGGTGAGCATGCACCCCAGCGAGGGGCTGCCGGCCAGCATCGCGGACCCACGCCATGTGCTGCTGCGCACCATCGAAGCGCTGAAGGCTGACGGTTATCACCCGGTGATGGCCTGCGAGCTGGAGTTCTACCTGCTTGACCAGCAGCGTGATGCCCAGGGCCGCCCACAACCGGCACTGGACAACGATGGCGGCCGCCCACGCAGCACCCAGGTCTATGGCCTGCGCGAACTGGAGCAGATCGAACCGTTCCTCGCCGACCTGTACGCTGCCTGCAAGGCCCAAGGCATCCCGGCGCGCACGGCCATTTCCGAGTACGCCCCGGGCCAGGTGGAAATCACCCTGGAGCATGGCGATGCGCTGCAGGCAATGGACCAGGCGGTGCGCTACAAGCGCCTGGTAAAAGGTGTGGCCCATGCCCACGGCATGCAGGCCTGCTTCATGGCCAAGCCATTCGCCCAACTGGCCGGCACCGGCATGCACATGCACCTGAGCCTGGCCGACAGCGCCGGCAACAACCTGTTCGCCAGCGAAGACAAGGCCGGCACCCCGCTGCTGCGCCAGGCCGTGGCCGGCATGCTGCGCCACCTGCGCGACTCGCTGCTGCTGTTCTGCCCCAACGCCAACTCCTTCCGCCGCTTCCAGGCCAACAGCTATGCGCCCCTGGCGCCAACCTGGGGCGTGGACAACCGCACCGTGAGCCTGCGTGTGCCAGGAGGCCCTGCCAACAGCCGCCATGTGGAGCACCGCATCTGTGGCGCAGATGCCAACCCTTACCTGGCTGCAGCGGCGATCCTTGCTGCCAGCCACTGGGGCATCCGCGAACAGCTTGACCCAGGCGCGCCCGTTGAAGGCAACGGCTATGCCCAGGCCACCGAACACCTGCCCACTGACTGGCTGACCGCACTCGACGCCCTGCAACATTCCGATTGGGCCCGTGAAGCATTGGGCGAAGACTTCCTTGGCGTGTACCTGAAGGTCAAGCGCGCCGAGTACCGCCAGTTCATGGCCGAAGTCAGCGAACAGGACTGGCGCTGGTACCTGCACCAGGCCTGAGCCCCTAAATAACAAGGAACACCCATGAACGCAGCATTGAACAACGGCCCGGCGCAGCGCGCGCCGTCCTACTACAGCGCCACCCTCAACGACCACACTGCGTACCCGCAACTCAAAGGCACGGTGCAGGTGGATGTGGCGATCATCGGCGGTGGCTTTACGGGCGTGGCCACGGCGGTTGAACTGGCCGAGCGCGGCCTGAAGGTCGCCATCGTCGAAACCAACCGTATCGGCTGGGGCGCCAGCGGGCGCAACGGCGGCCAGGTGACCGGCAGCCTGTCGGGCGACGAGGCCATGCGCTCGCAGATGCGCAACCACCTGGGCGCCGAAGTTGACGACTTCATCTGGCACTTGCGCTGGCGCGGGCACCAGGTGATCGAGCAGCGCGTGGCGCGCTATGGCATCGATTGCGACCTCAAGCGTGGCCACCTGCATGCAGCCATGAAGCCTTCGCACATGAACGAACTGCGTGCGTTCGAGGCCGAAGCACAGCGCCGCGGCATGGGCGATCAGGTGCAATTGCTCGATCGCGCTGCAGTGGCCGAGCATCTGCAAAGCCCGCTTTATCTGGGTGCGTTGAAGAACCTGCGCAACCTGCACCTGCACCCACTCAACCTGTGCCTGGGCGAAGCCCGTGCCGCGCATGGCCTGGGTGCACTGATATTCGAAAATTCCGAAGTGCTGGACATCGTCCATGGCCCGCGCCCGGCGGTGGTTACCGCCCACGGCCGGGTGGAGGCACGCCAGGTGATGTTGGCCGGCGATGTGTATCACAAGCTGGAAAAGCGCCAGCTCAAGGGCAAGATCTTCCCAGCCATGGGCGGTATCGTCACCACCGCGCCGCTGGGTGAGCTGGCCGAGCAGATCAACCCGCAGGACCTGGCGGTGTACGACTGCCGCTTCGTCCTCGACTACTACCGCCTGACGGCCGACAAGCGCCTGCTGTTCGGCGGCGGCGCCAACTACTCGGGCAAGGATTCACGGGACATCGAAGGCGAATTGCGCCCCTGCATCGAACGCACCTTCCCGGCATTGAAGGGGGTGCCGATCGAGTTCCAGTGGAGCTGCGCCATGGGCATCGTGGTCAACCGCATCCCGCAGTTGGGCAAGCTGTCGGACAACGTGTGGTACTGCCAGGGTTACTCGGGGCATGGCATTGCCACCAGCCACATCATGGGCGAGATCATGGCCGAAGCGTTGACCGGGACGCTGGAGAAGTTCGACACCTTCGCCCAGTGCAAGCATGTGCGAGTGCCGATGGGGGACTTGCTGGGGAACCCGCTGCTGGCGGCGGGGATGTGGTATTACCAGATGCTCGAGAAGCTGCGCTGAGTTGCGCGGATGTAGGAGCGGGTTTACCCGCGAAAGGGCCGGCCCTGCTGACCGATCTCCACCCGCCGTTCACCGTTGTCGCCACTACCGTATTCGCGGGTAAACCCGCTCCTACCGGGGCTCACAATGTCTGAAGACGGCGCCGCATCTTATTGTGGGGCCTTGTGTCGCGAAAGGGGCGCAAAGCGCCCCCAGCCATCGTTGCATCACCGCCGAAATCCCAGGGCCGCGTCGCGGCCCTTTCGCGACACGAGGCCGCGCCCACACTGAGCGTGCAGGCTTGTGGTCAGGCGATCTTCTTCAAGCCTTGCTTCTTGAGCTCTTCATCACGCAGTTCGCGGCGCAGGATCTTGCCCACGTTGGTGGTCGGCAGCGAATCGCGGAACTCGATGTGGCGCGGTACCTTGTAGCCGGTAACGTTGGCACGCATGTGCTCCATCACCTGCTCCTTGGTCACGGTCATGCCCGGCTTGACCACGATGAAGACCTTGATCACTTCACCCGACTTCTCGTCCGGCACACCGATGGCTGCGCACTGCAGCACGCCCGGCAGGGCCGCCAACACGTCTTCCAGCTCGTTGGGGTATACGTTGAAGCCCGAGACCAGGATCATGTCTTTCTTGCGGTCGACGATGCGCATGTAGCCGTCCGCCTGGATCACGGCGATGTCGCCGGTCTTCAGCCAGCCTTCGCTGTCGAGAATCTCGGCCGTGGCATCTTCACGCTGCCAGTAGCCCTTCATCACCTGCGGGCCCTTGACACACAGCTCGCCCACTTCGCCAAGCGGCAACTCATTGCCAGCGTCGTCGATGACCTTGCACAGGGTCGACGGCACCGGAATACCGATGGTGCCCACCTGGTTCGCTTCCGAGGGGTTCACCGCCGCCACCGGGCTGGTTTCGGTCATGCCATAGCCTTCGCAGATGGCGCAACCGGTAACGGCCTTCCAGCGCTCGGCCACGCTTAGCTGCAAGGCCATACCGCCCGACAGGGTGATTTTCAGCGCCGAGAAATCCAGGGCTCGGAACGCCTCGTTGTTGCACAGGGCAACGAACAAGGTGTTGAGGCCCACAAAGCCGCTGAACTTCCACTTGCCCAGTTCCTTGACCATCGCCGGCAAGTCTCGCGGGTTGCTGATCAGCACGTTGTGGTTGCCGATCAGCATCATCGCCATGCAATGGAAGGTAAACGCATAGATGTGGTACAGCGGCAGCGGGGTGATGAGGATTTCGCAGCCTTCGTGCAGGTTGGCGCCCATCAGTGCACGGCACTGCAGCATGTTGGCCACCAGGTTGCGGTGGGTCAGCATGGCGCCTTTGGCCACACCGGTGGTACCGCCGGTGTACTGCAGCACCGCCACGTCGTTGGCCTGCGGGTTGGCTTCGGTCACGGGCTGGCCCTTGCCCAGCGCCAGGGCGTCATTGAAACGCACGGCCTGCGGCAGGTTGTAGGCCGGCACCATCTTCTTCACGTACTTGATCACGCTGTTGATCAGCAGGCGCTTGAGTGGTGGCAGCAGGTCGGCCACTTCAGTGACGATAACGTGCCTGACCTGGGTTTTGGGCACCACTTTTTCGGCCAGGTGGGCCATGTTGGCCAGGCACACCAAGGCCTTGGCACCCGAGTCGTTGAACTGGTGTTCCATCTCCCGCGCGGTGTACAGCGGGTTGGTGTTGACTACGATCAGCCCGGCACGCATGGCACCGAAGACCGCGACCGGGTATTGCAGGACATTGGGCAGTTGCACGGCAATGCGGTCACCCGGCTTGAGGTCGGTATGCTGCTGCAGCCAGGCGGCAAACGCCCCCGACAACGCATACAACTCGCCATAAGTGATAGTCTTGCCCAGGTTGCTAAAGGCCGGTTTGTCGGCAAAGCGTTGGCAGGATTGCTTGAGTACTGCCTGGATATTGGGGAATTCGTCAGGATTGATTTCCGCCGTAATCCCGGCTGGGTACTTATCCTTCCAAAAATTTTCGATCATGGAAGCCCACTCCTTCAGCAACAGCGAAGTTCGATTCACGCGTCGATGCGCTTATTATTGATATGAGATGACGGTTCGTTGCAAACCGGATCATCTGGAAGCGGGCCGAGAGTAACAGCTTTGTCTGGGGTCGCCTAGAGGCCAAAACAGGCCTTACGGTCACAAAAATGACTCAATGAACAATACAGGTCATTTTTAGAGTAATTATCCAAAATGTCGCAGATAAGGCTGTATAGAGCCTGTTAGAGCGGTTTAAGGCATTCGCGGGTAAACCCGCTCCTACATTGGGCGATGCAGGAGCGGGTTTACCCGCGAAGAAGCCATCCCGGTATCACGCTATATCACGCAACTCCCGCCGCAAAATCTTGCCCACCGGCGTCATGGGCAACGATTCGCGCAGCACGATGTGCTTGGGTACTTTGTAGCCGGTGAAGTTGGCCTTGCAGTAGGCCTTCAGCTCATCAACGCTCAGCCCCCCTCGCGCGGCACCACGAACAGCTTGACCGCCTCGCCGGAACGCTCGTCCGGCACACCGATAGCCGCACAGTTGGCGACCTTGGGATGCCCCATCACCACATCCTCGATTTCGTTGGGGTACACGTTGAAGCCCGAGACGATGATCATGTCCTTCTTGCGGTCGACGATGCGGGTGAAGCCGTCCGGGTCGATCACCGCGATATCACCGGTCTTGAACCAGCCTTCTGCATCCAGTGCCTGGGCCGTTGCCTCGGGCTGCTGCCAGTACCCCTTCATGACCTGCGGGCCTTTGATGCAAAGCTCGCCCCGCTCGCCCAGCGGCAGTTCGTTGCCCTCATCATCGATGACCTTGAACGCAGTACCCGCCACGGGGATGCCCACGGTACCCAGACGCGCCAGCTGGCCGTAGGGGTTGGTGCTGGCCACCGGCGAGGTTTCTGTCAGGCCGTAGCCTTCAACGATGCGGCACCCGGTAAGGTCTTCCCAGCGCTCGGCGGTGGCCTTGACCAGCGCTGTGCCACCAGAGTTGGTGACCTTCAGCGCCGAGAAGTCCAGCTGACGGAAGCCCGGGTGGTCCATCAGTGCGACAAACAGGGTATTGAGGCCCAGCAAGGCAGAGAAACGCCACTTGCCCAGCTCCTTGATGAAGCCGGGAATATCCCGCGGGTTGGTAATCAGCACATTATGGTTGCCGGTGACCATCATGCACATGCAATTCGCGGTGAAGGCATAGATGTGGTACAGCGGCAGCGGCGCGATCATCACTTCCTGGCCGTCCTTCAGCAGCTTCTGCCCATCGGGGCCGTGCTGCGAGAAGCAGGCCAGCACCTGCAGCATGTTGGCCACCAGGTTGCCATGGGTGAGCATCGCGCCCTTGGCCAGGCCGGTGGTGCCGCCGGTGTACTGCAGCACCGCGATGTCATCGAGGTTCAGCGACACCGGTTTGGGCGACAGCCCGCGGCCCTCGCGCAGCACCTGCTTGAACGGCACCGCCTGGGGCAACCGGTAGGCCGGTACCATCTTCTTCAACTTGTCGACCACGGTGTTGACCAGCCAGCCCTTGGCGGCCGGCAGCAGGTCGCCCATCTTTGCCTCGATCAGGTACTCGATACCGGTATCGGGCAGCACCTCCTGCACGCGCTTGCCGAACATGTTCAGGTACACCAGCGCACGCGCGCCACTGTCCTTGAACTGGTGGCGCATCTCGCGCTCGGTGTACAGCGGGTTGGTATTGACCACGATCAGCCCGGCGCGCATGGCACCGAAGACGGCGATGGGGTACTGCAGCACATTGGGCATCTGTACGGCGATGCGCTCACCCGGTTTGAGGTCGGTGTGCTGCTGCAACCAGGCAGCGAAGGCTGCCGAATGGCGCTCCAGTTCCGCGTAGCTGAGGGTCACGCCCAGGTTGCTGAACGCCGGGCGGTCGGCAAAGCGCTTGCAGGAGCGCTCGAACACCTCGACGACCGAGGCGTAGGCATTGATGTCGATGGTGGAAGGCACGCCTGCCGGGCGCTTGTCATTCCAGAAGTCGGCTTGCATTTATTATTGTTCCTCTGCCTGGACCTGCACTGCGTCCTTTAGTCCTTTACCTGACCGCCTGCTGGCGAAAAGGCGTTGATTCGACGTTAGCAGGTAAACCCAAGGTGGCATATACGCCAAGTGCCGCCATTAACATTGTGAATCTTATTTGTGCCCCTCCTGCAATCTGGCCCGTTGTGCATACACTGTTCGGGTAACCGCGCGCACAAGGACCCGCCATGCCTCACGACGCCTTCTGGCTGCCCGCCAGTGAGCACTGCAGCCTGTACGTACACCAATGGCTGCCGGCCACACCGGTAAAGGCCGTGGTGCTGCTGGCCCATGGCATGGCCGAGCATGCCGGGCGCTACCAGCGCCTGGGCCAGGCCCTGAGCGAGGCCGGCTTTGCCCTGTTCGCTGCCGATCAGCGTGGCCACGGGCGCACGGCCGAACTGGGCAACCTCGGCCTGTTCGCCCGCCATCATGGCTGGAATGCCGTGGTCAACGACCTTGGGTGTGTGGCCCAGCACATAGGCCAGCAGTTCCCGTGCACGCCGCTGTTCCTGTTCGGCCACAGCATGGGCAGCTACATCGCCCAGGCGTACCTGCTGCATCACAGTGGCAGCCTGCACGGGGCGATCCTCAGCGGTTCCAACTACCAACCGGCCGTGCTGTACCGCCTTGCGCGGCTGATTGCCCGGCTGGAGTCCTGGCGCCAGGGGCCACTGGGCAAGAGTGCACTGATCGAATGGTTGTCCTTCGGTTCGTTCAACAACGCCTTCAAGCCCAACCGCACGGCCTTCGACTGGCTCAGCCGCGACCCGGGCGAGGTCGATCAGTACGTGAATGACCCGTTGTGCGGCTTTCGCTGCACCAACCAGTTGTGGCTCGATCTGCTGCAAGGCTTGGCGCAGATCAGTCAGCCGGGTAACCTCGCGCAGATCGATCCCAACCTGCCGATGCTGGTGATCGGCGGTGAATGTGATCCGGTCAGTGCCGGCAAGCGTCTCACCCATCTGGCCGACGCCCTGCGCGCGACCGGCAACCGACATGTACAGCTGCGCATCTATCCTGAGGCGCGGCATGAAGTACTCAACGAAACCAACCGTGGCGAGGTCATCGCCGATATTCTCGGCTGGCTGGAACAGGCGCTGGCCCTTGGCCGCCCTGCGCGCAGTGAATGATAGCCGCCCTCGCCCAACGCTTAAGGAAGCATCGATGTCCCAGGTCACCAACACGCCTTACGAAGCCCTCGAAGTCGGCCAGAAGGCCGAGTACAAGAAGTCCGTTGAAGAACGCGACATTCAGCTGTTCGCCGCGATGTCCGGTGACCACAACCCGGTTCACCTGGATGCTGAGTTCGCCGCCAAGAGCATGTTCCGCGAACGTATTGCCCATGGCATGTTCAGCGGCGCGCTGATCAGTGCGGCAGTGGCCTGCACCCTGCCTGGCCCTGGCACCATCTACCTGGGCCAGCAGATGAGCTTCCAGAAACCGGTGAAAATCGGCGACACCCTGACCGTGCGCCTGGAAATCCTCGAGAAGCTGCCCAAGTTCAAGGTGCGCATCGCCACCAATGTGTACAACCAGAACGACGAGCTGGTGGTCGCGGGTGAAGCCGAGATCCTGGCGCCGCGCAAGCAGCAGACCGTCGAGCTGGTATCGCCGCCGAACTTTGTGGCGAGCTGAAGTGTGATGCAGCCAGCTTCTTCTTCAAGGCTGCTCTCCTGGGTAACCCGCTAACGCGTTGATTTAGCAGGCACCCTGAGGGAGCGGGCTTGCCCGCGAAGCGGCCGGCACACCCCACATCATTCGATAGCCTGCAAACGCCGCTCGATATGCCGCCGTTCAGGCGCCTGCCGGGTCAAGGCCAGCGCCTGCTGCCAGGCCGCACGCGCCTCTTGCACCTGTCCCAGCTGGCAATGCAACTCGGCGCGTGCCGCATGTGCCAGGTGATAGTCCAGCAACTCCCCCCGCGCCAGAATCCCTTCGACTTCCCGCAAGCCAACCTCCGGCCCATCCCGCTTCGCCAGGGCCACCGCGCGGTTAAGCGCCACCACCGCTGATGGCCAATACCGCTGCAACACGTCATACAGCCCGACGATTTCTCCCCAGTCCGTCTCTTCAGCCGTCGCCGCTTCGGCATGCACGGCAGCAATCGCCGCCTGGACGGTATAGGCCCCGAATGCACGGCTCTGCAGGGCCTGGCGCACCAGAGCACAGCCCTCGGCAATGAACTGCCGGTCCCACAAGCTACGGTCCTGCTGCTCCAGAACCACCAAATCGCCTTGGCCATCGATGCGCGCCCGCTGCCGGGACGCCTGCAGCAACATCAACGCCAGCAGGCCGACCGCCTCCGGGTCGGGCAGCAACTGCACCAGCAACCGCGCCAGGCGAATGGCTTCATCGCTCAGCGCCTGCTGTAGCAGTGTCTCGCCCGATGACGCCGAATAGCCCTCGTTGAACACCAGGTAGATCACCCGCAACACGCTTTCCAGGCGCTCGGGCAGCTCATTCAGCTCCGGTACCTGGTACGGTATGCCCGCGTCACGGATCTTGGCCTTGGCGCGCACGATACGTTGGGCGATGGTGGCCGGGCTTTGCAGAAAGGCCCGGGCGATCTGCTCAGTGGTCAGGTCGCAGACTTCGCGAAGCGTCAATGGCACCTGAGCGTCGGCCGACAGGGCCGGATGGCAACAGGTGAAGATCAGCCGCAGGCGGTCATCCGCCAGCAGCTCTTCTTCACTGGGGTCCTGCGCCTGCCCCTCCAGCAGCATGCTCAAGTCCGCCTGGGAGCGGTCGAAGCGGACGCGCCGGCGCAGCGCGTCGATGGCCTTGAAGCGCCCGACAGAAACCAGCCACGCTCGCGGGTTGGCGGGAATACCGTCGCGTTGCCAGCGTTCAACGGCAATGAAGAAGGCATCATGCATGGCCTCCTCGGCCAGGTCGAAATCACCCAGCAAGCGGATCAGTGTCGCCAGTATGCGCCGCGACTCCTGCCGGTACACAGCCTCGACTTCGGCGCGCACCTGGGCCAGTGCGGCCATCAGTCGGGCATCCGCTGGGTCACCACCTCCACCAGGCGGTCCAGGCTTTCTCCCCAGCCCTGGTGGAAGCCCATTTCTTCATGGGCCCGGCAGTCGGTGGCATTCCAGTGCCAGGCACGGGCGGTGTAGCGGGTTTTGCCCTGTTCCTCGTCAAAGCTGATCACCGCGGTCATGAAGGCCTTGTCCGACGGTACCCAACCGGGGCCGAAGGCATCGGTGAACACCAGCCGGCGTGGCGCGGCAATTTCCAGAAAGACGCCCTGGTTGGGGTACTCGCTGCCATCCGGCGCGCGCATCAGGGTGCGAAACAGGCCACCGGCCCACAGCTGCATTTCACACTCCGGGGTGGTCATGCCGTGCGGCCCCCACCACTGCATCAGCCACTGGGGTTCGGTCCAGGCGCGAAATACTTTGGCCGGTGGTGCGTCGATCAGGCGGCTGATGGACAACTCGTGTTGCGCCTGGGCAATGGGTGCAAGGCTCATGCTGATGGTTCTCCTTGGCTGTCAGGGTTGCAGCTCGCGCACTGGTCGCACCTCGACACTGCCGACCCGCGCGGCGGGGATGCCCTTGGCGATATTCAGCGCTTCGTTGAGGTCGCGGGCCTCCACCAGGTAAAAGCCCGCCAGTTGCTCCTTGGTTTCGGCGAACGGGCCGTCGGTCAGGCTCATGTGTCCGTTGCGCATGCGTACCGTGGTGGCCGTCTGCACCGGCTTCAGCGCCTCGGCCGCCAGCATGCGCCCGGAACCCTGAATGGCTTCGGCGTAGGCCATGCATTCGGCGTCTGCCGGGCTGTCGGGCAGGCTGTGCAACAGCCCTTCGTCACAATAGACCAGGCACAGGTATTTCATGGTCGCCTCCAGGGTATTGGCAAAGTGCGTTTGGCGATAACGGCTCAGGGCTTGAGATCGAACAGCGCTTTTTGCGTTTCCATGTCGAAAGGCGCCGACCAGTGTTCATGGATTACCTGCCACTGGCCGCCTTGACGACGATAGCCCACCGTGGCGCGCATGAAGCCGCACTGGCTTTCGTCGTCGCCCGGGCCGCAGCGGTTCAGCCAATGGGCCAGGGCCAGATCGCCAGCGGCGTGCACGGTGAGTTGGGCAAGTTCGAACACCATGGGGCCGGTGCACATGCCCATGCACATTTCCCAGTGCGCCGTGTAGGCCGACTTGCCTTTGAATTGCAGAGCCTGGATGGCATCGAAGGCGACGATATCGTCGGCGTAGGGGGCGATGATGCCCGGGATGTCGCGATCGCGCACGGCTTGCATCCAGCGCTCGATCAATTGGCGGATTTCGGATTCGGCTGCGGTGCTCATCGGGGGTACCTCCGACAGATCATAGGGGTGGGGCACGGTGTGAAGCGTGCCTTCAGCTATGGTCGAACGGTAAGCGGAGGATTCGACAGGCGGGGGAAATTATTCTGTATTGGCGGAGCACCCGGGAGATCGCGTCAGGGCCAGCAAGTGCCCGCCACAGCGTTTTCAGCCCCTGTGGCGGGCACCGCCAGTCAACCCTGCTGGCAACCTTCACCCATGGCCCGGTACTGAATGGTGTGCACCTGGCCCTGATGGTCTTCATAGGTCATGGTCGCAGGTACCACTTCGCAGACATTGGGGATGGTCGACAGGTTGATCACCCGCTTGATGTCCAGGTTCATCGAGTAGTCGTACTGCTGAGCCACAGGCTCGCTGGAGACGGGTTTGGCCTCATCGGCGAGGGCGAACGAGGACATACCGACCAATGCAAGAATCAGTAATGGTTTCATGTGGTTTTGCCTTTTGAGCGTTCAAGCTGATCGATTGACTTCTATTGCCGTATCCGGCGCGGAGAAGTTGTCATCTAGGGTCTAGATGGCACGAAGTACCGATCCCGCTTCGTACTGCCAGGGGGGATGAACAAAATTCTACTCCCGGCCAGCAATAGTTGAACCCCGTAGTCGGATATTCACCCTTGCCGGTTTTGCAACAATCTGCGACAAAGTGGCCGCAAATCATCAGGCCAGAGCCTCTGGCCTCGTTTCAGGGTAGGACTCACCATTTCTGAACAATTTTCCTGTTCGACGCTTTCGGACACAGAACGCCGTTTGCTGGACCACTTCTACCGCCAGCACAGCTCACGCATGCGCGCAGCAAGCGACGCCGAACTGTGGGTAGCACGGGCCCCTGGCATCATCGCCGGGCTGAGCCTGAGTGCGGTGGGTGAGGGATTCTGGCTGACGGGCCTGTTCGTCGCCCCGCAGCGGCGCAACCAAGGGGTGGCTGCGCGATTGGTCGAGGCCGCGCTGGCGCAGGTTGACGGGCCCGTCTGGCTGTTCTGTCATCCCGACCTGACGCCCTTCTACCAGCGCCTGGGTTTCGACCTGGCACAACACCTGCCAGAAGCCCTGGCCAGCCGCCTGCTACGCTATCAGCGCAACAAACGCCTGGTAGCCCTGCAGCGAGGTCAGTCCTCGCTGACCTCAAGCCCAGGGAACAGCACCTCGGTGTAGCCGAACTTGGCAAAGTCCTGGATGCGCGAGGGGTATAGCCGGCCGATCAAGTGGTCGCACTCGTGTTGCACCACCCGTGCATGGAAGCCATCGGCAAAGCGGTTGATCGGGCTGCCCTGGGGGTCGATCCCTTGGTAGCAGATATGCTTGAAGCGCGGCACCACGCCGCGCAAGCCAGGCACCGACAGACAACCCTCCCAGCCGTCCTCGACCTCGCTGGAGGTCGGGGTGATGACCGGATTCAGCAGAATGGTCTGTGGCACTGCCTCGGCATCGGGGTATCGCTCGCTGCGCTCGAAGCCGAAGATCACCAACTGCAGGTCGATGCCGACCTGCGGGGCGGCCAGGCCCACACCGCCGACGTGACGCATGGTTTCGAACATTTCGTCGATCAGTTGCTGCAGTTCGGCACTGCCAAGCATGTGCTCGGGCACTGGCGGAGCGATGCGCAGCAGGCGTTCGTCGCCCATCTTGAGAATGTCACGGATCATCAGGGGTTCGGCTCGACGCTATGAGGCTTGCTCGGGTTCGGGTGCTCGTGACCCAGTACAGTCAAGGTTTCCTTGGGCTTTTCCCCGTCGAAGTCTTTCTCGCCCGGGTTCTTGCCTTCGGCTGACATGTGCTCGATCACCGCATTCATTTCGGCGCCGAGCAGCAGCACGGCAGCCGAAATATAGAAATACAGCAACAGCACGATGATTGCACCAATGCTGCCGTACATGGCGTTGTAGTCGGCAAAGGTCTTCACGTAGTAGGCAAAGCCCAGTGAAGCCACGATCCACACCACAACCGCCAGCACCGAGCCCGGGGTAATGAAGCGAAACTGCTGTTTCACATCAGGCATCACGTAATAGATCAGGGCCACTGCCACCATCAGCAGAATGATGATCACCGGCCAGCGCAGGATGGTCCACAGTGTGACGATGAACTCCTGCATGCCGATCTGGGCGGCTATCCATTCCATCACCTGCGGGCCCAGCACCATCAGCGCTGCGGCCGCCAGCAACATCCCAGCCAGGCCCACGGTGTAGAAAATGGAAAGCGGGATACGCTTCCACACCGGGCGACCTTCGGGCACATCGTAAGCGGCGTTCATGGCGCTCATCATCAGGCGCACGCCGGCGGAGGCGGTCCACAGGGCGATCACGATACCCACCGACAGCAGCCCACCCTTGGACTGCTGCAACTGGTCGATCACCGGATTCACCTGCTCCAGCGCCTGGGGTGGCAACACCAGTTCCGATTGCAGACGCAGCCAGGAGAAAAAGTCCGGCAAGTGCAGGAAACCGATCAGGGCAATCAGGAACAACAGGAAGGGGAATAGCGAGAACAGCGCCTGGTAGGCCAGCGCTGAGGCATAGGTGGACATCTCGTCGTCGAGGAATTCCTTGACGGTGCGAACCAGCACGCGGTGCAGGGGCAAGCCGCGCAGGTCGGGGAAAATCATAGCGTCTCCTTTCGCCGCTTGATCGTTACACAGGCAAGTCTAATAGACCGTGCCCGAGCTGTGCTGCTCCCGGCCGTGGTTGAAGAATTTGCTTACGAATAAGTGCCGGCCTCTTCGCGGGTTCACCCGAGAAGAGGCCGGCACCGCCTCAAGTCAAGGTTTCTTCACCGCATCCTTCACATTGCCCTTGACCTGCTGCGCCTCGCCTTTGAGCTCCTGCGCCTTGCCTTCGGCCCGCAGCTTGTCGTTGTCGGTCACCTTGCCAACACCCTGTTTCACGTTGCCGATCGCTTCGTTGGCCAAGCCTTTCGCTTTGTCTTTAGTACCGCTCATGGCAAAACTCCTGCAAATGGAGACACGTGAACCGTGTCGACAGAAGGTTGACCCAACGCCTGGGCCAGGAGTTTCAACGGATTTCCCGGCCAGAAGCCGAACGGTAAAACGGCAGGCGAATACCGCCCAAGCCCGCGAAGAGGCCGGCACTGGCACCGCAAGTCACAAACCTTGCTCCGCCCCGTGCCACCCCTCACAATGCAGGCCTTCATAGCGTCAACGCGCAGGAACCTGCATGAAACTCGACAAACCCGCCGCCATCGCCCGGCGCAACGAAGCACTGGCCCGGCCGGTGCTGACCAGCAGCAATACTCTGTTCGCCACTCTGGACAGCAAACGCAACCTGTGGTGGTTCGAAGTGCCAGTGGCACTGCTGGGCAAGGGCCAGGCCGACTGGGTCAACCTGCTGCTGCACACGCCGGAAAGCGATGAGCTGCAGCACCTGAAGGTGCCCACCAATTTCCTCAAGGCTCACCTTGAGCAAATGGAAGTGCGCAAGCCTGGCAAGCGCCGCTCCACCATCAGCCTGGCCCTCAGCGCCGACCGTGACTCGCTGCTGCGCGACACCCGTCCGGGTGGCGAGCAGCTGGACTTCCGCAACTTCGTACAGGCATAAGGCCGTCAGGCTTTCTCGATGCGATCGTCATGGATGACGATCAGGCCCTGCTTGAACAATCCGCCAATGGCCTTCTTGAAGTTGCCCTTGCTGACGTTGAACAGCTTGCTGATCAACGCAGGGTCACTCTTGTCGCACACCCCCAACACCCCGCCTTCGGCTTCCAGGCGCGCCATGATCTGCTCTTGCAGGGTGTCCGCCAGGGCGGCGCCTACCGGCTGCAGGCTCAGTGAAATCTTGCCGTCCTGGCGCACTTCCTTGATGAAGCCCTTCTCGTGCATGCCCGAGCGCAAGAACTTGAACACCTCGTTCTTGTGGATCAGGCCCCAGTGGCGGTTGTTGATAATGGCCTTGAAGCCCATCGGCGTTTCGCCGGCCACCAGCAGCTCGACCGGCTGGCCAAACTTGTAGTCGGCTGGGGTGACATCGAGGTAGCGGTCCAGGCGCGACGTGGCAGTGATCCGGCGGGTGCGCTTGTCGAGGTACACGTGCACCACGCAGTAATCACCGATCTTCAGTGGCCGAGCCTCTTCCGAGTACGGCATCAGCAAGTCCTTGGACAGGCCCCAGTCCAGGAAGATACCGGCACCGTTGATGTCCTTGACCTTCAGGCTGGCGAACTCGCCAACCTGCACCTTGGGCTTCTCGGTGGTGGCGATCAGCTGGTCTTCGCTGTCCAGGTAGATGAACACGTTCAACCAGTCATCGACCTCGGTCTCGGCGTTTTTCGGGATGTAGCGCCCGGGCAGCAGGATTTCGCCATCGGCGCCGCCGTCCAGGTACAGACCGAAGTCCACGTGTTTCACGATTTGCAAACTGTTGTAACGCCCAAGCAGAGCCATTTCCGATGATCCTCAAGACAAGGCGGCTATTCTACACCTGAAGCCACCACATGGCCCGACCACTCATGCAGTGGAACCGCCAGGCCGCACTTGCATCTACCTTCTGGCCAGCCTGAGGAAGGAACAGCACATGCCGCTACGCCTGCCCAAAGCCCTGCTTATCGCCATCGGCTTCGCCCTGGCCTTGGCCGCCTGCAGCCGCATCGACCTGGCCTATCGCAACCTCGACCGCCTGGTGCCGTGGTCGCTGAGCGACTACCTGGACATGAACTGCGAGCAAAGGGCGCTGCTGGACGATCGGTTGCGCGAGCACCTGGCCTGGCATTGCAAGACTCAACTGCCCGGCTACCTCGACTGGCTCGATCGGCTACGTGACCTGGTCGCCGACGATCAGGTCACCGACCAGGCCCTGCAGCAAAGCACCCGCGAGGTCCGTGAAGCGATTGGTCGGGTGGCCGAGGAAATCACCCCTTCGGCCACCGAACTGCTGCGCGGCATGAGCGACAACCAGGTAGCGCAGATGCGTGAGGCCTTCCGCGAAGACATCAGTGAACGGCAGAAGCAGTATGTGGATACGCCATTGCCCAAACAGATGGCCCGCCGTAGCGAGCGCATGGAAAAACGCCTGACGCCATGGTTTGGCGAGTTGACGGCGGTACAGAAGCAACGCATCCAGGCCTGGTCTCAAGCGCTGGGTGACCAGAACCGTGAATGGATCGCCAACCGTGCCCACTGGCAACAGCAATTGCTGTTGGCGATGAACCAGCGCAACGACTCCAGCTTCGAGCCGCGCCTGGCGACTTTGTTGCAGCGCAAGGAGAGTTTGTGGACACCCGAGTACCGGGCGGCGTATCAGAATAGCGAGCAGCAGGCACGCAGCCTGCTGGTGGACCTGGTGCGGCAAAGCACCCCGCAGCAACGGAGGTTCCTGCAGGAACGGTTGGGCAAGGTGCGTACCCATTTGAGCGAGATGAAGTGTTTGAAGGAGTGACAGCCCTGTTCGCGCTGACTCACCGGGCTTTGCGCCGATACGGAAACACATCGATCACTTTCCCTTCACGTATCGCCGCCTGCAGCCCCTTCCAGTAATCCGCGTCATACAGTTCCCCATGCAAGCGGCTGAACAACCGCCGCTGGCCCATATCGGCAAACAGAAACGGCGGAAACTCTTCGGGAAACACATCATGCGGGCCGATCGAGTACCACGGCTCGCCCGACATTTCGTCCTCCGGGTAACGCGGTGGCGGGATGTGGCGGAAATTCACCTCGGTCAGGAAACTGATTTCGTCATAGTCGTAGAACACGACCCGGCCATGGCGGGTCACGCCGAAGTTCTTCAGCAGCATGTCGCCGGGGAAGATGTTCGCCGCCGCCAGTTGCTTGATGGCCAGGCCGTAGTCCTCCAGTGCCTCCAGCACCTGGCCCTCGGTGGCCTGCTCCAGGTACAGGTTCAACGGCGTCATGCGCCGCTCGGTCCAACAGTGGCGGATCAGCACTGTGTCGCCCTCCAGCGCCACCGTCGACGGTGCCACCTCCAGCAACTCGGCCAGGCAATCCGGCTCGAACTTGCTGCGCGGAAAGCGAAAATCGGCAAACTCCTGGGTGTCGGCCATACGCCCCACCCGGTCGACACTCTTCACCAGCCGATACTTGTCGATCACCGTGGCGCGATCCACGGTTTTCGATGGCGAGAAGCGGTCCTTGATGATCTTGAACACCGTATTGAACCCGGGCAAGGTGAACACGCTCATGACCATGCCCCGCACCCCTGGCGCCATGACGAAGCGGTCATCACTGCTGGCCAGGTGGTTGATCAGTGCGCGGTAGAACTCCGACTTGCCCTGCTTGTAGAACCCGATCGAGGTATACAGCTCGGCAATGTGCTTGCCCGGCAGGATGCGCTTGAGGAAATTGACGAACTCGGCGGGCACCGGGACATCGGCCATGAAGTAAGAGCGGGTGAACGAAAAGATGATCGACACCTCGGCCTCGTCGGTAATCAACGCATCGGCCTCGATGCCGTGGCCCTCGCGGTGCAGCAAGGGAATCACCAACGGCCACTGCTCATCGCTGTTGTACAGGCGGCCGACCAGATAGGCCCCCTTGTTGCGGTAAAGCACGGGTACAAACAGCTCCACGGCCAGCGTCGGGTCCTTGCACACCCAGTCGGGCAGGCATTCGCGCAGTTGTTCTTCCAGCCGCGCCAGGTCGCCTTCCAGGTCGCCATAAGGCATGTCGAATGGGTAATCGGCGAACACCGCGCGCAGCAAGTTCCTGAGACTGCCATCAAGCCGATAGGTACGGGTTTGCGCGGCGCGCTCGCGGCCGCGCATGGAAGGCCGGGTAGTGTGGATGAACATGCAGCCGTCGCTGATCAGGTCATGGCTGAACAGGCTGCAAAACAGCGAGTTGTACCAGGTCTCTGCCAGCTCGTCGTCCAGGCGGGGGTCGATCAGGTGGATATAGGCGTTTTTCACCAGCGGCCACTGTTCCACATCCAGCAGCACCTCTGCGGCAAAGGCCTGGCGCAGCCAACCGTTGACTTCGGCGACTTTCTCTTCGTAGAGATTGATGCGGGCAGCGGCGGCCTGCTGGATATCCTGCCAGCGCGCCTGCTCGAAGCGCTGGCGAGCACCAAGGGTGATGCGCTGGAAATGATCGCGGTAGTCGTCGAAGCCGGCGAGGATCATCCGGGCGATTTCGACAGCGGGCCAGGGCTGGGACATGCGTGGGGCCTCGGAGCTGGGATTGAGTACAGAGCTTAGCCGCCCTTGGCTTCATCGGTTACTGCCATTGAAGGCCCGAGCTGTAGTTGCAGCTGCATTGCCCAGAGCCCCGCAGCCCAAGAGGAATTACACAGCAAGAAAGCACAAGAATCCCCCCGCCCCCTGGCGTACACTCGCGCCCCTGCCTTGCCTTCGGAGACCGTTGTGAGCCCCATCGCCCTAGCCCGCCTGCTGACCCTTGCCGCCGTCTGGGGAGCGAGTTTCCTGTTCATGCGCATCATCGCCCCCGAACTGGGCACGGTGCCGACCGCGTTCTTCCGGGTCTCCATCGCCTGTCTGGGCCTGATCGTGATACTGGCCGCCGCCCGTGTGCGCTGGGACTTCCAGGGCAAGCTCGGCGCGTGCCTGGTGCTGGGCATGATCAACTCCGGCATCCCCGCCACCTTCTATTCGGTGGCGGCCCAGGTGCTGCCGGCCGGCTATTCGGCGATCTTCAACGCCACCACCCCGTTGATGGGCGTGCTGGTCGGCGTACTGTTCTTCCGCGAGCCAATGACCCTGGCCAAACTCTGCGGCATCTTCCTTGGCCTGTTCGGCGTCGGCATCCTTAGCGGCGCCGGCCCGGTGGCACTGGACATGGCCCTGCTGCAAGGCGCCCTCGCCTGCCTGGCGGCCACCACCTGCTACGGCTTTGCCGGGTTCCTCGCCCGTCGCTGGATCAGCGGCCTGGACAGCCGTCTTTCCGCACTGGGCAGCATGCTCGGCGCCACGCTGATGCTGACCCCGCTGTTCGGCTGGAGCGCACTCACCCAACCGCCCGCCAGCTGGGGGGGCTGGGAGGTGTGGTTGTCGTTGCTGGGGCTGGGGCTACTATGCACCGCCTTTGCCTACATCCTGTACTTCCGCCTGCTGGCCGAGATCGGACCGGTCAAAGCCAGCACCGTGACCTTCCTGATCCCGGTATTCGGCGTATTGTGGGGGGCATGGCTGCTGAATGAGCCGTTGTCGATGGCGCACCTATACGGCGGCCTGCTGATTGGCCTGGCCTTGTGGCTGGTGCTGCGCCCGGCGCGCAACTGAAGCGGGGTACTGCATGAACAGCGCGTACAAAAAGGTCCTGTTCCGCCTGGAACAGGACGAGAACGGCTACCCACCGGCCTCGGTCGAGGGCCTGTGGGCCAAGGCCGTGGAAGGCGGCTATGCCATCGACAACATACCCTTCCATGTCTATGGCATCGCCCCGGGCGACGTGATCGACACCCGCGAGGAAGCAGGCGAAACCTGGTTCGCAGAACTGCGCCACAGCAGCGGCAGCTCGGTGTTCCGGGTGGTCGTCAAACCACCGGAAACCCTCGACCAGGTACGCGCAGCATTGCTGGATTTCGGCTGCGCCTGTGAAACCGAACAAGCAGTGAAGATGTTGGCGGTCGAGGTCCCGCCGCAACGCTCGCTCGATACCCTGCTCTACTACCTGCTCACCCAGCGCGAAGCCGGCCTGCTGGACTTCGAGGAAGGCGTGTTGCGCCACGCCATCCCCGAAGAATTCCGCTAGGGCCTACGCTTCGGCCAGGCGCGCGGCGGGCTTGCGAAACACGAACAGCAGCCCAACCACGATCAGCCCCATGCCCAGCAGGCTGAGTGGTGCCAGGCGGTTACCGAAGATCAGCAAGTCCATCACCGCAGTCACTGCCGGCACCAGGTAGAACAGGCTGGTGACGTTGACCAGGTTGCCCTTGGCGATCAGCCGGTACAACAGCAAGGTTGCCAGCAGCGAGACCACCAGGCCCATCCACAGCAGCGCACCGAAGAAGCTGCCGGTCCACTCGACATGAAGCGGTTGCAGAGGTGCGAACAGCGCGCACATGGCAAAGCCGGCCAGGTACTGCAGCGGCAGCGTGCCCATGGGGTTGTCGGTAATGCGCTTCTGCAGGATCGAGCCAAAGGTCATGCTGACCAGCGCCAGCAGGGCGAACAGCATGCCCGCCAGCGATACCCCGCCCAGATTGATGCCCTGGTAGACCACCATGATCAAGCCGCCCAACCCCAAACCCAGGCCGAACAAACGGCTCCAGGAACGCTGGCGTTTCATCAGCACCACGGTGAGGATGGGTTGTACCCCCATCACCGTGGCCATGACGCCGGGGGTGACATGGGTATCAAGCGCCAACAGATAAAAGATCTGATAGGCACCGAGGAGCACACACCCTGTACCCAGGGCCCGCAGAATGCTCCCGCGAGTACGCGGCCAGCGCAGCCCTAGCAACGGGCCGATCAGCAACAGGCCAGCCAGGGCCAGCGCCGAGCGCAACAGCAGGAAGGCGAACGGGCTGGCATGCGCCAGGCCGAGCTTGGAGACGATCGCCCCGCTGCTCCACAGCAGGACGAACAGGCAGGTAGTGGCCGCCGAGGCCACGGACGTTTTGGTAAAGACAGACATGAATTGCCACCTGATAGTAGGCAGATAAGCCAAACGGACGGCGTGCGCTTCAACGTGAGCAGTGGCCGACCGTGTTCAGTAGGTTGCGCGTGTGAAGGGGTACGGCAAGAAGCCGATCAGCCCAGCACGACCACGCAATGAGGCGGAGCTACGCCGCCTACGACGCCACTGACAGGTGGTGGGGAGTGACAGATCATGACCGGCTGCTGGCTACCACGCACGACCATGCCCGCGACTGGCGCGATGGCAAAGCGTGTGGTGGAAGGGATGGCGGGCATGACAGGGGTCTTTGCAGAAGTGAATGCTCTGGAATATAGCGAGTGATTCTTCGCAGCACAACCCCGCCTCCACACGCGCGCCCTCGTCCTTGAAGGATGAGGCGCACCTGTGGCAGCGGGCTTGCCCCGCAAAGCGGCCGGTTAGACCAGAAAAAATCAGAACAACCAGCGATACAACAGATACGCCACCACCACCGCCAGTACCGGCCGCAGCACGCGGTAAGCCTTGGGGTTGGCACGTTTGAACTGCTTCACATGGCTGCTGATCCTGTTGCTGAAGCGCTTGCTCCAGGCGTACGCCTGGTTGATCCCGCCCACGCGCTCTTCGTCGGTGTTCTGCGGCGCGGTGGCGCGGCCGAGGAAGGCACTGACCTTACGGTTGATGCGCGTCATCAGCGGGCTACTCAGCGGGCGCTCGATGTCACAGAACAGGATCACGCGGGTAACGTCGGTTTCGTTCTTGACCCAGTGCACGTAGGTTTCGTCGAACATCACGTCTTCGCCATCACGCCAGGCGTACTGCTCACCGTCCACGTAGATGCGGCATGCGTCGGAGTTGGGCGTGGACAGCCCCAGGTGATAACGCAGCGAGCCTGCGAACGGGTCGCGGTGCGGGTTCAGGTGGCTGCCGCCGGGTAGCAGGGCAAACATTGCGCCCTTGACATTGGGGATGCGGCTGACCAGCTCGACAGTGCGCGGGCAAAGGGTTTGCGCCGAAGGCAGCGGTTTGTCGTACCACTTCAGGTAAAAGCGCTTCCAGCCCTTCTTGAAGAACGAACCGAAGCCGGCGTCGTTATCTTTCTCAGCGGCACGGATATAGCCTTCGTCGAACAGGCGCATGGCCTCTTCGCGGATTTCCTGCCAGTTGTCCTTCAACACGTCCAGCTCGGGGAAGCGCTGGCGATCCAGGTAGGGCTTGGACGGCACGCCGGAAAACAGGTACATCAACGCGTTGTAGGGGGCGAACAGCGCCGAATGGTTGACGAACTGGCGCAACACCGGCAGACGGGCCTTGCCGCGCAAGTGCACGAACAGCACGCTGCCGAAAAACACCAGCAAGACACCCGCCTTGGCTGCAAAGGAAAAGGTCATGCTTTCACTCCTTGAGGAAGAGTCAGGCCTGCGCTGCCTGCTCTCCAGAAAATCATCCTGCCATCATAAACCGATCCCGCCGCGGTAAAAACAACCCGGGCGGGATCGCATTCATGAAGATTTTGCAATAAACCAGTCCGCCGATCGTTGCGCCGGATCAGCGGCAAGGCCGATTACTGCTGGGTTTCCTGCTCGCTGAACATGTCGCTGAACAGCATGCTCGACAAGTATCGCTCGCCCGAATCGGGCAGGATTACGACGATGGTCTTACCCTGCATTTCCGGTTTTTCGGCCAGACGCACCGCTGCCGCCATTGCCGCACCGCAGGAAATACCACAAAGGATGCCCTCTTCCTGCATCAGGCGAATCGCCATGGCCTTGGACTCTTCGTCGGTCACCGTCTCCACTTGGTCGACAATCGACAGGTCGAGGTTTTTCGGCACGAAACCGGCGCCGATGCCCTGGATTTTGTGCGGGCTTGGCTTGAGTTCTTCGCCGGCCAGGGTCTGGCTGATCAGGGGCGATGCCACGGGTTCCACTGCCACCGACAGGATGGCCTTGCCCTGGGTATGTTTGATGTAGCGCGACACGCCGGTGATGGTCCCGCCAGTGCCCACGCCTGCCACCAGCACGTCGATGGCGCCGTCCGTGTCGTTCCAGATCTCAGGGCCGGTGGTTTTCTCGTGAATGGCCGGGTTGGCCGGGTTTTCGAACTGGCCCGGCAGGAAGTACTGCGCCGGGTCGGAGGCGACGATTTCGTTGGCCTTCTCGATCGCGCCCTTCATGCCCTTGGCCGGATCGGTCAATACCAGCTCGGCGCCCAGTGCCTTCAGCACCTTGCGGCGCTCCAGGCTCATCGAGGCGGGCATGGTCAGCATCAGCTTGTAGCCGCGGGCGGCGGCAACGAAGGCCAGGCCGATACCGGTGTTGCCCGAGGTGGGCTCGACGATGGTCATGCCCGGTTTGAGCTTGCCGCTGCTCTCGGCGTCCCAGACCATGTTCGCGCCAATGCGGCATTTGACCGAGTATCCGGGGTTGCGCCCTTCGATCTTGGCCAGGATGGTCACACCGCGCGGGGCGATGCGGTTGATCTGCACCAGCGGCGTGTTACCGATGGAGTGGGCGTTGTCTGCAAAGATACGGCTCATGGCAGGGGTCCTTGGCATGAAAAAGCAGGGAAATGACTCAAGGGTAAGCCTGCGGCGGTGGCCCGTAAAGCCTGTTCGAACTCAGCCCGGCACGTTGCGGTCAACCGCACATCCCGCCTTGGAGACAGCCTCATGAAAGCCCGCTATCGCTGGCCGCTGGTCGGCCTGGCCAGCCTGATCGTGCTGCTGGTGGCGCTGCACCTGGCCCTGCCCTACCTGGTGCGCGACTACCTCAACGACAAGCTGGCCGACATGGGTGACTACCGCGGCCAGGTAGCCGATGTGGACCTGGCCTGGTGGCGCGGTGCCTACCAGATCAATGGGCTGAAAATCGTCAAGACCACCGGCAAGGTGCCCGTACCGTTTCTCGACGCCCCACTGATCGACCTTTCGGTGAGCTGGCGTTCGTTGTGGTACGACAAGGCAGTAGTGGCGGAGGTAACCTTCGTGCACCCCGAGCTGAACTTTGTCGACGGTGGTAGCAAACAGGCATCGCAGACCGGCCAAGGTACCGACTGGCGCCAGCAGCTGGAAAAACTCCTGCCCATCACCCTCAACGAAGTGCGTATCGACAATGGCGTGCTGACGTTCCGCAACTTCAATTCCAAACCACCGGTCGACCTCAAGGCCACCCGGTTGAATGCCAGCATCCACAACTTGACCAACGTGCGCGACCAGCAAGGCCGTCGCGATGCAAGTTTCGAAGGGACGGCGCTCATCGCGGGGGATGCGAAGGTAGAAAGCCGTGCCACCTTCGACCCTTTCAGTGATTTCGACGACTTCGAATTCAGGCTTCGCGCCACCGGCATCGAGCTGCGAAAACTGAATGACTTTGCCAGCGCCTATGGCAAATTCGACTTCAATGCCGGGCACGGTGACGTGGTCATCGAGGCCCAGGCAGAAAACGGCCGGCTGAACGGCTATATAAAACCGCTGCTGCGCGATGTCGACGTGTTCGACTGGCAACAGGACGTCGAGGAAAAGGACAAGGGCTTCTTCCGCTCAGTGTGGGAGGCCCTGGTGGGGGCGACCGAAACGGTGCTGAAGAACCAGCCGAAAAACCAGTTCGCCACCCGGGTGGAACTCAGCGGCAGTGTGCGCCAACAGGATATCAGTGCCTTCGAAGCGTTCTTGCAGATCCTGCGCAATGGGTTTGTCCAGGCATTCAATGCGCGCTATGAGCAACCAGCGCCGAAGTCTGACTGAGACAGTGTGACGGGGCATTCAGGGACTGAATACCCGGTCTGCGTTTGCAGCCGCCTGGCCCCGCGTTATAGTCGGAAACAAATCCAGATCATGTGCTGCGTGTTCGGGCCTCTTCGCGGGTAAACCCGCCCCTACAACCTTATTAGGCGCGGGTTTCCCGCGAAGAGGCCCGCAAAGCCCTAAACAGAGGACAACCCCCCATGAAGTTCGAAGGCACCCGCGACTACGTCGCCACAGACGACCTGAAACTGGCGGTAAACGCGGCCATTACCCTCGAACGCCCGCTGTTGGTCAAGGGCGAACCGGGCACCGGCAAAACCATGCTCGCCGAGCAGTTGGCGGCCTCGTTCGGGGCGCGCCTGATCACCTGGCACATCAAATCCACCACCAAGGCCCACCAGGGGCTGTACGAGTACGACGCGGTCAGCCGCCTGCGCGACTCGCAGCTGGGCGTGGACAAGGTGCACGATGTGCGCAACTACCTGAAAAAGGGCAAGCTCTGGGAGGCTTTCGAGGCCGATGAGCGGGTCATCCTGCTGATCGACGAAATCGACAAGGCCGATATCGAATTCCCCAACGACCTGCTGCAAGAACTCGACAAGATGGAGTTCTACGTCTACGAAATCGACGAGACCATCAAGGCCAAACAGCGGCCGATCATCATCATTACCTCGAACAACGAAAAAGAGCTGCCGGACGCCTTCCTGCGCCGCTGCTTCTTCCACTACATCGCCTTCCCCGACCGCACTACCCTGCAGCAGATTGTCGACGTGCACTACCCGAACATCAGCCAGTCGCTGGTCAGCGAGGCACTGGATGTGTTCTTCGACGTGCGCAAGGTGCCGGGCCTGAAGAAAAAGCCGTCCACCTCCGAGCTGGTCGACTGGCTCAAGCTGCTGATGGCCGACAACATCGGTGAAGCGGTGCTGCGCGAACGCGACCCGACCAAGGCCATCCCGCCGCTGGCCGGTGCGCTGGTAAAAAACGAGCAGGATGTTCAACTGCTCGAGCGCCTGGCCTTCATGAGCCGGCGCGGCAACCGCTGACAGGAGCAGGGCCATGCTGCTCAATCTGTTCAATGAGATGCGTGCGGCCAAGGTGCCGGTTTCGGTGCGTGAACTGCTCGACCTGCACCAGGCCTTGCAAAAGCGCGTGGTGTTCGCCGACATGGACGAGTTCTACTACCTCGCCCGCGCCATCCTGGTGAAGGACGAACGCCACTTCGACAAGTTCGACCGTGCCTTCGCAGCCTACTTCAAGGGCCTGGAAAATCTCGACCGGCACATCGAGGCGCTGATCCCCGAAGACTGGCTGCGCAAGGAATTCGAGCGCTCGCTGACCGATGAAGAACGCGCGCAGATCCAGTCGCTGGGCGGCCTGGACAAGCTTATCGAGGCATTCAAACAGCGCCTCGAAGAGCAAAAGGAACGCCACGCTGGCGGCAACAAGTGGATTGGCACCGGCGGCACCAGCCCATTCGGCTCGGGTGGTTTCAACCCCGAGGGCATCCGCGTCGGTGACGCCGGCAAGCGTCAGGGCAAGGCAGTAAAAGTCTGGGACCAACGCGAGTACAAGAACCTCGACGACCAGGTCGAGCTTGGCACCCGCAACATCAAGCTGGCCCTGCGCCGGCTGCGCAAGTTCGCCCGCGAAGGCGCCGCCGAAGAGCTCGACATCGATGGCACCATCGACCACACCGCGCGTGATGCCGGGTTGCTGAACATCCAGATGCGCCCCGAGCGGCGCAACACCGTGAAGCTGCTTTTGCTGTTCGACATTGGCGGTTCGATGGACGCCCACGTCAAAGTCTGCGAAGAGCTGTTCTCGGCCTGCAAGACCGAGTTCAAGCACCTGGAGTATTACTACTTCCACAATTGCGTTTATGAGTCGGTGTGGAAGAACAACCTGCGCCGCACGTCCGAACGTTTTTCCACCTTCGACCTGCTGCACAAGTACGGCGATGACTACAAGGTGGTGTTCGTCGGTGACGCGGCCATGGCGCCCTACGAGATCACCCAGCCCGGTGGCAGCGTGGAGCACTGGAACGAAGAAGCCGGGTATGTGTGGATCCAGCGTTTCATGGAAAAATTCAGGAAGGTCATCTGGATCAACCCGTACCCCAAGCAGGCCTGGGAGTACACCGCCTCGACCCATCTGGTGCGCGACCTGATCGAGGACAAGATGTATCCGCTGACCCTGCAAGGGTTGGAGGACGGGATGCGCTACCTGTCCAAGTGAGGTTGCCTGTACCGGCCCTTTCGCGGGCTCGCCCGCTCCCACAGGCCCCCCCACATTCACAACCCTCAAATGCAGTGCTATCCCTGTGGGAGCGGGCAAGCCCGCGAAAGGGCTAGCAGCCTTAAGACCAACGCCTCAGGTAAAGCTGCTGCTCACGCCAGGCCTGGTCCTGCACCACCGCCCTGAACCGCACCACCGCCCCCGGCATGCACTGCGCCAGTTGCGCCAGCGCCAGCGGCGTCAGCGCGCCCAGCCGCGGGTACCCACCAATGGTCTGCCGGTCATTGAGCAACACGATCGGCTGCCCGTCTGGCGGCACCTGTACCGCCCCCAGCGGGATCCCTTCGGAGATCATCGGCGCCCCTTGGTACACCAGCTGCGGCCCCAACAACCGGATGCCCATGCGGTCGGCCCGGCTATCCAGCGTCCACTCCCGGTTGAATGCCTCGAACAAGCTGGTACCGCTGAATTCACCGATCTGCGCGCCCATCACCAGGTCCAGCACCGGCTTTGGGGCGAACTGCGGGCACAACGCTTGCGGCACTTCGCGCAGGGGGGCATTGCTACCGGTAAAAGCCAATGCCTGGTGTTTAGCCAGCGCAGCACCCTGGCCATCGATGCCACCCAGTGCTTCACGTACCACGGTGGCACAACTGCCCAGCATATCCTCGCCCAGAAACCCACCCGGTGCCGCCAGATACGCCCGCACACCCACTTTGGGCTGTCTCAAGGTCAAGCGCTGCCCCTTGGCCAAGGCAAAGCTGCGCCATGGCGCGAGTGGCTGATCATCGACACACGCATCCAGGTCGGCACCGGCCAGGGCCAGCACGCAATCCTGTTCGGCCACCACGCAAAAACCACCCAGCGCCACCTCGACCACCGGCGCCCCCAACGGGTTGCCCAGCAGCCAGTTGGCCCAGTGCATCGCCACCCAGTCCAGCGCCCCGCCCTGGGTCACGCCAAGGTGGCGCACGCCAAAGCGCCCGGCATCCTGTAACTGGCACAACGGCGTACTGGCCTCGATCATCAACTGCTTCATCCCTGCGCCTCCACATCACCACCCATAGCCAGGAATTCGCTGCGCGAAACCGGCACGAAGCGCACCCGGTCACCGGGTTGCAAGAGGCTGTAACCCTCACGCTCACGGTCGAACAACCGCACCGGGGTGCGCCCGATCAGGTTCCAGCCACCCGGCGATACTGCCGGGTAGGCCGCCGTCTGGCGCTCGGCAATACCCACGCTGCCCGCCGCCACGCGCTTGCGTGGGGTACTCAGACGAGGGCTGGCCAGGCGCTCGTCGACCAGGCCCATGAAGCCGAAACCCGGTGCGAAGCCCAGGGCAAACACCGGGTAATCGCGTTCACCGTGCAATCGAACAATCTCCGCTTCACTCAAGCCGCTGCGAGCTGCCAGCACAGGCAGCTCGGGGCCGACACTGGCGTCGTACCACACCGGGATTTCGTGTCGGCGGCCGCCACTGCCGGTGTCAGGCTGCAAGCCGTCCAGCGCCTGAGCGATTCGCGCCCTGGCCTCGCCTGGCGGCAGGGCAGACTGCACCATCAGCGTGGTATAGGACGGCACCAGGTCCAGCAAATGCTCGCCGAACGCCGCGCTCAAGCGCCGGCTGGCGGCGAGCATCCATGGCATGTTGGCCTCATCGATACGGTCGAACAGGCGTACCATCAGGCTGTCGATGGCGACCACTTCGATTCGCGGCTTCATCACACCTCCAGCCCATCGAGGGCCTGGCGAATCTGCCGCACCGCCGCCACCGAACTGTCGTTGTCGCCATGCACGCAGAGGGTGCGGGCGGCAAGCTGCAAGGCGCTGCCATCGTCAGCCAACAGCGTTTCGCCTCGGGCCAGACGCACCGCCTGCTCCACCACCCGCGCCGGGTCGTGATGCACCGCGCCCGGCAGGCGCCGCGACAGCAGATGGCCGCTGGCGGTGTATGCGCGGTCTGCGAACGCCTCGAACCACAGCGGCACGCCGATTTCATCGCCTAGTGCCTGGGCGGCACGGTTGTCGGCGGTGGCCATCAGCATCAATGGCAGGTTGCTGTCATAGGCCGCTACGGCCTCCAGCACGGTACGCAGCTTGAGCGGGTCGGCCATCATGTCGTTGTACAGCGCGCCATGGGGCTTCACATAGGCCACGCGACCACCCAGCACTTTGCAGATGCCATCCAGCGCACCGATCTGATAATGCAGCAGGTCGCGGATTTCTTCCGGGCTGCAGGCCATGGAGCGGCGGCCGAAGCCGACCAGGTCCGGGTAGGCCGGATGAGCGCCGATAGTCACCCCGTGCTCCAGCGCCAGGGCCACGGTGCGGCGCATGATGCCGGGGTCGCCGGCGTGGTAGCCGCAGGCGATGTTGGCGCAATCGATGTAAGGCATGACCTCGGCATCCAGGCCCATGCGCCAGCTGCCAAAACTCTCGCCCATGTCGCAATTGAGTAGCAGGCGTTCCACCACGAGGCCTCCGTTGTTGTTGTGCATATGCCTACCTTACCGCGCCTGCAGCTGTTTGCCGCGGGTTTCCGGCAAGCTCAAGGCCGCCACGATCACAATGCCGTAGGACACAGCAGAAAACACGCCGATACCCAAACCCAGCGGAACGTTCTGGCCGAGCATGCCGATCATTAACGGGAACAGCGCGGCAATGACCTTGCCGATGTTGTAGCAGAAGCCCTGCCCCGAACCCCGGATGCGCGTGGGGAACAGTTCGGTCAGAAACGCCCCCATGCCGCTGAAGATACCCGAGGCGAAGAAGCCCAACGGGAGACCCAGCCACAGCATCACGCCATCGCTGACCGGCATCTGCGTGTACAACAGCACAATGACGAAAGAGCCCACGGCGAACAGGATGAAGTTCTTCTTGCGCCCCAGCAGGTCGGACAGATAAGCGCTGACCACATAGCCCACGTACGAGCCGACGATCACCATGGCCAGATAACCACCCGTGCCCAGCACACTCAGGCCGCGTTCGTTCTTCAGGAAGGTTGGCAGCCACGAGGTGATGGCGTAGTAACCGCCGAGCGCGCCGGTGGTCAGCAGGGATGCCCGCACGGTGGTCCAGAGCATGCCCGGGGCGAAGATTTCGTAGAAGCGCGAAGGTGCCTCGGCGTTTTCCACTGCCTTGGCCTTACGATAGACCTCAGGGTCCTTGACCAGGCGGCGAACGAAGATCACGAAGATTGCCGGTACCAGCCCCAGCAGGAACAACGCACGCCAAGCCTGCTCTGCCGGCAGCCAGGAGAACAGCAGCGCATAGAGGATGGCCGTGAGGCCCCAGCCGATTGCCCAGCCGGACTGCACCATGCCCACCGCCTTGCCGCGGTCCTGGGCGCGGATCACCTCGCCGATCAACACCGCACCGGCGGTCCACTCGCCACCGAAGCCAAAGCCCATCAGGGTTCGGGCAATCAGCAATTGCTCGTAGTTCTGAGCGAAGCCGCACAGGAAGGTGAAGAAGGCGAACCACAACACCGTCAGTTGCAGGGTACGCACCCGGCCGATGCGGTCGGAGAGGATACCCGCCACCCAGCCTCCTACAGCCGAGGCGATCAGCGTGCTGGTGTGGATCAACCCGGCTTCGGTGGTGGTGATACCCCACAGCATGATCAGCGTAGGGATGACGAAACTGAGCATCTGTGTGTCCATACCGTCCAGGCCATAGCCAATCTTGCAGCTCCAGAAGGTACGTCGTTGCTGTTTGTCGATGTCACGGTACCAGGCGAAAGGCCCGGACGAAGGGAGGGTACTGACCTGCTGCTGCACGCCGGTGGGGTTCATGGATGCCTCGGCTTGTTGGTATTGTTTTATGGGCGACATGAAGCGTCGCGGCCTGGGCGCCATTGTTCAGAGGCCGCCTCGCCTGCGTCCAACGAAAAAAACCGCCGGTCTGGAACAAGAAAAACTGATCATGAACCTTCGCTTCCTCGAAACCTTCGTCTGGGTCGCCCGGCTCAAGAGCTTCCGCCTGACGGCAGAAAAGCTGTTCACCACCCAGGCTTCGGTATCCAGCCGCATTGCCGCACTGGAGGCTGACCTGGGCGTGAAGCTGCTGCTGCGCGACTCCCGCGGCGTCAGCCTGACCCCGGAAGGCAGCAAGGTGCTGGAATACGCCGAACGCATGCTGGAAACCGCCAAGGCCATGAAGCAGTCGCTGGACAGCGACCGGGCCAAGGTCGGGCGCATTCGCATCGGGGTGATGGATACTGTGATCCACACCTGGATGAGCGCGCTGGTGGCGGAGCTGACCGAGCGCTACCCACAGGTGGAAATCGAACTGGTGGCCGACACCGCGCTGAACTTGCGCGAGCAGCTGCAGAAGGGCTTTCTTGACGTGATTTTGCAGACCGACTTGCTGCGCGAGCAATCGATCCGCAGCCTCGACCTGGCACGCTACCCAATGGGCTGGGTGGTGGCCGCAGGCGCCCACCAGCACCGGGACTATGCGTCGCTGGCCGAACTTGGGCGCGAGCGCATCATCACCTTCTCGAAGAATTCACGGCCGCACCAGGAGGTGCTGAGCTTGCTGCAGGCTGCGGGGGCAGAGGCACCCCGGTTGAATTGTGTGAACTCGGTGGCGGCGATTACCCGGCTGTTGCGCGACGGCTTTGGCATTGGCGCGCTACCGCCGGCGCTGGTGGATGCCGAGTTGGGCCGGGGCGAGCTGGTGCTGCTGGAAGGGTTGCAGCCGCCGCCGAGCCTTGAGCTGGTGGTGGCGTGGCAGACCGGGGTGGCGTTGGTCGATGAGGTGGTTGGGGTTTGCCGGCAGGTGTTGGCGCGGTATGCGCGGGATGTGGGTGGGCAGCGGATCGTGCTGGTCTGACCAACAGTCTCCGCCTGTACCGGCCCTTTCGCGGGCTTGCCCGCTCCCACAGGATCATCACAGGCCTGGCGGGCCAGGTTGTACCTGTGGGAGCGGGCAAGCCCGCGAAAGGGCCGCTACAGGTACAGCAAAACTTAGCGCCAGCTCTCTTTCACCACCCTGCGCCGCCCGCCCAGGATCAGCCAGCCAATCCCCAACAACAGGCTTTCGACCACAAAGGCCAGCACAAACCCGGCACCCACACCCCAGCCAATCGCCTCGGGCACCAGCAGAATCTGGTAGCTGTAGCCATTGAGGGTTTCTTCACGTAACTGCGGGTCGGCCTGTACCAGCACATGCCAGGTACGCTCGGCCCATGACCCTTGCAGCACCTGCCATTCGTTTTCCAGCAGTTCGTTGCGGATCATCAGGCTTTCGATGCTGTTGGCATCACTGTTGAACACCGGGTCGTCGCTGCTGCGGTAGTGCTGCAGCAGCGCCTGCAAGTCGCCCTTGAAAAAGCGCTCGGCCGTTTGCCGGAACCCATCGAGCGCCTCGCGCGATTCGAACAGGTGCGCCTCGACCCGCTGGCTATAGTCCTTGACCAGCCCCGGGACCTGGATACCGGCCAGCAGGCCGAAGGTGAACAACAGCAATCGCAGGTAACTTCTGAACATGCAGCGTCCTTAGCTCTGGCCGTGCGCCACGCACTCGCCGTGCCGCCACAGGGCCCACTGACCCGGCGCGTAGCGGTGCCAGGTCTCGTTCTCGGTCAGGGCCTCGGTGGCAATCACCGTGACCACGTCGTTGGGGGTGGTTTCGGTATGAAAATCGACGATCAGGTCGACATCCTTCAACCGTGCGGCACCGAATGGCGCACGGCGGGTAATGTGCACCAGCTTGGTCGAGCAAAAGCAGAACAGCCAGTCGCCGTCGCTGAGCATGCAGTTGAACACGCCCAGATCCCGGTAGCCGGCACAGGCTTCGACCAGCACGGGCAGCAGCTGCTCCACCGGCACCGGTTCGGGGAAGGCGCTGCGGATGCGGTTGAGCAAGTCGCAGAAGGCCGCTTCGCTGTCGGTGTCGCCCACTGGCCGGTAGAAACTGGCCAGGCCCTTGAAGTCACCCAGCTGGCCGTTGTGCGCGAAGCACCAGTTGCGGCCCCACATTTCCCGCACGAACGGGTGGGTGTTGGACAGGCACACCCTGCCGACGTTGGCCTGACGGATATGACCGATCACCACTTCACTTTTGATCGGGTAGCGCTGCACGAGGTTGGCCACTTCCGACTCGCTGCTCGCGGCCGGGTCCTGGAACAGGCGCAGGCCGCGGCCTTCGTAAAAGCCTATCCCCCAGCCGTCACGGTGCGGGCCGGTTCGCCCGCCCCGCTGCATCAGGCCGGTGAAGCTGAAAACGATGTCGGTAGGGACGTTGGCACTCATGCCCAGCAGTTCGCACATAGGCGTGTCTCCGTTTACAGACGAGGCTCGACCCGGCCTGCGCCACGCGTAGCGGCTGGCGGCAAGTCGTCACGGTAACGGTCGCTGCGCTCGGCAGCCAGCGGCGCCTGGGTGCCGAGCTGGTCATCCTCGGCCTGCTGACGCCTGGCGGCGGCTTCGGCCTGCTCACGGCGTGCGTGCGCGCGCTTTTCCAGCGGCCAGCGCAGCAGCACGAAGAGGAAGTACAGGCCGAAGGCGATCATGCCGTACATGGCGAAGTCGGACACAGCGCGCCAGGCGTTGTTGCCGACCTTGAAAGCGACATCCAGCGCAGTGATGGCGATTGCAGGGGCGAAGCTGTCCTTGACCGGGTCGACGATGGTCGGGGTCAGCAGCAGCACCGCCAGCACCACCCGTAGCGGTTCGCGCAGCCAGCGCCACATCCAGCCGGTGAGCTTGAAGCCCACCAGCAGGCACCCTAAGGCGGCTACTGCGTACAAGCCCCAGGCGAAGGTGTAGTCGTTCTCGGTCATGGTGTTCGTGCAAGCCAGGCAAAGAGATGCCTATGATAAACACTTTTCCGGGCGCAGACAGTGTTTGCCTGTGCCGGCCTCTTCGCGGGTAAACCCGCTCCTACCTCGGTGCGACCCCTGTAGGAGCGGGTTTACCCGCGAAGAGGCCGCCACAGGTAACCCCAATCAAGAGACCTTCAATGCCAACCAAGCCCCAACCCCCGATTGCCCAAGCCGACCAGGCCACCGACCCGTATGCCTGGCTGCAACAGCGCGACACCCCCGAGGTACTCGCTTACCTGCAAGCTGAAAACGCCTACCAGGAAGCCTGCCTGGCCGACCAGGCACCGTTGCGTGAGCGACTGTTCGAAGAAATCAAGGGCCGCATCCTGGAGACCGACCTGTCATTGCCGGCGCCCTGGGGCCCCTACCTGTACTACACCCGTACCACCGCCGGCGACGAATACCCGCGTCACTACCGCTGCCCACGCCCGGCCGACGACTCGAACACCGTCGATGAAAGCCAGGAGCAACTGCTGCTCGACCCCAACGCCCTGGCCAACGGCGGTTTCCTCTCCCTGGGCGCGTTCAACATCAGCCCCGACCACCGCCTGCTGGCCTATAGCCTCGACACCAGCGGCGACGAAATCTATACCCTGTACGTCAAAGACCTGGCCAGTGGCAGTGTCACTACCCTGCCCTTCGACGACTGCGACGGTAGCCTGACCTGGGCCAACGACAGCCAGACGCTCTTCTTCGCAGAGCTGGACGACACCCACCGCCCATGGCGCCTGCGTCGCCACACCTTGGGCACGGACGCCGCGCACACCGTGTTCGAAGAGCCAGACGGGCGTTTCTTCCTGCACTGCTACCGCACCAGTTCCGAGCGCCAGCTGGTGCTGCTGCTGAACAGCAAGACCACCAGCGAGGCCTGGGTGCTGGACGCCGACACCCCGCAGGCGCCGTTCACCTGCCTGGCGCCGCGCGTCGAAGGCCACGAATACTTCCCCGACCACGGCCAACTCGACGGCCAGTGGCGCTGGTTCATCCGCACCAACCAGGATGGCATCAACTTCGCCCTGTACCACGCGCCAGCCGCGCCAGTGCCAAGCCGCGAACAGTGGCAGGTGCTGGTGGCGCACCGCGACGCGGTCATGCTCGAAGGCCTCAGCCTGAACACCGGTGCCCTCACCCTGAGCCTGCGCGAAGGCGGCCTGCCGATCATCGAAGTCCGCCCGCAGGGCTTGCCGGCCTACCGCGTCGAACTGCCAGACGCCGCCTACAGCCTGTACGTGCAGGACAGCCTGGAATTTGCCAGCACTCGCATACGCTTGCGCTACGAAGCGCTCAACCGCCCGGCCCAGGTGCGCCAACTGACGTTGCCCACGGGCGCCCAGGTGGTGCTCAAGCAAACCCCGGTGCTCGGTGCATTCGATGCCGATGACTATGTCAGTGAACGCCTGTGGGCAACCGCAGCGGACGGCACCCAGGTGCCGATCAGCCTGGTACGCCGCCGCCAGGACCTGGGCAAGACCGTGCCACTGTACCTGTACGGCTATGGCGCCTATGGCGAAAGCCTCGACCCCTGGTTCTCACATGCGCGCCTGAGCCTGCTGGAGCGCGGCGTGGCCTTTGCCATCGCCCACGTGCGAGGTGGTGGTGAACTGGGGGAAGCCTGGTACCGTGCCGGCAAGCAGGAGTACAAGCACAACACGTTCAGCGACTTCATCGCCTGCGCCGAGCACCTGATCAGCGAGGGCGTGACTGCCGCCGACCGCCTGGCCATCAGTGGTGGCAGCGCCGGCGGCCTGCTGATCGGCGCGGTGCTCAACCTGCGCCCGGAGCTGTTCCGCTGCGCCATTGCCGAAGTGCCGTTCGTCGACGTGCTCAACACCATGCTCGACCCGGAGCTGCCGCTGACCGTGACCGAGTACGACGAATGGGGCAACCCTGAGGAGCCGGAGGTGTATGAACGGATCAAGGCTTATGCGCCGTACGAGAACCTGAAAGCGCAGGCCTACCCGGCGATGCTGGTGGTGGCGGGCTACAACGACAGCCGCGTGCAGTATTGGGAGGCAGCCAAATGGGTGGCGAAGTTGCGCACACTCAAGACCGACAGCAACCTGCTGCTGCTCAAGACCGAGATGGGGGCTGGGCATGGCGGGATGAGCGGGCGGTACCAGGGGTTGAAGGATGTGGCCCTGGAGTATGCGTTCGTGTTTGGCGAGCTGGGTATTGCCTAAACTCAGGTTTGAGCACCCCCGCGATCGCTGTGGGAGCGGGCAAGCCCGCGAAGCCAACACCGTGGTGGATGGCACGGGCTTCGCCCGTGTTCGCGGGCAAGCCCGCTCCCACACGCGCCAGCTTCAGAAATTGAGCAAGACAGTTGCTCCAACATGATGACGGCGTGGGCCGCTCATGCTCAATCATTCTGGGCCGGCGGCTTCGGCGGGTCCTGTCGCAACCCGGGCAATGGCTGGTCCTTCGGCGGGCCGGGCACTGGCATCGGCGGCAACAAGGGCGCCCCCGGCTGGCTGTCATAAGCCTTGGGCGGTGTGCTCGGGGTAATCTGCGGGTATGGCGTAGGCGTCGGCGTACCGGGCGCGCCGGGTACTGGCGGCGTGAGCCTGGGTGGCGGGCTGGCAGCTTCTGCCAGGGGCAGGCCAGCCATCAACAGCGCGGCGAGGATCGCGTGAAACATCAGCAACCTCCTGTCGGGAACCTTTCTACAGGCTACGCCTAAATCAACGCTTTCGCCTGTCCGCCTGACCTGCAAGCGCGCTAGACTCAATGGCATAACCGTCACCTGCCTGATCAGAACAAAGGAAACACCATGAGCTCCACCTCTTCTGCCGCCGCTACCGCGCGCCTCGACCGCATCCTGGCCGATGCCAAGCGCGACAAGGAAATGGGCTACCGCGACAAGGCCCTGAGAATGTACCCGCACGTATGCGGCCGCTGCGCCCGCGAGTTCGCCGGCAAGCGCCTGAGCGAGCTGACCGTGCATCACCGTGACCACAACCACGACAACAATCCTCAGGACGGCTCCAACTGGGAGCTGCTGTGCCTGTACTGCCACGACAACGAGCACTCGCGCTACACCGACCAGCAGTACTTCAGCGAAGGCTCCACCAGCACCCCGAGCATTGCCAAGGCTACGCACAACCCGTTTGCAGGGCTGGCGGGCATGCTGAAGAAAGACTGACCATCGATTCGCCCCCCGCTGTTACCGGGCAGCCCGTATAATCGCGCTTTTTTCGCGAAGGGCCCCGGTACGTGGCAAACAAACGATACAGCTGCATCGGCCTGTTCAACCCCAAGTCGGCAGAAAACGTCGGCTCTGTGATGCGCGCCGCGGGCTGCTATGGCGTCAATTCGGTGTTCTACACGGGCAAACGCTATGAACGCGCACGTGACTTCGTCACCGACACCAAGCGCGTGCACTACGACATCCCGCTGATCGGCATCGACGACCTGCAGCGCATTATTCCGTTGGGCTGCACGCCCGTGGCGGTGGAACTGGTGGAGGGTGCGCGGCCATTGCCGGATTACACCCATCCGGACCGGGCCATTTACATCTTCGGGCCAGAGGACGGCTCGTTGAGCGAAGACGTGCGGGGATGGTGTGAAGAGACCATCTACATCCCGACCGAGGGCTGCATGAACCTGGCGGCGACGGTGAATGTGGTGCTGTATGACCGCATGGCCAAGGGTCTGAATACCCGTTCGGGGCCCAAGTTCAAATAGAAAGGCCGCCACTGCGGCAACAGGATAGACCTGCCAACACAGGGCGACCGAGTGCTGAGCTCCGTCAGAACAGCACCGAAACCGGGCCGAACATTGCCTCGACAAACCATGGGTTGTCGCAATCTACGTTGCCGACGATGGTTGGCTGCACGCTCCCCCTCCTCGGTTTCGCCCCGTGAACAATGCTGAGTTTCTGCTCCGCGGTGTATTCCAGGTACGACTTGATACGCTTGAAGTGCGACTTGCAGACGATGCCGCCCTGCCGATTGTCAGGCGCAGGGATGCCTAGTGCAGCACCTTGCTCTGCAACACATCGGAACGCCGCCCCAGCACGTTCTCGCTGATCTGCACGAAGTCTTCGGTACTGACGCTGGGCAGGCGCATCAGCCCACGTACCACATCATCCAACGAACGTTTGGCCTGGGTGTGAATGCGGATTTCCTTGTCCAGCGCCTGCAACAGCATCACGCCGCGGGCCACCTGGGCCGGGCTTGCGCGTTCACCCTTGAGCCGGTTGACCTTGGCGCCCTGCTTGCTCAGACGCGCCTGCCAGACCTGGTAGCGGTCATCACTCATCCCGCCCGAGCGGCGTAGCAACTCGTTGGCGTAATAATCGGTCAGGCTCTCTACCAGCCAGTCACTGCCGTCACGCCCGTGAATCTGCGCGAACAGTTGCACCAATTCGCGCAGCAACGGGCTATTGCCGTTTTCGCTGACCATGGGCCGGGCACTGTTCAGGTACAACGAGCCCTGCGCAGCCATAGCCCCTCGCCACATGCCGTCACGCGCCCCGACCAACAGCAGCTTGGGCGGGTTACGCGGGAACACAGCTTGTAGTTGTGGCCAGACGAATGTGAGCAAGGTCAGGCTGTCCATGCGCCGCATGCCCTGCCCCACCGGCGCGGCCACGGTCACTTCGGTCTCGCCCAGGCGGGCGCGGCGGCTGCCCAGGTCGCCGGCAAGCATCCAGCCGGTCGGGCGATCGAACAGGCGCGACACGTTGTCGATGCGAAACTTCCCCTTGCCGATGCGCGGCCAGGACGTTTCGATGCTCTTCCAGCCCTCGGGCAGGTCGAAAGCCAGGCGCGCCACCAGCTCGGTACCATCCTGCTGGTCGAGGCGCGCAGGGGGTATCAGCTGGTCGCCGAGGAACAGTGCCCAGTGCGGAGTGATGCGTGATGAATAGGCGCCGCTGGCCAGTTTCTGGTCCAGCTGCACACGGTAGCTGAGGCTGGTCTTGCCGGCCGCTGGCTGCCAGATACCACGTTGCCCCTTCAGCTGCCATTGCCCATCAGCCTGGAAGCCGCTGTAGGCCCCAGCCTTGCCCAGGTCGAAGTCCAGGCTGCGCACGGCGCTGCCTTCGGCCAATGTCACGCGGACCTCGGCCTGACCGCTGGCAGGCAGCAAGCGCACCTGGTAGTCGAGGTCGACCTTTTTCGCCCAGGCCGGCGAACTGGCCATCAGGCCCAACAGCAACATCAGGTGGCAACGCATACAGAAACTCCTTGTTTCCCCGAGGCAGCGGGCCGCGCCGGTCAGCTGGCGCGAAAGATCAGGTGGTCTTCCCAGTCGTCTTCGTGCACATCGTGTTCACTGAGCATACGCCCCGACTGGGAAATGCGCTGTTCATGAACCTGTTGCCGGTCGCCACAGACCAGGTGATGCCAGGCCGGCAAGTCCTTGCCCTCACTGACCAGGCGGTAACCGCAGGTACTCGGCAGCCACTTGAACTGGTCGGCCTTGCCCGGGGTGAGCTGGATGCAGTCTGGCACTTGGGCGAAGCGGTTGGGGTAGTCGCTGCACTGGCAGGTATTCAGGTCCAGCAATTTGCAGGCGATGCGCGTGTAATAGACGCTGTTGTCGTCTTCGTCCTCGAGCTTTTGCAGGCAGCACAGGCCGCAGCCATCGCACAGCGATTCCCACTCTTGCTGGCTGAGCTCTTCGAGGGTCTTGCGCCGCCAGAACGGCGCGTTTTCAGCGATCATCACACAGGGTTCCTGCCTTCATCTTGGGGGCCACGGCGCGCGGCGGCGCCAGTCTAGAGCCTGGCCTTCGGCAAAGCCAGACCGCTTGTCAGTCGCGACGGCACGCAGTAGCGTGCGCTTTTCCCGTCCGTTCGCAGGAGCCGCCATGAGCGCCAACCCCCGCATTGCCGATTACGCCATCAACGAGCAGTTCATCAACCGCTGGTCGCCACGCGCCTTCACCGCCGAGCCGATCAGCGAAGAAACCCTGCTGAGCTTCCTCGAAGCCGCCCGCTGGGCACCTTCGGCCTATAACTCGCAGCCTTGGCGCTTCCTGTATGCCCGCCGCGACACGCCGAACTGGGAGCGTTACCTGAGCCTGCTGGTGCCCTTCAATCGCAGCTGGGCGCAACAGGCGTCGGCGCTGGTGCTGGTCATTTCCAAGACCACGTTCGCGGCCCCGGGCGCTACGGAAGAAAAACCGGCGCTGTGGCACACCTTCGACACGGGGTCTGCCTGGGGGCACCTGGCCCTGCAGGCCAGCATCAGCGGCTGGCATACCCATGGCATGGCCGGCTTCGATCAGGACCTGGCACGTCAGGAACTGAAGATTCCCGAGGGTTACGTACTGCATGCCATGGTGGCGATCGGCAAGCTGGGGGACAAGGCCAGCCTGGATGAAGCCCTGCAGGCGCGTGAAGTGCCGAGCCCGCGCAAGCCGCTGAGCGAGCTGGCTGCTGAAGGCGATTTCAGTCTGTAAGGTTTGTGTTGGCAGGGCTGGCCTCTTCGCGGGCAAGCCCGCTCCTTCGGGGTATCACCACCCTGAGCTGGAGCGGGTTTACCCGCGAAGAGGCCGGTACAGGCCGCAGCGATCAGTAGCCCCGGGCGAAATCGACTTCACCCCGCAACCCCTGCCCCGCTTCATATGCCCGCACATTCTCGACAAACAAGCGCACCATCGCTGTCGGCGAGGTGGGCGCCGAGCTGTGCCCGGTCAGCAGCAAGCCCCAGGCGGTCCAGAACGGGTGTTGCTTGGGCAACGGCTCCTGGCGGCACACATCGATCACGGCACCGGCCAGATGGCCCTCTTTCAACGCCTCGACCAGGTCGGCATCGACCACCGCCACACCACGCCCGGCATTGATGAACAAGGCCGAGGGCTGGAAGCACTTGAACAGCGCGGCGTCATACAGGTCATGAGTCGCCGGGGTATCCGGCAGCAGGTTCAGCACATAGTCGACCTGGCCGACCATGCGCGGCAGGTCGGCCAGCGCCGCCACCTGGACGAACGGGGCCTGTTCACGGGCGCTGCTGGCAACCCCGTACAGCTCCACACCAAACGGCTGCAGGAACTCGGCCACACGCTGACCAATGTCACCCGCCCCCACTATGAGGACCTTGCGCCCTTCCAGGCTGCGCCCCGGGCGGTCATCCCAGCGCCGCTCGACCTGGCTGACCAGGCGCGACAGCACCTCACGCTCATGGCCTAGCATATAGGTGAGCATGTACTCGGCCATCACCTGACCAAATATGCCAACTGCGCGGCTCAGGCGGTAATCACGCGGCAGGCCGTCGGCCAGCAACGGCGTGATACCGGCCCATGTCGACTGTATCCAGCCCGGCTTGTGGCCTTGGCGCAGCAGACTGGCCAGCAAGTCCGGCTGGCCCAGCCACACCGGGCACTGCGGTGCCTGGCGGGCCAGTTCGGCAGAGTCGCCGCTGGTCACAACGTCCACGTCAGGCGCGGCTGCGCGCAAAAGGCCGGCGTATCGAGCATGGTCATGCTCAGCGATCAGTACGCGCATGGTCAGACGGGGTCGTTGCGGCGCAGCAGCTCTTCGGGCAGGTGCTCGATGTACTCATCTTCCAGCGGCGGCATCTGCAGGTGGTAGCCTTGGCTTTCGAGGTTCTCCAGCACCTTGGTGATGTCCTCGCGGGCCAGCTTGCGCTCAGGGGTGAGCACCAGGTCGAAAGCGTGCACGGGGGTGCCGAAGAACGGCAGCAGGCCTTCAGGCACGCGCTCCAGGCCGTCAGCCTTGAGTACGTACAGGTACATTTCGTTCTTGCGTGGGCTCTTGTAGATCGAGCAAATGCGTTTCATCGGGTTTCTCCGGCACCTGCCAGGTTGTCCAGCAGGGCCTGGCCCATGCGCTCACGGCGCCAGCCGCGCAGCGAATCGGGCAGTTGATAAGGGCCATTGGGGTATCCGCTCTTGAGCAGCGCCTCCAGGGCTTTCTTGCGCAGCATCAGCTCGGGTGCAATCCCCAGGCGCTCGCCTTCGGCCTGGCCGATGGCACGCAGCCGCTTGAGAAGGCCAGCAGCCTCGATCGGCAGCGGCTCGGGCAAGGGCGCTGGCCATTGCTCGGCCGGCAGGCTGGCGGCGCGCTTGATCAGCTGGATGAGGAACTCACCGTCCTGACGAATGGTGCGCGGGTGCATCTCGTCGATCTTGGCCAAGGCCGACAGGTTGTTCGGCTGGCTTTTGGCCATGGGCCAGAGCGAGTGCTCCTTGAGGATACGATTACGCGGCACATCGCGGTTGCGCGCTTCGCGTTCGCGCCAGGCGCACAGCTCACGTAGCACTGCCAGTTGTTGAGGCGCCAGCTTCCAGGCCAGCTTGACGTCGCGGTACAGGCTTTCGGGCTCGACTTCACGGCGCAACGCAGCCACCAGCTCGGCGCCGTCTTCCAGCACCCAGGCATACTTGTCGTCACTCAGCCGCGGGCGCAGCACGGTGAAAAGCTCGGCCAGGTGCACGGCATCTTCGGCAGCGTAGCTGACCTGGGTTTCCGAGAGCGGGCGTTGCAGCCAGTCGGAGCGGGTTTCGCCTTTGGGCAATTCGATGCCCAGCACTTCCTGCACCAGGCGCGAATAGCCCATGGAGAAGCCCAGGTTCAGGTAACCGGCGGCCAGCTGAGTGTCGAACAGCGGCTGAGGCAGCTTGCCGGTCAGGCGCAGCAGCACTTCGAGGTCTTCGCTGCAGGCGTGCAGCACCTTGACCACACCGCTGTCTTCCAGCAGGTCGGCCAAGGGTTGCCAGTTGCCGATCAGCAGCGGGTCGATCAGGAAGGCGCGTTGGCCGTCGCCGATCTGGATCAGCCCGGCTTTCGGGTAAAAGGTGTCGACCCGCATGAATTCGGTGTCGACGGCGACGAAGGGCAGTTGGTGCCAGTCGCGGCAGTGTTCGGCCAGGCTCTGGTCGTCACGGATCCAGTGAATTTCGATGGCCACAAGGCTCTCCCACTAACATTGGCGCGCAGTATATACGGCGCGGGCACTGCGGGTGAAACTGTCCCGCTTTTCGGGGGCAGTCCACCCTGTGGGAGCGGGCGCGCCCACGAATGAAGGCAACACGGTGTATGGCCCGGGCTTCGCCCGGGTTCGCGGGCTTGCCCGCTCCCACAGGGCTTCAGCGCTTGGCCGCCAGCCAGGGCCGGCAACTGGCGAACATGTCCAGCGACTGCTGGTAGAGCTCGGTATGTACCTGCAAAAGGCCAAGCATCGAGTGGAACAGGTTGTCCTGGGACAGCGGGGCATCGCTGAGCCGTGCCAGGCAGTCGGTATCGACGCCGAAGTCCTCTTTGTAGTTGTCGGAGAACCAGGTCAGCAGTGGTATGTGCTTCTGCTGCTCGGGAGCGATGGCGTACGGCGTGCCGTGCAGGAACAGGTTGTACTCGCCCAGCGACTCGCCGTGGTCGGACAGGTAGATCATCGCGGTATCGACCTTGTCTTGCTTGCTGCGCAGGGTATCGATCAGCGAGGCCAGCACCTTGTCGGTATAGGCCAGGGTGTTGTCGTACCCGTTGATGATTTCCTCCTCGCTGCACTGGTTCAACGCGTTGCTCTGGCACACCGGGGTGAAGCGCTCGGCATCACTGGGGTAGCGCTTGAAGTACTCGGGGCCGTGGCTGCCCATCTGGTGCAGCACCAGCACGGTGTCCTTGTCGAGGCTGTCGATCAACGCGTCCAGGCCTTGCAGCAGGATCTGGTCATGGCATTCGCCATCGGCGCACAGCTGCGGGTCCTTGAGGTTGCTGACGTCGATGAACTGCACGCGATCGCAGGTGCCTTTGCAGCCCGACTGGTTGTCACGCCACTGCACGGCCAGGCCGGCACGCTGCAGGATGTCCAACAGCCCTTCGCGGTTCTTCGCTACGCGGGCGTCGTAGTCCTTGCGCTTCATGCCCGAGAACATGCAAGGCACCGAAACCGCCGTTTCCGTACCGCACGAGTGCACGTCGGAAAACGCCAGCAGGCCCTGTTCCCTGGCGAGATTCGGCGTGGTATCGCGGTCATAGCCCAGCACGCCGAAATGGTCTGCCCGGGCACTTTCCCCGACCACCAGCACGGTCAGCGACTTGCGCTCATGTTTTTGCCAGGCCGCATCACGCTTGGCATCTTCACCATAATGCTGGAACGGGCGCGAAGCCGTACCGACACGCTCGCCGACATAACCAATGGAGGCCCCGACGATATTGCTGGGGGTGAGCATCAGACGCAGTTCATGGTGATTGCGAAACAGCGACGACAGCCCTTGATAATTGACCAACGCGACCGAGCCGATGGTCACCACACAGGCACCACTGACCACCAACTTGCCCAGCAGCTCGCGGTGCCAGGGGCGGTAGGCGATCTGCGCCTTCCACAGCAGCACCGATGGCAGCACACCCAGCAGCAGGATATAGGCGGCAAACTTGAACGACATCAAGTCGCGCACTTCCGCAACATTGGTCTCGGCCATATTACGGAACATGCCGGCGTCAATAAGTACGCCGTACTGGTTCATGAAGTAAGCCACACCCGCACCACTCATGAACAACACGATAAGTACCGGCTTCACTACATACCGGAAGGCAATTAACGTGAGGATCAGATTGAACGCGAAGAGCATTAGCACAGCAAACGCCAGGCTCAGCCACAACCCCGAAAGGCCGGCAGGAACCACCGCTTGCAGGTGCTCCCAGAGGAACATGTTGAAGCCAATCAGCAGATAAAGACTGGCCAGCAGCGTGACCCATTCAGTCCGCAGGGATTTGAAGTTGAGCATCAGCGTTCGCTATCAAGAGTGATGATCACCCCAGGCCAGATGGCACTGTGGGAAGTTGGGCGAACTCTAGAAAGCACGTCATCAATTTTTTGTGAAAAACTTGGTAACAATTTCGTGAGGGTGTGTCTTTTATCGATTATCTCAAAACCATTCAGCTGCCATTCAGCCTGGACCGCCGTCACAAGCCTGCGCAAAGACAGCTATCCTCAATGGTCAGGACCTTACCGACAACCCTGACAGAGGTGAAGAAATGCCAGTTCCGCACGATCTGCTCGCTGACCTGCACGTTACCGCTGATGCATTCCAGGCACTCATAGAGAAGGATCAGGACCTGCACAAACTGCACAAGGAGTACAACGCCAAGGACAAGGAGGTGGTCGCCGCCGAAGGCAACGGCACCAACGACGAGGCCGTCAACCGCCTGCGCAAGGAAAGGTTGCTGATCAAGGACAAGATCGAACGGATCATTCATCCGCCCAAATCCTGACAGGCATCTATTGAATCCACCGGCCTCTTCGCGGGTAAACCCGCTCCTACACCGATGCGCAGACCGTCGTAGGAGCGGGTTTACCCGCGAAAGGGCCGGACCTGCTGGCCAATGTCCCTGGCCGTTCACCGTTGTCGCCGCCACCGTATTCGCGGGTAAACCCGCTCCCACGCCAATGCGCAGACCGTCATAGAAACAGGTTCAACCGCGAAAGGGCCGGGCCTGCTGGCCAATGTCCCTGGCCGTTCACCGTTGCCGCCGCCACCGTATTCGCGGGTAAACCCGCTCCTACGCCAATGCGCAGACCGTCGTAGGAGCGGGTTCACCCGCGAAAGGGCCGGGCCTGCTGGCCAGTATCCCTTGGCCGGTCACCATTGCCGCCGCTACGGTATTCGCGGGTACGCCCCTACGTGCAGACCGTCATAGAAACAGGTTCAACCGCGAAAGGGCCGGACCTGCTGGCCAATGTCCCTGGCCGTTCGCCGTTGTCGCCGCTACCGTATTCGCGGGTAAACCCGCTCCTACATCGATGCGCAGACCGTCGTAGGAGCGGGTTCACCCGCGAAAGGGCCGGGCCTGCTGGCCAATGTCCCTGGCCGTTCACCGTTCTCGCCGCCACCGTATTCGCGGGTAAACCCGCTCCTACCACCTGCAGGAGCGGGCGAGCCCGCGAAGAGGCCTGCAGCCCTACACAGCAACCAGCGCTTTCAACGCCCCATCCAGGTCCTCGACCAGGTCACGGTAATCCTCGATCCCTACCGACAACCGCAACAGGTTCTCGCTGATCCCCATCACCCCTTTCTGCTCTGGGCTCAGCGAGCAGTGCGACATGCTCCAGGAGTGGTTGATCATGCTCTCCACCCCGCCCAGCGAGTCGGCCAGCACAAAAATCTGCAGCGCCTCCACCAGGCGGTTGAGCGCGGCGCGGTCGCCTTTCACTTTCATCGCCACCACCGCCCCGCCACTGCGCATCTGGCGTTTGCACAGTTCATGCTGCGGGTGGCTTTCCAGCCCTGGGTAATACACCTGCTCGACCTGCGCGTGACCTTCCAGGAAGCGTGCCACCTGCAGGGCATTGGCGCACTGGCGCTCCATGCGCACATCCAGGGTCTTCAGACCGCGCAGGGCCAGGTAGCAGTCGAACGGCCCCTGCACCGCCCCAATCGCCATGCTGATACGGCGCAGGCGTGCCAGCAACGCATCGTTGGCCGCCACCACCACACCGCCGGTGAGGTCGGAGTGGCCACCGATGTACTTGCTGGCCGAGTGCATCACCAAGTCCACGCCCAGGGTGATCGGGCGCTGGTTCCACGGCGAGCAGAAGGTGTTGTCGATGCAGGTGAGGATGCCCTTGGCCTTGGCCAGGTCGCACACCGCCTTGATGTCGACCAGGTGCAGCAACGGGTTGGTCGGCGACTCGATCCAGATCAGCTGGGTTTCCGGCTTGATCGCAGCCGCTACGGCTTCAATGTCGTTGAGATCGACATAGGTGGTGGTCAGCCCGGAGGTGCGGCTGCGGTAATCTTCCATGATGCGGAACGTGCCACCGTATACGCCGTTCATCACCACCACGTGGGCATCCTTGGGCAGCAGCTCAAGCACGGTTGCGGTGGCATTGACTCCCGAGGCGCAGGCCACAGCGCCCACGCCTTCTTCCAGGGCAGCGACACAGGTTTCGTAGGCATGCCGGGTGGGGTTGCCGACGCGGCTGTAGGAATATTCCGGCTTGTCATCCAGGCTGCGCTTGGTGAACGAACTGGCGGTGACGATGGCCGGAAAAATGGCGTTATCGGCAACGCTGAACTGCTCGCCGGCGTGAATGGTACGGGTGGCGAAATTGCGCGGCTTGTCAGACATGGTCAGGCCCATTGGCAGAGTGAAAGCTGCAACTATCGCACAACCCAAATCGTCTGGCCTTGGGGTAATCTGTGAAATATTTTCCTGTACGGCCAGCGCGCGATATGGACAGTTTTGACCAGCACATTCTTACCCTGCTACAGCGTGATGCCTCGATCTCGCTGAAGGACCTGGCCGAGGCCGTCAACCTGTCCACCACACCGTGCTGGAAGCGGGTCAAGCGCCTGGAGGAAGACGGCTACATCCTCGGCCGCGTCGCCCTGCTGGACCCCGAACGGCTGGGGTTGGGGCTCACCGTGTTCGTCCAGCTCAAGACCCAGCGCCACGACAGCGCCTGGCTGGAGCAGTTTGCTGCGACGGTGACCGGGTTCGAGGAAGTGATGGAGTGCTACCGCATGTCCGGGGACTGGGACTACATGCTGCGGGTGGTGGTGGGTGATATTGCGGCGTATGACCGGTTCTACAAAAAGCTGATTACCCGTACCGATGGGCTATCGAACATCACCTCCAGTTTTGCCATGGAGCAGATGAAGTACACCACGGCTTACCCGGTGCATCGCGCCTGACCGGTGCTGGATTCTTCGCGGGCAAACCCACAGGATCACCTCAACCTCAAGCGCTGTGAGGTCCCGTAGGAGCGGGTTCACCCGCGAAGAGGCCAGCACAGGCACCCCATCAATCCGAGGCCAGCACCGCCGCAATGCGGTTCCCCGCCTTGGCTTTCACGACCTTGATCGCCACGAATTTCGAGGTCGGGGTATAGGTCCCCTCGCCATAACTATCAAGCGGTACCAACGGGTTGGTTTCCGGGTAATACGCCGCCGCCTGCCCCTCAGGCACGTCATACGCCACCAGGCGGAACCCCGACACCCGCCGCTCCACGCCATCCTCCCACAACGACACAAGGTCCACCTGCTCACCCGGTTCGAAGCCCAGGCGACGGATGTCCGCCTCATTGACGAACACCACTTCACGCAGGCCGAACACCCCACGGTAACGGTCGTCCAGGCCATACAGGGTAGTGTTGTACTGGTCGTGCGAACGCAGGGTCTGCAAAATCAGGTCGGGCTTGTCACCACGGGCCAGTACCTTGGCGTTGACCAGTTCCTCGGGCAGCGCGTGGGGCATGAAGCGGGCTTTGCCCGTGGCCGTGCGGAAGTTGCGATCGGCGGCATTGTTGCCAAGGTGGAACCCGCCGGGGCTGTTCAAGCGTTCATTGAAACCGGTAAAGCCCGGAATCACGTCAGCGATCATGTCGCGAATGCGGTTGTAATCCGCCACCGCGTGCTCCCAGTCGATCGGCTGGTTGCCCAGCGTGGCCTTGGCCATGCCGGCAATGATCCACGGTTCCGAGCGCATATGCGGCGAGCGCGGGCGCAACTGGCCATTGGAGATGTGCACCATGCTGAAGGTGTCCTCCACGGTCACGCCTTGCGGCCCTTCGGCCTGCAGGTCGATTTCGGTACGGCCCAGGCACGGCAGGATCAGCGCATCGCGGCCGGTGACCAGGTGCGAGCGGTTGAGTTTGGTGGAAATCTGCACGGTCAACGCGCAGTTCTGCAGCGCCGCGTGGGTGCGCGCGGTGTCCGGGGTGGCTTGGGCAAAGTTGCCGCCCAGGCCGATGAACACCTTGGCCCGCCCCTCTTCCATAGCCTTGATGGCCAACACCGCGTTGTGCCCATGGGTACGCGGCACACTGAACTGGAAGCGTTGTTCGATGGCATCGAGTAGCGCCGCCGACGGCTTCTCGTCAATGCCCATGGTACGGTCACCCTGCACGTTGCTGTGGCCACGCACCGGCGACAGGCCTGCGCCGGGTTTGCCGACGTTGCCACGCAGCAGCTGCAGGTTGACGATTTCCTGCACGGTCGGCACCGAATGGCGATGCTGGGTGACGCCCATGGCCCAGCACATGATGACCCGCTCGGCCTTGCGATACATGCGTGCGGCCAGCTCGATCTCGGCCAGGGTCAAGCCCGACTGTTTGACGATGTGCTCCCAGGACGTGGCATCCACCGCCGCCAGGTAATCGTCGACGCCGCTGGTGTGCTCGGCGATGAAGGCATGGTCGAATACCGCCGGCTCGCCCTTGGCCTGCGCCTCGCGCTCCCATTGCAACAAGTACTTGGCAATACCGCGCATTGCCGCCATGTCCCCACCCAAGGCCGGGCGGAAGTAGGCGCTGGAGGTCGGCTCGGAGCCGTTGCTGAGCATTTCGAACGGGTGCTGCGGGTGCTGGAAGCGCTCAAGGCCTCGCTCTTTCAGCGGGTTGAAGCAGACGACCTGAGCGCCACGCTTGACCGCTTCGCGCAGGGGTTCGAGCATGCGCGGGTGGTTGGTGCCGGGGTTCTGCCCGATGACGAATATCGCGTCGGCCAGCTCCAGGTCGTGGAACACCACGGTGCCCTTGCCCACCCCGAGGGTTTCCGACATGCCCGCGCCGCTGGCTTCGTGGCACATGTTCGAGCAATCCGGGAAGTTGTTGGTGCCGTAGGCACGTACGAACAGCTGGTAGAGGAACGCCGCCTCGTTGCTGGCGCGGCCCGAGGTATAGAATTCGGCCTCATCCGGCGACTGCAGCGCACGCAGGTGCCTGGCGACCAGCTCGAAGGCCTCCTGCCAGGTGGTTTCGACATAATGGTCGGTGGCGGCGTCATAGCGCATCGGGTGGGTGAGGCGGCCCTGGTATTCAAGCCAGTAGTCGGTCTGCTCCTTCAGCGCGCTGACGCTGTATCTGGCGAAGAAAGCCGGGTCGACCGAGCGGCCGGTGGCTTCCCAGTTGACCGCCTTGGCGCCGTTTTCGCAGAACTTGACCATGTCGCTTTCCGGCGACTCGCCCCAGGCACAGCCGGGGCAGTCGAAGCCGCCGTTCTGGTTGGTCTTGAGCATGGCCCGCAGGTTCTTGAAGGCGTTGTCGCTGCCCAGCCAGCTCTTGGTCACGCTTTTGAGCGCCCCCCAGCCGGCAGCGGCGCCCTTGTAGTCCCTGATGTGTTCGTCCTGGCTCATGCGATGAATCCTCACGCTTCGATGCTTTTTTCCAGCCTATGGAGCGTGGGAAGGGGCGTCCAATCGAAAGATCTTACGGCGTGATAAGCGGTTTCGATCATGGCTGCCAGGTGCTGTACCAAGCGATAGAGGCCATCGATCAACCGGTCAGGCAAAGCAATTTGACGGCCTTGCGGCCAGGTTATAGCTTGGAGTCATGTCCCAACCCATTCGAGTGCGAACGTGGAACAGAACAGCCGGGCCCTGATCGACGGCTTCAACCGGAAAATCGACTACCTGCGGATGTCGGTCACCGACCGCTGTGACTTCCGTTGCGTGTACTGCATGGCCGAAGACATGCAGTTTCTGCCGCGCCAGCAAATCCTCAGCCTCGAAGAACTGTTCCAGGTGGCCGAGCGCTTCGTCGCGCTGGGCACCCGCAAGATCCGCCTGACGGGTGGCGAGCCACTGGTACGCCAGGGCATCGTCGACCTGTGCGGGCGTATCGCCGCTCTGCCCGGCCTGCGCGAGCTGTGCCTGACCAGCAACGGCTCGCAACTCGGGCGCCTGGCTCAGCCGCTGTTCGACGCCGGGGTGACACGCCTGAACATCAGCCTGGACAGCCTGGATGCCGACCGTTTCAAGCAGCTGACCCGCACCGGCGACCTTGCCCAGGTAATCGCCGGCATCGACGCCGCACGCCAGGCCGGTTTCAAACGCACCAAGCTCAACTGCGTGGTACTCAAAGGCCGCAACGACCATGAACTGGTCGATCTGGTGCGCTTTGCCATCGAACGCGAGCTGGACATCACCTTCATCGAGGAAATGCCGCTGGGGGTGATAAGCGAGCATGAACGTGGCGAATCGTTCTGCTCCAGCGATGAAGTACGGACACGCCTGGCCGAGCAGTTCACGCTGGTCGAATCGACCGAGTCGTCCATGGGGCCGGCCCGCTACTGGCGCCTGGCCGAAGCCGCGAACACCCGGGTCGGCTTCATTTCCCCGCACAGCCACAACTTCTGCGCCACCTGCAACCGCGTGCGCCTTACCGTCGAAGGCCGCCTGCTGCTGTGCCTGGGCAACGAACACTCGGTCGACCTCAAGCACGTGCTGCGCGCCCACCCTGGCAACCCCGAACGCCTGGAAAAGGCCATTCGCGACTCGCTGCACCTCAAGCCCTATCGCCATCACTTCGAAGTCGGTGGCGATGTGCAGATCCTGCGCTTCATGAACATGACCGGCGGCTGAGCAGCCGTCTCTGGATTTCCATGATCGTCCCCCCCTCCACCGATGTGTTGCGCGTGTTGTTCACCCTCAAGGGGTCGATCATCAAACGCATTGCCCTGCGTTGCCTGATGGTGACACTTCTGGCCGCGCTGATCGTGCTGGTCGAGCGGCATTATCCGGCGTATTTCTACCCGGTCAGCGCCACGCCGTTCACCTTGCTGGGCCTGTCGCTGTCGATCTTCATGAGCTTTCGCAACAACGCGTGCTATGACCGTTGGTGGGAGGGGCGCAAGGCCTGGGGCAAACTGATTATCGAAACCCGCTCGTTCGTGCGGGAAAGCGTGGCGATTACCGACGAAACACTGCGCACCGAACTGCTGCGCAACCTGTGTGGTTTCGCTCATGCACTCAATGCCCGGCTGCGTAACGAGGACGAACGGGCAGCTGCCAGGCCGTGGCTGGCCCGGGCCGATGCGATCAGCCCGCACAATGTGTGCGACGGCATCCTGCGTGAAATCGGCGACCACTGTTCACGGTTGGCCGCACAGCAACAGATCAGCGAATGGCGCTACAACCTGCTGGAACAACGCCTGGCGGGCCTGACCGAAGTGCAAGCCACCTGCGAGCGGATCAAGGGCACACCCTTGCCGTTTCCCTACACCCTGCTGCTGCACCGTACCATCTACATTTTCTGCCTGCTGCTGCCGTTTGCCCTGGCCGAGCCGCTGGGCTGGCTGGCACCGCTGTTCACCACCATCGTGGGGTACACGTTCTTCGGGCTGGATGCGATCGGCAACGAGCTGGAAGACCCGTTCGGGCGCGATGAGAACGACCTGCCGACCGATGCCATGGTGCGGACTGTGGAGCGCGATGTGCTGGCCGGATTGGGGGAACAGCAGCTGCCTCCTGCCTTGTTGCCAGTGGGGTATGTGTTGAGCTGACGGTGGGTGGTTGCCTGTTCTGGCCTCTTCGCGGGTAAACCCGCTCCTACATCGGCAACAGGTGTTTGACGAAGTTGCATGGCCGGTGCCGTGCATCCAGCTGCTCGGCCAGAATACCTTCCCAGGCGGTGCGGCAGGCTCCGGTCGAGCCCGGCAGGCAACATACCAACGTGCGGTTGGACAACCCGGCCAACGCCCGACTCTGCACGGTCGAGCTGCCAATATCGAGAATCGACAATGCCCGGAACAATTCGCCAAACCCATCGATACGCTTGTCCAGCAGGCACTCGACCGCTTCGGGTGTGCTGTCGCGCCCGGTAAAGCCGGTACCGCCGGTGATCAGCACCACCTGCACCTGTTCATCGGCAATCCAGCTGGCCACCTGAGCGCGGATTTTGTACAGGTCGTCCTTGAGCAGCGCTCGCGCCACCAGCCGGTGACCGACCTCGACCGAGCGGTTGGCCAGCAGCGCGCCGGAAGTATCGTTATCGTAGGTACGGGTGTCGCTGACAGTCAGCACGGCGATGTTCAGCGGTACGAAGACCGCATCAAGTTGGACGCGCACGGTGAAGCTCCTTGAAGGGCATTTTCACCACGCTAGAGGCATACCACCAGAGGCGTCCAATCGATATGACGTACCGGCCGATCAATGACATCTATCGCAGACGTGGGTTAAGGTCTGCATAACCAGACGCCAGGCACTTCCATGGACATCAAGCAGCTCAAGTTCCTCATCGCCCTCGACCAGACCCGCCACTTCGGCCAGGCGGCGGCGCTGTGCCATATCACCCAGCCGACGCTGTCCATGCGCCTGCGCAACCTGGAAGACGAACTGGACCTGGTGCTGGTCAAGCGGGGCCAGCGCTTCGAAGGTTTCACCGAGGCCGGCGAGCGTATCCTGGCCTGGGCCCGCACCCTGCTCGCTGCCCACGACGGCCTGCAGGCCGAGGCTGCCAGTTGCCGTGGCCAGGTGGTCGGCAGCCTGCGCCTGGGCACGGTGCCGCTGGCCAGTTTCAACCCCATGCACCTGCTGCTGCCCCTGCGCGAAAAATACCCCGAACTGCACTTTCAGCTCAGCTCGCTGAGCTCGGAACAGGTCATCGACGGCCTCAGCCGCAACCAGCTCGACCTGGGTATCTGCTACCTGGACCAGGTCAACACCAGCTTCTTCGAAGTGATCGAACTGGGCACCACCACCATGGGCCTGCTGCACGATACACGGCACTTCCAGTTCACCAGCGACCGGCTGCGCTGGGACGAGCTCGGCGATATTCCGCTGGGGCTGCTGAGCAAAGGCATGCACTACCGCCAGTCGCTGGACCTGAGCTTCCGCAGCCGTGGTCTGGAGCCCAATGCGGTGCTTGAGAGCGACTCGAGCTTCCAGCTCATCCAGGCCATCAACACCGGCATATGCTGCGCGATCATGCCACTGGACTGCGGCCTGGAAGACCTCAGCGAGCACCTGCGCATCGTACCGGTGGCCGACGCCGCCATCCACAGCCCGGTCGGGCTGCTGCTGCGCCGCAGCGAGCCACGCTCGGCGATTGCCGAGCAATGCTTTGCCGAGGCGCGGGGGCTGTTTCAGGCCACCTGATCGGCGGTAGCCTGGCGGTACTGGCGCGGCGTAAAGCCGGTCAGTTGCTTGAACTGGCGGCTGAAGGCGCTGTGGTCGGTGTAGCCGCAGCGCATCGCCACTTCAGTGATCGGCAGCTCCGAATGCAGCAGGCGATGGGCGTGCTCCAGGCGCGCCTTGTGGATCATCTGCCGGGGCGTGAGGTGGAACACCCGCTTGCAATAGCGCTCCAGCTGGGCCACGGAAATACCGGCGATGCGGGTCAGCTCGCCCATGCTGATCGGCTGGTGAAAATGCTGGCGGATGTGCTCGTCCACTGCGGCCAGGCGCTGGTAGGCGGGGTGGCTGTCAGCGGCTGACTGCAAGTCGACCGAGATGCCGACCAGGCCGATGATTTCGCCGGCAGGGTTGTACAGCGGGCGCTTGTGGGTCAGGCACCAGCCGGGCTCACGGCTGCCGTAGAGGTGCAGCTCCAACTGGTCCTCCAGCACCAGGCCTTCCTTGAGAACACGTCGATCCTGCTCGGTATAGCCGGGGCCAAACTGTGCCGGAAACACTTCGGCGCTGGTCTTGCCCAGCAGCGGTTGCAGGCGCTTGAGGCCACAGCGCTGGACCAGTGTGTTGTTGGCCAACGCATAGCGGGCGGCAGAATCCTTGATGAAGATCGCGGCGTTGGGGATGGCGTCGAGCATCGGCAGCAACAGCGATACACCGGCGAGCAGGGCCTCGAGGGTGGCGGGGCGGTGCTGGTCCAGGGACTGGTAGAGGGTTGCCAGGGGGGCGTCGGTCATCTGTCGGTTCTCTGCTGGCTGTGCTGGCCCTTTCGCGGGCTCGCCCGCTCCCACAGGTCCTCCACACATTTCGAATGTCTGCGCCGTACCTGTGGGAGCGGGCATGCCCGCGAAGAGGCCGGCACTATCAACACCCCCCTACAGGCCTTGTGCGGTGTGGCCTACAGCCTATCCATCAGCCCACCCTGACCGCCAGCATTTTTCACAACTGTGCCGATTTCGTCATTCCCTCTGCAGAAAACCATCAAGAACCGTCGCCCCGACCGGTTCACTCTATGCCCCACGCAAGCCGCCCAAGTCCTACAAGAGCGCGGCCCAAAAAGCCGCATCTCGTGACATCAGACCTGCCTATCCAATAACCAACAAAAAGGCGAACCCATGTCAGGCAAATTCAAAAAACAGTTATCACTGCTGGACCTCACCTTCATCGGCCTAGGGGCCATTTTCGGCTCCGGCTGGCTGTTCGCCGCCAGCCACGTGTCGGCCATCGCCGGCCCGGCCGGCATCCTCTCCTGGTTTCTCGGCGGGTTCGCCGTACTGCTGCTGGGTATCGTCTACTGCGAGCTGGGCGCCGCCCTGCCACGTGCCGGCGGCGTGGTGCGCTACCCGGTTTACTCGCACGGCCCACTGTTGGGCTACCTGATGGGCTTCATCACCCTGATCGCCTTTTCCAGCCTGATCGCCATCGAAGTGGTCGCCTCACGCCAATACGCCGCCGCCTGGTTTCCCGGGCTGACCAAGGCCGGCTCCAGCGACCCGACCGTGCTCGGCTGGCTGGTGCAGTTCGCCTTGCTGGGGCTGTTCTTCTTCCTCAACTACCGCAGCGTGAAAACCTTCGCCAAGGCCAACAACCTGGTCAGCGTGTTCAAGTTCATCGTGCCGCTGCTGGTGATCGGCGTGCTGTTCACCTTCTTCAAACCGGAAAACTTCGAGGTCCAGGGCTTTGCCCCGTTCGGCCTGTCCGGGGTGGAAATGGCGGTATCCGCCGGTGGCATCATCTTCGCCTACCTGGGCCTGACGCCGATCATATCGGTGGCCAGCGAGGTCAAGAACCCGCAGCGCACCATCCCGATTGCGCTGATTCTTTCGGTGTTGCTGTCCACCGCGATCTACGCCTTGCTGCAACTGGCCTTCCTCGGCAGCGTGCCGACCGAAATGCTGGCCAACGGCTGGGCCAGCGTGACCAAGGAACTGGCCCTGCCCTACCGTGACATCGCCCTGGCCCTGGGTGTGGGCTGGCTCGCCTACCTGGTGGTGGCCGACGCAGTGATCTCGCCAAGCGGCTGCGGCAACATCTACATGAACGCCACCCCACGCGTGATCTATGGCTGGGCCCAGACCGGCACCTTCTTCAAGTACTTCACCCGCATCGATGCAGAGTCCGGCATCCCGCGCCCGGCCCTGTGGCTGACGTTCGGCCTGTCGGTGTTCTGGACCCTGCCGTTCCCGTCGTGGGAAGCGCTGATCAACGTGGTATCCGCCGCTCTGGTACTGAGCTACGCCGTGGCCCCGGTCAGCGTCGCCGCCCTGCGCCGCAATGCACCACACATGCCGCGCCCGTTCCGGGTCAAGGGCATGGCTGTGCTCGGCCCGCTGTCGTTCATCATCGCTGCGCTGATCGTGTACTGGTCGGGCTGGAACACCGTGTCATGGCTGCTGGCCCTGCAGATCGTGATGTTCGTGCTGTACCTGCTGTGCAGCCGTTTCGTACCCACCCAGCACCTGTCGCTGGGTCAGCAAGTTCGCTCGTCGGCCTGGCTGATCGGCTTCTACGCGGTGACCATCCTGCTGTCGTGGCTGGGCAGCTTCGGTGGCCTGGGCGTCATCGGCCACCCATTCGACACCGTGGTCGTGGCGGCCTGCGCACTGGGCATCTACTACTGGGGCGCCGCCACGGGTGTGCCTGCCCACCTGGTGCGCCTGGAAGGCGACGACGAAAGCGAAGCCTGCGCTGAAACCTCTAACGGCCGCCCTGTCGCCGTCGCTTCCTGATCTTTTACGCAAGGGACAAGCCCATGAAACAGATTCACGTCATCGACTCCCACACGGGTGGCGAACCAACCCGCCTGGTGATGAAGGGCTTTCCGCAACTGCGGGGCCGAAGCATGGCCGAACAGCGTGACGAACTGCGCGAACTGCACGACCGGTGGCGCCGCGCCTGCCTGCTGGAGCCACGCGGCAACGATGTGCTGGTTGGCGCACTGTACTGCCCGCCAGTGTCGGCCGACGCCACCTGCGGGGTGATCTTCTTCAACAACGCCGGTTACCTGAACATGTGCGGCCACGGCACCATCGGCCTGGTCGCCTCGCTACAGCACCTGGGCCTGATCACGCCGGGTGTGCACAAGATCGATACTCCGGTGGGCCAGGTCAGCGCCACCCTGCACGAAGATGGCGCCATCACCGTCGCCAACGTTCCCTCCTACCGCTACCGCCAACAGGTTGCGGTGGACGTGCCCGGCCATGGCGTGGTGCGCGGCGACATCGCCTGGGGCGGCAACTGGTTTTTCCTTGTGTCCGAACACGGCCAGCGCATCGAGCTGGATAACCGCGAGGCGCTGACCGAGTACACCTGGGCCATGCTCAAGGCCCTGGAAACCCAGGGCGTCACCGGCGAAAACGGCGCGCCCATCGACCACATCGAGCTGTTCGCCGACGACCCCAACGCCGATAGCCGCAACTTCGTGATGTGCCCCGGCAAGGCCTACGACCGCTCCCCGTGCGGTACAGGCACCAGCGCCAAGCTGGCCTGCCTGGCCGCCGACGGCAAGCTTGCCGAAGGCCAGACCTGGGTGCAGGCCAGCATCACCGGCAGCCAGTTTCACGGCCGTTACGAGCGCGACGGCGAGCGTATTCGACCGTTCATCACCGGCCGTGCCCACATGACCGCCGACAGCACCCTGCTGATCGACGAACAGGACCCGTTCGCCTGGGGCATCTGAGCCCCAGGCCTTTTGACCAAACCCAATTTCGCCAGGAGTAACAACAATGACCAACAACATTTTCACCGGCACCATGCCCGCCCTGATGACCCCATGCACCGCCGAGCGCAAGCCGGACTTCGACGCCTTGGTGCGCAAGGGCCGCGAACTGATCGAAGCCGGCATGAGCGCGGTGGTGTACTGCGGCTCGATGGGTGACTGGCCGCTGCTGACCGAGGCCGAGCGCCAGGAAGGCGTGGCGCGCCTGGTGGCGGCCGGTATCCCGACCATCGTCGGCACGGGCGCAGTCAACACCCGTGAGGCAGTGTCGCATGCCGCCCACGCCGCCAAGGTCGGTGCCGCCGGCCTGATGGTCATCCCTCGCGTGCTCAGCCGCGGCGCCTCGCTGATCGCCCAGAAGCACCATTTCTCGGCCATCCTCGCTGCCGCACCGAAACTGCCGGCGGTGATCTACAACAGCCCTTACTACGGCTTTGCCACCCGCGCCGACCTGTTCTTCGAACTGCGCAGCCAGTTCCCCAACCTGATCGGCTTCAAGGAGTTCGGCGGTGGCGCCGACCTGCGCTACGCCGCCGAGCACATCACCTCCAAGGATGACGATGTCACCCTGATGGTCGGTGTCGACACCCAGGTGGTGCATGGCTTCGTCAACTGCAACGCCACCGGCGCCATCACCGGCATCGGCAACGCGCTGCCGCGCGAAGTGCTGCAACTGGTGAGCCTGAGCAAACAGGCCGCCAAAGGCGACGCCCGTGCCCGCCGCCTGGCGCGCGAGCTGGAAGCGGCGCTGGCGGTACTGTCGTCGTTCGATGAAGGCTGCGACCTGGTGTTGTATTACAAGCACTTGATGGTGCTCAACGGCGACACCGAGTACAGCCTGCACTTCAACGAGACCGACGTCCTGACCGACGCTCAGCGCAACTATGCCGAACAGCAGTACGCGCTGTTCCGCAGCTGGTACGCCAGCTGGTCGGCTGAGCAGAACATCGCCTGAGCAGCCACTGCTCCCGCTGTGGGAGCGGGCGTGCCCGCGAATCAGGCGACCCGGTGCATGGCACCGGCTTCGCCGGTGTTCGCGGGTGAACCCGCTCCTACAGGGGTCGTAATCCCCCCATGCATCTGCATTAGATTTCCAAGGAGGCTACATGCCCCTCACAGGCAACCTGCTGATCGGCCAAAGGCCGGTAACCGGCAGCCGCGACGCCATCCGTGCCATCGACCCAGCCACCGGTCAGACGTTGGAGCCGGCCTACCTCGGCGGCACCGGCGAACACGTGACCCAGGCCTGCGCGCTGGCCTGGGCGGCATTCGATGCGTACCGCGAAACATCGCTCGAACAACGAGCAGAGTTCCTTGAAGCCATCGCCACACAGATCGAGGCCCTCGGCGATGCCCTGATCGACCGCGCCGTGATCGAAACCGGCCTGCCCAAGGCGCGCATTCAGGGCGAGCGTGGCCGTACCTGCACCCAGCTACGCACCTTTGCCCGTACAGTGCGGGCCGGCGAATGGCTGGACGTGCGGGTCGACAGCGCCCTGCCTGAGCGCCAGCCCCTCCCCCGCGCTGATCTGCGCCAGCGCCAGGTGGCCCTGGGGCCAGTCGCCGTGTTCGGCGCCAGCAATTTCCCGCTGGCCTTCTCGGTGGCCGGTGGTGACACCGCGTCGGCATTGGCCGCTGGCTGCCCCGTGGTGGTCAAGGCCCACAGTGCCCACCCCGGCACCAGTGAGCTGGTCGGCCAGGCAGTGGCGCAAGCGGTGAAGCAGTGCGGCCTACCGGAGGGTGTGTTCTCGCTGCTTTATGGCTCGGGCCGCGAAGTGGGCATTGCCCTCGTCAGCGACCCACGTATCAAGGCCGTTGGTTTCACCGGCTCGCGCAGCGGTGGCATGGCGCTGTGCCAAGCCGCCCAGGCGCGCCCGGAGCCCATCCCGGTGTATGCCGAAATGAGTTCGATCAACCCGGTGTTCCTGTTCGACGCCGCCCTGCAAGCCCGTGCCGAAGCACTGGCACAAGGTTTCGTCGCCTCGCTGACCCAGGGCGCCGGCCAGTTCTGCACCAACCCTGGCCTGGTAATCGCCCGGCAGGGGGCGGCACTGCAGCGGTTCATCACTGCAGCCGCCGGTTACGTGCAGCAGGCCCCCGCCCAAACCATGCTCACCCCAGGCATTTTCAGTGCCTACCAGGCCGGTATCGCAGCCCTGGCAGACAACTCCTGTGCCCAGGCCATCGCCAGTGGCCAAACCGATCAGGGCCCCAACCAGTGCCAGGCACAGTTGTTCGTGACCCAGGCCGAAGCGTTTCTCGCCGACCCGGCGTTGCAGGCTGAAGTGTTCGGTGCAGCGTCGCTGGTCGTTGCCTGCAGCGACGATGAGCAGGTCCGCCAGGTAGCCGAACACCTGGAAGGTCAGCTGACCGCCACCCTGCAACTGGACGAGGCCGACATCGACAGCGCTCGCGCCCTGCTCCCCACCCTTGAGCGCAAGGCCGGGCGCATTCTGGTCAATGGCTGGCCGACCGGCGTCGAGGTGTGCGATGCCATGGTCCACGGCGGGCCGTTCCCGGCCACTTCCGATGCCCGTACCACCTCGGTGGGCACGGCGGCGATCCTGCGATTCCTGCGCCCGGTTTGCTATCAGGACGTCCCCGATGCGCTGCTGCCGCAGGCATTGAAACACGGCAACCCGCTGCAACTGCGGCGCCTGCTTGATGGTAAACGGGAAGACTGAGCATGGTCGAAACCGCTGAAACCGATATCGCCGTGGTGGGCGCCGGCATTGTCGGCGTCGCCTGTGCCCTGCAACTGGCCCGCCAGGGCCATCGGGTAACCCTGGTCGACCGCCAGGCGCCCGGCCTGGGCGCGTCCTTCGGCAATGCCGGGCACCTGGCAACCGAGCAAGTGTTCCCGATTGCCGACCTGTCGATCCTCAAGCGCCTGCCTCGCATGCTGCTCGATCCGATGGGCCCGCTGCGCCTGGACTGGAAGTACCTGCCCAAGGCCATGCCGTGGTTCACCCGGCTGCTGCTCAACCTGCGCCCGGCGCCGTTCCAGCGCAGCGTGGCGGGCATCCGCACGCTGAACGAAGGCAGCCTGGGCGCCTGGCAACGGCTGTTGGGCTCGATCGGGCGCAGCGAGTTGTTTCAAGAGGATGGTTCGTTGCTGGTGTTCGAGAAGCCTGAGTCACGCCAGGCGTTGGAGGCGTTGCGCACACGCATGCAACAGCAGGCGGTGCCGGTGGATTTCTGGACGGCCGAAACCGTGCGCGAAGCGGCGCCGCAACTCAGCCCGTCACTGTTAGGCGGCCTGTTCTTCCCGTGCACCGGGCACTTCATCGACCCTTATCGGGTGGTGTGCGAATTGTTCGAAGCGGCCAAGGCCAGTGGGGTGCGCTTTGTCCAGGCGCAGGTCGATGGCGGGCAGTTGCACAGTGCCGGCGTGAGCCTTGCCAGCGACCAAGGCATGCTCAATGCCCGCCAGGTGCTTGTCAGCTGTGGCGCCCATTCTGCAAAACTGACTGCCGCGCTGACAGGCACGCGGGTGCCGCTGGATACCGAACGCGGCTACCACCTGATGTTGCCGGGTGAGCACCAGCGCCTGCCGTTTGCAGTCACCTCGCTTGAGCGCAAATTCATCATGACGCCCATGGCCGAAGGCTTGCGCCTGGCGGGCACAGTGGAGTTTGCCGGGCTGCAGGCACCGCCGAGCATGCAGCGGGCATGGCAGTTGCACCGGTTGAGCAAGGGGTTGTTCCGGCACAACTTGAGCGTCGAAGGGGCAACGCCGTGGATGGGTTTCAGGCCTTCGTTGCCAGACTCATTGCCCGTGATAGACAGAGTGTGCGGTGGGCGGGTGCTGTTGGCGTTTGGGCATCAGCACCTGGGGTTGACCCAGGCGGCGGTGACGGCGGAATGGGTGGGGCGGTTGGCTGAGCAGGCTGGTGGGCCTGAAATGGGTGCATACCGACTGGATCGGTTTTAGCCTTTACCGGCCTCTTCGCGGGCAAGCCCGCTCCCACAGAGAGGGTGCAGCATCTGAAACCTGTGGTGTCTCTGTGGGGACGGGCTTGCCCGCGAATGGGCTGCAAAGCAGCCCCTCCAAGCCTCAGCGGTAACGCTCGAGCCAGTGCGCATAAGGCGCCGGCAAGGTCCAGGAGGCTTTTTCCACCCCCAGCTCCTTGGCCGCAAAGTAAGCCCAGTGCGGGTCGGCCAGGTGCGCGCGCCCTACCGATACCAGATCCAGCTGGTTGGCCTGCAATGCGGCCTCCGCCAACTGCGGCGTACCAAAGCCCCACGCTGACGTCACGGGCAGCTTCGCTTCGCGGCGCACGCGCTCGGCAATCGGCCCCATGAACGCTGGCCCCCAGGGGATGTTGGTGTCGGGAATGGTGAAGCCGACACTCACGCTCAGCAGGTCGAGCCCACCGGCCTTGAAGCGGCGGGCCAGTTCGATCGACTCTTCCAGGGTCTGCTCATCGCGGCCATCGTATTCCAACACACCAAAGCGCGCGGTCAGCGGCAGGTTCTCCGGCCACACTTCGCGCACGGCGGCCAGTGTTTCCAGCAGGAAGCGGCTGCGGTTGTCGAAGCTGCCACCGTAGGCATCGGTGCGCTTGTTGGAGTGCTCGGAGAAGAAGCTCTGGCCCAGGTAGCCATGGGCGAAATGCAGTTCTATCCACTCGAAGCCGGCATCACGCGCACGACGGGCGGCATCGACGAAGTCCTGCTTGACCCGGGCGATATCGTCCAGCGTCATTTCGCGTGGCACTTTCGGCAGGTGCGCGCCAAAGGCAATCGCAGACGGGGCAATGGTCTCCCAGCCGCGCGCGTCGTCGGCGGCAATGTGGTCGTCACCCTCCCACGGGCGGTTGGCGCTGGCCTTGCGCCCGGCGTGGGCGATCTGGATACCCGGCACGGAACCGGCAGCCTTGATGGCCTGCACCACCGGTACGAACGCCTGAGCGTGGGCATCGCTCCAGATACCGGCGCAACCCGGGGTGATACGCCCTTCCGGCGCCACAGCAGTGGCCTCGACCACCAGCAAGCCGGCACCACCACGGGCCAGGCCGGCCAGGTGTACGTGGTGCCAGTCGTTGATCATGCCGTCTTCGGCCATGTACTGGCACATCGGCGGAATGGCGATTCGGTTACGCAGGGTGACGTCTTTGAGGGTGTAGGGTTCGAACAGTGCGGACATGGGAAACTCCGGGTTCAGTTGAATACTGTTGTTCGATCATAATCGAACTATGGCAATTAATGAAACCCCCGTTATCATGTCAACCATGCGAGCCTATAAACATCCCAACCCCGAAGACCTCATCCTTGAACGCCTGCTCTATGCGCTCAGCGACCCCGTTCGCCTGGAAATCGTCCGCCACCTGGCCGGTGTGGCCGAGGCCAGCTGTGGCGAGCTGGACGGAGGCCGGCCGAAGTCGAGCATGTCCCACCACTTCCGTGTGTTGCGTGATGCAGGGCTGGTGCAAACCCGCAATGTGGGGACTACCCATATGAATTCGCTGCGTAGCGAGATGCTGGATAAGCGGTTCCCAGGGTTGCTGGAGTGCATACTGCGCCAGCAGTGATACCTGTGCAGGCCTCTTCGCGGGTGAACCCGCTCCTACCAGGGATGGCGATAAGCCTGAGGGTTGCGCTGGGCTTGGCAACAAAAAAGCCACGAGGTCTCCCCCGTGGCTTTCTTTCACAACAATGGCCGGTTACAGCGCCATGTCGTTCTCAGGCTTGCTCTCGACCGGCTTGCTTGCCGCGCCACCGAATTCAACGCTGGCGTCGATCACCGGCGGTTTACCCAGTTGCAGCACTTCAGCGGTGTAGTTCCACTCTTTCTGGGTGGCCGCTGCCGAATCGTTCAGCTTGGTGCCGTAGCTCGGCACGATTTCCTTGATCTTGGCCTGCCACTCTGGGGTAGCGACCTTCTCCTTGAACACCGTTTCCAGCACGTGCAGCATGATCGGCGCAGCGGTCGAAGCACCCGGCGATGCACCCAGCAGGCCCGCGATGGTGCGGTCTTCGGACGCCACCACTTCAGTGCCCAGCTTCAGCACGCCGCCCTTCTCGGCATCACGTTTGATGATTTGCACGCGCTGGCCGGCCTGCCACAGACGCCATTCTTCTTTCTTGGCGTTCGGGAAGTAGGTGCGCAGGGCTTCGAAGCGGTCATCGTCAGACAGCATCAGCTGGCCAGCGAGGTACTCGACCAGTGGGTACTGGTCGATACCGACTTTGGTCATCGGCCACACGTTGTGGGTGGTGGTGCTGCTCAGCAGGTCCAGGTACGAGCCGTTCTTCAGGAACTTGGTCGAGAAGGTAGCGAACGGGCCAAACAGGATGACGCGCTTGCCGTCCAGCACACGAGTGTCCAGGTGCGGGACCGACATGGGTGGCGCACCGGTCGAGGCGATACCGTAGGCCTTGGCCATGTGCTGCATGGCCACGGTCGGGTTCTCGGTCACCAGGAACGAACCGCCCACCGGGAAACCTGCGTATTCCTTGGCTTCCGGAATACCCGACTTCTGCAGCAGCTTCAGCGCGCCGCCGCCGGCACCGATGAACAGGAACTTGGCGTCGGTGGCCGACTCGGTACCGTCCTTCAGGTTCTTGTACTCGACGTGCCAGGAGCCGTCCTTGTTGCGGGTGATGTCCTGCACTTCGCTGGACAGCTTCAGGTCGAAGCCTTTCTGGGTCTGCAGGTGGCCAACGAACTGGCGGGTGATCTCACCAAAGTTGACGTCGGTACCGATCGGCGTCCAGGTCACGGCCAGCTTCTGGTTCGGGTCGCGGCCCTCCATCATCAGCGGGACCCACTTGGCGATCTGCGCGTGGTCCTCGGAGTACTGCATCGGACGGAACAGCGGGCTGGCCTGCAGTGCGTCGTAGCGTTTCTTGAGGAACTTGATGTTGTCATCGCCCCACACGAAGCTCATGTGCGGGGTGGTGTTGATGAACGAGTGCGGGTTCTTCAGCACGCCCTGGCGTACCTGCCACGACCAGAACTGGCGGGAAATCTGGAAGGCTTCGTTGATTTCGATGGCCTTGGAGATGTTGACGTTGCCGTCTTTGTCTTCCGGGGTGTAGTTCAGCTCGGCCAGCGCGGAGTGGCCGGTACCGGCATTGTTCCAGCCGTTGGAGCTTTCTTCGGCCACGCCATCCAGGCGCTCGACCATTTCCATCGACCAGCTTGGCTCCAGCTCGTGCAGCCACACGGCCAGGGTGGAGCTCATGATGCCGCCGCCGACCAGCAGCACGTCTACTTTCTTGGTTTCTGCAGCGTGCGCTTGCATGACGCTTGCAGCGACCGCCAGACCCAGCAAGGTCTTGCCAGCTTTCTTGAACATTGATCAATTCCAGTCAGGAGAACAGAGTGAGGGCCTGTGGCTGGCCCCGGTAAAGCGTGTTCTTCAGCGCAGGCTTTTTATTGATCATTGTTCAGCAGCCAGAGAACCAGAAAACGGCTCGGCCTTTGGTCGAATTGACCGACAAGGCTGAATCGTTTTTCCGATTGTATCTGAAATGCCAGCACAAACAAATTGCAGGCCGGAGCGTCAAGGCGACCGGTTGCCCCAGCGGCAGTTTGTCACGTCACAAACAAAAACCCCCGGCCATGTGCATGACCGGGGGCCTTGGATCACGCCGCAAGCGTCGCGATCAGGGTACCGCCAAGATTACTGCTGCTGAGGCAGTTTATCGATCGGGCCGCAGCCACCGATGATCTTGGAGATGGAAACCGAAGGGTGGAACAGGTAGTCGTAGGTGCAGTTTTTCGGTTGGTTGTAAACCTGGCCAGTGCAACCCGACAGCAGGGCGACACCCGAAACGACGGCAACGGCTACGGTGGCCTTGAACAGCTTTTTCATTACTCAATCCTTTAAATGAATCATCTTCGACCATCGTCTGATGGCCGCGGAATCATACAGACTCCAGGCATTGGATCCAAGCCGCGCTTGGCACAGGTTCTTTGCAACTGTGCAACAACAGGTTGAAAAGCGCGCCTTTGGCGACGATAGTTCAGAGCACTGCCTTCGCAATACCCAACAGGAACTCACCATGCTTGGCGTCACCGACTACGGCGCATTCGTCATCGCCTTCCTCATTCTTCTGGCCATCCCCGGCCCGGGCAATTTCGCCCTGATCACCGCCACCGGCAAGGGCGGTATCAAGGCAGGCCTGGCCGCGACCTGTGGCGTGATCGTGGGTGACCAGGTGCTGCTGTGGCTGGCGGTAGCCGGTGTCGCCACCCTGCTGGCCACCTACCCTGCCGCCTTTCATGTGGTGCAGTGGGCGGGGGCTGCATACCTGGCCTACCTGGGCCTGCGCATGCTGCTGAGCAAACCCGGTGGTGCAGCACACACCTGCCGCATGGACAACGGCCAGTACCTGCGCCAGACCATGATGATCACCCTGCTCAACCCCAAGGCGATCATGTTCTACATGGCGTTTTTCCCGCTGTTCGTCGACCCGGTGAAGCACCAAGGGCTGGTGACGTTCGGTTTCATGGCGGCGACAGTGGCGGTGGTGACCTTCCTGTATGGGCTGATTGCCGTGGTGCTGACCCATCAACTGGCCGAGCGCATGCGCGCCAGCCCGCGGATTGCCAATATGTTCGAGCGGCTGGCGGGGGCTTGCCTGGTGGGATTCGGCATCAAACTGGCGGCGATGCGCTGATCCCAAGCCCGCCAGGGTCCGGGCGCGCCTGACAGCAACCCTAAAAAAGCCCCCGGCAACTCATGGTTCCCGGGGGCTTGTTCACTCAGCCATTACCCAGTCAATTGGTTTCCAGCTGATAGGCCTTGCTCACGAACAACGCCGCAAACAGGCTCTTGCCTTCCTTGAAGATGTACTGCTCTTCGAAACTGCCGTCTTCGACCAGCTTCTGCCCGATGGCGCATTCCGAATCGCTGTGGTTCTTGGCCTTGGCGCCAAAGTCACTGCTCCACGACGACAGCCCAACCTCCTGGCAGAAGGCTGCGAACTTTGCCTTGGGGACTTGCTGCTGGTATTCGCTGAAAGCCTCTTTCAGCGATTTGAAGCCGCTGTAACTTACCGAGTAGTTCTCGACCTTGGCCTTGCGGGCAAAGCCGCTCACCGCTTCAGCCAACACCGCCTGGCCGGAGTACGGGCTGTATGCCCCGATCAGCATCGCGCTCAGGGCACTCTTGAGCTGGGTTTCGACATCGTCCAGCTCCGGCAGCGACTGGAAGTCGGCCTTGCGCACGATTTCCCCCACCTTGGAGCCGTCGTTGCGGTGGGTGACCACGAACGCCATCGAGCCTTCGCCATCGCTGGAGCGCTTGATGGTGAAGTCCAGGTCGACCGTGGTACCAAAGTCACCCGTGCTGCTGACCAGAAACGCGCCAGTTACTGGCTGGCGCACCGCCATGTTGGCGCCCCAGGTGAAGTTCGACGGGGCGGCCCGACCATTGGCGGCCAGCTCGGCACGTGGCTGGACTTCGTCGCTGACATCAGCCACCAGCACGACTTCGGCACCCTTGCTGGCAACGTAAGGGTTGCTCATCTGCATGCCCAGCAACTGGATATGAATGCTGCCATCCTTGCTGTCTCCGTCATGGGCCAGCTTCAGCGCATCAGCCTTCAGGTACACCCCGGCCACATTGCGGCTGACATTGAGCTGGTACTTGGCCCAGCCCGCCAGGCCTTCCTCAGCCGAACTACCCTGTACGGACTCCATCAAGCCCGACAGGCCGCGCAGGAACTGCTGGGCGCCATTGGTCTGCGCCGCCGCCACGCGGATCTCCGGGTCGGCTACCGTCAGGTTGCCGGAAAACGCCGAGTAGGAAATGTCCCCCTCAGACAGCACATCCTCAAGAAAATAGCGCTCCTTGAAATCGTCGTAGTAGGCCAGCGCAGCCTTCTTGCCCGAGCTGGCGACCATCGCATAGCCACCACCGAGCACCAGCACCGCTGCGGCCACACCGCCAATCAGCAGCTGCTTCTTGTTCATCTGTTTGATCATGGTGTTTGCCTCACTGGACCATGGCGGAAGCGTTGTTCCAGTCGTTCACGTACTTTTGGGAGACCTCGGGGGTCCAGCTGAAATCGATACCGGCGTTGGGGAATTCCTTGGCCAGCACGGCGCCGAACGACACGCGGTCGGCACAGTGGTCCTGTTTGCAGGCCTCGGGTTCACCGGCGCTGTAGGCACGGTAGGTAGGCACGGCGCGGCCGTCGTCCAGCGGGTAGTACGGCGTGGCGTTGGCCACCTGGGTCACGTACCAGCCTTCGCTGTATTCCTCGTCCGCAACCAGGCGGCCGTTGCTCGGGAAGTCGATGCTGTAGAAGTCACCTTTCTTGCCGGTGACGTGCACCATCATCGGCACTACGCTGGCCGAGGTCGCAGGGTTTTGCTGCTCCAGTGGCGAAGCGAAGCGCACCTTGATACCGGCCATCTGCGCCAACGCCTCGGTTTCGCGCCCCTTGAATTCGCTCATGCCGTCCTGCAACTGCTGGTAACGCTCCAGCACACGGGTGTGCACGCGGGCCAGTTCCTGTTGGCGCTGACGCTGCTCACGCACACGCTGCTGCTCTCGCTGTACCGCCCAGTTGGCACCGTCGCGCACATCGAAGAACAGGCCTTGGCGGTTGATGCCGATGCGGTTGCGGGTGATTTTCTGCGCGTCGTTGCCCCAGATGTTGTTCGAGATCGCCGACAGGTCTTTGACGATGAACAGGTTGGCCACATCGGTGGTGGTCGGCGAGGTGGTCTTGATCAGGTCGAAGATTTCCAGCGCAGCTTCCTTGTACTTGGTCGCGTCCAGGGCAAACGACTCGTCCGGGGTGACCGCGACGTAGTAAGGGTCGCTGCTGAACGGGCGGAGCACGCCGTAGCTGGAGCGGGTGAACGTCAGGTACACCTTCATCTGCCGGCCGGGGATCTCACCGACCAGGAACGCGGCCTGGTCAGCTTGCGGCGTGAGATAAGAAACGGCCTTGTCCTTTACCGCAGGCTCAAGGTTCTTGTTGAAGATCAAACCACTCGGGTGAGCATAAACGCGGGTCCAGTTATCACCCCGGTAGGTACCCACAGCCTTCCAGCTGATCTTGTCGAAGCTGCCTTCACCAAAGCCGGACGCCGGGCACGGCATGGCCGGGGTGGTGCCGAACGACAGGGTGTCGCCATCGCCGATGATCGAGGTACTGAGCACCCATTTGCAGCCGGTGCCGTCCGTTACCTGCATCAGGTTGCGGTTTTCCAGGACCACCGAGCGACCGAAGTCCGAAGTGGGGGCTGCGGCGACTGCTGTGGCAGGTGCCGGAGCGGGCGGCACAACAGGGGCTGCTGCCGGAGCTTCGGGGGCCGGGGCTGGCTCTGCGGCTACGGCTGGCGCGGGCGCGGGGGCCGGAGCGGGTTTTGCCTGCGCAGGTGCGGCTTCGACCACTGCCGGCGCCGCTGCAGCAGCAGGGGCTGGGGCTGGGGCTGGGGCCGGAGCAGGTGCCGGTGTCGGTGCAGCAGCAGCCGGTGCTTCTGGCTGCGCAGGTGCAGGAGCGGGGGCAACTGCTGCAGCCGGCGCCGGGGCGGCAGTGGCAGGCGCAGCAGCCAGAGTTACCAGCCCCAGGTTGCTGGCATTGCCCGAGCCGCTGGCGTACAGGTTGCCCTTGGCATCGACCGCCTTCCAGTTCACCTTGGCAGTCGAGCAGTCCTTGGCGAACACGAACGGCAGCTTGGTCAGCAGGCCTGACAGCAGTTCCTGGTTATCCCAGGCCGGGCGGGTGATGGTCAGGTCTACCTGGGGTTTGCACCAGGTGGTGGCATCCCCGGGCACTTCGACCTTGATGTTGTCTTTCTTGGAAAAGGCCAGCTCGTGGGCGAACGCCTGCGGTACCAGACCACAAGCGCCGATCACAGCCAGCGCGAGCGCGTGCTTTTTCATGGAGTTCCTCAGATCAGTTCCCAGGTGCCGTTGGCTTGTTTGCAGAAGGTGTTCTGCTCTTGTTCGGTCTGGCCGCTTTGCGATTTCAGGCTGACGGTGACCGGGCGGCAGGCCGCTTCGGCGGCAACTGTCTGGGTTGGCAGCGACTGCACCGAGTCCAGGTCGAAGCCTTGGGTTTCCTTGCTGGCGGCAACGTCCAGCTCGTCCAGGTTGACGGCTGGCGTTACACGCTTGGCAACCGCTTGCGCCTTGGGCTCGACGTAGTTCTTGTGCACATAGCCCACGGTCACACCCTTGCGGCCGACCAGAATCCAGTCACCGGTGGAGCCCACGGCGGTAAATTCGGTGTGGTTCTTCAGGCTGCCGACCTTCTCACCAGCCTGGTTAGGCGCGGCACGCACGTTGAGGTTGTCGCTGATGGTCACATACGGCTCGTTGATCAGCTTCATCGACGGCACCGCCTGGATCTTCGGCGCGCGCTTGACCTCGACCTGCTTGGTCTTGGTGTATTCCTTGCCCGGCACGATCTGCGCGGTGGCGCCGGAGTGGTCGGACTTCCAGGTCACTGGCTGGGCACTGGCAGTGGTTTGCTGCTGGCTCAGTACTTCCTGCGTACGCAGCGCCAGGGCTTGCTGGTCCTTTTCATCGAGCATGTGGCCGATGCGGTTGCCCACGTAGGCGCCAATGCCACCTGCGATCAGCGCGGCGGCGATCTTGCCGTTGCCACTGCCCATGGTCGAGCCGATGGCCACACCGGCCAGGCCACCGATCACGGTGCCCGCTTGCTCTTTGCTGATCCCGAGCTGTGCACAGGCCGTGGTAGAGGCGATGGCGACCGCCAGAAGGGACGCGACGAATTTCTTACGCAAGTGGAGCACTCCATTTTCGGTGGGGCGCACAGCCGCGTACCGCAGCCAATGGTTGGCGGCAGCATTCGAGTTTGTGCGGGGTTTTCAGAAAGTGTGCAGCACTGGCCGCAGACGACAATTCAGCCGTCCAGCGAGGGGCGCAGGGGGAGACCAGTACGGCGCAAAGCATCCAACGAATCCATGTCAGGAAGAGTTCATCGCCCAGCGCGCGTAATCATTACGGCGTGTGGCCTGGGCGTGAGTGGCGTATCAGAGCGCCGCATTGTAGCCCAAGGTGCCATTGGCAGTTCAAGACAAAATGTTGCAGGAAGCCTGTCTGATTGATTAGTAGAAATCCGTCCTACAACTTGAGCTCAGAATTATCCCCTTCCTTGTAGGGCGTTTCCCAAACATACTGCCAACCCGCTCAAACGGTTGCGACGGATTCGGTCGCGCTCTAGTCTCGGCTCGTCGTTGCAAAATCAACGGCCGGCTTTGACAGGCCGACGATTTCCCGCACACGTGCACTGTTTATGGCGGCTGTACGTGGGGCACCTTCGTGTGCGCCGAGTTACTCCGGGATCCTCGGTCTGTCAACCCATGTACAGCTGCCACCCTCTTGTTTGACAGCAAGCTTGCGGCAGCTCCAATGATCCTGGAGATGTTTATGCGCAAGATGGTCCCTGATCCACCCCTCGATACCACCCAGTTCCTGCAAGACACCCTGGTCCAGTCCTCAGAGTACGTACTCTGCGCCCTGTCCGTGGCCCGCCAATCCGTGCAACTCAAACCCACCGCCCACAGCTCGATCGTGATGCAGGCCGTGATCCATGAAATGGAAGCGGTACAGGGGCTGGTCGAGTCGGCGTTGATGCAGTTGCAGATGCGGCCGCATTTACCCACAGAGCCTCACACCTTGCATTAGCAGGTCAGGCCTCTTCGCGGGCACGCCCGCTCCCACAGGGTCACCACAGCCGTCACGCACTGCACAGTACCTGTGGGAGCGAGCGTGCCCGCGAAGAGGCCAGCCCAGGCAACCCAGAATCCAGGGAAACAAAACAATGCCCACCGACAACACAACAGAACCCACCACAGTCGGCAAGACCTGCTTCTACCAAGGCGAAAACAACACCCACCCGCTGTTCCGCATCGAACCCGGCATCCCCTGCCAGGACGCCCGCGAACAGGCGTCCGAACTGATGGGTTACGTGCGCGACCTGATCATCACCGGCCTGATGGACGGCGACCAGAAACTGATCTGGGCCTCGCATTACCTGAGCGCGATGGCCAAGGCGCTGTTGGATGATGCTGAGTTGGGGATGATGAAAAAGTAAGTGCGAGGAAGCCCTGGAAACGCAAAATATCCCGGGGCTTCACCGGTCGCATCATGTCGCAAGCGCACCTAAGCGAGCCCCCACGCTGACAGCTGGAGTGCGACATTCTCTACCTCCATGTAGTCCATTTCCCAAACGCTCAGCAAACCCGCGCTATCCGTTGCCAGCGCTCCGCTCGCGCCCTAGCCTCATCACGTCGCGGCCAAACCAAGCGCCGACGATGGGAGGCGAACATCGCTGCAGGCGTATACACCCGTTGCGTAATGGGCAACCCACTCCGTTTATAGAGCCGCAGGCCCACTCGGCCGCTCACTCATCGACAAGGAGTAGCCAGTAGGCTACATTCAATGCATGCCGAATCAGATAGACACAACGTCTGAATTTGACGATTGGCTAGATGGCCTAAAAGATCCAATTGGCAGAGGTGCTGTTTCATTGAGGATTGCCCGAGCAGAAAACGATTGCTTCGGTGATATCGAATCCGTTGGCGAGGGTATCAGTGAGATGCGCGTATTTGTAGGCCCCGGATATCGAATCTACTTCGTTCGAACGGGCGCAATCCGCTACCTGATGCTCTACGGTAGCGATAAAACAGATCAACGCAGAGCCATCAAACGAGCAAAGGAAATTTTTGATGCTTTACGAGGTAAAAAATGATGAGCAAAAAAATTTCGCCGCAAGACATGCCAATCCTTGATCTGGATTTGAGCAAAACAAAACGCTTCGAGGCCTCCCGGTTTCTCGACAGCCCGGAAACCATCGCGGCATTTCTGGCAGAAGCAATGAAGGCTAATGACGCTCAGACCCTGATGCATGCATTGGGTGAAGTGGCAAAAGCCAAGGGCGTGAATCAGTTTGCGCAAGACGCAGGGGTCAATCGAGAGTCTCTTTATAAAACGCTGAAGGGCGGAGAAAAGACCCGTTTCACTACTATTCAAAAACTGATGGTTGCCTTAGGCGTAGAGCTCACAGTCAGGCCGCTCGAGAAGCTTCCGGGCTCTTGATTTAAGCGCTCGGGCAATTAGCATGCTGGCTGTAAATCTTTGCCTTCCATAACGAAAAAGCCCCCGGTAGCTTTCGCTTCCAGGGGCTTGATCTTGTATGGCGGAGAGATAGGGATTTGAACCCTAGGTACTGTTGCCAGTACAACGGATTTCGAATCCGTCCCGTTCGACCACTCCGGCATCTCTCCAATGCCGCGCATCATACCAGCGTTCTTTTAAAACGCAAATCTTTTTTTCAAAAAAACCGCGTGGTATCAGGCGCTTGCGTGAACGTGCCGCTTACAGCGGCACGCCCAGGCGCTTGGCAACTTCTTCGTAGGCTTCGATCACGTCGCCCAGGCCCTGACGGAAGCGGTCCTTGTCCATCTTCTTGCGGGTTTCTTTGTCCCACAGGCGGCAGCCGTCCGGGCTGAACTCGTCGCCCAACACGATCTGGCCGTGGAATACGCCGAACTCCAGCTTGAAGTCGACCAGCAGCAGGCCGGCGTCATCGAACAGCTTGCTCAGCACTTCGTTGACCTTCAACGACAGCTTCTTCATTTCCACCAGTTGCTCGGCGGTGCCCCAGCCGAACGCGACAACGTGGGATTCGTTGATGAAGGGGTCGCCCTTCTCGTCGTTCTTCAGGAACAGCTCGAAGGTGGACGGCTCCAGCTTGATGCCCTCCTCCACGCCCAGGCGCTTGACCAGGCTGCCGGCAGCGTAGTTACGCACCACGCACTCGACCGGAATCATGTCCAGCTTCTTCACCAGGCACTCGTTGTCGCCCAGCAGCTTGTCGAACTGGGTCGGCACGCCGGCTTCTTCCAGTTTCTGCATGATGAAGGCGTTGAACTTGTTGTTCACCATGCCTTTGCGGTCGAGTTGTTCGATACGCTTGCCGTCGAACGCCGAAGTGTCGTTACGGAACAGCAGGATCAAGCGGTCGGCGTCATCGGTCTTGTAAACCGATTTGGCCTTGCCGCGGTAAAGTTCTTCGCGTTTTTCCATGATTGGGCTCCGCTTGCTTGAGGTGTTGGGCTAGGCGATTTCGCGCCAGTCGAGCCCGTGTTCCTGATTCGCCACCTGGAGCCAGTCCGGGTCGCACCCAAGGGTGTCGACGAAGCACTGGCGGGCCAAGTGTGGCAGGTTGTTCTTGCTGCTGAGGTGGGCCAGCACCAGGTGTTGCAGGTTGCTCCAGCCCAACTCGTGCACCAGGCGCGCGGCCTGGTGGTTGTTCAAATGCCCTTGCATGCCACCCACCCGCTGCTTCAAGAAGGCCGGATAGTGACCGCGTGCCAGCAGGTCGCGGCAGTGGTTGGCCTCGATCAGCAGTGCATCCAGGCCCTGGTAACGCTCCAACAGCAGCGCGTCGTACGAGCCCAGGTCAGTGAGCATGCCAAAACGCCGCCGACCATCGCTGACCACGTACTGCAACGGCTCGTAGGCGTCGTGCTCGACCCGCGCTGCGGTTACTTCCAGGCTGCCGATACGCAGGCTTTGGCCACACGCGAGAAAACCGGCCACCTCCACCGGCTTGCGCATGCCGCGCAAAGTCCCTTGGCTGAGGTAGACCGGTACATTGTAGCGCCGTGACAGCAAGCCGACCCCATGCACGTGGTCGGCATGTTCGTGGGTGACCAGCACTGCACTGAGCTGAGCTGCAGAAACCCCGAGCAGCGCCAGGCGCCGCTCGGTTTCACGCAGGGAAAAGCCGCAATCGACCAGGATGAACGTGTCACCACTGGCGATCAGCGTGCCGTTCCCTTGGCTGCCGCTTCCGAGTACCGCGAAGCGCACTTAGCCCAGGTGGTCCTGAATGGCGCTCAGCACGCGGCGGGCGACATCGGCCGGAGCCACGGTGTTGATGTTTTTCTCGACCGTGACCTGCACGCTCTCACCCACCTTGCTCAGGCGAACCTGGTAACGCTCGGCACGGGCTTCACGCTCTTCCTTGGTCGGCTCGCTGCCGAACAGGCGGCTGAAGAAGCCAGGCTGGTTCTGCTTGTCGTCAGGTTTTTCGGACAGGTTGATGTAGTACAGGCCCAGGCTGCGGTTGATGTCCTCAACACGCCATTCGCCACCCTGCTCCAGGGCACGGCCCACGCCAGACCAGGCGCGGTCCAGGTCGGAGCCCAGGTACAGCACCGGGTTGCCGCTGCCGTCTTCGCTCAGGCTGACGCGGCTTGGTGCGTCGAAATCGCGCGCGGCCAGCAGCGACACCGAACCGCCCTTCTCGGCGCTGCGGTTCATGCTGGCAAGCATTTCGTCGGCCAGCAGGGCATCGGTGCCGGTATTGATGGAGGTGGACGGGAACGCAGGCTCGGCAGTGCTGCCCGCCGGGCGCTCGACGCTGACCACATACACTTCGGAGGTATTGCGCTGCACGCCAGGCTCCATGCGCACACGTACGCGCACCTCGCTGTCGCCGCTGCTGGCAGTGCTGGCCAGACGCTGGCCAAGCGATGCCGACAGTTCATCGAAACGCTGCCAGGCGGTGTTGAACTCACCCGTCTGCGGGCGCTCTTCAGCAATGCGGAAGCCGTTATCCTCGAAGAACTGCCGGGCAACCGGCCACACTTCGGCTGGCGAATGCTGGGCCAGCACCCAACGGCTGCTGCCGCTGCGCTGCAGGCTGTAGTCGGTGACCTGGGCGGCACCGCCCGTCAGCGGTTGCGGGCGAGGCACTTCGAACTCACCCTTGACGGTATCGTCAGCGACGTTACGCGGAATCGGCAGCAGCGGATCAAGGCGCTTGACGTTGCTGGCGTCCGGCGGCAGCTGCATCGGCGCGGTCGGGTGCGCCTGCAGGTAGTCACTGCCGCGGTCGCGGAAATAGCCATCCTCGCCCCACAGCCAGCCACACCCACTGGTGTTGGAGATAATCAGGGCAAGGGCGGAAAGACCAGCCAGTCGCTTCATGCGGTGTACTTCCTCTTAAACCAGTACGCCGGACTGGCGCAAGGCAGTACGGACTTTTTCGTGGCAGCCTTCGCTCAGCCAGGTCAGTGGCAGGCGAATACCTTTTTGCATCAGGCCCATTTCGACGAGCGCCCATTTCACCGGGATCGGGTTGGACTCGCAGAACAGGTCCTTGTGCAGCGGCATGAGTTTTTCGTTGATTGCGCGGGCCTTCTCGGCATTGCCCTCAAGGGCGGCCTCGCACAGGTCCGCCATTTCGCGCGGAGCGACGTTGGCGGTGACGGAGATGTTGCCCTTGCCGCCCATCAGGATCAGCTCGACGGCAGTCGGGTCGTCGCCGGACATGACGATGAAGTCCTTGCTGACGCCATCGAGAATGGCCTTGGCGCGGGCCAGGTCGCCCGTGGCTTCCTTGATGCCGATGATGTTCGGCACGGTCGACAGGCGGATCACGGTCTCGGCCTGCATGTCGCAGGAGGTACGGCCGGGAACGTTGTAGAGGATCTGCGGGATGTCGACGGCTTCGGCAATGTGCTTGAAGTGCTGGTACAGGCCTTCTTGCGTCGGCTTGTTGTAGTACGGCACAACCAGCAGGCAGGCGTCGGCGCCAGCATTCTTGGCGTTCTGGGTCAGGTGCACGGCTTCGGCGGTGGAGTTGGCACCGGTGCCGGCGATGACCGGAATTGGTTTGGCGCTGCGTTTGACGCGCTCGACCACGTGCTTGATGACCAGGATGTGTTCTTCGACATCCAGCGTGGCCGACTCACCGGTGGTGCCGACAGCGACGATCGCATGGGTGCCGTTTTCCAGGTGGAAGTCTACAAGTTTGTCGAGGCTGCCCCAGTCAACACGCCCTTGTGCATCCATGGGTGTGACCAATGCCACCATACTGCCCGCAATCATGTAACTGCTCCTGCCGGAAAAAGAGAGCGGTAATGGTACTGGGGGCATCGACCTTGCACAAGCGAAGCAGGCGGGTGGAGCATTCCCCTCGGCGGCTTATTTCGCTACCCTTGGCCCTTTGATCGGTGCAGCGCGGCCCGCCGGGCCGTCGACCTTGCTCCCCGCCAGCGTCCAAGACCTCGCATGCGAGCCCCGGGCCCTGCCGACAGGAGGCTTTTGCCCGTCCTGTGCCGACCGCTCATCGCTTTAGGAATGCTGCATGTCCACCCCCACCGTCCGCGAACAATTCCTTGTCATCAGTGCCCTGGGCCCTAACCCCATGGAGCTGGCCAACGTCCTCAGCCGCGCTGCCTTCGAAAACCGCTGCGCGGTGGTCACCTCGCGCCTGAGCCGCCACGGCGAGACCAGCGCCCTGGTGCTGCAGGTGGGCGGCAGCTGGGACGCCCTGGCACGTCTCGAATCCACCCTGCCAGGCCTAGGCAAGAAGCACGGCCTGACCCTCGACGTGGTCCGCAGCGCGGACCAGGAAGTGCGCCCGCAGGCCCTTCCGTATGTGGCCTACGTGAGCGCTGCCTACCGCCCGGACATCATCAACGAGCTGTGCCAGTTCTTCCTTGACCACCGCGTCGAGCTGGAAGCCATGACCTGCGACACCTACCTGGCGCCGCAAACCGGTAGCAGCATGCTCAACGCCCAGTTCACCGTGATTCTGCCGGCCGGCACGCAGATCAGCTGGCTACGCGACCAGTTCCTGGACTTTGCCGATGCCCTGAACCTCGACGCACTGATCGAGCCATGGCGTCCCCAGAACCCTATGTAAGGAAACCGATCATGGCTGTAGCACTCGACCAACCTGTCGCCGACTTCCAGGCCCAGGCCACCAGCGGGCAAACCGTCAGCCTTGCCGAACTCAAGGGCCAGCAGGTGGTGGTGTACTTCTACCCCAAGGACAGCACCCCAGGCTGCACCACCGAGGGCCAGGGCTTCCGCGACCGGCACGACGCCTTCGCCGCGGCCAACACCGTGGTATTCGGTGTGTCGCGTGATGGCATCAAGTCGCACGAGAACTTCAAGGCCAAGCAAGGCTTCCCGTTCGAGCTGATCAGCGACAAGGACGAGGCCCTGTGCCAGCTGTTCGACGTGATCAAGCTGAAGAAGCTGTATGGCAAGGAATACATGGGCGTTGACCGCAGCACTTTCCTGATCGACAAGGACGGGGTGCTGCGCCAGGAATGGCGTGGCGTGAAGGTGCCCGGGCATGTGGATGCCGTATTGGCGGCCGCCCAAGCCTTGAACAAGGCTTGAAATTGAATGGGGCTGCCTTGCAGCCCTTCGCGGGCACGCCCGCTCCCACTGGAATTGTGCAGGGCCCAGTGGGAGCGGGCATGCCCGCGAAGGGCCGCAGAGCGGCCCCAATTACATTCAAAGCATCGGTGAAACGCTAGGCTCCTGCTTGGGCCACGCATCCAGCACGGCCTTGATCAGCGTCGCCAGCGGGATGGCGAAGAATATCCCCCAGAACCCCCACAGACCGCCAAACAGCAGCACCGCGCAGATAATCGCCACCGGGTGCAGGCTCACCGCTTCGGAGAACAGCAGCGGTACCAGCACATTGCCATCCAGCGCCTGGATGATCGCGTACACCGTCATCAGGTAGATGAACTGGTCGCCCCAGCCCCACTGGAACAGCGCAATCAGGGTGACCGGCACGGTCACGACCACCGCGCCCACGTAAGGCACCACCACCGACAGCCCCACCAGCAACGCCAATAGCGCTGCGTAATTGAGCCCCAGGCTGATGAAGGCGATGTAAGTGGCAATGCCGCAGATCAGAATCTCGATACCCTTGCCACGGATGTAGTTGGCGATCTGCCGGTTCATCTCGCTGCCCACCCGGTTCAGCAAGGTGCGCTGGCGCGGCAGGTAACCGCTGACCCAGCGGCCAATGAGTTCGCGATCCTTCAGGAAGAAGAACACCAGAATCGGCACCAGCACCAGATAGATCATGGCATTGACCAGCAGTGGCAGGCTGGACAGCGAGAAGGTCAGCGCCCATTGACCAAACTTGCCAATTTCACCGCGCACCGACTCGATGGCGTGCAATACCTGCTCATCCGACACCAGGTGCGGATAACGCTCCGGCAGCAGCAGCAACAACGACTGCCACTTGCCGAGCATGCCCGGCAGCTCGTTGAACAGCGTGATCAGCTGGTGCCACAGCAGCGGTACCAGCACCAGCATGAACACCGCCAGTGCGCCCATGAACAAGGCGAACACCAGCATCACCGCCAGCCGTGTAGGTACGCGCACGCGCTCCAGGGCGTTGACCAGCCCCTGCATCAGAAACGCCAGCACCATGCCCGCCAGCACCGGCGCGAGCATGCCGCCCAGGGTGAGCACGGCGGTAAAAGCCAGGAACAACAGGACCGCCAGCACCACCGCTTCCTCATCGGAGAAGTAGCGCTGCACCCAGTCGCGAAGCACTTTGAACATTGACGATCCTTGGAAAAGACTCAGGCCTTGCGCAGCCAGTAAGTGTAGGTACCGGCCTCGGCCGTTTCTTGCAGCAGGGTATGACCGGCCAATTGGGCGAAAGTGCGGAAGTCGCGCTGGGAGCCTGCGTCCGTGGCGATTACCTTGAGCACCGCGCCACTGGCCAGGCGATTGAGTTCCATCTTGGCCTTGAGCAGTGGCAAAGGGCAATTCAGCCCGCTGGCGTCCAGTTCGGCGTCGCAGGTCAGGGTGTTACTCATCGCAGGGTCTCCAAAGGCATCGCCAGGCTGCTTCTTGGCATGGCTGGCTAGGATAGCGCCACTGGTCGTCAACGTGTGAGCCCGCTACAGTAGGTATCTTTGATCCGACGCGAGCTTCATGCATGAATCTACTGCGCCCTACCCTGCTGACGCTGGCCTGCCTGATGGCCCTTCCCGGCCATGCTGACGACCTGCCATCACTGGGTGATGCCAGTTCTGCGATCGTCTCGCCGCAACAGGAGCACCAACTGGGCCGTGCCTGGCTCAGCCTGCTGCGCGGCCAGGTCAATCAGCTCAATGACCCACAGCTCAAGGACTATGTCGAAACCAGCGTGTACAAGCTGGCCGAAACCAGCCAGCTGCAGGACCGGCGCCTGGAGTTCATCCTGATCGACAGCCGCGAGCTGAACGCCTTTGCCGCCCCGGGTGGCATTGTCGGGGTCAACGGTGGGCTGTTCCTCAACGCCCAGACCGAGGGCGAATATGCCTCGGTACTGGCCCACGAACTGGCGCACTTGTCGCAACGCCACTTCGCGCGGGGTGTCGAGGCCCAGCAGCGCATGCAGCTGCCGATGATGGCGGCGCTGCTGGCCGGCATCGTGCTGGCCGCAGGTGGTGCCGGCGATGCGGGCATCGGCATGATTGCCGGCACCCAGGCAGCGGCCATTCAGGAGCAACGGCGCTTCTCGCGCCAGAATGAACAGGAAGCCGACCGCATCGGTATCCAGAACCTGGAAAAAGCCGGCTACGATCCACGCAACATGCCGACCATGTTCGAGCGCCTGGCACGCCAGTATCGCTATGACGCCAAACCGCCGGAATTCCTGCTGACCCACCCGGTGACCGAATCACGTATTGCCGACACCCGTAACCGCGCCGACCAAGCGCCCAAGGGTGGCATTGAAGACAGCATGCGCTACCAACTGATCCGCGCCCGGGTGGCACTGATCTACGAGGGCACACCGGGGCTTGCCGCCAAGCGCTTCCGCGCCCAACTGGACGAAGACCCAAAGCTGGACGCCGCACGTTATGGCCTGGCCTTGGCACAGATCAAGGGCGGGCAATTGAACGAGGCCCGTGAAATGCTCAAGCCGCTGCTGGCCAAGGCGCCTAACGACATCACCTACAACCTGGCACAGATCGACCTGGACATCACCAACAACCGTCTTGCCGACGCCCAGCAGCGCGCCGAACGGATGCAGGGGCTGTACCCGGGCAACTACCCGTTGAAACAGGTGCGTGCCGACCTGCTGGTGAAACAGAACAAGCCGGCTGAGGCCGAGAAGGTGTTGAACGAGCTGGTGAAGAGTCGGCCGGATGACCCGGATGTGTGGTACGACATGGCCGAGGTGCGTGGCTTGTCGGGCAATACCATTGGCTTGCACCGGGCGCGTGCCGAGTACTTCACCCTGGTCGGCGACTTTGATCAGGCAATCCAGCAGCTGGATTACGCCAAGCGTCGGGCGGGCGGTAACTTCCCGCTGGCCTCACAGATTGACCAGCGCCAGCGCGAGATCATGGAGCAGCGGCGCATGGTTCAGGAAATGATGGGGCGCTGAAGGCGATTCGCGGGCAAGCCCGCTCCCACAGGTACTCCACCGCCTTGGTAAACGGTGCAATATCTGTGGGAGTGGGCGAGCCCGCGAAGAGTATGACGCGGTCTGGCGTCAGGCATTACCAGACAGCTTCAGCCGCGCCGCCTGGGTAAAGTCCAGCATGCGATTAAGCGGCTTGATCGCCTTGGGCACCAGCGCCGGGTCAACGAAAATCTCGTTGGTGCCATTACGCAGGCAATCCAGCACCCGCTCCAGGGTGTTCATCGCCATCCACGGGCAATGCGCACAGCTGCGGCAGGCCGCGCCGTTGCCGGCGGTGGGGGCTTCGACGAATTCCTTGTCCGGGCACAGCTGCTGCATCTTGTAGAAGATGCCGCGGTCGGTGGCGACGATGAAGGTTTTGTTCGGCAGGGTCTGGGCAGCCTTGATCAGCTGGCTGGTGGAGCCCACCGCGTCGGCCAGCTCGATTACCGCTTCCGGCGACTCGGGGTGCACCAAGATCGCAGCATCCGGGTACAGCGCCTTCATGTCGGCCAACTGGCGCGACTTGAACTCTTCGTGAACGATGCAGGCACCGTCCCACAGCAGCATGTCGGCACCGGTTTGCTTCTGGATGTAACGGCCCAGGTGCTGGTCCGGGCCCCAGATGATGGTTTCGCCGTTGTCCATCAGGCTTTCGACAATTTCCAGCGCGCAGCTCGAAGTCACTACCCAGTCGGCGCGTGCCTTCACCGCTGCGGACGTGTTGGCGTAGACCACCACGGTGCGCTCAGGGTGCTGGTCGCAGAAGGCCGAGAACTCTTCCACCGGGCAACCCAGGTCGAGCGAGCAGGTGGCCTCCAGTGTCGGCATTAGCACGCGCTTTTCCGGGGTGAGGATTTTTGCCGTCTCGCCCATGAAGCGTACACCGGCCACGATGACCGTTTCGGCCGGGTGGTTCTTGCCGAAACGGGCCATTTCCAACGAGTCGGATACACAGCCGCCGGTTTCTTCAGCCAGCGCCTGGATGACCGGGTCGCAGTAATAATGGGCAACCAGCACGGCATTCTGGGCTTTGAGCTCGGCAGCGATGGCCGCACGGTATTCGGCCTCCTGCTCGGCTGTCAGCGGGTTGGGCTGTTTGGCGTCGAGGTGGGCCTGAACCAAAAGGCGTTCGGAAATCTGGGTCATGATCGCTGGACCTGCAGGCGCGCTTGCGCGTCAAATCGAGTGTATCACCCGGCCCTGGCAGATCGGCTAAGGGTGCCGGACGGCATGCTGACCGTCACGGCCCTCTGCGGGCGCGGATTATTATCGGAGGCCGAAGGCTACAGACAATCCAGCGATTACTAAAGGGGTTTTTGTAGTGCTTGTGCGGGCCCCTTCGCGGGTGAACCCGCCCCTACACTGTGAAATCCTCGTAGGAGCGGGTTCACCCGCGAAGAGGCCGCAACAGTAGAAACCATCACCCCTGCGGCGACAGGGCCCCCAGATGCGCCGCCATGAACATGGCAAATTCTTCTACGGTCATTTTTCTGCCATTGAAATCGACCATGCCATCGGCATAGTGCAGGCTGCTGACCACATCATCGCCCTGCACGGTAGCCATGCCGCTCTGCAGCGCCATCATGCCGACCATTTCCCCCGCCTGGCTCGACTGCATGGCAATCGCTTGGGCGTCGGTCTGGCCATCCAGCAACGCCTGCAAGGTCGCCAGGTCACCGATCATCGGCTTGGACAGCGACAGCTTGCCTTTCACCTCGGTGATAATCTGCTTGCTCAGCTGGTCCGGCGGCAGGTCGAAGCTGGCCGGCGCGGCGAGGTCCATCGACAGGTTGAAGCGGCTCTCGCCATTGGCGGTCTTGAACGACAGGTTTTCCACCGCCAGCTTGGGCTTGGCGGCCAGCAATTTCTGCAAGTCACCCTGGAAGCGGGCCTTTTCGGCGTCGTCCATCTGGATCTGCGGTACCGGCTGGCCAGCCGCACTGGCGGCCTCGAACTCCGGCAAGTGCGACTGGTACCACTTCGACAAGGCCTGCAGCGCCGGGGCGTTTACCGAAGTCACGCTCACCGCCATCTGCGCCTTGCCTACCGCGCGGCCATCCCAGCTGATGTCACCGACCTTGTACTCCGCGCGGCCACCTACGGTGTCCGTGCCGTCGAGGGTTTGCAAGGCGTTCTGTTCCAGGCCCTTGATCAGCAGCACCTGCTGTTTCGGCCCAAGGGTGACCTTGGTTTCGGCCAACGCCAGATCGACGTTGCCGACATAGATGGCATCGTGCGCGGTGGCTGCGAGGTTACCGCCAAACGTCAGCCCTTTGAGCTCGAAGGTGGCCGGCGGCTGGTCGTCATGCACCCATTTCATCACCAGCCTGTCGGCCTGGCCCTGGAACTTCGAGGCTTTGCCCTCCTTGTCCCCACTGACTTCGAACTGCATGCCCGAGAAGTCAAGGCTGTTGCCATCCGCTTCGTCAAACTTGAGCGGCGCCAGCTGAACCTGGCTGACCACATTGCCGCCGTAACCCAGGCTGGTCTGCGCGCTGATCGGGGCCTTTTCACCCGCAGCGGCGAACCATGGCGCAACGGCGTCATCCTTCTGCAGCGTGCTGTTGCTGACCGCCATTACCGGCATCAGCTTCAGTGACCTGACCCTCGACCACGGAAACGGGCCGTGCTCGATCTGGTCGGTCACGCCCACGTCAAAATTGATCACCTCGCCCTGACCCACGTTGACGTCGCGAGCCTTGAGCCGGTACTGGGCAGTGCTGCTGAAGAGATGCTGCTCCAGCGACACACGCTCGATGCTCATGCTACCACCGGTACTGACCAGGGCCTTTTTGAGTTCGGCGTTGCTGCGTGCAAGGGCGTTGTCCAGCTCTGCCGGCAGCTGCTTGCCGGTGTACCAGGCGCCTGCGGTAGTTGCGACGGCAATGGCGATAGCCAGGCCGGAAAGGATGCCAACTGATTTCTTCATGAATAGAACCGATTGCTGTCCGTAAGGGCTTCGAAGGCGGCCAGAGGCCACGCAGAATTCGAAGAGTACCACCCCCGATTGGGCCGAGTGCTGGCCCAGGTCGAGAAATGCCATTTTTCGGACACATCCGACATCACGCTGCGGCAAGCAAAGGGCTCGTTAATTTTTACGAACACACAAATTGATCATAATCGCAAAAAAACGCGCAAAAACCGAACAAACCCCGTATTTCATCGATAGATATTTCAATCCGGCAACATCTTGTCATGTTTAACTTGACACCCACCTACCCATCGTTTTTTATTTTCACCACTTTGCGCGCCCCACCGCGCCTTCCGCCGCTCCAACATAAAAGGTGAACAACATGGAGCCCACCCGCTCGCCCTTGCCGCATGCGCAATACACCGTGCCCGTCGTTTACGCCCAGCAGCAGGAGCCATGCCAGCATGCAGCCTGACCACAGCGCTTCCGGCAACGGCCAACTCCGCAAAACCCTGCGCCTCTGGCACGTGATCATCATCGGCCTGGCCTACCTGACCCCGATGACCGTGTTCGATACCTTCGGCATCGTCAGCGGGATTACTGCCGGCCATGTACCCAGTGCCTACATCCTGGCACTGGCCGGCATCCTGTTCACCGCGGTGAGCTATGGCACCCTGGTAAAACGCTTCCCGCAGTCGGGCTCGGCCTACACCTACACCCAGCGCGCGATCAACCCGCACGTGGGCTTCCTGGTGGGCTGGTCTTCGTTACTGGACTACCTGCTGCTGCCGATGGTCAACGCACTACTGGCCAAGCTGTACCTTTCGGCCATGTTCCCGGAAGTACCTGAGTGGATGTGGGTGGCCGGCTTCGTCACCCTGATCAGCCTGATCAACATGCGCAGCGTGAACCTGGTGGCGCACTTCAACCTGCTGTTCGTGGGTGTGCAGGTGGCGATCATCGCCGTGTTCATCTACCTGTGCGTACGCGGCCTGGACCAGGGTGAAGGGCTGGGTACCACCTGGAGCCTGATACCGTTCGCCGACAGCCAGACCCAGTTCAGCGCCCTGGCCGCCGGTGCGACCATCCTGTGCTTCTCGTTCCTGGGCTTTGACGCAGTCACCTGCCTGTCCGAGGAAACCCGCGATCCGGCCAAGACCATTCCCCGGGCGATCTTCCTCACCGCACTGATTGGCGGTGTGGTGTTCATCACCGTGTCGTACTTCATCCAGGCCTACTTCCCGACCATGGCCCGCTTCCACGACCAGGAAGCAGCCCTGCCGGAAATTGCCCTGTACGTTGGCGGCAAGCTCTTCCAGTCGATCTTCATCGCCTGCACCGTGATCAACACCATCGCCTCGGGCCTGGCCTCGCAAACCAGCGTGTCACGCCTGCTGTATGTAATGGGCCGCGACAACGTGATCCCGGCCAGCGTCTTCGCCCGCCTGCATTCGCGCTACAAGACGCCAGTGCTGAACATTGCCGTGGTAGGGCTGATTTCGCTGTCGGCAATCTTCTTCGACCTGGTCACCGCCACTTCCATCATCAACTTCGGCGCCCTGGTCGCGTTCAGCTTCGTCAACCTGTCGGTGATCAACCACTGCTACCTGCGCGAAGGCAACCGTAAAGGCCTGGCCAATCAGCTGAAGTACCTGGTGCTGCCGACCATCGGCTTCTGCATCATCGTCTCGCTGTGGCTGGACCTGAACGCACATTCGCTGATGTTTGGCGGTATCTGGGCTGCGCTCGGGCTGGTCTACCTGGGCTGGCTGACCAAAGCCTTCCGCGCGGCACCGCCCAACTACGTCGCCGAATGACCCACGCTGCCAACAACGCCCGCGCCTGATCGCGGGCGTTGCATTTGTTCGAAAAGGAAAGCCCTCATGCCGCTGCGTCGCCTCTCCATCCAGTGGAAGATCACACTCCTCGCCGGCCTGTGCCTGCTGGCCATTGTCGCCTTGCTGGTAGCCACCTCGCTGACCCAGGCCCATCGCAGCGCCGCCCTGGTCAACCAGGCCAACACTGCCATGCTCGAAGACAGCGCCCGCCAGCGCCTGCAGGCCCACGCCGAAACCCAGGCCTTGCGTATCCAGCGCTACTTCATGGACGCCTACCAGTACGGCAATGGCTTTGCCCGCCTGGTACAGGTGCTGAAGGATCGTGGTGGTAGCGACCTGCGCGCCGAACTGACCCGCCAGGCGCGTGCCAGCCTGGCCGGCAACCCGGATGTGATCGGCCTGTACCTGGTGTTCCAACCCAATGCCCTGGACCAGCAGGACAGCCACTACCTCGGCCAGGACGCCATGGGCAGCAATGAGAGCGGGCGTTTCTCGCTGTACTGGTCCCAACCAAGCCCCGGCACCCTGGAACTTGAAGCCATGCCGGAAACGATGCTCGGCGACACCAGCATCGGCAGCAACGGCGCGGCGAAGAACCGCTGGCTGACCTGCCCGCAGGACACCGCCAGGACCTGCATGCTCGAACCGTACCTCGACGAGGTCAACGGCCGTCAGGTGCTGATGACCAGCATCGCTCTGCCATTGCTGGAACACGGCAAGGTAGTCGGCGTGGTCGGCGTGGACATCGGCCTGGCCAACCTGCAGCAACTGAGCGTGGACGGCCGCCGCGATCTGTTCGACGGCCAGGGCCAGGTGAGCATCGCCACCGCCGCCGGCCTGCTGGCCGGCAACAGTCGCGACGACAGCGTGCTCGGCAAGCCTATGGACAAGGCGGTAGCCGACGGCCTGCTGCGCGTGGCCCACCCCTTCACGCCAATCCCTGACACAGCCCCGTGGCAGGTAGTGCTGGAACTGCCGGAAAGCGTGCTGCAGGCCCCTGCCGTCGCCCTCAACCAGCGCCTTGATGCCCATAACCAGAACGCCAACCTCACCAGCCTGCTGATAGGCCTTGGCACGGCAATCGTGGGTTTGCTGCTGGTGTGGCTGACCGCGCGCGGCGTTACCCGGCCAATCCTGGCCGTGGCTGCACGCCTGGAAGACATTGCCAGTGGCGAAGGCGACCTTACCCGTCGCCTGGACTACGCCCACCAGGATGAACTGGGCCAGCTCACCGGCTGGTTCAACCGTTTCCTCGACAAGTTGCAACCGGTCATTGCCCAGGTCAAAGGCTCGCTGCAGGAGGCCCGCAATACCGCCGACCAATCGGCCGCCATTGCCAGCCAGACCAGCGACGGCATGCAGCAACAGCATCGCGAAATCGAACAGGTGGCCACAGCGGCCAACGAAATGAGCGCCACCGCCCTGGATGTCGCCCACAATGCCTCGCAGGCGGCCCAGGCCGCACGCGCCGCGGATCAGGCCAGCCAGGAAGGCTTGCAACTGGTGGACAGCACGCGCCAGGGCATCGACCGCCTGGCCGCAGGCATGAACACTGCCATGGACGAGGCTCGTGCACTGGAAGACCGCAGCGGGCAAATCGGCTCGGTGCTTGAAGTGATCCGCACCATTGCCGAGCAAACCAACCTGCTGGCACTGAATGCCGCCATCGAAGCGGCCCGCGCAGGCGAAGCCGGGCGTGGCTTCGCCGTGGTTGCCGATGAGGTGCGCGGCCTGGCCCAGCGCACGCAGGTTTCGGTGGAGGAAATTCGCCAGGTCATCGAAGGCCTTCAGCAAGGCACCCAGGACGTGGTCGGGGCCATGCATGCAGGCCAACGCCAGGCCCTGGACAGCGCCGCACGCATGGAGCAGGCATTACCGGCACTGCAGCGTATTGGCGAGGCCGTGGCGGTGATCAGCGACATGAACCTGCAGATTGCCTCGGCGGCGGAAGAGCAGAGTGCGGTGGCCGAGGAAGTGAACCGTAACGTGGCCGGCATTCGAGACGTGACAGAATCACTGGCCGGGCAGGCCGATGAATCGGCACGCATCAGTCAGGCCCTGAACCGGCTGGCCAACCAGCAGCAGGCGCTGATGGAGCAGTTTCGCGTTTAGCCTGTCAGGGCCTCTTCGCGGGCACGCCCGCTCCCACAGGTTCGGCGTGCCCTAAGGGGCTGTGGAGTTCCTGTGGGAGCGGGCGTGCCCGCGAAGAGGCCCTGACAGGCACCGCACCATTGTTATTTTTGAGCACAACTTATGCCTAATCCAACCCGATCCACCTTCTTCGACATCACCAGCGAACAAGGGCTTTTACGCACCTCGATCGCCGCCACCCTGTTCATCGCCACCATCGGCATCGCCTTCGGCCTTGCCTCCGGCTCGTTCTCCATCGTCTTCGACGGTGTGTACTCGCTGGTCGACGCCAGCATGAGCGGGCTGTCGCTGGTGGTGGTCAAGCTGATCACTTCGCACACCACCAGCGTGCAGATGTCGCGCAAGCTGCGCGAGCGCTTCACCATGGGTTTCTGGCACCTGGAGCCCATGGTACTGGCACTCAACGGCATTCTGCTCGGCGGCGTGGCCATCTACGCGCTGATCAACGCCGTCAGCAGCCTGCTGCAAGGCGGGCGCCACCTGGAGTTCGGCATTGCCATGGTCTACGCGGCGCTGACGGTGATCACCTGTGTGACAATCGCCGTCATCGAGGCCCGCGCCAACCGTAAACTGAAATCAGACTTCGTGCGCATGGACGTCAAGGGCTGGGTGATGTCGGCCAGCATCACTGCCGCACTGCTGATCGCCTTCTGTTTTGGTTATGCCGTGCAGGGCACTGCGCTGGAATGGGTATCACCCTATATTGACCCGGCGGTGCTGGCGCTGGTGTGCCTGGTGATCGTGCCGTTGCCGATGTCGGTGGTGCGTCAGGCGCTGTCTGAAATCTTCCTGGTCACCCCCGGCGACCTCAAGCTGCACGTAGATGAGGTGGCCAAGGCCTTCGTCGCTCGCCACGGCCTGCAGTCTTACCGCGCCTATGTCGCCAAGGTCGGGCGTTCGCGGGAGATTGAGCTGTATTTCATCGTGCCCAAAACCATGGCGGCGAAGACCATCGATGAATGGGATGCCTGGCGCAACGAGATTGGCGACGCGGTAGGCGGCGAAGGGCCGGACCGCTGGCTGACAGTGGTGTTCACTGGCGACCCGGAATGGGCCGAGTAATGTGTGGGCGCTCTGCGCCCTTTTCCGAAACCCGTAGCGCAAACGAAAAAGCCCGCGACCATTTCTGGTAGCGGGCTCTAACGTACTGCGTATGGTGGGTCGTGTAGGATTCGAACCTACGACCAATTGGTTAAAAGCCAACTGCTCTACCAACTGAGCTAACGACCCATTTGATGGCGCGTATAATACTGATTTCTAACGAGAATTCAACACCCCATCACGATTTTTTCAAAAATACCGAGTCGGGTCTTCGATACCGGCGGCCTTGAAACCATCGGCCCGCAGGCGGCAGCTGTCGCATTTGCCACAGGCGCGGCCGTCATCGTCGGCCTGGTAGCAGGAAACGGTCAGGCTGTAGTCCACACCACGGGCCATACCGGCCTGCACGATCTGCGCCTTGCTCATGTTCTGCAGCGGCGCCTGGATGCGGAAGCCCTGCCCTTCTACGCCAGCCTTGGTCGCCAGGTTGGCCATGCGCTCGAAGGCCTCGACGAACTCGGGTCGGCAATCCGGGTAGCCGGAGTAATCCACGGCGTTGACGCCAATGAAGATGTCGCGCGCTTCCAGTACTTCGGCCCAACCCAGCGCCAGCGAAAGGAACACGGTGTTGCGCGCCGGCACATAAGTGACCGGAATGCCTTCACCCGGGGCTTCCGGCACGTCGATGCTGCTGTCGGTCAATGCAGAACCGCCGATGCCGTCGAGGTTCAGCCCAATCACCTTATGCTCGACCACACCCAGGTCGCGGGCCACGCGGGCAGCGGCGTTCAGCTCGGCGCGATGACGCTGGCCGTAATCAAAGCTCATGGTGTAGCAGCTGTAGCCTTCGGCCTTGGCCATGGCAACCACGGTGGCCGAATCCAGGCCGCCGGACAACAGGATTACTGCGCGTTTTTCTGTCATGTGTACGTGCTCCTCAATCAACGTCCGGGCTCGTCGTTCCACAGCAGCTTGTGCAGCTGCAACTGGAAGCGTACAGGCAGGTTGTCAGCAACGATCCAGTCAGCCAGGTCACTGGCGTTCACCTGATGATGGCTGGGTGAGAACAACACCTCACCGGCACGCTCGGCCAGGTTGTACTGGATCAGCTTGGATACCGCCCAGTCATAATCCTCGCGGGAACAGATGACGAACTTGACCTGATCGTTGCGTGTCAGCTGCTCGATGTTCTCGTAGCGGTTACGGTGCGACTCTTCGGAGCCTGGGGTTTTCAGGTCGACCACACGGCTGACGCGGGTGTCGGTGCCAGCAATATCCAGCGCGCCGCTGGTCTCCAGCGACACCTCGTAACCGGCATCACACAGCCGCTGCAGCAACGGCAAGGCGTTGGGCTGAGCCAGTGGTTCGCCACCGGTGACACAGACGTAGCGCGGTTTGAAGCCGGCCACTTGTTCGAGGATCGAATCAAGGGTGCGTACGGTACCGCCACTGAAGGCATAGGCACTGTCGCAGTACTGGCAACGCAGGGGGCAACCGGTGAGGCGCACAAATACCGTGGGCAGCCCGGCCGTTCGCGTCTCACCCTGCAAAGAGTAAAAGACTTCGGTGATGCGTAATGTGTCTTGCATGATCGCCACGGGCGTGACAGCTAAACAGGCTGTCCGCCTCCGTCAGGCACTGTCGCGGACTCGACATAGCGTTATCCGCAGCAGCGTGTTTACGAAAAAAGGGCAGTGATTCTAACGAAAAAACCCGCGACTGGCGCGGGTTTATTTCGAGCGGTACAGCGACAACGCCTAGAGCTTCTGCAGGTCACGCTGGGCCAGTTGAGCGGCAGAGGTGCCGGGGTACTGGGTGACGACCTGCTGAAGGATGCCTTTTACCTTGTCGGTATGGCCCATACGGCGCTCGACATCAGCCAGTTTGTACAGCGAATCTGGCACCTTGCTGTGCTTCGGGTACTTCTGGCTGACTTGGGCAAAGGCCTGGCTGGCGCCTTGCAAGTCACCCTTGGCCAGGTTCACTTCACCCAACCAGTACTGGGCATTACCGGCGTACTGGCTGTTGGGGTACTTGCGCAGGAAGGCGTTGAACGCCTGGCTGGCCTTGTCGAAGTCTTTCTGTTTGATCAGGTCGAAAGCTGCGTCGTAATAGAGCTTCTCTTTCGCCGGATCACCGGGCTGGCTACTGCCGGCCGGTTGTTGCGCAGCAGCACCTGCTGCGGCATCGGGGGCGGCATTGGACGCACCACCACCGGAGGAATTGTCAGGGGTTGCGGCAGGCGCAGCGCCACTGTTGATGCGACGGTCCAGGTCCTGGTAACGCTCCAGGTTTTCCTGCTTCATGCGGGACACATCGTTTTGCAGCTCTTCGATGATGCCTTGCTGGCGGGAAAGCTGATCCTGCATCTGTTGCAGCTGCATGAACAGCTGGCCCTGTGCAGAGGCAGGGGCCGAAGCCCCTGACCCGGCATAGGCGCCGCTCGTGCCATAACCCGCAGGCGGATAGCTGCCTGCGTTGTCATCTACTACAGGGACCTCAGCCCAGGCCGCAAGCGGCAGGCTGAGTGCGAGGACGGTTACTACACGGCGGCACATACGCATAAGAACTTACTTACGCAGTTCTACGCGACGGTTCTGAGCCCAGGACTGCTCGTCGTTGCCGGTAGCAACTGGACGCTCTTCGCCGTAGGAAACCAGTTCCAGCTGAGCAGGGGAAACGCCCTGCAGAACCAGGTAGCGCTGAACGGCTTTCGCACGACGCTCACCCAGAGCCATGTTGTACTCGCGGGTGCCGCGCTCGTCGGTGTTACCTTCCAGAACAACACGGTTGCCGTTGGCTTTCAGGTCCTTGGCGTGAACGTCCAGAGCGCGCATGGCTTCTGGCTTCAGGTCCGAGCTGTCGTATTCGAAGTAGAAGGTGGTGATTGCGCGCAGGGCGGCTTCTTCGCTCAGGGAGCCGTCAACAGCGCCAGTGTTGGCACCGTAGCCAGCGTTAGGGTCTACAGCAGCGCCTTCGCCTGCGTTATCACCGCCCTTCGAGGAGCAACCTACAGCTACGGCCATGGCCAGAGCCAGCGCAGCAAATTTACCAAACTTCAGCATTTCCATCGTGAAACTCCTAATGAAACCCCAGTGTGTTAAGCAAAATGTATTACGCCGCAATCAGTTCAGGTAAGGGGACCAGGACGGTTCTCTGACTTCGCCTTGAGCGGTAGGAAGTGGGAGCCTCACGCGGCCGTTCAGCGACACGAGCATCAAGACTCCCCGGCCCTGCTGGCGGGTGGCGTAGATTAGCATGGTGCCGTTTGGCGCAACAGTGGGAGACTCATCAAGACTTGTTTCAGACAGAATCTTTACACTTCCGCGTTGCAAGTCCTGTGCCGCCACTTTGAAGTTGGTAAAGCCCTGTTGGCGATGAATCATTACCAGGGTCTTTTCGTCCGCCGAAAGTTTCGGGTTGGCGTTGTAGTTACCTACGAACGTTACGCGCTCGGCACCACCACCACTGACCGACTGTTTATAGATCTGCGGTTTGCCGCCACGGTCGGAAGTGAAGTAGAGGGTGTTGCCATCTTTGCCCCAGAACGGCTCGGTATTGATACCCGGGCCTGCGGTAACACGGCTGATCTGGCGCGAGGCCACGTTCATCACGTAGATGTCCGGGTTGCCGTCCTTGGACAGCACGAACGCCAGGCGCGAACCGTCCGGCGACCAGGCTGGCGCACCGTTCAGGCCTTCGAAGTTGGTCACCTGCTCGCGGCGGCCAGTATCGATGTTCTGCACGAAGATACGTGGGCGCTTCTGCTCGAACGAAACGTAGGCGATACGTTTGCCATCTGGCGCAAAGCGCGGCGACAGGATCGGCTCACGCGATTGCAGCAGGGTCACCGCACGCGCACCGTCGTAGTCCGAACGCTGGAGGGTGTAGCGGGTGTTGTTGGTGGAGAAACGCTCGGCCGTCACGTACAGCATGCGCGTAGAGAACGCGCCCTTGATGCCGGTGAGCTTCTCGAACGACTGGTCGGCAATGTAGTGCGCCATGTCGCGCAGCTGGTCGGTGCTGCCCGCCACGCTGCCGGTCAGCACTTGCTGCTCGGTGGCGACGTTGAACAACGCGTACTGCACCTGCAGGCGACCGCCCGACGGCACGATGCTGCCGACCATCACGTACTGTGCACCCAGCGCTTTCCAGTCACGGAAGATCACTTCGCTGGCCTGCGACGGCTGGCTGATCATGTTCTGCCGCGGAATTGGCGAGTAGTAGCCAGAGTTGCGCAGGTCGTTGCCGATGATGTCGGCGATGTCTTCAGGCAACACGCTACCGCCCTGCAGACCGAACGGTACTACCGCGATGGGCGTGGCCCGGTCGCTGCCGCTGGTAACCAGGATGTTCTTTTCTTCTGCCACCGCCATGCCTGCCACGCAGCAGAGCATGACCAGCAGTCCTCTCAGACGTTTAATCACAACGCTAGATCCTCAGGTGTAAATGTCATCTTGAACGAACGATATTGGTTGAAATCGCTCGGCTTCATACCCTGCATCTCGGTCAAACGACCAATGTTCTTCACCGCAGCCACCGCCGAACTGTCATACGGGCCGTCACCACTGGACCGGGCCACGCTGACGCTGGTGATGGTACCGTCCGGCAACATGTTGATCTGCAGGACCACCGTCATGCCCTTGCGCGCGGAAGGCGGACGTGCCCAGCCCTCGGCCGCGCGCATGCGGATCAGGTCGTCGAAGTCGCCGGCCACCTGGTCACCCTGCTCGTCGGCCAGCGCCTGCTGCCGCTCGGTGGTATCGGACAACAGCTCGGCCAGTGCCTGGGCTTTCTTGTCTTCTGCCGCCTTGCGGGCCGCTTCCTGTGCCTTCTTCTTCTGGGCATCTGCAGCGGCCTTTTTCTTGGCCTCTTCAGCTGCCTTCTTCTTCGCGTCCTCGGCCGCCGCTTTCTTCTTGGCGTCCTCGGCTGCTTTCTTCTTGGCCTCTTCGGCTGCCTTTTTCTTGGCGTCCTCGGCGGCTTTCTTCTTCGCCTCTTCAGCGGCCGCTTTCTTGGCCTCTTCTTCGGCTTTTTTCTTGGCTTCGTCCTCGGCCTTCTTCTTGGCGATGTCGGCCTGCTGTTTCTCGGCAGCTTTCTTCGCCTCGTCGGCCTTCTTGGCTTCGGCAGCTTTCTTGGCCTCGGCAGCCTTGGCGGCTTCAGCGGCCTTGGCAGCATCCTCGGCTTTTTTCGCCTCGGCGGCTTCGCGGGCCTCTTCGGCCTTTTGAGCGGCGTCAGCTTTCTTTTGTTCCGCGGCCTTCACGGCCTCCTGCTCGACCTTCTTCTGTTCCAGCTGCTCGACTTCGGTCTGGCGCGAAGCGGTTTTCTTCGCCTCCCCGGCAATCTTCTGATTGGTCTGGGTGGTTGCCTGGCTCTTGGACTTGAGCTGGTACAGGGTCGCCTGAACGATCGGCTTGGAAGGCGGCAGCTCCGGCGTCATGGCAAAACTGACGAACAGCAGGGCGAACACCAGCACATGCAGGCCGATGGCCCAGACACTGGGCCAGAAGTAGCTTTCCGAGGCGGATGGCTCTCGCTGTTGCATCAGGGCGCCTCGGTAATCAGGCCAACGTTACCGACACCGGCCTTCTGCAACCCGCCCATGGCACCCATGACCGCGCCATAGTCGACAGCCTTGTCGCCACGAATGAACACCTGGGTCTGCTTGCCCTGGTCACGGCCGGCAGCAATGATCTTGGTCACGGCGTCGGTCATGGCCGGCAAGGTCATGGCTTTGTCCATCTGCTTGTCGGTATCGACTTCGCTGCCGAGGTTCCAGTAATAGGTTTTATCGGCCTTGATGGAGATGGTGAGGATCTGGACGTTGTTGTCCTGCGGCAAGGCTTCGCTGGAAACCTTGGGCAGGTCGACCTTCACGCCCTGGTTGAGCATGGGCGCCGTCACCATGAAGATGACCAGCAGTACCAGCATCACGTCGATGTAGGGCACCACGTTCATCTCGGCGACGGGCTTGCGTTTGTGGCGAACTCGGGCCATGGGCTTCTACCTGATTACTCTTCGCTGGTGTGCACTTTGCGGTGCAGGATCGCCTGGAACTCGTCGGCGAAGGTGTAGTAACGGCCGATCAGTACTTCACTGCGCGCGGCGAAACGGTTGTAGGCAATAACAGCCGGGATTGCCGCGAACAGGCCGATGGCGGTAGCGATCAGTGCTTCGGCGATGCCCGGAGCAACGGTAGCCAGGGTGGCCTGCTGGGCGCTGGCCAGGCCGCGGAAGGAGTTCATGATGCCCCACACGGTGCCGAACAGGCCGATGTACGGGCTGGTCGAACCAACGGTGGCCAGGAACGGCAAGCTCTGCTCGAGTTTTTCTTCCTCGCGCGAGATGGCCACACGCATGGCACGGCCAACACCTTCCATGACGGCGTCCGGGTCAACACCCGGCTGCTGGCGCAGGCGCGAGAACTCCTTGAAACCGGCACGGAACACCTGCTCCACGCCGGAGTCCGGGTCTGGGTTGCTGCCTGCCTGGCGGTACAGCTTGGACAGGTCGATGCCCGACCAGAAGCGCTCTTCGAAGGCATCCAGCGCACGACGACCGGCGCGCAGCATGGTGCTGCGCTGGAAGATCATGATCCATGAGGTGACCGAGGCGGCCACCAGGGTCAGCATTACCAGCTGTACCACCACGCTGGCATTGCTGACCAGACTCCACATGGAGGTATGGTCGACGACGTTAGCTTCCACGCTTATTCTCCTGCATTCGATTGATTACCCGAGCCGTCCGCCGCAAAGGCGTCGCGCAGCTGGGGGGGTAGGGCTCGGGGTTTGAAAGTGTCGGCGCGCACGGCAGCCACCAGGAACTGCCCTTCGCAAAGCAGCGTTTCATCCTTTTCCCGCCAGACCTGCTGTACGAAACGCAAGCTGGCGCGATTGAGTTCAAGGACCTGCGCGGTCACCCGCAATTCGTCATCCAGCCGCGCCGGCGCGTGATAGCGCGCTTCGCTGGAATGGACCACGAACAGCAGGTTGTCTTCAGCCAGTTGCGACTGGGAAAAGCCCAGGTGCCGCAGGCGTTCGGTGCGCGCGCGCTCCATGAATTTCAGGTAGTTGACGTAATACACCACGCCGCCCGCATCGGTATCTTCGTAATAGACGCGACACCGATGTGCGAACGGTTCGAGCTGATTTTGCGCGCGCATACTCTAGTGCTTACTCCTCAGCTTGCCAATCCGCTGTGGCAACTGTTTTTTCTTCATTAATGTCTTATTGCCAGCGCACCAGGGGCATGCCAGCGGTAGGACCACAAAAAGTCGCTTTCGATCTGTCATTCATCGCCTGGCTCGGAAAAATCGCCCCCCTCCCCCAAGCGCCCGGGAATATTCAGCCCAAAGTGCAGGTAGGCATGCCGGGTGACCACGCGGCCGCGTGGCGTGCGCATGATGTAGCCCTGCTGAATCAGGTACGGCTCAAGCACATCTTCGATGGTATGACGCTCTTCGCTGATGGCTGCAGCCAGGTTGTCCACGCCCACCGGGCCGCCATCGAACTTCTCGATCATGGTCAGCAGCAGGCGACGGTCGGAATGGTCGAAACCCCGCTCGTCGACATCCAGCAGGTTCAGCGCCATGTCAGCCACGGCCTTGGTGATCTGGCCCTTGCCGCGTACCTCGGCATAGTCACGCACGCGGCGCAGCAGGCGGTTGGCGATGCGCGGCGTGCCACGGGCACGGCGGGCGATCTCGTAGGCACCCTGGTCTTCGATGGCCAGGCCAAGGATGTTGGCCGAGCGGCTGACGATGGTGCTCAGATCCTTGTCGTTGTAGAACTCCAGGCGCTGGACGATACCGAAGCGATCACGCAGCGGGTTGGTCAGCATGCCGGCACGGGTAGTAGCCCCCACCAGGGTGAAGGGTGGCAGATCGAGTTTGATAGAACGGGCTGCCGGGCCTTCGCCGATCATGATGTCGAGCTGGAAGTCCTCCATGGCCGGGTACAGCACCTCCTCGACAACAGGCGACAGGCGGTGGATTTCGTCGATGAACAGCACGTCGTGCGGCTCGAGGTTGGTCAGCATGGCTGCCAGGTCACCGGGGCGCTCGAGAATCGGCCCCGAAGTGCTCTTCACCGACACGCCCATTTCATGGGCGATGATGTTGGCCAGGGTGGTCTTGCCCAGGCCGGGCGGGCCGAAGATCAGCGTGTGGTCAAGCGACTCGCCGCGGCCGCGGGCGGCCTGGATGAACAGCGCCATCTGCTCGCGCACCACCGGCTGGCCGATGTACTCGTCCAGGCTCAGCGGGCGAATCGCACGGTCCTGGACTTCTTCGCGGTCGCGGCCACTGGCGGCGATCAGGCGGTCGGCTTCGATCACTTGGAAATCATCCCTTTCAGGCTGCGGCGGATCAGCTCTTCACTGCTCAGGCCGGCCTTGTCCTTGATCGCGGCGATTGCCTTGCTGGCTTCCTGCGGCTTGTAGCCCAGCGAGACCAGGGCACTGACTGCATCGGCCTCGGCACTGGACTCGCTGGCGACCGGTAAAGGCCCATCGGACACCAGGGTGAACATGGCCGGCGAGGTTTCCCAGGCCTTGAAACGGTCCTTGAGCTCGACCAGCAAGCGCTCGGCGGTTTTCTTGCCGACGCCCGGTACGCGCACCAGGGCTGAGGTGTCCTGGGCCTGCACGCAGCGCACCAGTTCATCCACTTCCAGCCCGGACATCAGCGCCAGGGCCAGCTTCGGCCCTACGCCGTTCAGGCGGATCAGCTCGCGAAACAGCTCGCGCTCGCGCTTTTCGGCAAAGCCGTAGAGCAAGTGGGCATCTTCGCGCACGACCAGGTGGGTATGCACCGTGACGGTTTCACCCACTTTGGGCAGACGGTACAGCGTGGTCATGGGAACTTCCAGCTCGTAACCCACGCCGTTGACGTCGATAATCAGGTGAGGCGGTTGTTTTTCCGCCAGGGTGCCGCGCAAACGTCCAATCACGTTCCGATCCTTCCTCTCGGGGAGCCGGTCAAAGACCGCTCAACCCTATCAGCAAATGCAGCGGGTGAATGTATCACCCGAACAAAATGTGTATCAGCGCATGAAGCGCTTACAGACGCAAGCGCCCGCCGCGTCGCCGCGCTGTGCTCAAGCCATGCGGCACCAGGCTGGAGCGGGTGTGGGCGTGGCACAGAGCGATGGCCAGGGCATCGGAAGCGTCGATCTGCGGTTTCTGCGTCAATTTCAGCAGGTGCATGACCATCATCATCACCTGCTCCTTGTTGGCCCCACCCGTGCCGGCCACGGCCTGCTTGACCTGGGTGGCGCTGTACTCGGCGATCTCCAGGCCGGCCTCGGCGGCGGCGACGATAGCCGCGCCACGTGCCTGGCCAAGCTTGAGCGCCGAATCGGCGTTGCGGGCCATGAACACCCGTTCGATGCCCATGGTCACCGGGCCGTGCTGGGCAATGATTTCACTGACACCACGAAAAACAATCTGCAGCCGCTCGTGCAGCTCACCGCTGCCGGTGCGGATGCAGCCCGACGCCACGTACTCGCAACCACGGGCGGTCTGGCGTACCACGCCATAGCCGGTGATGCGCGAGCCGGGGTCGATACCTAGAATCAGAGTCATAAAGCCCGTCGAAAAAATGATGCATCTCTACAAACTGCGCCGGCCCTTTCGCGGGTAAACCCGCTCCTACAGGTACTGCACCACACTTGAAATGGGCGTAATACCTGTAGGAGCGGGTTTACCCGCGAAAGGGCCGGCACAGGCGCTATCAAACGCTCAGAGTTGGCACAAAATGCCAAATCACCTTAGCCAAGGTTTTCCATGATCTCGTCGGAAATCTGGGCATTGGAATAGACGTTCTGCACGTCGTCCAGGTCTTCGAGCATGTCGATCAGCTTGAGCACCTTCTCGGCACCGTCCTGGTCGAGCTCGGCACTGGTGGTCGGCTGCATGACGATTTCCGCGTCAGCGGCCTTGAAGCCTGCCTCTTCCAGGGCATTACGCACGGCATAGAAGCTGTTGAACGAGGTGAACACGTCGAACGAGCCGTCGTCATTGGCGACCACGTCGTCGGCATCGGCCTCCATTGCCGCTTCCATCAACGCGTCCTCTTCCACGCCCGGGGCAAAGCTGATCTGGCCTTTTCGCTCGAACAGGTAGGCCACCGAACCGTCAGTACCCAGGTTGCCGCCACACTTGGTGAACGCATGACGCACGGCCGCGGCGGTACGGTTGCGGTTGTCGGTCATGGCTTCGACCATGATCGCCACGCCACCCGGGCCGTAACCTTCGTAGCTCAGCTCTTCGACATTGTCGCTTTCATTGGTGCCAGCACCACGGGCCACGGCGCGATCGATGATGTCGCGGCTCATGTTGGCGCCCAACGCCTTGTCCAGGGCCAGGCGAAGACGCGGGTTGGATGCCGGATCAGGGCCACCCTGCTTGGCAGCGACCGTCAGTTCACGGATCCACTTGGTGAAGACCTTGCCTCTCTTGGCATCCTGGCGCTCTTTGCGGTGCTTGATGTTCGCCCACTTGGAATGACCAGCCATAACGACTCCGAATCCTTTGAATCACAAACGGCCCCGCCCCATGACGGGGCGGGACGGGAAAAAACCTGCGTCGAAACGCAAAGGCGCATCCATGTGGATGCGCCCGGGGACTGCTTACTCGACCTTGGTCTGTTCGCGCAGTCGGATGTGCAGTTCGCGCAGGGCCTTGGCGTCGACCATGCCAGGGGCCTGGGTCATGACGCATGCAGCGCTCTGGGTTTTCGGGAACGCGATCACTTCACGGATCGACTGGGCCCCGGTCATCAGCATGACCAGACGGTCCAGACCGAATGCCAGGCCACCGTGAGGCGGTGCCCCGAACTTCAGAGCGTCGAGCAGGAAGCCGAACTTCTCTTCCTGTTCTTCCGCCTCGATACCCAGCAGACGGAATACCGCCTGTTGCATCTCTTTGCGGTGGATACGGATCGAACCGCCACCCAGCTCGGTACCATTCAGAACCATGTCGTAGGCACGGGACAGGGCGGTGGCCGGGTTGGCCTCGAGCTCTTCCGGGGTGCACTTCGGCGCGGTGAACGGGTGGTGCAGTGCAGTGAAGCTGCCGTCTTCGTTCTCTTCGAACATCGGGAAGTCGACAACCCACATCGGCGCCCACTCGCAGGTCAGCAGCTCGAAGTCGTGACCCAGACGAATACGCAGCGCACCCAGGGCTTCGCTGACCACCTTGAACTTGTCGGCACCGAAGAACACGATGTCACCGTCTACGGCGCCAACGCGGTCGAGGATGTTGTTGAGGTTGGCCTCAGGGATGTTCTTGACGATCGGCGACTGCAGGCCTTCGACGCCCTTGGCGCGCTCGTTGACCTTGATGTAGGCCAGCCCCTTGGCACCGTAGATACCGACGAACTTGGTGTACTCGTCGATTTTGCTGCGCGGCATGCTGGCACCACCTGGCAGACGCAGGGCGGTAACACGGCACTTCGGATCGTTGGCCGGGCCGGCGAACACCTTGAAGTCGACATCCTTCAACTGGTCGGCAACGTCGACCAGTTCCAGCGGAATACGCAGGTCTGGCTTGTCGGAGCCGTAGCGGCGCATGGCCTCTTCGAAGGTCATGTGCGGGAATTCGCCGAATTCCAGGTCGAGCACTTCCTTGAACAGCTTGCGGATCATGCTTTCGGTCAGGCCCATGATCTCGCTTTCATCGAGGAAACTGGTCTCGATGTCGATCTGGGTGAATTCCGGCTGACGGTCGGCACGCAGGTCTTCGTCACGGAAGCACTTGGCGATCTGGTAGTAACGGTCGAAGCCAGCGACCATCAGCAGCTGCTTGAACAGCTGTGGCGATTGCGGCAGGGCGAAGAAGCTACCGGCGTGGGTACGGCTTGGCACCAGGTAGTCGCGCGCGCCTTCCGGGGTGGCACGGGTGAGAATCGGGGTTTCGACGTCGAGGAAGCCGTTTTCGTCGAGGAAGCGACGGATGCTGCTGGTGATGCGCGAGCGCAGGCGCAGCTTGTCGGCCATTTCCGGGCGACGCAGATCGATGAAGCGGTAACGCAGGCGGGTCTCCTCGCCGACGTCGGAGTATTCGTTCAGGGGGAACGGCGGGGTTTCCGCTTCGTTGAGCACGTTCAGCTGGTAGCCGAGGATCTCGATGGCACCGGAAGCCATGTTGGCATTCACTGCACCTTCAGGACGCTTGCGGACCTTGCCGGTGATCTGCACGACGTATTCGCTGCGCACACGGTCGGCGGCAGCGAAGGTTTCGGCGCGATCCGGGTCGAACACGACCTGGGCCATGCCTTCGCGGTCACGGATGTCGAGGAAGATCACCCCGCCGTGGTCGCGGCGACGATGGACCCAGCCGCAAAGGGTGACTTCCTGGCCGTCCAGGCTCTCGTTCAGTTGGCCGCAATAATGGCTGCGCATCATGATGGTGGTTTCGCTTCTCGTGATTCGTGTATTCGGTGGAGGCCTTGGCCGCCCGGAGGGCTAATACTGCAAGACCCGGTCACAGCATTCAACTCAGTCGGCCTTGTCGCCGCCTGCCAGATTCTTTTTCGCCCCGGTCTTGAAGTCGGTTTCGTACCAACCGTTACCGCTCAGGCGAAAGCCTGGCACCGACAGCAGCTTTTTCAGTGCCGGCGCCTGACAGGCCGGGCAATCGATCAGCGGCGCGGCGCTGATCTTCTGCAGCACTTCCATGCGGTGCTCGCAGGACGCACATTGATAGTCATAAAGGGGCATGGGTGTCTCTCGTCAACCATAACGCTGGCTGCCGGGGGGCAGCAAAAAGCGGGATTATATATGGTTAGCAAGCACTGCGCAGCCCGCCTGGCGATCAGCGCGCACTTGGCGGGTCCTGCAGCCACGCCACGCAGATTACCCGGATCAGCCCGCTGAAATTGCGCACTCCGCCCTGGCGCAGGTGCACCTCACGGTCCACGTAGGACAACACGGCACTGACCGAACAACGGTTGGCGGCGGCGATGCGCTCAAGGATACCCCAGTAGACAGCCTCCAGGCGCAGACAGGTAGAAAAGCCGTTGAGCCGCACGGAACGTGACACCGGCTGCGTCTGCAACATGTCGAAGTCCGCCTTGAACGGGTCGATGCACTGTTTTCCTGGCCAGCTGCCCTGGCCGGCCATACGCTTGTTCGCTTGCATCATGCGCCACACTTCCTCGTCACAGGTACCAGGTGACCTATGAAGCGCTGACGGGCGAGCTTAAAGCAGCGGCAAAATGTTCCTTCGCAAATACCAGATTGCCAGGCGGAGCCTGTGGGAGCAGGCAATGCGGTGGATGGCACCGGCTGCGCCGGTGTTCGCGGGCACGCCCGCTCCCACAGGGGTTGCGCAAGCTTTCCGCCTTGAGCAACGGTTACTTGTCGTCGAGCAGTACCCGCAGCATCCAGGCGGTTTTCTCGTGAACCTGCATGCGCTGCGTCAGCAGGTCGGCGGTCGGCTCGTCACTGACCTTGTCCACCACAGGGAAAATGCTGCGCGCAGTGCGTACCACGGCCTCCTGCCCCTGAACAAGCTGGCGGATCATCTCGTCTGCCGGGGGGACGCCTTCCTCCTCCTTGATCGACGAGTGCCGTGCATAGAATGCATACGAACCCGGTGCCGGGAAGCCCAAGGCACGGATGCGCTCGGCGATCGAATCGACTGCCAGGGCCAGTTCGTTGTACTGCTCTTCGAACATCAGGTGCAAGGTGCGGAACGACGGGCCGGTGACGTTCCAGTGAAAGTTATGGGTTTTCAGATACAGCACGTAGGTATCCGACAACAGGCGGGACAGCCCATCGACGATGGACTTGCGATCTTCTTCACTGATACCGATATCGATTGCCATGAAGCTCCCCTTTCCACAAGGCTTGAGACTCAAGCGGGTGCCGACCACTGTAGCAACACTTGTCGCATGCCGCATGTGACATGGCGCAATACATTGCCCACTGGGCGGCCTGCGGTTTGAGTAGGCTGCGGCTTTACTGTTAAATAGGCAGTGTGCCACCCGTGCGGACTGTCATTGCCGGGTGCATAGGCTGGCCTGCCACGTGTTCGCGCTCTATATCTCATGCGCACCGTGCTGCCAGCTCTTCCTGTGATCGGCCTTATCAACAGTGAGCCAACCCCATGTTCAAGATCGTCCATCTGGTGACGGGCGTGGCAGCTTTGCTGCTATCGCTCATACCCAGCCTGAAAACCGATGCGACACCCTTCCTGCAACAACCCGACGCGGTCTACCTGGCCCTGCTCGGCCTGCTCAACCTTGTGCTGGCCCCGGTCGTGCCGCTGTATCATCGCGGCGCGCGGCAACAACTGCAGCACCTGGCCTGCGCCCTGCTGGTAGTCGCCGTCGTGCTGCAGACCCTGACGCTACTGGCCCGCCCCGAAATGGGCAACCTGGCAGCCCTGGTGTGTGCGGCGCTGGCCGTGGCCGTGCATCTGGCCGTGGGCTTTGCCCGCAGCCCGCGCAAGGCACGCGGCACTCAACACGTGACACAAGATGCTGGCAACCGTGATACCGGCACCGTCAAATGGTTCAACACATCGAAGGGCTTTGGTTTCATCTCCCGAGACTCGGGCGATGACATCTTCGTGCACTTTCGGGCCATCCGCGGTGAGGGCCACCGCATTCTGGTCGAAGGCCAGCGCGTGGAGTTTTCGGTGATGCACCGCGACAAGGGCCTGCAGGCCGAAGACGTGGTTGCAGTAAACCGCCGTTGACCAACGGCTGACCGGCCGACGCTATCAACGGCAAACCAGCGCCCACAAGGGCCGTGCTGCACCTGAAGGCAGCATCATACCTGTGGGGGCTGGCTTGCCGGCGATAGCAGCCTGGAACAACTCAATAATGAGGAGGCGGGGCCTCTTCCCCTTCGCTGCCATACTGGCCAACCATCTCTTCATGACGCTTGATCAACTCGGCCATCTGCAATTGCAGCCGCTCGATCACCCGCGCCTGCTCCACCACCACGTCATTCAGCGCCTGGATAGTGTCATCCTGAAACGCCTGACGGGTTTCCAGTTCGACCATCCGCATTTCCAGTGTCATCTCAGGCCTCTTGGTATCCAGCAAGTTGTAGCCCGCGCAGACGCTGGCGAACAGCTTGCAGTTGATCATCGGTGTAGCCCACAGGCGCACACTTGCCCCATACCGGTGCCGGCCATGCAGCGTCGTCGCGCTGGCGCACGATCACATGCATGTGCAACTGGCTGACCACGTTGCCCAAGGTAGCCACGTTCATCTTGTCGGCCCCATAGCTGGCTTTCAACGCCTCTGCCAACAAGGTGGTTTCCTGCCACAACTGCTGTTGCTCTGCCGCATCCAGCTCGAACAGTTCACTGATACCAGCGCGCTTGGGCACCAGAATGAACCATGGGTAATTGGCATCCTTGCTCAGCAGCAACTGGCACAGCGGAAACTCTCCCAACACCAGCGAATCCTGCTGCAAACGCGAATCGAGGACGAACACGGCATATCTCCTTCAGGCAATACCATCCCGCTTCAGGCGGAAAACAGGCCAGCAAGGATACCTTGCACACTCCCGGTAACACAGCGCTACTTTTCGCACCAAAATGAGGCCACCTGCCCGCCCTCCCCACACTGACCACCCCACAAACGATGCTGGATGAACAAGCTGCGGTAACACTTTGACTCTAAAGGCAAGTTTTTAATTTCTAATGATTCTCGATCGCACAAATCACACAAGCAGCCTTCGTCCCGCATTTACGGGACTTTCCGACCCTCGGTAGCAGGTTTTGTGAAAATTTCATGAACTGTTGCGAATTTTGAGCACGCTTGTTGCATTCCCTTCACGCCAAGTCGGCACGACATCTGCAGTGGCAGGTGTACGCGACAAATAACAACAGCGACATGGGTTACCAGGGAGTTTCCTCAACCGGAATCGGTAGTTACAGATTCGTTACGGTGACAGGAATAGCGCTGAGGTTATACGGCCCCTCGATCGGGGCGTGATTTGCGACATGGAAATACTTAAAAGCGACATAGTGAAAAAGTTCCGCAAAGAGTGCTTATAGCCATATCGCCAACAACAGTCTGCGTGCTATACATTTTCGCCGACATAACAAGAAAGAGCTGCCCCATATAACTAAAAGACTTGGACGCAGCGGTACTCTTCCTAAAAAACCAAAGGAGCAAATCACGATGCGCGTGATGAAGTGGAGCATGATCGCCCTGGCCGTTTCGGCAGGGACCTCGCAGTTGGCAATGGCCTCGGCACAGGACGAGTCCAAAGGTTTCATCGAAGACAGCAAGCTGAGCGTCAAGACCCGCATGCTGTATTTCAGCCGTGACTTCCGTAACAACGAAGGCGGCCAGAGCCGTCGCGAAGAAACCGGCCTGGGCTTCGTCGGCACCTTCGAATCCGGCTTCACCCAAGGCACCGTGGGTGTGGGTGTCGACGCCATCGGCATGCTCGGCCTGAAACTGGACAGCGGCAAGGGCCGTGCCGGTACCGGCCTGTTCCCGACCGGTTCCGACGGCCGTTCGCAGGATGACTACTCCAAGGGCGGCGGCGCGGTCAAATTCCGCATCTCCGACACCGTGCTGAAAGTGGGTGACCAGTTCACCGCGCTGCCGGTCTTCGCCACCGATGACAGCCGCCTGCTGCCAGAAATCGCCCAGGGCACCCTGATCACCAGCAACGAGATCGAAGGGCTGACCCTGCACGCTGGTCACTTCACCAGCCTGACTGCCCAAGAACAAACCAACCGCGACAGCTTCGGCCTGAAGGAAGCCAACGTGGTCGGCGGCACCTACGCCTTCACCGACAACCTCAGCACCAGCCTGTACTACTCGAAGGTTGAAGACTACTGGCGCAAATACTACGCCAACGTCAACTGGGCGCTGCCGATCTCCGACAATCAAGGCCTGGTGTTCGACTTCAACATCTATGACACCAAGAGCGAAGGCTCTGCCGAGTACCGCGCATTCGATGGCGACAAGCTGGACAACCGCGCGTTCAGCCTGTCGGGCGCCTACAACATCGGCGCTCACACCTTCACCCTGGCCTACCAGAAAGTCACCGGCGACGGCGACTATGGTTATGGTATCGACGGTGGCGGCACCATCTTCCTGGCCAACTCCGTGGCCCGCTCCGACTTCAACGCCGAAGACGAGAAATCCTGGCAGGCTCGCTACGACCTGAACTTTGCCGAATACGGCATTCCAGGCCTGACCTTCATGACCCGTTATGTACGCGGTTCCGACGCCAACGTCGCCGGCACCACCAACGGCAAAGAATGGGAACGCGACGTCGACATCAAGTACGTGCTGCAGGAAGGCCCGGCGAAAGACCTGAGCTTCCGCGTGCGTCAAGCAACCTACCGTTCTTCCGATGGTGTCTACTACGATTCCCCATCGATCGACGAACTGCGCCTGATCGTGGAGTACCCGCTGAGCATCCTGTAAGCCTGGCTTGCAGTGCCCCGCACCTGAAAAAGCCCGGCAATCACGCCGGGCTTTTTCTTGGCTGACAAGTGTCACGCCCTGGGGCATCCTGTACGCCTTCGTTTCCCCCCCGTACAATGCGGGGCTATTTCAACGTCTTAGGCAATCGACACGGCTAACCATGCGCACCAGTCAATATTTGCTCGCCACCCAGAAAGAAACCCCTGCCGACGCAGTGGTCATCAGCCATCAGCTCATGCTGCGTGCCGGCATGATCCGCAAACTGGCCTCCGGCCTGTACACCTGGCTGCCGATGGGCTTGCGGGTAATGCGCAAGGTCGAAGCCGTGGTGCGTGAGGAAATGAACGCCGCCGGCGCCCTGGAAGTGCTGATGCCGAGCATCCAGCCCGCCGAGCTGTGGCAGGAATCCGGTCGCTGGGAGCAATACGGCCCTGAGCTGCTGCGCCTGAAAGACCGCCACCAGCGTGACTTCTGCGTCGGCCCTACCCACGAAGAAGTGATCACCGACCTGGCCCGTAACGAGCTGTCCAGCTATAAACAGCTGCCGCTCAACCTGTACCAGATCCAGACCAAGTTCCGTGACGAGATCCGCCCACGCTTCGGCCTGATGCGTGGCCGCGAGTTCATCATGAAGGACGCCTACTCGTTCCATGCCGACCAGGCTTCCCTGCAGGAAACCTATGATCGCATGCACCAGGCGTACACCAATGTGTTCACCCGCCTGGGCCTGGACTTCCGTCCTGTGCAGGCCGACACCGGCTCGATCGGTGGCAGCTACTCGCACGAGTTCCACGTGCTGGCCGAGTCTGGCGAAGATGACGTGATCTTCAGCGACAGCTCCGACTACGCCGCCAACATCGAGAAGGCCGAAGCCATCCCGCGTGAAACCGTGCGCCCTGCCCCTACCGAGGAGCTGCGCCTGGTCGACACCCCGAATGCCAAGACCATCGCCCAGTTGGTGGAAAACCACGGCCTGCCGATCGAAAAGACCGTCAAGACCCTGATCGTACGCGGTGCCGAAGAGGGCAAGCTGATTGCCCTGATCGTCCGTGGCGACCACGAACTGAACGAAATCAAGGCCACCAAGCTGGAACAGGTTGCCGACCCACTGGTCATGGCCACCGAAGCCGAACTGCGCGACGCCATTGGCGCCGGTGCCGGCTCGCTCGGCCCGCTCAACCTGCCACTGGAGATCATCATCGACCGCTCGGTTGCCCTGATGAGCGACTTCGGCATCGGCGCCAACATCGACGACAAGCACTACTTCGGTGTGAACTGGGAGCGCGATCTGCCGGTGCCACAGGTTGCCGACCTGCGTAACGTGGTCGAAGGCGACCCAAGCCCGGACGGCCAGGGCACCCTGGTTATCAAGCGCGGCATCGAAGTGGGCCACATCTTCCAACTGGGCACCAAGTACAGCGAGGCGCTGAAGTGCCAGGTGCTGGGCGAGAACGGCAAGCCGGTCGTGCTGTCGATGGGTTGCTACGGCATTGGCGTGTCCCGTGTGGTTGCAGCTGCCATCGAGCAGAGCTATGACGACAAGGGCATCATCTGGAACGACGCCCTGGCTCCGTTCCAGATTGCCCTGGTCCCACTGCGCTACGAAACCGACGTGGTCCGCGAAGCAACCGACAAGCTGTATGCCGAACTGACTGCCGCCGGCTATGAAGTGCTGCTGGACGACCGCGACAAGAAAACCAGCCCAGGCATCAAGTTTGCCGACATGGAGCTGATCGGCATCCCACACCGCATCGTCGTCAGCGATCGCGGCCTGGCCGAAGGCAACCTGGAGTACAAGCACCGCACCGAGCAGGACGCCCAGGCGTTGCCGCTCAATGAAGTGCTGACCTTCCTGCAGGCCCGCGTTCGCCGCTGATAACCAATGCACGAGTGATCATGTACAAGCGAAGTACCTTTACCCTTGGGGGCGCCGCACTGTGCGGCGCCCTGCTCGTCAGCGGCTGCGCCAACCAGATGTCCCAGCGCAGCGACCATGAGGAGCGCGTCGAGCGCAAACTGCTCGAGCATACCCTGCAGATCGATGTCGGCGAGCCGAAGGTGATGGAGCTTCCGCAGCGACGTGTGCGCGTGCATGAGCAAAAGCGCTTCGAAGTCACCGAATTCGAAGTGACCCGTCGTTATGACCGCTATACGCCTTACCAACCCTGGCGGGAGATCTACGAGATCCCGCTGGGTGCAGTGGCCGTGGTGGCGGGTGTCGGCGCCAATGTGGTCAACGTCTTTGCCTTGGGCAACCTGCCGCAAAGTATCACCCACGACTGGCTCAGTTATGGCGTGGATGGGCTCAACCCGTTCATGAACGTGCCATCCAACGGCCGCGCCCAGCAGAACCTGGCCGGGATCAGCGAAGTGCAGAAAGGCAAGCGCGAGGAATCCATCAGCCTTCCCTGGAGCGAGCGCCTGGTCGAGGTCAAGGCCGGCAAGATGACCCACGAGCTGACCACCGACCGCAACGGCGTGCTGCGCCTGAACCTGCTCGACAGCCCGTTCTCCGAGCAGAACCTCAACCACGTCGGCACCCTGCACCTGCAAGTACTTGACGAGGACAATGCGGTACGAGGCGATGCCAGCCTGTTGGTCAGCGCCACCCTGCGCAATAAGCTGCTCGAAGCCCATGAGCTGATCTTCGATGACCTCGAAGATGATGATGTCGGCCAGTGGGTGCACCGGGTCAAGCGCCTGTCCGAACTGGGCCTTGAAGAGGAAGCCAGTGAAATGGAACAGAGCCTGATCGAGCTGACCCGCAACGATCCGGAGCTGCAACAGGAGTTCCTGCAGTCGCTGACCAAGGCCACTGGCCGGTTGGTGGCGGATCCAGGCGTGCATTAATAGAAGGGGCTGCATTGCAGCCCCTTTCATTTAGGCGGGAACAGCTCCAACTGTTCATGCGCGCCCCGCAAGTCTCGCAACCTCACCCCTACCCCTAGCAAGCGAACCGGCTTGCCGCCACGGGCGAACGCCTGCCCTAGCAATTGCCGATAACTCTCCAGGTCCCGGCCGGCCCCGGCCTGCTCCATGGTGGTCTGGCTGAAGTCATGGAACTTGACCTTGACGAACGGCTTGTCTGGCCGGTAACTGCTGTCCATTCGGGCGATGCGTTCGTTCAGGCTAGCCAGCAGCTCTGGCAGCCGCGCCAGGCAACTGGCCAGGTCTGGCAGGTCGGTGTCGTAGGTGTTTTCCACACTCACCGACTGGCGTCGGCTGTCGTTATGCACCGCACGCTCATCGATCCCCCGTGCCAGCCCCCACAACCGCTCGCCAAAACTGCCGAACTCGCGCACCAATGCCAGCCGTGACCACTCACGCAAATGCAGGCAGGTTTCGATGCCCAGCCGCGTCAGTTTGTCGGCCGTCACCTTACCCACCCCATGCAACCTGGCCACCGGCAAGGCTGCAACGAACGCTTCCACTTCATTTGGGGTAATCACGAACAGCCCATTGGGTTTGCGCCAGTCACTGGCGATCTTGGCCAGAAACTTGTTAGGCGCCACCCCTGCCGACACGGTGATATGCAGGGTACGGGCAACACGCCGGCGAATATCCTCGGCAATGCGCGTGGCGCTGCCCGAATACCACTGGCTGTCGCTGACATCCAGATAGGCTTCGTCCAGGGACAAAGGCTCGATGAGCTCTGTGTAGTCGCGAAAGATCGTGTGGATTTCCCGCGAGGCCTCACGGTAGGCCTCGAAGCGCGGCTTGACGATCAACAGGTCGGGGCAAAGCTTCAGCGCATGCCGCGATGACATGGCCGAGCGCACACCATAGGCACGCGCTTCATAGTTGCAGGTGGCGATTACCCCGCGATGGTCGGGCGAGCCCCCCACCGCCATGGGGCGACCGGCCAGGCGCGGGTCGTCACGCATCTCGATCGCAGCGTAGAAACAATCGCAGTCGACGTGGATGATCTTGCGCAAGGACATGGACGACCGTCAGCACTGTAAATTCATACAGATAGTATCGCATGCGCCCTCCTCTGAAACAGCTCACCTGCTTTGCTACACGATAATCGGCCTGAAAGCCCCGCCGTGACTGAGCTGTACACTGTTATGAAGCGCTAAGGGTTTGAACAAAAAAGGTTTTTCCAAAACAATTGCTTGACATCAGTGCGTAAATCCGTAGAATTCGATCTCACAGGCGCGGGATGGAGCAGCCTGGTAGCTCGTCGGGCTCATAACCCGAAGGTCGTCGGTTCAAATCCGGCTCCCGCAACCAGATTCGAGAAAAGGCCATTGTTAACGCAGTGGCCTTTTTCTTTGCCCGTAAAAAAGCCTTTTCGAAAAAACCTCGAAAAATCAAAGCCTAGCGCTTGACATATTAACTACACGCTGTAGAATCCGCCCCACTGACGCGGGATGGAGCAGCCTGGTAGCTCGTCGGGCTCATAACCCGAAGGTCGTCGGTTCAAATCCGGCTCCCGCAACCAGATTCAAGAAAAGGCCACTGTTAACACAGTGGCCTTTTTCTTTGTCTGCAGATAAGCATTTTCGAAAAAACTTCGACAAATCAAAGCCTAGCGCTTGACATAGAAACCACACACTGTAGAATCCGCCCCACTGACGCGGGATGGAGCAGCCTGGTAGCTCGTCGGGCTCATAACCCGAAGGTCGTCGGTTCAAATCCGGCTCCCGCAACCATATTCGTCAGAACAAACCCCGCCTGTGTAAAAGCAGCGCGGGGTTTGTTGCTTTATACCTCCCTGACTTTCGTCGCCTCGATTTTCCCTCCCCTCATGCCAACCCGCAGGCTTGAGATGTCGTGCCCAGGATGAACTATCTTTAACCCTGCCAAGCCGCTGCAAACGCATGAGGCCGGAGTAACATTGGATACGTTTTCCTAAGGGACTTTCACTTGGCCGCACCTTTCCTTCACCTCGCGCTGCATGCCCGGGGCAACTCATGACTTCGCACAATCCCGAACCTCCGGTGCCACTCGCTACGGCGCTACCCGGTGCTGTGCAGCGCCTGCCCCTACTCGAACGCCTGAGTCGCTACCGCCAGCCCATAGGCCTGATGGTGACCCTGCTACTGTTCACGATGGCCTTGATTGCCTGCCGCCACCTGCTGAGCGAGCTGGACATCTATGCCTTGCACGATGCCATGCTCAGCGTGCCGACCCAGTCATTGCTGGGCGCCTTGCTGGCAACGGTGATCGGCTTTGTGATCCTGCTGGGCTACGAGTGGTCGGCCAGCCGCTATGCAGGCGTGAAACTGCCAGCACGCAGCTTGGCACTGGGCGGCTTCAGCGCCTTTGCCATCGGCAACGCCATCGGCCTGTCGATGCTCTCTGGCGGCTCGGTTCGCTATCGCCTGTATGCACGGCAAGGGCTTGGTGCTGGCGAAGTCGCACGCATGACCGTGTTTGCCAGCCTGTCACTGGGCTGCGCGCTGCCGCCCCTGGCCGCCTTGGCGACATTGAGCAACCTGCCCGCGGCCTCGACAGCGCTCGGGTTGGCGCCCGGCCTGCTGGCAGCTGTTGCCAGCGCCGTGCTGGTGGTGTCTGCCTTACTGGTAATTGGCTTGTACCGCCGACGCCTGGCCGAGCAACCGGCGGCCAATAACCTGCTCGTTCAACTGGGGCGGCGCACACTTCGCCTGCCGGATGCACGCCTGGCGGCCCTGCAATTGCTGATTACCGCGCTGGATGTGGCGGCGGCTGCCACCGTGCTCTACCTGTTGCTGCCCGAAGCCCCTCCTTTCGGCGCGTTCGTGCTGGTGTACCTGCTGGCCTTGGCTGCGGGCGTGCTCAGCCACGTACCGGGCGGCGTCGGGGTGTTCGAAGCGATCCTGCTGGCGGCCTTTGCCGACCAGCTCGGTGCCGCACCGCTGGCGGCAGCCTTGCTGCTGTACCGGCTGATCTATGTGGTACTGCCACTGCTGCTGGCCTGCGTGTTGCTGCTGGCCAATGAAGCCCGACGCCTGCTGTTTGCGCAACAGGCCATCAAGGCCGCTTCGGGTCTGGCCGCACCGATCCTGTCGATCCTGGTGTTCCTGTCCGGCGTGGTGCTGCTGTTTTCCGGTGCCACGCCCGAGATAGATACGCGCCTCGAGCATATGGGCTTCCTGGTGCCACACCGGCTGATCGATGCCTCTCATTTCGGCGCCAGCCTGATCGGTGTGCTCTGCCTGCTGCTGGCCCAAGGCCTGCGCCGGCGCCTGTCCGCCGCCTGGCTACTGACCACCGTGCTGTTGCTGGTCGGCGCCCTGCTGTCGCTGTTGAAGGGCTTTGACTGGGAAGAGGCTTGCCTGCTGACCTTTACCGCCGCCCTGCTCGCGCTGTTCCGCCGCTCGTTCTATCGCCCCAGCCGACTGCTGGAGCTGCCCTTCTCGCCGGTGTTCCTGGTGGCCAGCGCCTGTACGGTAGGCGCATCAGTGTGGCTTCTGCTGTTCGCCTATCAGGATGTGCCTTACAGCCATCAGCTGTGGTGGCAGTTCACCCTCGATGCCGATGCACCACGGGGCCTGCGCGCCGCCATGGGCAGTGCCTTGCTGCTGGCTGCCGTGGCACTGACGTGGCTGCTGCGTACAGCGCCGCCCGTGATCCACCTGCCTGACGAAGAAGAGTTGCAACGCGCCAACCGTATCCTGCAGGCCTCCGACCAGCCCGACGGTGGCCTGGCGCTGACTGGCGACAAGGCGTTGCTGTTCCACCCGCGTGATAACGCGTTCCTCATGTATGCCCGGCGCGGCCGCAGCCTGGTGGCGTTGTACGACCCGATAGGCCCGGCCCAGGAACGCGCCGAGATGATCTGGCAGTTCCGCGACCTGTGCGACCTGCACCACGCACGCCCCGTGTTCTATCAGGTGCGCGCAGAGAACCTGCCGTTCTACATGGACATCGGCCTGACCGCATTGAAGCTCGGTGAAGAAGCCCGGGTCGACTTGCGCCGCTTCGACCTTGAAGCCAAAGGCAAGGAGATGAAAGACCTGCGCTACACCTGGAACCGCGGCGGACGCGATGGCCTGAGCCTGGAGATCCATGAGCCCGGCCACGCCCCGATGGCTGAGCTGAAGGAAATTTCCGACGCCTGGCTCGGCGGCAAGAACGTGCGCGAGAAAGGCTTCTCGCTGGGGCGCTTCAGCCCAGACTACCTGCAGCACTTCCGCATAGCCCTGATTCGCTTCCAGGGCCGCCCGGTAGCCTTCGCCAACCTGCTGGAAACCCATGGAAACGAGCTGGCCAGCCTCGACCTGATGCGTGCGCACCCCGAAGCGCCAAAGCTGACCATGGAATTCATGATGATCGGCTTGATCCTGCACTACAAAAGCCATGACTACGGGCGTTTCAGCCTGGGCATGGTACCGCTGTCCGGCCTGCAACCAAGGCGCGGCGCCCCCTTGACCCAACGCTTGGGTTCGCTGGTGTTCCGCCGTGGTGAACAGCTTTACAACTTCCAGGGGCTTCGACGCTTCAAGGACAAGTTCCAGCCGGACTGGGAACCCCGCTACATGGCCGTGCCAGCCGGGCTCGACCCGCTGGTGGCACTGGCCGACACCGCCGCCCTGATTGCAGGCGGCCTGACTGGATTGGTGAAACGCTGATGACCCGACGCTTTTGGTTGTACCTGCTGGTTCCCCTGCTGCTGGCCGCCCTGGGTGGTGCGCTGGCCTTCTGGCTGTGGACGCGCCCGGCGCCCGAGGCGCGCCTGGAACAGTTGAGCATCAATGACACCAGCATCACCCGTGTTACCCCTGGCGTGCACCCCAAGGCCCGGGTGGCCATCGGCGTGCCACAAGACCAGGCACTGACGGGCAAGCAACTGCTCGACCTGAGCCAGGCCGGTGAAGCCCAGCTGGTGCAGGTGATTCTGCCGCCTGGCGACTGCAGCAAGCAGCAACAGGCCATGGACCAGGCGCTGAACCAACTGCAGGAAAAACCGACCTTGGTCGCCGGTATCGGTCCCGGTGCCGCCCAAGCCTGGCGCTGGCTGGCCAGCCAGAACGATGACAAGGCCCGGGCCATTTCCGTGGGCTTCACCCTCGAACAGCCTGACTGCCAGGCACCGCTGCCCAAATCGGCTGCCCATGGCCACTGGAACGTCGCCTGGAACGACAACCCGGATGACGCCAGCGCCGCCTTCGTGCGCGACCAGGCCAACGCCGAAACCAGCATCAGCGACTACGACATCCACTTGCCACAAGTGCTCAAGGCGCAACTGACCCAAGCCCTGGTCGGCCGCGACGGTAACGCACTGGCCATCCCGGTGGTCGAAGTGCCGGCCGGGCAAACCACAGACACGGTTACCTTGTTCCTCTCTGGTGATGGTGGCTGGCGCGATCTGGACCGCGACGTGGCCGGGGAAATGGCCAAGCTGGGTTACCCGGTGGTGGGCATCGACACGCTGCGCTACTACTGGCAGCACAAGACCCCGGAACAAAGCGCCGCCGACCTTTCCGAGCTGATGCATCACTACCGGCAGAAGTGGGGTACCAAGCGCTTCGTGTTGACCGGGTATTCGTTCGGCGCCGACGTGCTGCCGGCGATCTACAACCGCCTGCCCGTCGAGGACCAGCAGCGTATCGATGCGGTGATGCTGCTAGCCTTTGCGCGCAGTGGCAGCTTCGAGATCGAGGTCGAGGGCTGGCTGGGCAAGGAAGGCCAGGAAGCGCCAACCGGGCCGGAAATGGCCAAGCTGCCGGCGTCCAAGGTCGTGTGCGTATATGGCGTCGAGGAAACCGACGAGAGCGGTTGCACGGAAAAGACGGCAGTAGGTGAGCGCCTGAAACTGCCTGGCGGGCACCACTTCGACGAGAACTACCCGGCACTCGCCAAGCGGTTGATTGGCGAGATCGAGACGCGCCAAGGCAAGTCCAGCGTAGCTGAGCAGAACTGACAAGGCTCAGGGCCGCTCTGCGGCCCTGAGCCTGCTGTATAAACCCATTCAGATCTCGACCTGGGTCCCCAGCTCGATCACCCGGTTCAACGGCAGGTTGAAGAAGCGCAAGTTGCCGTTGGCATTCTTCAGCAGGAACGCGAACAGGTTGCCCCGCCAGCGCGACATCCCCTCCAGCCGTGACGCGATCACCGTCTCGCGGCTGAGGAAGTAAGTGGTGCGCATGGGCGTGAAGTCCAGGCCATCCAGATGACACAGCTTCAACGCGGCAGGCACGTCCGGCTCATCCATGAACCCAAAGTGCAGCAACACCCGGAAGAATCCGTCGCCATAGGCTTCCACCTCGAAACGCTCATGTTCCGGCACACGGGGCCGGTCCTCGCTGACCACAGTCAGCAGCACCACTTGGCTGTGCAGCACCTGGTTGTGCAACATGTTGTGCAACAGCGCATGCGGCACGGCATCGGAGCGTGCAGTCAGAAACACCGCCGTACCCTCGACCCGGTGCGGTGGATGAATGCGGATGCTGCTGATGAACAATGGCAATGGCAGCGCCCCTTCATCGATGCGCTCGACCAGAATCTGCTTGCCGCGCTTCCAGGTGCTCATCAGCAAGTACAGCACACCACCGGCCAACACCGGGAACGCACCGCCCTGAGCGATTTTCGGCACGTTGGCGGCGAAGAACAGCCCGTCGACCAGCAGGAAGCCGACCAGAATCGGCACTGCGAGCAGCGGCGGCCACTTCCACAGCAGCAGCATCACCGCTGACACCAGGACGGTGGTGATCAGCATGGTACCGGTCACCGCAACCCCGTAGGCAGCCGCCAGTGCGCCTGACGACTCGAAACCGATAACCAGCAACACCACGCCCACCATCAGGGTCCAGTTCACCGCACCAATGTAGATCTGCCCCTGCTCATCGCTTGAGGTGTGCTGAATCTGCATGCGCGGAATATAGCCCAGCTGGATGGCCTGGCGGGTCAGGGAGAAGGCCCCGGAAATCACCGCCTGCGAGGCGATAACCGTGGCCATGGTGGCCAGCCCGACCAACGGCAGCAGCGCCCAGCCCGGCGCCAGCAGATAGAAGGGATTGCGCGCGGCCTCCGGGTTTTGCAGCAGCAATGCACCCTGGCCAAAGTAATTGAGCACCAGCGCCGGGAGCACCAGGATGAACCAGGCCCGGGCAATCGGCTTGCGGCCAAAGTGCCCCATGTCGGCGTACAGCGCCTCGGCCCCCGTCAGCGCCAGCACGACCGCGCCGAGAATGGCCACGCCGATACCGGGGTGCACCACGAAGAAATTGACTGCCCAGGCCGGGTTGAACGCCTTGAGTACTTCCGGGCTCTGCGAGATGCCATGCACACCCAGCGCGCCCAGCGCCAAGAACCAGGTAACCATGATAGGACCAAACAGCTTGCCGATCTTCTCGGTGCCGTGCCGCTGTACCAGGAACAGTGCCACCAGCACCACCAGCGAAATTGGCACCACCCAGTGGTCGATACCGTCGAAGGCCAGGCCCACGCCCTCCACCGCCGACAGCACCGACACCGCCGGGGTGATCATACTGTCGCCATAGAACAGCGAAGCGCCGATCAAGCCACAGATCACCATCAGTGTGCGCAGCCGCGGGTACGCCGCCGTGGCCCGCCGCGCCAGTGCGGTCAGCGCCATGGTGCCGCCCTCCCCCTGGTTATCGGCGCGCAAGATGAACATCACGTACTTGAACGACACCACCCACAGCAGCGACCACAGGATCAGCGAGAGGATCCCCAGCACGCCATCATGGTTGACCGACACACCGTAGCCGCCGGTAAAGACTTCCTTGAGGGTATACAACGGGCTGGTGCCGATATCGCCATAAACCACCCCGACCGCCGCCACCAGCAGGCCCACCGACCGTGACGCACCCTGCTTCCCCTCGTGCCCGCCCTCAGCGTGACTGCTTGCCTGAACCATCGACCACTCCCGCAAACGGCCTTCACGGCCCTTGGTAATCACTCTGCCACCAGGCCCTGGAAGGTACCCCGGCACAACGGCGCGAAGCATAGCGCAGCGTTCGTCGTATTTCTGCTGGTCAAGCGCCCTTGCGCTCGCTAGAATTGCGCACTTTTTGATCAGAGGCGCCAAAAGCGCCCGTCAAGTTCGCCCCCGATTCCGGCCGGGCGACCTGCATTCAATACCGAGGTTAGTCATGCCCACCACACCCGCCACCCCCAAGGCAGGTTTCGGTTTGCAAGGCCTGGATTGCCCTGATGACTCTCAATCCATACTTGAACGTTGATCTCACCCTATACCGCTCATCCCCTGATCAAGAAGAATCACACGCTGACACAAGCGTCACCTTGTACAACGTAGATGAGCGCCCTATCATCCAGCTACGCCATTGACGCATAGCAGGGACTGCATGATCTTCATCGAGACCCCAGTATTCACCTCCGATCTCAAGGAGCACTTGGATGATGAAGAATACCGGGCTTTGCAGGCCTATCTGGCCGAGCATCCCGAAGCCGGTTCTCTCCTGGAGGAAACCGGCGGCCTCAGAAAGATCCGCTGGGCAGCCAAGGGCAAGGGCAAGAGTGGGGGTGTACGAGTGATCTACTACCACGTCACTGCAGCCCACCAGATCCGTATGATTCTGATCTATCGCAAGGGCATCGTGGATACCTTGACAAGCAGTCAGAAAGCGCAGCTTCGCGCACTAAACAAAGGGTGGAAATAATGGAAAAGCATCTCTTCGATCGTCTTGTGGAAAGCATGACTCAGATGGATGAGATCGATCGCGGTGAGCGTCAGCCCTCGCGTGAGTTCCACGTAGACGCACTTCAAGTCAAAAAGATTCGTCAAGCCACTGGCCTTTCCCAGGCTGCGTTTGCCAAACGTATCGATGTCGCAGTAGGAACTCTACGAAATTGGGAACAGGGCCGTCGCGAACCTGAAGGACCAGCTCGTGCCTTGCTTCGAGCGATTCATAACGATCCCGAACATGTACTTGCGGCCTTGAGCTAAGTACACGAAAGCCACCAGGCCCTAGAAGGTACCCCGGCACAACGGCGCGAAGCATAGCGCAGCGTTCGTCGTATTTCTGCTGGTCAAGCGCCCTTGCGCTCGCTAGAATTGCGCACTTTTTGATCAGAGGCGCCAAAAGCGCCCGTCAAGTTCGCCCCCGATTCCGGCCGGGCGACCTGCATTCAATACCGAGGTTAGTCATGTCCACCACGCCCGCCACCCCCAAGGTAGGTTTCGTAAGCCTGGGTTGCCCAAAAGCCCTGGTCGACTCCGAGCGCATCCTGACCCAGCTGCGCATGGAAGGCTATGAAGTCGTACCCACCTACGAGGACGCCGACGTGGTGGTGGTCAACACCTGCGGCTTCATCGACAGCGCCAAGGCCGAATCGCTGGAAGTGATCGGCGAAGCCATCAAGGAAAACGGCAAGGTGATTGTCACCGGCTGCATGGGCGTCGAAGAAGGCAGCATCCGTGACGTGCACCCAAGCGTGCTGTCGGTCACTGGCCCGCAGCAGTACGAGCAGGTAGTCAACGCCGTTCACGAAGTGGTGCCGCCGCGTCAGGACCACAACCCGCTGATCGACCTGGTGCCGCCACAGGGCGTCAAGCTGACCCCGCGCCACTATGCCTACCTGAAGATCTCCGAAGGCTGCAACCACAGCTGCAGCTTCTGCATCATCCCGTCGATGCGCGGCAAGCTGGTCAGCCGCCCGGTGGGTGAAGTGCTGAGCGAGGCCGAGCGCCTGGTCAAGGCCGGGGTCAAGGAAATCCTGGTGATTTCCCAGGACACCAGCGCCTACGGCGTCGACGTCAAGTACAAGACCGACTTCTGGAACGGCCGCCCGGTCAAGACCCGCATGCTCGAGCTGTGCGAAGCACTGAGCAGCCTGGGCGCCTGGGTACGCCTGCACTATGTGTACCCTTACCCGAACGTTGACGACGTGATCCCGCTGATGGCTGCCGGCAAGATCCTGCCGTACCTGGACATCCCGTTCCAGCACGCCAGCCCGAAAGTGCTCAAGTCGATGAAGCGCCCGGCCTTCGAAGACCGCACCCTGGCGCGTATCAAGAACTGGCGCGAGCAGTGCCCTGAGCTGGTGATCCGCTCCACCTTCATCGTCGGCTTCCCGGGCGAGACCGAGGAAGACTTCCAGTACCTGCTGGACTGGCTGACCGAAGCCCAGCTCGACCGCGTGGGCTGCTTCCAGTACTCGCCGGTAGAAGGCGCCCCGGCCAACGACCTGGGCCTGGAAGAAGTACCGGACGACGTCAAGCAAGAGCGCTGGGACCGCTTCATGGCCCACCAGCAGGCCATCAGTGCTGCCCGCCTGCAATTGCGCATCGGCAAGGAAATCGACGTGCTGATCGACGAAGTCGAAGAACAAGGTTCGGTTGGCCGCAGCTTCTTCGATGCACCGGAAATCGACGGCAGCGTGTTCATCGATGGCGACCATGGTTTCAAGCCAGGCGACAAAGTGCGTTGCCGTGTGGTGGATGCCGACGAATACGACCTGTGGGCTGAACCCATCTAAAACGGCTGAAGCCTGCAAAGCCCCTGCCCCGGCGTTCTCCATAGAGAATGACCGGCGCAGGGGCTTTTTTGTCAGAACGTGTGGAACAGCATCAGGCCGCCCTCGGCATCCGGGCTGGCATCCGAGAAGCCTTTGACTGCATAGAGTTGGACTTTCCACTGCTGGTTGAGCTTGTGGGTGAGGAACAGGGTAAGCTCCTTGATCTGCGCCCCGGTCGAGACCACTTTCTGCCGCCAATCGTAGGAGGCGCCGGCCGAAGTACCGACCGCCACCGGCAGGGCAAAGCCGAGACTGGCAAATACCGGGTCATCGAAGTCGCTATCGGGCGGGTCACCGAACTTCTTCCAACCCAGTGTCGCGAAACCGGTGACCGGGCCAAAGCCCTTGGCTATGTCGACCTGGGTGGTGTAGTCGTACTGGCCGGTGCCCAGGCACTGGTCTTCATCAGCGGTAGGGAATTTGACCTTGCCGATCAGGTCCAGCATCAGGCCGCCGTCACTACCATCGAGCAGTGCATAGGCGACGCTGGCAACCGTGTCACCCAACCCGCTTTCCACGTCTCGGCAACCACCGGGCAAGGGGTCACCATTGGGGCCGACTTCGGGGTTGGTGATACGCAACCAAGGCACGGTAACCTTGTAGGTCATGGGGCCGCTCTCATACTTGCCGACTACCGGCACATACCAGATTTCCGAAGTGGTGCCGGTACCATAGTCGCCACTTGAATAATCCATGCCAATGGCGGCACTGAAGGTATCGGCCAGCGCCGACACGCAGGTGCACGAGAGCAAACAGGCGAAAAGAGGGAGCGTGGGTCTCATTTGCAACTCAGTACTCTTTCGGGAGGCATGGCCAGACTTACCCAGCCTAGTTGGCTAACGCCCGGATCGCTCTGGATGCTCGACTTTTTCCACCGTCTCTGCCTTTTCCGGCCTCTCCACCTTTTCGACTCTCTCGACCTTTTCGACCTTTTCGACCCGTTCAGGCTTTTCGACTTTTTCGACTTTTTCGACTTTTTCGACTTTTTCGACTTTTTCGACTTTTTCGACTTTCTCGACTTTCTCGACTTTCTCGACTTTCTCGACTTTCTCGACTTTCTCGACTTTCTCGACTTTCTCGACTTTCTCGACTTTCTCGGGCTTCTCGACCTTGTCTACTTTTTCGACCTTTCCGGTGTTTTCGACTTCGACCTTCTCAACCCGTTCGGAGCTTCCACTGTTACTGCGCGTCGATTGCTCCAATGCGTCGAGGTGTACCGACTTTCCCGACTTGTCACCGCTGCCATGGTCACTCGAGCCGTCAACGGCACTGCGCCCACTGTGATCATCACTGTTTTCATCGCGACCGTTGGCCCCATCGCTTGCGCCATGACCGCTGCTGGAGCCGCCGGAGCTGCTTCCGTCATGCTCACCACCGTGCCCCGACTGGCTTCTGTCAGTATTGTCGACACGGTCGTCCTGGAATTCCACGCGGGTTGCCCGCAGCTCGTGAGTTCCATTGAGCACCCCGCTCACCCGCACACGTTGATCAAGCGCCAACGCCGCTGGCTGCCGGCCGACAATTACGGTGCCCTGCCCCAATGTCACATTGAGACCTGCAACCACCAACTGCCGAGCTTGTGTGCGCTGTACCAGCCCTTCAACCACCGCCTGCTGGACACGACCAGCAAAAGGCAGGCTCGGGTCTGGACGGGTTTGCGCCACTTCAAGCTGGCGCCCGGTCCACTGGCCGCGCACCAGCACCTCACGAGCAGGCGCCACACGGGTACCCAACTTCAACCCCTGAAGGCTGCCAGTGCGATCAACCGCGCCGATGGCGCTGGCCTCCCTCAACCCCGGTGCCCGTTCGATACGGGTCGCCACGACTTCTCCCCGGGCATCGCGCAGGCCGCTGACCCTCACGGGCTCACCCGGGCGCAGCCCTTCAGCCACCCGCGCGCCAGCGGCCAGCCGCACGGGTTGCCCCATGACCCGCAGCGGGGCCGAGGCATTGGGCAGCGCCGTCAACGGCCCTTCGAAGACGTTGAGGATCGAAATGCGCCCCGCTTGCAGGCCGCGCTGGGTGGCGAATGCCTCCACCGCCACCACCTGCCCGATCGCCAGGTGACCACTGCTGGCAGGCGCACCGTTCTGACTCACCGGTACGTCCTTGCCATAGTGCACTTCCATGCCATTGACGCAGATCGAGGCGAAGCCGGTGATGGTACCGACGATGCCTGTACCCCCAGTACCACCCGGGCGCAGGATCGGCGTACCGGTACCACCTCCCCCCCGTGGCGCTGATCAAAGTAGGTGCCGTCCACACCCTCCGCCACCGCGCCCGTGCCGCCTGTACCACCCGGGCGTTGCTGGACTGGGGCACCGGTGCCACCGACGCCGCCATTTTCATTGCGCACACCGGTGCCGCCCATACCGCCGGGAAACTGCAGGCCTGCGGCACCGGCCATACCCATCTCGTCACGGCTGACACACACCGGCGCTGCGGCCACCTCGGCCGGGGCCATCAGGTTCCCCCCGAAAACCAGGGCAAACATGACAGCACTGAGGTAGCGCACAAGAAGTGTCATGGGCCGGGTGTCTTCGACGGATCGGAATCGGTAGCTTCAGTGTAGAAATAAAGCCCGACAGTGATGCGCTGACGTTGTTCGATACCGGGCTCATCAGCACTCTCCAACGCTGCTGCAAGCCGGCTGAAGGCAAGTAGTGTCTGCATGCCATCTTTGGCCACCACATCTCGCAAATGCTCGACGCTGGCCGGGCTCAAGGCATCGTAGTGCACGCTACGCTCAAAAAATGGCGGGCCTTCGCCGCTGACGTTGTGCACCGCCGCACAGGCATGGTCATGCAGGTTGTGGCCGAAGTACGCAGCCTTTTCATCAAAACCCTTCTGTGGCACGAATGCATGGGCTTCCAGGTGCACGCAATCCTGCTCATCGAGCCGCACGACGCCCAGGCGCAACCATTCGTCCAGCACCACCCGGCCGCGAATATCGGTGCTGACCTTGGCGACCAGGGCGTCGAATGAGCAATCGCCACCCACACTGGCTAGCCGCGCAAGCGCCCTCGCCTGGCCGGGTGCCGAGCAGAATGGTGGGGTGTTGGTCCATACATTGACCAACTGTGCACCTAGCGTGATGTTATCCGGCAGGGCCGCAATTGCAGTGTCACCCTCATTACGCAGCCGCCGGACATCTTTACGATGTACGCCGGTAAGCAGGCTGATGCGGCTATCGGTTGGCGCGGTGTCGTTCAGGCGAAACTCGCGATGGGCCACATCGACGAACACCTCCTTGAGCAGGTCGGTGAACATCGTGTAGGTAACCCCTTTGCGCAGCATCAGGCGCACCAGCGGGCGCATCACACGCCGCAGCGCACTCAGCATCGACGGGGGTAAGACAGGCGATTGCATCGAGGGCATTCCTTGACAGAGGCACCCAGTATAAGACGCGGGAATTAATCCCACGCAAACCGCAATCATATCCCGGCATGGACGAGGAAAAAGCTGTCAGCACTCATTGGAAATGACGTGATAAAGGCAAGACAGGCCAGAACCTGCTCATACAAAACCCGTCCGCTGGGTTTTGTATGGGCCACCTCGGGTCAGCGCCAATCAGCTTCTGCTGTTGTCATCCCCGGCCTCGCCGCCGGCATGAACACCGTGGTCATCACCCGGTTCGCCACCCACATGGTTGCCGTGATCGTCACCAGGTTCACCACCAACATGATTGCCGTGATCATCGCCAGGCTCACCGCCGACATGATTACCATGATCATCCCCGGGTTCCCCACCCGCGTGATTGCCATGATCGTCACCCGCTTCAGCATGGTTACTGCTGCGCCCAGCGTTCGAATTACCGTCGTGGCCACTGCCGCTGTTGCCGGCATGGCCACCACCGTCACCGCCGCTGCCGTGGCCACCACTTCCGCTTCCGCTACCATGGCCACCGCCGCCACCACTTCCACCACCACCGTGGCCACCGCCACCGCCGCTTCCACCGCCACCGTGGCCACCGCCGCCGCCACTTCCACCGCCACCGTGGCCACCGCCGCCGCCACTTCCACCGCCACCGTGGCCACCGCCGCCGCCACTTCCACCGCCACCGTGGCCACCGCCGCCACCGCCACCGCCACCGCCACCGCCACCGCCATCTTTAGCGTAGGCACTGAAGCCATGAGAAATCGAGTCAGGGATCAAGGCAATGGACATCGACAACACGCCAGCTACAGCAGCCGCGAGTAAAGCCTTCTTGAAAAGCAGGTGGATTTGCATAGTCCGTCTCCAGGTCTTCGCCACGAGAACGCTAAATCAGTCAGTAATCTTGCTTCAGATTGAACTTATACTTACGTGGGATTTTTTCCCACGCTTAATTAATAGACCGTCACTCCCCAGGTCTCAAGCGCCAAGCGAACCAGCCGACCGGTGGTTGGCCTGCTATGTTTTCCCTATCGCCCCAGAGGAACACCGGCATGGCTGCGCTACTGACGCTGCAAACCCCGCGCTTGTGCGACTACAGCGAGCTGGTACAGGTGTGGGAGGATTCAGTACGCGCCACCCACGACTTTCTGCCAGAGGGCTATATCCTGCTACTGCGCGAACATGTGCTGCGCCGCTACCTCGACGCAGTGATGCTGATCTGCTGCAAGGACCGCCAGCGCATCTGTGGCTTCGCCGGTGTCGCCAACGGGCGGGTGGACATGCTGTTCGTCGCACCTGGCTACCGCGGCCAAGGGGTAGGCAAGCGCCTGCTGCGCTATGCCATCAGTGAGCTGAATGCCGAGTACCTTGACGTCAACGAGCAGAACCCGAAAGCGCTGGGCTTCTACCTGCATGAAGGTTTCGAGGTCATCGGCCGTTCGGAAACCGACGGCCTGGGCCAGCCCTATCCTCTGCTGCACATGAGGCTGATGCGCACAGTGCCTTGAGGCGGCGCCTGAATGTGCCGCGCTATGTGTCCAAAATGGCGCATCTGACACAGATTCCCATCATCTACCGCTTGCAGGCAGGTACAATGGAGGCCTTTCCCTGCCTTGCGAATTGCCCCATGTCCGAACCCGTCCGCCTGTCCAAACGCCTCATCGAGCAGCTCGGCTGCTCCCGCCGCGAGGCCGAGCAGTACATTGAAGGAGGCTGGGTAACGGTCGATGGCGTGGTGGTCGAGCAGCCGCAGTTCAAGGTCGAGCAGCAGCGCGTCGAGCTGCTGCCAGGTGCCCGTGCCGAAACCCTGGAGCCAGTGACCCTGCTGCTGAACCAGCCAGCCGGCATGGACAGTGAAGATGCCCGCGCCAGCATGAACATGGGCAGCCTCAGCGAAGCCCACCGCGAAGGCGTGCGCGCCCTGCACGGGCATTTTGCCCGGCAGGCCTGCGTGGCACCGCTGGAGCGTGGCGCCAGCGGCCTGCAGGTGTTTACCCAGGACTGGCGGGTATCCCGCAAGATCGAGGCCGACCTGCGTCGCCTGGAGCAGGAGTTCATCATTGAAGTGCGCGGCGAAACCACCCCCCAGGCGCTGGAACGCCTGGCGCGTGGGGCCATGCGCAATGACCGCGAGTTGCCCAAGGCCAAGGCCAGCTGGCAGAACGAGACACACCTGCGCATGGTGTTGAAAAACCCACAACCAGGGCAGATTTCCGAGCTATGCGCCTACCTGCGCCTGGAGCTTTTAGGCATGCGACGCATTCGCCTGGGTGGTGTGTCGATGGGCAAGCTGCCCTTGGGCCAATGGCGTTACCTGGCTACCTCCGAACGTTTCTAAGCAATACGCCGCGCTGGAATGCGCGGCACCTGAACAGGATTCTGCTGCAATGAACCACAACGACGTCCTGCGCAGCCTGCGCTACATGCTCAAGGTGAACGACGCCAAGATGGCCGAAATCATCGGGCTCTCTGGCCTCGAAGTGCATCCTCTGGTGCTGGCCACCTACCTGAAAAAAGAAGAAGAGGAAGGCTTCGTGCGCTGCCCGGAACGGGTGATGGCGCACTTCCTTGACGGCCTGGTGATCTACCGCCGTGGCAAAGACGAGAGCCGCCCGCAGCAGCCGATCGAGCTGCCGGTAACCAACAACCTGATCCTCAAGAAGCTGCGTGTGGCCTTTGAGCTCAAGGAGGACGACCTGCACGCGATTCTCAAGTCGGTCAACTTCCCGGTCAGCAAACCGGAGCTCAGCGCGCTGTTCCGCAAGGCTGGCCACGACAACTACCGCCCGTGTGGCGACCAGTTGATGCGCAACTTCCTCAAGGGCCTGACCCTGCGCGTGCGCGGCTGAGTGGCCATGCAGCATACGGTTGTCCCGGTCGGCATCGTCCACTCCTGTTTCAAGGAAAAGTTCGCCATTCCGCGCCAGCCGCAGCTGGCGCCTGCCGCCCGTGGCGTACTCGAACTGTTGCCGCCGTTCGATCAAGGTGACGCGGTCGAGGGCCTGGAACAGGTCAGCCATGTCTGGCTGCTGTTCCTGTTCCACCAGGCCCTGGAAGAAAAGCCGCGTCTGAAAGTGCGGCCTCCGCGTCTGGGCGGCAACAAGAGCATGGGGGTGTTCGCCACCCGCGCCACCCACCGGCCCAACGGCATCGGCCAGTCGGTGGTACGCCTGGAGGGCGTGGAGCCCGGGCGCCTGCTGCTGTCCGGGATCGACCTGCTCGACGGCACGCCGGTGCTGGACATCAAGCCGTATGTGCCCTATGCCGACAGCGTCGCTGGCGCCAGCAACCAGATGGCCAACGCAGCGCCTGTGGCAATTGCCGTGCAGTGGGCGGACAACGCCTTGCTCCAGGCCCGCGAGCATGCGCTGCGTTTGAATGAGCCGCTGGTGCAACTGATCGAGCAATGCCTGGCGCAGGACCCACGGCCGGCCTACCAGATACCACCGTCCGAGCGGGTGTACGGGGTGAAGTTCTGGGATGTGCAAGTAAGGTGGCATTACCCGCAGCCGGACGTCATCCGGGTGTTGGAAGTGGTACTGGGCTGAGGGCCACGGGCTTCGCCCGTGTTCGCGGGCAAGCCCGCTCCCACAGTCCAATCGCGCCAGCTTTTCGAAATTGAGCAAGGCCCACACAAGGGACCGCGCTAACACGAAAAAGGCGACCTTTGGTCGCCTTTCTCATTTCAACCAGCTATCAACGAGCCGGGCCTTCAGCCACGCCCAGGTCGTCCGTCGGGCGGGTATCGATCAGCGGAGCACCACCGGAGTCCAGTTCCGAAGCCAGCTTGTCGTTGTCCATTTCCTTGACCCACTTGGCCACTACCACGGTGGCAACGGCGTTGCCCACCAGGTTGGTCAGGGCGCGGGCTTCGGACATGAAGCGGTCGATGCCGAGGATCAGCGCCAGGCCGGCAACCGGCAGGTGGCCAACAGCCGACAGGGTCGCGGCCAGCACGATGAAGCCCGACCCGGTAACGCCGGCAGCCCCCTTGGAAGCCACCAGCAGCACCAGCAGCAGGGTGATCTGGTGAGTGATGTCCATGGTGGTGTCAGTGGCCTGAGCGATGAACACCGCAGCCATGGTCAGGTAGATCGAGGTACCGTCCAGGTTGAACGAGTAGCCAGTCGGGATAACCAGGCCCACTACCGATTTCTTGGCACCCAGGCGCTCCATCTTGGCCAGCATGCGTGGCAGGGCCGACTCCGAGGACGAAGTACCCAGCACGATCAGCAGTTCTTCACGAATGTAGCGGATCAGCTTGATCACGCTGAAGCCGTGGGCACGGCAGATACCGCCCAGCACCACCAGCACGAACAGCAGGCAGGTGATGTAGAAGCAGGCCATCAGGTAGCCCAACTGCACCAGCGAGCCGACACCGTACTGGCCAATGGTGAAGGCCATGGCGCCGAAAGCGCCGATCGGGGCCAGCTTCATGATCATGTTGATGATGTTGAACATGACGTGGGCGAAGCGGTCGATCATGTCCAGTACCGGCTTGCCGTAGCTGCCCAGGCGGTGCAGGGCGAAGCCGAACAGTACCGAGAACATCAGCACTTGCAGGATGTCGCCGTTGGCGAAGGCGCCGACGACCGTATTGGGAATGACGTTAAGCAGGAAGCCGACGGTCGTCTGCTGCGCGCCGGCGGCGGCGTAGGCAGCCACGCTGCTGGCGTTCAGGGTGCTGACGTCGATGTGCATGCCAGCGCCTGGCTTGACCACGTTGACGACGACGAGGCCGATGATCAGGGCGATGGTGGAGACGATTTCAAAGTACAGCAACGCGTAGCCGCCGGTTTTGCCGACCGACTTCATGCTCTGCATGCCGGCAATGCCGCTGACCACGGTACAGAAGATGATCGGGGCGATGACCATCTTGATCAGTTTGACGAAGCCGTCACCCAGGGGTTTGAGGGCAACGCCCGTTTCCGGGTAGTAGTGGCCGAGCAGGATACCGATGGTGATGGCGACCAACACCTGGACATACAGGGATTTGTACAGCGGCTGACGTGTCGTCATGGCTAATTTTCCTCAAGTGTGCCGGTTCACCCTTCCCAGGGTGATGGGGGCACCTGAATCGCTAACCCTCCTGCACTTGGAGGGATTTGTCGTTGTGTTCGAGCTGCCTGGGCAGGCCTCTGCGAGGATCAATAGCAAGGGTGGTGCCAAAATGCCCATGAAGGGTGCAAGGTCCGTATTTGCTGGGGATAAATGCCCAACGACAGGGCGATACTCCCGGGACGGATTGGCGGATTTCCGCCCGATGGCGGAATTTGTACAAGGAGGAATGGCGGAAATCCGCCCTTTGTGGATTGCCTGTGCCGGCCCATTCGCGGATTGACCTGCGAACGGGCTGGTACAGGCTACGAATCAATCCAGGTGGAAGGTGATCCTGAACGCAGCGCCCCCCAGCGGCGAATCGCCAAGGCTCAGCTCGGCGTCATAGCTGTCGACGATATCCTTGACCACTGCCAAGCCGATGCCCTGCCCCGGGTGCTGGCTGTCCAGCCGCTCTCCACGCTCCAGAATGCGTTCACGCTGGTCGACGGGCACGCCCGGCCCGTCGTCCTCGATGCACAAGGTCAGATACCCCGGCGCCTTCACCAGGCTCACCCGCACTTGGCCCAGGCTCAGCCGGTAGGCGTTCTCCAGCAGGTTGCCGAGCATTTCCAACAATGCGCCCTGCTCCATCGGTACCTGCGCCGCGTCCGGCAACTCCAGCACCACGTCCACACGTTTTTCCCGGTAAACCTTGGCCAAGGTGCTGCACAGGCTGTCGAGCATCGGCCGCAGCAATACGCTGTGGCGGACCAGGCCACTCTTGCGCAGGCTGGCGCGTTGCAGCTGGTAGTCGATCTGCTGGCTCATGCGCTCGATCTGGCTTTGCAGCACCCGCGCCTGCTCGCGCTCGCCGCTGCGTTGCTGCAAGCTTTCACCCACACCCTGCAACACCGCCAGCGGCGTCTTCAGGCTGTGCGCCAGGTCGTCCAGCGAATCACGGTAGCGCGTGCGCTGCTCACGCTCACTGCGCAACAGACGGTTGAGCGAGCGGGTCAGGCGCAGCAACTCGCGTGGGTGCTCGCCGCTCAGGCCGTCACGTGCACCGGATTCCACTTCATCCAGTTCGTGGCTGAGGCGTCGCAACGAGCGCAGCCCCCAGGTCAGGCCTGCCCACAACAACACCATGAGCGCCAGCAATGCAGCGCCGAACCCCAGGTAGAGCTTTTCGCGCAGGCCATTGAGGGTGGCCTTGTACTCGCTCACGGGCTGCAGAGCGACAATGCTGTAGGCGGCGCTCTGCCCGCCCAGCAGCTTTATCTCGACGTCGTACACGAAGAACTCTTCGCCATCGGACTGGTGAATGCGGTCGAACTCGTTGCCGCGCCCGTCATAGCGCGGCTGGTAGTTGATGTGCCGGTCGGCGGTGGCACGCGACTGCCAGACCAGTTTGCCGTCGCGGTCAAAGATATAACCGAGCAGGCCTGTGTAGGGCAGGTTGTAGCGCTCGTCCGGCAGCAGCGTCGGCATCTGCAGCTGGCCATGCTCGATACGCGCAGCGGAAATCAGCGTGGTCACATCCGAGGCCAGACGCTGCTCGATCGATTCCTGCAGAGCCAGGCTGAAGGCCTTCTGCAAGGCCGGCAGCAGCGCCAGCATGAACAGCAGCGCCAACACTGCGGCGGCCAGCATCAGGCGCACCCGCAGCGAGCGGATCATCGGCAGCGCTCGGTGAACAGGTAGCCCAGGCCGCGCACCGTGTCGATGGGTTTGAAGCCGCGCTCGCCTTCAAGCTTGCGGCGCAGGCGGCCAACCAGCACTTCGATGACATTGGGGTCGCGCTCTTCGTCTCCTGGGTACAACTGCTCCATCAGGCGATCCTTGGCCACCACCTGCTGGTGATGGCGCATGAGGTATTCGAGGATGCGGTATTCGTAGGCGGTCAGGGCCAAGGCTTGTTCGTCGAGGGTGGCCTGCTTGCGGTTGAGGTCAAGCACCAAGGGGCCAGCGGCGATGGTCGACTGGGTGAAACCACTGGAGCGGCGCAACAGGGCATTGAGCCGTGCTTCAAGCTCCTCGAACTGGAACGGCTTGACCAGGTAGTCGTCGGCACCGGCGGCCAGGCCCTCGACCTTGTCTTGCCAGTTGCCACGGGCTGTGAGGATGAGAATGGGGAAGGTCTTGTCCTGGCTGCGCAGGCGCGTGATCAGCTCCAGGCCGCTGATACCGGGCAGGCCCAGGTCGATGATGGCAAGGTCGAAATGGTACTGCTCGGCCTGGTACAGCGCCTCTTCGGCATCAGCGACCGCCTCGACCACATGGCCGCTTTCGCCCAGGCGGGTGTAGAGGTGATGGCGAAGCAGGGCTTCGTCCTCGACCACCAGCAGTTTCATGTGCAGCTCCTTATGTGTATTGCCTGTACCGGCCCTTTCGCGGGCCCGCCCGCTCCCACAGTAATCGCACAGTCCCTGAAACCTGTGTAGCACCTGCAGAAACCAAAGGCACTGCACAGGTTCTGAGGTTTGTGCAGCACCTGTGGGAGCGGGCGTGCCCGCGAAGAGGCTAGTACAGGATAACGCGGCTCGTCCGTCAGAACTTGTATGAAGCCGCCAGGTAGGTCTGGGCGCTGCTGGTCAGACGCAGGGTGCCGTCCTTCGGCCCGCCATGTGCGCCCACCTCGGTCGCGGCATTGGTGCGCAGGTAACGGTAGCCCAGTTCGACCGAGGCCTTGTCGGTGATGTCCTGGATCACACCGGCCTGCAAGCCGTAGGCATAACCGTAGTCAGTGTCCCGGCTGGCGCCTGGCGAGTCCTGGGTCAGCTTGGTCACACCCAGGCTGCCACCACCGAACAGCTTGGTGGTATCGCCCACCGGCAGGAACAAGTCGTAGCTGCCAAGCAGGTTCTCCTGGCGCAACTTCAGGCCACTGTGGTCGCCAGAGACGTTGTCATAGGTCATGTAGTAGCGGCCCTGGTCGTTGATCTTGCCCAGACGCACACCCCAGGTATCGTCCTTGCCGATGATACCGTCGGCGTTGAGGTGGTCGGTGTTGCGTTGCAGCAGGCCGGACTTGCGGACTTTGTCGCTGGTCTGGCCGTAGGTGAGGCTGGCGAAGTTGTCGTCCGCGGCCTGGGCGGTGGTGATGCCAGCGGCACAGACGGCCATGGCGGCAAGCAGGGTATTGAAGGTTTTCATGGCTGGGTACTCCAGTTGGGTGCGCTGTTTCGGTCTGGAAGCTAGAGTAATCAGGGCACCCTGAACCGCGACTGAACCCTGGCTGAACCCCGGCTGAACGAACCGATAGCAAAACAAGGAGTTGTGAACATGCGAGCCCTGCTGGCCCTGACCCTGATGTGCAGCGCCGCCCTCGCCCAAGCGGCGGTAGTGACCCGTGAAATTCCGTATCAGGACGACGATGGCAACCGCCTCGTCGGCTACTACGCCTACGATGACGCGCTGGACGGCAAACGCCCAGGCATCGTTGTGGTGCATGAATGGTGGGGCCTGAACGACTATGCCAAGCGTCGTGCGAGAGATCTCGCCGCCCTGGGCTACAAGGCACTGGCCATCGACATGTACGGCGATGGCAAACACACCGAACATCCGCAGGATGCCCAGGCATTCATGGCCGCAGCGATGAAGGACCCGGCTGCGGCAGCAGCGCGCTTCGACGCGGGCCTGGAGTTGTTGAAAAAGCAGCCGAATGTGAACAAGCATCAACTGGGCGCTGTCGGCTACTGTTTTGGCGGCAAGGTGGTGCTCGATGCCGCACGCCGGGGAGAAAAGCTCGATGGCGTGGTGAGTTTCCATGGCGCACTGGCCACCCAGACCCCGGCAAAACCTGGCGTAGTGCGGGCCGATATCCTGGTCGAGCATGGTGCAGCGGACAGCATGGTCAGCCCACAACAGGTAGAGGCGTTCAAGGCCGAGATGGATGCGGCCAAGGTCAACTACCAGTTCGTCAGTATTGAAGGGGCCAAGCACGGGTTCACCAACCCCGATGCCGATCGGCTGAGCCATGGTGAACATGGTGGGCCGGACATTGGCTATAACAAGGCAGCGGACGAGCGTTCCTGGGCGGATATGCAGGCGTTCTTCAAGAAGGTGTTCAAATAAAAGATTGTGCAATCGTTGGAGGAGCAACTGTCTTGCTCAATTTCTAAAAGCTGGCGCGATCTGTGTGGGAGCGGGCTTGCCCGCGAACACGGGCGAAGCCCGTGCCATCCACCGCGGTGAATTCTTCGCGGGTAAACCCGCTCCCACACCAATCACGCTTTGATCTGCGCCATGTTGTCATGGCTGCGGTAAGTCATCCTGCCACGCCACCTCCCTTAGCGCCTGCACAGCTGGCACAATAGCCGCCATGAACACACTTCCCGCCTGCTGCGCCCCGCTCCGGCACCACTGGCCCCTGCCCCGCCCACTCCCCGGCGCGGTGCTGGTCAGTTGCGCCTTCGACCCTGCCCACCTGGCAACCGACGACTTCCAGCGCGCCGGTATCGTGCCCAGCGCCAGCCTGCAGCGCTCGGTCGCCAAGCGCCAGGCCGAGTACCTGGCCGGTCGCGTATGTGCCCGCGCCGCGCTCCAGCACCTGGACGGTCGCGACTACGTGCCCGGCACCCACGAAGACCGCTCGCCCATCTGGCCCGCCGGTATTCATGGCTCGATCACACACGGCAAGGGCTGGGCCGCTGCGGTGGTCGCCGGCGAAAACAGCTGCCAAGGTCTGGGCCTGGATCAGGAAGCCTTGCTGGATGACGAGCGCGCCGAGCGGCTGATGGGTGAAATCCTTCTCCCGGCAGAGCTCGAACGCCTTGACCGCCGCCAGCTTGGGCTTACGGTCACCCTGACGTTCTCGCTGAAGGAAAGCTTGTTCAAGACCCTGTACCCACTGACTCGCCAACGCTTCTACTTCGAACACGCAGAAGTGCTCGACTGGTCCGCGGAAGGGCTGGCGCGCTTGCGCCTGCTCACCGACCTGTCACCGCAGTGGCAGCAAGGCGCAGAGCTGCAAGGCCAGTTCTGCCTGCAGGACGGCCACCTGCTGAGCCTGGTCAGCGTCTGACCTTTACAGCGGTGCCTGCTGCCTTGGCCAGTTCAGGCTGAAGCAGGCACCGCCCAACGCCTCGCTGCGGCCCACCGTGGCCCGGCCCGCGTGCCAGTAGATGATCCGCCGTACGATCGACAGGCCCAGGCCATGCCCGCCCGAGGCACGGGTGCGGCTGTCATCGAGGCGGGTGAAGGGCGTGAAAATGCGGTCCCAGAAGCCCTCGGGGATCCCCGGGCCGTCATCCTCCACATCGATGCGGCAACGTTGCTGGCCCAGCTGATAGCTCAGGCGCACTTCGCTCTCGGCATGGCGCATGGCATTGCCGACAAGGTTCTGCAGGGCCCGGTGCAAGTAGCGCGGCTCGGCCTCGACCCAGGCGCCTTCGGCATCCGCGCCCTGGCAGTCGCCGCGCACAACCCGCACCTCGGCACGCAAAGGTGCCAGCTCTTCGATCACCCGATCGAGCAAGGCATCCAGATCGACCCGCTGGAACTTCAAGGCCGGTGCGCCCTGCTCCAGGCGGGCGTAGGTCAGCATTTCGTCGACCAGCTTGTCGAGGTCCTGGATATCCCCGTCCATGCCCGCCAGATGCTTAGCCCGCACCTGTTCAGTCGTGGCGCTTTCGATCATCTCCAGGCCAAAGCGCAGGCGCGCCACCGGCGTGCGCAGCTCGTGGGACACCGCTCGCACCAGCTCGCGCTGCATGGTCAGCGAGCGCTGCAGGTGCTCGGCCATGCCATTGAAGGCAGCAGCCAGGCGCCCTACCGAGTCGGCGTCGCCGGCCGGCACGCGGGTATCCAGGCTGCCCTGGGCGATGCGCGTGGCAGCAATCTCCAGGCCCGACACACGACGTTCCAGCTGACGCACCAGCAGGTAGACCACCAGGCCGATCAGGCACAGCCCCAGGAAGGCAATCAGGATCAGCAACTGCGGCGGGTAAGGGTTGAGCTGGTACAGCGGGCCGATTTCCAGTACCCATGGCGAGCCCGTCAGCCCGGCGAACACCCGGATCGAGTCACCATCCTTGCCCAGCGCCATCACCGTGTCGCCCTCCTCCACCCGGCGCCGCTGGTCATCGTCCAGGCTGACCCGCTCGATACGTTGCAAGGCAACGCCAAAGCCGAAGCCTTTTTCCTGCTTGATCTGTGCCAGACGCTGCTGCTGTTCGGCTACCGGGTAGCGCACCAATTCGTCGGCCAATAGATAGAGGGTGGCCCGCGCCAACTGCTCGCTGATCTGTTTGATCTGCGCGACCAGCATCAGGTCTTCCTGGCCCACCTTGCGTAGCACTTGCGCCGTATGCGGGCCAATCTTCTCGACCACCACCAGGCCACGGTACAGGCGCGCCCGCTGGCCACCGTCAAGGCTGCGTGCGCTCATCGGCTGCAGCGCCAACGGCACGCCAAGCAGGCGTTCCCAGATCAGCAGCGAACGCTTGCGTTGGGTTTCATTCTGCATTGCCAGGTTGTCGGCCATCAGGCTGAAGGTGCCCTGGGCCAGGCCCTCGCGGTGCTGGGCAGCGCGCACTTCGTTGACCAGGTGCAGGCTGAGCACGCCAAGCAGGGCCACCAGCACCAGCACGGCCAGCATGCCGCCGTAGATGCGCAGGAAGATCGAATTGTTCATGGCGCCTCGCCCACGAACAGGTAGCCTTTGCTGCGCAGGGTCTTGATCAACCGCGGCTGAAGCGGGTCGTCGCCGATCTTGGGGCGGATTTTCGAGATGCGGATATCGATGGAGCGGTCTTGGCCGTCGTAGCCCACGCCACGCAGTGCGGTGAAGATCTGTTCACGGGTCAGCACCCGGCCAGCGTTGCTGGCCAACAGCCAGAGCAGGTCGAATTCGGCGCCGGTCAGCTCGATCAACTGCTCGCCCAGGTGCGCCTCACGCAGGCGGTTGTCGATACGCAGCGCACCGAAGGCCAGGTCCTGGCGCTTGCTGTCCACGGTTTCGCTGCGGCGCAACAGGGCCTGGATACGTGCCAGCAGCAGGCGTGGGCGTACGGGTTTGCAGACGTAGTCGTCGGCGCCCAGGTCCAGGCCCTGGACCTGGTCGAGTTCATCGCTGCGCGCGGTGAGCATGAGGATCGGCCCCTGGTACTGGCTGCGCACCCGGCGGCAGATGCTCAGGCCGTCCTCGCCGGGCAGCATCAGGTCGAGGATGACCAGGTCGGGCTGGCTGTCGATGATGCGCCGGGCGGCGCGGGCACCATCACCCTCCACGCTGACCTCGAAGCCGTTGGCCTGCAGGTACTCGGCGGTCAGCTCGGCCAGGCGCTGGTCGTCTTCGACAATGAGGATGCGGGGTAGGATTTGGTCCATGACTTTGGCCTTGTTTGTTCTTGGGATCGTGTCAGGGCAGCTGAGAGTATGACTGTAGATGGGTGGGGCCTGCGAGATCGAGTGCCGCCCGCACGGCGTATCGCGAGCGAAGCTCGCTACAACGGCCTGTGTCCAACCCCCGATGTGTGCCCACCACCGTGGTAGGAGCGGGTTTACCCGCGAATACGGTGGCGGCGGCAACGGTGAACGGCGGATGGAAATTGGCCAGCAGGGCCGGCCCTTTCGCGGGTGAACCCGCTCCTACACGGCGGCCTGTGCCCAACCACCGACATGTGTCCACCCTCGATCAGGCGTAGGAGCGGGTTTACCCGCGAATAGGGTAGCGGCGGCAACGGTGAACGGCGGGTGGAAATTGGCCAGCAGGGCCGGCCCTTTCGCGGGTGAACCCGCTCCTACACGGCGGCCTGTGCCCAACCACCGACATGTGTCCACCCTCGATCTGGCGTAGGAGCGGGTTTACCCGCGAATACGGTGGCGGCGGCAACGGTGAAGGGCGGGTGGAGATTGGCCAGCAGGGCCGGCCCTTTCGCGGGTGAACCCGCTCCTACACGGCGGCCTGTGCCCAACCACCGACATGTGTCCACCCTCGATCAGGCGTAGGAGCGGGTTTACCCGCGAATACGGTACCGGCGGCAACGGTGAACGGCGGGTGGAGATTGGCCAGAAGGGCCGGCCCTTTCGCGGGTGAACCCGCTCCTACACGGCGGCCTGTGCCTAACCACCGACATGTGTCCACCCTCGATCAGGCGTAGGAGCGGGTTTACCCGCGAATACGGTAGCGGCGGCAACGGTGAACGGCGGGTGGAAATTGGCCAGCAGGCTCGGCCCTCTCGCGGGTAAACCCGCTCCTACAGGCGACCGCGCGCGGGGGAACCAGGATCTTCAGGCATGCCCCTACCGCCCCCTCGACTGAACCGTTTCTTGTGATAGGGTTCGCGCCCGAAAAAAACTGCCCAAGGGCGTCACGAAGCAGAAAAATACTGCAAACCACTTGGCACAAGGCCTACAGCGAATACCCACCATTCACTCACAAAGTACGCACACGTTATCCACAGGCGATTGCCTTGCAAAGCCCCCAATACCGCATTATCTTGTATCCCGATCGCAGCGAACCACTAGATATAGGGGTTCGTGCAAAATCACACACAAAAGTCAACCCGCAAGATCAAGCGATTTTCCGGGCGGAACTTGAAGTGATTTCAGCAGCCAAACCGCTCCTGCGGAGGCGACCGAGGCAAGCCCTTCCAGGGCCTTGTTCGGGCATGGGTGTTGCAGGCCAGGCCTGGCATCCATCAGCAACAGATTTTGGGCATCGCCCAGAACCTTTGACTTCGGCCAGGGAGCGGCAAGCCATTGCCCCTTATTCCTGAGTCTGTCCCGAAGTCGGTACGCCCGTGCGGGCGGATGCGCATGCATTACGCATCCCCGCGAGGCCATCGAGCAAGTGGACGGAACGGTGGGCGCCCCAGGGCGCCTGAACAATATAGAAATTGTGGAGACACCCACCCATGCAAACCGACACAACTCGCGAGAACCCGCAGGCCAAGGTGCCGCAGGCCGCCGATTCCAACCCGGATCTGGCCGCCACCGCCCCTGGCCAACTGCGTGTGATCAAGCGCAACGGCACTGTCGTCCCTTACACCGACGACAAGATCACCGTGGCCATCACCAAGGCGTTCCTCGCAGTTGAAGGCGGCACTGCCGCCGCTTCGTCGCGCATCCACGACACCGTTGCGCGCCTGACCGAGCAGGTTACCGCCACGTTCAAGCGTCGCATGCCATCGGGTGGCACCATCCACATCGAAGAAATCCAGGACCAGGTCGAACTGGCCCTGATGCGCGCCGGCGAGCAGAAAGTCGCCCGCGACTACGTGATCTACCGTGACCAGCGCGCCAAGGAGCGTGCCACCCGCGCCAACACCGACGCCGTGGTCGAGCCGCACCCGAGCATCCGCATCACCCTGGCTGACGGCAGCCTGGCGCCGCTCGACATGGCCCGCCTGAACACCATCATCAGCGAAGCCTGCGAAGGCCTGGCCGAAGTCGATGGCGACCTGATCCAGCGCGAAACCCTGAAGAACCTGTACGACGGCGTGGCCATCAAGGACGTCAACACCGCCCTGGTGATGACCGCCCGTACCCTAGTGGAGCGCGAGCCGAACTACTCGTTCGTTACCGCCCGCCTGCTGATGGACACCCTGCGCGCCGAAGGCCTGGGCTTCCTGAATGTAGCCGACAGCGCCACCCACCACGAGATGGCTGACCTTTACGCCAAGGCCCTGCCGGCCTACGTCGCCAAAGGTATCGAGTTCGAGCTGCTGAACCCGGCCCTGGCCGACTTCGACCTGGAAAAACTGGGCAAGGCGATCAACCACGAGCGCGACCAGCAGTTCACCTACCTGGGCCTGCAGACCCTGTACGACCGCTACTTCATCCACAAGGATGGCGTGCGCTTCGAGCTGCCGCAGGTGTTCTTCATGCGTGTGGCCATGGGCCTGGCGCTGGAAGAAAAAGACAAGGAAGCCCGTGCGATCGAGTTCTACAACCTGTTGTCGTCGTTCGACTACATGGCCTCGACCCCGACCCTGTTCAACGCCGGCACCCTGCGCCCGCAGCTGTCCAGCTGCTACCTGACCACCGTGCCGGACGACCTGTCGGGCATCTACCACGCGATCCACGACAACGCCATGCTGTCGAAATTCGCTGGCGGCCTGGGCAACGACTGGACCCCGGTCCGTGCACTGGGCTCGTACATCAAGGGCACCAACGGTAAATCCCAAGGCGTCGTCCCGTTCCTGAAAGTGGTCAACGACACCGCCGTTGCCGTGAACCAGGGTGGCAAGCGCAAAGGCGCTGTATGTGCCTACCTGGAAACCTGGCACCTGGACATCGAAGAGTTCATCGAGCTGCGCAAGAACACCGGTGATGACCGCCGTCGTACCCACGACATGAACACCGCCAACTGGATTCCTGACCTGTTCATGAAGCGTGTCTTCGATGACGGCAAGTGGACCCTGTTCTCGCCTTCGGAAGTGCCAGACCTGCACGACCTGACCGGCAAGGCCTTCGAAGAGCGCTACGAGTACTACGAAGCCCTGACCGAGTACAACAAGATCAAGGTGTTCAAGACCATCCAGGCCAAAGACCTGTGGCGCAAGATGCTGTCGATGCTGTTCGAGACCGGCCACCCATGGCTGACCTTCAAGGACCCGTGCAACCTGCGTTCGCCGCAGCAGCACGTGGGCGTGGTCCACAGCTCGAACCTGTGCACCGAGATCACCCTGAACACCAACAAGGACGAGATCGCAGTCTGCAACCTGGGCTCGATCAACCTGCCGAACCACATCGTCGATGGCAAGCTGGACACCACCAAGCTGCAACGCACCGTGAACACCGCTGTGCGCATGCTCGACAACGTGATCGACATCAACTACTACTCGGTGCCGCAAGCGCGTAACTCGAACTTCAAGCACCGTCCGGTCGGCCTGGGCATCATGGGCTTCCAGGATGCGCTGTACCTGCAGCACATTCCTTACGGCTCCGATGCTGCCGTCGAGTTTGCCGACAAGTCGATGGAAGCGGTCAGCTACTACGCCATCCAGGCTTCTTGCGACCTGGCCGATGAACGCGGCGCCTACGAGACCTTCCAGGGTTCGCTGTGGTCCAAGGGCATCCTGCCGCTGGATTCGCAACAGATCCTGATCGAGGCCCGTGGCCAGAAGTACATCGACGTCAACCTGGAAGAAACCCTGGACTGGGCGCCGGTACGTGCCCGCGTGCAGAAAGGTATTCGTAACTCGAACATCATGGCCATCGCGCCAACCGCGACCATCGCCAACATCACCGGCGTGTCGCAGTCGATCGAGCCTACCTACCAGAACCTGTACGTGAAATCGAACCTGTCGGGCGAATTCACCGTGATCAACCCGTACCTGGTTCGCGACCTCAAGGCCCGCGACCTGTGGGACTCGGTCATGATCAACGACCTGAAGTACTACGACGGTTCGGTACAGCAGATCGAGCGTATCCCGCAAGAGCTGAAAGACCTGTACGCCACTGCGTTCGAAGTCGAGACCAAGTGGATTGTCGACGCTGCTTCCCGTCGCCAGAAGTGGATCGACCAGGCGCAGTCTCTGAACCTGTACATCGCCGGCGCCTCGGGCAAGAAGCTGGACGTGACCTACCGCATGGCCTGGTACCGTGGCCTGAAAACCACCTACTACCTCCGTGCCCTGGCCGCCACCAGCACCGAGAAGTCGACCATCAACACCGGCAAGCTCAACGCCGTTTCCAGCGGTGGCGACAGCGCCCCGGTCCAGGCAGCCGGCCCAGCGCCAGTGCCGAAGGCCTGCGCGATCGACGAGCCTGACTGCGAAGCCTGCCAGTAAGGCCTGAATGCCGTGCGGGGTGCCTACGGGTGCCCCGCGCGGCATTTTTGTATCCGCGCCTCAGAGAAACCTTGCCCTTTGCCCACTGTTCACGCAGCTCGGTAAAAGAACAGGACCTCTCAAAAAAGGATGTAAGCCCATGGCGCGGAAAAAACTGGCATCTCGCAAGATTGGTCGCAACGCAGAAACCGGCCGTTTCACCTCAGTGGAACAGGCACGCAAGCACCCCAAGACACACATTGTCGAAACGCTGTACACCCACCGTAGCTAGTGGTGGCTGGCCTCATCGCCGGCAAGCCCGCGGTGAGGCCGATTCCGCCAATACAGCCCTCAGAAACACCATATGATGTGCCTTCAAATTTAAACTGGCACAACATATAGGTTGGCGCTACACTCTCCCCCCGTAGAAGAAGCCACCCGTTTCGTGAACGGACGCACGCCAAACCGGTCAAAAAAGTTACCCTCGCCGGCAAGACACGCGCCCCGATCGAAGGTGAATTCCGGTATACTTTGCGCCCTCTGAAAAGAGCACCTATTCAATTGTCCTGGCCCCTCCCAGAGGCCTGGCCAGGTACAAGCCAGAACACATTCAGATGTAAACGAGAGTCAGCCTCTCGAGCTGCCCATTCGCCATTACGGCCTTGCGTCAGGCATCACATTCTTAAAATCCAACCGGTTGCCTCTGGGCGACCCTCAAGCAGGAGCCAAACCATGCTGAGCTGGGACGAATTCGACAAAGAAGACGGCGAAGTAGCCGCCAAAGGCAACACCCCTGCGCAGGCCGCTGCCGCCGCCACTCTCGACAAGCTCGACAGCGCCGGTGGTGCCGCCGCCTTGGAGGCCCGTGCGGCCACCGCTTCTGACTCCGAAGCCGTCAAACGTGCCAAGGCTGCCCTCGACGCCCTTGACGTTGCCGAAGGCCTGGCCGAGCTGGAAGGCTCCTCGGCCCGCGTTGCAGTAGATGAAAAGCGCATGATCAACTGCCGCGCCGACCTCAACCAGCTGGTACCGTTCAAGTACGACTGGGCCTGGCAGAAGTACCTGGACGGCTGCGCCAACCACTGGATGCCGCAAGAGGTCAACATGACCGCCGACATCGCCCTGTGGAAGAGCCAGGACGGCCTGACCGAAGACGAACGCCGCATCGTCATGCGCAACCTCGGCTTCTTCTCCACTGCCGACTCGCTGGTTGCCAACAACCTGGCCCTGGCCGTATACCGCCTGATCACCAACCCGGAGTGCCGCCAGTACATCCTGCGCCAGGCCTTCGAAGAGGCGATCCACACCCACGCCTACCAGTACTGCATCGAGTCGCTGGGCATGGATGAAGGCGAGATCTTCAACATGTACCACGAGATCCCGTCGGTCGCTAAAAAAGCCGCCTGGGGCCTGAAGTACACCCGCGCCATCTCCGACCCGGAATTCAACACCGGCACCGTCGAAACCGACAAAGAGCTGCTGCGCAACCTGATCGCCTACTACTGCGTCCTGGAAGGCATCTTCTTCTACTGCGGCTTCACCCAGATCCTGTCCATGGGCCGCCGCAACAAGATGACCGGCGTGGCCGAGCAGTTCCAGTACATCCTGCGTGACGAGTCGATGCACCTGAACTTCGGTATCGACGTGATCAACCAGATCAAGATCGAGAACCCGCACCTGTGGGATGCGGCGATGAAGGAAGAAGCGACCCAGATGATCCTGCAAGGGACCCAGCTGGAGATCGAATACGCCCGAGACACCATGCCACGCGGCGTATTGGGCATGAACGCAGCGATGATGGAGGACTACCTCAAGTTCATCGCCAACCGTCGTTTGACCCAGATTGGTTTGAAAGAAGAGTATCCGGGGACTACCAACCCGTTCCCATGGATGAGCGAGATCATGGACTTGAAAAAAGAGAAGAACTTCTTTGAGACGCGTGTGATTGAGTATCAGACGGGTGGGGCGTTGAGCTGGGACTGATCTCCAAAGGGCTGCCGAAAGGCAGCCTTTTTTGTTGAGAAAATAAATCGAGGCCAAAATTGTCGAACAGCATGATCGATCTATTTTTAAAGCTACTCAATGAAAGGCACAATGAACTTAAAAGCAAGGTAGCCCACCTCATTAAAGCATTGGGAAGCGAGGATTTAGGCACCAAAAAGAAAGCCGCTCAAGAAGCACTTTCCGCGGCCGAAAACCTGAAGCTCGTAATTCCCTCTACTGATGTACCAAACTGGTTACATAGCATAATACACTATATCAGTGGCCAGTTAGGACCGAATTGGAGAAGCTCTGTACTACTACAAAGCTTAATCCCGACACTTCCTTCTCTCAATGAACACACTTGGAACATTAACGACAACAAAAGCTCAGCTATAGACTTCGACGGTGTCTTCGAACTTTACAGAAAAGAAAGCAGACTGCCCGAGCTATTCTCAGAAATAGTAAAAATACTGGAAAGCATAAAGGATAGCGGGGATGTTGACAGCCTCAGTATGATTGAGGCTCTCGCAAAGGTCATATCTACAATTAAGAAATGCAGCAGCGGCTCCTACTTTTCAGTCAACGGTGCCTGGGCGTTCTTAACCAGTTTCTTGAACAACTATCTATGGGTAGAACTGGGGAAAATTCCTGTTTTAGGCAGTGCTTTTGAAGCCTTAAGAAAAACGATAGACGAGACTGAAGCCGAGATTGAAAAAGTAAACTCCCTAGTCAAGCAAGATCTTGACAAGCGAGCAAAAACAGAAATCAAGGCGATTGGAACCGCAAACTTTGAATTTGTCACCTATGGAAAATCAGGCACGTTGATTGAGCGCTCATCCAGTTCAAATTTAGAAACTGAGTCCTAAGCTTATCCACTGCTATCGAAGCGATCAAAACCAAACCGAAAAATAGGTATCGATGAGACAATTTCAGACATGGACTACAGCTTTTTTGTTTGACGGCTTCGCCTGATGGAATTACCTTTTTTATCGGCGCCTAAGAAACGCCTCACGTAGCGGTCAATCCGCCCCGACAGATGCGGCTTTTTTTTGCCTGTGGTTTAATCCTGCGCGCAGAAAACGTGTTATGTCGGGAGCGGACTAATACAAGACCCGCAAGGGGAATACGTCCGGTCCGCTACGTGGGATTTCTTAGCTCCCGACACCCAGCCCTAAGAAAGCTGTAATCACGTAGAGGTAATGGAAATGCCCGTCAAATCCGATAGTTACAGGCTTTTCGCACATGCGTCTCGCCTGTGCCATGCTCAAAGGACCACGGAGGCCAGCCATGACTGACCTTCAAAAACCCTCTCTCTTCATCCGCCACAACCGCCCTCTCCACACCCTCTGGCTCGAATCCCAAGCCTGGTTCTGCGCCCACGAACTCGGCAGGCTGAGCGGTCACTTCTTCGACGAACACTGCATGCGCAAGCTCGACCCGGACCAGTACCGCACTGTGCCGCTAGTGCGCTATGGCAAATACCAGGAGACCACCATGGTCAGTGAGTCCGGGGCCTATACCTTGTTGGCGCATCACCATGTGCCAGAGAACCGCCATTTGCGCTGGTGGCTGACGCATGAGGTGGTGGCGGTGCTGCGTGATGCTCAGGCTGACGGGGCAGGCGATGCGCCCCGGCTGGGGCAGATGTGCTGGCCTGGTGGGCGGAGTGCGACGTTGCTTTATTGGCAGAGTGAGCCTTGGGTGAGGATGCGGGATATGCCGGTGGTGCTGGCTGGGGAAGTTGAGCTGCCGGGGCCGGTGGAGAAGCGCAAATTGAGTTGGCGCGAGTGTGCGCAGCGGGCGCTGCGGATGCATGGGGTTTAGCGGGCGATTTTTGTCTGTTCTGACCCTTTCGCGGGTGAACCCGCTCCCACACCGAACTCGGATGCCTGGACTGATTCCGTTAGCCTAAACAGCGTTTGCGTGCTCTGCTAATACGCGGTTCCGGCTATTGCAGAACCAGTGGGAGCGGGATCAGTCTACTGCAAGTCAGTGAGCCAATTGGGGCCGTTTTGCGGCCCTTTTTGGGCAGGCTCTGCTGCTTTTGTAGGATTTTGATTCAACACTGCCCGCAAAAACCACACTCGCGGCCTTCTGGTTATCTGCCAGGGCTATTACACTGATTAGCAATCAATCTACGCGTGTGATCGAATCAGGAAAAGCTATGGCAATCTTGCGCGAGAACCAGCTTAGCGACGAGGCTATCGAGAATCTGGAGAACCAGATCCCAGAGATGGCTGCAGCTGCTACACGCCTTGCGTATTTCCGGGCTGTTGTAGCGGGGCATACGGTTGTCACCGTCGACAACAACCACATCATCGCAACCCACGCTGATGGCCATGTTGAAGTGCTTGCAGAAACCAAACCGAGCCTGAAGGTGAAGACCGGACAGCGCTTCACCGTGCGCAAGCTTAGTGGGCGCGCCTAAGCTTCGCGTTTTTGCCCGCCCTAATGGGTCTCGCAAAAGCACCATCAAGGACCAGATTCCAGCTCGGCTGGTCAACCTTTACGTCAATGCTGATGAACTTGAAAAGTCTGCCAAAACGACAGGGTTCATCGACCTGAGTGATTATGGTCTTGAGCTCACCGAGCAGGCATTACGGACCTATCTCACCCAGCATCCATTGATCATAAGGGCAGGACTGCAGGAGAGCGCAGGCCGGCTAACACTCGTAGGCCAAAAAATCGAATTCCGAGGCGTGGATGTAAATTCCTACCACGCTGCAGTCATTGCAGACCTCATCCGCCATCAATTGCTCGAACGCAGAATCAGCTTCACGTTCGAGACAGTGATGTCCTCTTCGGAGAAGGTTCGATTCATGGAAACGGCTCAGCAGATGGGCTACCGGACCTACCTGTATTTCGTAGCCACCGATTCACCGCAGATCAATATTCTTCGGGTAGCAAACCGGGTCGATGATGGCGGGCATGACGTCCCGAGAGACAAAATTACCCAGCGCTATGCTCGAACACTCTCACTGCTTCCAGAGGCCATTTCCGCAGCAAATCGGGCTTATATTTTCGATAACTCCGGAGATGAGTCTGTCTTTCTTGCAGAGATTACTGATGGCGCCACGCTGGAGTTTCATCAGGACGACATGCCAGATTGGTTCATCAACGCCTACCTGAGCCGGGTTTGGGAATCTTGATGAACTGGCTGAAGGCAAGAGGAGTGCGACGGCACAGCTTCTGCTTTCTTGCATGAACTGCTGGAGCTAGGGAGCGCTCGATCTCATCCGGTCAGTCGCTCCGCAAAAAAAGAGGCCCCGCCCACGCCGACAAGAGGGGTACGGCACAACGAGGTGCCGGGACTGGACATGCCAGTCTACGCGGTCGAGGGCGAGGCCAGATCTGAAAATAGCGCAGGGTTGCGGCCGGTCCACAGGCGATTGGATTGAATTTGTAAACCATGTCCTCTCCACACCCTCTGGCTCGAATCCCAAGCCTGGTTCTGCGCCCACGAACTCGGCCGGCTGAGCGGTCATTTCTTCGACGAACACTGCATGCGCAAGCTCGACCCGGATCAGTACCGCACGGTGTAACTGCTGCGCTATGGCAAGTACCAGGAGACCACCATGGTCAGCGAGTCCGGGGCCTATACCTTGTTAGCTCATCATCATGTGCCGGAGAACCGCCATTTGCGCCGGTGGCTGACACATGAAGTGGTAGCGGTACTGCGTGATATTCAGGCAGATGGGGCGGACGATGCGCCGAGGCTGGGGCGGATGTGCTGGCCTGGTGGACGCAGCGCTACGTTGTTGTATTGGCAGAGTGAGCCTTGGGTGAAGATGCGGGATATGCCGGTGGTGCTGGCTGGGGAAGTGGAGCTGCAGGGGCCGGTGGAGAAGCGCAAGTTGAGTTGGCGGGAGTGTGCGCAGCGGGCGCTGCGGATGCATGGGGTTTAGCGGGCATTGTGTTGCCTGTGCTGGCCTCTTCGCGGGTGAACCCGCTCCTACAGAGATCGCAGTTTGCCAGGGTTACCTGGCAAGCTGGTCTGCCTGACTTGGCAATGAGCCCTCTGGGCTGATGGGGGACCTGTGCGGGTTCATCGAGGCGTTGAACCGCCGCGAACACCGGCGAAGCCGGTGCCATACACCGAGTTGGATTCTTCGCGGGCATGCCCGCTCCCACAGAAGTAGAGCTCTAGCTTTGAGGCGGTGATTTACCTTGAGATTGCGACCTGGGACCGCCAAATCCTTGAAGCCTACTCAAGTCGCTCAGCAGCCTTTTTGTAAGCTTGGTCTCTTTCACGACGATCGACAGCGACGACAAAAACCACGATCTCTTGGTCAATGACCTGATAAACCAGCCTGTACCCACTGCTGCGAAGCTTTATCTTGTAGCAATCCGGCAGCGAGTGAAGGCGGTTTGCCTCGATTCGAGGGTTCAGCAGGACCTCTGCCAGTTTTCTTCTTGAACTGCTGACGCACGGTATCGCCCAGCTTCTTCCACTCTTTCAATGCGCGGGCATCGAAGTCGAGGCTATAGGTCATCCAGCTGGACCCTCACGCGCTGCGGAGAAGCAAGCCGCTCTTGTGCAGTGGCAATGAGGTCTTCATCTTCCTCGGTCATCAGGACCGGCCGGAAGGGTAGCTTGCCCCGCTCAGCTACATATTGCAGGGCCTGGCGCATGAGTTCGGAGGGGGTGACACCGAGGCGATCGAGCTCTTTGTAGGCGCGGGCTTTGAGATCATCGTCGACGCGGATATTGATAGAAGCCATGACATAGCCCTCATGTAAAGACGATTGTCATTACAATGCACTGATCTTGGCTATTCTGCAATGGCAGTTTGTCTGCCGGAAGTGACCACAGCGCCATTCCCTTCAAATGAAGAGGCCTCGCCCCTGCCGACAGGAGGGGTACGGCACCAGCAAGGATGCCGGGACTGGACATGCCAGTCTAAGTGGTCAAGGGCGAGGCCAGATCTGAAGATAGCGCAGGCTCGGGGATAGGGCCACCGCTGTTCCGATTTGATTTGTAACCCTGTCTCCAGTTTGCGGTGCGAGGCAGCCAATGGGGTGGATGGCACGGGCTTTACCCGTGTTCGCGGGCAAGCCCGCTCGCGTACGTGCGTGGCATGGTGCATGGGAGTTGTAGTATGTCTGCAGCGCGTTCAGGGTAGAGCCTCTGCCGCTCAGTTTTTGGCGTCTAGTACCTTATTTGCTCTGCGATCAGCCGTTGACAGCCCTCCTCCCCCTTGCTAATAATCGCCCACAGTTGTACGACAACGCATAACAAAAACAACAATCAGTGGACGAACTCATGTCGACATCCATCCCCCTACACCTACGTCTGTTGCACACCCCTCTTCCCCCGGCCAGCTCGCGTACGCCTGCCAGTACGTAGCGCCCGGTTGCCGCGCGTTCACCCCTGGCCCTGACCGGGCCGTTATCTACCCGCCCCTGCCGCAGGCCGCTTGCGCGTGCCCGGCGGACGGGCTGCCACACCCTTAGGGAGCACAACAATAATGAAAATCTGCCACACCCTACCCTTCGCCCTGCTTGGCGCCGGGGTTATCGCCGGCCTGCCGGGCACCAGCCTGGCTGCGGGATTTGTCGAGGACAGCAAGGCCACCCTCGGGCTGCGCAACTTCTACATCAACCGCAACTTCACCAACCCCAGCAACCCGCAAAGCAAGGCCGAGGAGTGGACGCAAAGCTTCATCCTCGACGCCCGCTCGGGGTTCACAGAAGGGCCAATCGGCTTCGGCGTGGACGTGTTGGGGCTGTGGTCGGTCAAGCTCGACGGCGGTGGCGGTACCTATGGCACGGCGTTGCTGCCTCGCCATGGCGATGGCCGGCCAGCCGACGATTACGGGCGCCTGGCGGTGGCGGGCAAGGCGCGTATTTCCAAGACCGAACTGAAGATCGGTGAATGGATGCCGGTGCTGCCGATTCTGCGTTCGGACGACGGGCGTTCGTTGCCGCAAACATTCCGTGGCGGGCAGGTTACCTCCAACGAAATCGCAGGGCTGACCCTGTACGGCGGCCAGTTCCGCGGCAACAGCCCGCGTAACGACGCGAGCATGGAAGACATGAGCTACGGCGGCGGCGTGTCGGACCGTTTCAACTTCGTCGGCGGCGAGTACAAGTTCAACCAGGACCGCACGCTGGTGGGGCTTTGGAATGCGGTGCTGAAGGACGTGTACCAGCAGCAATACCTGCAACTGAGCCACAGCCAGCCGGTGGGTGACTGGACCCTGGGTGCGAACCTCGGCTACTTCCATGGCGATGACGACGGCTCCAGGCGCGCTGGTGAACTGGATAACAAGACCTACTCGGGGATGTTCTCGGCCAAGTACGGCGGCAGCACCTTCTGGGTGGGGCTGCAGAAAGTCGATGGTGATACCTGGATGCGGGTGAACGGCACCAGTGGCGGGACCTTGGCCAACGACAGTTACAACTCCAGCTTCGACAATGCCAACGAGCGTTCGTGGCAGGTGCGCCATGACTTCAACTTCGTCACCGTCGGGGTACCGGGGTTGACCCTGATGAACCGCTACATCAGCGGGCGCGATGTGCACAGCGGGGGCGTGACCGATGGCAAGGAGTGGGTGCGTGAAACGGAGCTTGCGTATGTGATCCAGAGCGGGGCGCTCAAGGATTTGAGCGTGAAATGGCGTAACTCGTCGATTCGCCGGGATTACAGCAATAACGAGTTTGATGAGAACCGGTTGATCTTCAACTATCCGCTGTCGTTGCTCTGATCAAGAAATGCGGGTTTACCCGGGAATACGGTGGCGGCGGCGACGGTGAATGGCGGGTGGGGATTGGCCAGCAGGGCCGGCCCTTTCGCGGGTAAACCCGCTCCTACGGCGGCCCGTGCCCAACCACCGATGTGTGTAGGAGCGGGTTTACCCGCGAATGCGGTGGCGGCGGAGACGGTGGACGGCGGGTGGGGATTGGCCAGCAGGGCCGGCCTCTTCGCGGGTAAACCCGCTCCTACGGGCGACCGCGCAGGCCTTTCGCATTTTTTACCCGCGAAAAGGCCGGCAAAAGCCGCCCAAGCCTCATTGACAACACACAGAACCACCGCCAATAATCACCCAAGTCATACGACAACCTACAACAACTAACAACAAGAGCCGGCCATGACCACTACCCCCTTCAATCGCCTGCTGCTCACCGGAGCCGCAGGCGGCCTGGGCAAGGTCCTTCGCGAACGCCTGCAAGGCTACGCCGAGGTCCTGCGCCTGTCTGACATCAGCCCCATGGCCCCGGCCGCGGGCCCGCATGAAGAAGTCATTACCTGCGACCTGGCCGACAAGGCTGCGGTGCATGCCCTGGTCGAAGGCGTGGACGCCATCATCCACTTTGGCGGGGTTTCTACCGAACACGCCTTCGAAGAGATTCTCGGCCCCAATATCTGCGGCGTGTTCCACGTGTACGAGGCGGCGCGCAAGCACGGGGTCAAGCGCATCATCTTCGCCAGCTCCAACCACACCATCGGTTTCTATCGCCAGGATGAGCGCATCGACGCTCACGCGCCGCGCCGGCCCGACAGCTATTACGGGCTGTCCAAGTGCTACGGCGAAGATGTGGCCAGCTTCTACTTTGACCGCTACGGCATCGAGACCGTCAGCATTCGCATCGGCTCGTCGTTCCCGCAGCCACAAAACCTGCGCATGCTCTGCACCTGGCTCAGTTACGACGACCTGGTGCAGTTGATCGAACGCGGGCTGTTCACCCCCGGGGTTGGCCACACCATCGTCTACGGCGCCTCCGACAATCGCACCGTGTGGTGGGACAACCGCCATGCCGCGCACCTGGGCTATGTACCCAAGGACAGCTCCGAAACCTTCCGCGCAGCCGTGGAGGCCCAACCGGCACCCGCCGCCGATGACCCGAGCATGGTCTACCAGGGCGGCGCTTTCGCCGTGGCCGGCCCGTTCAACTGACCCCACGCCAGGAGGCACGGCCATGAACTGCGAACTGATCGTCGACGCCCGCAACGGTACCGGCGAAAGCCCTGTGTGGCACCCCGGTGAACAGGCCCTGTACTGGGTAGACATTCCCGCTCGCCAGTTGCACCGCTGGCAGGCCGCCGATGGCGCGCACCAAGTATGGCAAGGCGACGAAATGCTCGCCTGCATTGCCCGTAGCGGCCAAGGCTGGGTGACAGGCATGGAAAGCGGCATCTACCAGATCCAGGCCAAAGCCGATGGCCGCCTGGATAGCCGCCTGCTTGCCAGCGTGCAGCACGCCCAGGCCGGCATGCGCTTCAACGATGGCCGCTGCGACCGTCAGGGCCGCTTCTGGGCCGGGACCATGCTGCTGGACATGCAGCAAGGTGCCCACGTGGGCGCGCTGTACCGGCATGACGGCGAAGGCCACCTGCACCTGCAGCAGGATGGCATGATCGTGCCCAACGGCCTGGCGTTCAGCCCCGACGGCAAGCGCATGTACCTGTCCGACTCGCACCCGAACGTGCAGAAGGTATGGGCTTTCGACTACGACATCGACAGCGGCACACCGCACGGCAAGCAGCTGTTCGTCGACATGCGCGGCTACCCAGGGCGCCCCGACGGCGCCGCGATCGACCAGGATGGCTGCTACTGGATCTGCGGCAACGACGCCGGGCAGGTTCACCGCTTCACCCCTGACGGGCGCCTCGACCGCTCGCTCAGCGTGCCGGTGAAAAAGCCGGCCATGTGCGCCTTTGGTGGCGCCAACCTCGACACCCTGTACGTCACCTCGATTCGCCCCGCGGGCATCGACCTCGGCGACCAGCCACTGGCTGGCGGGGTATTTGCCCTCAACCCTGGCACCAAGGGCCTGGAGGAACCTGCCTACCGGGGCTGAGCCCCACTGCCACACCCACACTTGCACGCCCGAAACCGGATAATAAAAACCACGGAGTTTCATCATGACGTTCAAACGCAAGCTGCTTCTTGCCGTACTCCCGTTCGCCTTCAGCGTGGCCATGCCCGCCTCGGCGCTGGACATCAAGTTCGCCGAAATCCACCCGGCCGGCTACCCGACCGTGGTCGCCGAGCAGAACATGGGTAAAAAGCTGGAACAGGCCAGCAATGGCGACATTACCTTCAAGATGTTCGCCGGCGGCGTGCTGGGATCGGAGAAGGAAGTGATTGAACAGGCTCAGATAGGCGCCGTGCAGATGACCCGCGTCAGCTTGGGGATCGTCGGCCCGGTAGTACCGGATGTGAACGTGTTCAACATGCCGTTCGTGTTCCGCGACCATGATCACATGCGCAAGATTATCGATGGCGAGATTGGCCAGGAAATCCTCGACAAGATCACCAATTCCGATTTCAACCTGGTGGCCCTGGCCTGGATGGACGGCGGCTCGCGCAGCATCTACACGAAAAAGCCGGTGCGCAGCCTGGAAGACCTCAAGGGCATGAAGATTCGCGTACAAGGCAACCCGCTGTTCATCGACATGATGAATGCCATGGGCGGCAACGGCATCGCCATGGACACCGGGGAAATCTTCAGTGCCCTGCAAACCGGGGTGATCGACGGCGCCGAGAACAACCCGCCGACCTTGCTTGAGCACAACCATTTCCAGAGCGCCAAGTACTACACCCTGACCGGCCACCTGATCCTGCCGGAGCCGGTGGTGATGTCCAAGACCACCTGGAACAAGCTCACTCCGGAGCAGCAGGTGCTGGTGAAAAAGGTCGCGCGCGAAGCACAGATGGAAGAGCGTGCGCTGTGGGACGCCAAGTCTGCCGCCAGCGAAGAGAAGCTCAAGGCCGCCGGTGTCGAGTTCATCACTGTCGATAAGAAACCGTTCTTCGAAGCCACCGCATCGGTACGCGAGAAGTACGGCGCGCCGTACGCCGACCTGATGAAGCGTATCGACGCCGTCCAGTAATACCAGCCCCTTCCAAGACGACCTCGGCAGTGCGGCCGCCGCCGCCCTGCCGCTTTGGTGATGCCTATGAAATCGCTTTTCCTGAGCGTGAACGACACGCTGTACCGCAGTTGCATCTGGATCGCGGGCCTGTCGATCCTGGCCATGACGCTGATCATCCCGTGGGGCATCTTCGCCCGCTACGTGCTGGGCACCGGCTCCAGCTGGCCAGAGCCAGTCTCTATCCTGCTGATGGTGGTATTCACCTTCGTTGGTGCCGCCGCCAGCTATCGCGCCGGGGCGCATATGGCGGTGGGGATGATTACCGACCGGTTGCCGCCGCTGCAGCGCCAGCTGGTCGCCCTGCTGGTACAACTGCTGATGATCGTGGTGTGCGTGTTCATGACCTATTACGGCACCCGGCTGTGCATCACCACCTGGAACCAGTCGCTGGCCTCGCTGCCCGGTGTGCGGGTCGGCATGACTTACGCGCCGATCCCGGTCGGCGGCGTGCTGACGCTGGTGTTCGTGCTGGAAAAACTCCTGCTGGGCGATCAGAGCAACCGCAAGGTCGTGCGCTTTGATCTGGTCGAAGAAAACGAAGGAGCTGCGTAAATGGAAGCGTTCATTCTGTTGGGCAGTTTCATCGTGCTGATTCTGATCGGCATGCCGGTAGCCTACGCCCTGGGCCTGTCGGCACTGATCGGCGCCTGGTGGATCGACATCCCGCTGCAGGCGATGATGATCCAGGTGGCCAGTGGGGTTAACAAGTTCTCGCTGCTGGCCATTCCATTCTTCGTGCTGGCCGGCGCGATCATGGCCGAAGGCGGCATGTCACGCCGGCTGGTGGCCTTTGCCGGTGTGCTGGTGGGCTTCGTGCGTGGCGGGCTGTCGCTGGTCAACATCATGGCCTCGACCTTCTTCGGTGCGATTTCCGGCTCGTCGGTAGCCGATACCGCCTCGGTGGGCTCGGTGCTGATCCCGGAGATGGAGCGCAAAGGCTACCCGCGTGAATTTTCCACCGCCGTGACCGTCAGCGGCTCGGTGCAGGCGCTGCTGACCCCGCCCAGCCACAACTCGGTGCTGTACTCGCTGGCGGCGGGCGGCACGGTGTCGATCGCCTCGCTGTTCATGGCGGGGGTGATGCCCGGCCTGCTGCTGAGCGCGGTGATGATGGGCCTGTGCCTGTTGTTCGCCAAGAAGCGCAACTACCCCAAGGGCGAAGTGATCCCGCTGCGCCAGGCGCTGAAAATTGCCGGTGAGGCGCTGTGGGGCCTGATGGCCATGGTCATCATCCTCGGCGGTATCCTGTCGGGGGTGTTCACCGCCACCGAATCGGCAGCCGTGGCAGTGGTGTGGTCGTTCTTCGTGACCATGTTCATCTACCGCGACTACAAGTGGCGCGACCTGCCCAAGCTGATGCACCGCACAGTACGGACCATCTCCATCGTGATGATCCTGATCGGCTTTGCCGCCAGCTTCGGCTACGTAATGACGCTGATGCAGATCCCGTCGAAGATCACCACGGCGTTCCTGACCCTGTCGGACAACCGCTACGTGATCCTGATGTGCATCAACTTCATGTTGTTGCTGCTGGGCACGGTGATGGACATGGCGCCGCTGATCCTGATCCTTACGCCGATCCTGCTGCCGGTGATTACCGGTATCGGCGTGGACCCGGTGCACTTTGGCATGATCATGTTGGTGAACCTGGGTATCGGGCTGATCACCCCGCCGGTGGGAGCGGTGTTGTTTGTCGGCTCGGCCATCGGCAAGGTGAGTATCGAGTCGACGGTGAAGGCGCTGATGCCGTTCTACCTGGCGCTGTTCCTGGTGCTGATGGCAGTGACTTACATTCCAGCGATCTCGCTGTGGCTGCCTAGCGTGGTGCTGTAATTATGAACGGGGGCCGCTTGGCGGCCCCTGGGCTCTTGCAAATGGATCCTGCACATGGCTGTTCCCTCCTCGGCTGTACCGCTTTTCCCCCGCAAACTGGCCATCGCCCTGCTCGCCCTGCTGGCCTGTTCATTCGCTGGCAACCACATCGCCGCGCGCATCGCCTTCGATGACGGCACCGGCGTGCTGCTGGCGATTCTCTGCCGCTCAGGCATCACGTTCCTGGTACTGGCCGGGCTGCTGCTGTGGCAACGCCAGGCCCTGGCCCTGCCCGCTGGTGCGCGCCGGTGGCAGCTGCTGCTCGGCCTGCTGATTGCCACCCAGAGCCTGTGCCTGTACTCGGCGGTGGCGCGTATTCCAGTGGCTTTGGCGCTGCTGGTGGGCAACACCTTCCCGATGCTGCTGGCGCTGCTCACCTGGGCGCTGGGCGGCGCACGCCCCACGGGCCGCACCGTGCTGTTCATGGGCCTGATCCTGTGCGGCCTGGTGCTGGCGCTGGATGTGCCGGCACGCCTGGCCGACAGCGCTGCGGCCAACCCGCACTGGGTGCCAGGGGTCAGCCTGGCCTTCGGCGCCGCCTGTGCCTTTGCCTGCGCCTTGTGGATCACCGACCATAAACTGGCCAGCGTGCGCGGCCCCGTGCGCAGCCTGCTGACTTTGCTGATCGTGTTCTCCAGCATGCTGGTTGCAGGCGCAAGCGGCGTGATGCCGTCCGGTTTGTCACTGCCAGGCAGCAGCAGTGGCTGGGCGGCCTTGGCCAGCCTGGTAGTGCTGTATGGCTTGGCCTTCACCTTGCTGTTCGTTTGTGTGCCAAGGCTGAACATGGCGCAGAACGCCCCCGTGATGAACGTCGAACCCATCGCCACGCTACTGCTGGGCTGGGCCTTGCTCGACCAGCAACTGGGCACCCTGCAATTACTCGGCGGCGCGGTGGTGGTGTGCGGCATCGTGCTGCTCACCTACCGTCGGGCCAATTGATCGTTCATTTAAATGGAGCCCTGAATGTCTGTGACCGAACTGCACCTGCAGGACCGCCTGACCCGCCTGAGCCTGGCTCCGGAGTTGGGCGCCAGCCTGGTCAACTGGGAAGTGAAAGCGACCGGGCAAGCGCTGCTGCGCCATTCCGACCTGGCCGCACTGGAAAGTGGTACGCCACGACGCCTCGCCTGCTACCCACTGGCGCCTTGGTCCAACCGCATTGGCGAGGGTGGCTTTGTCCGGCCCGAGGGGTGGCAGGCACTGGCACCGAATACCGGGCATGACCCTTACCCGATCCATGGCAGTGCCTGGCAACAGGCCTGGCAGGTGGAGCATCACAGTGAACAGCGAGCACGGCTGACGCTAGACAGTGCTGTGCCGTTTGCTTACCGGGCCACGCTGGATGTGCATCTGCATGAGGGGTGCCTGAACCTGGACCTGCATGTAACCCATCTGGATGAGTCGGCCAACTGGTACGGGTTGGGGTTGCACCCTTACTTTCCGAGGTATCCCGATACCAAGTTGTACGCATCGGCACGCAAAGTGTGGCTGGCCGAGGATGGGCGGTTGCCGTCGTACCAGGCCGAGGTGCCCGAACAATGGCGCTTCAATGCCATGGGGCGTTTACCCGAGACAGTGGTTGATCACGCCTTCAGTGGCTGGCCAGGGGAATGTGTGATCGAACAACCCAGCGCGGGTTATCGACTGGCGTGCAGTGCCAATGGGGCCGAACACTTCTTGCTGTATTGCCCGCAGGGGCAAGGTTTTTTCTGCTTTGAACCTGTTAGCCACCCAATCAATGCGCATCACCTGCCAGGGCGACCAGGGTTGCGGTTGCTGAACCGGGGGGAGGCAATGACCCTGGGGTTCAGGATGCAGTATCGGGTGTTGTGAGCGGGCTGCCTGAAAAAGCGCGGTCACGATAGCGAACATTGTCTGGCGCCATTTCTCGACGCGCTGCACGACCTCAATCCAGCTGCTGATCGCGCAATCCTTGCCCCAGCATGTCGATAAAGGCCCTGACCTTGGCCGACCCGTACTTGCTTTCGCGGTGCAGCACATGAATGGGCCAGGGCGCCTCTTCGTACTCGGCCAGCAGCACCTGCAACTGCCCGCTTGCCAGTTCGTCTGCCACCTGGTACGACAGCAGCCGGGCAATCCCCAGCCCGCCGCTGGCAGCTGCGATTGCCCCGTCATTGCTGGTGACCGTCAGCCGCGGCTTCATGCGCACCAAGGTCGGCTCGTCGGTCACTCCGAAGCGCCAACCCGCACGCGGCGACAGGTTGGTGGTGCCGATTATCGCATGCCCGGCCAGGTCCGACGGATGCGTCGGCACACCATGGCGCGCCAGGTAGTCGGGCGAGGCACACAACATGCGCCGCACCCTGCCCACCCGCAGCGCCTTCAACCCGGAGTCGGGCAACGGCCCGATGCGCACGGCCACGTCCATGCCCTCCTCGACCATGTTTACCACGCGGTCGAGAAAGAACGCGGAAACGTCGACTTCCGGGTACTGCTGCAGGTAACGGACGATGCACGGCATGACGAACTTCTTGCCGAACAAAATCGGGGCGGTCACCGCCAAATCGCCCCTGGGAGTCGCGTTGATGCCGGCAGCGGCCTCATTGGCCTCGTGGATACTGGCGAGGATGTGCCGGGTGTCTTCCAGATAGCGGCCGCCGGCCTCGGTCAAACGCACGCTGCGTGTTGTGCGCAGCAACAGCTTGACCCCGAGCTGCTCTTCAAGGGCGCTGACGGCGCGGGTGACGGCGGCCGGGGAAATGTCCAGACGGCGAGCAGCAGCGGCGAAGCTTTCCAGCTCGCCGACGGCGACGAACACCTTCATCAGGTGGATCTGGTCCATGCGGGCTCCTGAAGGTTAAGAGGCGTGGGGATTATCTTTCATCTGGATGCGTGGTGTTAGCTGTGCCGGCCTCCGCGGGCAAGCCCGCACCTGCGACTGGCTTGAATCAGACATCCAGCACCAACGCCTGCATCCCCTCCTCCACCTTCGCTGGCACAGCACAACAGATCAGCACCGATCCTGCCTCCGGCAACTCTGCCGGCGGATTCGGATAATGCACCTGGCCGCTCACCAGCCGGGTCTTGCAGGTACCACACGAACCACCCCGGCAACTGAACTCCGGGGCCAGCCCACGCGCCTCGGCCAGTTCCAGCAAGGTGCCGCTACCGGGTACCCAGCGAGCCTCCTTGGCCGACGCGGCAAAATACACCGGCACCGGTTCGTCGGCGGCAGGCGGCTGTTGCAAGATTGGCTGGTCTGCGTCGGTGTGCCGTCGCAGCGTCGACGGGCCAAACGCTTCGGCGTGAATCCGCGCATCCGGCACATGCACCCCACGCAGCCCTTCGTAAAGCTGCTGGGTGAAGCTGCCGGGCCCACACAGGTAGAAATCGTAGTCGTCCAACGCCAGCGTTGCCTTGACCTGTTCGATACCCAACCGGCCGGCAAACTCGTAATCACGACCGACCTGCGCGTGCCCTTCAGGCTGGCTCAGGGCGCGGTGTACCTGCAGTAGATCGCCAGCCTGTTGCCGCAAGGCCGCCAGTTCCTGCTGGAACGGCAAGTCGGCCAGGCTGCGTGCGCCATGGAACAGATGAATGCGCCGGGCCTGCCCTGTCCTCAACTGCTGGCGCAGCATGGCCAGCAACGGCGTGATGCCCACGCCCGCGCCGATCAGCACCAACGGGCGCGTGCTTTGCTGGTCAAGCGTGAAGCTGCCCATCGGCGGCCGCACATTCAGCACATCGCCGGCCACAACGCGCTCATGCAGATACCGCGAAGCCGGGCCCTGGGCTTTGACGCTGATGCGCAAGAATCCATCGTCGGGGGCACTTGAAAGGCTGTAGGTGCGGATCAGCGCTGACCCGCCATCACGCGGCACTTGCACAGGCAGATGCTGGCCAGGGGCAAAGGCCACACGGCAGCCTGCCGGTGGTTCGAGATAGAACGAGCGGATGTCGCGGCTTTCCTGCTCCACCCGCAGCACCCGCCAGGCCAGCCATTGGCGCTGTTGTTGCCGCTGCTCCAGGCGCGCATCGGCCTCGGCCCAGGTACTGGTCATCAGACTGGTCGGCGCGTACTCCTTGAAAGCCCAGCGCAGGGCAACGGCTGCCGGACGCCACACCACCTGCTCGACCTGCAGTGTCCATAACCGCTCAGCGCCTTCAAAGGCCTGGATGGCCGGGCTGTCCAGCAGCACCTCGGCACGCCCGTACAGTTGCAACACATTGCCATTTTTGAAGTCGATGAACAGCAAGCCGGCCCGCGGGTTGACCACCAGGTTGCCCAAGGTGTTGAAATGCAGATTGCCTGCATAGTCGGGAATCGTGAGCCGATTGCCTTCGACCTTGATGAACCCTGGCCGGCCACCACGGTGGGAGACATCCACCGAGCGCTGGCCGTCAGCATGCTCGACATAGCTGGCGACGAAGAAGGTATCGGCCGCCTGGATCATGCTGACGGTTGAGGTATCCAGTGTTGTCGCATCGATGCGCCCGAGGGCGGGTTCGGTGACGCGGGTGTAGTCACGCAACTGGATGTACTGCGGGCAGTTGCCAAACGCCTGCTCTACGGCCACTTGCAGTTGCCCTTGGGCAGCGTGGCGGATCTGCCCGTTGATGCGATTGCGCCGACGGGTGTGCAGTTCGATCCCCAGCAGGCCGACCGCCTGCCCGGCTGCCAACCCGGGGGTGGCGGGGTCATCTGCTGGCAACGTGGTGTGGATCGTCAGCATACGAGGGTCAGGCGAGCTTACGAACCCTTCCGGCCCTTCCAGCAGCGTGGCCCAAGGCCGACCCTGGGCATCCACACTGGCGGCGACCATGAACGGTAACTGGTGATAGAACGTCCGGTGCTGGTCGGGCATGTGGTCACGAATGACCTTTTGCCCGAACGCCTCCATGCGTTCTGCTACACCGACCTTTTCCTGCAGGGTCTTTTCACCCGCATGCCAGGGCGAGGGGCGGTGATCAGGAGATTGTTGCATGGCGGCGTTCCTCGCGATGGCGGGGTTTCAGGCGTGGGTTTGCAGCCCGATCACGGTGCGCGGCATGGGGACGAAACGCGGCAGCGCCTCGATCCGTGCCAGCCAGTTGCGCACATTGGCATAGGGCTCCAGCGACACGTTGCCTTCGGGGGCGTGAGCGATGTACGAGTAGTTGGCAATGTCCGCGATGGTGGGTGTGCTACCCGCCAGGAATGGCGTGTTGGCCAACTCGGCATCGATCACCTTGAGCAAGGTGTGGGCGCGGGAAATCACTTCGTCGGTATTGAACGAAGCCCCGAACACCGTGACCAGGCGGGCGGCGGCCGGGCCAAAGGCCAGCGGGCCGGCAGCGACCGATAGCCAACGTTGCACCCGGGCGGCGGCGGCAGGTTCTTCGGGCAGCCAGGCACCGTTGCCATACTTTTTGGCCAGGTAGACGAGGATGGCGTTGGAGTCGGCAATCACGGTGCCGTTGTCATCGATGACTGGAACCTGGCCGAACGGGTTGAGGGCGAGGAAGTCCGGCTGCTTGTGCGCGCCTTTGGCCAGGTCGACGAACACCAGCTCGGTGGGCAGGTTCAGTAGCGAGAGCATCAACTCGATGCGATGGGCATGGCCAGACTTGGGGAAGTTGTAGAGCTTGATCGGGTTCGACATGGGCTTGGCTCCTGGTCAGCGCCGGGATGGGGCTGATGGAGCACATGCTGCACTGGATCGGCTGGCAGCAGAATCAGTGCGCAGGGGAAACCATAATTTCGCGGGGCGGAATAATGGTTTCCAAACACTTGCGCTAGCGCCGGCAGGTGAGCACTAGCCCATGCAGATATCAGATCAGTGCCGCTTTTTGAAATGTCGGTACAGCCCGCGCGCAGCCTCGACCACCTGCGGTACACAGGCCTGGATATCCTCTTCGCTCATCTGGTCCAGCAGCTCGAAATTATCTTCCAGCCCATGTAGCGAAATGGCCTTGAGCAGCAGGTCCTGCTCCGGTGGCAACTCGCCCCAACCGGCAATCTGGGTACCGCGCATGTAGCCGAAACACCACTCCTCCATCACGATCACAGTGCCCTGTTCGCCCTCGCTTTCCTCGAACAGCGGCTCGAACTGGTCGACACCATTGCTGAGTTCTTCTGCCACCTGGCTGGCATAACGCAGCATCAATGCCGTGTAGGCCTCCTCATGCGCGGGCTTCTTGAACTTCGGTACCTTGCCACCCGCTACCGCCGGCAGCCATTGTTCCGGCAGGACAGTGATCGGCGAACTGGCGAGTGCGACGAAAAAGCCATTGAGCTCGGCCAGGTTCAGCACCGAGTAGTCATTGCCATAGGTGATCAGCAGGTCTTCGAGGCGGTCGAGTTCTTTTTCGCTGAGTACGGGGAGCATGGGTAAGAATCCTGGGAAGCAAAAGTGTGTGCACCCTAGCACAGCAACGCCGGAAGGGCTGCCCGCGCGAACGCCCGCACGGGCAGATGGTTCAGGGCTGCAACCAGGCCTGCAGCTCATGTTGCCGGTCGGTGCCTATCAGCAGCCACAGCAAGATGCGGCATTTGCGCGGGCAGAGTTGCCCAGCCATGTAGACGCCTTTTTTCTGCAGGTCGATCTCTGCACCAGCAAACCCGTAGGTTGCCCGGGCTGTAGGCCCCCTACCTGTGCGCGTAGCAACCATGACCGGCAAGGTGGGCGCCAGGTGTTCCAGCACTTCGGACCAACTGGCGGAAACATGCCCAGCACCGAAACCGGCGATGACCAACCCCTCATAACCCAATGTGGCCACAGCCCGCAGCAGCGCCGTGTCTGCGTCCAGGCAGGCTTCCAGCAGGGCAACGCGCTGGTCGGTGCGATAGGGTAACGGCAACACTTTCCGTCGCCCGGGCGAGTGGCGATACAAAACAACACCCTCCACAACGTCGCCCAACGGGCCACATCCGGGCGACTCGAATGCCGCCATCGCCAGGCTGGCCGTCTTGCGAACCCTTGCCGCGCAGTGGACCTGATCATTCATGACCACAAGCACACCTCGCCCACGGCTGTCTTGTGCCAATGCAACCTGGGCCGCAGCCAACAAGTTGGCCGGCCCATCATTGCCCGGCTGACTCGCCGAGCGCATGGCACCGGTCATCACCAATGGCACATCGAATGGCCAGAGCAGATCCAGGAAATAGGCCGTTTCTTCAAGGCTGTCGGTCCCTTGGCTCAATACCAGGGCCTGAGCCCCGCGCTCCACCTCGCCCCGGGCCCATGCCAGCACCTCCAGCAACGTCGCGAAGCCCAGCGATGCACTGGGGAGCAGGCACAATGAAGCAACGTTCAACTGCGCCATCTCGCGCAACTGTGGAACCTGAAGCAATTGCCGCTCACAATCCAGACTTGGCGTTACACCATCCCCGACAGCACAGGCCTGCATACTGACCGTGCCGCCCAGAGTAGCGATCGACAGCCTGGGCAGGCTCGAATGTTCACTCATGCTTCTCCCCCCACAATCAACCCGACTACCGGCACGATGCCAAGCGTGCAGATGGCCATCGACACCACATTGCCGATGTAGCCATGCACATAGGCCGGCAACCGCTGAGTGATCGCCACTGCCAGCGGCGGAGCCACCAGTGCACCCAGCATTGCACTGGCCACCACCACTTGCCAGCTGCCGCCATGTGTCAACACCGCGGCCGGGACGATCGACACAATCGGAATGTAGGTAGGGTACCACCCACGGGCTTTCCACTGTCCACGCCAGAGTACAACCCCGACCAGGGAGGCCAAGGCCTGCCCGGCCACTATCTGCATCACCAGCATAGAACCGTAGGACAGTGCAGCCGGACTCAACAGGTATGCCAGCAACACACCCAGCAATAGCCCGAGGCTGGCCAGCTCATTACCAAAGAATGGGGCTTCGCTGAAGTCGGCCAGAACGCGCCGCAAAGTCCAGACCACACCGTAGTCAGGCTGATTGACAACCGGCGCCACGACGGTGGGTTCACCGCATTGGCGTACCCATGAAGGAAAGCGCTTGCACAGGATGAAGGCCACCACGCTTGCCACTGCCATGCCACTCACATTGCCCACTACCACTGGTAACTGCAGGGGATAACACAGGTAATTGACCATCAGCAGGCTGGCCGGTGTTACCAGTAGTGCCCCCAGTAGCGCCCCTGTGATCGTCACCCGCCAGCCCGCACCAAAAAGCAAGACCATGGCTGCCGGCAATGACACGAAGGCAACGAACGTTGGTTGCCAGATGCCACTGGCCAAGGTCCATCCCCACAACGCATGGCTGAGCAGCAAGCCCAAAAGCGAGCTGGTAAACACCCATGGCCATAATCCGCTGCCATAACAGATGGCAAAGCCCTGCCAGCGGTACCCTCGCAGCTGCGCCCAGTGCGCCAGGCAAGCCCCCAGCAGCAAGCCCAGCGCGGGCAGTTCGTGCTTGTAGAAAGCCACTTCACTGATATCACCAACAATCCAGCGCAAGCGGCTGAGCGGCTCATCGAGCGTCGCCACCCTCTGTGCATAATCCAGCCATTGGCCATGGCCAAGGCTTGCAGCGAAAAACACCAGCAGGCAGCCGAAGATCAACGCAAGCCAATACTGCTGTCGTGAGAAGAAGAGCGTGTTCATTCGCAACTCCTCAACGTGGCATAGGTGCATGCAAGCGATAGCCAAGGGTGGCATCGTAGAGGTCGGTGCGCCGGTCTCTTGGCAGGTCGTTGAGGCTGTTCCAGATCGGTGCCGAGCGTGCACTGCTCAAATCGACGTCGGCATAGATAATCTCCTCGGCTTCTGCACTGCCCACCTCGCCGATCGGCCAGCCTTTGGTACCGGCGATCAGCGAGCAGCCCAGGAAGCGCCCGCCCCGCTCGCTGCCGACACGGTTCGCGGCGGCGATATAAACGTTGTTGACATGCGCTGCCGTCATGGTCAGGTACGAGGCCATGCAGCGCCCTGCATCATCGAACAACGGCGGCGGGGTCCATACCCAGTTGTTGAGGCTGCAGATGATGTCGGCACCTTGCGCGGCCATCACCCGTGGTACTTCCGGGAACCAGATGTCCCAGCAGATCAGCAGGCCGATACGGCCGATAGGCGTCTCGAATACCGGGAACCCCAGGTCACCGGGGGTGAACCAGAGCTTTTCCTGGTTCCACAGGTGCGCTTTGCGGTAATGCCCAAGCAGGCCTTCGGGGCCAAACAGGACAGCACTGTCGTAGAGCTTCAGCCCGTCGCGTTCAGCAAACCCCGCAGCCAGGTATACCTGGTATTGCCTGGCGAAGTCCGCCCAGGTTTTCAGGCAAGGGCCGTCCTGCAGCACCTGCGCATGGGAATAGGCTTCGGCACGGGAGTTGAAGGTGTAGCCCGTGTTGGCCAGTTCAGGCAGTACGATCAGGTTCGCACCTTCGCGTGCTGCGCGCCGGGCCAATGCCAGGCCTCTGCTCACGTTACTCTCACAGTGCTCAAGACCGACCTGAGGGTCGTACTGGATGACAGCGATACGTACGGGGCTGACGGGGGAACAGGATTCAGACATGGCGGCTTCCTTTTTGTGGTTGTTTTGGAAGGACGCCAGTAAAGCGATGTTGGGTCAGGGAGCGACAGTCAGGAGAGTCCTATGGGACCAGAGGAAAGTCACATAATGGCAGTAGGACTCCCCCTACAAAATGGCCCGTACGCCGTTATTTCCCAACCTGATAGTGGGGGTAGTACTCGAGGGTAAAGCCGCCATTGAACTGGGCTGAAGCAACCCAGTAACTCAGGCGCCGACATGCAAGTGCGGTGAATGGAGTGTGTGGCACGTGCGGCAACCGGCCTCTTGTTCGATAAGACGGCGGTAGTCGAGATCCGGGGGGTTAGGGAAACGCGCGGCCCACGGCTGCGTGGGCAGTAATGGGTCGATGGCCAGATCGGCAGGATGGTTGTGTGTTGAACCAATAGTCATGTTCTCGTGTTCTCTATGAGTAGAGAACCTGAGAATGATCAATTGCAAGAGGCGTGAAGTGGTTGCTATGCACCACCCGACGGCACCTACAGGATCGTGAGATACCTGTGGGTGCCGCCTTGCAGCGATCAGGGCGTCAGGGCTTACACCGCCAGGGCGCGCTCACGCAGCTCGCTGTTGAGGATGCGGTCGTTCTCGCTGTAATCGACCGGGCAGTCGATCACGTGCACACCCGGGGTCTTGATGCAGTGCTCCAGCAGCGGCAGCAGGCCTTCGGCGCTTTCCACACGGTGGCCGTTGGCGCCGTAGGCTTCGGCATATTTGACGAAGTCCGGGTTGCCGTAGTCCAGGCCGAAATCGGTGAAGCCCATGTTGGCCTGCTTCCAGCGGATCATGCCGTAGCCGTCGTCACGCAGGATAACCACGGTGATGTGCATGCCCAGGCGTACTGCAGTTTCCAGTTCCTGGCTGTTCATCATGAAGCCGCCGTCGCCACACACCGAGATTACCGGGCGGTCCGGGTGCACCAGGTGCGCAGCCATTGCCGATGGTAGGCCGGCGCCCATGGTCGCCAGGGCGTTGTCCAGCAGCACGGTGTTTGGCTTGTGCGCTTTGTAGTTGCGGGCGAACCAGATCTTGTAGATGCCGTTGTCCAGGGCGACGATGCCTTCGGACGGCAGTACACGACGGATGTCAGCCACCATGCGCTGTGGGTAGACCGGGAAGCGGTCGTCGTCGGCGCCTTCGGCGATCTGTGCTTCGTTGGCTTCACGGATGGCCATCAGGCGGGTGAAGTCCCAGTGCGACGTGTCGTTCAGTGCTTCACTGATCTGCCACACGGCGTTGGCGATGTCGCCGATCACTTCTACTTGCGGGAAGTACACGGCATCGACTTCGGCAGAGCGGAAGTTGATGTGGATGACTTCGGTGCCGCCACGAACCATGAAGAACGGTGGCTTCTCGATCACATCGTGGCCGATGTTGATGATCAGGTCGGCGGCTTCGACAGCGCGGTGAACGAAGTCGCCCGACGACAGCGCAGCGTTGCCGAGGAAGCGCGGGTGGCGCTCGTCGACCACGCCTTTACCCATCTGGGTGGTGATGAACGGGATGCCGGTCTTGTCGATCAGCTGCTTGAGGACCTTGGCGGTCATCTTGCGGTTGGCACCGGCACCGATCACCAGGATCGGGTTACGCGCATTCTGCAGTTTCTCGACGGCAGCTTCGATGGCCACATGCTCGGCCAGCGGGCGGCGGTGCAGGCTGCGCGGGATCGGCAGCGCGTCGGTCTGCTCGGCGGCGATGTCTTCGGGCAGCTCCAGGTGCACCGCACCCGGCTTTTCTTCTTCGGCCAGGCGGAAGGCTTCGCGCATGCGGGCCGGGATGTTGTCGGCCGAGGCGAACTGGTGGGTGTACTTGGTGATGGGGTCCATCATGCCGCACACGTCAATGATCTGGAAGCGACCCTGCTTGGACTTCTTGATCGGCTTCTGCCCGGTGATCATCATCATCGGCATGCCGCCCAGATAGGCGTAGGCGCTGGCGGTCACCAGGTTGGTGGCACCAGGGCCGAGGGTCGACAGGCTGACGCCGGTCTTGCCGGTCAGACGACCGTAGGTGGCAGCCATGAAACCTGCAGACTGCTCGTGACGGGTCAGTACCAGCTTGATCTTCGACTTGCGCAGGGATTCGAGCAGGTCGAGGTTTTCCTCACCGGGAATGCCGAATACATACTCGACACCTTCGTTTTCCAGGCATTGCACAACGACATCGGCGGCCTTGGCCATCTTGCTTGCTACCTCAAGTGATGGGACGGGGAAGTCCAGAAATGCGCAGCACGGTACGCTGGCATCGCCAGGTCCAGGAGCAAAAGTGCCCCGAACCAAAGTCTTGACGTAGGGGGGGTGCGGGAAAGTCACGTTAATGCTGCGTTGAGGCCATTCTAACCTGGCTTCGCACCATCCTCTGTAGGAGCGGGTTTACCTGCGAAGGGGCCGGACCTGCTGGCCAATTTCCACCTGCCGTTCACCGTTGCCGCCGCCACAGTATTCGCGGGATCAAACCCGCTCCTACACAGATCGGTGGTAAACACGCATCGGTGGTTGGACACAGGCCGCTGTAGGGGCGGGTTTACCCGCGAAGGGGCCGGACCTGCTGGCCAATTTCCACCTGCCGTTCACCGTTGCCGCCGCCACCGTATTCGCGGGTAAACCCGCTCCTACACAGATCGGTGGTAAACACACATCGGTGGTTGGACACAGGCCGCTGTAGGAGCGGGTTTACCCGCGAATGGGCCGGCCCTGCTGGCCAATCCCAACCCGCCGTTCACCGTTGCCGCCGCCACCGTATTCGCGGGTAAAACCGCTCCTACACAGATTGGTGGTGGACACACATCGGTGGTTGGACACAGCCCGTCGTAGGAGCGGGTTCACCCGCGAATGGGCCGGACCTGCTGGCCAATCCCCACCTGCCGTTCACCGTTGCCGCCGCCACCGTATTCGCGGGTAAACCCGCTCCTACACAGATCGGTGGTAAACACACATCGGGGGGTGGACACAGGCCGCTGTAGGAGCGGGTTTACCCGCGAACACCGGCGAAGCCGGTGCCATCTCCGCTCTCGAGCAGGTCCAGTTTTTTGCCCACAAAGACAAAACCCCTACCTGCATGCGCAGATAGGGGTTTTGCGAAATGAATCTTGACGATGACCTACTCTCACATGGGGAAACCCCACACTACCATCGGCGATGCATCGTTTCACTACTGAGTTCGGGATGGGATCAGGTGGTTCCAATGCTCTATGGTCGTCAAGAAATTCTGTTGCCAGAATGTCCAGATGGACAGCCCAGCGAATCCGGATATGCGATATTTGTGGTCTTACGAATTTTCGGGTCTTTCGTCTTCACCACCGCAATCTGCGTCGGCAAATTGCTTGGGTGTTATATGGTCAAGCCTCACGGGCAATTAGTATTGGTTAGCTCAACGCCTCACAGCGCTTACACACCCAACCTATCAACGTCGTAGTCTTCGACGGCCCTTTAGGGGATTCAAGATCCCAGTGAGATCTCATCTTGAGGCAAGTTTCCCGCTTAGATGCTTTCAGCGGTTATCTCTTCCGAACATAGCTACCCGGCAATGCCACTGGCGTGACAACCGGAACACCAGAGGTTCGTCCACTCCGGTCCTCTCGTACTAGGAGCAGCCCCTCTCAAATCTCAAACGTCCACGGCAGATAGGGACCGAACTGTCTCACGACGTTCTAAACCCAGCTCGCGTACCACTTTAAATGGCGAACAGCCATACCCTTGGGACCGGCTTCAGCCCCAGGATGTGATGAGCCGACATCGAGGTGCCAAACACCGCCGTCGATATGAACTCTTGGGCGGTATCAGCCTGTTATCCCCGGAGTACCTTTTATCCGTTGAGCGATGGCCCTTCCATACAGAACCACCGGATCACTAAGACCTACTTTCGTACCTGCTCGACGTGTTTGTCTCGCAGTCAAGCGCGCTTTTGCCTTTATACTCTACGACCGATTTCCGACCGGTCTGAGCGCACCTTCGTACTCCTCCGTTACTCTTTGGGAGGAGACCGCCCCAGTCAAACTACCCACCATACACTGTCCTCGATCCGGATGACGGACCTGAGTTAGAACCTCAAAGTTGCCAGGGTGGTATTTCAAGGATGGCTCCATGAGAACTGGCGTCCCCACTTCAAAGCCTCCCACCTATCCTACACAAGCAAATTCAAAGTCCAGTGCAAAGCTATAGTAAAGGTTCACGGGGTCTTTCCGTCTAGCCGCGGATACACTGCATCTTCACAGCGATTTCAATTTCACTGAGTCTCGGGTGGAGACAGCGCCGCCATCGTTACGCCATTCGTGCAGGTCGGAACTTACCCGACAAGGAATTTCGCTACCTTAGGACCGTTATAGTTACGGCCGCCGTTTACCGGGGCTTCGATCAAGAGCTTCGCTTGCGCTAACCCCATCAATTAACCTTCCGGCACCGGGCAGGCGTCACACCCTATACGTCCACTTTCGTGTTTGCAGAGTGCTGTGTTTTTAATAAACAGTCGCAGCGGCCTGGTATCTTCGACCGGCATGGGCTTACGGAGCAAGTCCTTCACCCTCGCCGGCGCACCTTCTCCCGAAGTTACGGTGCCATTTTGCCTAGTTCCTTCACCCGAGTTCTCTCAAGCGCCTTGGTATTCTCTACCTAACCACCTGTGTCGGTTTGGGGTACGGTTCCCAGTTATCTGAAGCTTAGGAGCTTTTCTTGGAAGCATGGTATCAACCACTTCGTCGCCTAAAGGCAACTCGTCATCAGCTCTCGGCCTTGAAATCCCGGATTTGCCTAAGATTTCAGCCTACCACCTTAAACCTGGACAACCAACGCCAGGCTGGCCTAACCTTCTCCGTCCCTCCATCGCAATAACTGGAAGTACAGGAATATTAACCTGTTTTCCATCGACTACGCTTTTCAGCCTCGCCTTAGGGACCGACTAACCCTGCGTCGATTAACGTTGCGCAGGAAACCTTGGTCTTTCGGCGTGCGAGTTTTTCACTCGCATTGTCGTTACTCATGTCAGCATTCGCACTTCTGATACCTCCAGCAAGCTTCTCAACTCACCTTCACAGGCTTACAGAACGCTCCTCTACCGCATCATCGTAAGATGATACCCGTAGCTTCGGTGCATGGTTTGAGCCCCGTTACATCTTCCGCGCAGGCCGACTCGACTAGTGAGCTATTACGCTTTCTTTAAAGGGTGGCTGCTTCTAAGCCAACCTCCTAGCTGTCTAAGCCTTCCCACATCGTTTCCCACTTAACCATGACTTTGGGACCTTAGCTGACGGTCTGGGTTGTTTCCCTTTTCACGACGGACGTTAGCACCCGCCGTGTGTCTCCCATGCTCGGCACTTGTAGGTATTCGGAGTTTGCATCGGTTTGGTAAGTCGGGATGACCCCCTAGCCGAAACAGTGCTCTACCCCCTACAGTGATACATGAGGCGCTACCTAAATAGCTTTCGAGGAGAACCAGCTATCTCCGAGCTTGATTAGCCTTTCACTCCGATCCACAGGTCATCCGCTAACTTTTCAACGGTAGTCGGTTCGGTCCTCCAGTCAGTGTTACCTAACCTTCAACCTGCCCATGGATAGATCGCCCGGTTTCGGGTCTATACCCAGCGACTAAACGCCCTATTAAGACTCGCTTTCGCTACGCCTCCCCTATTCGGTTAAGCTCGCCACTGAATATAAGTCGCTGACCCATTATACAAAAGGTACGCAGTCACCTAACAAAGTAGGCTCCCACTGCTTGTACGCATACGGTTTCAGGTTCTATTTCACTCCCCTCTCCGGGGTTCTTTTCGCCTTTCCCTCACGGTACTGGTTCACTATCGGTCAGTCAGTAGTATTTAGCCTTGGAGGATGGTCCCCCCATATTCAGACAAAGTTTCTCGTGCTCCGTCCTACTCGATTTCATTGACAAGAGATTTTCGTGTACGGGGCTATCACCCACTATGGCCGCACTTTCCAGAGCGTTCCACTAATCTCAAATCAACTTAAGGGCTGGTCCCCGTTCGCTCGCCACTACTAAGGGAATCTCGGTTGATTTCTTTTCCTCAGGGTACTTAGATGTTTCAGTTCCCCTGGTTCGCCTCTTGCACCTATGTATTCAGTACAAGATAACCAGCTTATGCTGGCTGGGTTCCCCCATTCAGAGATCTCTGGATCACAGTCTGTTTGCCGACTCCCCAAAGCTTATCGCAGGCTACCACGTCTTTCATCGCCTCTGACTGCCAAGGCATCCACCGTATGCGCTTCTTCACTTGACCATATAACCCCAAGCAATCTGGTTATACTGTGAAGACGACATTCGCCGAAAATTCGTACGTTGCTCTTTCGAGCAGAACTCACAAATTTTACCTTAGCCTGATCCACCAGCAGTGAAACTGGTGTTCAGTCTATATCTATCACATATCCGAATTTTTAAAGAACGATCTGACAAAAGCCAGAAATCAACATTCGAAGCGAATGCTCATTTCCAGGTTCTGACCAGGAAAAACGTCTTCGACAATGAATCAAGCAATTCGTGTGGGAGCTCATCAGCAGGCTGATGTCGTCGATTAAGGAGGTGATCCAGCCGCAGGTTCCCCTACGGCTACCTTGTTACGACTTCACCCCAGTCATGAATCACACCGTGGTAACCGTCCCCCCGAAGGTTAGACTAGCTACTTCTGGTGCAACCCACTCCCATGGTGTGACGGGCGGTGTGTACAAGGCCCGGGAACGTATTCACCGCGACATTCTGATTCGCGATTACTAGCGATTCCGACTTCACGCAGTCGAGTTGCAGACTGCGATCCGGACTACGATCGGTTTTGTGAGATTAGCTCCACCTCGCGGCTTGGCAACCCTCTGTACCGACCATTGTAGCACGTGTGTAGCCCAGGCCGTAAGGGCCATGATGACTTGACGTCATCCCCACCTTCCTCCGGTTTGTCACCGGCAGTCTCCTTAGAGTGCCCACCATAACGTGCTGGTAACTAAGGACAAGGGTTGCGCTCGTTACGGGACTTAACCCAACATCTCACGACACGAGCTGACGACAGCCATGCAGCACCTGTGTCAGAGTTCCCGAAGGCACCAATCCATCTCTGGAAAGTTCTCTGCATGTCAAGGCCTGGTAAGGTTCTTCGCGTTGCTTCGAATTAAACCACATGCTCCACCGCTTGTGCGGGCCCCCGTCAATTCATTTGAGTTTTAACCTTGCGGCCGTACTCCCCAGGCGGTCAACTTAATGCGTTAGCTGCGCCACTAAAATCTCAAGGATTCCAACGGCTAGTTGACATCGTTTACGGCGTGGACTACCAGGGTATCTAATCCTGTTTGCTCCCCACGCTTTCGCACCTCAGTGTCAGTATCAGTCCAGGTGGTCGCCTTCGCCACTGGTGTTCCTTCCTATATCTACGCATTTCACCGCTACACAGGAAATTCCACCACCCTCTACCGTACTCTAGCTTGCCAGTTTTGGATGCAGTTCCCAGGTTGAGCCCGGGGCTTTCACATCCAACTTAACAAACCACCTACGCGCGCTTTACGCCCAGTAATTCCGATTAACGCTTGCACCCTCTGTATTACCGCGGCTGCTGGCACAGAGTTAGCCGGTGCTTATTCTGTCGGTAACGTCAAAACAGCAAGGTATTAGCTTACTGCCCTTCCTCCCAACTTAAAGTGCTTTACAATCCGAAGACCTTCTTCACACACGCGGCATGGCTGGATCAGGCTTTCGCCCATTGTCCAATATTCCCCACTGCTGCCTCCCGTAGGAGTCTGGACCGTGTCTCAGTTCCAGTGTGACTGATCATCCTCTCAGACCAGTTACGGATCGTCGCCTTGGTGAGCCATTACCCCACCAACTAGCTAATCCGACCTAGGCTCATCTGATAGCGCAAGGCCCGAAGGTCCCCTGCTTTCTCCCGTAGGACGTATGCGGTATTAGCGTTCCTTTCGAAACGTTGTCCCCCACTACCAGGCAGATTCCTAGGCATTACTCACCCGTCCGCCGCTGAATCAAGGAGCAAGCTCCCGTCATCCGCTCGACTTGCATGTGTTAGGCCTGCCGCCAGCGTTCAATCTGAGCCATGATCAAACTCTTCAGTTCAATACTGCTTGGGTTTTTAAGAAACCCTAAACTTGGCTCAGCAATCTCAAATGACTATGTGATTTCTCGCATGGTCACTTGTGATGCTGACAATCTTTTTGACTATCAGTCCGTACTCACAAGCACCCACACGAATTGCTTGATTCGATTTGTTAAAGAGCGTTTGGTTAAGAGCTTTTCGTCTCAACCGAGGCGCGCATTCTACGCTTTCCTCAGAGTCTGTCAAGCGTTTATTTTGAAGTTTTTTACTACCGCTTTCTTTCGAAAGCTAACAACTTCAACAACTTACCGCTTGCCCCGAAGCGTTCATCGCTGCGAGGAGGCGAATAATACGCGCTTTGAAATCAGAGTCAACACCTTGTTCTGAAAAACTTTTCCAACACCGTTTTGCCGCTAACCGGCAACTAATGAAAGCGCCGTGGATCTGTAAAGAAACACACCACGGAGCGTAGCGGCCATGAGCAATGGGCAAAGCGAGAAAACCCCCGGCCTCTCTGCAGATGAAGAGCAGGAGGTCAGCCACAGCCAACCGCCACGGGCGGCAGTGCTGCACGAAATCATTCGCTACCAGGGCGACCAGGAGCTGGAACGTACACTTGCCGCGTTGTGGTGGTCGGCACTTGCCGCCGGCCTGTCCATGGGGCTGTCGTTGATGGCCATGGGGCTATTCTACGCCCGCCTGCCAGAAGGCGATGGTGCCCAGGTGGTCGCCAGCATCGGCTACAGCGCGGGCTTTCTTGCCGTGATCCTGGCCCGCCAGCAACTGTTCACCGAGAATACGCTCACCGCGGTGCTGCCCGTCATGACCGCACCTACGCTGGCCAACTTCGGACGCCTGCTACGCCTCTGGGGCGTGGTGTTGCTTGGCAACCTGGCAGGTACCCTGCTGGTGGCCTGGGTGATGCTGGAACTGCCGATATTCGACAGCAAGACCGATGTGGCATTCCTGGAGGTCGGTCGCAAGGTAATGAAGAACGACATCAGCCAGATGTTCGCCAAGGGCATAGTCTCAGGCTGGATGATTGCCACCATGGTCTGGATGATCCCTTCAATGGAGCACGCCAAGATCTGGATCATTCTGATGATCACCTACCTGATGGCCCTTGGCGATTTCACTCATATAGTAGTGGGGTCAGTCGAAGTGTCCTACCTGGTGTGGGCTGGCGACGAAACCTGGAGCCGCTTCTGGCTGGAATTTGCACTGCCGACGCTGGCGGGCAACATCATCGGTGGCAGTTTCATCTTCGCCTTGATCAGCCATGCACAAGTGCGCAGTGACAGTGGCAAACCACCCTCGCGGCTTCTGAACGACGACCAGCCCCAGTCCGCGCGCAGCAGACATGAGCACAAATGACACTCAGCGTGCCGCTACGGTGAGTTCATGCCCCTGGTCCTGCTCACTCACAGGCCAGGGGCTCCCCATCAGTTTGCCCGTCATGCGGTGAGTCCAGGTTGCCCCGCCCCCGCCTGCGAGTGCTCAGTAGTACCTGAGCCTGGTTATCAACTGCCCCACCGTGATCGAATCAACCGTGAATTGGCTTGCAAGGTCATTTCTCGCCGATGACACACTGTTCAACAATATTCATGCGTGTTATGCGATGAACGGTACACCGACAGAAAACTGTGAGCACTATGGATAACCGCAACGGCAAAGGACTTTCATTCGTCAAGCGCATCTACCTGCCGCGGGTCATTGGCCTGGGAATCGGCCTGTTCACTGTCATGGCGGCCATTGCGCCGCTGTCACCCCCCTCCTGGGCATGGCTGCTGGTACTGTTCAATGGTCTACTGTGGCCGCACGTGGCCTACCTGTGGGCTGCCCGCTCGACAACGCCTTACCAGGCGGAACAACGCAACCTCCTGCTGGACTCCCTGATGGGTGGGTTCTGGACCGCCGCCATGCACTTCAACCCGCTGCCCAGCGTGACCGTGCTGGCGATGATGACGATGAACAACGTCGCCGCCGGCGGCAAGCGCATGGTCTTTCGCGGGGTGCTGGCGCAACTGGCTGGCATGCTCGCCGCCATCCTGCTGCTCGGCCCTGGCTTGCAATTGACCGCCACGCCCCTGCAGGTCTATGCGTGCCTGCCAATGCTGGCGCTGTACCCGCTGGCCTTGGGCTGGGTGTGCTACCAGCTTGCGATCAAGCTGGGCGACCACAAGCGCCGGCTGAGCGCCCTGAGCCTGACCGACAGCCTGACCGGGCTGTTCAACCACGGCGCCTGGAAGGACCTGCTGCAGCTCAAGTTCCAGGCGTGCAAGCAGCAACAGGGGCACGCGGTGATTGCCCTGATCGACATTGATCACTTCAAGACCATCAACGACACCTTTGGCCATGTGGTCGGCGACTGTGTACTGCGCCAGCTCAGTGCTGAGCTGCGGCGCAGTTTGCGCGAGGGCGACCAGGCCGGGCGTTACGGCGGCGACGAGTTCTGCGTGATCATGCCCGAAACCAGCGAAGCCCAGGCCTGCCAAGCCATGGAGCGTCTGCGCGAGCGGGTTTCCAGCTACCGCAACCCACAGTTACCGCACCTGCGCATCAGCCTGAGTATCGGCCTGTCGCCCTTCCAGGCCAGCCTGGAGTCCCCCGAGCACTGGCTCGAACAGGCGGACAAGGCGCTGTACATCGCCAAGCACGCTGGCCGCGATCAGGTCAATTTTGCCCGCGGTGAAGCTGCCGCGCTCAGGCTGGCCTATCCTGATTGAACCTCCTTCCTGACTGCCTGGCGGGAGGTTGCCTGAAGGAGTCGCTCGCGCATGGCCAGGACCGCCAAGCTTTCACCCGCTAGCCCCACACCGCGCTTTCAGGTACGCCACCTCATTGCCGGTTTCAGCGCAGTGTTCGGCCTGGCTTGCCTGGTCATTCTCGGCGCTCTGTTCAATATCGCCCGCACGCTCGACCAACAGGAGCGCGAGCGTAGCGCCTTCCATGCGACCCAGGCGCTGGAACAACGGCTGCTCGCCTCGCGCCAGTTTCTGTCCAGCTATGCCGTATGGGATGCAGCCTTCGAGCACCTGTCGGGCCAAGCCGACTGGCAATGGGCCTACGAGGAAAAGAACGTAGGCGAGTCGCTGTACAGCGCCAGCGGCTACGAAGGGGTGTTCGTAGTGGAAAACGACCGCACCACCTATGCCTTGTTCAAAGGCCAGCCCAGCCAGGCAGGCGCTGACAGCTATATAGACACACCACTGCAGCCGATCATCGAACAGGCCCGCGCGGCGGCGATTTCACGCGAGCAGGTCACCCGTTTCGTGCTGTTCAATGGCTGGCCGGCCGCACTCAGTGCAGCAGCCGTGCGGCCGGACCGGGAGGTTACCGACAGCGAGGTGAGCCAGGCGCCGGTCATGCTGTTCATTGACCAGCTCACCGAAAGCAAACTGGCGCAGTTGGGTAAAGGCGCCGGCCTGACCGGCATGCACGTGGAAAAGGAGGATATGCAGGATCACAACCACCTGCGCATCGACCTGGGCGACACCGGCTACCATCTGACCTGGAACAGCCCGCTGCCGGGGCAGCAGATGCTGTGGGCAGTGTTGCCCGCACTGTTGTGTGCACTACTGATACTTGGGCTGGTGATGCTGTACCTGTTCCGCCATGCCTTGCGCAGCTCCCGGGCAATCGGCCTCACGCTCGTGCATCTGCAACAAAGCAACCAGGCCCTGGAGGCCAGCGAGCAGCGCTTCCGGGCGGTGGCCGAGTCGGCATCCGACTGGATCTGGGAAACCGACCGGCAACAACGCCTGACCTACCTGTCGCAACGCTTCGCCAACGTCACCGGCTACCCGGTAGACGGCTGGCTGGGCCACCCGCTCAACCAGTTGCTGGCCTGCGATACCACGCCGCTGTCACCTTGGCTGGACGCCCTGACTACGGCCGAGCCGCAGCAATTGGCCAACCTGCGCTGTACTTACCGCGACCAGAATGGCCAGAACCGCTACTGCCGGATATCCGCCCGCGCTATCTGGCGCGATGGCAAGGCCATCGGTTTTCGGGGTACCGCCAGCGATATCACCGACGAAGTCGACGCCCACGCGCGCATCCAGCACCTTTCGCTGCACGACCCACTGACCGGGCTGGCCAACCGCAACAAGCTCGCCCGGCACCTGGAGCAGGCCTTGTTGCGCGGCAGTGACTCGCCGCCACTGACCTTGTTGCTGCTGGACCTGGACAACTTCAAGCCGATCAACGACTCGCTCGGTCATGCCGCCGGAGATGCCGTGCTGCAAGAAGTGGCAACGCGCCTGCGCGACACTACCCGCGATGGCGACCTGGTCGCGCGTCTGGGCGGCGACGAGTTCATCCTGGTACTCAGCGGCATGGACAATAGCAGCGAGATCGACCGCTTCTGTGCGCGCCTGATCGGCCTGCTGCAGCAACCCATCGTCTTCGAAAACCAGCCGCTGCACATTGGTGCCAGTATTGGCGTTGCCCAGACGCGCAACCAGGGCTTCGATGCAGGTGAGCTGATCCGCTGCGCCGACATCGCCCTGTACCAGGCCAAGGCCGATGGAAAGAACACATGGCGCTACTTCGTTGCCGAAATGAACCAGCAGATCCAGTACCGCCGCCAGCTGGAGAACGACCTGCGCCGGGCCCTGCGCAATGAGGAGTTCGAGTTGCATTACCAGCCGCGCTACCGCCTCGACGACCTGCGTATCGTCGCGGTCGAGGCCTTGGTGCGCTGGCGGCATCCTCAGGAAGGGTTGCTGGGGCCGGACACCTTCATCCCGTTGGCCGAGCAGAGCGACATCATTGTTGCGCTGGGCCGCTGGGTGCTTCGCGAAGCTTGCCGCACTGCCCATGACTGGCCGGCCGACGTGCTGGTTTCGGTCAACCTGTCGCCTGCCCAGTTCTTGCGCAGCGATGTGGTAGCGGACGTGCGCGAAACTTTGCTCGACACGGCCTTCCCCGCCCAACGCCTGGAACTGGAAATTACCGAGAACGTGATGCTCAACGATATCGAAGGCGCATTAGGCACCATGCTGTCGCTCAAGGAGCTAGGGGTGCGCCTGAACATGGATGATTTCGGCACCGGCTATTCGTCGTTGGGCTACCTGCGTACCTACCCGTTCGACAGCATCAAGATCGACAAGCGCTTCATCAGCGGCCTGAACAACAACGGCGGCAGCGACCGCGCTGTGGTCCAGGCCATCATCAACCTGGGCGAAGCGATGGGGCTGACAGTGACAGCCGAAGGCGTGGAAAGCGAACATCAACTCAAGTCGCTGGAAAAGGACCGCTGCCATGAAGTGCAAGGCTATTACCTGAGCAAGCCCCTGGACAGCGCCGGGTTGACGGCGTTGTTGCACCAACCCTCCCAAAACACTGCACAGCCTTTGTAGACCCGGCCTTGCTCCTAAACAGACTGGGTGCGCTGCTGCAGGCTGCGCTGCGCCACGATTTCGGGCAGATCACAGCGGCGAAGGTAGGCGCGCAACGGTTCACCAATGTTCAAGCGGTCATCCACATGCTGATCCAGCAACAGCGACAGCCGTTCGCGGCACAGCGCCATGCGCTGCCCTTGCTCGGGCCGCCAGACAAACTCGCTGCAGGGGGTGATACTGGCATCGGCCACGTCCATGCCGAACGCGTCCTCGGAGAAACGCACGATATGAACACCGCGCTTGCCGTGAAAGCCGACAAAGCCCTTTAGCTGATCGGCGGCGTTGCAGATATCCTGGGAAGTGATGGCCATGACGTAACCTCGCAATGAAATCGGAAGATACGCACGCCAGGCGGGAAAAGGGTTGCCTCTGTCGGGCAACTCACAACGGCAGCCTAACGCAACTGGCGGGCCGCTCGCCAAGTTTTTTCGTGTTTGCCCGACGTCGTCGGCGAACTCGAGCTGTACGGCCTTCACCACACGACCCGGCTGTACCGCTTCGAACGTTACATTTCTGTGTATTGAGGCAGCACCATCACTGCGGGTCGCGGTCCTCGTGCACTTGCACACTCGCCGTCATCCCCGCACTCAAGGTCAGCCCTTCCGGCACCTGATCCAGGCGAATCCTCACCGGTATGCGCTGGGCCAGTCGCACCCAGTTGAAAGTCGGCTCTACCTCCGGCAGCAACTGGCTGTCCGGGTTGCTGTTGCGGTCGGTGATGCCGCGGCTGATGCTCTCCACGTGCCCCTGCATCGGTTCACCCGCGCCCATCAGCCACACGGTCACAGTGTCACCTACGCGAATGCGCGGCAACTTGGTTTCCTCGAAATAGGCCTGGATGTAGAACGTCGAATCATCCACCAGCGCCATCACCGATTCCCCGGTATTCACATAATTGCCCTCGGCCAGACGCAGATTGGTGATATGCCCGCTGCGCGGTGCCCGCACCTCACTGCGCGCCAGGTTGATCCTGGCCACCTGCAACTGCGCCTCGGCTTCATGCAGCTCGCCACGCGCGATGGCGGCATTGATCTGGGCGTTTTCACGCAACTCGGCACTGATCGCCTCTGGCCCCAGGGCAGTACGCCGGGCTGCTTCACGCTCGCGCAAGCGCAGTTGCTGGGCGCGTGTCTCGGTCACCGCGCTGGCCTGATCGAACGCGGCCTGGAAGCGCTCGCGGTCAATACTCATCAACAGGTCGCCAGCCTTGACCTGCTGGTTGTCATGGACCTTGAGTTCGCGAACCCAGCCGGACACATCAGGCGCAATCACCACCACATCGGCGCGCACACGGGCATCACGCGTCCATGGGGTGAGCATGTAGTACTGCCACAGCTGGTAGCCGGCCAACACGGCCAGGGCCACCACACACAGGGTCACCAGAATACGTACGGCCGCACGCATCGAAACACTCCTTTATAAAGTCCCAGACAGGCGTACCACCAGGAACAACACACAGACGAACAGCGCTGCGTCGAACAGCGCTTCATGCCAGATCCAGCGCCCCAACGGTGTGGCATGCACCACCAGGCGCAGCAGGCCGGTGAGCAGCAGCGCCAACAACACATAAAGCAAAAACGGGCTGAGCAGCACACCGCCCACTTCCCACTCACGCAAACCCATGGGTGTCCTCCTGCCAGCGGCACCATTTGCCCCAGCTTTTCTGCAATTGCAGTACTGCCCCCTCGGCCAGGCGAAGCGGGTCGCTGGCTGGCAGCCGACGCAAGGCTGCAATGAACTGCTCACTGGCAGCATCCAGCAGTTGCCCACGCCCGGCAGCAGGCCCTTTGGCCAGCGCTGCCTCCACGTGTTGCAGGTACTCGCGCTCGGCCCGCCCCAAAGGGGCCTGGGCGACCGCCAGGCACATGCGCAGGTGTACCAGTTCATCGCCGATATCAAGCCCGTGCAGGCCGTCATCCCAACGTTTGCGTTCGCCTTCCGGTAATTCACTGGCATGCCGCGCCAGTTGCATCAGCCGGTCGGCCATGCGCCCGCCAAACCAGCTGTCAGCCCCGCGCAGGTCGCGCCGAGTCAGGCGCACCAGGTCGCTCTGCGTGGCAGCTCGCAAGCGCCGGCCCAGCCAGGCCGGATGGCGGAACACCAGTAAGCGAAAGGCCATGACCGCTGCCGACACCCCCACCAGCATGGCCAGGGCACTGTTCAGCATGGTCGCCACGCCGAACTGCATGGCGTTGAGCGGCGACACCAGCACAATGAAGTGCAGGCAATAGGAAGTGGCCGTAGCCCCGGTACGCGGATGGGCCATGCCCAGTGCACCAAGAAACAGTGGCACGCCCATGCCCAGGCAGAGCATGGCGAAGCTGCTCCATTGCGGCAGCATGATCTGCCCGACCACAAACGCCGCCGGTATCGCCAGGAATATCCCGCGCAGGAAACTCAGGCCGATCTGTGCGCCGTTCTCGCGACTGGCGAACAGGCTGCAGACCACGCAGGTCAGCACCAGGCCACCGGGGGCCGAAGGCCAGGCCGTGGCCAGCCAGAAACCACTCATTACCAGGAAGGCCAGCGCGCTGCGCGAGCCGAACAGCAAGGCCAGCGACCAGTCTCGGTGCGCGGCCAGCCCCTGGGACACGTCCTTGGGCGCCCTGCCCGCCTCCACATCCTCAAGTGCCTGGCTGGCGGCCATGGCATAGTCCAATAGCAGGGCCATGCGCGCCAGGCAGAAGTGCTCCGCTGAACTGATTTGCTCATCGTGGGCGGCATCCCAGATTCGCTGACGCAACAACAGCAGGCTGGGCTGATCGGGTTGAGCCAGCAGCGTGCGCACTTCCTGCAACCAGGGCGTCAGATGCTCGACCTCACCCTCATCCAGTTGCCGCCACTGGCGGCGCACCGAACGGGAAATACGCAACAGCACCATCAGTTTCTGGCTAAGGCCACGAATGGCACGGGCACGTTGGCGCCCGCGATTGCCCTCGAACCAGGCATGTTCACGTTGGCTGTCGATGGCAACGATGCGCCCCAGGCTTTCCAGCAGGCCTTTGCGCGCCTCGTCCTCTCCGCCCAGCATGGCGCTGGCGGCCTGCAGGCCGTTCTGCCAGGCCTGCCGCGCCTGCCCGCCCAGTTGCTGCTCGACCCGCATGGGCCAGAGCAAGGCACTGCTGGCTGTTGCACAGAAAATACCCAGGCAGATCTCGGTACAGCGAGCCACGGCCTGGTCGAATACTTGCAGGGGGTGGTCAATGGCCGGCAAGGCAATGATCGCTGCGGTGTAGCCGGCCAGCACGAAGGCATAGGCCCAGGCGCTGCGCAACTGGGTGGACGCTGCGGTACACAGCGCCAGCCAAAGCGCCAAGGTAAGCAGAAACAGGCCGGGGGTCTGGGCGAACAGGCCGATGAACAGCACCGACATGACTGTGCCGACCAACGTGCCGGCCAACCGCGCCAAGCCTTTCTGCACCACCATGCCCGATAGCGGCTGGGCGACGATGAAAGCAGTCATCAATGCCCAGGAGGGTTGCTCCAGCCCCCAGCGCATCGCCAGCCACAACGCCAGGCCGCCCCCGAGCAGGGTCTTGATGGCAAACTTGAGGGCGAGGCTGCTGGGCGCGAACAGGGCCTGAAAGGTGATGGGCACGAGGCGGACCTTGCGGGGAAAAGTCTTGCTGAAAAGATAGACAATGATGAGCAGGATAAAGCGGAAACGATTAATTAGCTAGCTAATCATGTATATTCGATTGGCCTGCATTGAAAGGGACAGCTCAGACAATAAAAAATGCAGGCAAAAAAAATGGGCGACCGAAGTCGCCCTAAATGCCTTGCGTGCTCGTGTACCCGGAAGGTCAGCGCGGCTTGCGCTTGTTCGAGTCCTTCCAGATGAAAATGCCCAGACCGGCAAAGAAGGCGACCATCAGCCCGACCGTTACCACACCGGCGATAACCACGTTGTCGAAGAACATGCTGGCCTCCCCATTCGTTTGCCGTTGTCCGATGGGTACACGTTAACCAATGTGGCGGCGGGGAAAATTGATCAGTGTCAATGGTGCCCGAGGCCGGGCACGCGAGGGGGGCGCAGGGTTGACCTGCGTCAAGTTTCAACGCTTCTTAGGCTTGCCCTTGGGCTTCTTTTTCTTGCTGGTACTCAATGGCAGGGCCTGCTCGAAAGCATTGCGCATTTCGTTCAGCCGCTTTTCCTTGAGGTCGTGGACGCGCTTGGCACGTTCGGCATCGAAATCGATGAGGTTGTCTTGGCTCATGGGGTGGGCTCGACGATCAACAGAGAATTGCATGATGAAGCCAGGCGCAGGCGCTGACCAGCCCCGTATCAGACTTCGATGTCCACCAGCAGTCCTTGGCGTACATGCTCGCCCATCAATGGCGCTACCGGCACGGTGTTGTCGGCATTGACCTCGTCACCCGGCACGGCCTCGTAGCGTTCCTGCTCGCCCTTGTTCCGGCGTTGCTGCTGGCGGCGCTGTTCATCGCGCAGCAACAATACCTGCTCCTGCGGGTCGCGCTGGCGCTTGAGGTCAATAGCACTTTCGCCGGACGCAGGCTGCGTCGGCACCACCGGCTTGACGTCGGGGGTTGGCTTGACCGGGTCCTGTTGCGAGGTGACCGGGGCGGCACTGAGCGGAATGATCGGCGGCAGCATGGACGTTCTCCTATGCCCCCTGTATCGGCAGGCGCAGCTTTACCTTGATGTCATGGACAACATTTACTCGGCTTCGTCACCCGGCTCGTCGTCGACTGGCGGGCTGGCCTCGCTCCAGGGCCGCTTGTACACCTGCTGCCAAACCGCATCCATATGATCGCGCAATACCTGCGGCGCGGCTTTCAGCGAAGCGCTGTCCTCGCGCTCACCGCCGATCGGTTCCTCGCCCGCCGGGGTGATCAGCGACTGGCCGGTAATGGTGTAACTGGCCTGCCCTTCACGCATCTCGATGGCGATGTCATGCGGGTCGATACCGCCGCCGCAGAATGCATGGCTGGCCACCGTTATCTCGGCCACCCCATTCTTGTTCAGGTCGCTGACGTCACTGACGTCATTATAGAAGTCCACGTCCAGGTCCAGCCCCGGGCAGGTCGTTTCCTGCTCGACCTGCCAACGCGCCTTGAAGGCGTCGCTCTCGGCCGTGCGCCCGTACAAGGTGGCCTTGAGCACCACCTTGTCCACTTCCTGTTCGCTTTCCAGGTCGCTGGCCTGGCCATCGCTGCGGCTCAGGACCAACAGCCCTTCGCCGTCACCGTCACGAAAGTGCACGCTCTTTATCGGCGTCTGCACGCCCAGTACCTCAAGCTGCTCCATCGGAATGGGGGGCAATGTCTCAAAGTTTTTCTGCTCGCAGGCGCTCAGCAGCACCAGGCTGCCCACGGCCATCGAAGCGCTGATCCAGCGGTGCTTGGCAGACATGTTGATCCGGGGCCCTCGTCGGCGGCGCTGTGCAGGGCGATGAAACGACTAGACTGTGCCTTTCGATACCTTTCGGTGCTATCGGCACTTTGGTCTGACCGGCCGATCCGTTAACATAATCGGCTTTTTCATCGCGGGAGTTCAGGCAGTATGGCGCAGCAGTATCAACCGGGGCAACGCTGGATCAGCGACAGCGAAGCAGAGCTCGGCCTGGGTACCATCCTGGCGCAGGATGGCCGCCTGTTGACCGTGCTCTACCCGGCCACTGGCGACACCCGCCAGTATTCCCTGCGCAATGCGCCGCTGACCCGCGTGCGCTTCTCGCCAGGTGACCAGATCACCCACTTCGAGGGCTGGAAGCTGACCGTCCGCGAGGTCGAGGACATCGACGGGCTGATGGTCTACCACGGCCTGGACGGGCAGAACCAGCCTCGCACCCTGCCTGAAACCCAGTTGTCGAACTTCATTCAGTTCCGCCTGGCCAGCGACCGCCTGTTCGCCGGGCAGATAGACCCACTGTCGTGGTTCAGCCTGCGCTACAACACCCTGCAGCACACCAGCAAGCAGATGCAGTCGGCACTGTGGGGGTTGGGCGGCTGCCGCGCACAGCCCATCGCCCACCAACTGCACATTGCCCGCGAAGTCGCCGACCGCAGCGCCCCGCGCGTTCTGCTGGCCGACGAAGTGGGCCTGGGCAAAACCATCGAAGCCGGCCTGGTCATCCACCGCCAGCTGCTGTCGGGTCGCGCCAGCCGCGTACTGATCCTGGTGCCGGAAAACCTCCAGCACCAGTGGCTGGTGGAAATGCGCCGGCGCTTCAATCTGCAAGTGGCGCTGTTCGACGCCGAGCGCTTCATCGAAAGCGACGCCAGCAACCCGTTCGAGGATGCCCAACTGGCGTTGGTTGCCCTGGAGTGGCTGGTCGATGACGAAAAGGCCCAGGACGCGCTGTTTGCCGCTGGCTGGGACCTGATGGTCGTCGACGAAGCCCACCACCTGGTCTGGCACGAAGACCAGGTCAGCGCCGAATACGGCCTGGTCGAGCAACTGGCCCAAGTGATCCCGGGCGTACTGTTGCTGACCGCCACCCCCGAGCAGCTTGGCCAGGACAGCCACTTCGCCCGCCTGCGCCTGCTCGACCCCAACCGTTTTCATGACCTGGCCGCTTTCCGCGCCGAGAGCGAGCACTACCGCCCGGTGGCCGAGGCGGTGCAGGAACTGCTCGACGAAGGCCGCCTCTCGCCCAAGGCCCACGCCACCATCCTGGGCTTCCTGGGTGCCGAAGGCGAAGCCCTGCTGGCGGCAGTCAGCGACGGCGATACCCAGGCCAGCGCGCGGCTGATTCGCGAGCTGCTGGATCGCCACGGCACCGGCCGCGTGCTGTTCCGTAACACCCGTGCGGCGATCCAGGGCTTCCCCGAGCGCCAGTTGCACCCCTACCCGCTGCCCACGCCCGAGCAATACCGCGACCTGCCAGCCGGCGAGCACGCCGAGCTGTACCCGGAAGTTGCCTTCCAGGCCCAGGGTGAAGTGGCCGATGACGAGCGCTGGTGGCGTTTCGACCCACGCGTCGACTGGCTGATCGACACCCTGAAGATGCTCAAGCGCACCAAAGTGCTGGTGATCTGCGCCCACGCCGAAACCGCCATGGACCTGGAAGACGCCCTGCGCGTGCGCTCCGGCATCCCGGCCTCGGTGTTCCATGAAGGCATGAGCATCCTCGAGCGCGACCGTGCCGCTGCCTACTTTGCCGATGAAGAGTTTGGCGCCCAGGTGCTGATCTGCTCGGAAATCGGCAGCGAAGGCCGCAACTTCCAGTTCGCTCATCACCTGGTGATGTTCGACCTGCCGGCGCACCCCGACCTGCTCGAACAGCGCATCGGCCGCCTTGACCGGATCGGCCAGAAGCACACTATCCAGCTGCACATCCCGTACCTGCAGGAAAGCCCGCAAGAGCGCCTGTTCCAGTGGTACCACGAAGGCCTCAACGCCTTCCTCAACACCTGCCCCACCGGCAATGCCCTGCAGCACCAGTTCGGCCCACGCCTGCTGCCGCTGCTCGAAGGCGGCGAAAACAAGGCCTGGGATACCCTGGTGGCCGACGCCCGCAGCGAACGCGAACGCCTGGAAGCCGAACTGCACACTGGCCGTGACCGCCTGCTGGAACTCAATTCCGGCGGCGCCGGCGAAGGTCAGGCGCTGGTCGAGGCCATTCTGGAACAGGACGACCAGTTCGCCCTGCCGATCTACATGGAAACCCTGTTCGACGCCTTCGGCATCGACAGCGAAGACCATTCCGAGAACGCACTGATCCTCAAGCCGAGCGAGAAGATGCTCGATGCCAGCTTCCCGCTGGGCGACGATGAAGGCGTGACCATCACCTACGACCGTGGCCAGGCGCTGTCACGCGAGGACATGCAGTTCCTCACCTGGGAGCACCCGATGGTACAGGGCGGCATGGATCTGGTGCTGTCAGGCTCGATGGGCAACACCGCCGTGGCGTTGATCAAGAACAAAGCGCTCAAACCAGGCACTGTCCTGCTTGAACTGCTGTTCGTCAGCGAGGTGGTGGCACCCCGTAGCCTGCAACTGGGCCGCTACCTGCCGCCGGCGGCACTGCGCTGCCTGCTCGACGCCAATGGCAACGACCTGGCGTCACGCGTTGCTTTCGAAACCCTCAACGACCAGCTCGAGAGTGTACCGCGCGCCAGCGCCAACAAGTTCGTCCAGGCCCAGCGCGATGTGCTGGCCAAGCGTATCAGTGGCGGCGAGGAGAAGATCCTGCCGGCCCACAACGAGCGCGTGGCCGAAGCCCAGCGCCGCCTGACAGCCGAGGCCGACGAAGAGCTGGCGCGCCTGGTGGCATTGCAAGCGGTCAACCCAAGTGTGCGTGACAGCGAAATCGACGCCCTGCGCAAGCGGCGCGAAGATGGCCTGGCAATGCTGGAGAAGGCCGCCCTGCGCCTGGAAGCCATTCGCGTGCTGGTGGCTGGCTAACGCAGGCCCCGCGCCCCTTGTGGGAGCGGGCACGCCCGCGAACACCGGCGAAGCCGGTGGCATCCACCGCTGTGGATGCTTCGCGGGCTCGCCCGCTCCCACAGGAAGGCATTAGGTCCCCCAAATTTATTCCTCACTGCGATTGGAGTTATAACCAAATCGTAGAAATCATTGTGCCATTAGTCAGGAAGGCTTAAGTACTCCTTCCTATACTGCCTCTGGACAGTCTGCACAGGGTTGTAGCGCAGACGAGTGAAAACTCGATCAAGAGGCATTCCATGGAATGGCTGGGGCTGCAACTGTTCGCCGATCTTCCCGCAACCGGGCGCATCGTCATCGACTGCCGTCATGAACCGCTCTTGGTTCTGCTCGCCTATTTCGTTGCTTGCGCAGCCTGTTTCGCCACGCTCGACATGGCCGAGCGTCAGTCCCACAGCGACGACCCCACCGCCCACCGGCAATGGAACATGCTTGGAGCCTGCTGCCTGGCCGGCGGCATATGGGCCATGCACTTCATCAGCATGCTGGCCTTTCGGGCCCCGGTGGACGTGCACTACGACGTATCCCTGACCATTCTTTCACTGCTCATCGCACTGGGCGTGGCCTGGTTGGCCATGCACAGCCTCGAACGCAGCAACATGCGCGCGCACCATTTCGTGCCGAGCGCAGGGCTGATCGGCCTGGGCATCATCCTCATGCATTTTGTCGGCATGGCCGCGATGGAAACGGGTGCCCGCCAGTACTACCAAACCGGCTTGCTACTTGCCTCTGCCGCCATTGCCCTGCTCACCGCCCTGACCGCGCTGTACCTGGCCCGCTACTTGCGCAATGGCAGCGGCACCCTGTACCAGGCCATGAAGTACGGCGCCAGCCTGCTGATGGCCGGCGGCATCGTCGCCACTCATTTCACCGCGATGTCGGCCATGACCTTGGTCATCCCTGCCGATACCGCACTGCGCCTGCCCTCGGGCGACAACAGCCTGCAACTGGGACTGGGCATCGGCTTCATCACCCTGCTGATCAGTGGCGCCAGCATCAGCGCCGCACTGGCCGACAAGAAGCTGCAAAGCAAGGAGCACGACCTGCGCCGGGTCAGCGTACTGCTCAGCCAACTGGACCAGGCCCGCGCTTCGCTGCAGCAGGCGGCGCATTATGATGCCCTGACCAACCTGCTCAACCGCCGTGGATTCAACCAGGTATTCGCCGAGCGCCTGGTCGAACATCAGGCCAGCGAAAACCGCCTGGCCGTCATGTTCCTCGACATCGACCATTTCAAGCGTATCAACGACAGCCTCGGCCACGATGCCGGTGACGAGCTGCTCAAGGTGATCGCCAACCACATCAAGGCCGCTACCCGCAACCACGACCTGGTTGCGCGCTTTGGTGGCGACGAGTTCTGTGTGGTCACCAGCCTGAACAGCCGCGACGAAGCCCGCCACTTGGCCCAGCGCATCATGCAACGGATGAAAGAACCCATCGACCTGGGCGGGCGGCGCATGGTCATGACCACCAGCATTGGTATAAGTATCTTCCCGGACGATGGCAGCACAGCCGAAGAGCTGCTCAAGCATGCCGACCTGGCCCTCTACCAATCCAAGGACAACGGGCGCAACAGCCTGAATTTCTTCAATGACAGCCTGAAGGCTCGCGCGTCGATCGCCTTGCAACTGGAAGAAGAGCTGCGCCTGGCGCTGCTCGAAGAGCGCGGGCTGTGTGTGCACTACCAGCCGATCTTCGACCTGCGCAGCGGGCAAATGGCCAAACTGGAAGCGCTGGTACGCTGGCAGCATCCTCAACACGGCCTGCTCGGGCCCGACCGTTTTGTCGGCATTGCCGAAGCCAACGGCCTGATCATCGACCTTGACCTGTGGGTGCTGCGCCATGCCTGTGCCGACCTGGCCCACTTGCAGCGCCACGGCTACGGCGAGGTCCAGGTCACGGTCAATTGCTCGGCAGTCACCCTCAGCCACGACGAACTGCCTAACGAAGTAGAAAAGGCGCTGTTCCACGCCGGCCTTGCGCCACGCCACCTGGAGCTGGAGGTGACCGAGAACGCCCTGGTGGGGGATATCCAGCGCACGGTCAGCCTGCTCAAACGCGTCAGGGCTTTGGGGGTGGCACTTTCGATCGATGATTTTGGTACCGGCTACTCGTCACTGGCATACCTCAAGCGCCTGCCGCTGGATGTGCTGAAGATCGACCGCACCTTCCTGCAGGATGTACCGGGCAGCCAGAAAGACCGGGAAATTGTCCAGGCGATCATCGCCATGGCGCATACCCTGCACCTGCGGGTAGTCAGCGAGGGCGTGGAAACCGCCGAACAGCAGGCGTTCCTCGAAAGCCATGGTTGCGACTACCTGCAGGGCTACCTGTTGGGGCGCCCCGTACCGCTGGCCGAGTTGCGCCCACTGCTGGAGCGGTTGCAGCGCCAAAACAGCCGGATCACACCTTCTTGCGGTACAGCTCTACCAGGGTCGCCGGATCTTTTTGCAGGTAACCCTGGCTACCGTGCAAGCGCATCAGTTGCGCGGCAAGGCCACTGAGCGGCGTCGCAGAGCCTTGCTCGCGGGAAAACTTGACCGCGCCATCGAGGTCCTTGAGCAGCGTGCGTACGTGCCACTTGATTGGCTCGAAGCGGCTCTCGGCCATTTGCGGTGCAAGAATCTGCAATGGCTTGGAATCGGCAAAGCCCCCCGCCAGCGCTTCAGCGATCAGCGTCGCGTCCACGCCCGACTGTTCGGCCAGTGCCACCACTTCTGCAATTACCAGGGCATTGCACGCTACGATCATCTGGTTGCAAGCCTTGGTCACCTGGCCCGCGCCTACCGCGCCCATATGCGTCACGCGCTGACCAAGCACCTGCAGCACCGGGCGTGCACGCTGCAGATCGGCCGCTTCACCGCCAACCATGATCGCCAGCGTGCCCGCTTCGGCACCGGGCGTACCGCCAGATACCGGTGCATCCAGCCAGGCCATGCCGCACAGTGCGGCCAGTTCGGCAGCCATTTCACGGGTGGCGGTGGGTTCCAGGCTGGAGAAATCGATCAGCAACTGGCCGCTGCGCCCGCCCTGGGCAACGCCTTGCTCGCCGAACACCACTTCACGCACCACCGCCGTGTCGGCGAGGCACAGTAGCACCATGTCGCTGTCACGGCACAATTCGGCCGGGCTGCTGGCCAGGCGCGCACCAGCAGCGACCAGCGCGGCGCACTTGTCCGGGCTGCGGTTCCATACCGTCAGCGGATAACCCGCTGCCAGCAGGCGGCGGCACATGGGCAGGCCCATCAGGCCGATGCCGGCGAATCCAAGCGAAGGTAGTGCAGTGCTCATCGATAAACTCCTGACTGATTCGAACATTTCCCAGGCTGGCGGCGGTCCCGGTGGCGCCTGGCAGAACGATGGCCACATTACGCATCCCGTAAACTGTTACCGCCACGCCGAATTGTTACTTCCCTCTACCCGTCTTGATTGCTTTCAAGCACCAAAACGGCGCTGATGCGTATTTTTGCGCACTAAAAAAGATCACGCCTCTTCCTGGCCCTTCACCTGAATCACGATGAACGGTGAAACCACCACCGCCCAGATCTCTGGGTCGCGGCTTTGCAGGTCCAATGCCTGCTCGGCCGACACCGGCCCAACAGTGCCATCACTACGCCACTTGGCGAAGATCTCGCTGCGATTCTCGGCCATCGCCTCGGCAACGGCGATCAGGTCAAGGCTGGGGTCGACCCAAATCAGGTCACCCTTGGCCCAAAAACGCTCCAGCGCTTTCCACTCGATGATTGCCGTCTCGCCAAGCAATTTGGCATAGAGGGTGCTTGTTTGATCAGTCATGGGTGGTATCCGCAAAAAATCGGTCAATAAAAAGGCCGGCATTTTTGCAGAAAAACCCGGTTTCAAATATGTAATTTGGTCGATTGGCCCCGAAGTTGTGGGACGGGGTCGCAGATGCAGGCAGTTTGATGGCGCCTTTCTGTATCTTTCTGTCGATCAAGCGACAACGCAGGAAAGACGCACTTTTCGACCGCTTTTCAAGCGCTCGAACAGCGCTCTACACTGTACCGGTACAGTTCCGGGACATGTTCCGGGGGAAGGTGGGCTAGCGCGTTGGCATGGCCACGCCGCAAATCCCGCCCGGTCTGTAGCCCTGGCCGCCAGGACTATAAGAATTACAACAGAATGAGTGGAGCACTATGATCAAGATTTCCAAGCTGTTCGCCGCAATGGTACTGGCCGGGGTAGCCAGCCATTCGTTTGCCGCCGATACCATCAAGATCGGCATCGCCGGTCCCAAGACGGGTCCCGTGACCCAGTACGGCGACATGCAGTTCATCGGCGCCAAGCAAGCCATCAAGGATATCAACGCCGCGGGCGGCGTGGATGGCAAGATGCTCGAAGCCAAGGAATACGACGACGCCTGCGACCCTAAACAGGCCGTGGCAGTCGCCAACAAAGTGGTCAACGACGGCGTCAAGTTCGTGGTCGGCCACCTGTGCTCCAGCTCCACCCAGCCAGCGTCCGACATCTACGAGGACGAAGGCGTGATCATGATCACCCCGGCCGCCACCTCGCCGGAAATCACCGCCCGTGGCTACAAGCTGATCTTCCGCACCATCGGCCTGGACAGCGCCCAGGGCCCGGCTGCCGGCAACTACATCGCCGACCACGTCAAGCCGAAGGTCGTTGCCGTCCTGCACGACAAGCAGCAGTACGGTGAAGGCATCGCCACCGCCGTCAAGCAAACCCTGGAAAGCAAAGGCACCAAGGTTGCCGTGTTCGAAGGCCTGAACGCGGGTGACAAGGACTTCTCCTCGATCATCCAGAAGCTCAAGCAGAACAACGTCGACTTCGTCTACTACGGCGGCTACCACCCAGAGCTGGGCCTGATCCTGCGCCAGGCTCAGGAAAAAGGCCTGAAAGCCAAGTTCATGGGTCCGGAAGGCGTGGGTAACGACTCCATTTCGCAGATCGCCCAGAACGCCTCCGAAGGCCTGCTGGTCACCCTGCCGAAGTCGTTCGACGCAGACCCGGCGAACAAGAAGATCGTCGACGCCATCAAGGCTGACGGCAAGGACCCAAGTGGCCCGTTCGTATTCCCTGCCTACTCGGCTGTCGAGCTGATCGCTCAAGGCATCAAGAAAGCCGGTTCCGATGATACCGACAAGGTGGCCAAGGCCATCCACGAAGGCACCTTCAAGACCCCGACCGGCGACCTGTCGTTCGACGACAAAGGCGACCTGAAAGACTTCAAGTTCGTGGTCTACGAATGGCACTTCGGCAAGCCGAAGACCGAAGTCTCCCCTCAGTAACTGCGTGACTAATAGCTGACCTACGAGCCCACTGTGCGAGCAGTGGGCTTCGTTTTATGAGGTTCATGGGCCCGATCCCCGCGATCCGGGGGCCGGCTCACCTGAAAATCTTAAAACCGTCACCCGCGGTTTCCTGGCCGTACCCCTGCCAGTGAAATGCAAATCAGGTTTTTAGGAGCGCTGTAATGCCTGAGATCTACCATTTCTTCCAACAACTGGTTAATGGATTGACCATCGGCAGCACCTATGCCTTGATCGCCATCGGCTACACGATGGTGTACGGCATCATTGGCATGATCAACTTCGCCCACGGCGAGGTGTACATGATCGGTTCCTACGTGGCCTTCATCGCCCTCGCGGGCCTGGCCATGATGGGTATCCATTCGCTGCCGATCCTGATGACCGTCGCCTTCGTCGCGACGATCTTCGTCACCAGTGCCTATGGCTACAGCATCGAACGGGTTGCCTACCGCCCCCTGCGCAACAGCAACCGTCTGATCCCGCTGATTTCTGCCATCGGCATGTCGATCTTCCTGCAGAACACGGTCTTGCTTTCGCAGGACTCCAAGGACAAGTCCATCCCCAACCTGATCCCCGGGAGTTTCTCCTTCGGGCCAGGCGGTGCTGAAGAAGTACTGATCAGCTACATGCAAATCCTGGTGTTCGTCGTCACCCTGGTGGCCATGACCCTGCTCACCCTGTTCATCTCTCGTTCCCGCCTAGGCCGCGCCTGCCGCGCCTGTGCCGAGGACATCAAGATGGCCAACCTGCTGGGCATCAACACCAACAACATCATCGCCCTCACCTTCGTCATCGGTGCCGCCCTGGCTGCCGTGGCGGCCGTGCTGCTGAGCATGCAGTACGGGGTGATCAACCCCAACGCCGGCTTCCTGGTGGGCCTGAAGGCTTTCACCGCGGCGGTACTGGGTGGCATCGGCAGCATCCCGGGCGCCATGCTCGGCGGGCTGGTGCTGGGCGTGGCCGAAGCGTTCGGTGCCGATATCTTCGGCGACCAGTACAAGGACGTGGTGGCATTCGGCTTGTTGGTTCTTGTCCTGCTATTCCGGCCGACCGGCATTCTGGGCCGCCCGGAGGTTGAAAAAGTATGAACAGAAATCTCAAACAGGCGTTCTTCAGCGCCTTGCTGGTCTGGGCCGTGGCCTTCCCGGTACTGGGCCTGAAACTGAGCATCGACGGCATCCGCCTGGTCGTGCACAGTCAGGGCTCGTTCACCATCAGCATCATCGCCGTCTGTTCGGTGCTGATGTTCCTGCGCGTGCTGTTCGACAAGCAGTGGAGTTCGGTGATGGGCCGCCGATCGGATCGCAAGCTGATCCCCCCGGCAGTCAGCAACTACCTCACCCTGCCCAAGACCCAGCGCTATGTCATCATCGGGTTGATCGTGGTGGCACTGGTATGGCCGTTCTTCGGCTCTCGCGGTGCGGTCGACATCGCCACGCTGATCCTGATCTACGTGTTGCTGGGCCTGGGCCTGAACATCGTGGTCGGCCTGGCGGGCCTGCTCGACCTCGGCTACGTGGGCTTCTATGCCGTCGGTGCCTACAGCTACGCCATGCTCTCGCATTACCTGGGCTGGAGCTTCTGGGTGTGCCTGCCGATTGCCGGCCTGATGGCTGCCACGTTCGGCTTCCTGCTCGGCTTCCCGGTGCTGCGCCTGCGTGGTGACTACCTGGCGATCGTGACCCTCGGTTTCGGTGAGATCATCCGCCTGTTCCTGCGTAACCTCACCGATTGGACCGGCGGCCCCAACGGCATCAGCAACATCCCCAAGCCGGAGTTCTTCGGCCTGACCTTCGAACGCCGTGCGGCCGAGGGCATGCAGACCTTCCACGAGTTCTTCGGGCTGCAATACAACTCGATCAACAAGGTCATCTTCCTGTACCTGGTGGCCCTGCTGCTGGCCCTGCTGGCGTTGTTCGTGATCAACCGCCTGCTGCGCATGCCGATCGGCCGTGCCTGGGAAGCCCTGCGTGAAGACGAGATCGCCTGCCGTGCTCTGGGCCTGAACCCGACCGTGATCAAGCTCTCGGCATTCACCCTGGGTGCCTGCTTCGCCGGTTTCGCCGGCAGCTTCTTCGCCGCGCGCCAAGGTCTGGTGACGCCGGAGTCGTTCACCTTCATCGAGTCGGCGATCATCCTCGCCATCGTCGTGCTGGGTGGCATGGGCTCACAACTGGGCGTGATTCTCGCGGCCATCGTGATGATCCTGCTGCCTGAGCTGATGCGTGAGTTCAGCGAATACCGCATGCTGATGTTCGGTGCGCTGATGGTGTTGATGATGATCTGGCGTCCGCAAGGCCTGCTGCCTATGCAACGTCCACAGATGGAGCTGCCCCGATGAGCCGCGAAATTCTGCAAGTCAGCGGCCTGAGCATGCGCTTTGGCGGCTTGTTGGCGGTCAACGGCGTGGGCCTGACCGTCAAGGAGAAACAGGTAGTGGCGCTGATCGGCCCGAACGGCGCCGGCAAGACCACCGTGTTCAACTGCCTGACCGGCTTCTACAAGCCCAGCGACGGCACCATCCTGCTCGATGGCCAGCCGATCCAGGGCCTGGCCGGACACCAGATCGCCCGCAAGGGCGTGGTGCGGACCTTCCAGAACGTGCGCCTGTTCAAGGAAATGACCGCGCTGGAAAACCTGCTGATTGCCCAGCACCGCCACCTCAACACCAACTTCTTCGCCGGCCTGTTCAAGACCCCGAGTTTCCGCCGCAGCGAGAAGGAAGCCTTGGAGCGTGCGCAGTACTGGCTGGAGAAGGTCAACCTGACCGAGTTCGCCAACCGTACCGCCGGCACCCTCGCCTACGGGCAGCAACGCCGCCTGGAAATCGCCCGCTGCATGATGACCCAGCCACGCATCATCATGCTCGATGAACCGGCGGCCGGCCTGAACCCGAAGGAAACCGAAGACCTCAAGGCTCTGATCGCCTACCTGCGTGAGTCGCACAACGTCACCGTGCTGCTGATCGAGCACGACATGAAGCTGGTGATGAGCATTTCCGACCATATCGTGGTGATCAACCAGGGTACCCCCCTGGCCCATGGCACGCCGGAGGAGATCCGCGACAACCCTGACGTGATCAAAGCCTACCTGGGGGAAGCGTAAATGCTGAAGTTTGAAAACGTTTCCACCTTCTACGGCAAGATTCAGGCGCTGCACAGCGTCAACGTGGAGATCAACCAGGGCGAGATCGTCACCCTGATCGGCGCCAACGGTGCCGGCAAGTCGACCTTGCTGATGACCCTGTGCGGTTCGCCGCAGGCGCACAGCGGCAGCATCAAGTACATGGGTGAAGAGCTGGTCGGCCAGCCGTCCTCGCACATCATGCGCAAGAGCATCGCGGTAGTGCCGGAAGGCCGCCGCGTGTTCGCTCGCCTGACTGTCGAGGAAAACCTGGCCATGGGCGGTTTCTTCACCGACAAGGGCGACTATCAGGAACAACTGGACAAGGTCCTGCAACTGTTCCCGCGCCTGAAAGAGCGTTACATCCAGCGCGGCGGCACCATGTCCGGTGGCGAGCAACAGATGCTGGCCATCGGCCGGGCGCTGATGAGCAAGCCCAAGCTGCTGCTGCTCGACGAGCCTTCGCTGGGCCTGGCGCCGATCATCATCCAGCAGATCTTCGACATCATCGAACAGCTGCGCCGCGATGGCGTGACGGTGTTCCTGGTGGAGCAGAACGCCAACCAGGCGTTGAAGATCGCTGACCGGGCGTACGTGCTGGAGAACGGTCGGGTGGTGATGCAGGGCACCGGCGAGGCACTGCTGACCGACCCGAAGGTACGCGATGCCTACCTCGGGGGTTGAATGAAAAAGGGCCTTCGGGCCCTTTTTTCTGCCCGCAGGACGTGTATCGTGGCCAGCTCTTTGGCAAAGATTCCCCCGGAGCCCGCTCATGCGTCTCACCCCTACCCTGCTGCTCAGTGCCCTGCTGCCCCTGTTCGCTGGCTGCCAGTTACTGGCCGAGAAGCCCCGTGACCCGAACATCGGCACCACGCGCATGCAGGGCGAACTGAGCGCCAACGGCGGCCGCCTGTTGTTCAAGCCCTGCAGCGAAGCACGCCGCTTCGTGATCAACGACGTTGCCGGCACCGGCATCCTGCAGGAGTCCGCCAACCTGGCCAAGGACGCCAACGCCAAGTTGTTCGCCGACGTGCGCGGTCGCCTCACTGGCGCCAAGCAGGCCGACAACGACGGCCAGCTGGAAGTCAGCCGCCTGTACCGCCTGGAGCCCTCCACCCGCGCTTGCGACGACCCCAACTTCAAGCAGCTGACCCTGCGCGCCAATGGCCATGAACCGGACTGGGACATCAAGGCCAGCGGCAAGGGCATGGTGCTTAACCGCATCGGCAAAGACCCGCTGCCCCTGCCATTCCTCGAAGAAGAAGTGCCCGGCGGCGGCCTGACCCTGACCAGCGAAGCCAACGGCCAGCACGTGGAACTGTGGGTCGCCCCGCAACGCTGCGTCGACAGCGCCACCGGCGCCGTACGCCACTTGCGCGCCGAACTGCGCATCGACGGCCAGACCCTGCGCGGCTGCGGTTACTACGGTGGTGCGCGCGACAACTGATCGCCGGGCGCTTTTATCCTGCCAGTCGGGGCGGCTAACAGCTTATACTTGGCGGTTTGTGTAAAGCCGCCGGCCGCCCATGGCCGGGATACTGGACCCTGCCATGCTACGAATCACCGAACTGAAGCTGCCCCTGGACCATCCCGACGAAGCGCTGCGCGAAGCCATCGTCCAGCGCCTGGGCATCCGCGACGAGCAACTGCTCAGCTTCAACCTGTTCAAGCGCAGCTACGATGCGCGCAAGAAGAACAGCGAACTGCTGTTCATCTACACCATCGATCTGGAAGCCAGCAACGAGGCCGAGCTGCTCAGCAAGTTCGCCGATGATCGCAACATCGGCCCGGCCCCAGACGTCACCTACAAGTTCGTCGGCCAGGCCCCGGCAGGCCTGCAGGAGCGCCCGATCGTGGTCGGTTTCGGCCCGTGCGGCATCTTTGCCGGCCTGTTGCTGGCACAAATGGGCTTCAAGCCGATCATCCTCGAACGTGGCAAGGAAGTGCGCCAGCGCACCAAGGACACCTGGGGCCTGTGGCGCAAGAGCGTGCTCAACCCCGAGTCCAACGTGCAGTTCGGCGAAGGCGGCGCCGGTACCTTCTCGGACGGCAAGCTGTATAGCCAGATCAAGGACCCGCAACACCACGGCCGCAAAGTGCTGGAAGAATTCGTCAAGGCCGGTGCGCCAGACGAAATCCTGTACATCAACAAGCCGCACATCGGCACCTTCCGCCTCACCGGCATGGTCGAACAGATGCGCCAGGACATGATCGCCCTGGGGGCCGAAGTGCGCTTCCAGGAGAAGGTCACCGACCTGTTGATCGAAGCTGGCCAACTGACCGGTGTAGTGCTTGAAAGCGGCGAGCAGTTGCACTCGCGCCATGTGGTATTGGCCCTGGGCCACAGCGCCCGCGACACCTTCCGCATGCTGCACGCCAAAGGTGTCTACATGGAAGCCAAACCGTTCTCGGTGGGCTTCCGTATCGAGCACCCGCAAACGCTGATCGACAAGGCACGCCTGGGCAAGTACGCCGGCCACCCGAAACTGGGTGCCGCAGACTACAAGCTGGTGTACCACGCCAAGAATGGCCGCTCGGTATACAGCTTCTGCATGTGTCCGGGTGGCACCGTGGTCGCGGCCACCAGCGAACCAGGGCGAGTCGTCACCAACGGCATGAGCCAGTATTCGCGTAACGAGCGCAACGCCAACTCCGGCATCGTCGTCGGCATCGACCCCGAGCGCGACTACCCGGGTGGCCCGTTGGCCGGTATCGAACTGCAGGAGCGCCTGGAGGCGCACGCCTATGTAATGGGCGGCAGCAACTACCAGGCCCCGGCACAGCTGGTGGGTGATTTTGTCGCCGGCCGGCCCTCGACCGCACTGGGCAGTGTCGAGCCGTCCTACAAGCCGGGCGTGACCTTGGGTGACCTGGCGCCGAGCCTGCCGGACTTCGCCATCGAGGCGATCCGTGAGGCACTGCCGGCGTTCGACCGGCAGATCAAGGGCTATAACCTGCATGATGCGGTGTTGACCGGTATCGAGACGCGTACCTCTTCGCCACTGCGGATTACCCGCGGTGAGGATTACCAGAGCCTGAACCTCAAAGGGCTGTTCCCGGCGGGTGAAGGGGCCGGGTACGCGGGCGGGATCCTGTCAGCCGGTGTGGATGGCATTCGCATCGCCGAGGCAGTGGCGCGGGATATGCTCGGCCTCTGATGCTTTATCGACTGACAGGGCCTCTTCGCGGGTAAACCCGCTCCTACACGGAACAATGGCCCCCTGTAGGAGCGGGTTTACCCGCGAAAGGGCCCGGTCCGGCATCAGACTATTCCAGCACCTACTCCAGACTTCCCCTCCCCCATCCTTCCCCAAATCCATCTAGGCTTGCCCCAGGCCTGTCAGCAACAACATATAACAAAAACGAATATGTCTTTTGTTTGAAAGCATATCTCTACAGGCTAGGGTGTACGCCCGTACCCTGCGTAAACTGCTCATGGAGGGCCTACAGCCCGTGCGTAGCCTGTTTACCCGATTCTTCCAGCTCGAAGCCGCCAGCGGCCTGCTGCTGATCGCCGCCGCCGTTCTGGCCCTGATCATCAATAACTCGCCACTGTCCTACCTGTACGGCGGCTTGCTCGAGGTACCCGTCGCCATCCAGGTCGGCGCGCTGAACATCGCCAAGCCATTGCTACTGTGGATCAACGACGGCCTGATGGTCCTGTTCTTCCTGCTCATCGGCCTGGAGGTCAAACGCGAGGTGGTCGACGGTCACCTGTCCAAGCCCTCACAAGTGATTCTGCCTGCCACCGCAGCCGTGGGCGGCATGGTGGTGCCAGCGCTGATCTACTGGTTCATCAACCGGGACAACCCTGCGGCCGTGGCCGGTTGGGCGATCCCTACCGCCACCGACATCGCCTTCGCCCTCGGTGTCCTGGCCCTGCTCGGCAAACGCGTACCGGTGTCACTGAAGTTGTTCCTGATGACCCTGGCGATCATCGACGACCTGGGTGCGATCATTGTCATCGCCCTGTTCTACTCCGGCACCCTGTCGAGTGTATCGCTGCTGCTGGCTGCGGCCTGTCTGCTGGTGCTGGTGGCGATGAACCGGCTTGGTGTGATCAAGCTTGGCCCGTATATGATCGTTGGCCTGATCCTGTGGGTCTGCGTGCTCAAGAGTGGCGTGCATGCCACCTTGGCTGGTGTCGCCCTGGCCTTTTGCATCCCGCTGCGTACACGCAATGCTGAATCGTCGCCGCTGCTGGCGCTGGAACACGCCCTGCAGCCCTGGGTGGCCTATGCCATCCTGCCAATTTTCGCCTTTGCCAATGCCGGCGTTTCGCTGGCAGGCATGACCGTAGACAGCTTCACCCACCCCGTGCCGATGGGCATCACGATCGGCCTGTTGCTGGGCAAGACCGTGGGGGTTTTCGGCCTGACCTGGGTGGCGGTCAAGCTGCGCCTGGCCGCGCTGCCTGCGGGCGCTGGTTGGGGGCAAATTCTGGGGGTGGCGATACTCTGCGGCATTGGCTTTACCATGAGCCTGTTCGTAGGCTCGCTCGCCTTCGCCCCGGGTAGCAGTGAGTACGCCGGCATGGACCGCATGGGCATTCTTACTGGTTCGTTCTTTGCCGCGGTGATCGGCTACGCCGTCACCGCAATGGCCAGCCGCAAAACCAGCATTGCCTGACTTGGCTGAGGCCTGAAAAAACCCCGACTGGCATCAGCCATGTCGGGGTTTTGTTTGACTGCGCTACGGTCAGTGCGAAACGCGGCTGGTACCGTCAACTGTCATGATGCGCACGCGGTCGCCAACGCGGAAGATTTCGTTCTCCTGCACAGCCTGCACATAAGCGCGCATGCTGCCATCATCTTCACGAACGGTAATTTCGACACCTTGGGTACGGGTCAGGCCTTCTTCTGCTGCGGAGCCGGCCAAGCCACCGGCCACGGCACCGATCACGGCAGCCACGATGCTGCCACGGCCACCGCCCACGGCGCTGCCGGCTACGCCACCCACGATGGCACCGGCACCGCCGCCAATCGGGGTCTTGGTGCCCTCGATCTTGACCGGACGCAGGGATTCGATGGTACCCATACGCACGGTTTGCACGCGGCGGGCTTCGTCACGAGAGTAGCTGTCACCGGTCAGGCTCGAGGCACAGCCCCCCAGCAGCAGCGACATGGTGGTAAAGGTCGCCACCAGCAAAGCGGATTTACGCATGGGTAAAGTCTCCATAAGTCAGGTGCTCATTAGACGCTGCACATTGACGGCTGTCACGGTACAAACGTAATAAAATTGTTTTCATTCAGCCGGGGTACAGCCTGCCGGGCTGTGTCGAAGGCCTTTCAAGTGAGACCAAGAATAGCCATGGATTACTTCATCGTCGTGGTCACCACCGTTGCGGGACTGTATTTCCACTGGTGGCTGTATGTGCGCATGCGCCGCTGGATGGACCGCGACCTGGCGTTGTCGCTGGCAGGGACCGATCCTGAAAAACGCGCGTTCATGCTGGAAAGGTTGGCGCAGGCGCGGCAGGAGAAGGTGGGGCGTAAGCAACTGGCGGGGTGGTTGGAGCGCGAGGCGGCAGGTTATCCGGGGTAGCTTGATCAATGGCTGGGGCCGCTTGGCGGCCCCGGTTGCTCAGGGCGCCAGCCGCTCTCGCAGCCACTGCCCATCCACCAGTCGATAGTTCAACCGGTCATGCAAGCGGCTTGGCCGCCCCTGCCAGAACTCGATGCGCTCGGGCAACAACCGGTACCCCCCCCAATGCTCAGGGCAGTGCGGCTGGGTGTCGGAGAAACGCGCTTCGGTGGCCTTTACCAGGCTCTCCAACTCTTCGCGCCCGGCAATCACGCGGCTCTGTGGCGAAGCCCAGGCCCCCAGGCGACTGCCCAGCGGGCGCACCTGGTAGTAGGCATCCGACTCCTGCGCCGTGACCTTCTGCACCCGGCCCTCGATCCGCACCTGACGCTCCAGCGCAGGCCAGAAGAAGGTCATTGCCGCAAAGGGGTTGGCTTGCAGTTGCTGACCCTTGGCGCTGTCGTAGTTGGTGAAGAAGGTGAAACCCTGCTCGTCGAGCCCCTTCAACAGCAATACACGGCAATGCGGGCGACCTTCGCCGTCCACGGTGGCCAAGGTCATGGCGTTGGCTTCCACCGGTACCTGCTCGGTTTTCACCGCATCGGCAAACCACTGGTGGAACAGGGCGAACGGCTGCCCTGGTGCCTGGGCTTCGGCCAGGCCATCACGGGTGTAATCGCGGCGCATATCGGCCAGGGATTGGGTCATTACTGCGGTTCCTTGACGATCAGTTGGTCTTCGCAGGGCTGTTGGCAGCTACTTTCTTGTCAACGGCAGCTTTCTTGGCTGCAGGCTTGGCCGGCGCAGCTTTTTTCTTGGCTGCAGTCTTCGCAGGCGTTTTGGCCTTGGCTACCGGTTTCTTCGCCGCAGCCTTGACGGCCGGTTTGCTGCCAGCGGCCTTGGCGGCTGGTGCCTTGGCATCCTGCACCGCCACCATCGAGGCCGGGGCGGGTGCCGGGGCGGCCTGCTGGTACTTGGCCAGCAGCGCGACCATGGTGTTTTGCGGAGTCAGCAACATCTCCACGCGGCGGTTCAGGGCGCGCCCCTCGGCACTGTCGTTGGCAGCGCGCGGCATCACCGAACCCATGCCCTTGAGGGTCAGGCGGTCACGCTGCAGGCCGCTGAGGCGGAAGATGGCCGATACCGAAGCGGCGCGCTCCAGGCTGAGCTTCTGGTTGGCAACGGCGGCGCCGCTGCTGTCGGCATGGCCCAGTACCAGCACGGCAGTCTTGGGGTCGCCTTCGACAGTCTTGGCAACGCGGGTAATCGGGCCCAGGGACATGGGCAGCAACATGTTCGGGCGATCAGGATTGTACGAGCTGTCCACCGGCAGGGTTACCGCCAGCACGTTGTCACGACGCTCCAGCTCCAGCTTGCTGTCCTTGATCGCTTCGCGCAGCTTGGGCTCGTATTCGTCCAGCCAGGCCTGCGTGGCCTTCTGATCGATCTTCGGTACCACCGGCCCCTTGGCTTGCTTGTCGTCACCGCCAAACGGCCACCACCAGCGGCTGGAGCTTTCCGATTTGGCATCGGCTTTGGCCACGTTTTCAGTGACGGCTGACTTCACTTCCTGCTCGGCAACCTTGTCCGAACCGAAAGGCCACCAGCTGGAGCCACCTTCCTTGGAGCCGTCCGGGGAGTGGCTGGCGCAGCCGGTAACGGCGGTCAGGCACAGGGCGAGTGCTAAGGTTTTATGTGAAGACATCAGCGATACACCATGAAATAGAAAGATATTTTGCCTACGAACTTCAGGCGTTGCCATTGAGAATAGTCAAAGGGGGGTGGCAATACCCGCATTACCCGATCAAAGGCAACTGGCAAGGACGCGTACCAGTTTCTGGGCGCGTGGGTCCATCAGCACATAAGGGCCGAGGGTATTGACCACAAAACCGAAGGCCACATCGTACTCCGGGTCGGCAAAACCGACCGAACCACCGGCACCAGGGTGGCCAAAGGCGCGGGCGCCGAGACCAAAGGTGGCATTGGCCACATCGGGCTGGTCGAGCATGCAGCCCAGGCCGAAACGGGTCTGGGTGAGCAAGGTACGGTCCTGGCCAAGGCTATGCTCGCGGGTCAGCTCATCGAGCAGTTCGGATTCAAGCAGGCTGCCGTCCAGCAGCCCGGCATAGAACCCCGCCAGGCTGCGTGCGTTGCCATGGCCATTGGCCGCTGGCTGCTGCATGCGACGCCATTCCGGTTTGTTGGTGCTGGTCAGTATCGCGGGCGGATTGGTAAAGGCACGGGTTGACAGTGCCTCAGGCTCGCGCATGGTCACCTGCAGCAAGCGTTGCGCTGCACTGTCTCCAGCATTGCCCTTGCCCCTGGCGATATGCGCCACGCGGTGGAACTCTTCGTCGGCCAGGCCAACATGGAAATCCAGGCCCAATGGGCGGGCGGTGCGGGCCACGATCGAGTCGCCAGGGCCACGGCCGTCGGCACGGCGAATCAGCTCGCCGATCAGCCAGCCAAAGGTGATGGCGGCATAGCCGTGTTCTGTGCCTGGCGTCCACCACGGAGTCTCGGCTGCCAGGGCATCGACCATGATCTGCCAGTCATACAAGGCTTCAGCCGGCAGCAGCTCACGAATGGCCGGCAAGCCGGCACGGTGGCTGAGTAGCTGACGCAAGGTGATCGACTGCTTACCCGCCTGGGCGAACTCGGGCCAGTAGTTGGCCACCGGGGCATCGAGGGCCAGCTTGCCCTCGCCGACCAGCTGCAGGGCGGTAACGGCCGCGAAGGTCTTGGTGCAGGAGAACAAGTTGGCGATGGTATCGCTGTGCCAGGCCTGCTGGCCGTCCTTGTCGGCACTGCCGGCCCACAGGTCAACGACGGTTTCGCCACCCACCTGGATGCACAGCGCGGCGCCACGCTCCTGGGGATCATCGAACAGTGCGGCAAAAGCTTCGCGCACAGCTTCGAACTTCAGCTCATAGTGACCCTGGATCTGCACCCGCTGCTCTCCGTACGACCATATCCAAAAAGGTGTGCATTGTTTCAGTAGTTGGGTGTTTTGCAAACAGGCTTGGGCCAAGTGGTCGCGACACAAGGCCGCTCTCACCTGGGTTGACTGCATCCGCCTGATCTCAGGGGGCCGGTTTTTCCAGCTCGGCACGCAGTTGGTTCATGGTCTGCAGATTGCTTTTGCGCACGGCATCGACAAACCCTGGATAGGGCATATCGGTAATCGCCACCAGCCCGAGGTGGCCGTTCTCACCATCTAGCAGGCGACCGCTGGCCGGTTGGTCGAGGTACTGGAACCAGTGCGCGCCAACGATCATCGGCTGCGCCATGGCGGCCTTGAGGAAGTTTGCATAGGCCGGGCCGCGATCCTCTTCCCGCGCCAGCTCCAATGGCCCCGGCCAGAACGGCCCGCGATCACGCGAGCCGAACTGGAACTCGGACACCAGCACCGGCTTGTCCAGCTCTGCCAGGCGGGCAAAGTCGTAGCCGTCCTGTGGCTTGAGGGTATAGAAGTTGAAGCTCAGTACATCGCAGAACTCGGCACAGGCCTTGACCGCTTCCGGCGTACTAACTGCATAGCGGCCACCCAGGAGCATGTGATTGGGCGCATGCCATTTCAACGAATCGGAAATGGTCTTGAAGTAGGTCTCGGCAAATACCCGCTGGAAGTGCTGGTAGTCACGTTCGATTTCCGGGTGCTCCGGGTCAGGCAACGGCGCCTCGAAGCCAGGATCTTCCATGAGTTCCCAGGCGGTCAGTTCGATGCCCCAGGCCTTGGACAACCCTTCCTGGTTGCGATACTTGTCGCGCAACTGCTTGAGGAATGCGCGTTTGGCTGGCACATCGGTGGTCAGGCGCAAGGTGCCGTAGGCCAGGCCATAACGGCTCTTGGGGTCGCTTCCAGGGGCGGCCCATGCCAGTTCGTTATCGGCGAAGTAGCCGATGAGCCAAGGGTCGTCACGGTGATCACGAGCGGCGATGGCCACGGCACGCTCGGTGGCCATGGCAAAACGCGGGTCGAACGGGTCGGGCATGCGGCCCCACCAGTCCATGCCCGTGCTGATGCTGGCGTAGTCGCCTACGATCGACAGCGGCAAGGTGTACGGCATGCGTCTGGCTTGGCCAAGCGCCGGCTCGCTCCAGTTGCCAATAGTGTTAAACCCCCAGGCCTGAAGGCGATCAAGCGCATGCGCCTGCCAGCGGTCGGCATCCAGCACCGGCGGCGCGCAATCGGCTGGCTGGCCCTCCACTGCGGGCCGGCAGGGTTTGCCATAGGTACGCTGCAGGTTGGCGGCGTAGAAGTCGAACCAGCGCCCCTGCTTGAAATTGCGCCCTTGCGACGAGGCATTGCCATCGTCGTTGTTGCTTTCGCCATAGAACGCGGCCAGTGCATCGCCCTCAGCGGGCAAGGCCTTGAACATGCCTTCGCGCCCGGCGACATAGGTACGCCCGCCGTCTGCCGCCACGGCGTTCACCCCCAGGGAATAGAACGGGTGCCCATCCGGCGTTACCAGATACCAGCGGCCATCACGCTTTTCAGTGCGAAAGAAACCCTTGGCTGCAAAGGCCGGCCCGCCCACCAGGCCACCGTAAGCGTCCAGCTGCAGCTTGCCGCGCTCTGCCAACCAGCCCTTGAGCTGTTGCTGTTCACGGGTATCGGCCGCCTTGAGCTGCTCGTCACTGGATACCTTCTCGGGCCAGTTACCGCGAGTCGACTGGCCATAAGCATCAATCAGCTCGTGGTAGGCCGCCCTGTACGCCTGGTCGTCATCCTGGATACCGACACGCTCGATCAGCAGGCTCTGCGCCACCTTGGGGCTGGGGATGCTCAGGCTGACCGAGGTCACCTGCTTGAGGTCGACTGCACCGGCACTGCTGGTCAAAAGGAGGCGCTGACCACCATGGTTCCAGGGCATCGGCGGGCCGGCGCGCATGCCCTGGTCCAGCGGCGAACTGGCCGTCAGGGGCACCATCACGGTTTGCGCGGGGCCAGCAGGCAGGTCGATACGGCTGGTCAAGACGCGGCCATCGCTGCCTTGCACTGTGACATCCACGGTCAATGCCCAATCCATGGCACTTTGCAGGCGCAAGGTCAGGAACTGCCCGGCGGACCAGTCCCACACCCCGCTCTGCGGGCTCAGGCGCAGGGTCGGCTGCTGGGCCGGGTTGAACACCACACGCCGCAACACCTCGCCCTCGGCCGTTTGTTCCGCGTTGTACTGCGGCATGCCGGCATCCACCGTCGCCACATTGACCACCGAAGCCGGGCGCACGAAGCTGAACAGCGTTTGCTGCCCGGCCAGCAAGGGTGAACTGCACAACAAGGCGAATACGGCGGGCAGGGTGCGGCGGATCATAAGGCTGGGGCTCTCCTTCAGGACCCTGATGGGCCCAAGACGAGTAATGGACAATGCGCCGGCGCAAGTGCTCCGGCGGTCAGGAAATTTCCCGCCGGAACGGCGGCAGCGCATTGAGAATAGCCTTGCCGTAGCGCTGCGTGACCAAGCGCCGGTCAAGCAAGGTGATAACGCCGCGATCCTGCTCGGTACGCAGAAGGCGGCCGCAGGCCTGGATCAGCTTCAACGAGGCGTCAGGCACGGCAATTTCCATGAACGGGTTGCCGCCACGTGCCTCGATCCACTCGGCCAGCGCAGCTTCGACCGGGTCGTCGGGCACAGCAAAGGGAATCTTGGCGATGACCACGTGCTCGCAATACGCGCCCGGCAGGTCGACACCCTCGGCAAAGCTGGCCAGGCCGAACAGCACGCTGTGCTGGCCATCGTCGACCCGCGCCTTGTGCTTGTTCAGTGTTTCCTGCTTTGAAAGGTTGCCCTGGATGAGCACCAGCTTGCGCCAGTCACGGTCCAGACCGTCAAACACATCCTGCATCTGCTTGCGTGACGAGAACAACACCAGCGCGCCACGGGCATCTTCGACGATGTTCGGCAGTTCGCGGATGATCGCCGCGGTGTGCGCTGCTGCATCGCGTGGGTCGGCCTGCAGGTCGGGGACCCGCAACAGGCCGGCATCGCCATGCACGAACGGGCTGGGCACCACGCAGGTGACCGCGTCGCGCGGCAACCCCGAACGCATGCGGAAACGGTCGAACTTGCCCAGCGCGGTCAATGTCGCCGAGGTCACCAGCGCGCCGTGGGCCACGCTCCACAGGCTGCGCCGCAGCATATCGGCGGCGAGGATGGGGCTGGCGTTGACTTCGATGTCGAACAGCGCGCCACTTTCGGCCAAGGTCAGCCAGCGCGCCATGGGCGGGCTGTCTTCCGGGTCTTCGGCGGTGAAGGCCGTCCACAGCTCCCAGTTACCCTGGGCACGGGTGACCAGGCTGCCGAATAGCGGATACCACTCTTCAGCCTGATGGCTGGCGATGCCGATATTGACCTCGCCGTCCATGCCTTCCTTGAGCAGGTCAGCCAGGCGGGTGAACAGATCGTTGAGGCGGGCAAAGCCCTTTTTCAGTTCGATGCCCACTTCACGAATCTGCTCCGGCACCACCCCACCCTCGAAACGGTAACGCGGGCGCTCACGGCCTTCGGTGTCCTCGCTGGGACGGAAGTCAGCCACCTGTTCACAAAGGGTGAACATGAACTGCTGCTGGGTGCGTACTTCTCGCGCCAGCTCCGGCACCTGCTCGATGTACTTGCCCAGGTCGCCAGGCAGCGGATGCTGGGCCAGCAATTTGGTCAGGTTCTTGGCGGTCTGCTCCAGCCAGTCGGCGGTGGAACGCAGCCGCGAATAGTGGGCGAAATGGCCGATGGCCTTGTCTGGCAGATGATGGCCTTCGTCGAACACGTACATGGTATCGCGCGGGTCGGGTAACACCGCACCGCCACCCAGGGCGAGGTCGGCCAGAACCATGTCGTGGTTGGTGACGATCACATCGACCTTGCCCATGCCTTCGCGGGCCTTATAGAACACGCACTGCTGGAAGTTGGGGCAGTGGCGGCCGGTGCACTGGCTGTGGTCGGTGGTCAGGCGTGCCCAGTCCTGGTCTTCCAGGGCCTCTGGCCAGCTGTCACGGTCACCGTCCCAGCGGTTGCCGGCAAGCTTCTCGATCATGCTGTTGAACAGCTTCTGGCTGCGCTCGTCGACTTCGATGCGGAAGCCTTCTTCCTCGAACAACTGAGCTGTGGCTGACTGGGCGTGGCCTTCCTGCAACAGGATGTCGAGCTTGGACAGGCACAGATAGCGGCCACGGCCCTTGGCCAGGGCGAAGCTGAAGTTGAGGCCGCTGCTGCGCATCAGGTCGGGAAGGTCCTTGAAGACGATCTGTTCCTGCAGGGCCACGGTGGCCGTCGCGATCACCAGGCGTTTGCCGGCGGCCTTGGCCGCCGGGATGGCTGCCAGGCTGTAGGCTACCGTCTTGCCGGTACCGGTGCCCGCTTCCACGGCCACCACGGCAGGCTCGCCGGCGCGGCGGCCTTCATCGTCGCAGGCAATGTCGCCAAGCACCTTGGCCACTTCGGCGATCATCAGGCGCTGGCCATAGCGCGGCTTGAGGCTCTTGGCTTCGAGAAAACGCGAATAGGCGCCCTGGATAGTGGCTTTGAGTTCGTTGCTGATCATGGTCTGCAGGCGCCCGAAGGGCTGGATATATTTTCAGTGTTTCACATGGGGCGGCTATCATACCCCGCTATTGCCCTTTCTGCCGCATGGAGATCCGAATGCTCGCCTTTGCCCTGCCCTACACACTGCATGTTCTGGCCGCACTCGTATGGGTCGGCGGCATGTTCTTCGCCTGGCTGGTGCTGCGCCCGGCAACGGTTGCAGCCCTTGAAGGGCCTGCCCGCCTGCGCTTGTGGGTGGAAGTTTTCCGACGCTTCTTCGGCTGGGTCTGGCTGGCGGTGGCGATTTTGGCGATAAGTGGTATCGGCATGTTGCACATGCGCTTCAGCGGTTTCGAGACGGCGCCCAGGTACGTGCACGTGATGATCGGTGGCGGGATCGCCATGCTTGCCTTGTTCATGCGCATTCAGGCGTTGCTGCTGCCGGAATTGAAGGCAGCGGTGCAGGCCGAGGACTGGCCGACGGGGGCGGCGGTACTGGGGCGCATTCGGCGGATGGTGGGGGTCAATCTGCTGCTGGGGCTGGCCGTCGTTGCGGTGGCCAGTTCGCGTCTGGTGATCTGACAGGCGCTGCGTGAAAAAGGCAGTGAAGCAGGTGCCACGATGGATGGCACCGGCGTTGCCAGTGTTCGCGGGCAAGCCCACTCCTGCAAGGGATCGCAGCGAGAATTATTACGCGGCAAGATCAGTTCACCCGCGGCGCCTCCCGCGGACGGGGAATGGACATGACATGAAAGATTCCCGTCAACAGGATTTGCAAACGGTCAAACCAACGGTGACTGCGCCCGCGCAGGCTGCGATTGAAGAACAGCATTTCAAGCAGGTGCAGGCCAAACAAGACGATGCCTGCGGCATTGATCAGCAGATTGAAGGGCAAGGGTTGTGGCATCAGCTGATTGAACAGCACCACCCCCCAGAAAGCGACCGTCAGGACCTTGCCCAGGCCCAGGATGAACTTCATACCACGCCCCTATAGATGGTTGTCATGTCGAGGTGGCCTGATCGAGCAAACCGTGCGAACAACATTAACGGCAATGCCCAGGCAAGCGCCAGCAACACTCAGTTGAGGTGCAGCTCCACCCGTCGGTTGCGCGCGCGGCCCTCCTCGGTTTCGTTGTCGGTAACCGGTTCGCTTTCCCCACGGCCCTGGCTGGTGACCTTGCCCATCTCCAGGCCCTGGCCGATCAGGTACTCGGCAACGCTGCTGGCGCGGCGTTCGGAAAGTGCCTGGTTGTAGCTGTCGGAGCCCACACTGTCGGTGTGTCCGATCACACGAACCTTGGCCACCGTCGGTGAATTGAGCTTCTCCACCAGGCCTTGCAGGCGTTGCTGGGCCGCCGGCGTCAGTTCGGCGGAGTCGAAGGCGAACATCACCGCGCCGTTGTCATCGAGGGTGATCACCTCTGGCGAGGGTTCGGGTGCACTGGCAGGTGGCGCGGCCGGGTACTGTTTCAGTGGGCAACCCATGTGGTCGACCGCCGTGTTGGCCGGGGTCTCGGGGCAGTGATCGCGCCGGTCGAAAATGCCGTCACCATCTTCGTCACCGTCCTGGGCGTAACAAATCAGCCCGCCGGCGATGGCGCCCAAGGCGCCACCACCGGCAGCCCAGGAAGAACTCTCGATGGCACCAAGGCCACCACCGACCAAGCCGCCCAGCAGGCTGCAGATGGGCCAGGTCCTTTGATTGAGGGGCGCGCTGCCATCGCTGTGCGTAGCGCAGCCCGTGAGCAGGCTGGCAGCCACCAACAGCGGCAAAGCCGCCTTCGACGTCACACTCATGCTGAATGCTCCTGTGTCATTGGCCACAAACGGCTGGCCGGCATGAAGACGCGCCCGTGCCACTGCTCGAGGCACGGGCGCCTGCCGTCTTACCGCTGGATCTTGATCTCGGTACGACGGTTCATGGCACGCCCTTCGCCCGTGGCGTTGTCTGCCACCGGCTGGGTTTCACCCGCGCCGACCACCGAAACGAAGCTGCTGCGCGGTACACCGCTCTCGACCAGGTAATCGGTCACCGAATGGGCACGGCGCTCGGACAGTTTCTGGTTGTAGCTGTCGGAACCGACGCTGTCGGTATGGCCGCTGACGCTAAGGCGGGCAGAGGGCGCTTCCTGCTTCAGGCGCGTGGCAATGGTATTGAGGCGCTCTTTGTCACTGGCCGTCAGGCGCGCAGAATCGAACTCGAAGTGCACGTCGCGGATGACAATGACTTCTTCCTTCTGCACCACCACTTCTTCGACCACCGCAACCGGCTCAGGCGGGCATCCGTTGGCATCGACCTGCACACCACGCGGGGTGCCAGGGCACTTGTCACGGCTGTCTGGCACGCCGTCGCCATCCTCGTCGCCATCGCCATGGGCCCAGCAATAGCCCGCCGCCAGGCCACCGCCCAGCAACGCACCCCAGCCAGCCCAGCTGGAGCTTTCGATGGCGCCCAGGGCGGCGCCGCCTACACCCCCGACGGCGGCACATTTCGGCCAGTCGGTTTTTTGCAAACCTGCACAACCAGTCAACACACTGGTGAGCAGTACCAGGGGTAACGCTGTGCGTACTATGCTCATTTCATTGCTTCTCCTAGGGGGAATCGGCATAAGGCCGATCTCTGGGAGTAAAGACCGCGCATTCCAACCCTGCCAGCAATAAGCTACGACACGGTCACATGCCTCTTTGCCCGCACGCCGCAGCCCGCTAGTCTTGGATGACTTGAACGAGGAATGGCAATGACCGAAGGTTTCTCCAAACGCACCCCGCAACAGGCCCTGGCAGCCCTGCTCGAGCGCTTCACTCCACAACGGCTGCTGCTGGTAGGTACGCGCTTTCCGGCGCTGGACGCCTTCGCCCAGGCACACCCCCAGGTCACCATCGACACCGCCGCCCCTGGCCCGCTGCCAGCCGAACTGGCCGCCAAGCGCTTTGACCTGGCGGTACTGGTGGACTGCCTGGAACACTTGCCCAAGCGCACCGGCCTGGAGCTGCTCGGCGGTATTCGCAACCTCAATGCCAGCCGGGTTGCAGTGCTGGCCGACCTGGCTGCCTGCGGCTGGCAGGACACCGACTTTTTCGCCCTGGCCATGTCGGCCAGCGAGAAATTCTGCCGTGACCAACAGGTTTTGAGCCTGTTCACCTATGATCTACATGACTATAAGCAGGTCCCGGACTGGCTCAACGCCAGGTTCTGGGCCAACCCTGAAAACTTCGGCAAGTACTGGTGGTGATGATGAGTGTCTCGGTCTGCCCTTGTGGCAGTGGCAACCTGCTTGACGCCTGCTGCGGGCATTACCATGCCGGTACCCCGGCACCGGATGCCCAGGCCCTGATGCGCTCACGCTACAGTGCCTACGTGCTGGGCCTGGTCGACTACCTGGTAGCCACCACCCTACCGGCCCAGCAAGCCGGCCTGGACCGTGCTGCCATGGCCGACTGGAGTGCACAGAGCACCTGGCTGGGCCTGGAGGTGGAAAGCGCAGAAGTGCTGGGCGGACAACCCGAGCACAGCTTCGTCACCTTCACCGCGCGCTGGCACGACCAAGACGGCGATCATCAGCACCGCGAACGCTCGGCCTTCGTCCAGCATGCCGGTCGCTGGTACTTCATCGACCCAACGGTCGGGCTGAAGGCCGGGCGCAACGACCCCTGCCCCTGCGCCAGTGGGCACAAATTCAAGAAATGCTGCGCCAGCTACGTAGGGAGCTGAACATGATCAAGCGCACCCGTCTGCTACTGCTCGGTGCGCTGCTGGCATGGCTGACGGGCTGTGCCAGTTGGGGCGAGGACTGGCGCGAGCCCGAAGTGCATCTGGTCGAGGTCGAAACGGTCAAGGCCAGGTTGCTGGAACAGGAGTTCGTGTTGCACCTGCGGGTCGACAACCCCAATGACAGCCGCCTGTTCATTCGCAACGTGTCGTATGCAATACGCCTCAATGACCTGCTACTGGTGCAGGATGAAGCCAGCGTATGGCGCAGCGTGGGCGGGCATGCACGGCGCACTTTCAAGATCACCGCACGAACCAACCTGTGGCAGCACCTGAAGCCACTGGCCAAGCTGCTCAGAAGCAAGCAGCCGCTGCGTTACTCCCTGCAGGGCGAACTGGCGACCGGGTTGCTCATCCATCGGGACCTGCACATCTCGCGCAGTGGTGAGATAATCCCCGACGATTACATACCGGAGTAACCCTGCAATGTCCCAACAACCCCACGTTCATGGCCCTGACTGCAACCATGGCCATGATCACCATCACGACCACGGCCATGTACACGGCCCGCACTGCAACCACGGCCACCAGGAGCCGGTACGCAACGCCCTGAAGGACGTTGGCCGTAACGACCCGTGCCCGTGCGGTAGCGAGAAGAAGTACAAGAAGTGCCACGGCGCCTAATCGACTGACGCGATAAAAATCTGAGAGATGGCTCGAACACTGTGGGAGCCGGCGCGCCCGCGAACACGGGCGAAGCCCGTGCCATCCACCGCGTCGCCTGCTTCGCGGGCTCGCCCGCTCCCACAGTTTCCGTGCCAGCCTCTGGATCATGAGCCTGACACAGGTGGCTACGCGGCCTTTCGCCGGTTTGCCCCCAACAGGTCCTGGTACCAGAGGCCGGCATCATAGGCGATGGTCACCAGGGTGGTCTCGACATACCGCGGATGCTGGGCCATGCGCTGGGCAACCGCCAGGCAGGCAGCGGCTGTATTACCGACGAAAATGCCACTCTGCATGTAGAACCAGCGCTGTGCGGCCAGCATTTCTGCATGTTGCACCTGGGCCCGCTCGTCCACCAGCGACCAGTCCATGAACGGCGGGCAAACGCCCACGGCCATGCCTTCAAAACGATGGTCGGCGAACACGCCAGCCCTCGAATCGCAGCCATTGGGATCGACCAGTACCGTCGACACATCGAAGCCATGGTCCTTCAGCCCCAGGGTGATACCCGTGAAACTGGCGCCAGTACCCGCACAGCCCACGAACAGGATCTGCCGCCCTGCCCCGGCGTTGGTCAGTTGCACGGCCAGTTCGCTGGCGGTCTGATAACGATGGGCTTCGATGCCCACCGGGTTGTTGAACTGGTCGGTGTAGAAGTATGACTTGCCCAGCGCGGTCTGGTTATCCAGGTGATGCATCACCACGTCCTTGGGTGTGGCACCGGCCATCAGCATTTCCTTGCCGATCAGTCGGGCACCGAAACACTCCAGCAGATCCCGCTTGGTCTGGCTGAAGCTCAGCCCGACCGCCAGCTCTACGGCGACCTGGTACTTGTGGCAGGCCGCCAGCAAGCCAAAACCGAAGCTGCCACCGGTTTTTTCGATGACGGTCGTCACCCCGGGAATGATCTCACCCTTGCGCACGGCATGTTCGACGATCCGCCGCGCCGCCCGGTATTTGTGGCTACCGCCCGGGTTGTTCATTTCCAGCTTGGTGTAGATACGATCGCTGACACTGATGAGCTCGCTCATTTGCGGCTACCTTCCATTGAAGTTTGCAGGCCGACCTTGTTCTGCAGCAGGCCGGCAGTGGCAACCAGCAGCCCCAGGCAGAGGACCATGCAGATGGCGTTGGTACCGTCCCAGCCGACCGAGCTCAGCAACAGCGAAGGGCTGAATGCGCCGAGGGTGGCAAAAATGGCAATGGCCAGGTCGTTCTTACCCTGCATCTGCATCGCTGCCGGGCTGTTCTGCAGTGACTGGGCCAGCAAGGCGCCTCCGCCTACGTAAGTGAGGTTCCAGCCCAGCCCGAGGGCAATCAGTGCCAGGGTCATCATGGCGTAGCTGTGCGACCAGATATTCATCGCCGAGCAACCGATCAACAGGGCCAGGCCCGCGCAAATGGTGGTCTTGATACCCAGTCGCTGGATGATGGCGCCGGTGAAGAACGACGGGGCAAACATGGCAATCACATGCCACTGGATCGCCAGGCGGACGTCAGTGAAGTCCTCGTGCATGTGTTTCATGTGCATCGAGGCCTGGATCATCAGCAGGTTCATGATCCCGTAGCCCAACGCAGCGACAGCCATTGCCACAACCACGCTCGGGCCTGCCGGCTCGGCACGGACACTGGCCGGCTTTGCTGCGCTGTTGACCGCGCTGGCCATACCGGCATCGCTGGGCAGGCACAGCGCAATCAACAATGAAAGCAACGCCAGGCCGACAAACGCGGCATAACACAGCGAAAACAGTGGGTAGCCACCCACGTCACGCAGCCACTCGGTAAGCGTCGGCCCGACGACAGCCGCGATGACCCCGCCCGCCACGACCAGCGAAAGCGCCTTGGGCTTCAAGGCCTGGGAAAGATTGTCGGTTGCCGCGAACCGGTTGAAGTTGGCGAACGCGATGTACACACCCAATGCAGAGTGGCTGAGTACCAGCGTTGGAAAATGCTGGTGCTCCACCGCCAGAAAGCCGCTGACGCCAGACAGCGCCAGGGGAATCGCGCCCAGCATGAACGCCTTTTTACGGCCAATACGGCTCATCAGCCTGGAGACTGGATAAGTTGCCAGCATCAGGCACAGAAACTGGAACCCGTACGGCACCGTGGACCATGCGGCATCAGGCGCCAGCGCAGCCCCGACAATGGCGGCCATCGTCACCGACATCACGGCAGTCGTCAGGTTGATCGACTGTGCCGTGAAGTACAGGTACGTGCGCCGCGGTAACGTGCTGTTCATAATGCGTGCTCGTGATAAGTGGACAGGTCGATTTCGGCCTCGGGGAACACGCAGATCAGCCGTTCCTTGCCTTTACCCAGGCGTTTGCGCTTGACGCCAAGGCGCCCGATGCGCCGAGGCGAATCGAGGTGCGTGCCACCGCACGGGATTTCGATGCCGTTGTAGGTCCACAAACGCGCGTCTTCCAGGCCTTGAACCGCGTAGTGCTCGATGGGCGCATCGCAGCCGATCAGTTCATTCGCCCGTCGTTCTATTTCAAGTACGTCTTCAGCCGTGAACGCGTCCTCGACCAGGAAGTCGAAACGTGCCGTGTCCTCCTTGATATGGCAGCCGATAGTCCATTGCTTCAATTCTTCACGCAGCCCGATGGCGGCGGCATACAGGAAGTGGCTGGCACTGTGAGACAACGTCAGCCGTTCGCGCCGTTCGATATCGATAGTGACGCGGGCCGGCATGCCTACCGTGACTTCATCCAGCAAGTGCAAATCATCAGGGTGCAGGCTGTGAATAATGATGCCGCCCAGTTTTCCACCTTTGAAACCTTCCAGGCGAATAGGGCTACCGTAGAGTTTTTTAACCCAGACGAATCGCACGGTACCCACCGGTAATTCAATGGTGCCGAAGTCCGCTTCCTGGCCGCCCCCTTCTGGATAGGCCACCGTACTCAGCAACTCGATGCCGTCACTGTGCACCCGCGCTACTTGCGTATTCGCGCCCGCCAAATACTGGTCTTTGTAATACAGTTTCTCGGTATTTCTTAAAACTTCATAGTTCAGAGCGTTCATGATTCCAATACCACCTGCAATGATGTTTTAACCTGTACCCGGGCAGCGGCCGGGACGTCTTTGGTAACAATGCAGCCCGGCCCGATAAACGCACCGTCACCGACATGAATTGCGCCCAGCACACTGGCGAAAGCGCCGATCTGCACCCGGTTACCCAACGTCGGATGCCTGGGGCTCGAGGGGTTGTCACTGATACCGCGGGCGCCCAGGGTTACGCCGCCAAGCACGTAGCAATCGTCACCAATGGTCGACGTTTCACCAATGACGGTGCCCATGCCGTGATCGATGATGAAGCGCGCACCAATGCGGCTGCGGAAATGGATCTCCGCCCCCGAAAGCATTTTTCCGCGCCTGGAGATCATGGCGGCCAGGCATTGACCGCCGGCGCCGTAGGTCGCGGCGCTATTGTTGTAAATCCAATGGGCAAGCCGATAATGCAAAACCGCAGAATAAGAGGTGTAGGTTTTTGCAATGAATACCAGGTCGCGGCCGGCAGCCGGATCCTTCATGGCAAATGCCTGTAAATCGGCATGTGCCTGTTCAGTCACATGCTCTATGACCATTGTTTCTTTCAGTGCTTCGAACTCGACGACTGAACAACACTCCAATAACGCCGAGGTCACAAGATTCTTTACAACTTTGAATGACTCCAGTTCGTCAGGGACAGGAAGCCTGGCAATGACGGCTGATTGCATGTCCATAGGGTGCATGGGCTTGATATCCAGTTGTCTGGTCTGCACAGACGCTAAAAGTGCCGCCTTTGTTGGCAGCCGAAAGTTCCGACACAGGGATATTGGCATGTGCTGGCCATTTGCAAACGAACAGTCGACAAGCATTTCCGTTAACTGTTAGGCTTTTTTTTCTAACGGTTTCGGACCTGCCATGATCCCCTGCAGCCTTCATCACCTTTTGAAACAACGCCTGGATGCAGGCGAGTGGTTGCCCGGGCAACGCATGCCCTCCATCCGCAAGCTGACCGCTGCAGTGGACTTCAGTTACCACGACGTCGTGTCGGCCTACGCCCAACTGGTCAGCGAAGGTGTGTTGACGGCATCACCCGGGCGAGGCTACTTCGTGGCAAACCGCGCCCGGCAAACCAGCGTGATCCACGAACCCGAATGCATGGCCGGCGACCCACTGTTCCGGCTGCTGCAGGGCGGCCAGCACTTCACCAAGCTGGGCAGCGGCTGGCTGCCCCCAGCGTGGCGCGACACCGAACTGCTGGCCAAGGCGATTCGTCGCACGGCGCGGCTGGAGCAGAGCTCGCTGGCAGAGTACGGCGACATCCAGGGGTACCTGCCCATGCGCAAACAGCTGTGCGTGCACATGAAACGGCTGACCCGTGTCGAAGTCCGCCCCAACCAGTTGCTGACCACACTGGGGGCCACGCAAGGCCTGGACCTGGTTGCACGGTTGCTGATCAAACCGGGCGACCACGTGTTCGTCGACGAGCCGGGCAACGGCAACCTGATCAAGCTGATCCAACTGGCTGGCGGACACGTCGTCGGCATTCGGCGGACCCAGGACGGGCCGGACGTGGAAGAAATGAGAAGCCACCTGGCCAGGCACAAGGTCAAGGCGTTTTTCTGCAACAGCACCTTCCACAACCCGACCGGCAGCAACATCAGCCCGCACAACGCCTTCAGCGTCCTGCGCCTGGCGGTGGAGCACGAGTTCTTCGTGGTCGAGGACGACGTTTACGGGGACTTCAGCCCTGCTGTGCGCCAGACCTTTGCCGAGCTGGACAACCTTGACCGGGTTATCTACATCGGCAGCTTCTCCAAATGCCTGTCGGCCTCGCTGCGCGTAGGGTTCATTGCCTGCTCGCAAGACCTGATCGAGCCGCTCACACGCCTTAAACTGCTGACCTGCGTCGCTGTCCCCGCGTTTTGCGAACGCTTCGTCAACACCATATTGTCGGATGGCACGTATGCCCGGCACATGAAAGACGTGCAGCAGCGCCTGATCCGCCAGCAGGTGCAAACCCAACGCTTGCTGCTCGAGCGCGGCTGGCAATTCGACATTGCACCGCAAGGGGGTATGTTCCTCTGGGTCTACCACCCGGACCTGCCCGACCTGCAACCTTTCGTGCGTAAACTGGAGCAACACAAGATCCTGCTGATGCCCGGCTCTGCATTCGCGGTGAGCCGTGACTACCAACGCTACACGCGCATCAATTGCACGCATTTTTCCGACGCCTTGGCCGAGCACTTCGACGTTGGACCCGGCGCGATCAAATAAACCGACCTGGGACCTTGCATGGCGCCTGCGCGCTTACTACCTTAGCGCCTTTCCAAACCAGCCTCGCCTTGCAGGAGCCCTTGCCATGGCCGCCCCCGCCTTTCCTCCTTTCCGCCTGCGGTTCGCAACCGCTGCCACCCTGCTCGGCATGCTCGGGCTGGCCGGCTGCCAGACGGGCGGCTACCAGGACAGCGTGCCACCGACCAGCGGCGTGCAGCCGCTCAAAGGCCTGGCACAGAATGTTTCGGTACGGCGCAATGCCATGGGTGCGCCGCTGATCGAAAGCAGCAGCTTCCATGATGCGCTGTTCAGCCTGGGCTATGTGCACGCCGGTGACCGCATCGAACAGATGGTCGCCATGCGCCTGCTCGCCCAAGGCCGCCTGGCCGAACTGGCCGGCAGCGAGGCGCTGGATATCGACCGCCTCATGCGCGCCGCCAACCTCAAGCAGAGTGCCGCCCAGCAATACGCCGACGCATCGCCACGGCTCAAGCGCTTCTTCGAAGTGTACGCGCGCGGGGTCAACGCCTACCTGTTCCGCTACCGCGACAAGCTGCCAGCAGGCCTGGCCAGTAGTGGCTATCGCCCCGAATACTGGAAGCCTGAAGACTCGGCGCTGATCTTCTGCCTGTACGCGTTCAGTCAGTCGGTCAACCTGCAAGAGGAACTCAGCGCCCTGACCCTGGCGCAGAAAGCCGGTAGCGACAAGCTGGCCTGGTTGCTGCCCGGGGCCCCGGACGAGCCGTTGGCCGAAATGGAAGTGGACAAGCTCAAGGGCCTGAACCTGGCCAGCCAATTGCCGGGGCTGGCAGCCCTGGCGGCTGCCAGCCAGAAGCTGGCCGACCTCGACCTGCTCGGTAGCCCGGGGTCGGCCAACCTGGCCCTGGGCCCGCAGCGCAGCCGCAGCGGCAAGAGCCTGCTGGCCAGCGACAGCCGCGCCGCCTGGGCCTTGAGCCCGGTACAAATCAATACCAGCAAGTACCAGGTTGCCGGCCTGTCCTTGCCGGGCCTGCCAATTGTGCTGGCCGGCTACAATGGCAAGCTGGCCTGGAGCAGCAGCGCGGTCATGGCCGACAATCAGGACCTGTTCCTCGAGCAGCTGCGCCGCCAAGGCAATCAGCTGAGCTACCTGGCCGATGGTAAATGGCTGCCGGCCCGCGCCCGCAGCGAAACCTACTTTGTACGTGGCCAACGCCCCGTGCGCGAAGTGATGTACGACACCCGCCACGGCACCCTGCTGGCCCAGCCAGAAAATGCCAGCCTGGGCCTTGCGCTGAACCTGCCACAGTTCAAAGGTGATCGCAGCCTGGATGCCCTGTTCGACCTGACGCGGGCCAAGAACGTGGAGCGGGCCTTCGACAGCACACGTGAGGTGACTGCTGCTGCCGTCAACTTCGTTTTCGCCGAGCCTGAGCACATCGGCTGGCAAGTCAGTGGCCGCTACCCCAATCGCCGCGAAGGCCAGGGCCTGCTGCCCTCGCCGGGCTGGGACGGGCGTTACGACTGGGACGGCTATGCCGACCCGATGCTGCACCCGTACGACCAGGACCCACCCGCGGGCTGGATCGGCCATGCCAACCAGCGCAGCCTGCCGCGCGGCTATGGCATGCAGCTGTCCAGCACCTGGTACTACCCCGAGCGTGCCGAACGACTGGCACAGCTGGCCGGCAACGGTCGCCACGACAGTCGCAGCCTGATGGCCCTGCAGAACGACCAGGTGACCTTGCTGGCCAACAAGCTCAAGCAGATGTTCGACGCACCCGGCATGGCCCAGCCACTGAAGCAGGCAATCGACGCCCTCCCCGCCGGGCAGCGCGACAAGGCCCGCGACACGCTGGCCCGGCTCAAGGCCTTCGATGGCCGCCTGAGCCCGGTGTCGGCCGATGCCGCGCTGTACGAGTTGTTCTTGCAGGAGGTCGCTCGCCAGACCTTCCTCGATGACCTGGGCCCGGAGTCCGGCCCGGCCTGGCAGGCATTCGTCAGCAATGCACGTTTGTCGTTCTCGGCGCAGGCCGATCATCTGCTGGGCCGCGATGACAGCCCCTTCTGGGATGACCGCAACACGCCGCAGAAAGAAGACAAGCCCGCCATCCTCGCCCGCAGCCTGGCGGGCGCAATGGAGGCCGGTATCGCACAGCTGGGGGCCGACCGACGCACCTGGCAGTGGGGCAAGCTGCACCAGTACCGCTGGCCGGCACCGGCCTACCATGGCCTGGGTGATGCGATCAGCCGTTCGCCGCTTGCCGCAGGCGGCGACTTCACTACCCTGGCCCTCACACCATTCGCCTGGGGCAGCGACTTCGACACGCGTCTGCCAGCCTCGGCACGGATGATCGTCGACTTCGGCCAGGCCGAACCGTTGCAGATACTGACCAGCAGCGGCCAGTCCGGCAACCCGGCCAGCGCGCATTACCGCGATGGGCTGGATGCCTGGTTCAAAGGGCGCTTCATGAGCCTGCCACTGCAACAGCAGAACTTCGGCAGGGCGTATGGCAACCAGCGGCTTACGTTGGTGCCGGGGCGGTAAGGGCGTTCTTCAGGGGCGCATGAGGGGGCTTGATGAAGTTTTTCAGCAGCTCCCTCCCAAATCCATCCGAACTAACGTCCAGCACCATGCCTCTTAACGGGTAACCCCTGAACCAGTGCCCGTGCCATGGACCTCGTCATCGCCCGCCCCGAAGGCCTGTACTGCCCGCCCGGAGATTTCTACATCGACCCCTGGCGGCCCGTGGACCGGGCTGTCATTACCCATGGCCACGGCGACCACGCACGCACCGGCAATGGCCATTATCTGACCGCCAGCCCCGGTGCCGGCATTCTGCGCAGCCGCCTGGGCCAGGACATCAATCTGCAGACCCTGCCCTACGGTGAGCGCCTGCTGCACCACGGCGTGACGTTGAGCCTGCACCCGGCCGGGCACGTGCTGGGTTCGGCACAGGTGCGCCTGGAGTATCGAGGTGAAGTCTGGGTTGCATCCGGTGACTACAAGGTAGAACCCGATGGCACCTGTACGCCCTTCGAACCGGTGGCGTGCCACACCTTCATCACCGAGTCGACCTTCGGCCTGCCGATCTACCGCTGGCCAAGCCAAAGCGAGATCTTCGCCAGCATCAATGCCTGGTGGCGGGCCAACAGTGAACAGGGCAAGGCCAGCGTGCTGTTCTGCTATGCCTTCGGAAAGGCCCAGCGGATTCTGCATGGGCTGGATGCCAGCATCGGCCCGATCCTCGTGCATGGCGCCATGGAGCCGCTCAACCGGGTGTACCGGGATGCCGGCATCCGCCTGCCGGAAACCCGCTACGCAGGCGATATTCCGCGCAACGATCCACTGCTGCGCCAGGCACTGGTCCTGGCGCCCCCGTCAGCCGGCGGCAGTAGCTGGATGCGCCGCTTTGGCGATTACAGTGATGCCTTCGCCAGCGGCTGGATGCTGCTACGCGGCGCCCGCCGGCGGCGCGGCGTGGACCGGGGCTTTGTGCTGTCCGACCACGCCGACTGGCCTGGCCTGCTCTGGGCCATTGGCCAGACCGGTGCCCAACGGGTGATGGTCACCCACGGCTCGGTCGAGGTACTGGTGCGCTACCTCACCGAACAAGGCCTGGATGCCCGCGCCTTCGTCACCGAGTATGGCGACGAAGACGATGTGCCCAACACCGCCCCCTCGCCATGAAAGCCTTCGCTACGCTGTTCCTGCGCCTGGACGCGACCACCTCCAGCAATGCCAAGCTCGAGGCACTGCGCGACTACTTTGACATGGCGCCCGCCGACGATGCTGCCTGGGCGGTGTATTTCCTGGCCGGCGGGCGCCCACGCCAACTGGTGCCCACCCGCCTTCTACGTGAACTGGCAACGACGCTGGCTGGCCTGCCGGACTGGCTTTTCGAAGAAAGCTATCAGGCCGTGGGCGACCTGGCCGAGACCATTTCGCTGCTGCTGCCGCTGCACGCCGATGGCAACGACGAAGGCCTGGCCACCTGGGTGGAACAGCACTTGCTGCCCCTGCGCGGGCTGACGCCTGAGCAAGTCCGCCAGCGCCTGCCGCCGCTCTGGGCCCGGTTGGACCGTGCCAGCCTGATGCTATGCCTGAAGCTGATCACTGGCAGCTTTCGCGTGGGCGTGTCAAAGCTGTTGGTCACCCGCGCCCTGGCGCAACTGGCCGGGCTGGACGCCAAACGCGTGGCCCAGCGCCTGGTCGGCTACACCGATATAGGCCATCGCCCGACTGCAGCCAGTTACCAGAGGCTGATCGCCCCAGAGTCCGCCGATGAACACAACCAGCGTGGCGGCCAGCCCTACCCATTCTTCCTGGCCCATCCGCTGCAAGTGTCCAGCGATCAGTTCGATACCCTGCTCGGACCACCAAGCGATTGGCAAATCGAATGGAAGTGGGACGGCATTCGGGCGCAAGTGGTGAAGCGCGATGGCCAGCTGTGGGTGTGGTCACGCGGCGAAGAACTGGTTACCGAGCGTTTCCCCGAACTGCATGGTCTGGCACAGACGTTGCCCGATGGCGTGGTGCTCGACGGCGAGATCCTGGTCTGGAAACCTGGTGAAACCGAGGCTGAACTGGCCGTGCAGCCGTTTGCCTTGCTGCAACAGCGTATCGGTCGCAAAACGCTGGGCAAAAAACTGCTGAACGATGCGCCGGTGGTGCTGCAAGCCTACGACCTGCTGGAGTGGCAGGGCGAGGACTGGCGCAGCCGACCGCAACACGAACGCCGAAGCCAGCTGGAACACCTGGTGGATGAACACCCACTTGCCCCCGTGCTGTTGTCGCCTCTGCTGCAAGGCCCGGACTGGGCCGACCTTGCCCGCCAGCGCGAACAGTCACGCAGCCTGGGCGTGGAAGGGCTGATGCTGAAGCAGCGCGAGGCACTGTACGGCGTGGGGCGCACCAAGGACATGGGCATCTGGTGGAAGTGGAAGATCGACCCTTTCAGCGTCGATGCGGTGCTGATCTATGCCCAACGCGGCCACGGTCGCAGGGCCAGTCTGTACAGCGACTACACCTTTGCCGTATGGGATGCACCGGCAGGTACCCCTGGTCGGGCGTTGGTGCCCTTTGCCAAGGCCTATTCAGGGCTCAGCGACGAAGAAATGCGCAAGGTCGACGCCATCATCCGCAAGACCACGGTGGAAACGTTCGGCCCGGTGCGCAGTGTCACTCCCACGTTGGTGTTCGAGCTGGGCTTCGAAGGCATCGCCCTGTCCCGGCGCCACAAAAGCGGTATTGCCGTGCGCTTTCCGCGCATGCTGCGCTGGCGGCTGGACAAGCCAGTGGAAGAAGCAGATGACCTGGCCACCTTGCAGGCACTACTGGCCTGAAAAAGTTTGCGATGCCCGACTGCTGCAGGATGAGGCGCATTCGCTGAAACTATGCTTCTATTTTTGAGCCGACCCGTGTCGCAGACCGTTTTCGCCACGCAGCCAGGACCAACATGCACCATTCAACCCACGACCTGCTCTCCCCCGTACCGGGGATCACCCGCCAACTGCACAGCTTCCACTTCGGCCCCCGCAGTGGTGGCAAAGTCTATATCCAGGCCTCACTGCACGCCGACGAGCTGCCGGGCATGCTGGTAGCCTGGCACCTCAAGCGCCGCTTGGCCGAGCTGGAACAGCAAGGCCGACTGCAGCGCGAGATCATACTGGTGCCGGTGGCCAACCCGGTGGGTTTGGAGCAAGTGCTGCTGGATGCACCATTGGGGCGTTTTGAACTGCAAAGCGGCGAGAACTTCAATCGCAACTTCGTCGACCTGTCGGACAGCATCGGCGACCAGATCGAAGAACACCTTACCCAGGACCCGACGCACAACCTTGCACTGATCCGCGAATACCTGCGCCGTGGCCTGGACGCACACCCGGTCCGCACACCCCTGCAAGCCCAGCGCCTGATACTGCAGCGCCTGGCCTGCGATGCCGATATGGTGCTGGACCTGCACTGCGACTTCGAAGCAGTCGAGCACCTGTACACCACACCCGATGCCTGGCCCCAGATCGAACCCTTGGCCCGTTACCTGGGCGCCCAGGCCAGCCTGCTGGCAACCGACTCGGGCGGGCAGTCGTTCGATGAATGTTTCAGCCTGGTCTGGTGGCAATTGCAGCAACGTTTCGGCAAACGCTTCCCGATTCCGCTGGGCTGCTGCTCGGTTACCGTGGAGCTTCGTGGCCAGGCGGATGTCAGCCATGATCTGGCCAGCAAGGACTGCCAGGCGATCCTCGACTTCCTGACCCACGCAGGTGTCATCGAAGGCACCAGCGCCCCCCTGCCCGCGCTGTTACGCCACGCCACGCCGTTGGCCGCGGTGGAACCTGTGGCAACGCCACTGGGTGGGTTGCTGGTTTACCACGCCAAACCGGGCCAGCACCTGGAGGCCGGCCAACTGATCGCCGAAGTCATCGACCCACTCAGTGACCGAGTCACCCCCCTTCGCAACAGCCAGCCGGGGCTGCTGTATGCGCGTAGCGTCCGGCGCATGGCCACCGCTGGCATGGTCATCGCCCATGTGGCCGGCGAACAGGTATGCCGCAGCGGCTACCTGTTGGCCAATTGATCCGGTAAAACCATTGCAGCCGGCAAGTGGTCTGTAGAAGCACAGCCTTCGAAGGACCGCCTGCCTCATGCCTGCTGCTACCGACCTCGCCAATGCCTGGTTTGCCAAGCGCGGCTGGAAGCCCTTCGCCTTCCAGCGGCGCGTATGGGCTGCCGTCGAACGGGGCGAGTCCGGTTTGCTGCATGCCAGTACCGGTGCCGGCAAGACCTACGCGGTCTGGCTCGCGGCGCTGCGTGCGTTCAAGCCCAGGCCCCAGGGCCGCCACTTGGCCCCCATACAGGTGCTGTGGGTGACGCCCATGCGTGCCCTTGCCGCCGACACCGCACGTGCGTTGCAAGCGCCGCTTGATGAGCTCCAGCTGCCTTGGAGCGTAGGGGTGCGCAGCGGCGACACCAACAGTGCCGAGCGCGCCCGACAGGCCCGGCGGCTACCCAGTGTGCTGATCACCACCCCCGAAAGCCTGACCCTGCTGCTGACCCGGGCACAGGCACGTGAGGATTTCGCCACGCTGCAACTGGTGGTGGTGGATGAATGGCACGAGCTGCTTGGCAACAAGCGCGGGGTACAACTGCAGCTGGCCTTGGCGCGCCTGCGGCATTGGCACCCGGGCCTACCGACCTGGGGCTTGTCGGCAACCCTCGGCAACCTGCAACACGCACGGGATGTCTTGCTGCCCCAGGGCGGCCTGCTGGTGCAAGGCCGGCAAGACAAGGCACTGCAAGTCGACACCCTGCTGCCAACAGCGATCGAGCGCTTCCCTTGGGCTGGACACATGGGCCTGAAGATGCTCGACCAGGTCTGTCACGAGATCGATGTCAGTGCCAGTAGCCTGGTGTTCACCAACACCCGCGCCCAGGCAGAAATCTGGTATCAGGCCCTGCTTGAGGCCCGCCCGGACTGGGCCGGGCTGATCGCCCTGCACCACGCCTCGCTGGCCCGTGATACGCGCGACTGGGTGGAGCGCAGCCTCAAGCAAGGCAGCCTCAAGGCGGTGATCTGCACGTCCAGCCTGGACCTGGGCGTGGACTTTCTGCCCGTGGAACGGGTGCTGCAAATCGGCTCGGCCAAGGGCATCGCCCGCCTGATGCAGCGGGCGGGTCGCTCAGGACACGCGCCCGGGCGGCACTCCAGGGTCACCCTGGTGCCCACCCATAGCCTGGAACTGGTGGAAGCGGCGGCGGCCCGGCAGGCGCTGATAGCCGGCCACATGGAAGCCCGCTTTTCACCGCGCCTGTGCATGGACGTGCTGGTACAGCATCTGGTCAGCATGGCCTTGGGCAGCGGTTTTCGCCCGGAGCAACTGCTCGCCGAAGTGCGCAGCACCTGGGCTTTTCGCCAGTTGCGCGACAGCCAATGGCAATGGGCGCTGGACTTCGTCTGCCACGGCGGCAGCTCACTGACCGCCTACCCGGACTACCAGCGCGTCGAGCGCCAGGCCGACGGTGTTTACCGGGTTACCAGCGAACGCCTGGCGCGGCGCCACCGCATGGGCATCGGCACCATCGTCAGCGATGCCAACCTGCAACTGAAATACTGGAGCAAGGGCGGCGGCGGGAAAACGCTGGGCAGTGTTGAAGAAGCGTTCATCGCCCGCCTGCGCCCCGGCGATACGCTGGTGTTTGCCGGGCGGGTACTGGAGCTGGTGCGCGTGGAAAACATGACGGCCTATGTGCGTCGCAGCACGGCGCGCAAGGCTGCGGTAGCGCGCTGGAACGGCGGGCGCATGCCGCTCTCGAGCGAACTGGCCGAGGCGCTGGTCGAGCAGCTCGATGCTGCCGCCCATGAACGCTTTGACGGGCCGGAAATGCGCGCAGTACGCCCGCTGCTTGCGCTCCAGGCGCAGTGGTCAGCCTTGCCCACCACAGGCACACTGCTGGCCGAGACCTTCAAGTCCCGCCAGGGCTGGCACCTGTTCCTGTATCCCTTTGCCGGGCGCATGGCCAACCTGGGCTTGGCCAATCTGATTGCCTGGCGGGTCAGCCGCGCACAGCCGCTGTCGGTGTCGATTGCCGTCAACGATTACGGATTCGAACTCCTCAGCCCTGCCCAGGTGGACTGGGCCAGTCACCTGCCGCAAGCACTCGACACCGCGGACCTGCTGGAAGATGTGCTGGCCAGCCTGAATGCCGGGGAAATGGCACTGCGGCGCTTTCGTGAAATTGCCCAGATTGCCGGGCTGGTGTTTGGCGGTTATCCCGCCGCGCAGAAGAGCACGCGGCAAATCCAGGCCTCCAGCGGGCTGTTCTATGAGGTGTTTCGCAAGCACGACGCGGGGAATTTGCTGCTTGGCCAGGCGCGGGATGAAGTATTGAGCGAAGAGCTGGAAATCGAACGGCTGCATCGGCAACTGCTAAAAATGAGTGAGTTGCAACTGGACCTGCGGGCGTTGAAGCGGCCAGGGCCACTGGCGTTTGCCTTGTTGGTGGAAGGCATGCGCGAGACATTGAGCACCGAGAAGCTAGCAGACCGCATTGCGCGGATGGTGGCGGAACTGGAACAAGCGGCGAACGCGGGATGAATTACCAACCCATCGAACACCGGGGGCAGGCGCTCTGGCTGCTTGCCGACAAAGCCATCTACTGGCCCGCCCGCCGCGCCTTGCTGGTGGCCGACGTGCACATCGGAAAGGCCGCCAGCTACCGCGCCCTGCATCAACCAGTGCCACGCGGAACGACTGAGGCGACACTCGACAGGCTCGATCGCCTGCTGGCCGAGCATGACTGCGAACAACTGATCATCCTGGGCGACTTTCTGCATGCCCGCACGGCCCGCGCCCCGGCAACGCTGGCCAAGGTGGAGGATTGGCGCAAGCGGCACAAAAATCTGAAAGTGGTGCTCATACGCGGCAATCATGATCGCAACGCCGGCGATCCACCTGCCTCGCTCGATATTCAGGTCGTGGACGAGCCTTGGGTTCTGGAGCCCTTTGCCCTGCAGCACGAGCCGCAGCCCCACCGCACACACCCGGTACTGGCGGGCCATGTACACCCGGTCTTCGTCCTGCGCGGCAAGGCCCGTCAGCGCTTGCGCCTGCCTTGCTTCGTGATCGATGAGCAAGTCAGCCTGCTACCTGCATTCGGTGAGTTCACCGGGGGGTGGGAAATCACCCCCGCCAGCGCCAGCCGGCTGTACCTGGCTGGCGCTGAACGCGTCTGGCCGCTTTAGCGACGCTCAGGCCACAGGGGCGGGAGGCGGCTCGTCCGGCAAGGTCGGCTCACCCGGCTCCATGGGAGGCGTCTCACCGGGTTCCGGCGGTTGCGGGGTATCGGGGTCAGGCTGATGGGGCACGCCCCCCGCCTGCATGGGCAGCGGGTGCGCCAGCAGTGACCAGGGCAACAACCCTACGTGATTGGGCTGCAGGCCTGCCAGCTTGGCACTGATTGCGGGATGGAGTTTCATTGGCTGCTCCTGACGAAAGCCGATGCACATCATGCACACCGGCGTTACTTCGTTGGAGTGCCAAAGGCGCGGGTAATTCCCCGCGCTTGTCGGCTCAGGTACGCGGCAGAGTGACGCCGCGTTGGCCCTGGTATTTGCCGCCACGGTCCTTGTACGACACTTCGCACTCTTCGTCGGACTGCAAGAACAGCATCTGCGCCACGCCTTCGTTGGCGTAGATCTTCGCCGGCAGCGTGGTGGTGTTGGAGAACTCCAACGTCACGTGACCTTCCCATTCGGGCTCGAGCGGCGTGACGTTGACGATGATGCCGCAACGGGCGTAGGTGCTCTTGCCCAGGCAAATGGTCAGCACGTCACGAGGAATGCGGAAATATTCGACAGTGCGCGCCAGGGCGAAAGAGTTTGGCGGGATGATGCACACGTCGCTCTTGATATCGACGAAGCTGCCAGCATCGAAATTTTTCGGGTCGACGGTGGCCGAGTTGATGTTGGTGAACACCTTGAATTCGTCGGCGCAGCGTACGTCGTACCCATAGCTGGAGACGCCGAAGGAGATCACGCGGTTGTCCTGCTCGCCGCGCACCTGGCGCTCGACGAACGGCTCGATCATGCCGTGTTCCTGCGCCATGCGGCGAATCCACTTGTCCGATTTGATGCTCATGGCGGGGTGTCCTGAAGAGTTGCGAGGTGAAAATCGTGACGCGCATATTACCGGTCCCGGCGCCCAGGTTAAAGTTCCATCCCTCATCCCGCGCCGGGTGGGGGCTGCAGCCGCCGCCGATCCGAATTTGCCTAAAGCGTCTTCTGACCATTGGCAGGTTGCGGAAAGTGGGGTAAGGTGTTGCCACTGTGCTGCACGTGACACCGAGAATCTCTAGTTTGATGCACGATCCTGATCGGCCCATCGCTGAATTTTCTGCTCTCTTTGCGCTCAGTCCCGGGCAGGGTTTTTCCTGACCGTTATCAAATTGTCCAAGGAGACAGAAAAATGTCCAACCGTCAATCCGGTGTTGTTAAGTGGTTCAACGATGAGAAAGGCTACGGCTTCATCACCCCTCAGTCGGGCGACGACCTGTTCGTGCACTTCAAAGCCATCCAAGCTGACGGCTTCAAAACCCTGAAAGAAGGCCAGGCTGTTACTTTCGTCGCTACCCGCGGCCAGAAAGGCATGCAGGCTGAAGAAGTTCAGATCGCCTAAGTCGATCTAGCTTCCTAGCTTTCAAAAAAACCCGCCTTCTGGCGGGTTTTTTTATGCCTGCTCGAAATAGGCGCTGGCCTCTTCGCGGGCTCGCCCGCTCCCACAGGGACTGCACAGGCTTCAAGTACGGCGCAGTCGCTGTGTGCGGGCAAACTCGGTATGGCAGGTCAGTCTTCGCTGATGGTAATGCTGGGCATTGCCGGCGCCGCAGCTTCCTGCAGCACGATCCGCGCGCCTACCTGGCGAGCCAGCTCCTGGTAAACCATGGCAATCTGGCTTTCCGGCTCGGCGATCGCCGTGGGCTTGCCGCTGTCGGCCTGCTCACGTATCAGCATCGACAACGGCAGCGACGCCAGCAGGTCGACGCCATACTGGCTGGCCAGCTTCTCGCCGCCACCTTCACCGAACAGGTGTTCGGCATGGCCGCAATTCGAGCAGATATGCACGGCCATGTTCTCGACCACGCCCAGCACCGGAATGTTGACCTTGCGGAACATTTCCACGCCCTTCTTGGCATCCAGCAGCGCCAGGTCCTGTGGCGTGGTGACGATCACCGAACCGACCACAGGTACCTTTTGTGCCAGGGTCAGCTGGATGTCACCGGTACCCGGTGGCATATCGATCACCAGGTAATCCAGGTCATCCCAGGCGGTCTGGGTGACCAGTTGCAGCAGCGCGCCAGACACCATTGGGCCACGCCATACCATCGGCGTGTTGTCGTCGGTGAGGAAGGCCATGGACATGACTTCCACGCCGTGGGCCTTGATCGGCACAAACCACTTCTGCTCGCGAATCTGTGGACGAGTGCCCTCGGCGATGCCGAACATCACCCCCTGACTGGGGCCGTAGATATCGGCATCGAGAATACCTACCCGTGCGCCTTCGCGTGCGAGGGCCAAGGCCAGGTTGGCCGCGGTGGTCGACTTGCCAACACCGCCCTTGCCCGAGGCCACGGCGATGATGTTCTTGACGTTGGCCATGGCTGGCACCTGGGCCTGGGCCTTGTGCGCGGCCACCACGCAATCGATCGAAACCTGGGCGCCAGTGACCCCCTCGAGGCTGCCAATGGCGGTCTGCAGCACCTGGGCCCAGCCGTTCTTGAACAGCCCTGCGGCATAACCCAACTGCAACTGCACGCTGACCTGCCCGCCCTGGATATCGATGGCGCGCACGCAGCCGGCGCTGACCGGGTCCTGGTTCAGGTAGGGGTCGGTGTACTGGCGAAGCACGCCTTCAACGGCGGCACGGGTGACGGCACTCATGGAGACTCCCATTGGCAAACTGAATGTAAAACAGCCGCCTATCCTAACCCGTCAATCGTCAGCAGATGCGCTTGCGGGGTGAAATATCTTCGCCAGCCCTTTATAGTGGCCGATCATCCTCATTTTTACCCCGTAGCCAGATAAGTAGCCGAGCCACCATGTCCGAGCCACGCCAGATTCTCGTCACCAGCGCCCTGCCCTATGCCAATGGATCGATCCATCTCGGCCATATGCTGGAGTACATCCAGACGGACATGTGGGTGCGCTTCCAGAAGCTGCGCGGCAACCAGTGCATCTATGTCTGCGCCGACGACGCCCACGGTTCGGCCATCATGCTGCGCGCCGAAAAGGAAGGCATCACCCCGGAACAGCTGATCGCCAACGTCCAGGCCGAGCACAGCAGCGATTTCGCCGACTTCCTGGTGGACTTCGACAACTTCCACTCCACCCACAGCGACGAGAACCGCGAGCTGTCGAGCCTGATCTACTCGCGCCTGCGTGAAGCCGGGCACATCGCCACCCGTTCGGTGACCCAGTACTTCGACCCGGAAAAAGGCATGTTCCTCGCCGACCGCTTCATCAAGGGCACCTGCCCGAAGTGCGCGGCCGAAGACCAGTACGGCGACAACTGCGAAAAATGCGGCGCCACCTACGCACCCACCGAGCTGAAGAACCCCAAGTCGGCGATCTCCGGTGCCACCCCGGTACTGCGTGATTCCCAGCATTTCTTCTTCAAGCTGCCCGACTTCCAGGCCATGCTGCAGCAGTGGACCCGAAGCGGCACCCTGCAGGACGCGGTAGCCAACAAACTGGCGGAATGGCTGGACTCCGGCCTGCAGGAGTGGGATATCTCCCGCGACGCGCCGTACTTCGGCTTCGAGATCCCGGGTGAGCCTGGCAAATACTTCTACGTATGGCTGGATGCGCCAATCGGCTACATGGCCAGCTTCAAGAACCTCTGCGCACGCCGCCCGGAGCTGGACTTCGACGCCTTCTGGAACGAAGGCTCCAAGGCCGAGCTGTACCACTTCATCGGCAAGGACATCGTCAACTTCCACGCCCTGTTCTGGCCAGCCATGCTCGAAGGCGCCGGCTTCCGCAAGCCGACCGCGGTCAACGTGCACGGCTACCTGACGGTCAACGGCGCCAAGATGTCCAAGTCGCGCGGCACCTTCATCAAGGCCCGCACCTACCTGGACCACCTGCAGCCGGAATACCTGCGTTACTACTATGCGGCCAAGCTGGGCCGTGGCGTCGACGACCTGGACCTGAACCTGGAAGACTTCGTGCAGAAGGTCAACTCCGACCTGGTCGGCAAGGTCGTCAACATTGCCAGCCGCTGCGCCGGTTTCATCCACAAGGGCAACGAGGGTGTGATGGTAAGCGGTGATGCCGCGCCTGAGCTGACCGAAGCCTTCCTGGCTGCCGCACCTTCCATCGCCGAAGCCTATGAGGCCCGTGATTTTGGCCGCGCCATGCGCGAAATCATGGCACTGGCCGACCGCGCCAACGCCTGGATCGCCGACAAGGCACCGTGGTCACTGGCCAAGCAGGAAGGCAAGCAGGATGAAGTCCAGGCCATCTGCGCCCAAGGCATCAACCTGTTCCGCCAGCTGGTGATCTTCCTCAAACCGGTGCTGCCGGTGCTGGCCGCTGATGCCGAGGCTTTCCTCAACGTGGCCCCGCTGACCTGGAACGACCACCTGACACGCCTGGAAAACCACGCGCTTAACCCGTTCAAGGCCTTGATGAGCCGTATCGAGCCGGCCAAGGTCGAAGCCATGGTCGCTGCCAGCAAGGAAGACCTGCTGGCTGCCGAAGCCAAGGCCCCGGCGGGCAATGGCGAGCTGGCCAAGGACCCGCTGTCGGCAGAGATCGAGTTCGATACCTTCGCAGCTGTCGACCTGCGTGTGGCGCTGATCGTCAAGGCTGAAGCCGTGGCGGGTGCCGACAAGTTGTTGCAACTGACCCTGGACATTGGTGACGAGCGTCGCAACGTGTTCTCCGGCATCAAGTCAGCCTACCCAGACCCGTCCAAGCTGGAAGGCCGCCTGACCATGATGGTCGCCAACCTCAAACCCCGGAAGATGCGCTTTGGCGTGTCCGAAGGCATGGTCATGGCTGCCGGCCCTGGCGGTGAAGAAATCTACCTGCTGAGCCCGGACAGCGGCGCCAAGCCAGGCCAGCGCATCAAGTAACCGCCCTGCGGGCCATTGTGGGAGCGGGCTGCCCGCTCCCACAATTACGCAGGCCCCTTCATGTCAAACCCGGACAATCGCCCCGATTCCCGGCTATCGTCATCTCATGAATGACTACATCCTGGTCCTGATCAGCGCCGCACTGATCAATCACCTGTGCCTGCTCCGACAGCCACTCTCCGGGCTGCAACTTCAGGTGCACGGCCTGGCCTGCGCCCTGTGCATCGCCCTGGGCGTAATCGGCGCGCAGCTGCTGGTGCACGCGGTACTTGCCCCGTTGCACATCCACGATCTTGCCCTGTTTCTGCTATTGCCCTGGCTGGCTTTGCTCGCCTGGGGCCTGCCCTGGCTTTTGGCCAAGTGGCGCCCGGCCTGGCCTGTAGTGGGGTTGCCAGCGCTGCTGTTGAGCAATGCAGCAGCGCTTGGGCTGGCCCTGCAGCAGACAAGCGACGGCAGCACCTGGCCAACCATGCTGCTCCAAGGCTTGCTGACGGGTGGCGGCTTCTGGCTGGCGCTGATGGTGTTCGCCGACCTGCGCCAGCGCAGCGCCCACGCCGATATCCCCAACGCGCTGCGCGGCCTGCCCATCGAGTTGATCGGGGCCGGGGTGATGGCCATGGCGTTTTCCGGTTTCAACGGAATGTTTGGCCAATGAGCAGTCCCGATCCGCGCCTACGCACCAGCATGGGCCTGGTCTTGCTCGCTTGCACGCCTGGGCTGCTGGCGCTGTTGTGGCTGCATGGCTGGGGCATGATGCTGAACCTGTTGCTGTGCGCCAGTGCCGCGCTGCTGTGCGAGGCATCGCTGCTGGCAGTGCGCAGCCAATCACTGAGCCAGGCGCTAACCGACGGCAGCGCACTGGTGACCGCCGTGCTGCTGGCGGCCGCCCTGCCCACCTTGGCGCCATGGTGGCTGCCGGTCATCGCGGCAAGTGTCGCGCTCGGTATCGGCAAGCAGGCCTACGGTGGGGTCGGGCGAAATCTGTTCAATCCAGCCATGGTGGGCTATGCCTTCGTGCTGCTCAGCTTCCCGTTGCAGATGAACCATTGGCCTGGGCAGGCCCCAGGCCTGCTCGACAGCGTGCAGCAGGTGTTCGCTGGGGGCGAACAGATCGATGCCTGGGCCCGTCCGACATTGCTCGACGGCTTGCGCCACAACCGCAGCCTGACCATCGACGAGCTGTTTGCCAGCCATCCGGGCTTTGGCAACATTGGCGGGGCAGGCAGCGAATGGGTCAACCTGGCATTCCTGCTTGGTGGCCTGTTCTTGTTGCAGCGCAAGGTGATCAGTTGGCATGCACCGGCAGGTTTGCTGGCAGGGCTATTGGTATTCAGCTTGTTGGGCTGGAACGGTTCGGGGTCGGACTCCAATGGCTCGCCTTTGCTGCACCTGTTTTCCGGCTCGACCATGCTGGCAGCCTTCTTCATTGCGACCGAGCCAGTGTCCGGCCCCAGAGACGACTGGGCCAAGCTGTGCTTCGGCGTGGGAACAGGAGTGCTCATCTACCTGATTCGTACCTGGGGCAGCTATCCGGATGGCACCGCGTTCGCCATCCTGCTGATGAACCTTTTGGCACCGGCACTCGAGCGCATGGCTGCGCAGCGTCAGCAGGCAGCCCGATGAAGCGCGGGGTTCGGGATGTGGGCCTGCTGCTGCTGACGGGAGTATTGGCAGTGTCTGCCACCCTGGCCTGGCGGCAGTCGACCGGTCCGGCCATCGCCGGCGCTGAAAAGCAGCTGCAAAGCCGCCAGCGACTGGCCGTGCTGCCCGACGGTAGCTATGACAACCAGCCCCTGGAAAGCCCGCTGCCAAGGCCCGCCGCACAGAGGCCCAACAGCCGTATCCTGGCGGCTTACCGTGCCACTGTGGCAGGTAAGCCAAGCGCCATTATCCTGATCACACAGGCCCAGGGGTATGCCGGGCCGATCGTGCTGAGCGTCGCCATCACCACGGACGGCCGGCTGATCGGCAGCCAGGTTGTCGAACAACAGGAAAGCCCCGGGCTGGGCGATCGCCTGGGGGATCCGCGATTGCACTGGCTGAGTCAGTTCAACAACCGCGATCAGGGCGATCACTGGGCGCTGAAGCGGGACCAGGGTGACTTTGACCAATTGGCCGGCGCAACCGTGACCTCGCGCGCGGTGATCGCCGCATTGCAGGATGCGCTGAGCTATTTCGACGAGCAGCGTAGTGTATTGCTGGAGGGCGCCACCCATGAATAGGTTCTGCCTGCTGGCCATGAGCCTGGCGCCACTGCTGGGTGCCACCCGAACGCTGGCTGAAGGCGCGGCCATCGGCCTGTGCGCAGTACTGATGGGGTGCCTGCACCAACTGTTGCTGGCGCCACTGCGTAAACACATGGCCAGCTGGGCCTATGTAATGGCTAGCCTGCTGCTGCTGGCAGCCTTGGCCAGTTGCCTGCAGTTGGCCCTGCGGGCCTGGCTGCTACCGCTGGCCATTGCCCTGGGCCACTATCCCGCATTGTTGTGCCTGCAATGCCTGGCCAGTGACCACCTGCTACCTGACCAACGCCGCTGGCGCCTGCTCGCAAGGCACCTCGGCGCTGTCTTTGCCATTTGCCTGCTGCTGGGCACCAGCCGCCAATGGCTGGCTGACCATGCCGAGCTGCACCTGGCCAGCCTCGCACCCGGTGCGCTACTGCTGCTGGGTCTGCTGTTGGCCTTGTACAATCGCCTGCTTCCGGGCCCTGCCCACCCACCTCGTCAAGGAAAGCCCTGATTTCATGAATGCCGCCAAACGCCTGGAGATTTTTCGCAGGCTGCACGAAGACAACCCCGACCCAAAGACCGAACTGGCCTACACGACCCCGTTTGAACTGCTGGTCGCCGTGACACTGTCCGCGCAATCCACCGACGTCGGCGTCAACAAGGCCACTGCCCGCCTGTTCCCCGTCGCCAACACCCCCGAGGCCATCTATGCCCTGGGCGTTGAAGGCCTCAGCGAATACATCAAGACCATCGGGCTTTACAACAGCAAGGCCAAGAATGTCATAGAAACATGTCGGCTACTGATCGAGCGCCACGACAGCCAGGTACCGCAAACCCGCGAAGCGCTGGAGGCGCTACCCGGCGTCGGCCGCAAAACCGCCAACGTGGTGCTAAACACGGCGTTTCGCCAACCGGCCATGGCCGTGGATACCCATATCTTCCGGGTGAGTAACCGCACAGGCATCGCGCCAGGCAAAACGGTGCTGGAAGTGGAAAAGAAACTGCTCAAGTTTGTACCCAAGGACTACCTGCTCGACGCCCACCACTGGCTGATCCTGCACGGGCGCTACGTGTGCCAGGCGCGCAAGCCAAGGTGCGGAAGCTGCAGGATCGAAGATTTGTGCGAGTACAAGCACAAAACCTCCGACGATTGAGCCGATAGCCAAAAACCACTCACATCGATTGAAAAAATCTTTTTTACCAGCGTCTGCTTTCTGGTTATAAGGACGGCCAATGGCCCCTTGGCTTGGAGCGACTCATGAGTACCGATAAAGACGACCTGTCGATCGATGATGATTTTGTTGCCGCAGACGATGACGCGGAGCCACAGGTTGAAATCGCAAAGACCAACCTGAGCAAACGTCGCACCATCGACAACATGCTGGAAGAACGGCGCCTGCAAAAGCAGTTGGCCGATTTCGATTACGACCTGTAGTGCGGGTCCCGTAGTCAGGGACCGATAGCCTTGGCAAAGCCTCCTGGCTGGAGGCTTCAAGGCTTGGCGATCAGTTCAGACCTTGCCGTTGCGCCAGCTCGATCAGGTCAACCAGTGACCGTGCATTGAGCTTTAGCAACAGCCGCGACTTGTAGGTACTGACCGTCTTGTTACTGAGGTACATGCTGTCGGCAATCTCCTTGTTCGAACGCCCTCGCGCCAGTTGTTGCAGCACCGTCATTTCTCGCGCAGAAAGGCGATTCACCATATCCGTCTCGCTGCCCGCCCCCCTGCCACGTGACGCATGCAAGGCCTGGTTGGGGAAGTAGCTGTAACCCGACAACACAGCCTTGATAGCGCTGAGCAGTTCGGTAAGCTCCTGCTGCTTGCACACGTAACCCGCCGCCCCTGCCTGCATGCAGCGCATCGAAAAGTTGCCGGGGGCCTGTGACGTCAGCACCAGTACCTTGCTACCCGGGCTGAATGTCGCCATGCGGGCGATCACCTCTAGGCCATCCAGTTTCGGGATACCGATATCCAGCACCACAATATCCGGCAGGTGTTGCCGTGTCAGCTGCAACGCAGCTACCCCATTGTCAGTCTCCGCCACAACGTCATACCCATGCCGCTCCATCAGCATGCGTACGGCCAGGCGTATGACCGGATGATCATCCACGATAAGCACTTTATTCATGCGATATCCATACATTGTTGTTGCTTTGGCACGCCACGATAACCGACAGGACGCTTGCTGGCGCGGCGATTTACCAGCGAAAGCCATGGACAGACAAAGCCTACAGAACTTACAGAAACTTCCTACACACAATGACTATGGTTGTAACAAATAAATTACTTATTACCGAAAAAAAGGTACCACCCACTGACATAAACGTACCAGTTGAATACTGATCTTCAGCAAAGGAAAACTTCCGACTCAAACACGTCGAAAAAGCAACACAACGAGGTTCTCTGACGATCATTCCTCCCCCGGGAAACAATCCAGCCTTTAGTTGAGTACAGCAGTAAGGTAAAGATGGACAAAACCGCTGGAGACGGCCTATATGACCCAAGCACAACCTGTCGCCCCGCTGACGATCATTGCCATCTTCGCGGGGATCATCGAAGCCTCCGCCCTTGCTACACTGCCATTTCTCGGCGAGTCCAGCCAAAAGCTCTACACCTGGTTCCTGGTAGGCTTTCCATTCTTTCTGACGGCACTGTTTTTTCTGACACTCAACTTCAATTACAAGTCGTTCTATAGCCCGCTTCCCAACAACACAGCACACGACAACACGCCAGCACTGAGCAGTGTGGCCACACCCGCAATTGCCAATGATGCCCCCGAGGCGGTACAGGGCGAACCTGTCACTTTCATGTTCTCCGGCCCCGACGCCTGTCGCATGATGGAACAACAACTCTTGCACGCACTTGCCCAACCGCCCGAGCCAGCGCGCGTCTGGCGCTTTTGTAATCTGGACAGACGTCAATGTGCGCAGCTTTCGATCAGCGCACTCGAGGGCGATGATGTGAGCCATCGAAGTTGAACGACCCGCCTTTGCGCGGGCATAAAAAAACCCCGGACCGAGCCGGGGTTTTCGCACACGCCAGCAATCAGAGCAGCGAACGGCCCTTGTTGGCGGCAATGCGCATACGCAGTGCATTGAGCTTGATGAAGCCAGCAGCATCTGCCTGGTTGTAGGCACCACCATCTTCTTCAAAGGTGGCGATGTTGGCATCGAACAGCGAATCGTCCGACTTGCGGCCAACCACGGTCACATTGCCCTTGTACAGTTTCAGGCGCACCACACCATTCACGTTGACCTGCGAAGCATCGATCATCTGTTGCAGCATCAGACGCTCCGGGCTCCACCAGTAGCCGGTGTAGATCAGGCTGGCATACTTTGGCATCAGCTCATCTTTCAGGTGAGCGACTTCGCGGTCCAGGGTAATCGACTCGATGGCACGGTGTGCCTTGAGCATGATGGTACCGCCAGGCGTTTCGTAGCAACCGCGCGACTTCATGCCGACGTAACGGTTTTCGACGATGTCCAGACGGCCGATGCCGTTGGCACCACCGATACGGTTCAGGTCTGCCAGGACGGTGGCCGGGGATTTCTCGACGCCGTCGATGGCAACGATGTCACCATTGCGGTAGGTCAGCTCGATGTAGGTAGCCTGGTCCGGGGCGTTCTCAGGCGAGACACTCCAGCGCCACATGTCTTCTTCGTGCTCGGTCCAGGTATCTTCCAGGACACCGCCTTCATAGGAGATGTGCAGCAGGTTGGCGTCCATCGAGTACGGCGACTTCTTCTTGCCGTGGCGCTCGATCGGGATGCCGTGCTTCTCGGCGTAGTCCATCAGCTTTTCGCGGGACAGCAGGTCCCACTCGCGCCATGGAGCGATGACCTTGACGCCTGGCTTCAGGGCATAGGCACCCAGCTCGAAGCGCACCTGGTCGTTACCCTTGCCGGTGGCGCCATGGGAAATGGCGTCAGCGCCGGTTTCGTTGGCGATTTCGATCAGGCGCTTGGCGATCAGCGGACGGGCGATGGAAGTACCCAGCAGGTACTCGCCTTCGTAGACGGTGTTGGCGCGGAACATCGGGAACACGAAATCACGCACGAATTCTTCGCGCAGGTCGTCGATGTAGATCTCTTTAACGCCCATTGCCTGGGCCTTGGCACGGGCCGGTTCGACCTCTTCGCCCTGCCCCAGGTCAGCAGTGAAGGTCACCACTTCGCAGTTGTAGGTATCCTGCAGCCACTTGAGAATCACCGAAGTATCAAGGCCGCCGGAATACGCCAGTACGACCTTTTTTACGTCCGCCATGCCATCACTCCACGGGGTTGTACGGAAAGGGATCGATTCTACCGGCGTTGCGGATAAATTTACAGTGGGGCGACAGCTTCTGACGACAAAGCGACAGGAACTTTCGTAGGGGCGACGGGCGGTCGGTTGAGGGATGTGGCATGAGGACCTTGGAGGGGCGTCGAGCCGCAGCATGCATGCCTTGAGGAGTTCAGCGCCTGTGAGATCGAGCGCCGCCAGGTGGTCGCCTCGACGCATTCTGCGCCTGGGAGATCGAGCGCCGCAGGTGTCCGCCTTAAGATATTCAGCGCCTATGAGATCGAGCGCCGCCCGCGCGGCGCTTCGCGGGTAAACCCGCTCCTACGTTTGTTTCGGGCCAGTCCATCCTGTGCCTGGCGCGCGCGACCGCCTTGTTGGTACGACGCGATATCGAGATAGGCACCAAGGCGTTCGCGCGCGGATCCCACAGGCATAATTGGCCCGAAACAAACGTAGGAGCGGGTTTACCCGCGAAGCGCCGCGCGGGCGGCGCTCGATCTCACAGGCGCTGAATGTGTCGAGGCGGACACCTGGCGGCGCTCGGTCTCACAGGCGCTGAAAATGTTGTGACAAACCCCTGGTGGCCTTGATGCGAGCCCATGACATGCACCGACCAGATCTCAGGGCGCCTTCGCCCCCCGGACGCCCGAGGCAGGTGCAACAGCCGGCGCCGCTTGCTCAACCGGCTTTTCCACGGCTTTTTCAACCACCGCCACCCGATCCAGCTCGATATTCACCCGCCGATTACGCGCCCGATTCGACGCACTGTTGTTCTTCGCGAGCGGATAACGCTCGCCATGGAAGCGCACAGTGATCTGCTCTTCCGGCACACCGTTAGCCTTGAAATAATCGGCCACGGCCAATGCGCGGCGGCGCGACAGGTCGCGGTTGGCCAGGCGGTTGCCACTGTTGTCGGAATGCCCATTGAGCTCGACATGGTTCACCGTCGGGTCGGCTTTCATGTAATCGAGGATCACGTCCAGCCGCGCCTTGGCTGCTGCGTCCAGCTCGATACCGCCCCCGGGGAAACCCACCTGTGTCTGGCGCACCTGGTCGTAGTTCATCGGCAACAGCTTGCCAGCACAGACCTGATAGTCATTGTAGGCTTTGGCGAAGCTGACCGGCAGCACACGCACCTCCATCGGCCTGCCCGCCTCACCGGTGTAGTTGCGCACAACGGTGCTACGCCCGTCGAGCAAACCGTTGATCAGCCGGCTGGCCTGCCCTTGGGAGGAGCTGAACAGCACGCCACTGCGGGCCATTCGCACATTGCCCAGGTTGATATCGCCACGCCCAGGTTGCCACGGCGCTGCCGCAGCCAGCAGGCTGGCGGTGCCGGCACCGAGTACGTTGCTGTCCGACCGCAGCTGAAACACCGGCTGCTCGCCTGCCCGACGCACGAACGTACCGCTGCCGAAACCTTCGATCGGCTGGCTCAGACGGCACTCGAACTGGTCACCCTCGACCTTCCAGGCAATGTTCTCCATGCGCGTCTGGAAAGTCAGTGCGCCGGCCGGCAGGCTGGCGAACAGGGTCAACAGGGCTAGGTAACGCTGGCGCACGGGCGGCTCCACAAATTCTGACGGCTTACCAGCAGGCTATCGGACGCTGTCCGGAAAACTTGATAGCCGTGCTCGCCCCGGGGTTTTCCGGTAGGATTGGGGCTTGAGTTCGACCCGCCTGGAATCCCCAATGTCCGATCGCCTGACCCTCCTGCGCCCCGACGACTGGCACATCCATCTGCGCGATGGTGCCGTCCTGCCCCACACCGTTGGCGACGTGGCGCGTACCTTCGCCCGTGCCATCATCATGCCCAACCTCGTGCCGCCGGTGCGCAATGCCACCGAGGCCGGCGCCTACCGTGAGCGCATTCTGGCTGCCCGCCCGGCCGGCAGCCGCTTCGAGCCGCTGATGGTGCTGTACCTCACCGACAACATCAGCCCCGAGGACATCCGCGCGGCCAAGGCCAGCGGTTTCGTGTACGCCGCCAAGTTGTACCCGGCCGGCGCCACCACCAACTCCGATTCGGGCGTGACCAGCATCGACAACATCTTCCCGGCCATAGAGGCAATGGCGGAAGTGGGCATGCCGCTGCTGGTGCATGGCGAAGTGACCCGCAGCGAGATCGACGTGTTCGACCGCGAGAAGCGCTTCATCGACGAGCACATGCGCCGTGTGGTCGAGCGCTTCCCGACGCTGAAAGTGGTGTTCGAACACATCACCACCAGCGACGCCGCGCAGTTCGTCACCGAGGCCCCGGCCAACGTGGGTGCGACCATCACCGCCCAGCACCTGCTGTACAACCGCAACCACATGCTGGTTGGCGGCATTCGCCCGCACTTTTACTGCCTGCCGATCCTCAAGCGCAACACTCACCAGGTGGCCTTGCTGGACGCTGCCACCAGCGGCAATCCGAAGTTCTTCCTCGGCACCGACTCGGCACCTCATGCCCGTCACGCCAAGGAAGCAGCCTGTGGTTGCGCGGGTTGCTACACCGCTTATGCGGCGATCGAGATGTACGCCGAAGCGTTCGAACAGCGTAACGCGCTGGACAAGCTGGAAGGCTTCGCCAGCCTGCACGGCCCGGCCTTCTATGGCCTGCCGGCGAACACCGACACCATTACCCTGGTCCGCGAAGAATGGACCGCTCCGGAAAGCCTGCCATTTGGCGAGCAAACCGTAGTCCCGCTGCGCGCTGGCGAAAAACTGCGCTGGCGCCTGCTGGAGAAAAACGCGTGAGCGAAGACCTTTACGAAGACGACCTGGACACCCAAGGCAGCAGCGGTCCTCGTCACCCGATGGCCGAGCGCTTCCGCGGCTATCTGCCGGTCGTGGTGGATGTTGAAACCGGTGGTTTCAACAGCGCTACCGATGCATTGCTGGAAATTGCCGCCGTCACCATTGGCATGGACGAGAAAGGTTTCCTGTTCCCCGAACATACCTACTTCCACCGAGTGGAGCCGTTCGAGGGCGCCAACATCGAGCCGGCCGCACTTGAGTTCACCGGGATCAAGCTGGACCACCCGCTGCGCATGGCGGTCAGCGAGGAAAGCGCGATGACCGACATCTTCCGCGGCGTGCGCAAGGCACTCAAGGCCAACGGCTGCAAGCGGGCGATTCTGGTCGGCCACAACAGCAGCTTCGACCTGGGTTTCCTCAATGCAGCAGTGGCGCGCAATGACCTGAAGCGCAACCCGTTCCACCCGTTCTCCAGCTTCGACACCGCCACCCTGGCGGGCCTGGCGTATGGCCAGACCGTGCTGGCGCGGGCCTGCCAAAGCGCCGACATCGACTTCGACGGGCGTGAGGCGCACTCGGCACGTTATGACACCGAGAAAACCGCTGAGCTGTTCTGCGGCATCGTCAACCGCTGGAAAGAAATGGGCGGCTGGCGCGATTTCAACGATTGATCTGCTAAAGGCATTCGCGGGCACGCCCGCTCCCACAGGTTCACCTTTGCCTTCAGGCATGCAGAGAATCTGTGGGAGCGGGCGCGCCCGCGAAGAGGCCGGCACAGGAAGGCAAAAAAAACCGGCCACGAAGGCCGGTTTTTTCATGCACGCAGCAATTACAGCTTGCCAGCGTTCTCGCTCAGGTAGGCAGCAACGCCTTCAGGCGAAGCGTTCATGCCCTTGTCGCCTTTTTTCCAGTTGGCAGGGCACACTTCGCCGTGCTCTTCGTGGAACTGCAGAGCGTCAACCAGACGCAGCAGCTCGTCCATGTTACGACCCAGTGGCAGGTCGTTGACGATCTGCGAACGGACAACACCGTTGGTATCGATCAGGAAGGCACCACGGAAGGCCACGCCGCCTTCGGACTCGACGTCGTAGGCTTTGCAGATTTCGTGGGTCATGTCGGCAGCCAGGGTGTACTTCACCTGACCGATGCCGCCGTTGTTGACCGGGGTGTTACGCCAGGCGTTGTGGGTGAAGTGCGAGTCGATCGACACGCCGATCACTTCCACGTTGCGCGCCTGGAAGTCAGGGATGCGGTTGTCCAGGGCGATCAGCTCGGACGGGCAGACGAAGGTGAAGTCCAGCGGGTAGAAGAACACCAGGCCGTACTTGCCCTTGATGGCCGAGGCCAGGTTGAAGCTATCGACGATCTCGCCATTGCCCAGCACGGCCGGAACGGTGAAATCGGGGGCTTTCTTACCAACGAGTACGCTCATTGTAATCTCCTGATGAGGGTGAAAAACCGTTTGCCGGGCCAGACGGGCTTGCCCGACATCCAACAAAGGCCGACCATCATACACGGCTTCTCATGACAGGCCGACTCCGTCGACAAAGCAACCACCGGTCGCTCAAGCACAGCCCTCTCAGAAAGATCTTTGACAAGCATTCTCATTACCATTAAGCTCCAACCCATCGACCCAACCAGCGATGGTCAGCCCTTATGTATGTGTGTCTTTGTGTCGGCGTTACCGACGGACAGATCCGCGATGCGATCTATGAAGGATGCTGCAGTTACAAGGAAGTGCGAGCCGCCACCAATGTCGCCAGCCAGTGTGGGAAATGCGCCTGCGTGGCCAAGCAGGTGGTCCGCGAGACCCTGACCGAGCTTCAGGTCAGCCAGGCAGCCCTGCCCTACCCCGTCGAATTTACCGCTGCCTGAACGCAGAATTTCAAGAACCGGACCTAGTGTCCGGTTTTTTTATGCCCGAAATTCAACAAGTTAGCGTTGCAACGCGGTTCACAAACATTCTTATTCCTATTAATTTTCACTTAGTATTCAAGAACTTAGGTTTGACACACCTAAGTATCGGGCTCAAACTTCAGTGGATTGACACACTTCTACAGAGCAGGAACCCGACATGAAAGGCGACGTAAGCGTCATCCAGCATCTCAACAAGATCCTCGGAAACGAGCTGGTCGCGATCAACCAGTACTTCCTGCACGCACGCATGTACGAAGATTGGGGGCTGAACAAACTCGGCAAGCACGAGTACAAAGAATCCATCGATGAAATGAAGCACGCTGACAAATTGATCAAGCGTATTTTGTTCCTCGAAGGTATTCCTAACGTTCAGGACCTGGGCAAACTGCTGATCGGCGAGCACACCAAGGAAATGCTCGAGTGCGACCTGAAGATTGAACAGCAAGGCCTGGTCGACCTGAAGGCCGCCATCGCCCATTGTGAAACCGCTGGCGACTTCGGCTCGCGTGACGTGCTCGAAGATATCCTCGAGTCCGAGGAAGAACACATCGACTGGCTGGAAACCCAACTGGGGCTGATCGACAAGATCGGTATCGAGAACTACCTGCAGTCGCAGATGGGCGAAGAGTAACTATTCGCCCCATGAAAAAACCCGCGATCAGCGGGTTTTTTCATGCTTGCCGGAAGATCAGGCTTCAGAAGCCTTGGCCTTGGCAGCCGCTTCCTTGATCAGGGTTTGCAGCTCACCCTTCTCGAACATTTCCAGCATGATGTCGCTGCCGCCAACCAGCTCACCGGCTACCCACAATTGCGGGAAGGTCGGCCAGTTGGCGTATTTTGGCAGGTTGGCGCGAATTTCCGGGTTCTGCAGGATGTCGACGTAGGCGAACTTTTCGCCACAACCCATCACGGCCTGCGATGCACGCGCAGAGAAGCCGCACTGCGGGGCATTCGGCGAGCCTTTCATGTAAAGCAGAATGGTGTTGTTGGCAATCTGCTCTTTGATCGTTTCGATGATATCCATGTAGCACCTCGGCTGAACTATCCGACACAGTCGTCGGCACGGTGTCGCATTGTATCGGAAAGCCGAGCGCTGTGCTCGGCCTTGCCGTTCCTCAAGCGGCCTCGACCTGCACGGGTACGCCATTGAGCGCAGCGTTTCCGGAAACCTGGTCCCTAAAGCGCTCATCGGTCAGGTCATTGGCACTCACGCCGGGTTGCGCCTGGGCGATCTGCAGGTGCACGCCCTGACGCCCATGACCATAACCATGGGGCAAGCTGACCACACCGGGCATCATGTCCTCGCAGGCCTGCACCTCGACCTCCAGGGAGCCGGTACGCGAACGGATGCGCACGCGCTGGCCATCCTGCAGTTGCCGCTGCTGCAAATCTTGCGGGTGCATCAACAACTGATGCCGTGGCTTGCCTTTCACCAGACGATGGAAGTTGTGCATCCACGAGTTGTTGCTGCGCACATGGCGCCGCCCGATCAGCAGCAGCTCGCCCGGCACCGGCGGCGTCATTTGCGCCAGGCGGTGCAGGTCGTCCAGCAAAACCTGGGGGGCGGCTTCGACAGCCTTGCTGGCAGTCGCCAGGCGCCCAGCGAGGTTGCTGCGTAACGGCCCCAGGTCAAGCCCGTGCGGGTGATCGTCCAGTGTTGCCAGGGAGAGCCGCCAAGGCGTTGCTTCACCGTAGGGCCCTTTGCGCAGGGCTTGATCAATCATCTGCGCAGGCGACCAGGTCGGCTTCAACGCCAACTCGGCACGCTTGGCAAACGCTTGGGCCAGGCCGACGAAGATCTCCCAGTCATGCAGTGCTCCCTCCGGCTTGGGCAGGATCGCCCGGTTGAAGCGCGTGACATTGCGCACTGCCAGCAGGTTGAAGGTGCTGTCGTAATGGTCGTTTTCCAGCGCGGAGGTAGAGGGCAGGATCAGGTCGGCATGGCGGGTGGTTTCGTTGATGTAGAGGTCGATACTGAGCATGAACTCCAACCCCTCCAGCGCCGCATCCAGCTGGCGGCCGTTCGGCGTGGACAACACGGGGTTGCCGGCAACTGTCACCAGGGCGCGCACCTGCCCTTCGCCCGGCGTTTGCATTTCCTCGGCCAGGGCAGCCACCGGCAGCTCGCCGCCGTACTCGGGCAAGCCCGACACACGGCTCTGCCAGGCGTTGAAGTGGCCGCCCGAGGTGGTTGCCACCAGGTCGACGGCAGGCTCCGTGCACAACGCGCCGCCTGTACGGTCGAGGTTGCCGGTCACCAGGTTCACAAGTTGCACCAGCCAGTGGCAAAGGGTACCGAATGCTTGGGTCGAGACACCCATGCGGCCGTAGCACACGGCCTGCCCGGCAGCGGCGAAGTCGCGTGCCAGCTGGCGAATATCCGCTGCAGCAATACCACATTGGGCGCTCATGGCCTCGGCACTGAACGGCGCAATGGCCTCGCGCACCTGCTCCAGGCCGCTGACCGGCAAGTGCGAGCCCCGTGCCAGGCCTTCTTCGAACAATGTGTTGAGCAAGCCGCACAACAGGGCTGCATCACCGCCAGGGCGTATGAACAAATGGCGGTCAGCCATTGCCGCCGTTTCGCTACGCCGCGGGTCAACCACCACCAGGCGCCCACCACGCGCCCGCAGGGCCTTAAGGCGCTTCTCCACGTCCGGGACGGTCATGATGCTGCCATTGGAGGCCAGCGGGTTGCCGCCAAGAATCAGCATGAACCCCGTGTGATCGATGTCCGGAATCGGCAGCAGCAGCCCATGCCCATACATCAAGTGGCTGACCAGGTGTTGGGGCAACTGGTCTACGGACGTGGCAGAGAAACGGTTACGGGTCTTGAGCAGGCCCAGGAAATAGTTGCTGTGGGTCATCAAGCCGTAATTGTGCACACTCGGGTTGCCTTGGTAGACCGCCACGGCATTGCGCCCATGGGCTTGCTGGACCGCCCACAGCTTTTCGGCAGCCAGTGCGAAAGCCTCATCCCAGCCAATGGCCTGCCAATGCTCGCCGACTCGCTTGTGGGGCTGGCGCAGGCGGTCCGGGTCGTTCTGGATGTCCTGCAACGCCACGGCCTTGGGGCAGACATGGCCACGGCTGAACGGGTCCAGGGGGTCGCCCTTGATCGAGCTGATCAGCGCCCGCCCGTCCTCCTCATGGCTGACTTCGATGTTGAGCCCGCAGATCGCTTCGCACAGGTGACAGGCACGGTGATGCAGGGTCTTGGTCATGGCCGCCTCTGCCTTGTTGTTGTCGAACAGTGACTATGCGCCCGCCCCCGCCCCGCGGCCAGTGCGCTTCGCCGCGTGAATCCACCGACATCATGCGCACGATTTACGACAGCCATTTGCCAAATTGCCAGCAAGCCGTGTACAACCGTCTGTAGCAAATAAAGAACAGCACGGCCAACGGGTAAAGACACCCTTTGCAACACCCTTTGCAATCACGCCGCTTTTCCCCCCCTTGGCTTCAGGCGACATTTACTTATAGTATTGCGCCTTTCCCTATTTCGTCCGCCCCGTGCGGCTTACGCCGCAGGTCACCCCCGTTGTCAAAAAAAACCATACGGTCGACCTGCATACCGTTGCAGATAAGGTAGTCACTCATGAGCGCTAGGCACTTTCTCTCCCTGCTGGACTTCACCACCGACGAATTGCTCGGGGTGATCCGCCGCGGCATCGAGCTGAAGGACCTGCGTAAGCGAGGCGTGCTGTTCGAACCGCTGAAGAACCGTGTGCTGGGCATGATCTTCGAAAAGTCCTCGACCCGTACCCGTGTGTCGTTCGAGGCCGGCATGATCCAGCTCGGCGGCCAGGCCATCTTCCTCTCGCCCCGCGACACCCAGCTGGGCCGCGGCGAGCCGATTGGTGACAGCGCCATCGTGCTGTCGAGCATGGTTGATGCGGTGATGATCCGTACCCACGCCCACAGCACCCTGACCGAGTTCGCCGCCAAGTCGCGTGTGCCCGTGATCAACGGCCTGTCCGACGAATCGCACCCGTGCCAACTGCTGGCCGACATGCAGACGTTCGTTGAACACCGCGGCTCGATTCAGGGCAAGACCGTGACCTGGATCGGCGATGGCTTCAACATGTGCAACTCCTATATCGAAGCCGCCAGGCAGTTCGATTTCCAGCTGCGCATCGCCTGCCCCGAAGGCTATGAGCCGGATCAACGCTTCATGGCACTGGGCGGTGACCGCGTGCAGATCATCCGGGATGCCAGGGAAGCTGTGCGTGATGCACACCTGGTGGTCACCGATGTCTGGACTTCCATGGGTCAGGAGGAGGAAACTGCACGGCGCCTGGCGCATTTTGCGCCTTACCAGGTCACCCGCGAACTGCTCGACCTGGCTGCACCCGATGTCCTCTTCATGCACTGCCTGCCCGCCCACCGTGGCGAGGAAATCAGCCAGGACCTGCTCGACGACCCACGCTCGGTCGCCTGGGACGAGGCTGAAAACCGCCTGCATGCACAGAAGGCGCTTCTCGAATTCCTTGTAGAACCGGCTTACCACCACGCATGAGTCAACCCCTACTGCTCAACCTGCGCAACCTCGCCTGCGGCTATGGCGACCAGCGCATCGTCCAGAACCTCAACCTGCACCTGAACGCAGGCGACATCGGTTGCCTGCTGGGTTCATCCGGTTGTGGCAAGACCACCACCCTGCGCGCCATCGCCGGTTTCGAGCCGGTGCACGAAGGTGAAATCCACCTGGCTGGCGAAGTCATTTCCCGGGCTGGCTTCACCCTGGCACCGGAAAAGCGCCGCATCGGCATGGTATTTCAGGACTACGCGCTATTCCCGCACCTGACCGTGGCGCAGAACATTGCCTTTGGTATCGCCAAACACCCACGCCAGGCCGCCGTCATCGAAGAGATGCTGGAGCTGGTCAAACTCGGCGGGCTGGGCGGGCGTTACCCGCATGAGCTGTCTGGCGGCCAGCAGCAACGTGTCGCCCTGGCCCGGGCGCTGGCGCCCGAGCCGCAACTGCTGCTGCTTGACGAGCCATTCTCCAACCTCGACGTGGAGCTGCGCCGGCGCCTGAGCCATGAGGTTCGCGACATTCTCAAAAGCCGCGGTACCAGCGCCATTCTGGTCACCCATGACCAGGAAGAAGCCTTTGCCGTCAGCGACCAGGTCGGCGTCTTCAAGGAAGGCCGCCTGGAACAGTGGGACACGCCCTATAACCTTTACCACGAACCGCAGACGCCATTCGTGGCGAGTTTCATCGGCCAGGGGTACTTCATCCGTGGGCAAATGAGCAGCCACGAGGCGGTCAATACCGAAGTGGGTGAGCTGCGCGGTAACCGCGCCTACATCATGGCGCCGGGCAGCTCGGTGGATGTACTGCTGCGCCCGGATGATATCGTGCATGCACCTGGCAGCGCGCTCCTGGCGAACATCGTGGGCAAGAGTTTCCTTGGGGCATCCACGCTCTACCGCCTGCAGTTGCCCACCGGTAGCCAGCTCGAAGCGATCTTCCCTAGCCATGATGACCACGAGGTCGGTGAGAATGTGGAAATTGCAGTGAAGGCCGATCACCTCGTGCTATTCCCGGTACCGGGTAGCGTTGCGGCACAGTTGCCACGCCAGGAGAACGGCGTGCGTCGATACAGTTCGGCGACTTGACTCAAGCGCCAGGGGGCCGCTTGGCGGCCCCCTGTTCTCAGCCTCGACCAATCCCGGCAAATGTGCCCTGCGTATACTCCGCCAGCACCGCCGCGGCCAACTCCACTTCCAGGCCACGCCTGCCGGCGCTGACATGGATAGTTGCAAAATTCTGCGCCGAGTCATCAATGAAGGTCCGCAGGCGCTTCTTCTGCCCCAGCGGGCTGATGCCGCCCACCAGGTAACCGGTCGCCCGCTGCGCCGCCGCCGGGTCGGCCATCTCGCACTTCTTCACCCCGGCAGCATGGGCCAGGGCCTTGAGGTCCAGGGTACCCACCACAGGCACAACCGCTACCAGCAATTCCCCTTTCTCGCTGCTTGCCAGCAACGTCTTGAACACCTGTTGCGGGTCGAGCCCGAGCTTTTCTGCCGCCTCCAGGCCGTACGACGCCGACTTCGGGTCATGTTCATAACTGTGCACACGATGCTCGGCACGGTGCTTCTTCAACAGGTCTAGGGCGGGGGTCATGCAAGGGCTCCAGTCAGGGACGACTCGGCGGCTACTTTAGGACAATTCCCACATCCCAGCCACCGCACCGCAATCGCGCGCGTCTAGTACAGGGATCAGCAGCTGATTCTAGCGACCTTATCGTGACTGACCGTTCACTTTCGACCTTTGACATCAGCGTTTCTTGTCTATATTTTTTCGTTTCTGAATAAACGATGCCCTTTTAAGGTGCATTTCCTACATCACCCGGGGTCAATGGGGATAGACACCGGGTTTTGCTGTCGAGCGCCACGCGCCTCACAACAAAAAAAACGAGGTCATACATGACGACTGCTCTGCGCCAACCCACACTGTCCAGCCAATGCCTGGCCGAGTTTCTCGGCACCGCCCTGCTCATCTTCTTCGGCACCGGCTGCGTCGCCGCGCTCAAGGTTGCCGGCGCCAGCTTCGGGCTTTGGGAAATCAGTATCATCTGGGGCGTGGGCGTCAGCATGGCCATCTACCTCACCGCCGGTATTTCCGGTGCGCACCTGAACCCAGCCGTGAGTATCGCCCTCACACTGTTCGCAGGGTTCGACAAGCGCAAGCTGCCCTTCTACATGCTGGCCCAGGTATGCGGCGCATTCTGTGGCGCGGCCCTGGTCTACACGCTGTACAGCAACCTGTTCTTCGATTTCGAACAAGCCCACGCCATGCTGCGCGGTAGCGAAGGCAGCCTAGAGCTGGCCTCGGTGTTCTCCACCTATCCACACCCGTCGCTGTCCACCAGCCAGGCGTTTCTGGTCGAAGTGGTGATTACTGCCATTCTGATGGCCGTGATCATGGCCCTGACCGACGACAACAACGGCCTGCCGCGCGGCGCCATGGCCCCGCTGCTGATCGGCCTGCTGATTGCAGTGATTGGCAGCGCCATGGGCCCATTGACGGGTTTTGCGATGAACCCGGCCCGCGATTTCGGGCCAAAACTCATGACCTTCCTGGCCGGTTGGGGCGAAATCGCCTTCACTGGCGGGCGGGATATTCCCTATTTCCTGGTTCCGGTATTTGCACCGATCCTTGGCGCCTGCTTGGGTGCAGCGAGCTATCGCGGCCTGATTGCACGCAACCTGCCAATGGCGCCCGCCGCGACCCCTGAGACAAATGACATTCGCCAGGGCGATACTCAAGCCAATTGATGCCACCATCACGCACAGCCCTGACCCCCTATTCTTGCAAGGCCTACGACCATGACAGACACCCAGGATAAGAACTACATCATCGCCCTGGACCAGGGTACCACCAGTTCGCGGGCGATCATTTTCGACCGTGACGCCAATGTTGTGGGTACCTCCCAGCGCGAGTTCGCACAGCATTACCCGCAGGCGGGCTGGGTCGAGCATGACCCGATGGAGATTTTCGCCACACAAAGCGCGACCATGGTCGAGGCCCTGGCCCAGGCAGGTATCAGCCACGCCCAGGTCGCCGCGCTGGGCATTACCAACCAGCGCGAAACCACGGTGGTATGGGACAAGGAAACCGGGCGTCCGGTGTACAACGCCATTGTCTGGCAGTGCCGCCGCAGCACCGAGATCTGTGCTCAGCTCAAGCGTGACGGCCATGAAGACTACATTCGTGAAACCACCGGCCTGGTCACCGACCCGTATTTCTCCGGCACCAAGCTGAAATGGATCCTCGACAATGTCGACGGCGCCCGTGAACGCGCCGAGCGTGGCGAACTGCTGTTCGGCACCATCGACACCTGGCTGATCTGGAAGTTTACGGGTGGCAAGGTTCACGTCACCGACTACACCAACGCCTCGCGCACGCTGATGTTCAACATCCACAGCCTGCAGTGGGACGACAAGCTGCTGGAAATCCTGGGCATTCCGCGGCAGATGCTGCCTGAGGTGCGCCCATCCTCGGAAGTGTACGGCCACACCAAGAGCGGCATAGCCATCGCCGGTATCGCCGGCGACCAGCAATCGGCACTGTTCGGCCAGATGTGCGTGGAGCCGGGCCAAGCCAAGAATACCTACGGCACTGGCTGCTTCCTGTTGATGAACACGGGCGACCAGGCGGTGAAGTCGTCCCACGGCCTGCTCACGACCATTGCCTGCGGCCCGCGTGGTGAGGTGGCCTATGCACTGGAAGGCGCGGTATTCAATGGTGGCTCTACCGTGCAATGGCTGCGTGACGAACTGAAGATCGTCAACGACGCCCTGGATACCGAGTATTTCGCCAGCAAGGTCAAGGACAGCAATGGCGTGTACCTGGTGCCCGCCTTTACCGGCCTGGGTGCCCCGTACTGGGACCCGTATGCCCGTGGTGCGTTGTTCGGCCTGACACGTGGCGTGAAGGTGGACCACATCATCCGCGCCGCACTGGAGTCCATCGCCTTCCAGACCCGCGATGTCCTCGACGCCATGCAGCAGGACTGTGGCCAGCGCTTGTCCGAGCTGCGCGTGGACGGTGGTGCCGTGGCCAACAACTTCCTCATGCAGTTCCAGGCCGACATCCTCGGCACCTGCGTGGAGCGGCCGCAGATGCGCGAAACCACGGCGCTGGGCGCCGCCTATCTGGCAGGCCTGGCCTGTGGCTTCTGGAGTGGCCTGGACGAGCTGCGCGACAAGGCGATCATCGAGCGTGAGTTCAGCCCGCAACTGGACGAAACGCAGAAAGAAAAGCTGTATGCCGGCTGGAAGAAGGCGGTCGAGCGTACCCGTGACTGGGAAGATCACGAGGCATGATCGCTGTTGGGGCCGCCATGCGGCCCCAATCGTCTACTGGCCGTCATCCCCTTCCTACGGCATCATTGCAGAATTTGTCCGGCAGCCCCAAAGGACCGCCCATGAATCTGCCCCCCCGCCAACAACAAATCCTCGAACTGGTACGCGAACGCGGCTATGTCAGTATCGAGGAAATGGCGCAGCTGTTCGTTGTCACTCCCCAGACCATTCGACGCGACATCAACCAGCTTGCCGAGCTCAACCTGCTGCGCCGTTACCACGGCGGCGCAGCTTACGACTCGAGCATCGAGAACACCGCCTACGCCATGCGTGCCGACCAGATGCGTGACGAAAAGCAGCGCATTGCCGACGCCGTAGCCCGGCAGATTCCCGACCATGCGTCGCTGTTCATCAACATCGGCACCACCACCGAATCGATCGCACGGGCGCTGCTCAACCACAGCCACCTGAAAGTCATCACCAATAACTTGCATGTGGCGGCGATCCTGGCCGCCAAGGACGATTTCGAAGTGCTGGTGGCGGGTGGCACGGTGCGCCGAGATGGTGGTGTTGTCGGCCAGGCCAGTGTCGATTTCATCAACCAGTTCAAGGTCGACTTCGCCCTGGTGGGCATCAGCGGTATCGACGAGGACGGCAGCCTGCTCGATTTCGACTATCAGGAAGTGCGGGTATCGCAAGCCATCATTGCCAATGCCCGGCAAGTGATCCTCGCGGCCGATTCCAGCAAGTTCGGGCGCAATGCCATGGTGCGCCTGGGCTCGATCGACTTGGTCGACTGCCTGGTGACCGACCGGACACCGACCCCGGCCCTTACCCAATTGTTGAACCAGAACAAGATCAGGCTTGAGGTGGTGTGAGGGCTGGTGGGTGCATGCCGCCAGACTTTTGGTGTCTGCGTGAGCAAGCGCCCCCTCACCCAAGCCGTACCCCCTGAATTTTCGTAAATGTTCACTTCATTGTCATTTGATCAGTTTTTTCTATAGAGACTGACTGGCGACCGGCGTTCTGTTGCGCTAATATTTTCGCAAACGAACATCAATGTTCACATTCGATGTGAATAGCCTCAGGAGGCCTTGCCCGTGTCCCAGCCAGTTTCGTCCCAGCCCCCAACAGCCAACTGCTATGACCTTGCCGTAATCGGCGGTGGCATCAATGGCGTGGGCATCGCTGCCGACGCCGCTGGTCGCGGCTTGAAGGTCTTCCTTTGCGAAAAAGACGACCTGGCCCAACACACGTCGTCAGCCAGCAGCAAACTGATTCACGGTGGCCTGCGCTACCTGGAGCACTACGAATTTCGCCTCGTGCGCGAGGCCCTGGCTGAACGCGAAGTGCTGCTGGCCAAGGCGCCGCACATCGTCAAACCTATGCGCTTCGTGCTTCCGCACCGCCCGCACCTGCGCCCTGCATGGATGATCCGCGCCGGCCTGTTCCTCTACGACCACCTGGGCAAGCGCAAGCGCCTGGGCGCCTCGCGCAGCCTGCGCTTTGGCCCGGGCTACCCGCTGAAGCCGGCAATCACCCGCGGCTTCGAATACGCCGACTGCGCTGTCGATGACGCCCGCCTGGTAGTACTCAACGCCATGGCGGCCCGTGAGCTTGGCGCCCATATCCGCACCCGCACCCGCTGCTTGCGCGCCGAACGTGTAGAGGGCTTGTGGCAGGTAGAGCTACAGCACGCCGATGGCAGCCTCCAGACGATCCATGCCCGCGCGCTGGTCAACGCCGCCGGCCCGTGGGTGGCCAGCTTCATCAAGGACGACCTCAAGCTCGATGCACCTTACGGCATCCGCCTGATCCAGGGCAGCCACATTATCGTGCCGCGCCTGTATGAAGGCGAACATGCCTACATTCTGCAGAATGAAGACCAGCGCATCGTCTTCTGCATCCCGTACCTGGACCGCTTTACCCTGATCGGCACCACTGACCGGGAATACAGCGGCGACCCGGCCGCGGTCGCCATTACCGAGCAGGAAACACATTACCTGTTGAAGGTCGTCAACGAGCACTTCAACCACCAACTGAGCCAAGCCGACATCCTGCATACCTACTCCGGCGTTCGGCCGCTGTGCAACGACGAGTCGGACAACCCTTCGGCGGTGACCCGGGACTACACACTCGCCCTTTCGGCAGAGGTTGGCCAGGCACCGCTGCTGTCGGTGTTCGGCGGCAAGCTCACCACTTACCGCAAGCTGGCCGAATCGGCCATGGCTGAACTCAAGCCCTTCTTCACCCAGATGCGCGCCCCCTGGACCGCCAGTGCGCCACTACCGGGCGCAGAGGGCATGACAACGGTACAGGCGCTGATCGATGCCGTACTTGCGCGTTGCGGCTGGTTGCCTGTCGACCTGGCCAAACGCTGGGCGCTCACCTATGGCAGCCGTGTGTGGCGACTGCTCGATGGCGTTCACGGCCCCGAAGACCTCGGGCAGGCTATCGGGGCCGGGCTGTTCACCCGTGAGGTGGACTACCTGCTGGAGGAGGAATGGGCTGAGCAAACCGCTGACATTATCTGGCGCCGCACCAAGCTGGGCCTGTCGCTGACCGCACAGGAGCAGATGGCCCTGGAGGCGTATCTGCAGCAAGCCCGCAAGGTGCGCGCGAATAGCCGCGCAGCCTGATACCGACGGTGAAGCCCTCTTGATCCGTCAAGGGGGCGTACTCGCCCAGCGCTCATAGGCTTCACGCGCCAAACGCGCGAGCAATGCCCGCTCGCTGCGATCGAAATCAGCCTTCAGTGCTTCACAGCGTTGCAGAAACTCGTTTTCGCTGATCACTTGCTCATCTACCTGAGCCTGCAGGGCCTCCATACGCTGGTGCAGTGGCTGTACCAGGTCTTCAAATCGCTGCGCATGAAACTCGCGCGCGTATTGCTCCCAGAAAGGCCGCTGTGCCAACGAGGCAATCAGGGCATCTGTCGACTCATTTTGCAAAACCGCGTCCTGGACCCGCAGCAGGTCGCTGGTGGTCACGTTTGCAAAACTTGGGTAGTGCATTTCGTCGAGCTCGATCGGCAAGCCCAATGGACGCGCAAGCCGCTGTCGGTAAAACAGCCTTGTCTCGATTTCATCGATATGTGGGGCGTGCTCGGCATGCATGCGTTGCACGTGCAACGTCGCGTGGCGGTCGACCTCGTCCAGGCGAAACAAACCACGCGCCAGGCTTAGCAAACGAGCTTCCATCCGGCTGCCATGAGCATCTTCGACGGCGCGCAGCACCAGAACCCCAAGCTCCATCTGCTCCAGCAACAGCAGCAGCCGGTCTTCACAACTGCGGGGACCAGATGCCTCGAGAAACAACTGATGACGCAACTGCTCGTGCTGCTCACACGTTTCCAGAATTCGCCAGATTCGGCTGCGGTAATGCCCAGGGTGCTGCTCAAAGTCCTCGCCGTGAACGAAGTCTGCCAGAAAGCGGAACATTCCATCTGAGTGCGGTTCCTCAAGCAGCGCTGTCCATATGGCCTGCTGGCGATCACGTTCAGCGTCGGCTGTGCTGTTGGCCCAGGTATTGAACAGGTCACTGTCAATGGCGCGATGGCGTGCGGACGCTGACCCCCACTGCCCTGGGGTTACACCTCGTGCCTCATCAAGCAGTAATGCGTCAGCTTCGCCAAGTGGATTATCGTGCAAGGACAACTGGTGCACCTGCAGGCGCAGCTGCTGCAACTCTCGGCGCAGCGTGCGAATGTTGTTGTTTCGCAAGTCTATGTGGGCACGAAATGAAATCCGCTCAGGCAACGCCTCAAGGCCAGCAGAGCGCAAGTTGACTTCACGCAAATTGCCCAGGCGCGTCAGTACCGGCGCCCTTCCCAACGGGTTGTGGCTGAGGTCCAGGTACCGCAGCGCACTCATCCCGGCAAGACGCAATTCACCGGCCTCATCCATTATCACGCTGTTGCGGCGCAGGTTTAGCTGCCGCAGGCGGGGCATATGTTCAATGCCGTGAGGGATCGCAGTCAGGCGATTGCCGGACAGGTCGAGCTCAATCAGGTTGGGAAAGCGTCGAAGAAAGTCCCCATTGATTTCACCAAGGCCCAGGTCACTGAGGATCAGCCGTCGCACATGATCAAAGCTCACCCCCTCCGGTAATTCGGGCAGACTCCCGATACGCTCTCCGCTGATGATCAGCGCGTAGTCCCCGGCCTCGTCGGTTATCTTGCGCCGCCAGCTTCGCCGTACGGCAGTAGCGACCCGACGGCGGCGTAGCGCGTCCAGTGGGTTACTGGCATCCCTGCGCCACTGGCGCAGGCTCTGACGCAGGCGCGCCAACTGCCCCGTCAGCTGGCTGTAGTGCTCCCACAACCCTACTCGCCGCTCCATGAGGTCAAGCAGATAGGCTTGTAGCTCCCCGTCTGTCATCGTCGGAAACACTTGGTGAATACCACGCCCTATGGCACGCCGACTGCTCTCGCCTCGCCCACTCAAGGCATACCCGATACGCCCATCCCCGAAACGGGTCGGGGGTCGCAGGCCAACGCCCAGACGCGGCATGCCACAGAGCTCAGCCGCTTGGGTACGATCAGCGGCAGCGGCCTCGATCAGCAACGAGCCCAGGGCGCCAGGACTGACAGCGGCATCGCCGAGATCGGCTGTCTGCGTCTCGTCCAGCGCCGCCAACAGTGCCGCCAGGTAGGGGCCGGATGTGCCTTGACCGGCGTAGCGGTAGCCGTCGCCGCGGCGCACGATACACCGTACATCCTGCGCAGACTCGGCGCCGATACCGGCCAGATACCGGCCACTCGGGCTACCTTCGCGCAGTTCGATGCGCAGGGTGTCCGGGCATTTCAGCTGACGCTCGAGCAAGCCCAAAGCCAGGCGTTCGGTGTCCGGATTGACGCAACGCGGCAGGCGCAAACCGGCACAGGCCCTGTCCAGACGGCTTTCGCGCAGCGACCATCGTGCACGCTCGGCCACTGCCAAAGGGATCCGCTGCGCGTTGCTGAGCGTATCGAGCTGCGCACCGCTGCATTGCTGAAGCAGCTCACGGGTACAGCGAGCCGACAGGCCGGGGAAAGTGCGCCGCAATATCCGCTCGATGCCATTGGGCTGCACTTGCCGATCAGCAACGTACTGCGCCAGTCGCGGCGCGCTGAAGTCCGGGTGTAATTCATGTGCCTGATAAAGCTCCAGGGCATCGAGCAACCGTGCAGGTGCGCCCATGTGCTCGACGTGCAAACGGCGAATCTGCGCTTCACTCAGCCCTGTCACCTGGAGCAGGTAGTCACATGTCGGTTCCGGTAGCTCTGCCAGGGGCGTACTCAAACGGCGTACCAGATTGGCCCGCCCTTCCCAGTACTGTGGAGCTTCGAGTTCATGGCGCCAGCCACCGGCGCCATTCTGCTCGATCACAGGGCGATAGGCACTGGGACGACCAGGGTGCAGGATCCTGGCGCGACCATCCTGCGGATCCTCCATCACCCGATAACGGCCCTCATCGAGGTGCCATAACCATTCCTGTGCGCCAGCACCACGCAATGGTTGGGCATCGTAACCGGGTAGATCCGTGGCCATGAGCTTGACCTTGCCGGCGGAGGTGCACACCGGTGCCAAGTCATCCACGAAGGCCAGACGCTCAAGAGCACGCACGGCCACTTGGCTGCCGGCTGCGATCATCCCGCCGACCACAACGTTTTCAGCAACGTTGAACAGGTGGTTCAACGCCCCTTCGCGGTCCCCCATGCGCCAATCTTCATACCCTTCATAAACTTCGTCAGCAATCTGAACCGCGTTTGCCACCAGCAGCACTTCGCCAAGCACAGGCACGAACGCCCCCGCCACGTTCAGCACATTCAAACCCAGCTCTTTGTAGCCCTGCATGCGCGCTTCACGGTCTTCGTCATCTTCGACATCGGTGGGCACGGCGAGCACCCTGGCGTCATCCCTGATCTTGGCGAGGCATTGCCGACGCAGGTGTACGAACGGTGCGTCAGTGATCGGTGCAGAACGGGCGTCGAGTTCCACCCCCGCTGTCGATGCCTGTGCGACCCGCTCGTTCAATACGCGATAGAAATTGATGCGCTCACGCTCGGTAATGAAGCGTGCGAAAAAGCGCCGATAGGCCGGCGCACGGAAGCGCTTTCCAAGGTAGTTGTCGAGTGCATCCCAGCTGGCATGACGGGAGACGGGCTGATGAGGGTCATCGGGTATCCAGAGCACCACCGACTCCACTGCGCCATCAGCGGAGGAACGCACTTCCAGCGTCAGCACGCCCTGAACCGGGCGGCCCAGCAGGTACAACTGCCGGGGCACCACAGTGCCCACCAGCGCAGGTACCACCGGCTTTTCGGCAATAAGTGGCAACAGAAAAAAATACGTGCGCTCGTCAATGTCCTGTTTCAACGCAGCGACCCGCATCGCCACCTCGAAATGGGCCTTGAAACTCGCTTCGAACAGCCCGTGCAAGCGGGAAACGGCCTGGCCCGGCTCATCCTCCGGGCCATCTTCAGGCTGTAGATGGTGGGTGAGCAACGCCTGGTACTTGCCCCCTGCGTCGACCTCGCGACATGCGGAGGCAAACGCGTGGAAGCTCATCGGCAGGCGGTTACCGTTGCCATCGACCAGTTCACCTTTGAGAGTGAGCCCGGGGCGTGTCTCCCTGCGATGATAGTTATGCAGCGCCGCCTCCAGCAATGACCGCCTGGAGCGACGAACATAGGTGGGCCGCAGCAGCACAGGCGAAGCGCTGGGCAGCAACAGCCGCTGCGAGACCCGTACCCTCCAGCCCGTCACGTCCGGGTTGCTGAAGCCGCTCTTGCGCAGTTTCGTTTTGAGCAACGCTGCTGCGTAGGCCTGCAAAGAAGGGATGGCCTGGAGGATCGGGCCAAGCCGCGCATTGCAGTGCGCCTGGCGACTCAGGGCATTACGTAACGCATCGAGCCTTTCCGGTTGGGCGTGGTCGACTAGCCATCCAGGCAAATTCTGGGCGATCAGGCTATCGATGGAATCGTTCGGGAGCCGGTGCAGTGACATCTGTGGAACTCTCCAGGCAAAGAGCAAAGCTCACTACGTCTGCGCCCTTGCCGCGCACTGCATAGTTACCGCAAGCGATACCGGGATAGGTGGCTGCCCATGCGTTCGGATAACCGAACGAGCAATCGCTGTTTATTCGGCCTGGCGAACCCCGAAGAGAGATCGAGACTGTCAAGCACGAGCAATACCAGTGGTTTAAGGTCGACAGCAGGGCTTGGCACGAGTCATGCTCTACACTTGGTAGCCGAATGCACCCGCTTCTTGCTGTATTCGTTGAACGAAGAGTCCGCCAACGGCTCCATAAAAAAAACAAACACGTCGAGGAAAATTTGATGCGTATCGTTCGTCAATTGCTGGGCGCAGCCATCGCGGCTGCAGTCATCGCTTCGCCGGCCATGGCCGAGGAGCTCACCGGCACCCTGAAGAAGATCAAGGAATCGGGCACCATCACGCTGGGGCACCGCGACTCCTCCATTCCATTTTCCTACCTGGCCGGCAAACCCGAGCCCGTCGGTTACTCGCATGACATCCAGCTGGCCGTCGTCGACGCGCTGAAAAAGCAACTGGGCACGGACATCAAGGTCCGCTACAACCTGGTCACCTCGCAAACCCGTATTCCGCTGGTGCAGAACGGCACCGTCGACCTGGAGTGCGGCTCCACCACCAACAACGTCGAGCGCCAGCAACAAGTCGGCTTCTCGGTCGGCATCTTCGAAGTCGGTACCCGCCTGTTGACCAAGGTCAAGGATGGTCAGCCGGCATACAAAGACTTCCCGGACCTGGCCGGCAAGAACGTGGTGACCACCGCCGGTACCACCTCCGAGCGCATCCTCAAGGCGATGAACGCCGACAAGCAGATGAAGATGAACGTGATTTCCGCCAAGGACCACGGTGAAGCCTTCAACATGCTCGAAAGCGGCCGCGCCGTGGCCTTCATGATGGACGACGCCCTGCTCGCCGGTGAAATGGCCAAGGCGCGCAAGCCAGCGGACTGGGTCATCACCGGTACCCCTCAGTCGTACGAAATCTACGGCTGCATGGTGCGCAAGGATGACGCTGCGTTCAAGAAAGCGGTCGACGACGCCATCGTTGCCTACTTCAAGTCGGGCGAAGTCAACAAGAGCTATGACAAGTGGTTCATGCAGCCGATCCCGCCTAAAGGTCTGAACCTCAACTTCCAGATGAGCGACGAGCTGAAAAAACTGATCGCCGAGCCGACCGACAAGGCTGCGGACGAGAAGAAGTCCTGATCCTCAGTAAATAGTGGCCTGGTGCTCACGAGCACGAATCAATTCTGCAGGCCACTCATTAGTGTCTAACCTTTCATCCGTGGGCGCCTTGCGCCCCCGGATGCTCGAAGGTGCCCGTGAAACAACCGTCTGAGGGGAAATCCCGATGAATTACAACTGGGACTGGGGCGTGTTCTTCAAGTCCACCGGCGTGGGCAGCGAAACCTATCTGGACTGGTACATCACCGGCCTGGGCTGGACCATCGCCATCGCCATCACCGCCTGGATCATCGCGCTGCTGCTGGGGTCGCTCCTCGGTGTCATGCGTACCGTACCGAACCGCCTGGTATCGGGTATCGCCACCGCCTACGTGGAACTGTTCCGCAACGTGCCACTGCTGGTGCAACTGTTCATCTGGTACTTCCTGGTACCGGACCTGCTGCCAGAAGGCTTGCAGGAATGGTTCAAGCAGGACCTCAACCCGACCACTTCGGCGCTGATCAGCGTGGTCATCTGCCTGGGCCTGTTCACCGCCGCGCGCGTCTGTGAGCAAGTGCGTACCGGTATCCAGGCGCTGCCCAAAGGCCAGGAAGCAGCCGCCCGCGCCATGGGCTTCAGCCTCCCGCAGATCTACAACAATGTGCTGCTGCCGCAAGCCTACCGGATCATCATTCCGCCGCTCACCTCCGAGTTCCTCAACGTATTCAAGAACTCCTCGGTGGCGTCGCTGATCGGCCTGATGGAGCTGCTGGCGCAGACCAAACAGACCGCAGAGTTTTCCGCCAACCTGTTCGAGGCGTTCACTTTGGCCACGCTGATCTACTTCACCCTGAACATGGGCCTGATGCTGCTCATGCGCATGGTCGAGAAGAAAGTCGCCGTGCCTGGCCTGATCTCCGTGGGGGGCAAGTAAATGGAAATGGATTTCAGCGAAATCATCCCCGCCCTGCCTGCCCTCTGGGAGGGCATGGTCATGACCCTCAAACTGATGGTCATGGGAGTCATCGGCGGTATCGTGCTGGGCACCATCCTGGCCCTGATGCGCCTGTCGTCGAGCAAACTGCTGTCGAACGTGGCCGGCGCCTACGTCAACTACTTCCGCTCGATCCCGCTGCTGCTGGTGATCACCTGGTTCTACCTGGCGGTACCGTTCGTGCTGCGCTGGATCACCGGCGAGGATACCCCGGTGGGTGCCTTCACCTCCTGCGTGGTCGCCTTCATGATGTTCGAGGCCGCGTATTTCTGCGAAATCGTCCGCGCCGGTGTGCAGTCGATCTCCAAGGGCCAGATGGGCGCCGCACAAGCGCTGGGCATGAACTACGCGCAGACCATGCGCCTGATCATCCTGCCCCAGGCCTTCCGCAAGATGACCCCGCTGCTGCTGCAGCAGAGCATCATCCTGTTCCAGGACACCTCGCTGGTATACACCGTGGGCCTGGTCGACTTCCTCAACTCGGCACGCTCCAACGGCGACATCATCGGGCGCTCCCATGAGTTCCTGATCTTCGCCGGCGTCGTCTACTTCCTCATCAGCTTCTCCGCTTCGTGGCTGGTCAAGCGCCTGCAAAAAAGGATCACCGTATGATTTCCATCAAGAACGTCAACAAGTGGTACGGCGACTTCCAGGTACTGACCGACTGCAGCACCGAGGTCAAGAAAGGTGAGGTGGTGGTGGTCTGTGGCCCGTCGGGCTCGGGCAAGTCCACCCTGATCAAGTGCGTCAACGCGCTGGAGCCGTTCCAGAAGGGCGACATCGTGGTCGATGGCACTTCGATTGCCGACCCGAAGACCAACCTGCCCAAGCTGCGCTCGCGCGTGGGCATGGTGTTCCAGCACTTCGAGCTGTTCCCGCACCTGACCATCACCGAGAACCTGACCATTGCCCAGCGCAAGGTACTGGGCCGCAGCGAGGCGGAAGCCACCAAGAAGGGCCTGGCGCTGCTCGAGCGTGTAGGCCTCAGTGCCCATGCCAAGAAACACCCCGGCCAGCTCTCCGGTGGCCAGCAGCAGCGCGTGGCCATCGCCCGCGCCCTGGCGATGGACCCGATCGTCATGCTGTTCGACGAACCTACCTCCGCACTGGACCCGGAAATGGTCAGCGAGGTACTGGACGTGATGGTGCAACTGGCCCACGAAGGCATGACCATGATGTGCGTAACCCACGAGATGGGCTTTGCCCGCAAAGTCGCCAACCGGGTCATCTTCATGGACAAGGGCAGCATCATCGAAGACTGCACCAAGGAAGAGTTCTTCGGTGACCAGAGCGCCCGCGACCAGCGCACCCAGCACTTCCTCAGCAAGATCCTGCAGCACTGACCCGGCCACAGCTTCCGCTGCCAGGGACCCACCAGGCAGCGGAAGCTGGTCGTAACAAGGCCACTGTGATGAAATGCGATCCCTCGCTACTTCGCCCTGCCAAGCCTGCCGTGAATTCCCGCCTGATCCGTCAATTGCTGTTACCACCACTGATCATCCTGCTGATGGTCGGCCTGGGAATGGCTGGCTACCTGATCAGCGAGAGCAATGGTATCCGCACCCTCAGCGAAAACGGCGAACGCCAGCTGGAGCTGCACGCACGCACGGTCGAAAGCGAAATCAGCAAGTACACCTACTTGCCGAGCCTGCTGGAGCTGGAAGACAGCGTCTCGCACCTGCTCACCGACCCGGACGGCGCCTCACGCCAGACGGTCAACGAATACCTTGAAGGCCTGAACCGTCGCAGTCGCAGTCGGGCCATCTTCGTCCTCGACACCAATGGCCGGGTACAGGCCACCAGCAACTGGCGCGATGCCGACTCGTTCCTGGGTGAAGACCTGTCGTTCCGCGCCTACTTCCAGACTGCCGTGCGCGGCGAGCCAGGGCGGTTCTACGGCATCGGCAGTACCACGGGCGAGGCCGGCTATTACCTGGCCCATGGGCTTGAGGAGCACGGCAAGATCATAGGCGTTGCGGTGATCAAGGTGCGCCTGGACACCCTCGAGGAGCGCTGGCAGCGTGCCCGCCTGGAGGCGTTCGTCAGTGACGAGAATGGCATCATCATTCTCTCCAGCGACCCGGCCCGGCGCCTCAAGTCGGTGCGCCCGCTGACCCCGCAAATCAAGGAGCGCCTGGCGCGAAGCCTGCAGTACTACTGGTGGCCGCTGAACGAATTGCAGCCCCTGGCCCGGGAAACCCTGGCCGATGGTGTGGAAAAACTGACCTTCCCGGCCAACACCGAAACCGCTCATGGCAAACCGCACGAAGTGGCCTACCTGGCGCAAACCAGACGCCTGGTCGACACGCCCTGGCATTTCACCCTGCTGACCCCACTGCAGGACCTGCGTCGCGAATCCATGGTGCAGGGCATTCTGGTGGGCGTTGCCTTTGCCTTGCTGGCGATCCTCGGCATTGCCTGGAACGAGCGGCGCAAAGTGATCGCCACCCGCCTGGCGGCGCGCGAAGCCCTTGAAGAGGCCAACAGCCAGCTGGAGCGGCGGATTGCCGAACGCACCGCCGACCTGCGCGCCAGCAACGAACGCCTCAAGGGCCAGATTCGCGAGCGCCGGCATGCCGAGCAGACCTTGCGCCACGCCCAGGATGAGCTGGTGCAGGCAGGTAAGCTGGCCGCCATCGGGCAGATGTCCACCAGCATTGCCCACGAGCTGAACCAGCCACTGGCTGCGCTGCGCACCCTGTCTGGCAATACAGTGCGCTTCCTCGAGCGCGGGGCGCTGGAAACCGCCAGCACCAACCTGCGCACCATGAATGACCTGATCGACCGCATGGGCCGCATCACCGCCAGCCTGCGCTCGTTCGCCCGGCGCGGCGATGACAGCGGCCAGGCTTCACTGGCCAAGGCAGTAGAGGCCACCCTGCAGGTGCTGGCCAACCGCATCAGTGCCTGTCATTTGCAATTGCACCACCAGTTCGAGGACCAGCAACTGGCCATCGACCAGACCCGCCTGGAGCAGATTCTGGTCAACCTGATCGGGAATGCCCTTGACGCCATGGCCGCGCAACCGCAGCCTGAGCTATGGCTGGAAGGCGAGTTGCAGGGTGACAAGTACCGTTTGCAGGTGCGCGACAACGGCCACGGTATCGACCCCGAAGCGCGCAAGCACCTGTTCGAACCCTTCTTTACCACCAAACCGGGCGAGCATGGCCTGGGCCTGGGCCTGACCCTGTCGGCGAGCCTTGCCGCCGCCGCCAAGGGAAGCCTGAACGTCGAGCATCCCGTCACCGGCGGCACGGCCTTCGTCCTGGCCCTGCCTCTGGTTTCACCCCCTAGCGAATCGGCAGAGCATCCATGAACCAAGCGCCTCTTACCGTCCTGATCGTCGAAGACGACCCGCATGTGCTGCTCGGCTGCCAGCAGGCGCTGGCCCTGGAGGATATCGCCTGCGAGGGCGTAGGCAGCGCCGAACAGGCGTTGGAACGCATCGGCGACGATTTCGCCGGCATTGTCGTCAGCGACATCCGCCTGCCGGGTATTGATGGCCTGGAGCTGCTCAATCGCCTCAAGGCCCGTGACCGCAGCCTGCCGGTGGTGCTGATCACTGGCCATGGCGATATCGACATGGCCGTTGGCGCCATGCGTAACGGCGCCTACGACTTCATGGAAAAACCGTTCTCCCCCGAGCGCCTGGTCGACGTGGTACGCCGCGCGCTGGAACAGCGCGGGCTGTCACGCGAAGTGGTGGCCCTGCGCCGCCAACTGGCCGAACAGAGCAGCCTGGAGGGACGCATCATTGGTCGCTCACCGGCCATGGAACACTTGCGCGAACTGATCGCCAACGTCGCCGACACCTCAGCCAACGTGCTGATCGAAGGCGAGACCGGCACCGGCAAAGAGCTGGTCGCACGCTGCCTGCACGACTTCAGCCGCCGCCATAGCCACCCGTTCGTGGCGCTGAACTGTGGAGGCCTGCCGGAAAACCTGTTTGAAAGCGAGATATTCGGCCACGAGGCCAACGCCTTCACCGGTGCCGGCAAACGCCGCATCGGCAAGATCGAACACGCCAATGGCGGCACGCTGTTCCTCGATGAAGTGGAGAGCATGCCGATCAACCTGCAGATCAAGCTGCTGCGCGTGCTGCAGGAGCGCACCCTGGAACGATTGGGCTCGAACCAGAGCATCCCGGTGGATTGCCGGGTGATCGCCGCGACAAAGGCGGACCTTGATGCGTTGGGCCAGAGCGGCCAGTTCCGCAGCGACCTGTATTACCGGCTGAACGTGGTCACCCTGGAGCTGCCGCCGCTGCGTGAGCGCCGTGAAGACATCCTGCAGTTGTTCGAACATTTCCTGCAGCAGTCGGCCCTGCGCTTTGATCGGGAAACACCGACACTGGACAGCCAGACCCTGTCGCGCCTGATGGCCCACGACTGGCCAGGCAACGTGCGCGAGTTGCGCAACGTGGCCGAACGCTATGCCCTCGGCCTGCCAGCGTTCAAGAAAGGCCCCAGCGGTGGTGCCAACCAAGGCCTGCTTTTTGCCGAGGCGGTGGAAGCATTCGAACGCAACCTGCTCACTGATGCCCTGCAACGCACGGGTGGCAACCTGAGCCAGGCCAGCCAGGAGCTGGGCATGGCCAAGACCACGCTGTTCGACAAAGTGAAAAAATACGGCCTCGCCTGACTGAACCCAAACTGGAAAACAACGTGGACCTGGTATTCAAAGCGGCCCTGGGCGCAGGCGTGGTGCTGTTGCTGGCAGTGCTGTCGAAAACGCGCAACTACTACATCGCAGGGCTGGTGCCGCTGTTCCCCACCTTCGCCCTGATTGCCCACTACATCGTCGGCAAGGGGCGCAGCATTGCCGACCTGAAGACCACCATCCTGTTTGGCATGTGGTCGATCATTCCGTATTTCGTGTACCTGGCAACCCTGTATGTACTGGTCGACCGCTTGCGCCTCGAGGCTTCGATGGCGCTGGCCACGGTGGCCTGGCTGATCGCTGCGACCGTGCTGGTGACTGTGTGGGTGCGGATGCACTGATCGAAATCGGCGCCGATTCAGAGCCCTGCGATGTGCGTGACCTCTTGCCTGTGAGCCTGCAAATAAGGCAACACCGCCCCCAGTAACGGCGCCTTGAACGGCTCCTGGAAACGGTGCGCCAGCCCCGGGATCAAGCGCAACTGGCTGCCCCGGATATGCGCCGCCAGGTGCACGCCATGCATCACCGGCAATAACGGATCAGCCGTGCCGTGTACGACCAGGGTCGGCACTCGCAACTGGTTGAGCAACTCGACGCGGCTCGGCTCGGCCAGTATCGCCATGATCTGGCGCTTGGCCCCGTCAGGGTTGAACGCCCGGTCGTAGGCCTCCGCTGCCTGGTGCAGCAACACCTCGCGGTCGTCCCGTACCTCAGGGCTGCCCAAGGCCGCCAGCAGGTCGGCCTGCTGCTCGATTGCCACTTCACGGTTCGGTGCGCTGCGCCGGGCCAGCAACCGCACCAGCGCCGGGTCCGGCGCCGGCAGCCCCGCCGCCCCTGAACTGGACATGACCAGCGTCAGGCTGCGCACACGCTCGGGCGCCATCGCCGCCAGGTGCTGGGCAATCATGCCGCCCATGCTCACCCCCAATACATGAAACTGGCGCACGCCCAACGCGTCCATCAGGTGCAAGCCGTCATCGGCCATATCAGTCAGCGTGTAGGGCGCCGACACGGGCAGGCCCAGCTTGTAACGCAACAGTTCGAGCGTCAGGTTGGCGTGCGGTGGCACCTGGTTCCAGCGTGACAGGCCGACATCGCGGTTGTCATAACGGATCACCCGAAAACCCTGGCGGCACAATGCTTCGACCACGTCGTCTGGCCAATGAATCAGCTGCCCGCCCAAGCCCATGACCAGCAGCAAGGCCGGGTCGCGTGGCGCACCGACGCTCTGGTACACCAGGCTGACGGCACCGAGTTCGGCACGCTGCACCGGCACATGGGCGTCACAGCGCTGTTCGGCGAAACTCGCCGGTGCGCTGAACAGAAAGAAAAGGAAAAACCAAAAAGCCCGCATGAAAGAAACACCAGAATGCAGATCCCCAGTAGAGCGCGAGTCTGATGAATTCTGTTCGGGCGCGCTGCCACAGTTCGGTGACAGTTTCATGACTCCCGCCAGGCGGTGCGACGATCGCCCAGTCGACAGATGTAGCATCATGAGAGAAACTCAACTCATTACCTGGTTCCTCTATTCCATACCCCGGAGTTATCTGTGCTGGAGATCCGTCACCTGAAAACCCTTCATGCCCTGCGCGAGGCCGACAGCCTGGTGGAGGCCGCCGAACGCCTGCACCTGACCCAGTCGGCGTTGTCGCACCAGTTCAAGGAGCTTGAAGAGCGCCTGGGCCTCCCGATTTTCGTGCGCAAGACCAAGCCGATCCGCTTCACCAGCGCCGGGCTGCGTCTGCTGCAACTGGCTGATGCCACCCTGCCATTGCTGCGCAGTGCCGAACGTGACATCGCACGCCTGGCCGGAGGCACTGCCGGACGCCTGCACATGGCTATCGAATGCCACAGTTGCTTCCAGTGGCTGATGCCGACCATCGACCAGTTCCGTGATGCCTGGCCGGAAGTGGAACTGGACCTGGCCTCGGGCTTTGCCTTCGCCCCGCTGCCGGCCCTGGCCCGCGGCGACCTTGACCTGGTGGTGACCTCCGACCCGGTGGACCTGGCAGGCATCACTTATGTGCCGCTGTTCACCTACGAGGCAATGCTGGCAGTGGCCAACCAGCACCCGCTGGCCAGCAAGCCTTACATCGTGCCGCAAGACTTGCTCGACCAGACGCTTATCACCTACCCGGTGGAGCGCGATCGCCTGGACATCTTCACCCGCTTCCTGGAGCCGGCCGATATCGAGCCAGCCGCCGTGCGTACCTCGGAGCTGACGGTGATGATGATGCAACTGGTGGCCAGCGGCCGTGGTGTATGCGGCATGCCGCATTGGGCGCTGCACGAGTACAGCTCGCGCGGCTATGTGAAGGGCAAACGCCTGGGTGAGAAAGGCCTGTTTGCCACGCTTTATGCCGCCGTACGCACCGACATGCTCGATGCCCCCTACATGCGCGATTTTTTGCTGACAGCCAAGGACACCTCGTTCGCCACCCTCGACGGCGTCAGCGCGGTGCGTTGAGCGCCTGGCGATACAGCGGCAGGATCAAGTCGCGGGTCAGGGGAGCCAGTGGCATGGCGGGTGCCTGATCTGCTGCCAGCCAGACCACCTCCTCGATCTCTGCGGCCGGCACCACGGCAGCGGCGCTGTCGACACGGAACAGCTCGGCTTGCACTTCGAAGCCTGGCTCGTTGGCGGCGGGGGCACTGAACTGGCCCAGGTGCATGGCTTGAGCCGGGTCGATGCGCAGGCCCAGTTCCTCCTGCAACTCGCGCACCAGCGCCTGCACCGGCGTTTCACCGGCATCGATCTTGCCGCCTGGCTGCATGAAAGCCTCGGTGCCACGCTTGCGCACCAGCAGCGTGCGGCCCTGAGGGTCGATCAGCAGGGCGGCGGCGATGCGGATGATGTTGGGCATGGGGTGGGCTCGCTGAATAAAATGACCCGCGAGGATCCCATGGGGTCATTGGCCTGACAAGGCCGGTTATTCCTGTACCGGCCTGGCAGACGAGCGGCCCCTTGCCAACCTGTTGCACACCCTCCATAAACAACACATGAACCTGCCCGCCAAACACCACCCGGTGCTCGAGCTGTTCCACCCTGCCGTCAGCACCTGGTTCCGCCGCCACTTCGCCACGGTCACCGATGCCCAGGCTCAGGCCTGGCCGTTGATCCACGCCGGGCAATCCATGCTGCTGGCCGCGCCGACCGGTTCAGGCAAGACCCTGAGCGCTTTTCTGGCCGTGCTAGATGAGCTGCTGCGTGAAGGCATGAAGCACCAGGGCGAACTGCCTGCACAGACCCTGGTGATCTACGTTTCACCTCTGAAGGCCCTGTCCAATGACATTCGTCTGAACCTGCAGGCCCCGCTCGAAGGCATCAGCCAAGCCATTGCAGAGCAAGGCCTGAACGCCCCACGCATCACCACGGCGGTACGCACCGGCGATACACCGCAGAAGGAACGCGCCGCCATGCGCAAGCTGGCCCCGCACATTCTGGTGACGACCCCCGAATCGCTTTACGTGCTGATGGGCTCGGCCTCTGGCCGTGAAGGCCTGGCCCATGTGCACACGGTAATCGTCGACGAAATCCATGCCTTGGCCGGGAACAAGCGTGGCGCCCATCTGGCCCTGACCTTGGAACGCCTGCAAGCCTTGTGCAAAAAGCCGCTGCGGCGGATCGGCCTGTCCGCTACACAACGCCCGGTCGAACGGGTGGCACAGTTTCTGGTGGGTAGCGGGCGCCCCTGCGCCATTGTCGATATCGGCCATGCCCGCAAGCGTGACCTGGCCATCGAAGTGCCGCCGGTACCGCTGGGGGCGGTGATGGCCACTGATGTCTGGGGCCTGGTGTATGACCGCTTGGCCACCCTTGCCCGTGAACACCGCACCACGCTGGTATTCGTCAACACCCGGCGCCTGGCCGAACGTATCACCCGCCACCTCAGCGACCGGCTGGGCAAGGAGGCGGTTGCCGCACACCATGGCAGCCTGTCCAAAGCGCTGCGCCTGGATGCGGAGCAGCGGCTCAAGAGCGGCCAGCTCCAGGTGCTGGTAGCGACCGCATCGCTGGAGCTTGGCATTGATATCGGCGATATTGACCTGGTCTGCCAGATCGCCTCGCCCGGCTCGATTGCCGCCTTCCTGCAACGGGTTGGCCGCGCTGGACACCAGGTCGATGGTGTGCCGAAGGGGCGCCTGTTCCCCACCTCACGCGATGACCTGATCGAATGCGTTGCCTTGCTTGACTGCGTTCGACAGGGCGAACTGGACGCACTGCACATCCCCCGGGCACCGCTGGATGTGCTGGCCCAGCAGATCGTCGCAGAAGCCAGCAACCAGGCCTGGCACGAACAGGATCTGCTGGATTGCCTGCGCCAGGCCACACCTTACGCCGAGCTTGACCAGCACCATTACCAGGCCCTGCTGCGCATGCTCGCCGAGGGCTACAACGGCCGCCAGGGTGTGCGCAGTGCCTACTTGCACCGTGACGCAGTGAGCGGCACGCTGCGTGGCCGACGTGGCAGCCAGCTGACCGCGCTGACCAGCGGCGGCACCATCCCCGACAACGCCGACTACGCCGTGTTGCTGGAACCGCAGGCGCTGAACATCGGCAGCGTCAATGAAGACTTTGCCGTGGAAAGCATTGCTGGCGATATTTTCCAGCTGGGCAACGCCTCCTATCGCATTCTGCGCGTCGAGCCGGGCCGGGTGCGGGTAGAGGATGCTCATGGCCTGCCACCGACCATTCCGTTCTGGCTGGGTGAAGCGCCGGGGCGCAGTGACGAGCTGTCTGCCGCCGTGGCCCGGCTGCAGGCGCGAATCGACCAGCAACTGGCGCTGGCAGGCGGCGACATGGTGGAGGTACTGGCCTGGTTGCAGGCGACCTTCGAACTGGACGAAGCTTGTGCGGGCCAGTTGCTCGACTACCTGGCCCGCACCCGTGAAGTGCTTGGCGCCCTGCCCTCGCAGGATACGCTGGTGATGGAACGTTTTTTCGATGAGTCCGGCGGGACCCAACTGATCATTCATTCACCCTACGGTAGCCGCATCAACCGCGCCTGGGGCCTGGCCCTGCGCAAGCGCTTCTGCCGCACCTTCAACTTCGAATTGCAGGCTGCCGCCAGCGAGGACGCCATCGTGCTGTCACTGTCGACCAGCCACAGTTTCGAGCTGGACGAAGTATGGCGTTACCTGAACAGCCGCAGCGCCGAGCCGATTCTCATCCAGGCCCTGCTCGATGCACCGCTGTTTGGCGTGCGCTGGCGCTGGAATGCAGGCGTGGCCATGGCACTGCCGCGCTTTGTGGGCGGACGCAAGGTGGCGCCACAAATCCAGCGCATGAAGAGTGAGGACCTGGTTGCCGCCGTGTTCCCCGACCAGATCGCCTGCCTGGAGAACATCGCCGGCGAGCGGCAGATTCCCGACCATCCGCTGGTCGAGCAAACCCTCGACGACTGCCTGCACGAGGCGATGGACAGCGAAGGCTGGCTGGCCCTGCTGCGGCGCATGGAAAGCGGTGCAGTGCGCTTGCTGTGCCGGGATTTGCCCGCCCCCTCGCCGCTGGCATCAGCGATTCTCAACGCCCGGCCTCATGCCTTTCTGGACGATGCGCCACTGGAAGAACGACGTACCCAGGCGGTGCTCAACCGGCGCTGGAACGACGTGCACAGTAGCGACGACCTGGGCGCGCTGGACGCTGATGCCATTGCTGCCGTCGCGGCCGAGGCCTGGCCACAGCCGGCCAATCCCGACGAAATGCACGAGGCATTGATGAGCCTGGGTGCCATCGGTCAGGCCGAGGTAGATGCCAACCCCTGCTGGGATTTGCTGCTAAGGCAGCTGGCCAAGGCTGGGCGTGCCTTGCGCCTGCCCGATTACAAGCTCTGGTTGGCCCGCGAACGCCTGAACCTGCTGCTGGCACTGTACCCCACAGCGCACAGGGAGCCACCGCTCGAACGGCTCGCTGGCTTCGACCAGCCCATTGAGCCCGACCACGCACTGAGCGAACTGCTGCGCGCCCGCCTGAGCGGCCATGGCCCACAGACCCTGGCGCAGATCGCTGCGCCATTGGGCAAACCGGTAACCGATATCGAGCAGGCTCTGGCCCGCCTGGAAGCCGAAGGCTATGTGCTGCGCGGGCACTTCAGCCCAGGTGCAACTGACCTGCAATGGTGCGAACGCCACTTGCTGGCGCGCATCCACCGCTACACGGTCAAACGCCTGCGCCGCGAGATCGAACCGGTCAGCCTGAAAGACTTCATGCGCTTTCTGTTCGATTGGCAGCACCTGGCGCCAGACGAGCGCCTGCGTGGTCCGCAGGCGGTGGCCGAAGTGCTGGGCCAGTTACAAGGGTTCCCCAGCGCCGCAGCGGCCTGGGAGGCGGAACTGCTGCCGGCGCGTATCAAAGACTACAGTCCGCACTGGCTCGACGAAGCCTGCCGAAGCGGCCAGTTTGCCTGGAGCCGGCTGGCGGCAACAGTGGCGAGCAGCACGTTGACCAGTACCCCACTGGTGTTGCTGCCGCGGGACCAGTTGAACACGTGGCGCAGCCTGGCGCCCGCACCTGCTGTCGACGCCCTTGGCCTACGTGCGCAACGTGTGCACGAAGCGCTGAAAACCCAGGGTGCGCTGTTCTTCGATGAACTGGCACATGAGGCACACCTGCTGCCCAGTGAACTGGAAACTGCACTGCAGGAGCTGGTGGGCTCGGGCCTGGCCGGGGCGGACAGTTTCACTGGCTTGCGCAGCCTGATCACGCCTGCAACCAAGCGCAGCTCACGTAACAGCCGCCGAGGGCACCCGCCGCTTTCCAGCAGCATGGCGCATGCCGGACGTTGGGCCCTGCTGCGCCGCAGCGATGCGCCCCCGGATCACGACCAGCGCCTGGAGCACATTGCCCGCACGCTGCTGCGCCGCTATGGCGTGATCTGCTGGCGGCTGTTGGCGCGCGAGAGTGATGTACTGCCGCCCTGGCGTGAGCTGCTGCGCTGCTATCACCGATTGGAAGCGCGTGGCGAGATCCGGGGCGGGCGCTTCATTGCCGGGCTGGCCGGTGAACAGTTCGCCTTGCCTGAGGCAGTAGTATTGCTGCGGCAAGTGAGACGACGTGAACCGGACGGAACGCTGCAGGTGGTGAGCGCCGGTGACCCGCTGAACCTGATCGGCTCGTTGCTGCCTGGGGCGAAAGTGCCGGCAGTGATTGGCAACCGGCTTCTGTATCGCGACGGGATACCGGTGGCGGTGCGGATGGCCGGGCGTTACGCGTATCTGGTCGAGGCGTCCGCACAGGAGCAGGAAAGCTGGCGGCAAAAACTGCTGCGCGCCCCCCTGTAGGAGCGGGTTTACCCGCGAATACGGTAGCGGCGGCAACGGTGAACGGCGGTTGAAATTGGCCAGCAGGACCGGCCCTTTCGCGGGTGAACCTGCTCCTACGCTCGAGAATGATTTTCGCTACCCCGATTTTATTTTGCAGCGCCCGGCAACTTGGCTATGGTCGGGGTTTGCCCCAGGCCCTGAGCCTGACCGCGCCATCGCAAGGACCCTGTATGAGCCTGTCACTTCTCAGTCGTTATGCCTTCTTCGCCGCCTGTGTGCTGTTCACCTTGGCGAGCCTCCCCTTCAGCCACCACGAATGGTTGTGGCCGTTCACCCTGACCACAGGCATTCTCAGCCTGATCGGCCTGTTCGACCTGCTGCAGCAGCGCCACGCCGTCCGCCGCAACTACCCGGTTCTCGGCAACATCCGCTACCTGGTCGAGGCCATTCGCCCGGAAATCCGCCAATACCTGCTGGAGTCCGACAGCGATGCCCTGCCCTTCTCTCGCGCCCAGCGCTCGCTGGTGTATGCCCGGGCGAAGAACGAAGCCTCGGACAAACCTTTCGGCACCCTGATCGACGTATATGAATCCGGTTTCGAGTTCATCGGCCACTCCATGCGCCCGGCACCGCTGGCCGACCCGGCCAGCTTCCGCGTCATCGTCGGTGGGCCGCAGTGCAGCCAGCCGTATTCCGCGTCGATCTTCAACATTTCGGCCATGAGTTTCGGCTCACTCAGCGCCAATGCCATCCGTGCGCTCAACCAGGGCGCCAAACTGGGCAATTTCCACCATGACACCGGCGAGGGCAGCATCAGCCCCTACCATCGCGAGCACGGTGGTGACCTGGTGTGGGAACTGGGCAGCGGCTACTTCGGGTGCCGCACGCCAGATGGGCGCTTCGATCCCGAACGTTTCGCCGCCCAGGCGCGCAGCCCTCAGGTGCGCATGATCGAGATCAAGATGAGCCAGGGCGCCAAGCCCGGCCATGGCGGCATATTGCCCAAACACAAGGTCACCCAGGAAATTGCCGAAACCCGTGGCGTGCTGATGGGCGAGGATTGCATCTCACCGTCGCGCCACAGCGCCTTCTCGACACCGATCGAAATGATGCAGTTCATCGCCCAGTTGCGTGAACTGTCCGGTGGCAAGCCAGTGGGGTTCAAGTTCTGCCTGGGCCACCCGTGGGAATTCATGGGCATCGCCAAGGCCATGCTGGAAACCGGCATCCTGCCCGACTTCATCGTCGTCGATGGCAAGGAAGGCGGCACCGGCGCAGCGCCCGTGGAGTTCACCGATCATATCGGCGTGCCACTGCGTGAGGGCCTGCTGTTCGTGCACAACACCCTGGTCGGCCTGAATCTGCGCGACAAGATCAAGCTGGGCGCCAGCGGCAAGATTGTCAGCGCCTTCGACATCGCCAGCGTGCTGGCCATTGGCGCCGACTGGGCCAACTCGGCACGCGGCTTCATGTTTGCCATCGGCTGCATCCAGTCGCAAAGCTGCCACACCAACAAGTGCCCGACCGGTGTGGCCACGCAAGATCCGCTACGCCAGCGTGCGCTGGTGGTGCCCGACAAAGCCCAGCGGGTGCTGAACTTCCACCACAACACGTTGCGTGCCTTGGCAGAAATGCTGGCGGCGGCGGGCCTGGAGCATCCGGCACAACTGGAGGCCAAGCACCTGGTGCGGCGCATTTCGGCCACCGAAATCAAGCTGTTCTCGCAGATGCATGTGTTCTTGAAGCCAGGCGAGCTGCTGACCGGCGAGGTGAACGGGCAGTTCTATTCGCGGATGTGGCAACTGGCCCGGGCGGACAGTTTCGAGCCGCACAGCGAAGTGGCGGCCTGAGAGAACGCTGGGGCCGCGAAGCGGCCCCACGTCAGGTCAGGAGGCTGTACTCGTCACACCTTGCGCGTCTTTCGGCGCCAGGCGGAACGTGTAATACAGCACTGTCAGCAACACCAGGAACGCCGGGCCGATGTACAGGGCCACACGCGTATCCTCGAAGTACGCCATCAGCCCCACCACCAGCACCAGGAAGGCCAGTGCCAGATACGAGCTCAGCGGCCACAGCCACATGCGGTACTTCAGTGCCTTGCGCTCGGCAGTGGTAAGGCCGGCACGGAACTTCAACTGCGCCAGCAAGATCATCACCCAGGTCCAGATCGCACCGAAGGTGGCGATCGAGGTCACCCAGACGAAGACTTTTTCTGGCACCAGGTAGTTGGCCAGCACGCCCAGCAGCAACGCGCCGATCGACAGCAGCAGCGCATTGCGTGGCACGCCGTTCTTCGAGGTGCGGGCGAAGGCCGCCGGGGCCTGGCCGTTCTGTGCCAGGCTATAGAGCATGCGCCCGGTGCTGAAGATGCCGCCGTTGCACGACGAAAGCGCCGCCGTGATGACCACGAAGTTGATGATGCCGGCAGCGGTCTTGATGCCGAGGCGCTCGAAGGTCATGACGAACGGGCTGCCCTGGCTACCGATTTCGTTCCACGGGTAAATCGACAGGATCACGAACAACGCACCGACGTAGAACAGCAGGATGCGCCAGAATACCGAGCCGATGGCCTGCGGAATGGTCTTTTGCGGGTTGCGTGCTTCACCGGCGGTGAGGCCGATCATTTCCACACCCAGATAGGCGAACATCACCATCTGCAGCGACATCAGCACGCCGGTCACACCATTGGGCATGAAACCGCCGTTGCTCCACAGGTTGGAGATCCCCACTGCCACACCGTCATTGCCAAAGCCGAAGGCAATGATGCCGATGCCGCCAAGAACCATGGCGATGATGGTGACGATCTTGATCAGCGCGAACCAGAACTCGAACTCACCGAAAGCCTTCACCGCCACCAGGTTGACCGCGCCCATGCTGCCCAGCGCCGCCAGGGCCCAGATCCAGCGCGGAACGTCGGGGAACCAGATGCCCATGTAGATGGCCACTGCCGTGATTTCGGCAACACAGGTCACCAGCCACAGGAACCAGTAGTTCCAGCCCGTCAGGAAGCCCGCCAATGGGCCGAGGTAATCCTGGGCATAACGGCTGAACGAGCCGGCGACAGGGTTGTGCACGGCCATTTCACCAAGGGCGCGCATGATCACCAGGATGGCCAGGCCGCCGATGATGTAGGACAACATGATGGCCGGGCCGGCCATTTCGATCGCCTTGGCCGAACCGAGGAAAAGACCGACACCGATACAGGCGCCCAGCGCCATCAGGCGGATGTGCCGTTCGCCCAGTTCACGCTTGAGCGGGCCGCCTTCAGTGGCCTGGCCGTGGGCAGAGTGGTTGCCGACTGGCATAGCAATACAACCTCATTTTGTTATTGGATTTGACCTTCGTGCAGCCGCTACCATGCCGATAGGCGTGGCGTTGGCTTGCCAGGCTGGCCTTGTGGGCCGGCCCATGTGCCGGACTAGAGCGCCCGGCAGGGCGAAGGGGGCGAGCAGTATAGGAAGACCGTTGTAGGTGTTTTCACTGTATATGTGCTGAAATTTGGCTAGAACTCTGGGGCTTCAACGTGCCCCACGAATCGCCAAGGCACCATAGCAACATCGTCCGTTGAAGGAACCCACACCAAAGCCGCATAGCCCCACATGACTTTTTCCTTCTTCTTACAAATTTTTCACCCTATCCACTCAACGTCTAAGCTTCAGACAAGCAAGACGAAAATACTTGGCCGGATAGAAGACTATGGGCGCACTGTGGCAATCGGAACCAAGCAGAACGGAAGCACCCGAGATACCTCCGGCCGAGACGCCACAACCCAAGTCCCCCCGTCAGCGTCGGCTATGGTGGCGGCTGATCATCCTCATCCTGCTGGTGGCGCTGGTTGCCATCGGTGTTGCCGCGTATGACGAATTCCGTACCTCTGAACTGCAATCGCGCGAGTTCAGCAAACTGGCCAGTACACTGACCTATTCGCTGCAACCCGGTCCCAGCGATGCCATCATCTACCCCGGTGACGGGCCGTTCGACAAACGCCTGGGCTATAGCGCCCTGGGTGAATTCCTGCCACGCCTGCTCAAGCGCGACTACCTCATCAGCGAACAGGTGAAGTTCTCACCCGCATTGATGAACTACGTCGATCATGGGCTGTTCGCGCCCTATATCGAGAAAATCCAGGCCGGCCTGTCGATCACCGACTGCCGCGGCGACACGCTGTACCAGTACAACTACCCCCAGCACCTGTACCCGGACTTTGCAGCGATCCCTCCCGTGATGGTCAACAGCTTGCTGTTCATCGAAAACCGCGACCTGCTGGATACCCAGGACCCACGTAACAACCCGGCAGTGGACTGGCCACGCTTTGCCAAGGCCGCCTACAGCCAGGTCGCCAAGTACCTGGCCCTGCCCGGCCAGTCTGCCGGCGGCAGCACCCTGGCCACGCAGCTGGAGAAATATCGCCACTCACCCGACGGCCTGACGGTGTCGGGCGCGGAGAAAATCCGGCAGATGATTTCTGCCAGCGTGCGTGCCTACCAGGGCGGTCCCGACACCACCGAGGCACGCCAGCGCATCGTGCGTGACTACCTCAACAGCGTACCGCTGTCGGCTGTGCCTGGGCATGGTGAGGTACATGGCATGGCCGAGGGCCTGCGGGTGTGGTACGGCGCCGACTTCGACCAGGTCAACCAGGCCCTGAACGCCACCGCCACCGACCCCGAGAGCATGGCCGCACGCGGCCTGGCCCTGCGCCAGGTGCTGTCGCTGATGATTGCCCAGCGCCGCCCCTCGCATTACTTGTCCAAGGGCCGGGTCGAGCTGGCCGAACTGACCGACGCGCACATCCGCGTGCTCGCCGCCAACAAGGTCATCGATCAGCCGCTGGCCGATGCCGCGCTGGCCAGCAAGGCGGTGTACCGCGACTGGGTCGCGCAGCCGACCATCGTACCGATCATTACCAACAAGGGCATCAGCCTGGCACGCAACCGCCTGTCGGCCATGCTCAATCGCCCGCTGTACGACCTCGACCGCCTCGACCTGTCAGCCACCAGTACCTTGCAGGCCGACCTGCAGCTGCAGATCAGCCAGTACCTGAAAAACCTTGCCGACCCGGCGTTTGCCGCACAGATCGGCCTGATCGGCGAGCGGCTGCTCACTGCCAAGACCACCGACCAGGTGAGCTACAGCTTCACCTTGTTCGAACGCACCGCCGATGGCTCGCGGGTACGGGTGCAGACCGACAGCACCAACCAGCCCTTCGACATCAACGAAGGCAGCAAGCTGGAGCTGGGCTCAACCGCCAAGCTGCGGGTGCTGACCACCTACCTTGAAATTATCGCCGAGCTGCACGACAAGTACGCTGGCAAACCTGCCGCCGAGCTGAAGAAGGTCGAAGTGGCTGAACTCGACCGCATCACGCAATGGTCGCTGGAATGGCTGGCGCAGAACAGCAAGAACCAGAGCCTTGACGCCATGCTCGACGCCGCGCTCGAGCGCAAGTACTCGGCCAACACCGGTGAAGCGTTTTTCACCGGTGGCGGGATGCATGTGTTCAACAACTTCCGCAAGGAAGACAACAACCGCAACCCGACACTCAAGGATGCACTGCGCGAGTCGATCAACCTGCCGTTCATCCGCCTGATGCGCGACCTGGTGCGCTACGTGACTTACCAGCAGCCGTACAATCGCGTGCCGCTGCTCAAGGACGATGCCGACCCGCGCCGCCAGGAGTACCTTGCGCGCTTTGCCGACAAGGAAGGCACCAACTACCTGATGCGCTTCTGGAAGAAGTACCAGCGTAAAACCTCGCAACAACGCCTGGACACCTTCCTCGACAGCATGCGCGTGACCCCACAACGGTTGGCGGCGGTACACCGCTACCTGTTCCCCGAGGCAAGCCAGGAAACCTTCAACGCGTTCGTGCGTGCCCACCTCAAGGGTGACAAGGTCGTGCTGGGCAAACTGACCGATGGCCGTCTGTCCGAGATGTACGTAGCTTACGGCCCCGGCAAGTACGACCTGCCCGACCAGGGTTACATCGCCAAGGTCCACCCGCTGGACCTGTGGCTGCTTGGCTACCTGCTGAAGAACCCGAGCTCGACACTGACCGAGATGATCAACGCCAGTCGTTTCGAACGCCAGGAGGTATACGGCTGGCTGTTCAAGAGCCGCCACCAGGGCGCCCGTGACAGCCGCATCCGCACCATGGTCGAAATCGAAGCCTTCCTCGATATCCACCAACGCTGGAAACGCGTGGGCTATCCATTCGACCACCTGGTGCCCTCATTGGCCACCGCCATCGGCAGCTCCGGCGACCGCCCCGCTGCCCTCTCAGAACTGGTCGGGATCATCCAGAACGACGGTGTTCGCCTGCCTACCCTGCGCATCGACACCCTGCACTTTGCAGCCAACACACCCTACGAGACCAAGTTGATCACAGACCCGGACCGGGGCGTGCGAATTCTGCCAGTCGAAGTGGCGCGTGCACTCAAAGGCGCCATGTCGCAAGTGGTCGATGCAGGTACCGCGCGGCGTATTTCCGGCAGTTTCAAGCTGCAGGACGGCACGCCGCTGGTGATGGGCGGCAAGACCGGTACCGGTGACAACCGAATCGAGAGTTTCGGCGCCGGCGGCCGGCTGATCGGCTCACGCTCGCTGAACCGCACCGCCACCTTCGTGTTCTTCCTCGGCGACAACCATTTCGGCACGCTGACCGCCTTCGTGCCGGGCCGCACGGCAGAAGCGTTCAAATTTACTTCGGCGCTGCCAGTGCAGGTGCTCAAGGGCATGGCACCGATCCTCATGCCTTACCTGCAGCCGGGCAACCCGAATGAGTGCAAGCCGCCACAGGTTGCCCTGCACACACCGCCACCGGCAGGGAACACATCGACGCAGTAGATGATAATCATCAGCATTGAAGGGCTTGTCTTTAGATATATCTTGAGTAATATCTTACGATATATCGCAAACGACGGAGCCCTATTCCTATGCGCGAACATCCCCCTCATGATCCCTTCGAGCGGCGCCCCGCCCGTGGCGAGCGCGGCCCGCGTGTCTTCGCCCCGGGTGACCTCAAGCTGCTGATGCTGGACTTGCTGGCCGAGCAGCCCGGCCACGGTTACGACCTGATCCGCCAGATCGAAAATCTGTTCGACGGCAGCTACAGCCCAAGCCCAGGGGTGATCTACCCCACGCTGAACTTCCTTGAAGAGGCCGAACTGATCAGCGGCCAGGTACAAGGCAGCAAGCGCCTCTACGCCATCACCGATGCCGGCCGCAGCGCCTTGGCGGATCAGGCAGTGGCCCTGGATGGCGTGCGCATGCGCATCGAGGTCAGCAAACGCGCCCTGCGCGGCCACGACCGCCCGCCAGAGATTCATGAAGCGGTCGGCAACCTGCGCCATGCACTGCACATGCACAGCGGCCGCTGGACAGCGGAAGAAATCGAACGGGTCCGTGACCTGCTCAACCATACCGCCAAGGCCATCGCCTCCGGGCCCACCGAACCTTTCAGGGAGACGCCCCATGAGTGACACCATTCACCGCGTAAACCACGAGATCCGCCAGCGCCGTCTGCAGGTGCTGCGGGTCACCGAGCTGACCCCGCGCATGCGCCGCATCACCCTGGGGGGTGCCGAGCTGCAAGGCTTTACCAGCGTGGGCAGCGACGACCATATCAAGCTGCTGTTCGCCGAAACGCCGGAGCAACGACAGGCCATCGAGGCCCGTAATCTGGGCAAGGACGGTGGCGCGCGGCCCACCATGCGCGAGTACACACCACGGCGCATCGACCTGGTGGCACATGAGCTGGACATCGACTTCGTGCTGCACGGCGACGGCCCTGCCTCTACCTGGGCCGCGCAAGCCGCGCCCGGGCACACCCTGGACATCGCAGGGCCACGGGCCTCGCTGGTGGTGCCGGATATTTTCGACAGCTACCTGCTGATCGGTGATGAAACTGCCATCCCGGCCATAGGCCGTCGGCTGGAGGAGTTGCCGGCGGGCCGCCAGGTGCTGGCAGTGATCCAGATCGAAGACGAGCACGAGCGCCAGCCGCTGCCAAGCAAGGCGCAGGTGGAAGTGATCTGGGTACGTCGCCAAGAGGAAGACTTGTTGGAACTGGTGCGTAACCTGAGCTTGCCGCAAGGCCGGCTGTATGCCTGGGTGGCGCTGGAAAAAGCCCTGACTCGCCAGGCCAAGGCGTTGTTGCTGGAGAAAGGGGTAAAGGAAGACGCGCTAAAGGCTGCAGCCTACTGGCGGGCCAACGGGACTGCGGACGACGAGTGATCGTGATTGCCTGATCTGCCGTCTTCGCGGGCAAGCCCGCTCCTACACTGATCGGGGATGGACACAAATCGGCGGTTGGGCACAAATCGGTGGTTGGGCACAGGCCGTTGTAGGAGCGGGTTCACCCGCGAACACCGGCGCAGCCGGTGCCACGCAAAGCGCAGCCTGCTTCGCGGTTTAAACCATTTGATAAGACCAAGCGGTTCAGCCCCAAGCACCTCAGAAAAGCTCGACCGCCAACAGCTATCTACAGGGGGCCGCGCCACGTTGTTGCTTACCAACGAAGGTCTCGCTGCCCCGCCAGGGCCTGCGGTCCAAGCCATTGGGCCCCACGCAACAATGGCGTCAGCTGCGCTTCAGGCTGCAGCTGGAACACCACCTGCGCCCGGCGTCCTGGCAGGTCGGCGTCCACGGTCAGTTGATGTTGCCCTTGCTGCGCCAACTGCCCGCGCAGATGCCAGCCACTGCGGCAATCCATTTCCAGCCAGCCGTGCCCAAGGCCCAGGGACCAAGGGTCGCTGAGGGCTAGGTCGGTTACGATCACGCGGCCTTCACTGGCCTGGCATTGGCGCCCTGCCCCCTGCATCCTCACCCCCCCCTGCCACTGGCCGGCCAGGCGATAATCCGTCGAGACCGTCGCCAAAGCCCCCTTGGCTGATGCCTCCAGCCGCCACTGCCAAGGCCAGCCTTCTGCGCGCAACTGCCAGGCCTGGCCCTGGAACCCCACTTGCGCATTGGCCTGCAAGCGCCAGGGCTGCACCGTCCAGCGCAAAGGCCCGACCGGCCCCCATTGTTGTGCCTGCCCTTGCCAGAGGCTTCCACCAACATCGCGTACCGGCAGGCCGAACGCACGCACCACCCAATTGGCCGGAAGCTCGATAAACAGCGTGAGCACGAATACCAGTAACACCCAGGCCATTGCTGCACTGCGGCTCATGGCTGCACCACCAGGTCGAATCGCAAAGCCTTGCCCTGCTGCTCCAGCCCCCATTGCAACGGCAATGCGCCTTCTGCACGCAGGCTCTGCACCCAGCCTTGCAGCATGCGCTCATCGGCCACCTGCCCGCGCAGTTGCCAGGCCTTGCCTTGCGTATCGACTTCGATCAGTTCGACCCCACGGGCCTGAGCCGACTGACGTAGCCGCTCCAGGTTCAAACCGGGCCCGCCTTGCAGGCTGGCCGCCTGTTCGGCCAGCACACGCCACTGGCCAAGCACGCGCCATTGCGCAACGCCTTCGCGCAGGGCCAGGAAGGCCAGCAGCAGGGCGATCAGTCCCCAGGCGAACGTGATGCGATGACGCTGCAGCCAGTCGCGGTTCATGAGGCTGCTCCCAGGTCGAAGATCACTTGGCCATCTTGAACCTGCACTGTGGCGCCAGCGGCAGCCGCCATATCAGGCCATGGCGGCGCACTGCCCTCGCCCTCCAGGCGCAGGTGCCAACGCTGACCATCGAAGCGCACCGCTTGCAGGCGCAAGCCGGGGTTGTCACGCAGCCAGGTCTGCAAGCGAGCCTGCAGGTCGTCGAGCTGACGTGTACGCAGTTGCTGCTGCAGTACGCTCTCGCGCAGGCGCTTGAGGGCCTGTGCCGCGTGCCGAGGGCTGGCCTGCTCCCCGGTCACGGCAATGACCTGGCTACGCCAGAGTTGTGCCTGACGCCATTGCTGGCTCAACCACAGGCCACCCCAAACGGTGGCCAGCACCAGGCAAGCTGCCAGCAGCCGCTGCTGCTGGCGGGACGCCGCCGGCAACGAGCGCACCTTGCGGGCGCGGTCGAACAGGCCGGGCATTGTGTCGAGCGGCGCAAATACGGTTGGCCAATTGCCGCTCAGCGACGTTTTGTGCAGCCCTGCCCACGGTGGCTGCGGCACGCCACCCAAGGCATCAGGCCACGCCAGCCAGTGCTCCTGTCCATCTTCGGCCAAGCCTTTGTAGAGCGACATGCCGGGGGTACGTTGCCATTGCCAGGCGTATCCTGGCTCGGGTGATGGCAGCAACTGTAGCTCCGTCCAGCAACGTACCGTCTGCAAGCCCCATTCGGCACATTGGCCACGCCAGTCATCCAGCTGCTGACGCGCCACTACCAAGAGACGAAGGTACCCGGGTTCACGGGCCAGGCAAGCACAGGCCACCTCATGCGGGGCCTGCAGCAAGCGATCCTCAAGCAGCAAAGGCCACTCTTCGCGCTTGAGCCCGGGCGGGGCCGGCACGCGAAAATGGCTGCACGCCTCGGCAGGCAGAACCAGCGCAACATGGGCCTGCGGGTTGGCCGGTGGCTCGCCCTGCCCCTCGCTTTGCAAAATACCGTCCTGAACCAGTGCCCAGTGCCAGACAGCACCCGGGCGCAGCAGCAGCCACGCCTGGGCCGGCGTACGCCGCCGCCATTCAAGTTTCATGAGCGCCCCCATGGAAGGGCGAAGGTGCAGACATAGGGGGCTCCATCACGCAGCAGTTCCAGACGCACACCACGGCCTGGGTGCACCGGTTGGTCAGAAGGCCAGGCCAGCCAGCGGCCGCCCTGGTAGTACAGAACGTTCATGGCACTGACCTGGTCGAGTCGTTCGCGCTGTACCCAGCGCGGGGCGACAGCGGCGTACAAGTCCGCCGAGCTTTCCAGCAACAGACGTTGCTCGCGGGCCTCGAACCGCAGGCGCTGGCGTTGCAGGCGCGAGCCACCTTCGGCTGCCGGCAGGCCGGTGCTGGCGACCCACAGCAACTGGTTGCTGGCGGGCTGCCAGTCCAGCCAACGGCTGGCCAGCGGCAGACGCTGGTCGTAGACACGGCGCAGCACCGGGCTGTCGAAGCGCCGCTCCAGGGCCAGGCAAAAGTCCAGCACCGGGGTTTGCCGAGTGGTGTCCTGCAGGCGTTCGCGAACCTTCAGCCAGCCATTGACCAGCGCGGCGAGCATGATGCCGAGCACGGCAGTCAGGGCCAGGGCGACCATCAGTTCGATCAGGGTCAGGCCGGTTTGGCGGTGTTTCATGGGCGCTCCAGAAACACGGTGTACTGGCCCTGTGGCAGGCGCTGGTCACGGTCGGCGAACAATTGCAGTTCGCCACGGCGCAGGTCTCGCACGCCGGTGCGGCGCAGTTGCAGTTGCCAGTGACACCTTTGGCCACCTTGGCCGAGCTCGCCGGCTACCTGGTTTTCGCCGGGCCAGTACTGCTCGACGGCAAAGCGGGCTTGCAGCTCACGCGCGCACAACAGGCCAAGGCGGTGCTGTTGCAGGTTGTCCTGCACTGCCAGCCGCTGGCGCAGTACCTGGCTGGTGATCACCGCCAGCACAGCAGCGATTGCCAGGGCTACGGTCACCTCCAGCAGAGTGAAACCTCGCTGTGCTTGCCTCATGGCACTAACCACATGCCATCGGTGCGGCTCCAAGCCCATTGCTGACTGCCATCGGCCCAGCGCCAGCGCACGCTACCCGCCTGCGCCCAGCCATGCGGCGTGAACAGTACGCGCGGTTGCGGGCTGGCCGGCCAGTCCGGGTGCAGGCCCTTGGGCCAGTCGCCGAGCGGGACCGCTTCGACCACCCAGGCATTGCCCTCGCGGCGGACGAACTCCGGGCGCTGGCCATTCCAGCGCAGCCCGCGCAGTTGCCCCGCATGCCGGGCCAGCGCGGCCTGGCTGCGGACCTCGACCGCCAGCCGTTGCAGGGCCTGCTCGACACTGGCCTGGCCGTTGCCAAGACCGGCCACCGCCAGCCCGGTCACCAGCCCGGCAATGGCCAGTACCACCAACAGTTCGATCAGGCTGAAGCCGCGCTGATGACGCACCGTTACAGCGCCCAGTTACCCAGGTCGGCATCCTGGCCTTCGCCGCCCGGCAGGCCATCGGCGCCCAGCGAGTACACATCGACCCGGCCATGCTCGCCGGGCATGCGGTACTGGTACGGGGTGCCCCACGGGTCTTCCGGCAGGCGACGCACGTAGCCATCACTGCGCCAGGCCCGAGGCAGCGGCTCCTGAGCCGGCTTTTTGACCAGCGCGGCCAGGCCCTGTTCGTTGCTGGGGAAGCGCAGGTTGTCCAGGCGATACATGTCCAGCGCCTGCTCCAGGGTGGCCAGGTCGGCCATCACCTTCTGCTTCATGGCCTTGTCCTGGTTGCCCAGCACGCTGGGCGCCACCACGGCAATCAGCAGGCCGATGATGAAGATCACCACCATGATTTCCATGAGGGTGAAGCCGCGTTGGCGGTTACGTCGATGCTGCATGGCTATACTCCTTGTCGTCACAATTGCAGGCCCTGGTTGAGTTGCATGATCGGCAGCAGCACCGCCAGCACGATGAACAGCACCACGGCGCCCATCACCAGGATCATCAGGGGTTCGAACAGCGCCATGGCGGTATCGACCTGGCGGGCAAAGCCGCGCTCCTGGTCGTCGGCCACGCGCTCGAGCATGTCGGCCAGGGTGCCGCTGGCCTCGCCGCTGCCAACCATGTTCACCAGCAGCGGCGGGAATTGCTGGCTGGCATCCAGCGCACGGTGCAGGCTGGTGCCGCCCTGCACGTGTTGGCGCACCTGCTCCATGGCCAGGCGGATACGCCGGTTGCCGATGGTTTCGGTGGCCACTTGCAAGGCTTCGAGCAGGGCCACGCCACTGCCACAGAGAATCGCCAGGCTGCGCGCCAGACGCGCGCTTTCCAGCACCTGCAGCAGGTTGCCAATACGCGGCAGGCGCAGCAGCAGCTGGTCGCGACGCAGGCACCAGTGCGGTTTGCGCAACAACCAGCCAGCCAGCCCCCCGAGCAACAGCGCCACCCCTAACAACCAGGGCCCGGCGTGCACCAGCCCCTGGCTCAGGCCGATCAGCAACGAGGTGATCAGCGGCAGGCTTTGCCCGGCATGGGCGAATTGCTCGGTGAGTTTGGGCACGACGAACGTCATCAGGCCAATCACCACGGCCAGCGACACACCCATCAGCACAGCGGGGTAGATCAGCGCTGTGCGGGCCTTGTGTTGCTGGCGTTGCACCTGCTCCAGGTGGTCGGCCAAGCGGGTCAGCACCTGGGCCAGGTGCCCGGAACGTTCGCCGGCCTCGACCAGCGCGCAGTACAGGCCAGTGAACGGTGCGCCCTGCCGGGCCAGGCTGCGGGCCAGGCCCAGGCCTTCGGCCAGCGAGCCGCGCAAGGCCACCAGCACACTGTGCAAGGCAGGCTGACGCAGTTGCCGTTCAAGGGTGGCAAGGGCATCGACCAAGGGAATGCCGGCCCCGGTCAAGGTGGCCAGCTGACGGGTCAGCTCACACAGCTGGGCGCGGCTCAGGCGCTGGCGTCGGGGTTGTCGGCTGCCGGCTTCATGACGCTGCAACTGACGGGCGAACAGGCCCTGCTCGCGCAACAGCTGGCGGGCGTGGCGTTCACTGTCAGCCTGCAGGCTGGCCTTGTGCGATTTGCCGGCGAGGTCAACGGCCTGGTAGCGATAGGTCGGCATGCCTTAGCCCTGCACCACGCGCAGCACTTCGGCCAGGCTGGTCTCACCGCGGGCCAGGCAATCGCTGGCCATCGCCACCAGGCTTTGGCGCCGGTCAGCCAGATAGTCCTGCATGGCCAGCTCACTGGCGCCGTCGTACAACAGGCCGATGAGCCCAGCGTCCAGCTCGATGAATTCGTACAGCCCCAGTCGCCCGATATAACCGCTGCCCTGGCACTGCTCGCAACCCACGGCGTGATAAGTGCTGCCCAACGCCGCAAGCTCAGGCCACAGCTCGCGCTCGGCAGCCTGTAGCGGTTGCGCCACGGCACAGTTGCACAAACGCCGCACCAGGCGCTGGGCCAGGACGCCGCGCAGGCACGAGGCGATCAGGAAGGGCTCGATGCCCATGTCGCGCAGGCGGGTCACTGCGCCTACCGCGCTGTTGGTGTGCAAGGTCGACAGCACCAGGTGGCCGGTGAGGCTGGCCTGCACGGCGATCTGTGCAGTCTCCTGATCGCGGATTTCGCCGAGCATGATCACGTCAGGGTCCTGACGCAGGATGGCGCGCAGGCCACTGGCAAACGTCAGCCCGGCACGCGGGTTGATGGCGGTTTGGCCAATGCCGGCGATGGCGTACTCCACCGGGTCCTCGACGGTGAGGATGTTGCGGCTGCCATCGTTGAGGCTGTTCAGGCTGGCGTACAAGGTCGTGGTCTTGCCCGAACCGGTCGGCCCGGTGGACAGCACAATGCCGTTGGGCCGCGCCAGGCAACTGCGCAGGCCCTGCAATACCGCTGCCGGCATGCCCAGGTTATCCAGCGCCAGCAGGCTGGCCTGCTTGTCGAGCACGCGCATCACCACCCGCTCGCCGTGGATGCCGGGCAAGGTCGAGACTCGTACGTCCACTTCGCGCCCCGCCGCGCGCAAGGTGATGCGGCCGTCCTGGGGCTGACGCTTTTCAGCGATGTCCAGGCGGGCCATGACCTTGATCCGTGATACCAGCATGGCCGACAACGCACGTGGAGGACGCAGCACCTCACGCAGGTGGCCATCGACCCGCAGACGCACCACCAGACTCTGCTCGAAGGTCTCGATATGGATATCCGAGGCGCGCAGCCGCAGCGCCTGGCCGAACAGGCCGTTGATCAGGCGGATCACCGGGGCTTCGTCGTCGCTTTCAAGCAGGTCTTCGATGCGCGGCATCTCGCTCATCAGGCTATCCAGGTCGACCTGGTCGCCGATGCCTTCGATCAGCGCTTCGGTGGCGGCATCGCCAGCCTGGTACAGCTGGCCAAGGCGCTCGTCGAACAGCGCAGGTTCCAGGTATTCGAGCAGGCTTGGCTGGCCATGCACACGCAGCAACTCCTGCAACTGGGCATTGTCGGCGTCGGGCCGCAGCCATAGCTGCCAGCCCTGCTCTGCCGGGGCCATGGCCACTCCGCTCTGCCGTGCCTGGCGATAGGGCAGCATCACCAGTCACCGCCTTCCAGGCGTGCGCGGCTGGCAGGGAATACCTGCAACAGCCGCGTGCCCTCTGCAAGGTCCGGCAACTGCAGCGGTGTGGTCTGCTGCAGGGTGCGGTACTTGTCTTCACTGAGGCCCGCCAGGCTCGGCCCGTCGCGCAGGATACGCGGGCGGATGAACACCATCAGGTTCTGCTTGGTATTGCGGGTGGCATCGGAGCGGAACAACCGGCCAAGATAAGGAATGTCGCCGAGCAGTGGCACACGCTGGTCGCTGGTACTCAACTCGTCACTGATCAGCCCGCCAAGTATCACCAGGCCGTTGTCCTCGACCATGACCTTGGTCTTGATCTCGCGCTTGTTGGTGATCACGTCGCTGGCCGAGCTGGTGTCGGCAATCGACGACACCTCCTGAACGATGTCCAGGCGCACGCTGTTGTCGATATTGATCTGCGGCTTGATGCGCAGCTTCACCCCGACTTCCTTGCGCTCGATGGTCTGGTACGGGTTGGCGTTGTTCTGCGTCACGGAGCCGGTAACGAAGGGCACTTCCTGGCCGACCAGGATCGATGCCTCGGCATTGTCCAGGGTCAGCAAGGTGGGCGTGGACAGCAGGTTGAAGCCGCTCTTGCCCTTCAGCGCGTTGACCAGCATGGCAAAGTTGAAGCCACCGCCGAAATGGCCGATGCCCGCCGTGGCACCGGTGGTGGTGGACAACAGATCGCCCAGGGCTTCGTTGTCGCCACTGGCGGCGGCGCCGGCGATGCTGGCGATATTCACCCCGTTACTGCCGAAGTTGACGATACCGGCGCCGAACTTCTCGTCGGCGAACAGCCACTGCACGCCCAGCTCCTGGGCGCTGCTGTCGGACACCTCGGCGATGATCGCTTCGACCACCACCTGGGCACGGCGAATGTCCAGTTGCTCGACAATGGCCCGGTACGCCGCCAGCTCGCTGTCGGGGCCGACCATGACCACGGCATTGGTACCTTCTTCGTATTCCAGGCGGATGCCCGAGCCACCGGCGGCTGGCACCACCGGCCGGTCCTTGCCCTCTGCCTCACCCGCGCCTTCAGCCGGCACCGCCCCTTCCTGGCTGAGCCCTCGCAGCACCTTGACCACTTCACCGGCATTGGCATGGCGCAAGTAGATCACCTGGGTGCTGCCGCTGCCCGGTGCCTCTTGAGGGCGGTCGAGCTGGCGCAGCAGGCTGGCGATGCGTTCGAGGTTGCTGCGCCAGTCAGTCACCACCAACTGGTGCGCCGCCGGGTACGGTGTAATAACCCCAACCCGTGGGTCGATCAGCGGTTTGAGGATGCCCAGTACCTGTTCGCTGGCGGCGTTGCGCACGCTGAATACGCGGGTGGCCACGCTGTCGCTGCCCTCGCCCTGCTGCCCGCCCGCCTCCACTGGCACCGGCTCCAGGCGCGCGGCCTGGTCGGGCACGATTTTCACGCTGCCGTTGGGCAGGTCGACGGTGGCATAGCCCTGGGCGCGCAGTTGGGCCAGGAAGATGTCGTAGATGGCGTCGGCGTCGTGCAGGTCGACGGTGCGCACGGTGACCTTGCCCTTGACCCGGGGGTCGACGATGAAGGTGGTGCCGGTGATGCGCGACACGCTGTCGATGAACTCGCCGAGTTCGGTATCGACGAAATTCACTTCGTACATCGGCGTACCGTTGTCATCGAACACCGGCTCTTGGGCATAGGCCATGGACAAGGCCAGGCTCAGCGCAGCCGCCATGCAGTATCTAACAGGCATCGTTCATCCTTGCCGCTTGAAGCCGGTCACGGCGGGGCGTGGCGGCCAGGGCAGGCGCTCACGCCGCCCCTGGTTGTTGAAAATCAGGCCATCGCTGTCGATGTCCTGCAGCACGATCCCTGGCGCCAGGCGCTGACCGCGGGCCAGGGTGCGCACTTGCTCGCCGTAGCGCAGCACCACCACACTGGCGGCCAATGGCTGGGCCTTGAGGCCGCCGAGGTATTGCAGCGGCAGACGAGTGATGGTGATGGCGCCGTCGTCGGGCGGCGCCTGCCAGTGACCGACCATCAGCCCGGGCAGCGGGCTGTCGGCCACCGCAGGCGCCATGGCCGGGTGTGGCTGCCGACTCAACTGCAGCACACACTGCGCAGACAGCCAGCCGGCCAGGGTCAGGCCAGCGCCGGTGAGCAGACGCGAGGTGAGCATCACGAGGCCAATTGCCTTGGGTGCCAGCCTGGGTGCCCCTGCACGTAACGCACTTCGGGCAGTTGCAGCGGCGCCAGTTGCCAATCCTCAGGCTGGCGGGCGAGCCAGGCCTCGACCCGCTGCCACAGTGGCTCGCCGGCCTGGCTTTCGAATTGCAAGCCAAAGGTGCGGCACAGGCCCTGCACCGGCTCCAACCCCGTGATGCGCTTGCCTTGCGGGCTGTAGCTGACGCTCCAGGCCTGGCCCTGCCAGCGCGGCAGGTCCTGGCTGTTGTCCAGCAGCAGCGGGTCACCGAACAATTGCTCAGCGGCGTTTTCCAGCACTTGCTCGACCTGCCTGGCCGGTGCCTCGACCACTGGCGCGGGGTAGCCACCGGTAAGGCTGATCAGATGTTCGCGGGTAATGGCCGCCCCCGCTGCCAGCGGGTAGTCATAACGCAGGCCCGGCAGCAACACTGGCATGCTGCTATCGTCGGCCAAGGCTTGATGCAGCAGGCAGTCCCAGCTGCCGCCACGGGTATCGCGGCGCCAAAAGGCCTGAGGCGCGCGGGCCAGCGGCTGGTCAAGCCAGGCCGCGTGGCCGGCCCGTTGCTGGCGCAGTTGCGCCTGCAATTGCGCGACACGCAGCTGCGCGGCAGGCGCCAGTTGCTGTTCAAAGGCCGGGAAAAAACGCCCGTCGAACTGCCACTGGCCGGCCACACGCTGGCAGCGCAGGCGGAAGGCACCGCTGCCCCGGCAGCCGGCAAACAGCACCGGCACGCGCCGACCGCTGGCCTGGGTGACCTCGACCGGTGCGGGCCACAGGTCCTGACCACGGGCGCACAACAGCACGTCGATTTGCGGCACCCGTTCAGCCAGCCACAGGCCGGGGCCCGTGCCTGCATCGGCCATGGCCACCACCAGGTCAGCCTCGTGCCGGGCTTGTTCGAATACCGGCAGCAGAGACTGGTACCACTGTTTGAGTGAGGCTTTCTGATCCTGGGCGTACGGGTCGGTCACGCCGACCACTGCAATACGGGCACCGCCGCGCTCGAAAACGTGCAGGGCTTGCACACCCAGTGCCTGGCGTTGTGCATCAGCCAGCCCGGCGCCGAGGGTAATGGCGCTGGCCTGGCGATACAGGCCCGTGCTGCGTTGTGGCCACAGCACACGCTCGTCGCTGCTGACCCGCGCTTCGATGCCCAGCAGCTGGCTGCCTTGCACGCCACTTTCGCCTTGGGTCAGGTAGGCCAGGCCACTGCCATTCCAGCCCTGGCCGTTTTCCAGGGTCAGGCTGTTGCCCGCACCGGCTTCGCCACGCAGTTGTTCCAGCAACGCCGCGAGTACCGCATAACCGCCCAGCTGGGCTGTCGTTGCCTGGCGGGCATCGAGCAGCGGCGCCAGTTGCGGGTAGGCGATACTGGCGCTGCGGCCGGTCATCCAGGGCGCACGGCCCAAGTGGCTGACCGGCCCCAACCGGGTAGCCGGTACCACCGCCTGGCCAGGTTGGCGGGCATCGAGGGTATCGGCCACGTACAGCAAGTCGAGCTGGGCATTGCCGCCCTGCTGCCCTGGGAAGGCTGTGCAGGCGCCGAGCAGCGGTGCCAAGGCACCGATACCCATCCAGCCGATCACTTCGCGCCTGTGCACACTGCTCGCCATCATCCGCCATCCTTAACCACGTCCATTCAGGGCCCCGGATGTTGCGGCGTTGGCATTACAGTTTGATGGCAGAAATCCGACAGCAATTCCAATTCGATCTTTAGAAGAGCAATCCAAGAACCGGAAGTTTTAAAAGCTCGTTAACATTTCTGCCAAGGAATCATCACACTTGCGCCTTACAGTCGCGGTTTCTTCCAACTCAGCCAACATAAGGACAACCTGATGAGTCGAGATACCGGCGACAACCTGGACCGGAACCAAAGCGGCAACCTGCCGATGGCCAACGTCATGGACGCCTACCTGAGCCGCCGCAGCGTGATGCGCGGCAGCCTGGGCGCCGCCATCGCCATGATTGCCGGTACCGGCCTGACAGGCTGCTTCGACGGTGGTGGTTCCGATCACGATGATCCGGTCACCGAGCCACCGGTGACCGAACCGCCAGTCACCGAGCCGGAAGTGCCGAAACTGGCACTGGGCTTCCAGTCCATCCCAGGCTCGCGCACCGACGCCTGTGTGGTCGCCGCCGGCTACAGCGCCTACGTGCTGGCGCCCTGGGGTACGCCACTGAACAGCAACGGCAACCCGTGGAAGTCCGACGGCAGCAACACCTCGACCGACCAGGCCAACGCCATGGGCATGCACCACGATGGCATGCACTTCTTCCCCATCAACGGCAGCTCGGAAGACGGCCTGCTGGCGATCAATTTCGAGTACATCGACACTGCCGCCCTGCACCCGGCCGGCCCCACTACCGATGTCAACGGCAAGCGCCCGGTTGAAGAAGTGCGCAAGGAAATCAACGCACACGGTGCGGGCGTCGTACGCCTGCAGAAAATCAACGGCCGTTGGCAGGTGGTCGACAACGACCCACTGAACCGTCGCTTCACCACTGCTTCACGCATGGAGATCACCGGCCCGCTGCGTGGCACCGACCACGTCAAGACCAAATACTCCACTGCTGGCACCCACTGCCGTGGCACCAACAACAACTGCGGCAACGGCTATACCCCGTGGGGCACCTACCTGACCTGCGAAGAGAACTGGCCGGGCATTTTCGTCAACAAGGGCACCCGCCCCGAGGACCAGCGCCGCATTGGCGTGGGCACCTCCAGCGGCCAGTACAAGTGGGAAAGCGCTGCCGGTGACGCCAGCGAAGTGGACGACGAATTCGCCCGCTTCGACGTTACCGTCAAAGGCGCCAGCGCCACCGACGACTATCGCAACGAAGCCAGCACCTATGGCTACATTGTCGAGATCGACCCGTACAACAGCAGCACCCTGGCCACCAAACGCACCGCGCTGGGCCGCTTCCGCCACGAGGGCTGCGCCCCCGGCCTGCCCGTCGCCGGCAAGCCGCTGGTGTGGTACATGGGTGACGACTCGAACAACGAGTACCTGTACAAGTGGGTGTCCACCGCCGTGTGGGACCCCGCCGACGCCACCCCGGCCGACCGCCTGGCCACCGGCGCCAAGTACCTCGACCAAGGCAAGCTCTACGTGGCCCGCTTCAATGCCGACGGCACCGGCGTATGGCTATTGCTGGACGTGGCCACCGCCACTACCGGCGGCAGCACCCTGGGTGCGCTGTATGGTGACCTCCCGGGCATCATCCTCAACACCCGTGGTGCCGGCGATGCCGTGGGCGCAACGCCGATGGACCGCCCGGAGTGGACCACGGTCAACCCGCTGAACGGCGACGTATACCTGACCCTGACCAACAACAGTGCACGCACCCCGGACAAGGTCGATGCAGCGAACCCACGCGGCCCGAACCGCCACGGCCACATCATTCGCTGGCACGACAGCGACGACCAGCTGAGCTTTACCTGGGACATCTTCGTGTTCGGCGCCAACGCTGCCGGCACCGCCGACATCAACCGCTCCGGCCTGACCGAACTGAACCAGTTCGCCAGCCCCGACGGCATGAGCTTCGATAGCCGCGGCGTGCTGTGGTTCGAGACCGACAACGGCGAAACCACGTTGACCGACTACACCAACGACCAGTTACTGGCGGTGATCCCTACCGACCTGGTGGATGCCAGCGGCAAGCAGGTGCCGGTGAACGCACAGAACCAGGTGGACCTGCGGCGCTTCTTTGTCGGGCCAAATGGTTGCGAGGTGACCGGGATTACCTTTACCCCGGACAACAAGACGCTGTTCGTCAACATTCAACACCCGGACAACTGGCCGTATACCGACAAGGCGACCGATGCGACGCCGGCTGGGGCTACCGTACGGCCGCGGGCTTCGACGGTGGTGATTCAGCGGATCGATGGCGGTGAGATCGGCACCGCCTGACCTGCGGTAACACAGCCAGCCTTGTGCTGGCTGTGCAGGCCTCTTCGCGGGTGAGCCCGCGCCTACCAGGGATCGCGTATTTCGTGGAGCGGCCTTATGTTGCGATGGGCTGCACCGCAATCAGCAAACTTTCTCTTTCCACTTCGCTGGGAAGCCGCACACACAGTGGCGTATCCAAGCGACCTGATAAATCTGCCAGTAGACATCAACATGCGCGTAGAAAATCATTAGGCCACCTACCACTCCACGGATCACGCATATGCGCTCAACCAAGTGGCTGTCAAACAGGAAAAATTTCTTCTTCCAAGTCGACCATTTGGCTTGTGAAGTCGGTGACAGCCCACGTCAATTGTTACGGGGCAATGGTATCGCTTTAGCAGAGTTAGACGCCCCCACACAGGCAGGCCTGATCCTACAGTCTGATCATGCAAATACTGCTTTGCGCATCGTTCCTGAAGGCTTGCCACAGAACTATACACCCTATGGTTTTCTCCACACGCTGCCCGCTTCACAACTTGTCGCGTATAGCGGGCAACGACTTGATCAGATGCTGCACTGTTACCCACTTGGCAATGGGCACCGATTCTACAGCCCCACGTTGAGGCGATTTATCCAACCTGACACTCAGTCTCCATTTCGTAAAGGTGGGACCAACGGATATAGCTATTGTCAGAACGACCCCATCAATCGTAATGACCCGACTGGACAGTTTTGGCAGTGGTTCAGCCGAAGCGTGCAGCGAGGAGTGAGTCGAGCAGTGAACTGGGTGATCGGTCAGCTTCCACGCATTTCTGTAGTCAGACCACTTTTAAGTACCAGTAACGGCAACAGCACCGTTCAACATCTTGATCCGAGAATCAATTTGTATAGGGCAGGACAAACCCCGCCACCCAACGCGCCCCACGTTACCCTAGAGATCAATGGAATCGAGACCATTGCGCATGGGGCAAGGGAAATTTTCAGGAGTTCAAATGATCTAGCCGAGTTCTGGGGAACTATGATGACCCGTTACGAAAATGGTGCCGTATCAGGTGGGCTCGGTTATGGAATATATCTTGCGAGTCACAGCGCCGTTGGCGCAGCAAGTATACCTGTCGGTTTTGCCGCCGGTACATTAACTTACGCCTATCTCGAGCGCAACATGTACAGAGATATGGCATTACAATTACGAACCGGAACTGATCAAATGCCCCATTATCCTTATAGTCGTTATCGTTATGACTCGGAATAGTGGAAAAGTTTGGAAGACGGTGTGAGCTTGTGCAGCGCTTTCCAAGCATGTATCGCACCACCATCAGCCGCACGACGAGTCGAGGAGAAGGGCGGCCGCGGGCCTCTACCGCGGAGCGATGGTGGTGAGATCGGCACTGCCTGATCTGCGCTAACCTACCAGGCTATAGGCTCTCTACTACGCACCCGCACCTGCTGTGCCGGCACCCGGGCATGCCATTGCACCACCCCCAGCGCCTCCACCTGGAACTCGCTGCGCATCACCCGCCCCTCTTCCTCGAACGACAGCTGCAACAGAAAATGCCCGCTGTTGAGCAGCAGCCCTTCGCTCAACCGTTCGAACGTTTCGTCATCCACCGCCCCCAGCGCCTGACGCAGTGCAGCCGCGTCCATATACCCCGACGCCGGCCTGCCGCTGACAATGCGGCTGAGCAACGAACGCGAGTAACGCCCTTCATACAGCGCCTCCAGCAGGGGCAGATGCTCCAACCCCAGCGCATTGGCGTTGAGCCGCCAACCCGTGGTCTGGGGCAAGGCGCACAGCATTGGGTAACGCGCCTGGCGGCTGGCGTCCGGCTCCAGCAACAGGTTCAGCTCGCTGGTGTCGAGCATCGGCTGGTCGGCCACCAGCCGGGGCGGTTGCTGACGCAGGTACTGGGCGCTCTCGGCGCCCTGCAGGCGGGCATCACTGTCGGCATCGAGCCAGTCGGCCAGGGCGTCGACCAGGCGTTCGGCCGCCATGTCATTGCCCAGCAAGTAACGCAACTGGCGCTCGGCGCGTTCGCCATCGGCACCCAGCAATGCATTGACGTTGAAGCAGGTGTGCTGGTCGCGTACCCGCAACTGCGCCTGGCCAGCGCCAAAGTCGTAGTTCAGCGGCTGCCCGCGCAAGGCTTGCCAGAACAGCGGACTGAGCCGCCAGGCGGGGTCACGCAGGGCCTGCCCGGCATAGGCCAGGCCGGCCTGCTCCATGGCCCGCACCTGCACTCGCTGGTGCAGCAGGCGCACTTCGTCGACCTGACGCCGGCCATCTTCCACCAGCCAGGCCATGCCCGCCGCCAGCATTGCCAGCACCACCATCACCATCAACAGGGCCGCACCCTGCTGTTGCCTTCCACCCATCGGTGTGTGCCTCGCTCGCGGAATAAAAACGCCAGTCAACACGCGGGGTGTTTCAGCTAGATGGCAGTGCCCGTTCGTCATGTGCTCGTCATCTAGGCAAGGCAGGATTGCCCTTCCTTTTCATGACCTTACAGGAGTGGTCGCTATGGGTGGCATTGGAATCTGGCAACTGGTGATCGTACTGCTGATCGTGTTCTTGCTGTTTGGTACCAAGCGCCTGAAGGGCCTGGGTAGCGATGTGGGCGAGGCGATCCAGGGTTTTCGCAAGTCCATGGGTGGTGACAATGACGCCAGCGCCGCTGACCAGGCGCACGTGCAGCAACAGTGCCCGCTGAACGGCCAAGTTGCCCAGCAATCTCAAGCGGACCGCCAGGCCTGATGTTCGAGGTAGGCTTCAGCGAGTTGCTGCTGATCGGCGTCGTCGCGCTATTGGTGCTGGGCCCCGAGCGCCTGCCGGTGGCAGCCCGTACCCTCGGCCGCGGCCTGGGCCAGGCGCGCCGGGCCATGCACGCCTTGCGCACGCAGGTGGAGCGCGAAATCGAGATGCCCAACCTCGACCAGGCACCTCTGCAACGCCTGGAACAGGAGATCCGCCAGGGCATCAGCCTGAACGCGGAACCGGCCAATGATGCGGCCACGACCGTGCTGCCCAAGGAAAATGCTTCATGAGTATTGCCATGGACCCTGCCGCGAGCATGCCCCTGACCGAACACCTGCGCGACCTGCGCAAACGCCTGGTGCGTTGCCTGGCGCTGGTGGCATTGGTGTTTGCCGGCCTGTTCCCCTTCGCCCAGACGCTGTACACGCTCATATCCGAGCCGCTACGGCGCTTTTTGCCGGAAGGCGCGAGCATGATCGCCACCAGTGTCACCTCACCCTTTCTGACACCGTTCAAGCTGACCGCGATGTGCGCACTGTTCCTGGCCATGCCGCTGCTGCTGCATCAGGCCTGGGGTTTTCTGGCGCCGGGGCTTTACCGCCGTGAACGGCGCATTGCCCTGCCGCTGCTGGTATCGAGCATCGTGCTGTTCTATGCCGGCATGGCGTTCGCGTTCTTTCTGGTTTTCCCGATGATGTTCGGTTTCTTTGCCAGCGTGACGCCGGACGGCGTGGCGATGATGACCGATATCAGCCAGTACCTGGACTTTATCCTGGCGCTGTTTCTGGCGTTCGGGCTGGCGTTCGAGATCCCGGTGGCGACGTTCATCGTGGTCTGGGCAGGGTTGGCCGATGTGGCCACATTGCGGCGCAGCAGGCCCTACGTGGTCGTCGGGTGCTTTGTGGTGGGGATGATCCTGACACCGCCGGATGTGTTTTCGCAGACGATGCTGGCAGTACCGATGTGGGTGCTGTTCGAGGTGGGGTTGCTGGCTTGTGGAATGTTGAAGCGGCCGGAGCCAGACAAGGAGATTGTGGCTGGATTGTAGGGCCCTTTCGCGGGCACGCCCGCTCCCACAGGGATATCACGGTTCTGAAGATTGTGATATCCCTGTGGGAGCGGGCGTGCCCGCGAATAGCCGTGATGCGTTCTAGAACTCGGCGAGCCGCCAGACTTCATAGGCTGGCGTCTCGTACGGGTGGCTCTGCTTGAGCGCAGCGACGACCTGCACAATCAGCTCGTCAGCCACCACCAGCTCCACCTTCCACTCTTCCACCGCCTCGACCTGGCCCGCTTGCCCGAGGAACGGCTGGCTGCCGTCCAACGGGCGGAACTGGCCCTGGCCAAGGGTTTGCCAGGCGCAGTGGTCATAGTCACCGATGCGCCCGCCGCCAGCAGCGAACACAGCGGCCTTGACCACTTCGACATGGCTGGCGGGGACGAAGAAGGCGAGCTTGTACACGCCTTAGTTCACCCACACCCGTGCGTTGCGGAACATACGCATCAGCGCGGCATCTTCCTGCCACTCGTCCGGGCGCCAGGAGTTCTGCACAGCGCGGAACACACGCTCCGGGTGCGGCATCATGATGGTCACGCGGCCGTCGCGGCTGGTCAGGCCAGTAATACCACGCGGCGAGCCGTTCGGGTTGGCCGGGTAGGCTTCGGTGACCTTGCCATGGTTGTCGACGTAGCGCAGGGCCACGCAACCGGACACATCGGCTTCCAGCAATGCTTCTTCGCTGGCGAACTCGGCATGGCCTTCGCCGTGGGCGATGGCGATCGGCATGCGCGAACCGGCCATGCCCTGCAGGAAGATCGAGTTGGACTTCTGCACTTCGACCATGGCCACGCGGGCCTCGAACTGCTCCGAGCGGTTGCGCACGAAGTGCGGCCAGTACTCGGTGCCCGGGATCAGCTCGTGCAGGTTGGACATCATCTGGCAACCGTTGCACACGCCCAGGGCGAAGCTGTCGGTACGCTCGAAGAAGGCCTGGAAGGCGTCACGGGCACGGGCGTTGAACAGCGCCGACTTGGCCCAGCCTTCGCCAGCACCCAGCACGTCACCGTACGAGAAGCCGCCACAGGCGACCAGGCCCTTGAAGGCTTCGAAGTCGACACGGCCAGCGAGAATATCGCTCATGTGCACGTCGATGGCGGCGAAGCCGGCGCGGTCGAAGGCAGCAGCCATCTCGACCTGGCCGTTGACGCCCTGCTCGCGCAGGATGGCCACTTGCGGGCGCACGCCCTTCTTGATGTAAGGCGCGGCGATGTCGTCGTTGACGTCGAAGCCCAGCTTCACCGACAGGCCCGGGTTGTCTTCCTCGAGCAGCAGGTCGAATTCCTGGTCAGCGCAGTCGGCGTTGTCGCGCAGGCGCTGGATCTGGTAGCTGGTTTCAGCCCACTGGCGCTGCAGCATGCGACGGTCATCGTCGAACAGCACTTCGCCGTTCAGGCTGATGGTCACTTCAGCGTTGTTGACCGGCTTGCCGATCACCGCGACGCATTCTTCACCCAGGCCTGCAGCGCTGAACTGTGCCAGCACGTCCGGGGTAGCATCCTGGCGAACCTGGATCACCGCACCCAGCTCTTCGTTGAAGAGGATGGCCGGCACTTCGCCCTTGCTGTCGGTCAGCGGGTCGAGTTGCAGGTCGAGGCCGCAGTGGCCGGCGAAGGCCATTTCCAGCACGGTAGTGACCAGGCCGCCGTCGGAACGGTCGTGGTAGGCCAGCAGGTGGCCGTCGGCGTTCAGGCCCTGGATCACGGCGAAGAAGGCCTTGAGGTCTTCGGCGTCGTCGACGTCCGGTGCCTGCGCAGCGATCTTGCCGTAGGTCTGGGCCAGGATCGAGGCGCCCATGCGGTTCTTGCCGCGGCCCAGGTCGATCAGGATCAGGTCGGTTTCGCCCTTGTCCATGCGCAGTTGCGGGGTCAGGGTCTTGCGGATGTCGGTGACCGGGGCGAAGCCGGTGATGATCAGCGACATCGGCGAGGTGACGCTCTTCTCGACGCCCTCGTCGCTCCACTTGGTCTTCATCGACATCGAGTCTTTGCCGACCGGAATGGTGATGCCCAGCTCCGGGCACAGCTCCATGCCGACAGCCTTCACGGTGTCGTACAGGCGTGCGTCTTCACCTGGGTGACCAGCAGCGGACATCCAGTTGGCCGACAGTTTGATGTCGGACAGCTTTTCGATGCGCGAAGCCGCCAGGTTGGTCAGGGTTTCGCCGATGGCCATGCGGCCGGACGCCGGGGCATCCAGCAGCGCCAGCGGCGTACGCTCGCCCATGGCCATGGCTTCACCGGTGTAGACGTCGAAGCTGGTGGCGGTGACGGCGCAGTCAGCCACCGGAACCTGCCACGGGCCGACCATCTGGTCGCGGGCAACCAGGCCGGTGATGGTACGGTCGCCAATGGTGATCAGGAAGCTCTTGCTGGCCACGGCCGGGTGGTTCAGCACGCGCTGGACGGCGCTGTCCAGGTCCAGCTCGCTCGGGTCGAAGTCATCGCCCAGCTCGGCTTCGCGGGTAACCGAACGGTGCATGCGCGGCGGCTTGCCCAGCAGCACGTCCAGCGGCATGTCCACCGGGGTGTTGCCGAAGTGGCTGTCGCTGACGGTCAGGTGCTGTTCTTCAGTCGCTTCACCCACCACGGCAAACGGGCAACGTTCGCGCTCGCAGATGGCCTTGAAGCGCTCGAAGTCGACCGCGCTGACGGCCAGCACGTAACGCTCTTGCGATTCGTTGCTCCAGATTTCGTGCGGGGCCATGCCCGGCTCGTCGTTGGGCACGTTGCGCAGCTCGAAGCGACCACCGCGGCCACCGTCGTTGACCAGCTCAGGGAAGGCGTTGGAAATACCGCCAGCGCCCACGTCGTGGATGAAGGCGATCGGGTTTTCGTCGCCCAGCTGCCAGCAACGGTCGATGACCTCCTGGCAACGGCGCTCCATTTCCGGGTTTTCGCGCTGTACCGAAGCGAAGTCCAGGTCAGCCGAGCTGGCACCGGTAGCCACCGACGAAGCAGCGCCGCCGCCCAGGCCGATCAGCATGGCCGGGCCGCCGAGCACGATCAGCTTGGCGCCGACAGTGATCTCGCCCTTCTGCACGTGGTCTTCACGGATGTTGCCCATACCGCCGGCAAGCATGATCGGCTTGTGGTAGCCGCGCACTTCTTCACCGTGCGGGGTGTTGATGGCTTGCTCGAAGGTACGGAAGTAACCGGTCAGGGCCGGGCGGCCGAATTCGTTGTTGAACGCAGCGCCGCCAAGAGGGCCTTCGATCATGATGTCGAGGGCGTCGACGATACGCTCGGGCTTGCCATAGGCCTGTTCCCAAGGCTGTTCGAAGCCCGGAATGCGCAGGTTGGACACGGTGAAGCCGGTCAGGCCGGCCTTGGGCTTGGCGCCCCGGCCGGTAGCACCTTCGTCGCGGATTTCGCCACCGGAGCCGGTGGAGGCGCCGGAGAACGGGGCGATGGCGGTCGGGTGGTTGTGCGTTTCCACCTTCATCAGGATGTGCACCGGCTCCTGCACCGCGCCGTACTGGCGGGTTTCAGGGTTCGGGAAGAAGCGGCCGGCAACGTTGCCGACGATCACCGAGGCGTTGTCCTTGTACGCCGACAGCACACCTTCGTTGTGCATCTGGTAGGTGTTCTTGATCATGCCGAACAGGCTTTTTTCCTGGGCCTGACCGTCGATATCCCAACTGGCGTTGAAGATCTTGTGGCGGCAGTGCTCGGAGTTGGCCTGGGCGAACATCATCAGTTCGATGTCGTTCGGGTTGCGCTTGAGGCCCTGGAAGGCATTGACCAGGTAGTCGATCTCGTCTTCGGCCAGGGCCAGGCCCAGGTCGATGTTGGCCTTGGCCAGGGCGTCACGGCCGCCGGCCAGGATGTCGACCGAGGTCATCGGCTTGGGCTGGGCGTGGCTGAACAGGTCTGCAGCCTGCTCCAGCTGGCCGAGCACACGCTGGGTCATGCGGTCGTGCAGTTCGGCGGCGATCAGTTCGGCATCAGCGTCGCTCAGGGTGCCGGCCACGTAGTAGGCGATGCCGCGCTCCAGGCGCTGGATCGACTGCAGGCCGCAGTTGTGGGCGATGTCGCTGGCCTTGCTGGCCCATGGCGAAATGGTGCCCAGGCGCGGTACCACCAGGAACAGACGACCCGTCGGCTCCTGTACCGGCACGCTCGGGCCGTACTTGAGCAGACGGCCCAGCACCTGCTGCTGGTCGGCGGTCAGCTCGCCGTCGACATCGGCGAAGTGGGCAAATTCGGCATACAAACCAGTAACAGCGGGGACTTTCTGGCTCAGTTGCTCGAGTAATTTACCGTGGCGAAAGGCAGAAAGGGCAGGAGCGCCGCGCAGGATCAACATCGTCGGGACAGCCTCAGGAAGGGGTGTGCTTAGAGGCCGTGCATTCTAGCCTAATTCGATGGCTTTCGGCACCTGCTCTAAGCCACGCCTGCCGGGCGGCGGAACCGGACTTCGGGGTCAGTTTTCAGAGGTGTCCGGCTTGAGACGAGATCGAGCGGCGCCGGGTGTCCGCCTCGAGACATTCTGCGCCTGTGAGATCGAGCGCCGCCCGCGCGGCGCTTCGCGGGTAAACCCGCTCCTACGTTTGTTTCGGGCCAATTATGCCTGTGGGATTCGCGCGCGAACGCCTTGGTGCCTATCTCGATATCGCGTCGTACCAACAAGGCGGTCGCGCGCGCCAGGCACAGGATGGACTGGCCCGAAACAAACGTAGGAGCGGGTTTACCCGCGAAGCGCCGCGCGGGCGGCGCTCGATCTCACAGGCGCAGAATATCTCAAGCCGGCCACCTGGCAGCCCTGATGCAATCCCCCCTCCCCCAACCACACAACCCGCTACCAGACAAGCTAACAGTTGTCGAGATATGGTTGGGCCAGTCCTTTGCGTATACTGCAACCTATGTTCGCCCACACTGATTTGCGCCAGCGTTGCGCCAAATGGCTTCTCGCAACCGGACTCTTTCTGCTGCTAGGTGCCTGCGTTGAAAAACCCAGCACCCTCGAGCGCGTGAAGGAGGATGGCGTGCTGCGCGTGATCACACGCAACAGCCCGGCAACCTACTTCCAGGACCGTAACGGCGAAACCGGCTTCGAGTACGAACTGGTCCAGCATTTCGCCGACGATCTCGGCGTAAAGCTGCAGATCGAGACCGCCGACAACCTGGACGAGCTGTACGACGCCCTCGGCAAGCCCTCCGGCCCGGTACTGGCTGCCGCCGGCCTGGTCAGCAGTGAGCGGCGCAAAACCCAGGTGAGATACTCCCATCCCTATCTGGAGGTGACCCCGCAGGTCATCTATCGCAACGGCCGCCCGCGCCCCACCGGCGCCAAGGGTTTGGTCGGCAAGAAGATCATGGTGCTCAAGGGCAGCAGCCATGCTGATCAGCTGGCCGAGCTGAAAAAGCAGTACCCGGCCTTGCAATATGAGGAATCGGACGCCGTCGAAGTGGTCGACCTGCTGCGCATGGTGGACGAAGGTCAGATCGACTTGACCCTGGTGGACTCCAACGAACTGGCGATGAACCAGGTGTATTTCCCCAACGTGCGGGTCGCCTTCGATTTGGGCGAAACCCGCGACCAGCGCTGGGCAGTGGCCGCAGGCGAAGACAACAGCCTGCTCAACGAAATCAACGAGTATCTCGACAAGGCACAGAAAAACGGCACCCTTCAGCGCTTGAAGGACCGCTACTACGGCCATGTCGACGTACTTGGCTACGTTGGCGCCTACACCTTCGCCCAGCACCTGCAACAGCGCCTACCCAAGTACGAGAAGCACTTCAAGAGCTACGCCAAGGTCGAGCAGGTCGACTGGCGCCTGCTGGCAGCTATCGGCTACCAGGAATCGATGTGGCAGCCGGAAGTCACCTCCAAGACCGGCGTGCGCGGCCTGATGATGCTGACCCAGCGCACCGCCCAGGCCATGGGCGTGTCGAACCGACTGGACCCGAGGCAGAGCATCCAGGGCGGCGCCAAGTACTTCATGAAGATCAAGGAAGAGCTTGACGACAGCATCAAGGAGCCGGACCGCACCTGGTTCGCCCTTGCTGCCTACAATGTCGGTGGCGGCCACCTGGAAGACGCCCGCACCCTGGCCAAGCGCGAGAAGCTCAACCCGAACAAGTGGCTGGACGTGAAGAAGATGCTGCCGCGGCTGGCTCAGAAGCAGTGGTACCGGCAGACCAAGTACGGCTATGCCCGTGGGGGCGAACCGGTGCATTTCGTGGCCAACATCCGCCGTTACTACGACATCCTCACCTGGGTGACCCAGCCGCAGCTCGAAGGCCAGGTGGCCGAGGGCAACCTGCATGTGCCCGGGGTCAACAAGGACAAGCCAGCGGATAAGTCGTCGCCGATGTAAGCCTGTCAGGACCTCTTCGCGGGCAAACCCGCGCCTACAAGATTTGCGCAGAACCTGCAGGAGCGGGCTTACCCGCGAAGAGGCCGGTGCAGCTCAAGCCTTGGCCCGGCGGGCCTTGAAGAAGTCGCTGAGGATCTGCCCGCACTCTTGCGCCAGCACCCCGCCCTCCACCATCACCCGGTGGTTGAGAAAACCTTGGCCAAAGAACTGCCCCTGGCTCTGCACGATCCCGGCCTTGGGCTCCAGCGCGCCAAACACCACGCGCATCACCCGCGAATGCACGATCAGCCCCGCACACATGCTGCACGGTTCCAGGGTCACATACAGGGTGCTGCCGGGTAGCCGGTAGTTGCTGGCCGACCTGGCTGCCGCCCTGATCGCCACCATCTCGGCATGCGCGCTGGGGTCGCTGTCGATGATCGGCCGATTGAAACCCTGGCCGATCACCTGCCCATGCTGTACCAGCACCGCCCCCACTGGCACCTCGCCCAACGCCGCGCCCTCGGCGGCCAAGGCCAGCGCCAGACGCATGAATTCCTGATCGCGACTGCGATCGATGATCTGCGGGCGCATCAGACCACCGCAATCGCGGCCATCAGGCCGGTTTCCATGTGGTCGATGACGTGGCAGTGAAACATCCAGGTCCCGGGGTTATCCGCCACCAGTGCTACCTGGGCGCGCTCGTTCTTGCCCAGCAAGTAGGTGTCGGTGAACCACGGCTCCTTGATGTCGTGACGGTTGGAGGCGATCACCTTGAAGCTCATGCCATGCAAGTGGATCGGGTGCTGGTACTGGGTCATGTTCTTAAGCTCGAAGATGTAGCTCTTGCCCTTCTGCAACGTGGCGATGGGGCGGTCGGCGCAGGTCTTGTCGGTAATATCCCAGGCCTGGCCGTTGATCTGCCACATGCTCGACGGCTTGGCCGGATCAGGGGTGACAGAGACGCTGGCCGCCCACTCGAAATTGAAGTTCAGCTTTTCGGCATTCTCCAGGTCCGGCTCGGCGATCGGATTGGGCGGCAGCGCGGGCGGCCAGTCACTCGGCGCGTCGTTGCTGGCCACCGAACGCAGGGTGCCCAGGCGCACGAAACCGTCGCGCAGGGAGATTTCCTCACCCGCCTCGGGAATGCGGATGGCCAGGCAGATACGCATCCCCGGGCCTAGCCAGTATTCGTCCAGCGCACGCGGGGTCACCGGGTTGCCGTCGAGGGCATAGATTCTCGCCTCGCAGTTGCCCTTGAGGTTGAGGCGGTAGGTCCAGGTATTGTCCAGGTTCAGCAGGCGCACCCGCACCACCTGGCCGGCCGGCAGCTCGGTGATCGAGTCGGCCTGGCCATTGATGGTGATCAACCGCCCGGCAGTGCCGTTGCGCGCGGCCTCGCGCGGGATGCTGAAAGGCAGCCATGCGCCCTGCTCGTCCACATGCCAGTTCTTCAGGCTCAGCGTACGTTCATGCTGGAACCCGGTGGGTTCACGTTCCTCGACGATCAGCGGCCCGACCAGACCGCGGCCCAGCTCCTCGGAACTGCTGACATGGGGGTGATACCAATAGCTGCCGGCGTCCGGCACGCGGAATTTGTAATCGAAGTACTCACCAGGCTTGACCGGCAGTTGCGAAACGTATGGCACGCCATCCATCTCCAGCGGCAGGCGGATGCCGTGCCAGTGGATGGTGGTTTCGACCGGCAGGTGATTGATGAAGCGCACCCGCAACCAGGTACCTTGGCGTACCCGCAGTTCGGTGCCAGGTGCCGATGGGCCGAAAGCCCAGGCTTCGGTCTTGAAACCCGGCACCAGCTCCACTTCCAGTGGGGCAGCAATCAGCTCGTAGTCGTGCCCGGCATTCTCGTCCTCGACCTTGCCCAGCCAGTAGCGCGCCGCGCCCCCGGCGCCCAGGCCTACCACAACCAGACCAGTAAGGCCTTTGAGCATTTGTCGACGGGTAAAGGACATCGGTGCGGGTACCTCGTTTCTGCGCAATCAGTCTGCCAGCAGGGGCTGGCGATGAAGGGCGAATACGATACACCTGCATTTGCGAAATATTAAGTGAAGTCTTGTCGCACGACCGGTTAGCGGCCGCGATCGCCAATGGCAACCCGCTCCCCCCTCGGTACCAACCCAACGCCCCGGGGCTGACTTGCCGAATTCAGGGTGGGCTGCTTAAGTCTAAAAACGGGGTGCGCAGGTGCTGGCCTTTTGCCCGCCTATCGCTTCAGCCAAGACGCCGGCTCTGTGAATGCGAAGGTAGACACCATGTGGCTCAGGAATTCATTACTGCATATCTCGCTCCTGCTCGCTGCAGGCCTGCTGCTGGCACCGAAGATCATCCTGATCGAGTTTTTCTCCCATCGATGGGTGGAGACCGGTGTTTTCGACATTGCCCTGTACTTGCTTCAAGACGTGCTGTTAGTGGTTGCCCTCTATGTGATTGCCGCCAACACCATTACCAGAAACAAATTCAACTTCTATCTGTTGAGCATCGCCTCAGGCGCCTTGCTGCTGTTCCTGCTGGTGGACATGCGTGTTCGGGAGCTATGGCTAAAGCCACTGGACTGGCAACTGATAAGCTACAGCCTGCAAAACGCAAGCAACCTGACCTCCGGGGCCGAGGTGTTTCTCACGCAATCTGCCGGTTTCGGGCACACATTCAGGTTCATTGTCTTTGTGCTTTTTCTGGCTTACCTGGCGACCTGGTCTTTCGCTGGGCTGGCAACCTGCATCGCTTATAAAGAACAGCGCACCCGCACAGTAAAGAAAAGACAACACCTCTGGGCATCACTGCTGGTGATCGGCGCCCTGCTCTTCGGCTCCATCCATGCCAAAGACGCGCGCTATCACCTGAACGAAAACATTGTCATCAGCCCGCTGGTCACAACACTCAGAAACACCACTTCCTTGACCGCAGCGCCGCATAGACCGTCGCTGCCATTCGAACAACCCGCCTACCCGCTGGCCAGCGTCAACGAAATCCAAAAACTTCAATCTCACCCCACGCCAGACTTCAAGAACCTGGTCTTCATCGTTCTGGAATCAGTGCGCTGGAACAGCGTGTTTGCTCCCGACATCAAAACCGCCGAGCGCTACCCCACCTTCGATAAGCTCGCTCGGGAGGGCATGCTCTTCAAATCGTACGTCTCAGTGCCTCACTCGTCCAAAGGCTACCACGCGATCCTGACGGGGCTGCATGCCTACCCTGATATTGAAATCAAAGAAGCCATGTACCTGCTACAACCCAGTGTCATCCATGAGCTGAAGAACAGGAAAAACATGGAAGCCGTCGCCTTCAGCTCGCTGTACCTGCAGTTCGAAAACATGGAGGGCTTCCTGAAATCCATCGGTGTGTCGAATGCTTACGGAATTTCGGAGCTCATCCCCGCCGAGAACCGCTCACAAAACGCCAGCAGCTTCGGTGAAAGTGATGAACAGCTGTTTTCGTCCAGCATCGCTTACCTGGAAAACATCAAAAAGAATGGCAAGGGTTTCATCGCGCTCTATTTCCCAAGCGCAGCCCACTACCCCTACCAATGCAGCCAAGGGCCCCCATTACAGAGCGAGCTGGAAAAGTATGAAGACTGCATAGCCAAGACAGACAGCGTGCTGGGTGAAATGCTGACATCCTTCGACAAGCAAGGCCTTCTGGACTCGACATTATTCGTGCTCGTGGGTGACCACGGTGAGTCATTTGGTGAGCACGGTCTGTTCATTCACAACGCGTCCATGCACGAAGAAGAAGTGAGCGTACCCCTGATTTTCTGGAGTAATGGAAAGTCACTGCCCAAACCCGCCTCAACCACCAGTCACCAGATCGATATTGCGCCCACGGTTGCCGATTTTTTTGATGTGACCGAATCCCCCCTCTCTGTACAAGGCATCAGCTTGTTGAGGGAACAGGGGAAACGCACATTCTTCATGTCCACGTTCTTTGACCAACTGGCGTCAGCCTTGGTGGAGCACCCGTACAAATACATATACGAATTCAGCTCGGACACCCTGACTAAATACAATCTTGAGGATGACCCGCAGGAAAAGCACCCGCAACGCGTGGAGGGTGACGAGTTCATCGCGGTGAGGAGCAGGCTGCTTTCCTATAACGCCTACCAGAAAGCGCTATTTGCCAGAAAGCCAGAAGAATAAGCAATCTGAACGAGCAAGAACCAGAAAGCCCGCAATCATGCGGGCTTTCTGGTGTATCCGTCCTGCGGGTGCCAGCCTGGGCTGGCTACCCGATCATTCCCACTCGATAGTGGCCGGCGGCTTGCTCGACACGTCGTAGGTAACGCGCGAGATACCGTCGATTTCGTTGATGATACGACCGCTGACAGTTTCCAGCAGCTCGTACGGCAGGTGTGCCCAACGCGCGGTCATGAAGTCCACGGTCTCGACGGCACGCAGGGCCACAACCCAGGCGTAGCGACGGCCGTCGCCGACGACGCCGACCGACTTGACCGGCTGGAACACCACGAACGCCTGGCTGGTCTTGTGGTACCAGTCGGCCTTGCGCAGCTCTTCGATGAAGATGTGGTCGGCGCGACGCAGGATGTCGGCGTATTCCTTCTTCACTTCACCGAGGATACGCACGCCCAGGCCCGGGCCCGGGAACGGGTGGCGGTAGACCATGTCGTACGGCAGGCCCAGCTCCAGGCCGATCTTGCGCACTTCATCCTTGAACAGCTCACGCAGCGGCTCGACCAGCTTGAGGTTCATCTCCTCCGGCAGGCCACCAACGTTGTGGTGCGACTTGATCACGTGAGCCTTGCCGCTCTTGGCGCCAGCCGACTCGATCACGTCCGGGTAGATGGTGCCCTGGGCGAGGAACTGGATGTTCTCCAGCTTGCTGGCTTCGGCATCGAACACGTCGATGAAGGTGCGGCCGATGATCTTGCGCTTCTTCTCAGGGTCGGCTTCGCCGGCCAGGTTGTCCAGGAACTGCTTTTCAGCGTCGGCGCGGATCACCTTGACGCCCATGTTCTCTTTGAACATGGCCATCACCTGGTCGCCTTCGTGCAGGCGCAGCAGGCCGTTGTCGACGAATACGCAGGTCAGCTGGTCGCCGATGGCGCGGTGCAGCAGCGCGGCAACCACCGAGCTGTCAACGCCGCCGGACAGGCCCAGCAGAACGTTGGCCGAACCGACTTGCGCACGCACCTGGGCGATGGCGTCTTCGACGATGTTGGACGCCGTCCACAGGGCTTCACAGCCGCAGATGTCCTGCACGAAGCGGGACAGGATGCGACCACCTTGCTTGGTGTGGGTCACTTCGGGGTGGAACTGCACGCCGTAGTAGCCGCGGACGTCGTCGTACATGCCGGCGATCGGGCAGCTTGGGGTGCTGGCCAGAATGTTGAAGTTGCCAGGCATCTGGGTGACCTTGTCACCGTGGCTCATCCACACGTCCAGGCCCAGCACGCCGTCGTCATCAACGTGGTCTTCGATGCCGTCGAGCAGGCGGCTCTTGCCGACAACGTCCACACGGGCATAGCCGAACTCACGCAGGTCGGAACCTTCTACCTTGCCGCCCATCTGCTCGGCCATGGTCTGCATGCCGTAGCAGATACCCAGCACAGGCACATTCAGGTCAAACACGGCCTGCGGAGCGCGCGGGCTGTTGGCTTCGTGGACCGACTCGGGGCCGCCGGCGAGGATGATGCCGCGCGGGTTGAATTCGCGGATCGCTTCATCGTCCATGTCGAACGGGTGCAGTTCGCAGTACACGCCGATTTCGCGCACGCGGCGGGCGATCAGCTGGGTGTACTGGGAACCGAAATCGAGGATCAGGATGCGGTGAGCGTGAATGTCGAGGGCCATGACTCAATCTCGTCAGTGGAAATCGGAAACGACGCGGGGCTGTCATGACAGCCCCGCTTTATGTTGTAGCTGGAAGCCTCAGCCTACGCGGTAGTTAGGGGCTTCTTTGGTGATTTGCACGTCGTGCACGTGGGACTCGGCCATGCCGGCACCGGTGATGCGCACGAACTCCGGCTTGGTGCGCATTTCTTCGATGGTTGCGCTGCCGGTGTAGCCCATGGACGAACGCAGGCCGCCCATCAGCTGGTGGATGATCGCGGCCAGGGCGCCTTTGTAAGGAACGCGGCCTTCGATGCCTTCCGGTACCAGCTTCTCGGCGCCGGCCGAGGAGTCCTGGAAGTAACGGTCGGACGAGCCTTGTGCCTGTGCCATGGCACCCAGCGAGCCCATGCCGCGGTAGGCCTTGTAGGAACGGCCCTGGAACAGCTCGACTTCACCCGGGGCCTCTTCGGTACCGGCGAACATCGAACCCATCATCACGCAGGAAGCACCGGCAACGATGGCCTTGGACAGGTCACCGGAGAAGCGGATACCGCCGTCAGCGATCAGTGGCACGCCAGTGCCTTCCAGTGCTGCTGCGACGTTGGCGATGGCGCTGATTTGCGGCACGCCGACACCGGCAACGATACGGGTGGTGCAGATAGAGCCAGGGCCGATACCAACCTTGACCGCATCGGCACCCGCTTCGGCCAGGGCCTTGGCGGCAGCGCCGGTGGCGATGTTGCCGCCGATCACCTGCACTTGCGGGTAGGTTTCCTTCACCCAGCGTACGCGGTCGATCACACCTTTGGAGTGGCCGTGGGCAGTGTCGACGACGACGACATCAACGCCAGCCGCCACCAGGGCAGCAACGCGCTCGCCGGTGTCCTTGCCGGTGCCGACGGCGGCGCCGACGCGCAGGCGACCCTGGTCGTCCTTGCTGGCCAGCGGGTAAGCCTTGGCCTTTTCGATGTCCTTGACGGTCATCATGCCCTTGAGGTTGAACTTGTCGTCAACGATCAGGACTTTTTCCAGGCGATGCTTGTGCAGCAGCTCGCGAACTTCGTTCTTGTCGGCGCCTTCGCGGACGGTGACCAGGCGCTCTTTCGGCGTCATCACGTCGCGAACCTTGGCGTCCAGGCGATTTTCGAAGCGCACGTCACGGGAGGTGACGATGCCGACCAGGTCGCCGTTGGCCAGTACCGGCACGCCGGAGATGTTGTTCAGGCGGGTCAGCTCGAACAGGTCGCGCACAGTGGCATCGGCGTCGATGGTGATCGGGTCCTTGACCACGCCAGCCTCGAACTTCTTGACCTTGCGCACTTCGCCGGCCTGTTGTTCGATGGTCATGTTCTTGTGGATGATGCCGATACCGCCTTCCTGAGCCATGGCAATGGCCAGACGCGCTTCGGTCACGGTATCCATGGCAGCGGAAACCAGCGGAATGTTCAGCTCGATGCCACGGGTCAAACGGGTCTTGAGACTGACTTCATTGGGCAGTACCTCGGAATAGCCAGGTACAAGGAGGATATCGTCGAAGGTCAGGGCTTCTTGGCTGATACGCAGCATCGCGGGGGCTCCCGGGCGGGAAAAATGGAAGCGCGCCATTATACTCATGCATGGCGCGCCGCTCAATGCAAAATAAGGGCCTTCGGTCAGGCTTGTGGCAGTTTTACCTGCACCACGGCCACCGGCTGGTCGAGCCAGTCGGCGAAGCTGTCGAGAAAGGCCTGGGTGAACCCGGCCTCGCCCCAGTTGTTGAAGATGAACCCCAGGTTGGAAAAGGCACATGGCTGCAGGTAAATGAAGCCATTGATGTCATCTTCGAAGCCGCACAGTGGGCAGGTGAAGTTGTCGCTCACTGCCGGCATCCACTCTTCCAGGCTTTCGAACAACGGCTCGCCTACCTCGCGCCGGCACTCCGGGCAACCGGCTTCTTCGAGGAAGCCTTCGGTGGGGGTATAGATGCAGCGTTTGAGCATCACTTCCAGGCCGTTGACCGGTTCGTCGAAGGGCAGTTTTTCCGGGTGCAGGGCCACTTTGCGCGCCCCTGCCGCCAGGGCGTGGCCCATGCGGTTGCCGGTGCGGCCACAGGTGGTCAGCTGCTCCTCGACGACCTTTTCGCGCACCAGCCAGCGCAGGATGGCGCGGGCACGGGCTTCATGCACCGGGACGGTAGACAGCTTTGGAACGATGATGCTCTGGGTGTTCATGAACGGGACAAGCCTGAGAAACGCCGGTAATGACGCAATTCTACCGCTCAGGCGCTCAGGTAGCGACCAATCAACGCCAGCCCACTGGCCAGCACCAGCCAGGTCACCAGCCGTACGAACGCTTCGCGGGACAACCGGTTGGTCAACCGACGCCCTACCCAAAGGCCAATGAACATGACAGGCAGCAGGGAGGCGGCGAGCAGCAGCAGGCTTTGGTCGGCATAGACACCGGCAATCAGGAACAGTGACAGACGCACTATCGTACTGCAGCTGATCAGCGCGCTCTGGGTGGCGCGTACCTGTTCCTTCACCTCCAGCCGTGCGCTCAGGTAAAGGGCATAAAGAAACCCGCCGCTGCCGAACAAAGCCCCGAACAACCCGCCTGCCGTGCCCATCGGCACCGCCCAGAAGCCGGACAGGCTGGCTGGCCTCACTTTCACTGCCAGCCCGTAAACTGCATAGGCAGTCACGAATCCCCCCATCAACAGCAGCAACAGGTCGGACTTCAGTTGCAGCAGGAACACCACGCCCAACGTACAACCCAAGGCCATGAAGGGCAGCATCCGCAGCAATTCACTGCGGACCACATCCCGGCGCGACGGCAGCAGGTTGCCGAACGCGGCCACGAAATCCAGCAGCACCAGCAACGGGATGATGCGTGACAACGGCATGAAGTGAATCAGCACCGGCCCCGCCACCAGTGCAGTACCGAAGCCGGCGATGCCGAAGACGATGTAGGCCGCGGCAATGGCGAACAGGATCGGCAGCCAGTCAAGGCCGGAAAACGACAGTTGGGCAAGCATGGCAGCAGTTCCTGGGAAGACAGGCAAAGGTTAGCCAGCCATGAGCCATGCCGACTAATATGCCTTTATCCCAAAAGCCATCTCGAAAAGGCATGACATGACGTCGATCCGACAATTGCGTTACTTCGTGGAGATCGCCGAGTGCGGCAGTTTCAGCAGTGCAGCCGAGCGCCTGTACGTCGCCCAGTCGGCCCTTAGCCGGCAGATCAAGGAGCTGGAGCAACAACTGGGCACGCCGCTGTTCGAACGCACGGCGCGCCTGCCTCGCCTGACGCTGGCGGGTCAGGCCTTTCTTGAACGGGCGCGACGCTTGCTGGCCGACCTGGCACAGGCCGAGCGGGTTACCCGTGACATTGGCCAAGGGTTGCAAGGCAGCTTGCGCCTGAACCATTCCAGCACCGTGCCGCTGACCGGCGGGCTTCTGGCTCGCCTGGGGAACTACCTGAAGCACAACCCAGGGGTTTCGCTGGAGATTGCGCAGCAGTCATCGGAGGCACAGCTGGAAGACATTGCTGCCGGACGGCTGGATATCGGCCTGTTGCGCTTGCCGGTGCTGCGCCAGCATGAAGGCGTGGTGCTGCATGAGTTGTTCGACGAACCCTTGTTGCTGGCGGTCGCCGCTGGGCACCCCTTGGCGGGTACTCAGCACGTGCAACTGGAGCAATTGAAGGAAGAACGCTTCATTTCCATCCCGCACCGGGATCGCGGTGGCTTGAGCTACCTGTCGGCCTCGTTGTGCATGGGGGCAGGGTTCTTCCCGCAGGCGGCGCAGGTACTGTCGCGCAAGACTACGCAGTTGCAGCTGATACAGGCGGGGTTTGGGGTGGCGTTGTTGCCAGAGTGCATGCGCCAGATCGCACCCGCTTCGGTCAGTTTCGTGGCGCTGGAAGGCGATTGCCAGAGCACAGTGGCGCTGGCCTGTCGCCGCGATGCGGGGCAGATAGCCAGGCAGTTCGTAACGGCCCTGCAGGCCTGAACCTTGTTCTTCGCCGGTGCACCCGCTCCAACAGGGCCCGGGACAGACAACCGGGGCCGATGTCATTTATGATGCCAGCCATGATCAAAGACCCTTTCGAACGACTCGGGCTGGACCGCGAGGTCCTTACCGTCAGCCAACTCAACGGCCGCGCCCGCGTGCTGCTGGAAGACGTTTTCCGCAGCGTGTGGGTGGAAGGCGAAATCTCCAACCTCGCCCGCCCGGCGTCCGGCCACATGTACTTCACCCTCAAGGACAGCGGCGCCCAGGTGCGTTGTGCGTTGTTCCGGCAGAACGCCACGCGGGTACGCCAGGCGCTGCGCGACGGCCTGGCGGTGCGGGTGCGTGGCAAGGTTTCGCTGTTCGAGGGGCGTGGCGACTACCAGCTTATTCTCGACACTGTCGAGCCAGCCGGTGATGGCGCGCTGCGCCTGGCTTTCGATGCCCTGAAGGAAAAGCTCGGGGCCGAGGGGCTGTTCAGCGCCGAACGAAAGAAGCCACTGCCGGCTCACCCGCAGCGCATCGGCATCATCACCTCGCCCACTGGCGCGGTGATCCGCGACATCATCAGCGTGTTCGGCCGCCGTGCCCCGCAGGTGGAGCTGAACCTGATACCTACGGCGGTACAGGGCCGCGAAGCCATCGCGCAGATCGTACGCGCCATCCGCCTGGCCGACAGCCTCGGCTTCGATGCGCTGATTCTGGCGCGGGGTGGGGGTTCGCTGGAAGACCTGTGGTGTTTCAACGAGGAAGCCGTGGCGCGTGCCGTGGCCGCCTGCGTCACGCCGATTGTCAGCGCCGTGGGCCATGAAACCGACGTGTCGATCAGCGACTTCGTGGCTGACGTGCGCGCGCCCACCCCGTCGGCTGCCGCCGAGCTGCTGGCCCCTGACAACAGCGGCCTTCGGCAACGCCTGGATGGCCTGCAACGGCGCCTGCTGCTGCGCATGCAGAACCGCCTGACCCACGACCGCCTGCGCCTGGAGTCACTCACCCGCCGCCTGCGTCATCCAGGCGAGCGTTTGCGCCAGCAGGCTCAACGCCTGGACGACCTGGACATGCGCCTGCGTCGCGCGTTCATGCTCAACCTCAACCAGCGCCGCGAACGCCTGGCACGCCTGGACGCCCGCCTGGCCGCGCAGCATCCGGGGCGTAACCTGAAACTGCTGAACCAGCGCCTGGACAGCCTGGCCGAGCGCCTGCCACGGGCCATGCGTGAGGTGCTCAAGGACCGTCGCCAGCGGTTCCAGGCCCAGTTGCAGACACTGCAGGTGGTCAGTCCGCTGGCCACCCTGGCCCGCGGATACAGCATATTGCTGGATGAACAAGGCCAGGCCATTCGCAGCGCGGAACAGACCCACAACGGCCAACGCCTGACCGCCCGCCTGAACGAAGGCGAGCTGCTGGTGCGGGTCGAAGACAACCACCTGACCCCGGTCACCCTCTCACTACTGGACTGACACATGCCCCGCGTGCTCGCGCATCTGCTTGCCCTTTCCCTGCTGCTGCTGGCCGGCGGCGCCCAGGCCAGCTACATCACCCGCACACTGAACAAACCGGTACCCGGCGGTGTGGCAGTCGTCGACCTGGGCCCCGCCGCCAACGCACCCAGCGCCCGTTTCGACGGCAAACCGGTGCTGGTGGTGAAGGAGCAGGACAACTGGCTGGCCATCGTCGGCATCCCGCTGACCCAGAAGCCCGGCACCGCAGTGCTGAACCAGGGCGGGCGCACCCTGCCTTTCAGCGTAGGCAGCAAGAAGTACCCTGAGCAGCGCATCACCCTGAAGAACACGCGTCAGGTCAACCCGAACCCGGCCGACCTCAAGCGCATCGACCGCGAACTGGCCGAGCAGATCAAGGCCTACCGCAGCTTCAGCCCTAACCTGCCGAGCAACCTGGTTCTCGACAAGCCGGTCAACGGCCCGCTGTCGAGCAAGTTCGGCGTGCGCCGCTTCTTCAACGGCGAAGAACGCAACCCGCATGCGGGGCTGGATTTTGCGGTGCCGGCAGGCACGCCGATCAAGACACCCGCCAATGGCAAAGTGATTCTGGTGGGAGACTATTTCTTCAACGGCCGCACGGTGTTCGTCGACCATGGGCAGGGCTTTATCAGCATGTTCTGCCACATGTCGAAAATCGATGTGCAGGTGGGCCAGCAACTGCGTCGTGGCGAGGTGGTCGGGCGCGTGGGCTCGACCGGGCGGGCTACCGGGCCGCACATGCACTGGAACGTCAGCCTGAACGATGCGCGGGTGGACCCGGCGATTTTCATTGGCGCGTTCCAGCCCTGAAACTGCGGCGCCTGCTTCGCGGGCACGCCCGCTCCCACAGGTACAGCGAAGCCTTCAGACACAGCACAATACTTGTGGGAGCGGGCATGCCCGCGAAGAGGCCAGCACAGTCGACAGCAGTTCAACTGTGTTGCGCCATCGAAAAATACTGCGCAAACATCAATAAGCGCCTAGCAGATCCAAGCCATAAAATCTCGCCTAATGGCTTTTTTTAAGCATTCCTCTCAATTTTTCCCGAACGCTTGCCATCCCCCACCCCACTGGTTAAGTTTGAAGGCATGAAAACCTTCAGCACCCTCATCCTGCTCCGACAACATCGCAGCCTCTGCCTGGTCAGCGCCCGACTACCAGGCTGAATCGCGTCGCCTCGCCTCTTCATATCGTTATCGCTCGGCAGGCCCGATCTCGGCCGCACACAAAAGGATTGCTTCCATGACCATGCTCAAAGACCCTTCGAAGAAATACCGCGCTTTCCCGACCATCGACCTGCCTGACCGTACCTGGCCGTCGAAGACCATCACCCAGGCACCTATCTGGTGCAGTTCCGACCTGCGTGACGGCAACCAGTCGCTGATCGAGCCGATGGACTCGGAGAAGAAACTGCGCTTCTGGAAGACCTTGGTGCAGGTTGGCGTGAAGGAGATCGAAGCCTCGTTCCCGTCTGCCTCGCAAACCGATTTCGACTTCGTGCGCACCCTGATCGAGGACGGCCACATCCCGGATGACACCACCATCCAGGTGCTCACCCAGGCACGTGAAGACCTGATTGCCCGTACCTTCGAATCGCTGCGCGGTGCGAAGAAGGCCATCGTCCACCTGTACAACGCCACCAGCCCGTCGTTCCGCCGCATCGTCTTCAATCAGGACAAGCAAGGCGTGAAGGACATCGCGGTGAACGCGGCCAAGCTGTTCGTCAAGTACGCCGCCCAGCAGCCGGAAACCCAGTGGACCTTCCAGTACTCGCCAGAAACCTTCAGCGCCACTGAAATGGAGTTCGCCAAGGAGGTCTGCGACGCGGTCATCGAGGTGTGGAACCCTACCCCTGAACACAAGATCATCCTCAACCTGCCGGCCACCGTGGAAGTGTCCACGCCAAATATCTACGCCGATCAGATCGAGTGGTTCTGCCGCAACGTCAGCCGCCGCGACAGCGTGATCATCAGCCTGCACTGCCACAACGACCGCGGCACCGGCATCGCTGCCACCGAACTGGGCCTCATGGCCGGCGCCGACCGTGCCGAAGGCTGCCTGTTCGGCAACGGCGAGCGTACCGGTAACGTCGACCTGGTGACCTTGGCACTGAACCTCTACACCCAGGGCATCGACCCGTTGCTGGACTTCTCCGACATCGACGGCGTGCGCAAGGTGGTCGAAGAATGCAACCAGTTGCCGGTACACCCACGTCACCCGTATGTGGGCGACCTGGTCCATACCGCGTTCTCCGGCTCGCACCAGGACGCCATCCGCAAGGGCTTCGCCAAGCAGCAGGATGGGGAACTGTGGGAGGTGCCTTACCTGCCGATCGACCCGGCCGACATCGGCCGCAGCTATGAAGCGGTAATCCGCGTCAACAGCCAATCGGGCAAAGGCGGTATCACCTACCTGCTCGAGCAGGAATATGGCATCAGCCTGCCGCGTCGCATGCAGATCGAATTCAGCCAGGTGGTGCAGGGTGAGACTGACCGCCTGGGCCTGGAAATGACCGCCCAGCAGATCTACAGCCTGCTGCACAAGGAATACCTCCAGGCCAACGCGCCATACGCACTGGTCAGCCATCGCCTGCAGGAAGAAAACGGCCACAGCGCCGTGGAAGTGGAAGTTGCCGGTGAAGGCGAAACCACCCTGCACTGGCGCGGCAAGGGCAACGGCGCCCTGGAAGCACTGGTGGCCGGCCTGCCGATTGCCGTGGAGATCATGGACTACAACGAGCATGCGATTGGCGCTGGCACCAACGCCAAGGCAGCTGCCTACATCGAACTGCGCGTGGCCGGTGGCCGCCCGGTACATGGCGTGGGTATCGATGAGAACATCACCACGGCCAGCTTCAAGGCGCTGTTCAGTGCACTGAACCGCTCGCTGAGCCAGCAGGAAGCCAAGGCGGCCTGAAGCCTGGAATGAGGGATGAGAAAGCCCGCATCGTTTGATGCGGGCTTTTTTTGTTGGCCTGGACTGGCCCTTTCGCGGGTAAACCCGCTCCTACAACGGCCTGCGCCCAATCACCAATGTGTGTCCACCACCGATCAGGTGTAGGAGCGGGTTTACCCGCGAAAGGGCCAGCACAACCACGGCAAATACCCCAGGCAAAAAAAGGGGCGCCGACCAAGCGCCCCACAAGCCGTAAAGCACACAACTGTTTTCAGTTGGCGTCCAGCAGCGCCATCGCCTCGGCACTGCACGCTTCGATCCGCGCCCAGTCACCGTTCTTGATCCAGCTGCTGTCGAGCATCCAGGTTCCACCCACGCACATCACATTCGGCAGTGCCATGTAGTTGCGCACGTTGGCCGGGTTCACACCGCCGGTGGGACAAAAACGAATATCGCCGAACGGGCCACCAAAGGCCTTGATCGCCGCTACGCCGCCGCTGATTTCCGCCGGGAACAACTTGAACCGGCGGTAGCCCAGGGCATAGCCCATCATGATTTCGGACGGCGTGCTGATGCCCGGCAACAGCGGGATTTCACTGTCCACGCCAGCCTCGAGAATGTCCTGGGTAATGCCAGGGGTAACGACGAACTGCGCGCCCGCAGCTTCAACCGCTGCGAACATGCTGCGGTCGAGCACGGTACCGGCGCCGACACACAGCTCCGGGCGCTGCTCACGCAGCACCTGAATGGCCTTGAGGCCATGCTGCGAGCGCAGGGTCACTTCCAGGGTACGGATACCGCCAGCGGCCAGGGCGTCAGCCAGCGGCAGAATGTCTTCCTCACGAGCAATGGTGATTACCGGCAGGATGCGCGCCTTTTTGCAAATGGCGTCGATCCGCGCGGCTTTATCAGCCATCGAGAGCTTGGGCTGTGGGCGTTCAAGGGTGGTCATGACAGTGGATCCTTGGCTCATGGGCACCAGTAGATGTCCAGGGGGTCGTGAAGAAAAGCGCGAATCGGCATTTCAGTAAGGTCGTTGCCCGCCAGCGCGGCGCGCAGGGTAGCGAGTTTGCCCTGGCCTTGCACAGACAGCGCGATGAAGGCCGCGCTGGCCAGCAGCGAGCGGGTCATCGACAGGCGCTGGTGCGGCACGTTCGGCGCCAGCAACGGCAGGCAGCGCCGTGGGCCGGCCGGGTCCAGGCCTGCTTCCAGGTTGGGACTGGCGGGGAAGAGCGAGGCGGTATGGCCATCGTCGCCCATGCCCAGCACCAGCACGTCGATCGGCGGTAGCTCGGCCAAGGCCTGGTCAGCTTTGAGCGCAGCTGCATCGAGGTTCTCCGCCTGCTGGTACAGGCCAACGAAACGGGCCTTGGCCGCTTCGCCCTTCAACAGGTGACGGGCCAGCAGGCCGGCATTGCTGTCGGCGTGCTCCACCGGCACCCAGCGCTCATCAGCCAGGCTGACAGTGACCTTGGCCCAGTCCAGGTGCTCGCTGGCCAGTTTCTCCAGGAACGGCACCGGGCTGCGGCCGCCAGACAACACCACACAGGCCTGCCCCTTGGCGGCAATCGCGGCGCGCAGGCGCTCAGCCACATCATGAGCCAAGGACACGGACAGTGCCTTGGCATCCGCCAGTTCATGAGCCTTCACGGCCGCTGGCAGTTTCAATTCATATATCCCCATACCACGCCCTCCCATCGCGTGTGATCAGTGCAATCGAGCTCATCGGCCCCCAGGAGCCCGCCGCGTATGGCTTGGGCGCATCGCCCGCATTACGCCAGCCGGCGATCAACTGGTCGCACCACTTCCAGGCATACTCGATTTCGTCCTTGCGCACGAACAGGTTCTGGTTGCCGCGCATCACTTCGAGCAACAGCCGCTCGTAGGCATCCGGAATTCGTGCACTGCGCCAGGCATCGGAAAAATTCAGCTGCAATGGGCCACTGCGCAGTTGCATGCCCTTGTCCAGGCCCTGCTCCTTGGTCATCACCCGTAAAGAAATGCCTTCGTCCGGTTGCAGGCGGATGATCAGCTTGTTACCGATCTGCAAACGCTGTTCCGGGGCGAAGATGTAGTGCGGCGTTTCCTTGAAGTGAATGACGATCTGCGACAGTTTTTGCGGCATGCGCTTGCCGGTTCGCAGGTAGAACGGCACGCCCGACCAGCGCCAGTTACGGATGTCGGCGCGCAGGGCGACGAAGGTTTCGGTGTCGCTCTGGGCGTTGGCGTTGTCTTCTTCCAGGTAACCAGGTACCGGCTTGCCTTCGCTGTAGCCGGCAATGTACTGGCCACGCACCACACTGGTGCTCAAACCGTCACCAGTGATCGGTGCCAGGGCTTTGAGCACTTTCACCTTCTCGTCGCGGATGGCATCGGCGGACAGTTCGCTGGGCGGGTCCATGGCGATCAGGCACAGCAACTGCAGCAGGTGATTCTGGATCATGTCGCGCAGTTGGCCGGCCTTGTCGAAATAACCCCAACGGCCCTCGATACCGACCTTTTCCGCGACGGTAATCTCCACATGGGAGATGGAATTCTGGTTCCACTGGGTTTCGAACAGGCTATTGGCGAAGCGCAGGGCAATCAGGTTCTGCACCGTCTCTTTGCCCAGGTAATGGTCAATGCGGTAAACCCGGCTTTCAGGGAAGAACCGCGCCACGGCATCGTTGACCCGGCGCGACGACTCCAGGTCGTGGCCAATAGGTTTCTCGAGCACTACCCGGGTGCGCGCAGCCAGCCCGACCTTGTCGAGGTTTTCGCAGATGGCCCCATACACCGCCGCCGCCGTGGCGAAGTAGGCGATCAGCGGCAGCTCGCCCGGCAGCTGCTCGGCCAAGGCCTGATAGCCCTCGGGCTGAAGGAAGTCCAGGTGCTGGTAATTCAGGCGGGCAAGGAAGCGCCCCAGCGCAGCAGGCTCGATATCTGCCTCGGGCACGTGCCGGCGCAGGTGGGCTTCGATGCTGTCCAGGTGCTCCTGCGCACTGCCGACCTCACGGGCGAGGGCCAGCAGGCGGGTGTCCGGGTGCAACAGGTTGGCCCGGTCGAGCTGGTAGAGCGCAGGAAACAACTTGCGCAATGCCAGGTCGCCGAGGGCGCCAAACAGGGCAAAGGTGCAAGGTTCGACACTGATTGCGGCCATGATGTTGGTTCTTTCCTAAAGTTGGTCTAGGAATACCGCTTTCACACACGGTTTTCAAGGGATAATGTAGTAAAAACCACAACATTACACACAAGTGTTACAGACAAGTGGTACGCCAACCGCACCGACAGTACGATAGACGACCGTGCAAAAAGCCTGCTGCTCACACAGCCGGCTGTCTTCCCGACCCAAGGACACACCCATGGACCGCGTGCGAAACCTCCTGGAACAGATCCAGGGCCGCCTCGACGAGCTGAACAAGGCCGAACGCAAAGTCGCCGAAGTCATCCTGCTCAACCCGCAACAAGCCACCCGTTTCAGCATCGCTGCGCTGGCCCAGGCGGCCAAGGTCAGCGAACCGACCGTCAACCGCTTCTGCCGCTCGTTCGGCGTCAGCGGCTACCCCGAGCTCAAGCTGCAACTGGCGCAGAGCCTGGCCAGTGGTGCCGCCTATGTCAGCCGCGCGGTAGAGGCCGACGATGACCCGGCCGCCTACACCCAGAAGATCTTCGCCAGCGCCATCGCCTCGCTTGACAGCGCCTGCCAGCAACTGGACCCGCAGCAGGTCAGCCGCGCCGTGGACATGATGATCCAGGCCCGGCAGATCCACTTCTTCGGCCTCGGCGCCTCGGCCCCGGTGGCCCTGGATGCGCAGCACAAGTTCTTCCGCTTCAACCTGGCCGTGTCGGCCCACGCCGATGTGCTGATGCAGCGCATGCTGGCCTCGGTCGCCCACACCGGTGATCTGTTCGTGATCATTTCCTACACCGGGCGCACCCGCGAACTGGTCGACGTGGCGCGCCTGGCACGTGAAAACGGCGCTTCGGTGCTGGGCCTCACCGCCGCAGGCTCGCCACTGGCCAATGCCTGCAGCCTGAGCCTGCACATTCCGCTGCCGGAAGATACCGACATCTACATGCCAATGACCTCGCGGATCATCCAGCTGACCGTGCTCGATGTACTGGCCACCGGCATGACCTTGCGCCGCGGCGTGGACTTCCAGCCTCACCTGCGCAAGATCAAGGAAAGCCTCAACGCCAGCCGTTACCCGATCGAGGACGACGACCTCAACTGAGCCGGTGCGCCTGCAAACGCAGGTGCGCACGCTGCCCAGGTGCCAGGCTCAGGCCTTCGCCACTGCCGCTGGTCGCCTCGACGCAGACAAAACGCTGCGACTCGCGGCCAGTCACCCCCATCAGCGGGCGATTGCCAGGGTGCCAGACCACGGTGTCGTCGCTGTCACCGGTGTCGATGCACAGCTCGCGCTGCCAGGCCGGGTCCTGCAATTGCACCCGTGGCGTACCGGGGTAGACCTTCTGGCAGCCGCCCTTGAGCTTCAGCGCGCCATCTTCACGGCAAGCCTGGCGGTTGAGGCGGTCGTAGCCCTCGATGTCTTCCAGACCAGACAGCGCTATCTCGGACACGTCACTGATGCGCCAGTACGCCAGCAGCGCATGGCTCAACTGGCAGGGTTCGCTGTCCTGATGTTCGGTGCTCAGGCTCAGCTCCATGCGGCTACCCAGCCGGGCATGCAGGTCGACCTGCCAGTCGCACAGGTCCAGCCGCCATTTCAGGGTCACGCCCTCCTCGTCCTCACGGCTGTCCACCAGCTTCCAGTCCAGCAACCGCGCCCAACCGTGGGCCGGCCACAGGTCTTCGCTGGGATGACGGCCATACCAGGGCCAGCACACCGGCACACCACCGCGGATCGCCCCCACCTGCGGCCACTGTTCGGCGCACCACAGCCACGGCCGTTCACCCGCTGGTTGAAAGTGCAGCAACTGCGCGCCCTGGCGGCTGAACACCGCCTGGCAACGGGGGTGGTCGATGATCAGGACATCGCGCTGCTGATAACGCTCCCACTCGAATGTCGGCCGGGGCCGCTGCGAGGAGAAGAAGCGATGGAGCGGATGTTCGGGCATGGTTCAGAGCTCTTGTTGTTTGAGATAGCGCTGTCTCGGCCTATCCCCAACACCCACTGCAGACCAGTGGGTGCCGGGAACCGAAAATGGATTGGCGTAAATTTACAACAAGTTGCCTCAGAATGACGACTGAATCTTCAAGCCAGCGACCAGCGCGTTATCCACCTCGTCCACCCCGCCAGGGCTCTTGATGTACTGCAGGTTGGGCCTCACGGTCAGCCAGTTGGTAACGTGGAAGCCGTAGTAGAGCTCTGCGTTGTATTCGGTACGCTGCAGCGGTACGAAACCAGGGTTGTCGTAATCGTTGATGCCGCTCTGTGCGTTGAGCAGTTCGGCGCGCTTCTTCACGTCGTCATTCACATGAATACGCGCCACACCGAAGCCGATGTCATCCTTGGGCCGGGCGTCGAAAGCGCCTTTGTAGACCAGCCCCACCTGCTGGTAGTTGTCGACCACGTTGGTGGCCTTGTCGTGCACGGTGAAGTTGGCGAACAGGCTGAGGCCCCGGTTGACGTCGCCGCCATGGGCAGTGACCTGCTGCTGCGCCACCACCCACCATCCGTGCTTGCTGGAATGCGATTTGAAGGCCTCACCGGTCAGCCCCTGCGGGTTGCCGTTGACGTCGTCGTACACATCGTCAGCCTTGGCCGTGCTGTAGTAGTAACCCAGGCGGTACTCGCCCGGCAGACCATTGACCTTGGGCGACCACACCGCTTCCACCGGCAAGATCGCCCCCTTGGTACCGCTACCGCTCAGCTTGAAGCCGTTGCCGGTTTCCAGGTTGGAAGGGTTCTGCTCGAAGGCCCCGACCTGCACGAAGAACGCTGGGGTGATGTTGTACTTCACCCGCAGCGCCCACTGGCTGACCGGCCAGTTGTACCAGATGCCGCCCACCCAGTTGCCCACCTGCGAGCCGCAGAAGGCCAGGTTCTGGAAGTCGCAAGGGAAGCTGTTGAAGTCCTCGCCCTCGCCAAAACGGCCAAATTTCACGTCCAGCGCGCCGTCGAAGTACTTCTGCTTGATCCACATCTGGGTCAGGCGCCAGGTCTGGCCACGGCCCCACACCTCCTGCACCGAGCTGAACTGCCCGGCGCGCGGGTCGCTGATGCGGTCGTTGGACAGGTTGCGACCGCTTCGCTCGGTGATCGCCAGCTTGAACTCGGCATCATGCCAACCCAGTATCTTCTGCAAGTCCAGATGCGCGCCGAGGGCGAACTGGTCGCTGTAGCGTGCCGTCTTGTCGTCGTTGTAGCCGCCATGCAGGTTGCCAGCCACCTCACCCACATAATCGAGGGTGAAGTCATAGCCCTTGTCCAGCAGCTCGGTCCGGGTGCCGCCCCAGTCGCCGGTCATCCATTTGGATTCGCTGGAAAAAGCCTCGGCAGCCTGTGTACCGCTGCTGCCTACAAGTGCAAGCAAGGCCAGCGATCCCAGTGTCTTGATGCGTTTGCGCTGTTCCATCCCTTTGCGTCCTCTTTTTCTTATTGATGGTGTAGACGAGTCAACGGCCTTTGAAGTGAGCCACGTTGTCCTTTGCGGTTGCGCCAGTGCTGGCCAGGTGCACGCGCTCGCCATTGGCAGCGTCGAACAGCAGCACCCGGGCCGGGTCGAATTGCAGGTTGAGGGTGTCACCCACCCGGCACGCCACATCTGGCGCCAGGCGGCAGCACACCTTGGTCTGGTTGAGCGTGACGAACACCAGCAGGTCCGGCCCGGTGGGCTCTGTGACCTGCACCTCGGCGCGGATAGCCGGCAAACCATTGCCGTCAGCAGCGCCCAGGGCGATCTGCTCAGGGCGGATGCCGAGGATGATCTCGCGCCCCTCAAGCGCGTCAGCAGCCTCCCCCAAGGGCAGTTCGCAGCGCGCCTGGCCGCTGTCGAGCAGCGCCAGCAAGCGGCCATCCTGCCTGGCCAGACGCACCGGAATGAAGTTCATTGGCGGCGAACCGATGAAGCTGGCCACGAACTGGTTGGCCGGGTCGTTGTAGATCTGCTGCGGGGTGCCGAACTGCTGGATGATGCCGTCCTTCATCACCGCCACCTTGTCGCCCAGGGTCATGGCCTCGATCTGGTCATGGGTGACGTACACCGTGGTGGTCTTCAGGCGCTGGTGCATCAACTTCATTTCGGTGCGCATTTCGACCCGCAGCTTGGCATCGAGGTTGGACAGGGGTTCATCGAACAGGTAGATCTTGGGTCGCCGCGCCAATGCCCGGCCCATGGCCACGCGCTGCTGTTGGCCACCGGACAGCTGCGCCGGCTTGCGCGCCAGCAAGTGTTCGATCTGCAGCAACTTGGCCACCCGCGCCACTTCCTCGTCGATGGCGGCCTGGGGCAGCTTGCGGATCTTCAGTCCGAACTCGATGTTCTCGCGCACGCTCATGGTGGGGTACAGCGCATAGGACTGGAACACCATGGCGATATCGCGGTCCTTGGGGCTCATGCCACTGACGTCCTGCTCGTCGATGAGGATGGCGCCGCCGGTGATCTGCTCCAGGCCGGCGATACAGTTCATCAGGGTCGACTTGCCGCAGCCCGACGGGCCCACCAGGATCAGGAACTCGCCGTCCTTGATCGACAGCTGGATGTCCTTGAGGGTATCCGGCAGGCCGCTGCCGTAGGTCTTGTTCACATTGCGAAGTTCGAGCGTTGCCATGGCTTACCCCTTGACCGCGCCGGCCGTCAGCCCGCGCACGAAATATTTGCCTGCCACCACGTAGACCAGCAGGGTTGGCAGGCCAGCGATCATCGCTGCCGCCATGTCGACGTTGTATTCCTTGGCCCCGGTGCTGGTATTGACCAGATTGTTCAGGGCGACGGTAATCGGTTGCGAATCGCCGCTGGAGAACACCACGCCGAACAGGAAGTCGTTCCAGATCTGGGTGAACTGCCAGATCAGGCAGACCATGATGATCGGCGTGGACATCGGCAGGATGATGCGGCGGAAGATGGTGAAGAACCCGGCACCGTCCAACCGTGCGGCCTTGACCAGCGCGTCGGGGATGCTCACGTAGAAGTTGCGGAAGAACAGCGTGGTGAAGGCCAGGCCGTAGACCACATGCACCAGCACCAGGCCACCAGTGGTACTGGCCAGGCCAAGCTTGCCGAGGGTGAACGAGGCCGGCAGCAGCACGGTCTGGAACGGCAGGAAACAGCCGAACAGCAGCAGGCCGAAGAACAGTTGCGAACCTCGGAAGCGCCACATCGACAGCACGTAGCCGTTCAGTGCACCAATCGCGGTGGAGATCAGCACCGCGGGCACGGTGATCATAATCGAGTTCCAGAAGTAACCGCTGACCGCTCCCCAGGCCTTGACCCAGCCTATGCCGGTAATCACTGCAGGCCAGCTCAGCAGGTTGCCGGTGGTGATGTCTTCGGGGGTCTTGAAGCTGGTCAGCAGCATCACCACCAGCGGTACCAGATACAGCAGCACGGCGATCAGCAACACGGCATGGATGGCCATACGGCTGAGGCTGAGCACCGGCTTGTCGACAGGACTATGCATGGCGTTTGCTCCGCAGCTCCGAGTACAGGTAAGGCACGAGGATCGCCAGGATCGCCCCGAGCATCAGGATGGCGCTGGCCGAGCCCATGCCCATCTGGCCGCGGCTGAAGGTGAACGAGTACATGAACATTGCCGGCAAGTCGGAGGAGTAACCCGGGCCGCCGGCCGTCATTGCCGCCACCAGGTCGAAGCTCTTGATGGCAATGTGCGAAAGGATCATCAGCGCGCTGAAGAACACCGGGCGCAGGCTGGGCAGCACCACGGTCCAGTAGATGCGCGGCAGGCTGGCGCCATCCATCTGCGCAGCGCGGATGATCGACGGGTCGACGCCACGCAAGCCGGCAAGGAACATGGCCATGATGAAGCCCGAAGCCTGCCACACGGCCGCGATCACCAGGCAATACACCACCCGGTCGGGATCGATCAGCCAGTCCAGGCGAAAGCCCTCCCAGCCCCAGTCACGCAGCAGCTTGTCCAGGCCCATGCCCGGGTTGAGCAGCCACTTCCAGGCCGTGCCGGTGACGATCATCGACAACGCCATGGGGTACAGGTAAATGGTGCGAATGAAGCCCTCGCGACGGATGCGCTGGTCCAGCAGCACCGCCAGCAACACACCGATGGCCAGGCTGATGGCGATGAACAGGCCGCCGAACAGAAGCAGGTTCTTGCTCGCCACCCACCAGCGGTCGTTGTCGAACAGACGGGCGTATTGCGCAAGGCCCGCCCACTTGTAGGTGGGCAGAAAGGTCGAGGTGGTGAAGGACAGCACGAAGGTCCAGAGGATGTAGCCGTAGAAGCCCACCAGGACGATGAACATGCTGGGTGCCAGCACCAGCTTGGGCAGCCAGCGCTGAAGCGCGTCCAGGGGTGAGGCCCGCAGTTGGGCGGTGGTCGTGGTCATGTATTGGATCCCGAGGTAGTGGCGGTGCTACGCACCGCTTCGCGGGCAAGCCCGCTCCCACAGGTCCGGCGTCATGACCAGGAACAGTGGTGAGCAGGGCCCATCTGGGAGCGGGCGTGCCCGCGAACAGCCGTTACTGGGCAGCCTTGATAGCCGCCGCCAGCTTCTTCGCCGCATCGGCCGGGTCGGCCTTGGGGTCGTTGATGTAGTTGGTCACCACATCGAAGAACGCGCCCTGCACGGCCAGCGTGGTGGCCATGTTGTGCGCCATGCTCGGTTGCAGGCCGCCCGTTTTGGCGTCGGCCAGGAAGTCCTTGGCGGAGGTTTGAGCACAGGCATCGAAACCATACTTGCCCATGTCGGCAAGCATGTCGTTGCGTACCGGGATCGAACCCTTGTTGATGCTGAAGACCTTCTGGAAGTCCTCACCCAACACCTTGCGGGCGATGTCCTGCTGACCAGCAGAGGTGCCAGCGTTGTTCTGCTTGAACACCACCAACGAGTCGATGTTGTACAGGAAGGACTTGTCAGTACCGGGGAACGGCACGCACTGGTAATCCTTGCCGGCAGTTTTCTTCGCCAGGGTCCATTCGCTCTTGGCCCAGTCGCCCATGATCTGCATGCCGGCCTTGCCGTTGATGACCTTGGCGGCTTCCAGGTTCCAGTCCTGGCCCTTGCCGTCCGGGTCCATGTAGGTGGCGACCTTCTTCAGCTCGGTCAGCGCCTTGACCATCTGCGGTCCGGTCAGCGTTGCGCTGTCGAGGTCGACCAAGGCCTTCTTGTAGCCATCGACGCCCATCACCGACAGCACCACGCTTTCGAACACGGTGCTGTCCTGCCAGGGTTGCCCACCATGGGCGAGCGGGATGAAACCGGCAGCCTTGAGCTTGTCGGCGGCGGCATAGAATTCGTCGAGGGTGGTGGGCGCCTTGTCGATGCCGGCTTTTTTGAACACCTCGGGGTTGATCCACAGCCAGTTGATACGGTGGATATTCACTGGTACGGCAACGTAGTCACCGTCGTACTTCACGGTGTCGGCCACTTTCTTGTCGAGCAGCGAGTCCCACTTTTCTTCCTTGGCCACATCCTTGAGCACATCGGCGTCGAGCAGGCCGGTGGCCGCCCAGTCCTGGATGTCCGGGCCTTTGATCTGCGCGACGCCCGGCGGGTTGCCGGCCACTGCGCGGCTTTTGAGCACGGTCATGGCCGTTGCACCACCGCCGCCGGCGACGGCGCCGTCCTTCCAGATGAAGCCGTCTTTTTCGACCTGGGCCTTGAGCACATCGACCGCCGCTTTTTCACCACCGGAGGTCCACCAGTGCACCACTTCGACACTGCCTTTGGCGTCAGCAGCCTGGGCACCCAAGGGGATTAACGAGGCAAAGGAAATTGCGGCAGCGAGACGGAGCGTGGAATTCATCGAAGCACCTTTCTTGTTGTTATGCCGTGCAAGTCGATCGCTTGCGTAGCATGAAGTCTAAACAGCGTGCCCGCCTCGTCAGGTAACGAAGCGATGCGTGAATGTCATCGTTTGGTTACATTGCCGGCCAGGTTGCTGGCCAGGCTGGGTGCCAGGGGCAAACCTGGCAGCAGCAGCGCCTGGTAGGCGTGATAGAGGTCGGGCTTGCCCGGCCAGAGGGACCCGGCCGGCTGGTTGTGCGCATCGAGTTCGTGGTGCCAGCTGCCGCCAATGGGGTCGATGAAATGGTTGGCGATAAAGCCCCAGCAGCAGCGGTACCACTGTTCGTAATGCGCCTCGCCGGTGCGTTGCAACAGGGCTGCCGCAGCCGCGCAAGCCTCAGCGTGCACCCAGTGCAATCGTGCATGCACCACCGGGCGATCAGCCCAGTCCAGCGTATAGACGAAACCCGGTTCGCCATCGACGTTCCAGGCCTGTTGGCAGGCTGTGTCGAACAATGCGCGGGCACTGTCCGGCAGCCATTGCGGGGCGTACAGGCCGGCCCGTTCAAGGCTGGCTTCCAGGTGCAACAGCAACCGCGCCCACTCCAGGGCATGCCCGGGTGTAGTGCCATAAGGCCGGAAGGGGTCGGCGGGATGTTCGAGGTTGTAATCCGGCAGCGGCTGCCAATGGACATCGAAATGTTCGATCACCCGATAGCCGTTGGCGGCGGCATGGGTATGGATGATGCGTTCGGCGATACGCAAGGCACGTTGCAGCCACAGGCCGTTGCCGGTGACGTCTGCCAACGCCAGGAAGGCCTCGGTCGCGTGCATGTTGCTGTTGGCGCCCCGGTACTGCTCGGGAAGCTGCCAGGCGCGGGAGAAGGTTTCCCGCAGAGCACCTTCGTCTTCGCTCCAGAAATGCGCTTCGATCACCTGGATTGCGTCTGCCAATAGCGTATTGGCGTCGACAGCGCCGGCCACCACCGCCGAGCTGGCGGCCAGCGCGACGAAGGCATGCAGGTACGCCGCCTTGCCGCTATCGTCGTGGCCGCCAGGATGGGCGAACCAACCGCCGTGGGTGGCATCCTGCATGGCACCGCGCAGCGCTGCCACACCGTGCTCGGCATAGGCCAGGCTACCGGGGATGCCCTGCAGGTGGGCCAAGGCAAAGCAATGGGTCATGCGGGCGGTGTTGATGGTTTCAGCACGGGCACCGGGGGCGAGTTGCCCATTGGCATCCAGGTTACCGAAACCGTCGGGTAGTTTCGCGGCCTTGGCAAAGGCCAGCAGGCGCTGTGCTTCGGCCAGGCGCCAGGCGGTGTGGGCCGGGGCATTGAGCCAGCTGTGAGCGGACAGGTTGAGGGAAATCATGGGCCAGCTTGATCCTTGCCAGTCGTTTGCGAATTCTAGCCAGCAGGGTCATGGCGGATGTCACGAAGGACGACGGGATTGTCACTGGGCAGTGACATTTCGCCTGCCTGTATTGGCCTCTTCGCGGGCGCGCCCGCTCCCACAAAGACCGCACAGCCTTCCAAGTTTACGCTGTACCTGTGGGAGCGGGCTTGCCCGCGAAGAGGCCCGCACTGGCACCCCAAAAATTCAATCCATACCCCGCGGCAGATACAGGGTCACCCGCAGCCCGCCCTCACGCAGGTTCAGCAAGCTCACCTCGCCCCCATGGCTATGGGCGATGTTGCGCGCAATGCCCAACCCCAGCCCATAGCCCTGCTGCTGCCCGGCCAGACGGAAATGCGGCTCGAACACCTGTTCCAGCTGCTGTTGCGGCACCCCGGGCCCCTGGTCATCCACCTGCAGCACAAAGCCCTCTGCCCCGTCGATGATACGTAGCCGCGCCCGCTCGCCGTATTTGATGGCGTTATCGATCAGGTTGCCGATGCAGCGACGCAACGCCAGCGGCTTGCCCGGGTATGGCGCCAGCGCCTGGCCCTCGACGGTGATGCGACCATCGCCCAGGTAAGGCTCGGCCAGAATCTCCAGCACCTGGTTAAGGTCGACCGGCTCGATGTTTTCGTGGATGTCGGTGTCCTTTACGCACTGCAAGGCGCCTTTGACCAGCAACTCCAGCTCGTCCAGGTCCTGGCTGAACTTGGCCTGCAGGCGCTCGTCCTCCAGCAGTTCGACGCGCAGGCGCAGGCGCGTGATCGGCGTGCGCAGGTCGTGGGAAATGGCGCTGAACAGCTGGCTGCGTTCAGTCAGGTAACGGCTGATACGCTCGCGCATGCTGTTGAATGCCCGACTCACCTCGACCACTTCACTGCCGCCAGCTTCAGCCACTGGCGCCACATCGGCACCCAGCGACATCTCTCGGGCGGCCCGCGCCAGGCGCTTCAGTGGCCAGCTTTGCCAGTGCACCAGCAAGCCGATGAACAGCAACAGCAAGGCCGTGGTCAGCACGATGAAGCCGATCTGCTGGCGCGGCAGGCGTTCGGCTTCCAGCCCCGTGTACGGTTCGGGCAACAGCGAGGCGATGTACAACCATTCGCCCTCGCCCAAGCGGATCTGCGTGACCAGTACCGGGGGTTTCAGCGGTTCCAGGGTCAGCGAATAATGGGCCCATGAGCGCGGCAGTTCGTCGAGTTTGAGGCCGCTGTTGAAGATGCGCAGGTCGTCAGGCCCAACAAACTCCACGGAAATTTCCATCTGTGAACCCAGGCGCTCGTGCAGCACCTGCTGGAACACATCGATCACCGCCTGCTTGCGAGGGGTGACGGGCAGTGCCTGCATGTCCAGCGGCGTGGCGTTGAGCGACACGAAGAAACGCGTGCCGCCCATGCTGCGCAATTGGTCGAGCACCAGCGGCCGGTAGGCCACCGGCAGCGAGCGGAAGTAACTGACGCTGGCACTCATGGAATGGGCCAGGCTGCTGGCGCTGGCACGCAGCCCCTGAAGCTGGCTGGCGCGAAGCTGGGACACCCAGATGATGCTGGACAACCCCTGGGCCAGCAGGACAACCAGCAGGGTCAGCAGCAGCATGCGCCCCAGCAAGGAGCGCGGCAGCAGGCGCCAGCGCCGCTCAGGGCGCACAGCAGACATGCGCCGCCAACAAGTAGCCACTGCCTCGCACGGTGCGGATCAGCCGGGGAGGTTTGTCGGTATCGCGCAGGCGCTGGCGCAGACGGCTGACCGCCATGTCGACGATCCGGTCCAACGGCATCGGTTCGCGGCCACGGGTGGCGTTGCCGATGGTGTCGCGGTCGAGGATTTGCTGCGGGTGATCGAGGAACAGTTTGAGCAGGGCAAAGTCGGCGCCGGAGAGGATCACCTCCTCTCCATCACGGTGGAACAGGCGGTGGCTGACCGTGTCCAGGCGCCAGTCGTCGAAGGCCAGCACGGCGCTGCCCGGTGCCGTCTGGCCGAACTCGGTGCGGCGCAACAAAGCCTTGATTCGCGCTTGCAGTTCGCGGGGGCTGAACGGCTTGCCCAGATAGTCGTCAGCGCCCAGCTCCAGGCCGATGACCCGGTCGGCCTCGTCCGAACTGGCGGTGAGCATGATGATAGGTACGCGCGCCTGGCGAGGGTGCTGGCGTACCCAGCGGCACAAGCTGAAGCCGTCTTCGTCGGGCAACATGACGTCAAGGATGACCAGGTCGCAGGGCGTGGTTTCCAGCGCGTGGCGAAAGCCCTTGCCGTCAGCCTCGGCATGCACCTGGAAGCCGGATCGGCTCAGGTAGGTTTGCAGCAGTTCACGGATTTCCTGGTCGTCGTCGACCATCAGGATCGATTTGCCGGCAGTGCTCAAGGTGGTCCTTCCTCTTGTTGATTACAGGTCTTTTTGCCTGCTGTCGGGTATTGCCATCGGGGCCGCAAAGCGCCCCCCCCTCAGTGATCCAACGCCTGCTGCAACGCTACCCCTGCTCCCTCCAACCCGGAAAACTCCGCCGTCACCAGCCACACCGGCACCCCGGTGAAATAGCCACTCATACACCCCTTGTCGGCAAAACTCGCGGCAAACCCGCTACGCAGGAACAGCTCGGCAAAGCGCGGAATCACACCGCCCACAATATAGACCCCGCCTCGCGCGCCCAGCGTCAGCACATTGTTACCCGCCACTCGCCCAAGGAAACGACAGAACTGCTCGACCACCGCCAGCGCCCGTGGCTCACCGCCCAGTGCGGCATCGGTGATATGCGCCGGGGTCTTGTGCCTGGGCGTGTCGCCGTCCAGCGCACAGATCGCCTGGTACAGCCGCACCAGGCCACCCCCACTGAGCACGGCCTCGGCGCTGACATGGCCGATCTGACTGTGGATCTGCTGGTGGATTGCCGCTTCGCGAGTATTGCCTACCGGCAGGTCAACATGTCCGCCTTCACCCGGCAGGGCCTTCCAGTGCTGTTCGCCCAGACGCAGCAACGAGCCCACACCCAGGCCAGTACCTGGCCCGATCACCAATGCCGGCCTCGAGGGGTCGGCCTGGCCGGGGCACACCTCGCGGAACTCGCCTTCGCGCAGACGCGTCATGCCCAGCGCCATCGCGGTGAAATCATTGATCAGCAACAGTCGCTCGACCTGCAAGGTCTTGCAAAATGCCGTGCGGCTCAGGCGCCAGTGGTTGTTGGTGAAGCGGAATTCATCGCCATCGACCGGGCCGGCCACCGCCAGGCACACCGCCGCCAGGCCACCGCGGGCGATACCTTGGCTTTCCAGGTAGGCCTCGATGGCCTGCTCGGGGTTGGTGTAGTCCGCGGTGGCGAAAACATTTACTTCATGCAGCTGGTTGTCACGCCACAACGCAAAACGGGCATTGGTGCCGCCAATATCACCAACCAGCAGGTGCTTCATTTGAGGTGCTCCAGGGCCGAGGTAAAGGCACTGGCGCCCTGCTCTGCCGGGCTGAACGCCATGCGCATGAAGCCGAACAGCTCGCGCCCACAACCCAGGTCGTTGCCCTGGGGTGCCGGCGGCAGCTCACGGCTGGCCAGTTCTTCGGCCGACACCATGATCCGCAACGTGCCTTCGACTCCGTCGACCCGCACGATATCACCATCGCGCACCCGCGCCAGCGGGCCGCCGTCGTAAGCCTCCGGGCAAACGTGGATGGCCGCCGGGATCTTGCCCGAGGCACCGGACATGCGCCCGTCGGTGACCAACGCAACCTTGTAGCCACGGTCCTGCAATACACCGAGGAACGGGGTGAGCTTGTGCAGTTCCGGCATGCCATTGCAGCGCGGGCCCTGGAAGCGCACCACCGCGACAAAGTCACGTTCCAGCTCACCGGCCTTGAACGCGTCGGCCAGCGACTGCTGGTCCTGGAACACCCGCGCCGGGGCCTCGACCACTTGGTGCTCGGGGGCAACGGCAGACACTTTCATCACGCCACGGCCCAGGTTGCCTTCCATCACCCGCAGGCCGCCTTCGGCCGAGAATGGTCGCGACACCGGGCGCAGGATGCTTTCGTCCAGGCTGTGTTGCGGCCCTTCGCGCCACACCAGCTTGCCATTGTCGAGGAAGGGTTCCTGGGTGTAGCGGCGCAGGCCATGGCCGGCCACGGTGTTGACATCTTCGTGCAGCAGGCCGGCGTCGAGCAGTTCACGAATCAGGAAGGCCATGCCGCCGGCAGCCTGGAAGTGGTTGATGTCGGCCTTGCCGTTGGGGTAGACGTGCGACAGGGTCGGCACCACTTCGGAAAGGTCGGCCATGTCCTGCCAGGTCAGCTGGATACCCGCAGCCTGGGCGATCGCCGGGATGTGCAGGGTGTGGTTGGTCGAGCCGCCGGTAGCGTGCAGCGCGACGATGGAGTTGACCAGCGCCTTCTCGTCGACGATTTCGCCCAGCGGCATGAAGCTGCCACTGGCCTTGGTCATGCGCGTCACCTGCTGCGCAGCCTCGGCGGTGAGTGCGTCACGCAGCGGCGTGTACGGGTTGACGAACGAGGCGCCCGGCAGGTGCAGCCCCATCACTTCCATCACCAACTGGTTGGTGTTGGCGGTGCCGTAGAAGGTGCAGGTGCCGGGGCTGTGGTAGGAATTCATCTCGGACTCCAACAGCTCTTCGCGGCTGGCCTTGCCTTCGGCATAGCGCTGGCGCACATCGGCCTTCTGCTTGTTGGAGATGCCGGAAACCATTGGCCCACCCGGGACGAAGATGATGGGCAGGTGGCCGAAGCGCAACGCGCCCATCATCAGACCGGGGACGATCTTGTCGCAGATGCCCAGCATGAGTGCCGCGTCGAACATGTTGTGCGACAGCGCTACCGCCGTGGACATCGCGATCACTTCACGGCTGGCGATCGCCAGCTCCATGCCCGGCTCGCCCTGGGTCACCCCGTCGCACATGGCCGGCACGCCACCGGCGAACTGGCCGACCGAGCCGACCTCGCGCAGGGCCTGCTTGATCTGCTCGGGGAAGTGCAAGTAAGGCTGGTGGGCAGACAACATGTCGTTGTAGGCCGAGACGATGGCCACGTTGGCCGCGTTCATCAGGCGCAGAGTCTGCTTGTCTTCGCTGCCGCAACCGGCCACGCCGTGGGCGAAGTTGGCGCACTGCAGGCTGGCACGCATGGGGCCTTCACTGGCCGCGCCGCGAATCAGTTGCAGGTAGCGTTCGCGGGTGGCGCGGCTGCGTTCGACCAGCCGCTGGGTGACCTCAAGGATGCGCGGATGCATGTACTGGACTCCAGGCTAATTGTAAGGGCGGTTTACCGGGCATTTCCCCTCCAAACGATTGCGGCCTAGGCTCATGGTTAGGAGCCCGCTGCATCGGTGGAGGCACGACGCCCAACCACTCGTTGTATATTTAAACAAAATACTGCCACTAAAAAGGCTTGTTTTCTATCAGCCAGTGAATAATCTTGTAATTCCAACAACAAAACCGTTTCAGTGAAGCTCCTTTGTGCCACAGGTTTCACTCGAACTGCCAGAGGTACTGCCATGACCCTTCGCATCGCCATCAATGGATTCGGCCGAATCGGGCGCAATGTCCTGCGCGCACTGTATACCCAAGGCTACCGCCAGGACCTGCAGGTCGTCGCCATCAACGACCTGGGCGACAGCACCATGAATGCCCACCTGCTCAAGTACGACAGTGTCCACGGCACCTTCGACGCGACCGTCGAGGCCGACCACGAAAGCCTGACGGTCAACGGGGACCGTATCGCGGTCAGTGCCATTCGCAATCCGGCCGAACTGCCCTGGAAGGCCGAGGCGATCGACGTGGTGTTCGAGTGCACCGGGCTGTTCACCGACCGCGCCAAAGCCGCTGCGCACCTGGCCGCCGGGGCGGGCAAGGTGATTGTCTCTGCACCGGCCAAGGGTGCCGATGCCACCGTGGTATACGGGGTCAACCACGACATTCTGCGGGCCTCGCACCAGGTCATTTCCAATGCCTCCTGCACCACCAACTGCCTGGCGCCGATCGCCCAGGTGCTGCACCGGGAGTTCGGCATCGAGCAAGGCCTGATGACCACCATCCACGCCTACACCAACGACCAGGTGCTGACTGACGTTTACCACAGCGACCCGTACCGCGCGCGTTCAGCCACCCAGTCGATGATCCCGAGCAAGACCGGTGCCGCCGAGGCCGTGGGCCTGGTGCTGCCGGAGCTGGCCGGCAAGCTGACCGGCATGGCGGTGCGGGTGCCCGTCATCAACGTGTCGTTGGTGGACCTCACCGTCAACCTCAAGCGCGAGGCCACGGCCGAGCAAGTCAACCAGCTGTTCCTCGAGGCCAGCAAGCATTCCAAGGTATTGGGCTACAACGCCCTGCCATTGGTTTCCTGCGATTTCAACCACAACCCGCTGTCGTCGATCTTCGATGCCAACCATACCCGGGCCAACGGGCGGATGCTCAAGGTGCTGGCCTGGTATGACAACGAGTGGGGGTTCAGCAACCGGATGCTGGACAACTGCCTGGCGCTGCACCGGGCTGGCTGACGCGACCCGTGTGGGAGCGGGCTTGCCCGCGAAGCCAACACCGTGGTGGATGGCACGGGCTTCGCCCGTGTTCGCGGGCAAGCCCGCTCCCACAGGGATCGCGCCAGCTTTTGGAAATTGAGCAAGACAGTTGCTCCAAAAAAAAGCAAACGACATCCAGCGACTACAATCTTTACCTTTTCCTGATAATTCCACACTTGACCTGCCGCACGGATGATAAGCATTATCATTAACCTTTCGTCGGCCAGGTCCCCCGTGAGTCAGTCCCGGTTCAATTCCGTCTTCCTCGTTCAGCGCCTCACCCTGCTGCGTACCCTGCAGCGCATGGTCGGTAACCCCAGCACGGCCGAAGACCTGCTGCAGGAAACCTACCTGCGGGTGTCCCGCGCGCTGGGCGAGCGGCCCATCGAGCACATCGAGCCGTTCGTGTTTCAGACCGCGCGCAACCTGGCGCTGGACCACCTGCGTGCACGCCGGGTGCAGGCACGCATGCTGGTCGACGACGTGCCCGACGAAGTGCTGCACAGTGTCGCCGCGCCCGCCACCAGCAGCGAGGATGCCGCCCACGCCGAGCAGTTGCTCAAGCACCTCAGCGTCAGCCTCAATCAACTGAGCGAACGCCAACAACGCATTTTCATCCTCAGCCGCCTGCATGGCGCCACCTATATGGAAATCGCCGAACAACTGAGTGTTTCGCCCAGCACGGTACAAAAGGAACTGAAACTGATCATGGCAATCTGCATGGGTGTTGCCGAACGACTCAAGTAAGCTGACCCCAGGCGAACGGCAACGCAAAGCCCTTGCCACACCCCGCCTTAGCCTTGATCATTCGCAAAAAAACCATTCAAGGATTCACCGTGACCGACAGCCCTGCCCCTCGCCCGTCACCTGCCAGGCCTGATGCCCGTGCTCGTGCCATGGACGAGGCGCTGGACTGGCTGGTGCGCCTGCAATGCGCAGATGCCGCAGACACCCAGGCCTTTGAAGCCTGGCTGAGCGCCGCGCCGGAAAACGCCGAGGCCTATGTCGAAGCGGAGGCGCTGTGGAACGGTACGCCGTTGCACAAGGTGGCCACGCACATGCACCAGCAGCAACGCCGCTCATGGCGCGGGCGCCTGCGCAGTCACTGGAAACCCCTGGCCACCGCAGCGCTGCTGCTGGTCGGGCTGTTCACCGTCGGTAACCTGCCCATGCGCCTGCAGGCCGACCACCTTACGGTGGTCGGCGAGCGCCAGCGCCTGCAACTGGAAGACGGCGCAAAAGTGCTGCTCAACACCAATTCGGCATTCGCCAGCGAACGCCAGGACGGCCGCCAGGTCGCCCGCCTGCTACAGGGCGAGGCTTACTTCCAGGTCCCCGAGGGCGCGCAGCTGCCGCTGGAGGTGGAAGCCGGGCCGTTGCGCGCACAGGTGCGCGACACCGACTTTGCCGTGCGCTACCTTGACGGCGAGGCCCAGGTACGGGTGCAACGCGGCGATGTCGACCTGCAGGGGGAGCGCGACCAGCGCATCCGCCTGAGTGCCGGCGACAGCATCAGCGTCGGCCCCCAGGGCTTTGGCCAGCGCCAGCGCCCCGACATGCACAAGGACCTGGCCTGGATCGACGGCCGCCTGGTGTTCGAGAACTGCCCGTTGAGCCAGGTGCTGGCCGAAGTGCAGCGCTACTACCCGGGCTGGATCATCAACCGCAATGCGCAGTTGGAGCACGTTGCCGTCACCGGTAACTACCGCCTCGACCAGCCACTGGAAACCCTGCGCGCACTGGCCCACATCACCTCGGCACAACTGCATGAGTACCCGGCGCTGGTCATCCTGAACTGACCCCTGAATTATTTTTACGCGATCGCACTCGCCCGCCCGTCTCGTTATAGCCAATGCAACTGATTCTTGTTTGAGAACGAGAACAGCCATCACCTATAACAGCCCGCGCGTCTGGGAGCGCTTCCGATGTCCACTGGTCCTACCCGCTCGTCCAACCTTCCCCGCCGTACAGGACAACTGTCCCTGTTGACCCTTGCCCTGCTCGCCAGCGGCGCCTGCAGCCTGCCGGCGCTGGCCGCCGAGCCGGCCCAGGCCAGCAGCCCGCGCATGGGCGACTACCGCTTCAGCATCGGCCAGCAGCCGCTGGTGTCGGCGATCAACGCCTTCAGCCAGGTCACCGGCTGGCAGGTCGGCTTCAGCGCCGAGCTGGCCGACGGCGTGGCTTCGCCAGGCGTACAAGGTTCGCTGCCGCCAGATGCTGCCCTCAAGCGCCTGTTGCGGGGTACCGGGCTGAGTTTTCGCAAGATCAGCAACGGCAATGTGGTCCTGGAGCGCCAAACCGCAAGCAACGTGATCGCGCTGCAGCAGGTGACCGTCAGCGCCACCCGCAGCGCACAGGACGTCAGCCAGGTGCCGAGCACTGTCAGCGTGCAGACCCGTGAGCAACTGGACCGGCAGAACGTGAACAATATCCAGGATCTGGTGCGCTACGAGCCGGGAGTGTCGGTATCCGGAACCGGCCAACGCAGCGGGCTGAACGGCTACAACATCCGTGGTATCGACGGCGAGCGGATCCTCACCCAAGTCGACGGCGTGTCGATCCCCGACAGCTTCTTCTACGGCCCCTACGCCCAGACCCAGCGCAACTATGTCGACCCGGAAATCGTCAAGCGTGTGGAAATCCTCCGCGGCCCGGCCTCGGTGTTGTATGGCAGCAACGCCATCGGCGGTGCGGTGAGCTACTTCACCCTCGACCCGGACGACATCATCAAGCCCGGTAAAGATGTGGGGGCACGCCTGAAAAGCGGCTACAGCTCGGCCGACGAAAGCTGGCTGACCTCCGCCACCGTCGCTGGCCGCCAGGGTGACTTCGACGGCCTGCTGCACCTGAGCCAGCGCAACGGCCACGAGACCGAAACCCACGGCAGCCACAGTGGCGACGGCCTGTCGCGCACCGAAGCCAACCCGATGGATGCGCGCACCACCAACGTGCTGGCCAAGCTGGGCTGGAACTACGCCGACGACGCACGCCTGGGGTTCACCTACGAGCGCTACAAGGATGACCGCGACCAGAACATCCTCAGCGCGGTGGGTGGGCCGTTCATTCCCGGCTTTGGTGGCATGGGCTACTACAAGGCGCGTAATGGCAACGACACCATCACCCGCGAGCGCTTCGGCGTTAACCATGAGTTCGGCCTGGACTCGCTGGTCGCCGACCACGTCAAGTGGAGCCTGAACTACCAGATTGCCAAGACCGACCAGCACACCGAGGAAGTTTACGTGCCGCCTGGCCGCCAGGTGCTGCGCACCCGCGATACCACCTACAAGGACCGCCAGTGGGTGTTCGACGCCCAGCTGGACAAGGCCTTCAGCATCGGCGCCACCGACCACCTGCTGACCTACGGCACAACACTCAAGCACGAAAAGGTCACCGGTTCGCGCAGCGGTACCGGTACCTGCTTGACCGTAGGATCTGGTTGTTCCGCCGCCGGCGCCGAACGCCCGGCAGACGGCCAGGTTCTGGTCAGCGACTTCCCGGACCCGACCGTGAATACCTACAGCCTGTTCGCGCAGGATGAAATCCGCTGGAACAACTGGACCTTCATGCCCGGCGCGCGCTACGACTACACCCGCATGGAACCCAAATTCACGGAGGAATTCCTGCGTGGTCTGGAGTCCAGCGGTACGACGCCTACCTCCCAGGACGATTCGGACAAGAAGTGGCACCGCGTCTCGCCCAAGTTCGGCCTGACCTACGCCTTCAACGACAATTACACCTGGTACGGCCAGTATGCAGAGGGCTTCCGCACGCCGACCGCCAAAGCCATGTATGGCCGCTTCCAGAACCTGGACCAAGGCTACCGCGTGGAGGGCAACCCGAACCTTGAGCCTGAAAAGAGCAAAAGCTACGAAACCGGCCTGCGTGGCAACTTCGACGCCGGCAACTTCGACGTGGCAGTGTTCTACAACAAGTACCGTGATTTCATCGACGAAGATGCCGTGCAAAGCGCCAACCTGGAACAGACCTTCCAGGCCAACAACATCAAGCACGCCACCATCAAGGGTGCCGAATTCAAGGGCCGCCTGAACCTCGACCACTTCGGCGCACCGCAGGGCCTCTATACCCAAACCTCGATTGCCTACACCTATGGTCGTAACGATGACACCGGTCAACCGCTGAACAGTGTCAACCCGCTCAAGGGCGTATTCGGCCTGGGCTACGAGCAGCAGAACTACGGTGGCTTGCTGAGCTGGACGCTGGTCAAACGCAAGACCCGCGTCGACGACAGCACCTTTTATTCGCCTGACGGTTCTACCTCGAAGTTCCGCACCCCGGGCTACGGTGTGCTGGACCTGACCGGCTACTACAAGGTCACCGACGACGTCACCATCAACGCCGGGCTGTACAACCTTACCGACAAGAAGTACTGGCAGTGGGATTCGGTGCGCAGCTACGACGGCCAGGGTGAGGCGGCTGTGACCCAGCCGGCCAACATCGACCGCCTGACCATGCCGGGGCGCAACTTCGGTATCAATGTGGTTTGGGATATCTGAGGCGTTACGTCTGTACCGGCCTCTTTGCGGGCACGCCCGCGCCCACAGGTTCAACACAGGTCTTGGACCTGTGATGTTCCTGCAGGAGCGGGTTTACCCGCGAAGAGGCCGGTACTGGCAACACAAATACCGGCTTTTTTTACTGTCCCGCTCCCGCTGTTTCGTCTTGTATCTAGACGCCCTCTTTCCAAGGACTGCCCCATGACCGAACGCCCATCCCTGCGCTCCCAGCGCCTGAACCAGATCACCCACGCCCCGCACGCCGAACTGGATGCCCTGGTCAAATCCCACGCGCCTTTCGACAGCCGCGAAAGCTTCGCCCGCTTCGTCGTCGCGCAGTACCTGTTCCAGTCCGAGCTGCAGGCCCTGTACAACGACCCTCAGCTGATCGCCATCGTCCCTGATCTGGCTGAGCGCTGCCGTGCCGACCAGGCCCGCCTGGACCTTGCCGACCTCGACACCGAAGTACCGGCCGCCGTGCCGGGCGCTGTGGACAAGCCAAGCCTGGGCGAGGCAATGGGCTGGATCTTCGTCTCCGAAGGCTCCAAACTGGGCGCTGCGTTTCTGATCAAGCGTGCCGTGACCCTGGAACTGTCCGACAGCTTCGGCGCCCGTCATCTGGGGGAGCCCGCCGGTGGCCGTGCCGAAGGCTGGAAGCAGTTCACCCGCATCCTCGATGGCCTGGCGCTCTCGCCTGAAGAGGAAGCGGCTGCCGAACGCGGTGCAGTGGCCGCCTTCGAACGCTTCACCCAGTTGCTCAAGCACGCCTACGCTGCGGATGCCGCGCTGGTCTGATACGCCGTAGCCGGCCACCCCTCCGGTGGCCGAACCGTTTTTTGCAGTGAGAACATGACCCTACCAGCCCGCTCGAAACTCGCCCGCCTGTCGTATGGAATCCTGGCTTACGTGAGCCTCGGGGTGGGCCTGGTCGCCATTGTGATTCCTGGCTTGCCGACCACCGAGTTCATCCTGCTGGCCACCTGGGCCGCCACACGCAGCTCACCGCGCCTGTCGGCATGGCTGGAGAACCACCGTTTGTTCGGGCCAATTCTGCATAACTGGCGCAACGGCAAGGTGATCCAGCGCCGGGCCAAGGTCAGCGCAACCATCAGCATGCTGCTGTGCGCGGGCCTGATGCTGATCTTTCTGGAACACCACTGGCCGGTGTTCCTGGCAATCGCCGGCATGACCCTGGGCAACCTGTGGATCTGGTCACGCCCGGAACACCCCTGCCCTGCCCCGTCACAAGCTCAGCAGCCCTGAATACAAGGCGTAGGCCGCCAGCGCGGCACCCACCAGCACGGCGGCGAAAATCAGCTTTTCCCAGGCTGTGAACAACGTCTGCCCCTGCTCATGCTTGGCCCTCGCGAACAAGATGACGCCGGGGGCGTACAGCAGCGCCGAAAGCAGCAGGTACTTGAGCCCGCCGGCATACAGCAGCCACACGGCATACAGCAGGGCAACCAGCGCCACCAGCAAGTCCTTGCGCCGCAACCTCGGCTGCCCGGCATAGGTTTCCGCGCGCATCGCCAGCAACACGGCATACGCCGCAGACCACAGGTAGGGCACCAGGATCATCGACGAGGCCAGGTAGATCAGACTAGTGTACGTACCGGCGGAGAACAGCGTAATCAGCAGGAAACCCTGAATCATGCAGTTGGTCAGCCACAGGGCGTTAGCCGGCACATGGTTGGCGTTTTCCTTGGCCAGAAAGCGCGGCATGGTCTTGTCCCGCGCCGTGGCGTAAAGGATTTCGGCACACAGCAGCGCCCATGAAAGCAAGGCGCCAAGCAGCGAGACCGCCAGGCCGAGGCTGATCAGCAAGGCGCCCCAGGGGCCGACGATATGCTCCAGCACCGAGGCCAGCGAGGGGTTCTGCAGCCCGGCCAGTTCCGGTTGGGTCATGATGCCCAGCGACAACACGTTGACCAGCACCAGCAGCGCCAGCACACCCAGAAAACCGATGACCGTGGCCTTGCCCACGTCTGACCGACGCTGGGCGCGCCCCGAATACACACTGGCGCCCTCGATGCCGATGAACACGAACACGGTCACCAGCATCATGTTGCGCACCTGCTCCAGCACGCTGCCGAATTGTGGGTTGCTCAAGCCCCAGATATCCCGGGTGAAGATATCGGCGCGGAAGGCGAATGCAGCGATGACCACGAAAATCAGCAAAGGCACCACTTTGGCCACGGTGGTGACCTGGTTGATGAAGGCCGCCTCCTTGATGCCGCGCAGTACCAGAAAATGTACCGACCACAGCAGCAGCGAGGCGCAACCGATGGCGATGGGCGTGTTGCCTTCGCCGAACACCGGGAAGTAGAAGCCCAGGGTGCTGAACAGCAGCACGAAATAGCCGACGTTGCCCAGCCAGGCGCTGATCCAGTAGCCCCAGGCCGAGGAAAAGCCCATGTACTCGCCAAAGCCGGCCTTGGCGTAGGCATATACGCCTGAGTCCAGTTCCGGCTTGCGGTTGGCCAGGGTCTGGAACACGAAGGCCAGGGCCAACATGCCGACCGCGGTGATCCCCCAGCCGATCAGCACTGCGCCCACATCAGCACGCGCGGCCATGTTCTGCGGCAGCGAGAAGATACCGCCGCCAATCATCGACCCGACCACCAGCGCGATCAGCGCGCCCAGGCGCAGCTTCTGTCCCGGTTCGCTCATGAGCCTCCCTTTCTTCGAGCCCTGTCATGCGTTTGAAACAGCCTTGCGGGCTATATGAATATCGTTACTTATACTAAAGCTGTGCGTTCAACCTATATCACTCATAACTGCTTTGTCTATGTGCCTGCTCTCTCAAAACTAGCAGCAGTCCGGCAACTAGAAAAGAAACGGATAAAACTCGAAATTCTTGTGGAAAATTTGCGAAAGCGGCAAAAGCAGCTAGTTTCAAGCATCGCAGGCTGAACAGAGCGTTTGCTCTAGAAGGACATGGAGGTGCCAGTACGCAAGGCCTGCAGCTCAAGCTGTCGGCACTCTCCAGGAGCACCCGTGAAGGAAATTTCCTACCTTCACGTCGCCTTAAACTGACGCAAGTCAGGTCAAGGCAAAGGCGTCGGATCTATTCTGTCGTCAACTTTCTCCTGGCAGGAGTTGTTAAATGTCTGATTCATCCGGAAAACTAAAGCTCGGCGCGTTAGTTGCACTTGTCGTCGGCTCGATGATTGGCGGTGGTATCTTCTCGCTGCCGCAAAACATGGCCGCCAGCGCAGGGGTTGGGGCCGTGCTGATCGGCTGGGCGATCACCGCAGTCGGCATGCTGACCCTGGCCTTCGTGTTCCAGACCCTGGCCAACCGCAAGCCTGACCTGGATGGCGGGGTGTATGCCTACGCCAAGGCTGGTTTCGGCGACTACATGGGCTTTTCCTCGGCCTGGGGCTACTGGATCAGTGCCTGGCTGGGCAACGTCGGCTACTTTGTGCTGCTGTTCAGCACCCTGGGTTACTTCTTCCCGATCTTCGGTGAAGGCAACACCCCAGCCGCCATCATTGGCGCGTCGATCCTGTTGTGGGCGGTGCACTTCCTGGTACTGCGCGGCATCAAGGAAGCCGCCTTCATCAACTTGGTCACCACTGTGGCCAAAGTGGTGCCGCTGGTGCTGTTCGCCCTGATCTGCCTGTTCGCCTTCAGGCTCGACATCTTCACCGCCGATATCTGGGCTGTGGGCACGCCAGAGCTTGGCAGTGTCATGAACCAGGTGCGCAACATGATGCTGGTCACCGTGTGGGTGTTCATCGGCATCGAGGGCGCGAGCATCTTCTCGGCGCGGGCGGAAAAACGCACCGACGTGGGCAAGGCAACGGTGATCGGCTTCGTGACCGTGCTGCTGTTCCTGGTGTTGGTCAACGTGCTGTCGCTGGGCATCATGACTCAACCGGAACTGGCCAAGCTGCAGAACCCGTCGATGGCTGCCGTGCTGGAGCATGTCGTCGGCCACTGGGGGGCGGTGCTGATCAGCGTCGGCCTGGTCATCTCGCTGCTCGGGGCGCTGCTGTCGTGGGTGCTGCTGTGCGCCGAGATCATGTTCGCCGCAGCCAAGGACCACACCATGCCGGAGTTCCTGCGCCGCGAGAACGCCAAACAGGTACCGGCCAACGCCCTGTGGCTGACCAACGCCATGGTGCAGATCTTTCTGGTCATCACGCTGTTCTCGAACAGCACCTACCTGTCCCTGATCTACCTGGCCACTTCGATGATCCTGGTGCCCTACCTGTGGTCGGCAGCCTATGCGTTCCTGCTGGCACTGCGCAGCGAAACCTACGAGCAAGCCCTGGCCGAACGCAAGAAGGACCTGATCATCGGTGGTATCGCCCTGCTGTACGCCGTCTGGTTGCTGTACGCCGGCGGCGTGAAATACCTGCTGCTCTCGGCCCTGCTCTACGCACCTGGCGCGATCCTGTTCGCCAAGGCCAAGCGTGAGGTGGGCCAACCGGTCTTCACCAACGTGGAAAAACTGATCTTCGCAGCCGTGGTCATTGGCGCCCTGGTGGCAGCCTTTGGCCTGTATGACGGCTTCCTGACCCTTTGACCCACGTCTTCGCTCAATTGGAGGAATGAAACCATGTCCGCTGAAAAACAGAAGTACGGTGTCCACTCCGAAGCCGGCAAACTGCGCAAAGTGATGGTTTGCGCCCCGGGCCTGGCGCACAAGCGCCTGACGCCGAGCAACTGTGACGAACTGCTGTTCGACGATGTGATCTGGGTCGACCAGGCCAAGCGTGACCATTTCGACTTCGTCACCAAGATGCGCGAGCGTGGCGTGGATGTGCTGGAGATGCACAACCTGCTGACCGATATCGTGCAGAACAAAGAGGCGCTCAAGTGGATCCTCGACCGCAAGATCACCCCTGATACCGTCGGCGTAGGCCTCACCAACGAAGTGCGCAGCTGGCTCGAAGGCCTGGAGCCACGCCACCTGGCCGAATTCCTGATCGGCGGCGTGGCGGGCCAGGACCTGCCGCAGAGCGAAGGCGCCGATGTCGTGAAGATGTACAACGACTACCTGGGCCACTCCAGCTTCATCCTGCCACCACTACCCAACACCCAGTTCACGCGCGACACCACCTGCTGGATCTACGGCGGCGTGACGTTGAACCCGATGTACTGGCCGGCGCGTCGCCAGGAAACGCTTTTGACCACCGCCATCTACAAGTTCCACAAGGAGTTCACCGAGGCCGACTTCCAGGTGTGGTATGGCGACCCGGACAAGGACCATGGCAATGCCACGCTCGAAGGCGGTGATGTGATGCCGATCGGCAATGGCATCGTGCTCATCGGCATGGGTGAGCGCACCTCGCGCCAGGCCATCGGCCAGCTGGCGCAAAACCTGTTTGCCAAGGGCGCCGTCAAGGAAGTGATCGTCGCCGGCCTGCCAAAGTCCCGCGCCGCCATGCACCTGGACACTGTCTTCAGCTTCTGCGACCGCGACCTGGTCACGGTCTTCCCGGAAGTGGTGAAAGAGATTGTGCCATTCATCATCCGCCCGGACGAAAGCAAGCCTTACGGAATGGATGTACGCCGCATCAACAAGTCGTTCATCGAAGTGGTGGGCGAGCAACTGGGCGTTCAGCTGCGCGTGGTCGAGACCGGCGGCAACAGCTTCGCCGCCGAGCGCGAACAGTGGGATGACGGTAACAACGTGGTGGCCATCGAGCCGGGCGTGGTCATTGGCTACGACCGCAACACCTACACCAACACCCTGCTGCGCAAGGCCGGCATCGAGGTCATCACCATCAGCGCCGGCGAACTGGGCCGGGGCCGTGGCGGCGGCCACTGCATGACCTGCCCTATCGTGCGCGACCCGATCGACTACTAACGACCATCACGCCCGGCCGCACCCATGAAGTGGCGGCCGGGACATCACCGAATTCAAGGAGAAACTGTCATGGCGTTCAATATTCACAACCGCAACTTGCTCAGCCTGGAACACCACACCACCCGTGAGTTGCGCTACCTGCTGGACCTGTCCCGCGACCTCAAGCGCGCCAAGTACACGGGCACCGAGCAGCAGCACCTGAAGGGCAACAACATCGCCCTGATCTTCGAAAAAACCTCCACCCGTACCCGTTGTGCCTTCGAAGTCGCAGCCTATGACCAAGGCGCCAACGTCACCTACATCGACCCCAACTCCTCGCAGATCGGCCACAAGGAAAGCATGAAGGACACCGCCCGTGTGCTCGGGCGCATGTATGACGCCATCGAGTACCGTGGCTTCAAGCAGGAAATCGTCGAAGAGCTGGCCAAGTTCGCCGGCGTACCGGTGTTCAACGGCCTGACCGACGAATACCACCCGACCCAGATGATCGCCGACGTGCTGACCATGCGTGAGCACAGCGACAAGCCGCTGCACGACATCAGCTACGCCTACCTGGGCGATGCCCGCAACAACATGGGCAACTCGCTGCTGCTGATCGGCGCCAAGCTGGGCATGGATGTGCGCATCGCCGCGCCCAAGGCACTGTGGCCACACGACGACCTGGTCGAGCGCTGCAAGCAGTACGCTGAAGAAAGCGGCGCACGCATTACCCTCACCGAAGACCCGAAAGCCGCGGTCAAGGGTGTCGACTTTGTCCATACCGACGTGTGGGTATCGATGGGCGAGCCGATCGAAGCCTGGGGTGAGCGCATCAAACAGCTCAAGCCTTATCAGGTGAATGCCGAACTGATGAAGTCCACCGGTAACCCACGGACCAAGTTCATGCACTGCCTGCCGGCATTCCACAACTCCGAAACCAAGGTAGGCAAGCAGATCGCCGAACAATACCCGGACCTGGCCAACGGCATCGAAGTGACCGATGACGTGTTCGAGTCGCCAGCGTGCATCGCCTTCGAGCAGGCGGAAAACCGCATGCACACGATCAAGGCGATCCTGGTATCGACCCTGGCTGATCTATAGGTAGCCCGCAGTCCCTGTGGGAGCGGGCGTGCCCGCGAAGGCGTCAGCCGCATCATCGATGATGTCAGGTCTGGCCTCTTCGCGGGCATGCCCGCTCCCACAGCGAACTCCGCAGCCTCCGTACAGCGACAGTCCATTCATTCTTTCGCTAAAGGACATTCCACATGCGTATCGTTGTTGCATTGGGCGGCAACGCCCTGCTTCGTCGCGGCGAGCCCATGACCGCTGACAACCAGCGCGCCAATATCCGCACCGCCACCGAACAGATCGCCAAGATTCACCCTGGCAACGAGCTGGTCATCGCCCACGGCAACGGCCCGCAAGTGGGTCTGCTGTCGCTTCAGGCCCTGTCGTACAAGCCAGACGAGGCCTACCCGCTGGACGTGCTGGGTGCCGAGACCGAGGGCATGATCGGTTACATGATCGAACAGGAACTGGGCAACCTGCTGGCCTTCGAGGTGCCATTCGCCACCTTGCTCACCCAAGTGGAAGTAGACGCCAACGACCCGGCCTTCAAGGATCCGACCAAGTTCATCGGCCCGGTCTACAGCAAGGAAGAGGCCGAGCGCCTGGCCAAGGAAAAGGGCTGGGTGGTCAAGGCCGACGGCGACAAGTACCGCCGCGTGGTAGCCAGCCCGAAACCCAAGCGCATCTTCGAAATTCGCCCGATCAAGTGGCTGCTGGAAAAAAGCAGCATCGTGATTTGCGCAGGCGGTGGCGGCATCCCCACCATGTACGATGAAAACCGCAAGCTCAAAGGCATCGAGGCGGTGATCGACAAAGACCTGTGCTCGGCGCTGCTGGCCGAGCAATTGGAAGCCGACCTTCTGATTATCGCCACCGACGTCGATGCAGCCTACATTGACTGGGGCAAACCGACGCAGAAGGCCATCGCCCAGGCCCACCCGGACGCGTTGGAAACGCTGGGGTTTGCCGCCGGCTCCATGGGGCCGAAGGTGCAGGCCGCCTGCGACTTTGCCCGCAACACCGGCAAGGTGGCGGTGATCAGTTCGCTGGAGAACATCGAAGACATCGTCAAAGGCACTGCCGGCACTCGGGTTTCCACCGCGAAGCCGGGGATCAGCTACCGTTGAATGCAGTCGGCGGGCTTACGCGGTCCGCCATTTTCGACCTTCCAAAGGAGATAGCCATGGCCCAGTATCAGCCCGGTCATGTACACATCGAGCGCTCTGCGCTGAACAACGCCGACCACAGCTATGACCTGAACATCGAGTACGAGGCCGTGTCGGACCCCAAGGAAGGCAGAGGCATTCAGTTCCACATGCATGGCAGCATCGAAGGCAAGACAGTGGAAGAAAAGTTCTTCCTGGCCAAGGACCAGGTCTTGCCCAGCTTCCTCATGCTGCTGACCCGCAAGGCGCAGTCGTATCTGGCGCCGCCGAAGAAATTCGAGACCCTGAGTTCGCCGCACAAGCTCTATGACCATATGTTCGCGGACATTCGCGAAAAGCTCGATGTGAAATCGGGCGACCCGATCAAACCGGAACATCTGGAATGACCCTTTTCGCGAGCAAGCCCGCCCCCACAGCAGCAACCCTGTGGGAGCGGGCGCGCCCGCGAATGCGCCACCGCCAACCTTGGGCCTGACACCCGTCTCAGGGCATACTGGCGGCCTCCATTGCCAACTGTTCGAACCCCATGCGCATCCACGTCAGCTTCATCGACCGCGTCGGCATCACCCAGGAAGTCCTCGCCCTGCTCGGTGCCCGCAACCTCAACCTGGACGCCGTGGAGATGGTCCCGCCGAACGTCTACATCGACGCCCCCACCCTCAGCCCCGCCGTACTTGAAGAACTGCACGACGCGCTGTTCGAAGTACACGGCGTGCAATCGGTGGACGTGGTCGACATCCTCCCCGGCCAGCGCCGCCACCTGCAGCTCGATGCCCTGCTGGCCGCCATGAGCGACCCGGTGCTGGCGGTGGACAGCGCAGGCCTGGTGCTGTTGGCCAACCCGGCGCTGATCGAACTGTGCGGCCGCGAATCTGCCGGCCGCTCGGTGGGTGAGCTGTTTGGCGACCCCGCGCTGCTGCAGGCGCTGCTGGACAACAACTTCCACCTGCCCATGCGCGAAATGCAGCTGAACGGCCATAGCCTGCTGCTGGACGCCATGCCGATTACCAACGCCGGTGGCCTGCTGACGCTGTACCCACCTTCGCGTATGGGCGAACGCCTGTCGGCCCTGCACCACGACCACGCCGAAGGCTTCGATGCCTTGCTGGGCGAGTCGCCGGCCATCCGCACCCTCAAGGCCCGCGCCTTACGCGTGGCTGCGCTCGATGCACCGCTGCTGGTGCATGGCGAGACCGGCACCGGCAAGGAACTGGTAGCCCGCGCCTGCCATGCCGTCAGCAGCCGCCATGCGGCCCCGTTCCTGGCCCTGAACTGCGCCGCGCTGCCCGAGAGCCTGGCCGAAAGCGAGCTGTTCGGCTACGCGCCCGGGGCCTTTACCGGCGCGCAACGAGGTGGCAAGCCTGGGCTGATGGAACTGGCCAACCAGGGCACCGTGTTCCTCGATGAAATTGGTGAAATGTCGCCCTACCTGCAGGCCAAGCTGCTGCGTTTTCTCAGCGATGGCAGCTTCCGCCGGGTGGGTGGCGACCGTGAAGTGAAGGTGGATGTGCGCATCATCAGCGCCACCCACCGCGATCTGGAGCGCATGGTCGCCGAAGGCAGCTTCCGCGAAGACCTGTTCTACCGTCTGAACGTGCTTAACCTGGAGGTACCGCCGCTTCGCGACCGTGGCCAGGACATCCTGATGCTGGCGCACTTCTTCATGCAGCAGGCGTGCACGCAGATCCAGCGCCCAGCCTGTCGGCTGACCCCCTCCACCCATTCGGCACTGCTGGCCAACCCTTGGCCGGGCAATGTGCGCCAGTTGCAGAACGTGATCTTCCGCGCCGCGGCTATCTGCGAGGGCAACCTGGTGGATATCGGCGACCTGGATATCGCCGGCACCTCGGTGGCACGCGGGCAAGACGGCGAAGTGGCCAGCCTGGAACAGGCTGTAGGTGATTTCGAGCGCGAACTGTTACAGCGCTTATACGCCAGCTACCCGTCAACACGGCAACTGGCCGGGCGCTTGCAAACTTCGCACACGGCTATCGCGCAGAGGCTGCGTAAATATGGAATACCCGGGAAACCATGAGGACTGTGGTCAAAACCCATGATTGAATCGGACTTTTCCTAGCCGCTGAGCCACAATTAACTGGAGTGCTCCCCGTAGAATGGCGACATTGTAATTTTGCTTGTCACCTTGAACGAAGAGTACCCTGATGTTCGAACTCGATTTTTACGGGACACTTGTAGCCGCCTCTTTGGTACTGCTACTGGGACGCGGCCTGGTTGCACGCATTGGTTTCCTGCGCGCATACAATATCCCGGAGCCTGTTGCAGGCGGCCTGGTCGTTGCCTTGTCACTCCTGGCATTGCGCAGTTTCGATGTACACGTCCAATTTGATACCTCGTTGCAAACACCGTTGATGCTGGCATTCTTCGCTACCATCGGCTTGAGTGCAGACTTCGCAAGCCTGAAGAAGGGTGGACGGGTGGTCGCCGTATTCCTTCTGGTGGTGACGGGTTTGCTAATGGTTCAGAACGCCATGGGCATCGGCCTGGCAACAGCATTGGGGCTCGACCCGCTGATGGGCCTGCTGGCCGGTTCGATCAGCTTGTCGGGTGGCCACGGCACAGGCGCTGCCTGGGGCGCGACCTTCACTGAGCGGTTCGGCCTGGCTTCGGCTTCGGAACTGGCAATGGCCTCTGCCACTTTCGGCCTGGTGTTGGGCGGTTTGATTGGTGGCCCAGTCGCCCGGTTGCTGATCAAACGGGTCGAAACGCCTGGGGTGCAAGAAGAAGCACCGCAATTACCCAAAGGCTTTGAACAACCGGACAAAGAGCGCCTGATCACCTCGTTTTCATTTATAGAAACCTTGGCACTTATTGCTGTCAGCTTACTGACCGGTACCTTACTTAATGGCTTGTTGAAAGGCACAGCATTCGAACTGCCGACATTTGTTTGCGTACTCTTCGTCGGCGTACTGTTGCGCAATGGGCTTCGGGCTTTAGGTGTTTACAAAGTATTCGAACGGGAAGTGTCGGTACTGGGCAATGTGAGTTTGTCCCTGTTCCTGGCCATTGCCTTGATGTCGCTCAAGTTGTGGGACCTGGCAGCCCTGGCGTTACCCTTCTTTACCTTGTTGGCCGCACAGACACTGGTCATGGCGCTATTCGCAATCTTCGTGACGTTCAAGGTAATGGGGCGCAACTACGATGCAGCAGTCCTCGCCGCCGGCCACTGTGGCTTCGGCCTGGGTGCTACACCGACAGCCATCGCCAACATGCAAGCGGTGACACAACGCTATGGTGCCTCGCACCTCGCCTTCCTGGTGGTGCCGATGGTGGGGGCGTTCTTCATCGACATCATCAATGTCATCGTGATCAAGCTGTACCTGGCATTGCCTTGGTTTGTTGCGGGTTAAGCGAGGTCACGAAACTGTGAAGCCAGGGCAAGCTATCAAAACTTCGTTCTGAGTTGCGTGGGGCCTGCCGGTACAGCCTACCAACGCAGCATGCGGGGGCCCCACCAGGCACCGAGTACCGTCGGCACGAGCATGCCGAGGACATACCACACACCCCAGAACGGCACGCCCATTTCCGGGCAATGCAGGCAGTAGGCCACCGTTGCGCTCGAGCCCGCCAGCAGGCCACCGGCAGCACCTGCCAGCCGCAACCGGGTCGGCGCCAGGCCTTTCAGCGCCCAGAACACGGTGACAAAGGCCGGCACCGACAGCAACGCGATATTCAGTGCGCAGGTACGCCATGTGCGCCCGAACAACAGGTCGGCGCGCGCCTCCACAGGCGCCCCGGCGATACTCACCGCCGCCCCGCACCAGACAAGCAGCAGTGGCAAGCCAAGCATCTTCCAGCCTGCAGCGCCCTTCCCTCCTGGCCTGGCCAAGCGGCTCGTCACCCACAGCCCGATCAACGCCAAGCTGGTTGGAAAGGCGACTTTGCCCCAGAACAGCGGGGTTTGTGCGACCTCTGTGATATCACTGCGTACACCGTAAAGGGTAATAGTCAGCAGCAGTGCTGCGGTCAGCCCGCCCAGCACAGCCACTGCCATCCGCCTGCCAACGGCGTGGCGCGGCACTGGCCCTTCGCCTGCGGCCAGCAAGGCAATCAAATCGTCAGTCTTCATGGTTGTTGGCTCCTCCAATCAGCCTGGATAGCGCTTTCAGACCTCGATGTATCCCAACCTTTACCGCTGAACTGGAAAGCCCGGTAAGTTGTGCCGTCTCTTCGACAGACAACCCCTCCAGCTTGACATGAACAATCGGCAGTCGTTGCCGCTCTGGCAGCTGTTTGAGCAGCTTGGTCAGGTCTCGGCTGGCCTCGGCTGATTCAACCTCCGAGACGGCAAACAGTTGCGCATCATCGTCCAGCACATCATGCCGGGCGTCGCGACGTGAAACACTTCGCAGATGATCCGCCAGCTTGTAACGGGCAATCGCCTGCACCCAGGCAGTCAAAGGCTGCTGCGGCTGGTAAGTGTGGCGCGCGTTATGCACCGCCAGTAGCACATCCTGCACCATGTCCTCTATCTCGGCCGGGCGCCTGCTCAGACGGCTGCGCAGAAACGCACGTACATGCAGCGCAAGCGTGCCAAGAAAATCCTGATAGGCCAGCTGGTCGCCTGTCAGCCCCCGAAGCAACAGTGCTTTCAACCGGGCCTCGCGAGCCTCGAGCTCATCCTGTGAGTTAGTTCGCTGCATGGGTCGCCTGGGTTACACCCTGAATACAATTGACTTGATTCATCCGCTCCCGCCGTGTGGCACGCAGGTGCTGCAAATATGCCATGCCCTTGGCTTCAACATCAGGTCGTGAAGAGACGCCCTGAAAAAATTTCTTCCAAGGCTGTAACCCGTTTTACGCGAGGCACGAACTACTCCATGAGCCGCCGGTATAGACCACGGCCACACTCTCAGGAGATTGACCATGAAAACCCTCGCCCTCACCACCGCAGCACTCGCGCTTGCCACGCTTGCAGGCGCCGCCATGGCGGCCGACAGCACGCAACCCGCAGGCAATAGCGCTGCCATGGAAAAATGCTACGGCGTCGCCATGGCAGGAAAGAACGATTGCAAGGCCGGTGCCGGCACCAGCTGCGCCGGCAGTGCGAAGAAGGACTACGACGGCATGCACTGGAAAAACGTCCCCGCCGGCACCTGCACATCGATCAAGACACCCGCCGGCATGGGCTCGCTGACACCTATCAAGTCTTGATCAGGGGAAACCGACCATGAACACAGACGCACGAATGGGCGCCGGAGTCAGCCTGAAGGCCGAGCACTACGACCAGGCGCTGGCGTGCAATCTCGAAGGGCTCTGGTTTGAAGTTCACCCGGAGAACTACATGGTCGGTGGCCCTCGCCTTGCCTGGCTGAACCGAATCGCAGAGCGGCACCCGGTCTCATTGCATGGTGTAGCACTTTCGCTTGCGGCTGACGCGGCCCCCGATCAGCACCATCTGCAGCGTCTGCGCGCACTGTGCGATCAGACCGAACCGGTACTGGTATCAGAGCACCTGGCCTGGTCAACCTGGCAGGGGCACTACCATCCAGACCTGCTGCCATTTCCGCGCAGCAACGAAGCTCTGCAGCGCATCGCTGAAAACATCCAGCGATGCCAGGAGGTTTTGGGCCGGCGGATATCCATCGAAAACCCCAGTCATTATTTGCAGCTGCAGGGCCATGACTGGGACGAGATCGACTTTCTTGGCGAACTGACACGTCGCACCGGTTGTGGTCTGTTGCTGGACATCAACAACGTCTACGTGAGCGCTCACAATCTGGGGTTCTCGGCAACTGCCTACCTGGATCGCTTTCCAGCGCAAGCCATCACAGAAGTTCATCTGGCCGGGCACAGCAACGATGACCAAGGCAGCCTGTTGATCGACTCTCATGATGCGCAGGTGGCCGAGCCTGTATGGGCGCTGTACCGCAAACTGGTTTCCCGTGTAGGCCCGCGCCCGACCCTCATTGAACGTGACGACAAGCTTCCCCCGTTCACCGAACTGCTTGCTGAACGGTCCATTGCACAGTCGATCATGACTTGCCCAGGTGTATTGCCATGAACCTTTCCCTTGGTCAGTTCCAGCAAGCGTTCATCGAGGCACTCTATTCCCGTCCCGCTCCCCAGCTTTCGGGCGTGACCGAACAAGCGGCGTTCGCGGTTTATCGCAACACGGTGTTGGCCGGCTGCGTGGATGCGCTTCGCGCAAACTTTCCGAGCGTGTGCACACTCGTCGGGCGCACCTGGATGGATGAGACCGCGGCAATCTATGCGCGGCAATTCCCCCCCAGCGATCCCCGGTTGATCTGCTACGGCGCGACCTTCCCGGATTTCCTCGAAGACATTCAGTCACAGCACGCTGTGCCGTATCTGGCAGAAGTCGCTCGCCTGGACCTGCGTTGGACAGAAGCCTTCAGTGCGCCGTACGAAACGTGCCTGAACCTTGTCGAACTGGCAGGCATGACCCCCAGCGATCTTGATCACGGTTGCTTGCACCCCCGTGCCAGTGCTCGCTGGTACTGGTGCGAGGCGCACCCTGTGTACACCCTGTGGCGCTGCGCCCGCGAGCAGGTTGCCTGGCCCGATGACCAGCCATGGGTGGGCGAAGGGGTGCTGTTTGTCGGCACCGCTGATGGCGTATGCCACCAGCCACTGGGAAAAGGTGGCCATGCGTTCCTCAAGGCCTGTGCTGCCGGACAGTCGCTGATGCAGGCCTCGGACCTGGCGCGACACGCTGAAACCGACCTGGATTTCACCGAGATGCTCGGGCGCCTGATGACGGCCCAGGCTTTTCGCTCACTCGCCTTCACAGGAGAACACCACCATGGCTAGTGCCGATTTCACACCTCCGGCCAGCAGCCTGCGGCGCGCCTGGAACCACGTTGCACAGAGCCTCGAGCGCCGTTTGAGCGATGACCTGTTGTGCCTGGTCGCCCGGTTCGGGATCGCCTCGATATTCTTTCTCTCCGGACGCACCAAAGTGGAGGGTTTCCTCACCCTTACACCCGGCACCTATGAGCTGTTCCGCACCGAGTACGCGGTGCCTCTACTCTCGCCCTGGCTTGCAGCGCACCTGGCCGCCTACGCTGAGCACTTGTTCCCGCTATTGCTGGTGCTCGGGCTGATGACCCGGCTATCGGCGCTGGCACTGCTGGGCATGACGTTGGTGATCGAAGTGTTCGTCTACCCCGATGCGTGGCCCACCCACCTGACCTGGGCAGGGCTCTTGCTGCTCCTGGTTGCCCGAGGTGCCGGCGCGTTTTCGCTGGATCATCTGCTGAAAGTGAGATGACCGAAGGCCATTGGCACCTCGGCTGTCCAGGCACCACATGTATCGTTTTCGCTACGTCGTAGCGAAAACGATACACACCCTCCTCGCCGTGGGTGCACAAGGGTTTGATGCTCAAACCCTTTTCCTCCCATAGGCACCTGTAACGATATCATTCCACACGAAAAATACGGCTTCTCCGACAATTTACGTAATCTATTGATAAATAAGAAGTTTTATAGGTTGGCCGCATTATTGCTAAGGGAATCCTACCCTAAGAGCGCGGCGCCACCGCGCCCCCAACGCCCTGCTTCCCGAGGATTCCCCATGAGCGAGTTGCGTTTCACTGAAGATCACGAATGGCTGCGCGTCGAAGCCGATGGCAGCATCACCGTGGGCATCACCGCCTACGCCCAGAATGCCCTTGGCGACGTGGTTTTCGTGCAACTGCCAGAGTTGCAGCAGTATGAAAAAGGCAACGAAGCGTCCACCGTCGAATCGGTCAAGGCCGCCAGCGGCGTGTACATGCCACTGACGGGTGAAGTGGTCGAGGTCAACGGCCAGCTCGAAGACAGCCCTGAACTGGTCAACGAAGACCCGATGGGCGAAGGCTGGTTCTTCCGCTTCATCCCTGCCGATGCAGAAGCCGTAACCGCTCTGCTCGACCAGGACGCCTACGACCGCCTGCTCAAAGCCAACGACGACGCCTGAGGAATCCCGCCATGACCATCAACCTCGGCACCGCCAACGAATTCATCGCCCGTCACATAGGCCCGCGCGCCGCTGACGAACAGGCCATGCTCACTGCACTGGGCTTCGACTCGCTGGACGCCATGACCGCTGCGGTCATCCCCGACAGCATCAAGGGTACCAGCGTGCTTGGCTCGCACGACGGCCAGAGCGAGGCCGACGCGCTCGCTGCGCTCAAGGCCATCGCTGGCAAGAACCAGCTGTTCAAAAGCTACATCGGCCAGGGCTACTACAACACCCACACTCCGGCACCGATCCTGCGCAACCTGCTGGAAAACCCGGCCTGGTACACCGCCTACACCCCGTATCAGCCAGAAATTTCCCAAGGCCGCCTGGAAGCGCTGCTGAACTTCCAGACCCTGATCAGCGACCTCACCGGCCTGCCGATCGCCAACGCCTCCTTGCTCGACGAAGCCACTGCTGCGGCCGAGGCCATGACCTTCTGCAAGCGCCTGTCGAAGAACAAGTCCAGCCATGCCTTCTTCGCCTCCGTGCACTGCCACCCGCAAACCCTCGACGTGCTGCGCACCCGTGCCGAGCCGCTGGGTATCGAGGTTGTGGTTGGCGACGAGCGCGAGCTGGGCGATGTCAGCGCCTTCTTCGGCGCCCTGCTGCAATACCCTGCCAGCAACGGTGAAGTGTTCGACTACCGCGAGGTCGTGCAGCGCTTCCACGCGGCCAACGCCCTGGTCGCCGTAGCGGCAGACCTGCTGGCCCTGACCCTGCTGACCCCACCGGGCGAATTCGACGCCGACGTGGCCATCGGCAGCGCCCAGCGCTTCGGCGTGCCACTGGGCTTCGGTGGCCCGCACGCGGCTTACTTCGCCACCCGCGACGCGTTCAAGCGCGACATGCCTGGCCGCCTGGTCGGCGTGTCGATCGACCGCTTCGGCAAAACCGCCCTGCGTCTGGCCATGCAGACCCGCGAGCAGCACATCCGCCGCGAAAAGGCCACCAGCAACATCTGCACCGCCCAGGTGCTGCTGGCCAACATCGCCAGCATGTTCGCCGTGTACCACGGCCCTGCCGGCCTCAAGCGCATTGCCGAGCGCACCCACGCCCTGACCGCGATCCTCGCCGCCGGCCTGAAGGCGCTGGGCGTACAAGTGGTGGGCGCCAGCGCCTTCGATACCCTGACCCTGGCCACCGGCACTGCCACCGCCAGCCTGCATGACAAGGCACGCGCCCAGGGCATCAACCTGCGCCAGATCGATGCCGCCCATGTGGGCCTGTCCCTGGACGAAACCAGCACTCAGGCTGACGTCGAGTCGCTGTGGCAGCTGTTGGGTGGCGAGCAGGCACAGCCTGATTTCACCGCACTGGCCGCCAGCACCGGTTCCCTGCTGCCTGCCGCCCTGCTGCGCCAGTCGGCCATCCTCGAACACCCGGTGTTCAACCGCTACCACAGCGAAACCGAGCTGATGCGCTACCTGCGCCGCCTGGCCGACAAGGACCTGGCGCTGGACCGCAGCATGATCCCGCTGGGCTCCTGCACCATGAAGCTGAACGCCGCCAGCGAAATGATCCCGGTCACCTGGGCCGAGTTCGGCAACCTGCACCCGTTCGCTCCGGCCGAGCAGAGCCAGGGCTACCTGCAGATGACCACCGAACTGGAGGCCATGCTGTGCGCGGCCACTGGCTATGATGCCGTGTCGCTGCAGCCCAACGCCGGCTCGCAGGGCGAATACGCCGGGCTGTTGGCGATCCGCGCCTACCACCGCAGCCGTGGTGAAGGCCATCGCGATATCTGCCTGATCCCGTCGTCGGCCCATGGCACCAACCCGGCCACCGCACACATGGCTGGCATGCGTGTCGTGGTTACCGCCTGTGACGCCCGTGGCAACGTCGATGTCGAGGACCTGCGCGCCAAAGCCATCGAGCACCGCGAGCGCCTGGCCGCAATCATGATCACCTACCCGTCGACCCACGGCGTGTTCGAGGAAGCGATCGGCGAAATCTGCGCGATCATCCACGACAACGGCGGCCAGGTGTACATCGATGGCGCCAACATGAACGCCATGGTCGGACTGTGCGCGCCAGGCAAGTTCGGCGGCGACGTTTCCCACCTGAACCTGCACAAGACCTTCTGCATCCCGCACGGTGGTGGTGGCCCGGGTGTTGGCCCGATTGGCGTCAAGTCGCACCTGGCACCGTTCCTGCCAGGCCATGCACAGCTGGAAAACACCCAGGGCGCGGTATGCGCTGCGCCGTTCGGTAGCGCCAGCATCCTGCCAATCACATGGATGTATATCCGCATGATGGGCGGTGCCGGCCTCAAACGTGCCTCGCAGATGGCAATCCTCAACGCCAACTACATCGCCCGCCGCCTGGAAGAGCACTATCCTGTTCTGTATACCGGCGGTAACGGCCTGGTGGCTCACGAGTGCATTCTCGACCTGCGCCCACTGAAGGACACCAGCGGCATCAGTGTCGACGACGTGGCCAAGCGGTTGATCGACTTCGGCTTCCACGCCCCGACCATGTCCTTCCCGGTGGCTGGCACGCTGATGATCGAACCGACCGAAAGCGAGTCCAAAGAAGAACTGGACCGCTTCTGCAACGCAATGATCCAGATCCGCGAAGAAATCCGCGCGGTGGAGGACGGTAGCCTGGACAAGGACGACAACCCGCTGAAAAACGCACCGCACACTGCGGCTGAGCTGGTTGGCGAATGGACCCATGGCTACAGCCGCGAGCAGGCGGTATACCCCCTGGCGAGCCTGGTGGAAGGCAAGTACTGGCCGCCGGTCGGCCGCGTCGACAACGTGTTCGGCGACCGCAACCTGGTGTGCGCCTGTCCGTCGATCGAGAGCTATCAGGACGCCTGATAGCCCCTCCCCGCCACCTGGCTTGGGTGGCGGGCTCTGTGTAGGCGCGGGTCTACCCGCGAATGCGATGGTGGCTATATCGCCGCATTCGCGGGTAAACCCGCGCCTACAGGGCTCAATGTCCACCCAACAACCTGGCAGGAGGTCCACATGTCACTGAGCGTCTTCGACCTGTTCAAGATCGGCATCGGCCCCTCCAGCTCCCACACGGTCGGCCCGATGCGCGCCGCTGCGCGGTTTGCCGAAGGGCTGCGCCGTGACGGCCTGCTGGCCCGCACCGCCAGCGTCAAAGCCGAGCTGTATGGCTCACTGGGCGCCACAGGCAAAGGCCACGGCAGTGACAAAGCCGTGCTGCTGGGCCTTGAAGGCGAACACCCGGACATTATCGACACCGACAGCATTCCCGCCCGCCTGCAGGTCATCCGCGACAGCGGACGCATCAACCTGCTGGGCGAACACAGCATTGCGTTCATCGAAAAGCAGCACCTGGCGATGATCCGCAAGCCGTTGGACTACCACCCCAACGGCATGATATTTCGCGCCTTCGACGACGCAGGCCTGCAAATCCGAAGCCGCGAGTATTACTCGGTAGGCGGTGGTTTCGTGGTCGACGAGGACGCTGCCGGCCATGACCGCATCGTCGAAGACACCACGGTGCTGGCCTATCCGTTCAAGACCGCCAAGGCGCTCCTCGGCCACTGCACCGCGCATGACCTGTCGGTGAGCCAGGTGATGCTGGCCAACGAGTCCGCCTGGCGCCCAGAAGCAGAAACCCGGGCCGGGCTGCTGCGCATCTGGCAGGTGATGCAAGATTGCGTCGCGGCAGGTTGCCAGCATGAGGGCATATTACCGGGAGGGCTCAAGGTCAAACGCCGCGCGCCGGCCCTGTACCGCCAACTGAGCGGCCACCCGGAAGCCAGCCTGCGTGACGCCCTGTCTGTGCTCGACTGGGTCAACCTCTACGCCTTGGCGGTGAACGAGGAAAACGCCTACGGCGGTCGTGTGGTCACCGCCCCTACCAACGGCGCAGCGGGCATCGTCCCGGCAGTCCTTCACTACTACATGCGCTTCGTCCCGGGGGCCAGCGAGGACGGGGTGGTGCGCTTTCTGCTCACCGCCGCAGCCATCGGCATCCTGTACAAGGAGAACGCCTCCATCTCCGGCGCCGAAGTGGGCTGCCAGGGCGAGGTCGGCGTCGCCTGCTCGATGGCCGCCGGGGCGCTGTGCGAAGTGATGGGCGGCAGCGTGCAGCAGGTGGAGAACGCCGCCGAAATAGGCATGGAACACAACCTGGGCCTGACCTGCGACCCGATCGGCGGCCTCGTACAGGTGCCCTGTATCGAGCGCAATGCGATGGGCTCGGTGAAGGCCATCAACGCGGTACGCATGGCCCTGCGCGGCGACGGGCAGCACTACGTGTCGCTGGACAAGGTCATCCGCACCATGCGCCAGACCGGCGCCGACATGAAAAGCAAATACAAAGAGACCGCCCGTGGCGGCCTGGCCGTCAACATCATCGAATGTTGACCCGACAATGACAGCAAGGAGTCATCGATGTCCGAAACACTGCTCAAGACCCCACTGCATGCCCTACATCTGGAACTGGGTGCACGCATGGTGCCGTTCGCCGGCTACGACATGCCGGTGCAGTACCCGCTGGGCGTGCTCAAGGAACACCTGCACACCCGCGAGCAGGCCGGCCTGTTCGACGTCTCGCACATGGGCCAGATCATTCTGCGTGGCGCTGACGCCGCCAAGGCGCTGGAAAGCCTGGTACCGGTGGACATCATCGACCTGCCGGTGGGCATGCAGCGCTATGCCATGTTCACCAATGAGCAAGGCGGCATTCTCGACGACCTGATGGTTGCCAACCTGGGCGAGGACACCCTGTTCCTGGTCGTCAACGCCGCCTGCAAGGAGCAGGACCTGGCTCACCTGCAAACCCACATCGGCAGCCGTTGCGAGGTGCAGCCGCTGTTCGAGGAGCGTGCCCTGCTCGCCCTGCAAGGCCCGGCTGCAGTCAAGGTGCTGGAACGACTGGCTCCAGAAGTGGCCGGCATGACCTTCATGCAGTTCCGCCGGGTAAAACTGCTGGGTGTGGACTGCTTCGTAAGCCGCTCGGGCTACACCGGCGAAGACGGCTACGAGATCTCGGTACCGGTCAACGCTGCCGACGCCTTGGCCCGCCGCCTGCTGGCCGAGCCGGAAGTACAGCCGATCGGCTTGGGCGCACGCGACTCGCTGCGCCTGGAAGCTGGCCTGTGCCTGTATGGCCACGACATGAACAGCGAGACTACGCCGGTCGAAGCCAGCCTGCTGTGGGCAATTTCCAAGGTGCGCCGTGCCGACGGTGCACGTGCTGCCGGCTTCCCGGGTGCCGAGGCGATCTTCGCCCACGTGCGCGATGGTGTTGCGCGCAAACGTGTCGGCCTGTTGCCGCAGGAGCGTACGCCTGTTCGTGAAGGTGCGGACATTGTCGACGCAAACGATAAACCGGTGGGTAAAGTGTGCAGCGGGGGCTTTGGCCCGACACTCGCTGCCCCTGTCGCCATGGGTTATATCGATAGTGAACATGCTGCACTCGACACCGCACTGTTTGCCGTGGTGCGTGGAAAGAAGGTGGCCTTGAAAGTCAGTAAAATGCCTTTCGTGACACCACGTTACTACCGTGGCTGAAACGGCTTTGTGAAGGTTTTGGGCAGCATAGACATATTCGTTTTCGAACCTGCCCAATAACTTTTGAACATGGCGCCAGGCCAGGCGCCATGCCGTTTCCGACAAATCGGTCGGTTATCGGCAAGCCGCCAGTTTTCCATACGACCAAGGGCTTGTTTTTCGCTCGGGAGTTGGCGTAGAGTCACTGCACTGTGTTTGCATGGGTCGCAACAGTTCGTGACCTGGGCCAGTAGCCGAGATTTGCTACAACCCGTTCGACGTCTCTTACTTCCTGCAACCCAGCCCAGTAATCTTTCGCTTACAAAAAAGTGCGAAAGTAACTGTCATCAAAATTTAAGTTTCATAGGAAATAAGACAATGGCTGAGCGTCAGAAGGGTACCGTCAAGTGGTTCAATGACGAAAAAGGTTACGGCTTCATCACCCCAGAAAGCGGTCCGGATCTCTTCGTTCACTTCCGCGCTATCGAAGGCAACGGCTTCAAGAGCCTGAAAGAAGGCCAGCAAGTCACCTTCGAAGCAGTCCAAGGCCAGAAAGGCATGCAGGCTGACAAGGTTCAACCTGTCTGATCCAGCGCCAGACTTTGAAAAGCCCCTGCCAAGTGCAGGGGCTTTTTTTTGCCCGTAGAATAGTGGGCTCGTCTTTTGGAGCGTCCTGCATGTCCAAGCCTCTACTCACTCCCCAGGGGGATTTTCCACCGGTCGGCCTGGGCCGGCGCCTGGCAGCGATGTTCTATGACTTTCTACTGTGCACCGCACTGCTGATCGTGACCGCCGGCGCCTACAAGATGATTCAGATGTCGATCATCGGCGAAGCCCGCATGCGCGAGCTGACCGAGGCCGGCGCACTGGATGGCGACCCATTGCTGTCTACGGTATTGCTGTTTGCCCTGTTCGGCTTCTTTGCCAAGTTCTGGACCCACGGCGGGCAGACGCTGGGTATGCAGGTATGGGGCGTTCGGGTGCAGAATGCCGATGGCTCGGCCATCAGCCTGTGGCAGGCGCTGTTGCGGTTCGTCGTGTCGATCGCCTCGTGGCTGTGCCTGGGGCTGGGTTTTTTCTGGGTGCTGATCGACAAGCGCAAGCGCGGTTGGCATGACATTTATTCGGAAAGCCAGCTGGTGCGGGTGCCGAAACAGAAGAAATAAGCCAGAGGATTGGAGTTGCCTTCGGGCCCTTTCCTGATGCCTGCGTGGTACCTGTGGGCGCGGGTTTACCCGCGAACGGGCCGGGCCAGATCAACACCCACGAAAAAGCCGACCCTGAGGTCGGCTTTCTTGTGCAGCTCAGGCTATTACCCTGCCCGGCGCAACAACCACACACCGGCCAAGGCACAGATGCCCGCCGGTATCACCACCGCCAGCAGCGGCGGGAAGCCGAATACCTGGCTCGAAGGCCCAAGCAGGTCCTGGCCAATACGAAACACAAAGCCCACCAGTACACCCGTGAACACGCGCTGGCCAAGGGTTACCGAACGCAGCGGGCCAAAGATGAACGAGATCGCCATCAGCACCAGGGCCGCCGTTACCATCGGCTGCAGCACCTTGGTCCAGAACGCCAGCCAGTAGCGGGAGTTGTTCAGGCCCTGATCAGACAAGTAGTGGATGTAATCCCACAACCCGGTAATCGAAAGCGACTCTGGCGCGAGGATCACGGTATTGAGCAGTTCTGGCGTAAGCGAAACATCCCAGCGCTCCTCCGGCGCGTTGACCACCTCGGTGTGGTCGCCGCGGAAGTAGGTGGTACGCACATCGGCGAGCAGCCAGTGGTCGTTCTGGTACTGCGCACGGCGGGCAAAGCTCGAGGTGACAATCTTGCGCTCGCTGTCGAAGCGGTAGCGGGTCACGCCCAGCAGCAGGCCATCGGGCTGTACGGCGTTGATGTGCACGTACTCCTCGCCCTGGCGGTGCCACATGCCACGTTTGGAGCTTTGTGCTTCACCACCACCCTGGGCCAGGGAACGGTCGGCCTGGGCCTTGTTCTCGGTCACCGGTGCCACATATTCGCCAATCAGCAGCCCCACCAGCATCAGCACCAGCATCGGCTTCATCACCGCCCAGACGATACGGCCGATGGACACGCCTGCCGCACGCATGATGGTCAGCTCGCTGCTGCTGGCCAGACTGCCCAGGCCGATCAGGCAACCGATCAGGGCGGCCATTGGCAGCATTTCATACAGCCGCCGAGGTGCGGTAAGCAGGACAAAGTTGCCCGCTTCCATCACCGTGTAGGTGTCACTCAGGTCGCCCATTTCATCGATGAAGGCGAAAAGCGAAGCCAGGCCGAGGATGATCCCCAGCACGGCCAGGATGGCCAGCAGCACGCTCTGGCCGATGTAGCGATCGAGCTTAGCCATGGGCCACCTCCGCACGGCGGGCGGCACGTTTGAGGCGCAGCGGCTCCCAGTACATCAGGCCAAGGCCGATCAGCAGGAACAGGCCGTGGACCCACCACATGCCCAGGGCGATCGGCAGTTTGCCCTTCTCGAGGGCGCCGCGTACGGAAATCAGCATTGTCAGGTAGGCCATGTACAGAAGAATTGCCGGCAGCAGCTTGAGGAAGCGGCCCTGGCGCGGGTTGACCCGCGACAGTGGCACCGCCAGCAGGGTGACGACGAACACCAGGATCGGCAGCGACAACCGCCATTGCAGCTCGGCGCGCTCACGCAGGCCCTCCTTGCCGATCAGTTCGGAGGTGGGAAGCGCTTCGCGCTCGGTCACTTCCTCGGCGACTTCCGGCTTGGGCAGCAGCACGCCGTAGGTGTCGTACTTGATGGCGCGGTAGTCGGCCTGGCCCGGGTTGCCGTCGTAGCGGTAACCGTTTTCCAGCACCAGGTAGCGGTTGCCGTCGGCCTGGATTTCCTGGTGGCCTTTCTCGGCGACCAGCACCGAGGGGGCGCGGTCCTTGGTCTTGTCCTGGTTGAAGCGCTTCTCGGAGATGAACACCCCGCCCAGATTGATGCGGTCATCCGACAGTTGCTCGGTATAGGTTACCCGCGAGCCATCACGCAAGGTCTGGAAGCGGCCCGGCACCAAGGTGTCGAACTCGGTCAGGGCATCCTGCTGGCTGATGATCTGCTGCACCTGGGCAACGCCCAGGGGGGCCAGGCTCAGGCTCAGCCAGGCCACCAGCAGGGCAACCAGGGCAGCCGGCGCCATGGTCATGCCCAGCAGGCGCTGCTGGCTCATGCCTGTGGCCGACAGCACGGTCATCTCGCTTTCCAGGTACAGGCGCCCGTAAGCCAGGAGGATGCCGAGGAACAGCCCCAGAGGCAGGATCAGTTGCAGGAAGCCTGGCAAGCGGAAGCCCATGATCAGGAACAACACGCCCGGGTCGAGCACGCCCTGGGCAGCCTGGGCCAGGTACTTGATGAAGCGCCCGCTCATGATGATCACCAACAGCACAGCGCTGACGGCGCTCAAGGTGACCAGGACCTCGCGGGACAGATAACGAAAGACGATCAAACCAGACACTCCTGGGTTGTCAGGGCGGACTGCCATGCAATGGCGCCAAACAATGACTTAGTACATCCAAGACCAATGCCGGTTCGCCAAAGGCGAACCTCCATGTAAAGTGCGCGCATTATCCTGTGATTGACCGCCCCTGTCACTTGGCCGCGTACGAAGGCGCACATCGGGGTTGTCAGCACGCTTGCCACAGGCTCAAACTGGCAGCTTTTCCGCTGGTGCGCGACGACGCGGCCAGGCCCGTCCAGAGCGCTGGAACACACAGCGCCATACGTATCGATCATTCGGGGATCCTGACATGGAACTGGTTGTAAAAAGCGTAGCTGCTGCATCCGTAAAAACCGCCACACTGGTCCTTCCGGTAGGTGAAAACCGCAAGCTCGGCGCTGTTGCCCAGGCTGTCGACCAGGCCTGCGAAGGCGCCATCAGCGCCGTGCTCAAGCGCGGCGACCTGGCCGGCAAGCCGGGCCAGACCCTGCTGCTACAGAACCTTCCGGGCCTGAAGGCCGAGCGCGTGCTGCTGGTGGGCAGCGGCAAGGAAGAAGCCCTGGGCGACCGCGCCTGGCGCAAACTGGTGGCCAGTGTCGCTGGCGTGCTCAAGGGCCTGAACGGCGCTGACGCAGTACTGGCCCTGGACGATATCGCGGTCAGCAACCGCGACGCCCATTACGGCAAGTACCGCCTGCTGGCCGAAACCCTGCTGGACGGCGAATATGTGTTCGACCGTTTCAAGAGCCAGAAAGCAGAGCCGCGCGCGCTGAAAAAGGTCACCCTGCTGGCCGACAAAGCCGGCCAGGCCGAAGTCGAGCGTGCGATCAAGCATGCCAGCGCCATCGCCAGCGGCATGGCCTTCACCCGCAACCTCGGCAACCTGCCGCCCAACCTTTGCCACCCAAGCTACCTGGCCGAACAGGCCAAGGAGCTGGGCAAGGCGCACAAGGCCCTCAAGGTTGAAGTGCTGGACGAGAAAAAGATCAAGGACCTGGGCATGGGCGCGTTCTACGCCGTGGGCCAGGGCAGCGACCAGCCGCCACGCCTGATCGTGCTCAATTACCAGGGCGGCAAAAAGGCCGACAAGCCATTCGTGCTGGTGGGTAAAGGCATTACCTTCGACACCGGCGGCATCAGCCTCAAGCCAGGCGCCGGCATGGATGAAATGAAGTACGACATGTGCGGCGCCGCCAGCGTGTTCGGCACCCTGCGTGCAGTGCTCGAGCTGCAACTGCCGATCAACCTGGTGTGCCTGCTGGCCTGCGCCGAGAACATGCCAAGCGGCGGTGCCACCCGCCCAGGTGACATCGTCACCACCATGAGCGGCCAGACCGTGGAAATCCTCAACACCGACGCTGAAGGCCGTCTGGTGCTGTGCGACACCCTGACCTACGCCGAGCGCTTCAAGCCGCAGGCGGTCATCGACATCGCCACCCTGACCGGCGCCTGCATCGTCGCCCTGGGCAGCCACACCTCCGGCCTGATGGGCAATAACGACGACCTGGTCGGGCAGTTGCTCGATGCCGGCAAGCGCGCCGACGACCGTGCCTGGCAGTTGCCGCTGTTCGAGGAATACCAGGAGCAACTGGACAGCCCGTTCGCCGACATGGGCAACATCGGTGGGCCGAAGGCCGGTACGATCACCGCGGGTTGCTTCCTGTCGCGCTTCGCAAAAGCCTACAACTGGGCGCACATGGACATTGCCGGTACCGCCTGGGTCAGTGGCGGCAAGGACAAAGGCGCCACTGGCCGCCCGGTACCTCTGCTGACCCAGTACCTGCTGGACCGCGCTGGCGCCTGAAGCCGTGAAGCCGGTGGTGCCTTGCGCGCCACCGGCCGGCGATTCCCACCATGAGCAAAGTCGACTTCTACATTCTGCCCACCGACTCGCTGTCGGCGCGGCTCGATTTCGCCTGCAAGCTGTGCGAGAAGGCCTGGCGCCTCGGCCACCGGGTCTATCTGCACTGCCAGGATGCCGAACAGCGCAGTGAACTGGACCAACGCCTGTGGCGCTTCAAGGGCGAGGCCTTCGTGCCCCACGACCTCGCCGAGGTGCATGCCGATGCTGACGTGGTTCTGGGCCTGGCTGACAACGCCGGCGAGCACCACGGTCTGCTGATCAACCTCGGCGCCAGCGTGCCGGGCTTTGTCGGGCAGTTCGAGCGGGTGGCCGAAATCGTTGTTGAAGAGCCGGCTATCCGCCAATCAGCCCGTGAGCGATTCCGTTTCTACCGCGAACAGGGCTATGCTCTGCAAGACCACCGCTTACAGCGACTTTGACGACGATGGACAAGCCCTCCCCTTTGCCCGATTCCGCCCATCTGCTCGATGACCTCGAGTCGATCCGTCAGCTGCTTGGCGACGCCGACCTGCAACCGCCACTGCTCACCGAGACGGTAGAGCAGATTCCGTTGCTGCTGGACGAAGCCGCCAGCGACCCCGCGGCGCCCGCCGAACCGGTAGCTGCCGAACCCGAGGACGACCCGCAGACCCGCCGCCAGGACACCCTGCTGCACCTGGAAAGCGAGCTGCGCGCCGCAGCGCAGATGATCATGCAGGACGTGATCAACGACTTTACCCCGCATATCGAGAACGAAATCAAGCGCCGGCTGGATGCGCGGATCGAGCGGCTGATCAAGCGTTCCGAGTAGAACCGGCAACGGTGTCGCCTGCTTCGCGGGCGCGCCCGCTCCCACAGGTTCGAAGCCTACGCTTTGCCCGCGAAACAGGCGACACTGTTCCGACAGTTGTCAGCAGCTTGTCGCCTGCGGCCCCCAGCTTGGTTATACTTCCCGGCTTTCCCGAATAAATGCACAGGGTCCCGCCGCGCATGGATAAGACCTACCAGCCGCACGCAATCGAAACTTCCTGGTACAACACCTGGGAGTCCGAAAACTATTTCGCTCCACAAGGTGCAGGCGAGTCCTACACCATCATGATCCCGCCGCCGAACGTAACCGGCAGCCTGCACATGGGCCACGGGTTCAACAACGCGATCATGGACGCCCTGATCCGTTTCCGCCGCATGCAAGGCCGCGACACCCTGTGGCAGCCAGGCACCGATCACGCGGGTATCGCCACGCAGATGCTGGTCGAGCGCCAACTTGAAGCCAAAGGCCAGAACCGTCATGACCTGGGCCGCGAAAAGTTCCTGGAAAAAGTCTGGGAATGGAAGGATCAGTCCGGTGGCAACATCAGCCGCCAGATTCGCCGCCTGGGCTCGTCGGTTGACTGGAGCCGCGAGCGCTTCACCATGGACGACGGCCTCTCCGAAGCGGTAAAAGAAGCGTTCGTGCGCCTGCATGAAGACGGCCTTATCTACCGCGGCAAGCGCCTGGTCAACTGGGACACCAAGCTGCACACGGCCATCTCCGACCTCGAAGTGGAAAACCACGACGAGAAAGGCCACCTGTGGAACCTGCGCTACCCGCTGGCCGACGGCGCCAAGACCGCCGAAGGCCAGGACTACCTGGTAGTTGCCACCACGCGTCCGGAAACCCTGCTGGGTGACGCTGCCGTGGCAGTCAACCCGAACGACGAACGCTATCAGGCACTGATCGGCAAATTCGTCGAACTGCCGTTGGTCGGCCGCCGCATCCCGATCATCGCCGATGACTACTGCGACCCCGAGTTCGGTACCGGTTGCGTGAAGATCACACCGGCCCACGACTTCAACGACTACGAAGTCGGCAAGCGTCACAACCTGCCGCTGCTGAACATCTTCGACAAGAACGCCTTCGTGCTGGCCAGCGCCCAGGCCTTCAACCTCGACGGCAGCGTTAACGAGCAGGTCGACACCCGACTGCCGGCCCAGTACGCCAACCTTGACCGCTTTGTCGCGCGCAAGCAGATCGTCGCCGACCTGGACGCCCAGGGCCTGCTGGTCAGCATCGACGACCACGCCCTGAAAGTGCCGAAAGGCGACCGCTCCGGCACGGTCATCGAGCCGTGGCTGACCGACCAGTGGTACGTTTCCACCAAGCCGCTGGCAGAGCCTGCCATCGCCGCCGTGGAAGATGGCCGCATCCAGTTCGTGCCCAAGCAATACGAGAACATGTACTTCTCCTGGATGCGCGATATCCAGGACTGGTGCATCAGCCGCCAGCTGTGGTGGGGCCATCGCATTCCTGCGTGGTACGACGAGGCCGGCCAGGTCTACGTTGGCCGCAACGAGGAAGAAGTGCGCACCAAGCACAAGCTGGGCGCCGACGTGGTCCTGCGTCAGGATGACGACGTACTCGACACCTGGTTCAGCTCGGGCCTGTGGACATTCTCCACCCTGGGCTGGCCGGAACAGACCGAATTCCTCAAGAAGTTCCACTCCACCGACGTGCTGGTGACTGGCTTCGACATCATCTTCTTCTGGGTTGCGCGCATGATCATGCTGACCATGCACCTGATCAAGAACGAAGACGGCACCCCGCAGGTACCGTTCAAGACCGTGTACGTGCACGGCCTGGTACGTGATGGCCAAGGCCAGAAGATGTCCAAGTCCAAGGGCAACGTGCTGGACCCGCTGGACATCGTCGACGGCATCACCCTCGACGCCCTGCTGGAAAAACGCACCAGCGGCATGATGCAGCCCAAGCTTGCCGAGAAGATCGCCAAGCAGACCAAGGCCGAGTTCCCCGAAGGTATTGCCAGCTACGGCACCGACGCCCTGCGCTTCACCTTCTGCTCGCTGGCCTCGACAGGCCGCGACATCAAGTTCGACATGGGCCGCGTCGAAGGCTACCGCAACTTCTGCAACAAGATCTGGAACGCTGCCCGCTACGTGCTGGACAAGGGCGAAGACTGCGGCCAGAACGGCGAAGCCTACGAGCTGTCGCTGGCCGACCGCTGGATCATCTCGCAGCTTCAGCGTACCGAAGCCGAAGTAACCCGCCAGCTGGAGCAGTTCCGCTTCGACCTGGCCAGCCAGGCGCTGTACGAGTTCATCTGGAACCAGTACTGCGACTGGTACCTGGAGCTGTCCAAACCGGTACTGTGGGACGAAAACGCCCCGGTAGAGCGCGCCCGCGGCACCCGCCGCACCCTGGTGCGCGTACTGGAAGTGGCACTGCGTCTTGCGCATCCGTTCATGCCGTTCATCACCGAAGAAATCTGGCAGCGCATCGCGCCGCTGGCCGGCATCGACGGCAAGACCATCATGCTGCAGCCATGGCCAGTGGCCAACGAAGCGCGCATTGACGCCGCTGCCGAAGGCGACATCGAGTGGCTGAAAGAGTTGATGGTCGGCCTGCGCAATATCCGCGCCGAAATGAACATCGGCCCCGGCAAGCCACTGCCGCTGTTCCTGAAGAACGCCAATGCCGACGACCAGCGCCGACTGCAGGAAAACGAAGCGCTGCTGAAGAAGCTGGCCAAGGTCGAGTCGTTCACCGTACTGGGTGATGCCGACGAAGCGCCGCTGTCCGCTACCGCCCTGGTGGGTGACCTGCAAGTGCTGGTGCCAATGGCCGGGCTGATCGACAAGGATGCCGAGCTGGCGCGCCTGAACAAGGAAATCCAGCGTCTGCAAGGTGAAGTGCAACGTGTTGGCGGCAAGCTGTCCAACGCAGCCTTCGTCGACAAGGCCCCGCCTGCGGTGATCGAGAAGGAACGCGCCAAGCTGGCCGAGTCCGAACAGGCCCTGGCCAACTTCACCGAGCAGCATGCGCGGATTGCAGCGCTGTAATCACTAGAGAGACCGTTGGGGCCGCTGCACGGCCCTTTCGCGACACAAGGCCGCTCCCACAGGACGGCGCCAACCTTCAAGGCGCCACCACCCTGTGGGAGCGGCCTTGTGTCGCGAAAGGGCTGCGTAGCAGCCCCAGGGTCTTCAAGCCACCGCTCGTATAGGGCTGGACACTGCCATGACCCCGAACAAACCCACCCTGCACCCGCGCAACCGCCACCAGGGTCGCTACGACTTCCCCAGCCTGATCAAGGCCCACCCTGATCTGGCCCGTTTCACCATCACCAACCCCCACGGCAAGCCCAGCATCGACTTTGCCAACCCCGAAGCCGTCCGCGTGTTCAACCGTGCACTGCTCAAGGCCCAGTACGGCATCCAGCACTGGGACATCCCAGCCGATTACCTGTGCCCGCCCATTCCTGGCCGTGCCGACTACATCCATGTAGCCGCCGATCTGTTGGCCGATGACAATGCCGGCGACGTCCCAAGGGGCGCGCCAGTGCGCGCGCTGGACATCGGCGTGGGGGCCAACTGCATCTATCCACTGCTGGGCTACAGTGACTACCGCTGGCGCTTCCTCGGCTCGGACATCGACCCGGTGGCGCTGGCCTCGGCCAAGGCTATCGTCCAGGCCAATGGCCTGGGCAAAGCCATTACCCTGCGCCAGCAGGCCAACCGAGCGCACATCCTCAGCGGCCTGCTGCAGGAGGGCGAACGCTTCGACCTGACCCTGTGCAACCCGCCCTTCCATGCCTCACGCGACGAAGCCACCCGCGGCAGCCAGCGCAAATGGAAGAACCTCGGCAAACAGGATCCCAAACGCAAGCTGCCCGTGCTGAACTTCGGTGGCCAGAACAATGAACTGTGGTGCGAGGGTGGCGAAATCCGCTTTGTCACCCAGCTGATCGGCGAAAGCGTGCAGTACGCCGAACGGGTACTTTGGTTCACCAGCCTGGTGTCCAAGGCCAGCAACCTGCCGGGCATCGAAGCCGCGTTGAAGAAGTCCGGCGCCAAGGCCGTACGCATCATTGAGATGGGCCAGGGGCAGAAACAGAGCCGCATGGTCGCCTGGAGCTTCCTTGACGACGCCGCACGCCAGGCCTGGCACGCCCAGCGTAAATCACAGGCATGAAAAAACCGCGCCCGGGCAAGCCGGGCGCGGTTTCGTCAAAGCAACAATTACTTGTTGATGGCGTCGGTCAGCACTTTGGCTGGAACGAACTTGACGACTTTCTTGGCAGCGATTTCGATGGCAGCGCCAGTCGAAGGGTTGCGGCCGGTACGGGCAGGACGCTCGGAGACTTTCAGCTTGCCGATGCCTGGCAGAGTGATTTCAGCGCCGTTTTCCAGTTGGTCAGCAACGATCTGGCCCAGTTGCTCCAGAGCGTTCTTGGCGGTGGCTTTTGGCGCGGCGATCGATTCGGCGATGTCGGCAATCAGTTGGTCTTTGGTCAATGCCATGGTGGTGTTCCTTCCCTATCAAATTCGATGGTTAAGCAGCGGACTACGACGTTATCGGGCCAGCCCCTTGAAATGGAGGGCCGCGCCAATTGCGTATGTAGATACGAAAATCGGCGTTTGGTTCGACACGACGAAAGCTTGCTGCCAGCAATGCGCACACGAGGGGCGCAAGACCGCGCAAAACTACCACATGAATGGATAAATATCCGCTTCGCACTTTGATTAAATGCAGGTTTTTCGGGGGTTTCAGCTGAAAACACAGAAAATTGAACAAAAAACGAACAACCGACATATCTGCCAACATACGGCCACTGCATCACCTCAGGTCTAGGTTAAACTTGGCAACTTTTGCAGCTCGCCGAGAATTCCATGCCAATCCGTCATTGCATCGTTCACCTGATCGACAAAAAGCCCGATGGCAGCCCCGCCGTACTGCATGCTCGCGACTCCGAACTGGCTGCCTCCGATGCCATCGAAAACCTCCTGGCCGACCTCAATGACAGCTACAACGCCAAGCAAGGCAAGGCCTGGGGCTTTTTCCACGGCGAATCGGGCGCCTACCCGCTGAGCGGCTGGCTGAAGCAGTACCTGGATGAAGAAAAAGACTTCACCGCCTTCAGCCGCGTGGCTGTCGAGCATCTGCAGAAGCTGATGGAAGAGTCCAACCTGTCCACCGGCGGCCACATCCTGTTTGCCCACTATCAGCAAGGCATGACCGAGTACCTGGCGATCGCCCTGCTGCACCATAGCGAAGGCGTGGCGGTGAATGCCCAGCTCGACGTGACCCCTTCCCGTCACCTCGACCTTGGCCAGCTGCACCTGGCAGCACGCATCAACCTGTCGGAGTGGAAGAACAACCAGAACTCCAGGCAGTATATTTCGTTCATCAAGGGCAAGAACGGCAAGAAGGTATCGGATTACTTCCGCGACTTCATCGGCTGCCAGGAAGGCGTCGACGGCCCGGGCGAAACCCGCACCCTGCTCAAGGCCTTCAGCGATTTCGTCGAAAGCGAAGACCTGCCGGAAGAATCCGCCCGCGAAAAGACCCAGACCCTGGTCGAGTACGCCACCACCCAGACCAAGCTGGGCGAGCCGGTGACGCTCGAAGAGCTGTCCAGCCTGATCGACGAAGACCGCCCCAAAGCGTTCTACGACCACATCCGCAACAAGGACTACGGCCTGTCGCCGGAAATTCCTGCTGACAAACGCACCCTCAACCAGTTCCGCCGTTTCACCGGGCGTGCCGAGGGGCTGTCGATCAGCTTCGAGGCACATCTGCTGGGGGACAAGGTGGAGTATGACGAAGCGGCGGGGACCTTGATCATCAAGGGGCTGCCGACAACCTTGGTGGATCAGCTGAAGCGGCGCAAGGACTGATTTCGCCCAAGCCGCCAAAGGAGGCCACCAGTGCCTCCTTCGCCGACTTGCGCAGCCGTTTCACCAACCGCTCCTGGCGCAGGGCCGCGCTCTTGTCCGGCCACTGCTCCACATACACCAGCGCCTGGGCCGGGCTGGTCTTGAAATAGCGGGCGCCCTGCCCTTTCTGATGCGCGGCGAACCGACGCTGCGGGTCATCGCTGATGCCGCAATACAACGAGCCATTGGCAGCCCTTACCAGATAGACAAACCAGGGCTTACCAACGGCAGGTTCGACGACTTCACTCACCCTGGGCCTGCTGGAATGCGCGCAACCCCTTGAATGCCTGCAGGCGGACCTTGTTCTGCATCAGCGGCGACCACCCCAGCAGCATTCCAGGAACACCCAACGCTTGCCGCGACCAGCGCCACAGGTCAAAGGTGTCGTCATGCTGGCAAATCAGCCCATCACGAATGACAAAGCGTGCCTGGATATCGTTGACCACAACACGGCCGGTCTGGCTGAACAGGTAGGTAGCCACCCAGTGCGCGCTGCCACTGTGCTCATCTGCGCGTATGCTGTCGAATGTCAGGGTGAAGTTCTTGGCGCGGGTGGTGAGCATCCGCCACATATCGCCTGCGTCCTTGCCGCGCAGGGTGCCGAACACCGGGTCGCTGAAAACGATATCGTTGTTGTAGCAGGCCAGCATGGCGTCGGCATCCAGGCGCTGGAAAGCCTGGTAGAAACGGGTGATCAGGGCGCGGTTGGCATCGCTCATTGGGGGCTGGTCCGTCCTAGGTTCGAAAACTGCACGATAATCTGCCCCGGTGGCTTATGCCAGTCCCGCCCTCTTGGCAGGCACGAGGACGGGACTGCTAAAACAGGCCTCAGACTTTTTCGCAGGTCACCTGCACATGCAGCGCCCGCCCGGCACCCAGCCCGAACACCACGGCGCCAACGCCCAGCACCGCAAAAATCCAACCCAGTGCCGTCCAGCCGCCGGTCAGGTCATGCACCAGCCCTACCGCAAAAGGCCCCATCGAGGCCAGGGTATAACCCACCCCTTGGGCCATGCTCGACAAGTTCGCCGCCACGTGGGCGTCCTTCGAGCGCAGCACGATCAAGGTCAGCGCCAGGGCAAAGGTACCGCCCTGCCCCAGGCCCAGCACAATGGCCCACCCCCACAGTCCGGACAGTGGCGCATACAGGCAACCGAACAGCCCCGCCAGCGTGCCCGACATGACCACCACGATTGCCAGCCGCTGGTCCTTGCCGCGGGTGGCCAACCAGGGGGCGCTGAGCGAGCTGATCAACTGCACGATTACCGACCCTGACAGCACCAACCCTGCCTCGGTCGGGGTGAGGCCGCGGCCGATCAGGATCGATGGCAACCAACCGAACACGATGTAAGCCAGTGATGACTGCAGGCCCATATACAGGGTCACCTGCCAGGCCAGTGGGTCACGCCACAAGCCTCGCACGCGATAGGCCACCTTGTGCAGGCCATGCCCCTGACGGGCCTGTGGCAGCCACACCAGCATGGCCAGCAAAGCCGGCAGCACCCAGAAGCCCAACCCCAGTGCCCAGCTGCCGTCGAAATGCTGGGCCAAAGGTACGGTGGCACCTGCGGCCATGGCCGCGCCCAGGCATAACGCCATGGTGTATACACCGGTCAGCGTGCCAGCGTGCTGTGGAAAGTCGCGCTTGACGATACCGGGTAACAATACGCCGATAATGCCGATGCTGGCCCCCGCCATCAGGCTGCCGAGGAACACCCCGATTGCCCCAAAGGTACTTCGTACCACAAGGCCAAGTGCCAGAGTGAGGAGGATGCCAAGAATCACCCGCTCGCTGCCAAAGCGCCGCGCCAGCAACGGCGCCAAGGGAGCAAACAGGCCCAGGCAGAGCACCGGCAAGGTGGTCAGCAAGCCAGCCTGTGAAGCATTCAGCCCCAAGCCTTCAGATACTTGGCCCAGCACCGGCGCCATGCTCGACAATGCCGGGCGCAGGTTCAAGGCCACCAGCACCAGGCCCAGCAGCAACAGCCAGGGCCGCCGCAACACCACAGCCTGCTGCTGGACCTGTTCGTCGTCAGCTTCAGCGTCGATCAGCAGCTCATCGAGATCCCGCTCGTTCGACGGGGAATTACGGGTGATGGATTCAGCCATGGCCTTCTCGGTGTCAGGATTCAATGAGGATACGGGTCAGGCGCTTGGCCCGTTCAGCGTCACGTTGCTCGATGGCGTCGAGGATCTGTCCATGCAAGTCGAACGTGGCCTGGCAGCGCGGAACGGTGGCCATATTGTGTTGCAGCGCGGCAGCCACGACCCCGGAAAAGTAACGGTAAAGCTCGCTTAATGCCGGGTTGTGGGCGGCATCGACCAGCCGCTGGTGGAACACCAGGTCGCAGGCCACATAGGCATCGACATCGCCGTGAAAATGCCCGGCACTGCCTTCCAGGGCATCCCGTAGCGCTTGCAGGTCGGCATCGGTACGGCGCAAGGCCGCCAGCCCGACGGCCTCCGCCTCGAGAATATGGCGGGTTTCACGGGCCTGCTCGGGCGTACACCGGGACATCGCGTGCACCGCCTGCAGCGGGTCCTGGGCAGTGCGCAGGTAGCTGCCGTCGCCCTGGCGAATTTCCACCAGGCCACTGAACGCCAGCACGCGCATGGCCTCACGCACGGTGTTGCGGCTGATGCCCAGCTGCAAGGCAAGCTCTGGCTCGGTAGGCAGGCGCTGACCGACCTGCCAATCGCCCAGCACGATGCATTCGCGCATGCGCTCTACCGCCAACTCCACCAGGGAGCGCTTGGTCAGCTCTGTATTCATGCCACTCAACCAATCATCCGACGAATTGATGCAGCTTACTGGATTGCAGGCAAAGAGGTAAACCACCTGGTATTTCTGCCAGTTGTGGGCATGCCACTTTGTTGCAACGCTCGTTGCGTGCTTTCAAGGATGCGACCCCATGCGACTGGCAAGTTTGCTGTTATTGCTGTTCCTGGCCCTGCAGCCGGGCTGTGACCCGGCCCGGCACCCGAGCCGCCCTAAAACCTTGCTCATCGGCCTTGACGGCGTGCAATTGCAGCAGTACCTGCAACTGGGCGATGCGACCAACCTGAAACAGCGGCTGCACTACGGCAAGGCTTACGCCGGGGGATCAATGGTAAAGCCAGCGAGCAACCCACCTTGAGTGGCCCAGGCTGGATCACTTTGCTGACCGGCGTGTGGAGCAACAAGCATGGCGTTGAATCGGACGACGACTCGCAACGGGTAAACCCGGCGTTTCCTAGCCTGTTCAAGCGGCTACGCCTGGCCTACCCCAATGCCTATCTCTCCAGCATCGTCAACTGGTCGACCATCAACACGGCATTTCTGCTGGAGGACGCCCATGGCGCCGATGTACGCGAAAGTGGTCTGCCAGATGAACAAGTGATTGAACGAACGTTGCAGATCCTCGGCGACACACCCGCTGATTTCACGTTCATTCAACTGGACGAACCTGACCAGATTGGCCATCACAGGGGTTATGGTGAGCGCTATGCGCAGGCGTTGCGCAAGGCCGACAGCGAGATCGGGCGGCTGTTGGACAAGGTAGACCAGCGGCGTCGCATGTTCCCACAGGAAGACTGGCTGGTACTCGTCAGTACCAACCATGGCCGGGACTATTGGGGCAAAGGCCATGGCGGCGCTTCGGAGCAGGAAAAGAGCATCTTCATCGCCAGCAACAAACCGTTGAATCAGGAACTGACCGAGCTGAGCATTCCTGTGGAAATGCCTGGGCCCGGCGGTCTGTACGGGCTTCCCGCGCAGACCTCGGTAGCGCCCACGGTGCTGCGCCACATGGGCCTCAAGCTGCAGCCGGAATGGCTATTGGACGGCACGCCTTTACTGGGTGATACCGGCGTGCGCAAGGCGCGGGCAGATGAAAACAAAGGACGGCTACGCTGGAACAGTAACGCCAAGGGTTATCTGACCATTATCAAGAACGGCCATGTGGTTGCCCAGGTTGCGGCCAGAGACGAGCAATGGACCGATCCGGAGGGGATGGACAAGCAGAACGATTATGCACTGGTACTGGATGGTACACCGGCGGCAGTGCGCAACAGGCCGGCAGCCAAGCCGTTTGTAATCGAAGACCGCCGCTATTAATCCCTTGGGAAGCAACAGCTCTGTCGTACCTCAAGTGCCCGCCCCCCCGTAGGAGCGGGCTCACCCGCGAAAGGGCCGGACCTGCTGGCCAATTACCACCCGCCATTCACCGTTGCCGCCGCTACCGTATTCGCGGGTAAACCCGCTCCTACATTGGACGCGCACAGGCTGTTGTAGGAGCGGGTTCACCCGCGAATGGGCCGGGCCTGCTGGCCAATTTCCACCGACCGTTCGCCGATGCCGCCGCTACCGTATTCGCGGGTAAACCCGCTCCTACATTGGATGCGCACAGGCTGTTGTAGGAGCGGGTTCACCCGCGAAAGGGCCGGGCCTGCGGGCCAATTTCCACCGACCGTTCGCCGTTGCCGCCGCTACCGTATTCGCGGGTAAACCCGCTCCTACGATGGACGCGCACAGGCTGTTGTAGGAGCGGGTTCACCCGCGAATGGGCCGGGCCTGCTGGCCAATTTCACCAGCCGTTCACCGTTGCCGCCGCTACCGTATTCGCGGGTAAACCCGCTCCTACGATGGACGCGCACAGGCTGTTGTAGGAGCGGGTTCACCCGCTCCTACGATGGACGCGCACAGGCTGTTGTAGGAGCGGGTTCACCCGCGAATGGGCCGGGCCTGCTGGCCAATTTCAACCGACCGTTCGCCGTTGCCGCCGCTACCGTATTCGCGGGTAAACCCGCTCCTACGATGGACGCGCACAGGCTGTTGTAGGAGCGGGTTCACCCGCGAATGGGCCGGGCCTGCTGGCCAATTTCCACCGACCGTTCGCCGCTGCCGCCGCTACCGTATTCGCGGGTAAACCCGCCCCTACACGTCAGCTCAACGCATCCAGCAGCGCCTGGTTCATTTCCGGCGTACCGATGGTAATCCGCAGGAACTGGGCAATACGCGGCTGCTTGAAGTGACGCACGATCACGCCCTGCTCGCGCAAGCGTGCCGCCAGCTCGCCGGCATCCTGCTGCGGGTGGCGGGCGAAGATGAAGTTGGCAGCCGACGGCAGCACCTCAAAGCCCTTGGCCTGCAGCTGACCGACCAACACCTCGCGGCTGTCTATTACCTTGCGGCAGGTTTCCTCGAAGTACTCACGGTCTTCGAACGCCACCGCCGCGCCGACGATAGCTGCACGGTCCAGTGGATAGGAGTTGAAGCTGTTCTTGATCCGCTCCAACGCCTCGATCAGGTCCGGATGCCCCACCGCCAGGCCAACTCGCAGCCCCGCCAGCGAGCGCGACTTCGACAGCGTCTGGGTAACCAGCAGGTTATCGTAGCGGTCCACCAGGCTGATCGCCGTTTCACCACCGAAATCGATGTAGGCCTCATCCACCACCACCACCGAATCACGGTTGGCCTGCAGCAACTCCTCCACCACCTGCAACGGCATCAGGCAACCGGTCGGCGCGTTGGGGTTGGGGAAGATGATGCCAGCGTTGGGCTTTTTGTAGTCCTCAATGCGGATCTGGAACTGCTCATCCAGCGCCACCTGTTCGAAGGCAATGCCGTACAGGCCACAGTAGACCGGGTAGAAGCTGTAGCTGATGTCCGGGAACAGCAGCGGCGCATCGTGCTGGAACAGGCCGTAGAAGATGTGCGCCAGCACCTCGTCCGAGCCGTTGCCGACAAACACCTGCGCCGGGGTCACGCCGTAGTACTCGGCCACCGCTTGCTTGAGACGGTCACCGTTCGGGTCCGGGTACAGGCGCAGGTTATCGTTCAGCTCGCCGCGCATGGCCTCCAGCGCCTTGGGCGACGGGCCATAGGGGTTTTCGTTGGTGTTCAGCTTGACCAGGCGGGCCAGCTTGGGTTGCTCGCCCGGCACGTAAGGCACCAGGTCCTTGACGAAGGGGCTCCAGAATCGACTCATGCTCAGTTCCCCTTCTCTTGGGTCAAAATACGGTATTCAGCGCTGCGGGCGTGGGCGGTCAGCGACTCGCCACGGGCCAGGACCGAGGCAGTGTGGCCCAGTTCGGACGCGCCCTGTTCGGAGCAGAAGATGATCGACGAACGCTTCTGGAAGTCATACACCCCCAGCGGCGACGAAAAACGCGCGGTACCTGAAGTGGGCAGCACGTGGTTAGGGCCAGCGCAGTAATCGCCCAGCGCTTCGCTGGTGTGGCGGCCCATGAAGATCGCGCCAGCGTGACGAATGTGTGGCAGCCAGGCTTGCGGGTCGGCCACCGACAGCTCCAGGTGCTCCGGTGCAATGCGGTTGGCCACTTCCATGGCCTGCTGCATGTCACGTACCTGGATCAGCGCACCACGGCCATTGATCGACTTCTCGATGATATCGGCACGTTCCATGGTCGGCATCAGCTTGTCGATGCTGGCAGCCACGCGATCGAGGAAAGCAGCATCCGGGCTGACCAGGATGGCCTGGGCGTCTTCGTCGTGCTCGGCCTGGGAGAACAGGTCCATGGCGATCCAGTCCGGGTCGGTCTGGCCGTCACACACCACGAGAATTTCCGAGGGGCCGGCGATCATGTCAATGCCTACCTGGCCGAACACGTGGCGCTTGGCGGTGGCAACGTAGATGTTGCCCGGGCCGACGATCTTGTCCACCTGCGGCACGCTTTCAGTCCCGTAGGCCAGCGCAGCCACGGCCTGAGCGCCACCGACGGTGAACACCCGGTCGACACCAGCGATGCAGGCAGCCGCCAGCACCAGCTCGTTGACCTCACCCCGCGGGGTCGGCACCACCATCACCACTTCAGCCACGCCGGCAACCTTGGCCGGGATGGCGTTCATCAGCACCGACGACGGGTACGACGCCTTGCCGCCCGGCACATACAGGCCAGCACGGTCCAGCGGGGTGACCTTCTGGCCGAGCACGGTGCCGTCGGCCTCGGTGTACTGCCAGGAATCCTGCTTCTGCCGCTCGTGATAAATGCGCACACGGTTGGCGGCCTTTTCCAGGGCCTCGCGCTGGACCGGGGTAATACGGGTCAGCGCCAGTTCCAGGCGCGCGCGATTGAGGATCAGGTCGTCAATCGACTTGGCGTCAACACCATCGAAACGCTGGGTGAATTCCACCAGCGCCGCATCACCGCGTTCACGCACGGCCTTGATGATGTCGAGCACGCGCTGATTGACCGCGTCATCGGACACACTTTCCCAGCTCAGCAGATGATCCAGATGTCGGGCGAAATCCGGATCAGCGGCGTTGAGACGGGCAATTGCAGTGGACACGGTCATGGCGAGGGCCTCGTAATATTAGCGAATGCTCAGGCGCCCTAGGGGATTGTGCGAAAAGTGCCTGCGCGACGATCATGCTACGTTAAAAACAGGCTCGGAATGCTCATTTGCAACCAGCAAAGTCGGGCGCGACCCCGGCCGTTCCTCGCCTGTTTTCGTTCTTGCATGATCGCCGCTCGGCGACTTTTCGCACAATCCCAAGCTACCAGTCCATCCGCGCGGGCACCCGAGAAAAATGGCTATGACGCGGATAGACGGGCGCGACAGCGAAGGTCGCGCGCAGGAGTCAACCGCGGTGTCGCGATTCGACCGCTTGACGCAGCGTGTCGATCAGGCTCTGGATACGGGCGTGCTGCATTTTCATGGAGGCTTTGTTGACCACCAGGCGCGAGCTGATCGTGGCGATCAGTTCCTGGGGCTCCAGGCCGTTGGCACGCAGGGTGTTGCCGGTGTCGACCACGTCGATGATCTTGTCGGCAAGGTTGATCAGAGGCGCCAGCTCCATCGAGCCATACAGCTTGATGATGTCGACCTGGCGACCTTGTTCGGCATAGTAACGCTTGGCTACGTTGACGAACTTGGTTGCCACACGCAGGCGGCCCTTGGGCTCGGCTGCGCCGACTACGCCCGCGGTCATCAGCTTGCATTGGGCAATCTGCAGGTCCAGGGGCTCATACAGGCCCTGGCCGCCGTACTCCATCAGCACGTCCTTGCCGGCCACACCCAGGTCGGCAGCGCCATGCTCGACATAGGTCGGCACGTCGGTGGCACGCACGATCAGCAGGCGTACATCGTCCTGCGTGGTGGGGATGATCAGTTTGCGGCTCTTGTCCGGATTTTCGGTCGGCACGATGCCGGCCTCGGCGAGCAACGGCAAGGTATCGTCGAGAATACGGCCTTTGGAAAGCGCGATGGTCAACATTGGAACGTCGGTCCTTAAGCGGCTGCTGCCGGCCAGGTCATCGACCTGGCCGCATTCAATTCAAAAGGTGCGTCCTTGCACCCGCGGGGTACTAGCCCGGTACGCGGCGGATTTTCGCGCCGAGCATCTGCAGTTTTTCCTCGATGCACTCGTAACCACGGTCGATGTGGTAGATGCGATCGATCAGGGTATCGCCTTCAGCAACCAGCGCCGACAGCACCAGGCTGGCGGAAGCACGGAGGTCGGTGGCCATGACCGGGGCACCCTTCAGCGCCTTGACGCCAGTGACGATGGCGGTGTTGCCTTCGACCTGGATCTGCGCGCCCATGCGGTGCATTTCGTAAACATGCATGAAGCGGTTTTCGAAGATGGTCTCGATTACCGCGCCAGTGCCTTCGGCAATGGCATTCAGCGAGATGAACTGCGCCTGCATGTCGGTCGGGAACGCCGGATACGGGGCAGTACGCAGGTTGACGGCTTTCGGCCGCTTGCCATGCATGTCCAGTTCGATCCAGTCTTCGCCAGTGTTGATGTCGGCACCCGCTTCCTTGAGCTTTTCAAGCACGGCTTCAAGGATGGTAGGGTCGGTGTCCTTGACCTTGACGCGGCCACCGGTCACGGCGGCGGCAACCAGGTAGGTACCGGTCTCGATGCGGTCCGGCATCACGCGGTAGTTGGCCGAATCCAGTCGTTCGACACCATCGATGGTGATGGTGTCGGTACCGGCGCCCTGAATGTTCCCGCCCATGGCGTTGATGAAGTTGGCCAGGTCGACTACTTCAGGCTCACGCGCGGCGTTCTGCAACACGCTGCGGCCCTTGGCCAAGGCAGCGGCCATCATGATGTTCTCGGTACCGGTCACGCTGACGGTGTCGAAGAAGAAGTGCGCGCCACGCAGGCCACCTTCAGGCGCCTTGGCCTTGATGTAGCCGCCTTCCACTTCGATCTTCGCCCCCATGGCCTCAAGGCCACGGATGTGCAGATCGACCGGGCGCGAACCAATGGCGCAACCGCCAGGCAGGGCCACTTCGGCCTCGCCGAAACGGGCAACCATCGGGCCCAGCACCAGGATCGAGGCGCGCATGGTCTTGACCAGCTCGTACGGCGCGACCAGGGTCTTGATGGTGCGTGGATCGATCTCCACCGACAGCTTTTCGTCGATCACAGGCTCGATGCCCATGCGCCCGAACAGCTCGATCATGGTGGTGATGTCGTGCAGGTGCGGCAGGTTGCCCACGGTGACCGGGCCATCGGCCAGCAGGGTCGCTGCCAGAATCGGCAGGGCTGCGTTCTTCGCGCCCGAAATGCGGATCTCGCCGTCAAGGCGAGCGCCGCCAGTAATAATCAGTTTGTCCATTGGAGTCTCGCCGCCAAGTTGGCTCAGGTGCGCTCAGCCCAGGCTGCGCTGCTGAAAAATTTCATGGTTACCGCATGGATGCTGCCATTGGCGATCCACGGATTCAGGTGAGCATAGATCGCCTGCTGGCGTTTGACCGGACTCAGGCCAGCCAACTCGTCGCTGATCACGTTCAACTGGAAGTTGCAGCCTTCGCCTTCAACTTCGACCCGGGAACCCGGCAATTTCTCTTCAAGGAAGCTTTTAACTTCTACGGCCTGCATGCTCAACCTCAATCGGCGCCCGATGCGCACGGGTCGGCCATCATACAAAAAAGCCCCTCGCCTGCGAAGCCCAACGAAGGCTTCGCTGACCGAGGGGCCATCATCCGTGCCTGGCCACTAGCTTGCCAGCACTTCATCGAGATCATAGACCTCGGCAATTTCCCGCATGTCGTCAGGCATGCCACGCACTTCGCACGCCTTGCCAGTGGCCTGAGCATCCCGCATGTACGCAAGCAGCAGCGACAAGCCGACACTCGACGACTTCTCGACAGCCGAGCAATCAAGCACCAGTCGCGGCTCGCGCGAGCCATCGATCAGCACCTTGCCTTGCTTGCGCAAGGCCGGGCCGCTGCGGTAGTCCAGCACGCCAGCCAGACGCAGCACGCCCGGCTCTGCCATGCTTACAGCGGCCTCACTCATTTGACGCTCTTCTCTGGCGAGTTGTCGGCAGCCTGCTTGGCCTTGGCCACTTCGCCGGCCCAGCCGTCGATGGTCTTGTCCAGGTCATTGCCGTTACGCTGCATGGCATCGGCGAACTGGTCACGGAACAGCTTGCCGATGTTGATGCCGTTGACGATCACGTTACGCACCTTCCACTCGCCGCCAATGTTCTCCAGGGTGTACTGCACGGGGTACACGGCACCGTTGTTGCCGGTAACCTTCATGCCGACACTGGCGCGCTTGCCGTCATCGGCTTTAGCCGGGTCGACAGTGATGCCCTGGTTGTTGTACTCGAGCAAGGCATTGCCATAGAACTGCATCAGGCTGCGCTTGAAGTTTTCCTGGAAGCGCTGCATCTGCTCCGGGGTCGCCTTGCGGGAGTATTTCACGGTCATGATGCTGCGCGAGATACCGTCGGCATCCACCACCGGGCCGAGAATGCGGTTGAGCGAGTCATAGAAGGCGTTGGGGTTGGACTTGTACTGCTCCTTGTTGGCCTTGAGGTCGCCGAGCAGTTCATTGGTGGTGCTTTGAACCACTTCGTGCGGTGTCTGCACAGCCAGGGCCAGCAGGGGGAAGGCCGCCAGCAGCACCAGCAAGCCACGTCGCAGGATCGAAATCATGGGTACTCCTTAATTAGCCGGTTGCGCTTCTTTCGGTTCCTTGCCAACAGAGTTGAGCAGGAACTTGCCAATCAGATCCTCCAGCACCAGTGCCGACTGTGTGTCATGGATGGTTGCACCATCCTTGAGCACTTCGTCTTCACCGCCAACGCTGATGCCGATGTACTTCTCGCCAAGCAAACCGGCGGTCAGGATCGAGGCAGTGGAGTCGGTCGGCAGGTTATCGACCGACTTGTCCAGCTGCAACGTCACCCGACCGGTGTAGGAATCACGGTCCAGATCGATGGCGGTGACCTTGCCGATGGTCACACCGGCCATGGTCACTTTAGCTCTGACCGTCAAACCGGCGATATTGTCGAAGTAAGCATAAACTTTATAGGTATCGCTGCTCGGGCTGGCCGACAGCCCGCTGACACGCAGGGCCAGCAGCAGCAGCGCCAGGATCCCGGCCAGGAGGAACAGGCCGACACCGATTTCCAGGGTGCGGTTTTGCATCAGAAATCTCCAAACATCAAGGCGGTCAGAATAAAGTCCAGACCCAGCACTGCCAACGAGGCATAGACCACGGTCTTGGTGGTTGCACGACTGATCCCTTCTGAGGTGGGCTCACAGTCGTACCCCTGGAATACGGCGATCCAGGTCGAGACGAAAGCAAACACCAGGCTCTTGACCAGCCCGTTGAGCACGTCGTCAGTGAAAGAAACACTGTTCTGCATGTTGGCCCAGAACGAGCCCTCGTAGACACCCAGCCAGTCCACCGCCACCCACGAGCCACCCCAGATACCGACCACGCTGAAGATCAGCGCCAACAGCGGTAGCGAGATGAAACCGGCCCACAGGCGTGGCGCAACGATGTACTTGAGCGGGTCGACACCGATCATTTCCAGGCTCGACAACTGCTCGGTAGACTTCATGTTGCCGATTTCGGCGGTCAGCGCGGAACCGGCACGCCCGGCGAACAGCAACGCCGTTACCACCGGGCCAAGTTCACGCAGCAGGGTCAGGGCGACCATCTGCCCTACCGCCTGCTCCGAGCCGTACTTGGTCAGGATGCTGTAGCCCTGCAGCGCCAGCACCATGCCGATGAACACACCGGACACGACGACGATCGCCAGCGACAGCACACCCACCGAGTACAACTGCTTGGTCAGCAACTGGAAGCCGCCGCCAATACCACCGCGACCGACCAGCGCATGGAACAGGAACAGGCACGAACGCCCGAGCACGGCCAGCACGTCGATTGCCGAGCGGCCCAGCAGGCGGACACGTTCGAGTAAGGATTTTCTGCGCATCAACGCGCCCCCAGCAGGTCGGCGCGGTAGTCAGGCGCGGGAAAGTGGAAGGGAACCGGGCCATCCGGGTCGCCTTTCATGAATTGGCGGATCCGTGGATTGTCCGAACCCATCAGCTCATCAGGCGTCCCCTGGCCCAGCACCTGGCCGTCACCTACAACGTAGATGTAGTCGGCGATGCTGGCGGTTTCTGCCAGGTCATGGGAAACCACGATGCTGGTGATGCCCAGGGCATCGTTGAGCAGGCGAATCAGGCGCACCAGTACCCCCATGGCGATCGGGTCCTGGCCGACGAACGGTTCGTCGTACATGAGGATCTGCGGGTCCAGGGCAATCGCCCGGGCCAGTGCCACACGGCGCTTCATGCCACCGGACAGCTCGTCGGGCATCAGGTCGATGGCACCGCGCAGGCCCACGGCCTGCAGCTTCATCAACACGATGTCACGGATCATTTCGTCCGACAGCTGAGTATGCACGCGCAGCGGGAACGCGACGTTCTCGAACACATCGAGGTCGGTGAACAACGCGCCGCTCTGGAACAGCACGCCCATCTGCTTGCGGGCGTCGAACAGGTCGCTGCGCGACAGCGTCGGCAGGTTCTGCCCGGCAACCCATACCTCACCGCTCGCGGGACGCAACTGTGCGCCCATCAGGCGGAGCAACGTGGTCTTGCCGCACCCCGATGGCCCCATGATGCCGGTGACCTTGCCGCGCGGGATGCTGATGTCCACGTTGCTGAAAATGCTGCGCGAACCACGTTTGAAGGTTACACCCTTCAACTCGACCGCGTAGGCGCTATCCACACTCATCTAGACTCCTTGCTAATGCAGCCTCGTCCTAATGGACGCCGGCCTCCATCTGGAAGGCACACGCACCCCTGACAGGCCGAATAGCGGCGAACTATAGCACCGCTGACAGCCCCGCCCCAAGGCCGGACAAGCAGTCGTTCAGCCCCGGGACAGGCTTTGGTGGTATTCACTACAGCAATCGAGGAGGTGAGGGTTTTCATCATTGCGCGTATAATCGTCGCCCTTTCATCAGGCATTGCTTTTTCGACATGAGCCAATCCAGCGAGCTGATCCAATCCGCCCAACGCACTCTGCGCCTGGAACTCGAGGCCGTAGAGGCCCTTTTGGCGCGCATCGACGACAATTTCGTCAAAGCCTGCGAACTGATTCTGACCAGCAAGGGCCGGGTCGTCGTGGTCGGCATGGGCAAGTCCGGGCACATCGGCAACAAGATCGCCGCGACCCTGGCCAGCACCGGCACACCGGCGTTTTTCGTGCATCCGGCCGAAGCCAGCCATGGCGACATGGGCATGATCACCCGTGATGATGTCATCCTTGCGCTGTCGAACTCCGGCAGCACCGCCGAAATCGTCACCCTGCTGCCGTTCATCAAACGCCTTGGCATCAAGCTGATCAGCCTGACCGGCAACCCGGACTCGCCGCTGGCCCAGGCCGCCGAGGTCAACCTTGACGCACGTGTCGCACAAGAGGCCTGCCCGCTGAATCTGGCCCCCACCTCCTCCACCACGGCAGCGCTGGTACTGGGCGACGCCTTGGCCATCGCCTTGCTCGAAGCCCGCGGCTTCACCGCCGAGGACTTCGCCTTCTCGCACCCGGGAGGCGCGCTGGGCCGCCGCCTGCTGCTGAAGGTCGAGAACGTGATGCACGCCGGCGACGATCTGCCTCAAGTATCACGCGGCACCCTGCTCAAGGACGCGCTGCTGGAAATGTCCCACAAAGGTTTGGGCATGACCGTGATCGTCGAAGCCGATGGCAAACTGGCCGGGATCTTCACCGACGGTGACCTGCGCCGCAGCCTGGACCGCAATATCGATGTGCACACCACCCTGATCGACCAGGTCATGACCGTTCATGGCAAGACTGCGCGTGCCGACATGCTCGCCGCCGAAGCCCTGAAGATAATGGAAGACCACAAGATCAACGCCCTGGTGGTGGTGGACCGTGAAGACCGCCCGACCGGCGCCCTGAACATGCATGACCTGCTGCGCGCCGGCGTAATGTAAAGGAGCGATGGAATGAACCAGGACCTCATGCAACGCGGCAAAGGCATCAAGCTGGCAGTGTTCGACGTAGACGGCGTGCTCACCGACGGGCGCCTGTACTTCCTCGAGGATGGCAGCGAATTCAAGACGTTCAATACCCTCGACGGCCAGGGCATCAAGATGCTAATGGCCTCGGGCGTGACCACCGCGATCATCAGCGGGCGCAAGACCCCCGTGGTCGAACGCCGGGCCAGTAACCTCGGCATCCCGCACCTCTACCAAGGCCGGGAGGACAAATTGGTGGTGCTTGACGGCCTGCTCGCCGAACTGGGCCTAAGCTATGATCAAGTGGCTTACCTGGGCGACGACCTGCCCGACCTGCCGGTGATTCGCCGAGTGGCTCTGGGCATGGCCGTAGCCAACGCCGCACCGTTCGTACGCCAGCACGCCCACGGCGTGACCCAGGCACGTGGCGGCGAAGGCGCGGCCCGTGAATTCTGCGAATTGATCATGCAGGCCCAGGGCACCCTGGACGCTGCCAACGCCAACTACCTGTAAGGCTGCCCATGCTCAGCAAGAAAGCCCGAAACATTGTGCTGCTCGGGGCGATAGCCGCCCTGTTGGTAGCCATTGGCTACTGGAATGTCAGCCCGGAAAGCTTCCTCGACAAGCCCGTGGCCCAGGTCGACGAAAGCGCCATCGATTACTACGCGATCAACGCCCACAGCGTGCAGTTCCTGCCCGACGGCAAGCTGCAATACGAAATGACCGCCGACAGAATCGAACACCTCAAGACCAGCGAAGTCACCCAGGTGACCACACCGGACCTGCACCTGTACCGCGGCACCGAGTACCCGTGGCATGTGCAGAGCACGCGCGCCGAGGTCAATCCTGACGGTACCGAGGTCGAGCTGATCGACAAGGTGCGGATTGCCCGCACCGATGAAAAGCAGCGTGAAACCATCATTACCAGCTCACGCATGACCGTGTTCCCGCAGAAGCAATATGCGCAGACCGAGCAAGCCGTTAGAATCGACGGCGCCGGAGGCACCAATACGGGCAAAGGCATGAAAGCGTATTTGAAAGAAGGCAAGATGGACTTGCTCTCTAACGTAAGAGGACAGTATGAGGCTCGTTAAAACCCTCCCCCTTTTGCTCAGCCTGAGCGCAGCACTGGGAAGCGCGAGCGCCCTCGCCCTGCCGAACGACCGTGACCAGCCTATCCGCATCCAGGCCGACAACGCTCATCTGGATGACAAGCAAGGCGTGGCCACTTACACCGGCGACGTGATCATCACTCAGGGTTCGATGATGATCAAAGGCAACACCGTGACCATTACCCGCTCCGCCTCTGGCGATATCGACGTAGTGACCTCGGTGGGCAACCTGGCCTACTTCGAGCAGCAGCAGAGCGCAGCCAAGCCGGACAAGATGAAAGGCTGGGGCGTAACCATCCAGTACCAGTCGCAGAAGGACTTGGTCATTCTCACCGACCGCGCCAAGGTCGAGAGCGAAGGCAATACCACCGAAGGCGAAAAGATCGTCTACAACACTCAGACCCAGGTGGCGACCGCCGGCCGTGGTGGCAATGTGACAACACCCCGTCAGCGCATCGACATGGTGATCCAGCCCAAGAAGAAGGCCGAGTAAATGGCAACCCTCAAAGCCCAGCACCTGGCAAAGAGCTACAAGGGGCGGCAGGTAGTACGTGATGTCAGCCTGTCTATCGACAGCGGCCAGATCGTCGGCCTGCTCGGCCCCAACGGCGCCGGCAAGACCACCTGCTTCTACATGATTGTCGGGCTGGTCCAGGCCGAACAGGGCCGCGTACTGATCGACAACCTCGATGTCAGCCACCAGCCCATGCACGGCCGCGCCCGCGCCGGTATCGGCTACCTGCCGCAGGAAGCCTCGATCTTCCGCAAGCTGTCGGTCGCCGACAACATCATGGCCATCCTCGAGACCCGCAAGGACCTCGACCGGGACGGCCGCCGCAAAGAGCTGGAAAGCCTGCTGCAGGAGTTCCACATCAGCCACATCCGGGACAACCTCGGCATGAGCCTGTCCGGTGGTGAACGCCGCCGCGTCGAAATTGCGCGCGCCCTGGCGACCGCACCCAAGTTCATCCTGCTGGACGAACCGTTCGCCGGTGTCGACCCGATTTCGGTCGGCGACATCAAGCAGATCATCCATCACCTCAAGGCCAAAGGTATCGGCGTACTGATTACCGACCACAACGTGCGTGAAACCCTGGATATCTGCGAAACCGCTTATATCGTCAACGATGGCCGATTGATCGCCGAAGGCGACGCTGAAACCATCCTGGCAAACGACTTGGTCAAAGAAGTTTACCTGGGCCACGAGTTCCGCCTCTGACCCGGCACGCGCCTGAAGTACTGGCAAACAGCCCTGAGACTGCGGGTAAAGTTGTTACGGTACTCTAGGCAAACGCTACAATTTAAGGCATAAAACTTGCTTGATCTGGCGCTTCGGCGCCCTCGTGTAGTGGATGGCGCATGCGCGCCGGCGAACAAGGTATTAAGCCCCTGCCATGAAACCATCGCTCGTCCTAAAAATGGGCCAGCAACTGACGATGACACCTCAGTTGCAACAGGCCATCCGCCTGCTCCAGCTCTCTACCCTGGACCTCCAACAGGAAATCCAGGAAGCGCTGGAGTCGAACCCGATGCTCGAACGTCAGGAAGACGGCGAAGACTTCGACAACAGCGACCCGATGGCCGACAACGCCGAGAACAAGCCGGCCGCCGAAGTTCAGGACAACAGTTTCCAGGAAAGCACCGTCAGCGCCGACAACCTGGAAGACGGTGAGTGGAGCGAGCGCATCCCCAACGAGCTCCCCGTCGATACGGCCTGGGAAGACATCTACCAGACCAGCGCCAGCAGCCTGCCGAGCAACGATGATGACGAATGGGACTTCACCACGCGCACATCGGCCGGCGAAAGCCTGCAAAGCCACCTGCTGTGGCAGTTGAACCTGGCGCCGATGTCCGACACCGACCGCTTGATTGCCGTGACCCTGATCGACAGCATCAACGGCCAGGGCTACCTGGAAGACACACTCGAAGAAATCTGCGCAGGGTTCGACCCGGAGCTGGATATCGAGCTGGACGAGGTCGAAGCCGTACTGCACCGCATCCAGCAGTTCGAGCCGGCTGGCGTCGGCGCCCGCAATCTGGGCGAATGCCTGTTGCTGCAACTGCGCCAGCTGCCCGCTACAACCCCGTGGATGACCGAAGCCAAGCGCCTGGTCACCGATTTCATCGACCTGCTCGGCAGCCGTGACTACAGCCAGCTGATGCGGCGGATGAAAATCAAGGAAGACGAACTGCGCCAGGTCATCGAACTGGTGCAAAGCCTTAACCCGCGCCCTGGTTCGCAGATCGAGTCCAGCGAGCCCGAGTACGTGGTGCCCGACGTCATCGTGCGCAAGGACAGCGACCGTTGGCTGGTAGAACTGAACCAGGAAGCCATCCCACGCCTGCGCGTCAACCCACAATACGCCGGCTTCGTGCGCCGTGCCGACACCAGCGCCGACAACACCTTCATGCGCAACCAGCTGCAGGAAGCGCGCTGGTTCATCAAGAGCCTGCAAAGCCGTAACGAAACCCTGATGAAAGTTGCCACGCAGATCGTCGAGCACCAGCGCGGCTTCCTCGACCACGGCGACGAAGCGATGAAGCCGTTGGTACTGCATGACATTGCCGAAGCCGTAGGCATGCACGAATCGACCATCTCGCGGGTTACCACGCAGAAATACATGCACACCCCGCGTGGCATCTACGAACTGAAATACTTTTTCTCCAGCCATGTCAGCACCTCCGAAGGCGGAGAATGCTCGTCCACGGCGATCCGCGCGATCATCAAGAAACTGGTTGCGGCGGAAAATCAGAAAAAGCCATTGAGTGACAGCAAGATCGCTGGTTTACTGGAGGCACAAGGCATCCAGGTAGCCCGTCGCACCGTCGCCAAGTACCGCGAGTCCCTCGGCATCGCACCGTCGAGCGAACGCAAGCGACTGATGTAGCCCCTGAGATGTGCCACAGCGTTTTCGTGGCAGGTGCAAGACCTGCCTCTTTATGCACGGGCAACAAAGGAGAAGCTGTATGCAAGTCAATATCAGTGGACAGCATGTAGAAGTCACCCAGCCACTGCGCGATTACGTGCTTGAAAAGCTCGCCCGCGTGGAGAGTCACTTCGACAAGATCACCAACGTGCAGGTAATCATGAAAGTCGAGAAGCTTCAGCAGAAGGTCGAGGCGACCCTGCAGATTCCCGGCGGCGAAGTGGTAGCCAACGCCGAACACGAAGACATGTATGCAGCGATCGACGCCTTGGCCGACAAGCTCGACCGCCAACTGAAAAAACACAAGGAAAAACAGCAAAGCCTGCTGCAAGGTGCAGCTGCCCGCTGATCCCCCTCATCCATGATCCGACTTGAAACCATCCTGACCCCCGGCCGTTCCCTCGTGAACGTGCCGGGCGGCAGCAAGAAGCGCGCCCTGGAAAAGGTCGCCACTGTCATCGCCGACCAAGTGCCAGAACTGGAGATGCAGGACGTCTTCGAAAAACTGGTAGCCCGGGAAAAGCTCGGTTCTACCGGTTTTGGCAATGGCATCGCCATCCCGCACTGCCGGCTTGAAGGATGCTCTGCGCCAGTCAGCGCCCTGCTGCACCTGGAAGCGCCTATCGATTACGACGCCATCGATGGCGCGCCGGTGGACCTGCTGTTTGTGCTGCTGGTGCCCGAAGCGGCCACCGATGCCCACCTTGAACTTCTGCGTCAGATCGCCAGCATGCTCGATCGCAAGGAGGTCCGTGATCGACTGCGTGCGGCCACCAGCAACGAGGCCCTGTTCCAGGTTGTCCTGGACGTACAGAACGAGCACTGAACATGCGCCTGATCATCGTCAGCGGCCGGTCCGGCTCCGGCAAGAGCACCGCCCTCGATGTCCTGGAAGACAGCGGTTTCTATTGCATCGACAATCTGCCAGCCGGGCTATTGCCGCAGTTGGCGGAAAATGCACTGATCAACACCGAATTGCTGCAGCCCAAGGTGGCGGTTTCGATCGACGCACGCAACCTGCCCAGCCACCTGATGCGTTTTCCCGAGCTGCTTGAAGAAGCCCGCGCACGGCACATCCAGTGCGACGTGTTGTACCTGGATGCCGATGAAGAGGTCCTTCTCAAGCGTTTCTCGGAAACCCGCAGGCGGCACCCCCTGACCAACGCCAACCGCTCGCTCGCGGAAGCGATCCGCGTGGAAAGCGATTTGTTGGGCCCCATTGCCGACCTGGCCGACCTGAAGATCGACACCACCAACCTGAACCTGTACCAGTTGCGTGACTCGATCAAACTGCGTCTGCTCAACCAACCCGAGCCTGGCACAGCGTTTCTGGTCGAGTCGTTCGGGTTCAAACGGGGCATGCCGGTCGACGCCGACCTGGTTTTTGACGTGCGCTGCCTGCCCAACCCCTACTGGAAACCAGAACTGCGTGAGCACTCAGGTCTCGATCAACCCGTGATCGACTACCTGGCCGCACAACCGGATGTCGAAGACATGTACAACGACATCTCCAGCTACCTGCTCAAATGGTTGCCCCGCTTCGCTGCCAGCAACCGCGCCTACGTAACCATTGCCATCGGCTGCACTGGCGGCCATCACCGTTCGGTGTACATCACCGAGCGCCTTGGTCAACAGCTGCAGCAAACCCTGAAAAACGTCCAGGTCCGTCATCGCGACCTCTAGCCCAAGGATCCACCCCTGATGCCCGCCCGCGAAATCACCATCATCAACAAGCTGGGTCTGCATGCCCGGGCGGCAGCCAAGTTCGTCGGTGTGGCCGGCCGCTTCCCCTGCCAGGTACGGGTGGGTCGCGCCCCGGACAAGCTGGTGGATGGCAAGAGCATCATGGCGGTGATGATGCTGGCCGCAGGCAAAGGCACCCAGGTGCACCTGCATACCGAGGGTGAGCAGGACAACGACGCCATGGATGCACTGGTCGAACTGATCAACAATTTCTTTGACGAAGGCGAATAGGCCTCGCAAACCTGCGCTTGCACAAGATCAGGACATCGCGGTATCCATCACCATCATCAGACAGAAGCCTGTACACAGCCCAAGACTGGCCAGACGATGATGGCCGTTGCTGCGCGATTCGGGGATGATTTCCTGGGTGACCACCAGCAACATCGCCCCTGCTGCACAGGCCAGCCCCAGCGGCAGCAGCAGTTCGGCAACATTCACCAGCCAGGCACAGATCAACGCCGCCACCGGCTCGACCAAGCCTGAGGCTGCGCCGATCAGGAAGGCCTTGAAGCGCGGCATGCCCGCCCCTGCCAGCACCAGCGCGATCACCAGCCCCTCAGGCACATCCTGCAAGGCAATGCCCATGGCCAGGCTGTCGGCGTCGGCCATACCTCCCCCGGCCGACACACCAATGGCCATACCTTCGGGGATGTTGTGGGCAATGATGGCAATCACGAACAGCCAGATGCGCGCTGCAATCACCGGCTGGTTTGCTGTGCCCACCAACGCTTCAGGCGAAGCCCAGGATACCTTGAGGTCGACCAGGAACAGGCACAACGCCCCGAACATCAGGCCAAAACTGACCAGGCCACCTGCCCCCCAAGGGCTGAAGCCAATAGACTGAGCCGCCGCCAGGCCCGGCATGATCAGGGAAAACGCGGTGGCCGCCAGCATCACGCCAGCACCGAAGCCCAACAGCGTATCCGCCAGCGCCACGGGCATATTGCGAATGACCAGTACCGGTACTGCGCCCAGTGCCGTACCCAGCGCGCATAAAGCACCGCCCTCCAGGGCGCGCAGCATGCGCGGATCGAGGTCTAGCCAGGCGAGGCCCCGTGCCACCAGTAACGCGGCGCCAGCCAGCAAAAGCAAAGTCCCAAGCGCCAGGCGGAACAGGCGCACACTGCTGACAGACATCACCTCAGAGCGCATACCGGTCCGACTCACTTCAGGGCTTCAAGGTAACGACGTTCAACTTCCACCCAGTCAATGACGTTGTAGAAGGCACCGATGTATTCCGGACGACGGTTCTGGTACTTGAGGTAGTAAGCGTGCTCCCACACGTCCAGGCCCAGGATCGGCGCATTGCCGTGCATCAGCGGGCTGTCCTGGTTGCCGCTACTCTCCACCACCAACGTTTTTTGCGGCGTGACGCTGAGCCAGGCCCAACCGCTGCCGAAGCGGGTCAACGCGGCTTTGGTGAAAGCCTCCTTGAAAGCCTCGAAGCCGCCAAGTTGTGCTGTGACGGCTTGCGCCAGCTGGCCCACAGCCTCGCCACCGCCCTGAGGTGACATGACAGTCCAGAACAGGCTGTGGTTGGCGTGACCGCCACCGTGGTTGGTCACAGCGCCACGCAGGTTCTCCGGCAGTTGCTTGACGGCAGCGACCAGTTTTTCCACCGGCCATTCGGCCCACTCGGTACCTTCGAGGGCGGCATTGAGGCTGTTCACGTAGGTCTGGTGATGCTTGGTGTGGTGGATTTCCATTGTCTGGGCATCAATGTGTGGTTCCAGCGCATCGTAGGCGTATGGCAATGCAGGCAAGGTATGGGGCATGTCAGTGAATTCCGTAGGCATGGGTTCTGGGTGCCACATCCGGTTGGGCAGCGAGCTCGCTGGCCCCGGCGCTGTGGCGGTTGAGCAAGCGCTCGGTACGCGGGTACTGGCCATACTCGGCAATGAAACTCAGCAGCTCGGTGTAAGTGCGCGCACTGTGGCGCAGGGCGGCATCACGCAGTGCCTGAGGCAGGCGCGCTTCCTGGCAGGCCTGCAGCAGTCGCTGATGAGCCGCGCACAGATAGTCGGCACTTTCATGCGGCTGGTTAAGGCGCAGGTGCAGGTCAGCCAGGTTGTGGTGGGCGATGACGAATGCAGCCACCGCTTCATCCACGTCATGCCAGCGCTCGAACAGCACCTGGGCCAACGCCAAGGCCTGCAGGTAGTGTTCCCGGGCGTCCACCAGTTCGCCTTGTTCGAATAGGCGGTTGGCGGTTTCCGTGGTGCGTTTCCAGTGCTGCATGGTTGTCTCCTGGGCGGTGACGCAGTGTCAGATACCGCCGGCGGTGAGTTTTTCCGGGTCCAGCAGCGCTTCAAGCTGGTCGCGGGACAGGTCGGTGTGCTCCAGCGCCACATCGATGATTGGACGACCCTGCTTGTAGGCGGTCTTGGCGATTTCGGCGGCCTTGAGGTAGCCGATGATCGGATTCAACGCCGTGACCAGAATCGGGTTGCGCGCGAGCGCTTCCTTGAGTTTGTCTTCGTTGACCTTGAAGCTGGCGATGGCTTTGTCGGCCAGCAAGCGGCTGACATTGGCCATCAGCTCGATGCTTTCCAGCAGGTTGCGGGCGATCACCGGCAGCATCACGTTCAGCTCGAAGTTACCGGCTTGACCTGCGACGGCGATGGTCGCGTCGTTGCCAATCACTTGGGCGGCGACCATGGCAGTGGCCTCCGGGATCACCGGGTTGACCTTGCCTGGCATGATCGAAGAGCCCGGCTGCAGAGCTTGCAGCTCAATTTCGCCCAGACCGGCCAGCGGGCCGGAGTTCATCCAGCGCAGATCGTTGGCGATTTTCATCAACGCCACCGCGGTGGTCTTGAGCTGGCCAGACAAAGCCACGGCAGTGTCCTGCGAGCCGATCAGTGCGAACAGGTTCTGGCCGGGCGTGAACTCGACCTTGGTCAGGCCACTGAGCTGACGAGCGAAACCGACAGCGAACTGCGGATGGGCATTGATGCCGGTACCCACGGCGGTTCCGCCCTGGGCCAGCGCCTGCAAGTGCGGCAGCACACCTTCGATGTGCGACTTGGCAGCATTGATCTGCGCAGCCCAGCCATCCAGCACCTGGCTCATGCGCACGGGCATCGCGTCCATCAGGTGAGTACGACCGGTCTTCACGAATTGATGTACTTGTGCCGACTTGACCTCGATCACCTGTACCAGGTGCGCCAGGGCTGGCAGCAACTGCTCGTGCAGGGCCAACGCGGCGCTGACATGGATGGTGGTCGGAATGATGTCATTGCTGCTCTGGCCACAGTTGACGTGGTCATTGGCATTGACCGCCTCACCCAGTACATGGGTAGCCAAGGTGGCGATCACCTCATTGGCGTTCATGTTCGAACTGGTGCCTGAGCCTGTCTGGAACACATCCACCGGGAAGTGCTGGATGAAGTCCTCGGCCAGCAATTGCTCGACAGCCTTGACGATAGCCTGGCCCTGCCCGGCAGACAGTTGCTCCAGTTCGACGTTGGCCTTGGCCGCAGCGGCCTTGGCCAGCAACAAGGCACGAATGAACTGGGCCGGCATACGCTGGCCGCTGATCGGGAAGTTGTCGACCGCGCGCTGGGTCTGGGCGCCATAGAGGGCCTGGGCCGGCACCTGCAGCTCACCCATGCTGTCACGCTCGATACGGGTATCACTCATCATCAAATCCTTGCATCAGTTCATCGGGAGAAATCGAAGGCAGCAGACGGCAATTGGCCAGCTGCAGGGCGTAGGGTTGCCAGCGTTGGTTCTGTTCCTGGCGGTCGAGGTTGCGCAGGTCCAGCAGAGGACGCCAGGCCTGGTCCAGGCACAGACAACGCCAATGCCAGGGGAGCATGCGATCGCAGGCGGTATCCAGCAGCAGGCGAAACGCTGTCAGCGCCACCGTCCATGGCGAGGTTTCGGTGCAGCACACCAGATAGCGGCCTTCGGCCAGGTAATGCTCGATCAGGCGCGGCTCGTCGGGGTCGAGCGCACAGCGAATGCGCCGGCTGAGCCAGCGCCAGTTTTCCAGGTAGGGCAGTTCGCGGAGGACGGATTTCATGAACATCATCGCCGGGTTACTGGATAATGATATTCATTATTAAGTGATAAATAGAATCACTTCAAGAAAAAGGTGATGAAATAAAAACCCGGCGCGGGGGCCGGGTCTTCGGATTTGCAGAGAAAGGTGTAGTGCTGTGTAGGCCTCTTCGCGGGTAAACCCGCTCCTACAGCGGCCTGTGTCCCCGCCCCGATGTGCGTCTACCACCGTGTAGGAGCGGATGGATCCGCGCTAGGGCCGGCGCAGGCTAAAGATCAGCTACCAGCAACGGTCATCCGCTCGATCAACACCGAGCCCGTATGAATATTGCTACGGGTCTCAAGATCGCTGCCAATCGCGACAATCTGTTGGAACATGTCCTTCATGTTTCCGGCGATGGTAACTTCCTGTACGGCATGCTGAATCTCGCCATTCTCGACCCAGAACCCCGCCGCACCACGGGAATAGTCCCCCGTCACCATGTTCAAGCCATGCCCCATCAGTTCGGTCACCAGCAGCCCGCGCCCCATGCGGCGAATCAGCGCGGCCTGATCTTCGACACCGTGGCTGACGAACAGGTTGTGCACACCACCAGAATTGGCCGTACTCGGCAAACCCAGCTTGCGCCCCGAATAGGTACCCAGCAAGTACGACACCAGCTCGCCTTTGTCGACAAACGGTTTGGCATAGGTGGCCAGGCCATCACCGTCGAAGGCGGCGCTGCCCAACGCGCGCGGAATATGCGGGCGTTCGTCGAGGGTCAGCCAGGAAGGGAACAGGCGCTGGCCAATGGTACCCTCCAGGAACGACGACTTACGGTACAGGTTGCCGCCGGAAATGGCCGACAGGAAGCTGCCGAACAGGCCACCGGCCAATTCGGCCGAGAACAGCACCGGTACCTCGCAAGTCGGCACCGGTCGGGCGCCAAGGCGGCTAGCGGCACGCTGGGCAGCGCGCACGCCGATGCTGCTCGGGTCGGCCAGCAGGTTGCCCTGGCGGTTCACGTCGTACCAGTAGTCACGCTGCATCTGCCCGTCGCCTTCGGCAATCATCACGCAGCTCAGGCTGTGCCGGGTCGAGGCGTAACCACCGATGAATCCATGGCTGTTGCCATACACGCGGCAGCCTTGGTGGGTATTGAGGGTGGTGCCATCGGCGTTGAGGATGCGCGGGTCGGCGTCGAACGCCGCTGCCTCGCAGGCCAGGGCCATTTCGATGGCCTTCTCGGGCTCGATACCCCAGTCGTGGTACAGGTCCAGGTCCGGGATTTCACGCGCCATCAGCGCTGCGTCGGCCAAGCCCGAGCATTCATCCTCGGAGGTATGCCTGGCAATTGCCAACGCTGCAGTGACGGTCTCGCGAATCGCCTCCGGACCACTGGCCGAGGTGCTGGCCGAACCTTTGCGCTGGCCAACATAAAGGGTGATACCAAAGCCTTGGTCGCGGTTGAACTCGACCGTTTCGACCTCACGCTGGCGTACGGTGGTGGACAGCCCTTGCTCCAGCGACACCGCCACTTCGCAGGCACTGGCCCCCTGACGACGCGCCTCGGCGATGATCGCCTCGACCTGTTCCTGCAATGCTGGCAGGTCTTTCGGACCTACGCTCTGGACTGCACTCATGGTTCTCTCCACTCAAATTCTGCGTTCGGCTTGGGGTCATTCTACGACCGGGCCGGACAAGCGGCCCCCGACTGGTTATCATGGCGGCGATTTCTAGCGGACTGCCACCATGGTTGATTCAAACGACGACGCCTTCGACGGCGAAAAAAGCAAAACCCAGATCAAGCGCGAACTGCATGCGCTGGTCGAACTCGGCGAGCGGCTTACCACGCTCAAGGCCGATACCTTGGCGCGCCTGCCTTTGACCGACGAGCTGCGCAAGGCACTGGCTGAGGCCAGCAAGCACACCGCTCATGGCGCCCGTAAACGCCACATGTCGTTCGTCGGCAAGCTCATGCGCGTGCAAGACCTCGATGCCATCCATGCCTTGCTCGAACAGATGGACAGCTCGACTCGCCAGTACAACGAACGTTTCCACAGCCTGGAGCGCTGGCGTGACCGGTTGATCGACGGTAACGACGAAGACCTCGAGCGCTTCGTCAACGAGTATCCCGACACCGACCGCCAGCAGTTGCGCTCGCTGGTGCGCCATGCCCAGCACGAGAAGGCGCGGAACAAGCCGCCTGCCGCCGCGCGCAAGGTGTTCAAGTACATCCGCGACCTCGACGAGTTGCAGCGCGGGTTGCGCTGACGGACTGGGGCCTTGTGGGAGCGGGCGTGCCCGCTCCTACAATGGCTCCCGAAGCCATCAAGCCCCGGTACCGCCCACGGTAATCGCATCCAGTTTCAAGGTAGGCTGCCCCACCCCAACCGGCACCGACTGCCCGTCCTTGCCGCACGTCCCTACTCCGCTGTCCAGTGCCAGGTCGTTACCGACCATCGAAACCCGGCTCATCGCCTCGGGACCATTGCCGATCAGGGTTGCGCCCTTCACTGGCGCGGTAATCTTGCCGTCTTCGATCAGGTAGGCCTCACTGGTGGAGAACACGAACTTGCCGCTGGTGATATCCACCTGCCCACCACCGAGGTTGGCGCAGTAGATACCCTTCTTCACCGACGCAATAATCTCCTGTGGGTCGCTTTCGCCGGCTCGCATGTAGGTGTTGGTCATGCGTGGCATCGGCAGGTGCGCGTAGGATTCACGGCGGCCGTTGCCGGTCACAGCCATGCCCATCAGGCGCGCGTTCAGCTTGTCCTGCATGTACCCCTTGAGCACGCCATTCTCGATCAGCGTGGTGCATTCGGTCGGGGTGCCTTCGTCATCCACGCTCAGAGAACCACGGCGGCCTTCAAGGGTGCCATCGTCGACGATGGTGCACAGGCTCGACGCCACTTTCTCGCCAATGCGGCCACTGAACGCCGAACTGCCCTTGCGGTTAAAGTCGCCTTCCAGGCCATGGCCGACCGCTTCGTGCAACAGCACGCCCGACCAGCCCGAGCCCAGCACCACCGGCAAGGTACCGGCCGGTGCCGGGATCGCTTCCAGATTCACCAGGGCCTGGCGCAGGGCCTCGCGGGCATAGCCCATCACCCGCTCCTCGGTGAAGTAGCGGTAATCGGTACGGCCGCCACCGCCCTGCCCGCCACGCTCGCGACGGCCATTCTGCTCGACGATGACGCTGACATTGAAGCGCACCAGCGGGCGTACGTCGGCGGCCAGGCTGCCATCGGCCGCGGCAATCAGAATACGCTCCCAAACCCCGGCCATGCTCACGCTGACTTGCTGAATGCGCGGGTCCAGGGCACGGGTGGCGGCATCGACACGCTTAAGCAGCTCGACCTTTTCGGCACGGCTGAGCACGTCCAGCGGGTTGTCCGCGGTATACAGGGCGGCCACTTCCTGGCTGCGGAAGGCTTGCACCGTGCCGTTTTGCCCGGCACGGGAAATCGAACGGGCGGCACGGGCCGCCGAGGTCAGCGCTTCGAGGTTGATCGCGTTACTGTAGGCGAAGCCGGTTTTTTCGCCGGACTGGGCACGCACGCCCACGCCCTGGTCGAGGTTGAAGCTGCCCTCTTTGACGATGCCGTCTTCCAGCGCCCAGGTTTCCGAGATCTGGCCCTGGAAATACAGGTCGGCGGCATCGATGCCGGGGCCAGCCAACTCACCCAGCACGCTCTGCAGGCTGTCCAGGGTCAAGCCGCCTGGGGCCAGGAGCTGCTCACTGACGGTGGATAACATCTGGCTCATAGTCACTCCGAGGTATGCGCAGGCCGCAACGCGCCCTGCGAAAAAAAGCGCCGGTGCGATACCACCGGCATGCGCGTCCGAATGGACGCTTGTTCTTCAATGTCGCGCTCGGCAAGCAGTACCGCTTCACCTTGCGCCTGTTCTGCGAGAATGCGCCCCCAAGGGTCGACGATCGCCGCATGGCCATGGGTCTCCCGTGGGCCAGGGTGGGCACCGCCCTGTGCCGCAGCCAGCAGGTAACACTGGGTTTCGATGGCCCTGGCACGCACCAGCACCTCCCAATGTGCTGCGCCGGTCACTGCAGTAAAAGCTGCCGGTGCGGTGATCAGCTCCGCGCCGGCCGCGCGCAGCGCGCTGTACAGTTCGGGAAAGCGCAGGTCGTAACACACGCTCAGCCCCAGCCGCCCGACCGGCGTATCAGCCACCACCACCTGAGCACCCTGTGCGTAGTCATCCGACTCGCGGTAACGGCCCCGGTTGTCGGCCACGTCCACATCAAACAAGTGCAGCTTGTCATACCTTGCCGCCACCTCGCCGTGTTCATCGACCAGCAGCGAGCACGCATGGGCCTTGGCATCGGGCTGGCCGAACGGTGGCAAGGGCAAAGTACCGGCAACAATCCATAACTTGAGGTCGCGGGCGGTGCGTTTCAACCACGGCAGAATGGGCCCTTCCCCCAAGGCTTCGGCACGGCCGATGGCAGCCGCGTCCTTGCGCCCCATGGCGGCAAAGTTTTCCGGCAGCACCGCCAGCCGTGCGCCGCCCAGCGCGGCCTGCTCCAACAGGGCGCCGGCACGCTGCAGGTTGGTCTGCACGTCGTCCTGGCTGACCATCTGGATTACCGCTGCCTTCATGGGTACTCCTAGCGGGATTTCTCGAAAGGTTTCACAAATGTGATTCTAGGCTCTTTCCACGGCCCTTCGACACGGTAGTGCACGCTGGCAAAGCGTGACACGCGGTCACCGATCAGCCGATCGACCAGGAACAGCGCACCGCCCACCGCCGGCGCGCCGACGATCAACGCCGCCAGCGGCAGGTTGTTGGTCACCGGCAGGCTCACCTGCAAGTCAGCATCGACCCGGTCCCTGACCATGTCCAGCGTGCCGTCGAGCTCGAAGTTGCTCGACGGGCCGGTCACGGTAATCGGTTCGCGGGTCACGTACACGCCACTGCTGGCCACCAGCAAGCCCTTGACCCGGTCATAGGCCAGGCCCTTGTCAAACAGGTCGGAAAAGTCCAGACGCAGGCGCCGGCCAATCGAGTTGAAGTTGAGCAGGCCGAACACCCGCAGTGCCTGTGCGCTGCCTTCGACCTCGACGAACTGGCCGGTGCGCAGCGCCGCATCCATGCTGCCCGAGAAGCGCTTCAGGCCCACTGCGGCCGGCGAACCCGGCCAGCGGCCATCCACGTCCAGGCGGAAGTCGCGGCTGGTCACCGTCGGGGCAAAGCCCCAGGCGCTGAGCACATCCGCCAGGTTCTTGCCGTCAAGGCGCCCTTTGTACCAGCTGCTGGTTTTGCCCGTTTCCCCCTCCCAGCCACCACCGCCATCGATGCGCAGCCCCTTGAGGTCGAGGTCGATATCACTGGCAGTAACGCCACGTGGGGTCGGCCGCAGCTTGATCGCGGCACTACCGTAAAGATCGTCACCGCGATAGAGCTTGTCGATGCTCAGGTCCAGTGCCGGTACTTTGCGCGGATCGAACGAGGCCAGCGGGTCGGGACCGTCTTCAGCCTGCTGTTCAGCGGCGCTGGCGGCAGGCAGCCGCAAGGTCTGCATGCGCACGACCATCGGCGCGCCCTTGGCATCCGGAACGCGTGCGTTACCGATGACTTCCTTGCTGTCGAGGCGCAAATCCCAGGCCGGGCCGCCCCGGGCCAGGCGCACCACGGCCTGGTTCAGGTCCATGCCGAAGGCTTTCAACTGGCCGATGCTCAGGTCGACGCTTTGCAGGTTCTGCCGCGCGCTGCCACCGGGGTCGTCCCCAGCCAGCCGGCCCGCCTGCTCTTGCCAAGGGGCCAGGTCCAGGGTCTCCAGGCGCCCGCGTACCCTCAGCCCCTGGCTGGCAGGTACCCGGGCGTCGCCTGTGCCCAGCACTAGCTCGCCACGGCCCTGGGTCAAGTTTTCAGCCGGTGCAGCATAGGCAAAGCGGGCAAGGTCGGCGTAGGCAGCATCGAATTGCCGCTCCGGGCCCTGAAGGCTCATGCTGAAACGGCTGTCGCGGGTATCTGCTGCCGCTTTGCCGAACGGAGCCGGCAGGTCGATGGCCAGCCCCTTGAGGCTGGAAGTGACACTCAGGCGGTTGTCCCGGCTCCCCAGACTGAGCTGCAACTGATAGGGCAGTTCACCGGAGGCCGGCAAGGCCTGCTTGAACTGCAACCAGTCAGTCAGCGCCTTGAGCGATACCTGGCCATTGGCATTGATGCGGGTCTGCATCTGCCCAGCCTGACCTTCAGCGGTTATTTGCGCCGTTACCGGCTTGCCGAAGGCCTGCAGGCTGATGCCTTTGCCACTCAGGCCCTTGTCGAAGTCGAAGCTGAAGTCGCCCTTCAGGCGGTTCAACTCCAGGCTTGGCGGGGCAACTTTCAGGCGCGCATCGTGGGTGGCGAAGTCCACCTGCACCTTTGGGCGCTGCCCATGGGCCAGCGGGATATCGAGCTTGACCTTGCCCTTCAGCGGCCCCTCACCTTCCCAGCCGGCGAAAATTTCACCGGTGCCGATTGGCGCTTCCTTGAGAATCTTCAGGCCATCACCCAGGCTACCGTCGAAGTTGCCATCCAGGTAGAGATGGCTGTGCTGGTCGCCGTCGACATGCGGGATATCGACATTCACATCGCTGACCTTGGTGTCGAGCAGCACGCCCTGCTGAGCCTTGATGCGCACGCCACTGTCCTCGATGAACACATCGCCATCGACATGCTGCACCTGTGGCCAACCGGGCTGGAAGTCCAGCGCGGCGTCATGCACCTTGAAGAACAGGCTGATGCTGCGCGCTTGCGGGGATGCGCCATGGTTCAGCGAGCCCTGATACTGGAAGTAGCCTTCATCCACAGCGCCTTTGACGATAGCGCTGCGCAGCCACTCGTCGAGGGCCGGGCTGAGCACCTCGGGCAGATACTTGGCAGTAAAGCGGCCATCGCCTTCGGTCAGGCCGACGCGCAGGTCCATGTAGTCCTCGCGGCCTTCCTCGAACAACAGGCGAATCAGGAAGTCACCGGCGATCTTGCCCTCCTCGCCCAGCACCTTGAGGTAGGGCGCAATCAGGGTGAAACCGTCTTTGTCCAAGGTCCAGGTCAAGCGCGCATTCGCCTTCTGGTAATGCCAGGGCTTGGCGAAGATCGGGTACAGATGCAGCATGAACGCATCGGTATCCAGGCGCAGCTCGCCGTGGCCCAGGTCACCACTGATGCTGCCACTGACGTTACCGGCCGCCGGGGCGTTGTGATAAGCATCGAAGCCTACCTTCTCCAGGTTGGCTGCGAACTGCAGCCGCTGGTCACCCTCGGCCTTGGGCCTGGCCTCGAGGCGCACATTGCGCAACGCACCGGTCACCTTCAAGCCATCGACCACATCCTTGACCTTGTCCGGCAGGGGGGCCAGGGCATCAATCAGCGGAGTCAGCGGGGTGAGGTCGAGGCGGTCGGCCTGTAACTGCCAGCTTTCATCGGCTGCGCTCTGGCCAGGGCGCTGCTGCAACTGCAGGTGAGACTCCCAGCGGGCCTTGCCGAGGTCCATGGCCAACGAGTCGACGACCACATCGAAGCCTTGCTCCCGGCGCTGGAACCAGGCGCCCAAAGCCAGGTTATTCAGGTTGGCAGCCTTGCGCCCGGCATAGGCCCCCTCCAGCCTGGGTGCATTGAGCCTTACGACGGCCCGTTGCAACTGCCCCTTGCCCCAGCCGATCCAGACCTCACCGCCTGCCCGCAGGGTGTCAGCATGCCACTGCCCCAACACCCTGGGCGGCAACCAATGTGCCCAGTCACTTTGCGGCAGGCTCACATAGGCTTCTACCTCGCCATCACGCCAGGCTTCGGCCGACATACGGCTGTTCAGGCTCAACGCCAGGGGCTGGCCGTCAGGCAGGGTCGCACGCAGATCCAGGGCCTGGCGTTTAGCACCGGCCTGCAGGCCGGCACTCACATATGTCAGGGTCAGCGGGTCGCGCTGCCAGGGGTGCAGGGTGACCAGGCTGTCGAACACATCGATACGCCCCAGCTGGCGCAGGCGCTGCAGCAAGTCGGCAGGGTCCAGCGGCGCGTCGTCCTTCTTCGGCAGGCCTTCCAGGCTCCAGGCGCCCTGCTCGTTCTCGCGAAGGATCAGTTGCAGCCCGCCCAGCTGGATGCGCGCCAGGCGCACTTCGCGGGCGGTGAGGCTGGCCCAGATGTCGGGCACCACCATGACGTCATCCAGCCGGAGCGCCTTGGCGCCTTCGCCCAATTGCAGGTCGCGCACCCGCAGCACAGGGGCCAGTCCGCTCCAGTGCCCTTCCAGGGCACCGACATGCACGGGCAGGCCCAGCGCCTGCTCGGCCTTGCTTTCTACGTCGGCACGGTACTCGGCTACCAGCGGCACCAGTTCCCGACCAAGGCTGACATACAGCGCCACCAATACGGCCAGCAGGGCACATATGCCCAACCCCCAGCGGGTCAGAGCAACAAGAACGCGGTTCAGACGTCCCATGGCCATGGCCCTCCAAGTCGTTTATCCATGATGGCCCGTCGTGCCGGTTTTACCAGCGCGACGATGCAGTGGCGTGTTTCAGAAGGCCTCAGAGCAGCACCACGTCGTATTGTTCCTGCGAATACATCGACTCGACCTGGAAGCGAATGGTTCGACCGATGAAGGCTTCCAGTTCCGCCACGTTGCCTGACTCTTCATCCAGCAGGCGGTCGACCACCTTCTGGTTGGCCAGCACACGGTAGCCTTCAGCCTGATAGGCACGGGCCTCACGCAGGATCTCGCGGAATATTTCGTAACAGATGGTCTCGGGCGTTTTCAGCTTGCCGCGGCCCTGACAGGCCAGGCACGGCTCGCAAAGCACCTGTTCCAGGCTTTCCCGCGTGCGCTTGCGGGTCATCTGCACCAGGCCCAGCTCGGTGATGCCGATGATGTTGGTCTTGGCGTGATCGCGCTCCAGCTGTTTTTCAAGGGTACGCAGTACCTGGCGCTGGTGATCTTCGTCTTCCATGTCGATGAAGTCGATGATGATGATGCCGCCAATGTTGCGCAGGCGCAGTTGTCGGGCGATGGCGGTAGCAGCCTCGAGGTTGGTCTTGAAGATGGTTTCTTCGAGGTTGCGATGGCCGACGAAAGCCCCGGTATTGACGTCGATGGTGGTCATCGCTTCGGCCGGGTCGACCACCAGGTAACCGCCGGACTTCAACGGTACCTTGCGCTCCAGAGCCCGCTGGATCTCGTCTTCGACGCCGTACAGGTCAAAGATTGGGCGCTCGCCCGGGTAGTGTTCGAGGCGGTCGGCAATTTCCGGCATCAACTCGCCGACGAACTGCGTGGTCTTCTGGAAGGTTTCCCGCGAGTCGATGCGGATCTTCTCGATCTTCGGGTTGACCAGGTCGCGCAGGGTACGCAGGGCCAGGCCAAGGTCTTCGTAAATGACCGTGGGCGCGCCGCAGGTCTTGATCTGGGTGCCAATCTGCTCCCACAGGCGGCGCAGGTAACGGATGTCCTGCAAGATCTCCTCGGCACGCGCGCCTTCGGCGGCGGTGCGCAAGATGAAACCACCGGCATCCTTGATGTTTTCGCCATCCATGCAGTCGCTGACCACTTGCTTGAGGCGCTCACGCTCGGCTTCGTCCTCGATTTTCAGCGAAATACCGACATGGCTGCTGCGTGGCATGTACACCAGGTAACGCGACGGAATCGATAGCTGGGTGGTCAGGCGTGCACCCTTGGTGCCGATCGGGTCCTTGGTCACCTGCACCACCAGGGCCTGGCCTTCATGTACCAGTGCGGTGATGTTCTCTACCGCCGAGCCTTCGCGCTGGGAGATTTCCGAGGCATGGATAAACGCTGCGCGTTCGAGGCCGATGTCGACGAAGGCCGCCTGCATGCCTGGCAGCACACGCACCACCTTGCCCTTGTAGATATTGCCGACGATGCCACGGCGCTGGGTGCGCTCGACGTGCACCTCCTGCAGCACCCCGTTTTCCACCACCGCCACACGTGACTCCATCGGGGTGATGTTGATCAGGATCTCTTCACTCATGGCAGGCTCTCGTCAAAGGTTCTTCTAATGATGGATGGCGTATGCACTGCTGGCTACTGCGGGTTTGTTACCTCTGGCGTATGCGCGAGCGACTGCCAGCAGGCGATGCCGAACTGGCCAAGCAAATCGGCCGTTTCACAGAGTGGCAAGCCGACCACCGCCGAATAGCTGCCGGAAAGGCCGCTGACGAAGACCGCACCCAGCCCCTGGATGGCATAGCCGCCAGCCTTGTCAGATGGCTCGCCGCTGGCCCAATAGCGTTGCGCTTCATCGGTGCTGATGGCGCGAAAGCGCACCGTGCTGGTCACGCAAAAACTGTGCACACGCTGGCCATCGTCCAGGGCGACAGCGGTCAGCACCTGATGCTCACGGCCTGACAGGTCAGCCAGCATGGCCAAGGCATCTTCACGGTTTTCCGGTTTGCCGAGAATACGACCATCGAGCACCACGGCAGTGTCTGCGCCGAGCACTACAGCCGGGCCGTCGACACTGGCCAGGCCGGCGGCGGCCTTTGCCCGGGCAAGGCGCTCGACGTAGGCAGGGGCGCTTTCGCGGGGTAGCGGAGATTCATCGACCGGGGCACTGATGACAATGAACGGCACGCCGATCTGCGTCAGCAGTTCACGACGACGGGGCGAGCCTGAAGCCAGGTATAGCGGGGTCATGCAGACATCTCCCTGTCAGTGGCGCGTTGCCGTCAGTTGATGTGCAAGCGTCGACGCAGGTCGCGCAAGGCAAAGCTGATCCACGGCCAGAGCAAGGCGCTGATCACCGCCGACCAGACCAGCGCCAGGGTGGGCAGGCGGTTGCCGGTCAGTGCACTGAGCCACAGCTGGATCAACTGGGCGATACCGAAGATCACCAGAATGACCAGGCTTTGCTGCCACATGGGGAACATGCGCAGACGCTGCTGCAGGGACAGCACCAAGAAGGTGATGAGGGTAAGGACCAGCGCATTCTGCCCCAGCAGCGTGCCATACAGCACGTCCTCGGCAAGGCCCAGCACGAATGCCGTGGTCATGCCGACCTTGTTCGGCACGGCAAGGGTCCAGAACGACACCAGCAAGGCCAGCCACATGGGCCGGAACACTTCCATGAACTGCGGCATGGGGGAAACGCTGAGCAGCAGGCCGATGGCGAACGTAAGCCAGATGACCCAGCCGTTATTGCGGCGTGATGCAGCCATCATTGCCTCCGGGGTTGAGCGGGTGCGGCCGGCGTGGCAGGTGCAGCAGACGGGGCTGCTGGCTGCGCGACCGGAGTGGCCGGTGCTGCCGGTGTGACCGACGCGGCAGGCGTGCCAGCGGCGGGTGCGACCTGATCACGGGTAGCGGCCGGCTGGCCAGCAGGTGCAGCGCCCTTGCGGTCAGCCTCTTCCTGGGCAATGGCGGCATCGGTGGCGCGCTGCTCCGGGCTACGCCGGTCACTGAACACCAGCAACATATAGCGACTGCGGTTGAGCGCGGCGGTGGGGATGGCACGGACGATGGCAAAGGGCTGGCCGGAATCGTGGATCACTTCGTTGACCGTGGCCACCGGGTAGCCGGCAGGAAAGCGCTGCCCCATGCCGGAGCTGACCAGCAGGTCGCCTTCCTTGATGTCGGCAGTGTCGGCCACATGGCGCAACTCCAGGCGCTCCGGGTTGCCAGTGCCGCTGGCGATGGCACGCAGACCGTTGCGGTTGACCTGCACCGGAATGCTGTGGGTGGTATCGGTCAGCAACAGCACCCGCGCGGTATAGGGCATCAACTCTACGACCTGGCCCATCAGGCCGCGGGCATCGAGCACCGGCTGGCCCAGGAACACACCATCACGCTCACCCTTGTTGATCAGAATGCGGTGGGTAAACGGGTTGGGGTCGACGCCGATCAGCTCCGCCACTTCAACCTTCTCGTTGACCAGCGCCGAAGAGTTGAGCAACTCGCGCAGCCGCACGTTCTGCTCGGTCAGGGCCGCCAGCTTCTGCAGGCGCCCCTGCAGCAGCAGGGCTTCGGTCTTGAGCTTCTCGTTTTCGGCAATCAGCTCGGTGCGGCTACCGAACTGGCCGGCCACACCTTGCCAGGCACGCTGTGGCAAATCGGTGATCCAGTACGACTCCATCAGCACCAGGCCCATCTGACTGCGCACGGGTTTGAGCACGTCGAAGCGCGCGTCGACAACCATCAACGCGACCGACATCACCACCAGAACGAGCAGGCGAACGCCCAGCGAAGGGCCCTTGGAGAAAAGCGGTTTAATGGGCCGTTCCTCGTGGACGACTCAGGAGGTCATTGGACATGGAACAACGCACCAGCCTGGTTGCGGGTTGACGGATACGGCGCCCCAAACGGGCGCCAGCCCAGCGCATACAGGTAGCACTGTACGTACTACCTGTAAACCGGGCGCTCGTGAACAGCGAGCGGGATCACTCGCTGGAGAGCAGGTCCATCGCGTGCTTGTCCATCATCTCCAGGGCGCGACCGCCGCCACGGGCGACGCAGGTCAGCGGGTCCTCGGCGACGATCACCGGCAGGCCGGTTTCCTGGGCCAGCAGTTTGTCGAGGTCACGCAGCAGCGCACCACCACCGGTCAGCACCAGGCCGCGCTCGGCGATGTCCGAGGCGAGTTCCGGCGGCGATTGCTCGAGGGCGCTCTTGACCGCCTGGACGATGGTCGCCAGCGATTCCTGCAGCGCTTCGAGCACTTCGTTGGAGTTCAGGGTGAAGGCACGCGGTACACCTTCGGCCAGGTTACGACCACGCACGTCGACTTCACGTACTTCGCCACCTGGGTAGGCAGTGCCGATTTCCTGCTTGATACGTTCGGCGGTGGATTCGCCGATCAAGCTGCCGTAGTTGCGGCGCACGTAGGTCACGATGGCTTCGTCGAAGCGGTCACCGCCAACGCGGACGGACTCGGCATAGACCACGCCGTTCAGCGAGATCAGGGCGATTTCAGTGGTACCGCCACCGATATCGACGACCATCGAACCGCGGGCCTCTTCAACCGGCAGGCCTGCACCGATGGCAGCGGCCATCGGCTCTTCGATCAGGAACACTTCACGGGCACCCGCGCCGAGGGCCGACTCGCGGATGGCGCGGCGCTCGACCTGGGTCGACTTGCACGGCACGCAGATCAGCACGCGCGGGCTCGGCTGCAGGAAGCTGTTCTCGTGAACCTTGTTGATAAAATATTGCAACATTTTTTCGCAGACGCTGAAGTCGGCAATGACGCCGTCCTTCATCGGACGAATGGCTGCAATGTTGCCGGGCGTACGGCCCAGCATGCGTTTGGCTTCGGTACCGACGGCGACGACGCTTTTCTGGTTGCCATGGGTACGGATGGCAACAACCGAGGGCTCATTCAGGACGATACCGCGCTCACGCACGTAAATAAGGGTGTTGGCAGTACCCAGGTCGATAGAAAGATCGCTGGAAAACATGCCACGCAGTTTCTTGAACATGGGAAAGTGACCCTGGGGAAAGCGTGGGTAAAAAAGTGCGGCAAACTCTAACAATGGCAGGGATTTTGGGCAAGGAGCCAATATGTTAAATTGGCTGTTTTTCCGAGCACGCCAGCAGAATTTCGCGGCCGTTAGACCGCCAGAAAGCTGACATGTTCCTCACCGCGGACCCAAATTCCGTTCTTTGTTTCCCTTGGAGATCCTCATGGCGCTTGAACGCTGCGACGTGGAAAAGATCGCCCATCTGGCCCGCCTGGGCCTGAATGATGGCGAACTGCCACGCATTACCGACGCCCTGAACAGCATTCTCGGCCTGGTCGACCAGATGCAAGCGGTCGATACCACTGGCATCGAGCCCCTGGCCCACCCGCTGGAGGCCAGCCAGCGCCTGCGTCCTGACCAAGTCACCGAAAGCAACCAGCGCGATGCCTACCAGGCCATCGCGCCGTCGACCGAAAGCGGTCTGTACCTGGTTCCCAAAGTCATCGAGTAAGGGATAGAGCCTGCCATGCATCAATTGACCCTGGCCGAGATCGCCCGCGGACTCGCCGACAAATCGTTTTCTTCCGAAGAGCTGACCGGCACGCTGCTGGCGCGCATCAAGCAGCTCGACCCACAGATCAACAGCTTCATCAGCGTCACCGAAGACCTGGCCCTGGGCCAGGCGCGTGCCGCCGATGCCCGTCGCGCCGCGGGCGAAACCGGCGCGCTGCTGGGCGCACCGATCGCTCACAAAGACCTGTTCTGCACCAACGGCGTACGCACCAGCTGCGGCTCGAAGATGCTCGACAACTTCAAGGCGCCCTATGACGCCACCGTGGTCGCCAAGCTGGCCGAAGCCGGCATGGTCACCCTGGGCAAGACCAACATGGACGAATTCGCCATGGGTTCGGCCAACGAATCCAGCCATTACGGCGCGGTGAAGAACCCGTGGAACCTCGAGCACGTTCCGGGCGGATCGTCCGGTGGTTCGGCCGCTGCCGTGGCCGCGCGCCTGCTGCCCGCCACCACGGGCACCGACACCGGCGGCTCGATCCGCCAGCCAGCGGCACTGACCAACCTCACCGGCCTCAAGCCGACGTACGGTCGTGTGTCGCGCTGGGGCATGATCGCCTACGCCTCCAGCCTCGACCAGGGCGGCCCGCTGGCCCGCACCGCCGAGGACTGCGCGCTGCTGCTGCAAGGTATGGCCGGTTTCGACGCCAAGGACTCCACCAGCATCGAAGAACCGGTGCCGGACTACAGCGCCAGCCTGAACGCTTCGCTGCAAGGCCTGCGCATCGGCCTGCCGAAAGAGTACTTCGGTGCCGGCCTCGACCCACGCATCGCCGACCTGGTCCAGGCCAGCGTCAAGGAGCTGGAAAAGCTCGGTGCAGTGGTCAAGGAAATCAGCCTGCCGAACATGCAGCATGCCATTCCGGCCTACTACGTGATCGCTCCGGCTGAAGCCTCTTCCAACCTGTCGCGTTTCGACGGCGTACGCTTCGGCTACCGCTGTGAAGAGCCGAAAGACCTCACCGACCTGTACAAGCGCTCACGCGGCGAAGGGTTCGGCGTTGAAGTACAGCGCCGCATCATGGTCGGCACCTACGCCCTGTCGGCTGGTTACTACGACGCCTATTACGTGAAGGCGCAGCAAATCCGCCGCCTGATCAAGAACGACTTCATGGCCGCCTTCAACGATGTCGACCTGATTCTCGGCCCGACCACGCCAAACCCGGCCTGGAAGCTTGGCGCCAAGAGCAGCGACCCGGTTGCCGCCTATCTCGAAGACGTCTACACCATCACCGCCAACCTGGCGGGCCTGCCAGGCCTGTCGATGCCTGCGGGCTTCGTCGACGGCCTGCCGGTCGGCGTGCAACTGCTGGCGCCGTACTTCCAGGAAGGCCGCCTGCTCAACGTCGCGCACCGCTACCAACAGGTGACCGACTGGCATACCCGCGCCCCCAATGGCTTCTGAGGAATTCACACATGCAATGGGAAGTTGTGATCGGGCTGGAAATCCACACTCAGCTCGCCACCCAGTCGAAGATCTTCTCCGGCAGCGCTACCACCTTTGGCTCCGAGCCGAATACTCAGGCCAGCCTGGTTGACCTGGGCATGCCCGGCGTATTGCCGGTGCTGAACGAGCAAGCCGTGCGCATGGCGTGCATGTTCGGCCTGGCCATCGATGCCGAGATCGGCAAGCGCAACGTGTTCGCACGCAAGAACTACTTCTACCCCGACCTGCCCAAGGGCTACCAGATCAGCCAGATGGACCTGCCGATCGTCGGCAAGGGTCACCTGGACATCGCGCTGGAAGACGGCACCATCAAGCGCATCGGTGTAACCCGCGCGCACCTGGAAGAAGACGCCGGCAAGAGCCTGCACGAAGACTTCAGTGGTTCCACCGGCATCGACCTGAACCGTGCCGGCACCCCGCTGCTGGAAATCGTCTCCGAGCCTGACATGCGCAGCGCCAAGGAAGCCGTGGCTTACGTCAAGGCGATCCACGCGCTGGTGCGCTACCTGGGCATCTGTGACGGCAACATGGCCGAAGGTTCGCTGCGCTGCGACTGCAACGTATCGATCCGCCCGAAAGGCCAGACCGAGTTCGGCACTCGCTGTGAAATCAAGAACGTCAACTCGTTCCGCTTCATCGAGCGCGCGATCAACAGCGAAATCCAGCGCCAGATCGACCTGATCGAAGACGGTGGCAAAGTGGTGCAGGAAACCCGCCTGTACGACCCGAACAAGGACGAAACCCGCTCCATGCGCAGCAAAGAGGAAGCCAACGACTACCGTTACTTCCCCGACCCCGACCTGCTGCCGGTGGTCATCGAGGACAGCTTCCTCGAAACCATCCGCGCCGGCCTGCCGGAGCTGCCGCCACAGAAGGTCGAGCGCTTCCAGACTCAGTACGGCCTGTCGGCCTACGACGCCAACGTATTGGCCTCCAGCCGCGAACAGGCAGACTACTTTGAACAAGTGGTGAAGATCGGTGGTGATGCCAAGCTGGCGGCCAACTGGGTCATGGTCGAACTGGGTAGCCTGCTGAACAAGCTGGGTGTCGAAATCGATCAGGCGCCGGTCAGCGCCGCGCAACTGGGCGGCATGCTGCTGCGCATTCGTGACAACACCATCAGCGGCAAGATTGCCAAAACCGTGTTCGAGGCCATGGCCGCCGGTGAAGGCGATGCCGACAGCATCATCGAGAGCAAAGGCCTGAAACAGGTTACCGACACGGGTGCGATCGACAAGATGCTCGACGAAATGCTGGCAGCCAATGCCGAGCAGGTCGAACAGTATCGCGCAGCCGATGAGGCCAAGCGCGGCAAGATGTTCGGCTTCTTCGTCGGCCAGGCCATGAAAGCCTCCAAAGGCAAGGCCAACCCGGGGCAGGTGAACCAATTGCTCAAGGCCAAGCTCGAAGGGTGATGGTTTTACCCCTGTAATGCTGCGAGGGCTTCGCCCTCGTTCGCGGCTGAAGCCGCTCCTACACAAGCCAGCGTTTTCACTGTAGGAGCGGATTTACCCGCGAATGGTCGCACCGGAGAGCACCTGACTTGCTAAAACGTTCCCTCGGCACCCTCGCCCTGTTTTCTTTCCTGGCCGGCTGCGCCAGCCATGACATCGACCCGCGCGGCTACGACCAGACGGGCACCGCTTCCTACTACGGCTCGCGCCACCATGGCAAACGCACCGCCAGTGGCGAACCGTTCAACCAGCACGGCCTTACCGCCGCCCACCGCAGCCTGCCCTTCGGCACACGTGTACGGGTGACCAACATGGCCAATCAGCGCAGTGTGGTGGTACGCATCAACGACCGTGGCCCGCACACCCGCGGCCGCCTGATCGACCTGTCTCGCGCAGCAGCGGAAAAAATCGGCATGCTCCGTAGCGGAACAGCGCGCGTGCGAGTACAAGGGCTTAGCGACTGACGCGACAGGAGTCCGACCATTTTCGACCTGGCCACCCTTCCCACTTTTAGCCTGCTGCAAATGGGCGTTGCCCTGCTGTTGCTGGTCGGCGGCGCCGAGCTACTGGTGCGCTCCGCCTTGCGCCTGGCGCAGCGCCTGCACGTGCGCCCGCTGATCATAGGCCTGAGCCTGGTGGCCTTCGGCAGTACCGCGCCACAATTGACCGTAAGCCTGCAGGCCGCCTACCAGGGTGCGCCGGATGTGGCAGTAGGCAGCGTGATCGGCAGCAACATCTTCAACGTACTGGTCATTCTCGGCCTGGCCGCGCTGATCATCCCGCTGCGGGTGTCACGCCAGCTGGTGCGCCTGGACATTCCTTTGATGATCCTTGCCAGCGGGCTGGTGTATGCACTGTCCGCCAATGCCCACCTGGGCAGGGTTGAAGGGGCACTGCTATTGCTGGGGCTGGCCGGTTACCTGGCAATGCTCTGGCATCAGTCGCGCCATTACGCACGCACCTACCCTGCCCCGGACGCCGCCAGGTCCGGGGCCGGGCGCTTCTGGTCAGGTACACTGTTGCAGATTCTGGTCGGCCTTGGCCTGCTGAGCCTGGCGGGCCACTTGCTACTGGAAGCTGCCATCGAGGTGGCCACCGACCTGGGCCTGTCCGAGCGTATTATCGGCCTGACGGTCGTCGCCATCTGCACCTCCCTGCCGGAACTGGCCGCTGCGCTGATCGCCGCCTTGCGTGGCGAACGGGAGATCGCCGTGGGCACGGTGATCGGCAGTAACCTGTTCAACCTGCTGGCTGTACTGGGCCTGACCGCACTGATCACCCCAGAACCCCTGTCGATCTCGCCTAACGCGCTGTCTTTCGATCTGCCTGTAATGCTCGGCGTTTCTGTCCTGAGCCTGCCAGTGTTCTATTCCGGTTACCGCATCACTCGCGCAGAAGGCCTGGTGTTTCTTTGCCTGTACCTGGCCTACGGCCTTCATGTGGCGGCTTTTACCATGGGTATGCCGCTGGCTGGCCGCCTGGAGCGATTGATGCTGTTCTATGTACTGCCCGTGCTCGCTACGGTGTTGCTGTACACCACCGTGCGTGCCTGGCGGAGGCAGCATTGAGGGGCATGGAAGGGGCACGCGTCAGGGCCGCCAGACGCATGCCGTTAGGCTTTCATCGCCTGTGAGATCGAGCGCCGCCCGCGCGGCGCTTCGCGGGTAAACCCGCTCCTACGTTTGTTTCGGGCCAATTATTCCTGCGGGATTTGCGCGCGAACGCTTTGGCGCATGCCTCGATATCGCGTCGTACAAACAAGGCGGTCGCGCGCGCCTGGCACAGAAAGGTTTGTTTCGGGCCAATTATTCCTGCGGGATTTACGTGCGAACGCTTTGGCGCATGCCTCGAATCGCGTCGTACAAACAAGGCGGTCGCGCGTGCCTGGCACAGAACGGTTTGTTTCGGGCCAATTATTCCTGTGGAATTTGCGCGCGAACGCTTTGGCGCATGCCTCGATATTGCGTCGTACAAACAAGGCGGTCGCGCGCGCCTGGCACAGGACGGACTGGCCCGAAACAAACGTAGGAGCGGGTTTACCCGCGAAGCGCCGCACGGGCGGCGCTCGATCTCACAGGCACCGAAAACCTAACGGCATACCCCTTACGAACAAACCCGATCAGCCCTTGGCCTGGCGAGCCTTCTTCAGCTTGAAAGCCACCCACAGCACAGCGATCCATGCCGGGATCAGCATTACCGAGATGCGAATCGGCGGCGTCAGGTACATCACCACCAGGATCAGCACGATGAACGCCAGGCACAGGTAGTTGGTCAGTGGGTGACCCAGGCTTTTGTAGAAGGGGGTGATCCCGGCGGCCAGCTTGGCCTTGCGGAATTTGAGGTGGGTAATGCTGATGCTCGCCCAGTTGATCACCAACGCGGACACTGCCAACGCCATCAGCAAGCCAAAGGCCCCGCCCGGCATCAGGTAATTGATCAGCACGCACAGGCCGGTTGCAAAGGCCGACACGGCCAGCGCGGTCAGCGGCACGCCGCTACGGCTTACCTTCAGCAACTGACGCGGCGCATCGCCCTGGCTGGCCAGGCCGAACAGCATACGGCTATTGGCGTACACACAGCTGTTGTACACCGAGAGCGCAGCCGTCAGCACCACGATATTGAGGATGGTCGCCACCAGGTCGCTGTCCAGTTCGTGGAAGATCATCACGAACGGGCTGCCGCCCTGCACCACCTTCTGCCAAGGGTACAGCGACAACAGCACTGCCAAGGCACCGATGTAGAAAATCAGGATACGGTACACCACCTGGTTGGTGGCCTTGGGGATGCTCTCGCGCGGGTTGTCAGCCTCGGCAGCCGTGATGCCGACCAACTCCAGGCCACCGAACGAGAACATGATCACCGCCAGGGCCATTACCAGACCCGTGACGCCGTTAGGGAAGAAGCCGCCGTACTGCCACAGGTTGGCCACGCTGGCATCCGGGCCACCATGACCGCTACCCAGCAACCAGGCACCAAAGCCGATCATGCTGACGATGGCTACCACCTTGACCAGGGCGAACCAGAACTCCATCTCGCCATAGACCTTTACCTGGGTCAGGTTGATCAGGTTGATCACCACGAAGAAAATCGCCGCCGTGGCCCAGGTGGGGAAGTCCGGCCACCAGTACTGCACGTAGATACCGACCGCCGTCAGCTCGGCCATGCCGACCAGCACGTACACCACCCAGTAATTCCAGCCTGAGACAAAGCCGGCAAACTCGCTCCAGTATTGGTGGGCGAAGTGGCTGAAGCTGCCGGCGACCGGCTCTTCCACCACCATTTCACCCAGCTGGCGCATGATCAGGAAGGCCATCAGGCCGGCGATGGCGTAGCCCAGCAACACGGAGGGGCCGGCCAACTGGATGGTCTGGGCAATGCCCAGGAACAACCCGGTACCGATGGCCCCGCCCAGCGCGATCAGCTGGATATGGCGATTCTTCAGCCCGCGCTGTAACCGCTCGGGCGTGCTCTGGTCTTGCATGAAGTGTCCTTTAGCTCAGTGAGGCAGTGTTGTTGCTGTTATTTGCAGTCAAGGATCTAGATCCATCCGCCCCACTGCAAGATGAAAATACCAATGTTGGTGGTGATCGCCGCCATTAGCGTGGTAATCACGATGATCGACGCAGCCAGTTCATGATTGCCGTTGGCTGCCCGCGCCATCACGTAGCTGGCCGCAGCGGTCGGGCTGCCTATGTACAGGAACAGGATGCCCAGCTCCGCCCCGCGAAACCCGCACAACCAAGCCCCAAGGGTGCCGAGCAGCGGCAGCCAGAGCATTTTCACGAAGCTGGCATCGATGGCCAGCCGACCACAGTTACGCAGCGCTGCCAGCGACAGCGTGCCGCCGATACAGATCAGCGCCAGCGGCAGGGTCATCTGTGCCAGGTAGTCGCCCGAGGTCAGTAGCCAGTTGGGCAGCGGCACCTGGCCGTAAGCCATGGGCGCGGCCACCAGCACGCTGATGATCAGCGGGTTGCTGAAAATGCTCTTGCAGATGCTCCACGGATCGGACTTGAGGTCCGGGCTGTACACCGCCAGTACCACCGCTGACAGCGAGTTGTACATGAGGATGACCAGGCCTGCGAGTACCGCCCCCAGGGAAATGCCATAGTCACCGTACAGGCTGGCGGCCAGAGCCAGGCCGATCACACCGTTGTTGCCGCGGAAGGCGCCCTGGGTATAGATGCCCCGGTCGGCCATCGGGCTGCGCCAGATGGCCATGCCCCAGGCAATGGCGAAACCGACCAGGGTGGCGACGATGAAATACAGGATGACACCGGGCTTGACCGCTGCGGCCAGGTCGGCGTGGTAGATGCCGAGGAAGAGCAGCGCCGGCATGCAGACGTTGAATACCAGCTGCGAGGCGACGCGGTTGAAGTTGTCGTCGATCAAGTGAATGCGTTTGAGCAGGACGCCCATGAACAGCATGGCGAAAACCGGTGCCGTGATGTTCAGGGTCTGGATAAGAAGGGCGAGCATGCGCAAGCGATCCTGGAGGGGTTGCCGTCAGGCGGCCAATGATACGTCAACGGCTGGGATTTGCGGGGATCAAGCGCGATAAAAGGAAATGTCTTTCAGGTTTTCTGCTGCCAGTACCGGCCGCTTTGCACCTAACCCCGCCCCCCACAGGTACCACGCCGCGATTCATCGGTTCACACAAACCTGTCAGCCATTCACGAAAAGCCCGCAGCAGCCCACGCCTTGTTCAGCCGCTTCTCCCGCGCCGACGCCGCCAGTGCCATCACCCCTTGGTCACGCTGCCAGATTTGCGCCCAGTGCACCGGCCCTGTCGCCAACGCCGCATCGATCTCCCCCCGCAAGGCCTGGAACTGCGCAAACAACCCGCCAAGCAACAAGTGACAACCCATGCTATCGGCACACTGGCGGCTACCCTCGGCGCAGCCGGCCAACAGCCCAAGCAACTGCAGGCGCAGCCCCTGCGGCCAGGCGCACTCCTGCCCAACGCCATACAACCAGGCGGTCAGCGCCGCGAGCACATACAAATCCTCCAGCGAACGGAACGGCTTCACGTAGGCATCCCAGCCGTCACCGGCCAGCAACTCGCACGATGCCTGCTCCAGCAGCAGCCGGGCGTGCCCGACTTCCGGCATCAGCGGCAGGGTCGGCAATGGCTCCAGTGTCACCCCCGGCTCCCCGGGATAGACCACCGCCAGGCTCAGTTGCGGCGCCGCGCCAGCCGCTTCGCTACGCGCCGCCACCAGCAACCACTCCGCCTCCAGGCCTGCGGTAACGAAGTCTTTGCAGCCCGACAGCCGCAGAGCGTCCAGCCGTGTGTGCATGTCTGCAGGCCGCACGCTGCGCCGCTCGGTGGCACACAAGGCGCCAAGGCTGTGCGGCGCACTGGGCCACAGCACGCGAAGGGCGGCCTGGTAACCCACCAGGAAGGCCAGGCCCGGGGTGGCCATTGCACACCCACCCAGTACCGCCAGTTCGAACGGGGCAACCGGGCCGAGGCGCTCAAGCAGCGCGGCGTAGGTTTCGCCCAGGGTGCCTGTCGGCGCGAGGCGAAGCGGATCGTTGAGTCGTTGCAACCAGGCCATGGAACAGCTCCTTGCTGGAGGGCTTTCAGTTAAGGCTCAGGGTGTGTCACGCAAGCATCACCAAACATTCACAGGGGTGACACTGGGTCTACCTAGGCTGACTTTGCACAACAAAGCCGACCGGCCGCAACCCTTCTTGGCTGGCTTATGGAGACTCGTAATGACTCGGATCGCTACCGCTGGCGACTACAGCACCGAACGCCGTCTGCAAGCCGAACGCCTGGTTGGCGCCGCGGCGTTGCAAGAAGCCCAGGCTCTGCGCTACACCGTATTCAGCGCAGAATTCAAGGCCAAGCTCAAAGGTGCCGAGCAGGGCCTGGACATGGACGACTACGACGTGCACTGCCGCCACATTGGTGTACGCGACCTGAGCACCGGCGAACTGGTTGCCACCACCCGCCTGCTCGATCACCAGGCCGCCAGTAGCCTGGGCCGTTTCTACAGCGAAGAAGAATTCAGCCTGCACGGCCTGTTGCAGCTGCAAGGCCCGATCCTCGAACTGGGCCGTACCTGCGTCGCCCCCGACTACCGCAACGGCGGTACCATCGCCGTGCTCTGGGGCGAACTGGCCGAGGTGCTCAACGAGGGCCGCTACAGCTATCTGATGGGCTGCGCCAGTATCCCCATGCAGGACGGCGGCGTGCAGGCCCATGCAGTGATGCAGCGCCTGCGTGAACGTTACCTGTGCACCGAACACCTGCGTGCCGAGCCGAAGAACCCACTGCCGAAACTGGCCCTGCCCAACAACGTCATTGCCGAAATGCCACCGCTGCTCAAGGCCTATATGCGCCTGGGCGCGAAGATTTGCGGCGAGCCATGCTGGGACGAAGACTTCCAGGTGGCAGACGTGTTCATCCTGCTCAAACGCGACGAGCTGTGCCCACGCTACGCCCGCCACTTCAAGGCGGCGGTCTGATGCCCAAGTTGCGGGTACTGGCCCGCCTCATCCGACTGCTGCTGGTGCTGGCGCAGGGCATGCTGATGGCCAGCATTATCGCCTTGGGCGAACGCTTGGGCTTCAAGGCGCCGATCGAACGGCGCCAGCGCTGGACTTGCCTGTTCATGAAGCGCCTGGTCGCTGCCCTGCCCTTCGACGTCAAGGTAGTCGGCGAACTTCCGCAGCGGCCGATGCTGTGGGTCAGCAACCATGTTTCCTGGACCGACATCCCCCTGCTTGGCATGCTCACGCCGCTGTCTTTCCTGTCCAAGGCCGAAGTGCGCCACTGGCCGGTGGCCGGCTGGCTGGCGGAAAAGGCCGGCACGCTGTTCATTCGCCGTGGTGGTGGCGACAGTCAGCGCCTGCGCGAACAGATCGCCGGGCAACTGGGGCTGGCTCGTCCGCTGTTGATCTTCCCCGAAGGCACCACTACCAGCGGCCGCACGTTGCGCACCTTTCATGGCCGCCTGCTTGCAGGTGCCATCGACCGTGGCGTGGCAGTGCAGCCAGTCGCTATCCAGTACCTGCGTGATGGCCGGATCGACCCGGTAGCGCCGTTCATTGGTGAGGACGACCTGGTGTCCCACCTTATGCGCCTGTTCGCCCTGCCGCGGGGCGAGGTGTGCATCCACCTGCTGCAGCCAATAGGTAGCGTGGGCAAGGAACGTGCGGTGCTGGCGTTGCAGGCACAACAGGCGATTCACCTGGCGCTGTTCGGGGTTGAAGACGTGGAGATGGCGCCACGTCGGCAGGCGCGGGCTGCCTGAATGCGTGTACTGCCTGTTCTGGCCCTTTCGCGGGTGAACCCGCTCCTACACCGAGCGCATTGCCCGTAGGAGCGGGTTTACCCGCGAAGGGGCCAGTATCACCCACACACCTCTAACCTGTCAGACATCCGCCCTACCGCCGCAAACGCCTGCAACTGCGGGTAGAACTCGCGAAAATCCGCCAGCAGCGGCTCATACAGTCGCTCCAGTTCCACCATCACCCCGGCCATCCCCTCAGGCCGTGACAAGCGCCGGGCAATGCCGTTGAACACCTGCTCCAGCGTGTCGAAATCGCCATACGCCCCTAGCCAGTCATCCGCTGCCATGAACGGCGCAATCCGCGCCAGCCGCCCAGGCAGCTCGGGCTCTGCCAGCAATACCCGATAAAACGCGCCAGTGAACTGCTCCAGCGGCTGATCGGCGTAGTTGCCCCAGTGCCGTGCCAGGCAATGGTCGAAAAACACATCCAGGACGATGCCGGCAAAGCGCCGCCGCTCGCGCGGAAAACGTGCCAGAGCCGCCAGCACCACCGGATGCTGGTCAGTGTAACTGTCGATATGCCGGTGCAGTCGGATGGCCGCCTCCAGCGCAGGCGGAAAGCGCCCTTCCAAGGAGCCTTTGACAAAGTCGCCATACAGGCTGCCAAGCAGTTGTTGCGGCGCCGGGCCGCCCAGGTGCAAGTGTGCGAGGTAGTTCATGAGCGCAGTCTAGCATCGCCACCCAGCATATCGTTATAACGCGATATATCGATTCGCGCTCAGCTCAGAACGCCTTCGTATTTGTATATCGGAATTCAGCGAATTATATTTCGGCCTATCGCGATATACCGCTACAACGAGCCTCAAACCATGCCACTCGATCTCGACGAAATCATAAAAGCACTGGCCCACCCGGTCAGGCGAGAAATTCTCAGCTGGCTGAAAGACCCGGCAACCCAGTTTCCGGACCAGTACCACAGCACCGAAAACGGTGTGTGTGCGGGGCAAATCGACCAACGCTGCGGCCTGTCGCAGTCGACCGTCTCTGCCCACCTGGCCACGTTGCAGCGCGCCGGGCTGATCAGCAGCCAGAAGATTGGCCAATGGCACTTCTTCAAACGCGACGAAGCCACCATCCAGGCGTTCCTCGAACAACTGCGCCAAGCACTTTGACAAGGCAGGTAACCGCTATGACCACACTTTTCGATCCGATCAAACTGGGCGACCTGCAACTGCCCAACCGTATCATCATGGCCCCGCTCACCCGCTGCCGCGCCGATGAAGGCCGCGTGCCCAATGCGCTGATGGCCGAATACTACGTACAACGTGCCAGCGCCGGGCTGATCCTCAGCGAAGCGACTTCGGTCAGCCCCATGGGCGTCGGCTACCCAGATACCCCCGGCATCTGGAACGATGAACAGGTACGTGGCTGGAACAACGTGACAAAGGCCGTGCATGCTGCGGGCGGTCGCATTTTCCTGCAGCTGTGGCACGTGGGTCGTATCTCCCACCCCAGCTATCTGAATGGCGAACTGCCTGTGGCCCCCAGCGCGATCCAGCCCAAGGGCCATGTGAGCCTGGTGCGCCCACTGAGTGACTACCCTACCCCACGGGCGCTGGAAACCGAAGAAATCAACGACATCGTCGAGGCCTACCGCAGTGGCGCCGAAAATGCCAAGGCTGCCGGTTTCGATGGTGTGGAGATCCATGGCGCCAACGGTTACCTGCTCGACCAGTTCCTGCAAAGCAGCACCAACCAGCGCACCGACCGTTACGGTGGCTCGCTGGAAAACCGCGCGCGCCTGTTGCTGGAGGTGACCGATGCGGCCATTGAAGTGTGGGGCGCACAGCGCGTAGGTGTGCACCTGGCACCGCGTGCCGACGCCCACGACATGGGCGACGCCGACCGCGCCGAGACCTTCACCTATGTGGCCCGAGAGCTGGGCAAGCGCGGCATCGCCTTCATCTGCTCACGAGAACGGGAAGCCGACGACAGCATCGGGCCGCTGATCAAAGAGGCATTCGGTGGCCCGTACATCGTCAACGAGCGGTTCGACAAGGCCAGTGCCAATGCGGCCTTGGCCAGTGGCAAAGCGGATGCCGTGGCGTTTGGTGTGCCGTTCATCGCCAACCCCGACCTGCCGGCACGGCTGGCAGCGGATGCGCCGTTGAACGAGGCACATCCCGAAACCTTCTATGGCAAGGGGCCGGTGGGTTACATCGATTATCCGCGGTTGTGATTGAGGGCCATTCGCGGGCATGCCCACCACCGGTACAGCGACAGGCTTGAAAGCTGCGCTTGATCCTGTGGGAGCGGGCTTGCCCGCGAACAAGGCTCAGCTGATGTCACGGACGGGCGTTGATCTGTTGCTGCAGGTTCTGAATCTGGCTCTGCAGCGTATTCAGGTTACGCGTCATCTGCGCACGGAAGGCATCGAACTCCTGCACCGAAGCACCACCGGATGACGCCGCAGCCGGGCGGTTGTCGACCTGGCTCTTCAAAACCAGCATGTCCTGCTGCAGGCTCTGAATGTCAGCGCTCGGGTTGCCCTGTTTCTTCAAGGCCGCCACCTCGCTACCCAAACTCTTGAGCTGGCCGTCCAGCTGAGCGCCATCCACCTGTGAGGCCTTCAGCGCGGCAACCTGCTCGCTCAGGCTCTTCAACTGGGCATCCAGCTTGCCACCATCGACCTGGCCCGAACGCAGCGCCGCCAACTCGCCATTCACCAGCTTCAGTTGCGCCTGCAACTGGCTTTGCAGCTCGGTCACAGCCTTCTGCTGTTCTCGGGTATCGGCCAGCACCTGCTCCAGACGCTTGCCCAGGTCGCCGGTCTGCCCGGCAACACCCTGCTGCAACTGGCGCAGCTGTAGCTTCAATGCCTCGCTGCTGGTAGTGGCGCCAGACTCACTGGCCGCCACCTTGCCACTGATTGCCTGAAGGCGGCCAGCCGCCTCTTCACTGATGCGGGCAAAGCTTTCCTGGGTCGCCACCAGTTGCTGCTCCATCAGCGAGATCTGCTGGAAGCTCCACCAGCCCAGCCCCGCCAAGGCGATGAACGAGGCACCGAGCAATGCCCACAACGGCGCCGTGCTGGCCCCGCGGGCGGCTTTCTGGCGGCTGCGCATCACATGCGCCGGCATCAGTTCGTCATCATCAACGGTGCCCGCCCGCAAGGCAGGCACGTCATCAAAGTCATCGTGAGCATGGTTACGCATGGATACATTCAACCGCGGTAGTCACAAAGAGGCACGAGTATAAACCGCCAGCGCAGCGCATTGATGACCATTGTCAGCCGGGCGGCAAATGCTTCCACCAGCCGCAGAATTCATCCACCGCCGTCCACAGGCTGACCTTGGGCTGGTAGTCCAGGTACTGCCGGGCACGGCTGATATCCAGGGTGAAATCACGGCTCATCACCTGCATCCCCAGGCGCGACAAGGTCGGTTGCGGGCGCCCTGGCCATAACATGCAGGCCGCCTCGTTCAGCGCGGCCAGGCTGTAGGCAAGGCCATAGGAACGGTAGCGGGTCACCTGGGGAAGCTGCATCTGGCGCATCACGTAGTTGACCACGTCCCACAGCGGCAGTGGCTGGCCGTTGCTTATGTTGTAAGCCTGGCCCAGCGCCCGGTCATCAGCGAACAATGCACTTAGCAGCGCCTCGTTGAGGTTGTGCACACTGGTGAAATCGACCTTGTTCAGGCCGTTGCCGATGATCGCCACACGCCCTTTGCGCTGCATCTGCATCAGCCGCGGGAAGATACTGGCATCGCCCGCGCCGGTGACGAAGCGCGGGCGCAGCGCCAGCACTTCAAGGCCAAACTCCTGGGCGCCGAACACTTTCTGCTCGGCCAGGTACTTGGTTTGCCCATAGTGATCGTGGAAGCGACGCGGTACCTGGTCTTCACGGACGTCCAGACGCGAACGGCCATTGAAGTAGATCGACGGCGAAGACAGATGCACCAGGCGCCGTACGTGCTCTTTCAGGCAGCCCTCGACCACGTTCTCGGTCACCACCACGTTGCCTTGGTAGAAATCCTGATAGCGCCCCCAGTTACCCACTGCGCCAGCGCAGTGCACCACGGCTTCGACACCCTGGCACAAACGCCGGGCCAGCTCGGCGTCACCCAGGTCGCCCGGGATGAACTGTGCGCCACGCTTGACCAGATGCTCGACCCCTTCGGCACGGCGGCCGCTGACGCGCACGTCCAGGCCTTGCTCCAGGGCGAAACGCGCAAAGCGCCCGCCAATGAAGCCACTCGCGCCGGTGACCAGAATTCGCATGTAACACTCCGTCTTGCCAGATTTCAGATGCAACTGACGCCAGCCATGGCTACAAGGGCACCAGCCAATGCTGCGCGGTGTGCCGCAGGTGGTCGGTCAGTTGCGCGAGCAATTGCCCGCCATTGCGCCAATGATGCCAGTACAGCGGCACATCGATAGGGGTATCGCGGCAGATTTCCACCAATTGCCCACTGGCCAGTTGCTCCCGGGCCTGCAATTCGGGCACCAGGCCCCACCCCAACCCGGCCTCGGTCATGCGCAGGAAGCCTTCGGATGAAGGGCACAGGTGGTGCAGGAAACCACCCTCTATGCCCAGCGATGCCAGGTAGCGATGCTGCAGGAAATCGTCCGGCCCGTACACGATCGCTGGCGTACGGGCCAGGCGGCTGGCGACAAAACCTTGGGGGAAGTGCCGCGCCATGAACACGGGACTGGCCAATGCCCGGTAGCGCATGGCCCCCAGTGGCAAACTGCGTGCGCCGGCTACCGGCCGCTCACTCCCACACAGGCAGGCCGCCACTTCGCCGGCACGCATGCGTTTCAGGCCCACTTCCTGGTCCTCAACCACCAGGTCGGTCAGCACGTTCTGTTGTGCGCAGAAGTTGCCCACCGCGCCGGCCCACCAGGTGGCCAGGCTATCGGCGTTGAGGGCGATGCGCAGGCGCTCCGGCATGCCCTCTTCGTCCAGCGCCGGTACCTGGCGCTGCAGGTCGCGTTCGAGCAGGCGCACCTGCTGCACATGGTTGAGTAGCTGGCGGCCGACTTCGGTCGTGCCGGGCGGCGAGGCACGTACCAGCACCGGCTGGCCGACCCGCGCCTCAAGCAACTTGATGCGCTGGGAAATCGCCGATTGCGACAAGCCCAGCACCTGCGCCGCACGCTCGAAACCGCCTTGTTCGATCACTGCCGCGAGGGCAGCCAGCAGTTTGTAGTCGAACATCGATTTTCCTAATGGGTGATCAGCTTTATTTGTTTTTCTTATACAGCGCCGAACATCACAATGGCCAGCATCTTTCGTGACCCTTTTTGGAGAGCCCTGCCATGTGGCAAAGCTATCTCAATGGCATGCTGGTGGCCTTCGGTCTGATCATGGCCATTGGCGCCCAGAACGCCTTCGTCCTCGCCCAGAGCCTGCGCCGTGAGCATCACCTGCCGGTGGCAGCGCTGTGCATCATCTGTGACGCCATCCTCGTGGCCGCCGGGGTATTCGGCCTGGCTACCGTGCTGGCACACAACCCGACCTTGCTGGCGATTGCCCGCTGGGGCGGCGCAGTGTTCCTGATCTGGTACGGCGCCAAGGCGCTGCGCAGTGCCTGCTCCAAGCAGAGCCTGCAGCACCAGCAAGGCCAGGGCGTTCGCTCACGTCGCGCCGTACTGCTCAGCGCCCTGGCAGTGACCCTGCTGAACCCGCACGTGTACCTCGACACCGTGTTGCTGATCGGCTCGCTGGGCGCCCAGCAGTCCGCCCCTGGCGCCTACGTGGCCGGAGCGGCCAGCGCTTCGCTGCTGTGGTTCTCGACCCTGGCCATTGGCGCGGCGTGGCTGGCACCGTGGCTGGCGCGGCCGGCGACCTGGCGCATGCTCGACCTGATGGTGGCGGTGATGATGTTCGCGGTGGCGGCGCAATTGATCTTCAACTGACCTCGGGGCGCGGCATATTCATCAACGGCAAGATCGTGCAGCACGCGGTCTTGCAGGCAACACCCGCGCAACGCCGAGCCGCCGGTCGGCACAGCCCAGCCCCTGCGGAACCTCTATTCCCTATGTTTGTTGCGTGGTTATGCGCCGGGCCCGGTGCTATGATCCAGCCCTTGCGTCGCAAAGAGTACAGACTCGCCGACGCTTATCGGGCCGCCCGTGATCGGCCTTGCGCAAACCGCAAACAGACCTGAATCAGGAGATCCACCATGGCTTTTGAATTGCCGCCGCTGCCGTACGCCCATGACGCCCTGCAGCCGCACATCTCCAAGGAAACCCTGGAGTATCACCACGACAAGCACCACAACACCTACGTCGTGAACCTGAACAACCTGGTCCCAGGCACCGAATTCGAAGGCAAGACCCTGGAAGAGATCGTCAAGAGCTCTTCGGGCGGCATCTTCAACAACGCCGCTCAAGTCTGGAACCACACCTTCTACTGGAACTGCCTGTCGCCAAACGGCGGCGGCCAGCCTACCGGTGCACTGGCTGACGCCATCAACGCCGCTTTCGGTTCCTTCGACAAGTTCAAGGAAGAGTTCACCAAGACTTCGGTGGGCACCTTCGGTTCCGGCTGGGGCTGGCTGGTGAAGAAAGCTGACGGTTCCCTGGCCCTGGCCAGCACCATCGGCGCCGGCTGCCCACTGACCAGCGGCGACACCCCGCTGCTGACCTGCGACGTCTGGGAACACGCCTACTACATCGACTACCGCAACCTGCGTCCGAAGTACGTCGAGGCGTTCTGGAACCTGGTCAACTGGGCCTTCGTTGCCGAGCAGTTCGAAGGCAAGACCTTCAAGGCCTGAGTCCCTCAGCCTTGAGCAAGAAACCCGGCCTCGTGCCGTAATGCTGGCAGTCCAGCATTGCCATCCACGCCGGGCTTCCTCGAAAAACCGATGCCAGTCTTCTGGCATCGGTTTTTTTTCAAGGGTTCTGGAACGGGCCAGCGCACAGGGCGTTCATGAGGCGTACTGACCAAGCCAGCCAAGGCTATCTGCAGTAGCGCCCGTAGGCCGGTACTCACACCCGACCCAGCCCGCATACCCGCGCTGCTCCAGCGTCGCAAACAACCCTGCAATGTCCATCTGCCCCGTCCCCGGTTGATGCCGCCCAGGACAGTCGGCCACCTGCACATGCACCGTCCGCTCAAAGAACTGTGCCAGCACATCGGCCGCATTTCCGGTCAACAACTGCGCATGGTAAAGATCAAGGATCAGCCCGAGACTCGCATACGTCTCCAGCACCTGCTGTGCCTTGCTGAAGTCGGACATGTAATACCCTGGCATTTCCTGCGTGCAGATCACTTCGATCAATGGCCGCAGCCCTTGGTCCTCGAAGTACTTCACGGCATAGTCCAGGTTGCTCGCGTACACCTTGCCGGCGCCATCCTCGTGGGTTATCCCGGACATCAGGTGCACATCCGTACATGCCAGTGTGCGGGCATAGCTGGCTGCCTGGCGCAACCCGTCACGAAACTCGGGTTCCCTGCCCGCCACTGCAGCAATGCCCTTGGAAACGCCAGCCGGTGCGGCAAACTGGACCAATGGCAACGCGTACTTCGCCAGTTCATCAGCCAACAAACTCGCATCCAACTCATAGGGCGAGGGGAATTCCACCGCGCGAAATCCGGCGGCAGCGGCGGCTTCGATACGCTGCAGAAAAGGCATTTCGTTGAACTGGAAGCCGAGGTGAGCATTGAATTTGAGCATGTGTAAAGATCCATCCCGGGAAGAAAACATTCGTCGTTCCAAATCCTGAGCCGCGGCTCAGGCACTGCGCTGGCGGCAACTGCGCCAGCTCGCTGCGTGCAGATACTCAGGTTCTTCGTGTGTGGTATTTTCCTGCCCCAGTCCGACCCAAATCTGCCGGATCGACTGAAGTCAAACATTCGGAATACAGCCTGTGATCAAGAAAGACCTCGCCCTGCAATTGGCCCCTCGCGTCATCGAGATGATCCGCGCCCGGTCGATGAAGGCCGGCGAGCCATTGCGCGAGCAAACCTTCGCCCAAGCCTTCGATGTCTCCCGCTCCCCCATCCGCAGGGTATTCGCCCTGCTCGCCGAGTGGAACATCGCGGTCCAGGAGCCCAATCGCGGCTATTTTCTGAAACAGGACGCCGGGCAGATCCAGGAAGCCACCGTACCGCCCGCCTGCGACCCCTTCGAAGACTTCTACCTGCGTGTGGTGGACGACATCCTCAACGGGGAAATCCCTGCCGAATTCTTCGAAGCCCAGCTCCTGCGACGCTACTCTGTGCCTCGCGGGCAACTGCTCAAGGTCCTCAACCGGCTGGCAAGCGAAGCCATGGTCGAGCGCAAGCCTGGGCAAGGCTGGAGCCTCAACGAATTCGTGCACAACGCCCAGACCCACATCCAGAGCTACCGCTTCCGCATGGCCATCGAGCCGGCCGCACTGCGTGAGCCGGGCTACAACGTGAACCAGGCCGCCTTTGCCAAAGCCAGGGCGCAACAGCAGGCCATGCTCGACGGCGAGATTCACACGCTGTCACGTGCCCAACTGTTTGAAATCGGCGCCCAGTTTCACGAAATGATCGTGCAATGCTCGGGCAACCTCTTCTTCATCGATGCCATACGCCGGCAAAACCAGCTCAGACGCTTCATGAGCTACAAAGCCAACGTCGACCGCAGTCGCCTGATGACGCAATGCCTGGAGCACCTGCACCTGCTCGACCTGATCGAGTCCGGTCGGCGCGAAGAAGCCGCACGGTTTCTGTGGAAACATCTGGACGAAGTCGGCCGCCTCAAAACCGGCCAGGATGCCTTGCAGGAAAGCCAGCAGGCATAACCCCTCTCCTCCTTCCTTCAAACCCGCGCGTGAATCAGGTATGGCAGCTTAGCCATTGCCTCCTTTTGACACAAGATACAAAGCAGCCTGAAAAATCAGCGCTCGCTGTAAAATTTGCGCCACTTATTGTATTTCATCGCAACAATAAGCAATATGCGCACCGCTCGGACGCACTGTGGCCCCGAATCACACAGGAAGGGATGCAATGGAACAAGGAACGTTGGCTAAAGGGACGGGGGTCTCGAGCCTTCTGTTCGGGGTGTACACGATTCTGCTGGCCCTGCTTGGCCTGACACTGGCCTATCAGGGAGGCGCGCTGGTCAATGCCGGTGGCACGCCTTACTACGCGATGATGGGCACGGTATTGCTGCTGGCCGCAGCACTCATGGGCCTGAAGAAGGCGGCCGGAATCTACCTCTATGGCGCAGCATCCCTGGCCACCTACGGTTGGGCGATCTGGGAGTCGGGCTACAACGGCTGGGCCTATATTCCACGCCTGGCCTGGCTGGTACTGCTCAGTGTGATCTTTCTGGCTTTCTGGCCACTGGTCCGCCGCGACTTCGCCAAAATCAACAGGGCACTGTACTTCAGCATCATGGGCGTGCTGCCGCTGCTGATGGCAGCCACCATCCTCGCACCGCTGTTCTTCCCGAACACCGTTCATCTGGCCGACTCGCCGGCTATCACCGCGCATTCACAGCAACCGTTCAGCCGCAGCACGGTGGCATCACCAGACGCCAACGTCGCCGCGTCTCACGACAAGACCAATTGGACCGCCTATGCCGGCTCGAACCTCGGCAACCACTATTCCGCTGCAGCGCAGATTACTCCAGCTAACGTTTCCGGCCTGGTCAAGGCGTGGGAATACCACCATGGCGATGTCAAACAGCCTGGCGAAAAAACCAAGTATCTGAACGAGGCCACCCCCATCAAGGTTGGCGACTCGCTGTATACCTGCACGCCGAAGCAAATCATCATTTCGTTGAACGCGACCACCGGCAAAGAGAACTGGCGCTACGATTCGAAGGTCGACCCGGACTACTTCGCCAACGGCGGTGCCTATTGCCGTGGTGTCTCGTACTACGAAGTACCCAATGCCAGCGGGCTTTGCGCCAAACGCATCATCTGGGGCACCAACGACATCCGCCTGGGTGCAGTTGATGCGCTTACCGGGCAGGCCTGCCCAGACTTCGGCACGGCAGGCTTTGCCGACCTCAAGGACGGCCTGGGTACGTTCCGTAAAGGCTCCACCGGCATCACTTCCGCACCGCTGGTCATCCGCGGGGTGGTCATCACCGGTGGCCGGGTGCTGGACTCGGATGTGCGCCCGGCACCGTCAGGCGTGGTTCGCGCCTACGATGCAGTCAGCGGCAAACAAAAGTGGGCCTGGGATCTTGGCCGTCCCGATAGCACTGCCCCTGCCGACGCAGATGAAACCTATACACTCAGCACGCCCAACTCATGGGCGCCGATTTCCGCCGACGACGAGCTGGGGCTGGTCTACATCACCACGGGTAATGCTGCAGGTGACTTCTATGGCGGTACCCGCACCGAACAGGAAGACAAGTTCAGCTCTTCGCTGGTGGCCCTGGATGCCCTCACCGGCAAGGTCAAATGGCACTTCCAGACCGTCCATCACGACCTCTGGGACTACGACCTGAGCCCACAACCGGCGCTGATCGATTTCCCCACCGCCAACGGCACACGCCCGGCAGTCATCCAAGCCACCAAGTCAGGCCAGTTGTTCGTCCTGGACCGCGCCACTGGCGAACCGCTGGTCGATATCTCGGAGGCTGCCGTCCCACAGGGCACGGCCCCTGGGGACTACACCGCGGCGACACAACCGTTGTCACCGGGCATGCCGAGCACCATGGGCCGCCCATCGAAAAACCCGGAAGTGCTGAACGAAGCCGATGCCTGGGGCCTGACGCCGTTCGATCAGCTGCAATGTCGCATCGAGTTTCGCCAGGCGCGTTACGAAGGGATCTTTACACCACCGGTAGTCGGCCAGCAAAGCCTGATCTTCCCCGGGCACCACGGCGGCCTGAACTGGGGCGGGGTGATGGTGGACCTGCAGCGAGGCCTGCTGATCATCAACAACCAGCGGCTGCCGTACATGCAGGGGCTGGTTCCACGCGAGCAGCTCGATGCGATCAATGCCAAATCGTTCCAGGAATCGCCCGGCAATAACCAGGGGTTCCGCGTCCAGGCCGGCCTGCCGTACGGGGCCATCAAGGACCCATGGATGTCGGCGCTGGAACAACCGTGCATCGCGCCACCCTGGGGGTTCATCTCCGCTATCGACCTGCGCACCCGTGAAGTGCGCTGGAGCCGCCCATTCGGCACCGGCTATGACAGCGGTCCCTTGGGCATCGCCTCGAAACTGCGCTTCGAAATCGGTACACCGAGCGATGCCACCGGCGTTGCTACAGCCGGCGGCGTAACCTTCATCGGCGCTGCCATCGACCGTTCCATGCGCGCCTACAACAGCGAAAGTGGTGAATTGCTGTGGGAAGAACGCCTACCGGCCGGCAACCAGGCGTCGCCCCTGACCTACGTGAGCGAAGGCCGCCAGTACGTGGTTGCCGTGGTCGGCGGGCATGACCGGATTCCGACCAAGCTGGGTGACAGCATCATTGCCTGGGCGCTGCCGGAGAAATAGCGCTGCCTTTCAGGGACAGCCATCGGTTACTTCCGCTCCACAGGCCCTCTGTTCGAGGAGTGTGCCATGCCTGTGGGGGCGGGCTATCCGCGAAGCAGCCAGCACATATTTCACCTGCGCCCCACCCGCAAAACGCTTGCTCAGACCGCATACCACGCTAACATCAAACCTCTGGAAGATTGATACAGCGCATTCAAGTTGCGGGGTCAGGCAACCGATACACTGCTAATGGTCGGCCGGTAGTGTATCGTCATCGTTGATGGCAAAATGATGCCATGCGCATGGATTAAGGAAACCCCATTGAAGCTGGAATTGCGGAACAGCTTGTCGGTCAAGTTGCTCAGGGTCGTGCTGCTGTCGGCGCTGGCGGTCGGCGTCGTGCTCAGCTGTGCGCAAATCATCTATGACACCTACAAGACCCGCCAGGCCGTGGACAGCGACGCCCAGCGCATCCTCGACATGTTCCGCGATCCTTCGACCCAGGCGGTTTACAGCCTCGACCGTGAAATGGGCATGCAGGTCATGGAAGGCCTGTTCCAGGACGAATCAGTACGCATGGCCTCCATTGGCCATCCCAACGAAACCATGCTGGCAGAAAAGTCCCGCCCGCTGCAGGACATGTCCATGCGCTGGCTCACCGACCTCATCCTCGGCCAGGAGCGCACCTACACCACGCAACTGGTCGGCCGTGGACCTTACAGCGAATACTACGGCGACCTCAGCATTACCCTCGATACCTCCTCCTACGGCAAAGATTTCCTGATCAACGCGGTGATCATCTTCATATCCGGCGTGCTGCGGGCCATGGCCATGGGCCTGGTGCTTTACCTGGTCTACCACTGGCTGCTGACCAAACCGCTGTCGAAGATCATCGAGCACCTCACCCAGATCAACCCTGACCGCCCCAGCCAGCACCAGATACCGCTGCTCAAGGGCCACGAGAAAAACGAGCTGGGCCTGTGGGTGAACACCGCCAACCAGTTGCTGGCCTCGATCGAGCGCAACACCCATTTGCGCCACGAGGCGGAAAACAGCCTGCAGCGCATGGCCCAGTACGACTTCCTCACCGGCCTGCCCAACCGCCAGCAACTGCAGCAGCAACTGGACAAGATCCTCGTCGACGGCGGCCGCCTGCAGCACCGAGTGGCAGTGCTGTGCGTTGGCCTGGACGACTTCAAGGGTATCAACGAACAATTCAGCTACCAGGTCGGTGACCAGTTGCTGTTGGCCCTGGCCGATCGACTACGCGCCCACAGCGGCCGCCTGGGCGCTCTGGCGCGGCTGGGCGGCGACCAGTTCGCCCTGGTACAGGCCAATATCGAGCAGCCCTACGAGGCTGCCGAACTGGCGCAAAGCATCCTTGACGACCTGGAAGTACCGTTCGACCTCGACCACGAGCAAATCCGCCTGCGCGCGACCATCGGCATCACCCTGTTCCCCGAAGACGGTGACAGCACCGAAAAACTGCTGCAGAAAGCCGAACAGACCATGACCCTGGCCAAGGCCCGCTCGCGCAACCGCTACCAGTTCTATATCGCCAGCGTCGACAGCGAGATGCGTCGCCGTCGCGAACTGGAAAAGGACCTGCGTGAAGCCCTGCCCCGCAACCAGCTGTACCTGGTGTACCAGCCACAGATCAGCTACCGCGACCACCGAGTGGTCGGCGTAGAGGCCCTGCTGCGCTGGCAGCACCCGGACCTGGGCATGGTGCCACCCGACCAGTTCATCCCCTTGGCCGAGCAGAACGGCAGCATCATCAGCATCGGCGAATGGGTGCTTGACCAGGCCTGCCGGCAACTGCGCGAATGGCACGACCAGGGCTTCAGCGACCTGCGCATGGCGGTCAACCTGTCTACCGTGCAACTGCACCACAGCGAGCTGCCACGGGTGGTCAACAACCTGCTGCAAGCCTATCGCCTACCACCGCGCAGCCTGGAACTGGAAGTCACCGAAACCGGCCTGATGGAAGACATCAGCACCGCCGCCCAGCACCTGTTGAGCCTGCGCCGCTCCGGGGCGCTGATTGCCATCGACGACTTCGGCACCGGCTACTCGTCCCTCAGCTATCTGAAGTCGCTGCCCCTGGACAAGATCAAGATCGACAAGAGTTTCGTTCAGGACCTGCTCGACGACGATGACGACGCCACCATCGTTCGCGCCATCATCCAGCTGGGCAAGAGCCTGGGGATGCAGGTGATCGCCGAGGGCGTGGAAACGGCCGAGCAGGAAACCTACATCGTGGCCCAGGGTTGCCACGAGGGCCAGGGCTACCACTACAGCAAGCCCCTTTCGGCCCGTGAACTGACCCACTTCCTCAAACAAGCGCAACGCAACCAGGTTTCGGTGTCCTGAGGCACCTGCCCGGTTACAGGCCGAGCCCCTGATTTACATGAATTGCGCGCCCGCCCCTTTACAGCAAATGCAAATCTTTCGCATGATGTTGTAGTTTTGCGTGCCACGGCGCACGGTCCACCCCTTTGGTCCAACCACACGATGCAGGAAAACCAATAATGATTCGAATGCCTCTGGCCTCCGCCAGTCTGCTGGCCATTGCCATCGCCCTCGCCGGTTGCGGTGAAGGCAAGGACGAAAAAGCCGCCGCGCCGCAAGCCCAGGCACCTGCTGCTGCCACCACCGCTGCGCCAGGGGCTGTCGACGAAGCAGCCGGCAAAGCCGTGGTCAAGCATTACACCGACATGGTCTACGCCGTGTACAGCGACTCGCTGAGCACTGCCAAGACGCTGCAGACCGCGGTCGACGCGTTCCTGGCCAAGCCCAACGACGAAACCCTGAAAGCCGCCAAGGAAGCCTGGTTCGCCGCGCGCGTACCGTACCTGCAGAGCGAAACCTTCCGCTTTGGCAACACCATCATCGACGACTGGGAAGGCCAGGTGAACGCCTGGCCCCTGGACGAAGGCCTGATCGACTACGTCGACAAGAGCTACGAGCACGCCTTGGGCAACCCGGGGGCCAGCGCCAACATCATCGCCAACACCGAGATCCAGGTGGGTGAAGAGAAGGTCGACGTCAAGGACATCACCCCCGAAAAACTGGCTAGCCTGAACGAGCTGGCTGGCTCCGAGGCCAACGTTGCCACGGGCTATCACGCCATCGAATTCCTGCTCTGGGGCCAGGACCTGAACGGCACCGGCCCTGGCGCTGGCAACCGCCCGGCATCCGACTACCTGGAAGGCCAAGGCGCTACCGGCGGCCACAACGACCGCCGCCGCGCCTACCTGAAAGCGGTTACCGACCTGCTGGTCACCGACCTCGAAGAGATGGTCGGCAACTGGGCACCGAACGTCGCCGACAACTACCGCGCCAAGCTGGAAGCCGAGCCCGTCAACGACGGCCTGCGCAAGATGCTGTTCGGCATGGGCAGCCTGTCGCTGGGCGAACTGGCTGGCGAGCGCATGAAAGTTTCGCTGGAAGCCAACTCGCCGGAAGACGAGCAAGACTGCTTCAGCGACAACACTCACTACTCGCACTTCTACGACGCCAAGGGCATCCGCAACGTCTACCTGGGCGAGTACACCCGCCCGGACGGCACCAAGCTGACCGGCCCTAGCCTGTCGTCGCTGGTCGCCAAGGTTGACCCGGCCGCCGATGCAGCCCTCAAGGCCGATCTGGAAGCCACCGAGGCCAAGCTTCAGGTGATCGTAGACCACGCCCTCAAAGGCGAGCACTACGACCAGCTGATCGCCGCCGACAACGCTGCCGGCAACCAGGTTGTACGGGACGCCATCGCCGCCCTGGTCAAGCAGACCGGCTCGATCGAGCAGGCCGCGGGCAAGCTGGGCATTGCCAACCTGAACCCGGACACTGCGGATCACGAGTTCTGATCCTGCTGTAGCGCTTCACCGCAAACGCCCGGCCTTGTGCCGGGCGTTTTCGTTTGCTGCCGGGTAAAACGCTTCCCGCTGCCTGGCGTGCGCGCAGATGCTCATCCTGTAGGCCTTCGATCAAACCTAACAGGAGGCACAGTGCTGCAGATTCTTGATGTCTGGGGCGAAGGCCGAATCGTCCAGCGCATGAATGGGGAAGACCTCATCACCGGATTCAACGATGCGTACAACCTGAACAAGGCTGGCCAGCTCATCTCCAACGGGCCGTTCGCTGGCGGGCACATTCCCAACCTCATCGTCGTATACGAATACGATGCTCCGGACTTTCCCCTCGACGACCATGCAGTCCCTCACGTGACGCTGATGGGCGCTCCGATCACCCACCGTGTGGCCGAGGAAATGTGCCGGGTAGTTGCCCGCCCCGGCAAGATCTACCTCTACGACCCCAACGAAACCGACCGCCGGATGTTCGAGGCAGTCGCCATTGACCATGGGATGCAGCTGCTCGGTCGCTTTCATCCCGCCGAGCTCGACCCCCCGTTCAACGAAATCACCTTGCTCGCGGCCTATGTCTATCGCGCCCCGACCAGCCCATTACCACGCCCGAAAACTGAACATTGAAAGGAAAACACTACATGGCCAACGTCACCTACTTACGCTCCATCGCCAATAACACCCCTTATACCTTGACCCTGATCGACGGTGAAAACCGCAGCAACAGCCTGGCAGTCGGCGCACAGCACGTCTGGAATGGCTCGCTGGCCATCCCGTGGATCGGCAGATCGACTGAGAACCACAAGGCCTTGCGCCTGATACTCGGCCCGTCTGCCGACACCAGCATCTGAATATTCCAGGATTACTGGCAACCTGCGCACATGGACGCGGTCAAGTGCATTACCGCCTCCTCCATGGAATACACCAGCGAAGAAGTCATCGAAGTCACCGGCGATAATCGCGGTGGTGGCAACAAGAACCTGATCGTCAACCTGGTCAACCGACACTTCATGCTCTATATGGCCTGACCAACCGCGCTCGCAGCGATTTCATCAAGCAAACGCAAATTGCTCTTATTCAATGATCCTGGGCCTGCTAAGCTGCACGCCGGTTTTTCGCTCACGCCCAGGATTCTCGATGTCCTTGTCGCTGTCCCGACTCCCCCCCCTGCTGCTGGCCCTGGCCTTGGCTGCCTGTGACGACGCCCCGCGTTTCACCCACGCCGAGCCCGGCGAAGCGTTGTCGGGTGGCCAGGCGACCGTGCAGCGCAGCGACCGCAATGCCTATTCCCTGCCCTCGGCCAACCTCTCGCCAGAGCTGCGCGTGGACTTCGCCGTGGGTAACAGCTTCTTTCGCAACCCTTGGGTGATCGCGCCGTCAACCACCACCGCGCGTGATGGTCTGGGCCCGTTGTTCAATACCAACGCCTGTCAGAACTGCCACGTGCGCGACGGCCGTGGCCACCCACCAGAGCCGGGCGACAGCAACGCGGTGGGTATGCTGGTACGCCTGTCGATCCCCGACCAACCCTACCTGGCCAAAGTGATCGAGCGCCTCGGCGTGGTGCCAGAGCCCGTCTACGGTACCCAGTTGCAGGACATGGCCATCCCCGGCGTGGCGCCCGAAGGCAAGGTGCGGGTGAGCTACACCCGCGAAACCGTGTCATTCAAGGACGGCCACCAGGTCGAGCTGCGCAAGCCGGCCCTGCAAATCACCCAGCTCGGCTATGGAGTGATGCACCCCGACACGCGCTTTTCTGCGCGGGTGGCACCACCGATGATCGGCCTGGGCCTGCTTGAAGCGATCCCCGAAGCCGACCTGCTGGCCAACGAAGACCCGGACGACCGTAACCGCGATGGCATCCGCGGGCGGGCCAACCGTGTGTGGGACGACGCCCAGGGCAAAACAGTGATCGGCCGCTTCGGCTGGAAAGCCGGGCAGCCCAACGTCAACCAGCAGAACGTGCACGCCTTTGCCGGCGACATGGGCCTGACCAGCACCCTGCTGCCCAACGACGATTGCACCCAGGCACAAACCGGCTGCCTGGCTGCGCCCAACGGCGATGGTGCCGATGGCGAGAAAGAAGTCAGCGACAACATCCTGCGCCTGGTCACGTTCTACACCCGCAACCTGGCTGTGCCGGCCCGCCGCGACGTCGGCTCGCCACAGGTACTGGCGGGCAAGAACCTGTTCTACCAGGCGGGTTGCCAAGGTTGCCACACACCGCAGTTCACCACCGCCGCCGACGCCACCGAACCCGCGTTGGCCAACCAGGTCATACGCCCCTACAGCGACCTCCTGCTGCATGACATGGGCCCGGGGCTGGCCGACGAGCGCACCGAATTCGCCGCCAACGGCCAGGACTGGCGTACGCCGCCACTGTGGGGCATCGGCCTGAGCGAAACGGTCAGCGGCCATAGCCAGTTCCTGCATGACGGCCGCGCCCGCAACCTGCTTGAGGCCGTGCTGTGGCACGGTGGCGAAGCCGAGGCGGCACGCAATTTCGTACTCACTTTCGATGCCGAGCAGCGCGCTGCGTTGCTCGCGTTCCTGAACTCACTTTAAACGCGCAAAGGAGCCGGGCATGTTCCGACCCAAACTGTTGTTCACCAGCCTCGCCGCACTCGCCCTCGGTGCCTGCTCGCCACAAGACCCGCAAGCAGTGACCTCCGCCGCCATCGCCAACCAGGTGATCCTGCCTACCTACAGCCGCTGGGTCGAAGCCGACCGTACGCTGGCTGCCAGTGCCCTGGCCTATTGCGAAGGCAAGGAAAGCCTGGACAAAGCCCGCGCCGACTTCCTCAACGCACAAAAAGCCTGGGCCGAGCTGCAACCGCTACTGGTCGGCCCGTTGGCTGAAGGCAACCGCGCCTGGCAGGTCCAATTCTGGCCTGACAAGAAAAACCTGGTCGGCCGTCAGGTCGAGCAACTGGTCAACGGCGACAAGCCGGTTGATGCTGAGGCTTTGGGCAAGTCCAGCGTAGTGGTACGTGGCTTGTCGGCCTATGAGTACATCCTGTTCGACAGCAAGCCGGACATCGCCACTGCCGAACAGAAAGCCCGCTACTGCCCGCTGCTGGTGGCCATCGGCGCACACCAGAAAGCCCTGGCAGAGGAGATTCTCAAAGGTTGGAACAGCACCGACGGCATGCTCTCGCAGATGACCAAGTTCCCCAACCAGCGCTACGCCGATTCCCACGAGGCTATCGCCGATCTGCTGCGCGCCCAGGTGACCGCCCTGGATACCCTGAAGAAGAAGCTCGGCGCACCGATGGGCCGTCAGAGCAAGGGCATCCCGCAGCCGCTGCAGGCCGAGGCCTGGCGCAGCCACAACTCGATGAACAGCCTGCAGGCCAGCCTCAAGGCCGCCGAAGCCGTCTGGGTCGGGGTAGACAACCAGGGCCTGCGCGGCCTGTTGCCCAGCGATCAGAAAGCGCTGGCGGACAAGATCGACGCCGCCTACGCTACCTCGCTCAAGTTGCTTGCCGACAACCAGAAAACGCTCGGTGAGCTGCTGGCCGACGACGCCGGCCAGCAAACCCTCAACCAGATCTACGACAGCTTGAACGTCGTCCACCGCCTGCACGAAGGCGATCTGGCCAAGGCGCTGAACATCCAGCTGGGCTTCAATGCCAACGACGGTGACTGATCATGCTGCGACGCCAGGCACTCAAACTCGGTAGCGTATTGCTCAGTGCCCTCACCTTGGGCGGCTGGAGCCTGTTCCGCAACAAAGGCAGCGAACCCTTGCTGCTCTCGGCGCGTGACAACGGCAACGGCCAGCACTATGCCGTAGGTTTTCGCCTGGACGGCACACAGGTGTTCAGCACCCAGGTCGCTCAGCGTTGTCATGCCATCATCCACCACCCCGAGCTGCCCATCGCCCTGTTCGTCGCCCGCCGCCCAGGCACCGAAAGCTACCTGATCGACCTGCGTGACGGGCGCCTGCTGCAAACGGTTGCCTCGCAGCCGAACCGGCACTTCTATGGCCACGCCGTCGTACACAAAGGTGGCGAATGGCTGTATGCCACCGAGAACGACACCACCGACCCCGGGCGCGGCGTACTTGGCGTGTACCGTTTCGAAGGCGAACGCCTGGTGCACACCGGTGAAATCCCGACCCACGGTATCGGCCCGCACGAGGTTGCCTGGCTGCCTGACGGTGAAACGCTGGTCGTGGCCAACGGCGGTATCCGTACCGAAGCCGAAAGCCGTGTCGAGATGAACCTCGACGCCATGCAACCGAGCCTGGTGCTGATGCAGCGCAACGGCACCCTGCTGAGCAAGGAAACCCTGACCCAGCAGATGAACAGCGTGCGACACCTGGCAGTGGCCAGCGATGGCACCATCGCCGCCTGCCAGCAGTTCATGGGCGATGCCGATGAAACTGCCGAGCTGCTGGCGATCAAGCGCCCGGGCGAGCCATTCAAGGCCTTCCCGGTGCCAGAGCGGCAACTGCAAGCCATGGCCCAATACACCGCAAGCGTTGCCATCCACAGCGAGCTGCGGCTGGTGGCGCTGACGGCACCGCGGGCCAACCGCCTGTTCGTCTGGGACCTGGACAGCGGCGCGGTGCGGCTGGATGCCCCGATGCCCGACTGCGCAGGCGTTGGCGCGGTGAAGGACGGCTTTGTCGTCACCTCCGGGCAGGGCCGCTGCCGGTTCTACGATTGCCGCAAGGCCGAACTGGTCGGGCAACCGATGAACCTGCCGTCCGGCTTCTGGGACAACCACCTGCATCTCGTCTGATTTTTCCGTTGCATTCACTGGCCTTCTCGCGGTTAAAGCCGATCCCACAGGGTTCTACACAGTCCCTGTAGGAGCGGCTTTAGCCGCGAAAAGGCCGCCACAGGCATTTACCCCCCCATCTCCGGAAAAACAGTCAATACTTCCCCCATCCACACGTGGGCAGGATCGCCCGTTGTCGTGTAGAAGCGAATAACAACTGCATCCAAGGAACCGGACCTATGCTGCGCCGCCGCATGCTCATCATGTTGGCCGTGGTTCTGCTGATCGTGCTGGCCCTGGGGGGTTACAAAGCCTTCTCGATCTACCAGCAGATCCAGATGTTCACTGCCCCCAAGCCCCCTATCACCGTGGCGGCTGCCATGGCTGAACAGCGCCCGTGGCAAGAGCGCCTGCCCGCTGTCGGCAGCCTCAAAGCGCTGCAGGGCGTGGATCTGAGCCTGGAGGTGGAAGGCATCGTCAAATCCCTGCACTTCGACTCAGGCCAGCAGGTCAAGGCCGGGCAACTGCTCTTGCAGCTCAATGACGATCAGGAAACAGCCCTGCTCGGTACCGCCCTGGCCGACCTGGGCCTGGCCAAGGTCGACTTCGGCCGTGGCAGCCAGCTGGTGGGCGATTCGGCCATCTCCCGCGGCGAGTTCGACCGCCTTTCCTCCCAGTACCGGCGCAACCAGGCAGTGGTCGAGCAGCTTAAGGCGCAGAAGATCAAGAAACGCATCAATGCGCCTTTCAGCGGCACCATCGGCATCCGCCAGGTAGACATCGGCCAGTACCTGGCCGCCGGCACTGTGATCGCCACCCTGCAAGACACCTCCAGCCTGTACGTAGACTTCAACGTGCCGGAACAGGCGCTGCCACACCTGAGCCTGGGCCAGCAGGTGCTGGTGCAAGTGGCCGCCTACCCGGGTCAGCGCTTCCCCGGCAGCCTCAGCGCCATCAACCCCAAGGTCGAGGAAACCACGCGCAACCTGCTGGTGCGAGCCACCATGGCCAACCCCGACGGCAAACTGCTGCCAGGCATGTTCGCCAGCCTGTTGATCCTGCTGCCCAACCCGCAGCCGCAAGTGGTGGTGCCGGAAAGCGCCATTACCTACACCCTGTATGGCAACTCGGTGTATGTCGCCTCACCGAAAAAGGACAAGGACGGCAAGCCGGAATACGACGACAAGGGCCAACCCCAGCTGGTCGCCGAACAGCGCACGGTAAAGACTGGCGAGCGCCGAGACGGCGTGGTTGTAGTCAGCGAAGGCCTGCAGGCCGGGGAACAGGTGGTCACCGCCGGGCAGCTGAAACTCACACCCGGTGCCGCAATACGCATTGGCCAGGACAACGCCCTCAAGCCCGAACCGGGCGCAGCGGCCAAGGACTCAGGAGGCTGACATGGCGTTCACCGACCCGTTCATCCGCCGCCCGGTGCTGGCCAGCGTGGTCAGCCTGCTGATTCTGCTGCTCGGCTTCCAGGCCTGGAACAAGCTGCAGATCCGCCAGTACCCGCAAATGGAAAACGCCCTGATCACGGTCACCACCGCCTACCCCGGGGCCAACGCCGAAACCATTCAGGGTTATATCACCCAGCCATTGCAGCAAAGCCTGGCCAGCGCCGAAGGCATCGACTACATGACCTCGGTGAGCCGGCAGAATTTCTCGATCATTTCCATTTACGCGCGCATTGGCGCCGACAGCGACCGGCTGTTCACCGAGCTGCTGGCCAAGGCCAATGAGGTGCGAAACAAGCTACCCCAGGACTCCGAAGACCCGGTACTGAGCAAGGAAGCTGCCGACGCCTCGGCGCTGATGTACGTCAGCTTCTACAGCAAGGAAATGAGCAACCCGCAGATCACCGACTACCTGTCACGGGTTATCCAGCCCAAGCTGGCCACTCTGCCGGGCATGGCCGAGGCGGAGATCCTCGGCAACCAGGTGTTCGCCATGCGCCTGTGGCTGGACCCGGTGAAGCTGGCCGGTTTCGGCCTTTCGGCTACCGACGTGACCAATGCCGTGCGCCGCTACAACTTCCTTTCCGCCGCTGGCGAGGTGAAAGGCGAATACGTGGTCACCAGCGTCAACGCCAGCACCGAACTGAAGTCGGCCGAGGCGTTCGCCGCCCTGCCGCTCAAGACCAGCGGTGACAGCCGCGTGCTGCTGGGCGATGTGGCGCGGGTCGAGATGGGCGCAGAAAACTACGACACGGTCAGCTCGTTCGACGGCACCCCGTCGGTCTATATCGGCATCAAGGCCACCCCGGCCGCCAACCCGCTGGATGTCATCAAGGAAGTGCGGCGCATCATGCCTGAGCTGGAAAGCCAGCTGCCCTCGTCACTGAACGTATCGATTGCCTACGACGCCACGCGGTTCATCCAGGCCTCGATCGACGAAGTGATCAAGACCTTGGGCGAAGCGGTGCTGATCGTCATCGTGGTGGTGTTCCTGTTCCTCGGTGCCCTGCGCTCGGTACTGATTCCGGTGGTGACCATACCGCTGTCGATGATCGGTGTACTGTTCTTCATGCAGATGATGGGCTACTCGCTCAACCTGCTGACCCTGCTCGCCATGGTGCTGGCCATCGGCCTGGTGGTGGACGATGCCATTGTGGTGGTGGAAAACATTCACCGGCACATGGAAGAAGGCAAGTCGCCGTTCGACGCAGCCCTGGAAGGCGCGCGCGAAATTGCCATGCCAGTGGTGTCCATGACCATCACCCTTGCCGCCGTGTATGCACCGATCGGCTTCCTCACCGGGCTCACCGGTGCGCTGTTCAAGGAGTTTGCCCTGACGCTGGCCGGGGCGGTGATCATTTCCGGTATCGTTGCCCTGACCCTGTCACCGATGATGTGCGCCCTGCTGCTGCGCCGGGAGCAGAACCCGAGCGGCCTGGCCCACCGCCTCGATCAGCTGTTCGAACGACTGAAAGGGCGCTACCAGCGCGTGCTGCACGCCACCCTCGACAGCCGGCCGGTGGTGCTGGTGTTTGCCGTGATCATCCTGTGCCTGATCCCGGTGCTGCTCAAATTCACCCAGAACGAACTGGCGCCCAACGAGGACCAGGGGGTGATTTTCATGATGAGCAGCTCGCCTCAACCGGCCAACCTCGACTACCTCAACGCCTACACCGACCAGTTCACACCGCTGTTCAAGGCCTTCCCCGAGTATTACTCGTCGTTTCAGATCAACGGCTTCAACGGCGTGCAGACTGGTATCGGTGGTTTTTTGCTCAAGCCCTGGAACGAGCGCGAACGCACACAGATGGAGCTACTGCCGCTGGTGCAGGCCAAACTCGAGGAAATCAGCGGGCTGCAGATCTTCGGCTTCAACCTGCCGTCGTTGCCCGGCACTGGCGAGGGCTTGCCATTCCAGTTTGTGATCAATACCGCTGGCGACTACCCGGCACTGCTGGACGTGGCCCAGCGCATCAAGACGCGCGCTCAGGCATCGGGCAAGTTCGCCTTCCTCGATATCGATCTTGCCTTCGACAAGCCCGAAGTGGTGGTGGACATCGACCGGGCAAAGGCGGCGCAGATGGGGGTGTCGATGGACACCCTCGGCGGCACCCTGGCGACCCTGCTGGGCGAGGCGGAAATCAACCGTTTCACCCTTGAAGGCCGCAGTTACAAGGTGATCGCCCAGGTTGAACGGCCTTACCGCGACAACCCCGGCTGGCTGAACAACTACTACGTGAAGAACGACCAGGGCCAGTTGCTGCCGCTGTCGACCCTGATCACCCTCACCGACCGCGCTCGCCCACGCCAGCTCAACCAGTTTCAGCAACTGAACGCTGCGATCATCCAGGGCGTCCCCATGGTCAGCCTGGGCGAAGCGCTGAAGACCGTGCAGGACATCGCTCGCGAAGAGGCCCCGGAAGGCTTTGCCTTCGACTACGCCGGCGCGGCCCGCCAGTATGTACAGGAAGGAAGCGCACTGTGGGTCACCTTCGGCCTGGCGCTGGCGATCATTTTCCTCGTGCTGGCTGCACAGTTCGAAAGCTTCCGCGACCCGTTGGTGATTCTGGTGACAGTGCCGTTGTCGATCTGTGGCGCGCTTTTGCCGCTGTTCCTGGGCGTGTCGAGCATGAACATCTACACCCAGGTTGGGCTGGTGACATTGATCGGGCTTATCAGCAAGCACGGTATCCTGATCGTCGAGTTCGCCAATCAGCTACGCGATGAGCGTGGCCTGAGTGTGCGCGAAGCGATCGAGGAAGCAGCGGCCATTCGCCTGCGGCCGGTGCTGATGACCACTGCGGCTATGGTGTTCGGCATGGTGCCGCTGATTCTGGCAAGCGGGGCCGGAGCGGTCAGCCGGTTTGACATCGGTATGGTGATTGCCACCGGGATGTCGATTGGCACGCTGTTTACCTTGTTTGTGTTGCCGTGCATCTACACCCTGCTGGCGCACAAGGCGAGCGCCAAGGCACCTGCAATCGCTTGAACCCTACCTGGGGGCTTGCCCGCGAAGAGGCCGGTAAGCCAGACGCAAAAAGCCAAAGGCCCCGCAATCGCGAGGCCTTTGGCTTTTCCAGCTAACGCAGGGTTCATCCCTGTGGCCGCAACCCTTGACGCAGGCCAAACAGGAACAGCAAAAGGTCCTGGTCCGGCTCGCTCCGGGCCTGCTGCTGCGGTTTTGCATCCCGCGGCAACGCGCACTGGTCTGCCATCTCAGCCTTGCTGAACACGGTTGGCCTCGGCTCTTCCCAGGCAGCCACCGCCACGGTGGTCACCGCCAGGCCAGCTACCAGGAACAAAGCTCGAGCAATTTCTAGTTTCATTACTCTAACCCTTTGACAGCGCTGCCAAACGCCATCTTGTAAAAGTAGAGCAGCGTCCGCCATTCCGCGTCATTGAGCGACGAATGGCGGCGTAGCTGACGCAAGTCATTGCCGGCCGCCCGCTGGCAGCTGATACGCCGCCTGCACTTTTCCAGGTCCAGCAGCGCCACTTCGACGCGGGCCTGCTCGCCCTCGCCGATTACCTTGATGAATACGTGCTTGCCATACAGGCAGCCGTGCTGCCAGTGCCCCAGGTGCATCCGCGCCAGGTTGTCCGCCAGGTCCTTGAGCATGCGCTCATGCACCACCTGCGGGTAACGCTCGCGGGCACCTTCGGCATGCCAGGTGTCGAGTTCGACAAAACCGTCCAGCGCTTCGCTGACCAGCAGCGCGCGCCACTGGTGCTCGGCATCGCGTTGCGCGCCACAGAAGACGATGCGCGGTACACGCACGCCCAACTGCTCGAAACTGTTCAGTGCATCGAGTTCACGCAACACGGTCGGCCGGCCAAAAGGGTGCAACAGGCTGCGGTAGATATGCCCGACCTGGCGTTTGGCATACAACAGCTTGCCATCGGCATCGTTGAGGCGTTGCACGCCACTCTCGCCGCCGCGGCGCTGGTTAGGCTCCTCGACCCACTCGCCTTGCTGGCGCCAGTAAAAATCGAACTGCGCTTCCCCTTTATGGGCTACAGCCATCAAACACTACCCCTTACGCAATACATAGACCCGCCACATGGCATAGAACGGCAGGAAGTCGAGGCGTTCCTGGATTCTGAAGCCGGCGGCCCTGAATTCTTCTTCGACCGTTTCGGCAGGTAACACGAAACGGTTCTGGTAATTATCCTGTTCGGCCTTGGCGCTACGGCGCTGCTCCAGCTTTTTCCGGCGCCAGGCCTTGAAGTTGCCATCCACCCACAGTGACAGGATCACGCTATCACGGCTAACCCGTTGAAATTCCGAAAGAATGGTCTTTCTGTGCGCCGACTCGCCAATGTGATGGAACAGGCGCATGCAGAAAATACTGTCCACCGCGTTATCTGGCAGGTCGATGGCAAATGCAGAAGTCTGCAAAGGCCGTACCCGTGCCACCACTTCTGGCGGTTGCGCCGCACAGGCTGTCTCGATCATGGCCTCGGAGTTGTCGGCACCGATGATTACCCGATTGGGCTTTTCCGCCAACAGCGGCCAGAAACGGCCCGCTCCGCATGGCAGGTCGAGTACCAGGCCAGGCTCGCCCGCCAATGCCAAGGCGCGGCGCGCCAACTGCTCATCTCGCTTGTGGGAAAGGCGTCGCGCCAGGCCGTCCTGGTGCTTGAGAAAGTACTCGCGTGCATGATCTTTGTCGTACTTCTCGGAAAATTCAAGCTTGATGGGGCTACGCATTGGGCATCTCCTGACTCCATTGCGCCCACACTAGTCATGCAAGCGTTGGAATCAGGTCATGCCAATGTGAAAAAAACGTTGGGCACCAGTTGACCTGATACAAGAAATTACTCGACCAGGGCGTCCGGGTCGCCTTTGGCCGCGGTGTTGCTCAGGTCCACCTGGAAGCGGCAGCCATGCGGCAAGGTGGATGTCAGGGTGACACGCCAACCTTGGTCGTCGCAGATCCGCTGCACCAGCGAAAGCCCCAGCCCAAGCCCCTCGCCACGCCGTTCATCGCCGCGCACGAACGGCCTGAACATGGCCTCACGCTGCTCTTCGGGGATACCCACGCCGCTGTCCTCTACGCTGAAACCGTTGGCTTCCAGGCTCAGGCGGATATACCCACTGTCGGTGTAGTGCGCCGCATTGCGCAGCAGGTTGCCCATTACCGACTGCAGGAAGGTGGCGTTGTACAGCACAGGGCTAGCGCTCACGCGGCCATCGAAATACAGGGTGAGGCCTTTCTGTTCGATGGTGTCGCGCCACACCCCGATGAGCTCGTCGGCCACTTCGCGCAGGGTCGCCCGTGACGCCACTGCCCCCTCATCACGCTGCGCGCGGGCCAACATGAGGAAGGTCTTGACCAGCTCGCGCATCTCTTCGGTGGCCCGCGCCACGCGCTCCACCTGGCTACGCGCACGGGCATCGAGGCCGGGGTTTTCCATCAGAAGCTCACACGACGTAGCCAACACCATCAACGGCGTGCGCAGTTCGTGGCTGACGTCGCTGGTGAACAGCCGCTCGCGGGTCAGCGCATCACGCAGGCGGCCCAGGGTGTCGTCGAAAGCCACTGCAAGCTGGCCGACTTCGTCTGCCGCATAATCCGGAGCCAGCGGCGGGGCCAGGCCCAGTAGTTGATCGCGGTGGCGCACCTGGCGCGCCAGGCGGATGACCGGTGCCATTACCCGACGTGCAACCAGCCAGCCAAGGATGACCGCCAGCACCAGGCTGAGCACGAAGCCCACCACAACCACGGCAAACAGCACGCGCTCGCGCTCCTCGAAGTCGCTCTGGTCCTGCAGCAGTACATAACGGCGACCATCGACGATCTCGACCATGGCGTGGTAGGACAGCTGGTCTCGGAACACCTCGTGGAAACCGCGGTCGAGGTGACGCAGGTCCTTGGGCAGCTCGAAGTCGTCACGCCCGCCGCTGAAATAGAACAGCTGGTCTGGGCGAGGCCGATGACTCCAGTCACTGACGCTGTCCATACGCAGCAGGCGCTGCAGGTCACCGCCCAGTACCGAGGAAATCAGTCGCTCTTCGACCAGGTGCACCGTGCCGACGATACCGAATGCGAAGGCCCCGGCCACCAGCGCGCTCATCAGGGCAAAGGCGATGATGATGCGCTGGGCAAGGCTTTGCTTAAACTCCATCGCGGCCCTCGGCGAGGCGATAGCCGACGCCATGGACGGTATGCAGCAACGGTTTTTCAAACGGTTTGTCGATCACCTGGCGCAGTTGATGCACATGGCTGCGCAGGCTGTCGCTATCAGGGCAGTCGTCGCCCCACAAGGCTTCTTCCAGCACCTCGCGGCGCAGTACGTGCGGGCTTTTCTGCATCAGTACCGCCAGCAGCTTGAGGCCGACCGGGTTGAGCTTCAGCAGACGACCCTGGCGGGTTACCTCGAGGGTATCGAGGTCGTAGCTCAGGTCAGCCACCTGCAGGGTGCGGCGCCCACCGCCCTGGGCACGGCGCAGCACCGCTTCGATGCGCGCCGCCAGCTCCGACAGGGCAAATGGCTTGAGCAGGTAGTCGTCAGCCCCCGAGCGGAAGCCCTGCAGGCGGTCGTCCAGCTGGTCACGGGCAGTGAGCATGATCACCGGCGTGTCACGGCGGGCATCTTCGCGCAGGCGCTTGCACAGGGTGTAGCCATCGATGCCTGGCAGCATGATGTCGAGTACGATCAGGTCGTAGTGTTCGGTGGCGGCCAGATGCAGCCCGGACAGGCCATCCTGGGCGCAGTCGACGGTGTAGCCTTTCATGCCCAGGTAATCGGCCAGGTTGGCCAGGATATCGCGGTTGTCTTCAACCAAAAGAATGCGCATCGGTTTCTCCTGTGCGGCGCTTCTCGCTGTGGTGCGCGGCAGGCGCAGCTTAAGGCCTATGCCTGCACGGTGCCAGCCCTGGGGAAAATTCACCGCACTTGACGGTTTTTTCACTGATCCTTCACGGACACAGGATAGCGGGCGGCCGACAATACCCGATCTTTTTCGCGCCCTGGAGCCGTCATGCAGCAACGCACCCGCCCTCGCCCTATCAACTACTGGCTGTACCTGGGAATTCCCCTGGCGACTGCGGTGGCCTTGATCCTGCTGGAGCTGACTTCAGTCGACATGGATGTCGCCAACCTGTTCTTCGACCCCGCTGCCGGGCAGTTCATTGGCCGCCACAGTTACCTGTTGGAAAACATCCTGCATGATCGGGTCAAGCAAGTGGTGATCCTGTTGGGGGTGATATCGCTGCTGACCTTTGCCGCGAGCTTTTTCTGGAAGCGCCTGTTTGGCTGGCGCCGTGAACTGGGCTGCCTGGCGCTGGCACTGGGCTTGTCCACGGCGTTTGTCACGCCGCTGAAAAAAGTCACCCAGGTGCAGTGCCCCTGGAGCCTGACCCAGTTTGGCGGCACCGAAACCTACAGCAAGCTGCTGGAACCACGGCCGCCTACCGACAAGCCTGGCCTGTGCTGGCCGGGCGGGCATGCAGCGACCGGTTTCTGCCTGTTCGCCTTGTTCTTCATGCTGCGGGATCGCAAGCCGCGTCTGGCACGGGTGGCGTTTGTAGTGGCCTTGACAGCAGGGTCGATACTGTCGGTGGGCAGGATGATGCAGGGGGCGCACTTCCTGTCGCACAATGTGTGGACGGCAGTGTTCTGCTGGTTGATCGGATTGGGGTCGTATTACCTGGTTCTCTATCGGCGGGGGCTGGCCGAGGTGCCCGTCGCCGAGCGCAGCGCCGCATGAAAGAGGGGCCGCTTTGCGGCCCTTCGCACTTCAAATGCTACTCAGGCATGCTCGACGAACACATCAGCAAACACCTGTCCCCGCGGTACCCCTGTCATGAACATGCGCCGGGCAAACCGCTCGACACTCCCCGGTGCCCCACACAGCAGCGCCACCGTCTGTCGCGACAACAGCCGCATCCCGGCCAACGCTTCATCCACATGCTCCACCAGCACCAGCTCGACACTGACCCCTGGCAGCTTCAGCAGCTTCTCCGCCAGATAGTGCCCAGCCGGATCCCGCGCCACATGCACCACCCGGATTTCGCCCCGATGCCCCCGGCGCAACGCTTCGCGCAAGATACCCCAGAGCGGCGCCAGCCCGGTTCCCGCAGCCAGCAACCACAGCGGCCGCTCCTGCCAATCAGGGTCGTAATGAAGGGCTCCGCCTCTGAACTCCCCCAAACGCATCTCATCGCCGACCTGCAGACCACGCGCCTTGTCGCAAAAGGCACCAGGCCGCTGGCAATCGATATGAAACTCGAGAAAATCATCCTCGCCCGGCAGGCTGGCCAAGGAATAAGGCCGAGCAACCGCGCCTAGCCACAGCACCACGTGCTGCCCCGCCTGATAACGCACCACCCGATCGGGGCGCAACCGCAGGCGCAACACATCGCCAAACCAGTCCAACGCACAGACCTGCGCCGGTACGCCACCCTGCTGGGGGTCGTACAACGCCACACGCAGGTCCTCGAACACCCGGCACTGGCAAGCCAGACGCCAGCCCTGGGCGTGTTTCTCCAATGCCAATGCCTCGGGCAAAGCGTCTGCCGGTTGCCCTTCCAGGCAGCGCACCAGGCAGGCGTGGCAACTGCCCGCGCGGCAACTGTAAGGCACATTCAGCCCCGCCTCGTTGAGGGCATCGAGCAGGTTGCTGCCAATGGGCACCAGCCAGCGGCGCTCGCCCACGCAAATTTCGGGCATGTTCGGTACATCTCCTGCTGTCCAAGGCTCACTGTAAGCCAAGCAGAGCACACCAGCAAAATAGATGCCTGCACGCTGCCGACCATGGTCCAGACCGGCCGCAGGTGTGCCGGGCACGGATGCGCGCTATACTGCCGCGCCTTTTTCCGTCGGCCTGACCTGCCGGCGCCTTGCAAGGCGCTTCGACGTGCTGGTCGGCTATGTCGAGCGTCTTTTTGAATGTTCCCGTCTTTAAGAGGAGCGCGCTGCATGACCGTGATCAAGCAAGACGACCTGATTCAGAGCGTCGCCGACGCCCTGCAATTCATCTCGTACTACCACCCCGTCGATTTCATCCAGGCCATGCACGAGGCCTATCTGCGTGAGGAATCGCCTGCTGCACGCGATTCCATCGCCCAGATCCTGATCAACTCGCGCATGTGCGCCACCGGCCATCGTCCAATCTGCCAGGACACCGGTATCGTCACCGTGTTCATCCGCGTGGGCATGGACGTGCGCTGGGACGGCGCCACCATGAGCGTCGACGACATGATCAACGAAGGTGTGCGTCGCGCCTACAACCTGCCTGAAAACGTCCTGCGCGCTTCGATCCTGGCCGACCCGGCCGGTGCCCGCAAGAACACCAAGGACAACACCCCGGCAGTGATCCACTACTCCATCGTCCCCGGCGACAAGGTGGAAGTCGATGTCGCAGCCAAGGGCGGCGGCTCGGAAAACAAGTCGAAGATGGCCATGCTCAACCCGTCCGACTCGATCGTCGACTGGGTACTGAAGACCGTGCCGACCATGGGTGCTGGCTGGTGCCCGCCTGGCATGCTCGGCATCGGCATCGGCGGTACCGCCGAGAAGGCCGCGGTCATGGCCAAGGAAGTGTTGATGGAGTCCATCGACATTCACGAACTGAAAGCCCGTGGCCCACAGAACCGCCTGGAAGAAATCCGCCTGGAGCTGTTCGACAAAGTCAACCAGCTGGGCATCGGCGCCCAGGGCCTGGGTGGCCTGACCACCGTGCTCGACGTCAAGATCATGGATTACCCGACCCACGCGGCGTCCTTGCCGGTGTGCATGATCCCCAACTGCGCCGCTACCCGCCACGCCCACTTCGTGCTTGATGGCACCGGCCCGGCAGAACTGGAAGCGCCGTCGCTGGACGCCTACCCGGAAATCGTCTGGGAAGCCGGCCCAAGCGCCCGTCGCGTCAACCTCGACGACATCACCCCGGAAGAAGTTGCCAGCTGGAAGCCAGGCGAAACCATCCTGCTCAACGGCAAGATGCTGACCGGCCGCGATGCCGCGCACAAGCGCATGGTTGAAATGCTCAACCGTGGCGAAGAGTTGCCGGTAGACCTGAAAGGCCGCTTCATCTACTACGTCGGCCCGGTCGACCCGGTGGGTGACGAAGTGGTAGGCCCAGCCGGCCCGACCACTGCTACCCGTATGGACAAGTTCACCCGCCAGATCCTTGAGCAGACTGGCCTGCTGGGCATGATCGGCAAGTCCGAGCGTGGCCCGACCGCCATCGAGGCGATCAAGGACAACAAGGCCGTGTACCTGATGGCCGTTGGCGGCGCTGCCTACCTGGTCGCCCAGGCCATCCGCAAGTCGAAGGTACTGGCCTTCGCCGAGCTGGGCATGGAAGCGATCTACGAGTTCGAGGTCAAGGACATGCCGGTGACCGTCGCCGTGGACAGCAACGGTGAGTCGGTACACATCACTGGCCCTGCCCTGTGGCAGAGCAAGATTGCCGAAAGCCTGGCCGTCGAAGTGAAGTAACCTGATGTAACTGCGGCGGCTGCTTCGCGGGCAAGCCCGCGATGAGGCCGCCACAGTCATCACAGGACTCTCTCGAACTGCTCCGGCCAGTCCCGCCAGGTAAACACCTGCCCTTCCCGCCTCACCCGCCGCACTTCCTCCAAATCTACCTCACACACCAGCCACTGGCTGCAGTCCGGGTTCAGCTGCTCGCTCAACGCTACCACACCGTCCCCCGGCATCCCGTGATCCGGCGGCACGAACAAGCCTGCCCGGCCGATATTCTCGTCCAATGCCGGCGACCAGGGCGCCACGCCCACCGTAGGGCTCTGCAACACGGCAATCTGGTTCTCCAGGGCGCGCGCCTGGGCGCCAATACGCACCCGGTGGTAACCGGCTTCGGTATCGGTACAACTTGGCGCCAGGATCAGGTCGGCACCACACTCGGCCAGGCGGCGGGCCAGCATCGGGAACTCGTTGTCGTAGCAGATCAGGATGCCCAAGCGCCCCAGTTCGGTTTCGAACACCTGCAGCCCCTGGCCTGCAGCGATGTCCCACTGCTCGCGCTCGAAGCGGGTCATCATCAGTTTGTCCTGATAACCCAGCACACCTTGGGGGCCGAACAGCCAGGCACGGTTGCGGTAGCGCCCATCGTTGTCCAGCACCGGCACACTGCCCGGTTGCAGGTAGATCCCCCAGCGTCGGGCAAGGCTCTCGCACAACGCTTTCCAGGGTTCGATCAGCGGCTGGATGCCGGCAATCGAAGCCTTCAGGTCTTCCCGCTGCCCGGCATTCAGCTGGCCGCTCAGCACCAGCCCGGCGTACTCCGGCAACAGCAGCAAGCGTGCCCCCGCCTCCACCGCTTCGGCGCACAGGCCTTGCAGGTGGTCGGCGTAGGCGTCCCAGGTTTCGTGCAGCTCGATGGCGTACTGGCAGGCTGCCAGGCGGATCATATCGGCAGTGCCTTGAGCCAGAACGACATCAGCTTGTCGGAGCTTTCCTGCTCGTCCAGATCGCGCCAGGCGTAGGTGGTACGCAGCGACGGGTCGTGCAGGAAGCCGCGGTTGCGCCAGAAGCCGTGCAGGGGTTTGTATTCGGCTGGCCGGCGCGGGTGCGCACCGGGGCGCTCGACCGCGCAGAACGCGCAGTAATCGAACTCGGCCAGTTTGTGTGCGTAGGACTCGCGCTCGATGAAGAAGCGAACTCCCAGGCCCTGACCGCGGTATGCCGGCAACACCAGCGACTCACCGAAGTAGTACACACTGGCCGGGTCGCGCCCCTGGGCCAGGAATGGCTGCTGGAATTCGGGCGCGACATCCACCAGCGGCAGGCCGGTAGAGGCGCCGACCACCTTGCCGTCGTCCAGCGCCAGCACAACCAGGCTGCGCCCGGAGCGGGCATAGTTGGCCAGGTAGTCGGCCTCGTACTCCGGGGTGCCGTCGTAAAGGTAGGGGAACTCGCGGAACACAGTAAGGCGCAGGCGAGCGAGGTCATCGATGTAAGGCGCGATAGCGGCACCGTGCAACAGGCGTATTTCCATGTTTGGCGGTCGTTTTGTCGATGTGGATGACGCGCTCGGCTAAGCCGGGCTTGAGGGGAAACCCTATCATCCGAGTTAACGACCCGCCTTTTCCCTACACGACAGGAAATGTTCCATGACCGCAACCGAACTGGTAAATGCTTACTACGCCGCCTTCAACGCGGGTGACATGCAGGCGTTTCTGGCGCTGCTCAGCGAAGACGTGATCCACGACATCAACCAGGGCGAGCGCCAGATGGGCAAGGCCAGGTTCGCCGCGTTCATGGAAAAGATGAACCGCTGCTACCGCGAGCGCCTGGCCGACATCGTGGTGATGCAGAACGCCGATGGTAGCCGCGCGGCGGCGGAGTTCACCGTGCATGGCCAATACCTGGCCGATGACGAAGGGTTGCCGACAGCAAACGGCCAGACCTATGTGCTGCCGGCAGGGGCGTTCTTCTATATTCACTGTGGCAAGATTGCCCGGGTCACCAACTACTACAACCTCAATGACTGGGTGGAGCAGGTTGCCTGAAGCAACCCGCTGCCAATTCAATCAAGCCTGTCAGACAATACGCGTGCCCAGCACTTGCAGGAACGCCGCCAGCCAGGCCGGGTGCGCGGGCCATGCCGGTGCGGTCACCAGGTTGCCATCCACATGCGCCTGGTCCACCGCGATGTCGATGAACGTGCCACCCGCCAGGCGCACTTCTGGCGCACATGCCGGGTATGCGCTGCACTCACGCCCCTCCAGCACCCCTGCCGCCGCCAGCAGCTGGGCACCATGGCACACCGCCGCAATCGGCTTGCCGGCCTGGTCGAACGCCCGCACCAGGTCCAACACCTTTTCATTCAGGCGCAGGTACTCCGGCGCCCGGCCACCCGGGATCAGCAGCGCGTCATAACTCTCGGGCCGCACCCGCACGAAATCATAATTCAGGGCAAAATTGTGCCCAGGCTTTTCGCTGTAGGTCTGCTCACCCTCGAAGTCATGAATCGCGGTACGCACGGTCTGCCCCGCCAGCTTTTCCGGGCACACCGCATGCACCGTGTGGCCCACCATGCTCAAGGCCTGGAACGGCACCATCGCTTCGTAATCTTCGACGTAGTCGCCCACCAGCATGAGAATTTTCTTCGCCGTCATCTCGCCCACTCCTTCGGTTAACTGTGAATAGTCACTGCACGATAGCCGCTGTCAGTCACGGCGGTCGAGGAAGTTGACCACCAGCCGATCGAGCCAGCCCCAGATCCGTTGCTTCACCCTGCGCCACAAAGGGCGCGCATGCCAGTGGGCGAGGTCGACTTCTTCGCTCTGGGCGAAGTCGCGCTCGAAGCTGGCCACCACCGCCGCTGTCAACGGCGGGTCGAGCGCTTCGATGTTGGCTTCAAGGTTGAAGCGCAAGTTCCAGTGGTCGAAGTTGCACGAACCGACGCTGACCCAGTCGTCTACCACAGCCATCTTCAGGTGCAGGAAGCACGGCTGGTACTCGAAAATCCGTACGCCCGCGCGCAACAGACGCGGGTAGTAACGATGCCCGGCGTAGCGTACCGAGGGGTGATCGGTACGCGGGCCGGTCAACAACAGACGCACGTCCAGGCCCTTGCTGGCAGCCCGGCGCAACGACCGGCGCACGCTCCAGGTCGGCAAGAAGTACGGCGTGGCCAGCCACACCCGTTTCTGGCCGCTGTTCAGCGCCCGTACCAGCGCGTGCAGGATGTCCTGGTGCTGGCGGGCGTCGGCATAAGCGACCCGGCCCATGCCCTGCCCCTGCGCAGGCACCTTGGGCAGACGCGGCAGGCCAAAGCCTTCAGCAGGGCGCCAGGCGGTGCGGCGGTTGTTGGCTTGCCACTGACGGTCGAACAGCAACTGCCAGTCGCTCACCACCGGCCCCTGCATCTGCACCATCACTTCGTGCCATTCGCTGGTCGCCTCACCCGGCGTCCAGAACTCGTCGGTAACGCCCGTCCCCCCCACCACTGCCCAACGTTCGTCAACCAGTAGCAATTTGCGATGATCACGGTAGAGGTTACGCAGGCCACGCTTCCAGCGCAGGCGGTTATACCAGCGCAAGTACACGCCAGCGTCCAGCAGGCGCTGACGCAACGCGCTGTTGAAGGCCAATGAACCGTAGTCATCGAACAGGCACCGCACTCGCACGCCACGCCGGGCAGCCTGCTCCAGCGCGTCGACCACCGCCTCGGCACAGGCACCGGCCTCGACCAGGTACAGCTCCAGGTCAACCTGAAACTCGGCACGCATGATCGCCAGGAGCATGCGCGGAAAGAACGCAGGGCCGTCGATAAGCAGTTCGAACTGATTGCCATCCCGCCAGGGGAAGACCGGCCCCGCCATGTCAGCGCGCAGTGAAGATCAGCACCGCGCTAACCGGTACCGACGGGTTGATGGACTTCAACCTGGCGAACTTGCGCAGGCTTTCCAGCCCCGGCAGCAAGCCAAAATCTTCGGCGCGCAGCACCAGAGGCTCAAGGGTCACCACCTGAAAGCGCCGCGCATCCAGGCGGGTGGCCAGCAACAGGACATTGTAGCTGTGCGACTGGCCATGCAGGGTGACCGTCAGCGGCAGGCGCAATTCGATCTGTGCACCGTCGGCCAGGTCATTGATCGGCTGCAGGTCGATCTGTGCCTTCACTGTGGCCTCGGCGAAGCGCTCGACCTCGAACAGGTTGTCGCGCATTTGCTCGTCACGCAGCGGAATACCGCTGCTCACCGAGTCCATCTCGATCCTCAACCCGGCCATACCCTTGCGATCGACCGTGCCATGCAACACCAGAAAGCGATGCACTTCGGCGGTGTCGCCGTTCTTGCCGGTGATGAACGACAGCCGTGAAGATTCGCCATCCAGGTGCCAATTGGCATGAGCGGGCAGGCACAAAGCCAGCAATAAGGCAGGCAGCAGACGGGGCAACTTGAACATGACAGATCTCGTGAAACCAGGCCGCCAACCTTACCCGCCTGCATTCATGGCAGCAAGCGGCAGCCCTCACGCGCGCTTTGCCAGGCCGCCTGGCTGCGCCGCCCCAGGCCTTCAGCGGTGACTCGCTGCTGCTGGCTGTTTTCCTCCAGCAGGCTCAGTGGCAGCCACTGCTTCACGTACCCTTGGCAGTACACCTTGTCGAAGCCCATGACAAAGCGGCAGGAACAATATTCCTTGGCCGAGTAGGCCGAGAGTATGCCGGGGAAGTCCGCCAGCGCCTGGCGTTCCTGCCAGGCCCAGTACAGGAGCCCTGCCAGCGCCAGCAGCAATAACCGCTTCATGCCCCCTCCCCGGCCAGTACCGCCAGCACCCGCTTGAGCAATTCGTCGTGTCGATAGCTGCTGTCGCGGTCATCGGCGTAGCGCACGATCACCAGCCTTTGCTCAGGTAGCACATATAACGCCTGCCCCCAGTGGCCAAGGGCGGCGAAGGTGTCTGCGGGTGCACTGGGCCAAGGCCGTTCGGCGCCAGCCAGCGGCTGGTTGAGCCACCAGTGGCCGCCCGGGATGGCCTCGCCAGGCAGCGCCTGGGCCTGGGCAAACGGGGTGCGGTTGAAGGCTACCCAGGCTTTGGGCAGCAATTGTCGGCCCTGCCAGCGCCCGTCGCGCTGCATCAGCAGGCCAATACGGGCCAAATCGCGGGCACTGAGGTAGAGATAGGAAGAGCCTACGTAGGTGCCTGCCCGGTCACGCTCCCACACCGCACTGCCGATACCCAACGGGGTGAACAGTGCGTGCCAGGGGTAGTCGGGGTACTGCCCGGCATCGAGCATGCCACGCAGCGCGGCGGCCAGCAGGTTGCTGTCGCCGCTGGAGTAGAGGAACCGCTGACCGGGGCTGGCGGCGGCACCCCGGGCCGCCGCGTAGGCGGCCATGTCTGCGCGGCCACGGGTATACAGCATGGCCACTACCGAGGACTTCAGCGGCGCGTATTCGTAGTCTTCCTGCCACTCGAGGCCACTGGCCCAGTGCAGCAGGTCGGCCACGCGCACGCCTGGGTGGGCGCGCATGGGGGGATAGAAGCGGCTGACCGGGTCTTGCAGCTGGAAGCGGCCTTCGCCCTGGGCTACGCCCATTACCGTGGCCAGTATGCTCTTGCTTACCGACCAGGTCAGGTGCGCGGTGGCGGCGCGGGTGGGCGCGGTGTAGCGCTCGTGGAGGATACGCCCGTCGCGGATGATCAGCAGAGCGTCCGTGCGGATGCCGTTGCGCTCCGAGGGGGAGCGTGCAGGAAAGGCGTAGGCGTCGACGGCCTGCCAGTCGAGGGTGGCAGGGTCGTTCTGCCACTGCGGGTCAGGCCAGTCTTCAGCTTTGGCGCTACCTGCAACCAGCGCAAGGATGACCAACAGTACCTTCATCGAGCTCGCCTTGATTGGGGCTGCTGTGCAGCCCTTCGCGGGCAAGCCCGCGCTCACAGTTGCAGGAGCGGATTCCCCCGCGAACAGGCCAACATCATCGATAAGGAATCAGCGCCGAACCGGCCGCTTCTGCAGCTTGCGCTGCAACGTCCGTCGGTGCATGCCCAGCGCCCGCGCGGTGGCCGAGATATTGCCTTCATGCTCGTTCAGCACGCGCTGGATGTGTTCCCACTGCAGGCGATCGACCGACATCGGGTTTTCCGGCACCAGGGTATCCAGGTCGGTGTGCTCCGACAGAAGTGCTGCCAACACATCATCGGCGTCGGCCGGCTTGCACAGGTAGTTGCAGGCACCGCGCTTGACCGCCTCCACTGCGGTGGCAATGCTCGAGTACCCGGTCAGGATCACCACGCGCATTTCCGGGTCCAGTTCCAGCAGCTTGGGCAGCAGCACCAGGCCGGAGTCGCCATCCATCTTCAGGTCCAGCGTGGCGTAGTCCGGCAGGTCCTGCTGGGCCAGAATCAAGCCTTCTTCGGCAGAACTGGCAGTGCTCACACGGAAACCGCGACGGCTCATGGCCCGGGCCATGACCCGGGTGAAGGTGGCATCGTCATCCACCAGCAGCAGGTGCGGCAGCTCTTCGCTTTCGACCTGGTTTTCTTCGCTCATCATTCATCTCCTCGCTTGCCATAGGGCAGGCGCAGTTCGGTCAGGGTGCCACCCTGTTCATGACTATAGAGTTTCACCGAGCCGCCCGCACGGGTCACGCTGGCCTTGCTCAAGAACAGGCCCAGGCCGAAGCCTTTGCCCTTGGTGGTAATAAAAGGTTTGCCAATGGCTTCGGCAATGGCTGGCGGTACACCAGGACCATGGTCGTGGATACTGATGACGATGTCCTGGGCGTCCCAGTCCAGGCGAACTTCCAGATCATCAGGGCAGGCATCGGCGGCATTGTTCAGCAGATTCAGTAACGCCTGGGTCAGGTCTGGCGGCGGCGCCAGACGCGGCACCTTGCCGTCGCGCAGGCGCTGGAAGCGGTAGCTGGCTTCCGGGCGCATCAGGTGCCAGCGGTTGAGCGCCTCGTCCAGCCAGGCAGTCACATCCTGCTCCACGATGGCCAGGCGCCGGTTGGCTTCCGCTGCGCGCACCAGCTGTTGCAAGGTCTCTTTGCACAGCTTTACCTGGTCCTGGAGGATCTGCAGGTCCTCCTGCAACATCGGGTCGGTGTGGTCCTGGCGCATTTCGTTGATCAGCACGCTCATGGTCGCCAGCGGCGTACCCAGTTCATGGGCGGCACCGGCAGCCTGGGTAGCCACAGCCAGCAGTTGCTCGTCGCGCAGGCTTTCTTCACGCCGCTCTGAACGCAGCTGCTCCTGGCGGCGCAGCTCTTCGGCCATGCGCGCGGCAAAGAAGGTGATCACAGCCGCCGCCAGGGCAATGCTCAGCCACATGCCGTAGACCTGCATCTTGTCCCGCGCCATCGGCAGCCCTTCGAGCGGGTAGAACTGCACCAGCAGCAAACTGTAGGCCGTCAGCGCAATGCCCGACAGGATCAGCGAATACAGCCACGGCAAGGTCACCGCAGCGATCGCCAGCGGCACCAGGTAATACGACACGAACGGGTTGGTCGAGCCGCCGGAGTAATACAGCAAGGCACTGTGGATCAGCAGGTCACAGGCCAGCTGCAGGGCGTACTCCATTTCGGTGACGGGCAGCGACAGCCGCAGGCGCAGGGCCGTGAAGGCACACAGCAACGAAGACAAAGCCAAGGTGCCGGCCAGCGACAGCCAGGGCAATGGCAGCAGTTCGGTCCAGTAGGCAACGCCCACCGAGCCGGCCTGGGCAGCCAGGACCAGGACCCGAATGACGGTCAGGCGCCAGAGGTTCTGGCGGGTAGCGGACAACGGTTGTACGGCGGCGAGCATGAGCTCTCCTGATGAGTGCTCCAGAAAAATCGGCTGGAGTATACCGAAGCCGGGCGCCTCGCTGCAGCGATGCGGCAAAGCGCCACACTTTGTCACAGGTTCATGATGGCACTTTTGAACCCACTACACTGTTGCCGGTCCTATGGGCCATGCGTGGAATGGATGACCAGCCCCCACGCCTTCAAATGCCAAGGAGTACCACATGCAAATCCCACGTCGCGGCGCCGCCCTGATCATGTCTTGCGGCCTGCTCGCCAGCCTGCCGGCACTGGCTGCCGATGAACCGCGTTTCAACCAGGTATCGCTGCGTGCCGAAGTCAGCAAGGAAGTGGCGCGCGACCTGATGGTCGTGACCCTGTACAGCGAAGCGCAGAACAGCGACCCGGGCAAGCTCGCCAAGCAGATTACCGAAACCATGAACAAGGCCGTGCAGCAGTCGCGCCAGGTCAAGGACGTGAAGATCAGCCAAGGCAGCCGCAACAGCTACCCGGTGTATGACAGCAAGGGCCAGAAAATTACCGGCTGGCGCGAGCGCGCCGAACTGCGCCTTGAAAGCGCCAACTTCCCGGCCTTGTCCCAGCTTACCGCCGATTTGTTGCAAGAGCTGAAAATGGCTGGCATGGACTTCTCCATCGCCCCGGCCACGCGCAAGGCCAGCGAGGATGCTCTGCTCAAGGATGCGGTCGATGCCTTCAAGGCACGCGCGCAACTGGCGACCGAAGCGCTGGGTGGCAAAGGCTACAAAGTGGTGAGCCTGAATCTCAACAGCAGCGGCTACCCGCGCCCGTACTTGCGTAGCGCGCCGATGGCGATGAAGGCCATGGGGGCTGATGAAGCGGCACCGGCGCCAGATATCGAGGCAGGCACCAGTGAAGTGAGCATGAATGCCGATGGCCTGATCGAAGTGCAGATGCCATAAGGCGTCCACGCATCATTTGTGGGAGCCCGCGAGCAGACACGGTGGTGGAGGCACGGGCTTCGCCCGTGTTCGCGGGTAAACCCGCTCCTACGGGTGACTGCGTCATTGTCACGATTTTCAGACATTTCTTACGCACCAACAGGGTGCGTCCTACGCATTCCCCTGCCTAGAAACATCGCGCAAAACGCCATCATTTTGCCTACGCAAACGTTTAACTTCGCCAAAAGTTATACCGATGCGACATCCATGTACGTTCGTGCCACTTTCCCGGCGTCAACTATCCTTGTACCTGTTGCAATGGGAACGCCCCCTGCATAAGTATCCGCAGGTCGGCTCACGAGGCCACCTCATCCAAAAAATGACAACAATGAGGCCACCATGCTCAAACACGCAGTCATTCCGTTCCTGCTGGGTGCAGGCTTGCTCAGCGGCGCACCGTCGGCCGTTGCCGCATCCAACCTGGTGTTCTGCTCCGAAGGCAGCCCGGCCGGCTTCGATCCGGGGCAGTACACCACCGGGACCGACTTCGATGCCTCGGCAGAGACCGTGTTCAACCGCCTGACCCAGTTCGAGCGCGGCGGCACTGCGGTCATCCCGGGCCTGGCGACCAAATGGGAAGTGTCCGACGACGGCAAGACCTACACCTTCCACCTGCGCGAAGGGGTCAAGTTCCACACCACCGACTACTTCAAGCCCAGTCGCCCGTTCAACGCCGACGACGTGCTGTTCACCTTCAACCGCATGCTCGACAAGGACAACCCGTTCCGCAAGGCGTACCCCACCGAGTTTCCATACTTCACCGACATGGGCATGGACAAGAACATTGCCAAGGTGGAGAAGCTTGACGAGCACACGGTGAAGTTCACCCTCAACGAGGTTGACGCCGCGTTCATCCAGAACCTGGCCATGAGCTTTGCCTCGATCCAGTCCGCCGAATACGCCGACCAGCTCCTAAAGAACGGCAAGGCCGCCGACATCAACCAGAAGCCGATCGGCACCGGCCCGTTCGTGTTCAGCAAATACCAGAAGGACGCGCAGATCCGCTTCAAGGGCAACAAGGACTACTGGCAGCCCGAGGACGTGAAGATCGACAACCTGATCTTTGCCATCACCACCGACGCCTCGGTGCGCATGCAGAAGCTCAAGAAGAACGAGTGCCAGGTCACCCTGTTCCCACGCCCTGCCGACATCGAGCCGCTAAAAGCCGACAAGAACCTGCAAATGCCGCAGCAGGCCGGTTTCAACCTCGGTTATATCGCGTACAACGTGATGGACAAGATCAAGGGCAGCAACGAGGCCAACCCCATGGCCCAGCTGAAAGTCCGACAGGCGCTGGACATGGCCGTGGACAAGAAAAAGATCATCGAGTCGGTGTACCAGGGCGCCGGCCAGCTGGCGGTCAACGCCATGCCGCCCACGCAGTGGTCCTATGACGACAGCATCAAGGACGCCGCCTTTGACCCCGAGAAAGCCAAGCAACTGCTCAAGGAAGCCGGCATCAAGGAAGGCACCGAAATCACCCTGTGGGCCATGCCCGTGCAACGCCCGTACAACCCCAATGCCAAACTGATGGCTGAAATGCTCCAGTCCGACTGGGCCAAGATCGGTATCAAGGCGAAGATCGTCAGTTATGAATGGGGCGAGTACATCAAGCGCTCCAAAGGTGGCGAACAGGGTGCCATGCTGATTGGCTGGAGCGGTGACAATGGTGACCCGGACAACTGGCTGGGTACCCTCTACGGTTGCGATGCCGTCGATGGCAACAACTTCTCCAAGTGGTGCTACAAGCCCTACGACGACCTGATCAAGCAGGCCAAGGCCACGTCCGACCAGGCCAAGCGCACCGAGCTGTACCAGAAGGCGCAGCATATCCTCAAGGAGCAGGTACCGATCACCCCGATCGCCCACTCCACTGTCTACCAGCCCATGAGCGCCAAGGTGAAGGACTTCAAGATCAGCCCGTTCGCGCTGAATTCCTTCTACGGCGTCAGCGTGGACAAATAGGCTGACTGAGGCACCCGCTGAATCGCGGGTGCCCTTCACCCCCGCCACCTCTTCATGTCGTCCTGCGGCCATACGCTGCGGGGACGGCGAACTGTTGCCGCCATTCGTACCCGGAGGCGGCGCGAACAGATGAAAAAGGATTTGCCATGCGCCACGTTACCCGCCTTTCCGCGCTGCTGGCTCTGGGCCTGGTCAGCCAATCCCCGGTCCTGCTGGCCAACAACCTGGTGTTCTGCTCTGAAGGCAGCCCAGCCGGCTTCGACACCGCCCAGTACACCAGCGCCACCGACAACGACGCCGCCGAACCCATCTACAACCGCCTGGTCGAGTTCGAACGTGGCGGCACCACCGTGCACCCGGCCCTGGCGACGCACTGGGAGGTGTCCGACGACGGCCTGCGCTACACCTTCCACCTGCGTGAAGGGGTCAAGTTCCACAGCAACAAGGCCTTCAGCCCGAGCCGCACGTTCAACGCCGACGATGTGCTGTTCACCTTCAACCGCATGCTCGACAAGGGTCATCGGTTCCGTCAGGCCTACCCTACCGAGTTTCCCTATTTCAACGGCATGGGCCTGGACAAGAACATCGCCCGCGTCGAGAAGGCCGACCCATTGACCGTGGTGTTCACCCTGAACACCGTCGATGCCGCGTTCGTCCAGAACCTGGCCATGAGTTTCGCCTCCATCCTCTCCGCTGAATACGCCGAACAGCTACTGGCCAGTGGACGCCCCAGCGACATCAACCAGCAGCCTATCGGTACCGGGCCGTTCGTGTTCCAGCGCTACCAGAAGGATTCGCAGATCCGCTACAAGGGCAACAAGGACTATTGGGCAGCGAACGAAGTGAAGATCGACAACCTGGTGTTCTCGATCAATACCGACCCGTCGGTGCGTATCCAGAAGCTGCGCCGCAATGAATGCCAGGTGACCCTGCACCCACGCCCGGCCGACCTGCCGGCGCTCAAGGCCGACAGCACGCTGCAGGTGCTCCAGCAACCAGGCTTCAACCTCGGCTACATCGCCTACAACACCCAGCACCCGCCATTCGACCGCCTGGAAGTGCGCCAGGCAATGGACATGGCGGTCAACAAGGAAGCCATCCTCCAGGCGGTGTACCAGGACGCCGGCCAACGGGCGGTCAACGCCATGCCACCGACCCAGTGGTCCTATGACGACAGCATAAAGGACGCCCCGTACGCGCCAGAAAAGGCCAGACAGCTGCTCCAGCAGGCGGGTGTCAAACCTGGCACCGAGATCACCCTGTGGGCGATGCCGGTGCAACGCCCGTACAACCCCAATGCCAAGCTGATGGCCGAAATGCTCCAGGCGGACTGGAGCAAGCTCGGATTCAAGGTGCGCATCGTAAGCTACGAATGGGGCGAATACCTCAAGCGCATGAAAAACGGTGAGCACGACATCGCCCTGATCGGCTGGACCGGTGACAACGGCGACCCGGACAACTGGCTGGGCACCCTCTACAGCTGCGAAGCCATCGGCAGCAACAACTACTCGCGGTGGTGCGACCCGCAGTACGACAGCCTGGTCAAGCAGGCCAAGCAGGTGACCGACCGTACGCAACGCACCGCCCTGTACCAGCAGGCCCAGCAGCGGCTCAAGCAGCAGGTACCGATCACGCCGGTGGCGCATTCCACCGTGAGCCAGCCGCTTAGCGTCAAGGTTTCCCAGTTCAAGGTCAGCCCGTTTGGGCGCAATGATTTTTCCGGTGTGAGTGTTGATTAAGCGTTAGCCAGTACCGGCCTCTTCGCGGGCAAGCCCGCTCCCACAGGATCTCGACAGGTTCGGACACTGCGCCCTACCTGAGGGAGCGGGCTTGCCCGCGAAGAGGCCAGAACGGCCAACACAACGCCCCGATTCTGCCCGGTGATCCCGCGGCACCCCTGGCAACACCGCAGCAATCACCCGGCCCACAAGGCCGGCCATAACTAGAAAAGAAAGGGAGCTTTAACCTTGAAAGTATTCACCTTGACCGCACTGGCGTTATCCATCAGTGCCTTTTCCACGGTGGCCCAGGCAGATCCGCAGAGCCAGGACTACATTCCGCTCACCCTCAAAAGCAGCAGCGAGCAAGCGCAAGCCAGCGGCTTCATCGACGGCCAGAGCCTGTCCGGCAGCACCCGCAACTGGTATGCCCGCGAACGTGCCGCACGCGCGCCGCTGTGGAAGTACTACAAGAACGACGGCACCCGCCACGACACTCACAGCCGTGAAAACTGGGTCCAGGGCACCATCCTCAATTACAGCTCCGGCTTCACCCAGGGCACCGTGGGCTTCGCCGTCGAGGCTGCCGGCTACAACGCCATCGCCCTGCAACAGAGCCGCGAAGCCATCGCCGGCCCCAACAACCGCACCCTCACCCACAGCGATGGCGACCCCGTCGGCCAGTGGAGCAAACTGGGCCTGGGCAATATCAAGGCGCGCGTGTCCAACACCACCCTTACCCTTGGCCGCCAATCGGTGGATACGCCGATGATCGCCTACATCGGCAACCGCGCCCTGCCCTCGAGCTTCCAGGGCGCGTTCCTGCACAGCGCTGAATTCGACAACCTCAGCATCGACCTGGGCACCTTCGACCGCGTCTCGCCACGTACCGAACAGAGCCTCAGCAAGTTCCGCAGCGAGTACAGCGCCACCGGCGTGGAAACCGACCGTGCCAGCACCGCCGGCATCAACTACCAGCCGTTCAAGAGCCTGAGTACCAGCCTGTACGCCACCAAGGTCGACGACTTCTGGAACCAGTACTACTTCGGCGCCAACCATGTGCTCGGCGACAGCGCAGTGCTCAGCCTGAGCACCGGCCTGAACTACTACAAGACCGTCGACGCCGGCAGCCAGAAAATGGGCAAGATCGACAACGACACCTACAGCCTGTCACTGGGCCTGACCCATCAGGCCCACACCCTCAGCGCCTCCTGGCAGCAGGTCAACGGCAATGAATACTTCGACTACCTGCACGAAACCAACGGCATCTTCCTGGCCAACTCGCTGCTGTCGGACTTCAACGGCCCCAACGAGAAATCGCTGCAGATTTCCTATGTGCTGAACATGGCGCCCTATGGCGTGCCTGGCCTGAAGTTCAACCTGTACAACGCCCGCGGCTGGGGTATCGACGGCACCCACTACCGCGGCACTGCCTACGACGTGAATGGCCTGGATGGCGAAACCCACTATGAGTGGGGTATTGGCACCAGCTACGCGTTGCAGAGCGGGCCGCTGAAAGACACCAGCATCCGCGCCACCTACACCACCCATCGCGCCAGCAAGGCCCAGGGCGATGGCAGCCTGGATGAGTTCCGCGTGGTCACCACCATTCCGTTCAACATTCTCTGACCGTCGGCGCCCTGGCCCGTTTCGCTGCGGGCCGGGGCGGCTACGCTGGAACCAATGCAAGCAGGGAGTTTTCAACACATGCACAGAGCTTTCATGAAATCGCGGCCGTTGCGCCTAGCCCTGGTCGCGCTGCTTCTGGGCGGCGCCACGCAACTGGCGGCCAAGCCGCTGGTGGTGTGTACAGAAGCCAGCCCGGAAGGGTTCGACATCGTCCAGTACACCACCGCAGTCACCGCCGATGCCTCGGCCGAGACAGTGTTCAACCGCCTGGTCGACTTCAAACCCGGCACCACCGAGATCCAGCCGGCCCTGGCCGAGCGCTGGGACATTTCAACCGACGGCCTGACCTACACCTTCCATCTGCGTCAGGGGGTGAAGTTCCACACCACCGACTACTTCAAGCCCACCCGTGACTTGAACGCCGATGACGTGCTGTGGAGCCTCAATCGCCAGCTCGACCCGAACCACCCCTGGCATGACAAGACCAGCGTCGGCTACCCGTACTTCGAGAGCATGGGGTTCAAGGAACTGCTCAAGTCGGTCAGCAAGGCTGACGAGCACACCGTGGTGATTACCCTCAGCCGACCGGAAGCGCCGTTCCTGCGCGACATGGCCATGGGCTTTACCTCGATCTACTCCGCCGAATACGGCGACCAGTTGCTCAAGTCTGGCAAGACCGCCGAGCTGAACAGCAAACCGATCGGCACCGGCCCTTTCATCTTCCAGCGTTACAACAAGGACGCCCAGGTCCGCTTCAAGCCCAACCCGGACTATTTCCGCGGCAAGCCGCCGGCCGATGCGCTGGTGTTCGCCATCGCCATCGACAGCAACGTGCGCCTGCAGAAACTGCGCGCCAACGAGTGCCAGGTGGCGCTCTATCCCAAGCCCGATGACGTGCCGTCGATCAAGCAAGACCCGAAACTCAAGGTTGAAGAAATCGAGGCCCTGGTCACCGGCTACATCGCCATGAATACCCAGCACAAATACCTCAACGACGTGCGTGTGCGTAAAGCCATCAACATGGCCTTCGACCGCCAGACCCATGTCGACCAACTGTTTGGCAAAGGCAACGCGCTGGTGGGTGTAAACCCTTACCCACCCACCATGATCGGCTACAACACCCATAACCAGAACCCACCGCGCGACCTCGATAAAGCCCGCGCACTGCTCAGCCAGGCCGGTGTACCCGAGGGCACGGTAATCACCCTGTTCACCCGCAACGGCGGCGGCCCGACCAACCCCAACCCGCGCCTGTCCGCCGAGATGCTGCAGGCCGACCTCAAACAGATCGGCCTCAAGCTGGATATCCGCGTCATGGAATGGGCCGAGATGCTGCGCCGGGCGAAGAACGGCGAAGCCGACCTGGTGTCCACCGGCTGGGCCGGCGACAACGGCGACCCGGACAACTTCCTCAGCCCACTGCTCAGTTGCGATGCCGTGAAAAGTGGCGAGAACTATGCGCGCTGGTGCAACCCCAAGTTCCAGGAGCTGATCAGCCGCGCCCGCGAAGTGATCGACAACGACGAGCGTGCAAGGCTCTATAACGAGGCATTGAAAGTGTACGATGACGAACAACCCTGGATCAGCATGGCTCATCCAAAGATGTTCACCGCCATGCGTGACAACGTGGAGGGCTACGTGATCAACCCTCTGACCAACAACAACTTCGCCACCACCAAGGTGAAGTAGAACAACAACGACCGCCGGCCACCCACACGGGGACCGGCGGCTCTGCCGTACCGGGCTGATCGCCCCACGGCCTGATGAGGTAACCCCGACAATGTTGAGTTTTATTGCCCGGCGCCTTGGCCTGCTGATACCGACCTTTTTCGGCATCACCTTGCTGACCTTCGCGCTCATACGCCTGATCCCCGGCGACCCGGTGGAAGTGATGATGGGCGAGCGCAGGGTCGACCCCGAAATGCATGCCCAGGCCATGGAACGCCTGGGCCTGAACAAGCCACTGCCGGTCCAGTACCTGGACTACGTCGGCAAACTTGCCCAAGGTGACCTTGGCGAATCGCTGCGCACCCGCGAAAGCGTGTGGCGCGAGTTCCTCACCCTGTTCCCGGCCACCCTGGAGCTGGCCTTCGCCGCCCTGCTGTTCGCCGGCGTCGTCGGCCTGCTGGCCGGTGTAATCGCCGCACTCAAGCGCGGTTCGCTGTTCGACCACGGGGTCATGGGCATATCACTGGCCGGCTACTCGATGCCGATTTTCTGGTGGGGCCTGATCCTGATCATGTTCTTCTCCGTGAGCCTGGGCTGGACCCCGGTGTCCGGGCGCATCGACCTGCTCTACGACATCGAGCCGAAGACCGGCTTCATGCTTATCGACACCCTGCTCAGCGATGAAGAAGGCGCGTTCAAGGACGCTGTGATGCACTTGATCCTGCCGGCCATCGTGCTCGGCACCATCCCGCTCGCGGTGATCGCCCGCATGACCCGCTCGTCGATGCTGGAAGTACTGCGTGAAGACTACATCCGCACCGCCCGCGCCAAAGGCCTGTCGCCGGCCCGTGTGGTGTTCGTCCATGGCCTGCGCAATGCGCTGATCCCGGTGCTGACCGTGTTCGGCCTGCAGGTCGGCACGCTGCTGGCCGGTGCGGTGCTGACCGAAACCATCTTTTCCTGGCCGGGCATCGGCAAATGGCTGATCGAAGCCATCGGTGCCCGTGACTACCCCGTGGTCCAGAACGGCATCCTGTTGATCGCCTGCCTGGTGATTCTGGTCAACTTCGTCGTGGACATCCTCTACGGCCTGGCCAACCCACGCATCCGTCATCAGCGCTGAGGCCCTTGCCATGACTAGCCCGATTACAAAATCCGTGTCACCGGCCAGCCCGGTGGACCAGAGCCTGCTCTACCCCTCCCCGTACAAAGAATTCTGGCAAGCCTTCGCGCGCAACAAGGGCGCGGTGATGGGCCTGGCCTTCATGTGCCTGGTGGTGTTCTGCGCGCTGTTCGCACCTTGGGTAGCCCCGCATGACCCGAGCGAGCAGTACCGCGACTTCCTGCTGACCCCGCCGGTGTGGCTGGAAGGCGGCACCTGGCAGTTCATCCTGGGCACCGACGAACTGGGCCGTGATCTGCTTTCGCGGCTGATTCAGGGTGCACGGCTATCGCTGCTGATCGGCCTGTCGTCAGTGGTGATGTCACTGATCCCAGGCATTCTCCTTGGCCTGCTGGCCGGCTTTTTCCCGCAGTTGCTCGGCCCGTCGATCATGCGCCTGATGGACGTGATGCTGGCCTTGCCGTCGCTGTTGCTGGCCGTGGCCATCGTCGCCATCCTCGGCCCTGGCCTGATCAACACCGTGATTGCCATCGCCATCGTTTCCCTGCCGTCCTACGTGCGCCTGACCCGCGCCGCGGTGATGGGCGAACTTAACCGCGACTACGTCACCGCCGCACGCCTGGCCGGCGCCGGCTTGCCCCGACTGATGTTCGTCACCGTGCTGCCCAACTGCATGGCACCGCTGATCGTGCAGGCCACGCTCAGCTTCTCCTCGGCCATCCTTGACGCCGCCGCACTGGGCTTCCTCGGCCTCGGCGTACAGCCGCCAACCCCCGAGTGGGGCACCATGCTGGCTTCGGCCCGGGATTACATCGAGCGCGCCTGGTGGGTGGTAAGCCTGCCCGGCCTGACCATCCTGCTCAGTGTGCTGGCAATCAACCTGATGGGCGACGGCCTGCGCGATGCGCTGGACCCGAAACTCAAGAACGCCGCCTGAGGAAAACGCCATGCCACTTTTGCAGATCAACAACCTCAACGTGCGCTTCGGCGACGCCAATGCGGTACCCGTGGTGGACGGCCTTGACCTGGTGGTAGACGCCGGCGAAATCCTGGCCATTGTCGGCGAGTCCGGCTCGGGTAAATCGGTCACCATGATGGCCCTGATGGGCCTGATCGACGCCCCCGGGCGCATCACCGCCGACGCCCTGACCTTCGACGGCACCGACATGCTCAAGCTCAGCGGCCGTCAGCGGCGCAAGGTGGTGGGCAAGGACATCGCCATGGTCTTCCAGGACCCGATGACCGCGCTCAACCCCAGCTACACCGTAGGCTTCCAGATCGAGGAAGTGCTACGACAGCACCTGGGCCTGAAAGGCAAGGCTGCACGCCAGCGTGCTCTGGAGCTCTTGAAAAAGGTCGAGATCCCGGCCGCCGAAAGCCGCCTGGACGCTTACCCGCACCAGCTGTCAGGCGGCATGAGCCAACGTGTGGCGATCGCCATGGCCATTGCCGGCGAGCCAAAGCTGCTGATCGCCGACGAACCGACCACGGCCCTCGACGTGACGATCCAGGCACAGATCATGGAACTGCTGGTCAACCTGCAGAAGGAGCGCAACATGGCGCTCATCCTGATCACCCACGACCTCGCCGTGGTCGCCGAAACCGCCAGGCGGGTGTGCGTGATGTACGCCGGCCAGGCCGTGGAAGTGGGCCAGGTGCCAGAACTGTTCGATGCGCCCGCCCACCCTTACAGTGAAGCCCTGCTAGCGGCGATCCCCGAGCACAGCATTGGCGCCGAACGCCTGGCCACCCTGCCTGGCATCGTCCCCGGCCGCTACGACCGCCCGGTCGGTTGCCTGCTGTCACCACGCTGCCCCTATGTTCAGGACAATTGCCGGCGCCAGCGCCCCCCCCTCGACCCTCAGGCCCACAGCCTGGTGCGTTGCTTCTACCCGCTGAACCAGGAGGTGGCGTGATGGCCGTCGTTCTATCCGCCCGGGAGCTGACCCGGCACTACGAAGTCTCCCGCGGGCTGTTCAAGGGCCATGCCCTGGTCCGTGCGCTCAATGGCGTTTCATTCGAACTGGAGGCCGGCAAGACCCTGGCTGTAGTCGGCGAGTCCGGCTGCGGCAAGTCGACCCTGGCCCGCGCCCTGACGCTGATCGAAGAGCCGTCGTCCGGCTCGCTGCAAATTGCCGGCACCGAGGTGAAGGGCGCCAGCAAGGCAGAGCGCAAACAACTGCGCCGCGATGTACAGATGGTGTTCCAGAGCCCCTACGCCTCGCTCAACCCAAGGCAGAAGATCGGTGACCAACTGGCCGAACCGCTGCTGATCAACACCTCGCTGAGCAAGGCCGAGCGCCGGGACAAGGTGCAGAAGATGATGGAACAGGTCGGCCTGCGCCCCGAGCACTACCAGCGCTACCCACACATGTTCTCTGGCGGCCAGCGCCAGCGTATCGCCCTGGCCCGGGCGATGATGCTGCAGCCCAAGGTGCTGGTGGCCGACGAACCGACCTCCGCGCTGGACGTGTCGATTCAGGCGCAGGTGCTGAACTTGTTCATGGATCTGCAGAAGGAGTTCAACACTGCCTACGTGTTCATCTCGCACAACCTGGCGGTGGTGCGGCATGTGGCGGATCAGGTACTGGTGATGTACCTGGGGCGGCCGGCAGAAATGGGGCCGAAGGAGGACATCTACAACAAGCCGCTGCATCCCTATACCCAGGCGCTGCTGTCGGCGACACCGGCGATTCATCCAGACCCGTTGAAGCCTAAGATTCGCATCGTCGGGGAGCTGCCCAACCCGCTGAACCCGCCGGATGGGTGTGCCTTCCACAAACGCTGCCCGTACGCGACCGAGCGGTGTGCCAAGGAGGTGCCGGCGCTGAGGCAGGTGAGTACGCGGCAGGTGGCCTGCCACTATGCGGAGCAGTTTCTTTAACTGTTAGAAAACTGGGCAGCCCTCAATGCGAAAAACAGCAGTTTGCTGCGCTGCCCAGCTGAAGTACCAAGGCTTTTTGATTGTGGAGCTGAATCCATTTGTGGACGAGGTTGCCATTGAGGCTGTAGCCCAAGGCGATGTTTGCGATGGAGGCGCCGGGCTCGTCGCACTCTGGGCTTTGAAAGGTTTATTGTAGGTACGGCGCTGAGGATGCCTGGAAAATCCGCTTGATGGGCCAGAAATGGTGTCCACTTTTAGGTGGACACCATGGCCTTCGCCGGTTCCGTCAGGAAGATGTGTTGGCCGGACGGATACCGGGATTCGACTATCAGGGGAGTGTCAATTTTTTTGTGTACGGGACAAGGCATTTTCAATGCTTTGATACCTGCTTGCTGACTGCAGACGCCGTCAAGCCTAATTGGGCGCAAAAGGGCCGCAAAAAGCGGCCCCCAAAATCTCAATGCATAAAGAACCAGATCAGAATGATCACCGGAATCGGCACCCCAATCATCCAAAGCAGTATCGAGCGCATGGCCTTTCTCCTTGTTCGATGGTGACAAGAAAGGTGCAGCCGCCATGCCAGTTGTATCAAAAAACTACATTCATAAGAATCAAAGGCTTACCCTCCAAGCCGCCTGAGCAAACCGTGCAATATGCAGGATCCACGCCCTTGCACCTGGGTGTTCTGCAATGCACTATCCTCCCATGATCGCCACCACCCTCCCCGACGGCCCCGAGCAAACGCCGCTTACCGCCGAAATCGTGCTGCGCTACCACCTCTGCTGGAAGCACCGCGACCTCGACGGTGTCATGGCGCTCTACCACCCCGATATCCAGTACCACGACTTCTTCCAGAACCGCGTGCTCGGCCACCAGGAACTGCGCGACTACGTACGCGCTTGCCTGCCCCATGAAGCCGGCGAGGACATCGTCCACAGCGACCGCATTCGCGTCGATGGCTGCACCGCATTCATCCAGTATCAGGTCACGGTCCAGGGCGGCGACGGCCTGGTTGCGTTCCAGTCCAGCGAGGCGATCACCGTCAGGGACGGGCTGATCTGGCGGGTCAACGAATACGCCACGCTGGTCCGCCGGAACGGCACAGGCCACGCCAACAGCGGTCCGCGCCCCGCCACCAGCCGCCTGGGCCTGTCGCCTCGGCAGTTGTCGACCATGGCCCAGGACCTGGAGCATTACTTCCAGCGTCAACGCCCCTACCTCGACCCGGAGCTCGACCTGCAACAGGTCGCCGACGCCAGCGGCTACAGCCGCAACCAGATTTCCTACCTGCTCAACCAGGTGCTGGGGCAAAGCTTCTACCGCTACGTCAACCAGGCACGCCTGCAGCACCTGATGGCCAGCCTCGGCGACGACAGCGTCGAGGCGACGATCGACGAGCTGGCCTTCAGTGCCGGTTTCAACTCGCTGTCGGCGTTCTACAAGTGCTTCCGCGAACACACCGGGCTCACGCCAAAGGCCTACCTGAAGCAAATTTCCCTGCGTGCACGCACGTAAGACAGCCGCCCACTGACACCACTAGCATCGCCCACAGACCTTGACGGATGTGGAGCCGAACCCGATGCAACCCCTGCGCACGCTCAGCCTGTGGATGGACCAGCTCGACGAGCCGCTGTGCGCGCGCCCGGCACTGCGCAATGACCTCGACGTTGACGTGTGCATCATCGGTGCCGGCTATACCGGCCTTTGGACCGCGTACTACCTCAAGCGCCAGGCCCCCCAGCTGAACATTGCGGTGATCGAAGCCCAAATCGCTGGCTTCGGCGCCTCCGGCCGTAATGGGGGCTGGCTGATGGGCAACCTGCTCGGCGAAGACCGCCTGCTCGGCACCCTCTCGCCGCAACAGCGCCGCGCCAGCATCGACCTGCTGCACGGCATCCCGGATGAAGTGCATCGCGTGCTGCAAAGCGAAGGCATCGACTGCGACTACCGCAAAGGCGGCGTCCTTTATTGCGCAGCGCGCTACCCGGAGCAGGAACGCAGCCTGCGCGCCTACCTCGACGACTTGTATCGCCAAGGCATGACCGAGGACGACTACCGCTGGCTGAGCCCCGAGCAGCTGGGTAACCAGTTACGGGTCAGCAATGCGTTTGGAGCCATCTACAGCCCGCACACGGCGACCATCCAGCCAGCCAAGCTGGTGCGCGGCCTTGCCCGGGCAGTGGAAGCGCTGGGCGTAACGATCTACGAAAACACCCCGGCCATCGACTGGCAGCCGAGCGAGGTGCGTACCCCGCTGGCACAGATTCGCTGCCAATGGATGGTACCTGCAGTGGAGGGTTACGCCGCCAGCCTGCCGCCACTGGGCAAACACCAATTGCCAGTACAGAGCCTGCTGGTGGCCACCGAGCCGCTGCCAGAGGCCACCTGGGAGCAAATTGGCCTGAGCAAGGGCCAAGCCTTCAGTGAAAGCAGCCGCCAGGTCACGTATGGCCAGCGCACCGCCGACAACCGCCTGGTCTTCGGTGCTCGCGGTGGCTACCGCTTCGGTGGGCGTCTGCGCGAGAACTTCAACCTCGACGAACACGAAGTCGAACTGCGCCGCTACCTGTTCGGCGAACTGTTCCCGCAGCTCAAACAGGTACGCATCACTCATACCTGGGGCGGCAACCTCGGCATGGCGCGACGCTTCCGCCCACACATGCTCTGCGACCGCCAGCGCGGCATCGCCCTTGCCGGCGGCTACGGCGGCGAAGGCGTCGGGGCTACCAACCTGGGTGGGCGCACCCTGGCGGCGCTGATCCTCAACCAGCGCAACGAACTGACGGCGCAACCCTGGGTGCTCGACAACCGCCCGCTATCGAGCCTGGCCAGCTGGCCTCCCGAGCCCTGCCGCTGGCTGGGCTACAACGCGATCATCCAGAGTTTCGTCCATGAGGACCGGACCCTCGCCAACCCCGCCAGTGCGCCGTGGAGGCGGCGCCTGGCCATCTCGGTTGCGGACTTCATGGAAGGCTTCATGCACTGACTTCCCTTATCACTCGTACAGGATCCACCGGTCATGAGCATCACCCAGTTCAAGAACACCGAATTTGCCGTGCTCGACAGCTCCAACCCGGTCGCGGTACCGCTCGGCGAACCCGTGGCAGTCACGTCAGTCACCTGCGTGGAGCGCAGCGATGGCGTTGAAACCGGCATCTGGGAATGCACCCCAGGGCGCTGGCGGCGGCAGATCGTGCAACAGGAGTTCTGCCATTTCATCAAGGGCCGCTGCACGTTCACCCCCGACGGTGGCGAGCCCCTGGTCATAGAAGCCGGAGACGCATTGATGCTACCGGCCAACAGCACCGGCACCTGGGACATCCTGGAGACCGTGCGCAAGACCTACGTGCTTATTTTCTGATCCGCTGATCGCCTGCCTTCGATAACAACAGACAAAGCAAGGTAAACCCGACATGCGCACCTTCCTCCTCGCCCCCCTGATGCTGGCCGCCAGCGTGGCCAGCGCCGCTGAAACGGTGAAGATCTACAACTGGTCCAGCTACGTGGCCCCCGATACGTTGAAGAACTTCCAGCAAGCCAGCGGCATCGTGCCGACCTATGACGTGTACGACAGCAATGAAACCCTCGATGGCAAGTTGATGACCGGCAATTCCGGCTACGACGTGGTGTTCCCCTCCAACCATTTCATGGCCCGGCAGATCCAGGGCAAGGCCTTGAAGCGCCTGGACAAATCCCAGCTGCCTAACTGGCACAACCTCAACCCGGTGCTGCTCAAGGCGCTGGAGGTGAACGACCCGGGCAACCAGTACGGCTTCCCGTACCTGTGGGGCAGTACCGGTATTGGCTACAACATCGACAAGGTCAAGGCGGTGCTCGGCGACAACGCGCCCGTGGACTCCTGGGACCTGATCTTCAAGCCCGAGTACATGAGCAAGCTGAAAAGCTGCGGCGTCGCGGTGCTGGACAATGGCCCCGAACTGCTGCCGATCGCCCTGCACTACCTGGGCTTGCCCCATCACAGCCAAGACCCCAAGGACTACGAGAAGGCCAAGGACCTGCTGATGAAAGTGCGGCCTTACATCAGCTATTTCCACTCGTCCAAGTACACGGGCGACCTGGCCAACGGCGATATCTGCGTGGTAGTGGGGTTCTCGGGGGATGTGCTGCAGGCGAAGAACCGCGCCGATGAGGCGAACAATGGCGTGAAGGTGGGCTATTCGATACCCAAGGAGGGCGCGCCGATGTGGTTCGACATGGTCGCCATGCCCGTCGATGCGCCGGATGAAAAGGCCGGATATGCCTACATGAACTACCTGCTGCAGCCGGAGGTGATGGCCAACATCAGCAACCACGTCCAGTACGCCAACGGCAACCTCAAGGCGGACGGGTTGGTGGACCCGGCGATGAAGGGTAATACGATGATTTACCCGAGCGACGAGGTGATGGGCAAGCTGTATGCGCTGGAGGCGATGCCGGCGAAGATCGACCGTATTCGTACGCGAATCTGGACCAGTATCAAAGCCGGAAATTGAAATGGGGCCGCCTAGCGGCCCTTCGCGGGCACGCCCGCTCCCACAGGTATCACATGACCTCCAGGTCTGGTGATTCCTGTGGGAGCGGGCGTGCCCGCGAAGGGCTGCAAAGCAGCCCCGATTTCAGGCCTTAATGGTGCTCGCGGGTAGCGCGGAACTTGATGTCCGGCCAGCGCTCTTCCATCAGCGCCAGGTTGACCCGGGTCGGCGCCAGGTAGGTCAGGTGACCGCCGCCGTCGATGGCCAGGTTTTCCATGGCCTTGGTCTGGAATTCCTCGAGCTTCTTCTTGTCATCGCAGCTGATCCAGCGCGCCGACCAGACGGTGATAGGCTCGTAGGCGCACTCGACCTTGTACTCTTCCTTCAGGCGGCTGGCGACCACGTCGAACTGCAGCACACCGACCGCACCCAAGATGATGTCGTTGCTGCGCTCAGGGAAGAACACCTGAGTAGCACCTTCTTCGGCCAGCTGCTGCAGGCCTTGACGCAGTTGCTTGGATTTCAGCGGGTCTTTCAGGCGGACGCGGCGGAACAGCTCCGGCGCGAAGTGCGGAATACCGGTGAAGCCCAGCGCCTCGCCTTCGGTGAAGGTGTCGCCGATCTGGATGGTGCCGTGGTTGTGCAGGCCGATGATGTCACCGGCAAAGGCTTCTTCCAGCTGCTCACGCTCGGAGGAGAAGAACGTCAGCGCATCGCCGATACGCAGGTCTTTGTTCAAGCGCACGTGGCGCATTTTCATGCCCTTCTCGTACTTGCCCGAGCAGATGCGCATGAAGGCGATACGGTCGCGGTGTTTCGGGTCCATGTTCGCCTGGATCTTGAACACGAAGCCGGTGAACTTCTCTTCCACAGGCTCCACGGTGCGCTCGTGGGCCACACGGCCAAGCGGGCGCGGCGCCCAGTCGACCACGGCGTCGAGCACGTGGTCGACACCGAAGTTGCCCAGCGCAGTACCGAAGAACACCGGGGTCAGCTGACCGTTGATGAACTCTTCCTGGTTGAACTCGTGGCAAGCGCCCTGCACCAGCTCCAGTTGCTCGACGAACGAATCGTACTGGTCGCCCAGGTGCGCGCGGGCTTCGTCCGAGTCCAGCTTCTGGATGATCTTGGCTTCGGTGCGCTCGTGGCCGTGGCCCGGGGTGTACACCACGATGTAGTCACCGGTCAGGTGGTACACGCCCTTGAAGTCGCGGTAGCAACCGATCGGCCAGGTGATTGGCGCGGCCTTGATCTTCAAAACGGCTTCGATTTCGTCGAGCAGTTCGATCGGGTCGCGGATGTCTCGGTCGAGTTTGTTGATGAAGCTGACGATTGGCGTGTCGCGCAGGCGGCACACGTCCATCAGGGCGATGGTACGCGGCTCAACGCCTTTACCGCCGTCGAGCACCATCAGCGCCGAGTCCACCGCGGTCAGGGTGCGGTAGGTGTCTTCCGAGAAGTCTTCGTGGCCGGGGGTGTCGAGCAGGTTGATCATGTGCTCGCGGTACGGGAACTGCATCACCGAGGTGGTGATGGAGATGCCGCGCTGCTTCTCCATTTCCATCCAGTCGGAGGTGGCATGGCGGTCGGACTTGCGCGACTTCACGGTACCGGCGACGGCAATGGCCTTGCCCATCAGCAGCAGCTTCTCGGTGATGGTGGTCTTACCGGCGTCGGGGTGGGAAATGATTGCGAAAGTGCGGCGCTTCGCGACTTCGGCGGCCTGGTTGGTCATGGGAAATCGCCTGACTGGGGGATTTGAAAGGGGCAGTATCATACCTGAAGTTGGGCCTGGACCAAAATCTGCCGAATGAATGGCGCCTGTACCGGCCTCGTCGCGGGTAAACCCGCGCCTACAGGTACGACACAGGATTCGGATGCGGTGCAGTCTTCGTAGGAGCGGGTTTACCCACGAAGAGGCCAGCACAGACAAAACAAACCCAACAGGCAATCGCTTTATCACGACAAATAACCAAAACGCAGTTATTTCAACGCCTGCAGCACATCAAGTCGCTGTTTTTTCTCGCCAAAAAACCCGCAACCCAGCGATTAACGCTGGCCAAATGCCGTCCCAGATGGGAACCTTTACGCCCACGGAGACGTCCACTCCCCTGCAAACCGCTTCGGTTGGGGACTGGTTTCATCAGCATTTTCGGGCCCGACGGGGTTCGGCTCATGGCCTGATCGCAGCCCTCGGTTTGCATCACGCTGCTACTCGCGAACACACCACCCGCCGCCAGGACTGGCCGGCAACCAAGAAGTGTGCTCGCCGACTACACAAGGAGTCCACCTGTGGCTAAACGCTACGGAAAGGGGCTGTTGGGATGGGCCGCCGTGCTCGTCATCCTGGCCCTGCTGGTCCACTGGATCGGCATCGACACGATCGCGCGTTATCGCGACGATCTTGGGTTCTACCTGCAAGCGCACCTGGTATTGGTGCTGGCTTCGATGGTGGCGGCGCTGGCCGTGGGCATCCCCGCCGGCATTGCGTTAAGTCGACCGCACCGGGTCGACAAAGCCGAGCGCTTCATGCAGTTCTTCAACGTTGGCAACACCATCCCCCCTCTGGCCGTTCTGGCCATCGCCCTGAGTATCCTGGGCATCGGCGCCGGGCCTGCGATCTTCGCACTGTTCCTCGCGTCCCTCCTGCCCATCGTGCGCAACACCTACGAAGGCCTGAAAAACGTCCCCGCATCGCTCAAGGAAGCCGCTACCGGCATTGGCATGACCCCGCGCCAGCAACTCTGGCAAGTGGAGCTGCCCAACGCCGTGCCGATCATCGTCGGCGGCGTACGCGTGGCCCTGGCGTTGAACGTGGGCACCGCACCGCTGGCGTTCCTGATCGGTGCCAACAGCCTGGGCAGCCTGATCTTCCCCGGCATCGCCCTGAACAACCAGCCGCAGCTGCTGCTGGGGGCCGCCTGCACCGCGCTACTGGCACTGGTACTGGACGCGGCGGTGAGTTTCTCCAGCAGGCGCTGGCTGGAACGTGGCCTGGCCCAATAAGGATAGGAAACGTATGAAGAAGAGAATCGCCTTGCTGCTGGGCGCGGCCCTGCTGTTCGCAGGATTTGCCCAGGCAGCGGAAAAACCGCTGATCCGCATCGGCGCGCGGGTGTTCACCGAACAGACCGTGCTCGCCGAAATCACCGCGCAGTACCTGCGCGCCAATGGCTTCGATGTGCGTGTCATCGGCGGGCTTGGCAGCAGCCTCGCACGTCAGGCCCAGGAAACCGGCCAGCTCGACCTGATGTGGGAATACACCGGGGTGTCGCTCGTGTCCTACAACCACATCGATGAGCGTATGCCCAGCGCCGAGGCCACCTACGCCAAGGTCAAGGAGCTGGATGCCAAAAAAGACCTGATCTGGCTGACCCCGTCGAAATTCAGCAACACCTATGCCCTCGGCTTGCCAAAGCAGGTCGCGGAGGCCTACCCGCAGATCAACTCGATCAGCGACCTTAACCAGGTGCTGCGCGACGAGCGCAAGCGTAATCACCTGGTGGCTCTGGACACCGAGTTCGCCAACCGCCCCGACGGCCTGGTCGGGCTCAAGGAAATGTACGACCTGCAGGTCGGCCGCGCCAATATCCGCCAGATGGACGCGGGCCTGGTCTACACGGCCATGCACAACAACCAGGTGTTCGCAGGCCTGGTCTACACCACCGACGGTCGCCTGAGCGCGTTCAACCTCAAGCTGCTCGAAGACGACAAGCACTACTTCCCCGACTACACCGCCGCCCCGGTGGTGCGCAAGGCCGTGCTCGACGCCAACCCGCAACTGGTCGCCCTGCTCAAGCCACTGGCCGAGCAGCTCGATGACGAGACCATGCGCCAGCTCAATGCCAAGGTTGACGTAGACCACCAGAACCCGACCGCAGTGGCCGCCGCATTCCTGCGAGAGCATCCCCTCAAGGAGGTACAGCCATGAGCCTGCTCGACACGTTCGCCCACCTCGACTGGGCCCAGGTGCTGCAACTGACCTGGCAGCACATCATGCTGGTTGGCATCGCCGTCGGCCTGGCGATCCTCGTTGGCGTGCCGCTGGGCATCCTGATGACCCGCTTCCCGGCAGTGGCCGGCCCGCTGCAGGCCAGCGCCACAGTGCTGCTGACCATCCCATCGATTGCGTTGTTCGGCCTGCTGCTGCCGTTCTACTCCAAGTTCGGCCAGGGGCTGGGCCCCTTGCCTGCGATCACTGCCGTGTTTCTTTATTCGCTGCTGCCAATCATGCGCAACACCTACCTGGCCCTGACCAATGTCGAGCCCGGTATCCGTGAAGCCGCGCGTGGCATTGGCATGACCTTCGGCCAGCGCCTGCGCATGGTCGAGCTGCCCATCGCCGTACCGGTGATCCTCGCCGGCGTTCGCACCGCCGTGGTGATGAACATCGGCGTCATGACCATTGCCGCCACCATCGGCGCCGGCGGCCTCGGCGTGCTGATTCTGACTTCCATCAGCCGCAGCGACATGTCGATGCTGCTGGTCGGCGCCGTACTGGTCAGCCTGCTGGCGATCATCGCCGACCTGCTGCTGCAAACCCTGCAACGTGCCCTGACTCCAGAAGGACTGCGCTCATGATCGAACTGAAGAACCTCAGCAAAACCTTCAACGTCAACGGCAAGGACGTCAAAGCCGTCGACTCGGTAAGCCTCACCGTCAATGAAGGGGAAATCTGCGTGTTCCTCGGCCCGTCGGGCTGCGGCAAGAGCACCACGCTGAAAATGATCAACCGCCTGATCACGCCCACCTCGGGCCAGGTGTTCATCAACGGCGAAGACACCACCGGGCTGGACGAAGTCACCCTGCGCCGGCACATCGGCTATGTGATCCAGCAGATCGGTTTGTTCCCCAACATGACCATCGAGGAGAACATTACCGTGGTCCCGCGCCTGCTTGGCTGGGACAAGCAGAAATGCCACGAGCGTGCGCGCGAGCTGATGCACATGATCAAGCTCGAACCCAAGCAGTACCTGCAACGCTACCCGCGGGAGCTGTCTGGCGGCCAGCAACAGCGTATCGGCGTGATTCGCGCCCTGGCAGCAGATGCACCTGTGCTGTTGATGGACGAGCCGTTCGGCGCGGTCGACCCGATCAACCGCGAGATGATCCAGAACGAGTTCTTCGAAATGCAGCGGGCGCTGAACAAGACGGTAATCATGGTCAGCCACGACATCGACGAAGCGATCAAACTGGGCGACAAGATTGCCATCTTCCGTGCCGGCAAGCTGTTGCAGCTGGATCACCCGGATACCCTACTGGCGCACCCGGCGGATGATTTCGTCAGCAACTTTGTGGGCCAGGACAGCACCCTCAAACGCCTGTTGCTGGTGCGTGCCGAGGATGCAGCGGACAACGCGCCGTCGGTGAGCCCGGAAACACCAGTGAGCGACGCACTGGAGCTGCTCGATGAGCACGACCGCCGCTACGTGGTGGTGACCGACGCGCAGAACAAGGCGCTGGGCTATGTGCGCCGACGTGACATGCACCGCCAGCAAGGGACGTGTGGCGATTTCCTGCGGCCGTTCAATGCCACGGCGTCGCACGATGAGCATTTGCGCATCCTGTTGTCGCGCATGTACGAGTTCAACCGCGCGTGGTTGCCGGTGCTGGATGCCGAGCAGGTGTTCTTGGGCGAGGTGACGCAGGAGTCGATTGCTGCGTACCTGAGCTCGGGGAGATCGCGGGGAGCGAAGAGCAGTATCGTTTCGCCGGCCGAGGCGGTGGTTTCGTAATCGCCGGGGGCGCTTTGCGCCCCTTCGCGGGTAAACCCGCTCCTACAACGGCCTGTGTTCAATCCCCGATGTATGTCCACCACCGATCATGTGTAGGAGCGGGTTTACCCGCGAATACGGTGGTGGCGGCAACGGTGAACGACTGGTGAAAATTGGCCAGCAGGCCCGGCCCTTTCGCGGGTAAACCCGCTCCTACAAGAGCGAGCGAAGGGCCGCAAAGCGGCCCCGGCAATCTCGATCAAAACCCAACACTGGCCTGCACGTAGAAGGTTCGCGGCTCACCCACGTAAAGGCCGGCATTGTTGTCACTGGAGCGGGTGAAGTACTGCTTGTCGAACAGGTTCTTCACCCCCGCCGCCAGCTTCAGGTTGGACAGTTCAGGCCCGAATTCGTACCCACCGCGGGCATGCCAGGTCACATAACCCGGAATATCGCCATACTGCCCGTCAGCACTCGGCTCGGTGATGTAGTCGCCATTGAAACTGCCATCGGCATTGATCCCGGTACCGGGTGCGCGCTGCCTGGATTGGGCATAGGCATCCAGGTTCCAGGTCCAGCGGTTGATCGCGTAACGCACCCCGGCAGTGGCCACCTGGCGTGAATAGAACGGCAGGTCTCGGCCCTTGAACCCCGGGATATCCCCTTCATAGGTCGCGCGGGTATAGGTGTAGCCACCGCTCACCGACAGCCCGTCCAGGCGCGGGTCCAGCCCTGCCAGGTCATAACGCACCGAAGCCTCGATGCCCTGGTGCTTGGTCGCACCGAGGTTGGTCCAGCCCACGTCGTTGCTGATGTACTGCAGCTCATCATCGAAGTCGATGTAGAACGCCGTCAGCTCACCGGCAAAGCCGCCATTGTCATAACGGGTACCGATTTCGTAGGTCTTGGCTTTTTCCGGCTCCAGGCCATTGGCCGTACTGTTGCCAGAACCGCCCTGGCCCAGCTGGAAGTACTGCAGGCTACCGAACGAAGTCTCGTAGTTGGCGAATACCTTCCAGGCATCGGAAACGTGGTACATCACGCTCAGCGCCGGCAAAGGCTCGTTGCTGGTGATGCTGCGCTTTTTCTCGGCTACCGGGCGGTTGTTGGCGTCCAGTACCGGGCGGTCGCGCCAGTCGGTATTGATGTGCTCGAAGCGCACGCCAGGGGTAATGGTCCAGTTGCCCACGTCGATCTTGTCGTCGATGTAGTAGGCGCTGGCCTCGGTGCCGCCGCTGCGGTCCTGGAACACGTGGCCGTCGGAAGTCGGGGTCACCGTCGGCACGTTGTCGATCAGCGCCAGGCGAGTCGACTGTTCGCGCATCGCTTCCTTCAGGTAACGGTAACCGACACTGACTTCCTGGGTGGTTGGGCCGGCAAAGAAGATGCGCGACACACGGGGTTCAATGGCGAAGGTGTGGTAGTTGCGCGGGTACGACGACAACGTCTTCATGTCCCGCGAGGCTATTGTGCTGCCGCGGAAGCTGTCGGTGTAGTAGGTCAGCACTTCGAACTGGGTGGCATCGTCGAGCTGCCGCTGCCATTTGAACGACACATCCTTGCGCCGGCCCGCGAAGTAGTCGTAATCGCGCAGCGACTGGTACGGGTTGCTGTCGTATTGGGCCTGGGTCAAGCCACCCGGCATGTCGGCACGGCCATCGTAATAATGGAAGTTGAGCCAGAACTCATCGACATCGGTTGGCGCCCAATGCGTCTTGAGGATAACGTCGTCGATGTCGTTGCCGTTGTTGCTTTCACGGTAACCGTTGCCATTCACCCCGGTGTACAACAGCGCCACGCCCATGCCATTGTCGGCCGTGCCACCGACGAAGGCTGACTCGGTGTGTTTCCAGCCACCGTGCTGGGAGGTCTCCAGGGTGGTGGACAGCTCTGCCGAGGCCTTTTCCGGAATCGCCCGGGTTACAAAGTTGATCACGCCGCCCACGTTCTGCGGGCCATAGCGCACCGAGCCGGCACCGCGCACGACGTCGATGCTGTCGAGGTTGCCAGAGGAAATCGGTGCCATCGACAGCTGTGGCTGGCCATACGGCGCGAACGCGGCCGGGATGCCATCGATCAGTACCGTGGAGCGTGGTGACAGGCGCGAAGTAAGGCCGCGCACGCCCACGTTCAGCGACAGGTCGCTGCCACCGGTTCCGTTGGAGTCCTGCACTTGCACGCCGGGGATGCCGCGCAGCACGTCGCGCACGTTCATTGCGCCCTTCTCCACCATCGCCTCGCGGCGTACCACGGTGCGTGCCCCGGGGTGGTTCTGTACCACGCTCTGCTGGGCATCACCCAGCCAGTCACCGACCACCTTGATGTCGGTGGGTGCCAGCTCCAGGCTGCCGCTGCCCAGGTCAAGGGTAGTCGGCAGAGGCTTCACCACAACGGTGTCCCCGGACATCTCGTAGGTGAGCCCGCTGCCTTGCAACAGCTGTTGCAGCGCCTGCACCGGCGCCAGGTTGCCCGATACCGCCGGGGCCTGTTTGCCGGCGACCAGCTCGGGGCTGAAAAACAGCTGCAGGCTGGTCTGCTGGCCGAGCTGGTTCAGCGCCGAACCCAACGGCTGGGCCTGGATCTGGAGGGTATTGCCGGCCTCTGCGGCCTGGCTGTCAACGGCCACGGTGCTGACCGCCAGGGCCAGCGCCAGGGCGCGAAAGCGTGGGAAGGGTTTGTTGTTGTTCACGTCGTCGAAACATCCTGGAATGCGGAATAAACGCCAACCGCGTGCAAATGGAAATGCTTGGCAGTTGCAGCTGGCGAGGAAGACGAACGAGTGAAAAAAAACCTGAATCTAGTTGGCGATTATGTCGCTGGAGCCGTCTTCATGGGCCTTGATGGCCACCGGCAGGATGCTCGGCAAAGCCCGCAGCAGAGCGTCTGTATCGTTGGTACTGAAGGTGCCGGACAGGCGCAGCCGCGCGACTTTCCCAGGGGCGACCCGCAATGGCTGGCTACGGTAGCGCAAGGTTTCGGCCACTACTTCGGTGAGGGTTGCGTTGTCGAACACCAGCTTGCCCTGTCGCCATGCGGTCATGGCGCCGGTGTTGACCGCATAGGGTGCGGCGACCAGGCCCTGTGCATCTATATGCGACCCCTGCCCGGCCGTCAGTTGCGCCAGCGAGGCGCCCTTGCCCTGCACCCGCACCGACCCCTGTTCCACCGCCACACGGGTGCTGGCTGGGTCCAGGCGGACGTCAAAGCGGGTACCTGTGACGATCACACTGCCCTGGGCAGTGTCGACCACAAACGGCCGGTTACTGTCATGGGCGACGCTGAACATCACTTCCCCGGCGTTCAGGCGCACGTGCCGCTGGCCGGCGCTGAACTCCACCTGCAACTGCGTGCTGCCATTGAGCTCCAGATGCGAGCCATCCGGCAGTTCGACCTGACGGCGCTCATTGAAGGCCGTCTGCAGGCTGCCCTGATGGTTCAGTTGCAGGTGGTGCCAGCCGGTCCAGCCCAGGCCCAGCGCCACTACCGCGACACTGGCGGCCAACGCCTGGCGCATGAAACGCCGTCGTGGCAGCTGCTGCACCGGGTCTGGCCGGCACAGCGCCTCCAGGTGCTGGCGTGGAATGAAGTCGGCGGCCTGCCACACGCGGCAGAGATGCTCATATTCTTCCCGGTGATGCTCGTCGCTCGCCAACCAGGCACGCAACTGCTTGTGCAGCCCGGCATCCCGAGGTGCATCCTGCACGCGGGCGAACCATGCGGCCGCCTGCTCGCGGACGGCATCGGTACCGTGCTGTTTCATCGAAAAGGCCTCCTGACTCTTCATGCCGACACATCCAGGTGCTCACGCAGGTGCCGGAGCGTGCGGATCATATACTTTTCGACCATGTTCTTGCTCAAACCCATGCGCTCGGCAATCTCGGCCTGGGTCAGGCCTTCGAGCTTCTGCCAGATGAACACCTGCCGACAGTTGAGTGGCAGCTCGGCCAGAGCCCGCTCGACGCTGTCGGCCAGCTCCAGGGCATGCACGTAGGCTTCCGGGTCGCCACTGCCGGTTGCGCCTTCTTCGAAGGCTTCCCGCTCCAGGGCCTGGCGGCGGTCTTCGCGACGGAAGCCATCCACAGCGATGTTGCGCGCAGCCTTATGCAGGTAGGCGCGTGGCTGCTCAACCTGCTCGCGCGGGGTTTCCAGTACCCGGACAAAGGCATCATGGGTGAGGTCCTCGGCCTGCTGACGACTGCGCAGCTTGCGCGTCCAGGTGCCGATCAGCTCATGGTAGTGGTCGAGGAAGCCTTTGTGTCCGGACACGGTCGGGGGTCATCAGGGAGGCAGATAAGGGTGCGAATAGTAATGTTTCTCATCAAAAGCAGCAAATCCGCCAGTCGGTAACAAAAAATTTATGGGCGATTTCCTGTACGGGGGTACCAGGAAAATGTGGCCATAAATATGAACACCTCCGGCCCTTTCGCGGGCAAGCCCGCTCCCACATGGAACGCGTATCCCCTGTAGGAGCGGGCTTGCCCGCGAAGGGCCCAACACGCTCCATTCCACAATTTTTTACGCTTGAAAGATCGCAGGGAACATCAGCCGGTCACACGAGTCGGTTATTCAAATGGCTGGTCGTCGATCCACGTCGATCACGCCCGGATTGCCTGTTGATTCTGCATTCTTCACGCCCTAAAGTGCGCGCCGAACGTCCATGCTGGAAACGATCCATCCGGCTCAAGTACTGAGTAGGCGAACCAAAGTGGGGATACGGAGGACGTTCAGTTTGCAGCCACTTAATCTTTCAGTTTGCCCATGGAGTCCCTGAGCATGTCGATCCAGGTCGAAGACTATTTCGCGCGTGAAACCTTCCAGAAAATGAAGGCGTTCGCTGACAAGCAGGAAACCCCGTTCGTACTCATCGACACCCAGATGATCAGCCAGGCGTACGACGACCTGCGCGCCGGTTTCGAATTCGCCAAGGTCTACTACGCGGTCAAGGCCAACCCGGCCGTTGAAATCATCGACCTGCTCAAAGAGAAAGGTTCGAGCTTCGACATCGCCTCGATCTACGAGCTGGACAAAGTGATGGGCCGCGGTGTCAGCGCCGACCGCATCAGCTACGGCAACACCATCAAGAAGTCCAAGGACATCCGCTACTTCTACGAGAAGGGCGTGCGCCTGTATGCCACCGACTCGGAAGCCGACCTGCGCAACATCGCCAAGGCCGCACCGGGCTCGAAAGTGTATGTGCGTATTCTGACTGAAGGCTCCACCACTGCCGACTGGCCACTGTCCCGCAAGTTCGGCTGCCAGACCGACATGGCCATGGACCTGCTGATCCTCGCCCGCGACCTGGGCCTGGTGCCTTATGGCATCTCCTTCCACGTGGGCTCGCAGCAACGCGACATCAGCGTGTGGGACGCCGCCATCGCTAAGGTCAAGGTAATCTTCGAACGTCTGAAAGAAGAAGACGGCATCGAACTGAAGCTGATCAACATGGGTGGTGGCTTCCCGGCCAACTACATCACCCGTACCAACAGCCTGGAAACCTACGCCGAAGAAATCATCCGCTTCCTCAAGGAAGACTTCGGTGACGAACTGCCGGAAATCATCCTCGAGCCCGGCCGTTCGCTGATCGCCAACGCCGGCATCCTGGTCAGCGAAGTGGTGCTGGTCGCACGCAAGTCGCGTACCGCCGTCGAGCGCTGGATCTACACCGACGTGGGCAAGTTCTCCGGCCTGATCGAAACCATGGACGAAGCCATCAAGTTCCCGATCTGGACCGAGAAGAAAGGCGAAGCCGAGGAAGTGGTCATCGCCGGCCCGACCTGCGACAGCGCCGACATCATGTACGAGAACTACAAGTACGGGCTGCCGCTGAACCTGGCCATCGGTGACCGCCTGTACTGGCTGTCGACCGGCGCCTACACCACCAGCTACAGCGCAGTGGAATTCAACGGTTTCCCGCCGCTGAAGGCATACTACCTGTAATGCACGACGGGGCCGAAAGGCCCCGTTTTCATGTGCGTGCTGTCGATGCTGGCCTCTTTGCGGGTAAACCGTACAACGCCCTGCGCCCAACCACCGATCCGTGTGTAGGAGCGGGTTTACCCGCGAATACGATGGCGGCGGCAACGGTGAACGGCCAGTGGAAATTGGCCGGCACAGTCAACCTCACTCACCACGCTGATCGATCTCCTCGGCATACCGCGCCGCAAAGGCCATCAACACCGGCCCCGCACCCTGCAGGGTTACCAACGCAGCACGCAGGAAATTCATGTTCCCCGCAACCCGGGCCTGCTCCAGCCACTGCCCTGCCTCGGCCAACTGCCCACGCTCGACCAGCACCAGCGCCAGGCTGAACATCCCACGAAAATCCCCCGCCTCGGCCGAACGCCGATACCAGCGCACCGCCCGCGCCGGGCTGGGCGCCGTGGCAATGCCCTGCTCCAGGTAACGCCCATACAGGTTCATCGACTTGGCATGCCCCAGCTGCGCAGCCTTCTCGTAGCACATCAGTGCCTGCGCCTGATTGGCCGGCACCCCACGCCCGGTCGCCAGAAGGTTGCCCAGGTTATACAGACCCCAGTCCAACCCGGAGTCGGCCGCACGGGCGTAGTGAACGGCCGCATGCACCAAATTCACCTCGCCGCCCCAGCCATGCTCCAGGCAACGCCCGAGCATGTTGTGCGCCATGGCACTGCCACCCTGTGCAGCGATACCGAACCAACGCCGGGCAACCGTGGCATCCTGCTGGATGCCACGCCCATCCAGCAGGATCTGCCCCAGCAGCAACTGCGCCTCGACCACGCCCTGCCCCGCTGCCGCCAGAATCGCCTGGGCGGCCTTGCCGGGGGTTTCCTCGAGCATGGCCTGCAAGCCGGCCACATCCACCACTTCCTCACGTCGCAGCAGGTAGGACACGGCTCAGACCTCAGCCCAGCGGCGCAGCAAATTATGGTAGGTGCCCGTCAGCTGCAACAGCGAAGGGTGGTCCGGCACATCGGCAGTCAGCTGCTGGATTGCATTGTCCATCTCGAACAGCAGCGCCCGCTGGCTGTCATCGCGCACCAGGCTCTGGGTCCAGAAGAATGCGGCATAGCGTTGGCCACGGGTCACCGGGTTGACCTTGTGCAGGCTTGTGCCGGGGTACAGCACCATGTCACCGGCGGCCAGCTTGATCTGCTGCACGCCATAGGTGTCCTGGATCACCAGCTCACCGCCGTCGTAGCTTTCCGGGTCGCTGAGGAACAGCGTGGAAGACAGGTCGGTACGCACCCGCTCCGGGCTGCCCTTGGGCTGGCGCAGGGCATTGTCGATGTGGAAACCAAAGTTGCCGCCATCGCGGTAGCAGTTGATCAGCGGCGGGAACACCTTGTGCGGCAAGGCTGCCGACATGAAGCGCGGGGTCTTCCACAGGCGGTCGATCAGCGCAGTGCCGATTTCCTGGGCCAGTGCATGGCCTTCCGGCAGCTGCAGGTTGTGCTTGGCCTTGGCCGACTGATAACCCGCCGTAACCTTGCCATCGGCCCAGTCGGCCCGCTCCAGCGCCTCGCGGATACGGGCCAGTTCATCAGCGTCGAACAGGCCTGGAATGTGAAGCAGCATGGCAACAGCACCGTTAGGAAATGTAAAGGCGCAATGATATTGATTCCCTTTTACGCTACACAAGCCCCATTCGCCGCTTAAGACGTTTCAGCGGCATGAAACCGTAAAGACAAATTGTAAAGATTGTAAATTCTTCACGAATGGTAACGACTCTCAATTGTTAGTCAAAATTGCTTACATTAAGATCCACCGCCTCAATACCTTGGGGAAGGTTCTTTGCAATGCGCCAGTACGTACCATCTGCTGTGAGTTCGCCACGCCTGATCGTGTCTGCCATCGGTGTCGCCCTGAGTGCCTCGTCGGTCTATGCCGCCGATCCGGCCGCCAACAGCGCCATCACCCTCGATGCCACCAGCGTCAACGGCAAGGCTGAACAAGCCAGCACCGATTACAAGGTGGAGAAGGCCGCCTCGCAGAAGTACACCGCGCCGCTGGTAGACACCCCGCGCTCGGTAACCGTTATCCCGCAGCAAGTGATCAAGGACACCAACGCCCTGACCCTGCAGGATGCCCTGCGCACCGTGCCCGGCATTACTTTCGGCGCTGGCGAAGGCGGCAACCCGCAAGGTGACCGCCCGTTCATCCGCGGCTTCGACGCCCAGGGCGATACTTACCTGGACGGCGTGCGTGACACTGGCGCCCAAACCCGCGAAATCTTCGCCATCGAATCTGTTGAAGTGGCCAAGGGGCCGAACTCGGCCATCGGTGGCCGCGGCGCGGCCGGCGGTACCATCAATCTGGTAAGCAAGCGCGCGCATCTGGGCAACTCGCTGGACGGTGCCTGGACCTGGGGCAGCGACCAGACCCAGCGCTACACCTTCGATGGCAACTACCAGTTCAGCGATACCGTTGCCGGCCGCCTGAACCTGATGACCCACGAAAGCAACGTCGCCGGCCGCGACAAGGTCAACTACGACCGCTGGGGTATCGCCCCGTCGCTGGCCTTTGGCCTGGGCACGCCGACCCGCGTCAACCTCGACTACTACCACCTGGAAAGCGACGACCTGCCGGATTCGGGCATCCCTTACACCATCCCGACCAACGGCAGCGCCGGGCGCACCTCGGCACACCCGAGCAAGCCGAATGATGGCGGCGACAGTGACAACTTCTACGGCCTGACCGGCCGCGACTTCCGCAAGACCCGAGTGGATATCGCAACCTTCGCCGTCGAGCACGACCTGACCGACTCGCTGACCATCAAGAACACCCTGCGTCACGGCAACAGCATGCAGGACTACATCCTGACCCAGCCCGACGACAGCAAGGGCAACGTCAACAACGGCAGTGTCTGGCGCCGCGCCAACACCCGTGTCGGCAACACCGCCACTACCACCAACCAGACCGATCTGTTCGGCGAGTTCTACGTTGGCGGCATGAAAAACAGCTTCTCGACCGGTATCGAACTGAGCCGTGAAGAGAGCGAGCGCTCAAGCTACACCGTCGACACCGACACCGTGCCAGGCGGGTCTGCCAACAGCAACTGCACCCCAGGCATGATCGGCGCCACCAGTGGCTACAACTGCACCTCGCTGAGTAACCCGAACCCGGATGATCCGTGGAACGGTGCCATCTCGCGCAACTATGCCGGCACCACCACCAACAGCAAGACCCGTGCAATCTACGTGTTCGACACCCTGGAGCTTACCCCGGAGTGGCTGGTCAACATGGGCCTGCGCTACGACCACTTTGACACCGACTACAAGACCTACAACGCCGCTGGCACCACCACCGCCAAAGGCAAAGATGTCAGCGAGTTCGTCACCGGCCAGCTGGGCCTGGTGTGGAAGCCGGCCGAAAACGGCAGCATCTACGTGTCCTATGCCACCTCCGCCACGCCACCTGGCGCCATGCTTGGCGAAGGTACCGAAGGCAACCCGCTGGGCGGCACGCCAGACCGTAACGGCAACCTGCTGGGCAGCGACATGGAGCCGGAAGAAACCACCAACTACGAGATTGGTACCAAGTGGGACCTGCTTGACCAACGTCTGTCGCTGACTGCCGCGCTGTTCCGCACCGAGAAGGAAAACGCCCGGGTCCAGGTCAACACCAATACCTACGAGAACATTGGCGAGACCCGGGTTCAAGGTATCGAACTGTCGGCCAGCGGCAAGCTGACCGACAAGTGGCAGGTATTCGCCGGCTACACCTACATGCAGGCTCGCCAGATCGACGGCGGCCCGGTGGGCAAGGCCAACGACGGCAACCAGCTGCCGAACACGCCGAACAACAGCGCCAGCCTGTGGACCACCTACTCGATCACGCCAAAGCTGACCTTGGGCGGTGGTGCGTTCTACGTGGATGACGTGTACGGCAGCGTGGCCAACACCACCATGGTCGACAGCTACGTACGCTACGACGCCATGGCCGCCTACAAGCTGACCAAGAACGTCGACCTGCAACTGAACGTGCAGAACCTGACCAACGAGGTGTACTACGACAAGGCCTTCTCCACCCACTTCGCCAACCAGGCGGCCGGGCGGACGGCACTGCTGACCACCAGCGTCCACTTCTGATGTCGGGATTGGGTTGATCCGCTAGAAGGGCTGCTCCTGTGGCGGCCTCTTCGCGGGCTTGCCCGCTCCCACAAGTCCACCACAACCTTCAAACCCTGTGGTGTACCTGTGGGAGCGGGCAAGCCCGCGAAGAGGCCGGTACAAGCTTCCACCAAAAGAAGCCCACCCCCGCCCCGTTCATTGAGCGGGGCTTTTGCGTATCAAGGCATAATGCACGCCGCGCAGTCTGCGGCAGCAACACAAGGTGATCAATGTGGTGAAGAAGACGCTGTTCCAATTGCACTGGTTCTTTGGCATCACCGCTGGCCTGGTGCTGGCCTTGATGGGCATTACCGGGGCGCTGTACTCGTTCCAGGAAGAACTGCTGCGCGCATTCAATGCCGATGTACTCAAGGTGGAAGTACGCGCCGAAGGCGTGCTGCCGCCGGCCGAGTTGGTTAAGCGGGTCGAAGCCCAGCAACAGGACAAGGTGTCGATGCTGTGGGTCGACGTGCGCGAAGGCAACGCTGCACGGATCTTCTTCATGCCCGCACCGGGCGAACGCCGTGGCGAGCTGCGCTATGCCGACCCGTACACCGGCGAACTCAAGGGCGAAGCGGCCGGGCAAGGCTTCTTCAACCTCATGCTCAAGCTGCACCGCTTCCTCGCCATGGGCGATACTGGCCGGCAAATCACCGGGGCCTGCACCCTGATGCTGGTGTTCTTCTGCCTGTCCGGCCTTTACCTGCGCTGGCCGCGCAAAGCGCTGGACTGGCGTACCTGGCTGACCTTCGACTGGGCCAAGAAAGGCCGCGCCTTCAACTGGGACCTGCACGCCGTTGCCGGCACCTGGTGCCTGCTGTTCTATCTTCTGTTCGCCCTGACCGGGCTGTTCTGGTCCTATGAGTGGTACCGTGAAGGCCTGAACAAGCTGCTGGCCGACGCGCCGGCTACGGGCCAGCAGCAAAAACGGGGTGAAGGCCGTGGCCGGCACGGGCCGCAGAACGTCGACAGGAATGCGCCGCCGCTGGTGGTGGACTACGACGCCATCTGGGCCAACCTCAAGGACGCCGCGGGCCCAGGCCTGTCCACCTACAACCTGCGCCTGCCGCCCGCTGGTGGTCAGCCGGCCAACCTGTTCTACCTGCTCGACAACGCTGCGCACCCGCGTGCCTTCAATACCCTGGTGCTGGACCCGGCCACTGGCCAGGTTAAAAAGCACGACCGCTACACCGACAAGTCCTTCAAGGCGCAGCTACTGCAGAGTGTTTACGCCTTGCACGTCGGCGAATACTTCGGCTTGCCGGGGCGCATCATCGTCACCATTGCCAGTCTCACCATGCCGTTGTTCTTCGTCACCGGCTGGCTGCTGTACCTCGACCGCCGCCGCAAGAAACGTCAGGTGCGTGCAGCCCGTGGCAACGTCGCCAACAGCGGCAATGGCGAGGGCTGGCTGATCGGCTTTGCCAGCCAGAGTGGCTTTGCCGAACAGTTGGCCTGGCAGAGCGCCGAGCAGCTGCAGGCAGCTGGCCAGCCCGTTCAGGTGCGCGCCCTTGCCGAGCTGGGTGAAAACGACTTGCGCCAGGCCCATCGCGCGCTCTTCGTGGTGAGTACCTTCGGCGACGGCGAAGCGCCCGACAGCGCTCGCGCCTTCGAGCGCAAGGTGCTCGGCCAGCCTTGGGCACTCAACAACCTCAACTATGCCCTGCTTGCCCTCGGTGATCGTCAGTACCCGCACTTCTGCGGTTTCGCTCGTCGCCTCCAGGCGTGGCTGGGAGAGCGCGGTGCCAGCAGTGCATTCAGCCCGGTGGAAGTGGACAACGCCGACCAGGCCGCCCTGCAGCAATGGCAGCAGGAGCTGGCGCAACTGACCGGTGTCCAGCCGGTGGCCGCCTGGCAGCCGCCAACCTTTGCCAACTGGTCGCTGGTGCGCCGCGAACTGCTCAACCCCGGCAGCCAAGGCCAACCGGTGTACCTGCTTGGCCTGCTGGCTGCAGAGCCTGCAAGCTGGGAAGCCGGCGATCTGGTAGAGATACTGCCGCTGAATGGGCAGCCACGGATCGACGCGTTCCTCAAGGGCATGGCACTGGACGCCAGCAGCCAGGTGCAGGTGAATGGCCTGAGCGAAACCCTTGCCCAGGCACTCGCTGGCCGCCAACTGCCGACGCGCCGCGACCACCTGATCGGCTTGCAGCCACAAGCGCTGGTCGATGCACTGGCGCCAATCGGCAGCCGCGAATACTCCATCGCCTCGATCGCCAGCGATGGTGTGCTGGAGCTGATCGTGCGCCAGGAACGCCACCCAGACGGCAGCCTTGGCTTGGGCTCTGGCTGGCTGACCGAATACCTGCCAATGAATGGCACCCTGAGCCTGCGCCTGCGGCGTAACAGTGGCTTCCATCTGCCTGAGGCTACTGCGCCGATGATCCTGATCGGCAACGGCACTGGCCTGGCGGGCCTTCGCAGCCTGTTGCGCGCCAGGGTCAATGCCGGTGAGCAGCGCAACTGGCTGCTGTTCGGTGAGCGTAACCGGGCGCATGACTTGCTGTGTGGCGATGAGCTGCACGCTTGGCTGGACAACGGCGACCTGGCACGGCTGGACCTGGCGTTCTCACGCGATCAGGCTGAGAAGGTGTATGTGCAGGACGTGATGCTGGAGCAGGCCGAGGACTTCAAGCGCTGGGTGGCCGACGGGGCTTGCGTGTATGTCTGCGGCAGCCTGCAAGGCATGGCAGCGGGGGTGGATGCGGCGCTCAAAGGCATGCTGGGTGAAGCTGCTGTACAGCAGTTGATCGAGGATGGGCGGTATCGGCGGGATGTGTATTGATCGGTGTGTAGGAGCGGGTTTACCCGCGAATACGGTGGCGGCGGCAACGGTGAACGGCCGGTGGAAATTGGCCAGCAGGGCCGGCCTCTTCGCGGGTGAACCCGCTCCTACGGCGGCCTTTCCCCAACCACCGATACGTGTGTAGGAGCGGGTTTACCCGCGAATACGGTGGCGGTGGCAACGGTGAACGGCGGGTGGAAATTGGCCAGCAGGGCTGGCCTCTTCGCGGGTAAACCCGCTCCTACGACGGCCTTCCCCAACCACCGATACGTGTGTAGGCGCGGGTTTACCCGCGAATACGGTGGCGGCGGCAACGGTGAGCGGCGGGTGGAAATTGGCCAGCAGGGCCGGCCCTTTCGCGGGTGAACCCGCTCCTACAACGGCCTGGGACCAACCGCCGATGCCTGTGTAGGCGCGGGTTTACCCGCAAATACGGTGGCGGCGGCAACGGTGAACGGCGGATGGAAATTGGTCAGCAGGGCCGGCCCTTTCGCGGGTGAACCCGCTCCTACAACGGCCTGTGACCAACCGCCGATGCGTGTGTAGGAGCGGGTTTACCCGCGAAAGGGCCGGGCCTGCTGTCAGTGCAGCTCGAAGGTATCGGCATCCAGATTGGCCGGGAACTTGGCCCGGTACGCCGCCAGTTCCGCCGCGCTCAGTACTGCAGTGAACACACCGTCCGCCTCCCCGGCACTGAGCAGGCTCTCGCCCTGGAAATCCAGCACCTGGCTGTCACCAGAGTAAGCAAAGCCTTTACCGTCCGTGCCCACCCGGTTCACCGCCGCCACATAGCACAGGTTCTCGATCCCCCGCGCCGGTAGCAGGCGGTTCCAGTGCTGGCGACGCGCGGCCGGCCAGTTGGCGGTGTACAGCAGTAGGTCAGTGTCCTGGGCGTCACGGCTCCAAACCGGGAAGCGCAGGTCGTAGCAGATCAGCGGGCGAATGCGCCAGCCCTTGAGCTCGAACTGCACCTGCCGCTCGCCTGGGGTGTAATGTTTGTGCTCACCGGCCATGCGGAACAGGTGGCGCTTGTCGTAGTGCAGAATCTCGCCGTCCGGCCGCGCCCACAACAGGCGGTTGCGGTGGCTGCCATCGGCGGCCTGGATGATCACACTGCCGGTAATCACCGCGTTGTGCTTCTTGGCCTGTGCCTTCAACCATTTGTAGGTCGGACCGTTCTCCGGCTCGCACAGGCTCTCCGATTGCATCGAAAAACCGGTGGTAAACATTTCCGGCAGGATTACCAGGTCAACCTCGCCCACCTGCTCCAGCAGCACCTCGAAGTGCGCGTAGTTGGCCTCACGGTCGTGCCAGGCCAAGGTGGTTTGCACCAGGGCGACTTTCAGGTTCGGCAGTGTACTCAGATCGCGCATAGTCTTTCCGCTGCCTGACGCAGCGTCTCCTCTCGTTTGGCAAAGCACAGGCGTACCAGGCGTTGCTCGGGGATGGGTTGCTGGTAGAACACCGATACCGGGATGGTCGCCACGCCGTGCTCACGCGTCAGCCACAGCGACATGTCGACATCGTTCAGGTCCGGACGGATTTGCGAATAGTCCACCAGCTGGAAATAAGTGCCCGTCGTGCGGGTAAAGTTGAAACGCGAGCCGTCCAGCAAACCGCAGAACAGGTCGCGCTTGGCCTGGTAAAAGGCCGGCAACTCATCAATATGCTCGGGGTGCCCGGCCATGAAGTCGGCCAAGGCACACTGCAGCGGCGTCACGCCACAGAAGTTGACGTACTGGTGCACTTTGCGCAGCTCGGCGCTCAAGGCTGGCGGTGCGATCACGTAACCGGTCTTCCAGCCGGTAACGTGGTACGTCTTGCCGAAGGAACTGACCACGAAGGCACGTGAGTACAACTGCTCATGGGCCAGCACACTGGCGTGGCGTACGCCGTCGTAGACCAGGTGCTCGTACACTTCATCGCTGACCAGGTAGATATCGCGGTCGGCAATAAGTGCGGCCAACTGGTCGAGGTCCTCGCGGGTGATCAACGCGCCGCTGGGGTTGTGTGGCGAGTTGAGGATGACCACGCGCGTGCGCGGGCTCAAGGCATCACTGAATTTCTGCCAGTCGATACGGAAGTCGCCGTCGCTCAACTGCACATGCACACAGCGACCACCGGCCAGCTCCACGGACGGCTCGTAACTGTCGTAGCAGGGGTCGAAGACGATCACTTCATCACCGGCATGCACCACCGCCTGGATGGCACAGAAAATAGCCTCGGTGGCGCCGGGGGTGATAGTCACTTCCTGATCGGCATCCACCCTTGCCCCATACAACCGCTCGACCTTGGCCGCCACCTGCTGGCGCAGGGCCGGCAGGCCGGTCATGGGCGAATACTGGTTATGCCCGGCAGCCACGTGCCGGCCCACTGCATCGAGCAGGGCCTGCGGGCCATTGAAGTCAGGAAAGCCCTGGGACAGGTTGAGCGCGCCAGTCTGCACGGCGAGTTGGGACATGGTGGTGAAGATGGTCGTGCCGACATTCGGCAGTTTGCTGCGGATCATGGAGCCCTCTTTCCTGGGGTACATCCGGCACGGGGTGGAGTCCGAGCATAGCGGATCGAGCGGTCAGGAAAAAGGTTGAAACAATAGGGGGATTGCTCTGGATCAACGGGCGTCTGTGGGGGCAGCCTTGCCCGCCCCCACATGGCGCTGCTTAGCGTTTGTCGCGACGCTTCTTCTCGGCCTTCTTGTGGTGCGACATCAGGCGGCGCTTCTTGTTGACCTGGCGATCGGTAAGGGTGTTCTTCTTACCCTCGTACGGGTTCTCACCCCCCTTGTACTCGATACGGATCGGCGTACCGACCAGCTTGAGCACCCGGCGATAGGTGTTTTCCAGGTAACGCGAGTACGACTTGGGAATGCTGTCGGTCTGGTTGCCGTGGATCACGATCAGTGGCGGGTTGGCACCACCGAGGTGGGCATAGCGCAGCTTGATGCGGCGACCGTTGACCATCGGCGGCTGGTGCTCGCTCACGGCATCTTCGAGGATCTGCGTCAGGCGGCTGGTCGGCCAGCGGGTGACCGCGGACTGGAACGCAGCCTGTACCGACTTGTACAAGTTGCCCACGCCCGTGCCATGCAGCGCGGAAATGAAGTGGATGTCGGCAAAGTCGACGAAGAACAGCCGGCGCTCCAGCTCGGTCTTCACGTAGGCGCGCTCACCCGGCTCCATGCCATCCCACTTGTTCAGGGCAATGACGATGGCGCGACCGGCTTCAAGGGCGAAGCCCAGCAGGTTCAGGTCATGGTCGACCACACCTTCGCGGGCATCCATGACGAAGATGACGACGTTGGCATCCTTGATCGCCTGCAGCGTCTTCACCACCGAGAACTTCTCGACTTCCTCGTGGATCTTGCCACGCTTGCGCACACCGGCGGTGTCGATGAAGGTGTACTTCTCGCCATCGCGCTCGAACGGGATGTAGATACTGTCACGGGTGGTGCCCGGCTCGTCGTAGACCACCACACGCTCTTCGCCGAGCATGCGGTTGACCAGCGTAGACTTGCCAACGTTCGGGCGGCCGATGATGGCGATCTTGATGCCATCCTTCTCGCTTGGGCCAGGAATGCGCACGGCTTCCTCACCTTCAGCGACGTCCTGCTCGAGGGCTTCTTCTTCGGCATCACGCGGCAGGTGACCGAGCACGGCCTCCATCAAGGCGTTGATACCACGGCCCTGGGAGCCCGCCACCGGAATGGCGTTACCCATGCCCATTGGCGAGAATTCGGCGCGGGCAACGTCGGGGTCGATGTTGTCGATCTTGTTGGCAACCAGGATCGCCGCCTTGTTCCGCTTGCGCAGGTGCTCGGCGATCATCTGGTCTGCTGCAGTCATGCCCGCACGGGCATCAACCAGGAACAGCACATAGTCGGCTTCTTCAATGGCCATGAGCGACTGCTCGGCCATTTTCTCGTCCATGCCCACTTCGTCACCGGTGATACCACCGGTGTCGATCAGGATGAAGGAACGACCCTGCCAGCTGGCATCACCATACTGGCGGTCACGGGTCAGGCCCGACAGGTCACCGACGATGGCATCGCGGGTCTTGGTCAGGCGGTTGAACATGGTGGATTTGCCGACGTTCGGGCGGCCCACCAGGGCAATTACGGGAACCATCGGCTCTCCACTCTCGAATTCTTGAAAATGCAAAGGCCGCTGCAAGGCAGCGGCCGGAGTTTGGGCGGCGTGTCCTACGCCGCGGCTTGAAGCCCGCCAAGGCTTCAAGCATAGCTTCAGCGGATGGTCAGTGCCTCGAGCTTGCCGCTGTTGCCGAAGACATAGATGGTGTCGCCGACCACAAGTGGGCGGGCGCGCAGGCCATCGCTGTCGATACGCTCACGGCCGACGAAGCGGCCATCCACCTGGCTCAGCAGGTGCAGGTAACCTTCAAAGTCACCCACAGCCACGTAGCTGCTGAACACTTCAGGGGCGGTCAACTGGCGGCGAGCCATGCTGTCGTTGCTCCACAGGGCACTGGAAGAGCGCTCATCCACACCTTCCACGGTACCCGAGGCTTCGCTGACGTAGACGTTACCGAAGCCCTGAGCGACACCCACATAGCTGGAAGCATCGCGCTGCCACAGCTCGCGGCCGCTTTCCAGGTCCAGGCCCGCTACACGGCCCTGGTAGGTGCTGACGTACAGGGTACCACCAGACAGCAACAAGCCGCCGTCGATATCAACCACACGGTCCAGCTCGGAACGGCCCTTCGGGATGGCCACGCGGCTTTCCCACACGGGCACACCGTTGTTGATGTCAACCGCGACCACTTTGCCGGTGGACAGGCCGGCAACAGCCAGGCGGTTGGTGGCGATCGGCGCACCGGTGCCACGCAGCGTCAGCACGGCCGGCGAGTTTTCGTAGATCCAACGGCGGTCGCCAGTGGCGGCATCCAGGCCGATCAGGCGGTCGTCCTGGGTCTGCACCACCACCACGTCACCGTTGTTGGCAGGTGGGGCCAGCACTTCGCTGGTCACGCGCGAGCGCCAACGCTCCTCACCGGTGCTGGAGTCCAGGGCAATGACTTCACCCTTGAGGGTACCGAGCATGACCAGGCCATAGCCTACGCCAACTGCACCGGAAACCTGCAGCTCCAGGTCCTTCTTCCACACCACGTCGCCGGTGATGCGGTCGAGGGCGAAGACTTCGCCGTTGACGTCGGAAGCGTAGATACGGTCGTTCTCGATGGCCGGTACCAGGGTGTTGTAGGTTTCACCCTGGCCGTCACCGATCGAACGGCTCCACTGCTTCTTCAGCACCACTTCCTCGGTGAACTTGGTCAGCTCGGCCGGGGGCAGTTCCTTCTTGCTGTTGCTGCTGCAACCTGCGGCCAGTACGGCCAGGGTCAGCACTGCTGCATGTTTCCAACCGATCACTTACGCGTCCCCTTTAGCCAGGTCATCCAGCTTCAATTGCAGGCCACCGACCGCCGCGTCATCGGACAGCGCAGCCTTGGCTTTTTCGTAAGCGCTGTGCGCGTCGTTGGTGCGACCCAGCTGCACCAGCAGGTCACCCTTCAACTCTTCACGGCTGGCCAGGAAGGCTTTGTCGGCGTCGCCGTCCAGCAGCTTGAGCGCATCCTCGGCCTTGTTCTGGGCTGCCAGTACGCGCGCCAGACGCTGACGCGAAATCTCGCCCAAGGTAACGTCGGCCGGTTTGTCCAGCACGCTTTTCAGCTCGGCTGCGGCGTCATCGAGCTTGCCGCTGTCGACCGCGACCTTGGCCACGAACAGGCTGCCGTACTGGGCGTAAGCGGTGCCGCCAAACTCGCTCTTGAGCTTGCCGGCCAGTTCCGCGACCTTGGTGGCGTCCGGCTGGCCGGTCGGTGTCAGGCTGGTTTCAATCAGCGCCTGATACAACTGCGAGGCACCTTGCGACTGGTTGGTCTGGTACTTGTGCCAGGTATTCCAGCCCAACACCACCACGCCAGCCAGCAGTGCACCGGTCAGCAGCGGCTTGCCGTTGCGGTTCCACCAGTCCTTGACGCCTGCCAGGTCATCATCATCGGTACTCGACACCCCAATACTCCTTTTCGCCTATTCGCTTGTTGAACCGCGTTACGCTTGCGCGATCGCGGTTTCCAGGTGCTCTGCAAGAGCATCCCAGGCAATGTTCTGTTGTTCACCCTGGCCACGCAGGGGCTTCAAGCCGATTTCTTGCTTGGCCAGCTCGTCGTCGCCGAGGATCAGGGCGAACAGTGCACCGCTCTTGTCGGCTTTCTTGAACTGGCTCTTGAAGCTGCCACCACCGGCGTTGACTGCCAGGCGCAGGCCCGGCAAGCGGTCGCGCAGGCCTTCGGAGAGGCGCAGGCCAGCCAGCTCCGCCTGTTCGCCAAAGGCGCACAGGTAAACGTCGATCTGGCGGCTGATAGACTCCGGCACCTTGCCCAGGGTTTCCAACAGCAGGATCAGGCGCTCGATGCCCATGGCGAAACCAACGCCAGTGGTCGGCTTGCCACCCATCTGTTCGACCAGGCCGTCGTAACGGCCACCCGCGCACACCGTGCCCTGGGCACCGAGCTTGTCGGTTACCCACTCGAACACGGTCTTGCTGTAGTAGTCCAGGCCACGTACCAGCTTGGTGTTGATCACGAACGGAATACCGGCAGCGTCCAGGCGGGCCTTGAGGCCCTCGAAGTGCACGCGCGATTCTTCGTCCAGGTAGTCTTCCAGCTTCGGCGCCCCAACCAGCACCGCCTGGGTGTTCTGGTCCTTGCTGTCGAGGATGCGCAGAGGGTTGCTCTTCAGGCGGCGCTGGCTGTCTTCGTCCAGTTGCTCCAGGCGCGCCGAGAGGAACTCGACCAGCGCGTCACGGTAGCGTGCGCGGGCTTCACTGGTGCCCAGGCTGTTGAGCTCCAGCGTGACCGCGTCCTGGATGCCCAGCAGGCCCCACAGGCGCCAGGTCAGCATGATCAGCTCGGCATCGATGTCCGGGCCGTCCAGGTTGAACACTTCCACGCCAATCTGGTGGAACTGGCGGTAGCGGCCCTTCTGTGGGCGCTCGTGGCGGAACATCTGGCCGATGTACCACAGCTTCTGCACCTGACCGTTGCCGGTGATGCCGTGCTCGAGCACCGCTCGCACGCAGGCCGCAGTGCCTTCAGGGCGCAGGGTCAGCGAATCGCCGTTGCGGTCCTCGAAGGTGTACATCTCTTTTTCGACGATGTCGGTCACTTCACCGATCGAGCGTTTGAACAGCTCGGTGAACTCGACGATCGGCGTGCGGATCTGGCTGTACCCGTAGGTGTCCAGCAGCCCGGCCACTGTGCCTTCGAAGTAGCGCCACAGCGGCGACTGTTCTGGCAGGATGTCGTTCATGCCACGGATGGCTTGCAGCGATTTGCTCACGAAAAGTCCTTACGAATTCTGTGTGTCAGCCACGAGCGATCAACGCCGCGTCGGCCTCGGCCTTTTCGGCCGCTTTCTGGCGGATGAGTTTTTCAAGCTCATCGACCAGGTTGTCATTGGTCAGCTTCTGCGCCGGCTTGCCGTCGATGTAGATTAGGTTCGGCGTACCGCCGGTCAGGCCTACATGGGCTTCCTTGGCTTCACCCGGGCCGTTGACCACGCAACCGATCACCGCCACATCCAGCGGCACCAGCAGGTCTTCCAGACGCCCTTCCAGCTCGTTCATGGTCTTGACCACATCGAAATTCTGCCGCGAGCAGCTCGGGCAGGCGATGAAGTTGATGCCACGCGAGCGCAGATGCAGCGACTTGAGGATGTCGTAGCCGACTTTCACTTCTTCGACCGGGTCGGCCGCCAGCGAGATGCGGATGGTATCGCCAATACCTTCGGCCAGCAGCATACCGAGGCCGACGGCGGACTTCACGGTGCCCGAACGCAGGCCACCGGCTTCAGTGATGCCCAGGTGCAGCGGTTGCACGATCTGCTTGGCCAGCAGACGGTAGGCTTCGACAGCCATGAACACGTCCGAGGCCTTGACGCTGACCTTGAAGTCCTGGAAATCCAGGCGGTCGAGATGCTCGACGTGGCGCAGGGCCGACTCGACCAGCGCGGCCGGGGTCGGTTCGCCGTACTTCTTCTGCAGGTCTTTCTCCAGCGAACCGGCGTTGACCCCGATACGAATCGGAATGCCGCGGTCGCGGGCGGCATCGACCACCGCGCGCACGCGGTCTTCACGGCCGATGTTGCCCGGGTTGATCCGCAGGCAATCAACGCCCAGTTCGGCAACACGCAGGGCGATCTTGTAGTCGAAATGGATGTCGGCGACCAGCGGCACGCTGACCCGTTGCTTGATCTTGCCAAACGCTTCGGCCGCGTCCATGTCCGGCACCGAGACCCGCACGATGTCCACGCCGGCGTCGACCAGACGCTGGATTTGCGCCACGGTAGCAGCGACATCGTTGGTGTCGGTGTTGGTCATGCTCTGCACCGCGATGGGCGCATCACCACCCACCGGCACATTGCCAACCCAGATTTTGCGGGATTCGCGACGTTTGATCGGAGATTCGCCGTGCATGACTTACTGTCCCAACTTCAGGCGAGCAGTCTCGCCACTGGTGAACGGGGCAACATCGACGGCCTGGCCGTTGTAGCTGACCTGGGCGCCCCGGGCAAAGCCCAGGCGTACCGCGAATGGCGGCTTGCCGGTCAGCTCGAGGTTGTCCCCCTTGCGCTTGATGGCGCTGAACAGCACCTTGCCGTTGCCGTCGCTGACCTGGGTCCAGCAATCAGCGGTGAACTGGATGGCGACCTTGGCGCTGCCTGCTGGCACCGCGGCAGGCTCGACGGCCGCCACGGCCGGTGCAGGTGCAGGTGCTGGTGCCGGCGCAGCAGTGGCCTGTACCGGAGGAGTAACCGGTGCAGGCGAAGCAGCAGGTGCGGTTTGCACAGGCGCTTGTTGTGCTGGAGCAGGCGCTGTGGCAATGACTGCCTCAGAGGTTACCGGCGCCTGTTCAGCGGCAGCAGGCTGCTCGGCAGCGCCCTGCTCCAGCGCCAGCGGCGCGCTTTCAGGTTGCTGTCCAGCGGAAACGGCCTGGTCTTCAGGCTCATCGAGCGGGTGAATCTGTGTGGTGCCGTCGGCGCTTTCGACCTCGACGTGCTCCAGGGCAATCTTCGCCAGCTCCTTGCCCCGCAGGCTACCCTGGTCTTGCCACCAGAAAAAGCCACCACCGACCACAGCCACCAGCAACAGCAGGCTGACGCCGCGCAGGATATTGTGCGACAACCGCACAGGCTCTTCGATACGGCCCAGCGAATGCACGTCGCTGCCTTTGGCGTGGGTACCGGTGTAGCGGTCGAAGGCATCTACCAGGGCGGCCTGGTCGAGGTCCATCAGCTTGGCGTAGGCGCGAATGTAGCCACGAGCGAAAGTATGCCCGGGCAGCTTGTCGAAGGCGCCGGTTTCCACGTGGTTCAACGAACTGACAGTGAGGTTGAGCTTGCGGGCCACCTCGGCTTGAGACCAGTCCCGTTTCTCACGGGCCAGGCGCAAAAGCTCACCGGGGTTCTGGCCAGGCGCTACTGCTACTTCGGGATGCGCGGCGTTCATCGTTGCTCCGACAGGTATTGCTGATATTCCGGCGTACCGGGATAAAGTCGTTGTAATTGCTGGCCCAATTCGGCCAGTGTGCCCTGCTCGTCGAACACCCTGGCAAGGCGGCTGCCCAGCAGCAGGCTACGGGCGTCGTGGTCGCTCAACTGGCTGAAACGATCGTAGTAGTCCCGGGCCGGCACATAATGCCTGTTTTCGTAGGACAACTCAGCCATTTCCAGCAACGCTTTTGGTTGCCGCTGGTTGAGTTGTAACGCTTTCAACAGATACGTGTGCGCCTGATCGCGGCGTTCGAGCTTCAGGGCGGTCAGGCCCAGATTCTCGTACACGCGTGAGCGCTCAGGATACAGGGTATCGGCACTGGCCAGGCGAAACATCTGCTTGGCCTCGGCAAATCGCCCCTGAGCATAAAGGAAACTGCCGTAATTGTTGCGAATTCGCGTGTCACCGCGGCTTATCTGCAAGGCCTTGCGAAAATGTGCTTCGGCCAACGCCGGCTCGCCTTGGGCTTGAAACACTACCGCCAGGGCGGCGTGCGCGTCGACATCCTGGTCATCCAGCGCCAGGGCCTTTCCCAGCGGCGCCTTGGCCTGTTCGGTCAAACCTTGTTGCAAATAACCCAAGCCAAGCTGCACATAAGCCCGCCCTGCCTCCACCCTGCCCTGGCGGCTGGCCAAGGGGTCGCTCGCGCCGCCCGACACGCAGCCGGCCAGCAGCGAAAGCGCAAGGATCGACAGCGCGGCACGCAGGCTCATGGGCAAGGTACCTGTCAGTGGCTGGCGGCGCTGTCTGGCAGTTCGACGTCCGCAGAAAGCTGGCGAACAGCGATGTAGCGCTCACTGCGGCGAGTACGGTCATTGACCTGGCCGACCAGCTGGCCACAGGCAGCGTCGATGTCGTCGCCGCGCGTGGTACGGGTGGTGACGTTGAAGCCACCGTGGTGCAGCAGGTCCTGGAAGCGACGAATGGCGTTGTTGCTCGGTCGCTCGTAACCCGAATGCGGGAACGGGTTGAACGGGATCAGGTTGATCTTGCAGGGTACATCGCGCAACAGTTCGATCATCTGCGCGGCATGCTCGGGCTGGTCGTTGACGTCCTTGAGCAGGGTGTACTCGACGGTGAGCACGCGCTTGCCGCCCAAGGTGGACATGTAGCCCATGCACGATTCCAGCAGCATCTTCAGCGGGTACTTCTTGTTGATCGGTACCAGCTTGTTGCGCAGTTCGTCGTTCGGCGCATGCAGCGACAGGGCCAGCGACACGTCGATGTGCTTGGCGAGTTCGTCGATCATCGGCACCACGCCCGAGGTGGACAAGGTGACACGGCGCTTGGAAATGCCATAGCCAAGGTCATCCATCATGATTTTCATGGCGGCAATGACGTTGTCGAAGTTCAGCAAGGGCTCGCCCATGCCCATCATGACCACGTTGGTAATCGCGCGGTCGACTTTGGCAGGAACGGTCCCGAAGGATTTGTTGGCAAGCCACACCTGGCCGATCACTTCGGCGGCAGTGAGGTTGCTGTTGAAGCCTTGCTTGCCGGTGGAGCAGAAGCTGCAGTCCAGGGCACAGCCGGCTTGCGACGATACGCACAGGGTGCCGCGGTCGTCGGTTGGAATATAGACGGTCTCGACGCAGCTGCCGGAGGCAACGCGGATCACCCATTTACGGGTGCCGTCGGCGGAAATGTCTTCACTGACCACTTCCGGTGGGCGTATTTCGGCAACGGCCTCGAGCTTTTCGCGCAAGACCTTGCCTACGTTGGTCATGGCCGCAAAGTCGGACACGCCAAAATGGTGAATCCATTTCATCACCTGGCCGGCACGGAAGCGCTTCTCCCCAATAGAGTCGAAGAATTGTTCCATTTCCGGCTGGGTCAGACCCAACAGGTTGATTTTGCCAGTAGATGTCGTCATGGATTCACCCTCACCCGTAAGCTTTCGCTTAGCGAGTGGTTACCTCGGTAGCAGCGAAGAAGTAAGCGATTTCGCGAGCAGCAGCAGCTTCGGAGTCCGAACCGTGAACGGCGTTGGCGTCGATCGACTCGGCGAAGTCAGCGCGGATGGTGCCGGCAGCAGCTTCTTTAGGGTTGGTAGCACCCATCAGCTCACGGTTCTTGGCGATGGCGTTCTCGCCTTCCAGAACCTGGACAACGACCGGACCGGAAGTCATGAAGGCAACCAGGTCACCGAAGAAGCCGCGCTCGCTGTGCTCAGCGTAGAAGCCTTCGGCTTCGGCTTTGGACAGTTGCTTCATTTTCGAGGCAACGATTTTCAGGCCGGCTTCTTCGAAGCGAGTGGTGATCTTGCCGATGACGTTTTTGGCAACAGCGTCAGGCTTGATGATGGAGAAAGTACGTTGAACAGCCATGGAAAACTCCAGAATATGAGTGTTACGAAAAATTAAACCCGCGAATTATACGCGGGTTCCGGGGGATTGCCTAACCTGCAAGTGACGCTTAGTCGGCTTCGTCGATCCAGGCGGCCTGGATTGCCTCGAGCACTTTCTCACCGCCGCGTGACGGATCGTCGCTGAACTCTGGCAATGCCAGCACCCAGCTGTGCAGGTCCACGAAATTCACATAACGAGGATCGACCTCAGGCTTGCTTTCTGCAAGCTGGATTGCGATCTCAAGTACATCAACCCATTTCAGACTCATGTACAGGCCCTCAGTGCGGTGCTTCGGCAGCATGGTTGAGCGAATACTTGGGGATCTCGATGGTCAGGTCTTCGTCAGCGACGAAAACCTGGCAACCCAGGCGCGATTGCGCTTCCAGGCCCCAGGCTTTGTCCAGCATGTCTTCTTCCAGCTCGTCAGCCTCTTCGAGCGAATCGAAGCCCTTGCGCACGATGCAGTGGCAAGTGGTACAGGCCTTGACGCCGCCGCAGGCGCTTTCCATCTCGATGTGATGGTCGTGGGCCAGTTCCAGGATGTTGGTCCCGGGCTTGACCTCCACGGTCAGCCCCTCGGGGCAGAACTTCTCATGCGGCAGGAATGTCACCAGCGGCATCGATTACTCCTCGATCTCATTCAGGTTGCGCCCGGCCAGTGCGGCTTTGACCGTCGAATCAAGGCGACGGGCGGCAAATGCATCGGTCACCTGCGACAGACGCTTGGTCTGTTGCTCGATGGCTGCGCCATCGGTGCCGGCCAGCAAATCACGTAGTTCTTGCATCTGGAATTCGATGGCGTCGCGCTCATCACTGCTGAGCAGGCGATCGCCGTCGGCGTCCAGGGCGCCCTGTACCGCCTCGAGCAGCCGCTCGCCATCTACCTGATGCTCTCGCAGCTGGCGGGCGTGCTTGTCGGAACCGGCGTGTTCGAAGGAGTCCTTGAGCATGCGGGCGATTTCGCCGTCGGTCAGGCCGTAGGACGGCTTGACCTGAATGCTGGCTTCCACGCCCGAACCCAGCTCGCGGGCAGCGACGCTGAGCAGGCCATCGGCATCCACCTGGAAGGTGACGCGGATTTTTGCAGCACCGGCAACCATGGCTGGGATGCCGCGCAGCTCGAAGCGGGCCAGCGAACGGCAGTCACTGATCAGCTCGCGCTCGCCCTGCAGTACGTGGATCATCATGGCCGACTGGCCATCTTTGTACGTGGTGAACTCCTGAGCTCGGGCCACCGGAATGGTGGTGTTACGCGGGATCACCTTCTCCATCAGCCCGCCCATGGTTTCAAGACCAAGCGACAGCGGGATGACATCGAGCAGCAGCAGCTCGCCACCTTCGCGGCGGTTGCCGGCCAGGGTGTCGGCCTGGATGGCGGCACCAATGGCCACCACCTGGTCTGGGTCGATCGAGGTCAGCGGGGTGCGCCCGAACAGCGCGCCCACGGCCTCACGTACACGCGGCACGCGGGTCGAACCACCGACCATGACCACGGCGCTGACTTCTTCCAGCTCAACGCCACTGTCGCGCACGGCGCGGCGGCAAGCCTTCAGGCTGCGGGCAACCAGTGGTTCGATCATGGCTTCGAAGGCGCTGCGGGTCAGCTCACCGTGCCAGGCACCGTGACTGACGTTGACCACATCAGCGTCGGTCAGGGCTTCCTTGGCGGCGCAGGCGGTTTGCAGCAGCGCGCGCTGGGTAGCCGGGTCCAGATCGGACGACAGGCCAGCCTGCTCGATGATCCAGCCGGCAATAGCATGGTCGAAGTCGTCACCACCCAAGGCGGTATCACCGCCGGTGGCCAGCACTTCGAATACGCCAGCGGTCAGGCGCAGGATGGAAATATCGAAAGTACCGCCGCCCAGATCATAGATGGCTACAACGCCTTCGGCGTTCTGGTCCAGGCCGTAGGCTACGGCGGCCGCAGTCGGTTCGTTGAGCAGGCGCAGCACGTTCAGGCCGGCCAGACGCGCTGCGTCTTTGGTAGCCTGACGCTGGGCGTCATCGAAATAGGCCGGCACGGTGATCACCGCACCTACCAGCTCGCCACCCAAGGTGGCTTCGGCCCGTTCGCGCAACACCTTCAGGATGTCGGCAGACACTTCCACAGGGCTTTTCGGCCCCTGCACGGTGTCGATGAACGGCATGTGCGACTCACCACCCACAAAGCGGTATGGCAGTTGCTCGCCCAGCTGCTTGACGTCGGCCAGGCCGCGCCCCATCAGGCGCTTGACCGACAGCACGGTGTTCAACGGGTCGCTGGAGGCAGCATCACGCGCGGCCTGCCCCACTTCGTTGCGCCCTTCGAGGTAGCGCACCGCGGACGGCAGAATGACGTTACCCTGCGCGTCGGGCAGGGGCTCGCTACGGCCGCTGCGCAGTGCAGCGACCATTGAGTTGGTGGTACCCAGGTCGATTCCAACCGCCAGGCGGCGCTGGTGCGGCTGAGGGCTTTGACCGGGTTCGGCAATCTGCAGTAGGGCCATGCTTATCTGAATACCTTAGGTGCCATCACGGGCAGCACCGGGGTTAATCGTCGAGGCGCTCTTCCAGTTGGCGCACTTCTTGGGCGAGCTTGTCGAGGAACTGCATGCGGCGCATCAGGCGTTCAGCCTTGTCGCGCTCGCCCGGGGCATCCCAGCAGCCGGCAAAGTCCTCATTCAGCGTGTCCTGGGCGGCCTTCAGGCGCTTCTTGAACACGCCGACACCGTCAAGGTCGGCTTCATCCTGCAGTTCTTCGAGCTCTTCACGCCACTGCATCTGCTGCAGCAGGAAGTCAGGGTCGTGGACCGTAACCTCCTGGGGCACTTCGTGGCCGCTGATGGCCAGCAGGTAGCGCGCGCGACGCGGCGCACTGCGCAGCGTCTGGTAAGCGTCGTTGAGGGCCGCGGATTTTTCCAGCGCTATACGCTGCTCACGCTCGGAGGCGTCGGCAAAGCGATCAGGATGGACTTCGCGGGCCAGCTCGCGATAGCGAGTGGCCAGCTTGTCGAGATCCAGACGGAAGCTTGGCTGGAGGTCAAACAATGCGTAATGACAAGGAGTACCCACAGCCAGCCTCAAACGTTGAAGCTTTCGCCGCAGCCACACTCACCGCGCACGTTGGGGTTGTTGAACTTGAAGCCTTCGTTCAACCCTTCCTTGACGAAATCCAGTTCGGTGCCATCGAGGTAGACCAGGCTCTTGGGATCGATGATCACCTTGACGCCATGGTTTTCGAACACCTGGTCTTCGTCCGCCAGTTCGTCGACGAATTCCAGCACGTAGGCCAGACCCGAGCAACCGGTGGTGCGCACGCCCAGGCGAATGCCCTCACCTTTGCCGCGCCCGTCGAGGGAGCGGCGAATGTGGTTTGCGGCGGCTTCTGTCATGCTGATAGCCATCAGAACTCCTTACCTTGCAACAGGCGACTTAGATCAAGCCTTTCTTCTGCTTGTAGTCGCGTACGGCTGCCTTGATGGCATCTTCGGCGAGTACCGAGCAGTGGATCTTGACCGGCGGCAACGCCAGCTCTTCGGCCAGTTGGGTATTCTTGATGGTTTCGGCCTCGTCCAGGGTCTTGCCCTTCATCCACTCGGTGGCGAGGGAGCTGGACGCGATGGCCGAACCGCAGCCGTAGGTCTTGAACTTGGCGTCTTCGATAACGCCCTGCTCGTTGACCTTGATCTGCAGACGCATCACGTCACCGCAGGCCGGGGCGCCGACCATGCCGGTGCCGACATCCGGGTCTTCGGCATTCATCTTGCCGACGTTGCGCGGGTTTTCGTAGTGGTCGATGACCTTTTCACTGTATGCCATGGTGCAATTCCTTCCTCATCAGGGAGCCGCTCTTGCCGGCGACTGCTTAGTGGGCGGCCCACTCGATCTTGGAGATGTCAACGCCGTCTTTGTACATATCCCACAGCGGCGACAGCTCACGCAGTTTATTGACGGCCTCGCAGACTTTCTGCGCGGCGTAGTCGACTTCTTCTTCGGTGGTGAAACGGCCGAAGGAGAAGCGGATCGAGCTGTGCGCCAGCTCGTCGTTGCGGCCCAGAGCACGCAGTACGTAGGACGGCTCGAGCGACGCGGAGGTACAGGCCGAACCGGACGATACGGCGATGTCTTTCAGCGACATCAGCAGCGATTCGCCTTCGACGTAGTTGAAGCTCAGGTTCAGGTTGTGCGGTACACGCGCAGTCTGGCTGCCATTGACGTACAGCTCTTCAAGGTTCGAGACCTGCTTGAAGAAGCGGTCGCTCAGGGCCTTGATGCGTGCGTTTTCTGCAACCATTTCCTGCTTGGCAATGGCGAAGGCTTCGCCCATGCCGACGATCTGGTGGGTCGGCAGGGTGCCCGAACGCATGCCGCGCTCATGACCGCCGCCGTGAATGATGGCTTCAAGACGTACACGCGGCTTGCGGCTGACGTACAGCGCGCCGATGCCTTTCGGGCCGTAGACCTTGTGCGCCGAGAACGACATCAGGTCGACTTTCAGCTTTTGCAGGTCGATTTCGACCTTGCCAGCCGACTGGGCGGCGTCGACATGGAACAGTACGCCGCGCGAACGGGTCAGTTCACCGATGGCGGCAATGTCGTTGATCGAGCCGACTTCGTTGTTCACATGCATCAGCGAGACCAGGATGGTGTCGTCGCGCAGCACCGCTTCTACCATGGCCGGGGTGACGATGCCGTCTTCGCCTGGTTCCAGGTAAGTGACTTCAAAACCTTCGCGCTCCAGCTGGCGAGCGGTATCCAGGACCGCCTTGTGCTCGATCTTGGAGGTAATGATGTGCTTGCCCTTGGTCTGATAGAAGTGCGCGACACCTTTGAGCGCGAGGTTGTCGGACTCGGTGGCACCGCTGGTCCAGACGATTTCGCGCGGATCGGCGTTGATCAGCTCGGCAACCTGGCGACGACCGTTCTCCACCGCTTCCTCGGCCTTCCAGCCAAAGACGTGGGAGCGCGAGGCCGGGTTACCGAAGTTCCCGTCGACCAGCAGGCAGTCGGCCATCTTCTGGGCCACGCGTGGGTCGACCGGAGTGGTCGCGGAGTAATCAAGGTAGATCGGCAACTTCATTTGTCTCTCCTATCAGGCGGTGGCGTCGCTCGTCGTCCCAGGGGGTCAATCGACGGCAGACGTCTCAATCTTGTCCAGCTGGGCGGTTCGTCCTGCGACACGGCGCAGGTCCTGGCGCTGGGCGACTTCCTGCACATCACGGCGCTTGACGAGGTCGGCCAGGCTGATGCCGCTGAGGAATTCATGGATCTGCTGGCTGAGGTCGCACCACAGGTGGTGGGTCAGGCAGGTATCACCGGCATGGCAGTCACCGAGCCCCTGGCAACGGGTGGCGTCGACCGATTCGTTGACCGCGTCGATAACCTGGGCCACCTGGATGGTTTCCATGCCCCGCGACAGCTGGTAGCCACCGCCTGGACCGCGCACACTGGAAACCAGGCTGCTGCGGCGCAGCTTGGCGAACAGCTGCTCCAGATAAGAGAGGGAAATGCCCTGGCGCTCGGAAATATCGGCCAAAGACACCGGCCCATGCTTCGCGTGCAACGCCAGGTCGAGCATGGCGGTCACGGCGTATCGGCCTTTGGTAGTCAGTCGCATGGCTATTGGGTACCACGGGAGTTTCAGGATGTGTGCGAGTATGCGATTCCCGAGCATTTAAGTCAACTATTAGACCTACTGCTTTAGTCGGGATTACATCAGGGAGGCGGGCGCGATTGTAGCAGACGAGGGGCGTGAGCACACGCCCCGCATGCCACCATGACTTCAGTGCGGCGCGATCAATGCGGCTGAGTGTCGCGCTGGGCCACCTGGGCAGCCTCGCTGAAGTCGTCCTCCGGCAAGGCCGGCAGTTCCTTGGCACAATAGTCACTGCCCATCTTGGTCAGCGCGCCACACATACCCTCCAACCGTTCGTCGACGGCCTGCAGGTGATCGAGCATCTGGCCGATGGCCCGCGCCACCGGGTCGGGCATGTCGCCACTGACACCATAGGCGTCGAAGCCGATCTTCTCGGCCATTGCCTTACGCTTGGCTTCGACTTCGGTGTCCTCGCTCTTGACGATGATCCGCCCCGGAATGCCTACCGCGGTAGCCCCGGCCGGCACTGCCTTGGTGACCACCGCATTAGAACCAATCTTGGCGCCGGCGCCGACGGTGAAAGGCCCCAGCACCTTGGCACCCGCCCCTACCACCACGCCGTTCTCCAAGGTGGGGTGGCGCTTGCCCTTGTTCCAGCTGGTGCCACCGAGCGTCACCCCCTGGTACAGGGTGACGTCATCGCCGATCTCGGCGGTTTCGCCAATGACGATGCCCATACCATGATCGATGAAAAAGCGCCGGCCAATGGTGGCGCCAGGGTGGATTTCGATACCGGTCAGCCAGCGACCGAAGTTCGATACCAGCCGGGCCAGCCATTTGAAATCACGCCTCCACAGGGCATTGCCCAGGCGGTGCAGCCAGATGGCATGCATGCCGGGGTAGCAGGTGAGCACCTCGAAGGCATTGCGTGCAGCCGGGTCACGGTGGAATACGCTTTGAATATCTTCACGCAGGCGTTCGAACATCTGTCAGTCCTTCCGTTTATGCGGTTCGCCCCGGACCACTTTCTGGGTCTCGGTGAGGATGCCGCGCAAAATGCTCATTTCCGAACGCTCGACCGCCACCCGCCCATACAGCCGGCGCAAGCGCGGCATCAGGTGCTTGGGCTTTTCGGGGTCGAGGAAGCCGATGCCCACCAGGGTTTTCTCCAGGTGGTCGTAGAACAGCTCCATTTCATCCATGGTCGCCAGCTCAGCGGCGTCAACCTTCTCGACTTTGCCCGGTGCTTCACCGGCAGCCAGCCAGGCCATGCGCACCTCGTAGGAGAGCACCTGCACGGCAGCAGCCAGGTTCAGCGAGCTGAAGTCGGGGTTGGAGGGAATGTGCACGTGGAAGTGACATCGCTGCAGTTCTTCGTTGGTCAGGCCGGCGTGCTCGCGCCCGAACACCAGGGCGATTTCCTCGCCGCCATTGGCATGCTCCACCGCCTTGGCACCGCATTCACGCGGGCCGATCAACGGCCAGGGAATGCTGCGCTCGCGGGCGCTGGTGCCCATCACCAGGTTGCAGCCGACCAGCGCCTGTTCGAGGCTGTCGACCACCTGGGCATTATCCAGCACATCGTCGGCGCCCGAAGCACGGGCACTGGCATCCACGGCGGGGAATTCTTTCGGCTGCACCAGCACCAGACGCGACAAGCCCATGTTTTTCATGGCACGTGCAGCGCCGCCGATGTTGCCGGGGTGGCTGGTATTGACCAGAACAACACGAATATTTTGCAGCAAGGTGTTGTGCTCACAGATGCAGGAATCAGGGCCTTCGATCTTACAGAACCGACAGACGTAACGCCATGAAAGCAAATGTGACACTTCTGCCGCCAAAGTTTTCTGCTAGAATGATCGGCTTTCTTCTTTAACATCTCCAGGTGACCCGCCCATGCAGCCTATGCTGAATATCGCCCTGCGCGCCGCTCGCAGCGCCAGTGAACTGATTTTCCGCTCCATCGAACGCCTGGATAGCATCAAGGTCGATGAGAAAGAGGCCAAGGACTACGTTTCCGAAGTCGATCGCGCCGCCGAGCAGAGCATCGTCAACGCACTGCGCAAGGCCTACCCGAACCACTCCATCCAGGGCGAGGAAACCGGCCTGCACGCGGGTAGCGGCGAAGAAGGCAAAGATTACCTGTGGATCATCGATCCGCTGGACGGCACCACCAACTTCCTGCGCGGTATCCCGCACTTCGCCGTCAGCATCGCCTGCAAATACCGCGGCCGCCTTGAGCACGCCGTGATCGTCGACCCGGTTCGCCAGGAAGAATTCACCGCCAGCCGTGGCCGTGGCGCCCAACTCAATGGCCGCCGCCTGCGCGTCAGCTCGCGCACAAGCCTGGAAGGCGCCCTGCTGGGCACCGGCTTCCCGTTCCGTGATGGCCAGATGGCGGACATGGACAACTACCTGGGCATGTTCCGCGCCTTGACCGGCCAGACCGCCGGCATCCGCCGCGCCGGCTCCGCCAGCCTGGACCTGGCCTATGTGGCTGCTGGCCGCTTCGACGCCTTCTGGGAGTCGGGCCTGTCCGAATGGGACATGGCAGCTGGCGTACTGCTGATCCAGGAAGCCGGTGGCTTGGTGAGTGACTTCAACGGTGGCCACGACTTCCTCGACAAAGGCCACATCGTTGCAGGCAACATCAAGTGCTTCAAGGCAGTACTGACTGCCATCCAGCCGCACCTGCCAGAAAGCATGAAGCGCTAAGCGCAGATTGCTGGCAAACAAAAAGCACCTCTCGAGGTGCTTTTTTTGTGCCTGGTGGTTTTGCGCGGCCTGTGCCGGCCTCTTCGCGGGTAAACCCGCTCCTACAGGGACAATGCGTTCCATGTAGGAGCGGGCTTACCCGCGAAGAGGCCGGCACAGGCCACGCAAATTACTGACCCGCTTCGCTCAGGATCAACTTGCCATTCTTGTCCAGCGGAATGGTCGATCCCGGCTCGCGATCCATCTTCACCTTGCCTACCTGATCACCGATGGAATAGGTCACGTTGTAGCCCACCACCTTCTCGCTGATGTCGTTGACCGTGTTGCAGCGAGTTTGCGTGGTTGTGTAGGTATCACGCTCCTGCATGCCTTCCTGCACCTTGTTACCGGCATAACCACCACCGACCGCACCGGCCACCGTGGCAATCTTCTTGCCGGTGCCACCACCGATCTGGTTACCCAGCAAGCCACCGGCCAGCGCACCCACGACGGTGCCGGCGATCTGATGCTGGTCCTTGACCGGCGCCTGGCGCGTAACGGTAACGTCCTTGCACACTTCGCGCGGGGTTTTCACCTGTTGCTTGATCGGCTGCACGTCGGTGACCTGGGCATACTCAGGCCCCTTGTTGACCAAGCTGTAGGTCGCGACAGCACCTCCGGCAGTCACACCGACAGCACCCAGTACCGCACCCACCAGCATTGATTTGTTCACGTGGACCTCCTGATCGTACCAGCGGGCATCAACCCGCGCTTCTCCCAGCCTTGGAGCAAAAAAAAAGGCGCGAGTTCAATACTCGCGCCTTTTACACCGCCAGGCGGTGATGGACTAGCCCTTACGGACGATCATCCACACCCTCGGCCTTGGTCGGCGGGATCAGGTCTTCGCTGTTCAGGTTCAGCCAGATCAGCACCACGTTGGCGATATAGATCGACGAGTAGGTACCGGCCATGACACCAATGAACAGGGCGAGCGAGAAACCGAACAGGTTGTCACCCCCGAAGAACAGCAGCGCAGCAATGGCCAGCAAGGTCGAAACCGAAGTGGCGATGGTGCGCAGCAAGGTCTGGGTGGTGGAAACGTTGATGTTTTCGATCAGCGATGCCTTGCGCATGACGCGGAAGTTTTCACGTACCCGGTCGAACACGACGATGGTGTCGTTCAGCGAGTAGCCGATGATCGCCAGCACCGCTGCCAACACCGTCAGATCGAAGGTGATCTGGAAGAACGACAGGATACCCAGGGTCACCACCACGTCGTGGATCAGCGAAACGATCGCCCCCACGGCGAACTTCCACTGAAAACGGAAGGCCAGGTAGATGAGGATACCGCCCAGGGCCAAGAGCATGCCCATGCCACCCTGGTCGCGCAGCTCTTCACCGACCTGCGGGCCGACGAACTCGACACGCTTGACCGTGGCCGGGTTGTCACCCCCGGCCTTTTGCAGCGCAGCAGCGACCTTGTTGCCCAGCTGCGGGTCATCGCCTGGCATACGCACCAGCAAGTCAGTGGTAGCGCCAAAGCTCTGCACTACCGCCTCGTGGAAACCGGAGTCGACCAACTCGGCACGCACTGCCTTGAGGTCGGCCGGGCGCTCGTAAGTCAGCTCGATCAGCGTACCACCGGTGAAGTCCAGGCCGAAGTTAAGGCCCTTCTGCCACCAGCTGAACAGCGCCAGCACGGTGAGGAGCACGGTAATGGCGAACGCGACATTGCGCACGCCCATGAAGTTGATGGTTTTCATCGCAGCTCCCTCAAACCCACAGCTTCTTGATGTCACGCCCGCCGCAGGTCAGGTTGACCATTGCGCGGGTCACCATGACGGCGGTGAACATCGAGGTGAAAATCCCGAGGGACATGGTAACCGCAAAGCCTTTGACCGGGCCGGTACCCATGGCGAACAGGATACCGCCGACCAGCAGGCTGGTCAGGTTGGCGTCGATGATCGCGGTGTACGCACGATTGAAGCCTTCGTGGATGGCACGCTGCACCGACATGCCGGCTTTCAGCTCCTCGCGGATACGCGAGAAGATCAGCACGTTGGCGTCCACCGCCATACCCATGGTCAGCACGATACCGGCAATACCCGGCAGCGTCAGGGTAGCGCCCAGCAGCGACATCAACGCCAGCAGCAGGACCATGTTGCCCGCCAGGGCGATGGTGGCGATCACGCCGAAGCCGCGGTAGATGGCGATGATGAACAGCGAGACGAACAGCATGCCCCACAGCGACGCATCGATACCCTTGGTGATGTTGTCAGCACCCAGGCTTGGGCCAATGGTACGTTCTTCAGCGAAGTACATCGGCGCAGCCAGACCACCGGCACGCAGCAGCAGGGCCAGCTCGGACGATTCGCCCTGGCCGTTCAGACCGGTGATGCGGAACTGGCTGCCAAGCGGCGACTGGATGGTCGCCAGGCTGATGATTTTTTTCTCTTCGACGAAGCTTTGTACGGCAACGTCCTTCTCGACGCCGCCGACGGTTTGCTTGACGTAGCGGGTAACCGGCTTCTGCTCGATGAAGATCACCGCCATGCTACGGCCGACGTTGCTACGGGTAGCACGGCTCATCAGCTCGCCACCGTGGCCATCCAGGCGAATGTTCACCTGCGGGCGGCCATGCTCATCGAAGCTGGCCTGGGCGTCGGTAACCTGGTCACCCGTGATGATCAGGCCCCGCTCGACTGCGGCGGAGCGGCCGCCCTCACGGAACTCGAACACCTCGGTAGTGGCCTTGGATGCACCCGGTTCGGCACCGAAGCGGAACTCCAGGTTGGCCGTTTTACCAAGGATACGCTTGGCTTCGGCAGTGTCCTGCACGCCTGGCAGCTCGACCACGATACGGTTGGCGCCCTGGCGCTGTACCAGAGGCTCTGCCACACCCAGCTCGTTCACGCGATTGCGCACGGTGGTGAGGTTCTGCTTGATCGAGTATTCGCGGATCTCGGCGACTTTCGCCTGGGTCAGCGCCAGACGCAGCACCGCAAGCTCGTTGCGGTCGGTGGTGGTCAGGTCGAAATCATTGAAATTCTTGCGGATCAGGGCACGTGCCTGTTCGCGAGTGGCATCGTCAGCGAAGCCCAGCATGATGCCGCCATCCTGCTGAGGCAGGCTGCGGTAGCGGACGCGCTCTTTGCGCAGCAAGGTCTTGACCTCGCCTTCGTAGACTTTCATGCGGGCAGTCATGGCCTTGTCCATGTCCACTTCCAGCAGGAAGTGCACACCACCAGACAGGTCCAGGCCCAGTTTCATCGGGCTTGCGCCCAGGTTGCGCAGCCATTGCGGGGTAGTCTGGGCCAGGTTCAGGGCCACGACGTAATCATCGCCCAGTGCCTTGCGCACTACATCCTTGGCTGGCAGCTGGTCTTCCTGATTGGTCAGGCGGATCAGCCCGCTGCCCTTTTCACCCAGGCTTGCGCCCTTGACAGCGATCTTGGCATCGACCAGCGCCTTGCTGACGCGATCAAGGTCGGCCTGATTCACCTGCAGCGCCGAGCTGGCACCGCTGATCTGTACCGCCGGGTCATCCGGGTAGAGGTTGGGAGCGGAATAAATGAAACCGACCACCAGTACCAGCACGATCAGTGCATATTTCCACAGAGGATATTTGTTCAGCATCACGCCGCCCGTTCAAGACGCGGGGCGCGTTGCGCGCCCCGACTGGAAAATAAAACCGGTAACTCAGATAGCCTTGAGCGTACCTTTTGGCAGGGTCGCAGCAATGGCACCCTTCTGGAACTTCAGCTCGACAGTGTCGGACACTTCCAGCACCACGAAGTCATCGGAAACCTTGACGATCTTGCCGGCGATGCCGCCGTTGGTGACAACTTCGTCACCTTTCTGCAAGTTGCTCAGCAGGTTCTTCTGCTCTTTCGCGCGCTTGGCCTGCGGGCGCCAGATCATCAGGTAGAAGATGACCAGGAAACCGACCAGGAAAATCCACTCGAAGCCGGTACCGGCTGGGCCAGCGGCAGGTGCTGCAGCGTCCGCGTATGCGGCGGGGATGAAGAAGCTCATTGGGCACTCCTAATGTAATTTTCTAATAATGGATGCGGACAGTCAGTCCAAGGGCGGTACAGGAAGCCCGCGCTTGGCGTAGAAGGCGTCGACAAAGGCGGCCAATTTACCCTGTTGAATAGCCTCGCGTAAACCGGCCATCAAGCGCTGATAATGGCGCAAGTTGTGGATGGTATTCAGCATGCTGCTCAGCATTTCGCCGCATTTGTCCAGATGATGGAGATAGGCGCGCGAGAAGTTGGTGCAGGTATAGCAGTCACAGGTCGGATCCAGCGGCGATTCATCGTGACGATGGAACGCATTGCGGATCTTGATCACCCCTGTATCAACGAACAGATGACCGTTGCGCGCGTTACGCGTCGGCATCACGCAGTCGAACATGTCGACGCCGCGGCGCACACCCTCAACGAGATCTTCCGGTTTGCCTACCCCCATAAGGTAACGAGGTTTGTCAGCAGGCATCTGGTCCGGCAGATAATCCAGCACCTTGATCATTTCGTGCTTGGGCTCGCCCACCGACAGGCCGCCAATGGCCAGGCCGTCGAAACCGATGTTTTCCAGGCCTTCCAGCGAGCGCATGCGCAGGTCCTGGTACATGCCGCCCTGGACAATGCCGAACAGCGCTGCGGTGTTGTCGGCATGGGCGTTCTTCGAGCGCTGGGCCCAGCGCAGCGACAGCTCCATGGAAGTGCGTGCCACATCGTGCTCGGCCGGGTACGGGGTGCACTCGTCGAAGATCATTACCACGTCCGAGCCCAGGTCACGCTGAACCTGCATCGACTCTTCCGGGCCCATGAACACCTTGGAACCATCGACCGGCGAAGCGAAGGTCACGCCCTCTTCCTTGATCTTGCGCATGGCACCCAGGCTGAATACCTGGAAACCACCAGAGTCGGTGAGGATCGGGCCTTTCCACTGCATGAAATCGTGCAGGCCGTTGTGCTTCTTGATCACCTCGGTGCCCGGACGCAGCCACAGGTGGAAGGTGTTGCCGAGGATCATCTCGGCGCCGATGGCCTCGATGTCGCGTGGCAGCATGCCCTTGACCGTGCCATAGGTCCCTACCGGCATGAATGCCGGGGTTTCCACGGTGCCGCGTGGGAAGGTGATGCGACCCCGACGGGCCTTGCCGTCGGTGGCCAGCAGTTCGAAGGACATTCGACAGGTGCGACTCATGCTTGATCCTCGGGCCCGCGTGGCGCCGGATTGCGGGTGATGAACATGGCATCACCGTAACTGAAGAAGCGGTACCCGTGCTCGACCGCCGCTGCGTAGGCAGCCATGGTCTCGGGGTAGCCGGCGAAAGCCGAGACCAGCATCAGCAGCGTGGACTCCGGCAGATGGAAGTTGGTGACCAGGGCATCGACCACATGGAATGGCCGGCCCGGGTAGATGAAGATGTCGGTATCGCCACTGAAGGCCTTGAGCACGCCATCACGCGCGGCGCTTTCCAGCGAACGCACACTGGTGGTGCCAACCGCGATCACCCGACCACCACGGGCCCGGCAGGCCTCGATGGCATCGACCACATCCTGGCCCACTTCGAGCCACTCTTTATGCATGTGGTGGTCTTCGATCTTGTCGACCCGCACCGGCTGGAAGGTGCCGGCGCCCACATGCAGGGTGACGAAGGCGCGCTCGACGCCCTTGTCGGCGATCTTTTCCAGCAGCGCCTCGTCGAAGTGCAGGCCTGCAGTAGGCGCGGCAACCGCGCCGGCGCGCTGGGCGTACACGGTCTGGTAGCGCTCACGGTCGGCGCCCTCGTCCGGGCGGTCGATATAGGGCGGCAACGGCATATGGCCGACACGGTCGAGCAACGGCAGCACCTCTTCGGTGAAGCGAAGCTCGAACAGCGTGTCATGGCGCGCGACCATTTCGGCCTCGCCACCGCCATCGATGAGGATGACCGCGCCTACCTTGGGCGCCTTGCTGGCGCGCACATGGGCCAGCACCCGGTGGCTGTCGAGTACGCGCTCGACCAGTACCTCCAGCTTGCCGCCGGAGGCTTTCTGGCCGAACAACCGCGCCGGGATCACCCGGGTGTTGTTGAACACCATCAAGTCGCCGGGGCGCAGATAGTCGAGCAAGTCGGGGAATTGCCGGTGCGCCAGCGCGCCGGTAGGCCCATCGAGCACCAGCAGACGGCTGCCATGGCGCTCGGCCAACGGGTGGCGGGCGATCAGGGAATCAGGGAGTTCGAAGGAAAAATCGGCGACGCGCATGATGATGTTCGGTTCGGCAGGGCCGGGAAGTTTAGCCCAATGTGTGAAAATTGACCATGAAAGCCGATTGACCGACCAGCGGCACCTCTTTATACTGCGCGCCACGCCCTGATGGCGGAATTGGTAGACGCGGCGGATTCAAAATCCGTTTTCGAAAGGAGTGGGAGTTCGAGTCTCCCTCGGGGCACCAAATCCGGAAAAAACCGACCTTACGGTCGGTTTTTTTGTGCCCGACGATTTTGTCGGGCTGGGCCAAGGTCCTCTCAGGGACGAACCGCTGTCACTTCGATCTCAACCCGCCAGGCAGGGTGCGCCAGGCCTGCAATCTGGAACGCCGAGCGCGCAGGTAGCACCGGCTGCTTGGCGGCTGGCCCAAAGAACTGGGTGTAGCCAGCCATGAAACCTTCGAAATCCATCTTGCCGCCGTTCTCCGGGCCACCCACCAGGAATACCTGCATCTTCACCACGTCAGTCAGGCCAAGACCCAGTGTTTTCAGCTGCTGCTGGATGCTTTCAAGCACATTGATGGTTTGTGCCTTGGTATCACCGTAGGCTTCCAGCGAATCCTTGGGCGCATCGGGATGGATCACCGACGGAACGGAACCGCTCAGATAGACGACTGACTTCCCGGCAGGAATCTCTACAGCCGACGAGATAGGGAAACTACCTGCGCCATGGCGCACGATATCTTGTGCATGAACGCTGCCACCGGCTATTCCCAACGCCAATGCTGCAACGGTCTTGAAAGCGCATTTCATATTTCTCTCCTGATGGTTACACAAGAATGTACACGCACCGTTTATGCGTGTACGGGTCATTCCATTGCGGTATGCGTACTTAGAATCGATACAAACTGAAGGGTTTCGGATCCAGCACCGGCGCCTTTCCAAGCAGCAGGTCTGCCGTCAGCTCGGACGACACCGGGCTTTCCGTCATACCCCAACCGGTCGCGGTGTTGATAACCAGGCCCGGGTACTCGTTGACCTGCGAAATGATCGGGTTCTCATCCGGGGCGATGGCCATGGCACCGCTCCACTGATCGATCAACTTCGCATCTTTGAAGGCAGGGAACTCGACTTTGAGCTTTTCCAGAGATGCATCCAGCTCTGGAATATCCGGGGCCGCCGTCATCAGCCTGTTTTTCTCGAAGGGCGAAACCTCGTCCAGCCTCCACTGGGTGGGCTGAGTGAACGAATCGATCAGTTGCTTGTTGAGTGATATGTGCACCGGGAAGTCGGGGATGGCCAGCAATGGCAGGTATTTATAACCATACATGAACGATTCTTTGACCACCGGGGCAACGACGACGCGCGGCGAGGTGGCGTATGTACCGTCGGCCTGCTCGCGGAAGTAGATATTCCCTGGCAATGCAACGTTGCCCCCCGGTGCACGGGGTGCCGCGCTGATGATTTGCTGGGACTGGTAGGCCGGCAAGGTAGGCACATCGACGCCCAGGTTCTGCATGAACAGCCTGGACCAGGCGCCGCCTGCCACGACCACGCGAGAAGTCCTGATGGCGCCCTTCTCGGTCACCACATCGGAGATGACGCCCGCCTGGGTTTCCAGGCCCCTTGCGGCGCAGTGGGTGTAGATGCGCACACCCATTTTCTTGGCGTACTCCGCCATGACAAACGATGCGCGCTCAGCGTCCAGGCTACCGGAGTCTTCCTCGAAACCTGCAATTTTCCAGCTCGAGGATGCACCGCGCAGCCGCTGTTCGAGTTCATTCCCCTGAATGATCCGAGTCTTGAAGGGGTTGTCCGCTGCTACTTCCCGGCTTTTGACATCGATCCACTTTCTGACGTTTTCCAGGTCTTCTTCATCGAAAGGAACTTCGACCCGGCCCTGTGTGCGATAGCTGGTATCTGCACCCACTTTGGCATTCATCTCGCGCCACCGTTGTTTGGCAAGATGGTGCAACTGGAACGTCGCATCAGGCATCTTGTAGGTCATGACCTGACCATAGAACCTGCATGACTGCTCGCCGGCAATATCACCTTTTTCAACGACGACTACCGAGAGGCCACGCTCGACAAGATTGATTGCGGTCATGAGCCCCAGAATACCAGCGCCAACAACGACGACGTCTGCCTGTTTGGGAAGCGCACCTTCGCTACCTTCTACAAAACCAAACCGCGGTTTGCCGGGGATCAACCTGCCTTCGCGGGTCAGCAAGGGGGTCAGAATGCCTGCGCCACCTGCAATAGCCACGACGCCGCCGCCGATCAAAAATTTACGCCTCGTCATTCCCATGACACTTTCCTTTCCTGGTAATCGGTGTGGGTTCATCAGCTCAGGCGGCGAGCCACCTACCCGGCCGCCAGCCGCCGCGGTCAACTTTCGGCCACCGCGTCAGGCTGATGTTTAAAATTGAAGGGCGGCTATTTTGTTGATGACCCGCTTCGGGAAAAAGCGCTGTGGGCAAATACTTAGTTCAGCTATTTTGAAACTATCGCGCAAGTGACATAAATAGTTGATATGGCGACACTCAACACTCGAAAGAGGGAAGTTAGTTCGGGCGAAGATGCTGGCTTAGTTCCGAAAGTGCGCGGGGGCAATAAGCGCTGCGGATTCAGTAACTGTGTGGGTGCATAGCGTTATGTGGCAACACTTCATTGCCACATATTCAGTGTGGACAAAGGCATCAGCATCCGACGGTGGTAGATCTGTCCAATGCACAGGGAGGCATGGAGCGGATCGGCACGGATTAGCAGAGCCTGTTCAGGTTCAGTGAGCACCAGATCCAGATGGAAACCCGTTGCGAGACCATCGAGCGCAACCTGGGGTCAATTTTTCGTGTGTCCGCCCGTGGCTCAGGCGCTCTTCACGCCGAGATCTTCAGCAAACCGAAGCAAGTAGCCGTCCGGATCCTGCACCAGGAAATTGCGCTGGCCGACCAGCATGCCGCCCTGGCGGTACCAACACTCTTCAATCGGCTTTCTGATGCTATGCCCCGCAACCCCCAGCGACGCGACCAAGGCCAGTGCATCAGCGCATTCGATCGACAGGTTGATGCCTCGACCATAAGGCGGCTCCAGCGGGCCGACCCGCCAGGGTGACTCACTCTGCCAGTCCTGCTCCAGCATCAGCTGGCTGCCACCAAAAGACAGGAAGGCAAAATGCTCTTCTGGCCGGTCGTATTCAATCTTGAAGCCGAGTACGCCGCAGTAAAATGCCAGGCTGCGAGGTAGATCAGAAACAATCAGCTCCGGCACCAGGGGATTTAGCTTAAACAATGTTCTGATTCCTTTCAGGGTAAGTCGACTGGCAACTATGAACAGGTCGCCCTGAAAAAGGTAGCTTGTCAGTGTGGTCGCCCAATGCAGCTCAATGCAGTTCACACCCCTCAGATTCGCCCGAAAAAAAATCCCTTCACTTTGACGCCGCCCCAATGGCTCTGGGACCTGTAGCCATACCTGCATTCTATTGGCCGCCGTCATGACTAACACTTAAGCTGTCATTCGTCGGATATATGCCGAAAGTATTGCTAGAGTAATGGCACTTAGCCATAGTTGCGTTCCCATTTTTCCACGCCCTGTGTGACACATGAAAACAATCGCGCCCTGCATGGCGGCAATGATGCTGCTCAGTGGGTGCAATGGAGTGCCAACGTCGTACGTTTCAGATCCCGTCTACAGTCAGGCTTTCGTGGTCACTTCTGGTGCCCCTCTGCCGATGTTGCTGATGGCCAGCGCCATCCAGTGGAACGAGGATTACGCTGTGACCGCCAAACACACCCCCTTCCTGCGCAACGTGGTCCACGAGGGCCTCGGTGACGTAGTGTTCTTCAAGCACAAAGCCAGCAGCGTGCCGCACTGGCGCCAGTACGTGCCAGGGGAAGCCGTGACGGCGGTGGGCTTCAACAGTTTCATGATGCCGATGCAGGGCAAGGGCCATGCCCTGTCGTCGCTGGTACGGCTTGAAGGTACGCCTGGCAGTGTTTTCTACTCGGTGCATGACGGCCCGATCACCAAAGGCATGTCGGGTGGGCCGGTGTTTGCCGATGACGGCAAGGTGGTGGGCATCAACGTGGCCATCATTCCCACCAACGAGATCGATGCGGGCAAGCGCCCGGACCTGGTCGGCAAGGACCGTATCAGCGTGTTCATGTCGTTCAGCGAAATCGACAAGGAATGGCGACGCTATCAGTACCTGCTGGCTCACAAGGCCAAGCCCCAGGCACCGGCTGCGGTCAAAGGCTACGTGGCGGTGGCCGCCAAGCCGTGAATCGGGGCGCGGTGTTGGATGAAAAGCGGCCTATGATGTGAGGCTGATGGCCTCTTCGCGGGTAAACCCGCTCCTACAGGGCCTGCACAGGATTTGAGCCTTGTGCAGTACCTGTGGGAGCGGGTTTACCCGCGAAGAGGCCCTGCCAGCCAACGCGAGAAGGACCTGCCATGCACCTGACCCACCGCCCCATCCGGCCAGAAGACATCCCCGTTATCTGCAGCTTCCCGCAGAGCCCGGACGAACTGTTCTACATGTTCCCCAAAGCCACCTACCCCCTCACCCCCAACCAGCTGAGCGACGCCATAGCCCAACGCAGCGGCTCCACGGTAGTGGAAGGTAACGGCGCTGTCCTGGCCTTCGCCAATTTCTACAAAGCCGAACATGGCGGCCTATGTGCCCTGGGCAACGTAGTGGTGGCCCCCAGCGCCCGCGGCCTTGGTGTAGCGCGTTATCTGGTAACGGCAATGATCGACCTCGCCCGCCAGCAGTACAGCGCCCGGGAGGTCTGGGTGTCATGCTTCAATCACAACACCGCAGGCTTGCTGCTTTATCCACAACTGGGTTTCATGCCGTTCGGCATCGAGGAGCGGCAGGCGTGGGATGGCACGCGGGTGGCGTTGGTGCAGATGAAGCAAATATTGACTTAACCGAGCTGGATCAGCGGGTCATTGCATGTGGCTGAACGAGAAGGTCCACCCCCAGAGCACGAATGACCCTCAATACAGTGTCAAAACGAGGCTTCGCGCCAGGGCTCAGCGCCTTGTACAGGCTTTCTCTACCCAGCCCACTCTCCGTAGCAATATGTGTCATGCCCCGTGCACGAGCGATATGGCCAAGTGCTCGAATGATTTCCTCGGTATCGCCATCTGATAGCACCTGGCTAAGGTATTCACTGATTGCCTCATCGCTGCTCAACAAGGCTGCCATATCAAACGGGATCAATTTTTCGCTCATTTCATCTCCTTCAGCAGCTTTCTGGCTTTGAGGATGTCGGCGGCCTGGGTGGACTTGTCGCCGCCGACCAGCAGTAAAACCAACCTCTGCCCCTTTTGCGTGAAATAGATGCGATAACCGGCAGCTACGTCGATGCGAAGCTCACCAATACCGCCTCCAAGCCACTTGAAGTCACCAAGATTGCCCGCCGCTGCTCGCTCCAGCCTACGACCTATCGCCAGCCTGGCCCTCAAATCTCTCAAGCTCGATAGCCAAGCGGCAAAGCTTTCCGTCTGTTCAACGAGAAACATCAAGTGGTCACCCAATCGTATCCTTATGGATACACCCATTCAAGGATTGAAGCGACCCACTCTGTCGTTTTTGAGCTGAATCAGGAATTCAGGCACATCTGATAGGCTGGTCGGAGTTTTCCCTTCGTTTCAGCTACAAAATCCCTTGCAACATTCAACCCTCGAACCTTCGACGAGCCTCGGCGTCCCATCCTGCATCCCCCGCGTTTCGAGGTACCCCCGCGTGAAAGACGTCATCGCCCGCAAGTACCGCCTGGTGGTGAAGACCATCGGCTATATCGGTTGGTCGCTGTTCTGGCTGCTGATCTGGGATGTGCTGGTCACCATCGATTTCATGCTGTTCTTGAACAGCAAGTTCACCCTGCCACTGATCCCGCTGACCCTGCTGGGCTCAGCCCTGGTGGTGCTGGTAAGTTTTCGCAACAGCAGCGCCTACAACCGCTGGTGGGAGGCTCGCACCCTGTGGGGCGCGCTGGTGAACAGTTCGCGCAGCTTCGCACGGCAGACGCTGACGCTGATCGATGACCCGGATGACGGCCTGAACCCGGTCAAGGCCACCCTGCTGCGCCGGCATATCGCCTATGTGAACTGCCTGGCGGCGCACTTGAAAGGCGAAAGCTGCCCGGAGGAGCTGATGGCCTTCATCCCTCCGGCGGAGTTCGAACGGCGCAACCGCTCGAACAATTTCGCCAATGACATTCTCGGCGGCTCGGCAGCCTTGCTGGCGCGGGAATACCAGGCCGGGCGGCTGGACAGCATTCGTCTGGCGCGGCTGGAGTCGACGCTGGTAGATCTGTCTAACGCCCAGGGCGGCATGGAGCGGATTGCCAATACGCCATTGCCCTACCCCTATGTGTATTTCCCACGGCTGTTCATCACCCTGTTCTGCCTGATCGTGCCGGTGGGGCTGGTGGAGTCGCTGGGCTGGTTCACGCCGCTGGCGTCGACGGTGGTAGGGTTCATGTTGCTGGCCATCGAGCGGATCGGCACGGACTTGCAGAGCCCGTTCAGGTTCAGCGAGCATCAGATCCAGATGGATACCATCTGCGAGACGATCGAGCGTAACCTGGAGTCGATGCAGCGGGAGGCGCAGTGTGCCGAGGCTGTAGACGCCTGAGAGATGTCGGGGCTGCTTTGCAGCCCGGGCTTTCCGTCAGGCCCGCACATAGCGCTGACGCAACACATCACTCGACACATCCACCAGCAACACCAACACCAGCATACCGATGATCACCGTGCTGGCCTGGGCCTCCTGGAACAGGCTCAAGGTGGTGTACAGCATCTGCCCCAACCCGCCCGCCCCGACGAACCCGAGCACGCTGGCCATGCGGATGTTGTTCTCCCAGCGGTACAAGCTGTAGGCCAGCAACTGCGGCCACAGGTTGGGCAGGGTACCAAAGCAGAACGCCGCCACCTGGCTGCCCCCCTGCAAACGGATCGCCGCCGCCGGCTCGGGCGGGGCATTCTCAAGTGCCTCGGCAAACAACCGCCCCAGCACGCCAGCGGTGTGCAACGCCAAAGCCAGAGTACCGGCATTCGGCCCCAGCCCAGCCGCCAGCACAGTCAGCGCTGCCCACACCAGTTCAGGAATGGCACGCAAGGCATTGAGCAGCAAACGCGCGGCCCCTTGCAACGGCCAACCGAAGCGACCCGCCGCCGGCAGTGCCAGCAACATCCCCAATACCATTGCCAACAAGGTGCCCATGCCAGACATGGCCAGGGTTTCCAGCGCCCCGCGCCACACCGCCTTGAGGTGCCCCGCAGACAGATCCGGCTGCAGGAAGCGCCCGGCGTACTCGCCCATCTGCCCCAGCCCGCCATTGCCGACCAGTGCGTGCAGGTCCAGCTCCAGGTATGCGAACGAGGCCACCACCGCTGACACGATGGCACCCAACAGCACCCAGTTGATCACCCGGTTCATGCCAGCCTCCAGCGCAGCAGGCGGCTGAGCAGGTCGGCCAGGATCACCAGCAACAAGAACGTCAACAGCATGCTCGCCACTTGCGCACCCGCAAACATGCGCATCGACAGGTCGATCTGCTGGCCTAGCCCGCCAGCACCGACAAAGCCCATCACCACCGAAGCCCGTACCGCGCACTCCCAGCGGTACACGGTGTACGACACCACTTCGGAGGCAGCATTGGGCAGGATGCCGTAGAAAAACGCCGCCAGCCGGCCACTGCCCGCCTGCAACAAGGCATGCGCCGGGCGCTGGTCGACCGACTCGAATATTTCGGCATAAACCTTGCCGAGCATGCCACTGTAGGTGATGGCGATAGCCAGTACGCCCGCCGTCGGCCCCAGCCCCACGGCGCGCACGAACAGCAACGCCCAGACGATCTCCGGCACGCTACGCAGGAAAATCAGCAGCCCGCGCACCGGCAGGCGCAACAGTCGCGACCACAACCCGGCCCGCCCGCCGCGTGAAGCAGCACGCAAGGACAAGGCACGGCTGGCCAGCAAGCCAGCCGGGATCGCCAACAACAACGCCAGCGCCATGCCGGCAGTCGCCACGGCCAGGGTCTGCAAGGTGGCTTCATACAGCAGTGCAAGAAAATCGGCATCATGTGCCGGCGGCCAGAAGGCGCTGGTAAAGCTGGCAATCTGCTGACGGTTGTCCGCCTGCAACAGCACCCCGGGGTTCAGTTCGCTTGTCTGGATAGCCGGCCACAGTACTGCTACCGCCAACAGGGCCAGCAGCATCCGCGGCAGCAGCGCCGGGTCGCGGGCGTCGGCCTTCAGCATCGCGGAATCTGCACGGTCAGGGTCGGCCCCTGGGTTGGCGGCGGAGCCAGTTGTTCGTTGGCGTATAGCGCGTCCAGCAGTTGCTCGGTGACCGCTTCGGCCGGGCAGTCGAACACAACCTGCCCTTCCCGAATGCCAATCACCCGCGGAAAATGCGCCAGCGCGAGCTCTACGGCGTGCAGGCTCGCCACCAACGTCACGCCAGTGGCCTGGGCATGGCGATTGAGCAAGGCCAGGCTGTGGTCGGCCAACACCGGGTCCATGGCCGACACCGGTTCGTCGGTCAGCAGCACCTGCGGACGCTGGTACAACGCCCGAGCAATGCCCACCCGCTGCAACTGGCCACCGGACAACTGTCCACACTGCACGAACAGCTTGTCGGCCAGGCCCAGTTCGGCCAAGGCCTGGCGCGCCCCCGGTACATCGCTGGGGTACAGCAGGTTGAGCAAGCCGCGCAGCGTACCCCACTGCCCCAGGCGACCCGCCAGCACTGCGGTCACTACCCGCTGACGCGGTGGCAACGGCGGCGCCTGATGCACCAGGCCAACCTGCGCGCGCAGTCGCTGGCGTGCCCTTGCCGACAGCGCCCAAGGCTGCTCGCCAAGCAACTCCAGGCGCCCACTGGTGGGCTGAACGGCCGTGGCCATCAGGTGCAGCAAGCTGGACTTGCCCGCCCCCGACGGCCCGATGATGGCGACACGCTCGCCCTGCGCGATCCGCAGGCTCACCGCGTCAAGCGCGCGTACCTGGCCATGGCGCAGGCTGGCACCGTGCAGATGGATTGCTGCATTCGAAGCTGTCACTTGAGCAGGCCGGCCTCGCGTGCAGCTTGTTCGGTGCCCTTGTAGTTCTCAGGCTTGGTCTCGATGAAGCGGCTGGCGGCCTGCAGGTCAAGGATCGCCTTGTGCTCCGGGTTGCTCGGGTCGAGGTCCAGGAAGGCTTTCTTGATTTTCTGTTTCAACGCCGGGTCCATGTTGCCGCGCACGGTCCAGTTGTAGTCGAAGTAGGTCGGGGTCGTGGCGAACACCTTCACCTTGGTGGTGTCGACCTTGCCGGCATCCACCAGCTTTTGCCACACGCTGGCGTTCAGCACGCCACCATCGACCTTGCCAGCCTGCACCCAGGCCACGGTGGCATCATGGGCGCCAGAATAGGCCACACGGCTGAAGTACTCTTCAGGCTTGATATTGTCCTGCTTGAGCATGAAGTAACGCGGCATCAGGCTGCCCGAAGTAGACGAAATGGAACCGAAGGCAAACGACTTGCCCTTCAGATCGCTCAGGCTCTTCACGTCGGGGTTGGCGGTGATGAACTTGGAGGTGAACTGTGCGTCCTGCTCACGCTGTACAAGTGGAGTGGCGGTCGGGTCCTTCAGGTGCACCTGAACGAACGTGAAGCCCCCCAGCCAGGCCAGATCGAGGCGGTCTGCGGCCAGCGACTCGACCACCGCCGGGTAGTCGGCCACGGGTACGAACTTCACCTCCATGCCCAGTTGCTTGGCCAGGTACTCACCCAAAGGCTTGAACTTGCGCTGCAGTTCGGTCGGCGCTTCGTCGGGAATGGCGCTGACCCGCAGGGTTTCTGCGGCCTGAACGACAGCGGCACAGCAAGACAGCACGAGGCCGGCGGCGAGCGCCAGGGGGCGGTTGAGCATGGGTGTTCTCCGGTTCAATAGCGGGGAAGTGCCGACACATTTGCCGACACCGGGAATTATAAGAGGCAAGGGCCCAAAGGCCAGCTTTGCTACAATCGCGCAACAATTTGACCTGCAGAGGTGCGTATGAGCGAGCCGATTCGCCTGACCCAGTACAGCCATGGCGCCGGCTGTGGTTGCAAGATCTCCCCCAAGGTGCTGGACGTGATCCTTGCCGAAAGCGGCACCCAGGCCCTGGACCCGAAACTGTGGGTCGGCAACGCATCGCGCGACGATGCAGCAGTGTACGCGCTGGACGACGAGCGCGGCGTGGTCTCGACCACCGACTTCTTCATGCCGATCGTCGATGACCCTTACGACTTCGGCCGCATTGCCGCCACCAACGCCATCAGCGACATCTATGCGATGGGCGGCGACCCGCTGATGGCCATCGCCATCCTCGGTTGGCCGGTCAACGTGCTGCCGCCGGAAGTCGCCCGCGAAGTCATCCGCGGCGGCCGTGCGGTGTGCGCCGAAGCGGGTATCCCGCTGGCCGGCGGCCACTCGATCGACGCGCCCGAGCCGATCTTTGGCCTGGCCGTCACCGGGGTGGTCAGTAAACGCCACCTCAAACGCAACGACACCGCCAGCGCGGGCTGCCAGCTGTACCTGACCAAGCCCCTGGGCATCGGCATCCTCACCACTGCCGAAAAGAAGGCCAAGCTGCGTGTGCAAGACCAAGGCCTGGCCCGTGACTGGATGTGCACCCTCAATACGCCGGGCAGCCGCTTCGGCAAGCTGGACGGGGTCAAGGCCATGACCGACGTCACCGGCTTCGGCCTGCTCGGCCACCTGGTCGAGCTGGCCGAAGGCAGCGGCCTCACCGCGCACCTGAACTACGCCGCCGTGCCACGCCTGGCTAGCGTCGACCACTACCTGGCCGAAGGCTGCATCCCTGGTGGAACCCTGCGCAACTATGACAGCTACGGGCACAAGATCGGCGCCCTGAGCGACGACCAGAAGCACCTGCTGTGCGACCCGCAGACCAGCGGTGGCTTGCTGGTAGCTGTTGCCCCGGAGGGTGAAGCCGAGTTCCTCACCGTGGCTGCCGAACTGGGCCTGAAACTGTCCCCGATCGGCAAGCTGGTCGAGCGACAGAGCCATGCGGTCGAGGTGATCTGATGCGCCCCGACTGCACCGACTTCCGTCAGCTGTTCCTCGACGACGTGCCGATGATGGACATGCGCGCCCCCGTCGAATTCGCCAAAGGCGCCTTCCCTGGCGTGGTAAACCTGCCGCTGATGAACGACCAGGAGCGGCAGAAGGTCGGCACCTGCTACAAGCAGCAGGGCCAGGCCGCCGCCATCGCCCTGGGCCACCAGCTGGTCAGTGGCGCCACCAAGCAGGCCCGTCTGGAGGCCTGGGCAGCGTTTGCCAAGGCCCACCCTGACGGTTACCTGTACTGCTTCCGTGGTGGCCTGCGATCGCAGATCGTGCAGGGCTGGCTGCGCGATGAGGCGGGTATTCAGTATCCGCGTGTCAAAGGCGGCTACAAGGCCATGCGTACCTTCCTGCTGGAGACTACCCAGCAAGCGGTGGAGCAATGTGATTTCGTACTGGTCGGTGGACTGACCGGTACCGGCAAGACCGATGTGCTGCACCAGTTGGACAACGTGCTGGACCTTGAAGGCCACGCCAACCATCGCGGCTCCAGTTTCGGCAAGCGCGCCACGGCGCAACCGGCGCAGATCGACTTTGAAAACCAGCTGGCAATCGACGTGCTGAAAAAGCGCGCCCGCGGTATCGGGCAGTTCGTTCTGGAAGATGAAGGCCGCATTGTTGGCAGCTGCACGGTGCCGCTGGAGTTGTACCAAGGCATGCAGCATTACCCGCTGGTGTGGCTTGAAGACAGCTTCACCAACCGCGTGGAGCGCATCCTGCGCGACTACGTGGTCAACCTGAGCGCCGAGTTCAAGGCCGTGCATGGCGAAGAAGACGGTCCCCGGCTGTTTGCCGAGCGCATGCTGCAGAGCATGGCCAATATCTACAAGCGTTTAGGTGGAGAGCGCCATCAGCGCTTGTCCGAGATGCTGCGCGAAGCCTTGGAAGAGCAGCAGCACAGCGGCGCAGTAGACCTGCACCGGGGCTGGATCGAAGGCTTGCTGAACGAGTACTACGACCCGATGTATGCCTACCAGCGCGCAGCCAAGGCCGAGCGCATCGAGTTTGCCGGGGATGCCGTGGAAGTACGCGAGTACCTCAAGGCCCGGGCGCTGCGCCAACCGCGCAAATAGAACCAGCACCCTGTAGGAGCGGGTTTACCCGCGAAGAAGGCAACGCGGTGCATGACACCGGCAAAGCCGATGTTCGCGACTGAACCCGCGCCTGCAAATGTAGGCCAATCATGCCTGAACAGGCGTTACTGCCCCGGGCTAAGCACCCGCTCCAGCTCCGCAGCGCGGTCGCGGGTCATGTCCATGATGCAGCTGCCACCTTCCAGCTGCGCCAGGGTCCCGCCACTGGCCTGTACATGGAACTGGCAATTGCCATCACGGTAGGCCAGCCACTTGCGCTGCACATCCCGCAGGCTCTTCTGCTGCCCGGCATCCAGCTTGCCCATCAACTGCTTGTACACCCGGTTCAACCGCTGGTCCTGCACTTGCGTTTCGGCCCCGATGCACGCGTTCATGGCCACGGTGCTGGAGGCCTTGTCCATGCACTGCCCGTAGGCCGCCGTGTAATCGTCCGCCATCGCTACCGGTAGCACGCAAGCCAGTGCCAGGCCTGCCAGGTAATGCTTGATCATGCTGACCCTCCTTGTGGGTATCAAAACGTCTGCGGCTGCTCCGGGGGCATCAGCACCTTGCCTGGCTCGAAGCGCAGCGAGGGCATTTGCGTCGCTGCATACAACGTTACCCCCAGGGCGGCAATCAAGGCGACATCAAGCCAGTTCCAGCCTGGCACGTCGTCAGCCCTTCGCGCCTTCCAGCAAAACCAGGCTTGCCCCAGGCAAAACACCACCATCGCTACCAGCCACAGGTAGAAGCCAGCACCAAAGCCGGTAAGGTCATGAAATTCATAGCTGCTGTTATCCGGCAAGCGGTCGATGCCAAAACTGCTGGCAGCCAGATACGCCGCCCCAAGCCCGGCCAGCAAGGCCAGCCGGCGAAACCGCCGATGAGCCAGGATGGCCAGGGCCAGCAGCGGGTTGGCAAACCATTGGTACAAGCCGAACGGCATGCCCCATGGCCCGTACAGCAGCATCTGCAGGGCCGGCATATGACGCTCGCCGCTCATCAGCGCGCCATCGAAGAACAGGGCGAGCAAATACAGCAGCAGGCTGATACTCAGGTAGAAAGCGGGCAAAGGGGATTCCTGAGAAAAACGGGACAGCCTACGACCTTAACCCAGGCCCTGCCCCGCTTCCAAACCCTCAATAGGTGCCGCGCAGGGTCACCATGAAGTTGCGTGGCTCACCATAGTAGTTGCCATAGGTCGAAGTGCCCACGGTTTCGTAGTACTTCTTGTCGAACAGGTTGTTGCCGTTGAGCGTGACGTTCCAGTGATCATCGACACGGTATTCGACCAACGCGTTCCAGATCGCATACCCGCTCTGGTCGAAGTCGAACGGCACGTTTCGCTCAACCAGCGCGCCGCTGCTGTCGTAGCGATTCACTGTACCGCTCATGTACGTGGCGCTTTGCACCTGCACGCCACCGCCGACCTTGAAGTCGCTGAGGATACCCGGCAGCCGGTAGGTGCTGTACAGCTTGAACAGGTGCTTTGGCATCACCGTGCTCAGCGGTGCATCGGCGCTACGGTTGCGGTTCAGGTTGAAGGTGTAGCCCCCCACCAGCATCCAGTCCGGCAGCAGCTCGCCAGACAGCTCCATGTCGATGCCCTTGCTCACCACCTTACCGTTGGACACATAGCAGCAGCTGCCCGAGAAGCCGGCGTTGGTGGCCAGGAAGTTCGGGTCTTGCACCGCTTCGTTTTCGCGGGTGCTGTAGTACAGCGCCACGCTGGCGTTGAGTGCGCCGTTGAACAACTCACCCTTGAGGCCGGTTTCGTAGGTTTTGCCGGTCATGGGCTCAAGCGGCGAACCGCTTTGCGCAGGGCCGCTGATTCGGCTGGACTGCGGTTTGTAGATTTCCGAATAGCTGGCGTATGTCGACCATTGATCGTCAAGGTCGTAGACCAGGCCACCGAACGGGGTGACCTTCGTGCCTATACGCTGCTCCGGGCTGGAGATACTTGCTGGCGAGGTCAGGTTGTTGGTGTAGGTCTGCCAAAAGTGGAAGCGCTGTGCACGCGCACCGACAATCAGGTGCAGGGGTTCGGCCAGCTGCAAACGCAGGCTGCCGTACAGGCCGTACTGGCGTTGCGAGTTGGGGCTGTAGTCGCGCTTGTAGTCACGCCCGTTGCCGGGGTCGTCGAACGCCGAGCTGTCGGGGTCGAACACGTTGGCCGGCGCGCCCGAGGCGGCATAAGGCGCAGTGCCCAGCCACCGGCTGTCGATCTTCTGGTAGTCGGCGCCGAAGACCACTTCATGGTCCAGACCAAAGGCCTGGAAGTGGCCAGAGACGTTACCGTCATACAGGTGCTGCTCGTTCTCCTGGCGGGTCGAGGTGCCGTACCAGGTCGCCCCGGTATTGGTCACCGGGTCTACTGCATTCAGGGTGGTCGCCGTCTTGAACAGCCCAAGGTCCCAAGTGTTGGTGTAGCTGAGGTTGAGCTTCCAGTCGTCGTTGAATCGGTGGTCCACCTTGGCGAAGTACTCGCGCGCGGTGGCGTCGAGGTAGGCCCAATTCTTGGTCAGGCCGGTATGCCGTGGCAGGTTCAGGTCAGCACCATTGCTGTAGCGCGGCACCGCGCTGTTGCTGCCGGTTTCGTGGGATTTGTTGTAGCGAGCACCGAAGGTGAGCATGGTGTCGTCCGTAACGTCCGCCTCCAGCACGCCATACACCAACGGCCGCTCGGTGGCGCGGTTGTCGGTGAAATACTGGCGATCGGTGTTGGACATCACCAGGCGACCGCGCACGCGACCATCCCAGCCCAGCGGGCCGGACAGGTCGAACTCCTGGCGATAGTTGTCCCAGCTACCGGCCGACAGGGTCAGCTTCAGCTGGTTAAAGGAAGTCGGCCGCTTGCGCACCATGTTGATGATGCCACCCGGGTCACCCGAGCCACCATACAACGCAGCAGTACCACGCAGTACCTCGATGTGGTCGAACTCGGCCAGTTCGAAGATGTTCGATGAATAGAACGAACCCATGGCGGTCCCCAGCGCCTGCGGTGCAGCGCCGTCGATCTGCAGGTTCTGGATACTGAAGCCCCGCGAGATGAAGTCCTGGGTGCGGAAGGTGGTGCTCTGGGTGACGATGCCCGGCGTCACTTTCATCGCCTGGTTGATGTCGGTCAGTTGCTGGTCTTCAATCAGCTGGCGGGTCACGGTCGACACCGATTGCGGCGTCTGGCGCAGGCTGGTCGGGGTCTTGGAGCCAACGCTGATCAGGCCCGGTGCGTAGGAGCCGGTGTTCTCGGTACTCTGGCCCATGCCCTGCCCGGCTACTGTGGTCACGCCAAGTTCCATCGCGTCACTGCTCACCGCCGCTTGCGGCTCGGCCACCAGCCGGTAGCCGTTTTCGCTACGCTCTACCCGGTAGCCACTGCCGGCCAGCAACACGGCAAAACCGCTGTCCACCGAATACAGGCCATGCAGGCCGTTGCTTTGCAGGCCGGCCAGTGCTTCAGGGGTGAAGGCCAGCGACACGGCGGCTTGCTGGGCATAGCTACCAAGCGCCTGGGCCAGGTTGCCGGCGGGCACGTCGAAGCTACGGCGGGCGGCCTCCTCGGCGACGGCCGGCAGGGCCGCAACGGATAGGGCCAGCCCGGCACAGGAAAGGCGCAAGGCCAGGGCTATCGGGCTGAGGACGGGGTGGCCAGGGAATCGGCGCATGGTGGATCGGCTCCTTGTTCTTGATCGGTTGGCCTCTTGTCTGACGGGCCACTGCGCAGAAGCGGAACCTCCTGGCTCAATTTTCTCGTGAGACGGGTTCGACCGTGGTCCACCAGCGGCCAACGCCGCCGATACGAATCGGCAGCGCCTCGGCCAGCAGGCGCAGTGCCCTTTCGCTGTCATCCAGAGGCAGTACCGCCGACACCTTGATCGCCTGCATTGCCTGGCGGTCGAAGCGCAGCACGCCACGGCGTTGCTCGGCCAAGGCATCGAGTACCTGGTCGAGCGGTACGCCGTCGGCCACCAACTGGTGATGCTGCCAGGCTCGATCGACCCGCGCCGGGTCGATGGCCGGCAACGGGCCAAGCCCGTCACGCGCCACCCATGCCCGCTCGCCCGGGCCGACGACCAACTGATCGCCGGACACGGCAGTGCGCGCCTCGACCCGGGACTCAAGCATGGTCAGCTCGCTGCGAGAGTGGCCTTGGCTGACCACGAAGCGCGTACCCAGAGCCTTGAAGCTGCCTTCGTCGGTCTGTATCACGAAGGGTCGCGTTGGGTCATGGCTGACATCCACCAGCACCTGGCCATGCAGCAGGCGGATGCGCCGCTGGCCAGTGCTGAACTCCACATCCACGGCAGAGTTGCCCGCCAAGGTCAGCTGCGAGCCATCTGCCAGGGTTTGGCTGCGCCACTCCGCCGGCGCGGTATGCAAGTCGGCCAGCCAGTCGCGCGGCGTTCCACCGGAAAGGCTCAGTGTGCCCAGCAAGGAGATTGCCAGGGCCAAACCGAGCAAAGTGCGCCGTGCGCCCGAGCCTGGCGCCGAAACCCGTACGCCGGCGCGCAGCCCGGCGCCCACCGGGCCGCGTTGCTCGCGCAGTGCCTGCACCTGGCTGATCACCCCTTGCATGCGGCGCAAGGTGGCGCCGTGGCGTGGGTCGGCCTGCAGCCATGCGTCGAACTCACGCGCCTCGTCGGCATCCAGCTCACCCTCGCCCAGGCACAGGGCCCATTCGGCAGCTTCCTGTTCGATACGCGAGGGGTTCACGGTTCGGCAATGTCCAGCGTGCGGTGGCAATGGATCAGGGCCTGGGCCAGGTACTTGCGCACCATGCGTGGGGAAATCTGCAGGCGTTTGGCAATCTGAGGCTGGGTCAGGTCGTCCAGGTAGTAACCGACGAAGGCCTCGCGGGCATTCACGTGCAGGCCTTCCAGCAGGAAAGCGATCTGCTCCAGCGCTTCGAGGGTGATGAGGATGCTTTCGGGAGACTGGTGCCCTTCCAGCGCCTCGGCAGCCAAGGCAAGTTCGCTGAGGTAGGCCTCTTCGATTTGCTGTCGGCGCACCCGGTCGATCAACAGGCGGCGTGCAGTGGTACTGAGGTAGGCGCGTGGCTCGCGCATGCCCAGCAAGGCATCACGCGAGGCCAGGATGCGCACGAAGGTGTCCTGGGCCAGGTCGGCTGCGCTGTGCGAACAACGCAGCTTGCGACGTAGCCAGCTGAAAAGCCAGCCATGGTGCTCGCTGTACAGCTGTTCTAGCGGGTACGGGCTCGGTGAGTCGGCTACGGGCATGGGGCACCGGGACACAAGTGAGAATTGTTCCCGAATAGTAGCTATTCGCCGTAAGACTATGCAACAGGTGGTTCGAGCAACAAGCCGTAAATGCCAGAGTCGGACAGCTCACCCGCCACGCACCAGCGCGCCCGCAAGGTGCCCTCCAGCACGAAGCCCTGGCGCTCAAGGGTGCGTGCCGAGCCTTGGTTGCGCGGATCGATTTCGCCTTCCAGGCGGCGCATGTGCAGGGTGTGGGCGAGGTAGTCGATGAAGCAGGTCAGAGCCTCGTCCATGTAGCCCCTGCCCTGCACGGCGCTAGCCAGGCAGTAGCCGATTTCGCCACGGCGGGAAATGTCGTCGATGTTGAACAGCTGGACCATGCCGATCAGTTCGCCGTTGTCGCGGCGGTACATGCCAAGCTTGAGCTGGTCGCCATTGGCATAGGCTTCGCGGTCGGCGGCCAGGGCGCTCTCGGCTTCGGCCAGGTCTTGCCAGGGTGCATGGTGCCAATAGCGCATGACCTCGGGGTCGGCCATGATCGCCAGCCACTGCGCGGCATCGGCATGGCGCATGGGGCGCAGTTGCAGGCGTGGGCTGTCGAGGCAGAGGTCACTGGGGAAACTGCGGGGTGGGGTCACGCCGGATCTCCTGTCCATTGCTGGGGAGATGACAGTTTAACGTCAAGTGCAGGGTTCAGGCATCTCGGGGCAGCTTTGCAGCCCGTCGCTGGCAGGTTCACTACAGGCCAGGAGCCTTTCACGCTACCTGTGGGAGCGGCCTTGCGTCGCGAAAGGGCTGCAAAGCAGCCCTGGCAATTCTCGCGATGCCGCTGATGCCTGGGGCCGCTGTGCGGCCCTTTCGCGACACAAGGCCACACATCGACCACGTCAGGCTGATCGATACTTCAGGCCACCTCAGCCCCATCATCCGGCCAATGCGGCTCGTTGGCCTCTGGCGGGGTCAGCGGCGGCAAACCATACGCCGCCCGCGCATCATCACAGCTCGGGTTATGCACCCCACCCTCCCACGACGCATCAAACTCGCGGCACGGGCTGGAACGGTTGGCGTAAATCGTACACGCCACCTCTTTACCGATCTCGCCCTGAAGGCTGACACAGCGGCAGGGCTTGGCATCGGTGCCGATCATGGCAACGCGCGTGGGGTTGATCTGTACCACCAGGTCGTCCGGCACTACGCCCCCGGCAGACTGGCATTCGCCCCAGAAGAAGGACACACGGAAGTACCCGCAGCAGGCGCCGCAGTCAAGGCAAGGGTTATATTCAGACATGATGTCACGGAGGGAAGGTTGTTGTTATCGGGGCTGGCCCGCGGCGCCATTTTTAATCCAAGCAGGGGCCGCTGGATAGAGGGGGAATGCAAAAAAAAATGCCGCTGATCCGGCTGCCGGACAAGGACGGCCAATACCTTCGCCGGCCGCCCCCTTTTCAGTCAGCAGATGGGCTGGTAGGTCTCTGCATCCCAGCGTTGCAAACCTAGGCCTGCGCTCGGCTCGTAGCCACCTCCCTGCACCTTGCTGAATTGCGTATGCGCCTCACCACAATGCACCAGACGATCGTTCTCATCGCCCTCGGTGAGTACCGTGTAGGACTTACTGCGCATGGCCTGATACTGCCTGTCGGCAGCCGCCATGACCTGGTGATACTTCATCAACTGGCAGCTGCTCAAGGCCAGACGTTTGTCCAGCTGCACGCCCCAGCGGGTCAGGCAAACCTCGGCAAAGTGGCGAACGATCAGCCCAGGTTCGGTCAGCACCTTGCCATCGCCTGCGCCATCAGCCGAGGCGTTGCCCACCAGCGTGGCATGGCGGCCCGGCATCGGGTAAACGCATATCCGTGTTTCTTTGGCGACCGAAGGGATCACGCAGGCAAAACCTTTGGAGCGCTCATCCCTTGAGTAGAAGCCTACGTACTCTTTGACATTGTCCGCCAAGGTTACGCGCTCGGCCTGTAGGTTACCGACGCCAGGCACCGGGTCGATGGCAAATATGTTCACCGGTATGCCGCGCAATACCGGGTCTTGCGCCATGGCATTGGCCAGCATGTGGCAGCTGATCCCTCCCCTGCTCCAGCCCACCAGATTGACCTGGGTTGGCAGGCGCGGTTTGCGGAACATGCTGATGATGCGCTCCTGCAGTTCCTGCGGGGTCGGGTGGCGATCGCCGTAGTCGTAGGTTCGCCAGAACCATGAGGCGGAGGAAGACACGTCCGGAATGGGCACACCGGCAGCTTTCAGCCGCTCGTATTCCTGCTCACTGAGCTTGGTGCGCCGCCAGCTGCTTTCGCCTTTGATGACCTGCAGCACATGGTTGACGTTCTCCTCCCAACCGCGGCCAAACAGCTGGCCGGTCCAGTTGAAATAGCCGCCGGGTTCGACGAACAGGTTGTCATCCTGAAGGTTGCCGCTGCCTGGGCCGTCGACGGCGATCCAGTGGGCGAATTCCCGGCTCTGGTCGTTGCTGGCCAGGGTCGAGACCAGCTCGCCATTCCAGAAATTGGGATTGGCGTCGTCGAAACGGTGCGAGCCAGTGCCGCAGAAGTAGGCGGTGAAGACACTCATGGGGGATCTCTTTGGTGAGAAATGAGTGCTGACGGTAGGCGTACGGGTAACCAGAAGGCAGGCGGAAAGCTCACCCAAGAGGCAGGTGGGGCTGCTTCGCAGCCCCCAACGGGCTTACTTGCGAGCCAAACCATCAGCCCGGAACATTTGCCGGATCCCGCGGATGGCCTGGCGAATACGGTCCTGGTTCTCGATCAACGCAAAACGCACATGGTCGTCCCCATAGTCACCAAAGCCGATCCCCGGCGACACGCAGACCTTGGCCTCGGCCAGCAGCTTCTTGGAGAACTCCAGCGAACCCAGGTGCGCATACTCCGGCGGGATCTTCGCCCACACGTACATCGACGCCTTGGGGTTCTCGACCATCCAGCCCAGTTCGTGCAGCCCTTTGACCAGCAGGTTACGGCGCTGGCGATACTGCTCGGCAATGTCGCGCACGCACTGTTGGTCGCCTTCCAGCGCGGCAATGGCTGCAACCTGTAGCGGGGTGAAGGTGCCATAGTCGTGGTAGCTCTTGATCCGAGCAAGGGCGCTGACCAGCTCGGGGTTGCCGACCATGAAGCCGATGCGCCAGCCGGCCATGTTGTAGCTCTTGGACAGGGTGAAGAACTCCACCGCAATGTCCTTGGCACCCGGCACCTGCATGATCGACGGGGCTTTCCAGCCGTCGTAGACGATATCGGCATAGGCCAGGTCATGCACCACCAGTACGTTGTACTGCTTGGCCAGGGCCACCACGCGCTCGAAGAAGTCCAGCTCCACGCACTGGGCAGTCGGGTTGGACGGGAAGCCCAGGATCATCATCTTCGGCTTGGGGATGGACTCGCGAATGGCCCGCTCAAGCTCGTTGAAGAAGTCCACACCCGGCACCAGCGGCACCGAACGCACCTGGGCACCGGCGATCACTGCGCCGTAGATGTGGATCGGGTAGCTGGGATTGGGCACCAGCACCGTATCGCCCTGGTCGAGGGTGGCCAGCATCAGGTGGGCCAGGCCCTCTTTCGAGCCGATGGTGACGATGGCTTCGCTTTCCGGGTCGATGTCGACCTCGTAGCGGTCCTTGTACCAGTTGGAGATGGCCCGGCGCAGGCGGGGGATGCCGCGCGACGTGGAGTAGCCGTGGGTGTCTTCACGCTGGGCGACCTGTACCAGCTTCTCGACGATGTGCGGCGGGGTGGCGCCATCGGGGTTGCCCATGCTCAGGTCGATGATGTCCTCGCCACGACGGCGGGCAGCCATCTTGAGCTCGGCGGTAATGTTGAAGACGTAGGGGGGGAGACGATCGATGCGCGCAAAGCGGCGCGGCGAACCTGGGTTGGCCATGGCTTCCTCTGAGTACGTAAGCGCCCGGAACCGTCCGAGCGACGTTGGCCGATGTGGCGGCCTGGATCAGACGATAGTGCCGGAACAGGATACTTGTAAAGGACAATTTCCTGTTTTGTTAGAACTTTTCAGATCTATTGTTTGAAAATCAGAGATTTATATTTTCCTGTGCTGGCCTCTTCGCGGGTAAACCCGCTCCTACAGGAACCTTGTAGGAGCGGGTTTACCCGCGAAGAGGCCAGCACAGGAAAAACACCAAAAAAAACCCCGGCACAGAGGCCGGGGCTTTCGTGAAACAGGCAGCAGTTTCAGCGTGCGTAGGTCATCAGCACATCCGCAGCGGTCTGGCTGTCCACACCCATCATCACGCTCAATGCAGTGACGGTGAGGATGGAGAAGCCGAACACCTTGCGGGCCCACTTGCTGTCGTCCTCGGCCTTGTAACCACCCCAGGCCATGTACAGCCAGTAAAGGCCCATGGCAGCAGCCACGGCCAGGTAGCCGAGGCCGGCGTAACCGCCGAGGGTAAGCATCAGGGTGGCGAGCACGAAGGCCAGCACGTACAGCACGATCTGCTTTTTCGCCGCGAGGATGCCACGTGCCACCGGCAGAACCGGAATGTTGGCAGCGCTGTAATCCTTGAAGCGGAAGATCGCGATGGCAAAGCTGTGCGGCATCTGCCAAAGGCTGAACATCACCAGCAGGGTTACCGCAGCCAGGTCGAAGCTGTTGCTCACGGCGCAGTAGCCGATCACCGGAGGCATGGCACCCGACAGGCTGCCAACCAAGGTGCCGTGCACCGATTTACGCTTCAGCCACAGGCTGTAGAAACCGACGTAGACGACAAAGCCAATCAGTGCGCAGAACGCAGACAGCGGGTTGGCCTGGACATACAGCAGGCTGAAACCCGCCACCCCGAGCAGGGTGGCGTAGATCAGCGCGAGGGGCAGCGACATGCCGCCCTGAACCATGACACGGTTCTTGGTGCGCTCCATCTTGTGGTCGATGTCACGGTCGATGCAGTTGTTGAACACGCATCCGGACGCAACCACCAGCGAAGTACCGATCACCACCGCCAGGAACAGGGCGAAATCCACATGGCCCTTCGAGGCAAGGAAGAAACCGCCTGCCACGGAAAGCACGTTACCGAAAATGATCCCCGGTTTGGTGATTTGGATAAAGTGCTTAACGGACATGCAGTCTTACCTCACTTGGCCAACATTTCGAAGTGGATGCTGAACATGATCCACAGCGACAGGCCGACAAGCAGAGCGATCACCAGGGTGGTGAACAGGAACGTCGAAACGTTGTTGCGTTGCTCTTTCGAGCGGTCCATGTGCAGGAAGTAAACCAGGTGAACAACTACCTGGATCACGGCCATGGCAACAATGATCAGAACGGTCAGGTTCTTCGGCAGGCTGGCAGTCATGGCCAGGCCGAACGGGATCGCAGTCAGGATGATCGACAGTACAAAACCGATCATGTACGACTTGACGCTGCCGTGATTACCTTCGTGATGAGTGTCGTGTGCGTTAGCCATTACAGAACCCCCAGCAGGTAAACGACGGTGAATACGCAGATCCAGACCACGTCCAGGAAGTGCCAGAACAGGCTCAGGCAGCTCATGCGGGTCTTGGCGGTCGGCGTGATGCCGTGCTTGTTGATCTGGTACATCATGATTGCCATCCAGATCAGACCAGCAGTCACGTGCAGACCGTGGGTACCTACCAGGGCGAAGAAGCCCGACAGGAAGCCACTGCGCTGCGGGCCGAAGCCCTCGCTGATCAGGTGATGGAACTCATAGATTTCCATCGCGATGAAGCCTGCACCGAACAGGAAGGTCACAGCCAACCAGCCCAGTACGCCCGCTTTCTTGCCATCGAACATCTTCAGCATGGCGAAGCCGAAGGTGATCGAGGACAGCAGCAGGAACAGCGTTTCAACAGCTACGAAATCGAGCTGGAAGATGTCGTGACCCGACGGGCCGCCGGCAAAACTGCCGGACAGCACCGCGTAGGTGGCGAAGAGCGACGCAAACAGGATGCAGTCGGTCATCAGGTACAGCCAGAAACCCAGTACGGTCATCTGGCCCGAGTCGTGGTGGTGGTCGTCGTGCCCATGGTCGTGACCATGAGCAGCGCCGTGCATTACTTGACTGGACATTGATTACACCCGCTCAAACGATTCGACACGTGCGCCGGCAGGCAGAGCACCTGCTTTGGCCAGCGCTTTCATACGCTCGCCTTCGATGCGCGCCACTTCTTCGGCCGGAACCATGTAGCCCTGGTCGTCACGTGCAGCGTGGCGAACGAAGACAGCGATGGTTGCAACCAGGCTCGCGCCAACCAGCCACCAGATGTGCCAGATGAAGGCGAAGCCGAAGACGGTCAGGAACAGGCCCATGAACAGACCGGTAGCGGTGTTGCTCGGCATGTGAATGGCTTCGTACTTGGCCGGGGCCTTGTACGCAACGCCTGCTTCCTTGGCTTCGTGCCAGCAGTCCAGACCAACTTTCTCAGGCATGTGAGCGAAGTTGTAGAACGGAGGTGGCGAAGAAGTCGACCATTCCAGGGTACGGCCGCCCCATGGGTCGCCGGTCACGTCCAGGTTCTGGTTGCGGTCGCGGACCGAAACGACGATCTGGATCAGCTGGCAAGCGATACCGAACAGGATCAGCACGGCGCCGACAACGGCTACGTACAGGTAGGGTTCCCACAGTGGGTTGTCGGAGTGGTTCAGACGACGGGTCATGCCCATGAAGCCCAGGGCGTACAGCGGCATGAACGCAACGTAGAAGCCCGACAGCCAGAACCAGAAGGCAGCTTTGCCCCACTTCTCGTTCAGGGTGAAGCCGAAGGCTTTCGGGAACCAGAAGGCGAAACCGGCGATGTAGCCGAATACCGCGCCACCGATGATCACGTTGTGGAAGTGCGCAATTACGAACAGGCTGTTGTGCAGGACGAAGTCAGCACCCGGAACGGCAAGCAGTACGCCGGTCATGCCACCGATGGAGAAGGTGACCATGAAGCCCAGGGTCCAGAGCATCGGTGCGGTGAAGCGCACACGGCCTTGGTACATGGTGAACAGCCAGTTGAACAGCTTCACACCGGTCGGAATGGAGATCAGCATCGTCGCCAGGCCGAAGAAGGTGTTGACGCTGGCGCCGGCACCCATGGTGAAGAAGTGGTGCAGCCATACAGCAAAGCCGAGGATGGCGATCGCGCCCGATGCGTAAATCATCGAGTGGTGGCCGAACAGGCGTTTGCCAGAGAACGTCGAAGTTACTTCCGAGAACACGCCGAAGGCCGGCAGGATCAGGATGTAAACCTCAGGGTGACCCCACGCCCAGAACAGGTTGACGTACATCATCGGGTTCCCACCAAGCTCGTTGGTGAAGATGTGGAAGTCCAGATAACGGTCAACGGTCAGCAGAGCGAGTGCAGCAGTCAGAATCGGGAACGAAGCGACGATCAGCACGTTGGCCCAGGTGCAGGTCCAGGTGAAGATCGGCATGTCCATCAGTTTCATGCCAGGTGCGCGCATCTTCATCACGGTGACGAGGAAGTTCACGCCGGTAAGCGTCGTACCCAATCCGGATAGCTGTAGCGCCCAGATGTAGTAGTCGACACCCACCCCAGGGCTGTACTGAATGCCCGCGAGCGGCGGATAGGCAACCCAGCCGGTCTTGGCGAATTCACCAACGCCCAGCGAGATGTTGACCAGCAGCACGCCTGCCAGCAGCAGGTAGAAGCTCAGGGAGTTCAGGAACGGGAAGGCAACGTCACGTGCACCGATCTGCAGAGGAACCGCCAGGTTCATCAGGCCGGTGAAGAACGGCATCGCCATGAAGATGATCATGATCACACCGTGAGCGGTGAAGATCTGGTCATAGTGTTCAGGCGGCAGGTAGCCTTCGGAGCCGCCGGTTGCGGCAGCCAGCTGGGTACGCATCATGATGGCGTCGGCAAAGCCGCGCAGCAGCATGACCATCGCGACGATGATGTACATCACGCCGATCTTTTTGTGGTCGACAGTAGTCAGCCACTCGCTCCACAAGTAGGTCCACTTGCGGAAATAGGTGATAAGACCGACGACAGCGATACCGCCGAGCGCGATCATGGCAAGCGTCACCATGACTATCGGCTCGTGATAGGGTATCGCCTCCAGGCTTAATTTACCGAACATCTCTTACTCCTCTGCACCGGCAGCTGGTTGCATACTCGATTCCACACCCTTGGTTGTGGCCAGATCTTTGCTGCCTGCTTCTTCGTGGCTACGACCGCGGTTCATGCCTTCGTACTTGTCGACGATCAGCTGGAACTGCTCAGGCGAAGCCTCGCTATACAGCGCGACCGGGTTGTTTTCGCTTGGTTTGGCCAAGGCGTCGTATTCGGCCTTGTCCAGCTTCTTCGGCGACTGCTTGACTTCAGCGACCCACTTGTCGAAGTCTTCCTGAGAGGTGGCAGTAGCCTTGAATTTCATGCCGGTGAAGCCAGCACCGCTGTAGTTGGCGCTGATACCGTCGAATTCGCCGTTTTCGTTGGCGATCAGGTGCAGCTTGGTGGTCATGCCGGCCATGGCGTAGATCTGACCGCCCAGGCCCGGGATGAAGAACGAGTTCATCACGGCGTCGGAAGTGACGCGGAAGTTGACCGGAGTGTTAGCCGGGAAGACGATCTTGTTGACCGTGGCAATGCCCTGCTCCGGGTAGATGAACAGCCACTTCCAGTCCAGCGCGACCACGTCGATCTGAATCGGCTTAACGTCCGAATCCAGCGGACGATAAGGGTCCAGCTTGTGGGTGGAGTGGTAGGTGACGTAACCCAGGGCGATGATGATCAGGATCGGGATGATCCATACCGCGGCCTCGATCTTGGTCGAGTGCGACCAGTCAGGAGTGTAGGTGGCTGCCTTGTTGGAAGCACGGTACTTCCAGGCGAACGCCAGGGTCATGATGATCACAGGGATTACCACCAGCAGCATCAGGCCGGTAGCGATCAGGATCAGGTTCTTTTGCTCAATGCCGACCTGGCCCTTCGGGTCGAGCAGGGTCCAGTTGCACCCACTGAGTAAAAGCATGCCTAAAAAGGGCAATATGCCAAACAGTCTGGGGTAACGCTTTTTACTCATCTCACGACCTCTAGATCAGCTTGCTTCAATGCAATTTGTGTTTTGGTAGCCAACACTTCGTCCTGCCAAGTGAGGCATTTCGCGCCCGTACTCGCTCCTGCCTGGGGTCCGACTGCAGGACCTTGGCTTCAAGCGGGTTAGCGGTGCTTATGGTTTCGTAGGCAACAGGCCTGTACTTCAGACCAAGTCCATTTGGTGCGGGAAAACGCGGAGGGGTGTCCGCCCGGTATCGCCGTTGGGCGAAACTTGACGAAGTCAGCAAAAAGGAGCGCTGAGGCTTCCTTCAATCCTGCGACTCGCAAGCAGTGCCGAACGGAAATTGGGGGCGATTGTAGATAGGTCGCCAACCCTTGACTATGACTTATTGAGCAACAGTCTTTTACAGAATCTGTAACAATGCTGCTCGATAATTCAACTTCGCGACAGTTTGTCGCACCCCGCTTGATAGGCCTCAAAGCCGCACCCTGCAAGGCCTGCGGGTTGATCTGGATCAAGCGGTGCGCAACTTTTCCCTCTTCTCATGCGGTGCAAAAGACCCCATGCAATTCGGGACTTTTGTCTAAGCCTGGCGTCGATTGCGGTAGATACCGAGCGGAACCAGGACGGCGGTCAGCACGAAGGCAACAAGTGCCCATTGCGCCAGCGACAGGCCGAGGATCGGCGGATACGGCGTGCTGCAGAAGCCGTCGACCTGGAACGCCAGTGGCCACAGCTTCGCCAGTGGCAGGTCATCCACGATCGGCTGCAGGGTATCGATACCGCAACTGACCATGGGGTTGGCGAGTATATACACATGGTTGCCCGCCGCAACGATTCCGCCAATTGCACTGAGCACAACCAACGCCTCGAAGAAGGTCAGGCTGCGGCGCCCGGGCATCGCCGCAGCGATGAAGGCAAACACGGCAATGAACAGCAACGCATAACGCTGCAGGATGCACAACGGGCAGGGTGCCTCGCCGAGCACCACCTGCATGTAGAGGGCGCCGCCGATCAGTGAAAGGCAGATCAGCCCCAACAGCACCAGAAAGCGCCGTTCCCGATTCAGGCGCGATGTTTGTTCGTTCATTGCCGGTTCCTTCGATGGATAGTGGCAGCGTGGTCCGCCTGCCTGGGCGCAAGTCTACACGCTGGGCATGGCCTGTGAGCATGCCGAGGGAACGTCGCGGAAGCACTGCGCAGGGCTATCCAGTGTGGGTGAGACCGGCCGCAACGACGTCGGTTCAACGCCGGGCGGCAAAAAACGGCTGCCCAGGTGCCGCGCAGGGGCAAGCCCCTCGACACCCGGGAGTGAAGGATACCGTGATTAAAGGATGATTAAGGATGAAAGCTGCGCAGGTGCTTTCATCTCTTCTTTATATATAGGCAGAAAGATGTGCTGCAGCGGGGGACGAGTACGCTATAGGCCTGTACCGGCCCCTTCGCGGGTAAACCCGCTCCTACAGTTACGGCACCACATTCAAGACCGGTGCAATACCTGTGGGAGCGGGCTTGCCCGCGAAGAGGCCGGCACAGGCGCTACATCACTCCAGCGCTGCCGCCGGCCCGAAGAACTCGTAGCGGCTCTGCTGCTCGGGCACACCCAGGCCCTTCAGCTGGCGCTTGACCGCCGCCATGAAGCTCTTGGGCCCGAGGAAGTAGGCATCCACGTCACGCTCCTGCGGCAGCCACTCGGCGAGCAGGTCTTCACTCAGCAAACCCACGGCATCGGCCGCAGCGCCACCTTCCGGCTCGGCATAGCAGTAGAAGCGCTTGAGCTGTGGATGACGCGCCGCCAGGCCATCGATCCAGTCCCGGAAGGCATGCACCGCGCCGTTACGCGCACAGTGGATGAAATGCACCTCGCGCCGGGTTTGCAGTGCTGCCTGCAGCATCGCCAGGGTCGGGGTAATGCCCACCCCTCCGCTGATCAGCACCAGCGGCTTGTCGCTGGCTGCCAGGGTGAAGTCACCCGCAGGCGGGAACAGTTGCAGGGTATCGCCCACCATCAGCTCATCGTGCAGGTAGTTGGAGACCTTGCCGCCCGCCTCGCGCTTGACGCTAATGCGGTATTCCTTGCCGTCGCACAGCGCCGACAGGGAATAGTTGCGGCGCTGCTCGGCACCGTCAATGTCCAGTTTCAGACCGATGTACTGGCCAGGTTCTGCCTTGAGCACCGGCATGCCATCCACCGGGGCGAAGTAGAACGAAACGATCTCGCTGCTTTCCTGCTCGCGGCGTACCAGGCGGAATTCACGGGTACCGCGCCAGCCACCCTCGGCCTCTTCCTTCTCTTTATAGAGGTTTTCTTCAGCACCAATCAGAATGTCGGCCAGCTGGCCATAGGCCGCGCCCCAGGCGTCGATCACCGCAGGTGTGGCAATGTCCTTGCCCAGCACTTCCTCGATGGCGCGCAGCAGGCAGCTTCCGACAATCGGGTAGTGCTCCGGCAGAATCTGCAGGGCAACATGCTTGTTGATGATCTGCCCGACCAGGCCGCCCAGTTGCTCCAGCTGGTCGATATGGCGGGCATACATCAACACGCCGTTAGCCAGCGCACGCGGCTGATCGCCACTGGCCTGGTGGGCCTGGTTGAACAGCGGCCGTACCTCGGGGTACTCGCTGAGCATCATCTTGTAGAAGTGGGTGGTCAGCGCTTCGCCGCCGCTTTCCAGCAGAGGTACAGTGGCCTTGATGATTGCACGTTGTTCGGCATTGAGCATTGCAACAACTCCTGAGCCTGTGGCTTCAAATGACTGCCCCTGCCATTACAGCAATCGTGCCAACTTTTATCGCCAGCAAAATCAGGGGTTTGATGCAGGTCATGTCAAAACGACCCACCCCTGCGTATAGTCATATCGACCCACAGGAGTCCTTATGACTACAAAGCCACTGCTCACCACCCTGCTGCCTCTGGTCAGCGACCTGTCCCGCGATTTGCCCGACCAGGAACGCTACCGCCGCCTGTTGCAAGCCATGCGCGGCCTGCTGCCGTGCGATGCTGCAGCACTGCTGCGACTGGATGGTGAATGGCTGGTGCCGCTGGCAGTGGATGGCCTTAGCCCCGACACCCTCGGCCGGCGCTTTCGGGTCAGCGAGCACCCGCGTTTCCAGATACTGCTGAGCCGCCCGGAACCCACCCGTTTTGCCAGCGACTCCGAACTGCCCGACCCCTACGATGGTTTGGTCAATGCCCCCGATGCCGACCTTGAAGTGCACGACTGCATGGGCTGCCCGTTGATGGTCGATGAGCGCCCATGGGGCCTGGTCACCCTCGACGCCCTCACCCCCGGGCAGTTCCAGAGCCTGGAGCTGGATGCCCTGCAGGCCTTTGCCAGCCTGGCTGCCGCCACCGTTACCGTGGCCGAGCGTATCGAGCACCTGGCCCTGCGCGCCGAAGACGAACACCATCGCGCCGAGCTCTACCGCCAGGCCAGCGGCCAGGATAGAGAGCTGATTGGCCAGAGCGCCGCACACAAACGCCTGGTGGAGGAAATTCGTCTGGTCGGCAGCAGCGACCTGACCGTGCTGATCACCGGCGAAACCGGGGTCGGCAAGGAGCTGGTGGCCCAGGCCCTGCACCGGGCCAGTAGCCGCGCCGACAAGCCGCTGGTCAGCCTCAACTGCGCCGCCCTGCCCGACACCTTGGTGGAAAGCGAACTGTTCGGCCATGTGCGCGGCGCCTTCACCGGCGCGCATGGCGAGCGCCGCGGCAAGTTCGAACTGGCCAACGGCGGCACACTGTTCCTCGACGAAGTGGGCGAACTGCCGCTGACGGTCCAGGCCAAGCTGTTACGCGTGCTGCAAAGCGGCCAACTGCAGCGCCTGGGTTCGGACCGCGAGCACCGGGTGGACGTGCGCCTGATCGCCGCGACCAATCGCGACCTGGCTGCCGAGGTGCGTACGGGCAACTTCCGCGCCGACTTCTATCACCGCCTCAGCGTATACCCGCTGCACGTGCCACCGTTGCGCGAACGTGGGCGAGACGTGCTGCTATTGGCGGGCTACTTCCTCGAACAGAACCGTTCACGGCTTGGCCTGAACAGCCTGCGCCTGAGCCATGAGGCCCAAGCCGCGTTGATCGCCTACGACTGGCCAGGCAATGTGCGCGAACTGGAACACCTGATCGGCCGCTCGGCACTCAAGGCGCTGGGCCAGCACCCTGATCGGCCACGTATCCTCACCCTCGAAGCCATCGACCTGGACCTGCGTGTGTCGGCAGCCACGCCAGGCACGCTGCCCTCCCCCGCTGCACCGCAGCAAGTAGTCGCCCCGCCTGAAGGCGGCTTGCGTGAAGCCGTCGATATTTACCAACGACAGGTGATCGAAGCCTGCCTGCAGCGGCATCAGGACAACTGGGCAGCAGCGTCCCGCGAACTCGGTCTGGACCGCGCAAACCTGAGCCGTTTGGCCCGCAGGCTAGGGCTTCGCTGAGGCTTTTCTACCAAAGGATTAACCCAGAAAGCCATCTGGTTGCTTCCCCACCGGCTGCTATATCTCCCTAACCACCCGTTTGTCGACTGCCTGGTCGAAGCTGTGCGTAAAACCCCTGAAAGGGCTCTGTTACGCCGGTTGTGGCCCGAACACTCGGGCTGGGGGATCCGGATATCAGCAGGGAGCATCCATGGACAACATCGTCGTCGCCGATAAGCAATCCGAAGTCGCCACTCAGAGCGCCTGGGGCAATATCAATCTCAAAGCACCAAGCGTCGTGCAGGTACCGGTTTCTCCAGACAAAGTGGCCACGGTCACCCAGCGCGGGCAGGACCTGATCATCACCCTGAAGTCAGGCGAAAAGGTCACCATCGGTAACTTCTTCGCCGTAGACCAGGCCGGGGTCGGCAGCGATATGGTCTTCGTTGGCGACGATGGCACCCTGTGGCATGCCCAGTACGATGCAGCAGCGTTCACCGGCTTCACCTTTGAAGACGTGGCCTCGTTGGACGAACTGGTCGCGGGTATTGGCACCGCCGGTAGCGCCATGCCAACGTGGGCGATAGCCGGGCTCAGCCTGCTCGGCGTGGGCGGCGCAGCGGCGGCGGCGAACAACGGCGGCAGCAGCAGCAGCAGCAGCAGCAGCGGCGGTTCCGACCCCGACACCAGCGCACCGGCCACGCCGATCGACCTGCTGGTTTCGCCGGATGGCTTGCGTCTGACCGGCCGTGGCGAAGCAGGCACCACGGTGAACATCCGCGACGCCGCCGGCAACCTGATCGGCAGCGGCACAGTGGGTGCCGACGGCAGTTTCAACGTGACGCTGAATGCGCCGCAGATCAACAGCGAAAACCTTGATGTCACCCTGACCGACGCCGCCGGCAATGTCTCGGCGCCTGGCACTGTCACTGCACCGGACGCAACTGCACCACTGGCGCCGACCGACCTGGCTATCAATGAGCAAGGTAACACCCTCACCGGTCGTGCCGAGCCCGGCTCGACGGTTTCCGTGCGAGGCGCAGGTGGCGTATTGCTGGGCACTGCGGTGGCCGGTGCGGACGGCCAGTTCAGCATCACTCTGCAACCGCCACAAATCGACGGCCAGGCCCTGGAGATCAGCGCCGCAGATGCGGCTGGCAATATCTCGCCAGTTGCTAGCATCACGGCGCCGGACGTCGACAACCCAGATACCACAGCCCCTGAACAACCGACTGACCTGGCCTTGGCCGATGGCGTCACTTTCACCGGACGCGGTGAGCCTGGTGCTACCGTGCAGGTGCGCGATGCTGCCGGCAACGTGATTGGCACCGGCGTCGTCGGTGCCGACGGCCTGTTCAGCCTCACCCTGTCGCCTGCCCAGACAAATGGTGAAGCACTCGACGTGCGTCTGGTGGATGCCGCCGACAACAGTTCGATACCGCTGGAGTTCACAGCCCCGGATATCACACCGCCCGAGGCGGTCACCGACATTCTGGTCGGCCCAGGTGGCACGGCCCTGAGCGGTCGCGGCGAACCGGGTGCCACTGTGGAAGTGCGTGATGCCAATGGCACTGTGATCGGCACAGGTGTGGTCGGTGCCAACGGCACCTTCCTGATCGACCTGAATCCGGCCGCACAGCCAGGCGAGCAGTTGAGCCTGGTGCAGACCGACCCAAGCGGTAATGCTTCGGTGGCTACCGAGTACGACGTACCACTGACCACCGCGCCCGACAGCCCGAGCAATCTGGCCATCAATGCTGATGGCACCACCCTCACCGGTACCGCACCTGCCGGCACCCGTGTGGAAGTGCATGACGCCAATGGCACGCTGATTGGCAGTGCCATTGCCAACGCCGATGGCAGCTTCAGCATCGAACTGAATCCCGCACAAGCCAACGGCGAACTGCTGGACGTGGTGGCCATCGATGACGGCGGCGTTTCCTCGCTGCCCGCACAGATCACCGCACCGGATATCACCGCCCCTGCCACACCGACAGAACTGGCCGTGAGCGCGGACGGCAGCGTGATCACCGGCCGTGCCGAACCGGGCAGCACCGTGCGCATCGTGGCTGCCGACGGCACCGAATTGGGCACTGCTTTGGTCGGCCCGACCGGCGTGTTCAGCCTCAACCTCAACCCGCCACAAGTTGACGGCGAAGTGCTACAGGCCACCGCGACCGATGCCGCTGGCAATACTTCCGTTGCCAGCTCGGTCACCGCGCCGGACATCGATGGCGGCGATACCACCCCGCCTGAAGCACCGACCAATCTGGTGATCGGCCTTGCCGGCAGCCAACTCAGTGGTCGAGGCGAAGCCGGCACTGCCGTGCAGGTGCGTGACGCGGCCGGCAACATCCTCGCGACAGGCACCGTCGCTGCAGATGGCACCTTCACCGTCACCCTGGACCCTGCCGTGAACGACGGCAGCACCTTGCAAGTCACCCTCACCGATGCCGCCGGCAACGTATCCCAGCCGGGCTCGGTCACTTCGGCCGACTTGCTGCCGCCCGCTCAACCGACTGACCTGGCCCTGGCCGATGGTGTCACCTTCACCGGTCGCGGCGAGCCCGGCGCTACCGTGCAAGTACGCGATGCCAACGGTGCTGTCATCGGTACTGGTGTCGTCGGTGCCGACGGCCTATTCAGCCTCACCCTGTCGCCTGCCCAGGCCAACGGCGAAGCACTCGACGTACGCTTGGTGGATGCTGACGGTAACGCCTCTGCCCCATTGCAATTCGATGCGCCGGACATTACCCCGCCCGATGCGGTGAGCAACATTGCCGTCGGCGCTGACGGCCTGGCCCTGAGCGGTCGCGGCGAACCCGGCGCCACTGTTGAGGTGCGCGATGCCAGTGGCACCGTGATCGGCACAGGTGTTGTGGGAGCCAATGGCACCTTCCTGATCGATCTGGATCCGGCGGCGCAGCCGGGCGAGCAGTTGAGCCTGGTGCAGACCGACCCAAGCGGCAATGCTTCGGTGGCTACTGAGTACGACGTACCGCTGACCACTGCGCCCGACAGCCCGAGCAATCTGGCCATCAATGCTGATGGCACCACCCTCACCGGTACCGCGCCGGCCGGCAGCCGTGTGGAAGTGCATGACGCCAACGGCACTCTGATTGGCAGTGCCATTGCCAACGCCGATGGCAGCTTCAGCATCGAACTGAATCCCGCACAAGCCAACGGCGAACTGCTGGACGTGGTCGCCATCGATGACGGCGGCATTTCCTCGCTGCCCGCCCAGATCACCGCGCCCGACATCACCGCCCCTGCCGCCCCAACCGAACTGGCGGTCAGCGCGGACGGCAGCGTTATCACCGGCCGTGCCGAACCGGGCAGCACCGTGCGCATCGTGGCTGCCGACGGCACCGAACTGGGCACTGCTTTGGTCGGCCCGACCGGCGTGTTCAGCCTCAACCTCAACCCGCCACAAGTTGACGGCGAAGTGCTACAGGCCACGGCGACCGATGCCGCTGGCAACACTTCCGTTACCAGCTCGGTCACCGCACCGGACATCGATGGCGGCGATACCACCCCGCCTGAAGCACCGACCAATCTGGCTATCGGCCTTGCCGGCAGCCAGCTCAGCGGTCGCGGCGAAGCCGGCTCTACCGTGCAGGTGCGTGACGCGGCAGGCAACATCCTCGCGACTGGCAACGTCGCTGCAGATGGCACCTTCACCGTCACCCTGGACCCTGCCGTGAACGACGGCAGCACCTTGCAAGTCACCCTCACCGATGCCGCCGGCAACGTATCCCAACCGGGCTCGGTCACCTCGGCCGACTTGCTGCCGCCCGCACAACCGACTGACCTGGCCCTGGCCGATGGCGTCACCTTCACCGGTCGCGGCGAGCCCGGTGCCACCGTGCAGGTGCGCGATGCCGGCGGTACTGTCATCGGTACTGGTGTCGTAGGTGCCGACGGCCTGTTCAGCCTCACCCTGTCGCCGGCCCAAGCCAACGGCGAAGCACTCGACGTGCGCTTGGTGGATGCCGCCGGCAACGTCTCGGCGCCACTGCAATTCGATGCGCCGGACATCACCCCACCTGAGGCAGTAACCAATATTACAGTTGGTGCTGACGGCCTGGCCCTGAGCGGTCGCGGCGAACCAGGTGCCACAGTGGAAGTGCGTGATGCCAATGGCACTGTGATCGGCACAGGTGTGGTCGGTGCCAACGGCACCTTCCTGATCGACCTGAATCCGGCCGCACAGCCAGGCGAGCAGTTGAGCCTGGTGCAGACCGACCCAAGCGGTAATGCTTCGGTGGCTACCGAGTACGACGTACCACTGACCACCGCGCCCGACAGCCCGAGCAATCTGGCCATCAATGCTGATGGCACCACCCTCACCGGTACCGCACCTGCCGGCACCCGTGTGGAAGTGCATGACGCCAACGGCACGCTGATTGGCAGTGCCATTGCCAACGCCGATGGCAGCTTCAGCATCGAACTGAATCCCGCACAAGCCAACGGCGAACTGCTGGACGTGGTCGCCATTGATGACAGCGGCGTTTCCTCGCTGCCCGCCCAAATCACCGCACCGGATATCACCGCCCCTGCCGCACCGACCGAACTGGTGATCAATGCCGACGGCAGCGTGGTCACCGGCCGTGCCGAACCGGGCAGCACCGTACGCGTGCTGGCCGCCGACGGCACCACTGTGCTGGGTAGCGTGGTAGTTGGCGCTACCGGCAGCTTCAGCATCACCCTCGACCCGCCACAGATAGACGGTGAAGTGCTGCAGGTGACGGCCACCGACGCGGCAGGCAACGCCTCCACCGCCAGTAACCTTACCGCGCCGGACATCGACGGCGGCGATACCACCCCGCCTGAAGCACCGACCAATCTGGTGATCGGCGTTGCCGGCAGCCAACTCAGCGGTCGTGGCGAAGCCGGTACCAGCGTTCAGGTGCGCGATGACGCAGGCACCGTAATTGCCACGGGCACGGTCAATCCGGATGGTACCTTCGCGATCACCTTGAACCCGGCCATCACCGATGGCAGTACGCTGCAAGTCACCCTCACCGACGCCGCTGGCAACGTATCCCAACCGGGCTCGGTCACCTCGGCCGACTTGCTGCCGCCAGCACAACCGACTGACCTGGCCCTGCCCGATGGCGTCACCTTCACCGGTCGCGGCGAGCCCGGCGCTACCGTGCAAGTGCGCGATGCTGCCGGCAACCTGATTGGCACCGGTGTCGTCGGTGCCGACGGCCTGTTCAGCCTCACCTTGTCGCCTGCCCAGGCCAATGGTGAAGCGCTCGATGTGCGTCTGGTGGATGCCGCCGGCAACGTCTCGGCGCCACTGCAATTCGATGCGCCGGACATCACCCCACCTGAGGCAGTAACCAATATTACAGTTGGTGCTGACGGCCTGGCCCTGAGCGGTCGCGGCGAACCCGGTGCTACTGTGGAAGTGCGTGATGCCAGTGACACCGTGATCGGCACGGGTGTGGTCGGTGCCAACGGCACCTTCCTGATCGACCTGAGTCCGGCCGCTCAGCCGGGCGAACAATTGAGCCTGGTACAGACCGACCCAAGCGGCAACGCTTCCTCGGCACTGCAATTCGAAGTCCCGGTCACCACTGCGCCTGCCAGCCCCAGCAACCTGGTGTTCGCCGAAGACGGCAGCAGCATCAGCGGTACCGCACCTGCCGGCACCCGTGTGGAAGTGCATGATGCCAACGGCACCCTGATTGGCAGTGCCATTGCCAACGCCGATGGCAGCTTCAGCATCGAGCTGAATCCCGCACAAGCCAACGGCGAACTGCTGGACGTGGTCGCCATCGATGACGGCGGCATTTCCTCGCTGCCCGCCCAGATCACCGCGCCCGACATCACCGCCCCTGCCGCCCCAACCGAACTGGCGGTCAGCGCGGATGGCAGCGTTGTCACCGGCCGCGCCGAACCGGGCAGCACCGTGCGCATCGTGGCTGCCGACGGCACCGAACTGGGCACTGCCGTGGTCGGCCCGACCGGCGTGTTCAGCCTCAACCTAAACCCGCCACAAGTTGACGGCGAAGTGCTGCAGGCCACGGCGACCGATGCCGCTGGCAACACATCGCCAAGCAGCGCAGTCACCGCACCGGATATCGACGGGATCGATACCACGCCACCGGCAGCCCCGACTGACTTGGTGATCGGCCTTGCCGGCAGCCAGCTCAGTGGTCGAGGCGAAGCCGGCTCCACCGTGCAGGTACGTGACGCGGCCGGCAACATCCTCGCGACTGGCACCGTCGCTGCAGATGGCACCTTCACCGTCACCCTGGACCCTGCCGTGAACGACGGCGGCACCTTGCAAGTCACCCTCACCGATGCCGCCGGCAACATATCCCAACAGGGCTCGGTCACCTCGGCCGACTTGCTGCCGCCAGCACAACCGACTGACCTGGCCCTGGCCGATGGCGTCACCTTCACCGGTCGCGGCGAGCCCGGTGCCACCGTGCAGGTGCGCGATGCCGGCGGTACTGTCATCGGTACTGGTGTCGTAGGTGCCGACGGCCTGTTCAGCCTCACCCTGTCGCCGGCCCAAGCCAACGGCGAAGCACTCGACGTGCGCTTGGTGGATGCCGCCGGCAACGTCTCGGCGCCACTGCAATTCGATGCGCCGGACATCACCCCACCTGAGGCAGTAACCAATATTACAGTTGGTGCTGACGGCCTGGCCCTGAGCGGTCGCGGCGAACCCGGTGCTACTGTGGAAGTGCGTGATGCCAGTGACACCGTGATCGGCACGGGTGTGGTCGGTGCCAACGGCACCTTCCTGATCGACCTGAGTCCGGCCGCTCAGCCGGGCGAACAATTGAGCCTGGTACAGACCGACCCAAGCGGCAACGCTTCCTCGGCACTGCAATTCGAAGTCCCGGTCACCACTGCGCCTGCCAGCCCCAGCAACCTGGTGTTCGCCGAAGACGGCAGCAGCATCAGCGGTACCGCACCTGCCGGCACCCGTGTGGAAGTGCATGATGCCAACGGCACCCTGATTGGCAGTGCCATTGCCAACGCCGATGGCAGCTTCAGCATCGAGCTGAATCCCGCACAAGCCAACGGCGAACTGCTGGACGTGGTCGCCATCGATGACGGCGGCATTTCCTCGCTGCCCGCCCAGATCACCGCGCCCGACATCACCGCCCCTGCCGCCCCAACCGAACTGGCGGTCAGCGCGGATGGCAGCGTTGTCACCGGCCGCGCCGAACCGGGCAGCACCGTGCGCATCGTGGCTGCCGACGGCACCGAACTGGGCACTGCCGTGGTCGGCCCGACCGGCGTGTTCAGCCTCAACCTAAACCCGCCACAAGTTGACGGCGAAGTGCTGCAGGCCACGGCGACCGATGCCGCTGGCAACACATCGCCAAGCAGCGCAGTCACCGCACCGGATATCGACGGGATCGATACCACGCCACCGGCAGCCCCGACTGACTTGGTGATCGGCCTTGCCGGCAGCCAGCTCAGTGGTCGAGGCGAAGCCGGCTCCACCGTGCAGGTACGTGACGCGGCCGGCAACATCCTCGCGACTGGCACCGTCGCTGCAGATGGCACCTTCACCGTCACCCTGGACCCTGCCGTGAACGACGGCAGCACCTTGCAAGTCACCCTCACCGATGCCGCCGGCAACATATCCCAACAGGGCTCGGTCACCTCGGCCGACTTGCTGCCGCCAGCACAACCGACTGACCTGGCCCTGGCCGATGGCGTCACCTTCACCGGTCGCGGCGAGCCCGGTGCCACCGTGCAGGTGCGCGATGCCGGCGGTACTGTCATCGGTACTGGTGTCGTAGGTGCCGACGGCCTGTTCAGCCTCACCCTGTCGCCGGCCCAAGCCAACGGCGAAGCACTCGACGTGCGCTTGGTGGATGCCGCCGGCAACGTCTCGGCGCCACTGCAATTCGATGCGCCGGACATCACCCCCCCTGAGGCAGTAACCAATATTACAGTTGGTGCTGACGGCCTGGCCCTGAGCGGTCGTGGCGAGCCGGGGGCCACAGTGGACGTGCGTGATGCCAATGGCACCGTGATCGGCACGGGTGTCGTGGGTGCCAACGGCACCTTCCTGATCGACCTCGCCCCAGCCGCACAGCCGGGCGAGCAGTTGAGCCTGGTGCAGACCGACCCAAGCGGCAATGCTTCGGTGGCTACCGAGTACGACGTACCATTGACCACCGCGCCCGATAGCCCGAGCAATCTGGCCATCAATGCTGATGGCACCACCCTCACCGGTACCGCACCTGCCGGCACCCGTGTGGAAGTACATGACGCCAACGGCACCCTGATTGGCAGTGTGGTGGCTGGCCCCGACGGCAGCTTCACCGTCACCCTCGACCCGCCCCAGGCCAACGGCGAACTGCTGGACGTGATCGCCATTGATGACGGCGGCGTTTCCTCGCTGCCCGCACAGATCACCGCACCCGACATCACCGCCCCTGCCGCACCAACCGAACTGGCCGTGAGCGCGGACGGCAGCGTGATCACCGGCCGTGCCGAACCGGGTAGCACCGTGCGTGTCCTGGCTGCCGACGGCACCGAACTGGGCACTGCCGTGGTCGGCCCGACCGGCGTGTTCAGCCTCAACCTAAACCCGCCACAAGTTGACGGCGAAGTGCTACAGGCCACCGCGACCGATGCCGCTGGCAACACTTCCGTTACCAGCTCGGTCACCGCACCGGACATCGATGGCGGCGATACCACCCCGCCTGAAGCACCGACCAATCTGGTGATCGGCCTTGCCGGCAGCCAGCTCAGCGGTCGAGGCGAAGCCGGCTCCACCGTGCAGGTACGTGACGCGGCCGGCAACATCCTCGCGACTGGCAACGTCGCTGCAGATGGCACCTTCACCGTCACCCTGGACCCTGCCGTGAACGACGGCAGCACCTTGCAAGTCACCCTCACCGATGCCGCCGGCAACATATCCCAACCGGGCTCGGTCACCTCGGCCGACTTGCTGCCGCCAGCACAACCGACTGACCTGGCCCTGGCCGATGGCGTCACCTTCACCGGTCGCGGCGAGCCCGGTGCCACCGTGCAGGTGCGCGATGCCGGCGGTACTGTCATCGGTACTGGTGTCGTAGGTGCCGACGGCCTGTTCAGCCTCACCCTGTCGCCGGCCCAAGCCAACGGCGAAGCACTCGACGTGCGCTTGGTGGATGCCGCCGGCAACGTCTCGGCGCCACTGCAATTCGATGCGCCGGACATCACCCCACCTGAGGCAGTAACCAATATTACAGTTGGTGCTGACGGCCTGGCCCTGAGCGGTCGCGGCGAGCCGGGTGCCACTGTGGAAGTGCGTGATGCCAATGGCACTGTGATCGGCACAGGTGTGGTCGGTGCCAACGGCACCTTCCTGATCGACCTGTATCCGGCCGCTCAGCCAGGCGAGCAGTTGAGCCTGGTGCAGACCGACCCAAGCGGCAACGCTTCGGTGGCTACCGAGTACGACGTACCACTGACCACCGCGCCCGACAGCCCGAGCAATCTGGCCATCAATGCTGATGGCACCACCCTCACCGGTACCGCACCTGCCGGCACCCGTGTGGAAGTGCATGACGCCAACGGCACGCTGATTGGCAGTGCCATTGCCAACGCCGATGGCAGCTTCAGCATCGAACTGAATCCCGCACAAGCCAACGGCGAACTGCTGGACGTGGTGGCCATCGATGACGGCGGCGTTTCCTCGCTGCCCGCACAGATCACCGCACCGGATGTCACCGCCCCTGCCGCACCGACCGAACTGGCCGTGAGCGCGGACGGCAGCGTTGTCACCGGCCGTGCCGAGCCGGGCAGCACCGTGCGCATCGTGGCTGCCGACGGTAGCGAACTGGGCACTGCCTTGGTCGGCCCGACCGGCGTGTTCAGCCTCAACCTCAATCCGCCACAAGTTGACGGCGAAGTGCTACAGGCCACCGCGACCGATGCCGCTGGCAACACTTCCGTTGCCAGCTCGGTCACCGCGCCGGACATTGATGGCGGCGATACCACCCCGCCTGAAGCACCGACCAATCTGGTGATCGGCGTTGCCGGTAGCCAGCTCAGCGGTCGAGGCGAAGCCGGCTCTACCGTGCAGGTACGTGACGCGGCAGGCAACATCCTCGCGACTGGCACCGTCGCTGCAAATGGCACCTTCGTCATCGCCCTGGACCCTGCCGTGAACGATGGCAGCACCTTGCAAGTCACCCTCACCGACGCTGCCGGCAACGTATCCCAACCGGGCTCGGTCACCTCGGCCGACTTGCTGCCGCCCGCGCAACCGACTGACCTGGCCTTGGCCGATGGCATCACTTTCACCGGACGCGGTGAGCCCGGTGCCACCGTGCAGGTGCGCGATGCCGGCGGTGCTGTCATCGGTACTGGTGTCGTCGGTGCCGACGGCCTGTTCAGCCTCACCCTGTCGCCTGCCCAGACAAATGGTGAAGCACTCGACGTGCGTCTGGTGGATGCCGCCGGCAACAGTTCGATACCGCTGGAGTTCACAGCCCCGGATATCACACCGCCCGAGGCGGTCACCGACATTCTGGTCGGCCCAGGTGGCACGGCCCTGAGCGGTCGCGGCGAACCGGGTGCCACTGTGGAAGTGCGCGATGCCAATGGCACCGTGATCGGCACGGGTGTCGTGGGTGCCAACGGCACCTTCCTGATTGACCTGAATCCGGCCGCTCAGCCAGGCGAGCAGTTGAGCCTGGTGCAGACCGACCCAAGCGGCAACGCTTCCTCGGCGCTGCAATTCGAAGTCCCGGTCACCACTGCGCCTGCCAGTCCCAGCGACCTGGTATTCGCCGAAGACGGCAGCAGCATCAGCGGTACCGCACCTGCCGGCACCCGTGTGGAAGTGCATGACGCCAACGGCACGCTGATTGGCAGTGTGGTGGCGGGCCCCGACGGCAGCTTCACCGTTACCCTCGACCCGGCCCAGGCCAACGGCGAACTGCTGGACGTGGTCGCCATTGATGACAGCGGCGTTTCCTCGCTGCCCGCCCAAATCACCGCACCGGATATCACCGCCCCTGCCGCACCGACCGAACTGGTGATCAATGCCGACGGCAGCGTGGTCACCGGCCGTGCCGAACCGGGCAGCACCGTACGCGTGCTGGCCGCCGACGGCACCACTGTGCTGGGTAGCGTGGTAGTTGGCGCTACCGGCAGCTTCAGCATCACCCTCGACCCGCCACAGGTAGACGGCGAAGTGCTGCAAGTGACGGCCACCGATGCGGCAGGCAACGCCTCCACCGCCAGTAACCTTACCGCGCCGGACATCGATGGCGGCGACACAACGCCACCGCAGACCCCGACCAACCTGGTGATCAGTGCTGCCGGCAGCCAACTCAGCGGTCGTGGCGAAGCCGGTACCAGCGTTCAGGTGCGCGATGACGCAGGCACCGTGGTTGCCACGGGCACAGTCAATCCCGATGGTACCTTCGCCATCACCTTGAACCCGGCCATCACCGATGGCAGTACCCTGCAAGTGACCCTGACCGACACTGCCGGCAATGTCTCGCAACCCGGTTCGGTCGCCGCGCCAGACCTGCTGGCCCCAGCGCAGCCAACCGAGCTGGCCTTGGTTGATGGCGTGACCTTTACCGGCCGCGGCGAGCCCGGTGCCACCGTACAGGTGCGCAATGCCACCGGCAGCCTGATCGGCACTGGCTTGGTCAACGAAGACGGCACCTTCAGCGTCACGCTGTTCCCCGCCCAGGCCAATGGTGAGGCCCTGGACATTCGCGTGGTAGACGCCGCCGGCAACAGTTCAACGCCGCTGGCGTTCACTGCACCGGACGTCACGCCGCCAGCTGCCGTCAGCAACGTCGTGGTGGGCGCCGATGGCCTGGTGCTCAGTGGCCGTGGCGAGGCCGGTGCTACCGTACAGGTACGTGATGCCAACGGCTCTGTCATAGGCGCCGCCACAGTCGGCGCCAACGGAACCTTCTTGGTCGACCTCACCCCAGCCGCGCAACCGGGCGAGCAATTGAGCCTGGTGCAGACCGATGCGAGCGGCAACGCCTCTGAAGCCCTGCAATATGAAGTCCCGGCAACCACGACCCCAGCCAGCCCAAGCGACCTGGTGGTGGCTGCGAACGGCGCCAGCATCACTGGTACAGCCCCGACGGGCAGCCGTGTGGAAGTACACGATGCCAACGGCACACTGGTCGGCAGTGTGGTGGTAGGTGCCGGTGGCACCTTCACCGTCATCCTCAACCCGGCCCAGGCCAACGGCGAACTGCTGGACGTGGTGGCCATCGATGGCACCGGCGCTTCGTCCCTGCCGGTGCAAATCGCTGCGCCAGACATCACCCCGCCGGTCACCCCGGGCGAGCTGGCGATCAGTGCCAACGGCAGCGAGGTCACCGGCCGCGCCGAAGTGGGCAGCACCGTGCGGGTGGTGGCCGCCGATGGCACCACCGTGCTGGGTAGTGTGGTGGTCGACGCCACTGGCAGCTTCAGCATCACCCTCGACCCGCCACAGGTAAACGGCGAGGTACTGCAAGTCACCGCCACTGATGCCGCCGGCAACACCTCCACGGCCGGCGACATCACCGCGCCAGACATCGACGGCGGCGACACCACACCACCGGATGCCGCGACCAACCTGGTAGTCGGCCTGGCCGGCGCCCAGCTCAATGGCCGCGGCGAAGCCGGGGCCAGCGTGCAGGTGCGCGATGCCCAGGGCAATGTACTGGCCAGCGGCTCGGTCAACCCGGACGGCACCTTCCAGATCACCCTCGACCCACCGGTGAAAGATGGCAGCAACCTGCAAGTGGTGCTGACCGATGCCAGCGGCAATGCTTCTGCCCCGGCGTCGGTGGTTACCCCGGACTTGCAGGCCCCGGCCCAACCGAGCGGCGTGGCCTTGGCCGACGGCGTGACCCTGAGCGGCAACGGCGAGCCAGGCGCGACCGTGCAGGTACGCGATGCCTTGGGCAACTTGCTCGGCACTGGCCTGGTCACTGAAACCGGCAGTTTCAGCATCACCCTGTCGCCGGCCCAGGCCAATGGCGAAATCCTCGACATCCGTCTGATCGATGCCGCCGGCAATATCTCTTCACCCCTGCAATTCGAGGCCCCGGACATCACCGTGCCTGCCGTAGTCAGCAACATCATCGTCGGCGCCGACGGCCTGACCTTGGGCGGTCGCGGCGAAGCCGGTGCTACCGTCGAGGTGCGCGATGCCAATGGCACGCTGGTCGGTACCGGCACAGTGACCGCGAACGGTACTTTCCTGATCGACCTCGATCCGGCTGCACTGCCGGGTGAACGCCTGAGCCTGGTACAGACCGACCCGAGCGGCAACGCCTCTGAAGCGCTGACCTACGACGTGCCACTGGTGGTCACACCGACCAGCCCGAGCGAACTGGTTGTCGCTGCCGATGGCAGCACCATCAGCGGTTCTGCTCCTGCTGGTAGCCGCGTGGAAGTGCATGATGCCAACGGCACGCTGGTCGGTAGCATCGTGGTGGGTGCCGAGGGCACCTTCACCGTGGTGCTTACACCGGCCCAGGCCAATGGCGAGTTGCTGGACGTGGTGGCGATCGACAACAACGGCACCTCGTCGTTGCCGGTGCAGGTCGCCGCACCAGACATCACCGCGCCTGCGGCGCCAAGCGATCTGGCAATCAGTGGCGACGGTACCGTTGTCAGCGGCCGCGCCGAAGCAGGCAGCACCGTCCGTGTGCTGGCCGCCGATGGCACCACTGTACTGGGCAGTGTCGTGGTGGGGGCCAGCGGCGCCTTCAGCATCGGCCTCACCCCGCCACAAGTGGCAGGCGAGCAGTTGCAGGTGACGGCCACCGATGTCGCAGGCAACGCCTCCACGGCCGGCAGCGTCACCGCACCGATCGTGGACAACGGCGGCGACACCACACCGCCGGAACCCGCTACCGAGCTGGCCATCAGTAACGATGGCCGCACAGTCTCCGGGCGCGGCGAAGCGGGCGCCACCGTAGAGGTGCGCAACGATCAGGGGCAAGTGCTGGTGAGCGGCACCGTTCAGCCCGATGGCAGCTTCAATGTGCAACTGCCAACCCCGGTGGTGGATGGCTCGTCCCTGCAAGTGACCCTGACCGACGCCGCCGGCAACGTCTCTACACCTAGCCCGCTGACGGCGCCCGACCAGGTAGCACCGCTGCAACCAACCGACCTGGTGCTGAGCAATGGCGACAGCCTGGCCGGTACTGCAGAAGGGGGCGCACGAGTAGAGGTCAAAGATGCCTCGGGCAACCTGATCGGCAGCGCCATTGCCGAGCCGGATGGCAGTTTCAGCCTGACCCTCGACCCGCCACAGGCCAATGGCGAGACCCTGTCCATCACCGTGACCGATGCGGCAGGCAACACTTCGGTGCCGCTGAGCTACGTGGCCCCGGACATCACCGCGCCAGCGATCGTCGCCGACGTGGTGGCAAGCGATGGCAGCCTGGCCGTGTCTGGCCGTGGCGAGCCCGGTGCCACAGTGGAAGTGCGTGATGCCCAGGGCGCAGTCATCGGTACTGGCACCGTGGCGCCAAATGGCACCTTCGTGATTGACCTGGAGGCACCGCTGGCCGCAGGTGAGAACCTCGTGCTGGTGCAGACCGATGCCGCCGGCAATACCTCGGCAGGGGTCAGCGTGACCGTTGCCGATACACCGCTGCCCGAAAGCCCGAGCGGCGTGGTGGTGGCCGGTGACGGCTCCAGTGTTTCCGGTACCGCACCGGCAGATACGCAGGTGCAAGTGCGTGACGCGCAGGGCAATGTCCTAGGCAGCACCCAGGCCGGCCCGGATGGCAGCTTCACCATCGGCCTGACCCCGGCACAGGCCAACGGGGAAGCACTGGATGTCGTCGCGGTCGACGAAGCTGGCAACAGTTCGCTGCCGACCCAGATCACCGCGCCCGATATCACCCCGCCCAATGAAGCCAGTGAACTGCAACTGAGTGCCGATGGCGGCCTGCTCACCGGTCGCGGCGAACCGGGCAACACCGTGCAGGTCATCAGCGCCGACGGCACTGTGCTGGGCAACGCCCAGGTCGGTGCCGACGGTGTGATCAGCGTGGTCCTGAACCCAGCGCAGACCGACGGCCAGGAACTGGACGTGGTCCTGCGCGACCCCGCTGGCAACACCTCGACCGCCAACATCGTCGCGCCCGATACCGACGGCCCGCTGCAACCCTCCGGGCTGGCTATCGATACCGCTGGCATTCACCTTACCGGCCAGGGTCAAAGCGGCTCCATCGTCACCGTGCGTGACGCCGACGGCAATGTGCTGGGCACTGCCACCGTGGGCGGCGACGGCCGTTTCGACGTCACCCTCAACGCGCCACAACGCAATGGCGAAAGCCTGACCGTCGAAGCGACCGACAACCTGGGCAACAGCGCAGGGCCCGTGGACTTCACTGCACCCGACTCCACCCCACCGCAAGTGGTCACCAACCCGGCCATCGACGGCACCGGTACCACGATCACCGGCAACGGCGAACCGGGCGCCACCGTGACCGTGCGCGGGCCGGATGGCAGCGTGCTGGGTAGCACGGTGGTCGGCGCGGGTGGCGCTTTCGAAATCACCCTCGACACGCCGCAAACCAACGGCCAGGCACTGACCGTGGAGCAACGCGACGCGGCCGGCAACCTGTCGGCGGCAGTCGACGTGTCGGCACCGGATACCCAGGCACCCGATAGCCCTACCGGTCTGGTCCTGGCTGGCGACGGCAGCAGCCTGAGCGGCAGCGGCGAGCCGGGTGCGCAGGTGACCGTGACCGGCACTGGCGGCACAGTACTGGGCACCGCAACGGTCCAGCCCGATGGCTCCTTCCAGGTGGCCATCGACCCGCCACAGCTCAATGGCCAGACGCTGTCTGTCACTCAGGCGGACAATAGCGGCAACGGCTCGCCCGCTGGCACTGTGATCGCACCTGACTTCGAGGCACCGCTGCCGGCGCAAGGGCTGGGCCTTGATCCTACTGGCACACTGCTCAGCGGGCAGGGCGAGGCAGGCAGCACCGTAGAGGTACGCGATGCTGCGGGCAACCTGCTAGGCACCATCCCGGTGAATGCTGACGGGACGTTCGAAGTGGCACTCTCCCCGGCCCAGACCAACGGCGAAGTGCTGTCGGTGGTGCTGATCGATGGCGGCGGCAATGCCTCGCCGTCGGCCACGTTCACCGCTGACGACAGCACCGCGCCAGCTGCGCCTGCCGGCCTCACGATCACCCCGGGCGGCAGTGCCATCCAGGGTACCGGTGAAGCTGGCTCCACGGTGGAAGTGAAGCTTGCCGACGGCACGTTGGTAGGCACGGTCGTCGTGCCCGCAGGCGGCAGCTTCACGGTCCCACTATCGCCCGCCCAGTTGGACGGCCAGGCCCTGGATGTAACGCTGACCGATGCGGCCGGCAACATTTCGCAGCCCAGCCAGATCCTTGCGCCTGACATCACGCCCCCAGCGCTGCCTACCGACGTTGCAGTCAGCAGCGATGGCACGGCTGTGACCGGTAACGCACCTGGCGCCAGTTCGGTGACCGTGAGCGATGGGGCCGGCAATGTGATCACCGTTGCGGTCAACCCGGATGGCAGTTTCAGCGTGCCGCTGGATACACCGCAGAACAACGGCCAGACCGTAACCGTGGTAGTGACCGACGCAGCCGGCAACGACTCGGCGCCGGTCTCTGTCACCGCGCCGGACACGACCAACCCAGAACCGGCGACCGGGCTTACCGTAAGCCCGGATGGCAGCACGGTCGGCGGCACAGCCGAGCCTGGCAGCACGGTGGAAGTCCGCAACCCGGATGACACCGTGCGCGGCACTGTAACAGCAGGGCCGGACGGCACCTTCGTGATCCCGGTCGCCCCACCGCTGGCATCAGGCGAAACCGTCGATGTGGTGGTGATCGACCCTGCCGGCAACGAGTCGCCTGAAATACCACTGACTGGCCCGACCGGTACCGAAGTGGCCACGCCTTCGGCCCTTGCCATCAGCGCCGACGGTTTCCTGCTGACCGGCCAAGGTACGGTCGGCTCGCTGATTACCGTGACCTCCGGTGGCACCACGCTGGGTAGCGCCACGGTCGGCAGCGACGGCACCTTCCGTGTGTTCTTCCAGAACGCCCAGCTCAACGCCCAGATCTTGCAGGTCAGTGCCAAGGCTACCGTCGATGGCCAGCCTTCGGTGCCGGCCATTATCGTGGCCAATGACACCACGGCACCGGACGCGCCGACACAGGTAAACCTCAACGCCACCGGTAGTACGCTGACCGGCCAAGGCGAGGTGGGTGCAACCGTGCGCGTGACAGACGTACAAGGCACCTTGCTGGGGACTGCAACCGTCGACAGCAATGGCCTGTTCAGTGTCAGCTTCTCGCCGGCCGTGGCCAATGGGCAAAACCTGATCGTCACCCAGGCTGATGCTGCAGGCAATGTTTCGCTCGCGGCCACCCTGCAAGCGCCCGACCTGCAGGCACCGCTGGCAGCCAGCAACCTCAGCCTCAACAGCGCAGCCACCGTGCTCAGCGGCCAGGGCGAAGCCGGTGCCAGCGTCACCGTGCGCGACGCCAGCGGCGCCATCCTGGCCACCGGCACCGTCAACCAGAGCGGCCAGTTCCAGATTACCCTGCCCAGCGCGCAGGTCACCGGTAGCCCGCTACAGGTCACCCTCAGTGATGCCGCGGGCAATGTGTCCGGCCCGGCCAGCCTGGCCACGCCAGACCACACGCCGCCAGCGGCCATCAGTAACCCGGTGTTGAGCCTGGACGGCCGGCAGCTTTCCGGCAGCGGTGAAGTGGGCGCCACGGTACAGGTACGCAACGCCGCCGGTGCCTTGCTCGGCACCGCCACGGTGGGCGCCGACGGTCGCTTCACGGTGACCTTCGACACGCCGCAAGCCAACGGCCAGGTCATCGGCGTGACGCAAATGGATGCCGCCAGCAATACCTCGCCGGCGATCAACGTGACAACCCCGGACCTGACCCCACCCGCACCGCTGACCAACGTGGTGCTGAACAACAACGGCCTGACCCTGACCGGCCTGGGCGAAGCCGGTGCCACGGTCACCGTTCACGGCCCGGACGGGACCATCATCGGCACCGGCCTGGTGGCGGCCAATGGCAGCTTTACCCTCACCCTGAACAGCGCCCAGATCAACGCCCAGCTCCTGAGCGTTACGCAGACCGACGCGGGCAACAACACCTCCACCGCCGTGGCGGTCACCGCGCCGGACTTCACCCCGCCTACGGCACCGACAGCACTCGCGCTGTCCGGTACCGGGCTGCAACTGACCGGTAACGCCGAAGCCGGCAGCACCGTGACCGTGCGCGATGCCAGCGGCAACGTGCTGGGCACAGCGGTAGCCGGTGGCAACGGCACCTTCCAGGTCACCCTGAACAGTGCCCAGACCAATGGCCAGACGCTGCAGGTGACCGCCACCGACGCAGCCGGCAACGTGTCGCCGGCCGCACCTTACACCGCAGCGGACACCACGCCGCCGGCCGCCGTGGCCAACCTGGCTGTCTCCGCCAATGGCGCCACCCTGACAGGCGATGGCGAAGCAGGCGCAACCGTGACCGTACGAGCACCGGACGGTACCGTGCTGGGCAACGCTACAGTGGCCGCCGACGGTCACTTCAGCGTGTCCCTGTCACCGGCAGCGATCACGGGTGAAAGCCTGAGCGTGGTCCAGGCCGATGCCGCACAGAATGTCTCCCCTGCGCAAAACGTGACGGCGCCGGGCGCGCTGGCACCGGCCACGCCGGACAACCTGATACTGGCCGCCGACGGCCTGTCGGTGAGCGGCACCGCCGAGGCGGGCAGCACAATCAAGGTGTACGGCCCCAACGGCGTATTGCTGGGCAGCAGCCCGGTCACCAACGACGGCACGTTCACTGTCAATCTCGGCAGTGCACAGGCCAATGGCGAAGTGTTGCAGGTCAGCGCAACGGGCCCCGATGGCACTGTATCGCTGCCCGCTACCCTACAGGCACCGGACACAACGGCACCGCAACCACTGACCAATCTGGTGTTGTCCAACGACGGCCTGGTACTCAGTGGCCGCGGTGAAGCAGGTGCCACCGTAACCGTGCTTGGCGAAGGCGGTATCGAACTGGGCACTGCCGTGGTCGATGCCAATGGCGACTTCAACGTCGACCTGAGCGTCGCTCAAATCAACGGCGAACAGCTCAGCGCCAGCCAGTCCGATGTGGCCGGCAACGAGTCCAACAGCGTCAGCCTGACAGCCCCTGACCGCGTCGCGCCGGATGCTGCCGGCAACCTGGCCTTCGCCGGGGGTGGCAGCTTGCTGAACGGTACCGGCGAAGCGGGTGCCGCCGTGCGTGTGCTCGCCGCCGATGGTTCGGTGCTGGGCAGTGCCACGGTGCGCGCCGACGGTACCTTCCAGGTCAACCTCGCATCGCCGCAGGCCAACGGCCAACAGGTGCAAGTGGTACTGGCCGATGCGGCTGGCAACCAGTCTGCCGCCAGCGCCATCACGGCACCCGATACCACACCGCCATCGGCACCCGGCGAACTGGCCGTTTCCGGTGATGGTGTCACCCTCACCGGCCGCGGCGAAGTGGGCGCGCTGGTGACCGTGACCAACCCGGCAGGCGAGGAAATCGGCAGCGCCACGGTCGATGCCAGTGGCCACTTCACCATCACGCTGAACCCGGCGCTGGGCAACGCCGAGCTACTCAGCTTCACCCAGGCCGATGCGGCCGGCAACGTGTCGGCAGTGGCAACCCTGCAAACCCCGGACTTCACCCCGCCCGACCCACTCACCCAAGTGGTGATCAACGCCGACGGCAGCGTGGTCAGCGGCCTGGGCGAGGCCGGCGCCACAGTAATCGTCAGTAACGCGGCCGGTACCGTACTGGGCACGGGTATCGTACTGGCTGATGGCAGCTTCAGCGTCGAACTGTCACCCGCACAAATCAACGACCAGACACTGTCGGTACTGCAGGCCGATCCACCCGGCAACGTCAGCCTGCCGGTCAACGTGCAAGCGCCGGACCTCACGCCGCCAGCGGCAGCAACCGAGCTGCGGCTCAATGCGGCAGGTGACGAGCTGGGCGGTGTCGGCGAAGTGGGCGCCACCGTGCGCGTGTACGTCGGTACCACGCAGGTCGGTACCGCCACAGTAGGCGCCGACGGGACCTTCATCGTCGGGCTGGATGCAGCGCAGCTCGATGGCCAGGTGCTGCAGGTAACCCTGACCGATGCAACCGGCAACATCTCGCCAATCAGTTCGGTCACGGCCGTGGACACCACACCACCGGCTACCGTGATCGCCACCATCAACGACAGCGGTACCCAGGTGACCGGTACTGCCGAAGCCGGCACCCGCGTCACGGTGGTCAACAACAACGGCGACCTGCTGGGCCAGGTAACGGTGGAGCCGGACGGCACCTTCGTCCTTGACCTGAACCGCCCGCAAATCAACGGCGAAACGCTGACCATCATCGCTCAGGACGCCACTGGCAACCCGTCGGTACCGCTGGCAGTGACTGCGCCAGACCTGACGCCACCGGTGCAGCCGACCGACCTGCTGCTCAACGCAGCCGGTACGTCGATGACGGGTACGGCAGAAGCCGGCAGCACCATCACGGTGCGCGGCCCGAACAACAACATCGTGGGCACGGTGGAAGTGGGTGAGAACGGCCAGTTCACTGTGCCGATCAGCCCGGCACAGAACAACGGCCAGTTGCTGACGGTGGTGTCCACGGATGATGCTGGCAACGCTTCGGTGGCGGTCCCTTACCAGACCAACGACACCTCGCCACCCGACCTGGTGACCAACCTGGCGATCAACAACACCTTCAACGTGCTGACCGGCAAGGGCGAAGCTAATGCCACGGTTACCGTCAGCCTCGACGGAGACGTGATCGGTACCGGCGTGGTAGATGCCGCTGGCAACTTCCAGATAACGCTGGTGCCGGCGGCGGGCTCGCTCGCAACCCTGGAAGTGACACAGTCCGACGGCATCAATACGTCTGCGGTCGCGACCTACCTCACACCCTTGATCGCACCACCCGTGCCGCCCACCGACGTGACCTTGGGCAGCGACGGCCTGACCCTGACAGGCAGTGCACCCAGCGGTGTGGGCATTCGCGTGTACGACGCTGCAGGCAACCTGATCGGTACAGGGGTCGCAAGCCTGAACGGCTCCTTCACCCTGACGCTGGACGCAGCCCAGCTCAATGGCGAACACATTTCGGTGACAGCGGTGGCGCTGATAGGCGGCGAATCGCAGCCGACCTTCCTGCAAGCAGCCGACATCACGCCACCGACCAACCCGGTGGTGACCAGCCTGTCTGTCAATGGCCTGGTGCTGACCGGCACGGGTGAAGCCGGTGCCACGGTGACAGTGCGTGATGCCGGCAACAACGTGCTCGGCACGGCGGTGGTGAATGGCGGTGGCGTGTTCACCGTCAACCTGAACGCCGCGCAGCTCAACGGCCAGGTCCTGGGCGTGAGCCAGGCTGACGCTGCAGGCAATGCGTCCGGCAGCACAAGCTACACCGCCGCAGACCTGCAGCCACCCGCTGCCCCCACCAACGTCGCCATCAACGGCACCGGTACCGTGCTTACCGGTAGCGGTGAGGCGGGCGCTACCATTACCGTCCAAGGCCCGAACGGCCAGGTCGGTACGGGTGTGGTGCAAGCCAACGGCACCTTCAGCATTACCCTGACCTCGCCACAGAACGACGGGCAACTGCTGGTGGTACGCCAGGCCGATGCTGCCGGCAACCTGTCCGCCAGCACCAGCCTGACTGCGCCGGACACCACCCCGCCAGCCGCCCCGCTGGCCACCATCAACGCCAACGGCACCTCGGTCAGTGGTTCGGGCCAGATCGGCAGCACGGTCACCGTGCGCAACAGCGCCGGTACCGTACTGGGCACCGCAACGGTGGGCAGCAACGGCCTGTTCGTGGTCAGCCTGACTGCGGCGCAGATCGACAACCAGGCGCTCAGCGTCACCCTCACCGACAGCGCCGGTAACGTGTCCACAGGCACTGCGCTGACCGCACCGGACCTGACCCCGCCTGCGGCTGCCGGCAACCTGCTGTTCAGTGCCGACGGCGGTACCCTCACCGGTACGGGCGAAGTGGGTGCCACCGTCACCGTACGCAGCGCCGGCGGTACCGTGCTGCAGACCGCGACGGTGCAGGCGGACGGCACCTTCACCGTGACCCTCAGCCCGCCTCAGGACAACGGCCAGATCCTTTCGGTGACCCTCAGCGACCCGCGCGGCAACGTGTCGGGCAACGTCAACGTCACGGCACCGGATGTGGACGCCAACGCGCCGGTCATCGCCAGCGACAACCTGGCCACGGCCACGGTCAACCTGGCAGCGGTCAGCGCCACGAAGACCTACACCGACAGCTTCACCACGCTACTGTCGGGGTTCTCCAAGACCTACACCTGGACGGTGGCAGCAGGCACCACGGCTGACCCTACCCTCACACTGACCACCAACAGCGTGCTGGCATTGCTCAACAACACCAGCTTCACCCTGCAGGTGAAAGACGCCAGCGGCGCCTGGGTGACCATCGCCACCGGCAACACCCAGGGCCTGCTCGACCTGATCGTGCTGCCAATCGGCTTGCAGGTGGACATCGGCGTGCTGCAAGCCGGTGATTACCGACTGACCGTGGGCAGTGGCGGCATCGGCCTGATCACCGAAGTGAGCACCACGCTGGACATCGTCTCCACCAGCCTGACCCAGTTCACCGGCACCGGCATTGCCACCTCCGGCAACGTCATTACCGACGTGGGCACCGATGGCGCGGTGGATGCCCGTGGCCCGGACAGCGCCGCCGTGCTGCAAGTGCTGAAAGACGGCAGCTACGTCTCGGCCGGGGCTGCCACGACGGTTCAGGGCCTGTACGGCACCCTGGTGATCCGTGCGGACGGCAGCTACACCTACACACCGAACGGCAGCCCGAACAGTGTCGGCAAGGTGGATGTGTTCAGCTACCAGTTGGTGCACCCGAACGGCCTGTCCGATTCCGCCAACCTGTACGTGCGCATCGACAGCCCGCAAGCCACGGAGATCTGGAGCGACACCAACTACGGTGCACCGGCCACGGTGGTCGACGCAGTCAACGACGTTGGTAGCAGCCAGGTCACCCTGGACAACCGCGTGGACACCAGCAGCAGTACGCTGGGCTCGCTGAACCTGCCAGTGATCGGTACCCGCCAGGCCACCTACACCACCACGGTTGCCGCCAATACCACGGCCGACCTGCAGGTGGTGGTCAACTCCACCAACCTGTTGAGCCTGCTCAACGGCACCACCATCGAGCTGCTCAAGCTCAACCCGGCCACCGGCCAGTACGTGCTGGTGCAGTCGGTGCCAGGTGGTTCGCTGGTCAGCATACTGGGCGGCGGCGCCGGGTATACCTTCGAGAACCAGGGCGCCGGTACTTACCACGTACGTGTCACCGCCGGCGGCATCGGCTTGCTCAGCTCCATCACCACCAGCCTGAACACCACCACAACGTACCTGACCGAGTTCGTGGTCAGTGGCGCGACAGCAGCCACCGGCAACCTGCTGACTGACGACAACATCGGTTCGGCCTTGACCGTGCTGAGCGTGCTGACAGCCGCCAACACCTACACCATCCCGGGCTACAACGGGGTAAGCGTGGCCGGTACCTACGGCACGTTGCTGGTGCATGCCGACGGCAGCTACACCTACACCCTCAACGCGGGGCTCACCTCGGCGGTGGTCGGCCAGCAAGACACCTTCACCTACGAGCTAAGCCACCCGAACGGCACCACCGACACCGCAACCCTGACCATCAACGTGGACGATGCTGCCGGCCTCACCACGACCACATCGCTGCTGGCCGATACTGGCGACGCATCCGCGGCACTCGCCAGCCTGGCAGCGGCCACCGATGTGATCGCCGGCACCGACGGCAACGACAACCTCGATGGCAGCCGGGGTGGCCACATCACCCTGCAGGGTGGTGCGGGTGACGACACGCTGGTGGTGGTCGACCAGAACTTCGCCAGCGTCGACGGTGGCTCGGGAACCGACACCCTGCTGTGGGGCGGCGGTGATGCCAGCATCGACCTGGGCAACCTGGCCGGGCGCGTACACGACATCGAAATCCTCGACCTCAACGACACCAGTTCGGTGGCGCTCACCCTCAACCTGGCGGATGTGGTGGCCATCACCGAAACCGGTACCGACACACTGATCATCAAGGGGGACGACAAAGACTCGGTTCACATGACGGACAACTGGACGCTGGTCGGGAACCAAACTGCCGACGGCATCGACTATAACCAGTACACGGCCCAGGAGGATCCAAGCCATCACCTGTGGGTACAAAACGGTATCCATGTGGTTTGAGGCCGCTGCAAACCCGCCGGGTGAATGCCCGGCGGCATGGACGACCAGCAGTAAGGGAACTATGTGAAGCGAAGCAGTCCGCTGTCACCGCTGTTGCTGGGAGCCTTCGGGCTCCTGGCCCTGAACTTCCACCCGGTTGCCCAGGCAGCCGATGATATAGACCCCCACCTGCGCCAGATCGGGCCGTCGCTGCTACGCGATGCGCCCGAAGCGGTGCCCGCCCGCCCCCCCATCGGCATGGCCCCGGTCGCCAGTGGCGAACGGCTGAGCCTTACCGACGCAGTGCTGCAGGCAGCGCAATGGCACCCGAGCATCGCAGAGGCCATCGGCAACCTTTACAAGCAGGGCGAAGGCATCAACGTCGCCCGTGCGGGCTATTACCCACAGATTTCCGGTGGCCTGCGCACCGGTTATGACACCGGCTATGGCGGCGACCGCAATAGCCAGGCCCTGAACCTGTCGCTCAAGCAAATGCTCTATGACTTCGGCAAGGTCGACAGCGCCGTCAACGCGGCCCAGGCTGCCGCTGCCCGGGCACAGGCCAATATCCTGCTGGTGGTCGACGATCTGGCCCGCGACACAGCCTATGCCTGGATCGAGACCCGCCGCTACGAGCAACTGATGACGATTGCCCGCGACCAGATTCGCGGCGTGGGCGACATTGCCGGCATGGCCCGCCAGCGCAGCGACATGGGCGCCAGCACCCGTTCCGACGTGGTACAGGCCGAGTCGCGCGTGGAAAGCGCCCGTGCCACCCTGGAGGAGTACCAGTCGCAGTACGAGCGCTGGCGCTCGACCCTGGCGGCGCTGATGGGTCGCGTTACCCCTCCGGCACTGGCCGAGGGCTCACCCGCCGAGCTGGACCAGGCCTGCAAGCGCCCTGCTCAGGGTGATGACCGCCTGCCCGCCGTGCTGATGGCCCTGGCCCAGCGCGCACAGGGCCAGGCCGAGCTGGCCCAGGCCAAGGCGGAGGCCTACCCTACCCTGTCGTTGCAACCGCAGGTCAATCATTACCTGGACGACGACTACAACCGCGATAACGCACGGCTGGACCGCACCCAGGCGGGCATCTACCTGAACGTCGAAGTCCCCATCTACCAAGGGGGCTCCATCAGCGCCCGCACCCGCGCTGCCGGCCACGCGCTGACCGCCGCCGACTCCGCCGAAGACGCCGCACGGCTGCAGGCGCGTCGGGGCCTGGCGGAGGCCAAGGCGCAAACCTCCGGGCTGGGCCGCCGGCTGACCTCGCTGGAAGCCCGCCAGGTCAGCATTCAGGAGGCACGCATGCTCTACGGGCGTCAGTACCTGGACCTGGGCACACGGCCACTGCTCGACCTGCTCAACGCCGAGCAGGAGATCTACCAGTCACGCTTCGAACTTGCCGGCACCCGCTCCGATCTGCTGCGCCTGGATGTCGACTGCCTGTACAACACCGGCGCCCTGCGCACGGCCTTTGGCCTTGAGGGGCGCAACCTGCAAGGTGTGGAGATCCAGCCATGAGTGATTCGATCGATGTGACCCTGCCCAACCAGGCGCCCGCGCCGGAGCAGGCCGCCGCGCACCGGCCAGACCTTGGCCCCTGGCTTGAGGTGATGTTGCAGGTGGCACACCACTACCGCCTGGACGTATCACCCCAGCGTATTCGCCTGGCCGCTGCGGAGGATGCCCGCCCGTTGAATGAAATCCTCCGCCACATGGCACGTCAGGCGGGGCTGGCATTGCGCTTCGTGCACTTAGATGCCAAGGGCCTGCGGCAATGGCGCACGCCGCTGGTGCTGGAGCTGGACGATGGGCAGCTGGCGGTGGTCGAGTCGGTGACCGAAGAAGACGACCTGGCGGTGGTGTTCGCCGGTGACCAGGGCCTGACTTCGCGCCTGCCCCGCGACACCCTGAAAGGCCGTATCAACCGTGTTGCCCTGCTGCGCCCGGCCCGGCCACTGCGCGATGTGCGCACCGACGACTACACCGCGCCTTACGACCGCCACTGGTTCGCCCGCATCGTACTGCGCGACCTGCGTCCCTATGGGCAGGTGATGGTCGCGTCACTGGTGGCCAACGTGCTGGCGCTGGCCGGCGTGCTGTTCTCGATGCAGGTGTACGACCGAGTCATACCGGCCGAATCCCTGCCCACCCTCTACGTCCTGTTTGGCGGTGTGGTGTTGGCACTGGTGTTCGACTTCAGCATGCGCCTGCTGCGGCTAAAGGTGACCGACCTGCTCGGCAAGCGCGCCGACCTGCGGGTGAGCGATCTGGTCTACGGCCATGCCCTGCGCCTGCGCAACTCGGTGCGGCCCAAGTCCACCGGCTCGTTCATCTCGCAGTTGCGCGAGCTGGAGTCGATCCGCGACCTGATCACGTCCAGCACCGCCACGGTGCTGGCCGACCTGCCGTTCTTCCTGCTGTTCCTCTTCGTGTTCTGGCTGATCGGCGGCGTACTGGTGTTCATCCCGCTGGTCGCGCTGCTGGCCATGGTGTTGCCCGGGTTGCTTGCACAACGGCGCCTGGCACGGTTGGCCAATGCCTCGATGCGTGAGTCGGCGCTGCGCAACGCCATGCTGGTGGAAAGTATCCAGGGCCTGGACGAGATCAAGGCACTGCAGGCAGAGGCACGCTTCGAACGGCAGTGGAACCAGTACAACGCGGCCTGCGCGCACACCAACCTGCGCCTGCGCACCCTCACCAACGGCCTGGTGACCTGGACGCAGAACGTGCAGGGTGCCGTGTTTGCCGTGGTCATCGTGATCGGCGCACCCATGGTCATCGCCGGCGACCTCACCACGGGTAGCCTGGTGGCGGCATCCATGCTTTCGTCGCGGATGATGGCACCGCTCGCCCAGCTGACCCATGTGCTGACCCGCTGGCAGCAGGCCAAGGTCGCGCTGCAAGGCCTGGACAAGCTGATGCAGTCGCCGGTCGACCACCCCGAAGGCGAAGCCCGCGTGCACCTGCCAGCCATTCACGGCGAGTACCGCCTGCGCCAGGCCAACTTCCGCTACAGCGAAGACTACCCGCCAGTGCTGAACATTGGCCGGCTGGACATCCAGCCGGGCGAGCGCATTGCCGTGCTGGGCCGCAACGGCGCCGGCAAATCAACCTTGCTGCAGGCGCTGGGTGGGGCCATGGACCTGGTACAGGGCGAGATCAGCCTGGACGGCATCGCCATGGCCCACCTCGACCCTGCTGACCTGCGCCGTGACGTCGGCCTGCTGCCGCAGTACGCGAGGCTGTTCCACGGCACCCTGCGGGAAAACCTCACCCTCGGTGCCGGCCAGGCCAGCGACCAGGAACTGGTGGCCGCGCTGGCCGCCACTGGCGCACTGGACTTCGTCCGCCGCCTGCCCAAGGGCATGGACCACTTGATCCTCGAAGGAGGCCTGGGCTTGTCTGGCGGCCAGCGCCAAGCCCTGGTGCTGTCGCGCCTGCTGGTACGCCAGCCGCAAGTACTGCTGCTGGACGAGCCGACCGCGTCGCTGGACGACATGACCGAGCGCAAGCTGCTGGATAACCTGGAGCGCTTCTGTCAGGGCCGTACACTTGTGATCGCAACCCATCGACTGAGTGTTCTGCAGCGGGTCGACCGCATCCTGGTGCTGGACGCCGGGCGCATCGTCATCGATGACGCGCGCGATGCCGCGCTGGCCAAACTGCAGGGAGCCCAGGCATGAGCAACCATGAACTCCCGGCTTCCTACCTGGACGGGCAGGACGACCAGGCGGTGTTCCGCGCCGGCCGCATCATCACCCTCTGCGCGCTGATGCTGGCGGCGTTCCTGGCCTGGGCGGCCTGGTTCGAGGTGACCGAGGTATCCACCGGCACAGGCAAGGTCATTCCAAGTTCGCGAGAGCAGGTCATTCAGTCGTTCGAGGGCGGTATCGTCGCGCAGATGAGCGTGGCCGAAGGTGACCTGGTCGAGCGCGGCCAGGTGCTGGCCCAGCTCGACCCGACCAAGACGGCTTCCAGTGTGGGTGAAAGCGAAGCCAAGTACCGCGCTGCCAGGGCCAGCCAGGCCCGCCTGCAGGCAGAGGTGACCGGCAAGCCACTGACCTTCCCGGAGAGCCTGCGCGACTCTCCTGACCTGATCGATGCCGAAACCGCGTTGTACCAGACCCGCCGCCGCGGCCTGGAACAGACCCTGGCGGGCATTCAGGACTCGTTGCAGCTGGTGCGCAGCGAGCTGAAGATCACCGAGAACCTGGCAAAGATGGGGGCCTCCAGCCGGGTTGAAGTGATCCGCCTGAACCGCCAGCGTTCCGAGTTGGAACTCAAGGCCAACGAGGCACGCTCGGACTATCTGGTGCGCGCCCGGGAAGAACTGGCCAAGGCCAGCGCCGAAGCGGACGCCCTGTCGGAAGTGATCCGCGGGCGCAGCGACTCGCTCACCCGCCTGACCCTGCGCTCGCCGGTGCGCGGCATCGTGAAGGACATCGAGGTCAACACCCTGGGTGGCGTGGTGCAGCCTGGTGGCCAGGTGATGAAGATCGTGCCGATGGACGAACGCCTGCTGATCGAAACCCGCATCGCGCCACGGGACATCGCCTTCATTCACCCCGACCAGGCGGCCAAGGTCAAGATCAGTGCCTATGACTACTCGGTATACGGCGGGCTGGATGGCAAGGTGGTGGGCATCTCGCCGGATACCCTGCAGGACGAGGTCAAACCGGAAATCTACTACTACCGCGTGTTCATCCGCACCGAACAGGACAGCTTGCAGAACAAGGCCGGCAAGCGTTTTGCGATCGTGCCAGGGATGATTGCCACGGTGGATATCCGAACGGGCGAGAAAACCATCCTCGATTACCTGATCAAGCCGCTGAACCGAGCCAAGGAGGCCCTGCGTGAACGCTGATCCAGGCGTTTACACACCTCCCCCTGTGGGCGTGGACATGCCCGCGAACACCGGCGAAGCCGGTGCCATGTACCGCGTCGCACGCTTCGCGGGCATGCCCGCTCCCACAAGTCCACCCTAGCACTCTTGGGTAGTGGGCATCTCGCCGGACACCCTGGCCAGAATCCATCCTCGGTTACCTGTTCAAGCCGCTGAACCGGGCATCTACACACATGCCCGCTCCCACAAGGGTCCCAGGCGCTCCGGAGTAGTGGCCATCTCGCCGGACACTCTGGCCAGAATCCATCCTCGGTTACCCTTTCAAGCCGCTGAACCGGGCATTGACACACATTCCCTGTGGGAGCGGGCATGCCCGCGAACACCGGCGAAGCCGGTGCCATGTACCGCGTCGCACGCTTCGTGGGCATGCCCGCTTCCACAAGGGTCCCTAGCCCTCCTGGGTTCTGTGCAAAATGCCTAAAGCCCAACCCAAACAGGCCGATAACCGGTTATCCCCTGCTCCTCACCGAAGGTCACCATGGCCACGCAAAATGCCCGCGCGGATTCGCTATCCCTGCTGCTGTTCACCCTGCGCAGCGGCAAGCTGATGGCAATCAACCTGCTCAAGGTCAGCGAGATCATCCCCTGCCCGCCGCTGACCAAGCTGCCTGAGTCGCACCCCCACGTAAAAGGTGTGGCAACCCTGCGCGGCCACTCGCTGTCGGTCATCGACCTGTCCCGCGCCATTGGCGAACAGCCACTGGTCGACCCGCAGGGTGGCTGCCTGATCGTTACCGAGATCAGCCGCTCGCGCCAAGGCCTGCATGTACAGGCGGTCAGCCGCATCGTGCATTGCCTGAGCACCGACATCAAACCGCCGCCCTACGCCTCGGGCACCCGCTCGTTCATCACCGGTGTGACGCGCGTCGACAACACCCTGGTGCAGGTGCTGGACATCGAAAAAGTCATACACGCCATCGCCCCGCCCGTCGCCGAGCCAGTGCACAGCACCTTGAGCGAAGAAGATGCCAGCCTGCTGGCCGCCGCCAACATCCTGGTGGTGGACGACAGCCAGGTGGCCTTGCAGCAGTCGGTGCACACCCTGCGCAACCTCGGTATCGAATGCCACACCGCGCGCAGCGCCAAAGACGCCATCAATGTGCTGCTGGAGCTGCAAGGCACCGCGCAGGAGATCAACATCATCGTCTCCGACATCGAAATGAGCGAAATGGACGGCTACGCCTTCACCCGCACGCTGCGTGAAACCCCTGACTTCCAGCACCTGTACGTGCTGCTGCACACCTCGCTGGACAGTGCCATGAGCAGTGAAAAGGCGACCCAGGCCGGGGCCAATGCCATCCTTACCAAGTTCTCCTCGCCAGAGCTGACCGATTGTCTGGTGGTGGCTGCGCGTACCGTGGTGTTCGCCGAGCACTGATATATTCAGCGACAAACTCCCCGGCTTGCCGCCGGGGGTGACTCGGGCATAATTCGCGCCCCTCGCAAGAAAATTGCCGGAATCGCGTATGAAGCTTCTCAGCTCTATCTTGATCAGCTGCGCCCTCTTCAGCGGTATTGCCCAGGCCTCCAGTAGCCAGGCCTGGAACGAGCAGCGCCAGCAGATGCTCAAGGCTTGCCTGACCGCCAGCCAGTTCAAGGACGCCCATGCCCGCGGCAAGCCCGCCGAGTTCGATGACCAGGCCGGCATGAGTGCCCTGCTGATCGAAGGCGTCTACCCACAGAAACACATGCAGCAGCGCACCGGCACCGAGCTGTGCCTGTACGATCGCCAGCACCAGCGTGCGTTCGTCAGTGAATGGAGCCCGGAAGCCAAGTGACCGACCGCTTACGTTTCGGCTGTACCGGCTGCGGCAAATGCTGCACCGGCCACCATGTGCCCCTGACGCTGGCCGAAGCGCGTCGCTGGGCGGACGATGCCGGCCAGGTGGTGGTACTGATCGAGGCCTTCGTCGTGGACGGCCCCGGCATGCCGCTGGATCAGCGTGACCATGTGCTGCGACGCTCCCACCCGGTGCATTGCGGCGAGGGCGAGGCATGCGTCTCGGTGACCTTTGCTGCATTCAACCCCGGACGTTGCCGTAACCTCGACGCCAACGACCTCTGCACCATCTATGAGCAGCGCCCACTGGTCTGTCGCATCTATCCGGTAGAAATCAACCCGCATATTCCCCTGCGGCCAGACAGCAAGGACTGCCCGCCGGAGGCCTGGCAACAGGGGCCGGAGCTGATTCTCGGCACGCAACTGGTCGATGTGGAACTGCAGGCGCTGGTACAGGCTTCGCGCCAGGCCGACCGCGATGACATTGCCGCCAAGGTGGCGGTGTGCCAGGCATTGGGCATGACGACCAGTGCGCTCAAGGGTAACGGTTTTACCGCCTACTTGCCGGATATGGGGGCGTTTGCTGCGGCGCTGGCGCAGGTACAGGGGAATGAAGGGGCGCAGTGGACCTTGCATGTGCAGGATGAAGCGCTGACGGCAAGCTTGCAGGCATTGGGTTTGCGCACAACCCATGAAACCCCGGTTTATTACGCCTTTATCGGCTTCTAGCCGGCCAAGGCGGCGCCCTGTGCAGGCGCCCTAGCACGGGGCTTTCGCCGAAAGCCCCGTTGTTTCCCCCTAGGATCGTTACCTTTTGCGCAACAGTGCTTATCGCACTTCGCTCTGTTTCGAGTGCACTGAAAGGACTAACTTTACCCCTGTCCTCATTAGCACTTGCACCGCAAGAAGGTAGTTTCAAATGTCCAACAGTATGGGTATTGCCAGCGTCTTCGTCCTGTCTTCCCTGTTGTTGTCGCCCCTGGCCATGGCCGAAGAATCCCCGGCATTCGTTGCCCGTAATGCAGAGATCGCGGCTGTCCATCAAGAAGCCCGTGACGCTGTAGCCGCAAACAAGGCCGATACCGTAAAAGACGCGAAACAGACAGCTTCCAAAGTCAGCGTCGATACCAGTGCCGACAGCTGATCACGCACTGTCGCTACTCCCGTTTTCCCTTGGCTACGCCATGGGCACCCCCGGTGCCGATATGTTAGCCTTTTAAAGCCGCTGCCGATCAGCGGCTTTTTTTATGTGCTTTAACGCTCAGCCCGGCTGTAACGTGTACCTATAAAAAAGACGCACATTCAAATATAAAAACTGCCCCACCGTCAGATCCAAGGAGCTAGTACCGGTGCCTTCCGCGTTTCGTTTTACCCCGCTTTTCATTGCGTTGACTGCAACGATCCCTTTCGCCGCCCAGGCAGATGAAGACAAGGCTGATGGCTTCATCGAAGGTTCGTCCTTCAACCTGCATTTTCGTAATGCCTACTTCAACCGCGACAACCACAACGCCGGCGTGCGCGACACCCGCGAGTGGGGCCAGGGCGCGGTAGCGCGTTTCGAGTCGGGCTACACCCCAGGTGTGGTCGGCTTTGGCCTGGATGCTCATGCCATGCTGGGCCTGAAACTCGACGGCGGTGGCGGCCATGCCGGCACCAGCATCCTGCCCGAACACATCAAGGACGACGGCGAACTGGGCGCTGCCCCGCATTCGTTCTCCACTGCCGGTGCTGCGGTCAAGCTGAAAGCCTTCGACACCGAACTGAAAGCCGGTGACCTGTTCCTCACCAACCCGGTGATCGCCGGCGGTGAAACGCGCATGCTGCCGCAAACTTTCCGCGGTGTAAGCCTGACCAACACCAGCATTGATGGCCTGTTGCTCGAAGGCGGCCAGGTCAGCTTCACCCACCCGTACAACCAGAGCGGCCACCGCCGCATCGACACCTACTACGGGTCACTGGACGAGCACGACAAGAGCAAGCACCTGAACTGGGCCGGCGCGTCGTGGAGCGGTACCGAGCACATCACCGCCAACCTGTACGCCGCCGAGCTGAAGGACATCTGGAACCAGTATTACGCGGACTTCGACTACACCTATGTGGTCAATGACCTGGTCAGCCTGAACCCGGGCGTGCACTTCTATCACACCCAGGACACCGGCCAGGCCCTGCTAGGCAAGATCGACAACAACACCTACAGCGTGCACTTCACCGTCAATGCAGGCTTCCACAGCGTCACCGCCGCCTACCAGCGAGTGAACGGCAACACGCCGTTCGACTACATCAACCTGGGCGACAGCGTGTACCTGGACAACTCGCGCATGTACTCGGACTTCAACGCGCCGAACGAGCGTTCGTGGAAACTGCAGTACGGCTATGACTTCGCCGGTGTCGGCGTGCCTGGTTTGACCACCTCGCTGTCGTACTCGCGCGGCGAGGCTGACCTGACCAAGGCCACTCAGGACACCACTCACTACGACTACTACCGTGAAGATGGCAAGAACGCCATGCACTGGGAGCGCGACCTGGACGTGAAATACGTGTTCCAGGAAGGTGACCTCAAGGACTTGTCGGTGCTGGTACGCTATGCCACCCACCGCGGCAGCCAGGGTTATGCGTCGATCGACAGCAACAGCGACAACGATGAACTGCGGGTAATCGTCGATTACCCACTGAACGTGTTCTGATCTTGCGCTGCAAGCATCGCAAATAACCCTGTGGGAGCGGGTTCAACCGCGAAGAAGGCACCGCGGTGTTGGGCACCGGCTGCGCCGATGTTCGCGGGTAAACCCGCTCCTACAACGGCCTGTGTCCAATCCCCGGTGTGTGTCCACCGCAGATCAGTGTGTAGGAGCGGGTTTACCCGCGAATACCGTGGTGGCGGCAACGGTGAACGCCTGCTGGAGATTGGCCAGCAGGCCCGGCCCATTCGCGGGTAAACCCGCTCCTACAGGCGACGGCAAATCGAAAAGTACGGTACACCGTGCTTCCGTCGGACAAATCTTGTCCGACAATGCCCGCTTCCCTAGAATATCGCCGCCGCGAATGGCCCTGCCCACGCAGTAGCGAGCATGCCCACCCAATCCCCGCGTTTCGCAGTCTACAGGTCGCACCCCGAGCTGATCCTCAACCTGGGCAGTTGCCTTGCCGTGCTCGCCATCGTGGCCATCGTCAGCTACCTGCTTGCCCGCGAGCGCGAAAGTGTCGAGCAGTCGGCGGTGCGCTCGTCGAACAACATTGTGCAGCTGATCGAAAGCGACATTCTGCGCAACGTCGAACTCTACGACCAATCCCTGCAAGGCTTGATCTGGGCCGTCGGCCGCAAGGAACTGCCGGAAGTCCCCGGCCCGATACGCCAGCGCCTGCTGTTCAATGAAGCCTTCGTCGACCGCAAGCGCGGGGACGTGCTGTGGCTGGACAAGCAAGGCAATATCGTTGGCGACTCCACCAGCAGCGTGCCGCGCAAGGCCAACTTCGGCGACACCGGGGTGTTCAAGGCCCACCAGCACAATGCCAACCTCGGCTTGCTGGTGGGCCCCCCTTTCAAGGCCAAGCTTGGCGACCTGGACTGGTGTATCAGTTTCAGCCGGCGTATCTCCGGCCCCAATGGCGAGTTCGCCGGGTTGGCAGCGGGTGCGCTGCGCCTGTCGTACTTCAATGAGTTGTTCCAGCGCCTGGACATTGGCCACGACAGCAGCATCAACCTGTTCAATACCGATGGGCAGTTGCTCGTCCGCCAGCCCTACCGCGGGCAGGACCCGCTGATTGGCACCTACTACACCGAACGGCCCAATTTCAAACGCATCCTCAGTGAACAGAGCGGTAGCTTCACCGCCCGCTCCCACAGCAGCGGCAAGCTGCGCATGTTCACCTTCGCCCGGGTCGCGCAGTTGCCACTGATCGTGCTGGTGGCGCACTCGGCCGACGAGGTGTTCGAGTCCTGGCGCCGCACCGCCATTCTGGTCAGCGTCGCCACCGGCGGTCTGTGCGTGGGCATTCTCTGGCTGACTTTGCTGCTGGGCCGCGAACTGCGCCGCCGCCACGACGCCGAAGAAAACCTGGCCATGCTCGCTTCCACCGATAGCCTGACTGGCCTGGCTAACCGCCGCAGGCTGGACCATGTGCTGCGCCAGGAATGGGCCCGCGCCCAACGTAGCCGTAAGCCGCTGGCGATACTGATGGTGGACGTGGACCACTTCAAGGCATTCAACCAGCGCCATGGCCATGCCGGTGGCGACCATGCCTTGCGCGAGGTGGCCAAGGCCATCGAGGCATGCATTCGTCGCCCTGCGGACCTGGCTGCGCGCTATGGTGGGGAGGAGTTTCAGGTAGTGTTGCCGGAAACCGATCTGGCTGGGGCCCAGCTACTGGCTGAACGCATCCGCGCCAGCGTCGAGGCGCTGGCGCCGTTTGCGGATGATGCCCACGCCGTGACCGTGAGCATCGGTATAGGTCTGTCCGGCACCCAGCAGGACCTTGGCAGGCTGCTGGGTGCTGCGGACGAAGCGCTCTACCGCGCCAAGGCCAATGGCCGCAATCGGGTAGAGGGCCCGCTCGATTAGGAGCGGGCGCGAGCGGCGTTGCGCAGGGCCTTGACCTGGTCATGGTTGCGCTGCACGCCTTGCAGCTGCTTTTCCACCAGGCTGTAGGTCATGTCGCTGGCAGTGCGGCCCAGTTTCACCAGCTTCTCGCGGGCTTCCTTGTAGGCCTTGAGGGCGTGGTCCTCGCCACGCTCCACCTCATTCAGCACAGCTTCTTCGTCCTTGCCGGTGACCAACGACTTGAGGTTGACCCAGCCGCGGTGCAGGTCGCCACTGATGCTGGTAGAAGTTTCCGGATCGCCGCCCAGGCGGCGCACTTCGCTCTGCAGCTCACTGGCAGCGTTGGCGCACTCGCCCGCACGCTGGACGAAGAACGCTTTCAGTTCAGGGTTCTTCACATCATCGGCCGAGGCCTTGAAACCTTTCTCGCCATCCTTGCTGTACTCGATCAGGTCGTTGAGTACATCGATCACGTCTTTGTTGGGGTTGCTCATGGTCGAACTCCTTGGCAGGTGATAGTCCACTAGGGAATTGCAGTGTTCGTGCCACGCTTTCAAAAAATATAAATTCCTTAATATTCAATAAGTTACAAAAATGATGGCATCGGCTGTCAACGGCGTTCTGCATGATTGCCGCTTGGGGCTTCGTGCAGATTGCAGTATGGTCGGCACCTTTCCACAGCCAGGTGCGCGAAGATGAAGCCGGAAACCCTCGAACTACTGGTGACCCGCAGCATGCCGTTCGGCAAGTACCAGGGAAGGATCATTGCCGACCTGCCCGGTGACTACCTGGCGTGGTTTGCGCGCAAGGGCTTCCCGGCAGGGGAACTGGGCGGGTTGCTGGCGTTGATGCATGAGATCGATCACAACGGGCTGGGTGATCTACTGGTGCCGTTGCGGCAGAAGCATCGCCGTTGAAAGGCCAACGTGGGCTCTGTAGGGGGCCTTGTGTCGCGAAAGGGCTGCGGAGCAGCCCCAGATTTCCAGCTTCGCAACTTAGATTGCCGGGGCCGCTTTGCGGCCCTTTCGCGACACAAGGCCGCACACACAGAACGAGGTCTGCTCATACACTTTTAGCAGGCGCCACGGCCAACTCCACACGCTCGCTCTTCTTGATAACCGCATACACCACCGCTGTCACCAGGCTACCCGCCACAATCGCCAGCAGATAAAGCAACGCATGGTTGATCGCGTTGGGGATCAACAACACGAACAAGCCGCCATGCGGCGCCATCAGCTTGCAGCCAAAATACATCGACAATGCCCCGGTCAACGCACCACCGGCGATACTGGCCGGGATCACCCGTAACGGGTCCTTGGCGGCAAACGGAATTGCCCCCTCGGAGATGAAGCACAGCCCCAGCGCCAGCGCCGCCTTGCCCGCCTCGCGCTCGCTCTGGGCGAACTTGCGCCGGGCCAGGAAAGTGGCAATACCCAAACCAATCGGCGGCACCATGCCGGCGGCCATGGTCGCCGCCATTGGCGCGTAGCTCGACGAGGCCAGCAGCCCCACCGAGAACGCATAGGCGGCCTTGTTGATCGGCCCGCCAAGGTCGACGCACATCATGCCGCCCAGCAACAGCCCCAGCAGGATGGCATTGGTGGTGCCCATGCTGTCGAGGAAGTGCGTCAGGCCTTCGAGCATCGCCGCTACCGGCTGGCCAACCACGTAGATCATCACCAGCCCGGTGAACAGACTGGCCAGCAATGGAATGATAAGGATCGGCTTGAGCGCCTCCAGGCTGCTGGGCAAGCGCGCCCATCGGGCAATGGCCTTGGCGCTGTAACCGGCGAGGAAACCGGCGACGATGCCACCGATGAAGCCGGCCCCCAAGGTGCTGGCCAACAGGCCGCCGATCATGCCCGGGGCCAGCCCGGGGCGGTCGGCGATGGACCAGGCGATATAGCCTGCCAGTAGCGGAACCATCAGCTTGAAGGCAGCCTCACCGCCAATCTGCATCAACGCCGCCGGCAAGGTGCCCGCCTCTTTGTAGGCCTCGATACCGAACACGAACGACAACGCAATCAGCAAGCCGCCGGCCACCACCATCGGCAGCATGAACGACACGCCGGTCAGCAAGTGCTTGTACACACCGGTTTTCTCGCCCTTGGTCGGCGTGGTCGCCGCTGGGGCGTCGGCAGCGTTTTCCACCGTGGCTTGCGCCAGGGCTTTGTCCAGGGTAGCGCTGGCCTGCTTGAGGGCAATGCCGGTACCACAACGGTAAATACGTTTGCCGGCGAAACGTGCAGTGGGTACTTCAATGTCGGCGGCCAGCAGCACCACGTCCGCCGCAGCGATGGCCTCAGCGGACAAGGGATTGCGCGCACCGACCGAGCCCTGGGTCTCGACGGTCAACTGGTAGCCCAGTTGCTGTGCGGCTTGCTGCAAGGCTTCTGCGGCCATGAAGGTATGGGCTACGCCGGTCGGACAAGCAGTCACGGCAACGATGCGGGTACCAGCACTGCCAGCGGCGGCCGGGCCATCTGTCACTGCGGTCAGCAGCTCGGCGTTGGCCGCCGCTTCGTCGAGAAAGCCTTCGCGATCAGCCAGCGCCTGGGACGGCGTGCTTTGGTACAGGCGCTTGCCGACGAAGCGGGCCAGGTCCACCGGCCCGGTGCTGACCACAAGCACCCAGTCAGCCTCGGCGATCTGTGCGGCGCTCAGTTGCCGCTCGGGGTGTTCAGTATTCTGCACTTCGACGCTGGTGCTCCAGCCGCGACGCTGGGCGGCGGCGGACAGCAAGCGTGCACTCAGTACACTCGATACCTGGCCATTGGGGCAGGCGGTGACTATGGCAATGTTCATCGGCAACCCTCTTGTTGTTCTGTCAGTTGCACGGCCGCTTCCAACTGCGCAAGGTGCTCGCGGTCATGGATGCCGAAGCCAACCTGGGTAACGGCCTGGGCGGCGATGGCAGTGGCCCGGGTCAACGTCTGCGCAGGCGCCTCGGCCAGCAGCAGGCCGTGGACCATGCCGGCCACCAGCGAATCCCCCGCCCCCACCGTGCTGGCAACCCGCACCTTGGGTGGGCGGGCCTGCAGGGCCAGATCGCGGCTGAACCAACTGACGCCCTGCTCGCCCGCAGACACCACCACGTGTTCAACGCCACTGTCCAGCAGGCGCTTGGCGGCAGCGCGCTGTTGCGTCAGGTTATCCACAGCCAGGCCCAGCACTTCGCCCAGTTCTTCGGTATTGGGCTTGACCAACCAGGGCGCGCTTTGCAAGCCAACACGCAGGGCTTCACCACTGCTGTCCAGGACTACCTTGAGGCCTTGGGCCTTCAACCGTTCGAGCAACTGGCGGAACCAGTCGGCACTGATTCCGCGCGGCAGGCTACCGGCCACCACCACGGCATCGTGACCGGGGGCAATCTGTTCCAGCCTGTGCAGCAAGGCACTGCGTGCCGCCTCGTCGACCTCCGGGCCCTGCCCGTTGATGTCGGTCACGCGGCCATCGGCCTCGACCAGCTTGATATTGCTGCGGGTTTCGCCCGGCACACGGACAAAGCAGTCGATAAAACCGCGGCCGTCGATCAGCGCCTCGAAGGGCTGCAGATTGTCGCCCCCCAGGAAACCGCCCACGGTTACGCTGTGCCCCAGGTCGGCCAGTACCTGGGCAACGTTCAGCCCCTTGCCTGCGGCGTGACTGTGCTGCTCCTGGCTACGGTTGACCTGCCCTGGGCGCAGAGTGTCCAGGCCGATGGTGATATCCAGCGCAGGGTTGAGGGTAAGAGTGAGGATCTTGGCCATTCAGTAACGCTCCACCAGCGCGCGAACTGCTGCGGCGCTGTCCTGTTGCAGGGCCTCGCGCGCCAGGGCGCGGGCTGTCTGATGATCGGCCTGGCGAACCAGTGCCTTGACTTCGGCGATGCTGCGCGCGGAGACGCTGAGTTCGTCCACGTCCAGCCCCAGCAACACGGCCACCGCCTGCGGGTCGGCTGCCAGCTCGCCACACACGCCCACCCACTTGCCGTGGGCATGGGCGGCGCGCACGGTCATGTCGATCAGGCTCAATACCGCCGGGTGCAGGCCATCGGCCTGTGCCGAAAGGCTGGGGTGGCCACGGTCGATGGCCAAGGTGTATTGAGTCAGGTCGTTGGTGCCGATGCTGAAGAAGTCCACTTCGCGCGCCAATTGCGCTGCCAGCAGGGCCGCTGAAGGCACCTCGACCATAATGCCCAGTTGCAGGTCGGCTACCGGGATTTCTGCACGCAGGCGCTCCACCATGGCCCGAGCCTCACGCCACTCGTGCACCTGGCCAACCATCGGGAACATGATACGCAACGGGCGCTGGTCGGCGGCCCGCAGCAACGCGCGCAACTGGTCTTCCATCACTTGCGGGCGCTGCAGGGTCAAACGCACGCCGCGCACGCCGAGGAAGGGATTTTCCTCGGCAGCGATCGGCCAGTAAGGCAACGGTTTGTCGCCGCCAACATCCAGGGTGCGCACCACCAGCGGGCGCCCATCGAGGCCATCGAGCACGCGGCGGTACTCGGCTTCCTGGGTAGCCACATCCGGCGCTTGAGGGTGGGCCATGAAAATCAGTTCGGTACGCAGCAGGCCGACACCTTCGGCGCCCTGCTCCACCACCTTGGCGATGCCGTTGCTATCGCCGATGTTGGCAAACACCTCGACGGCATGCCCATCACGGGTGATGGCCGGCTCGAAGCGGTTGGCCCAGGCGGCCTGCAGGCGTTGCTCGCGCAGGTCACGCTCGGCCAGCGCCCGCTGCAGCTCATCCGCTGGCGGTGCGACGCTGACCACACCACGCTGGCCATCGAGCAGCAGCGGCGTACCACTCTCCAACAGCAGTATCGATGCACCCGCGCCGACCACTGCTGGTATGCCCAACGCCCGGGCGACGATGGCACTGTGGGCCGTGGCGCCGCCCTGGGCGGTGACAATGCCGGCAACCCGGTTGGGGTCCAGGCGGGCGACATCGGATGGACCGACTTCGGTCATCACCAGCACATAGGGTTGCTCGGGTTCAACCTGCGCCTGCACACCACACAACTGCGCCAGCACGCGGCGGCCAATATCGCGCAGGTCGGCGGCGCGCTCGGCGAGCAGCGCATCGTGCAACGCCTCTTGCTGACGGGCCGCAGCTTCGATCACGGCCATCCAGGCGGCCGCAGCGCTTTCGCCCTGGGCCAGGCGCTGTTCGGCATCGTCGGTCAGGGCCGGGTCGGCAAGCATTTCCTGGTGGGTGACGAAAATTTCGCCAATGGCCTTGTCGCTGCGCAGGACCAAAGCCTGCAGTTCGCCATTGACGGTAGCCAAGGCTTCGCGCAGTTTCTGCCGCTCCAGGGCGCAAGATTCACCCCGCAAGGGATAGTCGAACTCACGCTCGACACAGACATGCGCCGGGCCGCTGGCGATGCCGGGGGCGGCGCCCACACCCTGGATACGGCTGCCGGCCGCTGGCGCTTGCAGTACTTCGGGGACGTCATCGGCAATGGGCGCGACGCTCTGCGGTAGCGGTTCCACCTCTTCACCCAAGCCTTGTTCGATAGCAGCCAGCAGCACCGGCAAGGCATCGGCAGCGATGCTCGGTTCGGCGACCAGTTCCAGTGCCTGACCACGGCGGGCGCCGAGGCTGAGCAGCTTGCTCAGGCTCTTCACCGATACGGCTGGCTGCGCGCTATCGACCAGGCGCACACGGATTTCCCCTTCAAAGCCCTTGGCCAGTTGTGCAAGCACCTTGGCCGGTCGCGCATGCAAGCCATGTGGATTGGCCAGCACGATACGTGCGCTAGGCCAGTCCGCCGGCACTTCGCCGCCCAGCACTTCCAGCACCGCACGGCTGCTGGTGGCTTGGTAGAGCATCTGCCCACGGCCTTCGATCAGCACTTCGCACAGCCGCTCGAGCAGGGCCTCGTGAGCGGCGCCAAGGCTGGCCAGGCAGAACAGACCGTTGAGCGGCTGGTCGCGGTAACGCAGCGGCTGCTGCGGGGTGATGAAGGCGAGGCCTGGCTGACGAACCTGGCGCTCGCTGTGCAGCCACCACAGGCCCTCACCCAGCGGCAGCGGCTCGGCCTGCTGCAGCACGGCGGCAAAGCCACTGTCGACACAGTCGGCACGTTGCAGCAGGCGGGCACCGCGCCAGGCCAGTTCGTCGAAGTCTTCTGCCGGCACGTTCAGGCCGACCAGCTGCGCATCCAGCGCCAGCGCTTGGGGCGCGCCCTGCAGCAGCTTGAGCAGCGCTTCGGCAGAGCTGGCACGGCGCAAGGCTTCGGCCAGGTCGGTCTCGCCCAGCGCCCGGGTCAACAGCTGCAGCAGGCGCAGGTGTTCGTCGGAGCGGGCGGCAATACCAATGGCCAGGTAGACCATTTGCCCGTCACCCCAGTCTACCCCCTCGGGGAACTGCAGCAGGCGTACGCCGGTGGCATACACCAGGTCACGTGTTTGCGGCGTACCATGGGGAATGGCGATGCCCTGGCCAAGGAACGTGGAGCCTTGTGCCTCCCGGGCCTGCAGCCCTTGCAGGTAACCCTCGGCGACCAGACCGTCCGCAACCAGCCGATCGGCCAGAAGGCGCAACGCCTCGTCCTTGTCGGCGGCCTTCTGGCCCATGGCTATCTGCTCATTGGCGAGCTCGAGCATGACCTTCTCCTTTTGCAGTTCCCGTGCGGGTACTGGAGTATTGTTGTGAAATTCACATAAAGGGCCAGTTCAGCAGCCTTGCGCGGGTGGCAGCCGAGGCAGAAAATTCGGCAGCTGAAACGTTTAATCTGACCAGACGGCCACGTTACTCGATAATCTGCCCAGTAAAAAGCCCCATCCTGTCGGACAATTGCGACAATGGTCGTCTGCGCGTGATGCCTGTACCGGGTCAAACTACCCGGTCTGGCCTTACAGGCAGCCCCGGAAATAACAAGGAAAATTCGGTGAAACTCAGCGATATCGCCCGTCTGGCCGGTGTGTCCGTGACCACTGCCAGCTACGTCATCAATGGCAAGGCTGAACAGCAGCGCATCAGTAACAGTACTGTCGAGCGGGTACGCGCGGTGGTCGAAGCCCACGGCTTCACCCCCAACCCGCAGGCTGCTGGGCTGCGCAGCCGGCATACCCGCACCCTGGGTTTCATTCTCCCGGATCTGGAGAACCCCAGCTACGCCCGCATTGCCAAGCAACTGGAGCAAGGCGCACGCGCCCGCGGCTACCAGCTGCTGATTGCCAGCAGCGATGACCAGCCAGACAGCGAGCGCCAACTGCAGCAACTGTTCCGTGCGCGCCGATGCGACGCGCTGTTCGTTGCCAGCTGCCTGCCGCCAGAAGATGACAGCTACCGCGAGCTGCAGGACAAAGGCCTGCCGGTGATTGCCATCGACCGCCGCCTGGACCCCGCACACTTCTGCTCGGTGATCAGCGACGACCGCGATGCCAGCCGCCAGCTGGCCGCCAGCCTGCTCAGCTCGGCCCCACGCAGCATCGCCCTGATAGGCGCGCGCCCCGAGCTGTCGGTTAGCCAGGCGCGTGCCGGCGGATTCGACGAAGCCCTGCAAGGCTATACCGGCGAAGTGCGCCGCTATCAGGGCGAAGCGTTCAGCCGTGAGTGCGGCCAACGCCTGATGCAGCAACTGATCGACGACCTGGGGGGCCTGCCGGATGCTCTGGTGACCACTTCGTACGTGCTGTTGCAGGGCGTGTTCGACACCCTCCAGGCGCGCCCGGTCGACTCGCGCCAACTGCAGCTGGGCACCTTTGGCGACAACCAGTTGCTCGACTTCCTGCCGCTGCCGGTCAATGCCATGGCCCAGCAGCATGGCCAGATTGCCGCCACTGCGCTTGAACTGGCACTGGCCGCAATCGAGGAAAAACGCTATGAACCCGGCGTGCACGCCGTTGGCCGCACCTTCAAGCAACGCATCTCAGCGGCCTGAACATGCGCCTGATCGACACCCACACCCACCTGGACTTCCCCGACTTCGACGCCGACCGTCCGCGCCTGCTGGCCAACGCGGCGGCCCGTGGGCTGGAGCGGATGGTGGTGCTGGGGGTGTACCAGGCGAATTTCCAGCGCGTGTGGGAGCTGGCCTGCGCCGAGCCGCGCCTGTTCGCCGCGCTTGGCCTGCACCCGGTCTACCTCGACCAGCATCGCCCTGAGCACCTGGTGCAGTTGCGCGAGTGGCTGGAGCGCCTGCGCGACAACCCGCGGCTATGTGCCGTAGGTGAGTTTGGCCTGGACTATTACCTCGCAGACCTTGACAAGACCCGCCAGCAGGCGCTGTTCGAAGCGCAACTGCAGATGGCTTGCGACTTCGAACTACCGGCCCTGCTGCACGTGCGCCGCAGCCATGCCCAGGTGATTGCCACACTCAAGCGCTACAAGCCAGCGCGGGCGGGGGTGATTCATGCGTTTGCCGGCAGCTACGAAGAGGCCCGCGAGTACATCAAGCTGGGCTTCCTGCTTGGGTTGGGCGGTGCGGGTACCTGGCCGCAGGCGCTGCGGCTGCGCAAGACTCTGGCGCGGCTGCCACTGGACAGTGTGGTGCTGGAGACTGATGCACCGGACATGGCACCGGCGATGTACCCGGGGGTACGCAACAGCCCGGAGCATCTGCCGGAAATTGCCACGGCGCTGGCGCACGTGATGGAGCTGGATGTCGAGGTGCTGGCACAGGCCAGCACCCGCAATGCTTGCACGTTGTTTGGCTGGTGAAACTCGGGTGAACGGGATTACCGCGGGATGCGAGTGGCGCGGAATCAGACCAGCACGGTCCACAGCGCAAACCCGGCATACCACAGCACTGCACAGCGCAACAGCAATTCCCACAGGCTGTCCAGCCGCCCCAACCCACGCTGGCTGTCCTCTTCCTCGGGAATGTCATCGGCAATCCGCCCCACCCGAGCCACCAGGTGCCCGGCGCTGATGTGCCAGTTGAGCACCTCGTGCAGCATCACCCGTGTCACCGCGAGGAAGTTGCCCACCAGGGCAAAGCTCAACGCCAGCGCCCGCACCGGCAACCAGTCCATGATGTGCCGCAACTGCTCGGCACGCGCCTTCAAAGCCGGCTGCTTGCTGTGCTCACTACACAGCGCCAACAATCGATAAGCCAGCGCAGCGCCAGGGCCCAGTACGAAATACCAGAAGATCACCGCAAAAAAGCCCTGGTACACCTGCCACAGCAAGTTACCCTGCACCCGCACCAGCAAGCTGTGCGGTTCATCGGCCACCAGGCCCAGGTCGCGCTCGGCCGCGTGCAGCGCCGCCTGATCGTCCCCCCGCCGCCAGGCATCACGAAACGCCCCAAGCGATGCCTTGGCATCGCCGCGGCCCAGGCTGTAGATCAGCACCAGCAGGTGCACCGGCAACGCCAGCAGACCATAGGCCACCGGCTCCAGCACATGCAGCAGCAACACCAGCAGCGCTACCGGCGCCAACACCAGGATGGCCAACGTCCACCATGGGTGCACCTTGCCGTTGCGTTCCAGACGCACCAGTTCGCCAATAAAGAACCCGTCACGCTGCACCTGATGGCGCAGGGCCGAAAACTTCTCGACCCACAGCGCCAGCAACAACACCAGAAAACTCATGCCTTGTCCTCGTTGTGCTGCAGCGCCTGGCGGTAGCGCGACCAGTCGAAGGCCGGGCCGGGGTCGGTCTTGCGCTGCGGGGCAATGTCGCTGTGGCCCTGAATGCGGTTCAGGTCGATGGCTGGCCAGGCACTGCGGATGTGCCGGGTGAGTTGTTCCAGCACCGCATACTGGGCATCGGTATAGGGCAGGTCGTCGGTGCCTTCCAGTTCGATGCCGATGGAAAAGTCGTTACAGCCTTCGCGCCCGTCAAAGCTCGACACACCCGCATGCCAGGCACGGTCATGCAGCGACACGAACTGCGTCACCGCGCCGTCACGCTCGACGAACAGGTGCGCCGACACGGTCAGGTGGTTGATGCTGGCAAAATACGGGTGTTCATCAGGGGCCAGGCGGTTCTGGAAGAATTGCTGCACCTTGCCCGTGCCGAAACAGGCCGGGGGCAGGCTGATGTTGTGGATCACCAGCAGGGAAATCGATTCGCCTTCGGGGCGCGCATTGAAGTTCGGCGAGGGGCAGTGGGTGATTCCGATTCCGTGGAACCAGCCAGTGGCACGGTCCAATTGCATGGGCAGATCCTGAAAAACGCCGTGAACATGCCCACAGTATGCCCTGCGGCCAACGCCGTGTGCATGTGAATGATTGTAATGCGTCGACCTATTGCGCCAGCCCTTGCCGCAAGCTTTCAAGTACCGCCTCCAGCGCCCGTTCGAACAACAGGCGATCATCCAGCACGCGCACTTCGTGCCGTTGCAGTGCCTGGGCCAGGCTGGCACTGCTCCACTCGCGCACTTTCATGCCGGTGCGGTTGGCGAACACCAGCCTGTCACTGCTGTCGATGCGCGCGACCAGCTTGCAGCGCAGTGGCTCATCCTCGTCGAGCACCTCGACCCAGGTGCCGATGCGCAGGCGTTGCGCCTGGCGCAGCGCTGCAGCCTGCCCCTCGGCAGCGTGCAGGGGCACGCAGGCGGGTTCTTCGGCAATCGTCAGCACAATCTCTTGGGCCACCCGCACATCGCCCAGGGATTGGCCCTCCCCGCTCGGCAGCGCCTCTTTACCTGCGCAGGCGCGCAGGTGCAACTGTTCCAGTTGCAGGAAGAACTCGCGGGTCGCCACCGCGTCCAGGGCTACGCTGGCCAGGCCATCGCGCAGCGCCTTGAGCAGGCCTGGCACCTGCTGCAGCAAGGCTTGCGGCTCATGTGGCGGCGTGATGCTGGCCAGCAGCATGTCCATCGTCTGCACTGCGTCGCGCCAGGCCTGTGAGGCCTCGCCCTGTTTCAGCCAAGCCAACAGCAGTACCTGGCTCCAGGCCTGCACCAGCATTTGCACCACCACCTGCGGCAATACCCGGCCGCGCAGGCGCTGGTTGAGCACGTGCTGCACCTGCTGCCTGGCCTGCATTGCCCGGGCACGGCCTTCTTCGGCGTCGCGAGTGCGTTGCTCCAGCAACTCGTTACGTCGCCGTTCGTCCTGATTGAATGCCAGGAAGTCGTCGAGCAACTCGGCGAACAGGCTGGCATCGTCGGCAAAATCATTGAGCAAGCGCTGGACGATACGCTCTACCCGCATGTGCAAGCTGTCACGCTGGCACTCGCTGCCGCACTCCCAGCCAATCGCGGCGCCGGCGATTTCGTTGAGCAAACGGCGCGCCGGGTGGCTACTCCGGCTGAACAGCCCCTTGTCCAGTAATGCCACCTTGAGCAGGGGAATATGAAGGCGCGCAATCAGCGCCCGCAGGCTGGTCGGCAGGTTGTCATCGTTGTGGATGAACGCGAACAGCAGGCCAACCAGGTTGATCATGTCTTCGTCAGCCACGTGAAGGCGCCGACGCGTACCGCTGCGCACGCTGACCCGCAACAGCAGTTGCTCAAGCTGCTGGCCAAGCTCGAAGTCATCGGCCTCGTACGTGGCGGGCACATAGCGCTGCAAATGCGACAGTAGCCGGAGCAGGTCGGCGGTACTGATCGGCTGGGCGGCAGCCACCGCTTGCAAGCGCGGAGCGAACTGCCCGCGCACCGGCGCCAGCAGTGCCTGCAACGAGGCAAACAACGCCTGCCCTGCGGCGTCCGCCCCCTCCTCCTGGCCAAGGTTCGCCGGCCTGGGCCGCGCACGCATGCGCCGGTCTTCGGCACGCCGGCGCGGCGCCGGTTGCAGCTCGGGCAGTACGCCGGCAGCGGCCAGCAACTGGTTGGCTTCGCCATAGATCACATCGACATCGCGCAGTACATAACGCTCGAACAGCTTCAGCAGCACCAGCTTGACCCGCAGGCCAACGCCCAGATTACGCCCGGCGTCGAGGAAGTAACGACACAGCGCGGCTGGCCCCAATGGGTTGTGCTGCTCGTACAGGGGGCGGTCGAGCAATGCCTGCAGGCGCAGACCCAGTTGCTGCAGGGCAACGCCATCGCGTGACAGCACCCGCGCCACCATGCCCTCGATGGCGGCGGCCCGTTCCATTTGAGCCTTGCTGCGCGGCTTGCCCGGCTGGGCCAGGTTTGCCAGCAAGTCGACTTGGCCGGCTCGGAGGAAAGCATCATGGAACGTATCCAAAAAACCACGCTCGATGCTCTTGCGCTTCAGGCGCAGGTCACGCATGGCTTCGAAGTACAGGTTCTGGTCACCGCGGTCGAAGGCCTTGTCGGCCATTTCGAAGAGCGTGTCATCGGCATTGTCGAACAAGTCCTGCAGGCCCTGACGCAACTGCAACGCGGCCTTGTCGCGCACCTGCAGCAACAAGACCGGAAGGCAAGGATGAGGCGTACGCCCCCCTCGGTCGATGGTTGCCGCCAAGGGCACCACCTTGCCTTCTTTTTGCATCCTGGACTCCTTGCAGGGTGTCTTGCCCGAAAGGGCTGAAAAATCGTCAAAGCTATGACGCCAAATACTAGTCGCCATTATCGGTAAAAAATCGCATAGCTACCAGCGCCGTTTCGCTGGCTGGCTAATGACCCTGATCTGCTCCGATTACTCACGACGCCCGACCAAAGGTCAGCGCCAAGGCTGCTGTACACATCGGCCCCCTGCCCTATAATCGCGGGCACCTAGCTTGTGGAGCCGACCATGCCGAACCTACGCCTTGCCGACCTGACCGCTGAAATTGAAGCCAACGTGCGCCGCGCGCTGTTGGAGGACATCGGCAGTGGCGATATCACCGCGCAACTGATCCCGGCCGAGCGCCTGGCCAAGGCGACCATCATCACCCGTGAAAACTGCGTGGTCGCCGGTACCGCCTGGGTCGATGCCGTATTCCGCCAGCTCGACCCGCGCGTTGCAGTGCACTGGCAGGTGGCCGACGGTGAGCAGGCCACTGCCAATCAGCCGTTGTTCCACCTGGAAGGCCCGGCCCGTTCGCTGCTCAGTGGTGAGCGCAGCGCACTGAACTTCCTGCAGCTGCTGTCAGGGGTCGCCACCCGTGCGCGCTTTCTCGCCGACCTGGTAGCCGGCACCCAGGTGCGCCTGCTGGACACCCGCAAAACCCTGCCGGGCCTGCGCCTGGCGCAAAAATACGCAGTGACCTGCGGTGGGTGCGACAACCACCGCATAGGCCTGTACGACGCCTTCCTGATCAAGGAAAACCACATCGCCGCCAGCGGCGGCGTAGCCGAGGCTGTGGCCGCAGCGCACCGCATTGCGCCGGGCAAGCCGGTGGAAATCGAGGTCGAAAGCCTGGACGAACTGCGCCAGGCGCTGGCCGCTGGCGCGGACATCATCATGCTCGACGAGCTGAACCTGGACGAAATGCGCGAAGCCGTGCGCATTACCGCGGGCAAAGCCAAACTTGAAGCCAGCGGCGGGGTCAACGAAACGACCCTGCGGGTGATCGCCGAAACAGGGGTGGACTACATCTCGATTGGTGCCATGACCAAGGATGTGAAAGCGGTGGACCTGTCGATGCGACTGAGCCTGTGAGCTGATTGCAGGCAATAAAAAACCGGCGCTTGGCCGGTTTTTTATTGGGGTCGCTTTGCACCCCTTTTTCTCAGATCAGAACGAGGCGTTGGCCAAACCGTCCAGGTAGCGCTCGACATCCAGCGCTGCCATGCAACCCGCACCGGCCGAAGTGATGGCCTGGCGGTAAACGTGGTCAGCCACGTCGCCAGCGGCAAACACACCCTCGACGTTGGTAGCGGTGGCGTTGCCTTCGCGGCCGCCATTGACTACCAGGTAGCCGTCTTTCAGGGTCAGCTGACCTTCGAACAGCGAAGTGTTCGGGGTGTGGCCAATGGCGATGAACACACCGTCGACCTTGATTTCGTCGCTGCTGCCGTCGTTGTTCTTCAGGCGCGCACCGGTTACGCCCATGTTGTCACCCAGCACTTCGTCCAGGGTGGCGTTGAGCTTGAGCTCGATCTTGCCTTCGGCCACACGGGCGTTCAGCTTGTCGACCAGGATCTTCTCGGCGCGGAAGGTTTCACGACGGTGTACCAGGGTCACTTTGCTGGCGATGTTGGCCAGGTACAGTGCCTCTTCCACGGCAGTGTTACCACCACCGACCACGGCGACCGGCTTGTTGCGGTAGAAGAAACCGTCACAGGTGGCACAGGCCGAAACACCCTTGCCCATGAAGGTTTCTTCCGACGGCAGGCCCAGGTAGCGAGCGCTGGCGCCAGTGGCGATGATCAGCGCATCACAGGTGTACTTGCCGCTGTCACCCTGCAGGGTGAACGGCTTGTTGGCCAGGTCGACAGCGTTGATGTGGTCGAAGACGATTTCGGTTTCAAAACGCTCGGCGTGCTCTTGCATACGCTGCATCAGAGCCGGGCCGGTCAGGCCGTGGGGGTCGCCCGGCCAGTTGTCGACTTCGGTGGTGGTGGTCAGCTGGCCACCCGCCTGCATACCGGTGATCAGCAGCGGCTTGAGGTTGGCACGGGCGGCATACACCGCAGCGCTGTAACCGGCTGGGCCGGAACCGAGAATGATGACGCGCGAATGACGTACTTCAGACATGTCGAACTCCTGTCGAGCGGGCCGCAGGGCCGGCATCGGTGTACCGGCTGCGCCAGCCAAGAAATTAAAAAGGACCCACGCAGCACTTGGGGAAGGCTAAAACGCGCAGGCCCGCAAAGCGAAAAGTTGAGCGCACTGTAGCGAGGTCGCAAAGATTAAGGAAATATCCTTAGACAATCCACCTCATAGGCATCGCCTATGCTGCGATTTCATCGATAAACACGCGCCGGGCGCTTTTGTTACATCCCGTTTCCCGCCCACTGCGTGCCTTTCGTCGGCGCGGCAAACTCGGTAAGGTCAGCGCGTTTTCCTTCTCTGCGGAGTATCTAGATGCAAGCCCCTGTCCTCTCTGGCCCCCAATACTTGCGCGAAGGCCTGAAACTGGTGCTGAGCCCCAACCTGCGGTTGTTCGTGCTGCTGCCACTGGCGGTCAACCTGTTGCTGTTCGGTGGCCTGATCTACTTCGCCGGCCACCAGTTCGGCCTGTGGCTCGATGCCCTGATGCCCACGCTGCCTGACTGGCTGAGCTTCCTCAGCTACATCCTCTGGCCGCTGTTCGTTGCCTTGCTGGTGCTGATGGTGTTCTTCACCTTCACCCTGGTGGCCAATATCATTGCCGCGCCGTTCAATGGCTTCCTGGCGGAAAAGGTCGAGGTGGTAGTGCGTGGCGAAGACACCTTCCCAGCCTTCAGCTGGGGCGAGCTGGCAGCCATGGTACCGCGCACCTTCAGCCGCGAAATGCGCAAGCTGGGCTACTTCCTGCCACGCGCCATCGGCCTGTTCGTCCTGTCGCTGATCCCGGTGGTCAACGTGGTGGCTGCGCCGCTGTGGCTGATCTTTGGCGTGTGGATGATGGCCATCCAGTACATCGACTACCCGGCAGACAACAACAAGATGAGCTGGCAGGACATGCTCGCCTGGCTGCGCCAGAAGCGCTGGCAAAGCCTGGGCTTTGGCGGCATCACCTACCTGGCGCTGATGATTCCGGGGGTGAACGTGCTGATGATGCCGGCGGCGGTGGCCGGGGCTACGCTTTTCTGGGTGCGGGAAAAGGGCGACATCCAGGTCACGAAAGCAGCCAATCAGACCGCCTGATAACCACGTAAGCGATGCCCTTTCCCAGCCCACTGATTCACAAGGCTGGTACACATGGCACTGATAGCTCAACCCTTCAGGCACCCCGACTCGGGCATTTATTACCTACGTCGCAGGGTGCCTGATGACCTCAGGCAAATCATCGGTAAGACTGAGATACGTCGCTCGTTAAATACCCGAGACCACCAGCAAGCAAAGGCTGCATTTGCCCATGCTTATGCAGAGTCGGAAAGGTTGTTCAATGATGCCCGCCAGGGCCTGTACGTTGAGCCCCATAAGGCAGAAACGGTAAGGCAAAACCTTCCTACGCCTTTAATCCCCGCACTAAAAGAAGGCTCTATACGGCTTTCAGAAGACCTCACCCGCTACGTCCAGTCCATCTCCATGTCTGGTAGGTCTGATTACGTCTCGCGGCGCCATGCGGTGGACTACAGCCGTGCCGTTAATCGGTTCATCACGGACATGGGCGACAAGCCAATCGCCTCAACTCAGCTCGCAGATATCCATGCGTTCGCTGCGAACTTGATCCACCCTACTGATGACAAGGTCAAGCCGCTGGCCACTTCATCCACTCGCTTGCTGCTGGAACGACTGTCTTCGGTGATGGCGTTCACCGTCGATTCCGGGTTGGTTGAAACCAATCCCGTAACTGCGTCACGCATCCACAAGCGCCTAGGCTCGGGCAAAGCGAAACGCCGATTGGACGACAACCGCGGATACAGCTGGCCGAAATTGCGGCACAGGAAGATCAAGTGCTTGCCGCTTTCCATCTCCATGACCACCGCCAACTGATCACAAAGACCAGTATGGCGCTGTGCTTAGGTATCCAGTCGCTTTGGGAGCAGCAGCTACGCGACTACCTTTGCAATTGCCCAAGGGCGGGTGAGGTAATCAAAAAAGCCAGCTGGGGCTTCTCGCCCAAGGCGCCCACGCTCAACGAACTGTTTAGCAAAATACGCGGCTTACCGATTGAAGGGTTTGAGTCGTATAGGCGCCTCGACAAGCTCCACCTGTTGGGGAACGCATGTCGGCATGCGTGCGGGGGATTCAGCGGACAAGCTACAGGCGCGATACCCCGAATTATGGCTACAGGCAATGCTTGAAGCTGTGCAGACTGGGGGTTCTCTACTAACTTCACTGCACCTAGACAGCATGCAGATTACTGTAGACCTGCTCTGCGACTTGGTGAACGCAATAGCGCTGTTCTGGCTGGATATGCGTATAGAGTCTAATGAAGCCTTGATCCCGGAAAGCCCAGCGATGATCAAGAAGTACCAAGGCTACGAGCCCTAAGGCCTGCCCTGCTATGATTCTGGCAACACCCAGCTGGAACTATCATTCCTCAACGGGGTGAAGCTACCAAGCGCCTAACACTTCCCTGATCGCGAATGCTATGGTTCTAACATGGGAAGCCGCCATGAGTTTTCCCAAGACGCTCTCAGCCTGATTGATGCTTCTAAGAAATTGAACTACTCCACAAAACTATGGCACGATCTTAGAAAACGCGAAGATGGTACTGAAATGAGTGAGCACGAAAACGACTCAGCCGGTGAAAACAAGACAAGGGATGTGGTCGAAGCCGTTACCACATTGGTCCAGACTGTACCCATCTATCAGGATATTGCACAGCCAGCTGCAAAAGAGATAGGAAAAGCCTTAGGCACCGTTGCTAAAACTGTAAACGTCGCACTAGCCCCAGTTGCCGCCTTGGTTTGGGGCTACGATCAATTTGCAGCTTTTATATCTGGAAAAGTAACAGAACGCCTCTCGACAATACCACCAGAAGACATCGTTACGCCCAAGCCAAATGTTGCCGGACCAGCAATGGAGGCCCTACGATATACCGGGCACGAAGAATCACTTAGTGATATGTATGCAAATCTTCTAGCATCCGCGATGGATAGATCGACTGCCGAAGAAGCTCATCCAGCCTTTGTCGAAATCATAAAACAGCTCACTCCAACCGAAGCAAAGATCCTAAACCTATTCATCTCTCAAAGAGCCCATCCAATTATTAACCTGAAAGCAGAAATCATTGAAACCAACGATGGAAACGACCGAGTCATAAACTACTCTCATCTATGGAAGAAATGCGGACTACCTAGCCCCAAGTCAACTCCAGCGTACCTAGACAACTTCTGCAGACTAGGACTCATGCACATACCAGATGGCTACTCTATTACAGCGGAAGGCTTTTACGACGAACTAGAGAGCGATCCTATAATATTGAAAATTAAAGGCAACATCAACACCGAACCTGGCAAGAGAGCTGAAATTATTCGCCGCTATGTGACGACCACACAACTTGGCAACCAATTCATTGAGGCCTGTATAAAACAAAAATCAAGAACAGACCAGTCAGAATGATGTCGCACACACTGTGTCGCTAAAGATAAGTAAAGATAATTAACCTAAGTGAGTTTTCTTTAAAATTAGAGCTTTGGGATAACTAATGGACGCAGGTGAGATTATTAGTACGGCTGGTTTGGTGATCACCGTAGCCGTTGCAGCGGGAGGTTGGCTATGGCAGCGGTGGCAGGAGCGGACAAGTGTACGCGTGGCCATCGTGGCCGAAGTACTGGCACTTAAGAATATTGCCGAGGAACGGACCTATCTGCTTGGCTTGACGGAGATAGCGGAAGCCCTGAGGGCCTTACCCGAGGGGGAGCGCCCGATAGCCAGTTTACAAGTGCGAATTCCTGAGCACTATTGCCGGGTCTATGTTGCCAATGTCGGAAAGCTGGGCTACTTACGACCAGAGGATGCTCAGTTGGTAGTCAGCTTCTACCAGTACGTCGATAGCGTCGTACAAGATGTGACAGAAGGCGGGCATATCTACCAAGGGACGAACGACCCAGATACCTTCACCGAAGCGGCAACCGTGCTTCAGTTCGCACTAGATGCCGCCCAAAAACTGGCAGATCGGCATGCCAAGACATCATGGCTGGGATGGCGGCAGAAGAGCTAACGAAGTAAGCTGCCCAGCATGGTGCACACTTGGGTGTACTTAAACGCTGTCACACTTCGAGATTTTAAAGCGAAAAACTCCTGTATAATCAAGGACTTATATAATAGAGGCAGCCCCGCCAGCCGCACTCCAGCACTCGACGCCCCTCCAAGCTGGCCCCACCTCGCCTGACCAGATCGCAAGCAAGCATGCCTGATAAACCATGCAGGCCTAATAGATCAATGGCCTCAGGCTAATAAGTAGTACACCACCCGTCCAGATACCTAGCTGATAGCAGAGAAGGAGAGTTCGTCCACCGACAAGGGGGTTGAGATAGAGACGCAGTCTGATTGGATAGAAGGTACAGCCGCTTGTCCTCGGATTGCCGCCTGGAGTGACCACGCAACTAAAGTCAGCTAACAAACCTACTAATCCATAGGTGTTAGTCATGGCCATTATCAATGGTAACGATACCGCCAATACCCTGATAGGCACCACCTCGGCAGACACGATCAATGGATTGGGAGGTAACGATACGCTGCAGGGGAATGCAGGAAACGACATCCTCGATGGCGGTACTGGCAGTGACCGACTTTTCGGCGGCCGTGGCAACGATGTATACCGCTACGGTCGCGGCTATGGCAACGATGTCATAGACAATTCGGGCGGTGCCGCCAATGACGTTGATCTGATTCAACTCACCAACCTCAATGCCAACCAGATACGCCTCACCCGTGTTGCGTCTGACCTCGTGCTCAGCGTATTGGCGACCGGCGAAACCCTCACTCTCAGCCAGTGCTTCCTGGATGCGGACCATGCCCTCGAGGGCATCGTCTTTGCCGACGGTACGCGCTGGGGTGTCGCCGAAGCATTGGCAAATCTCTATTACCTGCCTGTCACGCCTACGGAAGGTGCGGACATCATCAACGGCAACCCCACCGACGATACGCTGCTTGGGCTGGGTGGCAATGACGAGCTCTATGGCAATTATGGCAACGACACACTGGACGGTGGCAGCGGCAACGATTTGATGGTTGGCGGGCAAGGTAATGATACCTACTTGGTCGATGCCACTGGCGATCTCGTGGTGGAGGCAGCCGGTGGCGGCGATGACCTGGTGCGCTCGAGCATTAACTACACTCTGGGCAACAACGTTGAACGCCTGACACTGACCGGTAGCGCCAACCTCAATGGCTCGGGCAACGGGCTGGATAACACCCTGACCGGTAACAGCGGCGACAACCGCCTCGATGGCGCTGCAGGCAATGATGTACTGCTGGGTGGCGATGGCAATGATGTGCTGCTCGGCGGTGCGGGCAATGACCGCCTCAATGGCGATCAAGGAAACGATACGCTCGACGGCGGTGCAGGCAACGACACGCTTGCAGGCGGCACAGGGGATGACCTCTATATCGTTGATCAGGCTGGCGACACAGTCACTGAGGCGAATTCCGCAGGCAGCGACACGGTGCATAGTTCGCTCAATTACACCCTTGGGGCCAATCTTGAGAATCTGGAACTTACCGGTAGCGCGAATCTCAACGGAACCGGGAACAGCCAGGACAATCTGCTGACAGGCAACAGCGGCAATAATCGCCTCGATGGAGGCACTGGCAACGACGTACTCGCCGGTCGTCGGGGCAACGATACCTATGTCTATGGCCAGAGTTACGGCAACGATCAGATCGACAATAGTGCTGGAGCCACAAATGACGTCGATACCCTGCAACTGGCCGGCCTCAACAGCAACCAGGTACGTTTCGTTCGCCTGTCGAATGATCTGCAAATGCAAGTGCTTGCCACAGGCGCAACGCTGACCATCAAAGGGTTCTATCTGGGCAGCGACTTTGAGATAGACCGAGTTCGCTTTGACAATGGCGTGACTTGGAACAGCGCAACGCTAAAAGCTGCGGTCGTGCCGCTACCGAATGCAGCACCCTCCTCAACCGATGACACTCAGACCACTGTGGAAGATACGGCGTTGGTATTGGGGGCTGGCGACTTTGGTAGTTACACCGACCCCGAGGCGGCGCCGCTGGCCAGTGTCAGACTCACCAGCCTGCCAGGTGCGGGTAGCCTCCAGTTCAGAAGCGGCAGCACTTGGAGCGCAGTGGTGCAAGACCAGGTCATCAGCAAACCCAACCTGGATGCGGGTAATTTGAGGTTCGTGCCGGCGGCCAATGACAACGGCAACGGATACGCGAGTATTGGTTTCAGGGTGAGTGATGGCCTGGCGTTCTCGGCCAATGCCTACACCTTGCGTATTGATGTGACTGCGGTGAACGATGCGCCCACGGTTGCCAGCCCAGTCGTTCTACCCGATGGAACAGAGGATCAACCCTACAATCTGACCACTGCGCAATTACTGGCCACAGCCAGTGACGTAGACAGCGGTGACAGCCTGAACGTGCAAAGCGTGAGCGTTGCAGAGGCCGACGGCACGCTGAGCGCCAATGCCGATGGTAGCTGGACCTTTACGCCGGTAAAGGACCGCTTTGGCGTCGTGAATTTTGCCGTAGTGATCGCCGATCAGGCTGGGGCAACTGTCAATACCACCGCCAGCCTGAATCTGCTGGAAGTGCCGGATGACCCAACGCCAGTGGCAACGGTACTGGCGCTTGCTAACGACAGCGGGGTGATCGGCGATTTCATCACCAACGTCGAAGCTCAAACCATATCCGGTACGTTTACCGGAAGTCTGAACGACGCCGAGCGGATCGAGGTGACAGCCAACGGGGGCGAGACCTGGGTTACTGCAGTAGTCGATGCAGTGGGGCACACCTGGAGTGCTGAAGGGGTATTTCTGTCCGTGAGCCATAACGAATTGATTGTTAGGACAATCAATCAGACAGGTGAAGTGCAGCCAGGTATAGGACATAGCTATCAGTATGACTTCACGGCCGATGCTGACAATAATTTGCAGTTGCTATTCCCAGACACTCAGATCAATGGAGCAGAGAAAAACGCTGTTGGATACATCATCCAGGGTTTAGACAGCGATGCCACAGCATCTGTGGTTTTCCTGGATACTAGCGGGCATCAGGTTACCGGGGATAGTGGCGTTGCCGATTTATCAGGGTTAGATGATGGGCCGGTGGAGGTGCGTTTGACAGCCACAGACGCGGCCGGAAATGTAACTCAACGTACTATTGGCGGCAGCACCACAACAACGGAAAACTTCGACAACCTTGCTCCAGGCACAGTTCTGTCCAGCCAATACAATGGCATTACCTTCAGTAATGGCCTGATCATTAGCAACGACTCAAATTTCCCCTCCCAATCAGGCTCGCAACTCTTCTTTAATGATGTTGGAATAGCTGAAATATCATTCGCCAGTGCGCTAGGCCTGATATCAAAAATCAACATGTACCTCACAACTTACAGCGGGGCATCTGTATACGCATATAGCGCAAGCAACGTTCTTCTGACATCAATGGCGATGGCTCCCAATTCCATTAACGGTTTGGTCTCGCTCACCTCCACGGCTACGCCAATCAGCAAGATTGTAATCGATGGCAATGGAGACATTTTCACCATTGACACGCTCTCTTATGAGGTTCGGTCACCTAGTTTACTGGTCTTGGACAGTTCCGCCGATCGTGGCGAGCCATTGCTGATCATCGTTAGCGACACTGTTGTAAATGCACAGGAGAAGGGTTCAGTTCCGTACACAATTACCGGACTGGATGGCGATGCAGCGGCAACGGTCACCTTCAGCGACGGCACTCACTCCATAATAGGCAGCAACGGCATTGCCAATCTGACCGGGTTGAATGATGGCCCTATATCGGTAGCCATCAACGCCACCGACTCGTTCGGCAATTCCGCAACCGGTGTCGGCACCCAGCTACAGCTGGACACAGTCAGCCCTACGGTAGTTGCCACCGTTACATTGCTGAGTGACGACTCCGGGCAATCAGGGGACTTCATTACCAACATTCGAAACCAGGCAGTCAACGGCACATATACGGATGTCCTGCGCGATGGTGAAAGAATCCAGGTGACTGCGGATGGCGGTAATACTTGGGTCGACGCAGCAGTGTTCCCGGCAGCCCATGCGTGGGCGGCGCTTATCAACCTTGTCGATGGAGAGAACAGACTCGACGTGCGGACTATCGACATGGCCGGCAATATTCTCGCCGGAGTTGGGCATGCTTACACTCTGGATACAAGCGCTGATCAAGGGCAGTTCGCCGAGGTAACCTTCCCTGACCGTCAAATCAGTGGGGCTGAACAGGCGGCGGTTGCTTACGTGTTGTCGGGCGTGGATGAAGATGCCACCGCTGCGGTGATATTCCGCGATGGGGCAGGTCACCAGGCCGCGGGTGTAAACGGGGTGGTTGATTTATCCGCATTCCAGGTCGGCCATGTTGCAGTGACACTTGCCATCGAGGATATTGCCGGTAACGCACTGACTCGAGAAATAAGCGGTTTTGGATCGACAACCACTGCAAATTTCGACTCTATCGGCGATGAAGTACCAGTAACTAATCAGTACCAGGCTCAGGGCCTACTATTTGAGGGAACGACTGCAACAAATGCTTTAATTCAAGGTTTTACAGCACACTCAGGCACGCAAGTGGCTTACTCCGCGAGTGGGCTAATGACTATAAATGTGATGCTAGCTGATGTTAGGACAGTATCAGCTTATGTAACAGGCCCGGTTGACGTCGGAATCTTTGCCTATGATGCGACCAACAATCTCGTTGGGCAGTCGCTACTGCCTGCCAATGCCCCACCACACACCCTGCTTTCAGTTACTTCTGCAGGTTTGCCGATTACAAAAGTGCTGATACATGACGGCGGCGTTTCATTCGCCGTTGACGACCTGTCATTCACTGCCGGCACCGGGCTGACCATTGAGGAAGGGTCGAACACCTTGCTTGCCACAACTACTGAGCATTATATCCATCAAATTATCGGCGACGATAATGACAACGTTTTGCAGAGCACCGAGGCCACCGACTCATTCACCGGAGGTGCGGGCAACGACACCTTCCAATTCGCGCAATTCCCAGGTTCAAGACCCGACCAGATCACCGACTTCACCCAAGGCAGCGACACCCTGGCCCTCACTGACGGCATCTTCGACCTGCACGGCCAAACCGTCGGTGACACACTGGCGAATGTCACCGGCCCAGAGCATGGGGCCGCAGGTGCCCAATTGGTATTCAATCAGGATGATCACACGCTCTACTACGATGCTGACGGTGTCGCCAACAACAACTCAGTTGCGGTTGTAATACTGGCTGGCGTGAATAGTATGGCGGCTGGCGACTTGACGATAGTGGGTTGAAGCCATGTACGCAGGAGGCTGATACGTACAGTCGGAGGCCAACCGATGTCCTTCTGTGTCAGCACTTGCCTACAAGCCGGCGTCGGTACCTGACTGCCCGTAGCATGCCCATTAGGACTTGAGCGTGAGTTTTGGGCACGAATCACTCCCTCCACCGAAAAGAGGTAGATCGAGCAAAGCCCCGCTCGGCCTTCACAGGACATCCACCCACCTGATACATTTCCCGATCAAACCCTTGGGAAAGGGCCTTGACTTACGTGGTTTGCAGGCGATGTATCCAGCTTTTGCTGTACATCGACTACCCGGCGGACAACAACAATATGAGCTGGTAGGACATGCTCGCCTGGCTGCGGCAGAAGCGCTGGCAGAGCCTGGGCTTTGGCGGCATCACCTACCTGGCGCTGATGATTCCGGGGGTGAACGTGCTGATGATGCCGGCGGCGGTGGCCGGGGCTACGCTGTTCTGGGTGCGGGAGCGGAGCTGAAGGAGCGTGGGGCTGCAGGGCAGCCCCTTTTTTGCAGATTGTTTTTTTAGAAGTCGGAGAAACTGTAGGGTTCGAGGGTGGCAATCTGAGAAAGCAGTATTAGATGCTCCACTGCCTTAACCTTCTCGAGGTTAGCAAGGTCGCTTGACCCGCCGAACGCCAAGGCTGGAACGAACCCATACATTTCATCATGCATTAGCATACCCAGTTTTTTCTTTGCTGGCTCGAACATGCCATCAAAGTCAACAGACGCCTTCTCTTTGCTAAGGAAGAAACCTTGCACTTCCCTGTCCATATCCGCCGCCGTCAACTCATATTCACTGCCCCTGTATCGTGAAATATGAGCCAAAATCTTTACTGAGAAACCCGTTTGCTCTCCAAAGAGATACAGGTCACCAAATGCGCCGCGAGCGATAAGGTGGTATCTATCTCGCTTCTCCAATATTGTGCCTTCGATAAGCGAGGCAGTTACCCCTTCATATTCCTGGGGATTGACAGTCCAAAATATCCCGTCACCATACCCGCACCAACCGTGCTCACTCCAATACTCTAACAATTTGTTCGGCAAGATGCCTCTGTATCGATCCAGACTTGAGGGAGGAACCTCCTGTCGAAAAAACGGCTCACCAACTTGTTCTACAAACAGGGAAAAAACCTCATCCACGGCGAAACCCTCAAGCGACTAGCATTCATGGATTATGCAAAGCTGCGAGAGATGACAGGGTTTTCCTTTGCCTGCTTCACCGAGAGCTTTCTAGCTTCAATGGCATTCATAGTTCTCATAAGATCTCTCAGAATTCTCTCCTGCAACTTAGAAGTTCAGCTGTTCAGTTGTTACCGTGGGTAAGGCTGGAGATTTTTATCGTTCTTTAGATCGAGCGCCGCGCAGGCGAAACACGATCCCATGGCCATTACAAATTATCAAAGACTCAACCGACTGGAAAACTGTTCCACCACATCCATCACCCGGGCGATTTCCTCGGTGGCGGTGCTGGTTGACTGCGGCATTAATCTGGCTGCTCGGAAAAGGAGTAAGGTTGAAGATCTGTCAATTGCGCCAGAAAGATCAAGTGTTCAACAGCACTGACTTTTCTAAGATGTTGCAGGGAGTCTGCCCCGCCCAGCATGAGCGCGGGGAAAAAGCCGTACATCTCGTCATGTTTAAGCCTACCCAGTTTTTCCTTGGCGGGATTGAAGAGACCATTGAAATCCATTGACTCCACTTCTCTTGACAAAATAAAGCCTTGAAGCTCAGCATTTAGTTGTTCCTTTGTGAATTCAGTTCGATAAAATATGTACTGAGACCCAACGCTTGTTATCTCCAATGAAAAGCCAGTTTTCTCTCCCCAAAGATACAAGTCTCCGAAGGCACTTCTCGCAATCAAATGATAGTTGTCGTGCGAAGCAAGTGCCGTGCCTGCAATCCAGCAGGAAACTACGGCGTCATATTCTTGCGGATCGACTAGCCAGAATATGCCCTCACCGTAGCCCCCCCAGCCATGCTCGGACCAATATTCCAAAAGCTTGGGAGGAAGCTTGTCTCTGTATCTTTCGATTGTGGAGCCAGGTACTTCCCGGCGGTCAATCGGCGGACCGGAACTCTCAATCAAATTGGCAAATACTTTATCCATTTCAACCTTCTCACCTTAGCACTTATGTAATTTGACATTCATGCGGATTGAGCCTCTGGACTCCAGGGGTACCGTTTCGGCCGCTTTCTTTAAGTTGGGTATCCTGGTTTTCCATTGGGCGCCTATCACTGAGTTTACCTGACGGTCCCCAAAGTCCGATATGACGTCTCTACCTCCGGCGACGAGATCCGGATTGTGCAGTGCTGCTGTAATTGACATCCGGTTTCTGGCTTTTTCTATTGCAATCCGTTGCGCTTCAAATGGGCCCATGGTTTTCCTGAGCTCTTTTTCAATTTTTTCCTTGATAAATTCTTGCTCCTTTTTTCTCGCTCTCTGGGCGAGCCCTTTATTGCGCTGATTTGGGTTTTCAACTTTTTCCAAAAATTCTTCAACGGTCATCCAGTTGAGCCCGTCTTCCTGGCCATTCAACTGTCGTTTGAATTCGCCTATTTTGTATTCCGGTACTTTATCAGCTTTGAAACATTCAACGTTATGCAATGCCATCGCGCCCGGATGGGTCTTTGTTGGTGCTTTCCTGGGCTGATTCGGGCTAACGGGCTGCGGATCATCCATCGCCCCCCTTGCGCCGCTCCGGCACCTGCAGATCCGGCCGTTTCTTCAACCCCTCTTCATGCTGGAGCATCCATTGCCCCAGCCGCGCGCCTTTGCGGCTGGCCGCCATTTCCTGGGCCAGCACCCGGGCATCGCCGCGCCCGCGGGTGAGGTACGACACAATTGCCCCCAACAACAGCACCACGACTTCCACATGGCCTTGGGCAATCTGATGCGTGGCCCGGGATATCGCATAGGGGTCGTCCCGGCAGAACGGGCCGGTGCCTTCATTGCCGCAGGTGCCTTCCCAGGCGAAGCGGATGCCATCAACGTAGTACTCGCCGATACGCGGCAAGCCCTCGATGAAGAACTCGGCAATGGAAGCCAGCCCCAGCGCGCCAAGGATCCAACCACTGACCTTAAGGCCCATGGCCGCGCCTGCGCCGGCGAACGGAATGGTTCCGGCGCCGCCGGCGAATGCGCCGACCCCTGCGCCAAGCAGGCCACCGGTAACGGTGCTGCCGACGACGATCATCGCCATCTGCTGCACGACCCTCAGCAGTTCGTCGACGATGCTGTTGATGTCGAGGTCGGCGAAGCGCTGGCGTAGCAGGTGCGCCGCCTGCCATTCGGCGTGGTAGAAGGCTGTGCGGACAGCTTCGATCCGGCGCAGGTTGAGGCCCAGTGAGGCGACCTCTTCATTGAGGCTGGTGCGGAACTGGCCACCGCTTGGGTAGCCCACCATGGCGATGACACGTGACTCGATCTCGTGCCAGGAGGGCACGAGGTAATCCAGGTACATGAGGTGTCTCCCTGACAACGTGTGCAGGGGGAAATCCCATCATGGATTCGGATCGGAGGTTTCTGAGTCAGTTGTAGGAATATGCGACTTCGTTTCCGGCATGCTCGGCGAAGTTCAGCTGTTCAGTTGTTGCTGTGGGTAAGGCTGGAAATTTTTATCGTTCTTGAGATCGAGCGCCGCGCAGGCGAAGCTCGATCCCATGGCCATTACAAACCCCAAGCCATATCAAAGACTCAGCCGGCTGGAAAACTGCCCCACTACGTCCACTACCCGCTTCGCCCCGTCCTGGATCTCGACAATCACGCTGCCCGTCTCATCCGCCAGCGCCAGCCCCTGTTCGGCCTGGCGCTTGCTGGTGTCGATGATCGCCACCGCCGCCTGCGCCAGTTGTTCGTTCTGCTGTACCACCCGGGCGATTTCTTCGGTGGCGGTGCTGGTGCGGGAGGCCAGTTGGCGCACTTCGTCGGCAACGACGGCAAAGCCCCGCCCTTGCTCGCCCGCGCGGGCAGCTTCGATGGCCGCGTTAAGGGCCAGCAGGTTGGTCTGCCCGGCAATGTCGCTGATGGTCTTGATGATCGAACCGATCACCCGCGACTGGGTATCCAGCGCCTGGATGCCGTCGGCGGCCTCTTGCATCGAAGCCTCCAGTCCACGCATCACGGTGACAGTCTGGGTGACCACTTCGGTGGCCTTGCGAGCACTGACATCGGTACCCAGCGAGGTGTTGTAGGCGACATCTGCCGCCTCGGCCACTGCCAGCTCCTGGTTGACCTGGTCGGTGATCACGGTGGCGAACTTGACCACCTTGTACAGCACATCGTGGGCATCGAAGATCGGGTTGTACGAGGCCTCCAGCCAGATCACCCGGCCATGGGCATCGATGCGCTTGAAGCGCTCGGCAACATATTCGCCACGGCGCAGCCTGTCCCAGAACGCTTGGTAGCCAGCCGAGTTGACCTCCTGCGGTTCGCAGAACATGCGGTGGTGCTTACCGCGAATCTGTTCCAGGCGATAGCCGACGGTGGCCAGGAAACGATCGTTGGCAGTGAGAATGATGCCGTCGAGGTCGAACTCGATCACCGCAGTAGAGCGCATCAGGGCCTTGATCAGGCTTTCGTGCTCGCGTGAGGTCTCGATGGTTCGCGTGAGGTCGCTGGAATGCAGGGTGAAGTACTTGATGCGCCCCTCGCTGTTCTTCACCGGCTGCAGGATCGAGCGCAGCCAGGCTTCCTGACCATTGCCCCGCAGAAGACGGAACGCACCGTTCAGGTGTTCACCACGGCTGATCGCACTTTTCATGCGCTGGTAGAAGTCCAGCGACTTTACGTGGGCGGGGACGATGTCCTCGATATTGCGTCCAAGCAATTGTTCGGCACGGTAGAGCATCTCGCTCTCGAAATTGCCGTTGACCATCTCGATCCGTCCCTGAGGGTCGAGCTGCAGCACCAGCATCTCGCTGTCGAGACTACTCTTGACCTGTTCGATGGACATCAGGTCTTCGCGCAGTTGCCGGATTTCTTGCTTGAGCTTGTTGTTGAACATCACCGCTCTCCTGGAGCGCATCACGTAGTCGAATGCATCTTCATCGGCTGCCGGCGACACCTTCTTGAGTGCTGTGCGAGGAAATATTCATAAAGGCAAAAATGCCGGCAGTCAGGCGTCATCTTTACGTCACAAGGCGGTCACATTAGCGCAACCCGGCAGGCGGAAACTTTTTGTCATGAATACACCCGCCCTACGCATTACCCTGGTCAGCGAAACCTTCCCACCCGAGATCAATGGCGTGGCCAACACCCTTGGCCGCCTCAGTGATGGGTTGCGCCAACGCGGCCATGAGGTCGAGGTGGTGCGCCCGCGCCAGGCCGGCGAAGGGCACGCGCACAACGACCCGCACCTGATGCTGTGCCGCGGCTGGGCGCTGCCTGGCTACCCGGGTTTGCAGTGGGGCGAGGTGTCGATGCACAAGCTGTTGCGCCACTGGCGCCGGCAGCGCCCGGATGTACTGTACATCGCCACCGAGGGGCCGCTGGGGCTCAGCGCACTACGCGCCGCCCGACGCCTGGGGGTGGCGGTGGTCAGTGGCTTCCACACCAACTTCCCGCAGTATTCCGGCCAGTACGGCCTTGGCCTGCTGGCGCGCCTGCTCACCCACTACTTGCGCTGGTTCCATCGGCGCACGGCAATCACCTTGGTGCCGAGTGCCAGCCAGCGCCTGGAGCTGGAGCGTCGTGGTTTCGAACGCCTGGAGTTGCTGGCCCGAGGGGTCGATGCCTGCCTGTTCAATCCGGCCCGGCGCAGCCAGGCCCTGCGCGAAAGCTGGGGGCTAGGCCCGGAGGACATCGCCGTACTGCATGTCGGGCGGCTGGCGGCGGAAAAGAACCTTGGCTTGCTACGGCCTTGCTTCGAGGCATTACGCAAGACGTATCCACAAAAGCGCCTGCGCCTGATCATGGTCGGCGACGGGCCTCAGCGCGCCAGGCTTGAACAAGAGATACCGGACGCCGTGTTTTGCGGCGCCCAGCGCGGTGAACGACTGGCCGAGCACTATGCCAGCGGCGACCTGTTCCTGTTCCCGAGCCTGACCGAGACCTTCGGCAATGTGGTGCTCGAAGCCATGGCCTCAGGGTTGGCGGTAGTTGCTTATGACGAGGCGGCCGCAGCGCAGCATATTCGCCATGGCCACAGCGGCGCGCTGGCGATGCCGGGGGACCAGGCAGCGTTTGTCGATGCAGCGTGCTGGTTGCTGGAAGAAGTGGAGACCTTGCGCAGGGTGCGCCTGAATGCGCGACAGCATGCCAGCCGCCAGGGCTGGCCGGCGATTGTCGAACAGTTCGAGGGGTATCTGAACAGCGCATGCCGGCAACCTGGTGCTACGGCTGGGCGTTCTGCGCAATGTTTGCAGCGCCTGTGAGATCCAGCGCCGCCCGCGCGGCACTCGATCTCACAGGTGCCAAAACATCACGTCAGGCACTCTTCAGGCCAGGGCTTTCTCGATGGCCTGCACCACCGCCGGGTCATCCGGTGCCGTGCGCGGCGAGAAACGCGCCAGCACCCGGCCATCCTTGCCCACCAGAAACTTCTCGAAATTCCAGGTAATGTCACCGGGGAACTCGGCCCCCTCCCCTGCCAGCAGGCGGTACAACGAATGGCGCTGCGGCCCGTTGACCTCCAGCTTGCCCCCAGCGGGAAGCTGACCCCGTAGTTGAGGCTGCAGAAGTCCTGGATTTCCTTTTCGCTACCCGGTTCCTGCCCGGCAAACTGGTTGCACGGCAGGCCAAGCACATTGAAGCCCTTGTCCTTGTAGATCTGGTAGAGGTTTTCCAGGGCCTTGTATTGCGGCGTCAGGCCACATTTGGAGGCAACGTTGACCACCAGCACCACTTGGCCCTTGAAGGGGGCGAGGGGCAGCTCTCCGCCGTTCAGCGCTTCCAGTTTCAGGTCGTGAAATGCACTCATGATGAAATCCCCTCTCAGGTTCCCGGTTGCCGTGCAGGCGAATTCCGCCCACTAAAAAGGCGCTCGTCCAAACCGTTCACCTCCCGTAGGAAGGCAAATCGGCTTGCCCGAGCGCCTGGCGACTTTCTGAGCTTAGCGCAGAAAATCAGTGGTGATGGCCACCTTCACCGTGGATGTGACGGTGAGCGATTTCTTCGTCGCTGGCGTCACGCACGTTCACAACCTTGACCTGGAAGGTCAGGCGCTGACCGGCCAGTGGGTGGTTGCCATCAACGGTGACGTCGTCGCCGTCGATGTCGCGGATGGTGACGATCTGCATCTGGCCGTCCGGCGCCGAAGCGTGGAACTGCATGCCCACTTCCAGCTCGTCGACACCTTCGAACAGGCTACGGTTCAGGGTGCTGACCAGTTCGGCCAGGTACTCGCCGTAGGCCTCTTCAGGTTCAATGGAAACGTTCAGCTCGTCACCAGCCTGCTTGCCTTCCAGGGCTTTTTCCAGGCCCGGGATGATATTGCCGGCACCGTGCAGGTAAACCAGCGGCGCGCCACCGGCGGAGCTGTCGATGGTCTCCCCGGCGTCGTTGGTCAGGGTATAGTCGATGGAGACAGCCTTGTTGGCGGCGATCAGCATGGGGCAAGACCTTTTGCAAAAGAATGTAGAGCGGACAAGTGTAACCTTGCCATCGTCCGATTGCGAACGTGGTGCAGACGAGCAACGGCCCATCAGTCGGATCAACGGCTTTCATCAGGACGAAGAAGGCCACTGGGTGGCGGAACTTTCGTGCGGCCATACCCAGCACCTGCGCCACCAGCCGCCGTGGCAGGCACGCCCCTGGGTGCTCGACCCGGCACAACGTGCGCAACACATCGGCCAGCCTTTCGCTTGCGGCTGGTGCGCACAAGGGGCCGATAGCGCTACCCTTGACCGCTAATTTCTTGCACCGCTTATTTCGAGAAGCACGCATGCAGACATTTTTCATTGCGCCGACCGACTTTGGTGTCGGCCTGACTTCGATCAGCCTGGGCCTGGTGCGCACCTTGGAGCGTGCCGGCCTGAAGGTCGGCTTCTTCAAGCCTATCGCCCAGCCCCACCCGGGTGACACCGGCCCCGAGCGCTCCACCGAACTGGTCGCCCGCACTCACGGCATCAAGCCACCGGTCCCACTGAGCCTGGCCCACGTCGAGCGCATGCTCGGCGATGGCCAACTGGACGAGCTGCTTGAAGAAATCATCCGCCTCTACCAGCAAGCCTGCGTCGGCAATGACGTGGTTGTGGTCGAGGGAATGGTGCCTACGCGCCACGCCAGCTACGCAGCGCGGGTCAACCTGCACCTGGCCAAGAGCCTGGATGCCGAGGTAATCCTGGTATCGGCCCCGGAAAACGAAGTGCTCAGCGAGCTGTCTGGCCGGGTCGAACTGCAGGCCCAACTGTTTGGCGGCCCACGCGACCCGAAAGTACTGGGGGTGATCCTCAACAAGGTGCGTACCGACGAGAGCATGGCGGACTTCGCCACCCGCCTGCGCGAGCACTCGCCATTGCTGCGTGGCAATGACTTCCGCCTGCTTGGCTGCATCCCCTACCAGCCCGAGCTGAACGCGCCGCGGACACGCGATGTGGCCGAGCTGCTCGGCGCCCAGGTGCTCAATGCCGGCGATTACGAGCAGCGGCGCATGAGCAAGATCATCATCTGTGCACGCACGGTGGCCAACACGGTCCCGCTACTGACCTCGGGCACCCTGGTGGTAACCCCGGGCGACCGCGACGACATCATCCTCGCTGTCAGCCTGGCAGCGATCAATGGCGTACCCCTGGCCGGCTTGCTGCTGACCAGCGACAGCAAGCCTGACGTGCGTATCCTCGGCCTGTGCCGCGGTGCCCTGCAGGCCGGCCTGCCGATCCTTTCGGTCAGCACCGGCTCGTACGACACCGCCAACCAGCTCAACTCGCTGAACCGCGAAATCCCGGTGGACGACCGCGAGCGTGCCGAGTTCATCACCGACTTCGTCGCCAGCCACCTCGACGCGGCCTGGCTGCACCAGCGCTGCGGCACGCCGCGCGAACTGCGCCTGTCGCCGGCAGTGTTCCGCTACCAGCTGATTCAGCGTGCGCAGCAGGCCAACAAGCGCATCGTCCTGCCAGAAGGCGCCGAGCCACTGCTGGTGCAGGCTGCAGCCATCTGCCAGGCCCGCGGCATCGCTCGCTGCGTGCTGCTGGCCAAACCCGAAGACGTCGACGCCGTGGCCCGCGCCCAGGGCATCACGTTGCCGCCGGGGCTGGAGATTCTCGACCCCGAACTGATTCGCGGACGCTACGTGGAACCCATGGTCGAGTTGCGCAAAAGCAAGAACCTCAACGCACCGATGGCCGAGCAACAACTGGAAGACCCCGTGGTGATCGGCACCATGATGCTGGCCCTGGACGAAGTGGACGGCCTGGTCTCGGGCCTGGTGCACTCCACGGCCAACACCATCCGCCCGGCCCTGCAGCTGATCAAGACCGCACCCGGCTCGAGCCTGGTCTCATCGGTGTTCTTCATGCTGTTCCCCGAGCAGGTGCTGGTGTACGGCGACTGCGTGATGAACCCGCACCCAAGCGCTGCCGAACTGGCGGAGATTGCCCAACAGAGTGCCGCCTCGGCGCAGGCCTTCGGCATCGCGCCACGGGTGGCGATGATCAGTTATTCAAGCGATTCGGCCAGCGATGAAGAAGTCGAGAAAGTGCGCGAAGCGACACGCCTGGCACAGGACGCGGCGCAGGAGCTACTGATCGACGGGCCGTTGCAGTATGACGCAGCGGCCAACCCGGCCATCGCCCGAGAGCTGGCGCCGGCTAGCCCGGTGGCCGGGCGCGCCACGGTGTTCGTGTTCCCCGACCTGAATACCGGCAATACCACGCACAAGGCGGTACAGCGCAGTGCCGACGGGGTCAGCCTGGGGCCGATGCTGCAGGGTTTGCGCAAGCCGGTGAATGACTTGCCGCGAGGGGCGCAGGTTGACGATATCGTGCATACCATTGCCCTGACGGCGATTCAGGCCAGCGTGGCGCGCTAAAAGCAGAGGCTTCTTTGCAAGCCTTGTGGGAGCGGGTCTGCCCGCCCCCACAGAGCCGCAAAGCGGCCCGGAAGGTCAATCAGGGATACTGCTGAACCTGACCTTGCTGCTCATACTGCTGACCCGGAATCGGCTTCAGGTTCACTTCCACACGGCGGTTCTGCGCACGACCATTGGCGTCAGCGTTGCTGGCGATCGGCTGGTCCGGGCCCATGCCACGTACAGAGATACGCGAGGCATCCACACCCTGCGAAGTCAGGTAGGTGCTGACCGCCTGCGCACGGCGCTGGGACAGGTCCATGTTGTGCTGGCGGCTGCCCGTGCTGTCGGTGAAGCCGACCACTTCGATGGTGTTCTGGTTGAACTGCTTGAACGAGCCAGCCAGGTTGTTCAGTGGCGAGTAGAAGCTTGGGGCGATGTTGGCCGAGTCGGTGGCGAAGGTGATGTTGCCCGGCATGATCAGCTTGATCTGGTCACCCTGACGCTGCACTTCCACACCCGTGTTGGCCATCTGTGCGCGCAGCTCGGCTTCCTGCTTGTCGGCGTAATAGCCGTAACCTGCAGCGGCAGCACCCACTGCTGCGGCACCGATCAGGGCCCCCTTGCCACGGTTGTTGTGGTCGATGGCGGCACCCGCGATGGCACCGGCCAGCGCGCCCAAACCGCCGTACTTGGCGGTCTTGCTCATCCCTGTGGAGCCCTGCGCCTGACCCTGGTTGTCGTAAGGGTTCTGACCGGCGCAGCCGGTCATCAGTGCAGCGGCGGTTGCGACGATAATCAGACGACGCATGGTGAACATGGACAAGCTCCTACTGAAATTCATAAATGCGGCAGATCCCAAGGGGTTCTATGCCAGCCTTGGAACGCATCGGCAACGAAAAATTCCATGAAAGTGCCTTCATGTGCCATCAGGCCCGCACGAATGGGTTTTCACGCATCTCGTCGCCCAAACGGGTGTCGGGCCCGTGGCCGGTCACCACGACGGCCTCTTCGTCCAGCCGGTACAGCCGCTCCTTGATGGAACGCACGATTGCCCGCTGGTCGCCACCCCATAAATCGGTGCGGCCAATACCCCGGCGGAACAGGGTGTCACCGGCAATCAACAACTTGGCGTCGGCGAACCAGAAGCTCATCGAGCCCGGGGTATGGCCTGGCGTATGCAACGCCACACCGCAGCCGCAGGCCAGTTCTTCGTCATCGCCCAGCCAGCGGTCCGGTGCCGGTACCGGCGTGTAGGGTACGCCGAACATCTGGCACTGCATCTCAAGGTTGTCCCACAGCATCTGGTCGTCCTTGTGCAGGTGCAGCGTGGCACCCGTCAGCTCCTTGAGCTTGCCTGAGGCGAGGAAGTGGTCGAAGTGCGCATGGGTGTGGATGATGCTCACCAGCGTCAGGCCGTGGACCTGCAGGCGGGCAAGAATCTTGTCCACATCACCACCCGGGTCCACGACAATGGCTTTCTTGGTCAGGGGGTCGCCGATCAGCGTGCAGTTGCACTGCAAGGGGCCGACAGGGAAGGTTTCGCGGATGAGAGCAGGCGGGGCTTGGGTCATGGTGTTCTCGCAGGTGAAGCTGGGTTCTGCTGGGAGCCTGACAGGAAAATGGGGTGGGTGCACGAGGTTCATGTCTTGAGCGAAGTGGCGCCTGTGAGATCGAGCGCCGCCCGCGTGGCGCATCGCGAGCAAGCTCGCTCCTACATTTGTTTCGGGCCAGTTATTCCTGAGGCGGAGGTGCGCGCCACCTTGGTGCCCACCTCGATATTGCGTGGAACAAACAAGGCGGTCGCGCGCGAGGGTGCAGGCAATACTGGCCCGAAACAAATGTAGGAGCGAGCTTGCTCGCGATGCGCCGCGCGGGCGGCGCTCGATCGCCCAGGCACCCAATACCTCAAGGCAAAAACAACCTGAACAACCCACCCCCAAGCGCCCCGCCGTTGGAGATCTCGATCCGCCCGCGCACCCCGCCGCTTTCATGCAACGCGGCGATCCGCGCCGCAAAATACAGCCCAAGGCCGGTACTGCCGCTGGTCGAGTCGATGCCCTGGATGTACTCCTCCTGGCGCTCAAGCATGTGCTTTGGATAACCCGGGCCGTCATCATTGACGCAAATGGCCAACTGGTTATCGGCCTCTTCGATGGTGATCAGCAAGGCGTGCCCGGCAAAGCGGGTGGCGTTGGTGATGACGTTGGAGATCACCGAGGCCACCAGTTCGCGGTCGAAGAAACCCAGCGGGTTGTCGGTGTCGATACGCCAGGTGGCGAGAATGTCGTTGTGCTTGAGTACTTCCTCGTGCGCCGCCAGCTGGGCTTCGATGAAATCATCCAGCTCATGGTAGTCCGGGCATACCGGCAACTGGTTCACACCCAGTTTGTACAAGCCCAGCAACTGCACCAGCATGCCGTTGAGGTGACGAAATTCATGCTCCATGATCCCCTGTTCAGCACCGCCGCGCAGTTCCTCGGGCAAGCGTTCCACCCACTGGCTGTGGGACTGGATCAGCGCCGACAACGAACTTTTGAGGTCGTGCACGGTGGAGGCGATCACCGTGGAAAAATCCAGCCCCTGATTGTCTTGATTCATGCGCCGAACACTCGGATGTGCAGTTTGCGGTAACGGTCATAGCGATTGTCGCTGGCAGGGATCCCGGCCACGCTGGTCAAAGCGTCGCGGCACTCCTGCATGATCGCAGGCTGAGGGTTGTCACCGCCGATGCGCAGCAGCGCCTGGGCGGTGTTGAGGGCGATGCTGATGTTCTTCGGCTGTAAACCCAATGCCTTTCGGAACAGTTGCAACGCCTCGCCAAGCTGCCCTCCCTGGTAACTGCGCACACCCTGCCGGTTGAGGGTGACCGCTTCGGTAATGGCGTTGAGCACGCTGGGGTCATCCGTCAGCTTGCCCACTTTCTCCATGACCTTGGGGTCATCGCCATAACTTTCCACACAGTTCTTCAGCACGCCGATGGCGGCGGCTTCCTGCCCCATCGCCTGCAATTGCGCAGCGACAGTCAGGGCCGAATCGACCGAGAAGAACTGGTTCATCTTGTCCAGGCGCTGAATCGCCTGTTCTGTCAACTTGCCGGCCGTTTCCGGGTCGCCGGCCTGCTGCAGGCTGGCAGCCTTCATCATCCGCGCACGCACCTGCAAGCCTTGGTCCTCGGGGTTTTCCTTGGCCACTTCGCTGAGCGTGGTGTTGATCTCGACCCGGGTACGGGCGTCCAGGCCGAAGCCTGCATTCTTGCTCATCAACGCCTGCACCAGGCCAAGGTTGTTTTCGGCATCCTTGTAGCGCGAACTCTGCCCCTGGTTCACCGCATGACGGAACGCCTTCGATGCGCTCTCGAAGTCTTCGTTCTCCAGCGCCAGCTTGCCCAGCGTCGACTGCCGACGCACCGACAAAGGCGACAGGCGCACGGCTTCTTCAAGCAAGTTCTGCGCGCGCCGGGTATCCCCCTGAGCCACCAGCACCTCGGCCATGCCATCGTAAAGGCCTGGCATGATCGGGAACGCCTTGAGCGCCTGCTCGTATACACCCTGGGCCTGAGCATTCTGACCACGCTTGTGCATCAGTGCGCCCAATGCAGCATATACCCACGGCTGCGGACGGCTGGCCAGGATGGCCTTGAGGAATTTTTCCAGTTCCTCGAAACGGTTGAGGTTGCGCAGGGCATCGGCCCGGTAGCGCAAGCACAAGGGTGCCAGGCGCGGATCCTTCTTGCACAGCTCGGCGCAGGCCGCCAGTACTTCGGCCGGACGGTTGCGGTCCAGCGCCTGCAGGATCGGCTTCAGCAACGTCTTGCGCTGGAACAGTTTCTCGACGCGCTGGGCCAGGCCAACCCGGTTGAACGGTTTGGTCAGGTAGGCATCGGGCTCGTGCTCGATGGCGCTGAGAACAATCGCCTGACTGCTCTCGGCAGTGACCATGATGAACACGCACTCATGGCTGATGTGCTTGTCGATGATCAGGTCTTCAAGCACCTGCTGCCCGTTCTTCTTGCCATCACCCAGATGGAAGTCCTGCAGGATGAAGTCATAGCGCTTCTGCGCGCACATGCGCAGCGCCTGCTCGCCGCTGTCAGCGGTGTCCACGTCGCGCACGCCCAACTCGCGCAACATGGAACGGGTCGACGTACGAAAGTCGGTAAAGTCGTCGACGATCAGAAAGCTCTTTTGCCCGTACTGCAGCATCAACACGACCTGCCTTGGAATGATTGAAAAATCGCGCGAGGCGATGCCACCGATAGCTGTATCGGCAGCTGGTCGGGAAAGATGAGGGTAGAGCATTGTCGGCCAGAAAATATGGCGTCAGGCCATCACTTTAACGAGCAATGACCTACAGGGCCAGTATCACGCCAGCAACCCCAGGGATTTGGCCTTGGCCACCGCCTGGGTGCGCCGCTCCACGCCCAACTTGCTGTTGATGTGGCTGGCGTGGGTCTTCACCGTGTGCAGGGAAATGAACAGCCGTTCGCTGATCTGCTGATTGGAGCAACCTTGGGCAATCAGTTCGAGCACGGCCATTTCGCGGCCACTCAGCGCTTCGCCGTTGCCCGTACTGGCGATTGACACTGGCGGCAGGTGCTTGAGCAGTTCCGCCTGAACCGGGCAAGCGGCACCTGCCTGCAGTTGTTCATGAAGCCATTGCGGGTGTTTTTCCAGCAGTGGCTGCATCGGCTGCATCACACCGCCATGCGCCGCTTCCAGCAAGCTTGGCAGCAACTGCGCGGCCTGCCCTTCCTTGCCTTCGTCCAACAGCAGGGAAAGCCATTGGCTCAGGGCGCTGACGGCGAGCATCATGCCGCCACTGTCCTGGCCGCGCTTTACCAGGCATGCCAGGCGTTGCACGGCATCGTCGCTACGCAACTGGATGCGATCGAGCGCTGCCTGCTGCAACGCAATGTGCAACGGCAGCAGCGGATGGAACTCCGGTGCCGCCGCCGGCTGCTCGCCGCCATAGGTCTGGCCCAGGCGCTGCAGCCAGGACTCCGCCAGATCGGTACGCCCCTGGGCCAGCCACAGTTCGCATTTGACCAGGGTAATCATGGCCAGGTAGTAGACCGGGGGCACATCCCAGATGTGCATCAAGCGCTCTGCCTCGGCCAGTTCGGCAAAGGCCTCGGCAAAGTGACCTTCCCGGCCATCGAGCGTGGCAATCACGCAATGACCGATGAGCACACTGATGTCCCGGCACGCTCGCGCCTCGCCCAGCCCCGCGCGCAAACGCGCGCGGCCCTGCGCCGGCTGCAGACGCGAGACCAGCAGGTAACCTTCGTAAAGCGTCAGCCGCGCACGCACGGCATACAGCCGCTGCGCCGAAAGCCCTTGCAGACGTTGCAGCCCTTGGCGCACTTCGTCCAGCGCACGCAGCACCTCGCCACGGGCATGCAGCACCCGCGCCCGATCGTAATGCGCCAGCGCCTCGAACAAGGGGTTACCGACCCGCTGGGCCAGCTCCAGGGCCTCGCGGTTCCAGCCTCGGGCCCGCCAGAAGTCACCATCGGCAATGGCCAGGTTGGACAGCGTCGACAAACACACCAGCCGCTGGCCATAGCGCTTGCTCGGCAGGCTCTGCAGCGCTTCGCCGCAATAGGCCAGGGTGCGCTCGCGGTCGCCACGGCCACGGGCAATGACCCCACTGAGTGCCAGCCATTGGGCCAGCATCGACTTTTGTGCGGTCGCCGAAGGCGCGGGCAGAAAGCGACTGAGGTAGCCAGCCAGTTCCTCGGCAGCATCCAGCTGGCAAGCCAGCCCCAACGCCCAGCTGTACAGCACGATCAGCCGCGGCGTGCTGATCAACAGACTGTCGGGCAGGTCCATCTTCCAGCGCAGCAACATGCCGACATTCTGCTCGGCCAGCAGTTGCTCCTCGGACAGACTTTGCACCAGGTCGGCGGCAACATCGAGGTGGCCGGCACGCAAAGCCTGCTCCACCGCCTCGTCCAGCAGGTCTTGAGCTTCAAACCAGCGGCAGGCCCGCAAATGCAGAGCGACCTGCGATTCGCTCGCCTGGCGGCTGCGCAGCAGGTCGGAGAACAAATGGTGATAGCGGAACCAGTGGCCATGCTCGTCCAGCGGCACAAGGAACACCTGATGCGCCTGCAGGAAGCTCAGGACGGCGGCGCTGTCGTGGCGGCCACGCATCGCATCGCAAAGCGGAGCGCAGAAACGCTCCTGGCAGGCGGTTTCGTCCAGGAAGGCCTGCACGTCCGCAGGTAGCCTGTCGATGACTTCTTCAAGCAGGTAGTCGCGGATCAGGCCCTCGCCACCATGCAGCGCCTGGGGCAAGGCTTGCTCGTCGGCGCTGTCGCTGGCCGCCAGTTGCCAGAAACGCAACCCGGCCACCCAGCCGTCGCTGCGCTGGATCAGGTTGTCCAGTGCCTGGCCGCGCAGGCCGGTAGGCTGGCGACCGATCACCGCCAGCGACTCATCCGCGGTGAGGCGCAGGTCCTGTTCGTTAAGCTCGACCAACTGCCGGGACAGGCGCAGGCGCGCCAGGTGCCAGTCTGGCCGCTGGCGGCTGGTCACCAGCAACACCAGGCCGGGGGGCAGGTGATTGAGGAAGAACTGCAGGCAACGGTCGAGCACCGGCCCCTGGGCCAGGTGATAGTCGTCCAGCACCAGCAGCAGCGGCGTATCAGCCTGCAGGTACAGCGCCAGCTCGTCGAGCAGGCCGTCAAGCCACTCTTCAAAGGCAAACGGCTGGTGGCGCTGGCGCATTTTCAGCAGGCCCATGGCCTGGCCGCCCAGTGCCGGGCAGTATTGCTGCAGGCCTTCAAGCAAGCGCTCAAGGAAGCGGCCAGGGTCAGCGTCCCGCTGGCTCAGGCCAAGCCACAGGCTGCGCCAGTGCTCGGGCAGTGTTTCGCAAAACTCGATGGCCAGGGAGCTTTTGCCGAAACCCGCCGGCGCATTGACCAGCAGCAGCCGCCCGCCCAAACCGGCTTCCAGCCGCTGGCACAAACGCAGGCGCGGCACATGGCCGTCCGGCAGCGGTGGCCGGAAGAAACGCCCGTCCCGCAGGCCAAGGGCCTGACTTGCGAATCCATGGGTACGGGACAGATCTGTCATGGCCGGCTCGTTCTGGTTGGAAGACAACGGCGGTATGGATGTTTGCGAGACTAGCCGTTAACGCTGCGCATTTGAAGATGATGGGCGCAATAGGCGCGGAAAAGACTGCGACAAAAAGCAACATGGCTGATGGACAGGGGGCTGGGGCAGGGGTTTGGAGAGGTATTCAGGAGGTTTATTGCCTTGCCCGGCCTCTTCGCGGGTGAACCCGCTCCTACCGCGGAACCTGTAGGAACGGGTTCACCCGCGAAGAGGCCGGTTCAGGAAATAGAAACGCCCCGGCGAGCCGGGGCGTTCTGGGGATCACACGGCGTTCAGTGATTTCAGCTTAGCGAATACCCGACTGACGCAGCGCTGCGGGCTGGAAATCGGCCTTGCTGGCACTGAAGCCGAAGTCGTAGGCACGTTTCTCTTCGTTCTTCATCCCAAGGGCCAGGTAACGACCGGACTGCAGGTCGTAGATGGCTTCCAGGGTGTACCAAGGCACTTCCACGTTGTAATAAGGCTGAGCATGGGCCTCGGACACGCGCCACAGTTGGCCACGGCCGTCGTACTGGTCGATCACCGCAGCCTGCCAGGTGTCCTCGTCGATGTAGAAATCACGCTTGGCGTAGATGTGCCGCTGGCCTGGCTTGAGGGTTGCAACTACGTGCCAGACGCGGCGCAGCTCGTAACGGGCCAGATCCTGGTTGATGTGCCCGGCCTTGATGATGTCGGCGTACTTCAGCTTGGGGTCATCCAGCTTGAAGGCGTTGGAGGCGATGTACAGTTCCTTCTTGCCTTCCAGCTTCCAGTCATAACGGTCCGGTGCACCGTTGAACATGTCCAGGTTGTCCGACGTACGCAGGCCGTCGGCGGCGGTACCTGGGCCGTCATACGACACTTGCGGTGCCTGGCGCACACGGCGTTGGCCGGCGTTGTAGATCCACGCCTTGCGCGGCTCCTTCACCTGGTCGAGGGTTTCGTGCACCAGCAGCACAGTCCCGGCCAGGCGCGCAGGCGCAGTAACTTCCTGCTTGAAGTAGAACAGGATGTTGCCTGGGTTGTTCGGGTCGTAGTCCTTCATCTTGTCGCGGAAGACGAACTGGTCGGAGAAGTATACGGGGTTGAACGAGCCATTCTGCTGCGGCGTGGCCTGGGTCACCAGGCGGCTGACACTGCCGCCGCGGTAGCGGGTGATGTGGTTCCAGATCACCTCAAGGCCGCTTTTCGGGATCGGGAACGGCACCGCCGTGCGGAAGTTGCTCAGGCCGTTGCCGCCTTCCACCAGGGTGGTTTTGGTGGCGTTTTCCTTGATGGCAGCGAACACATCGGCCGGGACGGTTGCGCCGCGATGGGTCTTGAACACCGGGATCTTGTAGGTGTTCGGGTAGCGTTTGAACATGGCCAACTGGCCGGGCGAGAGTTTGTCCTTGTACTGGTCGGCATTCTGCGCAGTGATGGTGAACAGCGGTTTTTCACTGCCGTACGGGTCGGACAGGAAGCCCTTGCCGTCGACGCTGCCTGCGGTCTTCGACAGCGGCTCCCACGGGCCGATGGAGCCGTCGGCGTTGCCGGCCTTCTCGGCACCCATCGGGGTCAGGGTGCTGCCCAGCTTGGCCGCCTCGTCGGCGGATACCGCAGCCATGACGCTGGTCGCCAGCAGGGACAGGCCCAGCACACCGGCTTGCAGCAGACTTCTGGTCTTGTTCATGTCGTGTCGTCCTGGATCTGTATGCTTAGAAGTTCACGCCGAAGCTGAGGGCGACGAAGTCGCGGTCATCCACGGTGCTGTACTTGCCGTCGAAGAAGTTGGTGTACGACAGGCTCGCCGTATAGGTGTTCTGGTACTCGGCGTCCAGGCCCAGGCTGACAGCCTTGCGGCCTTCCTCGAAGTTGGCGCCAGGGCCAGGCGAATAACCGGACACGTCATGCGACCAGGCCACGCTCGGCTTCAGGTTGATACCCGCGAATACGTCGTTGTAGTCCCAGATGACACGGCCGCGGTAACCCCAGGAAGTGCTGGTGGTGTAGCCGTCGTTCTCGCATTTGCGGTTCAGGTTGGCGGTGGACGCCCCCGCACCGGCGCCGGCGATGGTGCTGCCATTGAGCGCCTGGCAGGTATCGGCGCCACCGGTGGATGGCAACGGACCTGGGCCGAACACCGGGTCGCGACCGTAGCGGGTATCGTGGGCATTCTCCAGGCCGCCGACATGGGTAACACCCACTTCACCGACTACAGTCATCCGGCTGGCACCCATCACCTGGTCGAAGAAATGGGTCAGGGTGGTCTGGAACTGGGTGATCTCCTTACGGCGATACCCATGCAGGTCTTGCCCCGGCGTACCGGTCAGCAACGATGCGTTGCTCAACGCGCCGCCAATTGGACGGACACCGGCGAACAGGATATCCGTGGTATTGAGCTGCACTGGCGCATTGGGGCGGTAGCTGACTTCGCCGCTCCAGGCGGTGCCAGTGGGTAACGTGGTGGAGAAACTCAAGCCATAAAGGCGGATGTCCTCGGGGTATTCCACAAAGTACTCGGAATTACCCGCCACGATCAGAGGCGCCAATGCGCGCAGCTGCGCAGGCAGGGCGCTCAGCCCGGCGAACACGGACGGCGGGGCCCCTGTGGCACTGAAGATGGGTGCACGGCTATGGTAATTCATGAAGTAGGCGCCGAACTCCGTGTCCAACGGCTCGAACATATAGCGCATGGCCACACCGAACTGGCCGCTGTCACGCGCATCGCGGTCGGCACCACGGCGCACCATCACACCCTCTTCGTTGATGTCCACGCCCCGCGTGGCGAGGAACTGCTGGGCAGCGCCCGGCACCGTGCGGCTGCTATTGAGCACGCGCAAGTTGTCGGTACAGCCGTCGGCAATGATGTCCGGCTGGGAGAAGAAGGTGCCGCAGTTGTCGACGACCGTCTGGTCCCATTCGAGCTGGTAGAAGGCCTCGGCCGACAGGTTGTCGGTCAGGCTCTGCGAGATGTAGAACATGTTGACCGGAATCAGGCCTTCCTTGATCTCGGCCCCGGGACGGCGGAACGCCGACACGTCGATGGGGTTGATCGAGTTGATGCCGCCGCCGATGAAGGTACTTTCGCCCCAGCTCACTACCTGCTTGCCAAAACGCACCGAGCCAGGCTGATCGCCGATGGAGTAGTTGTGGTAGACAAAGGCGTCGAGCAGCTCGGCCCCGGACGACTTGGCACCTTCCTTGCGGTTGGAGTCGCTGATGTCCTTGAACTCGCGGTTTTCGTCCTTCAGTTCGAAGTCGTACCAGTACTTGCCGCGCACGAACACACCGGTGTCGCCGTACTTGAGCTCCAGGTCATGAATGCCCTTGAAGATCTTGGAGAAGGTTTCGCCCTTCTTGAAGTTCAGGTGGCCATCGTCGGATGTCTGTGACAGGCCCTTGCCGCCGTTGTTCACCCCTATCAGGTTCTTGTTGGGGTTGGCCGTCGACCAGCTGGCGCCGATGGAGAGCGACGAGTCGAACTGGCCTTCGATTTCACCAATGTTGAAACTGACAGCGAAAGCAGGACTTGCGAGCGTGGAAGCAAGGCTGACGGCCAAGGGCAGCTTGGCCCGGCGCCAGAACAGGTTTGCAGATTTCATCGACGCTACTCCATGTACTTTTTTGTTATGGCAGTGAGTCCTTTCAAGAACGGCCCGAGCGACCGGATTGCAGGCTTGCACCTGCGGCGACACAGCTTGCGCATGTCGCCCTCCCCCATTCCTGAAAATCCCCTGGCCCCGACTATAGCCAGCAGGCACAGGCGCTTGATCCCTCTAAAGTGTGATTTGCGCTCCATGCCACCAACTCGCTGCAGTTTTGCTTCGGTTGCGGGCTGGTAGTGCTCAAGGATGGCGCATTTCTGTCGTTTGGCAAGGCGGCGGGCTCTCTAGCATGCGGGTCACGCTCTGACGTGCGCGACCCGCACAAGGGTTACAACGTGGAAAGGAACGCGCTGTTGCTGGCCTGCCACTGGACGATGTCCTGGCGAATGCGTTTCTTGTCGAGCTTGCCGACACTGGTCTTGGGAATTTCAGTAACAAGGGCGATCTGGCTTGGAATCGCCCACTTGTTGATATGACCTTGCTCGACGAATGGCTTGAGGTGTTCCTTCAGCGCCTTGGCGTCGATATCGTGGCCGTCACGTGCCACCAGCAGGGCAAACGGCCGCTCACCCCACTGCGGGTCGGCCACCCCCACCACCGCCACTTCGCGCACGGCCGGGTGGCGACTGATCAGGTCTTCCAGGTCGAGCGAGGAAACCCACTCGCCACCGGTCTTGATCACATCCTTGATGCGGTCGCGGATGTCGATGTAGCCCATGCCGTCGAGGGTGGCGACGTCACCGGTGTGCAGCCAGCCGCCCTGCCACAGCTCCTCGCTCTTCTCCGGTTCCTTGAAGTAGCCCATGGTCAGCCACGGCGCACGCAGTACCAGCTCGCCCTGGGTTTCACCATCGGCGGGCAGGAAGTTGCCTTCGCCGTCGACGATGGCCGCTTCGACCAACGGCACCGGCACACCGGCCTTGATACGGTAAGTGACGCGCTCATCCTCGCTGCCGGCCTGCAGTTCATCGTTCAGGTGTGCCGCGGAGATCAGCGGGCAGGTTTCCGACATGCCATACGCGGCGGTCAGCTGGATGCCGCGCGCCAGGGCGGCCTGGTACAGCGAACGGTTGAGCGAGCTGCCGCCGATGATGATCTTCCAGCCGCCGAAGTCCTGCCCCTGGGCGTTCGGGCAGTTGAGCAGCATCTGCAGGATGGTCGGTACGCAGTGGGAGAAGGTGACCTTCTCTTCACGCCAAAGCTTGACCAGCATGTCCGGCTCGTAGCGCCCTGGGTACACCTGCTTCATGCCGAGCATGGTGGCAGCGTAGGGGATGCCCCAGGCATGCACGTGGAACATCGGGGTGATGGGCATGTAAACGTCGTTGCTGCCCAGCAGGCGCACGCTGTCGATACTGCCGGTGACCGAGGCCTCGGCCAGGGTGTGCAGCACCAGCTGGCGGTGACTGAAATACACGCCCTTGGGGTTACCGGTGGTGCCAGTGGTGTAGAAGGTAGTGGCCACCGAGTTCTCGTCGAAATCCGGGAAGTCGTAGCGCGGGCTGGCAGCAGCCAGCAGCTGCTCATACTCGCCGACCAGACCGGGCAGTTCGGCAGTCTTGTCCGGGCCATCGGTCAGCAGCAGGGTCTTGTCGACAGTGGTCAGCTGCCCGGCGATGGCCTGGTACAGGCCGACGAAGTCGCTGTTGACCAGCACCACGCGGTCTTCGGCATGGTTCATGGTGTAGAGGATCTGTTCGGGCGACAGGCGCACATTGATGGTGTGCACCACAGCGCCGATCATCGGGATGGCGAACATGCATTCCAGGTAGCGATGGCTGTCCCAGTCCATCACCGCCACGGTGTCACCGGCCTTGACCCCGGCCTCGGTCAGCACATTGGCCAGGCGGGCAATGCGCTCGTTGAGCTGTGGATACGTCAGCCGCATCTGGTCGCGGTAGACGATTTCGCGGGTCTTTTCATAGCGGCTGCCGGACATCAGCAGGCGCTTGATCAGCAATGGATAGGCATAGGCGCCCTCGGCGGGCTTGATGATGCGTGTCTGCAACATGGGGATCCCTTTTCTGAAAAGCGGGCCGGACAAGTCTGGGTTTACTGTAGTTCGCCAATGTGACGGCCAAATCAGCCGAAGGAATGATTTGCGCGGCAGAGGTATGAGTGGCGGGCGTTGACGGGCAGCAAGGTTGAGCTAGACACTGCGGCGGCGGCTTCAGGTTTGCGCCGAAGCCGAGGGCCTCTTCGCCGGCAAGCCCGCTCCTGCAAGGGTTGTGGTGACCTTGTGGGCGCGGGCATGCCCGCAAATGGCCACTATGCCCTTATCCCTCCCTGCCACCGGAGATCTTCATGCCCAGCCCGCGTCGCGCCGTGTTTCTCGATCACCAGTCCCTGGACCTTGGCGACCTCGACCTTTCGCCCCTGAAGCAGCAGTTCGACCAGTTCGAACTGTTCGCCGCCACCCGCCCGGAACAGGTCGCGGAACGCTTGCAGGGCGCCGTGGCAGTGGTCAGCAACAAGGTCATGCTCGACGCCGCAACCCTGGCCGCCAACCCGCAACTGAAGCTGATCCTGGTGGCCGCCACCGGCACCAACAATGTCGACCTGGCCGCCGCTCGCGCCCAGGGCATCACCGTGTGCAACTGCCAGGGCTACGGCACGCCGTCTGTCGCCCAGCATACCCTGGCCCTGCTGTTGGCCCTGGCCACTCGGCTGTGCGACTACAACCAGGCGGTGGCCGATGGCCAGTGGGCCAAGGCCAGCCAGTTCTGCCTGCTGGACTTTCCTATCGTCGAACTGGAGGGCAAAACCCTCGGCCTGCTCGGCCACGGCGAACTGGGCGGCGCAGTGGCGAGGCTGGCCGAAGCCTTCGGTATGCGTGTACTGAGCGGGCAGATCCCTGGCCGCCCGGAGCGCGCCGACCGGCTGCCGCTGGACGAGTTGCTGCCGCAAGTCGATGCCCTGACCCTGCACTGCCCACTGAACGAGCACACCCGGCATATGCTCGGTGCCCGCGAACTGGCCCTGCTCAAGCCCAACACGCTGGTGGTCAACACCGCCCGTGGCGGCCTGATCGACGAACAGGCGTTGGCCGATGCCCTGCGCGGTGGTCACCTGGGCGGCGCGGCGACCGACGTGCTGAGCGTGGAGCCGCCGGTCAACGGCAACCCGCTGCTGGAGCCCGGCATCCCGCGCCTGATCATCACCCCGCACAGCGCCTGGGGTGCCGTGGAGTCGCGCCAGCGCATCGTCGGCCAGCTCAGCGAGAACGCCCAGGCCTTCTTCGCCGGGCAGCCACGCCGCGTGGTCAGCTGAGCCAGGCGCCCGCCTCTGCTACACTGCGCCACTTTTTTCCAGGAGACGTCGTCCATGGACCCGCGCAGTGAAGTGTTGCTCCGTCAGGCAGAGCTGTTTCAGGGGCCGCTGCTGATTGCCGGCGCCCCCGCCGACGACCTGCTCGGCCAGTTGCCTAAGGCCCAGGCCTGGACCTGGCATGCCGGCGATCAGGCCATGCTCGAAAGCCGCTTCGCAGGCCGCAGCCATTACGGCGTCGAGGCCCCTGAAGCAGCATTCGACAGCGCCGTGCTGTTTCTGCCCAAATCCCGCGAGCTGGCCGCCTATCTGCTCAACGCCCTGGCATCGCGCCTGGCTGGCCGCGAGCTGTACCTGGTCGGCGAGAAGCGCGGTGGCATCGAGGGCGCGGCCAAGCAGCTGCAGGCCTTTGGCAAGCCACGCAAACTCGACAGCGCCCGGCACTGCCAGCTGTGGCAAGTGACCATCGACCAGGCACCGCAGGCAAAACCGCTGGAAAGCCTGGCCGAGCGCTTCGAGCTGGCCCTCGAAGACGGCCCGTTGCAGGTGGTCAGCCTGCCTGGGGTATTCAGCCATGGCCGACTCGACCGAGGTACGGCCCTGCTCCTGAAGCATCTTGACGGACTGCCCGGTGGCCACATGCTGGACTTTGGCTGCGGTGCCGGGGTACTGGGTGCCACGCTCAAACGCCGTTACCCACAAAGCCGGGTGACCTTGCTGGACGTGGATGCCTTCGCCGTGGCCGCCAGCCGCCTGACGCTGGCTGCCAACGGCCTGGAAGGCGAAGTGATCAGCGGCGATGGCATCGACGCCGCCCCTACCGAACTGAGCCTTATCCTGAGCAACCCGCCATTCCACACCGGCGTTCATACCAACTATCAGGCTTCGGAAAACTTGCTGAAAAAATCGGCCGTTCATCTGCGAAAAGGTGGCGAAATGCGCTTGGTCGCCAACAGTTTCCTGCGCTACCAGCCACTGATCGAAGGGGCATTGGGCAACTGCCAGGTACGTGACGAGGCCGACGGTTTCCGCATCTACCAGGCAACTCGCGGATAAAAAACAGCGCTTGCCGAAAGCGTTTTGCCTAGGCAGAATCCGCACCGTCCTAGGGGAGTAGTCTCCCGCGAGCACCCAGCTCGCCCGGTACGCGTCAACATACTTGGTCCACAGACCATGGCGCGTGCGACCCACCATGCACGCCTGCATGGCGAGATCCGCATAGACGGATCGAGGGTTTGACAAGACCTATGACACGCACACCTTACCCGGGGCGGGGAGGCTGTACGTGTCATAGCCGTGTCGACCCGCCCCCGTAGGAATCCTGATGCTGGAATCACTGTTGGTCCCCACCGCTATCGTTGCCTTGGCCGAGATCGGCGACAAGACGCAACTGCTCGCACTCATTCTCGCTGCCCGCTTCCGCAAACCCTGGCCGATCATCGCCGGCATCATCGCCGCCACCTTGGCCAACCATGCCGCAGCCGGTGCCGTGGGGGCGTGGGTCGGCAGCTTCTTCAGCGATTCGGCCCTGCACTGGATCCTGGCTGCGAGCTTTACCGCCACCGCACTGTGGACGCTGGTACCGGACAAGATGGATGACGACGAGAACCCGGCTCGCCGTTTCGGGCCGTTCCTGACGACACTGATTGCGTTCTTCCTGGCCGAAATCGGTGACAAGACCCAGGTCGCCACCGTGATGCTGGCGGCGCAGTATCCGCACCTGATCATGGTCATTATCGGCACTACCCTGGGTATGCTGATTGCCAACGTGCCGGTGGTACTGGCGGGTAACTTCGCGGCTGACAAACTGCCGTTGACGCTGATTCGCCGCCTGGCGGCAACGGCGTTCTTCGTGCTGGCGATCGTGGCCGTCTATTCGGCAATGAAGGCCAGTGGCTGGATTGGGTAAAGGGCACATCAGGGGCTGCCATGCAGCCCCTGGATTCAGGCATTTACGGCTTGGCTGCAGCCTGATACAGCGGCATCACCTTCGGAATCGCCGCCTGCAGCGAAGCAATGCGGCTCGCGGACGCCGGGTGAGTACTCATGAACTCAGGCGGTGCACCTTCGGAAGCCTTGCTCATCTTGTTCCACAGGGTGATCGCGGCATTCGGGTCGTAGCCGGCACGGGCCGACAGCTCCAGGCCAATCAGGTCGGCCTCGTTTTCGTTGGCCCGGCTGTTGGGCAAGGTCATGGCGTAGTTCACCACCGTGTCGGCCATGGCCATGCTGCTCTGGCCGAGGCCAAAGATGGCACCGGCGCCCTGGCGAGCCATTTCCACACCGTATGCCTTGGACATGGCCTCGCGGCTATGCTCGCGCAAGGCGTGGGCAATCTCGTGCCCCACCACTGCGGCAATTTCCGCATCGGTGAGTTTGAGCTGATCGATCAGCCCGGTGTAGACGATGATCTTGCCGCCCGGGCCGCAGTTGGCGTTCAGTTCGTCACTCTTGATCACGTTGACTTCCCAGTCCCACTGCGCGGCATCCGGGCGGAATTTAGGCGCCTGGGCGATCAGGCGGCTGGCAATTGCCTGCACACGCTTGGCATCGGCGCTGGACTTGTCGAGCACACCCTTGCTCGATGCTTCACCCAGGGTCTGCTGATACGACTGCGCGTACATCTGGTTGACCTCATCGGTCGAGAGCATGCTGAACATGTACTGCTGGCGCTCGACACCAACAGCACCGCCGCTGGTGGTATTCACCGCCTGGCAGCCGGCCAACAGAATGCCAGCGCTCAGCAGGCTGACGACAAAAGACTTACGCATGAAAACACTCCCTATCCACATGCGCCGTATCCTAGGCCGAGTCGCCAGTGGCTGCCATAGCCGCAGGGAAGATTTTCGTCGCCTGATCCGGCCTCTTCGCGGGCAAGCCCGCTCCTACAGGGGTAACACGACCGTGGGTATGAGCAGGCTTGCCCGCTCCTATAGCAGGGGTAACACGATCATTGTAGGAGCGGGCTTGCCCGCGAAAGGGCCGACACAGCCCCCCATCAAGCAGGGGTAAGACACTCCGGCGCATCCAGCTTCGGGTCATTGACGAAATTGGCCAAGGCCCGCTCACGCAGCGTCGCCGGTGGGCTGGCCAGCAGCTCGTGCAAGCGGGTAATCGGCGTGTCCGGGTCAAGCCAGGCCGCCTGCCCCGCTTCGTCGAGGATGAGCGGCCGACGCTGATTCATGGCCGCCTGGGTCACCACCGCGCAACTCAGCCATACCTGGTCCTGCACCGGATAGGCCTCCCATACCGCCGCAAAGTACAGCGACGCGCCCTCCCCCGGGGTCAACCAGTACGGGCGTTTGCGCACGCTGCCACGCCATTCGTAAAAGCCGTTGGCCGGCATCAGGCAGCGACGCTGACGAAATGCATCGCGAAACATCGGTTGTTCGGCCAGCGTTTCGGCGCGGGCATGGGCAGGGGTGCGGGACAGGTCGGTGAGCCAGGCCGGGGTCAACCCCCAGCGCGCCTTGGCCAGTTGCTGCTGGCCGTCAAGCTGACGCTGGATCAGCACCGACGCCCCAGGCGATATATTCCATTGGGCCGGCTGGCCGACGGGAAAGCCCGGCAGACTGGCAAGGGCCTGGGGCCAGCGAAACAGGGCATAACGTCCACACATGGGCGAATTCAGAACCTAGCAGATCAAGGTACCGGGGACATTCTCCGGTTCGTCGCCAACCAGTGGCTGGGCATCATTGTACGCATCGATCAGCTGCCGTGCGCATTCGGCCTGCTCATCAGCCACGACGAGCCCCAGCAGGCCCTGCAAGGGCAGCTCGCCAGCGGCACCGACCAGGTCACGGCCGACCACGTGTACATCGATCCCCTCGCTGGCAAGCATGCCTGCCAGCATTTGCGCCTCGAGCAGGCTTTCCGGTTCGTAGATACGCTGCATCAGGTGTCGTCCTCGCGGCGGACTTCAAGCATCCATTCGTCACCATGCACCTGCAGAATGCACACCACAGGCTGGCAGCACACCTGGCAATCCTCGGTATAAACCTGGTCGCCCGCAGACAGATCGACGGTAGTTTCCACACGTTCGCCACAATAAGGGCAATCATAGAAGTCGGTTTCCAGCATCGCGGCCTCCGCAGTGACTTATGCGTATAATTGCCGGTCTGTTTACAGGGTCTGTGTGCGTCCGAGCCGTTTTTCGGAGCCCGTCCCTACCTTATTACCCTAGCCGTTTCCAACAAGAGAGCATGATGGGCGAATTCGATGCCATCCGACCGTACGACGACGCTGAGGTCCCTGCCGTTCTGGCACGCCTGCTCAGCGACCCGGCATTCCTCGATATCCTCACCCACTTCCGCTTTCCACGGGCGGCCGGCGCTCTCGGCTGGTTGCTCAAGCCCTTGATCGCACGCCGCCTGCGCAAGGAATTCGCCGGTGTTACCTGTGTCTCGACCTTGCAGGACAAAGTCGAGTACTACGTCGACCAGACCATCGATCGCGCCACCGACGGCGTCACCTACTCGGGAGTGGAACAGCTCAAGGCCGGCACCGCCTACCTGTTCCTGGCCAACCACCGTGACATCGTCATGGACCCGGCCTTCGTCAACTATGCGGTGTACCACGCCGGCCTGCCCACGCCGCGCATCGCCATTGGCGACAATTTGCTGCAAAAGCCCTTTGTCAGCGACATGATGCGCCTGAACAAGAGCTTCATCGTGCACCGTTCGATCAGCGGGCGGCGCGAAAAACTGGCTGCTTACCAACTGCTGTCGGCTTACATCAACCACTCGATCCGCAACGATGCCACCTCGATCTGGATCGCCCAGGCCGAAGGTCGGGCCAAGGACGGTGACGACCGTACCGACTCGGCGATCCTCAAGATGTTCCACATGAGCCGCAAGGATGAACCGTTCGGTGCAGTGATCCAGAGCCTGAACCTGACCCCGGTGTCGATCAGCTACGAATACGACCCGTGCGACCAGGCCAAGGCCCGCGAGCTGTACATCCGCGCCACAACCGGCACCTACAAGAAGGCGCCGGGCGAAGATGACAACAGCATTGCCAAAGGCATTACCGGCTACAAGGGCCGAGTCCACATCAACTTCGCGCCGCCGGTAACCGAGTACCACGAAGACACAAAACAGCTGGCGGCAGAGATTGACCGGCAGATTCTGGGGGGCTACCGACTGTTCCCGGTGCATTACCTGGCGTATGCGATGTGGGAAGGCAAGGACGAAGCCCTGCAAGTGCCAAGCGCCGAGAAGGTGTTCCCGGCGGATGAGCTGGCCAAGGCCAAGGAAGAATGGCAACGGCGCCTGGATGCCTGCCCGCAAGAGCAGCGGCCGTACCTGGTGTTGCAGTATGCGACGCCGGTGCGCAACCAGTATCAGGTCAGGCAGCAGGCACCTGTAGCCTGATCAGGTTTGGGGCTGCGTTGCAGCCCCGATGGTGCTCAGATCCAGGTGCTGAACCAGGACAGCAGCAGCGCCATCGCCAGGCACGAAAAGCCCAGAATGTAGAAGTATTTCGGCACCCGAAGGTCGAAAGCGTCCACTACCCCGTCGTCTACTGCCATGTACTCGCGGGTTTCGGCCTCGCGCCGCCGCGCACTGTGCAGCAGCAAACCGCCCGGGCAGGTCAGCAACAGCGCCAGCAGGTTGATCAGCTTGGTGGGATGGGCGGCCAGAAACCCCCAGAGCACTTGCAAGGACATCACGCAACCTCGGTGTGAGCAGTGGCAAAGGCCAGCATTCTACCCAAGTCGCACCGTGGCGCCCGGCCTTGGCGACAAACTGTCATTAAATTTCATCTGTCATCCGCTCGTCATCCATACAGGCGACCCTGTCGACCTTTTGATGACCCGGAGCTTTTTCATGTTGCACGCCGAAAACCAGGACCGCCTCTACCTCGTTGCCCAGAGCGATGAACAACAGGCGCTGATCGATGGTTTTGCCATCAATGTGCAGGACCGCCAGTGGCTGGTCTACTGTGCGCTTGGTGGACATGTGCATGAGGACTTGCCCGAAGTGGATGCCGGCACTGGGTTCAGCTTGCTGGATTTCCACATAGAAGCGGCGTAGATCTGTGCCGGCCAGACAACAAAAAACCCGCTGCCTGTCACTCAGGCAGCGGGTTTTCTTGCACCACCTGAAGCTTACTGACCCAGCACCTGCCCGATGCTCGGGTCCTTGAACAGTCGGGTCAGGGCATCGCTCAGCACATCACCCACCAGCTGGGTGTTGGTGTCCTGGTTCGGCGCCATGCCGAAACGCTGGTCCAGCGAAGCGCCATAACGGCCGCTGTAACGGCGGCCGCCATTGGTCACATCAGCGCGGAAGGTGGCGCCGATGGTGGCCTCGGTCACGTAAAGGTTGTCTTTCGGCGACTGATACTTCAGCTCGGCCAGGGTCACGGTCAGCTGCGGTGCATTGCCGGCGTTCGGGGTCGGGGTGAAGCCGAGCAGGCGCACAGCCGCTTCAGCCTGAGCCTGCAGCTTGGGCACCACGTCATTACCGCTGACGCTGATGGTGCTGGTCTCGGGGTACATGCCACCGCGGGTACCCAGGGACTGCGAAGGCCGGCCATCAACTACCCGGACCACCACCGGCTGGCCATGACCGACCGGGGCCAGCTGGGCCTTGAGCGTGGGTTGCGGGTTGAGTTGTTGCGGGCTGTGGGCACAACCGACCAGGCTAAGGCTGGCCACGGCGATCAAACCGAACAACAGACGTTGCAACATGCGCGTTTCTCCAGAAAATGCGGCAAAGGCCCACAGTATACCTAGCCAAGCACAGACCAGTCATCGGCCCGGCCCGCTTGTCACAATCGTTTCATCGCCACACCCTTATCCTTGCGCCAAGCCCTAACGCAAAGGACTCGCCGCCATGACCTCGCTCTGGACTCAGCTCTTCCAACGGCCGCGCTACAACGCTTATGCCCGCCTTGACGCTGATGGCAAATGCCTGGCGTTCAAGCAATGCAGCCAGGCACCAAGCGGCATCGACTGGGTGCAGATCAGCGAAATTCAGCTGGCCTGGCTGGGCCGCGAGCTGCCCATCGAAGCCCGGGTTTGCGCCCGCGCAAACCGCCGTTGGCACCAGCGCCTCCTCGCTGCCTGACAAACGCTGCAATAAAAACCACGAATGGCGACATTTCTGCCCGCGACATCGCTATAATCTCCCCCCGATTATAAGGACGTCTCCTGATCGGGCCCCGCACTCGCCGATTGACCCCGGCAACTTCACCGCTTCGCCCACAGAGAGCCTTCCACTCAGGTCTTGCATCGGCTGTCGTGCCTGCTTTTTCCGGCCCTTCACACTGCATGAACCTGCGGGTTGCCATCGCGCAGTCCCCTTTTGAGGTTCACGTCTCCAAAAGAGCGTGAAAAAACGGTTTTCACAACTTCACAAGAGTGTGGCGAGCAAATGAACAGTCTGGCATGTGCAAAAGCGGCAGATGTGTCCCGAACAGCCCTGAACAGGCGGCAGATGCGCTCATCCCGTATGAGTGTCTGAACCGTTCCATAACGCACGCACGACACCTTGACCATAAGTCGAATTGCCGCACCTGTGGCAAACGGCGTTCAATACACGAACCCGAAGACTGATTGGCGGTGTCCGCGGAAGTTGCAAGAACTGCGAAAAGTCGGACATGGCGACCCTGGCAAACCCAGGTCCTATGCTGTCAATTAGGTAGCTGTAGATTGTGGAGACGCGTTAAATGGCGCAGAACGAATCGGTTGATGTGGTACTGGTAGGCGCGGGCATCATGAGTGCCACCCTGGCCGTACTGCTCAAGGAGCTTGACCCGACCCTGAAGCTTGAGGTCGTCGAGGCGATGGACTCCGGGGCCGCGGAAAGCTCCAACCCCTGGAACAACGCAGGCACCGGCCACGCCGGCCTGTGCGAGCTGAACTACACGCCGCAGGCCGCCGATGGCAGCATCGACATCAAGAAGGCCGTGCACATCAACACCCAGTTCGAGGTTTCGCGCCAGTTCTGGGCCTACCTGACCAAGAAGGGCAACTTCGGCTCGGCGCGTGCCTTCATCAACCCTGTCCCGCACCTGAGTTACGTCGAGGGTGACAAGGGTGTTTCCTTCCTCAAGAAGCGCTTCGAGCTGCTCAAGCAGCACCACGCCTTCGCCGAGATGGAATACACCGAAGACAAGGCCGTGATGAACGACTGGATGCCGCTGATGATGCCTGGCCGCCCGGCCGACCAGCACATCGCCGCTACCCGCGTGGCCAAAGGCACCGACGTCAACTTCGGCGCACTGACCAACAAGCTGCTCAAGCTGCTGGGCGACTCGCCGGACGCGCAGGTCAAGTACAGCAAGAAGGTTGTCGGCCTGCGCCGTAACGGCAGCGGCTGGACCGTGAGCATCAAGGACGTCAACAGCGGCGGCAGCCGTGAAGTCGACGCCCGCTTCGTCTTCCTCGGCGCCGGCGGCGCGGCCCTGCCGCTGCTGCAGTTGTCCGGCATCCCGGAAAGCAAAGGTTTCGGCGGCTTCCCTGTGAGCGGCCAGTGGCTGCGTTGCGACAACCCGGAAATCGTCAAGCAGCACCAGGCCAAGGTCTACAGCCAGGCCGCTGTCGGCGCCCCGCCGATGTCGGTGCCGCACCTGGACACCCGCGTCGTGGACGGCAAGACTTCGCTGCTGTTCGGCCCGTATGCCGGTTTCACTACCAAGTTCCTCAAGCACGGCTCGCTGATGGACCTGCCGCTGTCGGTGCGCATGGGCAACATCGGCCCGATGCTGGCCGTGGCCCGCGACAACATGGACCTGACCAAGTACCTGGTCAGCGAGGTGATGCAGTCGATGGAGCAGCGTCTGGAAGCCCTGCGTCGTTTCTATCCGCAGGCCAAGGCCGAGGACTGGCGCCTGGAAGTGGCGGGTCAGCGCGTGCAGATCATCAAGAAAGACCCGAAAAAAGGCGGCGTGCTGCAGTTCGGTACCGAGCTGGTCTCGGCCCAGGACGGCAGCCTGGCAGCACTGCTCGGCGCATCGCCAGGTGCCTCGGTAACCGTATCGATCATGCTGGAACTGATCGAGCGCTGCTTCCCCGAGCAGGCCAAGGGCGCCTGGGCTGCCAAGCTCAAGGAAATCTTCCCGGCTCGCGAGAAGACCCTGGCAACCGATGCTGCGCTGTACCACAAGATCAGTGCCGATAACGACGCGGCGCTGGATCTGGCAGAGAGCAGCCCGGCGGCCAAGCATTACGCTTAAGCCGGTCTGAAACGCAAAAACGCCCCTCGGGGCGTTTTTTGTGCCTGGCGCTTGATCAGCCTGTACCGGCCTCTTCGCGGGCATGCCCGCTCCCACAGGTTCGGTAATGCCCGCAGGTGCGACGCGACTCCTGTGGAAGCGGGCGCGCCCGCGAAGAGGCCGGCACTGGCTACAGATCAGCCGCGGGCTTTATCGATGATCTCGATGTACTCAGGGGCATTGCGCTGGTCGGCAATCTGCTCGACGAAGGTCTATTACGCCTAAGCCGGCCTGAAACGCAAAAACGCCCCTCGGGGCGTTTTTTTTGCCTGGCGCTTGATCAGCCTGTACCGGCCTCTTCGCGGGCATGCCCGCTCCCACAGGTTCGGTAATGCCCGCAGGTGCGACGCGACTCCTGTGGGAGCGGGCGCGCCCGCGAAGAGGCCGGCACTGGCTACAGATCAGCCGCGGGCTTTATCGATGATCTCGATGTACTCAGGGGCATTGCGCTGGTCGGCAATCTGCTCGACGAAGGTCTTGCCGTGCTCGTCCTTGCCGTCCAGGTCCAGGCCAGCTTCGACGAAGAAGCCTACAAAGCGCTCGAAGTCGTCCACGCGCAGGCCACGGTAGGCCTTGACCAGCTTGTGCAGCGACGGCGAAGTCACACCATCGGCCGGCTCGAACTGAAGGAACGACTTGATGTAGTCGTCGCTGATTTCGTCACCGATTACCTGTTTCTTGTCTTTACGCATTGCCGACTCCAACTGGACCATCACGGAATTTCGAAGGCCGGCAGTTTACCCCCCGCAGGCTTCGCGCCTCAACGCGTACGTACCGTCCCGGTGTGCAAGTCGGCCCAGATGTGGCCGTTGCCATAAGTCAGAAACTGCACGTACAGGGTTTCGTTACGCAGCAGGTCCATGACCACCCGGTAGTTGCTGACCGGGTAATTCAGGCTCAAGGTGCGGGTTTTAGCGTCATACACAGGCTTTTTCAGGCTTTTGGCCGCTTCACCATCGAACGTCAGCAGCACCTGGGCAATGGTCGCGCCCTTGCTCAGCGGCTTGCCCTTCAGGCGCACCTGCAACGACGATGTGATCGGGATCGGCTGCTGATCGGACTGGCGCTGGGCCCCTACGACCACCGAATAGTCAGTCACTTGCAGCAATTGCTGGCTGGTCGGTGCTTCCTGGCGCAGGGACTGGTCATCAGGAGGCAGGAACTGACTGTGCAGCGGTGCGGCAGCGAGCGGCAGGCTGACCGCCAGCAGGAGGGGAAGAATCGCACGCATGTGAGGCTCCTTGTATGAAGGAGCACTCTAGCATGCCGGGTGCAGCCGATATCAATCGAACTGCGCGCGCATCCAGGCCTGGTAATCGGCCACACCGGCCTCACCCTCGCGCGGTGCCCAATGTGCGTGCTCGCCCTCGCCCACTGGGCGGTATGGCCCAGCCTTGCACTCGAACAGGATGCTGTCAGGCTCCAGCACCACCAAGCCATGGTAGGTACCAGGCGCCAGATCCACACCCAGACATTCACCACCGGCCTGCAGCACCCGCTTGTCAGTCACCGCGCCTTGTTCATCGAAGATCAACAGGCCAAAACGCCCCTTGAGCGCTATCAAGGTTTCAGCCTTGTCGGCGCTCAAATGGCGATGCGGCGGAATGTAGGTGCTTGGTTGCAGCCCGACGGCCATGCGGTGGCAGGGCTCTTCCATAGCGTGAAAGTTATGGTGCTGCCGCCCGCGCGGGTTGGCAGCGGCCTTTTCGGCCAGCCCGGCGAACAGCGATTGGTCGATGAACGCAGGCTGGCGCACGGTTACAGCCCCTTTACGGCGAAGATGCCGTTAGCGTTGCGCCAGTAACCTTTGTAGTCCATGCCGTAACCGAAGATATAGCGATCGACACAAGGCAGGCCCACATAGTTGGCCTTGAGGTCAGGGCTTGCCTTGCGGTCGTGGTCCTTGTCGATCAGCACAGCGGTGTACACCGAGCGGGCGCCGGCATGCTTGCAAAACTCGATGATGGCGCTGAGGGTGTGGCCTTCGTCGAGGATATCGTCAACGATCAACACGTCACGGTCGATGAACGACACTTCCGGCTTGGCCTTCCAGAAAAGCTCGCCGCCGCTGGTCTGGTTGCGGTAGCGGGTAGCGTGCAGGTACGAGGCTTCCAGCGGGAACTGCAGGTGGGTCAGCAGTTTGCCGGAGAAGATCAGGCCACCGTTCATCACGCAGAACACAACCGGGTTCTTGTCGTGCAGGTCCTTGCAGATCTGCTCGCCGACTTTGGCGATGGCCGCTTCGACTTCGGCTTCGGTGTACAGGCAGTCAGCTTCATGCATGACTTGACGGATATGCTCGAGATCGGCGGACATGGCGCGCTCCGGGGGGCATTTTGGAAAAGCGGGCAAAGGTACGCATCCGCTCGTCACAGATCAAGCATTTATGGACTAACGTCCAGAATGACCAGACGACAGCACAGGCTGAATAGATTAATCTAGCGCGGTTTTTTTGCCCGCCTTTCGGAGCCCTCCCCTATGCCCACTCGTGAGATCCGCCATCCGCTGATCCGCCACAAGCTTGGCCTGATGCGCCGTGCCGATATCAGCACCAAGAATTTTCGCGAACTCGCCCAGGAAGTCGGCGCGCTCCTGACGTATGAAGCCACCCAGGACCTGCCCCTCGAAACCTACGAGATCGACGGCTGGTGTGGCAAGGTCTCGGTTGAAAAAATCGCCGGCAAGAAGATCACCGTAGTACCGATCCTGCGCGCCGGCATCGGCATGCTCGACGGCGTGCTCAGCCTGATCCCGGGTGCCAAGGTCAGCGCCGTCGGCGTTGCCCGAAACGAAGAAACCCTCGAAGCCCACACCTATCTGGAAAAGCTCGCGCCGGACATCAACCAGCGCCTGGCCCTGATCATCGACCCGATGCTGGCCACCGGCGGCTCGATGGTTGCCACCATCGACCTGCTGAAAAAGGCCGGCTGCAAAGAGATTCGCGCCATGGTGCTGGTCGCCGCGCCAGAAGGCATCGAGGTGGTGGAAAAAGCCCACCCGGACGTGAAGATCTACACCGCCTCGATCGACCAGCACCTGAACGAGCACGGCTACATCGTGCCAGGCCTGGGTGATGCCGGTGACAAGATCTTCGGCACCAAGCAAAAGGACGCCTGACCATGCAGGACGGCTTCAACGACCCGCTCTGGCGCCAGGTCGTTTCGGGCGCGCAGATGCTCTTCGTGGCATTCGGCGCGCTGGTGCTGATGCCCCTGATCACCGGCCTCGACCCGAACGTCGCGCTGTTCACCGCCGGCATCGGCACACTGCTATTCCAGCTGGTCACCGGTCGTCAGGTACCGGTTTTCCTGGCCTCGAGCTTTGCCTTCATCACGCCGATCATCCTCGCCAAAGGCCAGTTCGGACTTGCCGAGACCATGGGTGGCGTAATGGCTGCCGGCTTCGTGTACACCTTCATGGGGCTGATGGTAAAAATCAAAGGCACCGGTTTCATCGACCGCATGCTGCCGCCGGTGGTGATCGGCCCGGTGATCATCTCCATCGGCCTGGCCATGGCACCGATCGCCGCCAACATGGCGATGGGCAAAGGTGGGGACGGTACGGCACTGATGCCGTACAAGACGGCCATGCTGATCTCGATGCCAGCGCTGCTGACAACCTTGATCGTTGCCGTATTCGGCAAGGGCATTTTCCGCCTGGTACCCATCATCTCCGGCGTGCTGGTGGGCTTTGCCCTGTCGTTCGCCTTTGGCGTGGTCGACACCGCCAGGATCGCTGCCGCACCGTGGCTGGAAATTCCCAATTTCACCGCCCCTGCGTTCAACTGGCAGGCCATTCTGTTCATCGTCCCGGTTGCGCTGGCGCCGGCGATCGAGCATATCGGCGGGGTGATCGCAGTGGGCAGCGTGACCGGCCGTGACTACCTGAAAAAGCCTGGCCTGCACCGGACGTTGCTGGGCGACGGCCTGGCGACTACTGCAGCCGGCCTGTTCGGCGGCCCGCCCAACACCACCTACGCCGAAGTGACCGGCGCGGTGATGCTGACCAAGAACTACAACCCGAAGATCATGACCTGGGCGGCGGTCTTCGCCATTACCCTGGCATTCATCGGCAAGTTCGGCGCGCTGCTGCAGAGCATCCCGGTGCCGGTGATGGGCGGCATCTTGTGCCTGCTGTTCGGCTCGATCGCAGCGGTGGGCATGAACACCATGATTCGCCACAAGATTGACCTGGGCGAGGCACGCAACCTGGTGATCGTCTCGGTGACACTGGTGTTCGGTATCGGCGGCGTGCTGATCGGCAGCGGTGACGGCCCGGATGACTGGGGCCTGAAGGGCATTGCCCTGTGCGCCATTGTGGCTATCGCCCTGAACCTGATTCTGCCGGGTAATGACAGCTGGAAGCACAAGAAGCTGGATGTATGACCGGTCGGAAGGGGCCGCAAGGCGGCCCCTTCGATTCAGGCCTTTTCACACATATCAGCCAACACCCTCACCCACTCCGGGTGATCATTCAGGCACGGCACCAGCACCAGCTCCTGGCCGCCCGCCTCGACAAACTGCTCGCTGCCACGCATGCCTATCTCTTCCAGGGTCTCGATGCAATCCGCCACAAACGCCGGGCACATCACCAGCAGCTTCTTCACACCGGCCTTGGCCAGCTCATCCAGCCGCGTCTCGGTGTAGGGTTCGATCCACTTGTCCCGGCCCAGCCGCGACTGGAACGACACCGACCATTTGCCATCCGGTATGCCCATGCTCTGCGCAAAGGCTTTGGCCGTAGCCAGGCATTGCCCGCGATAGCAAACCGAACGTACTTCGGCGGTTGCACCGTGGCAGCAATCGGCAGCGCGCAGGTCGTGCTTGACCCCCTTCGGAAACAGTTTCTTCAGGTGCCGTTCCGGCAACCCATGGAAGCTCAGCAGCAGGTGGTCGTAACCCTGCTCCAGGTACGGCCGAGCGCTGGCTGCCAGCGCCTCGATGTACGCCGGGTGCTCGTAGAACGGCTGCAGCACGCGCATCTGCAACGGTAACTGGCGCTCACTGACCGTCTGTTTTGCCTGCTCGATCACAGTGGTCACCGTGCTGTCGGCGAACTGTGGATAAAGCGGTGCCAAAGTCACCTTGCGCACACCTTGGGCGGCCAGCCGCGCCAACACATCAGGCAAGGCCGGCTGGCCGTAGCGCATGGCGATTTCCACCGGGCCATGGGGCCAGTGCTCGGCCATCGCGGCCTGCAGGCGACGGGTCAGCACAACCAGAGGCGAGCCCTCCTCCCACCAGATCGAAGCGTAGGCATGTGCCGACTGCTCCGGGCGCTTGATCAGGACCAGCGACACCAGCAAGCGCCGCACCGGCCACGGCAGGTCGATCACGTACGGGTCCATGAGGAACTGGTTGAGGTAGCGGCGCACATCGGCCACCGAGGTGGAGGCCGGGGAACCCAGGTTGACCAGCAGCAGGGCGTGATCGGTCATGCAGCGTCCTATGTCAGAGGCGACTGGACAGGTTGTCCAGCGCCGATTGCAGATCGTTGAAGCGGAAGGTGAAGCCGGCTTCCAGCAAGCGTACCGGGCGCGCCCGCTGGCCTCCCAGCAGCAAGGTGGACATCTCGCCAAGCCCGGCCTTGAGCAGCAATGCCGGCACTGGCAACAGCGCCGGCCGATGCAGGGCGCGGCCCAGTCGCCTGGCAAACTCACGGTTGCGCACAGGCTCCGGCGCGCAGGCATTATAAGGACCGCTGGCATCCTTGTGCTGCAAGAGAAAATCAATCAGGGCGACCTGGTCATCTATATGAACCCAGGGCATCCACTGCCGCCCATTGCCCAAAGGCCCGCCCAGCCCCAGTTTGAAGGCCATGCGCAGGCGCGACAAAAAGCCGCCATCGCTGGCCAGCACCAGGCCGGTACGGACCAGTACCACGCGTATTCCCTGCGCTTGCGAACGCTGGGCGGTCTCTTCCCAGGCAATACACAACTGGCTGGCGAAATCTTCACGCACCGGGGGTGAAGCCTCGGTCAGTTCGCGTTCGCCACCGTCCCCGTACCAACCTACCGCAGAGCCGGAGATCAACACCTCCGGGCGCTGCTCACGGGTGCCCAACCAAGCCAGCAATTGCTCGGTAAGGGTGACACGGCTGGCCCACAGCACGTTGCGCCGGGCGGCCGTCCAGGGCCTGTCGGCAATTGGCGCACCGGCAAGGTTGACCACCGCATCAAGATGATCGTCGGCCTCCAGCTGCTCCAGGCGCGCGATACCACGCACCCCGCTACCACAGATTTTCGCCACCTGTTCAGGACGCCTGCTCCAAACCGTAAGCCGATGCCCTTGGCCCAGCCAGTACTGGCACAGATGCTTGCCAATCAAACCGGTGCCACCTGTCAGCAATATATGCATGGCTGTGTCCTCGCAGAATGCGTCGGTGGTCTATTTTTAACAGCAAGGCACTTTTTTGACCCGACGCTCTCGGATAAACATAGGCCAACCTGCCGCCAACACGGAATAACCTTATACATAATTTTGGCATTGTACAGGTTTGCCTGACAGCGTAGTCTGCTCACAGCAAGGTTTGAAGAGGCCATCATGACAGTACCTATCGCCATAATCGGGGCCGGCATCGCCGGTTTGTCAGCCGCCCAGGCCTTGCAGAAGGCCGGGCAATCCGTGCACTTGTTCGACAAAGGCCACGGCAGTGGCGGGCGCATGGCCAGCAAGCGCAGCGAAGCCGGCGCGCTCGACCTGGGCGCACAGTACTTCACTGCCCGTGACCGACGCTTCGTCGATCAGGTGCAGCAATGGGTGGCCGCCGGCTGGGCCGAGCAGTGGAAGCCTCAACTGTACAACTACCGTGATGGCGAACTTACCCCCTCCCCCGACGAGCAGACGCGCTGGGTGGGCGTGCCACGCATGAGCGCCATTACCCGCGGCTTGCTCAAGGACGTCACCGTCAATTTCGGCTGCCGCATAGCGGAAGTGTTTCGCGGCAAGCAGTACTGGCACCTGCAAGATACCGAAGGTTGCAGCCACGGCCCCTACAGCCGTGTGGTCATTGCCGTCCCGGCACCGCAGGCCACGCCACTTCTGGCCGCCACACCGAAGCTGGCAGCCGTGGCCGCTGGCGTGCAAATGGAACCTACCTGGGCCGTCGCCCTTGCCTTCGAGACACCGCTGGATACACCAATGCAAGGCTGCTTCGTGCAGGACAACCCGCTGGACTGGCTGGCCCGCAATCGCAGCAAGCCTGGCCGCGACGAGCACCTGGACACCTGGGTACTGCACGCAACGTCAGACTGGAGCCGGCAACACATCGACCTGCCAAAGGATGAAGTGATCGAGCAGCTGTGGGGCGAATTCGCCGAGCTGGTCGGCTGCGTGGTCCCCCCGCCCACCTTCGCCCTGGCCCACCGCTGGCTCTATGCCCGCCCCAGTAGCAACCATGAGTGGGGCGCACTGGCCGATGCTGACCAGGGCTTGTACGCCTGTGGGGACTGGTGCCTGTCCGGCCGCGTCGAGGGCGCATGGCTCAGTGGCCAGGAAGCAGCGCGGCGCTTGCTCGAACACCTTGAGTGATGCCGAACTATACAAAAATACTAGTTTGCATAACTTCAGCGCTGTGCTGAAATAAACCTGTACAAGTTTCGAGTCACGTACAGGTTTATTTTCGGAGGCAGCCATGCACGACCCTTCCGCCCACAGCAAGCCGCGTATCGCCATCAGCGCCTGCCTGACCGGGCACAGCGTGCGCTACAACGGCGGCCACAAGGCCTCCGACCTGTGCCGTAAACAGCTGGAACAGCACTTCGACTGGCTACCCGTGTGTCCGGAAGTGGCAATCGGCCTGGGTGTTCCCCGCGACCCGATTCGCCTGGTGGGCAACCCCGAGCAACCCGAAGTGGTCGGCACCCGCGACCCCGGCAAGGACCTGACCGACCCGCTGCGCACCTATGGCGAGCAGATGGCCAACGAGCTTGATGACATCTGCGGCTACATCTTCATGCAGAAGTCACCTTCATGCGGCCTGGAACGGGTAAAGGTTTATCAGGACAACGGCCACCCGGCCGTGCATGGCGGCCGTGGCGTCTATGCCCAGGCTTTCTGCGCATTGCGCCCGGACCTGCCAGTAGAAGAAGAAGGTCGCCTGCATGACCCCGTGCTGCGCGAGAATTTCATAAGCCGCGTTTACGCCTACGCCGACTGGCAGCGCCTGCTGGCCGAGGGCCTGAACCGTGGCGCGCTGGTGCGCTTTCATTCGCGCTACAAGTATTTGCTGATGGCCAACAATCCCCAGGCCTATCGCACCCTCGGCCGCCTGCTTGGCAGCATGAGCAAGGCTGATGAACCACAGAGCATCGGCCCGCGCTATTTCAGCCAGCTGATGCAGGCCCTGCGCCGCTGCGCCAGCCGCGGCACCCACAGTAACGTGCTGCAGCACCTGAGCGGCTACTTCAAGGATGCCCTGACGCAGCAGGACAAGGCGGAGTTGCAGGCAGTCATCGGCCAATACCAACAAGGCGTGGTACCACTGGTAGTGCCACTAACCTTGCTCAAACACCATTTGCGCAAGCACCCAGACCCCTACCTGCAGCAACAAGCCTACCTGCAGCCTCACCCCGAGAGCCTGGGCTTGCGCAATGCGGTCTGAGGACTTGCTGCCCATCGGCGAACTTGCCCGTCGCACTGGCGTCAACCCGGTCACCCTGCGCGCCTGGGAGCGCCGGTATGGGTTGCTCAAGCCACAGCGCACCGCCAAGGGGCATCGCCTGTACCCACTTGAGCAGGTCGAACGCGTCGAAGCCGTTCTGGCTTGGCTGCAGCGTGGCGCGTCGGTCGGCCAAGTCCGCGAGTTGCTCGACAAACCCGCCAGCACCCCACCGAAGGGTGACTGGCAAGCCCGGCAATTCCAGCTGATCGAAGCCATCGCCGGCCTTTCACAGCGCGCCCTCGACCAGCAACTCAACCAGGCCATGGCGCTGTACCCGGCGGTCACCCTGTGCGAGCAATTGCTGCTGCCGCTCCTCGACATGCTCGACCAGCGCTGGCGCAATTACTTCAACGCTCGGCTGGAGCAGGTGTTTTTTCACAGCTGGCTGCGCAGCAAGCTCGGTGCCCGCGTGTACCACGACAACCAGCTGCTGCAAGGGCCTGCCGTGTTGCTGGCCGAAGACAGCGAACGCACCTTCAGCCCGGACTTATGGTTGTGCGCTTGGCTACTCACCAGCAATGGCTTCCCGGTCGAGGTGCTCGAGCAGCCCGTCGCAGGCCCGCAATTGCTAAGCGCCGTCAACGCGCTCAAACCACGCGCCTTACTCCTGCACCTGGGGCCACGCATCGACGACAAGGCGTTGCTGCGCACCCTGCAAGGCTTGCCGATCCCCAAGCTGCTGGGCGGTGCCACGCTGGCGCTGCATGAAGCCCGCTTGAAGGCTTTTGAGCTGCCCGACCTTTTCCTGTTCGACACCCCGCAGGCGGCATTGCGCGTGCTTCAAGCCCATGATCGACAGCCTGTAGAGATAAATCCCCCATGCACCTGACCTGGCTGCGCAGCGACCTGCGTATCGATGACAACACTGCACTCAGCGCCTCTACCGAACGCGGCCCGACCATCGCCCTGTGGCTGGTCAGCCCCGGACAATGGCAAGCCCATGACGATGCCGACTGCAAAGTCGACTTCTGGCTGCGTAACCTGCATGACCTGCGCCAATCACTGGAAAAGCTGAACATCCCCCTGCTGATCCGCACAATCGATACCTGGGACCAGGCGCCACAGGCGGTGCTCGATATCTGCCGCCAACATCAGGTGCAAAGCGTGCACTGGAACGAGGAGTACGGCATCAATGAGCAGCGCCGGGATGATGCCACCCGCGCACTGTTGGAAAAGTCGGCCATCCAGGCGCACAGCCACCTCGACCAGCTGTTCTTCCGTCCGGGCACCTTACTTACTCGCAGTGGCGATTACTTCCAGGTGTTCAGCCAGTTCAAGAAGACCTGCCTGGAGCATCTGCACCGCAGCCTGCCGGCCCTGGCACGGCGGGTGAAGCGCCAGGCCCCGCTGAACATCGACAGCGACCCGATCCCGCAGCATGTCGAGGGCTTCGGAACAACCACGCATGCACTGCGCGACCACTGGCCAGCCGGTGAAGCTGAGGCACAGTCCCGCCTGTCACGCTTCCTGGACGAAACCATCGACGACTACCACCACTTGCGCGACTTGCCTGCCAAGCCTGGTACCAGCCAGCTTTCCCCCTACCTGGCCGCCGGCGTGATTTCGCCCCGCCAATGCTTGCACGGTGCACTGGCCGGCAACCGGGGCGAGTTCGACAGTGGCAGCACGGGCGTGCAAACCTGGATCAATGAGCTACTCTGGCGCGAGTTCTACAAGCACATCCTGAGCGGTTACCCACAGGTCTCGCGCCACCGCGCCTTCCGCGCCCAGACCGAAGCCCTGCCCTGGCGTGACGCCCCGGCAGACCTGGAGGCCTGGGAGCAGGGCCGCACCGGCTTCCCGATCATCGATGCCGCCATGCGCCAGCTGCTGCACACCGGGTGGATGCACAACCGCTTGCGCATGGTCGTGGCCATGTTCCTCAGCAAGAACCTGCTGATTGACTGGCGCAAGGGAGAGCGGCACTTCATGCGCCACCTGATAGACGGCGACCTGGCCGCCAACAATGGGGGTTGGCAGTGGAGTGCGTCCACTGGCACCGACGCGGTGCCCTATTTCCGTATCTTCAACCCGGTTTCACAGTCGCAGCGCTTCGATCCACAGGGTCAGTTCATTCGCCACTGGGTACCGGAACTACAGGAGCTCGATGAAAAAGCCATCCATCAACCCATTAAATCGACGGACCTTTTCGGTAATACTTCGTACCTAAGTCCAATCGTAGATCTCAGCAGCAGTCGCCAGCGGGCCCTGGAAGCATTCAAAGGGCTGCCACGCCGGCAGAATCAGGGGATAACGTCTTGATTAACTCGCGTAGTTTTTGGGTTACAGGCGCAAGCAACGGACTTGGCTTGGCTTTGGTGGAGCGGATGCTCGATGAAGGACATCGCGTTGCCGCGAGTGGCAAGGATAGCGATGCACTGGATGATTTGGGGGCACGCTACGGCAGCCAATTGTTGCGTTTGCCGTGGCAGTTGCAGGAAGAACAACACGTCACCGATGCGTGCCAACAGATTTGCCATGCCTGGTGTTCGCTGGACGGGCTGATCCTCAACACCGGCACCACCGATTACCTGCCAGACAATGTCAGTGACAGTGAGCTGATCGAAGCGATCGTCACCACCAACCAGCTGGCCGCAGAGCATTGCCTGAGCAAAGCGCTGCCGTTGCTGGCAAAGGGGCAGTCGCCCCAGGTGATGGGGCTTTTCAACCGCTATTCGGCGTTGCAGCTGTTTGCACCGACACAGGTGACTGCGGGCTGGAACAACTTGCCGCAATGGCTGCGTGAGCAGCGCAAGGCCCTTGAGGACCAAGGGGTAGCACTGACCATCGTAGGGCCACAATCGTTGAAGGTTACGGTAACGTCGGCACAGGCGATACCGGAGGCGTGGACGCCCGACAGTGCCGCAGAGGAGTTGCTGCGCCGGTGGCCTCAGAGAGAACCCGAACTGGTCCTGGAGACGCTGGACCTTAGTAGCCTGTGGCCGCTGGCGCGTTGACCGCTGAAATCAGCATTACCTTCTTCGCGGGCAAGCCCGCTCCTGCAGATTACCCAGACCTTTAATGCTGTGGTATTCCGGCAGGAGCGGGCATTGCCCGCGAATGCAGGTGAACTCAGAGCGCCATTCTGTAATGCAGGCTGTAGCTTTCTACACCATCGTTGGGCTCTTTGATGCCGGCGTTGGAATAGTGAATCGCCCGCACCCCAATCTCATGCCCGCCGGCAAAGCGCAAACCAAAACCAATGCGGTCCTCGAACTGGAACGCCGAACCCAGCTCGTTGCTTTCCAGCTCGGTGCTGGAGAACGCCGCCACCCCGATGCCGGCTTCGATGTAAGGCTTCACCGACTCCCCGGCAAATTCATAGACGAACACGGGCGCGAAGGACAGGCTGTGATTGCTCGCGGTCTCGTCGCCATCCCAGTAGGTGTAGGCCCCATCCCAATAGCCGGTCAGCCGACCAACGCTGGTCTGCCACCAACTCGCGTCCCAATTCGATTGCAGCCCTAGCCGGTAGACCATTGTCGAATCGCCAGTCTGCCCCACCGAAAACGAAACATCGGCAGCCTGTGCCGACATCGCTTGCCCCAAAACAAAGGCAGCAGCCGCTGCCAAGCCGAGCAGTTTCCTCATAAGAAACATCCTTCTTTCTGATGCTGTTATTTGTCCGCCTCATCTCAGGCAAAGCGGTAGAAAGCAGAAGTGGAACGATAGTTCAGCCTTTTTTCACGTTTTTTTCACAACGCAAAGCTTTGCACATCGTCAGACTTATGCCACAGCACAGGTAGGATTTTTCTTAAGGCTTCTGGATCAGCGCTTGTCCAGAAGCGTGCAGCGCCGGCCGGGCCTTCGGCCAACAGATCATTGGCACCCAACAGCCGTTGCAACTGACGCGCCACGGCCGCGCCGGTGTCGATGATGGCCACGTCATCCGGGACCATGCCGGCCAGCAATGGGCGAAGGAAAGGGTAATGGGTGCAGCCGAGGATCAGCGTATCGCAACCTGCAGTCAGTAGCGGCTGCACATAACCTTGCAACAGCTGGCGCACCGCCGGGCTTACCAGGTCACCGACTTCGATCAGCTCGACCAGCCCCGGGCAAGGTTGGGTAATAACCTGTACGTCATTCGCGAAGCGATCGAGCAAGGCTGCGAACTTGGCACTCTGCAGGGTACCGGTGGTGGCCAGCACACCGACCACGCCCGAGCGGGTGGCTGCCGCTGCAGGCTTGACGGCCGGTTCCATGCCCACCAACGGCCAGGTCGGATACAACTCACGCAGGTCGGCCACTGCCGCCACCGTGGCAGTGTTGCAGGCCAGGACCATGGCCTTTGCGCCTTGTTCATGGAAGAACCCGGCAATGCGTCGGCAGCGCTCGCGGATATAGTCCGGCGACTTCTCACCGTAGGGTATATGCCCGCAATCGCCCACATACAGCAACGTTTCGTTGGGCAGCAGGCGCTGGATCTCGGCCAGCACCGACAATCCGCCAACCCCCGAGTCCATGACGCCGATCGGCGCCGAGCGCTCAGCCATCGCGCTTACCACAGACCGTGCAAGCCGGGTCGCGCTTGACACGAAGCTCGCGGATACGGGTGCCAAGGGCATCGATCAACAGCAAGCGGCCGACCAACGGCTCACCGAAGCCAGCCAGCAGCTTCATCGCCTCCAGCGCCTGCAGGCTTCCCACCAGCCCCACCAGCGGGCCAATGACGCCTGCTTCGCTGCAGGTCAGTTCAGCTTCGCTACCATGCCCGTACAGGCAGTGATAGCACGGACTGTAGTCACGCCGCGGGTCGAACACCGACAGCTGACCTTCCAGACGGATTGCCGCTCCGCTGACCAGCGGCTTGCCGGCGGCGACACAGGCAGCGTTGACCGCCTCGCGGGTAGAGAAATTGTCGGAGCAGTCCAGCACCAGGTCGACCGCCGCCACCGCAGCCACCAGCGAGTCCTCGTCCAGTGCCTGGCGGTGAGCAACCAGGCTGACTTCCGGGTTGATTGCCTGCAAGCGCTGCAAGGCCGAGTCGACCTTGCTCATGCCAACGCTGGCACTGTCGTGGATGACCTGGCGTTGCAGGTTGGTCAGGTCGACGGTGTCGAAGTCGGCCAGGTGCAGCTCACCCACGCCAGCGGCGGCCAGGTACAGGGCGACTGGCGAGCCCAGGCCACCCAGCCCGATGATCAGCGCTTTGCTCTGCTTGAGCCGCAGCTGGCCATCGATGTCGATCTGGGCCAGCAGCACCTGGCGGCTGTAACGCAGCAGTTCCTGATCACTCAGCATGGCAGTCGCCCCAGGGTAATGCGTTCATGGCCGCCCAGGTCCGTGCGGCTGGCCACCTCGATAAAGCCATGTTCAGCCAGCAGAGCGCGTACCGCCGCCGCCTGATCGTAGCCATGTTCCAGCAGTAGCCAACCACCTGGCAACAAGTGCGCGGGGGCCTGGGCGGCGATCACGCGAAGGTCGTCCAGGCCATCGGCACCGGCCACCAGGGCACTGCTGGGTTCGAAGCGCACGTCGCCGGCCACCAGGTGCGGGTCTTCAGCGGCGATGTAGGGCGGGTTGCTGACAATGAGGTCGAAACGCTCCCCGGCCAGGCTGTCGAACCAGTGGCTCAGCCGTACCCGAGCGTTGGCCAGGCCCAACCGCTGGCGGTTGCGCTCGGCGAGGGCAGCAGCCTCCTCCACCCGGTCAACCGCTGTCACCTGCCAGGCCGGGCGCTCGCTGGCCAGCGCCAGAGCGATGGCACCCGTACCGGTACCCAGGTCGAGAACCTTGGCGGGCGAAGCGGGTTGCAGTTCAAGCGCCGTCTCGACCAGCAGTTCGGTATCCGGCCGCGGGATCAGGGTATGCGGCGCGACCTCCAGGTCGATCTTCCAGAAGCCCTGCAGCCCAAGGATATAGGCCACTGGCTCGCCGCCACGGCGGCGTTTCAGGTAGCCGGCATAGGTCTCGGCATCTTCGCTGCTGACAATACGCTCGGGCCAGGTATGCAGGTAGCTGCGCGATTTACCGATGGCCGCAGCCAGCAGCAGTTCGGCATCCAGGCGCTCAGTGGGCGATTCAGGCAACTGCGCGTTGCGCAACAGGCTGGCGATGACAGTCATCAGTCCCCCAAGGCGGCCAGTTGATCGGCCTGGTATTCGGCCAGCAGCGGTTCGATCACCGCGTCTACGCCACCGCTGAGAATGTCGTCAAGCGAATACAAGGTCAGGTTGATGCGGTGATCGGTCACCCGCCCCTGTGGATAATTGTAGGTGCGGATGCGCTCGGAGCGGTCACCGGAACCCACCAGCAGCTTGCGCTCACTGGCAATGGCGTTCTGCGCGGCACTGGTCTGCATGTCGTTCAGCTTGGCCGACAGCCAGGACATGGCGCGAGCACGGTTCTTGTGCTGCGAGCGCTCCTCCTGGCATTCGACCACGATACCGGTAGGCAAGTGAGTGATACGGATCGCCGAATCGGTCTTGTTGACGTGCTGGCCGCCGGCACCGGAGGCACGGTAGGTATCCACGCGCAAGTCGGCCGGGTTGATTTCGATGGCGGCCTGCTCGTCCGGCTCGGGGAGCACCGCCACCGTGCACGCGGAAGTGTGGACACGGCCTTGGGACTCGGTCTCGGGCACACGCTGAACCCGGTGTGCACCGGACTCGAACTTGAGCTTGCCGTAGACATTCTCGCCCTCGACGCGGGCAATGATTTCCTTGTAGCCGCCGTGCTCGCCTTCGTTCTCGGACAAGATCTCCAGGCGCCAGCCGCGCTTTTCGGCGTAGCGCGAATACATGCGGAACAGGTCACCAGAGAAGATGGCTGCCTCGTCGCCACCCGTACCGGCGCGGATTTCCAGAAACACGTTGCGACCGTCGTTGGGGTCTTTGGGCAGCAGCATGCGCTGCAGCTGCGCCTCCAGCGTCAGCAGTTGCTCCTTGGCTTCACGCACCTCTTCCACGGCCATTTCACGCAGGTCCGGGTCACTGTCCTTGAGCAGCGCCTGGGCACCTTCGAGGTCGTCCTGGACTTTACGCCACTCTTTATAAGCAGCGTAGACCGGCTCTACCTCGGCATACTCGCGGGAGTAGGCGCGAAAACGCGTCTGGTCGGAAATAACCTCGGCGTCACCGAGCAGGGCGGTGAGTTCTTCGAAACGGTCCTGGAGGATTTCCAGTTTGTTCAGCAGCGACGCTTTCATTGCGGGGATTTGTCCGTGGAGCCCTCATTGAGGGCAAAGAGTTCCTGGGCCATGGCCAGCGCATCAAGGCGGCCCTCGGCCGAGAGCTTTTTCAGCTGCACGCTGGGCGCATGCAGGAGTTTGTTGGTCAGGCCCCGGGCCAGCTGGGCCAGCACGTCTTCGGGGTTGCCGCCATTGGCCAGCAGGCGCAGGGCCTTTTGCAGTTCTTCGTCGCGAAGGCGCTCACTTTGCTGGCGATAGGCCCTGAGCACGTCCACTGCCGCCAGTTCGCGCAGGCGCAGCATGAAGTCTTCGGCGCCCACGGATACCAGCTCTTCGGCCGCCTGGGCCGCGCCCTGGCGGCTCTTGAGGTTTTCCGCCACTACATCGTGCAGGTCGTCGACGGTGTACAGGTAGACATCATCCAGCTCGCCGACTTCGGTTTCAATATCGCGAGGGACAGCGATGTCGACCATGAAAATCGGCTTGTGTCGGCGCTGTTTCAGTGCACTCTCGACCGCGCCCTTGCCCAGAATCGGCAACTGGCTGGCGGTGGAACTGATCACGATGTCACTGTTGGCCAGTTCCTGGGGGATGTCTGCCAGCAGCACGGCATGCGCGCCGAACTGCTCGGCCAGGATGCTGGCGCGCTCCAGGGTGCGGTTGGCCACCACGATACGGCGTACGCCCTGCTCGTGCAGGTGGCGGGCGACCAGGGTGATGGTTTCGCCGGCACCGATCAGCAGGGCCTGGCTGCGGCCCAGGTCGGCGAAAATCTGCTTGGCCAGGCTGACCGCGGCGAACGCAACCGAAACCGGGTTTTCACCGATGGCCGTATCGGTACGCACCTGCTTGGCGGCGCTGAAGGTGGCCTGGAACAGGCGCCCGAGCAACGGCCCGACGGTACCGGCTTCGCGGGCCACGGCGTAGGCGGACTTCATCTGGCCGAGGATCTGAGGCTCGCCCAGAACCAGCGAGTCCAGGCCCGAGGCCACGCGCATCATGTGCTTCACGGCGTCGTGCTCTTCATGCACGTAGGCGCTGGCGCGCAGCTCGTCGATGCTGAGGCGGTGATAGTCGGCCAGCCACTGCAGCACGGCGTCGGCGGACAGGTGGTCCTGCTCTATATAGAGCTCACTGCGGTTGCAGGTCGACAGGATCGCCGCCTCGCGGCTGGACGTCAGTCGGCAGAGCTGCTGCAGGGCGTCTACCAGCTGCTCTGGGGTAAACGCCACGCGCTCGCGTACGTCTACCGAGGCAGTCTTATGGTTGATACCAAGTGCAAGAAAGGCCATGCAAGGTCGCTGGTTGTGACGGGAAGCCGATAATTGTCCTCTTTCGCAGGTTTCAGGACAACCACCGTTCGCTATTGTGCTGATAGTCCTGCGGCTATCGCCTTTTCGTAGCCTGCCCTAGCGGTGTTTTCAGGTCTTGCCGGCTTTTGATCTGGCTTTTGATCCTGATCTTGATCTTCGCGACTTCAGGAGGCCGAACGCAGGCCTTGCACAGGGAGGTGACGGGCATGGATGCCCGTCAAGCGCTGTGCCCCAGGATGGGGCCTGCAGCGCGGTCCTCCCGGGAGCAAGCCCTACGCTCGGCCTTCTGAAGTCGCAATCTGCAGCGCCTGATCAACCGCGCGCTTAGAAGCGACAGTAAGAGCAAAAGCCAGAGCCATCGGTTCGACATGGCCCTAGCCAACTACGTTGACCGGGTCGAGAAGACTTTTGACATATTTCCAAAAGATTTATCCACAGTCTTGTAGTCCATTTCCCAAATACATGCCCAACTGTTGCCCTACCCTCCTTCCGGACCTAGTCTTGACACTGCTACATCGATATTTCTCACTGAGACAGCGATACGAATTGGATAGCATCGAGCTATCAGTCCGTCAGTTTATTTGTAGCTATTAATTTTGCCGATTATTAGAAGTTTTGTTGATGAGGATCAGCAGCGGTAATGATGAACTGAAATGATGCACACTTACTTGGTGACACACCAACAACAAGCATTTTTATATTTCAGTTTTGTTAAGCTTATCTTAAAACGATTTCCAATGCAGGGTATGCTTCGTGCATGGCAGGAAGCTATATAATAGGCACGCGCAATGGAAGAATTTGAAGCATCTCGTAGGCACTCAGTGCTACTTTGGGGCGTTAACTTGTGTGCTATTTCGGCCTCTACGCTGAGCTATATTTATTTTTCCTACTATATTTATGCTCATACTGCTAGTCTAATACTTTCCCAAGTAGTGCTGTTTGCACCAATGGTTCTGCCGGTAATTCTTGTCGCTCCAATCTACCGACTGGCTGACTATCTAGCGCCACGCACGTTGCTGTGGAGTGCCAACTTGCTGTCGCTGGGCTGCGCGGCGGCCACCTACAAGATCCTGCCACATCATGTGGAAGTCGCCGTGTTAGGCGCGGTAGTCATTGGCACCCTGGATGCGCTGCAACGGGTAGGGCGTATTGTTGCCATCAAGTGTTATTTCCCGGGTGCGCAAATCGCCAGCTCAGTGCCTCTGACACTCACCGCACAATTCATTGCCGGCGGCCTGGCAGGCATCAGTCTGCTACTGTTCAAAGCCAACATGACGCCTGGGTTAGCCCTGCTCATTACTGTCAGTCTTTTTTCCATCGCGGCTTTGGCGGCCTATCTACTACCTGCGCCAACAAAGCCTCCGATCACCGTGCAGGTCGCACCAAGACTATTGACTGCCCTTGGTTCGCTTTTGCAGGAGTATCCCGCGCTACGCCTCAGCCTCTATCAGTTCATCATCTTCGTCAGCCTTTTTCAGGGCTTCTTCAATGTGTCCAGGGTGCTGTTACCGGCCCATGTGCTGGGCTTGGGAGAGGTGTATGTCGGTTTGTTGCAGGCCGTCAATAGTGTGGCAGCTTTGGTGGGCGCAGTACTGTTCTATCGTTTGGGCAAGTGTAATGTGCAACCGCTACCTATGCCGATGGCTGTAGTCAGCGGCCTGTTCATGATGCTCGCAGCGTTCGGCCATGATATTCAGTCCAGTTACATCGCGTATTTTCTCTACATATTCTTTTTCGAACTGGCATTTTTCAAATTGCAAGCCGATCTTGTCAGGAGCACACCTACCAGCGCCATGCCGTTGATGGCATCTGTCCAGTATGCGGGGGTCTACTTAGGCATGATAATCACCATCTTCGCCGGATCAATACTGGTTAAGTATGTTGGCCTGTTCAGCACGAGCATTATCTTCGTTGCTTTCTATTTCGTCGCATCCAACGCCCTGCGAACGACAGTTACGATCAAGGGAAAACAACCTGTCTAAATAATTTCTTCAAGGAGAACAATATGCCCACATTGGCGCGTGTGTTTCCGTTCGTCCGTCTTTTGGATTTGGCGAACATATTAACAATGTTCAATATCGGCCTGGCCTTCGGTACTGTTTATTTTGCGTTGCAAAGACGGTTTGTTCTGGCGGCGACGGTGATTTGCCTGGCCGCGATGCTCGATTTCCTTGACGGCCACATAGCCCGGCGTTACCTGGCTGCGAACAGCGCGCAACGGGCCTTCGGCAAGCATCTAGACAGTTTTGCCGACTTGCTCAATTTCAGCATCACGCCAGCCCTTGTCATCCTAATCCTCGACCAGTCTCTTTCGGCCACGCTGGCCGCAGTAACTCTGGTTTTCACGGCCATTTTGCGGCTATCGCTGTTTGGCATGCCCGGCACATCGGCTGGCGGGGGATATCAGGGGCTACCCACCACATATTCAGGATTTGTCTTTGCGCTGGCGCTGATGGGGTTATCGGCCGGGCATTACGGTGCCGGTGTGATCGTCGGCCTAATGGCCCTGGTCGGCATCCTCCAGGTCACCAGCTTGAGAATTCCCAAGTATGGCGCACCTTCGACGGTCGCTTGCTTCGCAATGCTGTTCGGGCTCAGCACTATTTACTTTCATCCCTGGTAATCCGAGGTTCCAATGAAACACGTGGTTTTCGTCGACAGCACCGTAAGCGGCCTGCTGGCTTTTGAGGCAGCCAAACGGCTTGGCTGCCACGTCACCTTCATTCATCAGCGCGACGCCTCGTTCCTGACGATCTCGATCAAGGACGACACCTCCCGTCTCGAGCCTTACCTGCGATATGTGGATGCTTATTTGCGTATCGATAATCTGGAAGGCGGCGAATTCAGCCGGTTGTTGGCCAACCTGCACGCAGAGCGCCCTATTGACGCCCTGATCTCTACCTCTGAAGCAGCCATAGTACCGGTGGCGCGGGAGGCCCAGCGCATCGGCACCCTCTACCCGAGGTACGAAGCTCTGTGCGGGGCGGTATACAAGAGTCGACTGCGCGAAACGCTGCGGGCACACGGACTACGCTCTCCTGATTTTGAAGTACTAAGCGAGGAGCAACTGATCAATGGGGTCGTTCCGAGTTTGTCGCTGCCATTCGTTGTCAAGCCGACCCGAGGGTTCGCCAAGCAGTTTTCCGCCATTTGCCATAGCCAGACCGACTTTGACGCCTTTCTCGCCGAGCTGCGCCAGAGTCGCAAGGGTGCTGATCCTATGATCGACCACTTGGTAAGCCGCGACTATCTGGTCGAGCAATACATCGACGGTACATTGCATTCAGCGGAAGTCATCGTCCAGGACAGCAAGGTCTCCTGCTTTGCGACCACCATCCGTTTCCGCGCCGACTATAGCGAAATATTAGAAATGACCGCGACCATGCCGTCAGGCCTTGACGCAGCACAGCGCGACGAGATCAAAGCATATGTGCAGGCAGTGTTCAGCGCTCTGGGGCTGGATTTTGGCCTTTATCATGTTGAACTGTTGCGCGATGCCAAAGGGCCCTGTCTAGTGGAGATCAACGCACGCATGATGGGTAGCGTAGCGCCGCAGATGTACCGGATGCTGACCGGCATCGACCCGTTCGAACTGCTAGTCCGTCTGCACCTGGGCGAGCCCATTCTAATTGACGACTCAGTGCTTCAGCGCGCAGGTAGCGTCGTAACTGTCGCCTCCCGCAATGGCGGTCATATCGCCCACGACTACGACCCCGACACCCTACAGCCATTACTGGACAAGTACGCCATCCGGTTTTGCACCGCCCACGTTGCGCCTGGCCAGGCGGTAAACGTCTATAGCGGCAACATCGGCACAATTGGCCACGTCATCGTTGAGGACGACTGCCCCCACTCTGCGGCGAAAAAGGGCAATCGCTTCCTGCGCGAGCTGTCCTCACTTTACGGCCTTGAACTCGCGACTTATACCGGCGCCGAGTTGGCTTAAACCTGACATGAACTGACAGCCCCCTGCAACGGACTGATTCGACTGATTAGGGAAGACATATGCACTCAGTAAATCCTTCTCCCGTGTTCGTTTTTTCCGGCAAGGCCGATACCCTGCAGCAACTGGCACCACTTCTGAGCACCGGGCAAGTGTTGCCCCTTCGTCGATTCACCGTGGCACAGTGGCGGGAGGACTGGCAGGCAGTGATCGCGCACTGTCAGGCGTTCTTTGGCGATGAGCCGCTGATTGTACGATCCAGCTGCCTGGCCGAAGACCGCGACGGCCATTCCGGTGCAGGAATGTACGCGTCAGTTCTAGATGTGTGTGGCGGCCAGGCACTCGGCGAAGCCATCAAGACGGTGATCGCCTCCTACGGCCTAGCTCGCGAGCGCGATGAGGTGCTGGTGCAGCAGATGGCGAGAGGAGTATTGGCCAGCGGAGTGGCGATGACCCGTGATCCAGAGACGGGTTTGCCATATTACGTAGTTGACTATGTACCAGGTGCCAGCACTGACGGTGTCACTAACGGCAACGAGACTGTGCATGCTTTCGTCTCCCTTGGCAGCGAAGCGGCAAGCGAGCCTGCGGAATTACCAGGGCTGTTTGCGTTGCTCGAAGAGGTACAAGTTCTAACCGGGCGCGATGCCTTGGACATAGAGTTCGCGATCACTGTCGATGGCCCTCTGCTATTCCAAGTGCGTCCCATGACCGCAGATGGGCCCCGTAATGCCAGCGCACTTGCCGACGCCCAACTACGCAAAGTTTTGGAGCACGAGGTTTCCCAGCTCGAAGAGCTGATCTGCAAGCAACACCATCTGCGTCCTACGTCGACCGCCTTCCTTGGCCTTATGCCGGACTGGAACCCGGCGGAAATGATCGGTACCAAGCCGCGGGCGCTAGCCTACTCGCTATATAAGGAGCTGATCACTGACCTTAATTGGGCCTCTGCCAGATTCCGATACGGCTACCGGGATCTGCGGCGCAAACCGCTGATGTACCAGGTGGGTGGCTCTCCTTACATCTGCATTGCCCACAGCATCGAGTCATTCATCCCTGCCTCGGTACCTCAAGATGTTGCCGAGCGCGTAGTCGAACAGTGCGGCGAGTACTTGGCCATGCATCCTCATCTGCATGACAAGATCGAGTTCGCGATCATTCCTACTTGCTTCACGCCAGAGCTTACTAGCCCCGATGCCGCTGCCTCGCTGCCGGCGCTCCGGACTCTTAGTACCAAACAGCACGAATGCTACCTGAACGAGCTACGCCAGTTGACCGAGCACATTATTTCCCCCAGCGGCCCGTTCTTCTCCGACCTGACACGTCTACCGAGTATTACTGACAAGGTGCAGAGTTTAATGGCGAGGCAACCTCGGGGCGAGTCCTTGCAACGTATGAGGAATGCTCTATCGGCGGCCAACGTGGTCGCTGAAGTATTCGCTGGCGCTGCCCGTGCAGCGTTCGTCGGTACCGCAATAATTAAATCGCTGGAAACAGCGGGGGTAGTATCTGCCGGTTTCATCGATCATGTGACCGGAGGGGTCAATAGTATCGGTCGCGAGATGGCCAACGATTTCCAGACTTTGCATAAGGACGATTTCCTAAAGCTCCACGGTCATGTCCGGCCGGGGACCTACGATATACGTGTGGCGCGCTACGACGAGACTCCGGAGAGTTATTTTGACTGGCAGCGCCCATTACAACGCCCCCCAAAATCTACGAACGGGCTAACTGTATCTCGGGCCCAGGTCAACGCCATGCAGCAAGCTTTCGACCAGTGCGGTCTTAACGTTTCCGCCGAGCAGTTCCTCCAATTTGCTCAAGCCGCTATTGCATCGCGCGAGAAGCTCAAATACCTCTATGCAGCGTTTGTTTCGGATGTTTTGCGCTCACTATGCGATTGGGGGGAGGTACATGGTCTTGACCGCGACCAACTCAGCTTTGCGCAAATCACCGACTTTACCAGCGGTTACGCCGACATCGATCACAACCGTTTGCACCAAGCGATTGCCCACAACCGTAGCCGCTGGTATGAAACGCAGTTAGTCCGTACGCCAAGCATCATCTGTCAGCCGCAAGATCTATTCGGCCATCGAGTGCACTGGTGCAATCCCAACTTCATCACTCGAAGTGCCACTCATGCGCGGGTGGCCCATGTGCTTCCAGGGCAATTGGCACCGGACATAGAGGGTTGCATTGTCTTAATCGAAAATGCTGATCCGGGTTTTGATTGGATTTTTACCCACCGCATTGCTGGTTTCATCACCGCCTACGGAGGCGAGAACTCGCACATGTCGATCCGAGCGCGAGAGTTCGCCATTCCCGCAGCTATCGGCGTGGGCGATACTCGATTCAAAACCCTATTGGCGGCGACAAGCCTGCTGCTCGACTGCGCCGAGCGGCGTATACAGGTGCTGGCATGATTTTGATTGGGCTGACCATGCTCAGGCAGTTCAACGCCGAACGCCAGGAATGGCGGGACGCGCTCGACCAGCGCTGGGTTGAATTCTTAGGCCAATGTGGGCTGACCCCGCTGTACCTTCCAAACGATCCGAGAGTCAGCATGGCGTTAGTCCAATCATTGCGCCCTCAGGGCCTCCTGCTTACTGGTGGAGGGAGTTGCAAGGCCCTGAGTGGGTCAGCCGACACACGCGACGTCACTGAGAGGGTCTTGCTTGATCTTGCGGAAAATCTAAGGCTTCCGGTGCTCGGTGTATGCCGCGGCATGCAGGTAATGTTGACGCGAGCTGGCGGCACTTTGGAACGCTTGGCCGGCCATGTAGGTGAGCACATGATCAACATGCAAGAACAACGGCGGCGAGTGAATTCCTATCATGAATACGGCTTTCGCGAGGCGCCCGACGGCTACCGCGTACTAGCCCTGGCCGACGACGGCGTGATCGAGGCTGTGTATGACGACCACCGTCGGCATACCGGGATCATGTGGCACCCCGAGCGAGAACTACCTGCCGATCCATTGGATATTCAACGCGTGCGACATGCCTTCGGAGCTTTTTCATGAAAGCCATCATTCTTGCTGCAGGTCGCGGGAGCCGCTTACAAGCCCTGACCGATGAACGCCCCAAGGCCTTGGTACCCTTTAACGGTGTGCCACTGCTACAGCGCGCGATTGAAACGCTCCGTCGATGCGATGTCAGCGAGGTTGGCATCGTTGCAGGCTATCGAAGCGAAATGCTTGCACCATTCGCCGACACTTTGTTTCACAACCACCGCTGGCACAGCTCCGGTATTTTCAGCTCTCTAAATTGCGCCAGCGATTGGTTGAGCGCAGAGCCTTGCCTTGTTAGCTACGGTGACATCTTCTACGACAGCACCCTAGTATCCGAGCTAATTAACCATCCAGCCGATATTGTCCTGGGCTACGATCCCGCTGCAGTGCGTCTCTGGCAGCAACGCTTCAACGATCCGCTACCAGATCTGGAGAACTTCCGCTTAGTCGATGGATGGGTGAGCGCTATTGGACAGACCGCTACCAGTCTTGAAGTCATTCAGGGCCAGTACATGGGCTTGTTCAAAGTCACGCCAGCGGGTTGGCAGACGTTGAAAAAGCAATTGCAAGGGCTCACGCCTCAGGCACGCGACCAAACTGACATGACATCGCTTTTAGGGATACTAGTCAGCGAAGGTTTTCCAGTCGCCGGCGTGGCGACGCACGCTCCCTGGGGAGAAATTGACTGCCCCAGCGACGTGGCACTATACGAGCGGATCTATCCTGACCGGTGATCTCGACAAAATTGTCGGTGCGACTAACCCTGACGGTAGATTCGAGGATCGCGGCGGATAAATGGCTCAAGGTTTTTCAGGCTGCACGTGGTTGAAAACGCCTTCGCCCGGTTGAAGCACTAGCGGGCGGCCGCATCGCGCTTCGACAAGCTCAAGCGGAATTATGAAAGCGCAGTGGCCATGGCCTGCGCCTTTCTTTGGCTACCCATGTGAAACGGGAACAGCCCCTAACTCCGCACATTACGCTTCTCATGGCGCTTGTGCTTTCCCATTTCCTGCTTCCAGGGACGTAAAATATACAGGCAGGGGCTGGGTCATTGCGTCAGAAGCCCCCTCGAACCTCTCCCCCACCCCGCTGTCCTACTCAGCACCACCCAGCCTGTAAACCACGACCTTCGCAGGTGGGTTTGCCCCCGCGCTTGTGTCATCATGCTCCGACCGCCGGTGAGTCCTCCTATAAGCCTTTCTATGAACAAACCATACGCATTGCTGCTTGCCTTCGCCCTGCTACAGGGCTGCCAAAGCCTGGCCCCGCAAAAGGCCGAGCCTCCCGTCGCCGAAGCTGGCAAGGGCCAGGCGGAAAAGCCCGTGGTGTATGGCTCGTTCAAGCAGGACACACTCTATAGCCTGTTGGTGGCAGAGCTGGCCGGCCAGCGCAACCGTTTCGACATTGCCCTGGCCAACTACACCGATCAGGCGGCAAAAACCCAGGACCCAGCAGTTTCCGAGCGCGCCTACCGCATTGCCGAGTACCTCGGCGCCGACGAGCCGTCACTGGAGAATGCGCTGGTCTGGGCGCGCAACGACCCGCAGAACCTCGACGCCCAGCGCGCCGCCGCCATCCAGCTGGCCCGCGCCGGCCGCTATGACGAGTCCATGGCCTACATGGAAAAGGTACTGCAGGGCCAGGGCGACACCCACTTCGACTTCCTCGCCCTGTCCGCAGCCGAAACCGACCAGAGCACCCGCGACGGCCTGCTACACAGTTTCGAACGCCTGCTGGTGAAATACCCCGACAACGGCCAGCTGATATTCGGCAAGGCCCTGCTGCTGAACCAGGACGGCAAGACCGAAGAAGCCCTGGAACTGCTCGAGTCGCACCCGGCACAAAACGGCGAAGTCGCCCCGATCCTGCTGCGCGCCCGTCTGCTGCAGGCCCTGGACCGAGGTCCAGAGGCCCTGCCACTGCTGCGCGGGGCGATTCGCGACAACCCGGACGACAAACGCCTGCGCCTGACTTACGCTCGCACCCTGGTCGAACAGGACCGTATCGCCGATGCCAAAGGCGAGTTCATCAGCCTGGTCCAGCAATACCCCGATGATGACGAATTGCGCTACTCGCTGGCGCTGGTGTGCCTGGAGAACAAAGATTGGGATGAAGCCGAAGGCTACTTGCAAGAGCTGGTCGAGCGCGACAGCTACGTTGACGCCGCGCACCTGAACCTGGGCCGCATCCACGAGGAGCGCCACGACCCTGCTGGCGCTCTGCGTGAATACGCCCTGGTCGGCCCGGGCCCAGACTACCTGCCGGCACAGCTGCGCCAGGCCGACATCCTGATCGCCAACGGCCGCGGCACCGAGGCCTCGCGCCTGCTCGCCGACGCGCGCGAAGCCCAGCCAGACTACGCCATCCAGCTATTCCTGATCGAATCGGAAAGCTACAGCAACAACAACAAGGACGCCCAGGCCAACCAGGTGCTGCAACAAGCCATCAAGCGCTACCCGGACGACCTCAACCTGCTTTACACCCGCGCCATGCTGGCCGAGAAGCGCAACGATTTGACGCAGATGGAAAAAGACCTGCGCGCCATCATCACCCGCGAGCCAGAAAACGCCATGGCCCTGAACGCCCTCGGCTACACACTGGCCGACCGCACCACCCGCTATGCCGAAGCCAAGGCGCTGATCGACAAGGCCCACCAGCTGACCCCCGATGACCCGGCAGTGCTCGACAGCCTGGGTTGGGTCAACTATCGCCTGGGCAACCTCGACGCAGCTGAAACCTACCTGCGCCAGGCCTTTGCCAACTTCCCCGACCACGAAGTGGCCGCCCACCTGGGCGAAGTGCTGTGGGCCAACGGCAAGCGCCGCGAAGCCCGCCAGGTATGGGCCAAGGGCTTCGAAGCCCAGGCCGACAGCCCTATCCTGCGCAAGACCCTCTTGCGCCTGACCGGATCCGAGACTCTTTAACGCCATGTTCCTGCGCCATTGCATCACCTTTACCTTGATCGCCCTGCTGGCCGGCTGCGCCGGCTTCGGTAGCCGTGAGGCCCTGCAGGGCCACGGCGACCCGCAACAGTGGCGCGCCCACAAAGCGCAGCTGAGCAGCCTCGATGGCTGGCAGATCAACGGCAAGGTCGGCATCCGCGCCCCGCGCGATTCCGGCAGCGGTACGCTGTTCTGGCTGCAACGCCAGGACTATTACGACATTCGCCTGGCCGGCCCGCTGGGCCGTGGGGCCGCGCGCCTTACCGGCCGCCCGGGTGGCGTGGTGCTGGAAGTGGCCAACCAGGGCCGCTACGAAGCCACCAGCCCGGAAGCCCTGCTGGAAGAACAACTGGGCTGGCAGCTGCCGGTTTCGCACCTGGTCTGGTGGGTGCGCGGCCTGCCCGCCCCCGACAGCAAGAGCAAGCTGACCCTGGATGGCGACAGCCGCCTGGCCAGCCTGGACCAGGATGGCTGGCAGGTGCAGTACCTGAGCTACACCGAACAGAACGGCTACTGGTTGCCCGAGCGCCTGAAGCTGCACGGCAAGGACCTGGACGTGACCCTGGTGGTCAAGGACTGGCAGCCGCGCCAGCTGGGGCACTGATCACATGCAAAAGCTCACCCTGCCCGCCCCGGCCAAGCTCAACCTGTGGCTGCACATCATCGGCCGCCGCGCAGACGGCTACCACGAACTGGAAACGGTGTTCCAGTTTCTCGACCACGGCGACGAACTGAGTTTCGCCCTGCGTGACGATGGCGTGATCCGCTTGCACACCGAGATCGAGGCCGTCCCCCACGACAGCAACCTGATCGTACGGGCCGCGCGCATGCTGCAAGCACAATCGGGCACCACGCTTGGCGCCGACATCTGGCTGACCAAGGTACTGCCCATGGGCGGAGGTATCGGCGGTGGCAGCTCAGACGCCGCGACCACCCTGCTGGCCCTGGCCCACCTGTGGCAACTGGACTGGGACGAAGACCGCCTGGCCGCACTGGGCCTGAGCCTGGGCGCCGATGTGCCGGTGTTCGTACGCGGCCACGCAGCGTTCGCGCAAGGTGTAGGCGAACAGCTGACACCGGTCGACCCGATCGAACCCTGGTATGTCGTGCTGGTGCCGCAAGTGTCTGTCAGCACAGTAGAAATTTTTTCACATCCGCAGTTGACACGTGATTCTCTCCCCCTTAAGATGCGCCCCGTTCCCGAGGGAAACAGTCGAAATGACTGCCAACCGGTGGTAGAGCAGAATTACCCAGAAGTTCGCAATGCGTTGAATTCACTGGGAAAATTCACTGAGGCTCGACTAACCGGCACTGGAAGTTGTGTGTTTGGGGCCTTCCCAAGCAAAGCCGAAGCTGATAAAGTTCTGGCCCTTCTTTCAGCGACCCAAACAGGGTTTGTGGCGAAAGGAAGCAATATTTCGATGTTGCATCGCAAGCTGCAAAGTCTGGTCAAGAAGTCGAGCGCATGAGCGTTCGCAGCAACAGATACAGGGGCGTCGCCAAGCGGTAAGGCAGCAGGTTTTGATCCTGCCATGCGTTGGTTCGAATCCAGCCGCCCCTGCCATTTTCCTTATACTCATCCAGGTATACCCTCAGCCTTCAGGTACTGCGCGTGTCCAAGATGATGGTCTTTACGGGGAACGCTAACCCCGATCTGGCTCGGCGTGTCGTACGTCAGCTGCATATCCCTCTCGGTGACGTCTCTGTCGGTAAATTCTCCGACGGCGAGATCAGTACTGAGATCAATGAAAATGTTCGCGGTAAAGACGTTTTCATTATTCAGCCGACCTGCGCCCCGACCAACGATAACCTGATGGAACTGGTAGTGATGGCCGACGCCTTCCGCCGCTCCTCAGCATCCCGAATCACCGCCGTGATTCCCTACTTCGGATATGCCCGCCAGGACCGCCGTCCGCGTTCGGCACGTGTAGCCATCAGCGCCAAAGTTGTTGCTGACATGCTCACTGTCGTAGGTATCGACCGTGTACTCACCGTCGACCTGCACGCTGACCAGATCCAAGGCTTCTTCGATATCCCCGTCGACAACATCTACGGCTCGCCCGTACTGGTTGACGACATCGAAGACCAGCGTTTCGAGAACCTGATGATCGTCTCCCCGGACATCGGTGGTGTCGTGCGCGCACGCGCTGTCGCCAAGTCCCTGGGCGTCGATCTGGGTATCATCGACAAACGCCGCGAAAAGGCTAACCACTCCGAGGTTATGCACATCATCGGCGACGTCGAAGGGCGCACCTGCATCCTGGTAGACGACATGGTCGACACCGCCGGCACCCTGTGCCACGCGGCCAAGGCCCTGAAAGAGCACGGCGCTGCCAAGGTTTACGCCTATTGCACGCACCCTGTCCTGTCGGGCCGCGCAATCGAGAACATCGAGAAGTCGGTACTGGACGAGCTGGTGGTGACCAACACCGTTCCGCTGTCCGCCGCTGCTCAAGCCTGTGATCGTATCCGCCAGCTGGATATCGCACCGGTTGTCGCTGAAGCGGTACGCCGCATCAGCAACGAAGAATCGATCAGCGCGATGTTCCGCTAAGCGGGACACGTGTTGATGTGAAGCGCCCCGCCCCAACCTGTGTTGGGGCGGGGCTTTTTTGCCATCCCCGTTGGCGCTGGTCGCAAACGCCCTCGGGGGCTATTTTGGAGAAACAAAATGACTGATTTTATTCTGAACGCCCAAGCGCGTACTGACCTGGGGAAAGGTGCGAGCCGCCGCCTGCGTCACTCGCTGAGCATCCCAGCCGTTGTCTACGGTGGTGATAAAGAAGCTCAATCCCTGACCATCCTGGCCAAGGAAATCACCAAGCTGTTCGAAAACGAAGCTGCCTTCAGCCACGTTATCGAACTGAACGTTGACGGTGTTAAGCAGAACGTCATCATCAAGGCCATGCAGCGCCACCCAGCCAAGCAGTTCATCATGCACGCTGACTTCGTTCGCGTCGTTGCTGGCCAGAAGCTGACCGCCAAGGTTCCGGTTCACTTCATCAACGAAGAAGCCCCGGTCAAGAAAGGCGGCGAGATCTCCCACGTTGAGTCCGAGATCGAAGTTTCCTGCGAAGCCAAAGACCTGCCTGAGTTCATCGAAGTTGACCTGGGCAACGCCGAAATCGGCACCATCATCCACCTGTCGGACCTGAAAGCTCCGAAAGGCGTAGAGTTCGTCGCTCTGGCCCACGGTGATGACAAAGCTGTTGCCAACGTTCACGCTCCACGCGTTGCTCCAGAAGCAGAAGGCGCTGCCGAGTAATCCACTCGCACGCCGGCGTTGATCGGGTTACAGTGCCGCGCGCACTGTAACCCACCAACTCCAAGGAAGAGCCCCTGACGTGACCGCCATCCAGTTGATCGTTGGCCTGGGTAACCCCGGCCCCGAATACGAACAGACCCGGCATAACGCAGGGGCTCTTTTCGTTGAACGCCTTGCCAGCGCCCAGCGTGTTTCGCTGACCGCTGACAAAAAGTATTTCGGCCTGACGGCTAAATTCAGCCATCAGGGCAACGACGTTCGTTTGTTGATCCCCACCACCTACATGAACCGCAGCGGCCAGTCCGTAGCGGCCTTGGCCAATTTCTTCCGCATCAAGCCGGAAGCGATACTGGTGGCACACGACGAACTCGATCTGCCCCCAGGCGTTGCCAAGCTCAAGCGCGGCGGCGGCCATGGTGGGCACAACGGCCTGCGCGACATCATCGCGCAGCTCGGCAACCAGAACGACTTCCACCGCCTGCGGCTTGGCATCGGCCACCCGGGTGACGCCAAACTGGTATCCAACTTCGTCCTGGGCCGCGCGCCGCGCGCCGAGCAGGAGAAGCTCGACGCCAGCATCGATTTTGCCCTCGGCGTGCTGCCGGACGTGCTTGCCGGCGACTTCGCCAAGGCGATGCGCGAGCTGCACAGCCAGAAGGCCTGATTTCCTTTAGAGAGGGGAATACCCATGGGTTTCAATTGCGGCATCGTCGGCCTGCCCAACGTCGGCAAGTCCACCCTGTTCAACGCCCTGACCAAGTCTGGCATCGCGGCGGAGAATTTCCCTTTCTGCACCATCGAGCCGAACAGCGGCATCGTGCCTATGCCCGACGCTCGCCTGGCTGCGCTGGCTGAAATCGTCAAGCCAAACCGCATCCTGCCGACCACCATGGAATTCGTCGACATCGCCGGCCTGGTTGCCGGTGCCTCGAAAGGCGAAGGCCTGGGCAACAAGTTCCTCGCCAACATCCGCGAGACCGACGCCATTGCCCACGTGGTGCGCTGCTTCGAAGACGAGAACGTGATCCACGTTTCCAACAGCGTCGACCCCAAGCGTGACATCGAGATCATCGACCTCGAACTGATCTTCGCCGACCTCGACAGCTGCGAAAAGCAACTGCAGAAGGTAGCCCGCAACGCCAAGGGCGGCGACAAGGACGCCTTGGCGCAAAAGGCCATTCTGGAAAAGCTGATCCCGCACTTTACCGAAGGCAAGCCTGCGCGCAGCCTGATGAAGCACATGGCTGACGACGAAAAGGCCGTCATCCGTGGCTTCCACTTGCTGACCAGCAAACCGGTGATGTACATCGCCAACGTGGCCGAAGACGGCTTCGACAACAACCCGCACCTGGACGTGGTCAAGGCCATTGCCGAGGAAGAAGGCGCGGTAGTGGTGCCGGTGTGCAACAAGATCGAAGCAGAAATCGCCGAGCTGGAAGACGGTGAAGAGAAGGACATGTTCCTCGAGGCCCTGGGCCTGGAAGAGCCTGGCCTGAACCGCGTGATCCGCGCCGGTTACGAGCTGCTGAACCTGCAGACCTACTTCACTGCCGGCGTGCAGGAAGTACGCGCCTGGACCGTTCGCGTCGGAGCCACTGCCCCGCAGGCAGCCGGCGTTATCCACACCGACTTCGAAAAAGGCTTCATCCGCGCTGAAGTGGTGGCCTATGACGACTTCATCCAGTTCAAGGGTGAAGCCGGTGCCAAGGAAGCCGGTAAGTGGCGTCTGGAAGGCAAGGATTACATCGTCAAAGACGGCGACGTGATGCACTTCCGCTTTAACGTCTAAGCGGTAACCAGCAGCACACACAAACCCCTTGAGGCTTGCGCTTCAAGGGGTTTTGTTTTGCCCAGACATGCGCGCCCTTGGCAGGGGCGGCCTTGTGTCGTGCCAGGCCGCAAAGCGGCCCCCGCCTTCAGCATCTAAGCTGAGGTTCAGCGCCCTTCTCGCCCAGAGCCGACACCATGCCCCAACCCACTCGTTTCGACTGGCAACGCTGGCTCCCTGGCCTGGTCACCCTGCTCCACTACAAGGCAGCCTGGCTACCCAAGGACATCGCCGCCGGCCTGGTTCTCACCACCATGCTGGTGCCTGTGGGCATCGCCTACGCCGAGGCTTCCGGCGTCCCCGGCATCTATGGCCTGTACGCCACCATCATCCCCCTGCTGGCCTATGCCCTGTTCGGTCCCAGCCGTATCCTGGTGCTGGGCCCGGACTCGGCGCTGGCCGCGCCTATCCTGGCTGTGGTGGTGCAATACGCGGCCAGCGACCCGCAGCGGGCGATCGCCATCGCCAGCATGATGGCCCTGGTCGCGGGGGCGTTCTGTGTGATTGCCGGGCTGCTGCGCCTGGGCTTCATCACCGAGTTGCTGTCCAAGCCCATCCGCTATGGGTACATGAACGGCATCGCCCTGACCGTATTGATCAGCCAGTTGCCCAAGCTGTTCGGCATCAAAGTCGACAGCGAAGGCCCCTTGCGCGACCTTTGGTACTTGGGCCAGGCGCTATACGCCGGCCAAGGGCACTGGCCAAGCTTTGTCGTGGGTGCCGGTAGCCTGGCGCTGATTCTGCTGCTCAAACCGTTCAAGCGCCTGCCGGGCATCCTGATCGCCGTGGTACTGGCGACGCTGGCAGTGAGCGTGTTCAACCTCGATCAGATGGGCGTCAAGGTACTCGGGCAATTGCCTCAGGGCCTGCCCGGCTTCGTCTTCCCCTGGGTCAGCGACATTGACCTGGTCGAGGTGCTACTGGGCGGGATTGCAGTGGCGCTGGTGTCGTTTGCCGACACCAGTGTGCTGTCACGCTCCTATGCCGCGCGCCTCAAGATGCGGGTAAACCCCAACCAGGAAATGTTCGGCCTGGGCGTGGCCAACGTGGCCTCGGGGCTGTTCCAGGGCATCCCGATCAGCAGCAGTTCGTCACGCACCCCAGTGGCCGAAGCTGCCGGCTCGCAGACCCAGCTCACCGGCATCATCGGCGCCCTGGCGGTAACCCTGTTGCTGCTGGTAGCGCCCAATCTGATGCAGCACCTGCCTAACAGCGCTTTGGCTGCGGTGGTGATTGCCGCTGCACTGGGGCTGTTCGAATTTGCCGACCTCAAGCGTATCTTCCGCATGCAGCAGTGGGAGTTCTGGCTGTCGTTCACCTGCTTTGTCGGCGTGGCGGTGTTCGGCGCCATTCCCGGTATCTGCATTGCAGTGGCGGTGTCGGTGATCGAGTTCCTGTGGGACGGCTGGCGGCCGCATTACGCAGTGCTCGGCCGGGCCGATGGGCTGCGCGGCTACCATGACATACAGCGTTATCCACAGGCCCGGCGTATTCCAGGGCTGGTGCTGCTGCGCTGGGACGCGCCGTTGTTCTTTGCCAACGCCGAGCAGTTCCAGAACACAGTGATGGCGGCGGTAGACGCGTCGCCAACGCCTGTGCAGCGGGTGGTAATTGCCGCTGAGCCTGTGACCAGTATCGATATCACTTCGGCGGACATGCTGGCCGAGCTGGACCGGGCATTGGAGGCGCGGGGGGTGGAGTTGCAGTTCGCCGAAATGAAGGACCCGGTGAAGGACAAGATGCGGCAGTTCGAGTTGTTCGAACATATGGGGGAGAAGGCCTTTCATCCGACGGTGGGCGCAGCGGTGGATGCGTACCTGGAAGAGAGCGGGGTTGATTGGCAGCCCTGAATTGCCTGGAGAGCGGGCTTAACCGCGAAGAAGCCCGCGCCGACTCCGAAGCCGGTCAATCCAGATCAACATGCCGCTGGCGTACACCGATACCGCCAGAAACAGCGCCATACGCACCGCAAATGCCTTGTACACATCCTGCCCACCTGCACTGTCCTGCACCGACTGCCCCAGCAAGATCAACATGGTCGTCAGGCAACTGACCCAGTACGCCGGGCTCTGCCGGCTCGGCACCGCCTGGTACAGGCGCCGAGCCTGCCAAAGGGCGAACAGCAGTACCCACAAGAAGAACATCCACAGGTGAACGAACAGGCTCAGCGCTACCCACAGCGCTATCGCCAACACCCCGGCAAGCAAGGTTGAACCGATCAGCTCCCGGCTGGCGTGCCGCGCGCGGGTTTCGCCTGCTTGTTGCCCCACACTCACGGCCTTCATGATCAACGGCATGTACTGGTCAGGGGCGATCAATGCCAGCAGAAAGGCCGGCATCACGATCAACGTGGCACGCAGCGCCACCCAGCTGACATGCTCGCTACCCAGCAGCGGCGGCACCGGCGGTGCTGGCGCATTGGCAGGTTCGGGGAACAACGTATGCGCCACCGACGTGCCCAGCACTGCCAGCAGCATGCCTTTGGCCAGCGCTTCGACCACCGACAATGCCAGGGTGAAGTCACTGGTGCCGGCAGCGGCGATCATGGTCAGGCCGATCACCAGCAGGTTGGCCAGCAAGCCGTTGCCGCCCTTCAGCGCATAGCGCAAGGTCAGGAAAACACCCACCCCAACCAGTAACACCCCAGCCAACGGAGCATGGCGCAACAGCGGAATCAGCAGCAACCCGCTGCCGCAAGCGAGCAGCACCAGTAGCGCCAGGGCCGGTGCTGCACGCAGGGGCAATGGCTGACTGCGCATGGCCAGCAACAGCACCGCAAACACCGGCGCCAGGATCGGCACCGGCAAGCCGATACCAAAGCTCACCGCCAGGCACAGCGCCACGCCCCAGGCCAGGCGCAGTGCGCGCAGGCGGCGCAATTCAATAGGCATACGACAGCCAGCTCATCAGCCACATGAACAACCGGCCCAGCAGGTTCAGTGGGTTGCCTTCGCTAGGCAGGGCCATGACCTCGGCCTGCCCACCGACCCGCAGCACGGTCTTGTCCTGAAGCTGATCGCGCTCCAGTTCGACAATCACCGGAAAGCGCTGCGCCGAACGCAGCCACTCGCGGCTATTCTGCACGGTCGGCAGCGTACCCGGCGGCGTGCTCTGGCCCACGCTCACGCCATAGCCAATGCTGCGTATACGCCCTTTCAACACAGTGCCCGGTAGCGCATCGAGCACCACCAGCACCGGGGTTTCAGGGCGCAAGCGACCGAGGTTGTTCTCGGTCATGTCGGCACTTATCCACACGTCATGGATACTGATCAGGGTCATCATCGGGCTACCTGCCCCGACATAGTGGCCAACGTCTGTGCGCAGGTCGGTGATCAGCCCGTTTGCGTCGGCACGCACCACGGTACGGGCAAGGTCCAGGCGCGCCTTTTCCACATTGGCCGCAGCACTGCGCAGCTGGGCGTTGTCTTCCTGTGCCCCGCCCTGCTGCTCACGGGCGCGCTCCACCTCGGCGCGGGCTGCCGCCACTTGGCTGATGGCCTGGTCGCGGGTGGCCTGGGCTCCTTCCAGGCGGCGCACCGACACCGTACCGGGGTCTTCGTCAATCAGCCGTTTGAGGCGCTCGGCGTCCTGCCGCGCCTTGCGTTCGTTGGCCTGGGCGGCCACCAGCGCTGCCTGCGCCGAATCGATACCAGCGGTACTGGCGCCGATCTGCCGGCGCACGGTATCAAGGTCGGCTTCGGCGCGGGCCAGGGCAATGCGGTACTGCTCCTGATCGAGTTCGAACAGCACATCGCCCTGGCGCACCTCCTGGTTGTTGCCCACGGCCACACGCTTGATCTGCCCGGCCACTTCGGCGGCCACTGGGACTACGTAAGCCTGCAGGCGAGCTTGCTGGGTGTACGGCGTATAGCGGTCAGCCAGCAAGTACCAGAGCAGGCTGACGGCAATCAGCAGCAGCACCCAGCGCATGCCGCGATCCGGGGCTGACGGGGGCGGCGTGGGCGTGGCGTCGCTCATTCGGTTTCACCTTGTGCATGCGCGGTGGGGGCTGGCTCGTCGAGCAACTCGCCCCAGTCGGTGCGTTGCTGCATTTGCTGGCGGGTGGCCGGGTCGATCGGCGCGCGGCTGGCGTCCCAACCACCACCCAGGGCCTTGTACAACGTCACCAGGCTGCTGACCGCGTTGCCACGGCTGACCAGGTAGCCGTCCTGTTGCTGCAACAGCAGTTGCTGAGCATCGAGCACCCGCTGAAAATCGGCGAAGCCTTCGCGATACTGCGAGCTGGCCAGATTCAGCGAGCGCTGTGCAGCCTGAGAGGCCTGGTCGCGAATGGTTGCACTCTGCAGCGAGCGCACCAGCCCGCTGGCAGCATCGTCGGCCTCACGGGCGGCTTCGCGCACGCCCTGCTGGTACAACTCGATCAGTTGCTGCAAGCGGGCATCTTCCACACGTACGGTGTTCTTGCGCCTGCCATAGTCGAACGGGTTCCAGATCAGGCTTGGGCCAGCCGCCAGGTCGAAGGTGTCGGGCAGATGATTGGCCGATAGGAAGGTCCAGCCGATACTGCCGAGCAAGCTCAGCTGTGGATAAAGATCGGCCTCGGCCACCCCGACCAGCGCCGACTGCGCCGCCACTGCCTGCTCGGCGGCGCGGATGTCCGGGCGGCGCTGCAGCAGGCTGGCAGGTACATCCTGCAACACTGCCCGGTTGGGCAAGGGCAGTTGGCCATGCCCGGCCTCCAGCTGCGGCAGCGGCCCGGGCGGGCGGCCAAGCAGCGAGCACAGTACGTTGCGCAGGGCGTTGAGCTGGTTCTCGAACTCGGGAATGGTGGCCAGGGTCGCCAGGTATTGAGTACGCGCCTGCTGCCAGTCGAGCTCGTCGTTTTCGCCGTGGCGGAACAACCGCTCGGTAATCTCCAGGCTACGCGCCTGGCGCTTGGCGTTCTCTTGTGCGATCGCCAGCCGCGCTTCGGCGGTACGCAGGGCAAAGTAGGTGTCGGCCACTTGCGCACGCAGCAGCAGCATGGCATCGGCGTAGTTGGCCTGGGAGGCGAAGTAGACGGCATCGGCGCTTTCGATGGCGCGACTGAAGCGGCCCCAGAAGTCAATTTCCCAGCCGATGTCGAAGCCCACGCTGGATTGCCAGAACACCGAATCACGGGCCGAAGGCGTACCAGACTGATTCTGCTTCAGGTACAGGCTTTGCGCACTCAGTTGCTGCAGCTGCGGATAACGCCCGGTCTGCACGATGGCCAACTGGGCACGAGCTTCAGCGATACGCAGGCCAGCCACGCGCAGGTTGGTGTTGTTGGCATCGGCCTCGGCTATCAACGCGTCCAGGGTCGGGTCGGCAAACACCGCCCACCACTGGCGCAGGTCGGGCGCCGCCGCGCTGCGCCCTGCCTGCTCCAGCATTGGCGTGCTCCAGCCGTCCAGCCACGGCGCTTGGGGCTTCTCGAAATCCGGACCAACCTGAGTGCAACCGGCCAGCACCATCAGCAGCCCCAGGCCATAGCAGCGGTTGGGCATGGCCTAGGCGGCAGGGGGTGCCGGTTGCTCCGGCACCTGCAGCGCAACCCATTGCCAGAACAGCACGTACGTCACGCCGAGGATTACCGGGCCGATGAACAAGCCGATGATGCCTTTGACCACCATGCCGCCCAATGCCCCGATCAGTACCACCGGCATCGGTACATCAACCCCGCGCCCCAGCAGCAGCGGCTTGAGCACGTTGTCGGCAAGGCCGGCGACGAAGGTGTAGATGGCAAAAATGATGGTCGCCACCGTGAAGCCTTCGGCGTTGAACACATAAATGATCACCGGCAAGGTCACCAGCGTCGCCGGGGCCTGTGCAATGCCCAGCATGAGGATGACGATGGCCAGCATCCCGGCACCGGGAACCCCTTTGATGACAAAACCAACACCGATCAGCAGCATCTGGATGAAGGCAATGCCGATCACCCCTTGTGCCACCGCGCGAATGGTGGCCGTGCACAGCGTGGCCAAGGGTTTACCGCGCTCTGCGCCTGAAACCCGCATGGCGATGCGTTGGGTAGCGATTTCACCTCGTTCACCGAAGGCCATGATGACCCCGGAAATGATGATTGCACCGATGAACAGAAGAAAGGCCCCGCCGGCGCTGGCCGCAGCGCCCAGCACCGTTAGCCCGGCCCCCTTGATCTGGGGCATCCACTGATTCAGTACACTGGCCATGTTTTCGGAGGCCGCCAACCACAGCGCGTGCACCTTCGGCCCGATCAGTGGCCAGGCCGCCACGGAATCAGGCGGGACCGGCACGCTCCAGGCGCCGCTCTTGAGTAGCGTCACCAGGCTGTCCACCGATTCGCCGATGGACATCACTACCAGGTAGATAGGCACCAGCAGCAGCACCAGAACCAATAGCACCACCAGCGTCGCCGCATAGCCTTGCTTGAGCCCGGTGCGGCGCTGGATGCGGCAATGCAACGGGTACAAGGTGACCGCCAGAATCACCGCCCACAGCATCAACTCCAGGAACGGCTGGAACACCTGGAAGGCGAAGATCACCAAGGCTGCCACCAGACCGGCCTTGATCAGCACATCGAGCAAGCCCCGCGAAAGGGCGCTGTCCAACTTGAAACTCGACTGCATGATTCATCTCCCGATATTCAATGCACCAGCACGGCGCAATTCACTGCCCCGTTTCAGGGGATGCCTGCACAGGGCTGTCATCGCGCAGCTGCCGCGCCAAGGCCATCATGACCAAGGGCACCACCGCCATCGACAAGGTGATGGCCAGCACCAGCAGGTCGTGTACTGCTTGCGTGAGCACTTGGTGCTCCAGCGCCAGCTTGAACACCACGAAGGCGAACTCGCCCCCCGAAGCCAGCACCACGCCCAGGCAGAGCGCCTGGGCCTTGTTGAGCCCACCCATCGTGCGCCCCAGGCCATACAACAAGGGCAGCTTGATGGCGACCAGCAGCAACGTCAGGCCCAACACCATCAGCGGCATGCCGAACAGCAGGCGCAGGTCGGCACTCATACCTACGCCAACGAAGAACAATCCAAGAAACAGGCCTTTGATCGGCTCGATCTGGGTTTCCAGTTCGTGGCGAAACGGCGACTCGGCCATCAGCACACCGGCCAGGAAGGCCCCCAGCGCCATCGACACACCCACATGCTCCATCAACCAGGCGGTGCCCAGCACGACCAGCAAGGCCGTGGCGGTCGACAGTTCAGGCAGGCCCGAACCCACCGTCCACTTGAATATCGGGGTCAGCAGATAACGGCCAAAAACAATCAGCACACCAATGCCGACAACCACAGCCAGCAAGGGCCAGGCACCTTCGTCAGCAGTGCTGACATCGCCACCGAGCAGCGGCACCACGGCAATCAAGGGAATGGCGGCAATGTCCTGGAACAGCAGGATGGCCACGGCCATGCGGCCATGAGGTTTGCCCAGGTCCTTGCGCTCGGCCAGTACCTGCAAGCCAAAGGCAGTGGACGACAGCGCCAGGCCCAGGCCCAGCACGATGGCGGCAGGTTTCGATTGGTCGAACAGCCAGAATGCCAGTAGCCCAAGCAGCACAGCGGTCAGCCCCACTTGCAAGCTGCCGACGCCAAATAGCGCCCGGCGCATGGTCCACAGACGCTTTGGGGACAGCTCCAGGCCAATCACGAACAACAGCATGACCACGCCCATTTCCGACAGCCGCGCCACGTTGTCCGGGTTGCCGAGCAGGCCAAACACCGACGGACCAATCAGGATACCCGCCAACAGGTATCCCGGTACTGCGCCCATTTTCAGACGCTGCGCCAGCGGTACCAGAAGTACCACCGCCAAAAGGAATACCACCGTCGCCTGCAACAGGCTGCCGTCATGTGGCATGAGCTCGTACCTTCGCAGCTCCCTGCTGGGAGGGGTTCAGAAGCGTTCTTCGACGAACTTGAACGGGTAGGCGACTGCCTTGTACTTGCCGATCTTGCCGCGTTTGGGCAGCTTCACCTGCTGGTCGCGGGTTATGTCCTTGTAGGGAATACGGCTGAGCAGGTGGCTGATGATATTCAGCCGGGCGCGACGTTTGTCGTTGGAATTGGCCATGAACCACGGTGCCCAAGCGGTATCCGACGCCTGGAACATTTCGTCACGCGCTTGGGTGTATTCATCCCAGCGGCTATACGACTTGAGGTCCATCGGCGATAACTTCCACAGCTTGCGGCCGTCGTTGATGCGGTCCTGCAGGCGCCGGGTCTGCTCATCGGCGCTGACTTCAAGCCAGTACTTGATGAGGATGATCCCCGAATCGACCATGACCCTTTCGAACACAGGTACACCGGCCAGAAACTTGTCCACTTGCTCACCAGAGCAAAAGCCCATTACCCGCTCAACGCCCGCTCGGTTGTACCAACTGCGATCAAAGATCACCACTTCGCCCGCCGCTGGCAGATGGCCCAGGTAGCGCTGCAGGTACATTTGGGTCTTTTCCCGCTCGGTCGGTGCGGGCAGGGCCACCACACGGAACACCCGTGGGCTGACACGCTCGGTAATGGCCTTGATGGTGCCGCCCTTGCCGGCGCCATCGCGGCCTTCGAAGACAATGCATACCTTCAGGCCCTTGGCCACCACCCACTCCTGTAGCTTCACCAGCTCTACATGCAGATTCTTGAGCGCTTTTTCGTAGGCTTTGCCGCCCAGTTTTTCTGGCTGTTTTTGGGGGGCTTCCTGGACGGCTTCGACATGACACGCTCCTGAAGGCTGATGAAGAGTGAGTATGGTCGATTAATGCCAGTTTGCCGCTTCGCTTGCAGATTGATGTGGGGGCTGTCGTGCAGCCCCCGGGAGGCACTATTTGGCCAGCTTGTTGTAGCTGGTCATCAGGTTGCGGTAGTCCGGGATATGGTTGGAGAACAAGGTACCCAGCCCTTCGATGTCGTTGCGCCAGTCACGGTGCAGTTCGCAGGCCACGCCGAACCAGGTCATCAGTTGCGCCCCGGCAGCCTCCATGCGTCGCCAAGCCGAGTCACGGGTCAGTTCGTTGAACGTGCCAGAGGCGTCGGTGACGACGAATACCTCGAAGCCCTCCTCCAATGCCGACAGGGCCGGGAAGGCCACGCATACTTCAGTGACCACACCAGCAATCAGCAGCTGCTTCTTGCCGGTGGCTTTTACCGCTTTGACGAAATCTTCGTTGTCCCAGGCATTGATGTTGCCCGGACGTGCAATGTAGGGGGCATCAGGGAACTGCTCTTTCAGTTCCGGCACCAGCGGGCCGTTGGGCCCAGTCTCGAAACTGGTGGTGAGGATGGTCGGCAGCTTGAAGTATTTGGCCAGGTCGGACAGGGCCAACACGTTGTTCTTGAAGCGGTCGGGGTCGATGTCCCTTACCAGCGAGAGCAAACCGGTCTGATGGTCGACCAGCAGTACGGCTGCGTTGTTCTTGTCCAGACGCTTGTATTGGAAGGCCACGGTGGATCTCCTTGCTTCAGCGGGTTGGGAGTATCAGCGTAGGCAAGGATGGGGGGTGAGAGACCGTCAGTCGGCTTGCCTGTCCTGGCGCCCCCATCACTTCACAAATTCCTGAACTGATTATTTGCCGCCAGCGATTTTTCCCCTCGCCCACCGCCACCAGAATCGCTTCACCACAATCACAATAAACCGTGAGGCCACTCCCGTGGACCAGACACTTCAAGTGCGGCAAGCCGCCGCCGACCTCGTCGCGGCGTTCGCCAGCAACGACACCGCCCGCTATTTCGCTTGCTTCAGCGAAGACGCCACCTTTCTGTTCCACACCTTGCCGTATCCGCTGCTGTCGCGTCGCGCCTATGAAGAGCTCTGGGCCCAGTGGCAGGCCGAGGGCTTTACCGTGCTTGCCTGCGAATCGGGCAACGCCCATGTAAGCCTGCAAGGCGACGTGGCTGTGTTCATGCACGATGTGGCCACGCGTATCCGCATCGGCGGTGAAGAACACCCGTTGAGCGAGCGCGAGACCATCGTCTTCCGTCGCCATGGTGACCTGTGGCTGGCCTGCCACGAGCACCTGTCGGTCGTAACACCGGCCTGATCACCCTTTACGCGGCGCTGCCGCCCTGCCATCGCACCCACAAGAAGGCCCGCGCACTGCGCTGGCTACAACAACCGCGCTGGAGCACCACCATGAGCCACTCGACCGGTATCGAGACCAACGGCGTCGAACAGATCCCCGCCGATCAACGCGACGCCTCCCCGCTAGACCTGTTCCGCCTGATCTTCGGCGGTGCCAATACCTTCGCTACCGCCGTACTGGGCAGCTTCCCGGTGCTTTTCGGGTTGTCTTTCCAGGCGGGTGTGTGGGCGATTCTGCTTGGCGTTGGCATCGGCGCGCTGATCCTTGCACCGATGGGGCTGTTCGGCGCGCTTAACGGCACCAACAACGCCGTTTCATCGGGTGCGCACTTTGGTGTACACGGGCGCATCGTCGGCTCGTTCCTGTCGCTGCTTACGGCGGTGGCGTTTTTCTCGCTCTCGGTGTGGAGCTCGGGCGATGCGTTGGTCGGTGGTGCCAAGCGCCTGGCCGGCCTGCCAGAGACCGACCTGACCCTGGGCCTGGCCTACGGCTTGTTCGCGGTGCTGGTACTGGTGGTATGCATCTTTGGCTTCCGCTTCATGCTGTGGGTCAACAAGATTGCCGTGTGGGCCTCGAGCCTGCTGTTCCTGCTGGGCATCGTCGCCTTTGCCGGGCCCTTCGATGCCGGCTACGCAGGCAGCGTCAACCTTGGCCAGGCAGGTTTCTGGGCTGCGTTCGTCGGCGCGGCGATCCTGGCCATGAGCAACCCGGTGTCGTTCGGTGCGTTTCTGGGTGACTGGTCGCGCTACATTCCACGGGAAACACCCAAGGCGCGCATCATGCTGGCCGTGATCGCGGCACAGGGGGCGACGCTGATTCCGTTCCTGTTCGGCCTGTGTACGGCCACCCTGGTCGCCACCCAGGCGCCCGACTACATTGCCGCCAACAACTATGTCGGCGGCCTGCTGGCGGTAGCGCCAAGCTGGTTCTTCCTTCCGGTGTGCCTGATTGCGGTGATCGGCGGCATGTCCACCGGCACCACCGCGCTGTATGGCACCGGCCTGGACATGTCCAGCGTGTTCCCGCGCCTGCTCAGCCGTGCTGGCGCTACGCTGCTGATCGGCGTGCTGGCGATTGGCTTCATCTTCATTGGCCGCTTCACCTTCAACCTCGTGCAGAGCGTATCGACCTTTGCCGTGCTGATCATTACCTGCACCAGCCCGTGGATGGTGATCATGATCCTTGGCCTGATTACCCGCCGCGGCTTCTACCACGCCGACGACCTGCAGGTATTCACCCGCGGCCAGCGTGGTGGCCACTACTGGTTCCTGCACGGCTGGAACTGGCGCGGCATGGGGGCGTGGATCCCCAGCGCGGCGGTTGGCCTGTGCTTCGTCAACCTGCCGGGGCAGTTCGTCGGCCCACTGGGTGACCTGGCGGGCGGCATCGACCTGAGCCTGCCGGTCACGCTGGGGCTGGCTGGCGTGCTGTACCTGCTGTTGCTCAACCTGTTCCCTGAACCTGCTGGCGTGTATGGCCCCCTGGGCCCGCGATGGGTGCGTTGCAAAAGCACCGCGCATACGCCTGTGACCACCGCCGAAATGGCCTGACTGGAAACCGACCATGACCACTTCCCACTATATCGCCGGCCATTGGGTCGAAGGCCAAGGCAGCGACTGCATCAGCGTCAACGACCCTGCGCTGGGGCAACCGTTCGCCGAGCTGATGGCCGCCAGCGTGAGCCAGGTTGACCAGGCCGTCGCCGCTGCCCGCAGCGCCCTGCCCGCCTGGAAAAGCACCAGCGCCAGTGAACGTGCCGCCTTCCTGCGTGGTTTTGCCGAACAGCTCGGGCAGCGCCGTGAAGCGCTTGTCACCGTGCAGATGCGCAATAACGGCAAACCGCGTCACGAAGCGGAAATCGACCTGGATGACGCCATCGCCACCTTTGGCTATTACGCCGAGCTGGCCGAGCAGCTGCCATCGAAAAACCGCACTGTGCCGCTGGCTGCGCCGGGTTTCACCGCCCGCACCCGTCTTGAACCAGTGGGCGTGGTCGGCCTGATCGTGCCGTGGAACTTCCCGTTGGTGACCAGCGCCTGGAAACTTGCCCCGGCCCTGGCCGCCGGTTGCACCGTGGTGCTCAAGCCTTCAGAGGTCACCCCACTGATCGAGCAGGCCTACGGCCAGATCGCCGACGCCCTGGGCCTGCCCGCCGGGGTGCTGAACATCGTCAACGGCAAGGCCGAGACCGGCGCCGCGCTGAGCAATCACAATGGCCTGGACAAGTTGTCCTTCACCGGTAGCAACAGCGTCGGCAGCCAGGTGATGCGCAGCGCTTCGGCGCAGTGCCGGCCGGTGACGCTGGAGCTGGGCGGTAAGTCGGCCATCGTGGTGTTCGATGATTGCGATGTCGACCAGGCGGTGGAATGGATTGTTGCCGGCATCAGCTGGAATGCCGGCCAGATGTGTTCGGCCACATCGCGGCTGCTGGTGCAGGACGGCATTGCCGATGCACTGCTGCCGCGCTTGCAGGCGGCACTGGAAAACCTGCGGGTGGGTAATCCTTTGACCGAAGAGGTCGACATGGGCCCGCTGACCAGCCAGGCGCAATGGTTGAAGGTGGCCAGCTACTTTGCCACGGCGCGGGAAGAAGGTTTGCAGTGCCTGGCCGGCGGCCATGCACTGGACCGTGAAGGCTGGTTCGTCAGCCCGACGCTGTATACCGATGTGCCGAAAGACAGCCGCCTGTGGACCGAGGAAATCTTTGGCCCGGTGCTCTGCGCACGGCGCTTTGCCACCGAGGAACAGGCCATTGCCGAAGCCAATGACAGCCGCTTCGGGCTGGTGGCTACAGTATGCTCCGCCGACCTGGAACGCGCCGAGCGCGTGGCCGATGCGCTGGAGGTTGGCCATGTGTGGATCAACTCGGTGCAGGCGGTGTTCGTCGAAACGTCATGGGGGGGCACCAAGGGCAGCGGGATCGGCCGTGAGCTGGGGCCTTGGGGGTTGTCGGCCTATCAGTCGGTCAAGCACGTAACCCGCTGCCTGGGCTGATATCGCAAGGGGTCGCGTAATGGCACCGGCTCTGCCGGTGTTCGCGGGTAAACCCGCTCCTACACGGCGGCCTGTGTCCAAACTCCGGTGTGTGTCCACCCCCGATCAGGTGTAGGAGCGGGTTTACCCGCGAATACGGTAGCGGCGGCGACAGTGAACGGCGGGGGAAATTGGCCAGCAGGGCCGGCCTCTTCGCGGGTGAACCCGCTCCTACACGACGGCCTGTGTCCAACCCCCGAGGTGTGTCCACCACCAATCTGCGTAGGAGCGGGTTTACCCGCGAATACGGTAGCGGCAGCAACAGTGAACGGCGGGGGGAAATTGGCCAGCAGGGCCGGCCTCTTCGCGGGTGAACCCGCTCCTACACGGCGGCCTGTGTCCAACCCCCGAGGTGTGTCCACCACCAATCTGCGTAGGAGCGGGTTTACCCGCGAATACGGTAGCGGCGGCAACAGTGAACGGCGGGTGGAAATTGGCCAGCAGGGCCGGCCCTTTCGCGGGTGAACCCGCTCCTACACGACGGCCTGTGTCCAACCCCCGAGGTGTGTCCACCACCAATCCGCGTAGGAGCGGGTTTACCCGCAAATACGGTGGCGGCGGCAACGGTGAACGGCGGGGGAGATTGGCCAGCAGGGCCGGCCCTTTCGCGGGTAAACCCGCTCCTACCAGCTGGACTGCCCCCCGATGCCTACACCGACTCGTCAGCCGGCCGCGCCCCCTCCTGCACCAGCACCATGCTCTGCGGCGAAGACAGTGGAATGCCTTCATCGCGCAACCGGCCAAGAATGGTGAACAAAAGGTCGCTGCGGGCTCCCGATACCTGCCGCGGCCCGGCCACATAGCCACTCACACCAATCACCATGCCGCTGGCCGTCAGGTCCTTGAACGACACCGAGGCAGCTGGCGCATCCAGAATCGCCTCATGCTCATGGTAAGCCGCCAGCAGCAGCTCCCGGACGCGGTTGGCATCAGTCTCCAGCGGCAGTGTCAAGGTAATGCTGACCACGCCCAGCGCATTGCCCATGGTCACGTTGCGCACGTTCTGCGAGATGAACTGCGAGTTGGGCACGATCACCGTGGAACGGTCAGACATCTGGATCTCCGTGGCGCGCACGTTGATGCGGCGGATATCACCCTCGACACCCGCCAGGCTGACCCAGTCGCCGACCTTCACCGGGCGCTCGGTCAGCAGGATCAGGCCGGAAATGAAGTTCTGCACGATCTGCTGCAAACCGAAACCGATACCGACCGACAGGGCACTGACCACCCAGGTCAGGCTGGTGAGGTTGATACGCAAGGTCGACATCACCAGCATGGCCAGGAACAGGAACCCCAGGTAACCCACCAGGGTCACCAGCGAGGCCCGCATGCCGGCGTCCATCTCGGTTTCCGGCAGCAGGCGGTCGCTCAGCCAGCGCTTGACCACACGGATGGCGAACAGGCCACCGAGGAAGATCGCCAAGGCCAGCAGGATGTCCTGCGGCACGATGTTCAGGTTGCCGAGCACCTTGCCGCCGGTCCCATCCCAGTCGCCCAGACTCAGCAGCAATTCGCTAGGGCTGGTGCCCGACGGCATCAACACCAGCAGCAGTGCCAGGAACAGCACGACAGTGCGGCCGATGCCGGCCAGTATGGTGCTGGCCTGCGCCTGATGGCGAGGCGCCAGGCCCAGGGTCGACGCCAGTGCCAGGCCACCGGGCTGGCGGGGCGACAGCAGGGTTTCGCACAGGTCGCCGAAGAAGGTGGTCAGCAAGTAGGCACAGGTGATCACCAGGCTGACCCACAACAGCTTGGCGGTAAGGAAATAGGCGAGTGTCAGGTAGCCGGTGAGCAGTGCCAGCAGGATCAACGTCAGCCAGATGACCATCACGAACGGGATCAGCCCGGCCAGGCCCGTCGGGCGCTCCAGGTCATGCTTGCGCAGGGTGCGGCGATAACACAGCAGCGCGCCTGCAAAGGTGAGCGCCACCACCAGCGCGGTCAGCCCGTTGACGGCCACCGTCAGCGCCAGGCTGGCGCCGATCACGCTGTTCATGCGCTCCATGGTCATCATGACCATCAGTGCCAATGCCAGCACCTTCGGGAACCAGCCCAGCGCACTGGCGACTTCGTCGTGGATCGCCGGCAACCGCCAGGACGGACGCTGCAGCATCAGCATGGCGCGGCCCAGGCCTGTGATGAAGGCACTGAACACCACCAGGGTAAGAATGTGATTGGTCAGGCTGGTGATATCCGAACCCAATCGCGCATTGCTTTCCAGCCCCCAGCGCAGCAAAGACACCGAGCCGGCGATGGTGCCCAGGGTTGCCAGGCTAACGCCCAGAGCCAAGGCGCTGCGGCGCAGGCGGCCCTCCGGCAACCAACGGATCATGGCACTGGCCAGCAAGCGTTCAAGCACGCGCCGTACCAACGTCCACACCAGAATCGCCGCCACCAGGCTGGCAACGAACAGCCAGCGGTTTTCGGCGCTGAAGGCGCTGCTGATGGCGTCGGCCGCCTCGCCGCGCAGGTCACGCAGGCGCGCCACGTCGTCCTGGGTGGGGCGGATGATGCTCTGCCAGAACGCCGGGCTCAGCGGCGAGGCTGCACGGCTGGTGATTTGCGAGTTGAACTGGCTGCGGCGCAGGTTGACGATTTGCGTGGACAGGTCACGGGCCGACTGGGTCAGCTTGGTGGCCTGATCCTGCTGGGCTACCAGCGCCTTTTTCTCGGCCTCCAGCGCTTTGCGCTGCTGCGTCAGGGTAGCGGCCTCGCCCGGCTGGGCCGGGCCGATGACCTTCAGCTGATCATCGAGTTTTCCCACATCGGCAGTGCGCAGCGCACTCAATGCATCAGCTTGACGCTGAACCTGCATTGCGCCCAGGCGCAGTTGCGACAGCACGTCGTCGTTGGCCTCGCTGGTGACGCCTTGGCGGATGAGGTCCAAGCGGTCGCTCAGTTGTTCGAGGCTGGCGTTTTCGTCCAGTGCGGGCGCCTCGGCAGCCGCCAGGTTGGACAATGGCGTGGCCGGGGCCGACCAGGCCGGGCTGACAAGCAACAGCATCAGGGCCAGCAGGGCAATCAGACCTGGGCAATAACGGGCAAGGCTGACACGCCTCATCGAATATTCCTCTTTGCAATTCGATTTGGCGGGAGATTCTACGCGGCTTCGGGCGGTCAGGAGAGTGCCGTTTCTCGCTTCAGCAATTGCTGTTTGCGCTCCACGCCCCAGCGGTAACCGCTGATGTCGCCATCCCGGCGCACCACGCGGTGGCAAGGGATGGCCACGGCAATACGGTTGGCCGCGCAGGCCATGGCGACCGCCCGCACGGCCTTGGGGGCGCCAATGCGCTCGGCGATGTCGGTGTAGCTGACCCGGCTGCCGGCCGGCACCTCACGCAGCGCCTGCCACACCCGCTCCTGAAACGCGGTGCCTTGCACATCCAGCGGCAGGGCCAGGCCCAAGGCGGGCGCTTCGACGAAACCGATCACTTCGGCGACCTTCTGTTCGTAGGCGCTGTCGCCGCCAATCAGGTGGGCCTTGGGGAACTGATCCTGCAGCTCGTGCAACAAGCCCTCGGGGTCGTCGCCCAGCAGAATCGCGCAGATGCCCTTGTCGCTCTGGGCTACCAGTATTGCACCCAGCGAGCATTGCCCAAGGGCGAAGTGAATGGTTGCCCCGGCACCGCCGGCGCGGTATTGCCGGGGGCGCATGCCCAGACGCTGGTCGGCGCTTTCGTAGAAGCGGCTGTTGGAGTTGTAGCCGGCGTTGTAAATAGCATCGGTGACCGAGTGCTGGCCGCCTTCCAGGTGCGCACGCAGGCGCCGGGCCCGGAAGGCCGTGGCGTAGGCTTTGGGGGTAACCCCGGTTTCGGCCTTGAACAGCCGATGCAGGTGGAAGGGGCTGACGGCCAGCCGTGCACTGAGTTGGCCGAGGCTTGGAACGGGGTCGCTGGTTTCGATCAAGCGGCAGGCGTGAGTAACCAGCTGGCTGTGGCGGGTGGCGCTGGCCTTGCTGATACAGCGTTTGCAAGCACGGTAGCCGGCAGCCTCGGCAGCCGCGGCAGTGTCGTAGAACTCGACGTTCACGCGCTTGGCCTGGCGTGATTTGCAGCCGGGGTGGCAGTAGACGCCGGTGGTACGTACGGCGTAGACAAAGTGGCCTGTGGCGGCAGTGTCGCGGCTCTCTATGGCTTGCCAGCGTTGGTCGGGGGTGGTGTAGAGGTTCATCTTTGTTTCCCGGATATGTTGTTGCCTGTACGGGCGATGCGAAAACCTCAGGCCCGCCACAGGTACCAGGCCGCCACGGTACGAAACGGCCGCCAGGCGCCGCCCAGCGAACGCATTTGCGCCGGTGTCGGCGCCGTCTCCAGCCCCTTGAGCCGCCGATACCCCTCGCGCACGCCAAAATCGTCCACCGGCAGAATGTCAGAACGCCCCAGGCTATAGATCAGCAGCATCTCCACCGTCCACCGCCCTACCCCACGCAGCGCCACCAGGCGTTCGATCAACGCCTCGTCAGCCATGGTTAACGCCTGCTCCCGCGTCGGTACCAGGCCCTCCAGGGTGGCTTGAGCAATGCCTTGGACCGTCACCAGCTTGCTCGCCGAAAAGCCGCAGGCACGCAGGGTTTCCGGGGATACCGCCAGCAACTGCTCTGGCTGGGGAAAATCATCTGCCGGGAACAGTGCCAGCAAACGCCCCAGGATCGCCTCGGCGGCACGGGCGTGCAGTTGCTGGTAGGCAATCGCCCGCACCAATGCCTCATAAGGCTCACGTCCCGGCGTAGCCTGGTGCAGGCAGGGCCCGATCGCTGCGATATGCCGTGACCAGTCCGGGTCAAGTGCCGCCAGGTGTTGCGCGGCCTCGTGATAGGCCTCGGGCGAAAGGTCGGCCAGCATCATGGCACCTCCATCAAGTCGATTGCAGGTCCAGCTTAGCGCAGCCGTTCATCGGGCAAACGCCGGTTCTTGCGCAGCTAATCTTTGGCATGCCATTGCTCCGCGCCATCTTCCCCGCATAGAATTGAGAACTATTCACAATCGCACACATCACTGGACTGGGCCTTCTCTACGATGCAGATCAACGACACGCTCAAGCCCACCGAGGTCGCTCTGCTCTACCAGTCTCACCATGCCTGGTTGCGCGGCTGGTTACGCAGCCGGGTCGGTTGCAGTGAACATGCCGCGGACCTGGCCCAGGATACCTTCGTGCGGTTGTTGCGCGCCCGCCAGGTGTCGCCGCTCAAAGAACCGCGCGCCTACCTCAGCAGCATCGCCCGTGGCTTGATGATCGACCAGTTCCGCCGCCGCGCGCTGGAGCGGGCCTACCAGGAGAGCCTGGCTCACCTGCCCGAAGCAGAAGTGCCCAGCGAAGAGGATAAGCTTGTCATCCTCGATAGCCTTGAACGCCTCGACCGCGCCTTGCACCAGTTGAAACCGCGCGTCCGCCAAGCGTTCCTGCTGGCCCAGCTAGACGGTTTGAGCATCGTGCAGGTTGCCCAACGTCTGGAGGTGTCCAGGGCCACCGTTGAGCGCGACCTGGCCAAAGCCCTGGGCGCCTGCTACCGGTTGCGCTATGCCGATGCCTGATGGTACGCCCGCACAGGCGCAGGTCGATCAGGCCATCGACTGGCTGGTGAAGCTGCGTTTCGACACCCCCAGCCCGCGCACCGAGCAGCAGTTTCAACACTGGCTGGCCAGCCACCCACACAACCGCCTGGCCTGGCAGCGAGTCAGTAATCTGGGTGATGAACTGGCCGGGCTGCCCAAGGACCTGAGCCGGCGCACCCTGGACGCTAGCCAGCACCCAAAAGCCAGCCGCAGGGACCACCTGAAGTTGCTGGGGCTGTTGGCCGTGGGCGGCAGCCTGGGCTGGGCCGCGCGCGAACCGCTAGGCCTGCCACAGCTGCTGGCCGACACCAGCACTGCCACAGGCGAACGGCGCCAATGGCAAGGCAGTGACGGCAGCCGTCTGCAGCTCAACACAGCCAGTGCCATCGACTTGCACTACAGCGCGGAGCAACGCCAGCTGAAACTGATCCATGGCGAGGTCAGCCTCGACAGCAATCCCAACGACAACCGCCCGTTCCACGTCGCCACCCGTGTCGGCCCGCTGACCACCTTCGATGGCCAGCTGTTGCTGCGCGAAAACAGCCAAGGGCTGCTGCTGTCGGTGCGTCGTGGTGAAGTCACGCTGTTCCCTGCCTCGGCCTCAGCGAGGCAAGTGCTGCCCGGTGAAACCTTGCAAGTCACAGCCGACGGCAGCATTCAGGCCAGAACACTGCACAACGACCCCTGGGGTTGGACCGAAGGTGTACTCAGCGTGCAGCAGATGCCGCTTGCCGAGTTTGCCAGCGAACTCGGCCGCTACCGACCGGGCCTGTTGCGCTGCGCTCCAGAAGTGGCGGGTTTGAAGGTTTCCGGCACCTATCAGTTGGCTGACACCGGGCAGATTCTGCAACTGCTCACCCGCAGCCTGCCCGTGCGGGTCGAGTACAGGACGCGCTATTGGGTAAGCATCGGCGCGGCGTAAAGGGTTATCACTGCGCCACAGCCCGCATCCGCCCACGGCGCCGGTATGACTGCCTGGCAAAGCACACGAACAGCCCGGCCATCAGTGCCAGCGCCATGGGCAAACCATGCGGCGCGACATTCATGGCCGCCCCACTGACCAGCGGCCCGACCAGGCTGCCTACGCCCCACAGCAAGCCCACACTGGCGTTGGCAGTGACCAGGTCCTGGCCCTTGAAGCGCTGCCCGATCAGCACCAGCGCCAAGGTATAGATCCCCCCCGCCACCGCGCCCAGCACCACCAGCAGCGGCCACAGCAGCCAGGTCAGATTCAGCAGCCAGGGCAAACCGATGCCGATCACCATCGCCACCAGCCCGCACGCCAGGTGTAGCCCTGTGCGCTCAACCCGATCGGCCAACCAGCCCAGCGGCAGCTGGAACAGCATGTCGCCGGCAAACACCACCGTCACCATCAACGCCGCCACGCCAACGGCAAAGCCATGGCTGGTGGCGTACACCGGCAGCAGCGACAGCACCACGGCATCGAAGAACGAGAAGAACAGCACCGCCATGCACAACGCCGGTGCCACACGGAAGAACCCGGCCAGGCCGAAGCTTTTTTCGCCCTCTTCGTGCTCGACATGGTCGTTAGGCACCGTCAGCACGATGCACAGCAACGCCAGCCCATAACAGACCGTGACGACACCCGTGATCCACGGGCTATCGGCGCCCAACACTGCCAGCATGGCCGGGCCCAGCACCTGAAAGCCCGTAAAGCTGGTGGCGTACAGGGCCATGATCTTGCCGCGGTTATGTTCGGGGCACAGTTCGTTGACCCACGACTCGCCGAGGATGATGGCGATCCCCATGCCAAGCCCCAGGCCCAGGCGCAGCAGCGCCAGCAGCCACAACGAGCCGAACGCGGACTCGAGCAAGGCGATGCTGACCGTGCACAGGCTGAAACACAGCAGATAGATAGTGCGCCGGGCGAGATGGCGGCAGCAGGCGTCGACCAGAAAAGCCGAGAGCATCATGCCGGCGGCAGGGATGGCCGAGATGATGCCGATTTCCAGTGTGCTCGCCCCCGCTTCATGCAGGCGCAACGACACCAGCGGCAAGCTGGCCCCCAAACTGAAACCCACGACAGAAACAGCGAACAATAAGCCCGCCAACAAACGCATGTTCATGTACCACTCCTGGCAAACCGAAAAGACGTGCAGAAACAGGCGCGCACGCCAGAATGGCGAGCGACGCGATAGCGCAGATCAGTTCAGGCGAGGTGTGGCGAGAAGGTGAAGGCAAACAGCACGCTGCGGCGGCGCTTGAGCACCGTGTCACTCGGCCATGCACGACGCAGTGCCTGGAAGGCAGGCTGGCGGGCGTGTGGGAGGGACTGGGTACGGCGCATTGCTTTGGCTACTACGCAGGTGATTGAAAAAAGAGGCGGCACTCTAGCCACCTCCGGGGGGCTCGTCAATTGCCCAGGGGCCTCTGCCAGGCCCCCGGCGCGTTCAGCGTTTACCTGTACTTGGCAGGAACACCGCCAACAACCCGAACAATGGCAGGAACGAGCACAACCCATACACATATTCGATACCACGCAGGTCCGCTACGTACCCCAACAGCGCAGCGCCAATGCCGCCAAATCCGAACATCAGGCCGAAGAAGATCCCGGCAATCATGCCCACGCTGCCCGGCACCAGCTCCTGCGCATACACCACGATCGCGGAAAACGCCGAAGCCAGGATAAAGCCGATCACCACGCTCAGCACTGTGGTCCAGAACAAGTCGGCATACGGCAGCGCCAGCGTGAACGGCGCCACGCCCAGTATTGAAAACCAGATCACAGCCTTGCGTCCGATACGGTCACCGATCGGCCCGCCAAAGAAGGTGCCCGCCGCCACCGCGCCGAGGAACAGGAACAGGTGCAGCTGCGAGCTGGCCACCGACACTCCGAACTTCTCGATCAGGTAGAAGGTAAAGTAGCTGGTGAAGCTGGCCATGTAGAAGTACTTGGAGAACACCAGCAAGCCCAGCACGATCAGCGCCGCGATTACCCGATTGCGCGAAATGCCGTGGGTGGCCTGAACTGCCTTGCGCGCCTTGGCCTGATTGAGGTGTTCCTTGTACCAGCCGCGCAACATCAGGGTAACGCCGAGGAAGAACAGCCCGGCCAGGCCGAACCAGGCCACATGGGTCTGGCCGAACGGTATGACGATGGCCGCTGCCAGCAGTGGGCCCAGAGCAGAGCCGGTGTTGCCACCGACCTGGAAGGTCGATTGGGCCAGGCCGAAGCGCCCGCCCGAGGCCAGCCGTGCAATACGCGAGGTTTCCGGGTGGAAGGTCGACGAGCCAATGCCCACCAAAGCCGACGCCAGCAGGATCATCGGGAAACTGCCAACGAAGGCCAGCATCACGATCCCCACCAACGTACACAGGGTGCCTAGCGGCAACAGATTTGGCGTGGGCCGGCGGTCGGTGAAGAAGCCGACCCAAGGCTGCAACAGCGAGGCGGTGATCTGGAACGTGAGCGTGATCATGCCGATCTGGGCGAAGCTCAGGTCGTAGTTGGCCTTGAGCATCGGGTAGATCGCGGGCAGCACCGACTGGATCAGGTCGTTGATCAAGTGCGCCAAGGCGCAGAAACCGATGATACGCATCACCATCGGCGAGGCTTGGCTTGCCGCTGCCGGGGTGGATGCGGTGGAGGCACTACTGGTGGCCATTTGCCTGAATCTCCGTCCTCTGGTTTGGGATCCGATTATCAGGAATCAAATAGATACATAGCTACCTTTTTTATCCCCCTGTCGCCACGTACTTGAAAATGGTTCTCAATATAATTAGCATCCTCTGCCAATGACTCCTGTCATCGTTAGGCCAAACGGCCCCTATCGTGAGCAGACCGCCCCCATGAGCCCGATGTCCGCCAAGCAGCTGCAGCCCGATCCACAACAGGAAGCGCTGGCGTGGTTTTCGTTGCTGCGCCAGCCCGGTTGCGACGAAACCCAGCGCCAGGCATTTGCAGCCTGGTGCCAGGTACAAGAGAACGCCCACGCCTACGCCGAGCTGGAGACGTTCTGGCAACAGCTGCAACCCGCACCTGCCCGCCCTCGCCCACGGCATGTCACTGTCCGTCGCAGTCACCTGGGTAAAGGGTTGGCGCTTGCGTTTTTGCTAGGGTTAGCCGCTGCAGCTTACCTGTACTGGCCGCTGATGCAGCGTCTGGCCAGCGAGCTGCACACCGATGTGGGAGAGCGCCGCAGCATACGCTTGGCGGATGGCACGACATTGAACCTGGACAGCGCCAGCGCGATGAACGTCGACCTGCGCGGCCGCACCCGCCAACTGCACCTGGTGCAGGGCCAGGTGCATCTGGAAGTCGTGCTCGACGGGCGCGCCATGGACGTGGAAGTGGGCAACGCACGCATCCAGGTATACGGCACTCGCTTGCAGATAGCCCGCCATGCAGGGCGCGACGAACTCGTGGTATTCAGTGGCAAGGCCATGGTCACCCAGGGGGGTGAGCAGCGGATGGTCTCGGCGGGTGAGCGGGTAACCTTCGATGACACACGCATCGACCCGGTGCGTAAGGTTGATCTGAAAACCGCTGACAGTTGGCGCAATGGCCGCCTGAAAGCCACAGACATGCCATTGAGGCAGGTGCTGGAGCGCCTTGCCGGTTACCAAGGGCAGCGTCTGTGGATGATGGATGAACAAGTGGCTCATCGCCGTGTAAGCGGCGACTTCAACCTCGACCAGCCTGGCCAAAGCCTGCAATCCCTGGCTGCAGCCCAGCAGTTGCAGTTGCTGGGCGTGCTCGGGCACTGGCTTGTGGTGCGCTGAAACCGGGGCTGGCCGCTAAGTTTTTGAAAGCGTGCAAATTTTTTTTGAAATGAGTGTTGACAGAGGGGGCGTTCAAGAGAATAATGCGCGCCATCGGCTACATAGCTCAGTTGGTTAGAGCATAGCATTCATAATGCTGGGGTCCGGGGTTCAAGTCCCTGTGTAGCCACCAAACAAGACGAAGGGCTTACCGCAAGGTAAGCCCTTTTTCTTTGCCTGCGAAAAAGTTGCTGATGCCCGCGCCAACCAATCCCGCAGCAGCCGGGCGCCGAATCACAGGTTTCGGCGCTGCTATCGTCGCCTCAACGTATTCCGGTCACCGCCACAGCCAGGCCAAGCCCGATCAATGCCAGACCAATGGCCCGGTCAACCAGCACTTGCCGCTCGATCATCGCCCTGCGCAATGCCGTACTGGAGAAAAATACCGCCACCAGGCTGAACCATAGCCAATGGGCAACGGACATGAACGCACCGTAGGCGAAGTTCAGCGCCAGCGGGCTGCCAGGCTGCACTACCTGGGTGAAGGCACTGATGACAAACAGCATGGTCTTGGGGTTGAGGGCGTTGGTCAAAAAGCCGGTGCGCAGCGCTTGCAGTACGCTGGCAGCAGACTGGCCAACCCCGTCCAGGCTGATGCGTCGGGTGTTGGTCAATGACTTGTACCCGAGGTAGATCAGGTAGCCCGCACCCAGCACCTTCATGACGAAGAACAGCGTCGGGCTCTGGCTGATGATCACGGCAATGCCCAACACCGTGTACAACACATGCACCTGCACCCCCAGGGCGATGCCCACAGCAGCAGCCAGCCCGGCCTTGCGGCCCTGCGCATAGCTGCTGCGGGTGACCATGGCGAAATCGGCGCCAGGGCTGATGACGGCGAGCTAGGTGAACAGGGCGACGGCGATGAGTTCGGTCATGCTGAGGGCTCTCGATAGGCGATGGAAATGCACAGACCGCCGATTATCGAGCGCTTACAGATGCGGACAAATCGATTTATGCTGAGATGAATCTGATAGTTTTGCTCACAGATATGTACAGCCTGCCTTGGCCTCTTCGCGGGTAAACCCGCCCCTACAGGGAAATATGTGGCCATGTAGGAGCGGGTTTACCCGCGAAGAGGCCGGCACAGCTGAACAGGGATATCATGAAACTGCCGCCACTCAACGCCTTCCGCTACTTCGACATTGCCGCCCAGACCGAGAGCTTCGTGCGCGCCGCCGAGCACTTGCACGTCACTCACGGCGCGGTCAGCCGCCAAATACGCCTGCTGGAAGAAAGCCTTGGCGTGGAACTGTTCGAACGCCGCAACCGGGCCATTTTCCTCACCACCGCCGGTCGTGCCCTGCAAAGCACCACCCAGGCGATCTTCGAACAACTCGAAGGCGCCGTGCAGCGTTTGCAACACCAGGTCCGCGACAATGTGCTGGTGCTGTCTTGCGAGCCGACCATCGCCATGCGCTGGCTGATCCCGCGCCTGCCGCGCTTCCATGCCACCCACCCCGACCTTCAGTTGCACCTGGTAGCCGCAGGCGGCCCGCTGGACTTCGCGCGCAGCGGTGTCGACCTGGCAATTCGCCGCGACGACTTCCACTGGGACAACCAGCTGTACAGCCAGAAAATCTGCGATGAATGGATCGGCCCGGTGTGCCACCCCGCCGCCAGCGCCAGACTCGATGGCCAACGGCTGCTGCACAGCACCACACGCCCTGCTGCCTGGCCCACCTGGCTGCGCCTGAGCGGCCAGCAGGCGGGGCACTGCGAACGCAGCGACTACGAACATTTCTACCTGTCGATTCAGGCCGCCAGCGCCGGACTGGGCCTGGCCATTGCCTCAGCCCTGATGGTGCGCGACGAACTCGACAGCGGGCAGCTGCAGGCGCCGTTCGGTTTTGTGCGCGATGGCTCGGCCTACCACCTGCTCAGCCCGCAGCCTCTGGCCGACAGCGGCAAGCGCCAGCGCTTCGCCGAGTGGCTAATGGACGAATGCCGGGGTTGCCTGACTCATTTGGGTTTGACGCAAAACGACGCCCCCGCACCGCCATCACCACCCCAGGTGCGATAACCGGCGGTATCCAAATGGATACGGCCTGATGGGTAGCGGCCCAGCCCCATGTTCCAGGCTTGGCCGTGTTGCTGCCAGAAACGGCACAGCGGATTGGGGTCGGCCCAGGCCGGCAGCAGTATATCGACGGCGAAAGCGCGGGTATGCGCACTGTTGGCCGCCCCGCCCGCACAGGCGTTCAGGCGCGGCTCACGGTAGGCCGAAACCACCTCGAACTGGCGCAGGATGCCTTGATCGTCGAGTGCCTTGATCAACGCGAGGGTCGAACGCACAGCGGCCCAATTGCCGGGGGGTGGTACGGCGAAAGGCGATGCGTGGCACAGTTTCCAGTCCGATGCCGAGCGCAGCAACTGGTGAATTGGCACTACACCGTAAAGCCGGGCATCTACCAGCATTTCACGGAAAGGGCGGGTTTGATGATCACCCGCCCACTGGGCGAACATCCACACGTCGCGCTCGTCAGCGTGAGTAGCGCTTGCGATACACAGGCTCGCTGCCAAAAGCAGTTGTCTCATTCTTTATCCGTCCCTGCCGAGAACAAAGCCTGCGCGCCTGGGTACGCCCCTGCAAAGTCAGTCTTCGAACAGGGTACAGGCCATCACCAGGGCGTCTTCACGGCCGCCGGCAATCGGATAATAGTCGCGGCGGCGGCCAATTTCGTTGAAACCGTAACGCTCGTACAAACGATAGGCCGACTGGTTGCTGGCGCGCACTTCCAGAAAGCATTCGCGGCCATTGAGCTGATAGGCCCGGGCCATCAGGTGCTCAAGTAGGCGCAGGCCCAGGCCGCAGCCTTGGTTTTCCGGTTTTACGGTGATGTTGAGCAGGTGCGCTTCATCGATGATCACGTTGATCACCCCATGGCCCACTTGCTGCTGGCCATCGAACATCAGCCAGACTTCGTACGACTTGAGCGCATCCTGAAAGATTCCACGGGTCCAGGGGTGACTGAATGCGGCATATTCGATCTTAAGTACGGCATCCAGATCCGCCTCGGTCATCGGGCGGAAGCTGATCGAGTCACTCATTCAACGCTCTTCCAGCGCGCCATCAGCTGGCGCATGGCTTTCCAGACGTCCGCCTTGCGTTGCGGCTCGTCCATCAACAGTTCAAGGCCCGGCAATGCCCAGGCGTCGCCCAGGCTGTCGAGCGTCAGGGTTTGGTAATAGGCATCGGCGTCGGCATTGGCGGCAAAACGCAGTGCCGGCAGGCCGACCAGCCACAGACAGGTACACGGGGCGTCTTCCAGGCGCGCCTGAACGAAGCCCTGGACGAAATCGCGCGCAGCCTCCGGCCCCTGGTCCATGTTGCCGCGCACCAGCAGTGGCCAGCGCACCGGCTCGCCGATGATCTGCGGGGCATCGGGCAGGCCAGCGGCGCGCAGCATGTCCTTGAGCAGCAGATAGGAGGGATCGCGGCTCTGGAACGGCTGACCGGTGGCCAGTTCAACCAGCAGCAGGCAACTGCCGGCGCGCAACAACTGCAGCGAAAAGCGCGGTGGCGGCACCGGCGCCGGGCGCGGAGCAGCGGGCTGCTCTTGTGCCTCGACAGGCTTGACGGCGGGTTTAGACACACTGCCCGGGCGCGGGATCTCGATTTTCGGCCGCTCGCCGGAGCGAGCCTGGGGGGTGACAGGCGCTTCGCTGGTTACCGATGCCGGCCTGACCTCAAAATCGATGTCCTCGACTGGCACAACCGGCAGCAGCAGCTCGGGCCGCGACGGTGCGGCGAACGGCAGCTCGGCGCGCGGCAGCCAGTGCACCACTTGCATGGCGGAAAGGTAGGCGCGGCGACGGGGTTCGGTCAGCAAGGGGCGGATATCCGAGGGGGTGAAGGCAATTGGGCATTCTAACGTGTACGCCGTGGTTTTTGCAGCGCCTATCAGACCGAGCGCCGTCACATGAACAACGCCTTACACCTGCACATCCCATGGTTATCTCTCATTACAGACCAAGGGGTAAAAACCACCCCCGCGAATGCAGTACAATCGCCCCCTTTTTCTTGGCAACGAGTCGAAGCCAATGATCGAACCCAAGCGCGTCCTGCGCGCCCTAGCCGAACACTGGGCCCTGATCGAGCCGCTGTGCGAGCGTTTCGACCAGGGCACCCTGAGCCTGGTCGAACTGCGCCAGCATGTGGCCCGCCAGCAGCTCGAAAGCACCCCGCAGGACATCACCCAGCTACTCGACGTGTGGATCCGCCTGGATATCCTGGTCCCGGTGGCCAAGAGCCCGAACCGTTTCGAGCTCAACGCGCAGATCCACGACTTCCTCGCCTACCTGCGCCGCGAACACCGGCTGGGCCTGTGCCTGGAGATCGAAGCCTACTTGCGCCACCTGGAGCGCCTGGCCGGGCACATCCAGGATGCCTTCGACAACCGCGACAGTGACGACCTGGCACGCCAGTTGCGCCTGCTCGACATGCGCGTGCGCGATGTGCTGAAAAAACTCGACAACGACGAGCAGGCACTGGTGGCCGTGGCCGAACGGGCCAAGACCAGCAACCGCCAGATTCCGCTGCGTCAGCGTTATGCCGAAGTGCTGGCCACCTGGGACGAATACGTCGAGCCGATGATCCAGCTGGTCAACGCCGACGGCGCCTTCGAGCAGGGTGTACGCAAGGTCGAGACCGTGCTGCTGAAACTGCTGGGCGAACAGGCGCGCCTGGGCCACCTGGTCGACGACGACATGCTGCTGCGCACCCACGCGCGCATTCTGGAAATGCAGACCAGCGCCCAGTTGACCCTGCGCCACGCCCGCGAACTGCTGCTGCCGCTGCGCGAAGAAGCCCGCCGCCACAACGCCGTGACCCGCGGCGCTGCACTGGCCCTGTCGGTGATCCGGCGCAAGGGCATCGATGCCGTGCCGCAGGCGGCCATGCCGATGTTCACCCGCCCGCAAAGCACCTTCCTTGGCAGTGCCAGCCAGGTCGAGGCCTACGTTTACGCACTGGCCCGCTTCGAGCCCAAACCGGCGCGCTTCCCCAAAGCCCACAAGACCCAGTCCGGCGCCCTGCCCCGCGCCCCGCGCACGGTCAAGGAAATGGCCGAACGCTGCGAACAGGCCCTGCCACTGCCCGACTTGATGGTCTGGCTGCTGGAGCAGGAGCCCGAAGGCGCCACCGACGAGCTACTGTACTGGTTCTCGCGCCTGTCGCGGGAAAAGCGCTTCAAGCGCGAACGCCTCGACCGCCGCGAATACACCACCCAGGAACATTTGGTCAGCCTGCATTCGTTCGCCCTGACCTCCAGCCGCGAAGACGCCCCCAGCGCGCCTACCGAACCCAACGCGAGCCCAGCCCATGCATCTTGATCTTTCCGAACTGTCCCAGCTCGCGCCGATCTTCCGCGAGCTGTTCAAAGGCTTCCACGTCAGCCGGCGCGACCCTGAGCTGTACGCCCAGCTGTCGAACTTCCAGGACCAGTACCGCACCCTGTTCAAGGCCCTGGGCTTCGAACTGGTGTGCGATACCCGTGGTTTCTACTACTTCGTGCCGGACATGACCGCCGCGCAGGTCAACAAGACCGCGCAGCGCCTGTCGCTGTTCACCTTCATCCTGGTCGAGCACCTTGCTGACCAGGGCCGCGACCCGATGGCCGTGCTCGACGGTGGCAGCATCGGCCGCGACGAACTGCCCTCGCTGCTGGACAAGTACCGCGACCTGTTCCTGCAGGCCGAAGTGCAGACCGTGGACGAGCTGGAAGAAAAAATCCTGCGGCGCATGACCCAGCTCGGCTTCGCCCATGAGGAAGGCGGCATCTACCGCTTCCTGCCGCCCATGCACCGCTTCCTCGATGTGTGCCTGTCGGTGCAGCAGGACCGCGACCTGGCCGCCACCCTGCACAGCGCCCTGCCGCTGCCGACCCCGGTACTGGTCGAGGAAGAAAGCGCCGAAGAACTCAACCGTACCGACGACCCGCTCGACCTCACGCCTTTCCAGGGCGAGGAAAGCGAAGAGGACGCCCTGGCCCGGGCCATCCGCGAAGAGCAACAGGAGATTGACGCATGAGCCAGGAACGCTACGGCATCCGCCGCTTCGCATTGCTCAACACCGCCGGCTACAGCCTTGGCCTGTTCCCGCTGGAGCACCCGCTGTCGGTATACGGCGCCAACAACTTGGGTAAATCGGCATCGATCAATGCCCTGCAGTTCCCGATCCTGGCACGCATGTCGGACATGAGTTTCGGCAAGTACAGCCTTGAGCAATCGCGCCGTTTCTACTTCGCCAGCGACACCTCGTACATTCTTTGCGAACTGAGCCTGCCCCACGGCCCGCACGTGATCGGTGTGGTCGGGCGCGGCCCGGGTGGGGGTTTCGGCCACCAGTTCTTCGCCTACAAAGGCGAGCTGGACCTGGCCCACTACCAGAAGAACGACACCTGCCTGCGTCAGAAAGAGCTGTTCACCAACCTTGAGCGCCTGGGGATCAAGGCTTACGAGCTGAAGCCGGACGAACTGCGCCGGCTGCTGGTGGGCGGACACACTTCGGTGCCGCTGGACCTGACCATGATCCCGCTGCGCTCCACCAGCGAGCAAAGCCTGAAAACCTTCCGCGCGCTGTTCATCAACCTGCTGCACATGCGTGAGATCACCGCCGCCAAGCTCAAGCAACTGTTCCTCGACGCCTTCGAGCACAGCCTGCGCTCGGGCAGCGTCGACTACATCGCTGCGTGCGAGGAAGCCTTCCGCGACGTACGCCGCATGGAGCAGGACTACAACGCCCTGGTCGCTGCCGGCCCGTTGGTCGAGGCCCTGGCCGGTGGCGTGGCCCAGCGCGATATCCTGCGTGGCAAGCTGCACCGCATTTCGCCTGTGCTCGACACCCTGCTGGGCACCTGGCAGGAATACGCCATGGCGCGCAAGGAAGAGCTGGTCATCCAGTCCGAGCACTACCGTGGCGAGCAGGACCGCCTGCAGAACGACCAGCGTGGCGGCACCCAGGAGCTGATGCGCCTGGAGCGTGAAATTACCGGTATCCAGCGCTGGCTAGGCGAGCTGTCGGTGCTCAAGCACCGCTTTGCGCTGGTCGATGACGTCAAGGTACTGGAGCAGCAACTGCTGGCGGCCAAAGACGCCCACGACGAGCTGGCCGGCGCGCTGGCCCAGTCACGGCAGTTCAGTGCCGAAGACCTCGACGAGCGCGTACGCGACCTGGAAAAACGCCTGAAGCAGGTCAAGCAGCAGCTGGATCACGCTGACAACAACAGCTATGCCCGCCTGCGCGAAGAGTTCTCGCAGCAGGACGTCGACCGCCTGATGCGCCTGTTCAACGGCGCGCTGTTCAGCCTGCCGCTGGGCGACCGCGGTATCGAGCTGGACGACAGCGACCTGTGGGTAAAATCGCTGGAAGCGGTGCTCGACGGCTTCAAGGGCGAGCGCTTCGAGGCCCCGGGCCTGGCCATTGACCTGACCCACATCGACCCACCGGCCCTGCAGGCCCTGGCCGACCGCGCCGCCCTGCGCGACCAGAAAGAGCGCCTGGAAAAAGAACTCAAGCAGCTCAAGACCCAGCAGGCCGTGGCCGCCGACCGCTCCGCGTCCAAAGCGCAGACCGAAACCCTGTACCAGGAAGTGCTGGACGCGCAGAAGGCGCTGGAAGACTTCCGCCGTAGCCAAACCCTCACCGCCGAAGAGCCCGAGAAGCTGGAACAGCTCTCGCAGCTGGAAGCGGCCCAGGACGAACTCAAGCGCTCCAGCGACGCCTTCACCGAGCGCGTCCAGCAGCTGTCAGCCAAGTTGCAACTGGTCGGCCGCCAGCTCGGCGACCTCGAGTCCAAGCAGCGCACCCTGGAAGACGCCCTGCGCCGTCGCCAGCTGTTGCCGGCCGACCTGCCCTACGGCACGCCATACATGGAAGCCATCGACGACTCGATGGACAACCTGCTGCCGCTGCTCAATGATTACCAGGACAGCTGGCAAAGCCTTCAGCGGGTGGACAACCAGATCGAGGCGCTGTACGCCCAGGTGCGCCTGAAAGGCGTTGCCAAGTTCGACAGCGAAGACGACATGGAACGCCGTCTGCAACTGCTGGTGAACGCCTACGCGCACCGTACCGACGAAGCCCTGACCTTGGCCAAGGCACGCCGCGCTGCGGTCACCGACATCGCCCGAACCCTGCGCAACATCCGCAGCGACTACGACAGCCTCGAGCACCAGCTGGCCCTGTTCAACCGCGAGATCAACAAGCGCCAGGTTTCCAACCTGGAAAGCTTCCGCGTGGTACTGGCGCCGAACAAGGAAGCGCTCAAGCACATCGACCAGATTATCCACAGTGCCGGCCAGTACGAAGAAGGCGAAACCCTGTCGGTCTTCGACCTGACCCAGAGTGCCGATCAGGACAACAAGAACGAAGAGGCCAAGGAGTACCTGGCACGGCTGGTGGCGGCCAACCACAACCAGCTGGGCCTGAAGGACCTGTTCGAGCTGGCGTTCGAGATCACCAAGGTCAATGGCCAGCCGATCATCCACGCCGACATCGACGGTGCGGCGTCCAACGGCACCACCATGACCATCAAGGCGCTGACCAACATGTACCTGTTGCTGCACCTGATGGACCGTGACCTGGCCGGGCGCATTCGCCTGCCGTACTACCTGGACGAAGCGGCAGACATCGACGAACGCAACCAGGCGGCACTGCTGGAGACCAGCCAGCAACTGGGCTTCGTGCCGATCCTGGCGAGTGTGAAACCACAGGTCTCGGCGCACGTTGCGATCGACCTGGAAGGTGGCAGCGGGCCGAACGGCATCTACATCGACGAGGCGGACTGGAAGTTCATCAGCCGGCTGGATGAAGTGAAAGCGGTTGTGCGTGAGGATCAGGCCGAGGAACTGGCCTGAGATAGCCGGGGCCGCGTTGCGGCCCATTCGCGGGTGAACCCGCTCCTACGGCGGCCTGTGTCCAGTCACCGATGCGTACGACGGCCTGCGTCCAACCACCGAGCGTATGTAGGAGCGGGTTTACCCGCGAATACGGTGGCGGCGGCAACGGTGAACGGCGGGTGGAAATTGGCCAGCAGGTCCGGCCCTTTCGCGGGTGAACCCGCTCTTACGACGACCTGCGCCCAACCACCGATGCGTATGTAGGAGCGGGTTTACCCGCGAATACGGTGGCGGCGGCAACGATGAACGGCGGGTGGAAATTGGCCAGCAGGTCCGGCCCTTTCGCGGGTGAACCCGCTCCTACGACGACCTGCGCCCAACCACCGATGCGTATGCAGGAGCGGGCTATCAATGAGCCCAAGGCAGGATCGGAATGGCAGTCACCGCATTCTGCGGGCTGCCTTCGATCATGCGGTCGCTGTACACCAGGTACACCAGCGTGTTGCGCTTCTTGTCGAGAAAACGCACCACCTGCATGGTCTTGAACACCAGCGAGGTGCGTTCCTTGAACACTTCCTCGCCATCCTTGAGCTCACCCTTGAAGTTGATCGGCCCGACCTGACGACAGGCAATCGATGCCTCCGCCCGGTCCTCGGCCAGCCCCAAGCCCCCCTTCACCCCGCCAGTCTTGGCCCGGGACAGGTAGCACGTCACGCCCTCTACCTTAGGGTCGTCGAAGGCCTCGACCACAATGCGGTCGTTCGGCCCGACGAACTTGAACACGGTGGACACCTGGCCGACCTCTTCGGCGCCGGCCAACATCGGCAGCACGCACGCTGCCACAGCGATTACGTTCTTCAGCAGGCTCATACCAGCACCAGGTTGTCGCGGTGTACAAGTTCCGGCTCGGCGCTATAGCCAAGGATCGACTCGATGGCTTCGGACGACTGACCAATGATCTTCTGCGCCTCCAGGGCGCTGTAGTTGGCCAGGCCGCGAGCCACTTCAACACCGTCCGGGCCGACGCACACCACCATCTCGCCACGACGGAAGCTGCCCTGCACAGTCTTCACGCCAACCGGCAGCAAGCTCTTGTTGGCCTGACGCAGCGCTTGCACGGCACCAGCATCCAGCACCAGGGTGCCACGGGTTTGCAGGTGACCGGCCAACCACTGCTTGCGCGCCGCGAGCATGCCGCGCTCGGGCGACAGCAAGGTGCCCAGGCGCTCGCCCGCCTTCAGGCGGTCCAGCACGCGCTCGATGCGGCCACCGATAATGATGGTGTGAGCACCGGAACGGGCAGCCAGGCGCGCCGCACGCAGCTTGGTCTGCATGCCGCCACGGCCCAGGGCACCACCGGTACCACCGGCCACGGCATCCAGTGAGGGGTCGTCGGCGCGGGCTTCGTAGATCAACTGCGCTTCGGGGTTGTTGCGCGGGTCGGCATCGAACATACCATCGCGGTCGGTGAGGATCACCAGCAGGTCGGCCTCGACCAGGTTGGCCACCAGCGCCGCCAGGGTGTCGTTGTCGCCGAAGCGGATCTCGTCGGTGACCACGGTGTCGTTTTCGTTGATCACCGGCACCACGCCCAGATCGACCAAGGTGCGCAGGGTGCTGCGGGCATTCAGGTAACGCTTGCGGTCGGACAGGTCGTCATGGGTCAACAGGATCTGCGCGGTGTGCTTCCCGTGCTCCCCGAAGCTCGACTCCCAGGCCTGCACCAGACGCATCTGGCCGAGCGAGGCAGCCGCCTGCAGCTCGTTCATCGCACTCGGTCGCTTGGTCCAGCCCAGCTGGCTCATGCCGGCAGCCACGGCCCCGGAGGAGACCAGTACCAACTCCACGCCTGCCTCACGCAGCGCGACCATCTGCTCGACCCAAACGGCCATTGCACCGCGGTCGAGGCCCTTGCCATCGGCGGTCAGCAGAGCACTGCCAATCTTAACGACCCAGCGCTTGGCGCCCGTCACCTTGCTTCGCATCTTCTTCCAACCTATGTCGAATCTGTAGATACCGTGGATACAAAAACGCCGCTCCAGAGAGCGGCGTTTAGTGTACTGCAACCGATCAGTCGCGCACGTAAATGATTTCCGGACCGTCTTCGTCGTCCTCGAAATCATCGTCCCAACCATCGTCGTCGCCGATGTCATGCACGCTCTTGACGCCGGTACGACGCAGGGTACGGGCGTCGTCCAGGGCCTGCAGCTGGGCACGGGCTTCGTCTTCGATACGCTGGTCAAGGTCGGCCAGCTCTTCGGCGTAGGCCGGGTCGTTGGCCAGGCGGTCGGCGCGGTCTTCGAGGTAACGCATCAGGTCGTGGCTGAGCTTGTCGGTGCCCTGCTTGGAAATAGCCGAGATCACGTAGACCGGCCCTTCCCACTCCAGACGGTCGATCACTTCCTGCACACGCTCGTCGCGCTCGTCGTCCATGACCATATCGGCCTTGTTCAGCACCAGCCAGCGCTCACGCTCGGCCAGCGACGGGCTGAAGCGGGTCAGCTCGTTGACGATGACTTCGGCGGCATCGGCCGGGCTGCTTTCGTCCAGCGGCGCGATGTCCACCAGGTGCAGCAGCACGCGCGTACGCGCCAGGTGCTTGAGGAAGCGGATACCCAGGCCGGCACCTTCGGAAGCGCCTTCGATCAGGCCGGGGATGTCGGCGATGACGAAGCTCTTCCAGCGGTCAACGCTGACCACGCCCAGGTTTGGCACCAGGGTAGTGAACGGGTAGTCGGCGACTTTCGGCTTGGCGGCCGAGACCGAACGGATGAAGGTACTCTTGCCGGCGTTCGGCAAGCCCAGCAGGCCGACGTCGGCCAACACCTTCATTTCCATCTTCAGGTCACGCTGCTCACCCGGTTTGCCTGGGGTGGTCTGGCGCGGTGCACGGTTGGTGCTCGACTTGAAACGGGTGTTGCCCAGCCCGTGCCAGCCACCTTGCGCGACCATCAGCTTCTGGCCGGGGGTGACCAGGTCACCGATCACTTCCTGCGTGGAAGCATCGATCACGGTGGTGCCGACCGGCACGCGCAGGAACAGGTCTTCACCCTTCTTGCCGGTGCAGTCGGTGCTACCGCCGTTGGAGCCACGCTGGGCTTCATGGTGACGGGTGTAGCGGTAGTCGACCAGGGTGTTCAGGTTTTCGTCGGCAATCATGTACACCGAGCCGCCGTCACCACCGTCACCGCCGTTAGGGCCGCCGTTCTCGATGAACTTCTCGCGACGGAAGCTCATGCAACCGTTGCCACCGTCACCGGCCTTGACCCGAATGGATACTTCGTCAACAAACTTCATTAAAACCGCCTCTCGTCGGCAGACGAGCTGAATGACTCAAAAACATGAGGCTCTTGCAAAAATGAGCGCGGCGGCCCCGTACGACCGTAGAAACCAACGCCGGCAACCCAGACAAACAGCTTTGCAAGAGGCTCACCACAAACGAAAAAGCCCCGTCGCATGACGGGGCTTCTGGAGCGACGTCGCGATTAAGCGGCGACGATGCTCACGTAACGGCGCATGAACTCGCCTTTCTTCTCGAACTTGATCACGCCTTCGATCTTGGCGAACAAGGTGTGGTCCTTGCCCATGCCAACGCCGTAGCCAGCGTGGAATTCGGTACCGCGCTGACGGACGATGATGTTGCCTGGCTTGATAACCTGGCCGCCATACATCTTCACGCCAAGGCGTTTCGATTCTGAGTCGCGACCGTTACGAGTACTACCACCAGCCTTCTTGTGAGCCATGGTTCAATTCTCCAAATAAATTCAGGGGATCTAGGGGATTAAGCCTGGATGCCGGTGATTTTGATCTCGGTGAACCACTGGCGGTGGCCCATACGCTTCATGTGGTGCTTACGACGACGGAACTTGATGATGCGAACCTTGTCGTGGCGGCCTTGCGAAACGACTTCGGCCACTACTTTAGCGCCAGCAACAACTGGAGCACCGATGGTGACTTCTTCACCGTTGGCGACCAGCAGAACGCGATCGAAGGTCACGGATTCGCCAGTGGCGACTTCCAGTTTTTCGATCTTGAGGAATTCACCTTCAGCGACTTTGTACTGCTTGCCGCCGGTAACGATTACTGCGTAAGACATGGTATTTCTCCGATAATCCTGCTCACCCAGCGCTTTATATGATGAGTATTGGCTGGCATGGCTGCACAGGGCTGGAACGGCCCGGCGCAATTGCGTAAGGCAGGTGCTGCCCAGGAAGTTAGGGTGCGCGATTGTACGCAACCGCGGTTTTGCTTGCAAGTGCCGCCCCCGGCCTGCGGGCACCGCGCCTTGACACACCGGGACCCGCGACCTAGCATGCCGCGCAACCTCACTGGAGCAGCCGATGCAACCCCAAACCTTCTACCGCGCGGTGGCTGATGATTTCAGCGCCGTCGACGAGATCATCAAGAAGCAGCTGACCTCGCGCGTGCCGCTGGTATCGAAGATCGGCGACTATATCACGTCCGCCGGTGGCAAGCGCCTGCGTCCCCTGCTGGTACTGCTGTGTGGCAAGGCCCTGGGCCGCGAAGGCGACGACCTGCGCCTGCTGGCCGCCACCATCGAATTCCTGCACACCGCCACCCTGCTGCACGACGACGTGGTCGACATGTCCGGCATGCGCCGTGGCCGCTCTACCGCCAATGCCCTGTGGGGCAACGCGCCGAGCGTACTGGTGGGCGACTTCCTTTATTCGCGCTCGTTCGAAATGATGGTCGAGCTGGGCTCGATGCCGGTCATGCAGATCCTGTCCAAGGCCACCCGGGTGATTGCCGAAGGTGAAGTGCTGCAACTGTCGCGCGTACGCGACGCCAGCACCACCGAGGAAGTCTACATGGAGGTCATTCGCGGCAAGACGGCGATGCTGTTCGAAGCTTCTACCCACAGTGCTGCGGCGCTGGCCCAGGCCACCGACGAGCAGCGCGAAGCCCTGCGTACCTTTGGCGACCATCTGGGCGTGGCCTTCCAGCTGGTCGACGACCTGCTGGACTACAAGGGTGACTCGCAGACCCTGGGCAAGAACGTCGGTGACGACCTGGCCGAAGGCAAACCTACCCTGCCGCTGATCTACACCATGCGCGAAGGCACTGCCGAGCAGGCGGCGCTGGTACGCCAGGCGATCCAGAAGGGTGGCCTGGAAGATCTGGAACAGATTCGCGTTGCGGTCGAAGAATCGGGCGCACTGAAATACACCGCCGAGCTGGCGCGCGATTACGTGAAACGCGCCATCGCCTGCCTCGAAGTGCTGCCTGCCAGTGAATACCGGGATGCGCTGGTTGAACTGAGCGAGTTTGCGGTCGCGCGTACGCACTGACAGACCGAGTCGACTTCATTCGCGGGCAAGCCCGCTCCTGCACCATCTGTGGGGAGCGCGCTTGCCCGTGGTGCTTTTTGTCCGGACATAATCACTTCCGGAAAAATACCTTTTACAATGTGGGCTTTTAACCGCCCGTCTGTTTGTTTGAGGAACCGAAGTGAGCACTCTGCCACCCTGCCCGAAATGCAACTCCGAATACACCTATGAGGATGGCACTCAGCTTATCTGCCCTGAATGCGCCCATGAGTGGTCGGCCAGCGGCGATGCCGAGGCGGCCAGCGACGATGTGGTGAAGAAAGATTCGGTCGGCAACATCCTGCAAGACGGTGACACCGTCACTGTGATCAAGGACCTCAAGGTCAAGGGTTCGTCCCTGGTGGTCAAGGTTGGCACCAAGGTCAAGAACATCCGCCTGTGCGACGGCGACCACGACATCGACTGCAAAATCGACGGCATCGGCGCCATGAAGCTGAAGTCCGAGTTCGTCCGCAAAGTCTGATCAGGCAAAAAACGCCAATTGGCGCTTGCTATTCTGGTAATAGGAATTATTCTCATTGGAATTGCCGTCCAAGGAGAATAGCCATGACTTATCTGATCGACGCCTGGCTGGAACGCCCTCACCCCTACCTGCGCATTCTTCATCGGGAAACCGGCGAAGTGTGCGCGGTGCTTGAAGAAGAAGCCCTCGACGAACTGCGTGACCAAGGTGACCTGGACATGAGCGGGCTGAATTCGAGTGAACCGGGGGTGCTCAAGGAACTGGTACGGAATCTGTTTCTATTCTGCTATGCGCGGGCATTGCGCCCTGGGGGGACAGACTGGAATTGAGGCCGGCAGGGCCGGCCTCCAGGGCATTACAGAACGTCGAGCAGCTCGACGTCGAACACCAGAACGCTGTGCGGCGGGATGCTGCCAACGCCTTGGGCGCCGTAAGCCAGCTCGCTTGGCACGTACAGGCGCCATTTGCTGCCAGCGTTCATCAGCTGCAGGGCTTCGGTCCAGCCAGCGATCACGCCGCCTACCGGGAATTCAGCCGGCTGGCCACGCTCGTAGGAGCTGTCGAACACGGTGCCGTCGATCAGGGTGCCGTGGTAGTGCGTACGCACGTTGTCTTCGCGGGTCGGCTTGGCGCCTTCACCAGCGGTCAGCACTTCGAACTGCAAGCCCGAAGCCAGCGTGGTGATACCTTCACGCTTGGCGTTCTCGACCAGGAACTCCTTGCCAGCAGCAGCAGCGGCTTCGGCCTTGGCTGCAGCTTCGGCTTGCATCACCTCGCGGATGACCTTGAAGCTGGCCGACAGGTCGGCTTCGCTGACACGGCTGTCGGCACCGTTGAAGGCGTCGGTCAGGCCGGCCAGGATGGCTTCCAGGCTAACGCCTGGTGGCGGGTTGTCGCGCAGCTGGCCGCCCAGCTGACGGCCGATACCGTAGCTGACGCGCGTTTCGTCGGTAGACAGGTTGAGTTCGGACATTGTCGTGCTCCACTGCAGGGCGCAATGCAGCCGCGCCCTTGATAAAAAGGGCGAGCAGCCTAGCACACTGGGGCGCTGCGAGCAGCTACCAGGCCGAACGCTGGGAAATCGGCACCTTCAGGTCTTCTTCCGGGTGCGTACCCATGCCGCACATTTCGTCCTGCACCGACCAGTGCACCAGGTTCATCGAGACCATGGGGATGGTTTGCAGCAACTTGCGCGCATCCTCCACCGAGTGCACGCGCAAGCGTTCACCACGGGTATCGGACAGGGGGTGAGGATGGCCTTTGACCCGGGCCTCGAGCAGGTAGTCACCGCCTTCGATGGCGATCAGGTTCAGTTCGTCGACATGGCCAGCCCTGGCCTCGGTATTGAGCTGATGCAGGTTCATGAGAGCACCTCGCGATGGGAACCACGCATGAGAGCTCATTTTTTGTACAGGAAGGGAGAATGCGCAAGGCATGACTGACGCCACTCGTCAGTTGAGCCTCGATATCTGTGGAAGCGGGCGTGCCCGCGAAGCAGGCCACGCGGTGGCTGGCACCGGCTTTGCCGGTGTTCGCGGGCAAGCCCCACAGGGATCACGCCAGCTTTCAGAAATTGAGCAAGACAGTTGCTCCCACAGGAGTTGCAGTGAGGCCTGGCGGGACTCAGTGCTTGGTCAGCTTGTCCAGGTAACCCATGCAGAACGCCGAGACCACGAAGGTCATGTGGATGATCACGTACCACATCAGGTAATCGGTGGAGATGTTCTGCGCATCCATGAACACCCGCAGCAGGTGAATGGAGGAAATCGCCACGATCGACGCGGCAACCTTCATCTTCAGCGACGAGGAATCCATCTTGCCCAGCCAGTTGAGCTTTTCCTTGCTTTCATCGATGTCCAGTTGCGAGACGAAGTTCTCGTAGCCGGAAATCATCACCATCACCAGCAGGCCACCAACCAGCGACATGTCGATCAGTGACAGGATCACCAGGATCAGGTCAGCTTCGCTCAACGCAAAGACATTGGGCAGGACGTGGACCACTTCCTGGAAGAATTTCAGCGCCAGGGCCAGCAGGCCGAGGGACAAGCCGAAGTAGATCGGTGCGAGCAGCCAGCGCGAGGCATACATCGCGTTTTCGAGGATACGTTCCATGAAGTTCAGGACTCATCAGGTGACTAAAAAAGCGACGGCGAGTATAGCCAGCCACCTGTTACAGCAAAAGCCCGGGGGCTGCTCCGCAGCCTGATCGCGACACAAGGCCACACTCCCACAGCAAGCCGATGCTGTTGGAGCGGCCTTGTGTCGCGATGGGCCGCAAAGCGGCCCCGGCATTCTTCAGGTCTCAGGATGAAACTGGTAATCCCCCAGGTTGCGACACCGCTCACCATTGATCCGCCGCAACTGCGCCTGCAAATGCAGACACCAGATCTGCGGGTCATCGGCCACCTGATAACCATGCATGGTCAGGCTGTCGACGATGGCATTGAGCACCGACTCGGCCACCAGTGGCCCATGAAACGGGCCCTGCGCCTTGATCGCGGAGGGTTGTTCACCGGCCATGCCGGCGGCGAACAGCAGGGTCCACATGCCGTTATCCCCGGCCAGTGGACGAATGCTGCATTCGATACGGGTCACCAGGCCCAGGCACTGGCGTGTGAGGCTGAGGTTGCGCATGGCCGCGTCCCCTCCAATGAGCCTTGTTCAGCCCGAAACCCTCAGGCTGTTTCCATCCTGAACGCTGTACCGTCCTTAAGTTCCAGCATAGAGGAACCGCTCAGAAAGATGGAAAACTGGCGCTGAACGGTAGCACATCGCCGTCAGCGCCAGTTTATTGACTCAAGCCGGTTTGGCCTGGGCAATCACCTCTTCCAGGCGTTCCTTTTCTGCCTTCTCGATGTCTTCCTCGCTGATCATCTCGGCAATTTCACGCAGGCGCTCCACCACTCGGGCATTGACGCTGCCCTCGGTGAACAGCCCCTTGTCGTCGAGTACCCCGGCCTCCTCGCCCACCAGCAGGCTCAGCGCCTCATCAGCCTGGCTGACCGCGTAGACGTGGAACATGCCGTTCTCCACCGCCTGCAACACGCGCTCGTCAAGCATCAAGGTGGCGACGTTTGCACGCGGAATGATCACCCCCTGCTCGCCGGTCAGGCCACGCGCCTCGCAAAGGCGGAAGAAGCCCTCGATCTTCTCGTTCACTCCACCCACCGCCTGCACTTCACCAAACTGGTTGATGGAGCCTGTGATGGCGAAGCACTGCTTGAGCGGCGTGCGCGACAAGGCCGAGATCAGCGTGCAGGCTTCGCCCAGCGAGGCGCTGTCGCCGTCCACGTAGCCGTAGGACTGCTCCAGGGCGATGCTGGCAGAGATCGCCAGCGGGAACTCCTGGGCATAGCGGCTGCCCAGGTAACCGGTGAGGATCATCACCCCTTTGGAGTGGATCGGCTGGCCAAGGTTGACCTCACGCTCGATATCGACAATACCGCTGCCGCCCGGGTAGACGGTGGCCGAAATACGCGCGGGCATGCCGAACGCCGAGTCACCCACTTCAAGCACGGTCAGCCCGTTGCACTTGCCGATGGCCGCGCCTTCCGTGTCGATCAGGATGATGCCGGCGAGCATGTCGTCCAGCACCCGTTGCGACACACGGCCGGTACGGGTGGCCTTGGCCTTCAGCGCACGCTCGATGTGGCCTGCGTCGGTCATTTCGTCACTGGCCAGCTGGCGAATGAAATCAGCCTCGCTGACCAGCTGGAACAGGTCGCCGATACGCGCCGACAGACGCGACTGGTTTTCGGCCAGACGAGCACTGTAGGTGGCCAGACGCGCTACCGCGTCACTGGTCAGCGGCGCCATGCCCTCTTCGTTGGTGCGGGTGCGCAACAGCTGGGCGAACTGCTCCAGGTTCTCGTCGACCATCGGCATGTCTTCATCGAAGTCCACCAGCACGCGGAACATCTCCTGGAAGTCCGGGTCGTGGTCCTGCAGTGCGTAGTACAGCTGGCGCGAGCCGATGATCACCAGCTTGACGTTCAGCGGAATCACCTGCGGCTGCAGGCTGACAGTGGCAACACGGCCCAGCTCACCGATCGGCGACTCCATCTTCAGCTTGCGCGACTGCAACGCACGCTTGAGCGCGTCCCATACGAACGGCTCACCCAGCATTTTCTCGGCTTCCAGAATCAGGAAGCCGCCGTTGGCACGGTGCAGCGCGCCTGGGCGCAGTTGGCGATAGGAGGTATACAGCGCACCTTGGTCGGTGCTGTATTCGATACGGCCAAACAGGTTGTCGTAGGTCGGGTGCGGCTCGAACACCACCGGCGCCCCACCGTCAGCGTGATGGCCCACCACCAGGCTGGGCGCGTACTGCTCTTCGAGCAGCTTGCGGGCCACGGCGTCGGACTTGCTGTCATCGACCAGTTGCTCGACCAGCGTACGCAACAGGTTCAACTGCACCGATTGCAGGTAGGCGCAAACCGCCGCGTTTTCGGCGTACTTTTCCGACAGCGGCGCCAGCAACGGCTGCAGCGCCAGGGTGATGGTTTCTTCGTTGAGCTGGCGCAGCTGGTTGTTCGATTCGCGCTTCCATTGCGGCAGGCTGGCCAGCTCTTCGTTGAGGCGCTCCTCAAGCAGGGCAATGTCCTCGTGGAACTGCTCGCGCACCTCTTCGGGCAATTGGGCAAACTCTGCTTCATCCAGCGCCTTGCCATCCGCCATCGGCGTGAAGGCGACGTTGCTGGCATCGCGGTACAAGGCCACGTCCTTTTCCAGCGACGCGCGCTCGATCACATCCAGAGCGCGGTCATAACGCTGGTTGAAAGCGCGGTCGATGGCGCCCTTCTTCTGCTGGTAGGACGGGTGTTCGAACACCGCCGGGAACGTCGACAGCAGGTTGTCGATCAATCCGCCCATGTCGCTGATGAACTCGGCGGCGCTTCCGGACGGCAGCTCCAGTGCACGTGGTTCACGGGTGTCGTCGAAGTGGTTGACGTAGACCCAGTCGGCCGGGGTCTGCTGGCGCTTGCCCTCGGCCTTGAGGTAGCGCTTGACGAACGAGAAGCGCCCGGTGCCGGGCTCGCCCATCACATACACATTGTAACCAGGACGCGGCATGGCCACGCCAAACTGCAGGGCCTCGACAGCACGTTCCTGGCCCAGAACTCCGCGAAACGGCTCCAGATCGTCGGTATGGGTAAAAGCAAACTGCTCGGGGGAGAAACGCCGGGTCAGGGCTTCAGGCGCAAGACGCAGGCGCGCAGCGACAGGATCGGGCATTGGGTTTCCTTACTTCGGCGGGGCAGATACGCAGCATTCTGGCGCTGCCCGCGCGCGCCTTGCAAGGCTCCACGGGACTTTATGTCGCAGCCGGTGCAGTCTTGTGACAGCAAATTTTTCGCAATCAACAACGCAACCTTTAGATCGTGCCTAAACTCCAAGCTGCGCGGGTGGGTGAAAAGCTTTCCCGACCTGGCAACCGAGTTGCCAGAAACCCTGACCCTTGGTTAAGACAAAGAGAACAAATGCTATGAAACGGATTCTTCTGGGTACTCTGTTCACCGTGGTCTCGCTGAACGCCATGGCCGAAGCGCCGGGCGGCCCGAACTGCGGCTGGGGCAACATGCTGTTCGAAGGCCAGCGCGGCACGCCGGCACACTTCCTGGCTTCTACCACCAACGGCACCTCCGGTAACGCCACCTTCGGCATGACCTCCGGCACCAACGGCTGCTCGACCAAGGCTTCGCTGACCTACGGCGGCAAGTCCTGGTTCGCCATGAACGGCATGATGAACGAGCTTTCCGAAGACATGGCCATGGGCCAGGGCGAAGCACTGACCACCTATGCCGTCGTTCTCGGCGTAGCACCGGAGGACCGCAGCTACTTCAACTCGGTCACCCACCAGCACTTCAACCAGATCTTCAGCAGCGCCGACGTCACTGCCGAAACTGTCCACAGCAACACCCTGGCCGTTCTGAAGAGCGACCCACGCCTGGCCAAATACGCTACCGAGGCCTAAGCACAGCTGCTCCCGCCCCACCCGGGGCGGGTTTCGCCTTTTTCGGCATCGTCAAGAAGTAGTTGCCCGATATGCTCAAACGCCTCACTGCCCTGGCGCTGTGTGCCTGCGCCCCTGTTCATGCCGCTCCCCTGCTGGATCCAGGCCGTCTCCAGCAATTGGCCAATACCCCCTACTGGCTCGCCATTGGACATTACGAAACCGCCAAGCTCGGCGGCTGGCGCAGCTATGTGGATGATGATGCGTTCTTCCTCGCCGAAGATGGCGCGCACCATCCGGACCAGGAACTCAAGGCTACGGTCGATGCGCTGTATGCCCCGGCCAGCCTCGGTGACAAGCACGCCCAGTGCGTATTCCCCGCGCGCACCCGCTGGCTGCGCGAACAGCTCGACCTGCAAGACTTGCCACAACCGGACTGCCAGGAATTCAAGACCTGGTACCAGTCGATCGACCCGCACAGCGCCGCGTTGATCTTCCCGGCAGCCTACCTGAACAGCCCGTCGTCGATGTTCGGACACACCCTGCTGCGCATCGACCAGTCCAACACCCGCAGCGACGACACCACGCTGCTGAGCTACGCCATCAACTTCGGTGCCTATATCGAAGGCAGCGACAACAGCATCCTGTACGCCTGGAAAGGCCTGATGGGCGGCTACCCGGGGCTGTTCGCGCTGATGCCCTACCAGGAAAAACTCTCCGAATACCGCAGCCTGGAAAACCGCGACCTGTGGGAATACCAGCTGGACCTGACCCCCGAAGAAACCGGACGTATGGTCGAGCATGTGTGGGAGCTGAAGCAGATCCAGTTCGACTACTTCTTCTTCGACGAAAACTGCTCGTATCGCCTGCTGGAGCTGCTGCAAGTGGCCCGGCCGAGCCTGGACCTGACGTCTCAGTTCCCGCTGACCGCCATTCCCACCGACACGGTGAAAGCCGTGAAGCAGTCCGGCCTGGTCGCCAGCGAAACTTACCGCCCTTCTCGCGAACGTGAATTGCTGGCCAGGGCCGAGCCACTCGACCACGACGAAAAGCGCCAGGTGCTGGCTGTAAGCGCCGACACTGCGCAACTGCAAAGCCCAGAATTCCAGGCCCTGCCTCGCGAACGCCAAGCGTTGGTGCAAGATGCCGCGTATCGCCTTGAGCGGTATCGGGCCAATGGCCAGGAACGCGACCCAGGGCAGGCCAAACGCAGCTTCGAGTTGCTGCGGGCGATCAACAGCAACCCGCCGCCGCCCCTGCAGATCGAGCGCCCCGGCCTGCCCGAAGATGGCCATGACTCGCGCACCTGGCAACTGGGCGTGGGCACCCGTGAAGACCGCGCCTACGCCGAATATGGCTTGCGCATGGCCTACCACGACCTGAATGACAACGCCTATGGCTTCCCGCTGGGCGCACAGATCGAAATCCTGCAATTGAAGCTGCGCCAGTACGAAGGCAACGATTGGCAGGTGCAGCGCCTGGACCTGGCCACCATCCGTTCACTGACACCCCGTAACGAGCTGCTCAAGCCTTGGTCATGGCAAGTGGCCGGCGGGCTGGAGCGGGTGCCGGGCAAGCATGATGACGAAGTGCTGGTGAGCCATGTGAATGGCGGCGCTGGCGGCACCTGGCAGCTGGCCGACGGTTTGCTGGGGTTTGCCTTGGGCACGGTGCGGGTCGAGCATCACAACGACTTCGCTCAGTTCATTGCCCCGGCGGCTGGCTTCAATGGCGGGCTGCTGTGGCGCAATGGGCTAGGCAACATGACGTTGGAGGCCAAGGGCGATTACTTCACCAACGGCGAAGTACGTCGCAGTGTAAGCCTGAACCAGCAGTGGGAGATCAGCCAGAACCTTGGGCTTCGGTTGAGTGCCTCGCGGGAGTTCAGCCACCTGGCTACGGCGCAAAACGAGGTGATGCTGGAGCTGAAGTGGTATCACTACTGAGGCCGCTCTGCGGCCTTTCGCGGGCACGCCCGCTCCCACAAGGCTCCCCACAAGATCAGAGGCCTGTGCAAGTACCTGTGGGAGCGGGCTTGCCCGCGAATTGGCCAGTCAGGCTAGTAAAGCAGTGTGACTGAACCAACTCTTTGACACTGTTTTGACACCTACCCGACAAACCGCCACCTAGACTTCCCATCATCAACTGGAGGGCTTTGTGGCTATGTCGCGGTACTGGTTCGGCGTGTGCATTGCGTTGTTGCTGTCGGGTTGCGAAACCACCCACGAGCAGATGGTCAACCACGGTTACCCTCCTGCCTATGCGGATGGCTTCCAGGACGGCTGCAGCAGTGGCCGCCAGGCGGCCGGGCTGATGGTGGGCAACTTCCGCAAGAACGTACCGCGCTACCTGCACGAGCGCCAGTACGAAACCGGCTGGGACGATGGCTTCCGCCAGTGTCATGCCATGCAGAACAGCGAAGAACAGCGCCAATACCACGAGCGCTTCTGGGACCAGCGTGACCGCGAGTGGGAGCAGGAAAAGGACCGCGGCGCTGCCAAGGCCTATCGCCACAATTGAGTCGCAAACGGACATTCCTTTAAACCGGCGGCCTGCCATGATGGTCTCATGCACAAGGAGGCCCTACATGAGCCGAGCATTCGTCAACGAAGACCAAGCCGCCGACCAGGCCGACCAGCCGGTCGAGCGGCGCATCAGCGAACAGCCCAACTATGTGACGGCCAGCGGCCTGCGCCAGTTGCAAACGCGGGTGGCCGAGCTGAATGCCTTGCGCAGCGAACTGCAGGCGCAGGGCGAACGGGGTGACAAACAACGGCTGGCCGATACCGAGCGGGATCTGCGCTACTTCAGCGCGCGGGTGCAAAGCGCCCAGGTGGTACCCGCGGCGACTTCCCATAGCAAGGTACAGATTGGTAGCCGGGTGCGATTTGTCGATGCGCAGGACCAGGAGCAGGTGGTGCAGCTGGTGGGCGAGGATGAGGCGGATGCCGGGCGGGGGTTGATCAACTGGGGTTCGCCATTGGGGCGGGCTTTGCTCGGGGCTGGGCCGGGTGATGAGGTGGTCTGGCGGCGGCCGGTGGGGGAACAGGTGATAGAGGTGGTTGAGATTCTGGGTGAGGGTTGAGGGCCCTGGGGCTGCTTTGCAGCCCATCGCGACGCAAGGCCGCTCCCACAGGGCCTTGACTGCCTGGTTGTCCAACTTCTCGGGTGCAGTCCAGCCTGTGGAAGCAACTGTCTTGCTCAACTTCTAAAAGCTGGCGCCATCCCTGTGGGAGCGGCCTTGCGTCGCGATGGGCCGCAAAGCGGCCCCCTACGGTCTCAGATCAGACCACGCCCTGAGCCAGCATCGCATCGGCCACTTTCACAAAGCCCGCAATGTTCGCCCCCTTGACGTAGTTGATCCGGCCATCAGCCTCTTCACCGTAGTGCACGCATGCATGGTGAATCGACTGCATGATGTTGTGCAGCTTGCTGTCCACTTCACCGGCCGTCCACAGCAGGCGCATGGCGTTCTGCGACATTTCCAGGCCCGACACGGCTACGCCGCCCGCATTGGAGGCCTTGCCCGGGGCGTACAGAATGCCGGCGTCCAGGAAGATATCCACAGCCTCGAGGGTAGTCGGCATGTTGGCGCCTTCGGCCACACAGATACAGCCGTTACGCAGCAAGGTGCGGGCATCTTCGGCGCCCAGCTCGTTCTGGGTGGCGCATGGCAGGGCGATGTCGCACGGCAGGCTCCACGGGGTCTGGCCCTTGCGGAACTCCAGGCCGAATTGCCCGGCCAGCTCGCTGATACGTCCGCGCTTGACGTTTTTCAGCTCCATCAAGGCGTCCCACTGGGCGTCGGTCAGCCCGGCTTCTGCATACAGGGTACCTTCAGAGTCAGACAGCGAGATCACCTTGCCGCCCAGGTCCATGACCTTACGCGCAGCATACTGGGCGACGTTGCCCGAACCAGACACCGCCACGCGGCGGCCGTCGATACGCTTGTCCTGACGCTTGAGCATTTCTTCGGCGAAGTAAACGCAGCCATAGCCGGTGGCTTCCGGGCGGATCAGGCTGCCGCCATAGGTCATGCCCTTGCCGGTCAACACCGAGGTGAACTGGTTGGCCAGGCGCTTGTACTGGCCGAACATGAAGCCGATTTCGCGGGCACCCACGCCGATGTCACCGGCCGGTACGTCGCAGTCAGCGCCGATGTGGCGATACAGCTCGCTCATGAACGCCTGGCAGAAGCGCATCACTTCGGCGTCGCTCTTGCCTTTCGGGTCAAAGTCCGAGCCGCCCTTGCCGCCGCCCATGGGCAGCGAGGTCAGCGAGTTCTTGAACACCTGCTCGAACGCCAGGAACTTCAGCACGCTGAGGTTCACCGACGGGTGGAAACGCAGCCCGCCCTTGTACGGGCCAATGGCACTGCTCATCTGAATGCGGTAGCCGCGGTTGACCTGCACCTTGCCCTGGTCATCGACCCAGGAAACGCGGAACAGTACGGCGCGCTCGGGCTCGACCATGCGCTCGAGGATGCCGGACTGCAGATAGTGGGGGTTGGCTTCAAGGAATGGCCACAGGGTGCGTAGCACTTCTTCCACCGCCTGGTGGAATTCCGGCTGGCCTGGGTCACGCTGCTTCAGGCGTGCAAGGAAATTGTCGACAGATTCGATCATGGTAGACATCTCACCAAGAGGATTGGACTTATTGGTTTTTTCAGGAATGTACCAAGAAGCAATCGCACCGGAATAGGGCGAGATGTCGTTTTTATGAAATTATTTGGTGCGTTTTATATAAGTGTATACAAAACGCACCTTTGATTTCCCATTCTTAGCGGAACGCCAGGCACAAAAATGGGGCCCATTTGGGCCCCATTCTCGTGCATCAGAAAACCGGCTTACTGGGCCAGTTTCTTGTGCCGTACACGGTGCGGCTGGGCAGCAGCATCACCCAGACGCTTCTTGCGGTCGGCTTCGTACTCGGTGTAGTTACCTTCGAAGAACACCACGTTCGAGTCGTCTTCGTACGCCAGGATGTGGGTAGCCACACGGTCCAGGAACCAACGGTCGTGGGAAATCACGATCGCGGCGCCCGGGAAGTCCAGCAGGGCTTCTTCCAGCGAACGCAAGGTTTCGACGTCGAGGTCGTTGGACGGTTCGTCGAGCAGCAGAACGTTACCGCCTTCCTTCAGGGTCAGGGCCAGGTGCAGGCGGCCACGCTCACCACCGGACAGGTCCTTGACGAACTTCTGCTGATCGCCACCTTTGAAGTTGAAGCGACCAACGTAGGTACGCGAAGGGATCTCGTAGTTGCCGATGCGGATCTGGTCGGAACCGTCGGAGATCTGCTGGAACACGGTCTTGGCGCCGTCCAGGTCCTCACGGCTCTGGTCAACACAGGCCAACTGTACGGTTTCACCGATCTCGATGCTGCCCGAGTCCGGTTGCTCCTTGCCCATCAACATGCGGAACAGGGTCGACTTACCGGCACCGTTACCACCGATCACGCCAACGATGGCGCCTTTGGGCATGGAGAACGACAGGTTGTCGATCAGCACACGGTCGCCGTAGCCCTTGGTGACGTTCTTGAACTCGATAACCTTGTCACCCAGGCGCGGACCGGCCGGGATGTAGATTTCGTTGGTTTCGCTGCGTTTCTGGAATTCCTGCGACTGCATTTCTTCAAAGCGCTGCAGACGGGCCTTGGACTTGGACTGGCGGGCTTTGGCGCCTTTGCGCACCCACTCCAGTTCTTCTTTCATGGCCTTTTCGTGGGCGCTCTGCTGCTTGGATTCCTGCGCCAGACGCTCCGACTTGGCTTCCAGCCAGCCCGAGTAGTTGCCTTCGTACGGGATGCCGGCGCCGCGGTCCAGCTCCAGGATCCAACCGGCGACGTTGTCGAGGAAGTAACGGTCGTGGGTAATGGCTACCACGGTGCCCGGGAAGTCGTGCAGGAAGCGCTCCAGCCAGGCCACCGAGTCGGCGTCCAGGTGGTTGGTCGGTTCGTCGAGCAGCAGCATGTCGGGTGCCGACAGCAGCAGGCGGCACAGGGCCACACGGCGTTTCTCACCACCGGACAGGTGTTCGATGCGCGCATCCCAGGCCGGCAGGCGCAGGGCGTCGGCAGCGACGTCCAGCTGGCGCTCCAGGTTGTGGCCATCGGCGGCCTGCAGGATGGCTTCCAGCTTGGCCTGCTCGGCGGCCAGCTTGTCGAAGTCGGCATCCGGCTCGGCGTAGGCCGCATAGACCTCGTCCAGGCGGGCCTGGGCGTCCTTGATTACGCTGACCGCTTCCTCGACCACTTCACGCACGGTCTTGGTTGGGTCCAGTTGCGGTTCCTGTGGCAGGTAACCCACGTTGATGTCGGGCATCGGACGGGCTTCGCCGTCGAATTCCTTGTCGACGCCCGCCATGATCCGCAGCAGGGTCGATTTACCGGCGCCGTTCAGGCCAAGTACGCCAATCTTGGCGCCTGGGAAGAACGACAGGGAAATGTTCTTGAGAATTTCCCGCTTCGGCGGCACGACCTTGCTCAGCCGATGCATGGTGTAGACGTATTGAGCCAAAACCAAGCCCTCTAATCAGATAGGTAAAGACATCGCCGATCGCCCCGGCACGCGGTGGCCAGTGGGATGTGTTTACGGGGTGTCATTGAACAAAGTCGACCATTCTACGCCAACGCGCGGCGTTGCATAGGAGGGGCCGATGGTGGGGTGTGATCAGTGCGGTCACTGGGATGAATTCATTGCCTGTGCCGGCCTCTTCGCGGGCATGCCCGCTCCCACAGTGTCACCACAGAGTCTGAAGAATCCGCGATTCCTGTGGGAGCGGGCGAGCCCGCGAAAGGGCCGGCACGGCAGCCGAAGAGGCTCAGACGTGACGCTGTTTGGCCTTGCCCCGCGGCAGGCGGCAACGGTCGCCCTGCTCGGCCAGGCGCGCGGCCCAGGCGGACTTCACGCTGAAGCCGCCGCTGCGGGCAGGTTGCTGCTCGGCCGCCTTGGCCGGTTTGCCAGGTGCAGGGGCAGTGCTGACTACCTTGGCTGCCGGCTTGACCGCAGGTACTGCAACAGCCGGCTCTGCTGCCACCTTGGCGGTCTTGCGCAGTTCAGCCAGCGATGGGGCCTTGCTTTTTGCGGCAGCGGCCGCCTCGGGTTTGCCCAGCGAACGCTGGCAAGACTTGCAGGATACGTCCTCGGTCACGGCAGTGCTGACAAGGGTCTGACTGCTGCGCCCGCAGGCGGAATCGAGGCCATTGGAGGAAAAGTGAGTAACCAAAACCGAACATCTCCGATGCGTTGTCATGTGAAGCGGGCGCTATTCTCGCACAGGTTACAGGGGCTTGCCGAACCACCGGGCAGCCACCATCGGTCAACATGGCTGGCACTTCGCCATAATCCGAGGCATGCTAGCCGGTTTCGGGTGTCCGGCCTTATAGTGCGCCACCGCGGTGCGCAAGCCGGGCGCCGGCACGCACCGTGCACGATCATTCCCTGCCATCGCCAGCCCAATCGCAGGATCAACGCTTGACCAACCTTACTCATCCGTCGTCATTGCGTTCCGCCCCACAAGCACCCGCGACTCTCCTGCGCGGGTCGATCAAGGGTGCGCTGGCGCTGCTGGCCCTGATCCTGCTGGGCCTGCTGCTGTGGCAGCTGTTCGCCCAGTTCAATCATACCCAGGCCGAATTGCGCAAACAGAGCCTGGACGCCTCCGCGGAACTGGCCGACCACCTGAGCCTGAACATGGCGCTCAAGGCGCAACAGGCTGTGAACGTGGTGCAACCCTACCCTGATGCACCGACACCTGCCGCCCTGCCCAGCCTGCTCGGTACCCTGCGCGAGCGCCTCCCCGCCCTGCAGAGCGTGGCCTGGCTGGACAACGTCGGGCAGCTACGCGCCGACAGCCAGGCCGGCAGCCCCGACCGCCAGTCGCTTGACGAGTTGCTCGTGCTGAGCCAGGGACGCCCGTACTTCTTCACCAATTCGGCCGACAACCACCTCCTGTACCTGTTGCTGCGCCAGGATGCCGCACAGGGTAGCGGCTACTGGCTACTGCGCCTGTCACCGGACTATTACCGCGAGCTCACCCTCCACCTCGAGGGCAGTGGCCACCCGCAGTGGCTGCTGGAAAACAGCCGCAGCGGCGAGGTGCTGCAGCGCCATGCCGCAGCCGACACCAGCGACGAGCCGCTGCAAAGCGTGATGCTGGCCTTTATCGAAAACAGCACCTGGCAGCTACGCGGTCTGTTCGACGCCAAACTGGCCCAGCAGAAATTATTGCCGGCGCTGCTCGGCAAGTGCCTGCTGGTGCTGTTCTGCGCCCTGCTGCCAGTGCTGGCACTGATCAACATGCGTCGCCGCCAGCGGGCGCTGCAGGAGGACCGCCGGCGTTATCAGGAAATTTTTGAAGGCACCGGCGTTGCCCTGTGCGTGCTCGACCTGTCCAGCCTGCCCGGCCAGCTCGACCGCTACCACCTGCGTAACCGGGCCGCACTCAAGCACAGCCTGGCGCTGGACCCGAACCTGCGCCGCTCGCTGCTGCTGGAGCTGAAGATCACCGAGGTCAACCAAGTGGCGCGCCAGCTGCTGAACATCGACTGCCACGAAAGTGCCTGGCAGCGGCTGATCGATGGCACTGGCGACAGCCGAGACAGCGTCGGCATGCAACTGATCGACGCACTGATCGAACAACGCCCGTTGCTGGAGCTGGAAGTGCGTCTGCCGACACCGCAGGGCACCGAGCTGCACCTGTGGCTGATGGCGCGCCTGCCGCTGCAGCGCCGTGATTATCAGGCGGTGATCCTCAGCATCAGCGATATCACCAGCCGCAAACAGGTGGAGCTGTCGCTACTGGAACGCGAAAGCTTCTGGTCGGACGTGGTACGCACCGTACCCGACCAGTTGTATGTGCAGGATGTGCCGAGCCAGCGGATGATCTTCAGCAACCGCCACCTCGGCCAGACCCTGGGCTACGACCGCACCGAGCTGGCTCAGATGGGCGACCGCTTCTGGGAGCTGCTGCTGCACCCCGAGGACGCCGCACACTACCAGGCACTGCGCCGCCAACAGCGCGACAACTGTCATGACCAACCGCTGCACTGCCAGCTGCGCTTCCGCCACCGCGACGGAAGCTGGCGCTGCTACGACATCCGCGAGCAGGTGCTGACCCGCAACGCCGAAGGCCTGGTGACGCGCATCATCGGTGTGGGCAAGGATGTGACCGTTCAGATCGAGGCCAGCCAGTCGCTTCGTGACAGCGAGCAACGCTACCGCATGCTCGCCGAAAGCATCAGCGACGTGATCTTTTCCACCGACAACCAGCTCAAGCTCAATTATGTCAGCCCCTCGGTACAGAGCGTGCTGGGCTACCAGGCCGACTGGATCTTCGCCAACGGCTGGCAGTCGATCGTCGCCAACCCGGCCCAGCTCACCGGCATCTACAGCCTGATGGAGCGTGTCAGCAAGGCCATGGGCGATCCGGCGCAGATGGCGCAACTGTGCAGCCAGTTACCCACTCAACTGTTCCTGTTCGACTGCCTGCGTGCCGATGGCCGCAAGATCCCGATCGAGCTGCGCCTGGTGCTGGTGTGGGACGATGACCAGCGCTTCGAAGGCGTACTCGGGGTGGGCCGCGACATCAGCCAGCAACGCCGTGCCGAAAAAGACCTGCGCATGGCCGCGACCGTATTCGAACATTCCACGTCGGCGATCCTCATCACCGACCCGGCCGGCTATATCGTTCAGGCCAACGAGGCGTTCAGCCGCGTCAGCGGTTACGCCGTCAGTGAAGTGCTCGACCAACTGCCGGGCATGCTCACTGTCGACGAACAGCAGGAAGGCCACCTGCGCTATGTGGTCAAGCAACTGCACCAGCGCGGCAGCTGGGAAGGTGAGGTGTGGCTCAAGCGCCGTGACGGCGACCACTACCCGGCCTGGGTCGGCATCACCGCGGTACTGGACGACGAAGGCGACCTGGCCAGCTACGTGTGCTTCTTCACCGACATCAGCGAACGCAAGGCCAGCGAACAGCGCATCCACCGCCTGGCCTACTACGATGCCCTTACCCACCTGCCCAACCGCACACTGTTCCAGGACCGTTTGTACAACGCCCTGCAGCAGGCCGAGCGGCAGAAGGCCTGGGTGGTGCTGATGTTCCTCGACCTCGACCGCTTCAAACCGATCAACGACTCCCTCGGCCATGCGGCCGGCGACCGCATGCTCAAGGACATGGCCCTGCGCCTGCTGGCCTGCGTGGATGACGACGACACGGTGGCACGCATGGGCGGCGACGAGTTCACCCTGTTGCTGCAACCGCGCCCCACCCGCGAAATGGCCCTGAACCGCGCCATCCACGTGGCCGAGAACATCCTCGGCAGCCTGGTGCGGCCGTTCGTGCTGGAAAACCGCGAGTTCTTCGTTACCGCCAGCATCGGCATCGCCCTCAGCCCGCAGGATGGCAGTGAGCTGAGCCAGCTGATGAAGAACGCCGACACCGCCATGTACCACGCCAAGGAACGCGGCAAGAACAACTTCCAGTTCTACCAGGCCGAAATGAACGCCAGCGCCCTGGAGCGCCTGGAGCTGGAAAGCGACCTGCGCCACGCCATGGAGCAGAACGAATTCATCCTCTATTACCAGCCGCAGTTCAGCGGCGACGGCAAGCGCCTGACCGGCGCCGAGGCGCTGCTGCGCTGGCGTCACCCGACCCGAGGCCTGGTGCCGCCGGGCGACTTCATCCCGGTGATCGAGGAACTGGGCCTGGTGGTGGACGTGGGCGACTGGGTGCTGCGCGAGGCCAGCCGCCAGCTCAAGGCCTGGCACAAGGCCAAGGTGCGGGTGCCGAAAGTGTCGGTGAATATTTCGGCGCGGCAGTTCTCCGACGGCCAGCTGGGCACACGGATTGCCAACATCCTGGAAGAAAGCGGCCTGCCGCCGGCATGCCTGGAACTGGAGTTGACCGAAAGCATCCTGATGCGCGAGGTGAACGAGGCGCTGCAGATTCTTGCCAGCCTGAAGAACCTCGGCCTGAGCATTGCGGTAGACGACTTCGGCACCGGCTACTCGTCGCTCAACTACCTCAAGCAGTTCCCCATCGACGTCCTGAAGATCGACCGGACCTTCGTCGACGGCCTGCCCGAAGGCGAGCAGGACGCGCAGATTGCCCGGGCGATCATCGCCATGGCCCACAGCCTCAACCTGGCAGTCATCGCCGAGGGCGTGGAAACCCACGAACAGCTGGAGTTTCTGCGCGAGCATGGTTGCGACGAGGTGCAGGGCTATCTGTTCGGGCGGCCGATGCCGGCGCATCAGTTCGAGGCGCAATTCTCCAACGAGACCTTGTTCATGTTCCATTGACCCGCACACAAGGTCCCCGTAGGAGCGGGTTTACCCGCGAACACCGGCCAAGCCGGTGCCATCCACCGCGCCGCATTCCTGCATAAAAAAGCGGACTTCCAGGTCAACTCCCGCCCCCGCCCAGCCCAGAAACGGCGCGGGATGCAAGATGAAGCCCATTGGTCTGCGACTTGACGCCACTTCATATGCCAGCCGCGAATCAATCGGTTAGAATGCACACCCAAATTACCCCGATCCTTGAGGACCGCCATGTTCAGCCGTGATTTGACCATTGCCAAGTACGACGCCGAGCTCTTCGAAGCCATGCAGCAAGAAGCTCTGCGCCAGGAAGAGCATATCGAGCTGATCGCTTCGGAAAACTACACCAGCCCGGCAGTCATGGAAGCCCAGGGCTCGGTCCTGACCAACAAGTACGCCGAAGGCTACCCAGGCAAGCGCTACTACGGCGGTTGCGAGTACGTCGACGTCGTCGAGCAACTGGCCATCGACCGTGCCAAGGAGCTGTTCGGCGCCGACTACGCCAACGTACAGCCGCACGCTGGCTCCCAGGCCAACGCTGCCGTCTACCTGGCCCTGCTGTCTGCCGGTGACACCATCCTGGGCATGAGCCTGGCCCACGGTGGCCACCTGACCCACGGTGCTTCGGTAAGCTCCTCGGGCAAGCTGTACAACGCCATTCAGTACGGCATCGACGGCAATGGCCTGATCGACTACGACGAAGTCGAGCGCCTGGCTGTCGAGCACAAGCCCAAGATGATCGTTGCCGGCTTCTCGGCCTACTCGCAGGTTCTGGACTTCGCCCGCTTCCGCGCCATCGCCGACAAGGTCGGTGCCTACCTGTTCGTCGACATGGCCCACGTTGCCGGCCTGGTTGCCGCTGGCGTGTACCCGAACCCTGTTCCGTTCGCCGACGTGGTCACCACCACCACCCACAAGACCCTGCGCGGCCCGCGCGGCGGCCTGATCCTGGCCCGTGCCAACGCCGACATCGAGAAGAAGCTGAACTCCGCCGTCTTCCCGGGCGCCCAGGGCGGCCCGCTGGAGCACGTCATCGCGGCCAAGGCCATCTGCTTCAAGGAAGCCCTGCAGCCAGAGTTCAAGGCTTACCAGCAGCAAGTCGTGAAGAACGCCCAGGCCATGGCCAGCGTGTTCATCGAGCGCGGTTTCGACGTGGTTTCCGGTGGCACCCAGAACCACCTGTTCCTGCTGTCGCTGATCAAGCAGGAAATCTCCGGTAAGGATGCTGACGCCGCCCTGGGCAAAGCTTTCATCACCGTCAACAAGAACTCGGTACCGAACGACCCGCGTTCGCCGTTCGTTACCTCGGGCCTGCGTTTCGGCACCCCAGCCGTTACCACCCGTGGTTTCAAGGAAGCCGAGTGCAAGGAACTGGCAAGCTGGATCTGCGACATCCTGGCCGACCTGAACAACGAAGCGGTGATCGACGCCGTCCGTGAGAAGGTCAAGGCCATCTGCAAGAAGCTGCCGGTTTACGGCAACTGATTGGCGCTTGCCTGAAGTGAAAAAGCCCGGCCCAGTGCCGGGCTTTTTCGTGAACGGACCATGAAACACGTTCGCAGGCCTGATACACATCCTGTGGGAGCGGGCGTGCCCGCGAAGAAGGCTACGCGGTGGATGGCACCGACTGCGCCGGTGTTCGCGGGCCCGCCCGCTCCCACAGGGAATGATTTCGAGCAGCGACGTGCCATCACGTATTACCCTGTTTGACACCACCAACCACAGGCCACACCTTGACCAGAGAACAACTCGAAACCCGGCAGATCCCCATCTACTTCGCCGCCGTACTGGCCGCGATCGTTTTCGGCCTGCTGGCCAGCGACACTGCGCGCCAGCTTGAAGCCCTGATCACCCCCGCCATCGCCGTGCTGATGTACGCGATGTTCCTGCAAATACCCTTCCTCGACCTGCGCCAGGGCCTGGGTAACCGCCGCTTCATCACGGCCCTGCTACTGGCCAATTTCATTCTCGTTCCGCTGCTTGTCTGGGCCATCACCCGCGGGCTGGTGGAACACCCGGCGATCCTCGTCGGGGCCTTGCTGGTGCTGCTTACGCCCTGCATCGACTACGTGGTGGTGTTCACCCACATTGGCAAAGGCGACTCACGCCTGACCCTGGCCGCAACCCCCGTGTTATTGCTGGCGCAACTGGTGATGCTGCCGGTGTACCTGGCCCTGATGCTGGGTGGCAGCAGCCAGGTGGCAATCTCCATCACCCCGTTCGTGGAAGCCTTCGTGCTGTTGATCGTGTTGCCGATGGCCCTCGCGGTACTCACCAGCGCCGGTGCCCGGCGCTCGCGCGCAATCGCGACCTGGAACGACGCCTGGGCGTGGTTGCCGGTGCCGGCGATGGCCTTGGTGCTGATGGTGGTGATCGCTTCGCAGATTGTCGTGGTACTGCGTGATTTCGACCGTTTGCTGCCGGTGGTTCCGGTATACATCGGCTTCATGCTGCTGGCCCCGGTGCTCGGCTTCATCTGTGCGCGCCTGCTGCGCCTGCCGGCCAGCGAGGCACGCTCGGTAACCTTCAGTGCAGCCACGCGCAACTCGCTGGTGGTGCTGCCGCTGGCGCTGGCATTGCCAGAAGAGATGCGCGGGTTGGCGGCAGCAGCCGTGATCACGCAAACCCTGGTAGAGCTGGTGAGCGAACTGATCTATGTACGGGCGGTACCACGGTTTGTGCGTTGACCCGTGGTACTCGTCATAGAGAAAAGGACTATTCGGGGCACACGGCGAACACCTGCACCTCTACCAGGTAGCCAGCCCCCAGGTCGGCGCCCACGCAGGCCCGCACCGGTTTTGCACAGCCTTGCAACCAGGCGTCGTACACTTCGTTGACCAGGTCGAAGTGGCGGTAGTCGGCCAGCCACATCTGAACCCGCGTCAGCTGCGCCTTGCCGACGTTGGCCTGCACCATCAGGCCGTCGATCACGCTCAGCGCCTGACGCAACTGCCCCTGCACATCCTGTTGCAGGTCGTCGGCCACGATGCCTGCCGTTTCGAACAGGCCCCTGTAACTGACCGCCAGTGACATCCGCGCGCTTGATCCGTAGCGAGTGATCATCGAGGTACCCTCCCCCTCAACCCATCTGGTTGAAGCAGACGACTTTGGGTTGGGTCATGTCCTCGTAGGCAAACCGCACCCCCTCACGCCCAAGACTCCCATACTTGGCGCCACCAAATGGCATGGCATCGAAGCGGTAGTCGGAAGAGTCGTTGATCATTACACCGCCGGCCTCGATACGCCGGGCCAGGCTCAACGCCAGCGACAGGTCGCGGGTGAACACACCGGCATGCAAGCTGTACTCCGGGGCATTGGCCAGCGCTATCGCCTGCTCGACAGTCTCGAAGGGCGCCAGCATCACCACCGGCGCAAAAACCTCCTCAAGCCACAGCCGGCTGACGGGGTCCACGCTTTCGAGCACTGTCGGCGCATAGACCGCCCCCTGACGCTGGTGGCCGCAGAGCAGGCGGGCACCACCCTCAAGCGCCTGGTTGACGCGTTCTTCGATCTGCCGTGCAGCCGCTTCGGTGATCATCGGCCCCATATCGGTTTCGCGCCGGCCCGGATCGCCCCAGACCATCGCCTGAGTCAATGCCACGAAGCGTGCACGAAACGCTTCGTAGATCGAGGCATCTATGAGAATGCGCTGGGTGCCGATGCAGTTCTGCCCGGCCGCCCAGAACGCGCCCGACACACACGACTCGACAGTGGCTTCCAGCTCGCAGTCCTTGAGCACCAGCACCGGGGCGTTGCCGCCAAGGTCCATGGCAAGCTTTTTCAAGCCAGCCCCGTGCGCAATCTTTTCGCCCGTCGCGAAACCGCCCGTAAAGGAAACCATGCGCACCTCACGCACAGCCACCAGCGCCTTGCCCAGTTCGGCGCCCCCTGTGGCTACAGTGACGACGGCCTCCGGCAACCCTGCCTCCACCAGGTACTGCACCAGTTTCAGGGCAGAAAGCGGGGCCAGTTCCGAAGGTTTCAGAATGACCGCATTGCCCCCTGCAAGTGCTGGCCCCAGCTTGTGCGCCACCAGGTTGAGCGGGTCGTTGTACGGGGTAATGGCCAGGATCAACCCCAACGGCTCGCGGGTGAACCAGCCCTGACGCGATTCGGAGCCCTCATAGGCATCGAAAGGCACCACCTCACCGGCGTTGCGCCGCGCCTCTTCGGCAGACAGCTTGAGCGTGTTGATGCAGCGTTTGACCTCTTTCTCGGCCTGGCGCAGGGTCTTGCCCGCTTCATCGACGATCAGGCCGGCAAAGTCTGCCGCATCCCGTTCAATGAGCTGAGCGGCGTGTTCCAAAATAGCTGCCCGACGGTGCCGGGGCAGCGCCGCACTTTCACGCATACCCTGACGGGCAAGGGCGAGCAAGGCAGGCACCGCTTCTGCGCCGAGGTTGTCGACGCTGCCAACCAGGCTGCCATCGAAGGGGTTGTACACATCGATCAAGGCGGGTTGCTGAACAAGCGCCCGCGATATGGAAGTCAGGCTCATGAACGTTGCTCCTCAGGCCGAATGGCCGGCCGCGTGAATGGCGACAATGTCCGACAGCAGGGCAAAAGCCGTTTCGATGCGCCCCGCCCCCGGGCCGGACACGGTTACAGCCCCCAGCAACTCGGTGTCGAACGCCAGCGCATTGGTGGCGCCCGAAATACCCGCCAAGGGGTGATGGCCAGGCAGCAGCTTCGCTTCGACGCTGGCTCGCACCGAACCATCGGCTTCACGGCGGGCGCTGCCGATCAGCTTCCAGCGCTCGCCCGCCGCCCGTGCCCGCTCGATAGCCGCGCTGTCGATGGCACTGATACCGCTGCAGGCCACATCACCCACCTGCAGACAGGCGCCGAGCAACTCATTGGCGAGGATCACCACCTTCAGGCGTACGTCATGGCCTTCCACATCGGCGGTCGGGTCAGCCTCGGCAAAGCCAAGCGCTTGTGCCTGGGCCACTGCCTCGTTGAAGCCAAGCCCTTCCTCCATGCGCGTGAGCACATAGTTCGAGGTCCCGTTGAGAATGCCCTCGAAACCCACCAGGCCCGCGCCCGCCAGGGTCTGGCGCGCCATGCGCAGCACCGGTGTGCCGCTCATCACGGCGCCTTCGTATTCGAACGACACATTGTTGGCCTTGGCCAAGGCCTTGAGCGCCTGGGCATGCAAGGCAATCGGCCCCTTGTTGGTGGTGACCACATGCTTGCCCGCCTCCAGCGCCCAGCGGCAGAAGGTTGCCGCCGGTTCACCGTCCTTGGGGTTGGTGAATGTGGCCTCGGCGATGATGTCGGCGCCTGATTGCTTGATCACCGCCTCATTGAACGCCTCAGCCGAACCTTGAGGGATTTGCGCCAGCGCGCCCTTCTGGGCCGGCAGCGCGGCCAGCATGGCGGCATCCAGGCCGTCGCGGTCGATCACCGACCCCAGGAACAAGTCGGTGACACCAACGATTTTCAGGCCAAAGCCCAACTCTTGCTGCCAGCGCGCATTGCGTTCGGCGATCAGTTGGGCAAGAGCGCGGTTAACGCCACCAAAGCCAACGAGTGCAATTTTGTATTCGGTCATGGTTTGCTGTCCTGTCCAGGCAGTGGGTCGATGAGGGCTAGCGTAAGAGCCGTGCACTGCCAGTTGAATATGGCAATCCGCTGTATTTATTGGCCAATCTGGCCAGTGCAAAGCGCGCACCTGCGCCAGGGCAAAACGCACAACGCCGCCTGGGCGCGAACCCAGGCGGCGTTGTGCTAGCCAATGCAAAGACGCGGTTCAGACCACCGCGGCCAGGACGAACGAAGTCACCGTGTTCTCCACCCCGGGCATGGCAGCGATTTCCTTCCACACATGATGCACCCGCTCCGGGCTGGAGGCCTCGACGCGCAACATCAGGTCGAACTCGCCGCTGAGCACTTCACACTGGATCACCTCAGGGATCTGGCGAAGCGCATCGAGTACCGCGTCACCGCGCATGCGGTCATAGCGGTAGACGAAGATCACCGCGTTGATCAACGACGCCGGCCGTCTGCCCTCACCGATGCGCAGGGTGTAGCCCTGAATGGCGCCGTCGCGCTCCAGGCGCTCGATGCGCTGGCGTACCGCATTGCGCGACAGGTTCACCTTCAACCCCAATTCGGCGTGGGCGATACGCGCATTGGCGGTGAGCTCGGCGAGAATGCGCTCGTCCAGGGGGTCGAGGATGCGCTTCATCGCCCAGCCTGCAACCGAGTCAACAAGGCATGAACACCGGCCAGGTCGTCAGCTGCCAACAGCGGCCCATCGCCCGCTGTGCCGACCGCGCCGGCGGGCACCTCACCGTGCCAGGCCCCCAGCTCCGCCAGCAGCTCGGCAGACTTTTCGGGGGCAAACTGCCCCAGCGTGACAATGGGCGCACCGATGTTGCGCCGGTGCAGGCGCCCGGCGAATACCCCTGTCGCGGCATGAGGGTCTACTGCGCTGCCCGTTTCGTGGAACAGCGTGACAATTTCTTCGCGAATCAGCGCGTCGTCCACGGCATAGGAGTCGAACAGCATGCGCGCATGCAACCACTGGCGGTTGCCGATGCTCAGCTCGCCGCACGCCTCGAAGTGCTCCATCAGTGCCCGGGTCGCCCCGCCATCGCGGTCATACAGTTCCCAGACAAAGCGCTCCAGGTTGGAGAACAGCGAAAAGTCCATGACCGGTGACAAGGTCTGGCTGGTTGAGCCACGGCTGTAGCGGTTGCAGTGGATGAACCGGTGCAAGGCATCGTTGCGGTTGGTGGAGACGATGATCTGGTTGATCGGCAGGCCCATTTTCTGGGCAATGAACCCCGCGTAGATCTCGGCAAAACTGGCCGTGGGGATGCTGAACCCGACCGGGCGTATGCCGCCACCGAGCTGCAGCGCCGCATGGAAATAGAACACGATCTGCGCCAGCACACCGACCCAGTTGGTGGAGTTGAAGCTGACCGGAATCAGCCCGGGGCATGGCCAGTCACGCAGCAGCGCCGACACCAGCGACTGGCAATCGTCAAAGCTGCCATCCACGGCCACGCAGCTCACGCTGTCGGACGCGGCGCTGCGCATCACTGCCGCGCGGTCGGCGGGCGTGCCTGCGCTGGGGTATAGCGCCAGCAAGCCTGCTGCAGGGCAATGCCGCAGCGCCTCGATAGCCGCTACTGCGGTATCGCCGTTGCTGGCACCGACCAGCATGACCCGCTCGCACTCCGCCCCCAGAAAGTGCCGGACAAAGCGCGCCTGCAACTGCGCGGCAAAGTCCTTGGAGGACCGGGTAGGCCCATGGAAAAGCTGCAGGATCCATTCGTTATGGCCAAGCTGCTGCAACGGCGCAATGCCGCGGTGGCGGAACCCGCGATAGCTGTCGCTGACCAGCGCCCTGAGCGTAGGCTCGTCGAGGGTATCGCCGACAAACGGTGCCATTACCCGCCAGGCCAGTTCGTCGAAGGGCAACCACGACCAGCTGGCAATTTCCTGTGGGCTGAACACCGGCACCGAGGTGGGCACATAAAGCCCGCCATCATCGGCCAGGCCAGAAAGCAATGCCGTGCGGAAATCGACCCGTGTCTCGTTGCCGCGCGTGGATGTGTACTGCATCGGTGCTCCAGATAGCTACGTAAATTAACGATGCGCCATGGCCACCAGCCAATGGCTGAACGCCTGGGCATCGGGGGACAACGCTTCACCCAGGCCGCGTACCAGGAAAAACGACTCGCTTGCCTCGATACGCTGGGCAAAGGGAGCGACCAGCCGCCCCTCCTGCAGCAGCTCCTCTACCAGCGACGAGCGTGCCAGCGCCACCCCCAGCCCCAGCTCCGCCATGCGCAGGGTCGACACCAGCGTGTCGAACTGCAGGCCGCTGGAAGAATCGACCTGATCGGCACCGACCCGCTCCAGCCAGTAGCCCCACCCCTCCTCGTAACCCAGCACATGCAGCAACGGCACACGGGCCAGGTCGCGCGGGTCGCGCAGCGGGCAACCGGCCAGCAGCGCGGGTGCGCACACCGGCACCAGCACGTCGCGGGTCAGGCGCTGCGCCTCTACGCCAGCCCACTGCCCGCTGCCCCAGCGGATTTCCAGATCATCTTCGGCATCCAGCTCCTTGACCCACAGGTTGCTGATGTAGCGGATGTCCACCTGCGGGTGCGAACGCCGGAAGTCGGCCAGCCGGGGGGCCAGCCAGAAGTGCAGGAACGACAGGCTGCCCCGTACCTTCAGGGGCCGACGCTGGCGTTGCCCGAAGATTTCATTGGTGCCTACCGCAAGGCGGCTGATGGCGTCCTGCACCACCGGCAGGTAGGACTGCCCTTCTTCGGTCAGCCCCAGGCCGCGCGGCAGGCGCTTGAACAGCGCCACACCCAATTGGCTTTCCAGGTGACGAATCTGCTGGCTCACGGCCCCTTGGGTAAGGTGCAGCTCTTCTGCCGCATGGGTGAAGTTCAAGTAACGCGCCGACACTTCGAAGGCTCTCAGCCAGTTCAGGGGGGGAGGGTTTTCTGAGTCATCGGCGGCATCTCGTGGCTAGGTTCCGGTGGCCTAGTATCACCTGCTCAGGCGGCCTCGGAACCTGGGGCGACAATTTCCACCGGGCCCGTACGGCGGCTGCGGTACTTGCACGTCAGCCAATAGGCCAGGTAGCACCAGGCAATGAAGGGCAAGCCGAAGTACAGGGCAACCCGCTGAGCTGGGTCGAAGGCAATGCCGACGCAGGCCAGTACGCAGCAGAAAATGGCCCCCAGTGGTACGAAGGGGTAGCCACGCACCCGGAACTTGAGGTCCTCGAGCTTGCCGCCGCTGGCGATGTAATGACGGCGGAATGCGATCTGGCTGGCCGCGATGCTGATCCACACCACCACCACGGCCAACCCTGAAATCGACACCAGCGCCAGGTAGATGGTGTCGGGGGCAAACACACTGCTCAACAGCGAAGCCATGCCGCCAGCCATGCTCAGCACGATCGCATTGAAGGGTGTGCCGCGGCGCGACAGCGTGGCGTAACGGCGGGGCATGTTGCCTTGGTCGCTAAGGGTCCAGAGCATGCGCGAAGCGGCGTAGAGGCCGGAGTTGGCGGCAGACAGCAGCGCGGTGATGATGACGAAGTTCATGATATCGGCCGCATACGGGATACCAATCATCGCAAAGACCATCACGAACGGGCTTTCAATAACCCCGGCCTGTTCACGCGGCAGCAAGGTGGCCACTACAAAGATGGTGCCGATGAAGAACAGCGCCAGGCGCAGGACCGTGGTGCGAATGGCCTTGGGCACGTTCTTTTCCGGGTCTTTGGTTTCGCCGGCAGCGATGCCGATCAGCTCGGTACCCGAGAACGCGAAGGCCACTGCCAGCAGGGTCATTGCAATGGACCAGAAACCGGTGGGGAACAACCCTTCACGGGTGAAATTGCCCAGCCCTGCACTGTGCGCCTGCTGGATCTCGAAGCCACCCAGAATGGCCCCGCCGCCCACCACCAGAAAGGCGATGACGGCCAACACCTTGACCAGTGACAACCAGAATTCGGTTTCGGCGAACGATCGCACCGAAATGATATTGCTGATGAACACCGCAGCGCCGAACAGCGCACTCCACATCCATACCGGCGTGTCGGGGAACCAGCGCACCATCAGGATGCCCGCGGCGGTGAATTCGGAGCCGATGGCCACCGTCCAGGTCAGCCAGTACATCCAGGCCACCATGTAACCGGTGCCAGGGCCGAGGTAACGCGTGGCGTAACTGCTGAACGAGCCGACTTCCGGCATGTGTACCGCCAGCTCACCCAGGCACATCATGACCAGGTACACCATGATTGCGCCAAGTATGTAGGCGATGACCGCGCCCAACGGGCCGGCCTGGTTAACGGTGTAGCCCGACGTGAGAAACAGGCCGGTGCCTATCACTCCGCCCAGCGCCAGCATGACGATGTGGCGGGTTTGCATATCCTGCTTGAAGGTATGCGCCGAGGCATTTCTAGTTGTGGTTGTCTGCACGGACATTGTGGGTTACTCATGAAAGTTGGCGGGCAAGGACGTAGCAACGACCTCGTCTTGGCAGAGCGAATCGAGTTGCCTTGCATATTGTTTTTGTTCGACTTCATGAAGTGGCACCCACCACACGGGTGGGTGCTACGCGCCAGCCTCAGGCCTGCACCGGGCTCTGGCAGGCGTCTGCGTCAGCGTGCAATTCCTTTGCGACGGCCAGTTCCTCACGCACCGATGCACAGGCCTGTGCCAGGTCCGCCAGCAGGTCATCGGTTTCCTCGATGCCCACTGAAATGCGCACCAGCCCTTCGGAAATGCCCAGCGCCAGGCGCTCTTCCAAAGTGTTCTCGACATGGCTGGTGGTGCGCGCCGGGCCATAGATGGTCTCTACCGCGCCGAGGTTGCCGGCCCGGTGGGCATACTTCAGCCGCGGCAGCAAACGGGCCACGGTCGGCATGCCGCCCTTCAGCACGAAGCTGACAATGGCGCCAAACCCGCGCATTTGCGCCTTGGCAATGGCATGCCCGGCATGCGCCGGCAAACCTGGGTAGTTCACCGCTTCAACCAGCGGCTCGGTGCTCAGGTAAAGGGCCAACGCCATGGCACTGGCTTGCTGCTGGCGCAGGCGCACTGCCAGGGTCTTGATACCGCGGATGATCAGGTAGGCCGAGAACGGGTCCAGCGCCGCACCGTTGATTTCCCGGTAGTGCCGCACCTGGGCCATCAACGCCTCCGCACCGCACACCACCCCACCCAGCACGTCACCATGCCCGGACAGAAACTTGGTTGCGCTGTGCACCACCACATCCACGCCCAGCGCCAGCGGGTTCTGGTTCAGTGGGGTGGCAAAGGTGTTGTCGGCCACCACCAGCGCCCCCACCTTGTGCGCAGCGGCGCTCAGCCGACGAATGTCCAGCACCTTCAGCGTCGGGTTGGTGGGGGTTTCCAGGTACAGCAGGTCGCAACCGGCGGCAATCTCGCGCTCCAGCGCTTCAGTGTCCAGGGTATCGCACAGGCACACTTGCACGCCCATGCGCGGCAGAAACTCTTCGAAGATCTTGTTGGTGCCGCCATAGCTGTCGCGGGTCGACACCACGCGTTTGCCGTTGGACAGGAAGGTGTGCAGCACGGCACTGATGGCCGCCATGCCACTGCTGAACGCGACTGCCGACTCGGCTTGCTCCAGTTCGGCCAGTTTTGCTTCCAGCGTGGCGACCGTGGGGTTGCTCATGCGGCTGTAGATGAAGCCCGGCTGCTTGCCCTGCGCCACGTCGTACCAGGCATCGATATCGTTATAGCCATAAGCGGCGCTGACCACGATCGGGGTCTGCGTGGCGTTGTACGGGTGCTGTACCTGTTCCCCGCTCCACACAACCCGCGTCCCCACACCGGCCGCAGCATTGCCCTCGATTTTTTCGTTGTTGTTCATATCCGGTTCCCGCCCAGCTGAGTTGTGTACACCGATGCAGCATCGGCCTTCAGCGGACTATAGGGAGATGACGGAGGCCTGAAAAACGATGGAATCCGGGTCTGACTGGCGTTTTTTTTAATGGCTGCGGGCCGGACGCTGCAAAAGCCGCCCGGCCACGTGGGCGCTTAGGCCAGGTTGCGCTTCAGCTCGGCGATATGCTCCGGGCCGATGCCACAGCAACCGCCGACCATGCTGGCACCACGCGCACGCCAGTCCTTGGCCCATGCCAGGTAACCCGGCGGATCGAGGTCTTCGCGCAGTTCGTCCAGGCCATCGTTGGCAGTGGCTTCTTTGGGCTGCGGCGGGAAGGCGTTGGCATAGGCACCAATGGCAATCTCGGCGTTGTGTCGCTCGATGACCGAGCGCGCGACATCAATGGCGGCGCCGATCACCTCCGGCTGGCTGCAGTTGAACAACACCGCAGCCACGCCCAGGCTGACTGCGGCTTCGATGGCTTCGGCCACCGGTTCACCGGAACGCAGGCGCGGAACCTCGTCGACGTCCTCGTCCTGCAGGGTGAAGGACACCCAGAACGGCCTGCCGTCTGCCGGCAAATGGCTATGAATGGCCCGCACTTCGGCCACGGAACTCTGGGTTTCGGCCAGCCACAGGTCAACATGCGGGGCCAGGCCCTGGAGCAACGGGGTCAGCACCTCTGCCACACGCTCGGGCTGGAACAGGTCTGGGCGGTAGGACCCGAACAGCGGCGGCAGCGAACCGGCCACCCTGACCGGGTGCGCGCCGCTATCTGCCGCGTGCCGCGCAAGCTGGCCTGCGATATGGGCCAGCTGTCGCCCTTCGGCGGCAAAGCGTTCTTCACCGATGTGGAACGGCACTACCGCATAGCTGTTGCTGGTGATGACCTGCGCACCCGCCTCGATGAAGGCTGCATGCACACCCACGACCGCCTCCGGCGCCTCGCTCAGCGCCAGCGCCGACCACTCGGGCTGGCGAAACGGTGCACCACTGCGCTGCAGCTCTCGGCCCATGCCGCCGTCCAGAATTACCATCGTTCGCTCTGCCATATAACTTCTCTGAAGGTTCTTATGAATAAAATTCATTATGGGGATTGGCGGTTATAACTATTAAATACCCTATCACCCATTTGCCCAACATATCAGGTATGTACATGCGATTTTCTTCTCTGCTGGGTGCGGGCCTTGTACTGCTCGCAACTGCCACCCAAGCCTTTGCTGGCGCCACGTTGGAGCGGGTTGAATCGCGCAAGGAAATGGTCAACGTGCTGATGGAAAGCTACCCGCCGTTTTCCTTCCTCAATGACCACAACCAGCTCGACGGTTACGACGTGGACGTAGCCAAGGCAGTGGCCGACAAGCTCGGCGTCAAACTGCGCCTGGAAACACCGTCCTGGGACGTGATTGCCGCTGGCCGCTGGAGCGGGCGCTACGACATCTGCATTTGCTCGATGACCCCGAGCAAGGCGCGCGCCGAGGTGTTCGACTTCCCCGTGGAGTACTACGCTTCGCCCGCCGTGATCGTGGTCAATGCCTCGGATGAGCGCATCCATGGCGCCAAAGACCTGGAAGGCCGCAAGGTGGGTTCGATCAGTGCATCGAGCTACGAAAGCTACCTGAACAAGAACCTGGTCATTGAAGGCAAGGAAGACCAGAAGATCGATTACCCGTTCGACTTCGTGCAGGCTGCGCCCTACGACACTGAAAACGTCGCCTTCCAGGACTTGGGCCTGGGCACTGGCGTGCGCCTGGACGCCATCATTACCAACCTGGTGACCGCGCAGCCGCGCCTGCAGCAAGACAAGCGCTTCAAGCTGGCCGGTGCGCCGCTGTATGAAGAGCCCAACGCGGTGGCCATCGAAAAAGGCGACCCTGAGTGGGATGCCAAGGTACGCCAGGTGTTCGCCGAGCTGAAGGCTGATGGCACCCTGGCCAAGCTGTCGCAGAAATGGATTGGCGCCGACATCAGCAAATGAGCACCTTCCCTCCCTCCCCCAAGCCCGTGGCAAAGCCTGCGGGCGCCGGCCTGTTCGGCTTTCGCACCCGGTTACTGCTGACCTGGCTGGCGTTGTTCGGGCTGTTTGTCGCCTTCTTCCTCAGCTTTGACCTGAAGTTCGCCATCATTCTGGAGAAGTTTCCCAACCTGGCCGGTTTCAAGCTGGGGCCCAATGGTTTTCTGCAAGGCGCCGCACTGACCCTGTTCCTGTGCCTGTGCTCGATGGTGGTATCCGTGCTGCTCGGCTTTGCCGCCGCGCTGGCACGGTTATCCAACAGCGCGGTGTTGGTGGGTGTGGCCAGCTTCTACACCTCGTTCTTCCGTGGCACGCCGCTGCTGATCCAGATTCTGCTGATCTACCTGGGGCTGCCGCAGGTGGGCCTGGTACCCGGCGCCATCAGCGCCGGCATCATTGCCTTGTCGCTGAACTACGGCGCCTACCTGAGCGAAATCTTCCGCGCCGGCATCCTCGGCGTGGCCCGTGGGCAGCGTGAAGCAGCATTGGCGCTGGGCATGCGCACGCCGCAGATCTTCTGCCACATCATCCTGCCCCAGGCCATGCGGGTGATCATTCCGCCCACCGCCAACCAGTTCATCTCGATGCTCAAGGATTCGTCGCTGATTTCCGTGATGGGGGTTTGGGAGGTGATGTTTCTGGCGCAGTCGTATGGGCGTTCGAGCTATCGCTACCTGGAAATGCTGACCACCGCCGCCGTGATCTACTGGGTGCTGTCGATACTGCTGGAGCTGCTGCAGGCGCGCCTGGAACGGCATTTTGGCAAGGCTTATCAGCGCTGAGGGCTGCACCCGGCCCCTTGCAGAATCATCTATGCAGGCACGACGTGCAGGAGCGCCACCAGGGCGCTCCTGCATCGACCGCGTCAACTTAAGCCGCTTTGCCGCTCACAAAGCTTTCATCTCGGCAATATCCCGCGCTACCTGGTCGGCAGAGTGGTCGAACATCGCCTGTTCCTGCGCATCCAGCGGCAACTCGATAATCCGCTCAAGCCCCTTCTCTGCCAGTACGCAGGGCACACCCATGGCGATATCCGTTCGCCCATACTCGCCCTCAAGAATCGCCACCGCCGGCAAAATACGGTTCCGCCCATTGGCGATCGCATCGACCATCTGCGCAATGGCCACGCCCGGTGCATCGCAAGCGCTCCCCATCTTCTTCAACCCCAGAATCTCGCCGCCGCCCTTACGTGTGCGTTCGACAATCTGCTCGATCTGCTCATCGGACAAGAAGTGCGACAACGGCACCGAGCCAATCTGGCAGTAGCGCATCAGCGGCACCATGCTGTCGCCATGCCCGCCCAACACCAGCGCCGTGATATCCCGTGCAGAAAACCCAGTTTGCTCAGCGATAAAACACTTCATGCGCGCGGTATCCAGCACCCCCGCCTGCCCAAACACCTTGTCGCGCCCCTGCCCGCTGACGCTCCAGGCGCGGTAGGTGAGCACATCGACCGGGTTGGACACCACCAGCACCGTCGCTGTCGGCGCGTGGTGTTTGATGTCCGCCATGATGCTGTCGAGGATTGGCAGGTTGGTACTCAATACATCCTGACGCGACTGGCCGGGCTTGCGCGGCACGCCCGCCGTGATCACCACCAGCTCGGAGCCCTCGAGCATCTCGGCTTTGGCCCCGCCGTGAACATAGGTGTCGGAACCTGAATCCACAGCCGCCTGCCAAACGTCCAGCGCCTTGCCTTGCGCCAGTTCACCCTGCACGTCCATCAACACCAGCTCACGGCACAACTCATCCCGGGCGATGATCTGCGCCGCCGCCTCGCCGACCAGGCCGGCACCCACAATCGTTAATTTGTTCACCAGACACCTCCCAGCGGCGCGCGCCACCAGGAACACGCCTGCGTATAGAGAGAAGTATTGCCTGCCGGGGCCAAATGGCCACCCAAGATGATGCGACTACCTTCACTTGACAGTATTCCACGGCAGCGCAAATACTTTGGCCAGATTCATATAGATGACCATACAACAAGGTGAATCAATCGATGAACATACTGCCCAAGTGCCCCGTCGCCACACCACCACCCGCCGGCCTCAGCGCCACGCCTCCATGCTGCCCATCTTCCGTTACCAGGCGCCCGCCTGTGAGCGGCAGCTAGCGCAAAGCCGCGTTCCCTTCCTCGAAACCGCAGCAGCAGCCGCAACGGCAGCCACCTGGCATGCCCCGTGGAAACGCCCGTCACGCCTTCAAACCCTGAGTGCACGCCAGCCCAACCGAGACTCCTTGAATGACTCCCTTAGATATACAGCTATTACTGACAGCATTGGCCAGTGTTCTGGTGCTGGTGGCGCTCATCGTTTCGCGCCTGAAAATGCACCCGCTGCTGGCCTTGCTGGTGGTGTCCATTGGCGTGGGCTTCGCGACGCATATGGCGCCAGGCAGCATCGTCTCCCACCTGCTCACCGGCGCCGGCAAGACACTGGGCGCAGTGGGGGTGGTGATTGCGCTGGGTGCGATGCTCGGCAAGATCCTGGCTGACGCTGGCGTCACGGAGCAGGTCGCGGATGTCATCCTCAAGCGCACCTCCGACCGCATGATCCCTTGGGCCATGATGCTGGTTGCCTTCGTCATTGGCATCCCCATGTTTTTCGAAGTCGGCCTGGTGATCATGCTGCCGCTGATATTCAGCGTGGCGCGCAAACTGGAAAGCAAGGCGCGCTTCAAAGGCTCGGCGTACGTGTATGTAGGTGTGCCGGTCATTTCGGCGCTTGCCGCCATGCACGGCATGGTACCGCCGCACCCAGGCCCCCTGACCGCCATCGCCGTGCTCAAGACCTCGGTTGGGCCCACCATGCTCTATGGCTTCCTTGCCGCCATTCCGGCAATGATCCTGGGCGGCCCGCTGTACGGCATGTTCATTTCACCGCGCATGAACACGCGGCCCGATCAGGCATTGCTGGACCAGTTCACACTGGCTGATAAAGCCGATGGCCAACCCCGCCCCGGGGTAATGGTCGGCATGCTGGCCGCATTGCTGCCGGCCATCCTGATGCTGGTGCATGCCGTCGCCGAGATGCTGCTGCCCAAAGGCAATGCGCTGCTGGAGATGGCCAGTTTTCTGGGCAACCCGCTGATCGCCATGCTGCTGGGCGTGCTGTTCGCCGGCGCCAGCCTGGTGCTTGCGCGCGGCGGCGACGCCGAACAGCTGCGCGATGCACTGGGCAAAAGCCTCAAGCCGATCGCCTCGATCATCATGATCATTGCCGGTGGCGGTGCCTTTCAGGAGATGCTGACCAGCGCCAAGGTTGGCGATGCCATTGTGCACCTGACCCAGCAATCTGCCTTCCCTCCCCTGATTCTGGGGTGGCTGATCGCGATGTTGCTCTCGGTGTCTACCGGTTCCGCCACGGTCGGTATCGTAGGGGCTGCCGGCTTACTGGCGCCGCTGGCAGGTGCAGACTCCAGCCTCAACCTGCCTTTGCTGGCCTTGTCCATCGGCTGCGGTTCGCTGTTCTTCAACTATGCGAACCATGCAGGCTTCTGGATGGTGAAAGAATCCTTTGGTATGACCATGGGCGAAGCCACCAAGACCATTTCGGTGGTGCAGTCTATCGTGGCGGTGGTCGGGCTGATGGTGGTGTTGATGTTGAATGCGGCCATCACCATAGGTTGAACTCGAGTCAACGGGGGCTGCGCAGCAGCCCCAATCTGGCCCCCCCTCGAGCAACGATCTGGCCTAACGCTGCAGATCCTGCTCGCTTCGTTCCATTACCTTCCCACACTGCTCACTGGCCAACCGGCTGATGATCCGGATCGCCTGATGGATACCGGCCGTGTTGCGAAAACTCAGCCGCGGGTTGTGTTCGCACTCGAGCATTTCGTCGTGCTGGACCAGGGCCTCGCCTAGCAGTTCCAGGGTCCAGGCGTAGCTTTGGATGGTGGAGAGGCGTTCTTGGTCAGACATGGCGGGCCTCCGGTTGGGTGGAGACGAAGCGGGGCTTGCTAAAGGTGAAGTAGCGCAGGGCCGTTGAGGAACGGCGGAGGAGAACGGATGCGAGGATCCTGGATGGACTTGAGATGAGCATGCATGCGGTCCTTTTCGATTGAAGCACCACGCTGACCGTCGCCAAACGATTAGGGTGGCAGCTGTACGCAGGTTGGCGAACCGAGGAAAAGGAACTCGGCAGACCCGAAGGTCTCCCACGCACAGCCGCCATTACACGAAACTGCGGACGCAAAAAAAGCGCCTGCAATCGTGGTCGGGGGCGCCGATGCGCCTTTTCGTTCGGGTCGCCAAACCCGGCCGCGGAGTTGGCCGCGACTGGAGCACGGTAGCGTCGTGGGGGCTGCAATGCAAGGTTTGGAGGGATGTGAATGGACGCTGGGAGTTGTAGGAAAAGTCGGCCAAAACGGATTGGTATCAAGATCTAGTTGAAGCGCACTTAGGCTTCAGTGAGCCTTTTCCGAATAAAGCTCAAAGCATCCTTGAAAACCTGATGCCAATTTTCAGAGGGCTCGCTCATGAGAGGATGCCAAAAGAATCTGAATTCATGGCCTCCATCATCTTCTGCAAAATGCACCCAAGTATCAGGAAGGTCTTGGGCAACATGACATTCATGAAATGCCCATGTGTGTCCAGTTACGATGAAACGCCGCTCCCCCAAATGTCGCCCAACTGTCGACGGAATACCTGCTTCTTCTTTCAGCTCTCGAACCGCAGCCAGGTCGGTTGCCTCACCTGGCTCGACACTGCCTTTGACCAGCTGAAAGCCTGCTAATGGATGCTCGAACGCTAAAATTTCCAGCGTTTCCCGGCCTCGCAGAACTACAGGACAAGATTTTTCTGCTTCCATGCCGTCACACCTCCGATCCTTACACGTGAGTTGGGAAGCATAAGCGAAGCAAGCTGCCTGACCGATGAGCCCGCCTTCATCTTGACCTCACCCTTGACCCCATTCCGGGTTACCTTCATACCGCAGCCACCCCGCAACTCCCACTCCCCCATCTACCCGATCCTTAGGATGAACACGCCCTTCACTAACCGGCACATCTGCAAAATCAAACGGACTCATCCCCTCAATACACGCAACATTCACACCATACTGATCCGGCGCAGAACGCCGCTGGTGGAAGGTATAGATGCCGCACCTCGAGCAGAAGTAATGCTTAGCTTCCCGTGTATGGAACTGATAAAGGGTCAGTGCCTCCTCCCCTTGCGTCACAGTGATATCGCCTAGATTGGCTGACACGGCCACGGCCCCGCGCATGCGGCAGAGCGAACAGTTGCACCTGCGCGCGGTACGCAGACCATCGGTCAAACGCAGTTCAAACCGTACAGTCCCGCAATGGCAGGCTGCTTGGTAAACAGGGCGATCATCCTTTTTTTCATCAGTCATAACGTTTCCCTGGCCTGAGAAGGCAACCTGGATATCCACGAGACAAAGGCCCAAATCTATGTACTTTAGCCTGACACTATGATTGTCTCCCGGGAAGTGGTGTAACTGAACCAGACTTAATGCCGCAACCAATGAGTTAGAGAAAAATGGTATGAGACTTTATTTGCATACCACATCAATCTCACTGTTCCTGACTGCTTTTCCGTGCCCGTGACGATGCCGGCCTCGACACTGCCTTCTTCGCTTTGGCTGCCGGAGGGCTTTTCCCTCGTTTCGGTCCGGCCACCACGCAGGAACTGGCCAGCGACGCGCCCACCGCGATTGCCCCACCAACCTTCAACTGGCCGACAGTGTTGCCGACGAGCGTTGCAGTGGGCTTATCTTTGGCAGTCATCACCATCCCCATCCGCACACCAAAGAGACGCAGCACGCCCTCCAAAGTGCTGAGCTTCGGATTCGACTTCCCGCTTTCCAGTTCGTACAGGCTTTTCGTGGACATCTTGCACATGGCCGCGAAGGTCTTTTGATCAAGCCCTGTGACTTCGAGCCGCAGACGGCGGATGGATGTCCCAATTGGATCGAACCCTGCCGCGTTGCGCTTGACGATATCCTCTACGAGCTGAGCGCGCTCTTCAGGCTGTAGTTTTTTCATCGCAGTCCCCACTCCACGAGTCGTTTATCCAGGTTATTCACGGGTAGAGAGGCTGCATTGCGCATCGATTCAGGCGCATCGGTCAGCAGATCGGCAACGCCCTGAATGCCTCCGCCGCATGCATCAACCGTTGCAGCAGAACATCGGGATCAGTGTAACCAACAAGCTCAGCGCAGTTGTCGCGCCAATTGGAAGACCCCTTGCGCTCTGCCGCCCACTTCGTCGTCCGTGTGATGCCCTCTTCATCCTGGATCATTGACGCGAGGTCATAGATTGGCGCCAAACGAAACCTCCCACCCACACGCATGATGCAGGTGTTGCGGCCGTGGTTATCGGTGTTCCCTAGAATGCGGTTCAGCAGATCGAGATGATGTAGTCGTCGTAGGCGACAAGGCAGCTTCCATCAGCAACACGCTCAGGGTTCTCAACCGAGAGTGTCGCTACCTCGCGCCATGCACCATCGGAGAAGCCCGGATCGTGAGTCTGAGCGGCATCGCGACACCATTAATCAGCATTTGAATGCCGATTAAACTAGTGCGCACGACTGGAATCGGCAATATTTTGCCGATTAAAAGCTTAAGCACGGGCAAAACCGGCACCACACTACCGATTATGCATTCACAGCGCGCCGGTGGGTGCTAGAGGTCGTTGCTGCGTCTGGGAAGCAGGAACTGCATGTGACTCGGTCTTTGGGTTATAGGACTATGTTTTATTGCGTTGGGTAGGTGGTGGATGGCACGGGCTTCGCCCGTGTTCGCGGGTAAACCCGCTCCTACAGGGGGGGGAACGGCTAAGTCCGAGGTTTGCAGGCCTGATGAGAAAAGACAGGCATAAGAAAGCCCGCATTAGGCTGGCTTACATTGATGGCCCGATAGCAAAAATCACCATCGGCCAAATTGTCTGGTGCGGAGACAGACGGACGGTTGTTGGGCGTCAGGGCCCGGTTTTCACGGGGCTGGAATTTGGTGGATTTATAGACGTACCTCATAGGGTATCTATCAAAAAATCAGCTATTTATGGCTTTCAGTGGAATCGAATCGGGACTTGCGAAGGATCCAGTGAGAGCTACGACCGCCGTGGCATCAACGTTCACGCCTTGATGAATCCATAGGTCACCCACATCCAAGCGAAGCCAAAGGCCGTCAGCCACGTGGATACCTGTAGAGCCAACTTAAGTTTCGCAGGGAAGTTTTCTAGTTCTTCGATGTCCAGATGCCCTCGGCGCATATGTACGCCAGGCCAAATGAGTATTCCACAAAGAAACGTTATCAGCAGCCACCGAGCGCCAAAGCGCCGCGTGCCCAAAAACAGTTTCATTTGCTCCAGGCCGGGATGACTTTGGATAGCCGAGGTTGCAACAGTGAAATTTCTTGTACCCGCGATGAATGCACTGACCGCACAACCGGCCAACGCAATCACGAACGGACACGCCAGCATTATCCACTTCAGCCACACGGGCCAACTCTCGAACTCAGTCATAATGTGATTCGTAGATCAGCTCGCCCATTTGCTCACCGCCCTCCGCACCGGCGATGCTCCCAGCAAAAGCCCCTCCCCCGACCAGCGCAATGCCACATACCGGCGCCCCGAAACCCGCGGTACCAGCAGAGAACACCCCACATACAGCGAGCGCAGTGATCCCAGCAATCTTGCCACCCACGATCCCTCCCGCCAGCCCCCAGCGAAAGCACCGGCCTCAGACAAACGAATTTTTTTGCAGCCTTCGGTTTCCCCTGCACGGCAGGCCTCTTGGACTTTCAGATAGGAAGATGTACCACCTAAGCCAATTCCGACATGCCCACCATACCGAAGGTACTTACTAAGCTTCGCCACTTTGTCCAAGTATGTGGCGTACCCAGGAATCTGCCCTGGCCCGCCGGCTTTCGACCAATGATGCACAAGGCTCTTGGTCGAGATATTCAAGCTTTTCTTCAGCCGCTCGTAGGCCCCTAGATTCAGATGTTTATTCAGAAAGGTCGCCTTCAGCTGACCATCTAGCTGCTCCAATAACAGCCGTCGCTCGGCGAAGAACGATGGACTATTCAGATGGCCATGGCGCAGAAATTCTTGCTGATGCAAACGCTCGATGTTGCCAAGTGTGCTGCGAAGCTGCCGGAGGCCGTGGTCCATCATGTCCTTACCCACCCCCATGGAGAGACTGGCGTCACTAAGCAGTCCGGCAATTTCAGCCTGATACTCCATCATGAAATCTGACTCGGCAAAATCGAGTACAGCCAAGGAACGTCGCGCGCGCTCGGCGGCCGCCATGAGTTGGCCCTCCTCCTGGGTGCAGGCATAACCGTTATCCGGATCGCCGATGACGAAGATTTCCCCTGCCTTGAACCCCTGCTCGAAAGTCGGGTTCAGGCGTTGCAGGTACGAAATGGGCAAGGTCGAATCATGGCTAGCCAGCTCCAACAGAATCTGCGGGAACGACATGCTCCGGGGCACCACATAGAATCCCGGCTGCATCTGCCCAGGCAACCCGCCAACCATGGCGGGCGAAGCCCCTGCCAAAGCGCTAGAGCTCCCAGGGCCAGCGGGTTTGAGGCTAGTGCGTACGGCAACCGGCAGCCGCGGCGGGGGCATTTCCCCTAAAGGCGCCACCACCCGGTTGCTACCCTCTGGGCAACCGCAATCAACTAACGCGCCATCCATCGCGACTGGCTGGCCATCCGAGACGAAGTGCCACACCCCTTCGACGACCTTTCCTTCCAGCCCGCAAAGTGGACAAGGTGTGGTGGGATCCCCCATCCTCAGGACCATTCGTCCCTCGTCGAGGTAACCTTCCCCGGTGGCGATGCAAATCGCACCTGTGGTGGTCACATCACCGTCTACTGCTTGGCCAAGCCCATCCAGACTGACGCGCATTTCAGAGTCCCTTGCGAACTGTAGGAGCGAAAGAACCTAACAGCTAAGAAGGGGCAAATGAGGCCTCGAGCAGCTAACGAGACGATTCCTACAAGCAACGCGGATTTAGGACTAGGCACGACCTAGCGGTTTGAGAACGGGACAGCGGGAACAAAAAAGCCCGCACAAGGCGGGCTTCTATTGGTACCTTGTAGCGAGAAATCGCCATAGGCCAACTGATTCTGGTGCGGAGACAGACGGACGGTTGTTGGTCGGGAGGGCCCGGTTTTCGCGGGGCTGGAATTTTGTGGATTTTTTGATGTACCTCATAGGGTATCTATAAAAATCAGCTAGTTATGGCTTTCAGTGGAATCGAATCGGAAATTCTTGGGCTCCAACAAGAGCTACGCCCGCGCTTCATAAGCTAAGTGGCTGACGGCAGAAAACGACCCATTGCGGCCTCTTGCGAACGGCAGCAATCGGCCAACTGCAGCCGGTGATTTGTATCCGTAGAATTAGGTACGATTCATCATGGGCATGGAACAGGTTCAGTGGAAAATGGCAGGCACAAGACGGTTCATCAAAGTATTTCTTGCCTCTCCAGGCGATGTAGCTGAAGAGCGTAAGGTCGCCAAAACCATCGTTGACGATTTCAATAGCCAGCTAGCGGACGCGCTCGGATATCAACTCGAACTGGTCGGCTGGGAAGACACGCTACCCGGCGTCGGCCGGCCGCAAGCGATCATTAATCGCGATCTTGATGGATGCGACCTCTTCATTGGCATGCTTTGGAAGCGTTGGGGCACGCCGCCAGGAACGGAACCCTACACTTCTGGTTTCGAGGAAGAATTCAACCGGTCGATGACTCGAAATGCGAAGGAAGGCCGACCTGAAATCAATCTCCTGCTCAAGGATCTTGACGCCGCGTCTCTCGCCGATCCAGGGGATCACCTCAAGAAGGTCATCGCGTTCAAAGAACAGGTCTTCGCCGAGAAGAAACTGTTGGCCGGCACTTTCACGGACGTGCGGGACTTCGAGGGCAAGTTCCGCAAGTGCATTCAGGGATACGTCATCTCACTTGCCAACAAGGACAAAGAGTCAGAGTCCGAGAAAGATCAAGCACCTTCTCCCGGCACACATGCCACCCCGACATCCGAGCCAGGGCCAACGACTCCACTGTCAGTAGAAGGGGCAAGATTCCTGCGAAACTTCTTAAGCAAGGCCGAGAAGGCGACTGATGAGCATCCCCTGACTGCCATCGACGTGGCGCGGGTCAGATTGCTTTCCATGATAGCGGCCGTCCACGGTAACGATCAACAATCACTGGGACCGCATGACGCGAACCTTCTCTACAAGGCGAGGACGAATTTTGAGTTCGGTCGGCGAGAACTCAACGGGCTACGTGACGATGGCTTGGAACACCTCGAACACGAGAACGTTCCGCTCTGGCACTGGGTTGCAGCAGTCGACGGCTTCAAGAACAACAGACTGCCCGTCTGCTCTTTGGTCGGCTCGACCGAAAGGCGCGTCGGCGCGCTGAAAGCCATGCGCCTGATCGCACTACCTATCGTCGAGGAAGAGCTCGTTGGCCGCAACGAGATCGTTTCGCTGTGGTTTGCCGACACGTCCGAAACTGCAGTGCGTGTCTCCGCCTTGGATTATCTGAGCGAATGTGGTCAACCGTCAGACCTGCCCACCATCCATGAAGAGTTTGCCCGGAACGAGACACAGACGACCAGCGCGGCAGCCAACGCCATCATCCGCATATTGCTACGTGACGATCGCCGAAAAGCCTTGGAGACTCTCTACAGCTTGCAGCCCACCACGGTGAAGCAGGATCTTCTCGACGAACTGTTCAGCCACGATGCCGAGTTTGACGTTGAAGCCTTGCTGCGTGGACTCAGTCATCGCAATGTTCTGGTCAGAATCACCGTGGTCAAGTTGTTGCACAAGCGGCGGGCGCTCGGCGCAAGCGTCGCCGAACCGTTGCTAAACGACAGCAATGCCGAGGTGCGCTATGAAGCGCTGCAAGCACTCATCACTGACGGCCGTAGCTATTCCGTTGATCAAGCGAAAGCGGTCCTTGTGCGTAAGAGCCAAGCTCCCATGGGATTATTGTCCGCCATGACTCATGCCGATACGGAAGGTGAGGCAGTCTTAGATCGTTACACCCAGCAGCTCTTTGATCGCTTTACAGACGCGCAGCTCGAAGAAGAGGACCGATTAGCGATCTTCGACCAAAATGCTTATTTCGCGCTGATCCGTCGTAACTTCAGGCTGCATGGCGATAACTTACGTAAGGCAGTTGCTAATCAATTTGTAGATCGTTTTGAGTCGTTGTTGGAGGAAGTGGCTAAACGGTATGGGCCGTTGACTGACCTTGTCGAGAAAACTCGCTCAATTGGGGAGTACCTGCGCCGCAAGTTTACTCGCGAAGGCTTGGATATTATCTGTAACCGACTCGACGCGGCCGACCTTCCGCTAGTTCGCTCAATGCTTGCAAGTGGTAGTGTCAGCTACTCAGCTGCAGACCTTAAGCATCTCGGGAAGTTCGGTCAATGGTGCGACATTCCCTTGGTGATTGCATCGCTCGACCGGCCCGAGCACGGTAGTACGTATGCATCGCTGCTTTCGATTGAAAGCAGTACCAAGCGTGAGGATGTGGCGTGTACGCTATATGCGCTCGGCAAGCATCGGCTCAATGACCTGCTGGCCATCACGATGCCCGGATACCTCATTGCGCGCATCATTCCATTGATACCCGATAAAGCCTTTCTTGGACTGGCCGAAGCCGTCATCGTTTCGCTTATACAGTCAGAGTTTGAGGACGTGCGGAAGCTAGCCTCGCTCAAGTATGTCCGTGCCTTTTCTCGCCGCCAGGCAAAGGTGTTTCTTGACAAATACATGGCTGCCGATCAGTTTTATTACAACGTCGTACATTGGTTCGACTTCGGCATATCCGTCCCCAGAGACAGAATGCTGCGTGCAGCCAAGAAGGTGATGGATGCGTAGCACGCGAAGGGCGCAATGAGTTGCGCCCTGTTTTAACGTCAAAGATGTCAAACCATCAGCACTCGCGTCAGCTCAGCATTGAAGCCAGCAACGCTGCTTCAGTTCAGCCTCTACCGGTCCCATTGGTCGCATTGGTCGCATTGGTCGCATTGGTCGCATTGGTCGCATTTTACTTTGCCGTTTCCGAGACTATGGCCCCATAGATACCAAAAGGGAACAGCTGTTAAACTTGAAACATCAAGCCGGTGTCTGCAACCGCAAGACCAACGCAACTCTGGCCGTTCGAGAAACGACGCCCGAGAACCGATGATCCAAATGCTCAACAGTGCACTGCGGGCACTGCGCTCCGGGGTAGCATCGTGAAACGTACCCGAACGTCTCGGGCTGCGATCCACGGTCTATCGGTGATCTCTCAGCTATCGTGTGCAGTGATGCGTCGATCATAGACCTTATCCGCTCCCATTGGTTATCATGCAAAAACCGATGGTAGCTCATCCTTTGAACTACATTGACCGAAGGTTGTGAATTCCCATCACACGATTCACTGCACAACAAGACGATCGCTAGCCAGATTAAGATTTAAGAAAATTTAAATTGTTGTCTGCTAGATGAAAATTTAGGTTGCGGCACTTAAAACCTCACCCAAAGCAATAGACAAAAAACCAATACAGAAATAAAATCAGACTCGATAAAAACCTGCAAATAGGATTGCAATGAAAGAATTAGACACCCATCACAAACTTGCAGAAATTAACTCCATAAAAGTACTCGGTGACTGGTTAGATCGCTGTAAAAATGCTCGTGATGGACATTACAAAAGAGCTGAAACCCTATTTTATCGCTCACAGACCCTTGGATACATACTTATATATGCGACGGTCTTCGTCACAGTATTTTCATTCTTCCCAATTGACACTAAATCAATTATTTTTTGGAGCATAACCAAACAACATATATTAGTTCTTACGGGATGTATTTCAGCAGTAATTTCCGGAATAGTTACTCAAGCAAGGTATGGTGAAAGAGCTGAAATTCATCGATCTTCCGGCGCTCGATATGCAAACTTAGCTCGATTAATAGAGCTACTTGAGCTAAAGGTTAGCTCCGGAGTTATTGACAACAATGAAATCACAAAACAGTCAGTCGAAATCATCACGGAATGGAATACACTGGCAAAGGACTCGCTATTAACCCCACACAATGAAAGTAAATTACAATTAACATTTCACGTACTCATCGCACTGATAGTTTCTGCACTATTTTTCATTGTAGCAAGCAGCACACAAGCGGCAACTTAACTACAACACAGTACATTCCAATACACTAAAAATTTGCATTAAAAATTATTTAGCACTACCAATACATAACCTTGGGCATTATCGACAGAGAGGAGGCAACGTAACGGTGTCCCATAAGTGCCGCATAGCATATGGCTTTTGGTTCTCAGGCCACAGCGAATGCGGCCTAGTTCGTGATCGGCAGGCTCTTAAGTTCTCTGCAGGCTCTGTACGAAAAGCCAGTAAATGGGCTAGGAATAATTTCAAATCGCGCCCATTTACTCAATAACCCACCCCCACCAAGGTAATGACATTAGGCAGTATAGAACTTTCTCAATTTAGCAGCTGGCCAGCGCCATGAAAGATCTGTATATAATATCTAAACTACTCAATAGTCGAGAAAATATCCAGAGGTAGACGTACTGCATCTAGAAGCTCATCCACAGAGTTTAGAATGCGATGGCAACTTTCCGTAATCATTGGATTGTCTCCAATAGTTAGCAATGCACGATCGTCCGTTTTAAGCCCTATGCATAACTTCCCAAGCGCGTAGCCGTAGCCAAGCTCGAATGCTACCCCTTCATCAACCGTTCTCCCGTCAAGTACGGCGATAACGATGTCTGATTGAGAGATAGCTTCGACGTCTTTTTTGAAAACATACTGTTTCGCTGTACTTAATGCCATGCCATCAGCTACAAGCTGTCTAAGCAACCCGCCATCTCGCTGAGGAAGAAAAACGTCGACAAATGGCGCAAGCAACGCCTCAACATTGGCGTTGAAGTTTCTCTCCATATCATTGAAAAGAGAGGCGGCGAAATATGCGCGTGGTTTGCGCGATACCTTATAGAGTTTAGGCATGCCTTTCCATCACCTCTGTCAAATTCGTCGGATTATAATCTCTAAGGAGAACCTTCCGAACTACGCGCTTTGCGATCTGCCCAGGAGTTTGATCTTCAGTGTTCAAGATGAAAGTTGGTTTGTATATTTCTTTGAGTGCGATGGTTTGAGTATCAAGATAACTTTCCTCTCCGGCTTGTTCAGGTGAGCGTCCTCGAGAGTAGTTTCTTGAAACTAATGTGATGCCTTTTGCTTCCAGGAAAATAATTTCACCATCCTGCCATGCTCGCTGACGGGTAATAATATCTTTCATGGCAGCAGTCTTATTCTTGTTTTCTTCTTTATTTTGCGAGAAAGCGTATAAATCGAGAGGACCTCGATCCATAAAGTGAAACCCGATTCCTGCAATATGCATCCTGGAGTTTTTCTCTTTAAGCTCGCCATAAATAAATTTATCTACTTTTTCAACTTCGTCTTTGCTCAGAGTCTTAAATGAGCGATACATCTCGGAGGGTGGCTGCCGGGTCCACTCTTCGTGAGTATCAAAACAACGAAGATGCTCTAATAATGATGACTTTCCGGCTGCTACAGGACCAACTATATAATAGTGCCAACGTGAGCGCCGATCTTGACCCACCCCCTCAAGCTTGTCTGCAAAGTCGCGATTGCCCAAGTTTAACGTAGAGAAAAATGAACTCATTTCAGCCGAAGTTAAAAAGATAGTAAACACGTTATACAGGTCAAGATTGGCATTGAATATGTCAGATTGCCGTTCCGGGCTTAAAGAGGATTCAGTCTCAATCCAATGGATCATATAGTGATGGTTTGCTGGGCTTTTATCCCGATTAAGCCTTAAATAATTTTTTAACGAGGCATCTGCTAATGAATGACCTACGATCAACATGGTATTTTGAACGAAGCGCATAAAAATATACTCTGCACTAACACCAGGTGCTCGGGCCATGGCATCAGCAAACGAATCTTCAGTGAAGATTAGTTTAGGGCTTCTTTTTTTTAGTGAAACCTGAGGTAACAATCCATTAACGTGATATATCGTAGTGTGATTCGGTCGATCCAATAAGGCGGGACGCCATTCGACGGAAAATGATCGACCCTGAGCATCTTTGGTCGGATTATAGCTAATTGCCTGTGCTAAAATATCGTCAAAGTTAAAATTAATTACAAAGGGAATCTTCTTGGCTAGCTCTTTCAGCTGCGACAGATAAGGATGTTTTGTAATTAAGTCAGCTACATTGTTAGGAACATCTTTATAAATGGCTTCGTGTATAGATGCCGCCCAGTCGTGGTTCATCGTCGCCTCTTCGGAGGCGTTATATTTGTCCTCTTCAGGGTTTCGACGCCGATTATAAATGATTTGACCAAGATACTCAGGCGTCAACCCTGCCGTCTTGTGGGCTTCATAATCACCAGCCAATGCTGACGGAGTCTGAGCGAGTCGCCTCAATAGCTCGAACCAGTTAGGAACTCCAGCGTCGATTGAAATGCCAGCTCCTGTAACCAGATTTAATCTCTGTTGCTGCAGTCGTTGATAGAGGTGACACATGAATCGCGGCAACGCAGGTTGGCGAAGCGTCGCAGAAACCAAGCCATCCATTATAAATCTTGCTCCTGCATTGATATTATATGATCAACTGACCCTAAGTCATTGGGGTTATATTTTTTTGACACGTCGCGTAGATTCCATAGTCCTGATTTGACTATGGGGAGCATAGGAGAAGATTTGCCTAGCCAATCCATAGCAGTTTCGTCAATTTTTTCAAAATCTTCAGTGCAAAGTGCTATGAGCTGAGTCTCGACATGGGCTCTCAAGCTATCTTTTGAAGGCTCGTCATCAATCGGAATAATGAATACTTCAAGATTGCTTAGGTAACCACTCACCTCTTTTTCAAGCTCAATCTCTTTCTCTCTTATTTCACCGGATGCGTGCTGTCCATCACCCCAGGTTGAATATTTGTGCCCAAGCTTCTGAGACTCCAGAAGAGCTCTGCCGACATGGAGGCGAAAAATAGAGCCCCGGTGATTACCGCCACCATCGATCTGTCCAAAGTGACTTCGCAATCGAGTTCTTAGTGTGGATTTAGATTCGGAGCTTACAGCGTGGGTTCCGACTCTTACAATTCTTGGTCCCGCATTCAAAAAATTCTGTTCTCGAGGGTCCAAGAAGACATAGACGCCACGCTTTGGAAGTTTATTACCGGAAAGCTCTGCAAAACTGAAAGTAAGTCCACTTTCTCTAGCAGTATCGATGTAGGCGTAAAGTTTTTTCAGATCTTTTATGCGGGCGCTTACACGTTCAGCCTGTTCTAGCCAGATTGGTATGTGCTCAAGATTTAAATTAATAAAAGGACATATTATTTCTATGTTGCACTGAAGCTCTGATGCTAGCAGCAGTAAAGGATGTGCATAATTGCTTTCTGCTAGCAATATTACCTTTGCGCCATTGTTAAGTTCAGATAACGCCTGCAGAACCTCGGTCGCCCACTGTTTTTTTGTATCGGGATCCAGAGTACCGATATCTACATCATATGGTTCGACAAGCTGATTTGGTTGCAGAAGCCCATGTTTCGCTGAAAGAACGAAGAAGCTAGATCCAATATTTTTCGCAATTGATTTTGAGCGTTTAAACCTGTCGGAGGTATATAAGTCCTTAGCAGGTGTTGGACTTTTCCTTTTGTGTCGACCGCAACCGATCACAAAGATCGGAGGCTTCTCGCCGCTGATCAAAAGCGGGGCAAGTGGCTCAAAGGTTGGAAGCGCAAAGAGATCACCCTGGATGGCTTCATCGAATTTCATTTCTATCACGCTGTGGGCTTGGCTTTCGAGAATCTTAGCGGATTACGCTTTTCGTTTCTATGGGTAGCCATCGCTCAGGCGACGCTATGGCCTGAAGCTCCTTCAATCGCCTTGATCGCCCCCGCCCGGCGATCACCACCTGCGTATGGCATGAAATTTTTGGCGAATGCCGAGGACTTTGGATTCTCTTAGCCGCCATCAGGCGCAGGCCTAGAAAATGTCAGGCACGCGGTGGATCAGCGCTTGCGTCATGCATATGATCTAGATTACGAAAGGTACTGACGCTCGATCTCAGCATAGCTGGAAGGTCTCAAAAGTTTCTTTCGGTACGGACCTATATAGCGAACTGTGTCGAGCGCGGAGATTCAGATTGGCGAATAATTGCGGGGACATATAAGGGCAGGGTAAAGAGCAATATACTTAGGGCTTGGATTTCTTGGGTGATAAAAAATGGATAGACTCTTTTTAGTGCGATTGGGTGGTGGGCACGTTCTATTTTGCTATCGTATATATCCCGGACTATGTAAAGGATATATCTGATGGCAAATTAAGTGCTGCGCGCGAATGCTTGGCTTCTGATATTCAAGAGATTTGCTTTATAACAAAGCTTGAGCTTGTCGATGTTGAAGCTCTTATCAAACCGCGTGAAATAAAGCTAGGATTTAAATACCCATACACAGCCCAAGACTTGTTGCTAGAGGTGCAAGACAGGTTCGTAAGTAATAAATTCATACCGTTAGATAAGCGGTAACAGCTAGTTTCTACGGTCAATGCAATGATATCTCGGTCGCCTGTAGAATCAGTCCGGCCTCCTGCGGTTTAACCGGCATATAGTGGCTTCATATTTGCTTTCTCTATTAGTCTCCTTGGCTGCTGCGCTTGGACTTAAAAGTTTAATGCGTAAAATTTTAGTGGATCGAGAAATTGAAGTCGATCTCGCCTGCGAGGAAGTTTTCAATAACGATAGAGTCGTCGAACCATATATCGAAGCCAAAAAAAAATACAAGACTTTGATTGCCGAGATCTTAAAAGAGCTTGATGTAGAGTTTGCTCAAAGCGCTTTTCCAAATCCTGGGTACGACTTTGTCATACAAGGTGTAAATCCCCCGATATTAATTTAGGTCAAGGCTTATAAGCAATTAATGGGTTTAGGTGCCGCGCGAGAAATTTGCGCAAGTCTAACGCGCTCCGGTTGGGATGGTGTTCTGATAGTCGCATGTGGTCTTACAAAAAATGCGGCGCGTTACGTTGAGCAATTTAATTGCTATCAGAGATGAAAAGATACACCTTGTAACGGGGCGGTATAAATACACTGTTAAACTGCAGTTATCACGGGTTCTAAGGCCTCCGATGTAGCGGTGAAGCATTATTGGGGCATCGGTGAATGGTAGGTGGCCTGATGCCGGTGGCTGTTGTTAGTGATTCATATGAGCAGATCCGAATCAAAGATTGAATACCCACGCCTTTTTTAGACGTAGAGCGAGCAGGCGGATCGTTAGCAGGTAGTAATACCGCGTAGCATCGCCATGTTGACGCATACGGTGCTCAAGGAACCAAACAACATGCTTTCTCTGCCAAGCCCAAGGTGTCTCCCGCTGCCATCGCTCTGCGATTTCAGCTTGGATAATCCTCGCTTGCTGCAAATGGCGTTGCCGGGTTGAGTGTGACCCGGTCAGCACCCCAGCGAGGAACAGCTCCATGTCGAATGGCTTACTCATGAGTGCCCTCCAATGGTCGCGGTAAGGATGGCAGTTACCTGCCACCCCCCGCACAGATCCGTACGTGCGGAACTACCGCATACGGCTCCTGCCTCAGGTACGTGACGCGAAGCGTTCCTCTGGGTAAGGATGAACGGTTCTGGGCCTTGGTATATAGAGGTCGGCAAGGCGTCCATATCGCGACCACTGAAGCCTGTTCCTCTGGCTACGTCGTTTGAGGGCTTGCCGCCATAAGCGGCAGACCGCAACTCGAAAACCATCAAGACGTAACAGGTTTCCTGGCACGGCGTGATAGTTGAAGTATCCCCCAACAACACTGCCAAGCCATCGGCCTACGACTTGAACAGGCTCATGTCGGCGGCGATTTAGAGCGACCCGAATGGATTGTAATGTCGCACGCATTCGCTTCTTGACCGTCAGGCGCAGTATTTGAAACCCACCGCTTCTATTGGTACTACAACAGTGTGTGAAGCCCAGGAAGTCAAATGTCTCCGGTTTTCCTAACCCTCGCTTCCTACGATTTCTCGCAGCAAAACGACCAAACTCAACTAGCCGTGTCTTCGGGGCGTTGAGGGATAAACCGAACCTGGCCAAGCGCTCCTGCAACTGCACCAGAAACTGCTGAGCCTGCCATTGTGTCCTGAAACCCACCACACTGTCGTCCGCGTAGCGCACAACGATCACATCGCCACGGGCGTGGCGCTGGCGCCACTGCCTTGCCCACAGATCCAGCACGTAGTGAAGATAGATATTCGCCAGCAACGGCGATATCACTGCGCTTTGGGGCGTCCCCTTGGTCGCAGCCACCCTACGGCCATCCTCCAAAACTCCCGCCTTAAGCCATTTGCAGATAAGCCCGAGCAGGCGCCGATCTGCAATCCGGTGTCCCAGAAACATCAGCATCCATTCATGGTCGATCTCATCAAAGAACGACGTGATATCCGCATCCAATATCCAGTTCACCTTCTGGCCCTTCAGCGCGACCGTTAACGCATCCAGCGCATCGTGCTGGCTACGTCCCGGCCGAAACCCATACGAGAATCCCAGAAAGTCCTCTTCATAGATCGCATTCAGAACGGTAACGACTGCCTGCTGTACGATCTTGTCCTCCAGAGAGGCAATGCCCAACGGGCGTTGCCTGCCATCGGCTTTGGGAATGTAGACCCGCCGCGATGGCGTTGCTCGATAGGCTCCACCGTGGAGCCTTGCGTGCAAATCAGTTACCCGCTGGAGAAGACCTTCCTCGTATTCCCGCCACGACATGCCGTCTACGCCTACCGCTGCATCGCGGCGCAGGGCATAGAAACTCTGCGCCAGTAACTGCGGTGTGATGTGGTGCAGCAAAGCCGTGAACTGCATGCCCTTGTTCCTTCGGGCTGCTTCACGTACACCTTCAAGTCCCATCGACGCGCAACTGATCCGGCTCAGTGTCCGGGGCGCGGGAGGCTTGTTGGTGTTTCCCTTGGCTACGTCCCTTTCCTCCACTATCTCCGAAGGGCCAGGCCCTTTGTTCGATGGCTTCTCAGGTACTACGGACGTATCCGACTTCTCGGCGGCGTAGACAGCAGGGTTACGGCTTTTGGCCTTTCCTGCTCCGCCCGGTGCTTGCGCACCGGGCGCCGCTGAGATCTCCCAGTTTCCGTGCGAAGGACTTCCCGACGTGCACAGGGTCTCCGACCGCGCGGGATCAGAGCATGACTGGCGTATAACACCATGCTCCGTATTGCCTTCTGCTTCGCTTAACAGCATCGGCATCCCGGATTCCTGATTACGCGGCTCAATGGCTGGCCCATCGGTTTCCCCTGTCAACGCTTCACCCTGCACCTCGCGGTGCAACGTGCATGACTCGGGGTCTGGTTGATTCGCCATTTCTTACCAGTATCGAACTTTCATCGACTATCCTCCGCCAGCTTTAACTGGCGCACTAAGCGTCCGGCCAATCCACCTCATGCAGAATCGTCATCTTGGGCCAGCCTGTTGAGGCCGCGTCCGGTTAAGTAAGGTCTTTTTTGAAGTAAACGCGATTGAAGCCATCCTCCGTCCGCTCCGCTACTTTCACATAACCAAGCTTGGGATATATCGAGAGGTTGTCTGTCATCTTTGCATTGGTATATAGACAAACGGAGTTCACACCACGCTGTCGGGCGGCATTTTCACAAAAGCTAATGAGCCTCTTTCCAACCCCACATCCGGCTGCGCTCGGAAGGACTGCCACATTTTCCAACAGGAAATACCCATCCTTGACATAAAACACAATAAAGCCTTGAAACCCGTTCTGGCCGTCCGTCGCAACATAGACCACTCCTGCCGCTATCTGCGCGACGAAATCGGCGATCATTGGGGCTGGCTTACGCCCGATTAGTGGCACATAACGAGCGTAGGCTTGTTTAGCGCAATTTCTAATATCGGGCTCATCACTTGCGTCGGCTAGCCGGATCATATTGCTTTCCTTAACGACTTTTATACTGCCAAGCTCCAGCCCACTGATGCGGCAGCAGGTGCTCAATTTCACTGGCCCGCTGAGTCGGCAGCCGCATCAGCACATCCTTGAGATAGGCATACGGATCATGCCCATTCATGCGCGCCGATTGGATCAGGCTCATGATTGCAGCCGCCCGCTTGCCGCTGCGCAGCGACCCGGCAAACAACCAGTTCGAGCGGCCAAGCGCCCATGGCCGTATCTGGTTCTCGACCTGGTTGTTGTCGATGGGCACAGCCCCATCGTCCAGGTAGCGCGTCAGCGCTACCCAGCGTTTCAGGCTGTAATCGAGGGCTTTGGCCGTGGCTGATCCATTGGGCACCAGGTCTCGCTGGGCCAGCATCCAGTCATGCAGTGTTTTGATGATCGGCACCGCCATTTCCTGGCGTATTCGCCAGCGGTCTTCATCGCTCATGTCCCGCGCTTGGCGTTCGACCTCGTACAAGCCGCTGATCGAGTGCAGGGCCTGTTCAGCCAGCTGGCTTTTATTCGCCACGTGCAGATCAAAGAACTTGCGACGGGCGTGGGCCATGCAGCCGATTTCAGTGATGCCTTGCTCAAACCCGGCTTTGTAGCCAGCGAAGTCGTCGCAGACCAGCTTGCCGTTCCAGTCGCCCAGGAAGTTGCGTGCATGTTCGCCAGCACGGCTTGGGCTGAAGTCGTAAACAACCGCTTTAAGCGCCGAAAACGGCGTCGTGCTGTAGGCCCAGACATAGGCCCGGTGGGTTTTCTTCTCGCCGGGCGCAAGCATCTGTACCGGTGTCTCGTCGGCGTGGATCACGCCCTGTTTCAGCACAGCTTCACGCAACGCATCGACCAGCGGCTGGAGTCGCACGCCGGTTTGTCCAACCCACTGCGCCAAGGTCGAGCGAGCAATCGCCAGCCCGGCGCGGCCAAAAATCTTCTCCTGCCGGTACAGCGGCAAGTGATCGGCAAACTTGGCCACCATCACGTGGGCCAACAAACCTGCGGTCGGGATACCTTTGTCGATAACCTGGGCTGGCACCGGCGCCTGAATCAGGGTTTCGCACTGACGGCAGGCCCATTTACCACGCACATGTTGCTCGACAGTAAACACGCCCGGCGAGTAATCCAGCTTCTCGCTGACGTCTTCGCCGATGCGTTGAAGTTGGCAGCCACAGGCGCACTGGGTGTTTTCGGGTTCGTGACGAATCACCGTGCGTGGAAACTGCGGTGGCAATGGCGCACGTTTCGGGGATTGCCGTGGTTCGGCCTGTGGCGCATCTGGGAGAAGCTGTTTTAGCTCGGCCTCGATAGCTTCAAGGTCTGTGTCGAGCAGGTCATCCAGCAAGCTGCTTTGCGCCGGGCTGATTTGCTCGCTGCGCTTGGCAAACTTGTGCCGTTTGAGCAGGGCGATTTCGAACTTGAACTGTTCGATGAGGATTTCATCGTTCTGAATCTTCCTGCTCATCGCCTCGACCTGGGATTGCAATTGCACCGCCTGTGCCGCCAAGGCACGAAGCTGTTCCGGGGTCATCTGGTCGAGGTTGGGCGAGAAAGTCATGCCGCCGATTGTGCCAGAGCAGGCTCGGGGCGACGACAAGTAGACCAGCCAAATGGCCGGCGTTTACAGCATGCTAATCACACCGCCTGCACCGACGCGCTGCCACGGCAGGCCCAGCACCAACGCCTGGAGTTGTTCGCTGTCGAGTTCGACCTCGCAGCCGTGGCGAATGCCGGGCCAGTGGAACTTGCCTTGGTTCAGTCGACGCGCTGCCAGCCAGACACCGACGCCATCGTGCACCAGCACTTTCATCCGGTTAGCCCGGCGATTGGCGAACAGATAAGCGCAGTGCGGCTTCGCCGCACCGAACACCGCAATCACCCGGGCTAATGCCGTCTCGGTGCCGGCCCGCATGTCCATCGGCTCGGTGGCCAGCCAGATGGCATCGATGCGGATCATTGAGCGAAAGCCCGAATAAATTGCGCACAACCCTCGGGATCCGAGGCTGGCCATTTCACCGTGATCACTTGCCCGGCCACGGGCAACTCGATGATCACTGACGCTTCGACTGGCCGTTTAGGTGCGGCTTTTAGCGGGACGAAAGCTGGTAGTGAAGCCGCTGCGGGCTGATCTCGATAGAGCGGCAGCCATTTGCGGATGACGTTGGCATTGATGCCGTGGTTGATGGCGACACTGGACACGGTTGCGCCAGGTTGCAGGCATTCCTGAACGACCTGGGCTTTGAACGGTTTCGGATAAGAGCTTCGTTGGCGCATGGAAATCCTGGCGATAAGGGTGATCGCGTCCGCTTAAAAATACGCGGACACCATCGCCCTTAATGCTGGAGTTCGGAAGGTGAGTTCAGTATCTCGGCGCATGGCACGGGCTTCACCCGTGTTCGCGGGCAAGCCCTAATGCCAGTCAGTTAACGTTTTCCGGCTTGATTGGGGCTGCTTTGCAGCCCTTCGCGGGCTTGCCCGCTCCCACAGGGATCGCGCTAGCTTTTAGAAATTGAGCAAGACAGTTGGCTCACACAGGTACGGGGTAATATTCCGGGTAGCGATACCTGTTCGACTGCCCGGCTGCGCATGCTTTGAAAAGCTGCTCCGCAGTATCTTGAAAGGATTTCGTGGGGAGAGAGAACTGTGTTGCAGGGCACAGTTCAGCGGTGGAGCAAGAATTGCCGGGGCCGCCTTGCGGCCCTTTCGCGACACAAGGCCCACACACAGGGCGTGGAATACTCGAGCATCGTGCTTCCATTCGGGCCTTAATGTTCACGAAAGGAGACGAATTCAAGCTGAATTAGTGCCGATCTTGCAATTATTCAAGGCCTGTCGAGTGGCTCTGGAATGAACCCCTGCTCCCTCAGTGCCTTGATGACCCCACGTACCAGATAATTGTTGGAAAAACCAATGGTGTATTGCCTCGAACCTGGGTTGATTGGCAGAAGCATGCCTTGCTCTACCAGGTTCTTGATCTGATAAGTCCGTTGGTTAGCCGTGAGCGCGGGGAGTGCCTGAGCAATGTCACTCGATTTCACGACCTTCAGCTTTATGACGCTGACCAGAATCTGTTCCTCGGTCTCGGTAATCCACTCTCGACTGCGTGCAAAACTCACCGCCGGCAACAGAATGCATTTCGTGAGGTAGCCATAGTCGGTGAGCTTGTCCACCTTCTCCAATTCGTCGCGGATGCCCTGCAGCACATAGGTACACCATGCCTCCAGCCCTGCTGTGGTGCCAGTATCGGCAAGCCCCAGCATGGTGTAGTACTTGTCCCGGTCATTGCAGAACACCGCAGTAGGGTTGAGCACCCGACCACCCGTGTTCACGTTGAAGCCGTACTTCATCAACAGCGCATAGGTCAGCAGCCTTACCACCCGCCCATTGCCATTGCCGAATGGGTGAATCCAACCGAAACGGTGGTGCGCCAGGGCGACCTTCATCAGCGCGTATTTAGGGGAATCGTCGCGATTGATGAAGCTGACCAACTCCTGCATGTACTGCGGCACCAGCACACCTTCTGGAGGCAGATGCTCCGCCTGTGCGATCCTGACCGCCCCTTCCCGGTAGGCGCCTGGCGTTTTATCGCCTTCACGCCGTAACCCCATTACGGTCATGGCGTGCAATTCTCGGATCGTATGCTCTGTCAGGTCTGCACCAGGCTTGATCACCTCTTCGATGTAATCCATCGCCTTTTCGATGTTGGCAATTTCCAGCAACTGATCGGTGCTCTCGGCCTTCCCTTCGACTTTGCTGTCGATGTAGTCGGCCAGTGTGGTGTGGTTGCCCTCGATTCGAGCAGACCCCAAGCTCTCCAGCGTGTGGAACAGCGACTTCAACTGAAAGAACACCTGAGGTGGAGTGTCCCCTTCCAGCCTCAGCCTGCGCAGAAATTCGAGCTCGGCCAGAACGTCAACCAGCGGCGAGTCGAAGGACGGGTTCAATAGCTGCAGGTCGTGGTGAGAAAACTGGGGCATCTCAAAATTATCTCTAAACGGGAAAATCATTATCTAGAAAAATTTCGGTTCTCACCCCGTAAACACTGGCCAAAACCTGATCGACAGCTAACCACTATCTAAAAATACGTGCAACCCTAAGTGGAAAACTGCGAACCGTTAAGTCAAAAACACGCAGATCCCTGGGGAAAAAAGCGGGATCGAGTAGGAGGCGGGCTCACACCCGCCGTCCTCTCACACCACCGTGCGTACGGTTCCGTACACGGCGGTTCAAGCTATGCGGCTAAGCCGGTTGATCGTATCCAGTATCGAGACCAGTCCGAGTCGATCCCATAGCTTCTTCGGCAGCGCCTGATTCATATGTGGCGCCCCCGAGTTCCACCACGGGCCTCGGCCGTTACAGACCGATTTACAGGCACGCTCTTCGCTTAAGCCCAGACGCATCAGGTTGCGCGCCCTCGTAGAGGGCTGCTTCCATTGGCGCCAGATGGCACAGCGGAGTTTGTGCCTGATCCAGCCATCCAGTTCCTCAAGTGGCCGTTTGCTCTGGCTAAGCTTGAAGTAACCCGCCCAGCCTCGCAGGACAGGGTTTATCCGCTCGATGGTATTCGTTATCTTGCGACCCCGTGCACCGCGTAGCAGCTCTGCGAGCCGGTCGCGCAGGCGACCCAGGCTCGTCGTTGCCACCCGCAGCCTTGGCTGCTGATGCCAGCTCATCCCATAGCCCAAGTAGTCACACTTCCAGGCTCTCGCGACTCGACTCTTCTTCTGATTCACCGTCAGTTTCAAACGTTGATTCAGGAAGCGTTCGACACTGGCCAGTACCCGTTCGCCCGCCCGAGGACTGCGCACATAAATGTTCGCATCATCGGCGTAGCGCACGAAGCGATGACCCCGCCGCTCCAATTCGCGGTCGAGCTCATCCAGAAGGATATTCGACAGCAACGGCGAAAGCGGGCCGCCTTGCGGCGTCCCCTCCTGCCGTGGGCTGACGACACCGCCCGACATGATCCCGGCTTCAAGGTAGCGGCGGATAAGCCTGAGTACGCACTTATCTTTGACCCGGCGCTCGATACAGGCCATCAGGATGTCGTGGTTGACTCGATCGAAGAACTTCTCCAGATCGATTTCCACGCACCAGCGGTGTCCCGCTGTCACATGAGCACGAGCCATCTCGATGGCTTGATGCGTACTTCTGCCCGGACGAAAACCATAGCTGTAGTCCGAGAACAGTGGGTCGAAGATAGGTGTGAGCTGCTGCTGCAGTGCTTGCTGGATCAGGCGATCCACGACGCTGGGGATTCCCAGTTGCCGTGTGCCGCCCTGCGGCTTGGGAATTTCAACCGCTCGCACTGCTTGGGGCTGGTATTCACCGGCCAGTAACCTGACCTTGAGGGTTGGCCAATACTGTCTCACGTAGCCCGCCAAGTCAGCGACCGTCATGCCATCAGCACCCGGAGCCCCCTTGTTGCTAACCACGCGTTGATACGCACGCCTGAGGTTGGCCGGTGCAAGCACCCGCTCCATCAGCGTGTCCGGCTCCGCGTTCGTCCACGTCGCTGACGCCGCCGGCACCTTTGCACTGTCAGGCATCACCCTCGGCTTCTGGCCGGGATTCGGAGTGACAGATTCCGTTGTAGGAAATTTCTGCATTACGGCTACCAACGAGACAGTGACGCCTACTAGCGGCATAACCTGTTCGGCCCTTGGTGGCGCGGTTATCCGCCACTTACTACGGCTTCGGCTGACTTCTGCACGTTCATCCCGTCGCCTCTCGACGCTCGGTAGCACATCGGCAAACGTGCAGATCTCCCAGGGTAATTCGCGCGACCTTCCTGCTTATGCCTGTCGGATTTACGTCACAGCGCCCCGTGCAAGTATTGGGCTTTGGCGATTGTTGCCGCCTGACCCCGCTGTGCCGCCTGATCCGCTTCCTGTTCGTCAGGCCAGCATTTTGCCTCGGGCTTCCTTCAGATTCGCGGTCACCCGCGACACCCTTGCCTCCGGCTAACACTTCCCCTTGCCGGGTGTGTAGAGGACTTTCACCTCCAAGTCACCCGCTCGGCCACCACAGCCAAGCAGGTTGCGCTTACGCGCAACGCGCCATGCCTGGCGCACAACAAAAAAGCCCGCACAAGGCGGGCTTCTATTGGTGCCAGGTAGCGAGAAATCGCCATAGGCCAACTGATTCTGGTGCCGGAGACAGGAATCGAACCTGCGACCTTCGCGTTACGAGTGCGCTGCTCTACCGACTGAGCTACACCGGCGTGTAGCGCAACGTACCACTGCTCACACCCGTAACGCAAACCCCTGTTTCCGCTGGTTTATTGCCCTGCCCTCAAGCCCCCTTGCACCCTTTGGGCGCCAGGTCTTCCTCGATGTCGGTCGTGCACGCCCAGCCGCTGGCCGAACGCGTCAGGGTCAGGGCCTTGCCCAGCGCGTTGGCCGGCGCATCCACCAGGGTGCAGACAATGCTGCCGCTGCCATCCGCGGCCTTGCCGCTGGCCGTGATCGCACAATGCGCCGTCGCCGGCTGGCCACCCAGGGCGGCGACATCCGCTACATCCTTTCCATCATTCAGCCGCAGATCCATCGCCGTCTTCAGCGCGCTGATCTCCAGCAACCCGGCCGCGGCCTTGGAGCGTGCCTGGTGGTTGGTGTACATCGGTAAGGCGATGGTCGCCAGAATGCCGATGATCGCGACGACGATCATCAGTTCGATCAGGGTGATACCGCGTTGCCCTTTCATGAACGTAGTTCCTTTTTGATTCGCTTACACATTGAGGTCAGTTGCGCCCCAACCGGCAGCGGCGCAGTAGGCCTGAACAGACACCTTTTGTCACCCCTGCCCGCACGGGCGTCATCTTCGCTGAACTACTCTAGTGAGCATCACGGACGCGTGCCCTTGCATGGACGCGGCAAGCTGTTTCCAGGCTTGTCGCCAGGGCTGAACAAGGACCTTTGCATGACTTCATCTTCACTTCTCTACCGCTGGCACGGCACCGACGCCAACGGCACGCCGGTCAGCGGCCAAACACCCGGGCGCAGCCCGGCTTATGTGCGCGCCGGGCTGATTCGCCAGGGCATCACGGTGGCGAGTTTGCGGCCGGCCAGCGGGCTGGCGTTCAGCTTGCCAAAGCGGCGCGAAAAGGCTGACCCGGCGGGGTTCAGCCGGCAGTTGGCGACGTTGCTCAAGGCCGGGGTGCCGCTGCTGCAGGCGTTCGAGGTGATGGGCCGCAGTGGTTGCGATGCGGCGCAGGCGGCGTTGCTGGAAAGATTGAAACAGGATGTGGCCTCGGGCCTGGGGTTGGCGGATGCATTGCAGCGTCACCCGGCATGGTTCGATGCGCTGTATTGCAACCTGGTACGGGTGGGCGAACAGTCCGGTACGCTCGACCGGCAGCTGGAGCAGCTGGCCGGCATGCTGGAACAGCGTCGGGTGCTGCACAAGAAGGTGCGCAAGGCGATGATCTACCCGCTGCTGCTGTTGCTGACCGGGCTGGGGGTGTCGGCAATCTTGTTGCTGGAGGTGATTCCTAAATTCGAGAGCATGTTCTCGGGCATGGGCGCGGCGTTGCCGGCATTTACCCAATGGGTGATCAACTTGTCCACAGGGCTGAGCCGGTTTGCGCCGCTGCTGCTGGTGATGGGCTTGGTGCTGGGTGTTGCCGTGCGCCAGCTTTACCGGCAGCACGCGCCAGCGCGCCTGTGGATATCTCGGCGGGTGCTGGGCTTGCCCGTGTTTGGCAAGTTGCTGGGGCAGGCCGCGCTGGCGCGGTTTGCGCGCAGCCTGGCAACGTCCTACGGCGCCGGGGTGCCGTTGCTGGATGCGCTGGGGACGGTGGCGCGGGTAACGGGTGGCGACCTGCACGAACAGGCGGTGTTGCGGCTGCGCCAAGGCATGGCCAATGGACAAGGGCTGAATCAGGCGATGGCCGGTGAACCGCTGTTTCCCCCCTTGCTGGTGCAGTTGACGGCCATCGGTGAATCCAGCGGCACGCTGGACCAGATGCTGGAAAAAGCCGCCAGCCATTACGAGGAGCAGGTCAGCCAGGCGCTGGACCAGTTGACCAGCCTGCTGGAGCCGGCCATCGTGCTGATCCTGGGCTTGCTGGTGGGTGGCCTGGTGGTGGCGATGTACCTGCCGATCTTCCAGTTGGGTAGTTTGATCTGAACATGACTTTATGGGCTTTGCTGGCTGAACAGCCAGCGTACTTCCTTACTTTCGCCACGGTGCTCGGCCTGCTGGTGGGCAGTTTTATCAATGTGCTGGTGTATCGCCTGCCGATCATGCTGGAGCGGCAATGGCAGCGTGAGGCGCAAGAGGTATTGGGGCTGCCGACCACGCAGCACGCGCGTTTCGACCTGTGCCTGCCCGCCTCCCGGTGCCCACACTGCGCGCACCGGGTTCGTGCGTGGGAGAACATTCCGGTCATCAGCTACCTGGCCTTGGGCGGGCGCTGTTCGTCCTGCAAAAAACGCATCAGCCTGCGTTACCCGGTAGTGGAAGTGGCCAGCGCGCTGCTGTCGCTGGTAGTGGCCTGGCGCTTCGGCGCTTCGGTAGAGGCGTTGGTGGCTCTGCCGCTGACCTGGTGCCTGCTGGCGCTGAGCCTGATCGATGCGGACCACCAGCTGCTGCCGGATGTGCTGGTGCTGCCGACCATGTGGCTAGGGCTGATCGTCAATGCCTTTGGTATCCATGTGGCCCTGGCCGATGCCCTGTGGGGCGCAGTGGCCGGGTATCTCACCCTGTGGACGGTGTACTGGGTGTTCAGGCTGGTCACCGGCAAGGAAGGCATGGGCTATGGCGATTTCAAGCTGATGGCGCTGATCGGGGCATGGGGGGGTTGGCAGGTGCTGCCGTTGACGCTGCTGTTGTCGTCGGTGGTGGGGGCGCTTGTTGGCCTGTGCCTGCTGCGTTTTCGCCGGCATGCCTTGGGCACGGCAATCCCGTTTGGCCCTTATCTGGCAATTGCGGGGTGGATTGCCGTGCTCTGGGGTGATGAAATATACGCCTCATACATACAACTGCTTGGATACTGATGACCACTGCGGCCTTTACCCCCTGGATTCTCGGCCTGACCGGCGGCATTGGTAGCGGCAAAAGCGCCGCTGCCGAGCGCTTTGTCGAGCTTGGCGTGCACCTGGTCGATGCCGACCAGGCGGCGCGCTGGGTTGTCGAACCTGGTCGCCCGGCCCTGGCCAGCATCGTCGAGCGCTTCGGCCCGGGCGTGCTGCAGGGCGACGGCCAGCTCGATCGTGCCGCCCTGCGCCAGCTGATATTCACCGACCCGGCGCAACGCAAATGGCTGGAACAACTGCTGCACCCGCTGATCGGTCAGGAGATTTTCAGCTATCTGGCCAAGGCGCAGTCGCCTTATGCAGTCTATGTGTCGCCGCTGCTGATCGAATCGGGCCAGCACCACAAGACCCAACGTGTGCTGGTGATCGATGCGCCGCAGGACCTGCAAATAGCCCGTACCCTGGCGCGGGACAACACCAGTGCCGAGCACGTGCAGGCCATTTTGCAGGCGCAGTTGGCCCGTGAGGATCGCCTGCGCCATGCCGATGATGTGGTGGTCAACGACGGCGACCTGGCCGCGCTGCATGAGCAGATTGACCGCCTGCACCACTTTTACCTGACTTTGAAAGGAGGCCAGCCATGAGCCAGCCATTGACCGTCGATTGCCCGACCTGCGGCGCGCCTGTGGAATGGAGCGAAAAAAACGCGTTCCGACCGTTTTGTTCGGACCGTTGCAAGCTGATCGACCTGGGCGCCTGGGCAGCCGAGGAGCACAAGATTGCGGGGTCGGAAGAGTCCGAAGATGAGCTGTATTCGGGGGACCTGGAGCCGCGGCATTGAGCTGATCCAAAAATACAACGCGGGCCCACAACCCGCGCGGTACCTGTGGGAGCGGGCAAGCCCGCGAAGCAGGCGGCGCAGTGGATGGCACGGGCTTCGCCCGTGTTCGCGGGCATGCCCGCTCCCACAGTGAGAGTGCAACCGCTGAGTGCTGTGCATTACCCCCGAAGAGGCCGGCACAGCCACCACACATTCACCGCTCATCTTCCTTCCAGGGCGCCTGCAGATACCGTGTGCGGTTGAAGGTTTCCAGCCACTCGGGGCAAAACACCACCAGCGCACTGATCACCATGCCGTTGATGAACGCCTCGGGGAACATCATCAGCCACAGGTAGCCAACAAAGTCGCTGAGCCACTCCGGCAGGGCAAAACGCCCGTCCAGCCACAACACCCCTAGCGCTGCGGGGACGCAAATCAGCACAGTCAGCGCTGCCGGAAAAAAACCCGAACAAAAGATGTAAACAAACAGGTTTCGGGGCTGGGCACGCTCCACCAATAGCGCGCACACCTCGGTAATCAGCACCGGCAAGCCAACCAGCAACAAACCATTCACCCCCAGCGCCGCCAGGTCCTGACGCCCCAGCGCCAGCAAGCCGAGCTGGGCCATGAACCCACCCAGCACCGCCAGCGGCCAGTCCAGCAACAGGGTGACCGCCGTCATGCCAATAAAGTGGTACGACACCCCGGTATCAAAGTCGCGCCGCACCAGCCACAGCGCAAACAGGCAGAACACCGTGCCAAACAGCAAATGCTGGCGGCGCCGGTCGGTAAACAGTTCAACCCAGCGAACCCGGCTGACCGCCCAGATCAGCAACGGCACATAACCCAGCCAGCCAAGGGTAAGGGTGGTGCCGGATAACACCTGCGCGCTGATCACCTGAACAATACCCTTTGCGGCCATGTGGATAAAACCGAGTCTACACCCATTCTCCCATTCCTTCGGCTGCGGTAGGCTGACGCTTCCATTCGATGCAGGAAGCATTGGTCATGCAGGAAGGAACCAACCCCGCCCTGCTACTGGCAGCGGCACTCAACGCCATCATCGGCGTAATTCACCTGGCCATCATCGCCGTGGGGCCGCGTTGGTACCGATTGTTCGGGGCCGGTGAGCGCATGGCGGTGGCCGCCGAGAAGGGCCGCTGCTACCCGGCGCTGATTACTGCCGCCATCGCCTGCGTGTTGCTGGCCTGGTCGGCCTATGCGCTGTCGGCTGCCGGGGCGATCGGGCGGCTGCCCTTGCTGCTGCCAGTCATTTGCCTGATCACCCTGGTGTACTTGCTACGCGGTCTGCTGGGGCCAGTATTGCTGGCGGGCACCGGGCGTTCGCAGCGTTTTATCGTGGTCAGTTCGCTGATCTGCCTGGGCTTTGGCGTGGTACATCTGGTCGGGCTGGTGCAGCAGTGGCCAGTGCTGGGCTGATTCTCACGCTTAAACAGCATCTTACCGTCATCGATTAGCGGCTAAGCTTGTCTGCATGGATGACTCAGACTACCTGCGCCTGCTTACCATCCAGGCCGAACAAGCCAATGCCTTTCTCTCCAACGCCCGTAAGTGGGAGCGGGAGCGTTGGGTGTGCCAGCGCCTGTTGCAGGGGCTGAACATTCCCTACCGCAGCGAGGACTTCACCCCGGCGGGGCAGGAGCCGCCAGACGTGCTGTTCCGCGACGCCGCCTTCGAGGTGTTTTTCGTGCTCGACGAGGGCCGCCGGCTGAACGATGAATGGCGCGAGGAGCTGCAGCGGCGACGCAGTGCGTTTTCCCTGGCGCAGCTGGTACGCCGCGAAGCACGCCCACGGCGCATCAGTGCCACCGAACTGCTGGGGCGCCTGGCGCCCACCTTGCGCAAGAAGGCGCACAATTACCGGGAACGCGGGCTGGAGCTGAACGAGCTGGACATCATCGCGTTCTCCAGCCTCAAGCGCGAAGTGCTCGACCTCAACACCCACTTCCCGCCGCCTACCGAATACCTGCGCCAAGGCTGGCGTTCGCTGTCGCTGGTCGGGCCAACCTTTGCCCGGGTACTGTTTGCCCACCCCGATGCGCCGGATTTCCTGCGCGGCAACCTGGGCCGCAGCATCGTCTTCGACGTAGGCATCAGTCTTTGATCCAGTGCAGCGACTGTTTGCGATGGCGTACACTCGGCGCCAGGGATAGAAAGCATTATCATTTGTTTCAAGCGCCTGCGCGAACGCTGTAGCGTTTGCGCAGTCACAAACGTCTACCTGACGAGGCCCACCATGACCAGTCGCCTGAACCCGGAAGATCAGCGTCGTGTCGATGAGTATCTGCGAGCCCCCCAGCACCAAGTCGAGCGCAGGCCCTTCCGGCCGTGGCTGCTCCTTGTGCTGGTGCTGGCCGTGACCATCGGGTTGGGTCTGATCAGCCGCCTGCTGAGTGGACTGGTGCTATGAGCTGCTTCGCGCTCGCCCTCCCCTCGTGCAGTTTGCGGCCGGCCCCCAGGGCCACGAATTCCGTAAACCTTATGAGATATTCCCATGACTCATCGCATCGTGATTGTCGGCGGCGGCGCCGGCGGCCTGGAACTGGCGACCCGCCTGGGTAAAAGCCTGGGCAAGCGCAAGCAGGCCGAAATCACCCTGGTCGACACCAACCTCACGCACATCTGGAAGCCACTGCTGCACGAAGTGGCCGCCGGCTCGCTGAACTCCTCGGAAGACGAACTGAACTACGTGGCTCAGGCCAAGTGGAACCACTTCAATTTCCAGCTGGGGCGCATGAGCGGCCTGGACCGTGAAGGCAAGCAGATTCAACTGGCTGCCACCCTCGACGAAGAGGGCCGCGAGCTGCTGCCTGCGCGCACCCTGGGCTACGACACCCTGGTGATTGCCGTGGGCTCCAACACCAACGACTTCGGCACCCTGGGCGCAGCGCAGCACTGCCTGTTCCTGGATACCCGCAAGCAGGCGGAGCGTTTCCACCAGCAACTGCTGAACCACTACCTGCGTGCCCACGCCGGCGACGTGGCCAGCGAGAAAATCAGCGTAGCCATTGTCGGCGCCGGTGCCACCGGTGTAGAGCTGGCGGCCGAGCTGCACCACGCTGCCCACGAGCTGGCGGCCTATGGCCTGGACCGCATCCAGCCCAAGGACATGCACATTACCCTTATCGAGGCGGGCCCGCGCGTTCTGCCAGCGCTGCCGGAGCGCATCAGCGTACCGGTTCACAAAACCCTGGAAAAACTCGGGGTGAAGGTGATGACCAACGCCGCGGTCAGTGAAGTGACCGAGGACGGCCTGAAAACCAAGGACGGTGAAGTGATCCAGGCCAGCCTGAAGGTGTGGGCAGCCGGTATCCGCGCGCCAGGTTTCCTCAAGGACATCGATGGCCTGGAAACCAACCGCATCAACCAGCTGGTCGTGCGCCCTACCCTGCAAACCACCCGCGACGACAACATCTTTGCCTTCGGTGACTGCGCCGCCTGCCCGCAACCTGGCAGCGACCGTAACGTGCCGCCGCGCGCACAGGCGGCGCACCAGCAGGCTTCGATGCTGGCGCAAAGCCTGAAGGCGCGCCTGGAGAACAAGGCCCTGCCGACGTACGAGTACAAGGACTATGGCTCACTGGTGTCGCTGTCGCGCTTCTCGGCGGTGGGCAACCTGATGGGTAACCTGATGGGCAGCGTGAAGCTGGAAGGCTGGCTGGCGCGGATGTTCTATGTGTCGCTGTACCGCATGCACCAGATGGCGCTGTACGGGTTCTTCCGCACGGCGTTGATGATGCTGGGTAGCAAGATTGGCCGGGGTACCGAGCCGCGCCTGAAGTTGCACTGACAGGCGCCCCCATGCCCTGTAGGCGCGGGTTTACCTGTGAATGCGATGGTGGCTGCGCTGCCGTATTCGCGGGTGAACCCGCTCCTACAAAGGGGCGGTGTGGCAAATAGATGCAGGTGGGATTGCACCGATGGGCGCATTTTTCGGGGCAAAAGAAAAAGGGCATCTCATGCGAGATGCCCTTTGTTCATGGTGGGTCGTGTAGGATTCGAACCTACGACCAATTGGTTAAAAGCCAACTGCTCTACCAACTGAGCTAACGACCCAAAAATGGTCGGGGTGAGGGGATTCGAACTCCTGACATCCTGCTCCCAAAGCAGGCGCGCTACCGGACTGCGCTACACCCCGAGTGTTTCAAAAAAAAGGGCATCTCTTTGAGATGCCCTTTTCTACATGGTGGGTCGTGTAGGATTCGAACCTACGACCAATTGGTTAAAAGCCAACTGCTCTACCAACTGAGCTAACGACCCGGAAAATGGTCGGGGTGAGGGGATTCGAACTCCTGACATCCTGCTCCCAAAGCAGGCGCGCTACCGGACTGCGCTACACCCCGAGATTGGCTCCGCGACCTGGACTCGAACCAGGGACCCAATGATTAACAGTCATTTGCTCTACCGACTGAGCTATCGCGGAACTGAACTTCGGTACAACTCCGAAGACTGTGTTCGCTTCGGACTCTTTAGCTTCTTCGCTTTCGCGTTGCCGCTGCTGAGGCCGGCTATTCTACATTCTTCGTTTTGCTTGTCAACCACTTTTTTTCATTCAACTTACTGATTTGTAAGTTGTTTTGCGATTACCGATGTTGCTGGTGATTCGCTTAGTGCCTGACAACGCGGCGTATATTAGGGGCACTCTAAATTTGATGCAAGCAAAAATTTCAAAAATTTCAGACGGTTATCCAAGATTGGCGCAAAGGCCCGAAATAGCTGGGCTGTGCCGGCCCTTTCACGGCTAAACCCGCGCCTACGAGGGGCTGCAGAGCCTGCAAAAATCTGCGCAGAGTTGGCCGCGAAGGGGCCGGCATGGGCAACAGGCAGAAAAAAGCCCCGCAAACGCGGGGCTCATGGTGCAACACAATCAGCCGAAGACGATTTCGTCGCCTTCCACCTTGGCGGTGATCGCCGTACCGGGCAGGAACTTGCCGGCCAGAATCAGCTGCGCCAGCGGGTTCTCGATCCAGCGCTGGATCGCCCGCTTCAGCGGCCGCGCGCCGTACACCGGGTCGTAACCCACGGCAATCAGCTTGTCCAACGCCTCTGGGCTCAGGCTCAGCGACAGTTCGCGCTCCAGCAAACGGCTGCGCAGGCGGCCGAGCTGGATTTCGGTAATACCGGCAATCTGCTCGCGGCCCAAAGGCTCGAACACCACCACTTCGTCGATGCGGTTGATGAACTCGGGACGGAAGTGCGCCCCCACCGCATCCATCACCGCCGCACGCTGTGCCTCGCGGTCACCCACCAGTTCCTGAATCTGCGCAGAGCCCAGGTTGGAAGTCATCACGATCACGGTGTTGCGGAAGTCCACAGTGCGCCCGTGGCTGTCGGTCAGGCGGCCGTCTTCCAGCACCTGCAACAGCACGTTGAACACATCCGGGTGGGCTTTTTCCACCTCGTCCAGCAGCACCACCGAGTAAGGCTTGCGCCGCACGGCCTCGGTCAGGTAACCGCCCTCTTCATACCCTACATAGCCTGGTGGTGCACCGATCAGGCGCGCTACGGAGTGCTTCTCCATGAATTCGGACATGTCGATGCGCACCATCGCCTCTTCGGTGTCGAACAGGAACTCGGCCAGCGCCTTGCACAGTTCGGTCTTGCCCACACCGGTCGGGCCGAGGAACAGGAACGAACCACTTGGCCGGTTCGGGTCGGACAGCCCGGCACGTGAGCGGCGTACGGCGTTGGCTACGGCGGTTACCGCCTCGCTCTGGCCAATCACGCGCTGGTGCAGCAGCTCTTCCATCTTCAGCAGCTTCTCACGCTCGCCTTCGAGCATCTTGGCCACAGGAATGCCGGTCCACTTCGACACCACTTCGGCAATTTCTTCCTCGGTGACCTTGTTGCGCAGCAACTGGTTGTCGGTCTTGCCGTGCTGGTCGACCATCTGCAGGCTGCGCTCCAGGTCCGGGATCACCCCGTACTGCAGTTCGGCCATGCGGTTCAGGTCGCCTTTGCGACGGGCGGCTTCCAGCTCCTGGCGAGACTGCTCGATCTTTTGCTGGATCTGCGCCGAGCCCTGCACTTCAGCTTTCTCCGAAGCCCAGATTTCTTCCAGGTCGGAATACTCACGCTCCAGCCGCTCGATTTCCTCGGTCAGCTTCTCCAGGCGCTTTTTCGCCGCTTCGTCTTCTTCTTTCTTCAGCGCCTGCGACTCCACCTTCAGCTGGATCAGGCGGCGATCAAGGCGGTCGAGCACTTCCGGCTTGGAGTCAATCTCCATGCGGATGCGGCTGGCCGCTTCGTCGATCAGGTCAATGGCCTTGTCCGGCAGCTGGCGGTCAGTAATGTAGCGGTGGCTGAGCTTGGCCGCAGCGATGATTGCACCGTCGGTGATGGCCACCTTGTGGTGCACTTCATAGCGCTCTTTCAGGCCACGCAGGATGGCGATGGTGTCTTCCTCGCTCGGCTCCTCGACCAGCACCTTCTGGAAGCGGCGCTCCAGGGCGGCGTCCTTTTCGATGAACTGGCGGTACTCGTTCAGCGTGGTGGCACCTACGCAATGCAGCTCGCCGCGGGCCAGGGCCGGCTTGAGCATGTTGCCGGCGTCCATGGCGCCCTCGCCTTTGCCGGCGCCGACCATGGTGTGCAGTTCGTCGATGAACAGGATGATCTGGCCTTCCTGCTTGGACAGTTCGTTCAGCAGGCTTTTCAAGCGCTCTTCGAACTCACCGCGGTACTTGGCACCGGCAATCAGCGCGCCCATGTCCAGCGCCAACAGGCGCTTGCCTTTGAGGCCGTCGGGCACTTCACCATTGATGATGCGCTGGGCCAGGCCTTCGGCGATGGCGGTTTTACCCACGCCGGGCTCACCGATCAGCACCGGGTTGTTCTTGGTACGGCGTTGCAGCACCTGCACTGTGCGGCGGATTTCATCGTCACGGCCAATGACCGGGTCCAGCTTGCCCTCTTCGGCACGCTTGGTCAGGTCGACGGTGTATTTGTCCAGCGCCTGGCGCGATTCCTCGGCGTTGGCGTCATTCACTGCCGCGCCGCCACGCAGGTTGTTGATGGCATTTTCCAGCGCTTTCTTGCTCACGCCCTGGCTCAGCAGCAGCTTGCCGAGCTTGCTGTTTTCGTCCATGGCGGCCAACAGCACCAGCTCGCTGGAAATGAACTGGTCGCCCTTCTGCTGCGCCAGGCGGTCTGCCTGGTTAAGCAGGCGTGCCAAGTCCTGCGACATGTTCACGTCGCCGGTAGGGTTCTGTATTTTCGGCAGTTGGTCGAGTTCTTTCACCAGCCCCTGGCGCAGGCCATTGATGTCGAAGCCTACCTGCATCAGCAGCGGTTTGATGGAGCCACCCTGCTGTTCGAGCAGCGCCTGTAACAGGTGCACGGGCTCGATGGCAGGGTGGTCCATGCCAACGGCCAAAGACTGGGCATCGGATATTGCAAGTTGCAGCTTGCTGGTTAAACGGTCTATTCGCATGGTGTACCTTCCTTTAAAGGGCAGGTCGGAGCGATGGACAGCGCCTGTTTATAAAGAAACCTGCCTGAGATGACTTTATAGATAAGGCTGATTCTGGAAGATTCAAGCGTAGCGGGGTTGACCAAAGTCAACCTGTTGGATTAATGGGGGCCATTCGCGGGCATGCCCGCCCCCACAGTTACACCACCGGTTTCAACGTTTGCGGAATCTCTGTGGGAGCGGGCGTGCCCGCGAAGAGGCCGGTACAGGCTAGCGCGGGTCCAGCCAGACCAACGATGCAAAACGCCCCCCCTGCGGGGTACGGCGATAGGAGAAGAACCGCGCATCACTGACCGTGCACAAGCCACCGCCATAAACAGCAGTCACGCCACGGGCAGCCAGGCGAATACGCGCCAGCTCATAGATATCCGCCAACAGCTTGCCTGGCCGTTCGCCGTCGACGAATGCCCGAGCTGCTTGCGGGTGCACGGCGGTAAAGGCATCACGCACTTCCAGCCCCACTTCGAATGCTTGCGGGCCGATGGCAGGCCCCAACCACACCAGCACCTCTTCTGGCGGCAGCGCCAGCCGGTCCAGCGTGGCTTCCAGCACACCACCCGCCAGCCCGCGCCAGCCCGCATGCGCCGCCGCCACGCGGGTGCCGGCACGGTCGCAGAACAGCGCAGGCAGGCAATCGGCGGTCATCACGGTGCAGGCAATACCAGGCTGGCGGGTCCAGCTGGCATCGGCCTCGGCCACCACGGTCGGGTCGGCATCCGCCACCACCCGCCCATGCACCTGCTTGAGCCAGGCCGGTTGGATGGTGAACTGTTCGCTCAGGCGGCGGCGGTTCTCGGCGACCGCGGCAGGGTCATCCCCAACATGGTCGCCGAGGTTGAAGGTTTCATAGGGCGGCAGGCTGACGCCGCCCTGACGGGTGGTGACACAGGCGCGGACCGAAGCCGGGGCCGGCCAGTCGGGGAACAGCAACGCCTGCGTCAGGTCACTCATCCGATGAAGCTCTCGCGGTCCTGGTTCAGCAGCGACAGCAACCAGACGAAGTCATCCGGCAGTGGCGATTCCCACTTCATGACTTCACCGGTAATCGGGTGGGCCAAGGCGAGGAAACGCGCATGCAGCGCCTGGCGCGGGAAAGTCTTGACCGCCTCGACCATGGTCGGGCTGGCAGCGGGCGGAATACGGAAGCGCCCGCCGTACGTCTGGTCACCAACCAGTGGGAAACCCACGTGGGCCATGTGCACGCGAATCTGGTGGGTACGGCCGGTTTCCAGCTTGACCCGCACATGGGTGTGCGAGCGGAAGCGCTTGAGTACGCGGTAGTGGCTGACCGCCGGCTTGCCGCCGTCAGTTACAGCCATGCGCTGGCGCATGCCGCCGTGGCGGCCGATGGGCGCGTCGATCTTGCCACCGGCAGTCACCACGCCAATCACGATGCACTCGTAGATGCGGCTGACCTTGCGGGCCTGCATCTGCTCGACCAGCTTGGTCTGCGCCTGCAGGGTCTTGGCCACCACCATCAGGCCGGTGGTGTCCTTGTCCAGACGGTGCACGATACCGGCGCGCGGCACGTTGACGATGTCTGGCACATGGTGCAGCAGCGCGTTGAGCAGGGTGCCGCTGGCATGCCCGGCCGCCGGGTGCACAACCAGCCCGGCAGGCTTGTTGATCACCAGGATGTGGTCGTCTTCGTAGACGATATCCAGTTCGATATCTTCTGCGATCCACTCGCCCTGGGCCTCTTGTTCGGCCTCCAGGGCAAGCAGAGAGCCACCATGAACAAGGTCTCGAGGGCGCACGACTGCACCATCGACCGTCAGGCGGCCCTCTTTGATCCACGAAGTTAGCCGCGAACGCGAGTACTCGGCGAACAATTGGGCGGCGACCTGGTCGAGGCGTTGGCCGCCCAGTTCGGACGGTACCTCTGCGCTAAGTTGAATGATCTCGGACATGCTCGATTCGGCGGGCGCACAGCCTTTGGTTTCGGCTGCGAGCTTGTGGTTAAATACGGCTTCTTTTGTCCCGGGGTTGGCCGGGGCGCTCATCATAACAGGACGGCACCGCCCAAGACAGCGGCCGTCAAAGGGACGCAAGCCGCCATGCGAGTGAAACACCTGCTGCTGATCGCCATCCTCGGGCTTACCGCGGCCTGTTCCTCTAATAAAGAGGTCATTGACGAGAACCTCAGCGAGGCCGAACTGTACCAGCAGGCCCAGGCTGATCTGGACAACTCCAGCTACACCAGCGCCGTGAACAAGCTCAAGGCCCTGGAGTCGCGCTACCCGTTCGGCCGCTATGCCGATCAGGCGCAGCTCGAGCTGATCTACGCCAACTACAAGAATTCCGAGCCCGAGGCCGCCAAGTCGGCCGCCGAGCGCTTCATCCGCCTGCACCCGCAGCACCCGAACGTCGATTACGCCTACTACCTCAAGGGCCTGACCTCGTTCGACCAGGACCGTGGCCTGCTGGCGCGCTTCCTGCCGCTGGACATGACCAAACGTGACCCGGGCGCCGCCCGCGACTCGTACAACGAGTTCGCCCAGCTGACCAGCCGCTTCCCCAACAGCCGCTACGCGCCAGACGCCAAGCAGCGCATGATCTACCTGCGCAACCTGCTGGCTTCGTACGAAATCCACGTGGCCGACTACTACCTGAGCCGCCAGGCTTATGTAGCGGCTGCCAACCGTGGCCGCTACGTGGTCGAAAACTTCCAGGAAACCCCGTCTGTCGGTGACGGCCTGGCGGTGATGGTCGAGTCGTACCAGAAGCTGCACCTGGACGAACTGGCCGCCACGAGCCTGGAAACCCTCAAGCTCAACTACCCAGACCACCCGAGCCTGGTCGATGGCGAGTTCCAGCCCAAGCAGACCGAGTCTGACGGCCGCGGCTGGCTGTCCAAGGCCACCTTGGGCCTGATCGAAACCGAAACCCCGCTGCCGCCAGGCGAAACCCGCGCCAACCAGGACGTGGTCAAGCAGTTCCAGGACGCGCGCGACGAGATGCCGCGAGAGCTGCTGCCTAAAGACGAGAACGGCGACCCAATCGTGCCGGAAGGCCCGAAAGAAGCCGAGAAAGACCGTTCCTGGTTCAGCTACATGACCTTTGGTCTGTTCGACTGACCTTCAGCGGTGAATGAAAGGGAGGCCTTGGGCCTCCCTTTTTTATTGGCCGCGTCCTAGACTGTCGGCTTCTTCAATCGACAAGCTGGACATCATGGTTCGCCTACTTTTCTGGATCGCCCTGATCGCCGCCGCGTTCTGGCTGTGGCGCAAGTACAAAGTCAGCCAGCAGTCGCACCCCGAAGCGAAGCTGGATGCGCCGCTGAAGATGGTGCGCTGTGCCCATTGCGGCGTGCACCTGCCCAACGACCGGGCGCTGCAGCAGGGCAATGAGTGGTATTGCAGCCAGGCCCACCTGCAGCAGGGCCCTGGCCACCAAGGCTGAACACGATGTCTGTTCAATCCTGAAACCAATTCGAAATCTGTGGGAGCGGGCTTGCCCGCGAAGCAGGCACCACGGTGTATGGCACCGGCTTCGCCGGTGTTCGCGGGCACGCCCGCTCCCACAGTTTTTATCTGCAATTTCGTGTTCCACATATCCCTCCCCGACCCTTTCACACCATTTACGACCCCTCCCCCACCACCAGCATTGACCCATCCGGCCAAAATTCGCTAAATCCTATTTATCCGCATAAATATGAAAAATAGCGAAATGCTCAAACCCAAACGCAAGCGCCAGAAGCTGTCCGATGTGATCGTCGAATCAGTCAAGCGCTCGATCGTCACCGAAGCGCTGCACCCTGGCGACCGCCTGCCCACCGAGCGGGAGCTGATGGAGCATTTCGAATGTTCCAAGGGCACCGCCCGCGAAGCCCTCAAGGCGCTCGAAGTAGAAGGCCTGGTCAGCACCCGCACCGGCCCGACCGGGGGCGCCTACCTGAACGAAGTGGGCACCGAGCCAGCCAGCCGCGCACTGCGCAACTACCTGCACTTTCAGCACCTGGACGGCGAACAGGTGTACCAGCTGCGCAAAGTCATCGAGGTAGAACTGGCGGTGTCGGTGATGGGCAAGCTGAGCGAAGCCGATTACGCCGCACTGCAGGCCAACATCGACTTCTGCAGCGCGCCGGAAGACAGCGAAGAAGGCCAGCGCGAACAGCGCCTGGCGGAGCTTGAATTCCACACCCTGCTGGCCAACCGCTGCCCCAACCCGTTGCTGCGTTTCATGGCGGTGTTCCTCAACGACCTGCTGCGCGACCTGGTGGTGCTGAAAAAGGCCTACCTGCCCAAGCGCCAGCAGTTCGCCGCCGCCAACATCGACTACCACAAGCAACTGCTGACCGCCTTGCGCGCCAGCGACGAACCCGCCGTACGCCGGCTGATGCACGAACACATGTGCGACGCCGAGCACCACATGACCGCGCTGGAAGGCGAGGTTGCCCGTAACTTCCTGCTGGAGTTCGATCACCACCACTGATGCGCCTGTAAAGAGGCCTGCACACAGGCCCGGCCGTACCCGCTTTGTCATTGCCACTCCTGCCTAATAACCACAAACAAGGAGTTACTCATGCAAAGACGTACCCTGCTCAAGGCAGGCCTTGCCCTGGGTGCCTTAGGTAGCCTCCCCTTGGGGGCACACCGGGCATTCGCCGACCAACCGCTGACCTTCTATGGGCTCAAGTCCATGTCGGGCGCCTTCGCCAGCTACGGCAAGTACGCCGACATGGGCTCGCGCCTGGCCATCGCCGAGCACCCACAGTTGCTCGGCCACCCGCTCAAGTACAAAGTCATCGACACCGAAGGCAACGCCGGCAAGGCAGTGCGCAAGGTGCAGGAAGCCATCGGCCAGGATGGCGCACGCTTCTTCCAGGGGTGCACCCTGTCGTCTTCGGCACTGGCGGTGTCCAAGGAAATCCACAAAGCCGGCGGCGTGTTCATGACGCCTGTGGGCGCCGACGAAATCACCGGCAAGGACTGCAATGCCTCAACCTTCCGCTGGTCGGTGCCCACCTATGGTGCCATCCGCGAAACACTGGTGCCGATGAGCCGCCAGCTGCCCCAGGCCAAGCGCTGGTACACCATCACCCCGCAATATGTATTCGGCGATGCCCTGCTGGACAACGCCCGCAAAGTGTTCGCCGAGCTCGGCGTGGAACACATCGGCAACAGCTACCACTCGCTGCAGGAGCAGGAGTTCTCCGGCTACCTGACCAACGCCATCGCCGCCAAGCCCGACGTGCTGGTGTTGCTCAACTTCGGTAGCCAGGCCTCCAACGCCCTGCGCCAGGCGGTCAACTTCGGCATCAAGGACCGCATGAAAGTGCTGATGGTGTGGTCTGCCGGCCTCGACCAGTTCCAGGAGCTGGGCAGCGACGTGCTCGAAGGCGTGTACCTGGGTGCGCAGTACTGGCACCAGGTCGACACCCCGCTGAACAAACAGTTGGTCGCCGCCACCCGCAAGGCCTATGGCATCAACCCCAACTATCCGCTGGCCGCCGACTACATCGGCACCAAGGTGATGCTCGAAGCCATCGTCAAGGCCGGCAGCCTGGACGGGGCCGCCGTGTCTGCGGCATTGCAGGGCATGCGCTTCCAGGGCCCGACCGGCGAAGAACTGATCCGCCCGGGTGACCACCAGGTGCTCAAGGACTACTACCTGCTGCGCGGCAAGCCCCAGGGGCAGATGCGCGACGAGGACGACCTGGCCGAAGTCATCAGTTCGGGCCGCTCGTTCGTCGAGGTCGATCACACCGGTTGCGCCCTGGCCTGAAGCTGCGGCGTTAGTCACAAACACTTGTACAGGCAGCCGCCCGGCGCGCTGTCGAGGGCACGCTCATGCTCGATTTGTACCTGTTCCAACTGCTCAACGGCCTGGGCCTGGGGATGATCTACTTCCTCATCGCCGTAGGCCTGACGATCATTTTCGGCCTGCTCAACTTCGTCAACTTCGCCCACGGCGCGTTTTTCTTGCTGGGCGCCTACCTGTGCTACACCGCCGTGGCCGTCACCGGCAACTTCTGGCTGGCACTGCTGATTGCGCCACTGGTGGTGGCCGCGCTGGCCTGGGCGGTCGAGCGCCTGTTGATCAAACGCATCTACCACCTGCCGCACACCTTCCAGATCCTCGTCACCCTCGGCATCGCGCTGATAATCCAGGAAGCGTCGGTGCTGATCTGGGGCCCGGTGGGCAAGAACATTGCCGTGCCACCCGAACTGCGCGGGGTGCTGATACTCGGCGACTTCATCTACCCCTACTACCGCTTGTTCCTGATCGGCTTCGCAGCGCTGATCGGTATTGGCCTGTGGCTGCTGCTGGAACGCACCCGTTTCGGCGCACTGGTGCGGGCCGGTAGCGAAAGCACCGAAACCGTGTCGCTGTTGGGCACCAACATTTTCCGCCTGTTCTCCCTGACATTCGCCCTGGGCGTGGGCCTGGCAGGTGTGGCGGGTGTGCTGTTTGCGCCGCTACGGGGCGCCCAGCCCTTCGTCGGCCCGGAAATCCTCGGCATTGCCTTCGTGGTGGTGGTGATTGGCGGCATGGGGTCGTTCGGCGGGGCGCTGGTTGGCGGCCTGCTGGTGGGTGTGGTGCAAAGCATGATGACCAGTCTCTGGCCGCAAGGCGCCAGCCTGATGATCTACGGCGCCATGGCAGCAGTGATTCTGGTCCGTCCCTACGGCCTGTTCGGGAGAGCCTGAGATGAGCGAGAAAAACCCATTGCCAGTCGCCAAGGGCCGCGCCCCGGCGCTGCTGTCGCTGGTAGTTGCCAGCCTGGTGGCGCTGCCGCTGTTGCTGCCCTCGGCCACCCTGGCCACCGAGATCCTGATCTTTGCCATGGCCGCACTGGCCTGCAACCTGCTGCTCGGCTACACCGGACTGCTGTCGTTCGGCCAAAGCATCTTCTTTGGCGTGGGCGCCTATGGCGCAGCGCTGCTGATGATCCACCTGCAGTGGGGCATGTTCGCCGCGCTGCTTGGCGCAGCTGTGTTCGGCGCCCTCCTCGCGCTGCTGGTGGGCGCACTGGCGATCCGTCGCACGGGCATCTACTTCGTCATGCTGACCCTGGCCTTCAGCCAGATGGCCTACTTCCTGGCCTATACCCTCAGCGGCTGGACCGGCGGTGACAACGGCCTGCTTGATGTGCCACGGCCGAATATCGAAATCGCCGGCCATGTGCTGGTCGACCTGGCCGACCCACGGCACTTTTATGTGTTCGTCGCGGTGCTGTTCCTGTTGATCTTCGCCGCAGCCCTGCGGGTGATCCGTTCGCCATTCGGCAGCACCCTGCTGGCTATCCGCGAGAACGAGACCCGCGCCGCCGCCATCGGCTACGACACCCGCCATTTCAAGATACTTGTGTTCATGCTGTCGGGCGCCATCACCGGCATCGCCGGGGCGCTGTACGCCATGCTGCTGCACTTTGCGCCGCTGTCGAACATCGACCTGATGATGAGCGAGAACATCCTGATCATGACCATCGTCGGCGGCACCGGCTCACTGTTCGGCTCGCTGCTGGGGGCCGGCGCCATCGTGCTGCTGGGTGACGTGCTGTCGGAGCTTTGGCCACGCTGGCTGATGCTGCTGGGGGTGATCCTGATTCTGGTGGTGGTGTTCATGCGTGGCGGCCTGTGGGGCGGCCTGACCGAACTGGGCAAGCGCCTGCTGGCCACGCGCAATGCCGATGACAAACCCCAGGCCAAGACCAAGGAGACCCTGTGATGAGCGACTACCTCCTGGAAACCCGCCACCTGGAGCTGGCCTACGGGCCGTTCAAGGCGGTCGCGGGTGTTGACCTCAAAGTGCGAGCCGGCACCATCCACACCATCATCGGCCCCAACGGCGCCGGCAAGACCAGCCTGTTCCACTGCCTGACCGGCGAGCGTCAGGCCACGGCCGGCAAGATCCTGTTCAATGGCCAGGACATCATTCGCAAGCCGTCCCACGGGCGCGTGGCGCTTGGCATGGCGCGCTCGTTTCAGCTCACCAGCCTGTTCCAGAACCTTTCAGTGCGCGAGAACCTGCGCCTGGCCGCCCAGGGCCGTGATGGCCTGGGCGCGCTGAACTTCTGGCGCAGCGTCGAGCACAAGCGCAGCCACTGGAACACCGCCGACCAGGTGCTGGAGCGCCTGAAACTGAGCGCCCGTGCCGAAACCCTGGCGGGCGAGCTGTCGCACGGCCAGCAAAGGGTGCTGGAAGTGGGCATGTCGATCTGTGCCAAGCCCACCCTGCTGATGCTCGACGAACCCACTTCGGGCATGGGCATCGACGACATCCCGGTGATGACCGACCTGATCAGCGACCTTGGCCGCGACCATACCGTGCTACTGATCGAGCACAACATGAGCATTGTCATGTCGATCAGCCAGCGCATCACGGTGATGAGTCACGGCCAGATCCTGGTCGAGGGTACCCCTGAACAGGTGCGCAACGACGAGCGCGTACGCACCGCCTACCTTGGAGAGGCCGCCTGATGCTCAACGTCGATTCGATCCATTCCTACTACGACAAGAGCCATGTGCTCGAAGGTGTCTCGCTCAAGGTCGAGGCAGGCGAACTGGTAACGCTGCTGGGGCGCAACGGTGCAGGCAAGACCACCACCTTGCGCAGCATCCTTGGCATCGTCCGCCCACGGCAGGGGCAGATCAGCTTCAACGGCCAGCAACTGGTTGGCCGCGAAATTTTCGATATCGCCCGGCTCGGCATTGCTCTGGTGCCGGAACACCGCGGCATTTTCCGCCAGCTCAGCGTGGAGGAGAACCTGAAGATTGCCGTGCGCAAGGCCAGCCGGTGGCAGCTGGAGGACGTGTACAGCATGTTCCCGCGCCTGAAGGAGCGGCGCCGCAACGGTGGTTTCGCCCTGTCCGGTGGCGAGCAGCAAATGTTGGCTATCGCCCGCGCCCTGCTCAACGGCCCCAGGCTGCTGATCCTCGACGAGCCCACCGAAGGCCTGGCCCCGGTGATTGTCGACGAACTGGTGAAGATCCTGCGACGGATCAAGGACGAAGGGCTGTCGATCCTGCTGGTAGAGCAGAACCTGATGGTCTGCGATGCCCTTGCTGATCGCCACTATGTGCTGGAGCAGGGCCGCGTCGCTTACCAGGGCAGTGCGGCGCAGTTCCGCGAGGACCCGAGCATCAAGAACCGTTACCTGGCCCTTAGCGCCTGACCCGACCGTGCTTACCTGTACCGGCCCTTTCGCGGGTAAACCCGCGCCTACAAAGGTGTCACCACCCTCAGCCCTGCGAGGCCTTTGTAGGAGCGGGTTCACCCGCGAATAGGCCGGTACAAGCAACCCAGTAATTTCAGGAGAGATGAACCATGAACACCCGCATCGATCCCTCGCAGCACCTGCTCGGCCAAGGCCCTCTGATCAACCGCGAGCGCCTGTGGCAATCATTGATGGACCTGGCCCAACTCGGCGCCACCGCCAAGGGTGGCGTATGCCGCCTGGCCCTGACCGACCTCGACCGCCAGGCGCGCGACCTGTTCGTGCGGTGGTGCGAAGAAGCCGGCTGCACGGTCAGCGTCGACGCCATCGGCAATATCTTCGCACGCCGCCCCGGGCGCAACCCTGCCCTGCCGCCCATCATGACCGGCAGCCACATCGACACCCAACCCACCGGCGGCAAGTTCGATGGCTGCTACGGCGTCATGGCCGGCCTCGAAGTAATGCGCACGCTCAACGACCTGCACCTGACCACCGAAGCCCCGCTGGAAGTGGTGGTATGGACCAACGAAGAAGGTTCGCGCTTCCCGCCCTGCATGATGGGCTCGGGCGTGTTTGCCGGTAAGTTCGGCCTGCAGGAAACCCTGGAGAAGGTCGATGACCAAGGTCTGTCGGTCGGCGCTGAATTGCAGCGCATCGGCTACGCCGGCCCGCGCGTGCCTACCGGGCATGCCGTGGGCGCCTACTTCGAAGCACATATCGAGCAAGGCCCGGTGCTGGAAGACCAACGCACCACCATCGGCGTGGTCCAGGGCTGCCTGGGGCAAAAATGGTTCGACCTGACCCTTACCGGCGTCGAGGCGCATGCAGGCCCCACACCCATGCACCTGCGCAAGGACGCATTGGTCGGCGCAGCCGAGGTGGTGGCTGCGGTCAACCGCGTCGCTCACGCGCACCAGCCACATGCCTGCGGCACGGTCGGCTGCCTGACCTTGCACCCAGGCTCGCGCAACGTCATCCCCGGCCAGGTGCACATGACCATCGACCTGCGCCACCTCGACCCTGGGCACCTCGACGCCATGGTCAGCGAAGTGCGCGCAGCCATCGAAAACAGCACGGCGAAACATGGCCTGAGCTATCAGCTGACCCCGACAGCCGACTTCCCGCCGCTGTACTTCGCCAAGCAGTGCGTGGATGCCGTGCGCCAGGGGGCGCGTGCGCTGGGCCTGAGCCACATGGATATCGTCAGCGGCGCCGGTCACGATGCAATCTTCCTCGCCGAACTGGGCCCGGCCGGGATGATCTTCGTGCCATGCGAAGGCGGCATCAGCCACAACGAAATCGAAAATGCCGCGCCCCAGGACCTGGCCGATGGTTGCGACGTCCTGTTGCGCGCCATGTTCCAGGCCGCCAACCCGGGAGCCCGTTGAAATGACCCAGAAAACCGCGATTGGCGAACTCACCGCCGTCGAACTGCTCGAACTGTACCAGCGCCGCCAGTTGTCACCCGTCGAGGTGGTCGACGATGTGCTGGCGCGCATCGACCTGCATAACCCGGCGGTCAACGCCTTCTGCCATGTCGACGGCGAAGGTGCCCGCGCCGCCGCCCGTGCCAGCGAACAGCGCTGGCAGCGCGGCGAGCCCTGTGGCCGACTGGATGGCGTACCCGCCTCGATCAAGGACCTGACCCTGACCCGCGGCATGCCCACCCGCAAAGGCTCGCGTACAACCTCGGGTACCGGCCCGTGGGAAATCGATGCGCCCTTCAGCGCCTTCATGCGTGAAGCCGGTGCTGTGCTGGTGGGCAAGACCACCACGCCGGAGTTCGGCTGGAAAGGCGTGACCGACAACCCGCTGTACGGCATTACCCGCAACCCTTGGGATACCAGGCTGACTGCCGGTGGTTCGTCTGGTGGTGCTGCGGCAGCCGCCGCGCTGAACCTGGGGGTGCTGCATCAGGGCAGCGATGCCGGTGGTTCGATTCGCATCCCTTGCGCCTTCACCGGCACCTTCGGCATCAAACCGACCTTCGGCTATGTGCCGCAATGGCCGGCCAGCGCCATGACCGTGCTGTCGCACCTGGGGCCGATGACGCGTACCGTGGACGATTCGGTGCTGATGCTTGACTGCGTAGCGCGCCCCGATGCCCGCGACGGTTTGGCCGGCGCACCCCGGCAGGCGCCGTGGCTCAGCCAGCAGCAAGATCTGAGCGGCCTACGCATCGCCTACAGCGCCAACTTCGGTTACGTGCAGGTCGACCCACAGATCCAGGCACTGGTGGCGCAAGCGGTGCAGCGCCTGGCGCGGCTGGGTGCGCAGGTAGAGGAAGTGGACCCGGGCTTCAGCGACCCGCTGGAAACCTTCAACACCCTGTGGTTTGCCGGTGCGGCGCGGTTGGCAAGTGCCTTGAGCGATGAGCAGAAAGCGTTGCTTGACCCGGGGCTGCGCTGGATTGCCGAACAAGGTGCACAGATCAGCCTCGGCGAATACACCCAGGCGCTTGAGGCACGGGCAGAATTGATTGCGAAGATGAATGCCTTTCATCAGCGATATGACGTGCTGGTATCGCCGATGCTGCCGTTGGTGGCGTTCGAGGCCGGACACAACGTGCCGCCTGGGTCGGGGATGGCGCAATGGATGGAGTGGACGCCGTTCAGCTATCCGTTCAACCTGACCCAACAGCCGGCGGCCTCGGTACCCTGCGGGTTCACCCGCGAGGGGTTGCCGGTGGGCCTGCAGGTGGTGGCCGGGCGCTTTGCTGATGAGCAAGTGCTGCGGGTGTGCAAGGTGTATGAGCAGCATTATCCGAGCCGGCACCTGCAAGCACCGATTACTGGCTGAAATCTGTGTTGGCTTTTGCGGCCCTTTCGCGGGTAAACCCGCTCGCGTAGGAGCGGGTTTACCCGCGAAGAGGTCCTCAGCCCAAACGCCCTTCTGGCGCATACGGCGCCGGGTCGATAATCGGCTCGGCCCCTGTCAGCAAATCGGTAAACAGCTGGCACGAAGCCGGCGCTAGCACCAGCCCATTGCGATAATGCCCGCAGTTCAGCCACAACCCTTCATGCCCTGGCACAGGCCCAATGTAAGGAATGCCTTCTGGCGACCCCGGCCGCAGTCCCGCCCAGTGCGCCACCACTGTCGCGCCTTCAAGCTCTGGCAACAACTCCACCGCCGATGCTTTCAGGCTTTCCAGCGCATCCCCGGTCGGGGTCTTGTCATACCCGGCGTGTTCCAGCGTGCTCCCTACCAGAATGTGCCCGTCACGTCGCGGGATTGCATAGCGCCCCTTGGCCAGCACCATGCTCGGCAAGAAGTCTTCAGCGCACTTGAACAGGATCATCTGGCCCTTCACGGGCTCCACCGGCAGTTCAAGGCCAAGGGTACGCAACAGGTCACCACTCCAGGCGCCTGCGCTGAGCACAACCTCATCCGCCGCCAGTACCCCATCTGCCGTCTGTACACCGGTCACGCGCCCCTTTTCCTGCACGAAGCCGGTGATCTGGCAGTGTTCGCGCAAGCTCACGTTCGGCAGCGCCAGCAACGCTGCTTTCAGCGACTTGACCAAGCGTGGGTTGCGCACATTGGCCACGCCAGCCATGTAGATGGCGTGCTTGAAGCCCGGGCCCAGCACCGGCACCGCATCGTAGGCCGCCGAAATATCCACGGCACTGAGCGGCCGCTGCTCGCGCGCGGCCCAGGCCAACGCTTCGGCCTCGTCGTCCAGGTCGAGCCAGTACAGCCCGGTGGTGTGAACTTCCGGGTCGACGCCGGTGCTGGCGAACAGACGCTCGCCCAGCTGGGGATAAAAGTCCTGCGACCAATGCGCCAGAGCGGTCACGGCGGGGCTGTAGCGCCACGGGTACAACGGCGAGACAATGCCTCCGCCAGCCCAGGACGACTCTCGGCCAACCTCGCCCTGATCGCACACCACCACCTGGCCGACCTTGGCTGCCAGGTTGAATGCCGTCAGCAGGCCGATCACCCCGCCGCCAACCACCACTACTTGCTTGCTCATCTGTCGATCCAACACCTGAAGTAAAACCGCGATGCACCGGGCATCATTGAACCTTCAACTTCCCCAACAGTGCGTGCTGTGCTCAACGGCGCCCGGATTGTGCTGCACGCCAGCCTGGTCGAGCTGGAAATCGCCACAGCCATCCTGTGCCATCAGCCCATGCGGTAGCCGCCGGGCGCGCAGCGTGAAGGTGTCACTGTCGCGCTGGGCCTGAAGGCTGTAGTAGCGGGTACCTTCGGGCAAGACCAGGTCGCCCTCGGCGTATTGGCCAGTGCGCACGCGGTGGCGCTCCAGGCGCAGGGCAGCATCATGCAGCAGGCCAACCACTTCGCTGCGCGCGGCTCGCCGAAGCTGGTCGCTGTAACTGGGGTAGGCAATGGCTGCCAGAATGCCGGTCACGGCCAGCACAATCAACAACTCGATCAGGCTCAAGCCTTGCTGCATGTCAGTCTCCTCGCAATCTTTGCCGCCAGGTGATGCGTTGGGTTTGATTGCCGGCCACGGCGTAGACCGCTTCCAGCACATGCCGTGAGCGGCTTTGCTTGCTGACGGCGGTAATCCGGAACAGGCTAACCGGCTGCCCTTCGGGCATGTGCGCGGCACGTTCGCTGACACCCAGGTTCTGCAGCTGGAAAAAGCCGGTCTGGGTACCTTGCCACTGCCCAACCAGATCGTGCGGCCTGGGCGGTGGCAGGCACGCGTTACAAACGTCAGGGGGCGCCCGTTCAAGTTCGCGTACCCCGGCCAGCAAAGTGGCCTCAGCCTCTTCCAGCGCCATCAGGCCATCGCTCAGGTTGCCGGTCATTCGCGTTTCCACCAGCGCGTCGCGCAGGGCAGATGTGGCAAGCAGGCCCAGCAGGACGCTGAGCACCAACGCCAACAACAGGACAACACCCCGCTGTCGGTTCATGAATCCGGAACCGGGTTGCGCAATGCCACGCTCAGCGCATGGTGCTGCTCAAGCTGCAAGGTCGGCTCATACAATGTCAGCTGAAGATCGATCCGCTCTCCAGCCACCTGAACCACACGCAGTTCGCGCACGTAATCGACCAAGGGCTGATTGCGGCCGCGCCGCTCGAAGTAAAGCGTACTTCCAACGTGAACATAGCGATGCCGGCTGAAAGGCAAAGCCATAAGCTTGTCAGTCCCTTGCGCGCGCTCCTTGTGTACCTCCACCGTGTCGATACAGTTTGTCAGCAAGGTCCAGTCGGGGTCGCCGGCATATCCTGGTAACTCAGCGACAACCAGGCTCAAACTTGACGGGCCGTTCGCCAAGGGCCGGGCAAAGGCCTGCTCCGCGCCTGGGATCAGAAAGTCGTCTGGGCCCAGGCGCAGGCAACCGAACATCCCGGCCATGCGGATATCCTGCGCCATGCGCAGCAACGCAAGCCGCGCAGAATCCTGCATGCGCACTGCCGTACTTTGCAGGCGCCAAGTCTGGTGCGCAGAGACAAAAAGCTGACTGGCCGCCGCCAGCAGCATCAATCCGATCGCCAGCGCCACCACCATCTCAAGCAACCCAAACCCTGTATGGCAGCGCCTCATCGCCGCCTGCGCTCATGTTCGCTGTGCAGCGCCATCGCCGCCTGTCCATCCCGGCGCGCGCTGTCCGCAGCCTGCAATGCCTGCAACTGCATAGCAGCCGTTGCGAACAGGCCTGCGGCCACGACCACAACCGCCAACAGCACTTCCAGAAGCGTCATGCCCCCTTGCCTTGCATGCATCCCTGCGCCTCCTGCGACTTTTCCCGTCATTGCTTTCAACTTGGGCGACTGGACCTCTTTTCCAACCGCCAGGAAGCTATAGCCAAGCACGTCCAGGGAGGAATGCACGGTGAAGCAACGCGGCGTAACACTGATACAAATGTTGTCGGCCTTGGCCGTGGCGGTCTTGCTGACCCAACTGGGCATGCCGGCCTACGCCCGAATGAGCGATGACCTGCACCGGGCGGCGGCTGCCCGTGATCTGGCGCAGGCGCTGCGCAGTGCACGCAGCCATGCGCTGTTGCAGGGTCAGCCGGTGCTGGTGCTGGCGCTGGACGGTAATTGGGGGAATGGGTGGCGGGTAGTGCTGGAGCATAACCGGCAGGTGCTGCGCGAACAGCGCCTTTCAAAGCCGCTGAAAATAACCAGCAATCGCGGTGAGCAGTTCAAATTCAGTGCGCTGGGCGTGCCCATGACGTCGGGCAACAGCTGGTTGGGCGCAAAACTGGAAATGTGCGAACGCGCCGCTGCTCGCAGCCGATATCAGGTGGTGCTGGCATCAAGCGGCAGAGTCAGGTTGCTTACGGAGGACCTGAGCAATGACCGCTGCTAGCGCGGTCATTGCAGGAGCGGTCTTGTGTCGCGCAAGGGCTGCAAAGCAGCCCCTGCATTGGCGGCGGTGCTGCCCGTCAGATCAGCGAGCGAACCCGCAGCTCTTTGGGCATTGAAAAGGTGATGTTCTCTTCGCGCCCGTCCAGCTCTTCAGCGCCAGTGGCGCCCCAGGCCTTGAGCTGTTTTATCACGCCACGCACCAGCACTTCGGGCGCAGAAGCACCGGCGGTGATGCCGATGCGCGCGGCCTGGTCAAACCAGCCGCGTTGCATGTCCTCGGCACCGTCGATCAGGTAGGCCGGGGTGCCCATGCGCTCAGCCAGCTCACGCAAACGGTTGGAGTTGGAACTGTTCGGGCTGCCGACCACCAGCACCACGTCGCTCTCGCCGGCCAGTTGCTTGACGGCATCCTGGCGGTTCTGGGTGGCGTAGCAGATGTCGTCCTTGCGCGGGCCGCCGATGTTCGGGAAGCGCGCACGCAGCGCATCGATGACGCGGCTGGTGTCGTCCATCGACAGTGTTGTCTGGGTGACGAAAGCCAGGTGGTCCGGGTCGCGCACCTGCAGGTTGGCCACATCTTCCTCGTCTTCGACAAGGTAGATGGCGCCGCCGTTGCTGGCATCGTACTGGCCCATGGTGCCTTCGACTTCCGGGTGCCCTTCGTGGCCGATGAGAATGCACTCACGGCCATCGCGGCTGTACTTGGCCACTTCGATGTGAACCTTGGTCACCAGCGGGCAAGTGGCATCGAACACTTTCAGGCCACGGCCAGCAGCTTCCTGGCGCACGGCCTGGGAAACACCGTGGGCACTGAAGATGACGATGACATCGTCCGGCACCTGGTCCAGCTCTTCGACAAAGATGGCGCCGCGGTTACGCAAGTCTTCCACCACGAACTTGTTGTGCACCACTTCGTGGCGCACATAGATCGGCGGGCCGAAGACTTCCAGCGCGCGGTTGACGATCTCGATCGCCCGGTCGACCCCGGCGCAGAAGCCGCGAGGGTTGGCGAGTTTGATTTGCATGCTCGGCTCCAGGCTTACAGGGCCTTCACCTCGAGGATCTCCACCTCGAAGGTCAGGGTCTTGCCAGCCAGTGGGTGATTGAAGTCGATGGTGACCTGGTCGTCATCGAACGCTTTGACCACACCCGGCAGCTCGGTGTTGGCGGCGTCGTTGAAGATGATCAGCAGCCCTTCGGACAACTCCATGCCTTCGAAGTTGGACCTCGGCATGACCTGCACGTTCTGCGGGTTAGGCTGGCCGAAGGCGTTCTCCGGGGCCACTGCCACGGTGCGCTTGTCACCGGCCTTGAAGCCGAACAGGGCGTTTTCAAAACCCGGCAGCAGGTTGCCATCACCCACTTTGAAAGTAGCCGGGGCCTTATCGAACGTGCTGTCGACGGTGTCGCCGTTTTCCAGGTGCAGCGCGAAGTGCAGGGTGACTTCGGTGTTCTGGCCGATACGGGTGTCAGTCATGGACCGGATCCTCGGACTTCTTGCTCTTGAACATATCCAGCGCCAGCATCACCGCACCAACGGTGATGGCGCTGTCGGCCACGTTGAAGGCCGGGAAGTAATGGCGGTTCTGCCAGTGCACCAGGATGAAGTCGACTACGTGGCCCAGCACGATGCGGTCGTACAGGTTGCCAATCGCCCCACCCAGCACCAGCGCCAGCGCCACGGCCAGCCAGGTCTCGTTGCGCCCCAGGCGCTTGAGCCAGACGACCAGTACCGCGCTGACCACCACGGCGATCAGGGCGAACAACCAGCGCTGCCAACCCGCTCCGTCAGCCAGGAAGCTGAACGCGGCACCGGTGTTGTAGGCCAGGGTCCAGCTGAAGTAGTCAGGAATGACCACGATCTGCTGGTACATGGTCAGGGCGTTGTTGAAGTACAGCTTGGTGGCCTGGTCGATGACCAGGACCAGCAAGCTCAGCCACAGCCATGCAAGGCGCCCGAAGCGCCCCGCTGCAGGGTTAGGCATAGTGGCGCACCTCACCCGAGCCGGTCAGGTTGTCGACGCAACGGCCGCAGATTTCCGGGTGCTCCGGATGGCTGCCGACGTCGGCGCGGAAGTGCCAGCAACGGCCGCACTTGGTGTGGCCGGACTTGACCACTTGCAGCTTGAGGCCTTCGACTTCGGTGGCTACCGCTTCGGCCGGCGCCTGTGCGAACGGCACCACGCTGGCGGCCGAGGTGATCAGCACGAAGCGCAACTCGTCGCCCAGCTTGCCCAGGTCGGCACTCAGGCCTTCGTCGGCGTACAGGGTCACTTCGGCTTGCAGGTTGCCGCCGATGACCTTGGCAGTGCGCTGGTTTTCCAGCTCCTTGTTGACCGATGCCTTCACTGCCATCACGCGGTCCCAGTAGGCGCGGTCCAACTCGGTGCCTTCCGGCAGCTCGCTCAGGCCTTGGTACCAGCCGTTGAGCATTACCGACTCGTTGCGCTCGCCCGGCAGGTACTGCCAGATTTCGTCGGCGGTGAATGCCAGGATCGGCGCGATCCAGCGCACCAGCGCCTCGCTGATGTGGTACAGCGCAGTCTGGCAGGAACGGCGGGCGACACTGTTGGCGCCGGTGGTGTACTGGCGGTCCTTGATGATGTCGAGGTAGAAGCCGCCCAGCTCCTGTACGCAGAAGTTGTGCACCTTGGAGTAGACGTTCCAGAAACGGTACTCGCTGTAGTGCTCTTCCAGTTCGCGTTGCAGCAGCAGGGTACGGTCCACGGCCCAGCGGTCCAGCGCCAGCATGTCTTCCGGGGCCAGCAGGTCGCGGGCCGGGTCGAAGCCGGACAGGTTGGACAGCAGGAAGCGGGCGGTATTGCGGATACGCCGATAGGCGTCGGCACTGCGCTGCAGGATCTGCTCGGAAACGGCCATTTCACCGGAATAGTCGGTGGCCGAAACCCACAGGCGCAGGATATCGGCACCCAGGGTGTTGTTGACCTTCTCCGGCTCGATGGTGTTGCCCAGCGACTTGGACATCTTGCGGCCGTTCTCGTCCACGGTGAAACCGTGGGTCAACAGCTCGCGGTATGGCGCATGGTTATCGATGGCGCAACCGGTCAGCAAGGACGAGTGGAACCAGCCGCGGTGCTGGTCGGAACCTTCCAGGTACAGGTCAGCGCGCGGGCCGGTGGCGTGGCCGATGTCGTGCGAGCCACGCAGTACGTGCCAGTGAGTGGTGCCCGAGTCGAACCACACGTCGAGGGTGTCGGCGATCTTGTCGTACTGGTCGGCTTCAGCGCCCAGCAGTTCAGCGGCGTCCAGCTTGAACCAGGCCTCGATGCCTTGCTGCTCGACACGCTTGGCCACTTCTTCCATCAGTTCGACAGTGCGCGGATGCAGCTCGCCGGTCTGCTTGTGCAGGAAGAACGGGATCGGCACACCCCAGTTGCGCTGACGCGAGATGCACCAGTCCGGGCGGTTGGCGATCATCGCGTGCAGGCGCGCCTGGCCCCAGGCCGGGACGAACTTGGTGTCTTCGATGGCTTTCAGCGCACGCTCACGCAGCGGCTCGCCGGTGCTCGGCTGCTTGTCCATGCCCACGAACCACTGCGCGGTGGCGCGGTAGATCAGCGGGGTCTTGTGGCGCCAGCAGTGCATGTAGCTGTGGCTGATGGTTTCGGTGTGCATCAGCGCACCGACTTCGCTCAGCTTCTCGACGATGGCCGGGTTGGCCTTCCAGATGAACTGGCCGCCGAAGAATGGCAGCGAGTCGACATACACGCCGTTGCTCTGCACCGGGGTAAGGATGTCGTCGTTGACCATGCCGTAGCGCTTGCAGGTGACGAAGTCGTCTTCACCGTAGGCTGGCGAGGAATGCACCACGCCGGTACCGGCGCCCAGCTCGACGTAGTCGGCCAGGTAGATTGGCGACAGGCGATTGTAGAACGGATGGCGGAAGTTGATCAGCTCCAGCGCCGAACCTTGGGCGGTGGCAACGACCGAACCTTCCAGGTTGTAGCGCTTCAGGCACGACTCGACCAGCTCTTCAGCCAGCACCAGCAGGCGTTCGCCGGTGTCGACCAGGGCGTACTTGAATTCCGGGTGGATATTCAGGGCCTGGTTGGCCGGGATGGTCCACGGGGTGGTGGTCCAGATCACGATGGCGGCCGGCTTGGCCAGCGAGGCCAGGCCGAAGGCGGCGGCCAGCTTGGCTTCATCGGCAACCGGGAAGGCCACGTCGATGGTCTGCGACTTCTTGTCGGCGTACTCGACTTCCGCTTCAGCCAGCGCCGAACCGCAATCAAAGCACCAGTTCACCGGCTTCAGGCCCTTGAACACGAAGCCTTGCTTGACCATCTCGGCCAGGGCGCGGATTTCACCGGCCTCGTTGGCGAAGTTCATGGTCTTGTATGGGTTGTCCCAGTCACCCAGCACGCCCAGGCGGATGAACTCGGTCTTCTGCCCTTCGATCTGCTCGGCAGCGTACTCGCGGCACAGCTCGCGGGTACGGTCGGCGGAAAGGTGCTTGCCGTGGGTAACCTCGACCTTGTGCTCGATCGGCAGGCCGTGGCAGTCCCAACCTGGCACGTACGGCGCATCGAAGCCGGCCAGGGTCTTGGAACGGACGATCATGTCCTTGAGGATCTTGTTCAGCGCATGACCGATGTGAATCTTGCCGTTGGCATAGGGCGGGCCGTCGTGCAGGACGAACTTGGGACGATCCTTGCCAATTTCGCGCAGCTTCTGGTACAGGCCAATGCTGTCCCAGCGCTGCAGGATCTGCGGTTCGCGCTGAGGCAGGCCGGCCTTCATGGGGAAGGCGGTGTCCGGAAGGTTAAGCGTGGCTTTGTAGTCGGTCATTTCAGGCTCTTCGTTAGCGGTTGAGCGTGCCAATGTGCACGTGCGGCGGCGATATCCGCATCGATCGCCGACTTCAGCGCCTCCAGGGAGGCGAATCGCTGCTCTTCACGCAGCTTGTGGTGGAACTCCACCGTCAGGCGCCGGCCGTAAAGATCGCCGGCAAAGTCCAGAAGATGAATCTCCAGGTGCGGGCGCCCATCACCGGCAACGGTGGGGCGCACGCCGATATTGCCGACACCCGGCCAAGCTTTGCCGTCGATCACGATGCTGGCCAGGTATACCCCGGACAGCGGCACGCGGCGGCGCTTGAGCTGGATGTTGGCGGTTGGTGTGCCGAGCTGGCGGGCCAGCTTCTGGCCGTGCAGCACGCGGCCTGTAATGCGGTACGGGCGGCCCAGCAGGTGTTCGGCCAGTTCGAAGTCGCCCTCGGACAAGGCCTTGCGCACTTCGGTGCTGCTGACCCGCAGGCCATCCTGGATGACCGTGTTGGCGGCCTCGACGGTAAAGCCGTACGCGTTGCCGGCCTCGACCAGGAAAGCGAAGTCGCCAGCGCGGTCGCAGCCGAAGCGGAAGTCATCGCCCACTTCGAGATGACGCACGCCCAGGCCGTCGACCAGGATGGCCTTGACGAAGGCATCGGCACTGAGCTTGCTCAGACGCTGGTTGAACGCCAGGCACAGCACCCGGTCGATGCCTTCGGTCGCCAGCAGCTCGATCTTGTCGCGCAGCCGGGCCAGACGTGCCGGCGCGGTATCGGGTGCGAAGTACTCGCGTGGTTGCGGTTCGAAGATCACCACGCAGGTCGGCAGGCCCAAGGCCTGACCGCGCTCGCGCAGGCGCGCCAGGATTGCCTGGTGGCCGCGGTGAACCCCGTCGAAGTTGCCAATGGTGGCGACACAGCCCCGGTGCTCGGGGCGCAGGTTGTGAAGACCTCGAACCAGCTGCATAACGCGCTTCTTGCTCATAAAGTGGCCGATTATAACCACACCCGGGCGCTGGTGACAGGCAGCAGCGCCCAAGGGCGGCGTGGAATGCGAAAAACCGACGCCTGACCCGCCAAAAGCCTCAGTGCAAGGCCTTGCGAGCGAAATGCCGGGGCCTGAAGCCACACAGGTACAGGCAGCCAAAATACGTCACGACGCCCGCCAGGATCAGCGCCCCAAGCCGCAGGAAGCGCTCAAGCATGATGCCCTGTTCCCAGGCCGGCATATAGTGCATGCCCGCCAGCAGTACTGCCGACATCAGCGCCACCGCCAACACAAGCTTGAGCAGGAACACTGCCCAGCCAGGCTGAGGCTCGAACAGCTGCTGACTGCGCAGCTTCCAGAACAGCAAACCGGCATTCAGGCAGGCACCGAGGCTGATCGCCAATGCCAGGCCGGCATGTGCAAGCGGGCCGACCAGGACAAGGTTGAACAGCTGGGTGCAGACCAGGGTGAAGACTGCGATCTTCACCGGCGTGCGAATATTCTGCTGCGCATAGAAGCCAGGTGCCAGTACCTTGATCAGAATGATCGCCAGCAAGCCCACGGAATAGGCGATCAACGCTCGCTGGGTCATCGCCGCATCAAACGCGCTGAACTTGCCATATTGAAACAAAGCAACGGTCAGCGGTTCGGCAAGAATGGCCAACGCCAGGGTGCAGGGCAGTACCAGCAGGAAGCACAGGCGCAGGCCCCAGTCGAGAATCCGTGAGTACTCCTCGCGGTCCTTGTTGGCGTAGGTCTTGGCCAGGGTCGGCAGCAGGATGGTGCCCAGGGCAACGCCCAGCACACCGGAAGGCAGCTCCATGAGGCGGTCGGCGTAGTACATCCACGATACCGAGCCGGCCACCAGGAAGGAGGCGAAGATGGTGTTGATGATCAGCGAGATCTGGCTCACCGACACCCCCAGGATCGCCGGCAGCATCTGTTTCAGTACCCGCCACACACCCGCGTCCTTGAGGTTCAGGCGCGGCAGCACGAGCATGCCGATCTTCTTCAGCGCTGGCAGCTGGTACAGCAACTGCGCCAGGCCACCCGCCAGCACGCCCCAGGCCAACGCCATGATTGGCGGGTTGAAGTACGGCGTCAGCAACACGGCGAAGGCGATCATCGCCACGTTCAGCAAGGTGGGCGTGAAGGCCGGCACCGAAAAGCGGTTCCAGGTATTGAGGATCGCTCCGGCCAGGGAAGACAGCGAGATCAGGAATATATAAGGAAACGTCACCCGCAACAGGTCGGTGGTCAGCTCGTATTTTTCGGTGCTGTCGACAAAACCCGGGGCCGTCGCCCACACCACCCACGGTGCAGCGAGGATGCCGATGGCGGTCACCAGGGCCAGCACCAGGGTCAGAAGGCCGCTGACATAGGCAATGAAGGTGCGCGTCGCCTCCTCGCCTTGCTGGGTCTTGTACTCGGCCAGAATCGGCACGAAGGCCTGGGAGAATGCGCCTTCGGCGAAGATGCGCCGCAACAGGTTGGGCAGTTTGAACGCGATGAAGAAGGCATCGGTAGCGACACCAGCACCAAAGATGCGGGCCAGGATGGTGTCGCGAACAAAGCCCAGCACCCGCGAAATCATGGTGATCGAGCTTACTGCAGCCAGGGATTTGAGCAGGTTCATCGAAAAGATTCACGCCAATGACAGAGGACGCTGCCAGAGAGCGTCCGAATGTGCGATACTCCCGCGCCTTCGCAGGGGAGCCAAAAATTCCCGAGTGTACAGGTCGCGCAGCAGAAAGGAATCTTTCCCGCTTGTTGGCGCACCGCTCGGCGGAACCTTGCAGGTGGCCTTGACATCCGCTCGACTGATCGGCATGATTCGCGGCCTATTTTGTTTGCTATTTACCTAAAGTCTTTCGAGGAGCTCGACGGTGGCCAACACACCTTCCGCCAAGAAACGTGCAAAACAGGCTGAGAAGCGTCGCAGCCACAACGCCAGCCTGCGTTCCATGGTCCGCACCTACATCAAGAATGTAGTTAAAGCCATCGACGCAAAAGACGCCGAAAAAGCGCAAGCCGCTTACGTTCTGGCTGTACCTGTAATCGACCGTATGGCCGACAAGGGTATCATCCACAAGAACAAGGCTGCTCGTCACAAAGGCCGTCTGAATGGCCACATCAAGGCGCTGAAAGAAGCTGCAGCTGCCTAAGCGACGCGCTAGTCGAAAAACCGACCCTAGGGTCGGTTTTTTGTTGCCTGCGATTTATGCTTGCGGGCCCAGTTCCATGTGGGTCTCGATCTCTGTGTGTCGCGAAAGGGCTGCGAAGCAGCCCCGGCAATCTCAGCTTCTGCGCTGAAACCGAGGGGCCGCTACGCGCCCCTTTCGCGACGCAAGGCCGCTCCCACAAAAAAGCAGGGCCGCGTTTGGCGGCCCTACTTTTACATCACTTGGCGATCTGAATCTTCGGTGCCCACTGCAGCCATTCATCCTCGGCCTTTTCGAACAAGGCAAAGGTCTGCTGCGGCCGTGCCGGGTTACCCATCTGCTCGCCATCTGGCGTTGCGAAGGCGATACCGCCATCGATCAGGGTTTCCAGCGACTCGGTACGCACTGTAGCGCCCTTGAACAGACTCCAGTCGAAACCGAAACCACTGCTGTTCCAGAAGCGGCTACCGCTGCGCACCAAGGCGGCATAGCGCGGCTCGATGAGGATATGAATCAGCACGCGGTCAGCGCTCTGGCCCAGCTCGAAGCCTGTCACCTTGCCCACCGTAACCTCACGATAGGTAACCGGCACACCCGGCTTGATCGAGCCGCGACGCGGTGCACTGAGCGTCAATGGCAGGCCGACCTCTGGCCCTGCTACCTCCGGTGCCTCGGCCAGGGCGATGAAATCGCGCTGTGGCCCACGGTTCTTGGCTGCTGGCTGCACTTCCAGGTACTGCCCACCTATCAAGGTGTCCAGGTTTTCAGTGCGCACCAGGCCCAGGGCCGGCTTGACCACCCAGAACTGCGTGCCGGCACGGGCAATGCGATCCGCCGATTCGGTAATGCGCGCCCGTAGCAGCACCGCCTGCAGGTCATCGGTGAGGTCGACGCTCTCGATGCTGCCCACATCCAGGCCGCGGAAGCGGATGGCCGTGCCCGGTTTCAGGCCATCGGCACGCTCTACACGGATGGTGATCAACGTACCCGCACGGTTCACCGCTTCCTGGCTGTCATGCAGGCGGAAGCGTGGAATGTGCCGTTTCAGCGGTACATCGGGCCGTGGTGTATCGAACGCAATACCGCCGGCCATCAGTGTTTGCAGCGACTCACTCTTGATCTTGATGCCCGACAGGCCGCCGGTCAGGGTGATCCCACTGACGTTCCAGAAGCGCGACGAACCATTGACCAGCTTCTCGTACTCCTTCTCGATATGCACACCGATCAGGATGCGGTTGCTGTTACGGGCGAACTGATAGCTCTGCACGCTACCCACCTTCACCTGGCGGTACGTCACCGGGCTGCCGATTTCCAGCGAACCCAAGGTGTCGGCGAACAACACCATGTGCAGGCCCGGCGCTTTGAGGTCGAGCGGCGGCGCCTTGGCACGCGCCTCGAACTCACGCTCTGGCCGTGCGCCCTTCTCACCAGGACGAATGGCGATGTAGTTACCTTTGACCAAGGCTTCCAGGCCAGTGATTCCCGCCAGGGAAATCGACGGTTTGACTACCCAGAACTGTGTCCCGTCTACCAGGTAGTCCTCGGTCAGTGGGTCGAGTGTCAGCTCGGCCGAAGCGCTGGCCAGGTTGTCTTCCATCTTCAGGGCTTTCAGCGAGCCCACCTGGATGCCCTTGTACATGACCGGCGTGCGACCCGCCTGCAGGCCTTCATAATCGCTCAGCTTCACTTTTACCCGGATACCCGCCTGGGCGGCATCGAAGTCCTCGTACAGACGGAACGGCAGGCTCGGATCGGTGGGAGGGCTGTCCTTGCGGTACTCCGGCGTGGCGAAGGCGATACCACCCGCCACAATGCTCGACAACGACTCACTGCGCACCTTCACACCCGAAAGCGAAGCATCGATGCTGACACCGCTGGCGTTCCAGAAACGCGTGTGCTTGCGCACTAGGCTGGCGTAGGCCGGCTCGATGAAGACTTTCACCTCTACGGTGCTCTGGTCCTCGGACAGGCGGTAGCTTTTCACCCGGCCAACCTGAATCTGCTTGTAGAATACCGGGCTGTCACGGTTGAGCGAGCCCAGCCTGTCGGCCTTGAGGGTCAGGTGCAGGCCTGGTTCAGAATCCGAGAGCGGTGGCGCCACCTTCAATGCCACAAAGCGTTTGGTACGTTCCCCCTCTCCCGGGCTAACGGCGATGTAGTTACCCGACACCAGTGTTTCAAGGCCAGATATACCGGCCAGGCTGACACTCGGCTTCACCAGCCAGAAACGCGTGCCTTTGGTTAGATGGGGCTCGGCAGCCTTGTTCATCTCGATGGTAGCGATCACCCCCTGCGTGTCGCCCTTGGCGTCGAGCACCAGGCTTTTCACCTTGCCGACCGGCATGCCTTTGTAGATGACCTCGGTCTTGTTGGCGACGATACCCTCTCCCGACTCGAAGCGGACTTCAATTTCCACGCCAGCGTCGCGGTAGGCCTGCCACGCGAGCCAGCCACCGATCATCAGCGCAATCAAAGGCAGGATCCAGATGGCCGACCAGTTCGAGGCTGGGCGGGTTTTAGCCGTTGGCAGGTCACTCATGGTCGTCATCCGACTCCGTGTTATCCCAAATCAGTCGGGGATCGAAAGTTAAAGCGGCAAGCATTGTCAGGATCACCACAGTTGCGAAGGCGACAGCGCCCAGGTTGGCTTCGACACTGGCTATTCGGCCAAAATTCACCACTGCCACCAGGATGGCAATGACGAAGATATCCAGCATGGACCAGCGCCCGATGAATTCGATGAAGCGGTACATCAATATCCGCTGCCGGGCCGAAAGCGGCTGCCGCCGCTGAACGGAGTACAACAGCAAGCCGATACCCACCAGCTTGAACGTGGGGACCAGGATACTGGCAATGAACACCACAGCCGCAATGGGCACCATGCCGTGCTTGAGCAGGGTGATGACACCGGACATGATGGTGTCCGGGCTACCCTGACCGAGGGTACTCACGGTCATGATCGGCAGTATGTTGGCCGGGATGTAGAGGATCGACGCCGCAATCAGCAACGCCCAGGTGCGCACGATACTGTTCGGCCGGCGTGCATGCACGATAGCGCCGCAACGTGTACAGGTTTGCGAAGTGCTGTCTGGCTCTTGCCTGTTCAGCTCGTGACACTCATTGCAGACAACAATGCCTGCGTCAATCGCCCGCATGCAGGTCCTCCCCCGATAGCGCACTCCAGATCTGGTGGGGCGACATCACCACTTCGAGCCACACCTGGATCAATAACAGACTGATGAAACAGAACAGCCCAAGGCCCACGGTCAGTTCGGCCAGGTCCACCAGTTTGACGATGGCCACCAGCACCCCCATGAAATAGACCTCGAGCATGCCCCAGTCACGCAGGTGGTGATAGATGCGGTAGAAGACCAGGCCGTAGTCCCGCCCGAAGTTCAAGCGGATGCTCAACAGCACGGCCAGCTGACAGAGCAGCTTCGCCAGCGGAATGACCATGCTACAGAGCAGTACCACTACGGCAACACCGCGCATTCCCGAGTTGTACAGGCCTAGCACGCCACTCCAGACCGTATCGTCCGAAGTCTGGCCAAGCAGGTGCAACTGCATGATCGGCAGGAAATTGGCCGGCACGAATAGCAAAAGGGCCGTCAGCACCAAGGCCAGGCTGCGATTGACCACATTATGCCGGTGGGCATAGAGCTCGTAGCCGCAGCGCGGGCATTGGGCTTTCTCATCATGCTGCAGCACGGGCTTGCGCAGCAGCAGGTCGCATTCATGGCAGGCGACAAGCTCGTCCAACGGCAGCTGGGCCAGGGTTTCAGGTTCGACAGAATTGGACATAGAGCGCTTCTGTATAGGTGCGTGGGGGCTATTCTAGTGTTCTGACTCGAATTATGGGAGGCGACGTTGTCCTGAAGGGTGTGCGGGGGGCGCCCCTGCCTGGCGTTGCACCCTTCCCTTGTAGGAGCGGGTTTACCCGCGAACACCGGCGAAGCCGGTGCCATCTCCGCTCCCGCAGTGATTCGAGCAGTTCCAGTTTTTTGCCCACCAAAGACAAAACCCCTACCTGCATGCGCAGATAGGGGTTTTGCGAAATGAATCTTGACGATGACCTACTCTCACATGGGGAAACCCCACACTACCATCGGCGATGCATCGTTTCACTACTGAGTTCGGGATGGGATCAGGTGGTTCCAATGCTCTATGGTCGTCAAGAAATTCTGTTGCCAGAATGTCCAGATGGACAGCCCAGCGAATTCGGATATGCGATATTTGTGGTCTTACGAATTTTCGGGTTTTTCGTCTTCACCACCGCAATCTGCGTCAGCAAATTGCTTGGGTGTTATATGGTCAAGCCTCACGGGCAATTAGTATTGGTTAGCTCAACGCCTCACAGCGCTTACACACCCAACCTATCAACGTCGTAGTCTTCGACGGCCCTTTAGGGGATTCAAGATCCCAGTGAGATCTCATCTTGAGGCAAGTTTCCCGCTTAGATGCTTTCAGCGGTTATCTCTTCCGAACATAGCTACCCGGCAATGCCACTGGCGTGACAACCGGAACACCAGAGGTTCGTCCACTCCGGTCCTCTCGTACTAGGAGCAGCCCCTCTCAAATCTCAAACGTCCACGGCAGATAGGGACCGAACTGTCTCACGACGTTCTAAACCCAGCTCGCGTACCACTTTAAATGGCGAACAGCCATACCCTTGGGACCGGCTTCAGCCCCAGGATGTGATGAGCCGACATCGAGGTGCCAAACACCGCCGTCGATATGAACTCTTGGGCGGTATCAGCCTGTTATCCCCGGAGTACCTTTTATCCGTTGAGCGATGGCCCTTCCATACAGAACCACCGGATCACTAAGACCTACTTTCGTACCTGCTCGACGTGTTTGTCTCGCAGTCAAGCGCGCTTTTGCCTTTATACTCTACGACCGATTTCCGACCGGTCTGAGCGCACCTTCGTACTCCTCCGTTACTCTTTGGGAGGAGACCGCCCCAGTCAAACTACCCACCATACACTGTCCTCGATCCGGATAACGGACCTGAGTTAGAACCTCAAAGTTGCCAGGGTGGTATTTCAAGGATGGCTCCATGAGAACTGGCGTCCCCACTTCAAAGCCTCCCACCTATCCTACACAAGCAAATTCAAAGTCCAGTGCAAAGCTATAGTAAAGGTTCACGGGGTCTTTCCGTCTAGCCGCGGATACACTGCATCTTCACAGCGATTTCAATTTCACTGAGTCTCGGGTGGAGACAGCGCCGCCATCGTTACGCCATTCGTGCAGGTCGGAACTTACCCGACAAGGAATTTCGCTACCTTAGGACCGTTATAGTTACGGCCGCCGTTTACCGGGGCTTCGATCAAGAGCTTCGCTTGCGCTAACCCCATCAATTAACCTTCCGGCACCGGGCAGGCGTCACACCCTATACGTCCACTTTCGTGTTTGCAGAGTGCTGTGTTTTTAATAAACAGTCGCAGCGGCCTGGTATCTTCGACCGGCATGGGCTTACGGAGCAAGTCCTTCACCCTCGCCGGCGCACCTTCTCCCGAAGTTACGGTGCCATTTTGCCTAGTTCCTTCACCCGAGTTCTCTCAAGCGCCTTGGTATTCTCTACCTAACCACCTGTGTCGGTTTGGGGTACGGTTCCCAGTTATCTGAAGCTTAGGAGCTTTTCTTGGAAGCATGGTATCAACCACTTCGTCGCCTGAAGGCAACTCGTCATCAGCTCTCGGCCTTGAAATCCCGGATTTGCCTAAGATTTCAGCCTACCACCTTAAACCTGGACAACCAACGCCAGGCTGGCCTAACCTTCTCCGTCCCTCCATCGCAATAACTGGAAGTACAGGAATATTAACCTGTTTTCCATCGACTACGCTTTTCAGCCTCGCCTTAGGGACCGACTAACCCTGCGTCGATTAACGTTGCGCAGGAAACCTTGGTCTTTCGGCGTGCGAGTTTTTCACTCGCATTGTCGTTACTCATGTCAGCATTCGCACTTCTGATACCTCCAGCAAGCTTCTCAACTCACCTTCACAGGCTTACAGAACGCTCCTCTACCGCATCATCGTAAGATGATACCCGTAGCTTCGGTGCATGGTTTGAGCCCCGTTACATCTTCCGCGCAGGCCGACTCGACTAGTGAGCTATTACGCTTTCTTTAAAGGGTGGCTGCTTCTAAGCCAACCTCCTAGCTGTCTAAGCCTTCCCACATCGTTTCCCACTTAACCATGACTTTGGGACCTTAGCTGACGGTCTGGGTTGTTTCCCTTTTCACGACGGACGTTAGCACCCGCCGTGTGTCTCCCATGCTCGGCACTTGTAGGTATTCGGAGTTTGCATCGGTTTGGTAAGTCGGGATGACCCCCTAGCCGAAACAGTGCTCTACCCCCTACAGTGATACATGAGGCGCTACCTAAATAGCTTTCGAGGAGAACCAGCTATCTCCGAGCTTGATTAGCCTTTCACTCCGATCCACAGGTCATCCGCTAACTTTTCAACGGTAGTCGGTTCGGTCCTCCAGTCAGTGTTACCTAACCTTCAACCTGCCCATGGATAGATCGCCCGGTTTCGGGTCTATACCCAGCGACTAAACGCCCTATTAAGACTCGCTTTCGCTACGCCTCCCCTATTCGGTTAAGCTCGCCACTGAATATAAGTCGCTGACCCATTATACAAAAGGTACGCAGTCACCTAACAAAGTAGGCTCCCACTGCTTGTACGCATACGGTTTCAGGTTCTATTTCACTCCCCTCTCCGGGGTTCTTTTCGCCTTTCCCTCACGGTACTGGTTCACTATCGGTCAGTCAGTAGTATTTAGCCTTGGAGGATGGTCCCCCCATATTCAGACAAAGTTTCTCGTGCTCCGTCCTACTCGATTTCATTGACAAGAGATTTTCGTGTACGGGGCTATCACCCACTATGGCCGCACTTTCCAGAGCGTTCCACTAATCTCAAATCAACTTAAGGGCTGGTCCCCGTTCGCTCGCCACTACTAAGGGAATCTCGGTTGATTTCTTTTCCTCAGGGTACTTAGATGTTTCAGTTCCCCTGGTTCGCCTCTTGCACCTATGTATTCAGTACAAGATAACCAGCTTGTGCTGGCTGGGTTCCCCCATTCAGAGATCTCTGGATCACAGTCTGTTTGCCGACTCCCCAAAGCTTATCGCAGGCTACCACGTCTTTCATCGCCTCTGACTGCCAAGGCATCCACCGTATGCGCTTCTTCACTTGACCATATAACCCCAAGCAATCTGGTTATACTGTGAAGACGACATTCGCCGAAAATTCGTACGTTGCTCCTTCGAGCAGAACTCACAAATTTTACCTTAGCCTGATCCACCAGCAGTGAAACTGGTGTTCAGTCTATATCTATCACATATCCGAATTTTTAAAGAACGATCTGACAAAAGTCAGAAATCAACATTCGAGCTGAATGTTCATTTCTAAGTTCTGACAAGTAACTGCGTACGGCGAAAGTGGTGGAGCCAAGCGGGATCGAACCGCTGACCTCCTGCGTGCAAGGCAGGCGCTCTCCCAGCTGAGCTATGGCCCCGTATTCTACGGCTGAACCATGTAATGGTAGGTCTGGGCAGATTTGAACTGCCGACCTCACCCTTATCAGGGGTGCGCTCTAACCAACTGAGCTACAGACCTATAACAGGGTCGCGTTACAGCATCGTCTTTTACAATGAATCAAGCAATTCGTGTGGGAGCTCATCAGCAGGCTGATGTCGTCGATTAAGGAGGTGATCCAGCCGCAGGTTCCCCTACGGCTACCTTGTTACGACTTCACCCCAGTCATGAATCACACCGTGGTAACCGTCCCCCCGAAGGTTAGACTAGCTACTTCTGGTGCAACCCACTCCCATGGTGTGACGGGCGGTGTGTACAAGGCCCGGGAACGTATTCACCGCGACATTCTGATTCGCGATTACTAGCGATTCCGACTTCACGCAGTCGAGTTGCAGACTGCGATCCGGACTACGATCGGTTTTGTGAGATTAGCTCCACCTCGCGGCTTGGCAACCCTCTGTACCGACCATTGTAGCACGTGTGTAGCCCAGGCCGTAAGGGCCATGATGACTTGACGTCATCCCCACCTTCCTCCGGTTTGTCACCGGCAGTCTCCTTAGAGTGCCCACCATAACGTGCTGGTAACTAAGGACAAGGGTTGCGCTCGTTACGGGACTTAACCCAACATCTCACGACACGAGCTGACGACAGCCATGCAGCACCTGTGTCAGAGTTCCCGAAGGCACCAATCCATCTCTGGAAAGTTCTCTGCATGTCAAGGCCTGGTAAGGTTCTTCGCGTTGCTTCGAATTAAACCACATGCTCCACCGCTTGTGCGGGCCCCCGTCAATTCATTTGAGTTTTAACCTTGCGGCCGTACTCCCCAGGCGGTCAACTTAATGCGTTAGCTGCGCCACTAAAATCTCAAGGATTCCAACGGCTAGTTGACATCGTTTACGGCGTGGACTACCAGGGTATCTAATCCTGTTTGCTCCCCACGCTTTCGCACCTCAGTGTCAGTATCAGTCCAGGTGGTCGCCTTCGCCACTGGTGTTCCTTCCTATATCTACGCATTTCACCGCTACACAGGAAATTCCACCACCCTCTACCGTACTCTAGCTTGCCAGTTTTGGATGCAGTTCCCAGGTTGAGCCCGGGGCTTTCACATCCAACTTAACAAACCACCTACGCGCGCTTTACGCCCAGTAATTCCGATTAACGCTTGCACCCTCTGTATTACCGCGGCTGCTGGCACAGAGTTAGCCGGTGCTTATTCTGTCGGTAACGTCAAAACAGCAAGGTATTAGCTTACTGCCCTTCCTCCCAACTTAAAGTGCTTTACAATCCGAAGACCTTCTTCACACACGCGGCATGGCTGGATCAGGCTTTCGCCCATTGTCCAATATTCCCCACTGCTGCCTCCCGTAGGAGTCTGGACCGTGTCTCAGTTCCAGTGTGACTGATCATCCTCTCAGACCAGTTACGGATCGTCGCCTTGGTGAGCCATTACCCCACCAACTAGCTAATCCGACCTAGGCTCATCTGATAGCGCAAGGCCCGAAGGTCCCCTGCTTTCTCCCGTAGGACGTATGCGGTATTAGCGTTCCTTTCGAAACGTTGTCCCCCACTACCAGGCAGATTCCTAGGCATTACTCACCCGTCCGCCGCTGAATCAAGGAGCAAGCTCCCGTCATCCGCTCGACTTGCATGTGTTAGGCCTGCCGCCAGCGTTCAATCTGAGCCATGATCAAACTCTTCAGTTCAATACTGCTTGGGTTTTTAAGAAACCCTAAACTTGGCTCAGCAATCTCAAATGACTATGTGATTTCTCGCATGGCCACTTGTGATGCTGATAATCTTTTTGACTATCAGTCCGTACTCACAAGCACCCACACGAATTGCTTGATTCGATTTGTTAAAGAGCGTTGGTTAAGAGCTTTTCATCTCAACCGAGGCGCGCATTCTACGCTTTCCTCAGAGCCTGTCAAGCGTTTATTTTGAAGTTTTTTGCGAGAAACTCGTTTAGCTTCAAACACTTGGCTCGCTGCGATCTCTCGTAGCGGGAGGCGAATCATACAGCACTCAGAAGCGCTGTCAACCATCATCTCAACCGCTTTCGATCATTCGATCGTAGCCCTTTCAGCTTTTGCCTTAACTACTTAACTCATTGAATCTCAAGAAGTTTTTCGTTCCGATGTCGCTGGAAGTGGGGCGCATTATAAGGGGATTCGAGAGGGCGTCAACCTTTAATTTCAAGAAATTGAAATATAAGGGGGAAAGACCGTATCGGGGCTGCCAAGTGTTCGCCACGACAGTTTCAGCGCCTGTGAGATCGAGCGCCGCCCGCGCGGCGCTTCGCGGGTAAACCCGCTCCTACGTTTGTTTCGGGCCAATTATGCCTGTGAGATTCGCGCGCGAACGCTTTGGTGCCTGTCTCGATATCGCGTCGAACAAACAAGGCGGTCGCGCGCGCCTGGCACAGGAGGGACTGGCCGGAAACAAACGTAGGAGCGGGTTTACCCGCGAAGCGCCGCGCGGGCGGCGCTCGATCTCATAGGCGGTGAATGTCTCAAGCCGGACGCGCGCGGCGCTCGATCTCACAGGCGCTGCAGGGGTTATGGCAGACACATCTCACCGCCAAAACCACCTCAAGACATACCCACCACACCTCCCCCTACAACAGCAACAACCAACCCCCAAAAACAAAGCGGGGAGGCCTGACGGCCTCCCCGCTTCATCTACTTCCCTTACAGGCTAGGGAATGCAAACTGCGACGCTTCATGGCTGGCCCGCTGCGGCCACCGCTGGGTAATGGCCTTACGACGGGTATAGAAGCGCACACCATCCGGGCCATAGGCATGCAGGTCACCAAACAGCGAACGCTTCCAGCCACCAAAGCTGTGGTAGGCCACCGGCACCGGCAGCGGTACGTTCACACCCACCATACCCACTTCGATCTCGTCGCAGAACAGACGGGCCGCTTCACCGTCACGGGTAAAGATGCAGGTGCCGTTGCCATACTCGTGATCGTTGATCAGCTGCATGGCCTGCTCCAGGCTATTCACACGGACCACGCACAGCACCGGGCCAAAGATCTCCTCTTTATAGATGCGCATCTCCGGGGTCACATTGTCGAACAGGGTGCCACCTACAAAGTAGCCATCTTCATTACCCGCCACACGGAAGCCACGGCCATCCACCACCAGCTTGGCGCCAGCAGCAACACCGTCATCGATGTAACCCACGACCTTGTCACGCGCTGCCGCAGTCACCAGCGGGCCCATGTCCAGGCCGCACGAGGTGCCGGCACCAATCTTCAGCGCCTTGATCTGTGGCTCCAGCTTGGCAATCAGGGCGTCAGCCACTTGGTCGCCCACGCACACGGCTACCGAAATGGCCATGCAACGCTCGCCACACGAGCCGTAAGCCGCGCCCATCAGTGCACTGACTGCGTTGTCCAGGTCGGCATCCGGCATCAGCACCGCGTGGTTCTTCGCGCCCCCCAGGGCTTGTACACGCTTGCCACGCTTGGTGCCTTCGGCATAGATGTACTCGGCGATCGGGGTCGAACCCACGAAGCTCAGTGCTTTGACTTCCGGCGCTTCGATCAGCGCATCCACCGCTTCCTTGTCACCGTGCACGACGTTGAGGATGCCCTTCGGCAGGCCGGCTTCCAGCAGCAACTGGGCAATGTACAGGGTCGAGCTCGGGTCACGCTCGGAAGGCTTGAGGATGAAAGCGTTGCCGCAGGCGATGGCCAGCGGGTACATCCACAGCGGCACCATGGCCGGGAAGTTGAATGGGGTGATACCGGCAACCACGCCCAGCGGCTGGAAGTCGGACCAGGCGTCGATGTTCGGACCGACGTTACGGCTGTACTCCCCCTTCAGCACTTCTGGGGCTGCACACGCAAACTCGACGTTCTCGATACCACGCTTCAGTTCGCCGGCGGCGTCTTCCAGGGTCTTGCCGTGCTCTTCGCTGATCATCTGCGAAATCTTGGCTTCGTTCTGCTCCAGCAGTTGCTTGAAGCGGAACATCACCTGGGCGCGCTTGGCCGGAGGGGTGTTGCGCCAGGCCGGGAAGGCTGCCTTGGCCGAGTCGATCGCTTCCTGCACGGTTGCGCGGCTGGCCAGTTCGACCTTGCGAACGGCCTGGCCAGTGGACGGGTTGAAGACATCGGCGGTGCGCTCACCCTTGGTAACCAGTTCGCCGTGAATCAGGTGCTGAACAATGCTCATGCAAAACTCCAGATAAACAAAGGAGAGCCAGGCGCACGCTGCGGGCGCCTGGCATCAATATCGGAAAGATCAGTCGATCAGGTTCAGGGTTTCGCCTACCGCATCGAACAGGAGGTCCAGTTCCTGCGGCTTGGTATTGAAGGTTGGGCCGAACTGCAGGGTGTCGCCACCAAAGCGTACATAGAAGCCGGCTTTCCACAGCTTCATGGCCGCTTCGTATGGGCGAACGATGGCATCACCGTCACGGGCGGCGATCTGGATGGCGCCGGCCAGGCCGTAGTTACGGATATCGACGATATTCTTGGTGCCCTTCACGCCGTGCAGCAGCTTCTCGAAATGCGGCGCCAGTTCAGCCGCGGACTGCACCAGGTTTTCCTTCTGCAGCAGGTCCAGCGCGGCGAGACCGGCGGCACAGGCTACCGGGTGCGCCGAGTAGGTGTAGCCGTGTGGGAATTCCACGGCGTATTCCGGGGTCGGCTGGTTCATGAAGGTCTGGTAGATCTCGCTGCTGGCAATCACTGCGCCCATCGGGATGGCGCCGTTGGTCACCTGCTTGGCGATGCACATCAGGTCCGGGGTAACGCCGAAGGCTTCCGAGCCGGTCATCGCACCCATGCGGCCGAAGCCAGTGATCACTTCGTCGAAGATCAGCAGAATGTTGTGCTGGGTGCAGATTTCACGCAGGCGCTTCAGGTAACCCTTTGGCGGCGGCAGCACACCGGCCGAACCGGCCAGCGGCTCGACGATGACTGCTGCGATGTTGGAGGCATCGTGCAGCTCGATCAGCTTGAGCATTTCGTCAGCCAGCGCGATACCGCCCTCTTCCGGCAAGCCTTTCGAGAAGGCATTCACCGGCAATACAGTGTGAGGCAGGTGGTCGACGTCCAGCAGTTGGCCAAACATCTTGCGGTTACCGTTGACGCCACCCAGGCTGGTACCCGCGATGTTCACGCCATGGTAACCACGGGCACGGCCGATGATCTTGGTCTTGGTTGCCTGGCCTTTCAGGCGCCAGTAGGCACGCACCATCTTCAGTGCGGTATCGGCGCACTCGGAACCGGAGTTGGTATAGAAGACGTGATTCAGATTGCCCGGAACCAGCTCGGCGATCTTTTCCGCCAACTGGAACGACAGCGGGTGGCCGAACTGGAACGCTGGGGAGTAGTCCAGCGTACTCAGTTGACGGGTCACCGCGTCGGCGATTTCCTTGCGAGTGTGCCCTGCGCCGCAGGTCCACAGGCCGGACAGGGCGTCGAAGATCTTGCGCCCGTGGTCATCGATCAGGTAGTTGCCTTCGGCCGCCACGATCAGGCGTGGGTCGCGCTGGAAGTTGCGGTTGGCGGTGTAGGGCATCCAGTGGGCGTCCAGCTTGAGCTGGCTGGCGATACCGGCAGGACCAGTTTCGGGCATGTTCATCGGCGGTTCCTCGGAAGACGATTAGGCAACGATGGATGTTGTTGCAGCTAAATTGGCACGGCGATAGAGTCTGAAAAAGCCTACATTTCTAACCTTCAGACAGGCCGTGACTAAACTAATGAGCCGACGCCCCGATCCACTCGCCCAAGTCAGCGATTTCGACATCCGCCTGCTGAAGATCTATCGCAGCGTCGTCGAGTGCGGTGGCTTCTCGGCTGCCGAAAACGTACTGGGCATTGGTCGCTCGGCCATCAGCCAGCAGATGAACGACCTCGAGCAACGCCTTGGCCTGCGCCTGTGTCAGCGCGGCCGCGCCGGTTTCTCGCTGACGGAGGAAGGCCGCGAGGTCTACCATTCAGCCCTGCAACTGCTCAGCGCGCTGGAAAGCTTCCGCACCGAGGTCAACGGCCTGCACCAGCATTTGCGCGGCGAGCTGAACATCGGCCTGACCGACAATCTGGTGACCCTGCCGCACATGCGTATCACCCATGCCCTGGCGGAACTCAAGGATCGGGGCCCTGATGTGCGCATCCAGATCCGCATGATCGCCCCCAGCCAGGTCGAGCACGGCGTGCTCGACGGCAGCCTGCACGTTGGCGTCGTACCACAGACCAGCCCGTTATCGGGGCTTGAGTATCAACCGTTGTACAGCGAACGCTCGCTGCTGTACTGCGCGGTTGGCCACCCGCTGTTCTACGCCGACGACCAGCAGATAGACGACGAGCGCCTCAACAGCCAGGAAGCCATCACCCCCACCTTCCGCCTGCCGGCCGACATCCAGGCGCACTACCAGGCGCTGAATTGCACAGCCAGTGCTTCTGACCGCGAGGGCATGGCGTTTCTCATCCTTACCGGGCGCTATATCGGCTACCTGCCCGACCACTACGCCATGTTCTGGGTGCAGCAAGGCCGTTTGCGTGCGCTCAAACCCAAGGAGCGTTTTTATGACCTGAGCCTGAGCTGGGTTACCCGCAAAGGCCGGCGCCCCAACCTGGTGTTGGAAAGCTTCCTCGAAAGCCTGGCTGCGACACGTTGATGCCTGTCTGTGCCGCAAACGCTTGTCACTTCGGCACAGGCAGGTAATCTTGTCCCACAGCCGCAGCCACTGCACCGTACGGAATCGTCCATGACCCTAGAAGTCCCTGCGCATCGCCTCTCCGCCTCGGGCAAGCCCGCGGGCCGTATCCGCCAGAAGAACGAACAGGCCATTATCCAGGCCGCCGAAGATGAATTCGCCCGCCATGGTTTCAAGGGCACCAGCATGAACACCATCGCCCTCAAGGCGGGGTTGCCCAAGGCTAACCTGCATTACTACTTCACCAACAAGCTGGGCCTGTACATCGCCGTGCTCAGCAACATCATCGAGTTGTGGGACAGCACCTTCAACGCCTTGAGCGTCGATGACGACCCCGGTGAAGCCCTGAGCCAGTACATCCGCACCAAGATGGAGTTCTCCCGGCGCAACCCGCAAGCTTCGCGCATTTTCGCCATGGAAGTGATCAGCGGTGGCACCTGCCTGACCGAATACTTCAGTGCCGACTACCGCGAATGGTTCCGCGGCCGTGCTGCGGTATTCCAGGCCTGGATCGAAGCAGGCAAGATGGACCCGGTCGACCCCGTACACCTGATCTTCCTGCTCTGGGGCAGCACCCAGCACTACGCTGACTTCGCCACCCAGATTTGCCAGGTGACTGGCCGCAGCCGCCTGACCAAGCAGGACATGGAAGACGCGAGCAACAACCTTATCCACATCATTCTGAAGGGCTGCGGCATCAAGCCGGCTGCCTGACCGTCCTTTATGCCTTCTACCCTGCTCGACCTCTGCGAATACCGCGAGGAAATCCGCAAAAGCCGCTTCATCACCCTCGCCGGGCCGATCAGCAGCGCCGCCGAAGCGATGAGTTTCATCGAACGTCACAGCGACCTGGCCGCTACCCACAACTGCTGGGCCTGGAAACTCGGCGCGCAGTACCGCAGCAGTGACGACGGCGAACCCGGCGGCACCGCAGGGCGGCCGATCCTGGCAGCCATCGAAGCGCAGGACTGCGATCAGGTGGTGGTGCTGGTGATCCGTTGGTACGGCGGCATCCAGCTGGGTACCGGCGGCCTGGCCAGGGCTTATGGCGGCGGCGCCAACAAGTGCCTGCAACAGGCGCCCAAACGCCTGCTGGTGCAGCGCAGCCATTTCAGCTGCAGTTGCAGTTTCAGCGAGCTGGCGCTGGTGAAGCTGCGTCTGGCCGAGGTTGACGGCCTGGTCCTGGATGAACAGTTCACCGCCAATGGTGTGGACCTGGTGATTGCCCTCGGTGACGCCCACCTGGCGCCATTGCAACAGCAACTGGCGGACCTGAGCCGCGGGCGTATTTTGCTCGAAGCACGCTGAACATTGCCCACAACAACTGTGGGCCTGCCTGTGGATAAGCTTGGGGCACTCTCTTGCAGGCTAGTGATTTCGAGGCCCCCAGAGCTTTGATCATATTTTGATCACTATTTGATGACAGTCGTAAACTGCTGAATGTGCGCGACTTATCCCCAGCGAACCGCCCATCCAAGCCGCACCCCGCTTGCTCACCTTGCACACAATAACTGTGGACCAGCTTGTGGATAACCCGTGCGCCAACAGGCGAAGCGCCCGGCCCCGCAAGGCCCAGACAAAACTGACCATTTTTTAACCAGACGCAAACCAGGCACGCGTATTCGCCGTGACGTATGCTCAATTCCTTTCTCCTACACCGATAAAGGAATGTTCCTATGGCCAATTCAAGAACTGCCCTCATCATCGGCGCCTCGCGCGGCCTTGGCCTGGGCTTGGTACAACGCCTGCACGAAGACGGTTGGCACATCACTGCCACCGTCCGTAACCCGCAGCAGCCCGGCGCCCTGGCGAACGTGCCCGGCGTGCGCATCGAGCAGCTGGAAATGAACGACACCGTTCAGCTCGACAGCCTGAGGCAACGCCTGCAAGGCCAGGTGTTCGACCTGATATTCGTCAACGCCGGGGTCATGGGCCCCCTGCCGCAAGACCTGGAGGCAGTCCACAACAGCGACATTGGCGATCTGTTCATGACCAACGCTGTGGCGCCGATACGCGTGGCTCGCCGCCTGGTGGGTCAAATACGCGAAGGCAGTGGTGTGCTGGCTTTCATGAGCTCGATCCTGGGAAGCGTCACCATCCCAGACGGTGGCGAAATCTGCCTGTACAAGGCCAGCAAGGCGGCACTGAACTCGATGATCAACAGCTTCTTCGTTGAGCAGCAGCGCCCGGACCTGTGCGTGCTGGCCATGCACCCGGGCTGGGTGAAAACTGACATGGGTGGCGAAAACGCCGAAATCGATGTGCTCACCAGCACCCGCGGCATGATCGAACAGATCAAGGCCCAAAGCGGCAAGGGCGGCCTGCGTTTCATCAACTACAAGGGCGAACCCTTGGTCTGGTGATTCACCAGGTCGCAGCCCGGCTGGGCGCATTGCCCAGCCAGCCCCTGTAGAATGGCCGCAACCGTACCTGATTGAGATGACCACTATGTATGACTGGTTGAACGCCCTGCCCAAGGCCGAACTGCACCTGCACCTGGAAGGCTCACTGGAGCCAGAGTTGCTGTTCGCCCTGGCCGAGCGCAACAAGATCGCCTTGCCCTGGGCCGATGTGGAGACCTTGCGCGGTGCCTATGCCTTCAACAACCTGCAGGAGTTCCTCGACCTGTATTACCAGGGCGCGGATGTGCTGCGCACCGAGCAGGACTTCTACGACCTGACCTGGGCCTACCTGCAACGCTGCAAGGCCCAGAACGTGATCCACACCGAACCCTTCTTCGACCCGCAGACCCACACCGACCGCGGCATTGCTTTCGAAGTGGTGCTCAACGGCATCAGCCAGGCGCTCAAGGATGGCCGCGAACAACTGGGCATCAGCAGCGGCCTGATCCTCAGCTTCCTGCGCCACCTCAGCGAGGATGAAGCGCACAAGACCCTCGATCAGGCCTTGCCGTTCCGCGATGCGTTCATTGCCGTAGGCCTGGACAGCTCGGAGATGGGCCACCCGCCCAGCAAGTTCCAGCGGGTGTTCGACCGCGCCCGTAGCGAAGGCTTCGTCGCCGTTGCCCATGCTGGCGAAGAAGGCCCGCCCGAGTACATCTGGGAAGCCCTCGACCTGCTGAAGATCAAACGTATCGACCATGGCGTGCGCGCCATCGAGGACGAGCGCCTGATGCAGCGCATCATCGACGAGCAGATCCCGCTCACGGTGTGCCCGCTGTCCAACACCAAGCTATGCGTGTTCGACCACATGAGCCAGCACAACATCCTCGACATGCTCGAGCGTGGTGTGAAAGTCACGGTCAACTCGGACGACCCGGCCTACTTCGGTGGCTACGTCACGGAGAACTTCCACGCTCTGCATACCCACTTGGGCATGACCGAAGACCAGGCTCGTCGCCTGGCGCAGAACAGCCTGGACGCACGGCTGGTTTGAGTAGCATGACGACGTTGCGCTCAACCGACCTGCAACGTCGCCACGCGGGCTATGCGATTGATCTGCTGGATACCCAGCGCCGAAATATGCAGTGCCCGTGAGTCCTCTATCTCGCGCATCCAGCCAGATTGCAGGAACAACCTGAACAAGGCCTGACCCAGTACGCCACCCAGATGCGGGCCTTGGTCATTCCATTCGGTGCAGCGGCAGATCACGCAACCTCGTTGCTGGTGTGGCGCCAGGGCATCGATGTACACCCCGACCAAGGCCAACTGCGCCCGCCCCTCGTCACTGACCCTCAAGTGCCGTCCGCTGCCTTCCAACCAGCCAGCCACCACCATGCGATGATACAGCTCACTGGCCAACTCCCCACCCAGGTGATCGCCACAACGGCGCGCCCGGCGCATCGACAGCGGCAGCGACGATACCGGCGCTTCGGCACGCTCTCCCCTGGCGCTTTCCAGCTGTACGCTGGCCAAGGCCTCTACCGCCGCTCCGACCTGCGGGGTAGCCAGGCAGAAGTAACGTTTGCGGCCCCTGGCTTCATGCCTGAGCAAACCGGCCGACGACAGCAGCGAAAGATGTGCGCAGGCTGATGATGAAGTCAGGCCAGTCATTATCGCGAGCTCATTGGCCAACCGTGGTGTGCCATCGATCAATGCCCACAACATGGCACTGCGCTTGGGGTCGGCCATCAGGCTGGCAATTTGGCTGATACTGCTGGCTGCGTTCATGTCCTTGTAACTCCCTGCAAGTTCACGGTGGGGATGCGATGGCCAACCCTGCCAGGGAAGCGCCTCTCGCTGGCACTGGCCTGGCTCGCCAGTATAAGCCGCAGAAAACGCCGGTTCAGACGGCCAGGTGCCATCGTACTCATGACGAAAAACCACTGGGTATGCCTACCCATGGCAAGCAGCGAGGCGGCTTCGAAAACGCCCCGGCACCCAGTCAATCAAGGCACCGGTACGCCCACACAAACGCGCTGAAACATCTTGATGAAAACAAACTTGCAGCCATTTCAGATGTGGCCCACAGCAACCTTCCACAAATAGTGCGAAACAAAGCGAAGGTTCTGCGGGTTTGCAGGCATTGCGCCCAAAGTAGGAAACACCACCAGGGAAATGCGCACACTTACCGTCAGTCAGGACGCTGAAGCCGTGTCATGGCAGGCTGGCGGGCCAGCGCTACACTTGAGCGGCTCCCCTTCCTGGAGGTATGCAGCGATGAAAATTATCGTAAGTGCGTCGAGCCGAAACCCCGCCTGCCCTTGGCAAGTCCAGCTCGATCAGCATGTGGTCAGTTTCCGCAGCGAGGCTGAGGCGCGTGCCTTCGTCGCCACGCTGGAAACCCGGCTGCAGGCACCTCACCCGCTCATGCGGGAGCCTTGGCCTGCAGACGCCGGGTCAACAGCGCGACACTGACCACAAGCGCCCCGCACAGGCTGATCACGATTGCCATTGGCACCGCACTGCCATCATGCAGCAGCCCGACCAGCGCCGCAGCACCCGCAGCTACGCTGAACTGCACGCAGCCCATCAGTGCCGACGCGCTGCCGGCACGCGCGCCCTGTCCACTCATGGCGCAGGCCGAAGCATTGGGAATGATGCAACCAAGGCTGGCGATGCAGATGAACAGCGGCACCAGTAGCGGCCACAATTGCGCAGGGCGCAACGCCGCCACGCCCAACAGCACCAGGCCCGCAACCAGATACAGCCACACCGCACGGCCCAGCAGGAAGGCCGGCCCGCGTTTGGCCAGCAGGCGGGCGTTCACCTGCGCCACCAGGATAAAACCTGCGGCGTTGGTACCGAACAGCCAGCCGTAGTGCTCAGCGGGCACGCCATACAGTTTGATGAATACGAAAGGTGAACCGGCGATATAGGCGAACATGCCAGCAATGGCGATACCGCCGGTCAGGGCATGGCCGAGGAAAACCCGGTCAGCCAGCAGCCGCAGGTACTGGCGTAAAGCACCAGATAGCGGTTGGCGGGGTATATGCTCGGGCAGGCTTTCCGGCAGGCCCAGGCTTACCGCAAGCAGGCAGCCAGCACTGAACAGGCTCAGAGCAAGGAAGATCGACTGCCAGCCGGCCAGGTTCACCAGCACCCCACCCAGCATCGGTGCCAGGATCGGCGCCAAGCCCATGACCAGCATCAGTTGCGAAAACACTTTGGCTGAAGCTACCGGGTCGCACTTGTCGCTGACGATGGCCCGCGAAAGCACCATGCCGGCACAACCACCCAGTGCCTGGATGAAACGCGCCACCACCAAGGTATCGAGGTTGGGGGCGTAGGCACAGGCCAGTGATGCCAGGGTGAACAGCGTAACGCCGAACATCAGCGGTTTGCGTCGGCCAAAGCGGTCGGCAACCGGCCCATAGGCCAACTGCCCGATAGACAGGCCCAGGAAGTAGGCGGCCAACGTGGCCTGGACGTGTTTTTCATCGGTGGCGAACGCTTGCGCCATGGCCGGAAAGGCTGGCAGGTAGAAGTCGATCGCCAAGGGCCCGAACGCACTGAGTGCGCCCAGGATGAGCACCATTCGCAGGTTCATCAGGAATCCATAGCAGGCTAAGCAAGTGACTGATTCTACCTGCTGTGGACCCTGTCAATGTGAAAAGATTTGCAACACTGTTAGCCCCGGAGGGAGCAATCAGGTCTTCAGGCGAGTTCAGCCTGATACCCCTCATCCCGAATCGCAGTGAGGATCTGCTCCTGCGCCAACTCGCTCTGCACACGCACCTGTTTGCCCGCCAGATCAACTTCCACCCTGGCTGCCGCATCCTGCTCCTGCACCGCGCGGGTCACGGCTTTCACGCAATGGCCGCAGGTCATGCCTTGCACATTGAACACTTGCATGGGGGTTACCTCCTTCAGGTTTTTCACAAGTCTCAAGCTTGCCATCAGGGCAAGGTCAAGCCCTGCCTGCAACGCCCGGGGTGGAAATCCGCGTCCGCGTCGGCCAAGCTGCGCCTTTGACGATCAGGCAAGCAGGAGATTTTTCATGTTCAGGGCAGCATTGGGCGTCGTCGGGCTCTTGGGCGCGCTGGCTGTGGTGCCACCGGCATTCGCCGAGGGCAACTCGGCCTACAGCGTACTGATCATTTCCCGGGAGCGCCTGGAAGTGGCCACCAGTTGCGAAATCGGCGTGTACCTCAACGACCAGCTTTCCGGGCGCGTTTTCCAGGAGCAGTCCACCTCGTTCAACCTGCCGCCTGGCCCGGTGGATGTGCGCCTGCGCCTGCTGCCTGGGCAAATGCCGGGTTGCGCCGCAGGTATAGAGGACCAGCGCAGCACGCGTTTGAATCTGCAGGCGGGCCAGATCAACAAATACCGCATCGCCATGGGGCAATATGGGCTGGAGTTGAAACGAGCCGACCTGGGCTATTGACCTTGCCTGCGTGGCAAGGTTGATGCTGGAGGCCTGCCCAAGGAGGAGAGCCATGCCCGCATCCACCACATACGACCTGCCGATCTCCGGCATGACCTGCGCCAGCTGTGCTGGCCGGGTCGAGCGCGCCCTGCGCAAGGTCACCGGCGCTGAACAGGTCAGCGTAAACCTCACCACTGAAAAAGCCCGGGTTGTAGCCCCGCCTGCCAGCCTGCCAGCCTTGGTCGAAGCCGTGCGCGAGGCCGGTTACGGGGTACCAACCCGCACCCTCGAACTGCAGATAGGCGGCATGACCTGCGCCAGTTGTGTCGGCCGAGTAGAGCGCGCCCTGGGCAAATTGGCCGGGGTCGAGCAGGTCAGCGTCAACTTGGCCAGCGAACGCGCGCACCTCGAAGTGCTTGCGGCCCTTGATGACAACCTGCTGATCGACGCTGTGCAAAAGGCAGGCTACAGCGCCAGCCTGCCGCAATCGACCAAGGACGACCAAAGCGCTATCCAGCGCCGCCTGCGCAACGAGCGCCTGGCAGTCGGTGCAGCCTTGCTGTTGGCCCTGCCGCTGGTATTACCCATGCTGGTACAACCGTTCGGCTTGCACTGGATGCTACCCGCCTGGGCGCAGTTTCTGCTGGCCACACCCGTGCAGTTCATTCTCGGTGCCCGCTTCTACATTGCAGCCTGGAAGGCCGTGCGCGCCGGTGCCGGCAACATGGACCTGCTGGTGGCCCTGGGCACCAGCGCTGGTTATGGCCTGAGCCTGTACCAATGGGCACAGGCTCCCGCCGGCATGGCTCCGCACCTGTACTTCGAAGCCTCAGCCGTGGTGATTGCCCTGGTATTGCTGGGCAAGTACCTGGAAAGCCGCGCCAAACGCCAGACCGCCAGCGCCATCCGAGCCCTCGAAGCCCTGCGCCCGGAACGCGCACTGCGCGTGGTCGACGGCGTGGAAGAGGACGTGGCCATCGCCCACTTGCGCGTGGGCGACCTGGTACTGGTCAAGCCCGGCGAACGCTTCCCGGTCGACGGCGTGGTCGAAGACGGCAGCAGCCATGCCGATGAGGCCCTGATCAGCGGCGAGAGCCTGCCAGTGCCCAAGCAACCCGGCGACAGCGTCACCGGTGGCGCCATCAATGGCGAAGGCCGGCTGCTGGTGCGTACCCAGGCACTGGGCACCGAGACCGTGCTGGCGCGCATCATCCGCCTGGTGGAAGACGCCCAGGCCGCCAAAGCGCCGATCCAGAAGCTGGTCGACCGTGTCAGCCAGGTGTTCGTCCCGGCCGTGCTGGTACTGGCGCTGATCACCCTGATTGGCTGGTGGCTGGCTGGGGTACCGCTGGAAACCGCGCTGATCAACGCCGTCGCCGTGCTGGTCATCGCCTGCCCCTGCGCCCTCGGCCTGGCCACGCCCGCCGCGATCATGGCCGGCACCGGGGTCGCCGCCCGCCACGGCATCCTGATCAAGGATGCCGAAGCCCTGGAGCGTGCCCATGCGGTCAACCGCGTAGTGTTCGACAAAACCGGCACCCTCACCTCCGGCAGCCCGCGGGTGGTTCACAGCCAGGCGCTGGACGGCAACAGCGCCGACCTTTACCGCCTGGCCGGCGCCCTACAGCGTGGGAGTGAGCACCCGCTGGCCAAGGCGGTGCTGGTGGCCTGTGCAGAGCAAGGGCTGGACGTGCCAACCGTTGCCGACAGCCAGTCGCTGACCGGGCGCGGCATTGCCGGTCGCGTTGAAGGCCGTGAACTGGCGCTGGGCAACCGCCGACTGCTTGACGAAAGCGGTCTGCAGCCCGGCGATTTGGCCGCCCAGGCCCAGGCCTGGGAAGCGGAAGGGCGCACACTGTCGTGGCTGATCGAGCGCGGCGCGCAACCGAGAGTCGTGGGCCTGTTCGCCTTTGGTGACAGCCTCAAGCCTGGCGCCGCGCAGGCCATCGAAACCCTGCACACCCAACACATCAGCAGCCACCTGCTGACCGGTGACAACCGTGGCAGCGCCAAAGTGGTTGCCGAGGCACTGGGCATCGACGATGTGCACGCCGAAGTGCTACCGGCCGACAAGGCCGCGACCGTGGCCGCGCTCAAGCAGGATGGGGTGGTCGCCATGGTTGGCGATGGCATCAACGATGCACCGGCGTTGGCCGCGGCCGACATCGGCATTGCCATGGGTGGCGGTACCGACGTGGCCATGCAGGCCGCCGGCATCACCCTGATGCGTGGCGACCCGCGTCTGGTGCCCGCCGCGCTGGAAATCAGCCGCAAAACCTACGCGAAGATCCGCCAGAACCTGTTCTGGGCCTTCATCTACAACCTGATCGGCATTCCGCTCGCCGCGCTGGGTTACCTCAACCCGGTACTGGCAGGTGCCGCCATGGCCCTGTCCAGTGTCAGCGTCGTCAGCAATGCACTGTGGCTTAAAACGTGGAAACCCACCAGCAGCACCCAGGAGGCGCCATGAATATCGGCCAGGCCGCCCGCCGCAGCGGGCTCAGCACCAAGATGATCCGTTACTACGAGTCCATCGGCCTGCTCAAACCCGCCACTCGCAGCGACAGCGGCTACCGCCTGTACCAGGCGCAAGACTTGCACAACCTGGCCTTCATCAAACGCTCCCGCGACCTGGGCTTTTCCCTCGAAGAGGTCGGCAAATTGCTGACCTTGTGGCAGGACCGCCAACGTGCCAGCGCCGATGTGAAGGCGCTGGCCATGCACCACATCGATGAACTGAACCGGCGCATCGAGGAGCTGGTGAGCCTGCGCGACACCCTCGGCGAGCTGGTTTCGCACTGTCAGGGTGACGACCGCCCGGACTGCCCGATCCTCAAAGACCTGGCCAATGGTGCTGCAGGCAGCTGCTGTCACTGAGCTGCCACGAGCGTTTGGCATGCCATAAATGTCCAAACACGACCGATTAGTCACCAACCACGACTTTATCCAATAAATACGGGCGTTTTGGCTTCATAAAACCCGGATGCTGCCGATGTAGATGCTACCTGCCTCGTGTGTCGAAAATAACAATTCCGGGAGCGTCGATGAGCATCAAACAGAAATTGACCTGGGCATTCGCGGTCATCGCCGGCTTGCCCATCGTTCTGGTGGCCACCCTGGTGGTCATCAACCTGCGCGGCGAAGCCCGCGACGGATTCCTCGACAGCAGCAGCCGGGAAATCCGCCAGGTCAGCAATGCGATGAACATCTTCTTCCAGGGGATCAACCAGAACGTCGAGTACATGGCTTCCCAGCCAATGGTTGCCGCCACGGGCAGCGAGCTGAACAAGTACATGAGCGCAACCCCGTCTTACGAACTGGGCGAGCAGGCCAGCAAAATTCTCGACTTCATGACTCGCCTGGCCAACTCACATCCCGCCTACGCCTACCTGTCCTACGGGGTGAATGACGGCGGCTACACCGGCTGGCCGGCCGGCCAGAAGTTTGTCAATTATGACCCACGCACCCGCCCCTGGTACCAACTTGCCATGGCCAACCCTGGCAAGACACTGCGTACCGGTGCCTACTACTGGGCCGCCGACGATGCGGTGCTGGTCAGCACCGTGCGCACCGTGGCCAACCAGCTGGGCAACCCCGGCGGCGTGGTCAACATCGACGTGTCGCTCAAGGGCCTGACCGAGATCGTCAAGCAGATCAAACTGGGCGAAAGCGGCTACCTGATGCTGGTGGAAAGCAACGGCAACGTGATGGTCGACCCGCGCGACGCCACCCACAATTTCAAGCAGCTGGGAAGCTTTGGCGACGGTTATGCCAAGCTGGCCAAAGCCGGCAAAGGCCTGGTCGAGGTCGAACTCAATGGCGTGCACTACATGGCCAACGTCTACCCCGACCAGCAGCTGGGCTGGACCTTCATCGGCCTGATCGAACAAAGCGAAGTGATGCAGACCACCACCCGGCTCACCTGGCTGATCGGTGTCATCGCTGTGGTGTTGGCCGCGCTGTTCGCGGTGGTCGGTGCGGCCTTCGCCAAACTGATCGTGCGCCCGATCAACAGCGTCACCAATGGCCTGGAAGACATTGCCCAAGGTGAGGGTGACCTGACCCGCAACCTGGAAATCCGCGGCCGCGACGAAACCGCGCAACTGGCCAACTGGTTCAACCAGTTCCTCGGTGCCATTCGCAGCCTGATCCAGCACATCGGCACTGCTGCCAGCAAGATCCTCAGCACGTCCAGCAGCTCGACCCGCGTCTCCAGCGACATGGCCGAGGCGGCCGGCCGCCAGCGCGAAGCCGTGGACATGGTTTCCACCGCATTCCACGAAATGGTCGCCACCGCCAATGAAGTGGCACGGTCCTGCAGCCAGGCGGCGCAGTCGGCCGACAGCGGCCAGCAGCAGGCCCGCGAAGGGCAGCAGCAGATCGATGCGGCGGTACACAGCGTTGATCGCCTGAGCCACGAAATCGAGCAATCGGCCCAGTCGATCCAACAGCTGGAGCGTGACAGCAACGCCATTCAGTCGATCCTCGGCACCATCCGTTCGATTGCCGAACAGACCAACCTGCTGGCCCTGAACGCCGCCATCGAAGCGGCCCGTGCCGGTGAACAGGGCCGCGGCTTTGCCGTGGTGGCCGACGAAGTGCGGGCGCTGGCCAAGCGTACTGCCGACTCCACCGCCGAAATCGACGGTTTGCTGGGCAACCTGGCCAGCCGTACCGCCGAAGTGGCCGAGCAGATGCACGCCAGCCTGGAAGTGTCGCAGCAGTCGGTCAGCCGCATTGGCCTGGCCCGCGACAGCTTCGGGCAGATCCGTGAGTCGGTGGACGTGATCCGCGACATGAACACCCAGATCGCCACGGCCGCCGAAGAGCAGCATCAGGTGGCTGAGGACATCAACCGGCACATCAGCCAGATTCACGGGGATGCGCAGTTGGTGGCCGAGCTGGCCCAGGCGGCGCGCCAGGACTCCGAGAGCCTGGCTGGGCTGTCCAATGAGCTGGATACGCTGGTGCGCAGGTTCCGCACCTGATGATGCATGGCCTGTGCCGGCCCTTTTCGCGGGTGGTAACGCGCCCTCCGTAGGCGCGGGTTTACCGCGAAGAGGCCGGCACAAGTAACCCTGAACTAAAGCTTCAACTCCCCCGGTGTCGCGCCAAACAGCTGCTTGAATGCCGCAATGTAGGCCGAGGTGGAGTCATACCCACACCCCAGCGCCGCCTCGGTCACATTCTCCCCCGCCTCCAGCAACGCCAGCGACGACAACAGCCGCATGCGCTGGCGCCAATTACGAAAGCTCAAGCCGGTCTCCCGTTGAAACAGCCGCATCAGCGTCTTCTCCGAACACCCCAGCTCCCGCGCCCACTGCTGCAAGGTCTGCGGCTGGTCTGGTGCAGCGATCAAGCCATTGCACAGCGCCAGCAAACCAGGGTGGCGGGGCAACGGCAGCGAAAAACCGACTTCCGGCAAGGTGCGCAACTGATCGAGCAGCACTGCCACCAGACGCGATTCGGCGCTGTCGTCCTCTGGGTAATCTGCCGGGAACAGGCAGAACTGCTTGATCAGCTCGCGCGCCAGCGGCGTGACTTCCAGCACTCGGCATTGTTCCGGCGCCCATGGGCAGGCATCGCGGCGCACATACAGGCTGCGCATCTCGGCTTGCATCGAGGTGACCACTTCATGCTCGGCATCGGCGGGGATCCACACCCCCCACTGCGGTGGGGCAAAGTAACTGCCGTCGCGTGTGTACACGCCGAGTACGCCGCTGATGGCGTAGGAAAACTGTACCCAGTCGTGCTGGTGGCGAGTCGTCCAGGAACCGGCGCCAAGGCTTTCGGCACGGGCGTAGAGCGGTCTGGGCAGGTGTTCCAGCGCGGGGATAGCGCGGGGGTGTCCGATGATCGGCATGGTATTTTCTTTTAGTTCTGACCAGACAAGCCTAACAGCTGGATCATGATCGAGGCACTCGCCGCCTCTGCCGTTACCCTGGAGGTGCTTCAACGCTCGACGATAACGGTCACCCCCTGCCCGCCTGCCGCACAGATCGAAATCAGCCCGCGCCCCTTACCCGCCGTCGCCAACAGCTTGGCCAGGTTGGCCAATATCCGCCCACCGGTTGCCGCAAACGGGTGCCCGGCCGCCAGCGAACTGCCCCTGACATTGAGTTTGCTGCGGTCGATCGCGCCAAGCGGCGCCTCCAGGCCCAACCGCTCACGGCAGTAATCGGCATCTTCCCAGGCCTTGAGCGTGCACAGCACCTGGGCCGCAAAGGCTTCGTGGATTTCGTAGTAGTCAAAGTCCTGCAGCGTCAGGCCATTGCGTGCCAGCAAGCGCGGCACGGCATACACCGGCGCCATCAACAACCCTTCGCGCCCCGTGACAAAATCCACCGCGGCGGTTTCGCCATCCACCAGATAGGCAAGCACCTGCAACCCCTGCTGCTGCGCCCACGCCTCGCTGCCCAACAGCACCAGCGAAGCACCATCGGTCAACGGCGTGGAATTACCCGCCGTCAACGTGCCCTGCCCGCTGCGGTCAAAGGCTGGTTTGAGTCCGGCCAACTGCTCAAGGCTCAGGTCGGGGCGCAGGTTGTTGTCCCGTGCCAGCGAAAGAAACGGCGTCAACAGGTCGTCCTGCCAACCCTCGGCATAGGCAGCGGCCAGCTTCTGGTGGCTAAGCAGCGCCAATTCGTCCTGCTCGGCGCGGCCAACGCGCCAGGTGTGGGCCATGCGCTCGCAATGCTCGCCCATCGACAACCCCGTACGCGGCTCGCTATTGCGTGGCAGCTCGGGTTTCAGGTGATGAGGCCGCAGCTTGAGGAAGGGCTTTAACCGTTCGCCAAGGCTTTTGCCACGGTTGGCCTGCAGCAATATATGGCGCAAGCCTTCGTTGACGGCGATCGGCGCATCGGAGGTGCTATCGACACCGCCTGCAATACCGCAGTCGATCTGCCCCAGGGCAATCTTGTTGGCTACCAGCAGCGCAGCCTCCAGCCCGGTACCGCAGGCCTGCTGGATGTCATAGGCCGGGGTCTGCGGTGACAGGCGCGAACCCAACACGCACTCGCGGGTCAGGTTCATGTCGCGCGAGTGCTTGAGCACGGCACCGGCCACCACCTCGCCCAACCGCAGCCCGTGCAGGCGATAGCGTTCGATCAAGCCTTCAAGCGCGGCCGTGAGCATCGCCTGGTTGCTGGCTGTAGCGTAGGCGCCATTGGAGCGGGCGAAAGGGATCCGGTTGCCGCCCAGGATCGCGACCCGGCGAGTTGAACGCATGCGCGTGTTCCTCCTGAAACAATTTGTTCGGTACAGCCTAGGTGTTTTTACCGCATTCGAACGACCCTGCCGCAAAGTTGGTCCACACTTTCAAGCTTGCCTTTCGGGAGACCCCTCATGAGCGATCGCTACCTCGGTTTTGCCAACTCCAATCTCGGCCGCCGCCTCGTGGATGCCCTTGGCCTGCCACGCCCGGCGCCACTGGAGCGCTGGCAGGCTGGCCGCCTGCGGCCGGTGGAAGGTGCCCTGGTACTGGGTGGCGGGCCACTGGCGACGCAGGTCGAAGCCATCGCCCCGCGCCTCACTGACGAGGTATACAGCTTCAATGCCGACAACCTGCAGGCTGAAGCCTGGGTGGCCGGCCTGGGGCCGAAAATCAAGGCCGTGGTCTTCGATGCCAGTCACTTGTCCGACAGCGATGCACTGAAGCAGTTGCGTGAATTTTTCCAGCCGCTGTTACGCAGCCTGGCCCCATGCGCCCATGTACTGGTGCTGGGCCGTGCACCGGAAGGCCTCGACGACCCACTGGCCAGCGTTGCACAGCGTGCCCTTGAGGGCTTCAGCCGCTCACTGGCCAAGGAACTGCGCAATGGCGCGACTGCCCAGCTGCTGTATGTCGCCCCCGGTGCCGAAGATCAGCTGGAAGGCGCCCTGCGCTTCTTCCTCTCGCCGAAGAGTGCATTCATCTCTGGCCAGGTACTGCGCCTGCAAGCCTGCACCAGCCAGGTAGAGGACTGGACCCGCCCACTCGGCGGCCGCCGTGCGCTGGTCACGGGGGCTGCGCGCGGCATCGGCGCCGCCATTGCGGAAACCTTGGTACGGGACGGCGCCGATGTGCTGCTGCTGGATGTACCGCAGGCCAGCCAGGACCTCGACGCCGTCGCAGCACGCCTCGGCGGCAAGGCACTGCCACTGGACATATGCGCGAGCGATGCGGCAACGCAACTGCTCGCGGCCCTGCCCGACGGCATCGATATCGTGGTGCACAACGCCGGTATCACCCGCGACAAGACGCTGGCCAACATGACGCCGGAATACTGGGACGCCGTGCTGGCCGTGAACCTCAAGGCACCGCAAGTGCTCACCCAGGCGTTGTATGACAACGGCGCGCTGGGGGAAAACGCGCGCATCACCCTGCTGGCCTCGGTCAGCGGCATTGCCGGCAACCGCGGGCAGGCCAACTATGCCGCGAGCAAGGCCGGGCTGATCGGCCTGGCCCAGGCCTGGGCGCCACGGCTCGCCGAGAGCGGTGGCAGCATCAACGCCATCGCCCCCGGCTTCATCGAAACCCACATGACTGCAGCCATGCCCATGGGCCTGCGCGAGGCGGGCCGGCGCCTGAGTTCGCTGGGCCAGGGTGGGCGCCCGCAGGATGTCGCCGAAGCCATTGCGTGGCTCAGCCAGCCAGGCTCCGGGTCGGTCAACGGCCAGGTGCTGCGGGTGTGCGGCCAGGCACTGATGGGGGCCTGAACATGAGCCGACAATGGCACGACCTGCACAACCCTGCCGCCCGCGCCAGCCTGTACCTGCGCGCAGCCAGCAAACGCTCCATCAGCGGCGACCGGCTGCCGGACGATGGCCTGCGCTGTTTCATGCGGGTCCAACCGGGCAATCTGGGTGCCTATCGAAGGCTTTGCCACTTTCCCGATGATGGCCGCCTGCCGGGGACCTATCCTCATGTGATGGCGTTTGCCCTGCAATTGCAGCTGATGACAGCCGATGATTTCCCCTTCCCGCTGCTGGGTCTGGTACACCTGCACAACCGCATCGAAGTGCTGCGCCCGCTTGGTGCTGTCGAAGGGCTGCGCTTTGCGGTGTACGCGCACAACCTGCAGCGCCATGCCAAAGGGGGCACCTTCGACCTGGTCACCGAGGCTGAAGATGGCATCGGCCTGCTCTGGCGCGAGACCAGCCGCATGTTGGTGCGTGGCTTGACCCTGGAAGTCGAGGCAAGTGAGCCCGCCGACACGGCGCCTGATTCATTGCCCGAGGCCACCCGCTGGTATGCCGACAGTGATATCGGCCGGCGATATGCCAAGGTGTGCGGGGATTACAACCCTATCCACCTCAGTGCTGTCAGTGCGCGGTTGTTCGGCTTTCCAACGGCCATTGCCCATGGCATGTGGACCAAGGCAATGGCCTTGGCCGCGCTGCGCGGGCACTTGCCGCACAGTGGCTTTGCCTTTGAGGTGGACTTCCGCAAGCCGGTCAGGTTGCCTTCAGAGGTGGTGCTCAGTGCCAGTGAAGCGGGCCCTTCGGGCCAACTGCGCCTGGACGGGCACGGGGACGTGCTGCATATGGTCGGCCGTTGGGAGTGCCTGTAGGGCCGGGCCTGTCCTGGCGGTATACGCTTGCTTTGCATCGGGCCTGGGCAGAAGCTATGCAGCAATAGGAGACCCCCGATGAACCTGCAAGAACTCACCCAACGCCTGCATCAGATCCGCGATACCAACGACTGGCGCGGCTTCCACAGCCCGAAGAACCTGGCCATGGCCGCCAGCGTCGAAATGGCCGAACTGGTAGAAATCTTCCAGTGGCTGAGCGAGGACGAATCGCGCCAGCTGCCTGCCGACAAACTCGCCCACGCCGGCCAGGAGATCGGTGACGTGGTGCTCTACCTGTTGCTGCTGTGCAGCGAACTGGGTCTGGACATGGACCAGGTGGTGCGTGCCAAGCTGGCCGACAGCGAGAGGCGCTTCGCCCGATGAACGACCGTCATTTCGATGAGCTGGCCACCCGCTTTGCCGAAAAGATCTATGGCGGCGCCAAGGGTGCGATCCGCCTGGCCGTGCTGCAGGCCGACCTGGCCGAAGCGCTACCCGACCGCCCGCTACGCATCCTCGACATCGGCGCCGGGTTGGGCCACATGGCCTTGTGGCTGGCCGAGCGCGGCCACCAGCTGACCCTGGCCGAACCTGCGGCGCCCATGCTCGACGGCGCCAAGGCACGCTTTGCCGAAGCCGGCCAGACCGCGACCTTCATCCAGGCGCCCTGGCAAGACCTGCTCGGCCAACTGACCGAGCGCTACGACCTGGTGCTCTGCCACGCCGTGCTCGAATGGCTGGCCGAACCCGAGAGCATCCTGCCGGTGCTGCACCAGCTCACGGCCCCCGACGGCTGGTTATCGCTGGCCTTCTACAACCGCGACGCCCTGGTCTATCGCAACCTGCTCAAGGGCCATTTCCGCAAGTTGCGCAGCAACCGGCTGGAAGGTGAAAAGCAGAGCCTGACCCCACAGAAACCGCTTGATCCACGCGAACTCAAGGCGCAACTTGAGCCTATGTGGCAGGTTGAAAGCGAAAGCGGCGTGCGGGTGTTTCACGACTATATGCCCAAGGAATTCCAGGGCAAGGCCGAGCTGCTCGACCTGTTGGAAATGGAACTGGCCCACCGTCGCCACCCCACCTTCGCCGGGCTTGGCCGCTACCTGCACTGGGTTTGCCGCCCCCGCTAATCCGCCGCGCCGGGAGAAACACATGCCGTACCGTCTGTTGTGCCTGGCCCTGCTGCCCATTGCCCTGGCTGGCTGCCAGGGCAGCAACCCGTATGTGGCCAGCAGCCGCCCGTTACCACCGGCCCCCGCCCAGGCGGCCACCACCTTCGACGCCAGTGCTTACCCTGCGCCCGCTCGTGATTATGGGCACTACCGCAGCTGGAGCTGGCGCAATGGCCAGTTGCCCAGCGGCGCTGTCGATGCCGACCCGGCGCAACTGGCCGATGCCGTCAGCGGTGCGCTCGACCAGCATGGCCTGCGCCCCTCTCGCGCAGGCCCTGGCGACTTGCTGGTGAGCGCCGATATGCGCCTGGAAAAACGCTTGCGCCAAGTGCGTGACTACGACACCTACGACCCCTACTACGGGCCGTACCCCTATGGAGGTGTCGGCTATGGCGGCTACCGCCACGGTTATGGAGGCTATGCCAGCGTGCCCATCGTGCGTACCTACGAGGTCGAAGTCCTGGTGGTGCGCATCGACCTGTACGACGCCCGCAGCGGCCAGCCGGTCTGGAGCGCCAGCGCCGAAAGCAGCAGCAACAAGGACTCGCCCCGCGAACGCGAAAGTGCCTTGCGCGACTCTGTGCACAAGGCGCTCAGCGGCTATCCTCCCAGTTAATAGCTAACGGAGAACCATCATGTTGCGCCGTCTCGTTCTACTGTCATTCGCGTTGTTGCTCGCTGCCTGCTCCAGCAACAACGTCCAGCAGGATTTCGATGCCAGCCGCGATTTTGCCGCCTACCGTAGTTGGGCATGGCAGGAGCCAGGCCTGCAGTACCGCCCGGATGACCCACGGATCAAGAGCGACCTCACCGAGCAGCGCATTCGCCAGGCGGTGGCAGACCAACTCGACCAGCGCGGCCTGCGCCCGGTACAAGGCGGAGCGCGGCCCGACCTGACAGTACGCACATACCTGATCGTGGAGCAGCGCCAACAACAGATCACCACCAACTACGGCGGTGGCTGGGGTGGCTACTGGGGCGGCTACTGGGGTGGCCCGATGTACAACGAAACCCGCAGTGTCGACTACAAGGTCGCCACCATCCAGGTCGACATGTTCGATGGGCGTGACGGCAAGCTGGTATGGCGCGGCAGTGCCGAGCAGATCATGAACAACTACCCGCCAAGCCCGGAAGAACGCAACAGCGCAATCCGCAATACCGTGGCCAAGGTGCTGGGCAACTACCCACCGGGCAGCAAAAAATAGCGTTGGAACGCGGCTTTTGCATGCACCGTGGCCCGGCGGGAGCGGGTTTATCCGCGAAGCAATTGGCCCGGTGCATGGCACCGGCTTCGCGGATGGTCGCGGGTGAACCCACGCCTACATAGATGGCGATTCCGAGTACGACTGCGTCACCGGCCTGGCCTGTGTCAGCTACGACAAAATCCATTCCACGCACGCCTTTTTTCCGATGCCAACCGCACTCCCCCGCACGTTCCCGTCTATCTTCTTTTAAGGAAACCTGACTGACCGGGTAGAAGTGTTCAACATTTGGGAAAGGCGACCTGCCAATGCAAAGCATTGTTCTCCTGCTGTGGCTTGCCTTGTGCTCCGAACAGGATGTGCGTCAACGCCAGATATCCAACGTGCTGACCCTGGGGGCGGCTGGCTGCGCCCTGGCCTGGCTGTTCAGCACCGGTCACAGCTGGATAGGCGCCGAAGCCAGCGAGGCCGGTTGGGCGCTGGCCATCGTCATGCTGCTGACCCTGCCAGGCTACATGCTCGGCCGCTTCGGCGCCGACGACGTCAAGCTGATGGGCGCCCTGGCCCTGGCCACCAGCCCGCAATATGTGCTCGGCACCTTCATTGGCGCGGGTGTCACTGTACTGGTCTGGCTACTGACCCGCCGCCGCCTGTGGACTCTGCTCAACCCCAAGGTAAAGAAGCGTTTGCAGGCCCTGACCGAAGAAATGGGCGACAAGCAGGCATTCGTCCCCTATGTGTTATCAGGTTTTCTTCTAACGGCCGTATGGATCCAATAACCCTTCCAGTGGTCCGATGACTTGTACAGACCTTGTACATATTCGCTGAGTGCGACTACTTTTAAGCTGCCAGAGCGTCTGGCACGGGAGCAGGGCTGTATAAGAACAGGGAGTTGATCGTGTCCAGATCAGTGAGTGAAGTAAAGGTGTTGGTGGTTGATGACCAACCGGTCATTGTCGAACAGCTGAGTGAATTCCTTCAAACCAAGGGCTATGCCTGCGTTACAGCCCTCTCAACCGACGAAGCCATCGAGCACTATGTGGCAGACCCGACCATCGGCTTGCTCATCTGTGACCTGCATATGCCCGATCGGGATGGCATCGAGCTGGTGCGCGCCTTGAAGGAAATCAACGGCAGCCAGCGCACGTTCGAAGCCATCATGTTGACAGGGCGTGCCGAGAAACAGGACTTGATCCGGGCGATACGCGAAGGGTTTGCCGATTACTACCAGAAGCCGATGGACCTTGATGAACTGCTGGCAGGCGTCCGTCGGCAAGAAGCGGCTTTGCTGGAGCGCCAGCGCAACCTCCGTGACCTGGGTGGGCTGAACCAGCGCCTGCAGGAACTGGCCGAGTCGGTGGACGAACTGTATCAGGACCTGGAAAAAGCCCGTGGCCAAGGCACCCACCGGCGTGCCAGTGATGTAGAAGAAAGCGAAAGCGAGCTGCCAGCAGCGTTCGAGAAACTGTCACCACGCCAGCTGGAAGTAGCGCGCCTGGTAGGCAAGGGCAAGACCAATTACCAGATCGCCTGCGAACTGGGCATTACCGAAAACACCGTGAAGCTGTATGTGTCTCAGGTATTGCGTTTGACGCATATGCACAACCGCACCCAGCTGGCTCTGGCGCTGACCCCCAGCTCGTCACCCGTGCACCAGCGGTTCACGACCCATTGAGTGAAGGCTCGGCTTACCATCTGGAGCGGCTTCGTGCTGCAAAGGCTGCTCCTGCAAGCCCATAGTTGCCTGCTACAGCTGGATCGCCAGGTTCAACGATAGCCGCGGCCCACGGTCCAGGCTATCCAGCGCAACATCCGCCAACGGCTTGGCCACTTCCAGCGCCACATTGAACACATGCCCACCCCCTAACCGCACACCCAGCGCCACCGATGCCAGATGGGCGTCCTCCACCGGTCCCCGGTTATGCCAGGCCTGAGCGGTATCCACCACCGCATAGGGCTGAACCTGCGCAAGCCAGCTACTGCGCATGCTGTAGTTGAGCTCGTAAGCCACACCCCAGCCCTTGTCACCGTCCGCCTGATCGCGCGGGTAACCGCGCCCGAAACTCTGCCCGCCAAACCCCGCACGCTCGCTGTCGGGCAAGCGATCATCACTCCAGTACAACGCCCCGGACACCACCCCCTGCCAGTTTTCCAACAGGGTGTCGCTCTGCAAACCGGAAAGCCGCAAGCGAAGGAAGTCGAGATCGTAGTCAGCATCGCTGCGTGCCCCCAGGTAGTCCAGCCCCTGATGGACCCCGGCACTGACGATACGCAAACGCCCCTGCTCCACCTTGCGCCAGTCACCTTCGAATGACAGCGCCCGCACATAGGTGTCGTATTTGCGAGACGTTGGCTGCTCGGCCATCCGGTCTTCATCATGCTCACTGACCGAGTACAGGTGGCCCTGCACCGCCAGCCACTCATTCGGCCTGACAACCACCGGCTGACGCAGGCCGATCGCATAGCGCTCACTGTCGTGCTCGCGGGTGATATCGCGGCCATCGTCCAAACGTATGCGCGTGCCGGGCTCGCTGCGGTAGCGCGACGCCGACAGCAGCAGTTGGCTACCGGCGGCGTCCAGGTACTGGCTGTAATCGAGGCGCTGGTAATAGACCCGGTCATTGCCAGGGGGCAGCAGCCAGCTGGCCGTGACACGTTCGCCATGGCGGGTCTGGGCATTGCTGGCTACGGTGATCAGGGCCTGTGCAGCATCACGGCTGGAGTCGGCCACGGTCACAGCGGCGCTGAGCGGCGTGCGTCGCGCATGCACGGTCAACTGGGCGACACCATCGGCAGCCCGTGCCATTGCCAGTTCGGCCTCTACCACGACCCCTGGCATGCGCGTAGCCAGGCCCAGATAGCGCTCCAGCGTTTCGCGGGTCAGTGGGCGCTCGGCCTCAATGCGCGCCAGCAACTGCTGCAAATACTCACTGGCCGGCCCAATATCGCCGTCCAAGCGGTAATCACGTACGTAACCTTCGACCAGCACCACGTTGACCCTGCCATCGGCCACATCCTGAGGAGGCAGGTAGGCATACGACAGCAAGTAGCCCTCCTGCCGGTAGCGTTGGGTCAGGCGCTGGGTGTATTGCTGCAATTCACCCAACGTGGTTTCGCGCCCGATCAGCGGCTGATAGTGTTCACGCAGGTCGCCCAAGGGGAACACCGTGCCGCCCTCGAAGCGCACTTTTTGCAGCACCAGCCGGGTGTTGGCCGGGGCCCAGTCGGGGTTGTCGATAGCCGCCCCTGCCAACCGTATATGGGGGATCAGAGGGGAATAGTCCGTCATCGGCAGGTTGGCGCTGGGCAGACGCCGCTCGTACTCATGGCTGTCGAGAAACCCCGGCAACGGGTCGGCGTGGGCAGCAAGTGCCCAAAGCAGCAACATCAGGGGCACGACCAGAGGACGCATAGGGCACTCCATGTTCCCATGGGTTGCGGGGCACCAGCCGGTCACACCCGTCACTTGCAAGCGTAGGTGCTGGCCCGGCTGTCGTCGAACACCTACTCACTGACCTGGAACGCCACCCGCGCCGTCTGACCGCTTTCGTCCAGCGCGCTGAGTTCGGCCTGCCCGACCTGTGGCAAACGCAGCAACAAGCTGTCCTGCCCCTGGGTTTCACCCAACGGCTGGCCGTTGAGGAACCACCAGCGCCGTCCACCACCACCCAAGGCAGATACCTGCAATTGCAACGGCTCAGTGCTGGTGGCCGGGCGGCGCAGATTGTCGCCTGGGCGCACGCCGACGATCGACAGCGGTGGTGCGCTGGCCGGCGCCTGCGGCGGGCAGGCCGGGTCGATGGCCGGCAAACGCGCCATGCGCCGCTCGACACGGGGTAGCCAAGGCTCCAGCGGCGCCGGCCACAGGGCGATGTCACGAGCCTTGGCGCCCGGGCAGCTACCATCGACCCGCAAGCCCTGCTCGTTGACCCACACTTTTTCGCGCAAGCCCAGGCCCAGCGGCTGGTCGGCTGCCTGCAAGGTTGGTGGCGTGGTGCCGTCCAGGGTCCATGCAAAGCGCTGACGCCGACAGTTGGTGTCCTGCTTGCTCATCGGCTGGCCCAGCGGCCAACAGATCGCCGCAACGCCGATATTCGCAGGTACCGGCGCTACCGGGACGCTGATGCCGCGTTGGCTGTCGCGATTGCTCAACAGATCGTGCACCTGCAACATCAGCGGCGCCGCCGACGCCAGGCCGAACTGCCCAGGCACCGGTGTACCGTCGGGGCGGCCAATCCATACGCCGATCAGGTAGCGCGGCCCCACGCCAATCGACCAGGCATCGCGAAAGCCGTAGCTGGTGCCGGTTTTCCAGGCCAGTAGCGGGCGCTGCACCAGTTCGGCGTGCGGGTCGCGGTCCGGGCGCGCCTGGCCGCTGAGGATACGCCGGATGATCCACGCCGCCCCCGGTGACAGCAACCGGTGCTCCACCAGAGGGGCCTGTGGCTGCAAACGCACCTGCGCACTGTTGCCACCCCGCGCCAGCGCCGCGTAGCCCCCGACCAGGTCCTCCAGCCGGCTGCCGGCACCGCCCAGGATCAACGACAGGTTGGGCTCGGCAAGGGGGGGCAGTATCAACGGCATGCCCGCCATGCGCAGTTGCGCGGCAAAGCGTTTCGGGCCGTAGGCCTCCAGCAATTGCACGGCGGGCAGGTTGAGCGACAGGGCCAGCGCCGAGCTGGCCGACACCGGCCCGCTGAACCCCATGGAGAAGTTGCCAGGGCGATAGTCGCCATAGCGTCGTGGAACATCCTGCAACAGCGATTCGGAATGGATCAGGCCATCGTCCAGCGCCATGCCGTAAAGAAACGGCTTGAGGGTAGAGCCGGGCGAACGTAGCGAACGCACCATGTCGACATGGCCAAAGCGGCGCTCATCAGACAAATCTATCGAGCCCAGGTACGCGCGCACCGCCATGCTCTGCGCTTCGACCACCAGAATGGCGGCCGAGGTACGCTCCGGCAGCCGTGCGCGCCAGCCCAGCAGCAAGTCTTCGAGGCGCCGCTGAAGCGCAGCGTCAAGCGTGGTGCGGATCAGCGGCGGGCTGTCAGCGCTGTTCAGGCGCCGGGCCAGCAATGGCGCCAGGGCCGGCTCCTGGCGTGGCGCCAACACCAGCGGCTCCTCGGCCGCCTCGCGAATTTGCTGGGCCGGCCACACCTGGTATTCAGCCAGGCGCTGCAGCACCTTGTCCCGGGCACGCTGGGCACGCTCGGGTGGCGGTCCGGGCGCAGCCGGCTGGGTGCCTGGGGCAGCACGGCCAGCAGTGCCGCTTCGGCAGGTGTCAGGTGCAGGGGCGACTTGCCCAGGTACGCCCAGCTGGCTGCCGCCACGCCCTGAAGCGTGCCGCCGAAAGGTGCGCGGTTCAGGTAGATCTGCAGGATGTCGCGCTTGGACAAGTGCCATTCCAGCTGCAAGGTGCGCCATAGCTGGCGCAGTTTGCCGACCAGGGTACGGTCGTGCGGGTCGAGCAGGCGTGCCACCTGCATCGACAATGTGCTGCCGCCCGACACGACACGCCCCCCGCGCAGGTTCAGCCAGGCCGCGCGGGCCAATGCCAGCGGGTTGACCCCTGGGTGGTTGTAGAACCAACGGTCCTCGTAAGTCAGCAAAGCCTGCAGGTAAAGCGGCGAAACCTCTTCAGGGCTTACGGGGTAGCGCCACACGCCATCAGCATCGGCAAAGCGCCACAAGGGCGTGCCGTCTTCGGCCAGCACTACCCGGGCCAGGTCATCACCCGGCAGCGGCAGCGGCCAGATACGATCTGCCAGCCAGAACAGGCTGCCGAGCACCAGCAGACTGATCAGCGCGGCACGCAACAACCTGCCCGCACGGCACCGTGGTCGCGCTAAGCTTGGCATCGGGAACCGACCTGGCCAGGTAATGGCCAAAGGCTTTGGGACGACAACCTCGCCGATTTTTTCATCAGGAAGCAACTATGCATGTAGAAGGTTTTTTCGAGTGGCTGGGCCAGGCACTGGGGTCGTTGATCCGCTTCATCGTCGACGCATTGAGCGGGTTGTTCAACCTGCTGGCCAATGCCGGTGGCAACTTCATCGATGGCCTGTCGCGCACCTTGGGCATGGACACTTCGCTGCTGAGCATCCTGGCCCTGATCATCGGCCTGATGCTGCTGTACTCGGCAATCCGCGCATTCATGCGCGCCTCGATCATCCTCGGAATCATCTGGCTGGTGCTGGGGCTGTGGGTGATGAGCTGGGTGATCCACTGATCTGCGCGGTCTTTGTGGGAGCGGCCTTGCGTCGCGACAGGGCTGCACAGCAGCCCCAGGATTTCAGCTTCGCCGCTTGAATTGTCGGGGCCGCTTTGCGGCCCTATCGCGACGCAAGGCCGCTCCCACGCTGTCCGCGTAGAGGGGTCTCTAGCGGGCTTTCACCGTCATCTCCCCTTGCCCATCGCCCACGGCCTGCAGGTTCGGCCGGTACATCGATTCGACCTGCGGCGGCGGCACGCGGTAAGTGCCCGGGGTCACTGCTCGCGCCAGGTACAGCAGGTGGGTGGTGCCATAGCCCTCAAGCTTGAGCGCGGCAACATAACGGTCATCACGGTACTCCTGATGCACCACGCTGGCGTTCTGCATCGACTCGCGCCACGCCTTCACTGCACTGCTGGCGTTGTCCAGGCTGGCGGCGCTTTGAGCCAGGTTCTGGTTTTCCAGCTCCAGGCCTGCCGGCAGCAGGTCCACCACCAACGCATCCGGCACGCGGTCCTCAGCCTTGAGCGCCAGGTGCACGAGCACAAGGTCGCCACTGCGCAGGTTGTGCAGGTCCAGCGGCTGGCCATTCATACCCAGGTACTCTCTGTGAATCTGCATGCCATTGCCGCCTGCCGCAGGTGCCTGGCGCGGGTAGCCGGACAAGGTCAGCTGCTGATAGAGCGTCTCACTGCCTTGGTTCTGCACGCTCAGCGGTGAAGCCAGCAACGGGCCCTCAAGCTTCATACCGGCCTCGGCATTGTTCAACTCGCGCACTTCCCCCGCGCTGTCCAGGCGTGCCTGCCACTGGCCTTCCGGCTTGCCCAGCAGGCCACGGCCAGCGAGGAACAGTGCATTGCGCTCTTGGGTCGACAGCCAACGGTTGGCCGCCAGTTCATCCGACAAGGCGAACAGGCGCTGATCGACCTGGCTGCTGGCCAGGTTGCTTTCCTGCAGCAGCGCCAGGATCAGCGCCTGGTCACGCAGGGCGCTGCCATAATCGGCCAGCCAGCCTTTGCCACGGCTGATGCCCAGGCCCGCCTGCAAGGCTTGCTCGGCACGCGGTTTGTCGCCCATTTTGTCCAGCGCCACTGCCAGTTGTACCAGCGGCAGACCGGAGCGGGCATCGGCGCGACGTTCGAACAGCCCGCGCAGGGCACCCAACGGCGCCTGCTGGCTGCGCGACAGCACCAGCGCCGCATAGGCCTGCACGGCAAAGCGCGTATGGTCGGCATTTTCGCTGTAGTCGACTTCGATCAGGTTGCGCTCCTGCAGGTAACGCAGCAGGCGCTCACTGGCCTTCTTCAGTGCCTCGGCGGGCACGCCGTAACCCTGGTCACGGGCACGCAGCAGGAAGTCGGTCACATAGGCGGTCAACCAGTACTCTTCCTCGCTGTCCGAACTCCACAGGCCAAAGCTGCCGTTGTAGCGCTGCATCCCCAGCAAGTGCTCGATGCCCATTTCGATCTTGCGTTTGCGCACATCCGCCGGCTCGCCCTTGATGCCAAGGCGCTTGAGGCTGTCGGCATCGGCGTACAGCGAAGGGTACAGGCCGCTGGTGGTCTGTTCGAGGCAGCCGTAGGGGTAGGCTTGCAGCGCGCGAATCTGCTCGGCAAGGTTCAGCGGCGGCCGGCTCGACAAGGCCAGGCTGGCTTCCAGGCCAGCGGGCTCGAAGGCGGCCAGGTCTGCTTCGGGCAGGGTCCACGGCTGGTCCTTCAAGGCCACGCGGTAGTGCTTGAGCATTGCCGGGTAGGCCGGGCGCACGCCCAGCGTCCACTCACGTTCGAACGCATTGTCCGGCTCGTTCGGCAGTTGCAGGCCCGTCACCCGGACATGCACCTTGCCCTGCCCCAGCCCTCCCTGGGCCTGCACCGGAATCATCAGCGTCGAGCGCTGCCCTTCGGCCAGGTTAATGCTCTGCACGGCGTTGGCCGCCAGGCTCAGTTGCCCATCCGTGGTGATTTCGACGCTCAGTTGCTGGGCGCGGCCGGACAGGTTGGCCAGGTCCAGTGCCAGGCTGGTACGGTCGCCACCGGCCAGGAAGCGCGGGGCCGAAAGCTCGGCAATCAACGGCGCGGCGACCACGGTCTTGCCTTCGGCCATGCCGAAGTGCTCTTCGGTCCAGGCCTGGGCCATCAGCCGCAGTTCACCGTTGAAGTCGGGGATGTCGACCGTGGCCTGGCCCTCACCCTTGTCGTCCAGTGTCACCGGCAGGCTCTGCTGGGCGACGATGGTTATCGTAGTGTTGGGGCGCTTGCCCCCCTTGGCCATCGCTGCGTCACCACCGAACGCCAGGCTGGCCAGGCGACCTTGGCCGGCCTCTATCAACTGGCCGTAGATGTCCAGTTGATCGGCACCATAGGCCTTGCGCCCGAACAGGCTGGCGAACGGGTCGGGGGTTTTGAAATCGGTGATGTTGAGGATGCCCACGTCCACCGCCGACAACAACACATGCACCTGCTTGGGCACACTGCCATCGGCGTTGGCGGCCTTTACCTTCACTGTCAACGGCTGTTTCGGGCGCATTTTCTCCGGCGCCTGCAGGCTCAGCGCAAGCTTGCGCTCGGCGCGGTCCAGCGGCAGGTGCAGCACGCCCACGGCGCGCTTGGGCGTGGCATTGGCCTTGCGCTCACCAGGGCGGATAACCAACGCGCTGATGTACAGGTCGTGACGGGCCCAGGCCTTGTCCAGTTGCACGTCAAAGGTCTTGCCCTCGGCGGGCACATCGATCTCCTGCCACCACAGCGGGCCATCGCTGGACTCGATCATCAGGTAACCGCTGCCCGCAGCGGGCGGAGTGACGGTGACCTTGGCGGTAGAGCCATCGGCGTAGGAGGGTTTGTCCAGCGCCAGCTTGACCTGGTCCGGCCGCACCGCGCCGCCCTCAGCGTTGTCCTGGGCACGATAGCCGGCCCAGAAGCGCTCACTGGATACCAGACCGGTCTGCGGGTCTTCCACCTCGACGCGGTAAGGGCCCCATTCAACCTGGAAGCTGAGCTTGGCAGTGGAACCTGCCTTGACGCTGATCGTCTCTTCGTTCTGGGTCAGGAACTTCTCGTTGTAGGCGTAGCTCCAGCCGTCGTTTTGCGAGTAATTCCAGTAATAATCCCGGCGTTCGCGAACAAGGCGCACCTTGAGCGCGTCGGCCGCCAGTTTGTTACCGTCGCGGTCGGCCACCAGGAACTCGAATTCCACGGGCCCGTCGCTATCGGTCTCCTCACCTTCGAACAGGCCTCGCAGGCCCGGCAGGCGCTCAGCCGGCCAGATAGGCTGCTCCAGGCGCCGGGTGATCGGCCGACCACCCGACTCCTGCAGGCTGGCCTGCACGGTCAGTTGCAGCGGAGAGCGGGCTTCGGCCCAACGGCTTTCGATATCGACCACCGCCTTGCCGGCCTGGTCAAGGGTGACTTCGTCCAGTTCCAGGTCCTGGTTCAGATCGGTTTCGGTGACCGAGCCGAACTGGTAGCCAGGCAACGCCGGTACGGCCTCGCGCAGCGGGCGCACATAGGCCTGACCGCTCAGGCGGTTGCCGGCGGCCGGCGCACCATAGAGGTAACGGCCATTGACCTGGATGCGCGCATCTTCATCCGGCGAAAGCGGTTGGCTGCTGCCCTTGAGCTCCAGCGCCAGGCGCTCGGGCAGGAAGTCTTCGACGAGGAATTCATAAACCTGCTTGCGCCCGCCACCCAGGTCGAGCAGCAGTTGCCAACGGCCGGTCGGGGCCTCGGTGGCCAGTTGCAACTGGTATTGGTACAAGCCATTGCTGTCGGCTTCCCAGACGAACTTGCGGCTCACCTGTTCATCCGGGCGACGCACTTCCACGCTCACCGGCTGGGCTTTGACCGGCTTGCCGTCCTGGTCGCGCAGCAGGCCGTTGAGCAGCACCGTCTCACCCGGGCGGTACAGGTCACGCGGGCCGAAGATGAAGAACTGCAGCGGGTTGGCCTGAGGCCCGGTAATGTCGAATTCGGCCAGGTCCAAGGCTGCGGTGTTCAGGCGCAGCAGCGTGGTATGCACGCCCTGGGTGGCAATCAGGGTATCGGCCTTTGGCGTGATCGGCAGTTGGGCATGCCCCTTGCCATCGCTGGTGGCCTGGGCCAGCAGCTTGCCCTTTTCGTCATGGACTTCCAGGTTGACGCCGCTAAGCGCCTTGCCGCCTTCCAGGGCTTGAGCAAACACGTCGATGCGATCGCGGTAGCGGTGGGCCGACACGCCGATGTCGCTAAGGGTGAACAGGGTTGCCGGCTGAGAATAATCGTAGGTACCCGAGGCGCGCATCACTGCCAGGTACACGCCTGGCGCCTGCAACGGCTTGATGCCGGCAATCGGCAGCAACACGGTCTCGCGCGTGTTGCGCGCCGGGTTTAGATCGAAGCGGCCGCTGTAGACCAGCTCGGCCATGTCCAGGGTTTCCTTGGACTGGTAGTAGTACAGGCTGCTGTTGCGTCCCCAGTTGGCCAGGAAGGTCGAAAGCATGTCTGGCTTGACGCGGAAGAACTCGACATCCACTTTGTCGACGTTCAGGGCAATCACCGGCAGGCCTTCGGCCAGGCGCGTAGGCAGCAATGAGCCGCGGCTGGCAAAGCCGATGGTCGGCTGCATGTCGCGGGTTTCCAGGCGGGTGATCGACTCGCTGTCCAGCTGCTTGCCGTTGACTGCCAGCAGCCCCTTGTCGACGGTCAGCACCAGCTTGCGCTGCGGCTCCAGGTGGCGCAAACGCAGCTCCATCTGGTTGTCGGAGAGTTCCCAGGCACCGTCGAGCTTGCCTTTGACGGTGTCTACCAGGTGCACCTTGGTGGTGAAGTCCTGCTTGGCATCCAGCGGTACGGAGAAGCTGATCGACAGCGTTGCCGCGCCATCGAGCTGCACTTCCGATACGTCCAGCACCGTGAGTTCGCGGCCCTCGTAGCGCTTGGCGAGCACGGTCGGGTCCTCACGCTTGGGGGCGGAGGCTTCGGCGGGCGCGGGTGCCACAGACTTCTCGACCGGTGCTGGTTTACCCGGCGTGGAAGAGTCACAGGCACTGAGCAACGCCAGCGCGCAGGCCAGCAACAATCCTTTGTTGAACATGAGATAGGAACTCTTGGGCAGCGTGTACGTGAGGGCAGCAACTATAGCGCAACGTCAGGTGCAGCACCCGGCGTTGCGCGCCAGGTCAGACCATGGTCGCGCTAAATGGTTGCCTGGTCGGTACACTGTGGCCATTCGTTAAAAGGGGGCCGCGTTGCGCCCCTTCGCGGGCTCGCCCGCTCCCACAGGTTTGGCGCCGGCCACAAGAGCAACACTTTCCTGTGGGGGCGGAAGCCCGCGAAGGGGCACACAGCGGCCCCAAAATCTCATGGAATGCACATGCCCCAACTCGCTGCCGACTGGCGCCACCGCCCCACCCACCGCAAGGTCTGGGCGTTGGCCGCGCCGATGATCCTGTCCAACATCTCGGTACCGCTGGTGGCGCTGGTCGACAGCACGGTCATCGGTCATCTCCCGCACGCTCACCAACTGGGCGCGGTAGCTGTGGGCGCCACCTTGTTCACCTTCATAGTCGGCCTGATGGGCTTCCTGCGCATGGGCTCCACCGGCTTCGCTGCTCAGGCCGCCGGCCGTGGCGACGGTGCAGCGCTACGCCAGGTCCTGGTGCAAGGGCTGCTGCTGGCGGTCGGCTTCGCCCTGTTGATCGGCCTGCTGGCCCTGCCCTTCAGCCAGCTGGCACTCCATGCGATGCAACCCAGCGCAGCCCTGCAGCAATCCACCGAAGACTTCTTCCATACCCGCCTGCTTGGCCTGCCTGCGGCGCTGGCCAGTTACGCGCTGGTCGGCTGGTTCCTCGGTACGCAGAACGCCAGGGCTCCACTGGCCATCCTGCTGACCACCAACCTGCTGAACATCGCCTTGAACCTGTGGTTCGTGCTGGGCCTGGACTGGGGTGTACTGGGCTCGGCGCGGGCATCGGTGATTGCCGAATGGACTGCCGCCCTGCTCGGCCTGGCCCTGACCCGCCCGGCTCTGCGGGCCTACCCGGGGCAGATCGTGTGGGCAGCGCTCAAGCGCTGGCAGGCCTGGAGGCCACTGCTGGCGGTGAACCGCGACATCTTCCTGCGTAGCCTGGCGCTGCAACTGGTGTTCCTGCTGATTACCGTGCAGGGCGCACGCCTGGGCGAAGCGACCGTGGCGGCCAACGCCCTGTTGCTCAATGGCCTGCTGCTGACGGCCTATGCGCTGGATGGGCTGGCCCATGCGGTGGAGGCCTTGTGCGGCCATGCCATTGGTGCCCGTGACCGCGACACCTTGCGCCGCTCGCTGGTGGTCGCTTGTGGTTGGTCACTGATCACCAGCCTGGGCTTTGCCGGGCTGTTCCTGCTGGGTGGGCACCTGTTCATCGACTTGCAGACCGACATCGAAAGTGTGCGGGCGGCGGCTTATCCGTATTTGCCCTACCTGGCGTTGCTGCCGCTGATCGCGGTGTGGAGTTACTTGCTGGATGGCTTGTTCATCGGCGCGACCCGGGCGCGGGAAATGCGTAATGCAATGCTGGTTTCGGTGTTGATTGCGCTGCCGGTGGCAGTGGCCATGAGCGGGTTGGGCAACCATGGGTTGTGGGTGGCGTTTCTTGGGTTCATGGGGTTGCGGGCGGTGACGTTGGGGTGGGTTGGATGGAAACTGAAACTGGAGGGCAAGTGGGTCACAGGGCCCGGAAACACAATATGAAAAATATGCTCGATTGACTGCTTCCAAGCCTCTGGCCGATAAAAGCAGAACCCATGGAGGGGGCTCACACCAACGGCCTATGAGCAAGGAGCCATCATGTACCCTCCACCCGCGCCATCAGGTGTCTCAGTACTTAGCAACATGCACGCTGCAAGCAAAGAGCGTAACTACTTTAAAAATGGCGGCAGTGCTTTTCTAGTGTCGTGGTTCTATTCGAAGGTTCGTAATCGAGGCGAGTGGGATTACAAGCAACAGGGAAGGCAATATGAGGCATTAGGTAATTTCAATTATGGCGCAACTGGAACTGCTGCTGGCCTTTCGGAGGAGTTCCTGTTGAGGGGGGCGGGATGGGCACAGAGCCGCGCGGGGACCAGTAATTCAGCATTTGGATCATGGTGGGGCAGTTCCCCTTATGGCGACGACCCCGAGGATCAGGAATGGATCAAGAAAGGGATCGAATATGCCAAGTCATACGGGTATTAGATGGCTGATTGCTTGCCTGCTTCTGCTTATCCTCGGTCAAACCCTATGGATCTTCTCCAGAGATGCAAGGCCTGTGTTGACCAAGATTGTTTCTGAAACTCCAATTGGCAAGCAGAGTGCCATTTATGAGGTGCTCAGCGATGCTGGTGGGGCGACAGTGCCGCTGATCTACTTGTACTTTGTGGCTGAAAAACAACAGCACGATGATCTGGTCTTGAAGGGCCTTGAAAGGCTGACGCCTTTCCTGGTCACTCGACAATCGGGCGCCGTGCTGCACGTGGAGGGCCTGAAAATAACGGCGCGGACTGAGGAGCAGGTCTACAGCTATTCGAGTACCACTCTTCTCGAAGAGGGTGGCGCAGTATTGCCTATTACAATCGAACTCACCGCGACGTCTCACCGAGAGTGATAGTCAAAGGGGCCGCGCAACGGCCCCTTTGCATTTCAGGAGGACAGGTACGAAGACCGGGTCAAGCCCAGGCGCAAGGCATCCAGATACTGGGTCCGCTCACGCGCAGTGATCTTGGCGCTGGCAACCTTGTCGCGGTAATGCGTCATCAACTCTTCCGGCGACAGGTGCACGTAGCGCAGCATGTCTTCGATGGTGTCGTGGGTTTCGATACCGGCGTGGTACACACTGCCGTCGGCATTCTGGTAGATGTTCACCGAATCGGTGTCACCGAACAGGTTGTGCATGTCACCCAGGATTTCCTGGTAGGCACCCACCAGGAACACGCCCAGCAGGTAATCCTCACCCTCCTTCACCGCATGCACCGGCATGCTGGTTTCGATGCTCTGCTCGTCAACGTACTGGTTGATCTTGCCGTCGGAATCGCAAGTCAGGTCCTGCAATACCGCACGCCGCATCGGCTCTTCGTCCAGGCGGTGCAGCGGGATGATCGGCAGGACCTGGCCGATGGCCCAGGTGTCTGGCAGGCTCTGGAACACCGAGAAGTTGCAGATGTACTTGTCGGCCAGCTTGTCGTTCAGCTCGTCCAGCACCTGGCGGTGCGAGCGCTGGCGGGCTTTCAGCGAGTTGTGCAGGCGGCGGCACACGGCGAAATAGCACTGCTCGGCCAGGGCCTTCTCGCCCAGGCTCAGCTTGCCATCGGCGTACTGCGCGGCCACATCACCCATGTAGTGGGTGGCGCGCCAGTAGGTCTCGGTGACCATCTCGATGTCGGTCGGGCCAAGCAGGTCGACCAGCCACTGCACGGTCTCGGGCAGGGCTTCCTTGTTCTCGATGGTCGGTACGTCGTCGTTGTGTTTCTCGACGTCGGTCACCTGGATCACCAGCATGGCGTGGTGCGCGGTCAGCGAACGGCCACTCTCGGAGAAGATGTGCGGGTGCGGCAAGCCCTGCGCGTCGCAGAACTCCTTGAGCATGCCCACCACCACGCCGGCGTAGTCGTCCATGTCGTAGTTGATCGAGCTGGCATTGCGCGAGTGGGTGCCGTCGTAGTCCACACCCAGGCCGCCACCCACGTCGATGTGGTCGACCGGCAGGCCCAGCGCACGCAGTTCGCCGTAATAACGGATGGCTTCCTTGAAACCGTGCTGGTAGTCAGCCAGGTTGGCAATCTGCGAACCCATGTGGAAGTGCAGCAGGCGGATGCCCTGATCCAGGCCCGCATCGCGGAAGCGCTGCACCACCGAAAGCAACTGGGCGGCGGACAAACCGAACTTGGACTTCTCGCCACCGGTGTCGGCCCACTTGCTCGAGGCCAACGACGACAGGCGAACGCGCAGGCCAACCTGTGGTTTCACCTTGAGCTCGGCGGCCTCTTCGATCACCAGGGCCACTTCCGACTCTTTCTCGATGACGATGAACACATTGTGGCCAAGCTTCTGCCCCATCAGCGCCAGGCGAATGAACTCACGGTCCTTGTAGCCGTTGCAGACGATGGTGCCGCCCTTCGGCGCCAGCGCCAGCACTGCCAGCAACTCGGGTTTGGAGCCGGCTTCCAGGCCGATGGAAACGTTTTGCGTGGCGATGATGTTTTCCACCACCGCTTCCTGCTGGTTGACCTTGATCGGGTACAGCGCGGTGTACTGGCTCTGGTATTCCAGGCGCGCGATGTTGGCGTCGAAGGCACCGGTCAGCTGGCGCACACGGTCCTGCAAAATGTCAGGGAAGCGCACCAGCAAGGGCAGCGACAAGCCGCTCTGGCGCAGTTCGTCGACCTGTTCGAACAGGTCGATCGGAGCGCTTTGAGGGCCGTTGGGGCGTACTTCGACGCGCCCGGCTTCATTGATGGCGAAATAGCCAGCGCCCCAATGGCGGATACCATAAACACTGCGGCTGTCGGCCACGGTCCATTGGCTACCATCGTCTTTGCGTGTGCGTCGTACGGACATTCAAGTCCCCTATAGATAAGTCGAAGACACTGCCCGCAGGCAGCGGGGCGAGTGTAAAAGCTGAAAATGACGATTCATCCGTGCTCAGGCATAGACTCTGACCACGGGAACGAGTTTAGAAAGCGCTGGGCAAAAAATCGCGCGATGGCCTCAGCCGCCGGACTTTTTCGCCTTGAAACCCTGTTTGGTCAGCTCACCGATCAACAGCTCGACATGGTCGCCCTGGATCTCGATAACCCCGTCCTTCAAGGCGCCGCCGGTACCGCAGCGGCGCTTGAGTGTGGTCGCCAGCTCTTTGAGCTGATCGGGCGGCAGCGGCACGCCGGTGACGGTGGTCACGGTCTTGCCGCCACGGCCTTTGCTTTCGCGGCGCACGCGGGCAATGCCGTCGCCTTCGGGGATGATTTGCTGCTTGCAGGTGCAGGCGTCCACCGGCTGGCCACAGTCGGGGCAGTGCCGACCGGCGTCGGTGGAGTACACGAGACCGCCAAGGGCGGAAAAGGAAGAAGCTTTCTTGGCCACTTTTGTTCCTCGGTGCTGAGGACAAAAACTGGTCGTGCCTTGGGGTTGAGGCCGACCGCGAAGCCCCACTCTGGCAGGGGCGGCGCTACTGCTGCAAGAATTGCGGCAGCCCGAAAAGGGCGCGCAGTGTAACGATAAATACGCCGGTTGTGTAGGAGCGGATTTACCCGCGAACAAGGGCAAAGCCCTTGCCCTGGGAAACGGGTGTCTGGGCCGGTATTTCGCGGGCAAACCCGAGCCTACAAAGTGGCCTTGTAGCGCTGCAACGCCGCCAACGAGTCCGGGCAATAAGGCTTGCTCAGGCTTTCCTGCTCAGCCTGTTCCAGACCGATGAAGCGCGCTTCAATAACCTCTTCCGGCTGCAACCGCAACGGCGCATCCGACACCGCCGAATACACCGCGCACCACAAGCGGTTATCCGGCTGGTCGAAATAGAACCGCTCGTGAAAGCGCAGCTCGGCGCCCTCGATGCCCAGCTCTTCGGCCAACTCGCGCGCAGCCGACTCGGCATACGCTTCGCCAGCCGCGACCATGCCGCCCGCTGCCACATCCCAATAGCCGGGGTACAGCGCCTTGCTCAGCGTACGCCGGTGTACACACAATTCACCGGCACTGTTGAACAGCAGAATGAACGTGCAACGACCGATCAGGCCACGCTCGCGCAGCTCGGCACGGGGCAAGGCGCCCAGTACCTGGTCGGTTTCGTCCACCCAGGTGACCAGCTCGCGGTCGGAAGCCGCCCGATGGGCGGCCTCGGTTGGGCTGATAGCCATCATCAACCCTGCGACAGCAGCTGACGCAGATCGATAACCGCAGCGTTGGCCCGGGAAATGTAGTTGGCCATGACCAACGAGTGGTTGGCCCACATGCCGAAGCCACTGCCGTTGAGCACCATCGGGCTCCACAGCGACTCTTGCGAGGCCTCCAGCTCACGGATGATCTGACGCACGCTGACGGTGGCATTCTTCTTCGCCAGCACGTCGGCGAAGTCCACCTCGATGGCACGCAGCAGGTGCGACAGCGCCCAGGCTTGGCCACGGGCTTCATAGAACACGTTGTCGATCTGCAGCCATGGGGTTTCCACCAGCTCCTCATCCACCTGCGGCGCCTGGCCGGCAACGACCGACTCGGTCTTCAGCGTGGTGTTGAGCTTGACCCGGCCAACGCTGGCCGACAGGCGCTGCGACAGCGAGCCCAGACGGGTGGCGACGTCACCCAGCCAGTTGTTCAGGTTGTCGGCGCGGGTATAGAAGATAGCGCCCTTGTCGCCGGCAGCCAGACGGGTCTGGTAGCGGGTCAGCGACTTGATGCCCTCTTCGAACTCCGACTCGCTCGATGGCAGGATCCAGCTCTTGTTGTCGAAGTTGAAGCGCGGCTCGGCCTTGGCCAGGTCGGCGTCTTCGGTGGACTGCGACTGCGAACGGGCGAAGTCTTTACGCAGGGCACGGGACAGGTCGCGGACCTGGACCAGCACGCCATATTCCCAGCTTGGCATGTTGTCCATCCACAGCCCTGGCGGGAAGCGGTCGTTGGAAATGTAGCCGCCCGGCTTGTTCAGCAAGGTGCCGGCCACGGTCTTGAGGGTTTCGACGGTGGCATAGCCCACCACCATCTGCTGGCCAGTACGTTCGGCTGCGGCCTGGGCGTTTTGCTGCACCGGGAACAGAGCAGGCTCCTGGCTCCAGTACCAGCCCAGGCCGATACACACCAGCAGGTACAACCCGATCAGGGTCCCCAGGGCACGGCTCCAAAGGCCGCCAAGGTAGCTACGGGCGGCAGCGCCGCGCCCGTCGACACGCTCACGGGGCTCGGCTTTGGCCTCGCGGTTTTTCCAGTCCAGCATGGCTTTGTCCTTATCAGTCACGACGGTTCAGGGGCTTTGACCACAGGCCTGCGCTAGCGTGCCACGGGAAGCCCGAATGGCTGCACTATAAAGCAGACACCACCGTACGCATAAGCGACCATTCAGTCAGCAACTGAATATTCGTTCTGCCCGCTTTGTTGACGCAGGGCACTCACGCACGTGAAAAGAGCTGCTAGCATAGAGCCATCATTGCCCCTGCACATCCCAACCTATAAGTAGCCAGGACATGAGCCAAGCAGTCGAGCCGAGCCCGCAGTGCCCCGTCCAACAGTTGACGCGTAACGGCCTGCGCAAGGACGACCCGCTCGACCAACTGCTGCTGCCCGTGCGCAAACCGGTGTACATCCTGCTGCAGGACCACGAGCGCGCCCAGCGCCTGGCCCAGCAACTGGAATTCTTTGGTCTGGTGGTGCAGGCGTTGCCCAGCGCCGCAGCGTTTCTCGCCTCGATCAGCGAGTACCCGCCGTCGGCCATCATCATGGATGTCGACTTCACCGGCGCCGGCCTGGGCTTGCTGCTGGCCGCTCAGGTGCAGCAGGGCCTGGCACGCTCCATTCCGTTGCTGTTCTTCAGCCATCACGAAGCCGACACCCCTACCCGCCTTGCCGCAGTACGCGCCGGCGGTCAGGACTTTCTCACCGGCAGCCTGGAAGCTTCCAGCTTGCTGGAAAAGGTCGAACTGCTGACCAACACCGCCCCGCACGACCCGTTGCGCGTGCTGATCATCGATGATTCGCGCACACAGGCCATGTACACCGAGCGTGTACTGGCCGGCGCCGGCATGCTCACCCGCAGCCTGACCGACCCGATCCGCACCATGGCCGAGCTTGCCGACTTCCAGCCCGACCTGATCATCCTCGACCTGTACATGCCGGCCTGCACCGGCCCGGAGCTGGCCAAGGTAATCCGCCACAGTGACCGTTATGTGAGTGTGCCGATCATCTACCTGTCTGCCGAGGACGACCTGGACAAGCAACTGGATGCCATGAGCGAAGGCGGTGATGACTTTTTGACCAAGCCGTTTCGCTCACGCCACCTGATCACCACCGTGCGCAACCGCGCCGCCCGCGCCCGCCATTTGAAGGCGCGCATGGTCCGCGACAGCCTGACCGGGCTGTACAACCACACCCATATCCTGCAGCTGCTGGAAGACTGCAGCTTCCGCGCCCGCCGTGAGCAGCAGCCGTTGAGCTTCGCCATGCTCGACATCGACCACTTCAAGAAGATCAACGACCGCCACGGCCACCCCATGGGCGACCGAGTGATCAAGAGCCTTGCCCTGTTCCTCAAGCAGCGCTTGCGCAAGACCGACTTCATTGGCCGCTACGGTGGCGAGGAGTTCGCCATCGTCATGCCCAATACCGCGCTGGATGCCGCACACAAGGTGCTGGACGAAATCCGCCGGCGCTTTGCCGAAATTCTCTACCCGGCGCAGCCGCGCGACTTGCAGTGCACCTTCAGTGCCGGGGTGGTGCAACTGGACGAGGGGCTGGATGCACTGACCATGGCCAGTGCAGCGGACGAGGCGCTGTACCGGGCCAAGCATGCGGGGCGCAATTGCGTCGTTCGTGTAGAGCCCTGAAATTCGCACTCACGGTGCCGGCTTCTTCACAGGCTCGCCCGCTTCCCCAGGCATTTCACATACCTCAAGTCTGGAGGTAAACCTGTGGGAGCGGGCGAGCCCGCGAAGAGGCCAGTGCCGGCCACACCAATGGAGGCACTGTGCCACTTTTTTTTGACACCAAGCCCCTGGCGTCATCACCCCGTCACAAAATCGCAATAACTTCAGGCGCCTACCTCTCCCCTGCGCAGGAAGTTCGCGGCTATGCGCCTGAAGTGGCTGACCAATTTCAACACGCTGTTGCTGGTGACCGTGTGTATCGCCTTGGGCGCCACCCTGTGGTGGTCACAGCGCGCCCTCGAACGCCCCTACCAGCTGATGGAGCGCTATCTGGGCCTGTCCCAGCAGTTCCAGAACCAGGCGGCGCGCAATATCCAGGCCTACCTGGGCAGCGGCGACGCCCTGCGCCAGGCCGCCGCCATGGAGGCGAACCAACAGTTGCAGGCCGCATTGACGGACTGGCCGGTAGAGCTGGCCGAGAAGTTGCGCCCCAGCCTGGATAGCCTGCAGGCCTTCACCGCCAACGAACTGCTGGCCGCCGGCAAGCTGGCCGGCGACCCACAAGCCCTGCTGCTGCAAGCCGAGCGGGAGCTGGGGGCGAACTTCGAGCAGATGGCCAGCTACGCCCGCGACAGTGGCAACGCCGAGGCCAATCGCTACTTGCTGCCCTTGCTCGACGCCACCCTGCACCTGGGGCGGCTGTCATTGGCTCGCGACAAGCTGGTCAGCAGCGGCCGCCCGGAGCTGGCCGACGAGGTGGAGCGCGAGCTGCAACTGATCCGCGCCCAGGCCCAGACGGTCGACGGCCTGCCACTGCTCGGCGTAACCCGCACGGCCGAATCCGGAGCCGACGACTTCGCTGCGATGATGGGCCTGGAATCCCAGAGCAGCGCCCAGCAGGAAGACATTGCCGTGGGCCTCAAGCGTGAATTGCAAAGCCTGCTCAACCGCTACCCGGCCGAACTGCAACGCACCCGCGAACAGATCGAGCGCCGCGCCGAACTGGCCGCCACCACCGGCCAGCGCCTGGAAGCCGTACAACAGGCCATCGCCGCGCTGGAACCCGAAGTACGCGGCCAGCATGCGAAAATCGCTGCCGAGGTGCGCATCATCCAAGGCCTGATGATCGGCCTTATCCTGCTGATCGCCCTATTGATCGATACGCTGCAACGGCGCCTGGCCCGGACCCTGACCGGACTGGCCCCGGCCCTGTCACGCTGGGCCGAGGGCGACTTCGCCCAAGCCATCGCCCTGGGCAAGACCAACCGTGAACTGCACGACATCCAGGAGTCGCTCAACCGCCTGCGTCAGTACCTGGTGGAGCTGGTCGGCACCATCCGCCATAACGCCGAGCAGGTGGCCGGCAGCAGCCATGCCCTGGCCGGCATGAGCGCTGCGCTGCACGGCGGCGCCGAGCGACAGGCCGGCGATACCGGGCAGATCCGCGATGCCTTGGGCGAGCTGGAAGCAACCATTCAACAAGTGGCTGGTGATGCCAGCGCCGCCGCCGAGGCCAGCCGCGATGCCGGGCGTGCGGTGGAACAAGGCCAGGCGGTAATCGGCCAGAGCCTGTCGGGCTTGCGTGAACTGGTCGATGAAGTGCAAGGCAACGCCCGCATGATCGAACAATTGGCGGAAGAGTCGGCCACCATTGGCGGGGTACTGACGGTGATCCGCTCGATTGCCGAGCAGACCAACCTGCTGGCACTGAATGCCGCGATCGAAGCGGCCCGTGCCGGCGAGATGGGCCGTGGCTTTGCCGTGGTCGCCGATGAGGTGCGCTCACTGGCTCAGCGCACCACGGGGGCTACCGGCGAGATCCAGGCGTTGATCGACCGCCTGCAGCAGGCCGCCAGAAGTTCGGTGGCGGGGATGCGCGCGCAACTGGAGCATGCCGAGGCCACGGCCAACCAAGCCCAGGCGGCGGATGGGGCGCTGGATGAGATTGTCTGTGCCATTCGTACCATTTCCGATACAGCGGTGCGGATTGCCGATGTCACGGCACAGCAGAGTGGCGCGGTGAGCGAGATTCGTGACCACAGCGAGCGGATTCACGAACTGGGTGAAGACAACCTGCAGCGCATTGGCGAGGGGCGTGAACAGGGTGAACAGCTGCTGAGCCTGGGCGGTGAGCTGAACCGGGCGGTGCGAGCGTTCAGGGTCTGAGTCGGCGGGTGGTCGTCAGGACAGGTGTAGCAGCTGAAGAGGGTTTGACGTGACATGTGTTGCGTCTGGGAGATCGAGCGCCGCCCGCGCGGCGCTTCGCGGGTAAACCCGCTCCTACGTTTGTTTCGGGCCAATTATTCCTGCGCATCCGTTATCATGCCGGGCACGTTCCACCTCGCGAGTCCGCCATGCGCCGCCTGTTTTTCATGCTGTTCCTGCTGCTGGCCAGCCCTGCCTTCGCCACAGGCCTGCTCGACAACCGCCCCAGCGCCACCCTTGGCGCCGCTTCGCTGGCCAACAACGCCGACTTCCTGCCGGTACACGAGGCCTTCAAGCTCAACCTGGTCCAGGCCGATGCGCAAACCATCAAGCTGCGCTTCGTTGCCACCGATGGCTACTACCTTTACCTCCACCGCTTCCAGTTCCGCACGGAACCGGCCGACATCACCCTGGGCACACCGAACATCCCCAAGGGTGAGGCCAAGCACGATGAATTCTTCGGCGACGTCGAGGTGTACCACGGCGTGCTCGATATCGAGTTGCCACGTAAAGACCCACGCGCCTTCACCCTGCTGGTGGGCTACCAGGGTTGCGCCGACAAGGGCTTGTGCTACCCGCCGGAAACCGCACGCCTGAGTATCGATGGCGAAGGCGTTGCAAACACGCCAGCCACCCGCGAACACGGCTGGAACTGGAAGTCGCTGCTGCTGTTCTTCCTCGCTGGGGTCGGCCTGACCTTCACCCCCTGCGTGCTGCCGATGTTGCCGATCCTTTCCGGTGTCGTGCTGCGCGGCCAGGTTGGCGGCGTGCGCGGCCTGGCGCTGTCGCTGGCCTACGTGCTGCCAATGGCCGCCAGCTTCGCGGTGCTCGGCGCACTGATGGGCCTGTTCGGCGCAAGCCTGAACCTGCAGGCGCGCCTGCAGTCGGCCTGGGTGCTGGTACCTTTCGCGCTGTTTTTCGTAGTGTTCGCCCTGGCCATGTTCGGCCTCTTCGAACTGAGGCTGCCCCAGGCCCTGAGCAACCGCCTGAACAACGTCGCCAACCACACCCGCGGCGGCTCGCTGCTGGGCGCAGCTGTGCTCGGTGTGCTCTCCAGCTTGCTGGTTTCTCCGTGTGTATCGGCGCCCCTGGCCGGTGCCTTGCTCTATATCAGCGCCAGCGGCGATGCCCTGGGTGGCGCACTAAAGCTGTTCGCCCTGGGTTTGGGCATGGGTGCACCGCTGCTACTGGTGGCCACCGGTGGCGCGGCCTGGCTGCCCAAAAGCGGCCCGTGGATGAATACGGTAAAAAACGCCATTGGCGTACTGCTGCTGGGGCTGGCCATCGGCTTGCTCAGCCGTGTACTGCCGGGCCCTGCGACCTTGCTGCTGGTCGGTTTCCTCGCTGCGGGTGTGGCACTGTTCCTCGGTGCGCTGGAATTCGTCGTCAAGACGACGCCCCAGCGCCTGGCGCAACTGCTCGGTCTGGCCTTATTGGTGTACGCGCTGGCTTGCTGGTACGGCGCCCTCACTGGCCAGGGCGACCCACTGCGCCCACTGCCAGTTGCGTCACTGGCCGCCAGCGGCGGTCTGCCGGCAGCAAAAGCCGATGCCTGGCAGACCATCACCACACCTGATGCCATGGACGCAGCCCTGGCGCAAGCCAAGGCCGCCGGCCAGCCAGTGCTGCTGGACTGGTACGCCGACTGGTGCATCAGCTGCAAGGTGATTGAGCATGAGGTGCTCAATGCACCGCAGGTGCGAACACAGCTGGCCGGCTTCAAACTGCTGCGGTTCGACATCACCGAAAGTAATGCCGAGCAACGCAAGCTGCTCGACCGCTATCAGCTGTTCGGCCCACCCGCCCTGCTGTTTTTTGCTGCGAACGGCAGCGAAATTACCGCTGATCGGGTGATTGGCGAGATAAATGCCGGTGAATTCGCGCAGATTCTGACGCGCGTGCGCGGCAAAGTCGGTCTATAACTTCCCGCGAGCTCGGAAAAATCCTGAAATGAGTGACCGGATTTAATTATCCGGTCACATACTTCGCGCGAACCTCGGACATCGTGCTGGCTATTGCCGGGAACTGGACACTTGCCGTTGCTTTACGGCACACTCGCCGCGCTGTGTCGAATTGCCCTACAAATCCAAGGAATCCGCAGATGGCAACGCTACTGGTGCTCCACGGCCCAAACCTCAACCTGCTCGGTACTCGCGAGCCAGGCCACTACGGCGCCGTGACCCTGGCTCAGATCAACCAGGACCTGGAGCAACGTGCCCGCGCCGCAGGCCACCATCTGCTGTACCTGCAGAGCAATGCCGAATACGAACTGATCGACCGCATTCACGCCGCACGCAACGAGGGTGTGGACTTCATCCTGATCAATCCGGCTGCTTTCACCCACACAAGCGTCGCATTACGTGACGCATTGCTTGCGGTGAGCATCCCATTCATCGAAGTGCACCTGTCCAACGTGCACAAACGCGAACCGTTCCGTCACCACTCCTACTTTTCCGATGTTGCCGTAGGGGTGATCTGCGGTCTGGGCGCCAGCGGTTATCGCCTGGCCCTGGAGTCCGCGCTGGAACAACTGGCTGCCAACGCACAGCCCAAATGATGAAAACCCTGGCCTAAGTGGGCCGGGGTTCGAGAGAAACGTTTCAGATACGTTTTTTGTATTTCGCCCCCTGACCGAACCTTTGGGAGTTGATGATTAATGGATATCCGTAAAGTCAAGAAACTGATCGAGCTGCTGGAAGAGTCTGGCATCGACGAACTGGAGATCAAGGAAGGCGAAGAGTCGGTCCGTATCAGCCGTCACAGCAAGACCCCAGCTGCCCAGCAGTTCTACGCACCGGCGCCTATGGCCGCCGCCCCTGCCGCTGCGCCGGTTGCCGCTGCTGCGCCAGCCGCCGAAGCCACTGCTGCCGCCCCGGCCCTGAAAGGCACCGTGATCCGTTCGCCAATGGTAGGTACCTTCTACCGCAAGCCTTCGCCGACCTCGCCTAACTTCGCTGAAGTTGGCCAGTCCGTGAAGAAAGGCGACACCCTGTGCATCGTCGAAGCCATGAAGATGATGAACCACATCGAAGCCGATGTTGGCGGTGTCATCGACGCCATCCTGGTAGAAGACGGCCAGCCGGTTGAGTTCGACCAGCCGCTGTTCACCATCGTTTGAATCGCGGAGAGCCAACGATGTCTGGGAAGCTCGAAAAAGTCCTGATCGCCAACCGCGGGGAAATTGCCCTGCGGATCCTGCGTGCCTGCAAAGAGCTGGGTATCAAGACCGTCGCCGTGCACTCCACTGCCGACCGTGAACTGATGCACCTGGGCCTGGCAGACGAGTCGGTCTGCATCGGCCCTGCATCGTCCAAGGATTCCTACCTGCATATCCCGGCGATCATCGCTGCCGCCGAAGTGACTGGCGCCACTGCGATTCACCCGGGTTACGGCTTCCTGGCGGAAAACGCCGACTTCGCCGAACAGGTGGAAAAATCCGGTTTCGCCTTCATCGGCCCGAAAGCCGACACCATTCGCCTGATGGGCGACAAGGTTTCGGCCAAGGACGCGATGATCAAGTCGGGCGTACCGACCGTACCGGGCTCCGATGGCCCACTGCCGGAAGACGAAGAAGTCGCCCTGGCGATTGCCCGTGACGTCGGCTACCCGGTGATCATCAAGGCCGCCGGTGGCGGTGGTGGTCGCGGCATGCGCGTGGTGCACAAGGAAGAGGACCTGATTTCCTCGGCCAAGCTCACCCGTACCGAAGCCGGTGCTGCCTTCGGCAACCCGATGGTTTACCTGGAGAAGTTCCTGACCAACCCACGTCACGTGGAAGTGCAGGTACTGTCCGACGGCCAGGGCAACGCCATTCACCTGGGCGACCGCGACTGCTCGCTGCAGCGCCGTCACCAGAAAGTACTGGAAGAAGCACCAGCCCCGGGCATCGATGAGAAAGCCCGCCAGGAAGTGTTCAAGCGCTGCGTCGATGCGTGCATCGAGATCGGCTACCGTGGTGCCGGTACTTTCGAGTTCCTGTACGAAAACGGCCGCTTCTACTTCATCGAGATGAACACCCGCGTGCAGGTTGAGCACCCGGTATCGGAGATGGTCACTGGCATCGACATCGTCAAGGAGATGCTGAGCATCGCCGCTGGCAACAAGCTGTCGTTCCGCCAGGAAGACGTGGTGATCCGCGGCCACTCGCTGGAGTGCCGGATCAACGCCGAAGACCCGAAGAAGTTCATCCCGAGCCCAGGCAAGGTGAAGCACTTCCACGCCCCGGGCGGCAACGGCGTACGCGTCGATTCGCACCTGTACAGCGGTTATTCGGTTCCGCCGAACTACGACTCGCTGATCGGCAAGCTGATCACCTACGGCAAGGACCGCGACGAAGCCATGGCGCGCATGCGCAATGCCCTGGACGAGATCGTCGTCGACGGCATCAAGACCAACATCCCGCTGCACCGCGACCTGGTGCGTGATGAAGGCTTCTGCAAAGGCGGCGTCAACATTCACTACCTCGAGCACAAACTGGCCAACCAGGAGTGATCGTGTAGTGTGATGTACCAGAACCCCGGCCCTGTGCCGGGGTTTTTTATTGCCTGCCAGAATCTGGGGCCGCGTCGCGGCCCCAGGGCTCTACCCCTTCATCCGCGGCATGTCGATGCGGTGCTCATGCACTCGCCGATAAAGCGTCGCCCGCGAAATACCCAAAGCCCGCGCCGCATCAGCCGGCTTCCAGCGATGGCGGATCAGCGCGTCCAGCAACAGCTGCCGGGCCGGGCACGACACCCCGCTTTCAGCCGAGCCAACCGCTTCACCGCGCACCTCCTGCGGCAGATCCTGCAGCCGCACCTGCCCGCCCTCACTCACCGCACAGGCATACCGCAACACCTGCCGCAGCTGGCGCAAATTGCCCGGCCAGCGATAAACCAGCAGCGCCTGCAGCGCGTCATCCGCCAACACCACCTCCACCCCGCAGGCCGCCGCCTCTTCGGCCAGCAACTGGTGAATCAGCCCCAGCCGGTCATCACGCTCACGCAAGGGGGGAAGCTCGAAACGGGCATTGGCCAGGCGGAAGTACAAGTCTTCACGAAATCGCCCGTCCTCCACCATCGCCGCCAGATCGCGATGGGTCGCACAGATCACCTGAATATCCACCCGCTCCCGCCGCGCCGCGCCCAGCGGCGCTACCTCACCCTCCGCCAGCACCCGCAGCAGGCGGGTTTGCAGGTTCAGCGGCATGTCCCCGATCTCGTCGAGGAACAGCGTGCCGCCATCGGCCTGCTGCAACAGCCCTTGCATGCCTTTGCTGGAAGCCCCGGTGAAGGCCCCGGCCACATAGCCGAACAACTCGCTCTCGATCAGGGTTTCCGGAATGGCCGCGCAGTTCAGGGTAACGAACGGGCCATCACAGCGCTGGCTTTGCTGGTGCAGCTGGCGGGCGAATACCTCCTTGCCGGCCCCGGTCTCACCCAGTACCAGCACCGCCAGGTTGCAGTCCTTGACCCGCGTGGCCAGCCGCAGGTGTTGCTCGATACGGGTGTCCTGGGCCTGGCGCACAGGCTGCGCACGCTGGCGTTGCTGCGGTGCACTGACCCGGCCATACAAACCACCCAGACCGGGCAGGCGCTGGGCGGACGACGCGCTCACCCGGCGCAGTTGGTCGATGTCGAACAGTTCGCCTATATGCTCGGGCAAGCGCCCCAGGCGTTCCACCAAGCGTTGCCGCGCCAGGCTGTTGATCGCCTGCAAGCGGCCATCGGCATCCCAGGCCAGCAGGTAGTCGGGCTGGCTCTCCACATAGCCCGGCGTACCATGGGCGCGCATCACCCAGTGACCTTGGGCGCTGTGCATGAAGAAGGCGTTTTCGATCTCGCGGGCGGTTTGCTCGACCAACTGGCGGATCAGGTGCTGGCTGCGCCGATCGTCCGGCGACTGCAAGGCCGACACATCGACCACGCCCAACAACTCACCCAACGGGTCGAACACCGGCGCCGCTGTGCAGGTCAGGCCGATGAAGGCGGCGCGAAAGTGATCGCGCTTGTGCACCGTGACCGGGGCCTTGCTGGTCAGCACCGCCGCCACGCCGCATGTGCCCTCCTCGCCTTCCGACCAGCAGGTCCCCAGATACAGCCCGGCCTTGCGACAGTCGTTGCGGATCGCCGACTCGACCCGGTAATCGATAGTGCGCCCCTGAGCATCGGTAAGCAGCACGCAGTAGTCAGCGCCGCGCACCCGCTCATGCAAGCGCGCCACGGCATCGCTGGCGATGCGCAGGAACAGCTCGGCGCGTTCGCGGCATTCGTTGAGCAGGCTTTGGGAAAGGATACGCGGCCCCTGCTGGGAACCGGGGTCGAGGCGGTACACATCCATGGAGCGGCGCCATGAATCGAGGATCAGCGGTGGTACCGGCGCCTGCGGCAGGCGGTCGGCATTCTTCAACACCCTGCTGACGCAGTCCACATGGGCTCGGGAGTTCGCGGCAAGCATTCAGGCCCTCCGGTTCTCGTTACTGTTTTTATCGTTGTCCGGCCATTAAGCGCCTCTGGGCATGCCCCGACAAGCACTGTGTGATTACCGGCTGGCTTGAGACGCAGCGTCTCAGTGTCTCGGCTAAGCAGGCCCGGCGCTGGCACCCGGCGTCTCGCCACCCCTACCCGTGAAAACCTGCCCGAACACGACCAGAGCCCTCTAGCCCGGCCACTTCAGCCATCGCGAAGAAAGCTGGCACCCCGCTTGCTCCTGCCCTTGCAAACAAAAATACGAGGTGCGCCATGCCGCTACCCGCCCCGATTGTCGGGATCATTGCCAACCCTGCCTCTGGCCGCGACCTGCGCCGCCTGACCGCCAATGCCGGGCTCTATTCGAGCACCGACAAGGCCTCGGCTATCCAGCGCCTGCTGGCCGCTTTCGGTGCCACCGGCATTGGCCAGGTGTTGTTGCCCAGCGACATGACCGGCATCGCTGCCGCCGTGCTCAAGGCCAGCCAGGGCCCAGGGGCCCGTGACCAGCACTGGCCGGCCATCGAGATCCTCGACCTGCCACTGAGCCAGACCGTGGCCGATACCCGCCTGGCTACCCGGCGCATGGTCGAGCGCGGCGTGGCGATGATCGCCGTGCTGGGCGGTGATGGCACCCACAAGGCGGTCGCCGCCGAGGCCGGTGACGTGCCGCTGCTGACCCTGTCCACCGGCACCAACAACGCCTTCCCCGAACTTCGTGAAGCCACCAGCGCAGGCCTGGCCGGTGGCCTGCTTGCCAGTGGCCGGGTACCGGCCAGCATCGGCTTGCGCCGCAACAAACGCTTACTGGTGAACGTGCCGGAACAACAGCTGGCCGAGTGGGCCTTGGTCGAGGTGGCCGTGTCGCCGCAGCGCTTCATCGGTGCCCGTGCACTCAGCCGCAGCGAGGACCTCTGCGAAGTCTTCGCCTGCTTCGCCGAGCCCCACGCCATCGGCCTGTCGGCCCTGTGCGGTCTGTGGTGCCCGGTGTCACGGCAAGATCCGCACGGCGCCTGGGTACGCCTGGCCCCCGACGCCGAACAGGCGCTGTTGGCGCCGTTGGCGCCCGGGCTGCTGCAAGCCTGCGGCATCACTGCCTGCGGTCCGCTGACACCCGGCGTCGCCCAGCGCCTGAGCCTGGCCAGCGGCACCCTGGCGCTGGATGGCGAACGCGAAATCGAATTTGCCGAGCATGACACCCCCACCATCACCCTCGACCACCAAGGCCCACTCAGCGTGGACGTCGAGGCCGTGCTGGCGCATGCCGCCCTCCACCACCTGCTGGCCGTCCCGCGCGGCCACCGGCTGCACCCTGCAAACCCGTGTTGAGACAACCCCGGAGAACAACAAGATGTCCAATCAACTCAGTACTGAACAACTGCTGCATGCCTATGAAGTCATGCGGACCATCCGCGCCTTCGAAGAACGCCTGCATGTAGAGTTCGCCACCGGCGAAATTCCCGGCTTCGTCCACCTGTATGCCGGCGAAGAAGCCTCTGCCGCCGGGGTCATGGCCCACCTGCGCGACAGCGACTGCATCGCCTCGACCCACCGCGGCCATGGCCACTGCATCGCCAAAGGCGTGGACGTGTACGGCATGATGGCCGAGATCTACGGCAAGAAGACCGGCGTGTGCGGTGGCAAAGGCGGCTCGATGCACATTGCCGACCTGGAAAAGGGCATGCTCGGTGCCAACGGTATCGTCGGCGCCGGCGCACCACTGGTGGCCGGGGCGGCGCTGGCGGCCAAGCTCAAGGGCCGTGATGACGTGTCGGTAGCCTTCTTCGGCGATGGGGCATCCAACGAGGGCGCCGTGTTCGAGGCCATGAACATGGCGTCGATCATGAACCTGCCCTGCATCTTCGTGGCCGAGAACAACGGCTACGCCGAGGCCACTGCCTCCAACTGGTCCGTAGCCTGCGACCACATTGCCGACCGCGCTGCCGGCTTCGGCATGCCAGGCGTCACCATCGACGGCTTTGACTTCTTTGCCGTATACGAGGCCGCCGGCGCTGCTATCGAGCGCGCCCGCTCCGGGCAAGGGCCGTCGCTGATCGAGGTCAAGCTCAGCCGTTACTACGGCCATTTCGAAGGCGATGCGCAAACCTACCGCGCCCCTGATGAAGTGAAGAACCTGCGCGAATCCCGCGACTGCCTCATGCAATTTCGCAACAAGACCACCCGCGCCGGCCTGCTCACGGCCGAGCAACTGGACGCCATCGACGCCCGCGTCGAGGACCTGATCGAAGACGCCGTTCGCCGCGCCAAATCCGATCCCAAGCCACAGCCCGCCGACCTGCTCACCGACGTCTACGTCGCCTACCCCTGAGCCGCGGATTACAAGAACAACAGGAGAACCACCATGGCAAGAAAGATCAGCTACCAGCAGGCCATCAACGAGGCCCTGGCCCAGGAAATGCGCCGCGACAGCACAGTGTTCATCATTGGCGAAGACGTCGCCGGCGGTGCCGGTGCGCCCGGCGAGGATGACGCCTGGGGTGGCGTGTTGGGCGTGACCAAAGGCCTGTATCACCAATTCCCCGGCCGCGTGCTTGACGCGCCGCTGTCGGAAATCGGCTACGTCGGCGCGGCCGTCGGTGCTGCCACCCAGGGCCTGCGCCCGGTGTGCGAACTGATGTTCGTCGACTTCGCCGGCTGCTGCCTGGACCAGATCCTCAACCAGGCCGCCAAGTTCCGCTACATGTTCGGCGGCAAGGCAGTGACCCCGCTGGTGATGCGCACCATGTATGGCGCCGGCCTGCGTGCGGCAGCCCAGCACTCGCAGATGCTCACCTCGCTATGGACGCACATCCCCGGCCTGAAGGTGGTGTGCCCATCCTCGCCTTACGATGCCAAGGGCCTGTTGATCCAGGCGATCCGCGACAACGACCCGGTGATCTTCTGCGAACACAAACTGCTGTACAGCATGCAGGGCGAGGTGCCGGAAGAGGTGTACACCGTACCGTTCGGCGAAGCCAACTTCTTGCGCGATGGCGACGACGTGACCCTCGTTACCTACGGGCGCATGGTGCATGTGGCGCTGGAGGCCGCCAACAACCTGGCCCGCCAGGGCATCGACTGCGAAGTGCTGGACCTGCGCACTACCAGCCCGCTGGACGAGGACAGCATTCTGGAAAGTGTGGAGAAGACCGGCCGCCTGGTGGTGATCGATGAAGCCAACCCGCGCTGCTCGATGGCCACCGACATCAGCGCGCTGGTGGCACAGAAGGCTTTTGGCGCACTCAAGGGACCGATCGAAATGGTCACCGCGCCGCATACCCCGGTGCCGTTCTCCGACGCCCTGGAAGACCTGTACATCCCTGACGCGGCGAAGATCGAAGCCGCCGTGCGCAAGGTGATCGAAGCCGCAAGGAGTGCCGCATGAGCCAGATCCATACCCTGACCATGCCCAAGTGGGGCCTGTCGATGACCGAGGGCCGGGTGGACACCTGGCTCAAGCAGGAAGGTGACGAAATCAGCAAGGGCGACGAGGTGCTGGACGTCGAGACCGACAAGATCAGCAGCAGCGTCGAAGCGCCTTTCAGTGGCGTGCTGCGCCGCCAGGTAGCCAAGCCGGATGAAACCTTGCCCGTCGGCGCACTGCTGGCGGTGGTAGTCGAAGGCGAAGCAGAGGAGGCCGAGATCGATGCCGTGGTACAGCGCTTCCAGGCCGAGTTCGTCGCCGAAGGTGGCGCCGACCAAAGCCAGGGGCCGGCCCCTCAGAAGGCGGAAGTAGGCGGGCGCCTGCTGCGCTGGTTCGAGCTGGGTGAAGGCGGCACACCGCTGGTGCTGGTGCACGGCTTTGGCGGTGACCTCAACAACTGGCTGTTCAACCACCCGGCACTGGCTGCCGAGCGGCGGGTCATCGCCCTCGACCTGCCGGGCCACGGCGAGTCGGCCAAGACCCTGCAGCGGGGCGACCTGGATGAGTTGAGCGAAACCGTGCTCGCCCTGCTCGACCACCTGGACATCGCCAAAGCCCACCTGGCCGGCCATTCCATGGGTGGTGCCGTCAGCCTCAACGTGGCGCGCCTGGCCCCGCAGCGGGTGGCCAGCCTGAGCCTGGTAGCCAGCGCCGGTCTGGGCGAAGCGATCAACGGGCAGTACTTGCAAGGTTTCGTCACTGCGGCCAACCGCAATGCACTCAAACCGCAGATGGTGCAGTTGTTTGCCGACCCGGCGCTGGTCACCCGGCAAATGCTGGAGGACATGCTCAAGTTCAAGCGCCTGGAAGGTGTGGACCAGGCCCTGCAGCAACTGGCAGGGGCGCTCGCCGACGGCGACCGGCAGCGCCACGACTTGCGCGGAGTACTTGGCAATCACCCGACACTGGTGGTGTGGGGTGGCAAGGATGCGATCATCCCGGCCAGCCATGCCGAGGGCCTGGAAGCCGAAGTACAGGTGCTGCCAGAGGCCGGCCACATGGTGCAGATGGAGGCGGCCGAACAGGTCAACCAGCAACTGCTCGCATTCCTGCGCAAGCACTAAGCCCTTTTCGTGAGCCTGGAGAACAACAATGAATGACCTGAGCCACACCCACATGCGCGCGGCCGTCTGGCATGGCCGCCACGATATTCGTGTCGAACAGGTACCTTTGCCGGCCGACCCTGCGCCGGGCTGGGTGCAGATCAAGGTGGACTGGTGCGGCATCTGCGGCTCCGACCTGCACGAATATGTTGCCGGCCCGGTGTTCATCCCGGTAGAAGCCCCGCACCCGCTGACCGGCATTCAGGGCCAGTGCATCCTCGGCCATGAATTCTGCGGCCACATCGCCAAGCTTGGCGAAGGCGTGGAAGGCTATGCCGTAGGCGACCCGGTGGCGGCAGACGCCTGCCAGCATTGCGGTACCTGCTATTACTGCACCCATGGCCTGTACAACATCTGCGAACGCCTGGCGTTCACCGGCCTGATGAACAACGGTGCCTTCGCCGAGCTGGTCAACGTGCCCGCCAACCTGCTCTACCGGCTGCCGCAGGGCTTCCCTGCCGAAGCCGGGGCACTGATCGAACCGCTGGCGGTGGGTATGCACGCGGTGAAAAAGGCCGGCAGCCTGCTTGGGCAAACCGTTGTAGTGGTGGGGGCCGGCACCATCGGCCTGTGCACCATCATGTGCGCCAAGGCTGCGGGTGCGGCAGAGGTCATCGCCCTTGAGATGTCCTCTGCGCGCAAAGCCAAGGCCAAGGAAGTTGGCGCCAACGTGGTGCTGGACCCCAGCCAGTGCGATGCCCTGGCGGAAATCCGCGCACTGACTGCAGGGCTGGGCGCCGATGTGAGCTTTGAGTGCATTGGCAACAAACATACGGCCAAGCTGGCCATCGACACCATCCGCAAAGCAGGCAAGTGCGTGCTGGTGGGTATTTTCGAAGAGCCCAGCGAGTTCAACTTCTTCGAGCTGGTGTCCACCGAGAAACAGGTGCTGGGGGCGTTGGCGTACAACGGCGAGTTTGCCGACGTGATTGCCTTCATTGCTGATGGTCGGCTGGATATTCGCCCGCTGGTAACCGGCCGGATCGGATTGGAGCAGATTGTCGAGCTGGGCTTCGAGGAACTGGTGAACAACAAAGAGGAGAACGTGAAGATCATAGTTTCACCAGGTGTGCGCTGATTGCACCTTGAAGGCAACGTGGCACCTGTGGGAGCGGGTGGGCCTGCGAGCAATGCAACACAGTGGAGGGCACCGGCTTTGCCGGTGTTCGCGGCTGAAGCCGGTCCTACAGGGTACGCGCAAGGTTCCAAGGCTGTGCGCTGACACAGGGGCTCGCTGTCTCAGGATCCCATTCTGCGTCATACTCGGCAGACCTATTGCCCGGTCCTCTCCATGCGTCCACTGCTCCCCATTACCCTGGTCCTGCTGCTCGCCGCCTGTGGCGATGGCGAATCGCTGCTCCCGCCCGACGCACGGCTGCCTGACGGTGGGCGTTACCGAGGGCAGGTGGTCGATGGCCTGCTGCAAGGTGAGGGCCGGATCGACTACCCCAACGGCAGCTGGTACGCCGGCAGCTTCAAGGACGGCCAGTGGCACGGCCAAGGTGAATGGCATGGGCAGAACGGCGAGGTCTACCGGGGCCAGTTCGCCGAGGGGCTGTTTCAGGGCCTGGGTGACCTGATCACCCCAGGCAGCCACTATAGCGGCACCTTCCGCCACGGCCGCCGCGACGGCGAGGGCACCCTCAAGCAAGCCGACCAGACATACCGCGGCCAGTTCAAGGACGACCTGTACGACGGTGCAGGCCAACTGGAACTGGCCGACGGCAGTCGCTACCAAGGCCTGTTCGCCAAGGGCAAGCCCAACGGCGCCGGGGTGCGCAGCGATGCCAGCGGCAACCAGTTCAGCGGCCACTTCGTCAACGGCCAGCTACAAGGCGCCGGCACCTACGACAGCGTTGATGGCGAGCAGTACATCGGCGAATTCAAGGACAACCGCCTGGAGGGCCGTGGCCGCTACGAAAATGCCGACGGCGACGTGTGGATCGGTGAATTCAAGGACGGCTCGCTGATCGGCGAAGGGGAGTTGCTGGGCAGCGATGGCAGCCACTACAAGGGCGAGTTCGCCGACTGGCGTCTGTCGGGCCAGGGCAGCCTGCAACTGGCCGACGGCAGCAAGTACATCGGCGGTTTCCTCAACGATGCCTACCATGGCCATGGGCGGCTGATTCTGCCCAGTGGCAAGGTCGAAAGCGGAACATGGGCCAACGGCGTGCGCGTGCGCGACCAGAACGGCAAGCTGCTGCCAGACCCACTGGACCTGGCGTTGCTCAACCAGGGCCGGCTGCTGGACGAGGCGCTGGCTCGGGTACCTCGCTCGGCGCCACCGATCCAGCTGTATAGCCTGGTAGTGGCCGGCGATGGCCAGCAAAGCGTATTCCTGCGCGAAGCCGACTACGTCAGCCGCATGCTCAAGGTGCGCTTTGGCGCCCGTGGCCAGGTAACCCTGGTCAACCACCGCGACCACATGGCCACACGCCCCATGGCCACCCGCGAAAACCTCTCCCGCGCTGCCGCCACCCTGGCAGAGCGCAGCGGCCCCGAAGACCTGGTGTTCATCTACCTCACCAGCCATGGCAGCCAGGACCACCAGCTGGTGCTCGACCAACCCCGCCTGCAACTGGCCGACCTGGCCGCTGACGAGCTGGCCACTGCCCTGGCGCCGCTGAAGGATCGCGACAAGGTCATCGTCATCTCCGCCTGCTATTCAGGGGGCTATATCGCTCCGCTCAAAGACGAGCGCACGCTCATCATGACCGCTGCCCGGGCCGACCGCGTCTCCTTCGGTTGCTCGGAGGAAGCCGACTTCACCTACTTTGGCGATGCCCTGTTCGCTGAAGCGCTGAACCAGACCGACGACCTGAAACAGGCGTTTGAACTGGCGCGTGCCAGCGTTGCCGAAAGAGAACAAAGGGAAGGCTTCGAGGCCTCCGAGCCGCAGTTGTGGGCACCGCCGGCCGTGCTTGAGCACTGGCACCAGCTGCGCCAGCAACAAGCCGAAGAAGCGTTGCGTAACGCCACACAGGCCAACGTGAGCAAGCAGGCAAAAATGCCCGGCACTCACTAGACTTGTGTGTAACAAGGGAGAGACATCATGTACTTGACGCCTCAGCATGTCCTGCTTGCCGGAGCCACCGGCCTGACCGGTGAACACCTGCTAGACCGCCTGCTCAACGAGCCCACCATCACCCGTGTCCTGGCGCCTACACGCCGGCCATTGGCCGAGCACCCGCACCTGGAAAACCCGGTGGGCGACCCGGCGGTATTCCTTCCGCAACTGGCCGGGCGGGTCGACATCGCCTACTGCTGCCTGGGCACCACGCTGAAGCAGGCGGGTTCCGAATCGGCTTTCCGCGCGGTGGATCTGGACATGGTGGTCGCCTTCAGCAAGCGTGCCCGGGAAATGGGCGCACGGCATCTGCTGGTGATCAGTGCAGTGGGCGCCGATCCTAAGTCGTCAATTTTCTATAACCGGGTCAAGGGCGAGATGGAAGAAGCGCTCAAGGCTCAGGACTGGCCACAGCTGACCATCGTGCGGCCCTCGTTCCTGCTGGGCGAGCGACTGGAGCCACGGCTGACTGAACAGCTAGTTGCGCCGTTTTCCCGGTTCATACCCGGGAAATACCGGGGAATCGAGGCTTGTACCCTGGCGCGGGCGCTGTGGCGGCTGGCGCTGGAAGAAGAAGACGGCGTGCGGGTTGTGGAGTCGGATGAATTGCGCAGGTTGGGCAGGATCTAGGCTTCGCTTGTGCTGGCCTCTTCGCGGGCACGCCCGCTCCCACAGGGTCTCCATAATCTTCCAGTGACTACTCACCAATAGGAATGGGCGTGCCGGCGAAGAGGCCATCACAGGCCGCCGCTAGCCTGGAAGCCTATGCCGGCCGCTGTCAGCAAAGACAACGGCAGCAGCAGGGTATCAAGCAACATGCTCCCCGGCAGATCCAGACGCGGATACGCCGGAGCGTCAGCCCCGTAATGATCCCGCGGGCAACACCCGCCATTTATCACATACAAATCCAGCCGGGTACCGGCATACACCACCGGTGCGCCGGGCTTGTTGGCATCCAGCGTGCGCACCGTGGCGCAGCCACCCAGCATCACCAGCGCCAGCAACCCCGCCAGTGCTCGCTTCAATCATCCACCCCGAAGTGGTGCTCGCCCCAACGCGGCAACATGTCCTGGGGGATGTTCAGCAGGTTGAGGATACGCGCCACGACAAAGTCGACCAGGTCGTCGATGGTCTGCGGCTGGTGATAGAACCCCGGTGCCGCTGGCAGGATTACCGCGCCCATTTGCGACAGCTTGAGCATGTTTTCCAGGTGGATGGTGGAGAATGGCGCTTCGCGTGGCACCAGGATCAGTTGACGACGCTCCTTGAGGGTAACGTCGGCAGCACGCTCGATCAGGTTGTTGCAGGCGCCAGTGGCGATGGCCGACAAGGTGCCAGTGGAACAGGGGACCACCACCATTGCCGCCGGGGCGCCAGAGCCCGAGGCTACCGGCGACATCCAGTCTTCCTTGCCATACACACGGATCTGCCCGTCGGCCGCGCCGGTGTATTCGGTCAGGAAGGCCTGCATCGCCTGGGGCTTGGCCGGCAACACAACATCCGTCTCGGTGGCCATCACCAACTGTGCGGCCTTGGAAATCAGGAAGTGCACCTCGCGGTCTTCGCGTACCAGGCAATCGAGCAGGCGAAGGCCATACTGGGCACCCGAGGCGCCCGTCATGGCCAGGGTGATGCGTTCCGGCCCGCTCACTTCAGCGCCTCGGCCAGCTTGCCGTGCAGGCCGCCGAAGCCGCCGTTGCTCATGATCACCACATGGGTGCCTGGGCGAGCCTGACCTTTGACCCGCTCGATGATCGCTTCGAGGCTATCGGCCACCACGCTCGGCACCTTGCACTGCGCGGCGGTGGCGGCCAGGTCCCAGCCGAGGTTGGCCGGCGCATACCAGATCACCTGGTCGGCGTCGTTGACGCTTTCTGGCAGGCCGTCACGGTGGGCACCGAGTTTCATCGAGTTGGAGCGTGGCTCGATCACCGCGATCACAGGCGCCTCCCCCACCCGCTTGCGCAGGCCGTCGAGCGTGGTGGCAATGGCGGTCGGATGGTGGGCGAAGTCATCGTAGATGGTCACACCTTGTACTTCGGCAACCTTCTCCATGCGCCGCTTGACGCTCTTGAACGCACTCAGGCCGTCGATGCCCATGGCCGGTACCACGCCTACATGACGCGCTGCTGCCAGGGTGGCCAAGGCGTTGGCGACGTTGTGCTGGCCGGTCAGCGCCCAGTCCACCACACCCTGCACTTCGCCCTCGAACAGTACTTCAAAGCGCGAGCCATCTGGGCTGAGCAGGCGGGCTTGCCACTGGCCGCCCTCCCCGGTGGTTTGCACAGGGGTCCAGCAGCCCATGCCGATCACACGCTCCAGCGCTTGCTCGGTGGTCGGGTGGATGACCAGGCCTTCGCTGGGGATAGTCCGCACCAGGTGGTGGAACTGTCGCTCGATCGAGGCCAGGTCCGGGAAGATGTCCGCGTGATCGAACTCAAGGTTGTTGAGGATCGCGGTACGCGGGTGATAGTGGACGAACTTCGAGCGCTTGTCGAAGAAGGCGCTGTCGTACTCGTCGGCTTCCACCACAAAGAACGGCGTGTCGCCCAAGCGGGCCGACACCGAGAAGTTCTGCGGCACGCCGCCAATCAGGAAGCCCGGGCTCATGCCGGCGTGCTCCAGCACCCAGGCCAGCATGCTGCTGGTGGTGGTCTTGCCGTGAGTACCGGCAACGGCCAGCACCCAGCGGCCTTGCAGCACGTGGTCGGCCAGCCACTGCGGGCCGGAGACGTAGGGCAGGCCCTTGTTCAGCACGTATTCAACCGCTGGGTTGCCGCGCGACATGGCGTTGCCGATGACCACCAGGTCTGGCGCCGGATCCAGCTGGGCCGGGTCATAGCCTTGGGTCAGTTCGATACCCTGGGCTTCGAGCTGGGTGCTCATCGGGGGATAGACGTTGGCGTCGGAGCCGGTGACGCGGTGGCCAAGTTCCTTGGCCAGCACCGCCAGCGAACCCATGAAAGTGCCGCAAATACCGAGAATGTGAATATGCATGGTCGACCTCGCAAAACATCGAGGCAGGGTAGCCCAGGGCGCGACAAATCGCACCCGCTGTTTCGCTCAGTCGCCCCTAGTAATGCCGTGTTTGCGCAGTTTTCGATACAAGGTATTGCGGCTGATGCCCAAGTGCTCGGCAACGCGGGTGAGATGCCAGTGTTTTGCCTCCAGGACCTCCTTCAGCGCTTGCCGCTCCGCGTCGAGCAGAACCTCGGTCCCTCCAGATTCACCCACAATCTCAGCGGCACCGCCGGACCTGTGGGAGCGGGCTTGCCCGCGAACGAGGGCAACGCCCTCGCCCTCCATTTCCTGGTCGGACATCTTCGCGGGCTCGCCTACCCCCGCGAGAGGTGGGCTGGTGCGGATGACTGCGGGGAGGTCCACAAAGGTAATGCGGGCATCTTCGCAAAGCGCCACCAAAGTACGCAGCACATTGCGCATCTGCCGCACGTTCCCTGGCCAGTTAAATGCGAGCAGCGCCTGCCGCGCCCGGGGCTCGATGTCTATCCATTGCCCCTGCGTCTCCTGACGCAGCAGAAAGTCCAGCAACTGCGCCTTGTCACTGCGTTCGCGCACCGCCGGCAGCGCGACCTCCAGGCCATTGAGGCGGTAATACAGGTCCTCGCGGAAACTGCCCTGTTCAACCCGTTCCAGCAGGTCACGGTGCGTAGCGCTGACGATGCGCACGTCCACCGCCTGCGGCTCTCCCCCGATCGGCACCACCTGGCGCTCCTCCAGCACCCGCAGCAGTCGGGTTTGCAGGGCAAGCGGCATATCGCCGATCTCGTCCAGCAGCAAGGTGCCGCCGTCGGCCTGCAACAGCTTGCCGCGCATGCCCTCCTTGCGCGCGCCGGTAAAACTGCCGCCGCGGTACCCGAACAGCTCACTCTCGATCAGGCTTTCCGGGATAGACGCGCAGTTGATGGCGACGAACGGCTTGCCGCGCCGCTCACTGGCCTGATGCACAGCCTGGGCGAAGGCTTCCTTGCCACAGCCGGTCTCGCCGCGCAGCAGCAATGGCACATCGCGCTCGAACACCCGCACGCTGCGGCGGAAATCATTTTGCAACGCAGGGTCAAGCAGACAGACCAGCGGCTCCACTTCAGCTGCGGGCCGCGGCTGGGCGGCCGGCACCGACCACACCGGCGCCCGGGCCTGCCCCCGCAGGCTGGCGAACACCTGGCGACCGTCCAGGGTGCGCAGCGGCCAGACAGCACTGCCGCCGGGCGTGGCACGGCTGAACATTTCGTCATGGCTGCACGCGAAAAAGCACTCCAACGGTTTGCCCAGCACGCCACCCCGTACCGTGCCCAGCAGGTTCAGTGCGCTTTGGTTGGCAGCGCAAATGCGCCCATCGCCGTCGAACGCCAGCAAGCCTTCGCTGAACAGGCCGACCGACTCGGCTTGCAGGTGAAAACGCAATAACCATTGCTGCTCGAAATGGCGCAGGAAATAGCAGCTTTCGATCATCTTCGCCGACAGGTTGACCAACGCCATGGTGTGGAACTGGCTTTGCCGCGATACGTCGGGGCGCGCAGAGGACACGTCGAGTACCGCCAGCAGGTCGCCATGCGGGTCGAACACCGGGCTGGCCGAGCAAGTCAGCCCGGTGTGACGGCCACGGAAGTGCTCGTTCTGATGGATGGTCAGCGCCTGGCGCTCGACCAGGCAGGTGCCGATGCCATTGGTGCCCTCACGCGCCTCGCTCCAGTCGGCGCCCAGCCACAGCCCCGCACGCTCGAAGCTGCGCCGCTCGGCGGGGGCACTGACGCAATTGAGGATCACCCCGCGGGCGTCGGTCAGCAGCACCGCGTGGCCTGCACCGGAAAGCTGCCGGTGCAGGCTGTTCATTTCATGGTCGGCAATTTGCAGCACCTGGTGCAGGCGCTCGCGGCTTTCCAGCAGGCGCCCATGCTCAAGCACCACCGGCGCTTCGATCACCGCCGGGTCGAGGTGGTAATCCTCCAGGCAGCGCAGCCAGGAACGGGCGATGGACGGATCACTGCCGCCCTCCCCGGCCCCGCCATGGGCAACGCTATGGACCTGCCGGGCATGGCGAGTGAAGTGATTGCTCTGCATTGTTGTAATTCTCCGCAGATAGAGCGTCAGCCCAGCATCCTCCACCCGGTTAGGCTTTGCAATGCACACGCCTGTGATGTGTCGCAAACGGCACAAAATGTCACCCCAGGCGTACCGGCGCCGGCACAGCGGCCCTTGATCAGGCCCGTAAAAATGACCCAAGTCATTGATTTGCCTGGCACCGCCAACACTGGCCCAACCCTTGCTCTATGCTTTTCAACTCCCTAATAAGCACAATACCAAGGAGACACACCATGCGTTATGCACATCCCGGTACCGAAGGCGCGAAGGTTTCCTTCAAGAGCCGCTACGGCAACTACATCGGTGGTGAGTTCGTTACTCCGGTAAAGGGGCAGTACTTCGAAAATACCTCCCCGGTGAATGGCAAGCTGATCGCTGAATTCCCCCGCTCTACTGCCGAAGACATCGACAAAGCCCTGGATGCCGCCCATGCTGCGGCCGACGCCTGGGGCCGCACTTCAGTGCAGGATCGCTCCAACGTGCTGCTGAAGATCGCCGACCGCATCGAGCAGAACCTCGAACTGCTGGCCATTACCGAAACCTGGGACAACGGCAAGCCGATCCGCGAAACCCTCAACGCCGACATTCCGCTGGCGGTCGACCACTTCCGCTATTTCGCTGGCTGCATCCGCGCCCAGGAAGGCGGCGCTGCCGAAATCAATGAAGGCACCGTGGCCTACCACATCCACGAGCCACTGGGCGTGGTCGGGCAGATCATCCCCTGGAACTTCCCAATCCTGATGGCTGCCTGGAAGCTTGCCCCGGCACTGGCCGCTGGTAACTGCGTGGTGCTCAAGCCTGCCGAACAGACGCCGCTGGGTATCACCGTACTGCTCGAAGTCATTGGCGACCTGTTGCCACCTGGCGTGCTCAACGTAGTGCAAGGCTATGGCCGCGAAGCCGGTGAAGCCCTGGCCACCAGCAAACGCATCGCCAAGATCGCCTTCACCGGCTCTACCCCGGTGGGCTCGCACATCATGAAATGCGCCGCCGAGAACATCATCCCGTCCACCGTCGAACTGGGTGGCAAGTCGCCGAACGTATACTTCGAAGACATCATGCAGGCCGAGCCAAGCTTCATCGAGAAGGCGGCAGAAGGCATGGTGCTGGCGTTCTTCAACCAGGGTGAAGTGTGCACCTGCCCGTCGCGTGCCCTGGTGCAAGAGTCGATCTACCCGCAGTTCATGGAAGTGGTGATGAAGAAGGTGCTGCAGATCAAGCGCGGCGACCCGCTGGACACCGACACCATGGTCGGCGCGCAGGCCTCGCAGCAGCAGTTCGAAAAAATCCTCTCGTACCTGCAGATTGCCCAGGAAGAAGGCGCCGAGCTGCTCACCGGCGGCAAGGTCGAGAAGCTGGAAGGTTCGCTGGCTACCGGTTACTACATCCAGCCGACCCTGCTCAAGGGCAACAACAAGATGCGCGTGTTCCAGGAAGAAATCTTCGGCCCGGTGGTCAGCGTCACCACCTTCAAGGACGAAGCCGAAGCGCTGGCAATTGCCAACGACACCGAGTTCGGCCTGGGTGCCGGCGTGTGGACCCGCGACATCAACCGTGCCTACCGCATGGGCCGCGGCATCAAGGCTGGCCGTGTGTGGACCAACTGCTACCACCTGTACCCGGCGCATGCCGCGTTCGGCGGGTACAAGAAGTCGGGGGTTGGGCGTGAAACGCACAAGATGATGCTGGATCACTATCAGCAGACCAAGAACCTGCTGGTGAGCTACGACATCAATCCGCTGGGCTTCTTCTAGACCGCGTCGCCTTCTTCGCGGGTAAACCCGCTCCTACAGGTTCACCGTTGGTTCCAGAGCCGGTGCGGTACCTGTGGGAGCGGGCAAGCCCGCGAAGAGGCCGGACTTGCTTTACACAAAACCCAGGGCGGTAACCGTGCACCAACCGCTCTGGCTCGCTTCCTGCAGTACCCATCACCATCGGCCCGGAACCCTTCCGGCCACCAAGAAAAACAACAGGTGAATCTATGCCAAGCGAACATTCCGCCGGATCGCCGGCAGGCTCCTCCGTCGACTTCGAGAAAGTCGGCTCTGACTATTTCCAGCAACGTGAACTGAAAAAAGGCGCCGCCGGCTGGGTACTGCTGGTCGGCCTGGGCGTGGCGTACGTCATTTCCGGCGATTACGCCGGCTGGAACTTCGGCCTGGCGCAGGGCGGCTGGGGCGGCATGTTTCTGGCCACCTTGCTGATGGCAACCATGTACCTGTGCATGTGCTTCTCGCTGGCCGAACTGTCGTCGATGATCCCCACCGCTGGCGGCGGCTACGGCTTTGCCCGCAGCGCGTTCGGACCGTGGGGCGGCTTTCTGACCGGCACGGCGATCCTGATCGAATACGCCATCGCCCCAGCCGCCATCGCGGTGTTCATCGGCGCCTACTGCCAATCGCTGTTCGGTATCGGCGGCTGGATGATCTACCTGGCGTTCTACATCGTGTTCATCAGCATCCACATTTTCGGCGTGGGTGAGGCACTGAAGCTGATGTTCATCATCACCGCCATCGCCGCCATTGCCCTGGCCGTATTCCTGATAGGCATGGTGCCCCATTTTGATGCAGCCAACCTGTTCGACATCGCCAAAACGGACGCCGTCGGCGCCAGCAGCTTCCTGCCGTTTGGCTATGTCGGCGTGTGGGCAGCCATCCCCTACGCCATCTGGTTCTTCCTTGCCGTCGAAGGCGTGCCACTGGCCGCAGAAGAAACCAAGAACCCCAAGCGTGACCTGCCACGCGGCCTGATCGGCGCCATGCTGGTACTGCTGGCCTTCGCCTTGCTGATCCTGGTGGTCGGCCCGGGCGGCGCAGGCTCCGAGGCGCTGAAGGCCTCCGGTAACCCGCTGGTCGAAGCCCTGTCGAAGGCCTACGGCGGCTCCACCTGGATGGGCGGCTTCGTCAACCTGGTCGGTCTGGCCGGGCTGATCGCCAGCTTCTTCTCGATCATCTATGCCTATTCCCGGCAGATCTTCGCCCTGTCCCGCGCCGGTTACCTGCCGCGCAAACTGTCGGAAACCAACAAGAGCAAGGCCCCGGTACTGGCCTTGGTCATCCCCGGCATCATCGGGTTTGCCCTGTCGCTGACGGGCCAGGGTGACTTGCTGATCCTGGTGGCAGTGTTTGGCGCTACCCTGTCTTACGTGCTGATGATGGCTGCGCACATCACCCTGCGCATCCGCCGGCCAAAGATGGAGCGCCCCTACCGCACCCCGGGTGGCATCTTCACATCCGGCCTGGCGCTGGTGCTGGCGTGCATCGCCGTGGTCGCCGGATTCCTGGTGGACCCGCGGGTAGTCATTGGCGCTGCAGTGATCTATGCGGTATTAATTGCCTACTTTGCTTTCTACAGCCGCCACCACTTGGTCGCGGGCACACCGGAAGAGGAATTCGCCGCGATCCAGAAGGCCGAAGAGGCCCTGCACTGATCGCCGCCACCCGCCGCGGGGCAACCCGCGGCTCTGGAGATTCTGTATGGCAAGTTTCGTACACACGGTCGGCCATCTGGTCTACCGCTTCGACAGCCTCAAGGACGTGATGGCCAAGGCCAGCCCGGCACGCTCCGGGGACTGCCTGGCAGGCGTGGCGGCCAGCAACGACGCCGAGCGCGTCGCCGCGCAGATGGCGTTGGCCAACATTCCGCTAACGCACTTTCTCAATGAAGCACTGATCCCTTACGAAGCAGATGAAGTTACCCGCCTGATCATCGACACCCACGATGCCCAGGCCTTCGCCCCGGTCAGCCACCTGACCGTGGGTGGCCTGCGTGACTGGCTGCTGAGCGAGGAAGCCAACGAAGACAGCCTGCGCGCCCTGGCGCCCGGGTTGACCCCGGAAATGGCCGCTGCCGTGTCGAAGATCATGCGCGTGCAGGACCTGGTGCTGGTGGCGCAGAAAATCCGTGTGGTCACCCGGTTCCGCGGCACCATGGGCCTGCGCGGGCGCCTGTCGACCCGGCTGCAACCCAACCACCCGACAGACGAACCGGCCGGTATTGCCGCCAGCATCCTCGACGGCTTGCTGTACGGCAACGGCGACGCCATGATCGGCATCAACCCGGCCACCGACAGCATCGCTTCGATCTGCGCCCTGCTGGAAATGCTCGACGCCATCATCCAGCGCTACGACATCCCCACCCAGTCCTGCGTGCTGACCCACGTCACCACCTCGATCGAAGCGATCAACCGCGGCGTGCCACTGGACCTGGTGTTCCAGTCCATCGCCGGCACTGAGGCGGCCAACGCCGGCTTCGGCATCAACCTGAACGTGTTGCAGGAAGGCTACGAAGCAGGGCTGTCGCTGAAACGTGGCACCCTCGGGCAGAACCTGATGTATTTCGAAACCGGCCAGGGCAGTGCGCTCTCGGCCAACGCCCACCACGGCGTCGACCAGCAGACCTGCGAAACCCGCGCCTATGCCGTGGCTCGTCACTTCAAGCCGTTCCTGGTCAACACCGTGGTCGGTTTCATTGGCCCGGAATACCTGTACAACGGCAAGCAGATCATCCGCGCCGGCCTCGAAGACCATTTCTGCGGCAAACTGCTGGGCGTGCCGATGGGTTGCGATATCTGCTACACCAACCATGCCGAAGCCGATCAGGACGACATGGACACCTTGCTGACGCTGCTGGGGGTGGCCGGCATCAACTTCATCATGGGCATCCCCGGCTCCGACGACATCATGCTCAACTACCAGACCACCTCGTTCCATGACGCGTTGTACGCGCGCCAGACCCTGGGCCTGAAGCCCGGGCCGGAATTCGAGGCATGGCTGGCCCGCACCGGTATCTTCACCCAGGCCGATGGCCGGGTGCGCTTCGGTGACAACCTGCCGCCGGCCTTCCGCCAGGCCTTGGCACAGCTTGCATAGGGATGACCATGGACCACCGCACGCCTACCCCCGACAACCCTTGGCTGGCCCTGCGCAACCTGACCCCGGCGCGCATCGCCCTGGGCCGCACCGGCACCAGCCTGCCGACCGGGGCGCAGCTGGACTTCCAGTTCGCCCATGCCCAGGCACGAGATGCCGTGCACCTGGCTTTCGACCACGCCGGCCTGGCCAGCCAGCTGAGTGACCGCGGGCGCGAAAGCCTGGTGTTGCACAGCGCTGCCAGCGACCGCCACCAGTACCTGCAGCGCCCGGACCTTGGCCGGCGGCTGAACGAAGACTCGATTGCGACCCTTCGCCAGCATGCCCAGGCCAACCCCGGTGGCGTCGATCTGGCCATCGTGGTAGCTGACGGCCTCTCGGCACTGGCCGTGCATCGCCACACACTGCCGTTCCTGACCCGCTTCGACGAACAGGCTGCCGCCGACGGCTGGACCTGCGCCCCGGTGGTACTGGTGCAGCAGGGCCGCGTGGCAGTGGCCGATGAGGTCGGCGAGCTGCTGGGCGCCCGGATGACGGTGATGCTGATCGGCGAGCGCCCGGGGCTGAGCTCGCCCGACAGCCTTGGCCTGTATTTCACTTACGCACCCAAGGTCGGCCTGACCGATGCCTACCGCAACTGCATTTCCAATATCCGCCTGGAGGGGCTGAGCTATGGCATGGCGGCGCACCGCCTGTTGTACTTGATGCGCGAAGCCTGCCGGCGCCAGCTTTCCGGGGTGAATCTAAAGGACGAAGCCGAGGTCCATAGCCTGGAGAATGAAGACAGCGCCAACCAGAAAGGCAACTTCCTGCTCGGCAAAGGGTAAAAAATCTGTCACGGAAGGCGGATTGCACTCGTGCCGTGCATTGGGCAGCATGCCCTTGAACGCTGCTGGCATTCCGCTGTTTCCCAAATGGACTCTGAGGGCCGCACATGCGCATCATCAAAGCAACCCTGGAACACCTCGACCTGCTCACCCCGTTGTTCGTCAAATACCGTGAGTTCTACGGGCAACTGCCCTACCCCGACAGCTCGCGCAGCTTTCTGGAAAAGCGCCTGAAGCGGGACGAGTCGGTGATTTACCTGGCACTTCCGGATGATGACGACAGCAAACTGCTGGGCTTTTGCCAGCTGTACCCGAGCTACTCGTCGCTGTCGTTGAAGCGGGTATGGATTCTCAACGATATCTATGTGGCCGAGGACTCCCGGCGCATGCTGGTCGCCGACCATTTGATCCGCGAGGCGAAGAAAATGGCCAAAGAGACCAATGCTGTGCGCATGCGCGTGTCGACCAGCGCGAACAATGAAGTGGCGCACAAGACCTACGAATCCATCGGGTTTCGTGAGGACACCGAGTTCAAGAGCTACATCCTGCCAATCAGTCAGGATTGACCGGCACCGACCGCTTCGCGGGCACGCCCGCTTCCACAAGCAAGGTAGTGATCCTTGTGGGAGCGGGCGTGCCCGCGAAGCGGTTGGTAAAGGAATACCCATCTACCGTAACCCCCCGCTACAAACTCTCCGGGCATGTTCCTGACTTAGCCGTATAATGGCTCACCTGTCATGTGTGAAAATTTACCCTCCCCCCGGTAACCAAGCCTACGCCCAAGAACACAGGTGCTGTACATGGATTTCAACCCGCTGGACCTTATCCTGCATCTCGATGCCTACCTCGATCTGCTGGTCACCAATTACGGTCCCTGGATCTACGCCATCCTGTTCACCGTGATCTTCTGCGAAACCGGCCTGGTAGTGATGCCATTCCTGCCGGGCGACTCGTTGCTGTTCATCGCCGGCGCCGTTGCGGCGGGTGGCGGCATGGACCCGGTACTGCTGGCCGGCCTGCTGATGGCCGCTGCAATCCTGGGCGACAGCACCAATTACGTGATTGGCCGAACAGCCGGCGAGCGTTTGTTCAACAACCCCAACTCCAAGATCTTCCGCCGCGACTACCTGCAACGTACCCACGATTTCTATGAACGCCATGGCGGCAAGACCGTGACCATGGCGCGCTTCCTGCCCATCTTGCGCACCTTCGCACCGTTCGTCGCGGGTATCGCCCACATGCACTACCCACGCTTCCTCGGCTTCAGCGTTGCCGGTTCGCTGCTTTGGGTCGGCGGCCTGGTCACCTTGGGCTACTTCTTCGGCAACGTGCCGTTCATCAAGCAGCACCTGTCGCTGATGGTGGTGGGCATCATCGTCCTGTCGCTGGTGCCGATGATTCTCGGCTTGCTGCGTGGGCGCCTGGGCCGTACGGCCAAGGCTCACTGAACAGGTAAAGAACGAACGGCATGTGGTCATTCAGCGCCTGGCGGCGCAAGCGTACTCTGGCGCGTTACCCGATCACGCCACAGCAATGGCAGGCCGTACGCGAGCGGCTGCCGATGCTGGACGGCATCAGCGACGCTGAAGACCGCTGGCTGCGCGAAGCCTGCATCCTGTTCCTGCTCGACAAGCACCTCACCTGCCTGCCCGGGGTCGAACTGGACGACGAACAGCGCCTGTTGCTGGCTGCCCAGGCACAGTTACCCCTGCTTCACCTGGGTGAGCTGAACTGGTACCAAGGCTTCCACGAAATCATCCTGTACCCCGACGACTTCAAGAGCCCCCAGCGCCACCGCGATGCCAGTGGCGTGGAGCATGTGTGGGACGGCGAACACAGCGGCGAGTCGTGGCAGCAGGGGCCGATCATCCTGGCCTGGAACGGCGTGCAGGCCAGTGGTGGCTGGGAGGCTTACAACCTGGTCATCCATGAGCTGGCGCACAAGCTCGACATGCTCAACGGCGATGCCAACGGCCTGCCACCGTTGCACAGCGGCATGCCCGTTGATGAGTGGGCAAGCGCCATGCAGCAGGCTTACGACGACCTCAACCAGCAACTGGACGCCAACCCCGACGCCGAAACCGCGATCGACCCCTATGCTGCGGAAAACCCGGCAGAGTTCTTTGCCGTTACCAGCGAGTACTTCTTTAGTGCCCCTGACCTGCTTCATCAGGCTTATCCAAAGGTCTACCACCAGTTGTCGCTGTTCTACCGGCAAGACCCGCTGGCGCGCCTGTGCCGGCTGCAGGCGGAACACCCCGAGTACCGCGAAAGCCACGCCTGACGGGCCCGCACATCAGGCCAAGCGTGGCGTGCCCCGGCAGAATGTGCCTATAATCGCCGCCACTTTTTGGTCAAACACGGGGGCACTGCCCAATGAGCTACAGCAAGATTCCGGCGGGCAAAGACCTGCCGAACGACATCTACGTCGCCATCGAGATCCCGGCCAACCACGCGCCGATCAAATACGAAATCGACAAGGACAGCGACACGCTGTTCGTCGACCGTTTCATGGCTACCCCAATGTTCTACCCAGCCAACTATGGCTTCATCCCGAACACCCTGGCTGACGACGGTGACCCGCTGGACGTGCTGGTGGTTACCCCTTACCCAGTGGCCCCAGGCTCGGTTATCCGCGCCCGTCCGGTTGGCGTGCTGAACATGACCGACGACGGTGGCGGCGACGCCAAGGTCATCGCTGTTCCTCACGACAAGCTGTCGCAGCTGTACGTTGACGTCAAGGAATACACCGACCTGCCAGCCCTGCTGATCCAGCAGATCGAGCACTTCTTTGCCAACTACAAAGATCTCGAGAAGGGCAAGTGGGTCAAGATCGAAGGCTGGGAAGGCGCCGATGCCGCCCGTGCCGCGATCACCAAATCGGTCGCTGCCTACAAGGGCTGATTTCGACTGCAGGGAAACCCCGCTTTGGCGGGGTTTTTCATGCCTGAATGGAACGCGCTCACTGCTGGGAACAAATCCTACACAGTCCTACACCAGCATCCTACAAACAGCCTCTTTTCGTACAAATCCCGTCAACACCCGGTTCATTTCCTTACTGGCAACCCGCCGCTACACTCGCCGCCATGAACACTTCCGGCGACCGCCTCAGAGCCCTGCTCCACGAATGTGGCCTGACCCCTTCCGATTTCGCCGCCCAGCGCAGCGTCACAGCACAGCACGTCAACAACTGGTTCAAACGCGGTGTGCCTTTGGCCCGACTGGACGAACTGGCCGATCTGTTCTGTGTGCACCGGCGTTGGCTGCGCACCGGTGAAGGCCCCAAACACCCCAATCCACTCCTGCGCAACGGCCGTCCACGGCCAGCGCCCGCCAACCCGCTTACCCCGCTGTCGGAACATCGTGGCCGGGTATTGAAGGTGCCCTACTACGAAGTGCGCAACGGCTTGCTGTCGCCGGTGGGCAGCAAGCACCTGCGCTTGCCGGCAAAAGCCCTGAAGGGCTTGGGTGTGCAAGCCGGCAACGCAATCTGCCTGGCAATGCCGGCCAGCAACATGCTCCCGCTGATTCCGCTGCAAGCTACCTTGGCCATCGACCTGGGCATGACCCAGGTGGTCGAGGGCGAAACCTATGCCCTGCTGCAAAACGGCATGCTCAGGGTAAACAACCTCAGTCTTGGCCCGCACGACACCCTGTACCTGCACAGCCATGACCGGCGCAACTACACGGTCGAACGCTACACCGCTGCTCAGCGTCAGGCGCAGGGCCTGGAAATTCTTGGCTGGGTGTTCCACTGGTCACATTTCCGCCAGCAGCGGCCCAGTTGAAGCGCTCTGGGCAATTTTTTGCTGGGCATCCTGCGCCCGCCCTTGTATGCTACGCCGCACATTAAGCCCCGACCGGCGCGAGCCGCGTTCCAGAGGGCTCGGCGATATCCCACACGGGCATCTGCCATCTCTTTCAGGCCCTTGATGGCCACACAGTTAAGGCGATTGCGGCTTACCATAAATTAGTCGGAAGCGTCCCCGAGAAGCCGGCCACAAGCCGGCTTTTTAATTTGGCAATGCCCCGTCCTGAATAAGGTTGACACCTCCCGTTGTGCTCAGCCCCCCCGCTGTTCACGTTCAGCCCGCAAGCGATTCTGGGGTGTCGGCTTCTTCTTGTCGCGCATATAGATATCAAGTTGATATTTCGAAATCTTCCAATGGAGGGTTTTTTCTGAAGGTGAGCGTTTCGCGCCAGACTATAATAAAACGATTAGATGTGCGCTGACACGTGCGGCCATCCTTGGAGATTGCTTATTACTTATATTTAATCTGTAACGGTTTGATGTAGTGATGAGGACTTAGCATGAACGCCTTATTGAAAGAGCTGCACGCCTATCATCATGAGGTGGCTACCAAAATTACTCAGATCAAAGAATTACTGGAGAGGATAAGACACGGCTCTGCGGGTGCCGATGACTGCAAGCTGTTGTTTAAGCAACTGGAAGCCTTGCATGGTGATGCAGAGCGGCACCACCATGAAAATGAAGAGCTTATTCGGCTGGCCTTGCTGACAACCGACGCACCGATTCACCAACGGGTCATGGCCATCGAGCAAGATCATAAAGCCTTCACGCGAATTGCCGGACAGCTCAAGATGTTGGAGCAGTCAAAGCAAGAGGCCAGAGCAATTGCCGACACGATCGAAGACTTCATCAAGAAATATTATGACCATATGGATGCCGAGGAGAATATTTTCTTTCCGGTGGCAGACAAGTGGTTGTCAGACACCCAATGGCAAGAAATAAAGCATCAATGGCACTCGGAGACTTCCTGAATTAAAACCAAGCGCCTGATTAACACTTACTCTCACAACTTTGTTGCACTGATACCCGATGGTGCAGATACTCTTCTAGATTTCTCATGATTCAGCATCAAGGCCGCGCCCTTTGCAGGCACGGCCTTGTGTCGCGCTGCACCTAGCGGCTACAGATCCCGTCAGAAGTCATACCGCGCCCCAACCATCATGCTGCGCGACGGCCCGTAGAAGTTGAACGTGGAGGTCGAGCCCACCCGCGACAGGTAGTCCCGGTCGAACAGGTTATTGACGTTGAAGGTGGCGGTCAGCTTCGAAGTCACCGGGTACGACAGCATCGCATCCACCGTCGCGTAGCCCGGCGCGTCGATACGCACGCCGCCGTTTTCGGAGTAGAAGTTGCTCATCGCGGAAATTCCGCCACCAATCGCCAGGCCGGTCAGCGGCCCTTGACTGATGGTGTACTTGCTCCAAAGCGAAGCCTGGTTGCGCGGCATGATGAAGAACGTGGTTTCGGCGTCACCCTTGACGGTTTCGGTCTCCATCCAGGTGTAACCGGCCAGCAGTTCCCAATTCGGCGTCAGCTTGCCGCTCACTTCCACTTCCGCGCCCTTCACGCGGGTCTTGCCGGATGCAACGGAATCGGTAGTGGCCACACCATCGGCATCGTACAGGGTGGTAGCGCGGTTCTTGTCGGTCAGGCGGAACACCGAGAAGCGCGTATTCAAATCGCCGCCAAAGTAACTGCTCTTGAGGCCGAACTCGTACTGCTCGCCTTCACGCGGTTTCAACACCCGGCCACTGCTGTCGGTGTCGGATTGAGGCTTGAAAACCTGCGAGTAGCTAGCGTACAGCGCGTGGTTCTCGGTCAAGTCATAGACCAGGCCCCCGTACGGGGTGAAGTGGCCGTCCACACGCTTGCTGTCATTGGTCGATGCACCGCTGCTCAGGGTGGTGGTGTAGAAATCACCGCGGTACCAACTGAAACGGCCACCGGCAATCAGCGCAAGGCGCTCGATCGGGCGGAAGGTGACCTTGGAATAAAGGCCGTATTCCTCTTCCTGCATGCCGGTCTCGGTGCTGTAGTTGGGCGACGGTTTGGCGAACTGTTTAGGCGAGTAGGTGTTGACGTTGATGGCACCCAGGTTGGTGGTGCCGTTGAGATACTCGGTGTCGTAGTTCTTGTAATCGCTGCCCACCACGAACTCGCTGACCTGGCCGAAGGTTTCGAACGGCTGGCTGTAACTGGCGTCCAGCGAGTAGGTGTCCTGGGTGAAATCACGGGCGCTGGCGCGCTCGGAGTTGGCGCCTGTGGTGGCATTGGTTGCAGTGAAGGCGTACAGGTAGTTGGTGTCGCGGTGCGAGCCACGGGCCGCGACACGGCCGTAACCGCCATTGTCGAAGCGGTGGGTCAGCTCGGCGACCAGGTCGGTGGTCTTGCCGTCGAAGTAGTTCCAGTCGGCGCCCAGGAAACGCGAATGGCTGAAGTCGGGTACCTCGCCGGACAACGTGGCCGGGTAGCCGTTGTGCGGGGTGATGTTCTTCACTTCGTGCATCAGGCCGAACGACAGCGTAGTGGCGTCGTCCAGGTCGATATCCAGCGCACCGTAATAGCTGTTGCTGGTGTTGGCGTTGTAGTCCACTTCGCCATTGGTGTCGTCACGGGATGCAATGAAGCGCCCGCGCACGCGACCGGCGGCGTCCAGCGGGCCGCTCAGGTCGATTTCTTCATGGTTGGTGTCCCAGGTGCCGTAGCTGCCTTCGATGTGGCCCTGAAACTCGGCGGTCGGGCGTTTGCGTACCATGTTGACGATACCGCCCAGTTCGCTGGTGCTGCTGAACAACCCGGCCGGGCCGCGCATGATTTCGACACGGTCGAACGCGGCCAGCGACGGTACGGTGCCAAAGATGCTGGCCATGGGGGCCGGCAGGCCATCGATGTTGAATTCGCTGTACTCGTAGCCACGGGCGTAGATCGACGAACGGCCGCTGTCATTGGTCAGGGTGCGCAGGCCGGCGGTGTACTTGGCCAGGTCATCCAGATGTACGAACTGGCGATCCTTGACGTAGTCCTGGGTGTAGACGGTGATCGACTGCGGGATGTCCTTGAGCGCTGCCGGCGTCTTGGTGCCCACGGTAGCGGCATCGACGCTGTAACCGCCGGTTTCCTCCGAAGGCAGCATGTCGTACAGGCGGTTGCCTTCGATGGTCAATGCAGGCAGATCAAGCGAGTTGTCTTCAGCCGCCGCCTGGGCCGCTACCGTTTCGGCCACTGCCGATAAAGAAAACGGTGCCAGCAACCCCAGCGCCAGCCATCCCCGAACCCGTTGCAAGCTGCCCACACTTTTGAAACCGGTCATGACACACCCTTCGCCCAAATGATATTGAATCGCAAACGAAACAAGTTGCTTTTTGCGAACGATACCGGAGCGAAAACCAGGGTGCAGCAGGATTAACCTTCTTAACACATCAAGGCGTTGCCCTTTCCCTGCAGCCAGTGGGATGATTCGCAACTGATAAAAGTTCTCATCAAGGCTCGCCGTGCCCACCTCACTTCTCCTTGCCGAAGACGACCCACGCCTGCTTCAGGACCTGGACCGCCATTTCCGCAACCGCGGTTTCCAGGTGCACGCCTGCGCCAGCGGCACCCAGGCCCTGAATGCCATACAGCAATCGCAGTTCGAACTGGTGCTGCTGGACATCATGCTGCCAGGCATCGACGGCCTCAGCCTGCTCGACGCCCTGCGCCGCCAGCAGGCAGTGCCGGTCATGCTGATGTCGGCACTAGGGGCCGAGCAGGATCGAATCAGCGGCTTCACCCGTGGTGCAGACGACTACCTGCCCAAGCCCTTCAGCCTGGCGGAGCTGGACGCACGGGTAGATGCCTTGCTGCGTCGCGTGGCATTCGATCGTGGTACGGCGCTGCGTGCCGACGTGGGGGAGGTGATGCTGGACCACGACCGCCAGGACGTTATCCACAACGGCAACGCCGCTGGCCTTACCGCTTCCGAATTCCGCTTGCTGGTCACGCTGCTGGCCCACCCCGACGAAGCGTTGAGCAAGCCCTTCCTGTACCAGACCGTGCTGCACAGGGCCTATACCCGACTGGACCGAGGCCTGGATGTGCATGTGTGCAACCTGCGCCGCAAACTGGCCGACATCAATGCCCAGCACCTGCAGATCCAGGCCGTGCGTGGCCAAGGGTACATCCTGGTCGACACGGAGCAGACCTGATGCGTCGCCACCCGTTGCTGTGGAAACTGGCCTTGCTACAAGTCAGCTTCTGCCTGTTGCTGATCTGGCTCATCTGGACCTGGGGCCTTTCGGTGGAACGCAGTACCTATTTTCTGTCCCAGGCCGACCAGGACTACCTGGCGCGTTATGCTCAACAGGCCGAACAGGCGTGGGAGCAGGACGGCGCAGCCGGCACCGAAGCCTGGCGCAAGCAGGTGGCACGGGCCGAGGACACCTGGGTGGCCGTGATAGGTCCACACCTTCAGAGCCTTGGCACCACGCCGCTGAGCGCCGAGGAAGCCAGCCACCTGACATTCATGCGCAAGCTCGACTGGCCGATGAGCCGGCGCCTGCAGGATGAACTGCCCTACGTCAGCATCGAATTTCCGCAACACCCCGAGCATGGCCGCCTGGTGCTGCAACTGCCCGAACGGCTGCTACCCACAGGCCTGACACCCTGGACCCATGTGGTCACGCATGGCGTTGCCCCCGCACTGCTGGCCCTGCTGCTAGGCCTTGCGCTATACCGGCATCTTGTCGTGCCGCTGAACCGCCTGCGCGACCGCGCCGACGCCCTGCGGGCCGATGATCTGGACAGCCCCGCCCTGCCCCTGCAGGAGCGGCGTGATGAGCTGGGTGAGCTGGCTCAGGCCTTCGAGCACATGGCCGGGCGCCTGCGCCAGAGCCTTGAGCAACAGCGCCTGCTGTTGCGCACGCTGTCTCACGAATTGCGTACGCCGCTGGCGCGGCTGCGCATCGCCCATGACAGCGACTTGCCACCGCCGCAGCTGCGCGAGCGCCTGGACCGTGAGGTGGCCGACATGCAGAAGCTGCTGGAAAACACCCTCGACCTGGCCTGGATGGACACCGAACAGCCCAGCCTGGCGAGCGAGCCGGTATTGGTGCTTTCCGTGTGGGAAGCCTTGTGCGAGGACGTCTGCTTCGAAAGCGGCTGGGACCGTGCGCGCCTGCCGTGTTCACTTGGCACCGACTGCCTGGTGCAGGCCCATCTGGACAGCCTGGCCCAGGCCCTGGAAAACCTGTTGCGCAATGCCATTCGCCACTCGCCGACCGAAGGCCAGGTCAGCCTCGATGGCTGGCGGGAGGGCGCATACTGGCACCTGCGACTGAGCGACCAGGGGCCAGGCGTACCTGATACCGACCTAGAGCGCATCTTCAAGCCCTACCAACGCCTGGCCGACAGTGGCGCAGGCTTCGGCCTGGGCCTTGCTATCGCCCGTCGCGCCATCGAACTGCAAGGCGGGCGGTTATGGGCCAGCAATGGGCACCCGGGCCTGTGCCTGCACATGACCTTGCCTGCGGCCTGAGACTGTTTAGAAAGTTAATGCGCTTTACGCTCGATCGGGACTGGTTATCATCTGGGCGCTCAAGCCTTGCGCTCCATGCAAAGCCCTGACGAGACGCCTGATGAGCAAGAAGAACCTGATGCTGGCCTTGGCACTTGCCCTGGCGGCCCCTCTTGTCCTGGCACAGCCCGAGCATGACCAGAAGATGGACACGTCGGTGCTACGGCGCCAGGACCTGGCCTATCACTTCAGCCAGTTTGATCTGGACTCGGCCGATGGCCTGCGTCACTACCGCCTGTGGGTTGGCAAGCCGAATCGTCCAGCGCCGGCATCGGGGTACCCGGTGCTGTGGATGCTCGATGGGAATGCTGCACTGGGGACGCTGGATCAGCAACAACTGGACAGGCTCGCCGCAGGCCAGGCGCCCCTGCTGGTGGCGGTGGGTTATCGGACCGAACTGCGCATCGACAGGGCCGGCCGTACGCTGGACTACACCCCGGCGCTGCCGGAGCAGGTGCAGCAGCGTGATCCGCTGACCGGCCAGCCCAGCGGCGGGGTCGATGCGTTCCTGGAACTTTTGACCGGGCGCATGCGCACGATGGTGTCGGCTATGGCGCCGATCGATCCGCAACGACAGACGCTGTGGGGGCACTCCTATGGTGGCCTGGCCGTGCTTCACGCACTGTTTACCCGCCCCGGCGAATTCTGCCTTTACGCGGCTGCCAGCCCGTCACTGTGGTGGCGCGATGGCGTGATTGTCCGGGAGGCGCAAGGACTTCCCTCACGCCTGGGCGAGGCGCGCCCGCGCCTGCTGCTGATGCGCGGCGGGCAGGAGCCCGCCAACCCGCATGGTTCGCCGCACGAGGACGACGAGTTGCCTGCGCGCCGCCTGGCGGCAGATCTGGCCGCGATCAAAGGCCTCGACGTGCGCTATGAGCGCTTCGACGGTCTGGGGCATGGGCCCATGCTGGCCGCCTCCCTGCGCAGGGTGATCGAAGGCATGTCTGGCCAGTGACCAGCCCTGCGCCTGTCCGACTCAAGGTTGCGCGTACTTGAGCACGTACAGGCACAGTTCGCGGTAGACATCCACAGGCAGCTGCGACATCAGCTTCTGAGCCTGGCCGAGGGTTTTGCAATTGAGTTCGGCCATCGTCCGACGGTGTTTCAAACCCAGCAGGCCGGCATGCACCACCTGCGCATACTGAATATAGGAACAGGGGAAATCGGCCTGGGGGCTGCGCTGGACCTTGAAGTTGATCTTCAGGTCTGCTCCGCGGAAGAATGCCCTGCCCTGGTAGGTCTGCTGGGGCACGAGGAGCCCTTTTTCAGGACAGGTGCTGTGACAGACCGGCAGGCTATTCCTGTCCGTCTCCAGGCCACGTCGATAGATCACGATTTCGGAACCCGGCACCTCGATACAGGCGTTTTCGAAAGCATCGATGATGGCCCTGCCATTGATTTGCGCCTCTTCGATCTGCGTCAGGCTGACCACACGCTCGATCTCCTGATTGCCAACGCTGTTGACCACACGGTCCAGGGTCGACCAGTGGCTGAATTCTTTCTGACACGCAATCAGATGGACCTCGCTCTGATAGCCCTGCCGGGCGGCTTCAGGTGGAAAATCAGCGAAATGAGGGCTGTCGAGCGCGGTTTCCATGATGATGTTGTATTTGTTTTCCATCGCATACGTGCAAATCATTGCCCCCAGGCGCCAGATGAACGACTCGGTATGCTCATAGACATGCAGCACGCCTTTGTCTTCCATCGCCCGATAATGAGGGTGCAGTTCACGAAAATGGGTTTCGTAAAGGCGAACATAATTGTCGTAGCGCCCGCTCTTCAGCAGCGTTTTTTCCAGCAAGTACGTCTTACCCGAGCCTTGTGTACCGGCAATGATGAGCATTTTGGGCTTGAGCACGCCGTCGACGTAGTCGCGCTTCTTGTCGAACAAAGTGTCGACGACCTTTCTGAATGCGAGATGGAGATCGGTATCGGTAAAAGGATAGAGAGAGGACATGACGGTTCGTTTCCTTGGTTTGCCAATGTGACCGTCACGAAGGTAAGCGCTGCGGCAGGTGAGAAAGGAGTAGATGGTTACTGCTGCAAGTCTCGCCGAAGGTAGTAGAACCGCGGGTTGCCACTGGGGTGGCACTGTGCTGTATGCTTGGCCGGTCTTCAGGGCGGGGTGTAAGTCCCCACCGGCGGTAAATCGAAAGATGAGCCCGCGAGCGCCCCGACCATGTCGGGGGTCAGCAGATCTGGTGCAACTCCAGAGCCGACGGTCATAGTCCGGATGAAAGAAGGCGTCATGCAGGGGCCATCCGGGCGCCCTTGCGCGCGCATTTTGTTCGCCCCGAGACGTTCATCGATCATTCACGAGGAGCGTTTCATGTTCACCCAGCACCACGCGCAATTCCCCAATGTTTCCGCCGCCATCGCCGCCTTCCAGGCCGGGCGCCCAGTACTGTTGCTCGACGATGACGACCGCGAGGACGAAGCGGACATCATTGCCGCCGCCGAGAACATTTCGCTGCAGACCATGGCCATGATGATTCGCGATTGCAGCGGCATCGTCTGCCTGTGCCTGGACGAAGCCACCGTCGACGAACTGCAGCTGGCACCCATGGTGCAGAACAACCAGGCCCGCCACGGCACCGGTTTCACCGTCACGATCGAGGCGGCCGAAGGTATCACCACCGGGGTTAGCGCCCAGGACCGCATCACCACCATTGGCGCAGCACTGCGCTCCAGCGCCGAACAGCGCCATATTGTCAGCCCGGGGCATGTTTTTCCGCTGCGCGCCCGCAATGGCGGGGTGCTGACCCGCCGTGGGCATACCGAAGGTTCGGTGGACCTGGCGCGCCTGGCCGGCCTGCGCCCGGCAGCGGTCTTGTGCGAGCTGATGAACCCCGATGGCAGCATGGCCCGTGGTGAGCAGGTGGCGGTATATGCACGGCAGTACAATTTGCCGGTGCTGACCATCGAGGAGCTGGCGCGGTACCGTGAGGCAATGCTGGAACGGGAAGCAGAGCCGGCCTGATCCACCGAACCGGGACGCTTTGCGGTCCTTGTGCGAGCGGCCCTTTCGCGACATAGGGCCGCTCCTCCATCGGTCTGCATCAGCCGATGCAGTTGCCGGAAGTTTGCTCCCCCCGCCCCGCTCTGCTAGTGTCGCGCCGTTCTGAATGCCACCGAGACAGTCGCCATGGCCCGCAAAAAAGCCTCCCTCGATTTCGAGCAATCCCTCGCAGACCTGCAAGCACTGGTCGAGCGCCTGGAGAACGGCGAGTTGTCGCTGGAAGAGTCGCTGGCCGCCTTTGAACAAGGCATCGCCCTGACCCGTGACTGCCAGGGCGCCCTGGCCCAGGCCGAACAGAAGGTGCAAATTCTGCTGGAGCGCGACGGCGAACTGGCTGCCCAACCCTTCGACGCGGAGCCGGAAGCATGATTGGCACCTACCAGGCCAGTTGCCAGGCGCGCGTCGACGCAGCCCTCGAACCGCTGTTCATCGCCCCGAGCAAAGAGCTGGAACGCCTTTACGCCGCCATGCGCTACAGCGTGATGAACGGCGGCAAACGCGTGCGCCCGTTGCTGGCCTACGCGGCCTGCGAAGCCTTGGGCGCCCCCGCCGAGCAGGCCAACGGTGCAGCCTGCGCGGTCGAGCTGATTCATGCTTACTCGCTGGTGCATGATGACCTCCCGGCCATGGACGACGACGACCTGCGTCGCGGCCAGCCGACCACCCACAAGGCGTTTGACGAAGCGTGCGCCATCCTTGCTGGCGACGGTTTGCAGAGCCTGGCTTTCAGTGCCCTGCTCGACCCTTGCCTGAGCCCTCAGATCGACAGCATTCGCCTGGCCATGGTTCAGGTACTGGCCAAAGCTGCCGGCCCGGCCGGCATGGTTGGCGGCCAGGCCATCGATCTCGGTTCGGTGGGCCAGAAGCTGGACCAGCAGGCGCTGGAGTTCATGCACCGGCACAAGACCGGCGCGCTGATCGAAGCCAGCGTACGCCTCGGCGCCCTGGCCAGTGCCCGTGCCGAACCGGCGCAGCTGGATGCCCTGCAAACTTATGCACAGGCCATTGGCCTGGCATTCCAGGTGCAGGACGACATCCTCGACGTGGAAAGCGACACTGCTACCTTGGGCAAACGCCAAGGTGCAGACATAGCGCGTGACAAACCGACCTACCCGGCCCTGCTGGGGCTGGAAGCCGCCAAACTCTATGCAATCGAACTGCGCGACCAGGCGCTGGCCGCACTGCAAGGGTTCGGCGAAAAGGCCGAGCCGCTGCGGGCCTTGGCGCGTTATATTGTCGAACGCCGTAACTAAACAGCTTCACCTATCCCTGTAGGGTCGGGTTTACCCGCGAATGCGATCTTGAATTTGCCGACGCATTCGCGGGTAAACCCGCTCCTACAGGGGGCCGCGTAACCTGTGGTCGAATGGGCACTTTTCCCACAATGGGGTAAACTGCCGCGTCTTCACACACCTATAACGACTCGCCTGATGCCCACGACGTTTCAAGAGATCCCCCGCGAACGCCCGGTCACGCCGTTGCTCGACCGCGCTGACACGCCTGCCGGCCTGCGCCGGTTGGCCGAAGCCGACCTGGAAACGCTGGCCGACGAACTGCGCCAGGAATTGCTCTACACCGTTGGGCAGACCGGTGGGCATTTTGGTGCCGGTCTGGGCGTCATCGAGCTGACCATCGCCCTGCACTACGTGTTCGACACCCCGGACGACCGGTTGGTGTGGGACGTGGGGCACCAGGCCTACCCGCACAAGATCCTCACCGGGCGCCGTAACCGCATGCTCAGCCTGCGCCAGAAGGACGGCATCGCGGCCTTCCCGCGCCGCAGCGAAAGCGAGTACGACACCTTTGGCGTTGGCCACTCCAGCACCTCGATCAGCGCCGCGCTGGGCATGGCCATTGCTGCCCGCCTGCAGAACAGCGCACGCAAGTCGATCGCGGTGATCGGTGATGGCGCGCTGACCGCCGGCATGGCATTCGAGGCGTTGAACCACGCCCAGGAAGTCAATGCCGACATGCTGGTGATCCTCAACGACAACGACATGTCGATTTCGCGCAATGTCGGCGGCCTGTCCAACTACCTGGCCAAGATCCTCTCCAGCCGCACCTACGCGAGCATGCGCGAAGGCAGCAAGAAAGTGCTGTCGCGGTTGCCAGGCGCCTGGGAAATTGCCCGTCGCACCGAGGAATACGCCAAGGGCATGCTGGTGCCAGGCACGCTGTTCGAAGAGCTGGGCTGGAACTACATCGGCCCGATCGACGGCCACGACCTGCCCACCATGATCGCCACCCTGCGCAACATGCGTGACCTGAAAGGCCCGCAGTTCCTGCATGTGGTGACCAAGAAGGGCAAAGGCTTCGCCCCTGCCGAGATTGACCCGATCGGCTACCACGCCATCACCAAGCTGGAGCCGGCCGACAAGCCGGCCGCGCCGAAGAAAGCCAGCGGCCCGAAATACTCCGCGGTGTTCGGCCAGTGGCTGTGCGACATGGCCGCCGCCGACAACCGCCTGGTGGGCATTACCCCGGCAATGAAGGAAGGCTCGGACCTGGTCGACTTCAGCGAGCGCTACCCTGAGCGCTACTTCGACGTTGCGATCGCAGAGCAACATGCCGTGACCTTGGCGGCCGGCATGGCCTGCGAGGGCAGCAAGCCGGTGGTGGCGATCTACTCCACCTTCCTGCAGCGTGCCTACGACCAGCTGATCCATGACGTGGCGGTGCAGAACCTCGACGTGCTGTTCGCCATCGACCGCGCCGGCCTGGTCGGCGAGGATGGGCCGACCCACGCCGGCAGCTACGACCTGTCGTACCTGCGCTGCATCCCGGGCATGCTGGTGATGACCCCCAGCGACGAGAACGAACTGCGCAAGATGCTCAGCACCGGCCACTTGTACAACGGCCCGGCCGCTGTACGGTACCCGCGTGGTACCGGCCCGAATGCGCCGATCAGCGGTGACCTGCAACCACTGGAGATCGGCAAGGGCGTGGTCCGCCGCCAGGGCGAGAAAGTGGCCCTGCTGGTGTTCGGCGTACAACTGGCTGAGGCCATGCAAGTGGCCGAACAGATCAACGCCACGGTGGTCGACATGCGCTTCGTCAAGCCGCTGGACGAGGCGCTGGTGCTGGAGCTGGCAGGCAGCCATGAGCTGCTGGTAACCATCGAAGAGAACGCCATCATGGGTGGCGCGGGCGCTGCGGTGGGTGAGTTCCTTGCCAGCCAGGCAGTGCTCAAGCCGCTTCTGCACCTGGGGCTGCCGGATATCTATGTCGAGCATGCCAAGCCTGCGCAAATGCTGGCTGAATGCGGGCTGGATGCGGCCGGGATCGAGGCTTCGGTGAAGGCCCGCATGGCCAGGCTCGGGCTCTAGGGCCCTTTCGCGGGTGAACCCGCTCCTACGACGGCCTGCGCCCGATCACCGATGTGTGCCCACTGTAGGAGCGGGTTTACCCGCGAATACGGTAGCGGCGGCAACGGTGAACGACTGGTGAGAATTGGCCAGCAGGACCGGCCCTTTCGCGGGTGAACCCGCTCCTACGACGGACTGCGCCCGATCACCGATGTGTGCCCACTGTAGGAGCGGGTTTACCCGCGAATACGGTAGCGCCGGCAACGGTGAACGGCTGGTGGAAATTGGCCAGCAGGCCCGGCCCTTTCGCGGGTGAACCCGCTCCTACGACGGCCTGCGCCCGATCACCGATGTGTGCCAACTGTAGGAGCGGGTTTACCCGCGAATACGGTAGCGCCGGCAACGGTGAACGACTGGTGAAAATTGGCCAGCAGGACCGGCCCTTTCGCGGGTGAACCCGCTCCTACGACGGCCTGCGCCCGATCACCGATGTGTGCCAACTGTAGGAGCGGGTTTACCCGCGAATACGGTAGCGGCGACGACGGTGAACGGCGGGTGAAAATTGGCCAGCAGGCCCGGCCCTTTCGCGGGTGAACCCGCTCCTACGACGGACTGCGCCCGATCACCGATGTGTGCCCACTGTAGGAGCGGGTTTACCCGCGAATACGGTAGCGGCGGCGACGGTGAACGACGGGTGAAAATTGGCCAGCAGGACCGGCCCTTTCGCGGGTAAACCCGCTCCTACGACGGGCTGCGCCCGATCACCGATGTGTGCCCACTGTAGGAGCGGGTTTACCCGCGAATACGGTAGCGGCGACAACGGTGAACGGCGGGTGAAAATTGGCCAGCAGGCCCGGCCCTTTCGCGGGTAAACCCGCTCCTACGGGGACAGCACAGTGCTGTGGAAATACTTTGGAACTGCCCATGAAAAAATTAGCCTGTACCACGATTCTCTGTGCCCCTACATTCCTTCTGGCCGCTGAGCGCGACGACGCCCTCAAACTCCCCGACGTGCTGATCAGCGCCAGCCGCCAGGTCGAATCGCGTACCGCCACCAGTGCTGCCAACACGGTTTTCACCCGCACCGACATCGACCGCCTGCAACCCTCCAGCGTCACCGACTTGCTCTCCCGCGTGCCGGGCGTGCAAGTGGCACCTACCGGTGGCCGTGGCAGCCTGCCGGGCATCTTTATCCGGGGCACCAAGGCCGCGCAAAGCCTGGTGCTGGTCGATGGCGTGCGCATCGCCAATGCCACCTCGGGCGACAGCGGCCTGCAGTTTCTGGACATCGACCAGATCGAGCGCATCGAAGTCCTGCGCGGCTCGCGCTCAGCGGTGTACGGCAGCGATGCCATTGGCGGGGTGATCCAGATCTTCACCCGACGCAGCAATGGCCCCGGCCTGCAGCCACGCCTGCGCATGGCCGCCGGCAGCAACCAGACATTCCAACGCAGCCTGGGGTTTTCTGGCGGCAACGACTCGACCCGCTTCAACCTTGGCGCCAGCCTGGATGAAACTGCCGGTATCGACTCGACCGGGCCATCCTTCGCCAGCGATGGTGACCACGACGCCTACCGCAACAAGGCGTTGAACCTGAGCCTGAGCCACACCTTCAGTGAGCGCTTCGAGGCCGGCTTGAACCTGCTCGACAGCCGTGGTCGCAGCGAGTACGACAACCCGTTCGGCGGCTTCGACCCCGTCACCTTCGAAAGCTTCGGTCAACAACCCTACACCGACTTCAGTGTCAGCAGCCTGGGCAGCTACGTTGACGTTCAGGTCACCGAAACCTGGCACTCACGCCTTGAACTGGCCCATAGCGAGAACCGGGACGACAAACGCGACAAGCTCAGCGCTGAGCGCTTCGTGTTCAACACCTACCGCGATCAGGCTACCTGGCAGAACGACCTGGCCCTCGGCGAACGCAACACCGTACTGATCGGTGGCGACTGGTACGAAGACCGCGTACACGGCACTACCGATTTCATTGAGGACAGCCGCTGGAACCGTGCCGTGTTCGCCCAGCACCGCTACCGGGGCGAGCAGTTTTCCACTGAGCTGGGGGTGCGCCATGACCGCAACCAGCAGTTTGGTGGCCAGACCACCTGGAGCGGCAGCCTGACCGTACCGCTGAACGCGAACAACGATGTGCTGCTGTCCTACAGCGAAGGCTTCCGCGCGCCAACGTTCAACGACCTGTATTACCCACAGTTCAGCAACCCGAACCTGGACCCAGAGCACTCCAGAAGCTACGAGCTGCAATGGCGCAGCCAGCTGACTGCAGAGAGCCGGCTGGAGACTTCGCTGTACCGCACCGACCTGCGCGACGCGATCATCTTTGGCCAGAACTCGATACCCCGTAACGTCGCCTCGGCACGAATCAATGGTGTGGAAATGGCGCTGGCGCAGCAGTGGGGCGCCTGGCACAGCCAGCTTGGCCTGGCGCTGATCGACCCACGCGACCGCGACACTGGCCACACTCTCGCCCGCCGCGCCCGCCGCACCTTGAGCCTGGACCTGGACCGAGAGTTCGGGCGTTTCAGCGTGGGTGCCAGCTGGCAGGCGGTCAGCAACAGTTATGACGATGAGGCCAACCGCAACCGCATCGGTGGCTATGGTCTGCTGGGTTTGCGCAGCAGTTGGGCGGCTAGCGACGAACTGAAACTCGAAGCCAAGCTGGATAACCTGCTGGACCGCAGCTACAGCCGCGCCCTTTACAGCTATGAGGGTGCGTATCACCCTTACCGCGAAGAGGGCCGCACTGTGCTCTTGAGCATCACCTGGACACCGGCGCTTTAGCGTCCAGCAACGCACACAAGCGGGCGGTGGCTTCGATCATCTGCCCGCTGGGGCGCTCCAGCCCTTTGTCCGGGACCACCAGCAGACGCCCATCAGCCACCGCCCGAATCTGCGGCCAGGCCTTCCAGCTGGCCAGTTGCGCCTCATCAGCTGCCAGGATGACCTGCGGATTACGCAGCAGCACGGACTCCACATTCACCTGTGGCGCCGGCTGGCCAAGGTCGGCGAACACATTGCGCGCCCCGCACACGGCCAGGGCGTCGCTCACCACCTGACGGCCACCGAGCGTGTACAACGGCCGATCCCAGACTTGATAAAACACCTGCAAGGGTTCGTCACGCCGATACTGCTGGCGCAGCTGTTGCAGCCGCTCACGCAGGGCTCGCGCGTATGAATGGCCCTGCTCGGCACGCCCGACACGCTCGGCAATGGCCTCGATCTGCTCGATCAGCTGGCTGATGTCATGGGGTTCGGCGCTGAAGGTGGCGATACCCAGGCGCTTGAGTTGGTCGCGCTGGGCCGGCGGCACACTGCCTGGCCACAGCAGCAACAGGTCGGGGCGCAAGCTGAGCAGGCGCTCCATGTCCAGTTGCCCTTGGCGCCCGACCGAAGGCAAGTGGCGCAGCGCAGCCGGCCGGTCGCCGCCATCGAGCACGCCCACCAGCAGGTCGTCGGCCTGCAGCTCAAGCATGATCTCGCTCATCGAGGGGGCCAGACTGACGACACGTAGCGGTTCTGCAGCCAGTACGGTGCAGGCGAACAACGCCAGCAGGCCAGGTAGCAGTCGCATCAGCCCAGCTGGCGCGGAATGCGATAGAGGTACAGCACTACAACGGTAGACACTGCGAGGAGGATCTGCGGCACTGCCTCCAGGCCGACCAGCACCGACAATGCGGCGACCCAAGCCGGGAAGCAGGCATACAACATGGCCATGCGCCGCACCCGCGCCAGTTCGATCCAGGCAGCGGCTTCTTCGCCCGTGCCGAGCACCTTTGAGGTGGCAATTAGTGCGCGCTTGTAGGCACCGAAGCGCGGCAGGCTGAGGAACATGGTGGCCGCACCGGCGATGAACAGTGGCATGGCCAACACCGGGATCAGTGCATCACCGCCCCCAAAGGCCCAAGCCATGACTGGCAGCGGCACCAGGCCCACCGCCAGGTACTGCCACCAGGCCAGCGCCAGGCGCCGCTTGACCTCGGCGCGGGTCACGCCTGGGGCACCTCGCCCTGGTGTTCGTTGCCCAGCATGTGGCCCAACTTGCCGGCCTTGGTCGCCAGGTAGTAGCGGTTGTGCGGGTTATGCCCGGTGTGCAGCGGCACACGCTCGGCAACCACGATGTTCATGTCGGTCAGGGCCTTGACCTTGCGCGGATTGTTGGTCATCAGGCGCAGCGACTTGACGCCCAGGTGCTCGAGCATCGGCAGGCATATGGCGTAGTCACGCTGGTCGGCAGCGAAGCCCAGGCGCTCGTTGGCTTCGACGGTGTCGGCGCCGCCATCCTGCAGCTCGTAGGCGCGGATCTTGTTCAGCAGGCCGATGCCACGGCCTTCCTGACGCAGGTACAACAGCACCCCACGGCCTTCGCGGGCGATGGCCTGCAGCGCGGCTTCCAACTGCGAGCCGCAGTCGCAACGCTGGCTGAACAGTGCATCGCCGGTCAGACACTCGGAATGCAGGCGCCCCAATACCGGCTGGCCGTCCGCGATATCACCCAGGCTGAGCACCACATGCTCACGGCCTGTGGCTTCGTCGAGAAAGCCATGCATGGTGAAGGTCGCGAAGGGCGTCGGGAGTTTTGAGGCGGCAACAAAGACGACGGGCACGTTGTGCTCCTGGAGTAAGTAGGAAATTTCTCGTGGGCCGATTGTATCAGCAGGTTGGGGAATGTGGGCTGGCTGTATACAGTGGCTTAAGATCGAAAAGTTCGATACTTATTAAAAGCCATCGCTCAACCCCAAGCCCGCAGCCCAAGAGGGCCGCGATATACCTTGGTGTATTCGGCTTCAGTGTGGGTGACTGTCCGCGCTGAACGGATAGGGCTGTTTCCAGTGCTCGAAAATCGGCTTCAGTTCGCCGCTACGTATCAGCTCCTTCATGCGCTTGTCGAACAGTTCGCACAGAGCCTTGGCCTGGTCGTTACGGGCAAAGGCCAGGTACAACGGCAACTCGGCCACATGGGTACGGCGGAAACGCTCCGGGTGAGAGGTTTGCCCGAGCACGTAGTCGACCTCGGTCAGTGCGTCGATGTAGTAGTCCACCCGGTCATGCTCGAGCATCGGCAGAATGCCCTCGCGACGCTGGATTTCGCGGAATTCGCGCACATTGGGCAAGTAGCTGCCGTAATCATAACCACGCACCCAGGCCAACCGGTACTTGCCGATGGTCTCCAGGGTAGGCACAGGTTTGCTGGCCAGCCCCAGGGCATAGATATGGTCCATGTCGAAGTGCCAGCGCGGGTACAGGTTGTCGTCGTTCTCTTCCTTGTACGAGCCGACCCAGGCATCAGCCTCGCCGCGTTTGACCAGGCCAACCGCCCGGCTGTAGGGCGCGCTCTGGGTAACCACCTTGACTCCGGCCGGCTCGAACACTTTGCGCAGCACATCCCAGGCCACCCCGGTACCGTCGGCGTTGGTGTAGTCGAGCCACTCCTCGCTAACCAGATGGATCTGTTTCGGCATGCCCTCGGCAGCCGTCACCCACGGGGCAATACTCAGCAGCATTGCCAGCAGTACAGTCCTTAAGGCCATTCACGCACTCCCTGTTTCAGGCAACCGCCCACACCAGAACCTGCATGCCCAGCCAGGCAAACACGCCGGCCAGGATATCGTCGAGCATGATGCCGACGCCCCCGTGCACATGGCGGTCGATCCAGCGAATCGGCCACGGTTTGAGGATGTCGAAGAAGCGGAACATCAGGAACCCTGCCAACAGCCACTGCCAGCCCTCCGGCACCAGCCAGAGGGTGATCCACATGCCGACAATCTCGTCCCAGACAATGCCTTCATGGTCGTGTACGCGCAAATCATTGGCAACTTTGCCGCACAACCAGAAGCCAAACAGCATGCTCACGCCGAGCAACAACCAGTAGCCCCAGTCGGGCAGCAGCTGCCACAAGGGGATGAACGGTATGGCGACCAGCGAGCCCCAGGTACCCGGGGCCTTGGGCAGAGTGCCGGAACCGAAGCCAAAGGCGATGAAGTGCCACGGGTTGCGCCAGACCGAAGGCGGAACGAACTCCGCAGGCACCTGGTTGGGGTGATCGGTCACGGTCTCTCCCTAAAGTGTTGATAGCCCCGCTGGACGGGGGTTATGTCCTGGCCCTGTGAGTCGCGCAAGGTCACACCCTGCCCTTCGAGCACACGACCAATGATATGTACCTCGATGCAACCGAGACCAGCCAAGGGCGCCAGCGCTTCGGGCGGCAAGGTGAAGGCCAGTACATAGTCGTCGCCACCGGTGAGTGCTGCCTGCAACGCCGCTTCGCGCCCGAGGAATGCCTCTAAGGCAGGAGACACTGGCACCTGCGCCAGGTTCACCTCCAGCGCCACGCCGGAGGCCTTGGCGATATGACCGCAGTCAGCGAGCAGGCCATCGGAAATGTCCAGGGCCGCAGTGGCCTTGCCACGCAGCAGAGCCCCGAGGGTGAGCTGCGGCATCGGTGACCAGTAATGAGCCAGCAGCGGCTCGGCCTGCGCGGCAGGCGCCTCGCGCTCACCCAGCACCAGCGGCAAGGCACCGGCGGCTTTGCCCAGCGAACCACCGACACACAACAGATCACCCGGCCTTGCACCGCTGCGGCGCAAGGCCTGGCCAGCCGGCACGCGGCCAAACACGGTCACGGTGATGCTCAACGGGCCACGCGTGGTGTCACCACCGATCAGGCTCATGCGGCAACGGTGGGCCATGCGACCAAGGCCGTCGGCATAGGCCGCCAGCCAGTCAGGGCCAACGTCAGGCAGGGTCAGTGCGAGGGTGAAGCCGATTGCAGTCGCGCCCATGGCTGCCAGGTCACTGGCCGCCACAGCCAACGAACGCTGGCCAAGCAGCAACGGATCGCAAACAGCAGGAAAGTGCACCCCGGCGACCAGGGTGTCGGTCGACACCGCCAGTTGCTCACCGGGGGGAAGGTCCAGCAGGGCGCAGTCGTCGCCGATACCCAGCGCCACGCCCTCGCCGCCCTGCGCACAGGGCGCCGCGGCGAAGTAATGGTTGATCAGCTCGAACTCACCCATGGCCAAGCAGCGCCAGGATCAGCGCTTGTTCGCCTTGACTTCTGCTTCACGCAGCGCCGGGGCGAGCTTGTCCAGTACGCCGTTGACGAACTTGTGGCCGTCAGTGGCACCGAAGACCTTGGCCAGTTCCACACCTTCGTTGATCACGACGCGGTAAGGCACGTCGACGCGTTTGATCAGTTCCCAGGTGGACAGGCGCAGCACAGCCAGCTCGACCGGGTCGAGCTCTTCCAGTGCGATGGTCATGCAAGGCACCAGCGCTTTGTCGATTTCGCCCTTGATTGCCGGGACCCCATGCAGGATCTCGCGGAAATAGGCACCGTCGACATCGGTGAAATCGTTATCCACCCGGAACTGCGCTTCGATCTCGTTCAGCGAATGCTGGGCCATGTGCCACTGGTAGAGGGCCTGGGTCGCGAGCTTGCGGGCTTCGCGGCGCTTGGCGCTCTTGGAGGGCTTGCCGGCATCCGCAGGTTTTGGATCGCGCGGGTTGAAACGATCGCTTTCGTCGCTAATCACTTGGCCTCCAACTGCGCCAGCAGGCTGACCATTTCCAGTGCGGACAGGGCAGCTTCAGCACCTTTGTTGCCGGCTTTGGTGCCAGAACGCTCGATGGCTTGCTCGATGGAGTCGACGGTCAGTACGCCGAAGGCCACCGGAACACCGAACTCCATGGACACCTGGGCCAGGCCCTTGGTGCACTCGCCCGCCACGTATTCGAAGTGCGGGGTACCGCCACGGATCACGGCGCCCAGGGCGATGATCGCGTCGTAGGCGCCTTGCTGGGCGACCTTCTGTGCCACCAGCGGGATCTCGAATGCACCCGGGGCACGGATGATGGTGATGTCGCTTTCGCTGACACCGTGGCGTACCAGGGCATCAACGGCACCGCTTACCAGGCTTTCGACAACGAAGCTGTTGAAGCGGCCAACCACCAAAGCATAGCGACCTTTGGGGGCAATGAAGGTACCTTCGATGGTCTTCAGGGTCATTCCGATATTCTCATCTTCAAGAGCGAGGCCGCATACAAGCGGCCTCGACAGGGGTCTGGACTCGAGCAGAGGGCGTCAATGCCGCCTCAAGTCACTCGGAGGGCACGTATTCTACAACTTCCAGATCGAATCCGGATATCGCGTTGAACTTCATCGGCGAACTCATCAGGCGCATCTTGCGCACACCGAGGTCACGCAGGATCTGCGAACCGGCACCCACAGTGCTGTAGGTGGTCGGTGCCTTGGCCGGCGCATCGCCCGCGCTTTCGCGGATGTGCGCCAGCAGCACGTCGCCGTCCAGCGGGTGCCCCAGCAGCAACACCACACCACTGCCGGCCTCGGCCACTGCGGCCATGGCCGCGCGCAGGCTCCAGCGGCCTGGCTGCTTGACCAGCAGCAGGTCGCGCAGCGGGTCCATGTTGTGCACGCGCACCAGGGTCGGTTCTTCCGCGCAGATCTTGCCCAGGGTCAAGGCCATGTGCACGTCGCCTTCGACCGCGTCACGGTAGGTGACCAGGTTGAACTCACCCAGCTCGCTCTCCACCGATTGCTCGGAAACACGCTGCACGGTGCGCTCGTGGATCATGCGGTAGTGGATCAGGTCGGCAATGGTGCCGATCTTCAGGCCGTGCTCGGCGGCGAACACTTCCAGTTCGGCGCGGCGCGACATGGTGCCGTCGTCGTTCATCACTTCGCAGATCACGCCGCTTGGCTCGAAACCGGCCATGCGCGCCAGGTCACAGGCGGCTTCGGTGTGGCCGGCACGCGCCAGCGTACCGCCTGGCTGGGCCATCAGCGGGAAGATGTGACCAGGGCTGACGATGTCTTCGGCCTTGGCGTCCTTGGCAGCGGCAGCCTGCACAGTGCGTGCGCGGTCGGCGGCGGAAATACCGGTGGTGACGCCCTCGGCGGCCTCGATCGACACGGTGAACTTGGTGCCGAAGCCCGAGCCGTTGCGCGGCGCCATCAACGGCAGCTTCAGCGTTTCGCAACGCTCGCGGGTCATCGGCATGCAGATCAGGCCACGGGCGTGCTTGGCCATGAAGTTGATGTGCTCCGGCTGGCAGCACTCGGCCGCCATGATGATGTCGCCTTCGTTCTCGCGATCTTCGTCATCCATCAGGATGACCATTTTGCCCTGGCGGATGTCTTCGACCAGTTCTTCGATGCTGTTGAGCGCCACGCGGCACCCCCTTCTCAATCAGGATTTCAAGAAGCCATTGGCGGCCAGGAAGCTTTCGGTAATGCCACTGCCCTTGCTCGGTTCGGCGGCCTTGTCACCCAGCAGCAAGCGCTCCAGGTAACGGGCCAGCAGGTCGACCTCAAGGTTTACCCGACGCCCTGCACGGTAATCGGCCATGATGGTTTCGGACAGAGTGTGCGGGACAATGGTCAGCTCGAATTCGGCGCCATTGACCTCATTGACCGTCAGGCTGGTGCCGTCGACGGTGATCGAACCCTTGTGGGCGATGTACTTGGCCAGTTCCTTCGGTGCACGCACGCGGAACTGGATGGCGCGGGCGTTATCGCTGCGCGAAATGATTTCGCCAACCCCGTCGACGTGGCCGCTGACCAGGTGCCCGCCCAGGCGGGTAGTGGGGGTCAGGGCTTTTTCCAGGTTGACCTTGCTGCCGCTCTTGAGGTCGATGAAGGCGGTGCGCTTGAGGGTTTCGACGCTGACATCGGCCCAGAAGCCGTCGCCCGGCAGCTCCACGGCCGTGAGGCATACACCGTTGACGGCGATGCTGTCGCCGAGCTTGACGTCCCCCAGGTCGAGCTTGCCGGTTTCTACGTAGACGCGCACGTCACCACCCTTGGGGGTCAGGCTGCGGATGGTGCCGATAGATTCGATGATGCCGGTGAACATGGGGTCTTCCTCAAAAACGGTTTGCGCGGGGCAAGCCCGGCATTATACGCCGGGCGCCGGCAGGGGGATGGCCGTGACCCGCCAGTCATCGCCCACTGCGCGCATTTCGGTAATTTTCAGCCGTGGTGCTTCGCTCATCTTGTCCATCGGCCAGTCCAGCAGCGGCCGAGCCTGAGAGCCGAGGAAGGTGCCAGCGACGAACAGCTGGTACTCATCGACCAGGCCTTGCCGTGCGAAGGCACCGACCAGGCCGGCACCGGCTTCCAGCAGGATTTCGTTGACGCCGCGGGCGGCCAGGGCGTGAAGCAGCGCCCCCAGGTCGACCTGGCCATTGTCGCCCGGCAAGCTGAGCAATTCGTGGCCGGCAGCGGCATAGCGCGGGTCATCTGCGACAGCAGTCACCACCAGAGCCGGGCCGGCCTGGAAGAACGGCGCCGCCAGTGGCAGGCGCAGACGGCCATCGACCAGCACCCGCAAGGGTGTGCGGCTAAGAGCCAGGGCAGTAGTTTCGGCATCCAGGCCCAGCTCGGCACCACGCACGGTCATGCGTGCGTTGTCTGCCAGCACGCTGGCGGCGCTGGTCAACACCACGCTGGAGCGGGCGCGCAAGCGCTGCACGGCTGAGCGGGCGGCCGGGCCGGTGATCCACTGGCTCTCACCACTGGCCATGGCGGTGCGGCCGTCCAGGCTCATGGCCAGCTTGGCGCGAACGAACGGCAGGCCGTGCTCCATGCGCTTGAGGAAGCCTGGGTTGAGGGCGCGAGCCTCGGCTTCGAGCACCCCGCTGGCCACTTCGATTCCGGCTTCGGCCAGGCGCCGCAGGCCCTGTCCCGCCACTTGCGGGTTAGGGTCCTGCATGGCTGCGACTACACGCGCCACACCGGCCTTGACCAGCGCTTCGGCACACGGCGGCGTACGGCCATGGTGGCTGCATGGCTCCAAGGTGACATAGGCACAAGCACCCCGGGCAAGTTCACCGGCCTGGCGCAGGGCATGCACTTCGGCATGTGGCTCGCCGGCGCGAACGTGCCAGCCTTCGCCAACCACTTCGCCATCACGCACGATCACGCAGCCTACGCGCGGGTTCGGGTGGGTGGTGTACAGGCCTTTACGCGCCAGCTCCAGCGCACGGGCCATGTAGTGGGCGTCAAGGATGGCGGCTTGGCTGGGCATGTTCACTCTTTAGCTGGCTCACGGGCCAGGCGGTCGATTTCTTCGCGGAACTCGTCGAGGTCCTGGAAGCGCCGGTACACCGAGGCAAAGCGGATATAGGCCACTTCATCGAGTTTGCGCAGCTCGGCCATGACCATTTCACCGACCACCAGCGATTTGACTTCGCGCTCGCCCGTGGCACGCAGCCGGCTCTTGATGTGCGCCAGCGCAGCTTCCAGGCGCTCGACGCTGACCGGACGCTTTTCCAGGGCCCGTTGCATGCCAGCGCGCAGCTTTTCTTCGTCGAAGGGCTGGCGCGTGCCGTCCTGCTTGATCAGCCGGGGCAGCACCAGCTCGGCGGTTTCGAAGGTGGTGAAGCGCTCGCCGCAGGCCACGCATTCACGGCGGCGGCGCACCTGCTCGCCCTCGGCGACGAGGCGAGAGTCGATGACCTTGGTGTCGTTGGCACCGCAAAAGGGACAGTGCATGGTGGCAGGCAACAAAAAAAGGGAGGGCCATGGTAGCGCATTGCACTGGCAAGACAAGCCAAAGGGGTTAACATCCATGGGAAATATGCCCGTGAAGGACTCCCCCATGCACTACCGAGCGCTCGTCGTGCTGTGCTGCGCCGCTTTGCTTGCCGCTTGCGGCAGCGACAGGCCAAAGACCGACAACCCGGCGCCCGCGCCAGCCCCCTCGGCCAAGGCCGAAGTACCGGGCCCGTTGCCGGCCTACCAGCGCGAGCTGAGTGGCACCTTGCTGGAAATCCCGGCGGGTGCCGAGGTGGAACTGGCCTTGCTGGTGATCGACGAGCGCGACCGCCCGCAGCGCCTGCTGGCCAGCAGCAACCTGACCGGTACCGGCCAGGCGCTGCCCTACCACCTGCGTTTCAACCCCGAAGCCTTCCCGCCCGGTGCCCGGGTCGAACTGCGTGGCCGCGCCAGCAACTCCGGCCAGCTGATCATGCACCTGCCCCCGGTGCGCATTACCCAGGCACAAACCCAGGCCACCGGCCCGCTGCGTTTCGAGAAGGCGCCTTAAGTGATGCCGCTGGCCCTGCAACAGGCCCTCAGCGGCCTGATCGGCGAAGCACGCCTGATCGTCAGCGAACTGCCCGACTGTGACCTGAAGCTATGGCTGATCGACGACCAGAACATGGATCGCGCCTTCAGCAGCGAAGAAACCCGACGCATTCTTGAAGAACCTCCCTATTGGAGCTTCTGCTGGGCCAGCGGGCTGGCAATGGCCCGCTACCTGGCCGAACGCCCGGAATGGGTGGCAGGCAAGCGCGTGCTGGACTTTGGCGCCGGCTCTGGTATCGCCGGCATTGCTGCTGCACGCGCCGGTGCACGGGAAGTGGTGGCCTGCGACCTCGACCCGCTGGCCCTCGCTGCCTGCCGTGCAAATGCAGCACTGAACGGGGTGACACTAAGCTACAGCAGCGATTTTTTTGCCGAGGAAGACCGTTTCGACCTGATCCTGGTTGCCGATGTGCTGTACGACCGCGCCAACCTGCCGCTGCTGGATGCCTTCCTGAGCCGCGGTCGGCAGGCCTTGGTGGCCGACTCGCGGGTACGCGACTTTCGCCACCCGTTGTACCAGCAATTGGGCGTGCTCGAAGCACTGACCCTGCCGGACCTGGCCGAGCCACACGAATTCCGCCGGGTCAGCCTGTACCACGCCAGCCGCGACACCTTATAGTGGTGCCATACACGAGTTTGCGAGAGTCGCGATGACCCAAGACACGCCTTACATTTTCGACGCCACCGATACCAACTTCCAGCAACTGGTGATCGAGAACTCCTTCCACAAGCCGGTGCTGGTGGACTTCTGGGCCGAGTGGTGCGCGCCGTGCAAGGCGCTGATGCCTTTGCTGGCTAAGATTGCCGAGGGTTACCAGGGCGAACTGCTGCTGGCCAAGATCAACTGCGACGTAGAGCAACAGGTGGTTGCCCAGTTCGGCATCCGTAGCCTGCCGACAGTGGTGCTGTTCAAGGACGGCCAGCCGGTGGACGGTTTTGCCGGGGCACAACCGGAGTCGGCGATCCGCGCCATGCTCGAGCCGCATGTACAAATGCCCGCCGCGCCCACCGCCGCGCCACTGGAGCAGGCAAAGGCACTGTTTGCCGAAAGCCGTTTTGCCGAAACCGAAACGCTGCTACAGGCGCTGCTGGGTGAGGACAACAGCAATGCCGAGGCGCTGATCCTGTATGCCCGCTGCCTGGCCGAGCGTGGTGAGCTGGGCGAAGCGCAAGTGGTGCTGGATGCGGTCAAGACTGACGAACACAAAGCTGCACTGGCCGGTGCCAAGGCCCAGCTGACCTTCCTGCGCCAGGCTGCCAGCCTGCCGGAAGTGGCTGACCTTAAAAGCCGTCTGGCGCAGAACCCGCAAGACGACGAGGCGGCTTATCAGCTGAGCATTCAGCAACTGGCTCGCCAGCAGTACGAGGCGGCGCTGGAAGGTCTGCTGAAGCTGTTCCAGCGTAACCGTGGCTACGAGAACGGGCTGCCGCAGAAGGCGCTGTTGCAGGTGTTCGAGTTGCTGGGTGGCGATCACCCGCTGGTTGGTGTTTATCGTCGCAAGCTGTCGGCGGCGATGTTCTGAGTGACCTTGAAGCCTGCGCTGGACCTGTTGGAGCGGGCATGCCCGCGAAGAAACCGACACAGTGGATGGCACCGGCTCTGCCGGTGTTCGCGGGTAAACCCGCTCCTACGGGTGACCGCGCAGGCGTTTCAATTTTCAAGCAAGACAGCGCTCACCCTACCCAGTGATAAACGGGCGCATCCACGCCGCTCTCCACCTTTACCTCACTGCTGTGCCGCAAGCGCACCAGCAACCGTTTACCCGCCGCCGTACTCCCCGCCAACCCTTCCAGGCGGTCCAGCAATTCCGGCCCGCTCATCTGTCCTGCCAGACGCAACACATCACGCGCCGCAGCCCACTGACCGTCATTTTGGCGCGGTGCGACCACCGCAGCTGTCGCGGCCGCCTGGGCTACCATCGGCACCTCGGTCTGCCGCCCCAGTTGCGCCCACTCTTCAGGCGTCAGCTCGATGGTCAGGTCCACCGGCCAATCACCAATCTGTCCACGAATTCTCATGATGCATTCCTTGAACCCACGTCAATGCAGCCATGCTACCGCAACATGAAACATGCGCCACGCAGGCTGGCGGCGCGCCGAAACCTTGTTATAACATAACCCGATCTTTCAGCCCGCTCCGGAGTCGTCCATGCGTCGCCTGCTGCTCGCCCTGCCCTTCGCTTTGCTGCCACTGGCCGTGGCCCATGCTCACGATGACCATGATCATGACCACGCCCACGGCTCCCTCGGCGCCCACGAGCATGGCGTAGCCAAGCTCAACGCAGTGCTCGATGGCAATACCCTGGAACTGGAACTGGACAGCCCGGCAATGAACCTGGTCGGCTTCGAGCATGCCGCCAGCAGCGATGCCGACAAGGCCAAAGTCGCCGCCGTGCGCCAGCAGCTTGAACAACCCCTGAAGCTGTTCGGCCTTTCTGCTGCCGCGGACTGCAAGGAAGAGCAGCAGGCGCTGGAAAGCCCTCTGTTCGGTGACGCAGCGAAGGCCGACGACGATGGTGACGAGCACGAACATGAACATGAACATGAACATGAACACGACCATCAGCACAGCGACATCGGCGCCCACTATCAGCTGACTTGCGCCAACCCCGACAAACTCACACAGCTGGACCTGGCGCCGCTGTTCAAGGCCTTCCCCGCCACCCAGAAAATCAACGTGCAACTGATCGGCCCCAATGGCCAGAAAGGCGTGGAAACCACGCCCACCAAGGCAGCGGTCGCCTTCTGAATGAACCAGCCGTTGATCGATCTGCATGACCTGGTGTTCGCCTGGCCAGGTCACCCGCCGCTGCTGGATATTCCGGCATTGCGCCTGGACGCTGGTGAAGCACTGTTCCTCAAGGGCCCCAGCGGCAGTGGCAAGACGACCTTGCTGGGCCTGCTGGGCGGGGTGAACGTGCCGGTCCAGGGCCGCATCCAGTTGCTCGGTCAGGACCTCGGCAGCCTGAGCCAGGGCGCCCGCGACCGCTTTCGGGTCGATCACACAGGGTATATCTTCCAGCAGTTCAACCTGCTGCCGTTCCTCTCGGTACGTGAAAACGTCGAACTGCCCTGCCGCTTCTCGCGCAGCCGCAAGGCACGCGCCGAGCAGCGCCATGGCAGTGTTGACCAGGCGGCCAGCACGCTGCTGACCCACCTGGGCCTGGGCGACCCTGCCATGCTCGCCCGCCGCGCCGACAGCCTGTCGATCGGCCAGCAACAGCGGGTCGCAGCCGCCCGCGCACTGATCGGCCAGCCTGAGCTGGTGATCGCCGACGAACCGACCTCGGCACTGGATGCGGACACGCGCGAAGCATTCATCCGCCTGCTGTTCGATGAGTGCCGCGCCGCCGGTGCCAGCCTGTTGTTCGTCAGCCACGACCAGAGCCTGGCGCCGCTGTTCGACCGCCACCTGTCGCTTGCCGAACTGAACCGCGCCGCCAAGTCCCGGGAGGCCTGATGTACCTGCTCCGCCTTGCCTTGGCCAGCCTGGCCAACCGCCGCTTCACTGCGTTTCTGACCGCCTTTGCCATTGCCCTGTCGGTGTGCCTGCTGCTGGCTGTTGAGCGGGTCCGTACCGAAGCCCGTGCCAGCTTCGCCAGCACCATCAGCGGCACCGACCTGATTGTCGGTGCACGCTCCGGCTCGGTGAACCTGCTGCTGTATTCGGTGTTCCGCATTGGCAACGCGACCAATAACATCCGCTGGGACAGCTTCCAGCACTATGCACAGGACCCACGGGTGAAGTGGGCAATCCCGATCTCGCTGGGCGACTCGCACCGCGGCTACAGAGTGATGGGCACCACCACGGATTACTTCAGCCATTATCAGTACGGCCGCCGCCAGCATCTGCAACTGAGCCAGGGGCGTGAGTTTGCCAACGACCCGTTCGAGGTAGTGCTCGGCGCTGAAGTGGCCGAGGCATTGCACTACAAGCTGGGTGACAAGCTGGTGCTAGCCCACGGCGTGGCCGCAATCAGTCTGGTCAAGCACGACGACAAGCCGTTTACCGTGGTCGGCGTACTCAAGCGCACCGGCACCCCCGTCGACCGCACCCTGCATATCAGCCTGGGCGGCATGGAGGCGATCCATATCGACTGGCACAACGGCGTACCCGCCCGTGGCGCCGGGCGCATCAGCGCCGAACAGGCCCGTACGATGGACCTGCAACCTGCCGCCATCACTGCGTTCATGCTTGGCCTGAACAGCAAGATCGCAACCTTCAGTTTGCAGCGAGAGATCAACGAGTACCGCAGCGAGCCATTGCTGGCGATCCTGCCGGGGGTCGCCCTGCAGGAACTGTGGAGCCTGATGGGCACTGCGGAACAGGCATTGTTCGTGGTGTCGCTATTCGTGGTGCTGACCGGTTTGATCGGCATGCTCACGGCGATTCTCACCAGCCTCAACGAACGCCGCCGGGAAATGGCGATCTTGCGTTCGGTCGGGGCCCGGCCTTGGCATATTGCGGGGTTGCTGGTACTGGAAGCACTGTCACTGGCCTCGGTCGGGATCGTGGCCGGGCTTGGCTTGCTATATGCGGGTATCGCCCTGGCACAGGGGTATGTGCAGGCCAACTATGGTTTGTATCTGCCACTGGCTCTGCCGAGTACCCATGAATGGACCTTGCTGGCTATCATCCTGGGGGCCGCGTTGCTGATGGGCAGCGTGCCGGCGTGGCGGGCTTACCGGCAATCGCTGGCCGACGGCCTGTCCATACACCTCTGAGTGCGCGTAATGATCAAAGACCTCACCGCCTGCTTCGCGGGCACGCCCGCTCCCACAGGGAGCCCCGCAGGCTTCGGAGCTTGTGCAGTACCTGTGGGAGCGGGCTTGCCCGCGAAGAGGCCGGCAATGCACATGCTGCTGGCCTTGCTGTTGCTGGTAGCGATGCCTCTATGGGCCGCCGAACCCAAGGAGCTGGACTGGCCCGCACTGATCCCTGAAGGCGCCCCGGTCATCCCGCCACAACTGGCGCCGCTGCACGACATGTCACAGCTCAGCAACGCCCTGTCTGCCGAATCCGCACCTCCCGCGCGTCAGCAGGCGCCCGACGCGCCAGTGGTAAAAAGCCTCGACGGCCAACAGGTCAAACTTCCCGGCTACATCGTGCCACTGGAGGTCAGCGAAGAAGGCCGCACCACCGAATTCCTGCTGGTCCCTTACTATGGCGCGTGCATCCACGTGCCGCCGCCGCCGCCGAACCAGATCGTGCATATTTTCAGCGAGATGGGCGTGCGCGTCGAAGACCTCTACCAGCCCTACTGGATAGAGGGAAAGATGCAGGTTAAAGCTTCCAGCAGCGAGCTGGCCGACGCCGGCTACCAGATGGAAGCCGAGAAAATCTACGCTTATGAGCTGAGATGAGAACTGTTTCGAATTCGTGAAGACGCTTCGTTGAGCTGGGTCAAACTTTCCGTTTGACCAGCTCCGTACCATTGGACTACTCGATTAATAACGTCCTTTGGGAGCTTCCATGAACAAGTCCTTGCTGGGTGCCTCGCTTGTGGCCCTTGCGCTCGCCGCCCCTGCCGCCCACGCCTATCAGGCGGGGGACATGATCCTGCGCGCAGGCGCCATCACCACCGCCCCGAACGAGAGCAGCGGCGACCTCAAGTTCGACGGCAACAAGGTGTCGGGCACCAAGGCGACCCTGGACAGCGATACCCAGTTGGGCCTGACCTTTGCCTACATGCTCACCGACCACATCGGCCTGGAGCTGCTGGCAGCTACCCCGTTCAAGCACACCGTCGGCGTAAAAGGTCTGGGCGGCGGGCTGGACGGCAAGCTGGCGGACATCAAGCAACTGCCGCCAACGCTGTCGCTGCAGTACTACCCAATGGAGCCAAATTCGCGCTTCCAGCCGTACGCTGGCGTCGGTATCAACTACACCCTGTTCTTTGACGAAGACTTGAGCAGCGCACGCAAGGAACAAGGCTTCAGCAACCTCAAGCTGCAGGACTCGGTAGGTATCGCCGGCCAACTGGGCATGGACTACATGCTGACCGACAACCTGCTGGTAAACGCCTCGGTCTGGTACGTCGACATCGACACCAAGGCCAGCGTCAATGGCCCGACCGCCCTTGGCTACAGCAAGACCAAGGTCGACGTCGACGTCGACCCGTGGGTATACATGGTCGGCCTTGGCTACAAGTTCTGACCTGAACATTGCAGGGCGGCCTCGGCCGCCCTCGCGCGTTTCAGCCATAGCCAGTAGCACAGTGCGACGGCACTGATGCCCATGCCAAGCCCACACACCGCAACCCAGCCACAGTGGGCAAACACCCAGCTCGCCAACACCGCCCCCAAACCGCTGCCCAGCGAATAGCAACACATGTAGGCGCCGATCAAACGGCTAGCCATCGCACCACGCCCGGCCAGCAACAAGCTCTGGTTGGTGACATGCACTGCCTGCACGGCAAAGTCCAGCATCAGCACACCCAGCACGAAGGCCAGCAATGAATGTTCGACGAACGCTGTTGGCAGCCACGACAGCGTCAGCAGGGCCAACGACACTCCGGTCGTACGCTCACCGCGCCCAAGGTCAGCCAGACGACCAGCATGCGAAGCCGCCAGCGTGCCCGCCACACCTGCCAGGCCAAACAGGCCGATCTCGGTATGGCTCAGTGCCAGCGGCGCAGCACTGAGTGGCATGACCATGGCACTCCACAGCACGCTGAATGCGGCGAAGATCAACACACCGAATACGCCGCGCTGGCGCAGCAACCTGTCGTGCCGATACAAGCTGAACTGGGCCAAGATCAGCGCCCGGTAACCCGGCCGGCTCCCCATCGGCTGCCCGCCGGGCAGACTGCGCCACAGCACCAGCGCCAGCAACATCAAGAGCCCTGCGGCGACAAGGTACACACTTCGCCAACCGGCCACGTCAGCCAGCCCGCCCGAAGCCAGCCGTGCCAGCAGAATACCCAGCACCACACCACTGGTGACAGTGCCTACCGCCTGCCCTTGCTGGCCAGGTGAGGCAAGGCTCGCAGCATGAGCCACCATCACCTGCACCATGACTGCCATCAACCCGGTGATCGCCAGAGCCAGCAGCAATATTGCCCAGTTCGGCGCCATGCCAACGCCGACCAGCGCAAGCGCCGCGAACAGCAACTGGCCAAGCAACAAGCGTTTACGGTCGACCAAGTCCCCGAGCGGCACAATCAGTAGCAGCCCCAGGGCGTAGCCCGCCTGGGTCGCGCCGACTACCCAGCCAATCTGCTGCTGCGCCACTCCCAACTCAGCAGCCATCGACTCAAGCAGCGGTTGAGCGAAGTACACCGTCGCCACCGCCATTGCGCTGGTGGTGGCAAGCAACAGGGTTATCCAGCGTGTCAGCGAAGGAGTCATCGGGCAAAGCCTCTGGGATCTGGTTTCAATTTGAAACCACATGCTGGCTATTTAGCAAATGTGGTTTTAATCTGCAACCAGATAATCAAGACAGGCTTGCCCCATGCTCGATGAAAACAATGCGCAGTGCCCCGTGGCCCGGGCTCTGGAGGTGCTGGGTGACCGGTGGGCGCTGATGATCCTGCGCGATGCCTTCGACGGCCTGCGGCGTTTCAGTGAATTTCAGAAGAACCTGGGGCTGGCGAAGAACATCCTCACCTCGCGGCTAAAGCTGTTGGTGGAAAGTGGGTTGCTGATGACACAGCCGGCGTCGGATGGCAGTGCCTATAAAGAATATGTGCTGACCGATAAAGGGCGGTCGGTGTTTCCAGTGGTGGTTGGTTTGAGGCAGTGGGGGGAGCGGTTTCTGTTCGAGGCGGGAGAAGCGCGTTCGGAACTGGTGGACGGCGTGACGGGGCAGGCGCTTGAAATATTGCAGGTCCGTGGCCAGGATGGGCGGGTCTTACATCCCGAAGATTGCCAGCGCAGAAGGGTGCGGCATGGGTGATGTCAGGGCTGCTGAGCAGCCCCGCGGGGCTCAGCCTTTACCGAGAAGCTTTGTCAGGCCTTCAACCATCGGCGTTACCTGCGCAAATTTGAACCGCGCCAACAACCGCTGGTTATCCGCTCGCGAATGGCGGATATCACCCGATCGCGCCGCCGCATAGCTGATCGCTGGCAAGCTCCCTACAACCTTCTCCAACGCAGCCAGCAACTGGTTCAGTGAGGTCGCCTGGTTCAGCCCGATATTCACCGCCCCCTCCTCGACCTGCGGCTGCTCCAGTGCCTGCACCATCACCTGCACCAGGTCGCCCACGTAAAGGAAGTCACGGGTCTGCTCGCCGTCACCGAACACTGTAATCGGCAAGCCCTGCACAGCGCGCTCGCAGAAGATGCTGATCACCCCGGAATACGGTGAGGAAGGGTCCTGCCGTGGCCCGAAGATATTGAAGAAGCGAAACACCACCGGCTCCAGACCATGCTGGCGACGGTAGAAGTCCAGGTACTGCTCACTGGCCAGCTTGTCCACGGCATAAGGGGTCAACGGCGCCTTGGGCGTGTCTTCGGAAATCGACTCCCCTTCACCATTGTTGCCGTACACCGCTGCGCTGGAGGCGAAGAGCACCCGGCGCACGCCATGCACGCGCATGGCTTCGCAAACGTTGAGGGTACCGATGAAGTTACTCTGGTGGGTACGCACCGGGTCTTCGACCGAGGCCTGAACCGACGCTACCGCCGCCAGATGCACCACAGCACGGCAGCCAGCCGCAGCCTGAGTGACCAGCCCTGCATCGGCAACATCACCTTCGATCAGTTCCAGCCGTGGGTGGTCGACCTGCAGATTGCTTCGCCGGCCGGTGGAGAAGTCGTCGAGAATGCGTACGGCGTAGCCTTTGTCCAACAACGCATCGCACAGGTGGGAGCCAATGAAGCCGGCACCGCCGGTGATCAGGATGGGGGCGTCAGCCATGGCGGTAGAACCGGTCCAGTAGAGGTGGCAAACCAGCGCGCCAGGCACGCGGCTTGATACCGAAGGTATGAAGGATTTTCTTGCAGGCCAGTACCGCGTGCTGTGGCTCTTCGCTGGCATCCGGGCGCGCGGCATGGGCCTGCGGCGTGGGGGCCTGAACGGCCAGCTGGCGGTATTGACCGGCCTCGGCGAGGATCGCCTGGCCCAGCGCCAGCGGCGTGGTCGCCTCATTGCCGGCGTAATGGTAGGTGCCCCACAGCGGCGCATTGCAATCAAGTTGCTTGAGCACCGACAGGATCACTCGGGCAGCATCATCGACCGGCGTCGGGTTGCCACGTCGATCATCGGCCAGCAGCAGCTCCTGTGGTTGCTCGGCACGGGTCAGGAAGCGGCCCAATGCGCCATCGATGCTCTCGTCCAGCAACCAGCCAAAGCGCAGCAACACATGCTGCGGGCAGGCCGCACGCACGCTCTGCTCGATGCGCCATAGAGCCTGGCCACGCATGCCCAGCGGCACTGGCTCGTCCTTTTCGCTATAGGCCGTGGCCCGCGAACCATCGAACACACGGTAGCTGGATGGCTGCACCAAGGTGATCTGATGGTGCTGGCACAGCTCTGCCAACCGCTCCACCGCCCGCTCCTGTTGGGCCAGGCGCTGCTCGCTGACCGACTCGGCCTGGAACCAGTCGAAGTAATAGGCCAGGTTCACCAGCGCGTCGGGGCGATGGTCATCGAGCAACTGAGTGAGGCTTGAGGGCGCCCAGCCGTTCTCGGGCGGGCGCGGTGCCAGGAATGCGATGTCCTCCTCGGCCCCAAGACGAATCAGCGCTTGCCCGAGGGCATTGCCACCACCCAACAGCATTAGGCGCATACGCATAGAGTCAGCAGATCCGGAGAGGTTGATGAGAAAAAAGAGTCATTTTGCGGTTTCCTGCCCGGGAAGTCCAACACCGGACCCGTTCGATGCCACAGGGCGTGATTCCACAGTTTCACCGCTCAATACCGCCACAGACAGAAATTTCCTACGACATACGAGGAATGGGCTGACTACCACGTCACGGCATAACTGCATTGAATAGTCGACTCCCCACTTGCCAGCCAGGGAGTTTCACACAAAAACGACAAGGAACGTTCAATGCCTCATTCGGAAGCTGCCTACCTGGATTTCTACCCAGAGCAAAGCCAGGCCATAACCTTTGCAAGCCAGACCCTTGCTGATTTGGGTGGACCGGAGGCTAAAGGAGTAGCACTTCAGGCTCGTATATTCGCCGATCAACTCGAGAAAGGTGCTCGCTGAAGACCCGCTGCTGGTACGTGGTTGAGCACAGGAAAATACTCCATGATCGAAATCGACTTGACGTTTGTTCTGCTACTCGCACTGGTTGCACTGATGGCCGGCTTTTTTGATGCTATTGCCGGGGGCGGTGGCCTTATCACGCTCCCGGTGTTGTTTATTGCCGGTGTAGAACCCTTGGCAGCTATTGCCACTAACAAGTTCCAGGCAGCTTCGGCTACGGTTTCGGCTACGTGCGCCTTCGCCCGCAAAGGCATGATCGACTGGAGACGAGGCAGTCCCATGGCTGTCATGGCGTTTATCGGTGGGGCGCTGGGGGCCTTGTCGATAACTTATGTCCCCAAAAGCGTTTTGCAGGCGTGCGTCCCACCACTGCTGATCCTGATCGCCGCCTACTTTGCCTTCAGTCCAAAGCCGAATGAACAAGCGCGCAAGGCAAAGGTATCGACCAGCCTATTCTGCGTGACGGCTGCACCAATCATTGGCTTTTATGACGGCATCTTCGGCCCCGGAGTCGGCTCGTTCTTCATGCTGGCTTGCGTGGTCCTCCTGGGCCAGCACCTCATTCAAGCCGTATGCACCAGCAAGCTTTTGAACGCGGCCTGTAACCTGGGCGCACTATCCGTCTTTTCTCTCAGCGGGGCGATCATCTGGCCGCTGGCGCTGGCAATGGCGCTCGCCGCCTTTCTGGGCGCACAATTGGGGGCTCGCTGCGCAGTTCGCTTCGGCTCTCGCCTCATAAAACCGCTGCTGGTCAGCGTCTGCTGCATCATGGCACTCAAACTGCTGCTCGATACCGGCAACCCGCTCGGCGAATGGCTCAACCAGTTCTTCTAGAGAGCACCATGCACATTCAAAAGGCTTCCCCACAGCGCGAGAAGTGGCAGTTTGACGAGCCCGCCCCGGGCAAAGAACTGTTCATCAATGAAGTCTTTGGAAACTACCAGCAACAGGCGCGATTGCTGGTACCTGATATCGAGCGCGCAGCTCCCGCATTCGTCTTGGGGGGCGCGCGTTCCGACTTTACCCGGCTCAACCCCCTGCTTTATCGCCTGCAAGCCGCGGGCATTGGTTCACTCACTGGCAATCTGTCAGGTCACAGCCTCGCCAGCGAACCAGGCGCAATGGCGCCGTCACTGGCGACGAACCTTGATGAAGCACAGCGCTTCCACGCGCATATCGCGCCGCGATGCCGAACGCTCATAGGCCACAGCCTTGGCGGGGCAATTACGCTTAAGCTTGCAGCACAGTTGCCACAAGTGGACAGCATCGTACTGATCTGCCCCGCAGTTTATCCAGACCATGCCCACCAAGCGCCGTTCGGCCCGGCATTCACTGCGGCCATCAACAAGCCTTTCGGTTTTCTGGAGAGCGATAGCTATACCTTCCTCAACCAGTTTCGTGGAAGAGTATTGATGGTGATCGGCGAGTACGACGGGCTCAACTCCCAGAGATTCGGCAAAGGCCCCGGCACCAGCGCTGGCAACCTGTGGCTTGCCGGCACTGAACGCTATAGCCCGATTCCTGAAGAAGTTAACCTCGCCTTGATGCGAGCAGTTCCAGCGTCGCGTTTGCAATGTCTGTTTCTTACCGACTGCGACCATGGCATCGCGGCACATTTGCGCCGTACTCCGGCAATAGCGGACCAGGTTGCCGACACGGTCGCAACGTTCATCCTCGACAATGCTTAAGGCGTTTAGCATTACTCGATCTCGAACAGACCATTGCGCAATGGCGCCACGCTCAATCGCTCACGCACATCGTCATCTATGCGCGGATCATCCGGCCGGTACAGTTTCACCTGCCGATACGCATTGATGCGATTGATCTCCTCGCCCAGGTATTCCCACACCACCCGGGTACAGGCCGGGTTGCGCCGGTCGCCGCTGGATACCCCGGCCTTCAGGCCATTCAGCCGGGTAATGCGGCTTTTGAAGCTGGGGATGAGGATGGTCTGGCTCATTTCGTTGAATGTCAGCGACTCGTAGTCGATGAGGAACATCCGGTCCTGCAGCTGGAACGCCGCCCCCAGGTAGCGGCAGCGTACCTCGGCATGCTGATCGGTGGCGCTGGAGCGCTCCTGCCGTTCCTGGCGCTCGAACAGAAAACGGCCGCGCTCTTCCCACAGGTGCACCAGCGACACGAGGATCGTGCCCGGCACCGACATGCAGTTGGAGTACTCGAAGTAGTAACCGCAATAGCGCGAAAGGTTGCCGCCATGTTCGTGCAACGGGCGGAACAACTCGCTGATCGGGTCACTGGGCTGCTGGGGCTGGGGCGATACCCGCGCACCGATCAGACGGGCGAACTGCTCAGCGGGCAGGTTCAGTTCGTAATCCTCGACACCGAAGAAGTCGCCGATACGCTTCAGGTTGAAAGCCGTCGGACGGCTTTGCCCGCTCAGGTACTTGTTGAACTGCGCGCGGTTGATCGACAGCTGGCGGCAAACTTCGGAAATAGAGCGGTAGTGGCTGCAGGCAAGTTTGAGGTTTGTAGCGAAGTGATCGCTCATATGCGGAGTCCAGGTGACGCGAATGACGCCATTGTAGCATCAAGTCGCATCAAGTCAGAGCAATCCGCGAAATTGTAACCACTCTTGTCATAGCCAACCATGCGCCCCAACGAATAGCGGTGCGCCTGCCGTCCGCTGGTCTTTCCACACGAAGAATAAGAATCGAGGTCATTTTCCAATGCTCGAAGTAATCAACGATTTCCTTTCGGGGAAACTCCTCATCGTGCTGATCGTAGGGCTGGGTAGCTACTTCACCATCCGCTCCCGGTTCGTCCAGTTCCGCCACTTCACCCATATGTTCAGCGTGTTCAAGGAATCGCTGCGTGGCCAGGCAGGCCAGCTGAGCTCCTTCCAGGCCCTGATGCTGAGCCTGGCCGGCCGCGTGGGCGCCGGCAACATCGCCGGTGTCGGTATCGCAGTGACCCTGGGCGGCCCAGGTGCCGTGTTCTGGATGTGGGTCACCGCACTGGTGGGCATGTCCAGCAGCTTCTTCGAATGCACCCTGGCCCAGGTGTACAAGCGCGCTGATGGCGACGGCCTGTACCGTGGCGGCCCGGCCTACTACATCCAGCACGGGCTGAAGCGCAAGAGCATGGCCATCGTGTTCTCGATCTTGCTGCTGGTCACCTACGGCTTCGCCTTCATCGGCCTGCAGTCGTACACCGTCACCCACTCGCTGCAGAATGCCTTTGCCTTCGACCCAAGCCACACCGGTATTGTCCTGGCCGTGCTGCTGGCCATCACCTTCATCGGCGGCATCAAGCGCATCGCGGCGGTGTCGGACCTGCTGGTACCCGTCAAGACCCTGGCCTACATCGGCGTGACCCTGTACGTGATCGGCACCCAGATCGAACACGTGCCAGCCATGCTGGAAACCATCTTCAAGAGCGCCTTCGGCCTCGACCCGGCGTTTGCCGGCCTGCTCGGCAGCGCCATCGTCATGGGCGTGAAACGTGGCGTGTTCGCCAACGAAGCAGGCCTGGGCAGTGCACCGAACGTCGCTGCCGTGGCTGCCGTGAAACACCCGGGCGCGCAGGGCGTGGTCCAGGCCTTCAGCGTGTTCCTCGACACCTTCGTGATCTGCACCTGCACCGCCTTGCTGATCCTGCTGTCGGGCTTCTACACCCCAGGCTTCGAAGGTGACGGCATCGTCCTGACCCAGAACTCGCTGGCCGCCGTAGTCGGTGACTGGGGTCGCGTGTTCGTCAGCGTGGCGCTGTCGCTGTTTGTCTTTACCTGCATCCTCTACAACTACTACCTCGGCGAGAACAGCCTGCAGTTCCTCAGCCGTAACCGCGTAGTGTTGATGGTGTTCCGTGGCCTGGTACTGGCACTGGTCGTTTGGGGTTCGATGCAAGACCTGTCGACCGTGTTCGCCTTCGCCGACATCACCATGACCTGCCTGGCCTTCGTCAACCTGGTGGCCCTGGCCCTGCTGTTCAAGGTCGGCCTGCGAGTCATGCGCGACTACGACGAGCAGCGCAAGGCCGGTGTAAAGCAGCCTGTGTTCGACTCGTCCAAGTTTGCCGACCTGGACCTGGACCGCAATGCCTGGCCTGCCAATCCTCAGGTGGAAACAGCCACTGACAAAGCAGTCGGCCAAGTTCAGACGCAGCGCTGATATCCTCCCCTGCCCAGCCGCCCCTTCCGCGGGCGGCTTTTCTTTGTCCGCTCACCGCTACGGATGCTTTCCATGCGCGCAGTAAAGAATCTTCTCGTTCTCTATACCGGTGGCACCATCGGCATGCTCGAAACCCCCGAAGGCCTGGCACCGGCCGGTGGTTTTGACGCGCGGATGCGTGAACACTTTGCCCAGATGGCCAATGCACCCCAGGTGCAATGGACACTGCACGAGCTGAACCCGCTGCTCGACAGCGCCAACATGCAACAGCACAACTGGCTGGCGATGCGCGATGCCATCGTCGCGGCGGTGGATGTAACGGGCCACGATGGCGTGCTGGTGCTGCACGGTACCGACAGCATGGCCTACAGCGCTGCAGCGTTGTCGTTCCTGTTGCTGGGCCTGCCAGCACCGGTAGTGCTGACCGGCTCGATGCTGCCGGCAGGTGCCCCGGACAGCGATGCCTGGGACAACCTGTGCGGCGCATTGCGCCAGTTCGAGCACGGCCTGGAAGATGGCGTGCAACTGTACTTCCACGGTCAGCTGCTGCATGGCTGTCGGGCGTCGAAGCTGCGTAGCGAAGCGTTCGATGCCTTTGCTGCGCTGCCGCGCCATCGTGACGCTGAGCGGGCCGATACGATCCCTGCCGAGCTGGGTTACAAGCAACCGCGCAAACCGGTCAACCTGGCGGTTGTGCCGGTGTTCCCGGGGCTTCAGGCCGGGCATTTGCAGGCCTTGATCGACAGTGGTGTGCAGGGCTTGCTGCTGGAGTGCTACGGCAGCGGTACCGGTCCGTCGGATGACCAGGCGCTGCTGAATGTGCTGAGCGCAGCGCGCCAGCGCGGCGTGATGTTGGCGGCGATCAGCCAGTGCCCGGAAGGCTCGGTGGTGTTCGACACCTATGCAGCGGGTAACCGCTTGCGCGGGGCCGGGCTGGTCAGTGGCGGTGGCATGACCCGTGAAGCGGCACTGGGCAAGATGATGGCGCTACTGGGCGCAGGGTTGGATGCTGACGCAGCAGACCGCTGGTTTGTCCTGGATTTGTGTGGCGAGCGGGCTTGATCAGCGCCCTTTAGGGCCTCTTCGCGGGTAAACCCGCTCCTACGACGATAGCGTTTCCTGTGTAGGAGCGGGTTCACCCGCGAAGAGGCCCTAAAGGGTGAAAAAATGGCGGAAGGCAGCGGGAGTCGAACCTGCCCGGGAACGGCTGCCGTCCCCAACCGGGTTTGAAGCCCGGCCGCGCCACCGGGCGCGATTGCCTTCCTTGAACTCAGTGCCTGGCGTGCTGTTGAGCCAGGGCGCTGTCGGCGCGGATGTGACGCTGGTCGGCCACCCTCCGGGTCAGGCCGATGCGGTCGAAGTATTCCAGAATCTGCACACTGCGCTTGCGACCGATGCCCAACATATCGCGAAACGCGGCAACCTGCACTATCGTCGTTTCGCTGGCCTGCCCCAGCATCAACGCTGCCATGCGCTGTAGCGTCGCCTCGGGGTAGAACAAGTCGCGCACCACCTGATGTACCAGGCCCAGCCGGGCCAACTTGCGCAGTAACAGGCGCACATCGGCTTCGGCACGGTTCTCCTCACTCGCCAGCGTCCTGACCCAGGGTGGGTCAAATTGCCCTGCGATCAACTTCGGCTGCAGACGTGCCCACAATGCACTGTCGGCTTCGCTCAACTGTACCTTGTGATCGGGCAGATGCAGCCATGGCCCGCTGCTGGCGATGGCGCTGTCGTCGAGCAGTTCATCCAGCAAACTGACGAATGCCGGCCGTTCCAGAGGCAAGGCTACAAAGCGCCGCAAGCGATCACGGTCAGGGCCAAGCTGGTCGGGCTCTTGCTCGTGAAAGCGCGCCAGCTGCTCCAGGACCTGCTGCTTGAGCGCCTGCCATTGAGCGTTGGCGAACAGCAGTTGGCCCTGCCGGGTGGCCACCACCCGCACATCGTCCGGTAACTGCCAGGTTTCCCGCAGGCGGTTGAACTGCCGCTCGAGCCGCTGCGGGCTAATACCGCCCGGTGCACTGGCGAGCAGCGCTGGCAGTGCCTGCTCCAGATCCACTGCGTCGCGCAGCACCAGCAACTGTTGCAGACGGGCATCGCTGCGGCGTTGGCGACTTGGCGCGAACGGGTCGAGCACCTTGCCGCCGCCCAGTGTGCGCTGGGCGCGCTGATCGCGCAGCACCAGGCGGTCGCCGTGCACGGCCTGCAACGGCGCGTTGAGCAGCAACTGGGCAAACATGCGTTGGCCGGCAGCCAGGCTTTCGCCTTCGAGCAAGGCGACCCGGGCCGTTACATCCTGGGTGCCGAGGTGCACATGCACGGCGCTGAAATGTTCGAAAGTACGCTTCTCGTCCGGTAACAGGTACAGCTCGATATCCACCCGAACACTGGGCGCATGCAACCATTCGGGCACCAGCCAGTCGCCCCGGTGCACCTGCTCCACGGCCAGGCGCTCGGCAGCGATGTTCAGCGCCACCCGTTGGCCTGCTTCTGCCACCAACGCGGCCTGGTTCTGCGCATGCAGGCCACGCACGCGCACCACCTTGCCGGCCTTGCCCAGCAACAACGTATCACCCGCACTGACCCGCCCGGCCAGTGCCGTGCCGGTGACCACCACACCGGCGCCGGTAACCGCAAAGGCACGGTCGACGGCCAGGCGAAAACCACCGTGCACACTGCGTTGCCGTGTACCTGCTTCGGCCTCCAGCAGGGCCTGGCGCAACGCTTCCACGCCCTCCCCGCTGATGCTCGACAGCGGAAACTGCCGCGCACCGGCATACGGCCCAGGCGCCAGCAGTTCACTGACTTGCATCTGCACCTCGGCCAGACGCGACGGCTCTACCCGGTCGCATTTGCTGATCGCCACCAAGGCCTGGGGAATGCCCAGCAGCTCGATGATCGCCAGGTGCTCACGGGTCTGCGGCATGACCCCGTCGTCGGCCGCCACTACCAACAGCACCAGGTCGATGCCATGGGCGCCGGCCAGCATGTTGTGGATAAAGCGCTCGTGGCCCGGCACATCGATGAAGCCGGTCAGCGGCCCGCCTTCGCTCAGCGCCGCATAGCGGTAACCAAGGTCGATGGTCATGCCGCGGGCGCGCTCTTCTTGCCGCTGGTCGCCGGCCTGGCCGGTCAGCGCCAGCAGCAGTGCGGTCTTGCCGTGGTCGATGTGGCCAGCGGTACCAACGATCACTGCACCGGCCCCAGCTGCAGGGCTGGCAACTGGGCCAGCCACTGGGCTTCGTCATCCAGCTGGCGCAGGTCCAGCCACAGGGCATCGTCGTCAATGCGGCCCAGCACCGGCACCGGCAGGTCGCGCAGGGCGCGCTCCAGCACATGCAGGCTGCGCCCGCGCAACTTCTTCGACACTTGCGGGCGCAGGCACAGCGCGGCACTGGGCAAGCGCGCAACCGGCTGGCTGCCACTGCCGATCATGCCCAACGCGGGCTCTACGCTAATTGCCCATTGCTCACCGAGACGCGCCTTGAGTTCAGGCGCCAGGCGCTCGGCCTGGGCCTGAATCTCGGCCTGGCTGCGGGTCAGCAGGCGCAGGCTGGGCAGGCGCTCGGCCAGGCGATCGGGGTTGCGGTACAGCGCCAGCACCGCTTCGAGTGCAGCAAGGGTGATCTTGTCGACGCGCAACGCACGCTTGAGCGGATTTTTCTTGATCCTGGTGATCAAGTCCTTGCGGCCGACGATGATCCCGGCTTGCGGACCACCCAGCAGCTTGTCGCCACTGAAGGTGACGATATCGGCACCATCGGCCAGAGCCTGGCGTACCGTGGGTTCGGCGGGCAGACCCCAGCGGGTAAGGTCGAGCAGGCTGCCGCTGCCCAGGTCTTCAAGCAGTGGCAGTTGATGTTGGTGGGCGATACGTGCCAGCTCGGCAGTAGGCACCTGGGTGGTGAAGCCCTGGATGCTGTAATTGCTGCAATGCACCCGCATCAGCAGGCCAGTGCGCGGGCCGATGGCGGCCTCGTAGTCGCGGGCGTGAGTACGGTTGGTAGTGCCAACCTCGTGCAGCTTCACGCCGGCGCGGGCCATGATGTCGGGAATACGGAAAGCACCACCGATCTCGATCAGCTCGCCGCGAGAGATGATGCCTTCCTTGCGCGCGCCCAGGCTGTTGAGCGCTAGCAGCACGGCGGCGGCATTGTTGTTGACCACGGTGACGGCTTCGGCACCGGTCAGCTCGCGGATCAGGCCTTCGATCAGGTCATCACGGTCGCCACGTTTGCCGGTGGCCAGGTCGAATTCCAGGTTGAGCGGGTAACGAGCCGCGGTCTGCATGGCCTCGATGGCTTCATCCGGCAGCAAGGCGCGGCCCAGGTTGGTGTGCAGCACGGTCCCGGTGAGATTGAACACGCGGCGAACCTGGCTGCGTTGCTGGAGGGCGAGGCGTTCGCCGCTGCGGCCAAGGAGGATTTCCGGAGCCAGTTCGGCGCTGCCGAGTTCGCCATTACGGGCGGGCTCGCGCAGGTCGTCGAGCAGCTGGCGCAGGGTATTCAGCACGGCGTCACGGCCGTGGCGATCGATCAGAGGGAGGCAAGCCGGGTGGCGAAGGAGGGTATCGATGGACGGCAGGCGTGGGGTGTCGCTGGCAAGGCTGTTGGACATGCGGTACTACCTTGGACTGATCCGTTGTCTGTGCTGGCCCATTCGCGGGTGAACCCGCTCCTACAAGTACAGCGTGATCCGGAAGGTTGGCGCAATTACCTGTAGGTACGAAGGCAAGTCGGTGTTTCAGTGTAGACCCTCAGCCACTTCCCGGGGCGAGCATCAGGTTGGGCGCCAGGCGATGGAACCCCTCCCCGTCCAGGCGTATATCCAGGGCCAGGCTGGCCAGGTCATCGGCCAGCGGCTCGGCCGCCGCATCGTTCTCCAGGTAGTTCTGCTTCAGGTAGCTGTCGCACCCTGGGCAGCATTCGGCGCGCAGCGGCGCTTTGCCTGGCGCATGGCGATCATCCTCAAGGCTGGTGTAACGCAAGTCCTTGCTGGACTCGCAGTACACGCACTTGACCCGCACCACATGCCACTCACAGGCACACAACGAACAGGCCAGGTAACGCAAACCGTTGTGCTTTCCACGGTTGCGCACCACCCCGGCCATCGCCGGCGAACCACAAGCCGGGCATTGGGCCAGGCTGCCGGCAGGCTCGAGCTGGTGTGCGGGCAGCGCCAGCAGCCAGCTGGACCACGCCGCCTGCAACGCGGCCCCGAGGAACGGCACCAGTGCTGCAGGCACACCATCGTACTGACCTGCCAGCAAAGCAATGCCCCAGCCCTTGCGCTGATTGTCATCACTGCCTCGTAGCACCTGCAGCGCCTCACCCAGCGGGCCACTGCGTTCGCCGCTGAGGTGCTCTAGCAGTGCCTGCAACCAGACCAGCCACGGCCCTTCACGCACCAGGCTGTCAGCCGCCAGCGGCGGCAAACCATGATCCATGCACAGGCGCTGACGCTCCTCGGCCACGGGCAAGCCGCTGGGCGGGTTATCCACAAGCTGCTGCTGGATGCGGCATAAACGCGCAATCAACCTCAGGTAGTCGCCAAGCGCGTTGCCCTCGGCCAGTTGCTCCAGGCGGGCGGCGCGCAGTTCAAACAGGTTGGCGGCGGGCAGGTGCAGAAATGGCGGCGTGACTGCCGACGCTTCGATCTGCCCGGGTTCGAGTAGGGTGCTCAAGCGCTTATCCTTCTTTTCGTCCGTGATCACCCGGCGTCTTGTCGCCGGTCACTTCGCGGTACCACAACTCATGATGCTTGCGGGCCCAGGCGCGGCTGACCCAGCCATGCAGCATGGCGCCGATCGAGCCCTTGATCCAGATGCCGGCGTAGATGTGCACGATGATGCTGAGAATCAGCACGAAGGCCGCCAGCGCATGCAGCAGCGCAGACAAGCGAATGGCATCGATGCCAAACCAATGGCTGAAGTATGCGCGCCAGATCACCACGCCACTGACCAGCAATACCAGCATGCACACCAGCAGGGTCCAGAACAGCAGCTTCTGCCCGGCATTGTACTTGCCGATCGGCGGTACGCCCTCCTCCTCGTTGCGCATTACCCGGTCCACCCGGCGCAGCCACAGGCGATCATTGGCGGTGATGAAGTTGGCCCGCCAGAAGCGCAATACCAGGCCGAGGAAAAACACGAACATCGCCACCCCGATGAAGGGATGCAGAATGCGCGTCCACGGCCCGCCGCCGAACAGGTTGCTGAGCCAGAATAGCGCCGGATGGAACAGCGCAAGCCCCGACAGCCCAGCCAGGATGAACAGGATCGCCACCACCCAGTGGTTGCTACGCTCGTTGGCGTTGTAGCGCAGGATGGGTTTGTTGTCGTTCATGGCCGCTGCTCCCCTTGCCCACCGGGCTGCTTCGGATCATAGACATGGACCGACGGGTCCACTTGATGCACGCTTTCGTCCGGCGGTGTCGGGTGTTCATCCTCCTCGACACGCTGTGGGCCGATCCGCACATAGTGGAAGAACCCCGCCAGCACCGCCGCGCCCATGGCCAACAGCGCCAGCGGCTTGGTGAAGCCCTTCCACAACCCCACCAACGGGCTGATCACCGGCTGGTCCGGCAGGCCGGCATACAGCTTCGGCGTGTCGGCATGGTGCAGCACGTACATCACGTGGGTACCACCGACGCCATCCGGGTCGTACAACCCGGCCTTGTCGTAGCCCCGCGACTTCAGATCGACGATGCGCTCGGCCGCATGCACTTTCATCTCGTCCTTGCTGCCGAACACGATTGCCCCGGTCGGGCAGGTTTTCACGCACGCCGGCTCCAGCCCCACGCTCACGCGATCGGAACACAGGGTGCACTTGTACGCCTTGTGGTCTTTCTGCGAGATGCGCGGGATGTTGAACGGGCAGCCGGTGATGCAGTAGCCGCAGCCGATGCAGTGGTCCTGGTTGAAGTCGACGATACCGTTGGCGTGCTTGATGATCGCGCCCGGGCTCGGGCAGGCCTTCAGGCAACCTGGGTCGGCACAGTGCATGCAGCCGTCCTTGCGGATCAGCCACTCCAGGTTGCCGTCGTCGCGCTCGTGCTCGGTAAAGCGCATCAGTGTCCAGGTCTCGGCAGTGAGGTCCTGGGGGTTGTCGTAGGTGCCGTGGTTGTGGCCAACCTCGTCACGCAGTTCATTCCACTCCGAGCACGCCACCTGGCAGGCCTTGCAGCCGATGCACTTGGTAGTGTCGATCAGCTTGGCAACCTCCTCCTGCTGACGCACCGAGGGCGGCACGGTAGTGGTGGCCGAGCGGGCGATGATGTCTTGGCTGGCCATCAGAGTTTCTCCACTTTCACGAGGAACGACTTGGACTCTGGCGTCTGCGTGTTGCCGTCACCGAGGAACGGCACCAAGGTGTTGGTCAGGTAGCCATGCCGGGTAGCGCCGGTGAAGCCCCAGTGCAGCGGAATGCCGATCTGGTGCACGGTCTGATTGTTGACCTGCAGCGGGCGAATCCGCTTGGTCACCACCGCCACCGCATCGATATGCCCACGCTTGCTCGACACCCGTACCCGGTCGCCGGCCTTGATGCCTTTCTCGTTGGCCAGCACCTCGCCTATCTCGACGAACTGCTCGGGCTGGGCAATGGCGTTGAGCCGGCAATGCTTGCTCCAGAAGTGGAAATGCTCGGTCAACCGGTAGGTGGTCGCCGCATAAGGGAACTCGTCGTGCGTGCCGAGGGTGTCCCACACAGAATCGAAAATGCGCCCGGCCGGGTTGCTGGTGGCCTTCTTGTTCTGCGGGTGCAGCGGGTTGATGCCGATCGGTGTTTCGAAGGGCTCATAGTGCTCGGGGAACGGGCCTTCGGCCATCTTGTCGATGGCGAAGAAACGCGCCACGCCTTCGGGGTTCATGATGAAGGGGTTCATCCCCGCCTCGGGCGGCGAGTCGACCTTGAAGTCCGGCACGTCGGTGCCGGTCCAGGCCTTGCCGTTCCACCATACCAGGCGCTTTTTCTCCGGGTCCCACGGCTTGCCTTGCGGGTCGCTGGAGGCACGGTTGTAAAGGATGCGGCGGTTGGCCGGCCAGGCCCAGGCCCAGTTCTGCACCTGGTGCATGCCATACGGGTCGCTGTTGTCGCGGCGAGCCATCTGGTTGCCTTGTTCGGTCCAGCTACCGGCAAAGATCCAGCAGCCAGACGCGGTGCTGCCATCGTCCTTGAGCTGGCCGAAGCCCGCCAGTTGCTGGCCCGCCTTGATCACCGCGCCAGTCGGGTCGGTGACATCGGCCACCGCCCAGCCGTTCATCTCCTTGGCCAGCTCCTCCGGGGAGGGCTCCTCAGGGATCTTGTACGGCCAGCTGATATTCATTATCGCGTCAGGATAGGCCCCCCCTTCGGCCTGGTAACGTTGGCGCAGGCGCAGGAACAGCTCGCTCATGATCTGCACGTCGGTACGTGTCTCGCCCGGGCCGTCTGCGCCCTTCCAGTGCCATTGCAGCCAGCGGCTGCTGTTGACCAGCGAGCCGTCTTCCTCGGCGAAGCAGGTAGTGGGCAAGCGGATCACTTCGGTCTGGATAGAGGCCGTGTCGACATCGTTGAACGGCCCGGCGTTGCGCCAGAATTCCGAGGTCTCGGTGGCCAAGGGATCCATGACCACCAGCCACTTGAGCTTGCCCAGTGCCGCAGTGACGCGGTTTTTGTCCGGCAGCGCGGCGATCGGGTTGAAGCCCTGGCACATATAACCATTGACTTTGCCCTGGCCCATCATCTCGAACATGCGCAGCACGTCGTAGGCCGGTACATCGAGTTTGGGCAGCCAGTCATAACCCCAGTTGTTTTCCGCCGTGGCGTTGGCGCCGTACCAGGCCTTCATCAGGCTGACGTGGAACTTGCCGTAGTTCTGCCAGTACGACAACTGCCCAGGCCGCAGCGGCTTGGAAGCGCGCTTGTCGATGTAGGCGGCGTAGTCCTGCTCGGCGTCACCGGCCAGGGTCAGGTAGCCCGGCAGCGAGTTGGACAGCAGGCCGAGGTCGGTCAGGCCCTGGATGTTGGAGTGCCCGCGCAGGGCGTTGACCCCGCCTCCGGGCATGCCGACGTTGCCGAGCAGCAACTGGACCATGGCCGCACTGCGGATAATCTGCGCACCGATCGAATGCTGCGTCCAACCTAGCGCATAAAGGATCGTCATGGTCTTGCCCGGAACCGAGCAGGAGGCGATCTCTTCCCAGACCTTCATCATGGCGTCCTGTGGCATGCCACAGGTCATGCTCGCCAGTTCCGGGGTATAGCGGCTGTAATGCTGCTTCATCAGCTGGAACACGCAGCGAGGGTGTTGCAGTGTCGGGTCGACCTTGGCGTAGCCGTCCTCACCCAGCTCGTAACCCCAGCCGGACTTGTCGGTGTACACACGCTTGGCCTCGTCGTAGCCGCTGAACAGCCCATCCTCGAAGCCATAGTTCTCTTTGACGATGAACGACACGTCAGTGTAGTTGCGCACGTACTCGTGCTGGATCTTGTCGTTGCTGAGCAGGTAGTTGATCAGCCCGCCCATGAAGGCGATGTCGGTGCCGGTACGGATCGGTGCGTAGTAATCCGCCACCGAAGCGGTACGGGTAAACCGCGGGTCGACCACAATCAGCCGCGCCTTGTTGTGCGCTTTGGCCTCGGTCACCCACTTGAAGCCGCATGGATGCGCTTCTGCTGCGTTGCCACCCATCACCAGGACCAGATTCGCGTTGGCGATATCGGACCAGTGGTTGGTCATGGCGCCACGGCCGTACGTCGGGGCAAGACTTGCCACCGTCGGGCCATGTCAGACACGTGCCTGGTTATCGAACCCCAGCATGCCTGTTGCGCGGATGACCTTGTGGGTCAGGTAGCCAGCCTCGCTGGAAGCGGCGGAGGCGGCAAGAAAACCGGTGGTGAGCCAGCGGTTGACCGTTTGGCCTTGGGCGTTCTTCTCGATGAAGTTGGCATCGCGGTCCTGCTTCATCAGGTCGGCGACGCGGTCCAGCGCCTCGTCCCAGCTGACCCGCACCCACTCTTTGCTGCCCGGCTTGCGAACCTCGGGGTACTGCAGGCGGCTCGGGCTGTGGATAAAGTCCAGCAAGCCGGCGCCTTTCGGGCAAAGTGTGCCGCGGTTGACCGGGTGGTCGGCGTCCCCTTCGATATGGATGATGTTCTGTTTGACGTTCTTACCCGCATCACCCTGGCTGTACAGGATCAGGCCGCAGCCGACCGAACAGTAGGGGCAGGTGTTACGGGTTTCTTTGGTATGCGCCAGCTTGAAGTGACGCACCTGCTCGGCGAATGCCGGCGTCGGGGCCATGCCCAACGCCGCAAGGCTCGAGCCTCCAAGGCCGACGGCGGCGACCTTGAAGAACTGCCGACGGTTCAGGTCCATCGTGCACTCCTGATCAGGTGGTGGACGCGCGGAACATTGCCGGCGCCTCTTGGTAGTCACGGTGGCGGCCAATTGATGGCCGCCAAAGGATAAGACTAGCCAAGAATCCAGAAGGTGCGATGACCTGGGTCAGTGGTGCGGCCCCGATCAGGCACGTGGCAGGTTGCGCACCACATTCAGCGCCGCACTGCTCTGCGCCACAGGCATGATCTCGATGGTATTGATATTCACGTGCGCCGGCTGCTCGGCAACCCAGGCTACCGTCGCTGCGATGTCCTCCGGCAGAAGGGCCTCTACATCCCGATACAAGGCCTGCACGGCGTCCATGTCGCCATTGAGGCGCACCACCGAGAAGTCAGTGCCTGAGCACAGCCCCGGCTCGATGTTGCTCACCCGCACCCGGGTGCCAGCCAGGTCGGCACGCAGGTTGAGGCTGAACTGGCGGACGAACGCCTTGCTGGCGCCATACACGTTACCGCCCGGGTAGGGGTAAGTGCCGGCGATCGAGCCGATGTTGATGATCATGCCGCTATCGGCTTCCACCATCTGCGGCAGGATCTTGTGGGTGACCATGGCCAGGCCGGTGATGTTGGTGTCGATCATCTGCTGCCAGTTTGCGGCACTGCTGGTTTGGGCACGGTCCACGCCCAGCGCCAGTCCCGCGTTGTTGACCAGCAGATCGATCTGCAGCGACGCCTCACGCATCTGCTCGACCGCCTTCTCGAGCGACACTGAATCAGTGACATCCAGCGCCAGCGGAATGAAATTTACGCCCAGTTCGGCCTCCAGTGCTTTCAGTTTGTCCATGCGCCTGGCTCCACCGATCACACGGTAGCCTTTGCCGATCAGGGTGCAGCAGATGGCGCGGCCAAAGCCTGAGGAAGCACCGGTTACAAATGCGGTTTTCATTCGTTATCTCCTATCAATGGGTCAGGTCAGGTACTTCACGCCCAGGCTGGTGAACAGGCAGAGCATCGAGAACACCAACGCCTTGCGCACCACGTCGTTGCCTTTACGCAAGGCCAGGGAACTGCCCAGGTGGTTACCGAGGATGTTGCAGGCCACAAGTGGCAATGCCAGCAGGTAGACGACCTTGCCTGCGCTGACGAACGCCACCAAAGCACCGATGTTGGAAGCGAAGTTGAAGGTTTTGGAGTTGGCCGAACTGGAGACCAGGTCCATGCGCAGCAGGTAATGGAAAGCGATGATGAACATGCTGCCGGTACCGGGGCCGAAGAAGCCGTCGTAGAAGCCAATGGCCAGGCACGTCAACGGCACTACGGTGTACAGCATTCGCGAAGACAGCTCGCGCTCCTCGACCGGACGATCCTTGGGGGTAAGGAAAATGAGAATGCCGAGTGGGATCAGTGCCAGGATGATCTTGCCCACCGTTTCCTGCGAGATCGATACGATCAGGTGAGCCCCCAGGTAGGCGCCTAATAGCGAAAACGGCACCCCGACCAACGCTACCTGCCAGACCATCTTGCTGTTGGCCAGGAAGTTGCGGATAGCCGCCAGCGTGCCGAGGGTACTGACCAGTTTTTCCTGGCCCAGTGCCACTTGGGGCGGCATGCCAACCAGCAGAAAACCCGGCACCAGAAACAAACCTCCACCACCGGCAATGCTGTCGACGAAGCCCGCAACGAAGGCGATCGCGCCAAGTATGAGGACTGCCAGCAACCAGTGCTCCGCCCAGTAAGAACCCAACATTTCCATAGCGATGTCCATCCAGTGGAGCGTTATGCCAGGCACAGCCCGAGTGTGGCCGGCCTGATCGGTGCGATGATTGTAATTTCAAAAATTGAATCGATTCAATCTAAAATAAATTCAACTCAATTTAGCCAATTACCATCATTACCTGCATCCGAGCTTTCATGCTAGGCTTTCGCGCTCTTGCAAAGCCTGGTGCCATCTCCATGTGGGTCCCCCAATACAGCCATCAAACACAGCCGGTTTACCTGATGATCGCTGATGCCCTTGAACAGGACATCGAAAGTGGTCGGCTTGCAGAAGGCGATCGCTTACCCACGCTCAAGGACCTGGCCGAGGCGCTGAATGTAACCCCCGGCACTGTTGGCAGGGCCTACGACGAAGCAGCCAAGCGTGGTCTGGTGGCTGGCGAGGTAGGCCGAGGCACATTTGTCAGGCAACTGCGGCAGCCATTACCCGCCCCGTCGGTGCCCACACCCGTTGCTGGCGAGAGTAGCCAGATCGACCTCTCGATCATCAAGCCCAACGACGCTCACATGAGCGAGTGGCTAGGCACGGCTATCAGCGAACTGGCCGCCTCATCGGACTTGGGGCAGGTACTCGACTATGTGACAGAGGGTGGTCACACCTCCCACAAACAAGCCGGTGCGACCTGGATACAGCGCTGGCTGCCTGATGCTCGCTGGCAGCAGGTAGTACTGACCGCTGGGGCCCAACATGGGCTGCTGGTGGCCATCAGCAGCCTGTCGAAGAGTGACGATGTGGTGCTGTGCGAGTCGCTCTGCTACCCGGGCATCATATCCCTGGCCCACAGCCTGGGCCGGCGCCTGCGCGGCGTCGCCATGGACGAACACGGGCTCATCCCGGAGGCATTGCGCGCGGCCTGCCTGGAACACCGCCCTTCCCTGCTGGTGTGCGTCACCACGCACCAGAACCCGACCAACTCGATCATGCCCCCAGCAAGGCGCCAGGCTATCGCCGAGATCGCCCGTGAGTTCGACCTGTTCATCGTGGATGACGATATCTACGGTTTTCTCGAGCCCAGCCCGGACTACAAGCCGCTTGCAGCGTATGCGCCTGAACGCTCGGTATACCTCACCAGCCTGTCCAAAAGCGTACTGCCGGCGCTGCGCATCGGCTACCTGTACGCCCCGCCGCAAACCCTGTCGCGGTTATCATCGATGGTACGCAGCAGCGTGTGGATGCCATCGCCTCTGATGGCGCAATTGGCCAGTAACCTGATCAACAGCGGCAAGGCCGACCAGTTGGTGCGTATGCAGCAGCAGGAGGCGGCCGCGCGCCAGCACATGGCCCGGGAGATTCTTGGCCAATACAAGATCCGCAGTCAGCCCCACAGCTTCCATATCTGGCTGGAGCTGCCAGAACCGTGGACCAGCGACGAGTTTGCCAACTTAGCGCGTGACAACGGCGTAACGGTGGTCAGCGGCAGCCAGTTCCTGCCTGAACGCAGCCACGCCACCAGCGGTGTGCGCATCGCCCTGATGGCACCCAGCCGCCAAGAACTGGGCTTTGCCCTGACCAAGCTGGCAAGCCTGCTGGATTCGCCGGAGCCCCGGTTGTTCTACTGAAAGCGATGCCAGATACGCAGTGCTGCCCATAAAAAAACCCAGGGCAACGGCCCTGGGTTTCTGGTCTTGCTGAACGCCCTACCGCTCTGATCAGAACGGAATATCGTCATCGAAGCTGTCGAAGTCAGCCGCCGGCTGCGGCGCAGGCTGTTGCGGCGCTGGGCGCTGAGGGGCCTGTTGCGGGCGCTGGGCCTGCTGGCGTGGCGGTGCCTGGTTGTACTGTTGCTGCTGGCCGCCACCATAATTGCCGCCACCCTGGTTGTACGGGTCGCCGCCCTGCTGCTGGCCCTGCGGACGACCGCCGAGCAGCTGCATGGTGCCGTTGATGTCGACGATGATCTCGGTGGTGTAGCGCTTGATGCCGTCTTTTTCCCACTCGCGGGTCTGCAGCTTGCCTTCGATGTAGCACTGCGAACCCTTGCGCAGGTATTCGCCAGCGATTTCGGCAACCTTGCCGAACAGCGACACACGGTGCCACTCGGTACGCTCGACCTTCTGGCCCGACTGCTTGTCAGTCCACTGCTCGCTGGTGGCCAGGCTCAGGTTGGTCACGGCGTTACCGTTGGGCAGGTAGCGGACTTCGGGATCCTGGCCACAGGTACCGACCAGAATGACTTTGTTAACCCCACGGGCCATAACGTTCTCCTAGGCTTCGCACGCCGAAGAGGCTGGATTCACCAGTCGCTCGAGGGTCGCACGGTCCAAAATTTTCGTATCCAGTTTGATATAGATGGCGGCTTCTTCTTCCACCACCACAGCGTCGGTCACACCCGGCACGGCCATCAGGCGCTCGGTCAGGCCGGCTTCCCGGACCGCCTCAGGCGTCAGGGGCATGCGCAGGCTGGTCACATATGGCGGCTCGTTCATGCGCAAGGCGACGATCAGCCAGATAGCACACAGCACCGCGCTACCGAGGAACACCGTGTTCAGCCCACCGTGCTGGAACAGCCAGCCGCCAAGAATCCCGCCTAACGCTGCACCGAGGAACTGGCTGGTGGAATACACCCCCATTGCCGTCCCCTTGCCACCGGCAGGCGACACCTTGCTCACCAGAGAAGGCAGCGAAGCCTCCAGCAGGTTGAATGCGGTAAAGAATACCACGGTGCCAATCACCAGTCCGCGCAAACCGTCAGCCCACTCCCAGAAGTATATCTCCGTCAGCAGCAGGACACTGACCGCGCCGGCCAACACACGTTTCATCTTGCGCTTTTTTTCGCCGTAGATGATGAACGGGACCATTGCAAAAAATGAGATGAACAGCGCGGTCAGGTACACCCACCAATGCTGCTCCTTGGGCAGGCCACCACGCTCGACGAACGCCAGCGGCAGCGCAACGAAGCTGGCCATGAGGACGGCGTGCAGGATGAAAATGCTGACGTCCAGGCGCAGAAGGTCCGGATGGCGCAGGGTCGGGCCGATGGCCTGGCGCGCCACACCCGACTCGCGGTGCTGCAAAATGCTGTGGGTGCTGGGCACGACAAACGCGATCAACAGCATGCCGACCAGGGCAAGCCCAGCCGTGACCAGGAACAAACCTGACAAACCAAAGGCACTTGTCAGCAATGGACCGACGACCATGGCGACAGCAAACGACAGGCCGATGCTCATGCCGATCATGGCCATGGCCTTGGTCCGGTGTTGTTCGCGGGTGAGGTCCGACAGCAGTGCCATGACCGCAGCAGAAATTGCCCCCGCGCCCTGCAGGATGCGCCCGGCAATCACGCCCCAGATAGAGTCGGCTTGGGCCGCCAGTACACTGCCCAGGGCGAAGATCACCAGCCCCAGATAAATCACCGGCCGACGACCGATGCGGTCGGAAATCATCCCGAACGGGATCTGCAATATCGCCTGGGTCAGGCCATAGGCACCAATGGCCAGGCCGATCAGGGCAGGCGTGGCGCCAGCCAGGTCCATGCCGTAGGTGGCCAGTACCGGCAAGACCATGAACATGCCCAGCATACGAAAGGCAAAGACCAAGGCAAGGCCGCCAGCGGCGCGGGTTTCGCCGCCACTCATGCGCTCGTTGTGGGTGTCGTGCATGGATTAACCTCGTGTGAACCGGCGGCGATTCTATCAGTCCGACAGCTTGACGGCATCTACGCGACGCTTTGCCGCGTCATACTGGCGCGCCGTATACTTCCTTGTTTATGCCCGCCAAGCGAGGCCGCAGTGGACAAGATCCTGATTCGTGGGGCACGTACCCACAACCTGAAGAACATCGACCTGACCCTGCCCCGGGACAAGTTGATCGTGATCACCGGCCTGTCCGGTTCCGGCAAGTCGTCCCTGGCGTTCGATACCTTGTACGCCGAAGGCCAGCGCCGCTATGTGGAATCGCTGTCGGCCTACGCCCGGCAGTTCCTGTCGATGATGGAAAAGCCCGACGTCGACACCATCGAAGGCCTGTCGCCGGCGATTTCGATCGAGCAGAAGTCGACCTCGCACAACCCGCGCTCCACGGTCGGCACCATCACCGAAATCTACGACTATCTGCGCCTGCTGTACGCCCGCGTCGGTACTCCACGCTGCCCGGACCACGATATCCCGCTGGAGGCGCAAACGATCAGCCAGATGGTCGACCTGGTGCTGGAGCGCCCGGAAGGCAGCAAGCTGATGCTGCTCGCGCCAGTGGTGCGCGAGCGCAAGGGCGAGCACCTGGCAGTGTTTGACGAGCTTCGCGCCCAGGGCTTCGTGCGGGCCAGGGTCAACGGCAAGCTCTACGAACTCGATGAGTTGCCCAAGCTGGACAAGCAGAAGAAGCACAGCATCGATGTGGTGGTGGACCGCTTCAAAGTCCGCGCCGACCTGCAACAGCGCCTGGCTGAATCGTTCGAGACCGCGTTGAAACTGGCCGACGGTATTGCCCTGGTGGCACCGATGGACGACGAACAAGGCGAAGAGACGATCTTCTCCGCGCGCTTCGCCTGCCCGGTGTGCGGCCACGCGATCAGCGAGCTGGAACCGAAGCTGTTCTCCTTCAACAACCCGGCTGGCGCTTGCCCAACTTGCGACGGCCTGGGGGTCAAGCAGTTCTTCGACACCAAACGCCTGGTCAACACCGAGCTGACCTTGGCCGAAGGCGCGATCCGCGGCTGGGACCGGCGTAACGTGTACTACTTCCAGATGCTCGGTTCGTTGGCTGCGCACTACGGCTTCAGCCTGGAGGAGCCTTTCGGCGAGCTGTCAGCCGAACACCAGAAAGTGATCCTGCAGGGCAGCGGCAAGCAGAGTGTCGATTTCAAGTACCTCAACGACCGAGGCGACATCGTCAAGCGATCGCACCCGTTCGAAGGCATTGTGCCGAACCTTGAGCGCCGCTACCGCGAAACCGAATCGGCCACCGTGCGTGAAGAACTGGCCAAATTCCTTGGTACGCAACCGTGCCCGGATTGCCGGGGTACGCGCCTGCGCCGCGAGGCGCGCCATGTGTGGGTGGGCGAGAAAACCCTGCCGGCGGTAACCAATTTGCCGATCGGTGAAGCCAGCAACTACTTTGGTCAACTGACCCTTACTGGCCGGCGTGGCGAAATCGCGGCAAAAATCCTCAAGGAAATCTGCGAACGACTTCAGTTCCTGGTCAATGTCGGTCTCGACTACCTGACCCTGGATCGTAGCGCCGACACCCTGTCCGGTGGCGAAGCGCAACGTATCCGCCTCGCCAGCCAGATCGGCGCTGGTCTGGTGGGGGTGATGTACATCCTCGATGAACCGTCCATCGGCCTTCATCAACGCGACAACGACCGCCTGTTGGCCACCCTCAACCATTTGCGCGACCTGGGCAACACGGTGATCGTGGTGGAACACGACGAGGACGCCATTCGGCTGGCCGACTACGTGGTCGATATCGGCCCGGGCGCCGGTGTTCACGGTGGGCAGATTGTCGCCGAGGGCTCGCCCCAGGAGGTCATGGACCATCCCGATTCGCTGACTGGCAAGTACCTGTCCGGGCGCAAGAAGATCGTCGTGCCGGCCAAGCGCACGCCGCGCAACAAGAAGCTGCAGCTCAAGCTCAAGGGCGCACGTGGCAACAACCTGCAGAACGTCGACCTGGAAGTACCGATCGGCCTGCTGACCTGCGTGACCGGTGTATCCGGCTCGGGTAAATCGACGCTGATCAACAATACCCTTTACCCCTTGGCCGCTACCGCCCTCAATGGCGCAAGCAGCCTGGAAGCCGCACCGCACAGCAGCATGGACGGCCTGCAGCACCTGGACAAGGTGGTGGATATCGACCAGAGCCCGATCGGCCGCACACCACGCTCCAACCCGGCCACCTACACCGGCATCTTCACGCCGATCCGCGAGCTGTTCTCCGGTGTCCCGGAGTCACGCTCGCGTGGTTATGGCCCGGGGCGTTTCTCGTTCAACGTCAAGGGTGGCCGTTGCGAGGCCTGCCAGGGCGATGGCCTGATCAAGGTGGAAATGCACTTCCTGCCGGACATCTACGTGCCGTGTGACGTGTGCAAGAGCAAGCGCTACAACCGCGAAACCCTGGAGATCAAGTACAAGGGCAAGAACATCCACGAGGTGCTGGAAATGACCATCGAGGATGCCCGCGAGTTCTTCGATGCGGTGCCGGCGCTGGCGCGCAAGCTGCAAACGTTGATGGATGTGGGCCTGTCGTACATCAAACTGGGGCAATCAGCGACCACGTTGTCCGGCGGTGAGGCGCAGCGGGTGAAGCTGTCGCGCGAACTGTCCAAGCGCGATACCGGCAAGACCTTGTACATCCTCGACGAACCTACTACCGGTCTGCACTTTGCCGATATCCAGCAGCTGCTGGATGTGTTGCATCGCCTGCGCGACCACGGCAATACCGTGGTGGTGATCGAGCATAACCTGGATGTGATCAAGACCGCCGACTGGCTGGTTGACCTGGGGCCTGAGGGCGGCTCCAAGGGTGGGCAGATCATTGCCTGCGGTACGCCAGAAGAGCTGAGCGAGATGAAGCAGTCATATACCGGCCATTACCTGAAACCATTGCTGGAGCGGGACCGGGCCTAAGTGTTGCCAGCGCAATGAAAAAGCCCCTGGTACCGATGGTGCCAGGGGCTTTTACTTGAGCCTGTGGGTAACTTACATCTGCGACTGCAGGTAGTTTTCCAGCCCGATGGCCTTGATCAGGCCCTGCTGCTTCTCAAGCCAGTAGGTGTGATCTTCTTCGGTGTCGGCCAGCTGCGCACGCAGGATGTCACGACTGACGTAGTCCTTGTGCAGTTCGCATAGCTCGATGCCTTTACAAAGCGCACCGCGCACCTTGTATTCGAGCTTGAGGTCTGCCTCGATCATTTCCGGCACGGTGCTACCGACCTCCAGGTCATCCGCACGCATGTCAGGGGTCCCTTCGAGCATGAGGATACGACGCATCAGGGCATCGGCGTGCTGCGTCTCTTCCTCCATCTCGTGGTTGATGCGCTCGTAGAGCTTGGACAGGCCCCAGTCTTCGTACATGCGCGAATGAATGAAGTACTGGTCGCGTGCCGCCAGTTCGCCCTTCAGCAGCGTGACGAGATAGTTGATTACATCCGGGTGGCCTTGCATCGCCCTGATTCTCCATGTGAAAACGTCTATGCCACATAGTGTGAACCAGCTTTTGCCTATGGTCACTGAAAAACGCGCAATCAGACGCAAAAAATCGGTTAAACAGTAGTGATATTCATTGAAAAACCGCCCAAATGAGGGCGGTTCTTCTTATCACTTCGACTTAGGCGAGATTGATGCCCAAAGCCTTCGCAATCCCTTCGCCATAGGCCGGATCCGCCTTGAAGAAGTACTGTAGCTGACGCTGAATCACGTCTTCGCTGACACCCGCCATGGTACCGGCGATGTTGCTGATCAGCAGGCCTTTCTGCTCATCGCTCATCAAACGGAACAACGCGCCGGCATGACTGAAGTAGTCAGTGTCCTCACGGTGATCGTAGCGATCAGCCGAACCATTCATGGCCAATGCTGGCTCAGCATGACGTGGCGACTGTTTCGGGGCATCGCTGTAGCTGTTTGGCTCGTAGTTCGGTGCACTACCGTAACTGCCGGTGGCCATCGAGCCGTCACGCTGGTAGCTGTTCACCGGGCAGCGTGGCGCGTTGACTGGCAATTGCTGGTGGTTGGTCCCCACGCGATAGCGGTGCGCGTCGGCGTAGGCGAATACGCGGCCTTGCAGCATGCGGTCCGGCGAAAGACCGACGCCGGGCACCATATTGCTCGGCCCGAACGCGGCCTGCTCGACCTCCGCAAAATAGTTGAGCGGGTTACGGTTGAGCTCCAGCACACCCACCTCGATGAGTGGATAATCCTTCTGCGACCAGGTCTTGGTCACGTCGAATGGGTTCTCGTCGCGGCTGGCAGCCTCGGCTTCGCTCATCACCTGAATGCAGACAGTCCAGCGCGGGTAGTCGCCACGCTCGATGGCCTCGAAGAGGTCGCGCTGAGCGTAATCCGGATCGGTCCCTGCCAGGCGTGCAGCGTCTGCCGGGGTGAGGTTCTTGATGCCTTGTTGGGTCTTGAAGTGCCACTTGACCCAAGTGCGCTCACCCTTTGCATTGATCAGGCTGTAGGTGTGGCTGCCAAAGCCATGCATGTGACGGTAGCCGTCCGGAATGCCACGGTCGGAAAACAGGATGGTGACCTGATGCAACGCTTCTGGAGAGTGCGACCAGAAGTCCCACATCATCTGAGCATTCTTCAGGTTGGACTGCGGGTGGCGCTTCTGGGTGTGGATAAAGTCCGGGAACTTCAGTGGGTCGCGAATGAAGAATACTGGCGTGTTGTTACCGACAATGTCCCAGTTGCCTTCCTCGGTGTAGAACTTCACCGCGAAGCCGCGCGGGTCACGCTCGGTATCTGCAGAGCCGCGCTCGCCACCAACGGTGGAGAAGCGTAAGAAAGTCTCGGTTTGTTTACCGACCTCTTCAAACAGCTTGGCGCTGGTATAGCCGGTGATATCGTGAGTAACGGTAAAGGTACCGTAGGCGCCCGAGCCTTTGGCATGGACGCGGCGCTCAGGAATGTTCTCGCGGTTGAAATGGGCGAGCTTCTCGATCAGGTGGAAGTCGTCGAGCAGCAGCGGACCGCGCGGGCCGGCGGAGCGGGAGTTCTGATTGTCGGCTACAGGTGCACCGCTAGCGGTGGTGAGAATCTTGCTCATGGGCTCTCCATTTCGGTCTTCAAGGGCCGGCTGATCGGCTGTAGAGAGAGTATTGACGAGCAAGATTACAGGGACAAATTCATTACATGACTTACATCAATAGAAATAAACAATAGATGTATAAACAAAAAACCGGGCACTAGGCCCGGTTTTCTGTAGCAGACAGAACGTCTTACTCAGCAGCTTCTACAGCACCGCCGACCGGACGATCAACCAGCTCGACATACGCCATAGGCGCGTTGTCGCCAGCGCGGAAACCGCACTTCAGGATGCGCAGGTAGCCGCCCTGACGGGTGGCGTAACGCTTGCCCAGGTCGTTGAACAGTTTGCCAACAGCGGACTTCGAACGGGTACGGTCGAAGGCCAGACGACGGTTAGCAACGCTGTCTTCCTTGGCCAGGGTGATCAGCGGCTCGGCAACGCGGCGCAGTTCCTTGGCTTTCGGCAGGGTGGTTTTGATCAGCTCGTGCTCGATCAGCGACACTGCCATGTTCTGGAACATAGCCTTGCGGTGAGAGCTGGTACGGCTCAGGTGACGTCCACTTTTACGATGACGCATGATTCATTCCTTACCAAACACTACGTTCGGTGATTACGACGATCAGGCGGTCGCCTTGTCGTCTTTCTTAAGACTTGCAGGCGGCCAGTTGTCGAGGCGCATGCCGAGAGACAGACCACGAGAGGCCAGAACGTCCTTGATTTCAGTCAGGGACTTCTTACCCAGGTTAGGAGTCTTCAACAGCTCTACTTCGGTACGCTGAATCAGGTCGCCGATGTAGTAGATGTTCTCCGCCTTGAGGCAGTTGGCCGAACGTACAGTCAGTTCCAGGTCGTCAACCGGACGCAGCAGGATCGGATCGATCTCGTCTTCCTGCTCGACTACGACAGGCTCGCTGTCACCTTTGAGGTCGACGAACGCGGCCAACTGCTGTTGCAGAATGGTCGCAGCGCGGCGGATAGCCTCTTCAGGATCCAGGGTGCCGTTGGTTTCCAGATCAATGACCAGTTTGTCCAGGTTGGTACGCTGTTCAACACGGGCGTTCTCGACCACATAGGCGATACGACGCACCGGGCTGAAGGAGGCGTCCAACTGCAGACGGCCAATGCTACGGCTTTCGTCTTCGTCGGTTTGACGGGAGTCGGCCGGCTCGTAACCACGACCACGAGCTACAGTGAGCTTCATGTTCAGAGCGCCGTTCGACGCCAGGTTCGCGATTACGTGATCGGGGTTGACGATCTCGACATCGTGATCCAGCTGAATATCGGCAGCGGTAACCACCCCCGAACCCTTTTTCGACAAGGTCAGCGTAACTTCGTCACGACCATGCAGTTTGATAGCGAGACCTTTCAGGTTCAACAGGATTTCAATTACGTCTTCCTGAACACCTTCGATCGCGGAGTACTCATGGAGTACGCCATCGATCTCGGCCTCGACTACTGCACAGCCAGGCATGGAGGACAACAGGATGCGGCGCAGCGCGTTGCCCAGGGTATGGCCGAAACCACGCTCGAGAGGCTCGAGCGTAATTTTGGCGCGGGTCGGACTGACTACCTGCACATCAATGTGGCGGGGAGTCAGGAACTCATTTACCGAAATCTGCATGGATGCACCTATTTTCTAGCCCTTACTTGGAGTAGAGCTCGACAATCAGGTTTTCGTTGATGTCGGCAGACAGGTCGCTGCGAGCAGGAACGTTCTTGAAAACGCCCGACTTTTTAGCAGCATCCACGTCAACCCACTCAACGCGGCCACGCTGGGCGCACAGTTCAAGGGCTTGAACAATGCGCAACTGGCCCAGCGATTTCTCGCGGACTGCGACCACGTCACCCGGACGAACTTGGTAGGATGGAATGTTTACAGTCTTACCGTTGACGCTGATCGCTTTGTGCGAAACCAGCTGACGGGACTCGGAACGAGTCGAGCCGAAGCCCATACGGTAAACGACGTTATCCAGACGGCACTCGAGCAGTTGCAGCAGGTTCTCACCGGTTGCGCCTTTTTTCGAGGCAGCAGCTTGGTAGTAACCGCGGAACTGACGCTCCAGAACACCGTAGATACGACGGACTTTTTGTTTCTCACGCAGCTGGGTGCCGTAGTCGGACTGACGGCCACGGCGCTGGCCGTGGATACCTGGGGCTGCTTCGATATTGCACTTCGATTCCAGAGCGCGAACGCCGCTCTTCAGGAACAGATCAGTGCCTTCACGACGAGACAGTTTGCATTTTGGACCAATGTAACGTGCCATTCTTCTGTCTCCTGATTACACGCGACGCTTCTTCGGCGGACGGCACCCGTTGTGCGGGATTGGCGTCACGTCGGTGATGCTGGCGATCTTGTAGCCGCAGCTGTTCAATGCACGAACGGCGGACTCACGACCTGGACCTGGACCCTTGACGTTAACGTCGAGGTTCTTCAGACCGTATTCCAGCGCAGCTTGACCAGCACGCTCAGCAGCGATCTGAGCTGCGAACGGGGTGGATTTGCGCGAACCACGGAAACCCGAACCACCGGAGGTCGCCCAGGACAAAGCATTGCCCTGACGGTCGGTGATGGTCACGATGGTGTTGTTGAAAGAAGCATGGATGTGGGCGATGCCATCAACCACTGTCTTTTTGACTTTCTTACGAGGACGAGCAGCAGGTTTTGCCATGTCTATATTCCTGGGCGATTACTTGCGGATCGGCTTACGCGGGCCCTTACGGGTGCGTGCGTTGGTCTTGGTGCGCTGACCGCGAACCGGCAGACCTTTACGATGACGCAGGCCGCGGTAGCAACCCAGGTCCATCAAGCGCTTGATCTTCATGTTGATGTCACGACGCAGGTCACCTTCGGTGGTGAACTTCGCGACTTCGCCACGCAGGGTTTCGATTTGCTCGTCGCTCAGATCCTTGATCTTAGCGGCTGGGTTTACACCAGCGTCTGCACAAATCTTCTGTGCAGTTGTGCGACCGACACCATAGATGTAGGTCAGCGAGATAACAGTATGCTTGTTATCTGGAATGTTGACGCCTGCAATACGGGCCATTCAGTGGGACTCCAATTGACAGCTACCTACGCCCCGGAAGCCAAGAAATAGGGCGCGAGATAATATCGCTGTAGAAACGAATAATCAACCCAGCAGCACACTAGCTGCTGGGTTTGAAGCGCAGATCACACTCAGCCTTGGCGCTGTTTGTGACGCGGTTCCGCGCTGCAGATCACTCGTACGACGCCTTCGCGACGGATGATCTTGCAGTTACGGCACAGCTTTTTCACCGATGCACGAACTTTCATTACCGACTCCTCGAACCTTAGGGGCGTATCAGCGCAGCAAACCGCTGCCACCGTAGCCTTTCAGGTTGGCTTTCTTCATCAGGGATTCGTACTGGTGCGAAACGAGGTGCGATTGTACTTGGGACATGAAGTCCATCACAACCACTACCACAATCAGCAACGAGGTCCCGCCAAGGTAGAACGGCACATTTGCTGCCACCACCAGGAACTGGGGCAGAAGGCAGACGGCCATCATGTAAAGAGCACCGAACATGGTCAAACGGGTCAGAACGCCATCAATGTAGCGTGCCGACTGCTCACCAGGACGGATACCCGGAATAAAGGCACCGGACTTCTTCAGGTTTTCCGCTACGTCTTTCGGGTTGAACATTAACGCTGTGTAGAAGAAGCAGAAGAAAATGATCCCTGCACTAAACAGCAGAATGTTCAACGGCTGACCAGGAGCGATCGACTGCGAGATGTCCTGCAGCCAGCCCATACCTTCGGACTGACCAAACCAGGCACCCAGCGAAGCCGGGAACAGCAGAATGCTGCTCGCGAAAATAGCCGGGATAACCCCCGCCATGTTCACTTTCAGCGGCAAGTGGCTAGTCTGCGCAGCGAAGACCTTACGGCCCTGCTGACGCTTGGCGTAATGAACGGCGATACGACGCTGACCACGCTCAATGAACACCACAAAACCGATAATCGCTACTGCCAGCAGACCGATGGCGACCAGGGCGAAAATGTTGATATCGCCTGTGCGTGCAGACTCGAAAGACTGCCCGATTGCTCTCGGAAGACCGGCAACGATACCCGCGAAAATCAACATCGAGATACCGTTGCCCACACCGCGCTCGGTGATCTGCTCGCCCAGCCACATCATGAACATCGCGCCTGCCACGAAAGTGGAAACAGCGACGACATGGAAGCCCAGGCCTACAGAAAACGCCACGCCCTGGTTGGCCAGGCCAATGGACATGCCAATGGCTTGGACCAGTGCCAGGATAACGGTGCCGTAGCGGGTGTACTGGCTGATCTTGCGACGGCCAGCTTCACCTTCCTTCTTCAACTGCTCCAGTTGCGGGCTGACCGCCGTCATCAACTGCATGATGATCGATGCCGAAATGTACGGCATGATCCCCAGTGCAAAGATGCTCATGCGCTCGAGCGCGCCACCGGAAAACATGTTGAACAAGCTAAGAATGGTCCCCTCATTCTGCCGAAACAGATCCGCCAGACGGTCCGGATTGATGCCGGGAACCGGGATATGCGCACCTATCCGATAGACGATGATCGCCATGAACAGAAAGCGCAGACGAGCCCAGAGTTCCGACATCCCGCCCTTACCGAGCGAAGAGAGAGCACCTTGCTTAGCCATTTATTCCTCGAATTTGCCGCCAGCTGCTTCGATAGCCGCACGCGCACCCTTGGTGGCTGCGATACCCTTGATGGTGACTGCGCGAGTAACTTCGCCAGACAGCATGATTTTCACACGCTGAATGTGCTGGTTGATCACGTTGGCATCCTTCAGGGATTGCACGGAGATCACGTCGCCTTCCACTTTGGCCAGCTCGGAAAGACGCACTTCAGCGCGGTCCATGGCTTTCAGGGAAACGAAGCCGAACTTCGGCAGGCGACGGTGCAGCGGCTGTTGACCGCCTTCGAAGCCAGGAGCGATCGAACCACCCGAACGGGAAGTCTGACCTTTGTGGCCACGGCCGCCGGTCTTACCCAGACCGCTACCGATACCACGACCTGGACGATGCTTCTCGCGACGGGAACCCGGCGCTGGACTCAGATCATTGAGTTTCATCGATTAGCCCTCGACCTTCAGCATGTAGTAAGCCTTGTTGATCATCCCGCGGTTCTCGGGAGTATCCTGGACTTCTACAGTGTGACCGATGCGACGCAGACCCAGGCCTTTAACACACAGCTTGTGGTTAGGCAGACGGCCCGAGACGCTCTTGATCAGCGTTACTTTTACGGTTGCCATGATCAGAAGATCTCCTCGACGCTCTTGCCACGCTTGGCGGCAATGGATTCAGGAGATTGCATGGCTTTCAGACCCTTGAAGGTGGCGTAAACCACGTTCACTGGGTTGGTCGAACCGTAGCACTTGGCCAGAACGTTCTGAACACCAGCAACTTCCAGGACAGCACGCATTGCGCCACCGGCGATGATACCGGTACCTTCCGAGGCAGGCTGCATGTAAACCTTCGAGGCGCCGTGGGCAGCCTTGGTGGCGTACTGCAGGGTGGTGCCCTTCAGGTCAACCTGGATCATGTTGCGGCGAGCAGCTTCCATGGCTTTCTGGATCGCGGCTGGTACTTCGCGCGACTTGCCACGGCCGAAGCCAACACGACCTTTACCATCACCAACCACGGTCAGCGCGGTGAAGGTGAAGATACGGCCGCCTTTTACGGTTTTGGCAACGCGGTTAACTTGAACCAGCTTCTCGATGTAGCCTTCGTCGCGCTTTTGATCGTTATTTGCCATAACTTAGAACTCCAGCCCGCCTTCACGAGCAGCATCAGCCAGCGCTTTGACGCGGCCATGGTACTTGAAGCCGGAACGGTCAAAGGCAACTTGAGATACACCGGCGGCTTTCGCACGCTCAGCTACCAGCTTGCCAACCTTAGTGGCCGCGTCGATGTTGCCAGTGGCGCCATCACGCAGGTCTTTGTCCAAGGTCGAGGCGCTTGCCAGAACCTTGCTGCCGTCGGCCGAAATGACCTGGGCGTAGATGTGCTGCGAGGAGCGGAACACGCACAGGCGCACGACTTCGAGTTCGTGCATCTTGAGACGTGCTTTGCGAGCGCGACGCAGTCGAATAACTTTTTTGTCGGTCATTTACTAGGCCCTACTTCTTCTTGGCTTCTTTACGACGGACTACTTCGTCCGCGTAACGCACACCTTTACCTTTGTAAGGCTCTGGCGGACGGAAGTCGCGGATTTCAGCGGCCACCTGACCTACCAGCTGCTTGTCGATACCCTTGATCAGGATGTCGGTCTGGCTAGGTGTTTCAGCGGTGATACCGGCTGGCAGTTCGTAGTCCACTGGGTGAGAGAAGCCCAGGGCCAGGTTCAGGACGGTGCCTTTAGCCTGTGCCTTGTAACCAACACCGACCAGCTGGAGCTTGCGCTCGAAGCCTTGGCTTACGCCTTGGACCATGTTGTTGACCAGAGCGCGGGTGGTACCGGCCATGGCACGAGCTTGCTGGTCACCATTGCGAGCGACGAAACGCAGCTCACCAGACTCTTCGGTAACTTCAACAGACGAGTGAACGTTCAGTTCGAGAGTACCTTTGGCACCCTTCACCGAAAGCTGCTGACCGGCGAATTTGACTTCGACACCGGATGGCAGCTTAACGGGGTTCTTAGCGACGCGAGACATGTCTATCCCCCCTTAGAACACTGTGCACAGAACTTCGCCGCCGACACCGGCAGCGCGCGCAGCGCGATCAGTCATCACACCTTTGTTGGTGGAGACGATAGACACGCCCAGACCGCCACGTACTTTCGGCAGATCGGTGACGGCCTTGTACTGGCGCAGGCCTGGACGGCTGGAGCGCTTCAGTTCCTCGATGACCGGACGGCCTTCGAAGTACTTCAGTTCGATCGACAGGGAAGGCTTGGCCTCACCAGTTACCTGGTAGCCAGCGATGTAACCTTCGTCCTTCAGAACTTTGGCAACCGCGACCTTCAGGGTAGAGGAAGGCATGCTTACGACGGACTTTTCAGCCATCTGGGCATTACGGATGCGAGTTAGCATGTCCGCTAACGGGTCCTGCATACTCATGGGCTAGATGCTCCTGATACAAGAATTATTAGCCTTGCGGCTATGACAACCACCTGAACGGTTTGGGCAAAAACCCAGGCTCAGGTGAGCCGGTCATTCTAGACACAAGGCAGAAACGAAACAAGCCCCATATAGGGGCTTGTTTGTTGGCAAGGTCACCGGCGGTCGGAAGATTGCTCCCCTTCCACCCGTGCCTTGCCTGCAGCGATTACCAGGAGGCCTTGACCAGACCTGGTACGTCACCGCGCATTGCAGCTTGACGCAGCATGTTACGGCCCAGGCCGAACTTACGGTATACACCGTGAGGACGACCGGTCAGGCGGCAACGGTTACGCAGGCGCGAGGCGCTAGCGTCGCGTGGCTGCTTCTGCAGAGCGACAACGGCAGCGAAACGCTCTTCTGGAGAGGCGTTCAGGTTGACGATGGTCGCTTTCAGCTCAGCACGCTTCTTAGCGAACTTTGCTACCGTGAGCTGACGCTTCAGCTCGCGGTTTTTCATGCTCTTCTTGGCCATTTTCCTACTCCAATCAGTTGCGGAACGGGAACTTGAAAGCACGCAGCAGAGCGCGGCCTTCGTCGTCCGAACGAGCAGTGGTGGTCAGGGTGATGTCCAAACCGCGCAGAGCATCGATCTTGTCGTAGTCGATTTCCGGGAAGATGATCTGCTCTTTCACGCCCATGCTGTAGTTGCCACGACCATCGAAGGACTTGGCATTCAGGCCGCGGAAGTCGCGAACCCGAGGCAGGGAGATCGCCAGCAGGCGGTCCAGGAATTCGTACATCTTGTCGCTACGCAGGGTCACCTTGACGCCGATCGGCCAGCCTTCGCGGACTTTGAAGCCAGCGATGGATTTGCGAGCGAAAGTCACAACCGGCTTTTGACCGGTGATCTTTTCCAGGTCGGCAACAGCGTGCTCGATGACTTTCTTGTCGCCGATCGCTTCGCCCAGACCCATGTTCAGGGTGATCTTGGTAACGCGCGGAACTTCCATCACGTTCGACAGCTTAAGTTCTTCCTTAAGCTTAGGAGCGATTTCGTTCCGGTAAATCTCTTTCAGTCGTGCCATGGTCTTCTACCTAGCAGTGTTCAAGCATCAACCGCTTTTTGGGTCGACTTGAAGACACGAATTTTTTTACCGTCTTCTACTTTGAAACCAACGCGGTCAGCCTTGTTGGTTTCACCGTTGAAGATGGCAACGTTGGAAGCGTGCAGAGGCGCTTCTTTCTCGACGATACCGCCCTGTACGCCCGCCATCGGGTTAGGCTTGGTATGACGCTTGACCAGGTTCACGCCACCGATAACCAGACGGTCATCAGCCAGAACCTTCAGCACCTTACCGCGCTTACCTTTGTCTTTGCCGGCGATCACGATGATCTCGTCGTCACGACGAATCTTTTGCATGTCGGATCTCCTTACAGCACTTCAGGGGCGAGCGAGACGATCTTCATGAACTTCTCAGTACGAAGTTCACGGGTCACTGGCCCGAAGATGCGAGTGCCGATCGGCTCTTGCTTGTTGTTCAGCAGAACAGCAGCGTTGCCGTCGAAACGAATGATGGAACCGTCAGCGCGACGAACACCGTGACGGGTACGTACGACGACAGCGGTCATCACTTGGCCTTTTTTGACCTTACCGCGCGGAATTGCTTCCTTGACGGTTACTTTGATGATGTCACCGATACCGGCGTAACGGCGGTGCGAACCGCCGAGTACCTTGATGCACATGACGCGACGAGCGCCGCTGTTATCGGCCACATCGAGCATGGATTGAGTCTGAATCATAAAATTTCTCCGACCCTTAGCCCTTAGACTTCAACAGCGCGTTCGAGGACTTCAACCAGTGCCCAGGACTTGGTCTTGGCCAGCGGACGGGTTTCACGGATGGAAACCTTGTCGCCGATCTTGCACTGGTTGGCTTCGTCGTGCGCGTGCAGCTTAGTCGAACGCTTAACGTATTTACCGTAAATCGGGTGCTTTACGCGACGCTCGATCAGAACGGTGATGGTCTTGTCCATTTTGTCGCTGACGACACGGCCAGTCAGCGTACGGACGGTTTTTTCAGCTTCAGCCATGATCACTTACCTGCCTGCTGGTTGAGCACAGTTTTCACGCGAGCGATGTCACGCTTAACTTGCGAGAGCAGGTGCGACTGCCCCAACTGGCCAGTTGCTTTCTGCATACGCAGATTGAACTGGTCGCGCAGCAAGCCGAGCAGTTGCTCGTTCAGTTGCTGTGCCGATTTTTCACGAAGTTCATTCGCTTTCATCACATCACCGTCCGCTTAACAAAGGAGGTGGCGAGAGGCAGCTTTGCAGCAGCCAGGGCGAAAGCTTCGCGCGCCAGCTCTTCAGAAACACCCTCGATCTCGTACAGGACTTTGCCTGGCTGAATCTGGGCAACCCAGTATTCCACGGAGCCCTTACCTTTACCCATACGAACCTCAAGAGGTTTTTTGGAGATCGGCTTGTCCGGGAACACACGGATCCAGATCTTACCGCCACGCTTAACGTGACGGGTCAGCGCACGACGTGCGGACTCGATCTGGCGAGCGGTGAGGCGACCGCGAGCAACAGCTTTCAGGGCGAATTCGCCGAAGCTGACTTTGCTACCGCGCAGTGCCAGACCACGGTTGTGGCCAGTCATCTGCTTGCGGAATTTTGTACGCTTTGGTTGCAACATTTGGCGTACCCCTTACTTAGCAGCTTTTTTACGAGGCGCTGGTGCTTGTGGTTTCAGTTCTTCTTGGCGACCACCAATAACTTCGCCTTTGAAGATCCAAACCTTCACACCGATCACACCGTAAGTGGTGTGAGCTTCGTAGGTGTTGTAGTCGATATCGGCACGCAGGGTGTGCAGAGGCACACGACCTTCGCGATACCACTCGGTACGAGCAATCTCAGCACCGCCGAGACGACCGCTCACCTGGATCTTGATGCCCTTGGCACCAATACGCATGGCGTTCTGTACCGCGCGCTTCATGGCGCGACGGAACATTACACGGCGTTCCAGCTGCTGAGCTACGCTCTGCGCAACCAGCATAGCGTCGAGTTCCGGCTTGCGGATCTCTTCGATGTTGATGTGCACAGGCACACCCATCTGCTTGGTCAGGTCCTGACGCAGCTTCTCGACATCTTCACCTTTCTTACCGATAACGATACCGGGACGAGCGGTGTGGATGGTGATGCGTGCAGTTTGAGCCGGACGATGAATATCGATACGGCTTACGGACGCGCTTTTTAGTTTGTCTTGGAGGTACTCACGCGTTTTCAGATCCTTCAACAGGTAATCTGCGTAAGTAGCACCGTCTGCGTACCAGACGGAGGTGTGCTCCTTGACGATTCCCAGGCGAATGCCAGTGGGATGTACTTTCTGACCCATCTGATCGACTCCGTTACTTGTCCGCAACCTTGACAGTGATATGGCAAGACCGCTTGACGATGCGATCAGCACGGCCTTTGGCACGTGGCATGATGCGCTTCAGCGAACGCCCTTCGTTGACGAAGACGGTGGAGACCTTCAGGTCATCAACGTCTGCGCCTTCGTTGTGTTCGGCGTTGGCTACGGCCGACTCGAGGACTTTCTTCATGATTTCAGCGGCTTTTTTGCTGCTGAAGGCCAACAGGTTGAGCGCTTCGCCCACCTTCTTCCCGCGGATCTGGTCGGCGACCAAGCGGGCTTTCTGGGCGGAGATGCGAGCGCCCGACAACTTAGCGGCTACTTCCATTTCCTTACCCCTTAACGCTTGGCTTTCTTGTCAGCCACGTGCCCGCGATAGGTGCGGGTACCGGCGAACTCGCCCAGTTTGTGGCCGACCATGTCTTCGTTCACGAGAACTGGAACATGCTGGCGACCGTTGTGAACCGCGATGGTCAGACCGACCATTTGTGGCAGGATCATCGAACGGCGCGACCAGGTTTTAACTGGCTTGCGATCGTTCTTCTCCACCGCCACTTCGACCTTCTTCAACAGGTGAAGATCGATAAAAGGACCTTTTTTCAGAGAACGTGGCACTGTCGTATCCCTCTAGTTACTTGCGACGACGGACGATCATGTTGTCGGTACGCTTATTACCACGGGTTTTAGCACCCTTGGTTGGGAAGCCCCATGGCGATACCGGATGACGACCACCGGAGGTACGACCTTCACCACCACCGTGTGGGTGGTCAACCGGGTTCATGGCAACACCACGAACGGTTGGGCGAACGCCGCGCCAGCGTTTGGCACCAGCTTTACCCAGCGAACGCAGGCTGTGCTCGGAGTTCGAGACTTCGCCCAGGGTCGCACGGCACTCAGCCAGGACTTTACGCATTTCACCAGAGCGCAGACGCAGGGTCACGTAGACACCTTCGCGAGCGATCAGCTGAGCCGAAGCACCAGCGGAACGAGCGATCTGAGCACCTTTACCCGGCTTCAGTTCGATGCCGTGAATGGTGCTACCTACTGGAATGTTGCGCAGCTGCAGGGAGTTACCGGCCTTGATTGGGGCCAGGGCACCTGCGATCAGCTGGTCGCCAGCGCTCACGCCTTTAGGCGCGATGATGTAGCGACGCTCACCGTCTGCGTAGCACAGCAGGGCGATGTGAGCAGTACGGTTTGGATCGTATTCGATACGCTCGACAGTGGCTGGAATGCCATCTTTGTCGTTGCGACGGAAGTCGACCAGACGGTAATGCTGCTTGTGACCACCACCAACGTGACGAGTGGTAATGCGGCCATTGTTGTTACGACCACCAGACTTCGATTTTTTCTCGATCAGCGGTGCGTGAGGAGCGCCTTTGTGCAGCTCCTTGTTGACCACCTTGACCACGAAACGGCGGCCAGGGGAAGTCGGTTTGCATTTAACGATTGCCATGATGCACCCCTTCCTTACTCAGCACTGCTGCTGAAATCGAGATCTTGGCCTGGCTGAAGGGAGACGATCGCCTTCTTCCAGTCATTACGCTTGCCCAGACCACGTGCGGTACGCTTGGTTTTACCCAGAACGTTAACAGTCGACACGTTTTCAACTTTTACGTTGAACAGGCCTTCGACAGCTTTCTTGATTTCCAGCTTGGTTGCATCAGTAGCAACCTTGAATACGAACTGGCCTTTTTTCTCAGCCAGAACGGTAGCCTTCTCGGAAACGTGCGGGCCAAGGAGGACTTTGAATACGCGTTCCTGGTTCATCCCAGCAGCTCCTCGAATTTCTTCACGGCCGAGACAGTGATCAACACTTTCTCGTATGCGATCAGACTGACCGGGTCGGAACCTTGTACGTCACGTACGTCGACGTGCGGCAGGTTACGAGCAGCCAGGTACAGGTTCTGATCAACAGCGTCGGAAACGATCAGTACATCGCTCAGACCCATGCCGTTCAGCTTGTTCAGCAGATCTTTGGTTTTCGGTGCTTCAACAGCGAAGTCCTGAACCACGACCAGACGGTCGCTACGCACCAGCTCAGCGAGGATGGAGCGCAGAGCTGCGCGATACATCTTCTTGTTGAGCTTTTGCGAGTGATCTTGAGGGCGAGCTGCGAAGGTTACACCACCGCCACGCCAGATCGGACCACGAGTGGTACCAGCACGAGCACGGCCAGTACCCTTCTGACGCCATGGGCGCTTACCGCCACCAGCCACGTCGGAACGGGTCTTCTGCTGCTTGGTGCCCTGACGGCCGCCGGCCATGTAGGCCACGACTGCTTGGTGAACCAGCGTCTCGTTGAATTCGCCACCGAAAGTCAGTTCGGAAACTTCGATCGCCTGAGCGTCATTTACATTAAGTTGCATGTCAGTTTCCCCTTAACCGCGAGCCTTGACAGCTGGACGTACAACCACGTCGCCGCCAGTAGCGCCAGGTACGGCACCCTTGATCAGCAGCAGGTTGCGTTCAGCGTCTACGCGAACTACTTCCAGGGACTGAACAGTCACGCGCTCGGCGCCCATGTGACCGGACATTTTCTTGCCCTTGAACACACGACCAGGAGTCTGGCACTGGCCGATGGAACCAGGAACACGGTGCGACACGGAGTTACCGTGGGTGTTGTCCTGACCACGGAAGTTCCAGCGCTTGATGGTACCGGCGAAGCCTTTACCTTTGGACTGACCAGTAACGTCTACCAGCTGGCCTGCAGTGAAGAGTTCAGCTTTGATCAGATCGCCAGCCTGGAAATCGCCTTCTTCAAGACGGAACTCCCAAACACCGCGACCAGCGGCAACGTTGGCCTTGGCGAAGTGGCCTGCCTGAGCGGCAGTCACACGCGAAGCACGACGCTCGCCGACAGTGACTTGCACTGCACGGTAGCCATCGGTTTCTTCAGTTTTGAACTGGGTGACGCGATTCGGCTCGATCTCAATGACCGTGACCGGAATGGAGACACCTTCTTCGGTGAAAATGCGGGTCATACCGCACTTGCGACCGATTACACCAATAGTCATGTTGTAAACCTCATGAGTGTACGGGGCTTTCACCCGCTATGGCCGCCCATTTCAGAGCGTTACACGACTAGACCGAAGTCTTAGCCGAGGCTGATCTGTACTTCCACACCTGCCGCCAGATCAAGCTTCATCAGCGCGTCAACGGTTTTATCCGTTGGCTGGACGATGTCCAGAACACGCTTATGAGTGCGAATCTCGTACTGGTCACGCGCGTCTTTGTTGACGTGCGGGGAGACCAGAACGGTGAAACGCTCTTTGCGGGTAGGCAGTGGAATTGGACCACGCACTTGTGCACCAGTACGTTTCGCGGTTTCCACGATTTCCTGGGTGGATTGGTCGATCAGGCGATGGTCGAAAGCCTTCAACCTGATACGGATTTGCTGATTTTGCATTGGATTTCAGACTCCAGGCTGTTCCCAACGGACGCACTACGCCCGCTAAAAGGAGGCGTGATTCTATAGACGCCCCCAATTAGTGTCAACCCAATAAAAAAAACCCCCGCTGAGCGGGGGTTTTTTCAATCGGTCGAGTGATTACTCGATGATTTTGGCCACAACGCCGGCGCCGACGGTACGACCGCCTTCACGGATAGCGAAGCGCAGACCGTCTTCCATTGCGATGGTCTTGATCAGGGTAACAGTCATCTGAATGTTGTCACCTGGCATTACCATTTCAACGCCTTCCGGCAGTTCGCAGTTACCGGTCACGTCAGTGGTACGGAAGTAGAACTGTGGACGGTAGCCTTTGAAGAACGGAGTGTGACGGCCGCCTTCTTCCTTCGACAGGACGTAGACTTCTGCGGTGAACTTGGTGTGCGGCTTGACCGAACCCGGCTTGACCAGAACCTGGCCACGCTCAACGTCGTCACGCTTGGTACCACGCAGCAGAACGCCGCAGTTCTCGCCAGCACGACCTTCGTCCAGCAGCTTGCGGAACATCTCAACACCGGTGCAGGTGGTGGTGGTGGTGTCACGCAGACCAACGATTTCCAGCGGATCCTGAACGCGGACGATACCACGCTCGATACGACCGGTAACAACGGTACCACGACCCGAGATCGAGAATACGTCTTCGATCGGCATCAGGAACGGCTGGTCGATGGCACGAACTGGCTCAGGGATGTAGGCATCCAGAGTTTCTACCAGCTTCTTGACAGCGGTAGTGCCCATTTCGTTGTCGTCTTTGCCTTCCAGGGCCATACGAGCGGAACCGATGATGATCGGAGTGTCGTCGCCTGGGAAGTCGTAGGTGGACAGCAGGTCGCGAACTTCCATCTCGACCAGTTCCAGCAGCTCAGCGTCGTCTACCAGGTCAGCCTTGTTCAGGAAGACCACGATGTACGGAACGCCTACCTGACGGGACAGCAGGATGTGCTCACGGGTTTGTGGCATCGGACCATCGGCGGCCGAGCAAACCAGGATCGCGCCGTCCATCTGGGCAGCACCGGTGATCATGTTCTTCACGTAGTCAGCGTGACCTGGGCAGTCAACGTGAGCGTAGTGACGAATGTTCGAGTTGTACTCGACGTGAGCGGTGTTGATGGTGATACCGCGCGCTTTTTCTTCCGGAGCCGAGTCGATCTTGTCGAACTCAACGACTGCCGAACCGAAAACTTCGGAGCAGACGCGAGTCAGAGCTGCGGTCAGAGTGGTCTTACCGTGGTCAACGTGGCCGATGGTGCCGACGTTAACGTGGGGAAGGGAACGATCAAATTTTTCTTTAGCCACGACAGTGAACCTCTTGCCTAAAGGGGATTAGCCTTGTTTTTTAACGAGTGCTTCGACGATGTTCGACGGAGCTTCGGCGTATTTGGAGAATTCCATGGAGTAGCTTGCGCGACCCTGAGACATGGAACGAACGTCGGTTGCGTAACCGAACATCTCTCCGAGCGGTACTTCAGCACGGACGACACGGCCAGAGACCGACTCATCCATACCCTGGACCAGACCACGACGACGGTTCAGGTCACCCATCACGTCACCCAGGTAGTCTTCCGGGGTTACAACTTCGACTTTCATGATCGGCTCGAGAACCACGCCACCGCCCTTCTGGGCCAGTTGCTTGGTCGCCATCGAAGCAGCGATCTTGAACGCCATTTCGTTGGAGTCGACGTCGTGGTACGAACCGTCGAATACCGCGGCCTTCAGGCCGATCAGAGGATAACCGGCAACAACGCCGTTTTTCATCTGCTCTTCGATACCCTTCTGGATCGCAGGGATGTATTCCTTAGGAATCACACCACCAACGACTTCGTTGGAGAACACCAGACCTTCTGTGATGTTGCCCTTGTCGTCCACGTCCGGCTCGGAGAAGCGAACCCAGCAGTGACCGAACTGACCACGACCACCCGACTGACGAACGAACTTGCCTTCGATCTCGACGTTGGATTTGGTGATCTTCTCGCGGTACGAAACCTGCGGCTTGCCGATGTTGGCTTCGACGTTGAATTCGCGCTTCATGCGGTCAACGAGGATGTCCAGGTGCAGCTCACCCATACCGGAGATGATGGTCTGACCGGTTTCTTCATCGGTCTTGACGCGGAACGATGGGTCTTCCTGAGCCAGCTTGCCCAGTGCGATACCCATCTTCTCCTGGTCCTGCTTGGTTTTCGGCTCTACAGAGAGCGAAATCACAGGCTCAGGGAAGTCCATACGCTCAAGGATGATCGGCTTGTCGGCGTTGCACAGGGTATCACCAGTAGTGACGTCCTTCATGCCGATCAGAGCAGCGATGTCGCCTGCACGTACTTCTTTGATCTCTTCACGCTGGTTGGCGTGCATCTGGACCATACGACCAACGCGCTCTTTCTTGCCTTTGACCGAGTTGATGACGGAGTCACCGGAGGTCAGGAAGCCCGAGTAAACGCGAACGAAGGTCAGAGTACCAACGAACGGGTCGGTGGCAATCTTGAAGGCCAGGGCCGAGAACGGCTCGTCGTCGTCAGCATGACGCTCGTCGAACTGCTCTGGCTTGACTTCGTCCTTAGGCACGTCGATCAGGTCAGGGTGGATACCCTTGATCGCAGGGATCTCGGTCGGAGCTGGCAGGAAGTCGATAACGGCGTCGAGAACCAGGGGAACACCCTTGTTCTTGAACGACGAACCGCAGACAGCCGGAACGATCTCGCTGGCCAGGGTGCGCGCGCGCAGGCCTGCCTTGATCTCTTCGACGGACAGCTCACCTTCTTCAAGGTACTTGTTCATCAGCTCTTCGGTGGCTTCGGCGGCGGCTTCAACCATGTTGTTGCGCCATTCGTTAGCCAGCTCGACCATATCCGCAGGAATTTCTTCCTCGCGGTAGGTAGTACCCTTGTCGTCGTCGTTCCAGTAGATAGCCTTCATCTTGATCAGGTCAACCTGACCCTGGAAGTTATCTTCCGAACCGATGGCCAGCTGAACAGGAACCGGAGTGTGACCCAGACGGTTCTTGATCTGACCTACGACGCGCAGGAAGTTTGCACCAGCACGGTCCATCTTGTTCACGTAGACAACACGCGGAACGCCGTACTTGTTGGCCTGACGCCATACGGTTTCGGACTGCGGCTCAACGCCGGAGGTGCCACAGAACACAACGACCGCGCCGTCGAGTACACGCAGCGAACGCTCTACTTCAATGGTGAAGTCAACGTGGCCAGGGGTATCGATAACGTTTACGCGGTAGTTGTCATACTGACCACGGGAACCTTTCCAGAAGGTGGTAACGGCAGCGGAGGTAATGGTGATACCCCGCTCCTGCTCCTGCACCATCCAGTCGGTGGTCGCGGCGCCGTCATGCACCTCGCCCATTTTGTGGCTCAGACCTGTGTAGAACAGGATCCGCTCGGTAGTGGTGGTCTTGCCCGCGTCAACGTGGGCACAGATACCAATGTTACGGTAGCGGTTAATTGCTGTAGTACGAGCCATAAAGCCCTCGCAAAAAGATTGATGCTTGAATTAGAAGCGGTAGTGCGAGAACGCTTTGTTGGCTTCAGCCATACGGTGAACGTCTTCACGCTTCTTGACTGCAGCACCCTTGCCTTCGGCAGCATCCAGCAGTTCGCCGGCCAGACGCAGAGCCATCGACTTCTCGCCGCGCTTGCGGGCGTAGTCTACGAGCCAGCGCATTGCCAGAGCGTTACGACGGGATGGACGAACTTCAACCGGGACCTGGTAAGTGGCACCGCCGACACGACGGGACTTTACTTCGACCAGCGGAGCGATGGCGTCGAGAGCTTTCTCGAAGATTTCCAGGGGGTCGCTGTTCTTGCGTGCTTTGACGGTATCCAGGGCACCGTAAACGATGCGCTCGGCTACGGCCTTCTTGCCGCTTTCCATCACGTGGTTCATGAACTTCGCGAGAATCTGGGATCCGTACTTCGGATCGTCAAGGATCTCACGTTTTGCTGCTACACGACGTCTTGGCATGATAAGCCCTCAAACGGTCTTCAGGTTAGCCCGGGACCAGGTCATTCGACCCACGCCCGACCTTACTCTTATCGACTCAAAAAAATGGATGTCTGCAAACGACCGATTACTTCGGACGCTTGGTACCGTACTTCGAACGACCCTGGTTACGGCCTTTAACGCCCGAAGTATCCAGAGAGCCGCGAACGGTGTGGTAACGAACACCTGGCAAGTCTTTTACACGGCCGCCACGAATCAGGACGACGCTGTGCTCTTGCAGGTTGTGGCCTTCACCACCGATGTACGAGGAAACCTCGAAACCGTTGGTCAGACGCACACGGCATACTTTACGCAGTGCCGAGTTAGGTTTTTTCGGCGTGGTGGTGTACACACGGGTGCACACGCCACGACGCTGCGGGCAGTTCTGCAGCGCAGGAACGTCGGACTTCTCGACCGAACGCTTACGCGGCTGACGTACCAGCTGGTTGATAGTTGCCATCTACTAGCTCCACTGATTGTCTTGCGACTCTATTGTCTTGCAAGAAAGCCAAAAATTGGCGAGACGGAGCCTCACCAAATTTAAGGGTACAAAAGTCTAAAGAGGATCTTGCACCCAGTCAAGACGAGGCCCCGGCCCTCCCCGCCCGATCATCGGCAACATTTCATGTCGCCGATGATCGCCCGAGGCTTGCCGGGGCCTTGCCCTGTACTTAATTACCGCTGGAATTCAGCGCTTCGGTCAGTGCAGCTTCCACTTCACTGGCGCTTACACGCAGCGGTTTGTCGGCATCACGGCGACGCTTGCGCTCGCTGTGGTAGGCCAGACCAGTACCGGCCGGGATCAGACGACCCACGACCACGTTCTCTTTCAGACCGCGCAGGTAGTCGCGCTTGCCGGTTACCGCCGCTTCGGTCAGTACGCGGGTTGTTTCCTGGAAGGAAGCCGCGGAGATGAACGACTCGGTGGACAGCGAGGCCTTGGTGATACCCAGCAGCACTCGGGTGAACTTGGAGATGAACTTGTCCTCGCTAGCGAGACGCTCGTTCTCTACCAGCACCTGGGTCAGTTCCATCTGGTCGCCCTTGATGAAGCTGGAATCGCCCGACTCGGAGATCTCAACCTTGCGCAGCATCTGACGCAGAATGGTCTCGATGTGCTTGTCGTTGATCTTCACGCCTTGCAGACGGTAAACGTCCTGGATCTCGTTGACGATGTACTTCGCCAGCGCACTCACACCCAGCAGACGCAGGATGTCATGCGGATCGCTCGGGCCGTCGGAGATAACTTCGCCGCGGTTTACCTGTTCACCTTCGAAGACGTTCAGGTGGCGCCACTTCGGAATCAGCTCTTCGTAAGGTTCGCTACCGTCGGTCGGAGTGATCACCAGGCGACGCTTGCCCTTGGTCTCTTTACCGAATGCGATGGTGCCGCTGACTTCAGCCAGAATCGAGGCTTCTTTCGGACGACGCGCTTCGAACAGGTCGGCAACGCGTGGCAGACCACCGGTAATGTCACGGGTCTTCGACGTCTCTTGCGGGATACGCGCGATAACGTCACCAACACCGATCTGAGCACCGTCAGCCACACCGACAAGGGCGTTGGCCGGCAGGAAGTACTGGGCAGGTACATCAGTACCTGGCAGGTACAGGTCCTTGCCTGCAGCATCGACCATCTTGATTGCTGGACGGATTTCCTTGCCTGCGGCAGGGCGATCCTTGACGTCCAGTACTTCAATGTTGGTCAAGCCGGTCAGTTCGTCGGTCTGACGCTTGATGGTGATGTTTTCTTCCATGCCCACGAAGGTCACGGTACCTTTCAGCTCGGTAACGATCGGGTGGGTGTGCGGGTCCCACTTGGCGACGATGGCGCCAGCTTCGACCTTTTCACCTTCCTTGACCGAAATCACCGCACCGTAAGGCAGCTTGTAGCGCTCACGCTCACGACCGAACTCGTCAGCAATCGCCAACTCACCCGAACGCGATACGGCAACCAGGTTACCGTCGGCACGCTCAACCTGCTTCAGGTTGTGCAGACGCACCATACCGCCATTCTTAACCTGGACGCTGTCGGCAGCCGAGGTACGGCTTGCAGCACCACCGATGTGGAACGTACGCATGGTCAGCTGGGTACCCGGCTCACCGATCGACTGGGCAGCGATAACGCCGACAGCCTCACCGATGTTCACCTGGTGACCACGAGCCAGATCACGACCGTAGCACTTGGCGCAAATGCCGTAGCGGGTTTCGCAGTTGATCGGCGAACGCACGATCACTTCGTCGATGCTGTTCAGCTCGATGAACTCGACCCACTGCTCGTCGACCAAGGTACCGGCCGGAACGATAACGTCCTCGGTGCCTGGCTTGAACACGTCACGGGCGATGACACGACCCAATACACGCTCACCCAGTGGCTCTACAACGTCGCCGCCTTCGATGTGTGGCGTCATCACCAGGCCCTGATCGGTGCCGCAGTCGATCTCGGTCACTACCAGATCCTGGGCAACGTCCACCAGACGACGAGTCAGGTAACCGGAGTTAGCGGTTTTCAGTGCGGTATCCGCCAGACCCTTACGAGCACCGTGAGTCGAGATGAAGTACTGAAGTACGCTCAGACCTTCACGGAAGTTCGCGGTGATCGGCGTCTCGATGATGGAGCCGTCCGGCTTGGCCATCAGACCACGCATACCGGCCAGCTGACGGATCTGGGCTGCGGAACCCCGCGCACCCGAGTCAGCCATCATGTACATCGAGTTGAAGGACTCTTGCTCGACTTCCTTGCCTTCGCGGTCGATGACCTTCTCTTTCGAGAGGTTGGCCATCATCGCCTTGGACACTTCGTCGTTCGCCTTCGACCACAAGTCGATGACCTTGTTGTACTTCTCGCCCTGGGTTACCAGGCCGGAGGCGTACTGGCTCTCGATTTCCTTCACTTCGTCGGTAGCGTTACCGATGATGCGGGCTTTCTCGTCCGGGATAACGAAGTCGTTAACACCGATGGAAACGCCGGAAATGGTCGAGTATGCGAAACCGGTGTACATCAGTTGGTCGGCGAAGATAACGGTCTCTTTCAGACCAACCACGCGGTAGCACTGGTTGATCAGCTTGGAGATCGCCTTTTTCTTCATCGGCTGGTTGACCACGTCATACGGCAGACCTGCCGGCACAACCTGGAACAGCAGCGCACGGCCGACGGTGGTGTCGACGATGCGGGTGTTCTTGACCACCGAGCCATCACGCTCTTTCACGGTTTCGTTGATACGAACCTTGATTTTCGCGTGCAGGGCGGCTTCGCCGGCGCGGAATACGCGGTCGACTTCCTGCAGGTCGGCGAACACGCGACCTTCGCCCTTGGCATTGATGGCTTCCCGGGTCATGTAGTACAGACCCAGTACAACGTCCTGCGACGGAACGATGATTGGCTCACCGTTGGCTGGCGACAGGATGTTGTTGGTCGACATCATCAGCGCACGCGCTTCGAGCTGGGCTTCCAGGGTCAGCGGCACGTGAACGGCCATCTGGTCACCGTCGAAGTCGGCGTTGTACGCAGCACAGACCAGCGGGTGCAGCTGAATAGCCTTACCTTCGATCAGTACGGGTTCAAACGCCTGGATACCCAGACGGTGAAGGGTCGGTGCACGGTTGAGCAGTACGGGGTGTTCGCGAATCACTTCAGCGAGAACGTCCCAAACCTCTGGCAGCTCGCGCTCGACCATCTTCTTGGCAGCCTTGATGGTGGTCGCCAGACCACGCATTTCCAGCTTGCCGAAAATGAACGGCTTGAACAGCTCGAGGGCCATCTTCTTCGGCAGACCGCACTGGTGCAGACGCAGGGTCGGACCTACGGTAATTACCGAACGGCCGGAGTAGTCAACACGCTTACCGAGCAAGTTCTGACGGAAGCGACCTTGCTTACCTTTGATCATGTCGGCCAGGGACTTCAGCGGACGCTTGTTCGAGCCAGTGATGGCGCGACCACGACGGCCGTTGTCCAGCAGAGCGTCAACCGCTTCCTGCAGCATGCGCTTTTCGTTGCGCACGATGATGTCCGGCGCCGACAGATCCAGCAGGCGCTTCAGACGGTTGTTACGGTTGATCACCCGACGATACAGGTCGTTCAGGTCGGAAGTCGCGAAACGGCCACCATCCAGCGGAACCAGCGGACGCAGGTCCGGCGGCAGCACTGGCAGGACGGTCAGGACCATCCACTCAGGCAGGTTGCCCGAGCCCTGGAAAGCTTCCATCAGCTTCAGACGCTTGGAAAGCTTCTTGATCTTGGTTTCCGAGTTGGTCTGCGGAATTTCTTCGCGCAGGCGGCCGATCTCGTGCTCCAGGTCGATAGCGTGCAGCAGCTCGCGGACAGCCTCGGCACCCATACGGGCATCGAAGTCGTCACCGAACTCTTCCAGCGCTTCGAAGTACTGCTCGTCGTTCAGCAGCTGGCCCTTTTCCAGGGTAGTCATGCCCGGGTCGATAACGACATAGCTCTCGAAGTAGAGCACGCGCTCGATATCACGCAGGGTCATGTCCATCAGCAGGCCGATACGGGACGGCAGCGACTTCAGGAACCAGATGTGGGCAACCGGCGAGGCCAGTTCGATGTGCGCCATGCGCTCACGACGAACCTTCGCCAGGGCAACTTCAACGCCGCACTTCTCGCAGATTACGCCGCGGTGCTTGAGGCGCTTGTACTTGCCGCACAGGCACTCGTAGTCCTTGACTGGGCCAAAGATCTTGGCGCAGAACAGGCCGTCACGCTCAGGCTTGAACGTACGGTAGTTGATGGTTTCCGGCTTCTTAACTTCACCGAACGACCACGAACGGATCATTTCAGGCGACGCCAGACCGATGCGGATGGCGTCGAACTCTTCGACTTGACCCTGGTTTTTCAGCAAATTCAGTAGGTCTTTCAAGGCCTTTCCTCCTGGCGGAGCAGGGAGCGGGCATTACCTGCCCCACTCCCCTTCGCGTCACGTGTTATTCGGTTTCCAGATCGATATCGATACCGAGCGAACGGATCTCTTTGATCAACACGTTGAAGGACTCGGGCATGCCCGGCTCCATACGGTGATCGCCATCCACGATGTTCTTGTACATCTTGGTACGGCCGTTCACGTCGTCCGACTTCACTGTGAGCATTTCTTGCAGGGTGTATGCCGCGCCGTATGCTTCCAGCGCCCACACTTCCATCTCCCCGAAACGCTGACCACCGAACTGCGCCTTACCACCCAGCGGCTGCTGGGTAACCAGGCTGTAGGAACCAGTGGAACGCGCGTGCATCTTGTCGTCCACCAAGTGGTTCAGCTTGAGCATGTACATGTAACCAACGGTCACAGGACGCTCGAACTTGTTGCCGGTACGGCCGTCGAACAGCACCATCTGGCCGCTCTCTGGCAGGTCGGCCAGTTTCAGCATGGCCTTGATCTCGCGCTCCTTGGCACCATCGAAGACCGGGGTAGCCATCGGCACGCCTTTCTTCAGGTTGTTAGCCAGGGCCAGGATCTCTTCGTCGGTGAATTCGTCGAGATTTTCCTGACGACCGCCGATCTCGTTGTAGACCTCGGTCAGGAACACGCGCAGCTCAGCGGCTTTACGCTGCTCTTCGAGCATGCGGTCGATCTTCTCGCCCAGACCCTTGGCCGCGAGGCCCAGGTGGGTTTCAAGGATCTGACCAACGTTCATACGCGAAGGTACACCCAGCGGGTTCAGTACGACGTCAACCGGAGTACCGTTGGCATCGTGCGGCATGTCTTCAACCGGCATGATGACCGAGACGACACCCTTGTTACCGTGACGACCGGCCATCTTGTCACCCGGCTGGATGCGGCGGCGGATTGCCAGGTAAACCTTGACGATCTTCAGTACGCCCGGTGCCAGGTCATCGCCCTGCTGCAGCTTGCGCTTCTTGTCTTCGAACTTGTCGTCCAGCAGACGGCGACGGTCGACGATGTACTGCTGAGCCTTTTCCAGCTGCTCGTTCAGTGCATCTTCAGCCATGCGCAGTTTGAACCACTGGCCATGCTCCAGACCGTCCAGCACCTCGTCAGTGATCACGGTGCCTTTCTTCAGGCCTGCACCACCATCAACCACCTGGCCGTTCAGAGCAGAACGCAGACGCTCGAAGGTTGCACCTTCAACAATGCGGAACTCTTCGTTGAGGTCTTTGCGGATCTCGTCGAGCTGCATCTTCTCGATGGCCAGCGCGCGGCTATCGCGCTCCACGCCATCACGGGTGAAGACCTGTACGTCGATGACAGTACCCTTGGTGCCGGTTGGCACACGCAGGGAGGTGTCCTTAACGTCGCTGGCCTTCTCACCGAAGATTGCGCGCAGCAGTTTTTCTTCCGGAGTCAGCTGGGTTTCGCCTTTTGGCGTGACCTTGCCAACCAGGATGTCGCCAGCGCCAACTTCAGCACCTACGTAAACGATACCGGCTTCGTCCAGCTTGTTCAGTGCGGCTTCACCCACGTTCGGGATGTCCGCAGTGATTTCCTCTGGGCCGAGCTTGGTGTCACGCGCCACACAGGTCAGTTCCTGAATGTGGATGGTGGTGAAGCGATCTTCCTGAACAACACGCTCGGACAGGCAGATGGAGTCTTCGAAGTTGAAGCCGTTCCACGCCATGAACGCGATGCGCATGTTCTGACCCAGAGCCAGCTCACCCATGTCGGTGGACGGGCCGTCGGCCATGATGTCACCACGCTGAACCTTGTCACCCTTGCTCACCAGCGGACGCTGGTTGATGCAGGTGTTCTGGTTCGAACGGGTGTACTTGGTCAGGTTGTAGATATCCACACCCGCTTCGCCGGTTTCCACTTCGTCGTCGGCAACGCGAACAACGATACGGCTGGCGTCGACCGAGTCGATCACACCACCGCGGCGAGCAACCACGCAGACACCGGAGTCACGGGCAACGTTGCGCTCCATGCCGGTACCTACCAGCGGCTTGTCGGCACGCAGGGTCGGTACAGCCTGACGCTGCATGTTCGAACCCATCAACGCACGGTTGGCGTCGTCGTGCTCGAGGAACGGAATCAGCGACGCTGCAACGGAAACAACCTGCTTCGGCGAAACATCCATCAGGGTGACGTCTTCCGGCGCCTTGACGGTGAATTCGTTCAGGTGACGAACTGCTACCAGCTCATCGATCAGTTGCTTCTTGTCGTTCATCGCGGCCGAAGCCTGTGCGATAACGTGATCTGCCTCTTCGATTGCCGACAGGAACACGATGTCGTCGCTGACAACGCCTTCCTTCACCACGCGGTACGGGCTTTCCAGGAAGCCGTACTGGTTGGTGCGGGCGTAGGCCGCCAGGGAGTTGATCAGACCGATGTTCGGACCTTCAGGGGTCTCGATCGGGCACACACGGCCATAGTGGGTCGGGTGTACGTCACGGACTTCGAAGCCGGCACGCTCACGGGTCAGACCGCCAGGGCCGAGTGCGGAGACGCGGCGCTTGTGGGTAATCTCCGAGAGAGGGTTGTTCTGGTCCATGAACTGGGACAGCTGGCTGGAACCGAAGAACTCTTTCACCGCTGCCGCTACCGGCTTGGCGTTGATCAGGTCTTGCGGCATCAGGCCTTCGCTTTCCGCCATCGACAGGCGTTCCTTGACCGCGCGCTCGACACGCACCAGGCCAACGCGGAACTGGTTCTCGGCCATCTCGCCGACGCAACGTACGCGACGGTTACCCAGGTGGTCGATGTCGTCGACGATGCCTTTGCCGTTACGGATATCGACCAGGGTCTTCAGAACCTCGACGATGTCTTCCTTGCTCAGCACGCCCGAACCCTCGATCTCGGTACGACCGATACGACGGTTGAACTTCATGCGGCCTACGGCGGACAGATCGTAACGCTCGGCACTGAAGAACAGGTTGTTGAACAGGGTCTCGGCTGCGTCCTTGGTTGGCGGCTCGCCTGGACGCATCATGCGGTAGATCTCGACCAGCGCTTCCAGTTGGTTGCTGGTGGTATCGATCTTCAGAGTGTCAGAGATGAACGGACCGCAATCGATGTCGTTGGTGTACAGGGTCTCGATACGAACAACCTGCGCCTTGGCGACCTTGATCAGCAGCTCGGTAGTCATCTCGGTGTTGCATTCGGCGAGAATTTCGCCGGTAGCCGGATGCACGATAGCCTTGGCGGTAGTGCGGCCCAGGACGTATTCCATTGGAACGTCCAGTTGCTTGACGCCGGCCTTCTCGAGCTGGTTGATGTGGCGCGCGGTAATACGGCGGCCTTGCTCGACGATGACTTTGCCGGTTTCGTCATGGATGTCCATGACTGCAACTTCACCACGCAGACGCTGCGGTACCAGTTCCAGGCTGAGTTTTTCGCCGGAAATGTGGAACACGTTGGTGGTGTAGAAGGTGTTCAGCACTTCTTCAGTGCTGTAACCCAGGGCGCGTAGCAGCACCGAGGCCGGCAGTTTGCGGCGACGGTCGATACGCACGAACACGCAGTCCTTCGGGTCGAACTCGAAGTCCAGCCAGGAACCGCGGTAAGGGATGATGCGAGCGGAGTACAGCAGCTTGCCCGAGCTGTGGGTCTTGCCACGGTCGTGGTCGAAGAACACACCAGGCGAACGGTGCAGCTGGGAAACGATCACACGCTCGGTACCGTTGATAACGAAGGTACCGTTCTCAGTCATCAGGGGGATTTCACCCATGTAGACTTCTTGCTCTTTGATGTCCTTGATCGCTTTGTTCGACGATTCCTTGTCGAAGATGATCAGGCGCACCTTGACCCGCAGTGGGACCGCGAAGGTCACGCCACGCAGGACACATTCCTTCACATCGAAGGCGGGTTCGCCCAGGCGATAGCCTACGTACTCCAGGGCAGCATTGCCGGAGTAGCTGATGATCGGGAATACCGATTTGAAGGCCGCGTGCAGGCCGACGTCGCGGAAGTGATCCTTGGATGCTCCCGCTTGCAGGAATTCGCGATACGAATCCAGCTGGATGGCCAGGAGGTAAGGCACATCCATGACGTCCGGCAACTTGCTAAAGTCCTTGCGGATACGTTTTTTCTCAGTGTATGAGTAAGCCATCAGCGTTCCCCAGCTTGGTCACCTGCTTGTTTGGCTTCTCCCGGCGGGAGCAGCCAGAAAATCGTGCAAACCCCTTGGTTTGCGCCACCCACATGGGTGTCTTGCAGCTCGTTATCGGGACCGGCCTGACCGGCCACCAATAACGGAAAAAGGCCGGTGGCATAAGCCACCAGCCATCAGCCTTTCGCTCAACGCTCAGGCTGGCATCGCAAGGTCGAGATTACTTCAGCTCGACTTTAGCGCCTGCTTCTTCCAGCTTCTTCTTAGCGTCTTCAGCAGCTTCTTTCGAAACGCCTTCAGCTACAACCTGAGGAGCGCCATCGACTTTCTCTTTGGCTTCTTTCAGGCCCAGACCGGTCAGTTCGCGAACGGCCTTGATCACGTTCACTTTCTTGTCGCCGGCTTCAACCAGAACAACGTTGAACTCGGTCTGCTCTTCAACAACGGCAGCAGCAGCAGCTGGGCCAGCAGCGGCAACAGCAGCGGTAACGCCGAAGGTTTCTTCCATTGCTTTGATCAGCTCAACAACTTCCAGAACGGTTTTCTGGCCGATTGCTTCGATGATTTGTTCGTTAGTCAGAGACATGACTTAAATCCTGTATTGGGGTGACAGCCTACGCAGCCATCAAATTAAACGTATGATTTTGAAAGAATTCGCGCGCCTTAGGCGGCGGTAGCTTCTTTCTGGTCGCGAATGGCTGCCAGAGTACGAGCCAGCTTGCTGGTGGCGCCTTGAATAACGCTCATCAGTCGTGCAATAGCTTCGTCGCGGGTCGGCAGGGTAGCCAACACGTCGATCTGGTTCGCTGCAATGAAATTGCCGTCAAACGCAGCTGCCTTGATCTCGAACTTGTCCTGACCCTTGGCGAACTCTTTGAACAGACGAGCAGCAGCGCCCGGGTGTTCGTTGGAGAAAGCAATCAGGGTCGGGCCTTTGAACGCGTCGTTGAGGATCGAGAATTCGGTGCCTTCAACAGCGCGCTTGAGCAGGGTATTACGCACTACACGTACGTATACGCCAGCTTCGCGGGCCTCTTTACGGAGTCCGGTCATTGCGCTTACAGTCACACCACGGGCATCAGCCACGACAGCGGACAGAGCGACTTTGGCAGCCTCGTTGACTTCAGCGACGATGGCCTTCTTGTCTTCGAGTTTAATTGCCACGGGTTTACTCCTGGTTTTTACCGTTTCATCTGGCCGAGGCCGGATGTCGTTTTGGTGTCTGATTCGGTAACGAATCGGGAGCACCATCTGCGTGGGCTGATGTTTTAAGGCTTGCGCCGCCTACGGTCTTGGATAGCCCCCGCCAGGCAGGGACCCCAATTTTTGCTGGCGGCGCGACTGGTCGCGCCGCCATGTTCTTACACGTTCAGCGAGCTCTGATCGATGACCAGACCTGGGCCCATGGTGGTGCTCAGGGTAACGCGCTTAACGTAGATACCTTTCGAGGAAGCTGGCTTGATACGCTTCAGGTCAGCGATCAGGGCTTCAACGTTTTCCTTCAGCTTGTCAGCTTCAAAGCCGATCTTGCCAACGGAGGTGTGGATGATACCGTTTTTGTCGGTACGGTAGCGAACCTGACCAGCCTTGGCGTTTTTCACGGCAGTGGCTACGTCTGGGGTCACGGTACCAACTTTCGGGTTAGGCATCAGGCCGCGAGGACCCAGAACCTGACCCAGCTGACCTACAACGCGCATGGCATCAGGCGATGCGATAACGACGTCATAGTTCAGGTCGCCGCCTTTCATTTCGGCAGCCAGATCGTCCATACCTACGCGATCAGCGCCGGCAGCCAGAGCAGCTTCAGCAGCTGGACCCTGGGTGAAGACAGCAACGCGAACGGTCTTGCCAGTGCCGTGTGGCAGCACGGTAGCGCTACGTACGACCTGGTCGGATTTACGCGGGTCAACACCGAGGTTAACGGCGATGTCGTAGGACTCGACGAACTTGGCAGCAGGCAGCGAGGCCAGCAGAGTTGCCGCTTCTTCGAAGTTGTAGGCCTTGCCTGCTTCGATTTTCTCGGCGATTGCCTTTTGGCGTTTGGTCAGCTTAGCCATTACACACCCTCCACGTTCAGGCCCATGCTGCGGGCAGAGCCAGCGATGGTGCGTACAGCAGCGTCCAGGTCAGCGGCAGTCAGGTCAGCCTGTTTGGCTTTCGCGATGTCTTCCAGCTGAGCACGGGTAACGGTACCGACTTTAACGGTGTTCGGGCGAGCCGAACCACTGGTCAGGCCAGCAGCTTTCTTCAGCAGAACCGAGGCAGGGGTGCTCTTGGTCTCGAAGGTGAAGCTACGGTCGCTGTAGACAGTGATGATCACTGGAGTCGGCAGGCCGGCTTCTTGACCCTGGGTACGGGCGTTGAAGGCCTTGCAGAATTCCATGATGTTCACACCATGTTGACCCAGAGCTGGACCAACGGGCGGGCTTGGGTTGGCCTGGCCGGCCTTAACTTGCAGCTTGATGTAAGCCTGAATCTTCTTAGCCATGAGCTACTCCAAAATCGGGTACGAACGCCTGATGGCTCCCCGGATGACTTGCGTTTTATCCCAGTGACGACAAAACCCCGCAGCACACAGGGCTGCGGGGTATGGGATGCTTCGTCCGCCTAGACCTTTTCGACCTGGCTGAACTCGAGCTCCACCGGAGTAGAGCGACCGAAAATGAGCACCGCAACCTGCAGGCGACTCTTTTCGTAGTTAACTTCTTCGACACTACCATTGAAGTCAGCGAACGGACCATCAATGACTCGAACCACTTCACCTGGCTCGAACAGCGTCTTGGGCTTCGGCTTATCGCTACCGTCGGCAACGCGACGCAGGATGGCCTCAGCTTCTTTATCGGTAATCGGCGCAGGCTTGTCAGCAGTACCGCCAATAAAGCCCATCACGCGAGGGGTGTCCTTGACCAAGTGCCAAGTCCCTTCATTCATCTCCATCTGGACCAGTACATAGCCAGGGAAGAATTTACGCTCACTCTTGCGCTTCTGGCCGTTGCGCATTTCGACAACTTCTTCGGTCGGGACCAAGATCTCGCCGAAACCGTCTTCCATGCCAGCCAGCTTGACGCGCTCGATGAGGGAGCGCATTACATGCTTCTCGTAACCCGAGTAAGCATGCACAACATACCAACGCTTAGCCACGGGACACCTTTAGCCAACGATCAAGGAGACCGCCCAGCCGAGCAGGGAGTCGAGCCCCCACAGCAGCAGTGCCATAACCAGCACGACAGCCACGACAATCAGCGTGGTCTGGGTGGTTTCCTGGCGGGTCGGCCACACGACTTTACGAATCTCGGTACGAGCTTCCTTCGCCAACGCAAAGAACGACTTGCCCTTCGCAGTCTGCAGAGCTACAAAGCCCGCGACAGCAGCAAGGACGAGAAGAACAAGAACGCGATACAGGATTGGAGAGCCGGAGTAATATTGATTACCCACAACACCAACAACCACCAAAGCCACTACAGCCAGCCACTTGAACAGATCAAAACGCGATTCTTGGGCTTCAGTTTTGGGGGTCATCGAGGAGGATCCTGTAAGAAGAAAGCCATCACACCGAGGTGAAATGGCAGGTCAGGAGGGAATCGAACCCCCAACCTACGGTTTTGGAGACCGTCGCTCTGCCAATTGAGCTACTGACCTGTAACGCTGTATCAGGTCGGCCATTATACCGGCCTGATCAAGTAAATCAACTACTTATTCAATAATTTTTGCTACGACGCCGGCGCCGACGGTACGACCGCCTTCACGGATAGCGAAGCGCAGACCGTCTTCCATTGCGATGGTCTTGATCAGGGTAACAGTCATCTGAATGTTGTCACCTGGCATTACCATTTCAACGCCTTCCGGCAGTTCGCAGTTACCGGTCACGTCAGTGGTACGGAAGTAGAACTGTGGACGGTAGCCTTTGAAGAACGGAGTGTGACGGCCGCCTTCTTCCTTCGACAGGACGTAGACTTCTGCGGTGAACTTGGTGTGCGGCTTGACCGAACCTGGCTTGACCAGAACCTGACCACGCTCAACGTCGTCACGCTTGGTACCACGCAGCAGAACGCCGCAGTTCTCGCCAGCACGACCTTCGTCCAGCAGCTTGCGGAACATCTCAACACCGGTGCAGGTGGTGGTGGTGGTGTCACGCAGACCAACGATTTCCAGCGGATCCTGAACGCGGACGATACCACGCTCGATACGACCGGTAACAACGGTACCACGACCCGAGATCGAGAATACGTCTTCGATCGGCATCAGGAACGGCTGGTCGATGGCACGAACAGGCTCAGGAATGTAGCTATCCAGAGTCTCTACCAGCTTCTTGACAGCGGTAGTGCCCATCTCGTTGTCGTCTTTGCCTTCCAGGGCCATACGAGCGGAACCGATGATGATCGGAGTGTCGTCGCCTGGGAAGTCGTAGGTGGACAGCAGGTCGCGAACTTCCATCTCGACCAGCTCCAGCAGCTCAGCGTCGTCTACCAGGTCAGCCTTGTTCAGGAAGACCACGATGTACGGAACGCCTACCTGACGGGACAGCAGGATGTGCTCACGGGTTTGCGGCATCGGACCATCGGCGGCCGAGCAAACCAGGATCGCGCCGTCCATCTGGGCAGCACCGGTGATCATGTTCTTCACGTAGTCAGCGTGACCTGGGCAGTCAACGTGAGCATAGTGACGAATGGTCGAGTTGTACTCGACGTGAGCGGTGTTGATGGTGATACCGCGCGCTTTTTCTTCCGGAGCCGAGTCGATCTTGTCGAACTCAACGATTGCCGAACCGAAAACTTCGGAGCAAACGCGAGTCAGAGCTGCGGTCAGAGTGGTCTTACCGTGGTCAACGTGGCCGATAGTGCCGACGTTAACGTGGGGAAGGGAACGATCAAACTTTTCCTTAGCCATCGATACAATCCTCCGCAGAAGAAATAGTCTTGCGCTGATAAAACAAAGGCAGATATTTTCATATCTGCCTTGTTTATATGGAGCTCTTGAGCGGACTTGAACCGCTGACCTCACCCTTACCAAGGGTGTGCTCTACCAACTGAGCTACAAGAGCGAAACACTTTGTGCAAAATCCTGCAAACTTGGAGCGGGTAGCGGGAATCGAACCCGCATCATCAGCTTGGAAGGCTGAGGTTCTACCACTAAACTATACCCGCGGAGCTTGCGGCTCTCGCTAAAACTGGTGGAGGGAGAAGGATTCGAACCTTCGAAGCTCTCGCAACGGATTTACAGTCCGTCCCCTTTGACCGCTCGGGAATCCCTCCAGATGTGGCCGGCATTCTATTTGTCTGCCGTCCTAGTGTCAAGCGTTTTTTCAAATTTTTTCAATCAAATCTGAAACTTAGCTGCTTTGACACCGCTTCCAGTTCTACCACCTGAGTGGTGTTCCCTGTGAAGCGGGCGCCATTCTATCAAGCTATTCGTCAGTTGCAATACCCTGGCAGAAAATAATTTTATGTTTTAAGTCTTTGAAATCATTGGAAAGAGCCAAGAGCACCGTTTGGTCCAGCAAACGCTCGCTTTCGGGGGCAACCTTGAGCCAGCGACCATCCGCCCCAGGCAGCTGTCCTGACACCGGCAAGGTGGCAATATCCAGACTCAGCAGGCGTTGACGCAGCGCATCCAACTGCTCCTGCCCCTTCACGCCACCGACCACCAGGCATTCATCACGACGCTTGGGCGGTGCCGACACACCTGTTTCACGCAACAGACGGATTTCTTGCTGATTCCCCTTGTACAGTGACAATGGGGCGACTTCCTTGACCTTCAGCGGGGCTTCCTGCTGATGCCATACGTAATAAAAGACGTTGAGCACCAGTAACAGCAGAAACAACCAGCGCATAGGCACCTCAATCCAATGGGCAGGCCATTGCCAGGCCAACGAAAACCAGGTCAGGCACGACACGCGCCTGTGGTAGGGCCGCCCTCACCAGTGGCGCATCACCGCCAGTGAGGAACACGGTGAACTCCTCACCCCATAGCACACGAGCCTGCTCAAGCTGGGTGTAGGCAAAGCCCTGGAGCATCAATACGCAACCGCGCTCTACCGCTTCGACAGTCGAGCGACCTGGTGACAAGCTGCTCAATGCGCGCTCCGCGGAGGCGTCGTCATAGCGGATACGACGGGTGTGAGTGCGCAGCTGGCTACGCATCAATGGCATACCCGGGCAGATGTAGCCCCCAAGATGCTCGCCATCTGCAGAAACGAAGTCCGCTTTTGCCGCGGTACCCAGGTCAATCACCAGGCACGCACCCTTGGCCAGGTGAAATGCCCCCAACGCCGCCAGCCAACGATCCATACCCAGGCGCTGATAGTCGTCATAGCCATTGCGCACACCTGCCATTTCACGGACAGGGTGGGCAACCTTCGCCTGCACGGCAAATGCCTGAGCAATCAACGCGCAAAGCGCATCGGTCTCTTCTTCGCTGCGCACACTGACAATACGGCAACCCGTGAGACGCACTGAAGCGAGCGCAGCCACTTCCGCCACCAGCGCCTGATCGGAATCGACGATCCCACCACCTTCAATCACAGCATCGGCGACATGGATCACCCGCCACTTGATGAAGCTGTTACCGCAATCGAGCTCAAGAATCATCACGCAACCTCAAACTGAGCTCACCACCACTGAAGCTCTTTTCCATCCCGTCCACCTCAAGGCGCAAACCACCCTGCCCGTCGACGCCAAGAACCACGCCATCAATACGTGTACTACCAGCAACCAGCGATACATTGCGCCCCTGCCACAAGTGCGCCTGCTCCCACTCCTCCTGGAATGCGGCAAAGCCGTAGCGGCGATGGCGCGCCAATTCGTGCTGTAGCTGCTGACTGAGCAGCGCGACCAAGTGATTGCGATCTATGGCTGCACCAACCTCACGCCGCATAGAAGTCCACTGCTGATCGACCTGTTCGTTTACCTGCATGTTTACATTGATACCAATGCCTAGCACCACATGACAGACATCTGCAGGATCGCCCACCAACTCCAGGAGGATCCCGGTGATCTTCTGCCCACGTACCAACACATCGTTAGGCCATTTGAGCCCGACATCCTTTACACCGAACGCCTGTAAGGTGCGCATTACCGCCAACCCCACTACCAAGCTCAACCCCTCGAGCTGACGCATGCCTCCATCAACGCGCAGCACCAGGCTGTAATAGAGATTTTCAGCAAATGGGCTGACCCACTGCCGGCCGCGCCGACCGCGTCCGGCGCTCTGGCGCTCAGCCAGAACCAGGAATGGAGCCGCCTGCCCTTCACTGGCAAGGCGCAAGCCTTCGGCATTGGTCGAATCGATGGTTTCGTGGATGAAGACCGGCCACTGTTCGCCCACGGCGAATCCGGCGATTGCCTGCGCCTCAAGCAACGCCAGTGGCGCGGCCAGCTGGTAACCGCGCCCACGAACTTTGTGAATGGTGAGGTTCAGCTCACTTTCCAGATGCTGCAGCTGTTTCCAAACTGCGCTGCGACTCACCCCTAGGGCTGCCCCCAGAGCTTCTCCGGAATGGAACCGACCGTCCTTGAGGAGATTCAACAACTTCAGCATGCCAGTCTCGACTTGGAATAAGGCAGGCATGATAGCCATGGGCTGTTGGCTTGCATAGGAAAAGGGCCTGCAGGAGAGGCCGCGTATCGCAATCACAGGGAGGAGCATTGGCAAGGCCAGGCTTTTTAAGCCCACAAAGACAAAACCCCTACCTGCATGCGCAGATAGGGGTTTTGCGAAATGAATCTTGACGATGACCTACTCTCACATGGGGAAACCCCACACTACCATCGGCGATGCATCGTTTCACTACTGAGTTCGGGATGGGATCAGGTGGTTCCAATGCTCTATGGTCGTCAAGAAATTCTGTTGCCAGAATGTCCAGATGGACAGCCCAGCGAATTCGGATATGTGATATTTGTGGTCTTACGAATTTTCGGGTCTTTCGTCTTCACCACCGCAATCTGCGTCAGCAAATTGCTTGGGTGTTATATGGTCAAGCCTCACGGGCAATTAGTATTGGTTAGCTCAACGCCTCACAGCGCTTACACACCCAACCTATCAACGTCGTAGTCTTCGACGGCCCTTTAGGGGATTCAAGATCCCAGTGAGATCTCATCTTGAGGCAAGTTTCCCGCTTAGATGCTTTCAGCGGTTATCTCTTCCGAACATAGCTACCCGGCAATGCCACTGGCGTGACAACCGGAACACCAGAGGTTCGTCCACTCCGGTCCTCTCGTACTAGGAGCAGCCCCTCTCAAATCTCAAACGTCCACGGCAGATAGGGACCGAACTGTCTCACGACGTTCTAAACCCAGCTCGCGTACCACTTTAAATGGCGAACAGCCATACCCTTGGGACCGGCTTCAGCCCCAGGATGTGATGAGCCGACATCGAGGTGCCAAACACCGCCGTCGATATGAACTCTTGGGCGGTATCAGCCTGTTATCCCCGGAGTACCTTTTATCCGTTGAGCGATGGCCCTTCCATACAGAACCACCGGATCACTAAGACCTACTTTCGTACCTGCTCGACGTGTTTGTCTCGCAGTCAAGCGCGCTTTTGCCTTTATACTCTACGACCGATTTCCGACCGGTCTGAGCGCACCTTCGTACTCCTCCGTTACTCTTTGGGAGGAGACCGCCCCAGTCAAACTACCCACCATACACTGTCCTCGATCCGGATGACGGACCTGAGTTAGAACCTCAAAGTTGCCAGGGTGGTATTTCAAGGATGGCTCCATGAGAACTGGCGTCCCCACTTCAAAGCCTCCCACCTATCCTACACAAGCAAATTCAAAGTCCAGTGCAAAGCTATAGTAAAGGTTCACGGGGTCTTTCCGTCTAGCCGCGGATACACTGCATCTTCACAGCGATTTCAATTTCACTGAGTCTCGGGTGGAGACAGCGCCGCCATCGTTACGCCATTCGTGCAGGTCGGAACTTACCCGACAAGGAATTTCGCTACCTTAGGACCGTTATAGTTACGGCCGCCGTTTACCGGGGCTTCGATCAAGAGCTTCGCTTGCGCTAACCCCATCAATTAACCTTCCGGCACCGGGCAGGCGTCACACCCTATACGTCCACTTTCGTGTTTGCAGAGTGCTGTGTTTTTAATAAACAGTCGCAGCGGCCTGGTATCTTCGACCGGCATGGGCTTACGGAGCAAGTCCTTCACCCTCGCCGGCGCACCTTCTCCCGAAGTTACGGTGCCATTTTGCCTAGTTCCTTCACCCGAGTTCTCTCAAGCGCCTTGGTATTCTCTACCTAACCACCTGTGTCGGTTTGGGGTACGGTTCCCAGTTATCTGAAGCTTAGGAGCTTTTCTTGGAAGCATGGTATCAACCACTTCGTCGCCTGAAGGCAACTCGTCATCAGCTCTCGGCCTTGAAATCCCGGATTTGCCTAAGATTTCAGCCTACCACCTTAAACCTGGACAACCAACGCCAGGCTGGCCTAACCTTCTCCGTCCCTCCATCGCAATAACTGGAAGTACAGGAATATTAACCTGTTTTCCATCGACTACGCTTTTCAGCCTCGCCTTAGGGACCGACTAACCCTGCGTCGATTAACGTTGCGCAGGAAACCTTGGTCTTTCGGCGTGCGAGTTTTTCACTCGCATTGTCGTTACTCATGTCAGCATTCGCACTTCTGATACCTCCAGCAAGCTTCTCAACTCACCTTCACAGGCTTACAGAACGCTCCTCTACCGCATCATCATAAGATGATACCCGTAGCTTCGGTGCATGGTTTGAGCCCCGTTACATCTTCCGCGCAGGCCGACTCGACTAGTGAGCTATTACGCTTTCTTTAAAGGGTGGCTGCTTCTAAGCCAACCTCCTAGCTGTCTAAGCCTTCCCACATCGTTTCCCACTTAACCATGACTTTGGGACCTTAGCTGACGGTCTGGGTTGTTTCCCTTTTCACGACGGACGTTAGCACCCGCCGTGTGTCTCCCATGCTCGGCACTTGTAGGTATTCGGAGTTTGCATCGGTTTGGTAAGTCGGGATGACCCCCTAGCCGAAACAGTGCTCTACCCCCTACAGTGATACATGAGGCGCTACCTAAATAGCTTTCGAGGAGAACCAGCTATCTCCGAGCTTGATTAGCCTTTCACTCCGATCCACAGGTCATCCGCTAACTTTTCAACGGTAGTCGGTTCGGTCCTCCAGTCAGTGTTACCTAACCTTCAACCTGCCCATGGATAGATCGCCCGGTTTCGGATCTATACCCAGCGACTAAACGCCCTATTAAGACTCGCTTTCGCTACGCCTCCCCTATTCGGTTAAGCTCGCCACTGAATATAAGTCGCTGACCCATTATACAAAAGGTACGCAGTCACCTGACAAAGTAGGCTCCCACTGCTTGTACGCATACGGTTTCAGGTTCTATTTCACTCCCCTCTCCGGGGTTCTTTTCGCCTTTCCCTCACGGTACTGGTTCACTATCGGTCAGTCAGTAGTATTTAGCCTTGGAGGATGGTCCCCCCATATTCAGACAAAGTTTCTCGTGCTCCGTCCTACTCGATTTCATTGACAAGAGATTTTCGTGTACGGGGCTATCACCCACTATGGCCGCACTTTCCAGAGCGTTCCACTAATCTCAAATCAACTTAAGGGCTGGTCCCCGTTCGCTCGCCACTACTAAGGGAATCTCGGTTGATTTCTTTTCCTCAGGGTACTTAGATGTTTCAGTTCCCCTGGTTCGCCTCTTGCACCTATGTATTCAGTACAAGATAACCAGCTTATGCTGGCTGGGTTCCCCCATTCAGAGATCTCTGGATCACAGTCTGTTTGCCGACTCCCCAAAGCTTATCGCAGGCTACCACGTCTTTCATCGCCTCTGACTGCCAAGGCATCCACCGTATGCGCTTCTTCACTTGACCATATAACCCCAAGCAATCTGGTTATACTGTGAAGACGACATTCGCCGAAAATTCGTACGTTGCTCTTTCGAGCAGAACTCACAAATTTTACCTTAGCCTGATCCACCAGCAGTGAAACTGGTGTTCAGTCTATATCTATCACATATCCGAATTTTTAAAGAACGATCTGACAAAAGCCAGAAATCAACATTCGATACGAATGCTCATTTCCAGGTTCTGACCAGGAAAAACGTCTTCGACAATGAATCAAGCAATTCGTGTGGGAGCTCATCAGCAGGCTGATGTCGTCGATTAAGGAGGTGATCCAGCCGCAGGTTCCCCTACGGCTACCTTGTTACGACTTCACCCCAGTCATGAATCACACCGTGGTAACCGTCCCCCCGAAGGTTAGACTAGCTACTTCTGGTGCAACCCACTCCCATGGTGTGACGGGCGGTGTGTACAAGGCCCGGGAACGTATTCACCGCGACATTCTGATTCGCGATTACTAGCGATTCCGACTTCACGCAGTCGAGTTGCAGACTGCGATCCGGACTACGATCGGTTTTGTGAGATTAGCTCCACCTCGCGGCTTGGCAACCCTCTGTACCGACCATTGTAGCACGTGTGTAGCCCAGGCCGTAAGGGCCATGATGACTTGACGTCATCCCCACCTTCCTCCGGTTTGTCACCGGCAGTCTCCTTAGAGTGCCCACCATAACGTGCTGGTAACTAAGGACAAGGGTTGCGCTCGTTACGGGACTTAACCCAACATCTCACGACACGAGCTGACGACAGCCATGCAGCACCTGTGTCAGAGTTCCCGAAGGCACCAATCCATCTCTGGAAAGTTCTCTGCATGTCAAGGCCTGGTAAGGTTCTTCGCGTTGCTTCGAATTAAACCACATGCTCCACCGCTTGTGCGGGCCCCCGTCAATTCATTTGAGTTTTAACCTTGCGGCCGTACTCCCCAGGCGGTCAACTTAATGCGTTAGCTGCGCCACTAAAATCTCAAGGATTCCAACGGCTAGTTGACATCGTTTACGGCGTGGACTACCAGGGTATCTAATCCTGTTTGCTCCCCACGCTTTCGCACCTCAGTGTCAGTATCAGTCCAGGTGGTCGCCTTCGCCACTGGTGTTCCTTCCTATATCTACGCATTTCACCGCTACACAGGAAATTCCACCACCCTCTACTGTACTCTAGCTTGCCAGTTTTGGATGCAGTTCCCAGGTTGAGCCCGGGGCTTTCACATCCAACTTAACAAACCACCTACGCGCGCTTTACGCCCAGTAATTCCGATTAACGCTTGCACCCTCTGTATTACCGCGGCTGCTGGCACAGAGTTAGCCGGTGCTTATTCTGTCGGTAACGTCAAAACAGCAAGGTATTAGCTTACTGCCCTTCCTCCCAACTTAAAGTGCTTTACAATCCGAAGACCTTCTTCACACACGCGGCATGGCTGGATCAGGCTTTCGCCCATTGTCCAATATTCCCCACTGCTGCCTCCCGTAGGAGTCTGGACCGTGTCTCAGTTCCAGTGTGACTGATCATCCTCTCAGACCAGTTACGGATCGTCGCCTTGGTGAGCCATTACCCCACCAACTAGCTAATCCGACCTAGGCTCATCTGATAGCGCAAGGCCCGAAGGTCCCCTGCTTTCTCCCGTAGGACGTATGCGGTATTAGCGTTCCTTTCGAAACGTTGTCCCCCACTACCAGGCAGATTCCTAGGCATTACTCACCCGTCCGCCGCTGAATCAAGGAGCAAGCTCCCGTCATCCGCTCGACTTGCATGTGTTAGGCCTGCCGCCAGCGTTCAATCTGAGCCATGATCAAACTCTTCAGTTCAATACTGCTTGGGTTTTTAAGAAACCCTAAACTTGGCTCAGCAATCTCAAATGACTATGTGATTTCTCGCATGGCCACTTGTGATGCTGATAATCTTTTTGACTATCAGTCCGTACTCACAAGCACCCACACGAATTGCTTGATTCGATTTGTTAAAGAGCGTTTGGTTAAGAGCTTTTCGTCTCAACCGAGGCGCGCATTCTACGCTTTCCTCAGAGCCTGTCAAGCGTTTATTTTGAAGTTTTTTGCGAGAAACTCGTTTAGCTTCAAACACTTGGCTCGCTGCGATCTCTCGTAGCGGGAGGCGAATCATACAGCACTCAGAAGCGCTGTCAACCATCATCTCAACCGCTTTCGATCATTCGATCGTAGCCCTTTCAGCTTTTGCCTTAACTACTTAACTCATTGAATCTCAAAGAGTTTTTCGTTCCGATGTCGCTGGAAGTGGGGCGCATTATAAGGGGATTCGAGAGGGCGTCAACCTTTAATTTCAAGAAATTGAAATATAAGGGGGAAAGACCGTATCGGGGCTGCCAAGTGTTCGCCACGACAGTTTCAGCGCCTGTGAGACCGAGCGCCGCCCGCGCGGCGCTCGATCTCACAGGCACTGCAAGGGTTGTGGCGGACACATCTCACCGCCAACACCCTCTCAAAACAGCCCCCTCCCCCTACAACAGCAACCACCAAACCCCAAAAACAAAGCGGGGAGACCTACCGGCCTCCCCGCTTCTATATAGCTACACCATCCAGGCAATCACTCAGCCTTGAGGGTAACCCGGCCAAACGACTTCTTGCCCGCCTGGCACACATGGGTAGCACCAAGGACAAACATGAAGTCCTTGTCGACCACTGCACCATCAACTTTCACCGCGCCGCTATTCAGCAAGTCTCGCGCCTGTGCCGAGTTCTTGACCAGACCAGCCCGGTTCAGCACCGCAGCAATTGGCAGGTCTTCCGCCGCAGCCACTTCGATCTCCGGCAAGTCTTCCGGCAGCTCGCCTTCCTTCATACGGTTACCGGCAGCACGGTGAGCATTGGCCGCAGCCTCCTCACCATGGAAGCGCGCCACAATTTCTTCCGCCAGCTTGATCTTGATGTCACGTGGGTTGGCGCCATTGGCAACATCGACCCGGAACTGCTCGATTTCTTCCATCGAACGGAAGCTCAGCAACTCGAAGTAACGCCACATCAGGGTATCCGGGATAGACACAAGCTTGCTGTACATCACCCCTGGCGCTTCCTGGATGCCGACATAGTTGCCCAGCGACTTCGACATCTTCTTCACGCCGTCGAGCCCTTCGAGCAGTGGCATGGTCACGATGTTCTGCGCTTCCTGGCCATAAGACCGCTGCAGTTCGCGCCCCATCAGCAGGTTGAACTTCTGGTCGGTACCGCCCAGCTCTACGTCCGCCTTCAGCGCTACCGAGTCGTACCCCTGCACCAGCGGATAGAGGAACTCGTGAATGGCAATCGGCTGGTTGGTGGTGTAACGCTTGTCGAAGTCATCACGCTCCAGCATGCGCGCGACGGTGTACTGCGAAGCCAGGCGAATGAAGTCGGCAGGGGTCAGCTTGTCCATCCACGTGGAGTTGAACGCGACCTCAGTCTTGGCCGGGTCAAGAATCTTGAAAACCTGCTGCTTGTACGTCTCGGCGTTCTCCAGCACCTGCTCGCGGGTCAGCGGCGGGCGCGTGGCGCTCTTGCCGCTCGGGTCGCCAATCATGCCGGTGAAGTCACCAATCAGGAAGATGACCTGGTGGCCCAGCTCCTGGAACTGACGCAGCTTGTTGATCAGCACCGTGTGACCCAGGTGCAGGTCAGGTGCGGTCGGGTCGAAGCCAGCCTTGATGCGCAGAGGTTGGCCGCGCTTGAGCTTCTCCACCAGTTCCGACTCGACCAGTACTTCTTCCGCACCGCGCTTGATAAGCGCCAGCTGCTCTTCAACCGACTTCATAGACAAACCCGCAAGGCTCAGATTCAGGGGGAGCCAACCATACAAGATCGGCCGTCAAATACAAGTTTCGCAAAGGAATGTGACCCGAACACAGGCTTGCGGCGTCTACGCGCCCTTGCGTGAAAATGGATTTGGTTATATTTTATACAGTTATTTCATCTTCATCATGTCATTCATCTTTTCCATTTCACTTTTTTCAAAGTCACCTTGCCCATGACCAACGAACCGCCTAAAGCGCCCCCGCTTTATCCGAAGAGCCATCTGTTGGCCGCCAGCGGCATCGCCGCCCTGCTCAGCCTGGCTTTGCTGGTATTTCCTTCCAGCGAAGTGGAAGCCAAGAAAACCACCCTCAACCTCGAGCTCGAAAGCCCTGCCGAGCAGTTGAAAGACGAATCCCGCGCCGCGCCACTGGTGCAAAGTGAAGGTGAGCAAGGCTCGCCTTTCGCCCAGATCGAAGAGGCTACCCCCGAAACCCAGAAGGCCGATCAGCAGGCCCCGGCCGCTGAGCCGGTTGCCGAGGCCGCCAAGGAGCCTGGCCACCGCGAAGTCACCGTGGCCCGCGGCGATACCCTGTCCACCCTGTTCGCCAAGGTCGGCCTGCCAGCCAATGCTGTGCATGATTTGCTGGCCAGCAACAAGCAGGCCAAGCAGTTCAGCCAGCTCAAGCACGGCCAGGTCTTGCAATTTGAGCTCGACAAGGATGGCCAGCTGGCCAGTCTGCACAGCAAAGTCAGCAACCTCGAAACCATTCGCCTGACCAAAACCGCCAAGGGCTACACCTTCAATCGTGAAATCAGCAAGCCGGTGATACGCACTGCCTATGCCCACGGCGTGATCAAGAGCTCGCTGTCTGCTTCCGCCCAGCGCGCCGGCCTGTCCCACAGCATGACCATGGACATGGCCCGCGTGCTGGGTTACGACATCGACTTCGCACAGGATATTCGCCCTGGGGACGAGTTCGACGTGGTCTACGAACAGAAGGTGATGGACGGCAAGGTCGTCGGCACCGGTAACATCCTCTCTGCGCGCTTCACCAACCGCGGCAAAACCTACACTGCCGTGCGCTACACCAACAAGCAGGGCAACACTACCTACTACACCGCCGACGGCAACAGCCTGCGCAAGGCCTTCATCCGTACGCCCGTCGACTTCGCCCGCATCAGCTCGCGCTTTTCCGCCGGTCGCAAGCACCCCATCCTGAACAAGATCCGCGCCCACAAAGGCGTCGACTACGCGGCCCCCCGCGGTACGCCGATCAAGGCAGCCGGTGACGGTCGCATCGAACTGGCCGGGCGCCGTGGTGGCTACGGCAATACCGTGATCATTCAGCATGGCAACCGCTACAAGACGCTGTATGGCCACATGCAGGGCTTTGCCAAAGGCATCAAGACCGGCAGCACGGTCAAACAGGGCCAGATCATTGGCTACATCGGCACTACCGGCCTGTCCACCGGCCCACACCTGCACTACGAGTTCCAGGTCAACGGCGTGCACGTCGACCCGCTGAGCCAGAAGGTGCCAATGGCTGACCCGATTGCCAAGAACGAGCGTCAGCGCTTCCTGCAGCAGAGCCAGCCGCTGATTGCCCGCATGGATCAGGAAAAGGCCACCCTGCTCGCAGCGAACAAGCGCTAAGCCATGGCGCTCTACCTGGGGGTGATGTCCGGTACCAGCCTCGATGGCCTGGATATCGCCCTGGTCGAACAAGGCGAGCAGCTTGAACTGCTCGCCACCCACTACCTGCCCATGCCCCCGGACCTGCGCCAGGACCTGCTGGCCCTGTGCAGCAGCGGCCCTGACGAGATTGCCCGTGCAGCACTGGCGGAAAACCGCTGGGCCAGCCTGGCCGGCGAAGGTATCCGCCAACTGCTGGCTCGCCAGGGACTGAAGCCCGAAGCCGTTCGCGCCATCGGCAGCCACGGCCAGACCATTCGCCATGAACCGGCCCGCGGCTTTACTGTGCAGATCGGTAACCCCGCACTGCTCGCCGAACTGACCGGCATCAGCGTGGTCGCCGACTTCCGCCGTCGCGATGTGGCTGCCGGCGGCCAAGGCGCGCCACTGGTACCGGCCTTCCACGAAACCCTGTTCAGCCAGCTTGGCCGACGCCTGGCAATCCTCAACGTAGGCGGCTTCAGCAACCTCAGCCTGATCGAGCAGGACAAGCCGGTTCATGGGTTCGATTGCGGCCCGGGGAACGTGTTGCTGGATGCCTGGATCGAGCGCGAGCACGGCCACGCCTATGATGCAGATGGCGCCTGGGCTGCCTCGGGTGTGGTTCAGCCCGGGTTGCTCAGCGCACTGATGGCTGACCCGTTCTTTGCCGGCAGCGGCCCGAAGAGTACCGGCCGCGAGGTGTTCAACCTGCCTTGGCTGGATCGCCACCTGGCCACCCTGCCGGCATACCGGGCCCAGGACGTGCAGGCGACACTGCTGGAACTGACCGCACGCAGCATCATCGATTCGCTTGGCAAAGCCCAGCAAGGCACCGAGGCGCTGTTGGTCTGTGGTGGAGGCGCCCGCAACGGCGCGCTGATGGCCCGTCTTGGCCAGCTGCTACCTGCGGCCCGTGTCGCAAGCACTGGCGCCTATGGCGTAGACCCGGACTGGGTCGAAGCCATGGCCTTCGCCTGGCTGGCTCACTGCTGCCTGGAGGGTATCGCCGCCAACCGCCCCAGCGTCACTGCCGCCAAGGGCCTGCGCGTACTGGGCGCAATCTACCCGGCATAGCCACTACGCCAGAAAGCAAAACGCCGCGCAATTGCGCGGCGTTTTCGTATGCCCAACCCTTAGATCGAAAACGACGACCCGCAACCGCAGGTGGTCGCGGCATTCGGGTTCTTGATCACGAAACGCGAACCTTCCAGGCCTTCCTGATAGTCCACTTCGGCACCCGCCAGGTACTGGAAGCTCATCGGGTCGACCACCAGGGAAACGCCCTCGCGCTCGACAATGGTGTCATCTTCGGCCACGTCTTCATCGAAGGTGAAGCCATACTGGAAGCCCGAGCAACCACCACCGGTCACGAACACCCGCAGTTTCAGACGTTCATTGCCTTCCTCATTGACCAGGTTTTTCACCTTCTGGGCTGCCCCATGGGTGAACTCCAGACCGGTAGGGGTGAAGGTTTCGACGCTCATGTTGATTCTCCCGGCGCGGTAGCCGCCATAAAACTCGATGACGCGCATTATCCGCTTTCCCGAGAAAATCGGTCAAGAATTGTGCGGCTTTAGTCGCGACCTGCAAAAAGGCCCGCACGACGCGGGCCTTTTCCACTGCTGGCGGCCTTACGGCAGCAAGCCGGCATGGGACAGGCCCATGCGCTCATCCAGACCGAACAGAATGTTGAGGTTCTGCACCGCCTGGCCGGAGGCACCCTTGACCAGGTTGTCGATCACCGAAAGCACCACCACCAGATCACCACCCTGCGGACGATGAACGGCAATGCGGCAGACGTTGGCACCACGCACGCTACGGGTTTCCGGATGGCTGCCTGCTGGCATTACGTCGACGAACGGTTCATCGGCGTAGCGTTTCTCGAACAGCGCCTGCAGGTCGACCGAGGTATCGACCACGTTCGCGTACAGGGTGGCGTGGATGCCACGGATCATCGGCGTCAGGTGCGGCACGAAAGTCAGGCCGATGTCCTTGCCCGCAGCCAGGCGCAGGCCCTGGCTGATCTCCGGCAAGTGGCGATGGCCCTTTACCGCGTAGGCTTTCATGCTTTCGCCGGCCTCGCAGAACAGCGAGCCCACTGCCGCACCACGACCAGCGCCGCTCACACCCGACTTGCAGTCGGCGATCAGGCGCGACGGGTCAGCCAGGCCCGCCTCCAGCAGCGGAAGGAAGCCCAGCTGGGTTGCAGTCGGGTAGCAACCCGGCACAGCGATGAGGCGTGCCTGGCGGATCTTCTCGCGGTTGACTTCGGGCAGGCCATAGACTGCGTCCTTGAGCAGCTCTGGCGCGCCATGGGGCTGACCGTACCACTTGCCCCACTCAGTGGCATCCTGCAGACGGAAGTCGGCCGACAGGTCGATCACCTTGGTGCCAGCCGCCAGCAGCTCACCGGCCAGGGCGTGGGCAACACCATGCGGCGTGGCGAAGAACACCACATCGCAGGCGGCCAGAGCCTTGCTGTCCGGCACGCTGAACGCCAAACCGTCATAGTGGCCGCGCAGGTTCGGGTACATGTCCGCCACCGCCACGCCCGCCTCGGAGCGCGAAGTGATGACCGCCACTTCGGCCTGTGGATGCTGTGCCAGCAGACGCAACAGTTCGACGCCGGTGTAACCCGTGCCGCCGACGATACCGACCTTGATCATAACGCTTGCCCCTTATCAACGAGCCGTCTGGAAAGCGCACGATAATAGGGGCGCAGGGCGCCTGTAACAACTCTTCGGGTGACCCTTCGGGCGCCTGACCACTACTATCTGACGACCGTGACTATCTGAAGGAACTCCCTCCATGCTTTACCTATGGATCAAAGCGCTGCATATCGTCAGCGTGGTCTGCTGGTTCGCCGGCCTGTTCTACCTGCCCAGGCTGTTCGTCTACCACGCCCAGAGCCAGGACAGCATCAGCCAGGAACGCTTCGTGACCATGGAGCGCAAGCTGTACCGCGGCATCATGAACCCGGCGATGATCGCCACCTACGTGTTTGGCGCCTGGATGCTGTACCTCACCCCCGGCTGGCTGAGCCAGGGGTGGCTGCATGCCAAGCTCACCCTGGTCATCCTGCTGACCGGCTACCATCACGTGTGCGGTGCCCAGCGCAAACGCTTCGCCAACGGCACCAACACCCGCAGCCACGTTTACTATCGCTGGTTCAACGAAGTGCCCGTGCTGATCCTGCTGGCTATCGTCATTCTGGTGGTGGTGAAACCGTTCTGACATAGCCACCCGCTCAAGGAGCCTTGCCATGTCGCTACCTGCTTCGCTCGAACAACGCCTGCGGCTGCCCGTGGTTGCCGCGCCGATGTTCCTCATCTCCAACCCCAAACTGGTGCTGGCCTGCTGCGCCAGCGGCGTGGTTGGCAGTTTCCCGGCCCTGAACCAACGCGACAGCGCTGGCTTCAAGGCCTGGCTGGAAGAGATCGAGGCTGGCCTGGCTCAACTGCAGGCGCCAGCGCCCTACGCCGTCAACCTGATCGTCCACCCGACCAACCCGCGCCTGCAGGCCGACTTGGCCTTGTGCGTCGAACACCGTGTACCAATCGTTATCACCAGCCTGGGGGCGGTAAAGGAAGTGGTCGATGCCGTACACGGCTACGGCGGCCTGGTGCTCCACGATGTCACCACCCGCCGGCATGCCGAAAAGGCCGCCGAAGCCGGTGTCGATGGCCTTATCGCCGTCGCCGCAGGCGCGGGCGGCCATGCCGGCACCTGGAGCCCGTTCGCCCTGGCCGCAGAAATTCGCCAGTTCTTCGACAAGACCCTGCTGCTGGCTGGTTGCATTAACCACGGCCACGAGATCCTGGCCGCACAACTGCTGGGGGCGGACCTGGCGTACATGGGCACGCGCTTCATCGCCACCACAGAAAGCCAGGCTCAGGGCGCCTACAAACAGATGCTGCTGGATGCCCATGCCGCCGACATCATCCACACACCCGTGGTGTCCGGCATCCCCGCCAGCTTCCTGCGCCAGAGCCTGGAGCAGGCCGGCTACGACATGAACGCCCTCAAAGCGGGGCAGGTGCAAGGCAAGCTCAAGCCGATCGATGACGAAGCCAAGGCCTGGAAGACCGTATGGTCAGCGGGCCAGGGCGTCGGTGCCATCCATGACCTGCCCAGCGCCAGCGCATTGATCGAGCGCCTGCATGGCGAGTACCGGCAAGCCCTGGAGCACTGCCAGGTTCTGCGCGCCCGCGCCTTGTAGCAAAAGGCAACACCTTGCACGGGCAAGTTGTACACTAGGCGCCCTCTTCCGCCCCCAGGAGCCTTGCATGACCCGTTACGCCATGATCACTGGTGCTTCCAGCGGCCTGGGCCTGGCCTTGGCGGAAGCGCTGGCACGGCGCGGGCGCAATCTGATCCTGGTGGCACGCCAACGAGAAACGCTGGAGCCTGTTGCCATCGAGCTGACTCAGCGTTTCGGCGTCGAGGTGCTGTTCCGCGCCTGCGACCTCAGCCAGCCGCTGCGCCTTTCAGGCTTCGTGCTAGAGCTGGAAGAAGGCGAGCGGCGTATCGACTTGCTGGTCAACTGCGCGGGCTTGCGCACCTATGGGCCGTTCCTGGCCCATGAATGGGCCGACGAACAGGATCTGCTGGAAGTCAACGTGCTGGCCCTGAGCCGCCTGTGCCATGCCATCGGTAACCTGATGGCTGTACAGGGTGGCGGGCAGATTCTCAACGTCGCCGGCCTGGCCGGGGTGGCGCCTGGCCCATGGATGGCCGCCTATGCCGCCAGCAAGGCCTACGTGTTGAGCTTTTCCCAGGCCCTGCGCGAAGAACTCAAGCGCACCGGCATCAAGGTCTCGGTACTGTGCCCTGGCCCGGTACGTTCCGCACGCCGGCGCATTGCGCGGCTCGATGGCAAGCCGCGCTGCCTCAGCCCCGAGGAAGTGGCGCTGTACACCGTGCGGGCACTGGACAAGAACCGCGCACTGATCATGCCCGGCCGGCGCAACCGCTGGCTGGCGTTCGCACCGCGGCTGCTGCCGCGCTGGCTGGTGCGCAAGCTGGCCGGGGCCATCCACCGCCGCTATTGCCCCTCAGGCATGGAATAGCCACTGGGCGAGCGGCTCACGGCTGAGTACACTCGGCCCGACCCTCACCATGGAGCAAGTGCTGTGGACGATCTATTCCTCAAAATCATCAACCGGGAAATCCCGGCAGATATCATCTATGAAGACGACCAGATCCTGGCCTTCAAGGACATTGCACCCGCGGCACCGGTACATTTTCTGGTCATCCCGAAAAAGCACATTCGCACCCTCAATGACCTGACCGAAGAAGACAAGGCCCTGGCTGGCCACATCCTGTTCACCGCCCAGCGCCTGGCTGTCGAACAAGGCTGCGAGGAAGGTTTCCGTGTGGTCATGAACTGCAACCCCAAAGGCGGCCAGACCGTCTACCACATCCATATGCACGTGCTTGGCCAGCGCCAGATGAACTGGCCTCCGGGCTGACCCACGGCAAGCGACCCCGCCGCTATTGCGGTAAACTGTCGGGCACATTCTTGCGGAGGTGCCCGATGGCTACCGAACGTCACTACTCGCCGCTCGACCGCTTGTTGCTGCAGGCCGATACCGCCATGCGCACCTTGCTGCCCTTCAGCGGCCAACCCACCCGGCCATCGCCGGCCATCGTCCAGCCAGACGCTGACCTGGACGAGCAGCAGGCCCGTCATATTGCCGGGCTGATGCGCATCAACCATACCGGTGAAGTCTGCGCCCAGGCGTTGTACCAAGGCCAGGCCCTGACCGCCAAGCTGCCCGAAGTGCGCAAGGCCATGGAGCATGCCGCCGAGGAAGAAGTGGATCACCTGGCCTGGTGCGAACAGCGCATTCGCCAGCTGAACAGTCACCCCAGCGTGCTCAACCCTCTGTTCTACGGCATGTCGTTCGGCATCGGCGCACTGGCAGGGCTGGTCAGCGACAAGGTCAGCCTGGGCTTCGTCGCCGCTACCGAACATCAGGTGTGCAAGCACCTCGACGAGCACCTGAAGCAGCTCCCGCACGAAGATGAAAAATCCCGGGCCATTCTCGAGCAAATGCGCATCGACGAAGAACAGCACGCCGAGTCTGCACTGGAAGCCGGTGGTTATCGCTTCCCGGCCCCCGTCCGCTTTGGCATGAGCTTGCTGGCCAAGGTCATGACCAAGAGCACATACCGCATCTGAAGGCATCACCATGACGGATCGATTCGACGCCAAGGACCTGGCGCGCGCCGTGCAAGCAGGCATTCTCCAACCAGGCCAGGATCAAAGCCTGTTGGCATTCCTGCGCCAGCAACCCGCACCACGTGGCAGCTTTCAGCTGGCCCATGTTGCCTTCTACTTTGGCGCCATGCTGATCATGGCGGCCCTGGGCTGGTTGCTCACCGAGGCCTGGATGAGCCTCGGTGACGGCGCGCTGTTGATCATCGCCAGCCTCTATATCCTGTTGATCACCTTGTTCGCCCTCAATCTGCAACGCCGCGCCCAGCCCGTCGCCGCTGGCGTGCTGGCAGCAGTAGCAGTCAGCATCGTGCCGCTGGCGGTATTCGCTATCGAACGCATGCTCGGCTGGTGGCCACTGGACGATGCGCAGGCCGACTACCACCAGTACTACACCTACGTGCAGGGTGGCTGGCTGGCGATGGAAGCAGCCACGGTGCTTGCCGGGCTGCTGATGCTGCGGTTGATCCCCTACCCGTTCGTCGTCATGCCAATGGCCGTAGCCTTGTGGTTCATGTCGATGGACCTTAGCGAGTGGTTCTTCGGCTCCCCGTTCAGCTGGGAGCAGCGCCGCCAGGTATCCCTGTGGTTTGGCCTGGGCTTGCTGGTGGTGTTCCTCGTGATAGACGGTCGCACGCGTGAAGACTACGCCCGTTGGGGTTACCTCGCCGGGCTGGCAGCATTCTGGGGCGGGTTGACGCTGCTGGACAGCGGCAGTGAGTTGGGCAAGGCCATGTACTGCCTGATCAACATTGCGCTGATGGGCATGGCGGTGCTGCTGCGTCGGCCGGTGTTCATGGTGTTTGGTGCGCTGGGGGTGGCGGCTTATCTGGGATATCTGTCGTACGAGGTGTTTGCCCAGTCGCTGCTGTTCCCGGTGGTGCTGACCATGATCGGGCTGGGGGTTATCTGGCTTGGGCTGGTTTACCAGAAGCGCCGGGAGCGGTTGAGCCATGCGCTGAGAGGCAGTCTTCCGCAATGGTTGCGGATGGCCCTTCCGGCTCTGCGCAACTGAAACTCGCCCGGGCCGCGGGTGGGAGCGGGTTCACCCGCTTCCACAAGGGCTGCAAAGCGGCCCCGGAATCTCAGCCTTAACCCAGCTCTACGATTTCATACCCATGGGTAATCTCAACCCCGGCACGCTCGAGCATGATCGAAGCCGAGCAATACTTTTCCGCCGACAGCTCCACCGCCCGCTTGACCTGCGCTTCTTTCAGCCCACGCCCCTTCACCACAAAGTTCATGTGAATCTTGGTGAACACCTTCGGGTCTTCGCTGGCGCGCTCCGCCTCCAGAAATGCCTCGCAGCTTTCCACTGCCTGGCGCGACTTCTTCAGAATGCTCACCACGTCAAAGCTGCTGCAGCCACCCAGGCCCAGCAACAGCATTTCCATCGGTCGCACGCCCAGGTTGCGGCCGCCGGCCTCGGGCGGGCCGTCCATTACGACGACATGGCCGCTCCCCGATTCGCCGAGGAACATTGCCTCACCGGCCCACTGGATACGTGCCTTCATCTACCCGGACTCCTGATTTTCGGAAAAGGGTGTCAGCTTAGACCTTGTGCGGCTGTGGGAAAAGCACGAGATGTGTCGGTTTAGTACCGAAACATCTCGTAGTGTCTGATAAGCTGGCGCCAAATGACTGGCGCTCGCCGTCAGCCAACCTCTAAAAAAAGCCTATGCGTCATATCGAACAGGATTTCGTGATGGTTGCCTCCGCCCTACCCGCCAAGATAAAGAACATCGACAAGCTGCTGGTACACTGCCAGCGCCGCCGCTACACCGCCAAAAGCAATATCATCTGCGCCGGCGACCGGGCCGAGACACTGTCGTTCATCATCAAGGGTTCGGTCACCATCCTCATCGAGGACGACGACGGCCATGAAATGATCATCGCCTACCTCAACCATGGCGATTTTTTTGGCGAGCTAGGCCTGTTCGAGCCCGTTGATGGCGAGCAGCAGCGCAGTGCCTGGGTACGCGCCAAGACCGAATGCGAAGTGGCCGAAATCAGCTACGAGAAGTTTCGCGAGCTGGCGCGCCAGGACCCGGAAATCCTCTATGCCCTGGGTAGCCAGATGGCCCAGCGCCTGCGCAACACTACGCGCAAGGTTGGCGATTTGGCATTTTTCGACGTGACCGGGCGAGTTGCCCGCTGCCTGCTGGAACTGTGCAAGCAGCCCGACGCCATGACCCACCCCGATGGCATGCAAATCAAGATTACCCGTCAGGAAATCGGCCGAATCGTCGGTTGCTCTCGGGAAATGGTCGGCCGCGTTCTCAAGGACCTCGAGGAACGCAGCCTGGTGCAGGTCAAGGGCAAGACCATGGTGGTCCACGGTACCCGCTAATCCTTGGGCAACTCGGCCAGCACCTTGGCGTAGGCCTGCGAAAGGCGCTCGAACCAGGGCGCTGCCGGCGCCACTTCGTGCAAGGCGATGTGCGCATCAGCGCGACAGCGTTGCTCCAGCTCACAGCACTCGTTGAAGCGGTTGACCGCCGCCACCATCGACTCACGCTCGTTGTCCAGCAGCAGCGCACCGTGCACCAGCACCACAGGGCGCTTGCCACCCAGGCCCTGACGCCAGCGCTGGGCGGTACCCACCAATTTGCGGCCATTGAGGTTGACGTTGTAGCGGCCATCGCAGAAGGCCCCGTCGATTTCCCCGACTGACGCTACGCCGCCCCACTCGCGCAGCACATCACACAGCGGCAGACACAGGCGCTCGTAGGCATTTTCGATACGGCCGTGGTCGCCTTCACTGCGCGGTGCGGCGTAGACCAGTGCAACGTTCACCGTCGAATGCGACTGAGGCACCGGCTCGCCGCCGGTTTCTCGCAGCAGCACCGGCCAGCCAGCAATAGCCAATTCCGCGCAGGCGACCTCGAAGTTGCCCAGCCGGCTCATGCGCCGAGGCATGACCAGCGCGTGGTCGGTGGGGCGCCAGAACAGCACGCCACTTTCGCGTTCGCCACGGCAGACGGCGGCCAGCAGTTCCTGCTCGGCGTGCAGGCCTTGTTCGACGCTCAGGGCCAGGGGTTGATCGGTCATTGATCCACCTATGATGTTGATTTCACTGGCCTCTTCGCGGGTAAACCCGCTCCTACGACAGGGCGCGTATCCGTGTAGGAGCGGGCTTGCCCGCGAAGAGGCCATTACAGGTACAAAAAAGCCGGCAAAAACGCCGGCTTCATTTGATCAGTCCAGTTGCTGAACAGTCTTCTTCACCTGCTCGGGGAAGAACAGCCGCTGTAATTCCAGGCCAGGCTGCTCAGCGCGCATGAACGCCTCACCCACCAGGAACGAGTAAACCTCGTTGATTGCCATCAGCTCCACATCGGCCCGGTTGAGAATACCGCTTTCGGTAATCGCCAGACGGTCACGCGGAATGCGCGGCAGCAGGTCAAGGGTGGTTTCCAGGCTGACCTCGAAGGTGTGCAGGTTGCGGTTGTTCACCCCCACCAGCGGCGTATCCAGGGTTTTCAGCGCGCGCTCCAGTTCATCGCCATCGTGCACTTCCACCAGCACGTCGAGGCCGACGTCCTTGGCAGTGGCGGCCAGTTCAGCCATCTTCACGTCATCCAGCGCCGACACGATCAGGAGTACGCAATCTGCGCCCAGGGCCCGGGCCTCGACGATCTGGTAAGGGTCGACCATGAAGTCCTTGCGGATCACCGGCAGCGAAACAGCCGCGCGGGCCTGCTGCAAGTACTCATCGGCACCCTGGAAATAATCGACATCGGTCAACACCGACAGGCAGGTGGCCCCGCCCTTCTCGTAGCTGACCGCGATTTCCGCTGGCACGAAGTGCTCGCGGATCACGCCCTTGCTTGGCGAAGCCTTCTTGATTTCGGCAATCACCGCGGGCTGCTTGCGCTTGGCCTGCTCGATCAGCGCGTTGGCGAAGCCTCGCGGGGCGTCAGCGGCCTTGGCCAGGGCCTCCAGCTCGGCGAGGCTGACGCGCGCACTGCGCTCGGCCACTTCCTGAAACTTGCGGGCAATGATCCTTTCCAGCACCGTCGGCACACTCATGCTTCGTTCTCCACCTTGAATACTGCAGTAAAGGCACCCAATTCCTGCAGCTTTTCCCAGGCCAGGCCGGTGTGCAGTACATCATGGGCCAGTTCTACACCGGCTTTCAGGCTCATGGCATGGTCGGCTGCATACAGTGCCGCGCCAGCATTAAGCACGATCATCTCGGCGGCCTTCTGACCGTTCTCGGTCTTGCGCCGGCCCAGCGCATCGCGGATCAACTCCAGCGAAGCCTGCGGGCTCTCGACAGCCAGGCCATGAAGGCTCTGACTCTTCATGCCGAGGTCTTCCGGCTCGACCCAATATTCAGTGATTTCGTCATTTTTCAGTTCGGCGACGAAGGTGGGTGCAGCCAGGCTGAACTCGTCCAGACCATCCTTCGAGTGCACGACCAGCACATGCTTGCTCCCCAGGCGCTGCAGCACCTCAGCCAGCGGGCGGCAAAGGGTTTGCGCGAACACACCGACCACCTGGTGCTTCACTCCGGCCGGATTCGTAAGCGGGCCGAGCATATTGAACAGGGTGCGCAACCCCAGTTCTCGACGTGGGCCAGCGGCATGTTTCATGGCCGAGTGGTGACTTTGCGCGAACATGAAGCCGATGCCCAGGCTGTCGATGCAGCGTGCCACTTGAGTTGGCGTCAGGTTCAGGTAGATGCCGGCAGCTTCCAGCAGGTCGGCACTGCCGCTCTTGCCCGAGACTGCGCGGTTACCATGCTTGGCCACCGGGCAACCCGCCGCCGCCAGGACGAAGGACGAAGCGGTGGACACGTTGAAGATGTTAGCGCCATCACCGCCGGTTCCGACAATATCGACGACACCATCGAGGCTTTGCAGCTCGACCTTTTCGGCCAGCTCGCGCATCACCGACACCGCACCGACGATCTCGTCGATGCTTTCGCTTTTCATGCGCATGCCCATCAGGAAAGCGCCTATCTGCGCCTCGCTGCACTGACCGGTCATGATCTGGCGCATGACCTCGCGCATTTCTTCGGTGGTCAGGTCCAACTGGCCGACGATACGGCTCAACGCACTCTTGATATCCATGTTCGATCCTTAACGGCGGCCGCCGGTCTGCTTGAGGAAGTTGGCGAACAGTTCGTGGCCCTGCTCGGTCAGGATCGACTCAGGGTGGAATTGCACCCCTTCGATATTCAGCGTCTTGTGGCGCAGGCCCATGATCTCATCGACCGAGCCGTCAGCATGGGAGGTCCAGGCGGTAACTTCCAGGCAGTCGGGCAAGGTTTCACGCTTTACCACCAGCGAATGGTAACGGGTCACGGTCAGCGGGTTGTTAAGGCTGGCGAACACGCCCAGGTCGCGGTGATATACCGGGCTGGTCTTGCCGTGCATGACCTGACGTGCACGTACAACGTCGCCGCCAAAGGCCTGCCCGATTGACTGGTGGCCCAGGCATACGCCGAGGATTGGCAACTTCCCGGCGAAATGCAGGATGGCCTCGATGGACACGCCTGCCTCGCTTGGGGTGCACGGGCCCGGAGATACGACGATGCGCTCAGGGTTGAGGGCCTCAATCTGGGCGATGGTCATTTCGTCATTGCGAATGACCTTGACCTCGGCACCCAGCTCGCCAAGGTACTGAACGACGTTGTAAGTGAATGAGTCATAATTGTCGATCATCAGTAACATGGTGTTAAACCTCTTGAATCTACTGACTTCATGATTCGAACCTTCCGGCACCAGCCACAGGCGCGGCTTTGCCACAACGGGCGGTAAACGAGAAGGCAAACGGGGACGGGCCGGGCGGGCCGGCAGGAGATAAAGTCAGGCGCGCCAACGCCAACGGGCGTGGGCCTTGATTACGCGCATCAAGAGTTTGCTGACGATCAACACAGGATAGGTCTCGCTCATACGTCCCGGCACAGTAGCCTACCGGGGCGACGGGCGCAATATGCCTGTAAACACGGGGAAACGAATGGACTTGGGAGCGAAGCACGACGATTTGCTAAGGTCGATGGGCTTGTCCTGATAAAAACAAAGAAAAGGATGTTCCCCGATGCGAAAAGCCCCGTTATTGCGCTTTACCCTCGCTTCACTGGCCCTGGCCTGCAGCCAGGCGTTGGCCGGCCCTTCGCCCTATTCAACCCTGATCGTGTTTGGCGACAGCCTCGCCGATGCCGGGCAGTTTCCCGATCTTGTTGGAGGTACCCCAGGCGCGCGTTTCACCAACCGTGACGCCGACGGCAACTTCGCCCCGGTGTCGCCGATGATCCTCGGTGGCCGCCTGGGCGTTGCGCCAGGCGACCTTAACCCGTCGACATCCGTAGGCATCCAGCCCGATGGTAATAACTGGGCAGTCGGCGGGTACACCACCCAGCAGATCCTGGACTCGATCACGACAACGTCCGAGACCGTCATCCCACCAGGAAACCCCAATGCCGGGTTGGTGCTGCGCGAGCGCCCCGGCTACCTGGCCAACGGCCTGCGCGCCGACCCCAATGCCTTGTACTACCTGACAGGCGGCGGCAACGACTTCCTTCAGGGCCTGGTGAATAGCTCGGCCGACGCCGTAGCCGCCGGCGCCCGCCTGGCTGCCAGCGCCCAAGCGCTTCAGCAAGGAGGCGCGCGCTACATCATGGTCTGGCTGCTACCTGACCTCGGCCAAACGCCCAATTTCAGCGGCACGCCACAGCAAAACCCACTGTCACTGCTCTCCGCTGCGTTCAACCAGTCACTGATCAGCCAGCTAGAGCAGATCGATGCCCAGATCATTCCACTGAACATCCCTGTGCTGTTGAGCGAGGCGCTGGCCAGCCCCAGTCAGTTCGGCCTGGCCAGCGACCAGAACCTGGTCGGCACCTGCTACAGCGGCGATAGCTGCGTGGAAAACCCGGTGTACGGGATCAACGGCACAACGCCAGACCCGACCAAACTGCTGTTCAACGACTCGGTCCACCCGACCATCGCGGGTCAGCAGCTGATTGCCGATTACGCCTACTCGATCCTCGCGGCCCCCTGGGAACTGACCCTGCTACCGGAAATGGCTCACGCCAGCCTGCGGGCTCACCAGGATGAGTTGCGTAATCAGTGGCAGACGCCTTGGCAAGCAGTTGGCCAATGGCAAGCCTTTGTCGCCAGCGGCGCTCAGGACCTGGACTTCGACGGCCAGCGCAGCGCGGCCAGCGGTGACGGCCGCGGCTACAATCTGACCGTGGGCGGCAGCTATCGCCTGAACGACGCCTGGCGCCTGGGCCTGGCCGGCGGTGCGTACCGGCAGAAGCTGGAAGCTGGTGAACAGGACTCGGACTACAAGCTGAACAGCTATATGGCCAGTGCCTTTGCCCAATACCGCCAGGACCGCTGGTGGGCCGACGCGGCGCTGACCGCCGGGCACCTAGACTACAGCGACCTCAAGCGTACCTTCGCCCTGGGCGTGAATGACCGCAGTGAGAAGGGCGACACCGACGGCGAGGCCTGGGCAATGTCAGGGCGGTTGGGCTACAACCTGGCGGCCGACACCAGCAACTGGCAGTTGGCACCTTTCATCAGTGCCGACTATGCGCGGGTGAAGGTGGATGGCTACGACGAGAAGAGCGGACGCTCGACGGCGCTTGCCTTCGATGACCAGGAGCGCACGTCACGCCGCCTGGGCGTGGGGGTGCTGGGCAGTGTGCAGGTACTGCCAAGTACCCGGCTTTTCGCCGAGGTGGCGCAGGAGCATGAGTTCGAGGACGACGAGCAGGATGTGACGATGCACCTGACCAGCTTGCCGGCGAATGACTTCACCCTGACCGGGTATACGCCGCACAGCGACCTGACCCGGGCGAGCCTGGGTGTGAGCCATGAACTGGTGGCAGGGGTGCATTTGCGCGGGAACTACAACTGGCGCAAGAGTGATGAGTTGACGCAGCAGGGCATTAGCGTGGGGGTTAGCGTGGACTTCTGAATTGCTGGGGGCCGCTTTGCGGCCCATTCGCGGGTGAACCCGCTCCTACGACGGCCTCGTATGCCTGAGGCTTGCGCAACCCTTGTAGGAGCGGGTTTACCCGCGAATACGGTAGCGGCGACAACGGTGAACGCCTGGTGGAAATTGGCCAGCAGGCCCGGCCCATTCGCGGGTGAACCCGCTCCTACGACGGCCTCGTATGCCTGAGGCTTGCGCATCCCCTGTAGGAGCGGGTTTACCCGCGAATACGGTGGCGGCGGCAACGGTGAACGGCGGGTAGAGATTGGCCAGCAGGCCCGGCCCTTTCGCGGGTAAACCCGCTCCTACACAACCTTGTAGGAGCGTGGTTTACCCGCGAATGGGCTGCGCAGCAGCCCCAATCAATTTATCTGGCGGAAGTCTGCTCGGCCAACGCCACCGCACGGAACATCGCCCGGCGCTTGTTGATGGTTTCTTCCCATTCCAGCGCCGGCACCGAGTCGGCAACGATGCCGCCACCGGCCTGCACATGCAGCTCGCCGTCCTTGATCACTGCGGTACGAATGGCAATTGCGGTATCCATGTTGCCGTTCCAGGCAAAATAGCCGACGGCACCGCCGTAAACCCCACGCTTGACCGGCTCCAGCTCGTCGATGATCTCCATCGCCCGGATCTTGGGCGCACCCGACAAGGTGCCAGCCGGCAGAATCGCCCGCAGTGCATCCATCGCCGTCAGGCCTTCACGCAGCTGGCCGGTAACGTTGGAAACAATGTGCATCACGTTGGAGTAACGCTCGATCACCATCTTCTCGGTCAGGCGCACACTGCCGGTCGAAGACACACGACCGACATCGTTGCGACCCAGATCGATCAGCATCAGGTGCTCGGCAATTTCCTTGTCGTCCGACAACAGGTCGTCTTCCAGCGCACGATCGGCCTCTTCGGTCGCACCACGCGGGCGGGTACCGGCAATCGGGCGCACGGTGACCAGGTTGTCCTCGACACGTACCAGCACTTCGGGCGAGCTGCCGACCACATGGAAGTCACCGAAGTTGAAGAAGTACATGTATGGCGTCGGGTTGAAGCAGCGTAGCGCGCGATACAGGTCGATAGGCGCAGCCTTGAAGTCGATCGACATGCGCTGCGACGGCACCACCTGCATACAGTCCCCGGCCAGGATGTATTCCTTGATACGACCGACGGCGTTTTCGTAATCCTCGCGGGTGTAGCTGGAGCGGAACGCCGGTTCGGCCGCCTGCGGCCCGCTCAGGTCCAGGCCGCGGCGCGGGGTGATTGGCTGGCGCAAGGTTTCCAGCAAACCTTGCAGGCGTGCCTGGCCCTGTTCGAAGGCCTGATCTTCAGCTGGGTCGACCAACACGATGGCGTGCATCTTGCCCGCCAGGTTGTCGAACACCACCACCGCGTCGGACACCATCAGCAGGATATCCGGTACGCCCAGCGGGTCCGGGTTGGGGCTGGCCCCCAGGCGCTTTTCAACATAACGCACGCAGTCGTAGCCAAAGTAGCCGACCAGGCCGCCATTGAAACGCGGCAGGCCGGGGATATCGGCAACTTTGTAGCGGTCCTTGAAGGTTTCAACGAATGCCAGCGGGTCTTCGACCTCGCAGCTTTCCACCTCGACGTCATCGTGCAGGATGCTGACACGGTAGCCATGCACACGCATCACGGTGCGCGATGGCAAGCCGATCATCGAGTAACGGCCCCACTTCTCGCCGCCCTGCACCGATTCGAGCAGGTACGAGTTGGGCTGGTCAGCCAGTTTCAGGTAGATCGACAGCGGCGTGTCGAAGTCGGCCAAGGTTTCACAGGCCAAGGGAATACGGTTGTAGCCGGCAGCGGCCAGGCGCAGGAATTCTTCGCGGTTCATGAGTAGTCTCGTGGCAAGCAGCAATAGGTCAGGCAAACGGACGGGCCGGCACACGCCGGCAGGCTGAAGTCAGGCGCGCCAACGCCAACGGGCCAAGGCCTTGATGACTTTCATCCAGAATTTGCCAGTAACCGCCACGGTGGACTCTCTGTCTTGTGAGGCTTGAAGGTCCGCCAACGTTATCCCAGTGGCCGGGTCTGCGCAACCGGGCAGCAATGCGCGCAGGTCGTCGATTACCAGGCTGGGGGATTCGTCGTCGATCGGCCGGCCATGGTTATAGCCGTAGGTCAGGCCCACGCATTGCACGCCAGCCGCCTTCGCCGCCTGCACGTCACTGCGCGAATCACCGACAAACAGGGACTGCTGCGGGGTAACACCGGCCATCTGCATGACGAATAGCAACGCCGCCGGGTCGGGCTTTTTCTGCGGCAGGGTGTCGCCACCAATGATCCAGCGGAAGAAATTACCGATCTTCATCTGGTCCAGCAGCGGGCCAACAAAGCGCTCAGGCTTGTTGGTAATCAGCGCCATCTCCACGCCCTGCTTGCGCAGCCAGCGCAGGGTGTCGCGCACGCCGGGGTAGACCACGGTAAGTTCATGGCTTTCGGCATAAGCGTCCATGAACAGCGCCAGCGCCTGTTCTGCCAGCGCATCGTCCACGTCGGCATGGTCGATGCCGCCCGCCAACGCGCGGCGCACCAGCACCTGGGCGCCATTGCCAACCCAGTGGCGCACGGCCTCAAGGCCAGCAGGCGGGCGCCCCAGTTCGAGCAGCATGCGGTCCACGGCGGCGGCCAGGTCAGGCACGGAATCGATCAGGGTACCGTCCAGATCGAACATCACCAGCCTTGGCAGCGTTCCCGGGAACAGCTGCTCGAAGCCACTCATGGGCGGGCCAGGGCCAGTTCGGCGCGCATCTTGGCGATCACTTCCTGATAGTCCGGGGCGTTGAAGATCGCCGAGCCGGCCACGAAGGTGTCGGCGCCAGCGGCAGCGATCTCGCGGATGTTGTTGACGTTCACGCCACCATCGATCTCCAGACGGATATCACGGCCACTGGCGTCGATCAGCGCACGCGCTTCGCGCAGCTTGTCGAGGGTGCCGGGGATGAACTTCTGCCCGCCGAAGCCTGGGTTGACGCTCATCAGCAGCACCATGTCGATCTTGTCCATCACATACTTCAGGGCGTCCAGGCTGGTGGCCGGGTTGAACACCAGGCCGGCTTTGCAGCCACCATCCTTGATCAGCTGAAGCGAACGGTCGATGTGCTGCGTGGCTTCAGGGTGGAAGGTGATGTAGGTGGCGCCCGCTTCGATAAAGTCGCCAATGATGCGGTCAACCGGGCTGACCATCAGGTGCACGTCGATCGGCGCAGTAACGCCGTACTTGCGCAGAGCGGTACAGACCATCGGACCGATGGTCAGGTTGGGGACATAGTGATTGTCCATGACATCGAAGTGGACGATGTCTGCACCCGCAGCCAATACCTTGTCGACGTCCTCACCCAGGCGGGCAAAATCGGCAGAGAGAATGGAGGGGGCAATAGCGTAGGGCTGCATGGCGCACCTGTTGGCAGAGTCACGGTGGCGCGCATTGTAACTCAGGGAAAGCGATGAAGGCTGATTGGTATCAATTGCTGTCGACCAGCGCAACCTGTGCCGGCCTCTTCGCAGCTTTAGCCGCGAAGAGGCCGACACAGGCAACCCCCTCATCAGGCCGGCTGCTGGGTCCTCAGCTTCTCACTACGCCCACGCAACCATTCCAGGGTCAGCAGCAACACCACCGAGAACGCAATCAACAAGGTCGCCGCCGCGGCAATGGTCGGGCTCAGGTTCTCGCGAATACCGCTGAACATCTGCCGCGGCAGGGTTGCCTGCTCCGGCCCGGCGAGGAACAGCGTCACCACCACCTCGTCAAACGAGGTGGCAAAGGCAAACAGGGCGCCCGAGATGACGCCGGGTGCGATCAGCGGCAGGGTCACCCGGCGGAAAGCCAGCAGAGGCGAAGCTCCCAGGCTGGCCGCCGCACGCACCAGATTGTAGTTGAACCCCTGCAGCGTCGCCGACACGGTGATGATGACGAACGGCACACCCAGTACCGCATGCACCAGAATCAGCGAGGTGAAACTGTTGCCCATACCCAGAGGGGCGAAGAACAGGTAACTGGCCACCCCGATGATCACTACCGGCACCACCATGGGCGAGATCACCAGCGCCATCACCAGCGACTTGCCGGGGAAATCGCCCCGGGTCAGGCCGATGGCCGCCAAGGTGCCGAACACCATGGCCAGCACTGTGGCCGCCGGGGCAACGATGATGCTGTTTTTCAATGCCCGCATCCATTCGGCCGAGCCGAAGAAGTCCTGATACCACTGCAGCGAGAAGCCCTGCAGCGGGTACACCAGGAAGCTGCCACTGTTGAACGACAGCGGCACGATCACCAGCACTGGCAAGATCAGAAACAGCAGGATCAAGCCGCAGAGAATACGCAGGCTGTAGAACCAGACCCGCTCCACGGGCGACATGTATGGGCTCAGCATGACAGGCTCCTCAGCTCAGGCGCAGACGGCTGGCGCCGACCAGCCAGCTATAGATCAGGTACAACAGCACGGTCGCCAGCAGCAACAGCCCGCCCAGTGCGGTGGCCATGCCCCAGTTGATGCTGGTGTTGGTATAGAAGGCGACGAAGTAGCTGACCATCTGGTCGTTGGGGCTACCCAGCAGCGCCGGGGTGATGTAGTAACCGATGGCAAGGATGAACACCAGCAGGCAACCGGCGCCAACACCGGCGTAAGTCTGCGGGAAGTACACCCGCCAGAAACTGGCGAACGGGTGGCAGCCCAGCGAGATCGCCGCACGCATGTAGCTTGGGGAAATACCCTTCATCACGCTGTACAGCGGCAGGATCATGAACGGCAGCAGGATGTGCACCATCGAGATGTAGACACCTGTGCGGTTGAACACCAGCTCCAGCGGCTGGTCGATGATGCCCATGGCCATCAGCGCGCTGTTGATCAGCCCGCCCGACTGCAGCAGCACGATCCAGGCCGCCACCCGCACCAGGATCGATGTCCAGAAAGGCAACAGCACCAGAATCATCAGCAGGTTGCTCTGCCGGGTCGGCAGGTTGGCCAACAAGTAGGCCAGTGGGTAGGCCAGTACCAGGCAGATAGTGGTAATCACCACGCCCATCCACAGGGTACGGACAAAAATGTCCAGGTAAATGGCCTGGTCCGGGGTGGCCTTGGCCAGCTCACCAAGGTCATCGATGCGATGGTCCACCGAGGCCAGCAGGTAGAAAGAGGTCACCGAACTGGTATTGCGGCGTATCGCCTGCCAATAAGCCGGGTCGCCCCAACGCTCGTCGACAGCCTGCAACGCCTCTTTATAAGAGGCAGGCTCAGCCTTGAAGGGCAGCGCACGGGCAGTCTTGGTCAACAAGCTGCGGTAACCGGCCAGCTCCATGTTCAAGCGTTTGGAAAGGTCACCAAGGGTCTGGTTCTTGCGCGACTCGGCCAAATCCTGGCTCAGCGCCTTGTAAACGTCCTCGCCTGGCAGGCTCTTGCCATCCCACTGGCTGATGATTTCCACCGTGCGCGGCAGGCCGCCGACCACTTCAGGGTTGCCGACGCTCTTGTACAGCAGCGCCGCAATCGGCACCAGGAACACCAGCAGAAGAAACAGCGCCAGCGGCGCGATCAACGCCTGCGCCTTCCAGCGGTTGACCCGCTCGGCGTGTTTGAGGCGCTGCTTGAGACTTGGACCTGCGCCTTCGTTGAGGGGCACTGCAATGGCCATGGCGAACTCCGCAATACAGGCTGAATTGGGGGCCGCTTTGCGGCCCCACACACTGGACGTTTACTTCTTCGCCGCCCAGGCGTTGAAGCGTTGCTCCAGCTGCTCGCTGTTGTCGGCCCAGAACGCCACGTCGATCTGCACCTGGTTGGCAATGTTCTCTGGCGTGGTCGGCATGTCTTTCTTCACTTCGTCCGACAGCAGGCTCACGGCCTTGGAGTTGGCCGGGCCATAGGCGATGTTTTCGGAGTAGATCTTCTGCTGCTCGGGCTTGACGCTGTAGGCGATGAACTTCTTCGCCTCTTCGACGTTTTTGGCGCCTTTGGGAATTGCCCATGCGTCGAAGTCATAGATGCCGCCGTTCCACACCACCTTGAGGTTGCTTTCTTTCTGCACAGCGGCAATACGGCCGTTGTAGGCAGAGCTCATGACCACGTCGCCAGAGGCCAGGAACTGCGGTGGCTGTGCACCCGCTTCCCACCACTGGATGCTGGGCTTGAGTTCGTCGAGTTTCTTGAAGGCGCGGTCCTGGCCTTCCTTGGTTGCCAGCACTTTGTAGACGTCCTTGGGCGCAACACCGTCGGCCATCAGTGCAAATTCCATCGTGTACTTGGCGCCCTTGCGCAGGCCGCGCTTGCCCGGGAACTGCTTGGTGTCCCAGAAATCGGCCCAGCTGGTGGGGGCGGTCTTGAGCTTGTCGGCGTTGTAGGCCATGACCGTGGACCAGACGAAGAAGCCCACACCGCAAGGCTGAATGGCACCAGGCACGTAGTCTTCCTCGTTGCCGAACAGGGCCGGGTCGAGCTCTTCGAACATGCCTTCGTCGCAACCGCGCGCCAGCTCTGGCGACTCAACCTCTACCAGGTTCCACGACACACTCTTGGTGTCGACCATTGCCTTGACCTTGGCCATTTCGCCGTTGTACTCACCCGCGACAATCTTGCCATTACCCGCTTTTTCCCAGGGTTCGTAGAACGCTTTGACCTGGGCAGCCTTGTTGGCGCCACCGAACGAGATCACGGTGAGGTCTGCGGCCATGGCCTGGCCAGCGGTGAACAGCCCCAAAGCCAGGGCGGTCAGTTTCAACTGCTTGCGCATTATTATTCTCTCCACAGTACAGGGTTGGTGAAGCAATCCATCAATGGGCTTCGGCAATCGGATCGAGCGCGCGGGCGTGCTCCACCTCCCAGCCCAGCGGTACTACATCGCCCACGGCCAACGCCGGGTCGAGCTCGGCAATAGGCTGCTTCACGAAGAAGTCGCCTTTGCCGCAAACCTCCAGACGCACCCGCACGTGGTCGCCCAGGTAAATGAATTCGGCCACCCGGCCAGAGAACCGGTTGACGCAGCTTTCACTGTGGCCGTTCAGGCGCACGCGCTCCGGGCGTATCGACAGGGTCACCGGCTCGCCGGCCTGGCCGACATTCACCGCCAGCGCCTCGACCCGCTCGCCGCGAGGCAACTGCACCTGGCAACGTTTGCCATCGCTGGCCAGCAGGGTGCCGCTGATGCGGTTGTTCTCGCCGATGAAGTTGGCGACGAAGGTGTTGCAGGGCTCTTCGTACAGCGTGCGCGGGTCGGCGATCTGCTGGATTTCGCCCTGGTGGAACACCGCCACGCGGTCGGACATGGTCAGCGCTTCGCCCTGGTCGTGGGTCACGTACACCACGGTCACACCAAGACGTTGGTGAATGTGCTTGATCTCCATCTGCATGTGTTCGCGCAGCTGCTTGTCCAGCGCGCCAAGTGGCTCGTCCATCAGCACCAGCTGAGGCTCGAACACCAATGCCCGGGCCAGCGCCACCCGCTGCTGCTGGCCACCGGACAACTGGCCGGGGTAGCGTTTGGCGAAAGCGTCGAGCTGCACCATGTTCAGCACACGTTTGACCCGCTCGCTGATGTCGGTCTTGCTCAGGTTGCGCACGGTCAGCGGAAAGGCCAGGTTCTCGGCCACGGTCATGTGCGGAAACAGCGCGTAGTTCTGGAACACCATGCCGATATCACGCTTGTGCGGCGGCACGTTGTTGATCGAGCGCCCGCCAAGCTGGATTTCACCGGCGGTGGGGGTTTCGAAGCCCGCCAGCATCATCAGGCTGGTGGTCTTGCCCGAGCCGGACGGGCCAAGCAGGGTGAGGAACTCGCCCTTGCGGATATCCAGGTTGAGGTCTTTGACGATCAGCGACTCGCCGTCGTAGCTCTTCTGCACACCACGGAAGCTGACCAGCGTTTCGCCGGTTGCAGCGTTCGACTTCGCCTCGCTCATGCCTGCACCTTCTTGTTGGATGACTGCGTAGGCAAAAGAGTAGAAGAGACGCAAGCGCCCGAAAATCGGGGGTACTGAGAGAATGCCATCATCCGGATGGAAGATTTGTTGTAGGGATCGCCCTACAAGGATGGCGGGATTGGAATGCCCTTGCGAGCCAACCACGAAACCTGTGGGAGCGGGCATGCCCGCGAAGAGGCCGGCTCAGCCATAGAGATCAGCAGGCCAGGCCCGTTCGCGGGCATGCCCGCTCCCACAGAGGATTCGGGAAGTTTCGGGCACCCGTATGTCGCAATCAGACCAGCTTGTGCTCCATGGCGTACTTCACCAGCTCCGCCAGCGAGTTCACTTTCAACTTCTGCATCAGGCGTGCCTTGTGGGTGCTGATGGTCTTGCTCGACAGCGCCAACTGCTGGGCGATGTCGTTGACGTTGGCGCCTTGGGCCAGGCGCTCGAACACTGAAAACTCGCGCTCCGAGAGCAGTGTGTGCAACGGCCGGGATTCGGTGAGGCCTACTTCGAACACCATGCGGTCGGCCAGCGACGGGTCGATATAACGCCCGCCACCGGCCACCCGACGAATCGCTGTCAACAACAACGCCGGATCACTGTCTTTGGTGGCATAGCCCGCCGCACCGGCCTTCAGCGCCCGCGCCGCCATCTGTGCCTCATCGTGCATCGACAACATCAGGATCGCTGGAGCATCGTGCAGCGCACGGATACGCGGGATCGCCTCCAGGCCGTTCACACCCGGCATCGAGATGTCCAGCAGTACCACCTCGCACGGTGTGTGGCGCAGGGTTTCGAGCAACTGCTCGCCATTACCGGCCTCCCCCGCCACTTGCATGTCCTTGGCCAGGCCAATCAACTGCTTGATGCCTTCACGGACAATGGTGTGGTCTTCGGCCACCAGAACTCGAATCACGATTGCTCTCCTACTCCAACGGAATGGCCACGCTCAGGCTGGTGCCTTCGCCCGGCTCGCTTTCCAGCGTCATGCTCCCCCCAGCATCAGCACCCGCTCGCGCACACCCACCAGGCCAAACGAGGTGGGCCGCGTCTGCTCGCGGCAAAAGCCTTGGCCATCATCACTGACCGTCATGCGCAACTGTCCGCCCTCACGTACCAGCTCAATCTCTACGCTGTGCGCCTGGGCGTGACGCATCACATTGGTCAGCGCCTCCTGGAGGATACGAAACAGCCCGGTGGCCTTGGCATCACTCAATGCTGGCAGATTATCGGGTACTTGCACCAGACAGGGGATTTGCGTACGTGCCTCGAAACGCCGCGCCTGCCATTCGATGGCCGAGGCAATGCCGGCATCGAGGATCGGCGGACGCAAGGCAGTGGCGACATCGCGCACCAACTGGAATAACTGGGCGATCAGGCGTTTCATGCTCGCCAGGCGATCATTCAGGCCAGGGTCCAGCTCGGCATAGGCCAGCTCGCACATCGACACTTCCAGCTTGAGCACGGTCAGCATCTGCCCCAGTTCATCATGCACTTCCCGGGCGATACGAGCTTTCTCTTCTTCACGCACGCTCTCCAGGTGGGCCGAGAGTTCGCGCAACTGCTCCTGGGACTTCGCCAACGCCAGCTCGGCCCGCTTGCCCTGTGTGATGTCCCAGACTACACCGTCCCACACCACCTGGCCGTTGCCCAGATGCCGGGCGCTGGCCTTGATATCGGCCCAGCGCTGTTCGCCCTGCCGGGTGAGGATGCGCCCCTGCCAGGACCAGTCCTGGTCGCTGGCCAGGGCCAGGTCCTGCACCCTGTGATAATCAGCACGGTCCTCGGGGTGCACCAGGTTGCGCAGGCCCATCTGCGGGTGCTGGATCTCGCTGGGTGCATAACCCACCAAAGCCTCGCTACCCTCACTGATATAGGGGAACTCCAGATCGCCCTCGGCCGGGTCACGCTCCAGGCGAAACACCAACCCTGGTACGTTGCCAGCAATGCCCTTGAGCCGCGCCTCGCTTTCGCGAAGGGCCGCCAAGGCACGGTGGCGCTCGGTGACATCGGCGAGGTAGACCACCAGATATTCGGAATCACGAAAGCGCAGAAAGCTCAGCGACAGCTCCACGGGTAGCAAGCTTTGATCAGCCCGCCGGCATTGCGTCTCAAATTGACCGACACCCCCCGCCCCCGTACGCGCCCCCTTCCACAGCTCTAGCCACCGGTCCATGTTCAGGCTCGGCTCGAAGTCGCTCAGCGGCCGCTCCAGCAACGCCCCTTCGCTGTAGCCCAACATGCGCTCGGCGGCATGGTTGGCGTAACGCACATGGCTGTCCCAGTTGACCCAGAGGATACCTACGGTGCTCTGGTCGATGGCGAACTGGCTCAGGCGCAACGCCTCTTCGCGCACCTGGCGCTCAACAAGGCTTTCTCGCGCGGCCAGCAGGCTGCGCTCCAGCTGGCGCTGCTGACGGCGTTGCCACACCAGCGTGGCCAAGGCACACAACAGCAACAGACCGAACAGCAAGGCCATGTTCTGCCAGAAGCCCGGCGACTCGCTCAGGCGCGGGTACTTCGGCTGCAACCAGCGCTGATGCAGTTGTTCCAGCTCCTTGGCCGGCACTGCCTGCAAGCCACGTTCAAGTACATCGGCCAGCAGCGGCCAGTCGCGCCGCGAACCGATACGCAACAGTTGCGGCAGGCCGATATCGCCGACCACCGCCAGCTCACCGAACTCGCTCTCGCGCGACAGGCGGCTGAGCTGCGCTTCATCCAGCACGGCGAAACTGGCCTGGCCACCTACCACCAGTTGCAAGGCCTCACGATCGTCGGGCACCCCCTGCAGGTTGAGGTTGCCGTAGTTGCCGCGCAGGTAATCCGCCAGCGGGCTGGGCATGCGCACCGCGACGCGTTGCTCGGCTTCAAGCTTTTCCAGTTCCACGGCCATGGCCCCGGTGCGCGGCCCCACCACCAGCTGTGGCACGCGCATGTACGGGTCGCTGAATAGCCACAGGCGCAGGCTGGCCGGCGTCTGGGTAAGGCCAGGGGCGAAGTCGATTTCGCCGCTCTGCAGGGCATGTTCCAAACTGGCCTGGTCAGTGAAGTTACGCCAGGTGAGGTCCAGCCGCAGCGTCTGCGCCAGGCTGTTCACCAGCTCCACATTGGCCCCATAGAGTTGCTGCAGTCGCCGGTCGAACTGGGCGTAGGGCGCCTGCAACACCAGGCCGACACGCAGGCTGCGGTGGGTGTCCAGCCACTGCTGCTGGTCAGGCTCCAGCACCACAGTTGGCAGCGCCTCGGGCTTGGCCCAGGCAATCAAGGGCAGCCACAAGCAGCCGATAACCAACAGGCGACGCACTCGCTTCATCTATACGCTCGACTTGGCAAAGACGGCCATGCAGCATGGCCGTCACGGGCAAATACTATTAGGCTGCCGGTTTCATTCTGGCCTTGGGTTGACTCATGTCCACACTTTATCGCACGACGCTGGCAATGTGCTGCCTGGCCTCGGTCCTTCCACTCGGCGCCCTGGCCGCCGATGCCGAAAAACCACCTGCAAATGCCATGGCACCGGCTGCCGAGGCACCACGCCCACCCTTGCTGGAACGCAGCCAGGAGGATGCTCTGGCGCTGGAACGGCTGCTGCCCAAGGCTGAGCAGCAGACCCTGCAGGCCGGTGCCGACAGCTTCCTGGCCCTGTGGAAGCCGGCCAACGACAACGATCCGCAAGGGGCGGTGATCATTGTCCCTGGTGCAGGCGAAACGGCCGACTGGCCAAATGCAGTCGGCCCACTGCGGCAAAAATTCCCTGATATCGGCTGGCACAGCCTGAGCGTCAGCCTGCCCGACCTGCTCGCAGACAGCCCGCAAGCGCGGGTCGAAGCCACACCACCGGCAGCGCCTGCGCCAGACAAAGGCGAAAGCGCACCGGTCAAGGACGTTCCGGCCGATGCCAACGCCAACGTGGCCCAAGCCACCGCAGCCGATGCCGACACAGCAGAAAGCACCGATGCCGAACAAGCCAGCGAGCAGACCGACCCGGCAGATGCCGAACGCATCTTCGCCCGCCTGGATGCCGCCGTGGCGTTCGCCCAACAACACAATGCCCGCAGCATCGTACTGATCGGCCATGGTAGCGGTGCATATTGGGCGGCGCGCTACCTGAGCGAGAAGCAGCCACCACAGGTACAAAAACTGGTGATGGTCGCTGCGCAGACCCCTGCACGGGTGGAGCAGGACCTGGAAAGCCTGGCCCCAACCTTGAAGGTACCCACGGCCGATATCTACTACGCCACCCGCAGCGCTGACCGCAACGCAGCCCAGCAACGGCTGCAGGCCAGCAGGCGGCAGAAGGATAGCCAGTACCGACAATTGTCATTGATTGCCATGCCAGCAAACAAAGCGGCGGAACAAGAGCAATTGTTCCGCCGGGTGCGGGGGTGGATGAGCCCTCAGGGCTGAGTCAGGCTTGATCCTTGTGGCGGGGCGTCAAAGGCCGCGCCGCTTGCGGATCATGGCATAGGCCTGGTGCAACTCACGGGTACGCGCGGTTGCTTCACGCACCTGCGCCTCGCTGGCACCGGTACCTGCCAGCTTGTCCGGGTGATGCCGGCTGACAAGCCGACGATACGCCTGCTTGACCTTATCGGTGTCGGTGTCTGCGTCCACCGCCAGCAAGCGCAACGCTGCCGCGTAGGTCATGGGCACGCTTTCTGCTCCCGTGGCCTTGCGCGGCTCGTACTCCAGGGACATGGCCTGCACCTGGCGCCGGCTCATGCCCAGCTTCTGCCCCCAGTCCAGCAGCAACTCACGCTCCTTGTTGCCCATCTTGCCGTCAGCCCAGACCATGCGCCAACAGGCCCGCAAGGTACCTTCCGCCGCGTGGGGCTGCTGACTGATGCGCCGCAGGTGCCCGCCAAGCCGGTCCTTGCCCGCCTTGCCACGGTTGAACGCATTGATGGCGCGCAACCGGGCTGCCTCGGCCAGGTCCAGGCGCACCATCTCCTGACGCGCCTGCTGGATATGCTGCTCGGCTACCCGTCCATCGCACTTGGCCAGGCGCCCGAGCATCACGAACAACAACTCGTCGTCGCGTAATGCAGGGCGCCCACCCAGGCGTTCGCGCATGTCTTCCCAGCCTTGCAAGCGCAGCCGGCGGTCGATGGCCTGCCCAAGCAACGCACCGAGCAAGGCACCCGGTATGCTCGCAACGGCAAAGCCGGCACCCACACCTATCACCGTGCCTGGCCACCACATGTCAGGCGCGCTCGCCAATCAGAGACTCAGCCTCGGCCAGGCGTTCAAGCGTGCCAACATCCACCCAGTGCCCACGGTAGTGTTCGCCAGATACCTTGCCGGCCGCCATCGCCTGGCGCAGCAACGGTGCCAGCTTGAAGGCACCCGCCTGGCAACCTTCGAACAGCGCCGGGTGCAGCACGGAAATGCCGCTGAAGGTCAGCGTGCCGGGCGCGTCATCGCCGTCAACGACCTGCTCGCCCACCAGGCGGAAGTCACCACGGCCGTGATGGCCAGGGTTGTCGACCAGTACCAGGTGAGCCAGGCCTTGCAGGGGAGCCTGCAATCGCGCGAAGTCGTAGTCGGTCCACACATCGCCATTCACCAGCAGGAACGGCGCATCACCCAACAAAGGCAGGGCCTTGAAGATGCCGCCGCCGGTTTCCAGCGGTTCACCTTCAGGTGAATAGCGAATGCTCAGGCCGAAGCGGCTACCGTCGCCCAGATGGTCTTCGATCTGCTGGCCAAGCCAGGCATGGTTGATCACCACTTCGGTCACGCCCGCTGCCGCCAGGGCGCGCAGGTGGTACTCGATCAGCGGCTGGCCGGCGACCGGGACCAACGGTTTTGGGGTGTGCAGGGTCAGCGGGCGCATGCGCTCGCCCTTCCCCGCAGCCAGGATCATGGCCTTCATGCACGCGCTCCGGCCTGCAACTCGGCAATCAGCTCACCCAGCTCCGCCAATTCGGGCCGGCGACCGATCACTTCATTTATATAGGCGAAGAAACGCGGCACGTCGCCCAGGTAACGCGGCTTGCCGTCGCGGTGGCAGATACGGGCGAAGATGCCGATCACCTTCAGGTGCCGCTGCACGCCCATCAGGTCACTGGCGCGGTGGAAGGCTTCGAACTCGGCGTGCACCGGGATGCCAGCCGCCTGCGCCTGCTGCCAGTAGTCGCTCAGCCAACCTTCGACCCGCGCCTGCGGCCAGCTGACAAAGGCGTCCTTGAACAGGCAGGTAATGTCGTAGGTGACCGGGCCGTATACCGCATCCTGAAAGTCCAGCACACCAGGGTTGGGGGTGCTCTGCATCAGGTTGCGCGGCATGTAGTCACGGTGTACCAGCACCTTGGGCTGCGCCAGGGCGCTGTCGATCAGCAACTGGCTGACGCGCTGCCAGGTGGCCTTCTGTGCATCGGTGAAGGTCAGGCCCAGCTCACGCCCCACGTACCATTCGGGGAACAGTTCCACTTCACGGCGCAGCAGGGCGTCGTCGTAGCTGGGCAGCGGTGCGTCCATTGGCAAACGCTGGAACTTCAGAAGGGCATCGATGGCGTCGGCGAACAGGCCATCGGCGTTGTCTGCATTGATGATGTCAAGGTATGTCTGAGTGCCCAGATCCCCAAGCAGCAAAAAGCCGCGTTCCAGGTCCTGGGCGTGGATCAGCGGCACATGTACGTCAGCGCTGGCCAGCAGGTGGTCGATGGCGACGAACGGTCGGCAGTTCTCCTGCGGGGGGGGCGCATCCATGATCACGAAACTGTGGCCAGCACCCTGCCAGCGGAAATAGCGGCGGAAGCTGGCGTCGCTGCTGGCAGCGGTCAGGCTGCCTGCAGGCACCTCGCCCCAGGCGTTGTCACGGAAAAGATCATTGAGCTGCTCATCGAGCCAGACCGTCAGTTGTTGCAGGCGTACATCGTGTTCAGGCATTGCAAGGGTCTCCGACGGCCCTAGCCGTCAAGCGGGTCATGCTTTATTATCCAGCATCTTTTTCAGACCATCGAGAGGCGTGCGGCCCCACACGCGGGCAGATGGCACGCAGGAAGCCCGGACTAATAAGATGGCATTGAAATCCCCCGCGTTTCGTAGAAAGTTTCCGTTGCTGGTAACCGGCGGTCTGCTGGCCCTGCAACCTCTGGCCACCTCATACGTAGTGGCAGCCGAACAGTTCGACTGCCAAGTGTCCGCCGCCGGTGGTTGGGACTGCAAGCCCAAAACCCCAGTCAACAACTTGCCGCCGCGCCCGGTGCACGAAGGTGCAGCCGTCAGCTCCGGCACCGAAGCGGCGGGCGAAGCCGAAACTGCGGACCGGCCCGTGCTGGTTACCGAGGCCAAGGGCCGTGGTCTGAAGTCGCGCAGCGAAGACTACAGCCACCTGGACTGGGTGCCGCGTGAAAAGCTCACCGCCGCGCAGCTGGCTGAAACCGGCCCATACTGCGGTGGCGCGTATATCGAGCCAACCCGCCCGGGCATGGCCGACACCACGCCGAAGGACGAGTCGCCGACCTACATCAATGCCAAGGTATCCAAGTACCAGCAGGAGCAGCAGATCGCTACCCTCGCCGGTGACGTGGTGATGCGCCAGGGCAGCATGCAGGCCGAAGCCGACGAGGCCAACCTCTACCAGGCCGAAAACCGTGGCGAGCTCAAGGGCAACGTCAAGATCCGTGACAACGGTTCGCTGGTGGTCGGTGACGAGGCCCAGATCCAGCTCGACACTGGCGAAGCCCAGGTCGACAACGCCGAATACGTGATGCACAAGTCGCACATCCGCGGCAGTGCCCTGTACGCCAAGCGTGGCGAAAACGCCATCATCCGCCTCAAGGACGGTACGTACACCACCTGCGAACCGGGCAGCAACGCCTGGCAGCTGAAAGGCAACAACATCACCCTGAACCCGGCCACCGGTTTCGGTACTGCGACCAACGTTACGCTTCGGGTCAAGGATTTCCCGGTGTTCTATACACCGTACATCTACTTCCCGATTGACGACCGTCGCCAGTCCGGCTTCCTGCCGCCGTCGTTCAGCACCAGCAGCGACACCGGCTTCATGCTGGTCACGCCGTACTACTTCAACCTGGCGCCTAACTACGACGCCACGTTGTACCCGCGTTACATGGCCAAGCGCGGCCTGCTGATGGAAGGCGAGTTCCGCTACCTGACACCTTCCAGCGAAGGGCAGTTCGGCGGCGCCTACCTGAACGACAAGAACGACGACCGCAAAGATCAGACGGATTACAAAGATCAGCGCTGGATGGTCAACTGGCAGCACAAGGGTGGCCTGGACGAACGCCTGATGACCGAGGTGGACTACACCGACATCAGCGACCCGTTCTACTTCCAGGACCTGGAATCCGACCAGATTGGCGTGGAAAGCCGCGACCTGCTGAACCAGCAGGGTGCGTTGACCTACCGCGGCGACAGCTACACCGCGCGGTTGAATGTGCATGCCTACGAGATGGCGACCATCTCGCAGATCACGCCGTATGATCGCCTGCCGCAGCTGACCCTGAACGGTACGCTGCCGTTCCAGCCTGGCGGTTTGAACCTTGGGTACGAGACTGAAGCTGTTCGCTTTGATCGTGACCTGAAGGACGATTTCGTTCTGGACGAAGATGGCAATCCAGACGCCAGCGCCGGCGTACCCGGTCGTCGTCTTGACGAAAACATCTTCGGTGTAGCGCGTGCCAACGGTACCCGCCTGAACGTCGCCCCGTCCATCAGCCTGCCGATGGAGGCCAGCTACGGCTACATCACGCCGAAGCTGAAGTACATGTATACCCATTACGACCTTGACCTGGATAGCAAGGGCAAGAGCGACATTGCTGCCGCGAACGCAGACACACTGGACGTGTTCGGCGACTACAAAAGCAACCTGAACCGCGATATCCCGATTCTCAGCGTCGACAGCGGCCTGTATTTCGACCGCAACACCTCGTTGTTCGGCACCAACTACCGCCAGACCCTCGAACCGCGCATGTTCTACCTCTATGTCCCGTACAAGGACCAGATGGACATCCCGCTGTTCGACACGGGTGAAACCCTGTTCAGCTACGACTCGCTGTTCCGTGACAACCGTTTCAGTGGTACCGACCGCATCGGCGACGAGAACAAGCTGTCGCTGGGCGTGACCACCCGCTGGATCGAGGAGAACGGCTTCGAGCGCCAGAACTTCAGCATCGGCCAGGCTTACTACTTCAAGGACCGCAAGGTCCAGCTGCCAGGCATCGATTACCGCACCCGCAAGGACGCGCAGTCCGATGTATCGCCATACGCCCTGATGTACAACTACTACTTCAACCGCGACTGGCGCTTCAATTCGGACTTCAACTGGGACCCGGACAGCCGCAGCACCCGCTCGGGCAGCGCGATGTTCCACTACCAGCCTGAAGACAACCCGAACAAGATCGTCAACCTCGGTTATCGCTACCGTAACGACACCATTGCCTACGACTCGACCACGGGTACCTGGAAAGTGGGCGGCGGTGACTATGGCACCCCGGGCGATCCGAACTACATCAAGGATTACTACAAGATCCAGCAGCACGACTTCTCGGTCATCTGGCCGATCGTGCCGCAGTGGAACGTAATCGCTCGCTGGCAGCATGACTACAACCGCAACCGTACCCTGGAAGCCATGGGTGGTTTCGAATACGACAACTGCTGCTGGAAGCTGCGCCTGATCAACCGTTACTGGATCGACTACGACGATTTCAGCCAGGCCCTTCCACAGAACGAAAAAGGCGACCACGGTGTCTTCCTTCAGATCGTCCTGAAAGGCCTCGGCGGCGTAGTTGGCAACAAGGTCGAGTCTTTCCTCGACCAAGGCATTCAAGGTTACCGTGAACGTGAAGACCAAGCTTATTGATCGTCTGCGCCCAGTGTTGCTGGGCGTCGCTTTGCTGAGTGGCGCGGTGCATGCCGCGGTGCAACCTCTTGATCGCGTGGTGGCTATCGTCGACAACGACGTGGTCATGCAAAGCCAGCTGGACCAGCGTGTCCATGAGGTCCAGCAAACCATCGCCAAGCGCGGCGGCGGCGTGCCGCCGACCAGCGCTCTGGAACAGCAGGTACTGGAACGCCTGATCGTCGAGAACCTGCAGCTGCAGATCGGCGAGCGCTCTGGCATCCGCATCACCGACGAAGAGCTGAACCAGGCCATTGGCACCATTGCCCAGCGCAATGGCATGTCGCTGGACCAGTTCCGCGCGGCGCTGGCCCATGACGGCCTGTCGTTCGACGACGCTCGCGAGCAGGTCAAGCGCGAGATGATCATCAGCCGCGTGCGCCAACGCCGCGTTGCCGAACGCATCCAGGTGTCCGAGCAGGAAGTGAAGAACTTCCTGGCCTCGGACCTGGGCAAGATGCAGATGTCGGAAGAGTACCGCCTGGCCAACATCCTCATCCCGACCCCGGAAGCCGCCAACTCGGACGATATCCAGAAGGCTGCGCGCAAGGTCGGTGACGTGTACCAGCAACTGCGCCAGGGTGCTGACTTCGGCCAGATGGCGATTGCCAACTCGGCCAGCGAAAACGCCCTGGAAGGCGGCGAGATGGGCTGGCGTAAAGCCGGTCAGCTGCCACCCGACTTCGCCAAGATGCTCAGCAGCATGCCGGTGGGCGAAATTACCCAGCCTATTCGCATCCCCAACGGCTTCATCATCCTCAAGCTCGAGGAGAAGCGCGGCGGCAGCGAGAACGTACTGCGTGACGAAGTGCATGTACGCCACATCCTGATCAAGCCAAGCGAGATCCGCAGCGAGGCGGCCACCCAGCAGCTGGCCGAGCGCCTGTACGATCGGATCAAGAACGGCGAAGACTTCGGCGAACTGGCCAAGAGCTTCTCGGAAGACCCGGGTTCGGCACTCAACGGCGGCGACCTCAACTGGGTCGATCCGAACAGCCTGGTACCGGAGTTCCGTGAACAGATGGCCAATGCCCAGCAAGGCGTGGTGACCAAACCGTTCAAGACCCAGTACGGCTGGCACGTTCTGGAAGTGCTGGGCCGCCGCGCCACCGACAGCACCGAGCAGGCTCGCGAACAGCAGGCCCTGAGCGTACTGCGCAACCGCAAGTACGACGAAGAGCTGCAAACCTGGCTGCGCCAGATCCGCGACGAAGCCTACGTTGAAATCAAGCTGCCTGGCGCTGACCAGGCCGCCCAGTGAAGCCCCTGCGCTTCGCCGTCACCCCCGGCGAGCCGGCCGGCATAGGCCCCGACCTGTGCCTGCTGCTCGCCGCAGACGCCCAGCCCCACCCCCTGATCGCCATCACCAGCCGTGACCTGCTCGCCGAGCGGGCCACGCAGCTGGGGCTGGCCGTCAGCCTGCTGCCGGTAGCCCCGGGCCAATGGCCTGACCTCCCGGCACCCGCAGGTAGCCTGTACGTCTGGGATACCCCCTTGGCGGTCCCGGTGGTGCCAGGCCAGCTCGACAAGGCCAACGCAGCGTTCGTGCTGGAAACCCTGACCCGCGCTGGGCAAGGCTGCCTGGACGGGCACTTCGCCGGGATGATCACGGCCCCGGTTCACAAGGGAGTGATCAACGAAAGCGGTATCGCCTTTTCCGGGCATACCGAATTCCTTGCCGAACTGACCCGCACCGCACAAGTGGTAATGATGCTGGCCACCCGCGGCCTGCGCGTGGCCCTGGTGACCACGCACCTGCCACTGCGTGATGTTGCCGACGCTATCACTGCAGAGCGCGTCGAACGTGTAACCCGTATCCTGCATGCCGACATGCGCGACAAGTTCGGCATTGCCAACCCGCGTATCCTGGTGTGTGGCCTCAACCCGCACGCGGGCGAGGGCGGCCACCTGGGCCGCGAAGAAATCGACATCATCGAGCCGACCCTGGCCCGCCTGCGCACCGAAGGCATGGACCTGCGCGGGCCGCTGCCGGCCGATACCCTGTTTACCCCCAAATATCTGGAGCACTGCGATGCGGTGCTGGCGATGTACCACGACCAGGGCCTTCCCGTACTCAAGTACAAAGGCTTCGGCGCAGCAGTGAACGTGACCTTGGGCCTGCCAATCATCCGCACGTCGGTTGACCACGGCACCGCCCTGGACCTGGCCGGCACTGGCAAAGTCGACACCGGCAGCCTGCGCGTCGCACTGGAAACCGCCTACCAGATGGCCGAGAACCGACCATGAACGAGCAATACCAACACCGGGCGCGCAAGCGCTTCGGCCAGAACTTCCTGCACGACGCCGGTATCATCGACCGCATCCTGCGTGCCATCAACGCCAAGGCCGGCGAACACCTGCTGGAAATCGGCCCGGGCCAAGGCGCCCTGACCGAAGGCCTGCTGGGCAGTGGCGCACAGCTGGACGTGGTGGAGCTGGACAAAGACCTGGTGCCGATCCTGCAGCACAAGTTCGCTGATCGCAGCAACTTCCGCCTGCACCAGGGCGACGCCCTGAAGTTCGACTTCAACCAGCTGGGCGTGCCGCCGCGCAGCCTCAAGGTGGTTGGCAACCTGCCCTACAACATCTCCACCCCGCTGATCTTCCACCTGCTCAGCCACGCCGGGCTGATCCGCGACATGCATTTCATGCTGCAGAAGGAAGTGGTCGAGCGCATGGCCGCCGGCCCTGGCGGCGGTGACTGGGGGCGCTTGTCGATCATGGTGCAGTACCACTGCCGCGTGGAGCACCTGTTCAATGTCGGCCCTGGTGCCTTCAACCCACCCCCGAAAGTGGATTCGGCAATCGTCCGCCTGGTGCCGCACGAAGTGCTGCCGTTCCCGGCCAAGGACCACCTGCTGCTGGAGCGTGTCGTTCGCGAAGCGTTCAACCAGCGCCGCAAGACCCTGCGCAACACCATGAAAGGCCTGCTGGACAGCGCCGCCATCGAGGCTGCTGGCGTTGATGGCAGCCTGCGTCCTGAACAGCTCGACCTGGCAGCCTTCGTGCGCCTGGCTGACCAACTGGCTGATCAGCAACAAGCCTGATTTAGCCCGTTCCGGCCTCTTCACGGGCCACAAGGGATCGCACAACCCTCAAATCCTGTGCGACCCCTTGTAGGAGCGGGTTTACCCGCGAAGAGGCCGACACAGCCCCCCCCAAGCCCGATCACCGCTGGCCCTCCCCCCTCCCAATGGCCTAGACTGCATTATTGCGTCAGTTCGCCCAAGGCCCTTGCATGTCCGACCCCCGCTATCAAATCGACGTCAGCGTCGTGACCCGCTACCTGAAAGAACAATCCGACCCCGAAAACAGTCGCTTCGCTTTCGCCTACACCATTACCGTGCAGAACAACGGCTTGCTCAGTGCCAAGTTGCTGTCGCGCCACTGGCTGATCACCAACGGTGACGGCGAGGTAGAGGAAGTACGCGGCGCCGGCGTGGTCGGCCAGCAACCCAACATCGACCCTGGCCAGAGCCACACTTACAGCAGTGGTGCCGTCATCAGCACCCGCGTTGGCACCATGCAGGGCAGCTACCAGATGTTCGCCGAAGACGGTAAGCGCTTCGACGCCGAGATTGCCCCCTTTCGGCTGGCAGTGCCCGGAGCGCTGCACTGATGGCCACCTACGCCGTCGGTGACCTGCAGGGCTGCCTGCAGCCACTCAAATGCCTGCTCGATCGCGTCAGTTTCAACCCCGCCGTCGACCGCCTGTGGCTGGTCGGCGACCTGGTCAACCGCGGCCCCGAGTCACTGGAAACCCTGCGCTTCCTGTACTCGATCCGTCATTCACTGGTCTGCGTGCTGGGCAACCATGACCTGCACCTGCTGGCCGCCTGGCACAACGTCGAGCGCCTCAAGAAAAGCGACACACTGCGCGAGATCATCGAAGCGCCGGACGCCGACCAGCTGTTCGACTGGCTGCGCCAGCAGAAGCTGCTGCATTACGACGAGCCCCGCGGCATCGCCCTGGTTCATGCCGGCATACCGCCACAATGGACCCTTGGCAAAGCCCTGGAGCTCGCTGCCGAGGTCGAGGAAGTGCTGCGTGACGACACCCGCCTGCAGCTGTACCTCGACGGCATGTATGGCAACGAGCCGAACAAGTGGAGCAAGAACCTCGCCGGCGTCGAACGCCTGCGGGTCATCACCAACTACTTCACCCGCATGCGCTTCTGCACGGCCGATGGCAAACTCGACCTCAAGAGCAAGGAAGGCCTGGGTAGCGCGCCCAAAGGCTACAAAGCCTGGTACGCGCACAAGGACCGCCGCTCACGCCACGTGAAGATCATCTTTGGCCATTGGGCCGCTCTGCAGGGTGAGGTCACCGAGCCCGACGTCATCGCCCTGGACACTGGCTGCGTATGGGGCGGCGCCATGACCCTGTACAACGTCGACAGCGGCGAATACCACCGCTGCGACTGCGCCGACGACGGCACCCTGCGCCAGCCGGCACAACCCACTACACTCAACGACCACACCTGAAGGAAGTAGTACCCATGAGCGAATTCAAGCGCATCCCTCCTGAGCAGGCCTTGGAGCTTCGCAAGAAAGAAGGTGCGGTCGTCGTCGACATTCGCGACCCACAGGCCTTCGCCGCCGGCCACATCACCGGCGCCCGGCACCTGGATAACCACTCGGTCGCCGATTTCATCCGCAACGCCGACCTCGACGCGCCAACCTTGGTGGTCTGCTATCACGGCAATTCCAGCCAAAGCGCTGCCGCCTACCTGATAGGCCAGGGTTTCTCCGACGTGTACAGCGTGGACGGCGGCTTCGAACTGTGGCGTGCGACCTACCCGGCCGAGACCGCCCAAGGCAGCACTGAATAATTTTTTTAATTTTTCCTGCAGCCCGCGCCCCGTGCGGGCTTGCGGCTTATCTGACGAACGGTCATTCGTAACTTCTGCCCTCCTCGCCCCTTGACCTTGCAGATAACCAACTACGCTTAAGCTCAGGCCATCCAAAAAAGGGGAGAGCCGGTACACCGGCGTGCGGGTCATCGGTAGCGTTACAGGGTGTTCTGGGGGTATACAGCAATCGGCCAACCCGGTTGCATGCCAGCATCAGCTGACTGATCCGGCGTCGTCTCCACGTATCGAGCGAGGTGACGTCATGAGTATTTTTAGCCACTTCCAACAACGTTTCGAGTCTACGCGCCAGGAAGAACTCTCGCTGCAGGAGTACCTCGAGCTGTGCAAAGAGGATCGCAGTGCCTACGCATCGGCGGCCGAACGGCTGTTGCTGGCCATCGGTGAGCCAGAACTGATCGACACCTCTACCAACTCCAGGCTGTCGCGCATCTTCTCCAACAAGGTTATCCGCCGCTATCCGGCCTTTGCCGACTTCCATGGCATGGAAGAGTGCATTGACCAGATCGTGTCGTACTTCCGCCACGCCGCCCAAGGCCTGGAAGAGAAGAAACAGATCCTCTATCTGCTGGGCCCGGTAGGCGGCGGCAAGTCCTCGCTGGCGGAAAAACTCAAGCAGCTGATGGAAAAGGTGCCGTTCTACGCGATCAAGGGCTCGCCGGTATTCGAGTCACCTCTGGGCTTGTTCAATGCCACCGAAGATGGGGCCATTCTCGAGGAAGAGTTCGGCATCCCACGGCGCTACCTCAATACCATCATGTCGCCTTGGGCCACCAAGCGCCTGCAGGAGTTTGGCGGGGACATCTCCAAGTTCAAGGTGGTGAAGCTGTACCCGTCGATTCTTAACCAGATCGCCATTGCCAAGACCGAACCCGGCGATGAAAACAACCAGGACATCTCGGCCCTGGTCGGCAAGGTCGATATCCGCAAACTTGAGGAATACCCACAGAACGACGCCGATGCTTATAGCTACTCGGGCGCGCTGTGCCGGGCCAACCAGGGCCTGATGGAATTCGTCGAAATGTTCAAGGCGCCGATCAAGGTCCTGCACCCCTTGCTCACCGCCACACAGGAAGGCAACTACAACAGTACCGAAGGCCTTGGGGCGATCCCCTATACCGGTATTCTGCTGGCGCACTCCAACGAATCGGAGTGGCACACCTTCCGTAACAACAAGAACAACGAAGCGTTCATCGACAGGATCTATATCGTCAAGGTGCCGTACTGCCTGCGGGTCAGCGATGAAATCAAGATCTACGACAAACTGCTGGTCAACAGCTCGCTGTCCAAGGCCCACTGTGCGCCAGATACGCTCAAGATGCTGGCTCAGTTCACAGTGCTTTCGCGCCTGAAAGAGCCCGAGAACTCCAATATCTATTCCAAGATGCGCGTTTACGACGGGGAAAACCTCAAGGACACCGATCCAAAGGCCAAGTCGATCCAGGAATACCGGGACTCTGCGGGTGTCGACGAAGGCATGAACGGCCTGTCGACGCGCTTCGCCTTCAAGATCCTGTCCAAGGTGTTCAACTTCGACCCACACGAAATTGCCGCCAACCCGGTGCACCTGCTGTATGTCCTCGAACAGCAGATCGAACAGGAGCAATTCCCGGCTGAAGTGCGCGAACGCTATCTGCGCTACCTGAAGGAATACCTGGCACCGCGCTACATCGAGTTTATCGGCAAGGAAATCCAGACCGCCTACCTGGAGTCCTACAGCGAATACGGCCAGAACATCTTCGACCGCTACGTGTTGTATGCAGACTTCTGGATCCAGGATCAGGAATACCGCGACCCGGAAACCGGCGAAATTCTCAACCGCATTGCGCTCAACGAGGAACTGGAAAAGATCGAGAAACCGGCTGGCATCAGCAACCCGAAAGACTTCCGCAACGAGATCGTCAACTTCGTACTGCGCGCACGCGCCAACAACAATGGCAAGAATCCAAGCTGGCTGAGTTATGAAAAGCTGCGGGTCGTGATCGAGAAGAAAATGTTCTCCAACACCGAAGACCTGCTGCCGGTCATCAGCTTCAACGCCAAGGCCAGCAAAGAGGACCAGAAGAAACACAACGACTTCGTCACCCGGATGGTGGAGCGTGGCTATACCGACAAACAGGTGCGCCTGCTGTCGGAATGGTACCTGCGGGTCAGGAAATCGCAATAAAGCGGCAAGCTACGAGCCGCAAGCTGCAAGCTGCCTGGCGTTGGCATTGCTGCCCACGTCACAGCTTGCAGCGGCGGTGGCTGCTCTTTCTTGCAGCTTGAAGCTTGTGGCTTGCAGCTTGTGGGTTGCAGCTGCATCCAGTCACCGGAGGGACCATGAGCTACGTTATAGACCGACGCCTGAACGGCAAGAACAAGAGCACGGTCAACCGCCAGCGCTTCCTGCGGCGGTACCGCGAACATATCAAGAAGGCCGTCGAAGAGGCGGTGAGCCGCCGTTCCATCATGGATATGGAACACGGCGAGCAGATCAGTATTCCCGGGCGCGACATCGACGAACCCGTCTTGCATCATGGTCGCGGGGGCAAACAGACCATCGTGCATCCTGGCAACAAAGAGTTCACTGCCGGTGAACACATCCCACGGCCGCAAGGCGGTGGAGGCGGTGGCGGTCGCGGCAAGGCCGGCAATTCCGGCGAGGGCATGGACGAGTTCGTCTTCCAGATCACCCAGGAAGAATTTCTCGAATTCATGTTCGAAGACCTCGAGTTACCCAACCTGGTCAAACGTCACCTGACTGGCGCCGACACCTTCAAGACTGTTCGCGCCGGCATCGCCAACGAAGGCAACCCGTCACGCATCAATATCGTGCGCACCCTGCGCTCGGCCCATGCCCGGCGTATCGCCCTGACCGGCAGCAGCCGCGCCCTGCTGCGCGAAGCACAAAAGGAACTCGATCGCCTGCGGGTCGAAGAGCCGGACAATTTCACCGATATCCAGGAAGTCGAACAGGAAATCGAGCGCCTGAAGGCACGTATCAACCGCCTGCCCTTCCTCGACACCTTCGACCTCAAGTACAACCTGCTGGTCAAGCAACCCAACCCCAGCTCGAAGGCAGTGATGTTCTGCCTGATGGACGTATCCGGTTCGATGACCCAGGCCACCAAGGACATCGCAAAGCGCTTCTTCATCCTGCTGTACCTGTTCCTCAAGCGTAACTACGAGCGCATCGAAGTCGTGTTCATTCGCCACCACACCAGTGCCCGGGAAGTCGATGAAGAAGAGTTCTTCTATTCGCGGGAAACCGGCGGCACCATCGTCTCCAGTGCCCTCAAGCTGATGCAGGAGATCATGGCCGAGCGTTACCCGGCCAGCGACTGGAACATCTATGCCGCGCAGGCCTCTGATGGCGACAACTGGAACGACGACTCGCCCATCTGCCGCGACATCCTCTCCAAACAGATCATGCCGCATGTGCAGTACTACACTTACGTTGAGATCACCCCCCGTGAACACCAGGCGCTGTGGTATGAATACGAGCGTATCGGAGATGCTTTCCCCGACACGTTCGCCCAGCAGCAGTTGGTATCGGCCGGCGACATCTACCCGGTCTTCCGTGAACTCTTCCAGCGCAGGTTAGCCACATGACCGCCAGAGCACAGAGACGCCAACCCATTTCCACTGGGTCCGAGTGGACGTTCGAGCTGATCCAGACCTACGACCGGGAAATCAGCCGCTTGGCCGAGCGTTACGCCCTGGACACCTACCCCAACCAGATCGAGGTCATCACTGCCGAACAGATGATGGACGCCTACGCCTCGGTCGGCATGCCGCTGGGCTACCACCACTGGTCCTACGGCAAGCAGTTCCTCAGTACGGAAAAGTCTTACAGCCGCGGCCAGATGGGCCTGGCCTACGAGATCGTGATCAACTCTGACCCCTGTATCGCCTACCTGATGGAAGAAAACACCATGTGCATGCAGGCACTGGTGATTGCGCACGCGTGCTACGGCCATAACAGTTTTTTCAAAGGCAATTACCTGTTCCGTACCTGGACTGACGCCAGTTCGATCATCGACTATCTGGTGTTCGCCAAGCAGTACATCGCCCAGTGCGAGGAGCGCCACGGTATCGATGCTGTGGAGGATTTGATCGACTCCTGCCATGCCCTGATGAACTACGGTGTCGACCGCTACAAGCGGCCTTACCCTATTTCTGCGGAAGAAGAGCGGCGCCGGCAACAGGAGCGCGAAGAGCATCTTCAGCGTCAGATCAACGACCTTTGGCGGACAATTCCGAAAAACGCTGAAAAGGGTAACGACCGCGATGAGGGGCGCTTCCCCGCCGAACCGCAGGAAAACATCCTGTATTTCATCGAGAAGAACGCCCCGCTGCTCGAACCCTGGCAGCGTGAAGTAGTGCGCATCGTGCGCAAGATCGCCCAGTACTTCTACCCGCAGCGCCAGACCCAGGTCATGAACGAAGGTTGGGCAACCTTCTGGCACTACACCCTGATGAACGACCTGTACGACGAGGGGCTGATTACCGAAGGCTTCATGATGGAGTTCTTGCAGTCGCACACCAGCGTGGTGTTCCAGCCCGGCTTCGACAGCCCGTACTACAGCGGCATCAACCCCTACGCACTGGGCTTTGCGATGTACACCGACATCCGCCGCATGTGCGAAAACCCCACCGAGGAAGATCGCCACTGGTTCCCCGAAATTGCCGGCAGCGACTGGCTTTCTACCATCAAGTTCGCCATGAGCAGCTTCAAGGACGAGAGCTTCATCCTGCAGTACCTGTCGCCCAAGGTGATGCGCGACCTCAAGCTGTTCAGCATCCTCGATGACGACCAGCGCGACGACCTGCTGGTGCCCGCCATCCATGATGAGGCTGGCTACCGGGTGATTCGGGAGCAGTTGGCAGCGCAGTACAACCTGGGCAACCGTGAACCGAACGTACAGATCTGGAGCGTCGACCGCCGCGGAGACCGCTCACTGACCCTGCGACACCAGCAACACAACCGCAAACCGCTGGGCGACTCGACCGACGAAGTGCTCAAGCACCTGCATCGCCTGTGGGGCTTCGATATCCACCTGGAGACCGTGCAAGGCGAGCAAGTGATGAGTACTCACCACATGCCGCCACGCGGCGAACATAGCGAAAGCGCCGACTACGGCCGTATGGACCTGGCTGTTATCCACCACCTCTGATGCGACCCCATGACCGCCGACGGGTTATCCTGTCGGCAGTTATGGAGAGCTGCACATGCACATCTACAAAGTTGGCGGCGCCGTGCGCGACCGTTTGCTCGGCCGCCCTGTCAGCGATATCGACTGGCTGGTGGTGGGCGCCACCGTCGAAGAAATGCTAGCCAAGGGCTATCGGCCGGTGGGAGCCGATTTCCCGGTGTTCCTGCACCCGAAAACCGGTGAGGAATACGCCCTGGCGCGCACCGAGCGCAAGAGTGGGCGAGGCTACGGCGGGTTCACTTTTCACGCCAGCCCCGACGTAAGCCTGGAAGAGGACCTGATCCGTCGCGACCTCACCATCAATGCGATGGCCGAGGATGAGGCGGGCACGGTCTACGACCCCTACCAAGGCAAGAACGATCTGGATCAACGCCTGCTACGCCATGTTTCCCCGGCATTCGCCGAAGATCCTTTGCGTGTGCTGCGTGTTGCACGCTTTGCTGCCCGTTACGCACCACTGGGGTTCCGGGTTGCCGATGAAACCTTGGCGCTGATGCGCCAGATCAGCGCCTCGGGCGAACTGCAGGCACTCACTGCCGAGCGCAGCTGGAAGGAAATCGAGCGCGCGCTGATGGAAGTGCAACCGCAGGTGTTCTTCAAGGTGCTGAGCGCGTGCGGGGCCCTGCAGGAGCTGCTGCCAGAGCTCGATGACAGCTCCCGGACATTGGCGGCGCTGGAGCAGGCAGCGACGCACGAACAACCGCTGCACGTGCGCTGGGCCTGCCTGTTGCGGGGGTTGGCACCGACATCGATCAAAGCCGTCAACCAGCGCCTGAAGGCACCGCGTGAGTGCCAGGAACTGGCCATGCTGACAGGGGAATGCCTGGCGCAGGGCAATCAGGCGCTCGAACTGCCTGCCACGGCACTGCTGGAGCTGTTGCAGAAGTTCGATGTGTACCGACGGCCGCAGCGATTTGAGGATTTTCTGACCGTTTGTGAGATGGCGGCGCGGGGCGATGGCGAGCAGGGTTACCCACAGGCCGATTACCTGCGAGGCGCAGCAGCGGCGGCGCGAGCGGTGGATGTGAAGCCGTTGGTGCAAGCCGGGCTCACGGGGCAGGCACTGGGCGAAGCACTCAAAGGTGAACGGCTGAAAGCGCTCGAGGCTTACCAGCGCGGTTAGACCTACCGGCCTCGCGGGTAAACCCGCTCCTACGGGGGCACACATCGAGGTTTGGGCACAGCCCGTCGTAGGAGCGGGTTTACCCGCGAAAGGGCCGGGCCTGCTGGCCAATTTCCACCCGCTGTTCACCGTCGCAGCCGCCACCGTATTCGCGGGTAAACCCGCTCCTATGTATGGACTCGCCCACACTGTCTAGCTGCTTTTTTGAACATAGGAACCCGGTTGCATCTATGTATCAGGCCTGTTCGAGGAAGCTTTTTGCTTCTGGCCAACATCGTGGTGAGCTCGCAGTGTGCCGTTTACATGGAGGCCACTATCAGGCCTGTAGGAGCGGAGGCATCGGTCTGCGACGGTCTTACCTAGGGTCAATGTTCACTAGCAGGGGTTGGAGCGCCTAGCGCCCCGGTGGCATTACCCGGTTGGTCAGAGGCTCATAGCCGCCTCCGGTTTTTCGTTCGGTTTGCGTTGGTAAACCTGATCGCTCTGTAACAGGGCCCAGATAATCCGCAGATTTCGATTAGCCAGCCTGATCGCCGCCTCCTTGCGCCCAAGGCGGGATAGCCAGCGCAAGAGGCGGCGATCATCTGGCTGATCGGAATCAGGCCTTAACTGACTCAAGACAGCATGCGCGCCCTGGATCATCAGGCTGCGTATGTAGCCGTCACCGCGCTTGCTCATCTTGCCCAATCTGATTTTGTTTCCGCTGCTGTGCTGATCGGGCACGATACCGAAGAAGGCGGAATACATTCGGCCACTGGCGAAGCGGCTGGGGTCGGTCTGTTTCGCCACGATCGCCGTGGCAATGATAGGGCCGACGCCACGAATGGTGATCAGTCGCTGAGCGACTTTATCCTCTTGGGCAGTCGCTTCGAGCCGGCGGCTCAGCGCCGCTATGCGTTCACCTAGAGACAACCAGTCCATCAGCAACTCATCGAGCAACTCGCGCAACAGGTCGGGTAGAGGCAAGGAAGCATCCTCAAGCGCCTGAGGCACATGCTTATTGATCGCGGCATCGCCCTGGGGCATGGATACGCCATGCTCGAGTAGCAAACCACGGATCTGATTACCCAGCGCGGTATGTCGCTTGATGTTACCGCGCCGGATACGGTGCAGCGCTTGAATAGCCAGTGCTGTGGTGCTCTTGATCGGTATCGAAGCGATGCTCGTATCGCGACCGGCACGCAAAATGGCATAGCAGTCGTTACGATCGTTCTTAGCACCGCTGCGATGTTCGGCGACACGTTGCGCCGGCAGGATGCGAACCGGATTACCTTTGGCCTGCAGCAGTCTGGCCCAGGCTTGTGCACCTGGACCGCACTCCATCAAGACGGCCACGGTCGTTGGCAGCCTGAGCAGGAAATCGTGGAACGCTTGGCGGGATTTGATGCGATCTTCGTAGATCACCCGACCAGTAGCGTCCTCGCCTGCTAATTGGAAGACCTGTTTGGCCAGGTCTACGCAGATGGTTGTGCAAAGCTCCACATCAGTGGAAGACAGGGAATCGTGTTTCGAACTATGCTTTTTCATGGTCTCGCCCTCGCTGCCGTTGGCTTCTTCGAACACCACCGTGGCACTGTGATGCCTCGGCGGGGGCGAGTCCATCGATTACAGGGGGCACACATCAGAGGTTGGGCTCAGCCCGTTGTAGGAGCGGGTTTACCCGCGAAGAGGCCGATACAGGCTTATGCGGGCGTCAACTGCAACCCGCGCCACTCAAAGGCGACCGGGGCCAGTACCTGATCGATCTGCGCTTCCTGCCACAGCTGCGCCATGCACTTGCCCACCCCCGGATGCACCAGGTCGGGTGCCAGCAACGACAGCGGCCACAGCACAAAAGCGTTCTTCAGAATCTCGGCCCGGGGCAGTACCAGCCCATCGAAGGTACCGTGCAAATCGTCATACATCAGCACGTCGATATCCAGCGGCAGCCCCTTGCGGTCAGGTGCATAGCGGCCATTGTCGGCCTCGATGAACTTCAGCCGGCGGTCCAGCTCGATCAACGGCAACGCGGTTTGCCCGGTCACCACGAAGTTGATGAACGGCCCGCTCTTGATGCCCACCGCCTGGCTTTCGAAGGCCGGCGAACAGCGCATGTCAGTCAGGATGCCAGCCAACGCATCGAGCCCGGCGCACAAATGCGCCTCACGGTCGATGTTGCTGCCCAGGCCCAGGTAAACCGTGCTCAGAGACATCCGCGCTCGATCTCCACGCCAACACCACCACGGGCCGCCGGCACCGCGCCCGGCTTGGTCAGCTTCAAGCGCACCCAAGGGATGTGGAACTCGTCCATCAGGGTTGCCACCAGGCGCTCGGCAAATGTCTCAACCAGTTCGAAACGGGCCTGTTCGGCAAACGCCTGGATGCGCGCCGACACACTGGCGTAATCCAGCGCCAGGTTCAGGTCGTCTCCGGCGGCGGCCGGGCGGTTGTCCCAGGCAAAGCTCAGGTCCAGGCGCAAGCACTGGCGAATATCCCGCTCCCAGTCATAGGCACCGATGACGGTATCGACTTCCAGGCCTTCGATGAACACTCTGTCCAAGCACTTCTCTCCACAGCACGACAAGGGCGACTGGCGCCGTTAGAATCAGGGCGTCCTCGCCCGGAATAGTTAGCATGTTTTGGTTACTGGCGTTGCTCGCCTACCTGCTCGGCTCGCTGTCCTTCGCCATTGTTCTCAGCCGCCTCTCGGGCAGCCCGGACCCGCGTTCCAGCGGCTCAGGCAATGCCGGCGCCACCAACATGCTACGCCTGGCAGGCCGTAAACTGGCGATCCTGACCCTGCTAGGCGACCTGTGCAAGGGCCTTTTGCCGGTATTGCTCGCCCGCGCTGCCGGGCTGGACCTGCACGCGCAGGCCTGGGTGGGCATATGCGCAGTGCTGGGCCACCTGTTCCCCCTGTACTTCCGCTTCAAGGGCGGCAAGGGCGTGGCGACGGCTGCCGGCATGCTCATGGGCCTGTATTTCCCGGCCGCGCTGCTGGCCATCGGCGCCTGGCTGCTGACCTTCTACCTCACGCGCACCAGCTCACTGGCCGCGCTGATTGCCACGCCACTCACCTTGCCATTGCTGGCCTGGCGCGAGCCCGAAGCCCTGCTGCCGATCAGCGTACTGACAGTGATGATCGTGTGGCGCCACCGCAACAACCTGCGCGACTTGTTTGCAGGGCGCGAACGGCACTTCTGAACCTTCGACGCGCTACCTTACAGCGGCGGCAACTGTTCCATCGGCCAGCGTGCCTGCACGCTGATCGCCAGGTCTTGCTGCTGCCCGGCCAGCAGGCGCTGGCAACCGGCGTAGGCGATCATCGCACCATTGTCGGTACAGAATTGCGGGCGCGCGTAGTACACGTTGCCCTTGATGCTACCGAGCATGTCCTCCAGAGACGCGCGCAGGGCCTTGTTGGCACTCACGCCACCCGCGATGACCAGCCGCTTGAGGCCGGTCTGCTTGAGCGCCCGCTTGCACTTGATGGTCAAAGTCTCCACCACCGCCTGCTGGAATGCCAGGGACAGGTCGCAACGGGTTTGCTCACTGTCGTCGCCAGCATTCTTGCATTGCTGCCAGGTGTTCAGGGCGAAGGTCTTGAGGCCACTGAAGCTGAATTCCAGGCCTGGCCGATCGGTCATTGGCCGCGGGAACACGAAGCGCCCAGGCACACCTTGCTCGGCCAGACGCGCGATTTCCGGACCACCCGGGTAATTGAGGCCGATCAGCTTGGCGGTCTTGTCGAACGCTTCACCGGCAGCATCGTCCAGGCTTTCGCCCAACAGTTCGTACTGACCGATGCCATCGACCCGAACCAGCTGGGTATGGCCACCGGAAACCAACAAAGCGACGAACGGAAACTCTGGCGGGTTTTCTTCCAGCATGGGTGCCAGCAGGTGACCCTCCATGTGGTGCACACCGATCGCCGGGATGTCCCAGGCAAAGGCCAGCGCCTGGGCGCAGGAAGCGCCCACCAGCAAGGCGCCGACCAGGCCGGGGCCCGCGGTGTAGGCGATGGCGTCGATTTCGGTGGCAACGCAGCCTGCCTCGTCCAACACCTGGCGGATGAGCGGCAGCATGCGCTTGACGTGATCACGCGAGGCAAGCTCGGGCACCACGCCGCCGAAGACGCGGTGCAGGTCGATCTGGCTGAACAGTGCATCGGCCAACAAACCGCGTTCACTGTCGTATAATGCGACGCCGGTTTCGTCGCAGGATGTTTCCAATCCCAGTACTAGCATGGGCTCGTCCCTTGTGGGGGCTGAATTCGAAGCCGCGCATGATAGTCCCCGTGTCGGGTGCCGACCAGCGGTTTTCGATCAGAGGCTTTGCATTCCGGCTTGCTAAGGGTTAACATCCGCAACCCTTGAAAACCGACGTTCTCCAGCACACCTTTGTTTTGCCAGGAGCACGTCTACCCCGGTAATGAATTAAGGTAGCCCTGGATGCCAGCCGTCAAAGTTAAAGAGAACGAACCCTTCGACGTAGCTCTGCGTCGTTTCAAGCGCTCCTGCGAAAAAGCCGGTGTACTGGCTGAAGTTCGTAGCCGCGAGTTTTACGAGAAGCCGACCGCAGAGCGTAAGCGCAAAGCAGCTGCTGCTGTTAAGCGTCACGCCAAGAAAGTTCAGCGCGAACAGCGCCGCGCCGTTCGTCTGTACTAATACAGGCGTTCAACGCAAAGCTTCTGCCCTGCCCGGCTAACCCCCGGGCGATGGCAGTGGTCGTTTCAAACTTGAGCAGCTAGCTCAAGGCCCTGCACAAGCTTCATGCGAACTGCATCATGGGCAACCTGCCTGAAACGTCAGAGCTGGTCCTCCTTGCTGTATGACCAGACGTGCACGTCCGACTGACGAGCCCTTAGGGGCTGGCGACGAGCACACATTCCCTCGCACTTCCCCAAGCAGCACTCGCCCCCTTCGGCGCGTGAGCGATTAGACTTGCCAGTTGCCAGATAACGAGACTGCCATGGCCGGGCTGATTCCCCAGAGTTTCATTGACGACCTGATCAACCGCCTCGACATCGTCGACGTGGTGAGTTCGCGCGTCCAGCTGAAAAAAACCGGCAAGAACTACTCGGCCTGCTGCCCGTTCCACAAAGAAAAAACCCCGTCCTTCACGGTCAGCCCCGACAAGCAGTTCTACTACTGCTTCGGCTGTGGCGCCGGTGGCAACGCCTTGGGCTTTGTCATGGACCACGACAACCTGGACTTCCCCCAGGCCGTCGAGGAACTGGCACGCGCCGCTGGCATGGAAGTCCCCCGCGAGCAAGGCCGCCGCGACCAGAAGCCGCGCCAGCCCACTGACTCGCCACTGTACCCGCTACTGGACGCCGCCTCGGAGTTCTACCGCCAGGCCCTGCGCAGCCACCCGTCACGCAAGGCAGCGGTGGACTACCTCAAGGGCCGCGGCCTGTCCGGGGAAATTGCCCGCGACTTCGGCCTGGGCTTTGCCCCGCCCGGCTGGGACAACCTGCTCAAGCACCTGGGTGCCGACACCCTGCAGCAGAAGGTGATGATCGATGCCGGCCTGCTGATCGAGAACGCCGAGAGCGGCAAGCGCTACGACCGCTTCCGCGACCGGGTGATGTTCCCGATACGTGACAGCCGCGGGCGCATCATCGCCTTCGGTGGCCGGGTGCTCGGCGACGACAAGCCCAAGTACCTGAACTCCCCGGAAACCCCGGTGTTCCACAAGGGGCAGGAGCTGTACGGGCTGTACGAGGCGCGCAAGCACAACCGCAACCTCGACGAGATCATCGTCGTCGAGGGCTACATGGACGTCATCGCCCTGGCCCAGCAAGGCCTGCGCAATGCCGTGGCCACCCTTGGCACCGCCACCAGCGAAGAGCACCTCAAGCGCCTGTTCCGCGTGGTGCCCAGCGTGCTGTTCTGTTTTGACGGCGACCAGGCCGGGCGCAAGGCCGCCTGGCGCGCACTGGAATCGACATTGTCGAACCTGCAGGACGGCCGTCGCGCGCGCTTCCTGTTCCTGCCCGAAGGCGAAGACCCGGACAGCCTGGTGCGCGCCGAAGGTACCGACGCCTTCATGGCCCGTATCAACCAGCATTCCCAACCGCTGGCCGACTACTTCTTCGAGCAACTTGGCGTGGAAGCCGACCCGCGCTCGCTGGAAGGCAAGGCGCATATGGCGACCTTGGCCGCACCGTTGATCGAAAAGATCCCCGGCGCCAACCTGCGCCAGCTGATGCGCAACCGCCTGAAGGAAATCACCGGCCTCGATCCGCAGCAGGTCGAGCAGCTGGCGCAACAAGCGCCGGCGACCAGCAGCATGCCGGACTACGACCCTGGCTACGATTACGACGCCATGGCCAGCTACACCCCCGACTACGGCGACATGCCGCAGCACGACTATGCCCCCGCTCATCAGGAACAGGCGTGGAAACCCAACAAGGGGGGCAGCAAGAAGCCGTGGAGCGACAAACCCTGGGACAAGAACCGCAAGGGCGGCAAGCCCTGGCAGCAACGCGACGAAGCGCCTCCCCGCGTGCCAGCGCCAGTCGAGCCGCCCACGCTGGCCGCCCTGCGCACCCTGCTGCACCACCCACTGCTGGCCGGCAAGGTGGAAGATGCCAGCCACTTCGCCGACGAAGAACACCTGTACAGCCAGCTACTGGTGGCATTGATCGAAGCCGCGCAGAAAAATCCTGGGCTAAGCTCAATGCAGTTGATCGCACGTTGGCATGGCACCGAACAGGGCCGCCTGCTACGGGCTCTGGCGGAAAAGGAATGGCTTATCGTGGCCGACAACCTTGAACAACAGTTTTTCGACACTATAACTAGCTTGTCCGCCCGCCAACGCGAGCGCAGCCTGGAACAACTGCTCAGGAAATCACGTCAAAGCGAATTGACCAGCGAGGAAAAAACCCAGCTCCTCGCCCTGCTGAGTCGAAATGTTCCCGCACAAACGCCGACCTCATCTGGCGCGTGAGGCCCATGCTCGGGTATAATCCTCGGCTTGTTTTTTGCCCGCCAAGACCTTCAGTGGATAGGGTGTTATGTCCGGAAAAGCGCAACAGCAGTCTCGTATCAAAGAGTTGATCACCCGCGGTCGTGAGCAGGGCTACCTGACTTACGCGGAGGTCAACGACCACCTGCCTGAGGATATTTCAGATCCGGAACAGGTGGAAGACATCATCCGCATGATCAACGACATGGGGATCAACGTATTCGAGAGTGCTCCGGATGCGGATGCCCTTCTGTTGGCGGAAGCCGACACCGATGAAGCCGCGGCCGAAGAAGCCGCTGCTGCATTGGCGGCAGTTGAAACCGATATCGGCCGCACGACCGACCCGGTGCGCATGTACATGCGCGAAATGGGTACTGTCGAGCTGCTGACCCGCGAAGGCGAGATCGAAATCGCCAAGCGTATCGAGGAAGGCATTCGTGAAGTCATGGGCGCCATCGCCCACTTCCCGGGCACTGTCGACTACATTCTCGGCGAATACGACCGCGTCACCACCGAGGGTGGCCGCCTGTCGGACGTTCTCAGCGGTTACATCGACCCTGACGACAACATTGCCGCGCCAACCGAAGAAGTGCCGATCCCAGGCGCCAAGGCCGCTGCGGCGAAGGAAGAGTCCGACGACGACGAAGAGGAATCCGAAAGCGGTGACGACGAGGAAGAGGCCGAGAGCGGCCCGGATCCGGTCGTCGCAGCCCAACGCTTCGGTGCGGTATCCGATCAGCTTCAGGCAACCTCCAAGGTCCTGAAGAAAAATGGTCGTAACCACAAGGAAAGCATCGAGGCCCTGCAGGCCCTGGCTGACCTGTTCATGCCGATCAAGCTGGTACCAAAGCAGTTCGAGGTACTGGTCGAGCGTGTCCGTGACGCCCTGAACCGTCTGCGACAGCAAGAACGCGCCATCATGCAGCTGTGCGTACGTGACGCCCGCATGCCGCGAGCTGACTTCCTGCGCATGTTCCCAAGCAACGAAACCGACCAGACCTGGAGCGGTGACCTGGCCAAGCGCAACACCAAGTGGGCTGCCGCCCTGGGTGAAAAGAACGCTGCCATCGTCGCTTGCCAACAGAAGCTGATCGACCTTGAGACCGAAACCGGCCTGACCGTTGCCGAGATCAAGGAAATCAACCGTCGCATGTCGATCGGTGAAGCCAAGGCCCGCCGCGCCAAGAAAGAAATGGTCGAGGCGAACCTGCGTCTGGTGATTTCCATCGCCAAGAAGTACACCAACCGTGGCCTGCAGTTCCTAGACCTGATCCAGGAAGGCAACATCGGTCTGATGAAAGCGGTGGACAAGTTCGAATACCGTCGCGGCTATAAGTTCTCGACCTATGCCACCTGGTGGATCCGTCAGGCGATCACCCGTTCGATCGCTGACCAGGCACGCACCATCCGCATTCCGGTGCACATGATCGAGACGATCAACAAGCTCAACCGTATTTCCCGCCAGATGCTGCAGGAAATGGGTCGCGAGCCGACTCCGGAAGAGCTGGGCGAGCGCATGGAAATGCCTGAGGACAAGATCCGCAAGGTACTGAAGATCGCCAAAGAGCCGATCTCCATGGAAACCCCGATCGGTGACGACGAAGATTCGCACCTGGGCGACTTCATCGAGGACTCGACCATGCAGTCCCCGATCGACGTGGCCACGGTCGAAAGCCTCAAGGAAGCCACCCGTGACGTGCTCTCGGGCCTGACCGCACGTGAAGCCAAGGTGCTGCGCATGCGTTTCGGTATCGACATGAACACCGACCACACCCTCGAAGAGGTGGGTAAGCAGTTTGACGTAACGCGTGAGCGGATCCGTCAGATCGAAGCGAAGGCGTTGCGCAAGCTGCGCCACCCGACTCGCAGCGAGCACCTACGCTCCTTCCTCGACGAGTGATGACAAAACCCCGGCCCAGGCCGGGGTTTTTCTTTAGTGGCCCGTGACATAAAGCCCGCCTTCCGTTGCACACCTGCGGCAATGCCCGTCTACACTCGACTTCAGACCACCTGAGTGCGAGGCTGCCATGTCCTTGAAGCCGGCCATTCTGTTGCTGATCCTGATTTTGTGGAACACAACGGCCGGCGCCCTGACCCTGACAGATGAGGAGAACGCCTGGCTGGCTGCCCACCCGCAGCTGAAACTGGGCGTAGACGCCTCTTGGCCACCGTTCGAGTTTCGCGACCAGGAGGGCCGGTACCAGGGATTGGCCGCCGACTACATCGCCATGATCCAGCAGCGCCTGGGCGTGACGTTCAAACCGGTCGAACCCAGCAGCTGGACCGAGGTGCTGGCGCAGGCGCGGGAAAGCCGTATCGACCTGCTGCCCGGCATCATGTCCACCCCCGAACGCCAGGGCTTCCTGGCCTTCACTCGCCCGTACCTCGACTTCCCCATTGTGATCCTCGCGCACAAAGGCGGCGCACAACCGCGCAAGCTGGCTGACCTGTACGGCTTGAAAATTGCCGTGGTCGAGAACTACGCCCCGCACGAGTTGCTGCGTACCCACCACCCGGACCTCAACCTGGTTGCCCTGCCAAACGTCAGCTCCACGCTGCAAGCCCTGGCCACCGACCAAGTGGATGCCGTGGTCGGCGACCTCGCTTCCAGTATCTGGAGCCTGCGCCAACTCAAGCTCGACGGCCTCTACGTCAGCGGCGAAACGCCCTACCGCTACCAGTTGGCGATGGCCGTTCCCCGCGACAAGAGCGTGCTGGTCGGCATCCTCGACAAAGTGATGGCCGACATGAGCAGCAGCGAAATCAGCCAGATCCAGCAACATTGGGTGGGCAATGTGGTCGACCAGCGGATGTTCTGGTCCGACCTGCTGGTGTATGGCCTGCCAACGGTGCTGCTGCTGATGGCTGTGCTGGCAGTGGTCATTCGCATCAACCGCCGGCTCAGCTCGGAAATTTCCCGGCGCATCGCCCTTGAGCAAGAACTGCGCAGCAGCGAGTACCACTACCGCGGCCTGGTCGAGAGCCTGTCAGCCATCGCCTGGGAAGCCGATGCCAACGACTTCACCTACAGCTACGTTTCACCCCATGCCGAAGACCTGCTTGGCTACCCATTGAGCGACTGGCTCAGGCCCGGTTTCTGGCGCAGCATCCTGCACCCGGAGGACGCGCTCTGGGCTCAGGCCTACTGCGACAGCGAGACCGCAGCGGGGCGCGACCACAGCCTGGACTACCGGGTGATCCGGGCTGACGGTCAGCCCCTCTGGGTACGCAATATCGTCAGCATGATCGAGCACGGCCACCAGCCAGTGATGCGCGGGCTGATGATCGACATCAGCGAAACCAAGCGCACTGAGGACGCCCTGCGCCTGTCCGAACAGAAGTTCGCCTCGGTATTCCAGCAGTGCCCCGATATCTTGCTGATCGCTCGCCACAGCGATGGCTGCCTGCTGGAGGTGAACGAGGCTTTCGAAGAGCAGATCGGACTGCCCCCAGACCAGGTCATTGGCCGCACTGCCACCGACCTTGACCTGTGGGGCGTAGAGGGCAGTGGCCCGGTCCTGCTTGAAAGGTTGCACCAAGGTGGTATCCGTAACCTGGAAATGAGCTTCCGACGCAGCAACGGCCAACTGTTCACTGGCCTGACTTCGGCTGAAACCTTCGAACTGGACGGGACGCCCGCGCTGGTAGTGGCAGTACGCGACATCAGCCAGCTCAAGGAGACCCAGCAACAGCTGCAAACTTCGGAAGAAAAGTTCGCAAAGGCTTTCCACGCTTCGCCCGACGGCCTGCTGCTGTCGCGCCAGAGCGACGGTTTGCTGCTGGAGGTGAACGAAGGCTTCTGCCGCCTCACCGGCTACGACCTCAACCCAACCATCGACCAGACCTCGCTGGACCTGGGTATCTGGGTCGACCTCAACGAGCGCAAACGCCTGGTCGACCAGCTCAACCGCGACGGCTTCGTGCGCGACTTCACCTGTCATATCCGCCGCAGCGACGGGCAGATCCGACTGTGCGAGCTTTCCGCCCGGCCCCTGCCGATTACCGGCGTCGACTGCATGCTGACCATCGCCCGCGACATCACCGAGCGTCACCTGATGCAAGAAAAACTGCAGCTGGCCGCCACGGTGTTCGAGAACACTGCCGAAGGGGTGCTGATTACCGACATTGACCAACGCATCAGTGCCGTCAACCGTGCCTTCAGCGAAATCACCGGCTACAGCGAGATCGAGGCCCTCGGCCAGACCCCGCGCCTGCTCGCCTCTGGCCAGCACGACAGCGCTTTCTACCTGGCCATGTGGCACCAGCTTACCGCCGAGGGCCACTGGCAGGGCGAAATCTACAACAAGCGCAAGAACGGCGAACTTTACCCCAGCTGGCTGACCATCAGCGCCGTGCGCAACAGCGACCGCGAGATCACCCACTTCGTGGCGGTTTTTGCAGACATCTCCAGCATCAAGCACGCCCAGGCCAAACTCGACTATCAGGCCCACCACGACCCGCTGACCGGCCTGCCCAATCGCACCTTGTTCGAAAACCGGCTACAGGGCGTACTCACCTGTGCGCAGGTGTCCAACCGCCAGGGCGCAGTGCTGTTCCTGGACCTCGACCGCTTCAAGCACATCAACGACAGCCTTGGCCACCCGGTCGGCGACCTGCTGCTCAAGGGCATCGCCCAGCGCCTGAAAGAGCAGGTACGCGACGTTGATACCGTAGCCCGCCTGGGTGGCGACGAATTCATCATTCTGCTGCCCGGCTTGCACAAGCCCAGTGACGCCAGCACTATCGCCAACAAACTACTGGCCTGCTTCAACGCACCGTTCCAGGCCGGCGAGCATGAGTTTTTCACCAGCGCCAGCATCGGCATCAGTCTCTACCCACAGGATGGCACCGACGTCTCCACACTCATCCGCAACGCCGACGCCGCCATGTACCGCTCCAAGGCCAAAGGCCGCAACCGCGTCGAAGCCTACACCCGCGACCTCACCGCCCAGGCCAGCGAGCGCATCGCCCTGGAGCATGAGCTGCGCCGGGCCGTCGAACGCAACGAAATGAGCCTGTGCTTCCAGCCCAAGCTCAGCCTGAAGACCCAGAGCCTCGTGGGTGCCGAAGCGCTGATCCGCTGGAGCCACCCGACCTTTGGTGAGGTACCGCCGGAACACTTCATCCACTTGGCGGAAGAGAACGGCACCATCCTGCAGCTCGGCGACTGGGTACTGGAGCAAGCCTGCCGGCAGATGCAGGCCTGGAAGCAGCACTACGAACCCTTCGGCCCGCTGTCGATCAACCTTGCCGGCGCCCAGCTGCGCCACCCACACCTGGCACGGCGCATCGAACAACTGCTCAAGCACCATCAGCTGAAGGCCGGTGACCTGCAGTTGGAAATCACCGAGAACTTCATCATGAGCCAGGCAGAAGAGGCCCTGGCCGTGCTGTACCAACTGAAGAAACTCGGCGTACAGCTGGCCATCGATGACTTCGGCACCGGCTATTCCTCGCTCAGCTACCTCAAGCGCCTGCCGCTGGACATCCTCAAGATCGACAAGTCGTTCATCCGCGGCCTGCCCGACGATCCACACGACGCCGCCATTGCCCGGGCGATCATTGCCCTGGGCCGCAGCATGCAGTTGACCATCATTGCCGAAGGCGTGGAGAACCAGGCCCAGCAACGTTTTCTGGCGGCCGAGGGCTGCGAGCAGATCCAGGGCTACATCGTCAGCCTCCCGCTACCACCAGAGGAATTCGCGGCCGCGTTTCTTCGCATAGCACTATCGGATCTTTCAGATGGCACAGGTGCGAAACCCTCGTTATAATCCGCCCACTTACTGAGGGCCTATAGCTCAGTCGGTTAGAGCAGAGGACTCATAATCCTTTGGTCCACGGTTCTTATGTGGTACGAATGCCAGTGTGGTATTTGAAGCCCATTTTTGTTAGTTTGTAATGCCTCAATGCCACTGTAGCTCAATCGGTTAGAGCATCCGACTCATAATCGGCAGGTCGAGGGTTCGATTCCCTCCAGTGGCCCCATTTTTCAGCAAAATCAACCAGTTACCGCACTCCTCAGAAGGTCAATGACCACGCTGACGGAGCTTTCTGCGTTCCAAAAATTCGACAATTTGAGATTTCGCTCTTGACATGGCAAGTGCAACACCCAAAGCTAAAAAGGGTGTGGTATTTGGAACGAGAGCTCATGAAAAATTTCCTCCTGGTCGATGCGCCACTGACGAGTGAAGCGAACTACCTCCTGCTTCACCTCGACCCTGGCGTCCCCGACGAGGCGCGGGAGTTCAAACCGTTCACCGACTACACGGCTTGGCTGGCACGTAGAGGCTATGCCCCCAACACCGAGAAGGCCTACTCTGAACACGTCGGGCGGTTCGTCGATTACGTCTACGAAGCGTCGAAGACCCCATTTCCTGCAGATGTCGAGGTCACCATTGAGACCATCATCTACAGCTATCAGTCTTTTCTGATGTTCGGGACGGGAGCCTCGAACCCGATAGCGAAGACGCTGGCCGAGCGTTTGGGGAAAGTGAGGCTCACGGGGCAGAGCTCAATCGCCCAGACCATTGAGTCTTCGATCCGATGGTTTCTCCAGGTAGCAGAGTCGAAGAATATCTCTGCGCCTGACCAGCTGTTTAGCCGCTTTTACTCGAGCCGCGCTGAGTACCGAAGCCAATACGAGCTCTCTGCCCAGAAGGCCAATTCTTGGATGGCCGCAGTCATTCGTGATTCGCTCAACTCAGTCCTGCCAAAGCGCAAGAAAGACAGGCTGTTTGCTCAAGCGGGGCGAAGGGATAGGAAAAATGACAAGCAGCCGTTCAAGACCCTTCCATTCCCCATCGAACGATCTGTCGACCTGGTCAGGCAGACCAAGCCTGGGAAGTCCAAGACCTTCTACCGGGACATGACTCTCTACGCCCTTCTTGGTGCGACAGGCGCCCGCTCAAGCGAGGCGCTGCAGGTGAGAATGCCTGACATCGATGATGACGCGTTCGCCGTGTTTCTTCGCGACCCATTTGCAAGGAAGACACCTGGCCTCACTGAAGAGGAGCACAAGCTTCTGTCCTGGAAAGGCCGAGAGACTGAGATCACCTTCATGATTGAGCCATTCGCCCGAATATTCTGGGAGAGCCTCGAGAAGTACCTGGCCCTCGAATACAACGCCAGCGTTGGCCATGATTTCCTCTTTCAAAACACTGACGGCAGGCCCTTCTTCGCAAGCGACAGGAGCAGCCGCGACAAAACCTTCAAGAAATATGCGTTGAGAGCAGGCTTGCCGGACGTCACAGGCATCAGCCCACACTCACTTAGGCACATGTACGGAACCTACACACTGAATTACATGCCTGTCCCTGGTCAGAGCATTCCTGGCCTACCCATTACCTACGTGAAGATTCTGATGGGTCACGCCAGTATCACTTCCACGATGAAGTACGCGAAGCACGATACCGACATCATCGATGCGTACATCCAGCACGCGAACCAGCACGTCACCCAGAGGGGCGATGCCTCCTTTAGGGCAATCCGCGAGGAGTTCTTCATGCGTCAGCTTGAGGTGTTGAAGGACGAAGCGAACCGCATTGAAGGGGCAAAAAATGATTAACCTGACCAAGGACATCCAGATCATCAAGACTGGAGAGGCCTTGGAGCGGTCGATCAAAGAGGCGATCACCAAGGCCAAGGCATGCGTCTGCAGAGAGCTGTTCGGTACGAACTACATCTCTCCAAGCAAGGTAACAAGCGGTGCCCGCAACGAATACTACAACGCATCCATCGTGCGTCTATTCGATGATCACCTGAGCGTTTCTAATGCCCCCGTCTACGACGAGGCGTGGGTGCGTAACGCCTTGGCCTGCACAAAGAAGACTGCCGCTCTGGCAGTTGCGAAGCAGGTGGTTCCGAAAGCGTCTGTCGACTGGCTCAACAAATCCTCCCTGGAGAGGCTGAGCAGAGACTGCATTTTGATCCTTCACTTCCTCTGGCAAGAGCGGGCCGTCTTACTTCCGGCTGATCTGAGGAAGCCTACAGTTCACAACGAGGACGCAGGCACCAATTACTTTGAGTTCGCTGCAGCATCTTACACCGAGGTGCTGGCATTCGTGAGCCAGCCATTTGTCTCACATGTCTCTTATGAAGGCATTCCAGACATCCTCTCTGTAATGAAGCCTACAGCTGTCAAGAACTTTGAGTGGTATGCATGGCGGATGATTCGCTGCACAGACTGGCATCGAATCGAAGACATCAATCCAGATGACATCTCGGACTTGGTCGACCACTTGGTCGTGATGCGCAGAGGTGATATTGACTGGTTCAAATACCCTATTGCCCCAGCCGCATTCTGGAACTACGTTCAGAGGTTGTATCCTGATAGGTGTAGCCAAGTCGCTCTTCGCGCTAAAAATGATTTACACGCGAGCAGAAAAGCACTGGTCTCGGGTGAGTATGACTACCCTGATGAGCACAAGGATAGCGTAGAGTCCTGGTTGAAATATCAGGACAAATTCACCGAACTGCAGAAGTCTCGAGGAATTAAGTCTTTTAGCGCATACAACAAAAGCTTTGCTGTCCTGAACACGTGGCTATTCGGAGAGTATCCTACTGCCACAGGATTGACTCCTCCTCACCCAGGCGAGTTGAATAGAAGACACATGGAAGGCGATGGTTTCACAGGCTTTCTGACTTTTCTTCGCAGAGGCCGGTCAAACACAACCGTCCAGCAAATCATGTATCACATTGTCACTTTGTTTAACTACTTAGTGGCAAACTCGAGCGCAGACGAAAAGCTTGCCGGCTTCGTTTGCCCGATACTGGAGATTGATTACCCCATCGTCAGAAGGAGCAACAGCTCCAATAAGCCGGCATTTCATTCAGAGCATTTCCCGTACCTCCTGCAATACTGCTATGCAATTGAATCATTCACAACATATGTTGCAGAAAAAGTTTATGACGAGCAGATAAATCTGTTCGACAAAGAATACAGGGCCGACATCGAAACCAAAAACTGGAACGAGGCCCAAAAAGTAATTCAAACTGAAAAGCTTGGATATATCCCTGTTGTATTTTATCGAAATCCATCATTCGATGCTTCGCTGCCAAAGTCTGAAGATAACCGCCCCATGAAATATGAGGCGCTACGACTTCTGCCAAGGTTCGTTGTACCAATTATTGAGCACACAGTAGAGCGCAACGACAAGTGGGTGTTCTACCCACAGCCAAACTACATAAGACATAACATTGTAGCCCTGGAGACAGGCATTCGAAGCATCCACATTCGGTGGTTGGAGAAGCGCACCTATGCCAAGCATATTGATCGGTCGAGGCCTCTCCCTCCACTTTGTAAGTTGCACATCAATACCGACAAAGTAAACGGCCCGTGGGATGCCACTGTTTCGAAGTCGGTTATTGAGCTACTGGATCGCCAAAAGGCGATGATCCCTTGGTTCAACGACCCGTCAATGGAAGTCGAGACTTGGTATGACTACCATGAGGACAATGAGCACGGAAAAATCATCACACTTTTCCCCAAGGGAGAAACTCCTGGCGTGCTGACTCCAGAGGCCTATGGGAAATATTTCAAAAGGCTAATCTATTCCTTTGATCTTTTCTGTAGATACCAACTGGGAATTGATCCGACGAACTCAATGCCTGAGGCGCTGGGCGACCTGGAAACAATCGACGAGCCTATCGACTACTTGGCGGCAGTGAAGCTTGAGGGACAAGCCTGCAAGCTAATCGAGCACACCCCACATTCCTGCAGGGTGTCTGTAGTATCTGAGTTCATCAGGGTCTTGCCACCGCACATCATTGGGAACTTCATCACTGGCCATGCCACTGTTGAACACGTCATGTATTACGCCAAAGTCGACCCTGAGTATCTGAAGACAGTGTCTCAGTACCAGAAGATGAGCGTCGAGCAGGGCTTGCTCGTTGAGCGCCCAGCGATGTCAATGATCAAGGCTGAAGACCCTGCTTCGAAGTTGCAGCAGGCTTTCCGAAGAGACAAAGCACAGTCCCTGAGTGACTTTGGGGCAATCTCATTCGACCGTGAGACCAAAGACGATGTGGTATCTGGCGTGAGGGCTGCAAAGCAGCGCCCCATCGAGTCATTGGCCTTCATGCCTACTCACATTTGCCCGTTTGGAAATCACTGTCCTGCGGACGTCATAAAAGACCTGGGTGCCATACCAGGCGTGAGTATGCCATGCGGGGGGTGTTACTACTCGGTCAAGACTGTCGACCATCTGCCCAGGATCTACGGCGTCATCCGTGTGATGACTGATGAATGCAGCGAGTTGGAAGCTCATATCGCCGAGGCCAAAAGGAACGGTGCATCGCCTGAAAGCCTCATGCAAAAAGTCAATCGCCGAAAATTCCTCGCGGCAGAGATCATCTCGTGGAGCATTACTGCTCACTGCCTTGAGCAAATGCATAGCGAGATCAAAACACGTGAGGATTTCCTTGTAGAGAAACCTGAGATCGTCACTGAGCGACTGGAACGCCTGGAGTTGAAAGAAGGCTCACTTTCCAACCTGATTGCGCGCACAGCGGAAGCCAAGTCGCATGCAGAGTATTTCACTCCACAGCTGGATAAGCAGATTCAAGTCGCAAGAAATAAGCTCCTGGCCTTCACTGGAAACTTTAACCGCATGCTGCAAGCAGCTCCTACAGGGTTCACGTTGATCGATGAATTCAGGGGGCTGATTCGGTCTACGTGTGAAGTCCTCGGTGTTTCAATACACGAACTGAGTGATGCGCTGGCTCAGCCAATGGCCTTGGAGCGCCCTACCGCGATCCTGAAGCTAATTTCTAGCCCTGGAGGTGTCCCGGCATGAGCAAAGGAGCTAAAAAGGGCCAGAACCGCTTTGCTGGCTCTCAAAAGCGGCATCGCGACTACAGGATCACTCGAATCAAAGACGAGGTCATTCCTAAGCTGAAAGCGTTCGTAGGGAAAACGTCATTCGATGGGGTTACCCCTTACTCCAGGTTCTGTGCCGAGCTGTACAATGATGGCCTGCCTGTAAACGAAAAGAAAATTGGCTACAGAACCCTAGTACAGAGCACTGACTATTGGGCGCTCATCGGGCCTATCTTCTACAAGCACTGGGATTCCGCTGGGAACATGGAGTCGAAGAAGGACAAGCTTGTCGGAAAACTGGCTGTTCAACGAGCAGACCAGCTTCAAGCTGAGACCGAGAGACTGAGGAAGGAGGTTGAAGCTCTTCGCTCTGCCCTCCGTAGCCATGGTGCTTCGCCGGCGGCACTAACGGACACAAAGCATGTTGATCAAGGCTTCATGGCGAAGTTTGACAAAACCTGCCGAGCTCTGAAATTAGTGCTTGATAAAAGTGACGGAATGTTCACGGTTGACATTCAGACCAAGAAGATCAGCTGCACTTTCGACGACCTTGAACCAGTCGAGGGACTTGTGCCAACCGAGGTAGTCGAGCCATTCATCATGTGGTTGAAAGCAAAAGAGACAGGCCATGGCGTGCAGTGATTTGAAGCGTTCCCCATTCGAGCGGTACAGAGACTATGTCATGCAGCTCGAGCAGGCCGGCAAAAAGTTTCCTGTGAACCAGTTTGGAGATGTCAACTTCAGCAAGATTGCTGACGAGTGCGGCAATCGCCGGCAGTGGTTCTCAGAAAGTGCCAAGAAGGTCTTTTGCCCACAGGGTGAAACCCTTGAGCAGGTGATCGCCAAGGATATTCGTCGCATAGGCAGCGAGTTTTCTTCACCTAAAGACGCTGAGTCTGTGCTTGTGGACATGGCTGACTCAAAGAGCAAAGAAGCCAGCCGGCTGCGATCCATGCTCGAGCAGAAGTCGAAGGAAAACGAACTTCTACGAGAACAGGTCGAGCGTCTCTCAGCCGAGGTACGCATGCTTCGCTCGACTGCGGCTGAGGTCAGTAGCCAGCAGGAGATGATGATTGATTCTGGGCGGTCATTCATCCTATGAGCAACCTGTCCAGTGTTGTGCAAGTTAGCTCAGTGAAGCCTGGTAGCATCGGCGGTGCCATCTTCTCTGGCCGTATCATTGGTGAGAATAAGGTCTTCACCTGCAAGGCCAGCTATAAAATAATCACTCGTGTCCCCCAACCAGGCGAGTGCTGGCAAGTCAAAGGTTCGATTGTCGGTCACGATCAGTTCAGGGATTTTGTTCTGGTCGAAAGCTGCCACATCGTTAACCTGCCTGTGGCCGCATACGTCGAACGCCTACTCATCAAGCATCCAGCATTCCGGGGGCTAGCATTTGGTAAGGCCAAAGTAGCGAAACTCGTTAGGGAATTCGGTGCTGAGAACCTAGCCCAGACCCTGACTGCCGGGAAAGCCAGTCACTTAGCTGAAGTGATCAATCCTGATCTGGCGCAGAAACTGGTAGAAGCCTGGGCAACACTGCAGAACGAAATCTCAACTATTGAGTTTCTCATGGAGCATGAATTCGACCCTAGTCTTGCCAAAAGTATTCTGAAGGTTTGCCAAACAGACACCGTGGAGCGCCTCAAGCGCAACCCTTACAGCCTGGTAGCGTTCCATGGTGTTCATCCGAATCTGTGGAGAACTGTAGAAGCTGCGGCATCCAAACTGGGGATCAAGCCAGATGACCCCCGCAGGTTGGCAGGGATGGTCGAATACCTGCTGTATGTCCGCCTGGATCAAGGCCACACCGCTTGCTCGGTTGATGATCTGAAAGCTCAACTAAGACAAAAAGTCGCGTCTCTGGGGCTGGTCGACCTATCAATAACCTCTGCTCTTGATAGACGTGCCGTATGCGTCAAAAAACTTCACGGAGTGACTTTCATACAGCCGCTGGGTGCTGCGCTTGTCGAGAGTCAGCTTGAGCAGCGTATCGTATCCTTGCTGTCCGCTCAGACGTCTCTCCTTCATGGTTCGGCTCAAGAACTTGCCAAGGCCATTGAAGACTACTGCGCACAGATTGAGGCCTCCTCTGGCCACTCGCTCACGCCGGAGCAAAAGGGCGCTGTGCTAATGGCACTTACGAACCGAATCAGTACGCTCACTGGGTTCGGAGGCACGGGAAAGACAACCGTATTGAAGGCCATCGTCGATATCGCTTCGGAGTATCGCCCAGTACATATCCTGGCTCTGAGCGGCAAAGCCAAGGAGCGAGCAAGGGAGGCCACTGACCGGGACACTTATACGATTCACAGCTTCCTGATCAAGATCAGCAGCGAATCGTCTGGGCTTAGCAGCGGTGGCGACCCGCTTGTGATCATCGACGAGGCCAGCATGGTCGACATCGCACTGATGCTCAAGCTACTCAATGCATTTGCTAAGAAGGAGCTGTCACTTCTCCTGGTCGGCGACACTGGCCAGCTATCCCCGGTAGGGTATGGAATCTTCTTTCACGCGCTGGCCAAGTCTAAGGCGATACCGTCAACTCACCTGACCAAGGTTCACAGGACAGTAGGCGATAGCCACCTACAGAAGACCGCCATGCAGATTCGCTCAGGGCAAATTAGCACTCTGCCGATCTGGAACGGTGAGCGCGATGGCGTGTTCCTCATTCCCTGCGCGACCACCCAGGATCTGATGACCCATTTGGCTAGAATCAAGCGGGTCATCCCTGATGCTCAGATCCTGACGCCCCACATGTCGGATCGCATGCCGGACTCTGGCCACAAGATCAACAATCATCTGCAGAGTGTCCTTCAGCACACGGACGAGACGCCAGGCATCTTGATGGGCAAATACTGGCTTCGTGTTAACGATCCGGTCATCGTCACCCAGAACAGTTACGAGCATAACCTGTTCAACGGAACCACTGGCGTGATGTCAGGCGTGACAGCCATCGATGGCGAGATCGCAGGCATGTTCACCTTCAATGGAGTCGAAGTGACTCTTTCCCGGATGGACTTGTTCCTGCTGGGGGTCAAGCTTGCCTACGCGATCTCCATCCACAAAGCACAAGGCAGCGAGTACCAGACCTCCATCATCTGCTCCCTGAGCCAAAGCGAATTCGTAGAGCGCAGCATGCTGTACACCGGCATCTCACGATCCAAGCGCCTGGCCTTGATTCTGAGCACCCAGGAGCTCGTGCAGCAGGGTGTGGCCCGACCGAACCGCAGCGATACCCTCTGCGTTGGCTTCTCGGTTTGATTTGAGCGACCACAAGCCCCTCCACCGAATCCGAATTGTCAAAAAAAATCACGGAGTGTCTACCTGTGCGCAGCACGGGTAGAAACCGTTATTTTTATTGACAACACCTCGTCGAGCGAAGCGAACAGCCTTGGCTCTGGAAGTGGTTAGGCTCTGCCTCACCGCTTCCCGAGCCCCTCGGGCGGCGCAGAGCGGGGTCTGGGGCAGGGCCCCAGGGTGTTGATCTCAGCGCCGAAGTAATTTCCGAAAATTGTCAGATATAAATGTCACACTGGTGTTGCATTTATAAAATCTTGTGCTAGGATTCGCTCATGGTTGAGAAGCACATGGTTTATGGGCCTTGTGAGAGCAGATAGACCGGACGGACAGTATCCAGCCGGACAATTTGTGCACCACATAACGGTTCGAGTCCGTGTGGGCCCACCAGATACGACAAAGCCGCGCGATTGCGCGGCTTTTTCATGCCCGCAAGAAATAAATGGGCAGGGGCGCGTACATCCAGCGCAGCGGCGCCGAGCGCATGACCTTGGAAGTAGCGCTGAAACGGTATCTCAGCGAAATCAGCCCACCAAGAAGCCGATCACCCAGCACGCCGATAATCGCGGAAAGGTGCCCTATCGATACTTCAAGCCAAACATCCTAGCTTGAGGATCGGACAATGAGCCGAATAGCCACCATTATCAGCTCACAAAATGAGCCGAATATGCTCGCTAATCGGCTCACAGATGAGCAAACCTATGAATGAACCTGGGCCTGCCCCGTGACAACGGACGCCAGGAAGCTGGCTACAGAGCCAACTGCCTCAAGCCTTTGCGTATTCGTTCGGTGCGCTCATCACTGGCGCGGCGCCTGGGGATAAACGAAGAAGGCCGCACCACTGCACGATCCAGTCCATCGGGCGAGGCCATCAACCATGGGCAACCCCATAAGAACCCTCCCAGCCTGCTCCACCATCCCCTCTGCCAACGTCCGCAAATGTACCGCTGTTGGTTAATCCCCTCCCGGACGCATCTCGACCTGCCGTGGGTTGTAGAAGGTCATGCCAGACGGAATATCCCGCGTAACCAACGACATCGCGCCAATCACCACGTCATCGCCAATGTCGATGCGATCAGCAACGATGCAACTGTTGGCGCCCATGCTCACGTTGTCACCAATGCGCAGTGCGTACTCCTGCAACCCCAGGGTCTTGATGCCAATCGAGCAGTTCTGCCGGATGAAGAAGTTGCGCCCGATGCTTACATACCGGGTAATGACCACCCCCGGCAGGTGCGCGATGCGCAGGCCGGGGGCAATCTGGGCGCCGATGTCGATGTCCACCCCATACTTGAGGTTGAGCCGCTGTTGCATGCGCCGGGCGTGACGCCGGGCAAGGCCGCCGCGGGCGTCGAGGTACTGGGCCAGGCGATAGGCGAAGAGGAAACGCAGTTTGTTGTCCTTGCGTGCGCGGCGCAGTACGTTGAACAGCAGGCTGATAGGGCGTCCGGGCTTTTTCTTGTTGGAGACTTCCAGTCGCCAGCATTCGAGCAGATGGTCGAGGTTCACGCTGAGGTTCCCGTTGGACTAGCACTTCATCATGCCGAATTAGTGCCGAAGACGCAGCCTTCGGACATGCACGGCCGTTCTCACCAAAAGTGCCAAGCCGACGCCGTCAACGGTGATCGACTGTACCTGGCCTTGCCCTGATTGGCACAGGCTGGCTAGGCTAGCGGGCCAACCGTAGAGACTCGCCATGTCGGATTCCCGCTCCATCACGCTGGATGAAATCGATCGCCAGCTGATCGCCCTGCTGCAGATCAACGCCCGCGAAAGCGTCGCCACCCTCGCCCGCCAGTTGGGCATCGCCCGCACCACCGTCAATTCGCGCCTGGAGCGGCTGGAGAAAAACAAGGTTATCTCCGGCTATGGCGTACGCCTGGGCCAGAGTTTGATAGGCGGCGGGTTGCAGGCGTATGTCGGGATCAAGGTGCAGCCGCGTTCCGGCAAGGACGTGGTGCGGCGCCTGAGTGCCATGGGCCAGGTGCAGCAGCTGTGTGCGGTAAGCGGCGAATTCGACTATGTGGCCTGGCTGCGTACGGACTCGCCCGAGCAGCTGGATCAGTTGCTCGACCAGTTTGGCAGTGTCGACGGGGTGGAGAAAACCACCACGTCGATCATTCTCAGCAGCAAGGTGGACCGTGGACAGCCGCTTTGAACGGACTGGCGCTCGGGTGAGGTTAGCGGGCGTGGGTCAGTTCTAGATTTCACGGCAGGTGCCGGTTGTAGGAGCGGGTTTACCCGCGAATAGGACAGAGAATCTACCGACGCATTCGCGGGTGAACCTGCCCCTACAAAGGGCCAGGGCGGTTTCTGAACTACCTCGACCGCCTGCCTCGTCTTAATGAACATGAGCTTAATCATTACGACGAAACTAACTACATTCAGACAACACTCTGCACCTTAATAACGAACACCCCACTCCCTAAAATGACAGCCAGGCATCTCCTATACTCAGGCTCCGCTCCTCGCGCAGCCTCTCTGGCAAGGTCATTTCATGAACAAGAAGAACCGCCACCCCGCCGACGGCAAGAAGCCGATCACCATTTTCGGCCCGGACTTCCCTTTTGCTTTCGACGACTGGCTGGAACACCCGGCAGGCCTGGGCAGCATTCCGGCTGAGCGCCATGGGGAAGAGGTGGCCATTGTCGGTGCCGGTATCGCCGGCCTGGTAGCGGCCTACGAGCTGATGAAGCTGGGCCTCAAGCCGGTGGTGTACGAGGCTTCCAAGCTGGGCGGCCGGCTGCGCTCGCAAGCCTTCAATGGCACTGACGGGATCGTTGCCGAGCTGGGTGGCATGCGCTTCCCGGTGTCGTCCACCGCCTTCTACCACTACGTCGACAAGCTGGGCCTGGAAACCAAGCCCTTCCCCAACCCGCTGACCCCAGCTTCGGGCAGCACGGTGATCGACCTGGAAGGCCAGACCTACTACGCCGAGAAGCCCACCGACCTGCCGCAACTGTTTCATGAGGTAGCCGACGCCTGGGCCGATGCGCTGGAGAGTGGTGCGCAGTTCGCCGATATCCAGCAGGCCATCCGCGACCGTGATGTACCGCGCCTGAAGGAACTTTGGAACAAGCTGGTGCCGCTGTGGGACGACCGCACCTTCTACGACTTCGTCGCCACCTCGCGCTCTTTTGCCAAGCTGAGCTTCCAGCACCGGGAAGTGTTCGGCCAGGTCGGTTTCGGCACCGGCGGTTGGGACTCGGACTTCCCCAACTCGATGCTGGAAATCTTCCGCGTGGTGATGACCAACTGCGACGACCACCAGCACTTGGTGGTCGGGGGCGTGGAACAAGTGCCACAGGGCATCTGGCGCCACGTACCGGAACGCTGCGTGCATTGGCCAGAGGGCACCAGCCTCAGCACACTGCATGGCGGCGCACCGCGTACCGGGGTCAAGCGCATTGCCCGCGCCGCCGATGGCCGCCTGGCGGTCACCGACAACTGGGGCGATACCCGCCACTACAGCGCAGTACTCGCCACCTGCCAAACCTGGTTGCTGACCACCCAGATCGACTGCGAGGAATCGCTGTTCTCGCAAAAGATGTGGATGGCCCTGGACCGTACCCGCTACATGCAGTCGTCGAAAACCTTCGTCATGGTCGACCGCCCGTTCTGGAAAGACAAGGACCCGGAAACCGGCCGTGACCTGCTGAGCATGACCCTCACCGACCGCCTCACCCGCGGCACTTACCTGTTCGACAACGGCAACGACAAGCCCGGGGTGATCTGCCTGTCGTACTCGTGGATGAGCGACGCGCTGAAGATGCTGCCGCACCCGGTGGAGAAGCGCGTACAACTGGCCTTGGATGCGCTGAAGAAGATCTACCCGAAGACCGATATCGCCGGGCACATCATCGGCGACCCGATCACGGTTTCCTGGGAGGCCGACCCGTACTTCCTCGGCGCCTTCAAAGGTGCGCTTCCGGGCCATTACCGCTACAACCAGCGCATGTACGCGCACTTCATGCAGCAGGACATGCCGGCGGAGCAGCGCGGTATCTTCATTGCCGGTGACGACGTGTCTTGGACCCCCGCCTGGGTTGAGGGCGCGGTGCAGACGTCGCTGAACGCGGTGTGGGGTATCATGAACCACTTTGGTGGCCACACCCACCCCGAAAACCCCGGCCCGGGCGATGTGTTCAACGAAATCGGGCCGATCGCCCTGGCGGATTGAGACAAGGAGGCACCATGCGCATCGCTCTGTACCAGGGCGCACCCAAGCCACTGGATGTGCCCGGCAACCTGCAACGGCTGCGCCACCAGGCGCAGTTGGCAGCCGAACGCGGCGCACAGTTGCTGGTGTGCCCGGAGATGTTCCTGACCGGCTACAACATCGGCCTGGCCCAGGTCGAGCGCCTGGCCGAGGCCGCCGATGGCCCGGCAGCCATGACCGTGGTGGAGATCGCCCAGGCGCACCGCATCGCCATTGTCTATGGCTACCCGGAGCGCGGCGATGACGGGGCGATCTACAACAGCGTGCAGCTGATCGATGCGCATGGCCGCAGCCTGAGCAATTACCGCAAGACCCACCTGTTCGGTGAACTGGACCGCTCGATGTTCAGCCCTGGTGCGGACCACTTCCCGGTGGTGGAACTGGAAGGCTGGAAGGTTGGCCTGCTGATCTGCTACGACATCGAGTTCCCGGAGAACGCCCGACGCCTGGCGCTGGACGGCGCCGAGCTGATCCTGGTGCCGACGGCGAACATGACGCCGTACGACTTTACCTGCCAGGTGACCGTGAGGGCACGGGCGCAGGAAAACCAGTGCTACCTGGTATATGCCAACTACTGCGGCGCGGAAGACGAGATCGAGTATTGCGGGCAGAGCAGCATCATCGGCCCGGATGGCAGCTTGCTGGCCATGGCCGGGCGGGATGAGTGCCAGTTGTTGGCAGAGCTCGAACATGAGCGGGTGGTACAGGGGCGCAGGGCGTTTCCCTACCTGACCGATTTGCGCCAGGAGCTGCACCTGCGTAAAGGCTGACAGGGGCCGCTATGCGGCCCATTCGCGGGCACGCCCGCTCCCACGGGATCTGCGCTGCCTTTCATACCGGCGCCATACCCGCGAAAAGGCCGGGCCTGCAAACAAATCGGTTAGCATGGAGAGCAGCCACCGGAGCCCCCATGCCTGACGCCATCCGCCAACTCACCCTCGCCAACGGCTTGCAACTGACCCTGCGCCACGCCCCTCGCCTCAAGCGCTCGGCCGCCGCACTGCGGGTGCACGCGGGCAGCCACGACGCGCCTGCCAAATGGCCCGGTCTGGCGCACTTCCTCGAACACCTGTTCTTCCTCGGTACCCCGGGCTTCCCGCTGGAAGACGGCCTGATGCGCTACGTGCAAGCCCTGGGCGGCCAGGTCAACGCCAGCACGCGCGAACGCGCCACCGACTTTTTCTTCGAGGTGCCACCCAACGCGCTCGGTGGCGGTCTCGAGCGCCTGTGCCAAATGCTGGCAGAACCGGATCTGGGCATCGAACGCCAACGCCGTGAACGCGAAGTGATCCATGCCGAATTCATCGCCTGGTCGCGCAATCCAACGGCCCAACAGCAGTTCGCCTTGCTGCAGTCAGTGTCGGCCAAGCATCCACTGGGCGCTTTTCATGCTGGCAATCGATACACCCTGGCCTTGCACGACGCGGCTTTCCAGCAAGCGCTTGCGGGCTTTCATCAACGCTTCTACCAAGGCGGCCAGATCTGCCTGAGCCTTTGCGGTCCGCAGCCGCTGGATGAACTTGAACACCTTGCCCGGCAGCATGCCGAACTGTTCGCCGCAGGTGAGCGCGTGCCGCAAATGCCGCCGCCGCCACTGCCAGCAATCGCTAGCTCCCTGACCTTCACTCACCAAGGCCTCCCCAGCGGCGCCGAGCACGCCCTGGAACTGCTGATCGCTTACCTGGAGGACAGCCGCCCAGGTACCTGGCTGGGCGCGCTGCGCGAGCGTGGCTGGCTACAACGTTTCACAGCCGAAAGGCTGTATGCGTTCGCCGGTCAGCTGCTGTGGCACCTTGACCTGAAGCTCAGTGCCGACGCTTGCCCGGACGAAGCCAGCGCCCTGCTGCAAGGTTGGTTCAGGTTCATCCGTCAGGCCGACCGCGAACAGTTGAACCATCAATTCGGCTTACTGCAGCACAGCCGAGCGCACAGTGCCAGCGCGCTCGAGCTGGCCCGCCGGGACAGCACTGGCCAGCCGTTCGCCAAGCTGGATACCCAAGGGTTGCAGGCGCTTGGCGCCTTGCTGGAAAGCCTGCCAGGTGGCGACCATGGCGATTGGCAGCTTTTGCCAGTCGACCCATTGCTTATGGCTGACCTGCCCCATGCCAAGGCGCAGCCGCTGCCGGCAGCACTGAAGATCAGTGACCAGCTCCCGCCCGCGCGCCAATACGCTGCGCTGTACCTGCGCTGGCATGTACCTTCGCCGTTGCGCCAGCAGCTACAGCGTGTGCTGGAACTGGCCCTGGCACCGCTGCAGGAACGCTGTAACCGCGCCTCCGTGCAACTGCAGTACAGCAGCGCCGGAGAATACTGGCAGTTGCACTGCGCCGGCCTGCCAGCAGCAGTGCTGCGGGCAGTGGAACAAGCCTTGGCCTTGATGCTCAAGCCACCTGCCAGTTGCTGGCTGCCCTGCACGGCGCTGCCCCCGGCCCTGATCCCCATCAGGGCCCTGCTCAAGCAACTGCCAGACGCGGTACGGGGTAGCCTGCCCGCAGCGGTGCCTGCCTGCACGCTTACCCAGCAGCAACTCGACAGCCTGTGGCTGCACACCGAGTGGCATGGCATGGCCGCAGGCTTCGAGGATACCGCGCTAAAGGCCTTGGGCAATGCGCTGCAGCAGTGCCCTGGGCATGGCTCGCGACCTGGCCCCCTGCCAACCTGGTCAAACCACCGCTGGCAGCATGCCCAAGTGCCAGGCAGCGAACATGCACTGCTGCTGTTCTGCCCGTTGCCTGCAGCCAAAGAAGCCGCAGGCCGCCTGTTAGCCCAATTGCTGCAAGGGCTGGTTTACCAGCGCCTGCGGGTAGACTTGCAACTCGGCTACGCGGTGTTCAGCGCCTTTCGTCAGGTCGAGGGGGTCGGTGGGCTGCTGTTCGGCGTGCAATCCCCCCACACCGCTCAGGCACAGGTGCTCGACCACCTGCTCAGCCTGCTGCGCCATGGCGTCACCCTTGACCCGGCCGCTCGCCAGGCATTGGCTGGGCAATTCGACGAGCCCGCCATGGCCAATGCCGATGTCGCCGAATGGGCGTGGCAGACACACTTGGCCACACAAGCCGATCGGCTGGATGTGCTGCGCAGGTCTATCCTGACTACGCGGCAGACGGATCTGGACCACCTGCTGAGCGACCTGCTCAACCCAGGTTCCGCTTGGCTATGTTTGGCCAACGCTGCCGCGCCAGACACTTCCTGGCAGGGCGAAAATCAATGATTATTACGCCAACTGCAACGGCGCTTCTCGAATAATTAACCTTCCGGTTCAAATTTTTCTTGTAAGATAGCGCAATCCCGTTTTCACGGAACTGCCAACGCATGGCGGTACCCAAGTAGTAGCTGAACAACCCAACCCTCATTCGGAAGGAGTAATTCCATGTGGACCAAACCTGCATACACTGACCTGCGTATCGGCTTCGAAGTCACCATGTACTTCGCTAACCGCTAAGCCAGGCTTAGGGTTTCACGCCTCGGCCTGCCGGGGCGTTTTCGTTTTTTCGATCCGGTTTCTGCATAGAGAGTGGCCATGTACATCCAGGTTCTCGGCTCCGCCGCCGGTGGCGGGTTCCCGCAGTGGAACTGCAACTGCGTCAACTGCAAGGGCTACCGCGATGGCACCCTGAAAGCCACGGCGCGCACCCAGTCATCCATCGCCCTGTCCGACGACGGTGTGCACTGGATATTGTGCAATGCCTCGCCCGACATCCGCGCCCAACTGCAGGCCTTTGCGCCGATGCAGCCGGCCCGGGCACTGCGCGACACCGGTATCAACGCCATCGTCCTGCTGGACAGCCAGATCGACCACACCACCGGCCTACTCAGCCTGCGCGAAGGCTGCCCGCATCAGGTGTGGTGCACGGACATGGTCCACCAGGACCTGACCACCGGTTTCCCGCTGTTCAACATGCTCAGCCACTGGAACGGTGGCCTGCAGTGGAACCGTATCGAGCTGGAAGGCAGCTTCGTGATCGACGCCTGCCCCAACCTCAAGTTCACCCCCTTCCCCCTGCGCAGCGCCGCGCCGCCTTATTCGCCACACCGCTTCGACCCGCACCCGGGCGATAACCTTGGTTTGATGGTCGAAGACACCCGCACCGGCGGCAAGCTGTTCTACGCCCCGGGCCTGGGCCAGGTAGACGAAAAGCTGCTGGCGATGATGCACGGTGCCGACTGCCTGCTGGTCGACGGCACCCTGTGGGAAGACGACGAAATGCAGCGCCGTGGCGTGGGCACCCGCACCGGCCGCGAGATGGGTCACCTGGCCCAGAACGGCCCGGGCGGTATGCTGGAAGTGCTGGACGGTTTCCCGCGCCAGCGCAAAGTGCTTATCCACATCAACAACACCAACCCGATTCTCGATGAAAACTCACCCGAGCGCGCCGAAGTCCTGCGCCGGGGCGTCGAAGTTGCCTTCGATGGCATGAGCATCGAGTTGTAAAACAGTCTGTGAGGCGACACCAGACCCTGTGGGAGCGGGCATGCCCGCGAAAAAAGCCAACACGGTCGATGGCACCGGCTTCGCCGGTGTTCGCGGGCACGCCCGCTCCCACAAGGGAGAGGGATGTGCCAGGCCAGATAATCGTTCTACAGGAGCCAGCCGAATGAGCGACGCACTGCCAATGTCCCCTGCCGAATTCGAGCAGGCCCTGCGCGCCAAGGGCGCCTATTACCACATCCATCACCCGTACCACGTGGCGATGTACCAGGGGCGCGCCACCCGCGAGCAGATCCAGGGCTGGGTGGCCAACCGCTTCTATTACCAGGTCAACATCCCGATGAAGGATGCCGCGATCCTGGCCAACTGCCCGGACCGCGAAGTGCGCCGCGAGTGGATCCAGCGCCTGCTCGACCACGATGGTGCGCCCGGCGAGGATGGCGGCATCGAAGCCTGGCTGCGCCTGGGCCAGGCTGTCGGGCTGGACCCGGACCAATTGCGCTCGCAAGAACTGGTATTGCCTGGCGTGCGCTTTGCCGTGGACGCCTACGTCAACTTCGCCCGCCGGGCCAGCTGGCAGGAAGCCGCCAGCAGCTCGCTGACCGAGCTGTTCGCCCCGCAAATCCACCAGTCACGCCTGGACAGCTGGCCGCAGCACTACCCGTGGATCGACCCCGCCGGCTATGAGTATTTCCGTACCCGCCTGGGCCAGGCGCGACGCGATGTGGAACACGGCCTGGCGATTACCCTGCAGCACTACACCACCCGTGCGGGCCAGGAGCGTATGCTGGAGATACTGCAGTTCAAGCTGGATATCCTCTGGAGTATGCTCGATGCCATGAGCATGGCCTACGAACTGAACCGCCCGCCCTATCACTCCGTCACCCAGGAACGGGTGTGGCACAAGGGAATCACCCTATGAGTTTCGACCGTAACAAGGTACCCAACTGGCGCCCCGGCTACCGCTTCCAGTACGAGCCGGCGCAAAAGGGCCATGTGTTGCTGTACCCCGAAGGCATGATCAAGCTCAACGACAGCGCGAGCCTGATCGGTGGCCTGATCGACGGCCAGCGTGACGTGGCAGCGATCATCAGCGAACTCGAACAGCAATTCCCCGGTGTCCCGGAAGTGGCGGACGACATCGAGCAGTTCATGGAGGTGGCCCGTGCCGAACACTGGATCGTCCTCGCCTGAGTTGCCGCCCACGCCCGAGGTCGGCCTGCCGCTGTGGCTGCTGGCCGAGCTCACCTACCGCTGCCCGCTGCAGTGCCCTTACTGCTCCAACCCGCTGGACTTCGCCGCCCAGGGCCAGGAGCTGAGCACCGAACAGTGGTTCAAGGTCATGGCTGAAGCGCGGGAAATGGGTGCCGCACAAATCGGCTTTTCCGGCGGTGAACCGCTGGTACGCCAGGACCTTGCTCAACTGATCGCAGAGGCCCGCCGCCTGGGTTACTACACCAACCTGATCACCTCGGGCATTGGCCTGACCGAGGCGCGTATCGCCGACTTCAAAAAGGCCGGCCTGGACCATATCCAGATCAGCTTCCAGGCCAGCGACGAGCAGGTGAACAACCTGCTGGCCGGCTCGAAAAAGGCTTTTGCACAGAAGCTGGAAATGGCCCGCGCGGTGAAAGCCCATGGCTACCCGATGGTGCTCAACTTCGTCACCCATCGGCACAACATCGACAAGATCGACCGCATCATCGAGTTGTGCATTGCCCTGGAGGCCGACTTTGTCGAGCTCGCCACTTGCCAGTTCTATGGCTGGGCGCACCTCAACCGCCTGGGGCTGCTGCCAACCCGCGCGCAGCTCGAGCGGGCCGAACGTATCACCAACGAATACCGGGACAAGCTCAAGGCCGAGGGTAACCCGTGCAAGCTTATTTTCGTTACCCCTGACTACTACGAAGAGCGCCCCAAGGCCTGCATGAACGGCTGGGGCAACCTGTTCCTCACCATCACCCCGGACGGTACCGCATTGCCCTGCCACGGCGCCCGCCAGCTGCCGGTGCAGTTTCCGAATGTACGCGACCACGACTTGCACCATATCTGGTATGAATCGTTCGGTTTCAACCGCTTCCGTGGCTATGAGTGGATGCGCGAACCGTGCCGCTCCTGCGACGAGAAAGAAAAGGACTTCGGCGGCTGTCGCTGCCAGGCCTTCATGCTGACCGGCGATGCCAGCAACGCCGACCCGGTGTGCGCCAAGTCGACCGAGCACGGCATCATCCTCAAGGCCCGCGAGGAGGCAGAAACCGCCCAGCTCGCGATCGAACAGATGACCTTCCGCAATGATCGAAACTCCCGTGTCATCGCCCGCGGCTGAATTCAGCGCGGCCCAGGCGGTTGCCGCCGGCACCGACTTCGCCGAACTCAAGGTCAGTGCCGACGGGCTGTTCTGGAACGAATTCCGCCCGGCCGATGGAGCGTGCCGTATCTGGCACTGGCTGCACTACCAGGCCCGCTGCCTGACCCCGGACGGCTTCAGCGTACGCAGCCGGGTCTATGAGTACGGCGGCGGCAGCTTCTGCCTGGGTGGCGACGGGCTGGTGTTCGTCAACGAAAAGGATCAGCAGGTCTACACCCAGCCGCTGGACGATCTGTTACCACGTGCACTGACCCAAGATGCCCGCTGCCGCTATGGCGATGTGCAGTGGCACGACGGCCACGTGCTGGCCGTCGAAGAGCGCCATGCCGAGCAGGTAGAGCACCGCCTGGTCGCTTTGGGTGACAGCAGCCGCGAGGTGCTCGCCGAGGGCGCGGACTTCTACGCCTCGCCTGCCGTCAGTGCCGATGGCCAGCGCCTGGCGTGGATCGAATGGGACCGCCCGGCCCAGCCCTGGACCGTCACCCGGTTGATGTGCCGCGTGCGCGATGCCAGCGGCCACTGGGGACCGGCGCAATGTGTAGCCGCCGCCGAAGAATCGCTGCAACAACCACGCTTCGATGCCGAAGGTCGGCTCTACTGCCTGTCCGACCGCAATGGCTTCTGGCAACCCTGGGGTGAGGTCGATGGCCAATGGCAGGCGTTACCTGCCGCACCGGCAGACCATGCTGCTGCGCCTTGGCAATTGGGCACCTGTACCTGGCTGGCACTGGGCCCGCAAAGCTACCTGGCCAACTGGTTCGAAGACGGCTTCGGGCAATTGGGGCTGCGTGGTGAAGATGGCCGTATGGAGCGTTTCGCCAGTGCCTACACACGCTTTCGCAGCCTGGCCATGGACAGCGAACACCTGTATGCCATTGCCGCGTCGCCCATCAGCCCACCGGCAGTCATTGCCATTGACCGCGGCAACCATGAAGTACGCGTACTGGCCGGTGGCGCCGAAATACTGCCAGCAGGGCAAATCAGCCTACCGCAGCCGATCCACTACGGCAGTGGCGGCGAGCAGGCCCATGGTTTCTTCTACCCGCCAGCGCAGCCGCAAGGCGCCGCACCGCTGGTGGTGTTCATCCACGGCGGGCCAACCTCAGCCTGCTATCCCGTGCTCGACCCGCGCATCCAGTACTGGACCCAGCGTGGCTTTGCCGTGGCCGACCTCAACTACCGGGGCAGCACCGGCTATGGTCGGGAATACCGCCAGGCACTGCACCTGCGCTGGGGCGAAAGTGACGTGGCCGATGCCTGCGCGGCGGTCGAATACCTGGCTGCTCAAGGCCTGGTCGATAAGCACAAGGCGTTTATCCGCGGTGGTAGCGCCGGTGGCTACACCACCTTGTGCGCCTTGGCGTTCCATGACGTGTTCCGCGCTGGCGCCAGCCTCTATGGGGTCAGCGACCCGCTAGCCCTGGGCCGTGCCACGCACAAGTTCGAAGGGGATTACCTGGACTGGCTGATCGGCGACCCGCAGCGCGACGCTGAACGCTATCGCCAGCGCACGCCGCTGCTGCATGCGCAGCGCATCAAGGTGCCGGTGATTTTCTTCCAGGGTGAGCTGGATGCGGTGGTGGTGCCGGAGCAGACACGCGCCATGTTGACGGCGCTACAGGCCAACGGGATCGACGCTGAAGGGCATTTTTATGCGCAGGAACGGCACGGGTTCCGCAAGGCCGAGAACCTGGCGCATGCCTTGGAAGAAGAGTGGAAGTTCTATTGCCGGGTGTTGGCGCAGTAGTTCCAGGCGCCCCGAGCAGGAGCGACCTTGCGCTGCTCCTGCAGGGGCCAATCTCTGCCTGTATCAACGTTTGGCGATGATATACACCGCATGCACGATCCCCGGAATGTATCCCAGCAAGGTCAGCAGAATATTCAGCCAGAACGCCCCGCCAAACCCCACCTGCAGAAACACGCCCAGCGGTGGCAGAAGAATGGCGATGATGATGCGAATAAAGTCCATGCGAGTCTCTCCTGAAGGGTTACATCAAAGACTAGCTCCCGGCCGTAGAGGTTCCACAGGCAAAAAAAAACGCCCCGGGCCGAATGAAACAGGCCAGGGGCGATGCGCAGGAACGCCAGACGGTTCGTTGAATTCTTTGCCAGGCCGCTACGCCGGCATTTCGCGACGGGCCTGCTGCTGGGCATGCAGGCGGGCGAAAGCGCGCGCCAGGCGCAGCAGCATTTCGTCGATGTTGCCTTTGCTCACAGTCAGCGCCGGTGAAAAGCGCACTACATCCACTTGCGGCGCGTTGAGCAGCAGGCCTTCGTGCAGGGCCGCGGCCACCAGTTCGCGGGCCAGGTTTTCTTTCAGTTGCAGGGCCCATAACAGCCCGTGACCGCGCACTTCACCCTGACCATAGCGCCCGGTCAGGCGGCTCAGGCCTTCACGCAGGTGACGACCGTTGTCCTGGACCTGGGCCAGAAAGCCAGGTTCCAGCACGCTGTCCAGCACCGCCAGGCCGGCGGCGCACATCAGCGCGTTGCCGTGATGGCTGCCTTCCAGCTCACCAGGCTCGGCGCAGCATGCCTTGCCCCTCGCCAACAAGGCGGCCAGCGGCACGCCGCCCCCCAGGCCCTTGCCCAAGGTGATGATGTCGGCACGCACGCCATAGAGCTCCTCGGCCAGCAGCGCACCACAGCGACCAATACCGGTCTGCACCTCATCAAGGATCAGCAGGATGCCCAGTTCGCGGCAGAGCGTTTCCACGCCCTTGAGGTATTCCTGAGTAGCGGGAATAACGCCCGCCTCGCCCTGTATCGGCTCGAGCATGATTGCCACGGTGCGTGAATCCACCTCGGCGTGCAGCGCCGCCAGGTCATTGAACGGCACCTTGCTGAAACCCGGCAGGCCAGGTTCGCAGCGATTGCACGGCAACGGGTCGGACGCGGACAGCGCGCCCAGGCTCCGGCCATGGCAGGCTTGGCTGGCAGTAATGATGTGATAGGCGCCATTGCGGTGCAGCTGGCCCCACTTGCGCGCCAGCTTGATCGCCCCTTCACAGGCCTCGGCACCGCTGTTGAGCAGGTAGGCCTGGTCACTGCCGGTACTCTGACACAGCCGGTTGACCAGTCCCAGCAGGCCACGGTTGTGGAAGCCCGAGCCCGGGTTGATCAAGGCCTGAGCCTGGTTGCCCAACGCTTTGACCAGCACGCTGGGGCTGTGGCCCAAGCTGTTGACCGCACCGCCCTGAGTGAAGTCCAGGTAGGCATGCCCTTCGTTGTCCCACAACCACGAGCCCTGGCCACGCACGAATACCTGCGCTGCACGTTCGGCGCCGGGCATCAGGCGCTCAGGCGACAGCTCAGACGCGTGCGGCACGATCACCGGCGCACGCTTGGGCTCGGCGACGGCGGCAGGAGCCGAGCGGCGCAGGTTGAACAGGTTCATCAGGGCTCCAACCAATCACGGTAAAGGGCAGCCACGGTGCGGTCTTGGTGCCGGCACTCGATATTTTGCCTTGCCTATCAAAAGTGTTTTTCATCCGGGGTAACAATCGACCGAATCATCGCTGTAACCCTTTGGAATACGGCGATAGACTAGGCTTCAGCAGGGTTTTCGACCATTTCGTTTTTCCAGCATTTTCGATAAGTGTTGCTTATGGATTTCCGCCAACTGCGTTATTTCGTCGCGGTGTACGAAGAAGGCCACGTAGGCCGTGCCGCCGAACGCCTGTCGCTGTCACAGCCGGCGCTTTCCCAGCAGATCCGCCAGTTGGAGCACAGCCTCGACCTGAGCCTGTTCGAGCGCAGCAACAAACGCTTGCTGCCGACCCTGGCTGCCCACACCTTGTACAACCATGCCCTGCCGTTGCTCGACGGCCTGCAGCGGGCCCACGAGGCCATGCGCAACTTCAAGGGCCAGTCGCTGCGCACCCTGGCTATCGGTGTATTGCAGACCGTGCGCCCAAGCCTGATACCGCAGCTGCTTGAACGGCTGCGCAAGGCTCAACCTCACCTGGTCGTGCAGATTTACGAGTTGTCGGGGTTGGAGATCGAACGGCGCCTGCTCAACGGCAACCTGGACATCGGCATCAGCTATTTGCCGCCGCGCCAGCCAGGGCTGCATGGCCTGCTGCTGTACGAAGACGAGCTGCAACTGGTCATACCCGATACCCACCCGCTGAAGGACTTCAAGAAGGTGTCCATCCGCCAAGCCGCCGAGTTGCCCATGCTGATGCTGGGCGAGGAGTTCCAGATCCGTCAGATCTGGCAGGCGCAGCTGGCCAGTCAGGGCCGACGGCCGCAGGTGCAGGCAGAGATGAACAATATGGCAGGGATTCTCGATAGCCTCGCGCACACAGCGCTGGCGACCATTCTGCCGGGGCGTGCCAAGGAGGCCGCCGAAGATGATCAAGGTCTGCTGTGGAAGCCGTTGAGCGAGCCGCGCGTGCCGTTGAAGGTCGGCCTGGTATTTCGCGATGCCCAGCGCCAGCAGGCCTCTGTGGAGCTGCTGCGCACGTTGCTGGAGGAAGAGACGGACGCTCGCCTGATGGGAGCATCACCGCTGGATGTGCTGGCCTGAAACACGCACGCAAAGAAAACCCCGCCGAAGCGGGGTTTTCCAGACTGTTTCCCTGTGACATCCGTATCGCCCCGCCATCCTGGCAGGTGGTCCTTCGTCGTCGTCCTTGATCTGTCCTTTGCGCTTCCTGCGCAACGTCCATGTGGTAAAGATTAACCGTGGATCCAATCTTAGAACAGTGGTGAAAAGTCACCACGTCGTGTAGGAAAAAGCTTACACAGGAGATTCATTCACAGATATGCGATGGCTGGGGCCGCTTCCACCTATCCAACTTAGGCGATACCTGTGGGAGCGGCCTTGCGTCGCGATTGGGCTGCGCAGCAGCCCCAAAAATCGATCAGAACTGCTCGGCTTCCAGCAGGTACAGCGACTCACTCCCCGCCTTCACCGAAGCCACCAGCGAATCCACCCGTGGCAGCAACCGCGCAAAGTAGAACCGCGCCGTCCCCAGCTTGCCCGAATAGAATGGCGCATCCCCCTCGCCCGCCAGCGCCGCCCGCGCCATCAGTGCCCACATGTAGCCATAGGCAACATAGCCAAAGGCATGCAGGTACTCGACCGAAGCCGCGCCAATTTCATTCGGGTTGCCCTTGGCCTGCTGCAATACCCACTCGGTCAAGCTGTCGAGCTGATCGAGAGAAGCGCCCAGTGGCTTGGCGAATTCGTCCAGTTCGCTGCCTGCACCGGTAATGAACTGGCGAATCTCGTCAGAGAACAGCTTGTAGTATGCCCCGCCGCTGGCCACCACTTTACGCCCCATCAGGTCGAGGGCCTGGATGCCATTGGTACCCTCGTAGATCTGGGTAATGCGCACATCGCGCACCAACTGCTCCTGCCCCCACTCACGAATGTAACCATGCCCGCCGAATACCTGCTGGCCATGCACTGCGCACTCCAGGCCCAGGTCGGTGAGGAAGGCCTTGGCCACCGGCGTCAGCAGTGCCACCAGCTCTTCGCTGCGTTTGCGCACGCTGGCGTCTTCGCTGTACTTGGCACTGTCCAGTTGCATGGCCACGTAGGTGGAGAAAGCGCGGCCACCCTCGATCAGCGCCTTCATGGTCAAAAGCATGCGACGCACGTCCGGGTGGACGATGATCGGGTCGGCCGCCTTGTCCTTGGCTTGTGGGCCGGTCGGGGCACGGCTTTGCAGGCGATCGCGGGCGTACTCCACGGCGTTCTGGTAGGAGCGCTCGGCCGACGCCAGGCCTTGAATGCCGACGCCCAGGCGCTCGTAGTTCATCATGGTGAACATGGCCGCCAGGCCTTTGTTCGGCTCACCGACGATGTAGCCGACAGCTTCGTCGAAGTTCATCACACAGGTAGCCGAAGCCTGGATGCCCATTTTGTGCTCGATCGAGCCGCAAGTGGCCGGGTTCCGTGCGCCGAGGCTACCGTCTTCATTGACCAGGAACTTCGGCACCAGGAACAGCGAAATCCCTTTCGGCCCGGCCGGTGCATCCGGCAACTTGGCCAGCACCAGATGGATGATGTTCTCGGTCAGGTCGTGTTCACCACCGGTGATGAAGATCTTGGTGCCGCTGACCTTGTAGCTGCCGTCAGCCTGGGGCTCGGCCTTGGTGCGGATGATGCCCAGGTCGGTGCCGGCATGCGGCTCGGTCAGGCACATGGAGCCGGCCCAAACGCCGGCATACATGTTCGGAAGGTATTTTTCCTTCAAGGCCTCGCTGGCGTGGGCGTTGATCGACAGGCAGGCGCCGGCGGTCAGCATCGGGTACAGGCCGAAGGCCAGGCTGGACGCGTTGACCATTTCCTCGACCTGGGCCGAGATGGCCTTGGGCATACCCATACCACCGAACAGCGGGTCGCCGCCCACGCCCACCCAGCCGCCTTCAGCGTAGGTGTTGTAGGCCTCGATGAAACCGGCTGGGGTGCGTACCGCGCCGTTGTCCCAGTGGCAGCCCTCCTCGTCGGCGGCGCGGCTGAGAGGCGCAATGGTCCTGGCGGTGACCTTGCCGGCTTCTTCCAGCACGGCCATGGCCGTGTCGGCATCGACAACCTCGGCCAGCCCGGGCAACTGCGTCCACTGCTCGGCCACGTTGAAGACTTCATTCAGTACGAAGCGCATGTCGCGCAGCGGCGCTTTATAGTCAGCCATGACAACCTCTCGCTAGTCGGGTCGGGGCGGTCTCGGGGAACCGCGACACTGGGGTTACTGGCAGTGTAACCGAACAACTTTTGCGAGACATAGGGTCATCAATAGACTACATAGTCTCATTTGGTCACGCCGTACGCACTGCCCCACGCGGCGATTGTCGCCCATGCACCATGACACAATTGCGCCCCGCGCCTTTGGCACTGTACAGCGCCTGGTCGGCGGATTTCAGCACCGCCTCGGGGTTGCGATGATCGGCCTGGCGCTCGGCCACGCCGATACTGATGGTGACCGAGACCGTGCCGCCGGCGCTGCCAGCCCGGCGCTGGCGCCCGGCGGTATCGTCCTGCGGGCGGTTGTGCTGATCGCGCAGGTGCATCACGTAATTGGCGATCACTTCACGCACGGCTTCCACATGCGGTACGCATTCCGCGGCGGTCTTGCCGGCGAACACCAGGGCGAACTCCTCCCCGCCATAACGGTAGGCACGGCCACCGCCGGTGACCTTGGACAAGCGGCTGGCGACCAACCGCAGCACCTGGTCCCCGACATCGTGGCCGTGGGTGTCGTTGAATTTCTTGAAGTGGTCGACATCGGTCATGGCGATCACATAGTTACGCCCCAGGCGCTGCATGCGCTCGTTCAGCGCACGGCGCCCCGGCAGGCCAGTCAGCTCGTCACGGAAGGCCATCTGATAAGCCTCGTGCGCGACGGCTGCGGCGATCATCAACATCACCTGGCTGCACATGATGTTCAAGGTAAACGGCAGGATGAAGGTTTGCGGCAGCATCCAGAAAATCCCCAGCAGACCGATCAACTGCGCGGCGTGCAGCGGCCGGGGTGCACGCAGGTACTGCACCACCAGCAGAATGAACACACCCAGGAACAGCGGGTAGACCATCTGGATCAGGCTCATCCAGTGGCCATGCAAAGCCGGCCAGCGGATCTCCGCCAACCAGGTCAGCAACGCCTCGGGGTAGCTTTGCTGGAGGGCCACCGCCACACTGCCCACGGCAAACAGCACCGCACCGCGGGCGACCAGGTCCTGCAGCAGGTGCGTACGCTCCTGCCAGGCGCCATACAGCCCGAACAGCGCCGGCAGTAACAGGCAGACAAGGTGGAAGATCACCGCGGCGTCCTCACGCACGCGGCCATGGTCACGGTAGAAGTCGGTCTGGGTATCGAGCAGGAAGTAGGCGATGTACACCGTCAGCATCAGGAACAGCTCACGCTGGCGGCGGTAAACCGCGCAGTAGGTGCCACCCAGCAGCAGAACCAAGGTAGGCAGGACATTGAACAGCGATGTGAAAAAGACGCTGAGGTCTCTCACATAGGCTGCGGCGAGCCCTGCCAGCAACAAGAACAGCGACGGCAGGAAGTGGCTTGCGCGAACAGCGTTAAGACGAAACAAGGGTAATCTCCAACCCGGCAGATCAATAATGGCATTGTGCCCTCACTTCATCGGCAGTGCACTGGAACAGTTGAATTTGCGGTTGGATGAACGAACTTCCGGCCGCCACGCGAGCCTTGTAGGAGCGGGTTTACCCGCGAATGCGGTGGTGGCGGCAACGGTGAACGGCGGGTGGAGATTGGCCAGCAGGCCCGGCCTCTTCGCGGGTGAACCCGCTCCTATGTATGGACTCGCCCACACTGTCTAGCTGCTTTTTTGAACATAGGAACCCGGTTGCATCTATGTATCAGGCCTGTTCGAGGAAGCTTTTTGCTTCTGGCCAACATCGTGGTGAGCTCGCAGTGTGCCGTTTACATGGAGGCCACTATCAGGCCTGTAGGAGCGGAGGCATCGGTCTGCGACGGTCTTACCTAGGGTCAATGTTCACTAGCAGGGGTTGGAGCGCCTAGCGCCCCGGTGGCATTACCCGGTTGGTCAGAGGCTCATAGCCGCCTCCGGTTTTTCGTTCGGTTTGCGTTGGTAAACCTGATCGCTCTGTAACAGGGCCCAGATAATCCGCAGATTTCGATTAGCCAGCCTGATCGCCGCCTCCTTGCGCCCAAGGCGGGATAGCCAGCGCAAGAGGCGGCGATCATCTGGCTGATCGGAATCAGGCCTTAACTGACTCAAGACAGCATGCGCGCCCTGGATCATCAGGCTGCGTATGTAGCCGTCACCGCGCTTGCTCATCTTGCCCAATCTGATTTTGTTTCCGCTGCTGTGCTGATCGGGCACGATACCGAAGAAGGCGGAATACATTCGGCCACTGGCGAAGCGGCTGGGGTCGGTCTGTTTCGCCACGATCGCCGTGGCAATGATAGGGCCGACGCCACGAATGGTGATCAGTCGCTGAGCGACTTTATCCTCTTGGGCAGTCGCTTCGAGCCGGCGGCTCAGCGCCGCTATGCGTTCACCTAGAGACAACCAGTCCATCAGCAACTCATCGAGCAACTCGCGCAACAGGTCGGGTAGAGGCAAGGAAGCATCCTCAAGCGCCTGAGGCACATGCTTATTGATCGCGGCATCGCCCTGGGGCATGGATACGCCATGCTCGAGTAGCAAACCACGGATCTGATTACCCAGCGCGGTATGTCGCTTGATGTTACCGCGCCGGATACGGTGCAGCGCTTGAATAGCCAGTGCTGTGGTGCTCTTGATCGGTATCGAAGCGATGCTCGTATCGCGACCGGCACGCAAAATGGCATAGCAGTCGTTACGATCGTTCTTAGCACCGCTGCGATGTTCGGCGACACGTTGCGCCGGCAGGATGCGAACCGGATTACCTTTGGCCTGCAGCAGTCTGGCCCAGGCTTGTGCACCTGGACCGCACTCCATCAAGACGGCCACGGTCGTTGGCAGCCTGAGCAGGAAATCGTGGAACGCTTGGCGGGATTTGATGCGATCTTCGTAGATCACCCGACCAGTAGCGTCCTCGCCTGCTAATTGGAAGACCTGTTTGGCCAGGTCTACGCAGATGGTTGTGCAAAGCTCCACATCAGTGGAAGACAGGGAATCGTGTTTCGAACTATGCTTTTTCATGGTCTCGCCCTCGCTGCCGTTGGCTTCTTCGAACACCACCGTGGCACTGTGATGCCTCGGCGGGGGCGAGTCCATCGATTACACGACGGCCTGTGTCCAACCCCTGACGTGTGGCCACCACCGATCAGTGTGGTAGGAGCGGGTTTACCCGCGAATACGGTGGTGGCGGCAACGGTGAACGGCGGGTGGAGATTGGCCAGCAGGACCGGCCTCTTCGCGGGTGAACCCGCTCCTACACGACGGCCTGTGGCCAACCCCTGACGTGTGGCCACCACCGATCAATGTGGTAGGAGCGGGTTTACCCGCGAATACGGTGGCGGCGGCAACGGTGAACGGCGGGTGGAGATTGGCCAGCAGGGCCGGCCTCTTCGCGGGTGAACCCGCTCCTACACGACGGCCTGTGGCCAACCCCTGACGTGTGGCCACCACCGATCAGTGTGGTAGGAGCGGGTTTACCCGCGAATACGGTGGCGGCGGCAACGGTGAACGGCGGGTGGAGATTGGCCAGCAGGACCGGCCTCTTCGCGGGTGAACCCGCTCCTACACGACAGCCTGTGGCCAACCCCTGATGTGTGGCCATCACCGATCAGTGTGGTAGGAGCGGGTTTACCCGCGAATACGGTAGCGCCGGCAACGGTGAACGGCGGGTGGAGATTGGCCAGCAGGCCCGGCCTCTTCGCGGGTGAACCCGCTCCTACACGACGGCCTGTGGCCAACCCCTGACGTGTGGCCACCACCGTGGTAGGAGCGGGTTTACCCGCGAATACGGTGGCGGCGGCAACGGTGAACGGCGGGTGGAGATTGGCCAGCAGGGCCGGCCTCTTCGCGGGTGAATCCGCTCCTACACGACGGCCTGTGGCCAACCCCTGATGTGTGGCCACCACCGATCAGTGTGGTAGGAGCGGGTTTACCCGCGAATACGGTGGCGGCGGCAACGGTGAACGGCGGGTGGAGATTGGCCAGCAGGGCCGGCCTCTTCGCGGGTGAACCCGCTCCTACACGACGGCCTGTGGCCAACCCCCTGACGTGTGGCCACCACCGTGGTAGGAGCGGGTTTACCCGCGAATACGGTAGCGGCGGCAACGGTGAACGGCGGGTGGAGATTGGCCAGCAGGACCGGCCTCTTCGCGGGTGAACCCGCTCCTACACGACGGCCTGTGTTCAACCCCTGATGTGTGGCCACCACCGATCAGTGTGGTAGGAGCGGGTTTACCCGCGAATACGGTGGTGGCGGCAACGGTGAACGGCTGATGGAGATTGGCCAGCAGGCCCGGCCCTTTCGCGGGTAAACCCGCTCCTACGAGGGACCACGCTGAACCTGAAGACAAAAAAACCCGCCTGCCGGTCAGGGCAGGCGGGTTTTGGCTACAGCTCCAGTATCAGTACGACAGGCCGAAGTGCTCTTCGTCCATCGCCATCAGGTTGTTGGCGCCCGACAGCATGGTCGCCACATGGGTACGGGTACGCGGCAGGATGCGCTGGAAGTAGAAGCGGGCAGTCTGCAGCTTGGCGGTGTAGAACGCCTCCTCGCTGGTACCGGCTGCCAGTTTCTCGGCGGCCAGGCGGGCGATGTCGGCCCAGAAGTAGGCCAGGCAGGCATAGCCGGAGTACATCAGGTAATCGACCGAAGCCGCACCCACTTCTTCACGGTCCTTCATGGCAGCCATGCCCACTTTCATGGTCAGCTCGCCCCACTCCTTGTTGATGGCCGCCAGCGGTTCGACGAACTCCTTGACCGCTTCGTTACCTTCCTGCGCCTGGCAGAACTTGTGCACGATCTTGGTGAAGCCCTTCAGTGCTTCGCCCTGAGTCATCAGCACTTTACGACCGAGCAGGTCGAGGGCCTGAATACCGGTAGTGCCTTCGTACAGCATGGAGATACGGCTGTCGCGCACATTCTGCTCCATGCCCCATTCGGCGATGAAGCCATGGCCACCGTAGATCTGTACGCCGTGGTTGGCGGCTTCGAAACCGACTTCGGTCATGAATGCCTTGGCGATCGGGGTCAGGAACGCCAGCAGGGCATCAGCCTTCTTGCGCTCTTCTTCGTCCTGGCTGTACTTGACGATGTCCACCTGCTTGGCAGTGAAGTACACCATCGCGCGATTGCCTTCGGCGAAGGCCTTCATGGTCAGCAGCATGCGCCGTACGTCCGGGTGGACGATGATCGGGTCAGCGGCCTTGTCCGGTGCCTTCGGGCCAGTCAGGGAACGCATCTGCAGGCGCTCACGGGCGTACTTCAGGCCACCCTGGAACGCCACCTCGGCGTGGGCCAGGCCTTGCAGCGCGGTCCCCAGGCGAGCAGTGTTCATGAAGGTGAACATGCAGTTCAGGCCTTTGTTGGCTGGGCCGATCAGGTAGCCGGTGGCCGCATCGAAGTTCATGACGCAGGTAGCGTTACCGTGGATGCCCATCTTGTGTTCGATCGAGCCGCAGCTCACGCCGTTGCGCTCGCCCACGCCTCCCTCGGCGTTGGGCAGGAACTTCGGCACGATGAACAGCGAAATCCCCTTGGTACCGGCCGGTGCGTCCGGCAGGCGGGCCAGGACGATATGGACAATGTTGTCGGCCATGTCGTGCTCACCGGCCGAAATGAAGATCTTGGTGCCCGACACTTTGTAGCTGCCGTCGGCCTGTGGCTCGGCCTTGGTGCGCAGCATGCCCAGGTCGGTGCCGCAGTGCGGTTCGGTCAGGCACATGGTGCCGGTCCACTCGCCGGACACCAGCTTGGTCAGGTAGGTGTGCTGCTGCTCGGCAGTGCCATGCGCAGAAATAGTGTTCATCGCGCCATGCGACAGGCCTGGGTACATACCCCACGACCAGTTCGAGCCACCGACCATTTCGCTCAGGGCCAGGCCCAGCGACTCTGGCAGGCCTTGGCCGCCATGCTCGACGTCATGTGCCAGGCTCGGCCAGCCGCCTTCGACGAACTGCTGGTAGGCTTCCTTGAAGCCGGTTGGGGTTTTCACCCCCGATTCGCTCCAGGTGCAGCCTTCCTGGTCACCCACGCGGTTCAGCGGCGACAACACCTGCTCACAGAACTTCGCGCCTTCTTCAAGGATCGCGTCGACCATGTCGGGCGTGGCGTCCTGGCAGCCCGGCAGGCTCTGATAGTGCGCCTCATAGCCAAGCAGCTCGTCGCGAACGAAGCGGATATCACGCAAGGGGGCTTTGTAGTCAGGCATTGCGATGAACCTCTAGGTGAGTTCTGTGGGGTGACCCGCGCTTGGCGGAAGCCGATCAAACAGTTGTTTGAAACTTACGTTTAGCTCAGCTTTCTGTCAAGGATGGACTATGGTGCCATTTACGCCACGAAAAATGGCAAATACGCCAACGCTCGGCAAAACGCCTGTAGGAGCGGGCTCGCCCGCGGATGCGTCCAACCAAACCAGACTGCTGTCTGATCGGACGCATTCGCGGGCAAGCCCGCTCCTACAAGGGCAGGCGCTGAAATAGGGGATGACGCAAGTGTTCAGGCGTAGGTGTCGATGATCCGGCCAAGCATTTCGTCGGATGCCTTGGCGACCTTTGCGCCGAGTTCGACTTCGGTCTTGCCCACCGCCTGTTGCACGACACTGGTGGCCAAGTCCATCTGCTGGCTGCGGTCGACCGCGCGCAGGCGTTCGGCCTGAAAATCGCTGGACTGGCTAGTGGCGGTACGTTCGGCAGTGGTGTTGGCGATCTGGCTGGCGGCCTGATCGACGCGGTTCTGGCCGGTCTGGATTGCGCTCAGGCCCGCGTAGTAGGCGGAGCTACCGGTGATTTCCATGTCAGGACTCCATTGACGCTGGATGACGAACAGCCCCAATTAAAACAGGCTAGGGGCGAAAAGGCCCGTTTAAATCCCTAATGGCTCAATGCCAGTTGATAGGCCTTGGGTATTCCTGCTCTGGCCACTTCGCGGTTAAACCCGCGCCCACAACGGTATGCGTTCTCTCGTAGGAGCGGGTTTACCCGCGAAGAGGCCGGGCCCGCATCACACTAATCCAGCAGATCCAGCTGCAGATGCTCCGCCACCATGTCGGCACTGGCCTGCTTGAGCTTGGGCACCCGCCCCAGGCAAGGCGCCGGCAAGCGCTCTGCCAGGCTGGCCAGGTTCTCTTCCAGGCGTGAGGTGCGCGGCTCGATGATGTTTGCCACCCAACCCGCCAACTGCAGCCCATCACGCTCGATCGCTTCGGCGCTGAGCAAGGCATGGCTGATGCAACCCAAGCGCACGCCTACCACCAGAATCACCGGCAACCGCAGGGCAACGGCAAGGTCGGACAGGTTCTCCAGGCCCGACAGCGGTACGCGCCAGCCGCCGGCCCCCTCTATCAAGGTGAAGTCGGCATTTTGTTGCAGCACATTGCGCATCGCCGCGAGCAGTTCTGGTACAGCCAGCGTCACCCCTGCCTCGCGCGCCGCCACATGCGGGGCTATAGCAGGCTCGAAGGCAAACGGATTGACCTGCTCATAGGGCAGCTTGACCGTGCTTTCGTCGATCAGCGCCAGGGCATCGCTATTGCGCAAGCCTTTCGGCGTCATCGTGCAGCCCGAGGCCACCGGCTTGGCACCCAGCGTGCTCATGCCCTGCAAACGCGCCGCATGCAGCAGGCCGGCAGCGATGGTGGTCTTGCCGACATCGGTATCGGTACCCGCAATGAAAAAGGCCTGGCTCATCGTGCTCCCCTTACACCTGTGGCTTGCGCAACACACCATAGACCACTTGATAGGTGGCTGGCAGCCCCGCAGGCTGGCGAAATGCCTCATAGGCCTGCAACAGGCCCTGCATTCGCGCCCGGCCGGTGAGGCCGGAAGGTCGCCCAGGGTTCAGATTGTGCGCCCCCAACGCCTTCAGTTCGTGGGTCAGGCTGCGCACATCCGGGTAGTGCAGCACATGCGGGCACCGCTCCAGCTCAAGCTGTTCAAAACCGCTGGCTGCGCACAGGCGCTGATAGTCTTCGAAACGGCGGAAGCGGTTTACATGCACCAGGCCATCCACCGCCTGCCAGCTGGCGCGCAGTTCGTCGAGAGTGCCCACGCACAGGCTGCTGAAGGCCAGTACTCCACCTGGGCGCAGCACCCGCTGCGCCTCGGCCAGCACACTGGCGAACTGATCGCACCACTGCACCGCCAGGCTGGAAAACACCAGGTCGACACTGGCATCGCGCAGCGGCAGACGCTCGGCGTCGCCAACCACGTGATACTGCGCACCACCCTTTACATGACGGGCATGAAGCAACATGCCTTCGGCTATATCCACCGCCACGCCGCTGGCCTGGACGAAACGCTCGGCCAGCATGCGGCTGAAATGGCCGGTGCCACTGCCCAGGTCCAGCCATTGTGACGGCTGCAGGCCTGCCGGCAACTGCTCCAGCAGGCTCAGGCCTACAGCGCGCTGAAGGGCCGCCACGCTGTCGTAACTGGCCGCGGCGCGGGAGAACGAGGCCGCCACCTGGCGCTTGTCGGGCAATGCGCCGGGCAGGGTCGGACGGGAAAGGTCAGTCATCGCCACTCTCATGCAGAAAACTCTTGATGCCCGCCGCCAGCTCCTGCGGGTACTCCAGCAGGAACGCGTGGGAACTGTCTTCGACCAGGCCCACTTCTACATCGGGCAACAGCTCGCTCAACGCCTTTGCCGCCTCTGCCGGCACTAGCGCGTCGCTGCCGGCGAACAGGTGCAGCTGCGGGCCACCATAGGCCTGCAAGGCTTCACGGGTGTCCAGCTTGGCCAGCACTTCAAGGCCAGTGGCCAGGTACAACGGGTCGGTATCCGGCACACCGACACCCAGTTGGCGCAACAGGGTGCGCGGCTGCAGGGCGCCATCGCTGCACAAGGTACGGAAGCGCTTGAGGGTGACCTGGGTGTGGTTGCGGCAGCCGTCGAGGAAGGTGCCGAAGGTGTCTTCGGCCATGCCATGGGGCCAATCTGGCCGGGCCAGGAAGCTGGGGTTGCTGGCCAAGGTCAGCAGCCCGCAGCAGTGGTCGCCACGCTTGTGCGCCAGCGCGCTGGCCAACATGCCACCCAGTGACCAGCCACCCAGCCAGACATTGCTGGGCAGCTTGCGGTCCAGATGGTCGATCCAGGCCTGCACATCGCTGTGGGCCAGTTCTGGCAGGGGCATCAGCTCTACCTGCAGGCGGGCGTCCTGGGCTCGCAGGCTAGCGGCCAGCGGCTCCAGCGCAGCAGTTCCCAAGCCCCAGCCGGGCAATAGAACAAGTCGATTACGCATCGGCGTTCTCCAACTGTGGATAACACTCGGCCAATGCATTCAACAATAGCTGCACCTGCGCCTCGCTGTGTGCGGCGCTCAGGGTTACCCGCAGGCGTGCGCTGCCAGCCGGCACGGTGGGTGGGCGGATGGCCGTCACCAGCAAGCCGCGCTCACGCAGCAGGCGTGACAGGCGCAACGCCTGCGCACTGTCACCGATCACGATAGGCTGGATCGGCGTCGGGCTGTCCATCAACTGCAGCCCCAGCTGCTGCGCGCCTTCTCGGAACTGGCGAATCAAGGCTACCAGGTGCTCACGACGCCAGGTTTCGCGGCGCAGCAGCTCCAGGCTCTTGAGTGTGGCGCAGGCCAGCGCCGGTGGCTGGCTGGTGGTGTAGATGTAGGGGCGGGCGAACTGCACCAGCGCCTCGATCAGCTCTTCGCTGCCAGCAACAAAGGCGCCCGCAGTGCCGCAAGCCTTGCCCAGCGTGCCGATCAGCACCGGTACGTCATCCACGCCCAGGCCAAAGTGCTCGACGATGCCGCCGCCCTGTGCGCCCAAGGTACCCAGGCCATGGGCATCGTCAACCATCAGCCAGGCTCCGCGGGCACGGGCGACATCAGCCAGCGCCGGCAGATCGGCGAGGTCACCGTCCATGCTGAATACGCCATCGGTCACCACCAGGGTATTGCCGACTGCCTTGTCCAGGCGGCTGGCCAGGCTGGCCGGGTCGTTATGCAGGTAGCGGTTGAAGCGGGCACCACTGAGCAGCCCGCCATCCAGCAACGAGGCATGGTTAAGGCGGTCTTGCAGTACCGTGTCGCCCTGCCCCACCAGCGCGGTGATGGCGCCCAGATTGGCCATATAGCCGGTGGAGAACAACAGGGCGCGCGGGCGGCCGGTGAGTTCAGCCAGTGCCTCTTCAACCTGATGGTGCGGGGTGCTGTGGCCAACCACCAGGTGCGAGGCACCACCACCCACACCCCAGCGCTCGGCGCCGGCCTGCCAGGCGGCGATCACCTCGGGGTGGTTGGCCAGGCCCAGGTAGTCATTGCTGCAGAAGGCCAGCAACCGCTGGCCGTCGACCACCACTTCCGGCCCTTGCGGGCTTTCCAGCAATGGCCGCTGCCGATACAGGTCTGCGGCGCGCCGTTCGGCCAGGCGCGCTGCCAGGTCGAAAGCCATGTCAGGCTGTCGCGGCGTCGTAGAACATCTCGCTGCTGCGCTGCTCGACCAGCGCTTGCTCGATGGCTGCCTGGTGCACTTCGTCGGCGTGCTCTTCACGCGCTTCGGGCTTGATGCCCAGGCGTGCGAACAGCTGCATGTCCTTGTCGGCCTGGGGGTTGGCAGTGGTCAGCAGCTTTTCGCCGTAGAAGATCGAGTTGGCGCCCGCCATGAACGCCAGGGCCTGCATCTGCTCGTTCATCTGCTCGCGGCCGGCGGACAGGCGCACGTGAGACTTGGGCATGAGGATACGGGCCACGGCCAGCATACGGATAAAGTCGAACGGGTCGACGTCCTCTTCCTCAGCCAGCGGCGTGCCGGCCACCTTGACCAGCATGTTGATCGGCACCGACTCCGGGTGTTCCGGCAGGTTGGCCAGCTGGATCAGCAGGCCGGCGCGGTCATCCAGCGATTCACCCATGCCCAGAATGCCACCAGAGCAGATTTTCATCCCGGCATCGCGTACGTAGGCCAGGGTCTGCAGGCGCTCGCTGTAGGTACGTGTGGTGATGATACTGCCGTAGAACTCCGGCGAGGTGTCGAGGTTGTGGTTGTAGTAGTCCAGACCAGCGTGGGCCAGGGCCTTGGTCTGCTCCTGGTCGAGTTTGCCGAGGGTCATGCAGGTTTCCAGGCCCATGGCCTTGACGCCTTTGACCATCTCCAGCACGTAGGGCATGTCTTTGGCCGACGGGTGCTTCCACGCCGCCCCCATGCAGAAACGGGTAGAACCGATGGCTTTGGCGCGGGCAGCTTCTTCCAGCACCTTCTGCACTTCCATCAGCTTCTGTTTCTCCAGCCCGGTGTTGTAGTGGCCGGACTGCGGACAATATTTGCAATCTTCCGGGCAGGCGCCGGTCTTGATCGACAGCAAGGTCGAAACCTGCACGCGGTTGGGGTCGAAATGCGCGCGGTGCACGGTCTGCGCCTGGAACAGCAAGTCATTGAACGGTTGCTGGAACAGCGCCTTGACCTCGGCCAGGGACCAGTCGTGACGTGTTGTTGCAGTTGTGCTGGCGCTCATCGGCGTTTCCTTGTTTAGGCTGTAGCTGGCGCCGGGACAGGAAAGCCCGCCAGCGCATCACGGATAGCTCGCATAGTCATGGAAGGCCTATGAACTGTCAACTGCACTGGAAGCGACTGGTTTACAAGTGCTCACTTATTAATCAGAAGTGCTTGTTATGCGATGAACCTGCCGAGCAGCATTACCCGCTGTGCATCACCTGCGAACAGGCGCTGCCCTGGCTGGGTGATCAGTGCCGGCATTGCGCCCTGCCCTTGCCCATGGCCGGCTTGACCTGCGCCCCGTGTGGCCGCTGCTTGCCGGCCTTCGATCAGGTCATTGCCCTGTGGCATTTCGGCTTTCCGGTGGACACGTTGATCAGCCGTTTCAAGCACAATCGCCAATGGCCTTTGGGGCGCCTGATGGCTGAGCTGCTGGGGCAGGGGCTGCAGTATCGCTATGCCGAAGGGCTGCCTCGCCCTGACCTGCTGTTGCCTGTGCCTTTGGCCAGGCGTCGACTGCGCGAGCGGGGGTTCAACCAGGCAGGGATGCTTGGGCGGTGGTTGTCGTCGCACGTCGGGGTAACCTGCAACGAGCGTTTGCTGGCCCGCACCCGCGAGACACCGGCACAGCAACATCTGGGCGCCAAGGCACGGCAGCGCAATTTGCGCCAGGCGTTCGCGGTCATGGGCAAACTGGAAGGCAAGCATGTCGCCATCGTCGATGATGTGTTGACCACCGGTGCCACTGCGCAGGCTATCGCCCAGGCACTGCGCAAGGCAGGTGCGCGGCGGGTGGATGTGTATTGCCTGGCACGTACGCCCAAACCGGGGTATGTATGACCAGGCGCGACCTGCCCATTTGTAAAGCACCTTTGTATACGGAATACCCATGTCCCTACCCCCCGTTCTCACCCAGCACATCGCCCGCCGCCCACAGCGCATCGCGCTGCTGCAGCACATTGCCGAACAAGGCTCGATCACCCGCGCCGCCAAGGCCGCGGGTATCAGCTACAAGGCGGCCTGGGATGCCATTGACGAGCTCAACAACCTGGCCAGCCAGCCCTTGGTCAAGCGCAGCACCGGTGGCCGCGGCGGTGGCGGTGCGCACTTGTCGGCGGAAGGCGAGCGGGTGTTGCGCCTGTACCAAAGGCTGCAGGCCCTACAGGCACAAATCCTTGAAGCCGCCGAAGAATCCGGCGACCTCGACCTGCTCGGGCGCCTGATGCTGCGCACCAGTGCGCGCAACCAGTTGCAGGGCCAGGTCAGCGGTCTGCGCCCTGAAGGCCGGTATGACCGCGTCAGCCTGGCATTGGGTGGCGGGCTGGAGATCGATGCGCTGATCACCCACGACAGCACGGCGCGCCTGGAGCTGACAGTGGGAACAACGGTGGTGGCGCTGCTCAAGGCCGGGTGGGTGCGCTTGTTGGCGGAGGGGGAAGAGGCCGAAGCGGGGAGCAATTGCCTTTGCACGAAGGTGGAGGAAGTGCTGGCAGAGGTCGATGGGCCCAGTGAAGTCAGGCTGGCGTTAGGCAACGGGCAGACCCTGTGTGCAATGGCTGATGCGCACTGGTTGGCTGCCCAGCAGGTCGTGGATGGCAGTGTGGTACGGGTGCAGTTTCACCCGTCTTATGTGTTGATCGGGGTTCCCGCATAGTCTGGCCGCGCGGTGCGCGGTTCGCGGGCTTGCCCGCTCCCACAGGGACCGCACCACCCGATGCATCTGGGCCGTAATGTGCGGGCACGCCCGCGAAGGGGCCGGCACCGATATAAAGCGGTACCATGTCCCCACGCCGCTTACCCTCCGGAGCCACCATGTCCCACCCCTTCGACACCCTCACCCCCGACCTGGTCCTGGACGCAGTGGAAAGCCTGGGCTTTCTCAGCGACGCTCGGGTGCTGGCGCTGAACAGCTACGAGAACCGCGTGTACCAGGTGGGCATCGAAGACGCGCAGCCGTTGATTGCCAAGTTCTACCGCCCAGGCCGCTGGAGCGATGCAGCCATCCTCGAAGAACACGCTTTCACGGCCGAACTCGCCGACTGCGAAGTCCCGGTGGTTGCGCCCATGCAGCACGATGACCGCACCTTGTTCGAACACAAGGGCTTCCGCTTCACGCTGTTCCCCCGTCGCGGCGGCCACGCCCCCGAACCTGGCAACCTCGACCAGTTGTATCGCCTGGGCCAGTTACTTGGCCGCCTGCATGCCGTGGGCGCCAGCAAGCCGTTCAAGCACCGTGAGGCACTGGCTGTGGACAACTTTGGCCACGCCTCGCTGAACACCTTGCTGGAGGGTAATTTTGTCCCACGTGAACTGCTGCCGGCGTTCGAGTCCGTGGCCCGCGATCTGCTCAAGCGGGTGGAGGACATCTACGCTCGCACACCACACCAGCTCATCCGCCTGCACGGCGACCTGCACCCCGGCAACCTGATGCACCGCGACGAGGTGTACCACGTGGTCGACCTCGACGATTGCCGCATGGGCCCAGCGGTGCAAGACCTGTGGATGATGCTGGCCGGCAACCGCGAGGAGCGCCTGGGGCAACTGGCCGAGCTGATCGACGGCTACAACGAGTTCCACGACTTCGACCCGCGCGAACTGGCCCTGATCGAGCCTCTGCGTGCCCTGCGCCAGCTGCACTATAGCGCCTGGCTGGCAAGGCGCTGGGACGACCCGGCATTCCCGCCCAGCTTCCCTTGGTTCGGCCAGCCACGCTACTGGGGCGACCAGATTCTCGCCTTGCGCGAACAGATGGCTGCGCTGGATGAAGCTCCGCTGAAATTGTTCTAGAAGCACGCCCGCCTCTGTCTACAATAGGCGTCGCTTTATTTAGCAACCTAAGCAAGGATTCTGCATGCACGCCGCAAACCCGCGTCGCGGGTACATACTGGGCTTGAGCGCCTACATCATCTGGGGCCTTTTCCCCCTCTACTTCAAGGCAATCCAGAGCGTCCCGGCGGTGGAGATCATTGTCCACCGGGTGCTCTGGTCAGCACTGTTCGGCTCGCTGCTGCTACTGGTGTGGAAACACCCCGGCTGGTGGCGTGAACTGCGCAACAACCCGCGCCGGCTGGGCATCCTGGCACTGAGCGGTGCCCTGATCGCCGGTAACTGGCTGACCTACGTGTGGTCGGTGAACAACGGCCGTATGCTCGAGGCCAGCCTGGGCTATTACATCAACCCGCTGATCAATGTACTGCTGGGCATGCTGATTCTTGGTGAGCGCCTGCGCCGCCTGCAATGGCTGGCGGTGGGCATGGCTGCCGTGGGTGTGGCGCAGCAGGTGTGGCAAGTGGGCAGCCTGCCGTGGGTGTCGCTGGTGCTGGCGTTGAGCTTCGGCTTCTATGGGCTGATCCGTAAGCAGGCGCCGGTGGCTGCGCTGCCCGGCCTGGTGGTGGAAACCTGGATGCTGGTACCGCTGGCCCTTGGCTGGCTGCTACTGCACCCGGCCGCGATGAGTGCCCAGGGCGCGTTCTATACCAGCAGCGAGGCGCTGTGGCTGATGGCGGCCGGGCCGGTAACGCTGGTGCCGCTGGTATGCTTCAACGCCGCCGCACGGCACCTGCCGTACACCACGCTGGGCTTCCTGCAGTACCTGGCGCCGACCTTGGTACTGTTGCAGGCCGTAGTGCTGTTCGATGAGCATTTGTCGTCGAGCACCCTGGCGGCCTTCATGTTCATCTGGGCAGGTTTGGCGATTTACAGCGTCGATGCATGGCTGAACTTGCGCAAACGTAGCTGATCAGAAAACGATCAAAACTCTGCAGGTCATGTAGCGCCTGGCCTGCAGAGACATCTCCATAGGTTATCCACACCCTCGTCCCCGCGCTTTGTGCACAAGCTGCTGATAATTGGGCATTTTTTGAGCAAAACAGTACAAGGCACGTGATACCTGGGCTGGAGAGGTACACCCCCAGGTTATCCACAGGGCCTTCCCCGTGATATCGGGATAACCGCAGGTGGCCGCTTCGCACCCCATCAAGACACAAGCGGCCTTGTGTCGCGATTGGGCCGCAAAGCGGCCCCGGCAATCGCTGATCAATCCTCTGCCCGCAGCTTCAACTCCACCATCAAGTCATCCGCCAGGCTCTCCAGCCGCTGCTGCAGTTCTTCCAGCGGCAAGGTCAACGGCAACGCCAGCAATGCGTCGGCGTGGAACAACGGCTCGCTGCTCATCGGCGCCGGCCGCACTTCTGTGGAAAACCGCTCGACGTTTACCTGCAGCTCAGCCAGCAAGCGGGTAATGTCCCGCACGATCCCCGGCCGGTCGTTACCCACCAGCTCCATGGCAATTGGCTTCCAGGTGCACGACGGCTCAATCCCGCTCTCGGCGATCAGCACGCGAATGTCATACCTGGCCAGCCCCTGCAGCGAGGCCACAAGCTCGGCGTAATTCTCTGCCGGCACCGCCACCCGCAGAATGCCAGCAAACTGCCCGGCCATACGCGACATGCGGCTTTCCAGCCAGTTACCACTGTGGTCGGCGATGCACTGGGCAATACGTTCGACCTGGCCGGCCTTGTCAGGGGCAATTACAGTCAGTACAAGATGATCCACAAGCCCTTCCTCGTGTCGGACCGCGCCGGGCGGCAGAAAATCGGGGGATCGAGTCAGTATAGGCAAGGCGCGGCAACCTGCCGCAGGGCAATCTGCACAGCCAATCGTGTACTGTTTCAAGATTTATCTGGAACAATCCACCTGTTTTTTGCGAACATACCTACTCCCAGCGTGACCATACGCGACCAACGGGTCGCACAACGGCGCTTTTAGTCTGATTTTGCCCCGCCTACTGCTTCATGTAGTATCCCGTGGCGCGGACTACAAAACGTCGTTTGGATGTCTGCCAAGGCGCCTGTGAAAATACGCACACTGCCCGCCAGCCTGTCTGGCAGGCCGCACCCAGCCGCCCCCAAGCAACCCCGGGGGCATGCACTGGTGCCGTGTTTAGAGAAGCGCTACAGGCTTAATACAGAAGAGCGAAATAGCTGAGCAGAGTGAGGCAAGCAATGACTGGATACGTTCAAGTCGGTGGCCTTCAGGTCGCCAAGGTCCTGTACGACTTCGTGAACAACGAAGCCATCCCCGGGACCGGCATCGTCGCCGAGCAGTTCTGGGCGGGTGCAGAGAAGATCATCAATGACCTCGCTCCAAAGAACAAAGCCCTGCTCGCCAAGCGCGACGAGCTGCAAGCCAAGATCGACGCCTGGCACCAGGCACGCAAAGGCCAGGCCCACGACGCCGCAGCCTACAAAGCATTCCTCCAGGAAATCGGCTACCTGCTGCCACAAGCCGACGATTTCCAGGCCACCACCCAGAACGTGGACGAAGAAATCGCCCACATGGCCGGCCCACAACTGGTAGTGCCGGTGATGAACGCCCGTTTCGCCCTGAACGCCGCCAACGCCCGTTGGGGTTCGCTGTACGACGCCCTGTACGGCACCGATGCCATCAGCGATGAAGGCGGCGCCGAAAAAGGCCAGGGTTACAACAAGGTGCGCGGCGACAAGGTCATCGCCTTCGCCCGCGCCTTCCTCGACGAAGCCGCGCCACTGGCCGCCGGCTCGCACGTCGACTCCACGGGCTACCGCATCGAAGGCGGCAAGCTGGTTGTTGCCCTGAAAGGCGGCAGCAACACTGGCCTGCGCGACGATGCGCAACTGATCGGCTTCCACGGCGACGCCGCCGCTCCCACTGCCGTGCTGCTCAAGCACAACGGCCTGCACTTCGAAATCCAGGTCGATGCCAGCACCCCCGTCGGCAGCACCGACGCCGCTGGCGTCAAAGACATCCTGATGGAGTCGGCACTGACCACCATCATGGACTGCGAAGACTCGGTTGCAGCCGTAGACGCTGACGACAAAGTCATCGTCTACCGCAACTGGCTGGGCTTGATGAAAGGCGACCTGGCCGAAAGCGTGAGCAAGGGTGGCAAAACCTTTACCCGCACCATGAACCCGGACCGCGAGTACGCGGCGCCTAACGGCGGCAGCGTGACCCTGCACGGTCGTTCGTTGCTGTTCGTGCGCAACGTTGGCCACCTGATGACCAACCCGGCGATCCTCGATGCCCAAGGCAACGAAATCCCCGAAGGTATCCAGGACGGGCTGTTCACCAACCTGATCGCCCTGCACAACCTCAACGGCAACACCAGCCGCAAGAATACCCGCAGCGGCAGCGTGTATATCGTCAAGCCGAAGATGCACGGCCCTGAGGAAGTGGCCTTCGCCACCGAGATCTTCAGCCAGGTCGAAGACCTGCTGGGCATGCCGCGCAATACCGTCAAGGTCGGCATCATGGACGAGGAACGCCGTACCACGGTCAACCTCAAGTCCTGCATCAAGGCAGCCGCCGAGCGCGTGGTGTTCATCAACACCGGCTTCCTTGACCGCACTGGCGATGAAATCCACACCTCGATGGAAGCCGGCGCCGTGGTGCGCAAAGGTGCCATGAAGAACGAGAAGTGGATCGGCGCCTACGAAAACAACAACGTCGACGTTGGCCTGGCCACCGGCCTGCAAGGCCGTGCGCAGATCGGCAAAGGCATGTGGGCCATGCCTGACCTGATGGCCGCCATGCTCGAGCAGAAGATCGCCCACCCACTGGCCGGTGCCAACACCGCCTGGGTACCGTCGCCAACTGCCGCCACCCTGCACGCCCTGCACTACCACAAGGTGGACGTACAGGCGCGCCAGCGTGAACTGGCTTCACGTACCCCGGCGTCGGTGGACGACATTCTGGCCATCCCGCTGGCTGCCGACACCAACTGGTCGGCCGAAGAGATCCGCAACGAGCTGGACAACAACGCCCAAGGCATTCTCGGCTACGTGGTGCGCTGGATCGACCAGGGCGTGGGTTGCTCGAAGGTGCCGGACATCAACAACGTCGGCTTGATGGAAGACCGTGCCACCCTGCGCATCTCTGCCCAGCTGCTGGCCAACTGGCTGCGCCACGGCGTGGTCAGCCAGGAACAGGTGCTGGAAAGCCTCAAGCGCATGGCCGTGGTGGTCGATCAGCAGAACGCTGGCGACCCCCTGTACCGCCCGATGGCGCCGAACTTCGACGACAACGTGGCGTTCCAGGCGGCTGTGGAACTGGTAGTGGAAGGTGGCAAGCAACCGAACGGTTATACCGAGCCGGTACTGCACCGCCGTCGCCGCGAGTTCAAGGCGCGTAACGGGTTGTAAGCAGCATCTGCGCCAGGGGTGGGCCGTTTTACGGCCCCCCCCTGCGCATCATCCAATTTTCAGTTCTTTGTTCACCAGCTCCAACAGCTTGCCAAGATCCACCGGCTTGAGCAGGAAGTCCACCACCCCCAGGTGCATCACATCCACTGCCTCTTCCACATCGGTGTCGCCCGACACCACAATGATCGACAATGCCGCCCGCTCCGACGCACGAATCGTCCTGATCAAGTCCAATCCACTTTCAGGCTGCATGCGCAAATCGGTAATCATCAAGCCGATACGCTTCTGGTAGTGCAGGTACAACCTGGCTTCCTCGGCCCCATCCGCCCCCACCGCATCGATGCCCCGGCTTTTCAGGTACAGGATCAGCGCCTCCCGGTTAACCGCGTTGTCATCCACCACCAGCACCAACGGTTTGGCTGCCACAGGCGCACTTTGGTTTATCACGGCCAAGGCCTCGCGCTCGGCGTCGCTCAGGATGTCGGTGTGCTCAGGCATGCTCATCTCGTCAAAAAAATTCCGCTTCAGCATTAGGACCGCATTACTCGCGTAACCCGTTTCGCCTTTCGTCGGGTCTTTGACAAGGGCGCTCATAGACTTACGTCCAATGGGCACCACCCCGCCGCAAGCCGACCATGGAGGCAGAGAACAACATGGCCGGTACCTATATATAGATATATATAGTTCGGCATAGCGATACGGTCAGTTTCATGAGCAAAAAGGACGCCTACAGCCAGGCGGGCAAGACAGCGGTACTGCAAAACATCCAAGGCACATTGCAGTTCCTGCAGCGCTTTCCGCCGTTCAATCAGATGGAGCACAGCCACCTGGCCTTCTTGGTCGAGCAGTGCCAGCTGCGCTTCTACGCCTGCGGTGAAAGCATCGTCAAACCTGCCGACGGGCCGGTCGAGCACTTCTACATCGTCAAGCAGGGCCGCGTGGTTGGCGAGCGCCAGCACCTGGCCAAACCAGGCGTCGAGACCACGTTCGAGATCACCAGCGGCGAGTGCTTCCCGCTGGCAGCCCTGCTGGGTGAGCGGGCAACCCGCACCGAGCACCTGGCCGGGGAAGACACCTTCTGCCTGCAACTGAACAAGGCCGCATTCATCCGCGTGTTCTCGATGTCTGATGTGTTTCGGGATTTTGCCCTGCGCGGTGTCAGCAGCCTGCTTGATCAGGTCAATCAGCAAGTACGCCAGCGCGCTGTGGAAACCCTCGGCACCCAGTACTCGCTGAACACCCCTCTGGGTGAACTGGCAATGCGTCACCCGGTGGTGTGCAGCGCCGATACACCCCTGCGCGAAGCCGTGCGGCTGATGCACGAGCAACAGGTGGGCAGCATCGTGGTGGTCGACCCGCAGCGCTACCCCATCGGTATCTTCACCTTGCGCGACCTGCGCCAGGTGGTGGCGACAATAGATGCAGACCTGGGCGCCACCATCGACCGGCACATGACCGCAAAACCGTTCTACCTCCCACCCCAGGCCAGCGCCTTCGATGCCGCCATGGCAATGACCGAGCGGCATATTGCCCATGTATGCCTGGTGGAAAACCGGCGCCTGTGCGGCGTGGTTTCCGAGCGCGACCTGTTTTCCCTGCAACGGGTCGATCTGGTTCACCTGGCGCGCACCATACGCCATGCGCCACGCCTGGATACGCTGGTTTCACTGCGCGGCGAAATCAGCCAGCTTGTGGAACGCATGCTGGCCCATGGCGCATCGTCGACGCAGATCACCCAGATCATTACCTTGCTCAACGACCATACCGTGTGCCGGGTCATCGAACTGGCCTTGGCCGAACGTGGCGACCCAGGCGTGCCGTTCAGCTGGCTGTGCTTTGGCAGCGAAGGGCGACGCGAGCAGACCCTGCACACCGACCAGGACAACGGCATCCTCTTCGAAGCGGTCGACAGCGCCGAGGCCGACGCCATCCGCGCTCGCCTGCTGCCGCTGGCGCAATACATCAACCAGTGTCTGGCCCAGTGCGGTTTCACCCTGTGCATGGGTAACGTCATGGCCGGCAACCCCGAACTGTGCCTGTCGCGCAGCGAGTGGGCGCGGCGCTTTGCCGGGTTTGTTCGCGAAGCCAGCCCGGAGAACCTGCTGGGCTCGAGCATCTACTTCGACCTGCGTGTGGTGTGGGGCGACGAGCAAGGCTGCGAGCAGCTGCGCCAAGGCCTGCTGGCACAGGTAGCCGACAACCGCATCTTCCAGCGCATGATGGCTGACAACGCCCTGCGCCAACGCCCGCCGGTGGGCCGGTTGCGCGAGTTCGTGCTGACACGCCAGGGCAACGACAAGGCGGCGACCCTCGACCTCAAGGTCCAGGGCCTGACGCCCTTCGTGGATGGTGCCCGTTTGCTGGCCCTGGCCAATGGCATAGCTGCCTGCAATACCCTGGAGCGCCTGCGCCAACTGGTAGCCAAGGGCGTGATCGAACCGTTGGACGGCGCCGCCTATGAAGAGGCCTACCACTTCATCCAGCAAACCCGCATGCAGCAGCACCAGCGCCAGATACGCGACAACCTGCCTTACTCCAACCGGCTCGACCCGGACAGCCTCAACCACCTGGACCGGCGCATCCTGCGCGAGTCCCTGCGCCAGGCCCAGCGCCTGCAAAGCAGTCTGGCCTTGAGGTACCAGTTGTGAGCCTGTTCGCCTGGCTGCGCCCCAGCGCGCCCGAGCTGGACCACACCACACGCCAGCGCCTGGCCCGGTTGCCCAAGCCCGTACCGCTGGGGGTATGTACCCTGCGTGAGCAGCGCTGGGTGGTGCTGGACCTGGAAACCAGCGGGCTCAACCCCAACCGTGATCAGGTACTGTCGATCGGGGCGGTGGCCATCGAAGACGGTGCCATCGACTTTGCCCAGCAGTTCGAACGCACATTGCACCGGCCTTTGCAGAAGACCAACGCCAGCGTACTGATCCACGGTTTGGGCCCCAGCGCCCTGGCTGCCGGTTGCGACCCGGCCGAGGCCCTGCTGGATTTGCTCGATTTCATTGGCAACAGCCCGGTGCTGGCGTTTCACGCGCCATTCGACCAACGCATGCTGGCGCGTGCGCTGAAAGAGAGCCTGGGGTACCGCTTGCAGTCGCCGTTCCTCGATATCGCCGAGCTGGCGCCGATGCTCAACCCCGACACCGTGCTGCGCGAGGCCGGGCTGGATGACTGGGTAGCGCGGTTTGGCTTGCAGGTTGAAGAACGCCATCATGCCAGTGCCGATGCCCAGGTGACCGCAGAACTGGCGCTGATCCTGTTCAGCCAGGCCCGGCGCCAGCAGCTGGACAGCCCGCTGCAGCTGGAGCAACGGTTGCGCGGATGGCGACGGCGCAAGATGCAGAGTCATGGTTTGTAGGGATAGGCACTGAAAATTCCAAGGCATACCCTTCAGCCTTTTCCATGATGGCGATCCGATAAGCGTCCATTGCACCCACCCCCTCCCCTCTGCAACAATCGCGAATAATTATCGTTAGTTAATGCATTCGTTCCGGGGGGACGCTGCTTGTCTTCTGCACAAAGCCCACACGCCGATCTGGTCGGTGCGCTGTACCGCGACCACCGCGGCTGGCTGCTCGCCTGGCTGCAACGCAGCATGGCCTGCCGCCAACGTGCTGAAGACCTGAGCCAGGACACCTTCGTGCGCCTGCTTGGTCGTGAGCAACTGGACACACCCCGCGAACCCCGCGCGTTTCTGGCCGCCGTGGCCAAGGGGCTGATGTTCGACCACTTCCGCCGCGCCGCGCTGGAACAGGCCTACCTGGCCGAGCTGGCACTGATCCCTGAAGCCGAACAGCCCTCGCCAGAAATGCAGCACCTGATCCTTGAAGACCTCAAAGCCATCGACCGCCTGCTCGGCAAGCTGTCGAGCAAGGCTCGCGCGGCGTTTCTGCACAGCCGTCTGGACGGCATGGGCCATGCCGAAATTGCCGAGCGCCTTGGCGTTTCGGTATCGCGGGTGCGCCAGTACATCGCCCAAGGCATGCGCCAGTGCTACGTGGCCTTGTACGGGGAGCCGACGTGAGCAACCTCCCGGTTTCGTCCCGGGTCCTGGAAGCCGCGATTGCCTGGAAACTCAGCCTTGGCGACAGCAGCGGCACGCCTGATGAACGCAATGAATTCATGCGCTGGCATGCCGCCAGCGAAGAGCACGCACGTGCCTGGCGCCAGCTCGGCGCCATGGACCAACGCGTTAGCGCGGCGGCTGGCCCGGCACGCCAGGCGCTGCTGCAATCGCGCGCCAGCCTGCGGCGACGCATTGGCAAGGTTGGCGGCGGGCTGGCCGGCACATTTCTGCTCGGCGCGCTGCTGGCATGGGTCGGCGCCCCGTCGCTGGCACCCAGCTACTGGCTGGCCGACCAGCGCACCGCCACGGGTGAATTGCGCACCTTGCGCCTGGAAGACGGCACACTGCTGAGCCTGAACACCCACACCGCCGTGGACATCGACTACGCCGGCGCGCAACGGGTGATCGTGCTGCACCAGGGCGAAATCTCGGTCGAAACCGGCCACCAGGACCCGCGCCCGCTGCTGGTACGCACTGAAGACGGTCGCTTGCGGCCACTGGGCACGCGCTTCCTGGTGCGCCGCGAAGCCGGCGGTACGCGCCTGGAAGTGCTGCAAGCCTCGGTCGCCGCCATGCCGCATGACAGCGGCGACGAACAGGTGCTGCGCGAAGGCCAGCAGGTGTTGATGACCGCCAATGGCCTCGGCGAGGTTGGCACGGTGCCTGCCGGTGCCGATGCCTGGACCCGCGGCATGCTGGTGGTCGACAACGTACGCCTGGGCGACCTGCTCGCCACATTGGGCCAGTACCGCAGCGGCTACCTCGGGGTGGATGCCAAGGTCGCCGACCTGCGCGTGACCGGCAGCTTCCCGCTGACCAACACCGACCTGGCGCTGGCCTCGCTGGTGCCGGCGTTGCCGGTGAAGATCGAGCGGCATACCCAGTGGTGGGTAAACGTCACTTCCAAATAGGCCGGGCCTGCTGGCCAATCTCCACTAGCCGTTCAGCGTTGCTGCCACCACCGTATTCGCGGGTAAACCCGCTCCTACCACGGCGGTGGGCACACATCGCGGTCGTCGTAGGAGCGGGTTCACCCGCGAAGAGGCCGGGCCTGCTGGCCAATTTCCACCTGCCGTTCACCGTTGCCGCCACCACCGTATTCGCGGGTAAACCCGCTCCTACCACGGTGGTGGGCACACATCGGGGTCGTCGTAGGAGCGGGTTCACCCGCGAAGAGGCCGGGCCTGCTGGCCAATTTCCACTAGCCGTTCACCGTTGCCGCCGCCACCGTATTCGCGGGTAAACCCGCTCCTACCACGGTGGTGGACACACATCGCGGTCGTCGTAGGAGCGGGTTCACCCGCGAAGAGGCCGGTGCTGGCAAAATCCCATTAAATAATTCTCAATATTTTTCAGATTCACCCTGTCACTTTTCAGATCTCGCTCGGCAAGGAAGCAGCAAGCACTTACCCGTCGAGGAACCGCCGCATGTCCCGTGCCGTTGATCATATCCTGCGCCCCAGCCTGATGGCCCTGGCCATCGGCCTGGCTGCCCCGCTGACCAGCCCTGTCTTGTTCGCCGCCGAGCAATCCACGTCGCGCGCCTACAACCTGCCCAGCGCGCCACTGGCCACCACCCTCAACCAGATCGCCAGCCAGGCCGGCATTGCCTTGGCCATCGACCCGACACTGGTCAGCGGCCGCACCTCGGCCCCGGTCAGCGGCCAATACGACGGCCTGGGCGCCCTGCAAGCCGCCCTGAGCGGTACCGGCCTGCAGTTGCAGCAGAGCAGTGCGGGCAGCTACAGCCTGGTGGCCGTGCCGGATGGCACACTGGCCTTGCCGGAAACCACCGTGAATGCCACCAGCGCCAGCGAAAGCGCCTGGGGCCCGGTTGAAGGCTACGTGGCCAAGCGCACCGCTGCTGGCACCAAGACTGACACGGCACTTGTGGAAGTCCCCCGCTCCATCTCTGTCGCCACCCGCGAGCAAATGAAAGACCGCGGTGTACACAGCCTGGATGATGCAGTGCGCTACATGCCAGGCATCGTCTCCGCCAGCTTCGGCAGCGACACCCGTTATGACTGGATGCGCGTGCGCGGCTTCGAGCCAACGCAGTTCCTCGATGGCCTGCCGCTGCCCCGCGGCGTGTACGCCAACCCGAAAGCCGAAACCTGGAACCTCGACCGCCTCGCCCTGCTACGCGGCCCGGCCTCTTCGCTCTACGGCCAGACCCCACCTGGCGGCCTGCTGGACATGGTCAGCCGCCGCCCGCAAGCGGAAAGCGCTCACGAAATCGAGCTTCAATACGGCAGCGACAACCATCGCCAGATCAACTTCGCCAGCACCGGCAAGATCGACGATGAAGGTCGCTTTCTCTATGGCGTCAGTGGCGTTATCCGTGACAGTGGCACGCAAATTGACCACATTGACAACAAGCGCTACAACATTGCCCCAAGCCTGACCTGGAACATCGACGAAGACACGACGCTGACCTTCCTCACCCAGTTCACCCGTGACGATACCGGTGCCACCAGCCAGTTCCGGCCCATCCAGGGCACCAAGATCGACATGCCGTTCGGCAAGATCTCGCACCACAAGAACCTGGGTGACCCGGATTACGAGTTCTACGACCGCACTTACTACGCGCTGGGTTACGCCTTCGAACACCGCATCAATGACGTCTGGCAGTTCCGCCAGAACCTGCGCTACACCAAGTCGGACCTGTCGTTCCAGACCATCACCCCTGGCAGTTACTACGAGCCCGGCGGCCCGGTCAAAGACGATGGCACTGTCAGCCGCATGTCCACCAACACCGATGAAGACATCAGCCAGTTCGCGGTGGACAACAACTTCCAGGCGGACTTCGCTACCGGGGACATCAACCACACGCTGTTGATCGGCCTGGACCACCAGCGCATCAACACCAACTACCTGTCGATCTTCGACTTCAACGTGCCGGACAGCAACGTCAACAACCCGGTCTACGGGCTGCCGATCACTCGCCCGGATCGCTCGACCGCGTTTTACGACTACAACCAGAAAACCCGTCAGACCGGCCTGTATGTGCAGGACCAGATGGCGCTTGGTAACTGGCGCCTGACCCTGGGCGGTCGTGAAGACTGGGTGCACACCGGCACCAAGTTCTTCAACCAGGGCGATGCCACCAATACCCAGCGGGACAAGAAGTTCAGCGGCAACGCAGCCATCAGCTACGTGTTCGATTCGGGCTTCGTGCCGTACCTGTCCTATGCCGAGTCGTTCCAGCCGTCCAGCAATGCCAGTGTGTCGGCCTCGGACTCGTTCAAGCCCACCGAAGGCAAGCAGTGGGAGCTGGGCGTGAAGTATCAGCCGCCGGGGTCCAATACCCTGTTGTCGGCAGCCGTGTACGACCTGACTCAGAAAAACGTCTCGGTCACCAACACGGTCGGTGGTGTGACCATCACCAGCCAGACCGGTGAAGTGAAAGTCCGCGGCCTTGAGCTGGAAGCGGTTTCCGATGTGACCGACAACCTGAAGGTCATTGCCGCCTACACCCTGGCCAAGTCCGAGGTGCAGGACGGCGATTTCAAAGGTAACCGCCTGCAACTGATGCCTAACCAGCAAGCGTCCATCTGGGGCGACTACACCTGGCACTCGGGCGTACTCGACGGCTTCGGCATCGGCCTGGGCGCGCGTTATACCGGCAATACCTACGGCGACCAAGGCAATACCTACCTGGGCAAGGCCAAGGCCTACACCGTCTTCGATGGGTCGGTGCATTACGACCTGGGTCGCCTGAACGGCAGCCTGAAGGGCGCGTCGGTCGCGGTCACCGCCACCAACCTGCTGAACAAGGATTACCTCTCTACTTGTGACGCGTACTACTGCTACTACGGCGATGAGCGCAGCGTCGTCGCCAGCGCCACTTACAAGTTCTGAGTGAGCTGGGGCCGCCTTGCGGCCCCGGGTTCCAACCGACAACAATCGGTACCGTGATGAAGAGCCCCACCATTCGCCGCTGGTCCTTGATCCACACCTGGAGCAGCCTGGTCTGTACCCTGTTCCTGCTGTTGCTGGCAGTCACCGGCCTGCCGCTGATCTTCCACCACGAACTCGAACACCTGCTAGGCGACGCCCCTGAACTGCGTGAAATGCCGCCAGGCACCCCGCACCTCGACCTGCAGCAACTGGTGCTCAAGGCCGAACAACATCGCCCCGGCGAGGTCATGCAGTACTTCGGCTACGATGAAGACGAGCCCAACGGCGTGGTCGCCATTACCGCCGCCACCGCCGGCACCGACCCCAACCTGTCGCACACCTTCATGCTCGATGCACGCACCGGCGAGGCGGTGGCCATGCCGGCCGCCAATGGTGGATTCATGATGGTGATGCTGCGCCTGCATGTGGACATGTTCGCAGGCCTGCCGGGCAAGCTGCTGCTGGCCTTAATGGGCGTATTGTTCATTGTCGCGATTGTCTCCGGCACCGTGCTCTATGCGCCGTTCATGCGCCGCCTGGAATTCGGCACCGTACGCCACAAGAAATCCCGCCGCCTTCGCTGGCTCGACCTGCACAACCTGATTGGCGTGGTCACCCTGGCCTGGGCATTGACGGTGAGCGTGACCGGGGTAATCAGTGCCCTGTCCGACCTGGTCATCGCGGCCTGGCGCAACGACAGCCTGGCTGCGATGGTTGCCCCCTACCGCGACGCCCCGCCGCTCGTCGAGCGCGCCCCAGCCACTCGCCTGCTGGAAATTGCCGAGCAGGCCGCGCCCGGCATGCGCCCGGATTTCATTGCGTTTCCAGGCACGCGTTTCTCCAGCGAGCACCACTATGCGGTGTTCTTGAACGGTGCCACCCACCTGAGTTCGCACCTGTTCACGCCGGTACTGATCGATGCTCGCACCCTTGCAGTGACTGCCGTCGGCAACCGTCCCTGGTACATGGATGCCATGGGCCTGTCGCAGCCACTGCATTTCGGCGATTACGGCGGGCGACCGATGCAGATCCTCTGGGCGTTACTCGACGTGCTGACAATCATCGTGCTCGGCAGCGGCCTCTACCTGTGGTGGAGCAAACAGAGTAAACCCAGGGAGGCGCGCGCATGAGCCACAGGTCGCAACCCACTGCGCGCCTCTTCGCCTGGCCAGTGTTGATTGCCCTGCTTGGCTTCCTGGGCCTGTTCGCTGCGCTGCTCGGCGACGGTGGCTGGGACGTTCTGGCATGGGCCGGCCTGGGCCTGCCGGCCCTGCTGAGCCTGCGCGGGCTGCTCTGGCGTCGGGGGCGCTAGCCCGCTACCACCCCGCAACCGCAGGTATTGCCAAGCATGGGGTTTTCCTCAACCAAGGACCCGCCCCATGCGCCCCCTCGAACAACTGGAACAGGTCGACCGACAGATCGGTGACCTGCTCGACGGCCTTCCGACCCTCGACCTTCAACAATCCATCAACCCCGACACACGCACCTGGCTGCACGGCGAACTGGCCAGCTTCTGGACCACGGCCGATGAGCATGGTGAAACCCCCAGACAAAAGCTGCTGGCACTGCGCAAGGCGCTGATGCTGGCCGAGGTTGAGCTGCGCCTGGGCGACCAGACCTTGGCCAACGGGTCAGCCGAGCAGCTGCGGGCCTGCCTGGAACAACCGCTACCCTCGCAGCGCAGGCATCTTCCACTGGCCAGCAGGCCACAGGTCTACCGCGTGCTGCTGGAAGGCATACGGCCCAACTGGCGCAGCTACCTGCCAGGCGCACTGATCATCGTTGCCGGTACCGCCGAAGGCCCTATGCTCACGCCTCAGGATGCCGCAGGCGCTGCCTTGCTGTGCAGCCTGTCACAAGGCATAGAGGCCTTCGACTCCCTTGCCGCACTGCATTTGGAGCTTTGTGAACGCCTGGAAGCCCCCCTCCAGAGCAGACCTCTGCTGCAGCTGTACTCTGACGCGCAGGCAGACCGCGCTCGCCGGTCACAGCGTCTGCGCTATGACTGGTACGCCGATAACCTGCTGGAGGCCCAGATCGACAGTGCGATAGAAGCCCAACGCCAACGCTTGAGTGACACCGGCTTGTGGAGCAACGCCTCACCCGACCAGCACACCCAAATACATAAAGCCTTGGCGCTATGGCACGAAGTCGGCGCCAAACCCATCCTGCAAACACGCTACTCCCAATTGCTTGAGAAGCACCTGCCCAACTGGCTGCGCAATACATCTGCGCAAGGCCTGAGCCATATGATGCAGGCCATGCAAACGCTGGTGGCAATCGCCGAGCAGGCTGCTGCCCCGGGAGTGCTGAGCCTTGACGACTTCAAGCAACGCAATAGCCTGCTGGCCTGGGCCAACGCACGCCTTCGCGAACGCCTGAGCCATGACCTGGGGTACGAAACAGATCCTCGCGAGATCAAGATCGTGGTCGTACGCGCCCGCCGCACGGGCGCAATCATGCATCCCTTCGCCCTCTCATCCTATGTCACCTATGCAGGCATGCGACGCGTGGGCCACGAGATGGTGGAGATGGTCGAGGAAATCAACACCCTCGAAGAGATCGCTCTCAAGAACTTGCCGTGGTTCGATACCGACTACTGGCTGACTGCCCGGGTGATCCATGCCCACGGCAAAGCCATGCCCGCCGGGCTCACGCCGCAGTATGTCAAGCACATGGTCCGGGAACTGAACGTGGGTGACAGCTACGCAAAGTACCTGCACACCCAACTCATCAGTTCCAGAGCAGGCAAATGGCGCCTGACTGCGCACAGCAAGGTAAACCGTGCACGCATGCACGCTGAAGCAGTCAAGGCGCGCTACGCCGGACACTTTGGCGAAGACCCTTTCGAACATGGCTACAACTGGGTGCGCGCAGTGCTGGACCAACCACACAATGCCTTGCGTGCGCCAGTAGCAGGCTACCCGGTCACTGTTCGGCAGTTGAACATCATGGGCCATACCCTGCAGGGCGTGCTGCTGCTCAACAGCCTCCCCTACAAGTCTCCGGCATGCGTGCTGTACACCCCGGATGCTCCGGACCGCAGGGCCTGGCGCCGTTTTCGCACGACCCGCGAACTGCTTCGCACATTGCGCCAACAGCCCACGTTGAGAGCATACGTAGCCCAGCGCCTGCCATTGCTGCCTGCCGCCACGGTGCAGCGGCTGCTGGAGAAGGGTCGCATGAGCACACATTTGACGACACCCGAGATCCAGGACGACCTGTTCTTCGTCTACTACATGGCCGAGGCCCGGGCACTGATTGCCCAGGCCGACGCCGACAGCATGACGACCAGGGAAGTGAATACGGAATCGGTCATGGCGTTGAGCTGGCGCTTGCTGGACTTCATCAGCCTGCTGCTGCCGAACCGGGCGCTGCTGGTGCTGTCGATCGGCCGCATGGCAATCGATATCTGGGACGGCGCCGAGGCCTTCAAGCAAGAGGATGTCGAGGGGGTGATGCGGCATGCCTATCAGGCGCTTAGCCACCTCAACGATGCGGGTACCAGTTTCATGGGTTCCAGAGTGCTACGCCGATCCCTGCGCGGGATCCCCAAACCACCGCCACTGCCGCTGCCCGCACGCCTCCAGGTACAACCGGGCAGCGGCAGCCTGCGCTATCGCATAGACGGTATCTACGGTGAAGGTGTCTACGAGCAAAGCTCGGCGTTTGGCGGGCAATCGCTGTACTTCGTCAAGGACAACGACAACCGCTATTACCGGGTCAGCTTCGACGGCTACCGCTGGCGAGCCATCGACCCTGACCAGCCAGATGCCTATCTGCAGCAACCGCTCAAGCGCAAAGCCGACGGGCAGTGGGTCATCGACTCACCGGTGCTCTGGTACGACGGGCTGCCCGACCTGAAGCAATTACTGCAGGACTGCTATCTACAAACGCCTGTGGCCGGCCTGCCGGTAAACATCGAACAAGGGCTTTTTCAGGCTGACGATCAGCTGTACCTGGCGCTCGAGAACGGGCAGTTGCCTGTGCGCCGCCACCTGCTGCCGGATCATTACCACTTGCAGATTGCCATCGCCAGCGACGCCGGCGTGGTGCCGTGGGCGGTGCTGCGCCACGAAAACGGCCAGTGGCTGATACGCGTTCGCCAGGCAGGGCGCAGCAGTGACTGGCTGACACTGCCAGATCAACCACCGCCGGCCCACTGACAGCCGGAACCGGCGGCCTCAGTCGACCAGTTTTGGCAACAGCCGGTCCAGCCGCTGATGCAAGGCACTGCCAGTGGGCCAGTTGCGCAGCAGCCGTGCCCGGTCACGGGCATAGGCCGGGGCGAAGCTGAGCTGGGTGGCGTGCTGGCACATGGCATCGAGGTCGATCAGCGACCACTGGCCGTTGTGCCAGAACAGGTTATGGCCTTTGAAGTCGCCGTGGCTGATGCGCTCTCGAATCAGCTGCTGCATCACGTGCACCAAGGCATCCACCTGCTCCTCGGGCGCATCGCCGCTTTCGACGTAGGGCGCGAAGCATGCCGTCAGGTCCGGGCCGTCGACATACTCGGTGACCAGGTAAGCACGGCTGCGCAGGCCCAGCACCCGCTGTTCCAGCACCGCGAGGGGGCGTGGCGTGGCGATGTCGAGGAATTCCAGGCGGTGGCCTTCAATCCAGGAATGCCAGGCCCGGCTCGGGCGCCAGAAGCGCTTGAACCAATGTGCGGTGTTCTTGATGTTGTAGCGCTTGATCACCAACTGGCGACCATTGACCTCGATGCGCGCCACACTGGCAGCGCCACCGGTCTTGTACAAATGGCCCTTGTCGATCAGCGCATCGGCCTGCTCCAGTACAGGCTGCATGGCCTCGACCTCACTGCGGCGGATCGCCTGCAAGCCCGAGAGGGTGCGCTGGACGCTGAACAGGCTGCACTCGCGGCCAGCCTTGTCCAGATAGTCCTTCTGGCGCCAGTTGCGTACCTTGTCCACCTGTTTCTGCAGCGCTTCCAGCGGCAAGGCATGCTCGGCATTGGCCAGCAGGTAATGCACCAGCAGCTCTTCGATGAACGGCTCCAGGCGCTTGGGCAACTGGGCGAAGAACACCCCGAGGTTTTCCAGCACGCGTGGACGCGACAACTGCTGACCGGGTGTTTCCGCCCTGATGCCCGCACCGTCGATCAGGTACAGCTTGCCGGCATGGCGCAGCAGGTTGTCCAGGTGCAGGTCTTCCTGCCAAAGGCCTCGGGCGTGCATGTGCGCCACAGCCGTGAGCGCTTCGCCCAGTACCAGGTGCTGCTCGTCCGCCAGCACAGGCAGGTTTTCCACTGCGGCCCAGGCATCGGCCAGGCTTTGGGCACCGTCAAGGAACTCGAACAGCAGCCAGCCGCCCTCGCCTTCCTTGAGGCCGTCGGCCACTAGCGTCGGTGTGGTCAGGCCTTGTTCGGCCAGCAACTTCACACCCTGCAGTTCGCGCTGGAAATGCCGCGCGGCGTTACCCCCGACCAGCAACTTCGCCAGCACCGGTGTGCCACGCCAGACACCAGCGCCCACATAACGCTGGCCCGGTAGTACGCGCAGCAGGCTGAGCAATTGCAAGTCGGCGCTGCCGGCGGCATCAACCAACGTGATACTCAGGGGCAGCGCCGGGCTGCGCCCGGCATCCTTCAGTTCAGACAAACGCATCAGCGGGCCTCTTTTTGACGACGGCGTTGCGTCAGCCGTTGCAGCCAGGTGTCGACCAGCGCGCCGTCAGCCGGCTGCCCCAGGTAGGTAGCCAGCAAAGTACGTACATCCTGCACGCGCCAGGCCTGCGCGCGGCGCAGCAGCGGTTCCAGGTCCTTGAGGCGGTCACGCATGCCGAACAGCAGCGGCCGGGTCTTTTCCAGGTCGATCAATTGCGCGTCCCAACCCTCGCGGCGTTGACGCAGGAAAATGTGCTTGGGGTAGAAGCAGCCATGCACCTGGCCGGCGCTGTGCAGGGTACGCGCCAGCTGACCGCAGGCCTGCAGGATGCCAGTGCGCTCGGCTTCACCCAACCGCGGCCACTGCGCCAGCAGGCTGTCGAGGTCGGCCCACTCGTCCAGAGCGCGGGTCATCAGGATGGCCCGGTGCTTGCCGCCCTGCTTGCGCTCGCCGTAGAACACCGCCTGCAATGCCGGAATGCGCAGCTTCTGGTAGCGACTGATGTTGCGGAATTCGCGGGCGAAGGTGGGCTCGCCGAACGGCCGGTGCAAGGTACGGGTCAGGTAGTCGCTCTGGCGCTTGAGGTAGTAGCCTTTGCCTTCGAGTTCCAGACGGAAGACGCTGCTCCAGCCACCACGGCCGGTGTTGGGTTCGTCCACAGCATCAAGCTGCAGTGCCCACAGCGCCTCGAAGTTGTCCAGGCCATGGCGCTTGAGCAGCGCGAGGTCCGCGCTGGCCAGGTAATCGGTCATTCCCTTCCCTCGAAAAAGCCCAGTACCCGATGAATGCGCTTCTTGTCACGCACATTCAGGCGGTCGCGGCCACGGTATTGCAGGTAGAAGCGCAAGCGCTGGGTAGCTGACAGGTGGTATTTGGCCACTTTGTCCAGGCATGCCAGGTCCTTGATCATCCGGTGGCGCCACATGAAACCGCGCCAGAAGTCGCCGGTGGGGCAGTCGATGAAGAATAGCGTGCCTTGGTCATCGACCAGCAGGTTGCGCCACTTCAGGTCGTTATGGGCAAAGCGGTGTTCGTGCATGACCCGGGTATGGCGCGCCAGCTGACGGCTGACATGGTCGACCCAGGCGCGGTCGGCCAAGCGCGCATCGTTGTGTTCGGCCAGGGCCGACAGGTCTTCGGTGTGCGGCAGTTCACGGGTGATCATCGCGCCACGGCCAAAGGCCAGGCCGTTGCGCTCCAGGCCCCAGGCCACGACTTCGGCAGTGGGGATACCCCATTTGGCGAACTGCTTGAGGTTTTGCCATTCGGCCTTGATGCGTGGCCGCCCCAGGTACCGGCGCATGTGCTTGCCGGCCCCGGTGTAGCGCTTGACGTAGTAGTTGATCCCGTCACGCTCGATGCGTACCACTTCACTGAGCGGGTCGCGGGTCAGCCGTTCGCCCTGGAGGGCGAACACCGCGTCGAGGCTGCCGAAGTCCGCCGCCAGGTGTTCGTACCCCGGCGCCAGTGTCCAACTCGCCATCAGAGTGCATCCCCATAGCGTTGCTTGCGATCGTAGAGTTTCTGGGCCTTGCGCTCCAGCCAGGCGAGCAGCGCGGCTTCGTCCTTCAGCACCTGCCGCAGCGGACGCTGGAAGTAACCACGCAGGAAGCGCAGCTTGTCGCGTTGGGTCAGGCCGATGTCCAGGGCCGAAAAGTACAGCGCAGCCAGGTCCTTGTCGCGCCAGCGGCGGCTGATTCTGGCACGGGTTTGCGCGCGGTGCAGGTCGATCACCGACAGCTTGAAGTCATCCGCCGTCACCGGGCGGTCGGTGTGCAGCAGGAAATGGCAGATGTAGCAATCGCGGTGGTTGACCCCGGCGCGGTGCATGCCGCCGGTCATCTTCGCCACCTCGGCGATAAGTGCACGCTTCAGGCGCGGCTCGGGCGGCTGTTTGACCCAGTCGATGCTGAAGTCTTCCAGGCTGATGGTCGGCGCCAGCTCTTCGGTGATGATGAACGAGTGCTGTGCCGCCGGGTTGCTGCCGCGCTCGCCGTAGGCGACTGCGGTCATGGTCGGCACGCCCACTTCATGCAGGCGTTGGATCGCCCGCCATTCCTGGCCGGCCCCGAGCACCGGCAACTTGGCGGTGAACAGGTTCTTGAAGATCTCGCCCCAGCCGATGCCACGGTGGATCTTGACGAAAAAGCCCTCGCCAGCCACTTCGGTGCGCAGCGTGCGGCGCCCTTCCAGCTCGCGATAGACCTCGCCTTGCAGCGCCTCCACGGCGTCGAAGGCATCACGCCCGGCCCACAGGCGTTTGAAGGGTTCGGCCAATATCAGCTTCATGCGGTCTTCTGCCCCAGGATCACGTCGGCAGCATGCTGCGGCATGCTGTACAGATCGGCGCTATCAGCAAATGCCAGGCCATTGCGCGACCAGCTGGCACGCGCCTGCGGGTCTTCGAGCATGCGCTGCAGATAGCCGTTGAGCTGGTCTTGTTCGAACGGCTCGTCCAGCACCAGGCCGCTGTCGGCCTCGGCAATGTAGTGGGCATAACCGCACACCTTGGACACCAGCACCGGCAAGCCGGCGACCAACGCTTCGAGCAGCACCGTACCGGTATTCTCGTTGTACGCCGGGTGAATCAGCAGGTCGGCGCCCAGCAGGAAGCGCGGGATGTCGCTGCGGCCCTTGAGGAACTGCACCTGGTCGCCCAGGCCCAGGGTAGCGCTTTGCAGCTGGAATACCTTGGGGTCGTCCTGGCCGATCACCATCAGCCTGGTGCGTTTGCGCAGGGCTGACGGCAGCGCGGCCAGTGCCTTGAGGCTGCGGTCCACGCCTTTGGTCTTGAAGCCTGAACCAATCTGCACCAGCAGCAGGTCGTCATCCCCCAGGTTGAATTCCTTGCGGAACTCGGCGCGGATCTCGGCGGCATTGGCCGGAGCACGGCGATCCTGGGAAATGCCTGGCGGCAGCAGGTGGAAGCGTTCTACCGGGGTGCCGTAATGCTTGATGAACAGCGGCTGCTGCACTTCGGAAATCATCAGCACTTCGGTATGGGCGTCCTTGGCGAACACCGCACGCTCGTACTCGGCAAAGTGCCGGTAGCGGCCCCAGCGGCGGTACAGCCCACCGCGCAGGGTCTGTGCCTTGTCCTCGAAGCAGCCGTCGGCGGCGTAGTACACGTCCAGCCCTGGCATCTTGTTGAAGCCGATCAGGCGGTCGACCGGGCGCTTGGCCAGGTCGGCGGCCATCCAGGCGCTGAGCTTCTCGTTGCGGCGGTGGTTGAAGATCGCCTTCACCGGCGCCACCAGCACCTCGAAGCCCGGCGGAATGTCACCCTCCCAGATCAGCGTATACACACGGATCTGGTGACCCCGCTTCTGGCATTCCAGGGCAATGCGCATGAAGTCGCGCTGCAGCCCGCCGAAGGGGAAATATTTGTAAAGCACGAAAGCCAGTTGCATCAACGGACATCCTCAGCCAGCAGCAACGCGCTCAAGCGGCTCGCCACATGCTCGGGATTCAGGCGAGTGAAGCACAGCGGCCACTCGCGTTTCAGATCGAACCGGCGCAGGTCGTCGGCGCTCGGTTTGTAGGTGCACTTCTTCTGCAGGCAGGGAGCGCAAGGCCAGTCACTGGCCTGGTGAATCTGGGTCCGTCCGTAGGCGCCAGTCAGGCCCGGATTGGTAGGGCCAAACAGCGAAAGGGTGGGCACATCGAGTGCCGCCGCCAGGTGGCCAAGGCCGGTATCGACCGCCACGCAGGCCTTTGCCGCCGCCAGAACACGAGCGACGCCGGCAAGGTTCAATTTGGGGAGCACCTGGCAGTTGTTCAAGCCTTGGGCAATTCGCTCGGCCCGCGCCTTCTCAGCCGGATTACCCCAAGGCAGGCGCACTTCCAGCTTGCGCCGGCCCATGCGCTCGGCCAGTTCGCGCCAGTAGGCTTCGGGCCAGTGCTTGGTCGCCCAGGTGGTGCCATGCAGGAACACCACATAGGGCGCAGCCGGCGGCAGTTGCAGGCGGTCGAGGTCCAGGCCGTAGTTGCCGATGCCTTCTGGCAGGTCATAAGCCAGGGCCATGGCAAACAGTTGGCGTACCCGCTCCACCGCGTGCTGGCCGGTAGCGACCGACAGAGGCCGGTCGTAGAAGCGGCTGGCCCAGCCTTCGCGCGCCGAGTAGCGGTCCAGGCCGGCTACGGGTGCCTTCACGTAACGGGTCAACCAGGCCGACTTGACCAGGCCCTGGGCGTCGATCACAAGGTCGTACTTGCGCTCGCGCACGCGCTGCTTGAACGCCTTCCACTCGCCACTCTTGATGGTTTGCCAGAGGTTCTTGCGCCAGCGACGGATCGCCACCGGGATGACCTGGTCGACCGCGGGGTGCCAACCGGGGATTTCGGCGAAGCCTTCTTCCACCATCCAATCGAAACGGATGCCGGGAATGGCATGGGCGGCATCGGTAAGCGCCGGCAGGGTGTGGATTACATCCCCCAGCGACGAGGTCTTGATGATCAGTACCCGCACTTAGTCGACCTCGGCCACGGTATCGATCAGGTCCGGTCCGCTGAGGCTGTGCAGGGCGGCGATCACTTTGCCCGGCTCCAGCAGACGCAGGCAATTGTAATGGCCAAAGCGACAGGTGCGGTCAAAGCACGGGCTGCACTCGATACCGGTGCGCACCACTTCCACCTGTTCGGCCAGCGGCGGGGTGAAGCCGGGTGAAGTAGAGCCATACACCGCCACCAGCGGACGGTTCAGCGCAGCGGCCACGTGCATCAGGCCGGAGTCGTTGGACACCACGGCATGGGCGCAGGACATCAGGTCGATGGCCTCGGCGAGCGAGGTCTCACCGGCCAGGTTGGACGACTCTTCACGGAGCCCCGGAATCAGCCGGTCGCGGATCTGCTCACCGACCGGGTGATCGTTCTTCGAGCCAAACAGCCACACTTGCCAGCCTTGGCGAATCATCGCATCGGCCACAGCGGCATAGTGCTCTGCCGGCCAGCGCTTGGCTTCGCCAAACTCGGCGCCAGGGCACAGCGCCAGTACCGGACGGTCCAGTTCCAGGCCGAACTTGGCCAGGGCGGCGTCACGGCTTTGCGCTTCGATCTGCAGGTTGGGGCGCGGGTATGGCTGCGGCAGCTCGGTGTCGGGCGCGTAAGCCAGGGCCATGAAGCGCTCGATCATCAGCGGGTAGCGGGCCTTGTCCAGCTTGCGCACATCGTTCAGCAGGCCGAAGCGCATTTCACCACGCCAGCCGGTGCGTTTGGGAATGCCGGCAAAAAAGGGCACCAGCGCCGACTTGAGCGAATTGGGCAGCAGGATGGCCTGGTCGTACTGGCCGGCCAGGGACTTGCCGATGCGCCGCCGCGTGGCCAGCTCCAGCGCGCCGTGGCCGAGCGGGAAGCTCAAGGCCTGGCGCACTTCAGGCATGCGTTCGAGGATCGGCCGGCTCCATTCAGGGGCCAGCACGTCGATCACGCAGTCGGGGTGCTGCTGTTTCAGGCACTGGAACAGGGTCTGCGCCATCACCATGTCGCCGACCCAGCTGGGGCCAATGATCAGTATTCTCATGCTTAGTCCAGAAACGCTCGGGGAGGCTACAGGCTGCGGTACAGCCTGGCCTCCCCTCTTTATATTCAGGCTATGTGGCGGACAGTGTACCACTCACATGGCCTATTCGCGGGCAAGCCCGCTCCCACAGGGATTGCACACTGCTCAGGGCCTGTGCAGTACCTGTGGGAGCGGGCTTGCCCGCGAACAAGCCAACACGGTATCAGCTTAAACCCAACTCACCCCAGATCCGCCGCACTTCACGGCGTTCATCGGCAAACTGCGCCGCATCGATCACCCCGGCCTCCTTCTGCAGGGCCTGGCGGTGGGAGGCCGAGCGGAACGCCTTGTACACTTCACGCAACAGCACCGCGTCACTGGCCGGCATCAAGTTCGCCTGCTCCAGCTCTTCCAGAATGCGGATGTTATCGGTCCATCGAAGTATGGCCGGATGGTCATGGGACCAGGCCAAAGCGGCGTATTGCACCATAAATTCGATATCGACGATACCGCCGGCATCCTGCTTGATATCGAAGGGTACGCCGGCGTCGAAGGCGTTCGCCGCAGTACCGGCAGCCGTCGCCTTGGTACCGAGGTTGTCACGCATCTTGGCGCGCATTTCACTCACCTCGCCGCGCAGTTTTTCCAGGTCGCGGGCCTGGCCCAGTACCTTGGCACGCACACCTTCGAATGCCGCCCCCACCTGCTTGCAACCCACCAGCACACGGGCCCGTACCAGCGCCTGGTGTTCCCAGGTCCAGGCTTCGTTCTGCTGGTAGCGCTCGAAGGCGCCCAGCGAGCTGACCAGCAGGCCCGAGGCGCCGGACGGGCGCAGGCGCATATCCACGTCGTACAGTTGGCCCGAGTTGGTCTGGGTGGTCAGCAGGTGGATGATGCGCTGCCCCAGACGCGTGAAGAACTGCGCGCTGTCGATAGGCTTCGCACCGTCGGTTTCCGCCTGCGGATCGCCGTCATGGATGAAGACCAGGTCCAGGTCCGAACCGTGGCCTAGCTCCAGGCCGCCCATCTTGCCGTAACCGATGATGATGAAACCCGGGTCGCACAGGCTGCCGTCGCTGCGCTTGGGTTGGCCGTGGCGGGCCACGGTCTGGCGCCAGGCCAGGGCCAGCACCTGGTCGAGGATGGCTTCAGCCAGCCAGGTCAGGTAGTCGCTGACTTTCATCAACGGCAGGTTGCCGCTGATTTCCGAGGCGGCCACGCGCAGGCTGTGGGCCAGCTTGAAATGGCGCAGCGCCTCCATCTGCTGCTCCAGGTCGTCCTCGGGGATGCGCGTCAGGCGCTCGCGCAGCTCGCTGGCCAATTCTGGCGCCAAGGGCGGGCTGAACAAGCGGCCCTCATTGAGCAGTTCGTCGAGCAGCAGCGGGTAAAGGGCAATCTGCTCGGCAATCCACGGGCTGGCGGCGCACAGCGTCAGCAAACGGCGCAAGGCACCGGGGTTTTCGGTCAGCAGTACCAGGTAGGCAGAACGCCTTGCCACAGCCTCGACCAATGGCAGCACCCGCTCAAGCACCAGGTCAGGGTTGTCATGCTCCACCGCCTGGGCCAACAGCCGTGGGATGAATGCGTCAAGTCGCTCACGGCCGATGCGCTGCATCGAGCGCAACTGCGGGCTGGAACGCAGCCCGGCCAGGCGCCTCAAGGCTTCGGCGGGTTGCTTGAAGCCAGCCTCTTGCAATTGCCGGCCAGCGGCTTCTTCATCCTGCGCCTGCTCCCACAACGGCGACCACTCGCCACCCACCACCAGTTCGCCTTCGCCGTCTTCATCATCCGGGTCGGCAATGACCTGGCGGAAATGCCAGTCGATACGGCCACGCCAGTACATCAACTGGTCGTGGAAGCTCTGCCAGTCGGCAAAACCGAGCACGTAGGCCACGCGTGCCTGATCGGTCTCACCTTCCGGCAACATTTGCGTCTGGCGGTCGGCAATGGCCTGGATCGCGTGCTCGGTATAGCGCAGGAACTCATAACCCTCGCGCAACTCGGCCACCACTGCTGGCGGCAGGTAGCCTTGGCCTTCCAGGGTGGCCAGCACCTTGAGCAACGGCCGCTGCTGCAGGCTGAGGTCACGCCCGCCGTGGATCAGCTGGAAGGCTTGGGCGATGAACTCTACTTCGCGAATACCACCGGCACCCAGCTTGATGTTCTCGGCCATGCCCTTGCGCCGCACTTCCTGCTGGATCAGCTGCTTCATGGTGCGCAGCGCTTCGATTGCGGAAAAGTCCAAGTAGCGGCGGTAAACGAACGGGCGCAGCATCTCCTGCAACTGCGCGCCGGCCGCCTGGTCGCCGGCCACCACTCGCGCCTTGATCATCGCGTAACGTTCCCAGTCACGGCCCTGGTCCTGGTAGTACTGCTCCAGTGCATTGAAGCTGAGCACCAGGGCACCCGCCGAACCATAGGGACGCAGGCGCATGTCAACGCGGAACACAAAGCCGTCGACGGTAACCGGGTCCAGTGCCTTGATCAGCCTTTGGCCCAGGCGCGTGAAGAACTCCTGGTTATCCAGCGAGCGCTTCACCCCTTCGGTTTCACCGCCCTCGGGGAAACCGAAGATCAGGTCGATGTCCGACGACAGGTTAAGCTCTACCGCTCCCAGCTTGCCCATGCCCAGCACCACCATGTGCTGCGGCTGGCCGCTGCGGTTGCCGATGGGCGTGCCGAATTGCTGGCAATGGCGCGGGTACAGCCATTGGTAGGCTTCGTCGATGGCCGCATCGGCAAGGTCCGACAGGTCACGGCAGGTTTCGCCAAGTTCCGCCTGACGGGTAATGTCGCGCCAGATAATGCGCAGCTGCTGGCGGTTGCGCGCGCGGCGCAGATTGCGCGCCAGCTCGTCCTCGCTCTGTGCCGCCTGGGCTGTTGCGGCGATTTGCCCGCGCAGCTCACCCGGGGCGTAACGCCGCTCCAGCTCGCCGCTGGCCAGCAGGGCGAACAGCATGGCGGGCTCGCGCTGGGCCAAACTGAGCACGAATTCACTGGCAGCAGCCACCTGATCGAACTGCTGCCGGTGCAGCGGGCTCCAGGCCTGCAGGTCGAGTTCGGGGTGGCCGGCCACGGCATCGCTGATGAACTGCTGGTTGCGAGTGACCAGCGGCTGCAAGGTGGCAGGCAGATCGGAGGGCAAAGGTAGGCGCATGGTCTATCCTTGATCGGCGTGAAATAGAGGGGAAAAAGCGGCCAAGGGGAAGCCGGACCACGGTTGGACTGTCGTACAAAAGTTGGAAATAGCTGAAAAAAACGAAAACTTGGCAACAAACATCAAGAACCACCCGTTCGCGACACAATGCCAACCAACATGAACGTTTTTCCTCACAAGCCAAGGTGCGACCAAACGTCGCACAAATGTAGTTTTACTACTACTCGTGTCGTGTAAAAGCATGAAATGCGAAAGCAAATGTAGTAAAACTACAACGCGCCGGAAGACACCCCGGTAATCCAAGAATTCACGACGTCTGCCCATAAGGCCAGTCGCAATCTCAGGCAATCGATTCTGGTTGCCTTTCCGCCCTGGAGCAAGCCATGCAAGACCTCGATCCAATCGAAACCCAGGAATGGCTGGATGCCCTGGAGTCGGTCCTCGACAAAGAAGGCGAAGACCGCGCTCATTACCTGATGACCCGTATGGGCGAGCTGGCCACCCGTAGTGGCTCCCAGCTGCCATATGCGATCACCACGCCATACCGCAACACCATCCCTGTCACCCACGAAGCACGCATGCCTGGCGACCTGTTCATGGAACGCCGCATTCGCTCGATGGTGCGTTGGAACGCGCTGGCCATGGTCATGCGTACCAACCTGAAAGACTCGGACCTGGGCGGACACATCTCTAGCTTCGCCTCCAGTGCCACCCTGTACGACATCGGCTTCAACTACTTCTTCCAGGCCCCTACCGAAGAACACGGCGGCGACCTGATCTTCTTCCAGGGCCACGCATCGCCAGGCGTCTACGCCCGTGCCTTCATGGAAGGCCGTATCAGCGAAGACCAGATGAACAACTTCCGCCAGGAAGTGGACGGCAACGGCCTGTCTTCGTACCCGCACCCATGGCTGATGCCTGACTTCTGGCAGTTCCCGACCGTTTCGATGGGTCTGGGCCCGATCCAGGCGATCTACCAGGCTCGCTTCATGAAGTACCTGGAAGCCCGTGGCTTCATCCCGGCCGGCAAGCAGAAGGTCTGGTGCTTCATGGGCGACGGTGAGTGCGACGAGCCGGAATCCCTGGGTGCAATCGCCCTGGCCGGCCGCGAGAAGCTGGACAACCTGATCTTCGTCATCAACTGCAACCTGCAGCGCCTCGACGGCCCGGTTCGCGGCAACGGCAAGATCATCCAGGAACTCGAAGGCGTGTTCCGTGGCGGTGGCTGGAACGTCAACAAAGTCGTCTGGGGCCGTTTCTGGGACCCACTGCTGGCCAAGGACACCAACGGTGCCCTGCAGCGCCGCATGGACGAAGTCATCGACGGCGAATACCAGAACTACAAAGCCAAAGACGGCGCGTACGTTCGCGAGCACTTCTTCAACACCCCGGAACTCAAGGCCATGGTCGAAGACCTGTCCGACGAAGAGATCTGGAAGCTCAACCGTGGCGGTCACGACCCGTACAAGGTCTACGCGGCGTATCACCAGGCTGTTAACCACAAAGAGCAGCCGACCGTCATCCTGGCCAAGACCATCAAGGGTTACGGCACCGGTGCTGGCGAAGCCAAGAACACCGCGCACAACACCAAGAAGGTCGACGTCGACAGCCTGCGTCACTTCCGTGACCGCTTCGACATCCCGGTCAAGGATGCCGACCTGGAGAACCTGCCGTTCTTCAAGCCGGAAGAAGGTTCTGCCGAAGCCAAGTACTTGGCCGAGCGCCGTGCTGCCCTGGGCGGTTTCGTGCCACAGCGCCGTGCCAAGAGCTTCAGCGTGCCGACCCCGCCACTGGAAACGCTGAAAGCGATCCTGGACGGCTCGGGCGACCGCGAAATCTCCACCACCATGGCCTTCGTGCGTATTCTGGCGCAACTGGTCAAGGACAAGGACATTGGCCAGCGCATCGTTCCGATCATCCCGGACGAAGCCCGTACCTTCGGTATGGAAGGCATGTTCCGCCAGTTGGGCATCTACTCGTCGGTCGGCCAGCTCTACGAGCCAGTCGATAAAGACCAGGTGATGTTCTACCGCGAAGACAAGAAGGGCCAGATCCTCGAGGAAGGCATCAACGAAGCCGGCGCCATGTCGTCGTTCATCGCTGCCGGTACCTCGTACAGCTGCCACAACCAGCCGATGCTGCCGTTCTACATCTTCTACTCGATGTTCGGTTTCCAGCGTATTGGCGACCTGGCCTGGGCCGCTGGCGACAGCCGCACCCGTGGCTTCCTGATCGGCGGTACCGCCGGCCGTACCACCCTCAACGGTGAAGGCCTGCAGCACGAAGACGGTCACAGCCACATGATGGCGGGCACCATCCCGAACTGCCGCACCTACGATCCGACCTACGGCTACGAGCTGGCGGTGATCATTCAGGACGGCATGAAGAAGATGACCGAAGAGCAACAGGACATCTTCTACTACATCACCGTGATGAACGAATCCTATCAGCAGCCAGCCATGCCGGCCGGTGTCGAGGAAGGCATCATCAAGGGCATGTACCTGCTGGAAGAGGACACCCGCGAAGCTGCACACCACGTACAGCTGATGGGCTCCGGTACCATCCTGCGCGAAGTCCGCGAAGCCGCGAAGATCCTGCGTGAAGAGTTCAACGTCGGTGCCGACGTGTGGAGCGTCACCAGCTTCAACGAACTGCGCCGCGACGGCCTGGCCGTGGAACGCGCCAACCGCCTGAAGCCTGGCCAGAAGCCACAGCAGACCTACGTCGAGCAGTGCCTGAACGGTCGCAAAGGCCCGGTCATCGCCTCTACCGACTACATGAAGCTGTTCGCCGAGCAGATTCGTCAGTGGGTACCGAGCAAAGAGTTCAAAGTCCTGGGTACCGACGGTTACGGTCGCAGCGACAGCCGCAAGAAGCTGCGTCACTTCTTCGAAGTCGACCGCCACTTCGTGGTGCTGGCTGCCCTGGAAGCCCTGGCTGACCGTGGCGAGATCGAACCCAAGGTTGTCGCAGACGCTATCGTCAAGTTCGGTATCGACCCGGACAAGCGCAACCCACTGGACTGCTGAGGAGTATTTTTAAGTGAGCGAACTCATTCGCGTACCTGACATCGGCAGCGGTGAAGGTGAAATCATCGAGCTGTTCGTCAAGGTCGGTGATCGTATCGAGGCTGACCAGAGCCTGCTGACCCTGGAGTCCGACAAGGCCTCCATGGAAATTCCGGCGCCCAAGGCTGGCGTCATCAAGGAACTGAAGGTCAAGCTGGGCGACCGCCTGAAAGAAGGCGACGAACTGCTGGTCCTGGAAGCCGAGGGCGCCGCTGCTGCGGCCCCTGAGGCTCCGGCTGCTGCCGCTGCTCCAGCTCAGGCTGCTGCGCCGGCTCCGGCCGCCGAAGCTGCCCCTGCTCCGGCAGCAGCCCCGGCTGCCGCCAGCGTGCAGGACATCCACGTGCCGGACATCGGTTCGTCGGGCAAGGCCAAGATCATCGAAGTGCTGGTCAAAGTCGGCGACACCGTCGAAGCCGACCAGTCGCTGATTACCCTGGAGTCCGACAAGGCTTCCATGGAAATCCCGTCGCCGGCCGCCGGCGTGGTCGAAGAAGTGCTTTGCAAGCTGGAAGACGAAGTCGGCACTGGCGACCTGATCTTCAAGCTGAAAGTGGCGGGTGCCGCCCCGGCTGCCGCGCCGGCACCGGCTGCTGCTCCTGCACCAGCCAAGGCTGAGGCTGCTCCGGCTGCCGCACCTGCCGCTGCAGCCCCGGCTGCTGCCCCTGCACCGGCTGCTACCGCACCGGCCGCTGGCAGCAATGCCAAGGTTCACGCAGGCCCTGCTGTTCGTCAGCTGGCCCGTGAATTCGGTGTCGAGCTGGGTGCAGTTGCTGCCACCGGCCCGCACGGTCGCATCCTGAAAGAAGACGTGCAGGTCTACGTCAAGGCCATGATGCAGAAGGCCAAGGAAGCGCCGGCAGCCGCCGGTGCGACCGGTGGTGCTGGCATCCCGCCGATCCCTGCCGTGGACTTCAGCAAGTTCGGTGAAGTGGAAGAAGTGGCCCTGACCCGCCTGATGCAGGTCGGTGCTGCCAACCTGCACCGCAGCTGGCTCAACGTGCCGCACGTGACCCAGTTCGACTCTGCCGACATCACCGAGCTGGAAGCCTTCCGCGTTGCGCAGAAGGCCGTGGCCGAGAAGGCTGGGGTGAAGCTGACCGTGCTGCCACTGCTGCTCAAGGCCTGCGCCTTCCTGCTCAAGGAACTGCCGGACTTCAACAGCTCGCTGGCGCCAAGCGGCAAGGCCATCATCCGCAAGAAGTACGTGCACATCGGCTTCGCCGTGGACACCCCGGACGGCCTGCTGGTCCCTGTGATCAAGAACGTCGACCAGAAGAGCCTGCTGCAACTGGCTGCCGAAGCCGCTGCACTGGCCGAGAAGGCGCGCACCAAGAAGCTGTCGGCTGACGAGATGCAAGGCGCTTGCTTCACCATCTCCAGCCTCGGCCACATTGGCGGCACCGGCTTCACGCCGATCGTCAATGCGCCGGAAGTGGCTATCCTGGGCGTCTCCAAGGCGACCATGCAGCCAGTCTGGGATGGCAAGGCCTTCCAGCCAAAGCTGATGCTGCCGCTGTCGCTGTCCTACGATCACCGTGTGATCAACGGCGCTGCCGCCGCGCGCTTCACCAAGCGCCTGGGCGACGTGCTGGGCGATATCCGCACCATGCTGCTGTAAGCCAGCACACTGCCCCTCCTTGCGAGGGGCAGTACCCTTTTCGAGCTGCCACGCTCGTACCTCAACCCCGTCGATTGGCGGGGCTTTTTTTGCCTGGGAAAAGCTGGGAGGGCTTCGCCCTCCTTTCGCGACACAAGGCCGCAAAGCGGCCCCAAAATCTCCAGCCAAACTACAGAATCGGCCACGTCAGCCGATAACCTGTCCACAGCATCAAGCATGGCCGCTTGCCAGCCCTCGGGACATGATGCAACCTTGCCAAATCCGCCGCAGCCACAAGGCAGCGTTCCCTCTTCAAGCGAGTCTTCGATGAAAAGCCAACCCGATGCCGCCAGCCGTGTGGCGGCCGAGGTCGTGACACAGTTACCCGTGCCCTCGCGGCTCGGCATGCTGCGTTTCGAAAGGCTCAACGAAGCCACCTGGGCCATGCTCTACCTTGACCCAGCCTGTGAGCGCCAGTTCGGCCTGAAAACCGGCGAGCTGTGTGCCCTGATTGACGCGCCCTACGCCAGCCTGATGGAACCCGAAGCACGCTACCGGCTGCACGACGAAATCCAGTTGCAACTGGCCCAGCGCGGCTACTATCGCGTGCGCTACACCCTGCACACGCCGAGCACCTCGCTGCGCCTGCTGGAAGCGGGTGAAGCCTACAAGCAACACAACCGCCAGCTGTTGCGCGGCTACCTGAGCGTGCTCGATGACCAGCAGGAAGAGACCGGCGAACCCGGCGCCAGCGACCTGGAGTCACGCAACAACCGCCTGCAACTGGCCCTGCAACTGAACCAGCGCACGCAGCAAGAACAACTGGAGCACCTGGAGCGGGTGCGCGGCCAGCAGGACCTTATCCTGCGCCTCGCCCGCCATCGCTACAGCGCGGGCAACTCGCTGCTCGAAGCGGCCCAGCTGATCACCCAGAGCGCCTGCGAAATCTACAAGGTCGACAGCGCCAGCATCTGGCACCTGGAAGACCAACGCCTGGAACCGATCATCGCCTGGTACCGCGATGCACAGGAGCACCGCCAGCCCGAAGCCATCGATGCCAGCCGCTTCCCCGACTACCTGGATGCACTGCACGCAAGCCGCGCCATCGACGCTCACAACGCCGGCCACGACCCGCGCACCCGCGCCCTGGCGCAAAGCATGCGCCCGGAAAACAAGGCCATGCTCGACGCCAGCATCCGTGTCGATGGCCAGGTGATCGGCGTGTTGTGCCTGGAGCAAACCGGCCAGCCAAGGGCCTGGCAGTCGGACGAGATTGCCTTTGCCGGTGAGCTGGCCGACCAGTTCGCCCAAGTGATCACAAACCACAAACGACGGGCCGCGGCCAGCGCCCTGCACCTGTTCCAGCGTGCGGTCGAGCAGAGCGCCAGCGCCTTCCTGCTGGTGAACCGCGACGGCCGGGTGGAGTACGTCAACCCCAGCTTCACCGCCATCACCCAGTACAGTACCGACGAAGTGCAGGGCCGCCAGCTGGGTGAGCTACCGGCACTGGAGAACCTCAGCGAACTGCTGTTCGACTCGCCGTCGAGCCTGGCCATGGGCAACAGTTGGCAGGGCGAGTTCAAGAGCCGGCGCAAAAACCTGGAGCCGTACTGGGGCCAGTTGTCGATTTCCAAGGTGTACGGTGACAACCGTGAACTGACCCACTACATCGGCATCTACGAAGACGTCACCCAGACCAAGCTGGCCCAACAACGCATCGAGCGCCTGGCTTACACCGACAACCTCACCAACCTGGGCAACCGCCCGGCGTTCATCCGCAGCCTGGACGAGCGCTTCGCCCGCGATGGCGAAAGCTCGATGTGCCTGCTGCTGGTGGACATCGACAACTTCAAGCGCATCAACGACAGCCTTGGCCACCAGACCGGCGACAAGCTGCTGATCAGCCTGGCCAGGCGTTTGCGCAACAGCCTGCACAGCGGTGGCATCCTGGCGCGCTTTGCCAGTAACGAGTTCGCCGTGCTGCTCGACGACACCAGCCTTGAAGATGGCCAAGGCGTTGCCCAGCAGTTATTGTGCACCCTCGACAAGCCGATGTTCGTCGACAACCAGCTGATCAACGTCACCGCCTCGGTAGGCCTGGCCTGTGCACCGTTGCACGGCGTCGACCCGGCCAGCCTGATGAAGAATGCCGGCCTTGCATTGCACAAGGCCAAGGCCAACGGTAAACACCAGGTACAGGTGTTTACCGAAGTGCTCAACGCCGAAGCCAGCTACAAGCTGTTCGTCGAGAACAACCTGCGTCGTGCCCTGACCCAGAATGAGCTGGACGTGTTCTACCAGCCCAAGCTGTGCCTGCGCAGCGGTCGCCTGCTGGGCCTGGAAGCGCTGCTGCGCTGGAACCACCCCGAACGCGGCATGATCCGCCCGGACCAGTTCATCAGCGTGGCCGAGGAAACCGGCCTGATCATCCCTATCGGCAAATGGGTGGTGCGCCAGGCGTGCTGCATGAGCCAGCAACTGCGCAAGGCCGGCCTGGGCAACCTGCATGTAGCCATCAACCTGTCGCCCAAACAGTTCTCCGACCCGGACCTGGTGGCGTCGATCAGCACCATCCTCAAGGAAGAAGCCCTGCCCCCGCACCTGCTGGAGCTGGAGCTGACCGAAGGCCTGCTGCTGGAAGCCAGCGAAGACACCCACCGCCAGCTGGACGAACTGAAGGCCCTGGGCCTGACCTTGGCCATGGACGACTTCGGCACCGGTTATTCGTCGCTGAGCTACCTGAAGAAGTTTCCGATCGACATCCTCAAGATCGATCGCAGCTTCATCAACGAAATCCCCGACAACCAGGACGACATGGAAATCACCTCGGCGGTGGTGGCCATGGCCCACAACCTGAAGCTGAAGGTGGTGGCCGAAGGGATCGAGACGCCAGAGCAGCTGGCGTTCCTGCGCCGTCACCGCTGCGACGTGGGCCAGGGTTACCTGTTCGACCGGCCGATTCCCGGGCGCGAGCTGGCCGAACGGCTGAAGCGCTATCCGCGTGGCCCGGTGGCCTGACAGCTGCGTAATCCTCGGGCACTATAGAAGCCATTCGGGCCCTTTCGCGGGCACGCCCGCTCCCACAGGAAACCACAACCTTTGGAACCTGTGCTGTACCTGTGGCAGCGGGCATGCCCGCGAAGGCCCAAACCCCTACCCCACTGAATAAACACAGAGGAACGGTCATGGTCCTGCGTTCGGAAATCCTGGTGAACAAAAACGTCATGCCCACTGCGGAACAGGCCCTGCCTGGCCGCGACACGCCAATGAGCCTGCCCGAGTTCCACTACGTCTTCAAAGACACCCCACTGCTCGGCCCGTTCTTCGAAGGCGCCATCGACTTCGCCATCTTCGGCCTGGGCTGCTTCTGGGGCGCGGAGCGCCGCTTCTGGCAGCGTGAAGGTGTGGTCAGCACCGTTGTCGGCTACGCCGGCGGCTTCACCCCGCACCCTACCTACGAAGAAGTCTGCTCGGGCCTGACCGGCCACACCGAAGTGGTGCTGGTGGTGTTCGACAAGGACAAGGTCAGCTACCGCGAACTGCTGGCAATGTTCTGGGAGCTGCACAACCCCACCCAAGGTATGCGCCAGGGCAACGACATCGGCACCCAGTACCGCTCGGCCATCTACTGCACCAGCCCGGAACAGCTGGAACAGGCCAAGGCCAGCCGCGACGCCTTCCAGGCCGAACTGAGCAAGGCCGGCTTCGGTGAGATCACCACCGAAATCGACCAGGCACCGACCGTCTATTTCGCCGAGGCCTACCACCAGCAGTACCTGGCCAAGAACCCGGACGGCTACTGCGGCATCGGCGGCACCGGCGTGTGCCTGCCACCCAGCCTGCAAGGTAACTGAAGCATGAGCACGATGACCCTGTTCCACTCGCCGTTGTCGCCTTTCGTGCGCAAGGTCATGGTGGTGTTACACGAGACCGGCCAGCTTGAGCGTGTGCAGCTGCAGCCGGTGAACATCAGCCCGGTGAGCGGCGACCCGCAGCTCAACCTGGACAACCCGATCGGCAAGATCCCGGCCCTGCGGCTGGAAGACGGCACCGTGCTGCATGACAGCCGGGTAATCTGCGAGTACCTCGACATGCAGCACGTAGGCCTGCCGCTGCTGCCACGAGAAGGCTCGGCGCGCTGGCGGCGCATGACCTTGGTATCACAGGCCGATGCGATCATGGATGCGGCGGTGTCGAGCCGTTATGAGAGCTTCCTGCGGCCAGAAGACAAGCGCTGGGATGGCTGGCTGCAGGCGCAGGGTGACAAGATCCGCCGTAGCCTGGCCAACCTTGAGCAGGAGCACTTGCCGGAGCTGATCTCCGGCTTCGACCTGGCGGCGATTGGCGTGGCCTGTGCGCTGGGCTATCTGGATCTGCGTCAGCCCGGGTTTGGCTGGCGTGAGCGCCAGCCTGGGTTGGCGGCGTGGTATGCCGAGGTGGTCAAGCGGCCATCGATGGTCGCTACGGCGCCAGTGGCCTGAGGGCCCCTTCGCGGGTAAACCCGCTCCTACAAGGTTTTCCACAGTGTGCGCTATCTGTGGTGGGCTTGTGGGAGCGGGCGTGCCCGCGAAGGCCTCACCTCGGTATCACAGGAAACAACAGCCCGATCCTGAGCGCCAACCAGCGCCCGATCTCTCTATCCTCCCTCATGCCACCCTCCCCACACGCGCCCAGTCCAGCCGCCGGGTCAGCACCATGAACACCCCAAGCAAACCGAAACACAGCAACGACCCCATCAGCAGCGCATAGTCTTCGGCACTCAGCAGCCCGTAGAGCAGCGCGTACAACGCCGCCAACCCCGCTGCAAAACCCACTCCTCGCCCCAGGCTGCGCAACACATGGCTCAGGTAGAAACCGATCAGCAGCACACAGGCTGAAGCCGACAGCCCATACGCCAAACCAAAGCCAATGTGCTCGGACAACGACAGCAGCAACAGATAGAAGAACGCCAGCGCCACGCCCACCAAGATGTACTGCACCGGGTGCACACTCAGATTCTTCATTACCTCGAACAGGAAGAAACCGGCAAAGGTCAGGGCAATGAACAACAACGCGTATTTGATCGCCCGCTCGCTTTTCAGGTACTGGTCCACCGGGTCTATAAAACTCACGCCAAAGCTGCGCTCACTGAAATCCGTACACTGCCCGGCGTTAGCGCACTGGCGTATGGCATCCTCAAGGTTGGTGGCAAAGAACGAGGTTTGCCAATGGGCACTGAAGCCTTGAGCATCGATTTCGCGGCGGTTGGGCAAGTAATTGCCGACGAAGCTCGGGTGTGGCCAGTTGGCGCGCATGTCCACGCTGCTGGTACGGCCCACGGGTACCACGTGCAACTGGCCGGTACCTTGCAGCGCCAGGTCAAAGCCATAGCTGAACGTTCGCGCCTGTAACCCGTCCAGCCCCGGCAGGCTGGCGTGCACGCCGCCGCGCATCCAGTCGAGCTGGGTGCCGGGCTCGAACGGCACTTTTTGCTCGTCCATGCTCAGCTCCAGAGCACTTTCGATACCGCGGATATCACTGATGCCCACCACCAGGAACGGCTTGTCGAAGCGGTAGTCGTCAAAGTCCTTGTCGATGCCCCAATGCGCCGGGAGCTTGAAGCGGCCGCTGATACGGCCTTTGGTGTGAAACAACCGGGCCTGGTAGATGCCGCGGGCGCGCAGTTCGGTGTCCACACCCAGGTCGGCGTCGAAGGTTTCCGGCAGGAAGTACAGGTGGCCGGTGATGGTGCTGGTTTCCTGGGTACGCTCACCGTCCTTTTCGATCCAGCGGCGCTGGTACTTGCGGTACGGCACCACCAGCAGCGGGCCGCTGAGTTGCTGATCGAAGCTGGTGCTCTGGGCGATATCGCGCAGCACACCGTCGCGCATGGCCTGGCGCTCGTCGATCAGGCCGTTGATCAGCAGCAGCGGGATGAGCAACAGCAACATCAGCATGGCGATCATGCCGAGTTTGAAACCGAGGGTCTTGTTCATGTGGCCTCCTGTGGCAGTGGGCGCAGTGTCTGCGCCTTGCGTGGAGGCTTTGTGGAGCGTGTGTGTGATTTATGTGTAATTGAGACTGCTGAGCAGCCCGGCTATCTCAGCTAATGCGCCGCAGCGGCAGCCACAACCGCACCCGTACCCCGCCATCGACGTTGTCCACCGCCAAGGCCCCGCCGTGCAGTTGCATCACCTCGGCCACGAAGTTCAGCCCCAGCCCGGTGCTCTTGCGCCCGCTACCGGGCCGCGGCAGCGAGTAGAACCGCTCGCTGACCCGCCCGATGGCATAGGCCGGTATCGCTTGCCCCTGGTTGAACACACTCAACGCCACGCGTTCGCCAGCGCGCTCCAGGTCGAACAGCAGCGTGCCCCCTTCCGGGGTGAAGTCCAGTGCGTTGTCGAGCAGGTTGGCCAACGCCTGGCGCATCAGGAACGGATCGCAAAGCAAGCGCAAAGTGGCAGGCACCCGCTGACGTACCTGCAAACGGGCGCCTTCGATACGCGCCGCATGGGCCAGCAGCAACTCATCGACCAACGCCGCCAGCGCCACCTGCTGCTCGTCCTCCAGCGCCTGCATCTGCTCGACCCTGGCCAGGTTGAGCAGCCGCTCGATCATCTGCTGCAAACGCTCGCTCTCGCGCTCGATATTGCCGGCAAAGCGCGCCCGCTGATCAGCGGGCATGTCCTCGCCCTGCAACAGCTCGGAAGCACCGCGGATGGCCGCCAGCGGGCTTTTCAGCTCGTGAGTCAGGGTGTGCACGTAGCGCTCGACATAGGCCTTGCCTTCCAGCTGGGTGCGCATGCGCTCCACTGCCTGTGCCAGGTTCGCCAGCTCGCCGCCCTTGTAATGCGGAAGCTCCGCACGCTCACCTTCGCTGACCGCCTGCGCATAACCTGCCAACTTGCGCAGCGAGCGCGCAAGCCACCACGACAGAGCCGCGCCGATCAGCAAGCCCAGGCCGATCAGCCCTAGCCCCAGGGTGAGCAGGCGCCGCTCGGAGCGGTCGATGTAGGGTTGCAATGAGCTATTGGGCTTGGCGACGGTGACAACGCCGATGATCTTGCCGTTGTCGATGATCGGCGCGCCAACGTGCATCACCGAGGTGCTTTCGTCGTTGGGGTCGCTGCGGGTAGAGCGGGCGCCATACTGGCCACGCAGGGTCAGCAGCACGTCATTCCACTGCGAGTAGTCCTTGCCCAGGGCCTCGCCGCTGGAGTCCAGCAACACGATGCCCTTGGCGTCAGTGACGTAGATGCGGTGGCTGACCTGGTTCTTGGCCAGCCCCCAGATCTGTGCGCCCGGGCTGCGCGAGCCGTAGGCCTCGAGCACCTCGGGCAGGCGGCCCTGGTTCAGGGTGCCGGCCTTGACGTCATCCCGCAGGATTTCTGCCAGCAGGTTGGCAGTGTCTACCAATGTTTCTTCGGAAGATTGGCGCACTACCGGGCGAATCTGTTCGCGTACGGTATTGAGCAAGAAGTAACCGGCCAAACCGACGAACAGGAAGTACACCAGGAAGATGCGAATACCCAAGCGCATCAGGCGTGCTCCGGGCTATAGCTGTAACCGAGGCCGCGATGGGTCTGGATCGGCTCGGCATCACCCGCTACCTGGCGCAGTTTGGCGCGCAGGCTCTTGATATGGCTGTCGATGGTGCGCTCATAGCCCACGTCGGAGGCCACGCCCAAAGCGTCGAGCAGCTGTTCGCGGCTGAACACCCGCTGCGGTTGTTCGAGCAGGCATTGCAGCAAGCGGAACTCATGCCGGGTCAGCGTGAGCGGCTGGCTGCGGTAGGTAATCTGCATGCGTAGGGTGTCGAGCTGGAACAAGGTGGTTCCGCCGGCAGCCTCGGCCCTCGGAGCCATGCGTTTGAGGATCGCCCGAACGCGCGCTGCCACTTCACGAGGACTGAAAGGTTTTACCACGTAATCATCGGCGCCGATTTCCAGGCCTACTACGCGGTCGATTTCACCGTCCCGGGCGCTGAGAAACATCACCGGCACCTCGGTGAACCGGCGCAGCTGGCGACAGGTTTCGAAGCCACTGATGTCGGGCAGGCCGATGTCGAGGATGACCAGGTCGGCCGGGCGCTGGCGCTGCTGGTCGAGGGCGGCACTGCCCAGGGTTACCCACTCGGTGCTGTGACCGTCGGCCTGCAGGGCGTAGACCAGGGTGTCGGCGATGGCGGCTTCGTCTTCGACGATGAGGATATGGGGCATGGCGTCCGGCCTTGCGGTTTTGAAGGTTGGCACATCTCAGTGTAGGAGCGGGCTTGCCCGCGAACACCGGCGAAGCCGGTGCCTGACACCACATTATGTGTGTTCGCTACATTGTATTGCGCCCGCTTCAAATCAACAGCCTGGCTTGCCAGCAGTGAACTTCTTCGCCGGGTTTACCGCCGCCTTGAACTCGCGCAGCGCCTTGGAACCCACCAGCAGCGGGTAGTTGAAGTTGCTGCGGTCCACCAGATTCACCTCGACGGTGCGCTTCACATCCCCCAGGCACAACTCCAGGTCGACCACCGGGCGCTTGGAGACCTCTGGCGCATCCCCTTCGTCCTCTTCATCGGCACGGCCCTTGATCTTGCTGATGCGCGAGACCTTGTGCTCGTACACCTTGCCGTCCGAGTCCTTGGTCGCCAGGCGGAAGCGCACCCACTCGTCGCCATCGCGGGTGAACAGCTCGATATCCTTGGCCGACAGCGACGCGGTGAAGGCGCCGGTGTCCATCTTGGCTTTCAGGGTTTCGCCCAGCTCGGGCAGGGCGATGTTCTCGTAACGGCCGTAGAGGGTGGGCTCGGCGGCCATTACCGGCAGCGCCAACAATGACAACAGGGCTAGCAGTGGTTTCACAGGCAGGCTTCCTTGAAAAGGGTCAGTGCTTAGACTGCACTGGCAAGATAGGTTCGCTTTCACAAGACTAAACAACATAACGTGAAACATTTGTTCCCGCCGCCGGGCATTGGACATTTGGCGTAGACGACCGCCCTGCTTATCATTGCCAACCGTTTATCTCCCACAACAAGAGTCTTTTTATGCGTCGCCTGCTGACCGGCATTCTCACTACCACCCTGCTGCTGCTCAATACTGTGGTATTGATCTGCCCGCTGCTGGTCTTCGCCCTGCTCAAGCTGGTGTTGCCAGGCCGTGGCCGCGACTACGCGTCGTGGGCGGTGATGTGGGTGGCCGAAACCTGGTCGGAAATCGACAAAGCCATCTTCGCCCTGTGCATCCCTACTCAGTGGGACATCCGCGGTGTGGAAAACCTGCGCAAGGACACCTCGTACCTGGCCGTGAGCAATCATCAGACCTGGGTCGACATCCCGGCGTTGATCGAAAGCCTCAACCGCCGTACACCGTTCTTCAAGTTCTTCCTGAAAAAGGAACTGATCTGGGTGCCGTTGCTGGGCCTGGCCTGGTGGGGGCTGGATTACCCGTTCATGAAGCGCTACAGCAAGGCGTTTCTGGAAAAGCACCCGGAGCTCAAGGGCAAGGACCTGGAAATCACCAAGGCGGCTTGCGAGCTGTTCAAGCGCCAGCCGGTGACCGTGGTCAATTACCTGGAGGGCACCCGGTTTACCGAAGCCAAGCGCCAGGAGCAGCAGTCGCCGTATCGCTACCTGCTCAAGCCCAAGGCGGGTGGTGTGGCGTTTGTGCTCGCGGCATTGGGCGAACAGCTGGATGCCCTGCTGGATGTGACCATCGTGTACCCCGGTAATAAGGCGCCGGGGTTCTGGGACCTGCTCAATGGCAGCATTAGCCGGGTGATTATCGACATTCAGGTGCGGGAGCTGGACCCGGCGTTGTGGGCGGGGGATTACGAGAATGATCCTGAGTTCAGGCAGACGGTACAGGCCTGGGTGAACCAGTTGTGGGTGGCGAAGGACCAGCGGATCGAGCAGCTGCGGGCGGAGATGGGCTGAGACCTTCTGCCGCCTGAACTGGCCCATTCGCGGGTGAACCCGCTCCTACAACCGCTTCATTCAGGCATGCGCTGCCCCTTGTAGGAGCGGGTTCACCCGCGAAGAGGCCGGACCTGCCATAGCCAGAATCCGATCAAAACCCAGGCTAATAATCAGCATAAGGATTACTTTTTTGTCTTCCCCCACCTAAGTGGATAAAAATCGACCACAGCACAACTACAAAAATGCCTGGATCGATCAATGGCCAACCCACCCAGCTCTAACCCCGCCCAGCTTCGCCGTGTTCTCGGCCTCCCCGCCCTGGTGTTCTTCGGCCTGGTGTACATGGTCCCGCTGACCATTTTCACCACCTACGGCATCGTCACCGAACTTACCGGTGGCCGCACCGCCGGCGCCTACCTGGTCACCCTGGTGGCCATGCTGTTCACCGCCGCGTCCTACAGCTTCATGGTCAAGCGCTTCCCGGTCGCGGGCTCGGCCTATTCCTACACCAACATGGCCTTCGGCCCCAATGTCGGCTTCCTGGCCGGCTGGTCGCTGTTGCTGGATTACCTGTTCCTGCCGATGATCAACTACCTGCTGATCGGCCTGTTTCTCAACATTGCGTTCCCCGCAGTGCCTGCCTGGGCCTTCGTGCTCGCATGCATCGCTTTGGTGACAGTGCTGAACGTGGTCGGTATCAACTCGGTGGCCAAGACCAGCAACCTGATCGTCGGCGCGCAGATCGTGTTCATTGGCGTGTTTGTCGCGCTGTCCTGCCAGACATTGGCTGGCCAGCCGCTCGACCTGCTGTCGCCGCTAATCGGCGATGGCAGCAAACCTGGCTTTGGCCACCTGATGGCTGGCGCAGCGGTGTTGTGCTTGTCGTTCCTGGGCTTCGACGCCGTATCGACCCTGGCCGAAGAATGCCGCGACGCACGCCGCGACGTGCCACGGGCGATCATCCTCACCACCCTGTTCGCCGGGTTGCTGTTCACCGTGCTGGCTTACGTCAGCCAGTTGGTGCTGCCAGGCAGCAGCTTCGCCAATGCCGATGCAGCGGCCAACGAAGTGATGTTCAAGGCTGGCGGGCAGTTTCTCACCAACTTCTTCACCGCTGCTTATGTGGCGGGCAGCCTGGGTTCGGCGCTGGCCTCGCAGGCCGCGGTGTCGCGTATCCTGTTCACCATGGGGCGTGACAACGTGCTGCCACGGCGCAGCTTTGGTTACCTGTCGCCGCGCTTTGGTACGCCGGTTTTCGCCATTGCGCTGGTGTCGGCGTTCTCGCTGCTGGCGTTGGTCATCGACCTGTCTACCCTCGCCTCGCTGATCAGCTTTGGTGCGCTGGTGGCGTTTTCGGCGGTGAACCTGGCGGTGGTGAAAACGCACCTGATGGATGATGCCTCGCAGCGCAACTTCATAGGCCTGCTGAGCTATGGTCTGGTGCCGCTGGTAGGGCTGGGGTTGACCTTGTGGCTGTGGACCAGCCTGTCGGCGCTGACGCTGGTGATTGGCCTGTGCTGGTTTGCCTTGGGCCTTGCGTACCTGGCAGTTCTGACAGCAGGCTTCCGCCGCCCCGTCCGCCTGGTGGATTTCTCCGAAGCTGTCTGACCTGATGCAATTTCGCTTTTGTGGGGGCAGCCCTTTCGCGACGCAAGCCGCCCCTACAGCACTCAGCCCATGGCTTGAGGGCTGTCGCTAGAATCCTCAGACCGAAGGCTGGGCCAATGGCGCTGGGGTAGTCCACAAACTCCCCAGATTCTGCAACAACGACCCGGCAATGCCCTGCTGCCCCAGATACTGCAGAATCAGTGGCGCAAACTGCCCGATCATCCCGGTATCCATCCCCAGCGCCTTGAACGCATTGTCCAGGTCGCTACGGTTTTCCACGTTGTTGCCCAGTGCGTTGCTCAGCGCTGACTGGCTCTCGCTGTTCTTGCCGAGCAAATCCCCCAAACCACTCAACCCGCCCAGCGCATTTGCACCGGCCAGCAGGTCCAGGCCCGGCACCGCCTTGGTCAGTTGCCCATAGTCATCGCTGCTAAGGTTGTTGCGCGCCAGCCCCAGCATGGCTCCTGCTCCGCCTACCGCCTGTTCGGGGTGATGTTCAGCTGGCTGCCCAGGGTGTTGAGCAGATTGGCCTGCGCTTCGGGTGCCTGTACCTGGCCCTGCTGTTGCTGGTTCTGCATGGCGGACACGGCGTTGGCGGCGTCGCTGAGGTTGAAGGCGAACACCGGGCTTGCAGCCAGGGTCATCAGGGTTGCCAGGGTGATTGCTTTCATCGGAAGGGACCTCGTTGGCCGGGATGGCCAAGTAAACGATTGCTTTGACTGATTGTTACAGGGTTTGTTCCGAACTGCCTGTCACCTGACAAATTTGCCAGTTGTGACCCTATGCACATTAGCGCAGATTGAGAGTCTCAAATCGTCTCAGAGGCATCAGAAAATGACGAGCAACGTGAGTAACGAGACAATAGCGCCGGCGGCGTCATGTACAAATGAGCAGCCAAGAATAACGGAGGACGGGATCACATTCTTTTATAAAAATCGTAACTTAGCAAGCTTCATATCTACAAATTACAGTGGTCGGATAGTAGCAGAACAAAACATAAAACTGGCGCAATTAGATCAAGCACAGACAGCCAAAATAATGTCGGTAGATCGAGCTAACTCCGTACTCGGCATAGGCCATGGCTCGATGAAATATTCACCCTATGGCTATATTGAAAGCGACAGCCTGTCAACATTACTCGCATTCAGCGGACAGCGCTTCGATAGGGTTCTCCAAGGATATGTATTGGGCAATGGCTATCGAACATACAACCCAAGACTACGGCGATTTACTAGCCCTGACACACTTAGCCCCTTTGAGGTCGGAGGATTGAATCCTTATGCATATTGTTTGAACGACCCTATCAACAATATCGATCCATCTGGGCACAAGGCATTCAATCTATCTAAGTCATTTAAAAATCTTTTTGGACGAAAAGCCAAAAAAATTGAACGTATCAATAATTACAATAAGTCTGCCACCGACTTCAACAACGAGCGCAAAGAGATGGGACTATTCGACCCATTTGACGAAGAAGGAAATCTTGATATTTATAGATTATATAGGAATAGAAATTTAATCAATAAAATGCCTTCAAAACCCAGCCAAACACTATCAGGAAAAGATAAGGCCTATGCCGCCAAGCATGAAAAAACCCTCGAAGATATCAGTAATGACCAAATCCCCTATTTGAAGCAATCGAAAGATCTAATAAAAGAGCATTCAATCGAATTAGATAAAATTGCAAAAGATGTAGAATACTGGAAGCCTTCGCAGGGTGCGCAACAAAATAGAAACATTCGAAGCACCGCATCCACGCCAAGCCACTTTTGGTTCAACAGCAAACGAACAGATAAGTACGACTAGCAAACTCATGTCAAGCCATTATCAATGAGAGCGTGCAACACTTAAGGCAGCGGCCCTTTCGCAGCGCAAGGCTGCATCTACAGTGCGCCAGTGCGGACTTTGATCAGTTATATATAAAAAAGCCCCTCAAATTGAGGGGCTCTTGTCAGACAACTGCTTTTTACGCAGCACCCCACATCTTGTGCGGGTCGATCACAAACTTCTTAGGCACACCCGCATCAAACTCGCCATACCCTTCCGGCGCCTGATCCAGGTTGATCACCTGCACACCTACAACCTCAGCAATGTTGATGCGGTCCCACATGATCGCCTGCATCAACTGGCGGTTGTATTTCATGGTCGGGGTCTGGCCGGTGTGGAAGCTGTGCGACTTGGCCCAGCCCAGGCCAAAGCGGATGCTCAGCGCGCCGATCTTGGCTGCAGCATCCACCGCGCCTGGGTCTTCGGTCACGTACAGGCCCGGGATACCGATGTTGCCGGCCACGCGGGTCACTTGCATCAGCGAGTTCAGCACGGTGGCCGGGGCCTCGTGCTTGGCACCTTCGTGGCCATGGCCACGGGCCTCGAAGCCGACGGCGTCGACGGCGCAGTCCACTTCCGGCTCGCCGAGGATGTCGACGATCTGCTCGTGCAGCGGGGTGTCCTTGGACAGGTCGACCACTTCGAAGCCTTGCGACTTGGCATGGGCCAGACGGGCCGGGTTGAGGTCACCGACGATCACGCAGGCGGCGCCCAGCAGGCGCGCCGAGGCCGCGGCGGCCAGGCCGACCGGGCCGGCACCAGCAACGTAGACAGTGCTGCCTGGGCCCACGCCAGCGGTTACGGCGCCGTGGTAGCCGGTGGGCAGGATGTCGGACAGGCAGGTCAGGTCACGGATCTTTTCCATGGCCTTGTCGCGCTCAGGCAGCTTCAGCAGGTTGAAGTCGGCGTATGGCACCAGCACGTATTCGGCCTGGCCGCCGGTCCAGTCGCCCATGTCGACGTAGCCGTAGGCACCGCCGGCACGGGCAGGGTTTACAGTGAGGCAGACACCGGTGTGCATCTCTTTGCAGGAGCGGCAGCGACCGCAGGCGACGTTGAACGGGACCGATACCAGGTCGCCGATCTGCATGCGCTCGACGTCGCGGCCCTTCTCGACGATTTCACCGGTGATTTCGTGGCCCAGGACCAGGCCGACCTGGGCAGTAGTGCGGCCACGGACCATGTGCTGGTCAGAACCGCAGATGTTGGTGGAGACCACCTTCAGGATGACGCCGTGTTCGATTTTCTTGCCGCGCGGGTCCTGCATTTTCGGGTAGTCGATGTGTTGCACTTCGACCTTGCCGGCGCCGAGATATACCACTCCACGATTGCCAGACATTGCTTGTACCTCGCTTGATTATTATTTATGCAGCGTTGGTTGAAGCACCGCCATCCGTGGGCGGCATGTACTACTGGAATGCAGGGAATTGTGGGCCGGATGGCGCCGGACGCACTGACTGGAAGCGACAGGGAGATGCCTTTTAGCGGCAGGGGTGTCGCTGGGGAGTATGGGCAAACAGAGAGGCGGCCTGTGCTGGCCTCTTCGCGGCTAAAGCCGCTCCTACGGGGGACCGCACCAACCCGAGGGCTGTGCTGTACCTGTAGGAGCGGCTTTAGCCGCGAAGAGGCCGGTACCGGTTACTACAGAACGACAGTCCGGTTGGCGTTCAGGAACACCCGCCGCTCGATGTGATAACCCACCGCCCGCGCCAATGTCAGGCATTCGATATCCCGCCCTTTGGCAATCAGGTCTTCGGGATAGTGACTGTGATCCACCACCTCGACACCCTGGGCAATGATCGGCCCTTCGTCCAGGTCGTTGTTGATGTAGTGCGCCGTGGCACCAACCATTTTCACGCCCTTGTTGTACGCCTGGTGATAAGGCTTGGCGCCTTTGAAACCCGGCAACAGCGAGTGATGAATATTGATCGCCCAACCATCCAGACGACGGCAAAGCTCGGGCGACAGTACCTGCATATAGCGGGCAAGAATGACCAGCTCGGCACCAGTCTCCTCGATCACCTGCAGCACCTTGCGCTCTTGCCCCGGCTTGTCCTTGGGGTCGAGGGCGAAGTGGTAGTAAGGGATCTTGTGCCACTGCGCCAGCGGTTCGAGATCAGGGTGGTTGGACACCACCGCGACCACATCCATGCCCAGTTGGCCAATACGCTGGCGATACAGCAGGTCATTCAGGCAATGGTCAGCCTTGGACACCATGATCACCACCTTGGGGCGGTGGTTGGGTGCGGTCAGCTCGAAAGCCATGCCGAACGCTTCGCTGCGCTCGGCGAGGCCGGCCCGGAAGCCTGCCTCGTCGAAATCGTCCGGCTGGCGGAACTCGACGCGAATGAAGAAGCGTCCCGACTGCCGGTCATCGAAGGAGTGGTGCTCCGTCACGTAGCAGCGCTGCTCGAAGAGGTAACGCGTCACCACGTCGACGGTGCCGAGCATGCTCGGGCAGTCGGCGGTGAGAATCCAGGTATCCGGTGCCCGACTCATGTTCTTGCTCCTTAGGCTTCGATGCTCAGGCCGTATTCGGCAGAAGCGTCCTGCAGCCACAGCCACCAGTAGTCGGCGAAGCTACGGCGAATCACCAGCTCCCAGGTGTCTTCTGCAGTGCGGCGGATCACCAGTTGCGACTTGGCGAACACGGTGCCCACGGCCTTGCCCACCGGGAAGTTGTTCGGGTGAACATCATAGCTGGTGGACTTCATCAGCACGTCGCGCACGTTCGGGCCGCGCAGTTCCAGCAGGCTTTGCCCGCCACTGACATTGACGACCTGAATGTGCTGGCCTTCAAGGGCCGCACGCAGCTTTTGCTCCGCTGCCAGCTCCTGGCCGCCGGGCACGATCAGCAGCCACTCATCTGGGCCGACCCATTGCAGCGACATGTCCTTGTTGGCGACCACGGTCAGCGCCACGGGCAGCTCCAGGCCAAGGGCCTTGTGCACGCCGGCGGCGAATTCCGGGTTGTGGCCATCACCGCGCAGGGTGAGGTGGCCGAGGAACTTGCGTTCACGCAGGGTCACGCCTGCGTTCTTGCGGCCTTTGCCTACCAGGCTGGCCAGGTCGGCATGGTGCAGTGGCGACTGGGCTTTGGCCTCGGCGCCGGGGTTTTGCTGGAAGACGTTGATAGCGCTCATTTCTTACCTGCCTTGAATTCTGGATTCGACCACGATGCCTGCGGGAGACGGCCATCCTGTGGGAGCGGGCATGCCCGCGAATGCGATGTTGAATTCACCGCCCTCTTCGCGGGCACGCCCGCTCCCACAGAGACCTCATTCCACGCCTGGCACCGGTTGGACCGGGGGCCTTAGACGTTCTGCCGCTCACCCTTCGGATCGAAGAACACCGAAGACACGATTTCCGCCTCGATCACGCTGCCATCTGCCTGCGGCGAGTAGACACGCTCGCCCATGCGCTTGAGGCCGCCTTTGACCACACCCATGGCGAACGAGTAGCCCAGGGAGTTGGACGCGTAGCTGGAGGTGACGTGGCCGACCATGTCCATCGGGATCGGCTGTTTCGGGTCGAACACCAGTTGGGCGCCTTCCGGCAGCCACTTGGTCGGGTCGACCGGCTTCAGGCCCACCAACTGCTTGCGGTTCTCACGTACGCAGTCTTCGCGGTTCATGCCACGCAGGCCGATCCACGAGAACGGCTTGTTGCGGCCAACGCACCAGCTCATGTTCAGGTCGTCCGGGTTCATCGAACCATCGGTGTCCTGGCCAACGATGATGAAGCCCTTTTCTGCACGCAGTACGTGCATGGTCTCGGTGCCGTACGGGGTCAGGTTGTACTTCTTGCCGGCCTCGATGATCTGTTCCAGCACGCCCATCGCGTAGTTGGCCTGCACGTTCACTTCGTATGACAGCTCGCCGGTGAACGAGATACGGAACACGCGGGCCGGCACGCCACCGACGTTGCCTTCCTTCCAGGTCATGAACGGGAAGGCTTCCTTGTCCATGTCGATGTCGGTCAGCTCGCTCAGCAGCTTGCGGCTGTTAGGGCCGGACAGGGTCATGGTGGCCCAGTGGTCGGTGACCGAAGTGAAGTACACCTTCAGCTCTGGCCATTCGGTCTGGTGATACAGCTCCATCCACTGCAGCACGCGGGCAGCGCCGCCGGTGGTGGTGGTCATGATGAAGTGGTTGTCGCCGACGCAGGCGGTTACGCCGTCGTCGAAGACCATGCCGTCTTCCTTGCACATCAGGCCGTAGCGGGCCTTGCCCACGTCGAGCTTGGTCCAGGCGTTGGTGTAGATGCGGTTGAGGAATTCGCGCGCGTCCGGGCCCTGGATGTCGATCTTGCCCAGGGTCGAGGCGTCCAGCAGGCCCACGCTGTCGCGCACGGCCTTGCATTCACGCGTGACGGCAGCATGGATGTCTTCGCCGGCTTTCGGGAAGTACCACGGGCGCTTCCACTGGCCGACGTCTTCGAACTCGGCGCCGTTCTTCACGTGCCAGGCATGCAGGGCAGTGAAGCGCACGGGCTCGAACAGGTGACCACAGTGACGGCCCGCTACCGCGCCGAAAGTGACCGGCGTGTAGTTGGGGCGGAACATGGTGGTGCCCATTTCCGGGATGGTGATGCCGATCGAACGGGCGGCGATGGCCAGGCCGTTGATGTTGCCCAATTTGCCCTGGTCGGTACCGAAGCCCAGCGCGGTGTAGCGCTTGACGTGCTCGACCGACTCGAAGCCTTCACGGGTGGCCAGCTCGATGCCGGCGGCGGTCACGTCGTTCTGCTGGTCGACGAACTGCTTCGGCCCCTTGGTGCCTTTGTCGTGTGGCACCAGGAACAGTGCCACAGTGGCCTCTTCCTTGCGCGCAACGGTTTTTGGCAGGGTGCCGACAGTGGCCTTGAAACCGGCCTCGGTAGCTGCGCGAACGCCGCCTTCGAAGCCATCGGCAATCACATCGCCCAAGGCATACACGCCGTTGATACCACCGACGCACTCGCGCTTCTGCGGGGCATCGCCCGGCACGAAGCCAAGGATATCGTCACGCCATACCGGGCGACCGCCCAGGTGCGAAGCCAGGTGCACGATCGGGCTGTAACCGCCCGAGGACGCGATCAGGTCGCACTCGAGGATTTCGCCTGGGCTGGTGACTTTGTGCGCCTGCACATCGATCGCCGCCACACGGGCACCGGTGACGTGCTTGCTGCCTTTGGCCTCGATCACGGCGCTGGAGGTGAGGATGCGAATGCCTTTGGCACGCGCTTCTTCAACCAGCGAGCCACGTGGGTTGTGGCGGGCGTCGGCGATGGCGACCACTTGCAGGCCTGCGTCGTGCCAGTCCAGCGCGGCGCGATAGGCGTGGTCGTTGTTGGTCGACAGTACCAGCTTGCGACCCGGCGCCACGCCATAGCGGCGAACATAGGTGGAAACAGCACCGGCCAGCATGTTGCCCGGCACGTCGTTGTTGCCGTACACCAGCGGGCGCTCGTGGGCGCCGGCAGCCAGTACCACGCGCTTGGCGCGAACGCGGTGCACGCGGTGGCGAACCTGGCCGATCGGGGCGCGGTCGCCGAGGTGGTCGGTGAGGCGCTCGTGAATGGTCAGGAAGTTATGGTCGTGATAGCCGTTGACCGTGGCACGTGGCAGCAGGGTCACTTCCGGCAGGCCTTCCAGCTCTTTGACCACGGCGTTGACCCACTCGGCAGCAGGCTTGCCGTCGAGGGTTTCGCGGGTGTCGAGCAGGCTGCCGCCGAACTCTTCCTGCTCGTCAGCCAGGATCACGCGGGCACCGCTGCGCGCAGCGGCCAGTGCGGCAGCCAGGCCAGCAGGGCCGGCGCCGACGATCAGCACGTCGCAGTGCCGGTTCATGTAGTCGTAGCTGTCAGGGTCGTTCTGCAGCGGCGCACGGCCCAGGCCGGCGGCTTTGCGGATGTACTTCTCGTAAGTCATCCAGAACGATTTGGGGTACATGAAGGTTTTGTAGTAGAAGCCCGGCGGCATCATGCTGCCGCCAACCTTGCCGAGGATGCCCATGACGTCGTTGTTGACGTTCGGCCAGCCGTTGGTGCTGGTGGCGACAAGGCCCGCGTACAGTGCCTGTTGGGTGGCGCGCACGTTGGGGATCTGGGTAGCTTCGCTGGAGCCGATCTGCAGGATGGCGTTCGGCTCTTCGGTACCGGCGGCGATGATGCCGCGTGGGCGCGAGTACTTGAAGCTACGGCCGACAATGTCGACGCCGTTGGCCAGCAACGCGGCGGCCAGGCTGTCACCGGCATAACCCTGGTAGGTCTTGCCGTTGAAGGTGAAGTTCAGGACCTTGCTGCGGTCGATACGGCCGCCGCTGGCGAGGCGATAGGTCTGGCTCATACTTTTTCCCCTTGGCCTTTGACGGTCGACGCGGCGCTGGTGGCTTTGCCGCTGGCGGTCACTTGCGGCTTCTCGCCAATCTTGTAGGTTTCCAGAATTTCGTAGGTCACGGTGTCACGGGTGACGTTGAAGTACTGGCGGCAGCCGGCAACGTGGTCCCACAGTTCATGGTGAATACCGCGCGGGTTGTCACGGTAGAACATGTAGGTACCCCACTCCTCGTCGGAGCAGGCGTTAGGGTCCAGCGGGCGGGCGATGTGCGCCTGGCCAGAGGCGTGGAACTCTTCTTCGGAGCGCAGCTCGCCGCAGTGGGGACAGAAAATATGCAACATGACGGTGTCTCCGGTTAGTGGGCGACGGCGGCGGCGCCGTGTTCGTCGATCAGTGCGCCGTTGTAGAAACGGTCCATGGAGAACGGCGCGGCCAGTGGGTGCATTTCGCCCTTGGCCAGGCTCGCGGCGAAGACGTTGCCCGAACCCGGGGTCGCCTTGAAGCCGCCAGTACCCCAACCGCAGTTGAAGAACATGTTCTTGACCGGGGTTTTGGTGATGATCGGGCAGGCGTCCGGCGAGGTGTCTACGATGCCGCCCCACTGGCGGTTCATGCGAACACGCGACAGGTTGGGGAACATCTCGACGATGGCCTGCAGGGTGTGCTCGATCACCGGGTACGAACCGCGCTGGCCGTAGCCGACCCAGCCGTCGATACCGGCACCGATCACCAGGTCGCCTTTGTCGGACTGGCTGATGTAGCCGTGTACGGCGTTGGACATGATCACGCTGTCGATGATCGGCTTGATCGGCTCGGATACCAGCGCTTGCAGCGGGTGCGATTCCAGCGGCAGGCGGAAGCCGGCCAGCTTGGCCATGTGCCCGGAGTTACCGGCGGTGACCACGCCGACGCGCTTGGCGCCGATGAAGCCTTTGTTGGTTTCCACACCGATGACCGCGCCGTTTTCCTTGCGGAAGCCGATCACTTCGGTTTGCTGAATCAGGTCGACGCCCAGGGCGTCGGCAGCGCGGGCGAAGCCCCAGGCCACGGCATCGTGACGGGCAACGCCGCCACGGCGCTGTACGGTGGCGCCGAGGATCGGGTAGCGGGTGTTCTTCGAGCAGTCCAGGTACGGGATTTCGGCCGCAACCTGGGCAGTGTTCAGCAGCTCGCCATCCACGCCGTTGAGGCGGTTGGCGCTGACCCGACGCTCGGAGTCACGCATGTCCTGCAGGGTGTGGCACAGGTTGTAAACGCCGCGCTGGGAGAACATCACGTTGTAGTTGAGGTCCTGGGACAGGCCCTCCCACAGCTTCATGGCGTGCTCGTACAGGTGCGCCGACTCGTCCCACAGGTAGTTGGAACGCACGATGGTGGTGTTACGGGCGGTGTTGCCGCCGCCCAGGTAGCCCTTCTCGATCACGGCGACGTTGGTGATGCCGTGCTCTTTGGCCAGGTAGTAGGCCGTGGCCAGGCCATGGCCGCCACCACCGACAATGACCACGTCGTAAACCTTTTTAGGGGTTGGCGTGCGCCACATGCGCTGCCAGTTTTCGTGGTGGCTGAGGGAGTGCTTGAAAAGGCCGAAGCCCGAGTAACGTTGCATGGTGTGTGACTCCACTCAGCGGTAGACAGGGAAATCTGCGCACAGGGCCGCGACGTTCTTCGCCACATCGGCTTCGACGTCTGCGTCACCGAGGTTGTCGAGGATGTCGCAAATCCAGCCAGCCAGGGCCACGCACTGGGCGACCTTGAAGCCGCGGGTGGTGACGGCCGGGGTGCCGATACGCAGGCCCGAAGTGACGAACGGCGACTGCGGGTCGTTCGGCACGGCGTTCTTGTTGACGGTGATATGCGCACGACCCAGGGCGGCGTCGGCGTCTTTGCCAGTCAGGCCCTGACGGATCAGGCTGACCAGGAACAGGTGGTTGTCGGTACCACCGGAAACCACATCGTAGCCACGGTCGATGAACACCTGGGCCATGGCCTGGGCGTTTTCGATCACTTGCTGCTGGTAGGCCTTGAATCCAGGCTCCAGCGCTTCCTTGAAGCACACTGCCTTGGCAGCGATCACGTGCATCAGCGGGCCACCCTGGGCACCCGGGAATACAGCGGCGTTCAGCTTTTTCTCGATCTCTTCGTTCGACTTGGCCAGGATCAGGCCGCCACGCGGACCGCGCAGGGTCTTGTGGGTGGTGGTGGTGACCACATCGGCGAACGGGATCGGGTTCGGGTACAGGCCAGCGGCAACCAGGCCGGCAACGTGGGCCATGTCGACGAACAGCAGTGCGCCCACTTTGTCGGCGATGGCGCGGAAGCGTGGGAAGTCGAGGGTCTTGGAGTAGGCCGAGAAACCGGCAACGATCATTTTCGGCTTGTGCTCGACCGCCAGGCGCTCGACTTCGTCATAGTCGATCAGGCCGGTGTTGGTGTCGATGCCGTACTGGACTGCGTTGTACAGTTTGCCCGAGGACGACACCTTGGCGCCGTGGGTCAGGTGACCGCCGTGGGCCAGGCTCATGCCCAGGATGGTGTCACCGGCTTGCAGCAGGGCCAGGTAGACCGCGCCGTTGGCCGACGAGCCGGAGTGCGGCTGGACGTTTGCGTAGTCGGCACCGAACAGCTGCTTGGCGCGCTCGATGGCCAGGGCTTCTACCTTGTCCACGTGCTCGCAGCCACCGTAGTAACGCTTGCCAGGGTAGCCTTCGGCGTACTTGTTGGTCAGGCCGCTGCCTTGGGCCTGCATGACGCGCTTGCTGGTGTAGTTCTCCGAGGCGATCAGCTCGATGTGATCTTCCTGGCGCTGTTCTTCGGCATTCATCGCCGCCAGCAGTGCATCGTCGTAACCCTGGATCTGGTCTTGCTTGCTGAACATTGTGTATCTCCCGGCAGCGATCGTTTTTTGTCGTGGGGCACTGTGGCCCTTTGTGGCGATGTTATGACTGGTGGGGTCGGGTCAGATGCCTGCGCACGCCTTGCAATGGCGCGTTTACGACATTCTCTTTGTGCCGCCCATGCGGGCCCCTTCGCGGGCGCGCCCGCTCCCACAGTGATTGGCGTTTGCAGGACCATTGTAGGAGCGGGCGCGCCCGCGAAGAGGCCGGCACAGTAATGAACAGAAATCGCTGCACGGGTTGTATAGGCAAGTGCTGAATCGATGGTTTAGAGTGCTGATCTGCGTCGTTCACAGGACCGTGCCATGACAGACAAAAGCCAACAATTCGCCAGCGACAACTATTCCGGTATCTGCCCCGAAGCCTGGGCGGCGATGGAGAAAGCCAACCGCGGCCACGACCGCGCCTACGGCGACGACCAGTGGACCGAGCGTGCATCGGAGTACTTCCGCAATCTGTTCGAAACCGACTGCGAGGTGTTCTTTGCCTTCAACGGCACCGCGGCCAACTCCCTGGCCCTGGCATCGCTGTGCCAGAGCTATCACAGCGTGATCTGCTCCGAGACCGCCCACGTCGAAACCGACGAATGCGGTGCACCGGAGTTCTTCTCCAACGGCTCCAAGCTGCTGACGGCGGCCAGCGTCAACGGCAAGCTGACGCCACAGTCGATCCGCGAAGTGGCGCTCAAACGCCAGGATATCCACTACCCCAAGCCGCGCGTGGTGACCATTACCCAGGCCACCGAAGTGGGCACGGTGTACCGCCCCGACGAGCTGAAGGCGATCAGCGCCACCTGCAAGGAGCTGGGCCTGAACCTGCACATGGACGGCGCACGCTTTACCAATGCCTGTGCGTTCCTGGGCTGCAGCCCGGCCGAACTGACCTGGAAGGCCGGTGTGGATGTGCTGTGCTTTGGCGGCACCAAGAACGGCATGGCGGTGGGCGAAGCGATTCTGTTCTTCAACCGCCAGCTGGCCGAAGACTTCGATTATCGCTGCAAGCAGGCCGGGCAACTGGCGTCGAAGATGCGCTTCTTGTCGGCGCCCTGGGTCGGGCTGCTGGAAGATGGCGCATGGTTACGCCATGGCAACCACGCCAATCATTGCGCGCAACTGCTGGCATCGCTGGTCAGTGACCTGCCGGGAGTAGAGCTGATGTTCCCGGTGGAGGCCAACGGGGTGTTCCTGCAAATGCCAGAGCACGCCATCGAGGCGCTGCGGGGCAAGGGCTGGCGCTTCTATACCTTTATCGGCAGCGGTGGCGCGCGCTTCATGTGCTCGTGGGATACCGAAGAAGCGCGGGTGCGTGAGCTGGCGGCGGATATCCGCGCGATCATTGGTGGCTGAGCGAGAGCCGGGGCCGCCTTGCGGCCCCTGCGATCTAGAGCTTGAACCCACCCATCTGCCGCGCCAGGTCATCAGCCAACCCACGCAACGCCTGGCACTCCTCGCGGCACCCTTGCACCTCCGCCGCTGTCTCACGCGCCAAATCGGAAATCCCCTGCACCGTCCGGTTTATTTCCTCGGTCACCGCCGACTGCTCCTCGGTAGCCGTGGCCACCTGATGGTTCATGTCGCTGATGTGCTCTACCTGGTCGGTAATCGCGCTCAGCGATGCCCCGGTGCGCTGGCTCGATTCCACGCCACTGCCGGTCGCCTGCTGCCCTGCCTGCATTGAACTCACCGCCGAACCAGCACCCAGCTTCAGGCGCTGGATCATCTGCTGCACTTCATCGGTGGACAGCTGTGTGCGCCGGGCCAGCGTACGTACTTCATCGGCCACCACAGCGAACCCGCGCCCCATCTCCCCTGCCCGCGCGGCCTCGATGGCAGCGTTCAACGCGAGCAGGTTGGTTTGCTCGGAAATGCTGCGGATTACCGCGAGCACTTCATCGACCGAAGCGACTTCGTCGGCCAGCTGGCTGACCGCATCGGCCGCCTTGCCGATGTCGCCCGACATGCCCTCGATGCCACGAATGGATCGTTGCACCACCTCGCGGGCCTGCAACGCCTCGTCTCGTGCCGACTGCGACGCCTGGGCCGCATCGCCGGCATTGCGGGCGATGTCCTGCACGGTCAGGCCCATCTCGTGTACAGCAGTGGCGACCATTTCGGTCATCTCCTGCTGGCGCCCGGAGCGCTCGGCGGTGTTGTCCACCACCTGGGTTACCTGCTCCACGGCCCGCCGCAGCCGCTCGGAGGTATTCAACACCTCGCCGATCAGGCTGCGTTGGCTGTCCAGGAAGCGGTTGAAACCACGGGCCAGGTCACCCAGCTCATCCTGACGCGAATCGTCCAGGCGGTGGCTGAGATCACCCGCTCCACCGCCAATCTGAACCAATGCGGCGGTAACGCGGCGGATCGGCCGCACCAGGCCACGCGCCAGCAGTACCACCAACAGCAGCGACACCAACGCGACGGCGCCACCGATCAGGCTGGTCAGCCAGACGGCCTGATGCATTTGCGCGTAAATTTCCGACTCTGGCACTTCGGCCACAAGGGTCCAGTTGAGGTCGCGCAGCGGCAGGCCCAGCGCCAGGTAGCGCTCACCGTCACGGCTGAAGCGGCTGCTACGCAGGCTCTCGCCTCCGGTCATGACGCCTTTGGCTGCGTCAGCGCCAAGCTGCTCGGCAAGCTGGCGCTTGCCACTGAAGGCAGCATCGGGATGCACCTGGATCAGGCCATCGTTGCGCACCAGGAACACCTTGCCGTGCTCGCCAAAGCTGAAGTCGTGGATCAGCTTCGATAACTCGGTCATACGCAGGCCCATGCCGGCCACACCCACCAGCTTGCCTTCCTTTTCCACGCGATAGTCGATGAACAGAGCCAGTTCGCCGGTGGCACCATCGATGTCGATGTTGATGAAGCGCTCGGCGCCGCTGTCGATGTAACCGTAAAACCACTTGTCCTTGGGGTTGCTGCGGCTGAGGGTGCGGTCCAGGCCGTTCTCGTTGTAGTAGTGGCCGGTTTCGGTCGAGGCGAACAGCGCAGTGAAGGCGTGGTTGCGCTGTTTGGCGGCGGTCAGGTATTCGATGAATTGGGGTGCCTGCGCGGGATCTTCACCGGCAGCAAGCCAGTCGCGCAGCAGGGTGTTACCGGCAATGTCCGCGGCAGCGACCAACGGTTGGCCCAGCATGCGCTCGATGTCGTTGCGGATGGCTTCGATGCTGGCTGGCAGGGCAGTGTCGACCAGGTAGCGGTCGGTGAGGCGGTTGAGCGCCACGGTGAAGATAATGACCACCACCAGGATGCTCGCCAGCAGGGCAGCGCCCATGCTGGTGATCAATTGCAACTGGATGCTCTTACGCCAGATACGCATGTCCCTACTCCCCCGCACATTATTGTTTTGCGGGAAGTGTATACACTTGCGTATCCAGTTAATCCAGTGATCTGAAGCAATCAGATGCCCCCTGTAGGAGCGGGTTTACCCGCGAATGCGATGTTGAAGCCACTGACGCATTCGCGGGTGAACCCGCTCCTACGGGGGGGGCGGTGTACGGGCTTATTGTTGAGCGATGGCCGCACGATGGCATCCACCGTGGCGTCGATCTGCGCTTGAGTTCGCGCAAGGGTCTGCTGATGCCTGTAGGAGCGGGTTTACCCGCGAATGCGATGTTGAAGCCACTGACGCATTCGCGGGTGAACCCGCTCCTACGGGGGGCGGTGTACGGGCTTATTGTTGAGCGATGGCCGCACGATGGCATCCACCGTGGCGTCGATCTGCGCTTGAGTTCGCGCAAGGGTCTGCTGATGCCTGTAGGAGCGGGTTTACCCGCGAATGCGGTGTTGAAGCCACTGACGCATTCGCGGGTGAACCCGCTCCTACGGGGGGACGGTGTAAGGCCTTATTGCTCAGCGATGGTCCGCACGATGGCATCCACCGTGGCGTCGATCTGCGCTTGAGTTCGCGCAAGGGTCTGCTGATGCTCTTTCTGCAGTTCAACCTGTTTGGAGCACAGGTTAAGGGCAGCCAGCACCAGCAGTTTGTCACCGATCAAGGTCGGGTACTGACGCTTGGTCTCGTTAAGGGCTTTGTTGAGCATCCGTACCGCCTGGGCCAGGGTTTCTTCCTGGCCTTCGGGCGCCTTGATCGAATAGTCGATGCCGAGGATCGACACGACATTGATCGGCTGCTCCTGCAGTCTCATGCGCCAACAACGCCCGCGCTGGCGCGCTCGACCAGAGCCTGGATGCGTGCTGCGGTAGCGCCGTTCTTCTCTTCCTGCTCCATCAGCGACAGCTGCAGGGTTTCGTTCTCTTCCTTGGCCTGGGCCAGTTCCTGGCCAAGGGCGGTGTTCTGCTCGATGAGTTGAGCGTTTTTCTGCATCAGGTCGCTGACCAGTTGCTCGATTTGATTCAGGGAAGCTTCCAGCATGGGTCTATCTCAGGTTGTTGCGAGGGGCACACACGATAAAGAAAAGTGCGCCCTATCGCCATTAAATATCGGATTCATAAGGTGTCGAACCCGCAGATTGACAGGGTAATCGACCCCTTGTTCCGACCTGGATCAACCGCCGGTCAGGAAAAGGTTCGCGGTTGCACCATTTTCCCCGGTCGCATTCAAGACTGGCCAGTCACGACCGATAGCCCGGCAAGTCATGTTTTGTCGCTCTTATCCCACTTGCCTGGATCCTCCTCTCCATGTCCCTACGCAACATGAATATCGCCCCGCGCGCGCTTCTCGGCTTCGCGCTCATCGGCCTGCTGATGCTCGGCCTTGGTATCTTCTCCCTGGTGCAGATGGGCAACATCCGCCAGGCGGGCGTTGCCATCGAGCAAGTCAGCGTGCCCAGCATCAAGATCCTCGACGAACTCACCGCGCTGAACCTGCGCATGCGCACGCTTTCCTACCGCCTGCTGCTCAACCGCGAGCCGGCAACCCAACGCGATACCCTCGATCTGCTGGACCAGCGCAACAGCCAGATCGACCGTGCACGCCAGGCCTATCTGCCAATGATCGTCGCCGCCGACGAACAGGCAGCATTCGACCAGTACGGTCAGTTGCTCAACCAGTACCGCCAGTTGGAATCGCGCATGCGCACACTGAGCCAGGCCGACCGCCTGGATGAATTGCGTGACCTGCTCAACCGCGACCTGCTGGCCAACTCCGAGCAGATCAACAAGGTCATGGACACCTTGGTACGCATCAACACTGACCAGACTCGCGCCACCAACGAAAAAGCCGCCAACCAGTATGCCGGCGCTTTCGCTCTGGTGATCGGCCTGCTGGTTGCCGCCACCGTACTGACCTTCGCCTGTGCTTTCCTGCTGACCCGCAGTATCGTCAAGCCGATCGAAGAAGCACTCAAATGCGCCGAGCAAGTCGCCGACGGCGACCTGACCCACGTCATCCGCGCAGAGGGCACCGACGAAGCCGCCCGGCTGTTGCGCGCCATGGCGCGCATGCAGGACAAGCTGCGCGACACCTTGCAGCAGATCGCCGGCTCCGCCACCCAGCTGGCCTCGGCGGCAGAAGAGTTGAATGCCGTCACCGACGAAAGTGCCCGTGGCCTGCAGCAGCAGAACAATGAGATTGAACAGGCCGCCACTGCAGTCACCGAAATGACCAGTGCGGTGGAAGAAGTGGCGCGCAATGCCGTGAGCACTTCAGAAGCCTCCAGTGAAGCCAGCCGCTCCACCGGTGATGGTCGTGACCTGGTGATGGAAACCGTGGGTGCGATCGAGCGCATGAGCGGTGATGTGCAGGCCACCGCCAAGCTGATTACCCACCTGGCCGAACAGTCGCGCGACATTGGCAAGGTGCTCGACGTGATCCGTGGCCTGGCCGACCAGACCAACCTGCTGGCGCTCAACGCAGCCATCGAAGCCGCGCGGGCCGGTGAAGCGGGCCGTGGTTTTGCCGTGGTCGCCGATGAAGTGCGGGCATTGGCCCATCGTACCCAACAGTCGACCAGCGAAATCGAGCGCATGATCGGCAGCATCCAGGGCGGTACGGAAGAGGCGGTAGAATCGATGCGCACCAGCACCGAGCGTGCGGAGTCGACACTGAACATCGCCCGGGGCGCAGGCATGGCACTGGACACCATCGCCGGCGCGGTGGCGCAGATCAACGAGCGCAACCTGGTAATTGCCAGTGCGGCCGAAGAGCAGGCCCAGGTAGCGCGGGAAGTGGACCGCAACCTGGTGAACATCAATGACCTGTCGGTGCAGAGTGCTACCGGGGCGCATCAGACCAGCGCGGCGAGTGCCGAGCTGTCGCGCCTGGCGGTAGACCTCAATGGCCTGGTAGCCCGGTTCCGCACCTAGAAGCATTCGCGGGCACGCCCGCTCCCACAAGGTTCACCGCAGTCCTGAAGATAGCGATGACCCTGTGGGAGCGGGCGTGCCCGCGAAGAATCCAGACTGGCCACTGGATCAGTAATCGATCCGCACATCCCCTTTCGGCACGCTGCAGCACGACAGGATGTAGCCCTCGGCTTCGTCCTCTTCGGTAATCCCGCCGTTGTGCTCCATCTCCACCTCGCCGCCCAGCTTGAGCACCTTGCAGGTGCCGCAGATGCCCATGCCGCAGGCTTTCGGGATCATCAGGCCAACCTTGGCTGCCGCCGCATGCACGGTCTCGCCCGGGGCGATGCGGATGCTCTTCTCGCTGCCGATGAACTCCACCAGATTGAGGTCGGAAACGTCCAGCTCAGGTGCATCGGCCGCCTGCTCGGCGTGCTCCACGGCATCGGCCTTGGCTTCCGCCGGCGTCGCGCCGAACGACTCCTCGTGGTAATTCGCCATGTCGAAACCGACCGCTTCGAGCAGGCGCTTGACCGCTGTCATGTACGGCGTCGGACCGCAGCAGAACACCACGCGCTCCATGTAGTCCGGCGCGATCAGTTCCATCAGCCGCTGGTTCAGGTAACCGCGGTAACCCGCCCACGGCTCGCCCAGGCCGTGCTTTTCGCAAATGATGTGCAGGCTGAAGTTGGGGATGCGCGAAGCCATCTGCTCCAGCTCGCGGTGATAGATGATGTCCTTGGGCGAACGGGCGCTGTGCACGAACACCATGTCGACATTGGCGTTGGTGTCGTAGAACCAGCGCGCCATCGACATCACCGGGGTAATGCCCACGCCACCCGACAGGTACAGCACCTTGCCCGACGGGAAGTCGATGGCGTTGAACAGGCCCACAGGGCCGTGCACCGGCAGCTCGAGGCCTTCGTGCATGGTGTCGTGCAGGAAGTTCGACACCAGGCCACCCGGCACGCGCTTGACGGTGATCGAGAAGCTGTAGGGCACTGACGGCGAACTGGAGATGGTGTAGGACCGCATCACGGGCTTGCCTTCGATCTCCAGCTCCAGGGTGACGAACTGCCCTGGCTTGAAGAAGAACATGATCGGCTGGTCGGCCATGAAGCAGAAGGTGCGCACGTCCCAGGTCTCCTGGATGACCTTGACGCAGCGCACGATGTGGCGGCCGTTGGCCCAGGTCTGGGTAGTGACCGGATTGAGGAAGGTATCGGACATGTTCATCTCCAGCGGCCGACTATGGCCCTTTTCATGGCTGCGATAATGCGCAAGCTGAAGACGACGCACATTCCTGCCTGCGACATCGACGTGCTTATCGCGACCAGCCCCGTGGCACAAGGGCTGGCGCGTCGTTATTCAAATCGGCCATGTCGCCCATGGATACGGTTCGCGGCGTCTTCGGACGCACACTCCACGGCAAAAGAACTAGCTGTTTTATCTGAAGCAGCCTTGCGGCACCACAACAACGATTAGCCACCTTTTGCCGGCCGCATACGGCCCCGAGGAATACACGATGGACGTCACCGCAACCCTGAGCCTGGGCGATCCACTTGAACCTGCACGCAAGGCTACCGCCGAGATGTTGCAGACCCGCGAGCGCACCTACTCGCTGCCCCAGCCTTTCTACACCGACGAGCGTCTGTTCCAGATCGACATGCAGGAGATCTTCCATAAAGAATGGTTGATCGCCGGCATGACCTGCGAGATCCCGGCCAAGGGCAACTACATCACCCTGCAGATCGGCAAGAACCCGATCATTGTGGTGCGCGGTGCCGAAGGCAAGGTGCATGCCTTCCACAACGTCTGCCGCCACCGCGGTTCGCGCCTGTGCGTCAGCGAGAAAGGCAAGGTGGCCAAACTGGTGTGCCCATATCACCAGTGGACTTACGAGCTGGACGGCCGCCTGCTGTTCGCCGGCACCGAGATGGGTGCTGACTTCGATATGAGCCAGTACGGCCTCAAGCCCGTGAACGTGAAGGTTGCCGGCGGCTACATCTTCATCAGCCTGGCGGAAAACCCGCCTGCCATCGACGAGTTCCTGGCCACGCTGGACCATTACATGGAACCGTACGACATGGAGAACACCAAGGTGGCGGTGCAAACCACCTTGATGGAAAAGGCCAACTGGAAACTGGTGCTGGAAAACAACCGCGAGTGCTACCACTGCAACGGTTCGCACCCGGAACTGCTGCAAACCCTGCTGGAGTGGGACGACACCAACGACCCGCGCGCCAGCCAGGAATTCAAGGACCATGTGGCCGCCTCCGCCGCTGCCTGGGAAGCCGAGAAGATCCCGTACCTGCACAAGAGCCACGGCCTGCGTAACCGCATCGTGCGTATGCCGCTGCTCAAGGGCACCGTGTCGATGACCATGGACGGCAAGCAGGCCTGCCAGAAGCTGATGGGTCGCATCAAGAACCCGGACCTTGGCTCGATGCGCATCCTGCACCTGCCGCACTCGTGGAACCACTGCATGGGCGACCACATGATCGTGTTCACCGTGTGGCCGATCAGCGCCCAGGAGACCATGGTCACCACCAAGTGGCTGGTGCACAAGGATGCCGTCGAAGGTGTGGACTACAACCCCGAGAACATGCGCAAGGTGTGGGACGCCACCAACGACCAGGACCGCCGTCTGGCCGAAGAGAACCAGCGCGGGATCAACTCCACGGCGTACCAGCCTGGCCCGTATTCGAAGACTTACGAGTTTGGTGTGGTGAACTTCATTGACTGGTACAGCGGGCGGCTACTGAACAACCTGGGAGCAGAGCCTGCGCCGTATCTGAAGGAAGTGCAGGCGCAGTAACCCGTACCACCCACTGGCACGGCAAATTGCCGTGCCAGTGGGTTTATGGTCGCCTTATGTCCCGATTCGGAGACGGAGGCGGCGCACTGGGTTCAGTACCCCAGCGACGCCACGCATCCGCAGCTGCTCGACCTGCCGAAGCGATCCTGGCCCCGAGTGCCGTGCCTCTGCCCCACACGTACGAAGCCCCTTCGACAACCATGCGCATACCGGTGACTTCATAGAATGTCTCCCAGGCTACCCTTGCCCCCGACACTCCGGGCTGCCCCACCCCCCGCCATACAGCCTGTGCCGCCTCGGCGTTGGAGAACAAGCCACCGCTGATGTTCCCAATTGCGTTGCCCAACCCCAGGCGACGGCCGTGACTGGTCAGTACATTACCAATCCACCCTTGTTCGACTCCGCTCATTGCGGTGCTTGCAACCCCCATTCCTCCTGTGTAGAAAAGGCTCGTATTACCGATCCGGGATCTTAGGCTCGGCGCCGTATATTCCGTACCGGAATGCTGGCTTTGCAAGCGGGCTACCACGTTTCTGGCCGTTCGTGCGATAGCCCCGCCCAACGTCACCGAACTTGAAAACATGCTTATGCCACTGATCACCGGGCTAATCACGTCGACCTGGGGGCGGGCGAACCGGGCGAACCGGGTGGCCGGGGCGGCGCCACTGGGGTCGACCCGGTTGATCGGGTCGCCACCGCAATAGGCATAGGCATTCAGCCCACCCTCCGAGAAAGGGCTGAGTGAGTCGGCAGAGTGAAAGCGCATCAATACAGGGTTGTAGGTTCGCCGGCCGTTGCCCAGGTGATAGCAACCCGTCAGGTGATCGACCATCTGCCCGGTGAAGGCAATATTCCTTGCACCAGCACAGGCCCCGTATGCTGAATAGGACTTTGGAATCCCGCCCATGTGGGCAGGGATAACGGGTTGCAGCATGCCATGCATGATGAACGCTCAGCCGATAGTGATCGCTCATCCTACTCGCCTGGAACAGGACTGCTAACTGATAGAAATGATAGGTTCTTGGTACTTATTCACAGGTTTTGACTCAGGTGATCCTGAATTTTCACCTGCACTCAGGGTTCAAGCGTGTGTGAGCCCCGATTGGCTGTTTTCTGATCAAAGCACTCGAAGACAGGAACGGCGTGGCCTACAGCCGGTATCAAACAGATTATCCACAGACCGGCTCACAGAGATTGTGGGAAAATCCTGGCAAAAAGCAGCATGCCCGCATCAGGCGATGCCAAGGGAAGCTGATCATTTTATGATCTAAACCGTGTAAGCGCCGTTATATAAGGCTCCCAGCCATGCACCAACAATTTATCCACACCTTGGCGAACAGATTCCGTGGGCAAAACGGAGCGTACCTGACATTCAGCCGTTTTGCTGGAATCCAGGCATGTGAGGGGGGAAGTGAATAACTTATACACAGGGGACTGGGCTATGAATTGTGTCGCAGGGGCCGCAGCGGGCCCCAGGATCTCGAGTCTGGCTCAGGATTGTCAGGGCTGCTAAGCGGCCTATCGCGTAACACAGGCCGCTCCCACGGGACTCAGCGCAATACGCCCTCTTCCACCAGCAGCTTGAGGATCGCCTCAGCGCCTTCCTGCGGCGAAACGTCCTTCAGCACCTTGCCACCACCGCCACTGGCCTTGGCCGTCGCCGCCTTCATGCGGTCGGCGCCGCTCTTGGCCTTGATCACCTTCAAGCGCTTGGGCCTTGGACGGGCCGGTTGCAGCTCGGCTTCAGCCAACAGCTCATCTTCGACAATGGCCACGTTACGCGCCGCCAATACCCCCCGGCGCGCAGGCCCAAAAGCGCTCTGGCGCGGCTTGGGCGCCGCGTTATCCACAGTCGCCAGCAATGGCAGACGCACCTTCAAGCGACGCCGCTGACCACGCGGCAGAGCCTGCAACACCTGCGCGGTGCCGTTGTCGATCGACTCCACCTCAGCCAACCCGACAATCAGCGGCCAGCCGAGCTTTTCGGCCAGCAGGAACGGCAACATGCCCGACCCCTCGCCAGTCTCGGCCTGGCTGCCGGTCAGCACCAGTTGGGCCCCGGCGTCGCGCAGATAATCGCCCAGCACGCCCAGCACATCGGCCCCGGCCGGTTGCTCCAGCACGTCGAGGTGGTCCAGGCCCATGCCCAGGTAAGCGCGCAAGGCCTCTTCCTGTGGATCGCCCGCATGCACCACCTGCAAGTTATCCCCAGCCAGCTGCAAACCCAACTCCACGGCGCGGGCATCCTGCTCGGCGCGGCGGGCGCGGCCGGAGCTGGGGTGGGCACCAATGGAAACCAGGCTGATCACTTTCGTACTCATGCTCGTGCCCTTATGCCGCGTCGCGCTGGCCGCCGCTGCGGTAGTTGTCCACAGCCTCGATCAGCGCCTTGAGAATCGCCGAGCTGTCGCCAATCACCGACAGGTCAGCCCGTTTGATCATGTCGCAGCCCGGATCCATGTTGATCGCCACCACCTTGTCGCAGGCACCGATACCCTGCAGGTGCTGGATCGCGCCCGAGATACCCACAGCCACGTAGACACGCGCGGTAACCCAGGTGCCGGTAGCCCCCACCTGGCGGTTGCGCGGCATGAAGCCGTCGTCCACCGCCACCCGCGAGGCACCTTCGGTAGCGCCGAGGGCTGCGGTGGCCTTGTGGTACAGGTCCCAGTCCTTGACACCGTTGCCGCCCGAGACGATGAACTCCGCTTCAGCCATGGCAATGGTGGCCGGGTCGACGGCCACCGAGCCAAGGTCTTCGATGCGCGGCAGGCTGCGCACCACACTTGTGGACAACTCCACCGGCAACGCTTCGTGACGGGTTTCGCTGACCGGCTCGGCGCACTCGGCCGCCGCCAGGATCAGGCGCGGCACAGTGCGTTGCAGGTCTTGCTGGCCGGCGCCGGCGCGGCCGATGCACTGGCCGTCCTTGACCTGCCATACCCGCGTTGCCGGGCGCTCGCCCAGCGCGGCGCCCAGGCGCCGACCCAGTTCCCCGCCACCGGTGCGGCTGTCAGGCAGCAGCCAGTGGCGCGGCGCGAACTGGTTATCCACAGCCCGCAGGCCTTGCACCAGTTGCTCCGGTGCATAACCTTCAAAGGCCTCGCCTTCGATAACCAGCAGGCGATCGACACCGGCTGTGGAAAAGTTGCTTTCCTTGTGCTCGTTGAACACCACGGCCAGCACCGCCCCGTCGCTGCCAGCCAGGCTGTGGGCCAGGCCAAGCAGGTCGCGGTCGTGGCTGCTCAGGCGGCCGCCAACCATGTCCGGCACGACGGCAATGTAGAACGCCGGCGCCGCCACCTGGTGCAGTGGCAACTTGACCTCGGCTGCTGCCGTGCGCCGCCCGCCCGCGCCGGTGCCCTGCTGGGCGCCGCTGCGGTCGATGCGCTTGATGCCGGCCGGGCCGACAAAGCCTGCGGCAATCGCATGTGGGTTCTTGCGGATGATGCCGTTGGGCCCCATCCAGCTGGTCTGTTGCGTCTGCATCGCGGCATGCAGCGGGTGCAGACGGTTACGGGCGATCCACTCGGCGCGTGGATCGCGGCGGATAATGTCGCTCATCAGTGCACCTCCGCAGGTTCACGTTTAGCCGTTTGCGGCTTTGGGACAGTGGATGCGTCCTCCTCGATCAGCACGTCGGCCACCAGTTCGGCCAAGTCCTTGATCTGTGGGCGCGGCTCGACCACGCCTTCAAGCATGGCGGTGCACTGCGGGCAACCCACGGCTACCAGCTCGGCCTCGGTCTCACGGATGTCGTCCATGCGCATGTCGGGAATACGCTGCTTGCCAGGGATGTCAGTGATCGGCGCACCGCCACCACCACCGCAGCAACGGGAACGGAAGCCCGAGCGCTGCATCTCGCGCACCTCGATACCCAGCGCCTTGAGCACTTCGCGCGGGGCTTCGTACTCGCCGTTGTAGCGGCCCAGGTAGCACGGATCGTGGTAGGTGACGCTGCCGCCCTTGTGCTGGCCAAGGTTGAGCTTCTTGGCCGCGATCAGTTCGGCGATGTAGGTGCTGTGGTGCTGCACCTGGTAGTCACCGCCCAGGGCGCCGTATTCGTTCTTCAGCACATGGAAGCTGTGCGGATCGCAGGTGACGATACGCTGGAACTTGTACTTGGCCAGGGTCTGGATGTTGCGCTTGGCCAGTTGCTGGAAGGTTGCCTCATCGCCCAGGCGGCGCGCCACGTCGCCGCTGTCGCGCTCTTCCAGGCCGAGTACGGCGAAGTCCACACCCGAGGCTTTCAATACTTTGACAAACGAACGCAAAGTGCGCTGGTTACGCATGTCGAAGGCACCATCACCGACCCAGAACAACACTTCGGTCGCTTTCACTTCAGACAGCAGCCGCAGGTTAAGGTCGGCAGCCCAGTTCATGCGCCCGCCGGGGGCGAAGCCGCCAGGGTTGTCGGTGGCAATCAGGTTGTCCAGCACCTCGGCGCCCTTGTTCGGGGTGGCGCCCTTTTCCAGGGTGAGGTGGCGGCGCATGTCGACGATGGCATCGACATGCTCGATCATCATCGGGCACTCCTCGACGCAGGCACGGCAGGTGGTGCAGGACCACAGCGTCTCGGCGTCGACCAGGCCATTGACGATCGGCTGGTGTGGATTGCCGCCGTGTTCGCCGATTGGTTTGCCAGGGTATGGGCTACCGGCGAATTGCGCGTCAGTGCCACCGGCAAGGCCGATGACCATGTCCTGGATGAGTTTTTTCGGGTTCAACGGCTGGCCAGCGGCAAAGGCCGGGCACATGGCTTCACATTTACCGCACTGCACGCAGGCATCGAAGCCCAGCAGCTGGTTCCAGGTGAAGTCCACCGGCTTTTCCACGCCAAGGGGAGCGTTCGGGTCTTCCAGGTCCAGCGGCTTGAGGCCGGTGGAGCGGCCGCCGCCGAAGCGTTCGGCACGGCGGTGCCAGGCCAGGTGCAAGGCACCGGCGAAGGCGTGCTTCATCGGGCCGCCCCAGGTCATGCCAAAGAACAGCTCCGACACACCCCACAGCACGCCCAGGCCCAGAACGGCGACCATCACCCAACCACCGGTGTTGGCCGGCAGGATACCGGCGACCGGCAGGGTGGCAATGAAGAAGCTCACGGCGAACGCCAGCAAACTCTTCGGCAGGCGCATCCACGGGCCCTTGGACAGGCGAGAGGGCGGGTTGAGGCGGCGTTTGAAGACAAAGATGGCACCGGTGAACATGATCACCGTGGCTACCAGCAGTGCGTAGCCGAGGATCTTGCTCTGCAGGCCAAAACCATGCACCAGAATGGCCAGCACAGCAGACAGCACAAAGCCGCCCGCAGTGGCCACGTGGGTCTTGGACATGTATTTGTCGCGCTCAACCACGTGGTGCAGGTCCACCAGGTAGCGGCGCGGCATGGCCAGCAGGCCGCCGATCAGGTTGACCTTGGACGGCCGGCCACGGCGCCACATGCGCACCCGGCGCAAGGCACCGAGCACTGCCAGGCCAAGGGCAGCGAACAGCAGGATGGGTAGAAGGGTGTTCAACATGGGAGACTCCCACAAACAGCTGGATTCTTGCGCCGACCAGAGGGCGAGACTGGCCCCATGTAAGAGCGGGTTCACCCGCGAATGCGTCCGGTCAGGCAACAGTGTTGTCAGTGCTGACGCATTCGCGGGTAAACCCGCTCCTACAGGGATCGCGCCCGATGGCGGCGACTGTTAACGATCAGAAGTCCTTGCACAGGCGCAAGGCGTCGTAGATCGCCGCATGCACGTTGCGCTGGGCCACGCAGTCGCCGATGCGGTACAGCAGGTAGCCTTCGCCCGGCTGGCTGAGGATCGGCTGTGGCTTGATGGCGAACAGCGCCTCCACGTCGATCTGGCCCTTGTTGCGCGAACCTTCCTTGAGCGCGTAGTACAGCTCCTCGTCAGGGCGCACGCCGTTTTCAACCACGACTTGATCGACCACGCGCTCTTCCTTGGCGCCGGTGTATTCGTTCTCCAGTACCGCCACCAGCTTGTCGCCTTCGCGGTAGACCTTTTCCAGCATCATGTCGCCGGTCATGATCACTTCTTTGGGGTACATGCTGCGGTAGTAGGTGGGGAAGGTGGTACCGCCCATGGCCACACCTGGCTTGATGTCGTCGGTGACGATCTCGACCTGGCTGCCCTTGTCGGCGATGAAGTCGGCGACCGACATACCGGTGAATTCGCAGATGGTGTCGTACACCAGCACATTCTTGCCCGGCGCTACCTTGCCATCGAGCACATCCCAGCTGCTGACCACCAGCCCTTCAGCGGCGCCCCAGTGCTCGTTCTGCTCCAGGAACGAGTGCCCACCTACGGCCAGCACGATGACGTCCGGGCGCAGATCCTGGATGGCGGCCACATCAGCGGCAGTGCCCAGGCGCAAGTCGACTTTCAGGCGAGCCAGCTCAAGCTGGTACCAGCGGGTGATACCGGCAATCTGGTCACGCTGCGGGGCCTTGGCGGCAATGGTGATCTGCCCGCCAATCTGGTCCCTCTTCTCGAACAGGGTCACGTCGTGGCCGCGTTCAGCAGCCACGCGGGCCGCTTCCATGCCGGCAGGGCCTGCGCCAACCACCACCACCTTGCGCTTGACGCCGGTGGTCTTCTCGATGATGTGCGGCACACCCATGTACTCACGGGAGGTCGCGGCGTTCTGGATGCACAGCACATCCAGGCCCTGGTACTGGCGGTCGATGCAGTAGTTGGCACCGACGCACTGCTTGATCTGGTCGATCTGGCCCATCTTGATCTTGGCGATCAGGTGCGGGTCGGCCATGTGCGCACGGGTCATGCCGACCATGTCCACGTAGCCGCCTTCAAGAATGCGCGTGGCCTGGTTCGGGTCTTTGATGTTCTGCGCGTGCAGCACCGGGACCTTGACCACTTCCTTGATACCGGCCGCCAGGTGCAGGAACGGCTCCGGCGGGTAGCTCATGTTGGGGATGACGTTGGCCAGGGTGTTGTGGGTATCGCAACCCGAGCCGACCACGCCGATGAAGTCGAGCATGCCGGTGGCGTCGTAGTAGGCGGCGATCTGCTTCATGTCCTCGTGGCTGAGGCCATCAGGGTGGAACTCGTCACCGCAGATACGCATGCCCACGCAGAAGTCGTCACCCACTTCGGCGCGTACGGCTTTCAATACTTCCAGGCCGAATTTCATGCGGCCTTCAAAGGTGCCGCCCCATTCGTCGGTACGCTTGTTGACCCGTGGGCTCCAGAACTGGTCGATCATGTGCTGGTGCACCGCCGACAATTCCACGCCGTCCAGGCCGCCCTCTTTGGCGCGACGCGCAGCCTGCGCGTAGTTGCCGATTACCCGCCAGATCTCTTCCACCTCGATGGTTTTGCAGGTGGCGCGGTGCACAGGTTCGCGAATGCCCGATGGCGACATCAGCGTCGGCCAGTTGAAGCCGTCCCAACGCGAGCGACGGCCCATGTGGGTAATCTGGATCATGATCTTGGCGCCATGCTTGTGCATGGCGTCGGCAAGGTTCTGGAAGTGCGGGATGATGCGGTCGGTCGACAGGTTGACCGATGCCCACCATTCCTGCGGGCTGTCGATGGCCACCACCGACGAGCCGCCACAGATGGCCAGGCCGATGCCGCCCTTGGCCTTCTCTTCGTAGTACTTCACATAGCGGTCGGTCGTCATGCCGCCGTCAGTGGCGTAGACCTCGGCATGCGCGGTGCTGAGCACACGGTTGCGGATGGTCAGTTTGCCGATCTGGATCGGCTGGAACATTGCTTCGAATGCCATGACGCTATCTCCGGCTTACAACGGCTTTGTAACGAACAGGCCATCTTCGTGGCCTTCTTCCGACCCGCCATAGACCTGCTCGGCCACGGTGCGGATCTTGCTGCCGCGGGCAGCGAGAATCTGGTCCATCGCGCCAGCGAACCAGCCGGTGAACATGTAGTCGACCTTGCGGCCGCACTTGCCATAGACGTACACGAACGCAGAGTGCTTGAGCTTGACGCTGCAGGTACCTTTATCCAGGTCGATATCCTGGATCTCGAACAGGCCCCAGCCACGCTGGCTCAGGCGCTTCATGTAGTGCTCGAACACCGCCACGCCTTCCAGGCCATGGCACTCGGCCTCTTTTTCACACCAGTGCCAGGCAGACTTGTAGCCAGCCTTGTAGAGGATCTCGGCATAGGCGTCGGCGCCCAGCACTTCCTCGATGCCCATATGGTTATTGACGAAGAAATGCCGAGGCACATACAGCATCGGCAAGGCGTCGCTGGTCCAGACACCGGTCTCGCTGTCGACTTCGATTGGCAATTGCGGGGCGATTTTGGCCATGGAAACTCAACTCCATAAAATTTTTTGTGGGTGCCCCGGCGTTGCTGGCAGGGGCTATCAGGCTTGGAGAGCGGCTTACTCGCCCCAGACATCCTTGAGGACGTTTACCCAGTTCTCGCCCATGATCTTGCGCACCACGCGCTCGGAATGGCCGCGTTTGAGCAAGGTCTCGGTGAGGTTGGGGAATTCGCCGACGGTGCGAATGCCCAGCGGGTTGATGATCTTGCCGAAGTTGGTCAGGCGGCGGGCGTAGCCCTTGTCATGGGTCAGGTATTCGAAGAAGTCCTGGCCGTGACCCTGGGTGAAGTCGGTACCGATACCGATGGCGTCTTCACCGACGATATTCATGGTGTACTCGATGGCCTCGGCGTAGTCATCGATGGTCGAGTCAATGCCTTTGGCCAGGAACGGCGCGAACATGGTGACGCCAACGAAACCGCCGTGATCGGCGATGAACTTCAGCTCTTCGTCCGACTTGTTGCGCGGGTGCTCTTTCAGGCCCGAGGGCAGGCAGTGCGAGTAGCACACCGGCTTTTTCGATTCGAGGATGACTTCTTCGGAAGTCTTGGAGCCGACGTGGGACAAGTCGCACATGATGCCGACACGGTTCATCTCGGCAACGATCTCGCGACCGAAGCCGGACAGCCCGCCGTCACGCTCGTAGCAGCCGGTGCCAACCAGGTTCTGGGTGTTGTAGCACATCTGCACGATGCCCACGCCCAGCTGCTTGAACACATCCACATAAGCGATCTGGTCCTCGAACGCATGGGCGTTCTGGAAGCCGAAGAGGATGCCGGTCTTGCCCAGCTCCTTGGCCTTGCGGATGTCGGCGGTGGTGCGCACCGGCATCACCAGGTCGCTGTTGTCGCGGATCAGCTTCTGGCTGGACGCGATGTTGTCGACGGTAGCCTTGAACCCTTCCCAGACCGACACCGTGCAGTTGGCCGCAGTGAGGCCGCCTTTGCGCATGTCTTCGAACAGCTCGCGGTTCCATTTGGCGATGATCAGGCCATCGATGACGATGCTGTCGGCGTGTAGTTCGGCTGGGCTCATCAGGCTGTCCCCTTTTATAGAGTTGGGTCGCGCCAAACCTTCTGCCGGCGCTTTGAGGCCAGCATATGCCTGTGCCCCGAGGCGCCCCGGTGCAAAAACGACAGGGGGTTTGCCGAAAGCGTCAATGCGCGACAAGAGCGCGTCTGGCGCGTGTTCCGGGGATGAGAGACAGTCTCGATAACGACATTTGCGGCCGGTACATGAACATTTGGTCAGGGAGCTACCACCTGACCTCTGGCTGAGCGAGAATCCCTGCGATTCGACAGCCTGTTGAGGAGAAAACGGATGAAATCAATGGCATGGCTGGTGCTGCTGGCCATCGTGAGCGGGGCCCAGGCCGGTGAGGAAGAAAGCACACCTTGCGACAATGTGGAGACCGACCAGCAAACGTTCGCCTGTGCAGCATTCAACAAGCAGGTCGCCGAGCGTGAGCTGCAGTCGGCCTACGACGAACTGATCGAGCGCATGCGTGATCAGTTTGGCGACGAGGCTGGCCTGATGTCGCGAATAGAGGCAGCCGAGAAAGTCTGGATCCAACTGCGCGATGCAGACTGCAAGGTCGAAACCCATGCTGAACAACCCGGCAGCAACGCCTACCAGATCGCCTGGAACAGCTGCATTGCACAGCGCAGCGATGAGCGGGCGGAGTATTTGCGCAGCCTGGGCTCGCAAAACAGTGACGAGCCGGCACCCGAAGATTGATCAGCACGCGCGAGTGAAGGATCAACTCCAGAGGAACAACATGCCGCTGATGCCCCCTGCGTAATTGCTCGATAGTGCCCTCAGACCACGTGCTCACCATGTGTGTCTTGGAACTCACAACTATCAAGGAATTACAAAGTGGCTGACATCAAAGTTGAAATGGAAAAAATCCGCAAAGAGGGTCAAGAGCGCGTAGCCGCTACCGGCCAGACCATCTGCATCTTCGCTGACAATGTGCCTGCCAACATTGCAGAAGACATCCTGGCCGGCATGCGCTTGATGACCGAACTGGCCAATAAGAAGTTCGACAAGGAAACCCAGCAGCGCGAGTGGTACAACTTCTACAACGATGGCCTGATCAAGTTTGGCTGGACCATGACGGGCGCAGCACATGCCGAAGATGCCATTGATGAGGACAACCTGACCCTGGCAGAGCTGATCACCAAGTCCGTCACCATCAGCGTCTCCGCGGACCCTCGTCGCGCCGCCTGCGCCAGGCGTGTTCTGCAAATTGTCGTGCAGAAGCCGGAAGTCAAGGCGCACCTGGAAAAGCACAGCCATAGCGAAACCGGCAAATCGAGCAACTTCGTGGTCGCCCAGTGCGAAATGACGCCACAAGGCCTGCCTGCGATGCACATGACCAGCTTCCAGGCCAGCTACGACTCGAAAGTCGAGCGTGAAGGCGCCCTGACCCGCAAGGTGGACAAAACCTCTACCCGCGTCTATCGCGCTTCGCAACAAGGCACGTTCAGCGTTCGTCACTTCGACGCTGCACGTGATCTTGTGAATGAGAAGATCAAAGGCGACCTCGGCGCGTTTCTCGCTATCTGATTAGCGAGGCCGGGTACCAGAGCGCGCTGGTACCCGGTTCTGGTCATCTGCATCCATCAAGGAGCAATGCCACATGGACGATACGAGCCTGGACACCCGAATATTCGAGGAGCGGCTAAGCATCAAGCCTGCGCCCTGGCTGACACTCGATACATGGGAAGATTTGCAGCTATGCCTGCGTTATTCGCAAGCAGTAGCCAATGAAAAATACTCGATGGAAACCCAGCCTCAGCAATGGTTCACTGTCGCTATCGCCACCTTGCAATCATTGAAATTCACCCTGCTCGAACATACACATAAAACCATTGTGTATGAGCCGCACTTGCTTGCATTAAGCGATGTGTACAGTGGCTTTCTACCCCCACCGCGCGAAAAAGGGCCTTGGTTCAAGAGCCTCGACGAAAATGTTCAAGCCGCTCTGCAGTCGGCAGGTACGCGTACCTTCACCGTCATGAACGCCTCTTCACATCTCAGTATCGAAATGGACCATGAAGGGGACCAGGTCCCGGTTGCGATCCTGTTCTATGCCTACTGCATTACCGACCCGGTCGAGCCCACCAGAAAGCTGAACCTGATATTCGATCACCTGGGTGCACGCTTCAATGCAGCAGGTTTCGCCCAGCTTCGCGAGGATCTGCAAGCAAGGAATCGCGAAAAGCTAAGGGCCATTCTCGAGCGTGAACTGGATTGAAGCTCACTTTGTACCGCTGGGCCGTCGCTCCTCCCGCGGGCACCGTCCAAACCTCAGCTTGTAGCGCCGCGTGAAATAGGATGGCAGTTCAAACCCGCACGCAAGGCTGACTTCAGTCACCGACATGTCGGTCTGGGCCAACAGCTGGCGCGCCTTGTCCAGCCGTAACCCGAGATAGAAACCACTCGGTGTTGCATCCAGGTGCATGCGAAACAAACGCTCCAGTTGACGCCTTGTCACCTTGATCGCGGCAGCCAGTTCCAGCGTACTCAGCGGTGGCTCGATGTGTTTTTCCATTTCGCCAATGGCATGGACCAGCTTCTTGTTGCTGATGCCATAACGCGCACCGATCTGCATGCGCTGGTGGTCCTGGCGCTGACGGATACGACCCAGCACGAACTGCTCGGACACCTTGACCGCCAGTTCGCTGCCGTGAGACTGGGCAATCAGGTGCAGCATCAAATCGATCGAGGCCGTTCCGCCGGCACAGGTGATGCGGCTGCGGTCGATCTCGAACAGCTCCTGGGTGGCTTGAAGGCCTGGATAGCGTTCCTTGAATGCCTCCAGCGCCTCCCAATGCAATGTCGCCCGGTAGCCCTCGAGCAGCCCTGCCTCGGCCAGCACCATCGCGCCCGTATCGATGCCACCGAGCATGACAGCTTCGTGGTTGAGCCGGCGCAACGCATGCAGCAGTTTGGGTGCGACATTGGCCAGTGGTTCGAAGCCCGCGACCACCAGCAGGATGTTGGCCGGCTCGCCCTCCCCCAAGGCGGCATCGGCATTGATCGACATGCCATTGCTCGCCAGCACCGCCTCACCGTCCAGGCTAAGCACCTGCCACCGGTACAACTGCCCCCCAAAACGATTGGCCACCCGCAGTGGCTCCACCGCCGAAATGAACCCCATGGCAGAAAAGCCGGGCACCAACAGAAAGGCAATCGTCTCCATCATCCCCTCCTCCACAGAAACTGGTCGCCCCGGTGCTAATTCCTGTCGCTAGCGTGCGCTTGGGCAAGGTAGCGCCAGCGTAGCGTATTCACACGGTCCGCAGAGGCCGCCCTCAATAACAATATGCACTGCCGATGGAGAGCCACCATGCACAGCTTGATCCGCCGCAGCCTGTTGCCCCTTGCCCTGAGCAGCATCGTCGCCACCCCGCTTTTCGCCGCCGAGCCCGCCGCCTGCAAAAACGTGCGCCTTGGCGTGGTCAACTGGACCGACGTCATTGCCACCAGCGCCATGGCCCAGGTACTGCTCGACGGCCTGGGGTACCAGACCAAACAGACCAGTGCCTCGCAACAGATCATCTTCGCCGGCATACGCGACAAACGCCTGGACATGTTCCTGGGTTACTGGAACCCGATCATGACCCAGACCATCACCCCGTTCGTCGATGCCAACCAGGTCAAAGTGCTGGACAAGCCAAGCCTGGAGGACGCGCGCGCCACCTTGGCCGTGCCGAAATACCTCTACGACAAGGGCCTGAAGACTTTCGCCGACATCCACAAGTTTGAGAAGGAGCTGGGCGGCAAGATCTATGGCATAGAACCGGGTTCCGGCGCCAACACCCAGATCAAGGCAATGATCACCAAGAACCAGTTCGACCTGGGCAAGTTCCAGCTGGTCGAGTCCAGCGAGGCCGGCATGCTCGCCGCCGTCGACCGCGCGGTGCGGCGCAAGGAGGCCGTGGTGTTCTTCGGCTGGGCGCCGCATCCGATGAACGTGAACATCGACATGGCCTACCTGGGTGACAGCCAGGATGCGCTTGGGCCTGACGAAGGCCGTGCGACGGTGTGGACGGTGACGGCGCCGGACTATGCCGAACGCTGCCCCAATGCCCACCGCCTGCTGGCCAACCTGAAGTTCAGCGCCGAGGACGAGAGCCGCATGATGCAGCCACTGCTCGACCACAAGGATGCGCTGGAATCGGCCCGCCAGTGGCTCAAGGACCACCCCGAGGACAAAGCCCGCTGGCTTGAGGGTGTGACCACCTTCGATGGCAAGCCGGCTGCGGACAACCTCAAGCTTACCGCCAACTGACAGGGCCCTTTCGCGGGCACGCCCGCTCCCACAGGTACAGCGCCACACTCGGGATCACATTGATCCTGTGGGAGCGGGCATGCCCGCGAAAAAGCCAACACCGACATCACAAGGAACTGCACCATGAACCACGACGTCATCATCACCTGCGCCCTCACCGGTGCCGGCGACACCGCCTCGAAAAGCCACCTGGTCCCGGTCACCCCCAAACAGATCGCCGAATCCGCCGTAGAGGCCGCCAAGGCCGGCGCCACCGTGGTCCACTGCCACGTCCGCGACCCGCAGACCGGCCGTTTCAGCCGTGATGTAAACCTCTACCGCGAAGTCATGGAGCGTATCCGCGAAGCCGACGTGGACATCATCGTCAACCTCACCGCCGGCATGGGCGGCGACCTGGAAATCGGCCCGGGTGAAACGCCGCTGGCGTTCGGCCCGGGCACCGACCTGATCGGCCCGCTGGAGCGCCTGGCCCATGTCGAAGCACTGTTGCCGGAAATCTGCACCCTCGATTGCGGCACCCTCAACTTCGGTGACGGCAACTCGATCTACGTGTCCACCCCGGCCCAACTGCGCGCCGGCGCCAAGCGCATTACCGAACTGGGGGTGAAGGCCGAGCTGGAAATCTTCGACACCGGCCACCTGTGGTTCGCCAAGCAAATGATGAAGGAAGGCCTGCTCGAAGACCCGTTGTTCCAGCTGTGCCTGGGCATCCCGTGGGGCGCACCGGCTGACACCACCACCATGAAGGCCATGGTCGACAACCTGCCTGCCAACGTCACCTGGGCCGGCTTCGGCATCGGCCGCATGCAGATGCCCATGGCCGCCCAGGCCGTGTTGCTCGGCGGGAATGTGCGGGTGGGCCTGGAAGACAACTTGTATCTGGACCGTGGCGTGCTGGCCAGCAATGGCCAACTGGTGGAACGCGCAAGCGAGATCATCACCCGCATGGGTGGCCGCGTGCTCAGCCCGGCAGAAGGCCGGGAAAAAATGAACCTCAAGCGCCGCTGATTCAACGATCGCAAATGCGCCGAAGACCCTGTGGGAGCGGGCGTGCCCGCGAAGCAGGCAACGCGATGGATGGCACCGGCCGTGCCGGTGTTCGCGGGCATGCCCGCTCCCACAGGGTTAGCCATGAACCCTGATGACTGTGTTTTTCCCTGAGGACTAGCTATGCCCTTTATCACTGAAATCAAAACCTTCGCCGCCCTGGGTAGCGGCGTGATCGGCAGCGGCTGGGTCGCCCGTGCCCTGGCCCATGGCCTGGATGTGGTGGCCTGGGATCCGGCGCCCGGCGCCGAAGAGGCACTGCGCAAACGTGTCGCCAACGCCTGGCCGGCACTGGAAAAACAAGGCCTGGCCCCTGGTGCATCGCAAGACCGCCTGAAGTTCGTGGCAACCATCGAGGAATGCGTGCGCAACGCCGATTTCATCCAGGAAAGCGCACCAGAGCGCCTGGACCTCAAGCTCGACCTGCACGCAAAAATCAGCGCCGCAGCCAAGCCTGATGCAATCATCGGCTCAAGCACTTCGGGCCTGTTGCCCAGCGAGTTCTACGAGTCGTCGACTCACCCTGAACGCTGCGTTGTCGGCCACCCGTTCAACCCGGTGTACCTGCTGCCGCTGGTGGAGATCGTCGGCGGTAGCCGCACCTCACCCGAGGCCATTGAAGCTGCCAAAACCATCTACACCGCACTCGGCATGCGCCCGCTGCATGTGCGCAAGGAAGTGCCAGGCTTCATCGCCGACCGCCTGCTCGAAGCGCTCTGGCGCGAGGCATTGCACCTGGTCAACGACGGCGTTGCCACCACGGGCGAAATCGACGACGCGATTCGCTTCGGCGCAGGATTGCGCTGGTCGTTCATGGGCACGTTTCTGACCTATACCCTGGCCGGTGGCGATGCCGGCATGCGCCACTTCATGTCGCAGTTCGGCCCTGCCCTGAAGCTGCCCTGGACGTACCTGCCAGCACCGGAACTGACCGACAAGCTGATCGACGATGTGGTGAGCGGCACTTCCGAGCAACAGGGCGAGCGCAGCATCGCTGCACTGGAGCGCTACCGTGACGACACCCTGCTGGCGGTGCTCGAAGCGGTGAAAACCAGCAAGGCCAGCCACGGCCTGTCATTCAGCGATTAAGGAGGCCAAGATGCCCGCTCTGATCACCTACCGCACCACGGTCCAGGAGGACTGGGTCGATTACAACGGGCACCTTCGCGATGCCTTCTACCTGCTGATCTTCAGCTACGCGACCGATGCCCTGATGGAGCGCATCGGCCTGGACGCCGATAGCCGCGGGCAAAGCGGTAATTCGCTGTTCACGCTGGAGGCGCATATCAATTATCTGCACGAGGTGAAGCTGGGCACCGAGGTGTGGGTGCAGACGCAGATCATCGGATTCGATAAAAAGCGACTGCACTTGTATCACAGCTTGCATCGAGCAGGTTTTGACGAGGCGTTGGCCGCCAGTGAGCAATTGCTTTTACATGTGGACCTGGCGGGACCAAAGGCCAAGCCTTTTGGAGAATTCAGCACCAATCAACTACAAAGCGTGGTCGATGGCCAACGGGATTTACCAACGCCAGCCTTTACAGGCCGTGTGATAAAGATCCCCATTTGACGCTAACGAGAGCAGTCAGCCCATGGCTGCTCGCTAGGCCTCGGTTATTGTGGGATATCGAGATTTATCCAGCTTTGGTACCTACCGTTATCGCATGCCAGTAACTCAGGCCCCGGCATTAAGCTGGGCTGAGAGCCTAGGCAAAGGTTGCGGTTATAGCTCTGTATTTTCAAGGTATGATCGGGCTGCGCTGATACTATCCAGAGAAGACCATCTTTGACTGTTGCGGGGCATGGTTCAGCCAAAACATAATTGTCAGCCCGCGCGACCACACAATTACCGCCCGGCGCCACAATCCTGAACGTACCCGCATCGCCCCACGGCTCTAAGGTCCATTTCTGCTGCGGGCCAGGAGAGCACGCGACGAACTGGATACTTGACCCGGCGAAATCCTGCAAGCAAGGGTGAGGGGAACCTTGCTCCAGCCGACCTTTATTTTTAAGCACACCCGGCATGGGAGGGTAGAAACTCTCTATACTTGCCCTACGCTCGTTGATCGCGCGGGCGACATCATGATGTGCGACAGTTCCCAGAGGTTGTCCTTGATAACTCAGCCGCGGATTGGAGTAAAACGGTACTTTCGGACATGTCGGGTTACAGTCATAAGACATCTGAGTTCGGAATCTGAGGTTCCCTCCATCCGGACCGTAGCGATATCCATGAATATAATTATTACTTTGCCCATCCCAGTTATGGATCATGCCAAAGTTGTGACCAATCTCGTGGGCTAACGAGGTAATGCAACTAATCGCCGAAAATCCTTGCGTCTTATTACTCGACGGCTTACCCGCGCCGCATAGCTCACTATTGGCAACGTACATCGAGACTAGATCAGCCCTGAGCTCCACCCTTTTGGCATTGACAGCGGGATTATTGTATTGAACCTCATTGAGGAGCGTTCCAAAGTCTTTCCCCACTTCGTCAATAGCAGAGTCTATAAACCCCGCAAACTCGTAAGTAATATTCACCTTGCTATTTTTTGCAATTTGATTTACATCCTGCAACCCTAGCATCAAATCAGCACGATAGTTTGGATTTTTCTCGCGAGACTGCACTGTACTTACAAATAGCAGCCTTATAATACTGTAGGCAGATGTGACCTGCTGCGGTTGTTCTAGAGCAGGGGATGCCGGAATCTCAACTTCTACGCCCAGTGCATCTTCAGAGGGTAACTTTGACTCGTCAACCTTGACCAGCACGTGTGTATCTGAGCCTATATAAACCAATCGGTATTGCTGGCCCTCCACCAAAAAACTGCCTGCCAACTGATTACCAAGGCGAATGACAGACATATAATACTTAGGATCGAAATCAATTTCTGCTTCCGACCCTGAGCTGCCTATTTTCCACTTTGAAGACTGATAGCCAACCCATCCTTCGTAACCATCAGCCAAGACGTTAAAGTTTCGCCGGTGAAACTTTTCAGCCTTTCGATTCGGCAGTGTTATAGCTATATTTTCAGTGCTCGCCCCAATCAATGATTCGTCAACCTTAACTAGCGTGAATTCTTCATTAGCGGGGTCGGCCAGCAAAGTTTTGAGATAACCTTTTGCTGTTTTCTGAAGCATCTGGCGGCTTTGAGTAGGTTGCAGTGTAAACAGCTGCGGAACAACACTCGAAACTGTGCTTGTTTGCGGGTTAGATGACGAACATGAGGCCATTATCAAGGTCGCGCCTAGGACAATGATCATGCAGATATTCTTTTTCACATTTTCCGCTCCTGTGGAATCCACCTTCCACAAAAGAGCACAAACTTCTGCAGTCCGTCACCTGACATAAATGCTAGGTGTATGAATGTATAGGGGGTCTGGCGGAATAAAAATAACCCCGGAAAGCCGTGAGCTACCGGGGCCAAGAGCGAGCAACATCCACTGCGTGTGAGCGAGGGTGACCAAACCCTCTGTACCGTGAATGGCCTCAGTGTGCGTGCTTGCCTGGCAGGGGATTTAGTCGTAAACGACCTGTTCTTAGCCAAAGCAGCCATGGCGACATTCTGTCCTTGCGAGGCTGTCGCACACGTCACAGAATCGGTCGTAAATCACAGCAGCACTCTCTTAGCGATAAAAGGGACAACAGCCATGATGCATGCGGATTTGATTGATCAGGACGACCTCGCCGGCCACCTGCGCGCGCGCGGTTTCGATATTCCTGCCGGGGCCAGTGCCGAACAGGCGTGTGAAGCGGTGGTTCGTGGGCTGACTGAGCCCAATGCGCGGGCGCTGAAGGGGATGGTGGAGCAGATGTACACCGGTAGTGCGACGATCCTGCCGGCAGTGCGCCAGGCCATCGACAAGCAACTGTTGCCAGCGTTGGCGCAGTTCAACAAACGCGCGTAATTCATTTACCCAGGCCCGGCCTCTTCGCGGAACAAGCCCGCCCCCACAGATCACCGCTGGCTTAGTTCAGCGGGTGACCTGTGGGAGCGGGCGTGCCCGCGAAGAGGCCGGCGCGGTATCAGAGCCTTACACTGGCAAATGTCGACTCGTTGCGCGCCTGGCTCAGGGCCGCCATCGGCCCGCTGTGCGGCGACAGGGTCATGGCCTGCGGAATCGGCATCATGGCTACCTGCTGTGCGGTGTTGGAGCCCACACGCTCGTCACGCGGCGGAATACCGAAGTACTCGCGATAGCACTTGGAGAAGTGCGGGGTCGACACGAAGCCGCATACCGATGCCACTTCGATGATCGACATCGGCGTCTGCTTCAGCAGCTGCCGCGCGCGGATCAGGCGCAACTTCAGGTAGTAGCGCGAAGGTGAGCAGTGCAGGTACTTCTGGAACAGGCGCTCCAGCTGGCGTCGCGAAACCGACACATAGACCGCCAGTTCGTCCAGGTCGATCGGTTCCTCAAGATTGGCCTCCATCAGCGCGACGATTTCCTGCAACTTCGGCTGGTTGGTGCCAAGCATGTGCTTGAGCGGCACACGCTGGTGGTCCTGCTCGTTGCGAATACGCTCGTAGACGAACATCTCGGAGATCGCCGCCGACAGCTCGCGGCCGTGATCACGGCTGATCAGGTGCAGCATCATGTCCAGCGGCGCGGTGCCACCGGAGCTGGTGAAGCGGTTGCGGTCAAGGGTGAACAGGCGGGTGCTCATGTTCACCCGCGGGAAGGCTTCCTGCATTGCGGCCAGGCATTCCCAGTGCACGCTGCAATCGAAGCCGTCGAGCAGGCCGGCGCAGGCCAGTGCCCAACTGCCGGTGCACACGGCGCCCAGCCTGCGCGACTGACGGGCCTGGGCTTGCAGCCAGGTGACGTGTTCACGGGTGACGGAGCGCTGGATGCCAACACCACCACAGACAATCACGGTGTCGATGGGCGGAGCATTGCTGATTGCGGCATCCGGTGTGATTTGCAGGCCATCGCTGGCCCACACCTGGCCGCCATCGATCGTCAGCGTGTGCCAGCGATACAGCTCACGGCCAGACAGCTGATTGGCCATGCGCAGCGGCTCGACCGCCGATGCCAGGGAAATCAGGGTGAAATTGTCCAATAGAAGAAACCCGATGGACTGGGGTGTTGTGCGGTTCTGGGTTGGATTCCCGGAGGTGTACGACGTCATCGCGATTTCTCCTCACACAAATGCAGGGTGTGCCTCAGGCGGGCACTTACTTCTTGTTATGACCCCTCGGTCATTTTCCGGGGGTAGGCTTGCCAATCTCAACGCAAACGTCGTGCCTAAAATTGAACGGCTATCCAAAAAAACCTGAAAACGACGCCTTTACTGGGCATTTCAAGTGCTTGCATCGTGTTGGCCAGTCGTCCAGAACAGGCGAGCTAGCGCGTTGCCTGTAACGGTTGAGCAGTTTAGTGACACGCGCCGCGTGGGTTTCCCAGAAGCGACACCCTTAAGTGTCACCGACAAGGCCTACACTGATCGCGACATCCGACGATCGGTAGGCGGGGCGCCCATCACCGCACCATAAAGAGGCATAGGCGGTTGTGTTGCACCTGCATCAGCCTCAAGGGCGTCTTCGCGGGCAAGCCCGCTCCTACAGGGATTGCACAGTTCCTGTAGGAGCGGGCTTGCCCGCGAAGACGCCCAGAAGGTCAGATCAGGAAATCAGCACTCGATAGCGCTGACCGCCAGGCCGCCGCGCGAGGTCTCTTTGTACTTGTCGTGCATATCGGCGCCGGTATCGCGCATGGTGCGGATTACCTGGTCGAGGGAAATGAAGTGCTCACCATCGCCGCGCAACGCCATCTGCACCGCGTTGATGGCCTTCACCGCAGCAATCGCGTTGCGCTCGATGCAGGGCACTTGCACCAACCCGCCCACCGGGTCGCAGGTCAGGCCAAGGTTGTGTTCCAGGGCAATTTCAGCGGCGTTCTCAACCTGTGGCGGGGTGGCGCCGAGCACTTCGGCAAGCCCCGCTGCGGCCATCGCGCAGGCCGAGCCGACTTCCCCCTGGCAGCCCACTTCGGCACCAGAGATCGAAGCGTTCTTCTTGCACAGGATGCCCACAGCGGCGGCAGCCAGGAAGTAATCGACAACACTGGATTCATCCACCGCATCGCTGAAGCGCATGTAGTAATGCAGCACTGCCGGGATGATGCCCGCCGCGCCGTTGGTAGGCGCGGTCACCATGCGCCCACCGGCGGCGTTTTCTTCATTGACCGCCAAGGCAAACAGGTTGACCCATTCCATGGCACTCATGGTCGAGCCGATCACGTTGGGCTTGCCGATTTCCTGCAGGCTGCGGTGCAGCTTGGCGGCGCGGCGACGCACGTTCAGCCCGCCGGGTAGCGTGCCCTCGTACTTGAGGCCGTTGTTGACGCATTCCTGCATGGCTTCCCAGAGCTTGTGCAGGCCAGCGCGGATGTCTTCCTCGCTGCGCCAGACCTTCTCGTTGGCCATCATCAATTGCGACACGCTGAGGTCGTTTTGCTTGCACAGGCGCAGCAGTTCGGCGGCGCTGTTGAAGTCGTACGGCAGCACTGTCTGGTCAGCATCCAGCACACCGCTGGCGGCTTGGGCTGCATCGACCACAAAGCCGCCGCCCACCGAGTAATAGGTGTCGCGGTGCAACTCGCCCTGCTCGCCTTCGGCAATCAGGGTCATGGCGTTGGGGTGATAGGGCAGGTTCTCGTCCAGCAGCAGCATGTCGCGGGCCCAGACAAACTCGATGGGCAAGCGGCTATCCAGCTGCAGGGTGTTGGTTTCGCGCAGGTCGGCGATACGCGGCACGATCTGGGTCGGGTCAATGGCGTCAGGCCACTCGCCCATCAGGCCCATGATGGTGGCGTTGTCGGTGCCATGACCGATACCGGTGGCCGACAGCGAGCCATACAGGCGCACTTCGATCCGCTTTACACGTTCCAGCTCGCCGCGTTCTCGCAGGCCCTGAACGAACAGGGCGCCAGCACGCATGGGGCCGACGGTGTGGGAGCTGGAGGGCCCGACACCGATCTTGAACAGGTCGAACACGCTGATGGCCATTGTCGAATCACCTCTTGCTGGGCTTGTCTCTGCGCGCCATGCGCAGGGCGGCGTAGCTGCTAGGCTCAAACAGCGGGCCGCCTTGAATGCCAGCATCATCGGGCTTTTACCGCCCACCTCGCCGTCTGCAACCGACGTACTTTTGTCCAGCAGCGCCGCGCTGTTTTCAACCAGGAACTGCGCCCACCGCGCCGTTTTCCAGCGGCCTGGTGACGCAAAAATGCGCGCGAGGGGGTGGAAAAATCCATAAGCGACATCGCCCATACTGGATACGACCCGTTCCGTACTGGATACGACCCCACCAGTAGGCGATTGCCCGGCGCTGGAGGATTATCGAAAGCGACTCGTAAAGCACGGCCACGCATCCTGCCCTCTGCAGGCCTGGTCGACCGGACCCTCAGAAAGCCCGGCGACCCACGCGAACCCGAAGACAATATCTCAGGAGTCCATCCATGAAAGGTTCACCCTCGCTGTTGCTGGTTGCGTTGCTGTCCGCGCCATTGCTGGCCCAAGCAGCCGAACCCGAGCAATGTCAGACTGTACGCTTCTCCGATGTCGGCTGGACCGACATCACAGTCACGACCGCGACCACCAGCGTTGTGCTCGAAGCCCTGGGTTACAAAACCCACACCACCATGATCTCGGTACCGGTGACGTACAAGTCGCTGGCCACCGGCAAGGACCTGGACGTGTTTCTCGGCAACTGGATGCCGACCATGGAGAACGACATCAAGCAGTACCGCGATGCCGGCACGGTAGAAACCGTGCGCGCCAACCTGGAAAACGCCAAGTACACCCTGGCAGTCCCCCAGGCGCTGTACGACAAGGGCCTGAAGGATTTCAGCGACATTCCCAAGTTCAAGAAGGAACTGAACGGCAAGATCTACGGCATCGAACCGGGTAACGACGGCAACCGCACCATCCAGAGCATGATCGACAAGAACGCCTTTGGCTTGAAGGACGCCGGTTTCAAGATCGTGCAGTCCAGCGAGGCGGGCATGCTGTCGCAGGTTGATCGCGCGCAGAAACGCGGCGAGGCCTTGGTGTTCCTGGGCTGGGAGCCACACCCGATGAACACCCGCTTCAAGATGCAGTACCTGACCGGCGGGGACGAATTCTTCGGCCCCGACTTCGGCAAGGCGACCGTGCTGACAAACACCCGCAAGGGATATACGCAGGAATGCAGCAACGTTGGCCAACTGCTTAAGAACCTGTCGTTCGAGCTCAAGGATGAAAGCACCATGATGGGCTATGTCCTGGACGACAAGATGAAACCCGAAGCCGCCGCCAAGAAATGGATCAAGGACAACCCAGGCAAGCTGGATGCCTGGCTGGCCGGCGTTACCACCGTGGATGGCAAACCTGGCCTGGAGGCGGTCAAGGCCAAGCTTACGCAATAACGAACTACGCAGTAGCGCTACCTCGGGGCAGGACCGTGCCTGCCCCGGGTTGATTTCAATCTATGCAGGTGGAAGCTCGCTATCATGCTTATCGATCAGAAAATACCCCTGGGCCAGTACATCGCGTCGTTCGTCGAATGGCTGACCCAGAACGGCGCGAATTACTTCGACGCCATCGCGCAAGGCCTGGAGTTCATGATCCATGGCGTCACCAGCGCCCTGACTTTCTTCAACCCGTTCGTACTTATCGCCCTGTTCGCCGCCCTGGCGCATTTCATCCAGCGCAAGTGGGCACTGACCGCATTTGTCGCCCTGTCGTTCCTGCTGATCCTCAACCTGGGTTACTGGCAGGAAACCATGGAGACCCTGGCGCAGGTCACCTTCGCCACAGTGGTATGTGTGGTGATCGGCGTGCCTCTGGGCATCCTCGCTGCGCACAAGCCGATGTTCTATACCGCCATGCGCCCGGTGCTCGACCTGATGCAGACGGTGCCCACCTTCGTCTACCTGATCCCTACCCTGACCCTGTTCGGCCTGGGCGTGGTGCCGGGGCTGATCTCCACCGTGGTGTTCGCCATTGCCGCGCCCATTCGCCTGACCTACCTGGGCATCTGCGACGTGCCGCAGGAGCTGATGGACGCCGGCAAGGCCTTTGGCTGCTCGCGTCGTCAGCTGCTTACCCGTATCGAACTGCCGCACGCGATGCCAAGCATCGCCGCCGGTGTCACTCAATGCATCATGCTGTCGCTGTCGATGGTGGTCATTGCCGCCCTGGTTGGCGCTGATGGCCTGGGCAAACCTGTGGTCAACGCACTGAACACCGCCGATATCTCCCTGGGCTTCGAAGCGGGCCTGGCGATCGTGCTGCTGGCAATCATGCTCGACCGTATCTGCAAGCAACCGGAACTGCCGGTAAGGGGTGAGGCATGAGCATCATTCGTTTCGAAGACGTCGACGTCATCTTCTCCAACAAGCCGCGCGAGGCACTGGCGCTGCTGGACCAAGGCCAGACCCGCGAGCAGATCCTCAAGCAGACCGGCCTGGTGGTAGGTGTCGAAAAGGCCAACCTCGATATCAACAAAGGCGAGATCTGCGTGCTGATGGGCTTGTCCGGTTCGGGCAAGTCGAGCCTGCTGCGCTGCATCAACGGCCTCAACACTGTCAGCCGTGGCAAGTTGTTCGTCGAACACGAAGGCAAGCACATCGACATTGCCAACTGCTCCGCGGCCGAGCTGAAGATGATGCGCACCAAGCGCATTGCCATGGTGTTCCAGAAGTTTGCCCTGATGCCTTGGCTGACGGTGCGCGAGAACATCAGCTTCGGCCTGGAAATGCAGGGTCGCCCGGAAAAGGAACGGCGCAAGCTGGTCGACGAGAAGCTTGAGCTGGTGGGCCTGACCCAGTGGCGCAACAAGAAGCCGGATGAGCTGTCTGGCGGCATGCAGCAGCGCGTGGGCCTGGCCCGGGCGCTGGCGATGGATGCCGACATCTTGCTGATGGACGAACCGTTCTCGGCCCTGGATCCACTGATCCGCCAGGGCCTGCAAGATGAGCTGCTTGGCCTGCAGGCCAAGCTGAGCAAAACCATCGTGTTCGTCAGCCACGACCTGGACGAGGCGCTGAAACTGGGTACCCGAATCGCGATCATGAAGGACGGTCGGATCATCCAGTACAGCAAGCCGGAGGAGATCGTGCTGAACCCGGCCGACGAATACGTGCGCACCTTCGTCGCCCATACCAACCCGCTGAACGTGCTGTGCGGGCGCAGCCTGATGCGCAGCCTGGACAACTGCAAGCGGGTCAATGGCTCGGTGTGCCTGGACCCAGGTATCGATTCATGGCTGGACCTTGGCGAAGGCGGCGCGCTCAAGCGTGCACGCCAAGGCCAGAACGGGCTGGACATGCAGAAATGGGCACCGGGGCAAGATGTGGAGCTGCTGGAGCGCAGACCGACCGTGGTGCACGCCGACATCGGCATGCGTGAGGCACTGCAGATTCGTTATCAAACTGGCAACAAGCTGGTGCTGCAGGATAACGACAGGGTGGTGGGGATACTCGGGGATACCGAGCTTTACCACGCGCTGCTCGGCAAGAACCACGGGTGAGGCAATTGGGGCCGCTTCGCGGCCCTTCGCGGGCACGCCCGCTCCCACAGGTTAGGACTGCCCCCAAGAAGTTGGACACCAATCCAACTCTTGGGGGGCAGTCCAGGTTTGCTGAGATCTCTGTGGGAGCGGGCGTGCCCGCGAAGGGCTGCAAAGCAGCCCCGATCAATGGATCAGCGAACGACAATCCCGCGCGAAGTCATGTAGGCCTTGGCCTCCGGCACTGTGTACTCGCCAAAGTGGAAGATGCTGGCCGCCAGCACCGCGCTGGCATGCCCTTCCAGAATGCCGTCTGCCAAGTGCTGCAGGTTACCCACACCCCCCGAGGCAATCACCGGAATCCCCAGCGCATCACTGATAGCGCGGGTAACGCCCAGGTCGAAGCCGTTCTTCATGCCGTCCTGGTCCATGCTGGTCAGCAGGATCTCGCCAGCGCCCAGGCCTTCCATCTTCTTCGCCCACTCGACTGCATCCAGCCCGGTCGGCTTGCGCCCGCCGTGAGTGAAAATCTCCCAGCGCGGCGCTTCACCTGGCCCGGACACTTTCTTGGCATCGATGGCGACAACGATGCACTGCGAACCGAAACGGTCCGCCGCCTCACCGACAAACTCTGGGTTGAACACCGCGGCGGTGTTGATCGAGACCTTGTCGGCACCGGCGTTGAGCAGGTTGCGGATGTCCTGCACGGTCCGCACGCCACCACCAACCGTCAGCGGGATGAACACCTGGCTGGCCATGCGCTCGACGGTATGCAGCGTGGTGTCGCGCCCATCGACGCTGGCGGTGATGTCGAGAAAGGTGATTTCGTCGGCACCTTGCTCGTCGTAGCGACGGGCGATTTCCACCGGGTCGCCGGCATCACGGATGTTCTCGAACTTGACGCCCTTGACCACCCGGCCGTTGTCCACGTCCAGGCAAGGGATAATGCGCTTGGCCAGTGCCATGGTTCAGTCCTCAGCCTTGGTAGTTGTCACAGAAGGTCTGGGCCTCAGCGACATCCAGGGTGCCTTCGTAGATGGCACGGCCGGTGATGGCGCCGATGATGCCCGGGGCCTTGGCGTCCAGCAGGGCCTTGATGTCGCCCAGGTTGTGAATGCCGCCCGAGGCGATCACCGGGATACGGGTGGCTTCAGCCAGTGCCTTGGTGAAGGGCACGTTGCAGCCCTGCATCATGCCGTCCTTGGCGATGTCGGTGTAGACGATCGCCGAGACGCCATCGGCCTCGAAACGCTTGGCCAGGTCGATGACCTGCACCGAGCTCACTTCAGCCCAACCGTCGGTGGCGACGAAACCGTCCTTGGCGTCCAGGCCGACGATGACCTTGCCCGGGAAGGCTTTGCACGCTTCAGCGACGAACTCGGGCTGCTTGACGGCCTTGGTGCCGATGATCACGTAGCTGACGCCAGCCTTGACGTAGTGTTCGATGGTTTCCAGCGAACGGATACCGCCGCCGATCTGGATCGGCAGGTTCGGGTAGCGCTTGGCGATGGCGGTAACCACTTCACCATTGACCGGCTGGCCTTCGAAGGCTCCGTTGAGGTCGACCAGGTGCAGGCGGCGGCAGCCACCCTCGACCCACTTGGCGGCCATGCTCACCGGGTCGTCGGAAAATACCGTAGAGTCTTCCATGCGGCCCTGGCGCAGGCGCACGCAAGCACCGTCCTTCAGATCGATAGCGGGGATAATCAGCATCTTGGGAACCTGTCTATTTGTTGGGTTTCAGGGCTTCTCGAGTGCCCACAGGTCGCTTTCGATGCTCTCGAACCGCTCCTTGAGGTGCAGCTGAACATCGGCAATCGCCCTGTTGTAGTAATGGGGTGCAATCTCTTTGCTGAACAGCTCGAGGACCTCGGCCACCTCGAACGACCCCAACTGCAGCTCGAAGCGGTCTTCGAGAAAACGCTTCAAGCTGTCGAGCGCTTCGCGCTCCTGCTCGGGGGCCAGGGTGATGGTCGGGGCTTTGGTCTTCGACCTGCTCATTTACCAGCGCCCGTCCCAGGCGATGAAGTTCTGCAGCAGCTGCAGGCCATGGGTATGGCTCTTCTCCGGGTGGAACTGCACGGCAAAACGCGAACCGTCGGCCAGCGCTGCGGCAAAGTCGACGCCATAGTGACCGCGACCCACCACCTGGCCCGGCTTGCCGGCATTGATGTAGTAGCTGTGCACGAAGTAGAAACGTGCGCGGTCAGGGATGTCGTGCCACAGCGGGTGGTCGATGGTCTGGCTGACTTCGTTCCAGCCCATGTGCGGCACCTTCAGGTGCTCGCCCTCTTCTTGCAGGTCTTTGCCGAAAAAGCGCACCTGGCCAGGGAACAGGCCAATGCAGTCGACGCCAGTGTTTTCCTCACTGTGCTCGAGCAGCGCCTGCATACCGACGCAGATGCCGAGGAACGGGCGGTCCTGGCTGACTTCGCGCACCAGGCTGTCGAAGCCCAGGCGGCGGATCTCGGCCATGCAGTCGCGAATCGCGCCCACGCCCGGGAACACCACACGGTCGGCCTCGCGGATCACTGAGGCATCGCTGGTAACCAGCACTTTACCTGCACCTACGTGCTCAAGCGCCTTGGCCACCGAGTGCAGGTTACCCATGCCATAGTCGATTACGGCTACCGTTTGCATTTACAGGCACCCTTTGGTGGAAGGCATCTGCCCGGCCATACGCTCGTCGAGGGTGATGGCCATGCGCAGGGCGCGGCCGAAAGCCTTGAATACGGTTTCGATCTGGTGGTGGGTATTGTGGCCACGCAGGTTGTCGATATGCAGGGTTACCAGGGCGTGGTTGACGAAGCCCTGGAAAAACTCCTGGAACAGGTCGACATCGAAGCCGCCAACGCTTGCACGGGTATACGGTACGTGCATCTGCAGGCCTGGGCGGCCAGAGAAGTCGATGACCACGCGTGACAGCGCTTCGTCCAGCGGCACGTAGGCGTGGCCGTAGCGGAAGATACCTTTCTTGTCACCGATGGCTTGGGCGAATGCCATGCCCAGGGTGATGCCGACGTCTTCGACGGTATGGTGATCGTCGATATGCGTGTCACCCTTGCACTCGATATCCAGATCGATCAACCCATGGCGGGCGATCTGGTCCAGCATGTGTTCAAGGAAGGGCACACCGATATCGAATCGGGCCTTGCCACTGCCATCGAGGTTGATCGAGCACTTGACCTGGGTTTCCAGGGTATTGCGCTCGACGGAAGCCTTACGTTCAACCATCACCAGCTCCGCAAAATCATTGGGCGAAAAGGGTTTCATTATAGGCCCAGAACGCGCCAGCTTGAAACGCGGATGACATATGGCAAAGCCAGGTTTTACGCGGGCTGGATGCCGCTACAGGTCTATACAACCACAACGGCCCGCTCCTGCATCTGCGAAAGGGGCGCAACGCGCCCCCCCTGCTGATCAATGGAACAGCACAGCGGTCTTCTGCAAGGTCACCCAGACACCCCAGGCCAACGGCACGACCACCACCGCCCAGGCCAGCAGCACCAGTGGCAGGCTGCCTGGAGCCGCTTTCCACTCCAGCGACCGCGCCCCATCGGCGCCCTTGTCATGGCTCAACGCCCGCTCGGCCGCCAGTTCGGCATCACTCATGAAGTGCTTGTCGGCCACCGGGCGCACCAGCATGTTGCAGATAAAGCCCAGCACCAGCAGACCCGCGAGGATGTACAAGGTCATGTCATAAGCCGCCGCCCGCTCCACGCCCGCTGCCAGTTGATACTCGCGCAGGTAGGTGATCAGCACCGGCCCCAGCACCCCCGCTGCCGCCCAGGCGGTCAGCAGGCGGCCATGGATGGCACCCACCATCTGCGTGCCGAACAGGTCGGCCAGGTAGGCCGGCACGGTTGCAAAACCACCTCCATACATCGATAGGATGATGCAGAACGCTGCCACGAAAAGCGCCACGTTGCCCAGGTGACCCATGTTAGGCACCAGGCTGTACAAGCCCACGCCCAAGGCGAAGAAGGCAAAGTAGGTGTTCTTGCGGCCGATGTAATCGGAGAACGATGCCCAGAAGAACCGGCCGCCAATGTTGAAAAGGCTCAGCAGGCCGGTAAAGCCGGCGGCGATCGCGGCAATCTGCGCCAGCTGCGCAGTGCTCAGCTGGCTGAAGGTCAGTTCGTTGCCCAGTAATTTACCGGCGAACACTTCCTGCAGCAGCGGTGACGCCATGCCCAAAATGCCGATGCCCGCCGACACGTTCAGGCACAGCACCAGCCAGATCAGCGCGAACTGCGGGGTCTTCCAGGCCACACTGACGTGCACATGACGGTCGGTGACCATGGCGTTACCGGCATTCTTCAACGGCGCAGCCCAGCCCTCAGGCTTCCAGCCGGTCGGTGGTACGCGATACGCCAGGGCGCCAGCGGTCATGAACACAAAGTAGATTGCCGCCATGGCGACAAAACTCTGCCATACGCCAACCTCGTGCTCATTGCCAAAATGCCCCATAAGCGCGGTGGCCAGCGGCGCCCCGACCATGGCCCCGCCGCCAAAGCCCATGATCGCCATACCGGTGGCCATGCCGCGTTTGTCCGGGAACCACTTGATCAAGGTCGACACGGGTGAGATGTAGCCCAGGCCCAGACCGATACCGCCAATCACGCCCGAGCCAAGCCACATCAGCCACAGCTGATGGGTTTTCACACCTATCGCCGAAAGCAGCATGCCACCGCACCAGCACAAGGCCGACACCAGGCCAGCCTTGCGCGGGCCGGCGTGCTCCAGCCAGCCGCCCAGCACCGCCGCCGAGCAACCGAGGAAGACGAAGAACAGGGTGTAGATCCAGCTCAGCATCGAGATTGGCCAGTCGCATTCGGCGCTGAACATCCGGGCCATGAAGCCCATGTCTGCCGCACAGGCGACGGGGGCGGTGATCCCCAGGGCTTGCGACAAAGGCAGCCAGAATACCGAGAAGCCGTAGGCCATACCGATGCACAGGTGAATGGCCAGGGCAGCTGGCGGGACCAGCCAGCGGTTGAAGCCCGGGCGGGCGATTATGCGTTCCTTCGACAGGAAGCCTGGCTCACTGGCCAAGGTTCCCGTCGCGACGGTACTGGTCATGAATCTGATCCTTGTTATAGGGAGGGTGCTCGCAAAGCGGCGCAAGGGTAGCAGCATCAAGCAGCATGAAGGCAATCTGCCATCGTTCATTTTCGCCTGACTGAAACGGTCATGTTCCCGGCAAAACCTCAATATTAGGCTGTCGAAAGCCATACTCTCTGATACAGGCGTAGGAATTTCCTACATCTCTAGTCGTACAAGCGGGGGTAACCGCGACAGCGTTATACTCTGCCGCCTGAACTCACTAACGGACTAAAAGGACTCGCCCATGAAAGCGTTCGGCAAAATCCTGGGACTGGGGCTTCTCGGGTTACTGCTGATCATCGTGGCGCTGGGCTTCGCCCTGACCCACCTCTTTGATCCCAACGACTACAAAGACGAGATTCGCCAGCTGGCACGCGACAAGGCGCACGTCGAACTGACCCTCAACGGTGACATCGGCTGGAGCCTGTTCCCGTGGCTGGGCCTGGAGCTGCACGAAGCCAGCATCGCCACCTTGAACAAACCCAAGGAACCGTTCGCCGACCTGCAGATGCTTGGCCTTTCGGTCCGTGTGCTGCCGCTGCTGCGCCGCGAAGTGCAAATGAGCGACGTACGTGTCGAGGGCCTGAACCTGACCCTGGCGCGTGACGAACAGGGCCATGGCAACTGGGAGGACATCGGCAAACCGCTGCCCGCGCAGAATGGCGCAAGCACCGATGCATCCGCACAGGCACCTGCCGAGCAGACGCCTGCGACCACCAACAGCAACGACCGCGCCATCAAGCTGGACATCGACAGCCTGACCGTGAACAACGCCCGCGTGCAGTACACCGATGCCAAGACCGGCCACAGCTACAGCGCCGAAAGCATCCAGCTGAGCACCGGCCCAATCCATGAAGGCGCAAACATTGCGCTCAAGGCCAGCGCCTTCATCAGCGCCAGCCAGCCGAGCATCAAGGCCCGTACCGAGCTGGCTGGCGAATTGCGCTTCGACCGCAAGCTCAAGCGCTACAACTTCGAAGACATGCGCCTGTCGGGCGAGACCTCGGGTGAGCCTACCGGCGGCAAGACCGTGACCTTCGCCGCCCAAGGCCAACTGCTGGTCGACCTGGCCGCCAATGTCGCCTCGTGGAACGGCCTGAAACTTTCGGCCAACCAACTGCGCGCCCTCGGTGAGCTGAACCTGCGTGATCTGGACAAGGCACCCCAGCTGAGCGGCGGCCTGTCCATCGCCCAGTTCAACCTGCGCGCCTTCCTTGAAAGCATTGGCCACCCGCTGCCGGCCACCAACGACCCGGCCGCCTTCGCCAAGCTGGAGCTGGTGACTCGCCTGCAGGGCACACCCAGCAGCCTGGCCCTGGAAGACCTGGCAGTGAAGCTGGACGACAGCACCTTCAGCGGCCGCGTGGCCGTCGAAGATTTCGCCAAACAAGCCCTGCGCCTGCAGCTTAAGGGCGACACCTTCGACGCCGACCGCTACCTGCCGGCCAAGAGCGAAGAAGCCAAGGGCGCCACCGCTGCGCGCCAGGCCGAGGTCAAGCAACAAGAGGCCAGCGCCGTAGCCGGTGCCGGCACCACACCACTGCCCAACGCCCCAACACAAGTGGCATGGAGCGACGACAAGCTGCTGCCGGTCGACCGTCTGCGCGCCCTCGACCTGCAGGCCGACCTGGCCTTCGGCTCGTTGACCCTGGATAAGCTGCCGATCGAGAGCGCCCAGCTCAAGGCCGTTGGCCAAGGCGGCCTGTTGACCCTGCAAACCCTGCGCGGAGAGCTGTACAACGGCACCTTCGAAGCCAAGGGCACGGTCGACGTGCGCCCTGCCGTGCCACAGCTGGGTGTGAACACCAATATCCAGCGGGTGCCGGTGGAACACTTCATCAAGACCGAAGGCAAGGAACAGACGCCGCCGGTCAAGGGCCTGCTGACCCTGACCAGTGATCTGACAGCCACCGGTAACAGCCAGAAAGCACTGGTCGACACCCTGAACGGCAGCGCAAACTTCGCCATCAACGATGGCGTGCTGGTCAATGCCAACCTGGAACAGCAGCTGTGCCAGGCCATCGCCACGCTCAATCGCAAGACGCTGAGCAGCGAACCACGCGGCAAGGACACCCCGTTCCAGGAGCTGCGCGGCAGCCTGGTAGTACGCAACGGCGTCGCCAGCAACCCGGACCTCAAGGCGCGCATCCCGGGTCTGACCGTCAATGGCCATGGTGACCTCGACCTGCGCGTGCTGGGCATGGACTACAACATCGGCATAGTCGTCGAAGGCGACCAGCGTGCCATGCCGGACCCGGCCTGCCAGGTCAACGAACGTTATGTGGGTGTTGAAGTCCCCCTGCGCTGCCGTGGTCCGCTGGAACTTGGCGCAAAGGCCTGCCGCCTGGACCAGAACGGCCTGGGCAAGGTTGCCGCCAAGCTGGCCGGCAACCGCCTGAAAGACAAGATCGATGAAAAACTTGACGAAAAACTTGGAGACAAAGTGAGCCCGGAACTGAAAGACGCGCTCAAGGGGCTGTTCAACCGATGAGCCCCGAGCAGTTCTCCAGCGCAGTGCTGGACTGGTATGACGAGCACGGCCGGCACGACCTGCCCTGGCAACAGGGCATCACGCCGTACCGGGTGTGGGTGTCGGAAATCATGTTGCAGCAGACCCAGGTCAGCACCGTGCTCAATTACTTCGACCGCTTCATGCAGGCCCTGCCAACCGTGCAAGCCCTGGCCGAGGCACCGGAGGACGAAGTGCTGCACCTGTGGACGGGCCTGGGCTACTACACCCGCGCACGCAACCTGCAAAAGGCCGCCAAGGTCGTCGTCGAACAACATGGCGGCGAATTCCCGCGCAGTGTCGAGCAGCTTACCGAGCTGCCCGGCATTGGCCGCTCCACTGCCGGCGCCATCGCCAGCATCAGCATGGGCATCCGCGCACCGATCCTCGACGGCAACGTCAAGCGCGTGCTGGCACGCTACACCGCCCAGGCCGGCTACCCTGGCGAACCCAAGGTTGCCAACCAGCTATGGGCCACCGCCGAGCGCTTTACCCCGCAACAACGCGCCAACCACTACACCCAGGCGATGATGGACATGGGCGCCACGCTGTGCACGCGCAGCAAGCCCAGTTGCCTGATCTGCCCGTTGCAGCGCGGCTGCGAAGCGCACCTGCACGGCGAAGAAACCCGCTACCCCGAGCCCAAGCCACGCAAGGCTCTGCCGCAACGGCGCACACTGATGCCACTGCTGGCCAACCACGAAGGTGCCATCCTGCTTTATCGACGCCCTTCCAGCGGCCTTTGGGGGGGCTTGTGGAGCCTGCCGGAGCTGGACGACATCGCCCAGCTCGACGACCTGGCCTACCAGCACGGCCTGCGCCTGGCTGGCCGCCACGCCATGGACGGCCTGACCCATACCTTCAGCCACTTCCAGCTGGCGATCGAGCCCTGGCTCGTGCACGTCGACCCGGTCGGCGAGCACGTGGCCGAGGCCGACTGGCTCTGGTATAACCTCGCCACCCCGCCGCGCCTGGGCCTCGCCGCCCCGGTGAAAAAGCTGCTTGAACGCGCGGCCGACGAACTGATCGCAGGAGACGCCCGATGACCCGCACCGTGATGTGCCGCAAATACCAAGAAGAACTGCCAGGCCTGGAACGCCCGCCCTATCCCGGTGCCAAGGGCCAGGACATCTTCGAACACATCTCGCAGAAAGCCTGGGCCGACTGGCAGAAGCACCAGACCATGCTGATCAACGAGAAGCGCCTGAACATGATGAACGCCGAGGACCGCAAATTCCTCCAGGCTGAGATGGACAAGTTTTTCGCCGGCGAAGAATACGCCCAGGCCGAAGGCTACGTTCCACCGGCCGAATGACCCCAAAAATCGTAAGCGACGGAATTAATTTAAAATTTTTTCAAAAAGTCGTTGACGAGCGGTCCGGAAATCTATTTAATTCACCTCGTCGCCCAGATAGCTCAGTCGGTAGAGCAGAGGATTGAAAATCCTCGTGTCGGCGGTTCGACTCCGTCTCTGGGCACCACCTTCAAGCTTCTGGTGGTTGCAAAGTTACCCGAAGCGACAACAAGAAACCCGCCTAGTGCGGGTTTTTTGTTGTCTGTGATTTTTAACTTCAGGCGGCTTCGAAGAACACCAGATTTCACAACGCAACCTGAAGGCTCGCCCTGCAATCGAGAAACCCGCAGCCTAAGCAGACTGCGGGCCAAACCTTACTCGTCCGACATGGAACGAAGATGATTGAATGCGTCCTCGGTCATGTGCCCCATGTAGGAGATGCTGTGCAACTGAAGGTGGCCGTGTTGCTTGCCTTTTTCGATAATGGCGGCGATGTCAGCCTTTGTAATCCTTTGCTCGTCGCAACCGGCGAAACCGGTTGGATAGTAAACCCTGCCATCGTCCGTGTAGCCGTACAGGGTGACCAGATAAAAGTGCTTCATGACTCCTCCTTTGTAGCGCAAACGTGCGCATCACTCACAGACGCCGAATTGGCGCAGTGACAGGCTGCCAGCCAGCATGGCTGGCAGCAGGAGAGAAGCTACGCAGGGCCCACGGTCCGCATAATCTGGATATGTATCCCACAGACATCTCAAGCTGCAGCGCCCAGGCGCGCTGCTTGGGTTTATCGGGCAATTGCGCTTCAATACGCGCACTTTCAGACACACCCAAGGATTTCCCCATGGCCACCCCCACCAAGCAACAGAAACGCGCCAAGCGCGCCGCCAGCAAGGCCAAGCAGAACCGCATGGTTCGCAGCGGCCAAGCGGTCAAGGCCAGTGCCGGCGACAGCGCCAGCGTCGAGCAGGTGTACAACAAGGCCATGGAGTCGGGCAGCTACGACGCGATGTTCAACAAGATGAAGGAAGCTCAGGAAGGCGGCCTGGTGCCAATGATCTCGGTGTTCCTGGTGGATCCGCTGCTCGCCCTGGTGCTCAAGGGGCACAAGGAAGAACACGCCACCGACTACATCGTGCTGGTGTTCAACGCCTACCGCAAATGGCTGGACGGCGCTGACGAAGAGACCACCATGGCCTGGCTGGAGAGTGATGAGTTCCAAGACGCCTATATCGCCGCTTCCGAACTGGTGGCCAAACAGCAGAAGCAGTTCGGCTGACAGGGCCATATAACCTGTTGCGCCCCCTGTAGGAGCGGGTTTACCCGCGAATACGATGGCGGCTGCAACGGTGATTAGCCAAGGAAATTGGCCAGCAGCCCGGCCCTTTCGCGGGTAACCCCGCGCCTACGGGCCTGTGGTGAACCTGCGGGCTTGCCCGCGAAAGGGCCATCACAGGCCACAAAAAAAGGCCGCACCCTTCACAAGGTGCGGCCTTTTCATTTCAGCCAGCGCCGATCAGCTGTCCAGCACCGCCCGCCCGGCAGCCTCGCGCTTGCGGTGCACCAGCAAGCCAGCCGCCACCACACCAATACTCAGCAGCGCAGTCGCAATGATCTCCGCACGGTGATCCTCACGCAGCGCCATGACCACCAGAATGGCAACGATGAAGGCAATGGTCGCCCAGGTCAGGCCCGGGAACAGCCACATCTTGAAGGTGATCTTCTCGCCGCGGGCTTCACTCTGGGCGCGCATGCGCAGCTGCGAAACGGCAATCACCAGGTACACCAGCAGCGCGATGGCGCCAGAGCTGGCCAGCAGGAACTCAAACACCTGGGCCGGTGCCACGAAGTTGGCGAACACGCAAAGGAATGCCGCTGCGGTGGACAGCAGTACCGCCACATGCGGGGTCGCCGCCTTGGTGGTGCGCTGGGCGATGGCCGGGGCGTCGCCACGCTTGCTCAGCGAGAACAACATGCGCGAAGAAGTGTACAACGCCGAGTTCAGGCAGCTGGTCACGGCAATCAGCACGACAATGTCGACGATCAGCTTGGCATTCGGCACACCGATACGGCTCAGCACGGTCTGGTAGGAGCCCGTCTCGGCAAGGGCCGGGTCGTTCCACGGCACCAGGGCCACGACCAGGAAGATCGACACCAGGTAGAACAGGCAGATACGCCAGATTACCGAGTTGGTGGCACGGCTGATCTGCTTGCCCGGGTCCTTCGACTCGGCAGCGGCGATGGTGACGATTTCGGTACCCATGAACGAGAACATGGTGGTCAGCATGGCTGCCAGCACTGCGCCCAGGCCGTTGGGCATGAAGCCCTGGGTATCGAACAGGTGGCTGGCACCGCTCACCTGGCTGCTCGGTACAAAGCCGAACAAGGCAGCACAGCCCACGGCGATGAAGCCGATGATCGCCAGCACTTTGAGCAGGGCAAACCAGAACTCGAACTCACCGTAGTTCTTCACGCTGCACAGGTTGGTAAGTGTCAGTGCCAGGGTAATGATGAGGGAGAACGCCCACAGGTCAACCGCCGGGAACCAGGCATGCAGAATGGCCGCGGCGGCGTTGGCCTCCAGCGGAATTACCAACACCCAGAACCACCAGTACAGCCAGCCAATGGTGAAACCGGCCCAGCGCCCGATGGCGCGGTCGGCATACGTAGAGAACGAACCGGTGTCAGGCGAGGCGACTGCCATTTCACCCAACATACGCATCACCAGCACGACCAGCGTACCGGCGGCAGCGTAAGCCAGCAGCACGGCAGGGCCGGCCGCTGCGATGGCGTGGCCGGAGCCTACGAACAGGCCGGCACCGATGACGCCAGCGATGGACAGCATGGTCACATGCCGTTGTTTGAGCCCCTGAGCGAGGTCATTGGAATTGTTACCGCTCATTGAAACTACCTTTGTAAGGAGTGGACCACGCCGACTGCGGGTACAGAGCGCGCCAGGGGATGACCTAGGCGTCGCTGCAATCGGCGGTTTCCAACTGGCAATAAGCGCGCCATATGACGAATGCACTCGTCAGAAAATTCTGCAGGCCTTTTAGGATGCGGCCTGGAGGGCTTTCGGCCGTTGCATGACCGAAAGGGCATCAAATCAGCGGATTACTGAAATACCCACTTACAAATGCACCAAAGGTGCTCCTCGGTAACACCTGTGCACCACTGCAATGCCAAAAAGTGCAACCCATGGGTACAACCTTGTGACATCAACATGGCATTCGTGGGTGAACCCGTTTGCACTGGCAAAAGGTCGGGTTTACCCCTCCAATGGGTCAAAACAGCTTCCATGAGCCGGCCAAAGCTGGCACCATCGCGCCTTTTTTCATCAAGGCTCTGGTGCTGGGCGACACCTTCGCGGACATCTGCGCGACGTTACGCTGTAGCGATGCGACAAACTGCCCCACCAGCGCCCCCAGTCCCCGGCGACCCTGTTGGCCGTCATAATGCCGCTATGCTAGCTTGGCGCACGCCAGGAAGGCCGCCAACAGCTGGGAACGCACCCGAACACATGAGGACCGCACATGGCTCAGGCCACGCCCGCGCTGGAAATCCGCAATTTGCACAAACGCTACGGCGAGCAGGAAATTCTAAAGGGCATTTCGCTGACCGCTCGCGACGGTGACGTGATCTCCATCCTGGGGTCGTCCGGCTCCGGCAAGTCCACCCTGCTGCGCTGCATCAACCTGCTCGAGAACCCGCACCAGGGCGAAATCCTGGTCGCCGGCGAAGCTCTCAAGCTCAAAGCCGCCAAGAATGGCGACCTGATCGCAGCCGACAACCGCCAGATCAATCGCCTGCGCAGCGAAATCGGCTTTGTCTTCCAGAATTTCAACCTGTGGCCGCACATGTCGATCCTCGACAACATCATCGAGGCGCCACGCCGCGTGCTCGGCCAAAGCAAGGCCGAGGCCATCGAAGCCGCCGAAGCGCTGCTGAACAAGGTCGGCATCTACGACAAACGCCACAGCTACCCCGCCCAGCTTTCCGGTGGCCAGCAACAGCGCGCCGCCATTGCCCGTACCCTGGCCATGAAGCCCAAGGTCATCCTGTTCGACGAGCCCACTTCGGCCCTCGATCCGGAAATGGTCCAGGAAGTGCTTAACGTTATCCGCGCATTGGCCGAAGAAGGCCGTACCATGCTGCTGGTGACGCACGAGATGAGCTTTGCCCGCCATGTGTCCAGTGAAGTCGTCTTCCTGCACCAGGGCCTGGTCGAAGAGCAGGGATCGCCGCAGCAGGTCTTCGAAAACCCGACCTCGGCGCGTTGCAAGCAATTCATGTCCAGCCACCGCTAACGGAGCAATACATGCACACCTACAAGAAGTTTCTCCTGGCAGCTGCTGCCACGCTGGTGATGTCGGCAAACGCCATGGCCGCAGAAAAACTGCGCATGGGCATCGAAGCCGCCTACCCACCGTTCAACAACAAGGATGCCAGCGGTAACGTGGTTGGCTTCGACAAAGACATTGGCGACGCCCTGTGCGCCAAGATGAAAGTCGAGTGCTCGGTCGTTACCTCCGACTGGGACGGCATCATCCCGGCCCTGAACGCCAAGAAGTTCGACTTCCTGGTGTCGTCGCTGTCGATCACCGACGAACGCAAGCAGGCTGTGGACTTCACCGATCCGTACTACTCCAACAAGCTGCAGTTCATCGCGCCGAAAAACGTCGATTTCAAGACCGACAAAGCGTCGCTCAAGGGCAAGGTCATCGGCACCCAGCGCGCCACCCTGGCCGGGACCTACCTTGAAGACAACTACCCGGATGTCGATATCAAACTGTACGACACCCAGGAAAACGCCTACCTTGACCTGGTTTCCGGTCGTATCGACGGCATCCTGGCCGACAAGTACGTGCAGTACGAGTGGCTGAAAAGCAAAGACGGCTCGAACTTCGAGTTCAAGGGCGAGCCGGTGATGGACAGCGACAAGATCGGCATTGCCGTGCGCAAAGGTGACACCAAGCTGCGCGACGACCTGAACAAAGCCCTGGCAGAAATCAAAGCCGACGGTACGTACAAGAAAATCAACGACAAGTACTTCCCGTTCAGCATCGAATGATCCGCCCTGACCGGCGCGCCCTTGCGGCGCGCCAGTCCCTAAAATGACCTGCCCATGAATATCGACCTGCACGGATTCGGTCCGGCCATGATGGCCGGCACCCTGATGACCGTAAAACTGGCGCTTTGCGCCTTGCTGTTGGGGCTGGTCCTGGGCCTGCTCGGCGCCCTGGCCAAGACCTCCCCGCTCAAGCCGCTGCAATGGCTTGGCGGCTTCTACTCGACCCTGGTTCGCGGCGTGCCCGAACTGCTGTGGGTGCTGCTTATCTATTTCGGCACCGTCGGGCTCATGAACAGCCTCGGCGAAGCCCTGAACATGCCGGGCCTTGAGCTAAGCGCCTTCGCCGCGGGCGTGATCGCCCTGGGCCTGTGCTTTGGCGCCTACGCCACCGAAGTGTTCCGTGGCGCCATCCTGGCGATCCCCAAAGGCCACCGCGAAGCTGGCCTGGCGCTGGGCTTGTCCAAGGGCCGCATCCTCTCGCGGATCATCCTGCCGCAGATGTGGCGCATCGCCCTGCCCGGCCTTGGCAACCTGTTCATGATCCTGATGAAGGACACCGCCCTGGTATCGGTAATCGGCCTTGAAGAAATCATGCGTCATTCGCAGATCGGCGTGACCGTGACCAAAGAGCCGTTCACCTTCTATATGGTCGCGGCCTGCATCTACCTGGGCCTGACCGTGCTTGCCATGACCGGTATGCATTTCATGGAAAAACGCGCCGCTCGCGGCTTTGCGAGGGCTGAATAATGAATTGGGAAGTCATCTTCAAATGGCTGCCACGCCTGGCCGAGGGTGCGGTCCTGACCCTGGAGCTGGTGGCCATTGCCGTGGTTGCAGGGTTGATCCTGGCCATCCCGCTGGGCATCGCCCGTTCCTCGCGCCACTGGTACGTGCGCGCGGTGCCGTTCAGCTACATCTTCTTCTTCCGTGGCACGCCGCTGCTGGTGCAGTTGTTCCTGGTCTATTACGGCCTGGCGCAGTTCGATGCAGTGCGCTCCAGTTCGCTGTGGCCGTACCTGCGCGATCCGTTCTGGTGCACGGTGCTGACCATGACCCTGCACACCGCCGCGTACATTGCCGAGATCCTGCGTGGCGCGCTGCAGTCGATCCCCAAAGGTGAGATCGAAGCGGCCCGGGCGCTGGGCATGTCGCGGGGCAAGGCGCTGTTCTACATCATGCTGCCACGCGCCGCGCGCATCGGCCTGCCGGCGTACAGCAACGAAGTGATCCTGATGCTCAAGGCCAGTGCCCTGGCCAGTACCGTGACCCTGCTGGAGCTGACCGGCATGGCCCGTACCATCATCGCCCGCACCTACCTGCCGGTGGAAATCTTCTTCGCCGCAGGCGTGTTCTACCTGGTGATCTCGTTCATGCTGGTGCAAGGCTTCAAGCTGCTGGAGCGCTGGTTGCGCGTGGATGCCTGCCAAGGCCGCTGACATCTCCTAGCCATCTTCGCGGGCACCCCCGCTCCTACAACAGGCCTATGCTGAACCTTCGTAGGAGCGGGTTTACCCGCGAACAGGCCCTCAACCCCAACACACATCCCCATGCCCAGCCCCCTCCACAGCCACCACCTAAGCACCCGCTTCCAGGCCCTCGACCAGTTCCTGATCGAGCACCAACAGCTGTGGAAACCCCGCCCCTTCACCACCCTGCAACTGCCTTGGGAAACCACCCACCCAGAGCTTGCCGCCCACCTGCGCCAATGTTCCCTGGCAGACGCCGAAGCCGACAGCGCCGCTGACCGCTTGCCTGCCCCATTCCCGCAACTGGCCGAACAAGCCCGACAGCTCGCCACGCTCGGCAGCCTTGCGCAAACCAATCTACCGCCTGCCGCCCACCGCCTGGACGTCGCTGTCCCCGGCCGCAAATGGCAGCAGATCGAAGCCTTCGCCAGCCACCTAGCCTTCCGCGAGCAGCCCCGGCACTGGCTGGACTGGTGTTCTGGCAAAGGCCACCTCGGCCGTCGCCTGCTGCAACCCGGGCAACACCTGACCTGCCTGGAGTACGACGCCGACCTGGTCGCTGCCGGTCAGGCCCTGAGTGCACACCACCACTTGCAAGCACAGCACGTACATCAGGATGTGATGGCCAGCGACAGCGCTCGCCACCTGGCTGACGATAAAAGCGTGGTTGCCCTGCATGCCTGTGGCGATCTGCATGTACGCCTGATGCAACTGGCCAGCCAGCAAGGTTGCCGGCAACTGGCCATAGCCCCCTGCTGCTACAACCGCATCGCCGCGCAGCAATACCAGGCGTTATCCACAGCCGCGCAGGCGTCGAGCCTGCAGCTGTCGCTGGACGACCTGGGCCTGCCCTTGAGCGAAACCGTCACTGCCGGCGCCCGCGTGCGGCGCCAGCGCGACACCTCGATGGCCCGGCGCCTGGGCTTCGACCTGCTGCAACGCCAGCAGCGCCAGAGCGATGAATACCTGCCGACGCCTTCCCTGCCGGTGGCCTGGCTGGAGAAGCCCTTCGAGCAATACTGCCGCGACTTGGCTGAACTGAAGCAATTGCCAGTGAGCGGCGACCCGGACTGGGCAATGCTGGAAGCTGCGGGCTGGCAACGCCTGGCCGAGGTTCGGAACCTGGAGCGCGTACGCAACCTGTTCCGTCGGCCACTGGAGCTGTGGCTGGTACTCGATCGCGCCCTGTTCCTCGAAGAACAAGGCTATGACGTGCGCCTGGGCCTGTTTTGCGATTACCCACTGACCCCGCGCAACCTCCTCATTCTGGCGGAACGCGACGGTTAGCCGCAGCACAACCTGTGGATAAGTCTGTGAACAAGCTTGTGATTACCTGTTGGATCCAAGCGCTATTTCAAGCGCTTGGCTTATTCCTGCTTGCGGCTGCAGCCCAGTAAAAACAGGCGTTTGCGCAAAGACCAGCGGCGTAGCGATCCGGCATGCCTTTCGCTCAGGTCGCCGATGCCACTTGTGCATAAACATTTCTTGTGGTTAGCGCAAGCGGCTGTTGTGGGAGCGGCCTTGCGTCGCGAATGGGCTGCAAAGCAGCCCCGGCGATTTCAGAGATTGTGCCGAAAACGGGGGCCGCTTTGCGGCCCTTTCGCGACGCAAGGCCGCTCCCACAAATGACCGCGCCAATGCCTAATGCGCCTTGCCCTTGGCGATCTCGATATCGTTCATCAGCGCCTTGGCCATGTCGCACAGGTAATCGGCTGCCCCCAGGAATTTATGGTCGTCCTCCATATCGCCCTCGCGCACCAGGTGCTTGATGTAGCCCATCAGGATCGAGACATGCTCGTAGGCCGCGTCGACGGGGACGCCGGGCTCTACGCGTAGGAGATTGAGGGATGGGTTACCGGCTGCGAGGAAGGTTTCCACGCCTGCGGTTGTGATTGGTTTGGGGGTGTTATCTGGCGGAAGGCTTTTCAATTTTTCGAACTCCTATATTCCTCAAGGAGTTGCAGCATTCATTCTTTCTCACCGGAACAAATGGCGGCAACCGTGCACAGGGTGAGAAACCGAGTGAATATAGGAAGCCTCGGCCAGACCGAAGTCTGCCCGCGCACGGTCGCCATTATGCAGCCGCTAAATTCGTAGTCGGGTTCTCACACCCGGTCGCCAGAGCGACCCGCAAACGGTATCTGTGAGCCCTTTCCCCAACAACAGCGTTACTTCGACGGCGCGCGTAGGATACTTCCGAAGCATCCAAATGCTGAAGCTTTTAGCCCCATGGTTCAGAATTGCCTTACACAGATAACCCGGCTTACCCGCCCCCGTGTAGGAGCGGGTTCACCCGCGAAGAGGCCATACCAGACAACACAAGGCTAATGCTCCACCGCCGCAACGGTGTATCATCCGCCCCCCAAATCATTAAAAAGTGACGTCGCGCGCTGCCCGCCAGCCCCGCGACCTTCTGGCGTTGCGCCAGAACCGACAATGGACCACCGGACCTGAGCATCGTGACCCGAGCCAACCCCCTCGCCCTGCTGACCTTCGCCCTGGCCCTGACCGGCTGCGCCGGCGGCACCTCGCCCCACCCCAACAGCAACCTGGGCTGGAACCACCCCGGCATGCAGCTGGGCGGCGACAAAGGCCTGCCCCTGCGCACAGAAGCCCCATGCCGCAAGCGCGGCTGCGACAACGACAAGCTGTTTTTCAACCCGGGCAAAAGCGAGCCTAGCGTCACCACCATGCACCGCGGCTGGTAGGAAAATTCTTCTTTTAGGCCGGTGACTTAGGTCTTTTGCGAACATTCGCAAGGAAGTGGTTTACAGGCGCCAAACGATCGCTATAATGACGCCCCATTGCCGGTATAGCTCAGATGGTAGAGCAACTGACTTGTAATCAGTAGGTCCCGGGTTCGATTCCTGGTGCCGGCACCATACGCAGTATCAAAAAAGGCTCACCGAAAGGTGGGCCTTTTTTGTTTTCCCCCCGCAGCCCCCAATCCCCTGCCTTCCAGATGCCCTGAAGCCACCACGATCGGTGTAGGAGCTGGCTTGCCTGCGATGGGCTGCGCAGCAGCCCCAACCCCCCCCAAGCAGATGCAATTCTCTGATCACAGCCCAGCTCAAAAACAGACACACCCTCCAACACAAACGCTTTGACTCGCCAACCAATCCCCACTACGATTTATCGCAAATTTTAGATATTTCCGCCGAGGCAAGCCAATGGCGCTTCAATTCCACGAAAGCCCTTTCCACGCCACCCACGACGCAGATACCGCCAGCAAAATGGCCTTGAAAATGGACTTGTCCATTTTCATCACTGACTGCATCAAAAAAATGGGCCTCAAACAGCATGATGCCGCAGCCAAGCTGAACGTAACCCAATCCCGCATATCCGAGCTTGCAAATGGCAAGATCGAGAAATTCACCTTGGACGCCATGATGGACATGCTGGACAAGCTAGGCTTTCGCACAACCCTGACCCTGCCCTCGAACGATGCCGGTTCACAGCCCCAGATCGTGATCACCCAAACACCTGGCAGCTAAACCCTGTATCCCATTTTTCTCAGTTCTTGCTTCAACTCTTTCATCCGCTGTTCGGCGACCTGCATCGCGTGCCGGTCGGACCTGTTGGTCGTTTTTACGAACGAATGCAACACGACGACCATGTCTGCAAATTTGGCCACATACACGCATCGGAATGCAGGGCTGCCGTTGATGATGAGCTCAATCGCACCCGCCCCTACCGACTCGGTCAACGACTTGATCGGCCGCTCTGGGTCCTGGCCATACTGGATGCGTCGCAGGTCTTTACCAAAATCGTCCTGAACGTCCTTGGGAAGGTCTTTGTATTCACGCTCAGCAGCTGCACTCACAAACGCAAACTTTTTCAACGGTCTACCCACGGCGAGATGCTGGATTGGGGACGGCATGGATGCCAGGAGGAGGGAATCTAGCGCAGTGGCTTGCAGTTGGCGGAATTAGAAATGTTTCGCGGTTTGACCCTGAAATATCGTGTTTCTCTCACCCGCTGAAATCAGTTCGACCTCATTTGGGGCCGGGGTTTGCCGCACTCAGGACGATGGGCTACGACACCAAGGTGGGTATCTGCGGCCGTGGCTTGCGAGCCATGGCGTGTAGTGCGCTGGTTGAATCCGGGCTGTAGTCGGAGACGGCTATCGAGCGGCAGATGAGCCACAAGGAACGCAACAACGTGCGCGCCGCCTACACCCACAAGGCCGAGTTCCTCGAAGAGCGCCGGATGATCATGACCTGGTGGAGCCGGTTTCTGGAGGCGAACCGCGAGGACCATGTGACGCCGCACGAGTTTGCCAAGCAGACGGGCGAGAACGTAACGCGCCTGCGCAGTGCCAAGAGGACCGAGTAACCCGCCGCACCGCCACCTCAAACCCGCTGTGAAGTTACCCACAGCACCCCATGAAGCTCCTCCGCGCGGGTCCTTTCAAACGGGGCTGCAAAGCCGCCCCGTTTGAAAGGACCATTCCTAAGAAAAAAACTGCTGGCACAGCGCACGTCTGTGGAAAACCACTGATGTCCACCGGGGGATAGTTTTATCCACAGGCGCTAGATCCCTGAAATCTCTTTGCTTGACGAATATTGTCCACAGGCGTAGACCGGGGTTGCAAGCGCTGTCGATGACAGCACCCCAGGTGACCCGAACCTCAAAGGTCACGCCGCTCCCGCGGTGGTTCTCCCCAAGGGCGATTCGCATTCGGCAGCTCGCCCGGTCACCTCCCCGGTGATGGATGCCAACTACATTTCATGGCCCTCGTGCGCCAGACGACACTCCCTATTGCGCTGCCCTGCAGCAACCTATCCGCTTGGCCGAATCTTGCGCCAACCTGTGCCCGTCTCTTTCTTCTGGAAAGAGACGGGCGCTCCTGACACTGCTGCAGCCCTGATCGCACATGGCTCAGCGGCAATTCCCCTCGTGACAATCGGCGTGACAAACGCCGATGTCTCCAGCAACAGCGATGTAGATGATGGTGCCGCAGACCAAGGAATGGACTGCACCTGACTGACAGTCAGGCATGCCCCGGTCATCGCATTGCTGCGCTCACCCGGCTCAGGATCTCGCGGCACTGGTCTCGTCAGCCAATGCAGCCTCCACCCGCCCACCGGTAACGGTGTTCAGGAGGCCAGATCATGAGATGCCCTTGCTCCCGGTCGTAAGGAGCCGCCAGTCCCGCGTAGAGGACACTCCCCACAGGTCGCAGGGGCCTTGATCCCTGATAACACTCAGCATTCTTGGCGGGATGACGTGGGGCGAGGATCGGAGATCGAAAGATGAGGTGACTGACATGGCATTGGTGGGTAAACGCGATGGCCGCAATTTCGGCTACGGCAGGCAATTAAGCTACGCAGGGCCGCAGGCGCTGAAAGATATGTTCAGTGGAGGCCACTACGGCACGGTCAAGGCGCACTGTGATCGGTGGCAGGCATTCGTAAAGTGGTGTCGCTCCGAACAGGGACCCGGTATCAATGATGCGCGGCAGATTGATCGAAAGGTATTGGCCGACTACGCGGCGTATCTGCGCGACGTGGTTGAGCGCGGTGACCTCGCCGTCAGCACCGCGCAAAACCGCCTATCCAGCGTTAACAGGACCATGGCAGCACTTCGCGGTGACCAGTGCGTGAAATTGCCCAGCCCGAGCAAGGCGTTGGGAATGCAGCGCAGCGGTGTTCGACAGTCGGTGCCGCAAGGCCAAGACCGCGAACAGGTTAAGCAAATCGTCGATGCACTTTGCCGCCATCATCAGCAACGGGCTGCCGCGATTGTTCTATTGGCACGAGCCACCGGCATGCGCCTGCGTGAGACCATCTTGGCGGACCTGCCACGGCTAAGCCGTGAGGCTAACGACCTACACAGGATAAATATTCAGGATGGCACCAAAGGCGGCCGCGCTGGAGCTTCGGCGCCCCGTTGGATTGCGGTGGACGACCATGTTCGTGAGGCGCTTGGGTTTGCACGGCAGGTGTCGCCTTTCGGTAGTCGCAACCTGATTGCGCCAAATGAAAGCTACCTACATCTTCTGCAAGAAATCGTCAGTCCTGCGCGGAAAACCCTGCATGCACACAACCTCAAAGGCTTCCATGAGCTACGAGCTGCATACGCATGTGAGCGCTATAAGCAAATCACCCAGCACTGTGCACCAACGGCGGCCAATGTTGCCGGGTAGATAAGAACCTAGATCGTGAGGCCCGGAGGCAAATCAGCTATGAGCTGGGACACGGTCGTATTGACGTGGTGTCGGCATATATTGGTGGTCGAACATGAGCAAGCCATTCAATATGGAACTATTTCTGACGGGCGTTTTGACCGGGTCACATGCCACGCGCCAACGCCATCTGCATCAGGCGAAGGCTATCCAATCCGCAATTTCGGAGCGCTGGAAACGCGACACCCCTTGGGCTTGGCAGAGAAAACACCTTGCTTGGTTTCTCAATCACCACCTAAACCGGCACAGTGAGTCGACGCGCTATTACTATTTCCTAACCGTGCAACTGCTCACTCATCGATTAGACAAATCATGGGGCTTCAACCACCAAGCAGGAGGCAGAAAACGACCGTAGCCGCCACTCAAGCGTCTGCCAATGCATCGTGAATGGCGCTGTGCGATGGGCAGCTCTAAATGATCACCACGGTACGTTCTTTGCTGAGGCATAACCCATGAACGAAGCAGTGACCATCTCCTATCGAGGGTTAATGACAGCGGTCTCGCTTTGCACCATTTTCTGTTCTACTCATGGGACGATTCTGCGGTATAACTGACGTAAGACTCGATCTGCGACTGATCCTAACGGGATCATAAATACATTAAGTTTGTGTTTTCTAGATTAAGGGGGTAAGTTTGGAACTGCTAAAGCGGGCATTTATAAACAGTATAGTTCAGGATCTGATAACGCTGAACGGAACTGAGTTCGAATATTTTTGCCTCCCTATATTTGAGAAACTCGTGGGAGAGGTAGCGACGCACAAGGGGAGTAACCTTTACGCAAAGCCGATCAGTCGGACGGTCGATTTCTCTACAGATAATTTTAATATCGTAGGTCAATGCGGGACTGATGAAGGATATTTCGATTCATTTGCTAGTGATTTTGATGAGATTCAAAAACTCAAAATCGAGATCACCAAACCTATCAAGGATATTAACTCAGCAATTAAGAACAGCAGCCAATGCCAAGAGATATATCTATTTGCAAATCAAGAGGCAAAAGCAGGGCGCCTTGATAAAGTTGACAAGTTGATTCGGCATTTGGCGCTGGGCAGGCAAATAAAAGTTTATGACTCCGAGAAGATCGCCGAAATTGTATCAGACAATGTAGGCGACCAAAGATTTATCGTAAACGTACTAACTTATTTACCTCGTGCCTCCGCCCTATATTCGGCCATTTCGAAAGCCAACGAGCTTCCTGTACTTCCCGCAGAATACATATCTCGCCAACCTGAAGAGGACATAATTGATCTGGTACAGCGAAGCAAAACGACAGCGCTGTATGGTTTGAGCGGTATAGGCAAAAGCAAGTTAGCTTTATCTATTAGCCATCGTTTGAAAAATAAATTTGATTCTGTAGTTTGGATAGACGCATCAGCAGCTGAAGCTTTTGACTTTGGATCTGTAAAAGTCAGTGGGTATGATAAAAATCTAAATCTTGCTTATATTTGCGAAAAATTTTCAGTTTTAGTAATTCTCGACAATATCTCCGGCGATGCAGGCGAACTGGAAAACAAATTCAACGCTTTCGCAAGTGAAGGGAGTCGGCTTCTTATAACGTCAATTGAGAGAGTTCTGGATAAGTCGCGATCTTACCAGGTCTCAGAGATGAGCGGTGCCGAGTCTCGAGAATTGATCAAGAGCTTAATCGATTTAAATGATAGTTTTGTCGAACGAATCATCAGCCAAGTGGGCGGGCACCCTCTATGTTTAGGGTTGGTATGCCAAATTATTAAAGAAGAAGAATTTGATCCCGAAGAGGTTGAGGAGTTTTTGGGTGAGATCGAACAGATTCCAGATGAAATCGTAGCCGGGCGCTCTCAGACAATCTCCGATCTGGTAATCGGCAAATATCTCGATAAATTTAAAACTGAACTCTCTTTGATTGCACTTTTAGATGCTGAAATGGTGAGCAATTTCGTATTTAATAAATTACTAGGAAGCAAGGCCTTAAGAAATTTGGAGAAGACCGCCTTAGTAGTCAGATCCAACCCAAATTATTCAACAATTCACTCAATAGTACTACTATCTGTTAAGAAAGCAATTGCAAACAGCCCCGAAACTGACAAACTCACAGTAAAAATAGGCGAGTTACTTCTAGAGCAAAATGAGTTTAAAAATAGCGGCTATTATAGCTTTTGCGTACTACACAAACAGATTTTAGAGTCACTTTATAAGTCAACGTTGAATGAACGCCATAAAAAAGCCATTTTGTACGCAATTGTTCAAGTTACAGACAGCCTGGTTCATAAAGGTGCGCTTGTTCGGGAGATCGATTCCTTTGATTTAAGCGGTAACTCCCTAGAGGATCTTCTACTACTTATAGAGTCGATGGAGCTGAAGTTAATCTCTATTGATCGCCCCGCCTATCCTGAAGATTATCACGTTGAAGCAAGGCGTTCTATTGAGAGCCTAGAGAGTATTGAGAAAAGTCTCCAAGAGGGTACCGCCTCAATGCTTCTTGTTAGGCATCATATTGCCAAGCTTGAGTATTGGGATGGCAATTCGGAGAGAGCCAAGTTGCTATTTGAAAACCTTCTCAAGGACTATCCAGGAAGTGAGCAATGCATCTTGCAATTGGCGAGAATCGCTGACAATTCAAAAAATCTAGCTGAAGTAGAGCGCTATGTAAGCATGGTGCTAGATTCAAGAGCGAGCGAAGCTTCCTACTCAATTATCCTATCTTTTTACGACTTAATTGCAAGTTCGAAGTACAAGAATCTTCGAGCTAAATACATAGAGGCAAGGCTTGATAATTTTTTGTCAGATATCTCAATAAATTTAAGATCATCTTTTGATCATCCTTATCGGATACTGAGTCGATTGTCTAGCTATCTCGGCTTTGAGTTGCCGGACGCATTTAAAGAACTCAGCGAAGCGTTGCCGCCGCCTGACAATATTGACACCAATCAAAAACTTATGATGGCCTACGCAGATATTCAAGCCGCCATCTATCGTATGTTTAAATATAAAAAATTTGAAGGATGGGAGGCCAAACTTGACTACGCTTCGGGCTTGGCCAAAAATTACTATAGCAATGCACTTCGTGATGGCAATGATTTCGCCAGAGTTAAGGTAGCAAAATTCTATATTGAAATTGGCGATTTCGACGAGGCCGGCCGATTGCTCGACGAGGTTGAAAATTGTGATGCATTTTTCCATCAAGCTCGAGCTAAACAGTTGAGAGGGCAGAAAAAATTTACGCTCGCGACAAATCAAATTGATTTGGCAATTGATAAGTTAGGGACCGAAAAAAATGTTGAGCATTTTTCAACAAGCTTTTTAAACGACAAGGCAGAAATTTTGCACGATTGCAACATAGATGAAGCTATAGAGATACTGCAACTGGCTATTTCCAAACAGTCGAATTCTAAGACTAAGAGTTCTTGGGAGCGTAAGTTAGGCTTTTGGATGCAGAAGCGATCGCAGGGGTAGCATTAGAAAGTAAATATCGCGTTAAAAGTCTGCGTCACTGCAAGCGACGCCTCATTTTTAATCAGGAGTAGATCAGTCGTCTTTTCTGCTTAAACCTCGCGACTCTGATTCTGTGGATCAGAGTCGCGGGAGCACCACTGGCTCATTCAATAGAATTCGGAAAAATCAGCTCAAAGCTTGACACACGAATATCTATTTTTAATCTGCGAATGGAGATACGACCCTTTAGAGGCTGCATTTATTAATCCAGCATACTCGTATTCCGGAACAGATGAATACTGATACACAGCTCCATTATTGAACTCCACCTCAAGGATTTGCTCGTCGACATCATAACCAATCGAACTCACATTACTAGATATTACAGGCGTACGCTCCATCGTTTGTGTCTCCAGTTGTTTTGTTGGGATGTACTTAACCTGCAGTAGGATCCTGTTTGCGCCAAGCTTCGGTCAGAGGCTTATAATTCTCACTTTGGACAGACTCAGTCCAGCCACCGCTTCTTACACGTTCACCGTCTTCTCCCTTCGGTACGACGACTAAAGGATCGTCGCTTTCAGGACGTCTCCCTTCAGGAGGGCGATCTATGATAGCTCGTATCGGCATATTAACGGCCTCTCCCACTATCAACGCCTCCCCAGTACGAAGAACCGGAAGCATCGAAAATAGCCCTTTTAGATTATCAGATGCGCACGAGGTAACCTGTGATCGGTCCGAGTCATTTGTTAAGCGTAAGGAAATTACAGTACCGCACTGCGAGAGGATTGTGCTATCCACCTCAGATGGACGCTGGCTGACAAGCATTAAACCAACACCATACTTCCGCCCTTCTTTCGCAATGCGTCTTGAGGCAGTAGCAGCTCGGCTTTTTGACTGCGGGCTGAGATATATATGCGCTTCTTCGAGTACTACAAGTAAAGGGCGCTGCCTACCACCCTCCGGCTTCATTCGCCCCCAGAAGATTGCGTCGTACAATATCCTAAGTACGGCACCTATTAGGTCATCGACGACTGCCGTGGGTATACCTGATAAATCAAATACAGAAATAGGTGTATCCGCTCCCACCCAAGATTCGAGTAGAGCATCAAGATCAGCGGCAGTTGTACCATCGGTGTCTGGGGACCACGGTCCAGGACGAAACAAAAATTGCATTCGCGGATCACGAAGTTTACTTTCTAAGCTATCGAGATGAGGGCGTGGCAAATCTCCATAGAGCCCACCATAAATCTTTTCTGCCCCCGCCTCCGTTGTAATTGGCCTGAATCGAGGGCGTAAGAGTTGCTCACTGTCCCCGACCGCCTTTACCGGAGGCACCCCATCTTCAAGATAAGCTCTTGTCGTCTGCGTTTGATTCTGATTCTTACTTACTGTATGAGTTGCACAGTGCAACGAATATAAATCGTGCCAAAGCTGATACACTGAAAACGGTAGCGGAGTGTCAACAGTGACAGCGAGGTCAGGCAAACCATGCGGAGCACCTCCCGGCTTCGATGCTCGCTTGCTAGATAGTAACTTTTCTTGCAATAGAACTAATGCCGTTCCGGTGACAGATCCCATTGCCATTGAAATAAATTCTTCGGCCGTGAGTGCCCAAAACGGGATATACAGTTCTCTTTCTCCTAAGGTTGGATCAGCACCAACTCGAAAAACTCGGGCTTGCTCACCAAAGGCATTCGCATACTCCCCATGAAGATCAAACAATACTACTCGAGCTGACTGGAAGCGTGAACGATCAGATACAGCGCCCAGCAAATTTGCCACAGCATTTGACTTTCCTGAACCGGTACTTCCAACCACAGCAGAGTGGCGGGTAACTAGTTTATTTATATCAAGATATGCACGAATTGATTCAGCACTTGCAACTCGACCAACAGCTACATATCCATCATCATCTTCTGGGGCATACACCGTTTTTAGATCAGATTCAGTAACAACATGGACGGAGTCACCTATCGACGGATATTGAGCAATACCCCGTTCGAATTTAGTTCCCCTTCTTCCTTGCCCTACGAGTTCGACTTTGAGCCAACGATTACCAAACTGTGTAGCAAGCTCTGGCGGACCAGGGGCAGCCCCAGCGCCAACTTGCGATATCACTCCGTATAGATCAACGTATCCAGACGGAATACGAACAAATCCGCCTACTTGCCCAACTCGATATGCTTCACCATGTACGAATAGAAGTCCTGCAGGAGTGCTATCCGCAAGCTTCACGCTAATGCTTGAACCGTTAACATCCTCAACACTGCCTAGTCTGGAAGGATCAGAGTTTAAGTTAGCGCTACGCATCGTAGTTACTTCCACCGCATAGCTGCTCAAGAAATAGACCGAAATAGTGGAAATCACCCAACCGACTACGAGGCTGAAGTTCTTTTCGTTCGTCGACTTCCACCTCCTCTTCGGTCAACCACGGCAGATGCTCTTTTCCGCCAATAGTTCCAGAGCGATATCGGCCTACACGGTTCCCCACAACGGCTCCATCCCAAGCAAGAACGGTTAGATTACTTTGCTTCACTGCGTACTCAACAGCTCTGGAGTGTTGATCTAGACCTGAGTACATTAAGGCGAAGCATTGCGCATTGCGATTGCCTCGCAGTCCATCTAGTAAAATCTCGTTCAAATGCTCGTCGAGAAAAGAGTAGCCACACACAACTAATCTTGGAGCATCCTTTCCTTGAAAAAAAGCTCTTAACCGATCAAGCATAGCTAGATATGGCATGCGGCGGCTTTGGTCGTATTTGAGATGCGACGGAAAAATCATGACCTTACCGGCTTCAGCTTCCCGAGTAACGCGGACAACCCGTGTAACTTTTACTCCGTTTACTACTTCTTCACTTTTCTCCCAGTTAACCGACCCGTGTAGCTTCCATAATCTCGTCCATCTGGAAGGTATTAAATCGTGCTCAATAGACGCTAAGTCGAACCAGGGTTTGTGTGAACCCACGAATCCATCAAAGTGGGGAAGCGGATGCTGCTCAAAAGCCTGTTCAAACAGAACATCATAATTTGGGGTGAATATTTCGATAGGTGCGTCACGATGGACGCCCCCCACCCAAGATGCAAAGCGATTGTACGCATTACGGTACGCTGGCAATGGTTTATTGACTTCTTCAAGAATGAGAGCACATATTACCTCGTCGAGATCACGTAACTCTTTCTTGGTCATTCCTAAGACACTAGAACTCCCTCTACGATTCGCTAGCGTACGCAACTCCGTGAGAACATCTTCAACAGTAGGAGTTTTTTCATCGTCTGCCTGGCATTCAGCACATAAGAAATCCCAATATTCCTTATACTTCGTAGCACCGCCCGCGTTTTCGTCGCTTGCTTTAAGCCCTATTGCAATACGAGCTGTCAACTCTACAACGGCAGGAATCAATACAATACTTTTTATACCATTAGCGTCGTAAACACCCAAGGGACAGCCTGCGCCGACAAAACAGCCTATTCGCTGTTTATCGTCTTGCATTACTTGCCTTAAGTTCCGGGCTTGTTGTGCTGCGTCATGGATAGCAGGTAAAACGCTATATTTAGGCGCACTCGCCTCAGGCGCCTTACTTGATGCAGAAACTGCGCTCGAATTATCGGTCACGGCCTTCACTTCCCTTGGTATTACCCTATTTTTTGCAGTGCCATCTGCATTCAGAGATAGTGGCAAAATGGAATTGATATCACAACCACTTTTCTGCATTCAAGCTGCGCACCTATCTTTACGGTAGGTTGCTCATGTTTTTACGGTTGTTTTGCCCCAGCAAAGGTTCGTTACTTGAACACTCAATCAACAAATACCACCCCTCTGACTAGGGTATTTTTAGGGGTATGAAGAAACAAATCTTTTTAGAAAAGCTATATTTTTTAATAAGTTAGCGCGCCAGTTCGACTCCTCGTGCCGCACCATACGCAGTATCAAAAAAGGCTCACCGAAAGGTGGGCCTTTTTTGTTTTCGGCTAGGAGGTATGACTCAAATGGCGGACTCCCCCAGCCTTGCGCAAGACGCTGTGCACTCAGCTTGCTCACGCTACGGGGCAACCGCCGCGGCGACTCGGCCGTAGAGCTGCCTCAACAATCCCATAGCGCTCTTCCAGGCTGCACCGTCGCGCATAGTAAAAGATTCAAAAGCACGCCGCGTCGTCTGTAGGAGCGGCCTTATGTCGCGGAGGGCCGCAAAGCGGCCCCGGAAATCTCAGGCCAGAATAGCGAAAGCTCAAGCCCTCCGAGATGGCTCAAAAAGCCCTGTCAGGCGGCTTTCTGCTCCAAACTCTCCCAACCTAGGCAAGCCAGCGCCAATGTGCGTGGTACCGCTTCACGACCACTGCTGTAGCGGCTGATGCTACGGGGGCTGACTCCCAGCGCTTCGGCAGCCTGGTCGAGCGTCCGGTTGGAGTTATCCACAGAACAGCATGAAGCTCTTTCGCGCAGCCACGCGGTTAAGGGCCCAAACTAGATGAACAACTTCTGGGCCACGATCAGCTGGGACAACGGGGTCTGTGGAAACCCGATGACTCCACGTAGGAATACGTTTTATCCACAGGCGCTAATCACCTGAAAATGCATTTCTTGAGACCATTGTCCACAAGCGTTGACTGCTGTTTCTAATGCTGCCGGGGCAGCAAAATTTGGCCTGGAGCCGGGAAAGCCACACCGCAACCGGAGTGGTTCAAGCCGAGTAGGATCCGCATCCGACAGTTCGTACGTTCACTACCTATGTGATGCCGAAGAGCTTGGCTGCTCAACTAACCCAGCATTCGCGTAGACGCGCGATTTAGGATGTTTTGAACAGCTCGATTGCTCGGAGGGTTTTCACAAAGCCTCGGTCGATACCCGCCATTCGCCAGTGAGCGCTCTCGACCCAAAGCCAATGCCCGGTGGCTAATTTCAGAAGTCGTATCGCGTGTTCAACATCACATTGCGCGGTTCACCGTAGTACCCGCTGTAGAACGTGGTGTCCAACGCACTGATGTACTTCTTGTCAAACAGGTTGTTCACGTTGAGCGTGGTGGAAAGCTGGTCGGTGAGCTGATAGCGGGCCATGAGGTTGACCACGGTAAATTGCGATTGCTTGGCCTTGACCGTGCCCATCGCCGTGCTCGGCGTAACGGTTATGTGGGTGCCGCTTTGCCAGTTCGCGCCACCGCCAACGGTCAGCCGATCGAAATCGCCCGGCAGCCGGTAGGTGCTCCACAGCTTCACCATGTTGGCAGGGGCTTCGGTGTTCAAGCGCTCGCCGTCGCGATCCTTGGTGATGCCATGGTTGTAGCTGGCGGAAACATTCCAGCCAGGCATCAGCTCGCCATTGGCTTCGACTTCAAAGCCACGGGTAGTCGCCCCGCTTACTGCCTTATAGGCGGCGGTAGAGCCATCGTTGTTGACGGTCTTGCCTTCGTCGAGTACAGCAAGGTTGTCTTGCTTGATCTCGTACGCCGCGATACTGGTGTTCAACAGGCCACCAAAGAATTCGCTCTTCAAACCTATCTCGTAGTTGTCACCTTCACGCGGTTCAAGGGTCGAGCCATCGGCGTCACGCACGCTCTGTGGTTTGAAAATGCTGGTCCAACTGGCATAAACCGAGTGCACGTCGTTGAGGTCGTAAACCACGCCTGCATAGGGTGTCACCACGCCGTTTTCCTTGTAATCCGTCGTGCGATTGCTGCGTGGCGTCGCCGGGTAGGTCAGGTCGTAGTCGTAGTTATACTTGTTGACGCGCGCACCGAGGATCACCGACAAGTTGTCGGTCGGGCGCAGCCGAGTGGCAATGTAGGTGCCACTCTGGTGAATGACGGTGTCGCCATCGTAGAGCTTGCCGCCACCCATGACAGGTTGGTTGGTGTAGTTGTCCCATTCGTAGAAATTGACGAAGGTCCCTTCGATCCCGGTACCACGGGTGGGCGTATGGCGATTCTCGTAACGCGAATAGTTGTAGCCAACGATCAGCTCGTGCTGGCGGCCGAAGAGCTGGAAGGGGCCTTGTGCCTGCAGGTCTACGCCGGTCTGTTTCTGCCAGGTGCTGCCCGCGCCACCGTACAGACGCACGCCAGCGCCCGTGTTCTCGTCAGGGAAGCCCCAGCTGGCGGTGGCCAGCTTGTAGTCGTCACGCTTGATGTACATGCGGTTCACGGAAGCCTTCAAGCTCCAGTCATGAGCCAGCTTCTGCTCGATGCTTGCGAAAGTGTTGAGGGCATCTTGCGGGTTGTGGCTCCAGCGTGCGGCACTGTTGGTCGAGCGAGAGAAATCGGTCTGTTTGCCATTGCTGTAGAACAGTGGGAAGGCCACGGATGACGAGCCTTGCGGGTTATTCTTCTGGTAGTCGGCGCCGACGGTAAGCAGGGTGGTATCGGTCAGGTCGGCTTCGAGGACACCATAGAAAATCTGCTTTTCTTGTGAATAGTGGTCAACGAAACTGTTGTTCTGCTGGTACGCCGCGACCATGCGGCCACGCACGTTACCGGCTGGGGTCAGCGGGCCGGACAGGTCGACTTCGGTGCGATACTTGTCCCAAGAGCCCACTCCAGCGGTGATGTGGCCTTTGAATTGATCAGTAGGGCGTTTGCGCACCAGATTGATGGTGGCCGAAGGGTCTCCCGCGCCGGTCATCAGGCCAGTCGCACCGCGCAGCACTTCGACACGGTCGTAGATGGCCATGTCCGCAAGGCTTTGCGCCGACATTTGCGTTGCGATATCCAGCGTCGTCGGAATGCCATCGAATTGGTAATTATCTACCGAGTACCCACGTGAATAGATGTTGAAGCGTTCGCTCCCCAGGCTCTGCACCGACAGCCCAGGCGTCTGCTGCAGCACTTCGGTAATGTCATTGAGCCCCTGGTCATCCATGCGCTGGCGAGTGATCACGCTCACCGACTGCGGCGTTTCACGTATCGACAGGTTCATCTTGGTAGCGGTGCTGCTTAGCCCTGTGGTGTACGAGCCTGTCCCTTCTGTGGTTGCACCTAATGACCGCGAATTGATCGACGTCACCCCCAGCTCCAACGCCCCGCTCGGCTCAGCGGCCTGCATCAGCAGGTAGTTGCCGCTGTCGGTCCTGAACACGTTCAGACCGGTGCCAGCCAGTAACCTGGCAAAGCCCTGCTCCACGTTGAAACTGCCCTTGACCCCAGGACTGGTCTTGCCGGCCGTTAGGCTGGCATCGATCGATAAAGGGATACCAGCCTGGCGACCAAACTGGCTGAGTGCCAGGTCGAGCGGGGCCGCATCAATGTCGAAACGAATGATGCTACTGGCCGCCGGCTGGGCCAGTGCGGCATTGGTACCAGACAGGCTGCACAGGGTCAGGCCAGTGGCGAAGGCCAGGTGGATGGCGCGGGCCAGCGGGGTGATTCGATGCGTCATGTGGAACGTCCGAAAGGGTCAGAGGAACCGCGGTATTGGCGGGGTATGCCCTGAAGCCAATCGAGAACGAAAAAACTGCGCAGAGGGTGAAAATATTTTTCAGGCGCCAGCTCTCGGTACCACCGTCACCCAGTAGCGGGTTCGCCGTTGAATGCTCACTGGCAGGCTACTTTCCAGCAGTGCGAGGATGCGTTCGTTGTCATCCAGCGGGTAGGACCCCGTCACCCGCAAGCCGGCCACACGCGGGTCGCAACGCAAGATGCCCGGGCGGTAGCGGCCGAGCTGGTCGATCAGTTCGTCCAGGCGTGTGGCCTGGGCAATCACGAAGCCGTCGATCCAGGCATCGTCCTGCACCGCCGGTTGACTGACGACGATCCCCTCGCTATCGAGCCTTGCGCGCTGGCCGCTGTCGATGACGCGCTGACCCCGGCCATGTCGCAGCGTGGCAGCCACGCGCCCGCTGCTGACCGACAGCAGCGTACCCGGACAACCATCCCCGCAACGTACTGTGAAGCGGGTGCCGAGCGGCCGCATCAGCGCATCGTCGGTTTGCACCAGCAGCGGTCGGCCGAAGGGGTCGTGCCCGGTGAGCACGTTGATTTCGCCATACCGCAACAAAATGCGCCGCTCGTTGGCATTGAAATCGATGTCCACCGCCGTGGCGGTGTTCAGCCACAGTTCGGTGCCATCGTCCAACACCTGACGGCGGCGCTCTCCGGTCTCGGTGCTGAGGTCTGCCAAACCGCCCTGCAGCCATTGGCTTTCTCTGTTCTGCCAGGCGATGGCCCCCAGCAAGCTGGCACCCATCAACATTTTCAATACCTGGCGACGGTCACCGCTGACATAGCGGGCCTGCTGTAGCGCAGACCGGGCGACCGGGTCGCCTAGCACGCCAGCGTTGTTGCGCAGCAGCGCCGGCAAACCCACCATGCGCTGCCACGCAAGTTCGTGCTCGCTGTCGGCCTGACGCCAGCGTTCAAGCTCCCGGATTTGCTCGGCGGTGATATCGCCGGACTGGGTCAACGAATACCAGGCGATGGCCTGCTGGCGCACGCTGGCGGAAATCGGCTGGGCCTGGGACATGGCGGTCACTCGAACTGACTGGCATAGCAGCGATCGAAGGCCTTGAGCATGGCCCTCTGAACCTGGTCGACACTCAGCGCCAGCTGCGCGGCGATCTGCTTGTAGGTCAGCCCATCGAGCTGCGACAGCAGAAAAATCTCCCGCACTCGCGGCGACAGCCCGTGCAGCAGCTCATCGAGCTGTGTGAGGGTTTCGATCAGCAAGTGTCGCTCTTCGGCGGAGATCTCGTATTGCTCCGGTTGCGCCGCCAATGCCTCGGTATAGGCACGCTCCACCGCCAGGCGCCGCCAACGGTTGATCAACAGGCTGTTGGCGATGGTGGCCAGGTACGCCAAGGGGCGCTGCACATCGTTGAGCGGGCGTCGCGCGCGCATGATACGCACGAACGTGTCCTGGGCCAGATCATCAGCATCAGCAGCCTCCCCCAGACGCTTCATCAGCCAGCGCTTCAACCAGCTGCGGTGCTGCGTGTAGAGGCGCTCGACATCCAGGTCGAAGGAGCTTGGGGGTCCCATAGGCGAGTGGCCTGTCTGCGTTCTTGTGAGCGGAATATGATAATCACTCGCAATTAAGCAGTGCAAGCAGCGGGGGGGACGGAGTAAAAGGCTCACCGAAAGTTGGCCTTTTTTGTTTTAACCCCCACAGCCCCCACTCCACTCTAGGCCCTGCAAGCTCATCCCCTTTATAAAATATCTTTTGATGATATCTTATCGAATATAAGGTGCCATAAAACGAGACCTTAATTTTCTGATACGTTTTATTAGTGTGTATTGAGTGGTACCTTATCCTCTATAAAATGTCGCTTGGTGCCACTTTATGAAAGACTTTTTCCCTGTTCAGAGCACCTCAGTGCTGCACCGAATAGGCCTTCTGATGAAGGAGGCGCGTCTGCGCATGAGAATGCGTCAGGCAGACCTTGCGGACCTGGCTGGAATTTCTCTCCGCACTGTTCGTCACCTCGAGAGGGGTAAGGCTGACGGTGTTTCGTTGCGAGATTTCATGCTCGCGCTGTTCACTGTTGGAATCTCTGACCGGGTTTTCCAGGCGTTGATCGATGACCCTGCGCTTGATCTCAACTCTTTAGAAACCAACACGACCAAGCGCGTAAAGCTGCCGCGCTGCAACGCGGAGGACTTCTGATGTCACGCGCTTACATCTACATGGAGTGTCCGGAAACAGGTGAGACTGTGACGTTGGGTAGGCTGACCCTTGCTGGTCGCACGGGAACCTTCGTCTATGCGCCGGAGATCGTGGATGCCAAGCGTTGGGTGCCCGACCCGATACGATATCCGCTCTCCGCTCGACCCTTTCCGGTACATAAGAATGGCGGCGTTCCTGGGTTCATTGATGATGCGATGCCAGATGGCTGGGGGGAACGACTGCTGCGCCGCACCCTAAAGGGAGAACTCACTCCGATCCAGCTCCTGCTGCTGTCTCCCAACGAAGATCGCGCCGGAAATATCATGGCTGGCGAAGTTCGCACACCGCGGCCGGGCATAGGCGAAAGGCCGGTGAAAATGCTTGAAGCCAAAGGGCTCGATCACTTCATAGAGGTTTGTGCTGCGATCTATGACAGCCAGCTGAGCGCAGAGCAGCTGGAGGCATTGAGAATACGGGATCAGCGCTCAGCAGTGGGTGGTGCCAGGCCCAAGCGTACGTACCGTTTTGATCACAAGCTGATTCTGGCGAAGCCACGCGATAAATTTGACCACTACGACCTACCGAAATTTGAGTATGCCTGCATGACTTTTGCGGCTACCAAGGGAATGAATGTCGCCCGGACAGCACTCCATCAAAGTGAAAAAGGCAACACGCTGCTAGTAGAGCGATTTGACCGAAAATGGTCAGAGAATGATGCAAGGTTTCGGCGCATCCCGATGATGAGTGGCTTAACTCTTCTCGATGCCGAATGGCATGCGCAGCGCAACAAAGGGTGGATCTACGCGGCGCTCGCCGATGAGCTGTACCGCAGAGGCGCGCCAGATGCTGATAGGCAGGAGCTCTACAGGCGAATGGCCTATAACGCTCTCGTGGGGAACAGTGACGATCACCCTCGTAACCACGCCGTGATTTGGCAGGAAGGGGCTTGGCGCCTCTCGCCAATGTATGACGTTCTTCCCGTACTGGGAGAGGGGCCTGCACAGGGACTGTCAATGGATGTTGGGATCAACGGTCCCCTTCTAAGTCGAGCTAACTTGCTTAGCCAGCATAAGCATTTTGCACTGACGGAAGATGAGGCGGCAGGCATATTGGATGAGGTCGCTTCTTGGCAGTCAGAGCTGATGGAACACTATGCAAAGCATTTGGCTGGGGCTGAGCTGGATGCGGCGGCGGACGCAACAAGCTGCGAGAGACTGCTGGCTTAGGGGCGGGCTGCGAAGGCCTCGCTCGAAAGCTTCGCGCTTACGCAGATCGGACCATGCACCAGGTCGAGCTGTTTGGCGAAGATTGGGATAGCTTCGAGGGCCGATTGGAGATGCCAGTTGAGCCAGCAAGCGCCAGAGCACAGGTGAGAAAGCGCCGCTTGGCGGCCCAGCGCAGGCCTTGGAGCGAGCGCTGGTTCTGTAGGAGCCGGCGCTGCGGTTGCAGGCACCGGCTGCGCCGGTGTTCGCGGGTGAACCCGCTCCCACAGGTACAGCGCCAGGCCTTGTGGAAGGGCTTGATCAGAACGCGGTGCTTACCGTCAACGACAGGTTACGCGGGTCGCCGTAGATGGCCCCGGCATAGAACCCGTACTGGCTGTAGTAGTGCTTGTCGAACAGGTTGTTGGCGTTGAGGCTGACACTGGTGTTGTCGGTCAGCTGGTACTTGGCCATGGCATTCCAGATGGCATAACCGGACCAGTTCACGTCAGTGGCACCATTGCTCACACCGTTCGTGGGCTGGCCAGCCGGGCTGGAGATGGCGCGGATGTTGGTCTGCGCAGTCACGCCGGCGCCCAGGGTCAGGCGGTCGAGCGGGCCGCTCAAGCGGTAGGTGGTGGAGGCCTTGAACAGGTGCGACGGGTCGCTGCGGCCGTCGCTGTCGACGCGGCGGAAGTGCAGGTAGGTGTAACCGGCGTAGACGTTCCAGTTGGGGGTCAGGGCGCCTGCGACTTCCAGGTCGATACCGTCGGTTTCCTGCCCGGAGCCGGCCTTGTAGGCGCTGCCGCCAGTCGGGGTGGTCAGGTCGCCGTCCAACACGGCCTTGTTTTCCTGCTTGGTGCGGAAGTAGGCCGCCGAGGCGTTCAGGCGGCCATCGAACCACTCACCCTTGATACCTGTCTCGTAGCTTTGCCCACGAATCGGCTCGACCTTGCTGCCACTGCTGGTTTCAGAGGTTTGCGGGGTGAAGATGTCGGTGTAGCTGGCGTATACCGAGTAGTTGTCATTGAGGTCATACACCGCGCCCAGGTAGGGGGTGACGATGCCGTTTTCTTCCTGGCTGCTGCGCTCGCCGGCCACGCTGCGGGTGACCGAGGAATAGTTGCTGGTGCGCACGCCAACGATCACCGACAACGGGTCGGTGATGCTCAGGCGGGTGGCGGCGTACATGCCCTGCAGGCGAGTGGTGGTCTTGCTGTGAAGGCCGGTGCGCGAGGCGATGAGGTCGTAGTCGTCATCCACGCCATTGTGCCAGTCGGTGACCGGGAAGCCGTTGTTGGCGCGGAACTGGCAACCCAGTGCAGGCGCGCTGGTCATGCCGTCGCCGACCATGGTGCAGGTGTACTGAGGCGACCAGCCGACGGTGCGGCTGTCGTTGTAGCCGACCATGGCCTGGTGGGTGCGGCCAAACAGCTGGAACGGGCCGGACAGGTCGATCTGCGCCGACTGCTGGGTGGTGTCGCTGGAGCTGTGCAAACCGTTCAGCACGGCGCCGCTGCCGTCCTGGTCCCAATAGCCACCGTAGCTGCCGCGCCCAGCTGAGTTCACCTTGGCAAGGCCGCGATGGTTCAGGGCTTCGGTGGTGGCTTGGGCGGCTTTCAGGTCCAGGGTCCAGTCGTTGTCGAAGCGGTGCTCGAGCGAACCGAACGCAGTGCGGGTGGTGTACTCGCCAAAGCTCCAGCTGGGCACCACGTTGGTGCTGCGCGGCAAGTCGGTCTTGCTGCCGTCGCGGTACCAGATCGGGATGTTCGCGCCCCAGCCGCCACCCACGACCTTGTTGTATTCATACTGGTAACCGGCGCCCAAGGTAGTGGCGTCGTCCAGGTCGAACTCGAAATTGGCCAACGCGGCGCGGGAACGTTCGGACTGGTTGTCGCGGAAGGAGTTGGCATCCTGCTGGGTCATCACGAAGCGCGAACGCAGGCGGCCATCTTCGGACAGCGGCAGGTTCAAGTCAGCACCCAGACGACGCTTGTCCCAGCTGCCATAAGTGGCATAGGCACTACCGCCGAAGGTTTTGGTGGGTGCCTTGCGGATCAGGTTGACGGTGGCCGAGGGGTCGCCGGTGCCGCCCAGCAGGCCGTTGGCGCCGCGCACGATGTCGATGCGTTCGTACAGGTCCATGTTCAGCGCATTGCCGCTGCCACTGAAATCGGAGCCGCCCTGGGTCTGCAGGCCATCAACCTTCCAGTTGCTGATCGAGTATCCACGCGCGCGGTAGTCGGTGCGCCCACCCACCTCGGACTTGTTGGCCGTTACGCCTGGGGCGGTTTCCAATGCCTGCTCGATGGTGTGGATGTCGCGGTCATCCATCTGCTGGCGGGTGATGGTGGTAACCGATTGCGGCGTCTGCCGTGGTGTCAGTGCCAGGCCAGTGGAGCTGCGGGTGCTCTCGACCGTATAGCCCAACTGGCCGGCCTCGTCGGCAGGCTGTAATGCGCTGTCTTCGATCTGTGTGGCGTCGAGTTCAAGGGGTTTGCCGTCGGCAGCCACTGCACCACCGCTGATGGCGACGGCGACGCAGAAGGCCAGCGGCTTGAGGCAATTGCCACTTTGACTGAAGGGGATGAACACTGGCGTGATGCTTTGGGGATTCATTTGGGAAGGCTTCGTATTTGCAGATGATTTTTTGTTAGGATTCTAGGGATCAGCCCTCCGGGCTCCAGACCCGACATGTACGGGGATGTAATTGAACGTAACGAGCGCCACCGGCCCTCACCGAACAGGTGTTTTTCTGCATGAGCACGACCCTGCTGGTTGTCGATGATGACGACGAGATCCGCGAACTTCTTTGTGATTACCTGACCGATGCCGGCTACAACGTGCTGGCGGCAGCCGACGGTCAACAGATGCGCGACCAGCTGGCCCGGCACAAAGTGGAGCTGGTGGTGCTCGACCTGATGCTGCCGGGTGAGGACGGCCTTAGCCTGTGCAGGCAGTTGCAGGCCACACCAGGGTTGGCAGTGATCATGCTGTCAGCCAAGGGCAGCACACTGGACCGCATCATCGGCCTGGAAGTAGGCGCCGACGACTATCTGGCCAAGCCCTTCGAACCACGCGAACTGATCGCCCGGATCAAAGCCGTACTGCGTCGTCCGCAACGCCTGGGCACCTCTGCCGAAGAACCCGTGGTGGACGCCCAGCTGTTCGCAGGCTTTCGCCTGGAACACGTCAAGCGCCTGCTCACCCGCCCGGATGGCGAGACCCTGACCCTGCCGCGCTCCGACTACCGCGTGCTGCGCGAACTGCTGGAAGCCAACAACCGAGTGGTCTCCCGTGACCAACTGACCCGCAGCGCGTTCGGCCGCGACCACCTGCCCGACGACCGTTCGGTGGACATGTGTGTCAGCCGCCTGCGCCAGCAGCTGCGCCGGGCGCCGGCGGGGACCGCGCAAATCCTGACCATCCGCAACGAAGGCTACCTGCTGAGTCTCGCCCCCCTCGCGGCCGGTGCCTGACATGCGCTGGTTTCACCGGCTATGGCCTCGCACCTTGTTTGGTCAGCTGCTGCTGATCATGGTCAGTGGCACGCTGGTGATTCAGTTGATGTCGAGCAGCATCTGGTTCGATGTGCGTTTCGCCCAGGCGCTAGAGGTGCCCGTGCGACTGGTTGCTGCACGCAGCGCACCCCTGATTACCCAGGCCGACTGCCACGGCGGTACGCTGCAGGCGCCAGCCCACTACCAGCTTCACTGCGTCGAAAGCCCGCCTGCGCAAGAGCATGACGAGCGCCGCGGGCACAGGCGGGTCGAGCTGTTGTTGCAGCAGGCCCTGAAGTACGAGCTGGGGCATGCCCAGGACGTGCGCCTGATGAACGTGCAACTCACCGACGAACTGGGCCAGCCGATCGTCTGGCGCAGCCTGTTCGGCCTGCGCACGGCCCAGGCGCATATCCAGTTCGCGGTGCCGCTGGCCGATGGCCACTGGCTGACCGTTGCGGGCCAGGAACTGCAGGGCTGGAGCGGCGAGTCGGCCTGGGTGCTGATCAGCGATTACCTGCTGCGGGTGTATGCGCTGCGCATCGTCGCGGTGTTGCTAGTATGCCTGGTTGCCGTGCGCCTGTGCCTGCGCCCGTTGCGGCGCCTGGCCGATGCCGCACGCGGCCTGGGCAGCAACCTCGAGCAGCCTCCCCTGGCGCTGGATGGCCCGGAGGAAGTGCGCCAGGCGGCGCAGGCGTTCAACGCGATGCAGCAGCGGCTGATTGCCATGGTCAACGACAAGGCCTACTTCCTGGCCGCCGTGTCTCATGACCTGCGCACCCCACTGACCCGCATGCGCCTGCGACTGGAGCGCTTACCCGATGACGAACACCGCCAGCGCCTGCAGCAGAACATCACGCAGATGGACAATATGATCGGTCAGGTTCTGGATTACCTGCGTGCCGGAGAGCAGCAGAATTTGCAGCAGGTGGACCTGGACCGATTGGTTGCGCGCCAGTGTGCGGACCTGGCGACTGACCAGGAACCACTGCCGGTGCACGGCCGGGTGAACAGCCTGCGGGGGGATGCCCTGCTGCTGCAGCGCTGCCTGCAGAACTTGTTGGTCAATGCGTTGCGTTATGCCAAGGATGTTTCTGTCACGCTGGAGCGGACCACCACAGGAGTGTTCATCCACATCGACGACCATGGACCAGGCATTTCGCCAGCGCTGCTGCCGACCATCACCGACCCGTTCGTGCGCGGTGAGGGATCGCGTAACCAGGCATCCGGCGGATATGGGCTGGGGCTGAGCATTGCCCAGCGGATCGCCGCCAGCCATGGGGGTGAGCTGATATTGTCGAACCGTGAGAGCGGTGGATTGCGGGTCAGCATACTGCTGCCTGGCTAACGCGATCGTCTGTGGGAGCAGCCCCACACCATAGGACTGCGCAGACCTGGGAATTCGCAATCAGGTAACAGTCTTTTACCGATTACCCAGGTTTTCCGTCCCCTGCGTTTGCCTATCCTAGGCCCGGTCATCCTGCCTGCGATGGACCCATGAAACACTCTCTTCCCAGCCGCTACGCCTGCCTCGTACTCTGCCTTGTCTTCACTTTCGCCAGCCTGCCCCTGCTGGCCCAACATGCCTGGCTGTGGCCGGTAACGCTGATCACCGCGCTGCTCAGCCTGGTCGGTCTGAATGACCTGCGCCAAAGCCACCATGCGGTGCGACGCAACTACCCGATCCTGGGCAATATCCGTTACCTGATCGAAACCATCCGCCCGGAAATCCGCCAGTACCTGATCGAAGGTGACGACGACAAGCTGCCGTTCTCCCGCTCGCAACGCTCGCTGGTCTATGCCCGCGCCAAGAACGAAAGCGCCGAGAAAGCGTTCGGCACGCTCAACGACGCCTACAAACCTGGTTTCGAATTCATCAGCCATTCCATGCTACCGGTGGCCACGCCCGACCCTGCGTCGTTCCGCATTGCCATCGGCGGGCCGCAATGCCGAATGCCCTACTCGGCCTCGATCTTCAACATCTCGGCGATGAGTTTCGGCGCCCTCAGCGCCAACGCCATCGCCGCGCTCAACCGCGGCGCGCGCATGGGCCGGTTTGCCCATGACACTGGCGAGGGCAGTATCAGCCCATACCACCGTGAACACGGCGGCGACCTGATCTGGGAAATTGGCAGCGGCTACTTCGGCTGCCGCACCGAGGACGGTCGTTTCGATCCACAGCGCTTCGCCGAACAGGCCCGCTCGGCACAGGTGAAGATGATCGAGATCAAGCTCAGCCAGGGCGCCAAGCCTGGCCACGGCGGCATTTTACCGGGGCACAAGGTCAGCCCCGAAATTGCCGAGACCCGTGGCGTACGTGTAGGCGAGGACTGCATCTCGCCGGCGGCGCACAGCGCCTTCCGCACACCGGTCGAGCTGCTGCAGTTCGTAGCCGGCCTGCGCGAGCTTTCGGGCGGCAAGCCCGTGGGCTTCAAGTTCTGCCTGGGCCACCCTTGGGAATTCATGGGCATTGCCAAGGCCATGCTCGCCACCGGCATCACCCCTGACTTCATCGTTGTCGATGGCAAGGAAGGCGGCACCGGCGCGGCACCTCGCGAGTTCAGCGACAACATGGGCGTGCCAATGCGCGAAGGCCTGATGTTCGTGCACAACACGTTGGTCGGCCTGAACCTGCGCTCCAGCATCCGCATTGGTGCGGCGGGCAAGATCGTCAGCGCCTTCGACATTGCCAGCGTATTGGCCATCGGCGCTGACTGGGTCAACTCGGCACGCGGTTTCATGTTTGCCATTGGCTGCATTCAGTCGCAGAGCTGCCACACCAACAAGTGCCCGACCGGCGTGGCGACCCAAGACCCTCTGCGCCAGCGCGCCCTGGTGGTGCCAGACAAGGCCGAGCGGGTGGCCAGCTTCCACCGCAACACACTGCACGCACTGGCCGAGATGTTGGCTGCCGCAGGCCTGGAGCACCCTTCGGAGCTCAAGCCCAAGCACCTGGCACGGCGCATCAGCCCCAGCGAAATCGGGTTGTTTTCGGACTTGCACACATTCCTCAAGCCGGGCGAATTACTCAGTGGCTCGATCGAAAGCGAGTTTTATGCGCGGATGTGGCGGATGGCGCGTAGCGACAGTTTTGCGCCGGAGACGGGGGACACTGCAACACGAACTGTGGCATCAAGACTGCGCCACGAAGAGACTGAACCTGCATGACAAACATGACTGGGGCTGCCCTGCAGCCCTTCGCGGGCGTGCCCGCTCCCACAATTTGCAGCGCCATCGAAGGCGGCGCTTTACCTGCGGGAGCGGGCAAGCCCGCGAAGGGCCGCAGCGCGGCCCCAGCTTTCATGCAAAGAACTGCGGATCAGAAGATGCTGATCGGGTACTCGACGAATACGCGGACTTCGTTGCCGTCGTCGTTGTAACCGTTCTGCTGCACAGCGTTGTTGGTACGCAAGAACGAGCTACGCAGCTTGATCGACAGGTCCTTAGCCGGGCCGTCCTGCACCACGTAACGGATCTGGTTGAAGATTTCGCGCTCTTTACCTTCGCCGAAGCCTTGCGGGTTGGCGACGTTGCGGGTGTTGATGTTGTCACCCACCACGTAAGCCAGCTTGTAGGTCAGGCCCGGAATGCCGTAGGCACCGAAGTCCAGGCCGTAGCCCAGCTGCCAGGAGCGCTCGTCTTCGGCGTTGAAGTCGGACCAGTACGAGTTGGCCAGGTAGATGGTGGAACCACCGTCACCCACGCCGCCGGCGTTCTGGTAGAAGCCGTAGTTGTAGCCCGTGCTGCCGGTGCTGCGCTGGTGAGCGAGGGTGAACGAGTGCGCACCGTACGCGTAGGTGGCTGCAAGGCTCCAGATGGTGTTGGAGTCGCCGTTCAGGCCTGCGGCTTTTACGTACTTGTTGTTGATGTCCGACTTGTAGCCGTTGAAGTCCAGGGTCAGGGACTGGTCGCTGGCGATCGGGAAGACGTAGTTCAAGCCCAGGTAGTGCTTCTTCATCACATCTTCGTTGTCGGCGGTGTACAGCGAAGCGGTGAAGTTGTCGGTGAACTTGTAGCTGCCACCTAAGACGTTGATCGACTTCAGGCCACCACCATCACGGCGCTCGGCGCTCTTGCGCGCTTCCTGGGTGAAGCGGCCGGCGTTCAGTTCCAGGCCCTGGATCTCTTTGGAGGTGATCAGGGTGCCGGTGAAGCTTTCTGGCAGCAGACGTGCATCGTCGTACTGCAGCACTGGCAGTGCTGGCATCTGGTCACCGTACTTCAGCACGGTGTTGGAAATGCGGAATTTCACAGCAGCACCACCACGCGCCAGGTTGTGCGGCGAGCTGGCGTTGCCTTCGGCATTGGTGGTTTCGTGCGGTTTGAAGAAGTCGACGCCGCCACCACCGTTGTGGCCTTTGCCGCCATCCAGGCGCACGGCGTACAGGCCGAATGCGTCAACACCGACGCCAACGGTGCCTTGGGTGAAACCGGAGGAGAAGTTGGCGATGAACGCCTGGCCCCATTCGATCTGGTCGTCGGTGCCATGCTTCTTGTCACGGTTGATGTAGGCGTTGCGCAGAAGGACGTTGGCGTGACTGTCCTCGATGAAGCCCTTGCTGTCAGCCTGGTCATTGGCCTGAGCCTGGGTCGCGGCGATCATCGCCAGGGCGACCAGGCTGATCCTGGTTTTCAACATGTTGTTTTCCTTATTTCTTAATCAAAAACGCGCTGCAATATGACGCCAGGAACCAACGCCCCTTCGTAGGTTCGACGCTATGCGGATCCAGCCGGGTGGGCCGACCGGTAATTTCACGGCGGCCCTTGGCAGCAGCTTGGCCAATACCATGGCCAGCAGGCGTTGGCCGAATCCTAGCCGTGTGCGATTACAAATGTCAAAAAGTCGTGAAATGCAGGTTGATATAACCGAAATTAACGGCCTGTCCGGTGCATTTACATGCAGGTTTGCGCTATCAGCGGACAAATTATCTTGTGTAGGAATTTGCCATTTGATCGAACGGACAATTTCCTGGGAGCAGGCAGAGCGTGGCCGCAGAGGCCGTTACAAACGGACACATATGTAAAGACAAGCCTTTACAAATACCCAAGCAAGAGTAAATAGCAAGCATTACCATTCGCACCTAATTTTCAACTGTCCGGTTTGAATGTGCCCATGCTTGTACCCTGCCGTCTTTCACCCCTGACGCTTGGCCTGTCGCTGCTTTTCAGCGCCAGCCTGGCCAGTGCCGCCACCACCACACTGCCGGAGTCGTCGGTTACCGCCGACAGCGAACGCGAGAAGGACAACCCGCGGGTCAAGGAGGTGAGCACCGCAACCCGCACCTCGACGCCCGTGCGTTATGTGCCGCAGGCCATCGATACGGTGAAAACCGCCAATGTGCTGGATTACGGCAGCAACACGCTGGGCAAGGCGCTGGAGGGTATCCCCAACGTCAGCAGCGGCGCCGACACCCGTTTTGACAGCGTACGCATCCGCGGCTTCGAGGCCAGCAACGACTTCTACCTGGACGGTATCCGCGACGACAGCCAGTACATCCGCGACCTGCACAACATCGAGCGGGTCGAAGTGCTGAAGGGGCCTGCTGCGGTACTGTATGGCCGTGGTAGCCAGGGCGGCATCGTCAACAGGGTCAGCAAGGCACCGGAGCCGGGTCGCCGCTCGACCATCGAAGCGCAGGCCGGCAGCGAAGACCTGCGCAGCCTGTATGCCGACCTGAGCGCCGACCCCAGCGACACGGTCAGCCTGCGCCTGAACATGGGCAACCAGGACAACAACAGCTTTCGCGATGGTATCGACGGCAGCCGCCAACTGTTCGCCCCGTCGATCAGCTGGCAGATCACCCCCGACCTGAACTGGCTGGTGCAGTATGAATACAGCCGCTACAACCGCACACCAGACCGCGGCATCCCGAGTGTCAACGGCCGCCCGGCAGACGTCAGCCGCAGCGCCACCTACGGCGACCATCGTGACTACATTGACGACCGCGCCCAGTCGCTGCGCTCGCGCCTGAACTACCAGCTGAACGAAACCTGGCAGCTGCGCCACACCCTGGGCCTGTTCAAACTCGACAGCGAGTTCGACAACACCTATGTCACGGGCTACAACGCCGGCACCAATACCTTGACCCGCCAACGCTGGCAGCAGGACCTGAACACCCGCAACCTGTTCAACAACCTGGAGGCCGAGGGCGACTTCGACACCTTGGGCCTTGAACACAAGCTGCTGCTGGGCCTGGAGTTCGGCAACCAGCGGCGCGATCCGCTGCTATACAGCGCCGGCAGCCAGAGCCTGCCAGGCCTGGGCAAACCCAGCCAGCCGCACAATGGTACGTTGGCGGTATCGAGCAACAACCACACCGTGGTCGACAGCCGCGGGGTTTATCTGCAGGACCAGATTCGCCTGAACGATCAGTGGCAGGTTCTCGCCGGCGTGCGCTTTGACCAGTTCGAAGTGGAAACCACCAACAAGGATGGCTTGCGCGAACCGCAGGACAGCAACAGCACCAGCCCACGCCTGGGCGTGGTCTACACGCCATGGCGCGACCATTCGTTCTACGCCTCGTGGAGCAAGACTTTCTCACCGGTGGGTGGCGGCTTGATCGGCATCACCCCAGGGGCACAGGGCAACACCAATAAAACCGACCCGGAAGAGACCCGGCAGAAAGAAATAGGCGTAAAGAGCGACTGGTTGGACCAGCGCCTGACCACCACCCTGGCCATCTACGAGCTGGAACTTTACAACCGCCGCACCCGCGACCCGAACGACCTGAACATCATCTTGCTCAGCGGCATGCAGCGTTCGCGCGGCATCGAACTGACGGCCACCGGCAACATCGTCGGCAACTGGTATGTACGCGGCGGCATTGGCCTGCAGGATGCGATCATCGTCAAGGACAATAACGGCCAGGAAGGCAACCGCATCAATGACGTGGCCAAGCGCAATGGCAGCCTGTTCGTGACCTGGAAGCCAGAATTGGGGTGGTACGCCGAAACCGGGCTGACACTGGTGGGCGAGCGTTATGCGGACAACCAGAACACCACGGTATTACCAGGGTATGGCCGTTGGGATGCACTGGCGGGGTATCGGACCCATGACTGGGATGTGCGGGCGGCATTGAGCAACATTGCTGACAAGACCTACTACAGCTCGGCGACCAGTGCGGCGCAGATCCAGGTGGGCGATCCGCGTAGCCTTGTGGTGACGGGTAGCTACAGTTTCTGATTTTAAGTTGCCTGTACCTGCCTCTTCGCGAGCATGCCCGCGAAGAGGCAGGTACAGGTGCAATAGATCAGTGCCACACCGCCATCAGCGCCTGCATCTCTGCTTCGCTGATCAACCCTTGGGGGTATCGCCCGGCAAGCAGACGTCGTGGGTCGGTCGTCCTGACCCTGATGCTTCCATGGTGTTTCAACCGCTTCGCCAAAAGCCTGAGCGATTGGCGATCAACTGCCGATGGGCGCAAAGCCGACTCACTTGCTGCGTTCATGTCCACACGTACTCCCTGGCCCGTGAGCGGCTAATTTACGTAGGTATTGTTACAGATCAGAGGCGCGGCCTGACCGTGCCATCTCGCTATCTGCTTGAAAAACAATACAAAACGTATGCCAGCTCGGCCTCCGGGCGTCGCCCGCGCAAAAAAGAGGCCCGTCACATGACGGGCCTCTCATTCATTACGGGCTCAGCGCTTGACCGGCGCCGGCTGCTGTTGGGTCAGGCAGTGAATGTTGCCGCCACCCAAGAGCAGCTCGCGGCCCGGGATCATCACCACCTCATGGTCGGGGAAGATCCTTGCCAGGATCGCTCTGGCTTCAGCATCTGCCGGGTCGTCGAAGCTTGGGGCAATGATGCCACCGTTGACGATCAGGAAGTTCACGTACGAACCCGCCAGGCGCACCGACGGGTCACGCTCCTGGCTGCCGGCGACCTGGTCGACACCGGCGCACTCTTCGGCAGTGGCGAACAGCGGGCCCGGGATCGGCATCTTGTGCACGATGAACTCGCGGCCCTTGGCGTCGCGGGTGTTCTTCAGCACATCCATGGCCGCGTGGCAGCGCGCATAGTTGGGGTCGTTGGAATCATCGGTCCAGGCCAGTAACACTTCACCCGGGCGCACGTAACAGCAGAAGTTGTCGACGTGACCGTCAGTTTCGTCGTTGTACAGGCCATCGGGCAGCCATACCACGGTGTCGACCGCCAAGTGATCACGCAGCACCGCTTCGATTTGCTCGCGGCTCAGGTGCGGGTTGCGGTTGCGGTTGAGCAGGCATTCCTCAGTGGTGATCACGGTGCCTTCACCGTCTACGTGGATCGAACCACCTTCCAGCACAAAGCCTTCGGTCTGGTAGCGCTGGCAGCGCTCCATTTCCAGCACCTTGGCGGCCAGTTCCTCGTCGCGGTTCCAGGGTGCGTACAGGCCGCCATCGAAGCCGCCCCAGGCGTTGAAGCCCCAATCTACACCACGCACTTCGCCATGGTCGTTGATGACGAAGGTAGGGCCGGTGTCACGCACCCAGGCATCGTCGTTGCTGATTTCAACCACACGAATGTTCGGCTGGTCGAGCTGGCGCCGGGCGTTCTCGTACTGGCCGGCGGAGACCGCGACGGTAACAGGTTCGAAACGGGCAATGGCCTTGGCCAGGGTTACGTGGGCAGCCTGCGCCGGCTTGCCGCCCAGACGCCAGTTGTCCGGGCGCTCCGGCCAGACCATCCATACCTGAGTTTGTGGGGCCCACTCGGCGGGCATGTGGAAACCATCGGCACGGGGCGTGGAGTTGAGGGTTTTCATGGGTGACCTCTGTGATGGCCCTGAGCCGGGTATGCTGGGGCGTTTGTCAATTTATAACCGATATATATCGATATTTGAAGCCTGAAAATCGAAGAATGCCGCGCCATTCGGCGAATTTAAATCGATAACAATCGACACCTGTCAGCACTGGTCTGGTGAAAGGAACGGCCTGCTGTCTACCATAGCCACACCTTATGCATCCTGTTACAGCTACGCGCGGAAATTTCCGGCAAGGCCGACTAGGGTCAATACTTGAACGACGGGCCAGCGAGCCGCTATGAACATCATCCCTACAGCAATCCCTGAAGTACTGATCATCGAGCCGAAGGTGTTCGCTGACAGCCGTGGTTTTTTCTTCGAGGCATTCAACGCCCGTGAGTTCTCAGAGCAAACCGGCGTGAACGTGGCGTTCGTCCAGGACAACCACTCGCGCTCCATCAAGGGCGTGCTGCGTGGGCTGCACTACCAGGTGGCAAACACCCAGGGCAAGCTGGTGCGCGTGGTGCACGGGGAGATCCGCGATATCGCCGTGGACGTGCGCAAAAGCTCGCCAACATTCGGCAAATGGGTCGCGGTGCACCTGTCAGCCGACAACCATCGCCAGCTGTGGATTCCGCCTGGCTTCGCCCACGGTTTTGCGGTGATGAGTGAATCGGCCGAGTTCCTCTACAAGACCACCGACTACTACAACCCTGGCGCCGACCGCTGTATCCGCTGGGACGACCCGCAACTGGCCATCGACTGGGGGTTGAAGCAGCCACCGCTGTTATCGGACAAGGACAAGGTGGGCCTGCCATTGGCAGAGGCGGAAGTGCTGCCTTAACTAGCGCATAATTGCGTCAGACTTTTCTGGCGCATTTACCTGATGATTGCAAAGCCCACGCCCCCACGCCGTCCCCGCTGGCGCAGCCTGGCCCTGCTGGCGCTGATCTTGGCCCCATTACTATGGCCCCTGCATCACTTGGCCGAACGCTATTACCAGGAAGAACTGGCCTCGCAGAACCGCCAGACCCTCGACCTGTATGTCGCCAACCTGCTCGGCACCCTGCACCGTTACGAGACCTTGCCGCAAATTCTCGGCGACTTGCCGGCGCTGCGTGGCGTGCTGGCCGACCCTTTCCGCCTGGAAGCGGTGACCAACGCCAACCGCCTGCTCAAGGACATCGTGCAGAAGACCGGTGCCGAGGTGATGTACCTGATGGACGTCAGCGGCAACACCTTGGCCGCCTCGAACTGGGACAAGCACGACAGCTTCGTCGGCCGAAACTTCGCCTTCCGCCCTTACTTCAACGAAGCCATGGCCGGCCACCTGGGCCGTTTCTTCGGCCAGGGCACCACCTCGGCCAAGCGCGGCTATTTCTTTGCCGCGGCCGTGCGCGACCGCGAGCGGATCGTCGGCGTGCTGGTGGTCAAAGTCGATCTCGACCACACCGAAACCCTGTGGGGCCGTACGCCCGAGCAGCTGTTGCTGACCGATCACAATGGCGTAGTCATCCTGACTTCGCGCCCCGACTGGCGCTTCCGTGCTACCCGCACGCTGACCGACGCCGAGCGCCAGGCCATCATCGCCATCCAGCCCTATCCGACCCAGGCCCCACAGCCGCTGGTTCTCAACCCGCAGGCCTGGATCACCCAGACCCGCGACATCAAGGAAACTGGTTGGCAAGTCAGCATCCTCGCCCCGCGCACGCTGGTTGATCGCTCGGTGCAGACGGTAATGGCCATCGGTGCCGGTACGCTGCTGGTACTGATGTTGCTGGCAGGCCTGGTGATGCAACGGCGGCGCCATTACATCGACCGCATCGACTTCGAAGCCCGTGGCCGCCAGGAACTGGAAAAGCGCGTGGCCGAACGTACCGCCGACCTTGAAGGCCTGAACACCCGCCTGAAAAATGCCGTGCTGGAGCGCGAAAACGCTCAGCAAGAGGCAGTGCGCGCACAGGACGAACTGGTGCAGGCCGGCAAGCTGTCGGTGCTCGGCACCATGTCGGCCAGTATCAGCCATGAGTTGAACCAGCCCCTGGCCGCCATCCGCAGCTACGCAGAAAACGCCGAGATCCTGCTCGACCACCAACGTACCGAAGACGCCCGCGGCAATCTCAAGCTGATCGGCGAGCTGACCGGGCGCATGGCCTCGATCATTGCCCACCTGCGTGCCTTCGCCCGTCGCGACCGCCATGCCCCGGAGAGCGTGGCCCTGCAGCCGGCCCTGGACGATGCCCTGGCGCTGCTGGCCAAGCGCCGCCGGGCGATGGCCGTAGAGCTGATCCGCGACCTGCCGGAAGCCACCTTGTGGGTACAGGCCGGCGAAACCCGCCTGCGCCAAGTACTAGGCAACCTGCTGGCCAATGCCCTCGACGCCCTGACCGAAAAGGCCAACCCGCGCCGCCTGTGGTTAAGTGCCGAGCAACGTGATGACTGCGTCTACCTGTACATCCGTGACAACGGCCCCGGCTTCAGCCGCCAGGCCCTGGAGCACGCCAAGGAGCCGTTCTTCACCACCAAGACCCGCACCCAGGGCCTGGGCCTGGGGCTGGCCATCTGTGAAAGCCTGATGCGCGCCCTGGGCGGTGAACTGCTGCTGGCCAACCACCCGGAAGGTGGCGCAATGCTGACTCTCCAGCTGCGGGTGGCCGCATCTGGCGCTACTTTGCCCAATTCGGAGGACCCCTCGGCATGACCACCGAGACACTGATCGACAGCCGAGCCCAGGTCATCCTGGTGGACGATGACCCCCACCTGCGCCAAGCCTTGAGCCAGACCCTGGACCTGGCCGGGCTCAAGGTAGTCGCCCTGGCCGAAGCCCAAGGCCTGGCCGAGCGTATCGAGGCCGACTGGCCAGGCGTGGTGGTCAGCGACATCCGCATGCCGGGCATCGATGGCCTGCAGTTGCTGGAACAACTGCACGGCCGCGACAGCGAACTGCCGGTGCTGCTGATTACCGGCCACGGCGATGTGCCGCTGGCGGTGCAGGCGATGCGCGCCGGGGCTTATGACTTCCTGGAAAAACCCTTTGCCACAGACGCCCTGCTCGACAGCGTACGCCGCGCCCTGGCCTTGCGCCGGCTGGTGCTGGACAACCGTAGCCTGCGTCTGGCACTGAGCGACCGCCAGCAGCTGGCAACCCGCCTGGTCGGCCATTCACCGGCCATGCTGCGCCTGCGCGAGCAGATCGGCGCCTTGGCCGGCACCCGCGCCGACGTGTTGATTCTGGGCGAAACCGGCGCTGGCAAAGAGGTGGTGGCTCGTGCGCTGCACGACCTGTCCAGCCGCAGCGAAGGGCCGTTCGTGGCGATCAACGCCGGCGCGCTGGCCGAATCGGTGGTCGAAAGCGAACTGTTCGGCCACGAGCCCGGTGCGTTCACCGGCGCGCAGAAACGCCGTATCGGCAAGTTCGAATTTGCCAACGGCGGCACGCTGTTCCTCGACGAAATCGAGAGCATGAGCCTGGATGTACAGGTGAAGTTGCTGCGCATGCTGCAGGAGCGAGTGGTCGAACGCCTGGGCGGCAACCAGTTGATCCCGCTGGACATCCGCATCATAGCCGCGACCAAGGAAGACCTGCGTCAGTCTGCCGACCAAGGGCGTTTCCGCGCAGACCTGTATTACCGCCTGAACGTGGCGCCGCTGCGTATTCCGCCACTGCGTGAACGCGGCGACGACATATTGGTGTTGTTCCAGCATTTCGCCGATGCTGCCAGCCAACGTCATGGCCTGTCGCCGCATGCGCTGCAACCCGCGCAACGCGCCCTGCTGCTGCGTCATGACTGGCCAGGCAACGTCCGCGAGCTACAGAACGCGGCCGAGCGTTTCGCCCTTGGCCTGGAACTGGCACTGGATGGCCAGGCACCCTCGGCAGCAGCACCGGCAGCGCCCATGCTCAGCGGCAACCTCAGCGAACAGGTCGAGCAATTCGAACGTTCGCTGATCGCCGCCGAACTGGCCCAGCCACACGGCTCCATGCGGAGCCTGGCCGAAGCACTGGGTATCCCCCGCAAAACCTTGCACGACAAGCTGCGCAAGCATGGCTTGAACTTCGACGGCGGCAGCGGCGGGCATGACGATCAAGAGGACAACCGTTAATGAGCACCGATAGCCAGTACCTGCAGTCCGTACTGCACAGCGACATCCCCCTGACCCGCGAAATGGGCCTGGAAGTGATCGATTGGCAGCAGCACACCCTGCGCCTGCAACTGCCGCTGGCGGCCAACGTCAACCACAAAAGCACCATGTTCGGCGGCAGCCTGTACTGCGCAGCAGTGCTGGTGGGTTGGGGCTGGCTGCACCTGCGCCTGCGTGAACTGGGGATCGATGACGGGCATATCGTCATCCAGGAAGGGCAGATCAGCTACCCGTTGCCAGTGACCGGCTCGGCGGTGGCGCGTTGTGCAGCGCCCGACGAGAAAACCTGGGAGCGGTTCCTGACCCTGTACCAGCGGCGTGGGCGGGCACGGTTGACGTTGGAGACCACGGTGAGCAATGACGGCAGTGACGAGCCGGCGGTGAGGTTCAGCGGCCAGTACGTCCTGCACCGCTAGCCCAGCAGCCGCTGAAAGTAACTGCGCTGCACAAAACCCAAAGGCTGGCGCAAAACCTGTGGGAGCGGGCAGGCCCGCGAACACCGGCGAAGCCGGTGCCCCGCACCGCGGTGCCTGCTTCGCGGGCTCGCCCGCTCCCACAGGATAGGGTGAGAGTCCGTCAAATCAGGTTCAGGAAGGCCTGGCGCCATGCAGCATTGGCAGGTAATGCCAGGAAATGCGGATTGAGCAGCGACTCGCGTGGCGGATACCGGAACGGCAAGCCATCCAGCCCGATCACTTCGCCACCGGCCCCCTCCACCACACCCTGCGCCGCAGCAGTGTCCCACTGCGAAGTCGGCGCCAGGCGCGGATAGCAGTCTGCGCTGCCCTCAGCCAGCAGGCAGAACTTCAACGAACTGCCGATATTGGCCAGCTCCAGCTCACCCACCGCAGCCCCAAGGCCGGCCAACAGCGCTTCCTGCTCCGGGCTGGAATGCCGACGGCTGGCCACCACGGTAAAACGCTCGCCCTGCGCGGGTTCGTTGCGTACTTGGATCAGCTGGGCTGCCTCGCCGGCATCTGCACGCCAGGCCCCCATCCCGCGCCCACCGAAGTAGCAGCGTCCATTGGTCGGCATCGACACCACGCCAAACACCACGTCGCCGTTCTCGATCAGGGCGATGTTGACCGTGAACTCTTCACTGCCGGCAATGAACTCCTTGGTGCCATCCAGCGGATCGACCAGCCACCAGCGGCTCCAGCTTTGCCGCTCGGCCAGCGAAATATTGCAGTCCTCTTCGGACAGCACCGGAATCTGCGGCGCCAGCGCCAGCAGGCCATCGGCAATTACCCGGTGCGCCGCCAGGTCGGCGGCGGTAACCGGCGAATCGTCGGCCTTGTTGGTCACCGCAACATCGGCGCGCCAGAATGGCAGGATCGCCTCGCCTGCCGTCAGTGCCAGCTTGACCACTTCGTGCATCAGTTGCAGGTCGTTCATAGCTCCAGCAACCCCCGCTGAATCAGCAGGTCACGGGCCAGGTACAGCGCCGCCAGGGCGCGGCCCTCGGTGAACTGCGGATGCATGGCCAAGGCCGACAACTCACGCAGGTTGACCTTGTCGACCCGCATCGGCTCGGGCTCGTCGCCTTCCAGGCGCTCTTCGTACAGGTCGCTGGCCAGCACCACCTGAATCTTCTGACTCATGTAGCCCGGCGACAACGACAGTTCCGTCAGGTGCTCCAGCTGGCGTGCGCCAAAACCGGCTTCTTCCTTGAGCTCCCGGTCGGCTGCCGCCAGCACGTCTTCGCCCGGCTCGATCAAGCCCTTGGGCAACGACAGCTCGTATTCATCGGTGCCACCGCAGTACTCCTCCACCAGCACGGCGTGCTCGGCATCGAGCATGGCCACGATCATCACCGCGCCGTAGCCGTTACCCCGGCCCACCAGGCGCTCATAGGTGCGCTCGGCGCCATTGCTGAAGCGCAGCTGTACGGCTTCGACGCGGAACAGGCGGCTACTGGCGACAATTTCGCGGCTGAGTACGGTGGGTTTCTGGCGCATGGGGCGGCTCCTTGGCGTGAACGGGTTACTATACCGTGGCTTGCCGACTGATCGAGAGTTTCCCATGCCTGTTCTTCCCTGGTCTGCCATCGATACCGTCCTGCTGGACATGGATGGCACCCTGCTCGACCTGCATTACGACAACCGCTTCTGGCTGGACCACCTGCCCCAGCGCTATGCCGAGCTGCACGGTGTAAGCCGGGCCATGGCCGAAATGGAGCTGCAACCGCTGTTCGAACGCAATGCCGGCACATTGAACTGGTACTGCCTGGACTTCTGGAGCCGCGAGCTACGCCTGCCCATTCGCGAGCTGAAGCGGGAAATTGCTGACCTGATTGCCCTGCGCCCGGATGCCGATACCTTCCTGGCGGCGATTCGCCAGGGCGGAAAGCGTGTCGTGATGATCACCAATGCCCACCGTGACTCGCTGTCGCTGAAGCTGGAACGGGTGGAGCTGGCGCCGTACTTCGAGCGGCTGATCAGCTCGCACGACTATGGCTACCCGAAGGAAAGCCCGCAGTTCTGGGATGCCCTGCAGGCGGATATCGGCTTCGAACCGGAACGCAGCCTGTTCATCGATGACACGCTGGCGATTCTGCGCAGTGCACGGCGGTTTGGTGTGGGGCACTTGCTGGCGGTGCGCCAGCCCGATAGCCAGGCACAACCACGCGATACCGAAGAGTTTGCAGCGGTCGAGGATTACCGGGCGTTACTGGAAGGCCTGTAAGGCCCCATTCGCGGGCATGCCCGCTCCCACTCAGTGCTGGCGCTGTACCTGTGGGAGCGGGCGCGCCCGCGAAGAGGCCGGTACAGACTTCAGCGATCAGTCAGGAATACGCAGCACCTGCCCCGGATAGATCTTGTCCGGGTGCTTGAGCATCGGCTTGTTGGCCTCGAAAATCTTGTTGTACTGATTGGCATTGCCATACACGACCATGGCAATGGCTGAAAGTGTGTCGCCCGATTTCACTGTGACGAACCTTGCCGCCTGGACTACCGGCCCGGTCACGGTGATCTGGTCCTCGACACTGGCCACGCCGCTGATGTTGCCCGCCGCCAGGATAATCTTCTCCTTCTCTTCCTGGCTGGCCACTTCACCCTTGAGGATGATCTTGTCTCCTTCTACAGTGGCGGTGATGTTGGGGTTGCCCAGGCCAACAGCTTCCACATGTTTCTTAAGCTGCTCGTCGGCATTGGCGTTGCCAGGGGTCAGCAGGTCGATCAACTTCTCGCCGGCTTCCTTCACGAAACTGAACAGGCTCATTGCGCTCTCCTTGTTGACGAAACCTTGGACACAGGAGTCTAGGTCAGCTTTACCACTTCCGCCCTGCGCGACCAATCGACGCGGTCTATCAAGGCATAGACCCTAGCGATTAGACGCCGCCGGCCCACGCGCCTAGGCTTGTGCTATCAGAAAGCCGCCGGTATTCAGCGCCCCGATGAACAGCAAACCTCCGGTCTGCGCGGCCTCATCGCCCTTGTCCATGCCCGCCGCCAGCAACACCTACGACTACGTCCAGCTCAGCGACGCCAAACGCGACAGCACCCCGCTGGCCGAGGAAGTGGCCCTGGCCATTGTCTATAACGGCCTCAACCAGGCGGTGATGCTGGTCAGTCCTACCGATCTGGAAGACTTCGCCGTCGGTTTCAGCGTCGGCAGCGGCATTGTCGAAGGCACCGCAGAAATCTACGACCTCAAGCTCTCCGGCAGCGGCTCGGCACTGTACGCCGACCTGGAAATCTCCAGCCGGGCGTTCTGGAACCTGAAAAACCAGCGCCGCCAACTGGCCGGCACCAGTGGTTGCGGCCTGTGTGGGGTCGAGGCCCTGGAGCAGGCACTGCCGGATCTGGCCGTGTTGCCGGGTGCACCCCTGCCCCCGGCCCAGTGGCTGGTCGGCCTGCGCGAGCGCATCGACGCCTTCCAGCCACTGGGCCAGCATTGCGGTGCCGTGCATGCAGCATTGTTCATGGACCGCCAAGGCGAACTGCTGCTTGGCCGCGAAGACATCGGCCGGCACAACGCCCTCGACAAACTGATCGGCGCGCTGCTGCGACAACGCATCGACACCCAGGGTGGCCTGGCCATCGTCACCAGCCGCTGCAGCCTGGAGCTGATCCAGAAAGTACTGCGTGCCGGCATCCAGACCTTGGTCAGCCTGTCGGCGCCCACCGGCCTTGCCCTGCAATGGGCGCGCAAGCACAACCTCAACCTTATCCACTTGCCCAAGCACAGCGCACCGCGGGTCTACAGCCCAGCGGCGGAGTCGTAACAGTCGTGACCTCGTACCAACAACTTCCGGACAACACCCCAACCTCCCCCCCTCGCTACAAGCCCTACCACGGCCCCGCCGGCGGTTGGGGCGCACTGCGTAGCGTAGCCAAGGCCTGGGTCGGCAGCGATAATGCGCTGAAGAACATTCGCGCCCTGCTCAAGACCAACCAGAACGGCGGTTTCGACTGCCCCGGCTGCGCCTGGGGGGACTCGCCGGAAAGCGGCATGGTCAAGTTCTGCGAGAACGGCGCCAAGGCGGTGAACTGGGAAGCTACCAAGCGCCGTGTCGATGCTGCCTTCTTCGCCCGTTACAGCGTCACCTCGCTGCTGCAACAAAGCGACTACTGGCTGGAGTACCAAGGGCGTCTGACCGAACCGATGGTCTATGACGCTCCCAGCGACCGTTACCTGCCGATCAGCTGGGATGCCGCCTTCGCCCTGATCGCCCGCGAACTGAACAAGCTGACCAACCCTGACCAGGCCGAATTCTATACCTCGGGACGTGCCAGCAACGAAGCGGCGTACCTGTACCAACTGTTCGTGCGCGCCTACGGCACCAACAACTTCCCTGACTGCTCGAACATGTGCCATGAGGCCAGCGGCGTGGCGTTGGGGCAAAGCGTCGGGGTCGGCAAAGGTACAGTCACCTTCGACGACTTCGAGCACGCCGACGCCATTTTTGTCTGGGGCCAGAACCCCGGCACCAATCACCCGCGCATGCTCGACCCACTGCGTGATGCGGTAAAGCGTGGCGCCCAGGTGGTGTGCATCAACCCGCTCAAGGAGCGTGGTCTGGAGCGCTTCCAGCACCCCCAGAACCCACTGGAAATGCTGACCAACAGTGACCGCCCGACCAACACCGCCTTCTTCCGCCCGGCCCTGGGTGGCGACATGGCGATGCTGCGCGGCATGGCCAAGTTCGTCCTGCAATGGGAACGCGAAGCCCAGGCCAACGGCGAACCGGCCGTATTCGACCACGCCTTCATCGCCGAACATGGCCATGGCGTCGATGAGTACCTGGCCGTGGTGGACGCCACGCCGTGGTCGCACATCCAGGCACAGTCCGGCCTCACCTTGGCCGATATCGAACTGGCCGCGCGTATGTACTGCCGTGGCAAGCGGGTGATCATGTGCTGGGCGATGGGCATCACCCAACACCGTCATTCGGTGCCGACCATTCAGGAAATCGTCAACCTGCAGATGCTGCGTGGCAACATCGGCGTGCCCGGTGCCGGCCTGTGCCCGGTGCGTGGCCACAGCAACGTGCAGGGTGACCGCACCATGGGCATCAACGAGCGCCCGCCAGAGGCGCTGCTGGATGCCATCGAAAAGCGCTTTGGCTTCCCTGTGCCACGGCGCAATGGCCATAACACCGTCGAAGCCATTCACGCGATGCTCTATGGCCGGGCCAAGGTTTTCATCGGCTTGGGCGGCAACTTCGCCCAGGCCACACCCGACACCGAGCGTACCGCCCAGGCGCTGCGCAACTGCGAGCTGACCGTGCACATCAGCACCAAGCTCAACCGTAGCCACCTGGTCCATGGCAAGCAGGCACTGGTCCTGCCGTGCCTGGGCCGCACCGACATCGACCTGCAGGCCGAAGGACCGCAGGCAGTCACGGTTGAAGACTCGTTCAGCATGGTCCACGCCTCCAACGGCCAGCTCAAGCCGCTATCGACGCAAATGCGCTCAGAGCCTGCGGTGATCGCCGGCATCGCCGCCGCCACGCTGGGCAAGCAACCGGTGGACTGGCACTGGCTGGTGGCCGACTACGACCGCATTCGCGATCTGATCGGCGACACCATTGCCGGTTTCAGCGGCTTCAACCAGCGCCTGCGTAATCCGGGTGGCTTCTATCTAGGCAACAGCGCGGCCAGCCGCGAATGGGCGACCAGCACCGGCCGCGCCAACTTCAAGGCCAACCTGCTGCCCGACACGCTGCTTGACGAACGCGTACGCGCCAGCGGCCAGTTGCCAGACTTGATCATGCAATCGATGCGCTCGCACGATCAGTACAACACCACTATCTACGGCCTGGACGACCGCTACCGCGGCGTGCGTGGCCAGCGCGAGGTGCTGTTCGCCAACGAAGCCGACATCATCCGCCTGGGCTTCCAGCCGGGGCAGAAGGTCGACATCGTTTCATTGTGGGGGGATGAGCATGAGCGCCGGGTGCAAGGCTTTACCCTGCTGGCCTTCGACATACCTGCCGGGCAGGCGGCGGCGTATTACCCGGAGGTGAACCCGCTGGTGCCGCTGGAGAGCATTGGCGTTGGTAGCCATACGCCGACATCGAAGTTCATTGCCATCAAGCTGGAGCGTGCGAGCGAGGACAGGCGTATCCTGTAAAAACGAAAAAAGCCCTGTTCCGTGGCGGCTCAGGGCTTTGTCATAAAGGTCTCAGACAGCCTGAAAACGATAAAGTTTCATAGTAAATACAGCAAGTTAGAGAATTGTGTACAACTCGTGTTACTCGTCGGATTTCCGTTGCCAGCCAAGTCTCTTAGCCTCAAATTCGCCTCGTCATCCCTATGAGGCTCTCTTGATGAAGAAGTACTCCTCGATTCTGTTGTTGTCTTTCAGCTTGCTCAGCGGCGTTGCCATGGCAGGCGGCACCACCGAAGCCGGCATTGGCGGCGCATTGGGTGGGGTACTGGGCTCAGTGGTGGGCAACTCCATCGGCGGCAGCACCGGTGGCGCCATTGGTGCCGGTCTGGGCGGCGCGGCAGGCGGCGCATTGGGCGCCGACAAGCGCCAGCGCGGTGAGGCTGCTATTGGCGGCGCGCTGGGTGCTGCCGGCGGTAACGTGGTGGGTCGCTCGGTGGGTGGCACCACCGGTAGCTACATTGGCGCAGCAGCCGGCGGTGGCGCCGGTGGTGCACTGGGTAACTACATGGGCAACAAGGCCGACGAAGACGAACGCCACGAAAATCGCCGCTATCGTCGCGGCTACGACGACGACCGTCGTCACTGGGACCGTGGTCACCACTATGGCCACCGCAAGCACAAGCGCCACTGGCGCGACTAACGCCTGAGGGCTCTGCCCCCGGCAACAAAAGCCCCGCCCCTGCCAGCGGGGCTTTTTTATGCCTGCCGCTCCAGCACGAGGCCGGACAGGATCACCTGCAGCGCCTCTGGCAACGCCACAGGCCGTCCACTGTCGCGCTCGATGAACACCTGCACTACCGTGCCTGCTGCGCACGCCTCCGGTTCGCCCGGGCGATACAGCGCCAGCCGGTACTCTACCGTGCTGCCCGCCAGACGCGTCACTCCCAACCCCACCTCCAACAAATCCGGGAAGCCCGGTAGCGCGTAGAAATCCGCAGCCGAACTGACCACGAAGGCGGCCAGTTCACCGTGCCGCAGGTCCAGTTCCGCCTGCTCGACGAGAAACGCCTGTATCGCGGTTTCGAAGAAACCGTGCACCGTTGCACCGGCGATGTGGCCGTTCAGGTCGTTGTCCTGGGGGCGGGTAAGGATCGGGTGGAAGTGGGAGAAGGCAGTGCGCTGAGGGGCTTCGGTCATCTGGCTGGCTCTTGTCTACGCAATGGATGCTGACAGTGAAACAGAAAAACCAGAATTTCGCTGCCTATGCGGGCCCCTTCGCGGGTAAACCCGCTCCTACACGACGGCCTGCGCCCACCGCCAATCAGTGTGTAGGAGCGGGTTTACCCGCGAATACGATGGCGGCTGCGACGGTGAACCACGGGTGGAAATTGGTCAGCAGGTCCGGCCCTTTCGCGGGTAATCCCGCACCCACAAAAAAGCCGCCCCTGGGGGCGGCTTTCTCGTTGCGGCTGAGCTCGGCTTACAGCTGCGGGCCAGCGGCCTTGATGGCGTCGGAAACTTCGAACTTCTTGAAGTTTTCGATGAACAGCTTGGCCAGACCTTTGGCAGCCTCGTCGTAGGCCGCTTTGTCAGCCCAGTTGGTGCGCGGGTTGAGCAGTTCGGTTTCAACGCCCGGAACGGCCTTCGGCACGTCCAGGTTGATGATGTCCAGGTGCTCGGTTTCGGCACCGACCAGTGCGCCGCTCTGGATTGCGGCGATCACGGCACGGGTGGTGGGGATGCTGAAGCGCTTGCCAACGCCGTAGCCACCACCGGTCCAGCCGGTGTTGACCAGGTAGACCTTGGAGTTGAAGCCGTTGATACGCTTGATCAGCAGCTCGGCGTACTCGCCAGCCGGACGCGGGAAGAACGGTGCGCCGAAGCAGGTGGAGAAGGTCGACTTGATGCCGCCGCCCGAACCCATTTCAGTGGAACCGACCAGCGCGGTGTAACCGGACAGGAAGTGGTAGGCCGCCTGCTCGTTGTTCAGGATCGAAACCGGAGGCAGAACACCTGTCAGGTCGCAGGTGAGGAAGATCACTGCGTTAGGCTCGCCGCCCAGGTTCGCTTCCGAACGCTTGGCAACGTGCTCCAGCGGGTAGGCCGCACGGCTGTTCTGAGTCAGGCTGACATCGGTGTAGTCGGCGTGCTTGTTGGCGTCGAGAACGACGTTTTCCAGTACTGCGCCGTGCTTGATGGCTTTCCAGATGACCGGCTCGTTCTTCTCGGACAGGTCGATGCACTTGGCGTAGCAGCCGCCTTCCATGTTGAAGACAACGCCTTCGCCCCAACCGTGCTCGTCGTCACCGATCAGGTAACGGCTTTCGTCAGCCGAAAGGGTAGTCTTGCCAGTGCCGGACAGGCCGAAGAACAAGGTCACATCGCCTTCTTCGCCGATGTTGGCCGCGCAGTGCATAGGCAGTACGTCGGCAGCCGGCAGCAGGAAGTTCTGCACCGAGAACATGGCTTTCTTCATTTCGCCGGCGTAGCGCATGCCAGCGATCAGCACTTTCTTCTGGGCGAAGTTGATGATCACGCAACCGTCGGAGTTGGTGCCGTCACGCTCAGGCTCGCACACGAAGTTGGCGACGTTGAGGATCTGCCACTGGTCGCGGCCAGCCGGGTTGAACTGCTCCGGGTTGATGAACAGGCAACGACCGAACAGGTTCTGCCAGGCAGTCTGGGTGGTCATCTTCACCGGCAGGTAGTGCTCGGCTGCGGCCCCTACGTGAACATAGGAAACGAAGTGATCCTGAGCGTCGTTGAACGCCTCGACGCGAGCCCACAGGGCATCGAACTTGTCGGCCGGGAACTTGCGGTTGATCGGGCCCCAGGAAATGGCGTCCTGGGTGGAAGGTTCTTCGACGATGAAACGGTCAGCCGGCGAACGGCCGGTACGGTGACCAGTCTCCACGACCAGTGCGCCAGTATCGGCTAGTACGCCTTCACCGCGTTGCAGCGCTTCTTTTACCAGCTCATCGACGCTCAGGTCGGTGTACACGGTGTTGTTGGCTTGCGTCATGAGATACCCCATCCGGCCCGAGGCCGAGTGCTCCAAACGTTTTGTAGTTGTCTTGAAAAAACTACTACAGCGAAAAAAGTGGCCGGATTATGCCAGAAACGCCCAAAAAAAGTAGGCCCCTCCTGTCAGAACTGCGCTTTTGCGCAATTCGACAGGAGATTATCCTGTGATTTAACGTTTCAGTGACGAGTTTCTGAGGCCACGTCAGTACCGCCACCCGCAAACAATTGCGCCACATCGCTGGCATCGAAGAAGTAGCGCTCGTTGCAGAACTGGCAATCGATCTCTACCGTCCCGCCACATTCGTCCACCAGCGCCTTGGCGTCGTGCTCGCCCAGACTGACCAGCGCATTGCCGGAGCGTTCCCGAGAACAGCTGCAATTGAAGCGCAGTGGCTGGATATCGAACAGGCGCACGGCGTCTTCGTGATACAGGCGGTGCAGCAGTGTTTCGTTGCCCTCTGTCCACTCTTCAGGCTTGAGCGTCTTGGCCAGGGCGACCACATGCTGCCAGCTGTCTTCGCGCTCTTCATCATCCGGCTGGCGATCACGCGGCAGTTGCTGCAGCAATAGCCCACGGGCCTTGCCGCCTTCGGCATTGAGCCAGAAACGGGTATTGAGCTGCTGCGACTGGACGAAGTAGTTGGTGAAACATTCAGACAGGTTGGCGCCATCGAGGTCGACGGTCCCCTGGTAGCGCTGGCCCTTGACCGGGTCGATGGTCAGGGTCAGGTGGCCGTCGGGCATCAGCTGCGACAGGGTGGCACCAGCCGGAATCTGGTCCGCTTCGTAGCGGGCCATGCCACGAATCTCGCGCTCACTGGAACATTCCACCATCAGCAGCGGAATCGGCCCGGCCGAACGCGCCTGCAGAATCAGCAGGCCATCGAACTTCATCGCACCCACCAGCAAGGCGGTGGCGGCCATCAACTCGCCGAGCAGCACCTTGACCGGCTGGGGGTACTCATGACGCGCCAACACCGCGGCGTAGCTGTCATCGAGAGACACCCACTCGCCGCGCACATCGCGCTCGTCGAAGATGAAACGTTGGGTGAAATCGGTATCAGGCAAATCGCTCATAGGTTTCGGCTATCTAAAAAATGATGACAAAATGGTTACAAGGGTTGTCGAAAACCGGCGAGAACCCGTGACAGAGCGCTCACAAGGCGCTCCGATTCCTGTTTGCAATAGAGGTATTTTATGGACAATCGACCACTGTTCCAAGCAAGGTGGTCCTGGGGGCCATTGGCAGCCTGTACGCTGCTTCCCATCGCTCTACTGTGTTTCTGGTTATGGCCTTTTGGCCAGATCCTGTGCCTGACTTTCGACGAGTGGCTGTTCCGCAGCCTGAACGCGCCGCTGGCCGATAGCACCACCTGGCGCTACATCTGGACCATCGGCAGCCTACGCCCGTTCGACATCGTCGTCGGCCTGATCCTGCTGGCAGTGCTCATTCGTGGTGACTGGGTGTTCAAGGCTGCTCAGGTTCGCCAGGCATTTTTCGGCTTTCTGGTCACGCTACTCCTCTTAGTGGTGATTCGCGCGCTGTTTTCCAAGTGGGTGGATGCAGCCGGGTGGCAACACAAGAGTCCATCGATGATCTTCGACGACGTCGTGCACCTGAGTGACTATTACCCGAACCTGGAGGCTGCCTGGGAACTCAAGGACCGCTCCAGCAAGAGTTTTCCGGGTGATCACGCCTCGGTGCTGTTGATCTGGGCGCTGTTCATGAGCGTGTTCAGCCGCGGCCTTGCGCAATACCTGGTGGTCTGGGGGCTCGCAGCGCTGTTCATGCTGCCGCGCCTGGTGGCCGGTGCCCACTGGGGGCAGGACGACTACATCGGCGGCTTGCTGATGGCCGTACTGGCGCTGGGCTGGAGCTACTACACGCCGCTGGCGGCCAAAGGCAGCGAGGCGTTGATGCGCTGGACAGCGCCGTTGTTCAAGCTGCTGTCCACGTTACCGTTGGTCGGACGAATGGCGGTGTTGCGCTAGATTTTTGGGGCTGCGCAGCAGCCCCATTCAATCGTAACTTCCATGCAGCTGATGAATCTGCCGCCGCTGCTTCTTGGTCGGCCGGCCATCGGTGGTCACGCCCATGGCCCCGGCCTTACGCATTTCAGCCGCCTGTTCACGGCGACGCACACTTTCTTCGGTTTCCTCGTACAACGCCTGCGCCTCTGGGGCACCACGACGCACCACCGACAGCGCCTTCACCACCACCGTGCGCTCATCGAAGCCGGTACGCAGCACGAACTCGTCGCCCACCCGCGGCTCCTTGCCCGGCTTGCAACGCTCGCCCCGGCAATGCACCTTGCCACTCTCGATCGCCGCCTTGGCCAGCGCTCGCGTCTTGTAGAAGCGCGCCGCCCACAGCCATTTGTCCAGGCGAACCTTGTCGTCGTCTTCGGCTTTTTGTGCCATCCCGTTACCTCGGATTCTGTCTTTCATCGAACTGTACTACCTTCACATACGGATGCAAAAAGTCCCCGCCGTGCTTAAAGTTCACCACCTCATTCGCAGGGTGCGCTTCGTGAAGACATTTGACCATTTGACTGTGATCGGCCTGCGCGAGTGGGTCGCCCTGCCTGACCTCGGCGTGGCCGGGCTGCGCGCCAAGATCGACACCGGTGCCAGCACGTCGAGCCTGCATGCCACCGAAGTGGAACCCTTCGAGCGCGACGGCCAGCCCTGGGTTCGCTTCACTGCGCACCTGGGCTCGGTGGTGCAGTTGCGCCACCGCCGCTGCGAGGCACCGTTGGTGACGATGAAAACCATCAAGAGCTCCAACGGCCACGCCCAGACCCGCTACGTCATCCGCACGTCACTGGCGCTGGGTGATGGTGTGTGGGAGGTGGAGTTCACCCTGGCCTGCCGCAAGAACATGCGCTACCGCCTGTTGCTTGGCTCCAAGGCCCTGATACACGGCCAGCTGGTAGTGAACCCAGGCCTGAAATACGTACAAGACAAACCGGCCTTCCCGGCCACCCTTTCCCCTGTCACAGGTGCTGCATGAAGATCGCTGTGCTGTCGCGCAATCCGCGTCTGTATTCCACCCGCCGCCTGGTCGAAGCCGGTACCCAGCGTGGCCACGAAATGGTGGTGATCGATACCCTGCGGGCCTACATGAACATTGCCAGCCACAAGCCGCAGATCCACTACCGCGGCAAGCCGCTGGAAGGCTTCGATGCAGTGATCCCGCGCATAGGTGCTTCGGTTACGTTCTATGGCTGCGCGGTGCTGCGCCAATTCGAAATGATGGGCGTATACCCGCTCAACGAGTCGGTAGCCATTGCCCGCTCGCGCGACAAGCTGCGCTCGTTGCAACTGTTGTCGCGGCGCGGCATAGGCCTGCCGATCACCGGTTTCGCCCACTCGCCGGACGATATCCCCGACCTGATCCAGATGGTCAACGGTGCCCCGCTGGTGATCAAGGTACTGGAAGGCACCCAGGGCATTGGCGTGGTGCTGTGCGAAACGCCCCAGGCGGCCGAGTCGGTGATCGAAGCGTTCATGGGCCTCAAGCAGAACATCATGGTGCAGGAGTACATCAAGGAGGCCGGTGGCGCAGATATCCGGTGCTTCGTGGTAGGCGACAAAGTAATTGCCTCGATGAAGCGTCAGGCCAAACCAGGCGAGTTCCGCTCCAACCTGCACCGGGGTGGCGTCGCCAGCCTGATAAAAATCACCCCTGAAGAGCGCATCACCGCCATTCGGGCGGCCAAGGTGATGGGATTGAGCGTGGCGGGTGTGGATATCCTGCGCTCCAACCACGGGCCGTTGGTGATGGAGGTAAACTCGTCGCCAGGGCTGGAGGGCATCGAAGTCACCACCGGCAAGAACGTCGCCGGGATGATCATCGAGCACCTGGAGAAGAATGGCGGGCCCAATCAGACCCGGACCAAGGGCAAAGGCTGATTCAAGCCTGTACCCGCCGCTTCGCGGCCAAGCCGCTGCCACAGGTACTGCGCAATCCCTGTAGGTGCGGCTTTAGCCGTGAAGAGGCCAGTGAGCCTCACACAGCATTACGCGGCAGCAGCAGCCCCAGCGGTAACCTGACCCGCGCCTCGATCCCGCCGCCAGACCGGTTACGCAACTCCACGTTCCCGCCATGTTGCGCAGCAATCCGCTTGACGATCGCCAGCCCCAGCCCGGTGCCCTTGCCGCCCCTTGCCCGGTCACCGCGAATGAACGGGTTGAAGATGGTTTCCAGCTCCGACTCGTCAATACCGGTGCCCCGGTCCAGCACACTGAGCACCACATACGGCGCACTCTCGTCACCTGACACATAGGCAGCCACCTCGACCCCCTTGCCAGCATGGTGCAGGGCGTTGCCGATCAGGTTGCCCAGCATGCGCTTGAGCGAAACCCGGCGCAGCGGGAACGGTGGAATCGGCTCCAGGCACAGGCGCACACGCTCTACCGGCTGGTTGTACGGAGCCACCACCTCACGCACCAGGTCAGCAAGGTCGACCTCTTCCACCGGCTCGTCACGGCCATCGCGGATGAAGGCCAGGAACTGATCGAGAATCGCGTCCATGTCCTCGATATCGCGAACCATGTCATCGCTTAGCTCGTTGTCGCTGTTCAGCAAGGACAGCGACAGACGCAGACGCGTCAGAGGCGTGCGCAAGTCGTGGGAAACCCCGGCCAGCATCAACTCACGCTCGCGCCCGGCCTGCTCGACATCCTCGGCCATCTGGTTGAACGCCTTGTACACCTCGGTCATCTCGCTGGGGGTATCGCTGATCGGCAGGCGCACACTGCGCCCCTGGCCAAGCTGGCGGGCGGCGAACACCAAGCGTTTGAGCGGCTGGTTGAGCTGACGCACAAAAATCCACGCCGAGGCGGTGGACAACAAGCCAATGGCCAGGAACCAGCCCAGCACGTTCCAGATCTTCTGCCCACGCAGCGGGTGCGGATACAGCGGCACTTTCAGCCAACCCGGACCCAGGCTTGGCGCATTGACCCATAACGCGGGCGGTGCATGAATGCGCAGGCGCACTTCGGTGTCGTCACCCAGCTCGGCCTGCATCTGCCGTTGGTAGATTTCACTGTAGGGCCAATGCTGCTCGCCTTCGGGCACACCCGAGCCGGTCACCCGGATAAGGCCTGCCGCCTCGGCGATCTTGTCGCGGTTTTCTTCGTCGGCGGCCCAATAGGCGCGCAAGGTCAGCGCCACACCATGGCTGTACTGACGGTCGACCAGCACGTCCTCGTTCATCAGCAGGTAGACCAGGGTCAGCGCCTTGGAGAACAGAACGACGATCAACACCAGCCACAGGGTGCGGGCGAAGAAACTTTGCGGAAACCAGAGCGGTGTTTTCATCGACGTCCAGGCATCATTTTCCGGCGTTTCCGTCCGGTACGAACACGTAGCCCACGCCCCAGACGGTCTGGATGTAACGCGGCTTGGACGGGTCCGGCTCGATCATGCGACGCAGGCGTGAGATCTGCACGTCGATGGAGCGCTCCAGCGCATCCCATTCGCGGCCGCGCGCCAGGTTCATCAGCTTGTCGCGGGTCAACGGCTCGCGGGCGTGCATCACCAGAGCCTTGAGCACAGCGAACTCGCCGGTGGTGAGCATGTGCACTTCGTTGCCACGCTTGAGCTCGCGGGTGGCCAGCGACAGCTCATAGTCGCCGAAGGTGACCGACTCGTCCTCGCTGCCCGGCGCTCCCGGCACGCTCGGCGCCTGGCGGCGCAGCACCGCCTTGACCCGGGCCATCAGTTCGTCCGGGTTGAACGGCTTGCCCAGGTAGTCGTCGGCGCCCAGCTCCAGGCCCTTGATGCGGCTGAGCTCGTCGCCCTTGGCGGTCAGCATGATGATCGGGATCTGGTTGTTCTGCTGGCGCAGGCGCTTGCAGGCGGACAGGCCATCCTCGCCTGGCAGCATCAGGTCGAGCACCACCAGGTTGAACACCTCGCGCTGCAGCAGGCGATCCATCTGCTCGGTGTTGGGCACTGCACGGGCACGGTAGCCCTTGCTGGTGAAGAAACGTTCCAGCAGGCTGCTAAGCCCCGGATCGTCGTCGACGATGAGAATCTTGTCACCTTCAGCGGTGTTTGGCGTGCCGGTCATGAATAACTCCTCTGATATCGCCGCGCATTATGGCGTAGCCATTGCTGCACGTTGCGTGAGCATTGTTAGCAGATTTTTCCCCCGGCGCCAGTTCTGGCTGGCCGGGCGCCATCACCGCAAGCCGTTTGCGATGGGTATAATGCGCGGCTTTCATCCAGCGCCGCCGGGCAAAAAGCCCACAGGCGACCCCCGTATTCACAAATGTCAGGTGGTTTACATGGACAGCATCAACAGCCGTATCGCCGAGGAACTGGGCGTACGCCCGCAGCAGGTCGAGGCGGCCGTGAGCCTGTTGGACGAAGGCTCGACCGTGCCCTTCATCGCCCGCTATCGCAAGGAAGTGACCGGTAGCCTTGACGACACTCAGTTGCGCCACCTGGAAGAGCGCCTGCGCTACCTGCGCGAACTCGACGAGCGCCGGGCCAGCATCCTTTCCAGCATCGAGGAACAGGGCAAGCTGACCCCGGAACTGGCCCGCGAGATCAAGCTGGCCGACACCAAGACCCGCCTCGAAGACCTGTACCTGCCGTACAAGCAGAAGCGCCGCACCAAGGGCCAGATCGCCCTGGAAGCCGGCCTTGGCGAACTGGCCGATGGCCTGCTCAACGACCCGACCCTGGTCCCGGAAAGCGAAGCCGCACGCTTCGTCAACGCCGAAAAGGGCGTGGCCGACGTCAAGGCCGCGCTGGAAGGCGCCAAGTACATCCTGATGGAGCGCTTTGCCGAAGACGCCGCCCTGCTCGACAAGCTGCGCAGCTACCTCAAGCAGGAAGCCGTGCTCAGCGCCCGCGTCGTGGCCGGCAAGGAAGAAGAAGGCGCCAAGTTCCGCGACTATTTCGCTCATGACGAGCTGCTGCGCACGGCGCCATCGCACCGGGCCCTGGCGATCTTCCGCGGGCGCAACGAAGGCGTGTTGAGCGTCTCGCTGAAGGTCGGCGAAGAACTGCCCGGCACCCTGCACCCGTGCGAGCTGATGATCGGCAACCACGTCGGCATCGAGAACCGCAGCCGGCCGGCCGACAAATGGCTGGGTGAAGTGGTGCGCTGGACCTGGAAGGTCAAGCTGTACACCCACCTGGAAACCGACCTGTTCGGCGAGCTGCGCGACAGTGCCGAAGGCGAGGCGATCAACGTGTTCGCCCACAACCTGCATGACCTGCTGCTGGCCGCCCCGGCCGGCCCGCGCGCCACCCTGGGCTTCGACCCGGGCCTGCGCACCGGCTGCAAGATCGCCGTGGTCGACGCAACCGGCAAGCTGCTGGACCACACCACGGTCTACCCGCACGCGCCGAAGAACGACTGGGACCGCACCATTTCCATCATGGCCGCACTGTGCGCCAAACACTCGGTGGAGCTGATCGCCATCGGCAACGGCACAGCCAGCCGCGAAAGCGACAAGCTGGTGACCGAGTTGGTCAAGAAATATCCCGCCCTGAAAATCACCAAGATCATGGTTTCCGAAGCCGGTGCGTCGGTGTACTCGGCATCGGAACTGGCCGCCCGCGAGTTCCCGGACCTGGACGTGTCGATCCGCGGCGCCGTGTCGATCGCCCGCCGCCTGCAGGATCCGCTGGCCGAACTGGTGAAGATCGATCCGAAATCCATCGGTGTCGGCCAGTACCAGCACGACGTGTCCCAACTGAAACTGGCACGTGGCCTGGACGCGGTGGTCGAGGACTGTGTGAACGCCGTGGGCGTGGACGTGAACACCGCTTCGGTGGCGCTGCTGACGCGCATCTCCGGCCTCAATGCCACGCTGGCACAGAACATCGTCGCCCACCGCGATGCCAATGGCCCGTTTGCTACCCGTGCAGCGCTGAAAAAGGTCAGCCGCCTGGGTGAGAAAACCTTCGAGCAGGCCGCCGGCTTCCTGCGTGTGATGAACGGCGACAACCCGCTGGACGCCTCTGCGGTACACCCTGAGGCCTACCCGCTGGTGCAGCGCATTGCTGCCGATACCGACCGCGACATCCGCTCGCTGATTGGTGACAGCAGCTTCCTCAAGCGACTGGACCCGAAAAAGTTCACCGACGAAACCTTCGGCCTGCCAACCGTCACCGACATCCTGCAAGAGCTGGACAAGCCCGGCCGCGACCCACGTCCGGAGTTCAAGACCGCCACCTTCCAGGAAGGCGTCGAAGACCTCAAGGACCTGGAACCGGGCATGATCCTCGAAGGCGTGGTGACCAACGTTACCAACTTCGGTGCCTTCGTCGACATCGGCGTGCATCAGGACGGCCTGGTGCATATCTCGGCGCTGTCGGAGAAGTTCGTCAAAGACCCGCGTGAGGCGGTCAAGGCCGGCGATGTGGTCAAGGTCAAGGTCATGGAAGTGGACATCCCGCGCAAACGCGTCGGCCTGTCCATGCGCATGAGCGACACCCCGGGCGAGAAGGTCGAAGGCAACCGCGGTGGTAATCGTGGCAATGGCGGCAATCGCCAGCCGCAGGCACCGCGTCAGCGCGAAACCGCCACCGCAGCCCCGGCCAACAACGCCATGGCCGCCCTGTTCGCCAACGCCAAGCAACTGAAGAAGAAGTAATGGACGTACCTCGCGAATACGTCGAAAGCGCCTTCAGCCAGCTGCTGGGCTGCCGCCTGCAACACCTGGACACCGGTGTTGCCGAAGTAGCCCTGGCGCTCGAGCCCCAGTTGCGCAACCGTGGCCAGAAGCTGCACGGCGGGGCGATCTTCAGCCTGGTGGATATCGCCATGGGCCTGGCTTGCTCGGCCAGCCATGGCTTTGACCAGCAAAGCGTCACCATCGAGTGCAAGATCAACTACATGCGTGCCGTCAGCGACGGCGAAGTGCTGTGCACCGCCCGTGTGCTGCACGCCGGGCGGCGCACCCTGGTGGTCGACGCCGACGTAGTTCAGGGCGACAAGCTGGTGGCCAAAGCGCAAGGAACCTTCGCGGTTCTCTAGCTCACCAAGCAGTATCTGCGGTATTTTCAGCAGTGCGCTGGCACTGCTGGAACCGCGTAAACCAGGCGACAACGCCAGTTCCTTTCTTCCTACCCTTGTAGACCGTTATCTCTACCCCCATATTGGGGCGACTGACGCGTGAAGGAATACATCTTGAGCGAACTCCTCAACCGCCGCCTGAGCCTGCTCGGCGCCAATCTCCCCCTGCTCAAGCAGTGCCTGCACGGTATTGAGCGCGAATGCCTGCGCGTGACCGATGAAGGTCGCCTGGCCCAGACCCCGCATCCGGAAGCACTGGGATCGGCGCTGACCAACGAGCAGATCACCACCGATTATTCCGAGTCGCTGCTGGAGTTCATCACCCCAGCGCTGGCCGACCCGGCCAAGGTGCTCGAAAGCCTCGAAGAGACCCACCGTTTCGTCTACAGCAAGCTGGGCGACGAATACCTGTGGAGCCCGTCGATGCCGTGCACGCTGCCGGCCGAGGAGGATATCCCGATCGCCGAGTACGGCAGCTCGAACATCGGCAAGCTCAAACACGTCTACCGCAAGGGCCTGGCCCTGCGTTACGGCCGCACCATGCAGTGCATCGCCGGTATTCATTACAACTTCTCGCTGCCCGAAGCGCTTTGGCCACTGCTGCGCGAAGCCGAAGGCAGTACGGAAAATGACCGCGACTACCAGTCGTCGGCCTACATCGCGCTGATTCGTAACTTCCGCCGCTACAGCTGGCTGCTGATGTACCTGTTCGGTGCCTCGCCGGCCCTGGACAAAGGCTTCCTGCGTGGCCGCCCGCACCAGCTCGAAGAGCTGGATGCCGAAACCCTGTTCCTGCCTTATGCCACCAGCCTGCGCATGAGCGACCTGGGTTACCAGAGCAACGCCCAGGCCGGTCTTACGCCCTGCTACAACAACCTGGCCAGCTACACCGACAGCCTGCGCAAGGCCGTTGGCACGCCCTACCCGCCTTACGTTGAAATCGGCACACATGTGGATGGCGAGTGGGTTCAGCTGAACACCAACATTCTGCAGATCGAAAACGAGTACTACTCGAACATCCGCCCCAAGCGTGTCACCTACACCGGCGAGCGGCCGATCCAGGCCCTGACCTCGCGGGGTGTGCAGTATGTGGAAGTGCGCTGCCTGGACATCAACCCGTTCCTGCCGGTCGGTATCGACCTGACCGAGGCGCGCTTCCTCGACGCATTCCTGCTGTTCTGCGCGCTGGAAGAAAGCCCGCAACTGGACAACGGTGAGTGCGGCCAGTGCACCAGCAACTTCCTGACCGTGGTCAAGGAAGGCCGTCGTCCGGGCCTGGAGTTGCACCGCAATGGCCAGCCGATCAGCCTGAAAGACTGGGCCAGCGAGCTGATCGAGCGTATCCGCCAATTGGCCAATCTGCTCGACCAGGCGCAAGGCTCTGATGAGCACGCCAAGGCCCTGGATGCGCAGCAGGCCAAGGTCGACGACACCTCGCTGACCCCGTCGGCCCAGGTGCTGGCACGCATGACCGAGCATGACGAGAGCTTCGTCCAGTTCTCGCTGCGCCAGAGCCGTGTGCACGCCGAGACTTTCCGCGAGCAACCGCTGAGCAACGAAAAACAGCAAGCATTCGAGACGCTGGCCCGCGAGTCGCTCGCCAGGCAGTCCGAGCTGGAGCGAGACGAAGTCGGTGATTTCGACCTGTTCGTCGGCGCCTACCAGGCCAGCATCCTGGCAATCAGCAGTTGATGAACCGCACCACCACCCCGCGCAAACCGCGCGCCAGCAGCCAGGCCAGGATCGAGGCGATCCTGGCGGCTGCGCGTGAGCTGTTGGCCGAACAAGGGGTGGCAGCTCTTTCTATCTACAGCGTGGCCGAGCGGGCGCAGATTCCGCCTTCGTCGGTGTATCACTTCTTCGCCAGCGTGCCGGCCTTGCTGGAGGCACTTACTGCAGATGTGCACCGGGCGTTTCGCGAAGCCCTGAGCGCTCCGATCGACAGCAGCGCGTTCAGCACCTGGCACGAACTGTCACGGCTGATCGAACAACGCATGCTTGATATCTATCACGAGGATGCCGCGGCGCGGCAGTTGATCCTGGCGCAGCATGGCCTGAGCGAGGTAGTGCAGGCCGACCGGCAGCACGACATGGAACTGGGCGACTTGATGCACAAGTTGTTCGACCAGCATTTTCACCTGCCGGTGATGCCACCGGATGTGGATGTGTTTGCCCTGGCCATGGAGTTGAGCGACCGGGTGTATGCACGGTCGGTGCAGCTGCACGAGGCGATCACCCCGCGCATGGCCGAGGAAGGCAAGCGGGTGTTCGAAGCGTATCTGGGGTTGTATCTGCCGCCGTTTCTGGCCAAGCGTTCCCGCTGAGAAATCTGGGGCCGCTTGGCGGCCCTTCGCGGGCAAGCCCGCTCCCACAGAGCCCGCGCGCACCCTGGAGCTTGCGAAGTACCTGTGGGAGCGGGCGTGCCCGCGAAGGGCTGCAAAGCAGCCCCAATATCAAACCGCCGCATCACAGCTTGGCGATGGACACTTCGGTCGACTTCACAAAGGCAATCACTTCACTGCCCACCTGCAACTCCAGCTCCCGCACGGAACGGGTGGTAATCACCGAAGTGACGATACCCGAAGCCGTCTGCACGTCGATTTCCGACAGTACCGGGCCTTCGAGGATTTCTTTCACAGTACCTTTGAACTGGTTGCGAACGTTGATGGCTTTGATAGTCATGGCTTGCTTCCTTTTGGCTTCTGGGATTCAAAGCGCCCAACGCAGCTGCGTGGGCAGAGGGGCTACAGGATCCGGCTCGGGCGCAGTGCCCGGGGTGGACAGAACACGGTTGAGCACTTCGCTTTCCAGCGCGGCCAGACGGTGCGAACCACGCGCCCGGGGCCGTGCCAGGTCAACAGTGAGGTCGAGCCCGACCTCGCCGTCCTCGATCAGGATCACCCGGTCCGCCACGGCAACCGCCTCGCTGACGTCGTGGGTGACCAGCAGCACAGTGAAGCCGTGCTGACGCCACAGGCGTTCGATCAGTTGCTGCATCTCGATACGGGTCAATGCATCCAGCGCCCCCAGTGGCTCGTCCAGCAGCAGCAGGCGGGGTTGGTGAATCAAGGCTCGGGCCAAAGCCACGCGCTGCTTCTGGCCTCCCGAGAGCGCTGCCGGCCATTCGTTGGCGCGGTCGGCCAGGCCAACCGCATCCAAGGCCTCCAGCGCACGCTGACGCCAGTCGCCAGACAGCCCAAGGCCAACGTTGTCTATCACCTTCTTCCACGGCAGCAGCCGCGCGTCCTGGAACATCAGGCGGGTTTCTTCACGGGCCTCTTCCAGCGGCGCGGCACCCGCCAGTAGTTGCCCGGCGGTGGGCTGGTCCAGCCCGGCCAGCAGCCGCAGCAAAGTGCTCTTGCCGCAGCCGCTGCGGCCGACAATGGCCACGAACTGGCCGGCCGGAATGTGCAGGTCGATACCCTTCAGAACTTCGCGTTGGCCAAAAGTCTTGCGCAGGCCCTTGGAGGCCAGCGGGGTGCCACGCAGCAGGCGTGGCGGCTGTTCCTTGAGCACGGTCATGCGCCCTCCTTCCTGGCAACTTGATAGGCCGGGTGCCAGCGCAGCCACACACGCTCCAGGCCTCGGGCCGCAAGGTCGGCAAGCTTGCCGAGCACGGCATACAGGACGATGGCCAGCACTACCACGTCGGTCTGAAGAAATTCGCGAGCATTCATTGCCAGGTAACCGATGCCGGCGTTGGCCGAAATGGTTTCGGCAACAATCAGGGTCAGCCACATGAAGCCAAGGGCGAAACGCACACCCACCAGGATCGAAGGCAGCGCCCCCGGCAGGATCACCTGGCGGAACAGGCCGAAGCCGGACAAGCCGTAACTGCGCGCCATTTCCACCAACGCTGGGTCAACGTTACGGATGCCGTGGTAGGTGTTCAGGTAGATCGGGAACAACGTGCCCAGCGCGACCAGAAAGATCTTTGCCGATTCGTCGATACCGAACCACAGAATCACCAGCGGGATGAGCGCGAGGTGCGGCACGTTGCGGATCATCTGTACCGAGCTGTCGAGCAGGCGTTCGCCCCAGTTCGACAGGCCGGTGATGAAGCCCAGTACCAGGCCGATGCTGCCGCCGATGACAAAGCCCAGGCCTGCACGCCAGCCGCTGATGGCCAGGTGGGTCCAGATTTCGCCGCTGCGCACCAGCTCGACACCCGCGCTTACCACTGCGCTAGGTGCCGGCAGGATACGCGTCGACAGCCAGCCGGCGCTGACGGCCAGTTGCCATATGGCCAACAGCAGCACCGGCAGCGCCCACGGCGCCAAGCGCTGGGTCAGGTTGGAAGAAGTTGCACGACTCATGGCCAGGCCCTCAGCTCTGCGACACAGATTTGGGCAGGATGTCGTTGGCCACCATCTCGCCGAACGGGCTTACATAACCTCCGGCTTTCGGCTGCTCTGGGCGCTGCACATCCAGGTGCGGGAACAGCAGCTCCGCCACGCGGTAAGACTCTTCCAGGTGTGGATAACCCGAGAAGATGAAGGTATCGATGCCCAAGTCGGCATATTCCTTGACCCGTGCTGCCACGGTAGGGCCGTCGCCCACCAGCGCGGTACCCGCGCCGCCCCGTACCAGGCCAACACCTGCCCACAGGTTGGGGCTGACTTCCAGGTTGTCGCGGTTGCCGCCGTGCAGGGCGGCCATGCGTTGCTGGCCCACCGAGTCGAAACGCGCCAGCGAGGCCTGGGCGCGGGAGATGGTGTCATCGTCCAGGTGCGAGATCAGGCGCTCGGCGGCGGCCCAAGCCTCTTCGTTGGTTTCCCGCACGATCACGTGCAGGCGGATACCGAAGCGTACTTCGCGCCCTTGAGCAGCCGCTTTTTCGCGCACCTGTGCGATCTTCTCGGCAACGGCTGCCGGTGGCTCGCCCCAGGTCAGGTACAGCTCGACCTGTTCGGCCGCCAGGTCCTGAGCGGCCTCGGACGAGCCGCCGAAATACAGCGGTGGGCGTGGTTGCTGAATCGGCGGGTAGAGCAGCTTGGCGCCCTTTACCTGGATGTGCTTACCGTCGTAATCGACGTTTTCGCCTTCCAGCACCTTGCGCCAGATACGGGTGAACTCGACCGAAGCTTCGTAGCGCTCCTGATGGTTCAGGTGCAGGCCATCACCCGCCAGCTCGTCCGGATCACCACCGGTCACCAGGTTGAATAGCGCACGGCCATTGGACAAGCGATCGAGGGTGGCCGCCTGGCGTGCTGCCACGGTCGGCGAAATGATGCCCGGGCGCAGGGCTACGAGGAACTTCAGGCGTTGGGTCACGGGGATCAGCGACGCGGCCACCAGCCAGGAGTCCTCGCAGGAACGCCCGGTCGGGATCAGCACCCCACCAAAACCAAGGCGGTCAGCAGCCTGCGCGATCTGCTGCAGGTAACCGTGGTCGACCGCACGTGCGCCTTCGGAAGTGCCCAGGTACTTGCCGTCACCGTGGGTGGGGAGGAACCAGAAAATGTTAAGGCTCATTGGAGTCGTCTCCTCAAGGGTGGCTCTAGCCGGAGCGGCGCCCCGGCACTGGCAGTCAATCAAGGCGCGCTAGCGACTTTGGCAGGGGGTGTCCAGATCACGTCCTTGATGCTCAGCGGCTTGGGTATCAGCTTGAGCGCCTGGAAGGTGTCGGCGATCTTCTGCTGCGCGGCCACCACGTCCGGGGTCAGCGGCGCAGCGCCGTAGCCTTGGCGTTTGACAGAGGTCAGGGTGATGTCGGCAGGCAGGCCGAGCAGCGGGGCAACCTGGTCGGTCACTTCCTGCGGGTTGGCCTGGGACCACTCACCCACAGCGCGCACTTCCTCGATCACGGTGTTGATCACCGCTGGGTGCTGTGTCGCATAGTTGCGGGTGGCGAGGTAGAACTGGTGGTTGTCGACCAGGCCCTTGCCGTCACGCAGGGTGCGCGCTTGCAGCTGCTGCTCGGCGGCGGCCTGGTAAGGGTCCCAGATCACCCAGGCATCCACGCTGCCGCGCTCGAAGGCGGCGCGGGCGTCGGCCGGCGGCAGGTAGACAGGCTGGATGTCGCTGTACTTGAGGCCGGCGTCTTCCAGGGCGCGGACCAGCAGGTAGTGCACGTTGGAGCCTTTGTTGAGGACGACCTTTTTACCCTTGAGGTCCTTCACCGACTGGATCGGCGAGCCCTTGGGCACGAGGATCGCTTCGCTGTGCGGCGCTGGCGGCTCGTAGGCCACGTAGAGCAGGTCGGCGCCAGCGGCCTGAGCGAACACAGGAGGGGTCTCGCCGGTGACACCAAAATCGATGGAACCGACGTTCAGCCCTTCAAGCAGCTGCGGGCCGCCGGGGAATTCGGTCCATTGCACCTGTACACCCTGCTCGGCCAGGCGCTTCTCCAGCGTGCCCTTGGCCTTGAGCAGCACCAAGGTGCCGTATTTCTGGTAACCGATACGCAGGCTCTCGGCCTGGGCTTGGGTAATGGCGCCGAAGGACACAGCCGCCGCAAACAGGGCGACCAGACCACGACGCAAGAAGACTGTGCGCATGGCGCTCTCCTGTGCGAATGGGGTTCGGGTTGCACCTGCTTGCCTCGTTAACGGGCGAGTAAGGTGGTGAAGCGGGTAATGCCGTTCAGATGCTCCAGCGAGCGCTGATCAGACGTTCGTTCAATACGCCGGGGGCCACGGGGCGTGGCCGACGGGCCAGGGCGACGTGGAAGGTTTCCAGCGAGTCGTGCAGGCGTTCTTCCAGCGCCTGTACCAACTGCGCGGGCTTTGTGCCTTCTGCGTAAGCCACCTGGCTGTCGTCGGCAAAGATCCCTTGCAGGGTCTCTTGTGCCTTGAGTGCCGATAGCACCGGCTTCAATGCGTAATCCACCGCCAGCATGTGGGCGATGCTGCCGCCAGTGGCGATGGGCAACACGATCTTGTGGGCCAGGGCGCGCTCGGGCAGCAGGTCAAGCAAGGTTTTCAGGGCACCGGAAAACGAAGCCTTGTACACCGGGGTGGAGACGATCAGGCCATCGGCCTGGGCCACCAGTTGCTGAAAGTGTTGCACATGCGGGCTGTCGAAACGGGCATGCAGCAGGTCTTCGGCGGGGAAGTCACGCACCTGGAACGTCACCACTTCAACGCCGCGATCCTGCAGCCACTGGCGCGAACGCTCGAGCAGCACGCCGGAGCGTGAACGGAGACTTGGGCTACCACCGATTGAGACGACCAGCATTGCTGCGCTTCCTTGTGTTCTGTTGGAGGTGACATTAACAGCTGCCACATATATCTAGAAATCATATTTTTTCATTTGTTTATTCCATTATTGTCTTTACTCATCAAGGCCTCTTCGCGGGCGCGCCCGCTCCCACAGGTTTTGCAGGCATAAAAAAGGGCCGTCGAAACGGCCCGAAAATCCCTGCTTGGCTAAGAGCAATGCAACGAGGAATCCATTAACGATTGGGTTGAGGGGTCAGGCGCAGATAGGGTTTGACCGCCCGGTAACCTTTGGGGAAGCGCTGCTTGATCTCCTCCTCATCTTTGAGCGAAGGCACGATCACCACTTCGTCGCCGTCCTGCCAGTTACCGGGTGTGGCGACCTTGTGGTTGTCGGTCAGTTGCAGCGAGTCGATCACCCGCAGAATTTCGTTGAAGTTGCGCCCGGTACTGGCCGGGTAGGTAATGGTCAGGCGCACCTTTTTATTCGGGTCGATGATGAACAGCGAGCGCACGGTCAGGGTGTCGCTGGCGTTCGGGTGGATCAGGTCGTAAAGGTCGGACACCTTGCGGTCAGCGTCAGCAATGATCGGGAAGTTGACCACGGTATTCTGTGTTTCGTTGATGTCATCGATCCACTTGTGATGCGAGTCGACCGGGTCCACCGACAGGGCGATGGCCTTGACCCCGCGCTTGGCAAACTCGTCCTTCAGCTTGGCGGTCAGGCCCAACTCGGTGGTGCACACCGGGGTGAAGTCGGCCGGGTGGGAGAACAACACCCCCCAGCTGTTGCCCAGCCACTCGTGGAAGCGGATCTTGCCTTCGCTGGAATCCTGTTCGAAATCGGGGGCGATATCGCCGAGTTTGAGGCTCATGGGCTGCGGCTCCTGGGCTGGGTTCTGTACCGTATGGGTTCAATGTGCCTGCAATCGATTAAAAACAAAAAGAATAAATAACAATTTATTTATAACCATAACGCATAGCAATTTACAGGCACAAAAAAGCCTCGCATCACGCGAGGCTTCTTGTTCAGCTACCGCTTACAGGAAGTTGTAAGTGTAGTTCACGATGAAGCGAGTCTGGTCTTTGTCCAGGGCGCTTTCGCCGCTACCACGGTAGACACCTTGACGCAGGCTGAAGCCCAGGCCTTTGAGAGCGCCTTCCTGAAGGGTGTAGTCGACGCGGGCGTCACGTTCCCATTCGTTGTAGGTGCCGTCACCCGACCTGTTGCGAACATCATCACCACGCAGGTAGGACACCGAAGCCTTCAGGCCTGGAACACCCAGAGCCGCAAAGTCATAGGAGTACTGACCAAAGGTTGTATTCTCACCGGCGCGGGCAAACTGGTTGATCATGCTATCGGTGAACAGGTAGAAGCTCGCGCCGCCGTTACCTTCCAGAGAGGAAGTGGAGCCGTCTTTACGGACGCTACCTTGGTTCAGCCAGACGAAACCACCATCGTCACCCACTTGCTGGTGACCGAGCATCAGCGCATGGCCACCCAGGGTGTAGGTGAACATGGCGCTCCAGGTCTTGTTGTCGACCTCGCCCGAGTTCTTCGCGTAGCCACCGTTGTTGTCGAAGGCATAGCCAGTCTGGCCATTCTTGCCGTCGCTGCTGCTGTCGAAGTAGCGCAGGTCAGTCTTGAACGACTGGTTGTCGGCAATCTTGAATACGTGGGTCGCACCCAGGAAGTGCTGCTTGTAGAAGTCTTCCAGGTTCGAGTAGTAGTACTGCAGGGTCAGGTCTGGGGTGAGCTTGTAATCACCGCCGGCGAACTGGAACTTGTTGCTGTCGCGGAAGGCGCCGGAAACGGAGAGACCGGTACGGTTGCTCGAAGCACGACCCATGGCGTGAGTCAGTTGACCCGCGTTGATGGTCAGGTTGTCGATTTCCTTCGACTGGAGGGTGCCACCCTCGAAGGTCTGCGGAAGCAGACGACCATCGTTGGAGACCAGGATCGGCAGCATAGGCGCCAGGGCGCTACCGTAGTGGACCTCGGTTTTGGAGAAGCGCGCCTTGGCGTTACCACCAATGCGTGCCCAGTCGTGGACTGCCGAACCATCGGAGTCACTCGGGAAGAACGTGTTGTTGGCATCTGGACGGCTACCACGGCCACCATCCAGGTGAATGCCCCACAGCGCTTGAACATCAACACCAAAACCTACGGTGCCTTGAGTGAAGCCAGACAGGTAGTCGAGCTTGAAACCCTGACCACTTTCTTTCTGGTCAATACCGCTTTCGCGGTTGTCATCGTTGAAGTACATGGTGCGCGAGCTGAGCGACAGCTTGCTGTCCTCAACGAAACCGGCAGCGCCTGCTTGTTGGGCGAGAACCCCCAGTGCCACGGCCAGAGCCAGGCTGGACTTGTACATGTTTTGCTCCTCTACGTTCTAATTTTTGTGTATCTCTGGCGGAGGGGTCTGATGCCCCGCTCACCGGGATGGGCGATTTAGTCCCAAAGCGTGACCGTTAAGTCAATCGTTTCTAAACGTTTCGCGACTTTGGTCTAAGACGCCACCTGCGCTACAGGATAATGACAATCCTATAAATCCAAAATGACTGTTTTATGTATTTGTAAGACTTTTAAGGAATATATTAGGAACCTTTACTGCCATCCGTTGTAGCAGAGAATCTTCTAATAGCTTTTGGTTATTTGCAAACGTTTGCTCATAACCTAATGCCAAATCGTTCTATAGGGTCTTGCAGGCACCTCTGGCTTCGTCAGGGGTCATGGCTTTAAAGCGTTTGGCTCCTAAGCTAATGCAAAAAAGTTATTTATTTTAATTTTCTTAGATCATTTAGCCTTCTCGTCATCCAACCCGACTTGCCTGACGAGAGGTTCAACCATGATCCCGCACGCTCCGCTGCGCCTGTTCGCTGCCCTGACCCTCGCCAGCACCAGCTGGTTGGCCCAGGCAGCCGACCTGACAGTGGCCTACCAGACCACTGTCGACCCGGCCAAAGTGGCACAGGTCGATGGCGACTACGAAAAAGCCAGCAAGGCCAGCATCGACTGGCGCAAATTTGATAACGGCGCAGACGTGATCACTGCCGTGGCCAGCGGCGACGTGCAGATCGGCTACCTGGGCTCCAGCCCGCTGGCCGCTGCCGCCACCCGCAAGCTGCCGGTTGAAACCTTCCTCATCGCCACCCAGATTGGCGCGGGTGAAGCGTTGGTGGCCCGTGACAGCATCAAGTCGCCGCAAGACCTGATCGGCAAGAAGGTCGCCGTCCCGTTCGTATCCACCGGCCATTACAGCCTGCTGGCCGCACTGAAAAGCTGGAATATCGACCCTTCCAAGGTACAGATTCTCAACCTGGCGCCGCCGGCCATCATTGCCGCCTGGAAGCGCGGCGACATCGATGCGACCTACGTGTGGGACCCGGCTCTGGGCGTGGCCAAGGAAAACGGCAAGGTACTGATTACCTCCGGTGAACTGGCGCAGAAAGGCGCGCCTACCTTCGATGCCTGGATCGTGCGCAAGGACTTCGCCGAGAAACACCCTGATGTGGTCAAGGCCTTTGCCAAAGTCACCCTCGATGCCTACGCCGACTACCGCAAGGACCCAAAAGCCTGGCTGGCCGACAAGGGCAACGTAGACAAGCTGGTGAAGCTGTCCGGTGCCAAGGCCAGCGACATCCCGGTGCTGCTGGAGGGCAACGTCTACCCGCTGGCCGCTGACCAGGCCCACGCCCTGGGCGCGCCGACCACCCAGGCGCTGACGGACACCGCCAACTTCCTCAAACAGCAAGGCAAAGTCGAAGCAGTGCTGCCGGACTACTCGCCGTACGTCAGCGCCAAGTTCCTTCCAAACTGATCCGGAGCCCGTCATGGCCTTGCTCGAGCTGGAGCGCATCAGCGCACAGTACCCAGGCGCCAGCACCCCGGTGCTGGCCGATATCAACCTGAGCCTGGGGCCACGCCAACTGCTGGTGGCCCTGGGGCCTTCCGGCAGCGGCAAGACCTCACTGCTCAACCTGATCGCCGGCTTCGTCGCCCCCAGTGGCGGTCACATCACCCTCGATGGTGTGCCGGTGCAAGGCCCCGGTGCAGAACGCGGCGTGGTGTTCCAGGACGATGCCCTGCTGCCATGGCAGAACGTGCTGGGCAACGTCGCCTTCGGCCTCGAACTGGCCGGCGTACCCCGCGCTCAGCGTGAGGCCAAGGCCCGCGAAATGCTCACACTGGTCGACCTCGATGGCTTCGGCGAACGGCGCATCTGGCAATTGTCCGGTGGCCAGAAGCAGCGCGTGGGCCTTGCCCGGGCGCTGGCGGCTGACCCTCGGGTATTGCTGATGGATGAACCGTTCGGTGCCCTCGATGCCTTCACCCGTGAGCAGATGCAAGAGCTGCTATTGCAAGTTTGGCAACGCACCGCCAAGCCGGTGTTCCTGATTACACACGACATCGAAGAAGCGGTGTTCCTCGCCAGTGAACTGGTACTGCTGGCGCCCAGCCCGGGACGCGTAGTGGAACGCCTGCAGCTGAACTTCGGCCAGCGCTATGCCGCTGGCGAATCGGCCCGGGCCATCAAGTCCGATCCAGCGTTCATCGAAACCCGCGAGCATGTGCTGGCGCGGGTGTTTTCCCAACGCCAAAGCCTGCAGGAGCGCGCATGAGCAGCCTGGACCTGCCGGTCGCCGGCAAACACGACGCCCAAACCCGGCCAGCCGCCACGCTACGCCGCCCACTGTCCACCCGCTGGATCAGCACCCTGACCCTGGCCAGCCTGCTACTGGTCTGGTGGCTGGTGACGGCTGCCGGTTGGGTAGAGCCCCTGTTCCTGCCCTCGCCCGGCGACATCCTGGCCAAGGCATGGACCTTGCTGACCCAAGGCTACATGGATGCCAGCCTGTGGCAGCACCTGAGCGCAAGCCTGGGCCGCATCGGCCTGGCGCTGGTGGCTGCGACCCTGACCGCAATACCAGTCGGCATCGCCATCGGCTACAACCGCGTGGCCCGCGGCATTCTCGACCCGCTGATCGAGTTCTACCGGCCCATCCCGCCGCTGGCCTACCTGCCACTGATCGTCATCTGGTGCGGTATCGGCGAGCTGTCGAAAGTGCTGCTGATCTACCTGGCAATCTTCGCCCCCATCGCCATTGCCACAGCCACCGGTGTGCGCACGGTAGACCCGGCCAAGCTGCGGGCGGCGCAGTCGCTGGGTGCATCCAAGGCCCAACTGATCCGCCACGTCATTTTGCCCAGTGCATTGCCTGACATCCTAACCGGCATCCGCATTGGCCTGGGGGTCGGCTGGTCGACCCTGGTGGCCGCCGAACTGATCGCCGCCACCAGCGGCCTGGGCTTCATGGTGCAGTCGGCGGCGCAGTTTCTGGTCACCGACGTGGTGGTGCTGGGCATCCTGCTGATCGCCCTGATCGCCTTCGCTCTGGAAATGAGCCTGCGTGCCCTGCAACGCAAGCTGGTGCCCTGGCATGGGCAGATTCACTGAACCCCATTGTCCACGCCAGCACGCTGGCGCCCGATTGAAGAGACCGACATGAGCCTGACCATCACTCCCCTAAGCCCAGCACTCGGCGCCCAGATCAGCGGCGTGGACCTCCGCCGCGATATCAGTGCAGAAGAGCGCGATGCCCTCGAGCAGGCACTGCTCCAGCACCAGGTGCTGTTCCTCCGCGACCAACCGATCAACCCGGAACAGCAGGCGCGCTTTGCCGCACGCTTCGGCGACCTGCACATCCACCCGATTTACCCCAACGTGCCAGACACCCCACAGGTGCTGGTGCTCGACACGGCGGTTACCGATGTGCGCGACAACGCCGTGTGGCACACCGACGTGACCTTTTTGCCGACCCCGGCACTGGGCGCGGTACTCAGCGCCAAGCAATTGCCTGCTTACGGTGGCGATACCCTTTGGGCCAGCGGCATTGCGGCCTTCGAGGCCTTGTCGGCGCCGCTGCGTGAAATGCTGGACGGGCTGACCGCTACCCACGACTTCACCAAGTCGTTCCCGCTGGAGCGCTTTGGCACCACGCCGCAAGACCTGGCGCGCTGGGAGGCCACCCGGCGCAACAACCCGCCGCTGTCGCACCCGGTGGTGCGCACGCATCCGGTGAGCGGGCGCAAGGCGTTGTTCGTCAATGAAGGGTTCACTACACGCATCAATGAACTGAGCGAACTGGAAAGCGATGCGCTGCTGAGGCTGCTGTTCGCCCATGCGACGCGACCGGAGTTCAGCATTCGCTGGCGTTGGCAGGAGAATGACGTGGCGTTCTGGGACAACCGCGTGACCCAGCATTTTGCGGTGGATGATTACCGACCGAACCGGCGGGTGATGCACCGGGCAACCATCCTTGGGGATGCACCCTTCTAGCGGTTGCCCGTCCTGACCTCTTCGCGGGCCGCTCCCGCAGGTACAACACAGGGTTCGAAACCGGTGCCGTGCCTGTGGGAGCGGGCAAGCCCGCGAAGAGGCCAGGACAGGAGAGCTTGGTCAGCGGACCAGGTGCAGGTACTGCATGTGCCGCTCGTACTGGTCGAGGATGTCGTTGATGATCTGCTCCTTGCTGTAGCCCACCAGGTCATAGTTCTGGCTGCCTTCGCTCAGGTGCACCTCCGCCCGGTAATAGCGGCGGTTCTTCAACTCCTGCGTACCCAGCCCCCCCAAGGCGAACGATGGCGTGAAATAGCCACGCATCTGCACCTGGTAAATGAACGGCTGTTCCTCGCCATGGCCAATCTTCAGGCTGACGTTGTCATGGCTAGGGTCGTCCTGGGTAATCAGTACCAGGCCTTTCTGCTCGAACACTTCACGCACATCGGCAATCGCCGGGCGCACCACATCATCCATGAAGCGGTACACCTCATCACGCGACGGGAAGTGCACCGCCTGGCTCAGGCGCTGGCGCCAGCCGCCACGACCGCGACGTGACTGGGCGAACGGGGCCAGCGAGTGCATCTGCGCGATCTGCCGCTGCGACTCCAGGTAGAACGCCTTGTGCAGCCCCCACATCATGCACAGCAGAATGAGCGAGAACGGCAGCGACGTCAGCACCACTGCCGACTTCAGCGAATCGATGCTGCCAGCGAACAACAGCGCACTGGTGATCAGTGCAGTCATCGCCCCCCAAAAGATACGCAGCCAGTTCGGCCCATCTTCATCAGCGTCACCGCCCTTGGCCGACAAGGTCGACAGCACCACGGTGCCCGAGTCGGCCGAGGTGACGAAGAACACGAAGCTGATGAACACCGTGGTGGCGATGACTGCCTTGCTCCAGGGGTAGGTTTCCAGCAGCAGGTACAGGCTCATCGACGGGTTGTCCAACGCCGACTGACCCAGTGCGGTCATGCCGTGGTTGATCACCTGGTCCAGGGCGCTGTTGCCGAAGATCGACATCCACGCCAGGGTGAAGCCCAGCGGAATCAGCAGCACGCCAAAGACGAACTCGCGGATGGTACGGCCACGGGAGATGCGGGCGATGAACAGGCCCACGAACGGCGCCCAGGCAATCCACCAGGCCCAGTAGAACACGGTCCAGCCGCCCAGCCAGCCACGGTTTTCACCATAGGCATACACGTCGAAGCTCTTGCGCGGCAACGCACCCAGGTAGTCGCCCAGGTTCTGGATCAGCGTGTTGAACAGGTGCTGGGTAGGCCCGGCGAACAGCACGAACAGCAGCAGCGCACAGGCCAGGAACAGGTTGATATCGCTCATCACCCGCACCCCCTTCTCCACCCCGGCCACGGCTACGGCCACAGCCGCGCCCATCATCAGGGTGATGAGGATCACCTGCACCCACTGGCTGTGGCTGATACCGAACAGGTAGTCCAGACCGGCGTTCAGATGCAGCACCCCAAAGCCCATGTCGGCGCCCAGGCCGAACACCGTGGCGATGATGCCGAAGCCATCCACCGCATAACCGATCGGGCCGTTGATGCGCTTGCCAATCAGCGGGTACAGCGCCGAACGCAGGGCCAGCGGCAGGTTGTGCCGGTAGGCGAAATAGGCCAATGCCATGCCGACGAAGGCGAACACCCCCCAGCCATGCAGGCCCCAGTGCAGGAACAGGATCTGCATCGCCTGGCGCCCGGCCTCGACCGTGCCGGCTTCGCCTTGCGGCGGTTGCAGCATGTGGGTCAGCGGTTCGGAGACACAGAAGAAGAACAGCGTGATGCTGATGCCGGCGGCGAACAGCATGCCGGCCCACGACAGGTAGCTGAACTCGGGTTCGTCGTGGTCGGCACCGAGTTTGATCTTGCCGTAGCCAGACAAGGCGGTGACCACCACGAAGACCAGGTACAGCGTCATCGCCAGCATGTAGTACCAGCCGACCGTGTTGGCCGCCCAGTTCTGCGCTGCCAGCAACCAGTCACCTGCGGCTTGCGGGTTGGAGATGACTACCAGGCCAAAGATGAGGATGAAACTCGCCGCAAAGTAGAACACCGGGGGTTCATGCGGATCTTGCCATTGGCAAGGGAAGGGTTCGGTGCACTCATAGGGCGTGCACCTCGTCGAATGACGTGAGGTTCGGAATGAACGGGTTCAGCAAAGGAATCCTCCTGTTGAACACCGGCAGCGGACCAGCGTTTTTTCATTGAACAAGCGTTCAAGTTAAACATGGATCGGATTTCAATGCGAATTGGGGCGCTGATTGGTGTCGTCCTGTTCCGGCCTCTTCGCGGGTTAGCCCTCCCCTACATTGGTATGTTCTTTGTAGGAGCGGGCTTGCCCGCGAAGAGGCCAGCACAGGCAATTTCAATGCGGGATCAGTTCTTGTCCTGGCAATCCAGCTGCAGGTTGGCCTGAGTAATGTTGCTTTCAGCCGGCACACTGCGAGTCAGCCACACATTACCGCCAATGGTCGAACCCTTGCCGATGGTAATACGCCCCAGCACCGTGGCCCCGGCATAGATCACCACATCGTCCTCGACGATCGGGTGGCGTGGCAGGCCTTTATGCAGCGTACCCGACTCATCGCTGGGGAAACGCTTGGCGCCCAAAGTCACCGCCTGGTAGATGCGCACGCGCTCGCCGATGATCGCGGTTTCACCAATCACCACACCCGTACCATGATCGATGAAGAAGCTCGGGCCGATCTGCGCCCCGGGGTGAATGTCGATACCGGTGGCCGAATGCGCCAGCTCCGAACTGATCCGCGCCAGCAGCGGCAGCCCAGCCTTGTACAGGTGGTGTGCCAGCCGGTGGTGGATAATCGCCAGGATGCCCGGGTAGCACAGCAGCACTTCATCGACGCTGCGCGCTGCCGGGTCGCCGTGGTAGGCGGCCAGCACATCGGTGTCGAGCAGAACGCGCAGTTCCGGCAGCGCAGCTGCAAAGCCCTGGATCAGGCTCAGCGCACGGGCGTCGACGCCCGCCAGCTCAGCCTTGCTTTGCCGTGCTGCGTAGCGAAGTTCAAGACGAGCCTGGGCCAGCAAGGCGGTCAGCGCGGCATCCAGGGTATGGCCGACGTAGAAGTCTTCACTTTCTTCGCGCAGGTCGACTGGCCCCAGGCGCATGGGGAACAGCGCCCCGCACAGTTGCTCCAGAATCTGTCTCATCGCTTCGCGCGACGGCAGCTCGCGCCCGCCCTGCTCGCCAATACTGCGGCCATTGCGGGTGCGCCATTGCTCACGGGCACCGCGCAGGCCAGTGACAATGCTCTGCAACTGCCAATGCGCGGATGAAGGTTGTTCGCTCACGGTTTTCTCCTGCCGTATAGGCCATCTGATTTTGTTGCCAGGCCCGCGAAAGGGCCGAACCTGCGTGCATGCAATCCACTTTACGGCAAATCCGAGGCTTGGAAAAAACAACGCTTTATTCCATCCTGCGCTAAGTCAGGCATAAGCCGCGATGACGGAGTGGGTATCGTCGCCTACCCTCAAAGCAGCCGGCACCTGGCAAAAATCAAAAAAGGGAATATTAAAGTTATTTTTTAGTATTTCCCGGCCTAATCAGCCAACCCTATAGTCGCCACCTCACTACCTAGACAACAAGCGCGGGGCTCTGCCATGTCGAAATTCGCCAAACCGCTACTCAACGCCAGCCTGGCCCTCCTGCTGGGTGCCGGCCTGCTCAGTCAGGCTTTCGCTGGCGAGCAATTGAAGACCATCCAGGAAAAGGGCGTCATCAACGTCGGCCTCGAGGGCACCTACCCGCCATTCAGCTTCCAGGACGAAAACGGCAAACTGACCGGCTTCGAAGTGGAGCTGTCCGAGCTGCTGGCCAAGGAGCTGGGGGTCAAGGCCAAGATCCAGCCGACCAAGTGGGACGGCATCCTCGCCGCACTGGAATCCAAACGCCTGGATGTAGTGGTCAATCAGGTGACCATTTCCGAAGAGCGCAAGAAAAAGTACGACTTCTCCGAGCCCTACACTGTCTCCGGCATCCAGGCACTGATCCTGAAGAAGAAAGCCGAGCAGCTGAACATCAAGGGCGCACAGGACCTGGCCGGCAAAAAGGTCGGCGTAGGCCTTGGCACCAACTACGAGCAGTGGGTGAAAAAGGACGTGCCACAAGCCGATGTGCGCACCTATGAAGATGACCCAAGCAAGTTCGCTGACCTGCGCAACGGCCGCATCGACGCCATCCTGATCGACCGCCTGGCCGCGCTGGAATACGCGCAAAAAGCCAAGGACACCCAACTTGCCGGCGATGCCTTCTCGCGCCTGGAAAGCGGCGTGGCCCTGCGCAAAGGTGAGCCGGAACTGTTGGCAGCTATCAACAAGGCCATCGACAAGCTAAAAGCTGACGGCACGCTGGCCAAGCTGTCCGAGAAGTACTTCGGTGCCGATGTCACCAAATGATCGCTGAAAGCCTGCAACTCGTTGTCGACTCCGCGCCCTTCCTGCTGAAGGGCGCGGGTTATACGGTGCTGCTCAGTGTCGGCGGCATGTTCTTCGGTCTGGTGCTGGGCTTTGCCCTGGCGCTGATGCGGCTGTCGAAGATTCTGCCGCTGAACTGGCTGGCGCGGGTCTACGTGTCGTTCTTCCGCGGCACGCCGCTGCTGGTGCAGCTGTTCGTCATCTATTTCGGCATGCCGCAAATCGGCATCGAGCTCGACCCAATCCCCGCTTCGCTGATCGGCCTGTCGCTGAACATGGCGGCCTACATCTGCGAGATCCTGCGCGCAGCCATTTCCTCGATCGACCGGGGCCAGTGGGAAGCAGCCGCCAGCATCGGCATGACCCGCGTGCAAGCCATGCGCCGCGCGATCCTGCCACAGGCCTTGCGCACCGCGTTGCCACCGCTGGGCAACAGCTTCATCTCGCTGGTAAAGGACACCGCCCTGGCGGCGACCATCCAGGTGCCCGAGCTGTTCCGCCAAGCCCAGCTGATTACTGCGCGCACGTTCGAAGTGTTCACCATGTACGTGGCGGTCGCGGTCATCTACTGGGTGCTGTGCAGCATCCTTGCGCACTTCCAGAACCGCATGGAAGCGCGGGTCAACCAGCATGACCAGGAGCATTGAGCATGATTGAAGTCAAAGGCCTGACCAAGCGGTTCAAGGGCCAGACCGTGCTCAACGGTATCGACCTGACCGTGCAGCCCGGTGAAGTGGTGGCCATCATCGGCCCCAGTGGCTCGGGCAAAACCACCTTCCTGCGCTGCCTTAACCTGCTGGAAACCCCCGATGCCGGGCAGATCCAGATCGGCGCCATCAGCATCGATGCCAACCGACCTTTGGGCGGGCAGCAGAGTGCGATTCGCCGTCTGCGCCAGCAGGCCGGGTTCGTGTTCCAGAACTTCAACCTGTTCCCCCACCGCACCGCCCTGGAGAACGTGATCGAGGGGCCGGTGATCGTCAAGAAGACGCCCCGCGAGCAGGCCATCGAGCTTGGCCGGCGCCTGCTGGCCAAAGTCGGCCTGGCGGGCAAGGAAGACGCCTACCCACGGCGCCTGTCCGGCGGCCAGCAGCAACGCGTGGCCATCGCCCGTGCCCTGGCCATGGAACCAGAGGTAATCCTGTTCGACGAACCGACCTCGGCGCTGGACCCGGAGCTGGTCGGTGAAGTACTGGCGACCATCCGCGGCCTGGCCGAGGAAAAGCGCACCATGATCATCGTCACCCACGAGATGAGCTTTGCCCGGGACGTGGCGAACCGGGTGATCTTCTTCGACAAGGGCGTGATCGTGGAGCAGGGCGAGGCCAAGGCCCTGTTTGCAGCGCCGAAGGAAGAGCGTACGCGGCAGTTCTTGCGCAAGTTCCTCGGGACTGCGGCCTCAGAGTAAACCTGTTCCGGCCCATTCGCGGGTAAACCCGCTCCTACAGTGCACAGATCTTGAGGCATGTGTAGGAGCGGGTTTACCCGCGAAGAGGCCGGCACGCCCGTAACAAATCCCCCCTTCTATAAATATTCCAAAAAGTTAGTTCATAAAATTTTTATAAATCATTAGGGTATATATACCGGACCACCGGACCAGCACACGTCTGTCGCGATCAGCTGTAGCGACATAACTATTTTGTGAGGTCAGGAATGGTCAGGATCACAATCACCCCAGTGCGTAACGCCAGGGCATTGAGTGCAGCCAAGGAGCGGCACTGATGCCCAGCCAAGCCAACACCCAATTCCATAGCGATCTCGACAGCTCGCCCCCGCTGCTGCCGGCCAAGGTACTGCGCAACGACGCCGAAGCCCTGCAAGCGGCCCGCGAGCTGGCCGAGGTCGCCCGTGAGCAAGCTGCCCGGCGCGACCAGCAACGCAAACTGCCCTGGGCCGAAATCGAACTGTTTACCCGCAGCGGTCTGGGCAGCATCACCGTACCCAAGGCCTACGGCGGCCCCGACGTGTCGTTCGCAACCGTCGCCGAAGTGTTCCGCCTGATCAGCGCCGCCGACCCCGCCCTGGGGCAGATCCCGCAGAACCAGTTCGGCATGCTGCAACTGCTGCGCCTGACGGCCAGCGAGGCGCAACAAGCGCTGATCTTCCGCAGCGTGCTCGACGGCTGGCGCATCGGCAATGCCGGGCCTGAGCGTGGCACCAGGGATACCCTCACCCTCAAGGCCCGAATCACGCGCGCCGGCGACAGCTACCGCATAAGTGGCGAGAAGTTCTACTCCACCGGTGCCTTGTTCGCCCATTGGGTGGCGGTAAAAGCCCTAGACGATGAAGGCCGCCAGCGCCTGGCATTCGTGCGCCGGGGAAGCCTGGGGTTGCGCATTGTCGATGACTGGTCCGGGTTCGGCCAGCGCACCACCGCCAGCGGTACCGTGCTGCTGGACCAGGTGCCGGTTGACGCGGAACTGGTGATCGACAACTGGCGCCAGCGCGATATCCCCAACATTCAGGGCGCCGCTTCGCAGCTGATCCAGGCGGCGATCGACGCCGGCATCGCCGAAGCGGCTATCGATGATGCGATCACGTTCGTGCGCGAAAAGTCCCGGCCGTGGATTGAAGCCAACGTCGACCGTGCCAGTGACGACCCTTATGTAATTGCCGACATCGGCCGCCTGAAACTCGAGCTGCACGCCGCCGAAGCGCTGCTGCGCAAAGCTGCTCGGGTACTCGACGAGGTCAATGCTGCGCCTATCGACGCAGCCAGCGCGGCACGGGCCTCGATTGCGGTGGCCGAGGCCAAGGTGCTGACCACCGAGATTGCCCTGCAGGCCAGCGAAAAGCTGTTCGAGCTGGCCGGCAGCCGCGCCACCCTTGCCGAGTTCAACCTCGACCGCCACTGGCGAAATGCCCGGGTGCACACCCTGCACGACCCGGTGCGCTGGAAGTACCACGCGGTGGGCGCTTACCACCTTAACGGCACCCTGCCTGCACGGCATTCCTGGATCTGATTTGCTGCCTTTGGGGCTGCTGCGCAGCCCTTCGCGGGCTTGCCCGCTGCCACAGGATTGTCACCGCCTGAACCGGCATCACTTTACCTGTGGGAGCGGGCAAGCCCGCGAAGGGCTGCGCAGCAGCCCCCGGAGAACTCCATGACAATCGCTATCATCACCAGCGACGCCCAAGCCCTGGCCGTCGCCGAAGACATCGCCCAGCAACTGCGCCGCGACAGCGCCTTGCGCGACCGCGAGCGCCGCCTGCCGCTGGCCGAACTCGAACTGTTCACGCGCTCCGGCCTTTGGGCCATCAGCGTGCCCAAAGCCTTCGGCGGTGCCGGCGTTTCCAACGTCACCCTGGCCAAGGTCATCGCCCGTATCGCGCAGGCCGACGGTTCGCTCGGGCAGATTCCGCAGAATCATTTCTACGGTCTGGAAGTGCTGCGGGTAAACGGCAGCCCCGAACAGCAACAGCGCCTGTACGCCGAGGTACTGGCTGGCCGCCGTTTCGGCAATGCCCTGGCCGAGCTGGGCACCAAGACCGCCCACGAGCGCACCACCCGCCTGAGCCGTGACGGCGACGGTTTCCGCATCAACGGGCGCAAGTTCTATTCCACAGGCGCCATCTATGCCCAGCGCATTCCAACCTCGGTCGTGGATGAGCAAGGCGTACAGCAGTTGGCTTTCGTCCAGGCCGACAGCCAAGGGCTGCAGGTGATCGACGACTGGAGCGGCTTCGGCCAGCGCACCACCGGCAGCGGTTCGGTGGTGTTCGATAACGTGTACGTCAGCGCAGCCGACGTGGTGCCGTTCCAGAGCGCCTTCGAGCGCCCCACCCCGGTTGGCCCGCTGGCGCAGATCCTCCATGCCGCCATCGACACCGGCATTGCCCGCGCCGCCTATGAAGACGCCCTGCACTTCGTGCGCACCCGCAGCCGTCCGTGGGTCGACTCCGGCCTGGACAAGGCCACGGATGACCCGCTAACGCTGAAAAGCTTCGGCCATCTGGCGGTCCGCTTGCATGCGGCCGAAGCCCTGCTGGAGCGCGCAGGCGAATACCTCGACCGCGCCCGCGACGACAGCACTGCCGACAACGTGGCCGCCGCCTCCATTGCCGTGGCCGAAGCACGCGCCATCAGTACCGAAATTTCCCTCACCGCCGGTACCACCCTGTTCGAACTGGGCGGCAGCCAGGCAACATTGGCCGAACACAACCTCGACCGCCACTGGCGCAACGCTCGCGTGCACACCCTGCACGACCCGGTGCGCTGGAAGTACCACGCCATCGGCAACTACTACCTCAACGATGCCAACCCGCCACGCCGGGGGACCATCTGATGGCCAAGCAGATTCTGCTCAATGCCTTCAACATGAACTGCATCGGGCACATCAACCACGGTCTGTGGACCCACCCACGGGACACTTCAACCCAGTACAAGACCCTGGACTACTGGACCAACCTGGCACGCCTGCTGGAACGCGGTCTGTTCGACGGGCTTTTCATTGCCGACATCGTCGGTACCTACGACATCTACGGCCAGTCACTGGACGTCACCCTCAAGGAGTCGATCCAGCTGCCAGTCAACGACCCGCTGCTGCTGGTGTCCGCCATGGCTGCGGTCACCCGTCACCTGGGTTTTGGCCTTACCGCCAACCTCACCTACGAGGCGCCGTACCTGTTCGCCCGGCGCCTTTCCACACTCGACCACCTGAGCAATGGCCGGGTGGGCTGGAACATTGTCACCGGCTACCTCGACAGCGCTGCCCGGGCCATGGGCCTGGCGCAGCAACCGGAGCATGATCGCCGCTACGACCAGGCCGATGAATACCTGCAGGTGTTGTACAAGCTGCTGGAAGGCAGCTGGGCCGATGACGCAGTGGTCGCCGACCGCGAGCATCGCGTCTATGCTACGCCCGACAAGGTGCGCAAGGTTCAGCACCAGGGCGAGTTCTACAAGGTCGAAGGCTACCACCTGTGCGAGCCCTCACCGCAGCGCACCCCGGTGCTGTTCCAGGCCGGCAGCTCGCCGCGTGGCCTGGCCTTCGCCGGCAACCATGCCGAATGCGTGTTCATCAGTGGCCAGGACAAGGCAGCCACCCGCGCCCAGGTCGACAAGGTTCGCGCGGCCGCCCAGGCCGCCGGCCGCGACCCGCAGGCGGTCAAGGTGTTCATGGGCATCACGGTGATCGTTGCGGCCACCGAGCAACTGGCCCAGGCCAAACATGCCGAGTACCTGCGCCACGCCAGCGCCGAAGCGGGCGTCGCGCACTTCGCCGCGTCCACTGGCATCGACTTCGCCGCCTATGAATTGGACGAACCCATTGCCTTCAACCAGGGCAACGCCATCCAGTCAGCCACGCGCCAGTTGCAGGACAACGCCTGGACCCGCCGGCGCCTGTTGCAACAGCACGCCTTGGGCGGCCGCTACGTAACCCTGGTCGGCGCGCCTGAACAGGTGGCCGAGCAGTTGATCGCGTGGATCGATGAAACCGGCCTGGACGGTTTCAACCTGACCCGCACCGTCACCCCGGAGAGCTTCGAGGACTTCATCGAGCTGGTCATCCCGCAACTTCAGCAGCGTGGCCGCTACAAGACTGCCTACACCGAAGGCACCCTGCGCGAAAAACTGTTCCAGGCCGACCACCCGCACTTACCCGCCGACCACCCTGGCTCGGCTTACCGCTTTACCCCTACCCCGACTGGAGCCCTGCACCATGCTTGAGAAACTGTTCCGGCCCGTCGCGGCCATTGCCATCACCCTCGGCCTGTGCGCCGGTACCCTTGCTGCCGAGCCGTTGAAGATCGGCACCACCTCGGCCTTTGCCATTCCGCTGGAAGCCGCGGTTGAAGAAGCCCACAAGCAAGGCCTGGAAGTGAAGCTGATCGAGTTCAGCGACTGGATTGCGCCCAATGTCAGCCTCAACAGCGGCGACATCGACGCGAACTACTTCCAGCACATCCCTTTCCTGGAAAACGCCAAGGCTGCTGCAGGCTTCAACCTCGTGCCTTACGCCCCGGGCATCATCAACAACGTTGGCCTGTACTCGAAAAAGTACAAAAGCTTTGCCGAGCTGCCTGAAGGCGCCAGCGTGGCCATCGCCAACGACCCGATCAACAGCGGCCGTGGCCTGCTGCTGCTGGCCAAGGCCGGGTTGATCACCCTGAAGCCAGGCGTGGGCTACAAGGCCACCGAGGATGACATCGTCGCCAACCCTAAAAAGCTGAAGATCCTTCAGGTGGAGGCGGTGCAACTGGTACGTGCCTACGACGACGCCGACCTGGTGCAGGGTTACCCGGCCTACATCCGCCTGGCCAACACCTTCGATGCCACCTCGGCGTTGCTGTTCGACGGGCTGGAAAACAAGGAATACGTGATCCAGTTCGTCATTCGCCCGCAAAGCAAGGACGATCCACGCCTGGCCAAGTTCGTCGACATCTACCAGCATTCGCCAGCGGTGCGCGCTGCGTTGAACAAAGCTCACGGCAAGCTCTACCAAGCCGGCTGGGAAGGCTGAAATGAGCCAGGCCAGCGCGCTCAGGGCGCCTACACCCCAAGCACTGCCGCCAATGGCCAGGGAACAGGCCCTGCGCCCCGAGGTCAATGAAGCCCACGTGCGCTTCATCGGCCTGGGCAAGACCTACCCGGGCCAGGCGCAACCGGCGTTGCAAGGCATCGACTTGAACATCCGCCATGGCGAGATCTTCGGCATCATCGGCCGCAGCGGCGCCGGTAAGTCATCACTGCTGCGCACCATCAATCGCCTGGAGCAACCCAGCCAGGGCCGCGTATTGATCGACCAGGTGGATATCGCGCTTTTCGATGAGGACCACCTTGTGGCCCTGCGCCGGCGCATCGGCATGATCTTCCAGCACTTCAACCTGATGTCGGCCAAGACCGTGTGGCAGAACGTCGAATTGCCTTTGAAAGTCGCCGGCGTGCCCAAGGCCGAGCGCCAGCGCAGAGTGCGCGAATTGCTGGAACTGGTCGGCCTGCAGGAAAAACATCACGTGTACCCGGCGCAACTGTCCGGCGGGCAGAAACAGCGCGTGGGCATTGCCCGGGCACTGGTGCACAGCCCCGAGATCCTACTGTGCGACGAGGCCACCTCGGCGCTGGACCCGGAAACCACCGCCTCGATCCTGGAGCTGCTGCGCGATATCAACCAGCGCCTGGGGCTGACCATCGTGCTGATCACCCACGAAATGGCGGTGATTCGCGACATCTGCCACCGGGTAGTGGTGCTGGAACGCGGCGCAGTGGTCGAGCAGGGCGAGGTCTGGCGGGTGTTTGGTTCACCTCGTCACGAGGTTACCCGCACCCTGCTCGCCCCTTTGCAGGCCAAGCTACCCGCCGCACTGCAAGCCAGCCTCCAGGCCCACCCGGCGAGCGGCAACAGCGCCGTAGTGCTGAAACTGACGGTGCTTGGCGAGCCAGAGCTGTCTGCCCTGTTCAACGACCTGGGCGGGCGTGTACGCCTGCTGCAGGGCGGCGTGGAAACCATCGGCGAACATGCCTTGGGGCAACTCATCCTCTCGGTGCAACACTCGCCGCACGACACCCATCAATTGCTGGAACGTGCCCGCCGTTGGGCCGAGGACGTGGAGGTATTGGGCCATGTGGATTGATCGCCTGCTGGAAGGCTTGCTTGATACGCTGCTGATGGTTGGGGTTTCGTCACTGATCGCCCTGCTGGTGGGTGTACCCATGGCGGTGCTGCTGGTGACCAGCGACAAGGGCGGGATCTTCGAGGCGCGGCTGCTGAACCGGGTGCTGGGCGCCTTCGTCAACCTGTTCCGCTCGATTCCGTTTCTGATCCTGATGGTTGCGCTGATTCCTTTCACCCGCCTGGTGGTGGGTACCACTTATGGTGTGTGGGCGGCAGTGGTGCCGCTGACCATTGCCGCCACACCGTTCTTTGCGCGGATTGCCGAGGTCAGCCTGCGTGAGGTCGACCATGGTCTGGTGGAAGCCGCACAGGCCATGGGCTGCCGGCGCTGGCACATCGTCTGGCATGTACTGTTGCCCGAGGCGCTGCCGGGGATCGTCGGGGGCTTCACCATTACCTTGGTGACCTTGATCAACTCGTCGGCGATGGCCGGGGCGATTGGTGCCGGCGGGCTGGGGGATATCGCCTATCGGTATGGCTACCAGCGTTTCGACAGCCAGATCATGCTGACCGTGATCGCCATGCTGGTAGCGTTAGTGGCGTTGATCCAGCTGGGCGGGGACCGCCTGGCGAAGGGTTTGAACAAGCGTTGAAATCCAGGGCTGCGTTGCAGCCCGGTCTCAATCCCAGCGAAGATCCGCAGCCGGCACTGGCCGCCCGAACCAGTACCCTTGACCCAACTGGCACTCCTCCTGCAGCAGGAAGCTGGCCTGTTCCGCCTGCTCGATGCCCTCGGCATGCACCTGCATACCCATGCTACGGGCCAAGGCGATGATCACCCGCACAATGGCGATGTCGTCTTCATCCACTGGCAACCCAGCCACAAACCCTTGGTCGATTTTCAGCTTCTGCACCGGCAAACGCTTGAGCCGCAGCAGTGACGAATACCCGGTGCCAAAGTCGTCGATGGCCAGGGTCACCCCCAGTTCACGCAAGCGGTGCAGTTGCTCCAGCGCCACCTCAGGGTCTTCCATCACCGCGCTTTCGGTCACTTCCAGCTCCAGCAAGGCCGGGGCGAGGCCGGTGTCGTGCAGCACTTCGGCTACCTGCCGATACAGCTCATGCTGGCCAAACAGGCGACTGGAGATGTTCACCCCCACAAATGCCAGCTGCCGGCCTTGAGCCTGCCACTGCACCATTTGCCGGCAGGCCTGGCGCAGCACCCAGGTATCGATCTCGGCAATCAGGCCGGTGCGTTCGGCAATCGGGATGAACTCGCCCGGCGGTACCAGACCGCGCCTGGGGTGCTGCCAGCGCACCAGCGTCTCGACCCCGACCTGTCGGCCTGATGCCAGGTCGTGTACCGGCTGGAAGTACACCCGCAGTTCATCCTGCTCCAGGGCCCGACGCAATTCAGCGGCGGTCTCGACCCGATGCTGGGCGTGGGCGGTCAGCTCTTCGGTGTACAGCGCATAGCAGGCCCGCCCGTTGCTTTTGGCCTTGTACAACGCCGAGTCGGCATTGCGCAGCAACTGCTCGGCACCCAAGGCATCGCTGGGGTAAAGGCTGATTCCGACGCTGGCGCTGATGAACAGACGATTGCCGTCGAACTGAAACGGCTCACGCATACGCTCGATGATGCACTGCGCCAGCTTGCCCGCCTGGCCGACCTGCTGGCAGTTCTCGACCAGCACGCCGAATTCGTCGCCGCCCAGACGCGCCAGGGTCACACCGTTACCCAACACCTCCCCCAGACGCTCGCCCACCAGCTTCAGCAACTGGTCGCCAATGGTATGGCCCAGGCCGTCGTTTATGCTCTGGAAGTGATCCAGGTCCAGCAGCAACAAGGCGCAACCGCGCTTGTTGGCCTGCGCAGCCGCCAATGCCTGCTCCAGCCGGTCGGTAAACAGCAGGCGGTTGGGCAGGCCGGTCAGCGGGTCGTGGTGGGCGAGGTAGGCAAGCTCTTGTTCCGAATGCTTGATGGCGCTGATGTCACTGAACACCGCCACGTAATGGCTGAGCTCACCCTCGTCATCACGAATGGCGCAAATGGTCTGCCACTGCGGGTAGATTTCCCCGCTTTTGCGCCGGTTCCAGATTTCACCACTCCACTCGCCCTTCTCGGCCAGGGTGGCGAAAACCTCCTGGTAGAAGGCCAGGCCATGGTGGCCCGACTTGAACTTGCTCGGGCGCTGGCCGATAACCTCATCCTGCTGGTAGCCGGTGATGCGCATGAAGGCACGATTGACGTGCACGATCAGGCCTTGGCGGTCGGTCACCAGCACACCTTCGAGGGTACTGTCGAACACTGCGGCAGCCATGCGCAGCCGTTCACGGTCTTCACAACGCAAACGCGCGCCATGGCCGATGAAATTGAGCAGGCGCACGCGCGACACATAGATCAGCAAGGCACTGAGCAGCACCCAGACCACCACGTTGATCTGCCGCCCCACGGTCAGTGCCAAGGGATCGTCAGTCATGCTGTGCAGCATCACCTCCGCCAGCGCAAGCCAGAGGATCGAGAGCACCACATACAGCGCAGCCATGCGCAAGGCGTCGCGAACGGAAACAGACATGTCGGGTGGGAAAGGCCATCAAAAAGGAGTGGGCATTATAAAGGCTGAAACATGTCGTGACCTCCTATCTCAACGGTTGACTGGTTTTATTTCCCCGCCAAGGGATAATCAGCCCTTCCCCCTGCATTTCGAGGGTATTTGCACCTATGTGGTATAACGGCCTGCTCGACCTGTCGGCCTGGCAACTGGTCGGCATCACTCTGTTGATGACCCACGTGACCATTGTCAGCGTCACGGTCTACCTGCATCGCTACTCCGCGCACCGGGCCCTGGAGCTCAACGGCGCGCTCAAGCACTTCTTCCGCTTCTGGCTGTGGCTGACCACGGCGCAGAACACCCGCGAGTGGACCGCCGTCCACCGCAAGCACCACGCCAAGTGCGAAACCCCCGACGACCCGCACAGCCCGGTGTACAAGGGCCTGGGCACAGTGCTGCGCAAAGGTGCCGAGCTGTACCGTGAAGAGGCGCGCAACCCCGAAACCCTGCGCATCTATGGCAAGAACTGCCCGGATGACTGGATCGAGCGCAACCTGTACTCGCGTTACAAACTGGGCGGTATCGCACTGATGGCGGTAATCGACCTGCTGCTGTTCGGCACCCTGGGCATCACCATATGGGCGGTGCAGATGATGTGGATTCCGTTCTGGGCCGCCGGTGTGGTCAACGGCCTGGGCCATGCCCTCGGCTATCGCAACTTCGAATGCCGCGACGCCGCCACCAACCTGGTGCCCTGGGGCATCGTCATCGGCGGTGAAGAACTGCACAACAACCACCACACCTACCCCAACTCGGCCAAGCTCTCGGTCAAACGCTGGGAGTTCGACATGGGCTGGGCGTGGATCCGCCTGTTCTGCCTGCTGCGTCTGGCCAAGGTGCAGCGCGTGGCGCCCATCGCCCACCGGGTGGCCGGCAAGGCCAGCCTGGACATGGACACCGCCATGGCCATCCTCAACAACCGCTTCCAGATCATGGCCCAGTACCGCAAGCTGGTGATCGGCCCGCTGGTGAAACAGGAACTGGCCCGTGTCGACGCCTCGGTGCGTCACCGTTTCCGCCGGGCCAAGCGGCTGCTGTCTCGCGAAACCAGCCTGCTGGAAGACCGCCACCACGTGCGCATCGAGTCCATGCTCGCGCACAGCCAGGCACTGAAAACCATCTACGAAAAGCGCCTGGCCCTGCAGCAGATCTGGGCGCGCACCAGTGCCAACGGCCACGACATGCTGGCAGCCATGAAAGACTGGGTACATGAGGCCGAAACCAGCGGCATCCAGGCACTGCGCGACTTCGCAGCACAACTCAAGACTTACTCGCTGCGCCCGACCGGCGCCTGACCGCCGTTGATCGGCACGCCCCGCAGCGGGGCGTGCCATTCGGAACTTCGCCCCCACCTCTCCACTCGAATCCGGAATATCGCCTGCGTGGCGGGCCGGATGCTGGCCGCACGCTTTCACGTTGAGACCTGCTCCGTGCACATGGCCAAGAACATTCCAACGATTTTCCCCGGCACCCCTCCTCCCGAAGCCGCCCAGACTTTACTGGCGTTGCTCCACGCCCAAGGAGAGGTTGCCCGCCTGAGTGAGCGTGATCAGCTGTTCAGCTCGTTGCTCGACAGCGTCAACGCAGTGCTCTGGGCCTTCGACTGGGAAACCCGTCAGGTGCTGTACGTGAGCCCAGCCTACGAGCGCATCTTTGGCCGCCCGGTCAGCCTGGTGCTGGCTGACTACAACGAATGGCGTGACAGCATCTACCCCGACGACCTCGAGTTCGCCGAACGTAGCCTGGCCCAGGTACTGCTCAAGGGCGCGGTGGAAGACCGCGAGTACCGCATCCTCAATGCCGACGGGCAACTGCGCTGGCTGAGCGACAAGTGCTACATCAACCAGCAGCACGATAGCGACCGGGTAATCATTGTCGGTATCGCCGAAGACATCACCGAGAAGAAGCAGCTTGAAGGCGAACTGCAGCGCCTGGCCACCACCGACGTGCTGACCCAGAGCAGTAACCGCAGGCACTTTTTCGAATGTGCCCAGCAAGCCTTCGACAGTGCACGTGAGGACGGTACACCGCTGGCTTTCCTGCTGTTGGATATCGACGACTTCAAACGCATCAATGACAGCTATGGCCACCAGGAAGGCGACCAGGTGCTGCAACACATCGCCGACAGCGGCAAGGCCGTGCTACGCCGGGGCGACCTGTTCGGACGCATTGGCGGCGAAGAATTTGCGGCAGTGTTTCCGGGCTGCAACGCCCAGGTAGCGGAGCAGATTGCCGAGCGCTTGCAACGGCAGATTCAGCACTTGAGCTTCACCCATGGCCAGCAGACGTACGGGGTGACGGTGAGCCAGGGGCTGACCGGGCTGACCGACGAGGATGTGGCGCTGGACAGCCTGTATGCGCGGGCCGATGCGGCAATGTACCGGGCCAAGCGGCAGGGCAAGAACCAGATAGTCCGCGGCTGATCAGGCGGCACGGGCACTGGCTTTGGCCGGTATTCGAGGGCCTGCGGGAGCGGGCAAGCCCGCGAAGGGCCGCAATGCGGCCCCGAATCTCAGCTGGAAACCTCGGCCCCAGCCACCGGCGGTTCTTCCTGCGGCTTTACTTCCGGGTTCTCTTCTTTGCGCAACCGCCTCAGCTCCGGCAGGCCAAGCTTGAGCAGCCGCGCCGTCTTGCCGCTGGCCACCTTCTCCAGGCCCTGCCCAGCCGGCAGCCGCGACAACTGCCCAGCCAGGTTCATGGCCAGGATCTCCAGCGAGTAAACGCCACCACCCAACTGGTAGATCGCAGCGATCAGCTCGCGCAGTGCCAGCGGCAAACGCCAGCGAGTACGCAACGCCGAGCCGAATGCCGCAGCAAACTCTTCCAGCGATTGCTGCACATTGCGCTCGTCCAGATCCCCCCGGCCAACCGCCACTCTTGCAGGCAGCGCAACACCGCCAGGTCGCCCAGGCAATGCAGCAAGCCCGCGCAGTAACAACGCCCCTCGTCCAGCTCGAGCATGCGCGCCAAAGTGCGGCCATATTCGGCAGTGTGCAGTGACAGGTCCCAGTAACGGGTCGCGTGCTCCGCCAACAGCGGGTCACTGAGGCGTGCGCTGCGCTTGAGGGTCATGCCCAGGATCAGGTTCATGCTTTGGGTACTGCCAAGCTTGTTCAGGGCCTGCAGCAACGTCTGCACCGGGGCTTCACGGTGCAATGCCGCACTATTGGCGGCGGCGATCAGCACCGCCGTCACTTGCGGGTCGTTACGCACTTCCTCTTCGAGCACCCTGAGGTTCAGGCCCTGGGGGTTCAGCGCTCGATTGATCGCTACCTGCACATCGGCCAGCAGCGGCCCGCCATCGGCGGTAGCGCGACGCTGCTCAAGGTAGGCTGACAGGGTGGCCCCCGCCTGCAACGCCGGTACCGGGCAGGCGATCTCCTCGCCAACGGCCAGCAGCAACTCTTGCAGGCGCTTGCGCAGGTTATCCAGGTTCAGCGGCTTGCTCAGGTACGCCGTGGGGTGCAGGGGCAGCGCTTCGCGCACACTGGCGCTGTCATTGCGGTTACTCATGAGAATGAACGGCACCCCTGGCCCTTTGGCGCGCACCTTGCGCAGCAGGTCGAGGCCGTCGACACCGGCCAGCTCACGGGCGGCGATGATCAGGTCAGGCTTGCTGGACAAGGCACTAAGCGCCTGCGAGCCGTCCGCGCATACCTGCAGGCGGGCGTCACAGCGCACGCTGAGCAGCATCTCGCTGAGCATGTCCCGTACCCAAGGATCGCCTTCGACAATCAGTACGCTTGGTGGGGTGGGGGCTGCAGCGCTCATCGCCAACTACTCCTGAATAACCTGACACACAGTCCGTCGCAGCTTCCAAAGCCAGTCCTCCGATAACCATAGCGCCACACGGCTTATCTGGGCATAAAAAAAACCCGCCTAGGCGGGTTTTTTCTGAAGCGCGTCACATCAGGCGATTTCAGCGAAGCACTCTTCGATGATGGCCAGGCCTTTGTCCAGCAGCGCGTCTTCGGCGGTCAGCGGAACCAGGATACGCAGGACGTTGCCGTAGGTGCCGCAAGACAGCAGGATCAGACCCTTTTCACGAGCCTTGGCGACAACCTGGCCAACAGCAGCAGCGTTCGGGGTGTGAGTGCCCTTCTCGAAGACTTCGACGGCAATCATCGAGCCCAGACCACGGACGTCGCCGATGATCGGGTACTTCTTCTGGATTTCGCGCAGGCCGGCGGTCAGGCGCTCACCCACAGCCTTGCTGCGGTCCAGCAGTTTTTCTTCTTCGAACACTTCGATCACGGCCAGGGCCGCGGCGCAAGCGATCGGCGAACCGGCGTAGGTACCGCCCAGGCCGCCAGGCGCGATGGCGTCCATGTATTCGGCCTTGCCGCACACACCGGCCAGCGGGAAGCCGCCAGCGATGGATTTGGCGAAGGTGGTCAGGTCAGGCGCAACGCCCATCTGTTCCATGGCGAAGAAGGTGCCGGTACGGCCAGCGCCAGTTTGTACTTCGTCGGCGATCAGCAGGATGCCGTGCTGGTCGCACAGGGCGCGCAGGCGTTTCATCAGCTCTTTCGGCGCTGGCAGGAAGCCACCTTCGCCTTGTACTGGCTCGAGGATGATTGCGGCGATGTCGCGCGGCTCGGCGTCGTTCTTGAAGATGCGCTCGACCGAGGCGATGGCGTCATCAACGCTGATACCGTGCAGTTCGCTCGGGAACAGGGCGCGGAAGATGCCGCCTGGCATCAGGCCCATGCCAGCGGAGTACGGCACGACCTTGCCGGTCAGGCCCAGGGTCATCATGGTACGGCCGTGATAACCGCCGGTGAAGGCGATGACGCCAGCGCGGCCAGTGGCAGCACGGGCGATCTTGACGGCGTTTTCAACGGCTTCGGAGCCGGTGGTGACCAGCAGGGTCTTCTTGTCGAAGTCGCCTGGGACCAGCTTGTTGATCTTTTCGCACAGCTCTACGTAGGGCTCGTAAGCCAGCACCTGGAAGCAGGTGTGGCTGACCTTGGTCAGCTGCTCTTGCACGGCTGCAACCACTTTCGGGTGCAGGTGGCCGGTGTTCAGTACTGCGATGCCGCCGGCGAAGTCGATCAGTTCGCGGCCTTCAACGTCGATCACGGTCGAGTTCTTCGCGGTGTCGACGAAGATCGGGTGGATCTGGCCGACGCCACGTGGAACGGCAGCTACACGACGTTGCATCAAGGATTCGTTGGTTTTGCTCATAATGCCCTCATTGCGCCGACAGGAATGGCGCTTTTATTCGGGGGCGGCTGGGAGTGCTCGCGAACAGTATTCGTTGATCGACTGTCGTGAACGCCCTGGCCACCAGGTACTGCAATGTAAAAAAGGCCAGCGAGACGTCGCTCTCGCGCCCCGCTGGCAGAGGTAAAGCCTTTACCGTGCTATCAGACGCTGATGCACAGGTATTTGATTTCGAGGTAGTCCTCGATACCGTACTTGGAACCTTCGCGGCCCAGGCCCGAAGCCTTGATACCACCGAACGGCGCGACTTCGTTGGAGATCAGGCCGGTGTTGATACCCACCATGCCGTATTCCAGGGCTTCGGCGACACGGAACACACGGCTCATGTCACGGGCGTAGAAGTACGAGGCCAGGCCGAACTCGGTGTCATTGGACATGGCGATGACTTCGGCTTCGTCTTTGAAGCGGAACAGCGGCGCCAGTGGGCCGAACGTCTCTTCCTTGGCGACAGCAGCGGTCTTCGGTACGTCAACCAGGATGGTCGGCTCGAAGAAGTTGCCTTCGATCAGCTTGCCACCGGACAGCACTTTGGCGCCTTTGCTGACGGCGTCCTCGATGTGTTCCTGGACCTTGGCGACAGCCTTGCCATCGATCAGCGGGCCAGTGGTGGTGCCTTCTTCCAGGCCGTTACCGATCTTCAGCTTGGCAACTGCAGCGGCCAGCTTCTCGGCGAACGCGTCGTAGACGCCGTCCTGCACGTAGATACGGTTGGCGCAGACGCAGGTCTGGCCGTTGTTACGGTACTTGGAGATGATCGCGCCCTCGACCGCCTTGTCCAGGTCGGCGTCGTCGAACACGATGAACGGGGCGTTGCCACCCAGCTCCAGGGAAACCTTCTTGATGTCCTTGGCGCATTCTTCCATCAGCTGGCGACCGATTTCGGTCGAGCCGGTGAAGGACAGCTTGCGTACCAGGGAGTTGCCGGTCAGTTCGCCGCCAACTTCGCCGGCGCTGCCGGTAACCACACTCAGCACGCCAGCCGGGATGCCGGCACGGTGGGCCAGCTCGACCAGCGCCAGAGCGGAGTATGGGGTTTGCGAAGCCGGCTTGAGGACCATGGTGCAGCCAGCGGCCAGGGCCGGGCCGGCTTTACGGGTGATCATGGCGGCCGGGAAGTTCCACGGAGTGATGGCCGCGGTAACGCCGATTGGCTGCTTGATGACAATCAGGCGCTTGTCTGGCTGGTGGCCCGGGATGGTGTCACCGTAGATGCGCTTGGCTTCTTCGGCGAACCACTCGATGAACGAGGCAGCGTAGGCGATTTCGCCCTTGGCTTCGGCCAGCGGCTTGCCCTGTTCGGTGGTCATCAGGCGAGCCAGGTCGTCCTGGTTCTCGATCATCAGTTCGAACCAGCGACGCAGCTTGGCCGAGCGCTCTTTCGCAGTCAGGGCACGCCAGGCCGGCAGGGCCTTGTCGGCAGCTTCGATGGCGCGGCGGGTTTCCGCGGTGCCCATCTTCGGCACGGTACCGATGACTTCGCCGGTGGCCGGGTTGGTCACCTTGATGGTCTGGCCGTTGTCCGCATCCAGCCACTCACCATTGATATAGGCTTGCTGGCGGAACAACTGAGCGTCTTTGAGCTGCATGTCGGCTTCCCGAATTGTTGATTGTTGAAAAGCGCCCAAGGCAGGGCATCGAGCGTTTGAAATCTCAAACGAATGCTAAGCGGCTGCTGGGGTGTTGGACAATAGGCTGTTCGAAAAAAAGAACGAATGGTTGAACAGCCCATCTGAAATCGCCCGCAGAATGGCCGCTGAAGGGTAGACGATGCTGCGGCCGGACGTGGGGCGAAGCAAAAATTCGTTTTACTGCTTGTCACGGCCAATTCCCCCCCGCCCTGATGTTGGGCTGAAACGATGATGCTGTCGTCATCGGCGCCGTAATCGATGGCATTGGCGTGCGCCCGGTTAAGGCCGGTCTCCCCGACCCACCGTTGTTCATTTCCGATCGGTATTGTCGTGTATCCACCCCAAAGGGATCTGCACAGCCAACGCGGTAAAAACAGCTACAGATCAAGGCGATGGACGTCAACGACACAGATGGGTATCATGCGTGCGCGTTGCACTCGTAGCTCAGCTGGATAGAGTACTGCCCTCCGAAGGCAGGGGTCGTGGGTTCGAATCCCGCCGAGTGCGCCATATCAAGAAAGCCCTGGGCCTGAGCCCGGGGCTTTTTCGTTTGTGCGACACGTCACCTTTCTGGTACTCCCGTACCACGGGTCATTGGTGTTAGCGTGGGCGTCTTCCCGTTTCCCGAACGGGTAACCCTGAACAATGATTGGCAAAGGAATGCGCACAACCATGCAGTTGAAAAAATTCACCGCCACCACCCTGCTGCTGGCCGGCATCGGCCTGTTTACCCTGCCTGCTCAAGCCAACCTCACCCAGCAGCAGTCCGCAGCCATCATCAAAGCCTTTGACGGCAGCGACCCAAGCGACTTCAGGCAATTCCTCGGCAAGCTCAAAGACAGCGACCAGGGCAAGGCCGACAACCTCAAGGCAACCGTCGACGCCTACCTGGCCGACAAGCCATTGGCCGCCGGGCAACAAGACGAGATCAACCGCCTGCTCGGCCTGTATACCCGCATCAAGTATGGCAAAGCCGCGACCGAAACCCTGCGTGAACTGGTAGCCATCCCCACCTTCAATGTCGAGGGTACGCCGCAGTACGAAAACCCTGAATTCCTCAAGATCGCCGACAAGATCAAGGCCTTGGCCGACCGCTTCGGCCTGGCCTTCCGCAACATCGACAACCGGGTGTACGAGATCTCGCTGGGCAGCGGGAAGGAAGTGATCGGCATCCATGCCCACGCTGACGTCGTGCCGGTCAACCCGGACAACTGGAAGCTGGCCGACGGTACGCGCCTAGACCCGTTCAAGGTCACCCTGGTGGGTGACCGCATGTACGGCCGCGGCACAGAAGACGACAAGAACGGCATCGTGGTGGCGATGTACGCGCTGAAAGTGGCCAAGGACGAAAACCTGCCGCTCGCCCGGCAGTTCAAGCTGCTGATCGACACCACCGAAGAAACCAGCGGTGATGCCATCCCCTACTACTTTGAGCGCAACCCTACGCCCGATTACAACCTGGCCCTCGACGGCGGCTACCCGGTAGTGATTGCCGAGAAAGGCTACGGCACGGTCATGGCCAGCTTCACCAAGCGCCCGGCTAGCGGCAAGGGTGCCGAGATCGTCAACCTGACCGGTGGCCTGGCCACCAACCAGATCCCGACAACTTCGGTTGCGACCCTGATTTCTGACAACCCGGCACAGTTGGTCAAGCACCTGCAGCAAGCCGGCGCCAGATATGTGAAGCAGCATGGAAGCGACTTCAGCATCGACGCCAAGGCCGACGGCAAGCAAGTCTTGCTCACCGTGACCGGTGTTTCCGCACACTCTTCGGAGCCGGAATCCGGCATCAACCCGGTGGCGCGTATGCTCGATTTCATCAATGGCCTCGGCCAGCAGGTGTCGCTCAAGCACAACCACTTTACCGACGCGGCCCGCTACGCCGCCGAAAACTGGGGCCTGGACTACCTGGGCAACAAGCTCGGCGTGGCCTTCAAGGACCCGTTCATGGGCCCGCTGACCACCTCGCTGACTTTTGTCGGGGTGGATGACAAAGGCTTGAAACTGGCGGTGAATCTGCGCATTCCCAAGGGGAAGCCGATCGCCACGATCAAGGACGAACTGGCCGACAAACTGGGCAAATGGACCCGGCAAAGCAACACCTCGGTGGCGTTCGACTTCAGCCTGGACGAGCCGATGTACCGCAACCCTGAAGGCGAATGGGTCAAGGCTCTGCTCGCTGTGGCCACCGAGAACCTGGGTATGAAGCATGAGTTCGGAACCTCGGCCGGCGCGACTTCTGTGCACGATCTTCCCAACGGTGTGCAATTTGGCCTGGCCATGCCGGACGTGAAGTACACCGGGCACAACGACAACGAGTTCAAGACCGTGGAGCAGTTCATGCTGGACTTGCAGGTGGTGAGCGAAATGGTGGCGCGGATCGGGCAGATGCCGAAGCTTTGATGCGCAGTACCGGCCTCTTCGCGGCTTTAGCCGCGAAAAGGCCGCTACAAGCGAACAGCCATGACGTTTTTCAATCGCCTCCATGCCGTTTCCTGCATTGCCGTGCAGAGCGCCGTACCGGATGCTTTAGTTACTCCGAGACAGTGCTTTTTTCACCCGCAGAGGCCCGTATGAAGACCGTCGAACAAATCCTCAAGACCAAGTCCCAGCACCAGACCGTGTACACCATCGGCCCGGATGACTCGGTGCTCGACGCCCTGAAACTGCTGGCGGAGAAAAACATCGGTGCGCTGCCCGTGGTCGAGGGTGGCCAGGTAGTGGGTATCGTCAGTGAGCGGGACTACGCGCGCAAACTGGTCCTCAAGGGCCGCTCTTCCGCCGCCACGCCGGTACGCGAAATCATGAGCGCACCGGTGGTCACCGTGGAGCCCAAGCAAAAGCTCGATTTCTGCATGAACCTGATGACCGACCGGCACCTGCGTCACCTGCCGGTGGTCGACAACGGCAGATTGCTCGGCCTGCTGTCGATCGGCGACCTGGTCAAGGAAACCATTGACGAACAGGCGAGCCTGATCAAGCAAATGGAGCAGTACATCCGCGGCGAATGAAGCGCCTCAATGGTAGGCGCGCTCCAGCTCGTCCAGCTGATGGTCGAAGCTACGCAAGCGCGCCGACCAGGTGTACACCAGCACTTCCAGATCACGGTTGAGCACTGCCGTATTGCCGTGGCCGCTGTGCGTGGGCTCGCCGAGGTCCAGCTGGTAGCGTTCGCGGGCCATCGCCTGGGCCACGCTGGACAGGTCGCGAGCGTTGGCCAGCCAGTGGTGATGGCGGTCATGGATTTCGCGGTCGAGCACCCGGCACTGGCGCTTCAGCGCATCCAGGCTCTGCTCCAGCGGAGTGCCCCTGAGCTCGCCCATGACCTCTTCGAAGGTGCGCCCCGAATGCCAATAGCTGCCCCAGAAATAACGATCGAAAACCGTCTCGACGCGGCGTAGCGCAACCTTGGTGTTCCAGATGGTCAGCAACGTTCGCCCCTGCACCACTTCGCGCTTGTTCAGGCGCAGCTGCTGCCAGGCGATCCATGTCAGCGCCACCAGTGCAACCGCTACCGTGACTGCGGCAGCGGCGTACAGGAAATGCACGGCCTGGTTCATCTGTTGCGTCTGCCTGATGCCATAGAAGTAACTGGCCGTCAGGGTGCCCAGGATCGTCACGGAACACCAGAAACCTGGTGCGTAGGGATCTTTCATCGCGCTATCCCCTTATTGTTTTCCTGAGCATAGCAACGGCCGATCACTCGTCAGGTGCCGCTCGGCGCTTTATTTTCGGGGGCGGCGCAACGCTTCGTTGAGTTGATCGAAGGGCACGGCCCAATCGGAATCTTCAATGATGCTGTCCTTGAGAAATGCCCGCTGAGAGTCGTTCCAGAACGGCGCATCCACCAGCTTGATTTCGTTCTTCAGCGGGGAATGGCTGGTGATGAACTGATCGATACTCGTGGGATCGTCGGGTAAGCCCAGCTGCTTGAACAGTTCGGCAAAGGGATGGATCGGCGCTTCCATGGTTCCTCCTTAGCGCCAGGCAAGCCGTCCACGACGCCCGCCTGGCATTGGTTTGAAAACATCAGCACAGCTCGCGCACTTCGGCGTGCGGCACCAGTTTCATGTACTGCTCCATGCTCATGTGAATCAGGTGATCGTGGTCACCCGCCTCCAGGTAGACATCGCCTTGGCGGGTAAGACTCGGGTCGAGCAGCATTTTTATCTGGTACGCATCGCCAAGGGCCGGCACGGCACCGCGTTCGCAGTCATTGAACAGGCTCGGCAGACCGCTTTCACGGGTCAGATGCCAGGCCCCGGACATACGCACCTTGGTCATGTCCAGGTGCCGGTTGGCCGGTAGCACGGCCATGATGTAGTTGCCATGACGGTCATCGAGCATCACCGACTTGGCGACCCGCTCGGCGGGCACGCCGGCCGTTCGGGCCGACTCCAGGCTGGTGGCCGAATGTGGGTGGGGAATGATGTCGTAGTCGCAGTTGGCCTTGTCCAGGCGGGCCTGCAGGGTCTTTGCCATACGCATGATGCACCTCCGGTTTCGCCCCCCAATTCTCAATTTTAGGCCGGGTACGGGTGGTCGGGGCTAAACTTGTGAAATACGCGCAAATGAGGTGACGACAGGTGATCGCCCGCTGCTGGCGCTGGCTGTTGCTGCTGTTGTTGCTTGGCATCACGCCAGGTGGCCAGGCAGCGCCCGGCGCGGTGTGGGTGCTGAACATCGACGACGCCATCGGCCCGGCCAGCGCCGACTACCTGGTGCGCAGCCTCAGCCAGGCCCAGGCGCAAGGTGCGCAACTGGTAGTTATCCGCATGGATACCCCGGGCGGGCTGGACAGCGCCATGCGCCAGATGATCAAGGCAATTCTCGCCAGCCCTGTACCGGTCGCCAGCTACGTTGCCCCCAGCGGCGCCCGCGCCGCCAGCGCCGGCACCTATATTCTCTACGCCAGCCATGTCGCGGCTATGGCGCCCGGAACCAATCTGGGAGCTGCCACGCCGGTGCGGATCGGCGGTGCGCCTGGCACGCCCAGTGACGACAAAGCCAAAAGCGGCGACGATGAAACCCTCGCACGCAAACAGGTCAACGACGCCGCCGCCTACATCCGTGGCCTGGCGCAGATGCGCGGCCGCAACGCCGACTGGGCGGAGAAGGCCGTGCGCGAGGCCGTCAGCCTGTCCGCCAGCGAGGCCTTGCGGCTGAACGTGATCGATCAGGTGGCCGATGACCTGCCTGACCTGCTGCGCAAGCTCGACGGCAAAACGCTCCAGGTGGCCGGCCAGCCACGCCAGTTGCAGACCGCAGGTGCCAGCGTGGTCGAGCACCTGCCGGACTGGCGCACCAGGGTTCTGGCGGTCATCACCAACCCCAGCGTAGCGCTGATCCTGATCATGATCGGCGTTTACGGCCTGTTGTTCGAATTCATGAACCCAGGTTCTGCGGTGGGCGGTGTGGTCGGTGGTATCTGCCTGCTGCTGGCGCTGTATGCGCTGCAGCTGTTGCCGGTGAGTTTCGCCGGGGTGGCGCTGATCCTGCTTGGCATCACCTTCATGATCGCCGAAGCCTTCTTGCCCAGTTTCGGCGTGGTCGGCTTCGGCGGCATCGTTGCCTTTGTGGTCGGCGCATTGATCCTGATCGACACCGACGCCCCCGGTTTCGGCATCCCCCTGGCCTTGATCGGCACCTTGGCGCTGCTCTCGGCACTCCTGATCGGTGGCGTGCTGGGCATGGCTCTCAAGGCCCGGCAACGGGCGCTGGTCAGTGGCGACGCCGGCCTGGTCGGCAGCCTGGTCACCGTCACCCAGGTGATGGCAAGCGACCCCTTCTGTGGTGTCGTGCTGGCTCAGGGCGAGCAATGGCAGGTGCAGTGCGCAACGCCGCTGCAAACTGGCCAGAACGTACGGGTGACCGCGCGCCATGGCGTGATGCTGGAAGTGAGCGCCGCCGCCCCAGCGACGCAAGGAGAATGAGCATGTTCATGCAAGTCGGTTTCGGCGCCGTTCTGATCGTGCTGGCCATGCTGGTGCTGTCGGCGTTTCGCATCCTGCGCGAATACGAGCGAGGCGTGGTGTTCCAGCTGGGGCGCTTCTGGCAGGTCAAAGGGCCGGGGCTGATCCTGTTGATCCCGGTGATCCAGCAGATGGTACGGGTCGACCTGCGTACAGTGGTACTGGATGTACCGCCGCAGGATGTGATCACCCGCGACAACGTTTCGGTCAAGGTCAACGCAGTGTTGTACTTTCGCGTGCTCGACCCGCAGAAAGCGATCATTCAGGTCGAGGATTTTCTGGTGGCGACCAGCCAGCTGGCCCAGACGACCCTGCGCGCGGTGCTGGGCAAGCACGAACTGGATGAGCTGTTGGCAGAACGCGAGCAACTGAACATGGACATCCGCCAGGTGCTGGACGCGCAGACGGATGCCTGGGGCATCAAGGTGGCCAACGTCGAGATCAAGCACGTTGACCTGAACGAGTCAATGGTACGCGCCATCGCCCGCCAGGCCGAGGCCGAGCGCGAACGTCGGGCCAAGGTGATTCATGCCGAGGGTGAACTGCAGGCGTCGGAGAAACTGATGCAAGCCGCGCAAATGCTGAGCAAGGAACCGGGGGCGATGCAGTTGCGCTATATGCAGACGCTGGGGACGATTGCCGGGGACAAGAGCTCGACCATCGTCTTCCCGCTGCCGATAGATCTGCTGAAGGGGTTGGTAGACAAGGAGAAATAGTGATGGGCCATTCGCGGGCTTGCCCGCGAATGGCCTGTATGCGGTCTGTCAGACCGGCGCGCGGCGCAAGGTCGCCAGGAATGTGGCTGCACCAATGAACAACCCGGCAAAGGTGCGGTTCAAACGCTTCTGCTGTTTCGGCGTGCGCAGCATGCGCAACACATGCGAAGCCAACCCGGTGTATCCCGCCATCACCAGCAGGTCGACCGTGACCATGGTCACGGTGATCGCCACATATTGCGGCAGCAGCGGCGCATGGGGATTGAGGAACTGCGGCAGCACCGCCAGCATGAACACCAGCGCCTTGGGGTTGCTGATGTTGACCAGGAAACCACGGAACACCAGGCTCAGCGGCTTGCCGATCGGGCGCACGCCTGATTCATCGCTCATGTCCATCGGCAGGGCACGCCACTGCTTGTAGGCCAGGTACACAAGGTAGCCGACGCCAAACCACTTGATGACCTGGAACGCCGTGGCCGAGGCAGCCAGGACGGCACCGACGCCGGCGGCGATGATGGCGATCTGCATGATCAGGCCCAGCTGCAGGCCCAGAGCGTTCCAGTAACCACGCCAGAAGCCGTATTGCAGGCCGCTGGACATCGAGGCAATCGCCCCGGCACCGGGTGAAAGGCTGATCACCCAGCAGGCGGCAAAAAAGCCTAACCATACTTCCATCGACATCACACACCTCGCTCGAACATTTGTTGCAAAACGTTAAGCTAAGGTTTTGGCGAAAAAATAACCAGTGATTTCTGATGGATTTGTGTGGCCTGACCTGGCCTCTTCGCGGGCACGCCCGCTCCCACACCTACAATGCATTTTCAGACGCTGTGGAATACCTGTGGGAGCGGGCGTGCCCGCGAAGGGGCCAGAACAGGCTCAGTCCGCTTCGGCAGCGGTTTCTTTGTGCAGGGCCTGTACCTCGGCCCCGCGCCAGCGCCGCACGGACTTCTGGAAGAACTGACTATTGGGCACCTGCACCAGCGCCCCGCCCGCTTCGGGCACTTCCAGCAGGGTGGTGAACAGCAGGTTAATGGCGATCACCCGGCCTTTGACGCCAGGCTTGTCGAGGGTGTCGACCAGCTCGACCACATCGCCGATGCGAAACGGCCCGACCGTGAAGATCAACACTGCGCACAACAGGTTGGACAGCACGCTCCACATGGCGAAGAAGGCCACCGCCGCTACCGCTACGAAGCCGGAAAGTGCTGTCCACAACACAGTTGCCGAAACACCCATGCGCTCCAGCACGAACAGCAGCGCGCTGCCCATGATCAGCCAGCGCAGGCCACCGCGCACGGGCACCAGCAGCTCCGGCGGTAACGGGTAACGCTGGCCCAGGCGGCTCAGCCCGCGAGCGACGATACGTTGCAGGATGAACGCCGCTGCCAGGATCAAGAGGATCTGCAAACCCAGCCAGAAGGTGTCCATCCATTGCCCTGGCAGCAGCGAACGCAGTTCCTCCATCAGGACAACGCCTCGAGTTCGGCCTGCATGCTTTCTAGGGTTTCCAGCGCTTCCATCCAGGCCTCTTCCAGCTCGCCTTCGCGTTGCTTGAGCTTGGTCTGGCGGGCCAGCAGGTCGCGCAACTCATCCTTGCGCGCCGTATCGTAAAGGCCACCATCACCCAGCGCGGTCTCGATCTCGGCCAATTGCGCGTGCACCTGGTTGAGCTCGGTTTCCAGCTTGTCGGCAGCCTTCTTGTGCGGTGCCAACTGCTGACGCAAGGCTGCGGCAGCCTGGCGCTGGGCTTTCTTGTCGGTCTTGTCCGGGTTGGCCGGTGCAGTACTGGCCGGCGCACTGCGCTGGCGGTACTCGACCAGCCAGCGGCTGTAGTCCTCCAGGTCACCGTCGAAGGTGTCGACCTTGCCGTCGGCTACCAACAGGAAGTCGTCCGTGGTGCTCTTGAGCAAATGACGGTCGTGGGACACCACCACCACTGCACCGGCAAACTCCTGCAAGGCCATGGTCAGCGCCAGACGCATTTCCAGATCGAGGTGGTTGGTCGGTTCGTCGAGCAGCAGCAGGTTTGGCCGCTCCCAGGCAATCAGCGCGAGTGCCAGGCGGGCCTTTTCGCCACCGGAGAAGTTAACCACCGGCTCGTCGCAGCGGGCACCATGGAAATCGAAGCCGCCAAGGAAGTCGCGCAGCGTCTGCTCACGCTCGGTAGGGGCGATACGCTGCAGGTGCAGCAGCGGGCTGGCCTTGTCGTCCAGCGAGTCCAGCTGGTGCTGGGCAAAGTAGCCTACAGCCAGGTTCTCGCCACGAACCAGGCGGCCCGACAACGGCTCCAGCTCACCTGCAAGGTTCTTGATCAGGGTCGACTTGCCGGCGCCGTTGGGCCCAAGCAGACCAATACGAGCGCCTGGGGTGAGCTGCAGCTTGACCTTGTCGAGGATGGCCTTGTCGCCATAACCCAGGCGACCTTCGGAAAGGCTCAGCAACGGGCTGGAAATTTTCTGCGATTCACGGAAGACAAAGTCGAACGGTGAATCGACATGCGCCGCCGACAGCTCTTCCATGCGCTCCAGGGCCTTGATCCGGCTTTGCGCCTGACGGGCCTTGGTGGCTTGCGCCTTGAAGCGGGCAATGTACTTTTCCATGTGCGCGCGCTGCGCCTGCTGCTTCTCGTAGGCCTGCTGCTGCTGCGCCAGGCGCTCGGCACGGGTGCGCTCAAAGGCGGTGTAGCCGCCTTTGTACAAGTTGAGCTTGCGCTGCTCGACGTGCAGCACATGGTCGACCACGGCATCGAGGAAGTCACGGTCGTGGGAGATCAGCAACAATGTGCCGGGGTAGCCCTTGAGCCAGTCTTCCAGCCACAGGATAGCGTCGAGGTCGAGGTGGTTGGTGGGCTCGTCGAGCAGCAACAGGTCGGACGGGCACATCAGTGCCTGGGCCAGGTTCAGGCGCATCCGCCAGCCACCAGAGAAATCGCCGACACGGCGGTCCATCTGTTCGTTGGTGAAGCCCAGCCCAGCCAGCAACTTGCGCGCACGGGCGTCGGCGGTATAGCCGTCGGCACTTTCCAGCTCACTGTGCAGACGCGCCAGGGCGGTGCCGTCATGGGCCTGCTCGGCCGCGGCCAGTTCGGCCTGGACCTTGCGCAGGCGCACGTCGCCATCAAGCACATAGTCCACAGCCAGGCGGTCGAGGGTGTCGACCTCTTGGCGCATGTGGGCGATGCGCCAGTCGCCGGGCAGTTGGCAGTCACCGGCATCGGGCGACAGCTCACCGCGCAGCAAGGCGAACAGGCTGGATTTTCCGGCACCGTTGGCGCCGATCAGGCCGGCCTTGTGACCGGCGTGCAGGGTCATCTCGGCGCCTTCTAGCAAGCGCTGCGGACCACGCTGTAAAGTGAGGTTGGATAGTCTGATCATGATGGTCGCGGAGTCTACCAGCTTCCTCGGCCCATAGCGCGAGTGGAACCATGCACACCGACCTGTGGAATTACGCCCTGGCCCTGTATGCCAGGCCCGGCGTGGAAGCCGCCTGCCTTGAACTGCAGGCACTGGGTGGCGATGTCTGCCTGCTGCTGTGCGCTACCTGGCTGCAAGCACGTGGTGTGGCTGTACTGGGCGAACGTGCGCAAGCACTGCAAGAACTTGCCGAGCCTTGGCAGCGTGACGTGGTCGCCCCGCTGCGCAGCCTGCGCCAGCAATGGCGAACCCCAGCATCGGGTGATGCACAATTGGCCGCATTGCGTGAACAGGTGAAGGGGTTGGAGTTGCAGGCAGAAAAAGCCTTGCTGGAGCGCTTGCAGGAACGCTCGCAACAGTGGCCCGTGGGCTCCCATGAGCCCGCGGACGACTGGCTGGCCCGGCTGGCACCGGACCAGGCTCTGCATCACGACGCGCTAGTTCAGTTGCGCGTCGCAGCGGCTGCGCTTCAGGACGCCGAAGGTGCCTGAGACGGCGTGCTCACAGGTGCCGACGGTGCTGCAGCAGCCGGGCTCACCGAGTTGGTTGCGGCGGCCGGTGTAGCGGGTTTGGCTTCAGCAGGTTTGGCGGCGGGTTTGGCGGCCGTGCGTGCTGGTGCCTTGGCGGCAGCTGGTTTTGCGGCCGGCTTGGCAGCAGGGGCTTTGGCAGCTGGCTTGGCCGCAGGTTTGGCTGCCGCAGTCGCCTTGGCAGCCGGTTTGGCGGCAGCAGTCGCCCTGGCAGCCGGTTTGGCCGCAGGCTTGGCGGCAGCGGTCGCCTTGGCAGCTGGTTTGTCCGCAGGCTTGGCGGCAGCGGTCGCCTTGGCAGCCGGTTTGGCCGCAGGCTTGGCGGCAGCGGTCGCCTTGGCAGCTGGTTTGGCCGCAGGCTTGGCGGCAGCGGTCGCCTTGGCAGCCGGTTTGGCCGCAGGCTTGGCGGCAGCAGTCGTCTTGGCAGCTGGTTTGGCCGCAGGCTTGGCGGCAGCGGTCGCCCTGGCAGCTGGTTTGGCCGCAGGCTTGGCGGCAGCGGTCGCCCTGGCAGCTGGTTTGGCCGCAGGCTTGGCAGCAGCGGTTGCCTTGGCAGCCGGTTTGGCCGCACGTTGATCAAGGGCCTTGCCTGCAGCTTCGCGTACTTTACCTACACCCTGAGCCAGCTTGAGGCTGTCCTGAGCATCGCGTTTGAGTTGCTGAATGTAAGAGCGCGTCTGGGTTTGACGTTCCTTGAGAGACTCGAGCAGTTCTTCAAGTTCACCGATGGCTTTTTGCGCCTTGCTTTGCGCCTTGGCTTTACCTGCCTTGGCCGCGTCTTGCAGTTTCAGGCGACCGTTGTGCAGTTTTTCCTGCGCCTTGCCACGCTGCTTTTCCAACTTCGCCAGCAGTTTTTCCGCATCAGCCAGCGCTTGCGAGCAGGCCTCTTCCAAGTGTTCGAGCAAGCTGCCCGAAAGTTGCTGGAGCAGGTGTAACGGCGTACTTACTGGCTTCTTTTTGGCCGACATGGTTTACCTCCTGGCTGACGAGATTGCGGCTCATACTATGCTTCTGCTGCTACCGCCGCTAGGGCATGTTGACCGTAATGTTTACGCCGCGTTGCATGCCTGGGCAAAGTTGTTATCTTGCAGCTGCGTGAAAGTGTAGTTGCTGAATTAATCATTGCTGGTATTTGGGAGTCAGGCGTTGCCTCGATATCTTGTTTTGGGTTTATGCCTGATGGCGCCCCTCGCCTTGGCCGACAACGACGACCACGATTTGGCCTACAGCCTGGGTGCCAGCCTGGGTGAACGCCTGCGCCAGGAGATGCCGGGCTTGCAGCTGGATGCACTGGTCGAAGGCCTGAAACAGTCCTATCAGGGGCAACCCCTGAAACTCGACAAGGCACGCATGCAGGCAGTGCTGCAGCAGCATGAAGCCCAGGAAGGTGACGCCGCTGCGCAAAAGCTGCAGGCCGCCGAAACGCGTTTCATGGCTAATGAACGTGGGCGTTATGGGGTGCACGAACTAACGGAAGGTGTGCTGTACAGCGAATTGCAGGCAGGCACGGGTGCACAGCCAAAAGCGGGCGGCAAAGTGCAAGTGCGCTATGTGGGCAGATTGCCGGACGGCTCAATATTCGACCAGAACCAGACCCCCCAATGGTTCAACCTGGATTCGGTTATCGAAGGCTGGCAGGTCGCCTTGCCGAAAATGCACACCGGCGCCAAATGGCGCCTGGTAATTCCTTCAGCGCAAGCCTATGGCGCCGAGGGGGCGGGAGACCTGATCGCACCCTACACCCCCTTGGTATTCGAGATTGAACTGCTGGCGGTTGGCGACTGACGCCAACCTCAGGCCTGCACTGCACCCTCTTCCTTGTGTGCGTTGTGCAGCACTTCGATCAGGCAGTCTTCAAGCTCGAAGCGCTCATGCAACAACCCGCCCAATTTGGCCAGCTTCTCGGCAAAGCGTTCGGTGTCCTTGCACTCCCCCTTGGTGCAATGGTCATTGAAGGCCAGTGCGATCTGAGTACTGTCGTTGATCCGTGGGTTGATCTCTTCGGCCAGTTTCAGCGCCTTCTTGTCTCCGAACGCCTTGGCCTCGCTGACCAGTTGCTCGCAGACTTCGAAGTGCCACGCCGAAACGTAGTCGACCAGAAGGGCGCAAAAGTCCCCGTTGGTGTCCTTGTCGGCGAAGGCTGGCCTCACATCGCGCAGGGCGCGAAAAGCCTGCACCAGTTCCTGGCGCTCCTCCAGCCAACGGTCGATCAGCTTGTGAACCCCACCCCAGCGTTCCTGGGCGTTCTGACAACTATCGAGCATGGCGATCTCTTCCCTTCTGGGTAGATGCCGCTGCACCTCGCACCACGACCGCGCAGCACAAAGGTGACATCAGCAGGACGGCATCGAGCAGTTGTTTTTCCGGTATGCGTGCTGGGAGATTATTCCCGCGCGTGCTGCCCTTCAAGGTACGCAGCACACAAAGTTCATACAAGTGTTTAATACCCTGTTACATCACCATTGGTCGCGCTAATGGCACAACCTTGCGCCAGGTCATGTTCTTGCCAAGGTGCGGAAACGATACGCCAGCAGGCAACTCAAGGGCAGCACCGCCAGCAGCAGGAAGGCCAACAGGCTCCATTCCGGCAGTGTCAGATCGAGAAAACTCCAGGCAAGCGAACGGCAATCCGGGCCACCCAGCAGCAGTTGCCGTGCCGCCTCACTCCAGGATTGCTCGAACACTCGCCCGATCGGCACCGGGCATACCTCATTGACCCCCTCAGCCCCCTGCAACCAGACATGCCGTGCTGCCAGCAAAGCGCCGGCCAGCGAGCAGCCCAGGGCCAGCCGAGCATAACGAAGGATGCCCCGAGTGCCCGGCGCCTGCAGCACGGCTGCGAAACACAGGAGCGCGTACCCGCCAAGCAGCAACCGTTGGCTGAGGCACAATGGGCACGGCATCAGCCCCACTGTGTTTTCCAGACGGAAAGACGCAACCAGTACTGCCAGTGCGACCAGGCAGGCAGGAAGAAAAAAGGTGCGCAAACGGGCCGGCAGCATGGGCGGTGAAGGTCCCGGGGAAAAAGTAGTGGCTTGAAACGGTAGAGGAAAGACACGCTTTGTTTCAAGGCACGACAGCAACGACAAGTCACTGAATCGCGTAGGAAATTTCCAGATATGCCGTAGGAGGCGACGGAAGAAATAGACTTCAGATCAAACTGACAGCGAAAGATAAATTACCTGCCCCCAATGCCCGCACCTTTGCGCGGGCCTTGGGGTAGGTCAGGCGCGCACGCCTTCTGGCAAAGGCAGCGCCAGCAGGCGCTCGTCCAGCAGGCCAAGGCCCTCCTGGAACAGCTGGTTGCTGCGCTCGGTCTCGCCCAGCCCCGCGAGCAGGCGGGCCAGCTCAGCACAGGCCTCGGGGTTGCGCTCCATGCGCAGGCTGCTTTCCAGGTAGTCACGCGCCTTGCCCCACAAGCGGTTTTGCAGGCTCAGACGGCCCAGAGTCAGCAGCAGGCTGGCGTCTTGCGGATGAGCCTTGAGCCAACCTTCAGCGGTTTGCAGCTGACGCACCGGGTCATCACCACGCACCAGGCCGTAAAGGCGGGCCAGATGGCTTTCGTAGTCGCGCTTGAGGGCCGTGCGCAGTACTTGTTCGGCCTCGTTCTGGGCACCTACCTGGCGCAGTTGCTCGGCGTACGCCAGCACCAGTTGTGGCTCTTGGCGCTGGGCTGCGGTCAGCTGCTGCCAGGCGCGCTCCAAGGATTGACGTGCACTGAGCGCATCTTCGCCACGGGTGGTCGCCAGGCTCAGGTTCTGACCCCAGGCACGTTGCTCCAGAGCAGCCAGCTCGGCGGCAGGCAGCACTTTACCCTTGCGCAGGTCGGGCAGCAGGCGGATCAGTGCAGACCAGTCGCCGCGCTCCACGTACAGGCGTTGCAGCAAGCGCAGCACCTGGCCGTTGTGCGGGTGGCGTTCCTGCATGGCCAGCAGGGTTTCCAGGGCCCCATCGTTTTCGCCACGGTCCATTTGCAACTGGGCATGGGTCAGGGCAATGGCCAGCTCCGCTTGCGGCTGGCGCTCCAGAGCACGCTCCAGCAGGTTGTCGCTGTCTTCGGTACGGCCTTGCTCGTTGGCAGCACGCGCGGCACCAAGGTAGTACAGCAACGGTTGGCGCTCCGCCTCGGCGGCACGGTGCAAGTGCCGTTGGGCACTGGCCCAGCGGCCTTCGGCAAGATCGAGCTGGCCCTGTTCGATCGCCAGGCGGATACGTCGGCTGCGGTTACGCCGTGACCACGGGTTGACCACACCACTGGAAGTCAGCACCAGGCCGACCAGATAGCGCAGCAACCACAGCAGCAGGACGACCGCCAAAATACCCGCCAAGGCTGCCCACAGCCCCGACTGATAACGGAAGCCACCATAGGAAATCAGTACATAGCCGCTGTGCTTGGCAACCGCGATGCCCAGTGCCGCAGCAACCACGATCGCAAGCACCGCCAACAGGTAGACACGCTTCATGGCTTGCCCCCTTCAGCCTCGGCCGGCAGGTGACGGCGCTGAATATAGGCCTGCACTGCCGCCAGGCTTTCACTAAGGTCAGGGGTAACCACCGACACCGGCTGATCGGCCAAGGCATTGAGGCTGTCGAGCATGGCCTTGCTTTGCGGATTGTCTGCGTTGAAGTTGGCCAGCAGTACGCTGCGGGCGTCGTCCAGCGCCTGCGTGTAAACCTTGGCATCGCCATTGAGCGCTGCCCACTGGGCCTGCTCGATAGTCAGGCTCAGGGCCAGGCGCAGCTGGTTCAGTTGCTGCCCGGCCAGCAACGGACGCACGTTTTCATCGGCATTGAAGTCGATCTGGAAGTACTTGGATATTTCTGCCCACCACTGCGACAGCCTGCTGGCACCATCACCGTCGGCGGTCAGGGCGCCAAGCGCATCGGCGTTACTGTCAAACTCGGGGGACTGGGCGCTCAACTGCTGTACCAGCTCACGCTGCGCAGCCAGCTTCAAGAACAGGCCTGTGCGGTCCGGTTGCTGAGTGCTGTTGAGCGTGGCCAGGCTGCGTGCCAGTTGCTCGCGGGCGGCGAAGGCACCCGGGTCGCTCTGCTCGCGCAGGATCTCGTCGGCGCCTTCGACCAGGGCTTTGGCACTGGTGATGTCCTGCAACGCGGAAAGGCGCAGGGTAGCCAAGCGCAGGAGGTGCTCGGCTTCGGCCAGGCGCCACTCTTTGCGGCTTTCTCCCAGCACGGTTTCCAGGCGCTGACTGAGCCGCTGCTGGTCGCCCTGCAGTTGGGCTACCAAACGCCGGCGGTCTTCCAGCTCGCTGGCGGCTGGCAGACTGGCCAGTTGCGCACTGATCTGCTGTTCACGTTGCTGCAACGCCTCGGCGCGCTGGGTCAGCGCCTCGATGTGCTGGCCCTGGTTGAACTCACTGCCCTGCAGTTGACGCACCTGCCAGACACCCCAGCCACCTACCGCCACCCCGGCCGCACCCAGCAGCAAGGCCAACGCTGCCAGGCCACTGCCGGAGCGCTTGGCAGGTGGGGTGGTAACGGGTTCCGCAGGCGCCTGTGCCGACGGTTGATCGTTATTGGACAAGACAGTCTCGCTCACGTATCCATCCTTTGCATGGGGGCGCACCGCATTCAGCTTAGCGCCTTAAGAGGCAGGTGCAGCGCTACGCTGCACGGCTGCCAGCAAGGCCGTGGCACTGGCGCCACGGCAATCCACAACCTGTTGGGCCCCGGCGGCCTTGGCCTGCTCGGCGACCCGCGGGCTGGGCACGAACAGCGGCAACTGGGCCAGCCGCAGCCAATCGGCACCGGCCATCTGCTGCAAATGTTCAAAACCCTGCCCACTGCTGACCACCAGGCCATTGAGGCGTTCCGCTTCAATGCGGCGCATCAGCGTACCCGCCGGGTAGGCCGGCAGGCAGCGACGATACAGTTCCAGATATTCGACACTAGCACCTTGCTCTGCAAGACGCTCTGCCAGCAGTTCGCGACCTCCGACGCCGCGAACGATCAAGACACGCGGTGCCGGCTCGGTAAGTGCCTGGCGCAGGGCCGGCAATGCCAGCAAGGCTTCGCTGTCATCGCCACGCGGCGGAAAGCTTACCTCCAGCCCTGCACCCTGCAGCACCCCAGCGGTTGCCTCACCTACGGTGAACCAGCCTCGCTGCGGAGGCTGGATGCTGGTCTCGGCCAGATGCTCAAGCAACAGCCGGGCGGCCGGCTTGCTGACCACAATGATCGCCTGGAAGTCATGCAAGCCCTCCAGCGACAGTCGCTGTGGGGCTTGCACGGTAATAGGTTCAATTTCCAGCAGGGGCAGGCAACTGCTGCCCACTCCCGCTGCCGCCAGGCTTTGCGCCAGCGCCGCGCAGTCCTCGGCAGGCCGGGTCAGCAACAGGCGCCATTGGCTCACGGGTGACCGGCCTCGCCGTAGACTTCCTTGAGAATGGCCTCGGCGCCCTGCCCCAGCAGGTCTTCGGCCACCTGCACGCCCAGGGCCTCGGCAGCAGCACGGGGTGCACGGGCATCGGCCACCAGCAAGGTCCCGCCGCTAGGCTGGCCGACCAGGCCACGCAGCCACAACTGGTCACCTTCAAGTACCGCGTAGCAGGCGATCGGCACTTGGCAGCCACCATTCAGGCGTTTGTTCAGCGCGCGCTCGGCGATCACCCTGTCAGCGGTGTCGACATGGTGCAGTGGCGCCAGCAGTTCATGAATCTCAACGTCGGCACTGCGGCACTCGATGCCCACCGCACCCTGACCACCTGCCGGCAGGCTGTCATCGACGCTGATGGTGGAGGTGATGCGGTCTTCGAAGCCCAGACGGATCAGGCCCGCGGCGGCGAGGATGATGGCGTCGTACTCGCCGGCATCCAGCTTCGCCAGGCGGGTGTTGACGTTGCCGCGCAGAAAACGGATTTGCAGGTCCGGGCGGCGCGCCAGCAACTGGGCCTGACGGCGCAGGCTTGAGGTGCCGACGATACTGCCGGCGGGCAGCGCTTCGAGGCTGTCAAAGGTATTGGAAACGAAGGCATCACGCGGGTCTTCACGCTCGCAGATGCAGTAAAGGCCCAGGCCCTCTGGGAAGTCCATGGGCACGTCCTTCATCGAATGCACGGCGATGTCGGCTTCGTTGTCCAGCAGCGCGGTTTCCAGTTCCTTGACGAACAGCCCCTTACCGCCGATTTTTGCCAGCGGCGCGTCGAGCAACTTGTCACCGCGACTGACCATGGGTACCAGGGTCACCTGCAGGCCGGTGTGGGCCTGCTCGAGGCGGGCCTTGACGTATTCGGCCTGCCACAGGGCCAAAGCACTTTTACGGGTGGCAATGCGGATTTCGCGAGTGGACATGAAACGCCCCGATCCAGAGAAATACCGTCGATCATAACAGCATCGCCGGTATCGCTTGCAGATACGGATCAACAGGTCATACGCAGTCAGGTGCAGGTGCGGGCCGAGTCCAAGGGCCTCAGAGGGTCTGCATCATCTTGCGCACACCGGCCACATGGCGACGGCTGACGGTCAAGGCATCGCCGTCCAGGCCTTTCAGATACAGCTGAAAGTGACCCAGGGGGGTGCGCTGCAAGCGTTCGATGCGCTCGCGGGCGACCAACGCATTGCGGTGGATGCGCACGAAGCGTTCGCCAAATTCGTCTTCCAGGGCTTTGAGTGGCTCGTCAAGCAGCACTTCACCGGCTTCGTGACGCAAGGTCACATACTTGTGGTCGGCAATGAAATAGATCACCTGGGGTAACGGGATCAGTTCGATGCCTTTGCGCGTGCGGGCGCTGATATGGCTGCGTGGGCCGCCGCCTTCATTGGCCGGCCGGGTAAGCGCCGCCAATTGGGCGCGGTTGGGTTTTTCGGCCTTGCGCAAGGCATCGCGCAAGGCGTGGGCCTGGAAGGGCTTGGTCACATGGCTGAGGGTACTGTCCTTGAATGCCTCTGCACCGTATTCATCATCCCCGGAGCAAAACACCACCGCGGGCGGCGCCTCGCGTTCGCACAGGCGAGCGGCAACCTGCAGGCCATCCAGGCCTGGCATGCCGATGTCCAGCAGGACCACATCGGGCTTGAGGCTTTCAATCAGCGCCAAGGCCTCATCGCCGTTGGTGGCGCTGGGCTCCAGCACAGTGTAACCCTCCAGTTCGCCGAGCAGCCGGGTGAGGCGTTCACGGCCTTGGGGTTCGTCATCAACGATCAGGACATTCATAATTGCGCTGGATTCCTGAATGAGTCTCGCACAGGTATAGCGTAGACAGGTGTGGTTCGAGCGACACTGCGGTCACGCTCTAGACCGGTGCGATGGCCAAAGATTCACTCGGCCCGGCAGATTCACTGCCAGTCCTTTGTCCAACTGTAGACGGTCCGTGGAACACTGCCGTTCATTCCTTGAAATCCTTCTCTGCGATTTTCCGGGCATTTCTCTCGACCGGCGCCCTGCGGCAGCCAGCCCAACCCTGCTATCATCGACGCCACTTTTTCGTTCACGCCTGCAATGAGTGAATCCATGAGCACCGAGAAGACCAATCAGTCCTGGGGCGGCCGCTTCAGTGAGCCCGTCGACGCCTTCGTCGCCCGTTTCACCGCCTCGGTAGATTTCGACAAGCGCCTGTACCGTCACGACATCATGGGTTCGATTGCCCATGCCACCATGCTGGCGCAGGTCGGCGTGCTCAGTGATACCGAGCGCGACACCATCATCGATGGCCTCAAAACCATCCAGGGCGAGATTGAAGCCGGCAACTTCGACTGGCGTGTCGACCTCGAAGACGTGCACATGAACATCGAAGCACGCCTGACCGACCGCATCGGCATCACCGGCAAGAAGCTGCACACCGGGCGTAGCCGCAACGACCAGGTGGCCACCGACATCCGCCTTTGGCTGCGCGACGAAATCGACCTGATCCTGGCCGAAATCACCCGCCTGCAGCAGGGCCTGCTGGAGCAGGCAGAGCGTGAAGCCGAAACCATCATGCCTGGTTTCACCCACCTGCAGACGGCGCAGCCGGTCACCTTTGGCCACCACCTGCTGGCGTGGTTCGAAATGCTCAGCCGCGACTATGAGCGCCTGGTCGACTGCCGCAAGCGCACCAACCGCATGCCACTGGGCAGCGCCGCGCTGGCCGGCACCACCTACCCGATCGACCGTGAACTGACCTGCAAGCTGCTGGGCTTTGAAGCCGTGGCCGGCAACTCGCTGGATGGCGTGTCGGACCGTGATTTCGCCATCGAATTCTGCGCCGCTGCCAGCGTGGCGATGATGCACCTTTCGCGCTTCTCCGAAGAGCTGGTGCTGTGGACCAGCGCGCAGTTCCAGTTCATCGACCTTCCGGACCGCTTCTGCACTGGCAGCTCGATCATGCCGCAGAAAAAGAACCCGGACGTGCCAGAGCTGGTACGTGGCAAGAGCGGCCGCGTGTTCGGCGCCCTGACCGGCCTGCTGACCCTGATGAAAGGCCAACCGCTGGCCTACAACAAGGACAACCAGGAAGACAAGGAACCGCTGTTCGACGCCGCCGATACCCTGCGCGACTCGCTGCGGGCCTTCGCTGACATGATTCCGGCGATCAAGCCCAAGCACGCCATCATGCGTGAAGCGGCCCTGCGCGGTTTCTCCACCGCTACCGACCTGGCTGACTATCTGGTTCGCCGTGGCCTGCCGTTCCGTGACTGCCACGAGATCGTTGGCCACGCGGTGAAGTATGGTGTGGACACTGGCAAGGACCTGGCCGAGATGAGCCTGGACGAACTGCGCCAGTTCAGCGACCAGATCGAGCAGGACGTGTTTGCCGTGTTGACTCTGGAAGGCTCGGTGAATGCGCGTGACCACATTGGTGGTACGGCGCCGGCGCAGGTGCGTGCTGCCGTAGTGCGTGGCAAGGCCCTGTTGGCGTCTCGCTAACCCCCCAAGGCGAGGGCTTCGCCCTCGTTCGCGGGCACGCCCGCTCCCACAGGTATTGCACAAGTTTCAAAATGGACTGCCCCCCAAAAGTTGGACAGTTTTAAGCTGCAGCCTGAGCCCTGTACTCCACAGGGCTCAGGCCATTGAGCCTCAGCTTGATGCGATCATGGTTGTAGTAGTGAATGTACTCATCCAGACCCGCTCTCAGCTCATCAATGCTCTCGAAACGCTTCAGGTAGAAAAACTCAGATTTCAGCGTGCCGAAGAAGCTTTCCATGGCCGCGTTGTCCAGGCAATTGCCTTTTCGGGACATGCTCTGCTTTACCCCGCATTCGCTTAGCTTACGGCGGTATTGCGCCTGCTGGTAATGCCATCCCTGATCCGAATGCAGCACGAGCTTCGGTTTCTCTCCCAGGCAATCGAGCGCTTTGCCAAGCATGTTCCCAACCAGGCTATAGCACGGGCGGCTGGCCATTTCGTAGGCCACGATTTCGCCGTTGTACAAATCCATCACGGGCGACAGATAGAGCTTCTGTTGAGCTACTTTGAACTCGGTTACGTCAGTCACCCACTTCTGGTTTGGGCGTTGAGCGACAAAATTTCGCTCCAGTACATTCGCTGCCACTTTGCCGACGGTACCTCGATAGGAGCGATATTTCTTGGGGCGCACTACTGATTTCAATCCCTGCTCAGCCATCAGCCGTTCAATGACCTTCTTGTTCACCCGCTTTTCCTTCCTGATTACGAGTGCGATACGGCGATAACCATAAAGCCGTTTCTACTCGTGATAGACGCGATGCACCAATGCCTTGAGCTCAGCATGCCGGTCTGGCTTCTGCTGAGCTTTGAGCTGGTAGTAGAAGGTGCTGCGCGCCAGCTCGACCAACTGAAGGAGGTCAGGCAAAGGAAACCTGCGCTTGAGTTTGGAAACGATCAGGACTTTTTCCCGCGTGTTCGTTCCTTTTCCTCGCGCAGAGCCTTGAGCTCCTTTAGGACAGCATTCTCCATGCGCAGGTACTCAAGTTCAGCCATCAGCTGATCTCGAGACTTCTGATCATCATTGGTATCGGTGGGTTTGGCAGGCTTGATCTTCTTCGACACGTCGATTGGCTTTCTTGGCTTGATGGCAGTAGAGGGTGCAGGACTGCCACTGTAGTACTGCCGCTGCCAAATGCCTATCTGAGAGGACTGCCCAAGACCAAAGTGGGCAGCGGTCTGGCGCAGCGAAAGCCGATGCTCGTGCATATAGCTAAGCACCTGCTGTTTGAAATCACTGGTATAGCGCCGCCCATGCGAGCCTGGACCAATGCCATTATTGGCCTGGTAACTGGCCACCCAGCGTCGAAGCAGGCTGAAATCGATACCTAAGTGTTGAGCCATCTTTCGGAAACCGTTGCTGCCATCCAGGTAGGCTGTGATCGCTGTGAGCTTGAATTGCTCGGTGTACTTACCCATAGATCCCCCAAGGGTTGGATTGGTGTCCAACTTCTTGGGGGCAGTCCAAAAACGGTGCAGACCTGTGGGAGCGGGCATGCCCGCGAAGGGCTCAACACCAGACTCAGCGCTTGCCGCTGCGGATCATCTCCATGAAGGCTGGCATCGACGCTTCCTTGTCCGCCAAGATCCGCGGCATGTGCGGGTTCTCCCCCATCAGTTGCAGCAACGCCTTGGCCTGCGGGAAGTCCGCCAGGAAGTCGATGTCCAGCACCTTCTTGCCCACCGCGTTGGCCAGGTCGACCGAGAAGCAGAACATCAGGTCTGCCAGCGTCAACTGCTCGCCCGCAACATAGGGGGCAAAGCGCCCGTTGCGCTTGAGCGTGGCAAACCCGGCCAGCAGGTCCGCACGCGCTTTCTCTTTGATCAGCGGGTCGACCGACATGCCAAAGAACGACTCGGCATAACAGGTACGCGCAGGCAGCTCGATGTACAACTCGATTTCCTTGAGCAGCTCCCGCACCTTGGCTTGGCCGAACGGGTCGGCTGGCAGCAGCGCCTTGCCGCCTTGGGTCTGCTCGATATAGTCGAGGATCACACTGGTTTCGCTGAGGAAGCCATGCTCGGTTTCAAGCACCGGCACCTTGCCCCGCGGGCTCACTTCCAGCGCCTTTGGCGCCTGGCCGCCATAGAAGGTGACTTCTTCGAAAGGCAGGCCTTTTTCGAGCAGGGCCAGCTTGACCATGTTGTAGTAGTTGCTGACCGAGAATCCATAAAGCTTGAGCATGACGAAACAGCCTCCAGGCCGTAAGGGGTTGGCGTGGCCTTTATAGACTGAACACCTGCCCCTGACCAGCGTCATGCACCCCGTCAATGCCCGGGCATTGCCGCCATAGGCATGGCACACTGTTGCATCCCATCCTAGGAGTACCGCGATGAGCGAGCCCACCGACATCGACAATGACGACGACGAAGCCTTCGCCGAGGCAACGCTGACCCAAGCCATCGAAAACCAGATCGAAAGCGGCGAGCCGCCTGCAGCAAAGGCCACTTTCAACAAGCTGACGCTGGTCGGCTATGAGCGTGAAGACATTCTGAACCTGATGGCCCATGTGCTGGCCTTCGAGATCGACAACATGCTGGTAGAGGACCGTGCGTTCAACGGCGAGTGGTATGAGAACGCTCTGCGGGCACTGCCGGAGCTGCCGCCTGAGATGGATCAAGGCGACGACGAATAACCCGGCTACACTCGAAGATCAGGCACCGTAGAAAGTGCCGCAATCCTTGTCTGGAAGTCAGGAGTCGCCATGCCTTTTACCCCCGATTTGATCGACGAAATGGAAGTACTCGCGCTGTTCAAACACGACAGCAGCCAGGAAGGCATCAAGATAACCAGCACCGCATCCCCTGCCCTGATCGCGGCTGCGCAACGCCTGCATGAGAAGGGGCTGACCGATCAGCCGGATGGCGGCTACCTGACCAGTCTGGGTCATGACGCCGTTGAAAGTGTCCAATTGCTACAGAACATTCTCAAGGCGCCACAGCCGGCCTGAGCATCAGGCTTGCGCAAGATCTGAGACCTTGCGCGGTCCCTGTGGGACCGCGCAGGCTCCAGTCAGTTGGCCGCAGCACTGCGCTTTTCCGCCAGCCACGAGCGGCCGTAAAGGAACACGATGGCCAGCAAGGCCACCGCTTGCGCCGACAGCGAGTAGGCATCGGCATGAATCCCCAGCCAGTCAAACTCAAAGAACGCCACTGGCCGTGTGCCCAGCACGCCGGCCTCTTGCAGCGCCTTCACGCCATGCCCGGCGAATACTACCGACAGCGCGCACAGCAGCGCGGCGTTGATGCTGAAGAACAGCGATAGCGGCAGCTTGGCCGAACCCCGCAGAATCACCCAGGCCAGGCCCACCAGCAGCACCAGTGCCGTCGCGCCACCCGCCAGCACCGCATGATGCCCGGCGGGGCCTGCCTGCAGCCACAGGGTCTCGTAGAACAGGATCACTTCGAACAATTCGCGGTACACCGAGAAGAATGCCAGTACAGCAAAGCCGAAACGCCCGCCACCGCTGACCAGGCTGCTCTTGATGTAGTCCTTCCAGGCGGCAGCGTGGCGGCGATCATGCATCCACACGCCAAGCCACAGCACCATTACCGCGGCGAACAGCGCCGTGCAGCCTTCCAGCAGCTCGCGCTGAGCGCCCCCCACATCGATCACATAGGCCGCCAGCGCCCAGGTGGCAAAGCCGGCAACCAGCGCCAGGCCCCAGCCGATGTTGACGCTGCGTACTGCCGACTGCTGCCCGGTATTGCGCAGGAATGCCAGGATCGCCGCCAGCACCAGAATCGCCTCGAGGCCTTCACGCAGCAGGATCAGCAAACCGGAGATATAGCTCAGCGTCCAGCTCAGGCCATCGCTGCCAAGCAGCTTGGCCGCCTGCTCGAGCTTGGTTTTGGCGTCGGCCAGACGCTGTTCGGCCTGGGCCACGGGCAGGCCGTCCTGCAAGGACTGACGGTAGGCCATCAGCGTTTTTTCGGTGTCCTTGCGCGCCTGGGTGTCGATGTTGTCCAGCGAGCTTTCCACCAGCTCGAAGCCCTCCAGGTAGGCCGCCACCGATAGATCATAGGCCTGATCGTGGTCGCCTGCGCGGTAGGCGGCCAGGCTCTTGTCCAGAGTGCTGGCCGTGTATTCGAGCAATTGCGCCGGGCCGCGCTTTACCTGCGGTGGCTGGGCACGCTGGGCGCGGAATGCCTCGACAGCCGCAGTGCCTTCGTTGACGGCGACTTCGGCCGGCGTTTGGCGAGCCAGGTCGGCGAGGTTCCAGGTCTTGTCACCCTTGCCCGCTTCCGGCTTGGCGGTGAAGCTGGCGATATACGCGGCCACATCCCAGCGTTGGCGGTCGTCCAGCTGGTCGGCAAACGACGGCATTTCGGTGCCGTCTATACCCAGGGCCAGGGTGTTGTAGAGGTCGAACAGGCTTAACTGGTCCAGGCGCGAGACATCGCGCAGGTTGGCGGGTGCAGGCTCCAGGCCCACGCCAGCCGGGCCATCGCCGGCGCCGGTGTCGCCGTGGCAGATCGAGCAGTTCTGTGCGTACAGCGCAGCGCCGCGGGCGGGGTCCGGGGTAATCACCGGGGCCTGGCTGACCTCGTAGGCCACCGCCAGTCGCGCACCCAGCTGCCGGGCCTGCTTGGCGACCGCGGTACCTTCCTGACGCTGGTCGATGGCCTGGCGCAGCGCCTGGACGCCCTGTTCCAAAGCCGCTTGTTCAGTATTTGCGGGCAGGCCTTTGACCAGGTCAGCCAATACCGCGCTGAACTCCTGTTGCTCGCGGTATTCGCCCTCGTCGATCACCTTGCCGTCCTGCACGGTCGGCGGGTAGTCGGCGCCAATGTAGTCCAGCAAGTGCTGGGCTTTGGCAGCCTCGGCGGGGGACTCGGCCAGCGCCAAGGTGCTGCACAGCGCCAGCACCGGGCCGAGCAATGCAGCCGGCAGCCAGGCAAGCAGACGGGAACGGGTTTTCATGGCCAGTCTCGAAGGAAATGCGAAAGAGAACATTGTTCACTTCCACTTTGCTTCACTCAAGGGTGCTGGGCAGATTTCATGAAAAATCTTGCTACAAATCAGATGAAGTGGAGGGCATAGCGGACCAGCCCTCAAGGATCGCATCAGGGCTTGGCCGTGCCCTTCCAACCCCCACCCAACGCCAGGAACACGGCAATTTGCCCCTGCGCCACTTGACTATTGGCTGCAGCCAACTGCGCACGCATATCGGTGTAGGTTCGCGTCGCCTGCAAATCCGCCAGGAACGACTCACGCCCTGCCTGGTAATACCGGTGCGTCTGGTCCGCGGCTTCCTTCGCCGACTTCTCCGCCTCGGCCAGCGCATCGCGCCGATCGAGCAAGGCGCTGTACTGTGCCAGCCGGGTCTGGGTCTCGCGAATGGCGTTCAGCACCACGCCATCGAAGTGCGCCAGGGCCGCCTGGGTCGAGGCCTCGGCCATGCGAATGCGGGCACGGGTGCCGTTGGTGGGGATGCTCCAGCTGATCTGCGGGCCAAAGCCCCAGCGGTTGGTCGAAGGCTCGCCAAGGTTCTCCAGGATGCCGATGGTGCCAACCTGGGCGCCAATGCTGATATCCGGGTACAACGCGCCGGTAGCCACGCCAATATAGGCGGTGGCGGCAGCCAGCTGGCGTTCGGCCTGGCGCACGTCGGGGCGGCGCTTGAGCAAGGCCGCACCATCGCCCACAGGAACCAGCTGGTTCAGGTGCGGCAACTCGGCACAATCGGCGGTACCGGCAGGCAACTGGTCGACCGGCTTGGCCAGCAGCGCGGCCAGGGTGTACATGCCCGTCTCGCGTTCGGCCTTGAAGCGTGGCAGTTCGGCACGCAAGGATTTGAACTGGGTCTGCGAGCGGGTGACCTGGGTTTCATCGCCACGCCCAGCATCGCGCAGGCGCTGGTTGAGTTTCACGCTTTGCTCCTGCAAATCGAGGGACTCGCGGGCAATGTGGTATTCCTCGTTGGCCGAGCACACCTGGGTATATGCCTTGACCACGTCCGCCACAAGCGTGATGCGGGCCGTGTCGGCAGCGGCCTGCACCGCGTCGGCATTTGCCTTGGCAGCCTCGGTACCACGCTTGAAGGTGCCCCACAGGTCGAACTGGTACGAGGCACTGATGATGGCCTCTCCGATGTTGGCTACCGGCACCTTCTCTGGCTGCAGGAAGGCTTCGCCCGACTCCTGCAACCGCTGAGCGCCTAGTTTGACGCCACCGTTGAAGCCGCCTTGCGATTCAGCCACCTCCACCTGAGCGCGAGCTTTGGCGATGTTGGCTGCCGCCACGCGCAGTTCGGTGTTGGCACTCAGCGCCTGACGCACCAGCTCGTTCAGCCGCTGATCCTGATACAGCTGCCACCAGTCCTCGGGGACCGGCGCCGACACGACGCTGTCGGCATCCTGGCGCAGCGGGCCGTTCAGGTCATTGCGTTGCACGGCCGCATCCCCAGGCACCTCATAGTCGGGCCCCACCATCATGCAGGCCCCCAGCGACAGGCACAGGCCAGCCAGGATCAGCTGTTTCATGGGCGCTGGCCCTCGATGATCGACACCGTCGCAGTACGCCCGGCGATCATGCGGAAGTCTTGCGGCACTTCGTCAAAGGCGATGCGCACCGGAATGCGCTGGGCCAGGCGTACCCAGCTGAACGCCGGGTTGACGTTGGGCAGCAAGTTGGCGCCACTGCTGCGGTCGCGGTCTTCGATGCCAGCGGCGAAGCTCTGCACATGGCCACGCAGGCGGGTGTTGTCGCCCATCACGCGGATATCCACGGCGTCACCAATATGGATACCCCCCAGCTTGGTTTCCTCGAAGTAGCCGTCGACGTGGTAGGAGGCACTGTCGACCACCGACAGCACCGGGCGGCCAGCGGTGACGAACTCGTGGTTACGCGGCGCGCGGTCGTTGAGGTAGCCGTCTACCGGGCTGCGCACCACCGAGCGGTCAAGGTTGAGCTGGGCAGTATCTACCGCCACTTGCGCCTCGCTGACGGCCGAACGGGCACGGGCCTCGCGGGACTGGCTTTCTTCCAGTTGCTCGGCGGCCACCAGATTGCCCAGCTTGCGGTTGCGCTGCGCTTCGCGGGAAGCCTGGGCCAGGGTCTCCTGGCGCTCGCCAAGGGTTGCCTTGGCTTGACGCAGGGCCAGGGTGAAGCGGTCCTGGTCGATGGTGAACAGCACGTCGCCACGTTTGACGGTCTGGTTGTCGCGCACCTCGACCTTCTGGATCAATCCCGACACATCGGGGGCGATCTGGATCACGTCAGCGCGGATATGGCCGTCTCGGGTCCAGGGGGCAAACATGTAGTAGACCACCATCTGCCACACGAGCACGGCGGCGAAGGTCACTACCAGCAAGGTCAGGACCACACGGCCCAAGGTCAGCAAAGGTTTTTTCATGGCAGCATCAGGTTTCGACAAAAGTGGTCCACCGCGCCGAGCAGCACGGCATACAGGGCAACGTTGAATAACGCCCGGTGCCAGACCAGGCGGTAGAAATGCAGGCGCACCAGCACCGCGTGCACCCCCAGGAACAGCAGGTAGGTGCCAAACATCATCACCAGCAGCGTGGGCAGAAACACCCCGCTGATATCCAGTTCACCAATCACAGGGGTGCTCCGTCGAGGCCGGGGGGCAGTTGCGGTTGTTCAGCTGGCTCGAGCATCACCTCCACACCCGGCAACAGCGCCAGGCGCAGGCCACTCAGGGCATGCAGCAGGTGGGTGCGGGCATCACCGCGCTCGTACAGCTCGTCCAGGTTCAGCGCCAGGCGAGCGCGTTCCATGTTGCGCAGCAGTGCGGCCGGGGCATGCAGGCGTTCGCCAGCACGCAGGCAGGCGGCGTAGTGCGCACCGACTTCCTCGACCACAGTGTTCAGGCGCTCGCGAGCCTGCTGGCCGGCGCGCGGCATGTACGCCAGCAGGTCGAGCAGGTTCAACCCCACGCGCAGGTCGCGCAGTGCCACACCACTGTCCTGGCCGGTTTGCGACAGACGTGGCAGGTGCTGCATCAGGCGGTCGAGCATCTGTACGCCAACCTGGCGGTGTTCGGCCAAGGTCGCAGGCTCGGTCATTTCGACGATGTCGCGCCAGGCGAAGCGGGTCATGCGCTTGGCCGCCAGTTCCACGCCGAACGGGCGCATCACCAGGGTCCAGATAAAGGCGAACAGAAGGCCCGCGGGGCCGGCAAGGTTGGAGTTGAGGAAGGTAAAGAAGTCGGCGTCGTAGGCACCCTGGATGCTGATGAAGGTCGACGTGTTGACGATGGTCAGCAAGGTGCCCAGGTAGAAGCGCGGCTGTACGGTCAGGGTGCCTATGCAGATGAACGGCACGGCAAAGGCCAGCACCAGCATCGGGAAGTCGTGCAGGTTGGGCAGTACCAAAAACAGGTACAGACTGGAGAAGATGACCGACATCAGCGTCCAGAAAAAGAACCGGTAGATCTGCGGTGCCGGGTCGTCCATGGCGGCGAAGAAGCTGCACGCAACTGCCGCGAGGATTACCGCACTGGCGCCGTCGTTCCAGCCCAGGCCGATCCACAGGCCGCAGGCGACCACGATCGCCAGGACCGTGGAGGCTACCGAGTAGAGCATCAGGCCACGATCGAAAAACGCTGTCAGGCGGCCCAGCCGCCAGTGGCGATACACCGCACGCCAAGGCTTGGCATCATCGGTACGCAGGGCGTGCTGCAGGGTGCAGCAGTCCTGCCACAGGTCGGCCCATTCGGTCAGGCGGTACAGGGCGTTGGACAACAGCAGCTCGGCGCGCTGGTCGAGGGCGGCTGTAGCGGGCTGCAAGCGGCCGATCTGCTCATGCAACGTGGCCCAGTGCGCTACCGAAGCGCTGTCGGCGGTGCCTTTGAGCCATTCACGAGCGGCTTCCAGCACGGGTTGAAGCTGGGCGAACTGGGCCGGGGCGCGGCCTTCCAGGGCAACCAGTGCATCGTCAAGGGCGTCGATCACCGGCAGCAGATGGATCATCCGCCCGCGCAACTCGCGGGCGTTCTTCAGGGTATGGGGGCCGGCACCTTCGTGGGCGAGCTGACCGATCATCAGCTCCAGCGAGTTGAAGGTGGTGACCATCGCCCCGCGCATACCGCCGACCTTGTCAGCGCTGGCATCGCGGGCCAGGTAGGTGTCGCTGTAGCGAATCGCCTCGGTGAACCAGTTTCCGGTGGCACCGACTACCACCGGCGCCAGCCGGCGTGGCCAGAAGATAGCCCCGACGACTGCCGCGCAGACAATTCCCAAACAGATTTCCTGCGCACGAGAAGAAGCCACATCGAACACTGCCAGCGGATTATCCACCACGGCCAAGGCAATCATCGGCAGGGTATAACCGGCCAGCATCAGCACGTAGTTGTTGGCCGTGCGCAGGTTCAGCGAAAGGAACAGCAAGGTGCCGGTCCACAGGGCAACGGCGATGCTCAGCAGCAACGGTGACTGCACCAGCGGCGGCACCAGGAAGATTGCCCCGCCAGCGCCGAGCAACGTGCCTACGGCACGGTACAACGCCTTGGAGCTGGTCGGGCCGACGAAGGGGCTGGAGACGATGTATACCGTCGCCATGGCCCAGTAGGGGCGCGGCAGTTGCATGAGCAACGCAATGTACAGGGCAATCATGGACGCGCCGAAGGTGCGCACGCCGTAGAACCAGTCACGGGCCGGAGGGACGGAGCTGAAGAAGCCGTTCATGCCACCCCGCCTGCACTGCCCAGGCCGGCAGCCTCGAAGGCACGAAGCACACGCAAGGCAGCTTCCAGGTCGGCCTGATCGATACCGCCGAGCACATCGCGGCGCAAGCGCACCAGTTCGGCTTCGATGGCTTCGGCCAGGGCACGGCCTTCGGCAGTCAGGCTCAGTGCCTTGGCGCGGCGATCCAGTGGATCCTCGCTGCGGCACACCAGGCCAGCTTTGCACAATTGGTCAAGCAGGCGTACCAACGACGGGCTTTCCAGGCCGGCGGCCTGGGCCACAGCTACCTGGTGCACGCCGTCGCCCAGGCGCACGATCATCAGCAGCGGTGCAGCACAGGCCTCGGAAATGCCGTAGCCGGTCAAGGCGGTATGACAGATGCGCCGCCAGTGGCGGGCAGCGACTACCAGGCCACTGCTGACTTGCAGGCGCAGGAAATCAAGAGACATGAAGAGAACCAAATATATTCATAGTTTGCTAACTATCAATATACGCCCCGACATCCCCCTGTCGTCAACAGGGGGCGACGGATAGCCTGGGTTAAATGTTGTTCATTTTTCAGTCAGCACTGAAGAGAAATACTCAGGGATGGATCTGGTCTTCCAGCTTCATGGTCAAGGCCAATGTGCTGCCCATCTGCACCGCCCGGTCCCGCCACTCCTGATACCGCACCGCATCACGGCTGCTGAAATGTACCGCCAGCTCCTCTGCCGCTTGTACCACCCCCGCCGCTGCCGCCAGCTCAAGCCAGTACAGCGCTGCCTTGAGGTTGGCCTCTACGTGCAGCCCATGCATCAACCGATAGCCCACTTCAAAACGACAACGCGCTTCGCCCTGTTCGGCGCCACGCAAGAACCACTGATAGGCTTGCACCAGGTCAACCTGCCACTCCAGGTCACCGTCGCACACCTCCTCCTCATACAGGTCACCCAGTGCGGCGGCGGCATGCAGCATGCCGCGGTCGAAGGCCTGCCGGTAACACTCCGCCGCCTGCACATAGGAAGGGTCGATGCCTTTGCCGAAGTAGTGCTGCTGGCCAAGGTTGAACCAGGCAGCAGCATTGCCCTGCAGGGCTGCCATGCGCAACAGGTGCCCGGCCAGCACGGTATCGGCCCGCCAGTACTTGCCGTTGAGCCAGATCCAGCCGAGGTCGTTCAATGCGGACACGCTGCCTTGCAATGCCTGGCGACGCAGGTCGACATACACCGCCTGCAGGTCGTTGGCCTCATCCAGGCGGTTGACCAGCAGCGACCGCTGGCTGGGCAAGCCCACACCGGAAAACAGCCGCTGTCGCCTTCCTGCAGGAGCAGGAGGGGCGATGACCCGCTCGGGCAGAAGGCGGGCAAGTAGCGAATGGATATTGCTGGCAACAGACATGTTCATCCTCATTGAACGACGCACAACCCCAACCTTCGGCTGTGATGAGGCGTGATTCTGCGTGATGTCACGTCAAAACCTGTCGCGAACGATTCGGCACGAGGCAACCAAATGCGACTTCCTTGATCTGAGCAGGCTGTGGCCAATTGCCATGCCCCACGCATGCCGCCATCCTATTGCGGCAAGCCTAGACAAGGACGTTATCTTTTGCCGTTCGCCACCACTCGCGCCACCCTCAGCCGACAGTGGGCGCTGCTGCGCCAGTTGCCCAGCCGTTCCCCAGGCATAACCAGCGCCGAGCTGGTCTGGCGCCTGCGTGACGTGGGGTTCACGGTCAGCAAACGCACTGTCGAGCGTGACCTCAACGAGCTTTCGCTGATATTCCCGCTGGAACGCAATGACAAGAGCATTCCGTTCGGTTGGCACTGGTCGGCCAGTGCCGTCGGCGAATTGCGCGGTAATTTCGACTTGCTGACACATCTGCGAGGGGATGCGTTGCAGCCATCGCAGGGTGAGGGCGTGGAGCTGGTGGCACGAGTCAGCGATGCACTGGCGCGGCAGCTGCGGGATGCGCCATTGAGCAGCGACATGCAACTGACGGCGCTGGAGCATGGGCATCGGTTACGCGGCACGGTAAGTGACGGTTGGCCACTACGCTGGTGGCTATTGAGCCATGGGGACAGGGTGGTGGTAGAGCAGCCTGCCGGCTTGCGGGAAGAGATTGGCAGGATTCTGAGCAATGCGGCAGCTCAGTACCAGAATTTGTAGCCTGTACCGGGTCTTTCGCGGCGGTTCGGCGCCTCGCGCCTCTTTCGAGGACGGTCCCGCAGGCGCGGATTCTAGCGTCAATCTGCCGCGAAGAGGCCGGTACTGGCTTACCTGCTAGCGCTGCATCCCCCATCGCCGCACAGTCAACCGCTCCAGCGTATTGAACACCAGTCCTTCCACCAGCAGACCGATCAGGATCACCACCGCCAACCCGGCAAAGACCTTGTCGGTATACAGTTCGTTGCGGTTCTGGAAGATGTACCAACCCAACCCGCCTTTGCCACTGCTGGCACCAAACACCAATTCAGCGGCTATAAGGGTACGCCAGGCAAACGCCCAGCCGATCTTCAACCCCGACAGGATCGACGGCAGGGCTGCGGGCACGAGGATGTGCAATACCAGCCGCAGGCCCTTCAGACCATAGTTGCGGCCCGCCATGCGCAGCGTCTCCGACACACCGAGGAAGCCGGCATAGGTATTCAGCGCCAACGCCCATAGCACCGAATGCACCAGCACGAAGATCAGGCTGTTGTCACCCAGCCCGAACCACAGCAAGGCCAGCGGCAGCAGGGCAATGGCCGGCAACGGGTTGAACATCGAGGTCAGCGTGCCCAGTAAGTCTCGGCCCAATTGGGTCGACACCGCCAGGCTGGTCAGGCCAAAGGCCAGGACGATACCCAGCACATAGCCTTTGAGCAGTATTACCAGCGAAACACCGACCTTGGCGGGCAGTTCGCCACTGATCATGCCGTCCCATAGCGCCGTGGCGGTTTGCAGAAAGCTTGGCAGCAGCAGGTCATTGTCCTGGTAGCGGGCAACGGCTTCCCATAGCACAGCGATCACCAGCAATATGACCGCCTTTCTCAACCAGCCTTGCTGCCACAGGCGTTGGGCCAAGGGGAGTTGTCGTTCTACAGGCACACTGAGCAGGGGCTCCAGCTGCACCTCGTATTCCTGGCGTACAGGTGTAGTGGTCATGGCTGAGGCTCCTGTCAGTAGGCGATACGAATATCGTTGAACCCAAGGTTGTCAGGCTGTTCCGGGATATCGGCTTCATCGAACAGCAAACGGTGGATACGCCGGGCACTGGCCTGGAAGTCGCTGCCACCCAGGCTGCCCAGGTCGTATTGATGGCTATGCACCTCGGCGCGCACCCGCCCCGGGTGCGGCGACAACAGCAGGATACGATTGCCAACCACCAGTGCTTCTTCGATGGAGTGGGTGACGAACAACAGGGTGAACCGCACTTCCTCCCACAGCAGCAACAGCTCTTCCTGCATCTTGCGCCGGGTCAGCGCATCCAGGGCGGCGAACGGCTCATCCATCAACAGGATCTTGGGCTGGGTGGCCAAGGCCCGGGCAATTGCCACACGTGCCTTCATACCACCGGACAACGTGTGTGGATAAGCATCGGCAAAGGCGGCCAGACCGACCTTCTCCAGATAATGCAGTGCCCGTTCCTCCGCCTCCGCACGCTTGAGTTGGCCAGACACCAGCAGCGGAAAGATGACGTTCTGCTTCACCGTTTTCCACGGCGGCAACTGGTCGAACTCCTGGAACACCACGATGCGGTCGGGGCCTGGGCCACGAACTGTCTGGCCCTGCAGCAGAATCTGGCCCTCTTGCGGCTGAATAAAACCGGCAACGGCTTTGAGCAGGGTGGACTTGCCACAGCCGGAGGGGCCGAGCAGTACAAAACGATCAGCGCGGTCGACTTCGAAGCTGACCTGATGGGTGGCCCGCACCACGCGTTGCGCGGTACGGTATTCGAGGCTGAGGTTATCCACCTTGAGCAAAGGCGGCGTTGCAACACGGCTCAGGTTGCTGGCCGTGTGGCCTGGCAATGGGGCGGTCATGATCGGTCAGCTCCCCTGCAGCGGGCGTTCATCCTGGAAGAAGTAGTCCTTCCACGATTGCGGCTTGTGCTTGATGGCGCCTACCCGATAGAGAAAATCGGCCAGCTTGTAGGTGTTCTTGGGCGTGACGGTGAATTCGTACTGCGGGTTGTCGATCAGCTTGATCAGCGCGTCGCGGTCGATCTTGGCCTTGGTTACGCGGATATAGGTGTCGGCGGCAGCGGCCTTGTCTTTCTGGGCGAAGTCTGCGGCTTCGGCCAGGGCATCGACGAAGGCCTTGTAGGTCTTGGGGTTGTCCTTGCGGAACTTCTCGGTAGCAAACAGCAAGGTCGGCGAGTTGGGGCCGAGCAGGTCGTAGCTGTTGAGCACCACGTGCACGTCCTTGTTGGCCAGCACCTGGTCCTGGAACGGCGGGTTGGAGAAGTGCCCATTCAGCTCGGTGCCGCCCGCCAACAGTGCGGCGGTGGCGTCCGGGTGCGGCACGGCCAAGGTGTATTTGTCGAGGCGGTTGTATTCCTTGTCGCCCCACTGCTGGGCAGCGGCGTACTGCAGGAAGCGCGACTGCACCGAAACACCCACCGCCGGAACGGCGATACGGTCTTTGTCGGAGATGTCGGCGATGGTCTTCACGTTGGGGTTGCTGCTGACCAGGTAGTACGGGAAGTTGCCCAGCGAAGCCACGGCCTTCACGTTCTGCCGGCCCTTGGTGCGGTCCCAGACGGTCAACAGCGGTCCGACACCAGCGCCGGCGATGTCCACCGAACCGGACAACAATGCATCGTTGACGGCCGAGCCACCCGACAGCTGCGCCCAATCGACTTCGATGTCGATGCCCTGCTCCTTGCCGTGTTTCTCAATCAGGTGCTGGTCACGCACCACGTTCAGCAGCAGGTAGACGATGCCGAACTGTTCGGCAATACGGATCTTGCCTTCGGCCTGGGCCACGGCGGGGGCGGCTAGGCTGCCGACGACCAGGCTTGCGCCCAGGCCGATGCTTGCCGCCAGGCGGCTGATGGATTTGCGCATGATGGTTTCCTCAGTCGTCAGAACGGGGCATCGCCCTGGATGGTGGTGCGGTACAGCTTGCGCCGCAGGTGCGCGGGGCAGCCGGTGGCCAAGTGGATCAGCGAGCGGTTGTCCCAGAACACCAGGTCATGGGGCTGCCACTGGTGGCGATAAATGTTCTGCTCCAGCACGCTAAGGGCATACAGCTGCTGCAGCACGTCGCGGCTTTCATCATCAGGCAGGCCGACGATACGGGTGGTGAAGCCTTCACTGACAAACAGCGCCTTGCGGCCGTTTTCCGGGTGGGTGCGGACTACCGGGTGAATGACCTCCTTTACCTGCGCCAGTTGCTCGGCAGTCAGGGCCGGGCGCCAGTTGCCTTCGAATTTGGTTTCAGCGTAACGGGCGGTATAGGAGTGAGCGGCACTGCGGCCCTCGACCACTTTGCGCAGGGTGTCAGGTACAGCGTCCCAGGCTTTATGCATGTCGGCGAACAGGGTGTCACCGCCTTCACTGGGCAGTTCCTGGGCATGCAGCATGGAACCGAGGCTTGGCAGCTCTTTGTACGACAGGTCCGAGTGCCAGAATTTGCCGGCATCACCCAGGCCGATGTTCTGGCCATTTTCGATGATGTTGGAAACGATCAGGATCTCGGGGTGGCCAGTCAGCAGGAACTGCTTGAGCACATGGATCTGTAACTCACCGAAGCGGCGGCTGAAGGCGATCTGCTGTTCCGGGTTGATACGCTGGTCGCGGAACACCAGCACATGGTGGTCAAGGTGGGCGCGATGGATACGGGTGAAATCCTCGGCGCTGACCGGTTTGGCCAGGTCCAGGCCTATGATCTCGGCGCCGACGGCACCCGAGAAGGGGCGAACTTCAAAAACTTGCGGCTGGGCGCTGTCGATGGACGACAAGGCGTTCAAGGCGGCTGACATTTTTCACTCCCACGCAATGCGCGACCTCAATGGCGCGCAACGATCAGAAACGCACGGGGATTTCCCGTGTGGGTTCAAGTCGTGCGGCGCATCGATTGGTCGACGGGTACGCAGTGAAAGCGACTATAAAGTCATAAAGCCAATAATTTAAATACCATTAAGGAATAACAATATCACTGTCGCGGGGGCGCCCTGCAGTCAGATCAGCCCGCCCTGCTCTTCTTCGTCAATCAGGTTATTGAGGCTGCTGAGCGCCTTGCGCGCTGTGGAACGGTTGAGCAGCTTGGCCTGCGCGCCGGCGGGCAGGTCGGTGATCTTGAACACGCCCTTGGCGGTCAGCACGTCGATCAGGTCCTCGAGCACGCGGATCATGTCCAGGTCGCTTTGTTTCAGCTGGTTGAGGCTGTTCTCCACGACGTCATCGGCAAACCATTCCTGGATATCGGCATGGTCTGAAGGGAGCATTTCGGTGAACTGATCAAACGCGGCTGCTTCCACCCGCAGCAACTGGCCGGCGGCGTTGCGTTGCACGTAGAACATGGCGATGTCCCTCGTCACGTTGTTTCCTTGTTGGTAGACAGCAGCATAGGCAAAGATCGCCGGGCGCGCAGGCCCGGCGCCAGAGTATGCGCTGTTGGCGGGTGGCAGGAAAGAGCCGGGGCCGCTGTGCGGCCCCGGTGGTCTGTCAGCTGTCCTTGTTGTGGATGATGATGGTCGGATCGGCACCGCTGATCAACGAGTTGATCGTCTGGTTGGACCAGTTGACGCCTTCCAGCTTGATGGTCACGTCGGCGTTGGCGATACCACCTTCGGCATTGAGCTTGCCTTCGCTGCTGACTTGCAACGTGGTCGTACCCTCCACCGTGGTGAGCTTCAGGTAGTTGTCGATGGTGCTGCCCTTCTCACCCTGCAGCAGGTCCTTCAGATCGATACGGTCACCCTCGGCCTTGTTGAAGTCCTTGATCACGTCGTTACCGACGTCGCCAGCCTTCCATACGAAGGTGTCGGCACCGCTGCCACCGATCAGGATATCGTCGCCCTGGCCACCGATCAGGGTGTCATTGCCAGTACCGCCCAGCAGGATGTCGTTACCTTTGCCACCATTCAGCGTGTCGCTACCACCTTGGCCGAAGAGGATGTCATTGCCATTGCCGCCCGACAGGATGTCGTTGCCGTCTTTGGCACCGGAGATATCGAACTCGGTGTAGTGCTCGGTGATGTACTGGTGAACATTGCTGGTAGTGACAGCACTGACTTCAACACCGCTCTTCTGTGCAACGTACGTCTGCAGGGCCTGGTAGCCCTCGCTGACGACACCGTTGAGGGTGATCAGGTCACCGAAGATGATGTCGTTGCCGTTACCACTATCGATGGTGTCGGCACCTGGCACCGTTGCTTCGGAGTGACCGAGAATCGCCTTGGCCAAATCGGACGGGTCGATATTGGTCTGTGGCTTGCCGGCACTGTCGTAAGGTTTCAGATCGTTCAGCGTGACATCGCTGTTCAGGCCGATAGCCTGGACTTTGCTCAAGCCATTGGTGCCGCCCAATACTGCGAAACTTTCAGTAGAACCTGCGGCCGAGTAGACGTAGTTCCAGTAATCCGCGTAGCCGGTACCGTCCAGGCTGGAGAGTTCATAGGTACCATCACCCTGTGCGTGAAGGGTGCCGACCGTCTTGGTGGAGTCGAGCACCAACTCACCTCGGCGGTTCTCGGTATAGGTCAGCACTTTGACCACACCACTGCTGCTGATCTCAACCTTGTGAGTCGCGTCGGCCCAGGCGCTGAACGTGTCACCCATCTTGTAATTGTTGACGTTGACTACATCGTCCAGGCTCTTGCCATTCTTCCACAGGCTAGGGTTGGTGGACTCATTGCTCTGATAGTAGGTTGGCTTACCGTCGGTAATGAAGTAAGTCAGGTTCTCCGCACCTTTGTTGCTGGTGGCCATGGTGCTGTTGAAGAAGTTGGACGTGGTCTTGAACGCGTCTTCATAGTTGGTACCGCCACCGTAGTAGCCGCCCACCATCGAGTTCAATACCGCCTGCAACTTGCTCAAAGCATCCGGGTCGGCAAGGTTCACTGCCACGTTCTTGTTTACCTGGGTATCGAAGTCGACCAGGAAGATGTTTACGGTACCCGAGGTGTCCGAGCCCAGGCTGGCCTTGAGCGTGTTGAACACCGAGGCCAACTGCGTCTTGGCGTCGGCAATCGACTTGTCGCTCATACTGCCCGAGCTATCGACCATGAAGGCGATGTTGTAGTTCTTGCCCTGAACCACGTTCAGCCCGGATACGTCAGCGACGAAGATGTCGTTGCCTTCACTACCGGTCAGCGTGTCATTGCCCGAGGTACCCACACTGGCCTTGTAGGTCGCGCCGTACACCGTCACCGGGATATTGCCGGTGGTGATGGCCGAGCCGCCCAGGCTTTCGGTGGCAGTCGAGGTAACCGTGATGTCGAACGAGCCTTTGTAATAGGCCGGCGGGGTCAGCGTCAGGCTGCTGAGTTTCCAGCCTGTCACATCGACCGGGGCAGTACCTACCGTGACCGTGTGGCCTGCACCATCGCTCAACACGGTACCTTTCGGGATACCGCTGAGTGTCACGTTCAGGCTTTCGGAGCCGTCAGTGTCGGTCAGGGCGGTGGAAATACCGACCAGTTTCACCGAGCCACCCTCAGGCCCTTCGTTGAGCTTGTAGCCGTCGTAGTAGCTCTGACCATTCACGGTGTGCAGGTCGGACACACCCAGGCCTGCGTTCGCCATCTCGGTAACGTTCTGGTACATCTTGACGTTCGAGCTGCTCAGGTCGGTAACGGCACCGGAGCCTACCTGGATGTTCAGGTCATAGCTGCCTGGGCCGGACTGGTTGGCATGGTAGACCTCGATCGGGTAGTAGCCGCTGGTATTCGGGGTAAAGGTACCCGAAACCCCGCCACCGGCTCCCCAGGTGGCTGTGACTACAGTCTTGCCACCGATGGTGACCACGAAGCTGTCGTCGGCCGAACCACTGAAGGTATAGACCTTGCCGGCTTCCAGGTAGATCAGGCCCGACGTTTTCGAACCGGTGCCAGCGGTGACGCTGCCATCGGACTGCACGTTGGTAGTGGTGCTGCTGGAGTTCGCGCTGCCGGAGTTGGCAAAGACCGTCTTCAGATCCTCGCCGGTAATGCCGTTGCCGCCAGTACCCAGGCCTTTGAGGCTGGTCCAGACTTCCTTGGTCAGCCCTTTGGACTCGATATCGGCACTGCCGAAGCTCAGGGTCGGTTTATCGGCAACCGGGCTGATATCGACCTTCATGGTCACTTCGCTGCCCAGGTTGGTGCCATCGTTCGGCTTGAACTTGAACTGGGCGTAGTCAGCCTTCTGGTTACCCACGCCATTACCACCGTAGTTGTCCGTACCCGACTGGTTGAGGGCCGGAACGAACTTCAGGTTCTTGGCAGTGATATCAGCCTGGCTGACCACCTGGCCAACGGCCACATTTACCCATGCAGTACCGTTGAAGAACTGCAAGTTGCCGGCGGCTGGGAGCGAGGTAATGGTCACGGACAGGTTAGTGTTGCCATCGGCATCAGTGACTTTGAAATCACTCCAGGCAAACACGTAATCGGTGTCCTCCACGCCAAATACCGCGCCGCCAGGCGAAACCGGCAGGTGGTCATTGTCGAGAATGGTGGTCGTCACGCTCGATTTGCTGCTATCGACCTGCAGGTTCTCGAAGTTACCACCCGTGGCGGTTTCGATCTTCACGACGAAGTTCTCGGTACCTTCGACCAGTTTGTCGTTGAGGGTAGCGATGTTGAACGTCGTGCCTGTGCTGTTGGCCGGAATCTTCACGGTCGCGATACCGGTGAAGTCCTCACCGTTGTTGGCGGTACCGCTGTAGCTAAGGGTGATAGTGACTTCGGACTTGGACGCGTTGCTCAGCGTCAGGGTGTACTGGCCGGTTTCACCCTCGGTCAGAGAAGTCGTGCCGGAAATACCGACGGTGGTGACGTCGCCCTTGTTGCCGGTGCCTGGAGTTCCCGAACCTGGTTCATCGGTCACGGCGGTGCTGACCGGGGTCTTGTCCAGTGTCAGCTGTTCGAACTTGCCAACGCCCGCGCCGCCAACGGTAGCGATCGACTTCACGACAGGATCGTTGGTGCCGACGTAGACGTTGTCCGGAGCAGTGACGGTAGCTGTACCCACGGTGCTATTAGCCGGCACGGTGATGACGGTTTTGCCGTCGCTCAGCGTGAAGGTCAATGCACTGTGGTTGTTGATTGGCAGGCCGTCTTTGTTGGTCAGCGTGATGGTGTAGGTGATCTCGCCGCCTTCGGTGACCGAAGGGGTCGCGGTCAGCTTCGCCACCACTTCGTCGGTGGTGTCGGTGACATCCACCTTCGCAGCACCGCCCAACTCCAGGTTTTCGAAGGTACGACCGTCTACATCCACCGCCGAGTTGATGCCCAGGCTGATCTGGCCCGCATCCTGATAGACGTCATCGCCTTGCGCAGCGTGGGTGTACGGCGCGCTAGTCTCGCCAGCCTTGATGGTGACCTGAGCGTTGTTGCTCAGGGTCACGACCAGGTCGTGGGCCAGCGGCTGGTTGACGTGCACGGTGAACGTCGGTTTGACGTTCTCGGCCACCGAGGTCTGGTCGGCGGTGATGGTGACCTTGACCAGGTCGCCTTCGTTGCTGCCGCCCGGGTTGCCTGGGGTGCCAGGCTCGTCGGTCACGGTAGTGCTGACCGGGGTCTTGTCCAGCGTCAGTTGCTCGAACTTGCCGACATCCGCGCCTCCAACGGTTGCGATCGACATCACGACAGGGTCGTTGGTACCGACGTAGACGTTGTCCGGGGCAGTCACGGTGGCAGTGCCCACGGTGCCGTTGGCAGGCACGGTGATGACGGTTTTGCCGTCGCTCAGCGTGAAGGTCAATGCACTGTGGTTGTTGATCGGCAGACCGTCTTTGTTGGTCAGGGTGATGGTGTAAGTGATCTCGCCGCCTTCGGTGACCGAAGGGGTCGCGGTCAGCTTCGCCACTACTTCGTCGGTGGTGTCGGTCACTTGAACCGAAGCGTTGCCGCCCAGTTGCAGGTTCTCGAAGGTCGCACCAGTGGCGTCCACTGCCGAATTAATGCCCAGGCTGATCTGGCCCGCATCGTTGTAGACGTCATCGCCTTGCGCAGCGTGGGTGTACGGCGCGCTAGTCTCGCCAGCCTTGATGGTGACCTGGGCATTGTTGCTCAGGGTCACGACCAGGTCGTGAGCCAGCGGCTGGTTGACGTGCACAGTGAAGGTCGGTTTGACGTTCTCAGCCACCGAGGTCTGGTCGGCGGTGATGGTGACCTTGACCAGATCGCCTTCGTTGCTGCCGCCCGGGTTGCCTGGGGTGCCAGGCTCGTCGGTCACGGTAGTGCTGACCGGGGTCTTGTCCAGCGTCAGTTGCTCGAACTTGCCGACATCCGCACCGCCAACGGTAGCGATCGATTTGATCACAGGGTCGTTGCTACCGACGTAGACGTTGTCCGGAGCAGTGACTGTAGCAGTACCCACGGTGCCATTAGCCGGCACGGTGATGACGGTTTTGCCGTCGCTCAGCGTGAAGGTCAATGCACTGTGGTTGTTGATCGGCAGACCGTCTTTGTTGGTCAGCGTGATGGTGTAAGTGATCTCGCCGCCTTCGGTGACCGAAGGGGTCGCGGTCAGCTTGGCCACCACTTCGTCGGTGGTGTCGGTGACATCCACCTTCGCGGCACCGCCCAACTCTAGGTTCTCGAAGGTCGCACCAGTGGCGTCTACCGCCGAGTTGATGCCCAGGCTGATCTGGCCAGCGTCGTTGTAGACGTCATCGCCCTGCGCAGCGTGGGTGTACGGCGCGCTAGTCTCGCCAGCCTTGATGGTGACCTGGGCATTGTTGCTCAGGGTCACGACCAGGTCGTGAGCCAGCGGCTGGTTGACGTGCACGGTGAAGGTCGGTTTGACGTTCTCGGCCACCGAGGTCTGGTCGGCGGTGATGGTGACCTTGACCAGGTCGCCTTCGTTGCTGCCGCCCGGGTTGCCTGGGGTGCCAGGCTCGTCGGTCACGGTAGTGCTGACCGGGGTCTTGTCCAGCGTCAGTTGCTCGAACTTGCCGACATCAGCGCCTTCAACGGTTGCGATCGACATCACGACAGGGTCGTTGGTGCCGACGTAGACGTTGTCCGGAGCAGTGACGGTAACAGTACCCACGGTGCCGTTAGCCGGCACGGTGATGACGGTTTTGCCGTCGCTCAGGGTGAAGGTCAATGCACTGTGGTTGTTGATCGGCAGGCCGTCTTTGTTGGTCAGCGTGATGGTGTAGGTGATCTCGCCGCCTTCGGTCACCGAAGGGGTCGCGGTCAGCTTCGCCACTACTTCGTCGGTGGTGTCGGTCACTTGAACCGAAGCGTTGCCGCCCAGTTGCAGGTTCTCGAAGGTCGCACCAGTGGCGTCCACTGCCGAATGAATGCCCAGGCTGATCTGGCCCGCATCGTTGTAGACGTCATCGCCTTGCGCAGCGTGGGTGTACGGCGCGCTAGTCTCGCCAGCCTTGATGGTGACCTGGGCATTGTTGCTCAGGGTCACGACCAGGTCGTGAGCCAAGGCGGTGTTGATATGTACGGTGAACGTCGGTTTGACGTTCTCGGCCACCGAAGTCTGGTCAGCAGTAATAGTGACCTTGACCAAGTCGCCTTCGCTGCCTGGGGTACCTGGCTCGTCGGTCACCGACGTGCTGACCGGGGTCTTGTCCAGCGTCAGTTGCTCGAACTTGCCGACATCAGCGCCTTCAACGGTTGCGATCGATTTGATCACAGGGTCGTTGCTGCCGACGTAGACGTTGTCCGGGGCAGTGACGGTGGCAGTGCCGGTTGTACCGTTAGCCGGGATGGTGATGGTGGTTTTGCCATCGTCCAGGGTAAAGGTCAGCGCCGCGTGCTTGTCGATCGGCAGACCGTCTTTGTTGGTCAGCGTGATGGTGTAAGTGATCTCGCCGCCTTCGGTGACCGAAGGGGTGGCGGTCAGCTTCGCCACTACTTCGTCGGTGGTGTCGGTCACTTGAACGGTAGCCACACCGCCCAGTTGCAGGTTCTCGAACGTAGCGCCGGTGGCGTCTACCGCCGAATTGATACCCAGGCTGATCTGGCCCGCGTCGTTGTAGACGTCATCGCCTTGCGCAGCGTGGGTGTACGGCGCGCTAGTCTCGCCAGCCTTGATGGTGACCTGGGCATTGTTGCTCAGGGTCACGACCAGGTCGTGGGCCAGCGGCTGGTTGACGTGCACGGTGAACGTCGGTTTGACGTTCTCGGCCACCGAGGTCTGGTCGGCGGTGATGGTGACCTTGACCAGGTCGCCTTCGTTGCTGCCGTCCGGGTTGCCTGGGGTGCCAGGCTCGTCGGTCACGGTAGTGCTGACCGGGGTTTTGTCGAGTGTCAGTTGCTCGAACTTGCCAACGTCCGCACCTTCAACGGTAGCGATCGACATCACAACCGGGTCGTTGGTACCGACGTAGACGTTGTCCGGGGCAGTGACGGTAGCAGTACCCACGGTACCGTTGGCCGGCACGGTGATGACGGTTTTGCCGTCGCTCAGTGTGAAGGTCAATGCACTGTGGTTGTTGATCGGCAGGCCGTCTTTGTTGGTCAGGGTGATGGTGTAGGTAATCTCGCCGCCTTCGGTCACCGACGGGGTCGCGGTCAACTTGGCCACTACTTCGTCGGTGGTGTCGGTCACTTGAACCGAAGCGTTGCCGCCCAGTTGCAGATTCTCGAAGGTCGCACCAGTGGCGTCCACTGCCGAGTTGATGCCCAGGCTGATCTGGCCCGCATCGTTGTAGACGTCATCGCCTTGCGCAGCGTGGGTGTACGGCGCGCTGGTTTCGCCGGCCTTGATGGTGACCTGGGCATTGTTGCTCAGGGTCACGACCAGGTCGTGAGCCAACGGCTGGTTGACGTGCACGGTGAAGGTCGGTTTGACGTTCTCGGCCACCGAGGTCTGGTCGGCCGTGATGGTGACCTTGACCAGGTCGCCTTCGTTGCCTGGGGTGCCCGGCTCGTCGGTAACCGACGTGCTGACCGGGGTTTTGTCCAGTGTCAGTTGCTCGAACTTACCGACGTCCGCGCCTTCAACGGTTGCGATCGACATCACGACAGGGTCGTTGCTGCCGACGTAGACGTTGTCCGGAGCAGTCACGGTGGCAGTACCCACGGTGCCATTGGCCGGCACGGTGATGACGGTTTTGCCGTCGCTCAGCGTGAAGGTCAATGCACTGTGGTTGTTGATCGGCAGACCGTCTTTGTTGGTCAGCGTGATGGTGTAGGTGATCTCACCGCCTTCGGTCACCGAAGGGGTGGCGGTCAGCTTCGCCACTACTTCGTCGGTGGTGTCGGTCACTTGAACCGAAGCGTTGCCGCCCAGTTGCAGGTTCTCGAAGGTCGCACCAGTGGCGTCTACCGCCGAGTTGATGCCCAGGCTGATCTGGCCCGCATCGTTGTAGACGTCATCGCCCTGCGCAGCGTGGGTGTATGGCGCGCTGGTCTCGCCGGCCTTGATGGTGACCTGGGCGTTGTTGCTCAGGGTCACGACCAGGTCGTGGGCCAGCGGCTGGTTGACGTGCACAGTGAAGGTCGGTTTGACGTTCTCGGCCACCGAGGTCTGGTCGGCGGTGATGGTGACCTTGACCAGGTCGCCTTCGTTGCCTGGGGTACCCGGCTCGTCGGTGACCGACGTGCTGACCGGCGTCTTGTCCAGCGTCAGTTGCTCGAACTTGCCAACGTCCGCACCTTCAACGGTAGCGATCGACATCACGACAGGGTCGTTGCTGCCGACGTAGACGTTGTCCGGAGCAGTGACGGTAGCAGTACCCACGGTGCCGTTGGCCGGCACGGTGATGACGGTTTTGCCGTCGCTCAGCGTGAAGGTCAATGCACTGTGGTTGTTGATCGGCAGACCGTCTTTGTTGGTCAGCGTGATGGTGTAGGTGATCTCGCCGCCTTCGGTGACCGAAGGGGTGGCGGTCAGCTTCGCCACAACTTCGTCGGTGGTGTCGGTGACATCCACCTTCGCGGCACCGCCCAGCTCCAGGTTCTCGAAGGTCGCACCAGTGGCGTCTACCGCCGAGTTGATGCCCAGGCTGATCTGGCCCGCATCCTGATAGACGTCATCGCCCTGTGCGTCGTGGGTGTACTGCGCGCTGGTCTCGCCAGCCTTGATGGTGACCTGAGCATTGTTGCTCAGGGTCACGATCAGGTCGTGGGCCAGCGGCTGGTTGACGTGCACAGTGAAGGTCGGTTTGACGTTCTCGGCTACCGAAGTCTGATCGGCCGTGATGGTGACCTTGACCAGGTCGCCTTCGTTGCCTGGGGTGCCTGGCTCGTCGGTGACCGACGTGCTGACCGGGGTCTTGTCCAGCGTCAGCTGTTCGAACTTACCGACATCCGCGCCTCCAACGGTTGCGATCGACATCACGACAGGGTCGTTGGTGCCGACGTAGACGTTGTCCGGAGCAGTCACGGTGGCAGTACCCACGGTGCCGTTGGCCGGCACGGTGATGACGGTTTTGCCGTCGCTCAGCGTGAAGGTCAATGCACTGTGGTTGTTGATCGGCAGACCGTCTTTGTTGGTCAGGGTGATGGTGTAGGTGATCTCGCCGCCTTCGGTGACCGAAGGGGTCGCGGTCAGCTTCGCCACCACTTCGTCGGTGGTGTCAGTGACATCCACCTTCGCAGCACCGCCCAGCTCCAGGTTTTCGAAGGTGCGACCGTCTACATCCACAGCGGACGTGATACCCAGACTGATCTGGCCAGCGTCGTTGTAGACGTCATCGCCCTGCGCAGGGTGGGTGTACGGCGCGCTGGTTTCGCCGGCCTTGATGGTGACCTGGGCGTTGTTGCTCAGGGTCACGACCAGGTCGTGAGCCAAGGCGGTGTTGATGTGCACGGTGAACGTCGGTTTGACGTTCTCGGCCACCGAGGTCTGGTCGGCCGTGATGGTGACTTTGACCAAGTCGCCTTCGTTGCCCGGCGTACCTGGCTCGTCGGTAACCGACGTGCTGACCGGCGTCTTGTCCAGCGTCAGTTGCTCGAACTTGCCGACATCAGCGCCTTCAACGGTTGCGATCGATTTGATCACAGGGTCGTTGCTACCGACGTAGACGTTGTCCGGAGCAGTGACGGTAGCAGTACCCACGGTGCCGTTGGCCGGCACGGTGATGACGGTTTTGCCGTCGCTCAGCGTGAAGGTCAATGCACTGTGGTTGTTGATTGGCAGGCCGTCTTTGTTGGTCAGCGTGATGGTGTAGGTGATCTCACCGCCTTCGGTCACCGACGGGGTCGCGGTCAACTTGGCCACTACTTCGTCGGTGGTGTCGGTCACTTGAACGGTAGCCGCACCGCCCAGTTGCAGGTTCTCGAAGGTCGCACCAGTGGCGTCTACCGCCGAGTTGATGCCCAGGCTGATCTGGCCAGCATCGTTGTAAACGTCATCGCCCTGCGCAGCGTGGGTGTACGGCGCGCTGGTTTCGCCGGCCTTGATGGTGACCTGAGCGTTGTTGCTCAGGGTCACGACCAGGTCGTGAGCCAGCGGTTGGTTGACGTGCACGGTGAACGTCGGTTTGACGTTCTCGGCCACCGAGGTCTGGTCGGCGGTGATGGTGACCTTGACCAGGTCGCCTTCGTTGCCTGGGGTACCCGGCTCGTCGGTGACCGACGTGCTGACCGGGGTCTTGTCCAGCGTCAGTTGCTCGAACTTGCCGACGTCCGCGCCGCCAACGGTTGCGATCGACATCACAACCGGGTCGTTGGTACCGACGTAGACGTTGTCCGGGGCAGCCACGGTGGCAGTGCCCACGGTACCGTTGGCCGGCACGGTGATGACGGTTTTGCCGTCGCTCAGCGTGAAGGTCAATGCACTGTGGTTGTTGATCGGCAGACCGTCTTTGTTGGTCAGCGTGATGGTGTAGGTGATCTCGCCGCCTTCGGTGACCGAAGGGGTCGCGGTCAGCTTGGCCACCACTTCGTCGGGGGTGTCGGTCACTTGAACGGTAGCCGCACCGCCCAGTTGCAGGTTCTCGAATGCAGCGCCGGTGGCGTCCACCGCCGAATTGATACCCAGGCTGATCTGGTCAGCGTCGTTGTAAACGTCATCACCCTGCGCAGCGTGGGTGTATGGCGCGCTGGTTTCGCCGGCCTTGATGGTGACCTGGGCATTGTTGCTCAGGGTCACGACCAGGTCGTGAGCCAACGGCTGGTTGACGTGCACGGTGAAGGTCGGCTTGACGTTCTCGGCCACCGAAGTCTGGTCGGCGGTGATGGTGACCTTGACCAGGTCGCCTTCGTTGCCTGGGGTACCCGGCTCGTCGGTGATCGACGTGCTGACCGGGGTCTTGTCCAGCGTCAGTTGCTCGAACTTGCCGACATCCGCGCCTTCAACGGTTGCGATCGACATCACGACAGGATCGTTGGTGCCGACGTAGACGTTGTCCGGGGCAGTGACAGTGGCAGTACCCACGGTGCCGTTGGCCGGCACGGTGATGACGGTTTTGCCGTCGCTCAGCGTGAAGGTCAATGCACTGTGGTTGTTGATCGGCAGACCGTCTTTGTTGGTCAGCGTGATGGTGTAAGTGATCTCGCCGCCTTCGGTGACCGAAGGGGTCGCGGTCAGCTTGGCCACCACTTCGTCGGTGGTGTCGGTGACATCCACCTTCGCGGCACCGCCCAACTCTAGGTTCTCGAAGGTCGCACCAGTGGCGTCTACCGCCGAGTTGATGCCCAGGCTGATCTGGCCAGCGTCGTTGTAGACGTCATCGCCCTGCGCAGCGTGGGTGTACGGCGCGCTAGTCTCGCCAGCCTTGATGGTGACCTGGGCATTGTTGCTCAGGGTCACGACCAGGTCGTGAGCCAGCGGCTGGTTGACGTGCACGGTGAAGGTCGGTTTGACGTTCTCGGCCACCGAGGTCTGGTCGGCGGTGATGGTGACCTTGACCAGGTCGCCTTCGTTGCCTGGGGTACCCGGCTCGTCGGTGACCGACGTGCTGACCGGGGTCTTGTCCAGCGTCAGTTGCTCGAACTTGCCGACGTCCGCGCCGCCAACGGTTGCGATCGACATCACAACCGGGTCGTTGGTACCGACGTAGACGTTGTCCGGGGCAGCCACGGTGGCAGTGCCCACGGTACCGTTGGCCGGCACGGTGATGACGGTTTTGCCGTCGCTCAGCGTGAAGGTCAATGCACTGTGGTTGTTGATCGGCAGACCGTCTTTGTTGGTCAGCGTGATGGTGTAGGTGATCTCGCCGCCTTCGGTGACCGAAGGGGTCGCGGTCAGCTTGGCCACCACTTCGTCGGGGGTGTCGGTCACTTGAACGGTAGCCGCACCGCCCAGTTGCAGGTTCTCGAATGCAGCGCCGGTGGCGTCCACCGCCGAATTGATACCCAGGCTGATCTGGCCAGCGTCGTTGTAAACGTCATCACCCTGCGCAGCGTGGGTGTATGGCGCGCTGGTTTCGCCGGCCTTGATGGTGACTTGGGCATTGTTGCTCAGGGTCACGACCAGGTCGTGGGCCAGCGGCTGGTTGACGTGCACAGTGAAGGTCGGTTTGACGTTCTCGGCCACCGAGGTCTGGTCGGCGGTGATGGTGACCTTGACCAGGTCGCCTTCGTTGCCTGGGGTACCCGGCTCGTCGGTGACCGACGTGCTGACCGGCGTCTTGTCCAGCGTCAGTTGCTCGAACTTGCCAACGTCCGCACCTTCAACGGTAGCGATCGACATCACGACAGGGTCGTTGCTGCCGACGTAGACGTTGTCCGGAGCAGTGACGGTAGCAGTACCCACGGTGCCGTTGGCCGGCACGGTGATGACGGTTTTGCCGTCGCTCAGCGTGAAGGTCAATGCACTGTGGTTGTTGATCGGCAGACCGTCTTTGTTGGTCAGCGTGATGGTGTAAGTGATCTCGCCGCCTTCGGTGACCGAAGGGGTGGCGGTCAGCTTCGCCACAACTTCGTCGGTGGTGTCGGTGACATCCACCTTCGCGGCACCGCCCAGCTCCAGGTTCTCGAAGGTCGCACCAGTGGCGTCTACCGCCGAGTTGATGCCCAGGCTGATCTGGCCAGCATCGTTGTAGACGTCATCGCCTTGCGCGTCGTGAGTGTACGGCGCGCTGGTTTCGCCGGCCTTGATGGTGACCTGAGCGTTGTTGCTCAGGGTCACGACCAGGTCGTGAGCCAGCGGCTGGTTGACGTGCACGGTGAAGGTCGGTTTGACGTTCTCGGCTACCGAAGTCTGGTCAGCAGTAATAGTGACTTTGACGATGTCGCCTTCGTTGCCTGGAGTGCCTGGCTCGTCGGTCACCTCGGTGCTGACTGGAGTCTTGTCCAGGTTCAGGTTTTCGAACTTCCACGCATCCGCGCCGCTGACGGCGTCGATGGCATTGACCACCGGCTGGTTGGTGCCGACATAGACGTTGTCTGGTGCGGTTGCAGTCGCCGAGCCCGTGGTGCTGTTGGCTGCCACGACGACGGTGGTGCCGTCGGTCAGCTTGAAGTACAGCTCCGAGTGGTTGTTGATCGGCAAGCCGTCTTTGTTGGTCAGCGTGATGGTGTAGGTGATCTCGCCGCCTTCGGTCACCGAAGGGGTCGCGGTCAGCTTGGCCACCACCTCGTCGAGGGTGTCGGTGACTTGAACCGAAGCGTTGCCGCCCAGTTGCAGGTTCTCGAAGGTGTGGCCGTCTACATCCACAGCGGACGTGATGCCCAAGCTGATCTGGCCAGCGTCCTGGTAGACGTCATCACCCTGCGCAGCGTGGGTGTACGGCGCGCTGGTTTCACCGGCCTTGATGGTGACCTGAGCGTTGTTGCTCAGGGTCACGACCAGGTCGTGGGCCAAGGCGGTGTTGATGTGTACGGTGAACGTCGGTTTGACGTTCTCGGCCACCGACGTCTGGTCAGCAGTAATAGTGACTTTGACGATATCGCCTTCGTTGCCTGGAGTACCCGGCTCGTCGGTGATCGACGTGCTGACCGGGGTCTTGTCCAGCGTCAGCTGTTCGAACTTGCCGACATCCGCGCCTTCAACGGTTGCGATCGACATCACGACAGGGTCGTTGGTGCCGACGTAGACGTTGTCCGGAGCAGTCACAGTGGCAGTGCCCACGGTGCCGTTGGCCGGCACGGTGATGACGGTTTTGCCGTCGCTCAGGGTGAAGGTCAATGCACTGTGGTTGTTGATCGGCAGACCGTCTTTGTTGGTCAGCGTGATGGTGTAAGTGATCTCGCCGCCTTCGGTGACCGAAGGGGTGGCGGTCAGCTTGGCCACCACTTCGTCGGTGGTGTCGGTGACATCCACCTTCGCGGCACCGCCCAGCTCCAGGTTCTCGAACGTCGCACCAGTGGCATCCACCGCCGAATTGATGCCCAGGCTGATCTGGCCAGCGTCGTTGTAAACGTCATCACCCTGCGCAGCGTGGGTGTACGGCGCGCTGGTTTCACCGGCCTTGATGGTGACCTGGGCGTTGTTGCTCAGGGTCACGACCAGGTCGTGAGCCAAGGCGGTGTTGATATGTACGGTGAACGTCGGTTTGACGTTCTCGGCCACCGAAGTCTGGTCAGCAGTAATAGTGACCTTAACCAAGTCGCCTTCGTTGCTGCCGCCCGGGTTGCCTGGGGTGCCAGGCTCGTCGGTCACGGTAGTGCTGACCGGGGTTTTGTCCAGCGTCAGTTGCTCGAACTTGCCGACATCAGCGCCTTCAACGGTTGCGATCGACATCACGACAGGGTCGTTGGTGCCGACGTAGACGTTGTCCGGGGCAGTGACGGTAACAGTACCCACGGTGCCGTTAGCCGGCACGGTGATGACGGTTTTGCCGTCGCTCAGGGTGAAGGTCAATGCACTGTGGTTGTTGATCGGCAGGCCGTCTTTGTTGGTCAGCGTGATGGTGTAGGTGATCTCGCCGCCTTCGGTCACCGAAGGGGTCGCGGTCAGCTTCGCCACTACTTCGTCGGTGGTGTCGGTCACTTGAACCGAAGCGTTGCCGCCCAGTTGCAGGTTCTCGAAGGTCGCACCAGTGGCGTCCACTGCCGAATTAATGCCCAGGCTGATCTGGCCCGCATCGTTGTAGACGTCATCGCCTTGCGCAGCGTGGGTGTACGGCGCGCTAGTCTCGCCAGCCTTGATGGTGACCTGGGCATTGTTGCTCAGGGTCACGACCAGGTCGTGAGCCAGCGGCTGGTTGACGTGCACGGTGAAAGTCGGTTTGACGTTCTCGGCTACCGAAGTCTGGTCAGCAGTAATAGTGACTTTGACGATGTCGCCTTCGTTGCCTGGAGTGCCTGGCTCGTCGGTCACCTCGGTGCTGACTGGAGTCTTGTCCAGGTTCAGGTTTTCGAACTTCCACGCATCCGCGCCGCTGACGGCGTCGATGGCATTGACCACCGGCTGGTTGGTGCCGACATAGACGTTGTCTGGTGCGGTTGCAGTCGCCGAGCCCGTGGTGCTGTTGGCTGCCACGACGACGGTGGTGCCGTCGGTCAGCTTGAAGTACAGCTCCGAGTGGTTGTTGATCGGCAAGCCGTCTTTGTTGGTCAGCGTGATGGTGTAGGTGATCTCGCCGCCTTCGGTGACCGAAGGGGTCGCGGTCAGCTTCGCCACCACCTCGTCGAGGGTGTCGGTCACTTGAACCGAAGCGTTGCCGCCCAGTTGCAGGTTCTCGAAGGTGCGACCGTCTACATCCACAGCGGACGTGATGCCCAGGCTGATCTGGCCCGCATCCTGATAGACGTCATCGCCCTGCGCGTCGTGGGTGTACGGCGCGCTGGTTTCGCCGGCCTTGATGGTGACCTGGGCGTTGTTGCTCAGGGTCACGACCAGGTCGTGAGCCAAGGCGGTGTTGATGTGTACGGTGAAGGTCGGTTTGACGTTCTCGGCTACCGAAGTCTGGTCGGCCGTGATGGTGACCTTGACGATGTCGCCTTCGTTGCCTGGGGTGCCTGGCTCGTCGGTCACCTCGGTGCTGACTGGAGTCTTGTCCAGGTTCAGGTTTTCGAACTTCCACGCATCCGCGCCGCTGACGGCGTCGATGGCATTGACCACCGGCTGGTTGGTGCCGACATAGACGTTGTCTGGTGCGGTTGCAGTCGCCGAGCCCGTGGTGCTGTTGGCTGCCACGACGACGGTGGTGCCGTCGGTCAGCTTGAAGTACAGCTCCGAGTGGTTGTTGATCGGCAAGCCGTCTTTGTTGGTCAGCGTGATGGTGTAGGTGATCTCGCCGCCTTCGGTCACCGAAGGGGTCGCGGTCAGCTTGGCCACCACTTCGTCGAGGGTGTCGGTGACTTGAACCGAAGCAGCACCGCCCAGCTCAAGGTTCTCGAACGCAGCACCAGTGGCGTCCACCGCCGAGTTGATGCCCAGGCTGATCTGGCCAGCGTCCTGGTAGACGTCATCGCCTTGCGCGTCGTGGGTGTAAGGCGCGCTGGTCTCGCCGGCCTTGATGGTGACCTGAGCATTGTTGCTCAGGGTCACGACCAGGTCGTGGGCCAGCGGCTGGTTGACGTGCACAGTGAAGGTTGGCTTGACGTTCTCGGCCACCGAAGTCTGGTCAGCCGTGATGGTGACCTTGACGATGTCGCCTTCGCTGCCTGGGGTACCTGGCTCGTCAGTGACCTCGGTGCTGACTGGGGTCTTGTCCAAGTTCAGGTTTTCAAACTTCCACGCATCTGCGCCGCTGACCGCGTCGATGGCATTGACCACCGGCTGGTTGGTGCCGACATAGACGTTGTCTGGTGCGGTTGCAGTCGCCGAGCCCGTGGTGCTGTTGGCTGCCACGACCACGGTGGTGCCGTCGGTCAGCTTGAAGTACAGCTCCGAGTGGTTGTTGATCGGCAAGCCGTCTTTGTTGGTCAGCGTGATGGTGTAGGTGATCTCGCCGCCTTCGGTGACCGAAGGGGTCGCGGTCAGCTTCGCCACCACCTCGTCGAGGGTGTCGGTCACTTGAACCGAAGCGTTGCCGCCCAGTTGCAGGTTCTCGAAGGTGCGACCGTCTACATCCACAGCGGACGTGATGCCCAGGCTGATCTGGCCCGCATCCTGATAGACGTCATCGCCCTGCGCGTCGTGGGTGTACGGCGCGCTGGTTTCGCCGGCCTTGATGGTGACCTGGGCGTTGTTGCTCAGGGTCACGACCAGGTCGTGAGCCAAGGCGGTGTTGATGTGTACGGTGAAGGTCGGTTTGACGTTCTCGGCTACCGAAGTCTGGTCAGCAGTAATAGTGACTTTGACGATGTCGCCTTCGTTGCCTGGAGTGCCTGGCTCGTCGGTCACCTCGGTGCTGACTGGAGTCTTGTCCAGGTTCAGGTTTTCGAACTTCCACGCATCCGCGCCGCTGACGGCGTCGATGGCATTGACCACCGGCTGGTTGGTGCCGACATAGACGTTGTCTGGTGCGGTTGCAGTCGCCGAGCCCGTGGTGCTGTTGGCTGCCACGACGACGGTGGTGCCGTCGGTCAGCTTGAAGTACAGCTCCGAGTGGTTGTTGATCGGCAAGCCGTCTTTGTTGGTCAGCGTGATGGTGTAGGTGATCTCGCCGCCTTCGGTGACCGAAGGGGTCGCGGTCAGCTTCGCCACCACCTCGTCGAGGGTGTCGGTCACTTGAACCGAAGCGTTGCCGCCCAGTTGCAGGTTCTCGAAGGTGCGACCGTCTACATCCACAGCGGACGTGATGCCCAGGCTGATCTGGCCAGCGTCCTGGTAGACGTCATCACCCTGCGCAGCGTGGGTGTACGGCGCGCTGGTTTCACCGGCCTTGATGGTGACCTGGGCGTTGTTGCTCAGGGTCACGACCAGGTCGTGAGCCAAGGCGGTGTTGATGTGTACGGTGAAGGTCGGTTTGACGTTCTCGGCTACCGAAGTCTGGTCAGCAGTAATAGTGACTTTGACGATGTCGCCTTCGTTGCCTGGAGTGCCTGGCTCGTCGGTCACCTCGGTGCTGACTGGAGTCTTGTCCAGGTTCAGGTTTTCGAACTTCCACGCATCCGCGCCGCTGACGGCGTCGATGGCATTGACCACCGGCTGGTTGGTGCCGACATAGACGTTGTCTGGTGCGGTTGCAGTCGCCGAGCCCGTGGTGCTGTTGGCTGCCACGACCACGGTGGTGCCGTCGGTCAGCTTGAAGTACAGCTCCGAGTGGTTGTTGATCGGCAAGCCGTCTTTGTTGGTCAGCGTGATGGTGTAGGTGATCTCGCCGCCTTCGGTCACCGAAGGGGTCGCGGTCAGCTTGGCCACCACTTCGTCGAGGGTGTCGGTGACTTGAACCGAAGCAGCACCGCCCAGCTCAAGGTTCTCGAACGCAGCACCAGTGGCGTCCACCGCCGAGTTGATGCCCAGGCTGATCTGGCCAGCGTCCTGGTAGACGTCATCGCCTTGCGCGTCGTGGGTGTAAGGCGCGCTGGTCTCGCCGGCCTTGATGGTGACCTGAGCATTGTTGCTCAGGGTCACGACCAGGTCGTGGGCCAGCGGCTGGTTGACGTGCACAGTGAAGGTTGGCTTGACGTTCTCGGCCACCGAAGTCTGGTCAGCCGTGATGGTGACCTTGACGATGTCGCCTTCGCTGCCTGGGGTACCTGGCTCGTCAGTGACCTCGGTGCTGACTGGGGTCTTGTCCAGGTTCAGGTTTTCAAACTTCCACGCATCTGCGCCGCTGACCGCGTCGATGGCATTGACCACCGGCTGGTTGGTGCCGACATAGACGTTGTCTGGTGCGGTTGCAGTCGCCGAGCCCGTGGTGCTGTTGGCTGCCACGACCACGGTGGTGCCGTCGGTCAGCTTGAAGTACAGCTCCGAGTGGTTGTTGATCGGCAAGCCGTCTTTGTTGGTCAGCGTGATGGTGTAGGTGATCTCGCCGCCTTCGGTGACCGAAGGGGTCGCGGTCAGCTTCGCCACCACCTCGTCGAGGGTGTCGGTCACTTGAACCGAAGCGTTGCCGCCCAGTTGCAGGTTCTCGAAGGTGCGACCGTCTACATCCACAGCGGACGTGATGCCCAGGCTGATCTGGCCCGCATCCTGATAGACGTCATCGCCCTGCGCGTCGTGGGTGTACGGCGCGCTGGTTTCGCCGGCCTTGATGGTGACCTGGGCGTTGTTGCTCAGGGTCACGACCAGGTCGTGAGCCAAGGCGGTGTTGATGTGTACGGTGAAGGTCGGTTTGACGTTCTCGGCTACCGAAGTCTGGTCAGCAGTAATAGTGACTTTGACGATGTCGCCTTCGTTGCCTGGAGTGCCTGGCTCGTCGGTCACCTCGGTGCTGACTGGAGTCTTGTCCAGGTTCAGGTTTTCGAACTTCCACGCATCCGCGCCGCTGACGGCGTCGATGGCATTGACCACCGGCTGGTTGGTGCCGACATAGACGTTGTCTGGTGCGGTTGCAGTCGCCGAGCCCGTGGTGCTGTTGGCTGCCACGACGACGGTGGTGCCGTCGGTCAGCTTGAAGTACAGCTCCGAGTGGTTGTTGATCGGCAAGCCGTCTTTGTTGGTCAGCGTGATGGTGTAGGTGATCTCGCCGCCTTCGGTGACCGAAGGGGTCGCGGTCAGCTTCGCCACCACCTCGTCGAGGGTGTCGGTCACTTGAACCGAAGCGTTGCCGCCCAGTTGCAGGTTCTCGAAGGTGCGACCGTCTACATCCACAGCGGACGTGATGCCCAGGCTGATCTGGCCAGCGTCCTGGTAGACGTCATCACCCTGCGCAGCGTGGGTGTACGGCGCGCTGGTTTCACCGGCCTTGATGGTGACCTGGGCGTTGTTGCTCAGGGTCACGACCAGGTCGTGAGCCAAGGCGGTGTTGATGTGTACGGTGAAGGTCGGTTTGACGTTCTCGGCTACCGAAGTCTGGTCAGCAGTAATAGTGACTTTGACGATGTCGCCTTCGTTGCCTGGAGTGCCTGGCTCGTCGGTCACCTCGGTGCTGACTGGAGTCTTGTCCAGGTTCAGGTTTTCGAACTTCCACGCATCCGCGCCGCTGACGGCGTCGATGGCATTGACCACCGGCTGGTTGGTGCCGACATAGACGTTGTCTGGTGCGGTTGCAGTCGCCGAGCCCGTGGTGCTGTTGGCTGCCACGACCACGGTGGTGCCGTCGGTCAGCTTGAAGTACAGCTCCGAGTGGTTGTTGATCGGCAAGCCGTCTTTGTTGGTCAGCGTGATGGTGTAGGTGATCTCGCCGCCTTCGGTCACCGAAGGGGTCGCGGTCAGCTTGGCCACCACTTCGTCGAGGGTGTCGGTGACATCCACTTTCGCGGCACCGCCCAACTCGAGGTTCTCGAACGCAGCACCAGTGGCGTCTACTGCCGAGTTGATGCCCAGGCTGATCTGGCCCGCATCCTGATAGACGTCATCGCCCTGTGCGTCGTGGGTGTACTGCGCGCTGGTCTCGCCAGCCTTGATGGTGACCTGAGCATTGTTGCTCAGGGTCACGATCAGGTCGTGGGCCAGCGGCTGGTTGACGTGCACAGTGAAGGTCGGTTTGACGTTCTCGGCTACCGAAGTCTGGTCGGCCGTGATGGTGACCTTGACGATGTCGCCTTCGCTGCCTGGAGTGCCTGGCTCGTCGGTGACCTCGGTGCTGACCGGGGTCTTGTCCAGGTTCAGGTTTTCGAACTTCCACGCATCCGCGCCGCTGACCGCGTCGATGGCATTGACCACCGGCTGGTTGGTGCCGACATAGACGTTGTCTGGTGCAGCTACAGTCGCCGATCCGGTGGTGCTGTTGGCTGCCACGACGACAGTGGTGCCGTCGGTCAGCTTGAAGTACAGCTCCGAGTGGTTGTTGATCGGCAGACCGTCTTTGTTGGTCAGCGTGATGGTGTAGGTGATCTCGCCGCCTTCGGTCACCGAAGGGGTCGCAGTCAGCTTGGCCACCACTTCGTCGAGGGTGTCGGTCACTTGAACCGAAGCGTTGCCGCCCAGTTGCAGGTTCTCGAACGCAGCACCAGTGGCGTCTACTGCCGAGTTGATGCCCAGGCTGATCTGGCCCGCGTCGTTGTAGACGTCATCGCCTTGCGCAGCGTGGGTGTACGGCGCGCTGGTTTCACCGGCCTTGATGGTGACCTGAGCGTTGTTGCTCAGGGTCACGACCAGGTCGTGGGCCAGCGGCTGGTTGACGTGCACGGTGAAGGTTGGCTTGACGTTCTCGGCCACCGAGGCTTGGTCGGCCGTGATGGTGACCTTGACGATGTCGCCTTCGTTGCCTGGAGTGCCTGGCTCGTCAGTGACGGTAGTGCTGACCGGGGTCTTGTCCAGGTTCAGGTTTTCGAACTTCCACGCATCTGCGCCGCTGACCGCGTCGATGGCATTGACCACCGGCGCGTTGGTGCCGACATAGACGTTGTCTGGTGCAGCTACAGTCGCCGAACCCGTGGTGCTGTTGGCTGCCACGACGACGGTGGTGCCGTCGGTCAGCTTGAAGTACAGCTCCGAGTGGTTGTTGATCGGCAGACCGTCTTTGTTGGTCAGCGTGATGGTGTAGGTGATCTCGCCGCCTTCGGTCACCGAAGGGGTCGCAGTCAGCTTGGCCACCACTTCGTCGAGGGTGTCGGTGACTTGAACCGAAGCAGCACCGCCCAGCTCAAGGTTCTCGAACGCAGCACCAGTGGCGTCCACCGCCGAGTTGATGCCCAGGCTGATCTGGCCAGCGTCCTGGTAGACGTCATCGCCTTGCGCGTCGTGGGTGTAAGGCGCGCTGGTCTCGCCGGCCTTGATGGTGACCTGAGCATTGTTGCTCAGGGTCACGACCAGGTCGTGGGCCAGCGGCTGGTTGACGTGCACAGTGAAGGTTGGCTTGACGTTCTCGGCCACCGAAGTCTGGTCAGCCGTGATGGTGACCTTGACGATGTCGCCTTCGCTGCCTGGGGTACCTGGCTCGTCAGTGACCTCGGTGCTGACTGGGGTCTTGTCCAGGTTCAGGTTTTCAAACTTCCACGCATCTGCGCCGCTGACCGCGTCGATGGCATTGACCACCGGCGCGTTGGTGCCGACATAGACGTTGTCTGGTGCGGTTGCAGTCGCCGAGCCCGTGGTGCTGTTGGCTGCCACGACGACAGTAGTGCCGTCGGTCAGCTTGAAGTACAGCTCCGAGTGGTTATTGATCGGCAGACCGTCTTTGTTGGTCAGCGTGATGGTGTAGGTGATCTCGCCGCCTTCGGTGACCGACGGAGTGGCAGTCAGCTTGGCCACCACCTCGTCGAGGGTGTCGGTGACATCCACTTTCGCGGCACCGCCCAGCTCCAGGTTCTCGAAGGTCGCACCAGTGGCGTCCACTGCCGAGTTGATGCCCAAGCTGATCTGGCCAGCGTCCTGATAGACGTCATCGCCTTGCGCGTCGTGGGTGTACGGCGCGCTGGTTTCGCCGGCCTTGATGGTGACCTGAGCGTTGTTGCTCAGGGTCACGACCAGGTCGTGGGCCAGCGGCTGGTTGACGTGCACGGTGAAGGTTGGCTTGACGTTCTCGGCCACCGAAGTCTGGTCAGCAGTAATAGTGACTTTGACGATGTCGCCTTCGTTGCCTGGAGTGCCTGGCTCGTCAGTGACGGTAGTGCTGACCGGGGTCTTGTCCAGGTTCAGGTTTTCGAACTTCCACGCATCTGCGCCGCTGACCGCGTCGATGGCATTGACCACCGGCGCGTTGGTGCCGACATAGACGTTGTCTGGTGCAGCTACAGTCGCCGAACCCGTGGTGCTGTTGGCTGCCACGACGACGGTGGTGCCGTCGGTCAGCTTGAAGTACAGCTCCGAGTGGTTGTTGATCGGCAGACCGTCTTTGTTGGTCAGCGTGATGGTGTAGGTGATCTCGCCGCCTTCGGTCACCGAAGGGGTCGCAGTCAGCTTGGCCACCACTTCGTCGAGGGTGTCGGTGACTTGAACCGAAGCAGCACCGCCCAGCTCAAGGTTCTCGAACGCAGCACCAGTGGCGTCCACCGCCGAGTTGATGCCCAGGCTGATCTGGCCAGCGTCCTGGTAGACGTCATCGCCTTGCGCGTCGTGGGTGTACGGCGCGCTGGTTTCGCCAGCCTTGATGGTGACCTGAGCGTTGTTGCTCAGGGTCACGACCAGGTCGTGAGCCAGGGCGGTGTTGATGTGCACGGTGAAGGTTGGCTTGACGTTCTCGGCCACCGAAGTCTGGTCAGCAGTAATAGTGACCTTGACCAAGTCGCCTTCGCTGCCTGGGGTACCTGGCTCGTCGGTGACCGACGTGCTGACCGGGGTCTTGTCCAGCGTCAGTTGCTCGAACTTGCCGACGTCCGCACCTTCAACGGTTGCGATCGACATCACGACAGGGTCGTTGGTACCGACGTAGACGTTGTCCGGGGCAGTGACAGTGGCAGTACCCACGGTACCGTTGGCCGGCACGGTGATGACGGTTTTGCCGTCGCTCAGTGTGAAGGTCAATGCACTGTGGTTGTTGATCGGCAGACCGTCTTTGTTGGTCAGGGTGATGGTGTAGGTAATCTCGCCGCCTTCAGTGACCGACGGGGTCGCGGTCAGCTTGGCCACGACTTCGTCGGTGGTGTCGGTCACTTGAACCGAAGCGTTGCCGCCCAATTCCAGGTTTTCGAACGCAGCACCAGTGGCGTCCACCGCCGAGTTGATGCCCAAGCTGATCTGGCCAGCGTCCTGATAGACGTCATCGCCTTGCGCGTCGTGGGTGTACGGCGCGCTGGTTTCACCGGCCTTGATGGTGACCTGGGCATTGTTGCTCAGGGTCACGACCAGGTCGTGGGCCAGTGGCTGGTTGACGTGCACAGTGAAGGTCGGTTTGACGTTCTCGGCCACCGAGGTCTGGTCGGCCGTGATGGTGACTTTGACCAAGTCGCCTTCGTTGCCCGGCGTACCTGGCTCGTCGGTCACCGACGTGCTGACCGGGGTCTTGTCCAGCGTCAGTTGCTCGAACTTGCCAACGTCCGCACCTTCAACGGTAGCGATCGACATCACGACAGGGTCGTTGGTACCGACGTAGACGTTGTCCGGGGCAGTCACGGTGGCAGTACCCACGGTACCGTTGGCCGGCACGGTGATGACGGTTTTGCCGTCGCTCAGTGTGAAGGTCAATGCACTGTGGTTGTTGATCGGCAGACCATCTTTGTTGGTCAGGGTGATGGTGTAGGTGATCTCACCGCCTTCGGTCACCGAAGGGGTGGCGGTCAGTTTGGCCACCACTTCGTCGAGGGTGTCGGTGACTTGAACCGAAGCGTTGCCGCCCAGTTGCAGGTTCTCGAACGCAGCACCAGTGGCGTCCACCGCCGAGTTGATACCCAGGCTGATCTGGCCCGCATCCTGATAGACGTCATCGCCTTGCGCGTCGTGGGTGTACGGCGCGCTGGTTTCGCCAGCCTTGATGGTGACCTGAGCGTTGTTGCTCAGGGTCACGACCAGGTCGTGAGCCAGGGCGGTGTTGATGTGCACGGTGAACGTCGGTTTGACGTTCTCGGCCACCGAAGTCTGGTCAGCAGTAATAGTGACTTTGACGATGTCGCCTTCGTTGCCTGGGGTGCCTGGCTCGTCGGTCACCTCGGTGCTGACCGGGGTCTTGTCCAGGTTCAGGTTTTCGAACTTCCATGCATCTGCGCCGCTGACCGCGTCGATGGCATTGACCACCGGCGCGTTGGTGCCGACATAGACGTTGTCTGGTGCTGCTACAGTCGCCGAACCGGTGGTGCTGTTGGCTGCCACGACGACAGTGGTGCCGTCGGTCAGCTTGAAGTACAGCTCCGAGTGGTTGTTGATCGGCAGGCCGTCTTTGTTGGTCAGGGTGATGGTGTAGGTGATCTCACCGCCTTCGGTGACCGAAGGGGTCGCGGTCAGCTTGGCCACCACTTCGTCGAGGGTGTCAGTCACTTGAACCGAAGCGTTGCCGCCCAGTTGCAGGTTCTCGAAGGTGTGACCGTCTACATCCACAGCGGACGTGATGCCCAGACTGATCTGGCCAGCGTCCTGATAGACGTCATCGCCCTGCGCGTCGTGAGTGTACGCCGCGCTGGTTTCGCCAGCCTTGATGGTGACCTGAGCGTTGTTGCTCAGGGTCACGACCAGGTCGTGAGCCAGGGCGGTGTTGATGTGCACGGTGAACGTCGGTTTGACGTTCTCGGCCACCGAAGTCTGGTCAGCAGTAATAGTGACTTTGACGATGTCGCCTTCGTTGCCTGGGGTGCCTGGCTCGTCGGTCACCTCGGTGCTGACCGGGGTCTTGTCCAGGTTCAGGTTTTCGAACTTCCATGCATCTGCGCCGCTGACCGCGTCGATGGCATTGACCACCGGCGCGTTGGTGCCGACATAGACGTTGTCTGGTGCTGCTACAGTCGCCGAACCGGTGGTGCTGTTGGATGCCACGACGACAGTGGTGCCGTCGGTCAGCTTGAAGTACAGCTCCGAGTGGTTGTTGATCGGCAGGCCGTCTTTGTTGGTCAGGGTGATGGTGTAGGTGATCTCGCCGCCTTCAGTGACCGACGGGGTCGCGGTCAGCTTCGCCACGACTTCGTCGAGGGTGTCGGTCACTTGAACCGAAGCAGCACCGCCCAGTTGCAGGTTCTCGAACGCAGCACCAGTGGCGTCCACCGCCGAGTTGATGCCCAGGCTGATCTGGCCCGCATCCTGATAGACGTCATCGCCTTGCGCGTCGTGGGTGTACGGCGCGCTGGTCTCGCCGGCCTTGATGGTGACCTGAGCGTTGTTGCTCAGGGTCACGACCAGGTCGTGAGCCAAGGCGGTGTTGATGTGTACGGTGAACGTCGGTTTGACGTTCTCGGCTACCGAGGTCTGGTCGGCCGTGATGGTGACCTTGACGATGTCGCCTTCGTTGCCTGGAGTGCCTGGCTCGTCAGTGACGGTAGTGCTGACGGGGGTCTTGTCCAGGTTCAGGTTTTCGAACTTCCACGCATCTGCGCCGCTGACGGCGTCGATGGCATTGACCACCGGCGCGTTGGTGCCGACATAGACGTTGTCTGGTGCAGCTACAGTTGCCGATCCGGTGGTGCTGTTGGCCGCCACGACGACGGTGGTGCCGTCGGTCAGCTTGAAGTACAGCTCCGAGTGGTTGTTGATCGGCAGACCATCTTTGTTGGTCAGGGTGATGGTGTAGGTGATCTCGCCACCTTCGGTCACCGAAGGGGTGGCGGTCAGTTTGGCCACCACTTCACTTATAGTGTCCGAGATCTCAACGGTAGCCGGGCCACCCAAGGCCAGCTTCTCGAAGGTGGCACCCGGTACTGTAGCGTCGGTAACACTGAGCGTGATGGAGCCTGCATCAAGATAGACGTCATCGCCCTGAACCGAGGTCTTGTACTCGACTTCGGTCTTACCGGCTTCGATCGTCACGGTGTCGCCGTTAGACAGGGTTACGGTCAACGGACGGTCCAGCGCCTGGCTTACTTTCACAGTAAAGGAAGGCTGCTGGTCTTCGGTCACATTGCCATTGCTGACAATACTTACGGTGACGGTATCGATGCTGTCATTGATGACAGTCGAGGCTGGGGTCGGATTCGGAGTCAGCTGTTCGAAGTTGCCGCCCGTGGCGCTCTCGATGGTGACGCTGACGGTCGAGCCATTGTTGTAGACGTCATTCGCCGGGGTCTGGAAATCGACGCTGCCCTGGGTTTTGCCGGCTTCAACGGTGATGACCTGGCCGTTGGACAGGGTCACGGTCACCGGCGTCTGGGCAGGGTTGCTCAGGGTCACGGTGTAAGTGATCACGCCACCTTCGGTGACCGACGGGCTCGCCGTCAGGGTCGCGGTGGTGGTGTCGACCGAGTCGTTGATCCTGGTCTGAGCCGGCGTCGGGTTCGGGGTCAGTTGCTCGAAATTACCGCCCGTGGCGTTCTCGATGGTGACGCTGACAGTCGAGCCGTTGTTGTAGACGTCATTGGCCGGGGTCTGGAAATCGACGCTGCCCTGGGTTTTACCCGCTTCAACGGTAATCGTTTGGCCGTTGGACAGGGTCACGGTTACCGGCGTCTGAGCAGGATTGCTCAGGGTCACGGTGTAGGTGATCACGCCGCCTTCGGTCACGCTTGGCGAGGCGGTCAGGGTCGCGGTGGTGGTATCGACCGAGTCGTTGATCGTGGTCTGAGCCGGGGTCGGATTCGGGGTCAGTTGCTCGAAATTACCGCCGGTGGCGTTCTCGATGGTGACGCTGACGGTCGAACCGTTGTTGTAGACGTCATTGGCCGGGGTCTGGAAATCAACGCTGCCCTGGGTTTTGCCGGCTTCAACGGTGATGACCTGGCCGTTGGACAGGGTCACGGTTACCGGCGTCTGAGCAGGATTGCTCAGGGTCACGGTGTAGGTGATCACGCCGCCTTCGGTCACGCTTGGCGAGGCGGTCAGGGTCGCGGTGGTGGTATCGACCGAGTCGTTGATCGTGGTCTGAGCCGGGGTCGGATTCGGGGTCAGTTGCTCGAAATTACCGCCGGTGGCGTTCTCGATGGTGACGCTGACGGTCGAACCGTTGTTGTAGACGTCATTGGCCGGGGTCTGGAAATCAACGCTGCCCTGGGTTTTGCCGGCTTCAACGGTGATGACCTGGCCGTTGGACAGGGTCACGGTCACCGGCGTCTGGGCAGGGTTGCTCAGGGTCACGGTGTAAGTGATCACGCCGCCTTCGGTGACCGACGGGCTCGCCGTCAGGGTCGCGGTGGTGGTGTCGACCGAGTCGTTGATCGTGGTCTGAGCCGGGGTCGGATTCGGGGTCAGCTGTTCGAAGTTGCCGCCCGTGGCGCTCTCGATGGTGACGCTGACAGTCGAGCCGTTGTTGTAGACGTCATTGGCCGGGGTCTGGAAATCAACGCTGCCCTGGGTTTTTCCGGCTTCAACGGTAATCGTTTGGCCATTGGACAGGGTCACGGTCACCGGCGTCTGGGCAGGGTTGCTCAGGGTCACGGTGTAGGTGATCACGCCGCCTTCGGTCACGCTTGGCGAGGCGGTCAGGGTCGCAGTGGTGGTGTCGGCCGAGTCGGTGATCGCGGTCTGAGCCGGGGTCGGATTCGGGGTCAGTTGCTCGAAATTACCGCCCGTGGCGCTCTCGATGGTGACGCTGACGGTCGAACCGTTGTTGTAGACGTCATTCGCCGGGGTCTGGAAATCGACGCTGCCCTGGGTTTTGCCGGCTTCAACGGTGATGACCTGGCCGTTGGACAGGGTCACGGTCACCGGCGTCTGGGCAGGATTGCTCAGGGTCACGGTGTAGGTGATAACGCCGCCTTCGGTGACGCTTGGCGAGGCGGTCAGGGTCGCGGTTGTAGTGTCGATTGTATCGGTCACTTGGGTAACCGCTGGCGTTTGCGGCAATGTCACCGTCAGCCCGCCACCACCGGTACTACCTGTCACGGTGGCCGAAATCTGGCCCCCGTCAATGTAGGGTGTGTCGTTTGCCGGAACTGCGACGTTGACGCTACCACTGGTCTGCCCAGCCGGAATGACGATCACGGCACCGTTGGACAGAGTAATTACCAGGTTGGTGGTCGGCGCCTGACCAACGGTGGCGGTATAAACGATTACGCCACCCGCTTCACTGATGGAAGGGGTTGCGCCAAGCGTCAGCTCAGTAGCGACGGCGGTATCCGTCGGTGTGGTCACCAGGTTGTTGCCGTTAGTGTCCAGCAGGCCCACTTCTTGGTTATCGGGTACGCCCGCAAAGCCCAGCCCGTCAGTCGGGAAGCCAACCGTCGGGTCAACTCGGCCAGCCGTCTCTTCGAGCATCACGAAGCTGTGGCCACCGCCCAGCGCACCACCACCTGCTGATGACGGGCCAGCGGCGGTAGCTTCAAGCTCAGTAGTCGGGTCAACACCAGCAGCAATTGCCTGCTGCAGCTCTTCCACTGAAGGCGCGGCCTGGGCTGCCGCCTGACTCAGGTCGGTGCTACTGTCAGGCGCATCGGCGCTCCATTGGCTGTCACGTCCAAGATCGAGCAGTCGGCCATCAGCCAGCTCCAAAGTAACCGCGCCACCCGGACCGGTGAGCACTTCCTCGCCGGCCAACAGGCGGTCACCTTCGATAAGTACACGCCGGATGCCCTCTGGGGATACCGCAATAACCTGGCCGACAATGCTTTTGACGATGGCTACAACGCTGCTCATTGGACTCTCCGTGTGACCCGATGGGGTACTTCCCTGCCAGAGCGGCGCTTGCTAGCCACTTCAGGCGGAACTATGTCGATGATCTCTTGACGTTTTTGACGTCAATATTCCGTCTATAACTTTTTGGAATTGCCTGACTGCCAAACTATTGACCTTATACATGCCATCCTAAACAATCGGCAATGTAATGTCACATTGATATTTGTACCTTAGCCAAGCGTTTCCTGAGGACAAATGTCTTACATCATCAAAAAGGTGTTAAGCCATCAGTCCTAGCACTTTTTCATACACCTCAGCAGCCGTAAATCATGCGGCGCGACCGTCTTACTCGGCAATGTCAGCGTTACTGGCGTCAATATCCAGATCACTGTCAATCGCGCGGACACTGATTGCCAAATAAGCACAAACCTTGCCGGAATGCGGCCTGGCAGAGGTCGATAGCCAGCCAGAGCCGGGGCGCTTGCTCACCCGAGGCCCACCAGGCTTCCAACGCTGCGCGAGTCACAAGCAGCTATGTGTCGCAAATCAAAGAGATGACGTACGAGTGCGTGAATAATGGTATCCCGATCATTGAAAATCGCTTGCGGATATTGAATGCAAGAAAGGCAAGGATCCGCACTCTATAGATGAATTCTGACTAACAAGCCACAGATATGCGCCAACAAACCAGCGCCTGTTTACTGACAGTGACTAAGCTGGAACCCAAAGCCCTTGCATGCCTTGGCTGAGTGGCAGGCTATGCTGCAACAAGCCGGATGATGGCTGGATCAAAAATGAAACAATCATTGCCCCGCTAAGTCTGGTGAAAATGAAGCACGTAGAATTGTTTACTCAACACCGATTCAAGGCGAACATTGGCCAGCTGCTCCAGCACCAGGGCGTGATAACCCTTATCAGCACAGCTTTGCAGCACCAAAGAAAGCCAGGGTGAGCCGGCCTGACCTTAACGACGGCACACCCACCCCACCCACCACAAGGATGAAGAGAGCGCCGCGTGGAATCCGAAGTCAGTCGAGTCCAACTCAGCCACGATCCACGCAGTCAGCATGACGATCCCCTGCTGGATAGTCTGCTGAGCCTGTGTGTCCTGCACCAGAAGCCCGCCAGCCGGGTCATGCTGACAACAGGCCTACCGCTACCCGCCCAGCGCCTGAGCCCTGAACTGCTGCCGCGCGCCGCGGCCCGGGCTGGCCTGCAGGGGCGCCTGCTTCAGCGAAAGCTGGAGCAGATCCCGAGTATCGCCATGCCGGCCATGCTGCTGCTCAAGGAGGGCCGCAGCGCCGTCCTGCTCGGCTGGGAGAACGATGACACCGCGCGCCTGCTACTCAGCGAGAGCGACGGTGGCGAGGTGCATGTCAGCCGCGAAGCACTGCTAAGCGACTACAGCGGCCGCGTGTTCTTCGCGCAGCCGCAGCACAAGTTCGATGTCAACCACGGCAACCTCATCCCACGAGCGAAGTCGTGGTTCCGCGACACCCTGCTGCGCAGCAAGTGGTTGTATATCGACGCCATCGCCGCCAGCCTGGTGATCAACCTGATCGCCTTGGCCGCGCCGCTGTTCGTGATGAACGTGTATGACCGGGTGGTGCCAAACCAGGCCACCTCGACGCTCTGGGTATTGGCCATCGGTATCGCCGGCGCGTATATCTTCGACCTGATCCTCAAAGGCCTTCGCGGCCTGTGCCTGGACCTGGCAGGCAAGAAGACCGACCTGATCATCTCGGCAACGCTGTTTGAACGTATCGTCGGCATGTCGATGAAGTACCGGCCGGCGCGGGTCGGCAGCTTTGCCCAGAACATTCACGAGTTCCAGGGCCTGCGCGACTTCCTCGCCTCGCTGACCCTGACCAGCTTGATCGACCTGCCCTTTACCATCCTGATTTTGATCGTCATCGCCATCATTGGCGGGCACCTGGTGTGGATACCGATCATCGCTTTCCCGCTGGCTCTGGGCATCGGCTACGCCCTGCAACGGCCACTGATGGCGACCATGGAGCGGACCATGGCTTTGGCATCAGAGCGCCAGTCCAGCCTGATCGAAACCCTGGCGGGTCTGGATGCGGTAAAGGTCAACAACGCCGAAAGCGAACGCCAGTACATGTGGGAGCAAACCCTCGGCACCCTGAGCAGGCTGGAACTGCGCGTGAAAGTGCTGTCGAGCCTGGCGATGAACATCACCCTGCTGATCCAGCAACTGGCAGGCGTGGCAATGATCTGCGTCGGCGTGTACCTGATCATCGACGGCAACCTGAGCATGGGCGGCCTGGTGGCTTGCTACATGCTCAGCGGCCGCGCCCTCGGCCCACTGGGCCAGCTCAATGGCCTGCTGGCCCGCTACCAGCAAGCCAAGGTAACCATGGTCTCCACCGACCACATGATGGATCTGCCGCAAGAGCGCAACTTCGAAGAACGCCCGCTGAGCCGCAAGGTGCTACAGGGCAGCGTCGAGTTCCGCGGTGTCGACTTCACTTATCCGAACCAGCAGAACCTGGCCCTGAAGAATATCAACCTGACCATTCGCCCTGGCGAGAAGGTCGGCATCATCGGTCGCAGCGGCTCGGGCAAGAGCTCGCTGGCCAAGCTCATTGTCGGCCTGTACGAGGCCGATGGTGGCTCGCTGCTGGTCGATGGCGTCGACATTCGCCAGATTGATGTCAGCGAACTGCGCCACAACATCGGCTACGTCCCACAGGACATCCAGCTGCTGGCCGGCACCTTGCGTGACAACCTGGTCAGCGGCGCCCGCTACATCGAGGACGAATTGATCCTGCAGGCCGCTGAACTGGCGGGCGTACATGAATTCGCCCGGCTGCACCCCGACGGCTACGAGCTGCAAGTGGGTGAACGCGGGCAGAACCTGTCCGGCGGCCAGCGGCAGAACGTCGCCTTGGGCCGTGCGCTGCTGCTCAACCCGCAGATCCTGCTGCTGGACGAGCCGACCAGCGCCATGGACAACACCGGTGAAGAACGCCTCAAGCAGCGCCTGCAAGCGGTGGTGGAGGGCAAGACGGTACTGCTGGTCACGCACCGTGCCTCGTTGCTGTCGCTGGTAGACCGGCTGATCGTGATCGATCGCGGGCAGATTGTCGCCGACGGCCCGAAAGCCGCGGTCATGGATGCACTGAAGAAGGGGCAGATCAGTGTTGCATAAGCTGGATATGGGGCAGTTCAAGGACGGCCTGCGGCGCTATTTCAAAGGCAGCGACTCGCTTGGCGGCCAGCCGCTGCCCGAGGTAAACAAAGCCCTGATCGAAGATGCACCGCGGGTGGTGCGGCTGACCATCTGGGGCGTGATCCTGTTCTTCGTGTTCTTGATTGTATGGGCCAGCGTTGCGCCCATCGACGAAGTTACGCGGGGTGAAGGCAAGGCCATTCCGTCTTCCAAGGTGCAGAAGATCCAGAACCTGGAGGGCGGCATCGTCGCCGAAATCTTCGCCAAGGAGGGGCAGATCGTCGAAGTGGGCCAGCCATTGCTGCGCCTGGATGAAACCCGCTTCGCCTCCAACGTTGGTGAAACCGAGGCTGACCGCCTGGCCATGGCCCTGCGAGTCGAACGTTTGAGTGCCGAGGTAGAGGACCGCCCGCTGATTATCGACGAAAAGCTGCGTAAAGCCGCGCCAAACCAGGCGGCCAGTGAAGAGTCGCTGTACCAGAGCCGGCGCCAGCAACTGCAGGACGAAATTGGCGGCCTGCAGCAGCAGTTGGTCCAACGCCAGCAGGAGTTGCGCGAATACAGCTCCAAACGCACCCAGTACGCCAACAGCCTTGAGCTGCTGCGCAAGGAAATCAGCATGTCCGAACCGCTGGTGGCAACCGGCGCGATTTCCCAGGTTGAAGTGCTGCGCCTGCGCCGTGCTGAAGTGGAAAACCGCGGTCAGCTGGATTCCACTGCGCTGGCGATCCCGCGCGCAGAGGCGGCGATCCGCGAGGTGCAAAGCAAGATCGAAGAGACACGTGGCAAGTTCCGAAGCGAAGCGCTGACCCAGCTGAACGAGGCACGCACCGAACTGAACAAGGCTACCGCCACCAGCAAGGCGCTGGACGACCGGGTGAGCCGCACACTGGTCACTTCGCCCGTACGCGGTATCGTCAAGCAACTGCTGGTGAACACCATTGGCGGGGTAATCCAGCCAGGCAGCGATATCCTCGAAGTCGTGCCACTGGACGACACGCTGGTCATCGAGGCGAAGATTTTGCCCAAAGACATCGCCTTCCTGCACCCTGGCCAGGAAGCGACGGTCAAGTTCACCGCGTATGACTACACCATCTACGGTGGGCTAAAGGCCAAGCTGGAGCAGATTGGCGCCGACACCATTACCGATGAAGACAAGAAGACTACGTATTACCTGATCAAGCTGCGCACTGATCGCAGCCACCTGGGGACTGACGAGAAGCCACTGCTGATCATTCCGGGGATGGTGGCGACGGTGGACATCATGACAGGCAAGAAAACCATCATGAGCTACCTGCTCAAGCCGATCATGAAGGCGCGCTCGGAGGCGCTGCGCGAGCGGTGATAGCCAACCTGCAGGTTTCGCCATTGCTTTAGGAGCGGCCTCATGTCGCGACAGGGCTGTACAAGCAGCCCTGCAAATCGCTACGTGAACCTGGGGGCCGCTACGCGGCCCTTTTGCGGCTCTAGCCCACGCCTACAGCCGCACGCGGGAGGCCATTCAGCGCCAAGGCGCAGGCTCGCCCACCAGTTGCCCCTGAATCCCGCCTACTCCCATCTCCAGCAACACCAACCGCTCCCCTTCCGTCTCGACTCGCTCGGCAATCAGCGGCAGGTCGATGCTATGCGCCGCACGCTGGATCGCTTCGATGAACAGCCGCTTGTGCTGCTCATGATCGATGTTGCGGATGTAACTGCCGTCAATCTTCAGGTACGCCAGGCCCAAATGCGCCAGGTTGCCAATCATGCTGAAGCGCCCACCGAAGCGTTGCAAAGCCAACCCGAAGCCAAGCCCATGCAGGCGCCGGGTGAGTTGCTCCAACGCTGCCTGCTCAGGCAACTGCTCCTCGCCAATTTCAAAAACCAGCCGCGGACCGAGCGCCGCATTCTGGCCCAGCAGCTCGAAAACGCGCTGAAGGGCCTTGGGGTCGGCCAGGGTGGCGGCGGACAGGTTCAACGCCAGCACCTGGTCATGCCCTCGCAGGTGCGCCAACACTTTCTCCAGCACCAGCACATCCAGCCGCGGCATCCAGCCGAAGCGCTCCAGCCAAGGCAGGAAGCGGCCCGCCGGCAAGGCCTCGCCCTGGCCATCGCGCAAACGCGAAATAACTTTGTGGTGCAGTACCCGTTGCGAGGAAGCGCACTCTATCACTGGCTGGAAGAACAACTCGAAATGCCCATTGATGAACGCCTGGTCGAGCCGTTCGTGCCAGGCATGCTGGCTATCTGCAGCAACCGCCGCAACACCTTGCTCAAGGCATACCCAGCCCGGCGTTGGCTGGTTCTCAGCGCGGGCCAGAGCCTCGTCGGCCAGCTTCAGCAATGCCTGGGGTGAATCACCAGGGCTGAATGGCGCCAGGCCTATACAAGCCACCGGGTCGATATCACTGGCCCCCGTTTCGTGCAGGCTCTGCAACGTTGCCTCCAGAGCCTGGGCAAGGTGTACTGCCTCCTCATGCACCATGCCCGGTGCCAGCACTGCAAACTCGCCGCCGCGGCTGCGGGAAATGAGGTCGTTGGTTTCCGGGTAGCTGGCACAAGTACGACGCAGCTGTTCACCTACCGCTTGCAACAACTGGTCGGTACGCTGGCCGCCAAGGCGGGCGTTCAGGCCAGCCAGGCCCTGAACCCGCAGCAACAGCAGGTAACCGGCGCGCGCGTCTTCCAGGTTGCTTACCCGATTGTTCAGCTGCATTTCAAAATAGCGGCGGTTCGACAGCCCGGTCAGGCTGTCCTGGTAGGACTCCGCACGCAGCCGCTCACTGCGCTCGGCCTGCTCGGTGAACAGGGCTTTGAGTTTCTCGACCATCTGGTTCATCGCTTGCACTACGCGGCGTAGCTCCGGCGTGCGTGGCAACTCTGGCAGGCTGAGGAATTCGCGGCGGGCAATAGCGTGGGATTGCTCGACCATGTAGTCCAGCGGCCTCAACTGGCGGCGCAACAGCAAAGCACCGAGCACGGCACTGGCCGCACCGCACAACAGCAACCAACCCAGGCTGCCCAAGGCGCTTTGCCAAAGCTTGGCAATGGCGAACATCGGGTGGCTGATCACTTCAACGCGCGCTGCCTGCTGCCAGCCACGACTGACGATTGCATCGCCGCCGGCGGCCTCGAGGCCGATCAGGCGCACGAACCAAAGCGGCACACCGCCAGGGTCTGGCTCGGCGTGACGCTCCACCAGCACGGCGTTGGAACCCAGGTCGACGACCTTGATGCTTGCATAGTAACCACTGTCGAAAATCGAGCTGACCATCAGCTCGACCATCGCTGGGTCGTCGATATTCGGCGTCAGCGAAAGCGCCAGCGCGGTGGCCGCATCCTGGGCGTGCGAGCGCAGCTGGTTGACGTACTGGCTGCGCGAGCTTTCCAGGCTGACCATGAAACTGCCACTGAAGGCGACCACCAGGAACAGGCAAATGGCCAACAGCAATTGTTTGAACAGTGACATCTGTGCTCCTTCAGTAAACCGGCTCGGCCGGGAACCCTTCGGCCTGCATTTTCTTCAACAAATCCTGCCAGCGTGACAGCCGCTTGGTATCACCAACCTTCTTGTTCCCTGCCGCGCCCGTCAGCCACAACCCCTCGCCATTGAAGGCGTACACCGGCAGCAAGTCGGTACGCTGGCTTGCCGGCTTTATGGCATCCATCAGACTGTCCAGCACCAAAGGCTGGGCCTGTGGGCTTGAATAATAGGTCAGGACCATGTGTGCCCGGTTCTGCCGCAGCGCCTTGACGTAGGTGATGCGCAGTTTCTCGCTGGGGATTCCCATGCGCCGTAGACTGAAATATTTGGCGATGGCGTAATCCTCGCAGTCCCCTGCACCTTTGATCAGTGCCTGCACAGGTGTGGCCCAGTAGTCGACCTCATGCCACAGATCGATATCCTCGACATACCGCAATTGCTGGTTGAAGAAGCGGTTGACCACTTGCAACCTTTCAAGCTCGGTACCCTGCTTCTGCGTGGCCATCAGGCTCTGCCAGGCATCGATGCGACCCTGCCCGGCACCTAGTGGGCCGTACAGAGCCTGCGACTTGCGGCTGATCTGGGAGAAATCCCAATCCGCGTGCAAGCCGCCCAGCAGAAGACTGCCCAGCAGCACGGCAAAGCCGACATATCGCACTACGGTTTTGAGCAACCAGGATATCGCCACTGCGAAGCCCTGTTCAGACCAGTCGAAAGCAGCGATGGTGGGGCTTGCCACCGCAAAAGACAATGGCACCCTGCAATCACGCACCCGGCTGTCAGCCCGCCTATACTTTCTGCTTACATCTTTCTATAGGCAGCTTCCTTTGACGTGCGACTTCCTCCACCATAGCCGCGCTTTTGGGGCGCCCGTACCAGTGTGGGTGCAGGTTTGACACCCTCACAAGCTGTTACTAGTTTAATTGGATCCAATATAGTCATCGTTGAGGCAGGCGTCGCGTGGCCAAGAAAATCAAATTGAGCAATGTGCTGGCCAGCGAGCAGTTGTTGCCGCATCAGGCCCGTGGCGTGATCGAAGAACGCCTGCGCAGCGCCATTCTCGATGGTCGCTTGCCGCCTGGTACTGCAGTTCGCCAACAAGAGCTCGCCACCTTGTACGGCGTCAGTCGCATGCCCGTGCGCGAGGCCCTGCGCCAGCTCGAAGCGCAATCCCTGTTGAAAGTGGAGATGCACAAGGGCGCCGTCGTTGCACCGCTGATCGGCGAGGATGCAGTGGACACCTATGCCCTTCGCGTATTGCTCGAGAGCGAGGCGCTGCGCCAGTCTATCCCGCTGCTTGATGCCAGCGACATCGCCAGCGCCCGCGGGTATATCCAGCAACTGGAGAACGAGACCAGCCACACCGAAATTGGCCGCCTCAACCGCCTGCTCCACATGGCGCTGTACAGCAAGGCGCCGAACAAGAAACTACTGCGCCTTATCGAGAACGAACTGAACGAGGAAGAACGCTTCCTGCGCTTCCATCTTTCGTCCATGGGCCTGGGCAAGCTCACTCAGGACGATCACAACGCACTGGTAGATGCCGCCAGCGACAAGCTGGTGGACGAAGCGGTAGCGGTGCTGGAACGGCACCTCAATGGCGGGGCGCGGGTGATCCGCAATTACCTGGATACGCAATTGGGGCGTTAGCCCATTACCGGCTTTACGCGTTAATTGATGGGTTGCAAATTAATCTTGCTCCGCCAACAATGAGACTAATTATCATTAACGTCCATTGATGCCGGCGCCCTCCTCCATGCCCAGCAACGATTCCGTGCAAACGCTCTACAGTGACCACCACGGCTGGTTGCATACCTGGCTGCGTAGCAAGCTCGGCAACGCAGCCGATGCGGCTGACCTCGCCCAGGATACCTTCGTCCGCTTGCTACAGCGTCGTGAACAATTGCAGCTGAATGCTCCCAGGGCCTTCCTGCGCACGGTAGCGCGTGGGTTGGTGATCGATCTTTGGCGCCGCGAGGAACTGCACAGGGCCTACCTGGAGGCTTTGGCCCATGTGCCGGAAGCACTGGTCCCCTCAGTCGAGACCCGCGAGCTGCTGCTGGAATTGCTTGAACGTATTGCACGCATGCTCGACGGCCTCAAACCCAAGGTACGTCGCGCATTCCTGCTGGCTCAATGCGAGGGGCTGAAGCATCAGGCCATCGCCGAACAGATGGGGATCTCCGTGCGCACCGTTGAGCGCTACATCGCCGATGCGCTCTATCACTGCTACGTGCTGCGCTATGAAGACGACTGCTGAATCCATGACCGTCGCACGCCCTGATACAAAAACGGTCAGGCAGGCCATTCAGTGGATGCTGCGGCTGCGTGAGAGCGGGCACGATCCAGCTCTGCAACAACAGTGCGCGCAATGGCGCAGCAGCCACCACGAAAACGAACAGGCCTGGCAGCGTATGGTTCACCTTCATAAGGACCTCGACCTGCGCGCTATCCCGGGTGCCGGGCTGGCATTGCAGACACTGGAAACCAGCCAGCAGCGCCTGCGCCGTCGACAGGCGCTGAAGCTGCTTGGCGGCGTTGTCATGGCAGGATCAGCGAGCTGGCTGGCCAAAGACCTCGATACTGTGAGTGCCTGGGCGTCAGACTATGCCACCGGCACGGGCGAGCGACGCGTTTTCACCCTGCCCGATGGCTCACTGATGCAACTCAATACCTGCAGTGCCGTGGACCTGGCCTTCCATGATCAACAGCGCCTGGTCCGCCTGAAGCATGGGGAATTGATGATCAACTGCAACCCCCGGCAACCCCTGCTGGTACAAACCCGCGACGCGCTGCTTGAAGGCTTCGAAGGACGCTTTGTGGCCTATCAGGATAGCGACTGCACACGTGTCAGCGTCAGCCACGGCAAAGTGGCGATACACCGGCCTGGTGCTGGCCAACTTCAGTGGATCGAAGGTGGCCAGAACTGGCGCCTGGATGCTCAAGGTGCGCAACGGCTCGCGCACATGGAGATGGATGCGATGGCCTGGACTGAAGGGTTGATCGTCACTCAGGACATGCGCCTCTCCAACTTCCTCGCGCAGGTCAGCCGCTATCGCCATGGTTACCTGGGCTGCAGCAATGATATTGCCGACCTGCGCCTGTCGGGGGTGTTCCGCCTCGAAGACCCGGAACAACTGCTTCGGCTGCTACCGCAGACGTTGCCCGTACGACTTCGTCGACGTACACGCTGGTGGGTGCATGTAGAGAGCATCACCTGATAAGGCGTTATCGATTTCTGGCGGGTTTTGAATCCAGGTCCGGCTAGGACAGTAAGCAACACTTTCTGCCCTCGACACTTTAACGGACCCTTCATGTCTACCAACCCGGTGTTAACCCACACTTTCAGCCCGAATGATTTTCGTCCAGTCCTGCAATCAGCTCACTTGCGCCATGCCATCCGGGCTGTTCTGTTTGGTACCGCCCTGGGCCTGGCAACTGTTCCGCAACTTTCCGTTGCGGCCGACACAGCCGAAGTGAGCCAACACTATGCAATACCAGCTGGCCAACTGACCGACGTGCTCAACACAATCGCTCGCCAGGCCGGGATCACCCTATCGAGCACGCCTCAGCTGACCGATGGCCTGCATTCCAACGGACTGCAGGGGCAGTACACAGCCGATCAGGCGCTGCGCCAGTTGCTAAATGGCAGCGGACTGGAAGCCGTCAGCCAGGGGGGACGTAACTATGTGCTGCAGGCACAGCGTCAGAACGCTGCCCTGGCATTGCCAGACACCGACATCCGTAGTTTCTCCCTCGGCAACGCACTGGGCAGCATGGAGGGTTACAACGCCACGCACAGCCAGGTGGCGACCAAGACCAGCATGCCCTTGGTGGAGACATCCCAATCGGTCTCGGTGGTTACTCGCCAGCAAATGGATGATCAGGGCTCTCAGACCGTTGCCCAAGCCATGCGCTACACGCCTGGAGTACTGACCAACCCGTACGGTGCCACTCATCGCTATGACTATGTAGCCATGCGCGGCTTCAACGACGGTTCGGTGGACAACATCTACGTCGATGGGCTCAAGTCAATGGGAGACAACGGCACCTACAGCACAATGCAGGTAGACCCATACTTCCTTGAGCGCATCGACATTCTCAAGGGACCGTCTTCGGTACTGTACGGACGAAGCTCGCCGGGTGGCCTGGTAGCCCTGACCACCAAGAAGCCACTCTTTGCCCCTTACCATCAGGTTCAGGCCACGGTAGGTACTCAGGGCCAGCGTGGCGTGGGCTTCGACTTCAGTGGTCCTGTGGATGACGACAAACGCATTGCGTATCGCCTGACGGGTTTGGCGGATGCTTCCGACACTCAGTTCGACCACAACAAGGAAGAACGTTACGCCATCGCCCCTGCTATCAGTGTCGACTTCACCGAAGACACCTCACTCACGCTGCAGGCCTATTTGCAGCACGACCCTAACGGTGGGTACCACGGCGGCAACCCTGCAGACGGCATGCTGCACAAACGCAACGGTTTTCGCCTGTCAGACCATTTCTTCGAAGGCGAGCCGAGCATCGACAACTACGAGCGCACGCAGCAATCCTTCAGTTACCAGTTTGAGCACCGCTTCAATGATGTTTTCACCGCGCGGCAGAACTTCCGTTATCAGGATTCCGACGTGTCGATGGACCAGGTGTACGCCGCCGGCTGGGCAGATGTTGACAGCAACATGCTAAACCGCGCCTATACCGGCGGCGACGAGCGTCTGCATTCATACATCATTGATAACATGCTGCAGGCAGAGTTTTTTACTGGGGCCGCCAAGCACACCCTGCTCTTGGGGGCTGACTACCAGCGGCGCAAAGCCGACGTGACATGGCGTTATGGCACCGTCGACCCGCTGGATGCTGGCAATCCGCAGTACGGCAATGGCAACCTTCAGGTACTGGGCGAGAACCGCTACCAGCGGCGTTTGCAACAAACGGGTGTGTACCTGCAGGATCTGGTGGAGCTGGACCAGTGGCGCTTTTCCTTGGGACTGCGCCAGGACTGGGTGAAGGTGTCCGAAGAGAACCGTGACAGCGACAGCAAGGTCAGTGATCAACGCTCCAGGTTCACCTCCCGGGCTGGAGTGCTCTACCTGTTCGAGAACGGCATTGCGCCCTACATCAGCTACTCGGAGTCGTTCAACCCGAACACCGTGTCCGACCAGCAAGGCCGGCCGCTGGCACCGACGGAGGGCACTCAGTGGGAAGCCGGCATCAAATATCAGCCACCAGGGAGCGACAACCTGTTCACCGCATCGGTGTTCCGCATCGAGCAGGAGAATTTGGCGTCTAAACAGCCTGACGAAGACTTCTACCGCCCTGTCGGTGAAGTCCGCTCGCAAGGGCTGGAGCTGGAGGCCCATGTGCAACTGACCGACAGCCTCAAACTGCTGGGTGGCTATACCTTCACCGATATCGAGTATTCGAAGTCAATGCCGAGCCTTGTGTCGGGCAACTTGGACAACAAGGGTAATTCGCCGACTCAGGCGCCGAAACAGATGCTCTCGCTGTGGGCCGACTATAACTTCCGCCAGGGGGCACTGGATGGCCTGCGGCTGGGCGGTGGGGTGCGATATGTGGGGTACAGCTGGGTCGATGCGGAAAACAGCATGAAGGTGCCTTCCTACACCCTGTTCGACGCCTCGATCGGCTATGACCTGGGCAAGGTCGGCCTGACGGGTGTGGATGTGCGCTTGAACGCCAACAACCTTACCAATGAAAGCTACATCACCTCATGTGCCAGCCTGAACTACTGCTACATGGGTGAAGAGCGCAATGTGAGCGCCACGGTCAGCTATCAGTTCTAACCGATATTGAAACCCGGAAAAGACAAAGCCCCTGTCTGCATCGCAGACAGGGGCTTTGGGTTTGAATCTTGACGATGACCTACTCTCACATGGGGAAACCCCACACTACCATCGGCGATGCATCGTTTCACTGCTGAGTTCGGGATGGGATCAGGTGGTTCCAATGCTCTATGGTCGTCAAGAAATTCTGTGTGCTGGCCCGTCTCTCGGACGCGCCTGCGAATCTCTGTAGTTCCTACTTAAAGACAAAACCCCTACCTGCATGCGCAGATAGGGGTTTTGCGAAATGAATCTTGACGATGACCTACTCTCACATGGGGAAACCCCACACTACCATCGGCGATGCATCGTTTCACTACTGAGTTCGGGATGGGATCAGGTGGTTCCAATGCTCTATGGTCGTCAAGAAATTCTGTTGCCAGAATGTCCAGATGGACAGCCCAGCGAATTCGGATATGCGATATTTGTGGTCTTACGAATTTTCGGGTCTTTCGTCTTCACCACCACAATCTGCGTAGCAGATTGCTTGGGTGTTATATGGTCAAGCCTCACGGGCAATTAGTATTGGTTAGCTCAACGCCTCACAGCGCTTACACACCCAACCTATCAACGTCGTAGTCTTCGACGGCCCTTTAGGGGATTCAAGATCCCAGTGAGATCTCATCTTGAGGCAAGTTTCCCGCTTAGATGCTTTCAGCGGTTATCTCTTCCGAACATAGCTACCCGGCAATGCCACTGGCGTGACAACCGGAACACCAGAGGTTCGTCCACTCCGGTCCTCTCGTACTAGGAGCAGCCCCTCTCAAATCTCAAACGTCCACGGCAGATAGGGACCGAACTGTCTCACGACGTTCTAAACCCAGCTCGCGTACCACTTTAAATGGCGAACAGCCATACCCTTGGGACCGGCTTCAGCCCCAGGATGTGATGAGCCGACATCGAGGTGCCAAACACCGCCGTCGATATGAACTCTTGGGCGGTATCAGCCTGTTATCCCCGGAGTACCTTTTATCCGTTGAGCGATGGCCCTTCCATACAGAACCACCGGATCACTAAGACCTACTTTCGTACCTGCTCGACGTGTTTGTCTCGCAGTCAAGCGCGCTTTTGCCTTTATACTCTACGACCGATTTCCGACCGGTCTGAGCGCACCTTCGTACTCCTCCGTTACTCTTTGGGAGGAGACCGCCCCAGTCAAACTACCCACCATACACTGTCCTCGATCCGGATAACGGACCTGAGTTAGAACCTCAAAGTTGCCAGGGTGGTATTTCAAGGATGGCTCCATGAGAACTGGCGTCCCCACTTCAAAGCCTCCCACCTATCCTACACAAGCAAATTCAAAGTCCAGTGCAAAGCTATAGTAAAGGTTCACGGGGTCTTTCCGTCTAGCCGCGGATACACTGCATCTTCACAGCGATTTCAATTTCACTGAGTCTCGGGTGGAGACAGCGCCGCCATCGTTACGCCATTCGTGCAGGTCGGAACTTACCCGACAAGGAATTTCGCTACCTTAGGACCGTTATAGTTACGGCCGCCGTTTACCGGGGCTTCGATCAAGAGCTTCGCTTGCGCTAACCCCATCAATTAACCTTCCGGCACCGGGCAGGCGTCACACCCTATACGTCCACTTTCGTGTTTGCAGAGTGCTGTGTTTTTAATAAACAGTCGCAGCGGCCTGGTATCTTCGACCGGCATGGGCTTACGGAGCAAGTCCTTCACCCTCGCCGGCGCACCTTCTCCCGAAGTTACGGTGCCATTTTGCCTAGTTCCTTCACCCGAGTTCTCTCAAGCGCCTTGGTATTCTCTACCTAACCACCTGTGTCGGTTTGGGGTACGGTTCCCAGTTATCTGAAGCTTAGGAGCTTTTCTTGGAAGCATGGTATCAACCACTTCGTCGCCTAAAGGCAACTCGTCATCAGCTCTCGGCCTTGAAATCCCGGATTTGCCTAAGATTTCAGCCTACCACCTTAAACCTGGACAACCAACGCCAGGCTGGCCTAACCTTCTCCGTCCCTCCATCGCAATAACTGGAAGTACAGGAATATTAACCTGTTTTCCATCGACTACGCTTTTCAGCCTCGCCTTAGGGACCGACTAACCCTGCGTCGATTAACGTTGCGCAGGAAACCTTGGTCTTTCGGCGTGCGAGTTTTTCACTCGCATTGTCGTTACTCATGTCAGCATTCGCACTTCTGATACCTCCAGCAAGCTTCTCAACTCACCTTCACAGGCTTACAGAACGCTCCTCTACCGCATCATCGTAAGATGATACCCGTAGCTTCGGTGCATGGTTTGAGCCCCGTTACATCTTCCGCGC
>NZ_CP026675.1:2270000-3322500 GCF_002948105.1 Pseudomonas sp. SWI36
TACTCTAGCTTGCCAGTTTTGGATGCAGTTCCCAGGTTGAGCCCGGGGCTTTCACATCCAACTTAACAAACCACCTACGCGCGCTTTACGCCCAGTAATTCCGATTAACGCTTGCACCCTCTGTATTACCGCGGCTGCTGGCACAGAGTTAGCCGGTGCTTATTCTGTCGGTAACGTCAAAACAGCAAGGTATTAGCTTACTGCCCTTCCTCCCAACTTAAAGTGCTTTACAATCCGAAGACCTTCTTCACACACGCGGCATGGCTGGATCAGGCTTTCGCCCATTGTCCAATATTCCCCACTGCTGCCTCCCGTAGGAGTCTGGACCGTGTCTCAGTTCCAGTGTGACTGATCATCCTCTCAGACCAGTTACGGATCGTCGCCTTGGTGAGCCATTACCCCACCAACTAGCTAATCCGACCTAGGCTCATCTGATAGCGCAAGGCCCGAAGGTCCCCTGCTTTCTCCCGTAGGACGTATGCGGTATTAGCGTTCCTTTCGAAACGTTGTCCCCCACTACCAGGCAGATTCCTAGGCATTACTCACCCGTCCGCCGCTGAATCAAGGAGCAAGCTCCCGTCATCCGCTCGACTTGCATGTGTTAGGCCTGCCGCCAGCGTTCAATCTGAGCCATGATCAAACTCTTCAGTTCAATACTGCTTGGGTTTTTAAGAAACCCTAAACTTGGCTCAGCAATCTCAAATGACTATGTGATTTCTCGCATGGTCACTTGTGATGCTGATAATCTTTTTGACTATCAGTCCGTACTCACAAGCACCCACACGAATTGCTTGATTCGATTTGTTAAAGAGCGTTTGGTTAAGAGCTTTTCGTCTCAACCGAGGCGCGCATTCTACGCTTTCCTCAGAGCCTGTCAAGCGTTTATTTTGAAGTTTTTGCGAGAAAATCGTTTAACTTCAGACACTTAACTCGCTTCGATCTCTCGTCGCGGGAGGTGAATAATACAGCATTCAAAAACACTGTCAACCACCTTTTTACTGCAGCTGGTTGACCTTGCGGCTTACCAGGACGAAGCATGAGCTTCTACTTAAAGACAAAACCCCTACCTGCATGCGCAGATAGGGGTTTTGCGAAATGAATCTTGACGATGACCTACTCTCACATGGGGAAACCCCACACTACCATCGGCGATGCATCGTTTCACTACTGAGTTCGGGATGGGATCAGGTGGTTCCAATGCTCTATGGTCGTCAAGAAATTCTGTTGCCAGAATGTCCAGATGGACAGCCCAGCGAATTCGGATATGCGATATTTGTGGTCTTACGAATTTTCGGGTCTTTCGTCTTCACCACCACAATCTGCGTAGCAGATTGCTTGGGTGTTATATGGTCAAGCCTCACGGGCAATTAGTATTGGTTAGCTCAACGCCTCACAGCGCTTACACACCCAACCTATCAACGTCGTAGTCTTCGACGGCCCTTTAGGGGATTCAAGATCCCAGTGAGATCTCATCTTGAGGCAAGTTTCCCGCTTAGATGCTTTCAGCGGTTATCTCTTCCGAACATAGCTACCCGGCAATGCCACTGGCGTGACAACCGGAACACCAGAGGTTCGTCCACTCCGGTCCTCTCGTACTAGGAGCAGCCCCTCTCAAATCTCAAACGTCCACGGCAGATAGGGACCGAACTGTCTCACGACGTTCTAAACCCAGCTCGCGTACCACTTTAAATGGCGAACAGCCATACCCTTGGGACCGGCTTCAGCCCCAGGATGTGATGAGCCGACATCGAGGTGCCAAACACCGCCGTCGATATGAACTCTTGGGCGGTATCAGCCTGTTATCCCCGGAGTACCTTTTATCCGTTGAGCGATGGCCCTTCCATACAGAACCACCGGATCACTAAGACCTACTTTCGTACCTGCTCGACGTGTTTGTCTCGCAGTCAAGCGCGCTTTTGCCTTTATACTCTACGACCGATTTCCGACCGGTCTGAGCGCACCTTCGTACTCCTCCGTTACTCTTTGGGAGGAGACCGCCCCAGTCAAACTACCCACCATACACTGTCCTCGATCCGGATAACGGACCTGAGTTAGAACCTCAAAGTTGCCAGGGTGGTATTTCAAGGATGGCTCCATGAGAACTGGCGTCCCCACTTCAAAGCCTCCCACCTATCCTACACAAGCAAATTCAAAGTCCAGTGCAAAGCTATAGTAAAGGTTCACGGGGTCTTTCCGTCTAGCCGCGGATACACTGCATCTTCACAGCGATTTCAATTTCACTGAGTCTCGGGTGGAGACAGCGCCGCCATCGTTACGCCATTCGTGCAGGTCGGAACTTACCCGACAAGGAATTTCGCTACCTTAGGACCGTTATAGTTACGGCCGCCGTTTACCGGGGCTTCGATCAAGAGCTTCGCTTGCGCTAACCCCATCAATTAACCTTCCGGCACCGGGCAGGCGTCACACCCTATACGTCCACTTTCGTGTTTGCAGAGTGCTGTGTTTTTAATAAACAGTCGCAGCGGCCTGGTATCTTCGACCGGCATGGGCTTACGGAGCAAGTCCTTCACCCTCGCCGGCGCACCTTCTCCCGAAGTTACGGTGCCATTTTGCCTAGTTCCTTCACCCGAGTTCTCTCAAGCGCCTTGGTATTCTCTACCTAACCACCTGTGTCGGTTTGGGGTACGGTTCCCAGTTATCTGAAGCTTAGGAGCTTTTCTTGGAAGCATGGTATCAACCACTTCGTCGCCTAAAGGCAACTCGTCATCAGCTCTCGGCCTTGAAATCCCGGATTTGCCTAAGATTTCAGCCTACCACCTTAAACCTGGACAACCAACGCCAGGCTGGCCTAACCTTCTCCGTCCCTCCATCGCAATAACTGGAAGTACAGGAATATTAACCTGTTTTCCATCGACTACGCTTTTCAGCCTCGCCTTAGGGACCGACTAACCCTGCGTCGATTAACGTTGCGCAGGAAACCTTGGTCTTTCGGCGTGCGAGTTTTTCACTCGCATTGTCGTTACTCATGTCAGCATTCGCACTTCTGATACCTCCAGCAAGCTTCTCAACTCACCTTCACAGGCTTACAGAACGCTCCTCTACCGCATCATCGTAAGATGATACCCGTAGCTTCGGTGCATGGTTTGAGCCCCGTTACATCTTCCGCGCAGGCCGACTCGACTAGTGAGCTATTACGCTTTCTTTAAAGGGTGGCTGCTTCTAAGCCAACCTCCTAGCTGTCTAAGCCTTCCCACATCGTTTCCCACTTAACCATGACTTTGGGACCTTAGCTGACGGTCTGGGTTGTTTCCCTTTTCACGACGGACGTTAGCACCCGCCGTGTGTCTCCCATGCTCGGCACTTGTAGGTATTCGGAGTTTGCATCGGTTTGGTAAGTCGGGATGACCCCCTAGCCGAAACAGTGCTCTACCCCCTACAGTGATACATGAGGCGCTACCTAAATAGCTTTCGAGGAGAACCAGCTATCTCCGAGCTTGATTAGCCTTTCACTCCGATCCACAGGTCATCCGCTAACTTTTCAACGGTAGTCGGTTCGGTCCTCCAGTCAGTGTTACCTAACCTTCAACCTGCCCATGGATAGATCGCCCGGTTTCGGGTCTATACCCAGCGACTAAACGCCCTATTAAGACTCGCTTTCGCTACGCCTCCCCTATTCGGTTAAGCTCGCCACTGAATATAAGTCGCTGACCCATTATACAAAAGGTACGCAGTCACCTAACAAAGTAGGCTCCCACTGCTTGTACGCATACGGTTTCAGGTTCTATTTCACTCCCCTCTCCGGGGTTCTTTTCGCCTTTCCCTCACGGTACTGGTTCACTATCGGTCAGTCAGTAGTATTTAGCCTTGGAGGATGGTCCCCCCATATTCAGACAAAGTTTCTCGTGCTCCGTCCTACTCGATTTCATTGACAAGAGATTTTCGTGTACGGGGCTATCACCCACTATGGCCGCACTTTCCAGAGCGTTCCACTAATCTCAAATCAACTTAAGGGCTGGTCCCCGTTCGCTCGCCACTACTAAGGGAATCTCGGTTGATTTCTTTTCCTCAGGGTACTTAGATGTTTCAGTTCCCCTGGTTCGCCTCTTGCACCTATGTATTCAGTACAAGATAACCAGCTTATGCTGGCTGGGTTCCCCCATTCAGAGATCTCTGGATCACAGTCTGTTTGCCGACTCCCCAAAGCTTATCGCAGGCTACCACGTCTTTCATCGCCTCTGACTGCCAAGGCATCCACCGTATGCGCTTCTTCACTTGACCATATAACCCCAAGCAATCTGGTTATACTGTGAAGACGACATTCGCCGAAAATTCGTACGTTGCTCTTTCGAGCAGAACTCACAAATTTTACCTTAGCCTGATCCACCAGCAGTGAAACTGGTGTTCAGTCTATATCTATCACATATCCGAATTTTTAAAGAACGATCTGACAAAAGCCAGAAATCAACATTCGATACGAATGCTCATTTCCAGGTTCTGACCAGGAAAAACGTCTTCGACAATGAATCAAGCAATTCGTGTGGGAGCTCATCAGCAGGCTGATGTCGTCGATTAAGGAGGTGATCCAGCCGCAGGTTCCCCTACGGCTACCTTGTTACGACTTCACCCCAGTCATGAATCACACCGTGGTAACCGTCCCCCCGAAGGTTAGACTAGCTACTTCTGGTGCAACCCACTCCCATGGTGTGACGGGCGGTGTGTACAAGGCCCGGGAACGTATTCACCGCGACATTCTGATTCGCGATTACTAGCGATTCCGACTTCACGCAGTCGAGTTGCAGACTGCGATCCGGACTACGATCGGTTTTGTGAGATTAGCTCCACCTCGCGGCTTGGCAACCCTCTGTACCGACCATTGTAGCACGTGTGTAGCCCAGGCCGTAAGGGCCATGATGACTTGACGTCATCCCCACCTTCCTCCGGTTTGTCACCGGCAGTCTCCTTAGAGTGCCCACCATAACGTGCTGGTAACTAAGGACAAGGGTTGCGCTCGTTACGGGACTTAACCCAACATCTCACGACACGAGCTGACGACAGCCATGCAGCACCTGTGTCAGAGTTCCCGAAGGCACCAATCCATCTCTGGAAAGTTCTCTGCATGTCAAGGCCTGGTAAGGTTCTTCGCGTTGCTTCGAATTAAACCACATGCTCCACCGCTTGTGCGGGCCCCCGTCAATTCATTTGAGTTTTAACCTTGCGGCCGTACTCCCCAGGCGGTCAACTTAATGCGTTAGCTGCGCCACTAAAATCTCAAGGATTCCAACGGCTAGTTGACATCGTTTACGGCGTGGACTACCAGGGTATCTAATCCTGTTTGCTCCCCACGCTTTCGCACCTCAGTGTCAGTATCAGTCCAGGTGGTCGCCTTCGCCACTGGTGTTCCTTCCTATATCTACGCATTTCACCGCTACACAGGAAATTCCACCACCCTCTACCGTACTCTAGCTTGCCAGTTTTGGATGCAGTTCCCAGGTTGAGCCCGGGGCTTTCACATCCAACTTAACAAACCACCTACGCGCGCTTTACGCCCAGTAATTCCGATTAACGCTTGCACCCTCTGTATTACCGCGGCTGCTGGCACAGAGTTAGCCGGTGCTTATTCTGTCGGTAACGTCAAAACAGCAAGGTATTAACTTACTGCCCTTCCTCCCAACTTAAAGTGCTTTACAATCCGAAGACCTTCTTCACACACGCGGCATGGCTGGATCAGGCTTTCGCCCATTGTCCAATATTCCCCACTGCTGCCTCCCGTAGGAGTCTGGACCGTGTCTCAGTTCCAGTGTGACTGATCATCCTCTCAGACCAGTTACGGATCGTCGCCTTGGTGAGCCATTACCCCACCAACTAGCTAATCCGACCTAGGCTCATCTGATAGCGCAAGGCCCGAAGGTCCCCTGCTTTCTCCCGTAGGACGTATGCGGTATTAGCGTTCCTTTCGAAACGTTGTCCCCCACTACCAGGCAGATTCCTAGGCATTACTCACCCGTCCGCCGCTGAATCAAGGAGCAAGCTCCCGTCATCCGCTCGACTTGCATGTGTTAGGCCTGCCGCCAGCGTTCAATCTGAGCCATGATCAAACTCTTCAGTTCAATACTGCTTGGGTTTTTAAGAAACCCTAAACTTGGCTCAGCAATCTCAAATGACTATGTGATTTCTCGCATGGCCACTTGTGATGCTGATAATCTTTTTGACTATCAGTCCATACTCACAAGCACCCACACGAATTGCTTGATTCGATTTGTTAAAGAGCGTTTGGTTAAGAGCTTTTCGTCTCAACCGAGGCGCGCATTCTACGCTTTCCTCAGAGTCTGTCAAGCGTTTATTTTGAAGTTTTTTGCGAGAAACTCGTTTAGCTTCAAACACTTGGCTCGCTGCGATCTCTCGTAGCGGGAGGCGAATCATACAGCACTTGGAAGCGCTGTCAACCATCATCTCAACCGCTTTCGATCATTTGATCGTAGCACTTTCAGCTTTTGCCTCAACTACTTAACTCATTGAATCTCAAGGAGTTTTTCGTTCCGATGTCGCTGGAAGTGGGGCGCATTATAAGGGGATTCGAGAGGGCGTCAACCTTTAATTTCAATAAACTTTGATAGCGCTGAAAAACAAAGCGGGGAGGCCTGACGGCCTCCCCGCTTTTCATCTAGAGCACTCCAGCATCACGCAGACGCTGTACCTCGCCAGCATCCAGCCCCAACACTTCCCCAGCACCACTTCGGTATGCTCGCCCAGCAGTGGTGGCGCCCGGCGATACTCCACTGGCGTCTCCGACAACCGTATCGGGCTCGCAACTTGCGGCACACTACCCGCCAATGGATGCGGGATATTCAACGCCAACCCGCGCGCCAGCACCTGGGGGTCCTGGAACATCTGCGCCAGGTTATTGATAGGTCCACATGGCACTCCTGCAGCCTCCAACTGGGCCACCCACTCAGCCGTGGTCTTGAACACCGTAGCCTGGCGAATCAATGGTATCAGCTCAGCCCGGTTGGCCACCCGCAGCTTATTGGTAACGAACCGAGGGTCCTCCGCCCATTGCGGCTGCCCGGCCACCTCAGCGAACTTGCGGAACTGGCTGTCATTACCGACGGTAAGAATGAAATCGCCATCTGCCGTCGGAAAGTCCTGGTAAGGGACTATATTAGGATGCGCATTACCCAGCCGACGGGGAGGGGTGCCCGTGGTCAGGTAGTTCATCGCCTGGTTCGCAAGGCAGGCCACCTGCACATCGAGCAATGCCATGTCGACATGCTGGCCGACCCCTGTCTGATCCCGGTGGGCGAGGGCAGCCAGCATGGCGACCGTGGAATACAACCCGGTCAGAATATCGGTAAGCGCCACACCCACCTTGACCGGCCCTGCGCCTTCTTCACCCTCCGGACGACCGGTCAGGCTCATCAGCCCACCCAACCCCTGGATCATGAAGTCATAGCCAGCACGCTTGGCATAGGGCCCGGTCTGACCGAAGCCGGTAATGGAGCAATAGATAAGCTGCGGGTTGATCGCCTTCAGGCTCTGGTAGTCCAGGCCATAGGCAGCCAGCCCACCTACCTTGAAGTTCTCTATGACGATATCGCACTGTGCCGCCAGCTCCCGCACCAGCCGCTGCCCCTCCGACTGGGTAAAGTCGATGGTCACCGAGCGCTTGTTGCGGTTGGCCGACAGGTAATAGGCCGCCTCACTGGTGTCCTCACCTTCGACATCCTTGAGGAAAGGCGGCCCCCATGAGCGGGTATCGTCGCCACTGCCTGGGCGCTCGACCTTGATCACGTCGGCACCAAGGTCAGCCAGAATCTGACCAGACCACGGGCCGGCCAACACGCGCGAAAGGTCTAGCACCCGCAGATGTGATAGCGCGCCCATGGCTTGCTCCTTATTAATAGAACGCCTGGATACCAGTCTGCGCACGCCCCAGGATAAGTGCATGCACGTCGTGGGTACCTTCATAGGTGTTGACCACCTCCAGGTTAACCAGGTGGCGGGCCACACCAAACTCGTCGGAGATGCCATTGCCGCCCAGCATGTCACGCGCCATACGGGCGATATCCAGCGCCTTGCCGCAGGAATTGCGCTTCATGATGGAGGTGATTTCCACCGCAGCCGTCCCTTCATCCTTCATGCGCCCCAGACGCAGGCAGCCCTGCAGCGCCAGGGTGATTTCGGTCTGCATGTCGGCCAGCTTCTTCTGTATCAACTGGTTGGCGGCCAGTGGACGACCAAACTGCTGACGATCCAGGGTGTATTGGCGGGCGGTGTGCCAGCAGGCTTCAGCGGCACCCAGCGCACCCCACGAAATACCATAGCGAGCCGAATTCAGGCAGGTGAACGGGCCCTTGAGGCCACGCACGTCCGGGAAGATGTTCTCTTCTGGCACGAACACATTGTCCATGACGATTTCGCCAGTGATCGAGGCGCGCAGGCCAACCTTGCCATGAATTGCCGGGGCACTGAGGCCTTGCCAGCCTTTTTCCAGTACGAAGCCACGGATATCGCCCGCATCATCCTTGGCCCACACCACGAACACATCGGCGATGGGGCTGTTGGTGATCCACATCTTGCTGCCGGTCAGCCGGTAGCCACCGTCGACCTTTCTCGCCCGCGTAATCATCGAGCCAGGGTCGGAGCCATGGTTAGGCTCGGTCAAACCGAAGCAACCGATCCACTCGCCACTGGCCAGCTTGGGGAGATATTTCTGCTTTTGAGCTTCGGTGCCAAATTCGTTGATCGGCACCATCACCAACGACGACTGCACACTCATCATCGAGCGGTAACCCGAGTCGATGCGTTCCACTTCGCGAGCAATAAGGCCGTAGCACACATAGTTCAGGCCGCTGCCACCGTATTGCTCGGGGATGGTTGCACCCAACAGGCCGACTTCACCCATCTCGCGGAAGATCGCCGGATCGGTCTGCTCGTGGCGGAAGGCCTCGAGCACACGCGGCGCCAGCTTGTCCTGGGCGAACTGATAAGCGCTGTCACGCACCATGCGCTCTTCTTCAGTGAGCTGCTGATCCAGCAGCAACGGGTCGATCCAGTTGAAGCTTGCTTTACCGGCCATGAGCGAATCCTCGAAATAGGGGTCAGTTTCTTGTGCCTTTGAGCCTAGGCCTGATCGGCTGCGGGGACAAACGAGGATTGCGCACCGATTAGTGATATTTTGTCACTCCGTAAATCGGCAAAACGCCTTATTGACAGCCTTACAAGTGAGGTTGACGTACATGCGTCGTAAGATCCCCAGTACCGCCGCCCTGATTTGCTTCGAGGCGGCAGCCCGTAACGAGAGCTTTACCAAGGCTGCCCAGGAACTCGCGCTGACCCAGGGTGCCGTCTGTCGGCAGATCGGTGGCCTGGAAGCCTTCCTTAATGTGGAACTGTTCCGTCGCTCGCGCCGCGGCGTGAGGCTGACCGAAGCCGGCCTGTCCTACAGTCGCCAGGTGGCGGCCCAACTGGACGCCGTGGAGCGCGATACCTTGTCGGTAATGCGCCAGCAAGGCGCCAATGTGATCGAACTGGCGGTAGTGCCGACTTTTGGCACTCAATGGCTGCTACCACGACTCAAGGACTTCCAGCAGCGCCACCCGGAGGTCACAGTCAACCTCACCAACCGCACCCGGCCATTCCTGTTTGCCGACACGACCTTCGATGCCGCCATCTATTTTGGTGATGCGGACTGGTCAGGCACCCAATCGCACCAATTGATGGGTGAAAACCCGGTACCTGTGTGCAGTCCGGCGCTGCTGAACGGCCAAGGCATGCTCGAGGCACACCACATCGCGCAGCTACCACTGCTGCAGCAGAGCACACGCCCGTATGCCTGGCGGCAATGGTTCGGCAGTGTGGGCATGAATGTGGAGCGCGACATGACAGGCCCGCGCTATGAACTATTCTCGATGCTCGCCCAGGCGGCCATGCACGATATGGGCATTGCCCTGATACCACCGTTCCTGATCCAGCGGGAGCTGGAGGAGGGAAGGCTGGTGGTCGCTAACAGGCATGCCCTGAGTAGCGACAAGGCCTACTATCTGATGATTCCAGAGCGCAAGGTGGAGTCGGCGTCGCTACGCGCCTTTCGCGACTGGCTGGTAAGTCAGGCTCAGGCCTACATAAATAGCCCAGGGACAAACGCGACAAATTGACCCTGTAGTCAATTATTTTAAACACCTACAGATATATGTATATGTCGCATATTCGCAAACTGTAACGCAAGCATAAAAACACCCTTTAACCGTGCTCAGTACGCGGCTTTGCGGGTTATTTTGCGACATCCAACTAGTCGTAAGCGAATTGGCCGCTTTTTTTTTGATTTTTTCTCCTAATCTGCCAATGGCGCATGTTTGACGGGCTGCAACCCTATTGCTGCGACAAGCGGTCACAGGGTGACTTGTAGTTTTGACTTCGTTTCGCTCCAGAACCGGTTGAAGGCCTTCGGGTTCGTCTGCAAAATGCTTCGCCCCGCCCGGGATCCGGCGGGTTGGCGCTCCACAGCCGCCCCAGCGCACCATCCGAAGTGTGCTGGCTTCTACAAAGACAAAAGGTCACCGCAGGAGAAATAGTCGTGCACATTGGTGTTCCTCTCGAGACGCAGACCGGTGAGACAAGGGTCGCTGCGACCCCCGAAACCATCAAGAAACTGATTGGCCAGGGCCATCAGGTCACCGTTCAACGGGGGGCAGGGCTCAACGCCGCCATTCCGGACAGTGCCTATGAAGCCGTGGGTGCTTCCCTTGGGAGCGCCGCCGATGCCTACGGCGCCCAATTGGTACTCAAAGTGGTCGCCCCCAACGACCAGGAACTGGCCCTGATCAACAGCGGCAGCCTTCTGGTGGGCATGCTCAACCCCTTCAACGGTGAACTGATCGGCAAGATGGCCGAACGCGGCATTACCGCCTTCGCCCTGGAAGCCGCACCGCGAACCTCGCGGGCGCAGAGCCTGGACGTGCTGTCGTCGCAGGCCAACATCGCCGGCTACAAGGCCGTGTTGCTGGCAGCCCATCACTACCCACGCTTCATGCCAATGCTGATGACCGCTGCCGGTACCGTTAAGGCCGCACGCGTGCTGGTACTGGGCGCCGGCGTTGCCGGCTTGCAGGCCATCGCCACAGCCAAGCGCCTGGGTGCGGTGATCGAAGCATCCGACGTTCGCCCGGCAGTGAAAGAGCAGATCGAATCACTGGGTGCAAAATTCATCGACGTGCCATACGAGACCGACGAGGAGCGAGAATGCGCCGAAGGTGTTGGCGGCTATGCCCGACCAATGCCGGCCAGTTGGATGCAGCGCCAGGCACAGGCCGTGCACGAGCGCGCCAAGCAGGCGGATATCGTCATCACCACCGCGCTGATCCCCGGGCGCAAGGCGCCGACCCTGCTAAGCGCCGAAACCGTGGCGCAGATGAAGCCTGGTTCGGTGGTCATCGACCTGGCTGCAGCCCAAGGCGGCAACTGCCCGCTGACCGTCGCAGACCAGGTGGTGCAGGAGAACGGCGTGATCATCGTCGGCCCGACCAACCTGCCGGCCCAGGTGAGTGCCGATGCCTCGGCACTGTATGCACGCAACCTGCTGGACTTCATGAAGCTGCTGTTCGACAAGGATGGCGCGCTGATCATCAACCTCGAAGACGACATCGTCGCGGCCTGCCTGATGTGCCGTGATGGTCAGGTCGTCCGCAAAAACGGCTAAGGAGCACGACAATGGAAGACATGCTGATTTCCCACGGCATCTATAACCTGATCATTTTCGTGCTGGCCATCTATGTGGGCTACCACGTGGTGTGGAACGTCACCCCGGCGCTGCACACCCCACTGATGGCGGTCACCAATGCCATCTCGGCAATCGTCATCGTCGGCGCCATGCTAGCCGCGGCCCTGACCGTGACCCCGGCTGGCAAGCTGATGGGCACCCTGGCCGTGGCCCTTGCCGCAGTCAACGTGTTCGGTGGCTTCCTGGTCACCCGCCGCATGCTTGAGATGTTCAAGAAGAAAACCAAGAACGAGGCGAAGAAGTAAGCATGAGCATGAATCTGGTAACGCTCCTCTACCTCGTCGCCTCGGTGTGCTTCATCCAGGCGCTCAAGGGCCTGTCGCACCCGACCACCTCGCGGCGCGGCAATCTGTTCGGCATGATCGGCATGGGGCTCGCCATCCTCACTACGGTTGGCCTCATTTATAAGCTCGGGGCTGAACTTGCCACTGCCGGTATCGGCTATGTCATCGTCGGCCTGCTGGTCGGTGGCACCGCCGGTTCGATCATGGCCAAGCGCGTCGAAATGACCAAGATGCCCGAACTGGTCGCCTTCATGCACAGCATGATCGGCCTGGCCGCGGTATTCATCGCCATCGCCGCCGTACTAGAGCCGCAGTCGATGGGCATTGTGGCTGCCATCAGCGACCCGATCCCCACCGGTAACCGCCTGGAACTGTTCCTCGGCGCCGCCATTGGTGCCATTACCTTCTCCGGTTCGGTGATCGCCTTTGGCAAGCTGTCGGGCAAGTACAAGTTCCGCTTGTTCCAGGGCGCACCGGTACAGTTCGCTGGCCAGCACAAACTGAACCTGATCCTTGGCCTGACCACCATCGCCCTGGGCCTGCTGTTCACTTTCACTGGCCACTACAGTGCCTTCACCCTGATGCTGGTCCTGGCCTTCATCATGGGTGTGCTGATCATTATTCCGATCGGCGGCGCCGACATGCCAGTGGTGGTGTCGATGCTCAACAGCTACTCGGGGTGGGCAGCGGCCGGCATCGGCTTCTCGCTGAACAACTCGATGCTGATCATCGCCGGTTCCCTGGTAGGTTCGTCCGGTGCCATCCTCTCGTACATCATGTGCAAGGCGATGAACCGTTCGTTCTTCAACGTCATCCTTGGCGGTTTCGGTGGCGATACCGACACTGGCGCGGCGCAAGGTTCGCAAGAACAGCGGCCGGTGAAGTCCGGTTCGGCTGACGATGCCACCTTCCTGCTCAGCAACGCCGACAGCGTGATCATCGTTCCGGGCTACGGCCTGGCGGTAGCCCGCGCACAACACGCGCTGAAAGAGCTGACCGAGAAGCTGACCCACAACGGCGTGACCGTGAAGTATGCGATTCACCCGGTGGCGGGCCGTATGCCCGGGCACATGAACGTACTGCTGGCCGAGGCTGAAGTGCCGTACGATCAGGTATTCGAGATGGAAGACATCAACGCCGAGTTCGGACAGGCCGACGTGGTGCTGGTGCTGGGCGCCAACGACGTGGTCAACCCGGCGGCGAAGAACGATCCCAAGTCGCCAATCGCCGGCATGCCGATCCTCGAAGCGTTCAAGGCCAAGACCATCATCGTCAACAAGCGCTCGATGGCCAGCGGCTATGCCGGCCTGGACAACGAACTGTTCTATCTGGACAAGACCATGATGGTGTTCGGTGACGCCAAGAAGGTCATCGAGGACATGGTCAAGGCGGTGGAGTGACACCAGCCGCTGCAAACCAGCTGATATAAAGGAAGCCCCGGTCAGAATCTGCCGGGGCTTTTCTTTTATTGATCCGGATCAACGGCTCAAATACAAGGCTTCTCATACGACCATGGTCGTGGGACGGCAATGGGCGAAATCTCTAGACTGCGCTGCAGTAGTTTCAGTAGCCCGAGATAACAATCCATGTACCGTGATCGTATCCGCTTGTCCTCCCTGCACAGCAAGGTAATGAGTGCGGCTGATGCCGCTGGTCTGATCGAGGACGGCATGACTGTCGGCATGAGCGGCTTCACCCGCGCCGGCGAAGCCAAGGCCGTACCGCATGCATTGGCCGAACGTGCCAAGCAATCGCCACTGAAAATCAGCCTGATGACCGGCGCCAGCCTGGGCAATGACCTGGACAAACAACTGACCGAGGCCGGTGTGTTGGCCCGCCGCATGCCGTTCCAGGTCGACAGCACCCTGCGCAAAGCCATCAATGACGGCCAGGTGATGTTCATTGACCAGCACCTGTCGGAAACCGTCGAGCAACTGCGCAACCAGCAGCTGAAGCTGCCGGACATCGCGGTCATCGAAGCCGTGGCCATCACCGAGCAAGGCCACATCGTGCCAACCACTTCGGTGGGCAACTCGGCCAGCTTCGCAATCTTCGCCAAGCAGGTGATTGTGGAGATCAACCTCTCGCACAACACCAACCTCGAAGGCCTGCACGACATCTATATCCCAACCTACCGCCCGACTCGCACGCCAATCCCGCTGGTAAAGGTGGACGACCGTATCGGCAGCACCGCGATCCCGATCGATCCGGCCAAGATCGTCGGTATCGTCATCAGCGACCAGCCGGACTCGCCGTCCACTGTGCTGCCGCCAGATGATGAAACACAGGGCATCGCCGACCACCTGATCAACTTCTTCAAGAAGGAAGTGGATGCAGGCCGTATGACCAACAAGCTCGGCCCGCTGCAAGCCGGCATTGGCAGCATTGCCAATGCGGTGATGTGCGGCCTGATCGAGTCGCCGTTCGAAGACCTGACCATGTACTCCGAAGTGCTGCAGGACTCCACCTTCGACCTGATCGATGCCGGCAAGCTTAGCTTCGCATCCGGCAGCTCGATCACCCTGTCGACGCGCCGCAATGCCGATGTGTTCGGCAACCTGGAGCGCTACAAGGACAAGCTGGTGCTACGCCCGCAGGAAATCTCCAACCACCCGGAAGTAGTGCGTCGCCTGGGCATCATCGGTATCAACACCGCACTGGAGTTCGATATCTACGGCAACGTCAACTCCACCCACGTCTGTGGCACCAGGATGATGAACGGCATCGGTGGCTCCGGCGACTTCGCCCGTAACGCCCACCTGGCGGTATTCGTCACCAAGTCGATTGCCAAAGGCGGGGCGATTTCCAGCGTGGTGCCAATGGTCAGCCATGTCGACCACACCGAGCACGACGTGGACATCCTGGTCACCGAGCAGGGCCTGGCGGACCTGCGCGGCCTGGCGCCGCGCGAACGGGCGCGAGCGATCATCGACAACTGTGTGCACCCAGACTACCGCGCTGCGCTGAACGACTACTTCGACCGCGCCTGCCAGCGTGGCGGCCATACCCCGCACATCCTGCGTGAAGCCCTGAGCTGGCACGAAAACCTGGAAGAAACCGGGCGCATGCTGGCCAGCTGATCCAGATGTGGTACGGAACGGCGGCCCTGCTTCCGCTGTTCCGGCCTCTTCGCGGGCTTGCCCGCGAATGGGGCATAACAGTCAAACCCTTCTATCACTACGCCACGCCTCTACTAGCAGCATAATCTGTACTACTGTACTGGTTCTTTCAGACCTTCCCGACTGACAAATCCCCTTCTTCAAATCAGAACGCACCAAATAAGTGCGGACCAGTACAGTTACGCCTATTTCGAGTGCAACAGTAGGGTTACACAGTTAACTGAGCCATCGTCTTTCCACCGAACTGTATCTACTGTTATGGACGACAGAGGAGGATCATTGGCATCAGTTAAATCACTACCTAATGCCGCCATAAGCGGAAGGATGAAGCATCATGGAACGTACCCTCAGTTCCGGTCTGGTTTTTGAAAGCAACGCCCAGCAATCCAACACTTCGCTGCCACTGCGCGCATTGTCGACCCTGCTGCTGTGGCAGCGCCGTATGACCAGCCGTCGTCAACTGGCTCGCCTGGACTCCCGCCTGCTGGCAGACGCCGGTATCAGCGAGTCGCAGCGTTACGAAGAGCTGAGCAAGCCTTTCTGGCGCTAAGCTCCCGGCTTGCCGGCTTCGCCGGCACCGTGAATTCCTCAAACCCGTTGCAGGTGACTGCAGCGGGTTTTTTATGCCCGAGAGACGCGCAGTCGCGTGCTTCAGATTGAGACCAGTACAGTTTTACAAAAACGAAAATTCGCCTTAACAGTTGTCTGACACAGCAGTCGTTGTCATCTCTACACAGCACTGCGTGATACGCTTGGCCTAACCGTCTGCTGGAACCCGTTGAAGAAAACGTACCGTGACGAGCCCTGCAAACGTCCGATACAGCAGAACCAACCTGACCTACCCAGGAGTCCACATCATGAACCGTAAACACCTGCTTGGCGCCGCCCTGCTGCTTGGCCTGGCTGGCACTGCCAATGCCACCAGTTTCGTTGTCACCACCGACGCGGTAGTGGGCGCCGTTGCTGCCTCCACCGACGCCACATCCGACGTGAGCTCTTCCTTCCGCGACGACAAGATTGTCCAGGCAGCCCGCGATGACGCAGCCAGCTTCGTCGGCACTCAGGGCGCTATCCGCGGCGCCCGACTGGAAAGCGCCTTTGTGCACATCCGTTCGAACATGCCGGCCCTGCAAGCCAGCGATGCACAGCTGGCCCAGGCCATCCTGGCACTCTGATACGCGCCATGCACAACAGGTGCGTTGGCTTCGGCCCTCGCACCTGAGGTAGGCTTCGCCGTTCATTTTTCCAGCCTTCAAGAAAGCTCATGCGTTATCTGTTGCCATTGCTGTTCGCCGCCGCAGGCATGGCCAGCGCCCATGCCATGGATACCACCACACAAAGCCTGGTCATCACCGGCTATGTCACCAGCCAGGTCACAGTCGCACCATTCGATCGCAAACTGCTTACACAGGCCCGCGACGATGCCGCCGCATTCGTTGCCAGCGACGGGCTGATCCGTGGTGCACGCCTGGAAGCCGCCCTGGAATCATTACGCCACAATTGCGCACGGCACGCCGTCGGCGATCTGGAACTGGCGCAGGCAATTCTCGTCCAATAACTACATCTGACTCCCTGTATTTTTCGGAGATGCTCCATGCGCAAACCGCTGATTGCCGCTTCCCTCGGCATGCTGCTGCTGGCCGACCTGGCCCAGGCACAGACCCTGGTGGCCACCAGCAACATCATCGTGCGTGCCTTTGGCCGTTCGATCGACTTCACCTCAGACACCACCACCTCGATCCGCGACTCCAAAGTGGTGCGCGAAGCCCACGACGACGCTGCAAGCTTCGTCGCCAGCAACGGTGACATCCGCGGCGTCCAACTCGAGGCGGCCTTCAATACCCTGCGCGAGCGAGTACCGGAAGCGCGCGGCGCCAGCGACCAGGTATTGGCTGAAGCCATACTCGCACTGTGAAGCGCGTGCGTGCCTGGCTGCTTGGCTGCGCCCTGACGCTGCTCGGCACGCCCGCCTTGGCCGACCTGCAGCTTGAGCTGCAGGCGTCCGGCCTCGACCCACAACAAACAAAAGCCTCCCAAGCCCTGCTCGACGAGGCCATGGGCAAGCTGCCACCGCGCTTCAAGCAACAGCTGGACCGCCGCGTGCGGGTCAGCTGGAGCGACAACATGCCTGCCGACGCCTATGGGCAGGCATCACTGATATCCACCCTCGAGCTCAACCGCCGCTTGCTGCCCAGCCTCGCCGATGGCAGCGCCGCCGCCGAGCGCACCGACCGCCCACATGGCACGGTGCATGAAGAGCTGCTGGCCACCGTGCTGCACGAGCTCACCCATCTCTACGACCGTGCCCGCCTGTGGCCCAGCGCCGAAAATGCGCTGATTGCACGCTGCAAACGCCAGCAAGGTACGCTGGGCAAGGTCGGCCTGCCGGAAGAATGCCGCGGGCAGGCCGAGCGCCGCTTCACCCTGAGCGACGACCCACGCCTGCTCGACCTGGCCGGGTGGCAGCAGTACGTGGGCCGACGAGGCGAGCGCGAACAGCACAATGGCCAATTCGTGCGCAGCCCCGACAGCTATGAGTTGAGCAGCCCCAAGGAATACATCGCGGTCAACATGGAGTATTTCCTCCTCGACCCGAGCTACAGCTGCCGTCGCCCGGCGCTGTATCAGTACCTTCGCGAACACTTCGGCTGGGCACCCCAACAGGACACCTGTGCCAAGGGCCTGCCATTCATCAATGCCGGCAGCGACTTCGCCCGCCAGCCGCTAGGTGAAATCGACCCAGAGCGGGTCTACGAAGTGGACTATCTGCTGGCTGAAGCCAATCAGAACCTGGTCAGCCGCTGGGGGCACAGCATGCTGCGCCTGGTGATCTGCAAGCCGGGCCGCCCACGCGGACCAGACTGCCGCCTGGACCTCGATCAAAGCCTGGTGCTGTCGTACCGCGCCTTCGTCAACGACGTGCAACTGTCCAGCTGGGACGGCCTGGTCGGCAACTATCCATCGAGGCTATTCGTGCTGCCGCTGGGCCAGGTGATCGACGAATACACCAAGACCGAGCTGCGCAGCCTGGCCTCGGTGCCCTTGAAGCTCAGCCGCGACGAAATCGAGAACCTGGTGCGCCAGGCCGCCGAGATGCACTGGAGCTATGACGGCAACTACTGGTTCCTGTCCAACAACTGTGCCGTGGAGTCGTTGAAGCTGCTGCGCAGCGGCACCGCCAATCCACGCCTCAACGACCTGGACAGCATCATGCCCAACGGTTTGCTGGCAGTGCTCAAGGGCAGGGGGCTGGCAGATACCAGCGTGCTTGATAACCCGCGCGAAGCGTTACGCCTGGGCTACCGCTTCGATTCTTACCGCGACCGGTACCAGGCCATGTTCGAGGTGCTGAGAAAGCAGTTGCCAATCAAGCAAGCTCTGGTTGAAGACTGGCTGGCCCTCAATGCCGAGCAGCGCCGTAGCTGGTTTGCCAAGGCTGACCTGCGCACCAGTGCGGCACTGCTTCTGCTTGAGCAGGCCAGCCTGCGCCGGCAGCTTCTGCTGGCCCAGGACGAAGTCAAGCAGCGTTACCTGAATGCCGCAGCCTTGAAGGATGGCAGCATCAACAAAGCCGATGCCACGCTCAAGCAAATGCTTGCCAACAGCGGTTTTCTCAGCCGCCCGGCAGAGTTGCTCGATTCCAAAGGCTATGGGCTGCCGCAGCCAGAAGAGCGCAAGCACCTGGAGCAGGTGAGCAGAGAGCGCCAGGCACAGCTGTTGCGCTTGAGCACCAGCCTGGATAAAGAGGTGAGGGCGCTGCTGGAGCCGTCGCGAGCCAAGGAAATTGCAGCGGTCGAGGCAAACGTGAAGCAGATCGGCGAGCACTTGCGAGCGTTGCACAAGGCTGCTGGTGGCCTGCAGTTGTGATGTATGAAGGGCTGGCCCTTTCGCGGGCGAGCCCGCGCCTACAGGCGCTCCTCATCTTCCGAGGGCAAATCCTCATCCAGATGCAGCCAAGGCAACCGGCTGCCTGCCCAGATATGTCGGTTGGCTCGTACCCGCTCAGGGTGATCCAGCGTCGCCACCGTCACATCGATCGTCTGCGGGCTATGCGTGGTCACCAGCGCCACATGCGCCCCACACTGCCCACAGAAGTAGCGGCTGCAACTGGCAGGCGCCACATAGCAGCTCGGCTCGCCCCTTAACCACTGGAACCCAGAACGGGGCAGGGTAAGCCAGGTGACCACCAGTCCACCGCTGACCCGCCTGCAGATCGAACAATGGCAGTGGGCAATGTCCGTCAGGTTGCCCTCCAGCCGATAACGCAGGGCTCCACAATGGCAGCCACCTTCGGTTACATCCTGCATCACCTACCTCTCGTCACCTTTGCTTCAGCGAAAGCTGGCTGAAAGCTTGCCCTTTTAGGATAGCGCCCACTACCGGCACAAGACCGGTCAGCCAGGGCACCCGGTCAATACCGCGCCCGGCCCAATCAACAACAACAATGGTGATTCTGATGTCTTCCTGTGCCCGCCTTTTCGTAGTCCCCCTCCGCATGCTCCCCGCACAGCGCCCTACGCGCTGATACGCCCGAATCGACTGTCCTTTCGCCGCGCCACGCCTGGAGTATTGCCATGCTGACCTTCCTCGGCTTTGCCATGGTCATCACGTTCATGTACCTGATCATGACCAAGCGCCTTTCGGCCTTGATCGCGCTGATTCTGGTACCGATCCTGTTCGCCCTGTTCGGTGGTTTTTCCGCCAAGATCGGCCCCATGATGCTAGAGGGCATCAGCAAGCTCGCACCTACCGGCGTGATGCTGATGTTCGCCATCCTCTATTTCGCCCTGATGATCGATTCCGGCCTGTTCGACCCGGCCGTTCGCAAGATCCTCAAGCTGGTCAAGGGCGATCCGCTGAAAGTCTCGGTCGGCACCGCTGTACTGGCCCTGGTGGTCTCGCTCGACGGTGACGGTGCCACCACCTACATGATCTGCTGCGCCGCCATGCTGCCGATGTACAGCCGCCTGGGCATGAGCCCGCGGATCATGGCCGGCCTGATCATCCTCGCCGGCGGCGTGATGAACATGACCCCATGGGGTGGACCGACCGCGCGTGCTGCCAGCGCCCTGCACGTAGACCCGTCAGACATCTTCGTACCGATGATCCCGGCCATGCTGTTCGGTGTACTGGCGATCCTGGCCATTGCCTACATGTATGGCAAGCGTGAGCGTGCCCGCCTGGGCGAACTGCATCTGCCTACCGACGACATCGACCACAGCGAAATCACCGTCTCGCAGTACCCGGACGCACGCCGGCCCAAGCTGCTGTACTTCAACGGTGCCCTGACCGCCGCCCTGATGGTCGCGCTGATCGCCGGCCTGCTGCCGCTGCCAGTGCTGTTCATGATTGCCTTCAGTATCGCCATGATCGTCAACTACCCGTGCCTGCAACAGCAGAAGGACCGCATCGCCGCCCACGCCGGCAGCGTACTGGCCGTGACCGGGCTGATCTTCGCCGCCGGCATCTTCACCGGCATCCTGTCCGGCACCGGCATGGTCGACGCCATGTCCAAGAGCCTGCTGGCGGTCATCCCCGAGGCGCTGGGCCCATACTTGGCCGTGATCACCGCGATCGTGAGCATGCCGTTCACGTTCTTCATGTCCAACGATGCGTTCTACTACGGCGTGCTGCCGGTGCTGGCCGAAGCCGCCAGCCACTATGGCATCACCCCGGTGGAAATGGCCCGTGCGTCGATCGTCGGGCAGCCGGTACACCTGCTCAGCCCGCTGGTACCCTCCACCTACCTGCTGGTAGCCCTGGCCGGTATCGAGTTCGGCGATCATCAGCGCTTCACGCTCAAGTGGGCAGTGCTGGTATGCCTGTGCATAATGCTCGGCGCACTGCTGATGGGGATTTTCCCGCTGTTCAGTAGTCTTTAATACATCCGTATCACGTACGCGACGCGCCCTGACCGGGGCGCGTTGCCATTACCGCTCGAAGGAAAATACATGGAATGGCTGACCAGCCCGGAAATCTGGGTTGCCTTTTTCACCCTTACCGCGCTTGAGATCGTCCTCGGTATCGACAACATCATCATGATCTCGATTCTGGTCAGCCGCATGCCCAAGCACATGCAGCCACGCACCCGGATCTTCGGCCTGGCCCTGGCCATGGTCACCCGTATCATGCTGCTGCTGTCGATTACCTGGGTCATGCGCCTCACCGCCGACCTGTTCGTGGTCTTTGGCCAAGGCATCTCCGGGCGTGACCTGATCCTGTTCTTCGGTGGCCTGTTCCTGCTGTGGAAGAGCTCGCAAGAGATCTACCACGGCCTGGAAGGCGAGGACGAGAACGCAGAGGAGCCCAAAGGCGCAGGTGGCAAGTTCTTCTACACCATCATCCAGATCGCCATCATCGACATCGTGTTCTCGCTGGACTCGGTGATCACCGCTGTGGGCATGGTTTCCCACGTACCGGTGATGATCGCCGCCATCGTTGTGGCCGTGCTGGTGATGATGCTGTGCGCCGGCGCCATCAGCAATTTCATCGACAAGCACCCGTCGCTGAAGATGCTCGCGCTGTCGTTCCTGATCGTGGTCGGTACTGTACTGATCGCTGAAGCGTTCGAAGTGCATGTGCCGAAGGGCTATGTCTACTTCGCCATGGCCTTCTCGCTGGCGGTGGAGGCCATCAACATCCGCATGCGCACCGCCATGGCCCGCAAGGATGGCAAGGATCATGAACCGGTGAAACTGCGCAAGGACATTCCGGGTCAATAAGGCCAAGGAAGTGCAGCACAACAAGGGCCCTTCGCAGGGCCCTTTTTAATGCCTTTTTTCTGTGCGTTTTTTCCTGCGCGTTGTCACTGTGGAGGCTTGCCCGCGAAGCAGCCCTCACGGGCAGTCATTCGTTTCAAGATCTGTTTCAAATAAATGACTGCCATGCGAAGCTGGCGACAGCTGGGCAAAACAACTAAAGCTTTGAGTGAGCACCGAAAATTCTTCAAATGCTCACGTTTCTTTTCTTGGCCCGATGGGCCTATGCAACAGGGGGCCTTCGCCATGCTGACCCTGCTCAACCTGCTCTCGGCCGTGACGCTTCTGGTCTGGGGTACCCACATTGTGCGCACCGGCATCCTCCGGGTATTCGGCTCGAACCTGCGACGCATCATCAGCCAGAACATGGACAAGCGCCCGCTGGCATTCATCGCCGGTATTCTGGTCACGGCCATGGTTCAAAGCAGCAACGCTACGGCCATGCTGGTCACCTCGTTCGTCGGCCAAGGCCTGATGGCCATGACCCCGGCCTTGGCGATCATGCTGGGTGCCGACGTGGGTACCGCACTGATGGCCCGGGTACTGACCTTCGACCTGTCCTGGCTGTCGCCGCTGCTGATCTTCCTTGGCGTGATCTTCTTCCTTTCGCGCAAGCAGACACGGGCCGGCCAACTGGGCCGGGTGGGCATCGGGCTTGGCCTGATCATCCTGGCACTCGAACTTATCGTGCAGGCAGCTGCGCCGATCACCCAAGCCCAAGGCGTGAAAGTGCTGTTTGCCTCACTGACCGGCGACATCATGCTCGACGCTCTGGTCGGGGCAATGTTCGCCATGATTTCCTACTCCAGCCTGGCTGCGGTTCTGCTCACAGCGACACTGGCCGGCGCCGAACTGATCAGCCTGCCGGTCGCCATCGGGCTGGTGGTCGGCGCCAACATCGGCAGCGGGCTGCTGGCCTTCATCAGTACCAGCATGCAGAACGCCGCCGGGCGTCGGGTGGCCTTGGGCAGCCTGCTATACAAGCTGATCGGCCTGGTGCTGATCATCCCTGTGCTGCACCCGCTGGTGGCATGGATGGACTCGCTGAGTTTCAGCCCTCAGGAACTGGTCATCGGCTTTCACCTGCTCTACAACACGCTGCGCTGTCTGATCATGCTGCCCACGGTCAAACCGATGGGTCGGCTGTGCAACGCCCTGCTACCTGAACGGGAAATCGGCAATGGTCAGGTGCGCCCGCGCCACCTTGACGCCTCGGCCCTGGAAACGCCCAGCCTGGCCCTGGCCAACGCCGCCCGCGAGACCTTGCGCCTGGGGGACATCGTCGACAGCCTGCTCGAAGCCATGCTTGGAGCCCTGCGTGGCACCCAGACCGCCTTGCCACAGCAAGTTCGCGCCTTGGGCGAAGACGCCGAAGCCCTGTACAGCGCAATCAAGCTGTACCTGGCGCAGATGTCACGGGAAGACCTCAGCGAACAGGACAACCGCCGCTGGGCCGAAATCATCGAGCTGTCGATTAACCTCAAACTCGCCTGTGACCTGATCGAACGCATGCTGCGCAAGGTCCAGCAGCAGAAAACCAGCCAGCGACGGGAGTTTTCCCAGGTAGGCCTGGAAGAGCTGACCGGCCTGCAGGAGCAATTGCTGGCCAACCTGCGCCTGGGCCTGTCGGTGTTCCTCAGTGCCGACCCGGAAAGCGCCCGCTTGCTGCTGCGGGAAAAACGCCGGTTCCGTGCCCAGGAACGGCGCCTCGCCCACGCCCATGTCAGCCGCCTGCAGCGCAAGGTCGTGCAAAGTATCGAGACCAGTTCGCTACACTTGGAGCTGATCGCCGACATGAAGCGGTTGAACTCTTTGTTCTGTAGCAGTGCCTATGTGGTACTGGGCGGCTCGGACACCGGAGGGCTGATGCTCGACAGTGTGCCCGATGAAGCCCGCCTGCCGTGATTTCTCCTAGCTGAGGACCCTCGCTCGCCCATGCGTTGCCTGATGTTCGTTTGCCTGCTGATCTGCAGCCTGCCCTCGTTCGCCCTCGACCGCTCGCGGGTTGAAGGCTACCTGTTGCCCAATGGTCTGCAGGTCATCCTGAAAGACGGCTACGAACGTGACCATGTGGCGATTCGCCTGGTGGTCGGCGTGGGCCTGGATGATTTCGACTGCGAGCAGAAAGAGCTGCCACACCTGCTTGAGCACCTGCTGTTCAGTGGCATCGACGAGACAGGCGAAGGCGGGCTGGAAGAGCGCCTGCAAGCGCTCGGCGGAGAGTGGAACGCCTATACCAGCAGTGCCGACACCACCTTTGTCATCGAGGCCCCGGCACGCAACCAGCGCAAGGTCCTCGACCTGCTGTTGGCAGTCATCCGCGATACCACCATCGACGCCAAGGCCTTGGCCACCGCCAAGCGCATCATAGAGCGCGAGGACGGCGGCCACTATGGCCATCTGCAGCGCTGGCTCGACCGCCAGGATATCGGCCACCCCGCCAGCGACCAACTGGCCACCGAGCTGGGGCTGAAATGCCCGGAGCGCTCCAACCTCGACGACATGACCTTGGCGCAAGTTCAGGCGCTGCGTGAACGCTGGTACGCCGCCAACAACATGACCCTGATCATGGTCGGTGGCCTCGACCGCCTGCTTCCGGCCTATCTGGAGCGGTCGTTTGGCGAACTGCCCGCCACTGAACCCGAAGAGCGCCGCAACCTTGAAAGCATCACCCGACAGGCCGAGCAGCGTCGCAACCTGACCCGCGGCTGGCTGGGTGATGGCGTCAAATTGCACTGGCTGTTCATCGAGCCGGTGCTGGACAATGACCACCAAGCCACCCTCGACCTGCTGTCGCGCTACCTGGACTGGGCGCTGTACGACCAGCTGCGCCTGCGCAACGAGCTGTCCTACGGCCCCTCCGTGCAGCGTGAGAGCTTTGGCGACACCGGCTTGCTCAGCCTCAATGCGGACCTTGAGCGCGATGACATCGACAAGGCTGTCAAGGTGATGCAGGCCCTGTTCGACCACCTGCGCAAGGAAGGCCTGGACCCGGACACCTTCGCCCGCATCAAGGAAGCCAGCATCGCCAAGGAAAGCTGGAGCACCCAAGGCAACAGCGCCTTGGCCGACTACTACTGGGGGGCGCTGAACGACTATACCGACGGGCGCTTTGCCAACCCGATGCGCAAGCTGCGCCAGGTCAGCCTGGAACAGGCCGACGAGGCACTGAAGGATCTGCTCAAGGAAGATGGCTATGTGCGCATCGAAAAGCCGTTGCTAGGCTATGACGAGCTTTACGGGCTGATGGCCTTGCTTGTGGGGCTGGGCCTGGCGGCGGGGCTGTTGCGCTGGCGGCGGCATGGACCTGAACGGCCCAGTGGTGCTACACGGCAGCGGTAAATCGGCGGTATCCTTTTGCCAGTACCGACCCTTTCGCGGGCTTGCCCGCGAAGAGGCTGGCACAGCCACCTCACTTTTCTGTCGTAGCCCCCAATGCCCCAAATCCCCCATATCGTCCAGCGCATCATCGAACTACTCAAGCGCTACCCCGGCATCATTGCGCTCGGCGGTTTCCTCTCCGGTATCGGCAGCTTCATCCTGGTCGACCGCCAGGCTGGCCTGGCCAGCTGGGTCGCCGTGCTCATGCTGGTCAGCTGGGTCTGGCTGATGCTGGAGAACACCCTCACCGGGCTGTTCGCGCGCACTTTCAACCGCGAGATCCCTCAGCCGCTGCTGCGCTACGCAACGCAGATGATCCACCAGGAAACGCTGTTCTTCGTGCTGCCGTTCTTTTTCATCACCACCACCTGGAACAGCGGTCAGCTGGTCTTCACCGGCTTGCTCGGCGCCGCCGGCCTGGTTTCGATCACCGACCCGCTGTACTACAAGTGGCTGGCACCACGGCGCTGGCTGTTCCTGGCGCTGCATACCCTGACGTTGTTCGCCGCTCTGCTGACCGCGCTACCGATCATCCTGCACCTGACCACCGCACAAAGCTTCAAGCTGGCCCTGATCGCGGCCATGGCCCTGTCATTCCCCAGCCTGGCCAGCAGCTTCCCGATCAACAACTGGCGCCGCGCCGTGGCACTGGTGCTGGTTACCCTGTCGGTCGGTGCCGGTGGCTGGCTGCTGCGCTCCTGGGTACCGCCGGCAACCCTGTGGATGACCGAGGTGGCGGTGAGTACCGAAGTAATGAACCGCCAACCGGGCGACTCGCTGGACGAAATTGCCGCCAGCCGCATCCGCAGCAGTGGCCTGTATGCCTACACCGCCATCAACGCGCCACGCGGCCTGAACGAGCGGATCTACCACGTGTGGCAGAAGGACGGCCAAGAGGTCGACCGCATTGCCCTGGACATCCACGGCGGGCGCAAGGAAGGCTATCGTGCCTGGACCCACAAGCAGAACTTCCCGCCCAACCCGGTAGGCAAGTGGCAGGTGAGGGTGCTGACCGAGGATGGGCAAGTGATCGGCGTGCTGCGCTTCAAGGTGGTCAATGATGCACCCGCGAGTAGTTGACCCCCTGCCTTGCGCAGCACAAGGCGGCTCCAGGTCACTGTTGCCAAGCGTACACACAGCACATAATCACCAAACAGCCCATGCCCCCTGCGCTATGATCAGCCCCTAAGCCTTAGCGCCGAGTCAATTGCATGGAGCCTATGACCAACCCCAGCGCCACCCTGGACACCAGCAGCCAACCGGCCTGCCTGCGTATTACCGGTGACTGGACCCTGGCACACTACGCCAACCTCAAGCGCGAGAGCGAGCGCCTGCGCTCGCAGTGCCCTGCCGACACCGTCGCCGACCTCAGCCAGCTGGGCCGCCTGGACACTGCCGGCGCTTCGCTGCTGGCCGAACTGCTAGGCTCCGAGCGCCTGTCGCACTGCACCCACGCGCTGCCTGAAGCCAGCCAGGCGCTGCTGAAAAACGTCTACTGTTCGGTCCAGGATTACTGCATCCCGGTCAAGGAGCCCGAGCGCAATGTGCTGTTGCTGCTGCTGGAGCGTATCGGCCGCGCCGTCGGCACGCTGTGGCAGGACAGCATGCAGCTGCTTGGTTTCGTCGGTGTGATTCTGGAAACCTTGCTGCGCCGCGCCTTCCAGCCACATCGCTGGCGCTTCACTCCTGTGGTGGCACATATTGAGCAGACCGGGCTGGACGCCGCGCCCATCGTTGCGTTGCTGACCTTTCTGGTAGGCGCCGTAGTCGCTTTTCTCGGGGCCACGGTGCTGGCCGACTTCGGCGCGACCATTTTCACCGTCGACCTGGTCGCGTTCTCGTTCCTGCGCGAGTTCGCCGTGCTGCTGACAGCCATTCTCATGGCCGGCCGCACTGCCAGCGCGTTCACCGCGCAGATCGGCTCGATGAAGGCCAACGAAGAAATTGACGCCATCCGCACGCTGGGCCTCAACCCCATGGAGCTGCTGGTGGTGCCGCGGGTACTGGCTCTGCTGATTTCGCTGCCGTTGCTCACCTTTGTCGCCATGATCTGCGGCATCGTTGGCGGGGCGGTGGTATGCGCCCTGACACTGGATATTTCACCGGCCATGTTCCTGTCGCTGCTGCAAACCGACATTGGCGTGCAGCACTTCCTGGTAGGCCTGGCCAAGGCACCGTTCTTCGCCTTCCTGATCGCCGCCATCGGCTGCCTGGAAGGCTTCAAGGTCAGCGGCAGCGCCGAGTCGGTGGGGGCACACACCACCTCGGCAGTGGTGCAGTCGATTTTTGTGGTCATCGTGCTGGATGCGGTGGCAGCGCTGTTCTTCATGGAGATGGGCTGGTGAGTGGCCAGAATTGCGTAATCGAAGCCCGCGGCATCTGCAACCGCTTCGGCCGCCAGGTGGTGCATGAAAACCTTGACCTTGACCTGTACCGCGGCGAAATCCTCGCCGTGGTAGGCGGTTCAGGCAGCGGCAAATCGGTGCTTCTGCGCAGCATCATTGGGCTGCGCCGGCCCAATGAAGGGCAGATCAAGGTGCTCGGCCAGGACCTGACCGGCCTGCGCGAAGAACAGCGTTCACTGGTCGAGCGGCGCTTTGGCGTGCTGTTCCAGAAGGGGGCGCTGTTCTCTTCGCTGACGGTGACCGAAAACGTGGCCTTGCCGCTGATCGAGCACGCCGGGCTGTCCCGTAGCGATGCCGAGCACCTGGCCGGGGTGAAACTGGCCCTTGCCGGGTTGCCGATCTCGGCTGCCGACAAGTACCCGGCCTCGTTGTCGGGGGGCATGATCAAGCGCGCAGCGCTGGCCCGCGCCTTGGCCCTGGACCCGGACATCCTGTTCCTCGACGAACCCACGGCTGGCCTGGACCCGATCGGTGCCGCGGCATTTGACCAGTTGATCCTTACCCTGCGCGATGCGCTGGGCCTGTCGGTGTTCCTGATCACCCACGACCTCGACACCCTGTACACCATCACCGACCGCATTGCGGTGCTGTCGCAAAAGAAGGTCCTGGTGGCCGGCCCGCTGGCCGAGGTCGAGAAGACCAACGACACCTGGATCCAAGAATACTTTCACGGCCCACGCGGGCGCGCAGCCGAACAGGCTGCCACCCGTGCCGGGCAGGAGCGCTGAGCAATGGAAACCCGAGCCCATCACGTCCTCATCGGCCTGGTCACCGTTCTGGTGGTGACAGGGGCCATGCTGTTCGGCCTGTGGCTGGCCAAGTCCAGTGTCGACGACGCCTTCAAGGATTACGAAGTGGTGTTCAACGAAGCCGTGTCCGGCCTTTCTCCCGGCAGCACGGTCCAGTACAACGGCATCAAGGTGGGCGACGTGTCCACCCTGCGTCTGGACCCGAAAGACCCGCGCCGGGTACTGGCACGCGTGCGCCTGAGCGCCGATACCCCCGTGAAGGAAGACACGCAGGCCAAGCTGACCCTGGCCGGCGTCACCGGCAACTCGTTCATCCAGCTCAGCGGCGGCACCCCGCAAAGCCCCGAGCTTAAAGGCAAGGATGGCAAGCTGCCGGTGATCATCGCTTCGCCATCGCCAATCTCGCGTCTGCTCAACGACAGCAGCGACCTGGTGACCAACATCAACATGCTGCTCCATAACGCCAACCAGATGTTCTCCGAGGACAACATAGGCCACCTCAGCAACACGCTGGCCAACCTCGACAAGACCACCGGCGCCTTTGCCGGCCAGCACGGCAGCATCGCCGAGGCCATCGCACAGCTGGTGCAGGTGGGCAAGCAGGCCAGCGCCACCCTGGCCGAAACCCAGGCATTGATGCGCAATGCCAACGGCCTGCTGGATAGCGAAGGCAAGCAGGCGATCGGCAGCGCCGAACAGGCCATGCAGTCACTGGCCCAAAGCACGGCAACCATCAATAACCTGCTCCAGAACAACAGCGAGGCTATAGGTGACGGCGCCCAGAGCCTGAACCAGCTTGCCCCGGCCATTCGTGAACTGCGCGAAACACTTAACGCGCTCAAAGGCATTTCCCGGCAACTGGAGGCCGACCCAAGCGGCTACCTGCTTGGCCGCGACAACAACAAGGAGTTCCAGCCATGAATCCGTCGCTGCGCCTGCTGACCCTGGCGGCCTCGCTGAGCCTGGCCAGTGCCTGCTCGATCCTGCCGAAGAGCGAACCTGTGGACCTTTATCGCCTGCCGGTGAACCAGCCCAGTCGCACAGCGCCGCCGCTGGAGTGGTCATTGCGCCTGAACAAGCCGCTGGCCAGTGAAGTGTTGGCTGGGCCAAGGATTGCCGTGGTTCCGCAGGGCAATGTGGTGAGCAGCTACAAGGGCGCGCGCTGGAGCGATGCGGCCCCGGTGCTGCTGCGTAACCGCTTGCTCGACGGGTTCCAGCGTGAGGGCCAGGTACAGCGCCTGAGTGCTGACGACAGTAACCTGCAGGCAGACTACGAGCTGGCCGGCGAGCTGCAGGCATTTCAGAGTGAATACCGCACGGATGGGGCAGTGGAGGTGGTGATCCGCTATGACGCTCGCTTGGTCCAGGGCCGCAACCAACGCATCCTGGCCAGCAAGCGCTTCGAAATCCGCCAACCGCTGGACGACAAACAGGTATCAGCAGTGGTCGCCGGCTTCGGCCAGGCCAGCGACCAGCTGGTGGGGCAAGTCGTGAACTGGACCATCACCCAGGCCAACCAGGCACAACTGAAGCTTCAGGCAAAGAACCAGTAGCAGACGAAGATCGCCGCGACTACCCCTGAAAACTCGGCCAGAAGTGCGCAACCGACCGCATGGCGCACGCGCTGGATGCCCACGGCACCAAAGTACACGGCCAGTACGTAGAAGGTGGTTTCGGTGCTGCCCTGAATCGTCGCTGCCACCAAGGCAGGGAAACTGTCCACGCCTTGGGTCTGCATGGTCTCGATCAGCATTGCCCGCGCTGCGCTGCCAGAGAACGGCTTGACCAGCGCGGTGGGCAGGCCCTCGACGAAGCGCGTGTCCAGGCCCATCCAGCTCACCGCATGGCGGATACCGTCCAGGGCCAGCTCCAGGGCACCAGAGGCGCGCAGCACACCCACCGCCACCAGCATCGCCACCAGGTAGGGCAGCAGGCTCTTGGCCACATCGAAGCCTTCCGTGGCGCCTTCGACAAAGGCTTCATACACCTTCACCCGTTTCAGGGCGCCCACCACCAGGAACAGCATGATCACGCCAAACAGCGTGAGGTTGCCCAGGAGCGACGACAGGCTGGCCAGCGCGGCGGCCGACAGGGTGCCAAGAAAAGCCATGAAGCCTCCCAGCAGCAAAGCGCCGGGGATGAAGTAGGCAAGCACCACCGGGTCCCACAGACGCAAACGCTGCATCACTGCCACCGACAGCAGACCAACCAGGGTCGAGACGCTGGTCGCTAGCAGGATTGGCAGAAACACCATGGTCGGGTCTGGCGCGCCTTGCTGGGCCCGGTACATGAAGACAGTTACCGGCAGCAGGGTCAGCGACGAGGCGTTGAGCACCAGAAACAGGATCTGCGCGTTGCTCGCGGTGGTGCTGCCGGGGTTCAGCTCCTGCAGCGCGCGCATGGCCTTCAGGCCAATCGGCGTAGCAGCGTTGTCCAGCCCCAGGCCGTTGGCAGCGAAGTTCATGGTGATCAGGCCCAGGGCTGGGTGGCCGGGCGGCACCTCCGGCATCAGGCGGGCGAACAACGGGCCCAGCACCCTGGCCAACCATTCGACGATACCGGCCTTCTCGGCGATCTTCAGAAAGCCCAGCCAAAGGGTCAGTGTGCCGAACAGCAGCACCATCACCTCGACCGACAGCTTGGCCATGGCGAATATGCTTTCGACCATTGCCGCGAAGATGCCTGCGTTGCCACCCACCAGCCATTGGGCCATGGCGGACACCGCCGCCACCAGGAAAAAGCCGAGCCAAAGGCCGTTGAGCATCCGTATGTTCCCCCTGAAAAGTGCCCGAATAATAGCGTATCGCAGCCTGTGACTGGCGATCGCGAGCCTTTGTAGGCGCGGCTCAAGATCTCGCAGATAACAAAAAGCCCCGACAAGTCGGGGCTCTTGGTCAAACAGCCATCAGGCTCAGCGCTTGGCGGTTTCGCCAACCACTGCAGCTCCCTGCTTCTCGGCCATCAGCGAGGCGTAGTACTGCTCGCCCTTGACCGCGTCGTACATGCCTTCCCAGCGAGCAATGACCAATGCAGCCAAGGCGTTGCCCACAACGTTCAGTGCAGTACGGGCCATGTCCATGATGCGGTCCACGCCCGCGATGAAGGCCAGGCCTTCCAGCGGAATGCCCACGCTGCCCAAGGTGGCCAGCAGTACCACGAACGATACGCCCGGCACACCCGCGATACCTTTGGAAGTGACCATCAGGGTCAGCACCAGCAGCAGCTGCTGGCTCCACGACAGGTCGATACCGTACAACTGGGCAATGAAGATCGCCGCGATGCTCTGGTACAGGGTCGAACCGTCGAGGTTGAACGAATAGCCGGTCGGTACCACGAACGAGCAGATCGACTTCGGCGCGCCGTACTTCTCCATCTTCTCGATCACCCGCGGCAGCACGGTTTCCGAACTGGAGGTGGAGTAGGCCAGGATCAGCTCATCTTTCATGATGCGCATGATCTTGATCACCGAGAAGCCGAACAGGCGGGCAACCAGGCCCAGTACCATGAAGGCGAAGAAGGCGATGGCGAAGTACACCAGCACAACCAGCTTGGCCAGCGGCAGCAGCGAGCTGAAACCGAAGTTGGCCACGGTCACCGCAATCAGGGCGAACACGCCGATCGGGGCGTAGTTCATGATCATGTGGGTGACCTTGAACATGGTCTCCGAAACAGCCTGGAAGGTACGCACCAGCGGGTCACGCAGCTCTGCCTGCAGGCTCGACAGACCCAGGCCGAACATCACCGAGAAGAAGATGATCGGCAGCATTTCGCCACGCATCAGCGCTGCGAAGATGTTCGACGGAATCAGGTTGAGCAGGGTTTCGATGAACGCGTGCTCATGTTGCACTTCGGCCGCTGTCGCCTGGTACTTGGAGATATCCACAGTGCCCAGGGTGCTCATGTCGATGCCGGCACCCGGATGGAACAGGTTGGCCAGCACCAGGCCTACGACGATGGCGATCGTGGTCACCACTTCGAAGTAGATGATGGTCTTCAGGCCGATACTGCCCAGTTTCTTCGCGTCGCCAACACCGGCGATGCCCACGATCAGCGACGAAATCACGATCGGGACGACGATCATCTTGATCAGGCGGATGAAGATGTCACCAGCGGGCTGAAGGACGTTGCTGATCCACCATGCCTTTTCTGCACTGAAATGATTCAGTAGCGCGCCGATTGCAACACCCAGGACCAGACCGATGACGATCTGCCAGGCGAGGCTCAGTTTTGCCTTCTTCATGTCTTTACCCTTTGTTTTAGTGGTCATGGCACCTGGCGGAAACACGCGTAACAGAGCCATGGGCAAGGTCACGGGCAATAAAGGCTTCCGTCAGGCGACGTCATGTAAGGACACCGCAGGCGAGCGACAGGGCGCTCTGGCCAGCGAAAAAGGCGGCAACTATTGCGACGGCAAGGGGCGAAAGCTAATGCCTGAAACGCATAGCCCATGCCGTTTATGCATACTGTTTTCGACCTAGCCGGCAGCTTCGCAAGTGCTTGATTTATAACATTCGGAATCCCGAACAAGACCAAACCGCCATATTTCGGCAGATTTGGCGGGACAGATAGAACACGAAAGATGGCCTGTTCGACAATCCGAATGGCGGAAATGCCACTTGTAGCAGCACTAGGAAGGTCGAAAAAAAATTGATGTACGGTCGAGACAAAATGTGTCCCAGGGGAAAAAACGCGCAAGGGAGGCGACGTTTCCTACATGGCTCCTCGGAAGTCAGGTCTGGCAAGGTATCCCTGTGACACCGCCGACCTGAGACTTCCGATTCCGCCTTTCCTGACCCGGCCCATTACTGGAGGCACTCCCTGTACCCCTAGGCCACTCCGGTCCTGTAACAATCAGAGCAGCCCGACCCCTTGGTCATGTGCTACCCCTCCTCGGGGCGGCGCATCATAGAAGGCTGAACTATAGAAAGCTTCAGCTTCTATTACGTGACAGTGAGTGACCTTTCATCCGTACCGGCAACAATGCTCAGTACCAGTTCGGGTCACGCTTGAGCTGCTCCTGCAGCATTGCCTTCATGCCGTCGTCAGGTTCGCCCAGCCAGCGGTACTGCGCATGACGGGTGGGCGACTTGTCGCTCGGCAAACCTTCGGGCACCTCGACGAGCATCCCGTAGGCATCATCCTTGTCCCAGCTGAACGCCACGATCAGCCGCTTGTAGGTGCAATTGTCCTGTTTTTCGCACAGCGGGCCGACTAGGTACTTGTCGCCGTCCTCAGTAACGGCAGACATCTGCTGCTGAGAACTGCCGGTCAGATTGACCACCCAATCGGGCAGGCGTTCCTCGCCTTCGAGGGTGTCCTGCCAGGTTTCCCGGTACTCCGGGTCCGAGCCGAGCAGTTGGTCGACCCGAACCTGGCCGTCATTGGCCGCCATGGCCGCCGCGCTGCCGCCCAGCAACAGGGCGGCGACCACGGCTGAACGAAGCTTCCTGCTCATCTTCAACCTCGTCCGCGTCCAAAGAAGAAGGAGGCTACAAACAACACCAGGAAGACAATGAACAGGATCTTGGCGATACCTGTAGCAGCGCCCGCGATACCACCGAAGCCCAATACGGCGGCGACAATGGCGATGATGAGGAAAGTGATAGCCCAACTCAGCATGGTAGTTCTCCTTTCTTTTTGCGGAATCGATCCGGCCGCCTGGTCAGAAAACCCAGCGTTCCTGGGGAACAACTTTTTCCACAGTGGCCGGTGAGGCAATGGCCTGGCCAGCTGGTTGCCAGTCAGCGGCCTTGACCAAGGTGTTGGCACGAGTTGCCTGAATTTGCGTCAACAGGGCAGTCTGAGCCGCCACCTGCTCAGCCAGACGCGCCGTCTGCAAGCTGTAATAGAAGAGGCCAGCGGCCAAGGTCAGCAGCATCGCCATGCCGAGTGTCAGCATCTGGCGCAAAGGCAGTGCAGCGCTCTGCGAGCGGTTGACGGATTGGCGGTTCATGCTGGCTCCTCCTGCTGTATTTTTTGTTCAAACCTGAACAGGTAATTGCAGCCTGCATGCCAGCCTTTTGATTTAAATAAAATCCTTATAAATCAACTAGTTAGTGATTATTAAAAAACACCGTGAGGACGTATCCTGCACGATGACGCCTGTGTGGTCGTGCGAATTGCACGATCAGCCTTCCACCTTGGTCGCGACTTTCAGCAGGTCAGCATCCACGCCCCGTACGCCGATGATCTGCCGGGCGATCTCCACGGCGATGGTTTTCTGCTCCGCGCTGACCACCTCGCCCGAGAGCCGCACCATGCCTGCTTCGCTGGCCACCTTCAGGTTCAGGCCATCGAGGTTGCGGCTGAAGCGATAGCTACTTTGGATCTTGTCGACGATCCAGCTGTCGCTTGGTTGCGGCCCGATTGGCGCGCCCGCCGGTGTTTCCCGCGCCTTGGCCATGGCGGCGGTATCGAGGCTGACCAGGTTGTTGACCAGGTACACGCCGTCGGTGGTACGCGCTACCACGCCCGCCAGCTCCTTGGCTTCGGCACTGTCGACCTTGCCACGCAACGTCACCACACCCTCGCTGCTCTGTACCTCTATAGGTGCCTTTTCGGTGGTACGGCTCCACAACAGCCGAGCACGGATCACCGCCGCCAGGGTCACGTCCTCCAGGCGCTGGGCGTAGGCACGCAGCTCCTGCGGACGCTCCACCAGTTGGGCATTGAGTTGCAGCAGGTTCTCTACCTGTTCGATGCCCCGGGTAGCACGGGCCACGTCCTCGGCCAGCTGCCGCTCGACCTCGTTCTCCACCTCACCGGAAAGCCGCGCCTGCTTGCCGTCCACTTCAACCTTGATGCGAAATGAATCAAGCATGCGGTTCAGTGACAAGGCGGTTTGCAGGGCGCCTTCCAGGCGCGCGTCCTGCACAGGGTCGGCGAATGCGGGGGTAAGGATTGGCAGCAGCGTGGCGGCCAAAACGGCTGTACGCAGGGAAAAGGGCATGAAAGCGCCTCCTTCGTGGGCAAAATCTGAAAATCATCGCAACCAATGTGCCAGCGCGTGTCTCTAAGCAAATCATTGAAGAATCACGGCTTGTAGACATCGTTTGGCCACTGGCTAGCATGCAAAGGACAGAATCCTTCAGAATTGACCATGCAACTTGCCCGATTTTTCCCACACTAAATAAAGATCTTTCCCTAAGGAGCACAGGAAATGGAATCAGCCCAGGACAACCAAGGCCGAATTCTGCTGGTGGATGACGAGTCCGCGATCCTGCGCACGTTCCGTTACTGCCTGGAAGACGAGGGCTACAGCGTGGCCACGGCCAACAGCGCCGCCCAGGCAGAAACCCTGCTGCAGCGCCAGGTGTTCGACCTATGCTTCCTCGATTTGCGCCTGGGGGAAGACAACGGCCTCGACGTGCTGGCACAGATGCGTATCCAGGCCCCGTGGATGCGGGTGGTGATCGTCACCGCGCACTCGGCGATCGACACCGCAGTAGATGCCATCCAGGCCGGCGCTGCCGACTACTTGGTCAAGCCATGCAGCCCCGACCAGTTGCGCCTGGCCACTGCCAAGCAACTGGAGGTGCGCCAGCTTTCTGCACGCCTGGAAGCGCTGGAAGGTGAAATACGCAAACCCAAGGACGGCCTCGACTCCCATAGCCCGGCCATGATGGCGGTGCTTGAAACCGCCCGCCAAGTCGCCATCACTGACGCCAACATCCTCATCCTTGGCGAATCGGGTACCGGCAAGGGCGAGCTGGCACGGGCCATCCATGGTTGGAGCAAGCGTGCACGCAAAGCCTGCGTGACCATCAACTGCCCGTCGCTTAACGCCGAGCTGATGGAAAGCGAGCTATTCGGCCATACCCGCGGCGCCTTCACCGGCGCCAGCGAAAGCACCCTCGGGCGGGTCAGCCAGGCTGACGGGGGCACGCTATTCCTCGACGAGATCGGCGATTTCCCGCTGACCTTGCAGCCCAAACTGTTGCGTTTCATCCAGGACAAGGAATACGAACGCGTCGGCGACCCGGTTACCCGGCGTGCCGATGTACGTATCCTGGCTGCCACCAACCTCAACCTTGAAGAGATGGTGCGCGAAAGCCGCTTTCGCGAAGACCTGCTGTATCGCTTGAACGTGATTACCCTGCACCTGCCCCCGCTGCGCGAGCGCAGTGAAGACATCCTCATCCTGGCCGACCGCTTCCTCGCCCGTTTCGTCAAGGAATACTCCCGGCCCGCCCGCGGTTTCAGTGACGAGGCGCGAACCGCCCTGCTCAACTACCGCTGGCCTGGCAACATTCGCGAACTGCGCAACGTAGTGGAACGGGCCAGCATCATCTGCCCGCAGGAACGCGTGGAGATCAGCCACCTGGGCATGGGTGAACAACCCGCCGGCAGTGCCCCGCGCGTAGGTGCCGCACTTAGCCTGGATGAGCTGGAGCGTGCCCATATCGGTGCCGTACTGGCCGCCAGCGATACCCTCGACCAAGCAGCCAAGACCTTGGGCATCGATGCTTCTACCCTGTACCGCAAGCGCAAGCAGTACAACCTATGAAATGGCCGCCCATGAAGCTGCGTACGCGGCTTTTCCTCAGCATCTCGACGCTCGTCACCGTGGCGTTGCTAGGGCTGCTGCTGGGTCTGGTCAGCATGCTGCAGATGGCTACAGTGCAACAGCGACTGGTGCGCGACACCACCCATGCCCTGGAAGTGGGGCTGAAGTTGCGCCAGAACCTGGGCGAACAGATGATTCTGATTCTCGATGAAGACACCGCCCCAGAAAGCCTGCGGCTGCTGCAGGACAACTTCCAGGACCTGCTCAACCAAGGGCTGGAACAAGGCGGTGAGCGCACCGGTTTCAGCAAGGCGAGCAGCAATTACCAGGCCTTCCTCCAGACCTATCGCGACAGCGCCACACCCGCTCGCAGCATGGGTGTCGATCAGCCGCTTGGGGCCGCGTTCAATCAGGTGCGCACCGACCTCATCGATTCCCACAAGCAGGCATTGGACCTGATTACCCGTAGCGAGGAACGCACCCGTGACCGCGCATTGCTGGTCAGTGGTGTACTCGGCCTGATGGGGTTGGTGGTGTTGATACTGGGCTTTATCACCGCGCACAACATCGCCCGGCGTTTCGGCCAGCCGATCGAAGCCTTGGCCAAGGCGGCCGACCAGTTGGGCAAGGGCAATTTCGATGTGACCTTGCCGGTCGCCCAGGCCGCCGAGCTCAACCAGCTGACCCGCCGTTTTGGGCTGATGGCCGATGCCTTGCGCAAGCACCAGGCCACCAACGTCGACGAGCTGCTGGCCGGCCAGCAGCGTTTACAGGCGGTACTCGACAGCATCGACGACGGCCTGCTGATCATCGACCGCCAGGGCCGCCTCGAGCACCTCAACCCGGTGGCGCAGCGCCAGCTGGGCTGGAACGACAGCCGCGTGGGCAGCAGCCTGGTCGAAGCCCTGCAGCGACCCGAGCTTGAGCAACAACTGCGCCAGGTTCTGCGCGGGGGCAGCCTCGACCGCCCACCGGACGACCTGAACATGGAGGTCGATGAAGAATCACGTCTGCTCACCTACAGCCTGACCCCGGTCAGCCACCCGCAGGGGCCAATCCTCGGCGCGGTGATGGTGCTGCACGATGTGACCGAGCAAAGGGCCTTCGAGCGGGTACGCAGCGAATTCGTGCTGCGCGCCTCCCACGAACTGCGTACCCCGGTGACCGGCATGCACATGGCCTTTGGCCTGCTGCGCGAGCGGATCAAGTTCCCGCCCGAAGCCCGCGAGAACGACCTGCTGGAAACCATCGGCGAAGAAATGCAGCGTCTAACCCAACTGATCAACGACCTGCTCAACTTCTCCCGTTATCAGAGCGGTTTGCAAAAGCTCGAGCTGGCCCCCTGTGCCATCGACGACCTGCTGGACCACGCGCAATCGCGCTTTGCCGAACAGGCCGCGCACAAGCAGATCGAGTTGATCAAGGAACTGGACCCGCCGCTACCGCGCATCCAGGCCGACGTCGCCCAGTTGGACCGGGTGCTGGACAACCTGCTGCACAACGCCATCCGCCATACCGCCAACGGCGGGCGCATCCGCCTGCATGCCAGACGGCATGCAGAACGGGTGATCATCAGCGTCGAGGACAACGGAGAGGGCATTTCCTATGGGCAACAAGCGCGCATCTTCGAGCCTTTCGTGCAGGTAGGTCGCAAGAAAGGCGGCGCTGGGCTGGGGCTCGCGCTGTGCAAGGAAATTGTGCAGCTGCACGGAGGGCGCATGGGCGTGTTTTCGCGGCCGGGGCAGGGGACCCAGTTCTACATGGCGTTACCGGTCTGATTGCTTCAACGCGCCTACACCCGCCGCGGCAGGTGCCCACGAGTCACCAACTCGGCAAACTGCCGGGCGTTCAGCGGCCGGGCAAACAACCAGCCCTGGCCATAATTGACCCCCTCGCTGTTCAGCAGCACCGCCTGGTCCTCGAACTCGATTCCTTCGGCAATTACCCGCAGGTGCAAGTCATGGGCCATGCGGATGATATGCGGGGCCACGCCGCTACTGGCGGCATCGTGGCCCAGAGCGTCGATGAATGCCTTGTCGATCTTCAGGCAGTCCACCGGCAGGGTTTGCAGGTAGGCCAGGCTGCAATAACCGGTACCAAAGTCGTCGATCAGCACCTGGTGCCCCACGGCGCGTAGCGCCTGCAGATTGTCACGGGCGACCACCACGTCGATCAGGCCGCGCTCGGTCACCTCGAAGGCAATCTGGCTGGGCGCCACTCGATGCAAGGCCAGCAAGCGCGCCGCCACCCGGCCAATACGTGGCACCATCACATCGCAGGCCGCCAGGTTTATCGATATGTATAGCTTGGGGTGCGAGCGCAGTAGCTGTCCTAGCTGTTCAAGCACACGCTGCAGGACAAAGTCGGTGATCTGGCGAATCTGCCCGGTATTCTCCGCCAGCGGAATGAAAAGGTCCGGGCTGGTCAGGGTGCCGTCCGGGCGGCGCCAGCGCACCAAGGCCTCGGCGCCCACACAGCGCCGGCTGTCGAGCTCGATGATTGGCTGGTAGAGCACCTGCAGCTCTCCACGACGCAAGGCATTCTGTAACTCTGAACTCATCGACCGTCGTTGCAGAATCAACTGCAGAACCAACCAACCGATGCAGCAGGCCGCCAGCACGCTACCGGGGAACAGCAACCAGAGCATGCCGTTCATCTTCAACGGCAGACTGGCCCTCGGGGCAATCAGCACCAACTGGTAATCCGGCGACTTGGTCGGCATTCGGTAGATCAGCCGATCACTGAGTTCCAGCAGCGACTTGTGGCTGGTCGACCAGGCCGAGGGTGGTGGCCATACCTGTGGCGGGCCAAGCACCGGAATGGCCCGGGCGCCGTTGTCCAGCACCACCACCAGGCTGCCACCTGGGGGCAGGTCCACCACATCGGTCAAATGCCCACGGGAGGTGGAAACCAGAAACTTGCCCCGGCCCAGCATCAGTGCTGCCAGGTTCTCGTTCGGCTCGGTGGTGGTGTTAAGCCAGTAGCTGTACGTTGGCCCCTGGATATCTGGCGCCCGCAAGGGAACGAACGCTCGCTCATCACCGCGGTTGGAGCAGGCAACATTGCCATCTACATAAGCCGCTTCATAGATGAACCGCGAGTTCAGGCCAACCTGCTGCAAGGCTGCCAGCATTGCCGGGCTGCAGCCGCGCAAGGGTTGGGCCTGCAGCAGGTCGACCCCTTCGCGCAATTGGCCGAACACCTGTTCGAGCCGTTCCAGAAAACGCTCGCCCTGGGCATTCATCTGTTCGCTTTCGCTTTGCTTCATTTGTTGCAAGGCAATGCCGATGCTGGCAGAGAGCAACACCGCGGCGCTGGCCAGCGCTGCCAAAGTGGCCAGCATCCAGGGACGGTAAAAAATTTGGCGCAGCAAGGCGATGAAGGCTGACATCGAAGGCATCCAGTTGATAACCAAGGTATAGCAACGGAATCAATAATCACCCTCACCGTTTGGCGCTTCGCTGCAATCCACCCACGCGCTTTGTAGAAACAACCTTGTGGCTGCGATGAGACCGTTAAGTCGATACAACTGCGTCGACCCAACTCGCCTATTCGCAGCGCAAGGCTTGCAACAAGGACCCCGCCCGCCGTGACTCAACGCATGCGGTTAAGTACCTGCAGCATCGCTGCTGTCTGCGCATCCGGCATACCGTCGAAGCGCTGCGGGCGGAAGCGCATCTGGAAGGCGGCGATCACATGACGTGTGGCGACATCCAGCACGCCGGTCTGCTCGATCTGATAGCCAAACCGTGCCAGCTCCTGCTGGTACCAGCCAACGCTTGGCGGGTTGACGCTGAAGTAGGCTTGCTGCCGTGCCACGGCGTTGGCATCCGGCCAGATACCCAGCCCGGCGTCGGCCAGGCGCTTCCACGGGAACAATGGCCCCGGGTCCAGCTTGCGCAGCGGGGCGATGTCACTGTGGCCGATGATATGGCGTGGTTCGATGTTGTTGCGTTTGACAATGTCCTTGAGCAGCGCGATCAGCGACTGGATCTGCGCCTCGCTGTAAGGGTGCCAGACCCGGCCGTTCGGGGTGTCGGTGAAGCCTGGGTTGACGATCTCGATACCAATGGACGAGGAGTTCAGCCAGGTACGCCCCTGCCACTGGCTCTCACCGGCATGCCAGGCGCGACGGTTTTCATCTACCAGCTGATACACCGTAGCCGGGCCATCGCCGATCAGGTAATGGCTGCTGACTTCACCATGGGTAAGCAGCGCCAGGGAGCGCTCCAGCGAAGCATTGGTGTAATGCAGGACAACGAACTGGATGCGGTTGTCCTGATTGGCCGAAGGGTGACTGCGGTCGATGCGCAGGCCCGTCGAGCAACCGGCGACAGACAACAGCAAAAAGGAAATCAGGGTTTTTTTAAGCGTGGAAAGCACGTCAGTGGCCTCAGCGTATGAGCGCTACAGTATAACGTGCTCACCTGCGCTGTGCCTGCCGGACAGCGGCTGGCTAACCATGCTCGACGCGATTACGCCCCAGCTCCTTTGCCCGGTACAGCGCTGCATCGGCCCGTTTGAGCACCTGGTCGCTGCGTTCGCCAGAACGGAATGCACCCAGGCCGATGGAGGTGGTGATCACCACCCGTTCTCCCTTGAAGTGGAATGGGCAGGCTTCGACTGTGGCACGCAACACCTCGGCCACTTGCGCAGCGACTGCGGGCGTAGTCTGCGGCAGCAGCAAGACGAATTCCTCGCCGCCAAAACGGGCGATGAAATCCCGGCCCCGCAGACGCTTGCGCAACTGGTCGGCCACGATCTTGAGGACCTTGTCCCCAGCCAGATGACCATAGTTGTCGTTGATGCGTTTGAAATGGTCCAGGTCAAGAATCGCCATCGCCAGATGGCCGCCGTTTTCCTGCCAGTCAAGCATTTCGCGTTCGACTCGCTCGCTCCAGGCCGCACGGTTGGGCAGGCCGGTGAGCGGGTCCAGCAGGGCTTTCTGGCGCTGTTCTTCCAGATGCTCGCGATAGCCAAGCGCCTCATGCTCCATGCTCGCCACCCGCTCCGACAAGCCTTGCAGGCGACCGGCCAGTTCCTGCTCGCGGCGATCACGCTCGTGCTTGTGCTCGTCCATCGTCACCAGCAAGCCTTCCAGGCGGTTTTCCAGAATGTGCTTGAGGCTGTCTACATCGGCGGCACCTTGCACGCTGCTCTGCAGGCCGTCGACGTGCTCACGCAGTTGGCTATCCAGCTCGCGGGCAGCGGTGCTGTTGTCCGCGTGGCCGGCGCTGGCCTCGTGCAGGTGGCTCTGGAAACCTTCCAGGCGTTCATTGAGCTGCTGCAGGTAGGTTTCGAATTCGTGCTGACCGCTGTCGGTGATCGCCAGCATGAGTACTGCCAAGTCATCCAGCACCGGGATCAGTTCGTACCAGTTCAAGCCGCGAGCAACCCGCTCGCGCATTTCCTGCGCCTGAGCCTTGTGTCGCTCGGGCAGGCTGAGGTCATCGAGCAGACCGATCAGGGTCTGCTCGATGTGCGCGGCAACCTGGCTGTAAGGCGGCTCCACTGCGTAGGGCAGGGCATAGGGGCCGTCTTCACCAAAGGTTTCTTCAAGGGCTTGTAAGGGTTCTGCCTCAGCCAACGGCTCGCTGGCGGAAACTTCAGCTTCCGGCAATGGCGCCTTGTCCCTTGGCAACGGGGCTGGCGGCATTTCGGCCGTTTCGATCAGCGCCGGGCCAAATGCCTCCAGCTCAAGCTCGGGCGCTTCGGCCACCTCGGCAGTCGGAGCAGCAGGAGCCGGCAACGGTTGTAGCGCATCGACGTCATCGTGCCGCGAGGGCTCGGCACTGCCGGCTGCCTGGGGTACAACCTCGGCAGCAGGTAACGCTACCGGCGCAAGCTCTGCTCCTGCCTGTGCATCTTCCTCGCGGCTTCCAAACAACCGCTGCAGAAAACCGGGTCGGGCTTCTTCACTCGGCTTGCCAAGGGCCGACAGCGCGCGCCCCTGCAAGCCGCTCAACTCGCCCAACAGCGGCGGCAGCTCGCGTGACTGGGCAACCCCGCCCTCGAGCTTCTTCGCCAGTTTTTTCAATGGCCGCGAGATATCGCTGGGCAGGGGCAGGCCTTGCAGTTGGCCAACCAGTGCGGTCAGCGCATCGCTGACCTGGTTCATGCGGGTTTCGCGACGCTGTTCGGAATCCAGTACCGCTTTCTCAAGGCGCGGAATCAAGCCAGCGAGGCCGGCGTCCATATTGTCGCTGCGAATGACATCGCGCATTTCCTTCATGCACTCGTCTACCACCTTGTCACTGCCTTCAGCAGCCAGGGTGCTGCGCACCAGGCCTCGGCGCAGCAGGTCAAGACGGGCATCCCAACGGCGCTCGAGCTTTTCTTGCTGCTCGATGCTTTTAAGGTATTTTTCTTTCCAGCGCTCAGCGTCTTCAGTCATGCCCGGGTCCGCAAACGGTGATGGCAATTAGCTCAAAACCGGCAGCGTATCCACAGTCAATGCATCAGGCAATCGAATCTCGACAGCAACGGGAAGGTGGTCCGAAATTGGCTGCGCCAGCACCTCGACACGCTCCAGCGTGAGGCTTGAACTGAGCAGAATATGATCGAGGCAACGCTGCGGTCGCCAGCTGGGGAAGGTGGCCTCGACTTGTGGGGCGACCAGGCCCAAATCGCGCAGCGGCGAATGCTCCAGCAGGTCAGTGGCATGGGTGTTCATGTCACCCATCAGCACCTGGTGACGGTAACCGCCTATCAGCTCGCGGATATAACCCAGCTGCAGGGCCCGGGTCTTGGCCCCCAATGCCAGGTGCATCATCACCACTATCAGCGCATCTTCGCCTTCGCCAAACCGCACCAGAATCGCACCACGCCCGGCCGGGCCAGGCAACGGATGGTCTTCGAGCAGTTGCGGCTTCAGGCGGCTGAGCACACCGTTGCTGTGCTGGGCAAAACGCCCAAGGTTGCGGTTGAGCTGCTGGTACCAGTAGGGGAAGGCCCCCAAGTGGGCCAGGTGTTCGACCTGGTTGACGTAGCCCGAGCGCAGGCTGCCACCATCGGCTTCCTGCAGGGCCACCAGGTCGAAGTCGCCCAGCAGCCTGCCGATCTTCTGCAGGTTACCGGCACGCCCGTTATGCGGCAGCAGGTGCTGCCAGCTACGCGTCAGGTAATGGCGGTAGCGCTCGGTGCTGATGCCCACCTGGATGTTGAAACTGAGCAGCCGCAGACGGCCATCCTCGGGCAGGCCCGGGGCCTGCAGGTGATGCTCGTTGACCTGCGGCTCGTGCAGGCCAATGCCACGCGTAGCTCTGAAGCGGGGCATGGGTGACGCCGCCTACTTGGCAGCGCGCTCCTTGTCGATCAGCTGGTCGGCGACATTCAGCACGCCTTCCGGTCCGCCAGCAGTCCCCAGGTCGAAGCGGTACTTGCCGTTGACGACCAGGCTCGGTACGCCGGTGATCTCATACTTCTTCGCCAATTCCTTGGCCTGTTTGACCTGGCCCTTGATGGCGAACGAGTCGAAGGTGGCGAGGAACTTGTCCTTGTCCACACCTTGAGTGGCGAGGAAGTCGGCCATCTCGTTCTTGTCGGTCAGGCGCTTGTGCTGGTTCTGGATGGCATCGAACACCGCGGCATGAACCTTGTGCTCGACGCCCATGGCTTCGAGGGTCAGGAACATCTGGCCGTGTGCATCCCACGGGCCACCGAACATGGCCGGTACGCGCTTGAAGTTGACGTCCTTCGGCAGCTTTTCAGCCCAAGGGTTGATGGTCGGCTCGAAATGGTAGCAGTGTGGGCAGCCGTACCAGAACAGCTCGACGACTTCGATCTTGCCAGGCACGGAAACCGGAACAGGGTTGCTCAGCTCGATGTATTCCTTGCCGGCGACAGGCTCGGCAGCCTGAACGGCAGTCATACCGAATACGCTGGCGGCGACCAGCGCAGCGCTGAGAATCAGTTTACGCATGCTTTACTCCTGAGCAGTCATGGGTCGCCACGACGCGACCTGCACTGAGACAGGCCGGGAAGGGCTCGAGTTCTGTAGTGTAACGGCTGCGGACGGAAAAAAGGGCAGCCCGGCCGCCCTTTCATCATTGACCTACAACATTAACCGAAAGTTAATGCAGGCCCTGGATGTAGCTGGCCAACGCTTCGATGTCACGGTTGCTCAGCTTGCCAGCGATGGTGCGCATGGTCATGGCATCGCCATCGTTGGTGCGGTTGCCTTCGCGGAAGTCAGTGAGCTGCTTGGCCACGTACTGCGAGTGCTGCCCGCCCAGGTGCGGGAAGCCGGCCAGGGCGATACCCGCGCCGTTGGGCGAGTGGCAGCCAGTGCAGGCCGGCATGCCCTTTTCCAGGTCGCCGCCATTGAACAACGCGCGGCCGCGCTCGACCAGCTTGGGATCGGCGGCACCCACGCTGCCTTTCTGGCTGGAGAAGTAGGCGGCGATATCGGCCAGATCCTGGTCGCTGAATGCGGCCAGCATGCCGGTCATTTCCAGCACGGTACGCTTGCCCGACTTGATATCGTGAAGTTGTTTTTCGAGATAGCGCTGGCCTTGGCCGGCCAGTTTCGGGAAGTTCGGTGCCAGGCTGTTGCCGTCGGGGTTGTGGCAGGCGCCACACACGGCGGTCTTGGCCTGGCCAGCGGCGGCATCGCCTTTGATAGGTTGCGCAGCAGTGGCCGCACCAGCGACACCCAAGGTCAACAGCAGACTCACGACTAGTTTGTTCATCAGCTAATCCAACACGGCTAAGGGTGAAATGTTATGTATCGGGACTGCCGCTCATCCAAAGGATGACCAAACGGTAGTCCTCGGCACTGCAGTCCATGCACAATCCACGCGGCGGCATAGCCTTGAAACCCTGGGTCACGTGCTTCACCAGTACATCCATGCCTTGCGCCAGCCTTGGCTCCCATGCTGCCCGGTCACCCCGTCTGGGTGCCTGTGGCAACTGCCCGGTGTGACAGGCCGCACACGTGCGGTTGTACAACACCTCGGGATCCTGTGTAGCCTGTGCGCTGAAAAACGGCAGGAACATACCGACAGCAAGCAGCCATTTCGCCATGCGGAACGACCTTCAGGGTTGGGGGCCGCGCTGCGTTCTGTTGCGCGAGCTATTGTTCGACACCCCATGCCCGTTCTCCTTCGCTGGGAGAATGAGCACACAAAAACTGGGGCATTATATACTTCCGCCATCCAAACGGAAACGACACCGCTTGCCAGGCTTGGCTCTACAAAGTCAGGCAACACCCACATCGGATATCCCATGCAAGTCAAGAACCCCATCCTCGGCCTCTGCCAGAAAGCCAAATTCGCCCTCAGCGCAGCCAAGGTCGAACAATGCCCGGACGACCAGGGTTACGAGGTGGCTTTTGCCGGCCGTTCCAACGCCGGCAAATCCAGCGCCCTCAATACCCTGACCCATGCCAGCCTGGCGCGTACCTCGAAGACTCCCGGGCGCACCCAGCTGTTGAATTTCTTCAGTCTGGACGATGAACGGCGTTTGGTCGACCTGCCGGGCTATGGTTATGCAAAAGTCCCGATTCCGCTCAAGCAGCACTGGCAGAAACACCTGGAAGCCTACCTGGGCAGCCGTGAGTGCCTGCGTGGCGTGATCCTGATGATGGACGTGCGTCACCCGATGACCGACTTCGACAAGATGATGCTCGACTGGGCCAAGGCCAGCAGCATGCCGATGCACATCCTGCTGACCAAGGCCGACAAGCTGACCCACGGCGCGGGCAAGAACACATTGCTGAAAGTGCAGTCGGAAATCCGCAAGGGCTGGGGGGATGGCGTGACCATCCAGCTGTTCTCGGCACCCAAGCGCCTGGGCGTGGAAGACGCCTACCGAGTGCTGGCGGACTGGATGGAACTGGAAGACAAGCCGGTCGTTTAGTGGTTTGCGCCTGACCCGGGTTTACCCGCGAAAGGGCCGGGCCTGCTCTCCACCCGCCGTTCACAGTTGCCGCCTCTACCGTATTCGCGGGTAAACCCGCTCCTACACCTGATCGGGGTTGGACACGCTTTGGTGATTGGGCGCAGGCCCTTGTAGGAGCGGGTTTACCCGCGAATGCGATGTCGAATTCACCGCTGCATTCGCGGGTAAACCCGCTCCTACGGGGGGCTCAGTACAAGCCATCCGGCAAATTCCGGGCAAAAAAAACCCCGGACTTCGTATGGGGAGGGGGAAGTTCGGGGTCCAAGTCCGGACCGCTAGGGCGGGGTCCAGATATCTGCCAACACTTAACACAACATAGGAGCATCGAAGGGCTTCACCAGCCATTCAGTTACTCTGAGTTCCGCTTCACCGGTTTAGTTCCGAAGCCCATAAAACTATTTGCGATAGTTTCATGAAACTTAAGCACCCCCGGCACTGAGCGGTGCTCGGATCCGCGTCACTACGTCGCAGATCCTACACAGTTTTACCTGCTCAATCAGTGAGCTTCGTCCCAATTCGCACCAACGCCTGCTTCGACAAGCAGCGGCACATCCAGCTGCGCGGCCTGGCTCATGTGCTGGCGAATTTCATCTTTCACCTGCTGCACCAGGTCCTCGCGTACTTCAAGCACCAGTTCGTCGTGCACCTGCAGGATCACCCGGGCATCCAGCCCGCTCTCGCTCAACCAGTTATCTACCTTGACCATGGCCCGCTTGATGATGTCGGCAGCAGTACCCTGCATCGGGGCGTTGATCGCCGTGCGCTCGGCGCCCTTGCGCAGGGCAGGGTTCTTGGCATTGATGTCTGGCAAGTACAGCCGGCGGCCAAACAGGGTTTCGACAAAGCCTTGCTCGGCCGCCTGGGCGCGGGTGCGCTCCATGTAGGCCAGCACGCCTGGGTAGCGGGCAAAGTAGCGGTCGATGTAGTCCTGTGACTGCTTGCGGTCGACGCCGATCTGCTTGGCCAGGCCAAAGGCGCTCATGCCGTAGATCAAGCCGAAGTTGATGGCCTTGGCGCTGCGGCGCTGGTCGGTGGTCACGTCTTCCAGGGCCACACCGAACACTTCGGCTGCTGTGGCGCGGTGCACGTCCAGGTCATTGCGGAAGGCATGCAGCAAGCCTTCGTCCTTGGCCAGGTGGGCCATGATGCGCAGCTCGATCTGTGAATAGTCCGCCGCCAGAAGCTTGTAGCCCGGACTGGCGATGAACGCCTGGCGGATACGCCGCCCTTCAGCGGTGCGGATCGGGATGTTCTGCAAGTTCGGGTCGCTCGACGACAACCGGCCGGTGGCCGCCACGGCCTGCTGGTAGGACGTGTGGATACGCCCGGTGCGCGGGTTGATCTGCCCCGGTAACTTGTCGGTGTAGGTGCTCTTGAGCTTGCTCAGGCTGCGGTACTGCATCAGCACCTCTGGCAGCGGGTAGCCTTGCAAGGCCAGTTCGTCGAGCACTGCTTCGGCGGTGGATGGCTGGCCCTTGGCGGTCTTGCTCAACACCGGCATGCCCAGCTTGTCGTAAAGGATCGTGCCCAGCTGCTTGGGCGAGCCGAGGTTGAACGTCTCACCGGCGAGCTCGTAGGCACGCAGCTCCAGCTCAGCCATCTTCACGCCCAGCTCACCGCTCTGTACTTTCAACAGCTCGGCATCGACCAACGCACCCTGGCGCTCGATCCTGGCCAGCACCGGCACCAGCGGCATCTCGATATCCATCAGCACCGGTTGCACGCTCGGCGTCTGTGCCAGGCGGGCCTGCAATGCATGGTGCAGGCGCAGCGTGATGTCGGCGTCTTCGGCGGCGTACGGGCCGGCCTTGTCCAGGGTGATCTGGTTGAAGGTAAGCTGCTTGGCACCCTTGCCGGCGATGTCCTCGAAGGCGATCGTGGTGTGGTCGAGGTACTTCTGCGCCAGGCTGTCCATGTCATGACGGGTGGCGGTGGAGTTAAGCACGTACGATTCGAGCATGGTGTCGTAGGCCACGCCGCGCATCTCGATGGCTGGGGAGCCATTGGCGAGGATGTTGATGTCGTACTTGGCGTTCTGCCCGACCTTGGCCTTGGCCGGGTCCTCCAGCAGTGGCTTCAGCGCCAGCAGCACGGCCTCGCGGTCCAGCTGGGTCGGCGCGCCTTCGTAATCGTGGGCCAGCGGCACATAGGCCGCTTCATGCGGCTCGACTGCGAAGGACAGGCCGACCAACTGCGCCTGCTGGGCGTCCAGGCCGGTGGTCTCGGTGTCGAAGGCGAACAGCGGTGCCTGGCGCAGCTTCTCCAGCCAGGCGTCGAAACGGGCCTGGTCGAGAATGGTTTCGTATTTGGGCTCGACCTTGGCCGCAGGCTCCACGGCCGAGGCAACATCATCACCGGCCTTGGCCGCATCGCGCTGCACTTCGGCGACCCAGCTCTTGAACTCCATCTCGGTGTACAACGCCAGCAACGCCTCGCGGTCAGGTTCACCGCACACCAGCGCCTCGACCTCCACATCCAGCGGCACGTCAACCTTGATGGTGGCCAGCTCGTAGGACAGGAATGCCGCGTCGCGGTGCTCCTCCAGTTTGGCCGGCAAGGTCTTGGCGCCGCGAATGGCCAGCGTTGGCACCTTGTCCAGGTTGGCGTAAAGGTCGCTGAGACCGCCGCCGATGCCGGTCAGCAGCCCCACTGCCGTTTTTTCGCCCACGCCCGGCACACCCGGGATGTTGTCGACCTTGTCACCCATCAGGGCCAGGAAGTCGATGATGTGTTCCGGGCCGACGCCGAACTTCTCGTGCACGCCAGCCACGTCCAGCACGCTTCCGGTCATGGTGTTGACCAAGGTAATGTGCCCGTCCACCAGCTGCGCCATGTCCTTGTCACCGGTCGAGATGATCACCGGGCGACCCAGGGCGGCGCTGCTGCGCGCCAAGGTGCCGATCACGTCGTCAGCCTCGACACCCTCCACGCACAGCAGCGGGTAGCCCAACGCCTTGACGCTGGCGTGCAGCGGCTCGATCTGTACCCGCAGGTCATCCGGCATGCTGGGGCGGTTAGCCTTGTACTCGGCGAACATGGCATCGCGGAAAGTGCCGCCCTTGGCGTCGAACACCACGGCAAACAGGCTGTCGGGATATTGCTTGCGCAGGCTCTTGAGCATGTTCAGCACACCCTTCACCGCGCCGGTCGGCATGCCCTTGGAGGTGGTCAGCGGTGGCAGCGCGTGGAAGGCGCGATAAAGGTAGGAGGAACCGTCCACCAGGACGAGGGGCGCTTGGCTCATGAGCAGAATCAACCTTTTCGACGGGTCCGGCGCTAGAATAGCCAGAATCATTGACGACAAAGGGACTAGGTTATCATGCGCACACTCAATCGCCTGTTACTGCTCGGCCTGTTGGCAACCATGCCTGTCGTCACCCTGGCGGCGGACGACGCCCCCTCGGCCGATCCCGAGGTGACCATTCGCACGGAAGGCGATAAAACCATCCAGGAATACCGGCAGAACGGCTTCCTGTATGCGATCAAGATCACGCCGAAAAACGGCAAGCCTTATTTTCTGGTACGCGCTGATGGCACTGATGCCAATTTCATTCGATCCGACCAGCCGGACATGCTGATTCCGTCCTGGAAGATCTTCGAGTGGTAAGCTGACGCGCACCGTTCACATCAACCCGGCACTTCCCGGCGGAAGTGCCCGTATGGGCAATTTTTCATCATGTCAGTCTTCACCCCCGTGACCCGGCCTGAGCTGGAAACCTTTCTGGCGCCGTACGAGCTGGGCCGTCTGCTCGACTTCCAGGGCATTGCCGCCGGTACCGAGAACAGCAATTTCTTCGTCAGCCTCGAACAGGGGGAGTTCGTCCTGACGCTGATCGAGCGCGGGCCCAGCGAGGACATGCCGTTCTTCATCGAGCTGCTCGATACCCTGCACGGTGCCGACATGCCGGTGCCCTATGCCATTCGTGATCGCGACGGCAACGGCCTGCGCGAGCTGTGCGGCAAGCCGGCATTGCTGCAGCCCAGGCTGTCGGGCAAACACATCAAGGCACCCAACAACCAGCACTGCGCCCAGGTCGGCGAACTACTGGCACACATTCACCTGGCCACCCGCGAGCACATCATCGAGCGCCGCACCGACCGCGGCCTGGACTGGATGCTGGCCTCGGGTGCCGAGCTACTGCCACGCCTGACTGCGGAGCAAGCCGCATTGCTGCAGCCAGCGCTGGATGAAATCAGCGCACACAAGGCGCAGATCCTGGCCTTGCCGCGGGCCAACCTGCATGCCGACCTGTTCCGCGACAACGTGATGTTCGAAGGCACCCACCTGACCGGTGTGATCGACTTCTACAATGCCTGCTCCGGGCCGATGCTGTATGACATCGCCATCACCGTGAACGACTGGTGCCTGGATGAGCAGGGCGCGGTGGATGTACCACGCGCCCAGGCGCTGCTGGCAGCTTATGCGGCGCTACGGCCGTTCACTGCAGCCGAAGCCGAGCTGTGGCCGGAAATGTTGCGGGTAGGCTGCGTGCGTTTCTGGCTGTCGCGCCTGATTGCGGCCGAGTCGTTCGCCGGGATGGATGTGATGATCCACGATCCGAGCGAGTTCGAAGTGCGTCTGGCGCAGCGCCAGCAGGTGGCTTTGCACCTGCCGTTCGCGCTGTAGACCGCGTCTGCTTCTTCGCGGGCACGCCCGCTCCCACAGGTACAATGACAAACTCAAGGTTTGAGTTTATCCCTGTGGGAGCGGGCGTGCCCGCGAAGGGGCCGGTACAGGCTTACAACTGCTCCAGGCAGCCTGCCAGGTCACCGCCCAGCTTCTCCAGCAAGCGCTCATACCCTTTGCCATCCACCGGATCGGTGCCACCCAAGGCATCCAGCTCGGCAAGGCGTACCGGCAACCCGGCAGTCAGGGTCTCGGCCAATCGCGGCCGCAGTGGCGGCTCGCTGAACACGCAGGTCTTGCCCACTTCCTGAAGACGCTTGCGCATGGCCGCCACATGTTGCGCCCCAGGCTGCACCTCGGATGCCACGCTGAACACGCCCGCGTGCTTCAAGCCATATTCAGCTTCAAAATAGTCGAAGGCTTCGTGGAAGACGAAGTACGGCTTGCCGGCAATACCGGTCACGCGCGCCTTGATACGCCCATCCAACGCATCCAGGCGTTCATCGAAGGCCTTCAGGTTGCTCTGATAGCGAGCCGCATTGGCCGGGTCGACCTGGGCCAGGTCAGCTGCCATTTTTGCCGCGATTACTCGCGCATTGACCGACGATAGCCACAAATGCGCATCCAGGCTGCCTGGGCGGTGATCGTGGTCATGATCGTCGTGGTCTGCTTCCTCATGGGAATGGCTGTCCTCGCCAAAGTGGCGCAGCTTCATGCCCGGCAACGACTGCACAGCCACTGTGGCCTTGCTGCGGCTTCCCAGCACACGCGCAAGGAAGTTCTCCATGTCCGGGCCGATCCAGTACAGCAGGTCGGCATCGCCTACCCGCCGCACGTCGGAGGGACGCAGCGCATAGTGGTGGGGTGAAGCGCCGGGCGGCAGCAGCACGTCAGGGCTGCCAACACCCTCCTGCACGGCAGCGGCAATCTGCTGCAGGGGCTTGATGCTGGTGAGCACACGCACGTCGGCCTGCGCGGATAATGCGATGAAAGCGACAAACAGAGCCAGGAATCGGGACACGGTGGATACTCGAATCTTCAGAAACAGGTAACATAATAACGTCTCTGTCCAGAACCGTCGCTGCCCATGTCCATCACACCGCTGGCCAACCGTCCTCACGACCACTCCCATTGCGTACACAGCGCACTGGCTGAAGCCGACACCTTGTGCACCCGCCAGGGCCTGCGCCTGACAGCCCTGCGCCGCCGTGTGCTGGAGCTGGTGTGGCAGAGCCACAAGCCACTGGGCGCCTACGACATCCTCGCTGTGCTCAGTGAGCAGGACGGCCGCCGCGCCGCGCCGCCCACGGTGTACCGCGCGCTGGACTTCCTGCTGGAAAACGGCCTGGTACATCGCATCGCATCGCTGAACGCCTTCATCGGCTGCAGCCACCCCGAGCACGTGCACCAAGGCCAGTTCCTGATCTGCCGGGCTTGCCATGTGGCCATCGAACTCGAGCAGAGCAGCATCAGCGAGGCCATCATCAACAGCGCCAAAGGCGTGGGTTTCACGGTCGAGACCCAGACCGTGGAAGTGGTCGGCCTGTGCGGTAACTGCCGGAGCGCGGCATGAGCGACGCCCTGATTCGCCTGGATCAGGTCGGCGTCACCTTTGGCGGCGAGGCGGTGCTCGACAGCATCGACCTGTCGGTCGCCCCAGGCCAGATCGTCACCCTGATTGGCCCCAACGGGGCGGGCAAGACGACCCTGGTGCGCGCCGTACTTGGCCTGCTCAAGCCACATCGCGGCAAGGTATGGCGCAAGCCCAAGCTGCGCATTGGCTACATGCCGCAGAAGATTCAAGTTGATGCCACACTGCCGCTGTCGGTGCTGCGCTTCCTGCGCCTGGTGCCCGGCGTAGACCGCGCGGCAGCCTTGTCGGCGCTGCAGGAAGTGGGCGCCGAGCAGGTCATCGACAGCCCGATCCAGACTATTTCCGGCGGCGAAATGCAACGCGTGCTGCTGGCCCGCGCCTTGCTGCGCGAACCCCAGTTGCTGGTGCTCGACGAACCGGTACAAGGTGTGGACGTGGTCGGCCAGACCGAGCTTTACAACCTCATCACCCGCCTGCGCGACCGCCACGGCTGCGGCGTGCTGATGGTGTCCCACGACCTGCACCTGGTAATGAGCGCCACCGACCAGGTGGTGTGCCTGAACCGCCACGTGTGCTGCTCGGGCCACCCTGAGCAAGTCAGCGGTGACCCGGCGTTCGTCGAGCTGTTCGGCAAGACCGCACCGAGCCTGGCCATCTACCACCACCATCACGACCACAGCCATGACCTGCATGGCTCGGTGGTCGCCCCTGGCACCCATGTTCACGGAGAGCACTGCAAGCATGGCTGATTTTCTTCTCTACGCCTTGCTTGCCGGCTTGTCCCTGGCACTGGTTGCAGGCCCACTGGGCTCTTTCGTGGTATGGCGGCGCATGGCCTATTTTGGCGACACCCTGTCTCACGCCGCGCTGCTCGGTGTGGCCTTGGGCTTTGCCCTGGATGTCAGCCCGGCACTGGCGGTAACCGTGGGCTGCCTGTTGCTGGCGATCCTGCTGGTGACATTGCAGCAACGCCAGCCGCTGGCCTCAGACACCCTCCTGGGTATCCTGGCCCCCAGCACCTTGTCGCTGGGCCTGGTGGTGCTGAGCTTCATGCACGATGTGCGCATCGACCTGATGGCTTACCTGTTCGGCGATCTGCTGGCCATCAGCACCACCGACCTGGCCTGGATCCTCGGTGGCAGTGCACTGGTCCTGCTGCTGCTCGCTGCGCTGTGGCGGCCGCTGCTGGCGGTTACCGTGCACGAAGAACTGGCCATGGTTGAAGGCCTGCCCGTGGCCGGCTTGCGCATGGCGCTGATGCTGCTGATCGCGGTGGTGATTGCGGTTGCCATGAAAATCGTTGGCGTGTTGCTGATTACCTCACTGCTGATCATTCCTGCCGCTGCGGCACAGCGCCACGCCCGCTCACCAGAGCAGATGGCCCTGGGTGCCAGCCTGCTGGGTGTCACCGCGGTGTGCGGCGGCCTGGCCATGTCCTGGTTCAAAGACACCCCCGCCGGGCCCTCGATCGTGGTCTGCGCCGCAGTGCTATTCTTGCTGAGCCTGGCCCTGCCAAAACGCTGAAAAGCAAGGCGTGTGCAGGCACGCCTTGCAACCTTCGGCCCGTAAAGGGTCTGTAAGGCCTATTTTCGAGCGTGCGCACCTGGGTGTAGACTTGCTCGCTTTTTGCGCAAATAGAGAGTCGCAGGAATGAAGCCGTTCGCCTCCCGTTATCTGCTTGTTGCCGCGTTTTCCCTGATCCTGGCTGCCTGTTCCAATGCGCCGGTCGAACAGGCCACCGCACCTGCTCAAGCAGATGCCTGGCAGCAGTTGCAACAGAACATCGCCAGCAACGAGCTGGCTACCGCCGAAGACCAGCTTGCAGCACTGCAGGCCCAGTCGCCGGATGATGCACGCCTGGAGCAATACCAGCGCCAACTGGCCGAAGCTTACCTGCAACGTAGCCAGATCGTCCTGCAGAAGGGCGATGTGAACGCGGCAGCTACCGCGCTGGCCCGTGCCCGGGCCCTGATGCCGCAGGCGCCAGCGGTGACCGGCGGGGATGCCGTGACCCAGGCCCGCAAGGCCGAGCTGGAAAAGGCTGAAGCGGCGCTGAAAGCCGCCGAGGCCAAGCCCGAGGCACGCATCATCGACCCGACAGCGCCAAGTACCGTGGTGGCCTTGAAGACCACTGACAGCCGTGCGCTGCGCCGCCAACTGGACGACATTGCCGCCGATGTGGTGAGTTACCAGTGTGAGGTGGTATTCCAGGTACCGCGCACCGAGGATGCGCCTTGGCTGAAGACTTTGCTGGAAAAGCGCGTGCGCAAGATTGACAGTGGGTTTGAGCTGAAGCAGAAGCATCAGATCCAGCGCTCGCTGCCGGCGCAGGTGGTGCTGGTCCCGCATCAGCAGTAAAAGCTTCGCGGGTAAACCCGCTCCTACACGGCCGATGCAGGAGCGGGTTTACCCGCGAAGCGGCGTTATCAGGCAGGAACAGCTTCAGCCGCCGCCTCCCGCTCCCACACCCGGTGGCCTTCTACCGCTTTGACAAAGGCATCCACTGCCTTCTGCTCATCCCCGAGCAACAGCCCCTTGTCCTCCTTGAGCCCCAACGCTTTCGCCAATTCCTTGGTCAGCACCAGCGCCTTCAGGTGCTTGTAACCCTCCAGCACGAAGTGCTTGGCCAATCCGCTAGCCGCCAGCGCATCCGTAGAGGCCTTGCCCGCTGGCACGACAATCCCGTCGAACATGATCGAAGGCATCCCCTCCATCGACGCCGCTACCGGCAGTTGCTTGCCATCCGCCGCCTTCACCGGCGCCGAGGTCGGCCCCAAAAGCATCGGCCGGGCACTGTGCGCTTCCAGGGCCTTGACCAGTTTGTCCACGCTGGCAGCGTCCACGCCATCTGCCACCAGCACAGCAATCTTGCGCCCCTTGATACCCACCGAACCTGGGTGGTTCATCTGGCTCAACGCAGGCGATTGCGCCAGCTGGCTACCCTTCACCTTCACCGTACCCGCTTTCGGCGCAGGAAGGCCCAGGTTGGCCGCAACTGCCGCTGCCAGCTTCAGGTCGATGTTGGCGAGAATTTCATTCACTTCCCGGGCGCGGATATGTTCACGCTCCACTTTGCCCAACTCGAAGCTGTAAGCCTTGATGATGTGCTGTTGCTCGGTCGGGCTCATGCTCTGGAAGAACAGCCGAGCCTGCGAGAAGTGATCGCCGAACGACTCACTGCGCTGGCGAATCTTGTGCGCATCGATACGCTCCTGATAGCTCTCGAAGCCGCCGTCTTGCGCCGCAGGCGGGGTTTCCTTCGGCCAGCCGCCGTCAATCGAGTTGGGCTCATAGGAAGCCCGGCCCTTGTGCACGACGTGCTGGTGCAGCGCATCACGCTGGTTGTTATGGTTCGGCGCTACCGGCCGGTTGATCGGGATCTGGTGGAAGTTCGGCCCACCCAGGCGGCTGATCTGGGTATCGGTATACGAGAACAGCCGGCCCTGCAGCAGCGGGTCGTTGGTAAAGTCGATACCTGGCACGATATGGCCTGGGCAGAACGCCACCTGTTCGACCTCGGCAAAGAAATTGTCCGGGTTGCGGTTGAGCACCATCTTGCCCAGCGGCGTGACGGGTACCAGTTCCTCCGGGATGATCTTGGTCGGGTCCAACAGGTCGAAGTCGAATTTGTGTTCGTCAGCCTCAGGCACAATCTGCACGCCCAGCTCCCATTCCGGGTAGTCACCGGTTTCGATGGCTTCCCATAGGTCACGGCGCTGGAAGTCGGTGTCCTTGCCCGCCAGTTTCTGGGCTTCGTCCCACAGCAGGGAATGCACGCCCTGGCGTGGTTTCCAATGAAACTTGACGAAGCTGGCCACGCCCTCGGCATTGATCAGGCGGAAGGTATGCACGCCAAAGCCTTCCATCATTCGAAGGCTGCGCGGGATGGCGCGGTCAGACATGGCCCACATGACCATATGAGCCGACTCCGGCACCAGCGAGACGAAATCCCAGAAAGTGTCATGAGCCGAACCGCCGGTCGGTATCTCGTTGTGGGGCTCTGGCTTCACCGCGTGGACAAAGTCGGGGAACTTGATGGCATCCTGGATGAAGAACACCGGCATGTTGTTGCCGACCAAGTCGAAATTGCCTTCATCTGTATAGAACTTGACAGCAAAGCCCCGCACATCTCGCACCGTATCGCCCGAACCGCGTGGGCCCTGAACCGTCGAGAAGCGGACAAAAACCGGGGTGATCTTTTCCGGATCTTGCAGGAAGCCGGCCTTGGTCAGCTCGGCGTGGTTGCCATAGCTCTGGAAGAACCCGTGTGCCCCGGTACCGCGGGCGTGCACGATGCGCTCGGGGATACGCTCATGGTCGAAGTGGGTGATTTTCTCGCGCATGATGAAGTCTTCAAGCAGCGAAGGTCCGCGATCACCCGCCTTGAGGGAGTTCTGGTTGTCAGCAATGCGCACGCCTTGGTTGGTCCGCAGCGCCTGCCCGGTCGCATCGCTGCGGTCGGCCTCCAGGCTCTGCAGCTTGGCATTGGTGTTGGCCCTGTCAGGGGTCTGGGTACCGGCGGCCTCGCTGTGCTTGGGCGCATCCGTTTTCTTGCTGGGCATGATCGGCTCTCCTCATCAGTCTTAAGGCGTGCCCGTTCAGGGCTTGTCCAAGTAGTGACTGGAGGGCGTTGCCGAGCGTTCAATCAGGATTACCGGTTGTCGCGATATGCCCGATGGATTGGTGCATGACGAAATAAATGCTAAGAACAGCTATGGGAAAAGGCTAAAATGCGCGACCCCAGCTAACCGCTGACCCAAATTTCAATGCGCCCCACAAGGTTCGCTACGTGATCGAGTTCCAACAGGTACATAAAACCTACCGCGTTGCCGGTAGGGAAATCCCCGCACTGAATCCGACCAGCCTGACCATCGAAGATGGCCAGGTGTTCGGCCTGATCGGCCATTCCGGCGCTGGCAAAAGCACCATGCTGCGCCTGATCAACCGCCTGGAAGAACCTTCCGGCGGCACGATCATCGTCGACGGCGAAGACGTCACCGCGTTCAATGCCAGCCAGTTGCGCGGCTTCCGCCAGCAGGTCGGGATGATTTTCCAGCACTTCAACCTGCTGGCCTCCAAGACCGTCGCCGACAACGTCGCCCTGCCACTGGCCCTGGCCGGTGAGCTGTCGCGCAGCGAAATCGACAAGCGCGTCACCGAGCTACTGGCTCGCGTTGGCCTGTCGGACCACGCCAAAAAGTACCCGGCGCAGCTGTCCGGCGGCCAGAAGCAGCGCGTCGGCATCGCCCGCGCCCTGTCCACCAACCCGAAGATCCTGCTATGCGACGAGGCCACCAGTGCCCTCGACCCGCAAACCACGGCCTCGGTCCTGCAACTGCTGGCCGAGATCAACCGTGAACTGAAGCTGACCATCGTGCTGATCACTCACGAGATGGACGTGATCCGCCGTGTCTGCGACCGCGTGGCAGTGATGGACGCCGGTCAGATCGTCGAGCAAGGCTCGGTGGCTGAGGTGTTTCTGCACCCGCAGCACCCCACCACCAAGCGCTTCGTCCAGGAAGACGAGCAGGTCGACGAAGGCGAGCAGCGCGACGACTTTGCCCACGTGCCAGGCCGCATCGTACGCCTGACCTTCCAGGGCGACGCCACCTACGCGCCGCTGCTGGGCACCGTGGCCCGCGAAACCGGTGTGGACTACAGCATCCTCGCCGGGCGTATCGACCGCATCAAGGATGTCCCCTATGGCCAGCTCACTCTCGCCCTGATCGGCGGAGACATGGAAGCGGCGTTCGCCCGCTTCAAGGCAGCTGACGTACATATGGAGGTACTGCGTTGATGGACGCCCTGAATTTCTTTGCCAACGTCGACTGGGCCGAAATCTGGCTGGCCACCGTCGATACCATGATCATGCTGTTCGGCTCGCTGTTCTTCACCGTGCTGCTGGGCCTGCCACTGGGCGTGCTGCTGTTCCTCTGCGGGCCAAAGCAGATGTTCGAACAGAAGGGCGTCTATGCGCTGCTGTCGCTGGTGGTCAACATCCTGCGCTCGCTGCCATTCATCATTTTGCTGATCGTGATGATCCCGTTCACCGTGCTGATCACCGGTACCTCGCTGGGCGTTGCAGGCGCCATCCCGCCGCTGGTGGTGGGTGCCACGCCGTTCTTTGCGCGCCTGGTTGAAACCGCCTTGCGTGAAGTGGACCGCGGCATCATCGAAGCCACCCAGTCGATGGGCGCCACCACCCGCCAGATCATCACCAGTGCGCTGCTGCCGGAGGCCCGTCCGGGCATCTTCGCGGCCATAACGGTAACCGCCATCACCCTGGTTTCTTACACTGCCATGGCCGGTGTGGTGGGTGCCGGGGGCCTTGGTGACCTGGCTATCCGCTTCGGTTACCAGCGTTTCCAGACCGATGTGATGGTAGTGACCGTGGTACTGCTGCTGGTACTGGTTCAAGTCCTGCAGAGCGTGGGCGACAAACTGGTCGTGCATTTTTCCCGTAAATAACCCCAATGGGGTCGGCCTGGCCGACCCGTTCGGGGGCCGTCGCGGCCCTCACAAGGAGTGATCAATGAAGAAGCTGCTTGCTGTCGCTGCCGCTGTCGCGGCCTTCTCGGCCCAGGCCGATACCCTTACCGTCGCCGCCACCCCGGTGCCGCACGCCGAGATCCTCAACTTCGTCAAACCACAGCTGGCGAAAGAAGGCGTAGAGCTGAAGGTCAAGGAATTCACCGACTACATCCAGCCGAACGTGCAGGTGGCGGAAAAGCGCCTGGACGCCAACTTCTTCCAGCACCAGCCTTACCTGGATGAATTCAACAAGGCCAAGGGCACCAGCCTGGTGAGCGTGGCCGGCGTGCACATCGAGCCACTGGGCGTGTATTCGACCAAGATCAAGAAACTGGACGAGCTGTCCTCCGGCGCCACCGTGGTCATCCCCAACGACGCCACCAACGGCGGCCGCGCCTTGCTGCTGCTGGACAAGGCTGGCGTGATCAAGCTCAAGGACAACAAGAACATCCTGTCGACCGTGAAGGATGTGGCCGAAAACCCGAAAAACGTGAAGTTCCGTGAGCTGGAAGCCGCCACCATCCCGCGCGTGCTGACCCAGGTAGATGCTGCCCTGATCAACACCAACTACGCGCTGGAAGCCAAGCTGAACCCGGAAAAAGACGCGCTGGCCATCGAGGGCAGCGACTCGCCTTACGTGAACATCCTGGTTGCCCGCCCGGACAACAAGGACTCGGACGACATGAAGAAACTGGCGGCTGCACTGCACTCGCCTGCGGTGAAGCAGTTCATCATCGAGAAGTACAAAGGCGCTGTGGTTCCGGCGTTCTGATCCAACATCCCCGGGGCCGCTTTGCGGCCCTTTCGCGACGCAAGGCCGCTCCCACAAGGTAGGCGTACGCCGATCCATGTGGGAGCAACTGTCTTGCTCAATTTCTAAAAGCTGGCGCGATCCCTGTGGGAGCGGGCTTGCCCGCGAACACGGGCGAAGCCCGTGCCATCCACCACGGTGTTGGCTTCGCGGGCAAGCCCGCTTCCACGCGGCTCACGCTTATGTCGCGAAAGGCCTGCGCAGCAGGCCCAGCACTCTCAATCCCGCTTGACCAGCCCCGGCAGCTGCGCCCCCAGCTTCTGGTTGTTGAACGGCGCCCGAATGAACCCACGCTGTCTCCCATCCGGGCCGACTATCGCCAGGTTACCGCTGTGATCCACGGTATACCCCGGCTTGCTGGTATCCGCCGGAATGAACGGAATGCTCAAGGCATTGGCCAGCTTCTGGGTATCCTCGATCGACCCCGCCACGCCGACAAAGTCCTTGTCGAAATAGCCCAGATACTGCTTCAGCTGGTTCGGCGTGTCGCGGTTAGGGTCCACACTCACCAACACCACCTGCAGCCGGTCGACGGCATCCTTGGGCAACTCGCTCTTCACCTGGCGCAGCTGGGCCAGGGTGGTCGGGCAGATGTCCGGGCAGTAGGTGTAGCCAAAGAACAGCAGCGACCATTTGCCCTTGAGGTCATCCATCTGCACCGGCTGGCCGTCCTGGTTGGTCATGGTGACATCAGCCACGGCGCGGCTCTGCGGCAGCAGGATGATGCCCGCATCGATCAGCTCGGCAGGGTTGGGCTGGTCACGACCATTAAGCACCTTGTTGACGGTCAGGCCCATGATCAACGCGACCAGGGCAACGAGGATGAAGACGGTTTTCTGGGTTCGGGTCATAGGTTCAGCAACAGGTAGTGGTCAAGAAGCAACGCGATGAACAGCGCGAACAGGTAGCCGATAGAGTACTTGAAGGTGCCGATCGCCGCGTGCGGCCGGCTGCTACGGTACAACACCCAAGCCCATTGCAGGAAGCGCAGGCCCAAGGCCAGGGCACAGACCAGGTACAGCGGGCCACTCATGTGGATGACATACGGGAGCAGGCTCACTGCCAACAGGATCAGGGTGTACAGCAGGATATGCAGTTTGGTGTAGCGCTCGCCGTGGGTCACCGGCAACATCGGGATATCGGCCTTGGCGTATTCCTCCTTGCGGTGGATGGCCAGCGCCCAGAAATGCGGCGGGGTCCAGGCGAAAATGATCAGCACAAGCAGCAAGGGTTCGGCGCTGACATGGCCGCTTACCGCCACCCAGCCGAGCAACGGCGGAGCGGCACCGGCCAGGCCACCGATGACGATGTTCTGTGGCGTGGCGCGCTTGAGAAAGCCGGTGTAGAGCACCGCATAACCGAGTAATGAGGCCAGGGTCAGCCAGGCGGTGAGGGCGTTGGTGAACACAAGCAGCAGGACCATGCCCAGCAACGCCAGGGCCAAGGCGAACAACAGCGCCGGCAGGGGCTCGACTCGGCCTTGGGCCAAAGGCCGTTTGTGGGTGCGTGCCATCAGCGCATCGATGCGCCGATCCACCACATGATTGACCACCGCTGCGCCACCCGCGCACAGGCCGATGCCCAGGTTGCCGAACAACAGCACGCTCCAGCTGACGCCCGCCCGGGTGGCCAGGAACATGCCCGCCAGCGAGGTGATCAGCATCAGCACCACCACCTTGGGCTTGGTCAGCTCGAGGTAATCGCGCCAGTGGGCCCGTCGTACGCTTAGAAGCGTCGCCACGAGTCGTTCCTCATATGATGGGAAATGCCCACCCCGACCACCGGCCGCAGACGCCAGCCATGGCCGACACCCACTCGAACCTTGTCGACCACTCGAATGCGGTAGTTCACCAGCACCATGCTCAGCAGCAGCATCGCCCCGCCGGCATTGTGCGCAACAGCCACAGCCAGCGGCAGGTGGAACACCACGTTGCTGATGCCCAGGCCCACTTGCAAGGCCAGCGCCAGCAGCACCAGCCGCGCCAGGCCGGGGAGACCACAGCGGTGCAGCTTCCAGCTGAGCATCAGCAGCACGCAGGTCACCAGCAGCGCACCCAGCCTGTGGCTGATGTGGATGGCCGTACGCGCATCACTGTCCAGCTGTCCGCCCAGGTAATTGGGGCCGACGTGCTGGGTCAGGTGGAAGCCGTTGCTGAAGTCCGCCGCTGGCCACCACTGGCCATGGCAGGTCGGCAGGTCGATGCAGGCCACGGCGGCGTAGTTGGCGCTGACCCAACCGCCCAGGGCGATCTGGCCGATTACCACCAGCAGCGCCAGCGCAGCGATCCGGCGCAGGCTCAGCGGCAGTTTCGGCAAGGGCGCAAAGGCCCGGGACAGACGCAGAGACAACAGAAACAGCAAGCTCAACGTGGTAAAGCCACCCAGCAAGTGCGCCGTGACCACCTGCGGCCATAGCTTCAGGGTGACCGTCCACATACCGAAGGCTGCCTGGGCCAGCACCACACCCAGTAGCAGCATTGGCAGGCGATAAGGCTGCCCATCGCGGGCATGCCGGCGCATTGCCTGGAACGCGAGCAGGGCGATCACCACGGCCAGGCTACCGGCAAAGTAGCGGTGGACCATCTCGGCCCAGCCCTTGGCAGCTTCCACCGGGTGCTCAGGAAAGTGCAGCTCGGCATGGGCGAACTGCGCGTCAGTCTTGGGCACGCTGATAAAGCCATAGCACCCGGGCCAGTCGGGGCAACCGAGGCCGGCGTGGGTCAGGCGGGTATAGGCACCGAGCAGGACGACCAGCAGTGCCAGCAGGGTGGCGAACACAGCAAGGCGAAATCCAGGTCTGGCCATGGCAGGCTCCTAGCCGATATTGGACAGCTTGAGCAGGTGGCGCAGGTCATCCAGCACATGCTTGCCGTTGACCTTGCCGTCGTAGCGCAGCACCAGGTTGCCGTGCGGGTCGACGATCCACAGCTGCGGGCCGGGCTCGACAACCTTCTGCTGATAACGTTGCGCATCCAGCGGGTAGCGCTGCAACTGCGGGTACTCGCGGCCGAGCAGTGCCTGGTAGTCGGCACTCAGCGGCTGGGCAGCGGCCAGCGCATGGCTGGCGCGGCTGGCATCACGCCCCAGCCCGACCTGAATCTGCCGAGCCAGGTACACCAGGCGCTGACAGTCTTCGGTGCAGGCCTGGGGTGCGCTGACCAGCAACTGCCAGCGATCGTCCTGCCCCGCCACGCCGAGATCGGCACGGCTTTCCCCATTGCCAATCATGGCGCCATGGTAGCTGCGGCCTTCCGGCACCCAGAATTTGAGCTTGTACATGCTGGTGGCCAGAACCATTGGCCCAAGCACCACCAGCAGGATCAGCAAAAGCTGCAAACGCCCACGGGCTCTGGGTTTGCTACGTTCAGGCGCGTCCAGTGGAGTGGCGGTGGCCATGGCGTTTCTCCTTGTTTTGATGCCAGCCGAAGTAGAGGTAGAGCAGAACCAGAGCGGTAGCCAGGGCAAACCACTGCACGGCATAGCCGACGTGTTTTTCGGGGCTCATGGCGACAACCGGCCAGTCCAGGCGATAGCTCGCAGGGCCCGGCTCCAGGCGCAATTCCTGAGCGAAGCCTTCGCGATCAAGCTGTTGCCATAGCTGCGCGGCATCGATAGCGGTCAACAGATGCGGCCATTGCCCGCCGATGGGGTCCGGGTGCAGCTGGAAGGTGCTACCGGGCACGACATACACAGAGGCATCCAGCGCCAAGGCCTGGGCAGGGGTTTCGAAACGCACCGGCACCCGGCGGTCCAGCCATGGCAGCCAGCCACGATTGATCAGCAACCACAGGCCGCTGGCTTGGTCGTGGAAGGGCTGCAGCAGCTCGACACCGGCTTTGCCGTCGCGCATGCGGTTGTCCAGCAGCACGCTGTGCTCGGCGTCGAAGCGGCCATACAGGTGCACGCGGCGGAAGGCGTTGTCTTCTTTAGAGAAGAGCTGGGCGGTGGCGATCGGTGCTTCAACCCGCCGTTCTGCATAGGTGGCCAGCAGCACGCGCTTTTCCTCGGCACGGCCGAGTTGCCAGCAACCAAGCGCAATCAGCCCCGGCAGCAATGCAAGCACCACCAGCGTCGGTACCCAGCCTGGGCGAAACGGCCTCACGGGCGCCTCGCTATACTTATCCACATCACCGCATCCCCCGGGAGTAACGCCATGCTCAAGGCCGCGATTGTCCTGATGCTGTTGGCCACGATTGCCAGCCTGTTCAGTGGCCTGGTGTTTCTGGTCAAGGATGATGAAAACTCGACCCGTCTGCTCAAGGCGCTGACCATACGGGTGACCCTGGCAGCCCTGACCATAGGCCTGGTCGCCTGGGGCTTGATCAGCGGTCAACTGGTCTCCCACGCCCCTTTCTGAAGTTCTCACCTGCCCCTACAGGGTTTTCGTATTCACAACACATAGACAAAGATGAACAACCCCACCCACACCACATCGACGAAGTGCCAGTACCAACTGGCTGCCTCGAAGCCGAAGTGTTTTTCCGGGTTGAAATGCCCGCGCAGAATGCGCACGAACATCACGATCAGAATGATCGTGCCCAATGTCACGTGGGCGCCGTGAAACCCGGTAAGCATGAAAAACGTCGCACCGTAGATGCCTGAGCCCAGTGTCAGCCCCAGCTTGGTATAGGCCTCGTGGTACTCGAAGGCCTGCAGTGCGATAAAGCTGATGCCCAGGACAATGGTCAGCGCCATCCAGAATTTCAGCGGGCCGCGGTGGTCACGGCGCAAGGCGTGGTGGGCAATGGTGATTGTCACACTGGAACTGACCAGCAGGATGGTGTTGATCAGCGGCAGGTGCCACGGGTCGATCACTTCCTTGGGGGGTGGGAACAGCTTGGGGTCGGGGGTATGCAGCAGCGGCCAGGTGAATTCGAAGGTTGGCCACAGCATGTGTGCAACACCTTTGGCTCCTTCGCCACCCAGCCACGGCCCCGCCAGTACGCGCACATAGAACAGCGCACCGAAGAAGGCCAGGAAGAACATCACTTCGGAGAAGATGAACCAGCTCATGCCCCAGCGGAACGAGCGGTCCAGTTGCGGGCTGTACAACCCGGCGCGGCTCTCCTTGACCACTGCCCCAAACCAGCCGAACAGCATGTAGGCCAGAAACAACGCACCCACGAAGAAAATCAGCGGCCCGTGGGAATCCGGGTGGCCCGCCTTCATGTCGTTGAACCAGGTGCCCAGGCCGAATACCGTGATGAACATGCCGATGGTGGCGATGATCGGCCATTTGCTCTGCGCCGGAACGTAGTAGTGCTCATGACTTGCCATTGCTGTTCTCCTTCCCTTAACGGGCGCCTTGGACGTCCTGCGCCGCAACGTGCGCGACCGGCGGGTGGCGAGCGGTGATGTCGAACAAGGTGTAGGCCAGTGTCAGGTGCTTCACGCTGGCCGGCAGGTCGCGGTCGACGATGAAGCGCACCGGCATCTCGATGCGTTCGCCGGGCTGCAGCACCTGCTGGGTAAAGCAGAAGCACTCGGTCTTGTGGAAGTAGGCCGCGGCCTCGGCCGGGGTAATGCTGGGTATTGCCTGCGCACTCATCGGCCGGTCGGTCGGGTTGTGGGCAATGAAGATCATCTGGTTCACCGCCCCCGGGTTGACCTCCAGCTGGTCGGCAGTGGAGTAGAAGTCCCAGACCATGTCGCTGGCATTGGTCGACATGAACTGCACCCGCACAGCACGCGTCGGGTCACTGACCTGGCTACCTTCGTACTGGCCGCCGGTCTTGCCGTTGATACCGAAGGCTTTGCACATGACGTCGTAGATCGGCACCAGCGCGAAGCCGAAGGCGAACATCACCACCGTCAGCATCAACAGGCGCGTTACCAGGCGTTTCACCGACAGGCCGTTCATGGCGGGTTCCTATTTCACTTCCGGGGGTGTCTGGAAGGTGTGGTAGGGCGCAGGCGAGGGTATCGACCACTCAAGGCCCTCGGCGCCATCCCAGGGTTTGGCCGGTGCCGGCGCGCCACCGCGGATGCACTTGATGACAATGAACAGGAAGAAGATCTGCGTGGCGCCGAACATGAACGCGCCGATCGACGACACCATGTTGAAATCGGCGAACTGCAGGTTGTAGTCGGGGATGCGCCGTGGCATGCCGGCCAAGCCTACGAAGTGCATGGGGAAGAAGGCCATGTTCATGCCGACGAACGACAGCCAGAAGTGCAGTTTGCCGAGGGTTTCGTCGTACATGTGGCCGGTCCATTTCGGCAGCCAGTAGTAGGCCGAGGCAAAGATGCCGAAAATTGCACCAGGCACCAGTACGTAATGGAAATGCGCCACCACGAAGTAAGTGTCGTGGTACTGGAAGTCTGCCGGGGCGATCGCCAGCATCAACCCGGAGAAACCACCGATGGTGAACAGGATGACAAAGGCGATGGCGAACAGCATCGGCGTTTCGAAGGTGAGCGAACCTTCCCACATGGTGCTGACCCAGTTGAATACCTTCACCCCGGTGGGCACGGCAATCAACATGGTGGCGTACATGAAGAACAACTCGCCGACCACCGGGATGCCGACCACGAACATATGGTGGGCCCAGACGATGAATGACAGGAAGGCAATGGCGCCGGTGGCATACACCATCGAGGTATAACCGAACAGCGGCTTGCGTGAGAATGCCGGGATGATCGAGCTGACCGCACCGAAGGCGGGCAGGATCATGATGTAAACCTCAGGGTGGCCGAAGAACCAGAACACATGCTGGAACAGCACCGGGTCACCGCCACCTGCGGCACTGAAAAAGCTGGTACCGAAGTGGATATCCATCAGCATCATGGTTACCACGCCAGCCAGTACTGGCATCACCGCAATCAGCAGGAACGCGGTAATCAGCCAGGTCCAGACGAACAGCGGCATTTTCATCAGCGTCATGCCGGGGGCACGCAGGTTGAGGATGGTGGCAATCACGTTGATCGCCCCCATGATCGAGCTGATACCCATCAGGTGGATGGCGAAGATGAAGAAAGTGACGCTGGCTGGCGCATAGGTGGTGGAAAGCGGTGCGTAGAACGTCCAGCCAAAGTTCGGCCCTCCGCCCGGGCTAAACAGCGTCGAGACCAGCAGCAGGAAGGCCGCCGGCAGCAGCCAGAAGCTGAAGTTGTTCATCCGTGGCAGTGCCATGTCGGGCGCGCCGATCATCAGCGGAATCATCCAGTTGGCCAGGCCGACGAAGGCCGGCATCACCGCGCCAAACACCATGATCAGGCCATGCATGGTGGTCATCTGGTTGAAGAACGCCGGTTCCACGATCTGCAAACCCGGCTGGAACAGCTCGGCGCGGATCACCATGGCAAACGAGCCACCCAGCAGGAACATGATGAAACTGAACCACAGGTACATCGTGCCGATGTCTTTATGGTTGGTGGTCAGCACCCAGCGCATCAGGCCCTTGGCCGGGCCGTGCGCATGGTCATGGCCGTGGGCGTGGTCGTCGATCACTGCACTCATGTCCTGTCTCCTGCAATCCATTGATTGCCGCGAGTAACCCGGTTCACTTGGCTTCTGCCTGCTTCAGCGCCAGCACGTCCTTCGGCGTCACCATGTCGCCTTTGTTGTTGCCCCAGGCATTGCGCTCGTAGGTGACCACAGCAGCGATGTCGACTTCCGACAGCTGCTTGCCGAAAGCGGCCATGGCCGTGCCGGGCTTGCCATGGAAGACAATGCTCAGGTGGCCTTCCTTCGGCCCGGTGGCAATCTTCGAGCCCTTGAGCGCCGGGAACATTGGCGGCAGGCCCTGGCCTTCGGCCTGGTGACAGGCCACGCAGGTGGTGTGGTAGACCTTGTCGCCTCGCTCCACCAGCTCCTCCAGGGTCCATTCCTTGCTGGTCAGCTCCTTGAGCTTGGCGGCTTCAGCCTTGCGCTCGCCCAGCCAGGTGTCGTAGTCGGCCTTGGACTTGACCTCGACCACCACCGGCATGAAGCCGTGGTCCTTGCCGCACAGCTCGGTGCACTGGCCGCGGTAGATGCCTGGCTTTTCGATACGGGTCCAGGCTTCGTTGACAAAGCCTGGGATGGCGTCGCGCTTGACCGCGAAGGCCGGCACCCACCAGGAGTGGATCACATCGGCAGCAGTGACCAGGAAGCGCACTTTCGCGCCCACCGGCAGCACCAGCGGCTGGTCGACTTCCAGCAGGTAATGCTCATCCTTCGGCGCCTTGTTGTGGATCTGGTCGGTGGGGGTGGCCAGGTTGCTGAAGAACTCCACGTCCTGGCCCAGGTATTTGTAGTGCCATTTCCACTGGTAGCCGGTGACCTGGACGTCGATGTCCGACTCGCTGGCGTCATAGATGTCGATCAAGGTCTTGGTAGCCGGAATGGCCATCACCACCAGAATCAGGAAGGGCACCACCGTCCAGAGAATTTCCACCCACGTGTGCTCATGGAAATGCGCGGCCTGCTGGCCAGTGGAGCGGCGGTGGATGACCATCGACCAGAACATCGCGCCAAACACCACGATGCCAATGATCACGCAGATCCAGAAGATGGTCATGTGCAGGTCGAAGACGGCGTTGGAGACTTCCGTCGCCCCTGGGTGCATGTTCACGGTCCAGGCGGCGTTTGCCTGGCCAAAAACCGACCACAACAGGAGGCCCATCCAGACATGTGGATGTCGCATCATTGCGGGTTCCCCTTCTAATTCTTGTTGTCCCGGAGGCGTGGCCTGCGGCAAGAGGGAACGGCGGTCAAGACTGCATGGCTTCGACGACCGAGCCCCTGCTAAAAGCAGTCGGGCCTCATCAACGAATCACGTTCAACGGGAGTATAGACAGCGACCAATGGCACGCAATGAAGCCTGTGAAATGAACTTCATGAAATGGCCGAATGGCCGGAAAACCGCGTGCTTGACAGGGCATGGCGTAATAATGGCACGTCGATATGCCTGATAGCGCACACGTTTGCGAGGCTTATAACAAATACGTCTTAGGTATTCTGTATACCGAGCTAATTTAGTGTCTTCCGTTTGAAACGTAATGTCCCTGGAGTTGTCATGAACATCGCTGCTGTACGCGAGCAGGTAAGCCAAGCCCATCAACATGAAGGCCAGACCGGCCAATTGAAAGAGCGTCTCGAGCTGCAACTGCCCCACCTGCACCCCTCGATCCAACTGCCTGAGCAGGACGCCCAGGGTACTTTGGCGCGCTTCGTCAGCGCCTACATCGATCAGGTTCCGGAATTGCTGGAGGCCGCCCACGAGGTCGCCCGCGAAGCCGGGATCGAATCGCAGATCAAACCTGTACTGAAAATTGCCGAAGCCTACTTCCTGCAGCCGCCCAGCGTGATGCAAGGGCATGTAGGCCTGGACTGCCTTCTGGATGAAGCGTACCTGGCGCACCGCCTGGTGGAAGAGGTGAATGACTTGTACATCCGCCACTTCCAGCAGCCGTTGATCCCGGTCGACACCACGGTCGCCAACCTGATTGCCCACCAGTTGATTGGCGAAAGCTTTGCCAACCAGCTGGATGAGGTGGTGCACCATTCGGTCGACGAAATGCTCAATGACGAGAGCTTTGCGGTTGAATCGGTGGAGGCTTATCGAGAGAAGCTGAGCAGCCCGGCAACTGGCGCGGCGTGGAAGCGCTGGCCGTGCCTGTCGCGCCAACTGGGTGTCGAGCTGGGTCAGCCGGCCTGATATACCTGTCACGGCCTAGGTGCATCGGTGGTTCGGCGCAGGCCGTGGTAGGAGCGGGTTCACCCGCGAAAGGGCCGGCCCTGCTGGCCAATCTCAACCCGCCGTTCACCGTTGCCGCCGCTACCGTATTCGCGGGTAAACCCGCTCCTACACATGCATCGATGGTTCGCCACAGGCCGTCGTAGGAGCGGGTTCACCCGCGAAAAGGCCGGCCCTGCTGGCCAATCTCCACCCGCCGCTCACCGTTGCCGCCGCTACCGTATTCGCGGGTAAACCCGCTCCTACGCCCCAACCCCCGCCGTCGTCCGCAACCGCCCCTCGATCCGACGCTTCAGGCGCCGCTGCTCTATCAGCAATCGTGACCCATTGGCAGAATTACTGCGGCTCCAGTCCTCCAGCAACTCAAGGCACGAGTGGTCGATATAGCTCAGGTTCCCCAGCGGCACATGCAGCGTGGTGCCCGCCGGTACGGTATCCAGCACCTGGGTCAGCGCCGGCACCTTCAGGAAGGTCGCCGCACCACTGAGGCGCAGTTCCATGTGCCCATCCTTGGCCAGGCTCACCAGGTTGATCTTCAGCCGCGCCGCCTTGAACGCCAGCTTCAGCAAGGTCAAGGCAAAGCCCAGCAGCACACCGGTCAGCAGGTCGGTAAAGATAATCGCCAGCGCAGTCGCCGCGTAGGTAAACATCGGCATGCGCCCATAACGGCCCAGCCCGCGGAACGCCTTGAAGTCGACCAGTTTGACCCCGGTAAACACCAACACCCCCGCCAAGCTCGCTACCGGGATCTGCTGCAGCACGCTGCTCAGCGCCACCACGAAGGCCAGCAACCACAAGCCATGGAAGATTGCCGACGCCCGGGTTTGCGCCCCCGCCTGGACGTTGGCCGAGCTGCGCACGATTACCCCGGTCATCGGCAGGGCACCCAGCACCCCGCACAGCATGTTGCCGATGCCCTGGGCCGACAGTTCGCGGTCGAAGTCCGAACGCTGGCCGCTGTGCATGCGGTCCACTGCTGCGGCCGACAGCAAGGTTTCGGCGCTGGCAATGAACGCCAAGGCAAAGGCGGCGACCAGCAGGGTAGGGTCTGCCAGCTGCAACAGGTCCTCCGGACGAAGCCAGTCGATGGCCTCGGACAGGTCGGCCGGTACCTGCACGCGGTTCACCGGCAAGGCCAGCCACATGCTGATAGCGGTCATGCTGGCCACGCCGAGTAATGCACCCGGCACGAAACGCAGCCGCTGCGGCCGCAAGCGCTCCCAGCCCCACATGATGGCGATGGTCCCCAGGCCCAGCGCACCGGCCATCCAGCCGGCGCCGGTGCTCTCCTGTGGCAGGGCAGCCGACAAAGTTGCCGGGAACTCCAGCAGGTTCTGCAGGCCCGACGGTTGCGGTGCGGTGTCGAACATCACATGCACCTGCGAAAGCACGATCAACACGCCAATCCCGGCGAGCATGCCGTAAACCACCGCCGGCGCGGTCACGCGGAACCAGCAGCCCAGGCGCAAGCGACCGGCAAGCAACTGCAACAGGCCGGCCAGCAACAGGATTGGCCCGAGCATGGCCATGCCGTGCTGGCGTACCAGCTCGAACACCAGTACCGCCAGACCGGCAGCAGGGCCGCTGACCTGTAGCGGCGATCCAGCAAGGAAACCGACGACAATGCCGCCGATAATCCCAGTAATCAGGCCTTTTGCCGGCGGCATGCCAGAAGCGATCGCAATGCCCATGCATAACGGCAAGGCCACAAGGAAGACCACCACCGACGCCAGCAACTCACGCGGCAGGGCCGCTTTCAACTGTGTAATGTTCACCGTGTTTCTCCTTTCTCTAGTCGCACGGCCATTCCCCTGGCCGTGGGCACGTTTGCCCCTGACAAGCGCGCAGGCGCGGGCCGCCAGCGAGCACGCCGGCAGGGCAGTCAGGGAATTCAAGGCAGCCGAAGGCCGCGCCACACCCCTGCAGGGTGCAGCCGGCTATCAAGGTTCTAGCGGCGGACGGGTCGCTTAGTAGCGGCCTCTCGGAGTGGCGCAGGGAACGGGTTCACCCGCGGCCAAGGGCAGGAAGCTGTCGCTGGCGGCGTCGTAGGCTTCGATCTTGCTGGTCTCGATGTCGTACACCCAACCATGAATGAACAGCTCACCGGCTGCCAGGCGCGAAGCCACCGAAGGATGGGTGCGCAAGTGATGCAGCTGGGCGATGACGTTCTCTTTGGTCAGCACTTGCATCGTCTCGTGTTCGCTGCCGCAGGAGCAGTTGTTCTCGACCACGGTGCGGGCCACTTCAGCGTGGCGCAACCAGGCGCCAACGGTAGGCATCTTGGTCAGCGACTGCGGGTTGAGTACCGCACGCATGGCACCACAGTCGGAGTGGCCACAGATGATGATGTGGTGAACTTTAAGCGCCATTACGGCGTACTCGATGGCGCTGGAAACGCCGCCGTTCATCTGGCCATAAGGCGGTACCACGTTACCCACGTTACGGGTCACGAACAGGTCGCCTGGCGAGCTCTGGGTGATCAGCTCGGGAACGATGCGCGAATCGGCACAGGTGATGAACATCGCGCGTGGTGTTTGCGCGGTGGCGAGCTTCTTGAACAGCTCTTGCTGATCAGGGAAAACATCATGGTGAAAGCGCAGGAAGCCGTCGACGATGTGCTTAAGGGCAGCATCGGCGCTTTCCGCGGGGACCTGCGGTACGACCTTGGATGGGTCCTTGACGGGCATGATTCATCCTCTTGACGGTGTGTAGGTAAATCCATTTTACCGGTGAAAGATTCAGGCTATGCAGGGTTTTAGATGACACGCACGGGCCATAGATCACAGTCGGTGTGGACTTGTTACCTACGCTAGCGGGGAAAACTTAACTGAAACTTAATTCGAAGGCTCTAGAACGGGCGTTCCAGATGAAAAAGGCGGGAACTGGATAATAGCAAAAAAACATCAACTGCCAATATGTATTAGCGCAATTATTGGTTGTTATTAGTTGCGTTGTGAGCAATGCGCAGCCCCCTGTGGGGGGTGGGTTCATGTCAGAACAGCGCCATCTGCCCACCCGGAGGGCAAAACGCCGAGCAATCCAGCGCCTGCGCCTCGCGCCCTTCGAAGTCCAGCCGTTTCATCGCCTTGGCAAAGCGCTGCGCCAGCAACTCGGCAAATACCCCTTCACCACGCATGCGCACACCGAACCGGCTGTCATACAGCTCGCCACCGCGGCTCTGGCGGATCAGGCTCAACACATGCGCCGCCCGCTGCGGGTAATGGTCCTGTAACCACTGCTCGAACAACGGCGCCACTTCCAGCGGCAGGCGCAGCATCATGTAGGCCGCACTCTGTGCGCCAGCCTCCTTGGCCGCCTCCAGCAGGCGTTCCAGTTCACTGTCGTTGATCATCGGAATCATCGGCGAACACAAAACACCCACAGGTACGCCCGCTTCACGCAATACCCGGATGGCCCTCAACCTCGCACCGGGTGAGGCTGCTCGGGGTTCGAGCACCCGTTTGAGGCCGTCGTCCAGCGTGGTCAGGCTGATCATCACCCGTGCCAGGCGCTGGCGGGCCATCTCGGCCAGCAGGTCGAGGTCGCGCAGCACCAGTGAACCCTTGGTGACAATGGTCACCGGGTGACGAAAACGCAGTAACACTTCGAGCAAGCGCCGGGTCAGCAACTGTTCCCGCTCGATCGGCTGGTACGGGTCGGTGTTGGAGCCCAGATTGATCGGCGCGCACACGTAGCCCGGTTTGCTCAATTGCTGTGCCAGCACCTCGGCGGCGTTGGTCTTGGCAATCAGTTTGGTCTCGAAATCCAGGCCGGGAGAAAGGTCCCAGTAGGCGTGTGAGGGGCGGGCATAGCAGTAGATGCAGCCATGCTCGCAGCCACGGTAAGGGTTGATGGAACGATCGAAAGGGAGGTCGGGTGAAGTGTTGCGGCTGATCACCGACTTGGCTGTCTCGATCCGCACCTCGGTACCCTGGGTTTGCGGCACTTCCTGGTACCAGCCATCATCTTCCGCCACCGAACGACCAGGGGCAAAGCGGTTGTGTGGGTTGTGCGCCGTGCCACGGCCCTTTTGCGGTGCTGGAGGAATCATGGCTCACCTGAATACTGTATTCATATACAGTATCGTGCATGCCGGGATCTTTCCAGCACCTCTGGTCTGACTACTTCAGGCCATGCCAGCCGAGATACGCTGCCTGGCTCGATTGCCGCCCAAGAAACGCCTCGATGCCTTCACGCAATGGGCGCGATGCCCCTGGGGCGAACAGTGCTTCCTGCAGTGCCCGACCCGTGGCTCCGTTCAACAGGCCCTCGGCTTTGAAGCGGGTGAACACATCGAAGGCATGCACATCCGACCACAGGTAGGCGTAGTAACCCGCATCGTAGCCGTTCACAAGGTGGTCGAAGGCATGCGCCGGATGTTCGAAATCAGCGAGTGGCCAGTAACCGCAACGCTCGCGGGCATCACCCAGTCGCTGTTCAATGGTCCTGCCATCGTTTGGAGTGCCATGCAGGTCCATGTCGAACAGCGCCAGGCATAGATCACCCGCGATCTCCTCCACGCTCTGCTGCCGTAGCTGCCGCAGGCACTCATCAGCTTGCTTGCGGGATAGTTGGTGGCCGTCGTGGGTGCGCGCCGAGATCGCCACCAGGTAGTCCGCGTCCCAGACCCAACGTTCGAACAACTTGCCGAACAACTCCACACCATCGGTGCCCAGCTCGGTCACATTGGACATGACGTGGTTCGTCGTACGTACCAGCAGGTGGTGCAGGGCATGGCCGAATTCATGGAACAGCTTGCGCAGTGACAAATGATCGAGCAACGGCTGTGAACCTGACAGCGCTTGCGGCACATCACTGAACACCACCACCGAGGCGGCCTGGTAGATACCCTCTGCATCGACCCGGCGATTCCTTGCATAGGTGGTGAACACCGCGTCTGGCTGCTTGCCTGCGTGTTGCACGGCATCCAGATACAGAAAGCCAATGAAAGCGCTGTCCTGCCACACCTCGAACGGCTGCACGCTGTCATCCCAGACAGGCAGCGCTTTGGGCTGCAGCACTGCACCAAACAACGTCTGCGCCAATTGCTGCAACGCACTGACAACAGTATTCAGCGGGAAGTAATCGCGCAGCGCTTCGGCAGGAAACTCGCTGCGCGAAGCACACCGCAGGTACTCGAAATCCCAGGGTTGGGGTTTGCCCAGGCCCTGCTCGGCAGCCCAACACTCCACCTGCGAACGCCACCGCAACATGGCAGGTCGCACATGATCGGCCAGATCGTGGAGAAAGCCGCACACCTGGGCTACCGAACCCGCACTCTTCACCTGCAGGCTCTGCTCCAGATGGCCGGAATAACCGAGCAGGAGGGCCTTCTCCTCAAGTAATTGCGCCAGTTGCTGCAGATACGTGCGGTTGTCCTGTTGCCGATCATGGCTGACGCCACGGGCGTGAAAAGCCCGGTACACGCGCTCACGGAGCTGGCGGTTGTCAGCATGTTTGAGCACCTCACGCGTAGTCACCTTGTCACACGCAATCAACCACCCCTGCTTACCTGCTTGCTGTGCACTTGCAGCCAATTCGTCACGTACCCGCTGCGGGATGCCGCTCAGCTCCGCTTCATCGGTGATATTCAACCCAGGCCGGTCGATGTTGCTGCGGAACGCCTCGCGTGCAGTGCCAATCTGCGCTTGAAGGTCTGCCAGATGCGCTTTGCCTGCGGTGTCGAGTAAAGCCCCGCTAGCGGCGAACTTGCCCAGGTGCCAACGCAAAGTGGCACGCTTCCCGACATCCAGTTGCTTGCCGATGTCACTGCCGGCCAAGCGTGCATACAGGTCATGCAAAGCCGTGTTGGCGAATTTTTGCTCGAAGCGCGCCGTCACTTTCCCGTAGAAATCAATGATGACGTTGGCCCACGCCGTATCCCGGCCGACCAGTGGTGAGGCGGCATACAACACTGCCAGCAGCCGGCTATCCAGCCCATCCACCGCCAGCACCATGTCATCCCAGGTGGGCATGGTTCGTTGATCACGGATGATGCGTTGGACACCGTTCTCGTGTGCCTGCAGCACGTGAGCGAATGCCGCCTGCATGTTTTCGAGGGTGATGGAAGAGTAATCGACGGGGATATGGCTATCTTGCAGAAGAGGGTTGGCCATGGGGCATCACCTTGCTGATAGAAATGAGCAAGAGAGCTTGCATGGCCAGCGTGCGCCAGGTGGCCTGACTATCTAACACCTGTCCATGCCAGCCCGGGCATTGCACCCGGGCGGCATGACCGTATTACTCAGCCGGCTTTTTCAGCTTCGGATTTGGGAAGAACTGCACGGTCTGCACCTTGGCCGGCGCGGCTTTCGGCGCCAGGTGGTTGACCCGCGTGCCCAGTTCCTTCGGCACCGACAAGCCCTGCTCGTTGAGGGTGTCGGTAAAGCCGCAGGCCACACACTCGCGGTGCGGTACGCCGTCTTCGTTCCACATCATCAGCTTGTCGGGCTCGCTGCACGCCGGGCACACGGCACCGGCAATGAAGCGCTTCTTGGTCTTGTTCACAGCTACCTCACTCATGCTGCAGCGTCCTCGGTGAGACCACTGTGGCGCAGCAATGCATCGATGGAAGGCTCACGGCCACGGAAGTCGACGAACAGCTCCATCGGCTCGCGCGAACCCCCACGGGCCAGGATCGCCTCGCGGAAGGCGCGGCCGGTCTCGGCGTTCAGCACGCCTTCTTCCTCGAAGCGCGAGAAGGCGTCAGCCGACAGCACTTCGGCCCACTTGTAGCTGTAGTAGCCCGCCGCGTAACCGCCCGCGAAAATGTGCGCAAAGCTGTTGGGGAAACGGTTGTAAGCCGGCGGGCGCATGACTGACACCTCGTCACGCACACCTTCGAGCACCTGCAATACGCTGCGGCCGTCGCCATGGCTGGCGTGCAGCTCGAAATCGAACAGCGAGAACTCCAGCTGGCGCACCATCATCATGCCCGACTGGAAGTTTTTCGCGGCCAGCATCTTGTCCAGCAGGTCCTGGGGCAGGGCGGCGCCAGTTTCGTAGTGACCCGAAATCAGTGCCAGGCCTTCCGGCTCCCAGCACCAGTTTTCCATGAACTGGCTTGGCAGCTCGACCGCATCCCAGGCCACGCCGTTGATGCCGGACACGCCGGCATGCTCGATGCGGGTCAGCATGTGGTGCAGGCCGTGACCGAATTCGTGGAACAGGGTGGTGACTTCATCGTGGGTCAGCAGCGCGGGCTTGCCGGGCGCGGCCGGGGTGAAGTTGCACACCAGGTTGGCCACCGGGCTTTGCAGCTGGCCGCCAGCGGTGCGGCGACGGTCACGGGCGCCGTCCATCCAGGCGCCGCCACGCTTGTTGGCGCGGGCGTACAGGTCGAAGAAGAAACGGCCAACGTGCTGACCGTTTTCCTTGATCTCGAACAGGCGTACGTCCGGGTGCCAGCTGTCGAAGCCTTTGAGCTCGGCGATTTCGATGCCGTACAGGCGCTGCACGATGCTGAACAGGCCGCCCAGCACCTTGTCGATCGGGAAGTAGGCGCGCAGGGCTTCCTGCGACACGCTGTAGCGCTGCTCGCGCAGCTTCTCGCCAAAGTAGCCGGCGTCCCAGCTGGCCAGCTCGGGGCAGCCTTGTTCGGCAGCGTAGGCCTTGAGCTGTTGCAGATCCTGGGCGGCGAACGGCTTGGAACGCTTGGCCAAGTCACGCAGGAAGCTCAGCACCTGGTCGCTGGACTCGGCCATCTTGGTGGCCAGGCTCAGCTCGGCGTAGTTCTTGTAGCCCAGCAGTTCGGCCAGCTCCTGGCGCAGGTCGAGGATTTCGCGCATCACCGGGCCATTGTCGAACTGGCCGGCATTCGGGCCCTGGTCGGAGGCGCGGGTGCAGTAGGCGGCGTAGAGCTCTTCGCGCAGGGCGCGGTCGCTGGCGTAGGTCATCACCGCGTAGTAGCTGGGGAACTCAAGGGTGATCAGCCAGCCGTCCAGGCCCTTGGCCTGGGCTGCAGCGGCCATCTGCGCCTTGGCCGAATCGGTCAGGCCGGCCAGCGCAGCTTCGTCGGTAACATGCTTGGTCCAGGCCTGGGTGGCGTCAAGCAGCTGATTGGAGAAACGGCTGCCCAGCTCGCTGAGCTTGCTCTGCACTTCGGCGTAACGCTGCTGCTTGTCCGCCGGCAGGTCGATACCCGACAGGCGGAAGTCACGCAAGGCGTGCTCGAGGATAGTCTTTTGCGCCACGTCGAAGCCGGCAGCCTCAGGGCTGTCGATCAGCGCCTGGTAGGCTTCGAACAGCGCGCGGTTCTGGCCCAGTTCGGTAGAGTAGGCGCTCAACGCCGGCAGGCACGACTCGTAGGCCTCACGCAACTCGGCACTGTTGCACACCGCATTGAGGTGGCTGACCGGGCTCCAGGCGGCGCCCAGGCGGTCGTTCAGTTCGTCCATGGCCAGCACCAGGCCGGCCCATGTAGGGTTCTTGCCCTGCTTTTCAAGGATCTCGGCAATGGCTTTACGGTTGTCGGCCAGGATCGCTTCGATCGCCGGCAACACGTGTTCGGCACGAATTTGCGAGAAGGGCGGCAGATCGTGGGATTGCAGAAGCGGGTTGTTCGCAGTCACGGTTTGGATACCTTGGCAGAAGAAACACTGCCCCATCTTAATTACAATCGACGCCGACCGCAGCAGGCAGCCTGCCTATCGGCACAGATGAGAGACGCTATCATGGCCATTCGCAGCTTCCAGCAACACACTCCGAAAGTTGGGCCCAGGGCCTTCGTCGACCGTTCGGCGGTGGTGCTGGGCGACGTGGAGATCGGTGAAGACAGTTCGGTCTGGCCGTTGACCGTGGTGCGCGGCGACATGCACCGCATCCGCATTGGCGCGCGCACCAGCGTGCAGGACGGCAGCGTGCTGCACATTACCCACGCCGGGCCTTTCAACCCGGACGGTTTCCCGCTGATCATCGGCGACGAAGTGACCATCGGGCACAAGGTGATGCTGCATGGCTGCACCCTGGGCAACCGTATCCTGGTGGGTATGGGCAGCACCATCATGGATGGTGCCATCGTCGAGGACGAAGTAATCATTGGCGCTGGCAGCCTGGTGCCGCCGGGCAAACGCCTGGTCAGTGGCTACCTGTACATGGGCAGCCCGGTGAAACAGGCCCGGCTGCTGAACGACAAGGAGCGCGCATTTTTCTCCTACAGCGCCGGCAACTACGTGAAGCTCAAGGACCAGCACCTGGCCGAAGGCTACGATCAACCTGAATGACCGCATTCACGGGCACGCCCGCTTCCACAGGTTCAGTGGAGCCATCAAGGCCTGCGCTGTACCTGTGGGAGCGGGCATGCCCGCGAAGAAGGCCACGCAGCACTCAAGTGGAACCCTGTACATGCACCAGCAAAACATCCTCTTCGACCTCGACGGCACCCTGACCGACCCACGCCTGGGCATCACCCGCTCGATCCAGTACGCCCTGGCCAAGCTGGGCATCGACGAACCAGACCTGGCCCGCCTCGAACACTTCATCGGCCCACCCCTGCTGCAGGCTTTCATGCAGTTCTACCGCTTCGACGAAGCCAAGGCCTGGGATGCGGTGAACTTCTACCGGGAGCGTTTCCGCGTGACCGGTCTATACGAGAACCTCGTGTTCGAAGGTGTGCCGGAGTTGCTTGAGGCCCTGACCGGGCAGGGCCGCACGCTGTACATTGCCACCTCCAAACCGTGGGAGTTCGCCCGCGAAATCGCCCGGCACTTTGCTTTCGATCATCACTTCAAGGTGATCTACGGCAGTGAACTGGACGGCACGCGCACCAACAAGGTCGAGCTGATTCGCCATTTGCTGGATGAAGAAGGGCTGGACCCGGCGCAAACCCTGATGATCGGGGACCGCAAGCATGACCTGATCGGCGCGCGCAGAAACGGGCTGCAAGCCGTCGCGGTGGGATACGGGTTTGGGAGCCGGGAAGAGCTGATGGCAGAAGAACCCGCTTTCCACTTCGCCACGGTAGCCGATTTGCATCAGGCTTTTATCAAGGCTTGAGCACCAGCAGGGCTGCTTTGCAGCCGGCCCTCCCACCTCGATCGGCGTACGCAGGGCCTTTGTGGGGGCCTTGTGTCGCGATGGGCCGCAAAGCGGCCCCAAAATCTCAAAGGCTAACCATCAGACGCTGCAACGCCGCTTTCCTTTCTTCAATCGGCAACCGCCCCAAATGCTCGACCCGCGCGTAAAACCGAACCCAATCCCCACCCACCTCACGAAACAGCGCCGCAAACGCCGGCACCCACTGGTCATAGAGCCCGAACGGCAACAACTTGGCATTATTCATCGGCCCATACATCCACGCGTCATAGCGCTTGTCACCACCCCACTGGCCATCACGCACCTGCCGGTATTCACGCCTCAAACGCTCAAACTCGGCCTGCTTGGCCCGGCGCTTGTGCGCATCATCCAAAGGCCCGGCATAAATGGCCTGCAACCGCTCACGACAGGCCAGCACCAGGCGGATGAACTGGTCACGCTGCTGCTGCCTCTGCCCTGCGTCAACCGCCGCCAGCCCACGCGCCGCCCGCCATTGCCGCGTGCCTTCCTGCTCGACGAACGAGGCAAACGATTCATTGAACTCGGTATCGTCCTGCACATAGAAGCGCTGGTGGGCCAGTTCATGAAAGATCAACGTAGCCAGGCGCTCATCGCCCCAGCCCACCATCGACGACAAAATCGGGTCATCGAACCAACCCAGGGTCGAATATGCTTCCACGCCGCCCACGTACACATCCAGGCCATCCTGACGCATCAACGCCGCCGCACCTCGCGCCGCGCCTTGCTGGTAGTAGCCGCGGTACGCCACGCACCCGGCAATCGGAAAGCAGTGCGTTACCGGTTGCAACGACAACTCGGGTGTGGCGAACACATTCCATACCACGTAGGGGCGGCCAAGGTCGGCATATACCCGGTAGCTGCGGTTGTCTGGCAGTTTCAATTGCTGGCTGGCAAACACCCGCGCCTGTTCGGCCTGTTGCAGGTGCGCGCGCAAGGGTGCAGGGGTAGCAGGGTCGGCCAATACCTGCTCTACAGGCTGCCGCGCCCGCAGCAACTGCCACTGGCCCTGGGCCAGCTGCCCATAGTAGGAGACATTGCTGCAACCGTTCAGCAGGAACGCCGCAAGCAGCGGAACCAAACGGGTGAAAATGCGGTCGAGTGCCCCAAGGCCTGAGCGCTGCATAAGAAAAAGTCGAAGCATCCGGGACTGTCTGACTCGCTCAAGACCATTTCGCTCCAAGACTATCTCGCCAAGGGGGAGTTTCGCCATGCGTGCATTATTGGTCGCCGGCTCAGTGTTGTTGATCTCTGCCTGTTCAACATTGCCAGACCCAGACCCGAACCAGGCCTGGATCGACCTCACCCGCTACGACAATACTTCGCTAGACGCCGTGCAGGTCGATGAGCGTGACTGGGCTGACAGCCGCTATTTCGAGGTTCAACCCGGCAGCCACGAACTGACCGTGCGCTATCAGTTTCCGGTTAACCCCAGCAATATCGGCCCCGTCGATGAGCCACTGTGGCGCGATTGCCAGGTCAAGCTGACCTTCAAGGACTTCAGCGCCGGGCAGCGTTATCAGCTGCAGGCTGGCAGCATTGGCTTCCGCCCTTGGATAAAACTCTACGACCACCAGCAAAAACTGCTGGGTCAAGGGCTGCCGGCGGGTTGTCAGCGCACCTGAACTGCACAAACGGCGCTATGCTTGTTACTTGTAAATCGCAAGTGGGAGTTTTGCCATGCGCCAGCCCATGATGCTGATCGCCCTCAGTACACTGGGGGCTTGCGCCAGCCCCTTGCCGCCCGTCGACCCCAAGCAGGCTTGGGTCGATCTGTACACCATGACCCCCGGTCGGGTGATCATGGCCGACCGCCTCGATGGCAAGCGCCTGGACGATGGCCGTTACTTTCAGGTGACACCGGGCAAGCATGAACTGGTGGTGCGCTTCGATTATGAAATCTACTCGGGCGGCCTCATGTCACAACCCAGGGACCGAACCTGCTACCTGACCGTCCGCTTTGACAACTTCAAGGCCGGCGAGCGCTATCGCCTGGAAGCGCGGGCGCCGGTGATGGAGCCGCAGGTGCTGCTGTATGACGCCAACCGCAAGGTGGTGGTGAACGAGCCTAGCGACGTGTTCTGCATCCCGTGAGTGTGGGGCTGCTTCGCAGCCCCGGGCCCTGATGCTTATCGATCGTTCTTTTGATAGATGATCTTCTTCGTCCCGCCATCGCAGGTCCCGACGACCATGTTCTGGTCCTTGACCTCGCTGTTGGGCACGATCTCCAGCGTGTAGGACGAAACCCCTTGGGCCTGGATCTTGGCCTCGATCTCGGCTTTCAGCTCCTCGCATGGCTTGACGGCCGCCAGCGCAGACGTGGCGACAAGGGAAGCCAACACAGCGATAGCTACGCGAATCATGGAACGGCTCCTGGAAAGGGCAGTGGCGCTGCCGACGTTCTTTAGACTACAGCAAACCACCACCGTTGCACCGTTTCACCCCACCAGCGCCGCATCCAGGCTGATCTTTGCATTCAAAACCTTGGACACCGGGCAGCCTTCCTTCGCCTTGTTGGCAATCTCCAGGAACTGAGCCTCGCTGGCCCCAGGTACCTTGGCCCTGAGCACCAGATGCACCGCGGTAATGACAAAACCGTCAGCTTGCTTGTCGAGCGTCACCTCTGCAGCCGTGTCGATCCGCTCTGCGGTAAGCCCCGCCTCGCCGAGCATCATGGATAGCGCCATCGAGAAGCAACCGGCATGGGCCGCGCCAATCAGCTCCTCCGGGTTGGTGCCGGGCGTGCCCTCGAAACGCGTGTTGAAGCCATAAGGGTTCTGCTTGAGTGCGCCGCTTTCGGTAGAAAGCAGACCTTTTCCATCCTTCAGGCCACCTTGCCAGATCGCCGATGCTGTCTTTTTCATGATGCCTCCTGGTCACTGGGTTGCTTACCTAGGGTTCAGAGGCCTGCCGCCTGCCGCAAGTTCAGAGCAATATGCTTGCAGGCATTGAATCCAACGAACGCGCCCATACAGAGTCAAAAAGGCCTCTGGCCAATCACTTTTGCGGAGGCTCCATGACGCAGCTGCGTGACCTGAAGATTTCCACCCTGGACCTGGTGCCCGTACGCGCCGACGCTGGCCCCGCGCAATCGCTGCGCAACTCGCTGGACCTGGCGCAGCATGTCGAGCGCTTTGGCTATAACCGCTTCTGGGTGGCCGAGCACCACAACATGGACGGCATCGCCAGTTCGGCGACTTCGGTGCTGATCGGCTACCTGGCCGGGGGGACCTCACGTATTCGCGTGGGCTCTGGCGGGGTGATGCTGCCCAACCATGCGCCACTGGTGATCGCCGAGCAGTTCGGCACCTTGGCCAGCCTGTATCCGGGGCGTATCGACCTTGGCCTGGGCCGTGCACCGGGTTCGGACCAGATGACGGCCTATGCCCTGCGACGCGACCGCGCTGGCGGCCCGGACGACTTCCCGGACGATGTCGAGGAGCTTTCGCGCTACCTCGGGCCACGCACTGATGATCAAAAAGTGATCGCCGTACCGGGGTACGACACCGACGTGCCGATGTGGTTGCTGGGATCCAGCCTGTTCAGTGCCCAGCTGGCGGGCATGCGCGGCATGCCCTACGCCTTCGCCTCGCATTTCGCGCCACGCTACATGCACGAGGCCATTCGCGTGTACCGCAACCATTTCAAGCCCTCGACCACGCTGGACAAGCCGTATGTGATGCTGGGCATTCCCATGGTGGTGGCGCAGACCGACGAGAAGGCCGAATACCTGGCCACCTCGGTCTACCAGCGCATCCTGGCGCTGATTCGTGGGCAGAGCCTGATGCAGAAGCCACCCGTGGAAAGCATGGATGGGCTGTGGTTGCCCCATGAGCGAGAGACGGTGGGCAGCTTCCTGGGGCTGGCCATGATCGGCAGCCCGCAGAAGGTAAAGGCCAAGGTAGAAGTGCTGCTGGAACAGACGGGTGCGGATGAGCTGATCTTTACCTGTGACCTGTATGAGCATGCGGACCGCATTCGGTCATATGAGCTGATGGCGCAGGCCCTCAAGACCGAGTGACCCTCGTCGCGGGCTCGCCCGCTCCCATAGGTTGACTTGGGAGCGAGCAAGCCCGCGAATGAGCAAACACATTAGCCGCGGCGGTAAACAATCTCCTTGCTACCGGCCTCGCAGCTACCAATCACCTTGCCCGCCGGCTCGCCTTTCTTGACGATCTCCAGCTTGTAGCCAGTGACGCCCTTGGCATCCAGCTTGGCCGCAATTTCCGCCTTCAGTTCCTCGCACGGTTTGCCCGCTGCCAGCGCACCACCGGCCAGGGTCATCAGGCCCAGCGCCAGAATCAGTTTGTTCATCACTCGCGTTCCTTGTGCAGATGAAATCAGAAGGGGCCCCACCAAGGCGCCCCTTTTCTGAATACCTCATCACGCCGGGATCATACAACCCAACGTTGTTTCAGCTATTGGCGATACGGAAGCCGACCTTCAGCGTGACCTGGAAGTGCGCCGCTTTGTTGTCGCGGATATGGCCGCGGGTATCGACCACTTCGAACCATTCCAGGTGCTTGATGCTTTTACCGGCTTCGGCCAGAGCATTGTTAATCGCCTCTTCGATACTGGTGGGCGAAGACCCGACCAGTTCGATTTTCTTGTAGGTGTGATGATCGGTCATGAGTGCTCTCCGTGGTTGACAGTGAGATTCAGCCTAGCAGCGCAGGCCTGGTTTACCTGCGAGCGGTCACTGTCAGCGAAAGTTCGATCGCACTTTCACGCAGCCCAAGGGTCGCAATCCTTACAGCCCATACTGCAAAGGAGAGTCAACATGCACCGCAACTCGCTGCGTAAAACATCCCTGGAAAGCATGGAAGCGGAGATCGAGAGCCTTCTGAAAAGCTTGGAACACCTCAAGCATGATGCGTCGGAAGAGTCCCAGAAGTCGGTGAAGGCAATCCGCAGCAACGCTGAAAGCGCACTGCGTCATTCGCGCAGCCTACTGAGCGATGCGTACGAGGAAGTGAAGCAGCGCACCCGACAGACCGGCATAGCCACCCGGGACTACGCCCAGGAGCACCCATACACCACCGCCGGTGTGGCCATTGGTGCGCTGGGCCTGCTGGCGGCCTACCTGATATGCAAGCGAAACTAAGCGCTCTGCCGCGCAAGTTCCGCCCGTAACCACTGCGCCAACTGCTCGGCGCGCCCGTCTGCGGCGCGCCGTGGCACCCACAATGCCAGCGCCGCCTGGGTAGGTGAGAAGCCCCAAGGCGCACTCAAACGGCCCGCCCGCAGGTCATCGGCGACCAGTGGCTGCGGTGCAATCGCCACGCCCAATCCGGCCACGGCAGCCTCCAGCAGGTAATACAGGTGCTCGAAAGCCTGACCATAGTGAATGGCCGTCGGGTCCAGGCCCTGTTGCACCGCCCAGGTAGGCCACGCTTGCGGGCGTGAAGTGGTGTGCAGCAAGGCTTCGCCCAACAATGCCTTGGCGGGCGCCCCCTGCAAGCGCTGGAAACCTGCGAAATGTGGGCTGAGCACCGGCCCGATGCATTCTTCGGCCAGCACGTGCACCTGCATGTCCGCCGGCCACGGTGGCTCGGCATACACCAGCAACGCATCCAGCCCGGGCCGCCGCGGGTCCAAGTCGCCCTCACCCGCCGACAGGTGCAAGCGCAGCTCAGGCAAATCCGCCTGCAACCGGCCCAGTCGCGGGATAAACCACCGCGCCAGCAGGCTGCCCGAGCAGCCCAGCACGAATGGCGCCTCGCTCACATCACGGCTGAGCTCGGAACACACGCTGCGCAGCCGGTCGAAGGCCTCACCGCTGGCATCGCGCAGACGCATACCGGCATCTGTGAGTTTGATGCCACGCCCGTCCTTGACGAACAGGGCTACGCCCAGATGCTCCTCAAGCACCTTGATCTGCCGGCTGACAGCGCCGTGGGTGACGTGCAGCGCTTCCGCCGCCTGGCTGACACTGTTCAGCCTGGCGGCAGCCTCGAAGGCGCGCAGGGCATTGAGGGGAGGGAGGTCGTGGGCCATTTTACCTGTGAGTTTTTCTGACAAGTTTACGCAATCTTATCGGTTTTCAGCCGAGCTTGCCGTGGTTAGAGTAAAGCTCATCACTCATTCACTACGCCCCGGAGCGCCCCATGACCCAGTCCCAATACCGCCCCGGCCCCGACGCCAATGGCCTGTTCGGCTCGTTCGGCGGCCGCTACGTGGCCGAAACCCTGATGCCACTGGTGCTGGACCTGGCCCGCGAATACGAAGCGGCCAAGGCAGACCCCAAGTTCCTTGAAGAGCTGGCTTACTTTCAGCGCGACTACATCGGCCGCCCCAACCCGCTGTACTTCGCCGAGCGCCTGACCGAGCATTGCGGCGGGGCGAAGATTTTCTTCAAGCGTGAAGAGCTCAACCATACCGGCGCGCACAAGGTGAACAACTGCATCGGCCAGGTGCTGCTGGCCAAGCGCATGGGCAAAAAGCGCCTGATCGCCGAAACCGGCGCCGGCATGCACGGTGTCGCCACCGCCACTGTCGCCGCGCGCTTCGGCCTGCCTTGCGTGATCTACATGGGCGCCACCGACATCGAGCGCCAGCAGGCCAACGTGTTCCGCATGAAGCTGCTGGGCGCCGAGATCGTGCCGGTTACCGCCGGCACCGGCACCCTGAAAGACGCCATGAACGAAGCCCTGCGTGACTGGGTTACCAACGTCGAAGACACCTTCTACCTGATCGGCACCGTGGCTGGCCCACACCCGTACCCCGCCATGGTGCGCGACTTCCAGTCGATCATCGGCAAAGAGACCCGTGCCCAGTTGCAAGAGAAGGAAGGCCGCCTGCCAGACAGCCTGGTTGCCTGCGTCGGCGGCGGCTCCAATGCCATGGGCCTGTTCCATGAGTTCCTCGAAGAGCCGAGCGTGCAGATCATCGGCGTTGAAGCCGGTGGCCACGGCGTACACACCGACAAGCACGCCGCCAGCCTGAACGGCGGCGTACCGGGCGTGTTGCACGGCAACCGCACCTACCTGTTGCAGGACCAAGACGGCCAGATCACCGATGCCCACTCGATTTCCGCAGGCCTGGACTACCCGGGCATCGGCCCGGAGCACGCCTATCTGCATGAGGTGAAGCGCGTCGAGTACGTCAGCATCACCGACGACGAAGCATTGGATGCGTTCCACGCAACCTGCCGTCTGGAAGGCATCATTCCAGCCCTGGAAAGCTCCCACGCCTTGGCCGAAGCGATCAAGCGCGCACCGAAGCTGCCCAAGGACCACCTGATGGTCGTGTGCCTGTCGGGCCGCGGCGACAAAGACATGCAAACCGTCATGAACCACATGGCCGCCCAGGAGAAACAGGCATGAGCCGTCTTGAACAACGCTTCGCCGAGCTGAAGGCCGAAGGCCGCTCGGCACTGGTCACCTTCGTCACAGCTGGCGACCCGGGCTACGACGCCTCGTTGCAGATCCTCAAGGGCCTGCCGGCTGCTGGCGCCGACGTGATCGAGCTGGGCATGCCGTTCACCGACCCGATGGCCGATGGCGTGGCCATCCAGCTGGCCACCCTGCGCGCCCTTGAAGCTGGCCAGACCTTGGCCAAGACCCTGCAGATGGTTCGCGAATTCCGTGTGGATAACCAGACCACGCCGATCGTGCTGATGGGTTACTACAACCCTATTCACCGCTTTGGCGTGGACACGTTCGTGGCTCAAGCCAAGGCAGCGGGCGTCGATGGCCTGATCATCGTCGACCTTCCGCCAGAGCACGACGCCGAACTGGCTACCCCGGCCCAGGCCGCAGGCATCGACTTCATCCGCCTGACCACCCCGACCACCGACGACGCGCGCCTGCCGCGCGTGCTGGAGCGCAGCTCCGGGTTCGTCTACTACGTGTCGGTGGCTGGTGTGACCGGTGCCGGTTCGGCGACCACCGAGCATGTGACCGAAGCCATTGCCCGCCTGCGCCGGCATACCGATCTGCCGATCAGCGTTGGCTTCGGCATTCGCACGCCGGAACAGGCTGCGAACATTGCCCGCTTGGCGGATGGTGTGGTGGTGGGCTCGGCACTGGTCGACAAGATCGCCCAGGCCAAAAGCGCCGATCAGGCGGTGACTGATGTATTGAGCCTGTGCTCGGCATTGGCTGAAGGGGTGCGTGGCGCACGCCGCTAAATCGCGTCGTCTGCTTCGCGGGTAAACCCGCTCCTACGGGGCCAGTGCCACCCTCTGGCTCTGCGATATCGTTGTAGGAACGGGTTCACCCGCGAAGAGGCCAGCACAGGCAACCCCCGCCTAGCCCCCAAAAACCGACAGATTCAATGGCCGCACGGCCCCCATCCAGATCGCATGATCCCGGTGATCCGCCAGTTCATCCCCGGTTTCCGGATGCATGAATACCACCAGGCCCTTGCGGTACAGCGCCAACCAAGGCAAAACCACTCCCACCACTTCGGGCCCGAACGCCAGCTGGCAACTCCAGTCCGGATGCGGCCCAACCGGTTTCTGATGCATGCGCCCCATGGTCACCGGGAACAGCCGCGCCGCCTCCTCGCACAGTTCGCGGGCCTGCTCCATGGTGGCTGCGTCGTAATAAACGTGGGCGTGATAACCCTTGATCCTCTGCACGATAACTCCTGATTGCGGTCCAACCATCACCACCTGCAACGGGAGTGATGCAGTGAAAAACGCCGAAACCCCAGTGTTCAAACTGGTCCTGTTCGGGCCTGAAAGCAGCCTGGGCAATGCCCTGATGGTCGAGCTGCTGTCGCGCCAGCACGAAGTCATCGCCGTGGTCGACGACCTCAACCGCCATTCGCCGCGTCCGGGCCTGCACTTCAAGATAGGGGGGCTGGGTGATGCCCACCAGGCGGAGCAGGGCGCAGCGGGCGGCTCGGCGGTGATCGCCCTGTTACCAGCGCTGGCGCCGGGTGACCTGCCGGGGCAGGCACGCTTGAGCGAGGCGCTGGTGGCGGGGCTTTCGCGTACGACTATACGCCGGCTACTGCTTGTGGGCGATTTCGATGTGCTGGATGAGCCGGGCAAGTACAGCGAGGTGGAACGGGAATGCGTGGCCCAGGTGGTTGATGGGTTGCAGCGCAGTGCCTTGCACTGGACGCTGATCAATGCACCGGAGGAACTGGCCGGGTTGGGCATGGAGCATTTTCGCAGTACCGAAGGCACGCTGGAGCCTGGGCTGGCTGAGCCGTTGCGGCGATTGTCCAGGATCGCAGCGGGGATGGTGGACATGCTGGAGCTGGACTTGCACCGGGGCGAGCACCTGAACTTCGTGGTCTAAATTGCCGGGGGCCGCAAAGCGGCCCCAAAATCTCAAAGGCTGCGCTCCTGCTCCAACCAATCCACGAACCGCTCGATCAACGCCCCACGCCGCTTGCGCGGCGGTAAGACTACGTAATAGCCGCGTTCCGAGCGCAAACTCCCCTCCAGCGGCCGACACAGCAACCCTTGCTCCACCAACCTGTCCACCAGGTGCGCCCAGCCAATCGCCACCCCTTGCCCGGCAATCGCTGCCTGAATCAGCAAGGTATAGTTATCAAACCGCAGCTGCCCCGCCGGCGGTGGGCTGTCCACACCAAACCCACGAAATACCCCCGCCCAGTCAAACCAGCGGCTGGCCTGCTCGCCCTTCAAATGCAGCAGCGGCAATCGTTGCAAAGCCACAGCTGACAAGGCTTTGCCATGAGTCAGATGGGGGCTGCACACCGGGAACACTTCCTCATCGAATAGCCAGCGGCTTTCTCCTTGGTGAAAGCGTCCATCGCCAAACAGCACCGCCACATCAATGTCCGGGCGCAACATGCCCTGGCTGCGCTCACCCGTCACCAGGCTCACATCCACCTGAGGATAAGCCTCATGAAAGCGCTGCAGCCTTGGCATCAGCCAGAACGCCGCAAAGGCAAAGTCGGTGGCGACCTGCAGCACTTCGCGCTGGCCGCGCCCGCCGGCCTGGGCAATACCGTCATCCATAGCCTGCAGCCCCTGATGCACCTGTTCGAACAGCACCTGGCCAGCCTCGGTCAGCTCGATGCCCCGGTAAATGCGGTCAAACAGGCGCGTGCCCAACTGTGCCTCCAGGCGCTTCACCTGCTGGCTCACTGCCGGCTGCGTGGTACCCAACTCCAGCGCCGCAGCAGTAAAGCCACGTAGGCGCGCAGCGGCCTCGAATACGCGCAAGGTATCCAGCGACAACCCAGCAAGGTGCTCAAACATAAGCTTGGCTAATCCCAGTCATTGCCCGCCATGGGCTTTACCCATGTTATCCACAGTCGCATCTTGGTAGGCAAGCAGTTCGCATAACCCTCAACGATGGAAGCCACTATGACGCGTCCGAATATCCTGTTCATCATGGCCGACCAGATGGCCGCGCCCTTGCTGCCGATCTACGGCCCTTCGCCCATCAAGATGCCGCACCTCGGCCGTCTGGCCGAGCAAGCCGTGGTGTTCGACTCGGCCTACTGCAACAGCCCACTGTGCGCGCCATCACGCTTCACCCTGGTCAGCGGTCAGTTGCCCAGCCGCATTGGCGCCTACGACAACGCGGCCGACTTCCCTGCCGATGTGCCGACCTACGCCCATTACCTGCGTCGCCTGGGCTACCGCACCGCGCTGTCGGGCAAGATGCACTTCTGCGGCCCGGACCAGTTACACGGCTATGAAGAACGCCTGACCAGCGACATCTACCCGGCCGACTACGGTTGGGCGGTGAACTGGGACGAACCCGATGTGCGTCCAAGCTGGTACCACAACATGTCCTCGGTGCTGCAGGCCGGTCCATGCGTGCGCACCAATCAGCTGGATTTCGACGAGGAGGTAGTGTTCAAGGCGCGTCAGTACCTGTACGACCATGTGCGCGAAAACGATGGCCGGCCATTTTGCCTGACCGTTTCGATGACGCACCCGCACGACCCCTACACCATTGCCAAACGCTACTGGGACCGCTACGAAGGGGTGGATATCCCCATGCCCCGTGCCGAGTTCAGCCAGGCAGCACTCGACCCGCATTCGCAGCGCCTGCTGAAGGTCTACGACCTGTGGAACAAGCCACTGCCTGTGGATAAGGTTCGCGACGCCCGCCGCGCCTACTTCGGCGCGTGCAGCTATATCGATGACAACATCGGCCAATTGCTGCAGACCCTGGAGGAATGCAACCTGGCCGATGACACAGTGATCGTGTTTTCCGGCGACCACGGCGACATGCTTGGCGAACGTGGCCTCTGGTACAAAATGCACTGGTTCGAAATGTCGGCGCGGGTGCCGCTGCTGATCCATGCGCCGAAGCGCTTCGCGGCGGGCCGGGTCACTGCCTCGGTGTCGACCTGCGACCTGTTGCCAACCTTGGTCGAACTGGCTGGCGGCGCTGTGGATAAAGACCTGCAGCTGGACGGCCGCTCACTGCTGGGCCATCTGCAAGGGCAGGGCGGTCACGACGAGGTGATCGGCGAGTATATGGCCGAAGGCACCGTCGGCCCGCTGATGATGATCCGCCGCGGGCCCTACAAGTTCGTGTACAGCGAAGACGACCCATGCCTACTCTATGACCTGAGCCGCGACCCGCACGAGCGGGAGAACCTCACCGGCAGCCCGGACCACCAGGTGCTGCTGCAGGCATTTGTCGATGAAGCGCAACAGCGCTGGGACATCCCCAGCCTGCGCCAGCAGGTGCTGGCCAGCCAGCGCCGCCGCCGCCTGGTGGCCGAAGCGCTGGCCATCGGCAAGCTGAAAAGCTGGGATCACCAACCACTGGTGGACGCCAGCCAACAGTACATGCGCAACCACATCGATCTCGATGACCTCGAGCGCAAGGCACGTTATCCACAGCCCGCCCCCCTGGATTGAGAAGAGAGGCCGCCATGCACAAGTTCTCCGCCGCCGTGTTCGTCCTGGCCCTGAGCGCCACCACGGCCCACGCCGCAGACAGCGATGCGCAATGCAGTACCGTGAAAATGGCCGACCCCGGCTGGAGTGATATTGCCTCGACCAATGCCGTGGCACGCCTGTTACTGGAAAGCCTGGGTTACCAGGTGAAGATCGACAGCCTGGCCGTACCGATCATCTACGGCGGCCTCAAGGACGGCCAGGTCGACGCCTTCCTCGGCAACTGGATGCCGGCGCAGCAAGGCTTCCATGACAAGTTCATCGCCAATGGCGATGTGCAGCAGCTGTCGCGCAACCTGGAGGGAACCGAGTTCACCCTCGCAGTGCCCGACTATGTGTGGAATGCCGGGGTGAAGGACTTCGCTGACCTGCAGAAACACGCCGGGCAGTTCGACAAAAAGCTGTATGGAATCGGCTCCGGCGCCCCGGCCAACCTGTCGCTCAAGGCAATCATCGACAAGAATGAATTCAACCTCGGCCAGTGGAAGCTGGTGGAGTCCAGCGAGCAGGCGATGCTGGCCCAGGTCGACCGGGCGGTGAAGAAGCAACAATTCATCACCTTCCTTGGCTGGACCCCGCACCCGATGAACGTGAAGCTGAAAATGCATTACCTGACCGGTGGGGAAAAGTGGTTCGGCAGCAAGGGCGAGGTATATACGCTGACGCGCAAGGGTTATCCACAAGCCTGCCCGAATGCCGCGAAGCTGCTGGGTAACCTCAAGTTCACACTGGACATGGAAAACAGCATCATGGCCGAGGTGGTAGACAAGAAGATCAGCTTCGATGAAGCGGCCAAGGCCTGGGTGAAAGCGCATCCTGAACGGTTGGATGGGTGGTTGGCCGGAGTTACCACCAAGGCCGATGGGGATGCCCTGGAGGCCGTCAAAGCCAAACTGTAATCTCACAAAGCAACACACCAACCCTGTGGGAGCGGGCGCGCCCGCGAACACCGGCAAAGCCGGTGCCAAGCAACGCGTTGGCTTTTTCGCGGGCATGCCCGCTCCCACAGGGCTTGGCGACCCCTTAAGGATTGTGGATAACCCATGCATCGCCTCTCTTTACTGCTGCCCTTCCTCACCTGGCTTCCCCGCCAATCGGGCCGCAGCCTGCGCCAGGACCTGCTGGTAGGCTTGAGCGGCGCCATCCTCGCCCTGCCGCAATCCATCGCCTACGCCCTGATCGCCGGCCTGCCCGCCGAATACGGGCTTTACGCCGCCATCGTGCCGGTACTTATCGCCTGCCTGTGGGGTTCTTCCTGGTACCTGATCTGCGGCCCGACCGCTGCCATTTCCATCGTGCTCTACGCCAGCATCAGCCCGCTGGCCGTGGCCGGCAGCGCTGACTACATCACGCTTGTGTTGCTGCTGACCTTCCTCGGCGGCATTTTCCAGCTGCTGCTCGGGCTGTTGCGCTTCGGTGCGCTGGTCAACTTCGTCTCCCATTCCGTGGTGCTCGGCTTCACGCTGGGTGCCGCCATCGTCATTGCCTTGGGCCAGCTACCCAACCTGCTGGGCATGGCCCTGCCCAGCCAGGCCACCGCGCTGATGACCGTGCAAGACCTGGCCAGCCACGCAGGCGAGGTCGACCTGCCTTCCTTGCTGCTGGGCGTGGCCACCGTAGTGATCGGTGTGGCCTTCAAACTCTGGCGCCCACGCTGGCCGAGCCTGTTGATAAGCCTGATCCTGGTCAGCTTGCTGGCCTGGCTGATGCCGGGCTTCTTTGGCCATGTACCGCGGGTGGCAGCGTTCACCGGGCAACTCCCGCCTTTCAGCCCGCTGCCTTTGCTGGACGTGGAGCTCATGTTGCGTCTGCTGCCCAGCGCCGTGGCGGTAGGCATGCTGGGGTTGGTCACCAGTCTGTCGATTGCTCGCTCGTTATCGGCACGTTCAGAACAACTAATCGACCCGGACCAGGAAATACGCGCACAGGGCCTGTCGAACATTGCCGGTGCATTTTTCTCGGGTTACTTGTCTGCCGGCTCCTTCACCCGCTCGGGCCTGAGCTACGAGGCGGGCGCCCGCTCGCCCATGGCCGGGGTGTTTTCGGCGCTGTGGGTGGCGTTGTTCGCGGTGACTGGCGCCGGCCTGATCGCGCACCTGCCGATACCGGCCATGGCCGGCAGTATTCTGCTGATCTGCTGGGGGTTGGTGGACCACCGAGGGATCCGTGCATTGTTCCGGGTCAGCCGCTCGGAGTTTCTGGTGATGGCGCTGACGGCGGCAGCGACATTGCTGCTGGAGCTGCAGACGGCCATCTATGCCGGCGTGCTGGCTTCGCTGTTCTTCTATTTGAAGCGCACCTCACGACCACGGATCCAACAAAGCCGTGAAGGGGACGCGGATGTATTGCGGGTAGGTGGGTCGATTTTCTTTGGTGCGGCGCATTACCTGCAGGTGCGCTTGCAGCGCTGCCAAGGGCCGCATGTAGTGATCGATGCCCGGCAGGTGAATTTCATCGATTACTCGGGTGTGGACATGTTGCACCGCGAGGCGCGGCGGTTGCGGCGATTGGGGGGGAGTTTGACCTTGCACCGGGCCAGGCCGCAGGTGATCGAGGAGTTGCAGAAGCTGGAAGGGGTGGAGTTGTGCCCGATCCGGTTTGAGGAATGAGGTTGGGATTCTGGGGCTGCTTTGCAGCCCATCGCGACGCAAGGCCGCTCCCACAGAGGATCGGCGTACGACGTACTTTGTGGAAACGGCCTTGCGTCGCGATAGGGCCGCCAAGCGGCCCCGGCCATCTCAGCCCCGAGCGAGTTGCCGGCGCAGTTCAGCCAACACCGGCGCCGTATCCGGCCTCACGCCACGCCAGATAAAGAAGGCTTCAGCTGCCTGCTCAGCCAGCATCCCCAACCCATCCAGTACCTTGGCAGCCCCCAGCTTGGTAGCCCACTGGCAAAACGGCGTCGGCTCCTTGCCATACATCATGTCGTAGCAAACCGTACGACCCGCCTCGACCAAGCTGTCGGCAATCGGTGGTAATTCCCCGGCCAAGCTCGCCGAGGTGGCGTTGATGATCACATCCACAGGTTCCTGCAACCAGGCAAACCCGCTGGCCACCACCGGCCCCAGTTCATCGAACTCGCGCGCCAGCTGCTCGGCCTTTTCCACGGTACGGTTGGCAATCACCAGCGACTGCGGCTTGTGCGCCAGAATAGGCTCCAGCACGCCGCGCACGGCGCCACCGGCACCGAGGATGAGAATGCGCTTGCCCGCCAGCTCGACCCCGGCATTCACCGTCAGGTCGCGCACCAGGCCAGCGCCGTCGGTGTTGTCGCCCTGCAGGGTGCCATCAGCCAGCTTGCTCAGCGTGTTCACTGCGCCTGCGCGCCGGGCACGCGGGGTCAGGCTGTCGCACAGGCGGTAGGCCTCTTCCTTGAACGGCACGGTGACATTGCCGCCACTGCCTTGCTTGAAGAAGCCGCGCGCGCAGTCGCTGAACTCGTCCAGTGGCGCCAGCAGCGTGGCATATTCCAGGTCCTGACCGGTCTGCTCGGCGAACAGGCGGTGGATCAGCGGCGACTTGCTGTGGCCGATGGGGTTACCAAAAACGACGTACTGGTCCATGACGGCTCCTTGTTTATCCACAGGCTTACTGGCCGAGCCAGTCGCGGTCCTGCAGGAAGTACTCTGTCAGGCGCGCTTCTTCACTGCCGGGCGCGGCCTTCCAGTCATAACCCCAACGCACCTGCGGTGGCAGCGACATGAGGATGGATTCGGTGCGGCCACCGGACTGCAGGCCGAACAGGGTGCCGCGGTCATAGACCAGGTTGAACTCCACGTAGCGGCCGCGGCGGTATTCCTGGAACTCGCGCTGTTGCGGGGTGTAAGGCGTGTCTTTGCGGCGCTGGACGATCGGCAAGTAGGCGTTGATGTAGGCATCGCCGATGGCGCGGATGAAAGCGAAGCAGGTGTCGAAGTCCCACTCGTTCAGGTCGTCGAAGAACAGGCCGCCGATGCCGCGTGGCTCGCCACGGTGCTTGAGGTGGAAGTAGCGGTCGCACCAGGCCTTGTAACGCGGATACACGTCGGCGCCGAACGGTGCGCAGGCCTGTTCGGCCACGCGGTGCCAGTGGATGCAGTCTTCTTCGTTGCCATAGTACGGCGTCAGGTCGAAGCCGCCGCCGAACCACCATACGGCCTCTTCACCTTCCTTTTCGGCGATGAAGAACCGCACATTGGCGTGGGAAGTAGGCACATACGGGTTGTGCGGGTGGATCACCAGCGACACCCCCAGGGCCTCGAAGCCACGGCCCGCCAGTTCAGGGCGGTGGGCGCTGGCCGAGGGAGGCAGGCCGGCACCAAACACATGGGAGAAGTTGACTCCGCCTTTCTCGATCACCTTACCGTCGCCGATCACCCGCGTGCGGCCCCCGCCACCGGCTTCGCGCACCCAGGCGTCCTCGACGAAGCGGGCACCGCCGTCTTCGGTTTCGAGGGCAGAGCAGATGCGGTCTTGCAGGTCGAGCAGGTAGGCTTTCACGGCCTCGGTGCGGCTAGTCATCGGGTCACCAGGAACGGGCAGGGAAGAATTCGCCGCGTAGCATACCACCGCCAGCGCGCGCGCCGCAGTTGACGACGACCAAGCAAAGGCGTCCGATAGAAGGCCTTTCCCGATCCCGACTACAGGAGTGCGAGATGGCCAAGCGTATCCAGTTCAGCCAGCATGGCGGCCCGGAAGTGCTGCAGTTTGTGGAATTCGAACCCACCCCGCCCGGGCCACAGCAGGTGCGTGTGCGTAACCATGCGATCGGCCTGAACTTCATCGATACCTACTTCCGAAGCGGGCTGTATGCGCCGCCGTCCCTGCCTTCTGGCCTGGGTACCGAAGCGGCAGGTGTGGTAGAGGCCGTGGGCGAAGGCGTGTCCCGGCTGAAGGTAGGAGACCGTGTGGCACATGCCGGCGGCCCGCTGGGCGCCTACAGCGAGGTGCATACGCTACCGGAAGCCAACCTGGTCAAGCTGCCGGACACCATCAGCTTCGAGCAGGCGGCAGCGGTGATGCTCAAGGGTTTGACCGTACAGTACCTGCTGAAGCAGACCTATGAGGTGAAGGCGGGTGATGTGATCCTGTTCCATGCCGCAGCCGGTGGTGTAGGGTCGCTGGCTTGCCAGTGGGCCAAGGCCCTGGGCGCCAAGCTGATCGGCACCGTGAGCTCTGCCAAGAAGGCAGAGCGGGCCAAGGCGCTGGGGGCTTGGGCGACCATCGACTACAGCCGTGAAGATGTGGCCAAGCGCGTACTGGAGCTGACCGACGGCAAGAAATGCCCTGTGGTGTATGACGGCGTGGGCGCCGACACTTGGCTGACCTCCCTGGACTGCCTGCGCCCGCGTGGGTTGATGGTGAGCTTTGGCAACGCTTCCGGTGCGGTGAGCGGGGTGAACCTGGGGATTCTGGCGCAGAAGGGCTCGCTGTATGTCACCCGGCCGACCTTGGCCACCTATGCCAACAATGCCGAGAACACCCAGGCCATGGCCGATGACCTGTTTGCGATGATTGCGAGCGGAAAGCTGGTTGTGGATATCCAGCAGCGGTATCCACTGAGCGAGGCGGCCAAGGCGCAGGCAGAGCTGTCGGCGCGGCGGACTGTAGGATCGACTGTACTAATCCCCTGAGCCACACACATCCCCTGTAGGAGCGGGTTTACCCGCGAAGAAGCCACCGCAATGGATGGCACCGGCTTTGCCGGTGTTCGCGGGCAAGCCCGCTCCCACAGGTACTGCGTCGGCTTCGATAGCTTCGCTATGCCTGTGAGGGTCGGTTTGTCGGCGGTGGAGACGACTCGATGCCATCGAGTATCGCCTCGATCACACCCTCTGCCATCTCAATCGCATGCAGGTTCGACCAGAACATGCCACGGCCTTCTTCACGCATGTAGTCCAAAGCTTTGTAGCCGGTTTCGTAAGCGCTGCGCAGGTAAAGGGCTACGTGGACCAGAGCGTCCTCGGCAGAAATGTTTGGGTTGACGGTGAAGAGTGGATCGTGGCCGGCATCGCAGTGGCCGAAGGGGCGGGTGGAGGTGCATGGGAGAGGTGGATCGGGGACTATTTTCTTCATCATTGGAAAATGCTCCTCAAGGCCGCCAACCCTCACTACCACGTGAATGGGTGGCGACTGTACGCGAGGTGGTAGACCCGGGCATTTTCCAATCCAGGCAGGCTCGAAAGCCTCCCACGCACAGCCACCATAGACTGTCATGGAAAAAATGCATCCGGGCTACCACACCCGATCGCCAAGTTATTCGGCGACGGATAGAGCCTAGAGGCAGAGGTTCCCACTTAGAAGGTGATGGAAGGAGACGCGGGTCGTAGGATATTTCCGAAGTGCCCAGCTGGACAGACATTTTGGCAAAAATCAGAAAACCCTGATCACGTAGAAAGCCACAGAAGGCCCATCTATAGCACGCGAGAAAAAGATCCCGGCTTGACCGTACAGATTCGGAAGCGTAGCCTTTCTGCTTGAGGATGTGCTGGTGCGCCGGTTGAGTTTCAAGTTATCCGGGCGAGTGCATCCCCGCCATTTAGGCCGCTTAAGCGGCCTTTATTTTTTGGCTTGTTTCTATCCCCTTTCGGGATGATGGAATAGAGCTCTGCCTTGGGCTTGCGGGCCGTCAGTTCAAAAATCGCCTCATCGAAGACCTCGTTACCATAGCCATCATCGCGACCAAACGTGCTGCGAAGGGCAGTCATGTGCGTGGCACTCTTCCAGATCGACGTCGCAGCCAGTGCTGCCTTGATCTGCAGAATCATGTCATCGATGGTGTAACCATCTCGTACTACCCGGCTTCTGTAGGCATGGCTACCGATGAAAACGATGCCTGGGTCCTCAAGCTGTGGCAAATCCTGCCCGTCCTTCTGCCTATTGATCGCGTCAAACTGATCAGCGGTGAACCTACCAATTTCCACCGCCCTGACCCGGTGGTTGGACGCAAGCTGCTCAAGATTCGCCCTTATCAGGTACTCGGCATTTTCGAATAGCGGCATGTTCCCCAGTACTCCCGCCGATTGGCGACGGTTCTTGCTAGCGTCAAAGATCGAGCGCCGCACGTGCGACGCATGGCTAGCAAGCTAGAGGCTGGGGTTTATGCAGGGAAGGTGAAGACTGGGGACGCAGGGAGTAAGAAATTTCCCAAACTCAGTACCGGACAGCCATTCGAGACATAATCAGAAAAATCTGCGGTGAATTGGCCCTAACCTCGTGGGAGCGGGCATGCCCGCGAACACGGGCGAAGCCCGTGCCAGGCACCGAGTTGTATTCTTCGCGGGCGCGCCCGCTCCCACAGGGGCCCGAGACCCGAGCCAGGCGTGTGGATTGGTATCAACCCGGGCGAACGACTTCGCCGGTTGCCAGGTCGCGAATCACACTCGGGTTCTTCCGCCCGCCCAGCGCACCACCCAGCACCAGGTCCAACTGGCCATGGAAGTACTGCTCAACCCGCAAGCGGGTCTTCGCCGCCGGGCGCCCGCCAGGGTTGCACGAGGTGGAAATCAGCGGCCCCACCAGCGCGCACAGCTCACGCACCACCGGGTGATCACTGACCCGCAGCGCTACCGTGTCATGCTGCCCGGTCACCCATTCGGGCAACAGGTCCTGGTGCGGCACCAGCCAGGTGTTCGGCCCCGGCCAGGTGCTGCTCATGCGGTCGATCCAGTCTTCGGGGAAGTCCTCGAACAGGAAGTCGAACTGACGGATATTGTCAGCGATCAGAATCAGCCCTTTATCCACAGGACGCGACTTCAGCGCCAGCAGGCGATACACCGCGTCCTCGTTCCATGGGTCGCAGCCCAGGCCCCAGACCGCTTCCGTCGGGTAGGCGATCACCGCGCCCGCCCGGATCTCACGTGCGGCTTGTTGCACACGAAAACTGCTCACCATTGCTGTTTCTCCGCCTATATACCTTGCATGTGAGCAGTGTACTTAGCCCGCACGGGCAAACCAACGCCCGGCTTCATTGCTGACCCGGCCTTCCAGCTCCAGCTCGGTCAACTGCGCCAGCACGTCGGCCAGCGGCTGCTCGCTGCAGTGGGCCAGGCTTTCACTGGTCTGGGGTGCGGCATGCAGCAGGGCGAGCAGGGGGTGGTCGAATCTGTCCACAACCGCAGGCGGCAGGTTCTGCCAACCCTGCAAGCTTTCCAGGATCTGCTCCACAGTTTCCACCAGCAGCGCCCCATCACGGATCAGCTGGTGACAGCCCTTGGCCCCCGGGTGATGAATGGAGCCCGGAATGGCGTACACCTCGCGGCCTTGTTCCGCCGCCAGGCGCGCCGTGATCAGCGAGCCGCTGGCGAGGCTCGCCTCGACCACCAGCACACCGAGCGACAGGCCACTGATGATGCGGTTGCGCCGGGGGAAGTTGCCGGGCAGCGGCCCGGCATCCAGGGGATACTCGGAAACCAGCGCACTGCCGTTGTCGATCATCGCCTGCGCAAGGTCCCTATGGCGCTGTGGATAAAGTTTTTGCAACCCCGTCCCGAGCACGGCAATCGTGCCGCCGCCAGCCTGCAACGCGGCCCGATGAGCGGCACCGTCGACACCTACCGCCAGCCCGCTGGTAATGGTGAAACCAGCCTGCGCGAGGTAGCGGGAAAATGCCCGGGCGGTGTCGAGCGCCGGGGGTGTGGCACGTCTGCTGCCCACGATCGCCAGCTGAGGACGATCGAGCAAGGCAGGTTCGCCAGCGACAAAAAGCAGCGGCGGGGCATCGTCGATTTCTGCCAGCAAAGCTGGGTAGTCTGGGCCGTCCCACATCAGCAAATGCTGGCCAGGGCGCTCCAGCCAAGCCATTGCGGCCAGTGCGCCATCGCGTACCTCGGCACTGCGCCGGGCATCGATGGTGGCTTGGGGAATGCCCAGCGCTCGCCAGGCCGAAGCGGGAGCACTGAGCGCGGAGGAGGCACTGCCGAAGGCTTCGAGCAACGTTCGAAAGCGTCGCAGTCCAGCCTCGGGGAGGCGATGCAGGCGTAAGCGTGCCTCCAGTTCGGCAGGCGGGCAGGGCGACGAATGGTGACTGGGCATTGAGATCATCCTTGATCGAAAGGGGGCCAATTACGTGGCACAACCTGTGGATAACTCTGTGAGTAACACTTTGAAAAGCTGTCCATTGATTGGGGGCTATCAAGCCCATAGTCACCCTAGACGAGCTTGCCAGGTGCCGAAATCCCCGTTTCCCTTTATTATGTGTGCTCAGTTTTCAACCGAACGCACAGTGACTGCCTGACCTTATGGCCATCTTGAACATTCTCGAATTCCCGGACCCGCGCCTGCGCACCCTCGCCAAACCGGTGACGGAGTTCGACGACGCCCTGCGTCAGCTGATCGACGACATGTTTGAAACCATGTACGAAGCCCCTGGCATCGGCCTGGCCGCTACCCAGGTGAACGTGCACAAGCAGGTTGTGGTCATGGACCTCAGCGAAGACCGCAGCGAACCGCGCGTCTTCATCAACCCGTCGGTCGAAGAGCTGACCCATGACATGGGCCAGTACCAGGAGGGCTGCCTGTCGGTACCGGGCTTCTACGAGAACGTCGACCGTCCGCTGCGTGTCCGGGTCAAGGCCCAGGACCGCGACGGCAAGCCGTTCGAACTGGAATGCGAAGGCCTGCTGGCGGTGTGCGTACAGCACGAATTCGATCACCTCAACGGCAAGCTGTTCGTCGACTACCTGTCGCAGCTCAAGCGCGACCGGATCAAGAAGAAGCTGGAAAAGCAGCATCGCCAGCAAGCCTGATCCCCACCTTCCTGAAGGCTTGCTCCGGCAAGCCTTTTTCTTTTTTGAAGCGAGAACTCCATGCGCATCGTCTTTGCAGGCACTCCAGAGTTTGCCGCCGAACACCTCAAGGCCCTGCTCGACAGCCCCTACGAGATCGTGGCCGTCTACACCCAGCCCGACCGCCCGGCCGGCCGTGGCCAGAAGCTGATGCCAAGTGCGGTCAAGGCACTGGCCGTGGCCCATGACATCCCGGTGTTCCAGCCGCAGACCCTGCGCAACGCCGATGCGCAGGCCGAACTGGCCGCACTCAAACCAGACCTGATGGTAGTGGTCGCCTACGGCCTGATCCTGCCGCAGGTGGTGCTGGATATCCCGCGCCTGGGTTGCATCAACAGCCACGCTTCCCTACTGCCACGCTGGCGCGGTGCCGCGCCGATCCAGCGTGCCGTGGAAGCTGGCGACGCCGAAAGCGGCGTGACCGTGATGCGCATGGAGGCCGGCCTGGACACCGGCCCGATGCTGCTCAAGGTAGTCACCCCGATCAGCGCCGAGGACACCGGCGGCACCTTGCACGATCGCCTGGCCGAAATGGGCCCGCCCGCAGTGGTTCAGGCCATCGCCGGCCTGGCTGACGGTTCGCTGCAAGGCGAAATACAGGACGATGCCCTGGCCACCTACGCGCACAAACTGAACAAGGACGAAGCGCGTATCGACTGGACCCGCCCCGCTGTCGAGCTGGAACGCCTGATCCGCGCCTTCAACCCATGGCCGGTGTGTCACAGCACTCTGGATGGTGAAAGCGTCAAGGTGCTGGCCGCCAACCTGTCCACAGGCCAAGGCGCCCCAGGCGAGATACTTTCCGCCAGCAAGGACGGCCTCGTAGTTGCGTGCGGGGACCAAGCCCTGAGCCTGACCCGCCTGCAACTGCCTGGCGGCAAGGCATTGAGCTTCAGTGACCTGTTCAACAGCCGCCGCGAGAAGTTCGCCGCTGGCAAGGTGCTGGGCCAATGAACCCACGCCTCGCCGCCGCCCGTGCGCTGGCCGCTGTGCTCAGCGGCAAGGCTTCGCTGAACAGCTCGCTGCCGGCGCAACTGGACAAGGTAGATGAACGCGACCGCGGCCTGACCCAGGACCTGGCGTTCGGCACCGCACGCTGGCAGCCACGCCTCGACCTGCTGGCCGCACAGCTGCTGCAAAAGCCCTTCAAGGCAGCCGATGCCGATGTTCAGGCGCTGCTGCTGGTCGGCCTGTACCAGCTGTTCTACACCCGCATTCCGGCCCATGCCGCCATCGGCGAGACCGTGGGCTGTGCCGACAAACTGAAGAAGCCGTGGGCCAAGGGCCTGCTCAATGCCGTGCTGCGCCGTGCCCAGCGCGAAGGCGAGGAACTGCTCGCCGGCATGGAGCGCGACCCGGTGGTGCGTACCGCGCACCCGCGCTGGCTGCAGAAGGCGCTGAAAGCCTTCTGGCCAGAGCAGTGGGAGGCCATCTGCGCCGCCAACAATGCCCACCCTCCGATGATTCTGCGGGTCAACCGCCGTCACCATAGCCGCGATGCCTACTTGGCACTGCTGGCCGAAGCAGGCATTGGCGCCAGCGCATGTCAGTACAGCCGGGATGGCATCGTGCTGGCTGAAGCCTGCGACGTGCGCGGCCTGCCAGGCTTCGCCGAAGGCTGGGTGAGCGTGCAGGACGAAGCCGCGCAGCTATCTGCCGACCTGCTGGAACTGGCCCCCGGCCAACGCGTGCTCGATGCTTGCTGCGCACCGGGCGGCAAGACCTGCCACCTGCTGGAGGCCGAGGCTGGCCTGGCGCACATGGTGGCCATCGACCTCGAAGCCAAGCGCCTGACCCGCGTGCGAGAAAACCTCGACCGCCTGCAACTGGACGCCGAGCTGATCGCCTGCGATGCCCGCGACACTGCCAGCTGGTGGGACGGCAAGCCATTCCAGCGCATTCTGCTCGACGCGCCGTGCTCGGCCACCGGCGTGATTCGCCGCCACCCGGACATCAAGATGACCCGCCAAGCCGACGACATTCCGGCTTTGGCCACACTGCAAGGCGAGCTGCTCGATGCCCTGTGGCCGACCTTGGAAGTGGGCGGCATGCTGCTATACGCCACCTGCTCCACATTGCCGACCGAGAACACTGAAGTGATCAAAGCCTTCCTCGCGCGCACCCCGGGCGCTCGTGAGCTGGACCTGGCGACCGAAGCCGGCCTGCGCCAGCCCCACGGCCGTCAGTTGCTGGCCCAGGAAGGCGGCCACGACGGTTTCTACTATGCCAAGCTGATCAAGATCACCGCCTCGCGCGGATAAGAACAAAGGATAGGGAGTAGCGCATGAAGATCATCATCCTCGGCGCAGGGCAGGTAGGCGGTACGCTGGCTGAACACCTGGCCAGCGAAGCCAACGACATTACCGTGGTCGACACCGACGGCGACCGCCTGCGCGACCTCGGCGACCGCCTGGACATCCGCACCGTCCAGGGCCGTGGCTCACTGCCGACGGTACTGCGTCAGGCCGGTGCCGACGACGCCGACATGCTGGTGGCGGTAACCAACAGTGACGAGACCAACATGGTTGCCTGCCAGGTGGCCTATTCGCTGTTCCATACCCCGACCAAGATTGCACGGGTGCGCGAATCGTCCTACCTGACCCGCGAAGAGCTGTTCGACAACGACCATATCCCGGTCGACGTTCTGATCAGCCCCGAGCAGGTGGTGACCAATTACATCAAGCGCCTGATCGAACACCCAGGCTCGCTGCAGGTGATCGATTTCGCCGAGGGCAAGGCCCAGCTCGTGGCAGTGAAGGCCTACTACGGCGGCCCGCTGGTCGGCCAGCAATTGCGCCAGATCCGTGCGCATATGCCCAACGTCGACACCCGCGTGGCGGCCATCTTCCGCCGTGACCGGCCGATCACCCCGCGTGGCGACACGGTGATCGAAGCCGACGACGAGGTGTTCTTCATTGCCGCGAAGAAGGATATCCGTGCAGTGATGGGCGAACTGCGCCGCATCGACGAAACCAATAAACGCATTGTCATCGCCGGCGGCGGGCAGATCGGCGAGCGCCTGGCGGAGGCCATCGAAAGCCGATATCAGGTGAAGATCATCGAGATGAGCCCGGCGCGTTGTCGGCACCTCTCCGATACCCTGGAAAGCACTGTAGTGCTGCAGGGCAGCGCCTCGGACAAAGACCTGATGCTCGAAGAGAACATCGCCGACGCCGATATTTTCCTGGCCCTGACCAACGATGATGAAGCCAACATCATGTCGTCCTTGCTGGCCAAGCGCCTGGGCGCAGGCAAGGTGATGACCATCATCAACAACCCGGCTTATGTCGACCTGGTGCAGGGCGGCGATATCGACATTGCCATCAGCCCGCAGCTCGCCACCATCGGCACACTGCTGGCGCACGTCCGTCGTGGCGACATCGTCAGTGTGCACTCGCTGCGCCGTGGTGCAGCCGAGGCTATCGAGGCGGTGGCACACGGGGACTCGAAGTCGAGCAAGGTGGTCGGCAAGGCAATCGAGGACATCACGCTGCCACCGGGCACCACTATTGGTGCGATCATCCGTGATGAAGAGGTGATGATTGCCCATGACGACACCATGATCGAATCAGGGGACCATGTGATCCTCTTCGTTGTGGATAAAAAGCATATTCGCGATGTGGAGAAGCTGTTCCACGTCGGCTTGAGTTTCTTCTAGGAGAAGAGGGCATGCGCGAATCGCTGGAGAAGATGCTGGCCAAAGGTGTGGATAACCCGCTGCTGAGGTTTGGCCTGGGCAAGGCCTGGCTGGATGAAGGCAACGGCGCTGAAGCAGCGGTGCACCTGGCGCGCTGTGTAGAGCAGGATCCGAAATACTCGGCAGCATGGAAGCTGCTGGGCAAGGCCTATCAGCTGCAGGGCGAGCTGGCGGCGGCGCGCAAGGCGTGGGAAGACGGGATCGTGGCGGCGCAGGCCCATGGTGACAAGCAGGCCGAAAAAGAAATGACCGTATTCCTGAAGAAGCTCAACAGAGCAGCGGGTTGACGCGGCCCCTGTAGGAGCGGGTTTACCCGCGAATGCGATGTTGGATTCACCGACGCATTCGCGGGTAAACCCGCTCCTACAGGGGCGGTGAATGGCTTAATACCAGCGCGGCTCGCCAGCCGGACGCTTCTTGAAGCGCTTCATGCTCCACATGTACTGGCTGGGGTACTCGCGCACATAGCGTTCGACCACCTTGCTCATCGCCGCTGCCGACACATTCACATCGGTGCTGTACATCTCTTCCGGCGCAGCTTCGAGGAACACCTTGAAGCCCGAGCCATCCGGCAACCGCAGCGCATGCAGGAACACACCTACCGCCTTGCCACCGGCCAGCATGTTCGGCACGAACTTGCTGGTCAGCGCCTGGGTGCCGAGGAACGGTACGAACACGCCCGCCGATTCCGCCGGCTCCGGGTCGGCAGGAATACCCACCTGGCCACCACGGCGCACTTCCTTGATCACGCTGAGGATGCCTTCCTTGGTCGACGGTGCCACGCGATTGCCCATCTGCACGCGCTGCTCGCGCAGCAGGTCATCCACCGCCTTCAGCTTCGGCGGGCGGTAGAAGATGATCGGCTTGCACTGGTTGCAGTAGAAGTGGTTCAGCACTTCCCAGTTGCCCAGGTGGCTGGTGATGCCGACCACGCCTTTACCCGAGGCCAGGGCCTGCTCCAGCACTTCCAGGCCATGCACTTCCTTGACCAGCTCCAGCGAGCGTTGCGGCGGCCAGATCCAGGCACAGGCACTTTCGACAAAGGATTTACCGATATCCCGCAGCGCCTGGCCCACCAGTTGCTCACGGGCAACCGGGTCCATCTCCGGGAAGCATTTGGCCAGGTTGATCCGTACCACGTTGCGCGAACTGTTGGGGATTTTCCACATCAGCCAGCCAATACCGGCGCCGACACGCTGCACAGCGCCCCAGGGCAGCTTGGCAAACAGGCGCAGCACCCCGACCATCAGGGCGCCCTTGAACTTTTCCACAGGCGAATTCCTTATTTCAGCAAGGCGCGCATTGTAACCCCTCAGCGCAACAAGGCGGCGTAGCGATCGCAGTCGGTGGTGTGGTCCATGACCATGCCGGTGGCCTGCATGAAGGCGTAGCAGATGGTCGGACCGACGAACGTGAAGCCAGCTTTCTGCAGGGCCTTGCTCATTGCCTTGGCTTCATCGGTGACCGCCGGCACGTCGCTGCGCTGCTTGAAGTGGTTGATCTTCGGTGAGCCGCCGACGAACGACCACAGCCATTCGGCAGGGTTATCCACAGCCAGCCAGGCCTGGGCATTGCGCCTTGCGGCCTTGAGCTTGAGGCGATTGCGGATGATGCCTGCATCCTGCATCAATTCTTCGATGCGTTCGTCGCTCATGGCCGCCAGCTTTACCGGGTCGAAGCCGTACATCACCTCGCGATAACGCTCGCGTTTGCGCAAAACGGTAATCCACGAAAGCCCCGCCTGGAACCCTTCGAGCAAAAGCATCTCGAAGAGCAACGCCGGGTCGCGCTGTGGCATTCCCCATTCCTGGTCGTGGTAGGCCTGGTACAACGGATCGTCGGTACACCAAAAGCAGCGTGGCATAAGGCTCCAATGAGTAGAGGGCGAGGCGAATCAGGTTATACTCCCGCTCTTTACATCCGCATCCCCAGATACAGGTGAATTTCGTGAGCCAGCCTACGCCAGCCGTGCGTACCTTCCAAGACCTGATCCTCGCCCTGCAGAACTACTGGGCAGCTCAAGGTTGTGTGGTACTTCAGCCCTACGATATGGAAGTAGGCGCCGGCACTTTCCACACCGCTACATTCCTGCGCGCCGTGGGTCCAGAAACCTGGAACGCCGCCTATGTGCAGCCTAGCCGTCGTCCTGCCGACGGGCGGTATGGCGAAAACCCCAACCGCCTGCAGCACTACTACCAGTTCCAGGTGGTGCTCAAACCGAACCCGGCCAACTTCCAGGAGCTGTACCTCGGCTCGCTGAAAGCCATCGGTCTGGATCCGCTGGTGCACGACATTCGTTTCGTCGAAGACAACTGGGAATCGCCGACCCTCGGCGCCTGGGGTCTGGGCTGGGAAATCTGGCTCAACGGCATGGAAGTCACCCAGTTCACCTACTTCCAACAAGTCGGCGGCATCGAGTGCTACCCGGTCACCGGTGAAATCACCTACGGCCTGGAGCGCCTGGCCATGTACATCCAGGGCGTCGATTCGGTGTACGACCTGGTGTGGGCCGACGGCCCGTTCGGCAAGGTCACCTATGGCGACGTGTTCCACCAGAACGAGGTGGAGCAGTCGACCTACAACTTTGAACATGCCAACGTCGACAAGCTGTTCGAACTGTTCGATTTCTACGAAAGCGAAGCCAACCGCCTGATCAAGCTGGAGCTGCCGCTGCCGACCTATGAAATGGTCCTGAAGGCCTCGCATACCTTCAACCTGCTGGACGCCCGCCGCGCCATCTCGGTAACCGAGCGCCAGCGTTACATCCTGCGTGTACGTACCCTGGCCCGGGACGTGGCGCAAAGCTATCTGCAAGCCCGCGCACGCCTGGGCTTCCCGATGGCCACCCCTGAACTGCGTGACGAAGTGTTGGCTAAGCTGGAGGCTGCACAATGAGTGCTCAAGATTTCCTGGTAGAACTGGGCACCGAAGAGCTGCCACCCAAGGCCCTCGCCAGCCTTGGCGACGCCTTCCTGGCCGGTATCGAAAAAGGCCTGCAGGCTGCTGGCCTGAACTACACCGGCAAGCAGGTGTACGCCGCGCCGCGTCGTCTGGCCGTGCTGATTCGCCAGCTGGACGTGCAGCAGCCTGACCGCAGCATCAACATCGACGGCCCGCCCCTGCAGGCTGCCTTCAACGCCGAAGGCGAGCCGACCCAGGCTGCGCTGGGCTTCGCCAAGAAGTGCGGTGTGGAACTGGCCGAGATCGACCAGAGCGGCCCCAAGCTGCGCTTCTCCCAGCACATCCCGGGCAAGGCTACCGTTGGGCTGCTGCCGACCATCGTCGAAGATTCGCTGAACGACCTGCCGATTCCCAAGCGCATGCGCTGGGCGGCCAGCCGTGAAGAGTTCGTGCGCCCGACCCAATGGCTGGTGATGCTGCTGGGCGATCAGGTGGTCGATTGCACCATCCTGTCGCAGAAGGCCGGGCGTGAATCCCGTGGCCACCGCTTCCACCATCCGGAAAACGTGCTCATCACCACCCCGGCCAACTACGTCGAAGACCTGCGCAAGGCCTACGTCCTGGCCGACTTCGCCGAGCGCCGCGAGCTGATCAGCAAGCGTACCGCAGAGCTGGCCATGCAGCAGGAAGGCACGGCCATCGTGCCACCGGCGCTGCTGGACGAAGTGACCGCTCTGGTCGAGTGGCCGGTGCCGCTGGTGTGCTCGTTCGAGGAGCGTTTCCTCGAGGTGCCGCAAGAAGCCCTGATCACCACCATGCAGGACAACCAGAAGTACTTCTGCCTGCTGGACAGCGAAGGCAAGCTGCTGCCGCGCTTCATTACCGTGGCCAACGTCGAAAGCCGCGACCCGAAGCAGATCGTGCAAGGCAACGAAAAAGTCGTGCGCCCGCGCCTGACCGACGCCGAGTTCTTCTTCAAGCAGGACAAGAAGCAACCACTGGAAACCTTCAACGAGCGCCTCAAGAACGTGGTGTTCCAGGCTCAGCTCGGCACCGTGTACGACAAGGCCGAACGTGTTTCCAGGCTGGCCGCCTTCATTGCTCCGCTGATCGGCGGCGACGCCCAGCGCGCTGGCCGTGCCGGCCTGCTGTCGAAGTGCGACCTGGCCACCGAGATGGTCGGCGAATTCCCTGAAATGCAGGGTGTTGCCGGTTACTACTACGCGCTCAACGACGGTGAGCCGGAAGACGTAGCCCTGGCCCTGAACGAGCAGTACATGCCGCGCGGTGCAGGCGCCGAGCTGCCGCAGACCCTGACCGGTGCTGCCGTGGCCATCGCCGACAAGCTCGACACCCTGGTGGGTATCTTTGGCATCGGCATGCTGCCTACCGGCAGCAAGGACCCGTACGCCCTGCGCCGTGCTGCTCTGGGCGTGCTGCGTATCCTGATCGAGAAGCAACTGGACCTGGACCTGACCGGTGCGGTTGAGTTTGCGGTCAAGCAGTTCGGCGCCAAGGTCAAGGCCCCCGGCCTGGCCGAGCAAGTACTGGAGTTCATTTTCGACCGCCTGCGCGCGCGTTACGAAGACGAAGGCATCGACGTCGCCACGTACCTGTCGGTACGCGCACTGCAGCCAGGCTCCGCCCTGGACTTCGACCAGCGCGTACAAGCTGTGCAGGCGTTCCGCAAACTGCCGGAAGCCGAGGCCCTGGCCGCGGTGAACAAGCGCGTGTCGAACCTGCTGAGCAAGGCCGAAGGTGCCATCGCCGAGCAGGTCGAGCCGAAGTACTTCGACAATGCTAACGAGTTCTCCCTGTACTCGGCCATCCAGCAGGCCGACCAGGCCGTGCAACCGATGGCTGCAGCACGTCAGTACAGCGAATCGCTGGCCCGCCTGGCGGCCCTGCGTGACCCGGTCGATGCCTTCTTCGAGGCGGTCATGGTCAACGCCGAAGACGCCAAGGTACGTGCCAACCGTTATGCCCTGCTCAGCCGTCTGCGCGGCCTGTTCCTGGGCGTGGCTGACATTTCGCTGCTGGGGTAAGCCTTGAAACTGCTGATTCTCGACCGTGACGGGGTGATCAACTACGACTCCGATGCGTACATCAAGACGCTGGAAGAATGGGTGCCGATCCCTGGTTCGGTCGATGCGATCGCGCAGTTGAGCAAGGCGGGCTGGACGGTGGCCGTGGCCACCAACCAGTCCGGCATTGCCCGTGGCTACTACCCGCTGGCAACCCTTGAGGCCATGCACGCGCGCCTGCGCGCGCTGGTGGCCGAGCAGGGCGGCGAGGTGGGCCACATCGTGTATTGCCCGCATGGGCCGGACGAAGGGTGCGATTGCCGCAAGCCCAAGCCCGGCATGCTGCGGGCGATCGCCGAGCATTACCAGATCGGCCTTGAAGGCGTCTGGTTCGTCGGCGACAGCAAAGGTGACCTGGAGGCCGCCCTGGCCGTCGGTGCACAACCCGTGCTGGTGAAAACCGGCAAGGGCGAGCGGACCCTGGAAAAAGGCGTCCCGGAAACTACACTGATTTTCGACGATCTGGCAGCTATCGCCAGAGAACTAATTTAAACAGTGCGCCTTCTGGCGCATTTTTCTCAGGCGGGCATGCCCCGCAATGGTACAAGCCACTATGTCGATCCTGCAGGCGATCAGAATCTTTCTTTTTTACCTGCTGCTGGGCACCAGTTCGCTGCTGTGGTGCTCGCTGAGCTTCTTCGTCGCGCCGTTCCTGTCGTTCCCCAAGCGCTACAAGTTCATCAACGTGTACTGGTGCCGCTGCGCGCTGTTTCTGGTGCGCACCATCCTGGGCATCGACTACAAGATCACTGGCGCCGAGAACGTGCCAGCTGAGCCTTGCGTGATTTTGTCCAATCACCAGAGCACCTGGGAAACCTTCTTCCTGTCCCAGTACTTCTCGCCGCTTAGCCAGGTGCTCAAGCGCGAGCTGCTGTATGTACCGTTCTTCGGCTGGGCCATGGCCATGCTGCGGCCCATCGCGATCAACCGCGACAACCCCAAGGAAGCGTTGCGCCAAGTGGCGAGCAAGGGTGACGAACTGCTCAAGCAGAAGACGTGGGTGCTGATTTTCCCAGAAGGCACCCGTGTGCCGTTCGGCACCATCGGCAAGTTTTCCCGCGGCGGTACGGCACTGGCCGTGAATGCCGGGCTGCCAGTGCTGCCGATTGCCCACAACGCCGGCAAGTTCTGGCCCAAGACCGGTTGGGGCAAGCGCGCCGGTACAATCGAAGTGGTAATTGGTGAGCCGATGTACGCCAACGGCACAGGGCCACGTGCCATCGCCGAACTCAACGACCGCGCTGCAGCTTGGAACGAAGCGACCCAGCGGGCCATGGGATCGCTGCCGCCAGCGGCGGAAAAACCTCAGGAGCAGATGGCTTGACCTTCTGTGGATAACTTGTGTGCAGTTTTTGGATTAAATGCTTGAATTGATAGCTAAGTGTATGAATTTGCTAGTTATTTCTTTGTATGAATTTTTTCTGAAAATCGTGCATAAGTTTTTTTGAGGCATAAGAAAACCGGCTTTTACAGCCGGTTTTTTTATGGCATGTGGACATCAGACTTTGTCGATATCTACATCCTTGGTTTCTCTCAGACAGAAGATCCCAACCACCAGGCTGATCCCGGTCACCAGCACCGGGTACCACAGCCCGTAGAAGATATCCCCGGTATAGACCACCAGCGCAAACGATACGGTAGGCAGGAAACCACCAAACCAGCCATTACCAATGTGGTAGGGCAGCGACATCGAGGTGTAGCGGATGCGGGTCGGGAACAGCTCGACCATCACCGCCGCCAACGGGCCATAGGTCATGGTCGCGATCAGGATCATCGCCACGATCAGTACCACCACCATTACCTGGTTGACCTGCGCAGGGTCGGCCTTGGCCGGGTAACCAGCCTGCTCGATTGCAGCACGCATGGCGGTTTCGTCAAAGCCGTTGATGGTCTTGTCACCGATGTTGACCACCACTTCACTGCCGGCCACGCTAACCGAGCTGTACGGCAGGCCCTGCTTGACCAGGAAGGTCTTGACCTTGTCGCACGGGCTGTCAAAACGAGCCTTGCCCACTGGGTCGAACTGGAATGTGCAGCCTTGCGGGTCGGCGGTGACCACGATCGGCGCCTGACGGCTGGCAGCGTCGATCTGCGGGTTGGCGTAGTGGCTCAGCGCCTTGAACAGTGGGAAGTACAGTACCGTGGCCAGCAACAGGCCGAGCATCAGGATCGGCTTGCGGCCGATACGGTCGGACAACCAGCCGAAGAACACGAAGAACGGCGCGCCAATCACAACGCTGATGATGAGCAGGGTGTTGGCCTGAGCCGAGTCCATTTTCAGCATCTGGGTCATGAAGAACAGAACGTAGAACTGCGCCGTGTAGAAGGTCACAGCCTGCCCCGCGTTGATGCTGAACAGGGCGGTAAGCACCACTTTCAGGTTTGGCCAGGAGGTGAATGACTCACGGATGGGCGACTTGCTGACCTTGCCCTGAGCCTTCATTTTCACAAAGGCCGGCGATTCGTGCATGCTCATGCGAATCCAGGTGGAGATCGCCAGCAGCACGATCGACAGCAGGAACGGCAAGCGCCAGCCCCAGGTTTCGAACTGGTCGCCACTGATATACCGGCTACCCAGCACCACCAAGAGCGACAACAACAGGCCCAGCGTTGCGGTGGACTGGATGAAACCAGTGTGCAAGCCACGCTTGCCGGGCGGCGCATGCTCGGCCACGTAAGTGGCTGCACCGCCATACTCGCCGCCCAGCGCCAGCCCTTGAAGCATGCGCAGGATCACCAGGATGATCGGTGCGGCGATGCCGATGCTGGCGTAGGTGGGCAACAACCCCACAGCGAAAGTGGACAGACCCATCAGCACGATGGTGACCAGGAAGGTGTACTTGCGCCCGATCATGTCACCCAGGCGGCCGAACACCAGCGCGCCAAACGGCCGCACCAGAAAGCCCGCAGCAAAGGCCATCAGGGCGAAGATGAAAGCGGTGGTATCGTTCACGCCAGCGAAGAACTGCTTGCTGATGACCGCTGCCAGCGCACCATAGAGAAAAAAGTCATACCACTCGAAAACCGTCCCGAGGGATGACGCGAAAATGATCTTGCGTTCTTCACGGCGGCTGGAGCTGCTGGCCGCCGCCCCCTGCTCTTGGATGTAATCCGACATCGTTGCTGTCCTCGGCCCTTAGGCCACAGTGATTATTCTTGTTGTTCCACTGTCGGCGACTTCTGACCGCAAGCCGCCGGTACTGCACGCACCCAGGTCAGGGCGTCGGTAACGCGTCTTCGTTCAGGTAGGTCTGGGTAGTAGCTCCTTTGAGGATCAGTTGCGCCGCCTTTTCGGCGATCATCAGGGTGGGGGAACACGTATTGCCGGAAGTTATCTGCGGCATGATCGAAGCATCGGCTACACGTAGACCGGGGATGCCATGCACGCGCAGCTGGTTATCCACAACGTCCATGGCACCGTTGCCCATGCGACAGGTACCGACCGGGTGGAAGATGGTGGTGCCGATCTTGCCAGCGGCCTCGAACAGGTCTTCCTCGCTTTGCAGCGCCGGGCCCGGCAAATATTCCTTGGGCTCGAAAGCGGCGAGGGCAGGGGCCTGGACGATGCGCCGGGTAAGGCGAATGGCATCGGCAGCAACCCGCAAGTCCTGCGGAGCACTGAGGTAATTGGGGTCGATCCGCGGCGTGCTGTTCATGTCGGTGCTGCAGATGTCGATGCGCCCGCGGCTGGCCGGGCGCAGGTTGCACACCGAGGCAGTAAAGGCCGGGAACTGATGCAACGGCTCACCGAAGCGTTCCAGTGACAGCGGCTGCACGTGATACTGAAGGTTGGCGGTGGCCTGTTCAGGGCTTGAACGCACGAACGCGCCTAACTGGCTCGGCGCCATGGCCAGCGGCCCGCTACGGTCGTAGAGGTAACGCAGGCCCATGCCCATCTTGCCCCACAGGCTGTTGGCCATCTGGTTCAAGGTACGGGCGTTGCGGATCTGGTAGATCAGGCGCAGTTGCAGGTGGTCCTGCAAGTTGCCACCAACGCCTGGCATGTCGTGGCGAACACCAATACCCAAGCTTTCCAGCAACTGACGCGGGCCGATGCCGGAACGCTGGAGGATGCCCGGTGAACCTACCGCCCCAGCACAGAGGATGATCTCGCGGCGCGCCGCAAACTCATGCCAGGCCCCTTGCCAGAGCGCCTTCACCGCCCTTGCGCGGGTGTTGTCGAGCAGTACCTGGTCAACCTGCACGCCGGTCAGCACAGTGAGGTTGGCGCGATCCTTGATCGGCCGCAGGAAAGCTTTGGAAGCATTCCAGCGCACACCACTGCGCTGGTTGACCTGAAAATATCCACAACCCTGGTTGTCGCCGGTGTTGAAATCGTCGACCTTGCCAATACCGCTCTGCTCGGCGGCATCTCGGAAAGCATCAAGGATCGGCCAGCTGTAGCGTTGCCGCTCGACCCGCCATTCGCCCTCCGCGCCGTGGTGCTCGCTGGCGCCTGCAAAGTGGTTTTCGCTGGCCTTGAACAGCGGTAACACATCTTTCCACGCCCAGCCGTCGTTGCCTTGCGCGGCCCAATGGTCGTAGTCGGCGGCTTGGCCCCGCATGTAGATCATGCCGTTGATCGACGAACATCCACCTAGCACCTTGCCCCTTGGATAACCCAAAGCGCGACCGCCGAGGCCAGGTTGTGCCTCGGTCTTGAAGCACCAGTCTGTGCGCGGGTTGTCGATGCAGTAGAGGTAACCAACGGGGATGTGGATCCAGGGATAATTGTCACGGCCACCCGCCTCCAGCAGCAGCACGCGGCAGGAAGGGTCGGCGGACAAACGATTGGCCAGCAGGCATCCGGCGGGGCCGGCCCCTACGACCACGTAGTCGAAGACAGAATCGGCTGATGGCATGTGCAACCTCGCGCCTGTTTTTTATTCTTGTCCCGATCCATCTTAGTGAGTAATTTCGTGGATGAAACACGAGATTTCGCGCAGCCGCTGTGCGTTTTAGCACAGTGGCAAGCCTGTACCGACCTCTTCGCGGGCTCGCCCGCACCTCAGGGATCACGTTACCTTCAGGGTGTTCACCGCACCTGTGGGGCATGCCCGTGAAGAGGCCGGAACGAACTGCCATAAGGGACAAGCATGTTCGACTGGAATGATCTGCGTTTTTTCCTCGAATTGCAGCGCAGCGGCCGCCTGCTGACCGCCGCCAAGCGCCTGAACACTACCCACAGCACCGTGGCCCGGCATATCGAAAGCATCGAGCAGAGCCTGGGGACCGCGCTGTTCGTGCAACATGCCCAGGGGTACGAGCTGACCCCCTCGGGCCAAGCCCTGCTCAAGCATGCCGAAGCCATGGAGAACGTCGCCCTGCTGGCACAGGAGGAAATCACCCAGGCCATCACCCCGCTGGGCAAGATTCGCCTGGGGGTAACCGAAGGCATCGGCATCATGTTCTTCACCCCACGCATGAACGCGTTGTTCGAGCGCTACCCCGGCCTGGAGGTGGAACTGGTAGCGGTGCCGCGCTTCGTCAGCATCCTCAACCGCGAGGCAGAAATCAGCATCCATCTGGAGCGGCCCAACGCCGATCTGCTGATCACCCGCAAACTCACCGACTACCGCTTGGCGCTGTACGCCAGCCAGGACTACCTGGACCGCGCGCCGCCACTGCGCCACCGCGAAGACCTGGCCCGGCACAGCTGGATCGGCTACGTTGACGATTTGCTGTTCAGCCAGGAACTGCTGTTTCTCAACAGTTTCTGCCGAGCACCCAACGTGGTGTTTCGCAGCACCAGCGTGATCGCCCAGCAAGCCGCCGCCCGCGCCGGGCTGGGCATCGCCGTGCTGCCCAACTACATGGCCCGCCACGACCCGACACTGGTGCGCGTGCTGCCGGGTGAAACCATCCAGCGCAGCTACTGGATCTGCACCCGCCGTGAGCTGCACAAGTCTGTGCGCCTGCGGGTGGTGTGGGACTACCTGCTGGCGTTGTGCGCGGCCGAACAAAGCGAGTTGCTAGCCGAGTAGAGCCTTGCCGGCCAACAACAGGGCAGCGGCCCAACCTGCCACGGCAAACATCTGCTGCAGACGCGGCCCGGCCAACCTGGCTGCCAAAGGCCGCGCCAGCAGCAGACCGAGCACTGCACCGACGGCAAACGGGGCGCCAACCTGCCAGTGCATGACGCCCGCAAGGCTGGCGCTGACCACACTGCCGGTAGAGACCAAGGCAATCACCGCCAGCGAAGTGGAAACGATGCTGGCCATGCGCAGGTTGGTGTAGCGGTTCAGGGCAGGGATGATGACGAACCCCCCACCCACGCCCAGCAAGCCGGACAACAACCCGGACAAGGCTCCCGTGAATGCCAGTGCGCGCGCACAGGGCAGAGTCCAGCGCAAACGCCCCTGCAGCGGGTTCAGCACACACGGCTCGATAAAGCGATGAGCGTCATTGGCTTCGCCACGCAGTTCTTTGGTCGCCTTGCGCCAGATGCGCAGGCAGGCATAAACCAGCACGCCGGCGAATACCACCTGCAACGGTGCATTCGGCAGGCGGTGCGCCAGCATCAGCCCGAACGGCGCTGCTGCCACACCAACCAACGCAATGAACAGCGCAGCCCGATAACGCACCAGCCCTTGGCGCAAGCCCAGCACCGCACCAACCGCTGCAGCCATACCTACAGCCAACAGGCCCACCGGTGCCGCTTCGACCATCGATAGCCCCAGGCCGAACACCAGCAAGGGTACTGCGAGAATGCCACCGCCTGCGCCGGTCAGCGCCAGCACCGCGCCGATGATTGCGCCCAGGCCCGCCCCTAACAGTTGATGCTCGATCACTGCCCACCCTCGGCTACCAGCTGCGGGCGTGCCAACCACTCGCGCCCCTTGAGCATGCCTTGCCAGTACAGCGGTGGCAGCGCCTGTGCCTTGAGCAGCCAGGCCAGACGTGTCGGCTTGCGGCCATCCAGTAACCAGTTAGGGAAGCTCGGTGCCAGCTTGCCGCCATAGGTGAACTCGGCCAGGACGATCTTGCCGCGCTCGACGGTAAGCGGGCACGAGCCATAGCCGTCGTACTGGGCCAGGGTCGCCAGCCTGCCCAGCGCCACCAGCACATTGTTGGCGACCACCGGTGCCTGCTTGCGCGCCGCAGCGGCGGTCTTGGCATTGCTGGTGTTAGCCACGTCACCCAGGGCATGAACGTTGGTGTATTTGCGATGGCGCAGGGTATGCGGATCGACGTCAACCCAGCCGGAGCTATCAGCCAAGGGGCTTTCGCGAATGAAGTCTGGCGCCACCTGTGGCGGTACCACGTGCAGCATGTCGAAGACCTCGATGCGCGTCTCGCTGCTGCCATCGGGCAAGGTACGCAAGAATGTAGCGCGCTTTCCCGGGCCGTCTACGGCAACCAACCTGTGAGAGAAGTTGAGATCGACGGCGTATTTTTCGATGTACTTCATCAGCGCGGGCACGTAGTCCGCGACACCGAACAGCACGGCACCCGCATTGTAGAAGCTGGCTTTCACCGCCCCCAAATGGCCATGGCGCAGCCAGTGGTCACAAGACAGATACAGCGCCTTCTGTGGTGCACCGGCGCACTTGATCGGCATGGGCGGCTGGCTGAACAGCGCGCGTCCTTGCTTGAGCTTTTGCACCAGTTCCCAGGTATAGGGCGCCAGGTCGTAGCGGTAGTTGGAGGTGACACCGTTGCGGCCCAGGGTCTCGCTGAGCCCATCGATGGCCGCCCAGTCCAGCTTGAGGCCGGGGCAGACGATCAGCTGTTCATAGCTGATGGCGCGAGCATCATCGAGGATGACCAACTGGCCCAACGGGTCGAATCCCTTTACCCGCGCCTTGACCCAGCGCACACCGCGAGGAATGGTCGACGCCATGGTGCGAGCAGTGCTGGGTGCCTTGAACACACCGGCACCGACCATGGTCCAGCCGGGTTGGTAGTAGTGCACTTCGGCAGGGTCGATCAAGACGACGTCCAATGATGGGTCGCGGCTGATCAGGCTGGAAGCAGTGGCGATCCCGGCGGCACCGGCACCGACGATGACCACCTTGTGGTGGTCGGTATTGGCAGGGGACAACAAGGCAGGCATGGCGGCAAATCCTGGAAATCTGATTATGGGGGCAGGGCGGTTACAGCTTGTTCAGCGGGATCTTCAGATAGCTCACGCCGTTCGCCTCCGGAGGGGGTAGTTGGCCGCTACGCATGTTCACCTGCACCGAAGGCAGGATCAGTACGGGCATTTCGAGCGTCTTGTCACGGGCTTCGCGCATGGCAACGAAGCTGTCCTCATCGATACCCTGATGGATGTGAATGTTGCTGGCGCGCTGCTCGGCGACAGTTGTGACGTACTGCATGTCGCGGCCACCCGGCAGGTAGTCGTGGCACATGAACAACCGAGTCTGGTCGGGGAAAGCCAGCAGGCGACGGATTGAGCGGTACAAGGTGCGGGCATCGGCCCCGGGGAAGTCGCAGCGGGCGGTGCCGTAATCGGGCATGAACAAGGTGTCTCCAACGAACACCGCGATCTCGCCGGCATCTTCGATCATGAAACTCATGCACGCGGGTGTGTGCCCAGGCGTGTGCAACGCACGGGCCTGCAGGTTGCCAATACGAAAACCTTCCTCATCTTCGAGCAGCACATCGAACTGGCTGCCATCACGGGCGAAGCCGGGCTCTGCGTTGAACAAGGCGCCAAACACTTTCTGCACCTGGGTAATGTGCGCGCCAATTGCGGTATGGCCGCCCAGCTTTTCTTTCAGGTAGGCAGCCGCTGAAAGGTGGTCAGCGTGCACATGGGTTTCCAACACCCACCGCACGCTGGCATTCAGTTCATTCACACGCTCGACCAAGCGATCAGCCGAAGCGCTACAGGTGCGCCCGGACTTGGGGTCGTAATCCAGCACGCTGTCGATCAATGCGCATTGTCGGGTTTCACGGTCCATGACCAGATAGCTGATGGTCGAGGTCGCCTCGTCGTAGAAGGCGTCCACGTGAAGGTTGTTGCCGATGATCATCACGTTCTCCAATTTATCCGCCCCGCCTTGTACAGGCGTAGGCAGTGACAGGAGCTTTATCAAGATGCATGCCAGGCTTTTTGCCACTCACTGGCCAGTAAAACCGGCCAGTTGCAGACCGCTGCGGGCAAAACTGGCAGCCCAGGTGGCAGTCGACTGACAGCCAATGGCAGTGTTTGGCAGTCCTTGTTACCCTGCGTCGGTCATCCATACGGTGCCGACATGCCTGAAGCCCATCCTCTCATCCTAGCTCTGGTTTCCTACCTCGAGCACGATGCCCTTCCGACCATCGTGTTGGACACCGACTACAACATCCTCGCCGCCAATGCGGCCTATCGCCGTCAGTTTGGCCGGCATGATCAGGCCCCACTGGGCGAGAAGTGCCACAGGGTTTCGCACCACTACGCTGTGCCGTGCGACCAGGCTGGCGAACATTGCCCGATGCGCAAGGCGTGGGACAGCAAGGTACCGGAGCGGGTATTGCACATTCATCACACACCACGCGGCCCGGAGCATGTGGATGTGGAGTTGCGGCCGATCCTGGATGAGCAGGGCAAGGTAGTGGCCTTTGTCGAACGCCTCACCACCATCACCCTCGCTTCGGCGCAGCCACAGGAGCAAGGGTTGGTCGGCCGCGCGCCAACCTTCAAGGCCGCGCTGGCCAGCCTGCAGCGTGCGGCACCGGCGCAGATCCCGGTGTTGCTGCAGGGGGAGTCGGGGACCGGCAAGGAGCTGTTCGCCCGTGCAGTGCACATGGGCAGCCCCAGGGCCAACGGCCCACTGGTGGTGGTCGACTGCACCGGCCTGACCGAGTCGTTGTTCGAGAGTGAACTGTTCGGCTATGAGAAGGGCGCGTTCACCGGGGCGAATCAGCGCAAGATCGGCTTGGCCGAGGCGGCGCATGGCGGCACCTTGTTCCTCGATGAAATTGGTGAGGTGCCGCTGGCGATGCAGGTGAAGTTGCTGCGCCTGATAGAGTCCGGGAGTTTCCGTCCCGTGGGCAGCCTGCGCACTGTGCATTCGGATTTCCGCCTGATTTCGGCCACCCATAAACCACTTAAACAAATGGTCGCGGATGGCTCATTCCGTGAAGACCTGTATTACCGCATCAGCGGCTTCCCGATTCGTCTGCCTGCATTGCGCGAACGGGTGGAAGATCTGCCGCTGCTCGCACAGAGCCTACTGCAGCGCATGGCCGGCCAACCGACGCCCAGGCTGAGTGAAGACGCCTTGCAGCAACTAGCGTTGCATCCGTTTCCAGGCAATATCCGCGAACTGCGCAACATTCTGGAACGCGCGCGTTTGTTTGCCGATGACGGAGTAATCAGACCGGAGCATTTACCGGAAGACACTGGGCTGACTGGCGCGGCTAAAGGAAGCGGCCGTCGCAATGACTTGGGTGAGCTGGCGCAGGCGCTGGAGCAGTTCAAAGGCTCGCGCAGTGAACTGGCCAGTCATCTTGGCCTGAGTGAACGCACACTGTATCGCCGCTTGAAAGCGCTCGGGCTGAACTGAAAGAACGTCAGACTTTACCGGACCTTTACCTGCGCCCTGACATTGAAAGGGAAAAATCGTGGTCTGATCAGTTAACCGAACCTGGCAATCATTACTTGCCAGGCGATTACAGGCAGAGGACCGCATCAAATGAAGAAAACCCTAACCGTGATCTGCGCCGCGCTCATGCTCAGCACACCGCTGGCAAGCTTCGCGCAACCGGGCCCGCCTGATCGGCATGATGGCGGCCCATCGCACCAAGGCAACCCGCCACAGGGTCAACCACAGCACCAGGGCCGACATGACAATGGCCGCGGTCCTGCTTACCGTGATCCAAACTTCCGCCCACAACAAGGCATGCCGATACCTCATAAGCAGTGGCAGCGTGGTCATGCCGTTGATCCACATTACCGTGGTGACCGTTACTGGGTAACTGACTGGAAAGCGCGCCACCTGTATGCGCCACCTCGTGATCATCGTTGGCTGTATGTGAATGGCGACTATGTGCTGGTGGCTATTGCCAGCGGTGTGATCGTGAACATTCTCACCGGTTACTGATTTTTTGCAGACACTAAAAAGCCCGCATCAGCGGGCTTTTTAGTGTCTGGCGAATTACACCTGATCAGAAGTCCAGGTTCGACACCGACAGCGCGTTACTTTCGATGAAGTCACGACGCGGCTCGACCGCATCACCCATCAGGGTGTTGAAGATCTGGTCAGCGGCGATGGCATCTTCGATAGTGACCTTGAGCATACGGCGAACGGTCGGGTCCATGGTGGTTTCCCACAGCTGGTCCGGGTTCATCTCACCCAGCCCTTTGTATCGCTGAATCGTATGGCGCTTGGTGGTCTCGTTCATCAGCCAATCCAGGCCCTCTTTGAACTCGACGATTGCCTTGCGGCGTTCACCGCGCTGCACGTACGCACCTTCACCCAACAGGCTCGAAAGCTTGGCACCAATGTTGACTACGGTACGGTAGTCATTGCTGCCGAAGAAATCGCGGTTGAAGGTGATGTAGCTGGCAAGACCGTGAGAGGTAATTTCCACTTCAGGCAGCCACACGTTGCGCTCTTTGTCTTCACGCAGGCTGGCGTTGTAAGCCAGGCCAGACTTCTGGCTGGAGTTCAGACGCGCCTGGAACTGGGCCAGCCAGGCCTGCATCACTGCGTGGTCACCCAACTGCTCCAGGGTCACCTCCGGCAGGTAGACGAAGTGCTCAGTCAGCTCTTCCGGGTACAAGCGCGACAGGCGCTTGAGAGTCTTCATGACACTACGGAACTCATTCACCAGCGCTTCCAGCTGCACACCGGAAACTGCTGGCGCCGATTCGTCCAGGTGCAGGCTGGCATCTTCCAGAGCCGACTGGGTCATGTACTCTTCCATGGCCTCATCGTCCTTGATGTACTGCTCCTGCTTGCCTCGTTTCACCTTGTACAGCGGCGGCTGGGCAATATAGATGTAGCCACGCTCGACCAGCTCCGGCAGCTGACGGAAGAAGAAGGTCAGCAGCAGCGTACGGATGTGCGAACCGTCAACGTCAGCATCGGTCATGATGATGATGTTGTGATAACGCAGTTTGTCGATGTTGTACTCTTCGCGGCCGATGCCACAGCCCAGCGCAGTGATCAGCGTGCCCACTTCCTGGGACGAAATCATCTTGTCGAAGCGCGCTTTCTCGACGTTGAGGATTTTACCCTTCAGCGGCAAGATCGCCTGGGTACGACGGTTGCGGCCTTGCTTGGCCGAGCCACCCGCAGAGTCACCCTCCACCAGGTACAGTTCGGAGAGAGCAGGATCCTTCTCTTGGCAGTCGGCCAGTTTGCCCGGCAGGCCCGCGATATCCAGCGCACCTTTACGGCGGGTCATTTCACGGGCTTTACGGGCGGCTTCACGGGCGCGAGCCGCGTCGATCATCTTGCCAACGACGGCCTTCGCCTCGTTCGGGTTTTCCAGGAGGAAATCGGCGAAGTACTTGTTCATCTCCTGTTCCACGGCGGTTTTCACCTCCGAGGAGACCAGCTTGTCCTTGGTCTGCGAGCTGAACTTCGGGTCCGGTACCTTCACCGAGATGATTGCGGTCAGGCCTTCACGGGCGTCGTCGCCAGTGGTTGCCACCTTGTTCTTCTTGGCCAGGCCTTCCTGCTCGATGTAGCTGTTAAGGCTACGGGTCAGCGAGGAACGGAAACCCACCAGGTGGGTACCGCCATCACGCTGCGGAATATTGTTGGTAAAGCACAGCAGGTTTTCGTTGAAGCTGTCGTTCCATTGCAGGGCGACTTCAACACCCACGCCATCGTCACGCTGAACGTTGAAGTGGAAAACCTGAGAGTTCACCGGCGTCTTGTTGGTGTTCAAGTACTCGACAAACGCACGCAGACCGCCTTCGTACTTGAAGAACTCTTCCTTACCGCTGCGCTCATCCTTCAGCAGAATGCCAACGCCCGAGTTAAGGAACGACAGCTCGCGGATGCGCTTGGCCAGGATGTCCCAGCTGAAGTGAATGTTCTTGAAGGTTTCAGCCGATGGCTTGAAGTGGATGTGGGTACCCGTGGTTTCACTGTCACCGACAACCGCCATGGGCGCTTGTGGAACACCGTGAACGTAAGTCTGTTCCCAGATCTTGCCGCTACGGCGAACGGTCAGAACCAGCTTCTCGGACAGGGCGTTCACAACCGACACACCTACACCGTGCAGACCGCCGGATACTTTGTAAGAGTTGTCGTCGAACTTACCGCCGGCGTGCAGCACAGTCATGATGACCTCGGCTGCGGAAACGCCTTCTTCCTTATGCACATCGACCGGAATGCCGCGACCGTTGTCGCGCACACTGATAGATTCGTCCGGGTGGATGATGACAGTGATGTCATCGCAGTGACCGGCGAGGGCTTCGTCGATCGAGTTGTCGACCACCTCGAAGACCATGTGGTGCAGGCCACTACCATCATCGGTGTCGCCAATGTACATGCCGGGACGCTTGCGTACGGCATCCAAACCTTTCAGCACCTTGATGCTGGAGGAGTCGTACGTTTGATTTTCGCTCATGCCTTCACTCCCGATGGTCGTGGGTCTGGGTGATACGGCCTTGTTCCACGTGGAACAAAGCAACTGGCGTTTCCGTCTGCCAGCCTTCCCTCAGTAATTCGTGATCTACACAGGTGATGAACACCTGGCAGCGTAATTCTTCAAGCAAGCGGCACAGTGCGCGGCGATGCTGTTCATCCAGTTCGGACGGCAAGTCATCCACGAGATAAATACAGTGACCGCGGCGAGCCTGACTGACGAGGTGGCCTTGGGCAATGCGCAATGCGCATACCACCAACTTTTGCTGACCACGCGACAGGATGTCGGCTGCGTTGTTGCCAGCCAACCGCAAACGCAGATCAGCACGCTGCGGACCGGCTTGGGTATGGCCCATCTGCTGATCGCGAAGGAGGGAGGAGGCGAGCACTTCTTGCAGTTCCCGGTCCTTGTCCCAGCCTCGGTAGTAGCTCAGGGTCAACCCGTCCAGCTCGACCAGTTCGCTCAGGGTTCGCTCGAAGACGGGCTTCAAGGCCTTGATGTAGTTGCGACGGTATTCATCTATTTCCGCGCTAGCCAGGCACAATTCCCGGTCCCAGGCGGCTTGCGAAGCTGGGTCAAGTGTACCATGACGCAACCATGAGTTCCGCTGCCGCAGCGCCTTCTGAAGGCGTTGCCAGGCTGGCAGAAAACGAGGTTCCACGTGGAACACCCCCCAGTCCAGAAACTGGCGGCGTATTTTTGGGGCACCTTCCAGCAGTCGGAAACTGTCTGGGTTGATGAGCTGAAGCGGCAGTAACTCAGCCAATTGCGCGGCGCTGCGCGCATTCTGCCCATCGATGCGAATAGTAAACTCCCCTTGTCGCTCACGGGACACACCCAGGTTGCTCGTACCACCCTCCGTCAGCTGAACCTCGCCGAACACAGTACAGGCAGCCTGTTCGTACTGAATAACCGGATTCAGGCGGGTGCTGCGAAATGAACGGGCCAGGCCGAGCAAATGCACGGCTTCGAGCACGCTGGTCTTGCCGCTGCCGTTGGCGCCGTAAAGGATGTTGATGCGGGGGGAGGGTAAGAGTGTCACCGGGTGCAAGTTGCGCACCGCGGTGACCATGATACGTCGAAGGGACATTTCGCCTGCTACAGGTTACAGGCGCATCGGCATGACAACGTAGGAAGAATCGTCATTGCCAGCTTCCTGCAGCAGCGCACTGCTGTTTGAATCGGACAAGATCAGACGAACTTGCTCAGTAGTCATCACGCCCAGCACGTCCAGCAAGTAGCTGACGTTGAAACCGATCTCCAGCGAGCTACCGTCATAGTCCACGCTGATTTCTTCTTCAGCTTCTTCCTGCTCGGGGTTGTTAGCCTGGATCTTCAGTTGACCGGCAGCCAGCTGCAGGCGAATACCGCGGTACTTTTCGTTGGAAAGAATCGCAGTACGGCTGAAGGCTTCACGCAGCGCCTGGCGGTCTCCGACGACCAGCTTGTCACCGCCTTTGGGCAGTACGCGCTCGTAGTCCGGGAATTTGCCGTCCACCAGCTTGGAGGTAAAGGTGAACTCGCCAGTAGTGGCGCGGATGTGATGCTGACCCAGCACGATGCTGACCATGCCTTCAGGATCGGTCAGCAGGCGCGCCAACTCCAGGATACCTTTACGCGGCACGATGACCTGGTGTCGATCTTCCTGCTCGATCGGCGCGCTCATCGAGCAAAGCGCCAGGCGGTGACCGTCGGTGGATACAGCGCGCAACGTGTTGCGGGAAACCTCAAGCAGCATACCGTTGAGGTAATAGCGCACATCCTGCTGGGCCATGGCGAAGCTGGTTCGCTCGATCAGGCGGCGCAGCTTGCTCTGCTCCAGGTTGCAGGTCAGCGAACCCGGGCCTTCTTCCACAGTCGGGAAGTCATTGGCAGGCAGGGTCGACAGGGTGAAGCGGCTGCGGCCGGCCTTTACCAACAATTTCTGCTCATCGACCTTGATATCGATCAGGGCGTCGTTAGGCAGGCTTTTGCAGATGTCCATCAGCTTGCGCGCAGGAACAGTGATCTCGCCAGGCTCGGCCGGCTCTTCCAGTTGCACGCGGCCTACCAGCTCGACTTCCAGGTCGGTACCGGTCAACGACAGTTGCTGGCCTTGTACGACCAGCAATACGTTGGACAGGACCGGCAAGGTCTGACGGCGCTCGACGACACCGGCGACCAGTTGCAGGGGTTTCAACAGGGCTTCGCGTTGAATGGTGAAATGCATGGTCTAGTCCCTTGCCTTCAATTAGCTGCGCAGACGGCCATCAGGTCGTCAGCGTCCGCAGCAGGTTCTTGTAGTCCTCGCGGATGTCCGCGTCGGATTCCTTCAGTTCATTGATTTTGCGGCAGGCGTGCAGCACGGTCGTATGGTCGCGACCACCGAACATGTCGCCAATTTCCGGCAGACTGTGGTTAGTCAACTCCTTGGACAGGGCCATGGCTACCTGACGCGGGCGCGCGACAGAACGCGAACGACGCTTGGACAACAGATCGGAGATCTTGATCTTGTAGTACTCAGCGACGGTACGCTGAATGTTATCCACACTGACCAGTTTGTCTTGCAGCGCCAACAGATCCTTGAGCGATTCACGAATCAGCTCGATGGTGATGTCACGCCCCATGAAGTGCGAGTGAGCGATAACCCGCTTCAGTGCACCTTCCAGCTCACGGACGTTGGACCGGATGCGCTGAGCGATGAAAAAGGCTGCGTCATGCGGGAGCTCGACTTTGGCCTGGTCGGCCTTCTTCATCAGGATCGCTACGCGGGTCTCCAGCTCTGGTGGCTCGACAGCCACCGTCAGGCCCCAACCAAAGCGCGACTTCAGACGCTCTTCCAGGCCTTCGATTTCCTTGGGATAGCGGTCAGAGGTAAGGATTACCTGCTGGCCGCCCTCGAGCAAGGCGTTGAAGGTGTGGAAAAACTCTTCCTGCGAGCGCTCTTTGCGAGCGAAGAACTGGATATCGTCGATCAACAACGCGTCCACCGAGCGGTAGAAGCGCTTGAATTCGTTGATGGCATTGAGTTGCAGCGCTTTGACCATGTCCGCGACGAAACGCTCCGAATGCAGGTACACCACCTTGGCGTTCGGATTTTTCTTCAGCAGATGGTTACCCACAGCATGCATAAGGTGGGTTTTACCCAAACCCACACCGCCATAAAGGAACAGCGGGTTGTAGCCATGCTTAGGGTTGTCCGCAACCTGCCAGGCAGCCGCGCGGGCGAGCTGGTTCGACTTACCTTCGACGAAGGTGTCAAAGGTAAAGGTCCGGTTCAGGTAACTGGTGTGCTTGAGCGCACCTTCAACCTGCACGGTGCGTTGTTCAGCCCGGCCACCACCACTGGGCGGCGCCGCAGCGGGCTCGGCCATGGCATCAAAGCTGTCACGCGAAGACGTCTCGACCAGTACAGGCTCGGCTGCAGCCACGGCAACGGGTTCAACCGCTGCGACAGGGGCCGTCTTGTGTGCCTGAGTCTGCGCCAGCGAAGCCGCAACGGCAGCGCTGACCGGCGCGTTGGGCGCAGCCCTTGGGGCCGAGCTGCGACGGCTACCTATTAATAAGGAAAGGGCTGGTGCAATGCCGCTACCGTTCTCACCCAACAGCTCGAGCAAGCGACCCAGGTACTTTTCATTGACCCAATCGAGAACGAAACGGTTAGGCGCATAGACGCGCAACTCGTCGCCTTCGGCTTCGACCTGTAGCGGACGGATCCAGGTGTTGAATTGCTGGGCAGGCAGTTCATCGCGCAGAAGCTCCACGCACTGCTGCCAAAGTTCCACTGACACGGATATCCCCTGAGTTTGAAAGCCGGATGAGGCAAAAACAAACCGCCATTGTACCGGTCGAGCGTTCAGTTATCCACATGTGGACACGTTAGGAACCACGACAAAACAGCCATTTATCGACCAAAACGGCTTTTCGCCTCTGTGAATAAGCCCTGTGGATAAACGACCCTGAGGGCTATGCACAACCCCAGCCCTTAGCCTGTTGATAACTCCGCTGTGGATAACAGGTGTTTTCATCCACAGCTTTCACTCACGATGGGAACAAGCGCAGCACGGGATCAGAACAAAGTTGTAAAACTCTGTACACCCCGTAATTCATGGGCCAGCGCAGGTTATCCACAGAAGGTTATCCACTTAAGAGTTATAAGTTCTTCAAAAAAGCTTTTTATATGTCTCTTCTTTTTTTTCATGTTGTCCCCGATCCGTGTGTCCGATCAAGCACCCCTTGGGCACTGATCAACAGGCACCGTCCATCACATGCTCTATATGGAAAGACTGGTTGGAAATTGACCTATGGGCTTGCTTTCTCTAGAATCGCCGGTCTCTTAAAAAGGGGGCCATCCCGGCCCGTCGTCGACAAACCAGGTAACACGCCATGAAACGTACTTTCCAACCAAGCACCATCAAGCGCGCCCGCACCCACGGTTTCCGTGCCCGTATGGCTACCAAGAACGGCCGTGCTGTTCTGTCGCGTCGTCGTGCCAAAGGCCGTAAGCGTCTGGCCATTTGATTTTTCGGCACAGGTGGTGAGTCAGGACTTCAGTCGGGAAAAGCGACTGCTTACACCCCGGCATTTCAAAGCGGTCTTCGACTCCCCAACCGGCAAGGTTCCAGGGAAAAACCTGCTGATCCTTGCTCGCGAGAACGGTCTCGATCACCCACGCCTTGGCTTGGTAATCGGCAAGAAGAGTGTCAAGCTCGCCGTTCAACGCAACCGCCTCAAGCGCTTGATGCGCGATTCCTTTCGTCTGAACCAGCAATTGCTTGCCGGTCTGGACATCGTGATCGTCGCGCGCAAGGGATTGGGTGAGATAGAAAACCCGGAATTGCACCAACACTTTGGCAAGCTCTGGAAACGCCTGGCGCGCAGCCGGCCGACACCAGCAGTCACCGCCAATTCCGCAGGGGTAGACAGCCAAGATGCGTAAACTGGCACTCGTTCCGATCCAGTTTTACCGTTATGCCATTAGTCCTCTGATGGCCAATCACTGTCGGTTTTTCCCCAGTTGCTCCTGTTACGCGTATGAAGCCATCGAAAACCATGGCATCTGGCGTGGTGGGTGGCTGGCCGTTCGTCGCCTGGGGCGTTGTCATCCGTGGAATGACGGCGGTTTCGACCCCGTTCCACCCGCTCCTTCCTCCCGAACTTCTTCGATAGCCGAGTAATCATGGATATTAAACGCACGATCCTGATCGCCGCGCTGGCAGTCGTGTCCTACGTCATGGTCCTGAAGTGGAACGATGACTACGGCCAGGCTGCCCTGCCGACTCAGAATACTGCTGCCAGCACTGTTGCTCCGGGCTTGCCCGATGGCGTGCCTGCCGGTAACAACGGTGCCAGCGCCGATGTACCGAGCGCCAACGCCGAATCGAGCCCTGCCGAACTGGCACCGGTCGCACTCAGCAAGGACCTGATCCGAGTCAAGACCGACGTTCTGGAACTGGCTATCGATCCGGTCGGTGGTGACATCGTCCAGCTGAACCTGCCGAAGTACCCACGCCGTCAAGACCACCCGAACATTCCATTCCAGTTGTTCGACAACGGTGGTGAGCGTGTTTACCTGGCACAAAGCGGTCTGACCGGTACCGACGGCCCGGATGCCCGCGCCAGCGGCCGTCCCCTGTATGCCGCCGAACAGAAGAGCTACCAGCTGGCCGATGGCCAGGAACAACTGGTGGTAGACCTGAAGTTCAGTGACAACGGTGTCAACTACATCAAGCGTTTCAGCTTCAAGCGCGGTGAGTACGACCTGAATGTCAGCTACCTGATCGACAACCAGAGCGGCCAGGCCTGGAACGGCAACATGTTTGCCCAGCTCAAGCGTGATGCCAGCGGCGATCCGTCCTCCAGTACCGCCACCGGCACCGCTACCTACCTGGGTGCTGCCCTGTGGACAGCTTCTGAGCCTTACAAAAAGGTCTCGATGAAGGACATCGACAAAGGTAGTTTGAAAGAAAATGTGTCCGGCGGCTGGGTTGCCTGGCTGCAGCACTACTTCGTGACCGCCTGGATTCCGGCCAAGTCGGACAACAACGTTGTCCAGACCCGCAAGGATAGCCAGGGCAACTACATCATCGGCTACACCGGCCCGGTTATCAGCGTACCGGCTGGCGGCAAGGTCGAAACCAGTGCCCTGCTGTACGCCGGCCCGAAGATCCAGTCCAAGCTGAAAGAGTTGTCCCCAGGCCTGGAATTGACCGTCGACTACGGCTTCCTGTGGTTCATCGCCCAGCCGATCTTCTGGCTGCTGCAACATATCCACAGCCTGCTGGGTAACTGGGGCTGGTCGATCATCGTGCTGACCATGTTGATCAAAGGCCTGTTCTTCCCGCTGTCGGCTGCCAGCTACCGCTCCATGGCGCGTATGCGTGCCGTTGCACCTAAGCTCGCCGCACTCAAGGAACGCTTCGGTGACGATCGCCAGAAGATGTCCCAGGCGATGATGGAGCTTTACAAGAAAGAGAAGATCAACCCACTGGGCGGCTGCCTGCCGATCCTGGTGCAGATGCCGGTATTCCTGGCCCTGTACTGGGTATTGCTGGAAAGCGTGGAAATGCGCCAGGCCCCATGGATCCTGTGGATTACCGACCTGTCGATCAAGGATCCGTTCTTCATCCTGCCGATCATCATGGGCGCCACCATGTTCATCCAGCAGCGCCTGAACCCGACTCCGCCGGATCCGATGCAGGCCAAGGTGATGAAAATGATGCCAATCATCTTCACCTTCTTCTTCCTGTGGTTCCCTGCCGGTCTGGTGCTGTACTGGGTTGTGAACAACTGCCTGTCGATTTCGCAGCAGTGGTACATCACTCGCCGTATCGAAGCAGCTACCAAAAAAGCTGCTGCTTGACGGGCTAATACGCTAGCCTGTGAATAAAAACGCCCCCTAGTGGGGCGTTTTTGCTATCTGTCGTTTTTGTCGTAGAGGCTTTCGAGCATGAACACTGTGCGTGAAACCATCGCCGCCATCGCCACGGCCCAGGGCCGGGGCGGTGTGGGAATTGTCAGGTTGTCCGGCCCTCTGGCTGCCAAGGCCGGCCTGTTGATCACCGGCCGCACCCTGACCCCGCGGCATGCCCATTACGGTCCGTTCCGCGACGATGAAGGGCTGGTGCTGGACGAAGGGATTGCTCTGTTCTTTCCAGGGCCTAATTCGTTCACTGGCGAGGACGTGCTTGAACTGCAGGGACACGGTGGCCCTGTGGTCTTGGACATGCTGCTGCAGCGCTGTGTACAAGTCGGCTGTCGTCTAGCCCGCCCGGGCGAGTTCAGCGAGCGCGCCTTCCTCAACGACAAGCTCGACCTGGCGCAGGCTGAAGCCATCGCCGACCTGATCGAAGCCAGTTCCAGCCAGGCAGCGCGCAACGCCCTGCGCTCGCTGCAAGGGGAATTCTCCAGGCGTGTGCACAGCCTCACCGAGGCGTTGATTGCCTTGCGTATTTACGTCGAGGCGGCAATCGATTTTCCTGAAGAAGAGATCGACTTCCTCGCCGATGGCCACGTGCTGTCGATGCTTGATGCCGTGCGCAGCGAGTTATCCACTGTGCAGCGCGAGGCCGGGCAGGGCGCCTTGCTGCGTGACGGCATGACGGTAGTCATTGCCGGCCGGCCGAATGCCGGTAAATCGAGCTTGCTGAACCAGCTGGCCGGGCGGGAAGCTGCGATCGTCACTGACATCGCTGGCACCACGCGGGATATCCTGCGCGAACATATCCACATCGACGGCATGCCGCTGCACGTTGTCGATACTGCCGGCTTGCGCGATACCGATGACCATGTGGAAAAGATCGGTGTGGAACGCGCCCTGAAGGCCATTGGCGAGGCAGACCGCGTTCTGCTGGTAGTCGACTCCACTGCGCCCGAGGCCAGCGACCCGTTCGCTTTGTGGCCTGAGTTTCTGGCTCAGCGGCCGGACCCGGCCAAGGTCACGCTGATTCGCAACAAGGCCGACCTGAGTGGTGAGCGGGTAGCGCTGGAACAGTGCGATGACGGCCATGTGACCATTACCCTGAGCGCCAAGGGCGACGACACAGGGCTGCAACTGCTCCGCGACCATCTGAAAGGCTGTATGGGTTATGAGCAGACTGCAGAGAGTGGCTTCAGCGCCCGCCGGCGCCATCTGGATGCCTTGCGCCAGGCCAGCGAGCACCTGGAGCACGGCCGTGCTCAATTGACCTTGGCGGGCGCGGGAGAGCTTCTGGCTGAGGACTTACGCCAGGCACAGCATGCGCTGGGGGAGATCACAGGAGCATTCAGCTCGGATGACCTGCTTGGGCGGATTTTCTCCAGCTTCTGCATCGGCAAGTAATCCAAGGCCAAGCGCCGCTCCTTAGGGAGCGGCTTTTTTTTGCCTGAAATTCGTTGCAGAAGATGAATGCAGGCCGCTGACCCAAGCACCTGTGGGAGCGGGTGGACCCGCGAAGAAGCCCTTACAAGCACGGAATGTCGGCGGATGTACCGACCCTTTCGCGAGCTTGACCGCTCCAAACCGATCATGCCTGGTTGCTAGCGCGATGAATTTTCCATGCTCGGCCTAAAAACTGTGCTCAGGAGCCCTGTGGAAAAGTCGCCTTCAGCTCAGTTGATAAGCGGGCTTTTTTTCTGAGGAAAAACCCGCCTGTGGGTAAACAGCCATTTAATCCACAGGCTAAATGACGTTATCCAGAGCCCTCATGGCACTCCAGGCACAGGGTTTAATTTCTCTCTACATAGCGCCATTATTGGGATGCACGACTTTATCCACAGAAGTCGCTGTGCATAAGAATAAACATAAAAACAAAGCTTTTTAAATTTCTTCTCTCTGATTTCTGTTGTTTGCCACTCATCCACAGACTGGTCAAAATTTGCTCAGACGGTTTCTTTACTGGGGGTGAAGTCCCTATACTTGTCCGCTTACCTTCTCTATTCGCAAAAACAGGCACGAGGTGCGTGGTGGATTTCCCTTCCCGTTTTGACGTGATCGTCATCGGCGGCGGCCATGCCGGTACCGAGGCTGCGCTTGCGTCTGCACGCATGGGTGTGAAAACCCTGCTGCTGACCCATAACGTGGAAACCCTCGGTCACATGAGCTGCAACCCCGCCATCGGCGGTATTGGCAAAAGCCATCTGGTCAAAGAGATCGATGCGCTCGGCGGCGCCATGGCGCTGGCCACCGACAAGAGCGGCATCCAGTTCCGCGTTCTGAACAACCGCAAGGGCCCGGCCGTACGTGCCACCCGTGCACAAGCCGACCGCGCCATCTACAAGGCAGTGGTACGTGAAATCCTGGAAAACCAGCCAAACCTGTGGATATTCCAGCAGTCCTGCGACGACCTGATCGTCGAGCAGGACCAGGTCAAAGGCGTGGTGACCCAGATGGGCCTGCGTTTCTTTGCCGAATCTGTGGTGCTGACTACCGGTACCTTCCTCGGCGGCCTTATCCACATTGGTCTGCAAAACCATTCCGGTGGTCGCGCCGGTGATCCACCTTCGATTGCCCTGGCCCACCGCATGCGTGAACTGCCGCTGCGCGTCGGCCGCCTGAAAACCGGTACCCCGCCACGCATTGACGGCCGCTCGGTGGACTTCTCGGTAATGACCGAACAGCCAGGCGATACGCCGATCCCGGTGATGTCGTTCATGGGCAATGCCGAAATGCACCCGCGTCAGGTGAGTTGCTGGATTACCCACACCAATGCGCGCACCCACGAGATCATTGCCTCGAACCTCGACCGTTCACCGATGTACTCGGGCGTGATCGAAGGTGTCGGTCCGCGCTACTGTCCGTCGATCGAAGACAAGATCCACCGCTTTGCCGACAAGGAAAGCCACCAGGTGTTCATCGAGCCGGAAGGCTTGAACACCCATGAGTTGTATCCCAACGGTATTTCCACTTCGTTGCCGTTCGACGTGCAGTTGGAGCTCGTGCGTTCCATCCGTGGCATGGAAAACGCCCACATCGTGCGCCCCGGCTACGCCATCGAGTACGACTACTTCGATCCCCGCGACCTCAAGTACAGCCTCGAGACGAAAGTCATCGGCGGCCTGTTCTTCGCCGGGCAGATCAACGGCACCACCGGGTACGAAGAAGCCGGCGCCCAGGGCCTGCTGGCCGGGACTAACGCCGCACTGCGGGCGCAGGGCCGTGACAGCTGGTGCCCGCGCCGCGACGAGGCATACATCGGCGTACTGGTGGACGACCTGATTACCTTGGGTACCCAGGAGCCGTACCGCATGTTTACCTCGCGTGCCGAGTACCGGCTGATACTGCGCGAAGACAACGCCGACCTGCGCCTGACCGAAAAGGGCCGTGAACTGGGCCTGATCGATGACCAGCGCTGGGCCGCGTTCTGCGCCAAGCGCGACGGTATCGAGCGTGAGGAACAGCGCCTGAAATCGACCTGGGTTCGGCCGAATACCGAGCAAGGCCAGGCCATTGTGGATAAGTTCGGCACTCCGCTGAGCCACGAGTACAGCCTGCTCAACCTGCTGGCGCGCCCCGAAATCGACTACGCCGGCCTGATCGAAGCGACTGGCGGTGACGTAATCGATCCACAGGTTGCCGAGCAGGTCGAGATCCGCACCAAGTACGCCGGCTACATCGACCGCCAGCAGGATGAAATTGCCCGACTGCGCGTCAGCGAAGACACACGCCTGCCTGTGGATATCGACTACACGACGATTTCCGGCCTGTCCAAGGAGATACAGGGCAAGCTGAGCCAGACCCGTCCGCAGACGCTGGGCCAGGCTTCGCGTATCCCGGGTGTGACCCCGGCGGCGATTTCCCTGTTGCTGATTCACTTGAAAAAACGCGGCGCTGGCCGCGAATTGGAGCAAAGCGCTTGAGTTCCCTGGTCACCCCTCAACACGCTGAAGAGTTGTCCACAGGTGCGCGCCAGCTTGGTGTCGAGCTGACTGCCGAGCAGCACGAGAAGCTGCTTGGCTACCTGGCTCTGTTGATCAAATGGAACAAAGCCTACAACCTGACTGCTGTGCGCGACCCGGACGAGATGGTTTCGCGTCACCTGCTCGACAGCCTTAGCGTCATGTCTTTTATCCACAACGACCGTGATAACTGGCTGGATGTCGGCAGCGGCGGTGGCATGCCCGGCATCCCGTTGGCTATTCTGCATCCACACAAGCGCGTCACCGTGCTGGACGCCAATGGCAAGAAAACCCGTTTCCTGACACAGGTGAAAATGGAACTCAGGCTGGACAACCTCACGGTTATCCACAGCCGGGTCGAGGCCTTCCAGCCGGCACAACCGTTCGACGGAATCATCTCCCGCGCTTTCAGCAGCATGGAGAACTTCACCAACTGGACCCGCCACTTGGGCGACACCGGGACGCAATGGCTTGCAATGAAGGGGCTGCATCCTGCCGATGAACTGGTAGCATTGCCCGCAGACTTCACAGTGGAAAGCGAACAGGCCCTGACCGTTCCGGGTTGCCAGGGCCAGCGCCATCTGCTGATACTGCGCCGCAAGGCATGACTGGGAACACTCGCAACAATGGCTAAGGTATTCGCAATCGCGAACCAGAAAGGTGGTGTGGGCAAGACAACCACCTGTATCAATCTCGCCGCCTCGCTGGCTGCGACCAAGCGTCGTGTCCTGCTGATCGACCTCGATCCGCAGGGCAACGCCACCATGGGCAGCGGTGTGGACAAGCACGAGCTCGAGCATTCGGTCTACGACCTGCTGATCGGGGAGTGCGACTTGGCCCAGGCTATGCACTACTCCGAGCACGGAGGCTTCCAGTTGCTGCCGGCCAACCGTGATCTGACCGCCGCTGAGGTGGTGCTGCTGGAAATGCAGGTCAAGGAGAGCCGTCTGCGCAACGCCCTGGCACCCATTCGCGATAACTACGACTACATCCTCATCGACTGCCCGCCGTCGCTGTCGATGCTCACGCTGAATGCTCTGGTCGCTTCCGATGGCGTGATTATCCCCATGCAGTGCGAGTATTACGCACTGGAAGGTCTCAGCGACCTTGTGGATAACATCAAGCGCATCGCCGCGCGGTTGAACCCGGAGTTGAAGATCGAGGGCCTGCTGCGGACCATGTACGATCCGCGTCTGAGCCTGAACAACGATGTTTCGGCACAGTTGAAGGAGCACTTCGGCCCTCAGCTTTACGACACGGTCATTCCGCGCAACATTCGCTTGGCCGAGGCCCCCAGCTTCGGCATGCCAGCCCTTGCTTACGACAAGCAATCGCGGGGCGCACTGGCGTACCTGGCCCTGGCTGGGGAACTGGTACGCCGTCAACGCCGTCCATCACGCACTGCACAAACAACTTAAGGAATCCGTATGGCCGTCAAGAAACGGGGTCTCGGACGTGGGTTGGATGCACTGCTCAGTGGTCCTTCCGTCAGCGCGCTCGAAGAGCAGGCTGTGAAGATCGACCAGAAAGAACTGCAACACCTGCCGGTCGAACTGGTCCAGCGTGGCAAGTATCAGCCTCGCCGGGACATGGATCCGGAGGCGCTGGAAGAGCTTGCGCACTCGATTCGCAACCATGGTGTGATGCAACCGATCGTGGTACGCCCGATTGGCGACAACCGATACGAGATCATCGCCGGTGAGCGCCGTTGGCGCGCCACTCAGCAGGCCGGCCTGGACACGATCCCGGCCATGGTCCGTGAAGTGCCCGACGAAGCCGCCATCGCCATGGCATTGATCGAGAACATCCAGCGCGAAGACCTCAACCCGCTGGAAGAGGCCATGGCCCTGCAGCGCCTGCAACAGGAATTCGAGCTCACCCAGCAGCAGGTGGCTGACGCTGTGGGCAAGTCGCGGGTGACCGTGGCCAACCTGCTGCGCCTCATCACCTTGCCCGATGCGATCAAGACCATGCTCGCCCACGGTGACCTGGAGATGGGGCACGCCCGTGCATTGCTGGGCCTGGACGAAAATCGTCAGGAGGAGGGGGCGCGTCATGTTGTCGCACGTGGCCTCACCGTGCGCCAAACCGAGGCACTGGTCCGTCAGTGGCTCAGCGACAAGCCTGATCCGGTCGAACCGAGCAAACCTGATCCGGATATCGCACGCCTTGAACAGCGGCTCGCAGAGCGCCTGGGCTCGGCCGTGCAGATCCGTCATGGCAACAAGGGCAAAGGCCAGTTGGTTATTCGCTACAACTCGCTTGACGAGTTGCAAGGCGTGCTCGCTCACATCCGCTGAAACAATTCCTGTTGTAGCGCGAAGTCGGAAATCACTACCGAAGAGTTGAATAGGGGTTAATCCACCCCTATACTCTGCGCGCATTTTGTCGGCACAAATTATGCCAAGTCATAGCTGACTTGTTGGTCGACTTCCGAGGAGCAGTTGTGATGGAAATACGCACGCCAAACCGCCTGCCTTTCCATCGCTGGGCGGTTTTTCCGGTACTGCTGGCTCAATTTGTCGTACTGCTGCTGGCAACCTTGGTGTTGTGGCAGTGGAAAGGGTCGGTCAGTGGATATTCAGGCCTTTGCGGAGGTTTGATTGCCTGGCTGCCCAATGTGTATTTCGCCTGGAAGGCTTTTCGCTTCAGCGGGGCTCGGGCGGCACAAGCTATCGTCAAGTCGTTTTACGCTGGCGAGGCAGGCAAGATGATTTTGACGGCAGTGCTTTTTGCACTGACCTTTGCAGGAGTGAAGCCACTGGCGCCGCTAGCAGTATTCGGCGTCTTCGTGTTGACCCTTTTGGTCAGCTGGTTCGCGCCCCTGCTGATGAATAAAAGACTTTCGAGACCTTAGGGCGTTTGAGGCAACCATGGCAGCAGAAACCGCTTCGGGCTATATCCAGCACCACTTGCAGAACCTGACCTACGGTCAACTACCAGACGGCAGCTGGGGCTTCGCCCATTCGGCTGCAGAAGCCAAGGCAATGGGCTTCTGGGCGTTCCACCTGGACACCCTGGGTTGGTCCGTCGCGCTGGGTCTGATCTTCCTGTTGATCTTCCGCATGGCGGCCAAGAAGGCGACTTCCGGCCAACCTGGCGGTCTGCAGAACTTCGTTGAGGTGATGGTCGACTTCGTCAACGGCAGCGTGAAGGACTCCTTCCACGGCCGTAGCCCGGTAATCGCACCACTGGCGCTGACCATTTTCGTCTGGGTATTCCTGATGAACGCCGTCGACCTGATACCGGTCGACTGGATTCCTCAGCTGGCCATCCTGATTTCCGGTGACCCGCACATTCCGTTCCGCGCCGTGTCGACCACCGACCCGAACGCGACCCTGGCCATGGCCTTCTGCGTCTTCGCCCTGATCATCTTCTACAGCATCAAGGTCAAGGGACTGGGCGGCTTCATAGGTGAGCTGACCCTGCACCCGTTTGGCAGCAAGAATATCTTCGTGCAGATCCTGCTGATTCCAGTCAACTTCCTGCTGGAATTCGTCACCCTGATCGCCAAGCCGATCTCGCTGGCACTGCGTCTGTTCGGCAACATGTATGCTGGCGAGCTGGTGTTCATCCTGATCGCTGTAATGTTCGGCTCCGGCCTGCTGTGGCTCAGCGGCCTGGGTGTGGTGCTGCAATGGGCGTGGGCTGTGTTCCACATCCTGATCATCACCCTGCAAGCTTTCATCTTCATGATGCTGACCATCGTCTACCTGTCGATGGCTCACGAAGATAACCATTAAGACCGCCTGGCGTGTCTGATAGCCTTCCCTGCCGGTACGGGGGGAGGGCTTAAAAAGTCCGCAAGGGCATGCTGTACCAAACGATTTGTTTTACCGCTTCAAACTAAAAACCTAACCAATACGACGTAAAAGTCGGGAGGAAAGATGGAAACTGTAGTTGGTCTGACCGCTATCGCTGTTGCTCTGCTGATCGGCCTGGGTGCTCTGGGTACCGCCATTGGTTTCGGCCTGCTGGGTGGCAAATTCCTGGAAGGCGCTGCTCGTCAGCCAGAAATGGTTCCGATGCTGCAGGTCAAAATGTTCATCGTTGCCGGTCTGCTCGACGCCGTAACCATGATCGGTGTTGGTATCGCTCTGTTCTTCACCTTCGCGAATCCGTTCGTTGGTCAGATCGCCGGCTAATCACTCGTCACCACGAGTTGATGGCTGTATGAATTAAGACCGAGCGAGGTGTTGGCGTGAACATTAATGCAACCCTGATTGGCCAATCCGTTGCTTTCCTGATTTTTGTACTCTTCTGCATGAAGTATGTATGGCCTCCGGTCATCACTGCCCTGCAAGAGCGCCAAAAGAAGATTGCCGACGGCTTGGACGCTGCCAACCGCGCAGCTCGCGACCTGGAGCTGGCCCAAGAGAAAGCGGGTCAGCAACTGCGTGAAGCTAAAGCACAAGCAGCCGAAATCATCGAGCAAAGCAAGAAACGCGCTGCTCAGCTTGTCGAGGAAGCCCGTGAACAGGCCCGCGTCGAAGCTGACCGTGTGAAGGCTCAGGCTCTGGCCGAGATCGAACAGGAACTGAACAGCGCTAAAGACGCCCTGCGTGCCCAAGTGGGTGCTCTGGCCGTTGGTGGTGCTGAAAAGATCCTTGGCGCCACAATCGATCAAAACGCGCATGCGGAGCTGGTTAACAAACTGGCCGCTGAAATTTAAGCGAGGGCGATCATGGCAGAACTGACCACGTTGGCCCGACCTTACGCTAAGGCTGCCTTTGAGCATGCCCAGGCCCATCAGCAACTGGCCAATTGGTCAGCCATGCTCGGCCTGGCTGCTGCGGTGTCGCAAGACGACACCATGCAGCGCCTGCTCAAGGCCCCGCGACTGACGAGCGCAGAAAAGGCCGCCACGTTCATTGACGTGTGCGGTGACAAGTTCAATGCACAGGCACAGAATTTCATTCATGTTGCCGCGGAAAACGACCGTCTCCTGCTTCTGCCGGAGATTGCCGCCCTGTTCGACCTGTACAAGGCCGAGCAAGAGAAATCCGTGGACGTGGAAGTCACCAGTGCCTTCGCGTTGAACCAAGAACAGCAAGACAAACTCGCCAAGGTTCTCAGTGCACGGTTAGGCCAGGAAGTGCGCCTGCACGCGTCGGAGGATGCCAGCCTGATTGGCGGCGTCGTCATCCGCGCCGGTGACCTGGTAATCGATGGCTCTGTTCGCGGCAAAATCGCGAAACTGGCCGAAGCATTGAAATCTTGAGTTTGAAGGGGCAGCAGAGCAATGCAGCAACTCAATCCTTCCGAAATTAGTGAAATCATCAAGGGCCGCATCGATAACCTCGATGTGAGCTCCCAAGCCCGTAACGAAGGTACCGTCGTTTCGGTATCCGACGGTATCGTGCGGATCCACGGTCTGGCCGACGTCATGTACGGCGAAATGATCGAGTTCCCTGGCAGCGTCTACGGCATGGCCCTGAACCTGGAGCAAGACTCCGTAGGTGCAGTGATCCTGGGTGCCTATGACACCCTCGCCGAAGGCATGAGCGCCAAGTGCACCGGCCGCATCCTGGAAGTTCCGGTTGGTAAGGAACTGCTGGGTCGCGTCGTTGACGCACTGGGTAACCCGATCGACGGCAAAGGTCCTCTGGGCAACACCCAGACTGACGCAGTCGAGAAAGTGGCTCCAGGCGTGATCTGGCGTAAGTCGGTAGACCAGCCTGTACAGACTGGTTACAAATCCGTCGACGCCATGATCCCTGTCGGCCGTGGCCAGCGTGAGCTGATCATTGGCGACCGTCAGATCGGCAAGACCGCCATGGCCATCGACGCCATCATCAACCAGAAAGACTCCGGTATTTTCTGTGTTTATGTTGCAGTCGGCCAGAAGCGTTCCACCGTTGCCAACATCGTTCGCAAGCTGGAAGAAACCGGCGCCCTGGCCAACACCATCGTGGTTGTTGCCAGTGCTTCGGAATCCGCCGCACTGCAATTCCTGGCGCCATACGCCGGTTGCACCATGGGCGAGTTCTTCCGCGACCGCGGTGAAGACGCACTGATCGTTTACGATGACCTGTCCAAGCAGGCCGTTGCCTACCGTCAGATCTCCCTGCTGCTGCGCCGTCCACCAGGACGCGAAGCATACCCAGGCGACGTGTTCTATCTCCACTCCCGTCTGCTGGAGCGTGCATCGCGCGTTTCGGAAGAGTACGTCGAGAAGTTCACCAACGGTGCTGTTACTGGCAAAACCGGTTCCCTGACCGCTCTGCCGATCATCGAAACCCAGGCTGGCGACGTTTCTGCGTTCGTTCCGACCAACGTGATTTCCATCACCGACGGTCAGATCTTCCTGGAATCGGCCATGTTCAACTCGGGCATCCGCCCAGCAGTGAACGCCGGTGTTTCGGTATCCCGCGTAGGTGGTGCCGCTCAGACCAAGATCATCAAGAAGCTGTCCGGTGGTATTCGTACCGCTCTGGCTCAGTACCGTGAACTGGCTGCATTCGCCCAGTTCGCGTCCGATCTGGACGAAGCGACCCGCAAGCAGCTGGAGCATGGTCAGCGCGTTACCGAGCTGATGAAGCAGAAGCAGTACGCGCCGATGTCCATCGCGGACATGGCTCTGTCGCTGTACGCCGCTGAGCGTGGCTTCCTGATCGACGTAGAAGTCTCCAAGATCGGCAGCTTCGAGCAAGCTCTGATCGCCTTCTTCAACCGTGATCACGCTGAACTGATGGCGAAGATCAACGTGAAGGGTGACTTCAACGACGAAATCGACGCAGGCCTGAAAGCCGGTATCGAGAAGTTCAAGGCCACCCAGACCTGGTAAGCCGCAGCGGGGGCTCAGGCCCCCGCTTGCTAACCTGATAGGTGATACATGGCAGGCGCAAAAGAGATTCGCAGTAAGATTGCGAGCATCAAAAGCACGCAAAAAATTACCAGCGCCATGGAGAAAGTGGCGGTCAGCAAGATGCGCAAGGCACAAATGCGCATGGCTGCTAGCCGTCCTTACGCGGAACGTATCCGCCAGGTGATCGGTCATCTGGCCAACGCCAACCCGGAATACCGCCACCCGTTCATGATCGAGCGCCCTGTAAAGCGCGCTGGTTATATCGTGGTGAGCAGTGACCGTGGTCTGTGCGGTGGCTTGAACACCAACCTGTTCAAGGCCCTGGTCAAGGACATGAGCGCAAACCGCGAACAGGGCGTGGAAATCGACCTGTGCGTGATCGGCAGCAAGGGTGCGACTTTCTTCCGCATCTTTGGCGGCAACGTCGTAGCAGCGATCAGCCACTTGGGCGAAGAGCCATCGATCAACGATCTGATCGGCTCCGTCAAAGTGATGCTGGACGCCTACCTGGACGGCCGTATCGATCGCCTCTCGGTGGTTTCGAACAAGTTCATCAATACCATGACCCAGAAGCCGACGGTCGAGCAATTGGTACCGTTGGTGGCAACCCCGGATCAGGATCTCAAGCATCACTGGGACTACCTGTACGAACCCGACGCAAAAGAGCTGCTGGACGGCTTGATGGTGCGCTACGTGGAGTCGCAGGTTTACCAGGCGGTGGTCGAGAACAACGCTGCTGAACAAGCGGCCCGGATGATCGCCATGAAGAACGCCACAGACAACGCCGGTGATTTGATCAAAGAGCTTCAGTTGATCTACAACAAGGCGCGTCAGGCTGCGATCACCCAGGAGATCTCGGAAATCGTCGGCGGCGCTGCCGCGGTTTAACGGTTCACATATTCAGAGGATCCAGCTATGAGTAGCGGACGTATCGTTCAAATCATCGGCGCCGTCATCGACGTGGAATTCCCACGTGACGTCGTGCCGAGTGTATACAACGCGCTTAAAGTACAAGGCGCGGAAACCACCCTGGAAGTTCAGCAGCAGCTGGGCGACGGCGTGGTTCGTACCATTGCGATGGGCTCGACCGAAGGCCTGAAGCGCGGTCTGGATGTCGTTGACACCGGCGCTGCCATTTCGGTTCCAGTTGGTAAGGCCACCCTGGGCCGTATCATGGACGTACTGGGCAACCCGATCGACGAAGCCGGCCCGATCGGCGAAGAAGAGCGTCGCGGTATCCACCAGCCAGCGCCTTCGTTCGCTGACCAGGCAGGCGGCAACGACCTGCTGGAAACCGGCATCAAGGTTATCGACCTGGTTTGCCCGTTCGCCAAGGGTGGTAAAGTTGGTCTGTTCGGTGGTGCCGGTGTCGGCAAGACCGTAAACATGATGGAACTGATCCGTAACATCGCCATGGAACACAGCGGTTACTCCGTGTTCGCTGGTGTGGGTGAGCGTACTCGTGAGGGTAACGACTTCTACCACGAGATGAAGGACTCCAACGTTCTCGACAAGGTAGCGCTGGTCTACGGTCAGATGAACGAGCCACCAGGAAACCGTCTGCGTGTAGCGCTGACCGGCCTGACCATGGCCGAGAAGTTCCGTGACGAAGGTAACGACGTTCTGCTGTTCGTCGACAACATCTATCGTTACACCCTGGCCGGTACCGAAGTATCCGCACTGCTGGGCCGTATGCCTTCTGCAGTAGGTTACCAGCCGACCCTGGCTGAAGAGATGGGCGTTCTGCAAGAGCGCATCACCTCCACCAAGGAAGGTTCGATCACCTCCGTACAGGCCGTATACGTACCTGCGGACGACTTGACCGACCCGTCGCCAGCGACCACCTTCGCCCACTTGGACGCCACCGTCGTTCTGTCCCGTGACATCGCCTCCCTGGGTATCTACCCAGCGGTCGACCCACTGGACTCGACTTCGCGCCAGCTGGACCCGAACGTGATCGGCAACGAGCACTACGAGACCGCTCGTGGCGTTCAGTATGTTCTGCAGCGCTATAAAGAGCTGAAGGACATCATTGCGATCCTGGGTATGGACGAACTGTCCGAAGCCGACAAGCAACTGGTAGCCCGCGCTCGTAAGATCCAGCGCTTCCTGTCGCAGCCGTTCTTCGTGGCAGAAGTCTTCACCGGTTCGCCAGGCAAGTACGTTTCCCTGAAAGACACCATCGCTGGCTTCAGCGGCATCCTCAAAGGTGACTACGACCACCTGCCAGAACAAGCGTTCTACATGGTCGGCAGCATCGACGAAGCGATCGAGAAAGCCAAGAAACTGTAATTCCTGCGCCCCGCAAGGGGCGCTATCAGGTTGAGGCAAGCAGATGGCTATGACAGTCCATTGCGATATCGTCAGCGCGGAAGGAGAGATCTTCTCCGGCCTGGTCGAGATGGTGGTTGCGCACGGTAACCTGGGTGATCTTGGTATCGCTCCAGGCCATGCGCCGCTGATCACCAATCTCAAGCCTGGTCCGATCACGCTGACCAAGCAGGGTGGCGCACACGAGGTGTTCTACATCTCTGGTGGTTTCCTCGAGGTTCAGCCGAACATGGTCAAGGTGCTTGCCGATACCGTGCAACGTGCTGCAGACCTGGATGAAGCTCAGGCTCAGGAGGCCCTCAAGGCTGCCGAGAACGCCCTGAATCTGAAAGGCGCGGACTTCGACTACGGCGCCGCCGCCGCACGTCTGGCCGAGGCCGCAGCCCAGCTGCGTACCGTCCAGCAAATGCGCAAAGGCAAGTAATCGGCTACGGCTGATAACTTCTGTTGCGATTGAGTAAAAGGGTAGCCTCGGCTACCCTTTTTCTTTTTCTGTTTTCTCCCCCGGTCTTTCACTGACCGCCCAGGATTGGTAGCCAGTAATGTCACTCGATATCGTTATTCTCGCCGCCGGCCAAGGCACCCGCATGCGCTCGGCGCTGCCCAAAGTGTTGCACCCGGTGGCTGGCAATTCCATGCTCGGCCATGTTATCCACAGCGCGCGCCAACTTCAGCCGCAAGGTATTCACGTGGTCATTGGCCATGGTGCCGAGCTGGTTCGCGAGCGCCTGGCCGCTGACGACCTGAATTTCGTCATGCAGGATAAACAGCTGGGTACCGGTCATGCTGTTGCCCAGGCACTGCCGGCGCTGACCGCTGACACTGTGCTGGTGTTGTACGGCGACGTGCCGTTGATCGAAGTGGAGACCCTGCAGCGTCTGTTGGCCAAAGCCAACGATCAGCAGCTGGGACTGCTGACAGTCACCCTCGACGATCCGACCGGCTATGGCCGGATCGTGCGTGACGAGCAGGGCCAGGTAACTGCAATCGTTGAGCACAAGGACGCCAACGACGCGCAAAAGGCGATCAAGGAAGGCAACACCGGCATTCTGGCACTGCCAGCAGCGCGTCTGGCTGACTGGATGGGCCGGCTGTCGAACAACAACGCCCAGGGAGAGTATTACCTGACCGACGTAATTGCCATGGCAGTGGCCGATGGCTTGGTGGTGGCAACTGAACAGCCACACGACGCTATGGAAGTGCAGGGCGCCAACGACCGCCGCCAGCTCTCCGAGCTGGAGCGTCACTACCAGTTGCGGGAAGGCCGCCGTCTGATGGCTCAGGGGGTTACCCTGCGTGATCCGGCACGCTTCGATGTTCGTGGTGAAGTAAGCGTTGGTCGTGACGTGCTGATCGACATCAACGTGATTCTCGAAGGCAAGGTGGTCATCGAAGACGATGTGCAGATCGGCCCTAACTGCGTGATCAAGAACACGACCTTGCGCAAAGGCGCGGTGGTCAAGGCCAACAGCCACCTCGAAGGCGCCGTGATGGGAGAGGGCAGCGATGCTGGCCCGTTTGCCCGCCTGCGCCCGGGCAGCGTACTGGACGCCAAGGCCCATGTGGGTAACTTCGTTGAACTGAAAAACGCCCACCTGGGTGAAGGGGCCAAGGCTGGTCACCTGACCTACCTGGGGGATGCCGAAATCGGTGCGCGCACCAATATCGGCGCCGGTACCATCACCTGCAACTACGATGGCGCCAACAAGTTCAAGACCGTGATGGGTGAAGACGTGTTCATCGGTTCGAACAACTCGCTGGTGGCGCCTGTGGAAATCAAGGCCGGCGCGACCACCGCAGCCGGCTCGACCATCACCCAGGCCGTAGAAGCGGGTGACCTGGCTGTAGCCCGTGCGCGCCAGCGCAACATTTCGGGTTGGAAGCGCCCGGAGAAGATCAAGAAGAGCTGAGTTATTCACAGCCGTTTCGATCGAAAGCCGACTTATGTGAATAAGTCGGCTTTTTTATTGGCGATTGGCGCTGCCGCGCCAAAAGGACCGCGTCAAAGCAGAGGCAAACAATCCACAGGTCAGCGACAGCTTGACGAATCGCTCGTCTTAGGTTTTGATTGCAACCAATAACTTTCGAATCGAAACTTAAACGCACATGTCGAAACGAAACACACCACAGCGGCGACACAATATTCTGGCTCTGCTCAGCGAGCAGGGTGAGGTAAGTGTGGACGCGTTGGCCAAGCGTTTCGCCACCTCGGAAGTGACCATTCGCAAAGACCTCGCCGCCTTGGAAACCAACGGCTTGTTATTACGCCGCTACGGTGGTGCGGTGCCGGTGCCGCAAGAGTTGCTCGGTGAACCGGCACAACCCGTCTCTTCCTATAAAAAGGCCATTGCGCGTGCTGCTGTGGGGCGTATCCGCGAACATGCACGCATTATCATCGACAGCGGCAGCACCACGGCGGCAATGATCCCCGAACTGGGGCGCCAGCCAGGCCTGGTGGTGATGACCAATTCGCTGAATGTGGCCCGTGCAATCTGCGACCTCGAACACGAGCCGGTGCTGCTGATGACCGGTGGCACCTGGGACCCGCATTCTGAATCGTTCCAGGGCCAGGTCGCGGAGCAGGTTCTGCGCTCCTACGATTTCGACCAATTATTCATCGGTGCCGACGGCATCGACCTCGGCCGGGGTACCACCACCTTCAACGAGCTGCTTGGGCTGAGCCGGGTCATGGCCGAAGTTGCCCGTGAAGTGATCGTGATGGTCGAGTCGGACAAGGTGGGGCGCAAGATTCCTAACCTCGAGCTGCCCTGGGGCAGTGTGCACACCCTTATTACAGATGAACGCCTGCCAGCAGCAGCGCGCGAACAAATTCAAGCCCGCGGCATCAACCTGATCTGCGCCGCGATCAGCCAGGAGCAATAAAACATGTGTGGAATCGTTGGTGCTGTCGCCGAGCGTAATATCACAGCCATCCTGATCGAAGGCCTCAAGCGTCTTGAATACCGCGGTTACGACAGCGCCGGTTTGGCTGTACTCACCCAGAACGGTGAACTGCAGCGCCGCCGGCGCATCGGCAAGGTCAGCGAGCTGGAGGTTGCTGTTGCTGATGACCCATTGGCAGGCCAGCTGGGTATTGCCCACACCCGCTGGGCTACCCACGGCGCGCCGACTGAAGGCAACGCCCACCCGCACTTCTCGGGCAATGATGTGGCCGTGGTGCACAACGGCATCATCGAGAACCACGAGGAACTGCGCGAAGAGCTGAAGGGGCTGGGCTATGTCTTCAATTCGCAGACCGATACCGAAGTCATCGTCCACCTTATCCACCACACCCTGAAGAGCATTCCAGACTTGACCGACGCCCTTAAGGCGGCGGTGAAGCGTCTGCACGGCGCTTACGGCCTGGCGCTGATCAGTGCCAAGCAGCCGGACCGCCTGGTGGCCGCGCGCAGTGGTAGCCCGCTGGTTATCGGCCTGGGCCTTGGCGAGAACTTCCTGGCGTCCGACCAGCTGGCGCTGCGTCAGGTTACTGACCGCTTCATGTACCTGGAAGAAGGCGACATCGCTGAAATCCGTCGTGATCAGGTCTCTATCTGGGACCAGCAGGGCAACAAGGTCCAGCGCGAAACCGTGCAATATCACGAAGGTGCCGAGGCTGCCGACAAGGGCGCTTACCGCCACTTCATGCTCAAGGAAATTCACGAGCAGCCAAGCGTTGTTCAGCGCACGCTTGAAGGCCGCCTGGGCAAGGACAATGTGCTGGTCCAGGCCTTTGGCCCGCAAGCTGCCGACCTGTTTGCCAAGGTGCGCAACGTGCAGATCGTTGCCTGTGGCACCAGCTACCACGCCGGTATGGTTGCGCGTTACTGGCTGGAAAGCCTGGCCGGCATCCCTTGCCAGGTAGAAGTGGCCAGCGAGTTCCGTTACCGCAAGGTGGTGGTGCAGCCGGACACTCTGTTCGTCTCCATCTCGCAGTCCGGCGAAACCGCCGATACCCTGGCCGCACTGCGTAACGCCAAGGAATTGGGTTTCCTTGGCAGCCTGGCGATCTGCAACGTGGGTATCAGCTCGCTGGTACGCGAGTCGGACTTGACCCTGCTGACCTTGGCCGGCCCTGAAATCGGCGTGGCTTCGACCAAAGCGTTCACCACCCAGCTGGTTTCGCTGATGCTGCTGACCCTGGCCCTTGGTCAGGTGCGCGGTACGCTGGAAGCCGGTGTCGAAGCTGAGCTGGTTGAAGAGCTGCGTCGACTGCCTACCCGCCTGGGCGAAGCCCTGGCCATGGATGCCACCGTCGAGAAAATTGCCGAGCTGTTCGCCGACAAGCACCATACCCTGTTCCTCGGCCGCGGCGCGCAGTACCCGGTGGCGATGGAAGGTGCTCTCAAGCTTAAAGAAATCTCCTACATCCACGCCGAAGCTTACCCAGCAGGCGAGTTGAAGCATGGCCCGCTGGCTCTGGTGGACAACGACATGCCGGTGGTTACCGTTGCACCAAACAACGAACTGCTGGAGAAGCTGAAGTCCAACCTGCAGGAAGTGCGTGCCCGTGGTGGCGAGCTGGTAGTGTTCGCCGACGAGCACGCTGGCATGACCAATGGCGAAGGCACCCACGTGATCAAGGTGCCGCACATTGCCGATGCCTTGGCGCCAATCCTATACACCATTCCGCTGCAGTTGCTGTCTTATTACGTGGCCGTGCTAAAGGGGACCGACGTTGACCAGCCTCGTAATCTGGCCAAGTCGGTGACTGTCGAGTAACGGGTAGTCAGGTGTTGATCAGCTGTTTTTGAATAATAAAGGTTGTCACAAAACAATAAAGGTTGTCACAACGTAATAAAGGTTGTCACAAGGCAGGCTCTGACCGCACATCGGGCCGGAGCCAGGCCTTGGAGATTCGGGTGACAATCCTCTACCCAACGCTGTGACTGTTGTCCTGGCTTAGCCCGCTCTCTGGGGTGTCCCCTGTGCACGACACCTGTCCTCGTCCCGGTCGAGCGGGTCGCCCAATTTTGAGCGACTCGAACAATGGCATCCATGCCCATAGCTCCGGTCAAGGCTGCACATCGCAAGCTGATGACCCAGGCAAAAATAGATAAGAAAATTCAATCGGGTCGTGGGTGTGGAGTTAGAGATTCCTATAAGCCATGGATCAAAGTGTGGGAGATCAAATCAAAGGGTGTCTCTCATATGATCGCGGGAGTTAAAATTCACCGCACACACCACCTGCTGTCCAATGCAGAGCGAGATTACTTAACTGTACTTGAGCACGATGCCTCGATCATCGATATCCGAGAGCAGTATCCTCTGCTGACACAGGCTGAGACCCAAGCAATTGCCTCAAGTATTAACTGTCGCCACCCTGTATATCCTGGCACGCAAATACCTGTCGTTATGACGACGGACTTTCTCGTTACCTTCTTAGATTCCTCTGGCGAAACAAGGCTAGCTGCTCGATCAGTGAAATACCGAAAAGAGTTTGAGCAAGCTGATCTTCAGGCGCGTAATCGAATAGCAGAAAAGCTAGCCATCGAAGAAAAATACTGGGCAATGAGGGGGGTGGACTGGAAGCTGGTCCTGCATGAAAACCTCTCAAAGATAAAATTAGCGAACCTCAAGATTCTCAGGACATACGCCAGTATTCATCCCTCGTTACCGACGGAGAAGAACATCGGCAATTTGCTTGGATACATTGAGGAGGCAAAGACGGATCAAATACCGTTAAAAATTCTTTTGGATAAAGCGTCTCGTGACCTTTACATTGAATATATGGGGGTAAAGCGCCTCTTCCATCACCTGCTATGGAACGGTCGTTTAGAGTCAGATCTTACCTCGAAAATAATAAGCATGTCGCAGCCGTTGCACGTATGGCCGAATCAAAGGTCAGCGGCTTTGTCTCTGCCAAACGAGGTTTCCCATCATGCTTGATCTTAAAATCAACAGCATTGTCACTCCTGGCGAAGAACCTAGCCTACTAAAAAAAGCGGTTCGGATTTTAGGCATAGATGATGATTCTGTAATTGTGATTGAGCTGAGTACGAATCCCAGCAAGCCGTGGCAGATCGAGCGGTCCGTTTTGATTGACGATATTGACGCAGGGCGCGCAATCTTAAGTCGAGAAATGGTGCCCTTACATCTGCTCAGAAGTGATGATGAAATTAGTGAAAATGAAAAATCGAGCCGAAATCGTAACTGGAGCCTTATAAGAGGGTTAGTAGAAGATCGCTCCGCCTTGGAAATTCTTGGACCGGGTTTTGGAAAGCTGGTTGCTAGGCATGCCCTAGAGACAGGAGTAGAGCGTAAACAGATATACCGGCTTCTATACCGCTACTGGAGCATGGGGCAGACACCTAACGCGTTTCTATGGAGCACTAGTGCTTGCGGTGGTCGGGGAAAGAAAAAGGATCGATCCTCAGGCATTATCCCCGGTAGGCCGCGTAAGTATCGTGGTGTCGTTGTCAATGATGGTGGTGCCATCACGCTCGAACCGCGCCATCTCTCTCATATCCGTTTGGCTTACGGGCGGGTTGCTAGCGGCAAATGCGGCACCCTGAAAGATGCACATAAGTGGATGTTAAACAAATTTTATAGAGAGACTCTGCCAGACGGCTCGAAAGGAAATATTGTACGCGGCAGTTACCCGACTACTACCCAGCTCAGATATCACGGTAAGCTTTTTTTCGATGATCTTTATAAACTTAAGGTGCGTGGCGGTTCTGTTCGATACAACAAAGATCATCGTGCTATCGTTGGCGCAGCTTCCCAAGGCCTGATGGGTGCGACCCATCGATATGAGATAGATTCCACCATCGCTGATGTATATTTAGTGCATCGCGTTAACAGGCTATGGCTCATAGGACGCCCCATACTTTATGTGGTCGTCGATACCTTTACTAGAATGATTGTAGGGATTCACGTGGGCCTTGAGGGTCCCAGTTGGAATGGGGCTCGACACGCGATATACAATGCTTGCACCCCAAAGGTCGATTTTTGCAAGCGATACAATGTTGAAATAGATGAGGCTGACTGGCCGTGCTCGCACTTGCCAGTCGAAATTGTTGCTGACCGGGCCGAACTTCTAAGTGAGGCTGGGGCAACGCTGTCGCAAAGCTTGGGACTAGCGGTGCAAATTTTGCCCCCCTTTAGGCCTGATTGGAAAGGGATCATCGAAAGCCGCTTCCGTCTGATCAATGAACACCTGGACTTGAAATTTGTTCCAGGCGGAGTAGATGCTCGTAAAATGGAGCGTGGTGATAGGGACTACCAACTCGATGCGATTTTGGATATCGACGAGTTCACAGAAATGGTTATTGTAGGGGTCTTGGCGCACAATAAGAGCCTACGCATACCACACCTATTAAGTCGCGAGATGATTGCCGACGGTATAGAAGCGACGCCTATAGCAGTTTGGAATTGGTCTAAAGCTAATAGTCCTATCAATTCTAAAGTGGTTTCTCCGGCTGAGTTGAAAATTGCTTTACTGCCCTCTCAAGAGTGTCGTATCAGTCGAGGCGGTATTGTTTTCCAAGGCGTCCAATATACATGTCAAACAGCCTTGCGTGAGGAGTGGTTGGAGCGCTCGCACAATCTGCGGACGAAGTATGTTCGAGTATTCTACGATCCTAACTCTATTGAAAATTGTTGGATCAAGTCCGAAGCAGGTTTTGAGGCTTTAACTATTGTACCGCAGCAACGGCAGAAATATGGTGGACTCCGTATGGAGGAGGTTCTTGATATGGTCCATGTCTTGAACCAAGTATCGCCGGATGCCCGTTATGACAGTGACAATACTGCGGCGCTGGTAAGGGGGCGGCAAGAGGAAATCCTTGACCGGGCCAAAGCCAAACGTGCCGCACAGGGTGACCCGAAATCGAATGCAGATTTCAAGCGGGACAAACGTGCCAAGCGTGCGACCGAAGCTCAGACCGAGCGCGATTCCCATACCGCTGATCTGAATCAGCTACGCGTTGTGGATCACACGCCCCTTGCGGGAGAAAATTCTAGGCCAGTCACCGGCAGGCCCAGTTCCACAAGAAGCGCGGCGTTTCTGAAACTGGTAGTCAGCGAGGGTAGCGAGACAGAGACATGAACGATTTGACCTTCTCCCCCGCAGAATATATTCCTACAGGCATGCCTCAATATGATGGCAACCCGCTGATTGAATGCTTGCCTAGAATTCTCTCGGATGTTGATGTGGTGAGGCGTGTTGGGAACCTTCCGCCGAAGCCCGACGAGGCCGAACGAGCGTTGCCACCGAAGCTTCGCGGCCATGGGATCAACCGGCTCAAAGATGTTGTGGTTCCATTCGAAATCCACTTGCGCCTCGAAGACCTATTCAGCCAGCTGATCCGCTACGGCTATTCGGGCCGAAATCCGCTGTTGGCCTCATCTGTTAGGCATCGATTGCCTTCCTCAGCAGATGCCAAGCGCCATGGATTCATGTCCACCGCTGAGACGATGACCCTGATTGGCTTGAGTGGTATGGGCAAGACCACAGCGCTTAATTCCATAGCAAGGCTTTATCCGCAGGTGATCAGTCACAGCAGATATAAAGACGCGATTCTCATCGAAACCCAGGTTGTGTGGCTAAAGATTGAGTGCCCTCACGATGGCTCGTTGCGCGGTTTTTGCGCAGCATTCTTCTCTGCACTGGACGCTGCGTTAGGTGTCGAAAAATACTCTCGCAGGGGCGGTGCCGCCAACAGCATCAGCGTAATGCTCCAGCACATCAGTCAGCTGTGCAAAACCTTTTTTATCGGTGCTTTGATAATTGATGAAATGCAGCATCTTTGCTCGTCGCGAGGGGGGCAGGATCGGGAAAAGTTACTGAATTTCTTCGTAACTTTATCCAATGATGCGGGCGTTCCGCTTGTCTATGTAGGGACCAACGCAATGCTTCCGCTTTTTTCTGGTGTGTTGCGTAATGCCCGAAGAGCGGCGGGGATGGGACCAATCGCCTTTGACCGTTTCAGCGAAGACGATCCGTTTTGGCATCACTTGGTGTCCCAACTCTGGGCCTATGACTGGACGGAATCTTGCGCTCCCCTGACGAGTGACCTCCTGTCCAAGATCTATGATCTCACCCAGGGCAATACAGATTTCCTAGCGAAACTGCTTATGCTTGCGCAGCGTCATGTTATTTGGGAAGGAATCGACGCCATTACGCCAGCCGTGCTTCAGCAGGTGTATGACAATCAAATGAGGCTTTTGCACAAGCCCATCGAGGCCCTTCGAAGCGGTGATCCTCTTCAGATTGCTGATTTCGAGGACATGATGCCTACAAAAGACCAAATCGCTCAGATGATGAGCTACGACTTGGCTCGCCGGGCGGACCGGGCTCATCTTTCGCTACTTACACAGACCGCGATAGCACCTTCACCTCTAGCAAAGGACAAATCGGTGCCGAAGGCTCCGAGTCGTACGGTCGTACCGGTTGCTGACGGCGCGTTAACTAACGTGCATTTTTCGAAGGACGAAGACCTTCAGGCTCAGCTCGAACAGCGCGGCTGGGTGGATAGGGATTCTTCCTGGTAATTTGACGCAGGGGAGCTCAGGGCAGTGGCTAACCTTCTGTTCTTCCCCCAGCCGTTTCCGGACGAGTCGCTCTATAGCCTGGCCGTGCGCTATCACAAGCTAGCAGCGAATCAGGGATACCGAGCGACCAGCCAAGAGCTGTTCGGTAGCTACTCGCGTACCTGCGGTTCCATCCTGCCGTGCTGCTTAGAGGCTCTGTCTGAACGTCTCAGAGGCGCCTTCTCTGTAGGAGAGCTGATCGAGCGCTTCACGCTTTTACCGCTTTTTCTGCCTTTTTTGGACGACGAGAAGGGCCGCGATGCTGCCGTTCTAATGGGAGGTAATCGAGGTACAGGCCTCAAGATGGCCTTGGGCATTACAGCATCGCGTTTCCTCCAACACGCCTCGTTTAGGTATTGCGAGAGCTGCGTCAGAGAGGACATTCTGGAGTGCGGCTCAGCTTATTGGCATCGTATTCACCAAGCATCGGGCACTTGCATTTGTCCACGCCACAGCGAAGTACTACAGGCGATTAGATTCCCCGGATGCTCAGATTGGCGTTGTATGTTGCTTCCGGGGGAATCTGCTGGAACGCCGGTTATGGACTGTGGTGACCACAGCGGGGCCGTTGCCATTGCCCACATGCAGCTGTGGGGGCTAGACCATCCCAATGAGATGAAAACGATTCTGGCTGGAAATTTGCTCAGGAACCGTTTGGACGAGATGGGTTTTATCAGGTCTGGACGAATTAGAGAGCAGATGCTGAGAGATTTTTTAACCAGGCGACTTCGGTGCAGTCCTAGCGCCGCCGAATTCGAAGAAATGGTTCGATCCGCTGAGTGGGTCTTTCAGATATTGCGGCGACAAGGTCGAACCGTGCAGCCTTTCAAGTTCTATTTTCTCTGCTGGCTCCTTGATCTAGAGCTGGAGCACCTGAATACCTACCGTCTAGAGGACGTTAATCGCGCTGGTATTGTGGTCCGGCCTGATGAACCGAATAACATCATCCCTGACGATGACCTTCACGCCCGGCGAATAGCGTTTGCGAAGAGTACGAATCTCAAATGTCATGACAAGCCGGGCTATCAGTGGTTGTACCGCCACGACAGGGAATGGTTGGCCCGTTATGTTGCTGGGAACCCCTACCACAGAGACCGAAGAATTTTGATCGATTGGCAATCCAGGGACTCGGCCCTTGCGTTGGAGCTCGCTAAAGCGAAGACGATGATTCTTTCTGTAGACGGAAAGCCTCAGCAGGTCACCCGCGCTGCTCTATGTAGGCGTGTCCTAAACGCTCATGCTTTCCTCAAGATGCCGGACCACTTTCCGATGAGCACTACGTTGATGGCGGGTTTACTTGAGTCTACTCATGACCATCAGCTACGTAAAATCCGGTGGGCAATTCGAGAATACTCGCTGACTGAAAACTGTGCGATGAGTGTTTTATACCGTTATGCAGGAATAAGAATATCTCGCGTATCCGAAGATGAAGTCTTTACGCAGATACGTGACGATATGGATTAGTTTTCATGGCTTCGTGCAAAAGTTTATTGAATATGACTGTTTTCTTCTCCCGCAGCACGTCTTGCTCATCCTTATTATTTAGCAAGTTGAAATAATTTTCAGCGGTGTGGCATCCAAGAAACACATAGATAGGATATTTGTCGCTGGTAGAGATACTGGCATGGGTGAGTCTCGAAGTTATGCCCATTTCTTCGTTGATCAGTTTGGAAATATTCAGCTGGGTTTTTTCGAATGCGCTAGTTCGATTTATCATGAGGCTTGCATATGCGACAAAGTCTGCCATTCCATCCTTGATCATAGGGCCGCTATAGTCCAAAAGGTCTGCGACAAATTTGGCATACATATGACGGTTTGATCCGAATTCTCGCTTTTGACGTTTTGACCATGTGTTAAGCTTGCTGCACTTGGCTAGGTGATTAATCTCGTGCTTTTTCATTGGTATTGAGCAGGTCGGACATGTCTCGATTAGAGCGCAGGCATGAGTACTGCACACCTGTACGGAACCCAATACGTGCCTGCGATGAATATAGGGGCTTCCGCAATTATCCAAGTCTTCGCGAACACAATCTGGACAAACTTTTTCCCAAGTTTTCGGTGTGACGATTGCGGTCGCTCGATGACGCCCGAGGGCAGCTATCATAGGATACAAAGTGTGATCGCTTAAGGCTAGGTCCGAAATCTTGTGCTCGTCTAGCAGCTTTGGGTAATAGAATTCTTGATGCGGCCGCCACTCTGTTTGCAACTTCCCCAAAGTCTTATTAATTCCGAACCCAATACGAGGTTTCGCTTTTATATAGAAATCTTCAGTTTTCAACGATTTAATGCCTAGGAGCTCATTGCCGCGCTTAAGCGCAGATGCGATATATTCTCCAGGTAATGGTGTGAAAATTTTCATGCAATGATGTTCTGGAAGACGAGTGGTATGGCATTTTAGTTAGAAGACACCGGTACTGCATACACATTAGTGATCGTTTTGGGCTAAGGTGTGGAGGTTAAAGGGCGTCGGGCGTGCTTGGGAATCAAATTCGATCTAGTCTGACAGCCAACGCACAAGAGGAGGTCGATGCAATGAATCCTACAAGCACGCCCCCACCTGTTGAATCGCAGGCTTTTGCACCAACGTTCCACTTGGTTCATACCGACCTTGATGAGTTGAGCCAGCTGGAGCTCCTGCGTCTTGTCCAAACAGGATTTTTTTTCAGCGACGTGAAATGCATGGTCGAGTCCTCAAGCCTATTCAAGGCTCGTAACCTCGTCAGGCGAATCACAGGAATATCGACCAGAAGCGTTCACCGTCTGAGCCATTCCGTTCAGGCCCATCGCCTGGATGCCCAGCAGAGCGCGGTGGCGTTTCAATATGCGAAAGGACTGGAGCTTGCGTCGAAGGTATTTGGCTCTCAGATGCTCGCGGAGCAGTGGCTTTGTCGGCCGTGCGGCCGTTTGATGGGGTTTGTACCCTTCGAGATGCTCGACACGTCGCTCGGATTCAGCGTGGTAGCGGACTATCTTGAGCGTCTTCGCCTGGGTGTCTATCAGTAGTGTGCCTGAGGGGAATTGGTATGCCGTGTAGACGCAACGCTACCTCCATCTGCAAGCCGGACTTACAACCTTGTAATCCCCGTATCACTCAATTGACAGCGACAAACTCCTAATCTTCAGTCACGTCTATTGGAGTGATTGAAATGAAAGTCATCAAAAGCATCGCGGCCATCCTGGCCATAGTGGCCTCCTCAACCGCGCTCGCCGAAGGAGGATCCGACCGTCTATACGGGAAGATGATTCAGGCCAATGAGCAAGCTATGCGAGCTTATGCGGCCGTCAATGATATGAAGCCACCGGAGGTGATCCATTATCGCTACGGGATGCGGCTCGACGTGGCGAGAGTAATCAGCATGACATCGACCAAGGCGAGCTGTGACGTGATGCCAGCACAGATGAACTACGAGGATTCCAATGGAGACCTGAAAATCCTTGAGTACCGGACCGCTGGTATCGGTTGCCGGGGCCAGAACTGAGCACTGATCGAGCGGGCAGGACTTACGCTGATAAAAAGCCGGGTTGAAGCGTCAATTCCGGCGATTGATCGCCTGGTTACCGGCTTTCATGACTGGTGGAGTACGATGAGAATTGGTAGCTCAGGCAGGACAGCCCAATGACTCAATCAGCGCGCACCACGGTCAAGTGCCTTGATCCCGGCGACGGCTCCGGCGATGTGATTGTGGAACTACCCGACGACATTCTGCGCGAGCTCGGGGTCACGACGGGCGACAGACTCTCCATCGAGCTTATCAACGGCGATATCGTACTCAAGCCAGTCCGCGAGCGCCGTGAATCTGATTAGCTACGCTTTGCAGGCCCTCTGTGTCGTCGTGTTGAGCTGATGAAACTTTCTAGCGGGGATTTATGGGACGGCAGTCAGCCTACTGCCGTCCTTCTGGTCGGTGCGTTATTTGGCTGGATAGTTGGCGACTACTTGGTCCTCGCCGCTTTTGGTCAAACCAATAACCTGGTAGGCATGGCTTACACCATCAACCTCCATGCCTGGGGATCCAGCTGGCATTCCTGGCACGGCGATCCCTACCAGATCGTTCCGCTCCTTGAGTTCTCGAATCTGCTCAGCTGGCACGTGACCTTCAACAAACTTTCCGTCAATCACGGCTGTGTGGCAGGAGGCTAACCGTGGCGCTACGCCCAGCTTCTGTTTCACTGCGCTCATGTCCGTCTCAACATGGTCGGTCACTTTGAAACCATTGGCTTCCAGGTGCGCGATCCACTTCTTGCAGCAACCGCAGTTCGCATCTCGGTGAACGTCGATGGACAATGACTCTGCGGCGTAGGCCGCCGAGGCCACCAGCAGCCCAGCGATTGCGGCTAGCCGAACGAGTATCCGGTTAGTTGGCATGAGTGTGCTCCTTACCGTCTTTGTGAACATGCGTCTTTGTCGACGATTTCGGGTGGGCGTCCGAATGGGCTTCGGCCGCATTGTGGTCACCGTGATGATCTGCCGCTTGGGCGGCGCCTGCGGGTGCAGCTCCATGGTCGTGAGCTGTCTGAGCATGGTCGTCATCTGCCGCTTCGTCGTGATCGCCACGCTCGGCATGACCGCTCCCGCCGTGCTGGCCCTCATGATTATGCATATCGCTTTCACCGCCGCCGTGCTGATGGCCGCCGCTCGTGGCCACCAACGCCTTGTACTGCTCAGGATTCATTTGGGGCAGTTGGTCAAGGAACGCGACTATTCCCCAGATGTACTCATCACCCATGCTCTTGCCCCAGGCGGGCATGCCGGTGGCTTTGATGCCGTGCTTGATCGTCCAGAATGCGGCAGCCGGATCGTCTCCGACACCCACCTTGGTGAGGTCAGGTGGCGACGGGTATAGCGCTTGGCTGAGTTCTGTCTTTCCAACGCCAGGGGCGAGGTGGCACCCAATGCACATGGCGTTGTAGTTGCCTGCGCCTGCCTTGATCAACGCAGCGTTCTTCAGGTCAGGCACTTCAATGTCTCGCGCTCGAACCTCAATCGACCGGTCGCGAGCCATGGCGAGAAACGAATGGACAGCCGGGAAGTGAGGATCATCGGCGCCGACATTCACCAAGCCGAAATACGCGGTGCCCAATACCGCAGCACTTCCGACAGAACCGGCCACAAGCAGCGTTGTAATTGTTCTTTTCATGTTGGAATTCTCAGAACCACATCCTGATACCGGCAACGAAGCGTGCCTCATCAACATCTCCACCCTCGTCTCGGATGAAGTCAGCGGTGTTGCCGTAGGAGCGGCTCCAGGTAAAGCCTATGTACGGGGCAAACTGGCGGACGATTTCATACCGTAGACGCAGCCCGACTTCGGTATTGGCCAGACCCGATCCAACACCGCGCTCAGGATCGTTCTTGCCATAGAAGTTCGCCTCAGCCGTGGGCTGCAAAATCAAGCGATTGGTCAGCAGGATGTCGTATTCGCCTTCAAGACGCGCAGCAGTCTGGCCGTTTTCGCCGATGAACGCCGTAGCTTCGGCCTCGAAGTCATACAAGGCCATGCCCTGAATACCAAAGGCTGCCCAGGTCTGCGGTGATTCCGGTTTGAAATCCTGACGGACCCCGGCGACCACGTCCCACCAAGGACTGACCGAGCGCCCGTATAGCAGTTGCAGCTCAGCATCTTCGGTTACCCCGTTGGTGCGCTCGCCTTCCGACCGAACCCAGAGTCGATTGATGTCGCTACCTACCCAGCCAGATGCATCCCAAGCCAGGGTGCTGCCCTCATCGGCGTCCTGGTATTCGAGCTGGTCCAACAGGAAGAAGCTGTTGATTCCGCTGTCGTGCACCTGGTGGCCACCCAAAGGCGGAAAGGCTGCCTCGCGGTCGGCATCAGTGAGCACTGGAATCGGCGTGCGGCTCGTTGTGGTCGGAGAAGTCGCTGAACCAGGATTCATCTGGGAATGGTCCATGCCCTTCATCGAACCGTGATCCATGCCCTTCATGTTTCCATGGCCCATTTTGCTGTGGTCCATCTTGCTATGGTCCACCGGGCTGGATTTGCTCTGGCTTTGAGCATGCCCCATCTGGCTGTGATCAACAGGGGCAGGCTGTTTCTGCTGTTTGCTCATCCCCATCTTGCTGTGATCCATCGCCGGCATCGATTCGGACGGAGCAGCATCCATTTGCATGGAACCGTGCCCCATTTTCGAATGATCCATGCCCGAGTGATCCATTTCTTCAGCGGCGAAGCTGGGCGTTACGCCCAGCATGCCGATTGAAACAGTCAGGGCCAGCAGCGAAGGCCGCCAAAGGCTATTGACCATCTTTCCCTGCCTTAGCTTTGTCGCTGCCATGCGATTCCATCATTTTGTCGTGGTCCATGCCTTCCATCGAGCCATGGTCCATCCCCTTCATCGAGCCGTGGTCCATACCTTCCATGGACCCATGGTCCATGCCTTCATGGTTCATGCCCTGGCCATGCTTGTCCTGCGAACCTTTGGCTTTACCGGCCTCGGTGGATTTCTGGGAATGCTGATCGTGGTTGTCGCTAGACCACGACGACGGGGCATAAACAGCCAGCATGCCGACCATCGCAGCAGAGAGGAAAAAGGCGCTTCGTTTCATTGGTTTGCTCATCTCAAATCTCCAGTTCATTCGTCCACACGGACTTCTCGGAACATGCCCATTTCCATGTGGAACAGTAGGTGACAGTGATAGGCCCAACGTCCCAAGGCATCTGCGGTGACGCGATAGCTTCGTTTTGAGCCAGGTGGCATGTCGATGGTGTGCTTGCGAACCATGAAGTTGCCGTTCTCGTCCTCCAGATCACTCCACATACCGTGGAGATGGATGGGGTGAGTCATCATGGTGTCGTTGACCAAGGTGATGCGAAGACGCTCGCCATATTTCAACCGCAGCGGTTCAGCGTCGGAGAATTTGATACCGTCGAACGACCATGCGAACTTCTCCATGTGGCCGGTAAGGTGCAGTTCGATTGTGCGTCCAGGCTCTCGACCATCGGGATCGATGAAGGTGCTCCGCAAATCGGCGTAGGTCAGCACTCGGCGCCCGTTGTTGCGCAGGCCAATTCCCGGATCGTTCAGCTTCGGGGTCGGCGACATGGTCTGCATATCGACCAACGGGTTGTTGGTCTCGGAAGTCGGATGGCTCTGCATTGCACCGCTCATGCCGGCCATGCCCTCATGACCCATCCCAGCCATCTTGCTGTGATCCATGCCGGCCATGTTGCCGTGGTCCATTCCAGCCATCTTGCTGTGGTCCATGCCGGCCATGTTGCCATGGTCCATTCCAGCCATCTTGCTGTGGTCCATGCCGGCCATGTTGCCGTGATCCATTCCAGCCATCTTGCTGTGGTCCATGCCGGCCATGCTGCCATGGTCCATCCCAGCCATCTTGCTGTGATCCATGCCGGCCATGTTCCCTTGGTCCATGCCAGCCATCTTGCTGTGATCCATGCCGGCCATGTTCCCTTGGTCCATGCCAGCCATGCCGCCGTGATCCATTCCGCCCATGCTGCCGTGGTCCATGCCCATATCGCTCATGGCGATGATCGGGCGTGGATCTACCTCCGGTACGGGCGCTTGCAAGCCTTCACGAACTGCCAGGGTGCCTCGGGAGTACCCGGTACGGTCCATGGATTGCGCGAAGATCGTATAGGCCTGCTCGTTTTCAGGTTCGACGATGACATCGTAGGTTTCGGCAACGGCGATCCGGAACTCATCGACCGATACGGGTTTGACGTACTGGCCGTCAGCAGCCACAACCGTCATCTTGAGCCCAGGAATCCGGACATCGAAATAGGTCATGGCCGAGCCGTTGATAAAGCGCAGGCGGATCTTCTCGCCGGGCTTGAAGAGTCCCGTCCAGTTGCCGTTCGGAGCCTGGCCGTTCATGAGGTAGGTGTAGGTATACCCGCTCACGTCAGCGAGGTCGGTGGGGCTCATCTTCATTTCAGCCCACATCTTCCGATCCGCTACAGCGGCCGACCAGCCTTTCTCGCTCACATCGTCAACGAAGTCGCTAACAGTGCGCTTGTGGAAGTTGTAGTAGTCAGATTGCTTCTTGAGTTTGGAGAGCACCCGCGCCGGGTCTTCATCCGTCCAATCGCTGAGCATGACGACGTAATCACGGTCGTACACAAACGGCTCCGGATCCTTGGCATCGATCACCAACGCCCCATAGACCCCGGACTGTTCCTGGAGGCCTGAGTGGCTGTGATACCAGTAAGTGCCGTTCTGGTGGACCTTGAATTTGTATTCGTACATGCCATCGGGAGCGATGCCGTGGAAGCTCAAGCCCGGCACACCGTCCATGTTGGCGGGCAGGATGATGCCGTGCCAGTGAATGGAGGTGTCCTGTTTCAGCCGGTTGCGTACGCGTAGCGTCACGGTGTCGCCTTCGCGCCATCGCAGGATCGGCCCTGGCACGGAGCCGTTGATGGCCATGGCCGTACGAGCTGCACCCGTTATGTTGACGGGCAGTTCACCGATATACAGATCGAAGTCCGTGCCGCTGAGCACGTTCGGTTGGCCAGGGCTGGACACGGCCCAGACCGGCGCGCGCCACATGCCGAGCCCACCCAGAATTCCGGTAGCGGCCAGGCCTTTGACGAAAGATCGTCTCGTCGTTTTGCTTTGCATGCCGTTGCGTCCAGTCAGGTAGATCGCTGATATCCAGGCTGCTCGATGGCGCAGCCCTTGGGTTCATTGGAGCACTCACCAGTCTCGTAGACTTTCGCCACTACGCGAGGCTGATGAGAGGCCGTAGTCTGAAACTGCCATAGTTCAGATTCCGGGGTGATTACATTTCTGTAAGCTCGGATCAGCAGCTTTCGTGGCCCGCGTGCTTGCTCGACTGGGCGGCGACTGGGGCCTGCTCTTTCTTCTCCTGCGCAACCTGGTAGGCCTGCATGGAGCTTTGGCGAGCCGCTTCCATCCGCGCAAAGGTCCGGTCCGCGCCGCCCTCTGCCAGGGCGATGCCTGCCATGCCGAAGGTAACGACCATCACAATTGCTTTGACCATGTTCATCTGGAGATCCTCAGTGGGTTCTGCGCCTCATGGCGTCAGGTACAGGGTCAAGTTAGCTTCGCGGTGCTGTCAGAAAACTGATCTCGACATTACTTTTCCGTCAGCTTCTGGTTGGGCGTCTTTTTTCCTGCAAACTGGAGATGCACCCCGCGTGGATGAGAGCAGATGAAATTACTCGTAGCCGAAGATGAGCCAAAAACCGGTGTCTACCTCCAGCAAGGTCTGACAGAAGCTGGCTTCACCGTTGACCGAGTGACGACAGGCACTGACGCCCTGCAACAGGCACAGAGCGAAGCGTATGACTTGCTGATCCTCGACGTGATGATGCCGGGGCTCGATGGCTGGGATGTCCTGCGCAAGATCCGTGCGGCGGGTCAGGATGTGCCGGTTCTTTTCTTGACGGCCCGAGACGGCGTAGACGACCGCGTGAAAGGTTTGGAACTGGGCGCTGATGATTACCTGGTGAAGCCCTTTGCGTTCTCGGAGCTGCTGGCTCGGGTTCGCACGTTGTTGCGCAGAGGCAACGGTGGTGCTGCTCAAACCACCATGAAGATGGCAGACCTTGAGGTAGACCTGCTCAAGCGTCGAGCTACGCGAAACGGCAAGCGGATCGACCTTACCGCAAAGGAGTTTTCCCTGCTGGAGCTGCTCATGCGCCGACGCGGCGAGGTGCTCCCCAAGTCGCTGATCGCTTCTCAGGTCTGGGACATGAACTTCGACAGTGACACCAACGTGATCGAGGTCGCGATTCGCCGACTGCGGGCCAAGATTGATGACGACTTCGCGCCAAAGCTCATCCATACCGCCCGAGGCATGGGCTACATGATGGATGTGCCGGAGTGATGCGCCCGCAATCATCGCTCGTCAAGCGACTGACCCTGATGTTCATGTTCGCGGTGACTGCTGTTCTGGTGGTTGCTGGCGTGGCTTTCTACGGGCTCAGTCAGCACCATTTCCGGATGCTGGATGAGCAGGCGCTTTCCGAAAAGCTGGAGTCAACGCGTCATATCCTGTCCATCTCAGCAGCGCGAGGCGGGCTCCACGATCAGGAGCAGCAGCTGCGGGCATTGCTCGGCGCACATCAGGATTTGTCGGCGAAAATCACCAAGGCTGACGGTACGGTCCTTTATTCAGACCCCAAAGCTTCCCAAATTCCTCAGCGATTCGAGCAGGCGCACCGGGGTGCGGTCTGGGAATGGCAGGATGAATCGCAGAACTTTCGCGGCATTACCGCCCAGCTGACCATTGCAGGCGAGCCGGAACCGGTGACGGCCGTGCTGATGCTCGATGTCACCACTCACGCGCATTTCTTTGTCACCCTGCAATGGTGGTTCGGCATCGGCCTGGTGATCAGCGCGATTGTGAGCGCAGGCTTGGGTTGGGTCGTGGCCAAGAGTGGGCTTCGGCCTGTTGGGCAAATCACCAAAGTGGCCACCGGGATGTCGGCAAGATCGCTCCGCGAGCGCATTCCGCTGGAGCCCGTACCGCTTGAGCTTCAGGAGCTCATCCTGTCTTTCAACGGGATGCTGGGACGGTTGGAGGATGCATTCGTTCGGTTGTCCAACTTCTCTGCCGATATCGCTCACGAGTTGAGAACGCCAGTCAGCAACCTTCTGACCCATACCGAAGTGGTGCTGACCAAGAAGCGTGACCTGGATGCCTATGAAGAAAACCTCTATTCGAACCTGGAAGACCTCAAGCGCATGTCGCGCATGATCGACGACATGCTTTTCCTCGCCAAGGCGGATAATGGTCTGATCGTGCCCGAGCAGATCGATGTGGAGCTCTCCGAACTCGTATCCAAGCTGTTCGAGTACTACCAGTTCCTGGCTGAGGATCAAGGCATCCAGCTGACCCTACACGGGCAGGGTAAGGTTCGTGGCGATCGCCTGATGATTGACCGAGCGCTTTCCAACCTTCTATCCAACGCGTTGCGCTACACCCCGGAAGGCAACGAGATATCAGTGCAGATCGAGCAGACGCCTGAAAGCGTGACGCTTTCCGTGCGTAACAGCGGGGTAACCATCGATCCCCAGCACATTGGCAAGATCTTCGACCGATTCTATCGAGCCGATCCAGCCAGGCGCGAAGGCGGCCCAAGCAATGCAGGCCTGGGTTTGTCCATAACCCGCTCTATCATCGAGGCTCACAGCGGACGAATCTGGTGTACTTCAGCGGAGGGTGTCACAACATTCTTCATCAGTCTCCCAGCCTCCAAGCGGTTGGTTAGTGCAGCCCCAACCCCTTAATGCTGAACTCATCCCGGTAACCTATACTCGCCCATCATGAATCGGTTCATTCGACTGCTCACCATCCTGATGCTTATCGTGGCGCTTCCGCTTAACGGGATGGCGGGCATCGATTCGGCGACTGAACCTTGCCCAATGCAGGCGATGAGCATGGAAATGATGGCGGGTATGGATCATGACTGCTGCCAGGACCAAGACCTGGGCAAGGCCGGCGATCACGCCAAATCCTGCAAGGTCGGCCAGGAGTGCAGGACTGCCAGTACCGTACAGCTCAGCTTCCTGACGCCTGGGCTCACCTTTGCCAAGCCACGACCTGCCGATACCTACGCGGTAGGCATAGCAACAGGCTCTCCCCCCGATCCATGGCGGCCTCCCCGCGTCTGATTCCCTCTTAATTTCACACCGTCGTTCCGCCTAGCAGCAGGGCGATGGCACGCGCCTGGGCGCTGATCTTTCGAGGAATCATTTTTCATGACTCCCCAACGTTTTCAGGGACGGATAACCATGGCCGTCCTGTTCATACTGCTGCCGGCTGTCTCGGCACAGGCTGCAACGCTGTCGCTGGATGATGCGCTGCAACTGGCTGAACGCAACGCTCCCTCTCTACAGGCCCGCCAGGAGCAGGCATCAGCTGCGCGCAGCGCAGTCATTCCAGCGGGCGAACTACCCGATCCGCGCCTGAATCTCGGGGTACAAAACCTGCCGATTGAAGGCACCGATCGCTGGAGCATGAACAGAGACTTCATGACCATGCAGGTGGTTGGCCTGTCCCAAGAAGTACCGAACCGGGACAAGCGCAAAGCTCGCATAGAGACAGCGCAGGCCACGGTCGAGCGAGCCGATGCCGAGGCGATCTTCGAACGCTTGAAGGTTAGGGCGGCAACCGCACAGGCTTGGGTTACTGCGTACACCGTGCAGCGAAAGCTTGAACAGTTCGACGCTTTCTACAAAGAAAACCAGCTGCTGGCTTCCACGGTGCGGGCCCGCTTGGCCGGAGGCGCAGGCTCCAGCGCCGATACGCTGGCTCCCAAGCAAGAAGCCGCGCAGTTGGACGAGCAGAAAGACGTTCTATTGAGTCAGTCAGCTCAGGCGCGAGCCGCGCTGAAGCGCTGGATTGGGCAGGACGCCGAAGTAGGCGCGCCGACCTTCCCTGTCTGGCCTGTAGACGCAGCTGAATACTTGCACTCCGTCCATGCCCATCCGGAGCTCAATACCTACAACGCCATGACACGCGAGGCTCAGGCCCAGGTACACCAGGCTCAGGCGGAAAAGAAATCGGATTGGTCCTGGGGAGTGGATTATCAGCGCCGTGGCCCGGACTTCAGCAACATGGTCAGTCTGCAAGTCAGCTTCCAGTTGCCGTTGTTCACCAGCTCACGGCAAGACCCGATGATTGCGGCACGACGCGCACAAGTTCGCCAATTGGAAGATGAGCAGGACGCTGCCCTGCGCGAGCATCAAGCCCAGCTTGAAACAGACCTTGCCGAGTACCACCGCTTGCAACGGGCAGTGCGTCGCAGTCGCGAAACACTTTTGCCCCTGGCCGAGGACCGGGTACGCCTCGCTCTCGCGGACTACCGCGCCGGTAAGTCTCCCTTGAGTGAAGTGCTGTCGGCACGCCGGCAGCGTGTGGAAGCACTGCTACAGGATGTGGACCTGCAAGGACAGTTGGCGGCAACAGCAGCGCGTCTGCATTTCGTTTATGGAGAGGTGCGGGCATGAGAAATAGGTCGATTGGTTTGCTCGTGGCTGCTGCCCTTGCTATTGGGATAGGCGCGGGCTTCTGGATAGGTGGAAGAGGTGCGTATTCGCCATCGCAGCCAGTAGGTGAGGAAAAAAAAGCGCTGTACTGGTACGACCCGATGTATCCCCAGCAGCACTTCCCGGCGCCCGGAAAATCGCCGTTCATGGACATGCCGCTCGTGCCCAAGTATTCGGATGACACGGCTGGCGAGGAGCAGCCTGCGGTTCAGGTCTCGGCTGGGCTCCAGCAAAACCTTGGCATTCGATTGGCAACGGTGACGGCTGGCCGGCTGGAACGGACCCTGAGTGTGAGCGGCGTTCTGACGTTCGACGAACGCGACTTCAGTGTGTTGCAGGCCAGAACTGGCGGTTACGTCGAACGCGTCTATGGCCGAGCGACGGGCGACATCGTTGCCAAAGGCGCTCCTCTCGCCGATGTGCTGACCCCGGAGTGGGCTGGTTTGCAGGAGGAATATCTGGCGCTGCGGCATTCCGGTGACGCTCAGCTGACGGCGGCGGCACGACAGCGGCTCGTGCTCGCCGGCATGCCGGCCGACCTGATCAACCGGGTCGCGAGCACTGGGAAGGTGCAGCTCTCGGTCACACTCTCCGCACCCACTGCCGGTGTAATCCAGGCTCTCGATTTGCGACCCGGCATGACGCTGACGCCGGGGGCTACTTTGGCAAGGATCAATGGAGTGGCCAACGTCTGGCTAGAAGCGGCTGTGCCGGAAGCCCAGGCTCAAGGCCTTCGCGAAGGCCAGCCTGTGCAGGCGCAATTGCCAGCGTTCCCAGGCGATCCCATACCGGGCAAGTTGACTGCGCTATTGGCCGATGCCGATTTGCAGAGCCGCACGTTGCGCCTGCGTATCGAGTTGCCCAACCGAGATGGGCGGCTTCGTCCTGGGATGACCGCTCAAGTGGCTCTCCATCCCGGCGAGTCTGCCGAGCAAAGCCTCTTGGTGCCTGCCGAGGCGGTCATCCGCACCGGCAAGCGAGACCTGGTGATGCTGGCTGAAGACGGTGGTCGCTTCCGGCCGGTGGAAGTCGTGTTGGGCCAGGAGAGCAAAGGCCAAGTTGCGGTGTTGCAGGGTCTTCAGGCAGGACAGCGCATCGTCGCGTCCGGGCAATTCCTGTTGGACTCCGACGCTAATTTGAAAGGCATCGAGGCGGCGACGGTGCAGGATAGTCAGCCTAATGCGGGGCCAGCCCTGCATGAAGCGGATGGCCGTGTCGTGCAGATAGACGGCACCCAGCTCACCGTTGCCCACGGTCCTTTCATCACCCTGGGCATGCCAGGGATGACCATGACCTTCCCTGTGGCTGAGCAGTCTCTCCTTGATGGCCTCAAGATCGGTGCGCAGATTCGCTTTGGCATACGCGAACGCGACGAGGGCATGGTAGTTGAGCAGATCAAAGTGTTGGAGGGCCAACCATGATTGCCAAACTGATCCGCTGGTCGGTAGGCAACCGTGTGCTGGTGCTCCTCGCCACGCTGTTTCTGGTGGCATGGGGCTTCGTCTCGGTGCGTAGCCTACCAATCGACGCCTTGCCCGACCTGTCGGACGTGCAGGTGATCATCCGCACGTCCTACCCAGGCCAGGCTCCCCAGATCGTTGAGAATCAGGTGACCTATCCGCTGACCACTACCATGCTCTCGGTTCCGGGGGCCAAAACGGTTCGCGGCTTCTCCGCCTTCGGTGACAGCTTCGTCTATGTGCTGTTCGAGGACGGCACCGATCTGTATTGGGCGCGCTCACGGGTGCTTGAGTACCTGAGCCAGGCGCAATCGCGATTACCTGCGGCAGCCAAGCCGGTACTGGGCCCTGACGCCACCGGGGTGGGCTGGATTTATCAGTATGCGTTGGTCGATCGCAACGGCGGCCATGACCTGTCGCAACTGCGCAGCCTGCAGGACTGGTTCCTGCGCTATGAGCTCAAAACCCTGCCGGATGTCGCTGAGGTGGCCACCATCGGCGGTATGGTCAAGCAGTACCAAGTCGTTCTCGATCCGCTGCGTATGGCCAGCCTCGGTATCACCCAGGCTGAGGTGGTTGAGGCTATAGGCAAGGCCAACCAGGAGACCGGTGGCGGTGTACTGGAGCAGGGCGAAGCGGAGTTCATGGTACGTGCGGCCGGCTACCTGCGATCGCTGGATGATTTCAGAGCGATACCGCTGCGACTGGCTACCAAGGGCGTGCCGGTGACATTAGGCGACGTCGCTACGGTGCAGATAGGTCCGGAAGCCCGCAGAGGCATAGGCGAACTGGACGGCCTCGGCGAAGCCGTAGGAGGGGTGGTGATCCTGCGCAGCGGGAAGAATGCTCGTGAGGCCATCGCGCACGTCAAGGCCAAGCTCGAAACCCTGAAGAAAGCCCTGCCAGCCGGGGTGGAACTTGTCACCGTCTACGACCGCAGCCAGTTGATCGACCGTGCCGTGGAGAACCTCAGTCACAAGCTGATCGAGGAATTCGTGGTAGTGGCGTTGGTATGCGCAGCCTTTCTCTGGCACCTGCGCTCGTCATTGGTGGCTATCGTTTCGCTGCCCGTGGGAATCCTGATAGCGCTGATCGTCATGCGTCATCAGGGTATCAACGCCAACATCATGTCACTCGGCGGTATAGCAATTGCCATCGGCGCGATGGTGGATGCTGCCGTGGTCATGATCGAGAACGCCCACAAACGCGTTGAGGCTTGGCATGCCCGACATCCTGATCAGCCGTTGCGAGGCGAAGCGCATTGGAGGGTAATGACGGAGGCGGCCGTCGAGGTAGGGCCGGCACTGTTCTTCAGCCTCATGATCATCACGCTTTCGTTCATCCCGGTGTTCACGCTGCAAGCCCAGGAAGGGCGACTCTTTGCACCCCTAGCGTTTACCAAGACCTACGCAATGGCAGCGGCGGCTGCGCTATCGGTGACCCTGATTCCGGTGCTGATGGGGTACTGGATCAGAGGGCCACTGCCTGCGGAACAGCGCAACCCGCTCAACCGAGGCCTCATCCGGCTGTACCGTCCGGCATTGGAGGTCGTCCTGCGCCGGCCTCTGGTTACCCTCGCTGGAGCATTGCTCATCCTGCTCAGCAGTCTGTGGCCCTTGAACCATCTCGGGGGCGAGTTCCTTCCTCCGCTCGATGAAGGTGATCTGCTCTACATGCCTTCAGCCTTGCCTGGACTCTCGGCGCAGAAAGCTTCAGAGCTGTTGCAGCGAACGGATCGTCTGATTCGAACCGTTCCCGAAGTGGCCAGTGTCTTTGGTAAAGCCGGCCGCGCCGAGTCCGCTACCGACCCGGCACCGCTGGAGATGTTCGAGACCACCGTTCGGCTCAAGCCCAAGAGTGAATGGCGTCCAGGAATGACCACGGACAAGCTCATCGAGGAGCTTGATCGCACTGTGCGTGTGCCTGGGCTGACCAACATTTGGATCCCGCCCATCCGCAACCGCATCGATATGCTGGCCACCGGCATCAAGAGCCCGATCGGCGTCAAGGTGGCCGGCAGCGACCTGGACCAGATAGACCGGGCCACTCTCGCTGTGGAGCGGGCCGCGAAAAAGGTGCCTGGAGTGACTTCGGCGCTGGCAGAGCGTTTGACTGGTGGCCGCTACATTGATCTGGATATCGATCGCCATGCCGCTGCCCGTTACGGTCTGAACATCACCGACGTACAGGCCCTCGTGGCTGGCGCCATTGGTGGCGAAACCATTGGAGAAACGGTTGAAGGCTTGGCCCGCTATCCCATCAGCGTGCGCTATCCACGCGAATGGCGTGATTCCGTGGAGGCGTTGCGTCAGCTGCCGATCTACACCTCGCAGGGCGGTCAGCTGACGCTCGGCAGCGTGGCCCGCATACGTATCGCTGATGGCCCGCCCATGCTGAAGAGCGAGAATGCTCGCCCCTCGGGTTGGGTGTACATCGATGTGCGCGGCCGGGATCTATCGTCTGTTGTGGCAGACCTTCGTCAGGCGATCAACAGCGAGGTGAAGCTCGATCCAGGCATGAGCTTGAGCTACTCCGGCCAGTTCGAATACCTGGAGCGGGCGAATGCCCGTCTGGCCTGGGTGGTGCCGGCGACGCTGGCCATCATCTTCGTGCTGCTCTACCTGACCTTTGGGCGCCTCGGTGAGGCGTTGCTCATCATGGGCACACTACCGTTCGCGCTGACCGGAGGCGTTTGGCTGCTGTACCTGCTGGGCTACAACCTGTCGGTGGCCACAGGCGTTGGTTTCATTGCCCTGGCCGGCGTAGCGGCGGAGTTCGGAGTGATCATGCTCATCTACCTGAATAACGCTTGGGCTGAGCGTCAGGCCAAAGGCGAAACCACACGAACAGCGCTGCTCGACGCGATCCGTGAGGGCGCGGTGCAACGCATCAGGCCCAAGGCAATGACTGTGGCGGTCATCGTTGCAGGCCTGCTGCCCATCCTCTGGAGCAGCGGTACCGGCAGCGAGGTCATGAGCCGCATCGCGGTGCCCATGGTGGGCGGCATGCTCACCGCCCCCTTGCTTTCACTTTTTGTAATCCCTGCGGCGTACTGGCTGATCCGTCGCCGCGAACTTGCTGTAACTACCCCCAACCTCTCAGGAGAAATCCAATGAAAAAGCTAATTGTCATCGCAGGCCTGGTCACAGCTTTCGCCGCCAGTGTGCATGCCCAGGACATGGATGGTATGGACATGAAGAAAATGCCAGCCTCCGCCGAGGGTGACCAAGGCAGCCAGGCGGCACCCATTGCGCATGCTGAGGGGACAATAAAGGCGCTGGATCCTCAAAGCGGGAAAATCACCTTGGCGCACGGCCCGGTAGCAGAGCTCAAATGGCCGGCAATGACCATGGGTTTCCAAGCTGAACCTGCGCATCTGAAGGGCTTGAACGTAGGAGACAAGGTGAAATTTGGGTTCCGTATGGAAGGAAGCACCGCGAGGATCGTGAGCATCCAGGAACAATGACTCTCCAGCCTTGAATGATTGGGCAGGCCTTCACACGAGATGATTCGGACAAGCTTACAGAAATGTAATCAATCTTCAGGAACCCGTCAGGTCGAACGCTACATACCGTCATGAGACGGTGCATTGGCATCACATCGACCCGATACCGGAGATATGACCATGACCAGTCGCTTTGAAGAATGCATCTCGGAATGCCTGCGCTGTGCGCTGGCCTGTGAAGGCTGCGCGGCAGCCTGCCTGCAAGAACAAGATGTAAAAATGATGGCTGACTGCATCAAGCTGGACAGGGATTGCGCAGATATGTGCAAGCTGGCGGCTACCTTGATGGCACGAGAAAGCATGCTCGCCAACGAATTTTGTGCACTTTGCGCCAGGATTTGCCGCGCTTGCGGGGAGGAGTGCGGTAAGCATAAGGCAGACCACTGTCAGCATTGCGCACAGGCCTGTATGGCCTGTGCAGCATCCTGCGAAGCAATGGCTGCGTAAGCATATCTCGCCCAGTCTCCCGTCGGGCTAAGGAGACGTGTAGACCGCTGGTGATGAGCATGCGCTCTGGCGGAGCCTAGCTTGGGCAGCTGCCAACAAAGGCGCTGCCTTACGGATCTGGTAACAAGAAGCCCGCCTCGGCGGCGGGCTATCAGATGTCTCCAAGGGGAGGCTGTAGGCCAACAAGTCTCGGAGCAAGCATTTGTAGGATACGCCTCTTGGCTCACGCCCACCAGCCAGCTTCGGCCGGAGCGAATGGTTCTACGTCGAGGGCATTAGAAACGGCTTATGTAGGCCCCGTCAATTGGCAGGGCAATCCGCAAAGACAAAGCAGGCCGATTATCCCCTGGCGGTATACCCCCAGGCAGAGTCAAAGGCAAAGCTAGGGGGGAAATCTAGCGGGCACCCCGATTTGAGGGCAGAATCACCAGCTTCACCTACGTTGCACTGGGTTGAGGGGCAGTTTGAAACTGCTATCTAGCGCGACAGCGACCATCGCCGCCATGAGCAAGAGCACAGGTGCGCCTTGAGTACTCAGCACAAAGGCCGTAGCAAACGGCCCCGTGGCCTGCGCCAAGACCATTGGGCGAGCTAATGCTCCCATGCGTGCGCGATACCCTTGCCAAACAGCACCAGAGGCAAGATGACTCTGGCAATAGTGAGAATCCCGATGCCGGCGCCCTACAGCGCTGCTGCAGGGAATGCCAGCCAAGGCACGCGAGGAATGAATAAGCAGATGCCGATGAAGCTCACCAACACGCCGGCACGGCCGACCAGGTTGGGTGAAGATGCCGAGCAAGCGAGAACTCCAATACTCTTGCCACCACCTGGGCCGGCCCAAGGACCATCCCCACCGCCAACACCGTGACCGTTGGAAGGCCAAGTTCCTTGAGCGAGGTGAGAAGATGCACAGAGAGGGTGGCCATGACGAAGGCAATGACCGTGAGTAGCCCTGCAACGAACCAGAAAAGCCGGCGGGCGCCATCATCGTTGAGCGGCGACTGAGCCTGCTTGGTGCTGTAGTCGGGAGGTTAACCTCATCGCCGGCGCACCTTATGTCCAGCACACCTCATACGTTTAGTGAGGAAACGCGCGCTAAGGGTCAAAAACAGTATGGCTCGACTTACATGCATGATCCCTGGCTCTGTTTTCATGACTAAGTAGCGGGCGATCAACGCTTCTCAAGCACATAGCCCACACCGCGAAGCGTATGGATCAGCTTCGTCTCGAAAGGGTCATCGATCTTGGCTCTAAGTCTTCGAATCGACACTTCTACAACGTTTGTATCGCAGTCGAAGTTCATATCCCAGACCTGTGAGATGATCTGTGTGCGGCTGAGCACCACGCCGGTATTGCGCATTAGGTAGTGCAGAAGTGCAAACTCTTTCGTCGTCAGATCAATACGCTGGCCGTCCCTGAAGGCCCTGTGACGGCTCTGGTCTAGCTCCAGGTCAGCGACACGAATGATCTCCACAGATGCAGGGTGTTCAGACCTGCGCATTAAGGCGCGAACCCGGGCTAGCAGTTCTGGGAACTCAAATGGTTTGATCAGGTAGTCATCTGCACCGTTCTCCAAACCCCGGACCTTATCTGCCAAACGACTTCTCGCCGTGAGCATCATGATGCGGGAGGGGCAATTTTTACGCCTCAAAAGCTCAAGTACCTGCCACCCATCCATTTCTGGCAGATTGATATCAAGAATAATCAACTCGTATTCGTGTTGCTTGGCTAGGAATAGCCCATCTGACCCGGTATGCACGCAATCGACGACATAACCGCATTCTGTAAGGCCTTGACGCACATATTCCGCAGTTTTTACTTCGTCCTCAATTACCAGAATTCGCATGGGATTGTGTCTCGATATCACTGAGCAATTAACCGCGCACGCGCGCCGGCATTATTGAAAGGAATGGTAAATCAAAATGAGCTGGGCGGGGCCTAAATGACGGATTTGTAATTTCCAGGTAATATGATTGATAGTCTGGAGGTATATCTTTTCGCGGTTTGGGTTTGACAGGTGCGGGCCCTCTCTCCAATAGGTAATTTGACCTTATGAAGTATGTGGTTGTTTTCTTCTTTGTGTTGACTTTGTTCCGTTCAGATGACGGCGAAGTTACTCATGTCGAGGAAACTGGTCATTGGTGCAGCCATGAGTTTCACCGGCATGCAATGCGTACACTCGAACGGTTGATTGAATTTTAGGTAAAAAAAAGGCGCCCAAAGGGCGCCAAATATCCACCTTTTACCAAAGGAGCACTTAAGCCACTCAAGGTGAATTCGTAATGCACATTTTTCTGAAGAGACCAGTTTACGAATAAACTGATCCCCTTAGAGAATCACAGGATCGAAAGCGGGTACTCAATGATCACACGAGTTTCATCCAGATCCGATTCGAATGCAGTGGCACGCGTGGTGGCCTGGCGCAACCGGAAGGACAGGTCTTTTGCTGGACCAGTTTGCACGACATATTTAACCTCTACGTCACGCTCCCAACGTTTCTGATTGGTGAGCGGATCACCGTTGGCGTCGGTGCGCATGTAGAACTGGTTGGCGTTCGAGTAGTCTGCGCCCGAGCCTCTGGCGTAGCGGGTCATGAACGTCAGACCAGGAATGCCGTAGCTGGTGAAGTTCAGGTCGTAGCGCAGCATCCAGGAACGCTCTTTCGGCGAGTTGAAGTCGCTGTACTGGATAGAGTTGTCGACGAAAATCGAGTCTGACTGACGCAGGTAGTCGAAATCATCGTCGCCGTTGTTGCGTTGGTGCGACAGGGCCAGGGTGTGAGCGCCGTAACGGACCCCGACCTTGGCACTCCAGATATCGTTGTCAAACTCGCCTAGGCGCTGCTTCCCTTCATCCACGGCTTTGTAATAGTTGAAGCCGCCAATCAGCGCAAGGTCGTCATTCAGTGGATAGGCGAAGCTGGTGCCAGCGTAGTACTGGTTCCAGACTTCTTTCAACTGACTGGCGTATACGCTCACGGTCCAGTTATCGTTGATCGCGTAATCACCGCCACCGTAGCCTACCCAAGGCGAGTTAACCGGGCCACCGTAGAAAGTTGCGAAGTTATCATTCAGATTGCTGGAGACCGGCTGGCTCATCGCATGCAGTCGGCCACCCTGCAGGGTGAGGCCCTGGATGCTGGTGTTCTCAACGGTCACACCGCGGAAGCTTTCAGGCAACAGGCGCGAGTCGCCTGATGCAACAACTGGCGTCGACGGGAAAACATCACCCACTTTCACGACCGTATCAAACAAGCGAACTTTAGCCGCCCCGCCAACCTTGGTGTATTCGTCGCGAGCTTCGCCTTTGTTATCAACAGGCATGACGTCGAATGAACTACGACCGCCGTTGCGCCCGTCACCAGTATCGAGCTTAAGCCCTATCATGGCAAAGGCATCAACACCAACGCCGACCGTCCCTTGGGTAAAACCAGAGTTGAATTTGGTGATGATCCCGTGCGCCCAGGCCTCGGAGTAGCCATTGGTGTTGCCCTTGCCGCTGTTGTAAGTGGGAGCTGAGCTGTCGCGGTTATCACGATTGAAATAGAAGTTGCGGTTGAGCACTGTAAGGCTGCTACCTTCGATGAAACCTTCGGGCTTATCTTCAGCTTGAGCAGTAACTGCATAGCTTCCAGACAGCGCCGAAACTGCCGCCAAATACAGTGGTACTTTGATTTTCATCCGATGCTCCTTTGATTTACGGCAGTTTTTATTATGTTTTCCGGCGCGGGTGTCGTTATAAGTTCTGAGCCGGCGGCGCGCCTCGCGTAGCGCCGAGCTCATATTTGCAGGCGGAAGATAACGGGATGGTGATAGGAAAATTACAATTTCGTCATCTGGTCGTTATTTTGGTCATTGACGCCGCATGCTAGCCATCTCTCGCGTTCGCAATGAAATTCGGTGGTTCGACTGTGTCATCAGCGTTTTCGGGCATTACAAGCTTTTCTTACGAAATTGTAATTTTCTAGCCACCCCTCTGATAGCTACCGCTCTTTAGAGTGCCATCACCTAATCCAGTGGGGCTTGGCAGCTATTTCGGCGTTCTGGCCAAGCTAACGAAGTTTGTGCACGAGGACCAAGAAAGTGCTCCGGTATAACCGCAATGTCTTATCCAAGACCTACGTCTCACCGTGGAAAATTGCCGCTCTCTGTGCGGTGATTTCCGGGTTGCTGGCACCCACCGCATTTGCCCAAAGCATCAGCTTGCCCCAAGCGCTGTCGACGGCAATGGATGCCAACCCAGACCTCGCGGCGGCACGTCAGGAAATCGGCATCGCGGACGGTGCGCGCAAGCAAGCCGGGCTGATTCCAAACCCCGAAATCTCGTATGAGATGGAGGACACACGGCGTAACACCAGCACAACGACCGTTACGCTAAGTCAGACCTTGGAGCTCGGTGGTAAGCGGGGAGCCCGCGTAGATGTCGCCACATACGGCCAGAGTGTTGCACAACTGGAACTGGACCGACGCGTGAATGGTCTGCGTGCAGACGTCGTGCAGGCGTTTTACGCTGCATTACGAGCCCAAACCGGACTCGACCTCGCTAAACAATCCCTTGAACTTACTGAGCGCGGCCTTCGCATTGTCGATGGTCGAGTTCGCGCAGGTAAATCTTCACCTGTGGAGGCTACCCGCGCCCAGGTTCAACTGGCTGAAGCCCGGTTGCAGGTCCGTCGCGCCGAAACGGAAAAAGCGAATGCTTACCAGCAACTCGCCCAAGTCACGGGGAGTTCTGTGACCATATTCGATCGCCTTGAATCACCAACCTTGTCTCCTGGCTTGCCGCCGCGCACTGAAGAGTTGCTGGCAAAGCTCGATCAGACTCCGGAAATGCGGCAGGCAGTGGTGGAGATTGATAAGAGCGATGCCTCGCTTGGCGCAGAAAAAGCTCAGCGTATTCCAAACCTCACGGTAAGCGTGGGTAGCCAGTACGACCGCTCGGTGCGCGAGCGAGTCAATGTCGTTGGTCTGTCCATGCCTTTGCCGCTGTTTGATCGTAACCAAGGCAACATTCTTTCCGCTTCTCGACGTGCCGATCAGGCCCGCGACCTGCGTAACGCTGTCGAGTTGAGACTGCGCGCCCAAACCCAAACCGCGCTGAACCAGTGGTCCACCGCCATGCAAGAAGTTGAGTCCTACGACAAGACCATTCTGCCCTCAGCCCAGCAGGCCGTGGATACCGCAACCCGCGGATTCGAGATGGGGAAATTCGGCTTTATCGAAGTACTGGACGCCCAGCGCACCTTGATCCTTGCTCGTGGCCAGTATCTCGACTCGCTGGCAGCGGCGACCAATGCGCGTGCGCAAGTAGAAAGGGTTTATGGCGAAGTAGGCTCGACCGCCGGCGCACGCTGAACGGGGCATACATTTTTCTCGGCACTCGGCGTTTAAACCTGCCGGTGCCTACGATCAGCAGGAGTAGCAATGGAAAACAAACGCAAGATCGCCCTCGCGGTAGCCGCTGTGGCAATCCTTGGATTTGGCAGCCTCGCCTGGAACAGCAGTTCCGATCAACAAGCGGCGACTAACGCAGAACATGGTGCTGACGATGGTCATGGCCATGACAAGAAGGCCGGATCAGCTAACAAAGAGAACAGTGAAGCGGAGCATAGTGAAGATGGGCACGGTGAAGAAGGTCATGGCGAGGAGGGCCACAGTGAAGAGGGCGGTGAGGAAGAAGGTAAGCTAACCCTTAGTGCTGAACAGATCAAAGCAGCTGGCGTGACTCTGGAATCGGCAGCGCCTCGTGATTTGGGAACCGTCGTGAGCTTCCCGGGTGAGATTCGTTTTGACGAGGACCGCACTGCGCACGTTGTTCCTCGCGTTCCAGGCGTTGTCGAAACAGTCCAGGCGAATTTGGGTGAGTCCGTCAAGAAGGGTCAAGTCCTTGCGGTGATTGCCAGCCAGCAGATCTCTGACCTGCGCAGCGAGCAACAAGCCGCTCAGCGTCGTGTCGAACTTGCGCGCGTGACTTTTAGCCGAGAGAAGCAGCTCTGGCAGGACAAGATTTCTGCGGAGCAGGACTACCTCCAGGCTCGCCAGGCGCTGCAGGAAGCCGAAATCTCTCTGGCCAACGCCAAGCAAAAAGTCAGCGCGATCGGTGCCTCGGTCAATTCGGTAGGCGGTAACCGTTACGAACTCAGGGCTCCCTTTGACGCCGTAGTGGTGGAGAAACACTTGACCGTCGGGGAAGTCGTCAGCGAGGCGACTAACGCCTTTATTCTGTCCGACCTTAACCAAGTTTGGGCCACTTTCGCTGTACCGCCTACCGATTTGGCCAAGGTCACTACCGGCCGCGCCGTGAAGGTTTCCTCACCTGACATGAACGTGGAGGTCGAGGGCAAGGTGGGTTATGTCGGCAGCCTGTTGGGCGAGCAAAACCGAGCAGCGACCGTCCGCGTTACGTTGACCAATCCCAACGGGGCCTGGCGTCCTGGTCTTTTCGTGAACATCGCAGTCACGTCCCAGACTGATCGCGTGGCGGTGGCTGTCCCGGAACACGCCGTGCAGACCGTTGAGGACAAACCATCGGTCTTCGTACGCACCGCCGAGGGCTTCGACACCCGCCCAGTAAAGCTGGGCCGCCGTGACAGTGGGTACGTGGAAATCACGGACGGCATCGAAGCGGGCGCTCAAGTGGCTACCAATGGCAGCTTCACACTCAAGTCTGAGCTCGGCAAAGCCTCTGCCGAGCACAGTCACTGATGCGAACTGACAGGATGATTTCTCATGTTTGAACGTATCATCAGATTTGCCATTGAACAGCGGATCGTTGTGATGATCGCTGTCCTGATCATGGCCGGTATCGGCATCTACAGCTACCAGAAACTGCCGATCGATGCCGTTCCTGACATCACCAACGTCCAGGTGCAGATCAATACTGCAGCGCCTGGCTATTCCCCATTGGAAACTGAGCAGCGGATCACGTTTCCAGTTGAAACAGCCATGGCTGGTCTTCCAGGCCTTCAGCAGACCCGTTCCCTGTCTCGCTCTGGCCTGTCTCAGGTCACCGTGATCTTCAAGGATGGCACCGACATTTTCTTTGCCCGCCAGCTGATTAACGAGCGGCTGCAGGTTGCCAAGGAACAGCTGCCAGAGGGTGTAGAAGCTGTCATGGGGCCGGTATCCACCGGGCTCGGGGAGATCTTCCTGTGGACCGTAGAAGCCGAAGATGGCGCGGTCAAAGAAGACGGTACGCCCTACACGCCCACCGACCTGCGGGTGATCCAGGACTGGATCATCAAGCCTCAGCTGCGCAACGTACCCGGCGTTGCAGAGATCAACACCATCGGTGGCTTTGCCAAACAGTTCCTTGTTGCCCCGGATCCGAAGCGCCTGGCTACCTACAAGCTGACCCTGAATGATTTGGTCGCAGCGTTGGAAAGCAACAACGCCAACGTCGGCGCCGGTTACATCGAGCGTAATGGCGAGCAGCTGCTCATCCGTGCACCTGGCCAAGTCCGCGATATCGAAGACATCGCCAGCATCGTAATCACCAGTGTGGATGGTGCACCGATTCGCATCAGCAATGTTGCCGACGTCAGTATCGGTAAAGAGCTCCGTACGGGTGCTGCTACCGAGAATGGCCGCGAGGTCGTGCTCGGTACCGTGTTTATGCTTATCGGTGAGAACAGCCGTACTGTGTCCCAAGCTGTCGCCGCGAAGCTCGCGGATATCAACCGTACCCTGCCAAAGGGCGTGGTTGCCGTCACCGTTTACGACCGTACCAACTTGGTTGAAAAAGCCATTGCGACGGTGAAGAAGAACCTGGTGGAAGGCGCGATCCTGGTTATCGCCATCCTCTTCCTGTTCCTCGGCAACATCCGTGCTGCGCTGATTACCGCGATGGTCATCCCACTCTCCATGCTGTTCACCTTCACTGGCATGTTCAACAACAAGGTCAGTGCCAACCTGATGAGTCTGGGAGCACTCGACTTCGGCATCATCGTAGATGGGGCCGTGGTTATCGTGGAGAACGCGATCCGTCGATTGGCCCATGCGCAGCACAAACATGGCCGTATGCTCACCAAAACCGAACGCTTCCATGAGGTCTTTGCCGCTGCCCGCGAAGCGCGTCGGCCACTGATCTTCGGGCAGCTGATCATTATGGTGGTGTACCTGCCCATCTTCGCCCTCACCGGCGTGGAGGGCAAAATGTTCCACCCCATGGCATTCACCGTTGTGATGGCGCTATTGGGTGCAATGATCCTCTCCGTTACCTTCGTGCCGGCAGCGATCGCCATGTTCGTCACTGGCAAGGTCAAGGAGGAAGAGGGCGTTGTTATGCGCACTGCGCGGCTGCGTTATGAGCCTGTGCTGCAGTGGGTGCTTGGGCATCGGAATATCGCTTTCTCCGCCGCACTAGCACTGGTCGTTCTCAGCGGTGTACTTGCCAGTCGCATGGGGAGCGAGTTCATCCCAAGTCTCAGTGAGGGGGACTTCGCTCTTCAAGCCTTGCGCGTACCTGGTACTAGCCTCAGCCAGTCGGTGGACATGCAGGAGCGTTTGGAAAAAGCAGTCATCGAGCAGGTACCGGAAGTTGAGCGTATGTTCGGCCGAACCGGTACGGCTGAAATCGCCTCTGACCCAATGCCACCGAATATCTCCGATGCTTACGTCATGCTCAAACCAAAGGACCAATGGGCCGATCCCGACAAGTCGCGGGAGGAGCTCATTGCCGAGGTTCAAAAGGCGGCAGCCAGTGTCCCGGGCAGTAACTATGAACTCTCCCAGCCTATCCAGCTTCGTTTCAACGAACTGATCTCCGGGGTGCGCAGCGATGTTGCGGTGAAGGTTTATGGTGACGACATGGATGTGCTCAACAGCACGGCCAATAAGATCGCCGCAGCGCTCAAAGCGGTACCAGGCTCCTCGGAGGTCAAGGTTGAGCAGACCACAGGTCTGCCAGTGCTGACCATTAACATCGACCGGGAAAAAGCAGCACGCTACGGCCTGAACATTGCGGACGTGCAGAATTCGATCGCGATTGCTGTGGGTGGTCGTACAGCGGGAACGTTGTACGAGGGTGATCGCCGATTCGACATGGTGGTGCGCCTGCCTGAGGCCGTACGTACCGACGTCGCGGGTATGTCTAGCTTGTTGATTCCTGTGCCTGCCAATGCGGCTCAGGGCGCCAATCAGATCGGTTTCATTCCACTTTCGCAGGTCGCTAAGCTGGACTTGCAGTTGGGCCCGAACCAGATCAGCCGCGAGAACGGTAAGCGCTTGGTTATTGTAAGCGCCAACGTTCGGGGCCGTGACCTTGGGTCGTTCGTTGATGAGGCGGCATCTACCCTGTCAACGAAAGTGGAAATCCCAGCAGGTTACTGGACCAGTTGGGGCGGCCAGTTCGAGCAGTTGCAGTCTGCAGCCAAGCGCCTGCAGATTGTGGTACCAGTAGCCTTGCTGCTGGTAATGACCTTGCTGTTCTTGATGTTCAACAACCTGAAGGACGGCATGCTGGTCTTCACCGGTATTCCATTCGCTCTCACTGGCGGGGTCGTGGCCCTTTGGCTGCGTGATATCCCGCTCTCGATCTCGGCAGGGGTAGGCTTCATCGCTCTCTCCGGCGTCGCGGTACTGAACGGCCTGGTGATGATTGCCTTCATTCGCGGGTTGCGAGAAGAGGGACGAACGCTCAGGCAGGCCGTTGACGAAGGAGCTCTGACCCGACTGCGACCTGTGCTGATGACTGCGCTGGTGGCTTCCCTGGGCTTCATTCCGATGGCCTTGGCCACCGGTACAGGTGCCGAGGTTCAACGGCCGCTGGCAACGGTGGTGATTGGCGGGATTCTGTCCTCCACCGCGTTGACCTTGCTGGTACTGCCTGCTCTGTATCATTGGGCACATCGCAAGGATGAAGACGGCGACGAGGCAGAAGCCGTAAGCTGATTCCCCCAGATACAAAAAACCCACAACACGCGTTGTGGGTTTTTTGTTTTATATGAAATAGATGCACTTACCTTTCAAAATTGTAAGTTTCTCGTCATGCCGGTGATGCCTCTGCGTTGCTAAAGTTACGCCCGAGATGATTTGAATTTGAGAGGTTCCTATGAAAAAGCTAATTGTTGCTGCTGCACTTGTTATGTTCTCGATGGCTTCGCAGGCTTATACTTACTCTGAAAGCAAGCAGCTGCAATACATCAAGGAGCATCAGACTGCTGTAGCGAATTATGCCGAGAGAAATGGCAAACCGATGCCGGAGATCCAGGACTACAATTACGGCATGAAGATCGATGTTGCGAAATTCGTGCGTCAGTCCCAAGACCCGCGCACCTGCCAAGTTTACCCGCGATTGATGACCTTTGAGGACTCTCAGGGTACGCTTAAGACGGTTCGCTACTCCATGTACTCGCAATGCATCAACAACAAGTAGTAATTGCTGTGAGTAGAATACTTAGAGAATTCATAAATGCCAGGCAGTGCCTGGCATTTTTTATTGAGCTCGATGAACGTCATTTAGGCTAGATGCTTTAATGACTGCCCCTGGGTTAGCTGGGAAATAAATCTCAACTACACAACAGTAATGTCTTCCAACTGCATAGGGCAGTTTATAGTCTTGCCCCCCAGAAGGGACGAGTTATGAAAAGTTCGCTTGAACGCCCAGATGACCAAGCAGAGCATGAAGGGCTGAGCCATGAGCACGACGGCATCTTTGGCATGAACACCGAGCTGGTTTTCGCGCTGATCTGTGGTGCCCTGCTCGGAGCCGGAGCGCTCGCAGGAAAACTAGGGCTGATCGACTGGCTGCCGCTGGTTCTGTACCTGTCTCGGCGTTGCTCCTGTCCGGTCGGATCAATGAGGTTGGCCGAAGGATCACCAGGGCGCCGCCGCGAGCGTTGATACTGCCAATCATCGGCGTCGACATCATCTATGCCGGGGTGTTGATGCAGAGGCCTCAGAACCAGCGAGATGTCGTTCAGGCCTGGTTGAATGTGCTCAATCGGCCCCTCTGATCTACCCTGGTCGCCGCTCGAATTCCTCGGAGTTCTACAGCAGCGGGAAGTCCGAAAACATCCAGTACCCAGCAAAGTGGCCTCGTGACAGCTCATTCTACCTGTCCCGGCGCTTACTCGACAGCAATGCTGAGCTGCCTGCCAACCTGGGCTGTGTCGAGATCACCGAAGCGAACGCCAGTCAGCTGTTGCTGTGCCGTTGGAAAGACGCCAGGCAAGGTACCGAAGGTCTGGTCGGAGACAGTAATGCGGAAACGCCTCGTACAAACGAAGGTAAGATTCCAGACACAAAAAAAACCAGGTTTTACCCTGGCTTTTTTGTCGATTGCTTTCGTCATTTAAAGTCCTATTTAATCGCCGTTTAGTTATCAGCTTTTTCCTTACCATTCTTGCTTTCTTTCTTTTGCTCTTGGGCAATTTGTTGTTTGTTCTGATCCGAAGAGTCATCGCTCCATAGGCGAGCCTGTTCATTTCGGAAGTTTTCCTGGAACTGTTTCGCTCGCTCGTAACCACCTTCAGCGTAAGCGGTACTCACGAGACCAAGCAGCAGGCTGCCAATAGCGATAGATTTAGCAAATTTCATTGTGTGCCTCGGTTCTCACTAGGCCTACCTGACTGGCGGCCTTTGTTGGTTTGTAGTTTAGGAGCGCGAAGCTAACGACAAGGTGAGTCAAGAATTACAATTCCGTAATTTAGGCGGCTGGCGAGATGCGCCAAATCTGCAAACCTGGAAGGATCATGTCTATCTCGCTTGTGTCGAGGGTCACGTTGATATCTAAACAAATAAACCACTGCGGCGTTACCGGCCGCTCGGGGAGATAGCCATGAATGAGATTGAGCCTTGGCTGTTGCCATCGGTGACTTCCGTCGAAGCACTGAAAAACTCACCTTTCAGCTCGATGAGCTGGCTTCCCAAACCAGGGCTTGCAGCGCCGTTCTGGAAAAGTCGAGTGAGCTTGTGGAGGAGGTTGATCTCGTCAGTAGGCAGATTCAGGAGGAGGTGCGAAAGGCTGAGAAAGCCTGGTCCAATGCCGAAGAGGTCGCCATACGCGCTGCTGCAGAGGCATATTCCGCTGCCGCTCGTGGCGTCGAGACCGCCATCCAACCGCTGATTTCGGAGCTTACTGTCGCGACAAATCAGCGGATGCCTCGATCCTGGAGCTAACGGTGCTGGCTAAGCGTTATGTCATGGTAGTGGCGACAGCATTCTTCATACTGGCACTGATCTATGTGTACTCGACCATGCAGTCCATAGAGGCCGCCGGCAGTGTGAGCGCTCAGGAAAAAGTGAATGCCCAATACTTCTCCCACCTGTGAAGAAACGCTAATCCAGAAGAGCAAAAGATTATAAAGTCGGTAATTCTGCGGTCGCCCATGGACCCTGTGGTGCTTAGGCATTGATGCATTGCATCAGACAAAAGGCCCGTCGATTGACGGGCCTTTGCAAGTGAGCGCGGTTCAATCAGCGGTCATTGTTGGCTGCTTTAGCTGAGCTTCGGGAAGTGGAGGTGGAACCAGGTGAAATTTTCCTCGGTCACTTCCACGCTCGCCGAGCCTTGATGTAGGCCCATGATCGACTGCACGATGGCAAGGCCAAGACCGGTCCCCCCTTCGCTTCGTGCTCGGCTCTTATCCACGCGGTAGAACCGTTCAAACAAATGCGCATGGTGTTCCTTGGCGATCCCGCGGCCCGGGTTGCCAACACTCAAGGTCGTGCCGCTACCACCGTGTTGCACTTTCACATAGACCGTACGACCGCGAGGGCAGTAGCGAATCGCATTCGACACCAGATTCGAGACGGCGCGTTGAATCATCAGGCGGTTCCCGCGCACCACGTCATCACTGCCAGAGATCTGCAGCTGGATCTCGCCTTCCTCTGCCGAAATGCTGAAGAGATCGCACACTCGCTTAACCTCGTCGACTAGGGACACGGGTTCAAACTCCACCATGGATGCCGGATGACTGACCTGAGCAAGGAACAGCATGTCGGAAACCATGCGGCTCATGCGGTCCAGCTCTTCTGTGCACGACTCCAGCACCTCCCTGTACTCGGAAAGCGATCGTTCTCTGGTTAGCGCAACTTGGGCTTTACCCATCAGGTTGGAAAGCGGCGCTCGCAGTTCGTGAGCAAGGTCGTCAGAAAACTGCGAGAGCTGCTGAACTCCGTCATCCAGGCGAGCCAGCATGATGTTGATACCGTCGGCGAGCTCTTTGAGTTCTGCCGGCATCCCATTAGTCGGCAGACGATGGTCAAGGCTCTCGGTGGAGATCTTCGAAGCGACCTTCAGGAACTTGGTCAGAGGCAGCAGACTTCTGCGGACTGTCCACCAGCCGATTGCGAGGATCAGCGCGATGATGAGCGGGGAAATCATCAGGGCCCAGGTGAGCAATGCATCAAGCAGCGCTTCATTGGACGACTGGTCCATGGTCATGTAGACACTGACTTCGGTTCCGTCGCCCAAACTCATGGTGCGAGAAGCTGTCAGCAAGGGGCGGTCCTGGGTGTCGCGCCACTCATGCTCCTTCGGCTGTGCGGATGGTTGGAACTTGTGCACCTCCACGTTCACCTGCTTCGAGCCGATCGAGAGAAGAGGCGTTTCACTCTGCGCCGACTCGAAGATGCTGACGTACAGGTTGTTGTGGCCCATCACCAGATCCACAAGCTGATGTGCGTCTGCGTTGACGCCTGAGATGTCGGAGATCATAGACAGGTTGTGAGCCATGCCCGCCATCTTGACTTCCAGGTCACTGCGAGCATTACGCTCTAGCGCCTGGCCTACCATCAGATACCCGAAGGTGGCGAATAGAAGCAGCAACGCTGCGCTCATCAACCCCACTTTTAATCCCAGCTTTGCAGCCAGGCTGAAAGGCCTCATGCGCGTTCCTCAAAAACGTACCCTACGCCACGAAGCGTGTGAATGAGCTTGGTTTCAAACGGGTCATCGATCTTTGAGCGAAGGCGCCGGATAGCGACATCGATGACGTTGGTATCGCAGTCAAAATTCATGTCCCAGACCAACGAAATGATCTGAGAACGAGTCAGCGCTTCGCCCGTCCTGCTCATCAGCAGGTGCAGGAGCGTAAATTCCTTTGTGGTGAGATCGATGCGTGTGCCAGCGCGGAAAACGCGATGGCGCACTGAGTCGAGTTCTAAATCGGCAATTTTTAGCGATCTCTTCTCGACTAATTCATCACCACGCCGCTGCAGCGAACGGATACGAGCGAGCAGCTCTGGGAATTCAAAGGGTTTGACAAGGTAGTCGTCAGCGCCGCCATCCAAGCCTTTGAGCTTGTCGTTGATGCGACCGCGGGCGGTTAGCATGATGATGCGGACCCGGCTGGTTTTCCTGATGGTTTCCAAAAGGTCCCAACCGTCGATGCCTGGAAGGTTGACGTCCAGCAGAACCAATGAATAGACGTTAGTATTGAACAAGTGCAGGGCGTCGACACCATTGTGCACGATATCTACGACATACCCGCTTTCGGATAAGCCCTGCTGAAGATATTCGGCAGTTTTAATTTCGTCTTCCACAACTAGAACGCGCATAACTTATCTCAAGGTGTGAGGAAGGATTTGCCTAATCCGTCAAGACTATGGTTGGAGGCAGTTTGAAGGTTCGGCTGATATGCATGGCATCTGGAAGTCGCTACCTTTGTCCATACGCCGGGGTCACCTGAGGACGCTTGAATCTTAACGCGAAGACGCTGGCCGCGGCGAAATCCTACAAATTTGTAATGTAGCCGCAAGATTGCTGACAGTCATGACGGCTCTCCCTAGTGAGCTTAGCGGATTCTGTGGCCTTCAGCGGTTTGCAGCCTTCACGCCTGACAAGCGAATTCGGCCGAGAGGGGTGGTGTTTCTGCCAAGCTGCTCTGCTTTGTGGCGTTTAATCCTTCAAGCTCAAGCTACGAGTGATGACAAGCCACCGATCATTCTACCCATTGAAACGGGCTTCAACCGGCGATCATGCTTGGCTTTTCATCTTACTTGAGCAAGGATAATTACTTTACAAACTATTACATGTCCAAATTGTAATTTCACAATCATCTTATCGTTAGCCGCTTTTGCTAGTTTAACAACAGCACACAGGCAGCGCTGCTTTGGGCCAGTCTCATCTGAAGCAGCATGGCGGGAGTAACGGAACCCTGCTCACGCCAATGCATTCACCTTGGAACCATACGCTCCTTTGGTAAGGTGAATTTTAGCGCCCCGCCATGGGCGCTTTTTTATTAATGGACTTCTCATGAAAGCAACTATATCGGCTATTGCTGCGTTCATGCTTTCTCTGCACTGCCGAAAAATGCCCAAAGTAGCGTTCAGATCAACGACGATCTTGAGCAGTCTGCCAGAAAGGCCAGAAAGGCTACAGAACGCTATGCTCAGAGCGTGAAGAAACCCATTCCCGAGCTTTAAGACTAAGGGCGAACTGCACATGGTTCGCTACCTCGTAAGGTGAGTGCATCAACAACCGGTAAGCGGACACCGATTGCTTTCTGCACCCGGGTTATAGCAACTCGATGCCAAAACGCCTTAGGAGCAGGGCAAATCCTCCGAAGCTTGCCATAGTGATGAGGATGCTGGTGATAAGTGTCGGCCAGAAGCCCAACTTGGGCAGCAGTGCCGGAAATGCGATAAACATCGGCAGCGTTGGAATCACATACCAGAACGTGTACCACGCATGGTTGGAAATCTTCTCCATGCTTTGGTTGTCCAAGTAAAGCCAGATGAGCGTCAATACGGTGACCAATGGCAGGGCGGCAACCAAGCCGCCCAGCTTGTCACTGCGCTTTGCCAGCTCAGACACGAGCACCACTATTGCGGCAGTGACTAAGTATTTCGTGATGATCCAAGACATCGCTGAACCTACTTGAGCTAGTGGAATGGGTCTGCCGGGATCATTCACCAGGCACTCATGAAGTGCTTCTGCTATCGCCAATCCATCCTTACCTCATCCTCGACCACACTACCCCCGACGTTGAAGGCGGTGTGTTGATCAGGTGTCTACCGGCCGATCAATGCGACGGCGAAGGGACGTTCTCGTGGAAAGCTGCGCGCTCGATCTGAATGGTGCAGTGATGGATTTCGAACGCGTCGCTGACTGCATCCACGACGGCCGCTAGCACAGCATCTCCATCTGCTGCGTCTCGGACGACCACGTGCGACGTCATCACGTTGCTTCCGCTGCTGACGGCCCAAACGTGCAAGTCATGGACATCCGTGACGCCGTCGACCTTGAGGATCGTGGCCTCGATTGCCGCCACGTTGAGTCCCCGGGGTACACCTTCCATAAGAATTCCCAAGCTCTCTCGAAGCAATTGCCAAGTCCGCGGCAATACCCAAAGGCCGATCGCTACGGCGACAACCGTGTCGACCCAGGTCCAGCCGGTAAAGCGGATAATGAGGGCGGCGATGATCACACCCAACGATCCGAGCATGTCGCTCCAGACTTCGAGGTAGGCGCCTTTGACGTTGAGGCTCTCGTTGCTGGCAGATGCCAGCAGTCGCATTGAAATCAGGTTGATGATCAGGCCGGCAATCGCGATCCACATCATTGTCCCGGTGGCGATCTCCGCTGGCATGAAGAAGCGCTGGTAGGCCTCGTACAAGATGTACATCGCCACCAGGAAGAGCAGCACGGCGTTGAACGTGGAGGCTAGGATCTCCAACCGCGCATAGCCAAAGGTTCTTTTCTGATCCGCCGGCCGCTTGGCGATCTGAAGCGCAATCAACGAAATTGCCAAAGCGGCTGTGTCGGTGAACATGTGAGACGCATCCGACAGCAACGCCAGGCTGCCGGTAATCCATGCGCCGATCACTTCAGCGATCATGAAACTACCGGTCAGGACCAATGCCATGACTAGTTTCTTCTGATGCCCCTCACGAACCGCGGCGCTGCCATGATCATGATTCGATCCCACGTATTTCTCCTTCCACAGGGTGGTGGTCGCGTTGGATTTCCAGTGTGGCCAAGCGCTAAGGGGTTGCCTGGCCGCACTGGCTGCAGAATTTTGCTCCTGCTGTCAGGGACGAGCCGCAGGCCGTGCAATCACTCGATAGTGGTGTTCCGCAGTTTAGACAAAAGCGTGCAGACGGGGCGTTCGCGGTCCGGCAGTGCTTGCAAGTCTGCAGATCTTTGACTGGGGCTTGAGCTATTGCGCGCCCACCCCCAATCACCTGGTCATTACCGTCGCAGGTTTGCTGCTGCTCATAACGACCATGCCGGTCATGTCGATCACTCCAGTGCCCACTACCGTGGTGCTTGCCACCGCCGTGGGTTCCGCGGCCGTGGTGGCCCCCCAGTAAATTTTTGAGAAAACTCATGGTATTCGTCCCTCATCGACAGGTGACATCAGCACGGGCAAAGGTGAAAGAAATGTTCTGCTCGCTAGAATGACTTTTAAGTTAAAGTAAAGGTTCAAAATTAGCGTATGGCAAAACGTAGCTGGTTTGTTTGTGAATTTTAATTTAATTAATCGGGCGGCATTAACCACCCAAAGAGTCAGACCTATCCATTTTTTATCATAGCCTGGGCAGTTCCAATCAAAAAAGTCATTATCGCGATCATGTCAGCATTGTAATCGCGAAGTCATCATGACGTTATCGTGTAGCGGAAATAATGCGCCTGGCGAGAGTTTATTTCTCATCAATCCCATGCCTCACACATCTTAAGCGTCCTCAGGCTAAAGGGACCAAGGTCTCAGACCTTCTCTACGCCCTGATTCGCTATGTCTGTCGGAGGCTTGCCATTTAGCTCCCGGCTATTCATGACCAGCGCCATGGATGAGCAGCTTCTTAGAGTTTGATAATGACACCTTCTAAATCCATTCATACCCTGTTCAGTAAATGGATCCATGCTATTCGCAATGTTAGACAGGAAGGCATCAGCACCAACTTACTCATCGCGCTAGTAACTTTCTGGTTGTTGCTATTCGCGAACGCTGAGTTTTGGCGTGTGCTCTGGCGCCTGGCATTCAACACCGAGGAAGTAAACTGGCCGCTCGCCGCCAGCCTGCCAGTCGTGGTATTCGTTTGGGTGTTCACCGTACTTAGCTTGGGGTCATGGTCAAGATTCGCAAAACCTATGCTATGTCTAGTGCTGATCAGCGCGGCGTTAGCCAGCTACTTCATGAGTGCTTACGGAATTGTCATTGATTACACGATGTTCACCAACGTCGTGGAGACCGACGTCAGTGAGGTATCTGAGCTACTGAACTGGAAACTTGGCCTTTGGGTGGCAATGGTAGGGGTATTGCCCGTCTACCTGATCTGTCTGGTGCCCCTGCGACGCAAGCCCTGGACCAACGCGTTGGGTAGCAGACTCATCGTCCTGGCGCTCGCACTGGTAGCCCTTGCTGGTATCGTGCTGAGCCAGTACCAATCTTATGCCTCCCTCCTACGCAACAACCGGGAGATCCGGCTCATTCTGGTTCCCACCAATTTGTTTGCTGCCGGTCATGGTTACCTGAAACGCAAGCTGGCCACACCGAAAGCGCTGACCTCCATCGGTACCGACGCCGTGGTGACCAGGCAGGGAGCGGCTCGTAAACCCAAGCTGCTGGTACTGGCAGTCGGGGAGACCGCACGTTCCGCCAACTTCTCCCTGAATGGCTACTCCCGCGATACCAATCCTGAGCTGGAAAAGCGCAATGTCATCAGCTTCTCGAATGTGAGTTCTTGCGGCACCGCCACCGCGGTTTCGCTGCCATGCATGTTCTTGGACGTCGGTAGGGATGATTACAAGGACGGGTTGGCCAAGAGCCGCGAAGGGCTGCTCGATGTGCTTCAGCGCGCAGGCATCAGTATCATGTGGGCTGATAACAATTCGGGCTGCAAAGGGGTCTGTGATCGGGTGCCAAACCACAAGGCTACCCAACACGCAGATGCTCAGCTGTGCAGTAGCGACGAGTGCAAGGACGGTGTATTGCTCTCTGAGATGGAGGGCTTCATCAAGCGTCAGGAAGGCGATGCAGTCCTGGTGCTCCACTACAAGGGTAGTCACGGCCCGGCCTACTACAAGCGCTACCCCACGCAGTTCGAGAAATTCGGGCCGGTTTGCGAGACCAATGAGCTCGACAAATGTGAGCAGCAGGAAGTGATCAATGCCTATGACAATTCGATCCTCTACACCGACTACGTCACGGCTGGGCTGATCGATATTCTGGCCGCGAACAGCAAATTCGACACTGCGCTGATGTACGTTTCGGACCACGGGGAGTCACTGGGAGAGGGTGGTCTTTACCTGCATGGGCTGCCCTATGCGATGGCCCCAGATGAGCAAACCAAGGTGCCATTGGTGCTCTGGATGTCTGATTCTCTCGCGAAAAGCGAACGCCTCAATGTGGGCTGCTTGAAAGCACAGACGAGCTCGCCACTGAGCCACGACAACCTGTTCCACACCGTACTCGGGATGATGAACGTCCAGACATCCTCGTATCGCTCAGCTCTTGATTTTACTGCCCCTTGCAAGACTTTGACCGGAAGCACCTACTCAGGCCTCTAATGCTGCAACAGGCTGAACACGTGAGGTCGATAGCGATTCCACATCGAGCTGCTTTGACAGCAGCCAGAAGCTCGACTAACTACATAGCAGTACTCAACAACCCAAGCGGAAAAGGAAATTTGCATGAGCATCAAGCCAGGCCCTAAACGCACCAACGAAGATGGCACTCCGGACAAGAGGCAGCGGGTCACGCCTGAGAAGCAGAAGGATCACCCAGACCTGAAACCCCACAAGCATAAAAAGGGGGAGTAGGGCAGAAAAGCAGCTCTTCGGAGCTGCTTTTTTATCTGCAGACAGTGTCCTGAAAAGCTCTCTAGCCCAGGAATGTCAGGCATGAAAGGACGGCTGAAGCCACCTGATGCCACTACCACAGCACGCGTAGTGAAATTCGCTCCGTTGGCGGTGCGAACCTCAAATGCCTTGCCCTTCTGTACGACCGCCACCACTCGGGTACCGCCCTGAAAAGGGAGCTGAAACTCGGCGGCGTATGCCTCCAGGTACTGCACCACTTCATTTCGCACCGGGTAGTCCTTGGGATCGCCAAGAAACGCTCGCCCCGGCAGCGCTGAGTACTCCGATGGTGAGAACAACTGCAAGCTTTCGTAGTAGTTACGCCAGTTACCGCCCGGGGATGTCTGCTCATCCAAGATGAGGTAATCCAAGCCGTGCTGCTGTAAATGCCAGCCAGTCGCCAAACCTGCTTGCCCACCACCGATAACGACCACATCCAGAACGCGATCCAACTCATTCATATATGCGCACTCATGCATATTTAAAGGCAAAAAAAGGCCGGACTACGGACAGCAGATCGATACTAGACCTTTGGTTCGCTGGAGCAGGCCCTCCAGTCGCTCGACGATCGACCCACCATTTACTTCATAGAACACCTGCCGACCCACCTTGGTGGCCTTCACGATCTTGGCGTCATGCAATACCTGCAGGTGCCTGGAGATCACCGAGCGCTCCTGTGGCAGCTCTTTGGCGATTTCGCCGACATCCGCCCGGCCGAGCAAAAGTACGCGCTTGAAAACCGCGACTCTGGAAGGCTCGCAAAGCGCTTTGAAGAAGGTCTCGTCTAGCGACTCGATGGCGGCTTCGATGGCTTGAGCACGGAGATTTTGGTTGGTCGTCATGCAGCCAATATATGTGCATGAACGCGCACATGTAAAGCCACCCATCATCGAGGGGTTGCGACACATTCGAAAAAGCGTATATTCGAAAAACCATATACACTCAGGGTACCAAGTGATGACTGGCAAGACCCGCGTTCTGCTTGTTTGCACCGCAAACGCCGCTCGCTCCCAGCTCGCCGAAGCTTTGCTCCGGCACACAGACCCTGTGCATTTCGAAGCTTTTAGCGCAGGTACCCAGCCTGGCCAAGTCGATCCGCGCACCTATGACGCCCTCGAATATCTCGATATCGATACCAAGGCTCTACGCAGCAAGTCCATCGACGAGTTTGCAGGGGAACGGTTCGACTACTTGATTACGCTCTGCGACAAGGCAGCCCAAGAGTGCCTTACTTTGCCTGCCCTCGGCGAGGTTCTGGCGTGGAACTTCGAAGACCCTGTTACCAGTGACCAACACGATGCCTTCCGACGCAAGCTTCACAAGATTCATGAGCGCATCAAAATGTTCGTCCTCGTGAAAACTAAACACTGAGAATTGCTATGACTGACTCGCTGACACCTACCAAGGTTTTCAAATGCCTCGCCGACGAGAACCGCATTCGGATGATGCTGCTGATCGCTCGCGAGGTAGAACTCTGCGTCTGTGAACTGACCTGCGCGCTGGAAGAAAGCCAGCCCAAGGTTTCCCGCCACCTGGCGCAACTGCGCACGTGTGACCTGCTGGAAGACCGGCGTCAGGGCCAGTGGGTTTATTACCGCCTGCATCCATCGCTTCCCGGCTGGGTACGTGAGGTCCTGGCGACGACGCTGGAGGCCAACCGCGAATGGCTGAGTGCTAGCACTAAACGACTGGACACAATGGGTGACCGCCCTCAACGCGTCGCCTCCTGCTGCTGATCATTGCCGAGAAAAACCGATGAAAGTTCTGTTCCTCTGCACCGCCAATAGCTGCCGCAGCATCCTCTCCGAGGCTGTTTTCAATCATCTGGCCCCGGCCGGCATGAAGGCCTACAGCGCCGGCAGCCAGCCAAAGGGTGGTGTGCACCCGCTGTCCATCACCGCGCTGCAGCGTGCTGGTATCTCCACCGAGGGCCTCAGCAGCAAGTCAAGTGACGCGCATGCCGAGCTGGCACCGGACTTTGTCATCACCGTCTGCGACAAGGCCGCTGGCGAAGCCTGCCCCGTGTTCTTCGGACCAGCAGTGAAAGCCCACTGGGGGCTTTCTGACCCTTCTGACCAGCAGGGCAACACCGCCGAACTGGACGCAGCGTTCGACGTCACGCTTGAGCAGATCAAACGACGCCTCAATGCATTCCTCGCGCTGCCTTTCGAACAATTGGATGCCGCCCAGCTTAAGGCCGAGCTGGCCCGTATCGGAACGCTCTGACGTTTAGGGAGATCCACCATGAGCAAAAGCCGACTTTCCTTTCTAGACCGCTACCTGACGGTGTGGATCTTTCTGGCCATGGGCCTGGGCATTGGTCTGGGCAGCCTGTTCCAGGGATTGCCTGCGTGGCTGAATAGCCTGTCGGTAGGCTCGACAAACATCCCCATCGCCATTGGCCTCATCGTAATGATGTACCCACCTCTGGCGAAGGTGAAATACGAGGAGTTGCCACAGGTATTCAAGGACAAGCGCATCCTTGCCCTGTCGCTGATCCAGAACTGGGTGATCGGCCCGGTCCTGATGTTCGGGCTGGCCGTTGTCTTCCTTTCCGACAAGCCTGAGTACATGACCGGCCTGATCCTCATCGGCTTGGCACGCTGCATCGCCATGGTGCTGGTGTGGAACCAGATCGCCGGTGGCAACAACCAGTACGTGGCGGGTCTGGTCGCCTTCAACAGCATTTTCCAGATCCTGTTCTTTAGCGTGTACGCCTGGATCTTCCTGGGGCTGTTGCCGCCGCTGTTTGGCCTTGAAGGTAGCGTCATTGAGACCAGCTTCCTCGATATCGCCCAATCGGTGCTGATCTACCTGGGCATCCCGTTCCTGGCTGGTTTCCTGACCCGCAAGATCCTGATCAGCAGCAAGGGCGAGACCTGGTACCTGGAGCGATTCATCCCGAAGATCAGCCCGCTGACCCTCGTGGCGTTGCTGCTGACCATCGTCGCCATGTTCAGCCTGAAAGGCGACATGGTGCTGCAACTGCCGCTGGATGTGCTGCGCATCGCTATCCCGCTGACCATCTACTTTGTGGTGATGTTCTTCATCAGCTTCTGGATGGGCAAGCTGTTGGAAGCTGACTACCCACGTACCACTGCGCTGGCGTTCACTGCAGCGAGCAACAATTTCGAACTGGCCATTGCCGTGGCCATCGCCACCTTCGGCCTTGCCTCGCCGGTCGCGTTTGCCACCGTCATCGGGCCCTTGGTGGAAGTGCCGGTACTGATCTCCCTGGTGGGCGTGGCCTTGTGGCTCAAGCGCCGCTGGTTCGATCAGCCATCTGGCGCCTTGACTCAGGAGTAAATCATGACCGAACACCATATCCCGAATATCGACAACGATCTGGTCGACCTGCCGACAGCAGACAAACTGGCAGTCGAGCAAAAGTCCACCCATAACCCTCGCATCCTGCTGCTGTACGGATCGACCCGCGAACGCTCGTTCAGCCGCCTGCTGACGGAAGAAGCGGCACGCCTGCTGGAGCACTTCGGTGCCGAGACGCGGATCTTCAATCCGACCGGGCTGCCACTGGCGGATGACGTGCCCGATGACCACCCCATAGTCAAGGAGCTGCGCGACCTGGTGCTGTGGTCGGAAGGCATGGTCTGGTGCTCGCCAGAGCGCCACGGCGCGATGACTGGCGTGTTCAAGTCGCAGATCGACTGGATTCCACTGAGCATGGGCGCCGTGCGCCCCACTCAAGGCAAAACCCTCGCGGTGATGCAGGTCTGCGGCGGCTCGCAGTCTTTCAACGTGGTCAACCAGCTGCGCGTCCTCGGCCGCTGGATGCGCATGTTCACCATCCCTAACCAGTCGTCCGTGCCGAAGGCCTATCTGGAATTCGACGAGGCGGGTCGCATGAAACCCTCTTCGTACTACGACCGTGTTGTCGACGTAATGGAGGAGCTGGTGAAGTTCACCCTGCTGCTTCGTGATCGCTCCGACTACCTGGTCGATCGCTACTCCGAACGTAAAGAGTCGGCTGAAGAACTATCCAAGCGTGTCAATCAACGATCCATTTGAGGCTTTGTGAGCATGCAATTGCACCCGTATTCAGTGTTGGCTAATTCCGAACTGGTCGGCCAGCTGATCTTCACTCCGTGCCCAGGTACCAAGGAGACATCGGTATCTCAGGCTCTGGCAACGTTGCACGATGCCGGCGCAAGCGCGCTGGTAACCCTGATGCCGAGTGAAGAACTGCTGCAGAACGAGATCGATCTGCTTCCCGAGGAGTGCCAACTGCTGGGCCTCGAATGGTTCCACCTGCCGGTCGAGGATGACGAAGCGCCCGGTGAGCCGTTTGCGGCCGCCTGGAAGGCTCACCGGGAACGCCTGAAAGAGCTGGTGATGACCGGTAAGACGATCGCCATTCACTGCAAGGGCGGCTCTGGCCGCACCGGCCTGTTTGCCGCCCGCCTGATGATCGAGTGCGGCATCCCTGTGCAGGAAGCTGTTTCCCAGGTCCAGGCCCTGCGTCCACGTGCGATCCAGAACCCTGCGCACGTTGGGTATATCAACCAGTTCAGCGACACCCTCTGACCTTTCGCTAATCGCGATTCGAGAACAAGAACATGGCTATCAAAGTAGGTATCAATGGGTTTGGCCGTATTGGTCGCTTGGGGCTTCGCGCCTCCTGGGACTGGCCGGAATTCGAGTTTGTGCAGATCAATGACCCGGCCGGTGACGCCGAGACCCATGCCCATCTGATCAACTTCGATTCGATCCACGGACGCTGGCACCGTGAAGCCCGCGCAGAGGGCGACGCGGTAGTGATCGAGGGCAAGCGCATCAAGGTCACCGCCAACAAGACCATCGCGGACACCGACTGGTCGGGCTGCGACTTGGTCATCGAGGCCAGCGGCAAGATGAAGTCGGTAGCCGTACTCCAGGCCTACCTGGATCAAGGCGTCAAACGTGTGGTCGTCTGCGCTCCAGTGAAGGAGAAAGGCGCACTGAACGTGGTGATGGGCGTCAACCAGCACCTATTCGACCCGGCGCAGCATCGTATCGTCACCGCCGCTTCCTGCACCACTAACTGCCTGGCCCCGGTGGTCAAGGTGATTCACGAGAACCTGGGCATACGCCACGGCTCGATCACCACCATTCACGACCTCACCAATACCCAGAGCATTCTGGATACACCGCACAAGGACCTGCGTCGCGCCCGAGCCTCGGGCATGAGCCTGATCCCGACCACCACGGGATCTGCCACCGCAATCGCCGAGATCTTCCCCGAGCTACGCGGCAAGCTGAATGGTCACGCCGTACGTGTACCACTGGCCAACGCCTCGCTGACCGACTGCGTGTTCGAAGTGGAACGTGAGACAACGGCTGAAGAGGTCAACGCGCTGCTGAAAGCCGCAACCGAAGGACCGCTGAAGGACATCCTGGGCTACGAAGAACGCCCCTTGGTGTCCATCGACTACCGCACCGATCCGCGGTCCTCGATCATCGATGCGCTGTCCACCCTCGTAGTCAACGGTACCCAAGTGAAGATCTACGCCTGGTACGACAACGAGTGGGGCTACGCCAACCGTGCGGTTGAACTAGCACGCCTGGTCGGCGCAGCGGAGTAAATGGCGATCATGAAGGCGTTGTCAGCCCTGTCTGCGGAAGTGCGTCAGTACCTGCTGGTTACCGGCAATTACTGGGCCTTCACCCTTACCGACGGCGCTTTGCGCATGCTGGTGGTACTGCACTTCCATTCGCTGGGCTACACCCCGTTGCAGATCGCGGCGCTGTTCCTGTTCTACGAAGTGTTCGGCGTGATCACCAACCTCGTGGGCGGCTACCTCGGCGCCCGCCTGGGGCTCAACCGCACCATGAACATCGGTCTTGGCATGCAGGTTGTCGCCCTGCTGATGCTCACGGTACCAGCAGCCTCGCTAACGGTGCCGTGGGTGATGGCCGCCCAGGCGCTCTCCGGCATCGCCAAGGACCTGAACAAGATGAGCGCCAAGAGCTCCATCAAGCTCCTGGTACCGGACAGCCAGCAAGGCACCCTCTACAAATGGGTGGCCATCCTAACGGGCTCGAAAAACGCCCTCAAAGGTGTGGGTTTCTTCCTCGGGGGAGCATTGCTAGCGCTGCTCGGTTTCACCCTGGCGGTGCTGGCCATGGCAGCAGCCTTGGCCCTCATTTGGATCTGCAGCTTGATCCTGCTGAAAAAGGACTTGGGCAAAGCCAAGGCCAAACCGAAGTTCCGCGACATGCTGTCCAAGAGCCGGGCGATCAACATTCTCTCGGCCGCACGGCTGTTTTTGTTCGGTGCGCGGGATGTCTGGTTTGTTGTGGCACTGCCGGTGTACCTGAGCTCTACGTTTGGCTGGGACTTCTGGCTGGTCGGCGGTTTCTTGGCCGCGTGGGTCATCGGCTACGGCATCGTCCAGTCGTTTGCTCCACATATCACCGGTAAGAAGCGCGGACATGTCCCCGATGGTCGAGCAGCCTTCATCTGGGCAATCGCCCTGGCCGGGCTGCCTGCGCTCATTGCCGTGGGCCTGGCGGCAGGCTGGTCAGCGCAGGTAGTCTTGCTCGGCGGGTTGATGCTGTTCGGCGTGCTGTTCGCCGTGAACTCATCGCTGCACAGCTACCTGATCGTCAGTTACGCCAAGGAAGACGGCGTGTCCTTGGATGTGGGCTTCTACTACATGTCCAACGCCCTCGGGCGCTTGGTCGGCACGCTGCTGTCAGGTTGGGTATTCCAAGCCTATGGGTTGGAAGCTTGTTTGTGGGTCTCCAGCATCCTCGTATTGGCTGCCGCGCTCATCTCGATCGCACTGCCCAGGCACAGCGAAATGGCACAGCAGACGCACTGATCCGTGAGGAAATGCGGAGGCCATCAGGCCTCCGCTTTCACCACAAACTGCTCGATCTCAGTTGCACTACTGCGGGCAGTGCGGGTCACCCCGATCAAGGTTGCTGATGCAGAACCTGTCCACTCGCCATAGCCCACCAACCAAAGTCTCGGCTCACTCACAGATCGGGTCCCTTCGACCTCTACACGTCCTTGCTCAGTAACAACCCCAAGGCTGGCGAGGTGTCCCAAGGCGGGTTTGAACCCGGTGCACCAGATCACTGCATCCACTGCGGTTTCCGAGCCGTCTGCCCAGACCACGCCGTTAGGGGTGAAACGAACGAAGGGTCTCACCGCGTGCAGAACGTCTCGCTCACGCGCCTCCACCACAGGCGGGACCATTACCACATCGCCCAACCCGCCGACCGGCTGCTCAATTACACGCCCCTCCACCTGCGCTTTCCAGCGCTCTGTGGCCCGCTCGAACAGCACTCGGCCATCTACATCATCAGGTAGGAAAACTGGATCGGTAGGGGTTACCCAGGTCGCAGCAGCTACTTTGGAAACCTCTGCGAGAATCTGAGCGCCGGAGTTGCCGCCGCCGACGACTAGCACGCGCTTGCCCGAGAAGGCCTGCGGTTCAACGTAGTGAGCCGAATGCAGCTGCTGGCCACGGAACAGCTCAGCGTCGGGGTAGGCAGGTATGTTCGGATTGCTCCAAGTGCCTGTGGCACTGACCACAGCTTTGGCATCCCAATGGCCAGACACTGAATGGACACGTAACGCGCCCGCTACGCGCTCGACTGAGGTGACACGTACCGGCCGTTTAATCGGAAACTGATAGCGCGCCTCATACTGGGTGAGGTAGTCGATGACATGTTCGCGAGACGGATAGCCATCCTGAGCAGGCGGCATCATCCAACCGGGAATGGAGCTCCAGGTGGCTGGCGAGAACAGCCGCAGCGAATCCCAGCCGTGTCGCCAAGCCCCGCCGGCGCCCTGCTCGGCATCGAGGATGATGAGCGAGAGATCTGTCCGGCGCAGGAAGTACGCCGTTGCCAGGGCGGCTTGTCCTCCGCCAATGATGACTACATCCCACAAGCGCTCTGCATGGGCTTTCATTTCACTCCCTCCGGCCATGGTCAGGCCCCATTTTCTCAGGTGCTGCGGTAAGTGACTTGATGTAGGTCGTCTGAAGCCAGAGTCTGACAAAGAGCTGGACGTACTAGCAGGGGAGTATGTACTGCTTGTCGACCGAGCAACATGTCATGCTGACCGAACGCCTGGCCACCGATACCTTTCTGCGACTAGCCGTGGATGGCTTTCTCCGGCCTATCTCCAATTGATATGCGTATGCTCTCCAAAAGCGAGGAACTCTATACTCAAACTAGGAGTCAAAATGCCATTACAGCGCGCTGTGGTGCGTCAGGTAACAGTCATCTCTTGAAGGGAGGCTGGTTGAGGCCTAGCGCGTCAACGTATGGTGCTCGCTCCGTCATGGTCGTCATTGGCACCCCGGTGCTGCTTGCCACTGCTAGCTCAAGAGCCAAAAACATGAAATCGGAACACGAAATGTAACCGTCCGGCCAACTCATCTTCCTGACCCCGACGCCAAAGGCGATGGTGTCCACCTAATTTAAGTGGACACCATTTCTAGCCTTTTAAGCGGGTCTTTCCATGCAGTCACAACGTCGTTCCTATTCAAAATACTTCAAGGCCCAAGTTGTCCAAGAGTGCGCCCAGCCCGGCGCCTCGATTGCCAGCGTCGCGCAGAAGCACAGCCTTAACGCGAACCTCGTCCATAAATGGATTAGGGTGCTCACGAACAAAACCATGGCGCTGCAACCTGCTTTCATTCCAGTGCCCTTGCCGCTAGCCGGAGGACATTCGCAGGCAGCTTCATCAAGTATCTGCATTGAAATCCAGCACCCGCGTGGCACCGTCAAAGTGAACTGGCCGACCGAAAGCGCTGTCGCCTGTGCCGCCTTTCTGCGAGACCTGTTGGTATGATTCGGATCGATGCCATCTGGCTTGCCACCGAGCCTATGGACATGCGCGCCGGTACCGAGACCGCGCTGGCCAGGGTGATCGCGGTATTCGGTGTGGCGAAGCCGCACTGCGCATACCTCTTCGCTAATCGCCGTGCCAACCGAATGAAAGTCTTGGTGCATGACGGTGTGGGCATTTGGCTGGCAGCGCGACGATTGAACCAAGGCAAATTTCATTGGCCCGGCATCCGGCACGGATCGGAAGTCGAACTTGATAACGAGCAACTTCAAGCCTTGATACTGGGTTTGCCGTGGCAGCGGGTCGGCGCAGGCAGCGCGATCACAGTGCTTTAGCTCCTGCCATTAGCCCATCGGTTTATCGCTGTTGACGACCTGCTCTGACACAATCAGCGGCATGACTTCCTCGCCCAATCTCGACCAGATGACACCGGAACAGCTGCGCGGCTTGGCCGAACAGGCTATGCAGTTGCTGTCCCAGGTCGACTCCATGAGCCAGAAAATCCAACGCCTCGAAACGGTCAACGAGCAACTGGCTCATGAAATCGCCATCCTCAAGCGACACAAGTTCGCCAAGCGCAGCGAGCAACTGAGCCCCGATCAAGGCAGTCTGCTCGATGATCTGCTCGATACCGATATCGCAGCTATCGAAGCCGAGTTGAAGGCAGCCAATCCGCCGGCCGCACCGGCCGAGCCACGTAATAAGCCCAAGCGTGCACCACTGCCGCCGCAGTTTCCGCGAACCGTGATCCGTCACGAGCCAGCGAATACTCAGTGCGTGTGCGGCTGCCAGCTTCAGCGAATCGGCGAAGACGTCAGCGAGAAGCTCGATTACACTCCGGGCGTGTTCACCATTGAGCAGCATGTGCGTGGAAAGTGGACGTGCCGTCAGTGTGAAACACTGATCCAGGCGCCTGTACCGGCCCAAGTGATCGACAAAGGCATCCCGACCGCAGGCCTGTTGGCCCACGTGATGGTGGCGAAGTTCGCCGACCATTTACCGCTGTACCGGCAGGAGAAGATTTTTGGCCGGGCCGGACTGGCAATTGCTCGCTCGACACTGGCGCAATGGGTCGGACAGACCGGTGTGCAACTCCAGCCTCTGGTCGATGCGCTACGTAAGCAAGTGTTGGCCCAGGGCGTGATCCACGCCGATGAGACCCCGGTTCAGATGCTCGCACCAGGCGAAAAGAAAACGCACCGCGCTTACGTGTGGGCCTATAGCACCACGCCTTTCTCGGCTCTAAAGGCCGTGGTCTACGACTTCAGCCCCAGCCGTGCCGGCGAACATGCGCGTAACTTCCTGGGCAAGTGGAACGGTAAGCTGGTCTGTGATGATTTCGCCGGCTACAAGGCCAGCTTCGAGCTGGGCATCACCGAAATCGGCTGCATGGCCCATGCACGCCGCAAATTCTTTGACCTGCATGCAGCCAATAAAAGCCAGTTGGCGGAGCAGGCGCTTCACTCGATTGGCGGGTTGTATGAAGTCGAGCGACACGCCAAGGAAATGAGCGACGAAGACCGCTGGCGATTACGTCAGGAAGCAGCGGTGCCCATCGCTGAAAAACTGTATGAGTGGATGTTGGCCCAACGCGAACTTGTGCCCGAGGGTTCGGCCACGGCCAAGGCCCTGGATTACAGCCTTAAACGCTGGGTAGCGCTGACGCGCTACCTGGAAGATGGTGCTGTGCCCATCGACAATAACCAGATCGAGAATTTGATCCGACCCTGGGCGCTTGGGCGCTCGAACTGGTTATTTGCCGGGTCGCTGCGCAGTGGAAAAAGGGCAGCGGCAATCATGAGCCTGATCCAGTCGGCGCGTATGAATGGGCACGATCCATATGCCTATCTCAAGGATGTGCTGATGCGGCTGCCGACACAGCGGGCGAGCGAAATCACGCAATTACTCCCGCAGCATTGGGTGCTTGCCTGAGACAGACTAAGTGGACTTCGCCAAATAGTCAGCTCAAATGCTGATGGGAATCAACAATTCGGAAGCGACTTTTCTCAGCATGTAGGTTTCGCGCAGAATTGATTGCCCCATCGAAGACTCGTGACGCTGCATGACGGCTTCATTGTGCGTGATGGCTTCATGCAGGTTGATCCAGACAGGCCGCATACCATTAGCGATTTCGTGGCTTTCCATTCTCACGGGCTCTAGCTGGGGCGCTACTTCGCATTGATAAACATGCGAGGTCATGTGCATCAGGTCGTACTGTGGTTTCCAGTAGGGTCGGTACTCCTCGATGTAACCGTAATGCTGGAGCACCTGTATCTCACGAGCACCAGTCTCTTCCTCAAGCTCACGCTTCAGGCCTGTGACAATGTCCTCGCCACCATCAAGGCCGCCTCCAGGAAAGCTGAAGTCGTTATAGCGCTCGGTGAACAGCAACAGGATCTGTTCACCCCGCATCACGATGCCGCGTGCGGCATGTCGAGGGAATACTCTGCCCTGCTTGGATTTCAGCTCGGGGTGAACAATTTCAGTTATGAGTCGCATATGGTCTCGTTACGGCAAGATCAGTTAGTCATCGTCCAGGGTGGCCACGGCATTTCCGCAGTTCTGGAAATATGTGGCCAGTGGAACTGGCTCAGCGAAGCAGCAATACGGGTACAGTGGATGTACGCAGCATCGTCGTGGTCGTGCTGCCTATCAGAAACTGCCTAATGCGTGAGTGCCCGTACGCTCCCATGACCAAGAGGTCAATGCCGTGCTCTGCCTGATACGCATGCAGTGTCGACTCTACTTCGCCTGGGCGGATCTCGGTATGCACCCGCGAGCCAGAAGAGGCAAGCGTGGTTCGTGCTTTCTCCAGCGCGTTCTGGTTGTCTTCAGAATCCGTTCCAACCATGACGATATGAATTGGCAGGCCTTTGCACAGCGGGCTTGAAGCAAGGGTCTGCACAGTCTTGCGGCCTGTCGCGCTGCCGTCAAATGCCACCATGACCGTTTCTGGCTTCTTAAAGTGGCTGGTTGTAATCAAGATGGGACGGTGGATGGTTCGGACTACCGCTTCAATCTGGCTGCCAAGGCTCTGGGGTTTGCGCGTGCTGTCCTCACCGACTCTCCCAATCACCAATAATCGAATATCCTCTTGCAGGTCGCTCAGGCTCTCGACGAGATGGCCATGGCGCTGCTTCAGATCAGGTGACATGGCGCCAGAGATGACTGTACGCTCGCGAGCTTTTTCAAGCATGTGCTGCCCATGCTCCAGGGCCAGTTTTGCCCGCTGCGCATCCAGCTTAGCCAACTCTTCCAGTAGATGTTCTCTGCTACCGAGACCGATATTGCCACTGAGGTCAGCGGATGCAGGAAATTTCTCCCTATCCAGTACATGAAGCAGGGTCAGGGGAGCGCTGAGTCGTTGCGAGGCCCATGCTGCGTAATCGCAGACCGCCAATGAGGATTGTGAGTTATCAATGCATGCCATTACGTGGGTCATTGTCGTTCTCCTTAGTGGCTCATGAGCTTGTCGATGGCACCGGGTTTGTCATGCACGCCGAAGCGGTCAACGATTGTTGCGCTGGCTTCATTAAGACCGAGCACTTCAACCTCAGCGCCTTCACGGCGGAACTTGATCACGACCTTATCCAGCGCTGCGACCGCGGTGATATCCCAGAAATGCGCCTGCGTGAGATCGATGGTGACCTTGTTGAGCGCTTCCTTGAAGTCAAAAACCTCAGTGAACTTGTCTGCAGAGCTAAAGAACACTTGGCCCACGACGTGGTAAGTCCGATGCGATTTTGACTCTTCCAGAGTGCTCTTGATATCCAGGTAGTGCCCGACCTTGTTTGCGAAGAACAGGGAGGCCAGCAGCACACCTACCAGTACGCCGTAGGCCAGGTTATGAGTGGCCACGACGACCACGACGGTCGCCACCATGACGAGGTTGGTCGACAGCGGATGCTCTTTCAGATTACGCAAAGAATCCCAGCTAAAGGTGCCGATGGACACCATGATCATCACAGCCACGAGTGCCGCCATAGGGATTTTGGAGAGCCATTCGCCAAGAAATACCACCATCAGCAGCAGGAAAACCCCGGCACACAATGTCGAGAGACGGGTGCGGCCACCAGATTTCACGTTGATGATCGACTGGCCGATCATGGCGCAACCTGCCATGCCGCCAAGCATGCCGGCAGCGATGTTGGCCACACCCTGGCCTTTGCACTCGCGGTTTTTGTTGCTGGTGGTATCGGTAAGATCGTCGACGATGGTCGCGGTCATCATTGATTCGAGTAGACCCACTACTGCCAACGCAGCCGAATACGGGAAAATGATGCGTAGGGTTTCAAAATTCAGCGGAACTTCAGGCCAGAGGAAGATCGGGAGCGTATCAGGCAGTTGGCCCATGTCACCGACGGTGCGGATATCCAAACCGAGGTAAATGGCGATGGCAGTCAGCGTCAGAATGCACACCAATGGAGAGGGGATCAGCTTGCCGATTTTCGGTACATACGGAAACAGGTAGATGATTCCCAGGCCCGCAGCGGTCATGGCATAGACATGCCAGGTGACATTGGTCAGCTCAGGCAATTGCGCCATAAAAATCAGAATCGCCAATGCGTTTACGAAGCCGGTGACTACCGAGCGTGAAACAAAGCGCATCAACGAGCCAAGCTTCAGGTAGCCGGCAAGGATTTGAAGTACGCCACATAGTAGAGTCGCGGCCAGCAGGTACTGGAGTCCATGCTCTCTTACCAGCGTAACCATCAACAGTGCCATGGCGCCTGTCGCCGCCGAGATCATTCCGGGGCGTCCGCCGACAAAGGCGATGACAGCACAGATACAGAAGGAGGCGTAGAGACCGACTTTGGGATCTACCCCGGCGATGATGGAAAAGGCGATGGCTTCCGGGATCAGCGCGAGTGCGACCACCAGTCCCGCAAGCACGTCGCCACGGACGTTGGAAAACCACGTTTGTCTAAGTTTTTGCAGCATAGAAAATATCCAAGGCAAAGCATCGCGCACGCCAAGGGAATGGCGAGCGAATCGATACAAATTCAAATTTTGAGGATTTTTTGCTGTGTGCTTAAGGTGTAAAACCAGGCGTACAGCAGTGCGCACCCGCGAGCGAGGCTAGCGGAAGCAGGGTGTTGCGAGGGGGCGTAGCGCTAAGGCGGCGTAGGCTGCCAGTAGATCGTTTGGAGTACAGTCATACTGATGTTCCTGTAGCTCAAGGGGTATGCGGAGCAGAAGTATACAACGAAGCCATCGTCTATTGCGACCCGCTGCCAAGCTCAGCATGGGCTAAGTCAGATACAGGCTTATTCAATGGGTATACCTGCGGCCAAGGCTTTTTTTCCACTCGCTCTTGTTTGAGCTGGTCTGTGTGCTGAGGGGTGAGTTGGCCAGACGGTTACCACGAAATGCTCGGACTCCTCCTGATCGTCGAGGACGAGCCAATTCTGCGATCAATGATTGTTGAGGTACTGCAGGATTCGGGCTTTCTACTTCTCGCCGTAGCTACAGCAGACGAAGGTTTGGAGATACTCAAACGAACACCAGTGACCATGCTCATTACTGATGTAGAAACGCCCGGACAAATGAATGGCTGGGAACTTGCTCAGATCGCTAGCCAGCAGGATCCCAAAACCTCGATAGTCATTTCTAGCGGATGCGTCAGACATGAAACGGACCTCATACCCGAAGGCGCTCAGTTCCTCGCGAAGCCATGGTCAATTGACCTACTCCTGAGCCTAGTGACCGAACACCGGCAGCTCCTTTTGCAAAAATCAACCTCGGGAGAGCATGGGGACTCATAGCCGCATTCCCATAGGCCAACCATGCCAACGTGTCGAGCGAAGGCAAAACGGCTAGAGAGACTGCTGGACATCATCTTGAAGTGCCCGTTGCCAAGGTACCGGTAAGGTGCATACACAATATCAAAGCCTTGACGGCTCCACCTCAAGCACGGTCAGAAAGAAAGCCCCACATCATCCTGCGTCATTTCTTGTGATAGTGATACTTCGAGGCACTAAGCGTCATTGATTCGTCTCGATGAGTCATATTGATGCTTTTCAATCTTGGGACTAAGACTAAGGTATATGCTTGGAGAGACACGCGCCATGCAAAAGAGATTTGTTATCGTTCCGGCTGTGCCGATCGACAAAGAATGCTTCCAATCTGGTTCTCGATACTATGCCGCTACCGTATCAGGCGGATTCGACATTTACGACAATCAGGAAAAATTACGATTGAAGCCAAGCTACTCCACGAGGTCGCTCGCAGAAGCCACCTGTGAGGAGTTGAACGGGGAATGCGGCAATCCAGACGAACTTTTTCCATTCTTGCGGGTGGACTGCTCTCCCAATGAATAGTGATGTGGGCTGGCGACTGTGGGCGCTCACAACATAGTTTGACACAAGCAGACAGGAGTCCGATCTTGTTCATTACGGAGTACGATATTCGGTGAAGCCACCCTCGAGCCGACCTCTATGAGTCAGCCATTACGTATGACAGTGAAATGCTAGGACCCTGGGGACACGGCTAAGGAGATTTCATCGTCGAGCTACCTCCGGAAGTCCTGAGGTAGCTCGGTGTCACAGTTGGTGACCAGAGCATCGAACTCATCGCTGGCGTAATTGTCCTGAAGCCAGTCTATATAGCTACTCCTGAGTAGCTGCTGGCTCTTGCTGACTGATTTCACTGAGTGGGGTCTGGGCACGAACCTCTATCATTTCGATCAGCTCCAAATGCTTGGGGAACTCACGCTTCAGCCAATCGCTGGGCACAAAGTGATGATCTAGGTGCACCGCCGTGCTCTGTCCGTCATCGCAAGCACAGAGCATTACGTTCATCTCCGTCTCATCACCCGCCATTGCTGCAGGTACAAATATAGTACCGCTGTCACTGACGCCAAACGACCGGCGCCACTCGGGAAAGCGCTTGCCGTCTGGGTTGGAAACCGCGAACCAATTGATCTTGTTCATTTGTCATTCTCGAATGGAATTAGAGTGGAGTACGGAAGCTCTTCGTCTTCGACCGCAGCAAACACCTGATCCAGCACTGCAGTTGGGGCATCAAAAGCTCCAAGGATCACGTATAGCTCGCACATGAGGTTAGCCTTGGCCTGCCGGTCAAAACCAGCATCACCGGCTACCTTTTCAGCCGAGTCGAATGCCTGGCTTACTGACGTTTCTGCGATCAAGTAGCGAGCACCGCAGTCACACAGCAACGGGTGGTTTGATCGAGGGGCAGTGCTCGCAGGAGCGGAGGAGAGAGGCCTCACCGGCTCCTGCGACAGTTTTAATTCTCTAAATCCAACGATGCAAGAGCGCCCACACGGGTTACCCATCCCAAAAAGATACCATCATAATTTTTTTGGGGGTTTTGCACGGTACATTCCTGCGATTTTTCTGTGGCTGAACCTTTGCTGTGACAACCTTTATTGTTGTGACAACCTTTATTAAACGAAAAACCCCGAGAATTTTTGAAAAGCTATGCTTTGTGACAACCTTTATTTTCTCTTCCCCAGTATCAATCTCCCCGCTAGGCCGCGAATTTCAAGAGGTTTTGGGACAAAGTTTATTAATCAGCAACATCAGCTTGTGGATTTAGAGAATTAAAGCTGACGCAGGATAATTAAAACTGTCGCAGGAGGCGGTGAGTCCACCGCACCGCCGCCTGCAATGTTCCTGCTCCTTGAAGTTGCCTCACTCGTTCGACGCTGGCTTTTGGGCAATGACGTCAACATGCACGCGATCATCCGCATGCCTAAAACACGAAGCCATGCCCGAGCTCTCGCTCCATCCACGCCAAGAAACGCCTGACCCGTTCGAACCCGGAATGCGCTTTCGGAAACACCAGATGATGGGCCGCCACAGGCGCGCTGAAGATGTGTGGCACGACTTCCACCAGTGTTCCGGTTGCAAGGTACTTCTGCGCTAACAACGTACTTTCGAGTGCAAAACCCAGCCCGTGACTGGCGGCCTCCAGGGACATGTAGGAACGATCGAAGCTCAACGCGTAGGGCTTTTCCGGGCGGGCGAGACCGTGTCGAGCGAACCAGGCCGGCCATTTCAACAATGTGGCTTCGGAGAGAATCAAGTCCCGACGCAGTAGATCCGACGCGTCGTCGATCCTATGCCGGGCCAGCAGTTTCGGTGAGGCCAGCACGGCAAATGCCTCATTGCCTAAAGTGCGCACCTCGTAGCTAGGCCAATTGGGTTCGCCATGGCGAATGTCTACGTCAATCTTGTCTCGACTGAAATGCAGAGATTCATAAGAGCACGACAAGTTGATCTGGATATCCGGGTGCGCCATCCGAAATGCTTCCAGCCTTGGCATTAGCCACAGCAGGCCGAAACTCGGTGACGAATGCAAACGCAGGCAATCGAGGCTGACGTCGCTGCTGGCCCGTTCTGCGGCGACGGAAAGACTGTGCAGAATGCCGGAAACGTCTTTCAGATACTGCTCGCCAACGGGGGTCAGGCTGACGCCTCGCGCCGCGCGAAAGAACAGTTGTCGACCAATCATTGCTTCGAGCTTGGCCAATTGATGACTGACAGCCGAAGGGGTGAGGTCTAGCACTTCCGCTGCGCGGGCAACATTACCGAAGCGAGCAGTTTGCTCAAAGGCCTGAATCGCTCTCAGGGGTGGAAGGGCCGGCGCGGTATCGTCAACAGATCGCATATCAGTCACTTCGCTCGCAGCGCATATTTTTATTGGGGACCTTCATTCAATCATTTAGCAATCAGGGTGACGAGTGCTGAATTTTTTTCAGCACCCAATGATTTTTGCGTTATTGCTCAGGGCCTGGGCCGAGACCAAAGTAGGCCCATCGATTCCGCTGAATCGACCCTATAAAAACAATCAGAGGTCACACCCATGCTTCTTCAAGGCAAAGTCGCAATCATCACTGGCGCCGCATCGGCACGCGGGATCGGCCGGGCAACTGCGGCCACATTCGCTGCTCAAGGTGCCCGCGTGGTGATCCTCGATCTGGATGAAGCCGCTGCCCGCGATGCCGCAGCGTCTCTTGGCGAAGGACATCTCGGCCTGGCCGCCAACGTCGCCGATCAGGCACAGGTAAACCAGGCCGTTGCGCAGATCATCGAGCACTTTGGCCGCATCGACGTGCTGGTCAACAACGCTGGCATCACCCAACCCCTCAAGACCCTGGACATCAAGCACAGCGACTACGACAAGGTGCTCGACGTCAGCCTGCGCGGCACTCTGCTGATGTCTCAGGCCGTCATTCCCCTGATGCGCGAGCAGCGTTCGGGCAGCATTGTCTGCATGTCCTCGGTATCGGCACAGCGTGGCGGCGGCATCTTCGGTGGCCCGCACTACAGCGCAGCGAAAGCCGGGGTACTGGGCCTGGCCAAGGCCATGGCACGAGAGCTGGGGCCGGATAACGTGCGCGTGAACGCCATCGCCCCGGGTCTGATTCACACGGACATCACTGGCGGTTTGATGCAGGACGATCGTCGCCACGCAATCATCGACGGTATTCCACTGGGCCGTCTGGGCGAAGCGCAAGACGTCGCTAACGCCGCTTTGTTCCTGGCCAGCGATCTGTCGACCTACCTGACCGGAATCACCCTGGATGTAAACGGCGGCATGCTCATTCACTGATGCACATTGCGTCAGCCCGTGCGGCTGACGCTGTTCTGAATCGATAAAAACAAGAGATCAGACCATCATGATTACCACCCTGTCATTGGACGCGGTTTCGGCCGTGCGCTCCAACGCATACCGCAAGACTGCCTGGCGACTGATGCCGTTCCTGATGCTGTGCTACCTGTGTGCCTATCTGGACCGGGTGAACGTGGGCTTCGCCAAGTTGCAGATGATGAGCGACCTGTCCCTAAGCGAGGCCGTTTATGGCCTGGGCGCCGGCATGTTCTTCATTGGCTACTTTCTCTGCGAAGTGCCCAGCAATCTGATCCTGCACAGGGTCGGCGCACGCCGCTGGATCGCCCGGATCATGATTTCCTGGGGGATCATTTCCGCCCTCTTTGCCTTCGTTGAAACCGCCTGGCAGTTTTATGCCCTGCGTTTTCTGCTTGGCATCGCTGAAGCGGGTCTGGCTCCGGGCCTGTTGTTGTACCTGACCTACTGGTTCCCGTCCTACCGTCGCGCAAAGATGACCGTGCTTTGGTTCGTCGCGATTCCATTGTCGGGGATGATTGGCGGCCCACTGTCAGGTTGGATCATGAATCAGTTCGCAGGTTTTCATGGCTGGGCGGGCTGGCAGTGGATGTTCGTCATCGAGGCAATTCCAACCGTCATCGTCGGCTTGTTGGTACTGACCTATCTCAAAGATGGCGTGCATCAGGCCACCTGGCTGACCGATGAAGAAAAGGAACTGGTTACCAAGGAGCTCGCCGAGGACAACGCCCACAAGGTCACTCATGCCTCACCTCGGGAATTCATCCGCGATCGCCGCCTATGGCTGCTGGCCTGCATCTACTTCTGTGTAGTCATGGGCCAGTACGCGATTACCTTCTGGCTGCCGACCCTGATCCGCAATGCCGGGGTATCGGACCCACTGCACATCGGCATGCTGACCAGCCTGCCTTACATGTGCGCCATCGTCGCCATGCTGCTGATGGGCCGTAGCGGCGACAAGCATCGCGAACGTCGCTGGCACCTGGTTGCCCCGATGATCGCAGGCGCCATCGGCCTGACACTGGCGGCGCTGCTGGGTGGCAACCTGCTGCTGTCGGTACTCAGCCTGTGCCTTGCAGCAGCTGGCGTGCTCTCGGCTTCCTCACTGTTCTGGATGCTGCCCACTACGCTGCTCGGCGGTGTGTCAGCCGCAGCAGGTATCGCCGGTATCAACAGTTTCGCCAACCTTGCCGGGTTCTGCTCGCCTTACCTGATCGGTTGGATCACCACTTCCACCGGTTCCAGTGCCATCGGCATGTACCTGATCACCGCAGTGCTGCTCGCGGGGGCCACGTTGGTCCTGCGCATTCCCGCCGCATCGGTCAATCGTTAACTCGCTGGAGTAGTCACCATGACTGTCAACGCACCCGACACTTCGCTCTCGGCGCTCGCCGAACGCGCGTACAACATTCGCCGCCATGCCCTGCGCATGGGGCAGGTCCAGGGCCAGGGTTATGTCGGCCAGGCCCTCGGCGCCGCTGACTTGCTGGCCGTGTCGTACTTCCATGCGCTGCGCTATCAGCCCCACAACCCCGAATGGGAGCAACGCGACCGCTTTTACCTGTCCATCGGTCACTACGCCATCGCCCTGTATGCAGCGCTGATCGAAGCCGGCGTGATCCCCCTGGAGGAACTGGAAACCTATGGTTCGGACGACAGCCGCCTGCCGATGTCGGGCATGGCCGCCTACACGCCGGGCATGGAAATAACCGGGGGGTCGCTCGGCCACGGCTTGGGCATAGCGGTCGGCGCTTGCCTGGGCCTGAAACGCAAGAACTCGGGTTCGTTTGTCTACAACCTGCTTTCGGACGGCGAATTGAACGAAGGATCAACCTGGGAAGCCGCGATGTCGGCCTCACATTGGAAACTGAACAACCTCATCGCAATCATCGACGTCAACAACCAGCAAGCCGACGGCTACTCCAGCGAAGTGCTGACATTCGAGCCCATCGTTGACCGTTGGCAGGCGTTTGGCTGGTTTACCCAGCGCGTGGACGGCAACGACATCGGCGCCCTGGTCGCCGCGTTCGACGCCGCACGCAACCATCAAGGGGCACAGCCGCGGGTCATCATCTGCGATACCAAGATGGGCAAGGGTGTGGACTTTCTCGAGTCACGTGAAAAAACCCACTTCATCCGCGTCGATGAAAACGAGTGGGATCTGGCATTGCAAAACCTTCAGGTCGGGAGAATCGTATGAGCCGCGTAAACACCACCGAAACCGGCAAGAAGCGCCTGACAACCTCGGCCATGATCGCTTCGATCGCTGCCGAGGGCCAGGCCACCCGCTCAGCGCCGTTCGGTCATGCGTTGGCGGCACTGGCCGAACAGCGTTCGGACATCGTTGGCCTGTCGGCGGACCTGTCCAAGTACACCGATCTGCATATTTTCGCGAAGGCGCACCCGGACCGTTTCTATCAGATGGGCATGGCCGAGCAATTGCTGATGAGTGCAGCCGCTGGCCTGGCACGCGAAGGCTGCGTGCCGTTCGCCACCACGTACGCGGTATTCGCTTCGCGTAGGGCCTATGATTTTATCTGCATGGCCATTGCCGAGGAGAACCTCAACGTCAAGATCGTCTGCGGGTTGCCGGGCTTGACCACCGGTTACGGCCCCAGCCACCAGGCTACGGATGATCTGGCAATCTTCCGCGCCATGCCGAACCTGATGATCGTCGACCCATGCGACGCTCTGGAGATCGAGCAGGCGGTGCCCGCTATCGCCGCCCATCAGGGACCGGTGTACATGCGCCTGCTGCGCGGCAACGTGCCGCTGGTATTGGACGAATATGGCTACAAGTTCGAGATCGGCAAGGCCAAGACCCTGCGCACCGGAAAGGACGTGGTGATCATCTCCACCGGTCTGATGACCATGCGCTCGCTAGAGGCCGCAGCGCAGTTGCAGAAGGATGGCGTCGATGTGGCAGTACTACACGTACCCACCATCAAGCCACTGGACGAACAGACGATTCTGGCTGAGGCACGCAAGTCTGGACGGCTGGTGGTCACCGCCGAAAACCATTCGATCATCGGCGGCCTGGGCGAGGCGGTGGCGGGACTGCTGCTGCGCAACGGGGTAACGCCGACATTCCGCCAGATCGCTTTGCCCGATGCCTTCCTCGATGCCGGCGCCCTGCCGACGCTGCATGACCGCTACGGCATCTCCACCGATGCAGTGAGCGCGCAGATCAAGGCTTGGCTGTGACGTGATACCTGAAGATAGAGCCGGCCGGAATTAAAGGCGGCTCTATCCCTGTATGCCCGCCAAGCGAATGCCGAAGGCAAGGGCATGGCCTGACGCAGCGAATGGGGCTCGTCAGATTTGCATGGCCATGCCATCCACATTCATCGCCGCCTGGCGCAGGGCCTCGGAGCGCGTCGGGTGCGGGTGGCAGGTGAGGGCGATATCTTCCGCCGAGGCCGAGAACTCCATAGCCACGCAGAACTCACCAATCATCTCGCTGACGCTTGGGCCCACCAGGTGCACACCCAGTACTTCATCGGTTTCGGCATCGGCGATGACCTTGGCGAAGCCTTCGGTCTCGTGGTTGATCTTGGCACGGCTGTTGGCGGTGAAGGGGAACTTGCCAACCTTGTAGGCACGTCCTTCGGCCTTGAGCTGCTCTTCGGTCTTGCCCACGGTGGCCATCTCCGGGCGGGTATAGATCACGCCAGGGATGAGGTTGTAGTTGACCTCGTGGGGCTTGCCGGCGATGCGTTCAATACAGGCCACTGCTTCGTCTTCGGCCTTGTGCGCCAGCATCGGGCCCGAAGTGACGTCGCCAATCACCCAGACACCCGGCACCGAGGTACGGTGGTGCTCGTTGCCGAGCATGCCGCGCTTGTCGGCTTCCAGGCCCACGCTTTCCAGGTTCAGCCCTTTGGTATAAGGGCGGCGGCCGATAGCCACCAGCACGTAATCGGCTTGCAGCGATTCTGCGGTACCACCGGCGGCAGGCTCCAGCGTCAGGCTGACGCCATCGGCACCTGCGGTAGCCTGAGTCACTTTACTGCCCAGCTTGAACACCATGCCTTGCTTGGCGAGAGCCTTCTGCAGGGTCTTGGCCGTTTCCGTGTCAGTGCCTGGGCAGATGCGGTCCAGGTATTCGATGACAGTGACCTGGCTACCCAGGCGGCGCCAGACCGAACCCAGCTCAAGACCGATCACGCCAGCACCGATGACGACCAGGTGCTTGGGCACTTGCGGCAGCGACAGCGCGCCGGTCGAGTCAATGATGCGCTGGTTGTCGACGGTCACACCTGGCAGAGGGGTGGGCTCAGAGCCGGTGGCAATGACGATGTCCTTGGCCTGCAACGCGGTTTCGCTACCGTCTTCGGCCTTGACCACGACCTTGCCGATGCCATCCAGGCGGCCCCAGCCTTTGATCCACTCGACCTTGTTCTTGCGAAACAGGTATTCGATGCCCTTGGTCAGGCCTGTCACGCTCTCATCCTTCTGTTTCATCATCTGGGCGAGGTTGAGGGTGGGCTTTACTTCGATACCGAGGTGGGCGAACTCGTCACCGCTGGCAGCTTCGTAAAGCTCCGAAGCATGCAGCAGCGCCTTGGATGGCATGCAGCCGACGTTCAGGCAGGTACCGCCCAAGGTCGAGCGGCCTTCCACGCAGGCAACGCTCAGGCCCAACTGGCCAGCACGGATGGCTGCGTTGTAGCCGCCAGGGCCACCGCCGATGATCACCACGTCATAGGATTTCATGGGTTCAACTCCAGGATGTAGAAGCGCGAGAGGGCACAAGGTTAAGCTGAGATGCAGTGATTGTATACAATCTGCTGTGTGGATAAGATCAGTTGGTTCTAGACCATGGTCTTGCTTAGAGGAAACATCCTACAGATGAACTACTCTGATCCGGTGACGTTCGAAATATTAGGCGTCGTGGCCAATTAAGGACAGGAGGGGTGTTTCATGCTTGCTCAACTTCCACCTGCATTGCAGAGCTTGCATCTGCCGCTGAGGCTGAAGCTGTGGGACGGTAACCAGTTTGATCTTGGGCCTAGTCCTCAGGTCACCATTCTGGTGAAGGAGCCGCAGCTGATCAGCCAGTTGACCCACCCAAGCATGGACCAGCTAGGCACCGCATTCGTCGAAGGCAAGCTGGAGCTGGAAGGCGATATCGGTGAGGCCATCCGCGTGTGCGACGAGCTGAGCGAAGCGCTGCTGGCGGATGAGGATGAAACGCCGCCGCCACGTGTGTCTCATGACAAGAGCACCGACGCCGAGGCAATCTCCTACCACTATGACGTGTCCAACGCGTTCTACCAGCTTTGGCTGGACCAGGACATGGCCTATTCCTGCGCCTACTTCCGTGAGCCGGACAATACGCTCGACCAGGCGCAGCAGGACAAGTTCGACCACCTGTGCCGCAAGCTGCGTCTGGATGCCGGTGACTACCTGCTCGATGTTGGCTGTGGCTGGGGCGGGCTGGCGCGGTTCGCTGCCCGTGAATATGGCGCCAAGGTGTTCGGCATTACCCTGAGCAAGGAGCAATTGAAGCTCGGCCGCAAGCGTGTGCAAGCGGAAGGGCTTGCCGACAAGGTCGAGCTGCAGATTCTCGATTATCGCGATCTGCCCCAGGATGGTCGCTTCGACAAGGTTGTCAGCGTGGGTATGTTCGAGCATGTCGGGCATGCCAACCTGGCGCTGTACTGCCAGAAGCTGTTCGGGGCGGTGAGGGAAGGGGGGCTGGTGATGAACCACGGCATCACTGCCAAGCACGTCGATGGCCGACCGGTCGGGCGTGGGGCGGGTGAGTTCATCGATCGCTATGTATTCCCCCACGGCGAGCTGCCGCACCTGTCGATGATCAGCGCCAGTATCTGTGAAGCCGGGCTGGAGGTGGTGGACGTGGAGAGCCTGCGCCTGCACTACGCTAAAACCTTGCACCACTGGAGCGAGAACCTGGAGAACCAGTTGCACAAGGCGGCAGCGCTGGTGCCTGAGAAGACCCTGCGGATCTGGCGTTTGTACTTGGCCGGGTGCGCCTACGCCTTTCAGAAGGGCTGGATCAACCTGCACCAGATATTGGCCGTGAAGCCATACGCCGACGGGCATCATGACCTGCCTTGGACGCGGGAAGACCTGTACCGTTGAAATCGTAAGTGTCACCGCCCTGATAGGGCGGGCTGCGCAGGAGCGGCCTTTAGCGCGAAAAGGCCGCTTTCAACGGGTGTGCTCACCCTAAAGAATCGGCGATATCAGCCGCGCAATCCGCATCCCCAATTGCTGCAGTCGATGGGTATCTTGGGTGTCTTCTGCAGTAATTTCCCGCGCTTGTTCGAAGTCTTCCTGGAGCATGTGCTCGACCTGGTCGGCGAAGCCGCGATCGACTGTCAGCAGGGTAATCTCGAAGTTCAGGCGGAACGATCGGTTGTCCAGGTTGGCACTCCCAATCGCGCTGACGTCATCATCCACCAGCACCACCTTCTGATGCAGAAACCCGGGTTGGTAACGGAACATACGTACCCCCGCGCGCACCGCTTCGAAGGCAAACAGGCTGGAGGCAGCGTAGACGATGCGGTGGTCCGGCCGTGACGGGATGAGCACCCGCACATCGACTCCTCGTAGTACCGCCAGCCGCAAGGCGGCGAACACGGCCTCGTCAGGGATGAAGTAGGGGCTGGTGATCCACACCCTGCGGGTGGCCGAATGAATCGCCTCAAGGAAGAACAGCGAGCAGGTTTCTTGTGGGTCTGCCGGGCCGCTGGCCAGGGCCTGACACAGTACGCCGTTATCCGGGTACGTATCGGGCAGGATCAGCGGCGGTAGCTGGCGCGTGGCCCAGTACCAGTCCTCAGCGAACGACTCTTGCAAGCAGGCCAGCACCGGTCCGCTGATCTGTACGTGGGTGTCACGCCAGGGGGAAAGCTGTGGATGTTCACCCAGGTACTCGTCTCCCACATTGTGGCCGCCGATGAAGCCGAGCAACCCATCCACCACCACAATCTTGCGATGGTTGCGGAAGTTCACCTGGAAGCGATTGAACCAGCCGCGACGGGTGGCGAATGCGTGGATCTGTACACCGCCGTCACGCAGCACCTGGCTGTAGCTGGACGGCAAGGCATGGCTACCGACACGGTCGTACAGCATGAACACCTGCACGCCTTCGGCGGCTTTGCGTAGCAAGAGTTGCTGCAGTGCCTTGCCGAGGGTGTCGTCATGAATGATGAAGAACTGTACCAATACCACATCGCGTGCTTTTTCGATGGCTGCGAAGATGGCATCGAAGGTGGCCTTGCCATTGATCAGCAGTTTTACCTGGTTATTTGCCAGGCATGGCATGCGACCCAGCTTGGGCATCGCTCGCAACGCGGCGTAGCTTTCGGACTCGCGGGCGGTAAGGGCTTCTTCAACCCAAGGTCGCCAGTTGAGGTTGGCCATGGCCACGTGCATTTCCTGGTTGGCCTGACGCCGAGCCTTGATGTAGGCGTAGAACGAGCGGGCGCCGAAGATCAGGTAGGGGATCAAGGTGAGGTAGGGGATGAAGAGCAAGGGCATCGCCCACGCAATGGCACCCTGAGCTGTCCGCACGGTGAACAGCGCATGCAGTGCGGCGACAATACCCAGCAGATGGATCAGGCCGAGTAGGTAACCAAAGAAGTAGGGGCTGTGGTAATCCATATGCATCCTGCTTGCCGAGTACACTTGAGGTAACAGAACACGTTCCCGGTCCGCCTGCAACCCGCAGGCGGATTTGGCGTCTAAGGCTCAGTCCGGCCCGTTTGACCGGCTTTTTTCCAGGAGCGTTCGTCCATGAAGATTCGTCTGCCACTGTTGGCGTTGGCCCTAGGCATGAGCAGTCCACTGGTACAAGCCCAGATGCTGCAACCGGGGTTGTGGGAGCTGACCACCAGCAACATGCAGGTCGATGGCAAGCCGCTACCCGACATGGAATTCATGCTCGGCCAGTTGAAGAACCTGCCGCCAGAGCAGCGTGCAATGATGGAAGGGGTGTTGGCCAAACAAGGGGTCAGTGTAGGTGGTAAGGGGGTGCGTTCGTGCCTGACGCCGGAACAGGTGGCAACGAATGACATTCCGCTGCAGGACCCGAAATCGGGCTGCACGCAGAAGATTACCGACCGTACCGGTAACGTGTGGAAATTCCAGTTCAGTTGCCCGAAAGCACAGGGTAATGGCCAGGCTACATTCCTCAGTGATCGGGAATTCACCACCCAGGTCAGTGGCACGTTCAACGCTTCGGGTGTGCAGCAGCAAGGCAGCATGAACACGCGTGCGGTGTGGCTAGGCAATGACTGCGGGACGGTCAAACCGCGCAGCTGAAATTCACACTGGTGAGTGGCAACCGCGTCGTGGGCATGCAGGCTCGGATAGTTCCACGTGGAACATTTCATTTCGATCCTTGCCTCGACGCGGTTACGGCATAGCTTTTCGGTCTGACAAAGGGCTGGTCAAGGCTGGTGTTTTCAGCGCGTGCTCGAAGCTGACTTACAAAATAGGCAGCAGAGAAAAAGCGTTCAAAATGAAAGGAGGCGTCAACGGCACCCCTCGATCAAGCTGCAATGCAGCTTGAAGCGCTCCCCGCTGGAACTGGATACGCGGTTCAAGGTGGTCCAGCCTACGCGGCGGCTGTAACCCACCCAGGCCTCACCATCGCTGGCCAGGCCGGTAAAAAAAGTCAATGTGCCATAGCGGCTGTTGGTTTGTGCCCACAGCCGACGGCTGCTGAAGTCGTAGCCGCGAAGGTAGAAGGTGCTGCCTTCAGTACGCACACTGTAGTAAGTGCCTTTGCCGTCCTGGCAAGCGAGCAGCGTCGCACTTCGCGTACAAAGGACCAGTGTTTGGTTTTGTGGCATGGCCAACTGCGAAGCAGGCATGGTGAGTAACAGCAATGCCATGACGCGTGGCAAATTCATTTTTCATCCTCTGTGAGCACTCGTCCGTCGAGAACCACTTGGCGAAAGTGTATTGTTATCTTATAACATTATGCAATGCATCGTTTCGAATGCGTCTGCCTGAAGAGGTTCGCCATGTCCAATCGTCTTCCCGTCACCGTGCTGTCCGGCTTTCTGGGCGCCGGCAAGAGCACGCTGCTCAACCATGTGCTGCGCAACCGCGACAACCTGCGGGTGGCGGTAATCGTCAACGATATGAGTGAAATCAACATCGATGCCAGTGAGGTGCAGCGCAATGTCAGCCTCAACCGCGCTGAAGAGAAACTGGTCGAGATGAGCAACGGCTGCATTTGCTGCACGTTGCGCGAAGACCTGCTTGAGGAGGTTGCGCGACTGGCCGAAGAGGGGCGTTTCGATTATTTGCTGATCGAGTCCACCGGTATCTCTGAGCCACTGCCAGTGGCTGAGACTTTCACTTTCCGCGACGAGCAGGGTCGCAGTCTGTCCGATATGGCGCGACTGGACACCATGGTCACCGTGGTCGATGGCTTGAACTTCCTGCGCGACTATCAAGCAGCAGACAGCCTAGCCAGCCGCGGCGAAACGTTGGGCGAAGAAGACGAGCGGTCGATCAGTGATTTGCTGATCGAGCAGGTCGAGTTCGCAGATGTGCTGCTGCTGAGCAAGATCGACCTGATCAGCCAACATGAGCGCGAAGAACTCATCGCTATTTTGCGCAGTCTCAATGCCCGAGCGCAGATCGTACCCATGGTCATGGGCCAAGTGCCGTTGGCACGTATCCTCAACACCGGGCTGTTCGACTTCGATCAGGCGGCCCAGGCACCAGGCTGGTTGCAGGAGCTGCGCGGTGAACATGTACCAGAAACCGAAGAGTACGGTATCGCGGCCATGACCTGGCAGGCCCGACGCCCGCTTCATCCACAGCGCTTTTACGACTTTATCCACAAGGACTGGGAAAACGGAAGGCTGCTGCGTTCCAAAGGCTTTTTCTGGTTGGCCAGCAAATATCAGGAAGCTGGCAGCTGGTCGCAAGCGGGCGGCATGATGCGCCATGGTCTGGCTGGCCGCTGGTGGCGCTTCGTGCCACGCGAGCAGTGGCCACAGGATGTGGATAACACGAATGCGATCTTGAAACACTGGACCGCCGACACCGGTGACTGCCGACAGGAGTTGGTGTTTATCGGGCAGAATATCGACTTCGAAAAATTATCCACAGCCCTCGATGCATGCCTGTTGACGGATCAAGAAATGGACTTGGGCCACATGGGCTGGTTGCGCCTACCTGACCCATTTGGCCCATGGCATGAGGAGGCGGCAGCATGAACCTGGCGCACCGACCTGTGGATATCTTTCAGGTGTTTGGCGAGACGCCCCAGGTGCTGGCCGAAGTGCTGCAGGATGGCGTGAACCTGGCCGTATGGCGGCGGCGCTTGCCGGCCCAACTGGAGGACTTTGCCGCACTGGTGATCAGCCTTGGCCAGCCCTTGGCTGATCAGCGGGTAATTGATGTGGACGAGGAACAGAAGCCGGTATTGCCAGATCTGCTGCGTGAAGCGGCGGATTTGCATGGATATGAAGCTTTCGTTGCTGATGTGACCTGGTTGGTGGCGGCTTATACCTGCCTGGTTGGCGCACGTCGGGTCGGTTTGCGCTTGCGCGTTCTGGACGGTCCCATGTGTCCACGCTTCCATGTGGATAACGTACCTTTGCGCCTGCTCACCACCTACGTCGGCCCAGGTAGCGAATGGTTGCAAGAACGGGATAGCGGTCGTGGTGAGTTACACACAGCTAAACCATCTGTGGATAACATCCAGCAACTGCAAGCCGGTGAGGTGGCGATACTCAAAGGTGAAAAATGGCAGGGTAATGAAGGGGCAGGCCTGGTTCATCGGTCCCCTTCGGCACAGCAGGGGCGTTTGCTGCTCAGCCTTGACTGGCTGGCCTGACAGCGCATAGTGAGGCATCACCGCCGCCTGAAGCCACGCCATGTTGCAGAACATTCCCACCCATGTAATTGCTGGCCCGCTGGGTGCTGGCAAGACCACTTTGATCCGTCAACTGCTGGCCCAGCGACCCGCAAACGAGCGCTGGGCGGTATTGATCAACGAGTTCGGCCTTGTCGGCCTGGATGCAGCCTTACTTAGCCGTGACGAGGACGGCATCGCCATCGGCGAGGTTGCAGGCGGCTGCCTGTGCTGCGTCAACGGCATGCCGTTCCAGGTGGGCCTGGGCCGATTGCTACGCAAATCGCGGCCTGACCGGCTGTTTATCGAACCTTCCGGCCTGGGCCATCCGTTGCAGCTGCTGGCTCAGTTGCAACAAGCGCCTTGGGTTGGAGTGCTGACAATTCAGCCACTCTTGATGGTTGTGGATGCCCAGGCCATGGCTCGAAACAAGCCGCTTCCAGAGGCTCAACAGCAGGCTTTCAATGCCTCTGAACACGTGGTTTTCAATAAATCAGAGGCTGTGGATGAACAACATAAGTTGTTGATAACTAATAAATTTAAAGAAAAGAGCATCATGTGGACCGTGCAAGGGCAACTGCCGCTGTCCGGCCTCCCGACGGCATCTCCACAGATTGTTGACAGCTCATTACTGGAAAACCAGATTGTCGACAATCTTGGAATAGCCCCCGCAGTATTGTGGACAGACCCCCGTCAGCCTATCTGCCTTGCCCAGCAAGGGGAGGGCGGTTGGAGTATTGGCTGGCGGTGGCACCCTGGCCAAGAGTTTTATCCACAGCGGCTGAAAGCTTTCTTGTCTGCTTTGCCATGGCGACGGGCCAAGGGAGTTATCCACAGCATGGAGGGCTGGTGGTCATTCAATGGGCTGAATGGGGATATGCCCGCTTGGCAGCCCAGTGACTGGCGCAGGGACAGCCGTATCGAGCTGATTTTCGATCAGCCGCAACCGCAACCCGCGTTGCAAGCCGGGTTGAATGAATGTCGCGTCAGTTGATCAGTTGCGCCAGCGGTTGTGCTCCTGGCGCCATTGCTGCATCTCTATGACGTTGTCGGCGCGTGGTGGGGTCTTGATTTCGAACGGGTAGGGCGCCAGTTCGATCTGCACGCTGTGGGCGCCGAACTGGGTCGCGGTGCCGGGGTGACGTTGCTCACCCGTGACGGTGAATTCGAAGGCATAGACGCGTGCCAGGCGCTTGCGGCCATTGGCATCCCGGACAAAGGCGATGCGCTTGAGCGCTACGGCATCGTCAAGCAACTCCAGGTCGAGTTTGGCGCAATGCTGTTTGACCCGTTCCAAGGCCTTTTCACGCAACCCATGGTTGTGCCACAACCAGGCGCCTGCCGTGGCTACCAGCATCAGGACGAAGAGGTTCTCCAGGGTCAACATTTGCATATGCTCCAAACAGGTAGATCCAGCTTAACTGCGTTCCTGGCCTGTCGTACAGGTGGCAATCGAGTTCATACTGCGCTGCGCACAATCCTTGAAACAGCTTTGGAAACCTCCCGCATGAAACGTACCCCGCACCTGCTCGCCATTCAGTCCCACGTGGTGTTCGGCCACGCCGGCAACAGCGCCGCGGTATTCCCCATGCAGCGTATCGGGGTCAATGCCTGGCCGCTCAATACCGTGCAGTTCTCCAATCACACACAGTATGGCCAGTGGGCGGGTGAAGTGCTTGCTCCAGCGCAAATTCCTGCGTTGGTGGAAGGCATTTCCAACATCGGCGAGCTGGGCCATTGCGATGCGGTGCTTTCCGGCTACCTGGGCAGTGCCGAACAAGGGCGAGCGATCCTGGCCGGTGTCGAGCGGATCAAGGCGGTAAACCCAAAAGCGTTATACCTGTGCGACCCGGTCATGGGGCACCCGGAAAAGGGCTGCATCGTGCCGCCCGAAGTCAGTGAGTTTCTGCTTGACGAGGCTGCAGCCACAGCGGACATCCTGTGCCCCAACCAGTTGGAGCTGGACAGTTTCTGTGGGCGCCGCGCCCAGTCGCTGGAGGATTGCGTGAACATGGCGCGCAGCCTGCTGCAGCGTGGGCCGCAGGTTGTACTGGTCAAGCACCTGGCGTACCCCGGGCGGGCCGAAGAACAGTTCGAAATGTTGCTGGTGACCGCCGAGCACAGCTGGCACTTGCGCCGCCCACTGCTGGCGTTTCCGCGTCAGCCGGTGGGGGTGGGTGACCTGACCTCAGGCTTGTTCCTGGCGCGTGTACTGCTCGGCGACAGCTGGGTGCAGGCATTCGAATTCACGGCTGCGGCAGTGCATGAAGTGCTGCTGGAAACCCAGGCCTGCGCCAGCTACGAATTGCAGTTGGTACGGGCCCAGGACCGCATTGCGCACCCACGGGTGCGCTTCGAAGCGCAGTTACTGGCGCTTTAAATGGCGTCGGTTTTCAAGTCCTGATAGCGCTTTTCCAGTTCCTGGCGGATCTGCCGGCGCTGCTGGCCTTGCAGGAAGCGGCGCTTTTCTTCGCTGCTGTGCGGCTGGCGTGGTGGCACCGGCACCGGGCGGCGGTTGTCGTCGACCGCGACCATGGTGAAGAAGCAGCTGTTGGAATGGCGCACCGAGCGCTCGCGAATGTTCTCGGTCACCACTTTGATGCCAACTTCCATCGAAGTGTTGCCGGTGTAGTTGACCGACGCCAGGAAGGTCACCAGTTCACCCACGTGCACGGGTTCACGGAAGATCACCTGGTCGACCGACAGGGTCACCACATAACTGCCGGCATAACGGCTGGCGCATGCATAAGCCACTTCGTCGAGGTACTTGAGCAGGGTGCCGCCATGTACGTTGCCAGAAAAGTTGGCCATGTCCGGGGTCATCAGGACGGTCATGCTCAGCTGGGCGTTTCCAGGTTCCATAGTGTGCTCACGGTGAGGTTGCGCTGAATCGGGCGAATGGAGGGCGTTATCTGCTGACACTGCTGTTCCCCTCTTTTGAATGTGCCTTGCTGATACGGGACGTTGGCTGGCGCATCATCGTCACGCTGATCATGCCATCAGCGGCGCTTTTCCAGCCGATCTGTTTCTGCATATTGCACTGGCTTTTTGCGGCGGAGTGCGATGTTAACCTGAGTACGCCCATGCAACATGGGTGTTCCCGGATTCAATACAGTATGTACTTGCTGCTCGCTCAGGTTTGCCTCGGCAGAGGAGCGGTCTGCCCAGGCATTCACAAGACGAGAAAAGGAGTATCACGCCATGCATGCCATCAGCTTCATCCAGGACCTGGCAGTCATCATGCTGGTCGCTGGCGTGGTCACCATTCTTTTTCACCGTTTCAAGCAGCCGGTGGTGCTGGGCTACATTGTCGCCGGCTTCATCATTGGCCCGCACACTCCGCCGTTCGGCCTGATTCATGACGAAGACACCATCAAGACCCTCGCCGAACTGGGGGTGATCTTCCTGATGTTCTGCCTGGGGCTCGAGTTCAGCTTGCGCAAGCTGTTCAAGGTCGGTGCCACGGCGTTCATCGCAGCGTTCCTGGAAATCGTCCTGATGATCTGGATCGGTTTCGAGATTGGCCGCTGGTTTGGCTGGAGCACCATGGATTCACTGTTCCTGGGCGCCATTCTGGCCATTTCCTCCACCACCATCATCGTCAAGGCGCTCAACGACTTGAAGATGAAGAACGAGCGCTTTGCCCAGCTGATCTTCGGCGTGCTGATCGTCGAGGACATTCTGGGTATCGGTATCATTGCCCTGCTGTCGGGCATCGCGGTCAGCGGCACGGTCAGCTCGGGCGAAGTGTTCTCCACTGTCGGCAAGCTGTCGCTGTTCATGATCGTCGCCTTGGTCATCGGTATTTTGCTGGTGCCGCGGTTACTGGCCTATGTCGCCAAGTTCGAAAGCAACGAAATGTTGCTGATCACTGTTCTGGGCCTGTGTTTCGGCTTCTGCCTGCTGGTTGTGAAGCTGGAGTACAGCATGGTGCTAGGCGCTTTCCTGATTGGCGCAATCATGGCCGAATCACGCCAGTTGCTGAAGATCGAACGCCTGATCGAGCCTGTACGCGACCTGTTCAGTGCCATCTTCTTCGTCGCCATCGGCCTGATGATCGACCCTCAGGTACTGATCGACTATGCCTGGCCTATCGTTGTCATCACCCTGGCGGTGGTGCTGGGCAAAATGCTGTCTTGCGGCATGGGGGCGTTCATTGCCGGCAATGACGGGCGTACGTCTTTGCGTGTGGGCATGGGGCTTTCGCAGATTGGCGAGTTCTCCTTCATCATTGCCGCGCTGGGCATGACCCTGCAGGTGACCAGCGACTTCCTTTACCCGGTGGCGGTGGCGGTATCGGCAATCACCACGTTGCTGACACCCTATCTGATCCGCGCGGCTGACCCGTTGTCGCAGAAACTGGGCAATGTGGTGCCCGCCCGCCTCGCACGCGTGTTGTCGTTGTATGGCGAGTGGTTACGCAACATCCAGCCGCAGGGCGAGAGTGCCATGCTGGCGGCGATGATCCGGCGTATCCTGTTGCAGGTCGGGGTGAACCTGGCGCTGGTGATCGCCATCTTCTTCAGTGGCGGCTACTTTGCAGGGCGTATCGGCAATTGGCTCAGTGAGTGGGTCAGCGATGTCAGCCAGCAGAAGGCCGTCATATGGGGGGCTGCTTTGTTGCTGTCACTGCCATTCCTGATCGCTGCGTACCGCAAGCTAAAGGCACTCTCGATGCTGCTGGCAGAGATGGGCGTGAAGCCGGAAATGGCCGGGCGACATACCCAGCGCGTGCGCCGTGTGATCGCCGAAGTGATCCCGCTGTTGTCGCTGTTGGTGATTTTCCTGCTGCTGTCGGCATTGTCCGCCAGCATTCTGCCCACCAGCGAATTGCTGCTGGTGATTGCCGTGGTAGCTGCGGTGGTGGTGGCGTTGTTGTGGCGCTGGCTCATCCGCGTGCACACGCGCATGCAGATCGCGTTGCTGGAGACGCTGGAGAACAGTCGCGAGAACTCGCACTGAGGGGGGCTGCCCCGGGCAAAGTATCTCACCCGCCCGAGGAGATGGGGCTATAGCGATGTCGCCAGGCGCAAAAAGCCTGGCGATTTTAACGACCTTGAGTCGCTAAGACGTCATTTTCCTGCCTCAAATCGCGCATCTATAAGGGCGTTAGCGATCAGCTCTCCAGCCAAACATCTCGCGCCCAGTGCCACACCGATTCCCAACTGTCTTCGCCGACACCTTCCTCTTCGGCATCCCACAGCACCACGGTGCCATCTTCTTCCACGCAATAGTAATTGTCGCCGTCCTGGCACAGCGGAATCAGGTCACGCGGTACGCCGGCATCCCAAGCGTTGGAGGCCACATCTGGCAGGTAGGTGTGCGAGTGCGGATCAGTGACGGTAACTGGCTCAAGGGAGCCGTAAACCACATCACTTACGGTCAGCAGAAACTCTTTGAACACGAATGGAATATTGATGAACAGCTGCTCTTCGATTTCTACCAGCTGGTCTTCGTCGGGAAGCTCCAGGGGCACCGGTACCGGCTCATTCGCTTCACGGAGTTGTTCGATCACTTCTTCCACGGTTCACTTCCTCTGACCTAGATGACAACGCTGCGCCTTATACCCTAGTAGCCCACTTTGGCAAAAGCAAAAACCCCGGGCAAGCCCGGGGTTCTGTGTTTAGCACGCAGCGATTAGCTGTTTTGACGGATACCGGCTACCAGCCAAGGCTGGTTCTCGCCTTGGGCGCGAACCATGTGCCAGCTTTCGCTGAACACTTCGCCCTGGTCGAAGCGCGAATTCTTCGACACGCCACGGAAGGTCAGGGTAGCGTCGGTGCGGTCGGCGCGGTCATCGACACCGTCCAGTTGCACTTCCAGGTTATCGATGTAGGTAGACTGGAAGCCATCACCCAGCTCAGCACGCTCACGCTTGAGGAACTCAAGCATTTGCGGGGTAACGAACTCGCTGATCTTGTCCATTTCATTGGCATCCCAGTGCTGCTGCAGCGACTGGAAGTGGTTACGGGCTGCCGCCAGGAAGCTCTGCTCGTTGAACCAGGCCGGCGCGTTGATCACCGGTGCGGCTGCGGCAGCAGGTGCCGCCGAACCACCGAAAATCGACGGCTGCGCAGGCTGCGCGTGAGCCTCACGCTGCATCGGCGCATGGCCTGGCATGGCCATTTGTGGCTGCTGCTGGCGACGGCGCGCGGCGATGAAGCGGAACACGAGGAAGGCGATGAGCGCCACGATCAGGAAGTCCATGATCTGGAAGCCTTCGAAACCGTCGCCCATGAACATGGAAGCCAGCAGGCCACCGGCGGCGAGGCCGGCCAGTGGGCCCAACCAGCGCGAAGCACCGCTGGCGGCAGCCGGTGCACGGCCAGGTGCGGTCGGCGCGGCAGCAGGCGTGGTTGGCGTAGCCTGGCGGGTCTGGTGGATAGGCGCGGAGCCCGAGCTCTTGCCGCCGCCGAAACGCTTGGCGCTGGCGTCCAGGCTCAGCGTCAGGCCGACGCAGAGCGCCAGTGCGATGCTAAGAAAACGTTGCATAAGTGGGATATCCCCTGTTGTGGATTGCACGCGCGTCATGGTGCACAGGTTCCCGGGCACATGACCAGCGACATAGTGTTTCGAGCTTTTGCTTGAATGTTACAAAGTTGGCAGGCCCGACCCTTGCGGGCTTTAGACAGCCTCGAGCTTGGCATACCCCAGCATCAGCCATTTGCTACCTTCGGCAAAATTCACCTGCACCCGCGCCTGAGCGCCAGAACCCTCGAAGTTGAGGATCACACCTTCGCCGAATACCGCATGCTGCACACGCTGGCCAAGGTTGAACGCGGTCTGCGGAATGCTGGCATTGGCGAACAGGTTGCTGTTGGTGGCCGTCTTGGCCCCGCCGAACGGGCGGCTGACGCTGTTGGACAGGCGTACTTCCTGAACCAGGCCTGCCGGAATTTCACGTACGAAACGCGACACCTTGTTGTAAGTCTCGCTGCCATAAAGGCGGCGTGTTTCGGCATAGGTCATGACTAGCTGGCGCATGGCGCGGGTGATGCCTACATAGGCCAGGCGTCGTTCCTCCTCCAGGCGGCCGGGTTCTTCCAGGCTCATCTTGTGCGGGAACAAGCCTTCTTCCATGCCCACCAGGAACACATATGGGAACTCAAGGCCTTTGGCGCTGTGCAGGGTCATCAGCTGGATGCTGTCTTCATGCTCGTCAGCCTGAGTATCGCCAGCTTCGAGTGAGGCGTGGCCAAGGAAGGCCGAGAGCGGGGAAAGGTCTGCGTCTTCGTCGGTGGACTCGAAGTTGCGCGCCGCACTGACCAGTTCCTCAAGGTTTTCTACCCGTGCCTGGCCCTTTTCACCCTTTTCTTCCTGGTGATAGGTGATCAGGCCGGACTGTTCGATGGTGGTCTGGGTCATGGTATGCAGCGGCATGTCCACAACCTTGGCAGCCAGCCCCTCGATCAGCTCGATAAAGGCCCCCAGGGCACTGGCGGCGCGGCCTTTCAGGGCCTTGGCAGCGATCAGCTGGCACATGGCCTCCCACATGGACAGCTGGCTGTGGCGGGCGTGCTCGCGGATGGCTTCGACGGTTTTTTCGCCAATACCGCGCGGCGGCACGTTGATCACCCGCTCCAGAGCGGCATCGTTGCCACGCCCTTCGATCAGGCGCAGGTAAGCCATGGCATTCTTGATTTCGGCGCGCTCGAAGAAGCGCTGGCCGCCATAGATGCGGTAGGGGATGCGCTCGCGCAGCAGGGCCTCTTCCAGCACGCGCGACTGGGCGTTGGAACGGTACAGGATGGCGATCTCGTTGCGCGCATTGCCCTGCTTGACCAGGCTCTCGATGGTTTCCACGACATAGCGCGCTTCGTCGTGCTCGTTGTAGGCCGCGTACAGGGTCAGTGGTTCGCCTTCGCCCATGTCGGTCCACAGTTCCTTGCCCAGACGCCCGCTGTTGTTGGCGATCAGCGCGTTGGCCGCCTTGAGGATGCCGCCGGTGGAGCGGTAGTTCTGCTCCAGGCGGATCATTTCGGCGTCGGGGAAGTCGGCGGTGTACTGGTGAATGTTTTCGATCTTGGCGCCGCGCCAGCCGTAGATCGACTGGTCGTCATCGCCTACCGCCATCAGGCTGTCGCCACCGCGTGCCAGCAGGCGCAACCAGGCGTACTGCACGGCGTTGGTATCCTGGAACTCGTCCACCAGCACGTGGCGGAAGCGTCGCTGATAGTGCTCCAGCAGGCCCGGGTGGTCACGCCACAGGTCCAGGGCGCGAAGCAGCAGCTCGGAGAAATCGATGACACCGGCGCGCTCGCACGCCTGCTCGTAGGCCGTATAGACCTCGCGCATGGTCGCCAGGAACAGGTCGCCCCCCGCCTGGATATGCTGCGGGCGCAGGCCTTCGTCTTTCTGCCCGTTGATGAACCATTGGGCCTGGCGTGCCGGCCACTTCTGCTCGTCCAGGCCCAACTCGCGCATGACCCGCTTGATCAGGCGCTGCTGGTCGTCGCTGTCGAGGATCTGGAAGTTCTGCACCAGCCGCGCTTCCTGCCAGTGGGCCCGCAACAGGCGATGGGCCAGGCCGTGGAAGGTGCCTACCCACATGCCTGCCGGGTTGATGCCCAGCAGTTGCTCGATCCGCTGGCGCATTTCTGCTGCGGCCTTGTTGGTGAACGTCACCGACAGGATCGAGTGCGGCGACGCCTGCTCGACCTGGATCAGCCAGGCGATGCGGTGTACCAGCACGCGGGTTTTACCGGAACCGGCGCCGGCAAGCACCAGTTGACGCCCGAGCGTGGCCGCTACGGCCTGGCGTTGGGCATCGTTGAGGGAATTCAGCAGGAGAGAGAGGTCGTCTGTGCGCATCGGGCCATTCTAGGGCGATGCCGGGTGAGGGGCAAATATCTACTGTATGAATATTCACCTGGCGGCATCCCGCTCATCGGTCCGGGGCCAGGTCACGGCCTGCGCGAGCTGGCTGAGGCATGGTCAGGCGCTGGCCTTCAAGTGACGGATTTCGCACCTTCGACTTTTTCTGCTCCTGTTTCGAATTAAAGATCGCGCCATCGCGCAGGTCATTCAGCCATGCCAATGCCTGCCATGCCTGGCGAGCAGGCTGTTGGCTTGCTCGGGCCCGAAACTGCCAGCCGGGTAGGGGCGGGGCGCCTGGAAGTGCTCTTCACAGCCCTTGATGATTGGATCTACCCAGGCCCAGGCTGCTTCCACTTCATCGCGGCGCATGAACAGTGTCGAATCACCTTCGAGCACATCCAGCAGCAGACGCTCGTAGGCTTCCCAGCGGCGAGTCTGGCTGAACACCTGGGCCAGATTAAGGTCCAGGTCCACGGGTTCCAGGCGCATGCCCTTGCCTGGGCTCTTGGTCATCATGCGCAGGCTGATGCGTTCGTCCGGTTGCAGCTGTATCAGCAACTGGTTGACCTGGCCGCCGCTGAACAGTTCGTGAGGCACTGGCTTGAACTGGATGACGATCTGCGAAGCGCGCCGCGCCATGCGTTTGCCGGTGCGCAGATAGAAAGGCACGCCCGCCCAGCGCCAGTTGTCGATGTGCGCCTCGATGGCCACGAAAGTTTCGGTATCGCTGTCGTTGTCGACGTCCTTTTCAAAGTAGTAGGCCGGCACTTCCTGGCCGCCGATACGCCCGGCACCATACTGGCCGCGTACCGTCTTGTCCTGCACATCCTGGCCGGTGATCGGCTTGAGGGCGCGCAGGATTTTCACCTTTTCGTCGCGTACCGCTTCGGCCTCGAACTGCGCGGGTGGCTCCATGGCCACCAGGCAAAGCAGTTGCAGCAGGTGGTTCTGCAGCATGTCGCGAATAGCCCCGGCGCGATCGTAGTAGGCACCGCGGTTTTCTACGCCCAGTGTCTCGCAAACGCTGATCTGGACATGGTCGACCTGGTTGTTGCGCCACACCGGCTCCAGCAGGGCATTGGCAAAACGCAGGGCCATCAGGTTCTGCACGGTTTCCTTGCCCAGGTAGTGGTCGATGCGAAACACCTGTCTTTCTTCGAACACCGTGCCAATCGCTTCATTGATGGCAGTGGCCGATTCCAGCGAATGGCCGATCGGTTTTTCCAGCACGATGCGCGCTTCGGTGTCGGCCAGTCCGGCAATGCGCAGGTGGTTGGCAATCGGCACGAACAGGTTGGGAGCGGTGGCCAGGTAGAAGATGCGCGTCAGCCCACCGGGTTCGCCCAGGTAGCGTGCCAGGCGGCCGAAGTCGGCGCTCTGTGAGGCATCCATCGGGAAGTAGTCGACCCGTGCGGAAAACCGCTGCCACACCTCTTCGTCGAAGTCGCTGCGGGCAATCTGTGCCCGACAATGGCGTTCGGCGAGCTTCAGATAGTCGATGCGTGGCAGATTGCGCCTGGCCAGTGCGATGACCCGCACGGCAGGGTTCAGACGGGCCTCGCGAAACAGGTGGTAGAGCGCCGGAAGCAATTTGTGCAGGGCCAGATCACCGGTGCCGCCGAAGACCAGAATGTCGCAAGGAATAGTCAAACCACCACTCTCCACGTTCGTTTAACTGGGCGGGTTGGCGTCCATGTAGTATAACTACAAGAAAGCTACAACCCGGCAAGCCGATCATAACCGAGTCCCGCCTGTGAATCTGTTGCAACATATCGCCCAATCGCGCCACTTGCTGCGCAAATCGGAACTGAAAGTGGCCGACCACGTGCTGCTCGACCCGGCTGCCGTCATGCACAGCTCCATGGCCGATTTGGCGCACAGCGTGGGTATCAGTGAGCCGACCATCGTGCGTTTCTGCCGGGCCATTGGCTGCTCGGGCTTTCAGGACCTGAAGCTGAAGCTGGCGCAAAGCCTGGCTGCCGGGGCCAGCTTCGGTCAGTTCGCCATCCACGAAGACGACTCGGTCGCCGACTACAGCCTGAAGATTTTCGACACCACCCTGCACACCCTGATGGAAGTGCGCGAGCACCTTGATCCGCAGGCGCTGCAACAAGCCGTGAGCGCCATGGCCCAGGCGCAGCGGGTAGAGTTCTATGGCTTTGGCGCGTCCGGTGCGGTTGCGGCCGATGCCCAGCACAAGTTCTTCCGCCTGCTGCTCAGCGCGGCAGCGTATTCCGACCCGCACATGCAAGCGATGTCGGCCGTTACCCTGAAACCGGGCGATGTGGCGGTGTGTATTTCCCAGTCGGGCCGTTCCAAGGACCTGCTGATCACTGCCAACCTGGTGCGTGAGAGCGGCGCCAACCTGATTACCCTGTGCCCCAGCCAGACGCCGCTGGCCGAGCTATCGACGGTCAACCTGGCGATCGACGTGCATGAAGACACCGAGATCTACACCCCACTGACCTCGCGTATTGCCCACCTGGTGGTGATCGACGTGCTGGCGATGGGCGTTGCCATGGCGCGCGGGCCTAGCCTGGTCAACCACCTGAAGAGCGTGAAACGCAGCTTGCGCAGCTTGCGTCTGTCGCCCAAGTCGATCAAGGCTACCGACGACTGAATTCAACCTGTACTGGCGTCTTCGCGGGCTTGCCCGCTCCCACAGGTACTGTGCACCTCTATAAATCGGTGCAATTCCCGTGTGAGCGGGGCAAGCCCGCGAAGAGGCCGGTACAGGCAGTGAAAATTCACGATTCTGTCACCATTACACCGCCAAACGGTAAACCATCAAGGCCAGTCTGAAACTCCCGCATACTATCTGGGAGACAGGCAATGGCTCGTGACTTCGACGGTACGTACCAACCCAACGCCAAGGCTCGCAAGCAGCAGGAAAAGGATCAGCGCCGTATGGAATACCGCCGCGCGATCGAGAGCTATTGCGACCAACGTCAATTGCTCCGCGACCTGGCGGACTACCCCGAGCTGCAAGCACTCACTGTATGGCAGTCGTCGGCGGCAACTTCCCCGAAAAACGTTCAACAAGCGCGCTGATAAGAGCACGTTCGCCGCGTATGAATGCAAGAAACGCCAAGGCCACCGGCGACTGCCGCTTGGCCTTGGCCTGCACCACGCACCAGCTACGGTACAGCGGTAGCTCCTCGACCGGTAATTCCTTCAGCATCCCGGTAGCCAATTCCAGGTTGACTGCGTGACGGGTCAACAGGGCGATCCCCAGCCCGGCGATCACGCATTCGCGCTGGGCATCGGCCGAGGCTACTTCAAGCGTCTGGGCGAAATGCACGCGCTTGTCCTTGAAGTACTCTTCGCACGCCTTGCGTGTTCCCGAACCTTGCTCGCGGACCAGCAGGGTATGTGGCTCCAGGTCCTGCATGCGCAACTGCTCCAGCTTGCACAGCGGGTGCTGTGGCGGCGCAACCGCAACGATCGGGTTGTTGAGGAACGGCAGAAACTCCAGGCCCATGTCTTGCGGCACCATCGACATGATGATCAGGTCGTCGCGGTTATCCGAAAGGCGGCGGATGGCTTGGGCACGGTTGACTACCGTCAGGGTCAGGTTGACTTCCGGGTGACGCTGCTTGAAGGCGGCGAACAAGTGTGGCACGAAGTACTTGGCACTGGACTCGATCGCCAGTTTCAACTGACCTTGCAGTGAGCCCTGCATGTCCGACAGCTGCATGTCCAGGCTCTCCAGGCGCCCGAAGATATCGTGGCTGGCGCGCTGCAGGGCCTCGGCCGCCTCGGTCAGGTAGAGCTTCTTGCCCACGTACTCGAACAATGGCTGGCCGATCAGCTCTTCAAGCTGGCGGATCTGTAGACTAACGGCGGGTTGCGTCAGCGCCATCTCCTCCGCAGCACGGCTGTACGACCGCAAATCGCACACCTCATTGAAGATCTGGAGTTGACGCAATGTCATACGCATCAAGGACTTACGCATTTTAATCAGCTCTTCGGCAACACCTTGTTACCCAACTATAAGCTTTTGCTAATACAGCCTCTAACAAATATTGATTTTTGTTTATCGACCTACAGCGCTAGGGTGAATACGCGACTGGCCAGCAACGTCTGGTCACGCGCCGACCGGTAGAACCGGCTCGACTGTTCCTACGGCTTTGGGAAGACTCCAGTGATAAAAAAAATCCTGATCGCCAACCGAGGTGAAATCGCAGTTCGGATCGTGCGTGCTTGCGCCGAGATGGGCATTCGCTCGGTAGCGATCTTTTCCGACGCCGACCGGCATGCCTTGCACGTCAAGCGCGCTGACGAAGCACACAGCATCGGTGCCGAGCCGCTGGCCGGTTACCTCAACCCGCGCAAGCTGGTGAACCTGGCTGTGGAAACCGGCTGTGATGCCCTGCACCCAGGCTATGGTTTCCTTTCGGAAAACGCTGAACTGGCAGAAATTTGCGCCGAGCGCGGGATCAAGTTCATCGGCCCGGCCGCCGACGTGATTCGCCGTATGGGCGACAAGACCGAAGCGCGCCGCACCATGATCGCCGCCGGTGTGCCGGTAACCCCGGGCACCGAAGGCAACGTTGCCGATATTCATGAAGCCCTGAGCGAAGGTGATCGCATCGGTTATCCGGTGATGCTCAAGGCCACCTCCGGTGGTGGCGGCCGTGGTATTCGCCGTTGCAATAGCCGCGAAGAACTGGAACAGAACTTCCCACGGGTCATTTCCGAGGCGACCAAGGCATTCGGTTCGGCCGAAGTGTTCCTGGAGAAATGCATCGTCAACCCTAAGCACATCGAGGCGCAAATTCTCGGTGACAGCTTCGGTAACGTAGTGCACCTGTTCGAGCGCGACTGCTCTATCCAGCGCCGTAACCAGAAGCTCATCGAAATTGCCCCCAGCCCACAGCTCACTCCTGAGCAGCGCGCCTACATCGGCGACCTGGCGGTGCGTGCGGCCAAAGCGGTGAATTACGAGAACGCCGGTACCGTGGAGTTCCTGCTCGCCGATGGCGAAGTGTACTTCATGGAAATGAACACCCGGGTGCAGGTGGAACACACCATTACCGAGGAAATCACCGGTATCGACATCGTTCGTGAGCAGATCCGCATCGCCTCGGGGCTGCCACTGTCGGTCAAGCAGGAAGACATTCAGCACCGCGGCTACGCCCTGCAGTTCCGTATCAATGCTGAAGACCCGAAAAACAACTTCCTGCCCAGCTTCGGCAAGATCACCCGTTACTACGCCCCCGGCGGCCCGGGCGTGCGCACCGACACGGCGATCTACACCGGCTATACCATTCCACCGTTCTACGACTCCATGTGCCTGAAACTGGTGGTGTGGGCGTTGACCTGGGAAGAAGCCATGGACCGCGGCCTGCGGGCCCTGGACGACATGCGCGTGCAAGGGGTGAAGACCACCGCCGCGTACTACCAGGAAATCCTGCGCAATCCGGAATTCCGTAGCGGCCAGTTCAATACCAGCTTTGTCGAAAGCCACCCTGAATTGACCAACTACTCGATCAAGCGCAAACCCGAAGAGCTGGCCCTGGCCATCGCCGCCGCCATCGCCGCCCACGCAGGCCTGTGAGGAACCCTATAATGTCCAAGAAAATTCACGTAACCGACACGATCCTGCGCGACGCTCACCAGTCCCTGCTGGCTACCCGCATGCGTACCGAAGACATGCTGCCGATCTGCGACAAGCTCGACAAGGTTGGCTACTGGTCGCTGGAAGTCTGGGGTGGTGCAACCTTCGACGCCTGCGTGCGCTTCCTCAAGGAAGACCCGTGGGAGCGCCTGCGCAAGCTGCGCGCAGCGCTGCCAAACACCCGCCTGCAAATGCTGCTGCGCGGCCAGAACCTGTTGGGCTACCGTCATTACAGCGACGACGTGGTCAAGGCCTTCGTCGCCAAGGCGGCGGTCAACGGCATCGATGTGTTCCGCATTTTCGACGCCATGAACGACGTGCGTAACCTGCGCGTGGCCATCGAAGCGGTCAAGGCCGCCGGCAAGCACGCCCAGGGCACCATCGCTTACACCACCAGCCCGGTACACACCATCGAAGCCTTCGTGAACCAGGCCAAGCAGATGGAAGCCATGGGTTGCGACTCGGTGGCGATCAAGGACATGGCCGGCCTGCTGACCCCGTTCGCCACTGGCGAGCTGGTCAAGGCGCTGAAGGCAGAACAGTCGCTGCCGGTGTTCATTCACTCCCACGATACCGCCGGCCTGGCAGCCATGTGCCAGCTCAAGGCTGTGGAAAATGGCGCGGACCACATCGACACCGCCATCTCCAGCTTCGCCTGGGGCACCAGCCATCCGGGTACCGAGTCGATGGTTGCTGCACTCAAGGGCAGCGAGTTCGACACCGGCCTGGACCTGGAGCTTCTGCAAGAGATCGGCTTGTACTTCTACGCCGTGCGCAAGAAGTACCACCAGTTCGAAAGCGAGTTCACCGCGGTAGACACCCGGGTGCAGGTCAACCAGGTACCGGGCGGCATGATTTCCAACCTGGCCAACCAGCTCAAGGAGCAGGGCGCCCTCAACCGCATGAACGAAGTGCTGGCCGAAATCCCGCGTGTGCGTGAAGACCTCGGCTTCCCGCCGCTGGTCACCCCGACCTCGCAGATCGTCGGCACCCAGGCGTTCTTCAACGTGCTGGCGGGTGAGCGCTACAAAACCATCACCAATGAGGTGAAGCTGTACCTGCAAGGTGGTTATGGCAAGGCCCCAGGTGTGGTCAACGAGCAACTGCGTCGCCAGGCTATCGGCAGTGAAGAAGTGATCGATGTGCGCCCGGCTGACCTGCTGAAGCCGGAAATGGCCAAGTTGCGTAGCGACATCGGTGCCCTGGCCCGTTGCGAAGAAGACGTGCTGACCTACGCCATGTTCCCGGACATTGGCCGCAAGTTCCTCGAAGAACGCGAAGCTGGCACCTTGACGCCTGAAGTTCTGCTGCCGATTCCGGAAGCCGGTGCCGTGGCTGCCCCAGGCGGTGAAGGCGTGCCGACCGAGTTCGTCATTGACGTACACGGCGAAACCTACCGCGTCGACATCACCGGTGTGGGCGTTAAGGCCGAAGGCAAGCGTCACTTCTATCTGTCGATCGACGGCATGCCGGAGGAAGTGGTATTCGAGCCACTCAACGAGTTCGTCAGCGGTGGCGGCAGCAAGCGCAAGCAAGCGACCGACCCTGGCCACGTGAGCACCACCATGCCAGGGAACATCGTTGATGTGCTGGTCAAGGAAGGTGACATGGTCAAGGCCGGCCAGGCGGTCCTGATCACCGAAGCCATGAAGATGGAAACCGAAGTGCAGGCGGCCATCGCCGGTAAGGTCGTGGCCATCCATGTGGCCAAGGGTGATCGCGTGACGCCGGGTGAGATCCTCATCGAGATCGAGGGCTGATTTAAGCCCTCATCTACAAGTGGTTAACCTCTGGGGAGCGGATGCTCCCCTTTTTTTGTGCCGGACTCACCCGCACCTCACAACGCGCATCCCTTGTAGGAGAGCTGATTCAGCACACCGCTCAACCTTTGCGGCACATCTCAAGGCTTTCCACCTGGCCACCTGGCTGCTGGTTCTCTTCACTCAACCACCGCTCAAACCCGGCAGCCACCGCCGGCCATTCATCATCGGTAATCGAATACCACGCCGTATCGCGGTTATGGTCCTTCACCACCAGGTGCTTGCGGAACACCCCTTCGTAGACGAAGCCGAATCGCTCCGCCGCACGTTTGGAGCGGGCGTTGGCGTTATTGCACTTCCACTCCAGCCGTCGATTACCCAGCGCGAAGCCCAGCTTGCCCAGCAGGTACACCGCCTCGGTACCCTTGGGCGTGCGCTGCATGGCGGCACCGAAGGCAATGTGGCCGATCTCGATCCGGCCGTGTTCAGGCACGATCGACATCAGGCTGAGGATGCCTTGGGCCTGGCCACTGGCGCGGTCGATGACGGTGTAGAAAAGCGGGTCGCGGCCAGCAGTGTTGCCTTCCAGCCAGCGGTCGAAGGCGACGCGTTCGGCGAACGGGCCGTAGGGCAGGTAGTCCCACAGCACCGGATCGGAGGCCGGCCCCTGCAGTGCCTCCCAGAGGTCTTCGCCATGGCGCCCTGGATCGAGCTTCTCCAGGCGGATGAAGCGGCCTTCAATGGGCTCGGCCTTGGGGGTTGCGGCGGGTTTCCAGTTCAATGCGTCTGTCATGTGCGGCCTACAAGCCTTTGCGGAATTGGATGAAGCCCGAGCGCTCGGCAACCTGCTGGTACAGGCTGATGGCGGTGGCGTTGGTTTCGTGGGTCAGCCAGTGCACCTTGATGCAGTTGTCGGCCTTGGCAGTGGTGTAGACGTGCTCGATCAACTGTCGACCAATGCCCAGGCCACGTTGCGTGCTGTCCACATACAGGTCCTGCAGGTAGCAGGAATTCTCGATACTCCAGTTGGAACGATGGTAGATGAAGTTGACCATCCCCACCGCCTTGCCGTCGACCCAGGCCAGTGCCGAATGGGTTGGCTCGCTGGGGTCGAGCAGGCGTTGCCAGGTGCTCAGGCTGACGGCATCGGCCAACTCGGTCTCGTAGAAGTGCAGGTAGGCCTGCCACAGGGCGTGCCAGGCTGCGTGATCTTGGGCCGTGACAGGGCGCAGGGTAAGGTTGGGCATGGGCTATTCCTTCAGAGTTGGCGCATGTGCGCCGCGAGTTGATTGTCCAGTTGATCGGGGCTGGCGCTCAGGCCTTCGCGCACACCAGCGATGTCTTGCCCGGAGCGGTTCTGGCTGAGCTTGCGCGCACCTTGCAGGCGCGCGATGGGCAGGCGGATGCCGACGATGGCGCGGAGCATGCCCTCGATGTAGTCGGCAGGGGCGTCGGTGACTTTCCATGGTTCGCTGCGACCCTGTTCGTGGCGGTCGGTCAGGCGGCTTACGATAGCCAGTAGCGGCTCGGCCTCATGGATAACTTCGGCCGGGCCATAAGCGTGCACCGCCAGGTAGTTCCAGGTTGGCACCACCTTGGGGTTTTCGGCCTTGCTTGGGTAATAGCCGGGGCTGACATAGGCATCGGCGCCGGGGAATACCAGCAGTGCTTCGCCGCCGTGCTGCAGGTCTTGCCATTGGCGGTTGGCCCGGGCCAGGTGGGCATACACGGTGCCGAAATCGCCCTCGGCGGTATCGACCAGCACCGGCAGGTGCGTGGCCAGAAGGCCCTGTTCGCCCTGGCTGACCAGAACGGCCAGGCGGGTGTCTAGCATGTGCTGGTGCAAGCGGGTGAGGTCGTGTTCCTGGTGCGGCTTACTGTTGTACATGGCGGGATCCTTGTCGAATGGTTCCATCCTAGGCAGGCTATTGGTTCTGGGTAAGATCCATTAATGCCTGTTTTCATAGGTCCAATATCATGCGCGAGTCGCCCCTCATACTGCCTTTCGACCCTGCCGGGATCGCCCTGGATCGCAGCCGCGGGCTTAGCCAGCAGCTATATCAGGCGTTGCGAGCGCGGGTACTGGATGGGCGCCTGAGCAGTGGTACTCGTCTGCCGGCTACGCGCGACTTGGCTGCCATGTTGGCTCTTTCACGCAACAGCGTGGTGCGCGCGTACGATCAACTGTATGCCGAGGGCTTCATCGAAAGCAGGGTCGGTGATGGCACCTACGTTAGCCGGCTGCCAAAACTGTCCACACAAGTATCCACAGGGTTATCCCTGGGCTTATCAACAGGTTTATCCACATTTCGTGAAGAAAATACTGAGGATTTATCCAGCGGGAGGCTTATCAGCGCGCCTCTGCAGCGCCTGAAAAACAACCATTTGCCACCGCCCAGAAGCGGTGCGCCGCGTGCTTTTCGCGTTGGTATTCCAGCATTCGACCTGTTCCCGTTTGACGTCTGGGCCAAGCTACAGGCGGGTTTCTGGCGCAACCCATCGCCTGCACAACTGGGCTATGGTGACCCCGCTGGCGAGCCGGCTTTGCGCGATCTGATAGCGGCCTATCTACGCCGCTCGCGGGGGCTGAGCTGTACGGCTGAACAAATTGTGATCACAAGCGGTGCGCAGCAGGCCATCAGCCTTTGTGCACAGCTGCTGCTGCAACCGGGCGACGGTGTGGCTGTGGAAAACCCAGGCTATCGGGCGGCCGCTCATGCCTTCACGCTAGCGGGCGGCCGGGTGTGTGGCGTGCCTGTGGATGAAGACGGGCTGGACTGCGGCCGGCTGGAACAGTTGACCGATTGCCGACTGACCTATGTCACGCCTGCACACCAATACCCGACAGGGGTGACCATGAGCCTTGCACGTCGCCTGGCATTGCTTGCCTGGGCTGAACGCAGTGACGGCTGGATCATCGAGGACGACTACGACGGCGAATATCGCTACAGCGGTGCGCCGCTGGCCCCGCTGGCATCGCTCGACCGGCACGGGCGGGTGCTGTATGTCGGCACCTTCGGCAAGATCGCCTTCCCGGCGTTGCGTCTAGGCTACCTGGTGCTTCCGTCGAAACTGGTGCAGGCCTTCAGCCAGGGCAGAGCTATAGCGGTGCGGCATTCGGAGGTCAGCAGCCAGTGCGTGATGGCCGAGTTCATGGCCCGTGGACATTTTCAGCGGCATATCCGCCGTATGCGCAAGGCGGCATTGAAGCGGCGCGATGTGCTCAAGGCCGGTTGGCCTGTGGATATTCCGGGGTTGGGTGCAATGCCGGAAGTGGCGGCTGGGCTGCATGTGAAGGTCGATGTGGATAACTTTGCTCGGGAGCAGGAGTTGGTGGCCAAGGCTGAGGCGGTGGGAGTGGAAGTGACGCCACTGAGCAATTTCTGGTTGGCGGACTGCGAGGTGCCTGTGGATAAGCGGGCGGGTCTGGTGCTGGGCTTCGCGGCGGTGCCGGAGGGCGAGATAGCCGAAGCCTTGATGAAATTACGCAAAGTCTGGAGAAAATGAAGGGGGGCTGCAAAGCAGCCCCCGGTTCAACATCACGTACCGGACTTTATCCGCGTCCAGGCGCGGGTCCTGGCCCGTTCGGCATTTCGCGTCAAAGGCTTGAGGGTATACAGCTTGGCCATCGCCTCTGCCGTCGGATACAGGTTGGGGTTGTTGCGAATCGTCGGATTCACCTTGTCGGTCGCATCCTTGTTCGGGTTCGGATACCCCACGAAGTCGCTGATCGGCGCAATCACCTCTGGCCGCAGCAGGTAATTGATGAACGTATGCGCATCCTCCGGGTTCGCAGCGCCCTTTGGAATCGCCAGCATGTCGAACCAGATCGGTGCGCCTTCCTTGGGCAGGCGCATGTCCACCACCACGCCGTTGTTCGCCTCACGGGCGCGGTTGGCTGCCTGCGAGAAGCTGCCGCTGTAGCCCACTGCCACACAGATGTCGCCATTGGCGATGTCTGCCATGTACTTCGAGGAGTGGAAGTAGGTGATATGCGGACGAATCTTCAGCATCAGTTCCTCGGCCTTCTTGTAGTCCGCCGGTTTGTCGCTGTTCGGCGGCAAGCCCAGGTACTGCAGCGCCAGCGGTAGAATCTCCGACGGCGAGTCGAGCAGGGCCACGCCGCACTGCTTGAGCTTGGCGATGTTCTCTTCCTTGAAGATCAGGTCCCAGCTGTCCACCGGCGCGTTGTCGCCGAGTGCAGCCTTGACCTTGGCCGGGTTGAAGCCGATCAGCACGGTGCCGTACATATACGGCACGGCAAACTTGTTGCCCGGGTCGTTAGCTTCGATCAGCTTCATCAGTGCCGGGTCCAGGTGTTGCCAGTTCGGCAGCTTGCTGCGATCCAGCGGCTGGAACACCCCTGCTTCGATCTGCTTGGCGAGGAACACGTTGGACGGTACTACCACGTCATAGCCGGAGTTGCCGGTCAGCAGCTTGGCTTCCAGCGCCTCGTTGGTGTCGAAGATGTCGTACACCAGCTTCACGCCGCTGTCCTTCTGGAAGGCAGTCAAGGTCTGCGGGGTGATGTAATCGAACCAGTTATATACACGCAGGGTGCGCTGCTCGGCTTGCGCATGCAGGGCGCCTGCGAACAGGGTGGCAGCGATGAATGGGGCGAGCAGACGTTTGAGTCGGACCATTATCGGGCTCCTGACTGGGCGCGCTGGAAGCCTTCCAGCACATTGACCGCGTTGATGCCGATTTCTTCCACAGCGTAGCCGCCTTCCATCACGAACAGGGTCGGCTTGCCGAGTTGGCCGATGCGCTTGCCCATTTCCAGGTAGTCCGGGCTGTCCAGCTTGAACTGCGAGATGGGGTCATCCTTGAAGGTGTCCACACCCAGGGAGATGACCAGCACGTCGGCGTCATAGCTGGCGATGCGCTTGCAGGCATCCTCCAGGGCTGCGCTCCAGGCGGCCCAGTCGCTACCGGCGGGCAAGGGGTAGTTGATGTTGTAGCCCTGGCCTGCGCCTTCGCCGGTTTCATCGGCATAGCCGAGGAAGAACGGGAATTCGTCCTGCGGGTCGCCGTGGATCGAGGCGAAGAGCACGTCGTCGCGGTTGTAGAAGATGTCCTGCGTACCGTTGCCGTGGTGGTAGTCGACGTCAAGGATGGCGACCTTGCGTCGGCCTTGGTCGAGGAAGGCCTGGGCGGCGATGGCGGCATTATTCAGATAGCAGTAGCCGCCCATCACTTCGCCGGCAGCGTGGTGCCCTGGCGGACGGCACAGGGCGAACGCGGCATGGGCGCCTTGCTGAATCGCTGCCTGGGCGGTCAGGGCAACTTGCGCAGCACTGTAGGCCGCCTGCCAGGTACCCGCGGTGATGGGGGCGCCGGCATCGAAACTGTAGTAACCCAGTTCGCCATGCAGGCCGGTCGGCTTGACCTGGCGCAGTGTGCGGGCCGGCCAGGTGAAGGGCAGCAGGTCACCCTCGTGGCCCAGTGCAGCCCAGCGGGCCCAGGCGCCTTCGAAGAAATCCAGGTAATCGGCGCTGTGAATGCGCAGCAACGGCGCACGGCCGAAGTCGGTCGGGCCCTGGATGTCGCCAAGGTTGCGTTTTTTCACCTGGTCGAGCACATGGTCGGCGCGCGAAGGCATTTCGAAACAGGGCATCAGCTTGCCATCGATCAGCTCGCAGCGGCCGTGGTGCAGGCGGTGGTCATCGGAATAGATCGTCAGCATTGTTGTTCTCCGGTGGGACTGGCGTGGGTCCATTGTCATGGGCTGATCAGCAGGGGAGAACGACGCAAACGGCCAAAAGGGGATCGATATGGCCAAGGTCTTTGGGCGGATGGGTGGTGACCTATCCGGCCTTTTCGCGGGTAAGGTAGTGGCGGCGACGGTGAACAGCCTTTGGACATTGGCAGGCAGGCCCGGCCCTTTCGCGGGTGAACCCGCTCCTACAATGGCCACCAGGGCGTCAGGGGTTGTGACACCCCTGTTGGAGCGGGTTTACCCGCGAAGAGGCCAGAACAGGTCAACCACGAAAATGGCTGGGCGCCACGCCACTCCAGCGCTGGAAGGCATGCCGAAAACTGGCCGTCTCACTGAACCCCAAAGTCTCCGCAATCCGGTAGATCGGCATCTGTTCATCGGCCAGCAACTGCTTGGCCCGCTCGAACCTCAGCTCGTCCAGCAGCTGTTGATAACTGCTGCCCAGCGCCTGCAAATGCCGGCGCAGGGTGCGCGAAGAGCAGTTCATCTGCCGCGCAAGCCCTTCCAGCCCGGGCGCTGCGTCCAGTTGCTGCGCCAGCAGCTGGCGAATCCGTCCCAGCCATGCCTGGCGACCGGTGAATTCAAGGTTCAGGCGCCGGCAGCGCTCGCTCATGGCTTTGTGAGTAATCGGGTCGGCCAGCGGCAGCGGCATATCCAGCCATCGCCGTTCGAAGGCAAAGGCATTGTCCTCGGCGGCGAAACCGATCGGGCATTGAAACGCTCCGGCATAGAGCGCGTGGTAACCAGGGCGAGGGTGTTCGAAGCGTGCGCCAAGCAGCGGCAACGGGCGGCCAAGCAGGTCGTCACAGATGACTTTCAGCGACACCAGGCAGAACTCGGCGTTGAAAGCGCTCAGCGCCGGGCTGTCCTGGTAATCGCTGGCGCTGAACCAGACACGTTGGCCGTCGTCGAGCAAGCGCAGCTTGAAGACTGTTCCCAGCAGTGCCGGATACTGCAGCGCCAGGCGTAGGGCGTCACCCAAAGTGGCACTGGAGAGCAGCGCGTAACCGAGCATGCCGTAGCACGACACGCGCATGCGCTGGCCCAGTTCCAGGCCAATGTCCTCGCGCCGGGCCACAGCATTGGCGCAAACCTGCAGCTCCTGCTGGGTGGTGATGCGCGCATCGGCATGCCCCAGGTCTGCCGGGCCAATGCCGCTGCCGGCCAGCAACGCCGACGCCTCGCAACCGTCTGCCTGGAAGACGTTGAGGATCAGCGAAACTGCGTTGAGGGTGGTCAGGTGGCTGTGCAGCATGCTGGGTAATCCCGTTGGACTGGGACGCATTATGGAGCAAGTTGTGTGCCGATATCCGAGGCTGCAGGCAAACCACATACCCTGCCGGCGCGCCGGGTGTCGCAAAGGCCTGCAAAGCGCCCTCTAAAACCTTCAGGCAAAAAAAAGGCCCGAAGCAAGCGCTCGGGCCTTGGAAAGGTTGAGAGGTGTCTAGTCCCTCGACCTGGTGAGACTGTTTACAGCGGCCTGATTACGCCTTCAGCGGAACCAGACGTGGAGCGATCATGTTTTCCGGACGCAGGATGTCGTCGAGCATCGCGTCGTCCAGCAGCTTCTCTTCGCGCACCAGTTCCAGTACGCCGCGGCCGCTTTCCAGGGCAACGCGGGCGATACGGGTGGCGTTCTCGTAGCCGATGTACGGGTTCAGTGCGGTAACCAGGCCGATCGAGTGCTCGACCAGTTCACGGCAGCGCTGTTCGTTGGCGGTGATGCCGACGATGCAGTGCTCGCGCAGCATGTCCATGGCGCGTTGCAGCAGGCGGATCGAGTCGAAGATCTTGTAGGCGATCAGCGGCTCCATTACGTTCAGCTGCAGCTGGCCACCTTCGGCGGCGACGGTCAGGGCCAGGTCGTTGCCCATGATGGCGAAGGCCACTTGGTTCACAGCTTCTGGAATAACCGGGTTGACCTTGCCTGGCATGATCGAGCTGCCTGGCTGACGCGCTGGCAGGTTGATCTCGTTGATGCCGGTGCGCGGGCCGCTGGACAGCAGGCGCAGGTCGTTGCAGATCTTCGACAGCTTGACCGCGGTGCGCTTGAGCATGCCGGAGAACAGCACGAAGGCGCCCATGTCGGAGGTGGCTTCGATCAGGTCGGCAGCCGGTACCAGCGGGTGGCCGCTGATGGTGGCCAGGCGCTGTACGGCCAAGGCCTGGTAGCCAGGGTCGGCGTTGATGCCAGTACCGATGGCGGTACCGCCCAGGTTGATTTCGGTCAGCAGTTCCGGAGCCAGCGAGCGCAGGCGCTGCAGGTCTTCAGTCATGGTGGTGGCGAAGGCGCGGAATTCCTGGCCCAGGGTCATCGGTACGGCGTCCTGCAGCTGGGTACGGCCCATCTTCAGTACGTGGTCGAATTCTTTACCCTTGGCAGCGAAGGCCTGGATCAGGCTATCAAGGCTGGCCAGCAGCGCGTCGTGACCCAGCAACAGGCCCAGGCGGATTGCGGTCGGGTAGGCGTCGTTGGTCGACTGCGCCATGTTCACGTCGTTGTTAGGGTGCAGGTACTGGTACTCACCCTTCTGGTGGCCCATGGCCTCCAGCGCAACGTTGGCAATGACTTCGTTGGCGTTCATGTTGGTAGAAGTACCAGCACCGCCCTGGATCATGTCTACCACGAACTGGTCGTGGAAATCGCCTTTGATCAGGCGGGCGCAGGCTGCGGAAATGGCAGCGTGCTTGGCATCGCTCAGGTGACCCAGCTCACGGTTGGCGTCGGCAGCGGCCTGCTTGACCATGGCCAGGGCCACGACCAGCTTCGGGTAGTGCGACAGCGGAACACCGGAGAGGTGGAAGTTGTTGGCAGCGCGCAGGGTCTGGATGCCGTAGTAGGCATCTGCAGGAACTTCAAGGGTACCCAACAAGTCTTTTTCGACGCGGAACGATGCAGCAGAGGACATGATGTATATCATCTCGATTTTGACCCGGCACATGCCGGAATGGCGCCAATCCTAGGCCTGAAGGTGTTTTTGCGGCCAATGCTATTGCACGCTAACCTATGCACAAACGGCATAGTGTTTCATGTGACGCCAATTGATATTCGAGCGTGTTCCATTTTGGTGCGCGCCGGGAGATGTGCTTCGTGAACCTTGAAAGCAAATGGCTGGAAGACTTCAGTGCTCTGGCCGCTACCCGCAGTTTTTCCCAGGCCGCAGAGCGGCGTTTCGTGACCCAACCGGCCTTCAGCCGGCGCATTCGCAGCCTTGAGGCGGCGTTAGGCCTGCAACTGGTGAACCGCTCTCGCACACCCATCGAGCTGACCGAGGCAGGTCAGCTATTTCTCGTCACAGCGCGTACTGTTGTCGACCAGTTGAGCGAAATTCTCCGCCATTTGCATCACTTGGAAGGCGGGCAGGGCGAAGTGGTGCAGGTAGCTGCGGCACACTCCTTGGCGTCGGGTTTCTTCCCCCGTTGGGTGGCCCAGCTGCGCAACGACGGTTTGAACATCGCCACCCGCCTGGTTGCGACTAACGTCGGAGATGCTGTGCATGCACTGCGCGAAGGCGGCTGCGACCTGATGCTGGCGTTCTATGACCCGGACGCGGCCTTGCAGATGGATGCCGAGATCTTCCCGTCGCTGCACATGGGCACCACTGAAATGCTGCCGGTGTGCGCCGTGGATGCCGATGGCAAGCCGTTGTTCGACCTGGAGGGCGAGGGCAGTGTGCCGTTGCTAGCCTACACCGCCGGCGCATTCCTCGGCCGCTCGGTCAACTTGCTGTTGCGCCAGCGCAACCTGCGTTATACCACCGTCTACGAAACCGCCATGGCCGACAGCCTCAAGAGCATGGCCCTGGAGGGCATGGGCATCGCTTGGGTGCCGCGCCTGTCGATGCGTGGCGAGCTCGAACGCGGTGAACTGGCGATCTGCGGCGGTAGCCAATGGCATGTGCCGCTGGAAATCCGCCTGTACCGCTGTGCTTTGGTGCGTAAGGCTAACGTCCGCTTGCTATGGCGCAAGCTGGAGTCGTCTGGCGCACAAGGTGAAGCGTCAATTTGAGTTGTATGTCAGGTAATCAGTGATATTTGCACGATTCCTGTCGCTGTAGCGGTAGCAGTTGGATCGTGCCGGTACACGGGGGTGCGTGTACGTTTCGCACACCCAGCCATTGAACTTCAGTTCGGCGTCTTCATGCGTGGCGCCTAGCAGATGGCCAATTTCATGAGCGGCAGCACCGTATGCGGCCACAGAGGCAATGGCCGTTTTCTGCTTGAAATAGGCCAAGCCGGCGTTGTAGTTCAGGCCGCTATGATCGTAGCTGTTGCGAGTGAGCAGGAGATGTTTGTCCATGAGTGAGTAGAGCCGGTGTCGCTGTTGTGCATACACCTGCTGGCTGAAAGCTTCCAGGAGCTTTTCGGACGGCATTCCTGCATAAGCAATATCGGTTATGTGTTTTACATTGCGTTGAAATATCACTTCGATGGGATGTTGGCTGAAACGGCGCATTTCGTTCAGCCAATGCTGGAAGAAGTCTTCGTTCAATTGCCCGTCGTGCATATCGGCCAGGTCGTCGTGCACATAGACGGTGACGGTGAGCGAGTGGGCCGCCGAAGCACTTGGCAATTGCAAGCTGAGTACCAGGCCAAACGAAAGTGCGAAAAAGCATGGAGTTTTCATGTAGACGTACCAAAGTGCGCGAGTTAAGGGCTGCGAGCGTGCAGCACTCGTCGACCCCGAGGCAGCAGGAAAAAGTTGTCCCACGAGACAGCTTGCCCTTTGATCCGGCATGTGCTTGTAGGGGTGGGCGGCCAGCCTTTAAATACGTTACAATCCCGCGCCTTCGGCCGACCTGGTCGATTCAGAATCCGTATGACAAGCCACGCCGGCCCACCTGCGTGGCTTGTTGCTTTTAGCGCGCCAGAAGGCGCTTGCAGGAGAGGCTCGACGATGAGTGCACTGGTTGGCGTGATCATGGGCTCCAAGTCCGATTGGTCCACCCTTAGCCACACCGCCGATATGCTGGAAAAACTCGGCATTCCCTACGAAGTGAAGGTGGTTTCCGCCCACCGCACCCCGGATCTGCTGTTCCAGTATGCCGAGGAGGCTGAGGGCCGTGGCATCGAGGTGATCATCGCCGGTGCCGGTGGCGCAGCCCACCTGCCAGGCATGTGCGCCGCCAAGACCCACCTGCCGGTGCTGGGCGTGCCGGTGCAGTCGTCGATGCTGTCGGGCGTCGATTCGCTGCTGTCGATCGTGCAGATGCCTGCCGGTGTACCGGTTGCCACCCTGGCCATCGGCCGTGCCGGTGCGGTCAACGCTGCCCTGTTGTCGGCCAGCATTCTGGGCGCCAAGTACCCGCAGTACCACGCGGCGTTGAAGCAGTTCCGCACGGAACAGACCGACACTGTGCTGGACAACCCAGACCCGCGCCAGGCTTGAGGCTCAACCCATGAAGATCGGTGTAATCGGTGGCGGCCAGCTGGGCCGCATGCTGGCCCTGGCGGGTACCCCGCTGGGCATGAACTTCGCCTTCCTCGACCCGGCACCGGACGCCTGCGCTGCGCCCCTGGGCGAGCACCTGCGTGCCGACTACGGCGATCAGGACCACCTGCGTCAGCTGGCCGACGAAGTCGACCTGGTCACCTTCGAGTTCGAAAGCGTCCCGGCCGAGACCGTGGCCTTCCTCTCGCAGTTCGTGCCGGTATATCCCAGCGCCGAATCGCTGCGCATCGCCCGTGACCGCCTGTTCGAAAAGAGCATGTTCCGCGACCTGGGCATCCCCACCCCGGCCTTCGCCGACATCCTCTCGCAGTCCGATCTGGACGCCGCAGTGGCCAGCATCGGCCTGCCGGCCGTGCTGAAAACCCGCACCCTGGGTTACGACGGCAAGGGCCAGAAGGTGCTGCGCACGCCAGAAGACGTGGTGGGTACCTTCGCCGAGCTGGGCAGCGTGCCATGCCTGCTGGAAGGCTTCGTGCCGTTCACTGGCGAAGTGTCGCTGGTGGCCGTGCGTGGCCGCGATGGCGAAACCCGCTTCTACCCGCTGGTGCACAACACCCACGAGAGCGGCATCCTGCGCTTGTCGGTGGCCAGCCAGGCACACCCGCTGCAGGCTCTGGCCGAAGATTACGTCGGCCGCGTGTTGCAGAAGCTGGATTACGTTGGCGTGATGGCCTTCGAGTTCTTCGAAGTTGATGGTGGCTTGAAGGCCAACGAAATCGCCCCGCGCGTGCACAACTCCGGGCACTGGACCATCGAAGGCGCCGAGTGCAGCCAGTTCGAGAACCATCTGCGTGCCGTGGCCGGCCTGCCACTTGGCTCGACCGCCAAGGTGGGCGAGAGCGCGATGCTCAACTTCATCGGTGAAGTGCCGGCCGTGGACAAGGTTGTCGCCATCGGGGACTGCCACCTGCACCACTACGGCAAGGCCTTCAAGGTTGGCCGCAAGGTAGGACACGCCACCCTGCGCTGCCCTGACATGGCCACCCTCGAGCGCAAGATTGCCGAAGTAGAGGCGCTGATCAGCAACTGATCGGGCTTCGAATCGAACTTCTGCAAGCGGCATGCCCTCTGAATGTGGCAACAAGCCGAAGCCCGTCTAGGCTTTGGCTTGTTCCAACTTCACTGCAGAGGGATTGCCATGGGTATCATTGGAACCATCTTCATCGGCCTCATCGTCGGCCTGCTGGCCCGCTTCATCAAGCCGGGCGATGACAGCATGGGCTGGATCATGACCATCCTGCTGGGTATTGCCGGCTCCTTGTTGGCTACCTATGGCGGTCAGGCGCTGGGTATATACCAGGCTGGGCAAGCGGCGGGCTTCCTTGGCGCGCTGGTCGGTGCCGTGGTGCTGCTGGTGATCTACGGATTCATCAAGAAACGCTGATTACTGGTTAGAATGCTCGGCAATTCATTCGAGTTGCCGAGCATTTTCATGCGTGCCTTTTTCCTCGTCCCCTTGCTGTTGGCCAGTACCCTGGCCCATGCCGAACTGCCCGAAACCGACTGGCTGGAGCTGATGCCCAAGTCGGACCAGAAGGCGCTGGAACAAATGCCTGAAATCGACCACAACTCGCCGGAAGCCATGGGCACCTTTACCGCCAAGGGTGGCCTCAAGCAGAGCAAGGGCCTGCCTGCGGTGATGTACTCGACCAAGACCGTTGCAGCCATGAATGGCAAGGATATCCGCCTAGGTGGCTACCCTGTGCCGCTGGAGAGTGACGCCAAGGGCAACAGTACGTTGTTCTTCCTGGTGCCGTACCCGGGGGCGTGCATCCATGTGCCGCCACCGCCGCCGAACCAGCTGGTGCTTGTGCGCTACCCGAAAGGGTTGAAGATCGACGACATCTACACACCGCTGTGGGTCAGCGGCAAGCTGAAGGTGGAGAAGGTCAGCAATGACCTGGCCGACGCGGCCTATGCGCTGGATGCGGGGAAGGTGAGGGTGGTGGAAGACGCAGACCTTTGATAATTGCCCCGGCCTCTTCGCGGGCTTGCCCGCTCCCACAGGTAACCCACAATTTCGAGGCTTGTGGAGAACCTGTGGGAGCGGGCAAGCCCGCGAAGAGGCCGGTAATAAAAGAGCAGGGCTCAGATATTTTCACAACCGATCTGGACGCCCAGTGAATGACTCGCCCCAGGCTTCAACTCCACCAGGTCATCCCACACATTCGCCGTCTCGATGCACAGCATTCGCTGCCATCCATCGTCAGCCATGTCCGCCAGCTCCTTCGCCCGCTCGGTCCACGGGTTCCAGATCACCGCCGAGCGCGAGCCGCTGCTGGCCAAGGTAATCCGCCGATTCCAATGCGGGTCGACGATGCTGAGGGTCTGCGGGGTGTTCAGGTAGATCCGGTCCGTCTCCCCGGCAAACATCAGTGCCCCTTGCTGCTGGCGCTGTTCCCAGTTCGCCAGGGTCTCGATATAACCCAGCCCGTCGACACCCTCGACCCGCGTCTGGCGCACATCGCTGACCGCGAAGTAGCTATGCAGGGCCTGGCTGATGGTCACGGGGGTATTGCCCATGTTGCGGCTGGTCAGGCTCAGTGTCAGGTCTGCGCCCATCTCCACCACCAGTTTCAGCTCGACATCATGGGGCCAACCGGGCAGGTCGCCCCGCGCTTCAGGCAGTTCGAACTCGATCCGCAGGGTTTCGCCCACTTCCTCGATACCCAGCAATTGCCAGTCACGCGTGCGCGCAAGCCCGTGGGCAGGCGCCGGTGTTCCCTGGTACATGGCCTGGACGGCTTGAGGGTTGCGCTGCAGGTTGCCAAACCATGGCCAGCACACCGGTACCCCGGCGCGTACCGACTTGCCCTGGCGGAAGATGGCCTGGTCGCTCAGCCACAGCAGCGGCGGTTCGCCTACCTGCTGGTAGCTGAGGACCTGTGCGCCCTGCTGGGCGATCAGGAGTTCGGCACGGTCACTGCTGATACGCCAGCAGTTGAGTTCGCCATGTTGCTCGGTTACGACCTGAAAGGTAGCCATTGCGTTCTTCTCATTGATTGCCAGTGGGCCTTGGACCCGGGCAGATGCAATGAGTTTACCGCCAGCGTGGCTCAGCGACGAGGCACCGAGCGGGTACGACCACTGCCGTCGATGGCGACGAAGACGAATACCGCTTCGGTGACCTTGCGCCATTCGCTGGACAGCGGGTCGTCGCTCCACACCTCGACCATCATCTGGATCGAGCTGCGGCCGATTTCCAGGGTCTGGGTATAGAAAGACAGCTGTGCGCCGACCGCGACGGGCACCAGGAAAGCCATGCGGTCGATGGCGACGGTGGCTACGCGGCCGCCGGCGACACGGCTGGCCATGGCCGTGCCTGCCAGGTCCATCTGCGCAACCAGCCAACCGCCGAAAATATCGCCAAACCCGTTGGTTTCTCGCGGCAATGCGGTGATTTGCAAGGCCAGGTCGCCTTGCGGGATTGGATCTTCTTGTTCGAGCTCAATCATGCGATGGGGCCTCTGACCCGTGACGCTTTTCGTTGGTGTGGCGCAAAGGCCGGGTAAACGATTCAGCTTGAAACATACTACGCCGATTTCGTTTCACTGGGCGGCCGTAGGGAAACTCTGCGAAACCGCCTGACAATAGTGACCGGCGTTTTCGCACAACATCCCACGTTAGGAGCAACATAATCCTACGAATTGCCAGTATATAGGGCATAACGGCCAGCGACGACCGCGCATTCACGAATATCTGTGTGGATTTTGTATCGCTTTCGGCGTAGCTCGGCAATTTGCTATCTTCGCCTGTCTCCAATCCAGAAGCCGCGCGCCAAGCGGCCTGCATGCCCTACAAAGAGAACAACGAGCGATGACTTCCGTGCCCAGCAGTATCGAGCAGCCCTCGCGGCCGCTGACCCGCAGCGACTACAAGACCCTCTCACTGTCCGCCCTGGGCGGTGCGCTGGAGTTCTACGATTTCATCATCTTCGTGTTCTTCGCCACGGTGGTGGGCAAGTTGTTCTTCCCGGCCGACATGCCCGAGTGGCTGCGGCTGATGCAAACGTTCGGCATCTTCGCCGCCGGCTACCTGGCGCGGCCGCTGGGCGGCATCATCATGGCCCATTTCGGCGACTTGCTCGGGCGCAAGAAGATGTTCACCCTGAGCATCTTCATGATGGCCCTGCCGACCCTGATCATGGGCCTGCTGCCGACGTATGCGCAGATCGGCATGTGGGCACCGATCCTGCTGTTGCTGATGCGCGTGATCCAGGGCGCGGCAATCGGCGGCGAAGTACCGGGCGCATGGGTGTTCGTCTCTGAACACGTGCCGGCTCGCAACACCGGCTATGCCTGCGGCACCCTGACCGCCGGCCTGACCGCCGGCATTCTGCTGGGCTCGCTGGTAGCGACCTTGATCAACAGCGTGTACAGCGCGGAAGAAGTGGCTGACTACGCCTGGCGTATCCCGTTCCTGCTTGGCGGTGTGTTCGGCCTGTTCTCGGTGTACCTGCGCCGCTGGCTGCACGAAACCCCGGTGTTCGCCGAAATGCAGCAACGCAAGGCACTGGCCGAGGAGTTGCCTCTGCGCGCCGTGCTGCGTGACCACCGTGGTCCGATCATCCTGTCGATGCTGCTGACCTGGATGCTTTCGGCCGGCATCGTGGTGGTCATCCTGATGACCCCGGCGCTGCTGCAGAGCATCTACCACATCAGCCCGACCGACTCGCTCAAGGCCAACAGCCTGGCCATCGTGTTGCTCAGCTTCGGCTGTATTGGTGCCGGCAGCCTGGCCGACCGCTATGGTGCGGGCCGGGTGTTCGTGATCGGCAGCCTGCTTTTGCTGGCCAGCTCCTGGGTCTTCTACCATAGCCTGCCGACCCGTCCCGAGTTGCTGTTCCCGCTGTATGCCGTGACCGGCCTGTGCGTGGGTGTGATTGGCGCGGTGCCTTATGTGATGGTCAAGGCATTCCCGGCGGTGGTCCGCTTTAGCGGGCTGTCGTTCTCGTACAACGTGGCCTACGCGATCTTTGGCGGGCTGACGCCGATGGTGGTGACCGCACTGCTGAAGGTGAGCCCGATGGCGCCTGCCTACTACGTGGCAGGCCTGTGCGCCGTCGGTCTGGCCGTGGGCCTGTACCTGCTCGCCAACAAGCGCTGATCTGCGCTTCGGCTACTGGCCTCTTCGCGGCTAAAGCCGCTCCTACAGGGTTTTGCACAAGCCTCAAGGCCGACACCAAACCTGTAGGAGCGGCTTTAGCCGCGAAGAGGCCAGACCTGCTTCCCGTGATGGCCTTTCATCCAATTGTCACAATGAAGTCATATCGTATTCATGCGGCCTGCCGATACTTGGGCCCGTTCCATCCAACACACCAATATTCCTGCTAGGAGCAAGGCATGAAACTGAAGCGTTTGATGGCGGCCCTTACCTTTGCCGCCGCTGGCGTTGCAACCGCCAACGCGGTAGCCGCTGTCGATCCTGCGATCCCGACCTACACCAAGACCACTGGTGTTTCGGGCAACCTCTCCAGCGTTGGTTCCGACACCCTCGCGAACCTCATGACTCTGTGGGCCGAGGCCTACAAGAAGGAATATCCGAACGTAAACATCCAGATCCAGGCTGCCGGCTCCTCTACCGCGCCACCCGCGCTGACCGAAGGCACCGCCAACCTCGGCCCGATGAGCCGCAAGATGAAGGACGTCGAGCTGCAAGCCTTCGAGCAGAAGTACGGCTACAAGCCGACCGCCATCCCGGTCGCCGTCGACGCCCTGGCCGTGTTCGTGCACAAGGACAACCCAATCAAGGGCCTGACCATGGCTCAGGTCGACGCCATCTTCTCCTCCACTCGCCTGTGCGGTGGCAAGGCCGACATCAAGACCTGGGGTGACGTCGGTGTGACGGGCGATCTGGCCAACAAGCCAATCCAGCTGTTCGGCCGCAATTCGGTATCGGGCACCTACGGTTACTTCAAGGAAGAAGCCCTGTGCAAAGGCGACTTCAAGCCTAACGTCAACGAACAGCCTGGCTCGGCTTCGGTCGTGCAGTCGATCAGCTCCTCGCTGAACGGCATCGGCTACTCGGGTATTGGTTACAAGACCGCCAGCGTCAAGACCGTACCCCTGGCCAAGAAAGAAGGCGGCGAGTTTGTTGAAGACAACGAAGCCAACGCCCTGAACGGCACCTACCCGCTGTCGCGCTTCCTGTACGTCTACGTCAACAAGGCGCCGAACAAGCCTCTGGCCCCGCTGGAAGCCGAGTTCGTCAAGCTGGTGCTGTCGCAAGCGGGCCAGCAGGTGGTGGTGAAGGATGGCTACATTCCGCTGCCGGCCAAAGTCGTCGACAAGACCCTGGCTGACCTGGGCCTGTCGCACACCGGTAACGTTGCAAAGAAGTAAGTAATTAAGAAGAGGCCGGTGCCACTGCCCGGTCTCTTCCACGAATTTCCAGTCCGAAGCCAGGTTCCCTGTGCGGCGGGCTTTCGCGCGTCACCACTTTGTAATGTTTTTGTCACACGGGACCGCTAGGGTGTGCGCATGAATGATCTGGCCAATTCCAACATGACCCAAAACTCCCAGCCCGTGCGCATTGATTTCAATACGCCCGAGTTGCAACGCAAGCGCCGCATGCGCGCCCTCAAGGACCGCCTGACCCGCTGGTATGTGCTGGTAGGCGGGCTTGCCGTATTGGCGGCAATCACGTTGATCTTCTTCTACCTGGCTTATGTGGTGCTGCCACTGTTCCAGGGCGCCGAGCTGACCAGCAAGAAAGCCCTGGAGCCGACCTGGCTGCAGCAGGATGCCGGTAGGCCACTGATGATCGCGCTTGAAGAGCAGAATCAGGTGGGGATGCGTGTTTCGGACAAGGGCCAGGCATTGTTCTTCGATACCAAGACCGGTAACGAACTCAAGCGTGTCGAGCTACCCGTGCCGGCAGACACCCAGGTCACGTCCATCAGTACTGACCAGCCGGGCAGCGCGCTGGTGGTGCTGGGCCTGTCCAATGGCCAGGCGCTGGTTTTCCAGCACACCTACAAGATCACCTACCCGGACAACAAGAAAACCATCACCCCTGGCATCGACTACCCTTACGGCGAGCAATCGTTCGTGCTCGACGAGCAAGGGCGTGCGCTGGACCACGTCAGCGTCAACGTCAATGGCGACACCCTGCTGCTGGCCGGCTCTACCGGTGCTCATCTGCAGGTGGTCGAGCTGACCCGCACGGAAAACATGATGACCGAAGAGGTCACCACCGAGCAGAACCGCATCGAACTGCCGCAAATGACCGAGACGGTGAAGAATATCTTCATCGACCCGCGCCAGCACTGGCTGTACGTGATCAACGGCCGCGCCACGGCCGACGTGTTCAGCCTGCGCGACAAGAGCCTCAACGGCCGTTACAAGTTGTCTGATAGCGCCGACACCGACATCACTGCCACAGCCCAGCTGGTTGGCGGCATTTCGCTGATCATCGGTGACTCCAAGGGGGGGCTGGCCCAGTGGTTCATGGCCCGTGACCCGGATGGCGAATCGCGCTTCAAGCAGATCCGTACCTTCCAGATGGGCAAGGCGCCGATCGTGCAGATCGACGCCGAAGAGCGCCGCAAGGGCTTCATCGCCCTGGATGCCGAAGGCAAACTGGGCGTGTTCCACAGCACTGCACACCGAACCCTGCTGGTAGAGCCGGCTGCCGAAGGCCCTGGCACGCTGGCCCTGTCGCCACGCGCCAACCGCATCATCATCGAAGAAGGCGGCAAGTTGTTGCCGTTGAGCCTGCGCAACCCGCACCCGGAAATTTCGTTCAGCGCGCTGTGGGGCAAGGTGTGGTACGAGAACTACGACGAGCCGAAATACGTCTGGCAATCGACTGCGTCGAACACTGACTTCGAGCCCAAACTGAGCCTGTCGCCGCTGACCTTCGGAACCCTGAAGGCCGCGTTCTACGCCATGATCCTGGCCGCCCCGCTGGCCATTGCCGCAGCCATCTATACCGCCTACTTCATGGCCCCGCGCATGCGCCGCAAGGTCAAGCCGGTGATCGAGCTGATGGAAGCGATGCCGACGGTGATCCTCGGCTTCTTCGCTGGCCTGTTCCTGGCCCCGTACCTGGAAGGCCACCTGCCCGGTGTGTTCAGCCTGTTCCTGCTGATGCCGATCGGTATCCTGCTGGCCGGCTTCTTCTGGAGCCGGTTGCCGGAGTCGATCCGCCTGCGTGTACCGGATGGTTGGGAAGCGGCGATCCTGATTCCGGTCATCCTGTTCACTGGCTGGTTCGCCCTGACCATGAGCCCGCACCTGGAAAGCTGGTTCTTCGGCGGCGACATGCGCCTGTGGATCACCAACGATTTAGGCATCACCTACGACCAGCGCAACGCCCTGGTAGTCGGTATCGCCATGGGCTTCGCGGTCATCCCGAACATCTATTCGATTGCCGAAGATGCCGTGTTCAGTGTGCCGCGCAGTCTGACCCTGGGCTCGCTGGCACTGGGGGCGACGCCTTGGCAGACCCTGACCCGCGTGGTCATCCTCACCGCCAGCCCGGGCATCTTCTCGGCGTTGATGATCGGCATGGGCCGTGCGGTAGGCGAGACCATGATCGTGCTGATGGCTACCGGCAACACGCCGGTGATGGAGATGAACCTGTTCGAGGGCATGCGCACCCTGGCCGCCAACGTGGCTGTGGAAATGCCGGAATCGGAAGTCGGTGGCAGCCACTATCGCGTGCTGTTCCTGGCCGCCCTGGTGCTGCTGATGTTCACCTTCATCATGAATACCTTGGCCGAGCTGATTCGCCAGCGTCTGCGCAAGAAATACTCGTCGCTTTGATAGAAAGGTAGCGATCCGTGAAAAAGGATTCCCTCAAAGGCTGGTTCAAGAGCGGCGCCCCAGGCGTCTGGATGAGCGGCGGCGCGGTGGCCATGGCCGTGATCATGACCGTCGGCCTGCTGGCGGTGATCGCCGTGCGCGGCCTGGGCCACTTCTGGCCAGCCGATCTTGTCCAGGCCACCTACAAGGTGCCAGGCCAGGCCGATCACGTCGTCATTGGCGAAGTGGTGCAGAAGGAGGAAGTACCCCGAGCTCGTCTGAAGGGGGCTGGCCTGCCAGTGCCTGACCAGGGCCCGGAGTTCATGACCCGCGAGCTGATCAAGGTGGGTAACCGCGACCTCTACGGCAGCGACTTTACCTGGGTGGTCGGCGACTGGCTGGTCGACGAACAGCGCCCGGCTGACCTGATGGCCCTTGAGCGCCGCGAGTGGGGCAACTTCTATGGCTACCTGGTCAGCGTCAAGGAACAAGGCCGCGTGGTTGCCGAAGGCCCCGCTGCCTGGAACGAACTGCAGGCCCGCCTCAAGCGTGCCAACCAGCTCAACAGCGAGCTGCAGCAGCTGGAGAAAAAGGACATCGGTGCCATCAACCATGGCCTTGAGCGCCTGCGCTTGCAAGCGCGCAAGCTGGAGCTGGACGGCAAGCTGGACGCCGCCGCCCAGGCCGACATGGACGCCGACCGTGCCGAACTCAACAGCCGCTACAAGGCTATCGAAGACCGCCTGACCGGCCTGCACCAGGCGTTCTCCCGCGACAGCCTGGTGGCCCGGGATGGCAACGGCCGTGAAGTGGAAATCAACCTGAGCAAGGTGGTGCATGCCGTTCAGCCGAACGGCATGTCGGCGCTCACCAAGTTGGGCACCTACTTCGGCAAGGTCTGGGAGTTCCTCAGCGACGACCCGCGTGAAGCCAACACCGAGGGCGGTATCTTCCCGGCCATCTTCGGTACCGTGATGATGACCCTGATCATGGCCGTGATCGTTACCCCGTTCGGCGTGCTGGCTGCCGTGTACCTGCGTGAATACGCCAGGCAGGGCCCGGTCACCCGGCTTATCCGCATTGCGGTGAACAACCTGGCCGGTGTTCCTGCGATCGTCTACGGTGTGTTCGGTCTGGGCTTCTTCGTCTATGTGCTGGGCGGCTCGATCGACCGCCTGTTCTTCCCCGAAGCGCTGCCGGCGCCGACCCTGGGTACCCCGGGCCTGCTGTGGGCATCGCTGACCCTGGCATTGCTGGCGGTGCCGGTGGTGATCGTGGCCACCGAAGAAGGCCTGGCGCGAATCCCGCGCACCGTGCGTGAAGGCTCGCTGGCGTTGGGCGCAACCAAGGCCGAGACCCTGTGGAAAATCGTCCTGCCCATGGCCAGCCCGGCCATGATGACCGGCATGATCCTCGCCGTGGCCCGTGCCGCCGGCGAAGTGGCGCCGCTGATGCTGGTAGGTGTGGTGAAGCTGGCGCCGTCGCTGCCGGTGGATGGAAACTACCCGTACCTGCACCTGGACCAGAAGATCATGCACCTGGGCTTCCACATCTATGACGTCGGCTTCCAGAGCCCGAACGTCGAAGCCGCGCGGCCGCTGGTTTATGCCACTGCGCTGCTGCTGGTGCTGGTGATCGCGACCCTCAACCTCTCTGCCGTGTGGATTCGCAACCACCTGCGCGAGAAGTACAAGGCGCTGGACGGCTGACCCTGATTGCAAGCGTGCCGCCCGTAAGCCGGGCGGCCCTTTGAAACGACTTGATAGCGTATGGAGTTGACCATGCAGCAAGATTCCCACACCCATGGCATCGACATGTCTGCCCTGGGCCGCAACAAGCAGAGCCTGCGGATGGCTGAAGAAACCGTGGCCATCGAAGTGCCGGGCCTGAGCCTGTTCTATGGCGACAAGCAAGCGCTGTTCGACGTGCAGATGAACATCCCGAAGCAGCGCGTGACCGCCTTCATCGGCCCATCCGGCTGCGGCAAGTCGACCCTGCTGCGCACCTTCAACCGGATGAACGACCTGGTTGACGGTTGCCGTGTGGAAGGTGCCATCAACCTGTACGGCAACAATATCTACCGCAAGGGCGAAGACGTTGCCGAACTGCGCCGGCGTGTGGGCATGGTGTTCCAGAAGCCGAACCCGTTCCCCAAGACCATCTACGAGAACGTGGTCTACGGCCTGCGCATCCAGGGCATCAACAAGAAGCGCGTGCTCGATGAAGCCGTCGAGTGGGCGTTGAAGGGCGCGGCCTTGTGGGATGAGGTCAAGGACCGCCTGCACGAGTCGGCGCTGGGCCTGTCCGGTGGCCAGCAGCAGCGTCTGGTCATCGCCCGCACCATTGCCGTTGAACCGGAGGTGCTGCTGCTTGACGAACCCTGCTCGGCGCTGGACCCGATCTCGACCTTGAAGGTCGAAGAACTGATCTATGAATTGAAATCCAAGTACACCATCGTCATCGTGACCCACAACATGCAGCAAGCGGCGCGTGTTTCGGATTACACCGCGTTCATGTACATGGGCAAACTGGTCGAATTCGGTGATACCGATACCCTGTTCACCAACCCGGCGAAGAAGCAGACGGAAGACTACATCACCGGTCGCTACGGCTAAGCGCCGCTCGCGAAACAGGCACCTCGGTGTCTGGCACCGGCGTTGCCGGTGTTCGCGGGTGAACCCGCTCCTACAGGGCCGCGCTACCAAAGGACAAAACGATGATCAACAAAGAAAGCCTTACCCATCACATTTCCCAGCAGTTCAACGCCGAGCTCGAAGAGGTGCGCAGCCACCTGCTGGCCATGGGCGGGCTGGTGGAAAAGCAGGTCAACGACGCGGTTACCGCGCTGATCGAAGCCGACTCTGGTCTGGCCCAGCAGGTGCGCGAGGTTGACGAGCAGATCAACCAGATGGAGCGCAACATCGACGAGGAGTGCTTGCGCATCCTCGCCCGCCGCCAGCCAGCGGCCTCGGACCTGCGCCTGATCATCAGCATTTCCAAGTCGGTGATCGACCTGGAACGCATCGGTGACGAGTCGACCAAGATCGCCCGCCGCGCCATCCAGCTGTGCGAAGAGGGCGAGTCGCCGCGTGGTTATGTCGAGGTTCGCCACATTGGCGACCAGGTGCGCAACATGGTCCGGGATGCGCTGGATGCCTTTGCCCGCTTCGACGCCGACCTGGCGCTGTCGGTGGCCCAGTACGACAAGACCATCGACCGCGAATACAAGACCGCGCTGCGTGAGCTGGTGACCTACATGATGGAAGACCCGCGCTCTATCTCGCGGGTGCTGAGCGTGATCTGGGTGCTGCGCTCGCTGGAGCGTATTGGCGACCATGCGCGCAACATCTCCGAACTGGTGATCTACCTGGTGCGCGGCACCGACGTGCGCCACATGGGCCTCAAGCGCATGACGGCAGAAGTGCAGGGCACTGCTGTCGCCAACGGCGAAAAGGCTAATGTTCCGGGTGAATCTGACGATAAGTAAGGTTGCTCCCGAGCATCGACGCCCGGCCTTGGCCGGGCGTTTTCGTTTGCGGTCGAGAGCCGGCAGGCACCCGCGAACGATGTGAAGAAGTCCCGGCGTGACCAGGTTGTAGCAAGTGGCCATCATTGGCAGTAGGCTAGTCGGGATTCAAAAGGAGTATCGATGAGTAAAGTGAATGTGCTGGTCGTGGATGACGCCCCGTTTATCCGTGATCTGGTCCGCAAGTGTCTGCGTAATGCCTTCCCGGGTATGGCCATCGACGACGCTATCAACGGTCGCAAGGCCATGGCCATGCTCGGCAAGGAAGCGTTCGACCTGGTCCTGTGCGACTGGGAAATGCCGGAAATGTCTGGCTTGGAATTGCTGACCTGGTGCCGTCAGCAGCCTGCACTGAAGAACCTGCAGTTCATCATGGTGACCAGCCGTGGCGACAAGGAGAACGTCATTCAGGCGATCCAGGCGGGTGTTTCCGATTTTGTAGGCAAGCCGTTCACCAACGAGCAACTGCTGACCAAGGTAAAGAAAGCCCTGACCAAGATCGGTAAGCTCGACAGCCTGATGGCCATCGGCCCGGCGCGAGCCAACCCGGCGTTTGCCAACGACTCGTTGAACGCGCTGACTGCGGGCAAGCCCGAAGCGGTCAAGGTGGCGGCGCCGACACCGGCACCGGCCAAGCCTTTGGTCGCGGCGCCCGCACCTGCCGCCCCCGCGCCGAGCGGCCGTGGCCAGGGCCAGCTGCGCCTGGCCAGTGGCATGCAGCCATGCGTGATCAAGGCGTTGAGCCTGAAAGAGGCACTGCTGGTGGTACGCCGCAGCGAAGCGCTGCCACAGGTGCTGGAAGGTGCGGTGCTGGACCTGGAGCAGGGCGAAAGTGCCGAAGTCGCTCGCCTGAACGGCTACCTCCATGCTGTCGCGGCGCTGGAGCCAAAACCTGACAGCGACTGGTTGCAGTTGACGTTCAAGTTTGTCGACCAGGATGCCCAGAAGCTCGACTACCTGTCTCGGTTGATTGCCCGCGGCACAGCGCAGAAGCACTTCACCCCCGGTGCCTGACCCCGGCCCCGCGCCATGCTTTGGGCAGGAGCAGCACAAGGCTGCTTCTGCCCAAGCCCGAGTTGCCCCATCCGACCAACTGCAATACCTACCGTAAAACCCGCTGCTAGGCTTCGACAGATCATAACTGTCAAAAAGCCACTATCATGCCCGCGCGCCTGCTGCTGTTCTGTGCATTGCTCATGGCCTCAGCGTCGAGCCAGGGCGTGACCCTCTACAAGATCACCGACGATTCCGGTGTCATCTCCTATTCCGATCGCCCTGGCCCCGGCGCCAAGCCCTTGGTGTTGCTCGAGCCCATGGTCGAAACGCTCGAAGGCCAGGTACTGCTGAACGCGAAAACCTTCGACGGTGGCGTGAGCTTTTCGGCACGAAACGAGCTGCATGTGCCGGTAGAGGTAGAGTTGCGGCTGGACAACCTGGTCAACGCACAAGGCGGCGATGCCCCGCGCATCGTGCGCCGGCTGCTGCCGCCGCGCACCACGCAGATGCTAAGTGTGCTCAGGGGGCGGCCCGGGCTGCTGCTGAACTACCGTTCGACCCTGCTGCAGGCCATGGGTGACCCGGGTAAACGGCCCCAGGGCTTCCGCTATGCGTTCCCGTGGATTGGCGGGCCGTTCCGCGTCACTCAGGGCCCCAATGGCCGCGTCAGCCATTTTGGACCCAAAGGGCGCTACGCCATGGATATCGCCATGCCCGAAGGCACGCCCATCATCGCAGCGCGGGAAGGGGTGGTGGTGAAGACGCAGAACAGCCAGAGCGGGCGCGGCCCCAACCCCTCGGGTAACTTTGTCAGGATTTTGCACCCGGATGGCACCATGGGCGTATACCTTCACCTGATGCGTGGTTCGGTGGTGGTGGCGGAGGGGCAACGGGTACGGCAGGGCCAGATGCTGGCCAAGTCGGGAAATACCGGCAACAGCACTGGGCCGCACCTGCATTTTGTGGTGCAGCGCAATGTGGGGTTGGCGCTGGAATCGATACCTTACCGCTTCGACAGACCGATCAGCGGATTGCCGGATTTCACTGCCGGCAACCCCTGACCGATTTGGCCATCAATCCAGCTTCAGCACTTTGGCCAGGACGATCTTGGGCCCTTTCATCTTCTTGATGATGATGCGCAGCCCTTCGACCTCCAGCACTTCCTCTTCTTCAGGCACGCGCTTGAGCGTCTCGTAGATCAACCCGGCCAGGGTTTCGGCCTCGATGTGGTCAAGGTCGATACCCAGCAGGCGCTCGACCTTGAACAGTGGGGTGTCGCCACGCACCAGCAGCTTGCCCGGCTGGTAGGCGAGAATGCCACGCTCGGTCTTGCGGTGCTCGTCCTGGATGTCGCCTACCAGCACTTCCAGCACGTCTTCCATGGTCAGGTAGCCGATCACCTTGCCATCGGCTTCCTCGACCAGCACGAAGTGCGCGCCGCCCTTACGGAACTGCTCCAGCAACTGTGCCAGCGGCATGTGCCGCGACACGCGTTCGAGTGGCCGGGCAAGGTCCTCCAGGTCGATGGTCTCTGGCAAGTGCTCCAGCTCAGCCAGCTCCAGCAGCAGGTCCTTGATGTGCAGCAGGCCGGTGAATTCTTCGCGCTCGGCGTCGTACACCGGGTAGCGGCTGAACTTGTGGCGGCGCACCAGGCCCAGGATCTGCTTCAGAGGCGCATGGGCGTCGATGCTGATCATGTCCTCACGCGAGTTGGCCCAGTCGACCACTTCCAGCTCGCCCATTTCCACGGCCGAGGCCAGCACGCGCATGCCTTGGTCGCTTGGGTCCTGACCACGGCTGGAGTGCAGGATCAGCTTGAGTTCTTCGCGGCTGTAGTGGTGCTCATGGTGCGGGCCAGGCTCGCCCTGGCCGGCAATGCGCAGGATGGTGTTGGCGCTGGCATTGAGCAGGTAGATGGCCGGGTACATCGCCCAGTAGAACAGGTAAAGCGGCACGGCGGTCCAAAGCGACAGCAGCTCTGGCTTGCGGATAGCCCAGGACTTGGGGGCCAGCTCGCCGACGACGATGTGCAGGTACGAGATGACGAAGAAGGCGACGAAGAACGAGATCGCCTTGACCAGCTCGGCGCTGTCCACGCCGAAATAGGCCAGCAATGGTTCCAGCAGGTGGGCGAAGGCGGGCTCACCCACCCAGCCCAGGCCCAGCGAGGCGAGGGTAATGCCCAATTGGCATGCCGACAGGTAGGCGTCGAGCTGGTTGTGAACCTTGCGCAGGATGTTGCCACGCCAGCCGTGCTTTTCGGCGATGGCCTCTACGCGTGTAGCGCGCAGCTTGACCATGGCGAACTCCGCAGCAACGAAGAAGCCGTTGAGCAGCACCAGCAGTAAGGCAAAGATGATCATGCCGAAGTCGGCGAATAGCGAGGTGAGGCTAATACCAGAGGAAGGGTCCATGATGGAGTTTTTTCGGGGTCCGTCTTTGAGATAGAGAGAAAAAAAGTGCCAGCTTTTGCTGGCACAGGGGATCCAATGTAGCGGCTGGGGCTGTAAAAGCAAAGGGCAGCGGACTCATTGCGGGCCCAGTGGCAGCCGGCATGCCCGCGAAGGGCTGCGCCGCAGCCCCAATCTCAAGCCTTTTCGTTGGCCAATTGTGCTGGCGGAAAGTGACAGGTAAAGGTGCTGCCATGCCCCGGTACACTGCTGATTTCCAGCTTGCCGCGGTGGCGCATCAGCACATGCTTGACGATTGCCAGCCCCAGCCCGGTACCGCCGGTATTCGAAGCACGGCTGGAGTCTACCCGGTAGAAGCGCTCGGTCAGGCGTGGCAAGTGCTTGGCATCGATGCCCACCCCCGAGTCCTGTACCGACAGGTGTGCGCCCTGGGCATCGACCCACCAGCGGATGCGGATGTTGCCTTCGTCCTGGGTGTACTTGACCGCATTGAACACCAGATTGGAAAAGGCACTGCGCAGTTCCGACTCGCTGCCCTTCAGCTTGACGCCAGGCGCCGCTTCCAGGCTGATGCGCTGGTTGCGCGGCCCGGACAAGGCCTGGGCGTCGTTCTTGATGGCGGCGAGCAGGGCATCGACTGCCACCGGCTGGTTGTCCGATGGGTAATCGGTGGCTTCCAGTTTGGCCAGCAGCAACAAATCGTTGAGCAGGGTTTGCATGCGCGAGCCTTGCTGGCTCATCTGCTGCAGGGCGCGGCTCCACCGCGGGTTCACGTCCTCGACGTTGTCCAGCAGGGTTTCCAGGTAGCCGGTGATTACCGTCAGCGGCGTGCGCAGCTCGTGGGACACGTTGGCGACGAAGTCCTTGCGCATCTGTTCCAGCTGGTGAATGCGGGTGACATCGCGCACCAGCATCAGGTGTTCATTGTTGCCGTAGCGGGTGATGTGCAACTGCACTCGCATGCGGTCATTGATCGGCGAAGGGATTTCCAGCGGTTCGAGGTAGTTTTCTGCCTCGAAGTACTCTTTGAAGAGCGGGTGGCGCACCAGATTGGTCACTTGCTGGCCGCCGTCCTGTGGGGTCTTGAAGCCCAGCAGAGTCTCGGCGGCGCGGTTCCACCATTCCAGGTTGCCGTCGCTGTCGAGCATGATCACCGCGTCACGCAGCGCAGCGGTGGACTCCTGCACCCGGTCGATCACTGCCTGCAGGCGGCCCCGTACGCGCTGGTCGCGGCGTTGCAGGTGGTAGATGCTATCGAATACCTCGCCCCACAGGCCGTAGCCATCGGGCGGTGCTTCGTCGGGTTGGTGATTGCGCAGCCAGTCGTGCAAGCGCAGCAGTTGCTTGAGGGTCCAGCCCAGATAGAGCGCCAGGCCAATGGCCAGGCTCCAGCCGTAGTAGCCGCTGACCAGCCCGCCGATCAGGCAGACGGTAATCAGCAACAGCAGATGGCGAATCAGGGTTGCGTGCCAGTTCTGGTTCAATTGACGGTCCTTGTACAACGACGTGCAGCTTGGCGCTCGGGAACTCGATCAGCTCTTGGTCGAGAAACGGTAGCCAGTGCCCCGGACGGTTTGTACCAGATTCTCGTAAGCTTCACCCAATGCCTTGCGCAGGCGACGGATGTGCACGTCGACGGTACGTTCCTCGACATAGACGTTGCCGCCCCACACCTGGTCCAGCAGTTGGCCGCGGGTATAGGCGCGCTCCTGGTGGGTCATGAAAAACTGCAGCAGGCGGTATTCGGTAGGGCCCATCTCGGCCGGCTTACCGTCGATGGTCACACGGTGGCTGATCGGGTCGAGCAGCAGGCCGCCGACCTCGATCGGCGCCTCGCTGTCGCTCGGGCCGGTGCGGCGCAGCACGGCTTTCAGTCGCGCTACCAGTTCACGCGGCGAGAACGGCTTGGTGATGTAGTCGTCGGCGCCCACTTCCAGGCCCTGGATCTTGTTGTCTTCTTCACCCTTGGCGGTGAGCATGATGATCGGAATATCACCGGTCAGCTCGTCGCGCTTCAGGCGGCGGGCCAGCTCGATGCCGGAGGTGCCCGGCAGCATCCAGTCGAGCAGGATCAGGTCCGGTTTGCGGTCGACGATGATCGCGTGGGCCTGTTGGGAGTTTTCCGCTTCCAGGCAGTCATAGCCGGCCATTTCCAGGGCAACGGCGATCATCTCGCGAATGGGCGCTTCGTCGTCGACGATCAGAATGTTCCTGCCTACCATGCTCAAAACCTCTCCTGGATTCGGTGTCTTGGCCCGCATTAGATAACGGAATTATTGCAGCTGTGTGACAGGGTGTTGGCCGTTCTGGCGACATTCCGTGACTGAACTAGGCTACAGAGGGCCGCTTTGATGGCAACCCGAACTCATTTCCCCCCCGAAACAATGGTGAATCCAATGACACGACATACGCTGAGCTGGATGGCCCTTTTCACTGCGTTGGCGCTCCCGGGGGTGGCGTTGGCCCACCATGCCATGGAGAAGGATGGCATGTGGGTCGATCATGCCGGCATGACCCTGTACACCTTTGACAAGGATGCGGGTGGCAAGTCGATGTGCAATGGCGAGTGCGCCAAGAACTGGCCACCGTTGATGGTCAAGAAAGAAGACGAAGCACCGAAGGATAAATGGACCCATGTAACGCGTGACGACGGTTCGATGCAGTGGGCTTACGACGGCAAGCCGCTGTATACCTTCATCAAGGACAAGAAGGCCGGTGACATGACCGGTGACGGCATGAAAGACGTCTGGCACGTTGCCAAGCCTTGAGATAGCCGGGGCCGCTGTGCGGCCCATCGCGACACAAGGCCGCTCCCACATGGTTCGACGTACGCCGATCAATGTGTGCGGCCTTGTGTCGCGATGGGCTGCGCAGCAGCCCCAAACTACTCAGCGCAACGCGTAATCCAGCACCACCCCGATAAACACCAGCATCCCCGCCCAGTGGTTGTGCAGAAACGCCTTGAAGCACGATTCCCGGTCCAGCTTGCGCGTTGACCAGTATTCCCAGGCAAAGCAAGCCGCCGCACCCAGCAACCCAAGGTGGAACCAGCCACCCAGGTCGAAGCGGCTACCGGCCAGCAACAGGCAGCCCAGCGACAGCAACTGCAGGGTCAGGATGATGCTGCGATCAGCGTCGCCGAACAGGATCGCAGTGGATTTCACACCAATTTTCAGGTCGTCATCGCGGTCGACCATGGCGTAATAGGTGTCATAACCCACCGTCCACAGCAGGTTGGCGATATACAGCAGCCAGGCGCCGGCCGGCAACTCACCGCCAGCGGCTGTGAAAGCCATGGGAATGCCCCACGAATACGCCGCCCCCAGCACCACCTGCGGGTAGTAGGTGTAGCGCTTCATGAACGGGTAGCAGAACGCCAAGGCCACCGCCCCGAACGACAGCCAGACGGTGCGGTTGTTGGTGCACAGCACCAGCAGGAAACTCACCCCGACCAGAATCGCGAACAGTGTCAGCGCCTCGCGTGGCCGCACCCGGCCACTGGCCAGGGGGCGGTCGGCGGTCCGCTTGACGTGGCCGTCAACCTTGCGGTCGGCAAAGTCGTTGATGCAGCAGCCGGCCGCGCGCATCAGCACCACACCAAGGCCGAAGATGAGCACATTGGCCAGGGTGGGTGACCCATTGCCGGCAATCCACACTGCCGACAGGGTCGGCCACAACAGCAGGTAGATGCCTATCGGCCGGTCCATACGGCTGAGCTGGACGAAGTCCCAGGCCCGTGGATGCAGGCGGTTGAGCGACTTGAGCAGTTGCAGGTACATCAGCGGATTTCCTCCTTGGCCGCTTGCCACAATGCCGGCAGAAACACTTCTGCCACCAGCAGGTCCAGACCGTTGCGCTCGAAGCGCGAGCGGCGGCCCCAAAGCGCCGCATGTGCAGCTTCGGTCGGCAGCCAAGCCTGTGGATAAGTGCACACTTCGAGTGGATGACGGATGAACGCCTGGTCGCAGAACAGCAGCTCGCCCAGCGAGCGGCTGCCCAAGGTTTCCAGGTCCAGGCCACCACGTTCCAGGGCGCTGCGGCTGGCCACGCTGCGGGCGAATACCCAAGGTTGGCCATGGCCGCGCAGATACACTTCGCGCACCCAGCCTTCGGCGCCGGCAGCGATGCCCAGCGCCTGGCATTCGTCATCGCGCAGCGGCTGCCAGCCCTCGAACAACGGGGTAACGGAAAAGTGATCGATGGACAGACGGGTCAGGCGGCGGGTCAGCGAGCCCTCGTCGAACAGCCAGTCAAGGGTGGGCTGGTCGATGTCGGTCGCCAGCTGTGAATACGGCAGCCACGCGACAGCGGCTGCTTGCGGGGATTCGTACGACACGTCGGTATGCTTTGTTACAGCCAGAGAGGCGGCGAGCTTAGCATGATTGCCCCAACTGCTTGCATACTGCCGGCAGGGCCGCTACAAAGCCCCCACGCATTGCGCGCTGGCCCTGTTCGCGGGCAAGCCCGCCAGGCCTGCGCGGTCACTGTAGGAGCGGCTTGCCCGCGAAGAGGCCATCAGCAGCAACACAAGCCCCAGCCTGAACCGAGGAAATAGACCTGATGAAAAAGTGGCAATGTATTGTCTGTGGCCTGATCTACGACGAAGCCGAAGGCTGGCCCGACGACGGCATCGCCCCCGGCACCCGTTGGGAGGATGTGCCTGAAGACTGGCTGTGCCCCGACTGCGGTGTCGGCAAAAGCGACTTTGAAATGATCTCCATCGGTTAATCGAGGAAAGCACGACATGACGTCCCCTGTGGTAATCATCGGTACCGGCCTTGCGGGCTACAACCTGGCCCGTGAATTTCGCAAGCTCGATACGCAGACGCCGCTGTTGCTGATCACCGCCGACGATGGTCGTTCGTACTCCAAGCCGATGCTTTCCATGGGCTTTGCCAAGCAGAAGGACGCCGACGGCCTGTGCATGGCCGAGGCGGGCGCCATGGCCGAGCAATTGAACGCCGAGATCCGTACCCATACCCGCATCAGCGGCATCGACCCGGGCCACAAGCGGCTGTGGATCGGCGAAGAGGCCGTGGAATACCGCGACCTGGTGCTGGCCTGGGGGGCGCAGACCGTGCAGGTGCCGATCGAGGGTGACGGCGGCCATCTGGTATTCCCGATCAACGACCTGGAAGACTACGCACGCTTCCGTGCTGCCGCCGCTGGCAAGCAGCGAGTCCTGATCCTCGGCGCCGGCCTGATCGGCTGCGAATTCGCAAACGACATGAGCCTGGGCGGCTTCAAGGTCGACGTTGTGGCACCGTGTGAACAGATCATGCCGACCCTGCTGCACCCGGCCGCTGCGGCGGCTGTGCAGGGTGGGCTGGAGGGCTTGGGTGTACGCTTCCACCTGGGGCCGGTGCTGACCCGTCTTCAGCAGGTGACTCAAGGCCTGGAGGCGCACCTGTCGGACGGCAGCGTGATCGCCTGCGACCTGGTGGTTTCGGCCATCGGCCTGCGCCCACGTACCGACCTGGCTGCCGCGGCCGGCCTGCAGACCAACCGTGGCGTAAGCGTAGACCGCGAGCTGCGTACTTCACACGCCAACATCTTTGCCCTTGGCGACTGTGCCGAAGTCGATGGCATCAACCTGCTGTACGTGATGCCGCTGATGAGCTGTGCCCGGGCGCTGGCGCAAACCCTGGCCGGCAAGCCGACGGCAGTTTCCTACGGGCCGATGCCTATCACCGTGAAAACCCCGGCCTGTCCGCTGGTGGTCTCGCCAGCGCCACAGGGCTGCGAAGGCATCTGGCAGGTAGAGGGGCAGGGCACTGACCTCAAGGTGCTCTGCCTTGATGCCGACGGCAAGCTGCTGGGCTACGCCCTGACCGGAGCGGCGGTGATGGAGAAACTGGCGCTGAATCGTCAGTTGCCACCGGTTATGGCGTAAATAGCGCGCGTTCTGTCGGATTTATCCTGTTGTTGCCTGCACAATGGCCGCCCAGATACTGGCGCGGCCCCAGAGCTCGTGCCATTCTCACTCCCGTCTGCCGCAGATTAGAGCCTGCGGTGCCTTGAGCGCTGCTCCCAGAGGCAGCACGGCATAACAACAAGAATTCCGTCAAAGAGGCTTCACTATGCGCAAACCAGAACTCGCCGCCGTCATCGCCGATAAGGCTGATCTGACCAAGGAAAAGGCCAATCAGGTTTTGAACGCGATTCTCGACAGCATCACCGGTGCCCTGGACAAGGACACTGTGACCCTGGTCGGTTTCGGCACCTTCGAAAAACGTCATCGCGGTGCGCGTACCGGCAAGAACCCGCAAACTGGGGAACCGGTCAAGATCAAGGCCAGCAATACAGTGGCCTTCAAGCCTGGCAAGAACCTGCGTGACAGCGTTAACGCCCCCGCCAAGCCAGCCAAGAAAGGCAAGTGATCGCTCTCTGACAACCCCAGTGTCGGCCAAGCGGGCGCCCCAAGGCGCCCGTTGTGCTTTCTGCAGGCAAAATGTCTCGAACTTGCATAAATAGTTCTGGAAAAGGATAAACTGCGCGCCTTAGTCACTTTTCATTCGAGGCGCGTTGATGAAGTTCCGTTTTCTTCTCTGGGCCATGGGGCTGTTGATGGCCAGGGCCAGCCGTAATAACCCCGCATTCCAGCAGCAGCTCAAGGGCAAGGACCTGGTGTTCCAGATGCAGACCCTGGACGGCAAGGTCGCCCGGCACTTCATCGTCAACAACGAGCGCATCAGCAGCAAGGGCGGCGCGCACCCACAGCCGGCATTCGCCATTGCCTTCAAGGACGCCGCCTATGGCTTCGCCACCATGCAGGCGGGTAACAAGCAGCTGGCGTTCATGCAGGGGATTCAGGACAAGCACATCCAGATCAAGGGCAACCCGGCGCTGGTGATGTGGTTCCAGGGGTTGATGAAATACCTGAAACCGAAGAAGAAAGGCTGAAACCCAACGGGGATGCCGATGCTTTACCTGTGGGAGCGGGCGTGCCCGCGAAACAAGCGACGCGGTGCATGGCACCGGCTTTGCCGGTGTTCGCGGGCAAGCCCGCTTCCACAGTCCAATCGCGCCAGCTTTTAGAAATTGAGCAAGACAGTTGCTCCCACAGGCTATGTGTTAATGCTTAATGCGGTGCATGGAACTGCGAAGCCAGCTCACGCAACAGGTTCTCGGCTTCGAGCACCTTGTTCACCACATCCTCGGCCTTGTCCCGGGTAATGCTCAGGCGTTCCAGCAGTTCGTCAGGTATCTCTTCCTGCGGCCCTGAGCCTATACCTCGCGAGCGCAGCAGGCGGGTGGCCAGGCACACCAAGTTGGGGAACGCGAAATATTCGCCGTCGTAGGCCGGATCGTGCTGGAAGCGCAAGGCAGTCGACAGCTCTTCTGGCATGTCCCACAGCTTCATCAGCCAGGCACCGATCTGTTCGCGGCTGATGCCCAGCAAGTGTTGCTCCACATAGGTGTGGTTCAAATGCGGGTTGACCTCAAGGTGGCGGCAAATCAGCGAGAAGTGCGGCGGGAACACGTGCGCCAGCAGCAGGTAGCCAAAGTTGTGCAGTAGCCCGGCCAGGTAAGTCAGCCCGGCCTCGGGGCGTTCTGCGCGCGGCATGGCGCGGGTCAGGCCTTCGATGATCGCGGCGGTGTAGATCGATTGTTGCCAGTAGGGCGTGGCCTGCTGCGGTTGGTCTTTGGGTAGGCTCAAGGTCTTGCCCAGCGCCAGGCCCAGGGCCAGGTTGATCACCAGGTCGAAACCCAGCACACGCACGATGGCGTCTTCCACCGAGCGGATCTTGCCCGGCGAACCATAGTAGGGCGATGCAGCCCAGCTCACCACCTGTGCCGCCAGCGCCGGGTCGGTTTCGACCACGCCGGTGATGTCGTCGATGCTGGCGTTGGGATCTACCCGCAGCTTGATGATCTTCTGCGCGGTGTCGGCGAGCGGTGGAATTTCGATGGTTTCTTCCAGGCGTTTCTGAATGCGCCGGGCAGTGAAGGCCTGGACCGCATCGGTGATTTCCCGGGTGTCGTCATCGGGGCGGTCGAGATTGGGACTGATCGCTTCGACTTGCTGGCCGAAGCTGCTGGCGCTGGCCTTGGCCAGCATGCGCTTGAAATGTGCGCGTTCGATTTCCAGCAACAGGCCGGCTTCGCCTGACTGGATAAAGACAGTTTCAGCGTCGAGCAGGCTCTTTTCGTACTGACATGGCGAGCTGGTCAGCGCCGGGATGCCCGGCAGGGCCTTGAGGTGGTGCTTGTCGAGCATCTGCTTCAGGCGCGGCACCGACACGGCGGTCAGCTTGCGCCCGGTCAGCTCGGCCAGCCGGTTGAGGTCCAGCAGGTGGCTCTGCGGGAACAGCACCATGAGGGCGCCGACCTCGTCGTCGAGAAGGACAGCCTGCACCCGCGAAGCCGCAGGCAGGTGCGAGTGTTCGACCACCTGGCGGTAGGGCACGCCGAGTTTGTCGAGCAGCAGCCTGATGACGGAGGGGGCGTGTGGGGTTGCGGTGTCCAGGGCAACTTCAGTCATGGTCCGTATCCACTGTATCTTTTAAACGCGAAGTATAACCAGCCTGCGAGCAAATCTGGATCCATTCTGGGACTAGCGTCACACTTGGCCATATTGTTGGCCGTGGCGCAGCCAGCGGTCCAGCAGCGGGCTGACGTGTTCCGGCCAGCGTGATACCAAGGCCTGGGCCGCGTCGCGCACGGCCGGCAGCAGGTCGGCGTCGCGCATCAGGTCGGCGACCTTGAACTGCAGTAGACCGGTCTGGCGGGTGCCGAGCATCTCGCCCGGGCCACGCAGTTCAAGGTCTTTTTCGGCGATGATGAAGCCGTCGTTGGTCTCTCGCATGATCCCCAAGCGCTCGCGGCCGATCTGCGACAGCGGCGGGTGGTACAGCAGCACGCAATGGCTCACGGCGCTGCCCCGGCCAACCCTGCCTCGCAGCTGGTGCAACTGTGCAAGGCCCAGGCGCTCGGGGTTCTCGATGATCATCAGGCTGGCGTTGGGCACGTCCACGCCCACCTCGATGACCGTGGTGGCGACCAGAAGCTGCAGGTTGCCAGCCTTGAACTCGGCCATGATCTCGGCTTTTTCTGCCGGTTTCATGCGCCCATGGATCAACCCCACCTTCAGTTCACCCAGCGCACTGCCAAGCTCCTCATAGGTGCTTTCGGCGGCCTGGCAGGTGAGTTCTTCGGACTCTTCGATCAGCGTGCATACCCAATAGGCCTGGCGCCCCTCGGCGCAGGCGGCGCGTACCCGCTCGACCACTTCGAAGCGGCGGCTGTCGGCCACCAGCACGGTGTTCACCGGCGTACGCCCTGGCGGCAATTCGTCGAGCACCGAGGTGTCCAGGTCGGCGTAGGCGCTCATGGCCAGGGTGCGCGGAATAGGCGTGGCGGTCATGATCAGTTGGTGCGGGCACAGCTCGCCGGCCACGCCCTTCTTGCGCAGGGCCAGGCGTTGCTGCACGCCGAACCTGTGCTGTTCGTCGATGATCGCAAGGGCCAGGTGCTTGAACCTTACCTCTTCCTGGAACAGTGCGTGGGTGCCGACCACCATGGGTGCGCCGTTGGCGATCTGCTCCAGGGAGGCTGCCCGGGCCTTGCCCTTGAGTTTGCCGGCTAGCCAGGCAACTTCGATGCCCAGCGGTTCCAGCCAGCGCTTGAAGGTAATGTAGTGCTGCTCGGCGAGGATCTCGGTGGGTGCCATCAATGCCACCTGGTAGCCCGCTTCCAGCGCCTGCAACGCGGCCAGTGCAGCGACCACGGTCTTGCCGGCACCCACGTCGCCCTGCACCAGACGCATCATCGGTTCGTGCTGGCTAAGGTCGTAGGCAATTTCGTTGGCTACCCGCTGCTGCGCGCCGGTCGGCTGGAAGCCCAGGTTAGCCAGGTATTGCGCCTGCAGGCGCGTGGCCCTGGGCAGTACCGGCGCACGCAGGCTGCGCAGGCTTTCGCGCAGGCGTTGCTGCGACAGCTGATGGGTCAGCAATTCTTCGAAAGCCAGGCGATGCTGGGCCCAGTGCTGGCCTTCGGCAAGCTCTTCGAGGTCGGCGTCGGCCGGCGGGTTGTGCAGGTAGCGGATGGCTTCGTCCAGGGGTGCCAGCTGGTAGTCCCGGGCAAGTTCATCAGGCAGCCAGTCGGGCAGGCTACGCGGGCCAAGCAGCGCGAGGCTCTGCTGGCACAACAGGCGCAGGCGTTGCTGGGTAAGGCCTTCGGTGGACGGGTAAATTGGCGTCAGGGTCTGCTCCACCGGTGGTGGTGGCTCGTTGCCGTTCAGCGCACGGTACTCCGGGTGGTAGATTTCCAGGCCTGAAGCGCCGGGTCGGGCTTCTCCGTAGCAGCGCAGGTGGGTGCCCCGCTTCAGGCCCTCTTTCTGCGCGTTGCTGAAGTGGTAGAAGCGCAATGTCAGCACACCGCTGCCGTCGCCCAGGCGCACCACCAGGCTGCGGCGCTTGCCCATGGTCACATCGGCACCACTGACCACACCCTCGATAACCGCATCCTGGCCGGGACGCAGCTGGCCGATTGGCACCACGCGCGTGCGGTCCTGGTAGCGCAGGGGCAGGTGGAACAACACGTCCTGCAGGTTTTCCAGGCCGACCTTGGCGAGTTTCTCCGCCATCGCCTCGCCCACACCTTTCAGTACTGTGACCGGGACCTTCGACAGCTCACTCATGACTCAGGCCGGTTGTTCCGCAGGGTTTTTGGCGACCGAGCACAGGCGGATCGAATCGGCGAGGATCTCGATGGCCTTTGGCCGCGGGAAGCTGGCGCGCCAGGCGATGGCTACCGTGCGGAACGGTGCCGGTGCCGTCAGCGGGCGCACTTCGATGACGCCGGGGGCATAGTGATGGCTGTGCACTGCCGACAGCGGCAGGATCGATACGCCAAGGCCGGAAGCCACCATGTGACGGATGGTTTCCAGCGAGCTGGATTCGACCGTGGTGTGCCTTGAGCCTTCACCCCCCTTGTTCAGGGTAGGGCAGGCTTCCAGTACCTGGTCACGGAAGCAGTGGCCCTCACCAAGCAGCAACAGGCTCTTGTCATTGAGCATGGCGGTGTCGATGGTCTTTTTCGCCGTCCATGGGTGGTCGGCAGGCATCAGGGCGCAGAACGGTTCGTCGTATAGCGGTAGCGTCAGCACGTCGGCTTCGTTGAACGGCAGGGCGATGATCACCGCGTCCAGTTCGCCGTTGCGCAGCTTTTCGCGCAGTACGTGGGTGAAGTTTTCTTCGATGTACAGCGGCATTTGCGGCGCCACGCGGTGCAGCTGCGGGATCAGGTGCGGGAACAGGTAGGGGCCGACGGTGTAGATGGCGCCGACCTTGAGCGGAGCGGTCAGCTGATTCTTGCCGGCCTGGGCCAGCTCGCGAATGCCCTGGGCCTGCTCCAGTACCTTCTGCGCTTGGGCGACGATGTTTTCGCCGACCGGGGTCAGGCGTACTGCGCTTTTGCTGCGCTCGAAGATCAGAACGCCAAGCTCGTCCTCGAGCTTCTTCACACCGACCGACAGGGTGGGTTGGCTCACGTGACAGCGCTCGGCGGCATGGCCGAAGTGCTGTTCCTGGGCGAGTGTGACGATGTAGCGTAATTCTGTAAGGGTCATAACGTGCGTCCATGAAGTTGCGGGCCCAGCATAGCGGCTGCAATCGATAGACGCACGTTATCAGACTTGCCGAATTGTGACAGAAGCAAAAGTCTTAGCGGCGGTCCAGTGAGTAGACGAACGGTGCCACGACTTCAATCGTGCCATTGTTCAGCAACTCGGGTGGCGGCTTGGGTACCGTGCCGGCCCGACGGATCATTTCCAGGGTCGCCCGGTCAAGTGCGGCACTGCCTGAGCCACCGGCCATGGAGTACGACACGACCTTGCCTTCGGCGTCGACCACGAAGCGCAGGCGGTTCATGCCTTGCAGGCCGCGACGGCGCGCGTCTTCCGGGTAACGCTTGTACTTGGCAAGGTGGCGCAGCAGGTCGCTCTGCCAGGTTGGCAAGGCGTTGCTGTTGGACGCAATGCTCGGTGCCGGTGCCGCGGACTTCTGCGGTGGCGAGTTGCTGGGCGGTGCGTCCACCGTTTGCTCGGTGGGTGGTGCTTCCTTCGGCGGCTCAGGCTTTTTCTCGGGCTTGGGCGGCTGGGGCTTGGCCTTCGGCTTGGGCGGCTTGGGGATGGCGATCTTGGGCTTGGGCGCTTCTGCCAGCTTCGGCAACGGTGGTTCCTCGACCGGGGCCGGTGGCTGCGGAGCTGCCTTTGGGGGTGGTGGTGGCGCAGGCTCCGGCAACGGTGCCAGTTCGACCATCATCGCTGCCGGGGGCAGCTCGATGGCCTGTGGCACCGACCAGTTGAGCGTCAGCAGCACGGCGACCACGTGCACACCCAGCACGATCGCCAGGCTGCCACCGTAGCGCGCCATGTTAGAGCGCGTTTTCATCATTTCTTGGCTGCCGTCTCGAGACCTACCAGACCGACTTTCAGGTAGCCGGCCGCGCGCATGTTGTTCATCACTTCCATCAGGTCGCCGTAATCCACGCCTTTGTCAGCCTGGAAGAAGATGGTGGTTTCCTTGTCACCCTTGGTCTTGGCGTCGAGCATCGGGCCAAGCTGATCGGGTGCAGCAACCTGATCGTCGCCGACATACAGCTTCTGGTCGGCCTTGACGCTGACGAACACCGGTTTCTCCGGCCTTGGCGCCGGTTTGGCGGTTGAGGCCGGCAGGTCGACCTTGATGTCGACCGTAGCCAAGGGGGCGGCGACCATGAAGATGATCAGCAGCACCAGCATCACGTCGATGAACGGCGTAACGTTGATTTCGTGGTTTTCGGCGAGGTCGTCGCCACCTTCGTTGAGATGCAGGCCCATGGCTTACCCCACTTTCACCATGTGCGGGGCGGCGCGCTCGCTACCCTGGTGGTCCAGATCACGGCTGACCAGCAGCAGTACCTGGGCGGAGGCATCGGACACCTGCGCCTTGTAACCGGCAATGGAGCGGGCGAAGACGTTGTAGATGACCACGGCCGGGATTGCCGCGACCAGGCCCAGAGCAGTGGCCAGCAGCGCTTCGGCGATACCTGGGGCAACGACGGCCAGGTTGGTGGTCTGGGTCTTGGCGATGCCGATGAAGCTGTTCATGATGCCCCATACGGTACCGAACAGGCCGACGAACGGCGCGGTGGAGCCGATGGTTGCGAGGACGCCGGTGCCGCTGCTCATGGTGCGGCCGCTGGCATGCACCAGTCGCTCCAGACGGAAGCTGACGCGTTCCTTGATACCTTCTTTTTCGCGAGCGTTAGCCGAAAGACGCATCTCTTCGAGGGCGTCGTGGACCAGGGTGTGGGCCAGGGTGCCTTCCTTGTTGGTGACCTCGCTGGCTTCTTTCAGGGTGGTGGACTTCTTCAGCTGGGCGATTTCACCACGCAGGCGACGCTTGGCGCCCATCAGCTCGAAGCCTTTGGCAATCCAGATGGTCCAGGTGATGATGGAGGCGATGGCCAGGCCGATCATGACGATCTTCACCACGATGTCGGCGTTCTTGTACATGCCCCATGGGGACAGGTCATGGGCCATGCCCAGCGAGGTGTCTTCGACCAGGGCTTGAACGCTCGGGTCTGCTGCGGCCGGGTTGCTGGCAGTGGCATCAGGCGCCGGTGCATCCGCCGGGGCAGCAGCAGGTGCGGCCGGGGCAGTGGCAGCAGCAGGTGTGGCGGCGTTGGTGGTTGGCTCATCGGCCATGGCCACCGGGGCCAGCACCAGGCTGAGTGTCAGCGCGGCGATGGCGCGCCAGGCGCGCGACGGGGTTGGCGAAGCGGAAGGTTGAGTACGTGTCATGCTGGCCGGACCTGATGAAGAAAAAGTGAACGTTCTCCAAGGCCTCGATGTAGGCCGAGAACAATTTGGCCGCCATTATTGCAAGTAATTCTTGTTAACAAAAGTAATATTGTAGCTTTTTTCGCCTATGGTCTAGCCGCCCATCGTGTAGCGTGGCCAGGCTGATCTATTGGTCTAGGGAGTTTAGAGATGTCAGACCTTTCCGTGATGGTGGTGGGTTGTGGTGATGTGGGTGGGCGTCTGGCCAGGCAGATGTTGGCTAAAGGCTGGCAGGTGAGCGGCCTGCGCCGTTCTGTTGGTCAGCTGCCCGCAGGGGTTCAGCCGGTTGCCGCAGATTTGGCCGAACCGTCGATACCGCAGGCCTGGCCACAGGGCCCGCTGGACTACCTTGTGTACTGCGTGGCGGCCAGCCAGCACGATGAGGCGGGTTACCAAGCAGCCTATGTCGATGGTTTGCGCCATGTGTTGGCCTGGTTGGCCAAGCGTGGCCAACGCCCGCGCCGGCTATTGTTCGTCTCCAGCAGCAGCGTGTATGCGCAGAAGGACGGCGAGTGGATAGCTGAGGGCGCTGCCACCGAGCCCGAGGGCTATTCCGGGCGTGTGATGCTGGAGGCTGAACGGTTGGCACTGGCCAGCGGCATCCCGGCGAGCGTGGTCCGCCTGACCGGTATCTATGGCCCAGGGCGCGAGTGGTTGCTGAGCCAGGTGCGTCAGGGTTACCGCGTTGCCGAGGAGCCGCCGCTGTATGGCAACCGCATTCATGCCGAAGATGCCGCCAGCCTGCTGGCGTTTCTGCTGCAGGCCGATGCTGATGGCAAGGCTCTGGACGACTGCTACATTGGCGTCGATGATGACCCGGCGCCGCTGGCCGATGTTGTGGCCTGGCTGCGGGCGTATATGGGCGTTACCGAATGGTCCGATGAGCAGCGGGTGCGGCGTACTGGCAGCAAGCGCTGCAGCAATGCCCGGGCGCGGGCGCTGGGCTGGGCGCCGGTATATCCGAGCTACAAGGAAGGCTACGCCGCGATACTGGCAGGAAAAGCCTAGCTGGCAACTGGCGCGATGCCTTGTGGGAGCAACTGTCTTGCTCAATTTCTAAAAGCTGGCGCGATCCCTGTGGGAGCGGGCTTGCCCGCGAACACGGGCGAAGCCCGTGCCATCCACCGCGGTGTCTTCTTCGCGGGTAAACCCGATCCTACAGGGACCGCGCATCATCTCAGCTGCGCTCCAGCGTCCACTGACGCTTGCCCGCTGCCAGCTCTGGCATTTCATCCGGCTGTGCACGGTTCACTGCCTGGAAAATCTCCAGCTTGTCACCATCGCGCTTGATGATGAACGGTGCACCACGCTGGTTGCGCTCCAGCCACAGGCTGTCATTGTTGCCACCCATGGTCGCGCAATCACCTGCCAGGCACAGGGCGAAGCGGTCCGGTCCGGGTAGGCCGGTGACGTTGCCGGTGTCGCTGAAGCGCACGCTGGCGCCCTTGCCTTGGCCTTCGACGATCTTCCAGTTACCACCCAGGTAGGCTTGGTAAAGCGCTTTCTCGAAGCTGCTGCCCAGTGGTGCATTGGCTGCAGCCTGCGCCTTGGCGCGCACAAAGGTTTGCTTGGTGCCGTTCTGGTCGACGGCCAGCAGCTCGTCGCCATCGAGCGAAAGCTGCTCGGTCTGGCCGCCTTGGAAACGGGCCTGCCATTGCTTTTCATTGGCGCTCAGCTGGCCGTCAGCGGCCTCGAAACCATTGCTATAGCTAGCTTGCTGATTGGCCACGTCGAGCTTCCACTCGAACACTGGGCCGTGCTCATTCAGCGCCTGGCGCAGGCTGCCGGCTTTGACCGCCGCAGTGATGGCTTCCTGGTTGATCCAGATGCCGTTGAAATCTTCGGGTTTGTGGCTGGTGCAGCCGCCCAGTAGCAGGGCTGCCAGCGCGAAGGGCAGTGCTTGACGCATGACGGGGTAACCTTGCAGAGGAAGGAGGGTGACGGGCAGGGCCCGTCACCAGGGCATCATTCGATGACCAGGATGGCGTCCATTTCGACCTGGGCGCCTTTCGGCAGTGCGGCAACGCCGATGGCGGCGCGGGCCGGGTAGGGCTGTTCGAAGTAGCGGCCCATCACCTCGTTTACCTTGGCGAAGTGGCTCAGGTCGGTGAGGAAGATGTTCAGTTTCACGATGTCCTTGAACGAACCGCCAGCAGCTTCAGCCACGGCCTTGAGGTTCTCGAACACCTGCACGGTCTGGGCTTCGAAGCCTTCGACCAGCTCCATGGTCTTCGGGTCCAGAGGGATCTGGCCCGACATGTACACGGTGTTGCCGGCCTTGATCGCCTGCGAGTAGGTGCCGATGGCGGCAGGGGCCTTGTCGCTGTTGATGACGGTTTTGCTCATGATGACTCCTTGCGGTTGGCGGACTACGTACGCATGCGGGTGATGCGGACCACACCGGTCAGGGTACGCAGCTTCTTGATCACACGCGCCAGGTGCACGCGGTCGTGCACGCTGACCACCAGTTGGACCACGCTGATACGGCCGTCGCGTTCGTCCATGCTGATCTTCTCAATGTTGCCGTCGGCGGCGTTGACGCTGCTGGCCAGCAGGGCGATCAGCCCGCGCTGGTGTTCCAGTTCGACACGCAGTTCGACATTGAACTCGCCAGTGATGTCCTTGGCCCAGGAGAGTTGCACGCACTTTTCGGGGTTGTGGCGGATTTCACTGATGTTGCGGCAGTTCTCCAGGTGCACGACCATGCCCTTGCCTGCTGACAGGTGGCCGACAATCGGGTCGCCCGGGATCGGCGTGCAGCACTTGGCGTAGCTGAGCACCAGGCCTTCGGTGCCGCGGATCGCCAGCGGGCCTTCTGGCGCCGGCAGCTGTTCGCCTTCGGCCGACAGCAGGCGGCGCGCGACCACGTAGGCCATGCGGTTGCCCAGGCCGATGTCTTCGAGCAGGTCTTCTATCAGCTCCAGGCGGTACTCGGCGAGAATAGACTGGATGCGTTCCTGGGGGATTTTCTCCAGGCTGCTGTCGAAGCCAGTGAGTACCTTGTTCAGCAAGCGTTCGCCCAGGCTGATGGACTCCGAGCGGCGCTGTTGCTTGAGCGCGTGGCGGATATTCGTGCGCGCCTTGCCCGAGACCACAAAGTTGAGCCAGGCCGGGTTTGGCCGAGCGCCCGGGGCGCTGACGATTTCCACTGTCGAGCCGCTTTGTAGCGGTTCGGACAGCGGCGCCAGGCGGCGGTTGATGCGGCACGCGATGCAACTGTTGCCGACGTCGGTGTGCACCGCGTAGGCGAAGTCGACGGCCGTGGAGCCTTTGGGCAACTCCATGATCCGGCCTTTGGGCGTGAACACGTAGACCTCGTCCGGGAACAGGTCGATCTTCACGCTCTCGATGAATTCCAGGGAGTTGCCGGCACGTTGCTGCAGTTCAAGGATACCCTTGACCCACTGGCGGGCGCGCGCGTGGCTGCCCTTGGGCTGCTCGTCGTCGTTTGACTTGTATAGCCAGTGCGCGGCGATGCCGTTGTTGGCCATCTCTTCCATTTCGCGTGTGCGGATCTGGATTTCGATGGGCACGCCGTGCATGCCGAACAGAGTGGTGTGCAACGACTGGTAGCCGTTGGCCTTGGGGATCGCGATGTAATCCTTGAAGCGTCCGGGCAGCGGCTTGTACAGGTTGTGTACGGCGCCGAGCACGCGGTAACAGGTGTCAACCTTGTCGACGATGATGCGGAAGGCATACACGTCCATGATCTCGTTGAAGGCACGGCGCTTGCCGCGCATCTTCTTGTAGATGCCATAGAGGTGTTTCTGTCGACCGCTGACCTCGCCCTCGATGCCGTCGGCGGCCAGGCAGTTGGCCAGCGAGTGCTCGATCTTGGCGACGATCTCTTTGCGGTTGCCGCGCGCGCTCTTCACTGCTCGATGAATCAGCGACGAGCGCATCGGGTGCATGGCCTTGAAGCCAAGGTCTTCGAACTCTACGCGCACGGTGTGCATCCCCAGGCGGTTGGCGATGGGGGCGTAGATCTCGAGGGTTTCCTTGGCGATGCGCCGGCGTTTTTCGCCAGACAGCACTTCCAGGGTGCGCATGTTGTGCAGGCGGTCGGCCAGCTTGACCAGGATCACGCGGATATCGCGGGCCATGGCCATGGCCATCTTCTGGAAGTTTTCCGCCTGCGCCTCGGCCTTGGTCTCGAAATTCATCTGGGTCAGCTTGCTGACCCCATCGACCAGTTCGGCCACGGTCTCGCCAAACTGCTGGCTGAGGGCTTCCTTGGCGATGCCGGTGTCTTCGATCACATCGTGCAGCATGGCCGCCATCAGGCTCTGATGGTCCATGTGCATGTCGGCGAGGATGCTGGCCACGGCCAGCGGGTGGGTCACGTAGGGCTCGCCACTGCGGCGGCGTTGCCCATCGTGGGCCTGTTCGGCGTAGAAATAGGCGCGCCGGACCAGGTTGACCTGTTCGGGGCCAAGATAGGTCGAAAGCCGTTCGGCCAAGGCTTCTATACCCGGCATGGGTTCACCTCCTGCCGAGGAAGAGGGCCTTGCGCCGTACGACGTCGACCTGGCATCAATCAGACAGCCTCGTTGTTCTCGTCCTCGAATGCGGCGAACACCGGATCCTCGGTGACGATCTCTTCAGCGGCGATGAACTCGTTGGTGACGATGCCTTCGGCAATTTCACGCAGGGCAACAACGGTTGGCTTGTCGTTTTCCCACGCAACGCGTGGCTCTTTGCCGCCGGTCGCCAGCTGGCGAGCGCGCTTGGTCGAGAGCATGACCAGCTCAAAGCGGTTATCCACGTGTTCCAGGCAGTCTTCAACAGTTACGCGGGCCATGGTCTTCCTCAGTAGCAATTGCGGTGGGCGTGCAGCCCATTAATGGGCAGGCGGACTCGATAGTATAAAAATTCACCAGCCAATAGGGAAGCGCTGTTTTGCCGGGCGGTAGCTGCAAACCCTGCGCTGCCTTCTTCGCGGGTGAACCCGCTCCTACAGGGGCCGCGTAGCTTGTAGCGGCGGGTTTACCCGCGAAAGGGCCGGAACAGACACCCTCAGTGCATGAGCCTGACGATAACCTCAGAGCATCGCGTCACGCAACCGCGGGGTCAGCTCTTCGAACAAGGTTTGCACCGAGCGCAACGCCCGGCAATCCGGCCGGGTCAGCAACCACAACTGAGTGTCGCAGCCGGGCAGGGGGCCGCTGAGTGCATCCACCCCGGGCAGCGCATGCACCATGTAGTCCGGCAGTGCTGCCACGCCCAGGCCGGCCATTACCAACTGGGCGATGGTCGACATGCTGCTGCACTGGTAGCGCGGGCTCAGGCCCGGGTGTTGCTGGTTGCGCCAGACCACCGTAGGGTGGTCCTGCATCGAGTCGTCTGGTGCGATCCACGGCACGCTGGCGGGGGACTCGCTCAGGCGCTCGCGCCACTGTGGCTGGCCGCAGACCACATAGGAGGTCGAACCCAGGTTGCGGCCCACCAGGTGCTCCGGTGGCGTATTGGTCAGGCGCAGGGCGATGTCGGCGTCGCGCCGGCTGAGGTTGGCGAAGGTGTTGGAGGTGCCCATCTCCAGCGACAAGGCCGGGTAGTTGGACATGAACTCGGCCAGTGCGGGCAGCAACAGGCTGTGCATCACCGCCTCTGTGCAGGTCAGGCGCACCGTGCCGCTGACCACTTGCTCGCCACTGGTCATGGCAATGCGCGCTGCTTCCAGCGCCTGCTCGGCACGTTCGGCCTGCTCGGCCAAGGCCTGGGCGGTGTCAGTCGGCAGATAGCCCTTTCGGCTCTTGACGAACAAGGCGGTGCCCAGCGCCGACTCCAATCGGCGGATCGAGCGGAACACGGTCGAAACGTCGACTTTGAGCAGTTCGGCGGCTTTGGCCAGCGAGCGGCCACGTTCCAGTGCCAGGACCAGAGAGAGGTCTGCGTGGGTTATCTGATATTGCATTGATGCACGCTCTGCTTGCCAAATTGCCAATGTCTGTTGCGTCTGGGCCATTTTATAGTGAAACGGCCCCCCGGAATCAATGCGCCCGGTCGGGTAACCAGTCCCCACGATGGGAAAGTGAAAACAACAACAGCTGCAACCATCGTCGCCCGTGAGGCGCCAGCCGTATCCCCACATCGCCGCAGCACATCAAAGGATGTACACCATGACGTCGGTAACCCCGTGCGCCAGTTCTTCCAGCGAGATGAATGACTTCCTCCAGGCCCATCCGGACACGCAGTACGTAGACCTGCTGATCTCCGACATGAATGGCGTGGTACGTGGCAAGCGCATCGAGCGGGCCAGCCTGCACAAGGTGTACGAGAAGGGCATCAACCTGCCCGCATCGCTGTTCGCCCTTGATATCAACGGTTCCACTGTCGAAAGCACCGGCCTTGGCCTGGACATCGGCGACGCCGACCGCATCTGCTTCCCGATCCCCGGCACGCTGTCGGACGAGCCGTGGCAAAAGCGCCCCACCGCCCAGCTGCTGATGACCATGCACGAGCTGGATGGCCAGCCGTTCTTCGCCGACCCGCGTGAAGTGCTGCGCCAGGTGGTGAGCAAGTTCGACGACCTGGGCCTGGATATTTGCGCCGCGTTCGAACTGGAGTTCTACCTGATCGACCAGGACAACCTCAACGGCCGCCCGCAGCCGCCGCGCTCGCCGATCTCCGGCAAGCGCCCGCAGTCGACCCAGGTGTACCTGATCGACGACCTCGACGAGTACGCTGACTGCTTGCAGGACATGCTCGAAGCTGCCAAGGAACAGGGCCTGCCCGCCGACGCCATCGTCAAGGAAAGCGCCCCGGCGCAGTTCGAGGTCAACTTGCACCACGTGGCGGATCCGCTGAAGGCCTGCGATTACGCGATCCTGCTCAAGCGCCTGATCAAGAACATCGCCTACGACCATGAAATGGACACCACCTTCATGGCCAAGCCCTACCCGGGCCAGGCAGGCAACGGCCTGCATGTGCACATTTCATTGCTGGACAAGAAAACCGGCAAGAACATCTTCGCCAGTGACGATCCGCTGCAAAGCGATACGCTGCGCCACGCCATCGGTGGCGTGTTGGAAACCATGCCGGCGTCGATGGCCTTCCTGTGCCCCAACATCAACTCCTACCGCCGCTTCGGTGCGCAGTTCTACGTGCCCAATGCGCCGAGCTGGGGCCTGGACAACCGCACCGTGGCCGTACGCGTGCCCACCGACAGCAGCGAAAACGTGCGCCTTGAGCACCGTGTAGCCGGCGCCGATGCCAACCCGTACCTGATGCTCGCGGCGATCCTTGCCGGCGTTCACCATGGCCTGACCAACAAGGTCGAGCCCGAGGCGCCGATCGAAGGCAACTCCTACGAGCAGCTGGAGCAAAGCCTGCCGAACAACCTGCGCGATGCCCTGCGCGCGCTGGATGACAGCGAAGTCCTCAACCAATACATCAGCCCGGACTACATCGATATCTTCGTGGCCTGCAAGGAAAGCGAACTGGCCGAGTTCGAAGTGTCGATTTCCGATCTCGAGTACAACTGGTACCTGCACACGGTGTAAGCCCATGAGCGCAAATGCGGTCCCTTTGATCGGTGTCAGCGCCTGCCGTCAGCAGGTAGGGAAGAACTCCTCGCACACGGTCGGCGACAAGTATGTCGAGGCGGCCGGCTTTGCCGGCTTGCCACTGATCTTGCCGGCCCGTGATGGCGGCAGCGACACGCAAGCGCTGCTGGCTCGCCTGCACGGCATTGTTTTTACCGGCTCGCCTTCAAATATCGAGCCGCATCATTACAATGGCGCCCCCAGTGTGGCGGGTACCCGGCATGATCTGGCGCGTGATCGCCTGACCCTGCCGCTGCTGCAGGCAGCCATTGCCGTCGGTGTGCCCGTATTCTGCATCTGCCGAGGCTACCAGGAGCTGAACGTGGCCCTTGGCGGCAGCCTGCACCAGCGTGTGCAGGAGCTGCCTGGCTACCTTGACCACCGCGAACCTGAGGATGCCCCCCTGGAGGTGCAATACAGCCCTCGCCACTCGGTCAGTATCGAGCCTGGCGGGTTGTTCGAGCGCCTGGGCCTGGCGGCGCAGTTCGAGGTCAATTCGCTGCACAGCCAGGGCATCGACCGTCTGGCCCCGGGCCTGCGCGTCGAGGCACGGGCCCCGGATGGCCTGATCGAGGCGGTGTCCATGCCTGCGGCGCCGGGCTTTGTGCTTGGGGTGCAGTGGCACCCGGAGTGGCGCTTCAACGAAAACCCGGTTTCGCTGCGTCTGTTTCAGGCGTTTCGCGAGGCCTGCAATGCCTACGCAGCACGGGAGGGCTTACGGCAGGAATGATTCTGACGTCAGCCGAAGGTCTCGGATGACTCGTCCCCGATAGCAAGCTTTCAATGAGTGAAAGCGAGCCTTGTACCCAAGGCTTGTTAAAACAATTCCAAAATTTACGGCAAATACTCATGAGCAATTACACAGAAGCCGGCCGCCCACCCGATGTGGCGGCCGACGCGGGCAACACTCAGCGCAGCAAAGGCCTGGCCAAGGGTCGCTTGGGGCTGCTGGCCAGCGTGGTGCTGGGCATTTCCACCATCGCCCCGGTCTATACCCTGACCGGCGCCCTTGGCCCTACCGTGCGTGAGGTGGGCGCCCACCTGCCGGCCGTGTTCATCGTGGGCTTCTTGCCGATGCTGCTGGTGGCCCTGGGCTATCGCGAGCTGAACTCGGCGGAGCCTGACAGCGGTACTTCGTTTACCTGGTCGGCGCGTGCATTCGGCCCGATGATCGGCTGGATCGGCGGCTGGGGACTGGTGGTTGCCACCACGATCGTGCTGTCGAACCTGGCAGGTGTGGCGGTGGATTTCTTCTACCTGTTCCTTGGCCAGATCACCGGCAAGCATGAGCTGGCAGCGTTGGCCGACAATCTGTTGATCAACATCGTTACCTGTTGCGTGTTCATTGGCCTGGCAGTGTGGATCTGCTGTCGGGGTATCGCCACCACAATGACCGTGCAGTACGGCTTGGTGGCCCTGCAGCTGTTGGTGTTGATCGGCTTTGCGTTCGCCGCTTTCGGCGGCACCACCGCGCCGCCACCGCTGGCGTTCGATTTCGCCTGGTTCAACCCATTCGGTGTCGAGTCGTTCTCGGCCTTTGCCGCTGGCCTGTCATTGTCGATCTTCATCTTCTGGGGCTGGGACACTTGTCTGACCGTCAGTGAAGAGTCGGTGGGCAGCGAGGAGGTGCCGGGCAAGGCCGCTACCTGGACCGTGATGTTGATTCTCGGCCTGTACCTGTTCACCGCGATCGCCACCCTGCAGTTTGCCGGTATCAGCGAAACGGGTCTGGGCCTGAACAACCCGCGCATCCAGGAGAACGTCTTTGCCCACCTGGCCGGCCCGGTCATGGGGCCGCTGGCGATCCTGATGTCCATCGCCGTGCTGGCCAGTACGGCGGCGTCGCTGCAGTCCACCTTCGTGGCGCCGGCGCGCACCCTGTTGGCCATGGGTTATTACGGTGCGGTACCGCAGAAGTTCGCCAGCGTCTGCCCGCGCTCGCAAACGCCGCGCTATGCCACCATCTGCGCCGGCCTGGCCGCAGGCCTGTTCTACGTGACCATGCGTACGCTGAGCGAGAACGTGCTGGCAGATACCATCACGGCGTTGGGCATGATGATCTGCTTCTACTATTCGCTGACCGCGTTTGCCTGCGTCTGGTATTTCCGCGGCAGCCTGTTCGACAGCCTGCGCCACTTCATCATGCGCGGCCTGTGCCCGCTGGTGGGGGGTGTTATCTTGTCGGTGATCTTCGTGCGCACCGCCATCGACAGTGCTTCGCCGGACTTTGGCAGCGGCTCGCATGTGGGCGGGTTGGGGCTGGTGTTCGTGATTGCCGCGATCATCTCGGTGCTTGGCATCGGCCTGATGATGCTGTCGCGCATGCGTGCGCCGGCGTACTTCCTCGGGGCTACCCTGCGTCAGCAGGCTACCTTGCCGCTGCAGGACTAAACCATTGGGGCCGCTCTGCGGCCCTTCGCGGGCACGCCCGCTCCCACAGGTGCGGCACAAGCCTCAAGGCAGTGATCAATCCGTGGGAGCGGGCGTGCCCGCGAAGGGCTGCAATGCAGCCCCATCGATCTTCAGCCGATCATTTGCTTGAGCAATGCCGCATGACGCTGCTGCTGCTTCTTCAGCAGCAGCCGATTCGAGCGGAACACTGCTTTCAAGTCTGCCAGCGCCGTGTCGAAATCATCATTGATGATGACGTAGTCATACTCGTCGTAGTGCACCATCTCGCTGACCGCTTCCTTCATGCGCCCGGCAATGATCTCTTCGCTGTCCTGCCCGCGTCCGTCCAGGCGGTGGCGAAGCGCCTCCTGGCTTGGAGGCAGGATGAACACCGACAGCGCCTGTGGCATCAGCTTGCGCACTTGCTGTGCACCTTGCCAGTCGATTTCCAGAATCAGGTCGTAGCCCTGGTCCAGGGTCTGCTGCAGCGCGCTGCGTGAAGTGCCGTAGAAGTTGCCGAACACTTCGGCATGCTCCAGAAAGTCACCTTGCGCGATCAGCGCCTTGAATTCCTCGTGGACGACGAAGTGATAGTTCACCCCGTGCTGCTCGCCCGGGCGCATGGCGCGAGTGGTGTGCGAGACCGAGACGCGGATCTGCTGGTCGTCTTTGGTCAGGGCGGTGACCAGGCTGGTCTTGCCGGCACCCGAAGGGGCCGAAACGATGTAGAGGGTGCCGCTGCTGTGGTTCATGGTCGGGGTGGCCTTACTCGATGTTCTGTACTTGTTCACGCATCTGTTCGATCAATACCTTCAGGTTGACCGCCGCTTGCGTGCTGCGTGGGTCGAAGGCCTTGGAGCCGAGGGTGTTGGCCTCGCGGTTGAGTTCCTGCATCAGGAAGTCCAGGCGCCGGCCTGCGGCGCCGCCACCCTTGAGCACGCGGCGCACTTCGGTGACGTGGGTGCTGAGGCGGTCGAGTTCCTCTGCCACGTCGCTTTTCTGGGCCAGCAGTACCATCTCCTGCTCCAGGCGCTGTGGGTCCAGCTCGGCTTGCATGTCGCCGAAGCGGTCGAGAATCTTCTGCCGCTGCGCCGCCAGCATCTGCGGCACCAGGGCGCGCAGGGTAGTGACTTCGCTGGCCATGTTGTCCAGGCGTTCGTTGATCAGCCGGGCCAGTTCCTGGCCTTCGCGCTGGCGCCCGGCCTTGAGTTCGGCCAGCGCTTCGTCGAACAGCGCCATGGCTTCGGCGTTCAGTGCCTGGGGGTCGCTGGTGTCGGCCACCAGCACGCCTGGCCATGACAGCACTTCCAGCGGGTTCAGGGGGGCCGGCTGCTTGATCAGGCCAGCCACTTCCTCGGCGGCGGCAACCAGATGCGCGGCGCGCTCATGGTCCACTTTCAGCGGTTTGCCATTGCTGTCTTCGTTGAGGCGCAAGGTGCATTCCACCTTGCCGCGTGACAGGCCCTGGCGCAGGCCTTCACGTACACCGCCTTCGAGGTCGCGCAGGGCCTCGGGCAGGCGTAGGTGCGGCTCCAGGTAACGGTGGTTGACCGAACGCAGCTCCCAGACCAGGGTGCCTTGGCTGCCGGCGCGCTCGACACGAGCAAAAGCGGTCATGCTGTGCACCATGGGGAGTACCTCGCGTAATGAATGAACGGTGGGAGCCTCTCGGCTGCAAGGCGCAGGATTGTAGCGCAGTGTCGCCGTGGCGCCCAATCCGCCTATGTTACTGACGGGTGGCTACTGCGGTAGGAAAAGGCGACGGGCTGTGCCGGGCGCGACAATAGGCATGTCTTCCCCGGGCTGCGGGCTCTATAATGCTCGGCAGATTCAAAGTCCCAGTACAGGTATCCCAGATGAAACGTCCAAGTGGTCGCGTTGCCGATCAGCTCCGCTCGATCCGCATCACCCGCAACTACACCAAGCACGCCGAAGGGTCGGTACTGGTCGAGTTCGGTGACACCAAAGTCATCTGCACGGTCAGCGTTGAAAACGGTGTACCGCGCTTCCTCAAAGGCCAGGGCCAAGGCTGGCTGACCGCCGAGTATGGCATGCTGCCGCGCTCCACCGGCGAACGTAACCAGCGCGAAGCCAGCCGTGGCAAGCAGGGTGGCCGCACCCTGGAAATCCAGCGCCTGATCGGCCGTTCGCTGCGCGCCGCGCTGGACATGAGCAAGCTCGGTGACATCACCCTGTACGTCGATTGCGACGTGATCCAGGCCGATGGCGGTACCCGTACCGCGTCCATCACCGGCGCCATGGTTGCCTTGTGCGACGCTTTGGCAGTGATCAAGAAGCGCGGCGGCCTCAAGGGCGGCAACCCGCTCAAGCACATGATCGCTGCCGTGTCGGTAGGCATGTACCAGGGCGAAGCGGTGCTCGACCTGGACTACCTGGAAGACTCCGCAGCCGAAACCGACCTGAATGTGGTCATGACCAGCGCTGGTGGTTTCATCGAAGTGCAGGGTACTGCCGAAGGCGCACCGTTCCAGCCGGAAGATTTCAACGCCATGCTCGCTTTGGCGCAGAAGGGCATGAACGAGATTTTCGAACTGCAGCAGGCAGCACTGGCTGACTGAAACCAGCCAAGGAGGTGCGGGGCATGAGCGATTCGAACCTGTCGATCACCCCGCCCAATGCCGAAATCCGGCAATGGGCGATGTTCTGCCACCTCTCCGCGCTGTTGGGCCTGGTAGTGCCGCTTGGGCACCTGCTGGGCCCGCTGGTGCTATGGCACCTCAAGCGCGAGCAAGACCCTTTTATCGACGCCCAGGGCAAAGAGGCGCTGAACTTTCAGATCAGCGTGACCATTGCCGGGTTCATCTGCTTCCTGCTGATGTTCGTGTTTATCGGGCTGGTGCTGTTTGCCATGCTCACGGTGGCAGTGATGATATTGATCATCATTGCGGCGGTGCGGGCGAATGAGGGCAAGCCTTATCGCTACCCGATGATCTGGCGGCCGATCAAATAACCATTGGGGCTGCAACGCAGCCCCAATGGCCTTTTAGATGGTCAGCGTCCAGTCATAGTCGACGATCAGCGGCGCATGCTGGGAGAAGCGTGGCTGACGCGGCAGGCGAGCGTTGCGCACGAAGCGGCGCAGGCCCGGGGTCAGGATCTGGTAGTCGAACCGATACCCCAGGTTGAGCATCTCGGCCTGCTCGTTGTCCGGCCACCAGCTGTACTGGTCGCCTTCACGGCTGACTTCGCGCAAGGCATCGACATACCCCATCTCGCCAGTGATCGCATCCATCCAGGCGCGTTCTGGCGCCAGGAAGCCCGGCGACTGCTGGCTGTCACGCCAATTCTTGATGTCGAGCTTCTGCTGCGCCACGTAGAACGAGCCGCAATAGATGTATTCGCGACGCTTGCGACGCTGCTTGTCCAGGTACTTGGCGAAGTCGTCCATCAACTTGAACTTCTGGTTCAAGTCTTCGTCGCCGTTCATGCCCGAAGGCAGCAGCAGGCTGGCAATACTGACTTTGTCGAAATCTGCTTGCAGGTAACGCCCGTAGCGGTCGGCTGTCTCGAAGCCCAGGCCGGTGATGACTGCCTTGGGCTGCATGCGCGAGTAAAGGGCCACACCACCTTGGGCAGGCACCTCCGCGTCGCAGGCATAAAGGAAATAGCCATCGAGCTGGAAAGCTGGGTCGTCGAGTTCAAAGGCCGAGGCGCGGGTATCCTGAAGGCAGATGACGTCGGCATTCTGGGCTTGCAGCCAGCTGAGCAAACCACGCTCGGCCGCAGCCTGAATGCCATTTACGTTCACACTGATGATCCGCATAAATGGCCCCAAAAATCTCGTGCGTGTATGATACCCGAGCTCAACCCATTTAGCTAAATCCGTGGTGTCCGGGACTATTCATGCAGCCGTATCAGCGCGACTTTATCCGTTTTGCCATCGATCGCGGGGTACTGCGTTTCGGTGAATTCACCCTGAAATCGGGGCGTACCAGCCCGTATTTCTTCAATGCCGGCTTGTTCAACACCGGCTCCGCACTGGCTGAGCTGGGGCGTTGCTACGCCGCCGCCATCGTCGACAGCAAGATCCCGTTCGATGTGCTGTTCGGCCCGGCCTACAAGGGTATCCCTTTGGCGGCGACTACCGCCGTGGCCCTTGCCGACCAGCATCAGCTGGACGTGCCATGGTGCTTCAACCGCAAGGAAGCCAAGGACCATGGCGAAGGTGGCAGCCTGGTCGGCGCGCCGCTGGCCGGTGACGTGCTGATCATCGACGACGTGATTACTGCCGGTACCGCCATTCGTGAGGTCATGCAGATCATCAACGCCCAGCAGGCCAAGGCCGCTGGTGTACTGATCGCGCTGAACCGTGAAGAGCGCGGCAATGGCGAACTGTCGGCGATCCAGGAAGTGGAACGCGACTTCGGTATCCCGGTGGTCAGCATTGTTTCGCTGACCCAGGTGCTGGAGTTCCTGGCTGACGATCCACAGCTGAAACAGCATCTGCCGGCTGTCGAGGCCTACCGGGCGCAGTACGGGATCTGATCCTGGCCCAGGAATGAAAAAGGCGACCTTCTTCAGAGGGTCGCCTTTTTTTGTGCCGCCTGATCTGGCCCTTTCGCGGGTAAACCCGCTCCTACATGGGGATTTCCTTTGTAGGAGCGGGTTTACCCGCGAAGAGGCCAGTGCAGGCTAACCGATCAATCAGCGCGGCTTGCGGTTGGTAATCAGGGTGCCCACGCCGCTGTCGGTGAAGATCTCCAGCAGCACTGCATTCGGCACGCGGCCATCGATGATGTGCGAGCTGTTCACGCCGCCCTGCACCGCATCCAGCGCGCACTTGATCTTCGGCAGCATGCCGCCATAAATGGTGCCGTCAGCGATCAGTTCGTTGACCTGCTCGGTGGTCAGGCCAGTCAGCACCTGACCCTGTTTGTCCATCAGGCCGGCGATGTTGGTCAGCAGCATCAGCTTCTCGGCCTTCAGCGCTTCGGCCACCTTGCCCGCCACCAGGTCGGCGTTGATGTTGTACGACTCGCCGTTGGCACCCACGCCGATTGGCGCGATGACAGGGATGAAGTCGCCCTTCACCAGCATGTTCAACAGGTCGGTGTTCACGCTCACCACTTCGCCCACGTGGCCGATGTCGATGATTTCCGGAGTGGTCATCTCAGGCGTCTGGCGGCTGACAGTCAGCTTGCGGGCGCGAATCAGCTCCGCGTCCTTGCCGGTCAGGCCGATGGCGCTGCCGCCGTGGCGGTTGATCAGGTTGACGATGTCCTTGTTGACCTGGCCGCCCAGCACCATCTCCACAACGTCCATGGTCGCCGAATCGGTGACGCGCATGCCGTCGATGAAGTGGCTTTCGATCGACAGGCGCTTGAGCAGGTCACCGATCTGCGGGCCACCGCCGTGGACTACCACCGGGTTGATGCCCACAGCCTTCATCAGCACGATGTCACGGGCGAAGCCCGTCTTGAGCTCCTCGCTCTCCATCGCGTTGCCGCCGTACTTGATCACCAGGGTCTTGCCGACAAAGCGGCGAATGTAAGGCAGTGCTTCGGACAAAACCTCGGCTACATGGGAAGCGGCATCGCGATCGAGGGTCATGCAGGGCTCCTGTAAGGAACAGATAGTCGGTCAGAACGGCAGTTGCAGCTCAGGCTCTACCCGCAGCAACTGGGTGCGGAAAACATCCTTGATACGTTGCAATTCGGCGTCGCTGTCGGCCTCGAAACGCAGCACCAGCACCGGGGTGGTGTTGGAGGCGCGAACCAGGCCCCAGCCGTTGGCGTAGTCGACCCGCACACCGTCGATGGTGGTCAGGTTGGCTTCGCCCCAGTCGGCGTCGCGTTGCAGTGCATCAATGATGCTGAATTTACCCTCGTCGGTCACATCAATATTGATTTCCGGCGTGGAAATGTCGTTCGGGAAGGCGGCAAACAGGTTTTCGGCGCTCTGCTCGGTCTTGCTGAGGATCTCCAGCAGGCGCGCGGCGCTATAGATGCCGTCGTCAAAACCGTACCAGCGTTCCTTGATGAAGATGTGACCGCTCATCTCGCCTGCCAGCAGCGAACCGGTCTGCTTCATCTTCTTCTTGATCAGCGAATGGCCGGTTTTCCACATCAAGGCGCGGCCACCGTGCTGTTCGATCAACGGGGTCAGGCGGCGGGTGCATTTGACGTCGAAGATGATCTCGGCGCCCGGGTTGCGCGACAGCACGTCCTGGGCAAACAGCATCAGCAGGCGGTCGGGGTAGACGATGCTGCCGGTGTTGGTCACCACGCCGACGCGGTCGCCGTCACCGTCGAAGGCCAGACCGATATCGGCACCGGTTTCCTTGACCTTGGCGATCAGGTCCTCGAGGTTTTCCGGCTTGCCCGGGTCCGGGTGGTGGTTGGGGAAGTTGCCGTCGACCTCGCAGAACAGCGGGATCACTTCGCAGCCCAGGGCTTCGATCAGTTGCGGTGCAACCACGCCAGCGGCGCCGTTGCCGCAGTCCACCACCACCTTGAGCTTTTTTGCCAGCTTCACGTCGCCGACAATCTGCTTGAAGTAGCGGTCGAGGATCTCGACCTTTTCCACGCGGCCTTGGGCCAGGGTCAGGTCGTTGGTTTTCAGGCGGGCCAGCAGGGCCTGGATCTGTTCGTTGGCCAGGGTGTCACCGGCGATGACGATCTTGAAACCGTTGTAGTCCGACGGGTTGTGGCTGCCGGTCAGCATCACACCGGACTTGCCGGCCAGCACGTTGGCTGCGTAGTACAGCGCCGGGGTAGGCACCAGGCCGACGTCGCTGACGTGGCAGTCCGCATCGACCAGGCCTTTGATCAGCTGTTCCACCAGCATCGGGCCCGACAGGCGGCCATCGCGCCCTACCGAAACCTGCGGTTCGCCCTGGGCCAGGCTTTGCGCGCCGATGGCGCGGCCGATCCAGTAGGCGGTTTCGGCGTGAAGGGTCTTGCCGACCACGCCGCGGATGTCATATGCGCGGAAAATGCTGTCGGGCAATGCGGCGGGGACCAGGTGGGCCATGTCGTTCATCTCTGGAAGCTCCATTAGTCAAAGGCTTTCTGGGCAGGCGCAAACTGAACGCTTGGACGGTGGTTTCGCCAGAGAGTTCGCCATCCTTGGCCTGAACGGTCATTTGCCGGCTCAGTGGCTGCCGGAGTGACCGAAGCCGCCAGCGCCACGCTGGCTTTCGTCGAACGCTTCGACGATTTCGAAGTGAGCCTGCACCACCGGCACCAGCACCAGCTGGGCGATGCGCTCGCCAACCGCGATGGTGAACGGTGTGTTGCCGCGGTTCCAGCACGACACCATCAGTTCGCCCTGGTAGTCCGAATCGATCAGGCCGACCAGGTTGCCCAGCACGATGCCGTGCTTATGGCCCAGGCCCGAGCGCGGCAGGATGACTGCCGCCAGGCCCGGGTCGCCGATGTAGATCGACAGGCCGGTAGGAATCAGAATGGTCTGGCCCGGTTCGAGGATGGTGTCTTCCTTGAGCAGGGCGCGCAGGTCGAGGCCGGCGGAGCCGGGGGTAGCGTATGCGGGTAGCGGGAATTCGCTGCCCAGGCGTGGGTCGAGGATCTTGGCTTGAAGAGCGTGCATGTAACTTATTGAACCTGGTTGAGCCGTTCGGCGATGAAGGCGACCAGTTGCCGGGCGATCTTGCCCTTGCTGGTCTGCGCGAAGAGGGTCTGGTGCTGCTGGCGGTCGATCACGGTCAAGGCGTTTTCTTCGCTGTTGAAGCCGATGCTGGGGTTGGCCACATCATTGGCGACGATCAGGTCGAGGTTCTTGTCCTTGAGCTTGCGCGTGGCGTAATCGAGCAGGTGCTCGGTTTCGGCGGCAAAGCCGACGCTGAACGGGCGGTCGGCGCGGCCAGCAATGGTGGCAAGGATATCGGGATTACGCACCATCTGCAGCAGCATGCCGTCGCCGGTCGTAGGATCTTTCTTCAGTTTTTGTGTGGCAACCACTTCGGGGCGGTAGTCCGCAACCGCTGCCGAGGCAATGAACAGGTCGCACGGCATGGCCGCTTCACAGGCCGCGAGCATGTCCCGCGCGCTGACGACGTCGATGCGGCTGACCCGGTCAGGGGTTGGCAAGTGCACAGGGCCTGTGACGAGGGTCACCCGAGCCCCTGCTTCGGCGGCCGCTTCGGCCAGGGCGAAGCCCATCTTGCCGGAGCTATGATTGGTGATGTAGCGCACCGGGTCGATGTTTTCCTGGGTCGGCCCGGCGGTGATCAGCACGTGCTTGCCGGTCAGTGCCTGGCGCTTGAAGCTTTCCGCGGCGCACCAGGCCAGGTCGGTGGCTTCGAGCATGCGCCCCAGGCCGACGTCGCCACAGGCCTGGCTGCCGGATGCCGGGCCGAACACCTGAATGCCACGGCTCTTGAGCAGCTCGAGGTTGGCTTGGGTGGCCGGGTCACGCCACATGGCCTGGTTCATCGCCGGCGCCACGGCGACGGTGGCGTCAGTGGCCAGCACCAGCGTGGTCAGCAGGTCGTCTGCCATGCCCTGGGCCATGCGTGCCATGAGGTCGGCGGTAGCTGGGGCGATCAGCACCAGGTCCGCCCACTTGGCCAGTTCGATATGGCCCATGGCAGCTTCGGCGGCCGGGTCGAGCAGGTCCATGTGTACGGGGTGGCCCGACAGCGCCTGCAGGGTCAGCGGGGTGATGAATTCTGCACCACCCCGGGTCATGACGACGCGCACCTGCGCGCCGTGCTCCAGGAGACGGCGAATCAGCTCGGCGCTTTTGTAGGCGGCAATGCCGCCACCCACGCCGAGAACGATGCGCTTGCGATACAGCCGCTGCATAGGCTTGCCTTTTTCCAGTGAGAGCGGGCGACGACGTTTGAAATGCCTGCGGCGGAACGTCGCATGTACGAGGCGAAATAGATTAACACAGGGCCGAAATGGGCCGCAGCAAAGGCAGGGGTGGAATGAACATCAGGGAGTGGCCGGCGGAAGAACGGCCTAGGGAGAAGTTGTTGCAGCGAGGGGCAGGGAGCCTGACAGATACGGAGCTGCTGGCCGTTTTTCTCGGCTCAGGCGTACGTGGGCGTAATGTCGTGGAGCTTTCGCGAGGCTTGTTGGTGAAGTTCGGCAGCTTGCGCCGGTTGCTGGAGGCTGACCGCGAGGCCTTCGTCGGCGAGCTTGGGTTGGGCCCGGTGAGGTACAGCCAGCTGCAGGCACTGCTTGAGATCGGCCGCAGGCACCTTGCAACGTCGATTGAGCGGGAGTCTGCCATGGACAGCCCGGCAGCGGTGCGACGCTACTTGAAAGCCATGCTCAGGCATGAGGCCAGCGAGGTGTTCGGGTGTCTGTTTCTCGATACCAAGCACCGGCCACTGGCATTTGAGATCCTGTTCAGGGGCACGATAGATCGGGCGAGTGTCTATCCGCGAGAGGTGGTGCGGCGGGCGTTGGTGCACAACGCTGCGGCATTGATCCTGTGCCACAACCATCCTTCAGGGATCAGTGAACCGAGTCAGGACGATGTGCATTTGACCCTGACGTTGAAGCGGGGGTTGGCGTTGATCGACGTGCGGGTGCTGGATCACATCATCATCGGTGACGGGGAGCCATTGTCGATGGTCGAGCATGGGTGGATTGTGGCCTGAGGGAGTACTGAGAGCCTTATAGGGTCAGTACGGGCCCTTTCGCGGGTAAACCCGCTCCTACAGGGGTAGCGCCAACTGCCAGGCTGGCGCTGTCCTGTAGGAGCGGGTTTACCCGCGAAGAGGCCGGTACAGGCTTACTTGGTCACCGTCACCTTGCTGAAATCCAGCCGCCCGAACGGGCTCACCTGGTACCCCTCGACGCCTTGGCGCAGCAAGGTCGCTGCCGTCGGGTGCGCCAGTGGCACCCACAGCGCCTGCTGCTGGATCAGTGTCTGCGCCTGCTGGTACAGCCGGCTGCGTACGCTCTGGTCGTTGGTGGTGCGCCCGGCGCTGATCAGCTGGTCGAGGCGGCTGTCGCAGAAGCGTGCGAAGTTGGTCCCTGACTCGACCGCCGCACAGGAAAACTGCGGGCTGAGGAAGTTGTCCGGATCGCCGTTGTCGCCCGCCCAGCCCATGAACAGCAAGTCATGCTCGCCGGCCTTGGCGCGGCGGATAAGCTCGCCCCATTCGATCACGCGGATTTCAGCCTTGATACCAATCTTGGCCAGGTCGGCTTGCAGCATCTGCGCGCCAAGGCTGGGGTTGGGGTTGAGCAGGCTACCCGAGGGCCGGGTCCAGATGGTGGTACTGAAGCCTTCGGCCAGGCCGGCCTTGGCCAGCAGGGCCTTGGCTTTCTTCAGGTCCAGCGGGTAGCCGGGCAGGTCCTTGGCGTAGCTCCAGGTATTGGGCGGGTAGGGGCCATTGGCAGCCACCGCAGAGTCTTCGAACACGGCCTTGAGGTAGGCTTGCTTGTCGAAGGCCAGGTTGATCGCCTGACGCACTTCCGGCTTGTCCAGCGGCGGGTGCTGGCTGTTGATGGCGACGAAGGCAGTCATGAATGCCGGGGTGGTAGCCACCTTGAGGTTACCGTCCTGGCCCGCTTCGGCAATGTCCAATGGCTTGGGCGACAGGGCAACCTGGCACTCGCCACGCTTGAGCTTCTGCAGGCGCACATTGGCATCGGTGGTGATGGCGAAGATCAGCGGGTCGACCGCCGGCTTGCCGGCGAAGTAGTCCGGGTTGGCGCGGTAGCGCACCACGGCGTCTTTCTGGAAACGCTGGAACACGAACGGCCCGGTGCCGATCGGTTGGTTGTTGAGCTTCTCCGGCGTACCGGCCTTGAGCAGCTTGTCGGCGTATTCGGCGGAGTAGATCGAGGCGAAGCCCATGCTCAGGGTGGCCAGGAAGGTGGCGTCCGGGTGGCTGAGGGTGAAGCGCACGGTGTTCGGCGACGGTGCCTCGATCGCTTTGATCAGGCTGCCCAGCTGTAGCGATTGGGCATGCGGGTAGCCGCCCGGCGCAGTCTTGTGCCAGGCATGGGCCGGGTAGAGCATGCGCTGGAAGCTGAACAGCACGTCGTCGGCATTCAGCTTGCGGCTTGGCTTGAAGTAGGGGGTGCTGTGAAACTTGACGTCATCGCGCAGGGTGAAGTCATACACCAGGCCGTCGGCCGATACCGTCCAGCTGGTCGCCAGGCTCGGCACCACCTTGCCTTGTGCCGCATCGAACTCCACCAGGCGGTTCATCAGCACGTCGGCGGTGGCGTTGGTGGTGGTGAGCGAATTGTACTGCACCACGTCGAAGCCTTCGGGGCTGGCCTCGCTGCAAACGCTCAGCGGAGCGGCCTGGGCAGCGCCAGCGGCGAACAGGGTGGTGAACAATAAGGAAAGTGCGGCGACACGCATGGTGGCTCCTTGGCTGTCAGTGGCCCATCTGCCAGTGCAGTCTGGAAAAGGCTTACCCTAGTGCGCCCGCCGGCAAATGACCACACCCTTTTTTGCAAATCTTGCGACGAGCGGTCGACGACTGGCGGGGCCTGCCGCTATGCTGGCCCGGCGCGTTCTGGCTAGCGGTAATGTGCATCTACTGTTGTTGCAGCCAAGTCTTTCTGGTATAAAGCAGCGCTCTTTTCTAGGGGCTCGGCCTGTCGCATAAGCGGATCCGGTCGATAAGGCCTCCAGAATCACGGCGCCCAGGCGCCAAAGACTGAGAGATTAAGCGGCCAACCCATGCCGGGTTGGGCATGTGGTTTTAGAGGGCTGAGTCATGTCGAGAGTCTGTCAAGTTACTGGTAAGGGTCCAGTAACCGGGAACAACATTTCCCACGCAAACAACAAAACCCGTCGTCGTTTCCTGCCGAACCTGCAGCACCACCGTTTCTGGGTTGAATCCGAGAAGCGTTTCGTGCGTCTGCGCGTTTCCGCCAAAGGCATGCGTATCATCGACAAGCGCGGCATCGACGCCGTTCTGGTTGACATCCGTAAAGCTGGCGCCAAGGTTTAAGGGAGAGCATCATGCGTGAATTGATCCGTCTGGTTTCGAGTGCCGGTACCGGCCACTTCTACACCACCGACAAGAACAAGCGCACCACCCCGGACAAAATCGAGATCAAGAAATATGATCCGGTTGTTCGCAAGCACGTGGTGTACAAGGAAGCCAAGATCAAGTAATTGATCGGCGACCTGAAAAAAACCCGCATCCGAAAGGAAGCGGGTTTTTTTTTAGCTACTGTCAGGGTCAGTTGAAGCTGAAGCTCTGGATCATCAGGTCGGCGTCGGCCTTGATCTGGATGCGCGCGGCGTCGTAGTCGCGGGTGGATATCTCGTTGGGGCCTACAACGCGAGCGCGCCCTGTGAGGGCGCGGATGGTTTCTTTCAGCTCCGGCACGTAGCGGGTGCCGACCAGGTGGGCGAGGGTTTGCAGAACTTCTTCGTTGGTCATGCTGATTTTCCTTGTGAGGCTGAATGGCCCGAAACGGGCAGGGTCATCCTCACGCATGCCTGCAAACTCCCTGCGCTACATAGTTACTTCTGCTCGAACATCACATAGATCTTGCGGCACGGCTCCAGCACCTCCCAAGTGCCTTTGAAGCCGGCGGGGATGACGAACCGATCGCCGGCACGCAGGGTTTTCGCCCCACCGTCCTGGTCGCGCAGCACCGAAACGCCCTGAACGATCTCGCAGTATTCGTGCTCGGTGTAGTTCACTGTCCACTGGCCCACCTCACCTTCCCATACGCCAGCGGCAAACTGCCCGCACGGGCTGGAATAGTGGTTGTAGACCGCCTGGTCCGGCTCGCCCTTGAGGATTTTCTCTGCAGCCGGGCGGTAGCGTTCGGCCTCGGTGATGGCCTGCGCGAAGTCGATGATGCTATCAATACTCATGGTTCGGCTCCTGTTGTTGTTTAATAAAATTAACATCAGTAGGCTTTTGAGCCTCTCGTGTCAAATATATTGATAGTTTACACCGGCTGGTTTAGGGTATCGCTTGCCAGTGTGCGCGTGGCGCCCGGCCAGAATTCTGACAACGCCTGTGAGTCCTCAGTGCGGCGTTGCACCTAAACAAGAGGAGGAGTTTCGTATGACCACCCTGACCCGTGCGGACTGGGAACAACGTGCCCAGCAACTGAAGATCGAAGGCCGTGCCTTCATCAACGGCGAATACACCGATGCCGTATCCGGTGAAACCTTCGAGTGCCTGAGCCCGGTCGACGGACGCTTCCTGGCCAAGGTTGCCAGCTGCGACCTGGCCGATGCCAACCGCGCTGTTGAAAACGCCCGTGCCACCTTCAACTCCGGCGTGTGGTCGCAGCTGGCCCCCGCCAAGCGCAAGGCCAAGCTGATCCGCTTCGCCGACCTGCTGCGCAAGAACGTTGAAGAGCTGGCGCTGTTGGAAACGCTGGACATGGGCAAGCCGATCGGCGACTCCTCCAGCATCGACATCCCAGGTGCGGCCCAAGCCATTCACTGGACTGCCGAAGCCATCGACAAGGTCTACGACGAAGTTGCCCCGACCCCGCATGACCAGCTTGGCCTGGTTACCCGCGAACCCGTGGGTGTGGTTGGTGCCATCGTGCCGTGGAACTTCCCGCTGCTGATGGCCTGCTGGAAACTCGGCCCTGCACTGGCCACCGGTAACTCGGTCGTGCTCAAACCGTCCGAAAAATCGCCGCTGACTGCCATCCGCATCGCCCAACTGGCGATCGAAGCCGGTATCCCGGCTGGCGTGCTGAACGTGCTGCCAGGCTATGGCCACACCGTGGGCAAGGCACTGGCCCTGCACATGGACGTGGACACCCTGGTGTTCACCGGTTCGACCAAGATCGCCAAGCAGCTGATGGTTTACGCGGGCGAATCGAACATGAAACGCATCTGGCTGGAAGCCGGTGGCAAGAGCCCGAACATCGTCTTTGCCGACGCCCCGGACCTGCAAGCTGCCGCCGAGGCCGCCGCCAGCGCCATCGCCTTCAACCAGGGCGAAGTGTGCACTGCAGGTTCCCGCCTGCTGGTCGAGCGTTCGATCAAGGACAAGTTCCTGCCGATGGTGGTAGAGGCCCTGAAGGGCTGGAAGCCAGGCAACCCGCTGGACCCGCAGACCACTGTCGGTGCCTTGGTCGATACCCAGCAGATGAACACCGTGCTGTCGTACATCGAGGCTGGCCACAAGGACGGCGCCAAGCTGCTGGCCGGCGGCAAGCGCACCCTGGAAGAGACCGGCGGCACCTACGTCGAGCCGACCATCTTCGACGGCGTGACTAACGCCATGCGCATTGCCCAGGAAGAAATCTTCGGCCCGGTGCTGTCGGTGATTGCATTCGACACCGCCGAAGAAGCCGTGGCCATTGCCAACGACACCCCGTATGGCCTGGCCGCTGGTATCTGGACTTCGGACATTTCCAAAGCCCACAAGACCGCCCGTGCCGTGCGTGCAGGCAGCGTCTGGGTCAACCAGTACGATGGTGGCGACATGACCGCGCCGTTCGGTGGCTTCAAACAGTCGGGCAACGGCCGTGACAAGTCGCTGCACGCACTGGAGAAGTACACCGAGCTGAAGGCGACCTGGATCAAGCTGTAACCCGGTAGGTCCTTTTCGCGGGCAAGCCCGCTCCTGCAGGTCTTCGCGACCGTTGCAGGAGCGGGCTTGCCCGCAAATGGGCCCCTGGAAATATTGGCTGGGAGGCTGTAATGCGTTGGGGTACCTACTTCGCCGTACTGGCATCGGTGCTCAGTGTCGGGCTGGCGCTTGGCGTGAGCATGCCGCTGGTGTCCCTGCGCCTGGAGGCCTGGGGCTACGGCAGCTTCGCCATCGGCGTGATGGCGGCAATGCCGGCGTTGGGCGTACTGGCCGGCGCCAGCCTGGCCAGCCGCCTGGCAGGTTGGGTTGGCGTACCTTCGGCGATGCGCCTGTGCCTGTGGGGCGGGGCGCTGTCGATTGGCCTACTCGCGCTGCTGCCTAGTTACCCGTTATGGCTGCTGCTGCGGCTGATGATCGGCATGTCTCTGACCGTGGTGTTCATCCTCGGCGAAAGCTGGATCAACCAACTGGTGGTCGAACAGTGGCGTGGCCGGTTGGTGGCGCTGTATGGCAGCAGCTACGCCCTGAGCCAGTTGGCCGGGCCGTTGGTGCTGGGTTTCCTCGGCTCTGATGACGACTTCGGCTTCTGGGCGGCGACCGGCCTGCTGCTGGCCGCCCCGCTGGTTCTGCTGGGGCGTGGTGGAGCGCCGAGCACGGAAGCCTGCAGTGTCACCTTTGGCGACCTGTTCGGCTTCTGCCGACGCTTGCCGGTAATTGCCTGGGCCATTGCCCTGTTCGCCTCGTTCGAGGCGATGATCCTCACCTTGCTGCCGGTGTATTGCCTGCAGCAGGGTTTCAGCACCGAAATCGCCTTGTTCATGGTGAGTACCGTGGTGGTGGGTGATGCGGTGCTGCAATTGCCCATCGGCGCGCTGGCCGACCATATGTCGCGACGTACCCTGTTCACTGGCTGTGCGGTGACCCTGCTGGTGTCCAGCCTGGCGATCCCGCTGCTGTTGCACACCCCGGTTATCTGGCCGTTGTGGGTGTTGTTCGGCGCCAGTGCCGGCGGCTTGTTCACCTTGTCGCTGGTGCTGATCGGTGAGCGCTACCGCGATGATGAGTTGGTACGGGCCAATGCCCACGTGGCCCAGCTGTGGGGCATTGGCTGTTTGCTCGGTCCGTTGTTGGCGGGAGCGGGGAGCCAGTGGATCAGCGGGCATGCGTTGCTGTTCCTGATGGCGGCCGGGGCTGCGGGGTTGGTGGTATTGACCCGGCGGCGCGGAGCCTTTGAGCCGGTTTCTGCCTGATGATTTTGGGGGCCGCAAGGCCCCGGAATCGCCGCTATAGCATCTTCTCCAAGCCAACCGCCTTGCTGATCCAGGCATTGAACCGCCGCCAGACCCCACCCGGCTCAGACGTCAGCACGTGCCGTTGGCCATTGTCCTCGGTCGCCCACACCAGCTTGTTGCCTATCAGTTTCACCTGATAGCTCAGCGCAGGCGCCATACCCTGCTGGGCCAGCTCGCGGGTGTATTCGGCCAGCTCCGGGCTGTCCACCAGTACCCCGACCTCGGTGTTCCACAATACCGAGCGCGGGTCGAAGTTGAACGAGCCGATAAAGGTCTTGCGCCGGTCGAACACGATCGCCTTGGTGTGAAGGCTCGAATCCGAGCTGCCACGAAAACTCAATCGCCCCGCGCTGGGGTCGCCTGGCTGGCGGCGAAGCTCGTAAAGCTGCACCCCGTGCTCAAGCAAGGCTCGACGATAGGGGGCATAGCCGCCATGCACTGCCGGCACGTCGGTGGCTTCAAGCGAGTTGGTCAGCAACTTCACCGAAACGCCAGCGTCGGCGCGGCCGGTCAGGTACAGCAGCCCCGGTTCGCCCGGTACAAAGTAGGCCGATGCCAGGACCAACTCGCGGTGCACGTTAGCCAGGTCCGGAGCCAGTTGCTGGCTCAGCAGTAATTGCGGGTCCGGTTCGTCTTCGGCCAACACCTTGCTGGGCGCATCCCAGAGCGCCTGTGCGTGAGCCCAGATCAACTCGTTGCGCCACACATCCAGACGCGGCTGCGACTGATAGGCCATCAAGCGGTCGTACAGGGCCTTGCGCTGGGTCCTGGCTTTGGCCAGCGACACTTCCAGGCGCTGGCGGCTGGCCCGCAGGTCGTTGGCATCCGGGTCATGCCAGAGGAAATCGGTGATCGGCCGGCTGAGGGCGCTGTTCCAGTACTGGTCGAAGCTGTGCCCCAGCTGCTCGGCCACCGGGCCCACGCCCAGCAGGTCGATGTCGGTGAAGTTGAGGTTGGGCTCGGCATCGAAATACTCGTCGCCCAGGTTGCGACCGCCGACGATGGCCATGCTGTTGTCCACCAGGAACAGCTTGTTGTGCATGCGTCGGTGCTGGCGCGACAAGTTGAACAGCCGGCCCACGGCGCGCGTAACGCCGGTACTGCGCCCCAGATGCAGTGGGTTGAACACGCGAATGTGGATGTTCGGGTGGGCATCGAGGGTGCCCATGACGGTGTCCAGGCCGTCGCTGGTGGTGTCGTCGAGCAGGATGCGCACGCGCACGCCACGGTCGGCGGCGCGCAGCAGTTCATGCACAAGGGCGCGGGTACTGAGGCCGTCGTGGACGATGTAGTACTGCAGGTCGATGCTCGCCTGGGCGTTGCGTATCAGTTCGGCGCGGGCGCGAAATGCCTCGTTGCTGTTGGGCAGCAGGCGAAAGCCCGAGCGGCCGCCATAGGGCGCGGCCTGGCGCAGCACCGAGCGGCCAAAGGCCGATTCGTGGGCAGGCAACGCCTGGCTGGTTTCCCGGGGCGCGCTGATGCTTGTGCAACCGGCAAGGCCGAGCAACAACACCAGCAGCAGAGGCAAGGCTCGCTGGAGTCTCAAGGGTGGACCGTCCTGTTACAGCAAGGGCTTTAGGGGTTTGACCGTGACGGGCGGCGCAAAGTTACGCGTCGGCGCTTTCGTCATCCAGTAGACGAAGGGCGGTTTCACCAACCTTGCGCACGGAGGCTTCGATTTGCGGCGTTGGCCTGGCGGCGAAATTCATGCGCAGGCAGTGGCGAAACTTGCCCGAGGCCGAAAAGATGCTGCCCACGGCAACCTGCACGCCCTGCTCCAGTAAAGCGCGGTTCAGCCGAAGCGTATCGAGATGTTCGGGTAATTCCACCCACAGCATGAAGCCGCCCTGGGGCCGGCTGACCCGGGTGCCCGCCGGGAAGTAGCGGGTCACCCAGTCGCCCATCAGGTCGCGGCCACGCTGGTACTGGCTGCGCATGCGCCGTACATGGGGCTGGTAGTGCCCGGCGGCGATGAAGTCAGCGATGGCCAGCTGAGGCTGGCTGGCGGTGCTGCCGGTGCTGATGTATTTCATGTGCAGCACGCGCTCCAGGTAGCGCCCAGGCGCCACCCAGCCGATCCGCAGGCCGGGCGCGAGGGTTTTGGAGAACGAACTGCAGAGCAGCACGCGGCCATCGTCGTCGAACGACTTCAGGGTGCGTGGGCGTGGGTAGGTATAGGCCAGGTCGCCGTACACATCGTCTTCCAGAATCGCCACGTCATAGCGTTGGGCGAGGCTCAGCAGGGCCTTCTTGCGTGCCTCAGGCATGATGTAGCCCAGCGGGTTGTTGCAGCTGGGGGTGATCTGGATGAGCTTGATCGGCCACTGCTCCAGGGCCAGCTCCAGCGCCTCCAGGCTGATGCCGGTGACCGGGTCGGTGGGGATTTCCAGCGCTTTCATGCCCAAGCCCTTGAGGGTTTGCATGGCGCCGTGGAAGCTGGGCGAGTCGACCGCGACGATGTCGCCTGGCTCGCAGACTGCGCGGATGCTGCATGACAGCGCCTCATGGCAGCCGGTGGTGATCACCAGGTCGGCCGGCCCCAGGCGGCAGCCGGAGTCGAGCATCAGCCGGGCCACCTGTTCGCGCAGGGCCAGGTTACCGTGGATGTTGTCGTAGTACAGGCCAGGCATGTCCTGGCGCCGGCTCAACTGGGCAAGGCTGCGCAGCAGCGGCTTCAGGGTAGGGCTGTCGATGTCGGGCATGCCGCGGCCGAGTTGCACCACATCATGGCGCGGCGTACTGCGCACCAGCTCCAGCACCTGTTCCCACTGCGAGATGTCCACCGGGCGCTGGGCCGGGCGGCTGACTGCGGGCAGTGCCGGCAACTGCCGTTGGTCGCTGACGAAGTAGCCGGACTTGGGCCGCGGCGAGACCATGCCGCTGTCTTCGAGCATGCGATAGGCCTGCTGCACGGTGCTCAGGCTGACCCCGTGCTCCTCACTCAGTGCGCGTACAGACGGCAGGCGCTGGCCAGGGCGATAGAGGCCCTGCTCGATGCGGGCGCCGAGTATTTCGGCGAGATTCAGGTAGAGGGTCAAGGCATACTCCTGCGCTGCATTGGCATAGCGACCGGTACAGTTGGGCTGAAAATACAGCATTCAGTCGGCCAACGGCCAATTCTGTATGGGAATAATAAGGCTGTATTGGATCTGTATTGTCGAGGGTGCCGACGCGCATGCTTTCTCCACGGTAGCAACTGAACGGGAGGATGCGGTGATGGGTGGCATGAGCGATGTGCGCTTGCAACTGTTGGCCAAGGAACTGGAAGCCGGGCAGCAGGCCAAGGTGTTCAACGCGCCAGAGGGTTTGGGGCGTTGGGGGCTGATGCTGCATCGCTGGCATACCCGCAGGGCGTTGCTGCAGCTGACCGATGACGAGTTGCGCGATGTCGGGCTGAGCTGGGAGCAGGCCCGGATCGAAGGGCGGAAACCCTTCTGGAAGGAATGACACGATGGTCGCAGGAGGGCCTGTTGTGCCCCAGACTTAAAACTTGCACCGACCCTGTGGGAGCGGGCATGCCCGCGAAGCAGAAGTCGCGGAGGATGGCACGGGCTTCGCCCGTGTTCGCGGGCACGCCCGCTCCCACAGGGGGCGCGTCAGCTTTTAGATTTTAAGCAAGACAGTTGCTGCCACAAGGATGGGGACTTTCAGGCCAGCTCTTTCAGGCGATGCCACAGCATCCCCAGCGCCAGCAGTGGCGAGCGCAGGTGCTTGCCGCCAGGGAAGGTGATGTGCGGCACCTTGTTGAAAAGGTCGAAGCGCCCGCTTTCCTGGCCACTGATGGCTTCACCCAGCAGGCGCGCGGCCAGGTGGGTGGCGTTGAGCCCATGGCCCGAGTAGGCCTGGGCGTAATACACGTTTGGCTGGCTGGCCAGGCGGCCAACCTGCGGCAGGCGATTGGCACCAATGCCGATCATGCCGCCCCACTGGTAGTCGATGCGCACGTCGGCAAGCTGCGGGAACACCTTGAGCATCTTCGGCCGCATATAGGCTGCGATGTCCTTCGGGTCGCGGCCTGAATAGTGGCAGGCACCGCCAAACAGCAGGCGGTGGTCGGCGGACAGGCGGTAGTAGTCCAGCGCCACGCGCTGGTCACACACCGCCATATTCTGCGGCAGCAATGCGCGTGCGCGTTCTTCGCCCAGCGGCTCGGTGGCGATGATGTAGCTGCCGGCCGGCAGCACCTTGCCGCCCAGCTCGCGATTGAGGTCGTTGTGGTAGGCGTTGCAGCACAGTACCAGGGTCTTGGCGCGTACCCGGCCTTGGGCGGTATGCACCTGCACTTCAGTGCCATAGTCGATGCGGGTGACTTCGGATTGCTCGAACAACTTCACGCCCAGGCGGGCGGCTGCGGCGGCTTCACCCAGTGCCAGATTGAGCGGATGCAGATGCCCGGAGCCCATGTCGACCAGCCCCCCCACATAGCAGTCGGCACCCACCACGCTGTGGATATCGTCCTTGCCGACCAGCCGCAGCTCATGTGCATAGCCCAGACTGCGCAGCTCCTCAGCGTCTTCGGCAAAGCCCAGCAGCTCGGCGGGTTTGTTGGCCAGGTCGCAGTAGCCCCAGGCCAGGTCGCAGGCGATAGCATGCTTTTCTACCCGCTCGCGCACGATCTGTACGGCCTCCAGGCCCATCAGCTTCATGGTGCGCACGCCTTCTTCGCCGATGACCGGGAGGAACTGCTCCAGACCATGGCCGACCCCTCGGATCAATTGCCCGCCATTGCGCCCACTGGCGCCCCAGCCAAGTTTGCGCGCTTCCAGCAGGATGACCGAGAAACCACGCTCTGCCAGCTCGATGGCGGTGTTCAGGCCCGAGTAGCCGCCGCCGATGATGCACACGTCGGCGTTGTGTTCGCCTTGCAGGTAGGCGTGGTCGGGGTGTGGCGCGCTGCTGGCGGCGTAATAGGAGGCGGCGTGCTGCGCGCTGTGGATCATTGGGGCGGCCCTGAAAAATGGAGGGGGGACGAGGATAAGCTGTGCCATCGCGGCCGGGCAACCAGCGAGGGCTTCATACTCGTTCGCGGGTGAACCCGCGAATAAGCCTATAATCCAATCACTTTGTCAGCTTGTATCCCGTCATGTCCTGCAACCGCCACAAGATCCACTTCCTGCGCGAACTCATCCCCTCTTTCGAGTGCGAGCCCGGCTGCCACGACTGCTGCGGCCCGGTCACCACCTCGGCGGAGGAAATGGCCCGCCTGCCGCGCAAGTCCCAGGCCGAGCAGGACGCTGCTCTGGAGCGTCTGGACTGCGTGCACCTGGGCCCCAACGGCTGCACGGTGTATGAAGAGCGGCCGATGATCTGCCGGCTGTTCGGCACCACCCCGCGCATGGCCTGCCCGCGTGGTCGTGGCCCTGAACCGATGATCGACCCCGCCGCTGAACAGTTGGTCCACCAGTTCATTGCCACCACCCGCCAGGTGCTGGTCTAGCCTCAGTCCGGGATCGGCAGGCAAAGGCTCTCCTTCACCTCTTCCATCACGATGTAGCTCTTCGATTCGCGCACGTGCGGCAGTTTCAGCAGGATGTCGCCGAGCAGCTTGCGGTATGAGGCCATTTCCGAAATACGCGCTTTAACCAGGTAGTCGAAATCACCCGACACCAGGTGGCATTCCAGCACGTGGGGCAGCTTCAAGACCGCGCGGCGGAACTCCTCGAAGGTGTCGCCCGACTTGTAGTCCAGGCTGATTTCCACGAACACCAGCAGGCTGCCCTTGAGGTGCTGCGGGTTCAGGCGGGCGTTGTAGCCCATGATGATGCCCTCGCGCTCCAGGCGGCGAACCCGCTCGGTACAAGGGGTGGTGGACAGCCCAACTTTCTCGCCCAGTTCGGTGAAGGAGATACGCCCGTCATTCTGCAGGATACGCAGGATGTTGCGGTCGATCTTGTCCAGTTCACGCTTGGTCTGGTGCTGGGTTCTCATAGGGGATGCCCCTCCGTGAAAGGCGATTTTGCCGAGAATTCTCGCCAATAATAGGCTTTTATATAGTGAATTGCACTGGTCTCAAATTCCTATACTGCGCCCATTCATGCCATTTCAATAAAAGTGTGCGGCGCGCCGCGTGTGAGGGATAAAACGATGCGAGTTCTGGTACTTGGTAGCGGTGTAATCGGAACCGCCAGTGCCTATTACCTGGCCCGGCAAGGTTTCGAAGTCACGGTGGTCGACCGCCAGCCGGCGGTGGCCATGGAAACCAGCTTTGCCAACGCCGGCCAGATCTCGCCCGGCTATGCCTCGCCCTGGGCTGCCCCTGGTGTACCGCTCAAAGCCATCAAGTGGCTGCTGGAACGTCACGCTCCCCTGGCCATCAAGCTCACGGGCGATGTCGACCAGTACCTGTGGATGGCACAGATGCTGCGCAACTGCACTGCCAGCCGCTACGCGGTGAACAAGGAGCGCATGGTGCGCCTGTCCGAGTACAGCCGTGACTGCCTCGACGAACTGCGCGCCGAAACCGGCATCAACTACGAAAACCGCAGCCTGGGCACCACCCAGCTGTTCCGCACCCAGGCCCAGGTCGATGCTGCGGCCAAGGACATTGCCGTACTCGAACAGTCCGGTGTGCCCTACGAGCTGCTCGACCGCGACGGCATTGCCCGCGTCGAACCCGCCCTGGCCGGCGTGAAAGATATCCTGGCCGGCGCCCTGCGCCTGCCGAACGACCAGACTGGCGACTGCCAGCTGTTTACCACCAAGCTTGCCGACATGGCGTTGAAGCTGGGCGTGGAGTTCCGCTTCGGCCAGGATATCCAGCGCCTGGACTTCGCGGGTGACCGCATCAATGGCGTGTGGATCGACGGCAAGCTGGAAACGGCAGACCGCTACGTGCTGGCGCTGGGCAGCTACTCGCCACAGATGCTCAAGCCGCTGGGCATCAAGGCTCCGGTGTATCCGCTGAAAGGCTATTCGCTGACCGTGCCGATCACCAACAGCGACATGGCCCCGACTTCGACCATTCTCGACGAGACCTACAAGGTTGCCATCACCCGTTTCGACAATCGCATCCGCGTAGGGGGCATGGCTGAAATCGCTGGTTTTGACCTGTCGCTGAACCCGCGTCGGCGCGAAACGCTGGAGATGATCGTCAACGACCTTTATCCTCGCGGCGGTGACCTGAGCCAGGCCAGCTTCTGGACCGGCTTGCGCCCGGCGACCCCGGACGGCACACCGATCGTGGGTGCCACGGCGTTCCGCAACCTGTTCCTGAACACCGGTCACGGTACCTTGGGCTGGACCATGGCGTGCGGTTCCGGTCGCCTGCTGGCCGACCTGATTGCGCGCAAGAAGCCGCAGATCAGTGCCGAAGGCCTGGATATCTCCCGTTATGGCAACAGCCGGGAAGTGACCAAGCACGGGCAAAGCGCGCCGGTTCACCAGCAGTAATAGCCTGTGCCGGCCCATTCGCGGGCTTGCCCGCTCCCACAGGAACACCACCGCTTTTGAAAGCTGTGCACGACCTGTGGGAGCGGGCAAGCCCGCGAAGAATCCACCACCGATTTCAACCCGAACCACCATAAGGCAGCCGCCATGCGTCCCGCCCGCGCCCTGATCGACCTCCAGGCCCTGCGCCACAACTACCGTCTGGCCCGTGAACTGACGGGTGCCAAAGCCCTCGCCGTGATCAAGGCCGATGCCTACGGCCACGGCGCCGTGCGCTGCGCCCTGGCCCTGGAGGCCGAAGCCGACGGCTTTGCCGTGGCCTGCATCGAAGAGGCGCTGGAACTGCGCGCCGCCGGTATCAAAGCCCCGGTACTGCTGCTGGAAGGTTTTTTCGAAGCCAGCGAACTGGCGCTGATCGCCGAGCACGACCTGTGGTGCGTGGTGCACTCGCTGTGGCAACTGGAAGCCATCGAGAAAACCCCGCTGCACAAACCGCTCAACGTCTGGCTGAAGCTGGACAGTGGCATGCACCGCGTTGGCCTGCACCCCAAGGACTACCAAGATGCCTACCAGCGACTGCTGGCCAGCGGCAAGGTTTCGCGCATCGTGTTGATGAGCCACTTCGCTCGCGCCGACGAACTGGACGCTGACGCTACCTCCCAGCAAATCGCCGTGTTCGAAGCTGCCCGACAGGGCCTGGCCGCCGAATGCAGCCTGCGTAACTCGCCCGGCGTGCTGGGCTGGCCGCAAGCGCCCAGCGACTGGGTGCGCCCAGGCCTGATGCTGTACGGCGCCACGCCGTTCGAAGTGGCGCAGGCCGAGGCCGCACGCCTGCAACCGGTGATGACCCTGCAATCGCGGGTGATCAGCGTGCGCGAGCTGCCTGCCGGCGAGCCGGTTGGCTATGGTGCCAAGTTCGTCAGCCCTCGGCCGACCCGCGTGGGTGTGGTCGCCATGGGCTATGCCGATGGCTACCCGCGCCAGGCGCCTAACGGCACCCCGGTGCTGGTCGCTGGCAAGCGCACCCAGCTGATCGGGCGGGTGTCGATGGACATGCTCAGCATCGACCTCACCGACGTACCGCAAGCCACTGTCGGCAGCCCGGTCGAATTCTGGGGCAAGCAGGTGCTGGCCAGTGAAGTGGCCGCACATGCGGGCACTATTCCCTATCAGATCTTCTGTAACCTGAAGCGGGTACCACGGGACTACATCGGCGAATGAGACGCTGAAGCGGACAGGTTGGGGGCGGTGTGTTGTAAATACTGAACGGCATTGCCATGATATCGTTCACATCCACCCCCCTTTCACCGTTTCAGGAGGCTCCAGCTTTGGACGTCGGCGAACGACTGCAAGCCATCCGCAAGCTCAAGGGCCTGTCGCAGCGCGAACTCGCCAAGCGTGCTGGCGTGACCAACAGCACCATCTCGATGATCGAGAAGAACAGCGTAAGCCCCTCTATCAGCTCGCTGCGCAAAGTGCTGAGCGGCATTCCCATGTCCATGGTCGAATTCTTTTCGGTCGAGCTGGAGCCCCAAAGCCCCACTCAGATCGTCTACAAGGCCCATGAGCTGATCGATATCTCGGACGGTGCGGTGACCATGAAGCTGGTGGGCAAGTCGCACCCCAACCGTGCCATCGCTTTTCTGACCGAGGTGTACCCGCCAGGTGCGGACACCGGTGCCGAGATGCTCACCCACGACGGCGAGGAGACCGGTATCCTGCTTGAAGGCCGCCTGGAGCTGGTGGTCGGCAACGAGATTTTCGTTCTCGAAGAAGGCGACAGCTACTACTTCGAAAGCACCCGCCCGCACCGCTTCCGCAACCCATTCGACCAGCCGGCGCGGCTGATCAGTGCGGCGACGCCTTCAAACTTTTGATCCAGCGCAGTGCATTGATTCGGCAATACCCCTTTCCTGTGTGGGGTCGTTTCACGGCCTCTGGGTTCCCGCTATACTTTTCAACGCTCGCCGATCCGTGGCCGCGAGCGTGATTAGCCACCATGAGGGTGTTCGCGTGAATCAAATCAAGAAGATGCTGGCCGTACCAGCAGCCGTATTCGCCCTCTGGGCAATGAGCGCAACCGCTGCGACCAATGACGACATTGCCAAACGCCTGGAGCCGGTTGGCCAGGTGTGCGTCCAGGGCCAGGAGTGCAAAGGCATGGAAGTGGCCGCTGCAGCAGGTGGCGGGGGAGCCAAGACACCGGATGAAATCATCGCCAAGCACTGCAATGCCTGCCATGGCAGCGGCTTGCTCGGCGCGCCTAAAATTGGTGACACCGCCGCGTGGAAAGAACGCGCCGACCACCAGGGCGGTCTGGACGGCATTCTGGCCAAGGCCATTACTGGCATCAACGCCATGCCGCCAAAGGGCACCTGTGCAGACTGCTCGGATGAAGACCTGAAAGGGGCGATCAAGAAAATGTCCGGGCTGTGATTTACAGCTGAATTGCATGAGGCCCGCCGTTGATGGCGGGCTTTGTTTTTTTGTTGCCTGGGCCGGCCTCTTCGCGGGCAAGCCCGCTCCCACAGGTACCCCACAGGACCTGAAGGTTGTGTTAATCCTGTGGGAGCGGGCTTGCCCGCGAAAGGGCCGGTACAGGCAACCAATTACTTCAGCCCTATGTCCAACTCCTGAACCAATGGATGATTCAGGAGGCCCCATGCACCTCTGCTCCATCGACCAGGCTGTCGAGCAGGTCTTGTCCCGGCTGCCAGCCCATATCCATATGGGCCTGCCTTTGGGCCTGGGGAAACCCAACGCCTTCGTCAACGCACTTTACGCCCGCGTACGCGAGCTGCCCGAACGGCGCCTGACCATCTACACCGCACTTTCCCTCGGCCGCCCGCCACTGGGCGATGGCCTGCAGCGGCGCTTTCTCGAACCCTTCGTCGAGCGAGTGTTCGCTGACTACGAAGAGCTCAGTTACCTCGCAGACCTGCGCAACGACACGTTGCCACCCAATATTCGGGTCGAACAGTTCTTCATGCAGCCCGGTAGCCTGCTGCACAGCGAATCGGCGCAGCAGGACTACGTCAGCAGCAACTACAGCCACGCCGCACGGGATATCAACGCCAAAGGCCTGAACCTGATCGCCCAGTTGGTGGCCGCCACCCCCGAAAAGCCCGTGCACTTGAGCCTAGCCTGCAACCCAGACATCACCCTCGACCTGCTGCCGATGATCGCCAAGCGCCGCGCGGCTGGCGAAACCATCCTTATGCTGGGCCAGGTGCATGCCGAACTGCCCTACATGCCGGGTGATGCGGAGCTGCCTATCGATGCGTTCGACCTGCTGCTCGATGAAGCCGAGCAACGTCGGCTGTTTTCCACGCCAAACATGCCGGTCGGCATCCAGGACCACTGCATCGGCCTGCACGCCAGCAGCCTGGTACGCGATGGCGGTACGCTGCAGATCGGCATTGGTGCCATGGGCGATGCGGTTGCCGCGGCATTGCTGGCACGTCAGGGCGACAACGCCGGTTACCGTGCGGTGCTCAAGGCGCTGGATGTCGGACCGTGGCAGACATTGATCGAGCGAGAAGGGGGCCTGGACACCTTTGCCCATGGCTTGTACGGCTGCAGCGAGATGTTCGTCAACGGCCTGCTGGTGCTGGCTGAAGCAGGGCTGCTACGACGCCCGGCGGACGAGCAGGGCGCAATACTGCATGGCGGCTTTTTCCTCGGCCCGCAAGCGTTCTACCAGCGCTTGCGCGAGATGCCGCTGGAGCAGCGCGCGCAGTTTGCCATGACCCGTATCAGCTTCATCAACGAGCTATATGGGCAGGAGGCACTCAAGCGCCGACAACGTCGTGATGCGCGCTTCATCAACACCGCGTTCGGCATGACCCTGCTCGGTGCCGGGGTGGCTGACCAGCTTGAAGACGGCCGCGTGCTCAGTGGCGTGGGCGGGCAGTACAACTTCGTTGCCCAGGGCCATGCGCTGGAGGGCGGGCGTTCGATCCTGCTATTGCGCAGTTGGCGCGAGGCAGGCGGGGAGGTGACCTCGAACCTGTTCTGGACCTATGGCCACTGCACCATTCCCCGGCACCTGCGCGATATCGTGGTGACCGAGTACGGCATTGCGGACTTGCGTGGGCAGACTGACAGCGAAGTGATAGCGCGGTTGTTGGCGGTGAGCGATTCGCGGTTCCAGCCGGGCCTGATCAAGCAGGCAAAAGAAGCTGGCAAGCTTGCCGACGACTTTCAGCTGGAGGCGCGCTTTACCGACAATACCCCGCAACGCCTGGAGGCGATCAGGGCACAGCATGCGCGGCTGTTCCCGGAGTATCCGATGGGCACCGACTTTACGGCCGAGGAGCGGGATCTGTTGCGGGCGCTGAACTGGTTGAAGAGCAAGTTCAAGCTGAGCGAGGTGTTGGAGCTGGGCAAGGCAGCGTTGGATGCACCGGGCCCGGAAGGGTATGAGCGGCATCTGGCGCGGATGGGGCTGGAGGTTCCGCAAGGGTTGAAAGAGGAGCTTTATCAGCGGCTACTGCTGGCAGGCTTACAGGCTACAAGTTAATCGCTTGCGCACACTGGCCCCGTGTAGGAGCGGGTTTACCCGCGAATGCGATATTGAATCTGCGATCGCATTCGCAGGTAAATCTGCTCCTACGCCGGGACGGTGAGGCCTTACTCGATGAAGCTGACCACACCACCTTCCAGCGACTTCACCCGGGCCAGCGATTCAACGCGGTAGCCCTGGCTGTCCAGTTCGGCACGGCCGCCCTGGAACGACTTCTCGATCACGATACCCAGGCCCGCCACGGTGGCACCTGCCTGCTTGATGATCGAAATCAGCGCCTGCGAGGCCTTGCCGTTGGCCAGGAAGTCGTCGATCACCAGCACGCGGTCGCTGCTGTTGAGGTGACGCGGCGAAATGGCTACGGTGTTCTCGGTCTGCTTGGTGAAGGAATACACCGAGGCGGTCAGCAGGTTCTCGGTCAGGGTCAGCGACTGGTGCTTGCGAGCGAAGATGACCGGCACACCCAGTTTCAGACCGGTCATCACCGCCGGGGCAATGCCCGAGGCTTCGATGGTGACGATCTTGGTCACGCCGGCATCGGCGAACAGGCGAGCGAACTCGTCACCGATCAGCTGCATCAGCGCCGGATCGATCTGGTGGTTGAGAAACGCGTCGACTTTGAGAACCTGATCGGAAAGCACGATGCCTTCTTCGCGAATCTTCTGATGCAGTGCTTCCACTGTGATTTCCTCGATGTAGATAGTGGTCTGTATGGCCGATCTGTGAGCTCAAATCGGCCATACAAACCACCGTGGCCGCTAAAAGCGGCAAAGTTAAAGAGTAATGGTTGATCAGCGTTTGAGCATTGCCCGGATATCGGCCAGGGCGTTGTTGCCGCGAGCGGCCTTCACCTCGACCGGCGCGTCGTCCAGGCCCTCCCAGACCAGGTCGTCCGGAGGCAGTTCGTCGAGGAACCGGCTGGGCGTGCAGTCGATGATTTCACCGTACTGCTTGCGCTTGGCGGCGAAGGTGAAGGCCAGGGTCTGGCGCGCGCGGGTGATGCCCACGTAGGCCAGGCGGCGTTCCTCTTCGATGGTGTCGGCCTCGATGCTGGAGCGGTGCGGGAGGATTTCCTCTTCCATGCCCATGATGAACACGTAGGGAAATTCCAGGCCCTTGGAGGCATGCAGGGTCATCATCTGCACACCTTCGGCGTTCTCTTCTTCTTCCTGCTGGCGCTCGAGCATGTCGCGCAGCACCAACTTGCCGATGGCGTCTTCGATGGTCATGTCACCCTCTTCGTCCTTCTCGAGGGTGTTTTTCAGCGCTTCCACCAGGAACCAGACGTTGCTGATGCGGAATTCTGCAGCCTTGTCGCTGGCGGTCTGCTGGCGGATCCAGTTCTCGTAGTCGATGTCGCGGATCATCTCGTGCAGCGCGGCAATCGGGTCTTCCAGGGCGACCTTGTGGCGCACCCCATCCAGCCAATGCTTGAAGCGCTGCAAACGCTCGGTGTAGCGCGCGTCCAGGTGCTCGCCCAGGCCCAGTTCCTCGCTGGCGGCGTACATCGAAATGCCGCGCTCGGTGGCGTAGTTGCCGAGCTTTTCCAGGGTGGTGGAGCCGATTTCCCGGCGCGGTACGTTGATTACCCGCAAATAGGCGTTGTCGTCGTCCGGGTTCACCAGCAAGCGCAGGTAGGCCATCAGGTCCTTGACCTCCTGGCGGCCGAAGAAACTGTTGCCACCCGACAGGCGATACGGCACCTGGTGATGCTGCAGCTTCAGCTCGATCAGCTTGGCCTGGTAGTTGCCGCGGTAGAGGATGGCGAAGTCGCTGTACGGGCGGTTGGTGCGCAGGTGCAAGGTGAGGATTTCCATGGCCACGCGTTCGGCCTCGGCTTCCTCGTTCTTGCAGCGGATCACGCGGATCTCGTCGCCCACGCCCATTTCGCTCCACAGCTGCTTTTCGAACGCATGCGGATTGTTGGCGATCAACACGTTGGCGCAGCGCAGGATGCGGCTGGTGGAGCGGTAGTTCTGCTCGAGCATGACGATCTTCAGGGAGGGGTAGTCCTCCTTGAGCAGCATCAGGTTCTCAGGGCGTGCGCCGCGCCAGGCGTAGATCGACTGGTCGTCGTCGCCCACCACGGTGAACTGGTTGCGCATGCCGATCAGCATCTTCACCAGCAGGTACTGGCTGGCGTTGGTGTCCTGGTATTCGTCCACCAGCAGGTAGCGCACGCGGTTCTGCCAACGCTCCAGCACCTCGGGGTGCTCCTGGAACAGTTTGACCGGCTGCAGGATCAGGTCGTCGAAGTCCACCGCGTTGAACGCCTTGAGCGTGCGCTGATAGTGGGTGTAGACGATGGCGGCGGTCTGCTCGCGTGGGTTGCGCGCCTTTTCCAGGGCCTCTGGTGGCAGGACGAGGTCGTTCTTCCAGGCACCGATCATGTTCTTGATCTCGTCGATGCCGTCGTCGCCGGAGTATTCCTTCTGCATGATGTCCGACAGCAACGCCTTGATGTCGGACTCGTCGAAGATCGAGAAACCCGGCTTGTAGCCCAGGCGCTCGTGTTCCTTGCGGATGATGTTCAGGCCCAGGTTGTGGAACGTACACACGGTCAGGCCACGGCCTTCCCCCGGGCGCAGCAAGGTGGCGACCCGCTCCTTCATCTCGCGCGCGGCCTTGTTGGTGAAGGTCATCGCCACGATGTACTGGGCGCGGATGCCGCAGTTCTGGATGAGGTGGGCAATCTTGCGCGTGATCACGCTGGTCTTGCCCGAACCTGCACCGGCGAGCACCAAAAGAGGGCCGCCGACATAGTCACGGGCTTCCTGCTGCCGGGGATTGAGTCGGGACATGCTAGAAACCGGGGGTCGCCAGAAAATAGCCGCGCATTCTAACAGGCATGGGGCCGTTGTGGCGCGACCGTCTGACGTCTGAGTCAGACTTTTGTCCGTCTAATTATTAGTGTCACTAATGCTAGTAGCTGAAAAAATCATATTTGCCGGTTTGATTCGTTTCGCGCAGGATGCACGACAAAATACGTCGGAATGCTGCGGTCGAAAAAACATGCATAAAAGTGAAAATCATTTTCATTGAATGCAGTAGCATGCCCACCAGATCTCGTTGCACCGTCAAGCCCTAAGGAGCCCGCTTGTCCACGCCTGTCGAACCTCTGCGTTTGCTGCTGTTGGCCGATGAGCCGGAATGGGCTGCCTCGTTGCACGCGTGCATGCCTGCACTGGGTGGCAGCGCCGTGCTATTGACTGCGCCAAACTGGGAGGCGGTCGACAGCCTGTTCAGCCATGATCGCCAGGCCGTCGTGCTGGCAACGCCAGGCTTGCAGCCTGCCCCCGGGCGTTGCGAGCTGCCGACCATCCTGCTGCTTGACCACGAGCCTGAGGCCGCGCCCAGCGCTGTCAGCGACTGGCTGGTGCGCGACCAGCTCAACGCCGATACCCTGCGCCGCTCACTGCGCCATGTGCGAGAGCGCGGGGTGCTGGTCGCCACCTTGCAGCGCCTTGCCGAGCAGGACCCGCTGACCGGCATCGCCAACCGCCAGGGCTTCCAGGCTTTGCTCAATGCACGCCTGGCCGAAAACGAAGGCCGTGGTGTTGCGCTTGGCCACCTGGACCTGGACAACTTCCGCCACGTCAACGACGCCCTGGGCCACCAGAGCGGTGACCGGTTGATCCTGCAGGTGGTGGCACGGCTGAAGCATCAGCTGGAGGCGGGTGACCAGCTGGCACGTCTGGGTAGCGACGAGTTCGCCCTGCTGATCGACACCCGTCGCGATGCCAATCGCGCCGAATGGATTGCCGAACGCATCGTCGAGGCCTTGGCCGAGCCCTACTGGATCGACGGCGAGAGCCTGCTGCTGGGCTGCAGCCTGGGCCTTGCACATGCTCGCGCGCAGAGCGGCGCCGATCCGCTGATGTGGCACGCGCACATCGCCATGCGTCAGGCCAAGGGCAGCCAGGGCTGCACCTTCCATGTGTTCAACGAACGCATCAACCGCAACGCCCGCAGCCTTGCCGACCTGGAAAGCGAGTTGCGCCGCGCCCTGCGCCGCGACGAACTGGAGCTGCACTATCAGCCCCGGCTGAACCTGGCTGACGGGCGCATTGTAGGCCTGGAGGCGCTGGTGCGCTGGCGCCATGCCGAGCGCGGGCTGCTGCCGCCCAGCGAGTTCGTGCCACTGGCCGAGCAGAGCGGCCTGATCGTGCCCTTGGGTTATTGGGTTATTTCCCGTGCCCTGCGTGACATGCAGGCATTGTGCGAGCGTGGCCTGGAACCGCTGCACATGGCGGTCAACCTGAGTTTCCGCCAGTTCCAGGACAGCCAGCTACTGGCCACGTTGAGTCGCCTGATCCTTGAGCACGGTGTGGATGCCCGCTGGCTTGAGTTCGAGCTGACCGAGACGGCGGTGATGCGCCGCAACGAGGTGGTGCGCCAGACCATGGACGCGCTGGGCCGCCTGGGCGTGCGCTTCTCGCTCGATGATTTCGGCACCGGGTTTTCTTCGTTCGTGCACCTCAACAGCCTGCCGATCACCTTGCTCAAGGTGGACCGCAGCTTTGTTGCGGAAATGGAAATGCGCGAAGAGAACCGCAAGCTGGTGCACGCCATGATCAACCTGGCGCACAACCTCAACCTCGAGGTGGTGGCCGAGGGTGTGGAGAGTGAAGAGCAGCTGGCGTTGTTGCGCGGGTTTGGCTGCGACCAGGTGCAAGGCTTCCTGGTCAGCAAACCGCTACCGATAGGGGAATTGATGGCGTATTTGCTGCAGGCGCCCGGACGCCAGTTGGAGGCCGTCCTGTAGGAGCGGGTTTACCCGCGAATGGGCCGGGCCTGCTGGCCAATCTCCACCAGACGTTCACTGTTGCCGCCACCACCGTATTCGCGGGTAAACCCGCTCCTACAAGGGCCGCGCAATCCTGTAGGAGCGGGTTTACCCGCGAAGAGGCCCCCACGTCAGGCCGAAGCCGTCGCCTTCCCGGCAGCCCAAGCCTTCCCCAACAACCGCTTCATCCGCCACTCAAAGCCAAACGTCAGCGCCACCGCCGCACATGCCAGCCCCAGCGCCAGCCCCCACCAGATCCCTACTGCACCACCGCCCAGGGTAAAGGTGAACAACCAGGCGCTCGGCGCCCCCACCAGCCAGTAGCACACCAGCCCGATCAGGAAGGTGGTCTTGGCGTCTTTCAGGCCACGGATCGAGCCCATGGCAATCGTCTGCATGCCGTCGAACAGTTCGAACCACGCCGCCACCATCAACAACTGCACGGCCACCTGGAAGATCGCGGCAAAGGCCGGGTCATTACGGTCGATGAACAGCCCTACCAGTGCTTCGGGCAGCAGCAGGAACAGCGCGGCGAAGGCAAACATGATCATGGCCCCAAACCCGATGCCCACCCGCCCGGCGCTGCGCGCCGCCAGCAGGTTGCCAGCGCCGTAGTACAGGCCGACGCGCATGGTCACCGCATAGGACAAGCCAGTCGGCACCATGAATGCCGTGGACACGATCTGCAGGGCAATCTGGTGCGCCGCCAGTTCGGTGCTGCCCAGCACGCCCATGCACAGCGCGGCGAAGGCGAACAGGCCCACTTCCACCATGTAGGTACCGCCAATCGGCAGGCCCAGCCGCCACAGCTCGCGCAGGGCCGCCAGTGATGGGCGTGACAGGCCCTTGCGCAGCGGGTAGGCGGTATAGGCCGGATGCCAGCGGATATACAACGCCAAGGCAATGGCCATGCCCATCGACACCACTGCAGTGACCAGACCGATACCCATCAGGCCCAGCTTGGGCAGGCCGAACATGCCTTCGATCAGTGCCACGTTGAACAGGTAGTTGAGCACCGTGCCGAACAAACTGATGACCATCACCGGGGTCGAGCGGCCCAGCGCGCTGGTGAAGCCACGCAAGGCCATGAAGGTCAGATAGCCGGGCAGGGCCAGTGGCAGCAGGGTGAGAAATTCGGCGGCCGAGGCCACGTTCTCGGGCTTCTGCCCGAAAAGCAGCAGCACAGGTTCAAGATTCCACAGCACCAGCGCGGCGAACAGCGCCAAGGCCCAGGCTAGCCACAGGCCGTTCTGCGCCAGTCGGGTGGCGCCTTCGATGTCGTTGGCACCCTTGCGAATGGCCACCAACGTGCCGACGGCGGCGATCACGCCCAGGCAGAAGATCGATACGAACGAATAGCTGGCTGCCCCCAGGCCACCACCCGCCAAAGCCTGAGGGCTGATGCGGGCCATCATCAGGGTATCGGTCAGCACCATCAGCATGTGCGCCAACTGCGAGGCAATCAGCGGCCCGGCCAGGCGCAGCAAAGCCTTGAGTTCTGTGGTGGGCGCGACGTGCATGGGGGCAGTCCTTCATTCTGGGGTGATCAACGAAGGGCGATTCTGAGGCTTCGGTCAACTTTGCACAAAAGGATAAATGCGATAGTTGGCATGAGTTGAACTCATGTATATAGGTTTCTCGGGGATTTGCCCCACACGCCCATATTGCAGGTGCCTCATGCCACGCCAGCTACCACCGCTGTATGCCTTGCGCGCATTCGAAGCTGCCGCGCGGCTAAGTTCTTTCACCCGTGCAGGCGAAGAGCTGTCCATCACCCAAAGCGCCATCAGCCGGCATATCCGTACGCTGGAGGAGCATTTTGCCTGTCGCCTGTTCGTGCGCAGTGGCCGCAGCCTGCAACTTACCGAAGCGGGGCGGGTACTGCTGCCGGGCGTGCGCGAGGGCTTCGCGGCGTTTGAGCGGGCCTGTGAAACCTTGTGTGGTGAAGACGACATACTGCGCATGAAAGCCCCCTCGACCCTGACCATGCGCTGGTTGCTGGCGTGCCTTAGCCGCTTTCGGCATCTGCAGCCGGGCAATGAAGTGCAGCTGACCAGCGCCTGGATGGATGTCGACCATGTGGATTTCAACCAGGAGCCGTTCGATTGCGCGGTGTTGCTCAGCGACGGGGTATTCCCGCCGGAGTGGGAGGTGCGCAAGCTGTTCCCTGAGCTTCTGATCCCGGTCGGCGCGCCGGACCTGCTCGACGAGGAGCCCTGGGATGTGTGCAGGCTGGCCTCTGTCGAACTGCTGCACCCCACGGTGGACAAGCGTGACTGGCGGGAATGGCTGGAGCGTATGGGGCTTGGCGACCAGGTGTCGCTCAAGGGCGGCCAGGTGTTCGATACCCTGGAGCTAGGCATGATTGCCGCAGCGCGTGGCTACGGGATATCCATGGGCGACCTGCTGATGGTGGCCGAAGATGTGGCGCAGAAGCGCTTGAGCCTGCCATGGCCGACGGCGGTGCCCAGCGGCATGGATTACTACCTGGTATGGCCGCGTACTCGCCCGAGTGGCGAGCGTTTGCGGCGGTTGAGTGCGTTTCTGGAAGACGAGGTGGCGGCGATGGATTTGCCGGATGTGGAAATCCTGCCGCGTCTTTGATCACCTGCACCGGCCTCTTCGCGGGCTCGCCCGCTCCCACAGGTCGTATGCCCTGTACCTGTGGGAGCGGGCGAGCCCGCGAAGAGGCCGGTACAGATTTACATCGAACCCAGGTTCAACGCCTGTGCACAGGCCTGCAGCGACCGGCGCTCGCTTTGCGCATACAGCGCCAGCTCATCCTGTACCTGCAACCCCAGCGCAGCTTCGAACGCTTCGCGGTTGGCGTTGCTGCCGTATTCGGCCTGCGCATCGTCGCCCAGGTTGGACTGGAAGATCCCCGCCGCACTCACCGGCAGGAAGTCCTCGTACACCAGCGCCTCGAAGTGCACGTGGCCCGCGTCGATCAAGCCTTGCAGGGTGGTCGGGCGGCCTTCCTGGTCGCGTGCGGCCAGGCCTTTCTCGGTGGCGAAGTAGCGGAAGTACGCCAAGCCCTGTTCACGCATCTGCGCCAGGTCATCCGGGAACTCGGCAAAGTTTGCCTGTAGCAGCGCCATGTAACGCTCGGCATTGGCTTCGGCTGGAGCGCCACCCAGCGCAGCGCGGGTAGCGTCGAGCAACTTGTCGTAAAGCTGGCGACCTTTCGGGGTCAGCGCCGCGCCGCGTTGCTCGATTTCGCCAAAGCGCGCGGTGTGGCTGCCTTCGCGGCCTTGCTGGTCGCGGAAGGCGACCGTTTCCTGCAGGGCCTTGAAGCTGGTCTGGCGCAGCAGGATCGGGTGGCGGCGGGTGGGCGGGCCTTCAACCACGGCCTTCGGTGGGATGCCCTTGGCAGGCATGCCGAGCTGGATTGCATCGATATCCAGGGTACGCGGGGTCAGGTGGTTGATGTGCGGGCCCTTGAAGGCCACCACATCGGCGATCAGGCGGTGTTGGTCGTGCAGCTGCTGGTATTGCTCGGCCGTGACGGTAGCGTCCTGGTGCCAGCGGAAGGTGTGCAGCGCTTCCTGCACGAACGTCTCTGCATCCGCGGCGTCAAGGCCACCTTCGCGCTCACACTGGGCGATCAGTTCGAGGGCGCGGGAGGTGAAGATCTGGCGCTTGGCCAGGATGCCCTGTGCCAGCTCGCGCAACTGTGGGTTGTCGATCAATTCCAGGCGCAGCAGCGAGGTGAACACACGGAACGGGCTGACATGCAGCGATTGCTCGTGCACCGCGCGGAAGGCAGTGGAATGCACCGGTACGCCAGCGGAGCTGAGGTCATAGTAGCCGACCGGCTGCATGCCCATGACGGCGAACAGGCGGGCGATGGTGGCCAGTTCTTCGGCGGTGCCGACGCGGATGGCGCCGTGACGTTCCTGGTCCAGGCGCTCGATTTCGCCGGTCCAGCGCAGGGCCTCTGCTACTTCGGGTTGCTGGGCCATGACCTGCTGGTTGATTTCGCTCACCAGCTCCAGCAGCGTGCCGTACAGCGGCACTTCCTGTTTGTACATGAGCGACATGGCGGCAGAGAACTGCGCGCGGATGCTGTCTGGGCTGACGAAATCGTTGGCGGGCATCGCTAGCTTCCTGGTTGGGTTCGGACGCTTACATGAAAGCTGGGAATGCACTTTGCTCACAAGCGAAAAAAAGTGAGTGTGTCATTCCTTTTTTGATCGACCTCGACGGCCCTTTCGCGGCTAAAACCGCTTCTACGCGGTCCCCGTAGGAGCGGCTTTAGCCGCGAAGAGGCCGTCAAACCTGCAACTGCTCGCCAATCCATTCCACCAGCGCCCGCACCTTTGGCACCTCCGCCGCATGCTCGGCATACGCCAGGTAATGCGCCCCGGCACTGCGCATCGCATGGTTCCACGGCACCACCAGGCTACCGTCGGCCAGTTCCTTCGCCGCCAGGTAGCGCGGCACCAGCGCTACCCCGCACCCGGCCTGTGCTGCGCTCAACGCCATATAGAACGTATCGAAGCGCGGCCCGTGGTAGGCGCTGACGCTCTGCAGGTCCTGCTCCAGGAACCACTCATGCCAGGCCTCCGGCCGCGAGGTGCTTTGCAGCAGCACCAGCTCGGCCAGCTCCTCGGCACCGGCCAGCTTGCGCCCGGCCAGCAGCTCTGGCGCACACACCGGCACCACCTCTTCGCGGAACAACTCCACGCAAGTGGCCCCCGGCCAAGTGCCCTGGCCATAGAAGAACACCACGTCAGCCGAGCCTTGCAGCAGGGCGAACGGCTCCATCTCGTTGCGAATGTCCAGGTGGATATTGCCGTGCCGTTTGCCAAAACCTTTCAGATGCGGGATCAACCAGCGCACGCCAAAACTCGGTTGAGTGGCTACCTTCAATATCTCAGTCTGCTCGCCGTAGGTGAGTACGTAGCGGCTGGACATGTCCACCTGAGTGAGGATTTTGTTGACCTCGGCCAGGTACAGGCTGCCGGCCGGGGTCAGCTGCAAGCGCCGGCGGATGCGCAGGAACAGGTGGTGGCGCAGCATGTCTTCCAGCTGCGCCACCTGCTTGCTGACCGCGCTCTGGGTCAGGTGCAGTTCTTCAGCGGCACGGGTAAAACTCAGATGGCGGGCTGCAGCTTCAAAGCACTGCAGGGCGGTCATGGAGGGTACCAGGCGTTTTGACATAGCGGTCTCTGCGGCTCAAATCATTACCTGACGGAATGATATGCGGAATAAAGGTCGTTTGTTGTACCTATGTGATCGGATTAATACTGATCCACATCATTTTTCCACCCCATCACCGATGTAGGAGATGCACAAATGGTTGCTGGATTGCTCGAGCGCCTTGGCGTTGCCGCCGAGGCTTACACCCAGGGCGACTACCCTGTTCACACGCCGATCGACGGCAGCCAGATCGCCTCGGTGAAACTGCTCGGCAAGGCCGAGACCATCGCCCGCATCGATCAGGCCCAGAGCGCCTTCGAAGCCTGGCGCAGTGTGCCAGCTCCGCGCCGTGGCGAACTGGTGCGCCTGTTCGGCGAAGTGCTGCGTGAGCACAAGGCCGACCTCGGCGAGCTGGTCTCGATCGAAGCCGGCAAGATCACTCAGGAAGGCCTGGGTGAAGTGCAGGAAATGATCGACATCTGCGACTTCGCCGTTGGCCTGTCGCGCCAGCTGTACGGCCTGACCATCGCTTCCGAGCGCCCGGGCCACCACATGCGTGAAACCTGGCACCCGCTGGGTGTGGTCGGCGTGATCAGCGCCTTCAACTTCCCGGTTGCCGTGTGGGCCTGGAACACCGCCCTGGCCCTGGTGGCCGGCAACTCGGTGGTATGGAAACCGTCCGAGAAAACTCCGCTGACCGCCCTGGCCTGCCAGGCGCTGTTCGAAAAAGCCCTGAAAGCCTTCGGCGATGCTCCGGCTGGCTTGGCACAACTGGTGATCGGCGGCCGTGAAGCTGGCGAAGCCATGGTCGACGACCCGCGCGTACCGCTGGTCAGCGCCACCGGCAGCACCCGCATGGGTCGCGAAGTCGGCCCACGCGTTGCTGCCCGCTTCGGCCGCAGCATCCTGGAACTGGGCGGCAACAACGCCATGATCCTGGCCCCGAGCGCCGACCTGGACCTGGCCGTGCGCGGCATCCTGTTCTCGGCTGTCGGCACTGCCGGCCAGCGTTGCACCACCCTGCGCCGCCTGATCGTGCACCGTTCGATCAAGGACGAAGTGGTTGCCCGCGTCAAAGCCGCCTACGGCAAAGTGCGCATCGGCGACCCACGTAAAGACAACCTGGTCGGCCCGCTGATCGACAAGCAGTCGTTCGACGCCATGCAGGGTGCACTGGCCAAGGCCCGCGACGAAGGTGGCCAGGTATTCGGTGGCGAGCGTCAGCTGGCCGACCAGTACCCGAACGCCTACTACGTTTCGCCAGCCATTGCTGAAATGCCGGCGCAAAGTGACGTGGTGCGCCACGAAACCTTCGCACCGATCCTGTACGTGCTGGCCTACGACGACTTCGAGGAGGCCCTGCGCCTGAACAACGAAGTGCCACAAGGCCTGTCGTCGTGCATTTTCACCACCGACATCCGTGAAGCCGAGCGCTTCCAGAGCGCCTCGGGCAGCGACTGCGGCATCGCCAACGTCAACATCGGTACCAGCGGCGCCGAGATTGGTGGTGCGTTTGGTGGCGAGAAGGAAACCGGCGGTGGCCGTGAGTCGGGCTCGGATGCCTGGAAAGGCTACATGCGTCGCCAGACCAACACCGTGAACTACTCGCGCGAGCTGCCGCTGGCGCAGGGTATCGTATTCGACTGATGGATTGATGCTGCATGGCCGGGGGCCTGGCCCCCGGTTCGCGGGTAGACCCGCTCCTACAGGGTTCGTCCAAGCGACACCGACCCCTGTAGGAGCGGGTTTACCCGCGAAAGGGCCGCCCTGCGGCCCCAACAAGAACAAATTGCTGGAGCCGGCCATGTCCGAACTGCGTCAACAATGCTTGTGGGAACACGTCAGCAAACCGACCGTCGCCGCCCAGGCCCTGGCCGGTGAGCACAAGGCCGATGTCTGTGTGATCGGCGGCGGCATTACCGGCCTGTCGGCGGCCATCCACCTGCTCGAACAGGGCAAGTCGGTGATCGTGCTGGAGGCCTGGAAGATCGGCCACGGTGGCTCCGGGCGCAACGTCGGCCTGGTCAACGCCGGCACGTGGATCCGACCCGACGACGTCGAGGCCACCCTTGGCCAGAAGCAGGGCAGCCGCCTGAACAAGGTGCTTGGCGAAGCCCCGGCTGAAGTGTTCGCCATGATCGAGCGCCTCGGCATCGACTGCCAGGCCCAGCACAAAGGCACGCTGCACATGGCGCACAACGCCACCGGTATCGCCGACCTCGAAGCGCGTCACGAACAATGGCGCCGCCGAGGTGCCGACGTCGAGCTGCTGACCGGTGCCCAGTGCCAGGAATACTGCGGTACCGACAAGATTTCCGCTGCGCTGCTTGATCGCCGTGCCGGCACTATCAACCCCATGGGCTACACCCAGGGCCTGGCGGCTGCCGTGGCGCGCCTGGGCGGCAAAATTTTCCAGCAGTCTTCGGTCGAAGGCCTGGAGCGTGAAGGTGATGGCTGGCGGGTGAAGACTGCGCGTGGCGCTGTGCGCGCCGAAAAGGTGGTGATTTCCACCGGCGCCTACACCGAAGGCGACTGGAGCAACCTGCAGAAGCAGTTCTTCCGCGGTTATTACTATCAGGTAGCCTCCAAACCGCTGCAGGGCACCGCAGCCGACAAGGTGCTGCCACATGGCCAAGGTTCGTGGGACACCCGCACCGTGCTCAGCAGCATCCGCCGCGACGATCAGGGCCGCCTGCTGCTCGGCAGCCTGGGCCGGGTCGACAACAAGCCGGCGTGGTTCGTGCGCAGCTGGGCCGACCGCATCCAGGGCCATTACTACCCGGAGCTGGGCAAGGTCGAGTGGGAAATGCACTGGACGGGCTGCATCGACTTCACCCCTGATCACCTGATGCGCCTGTTCGAGCCGGCGCCTGGGTTGGTGGCGGTGACTGGGTACAACGGGCGCGGTAACACAACCGGCACCGTGATCGGGCGTGCGTTTGCCGAGTTCCTGCTCAAGGGCGAGGCGGACAGCCTGCCGATTCCGTTTTCGCCGATGAGCGGTGTGAGCGCGCCTTCGCTGCGCACGGCGTTCTATGAGTCCGGTTTTTCGCTGTACCACGCGGGGCAGTGCCTGAGGGTTGTGTTGTAAGTACTGGCCTCTTCGCGGGTAAACCCGCTCCTACAGGTTCACCACAGCCCTCTCAGGCGGTGAACAACTTGTAGGAGCGGGTTTACCCGCGAAGAGGCCGGCACAGTCTCACTTGTGCAACCAACTCAGGAAGCCACCTTTCTTGATCAGGGCCGGCTTCTGCAACAACAACGACTCCCGGCTCTGCCGCCGGAACCGCTGCAATTTGCTCAACGCCGTCTGCACTTCGCCACGTTGCTGCAAACAACTCTTCACCTGTTCCTTGTCGATCCGGTACAGCACGCAACTGGTCAGCGTGCGGAATTCGGCCAGCGAGTCTTCGTCGTCGATGATCCCCTCGATCCCAAGTACCTCTCCCGGCCCCATGCGTCCGGCCTCCAGCCGCTTGTCTCCATCGCGCACGGATGCCGACACCACACCGCTGCCAATCACCAGCAGATGATCGGAATGCTCGCCCACCCCCAGGATCACCTGGTCCGCCAGGTACTCGACTGCAGTCATGCGCTGGCTCAACGCATCGCGCTCTTCGTCACTCAGCGAGCGGAACACTCGCACCTCATCCAGCACCTCGCGCTGGCGGCTGCGCGGCGGCACGGCCAGGTCGACGTTCCACATCACCCCGCTGGCTTCCAGGTGCCGGTGCGCCAGGTCGAACAGCTGGTTACGTGCATCGCCCTTGGCGCCCGCATCGGCCACGAAGCCGCTGGCCTCGTACTCCACCGACTCCAGAGTCGAGGCCTTTACCGTCACCTTCGGCTTCGGGGTCGCAAGGATGGCACTGACGCCCTGCAAGGCTTTTTCCAGCGCATCGAACACACGCTTTGGCCGCACCTTGGCCGGGACCACCACGCTGATCGATACCCCGTGCACATCGGCCGGGCGACTGTGGTTGAGCAGCCGCGCCTTGGCCGCTACCGAGTTGGGGATCACCGCCAGGCTGCCGGTACCGGTCAGCAGGCGCGTGGCGCGCCAGTCGATATCCAGGACCTTGCCTTCGGTACCGTCGATGGAGATTGAGTCGCCAATCTGATAGGGCCGCGTGGTGTTCAGCACGATGCCGCTGAAGACGTCAGCCAGTGTGCTCTGCAGCGCCAGGCCGATGACGATGGCCATTACCCCGGAGGTGGCCAGCAGGCCCTTCACCGGCAGTTGCAGCACATAGCCTGCGGCCGCGACCACGGCGGCGAGGAAGATCAACGCCCCCAGCACATCCTGCAGCAAGCGCCCGCCATGGCTGCCACGGGCCACCAGCAACAGGCCGAACACCACGGTCACCGTGCGCGCACCGAACAGCCACCAGCCGATGGCCAATACCGTGGCCATCAGGTTGCGCGAAAGATCGTCGGGCCACGGCGGTGGTTGCAGCGGGCTCATGCCGGCGGCCATCAGCACCGCGCTGAACAGCAGGAAGATCACCAGACGCGCGCTGATGCGCCAGGCATGACGCTGAATGGGGATCAGTTGCCAAAGCACGAGGTCGAGCAGGATCAGGGCGCAACCGAGCAACAACGGGGACGACTGGATGAACGCCAGCATGGTGATCTCGGGGGTGAGGGGAGGGCTGTGGGTAGTAATAGAGCAGGTTTGCCGGGCAGGCAATGCAAGCCTGTGCTGGCCCCTTCGCGACTTGCCCGTTCCCACAGGTAAAGCGCTGGTTTTGAATCTTGTGCGATCCCTGTGGGAGCGGGCGAGCCCGCGAAGACGCCAGCAAAACCAACGCCAATCTATCGTTCCTCAAACAGAACGCTAAAGGCAAAAACCGCTATCTACCGCTCCAAAGGTGGTGGTTTTAATCTTCTCCCATCAACGCGAAACACCCAACTTACTGAACATCAAAACCCTTAGGAGCTACCCCCATGACCCACTTCAAATACAACCGCCTGAACAAAGACGACGCCGCTGTACTGCTGGTCGACCACCAGGCGGGCCTGCTGTCCCTGGTGCGCGACATCGAGCCGGACGCGTTCAAGAACAACGTGCTGGCCCTGGCCGACCTGGCCAAGTTCTTCAACCTGCCGACCATTCTTACCACCAGCTTCGAGCAAGGCCCCAACGGCCCACTGGTGCCAGAGCTGAAAGCCCTGTTCCCGGACGCCCCGTACATTGCCCGCCCTGGCCAGATCAACGCCTGGGACAACGAAGACTTCGTCAAGGCCGTGAAGGCCACTGGCAAGAAGCAACTGATCATCGCCGGCGTTGTGACTGAAGTGTGCGTAGCTTTCCCGGCCCTGTCGGCCTTGGAAGAAGAGTTCGACGTGTTCGTGGTCACTGATGCCTCCGGTACCTTCAACGCCATGACCCGCGACGCCGCCCACGACCGCATGAGCCAGGCGGGTGCGCAATTGATGACCTGGTTCGGCGTGGCCTGCGAGCTGCACCGCGACTGGCGCAACGACATCGAAGGCCTGGCCGCACTGTGCTCCAACCACATCCCGGATTACCGCAACCTGATGACCAGCTACAACGCCTTCAACGCCAACAAGTAAGCCCAATCGCCGCGGGCACCGCCAATCGGTGCCCGCCCAGGGCAGCACACCTATCCAATCCAGCGCCCGTCCGCCGTTGCACAGTGGATGCGGGCAAGCTCATCCCAAGGAACGCCGATGAACACCGCACTCCATGACAACCGCGAAGTGGTGACCGTATGCCTGCAACACAAGGTGCTTGATGGCTCGCCGGGCACCCCGGCAGCGCAACCGCCGCGCTGGAAGCAGGCACTGCTGACCTACCTGGTGATCTGCCCGATGACCATGGTCATCCCGCAACTGCTGGCGCCGCTGTTTGCGCGCTTCCCGCAGCTGGGCGGCGTGATTACCGGCAACCTGATCGTCAACCTGTTCGTCATCCTGCCCGTGGTGTTCTACATCATGCCTTGGGTAACCCGCCGCTGCGCCAACTGGCTGCGCGGCTGAGCCGACGCCTTCATCTCGACACTTTCAAGGAGATACCGCTATGAGCACGTTCGTTACCCGCGATGGCACTTCGATCTATTTCAAGGACTGGGGCAGCGGCAAGCCCGTGCTGTTCAGCCACGGCTGGCCGCTGGATGCCGACATGTGGGATTCGCAGATGGAGTTCCTGGCCAGCCGCGGTTACCGCGCCATCGCCTTCGACCGCCGGGGTTTCGGCCGCTCGAGCCAGCCGTGGAACGGTTACGACTACGACACCTTCGCCGATGACATTGCCCAGCTGATCGAGCACCTCGACCTGCGCGATGTCACCCTGGTGGGCTTCTCGATGGGGGGCGGTGATGTCAGCCGCTACATCGCCCGCCACGGCAGCGAGCGGGTGGCCGGGCTGGTGTTGCTGGGCGCGGTGACGCCAGTGTTCGGCAAGCGTGACGATAATCCTGACGGTGTCGACCTGTCGGTGTTCGAGGGCATCCGGGCCGGCCTGCGTGCTGACCGCGCGCAGTTCATCGCCGATTTCGCCACGCCGTTCTACGGCCTGAACCATGGGCAGCAGGTGTCCCAGGGTGTGCAGACGCAGACCCTGAACATTGCGCTGATGGCGTCCATCAAAGGCACCCTGGATTGTGTGACGGCCTTCTCGGAGACCGATTTCCGTCCCGACATGGCCAAGGTCGATGTGCCGACGTTGGTGATCCATGGCGATGACGACCAGATCGTGCCGTTCGAGACCACTGGCAAGCAGGCGGCGGAGCTGATTCGCGGTGCCGAGCTGAAGGTGTATGCCGGGGCGCCGCACGGGTTTGCGGTGACCCATGCGCAGCAGCTGAATGAGGACTTGCTGGCGTTCCTTCAGCGGTAATTGTGGGAAACATTCGCGGGTAAACCCGCCCCTACAGACGTTGTAGGAGCGGGTTTACCCGCGAAGAGGCCGGCCCAGGCAGCAAAAAGCTTGACCAGGGCTAACCTTCTTCAACCCACCGCACATCCATTCAAGCCCAGGCCTTGCATCAACCGGCATGCTTCGCAGTCCCCCTGCCGGCCCCTAGTCGGAGAAGCCCATGTCCCAGGATCGCAACGACAAGACCCGTCGCCAGTTCCTCGCCACCAGCACTGTGCTCGGTGCCGCTGGCGCGCTCTGGTCCGCATTGCCTTTTACCGGCCAAGCCGGTTCCGCTCACGCATCCACGCAAGGAGGTTCCATGACCGCCGACCTGATTCTGTTCAACGGCAAACTGCACACCGTTGACCGCGAAAAGCCCACCGCGACCGCCGTCGCCATCAAGGACGGCCGCTTCATCGCCGTGGGTAGCGACGCCGAGGCCATGGCCCACAAGGGCGCCGCCACGCAAATCATCGACCTCAAGCAGCGCACGGTGATCCCGGGCCTCAATGACTCGCACCTGCACCTGATCCGTGGCGGTCTTAACTACAACCTCGAGCTGCGTTGGGAAGGGGTGCCGTCAGTCGCCGATGCCCTGCGCATGCTCAAGGACCAGGCTGCACGCACGCCTACCCCGCAGTGGGTGCGCGTGGTCGGTGGCTGGAACGAGTTCCAGTTCGCCGAAAAGCGCATGCCCACCCTGGAAGAAATCAACCAGGCTGCGCCCGACACCCCGGTGTTCCTGTTGCACCTGTATGACCGCGCGCTGCTCAACCGCGCTGCGCTCAAGGCCGTCGGCTACGACAAGAGCACCCCGAACCCGCCAGGTGGCGAAATCCAGCGTGACAAGTTCGGCAACCCGACCGGCATGCTGATCGCCCGCCCCAACGCGATGATCCTTTACGCCACGCTGGCCAAGGGGCCTAAGCTGCCGCTGGAGTATCAGGTCAACTCCACTCGCCAGTTCATGCGTGAGCTCAACCGGCTGGGCCTGACCAGCGCCATCGACGCCGGTGGCGGCTACCAGAACTTCCCCGATGACTACTCGGTGATCCAGGAGCTGGCCGACAACGATCAGCTGACCGTACGCATCGCCTACAACCTGTTCACCCAGAAGCCCAAGGAAGAACTGGACGACTTCAAGAAGTGGACCTCCAGCGTCAAGCTGCACAGCGGTACCGACTTCTTGCGCCACAACGGCGCTGGCGAAATGCTGGTGTTCTCTGCCGCCGACTTCGAGGACTTCCTCGAGCCGCGCCCGGACCTGCCGCAGACCATGGAAGAGGAACTGGAGCCGGTGGTGCGCCACCTGGTCGAGCAGCGCTGGCCATTCCGCCTGCACGCCACCTACAACGAATCGATCACGCGCATGCTCGACGTGTTCGAGAAGGTCAACCGCGACATTCCATTCAACGGCCTGCCCTGGTTCTTCGACCACGCTGAAACCATCACCCCGCAGAACATCGAGCGTGTGCGTGCGCTGGGCGGTGGTATTGCCATCCAGGACCGCATGGCCTTCCAGGGTGAGTACTTCGTCGACCGCTACGGCGCCAAGGCCGCCGAGCAGACCCCGCCGATCAAACGCATGCTCGAGATGGGCGTGCCGGTGGGCGCGGGTACCGATGCCACTCGGGTGTCCAGCTACAACCCATGGACCTCACTGTACTGGCTGGTCAGCGGCAAGACGGTCGGTGGCATGGAGCTGTACCCGGAAGGCCTGAGCCGTGACACCGCGCTGCAACTGTTCACCCAGGGCAGCGCCTGGTTCTCCAGTGAGCAAGGCAAGAAAGGCCAGATCAAGGTGGGCCAGCTGGCTGACCTGGCAGCATTGTCGCTGGACTTCTTCAGTGTCGATGAGGAAGCGATCAAGGGTATCGAATCAGTGTTGACCATCGTTGATGGCAAGGTGGTGTACGGTGCTGGCGAGTTCGACAAGCTTGGCCCGCCGCAGGTGCCGGTGCTGCCCGAGTGGTCGCCGGTGACCAAGGTGCCGGGGCACTGGCGCGTCGGTACGCCATCGTTGGCAGCCACCGTGCACCAGTGCTCGGGGCCGTGCGGGGTGCATGCACACAGCCATGACAAGGCGCGCAAATCGAGTGTCCCGGTCAATGATTTCCAGGGCTTCTGGGGGGCGCTGGGCTGTTCGTGCTTCGCCTTCTGAGGTGAGCTGATGTGAAGAACGGGGGCCAATAACTGGCCCCTTTTTTGTGTTTTCAGTGCCGGCCCTTTCGCGGGTAAACCCGCTCCTACAACGGCCTGTTTCCAACGTCCGGTGTGTGTCTACCGCAGATCATGTGTAGGAGCGGGTTCACCCGCGAATGGGCCGTAAGGGCCGGCATCAATGGTGTGCCTTATGCTCCCCACCAGCCAATAGATGCCGAATCCGCACCTCAACCCCATCGGTCTGCAGCATCCTGACCCGCGCCTCGATCTTCAGTTCACCACGGGTCACCCGGTGGTGATGCCGCAGATGCTCCAGCCACGATTCCTCGAAGAAGAACTCCAGCCACAACGCCGGATCAGCACTGTCCCGCATCAACCCCCACGACAATGCGCCATTGCGCTTGCGCATCGCTTCCAGCTCCCGCGCCGCCTGCTGGAAGGCCTCGGCCTTGGTGGGGGCGATGTGGTACTCGATGGTGACCATCACCGGTCCGGCGTCCTTGTCCATGTCATCGCTCAACACCGGCACCGGCCAATGCAGCGACGGCGTCAGCTCCTCTGCTTCGGTTTCCGGCAGCGCCACCTTGCAGGTCAGCAAGGTACCCAGCGCCAGGCCGCCTGCGGCCACCAGCAGGCTGAAGGTGAGCGTTGCATGGCTGGCCAGCGTGCCCCACAGCAGGCCACCACAGGCCATGGCGCCGAAGAAAATCAGAATGTATACCGACAAAGCCCGCGCCCTTACCCAGGCTGGCACCGAAGTCTGCGCAGCCACTTGCAGGTTGGACAGCACCGCGATCCACGCCGCGCCGCTGAGCAGCATCGCTGGCAGCAGCGCATAGAAGTTGCGCACCAACGCCAGGGCCAGCAGGAACAGGGCATACAGCAGGCTGGCCAGTAACACCAGGCGGTCACGGCTGATGTGCTCACGCAGGCGCGGCAGCAAGGTGGCACCCGCCACTGCGCCAATACCGATGGCCGCTAGCAGCAGGCCGAAGTCCGCTGCAGTGCCGTGCATCTCGCCACGCACGATCAGTGGCAGCAGCGAAGTGCCGGCGCTGGCGCAGAAAAAGAACGCCAACGCGCGTAGCATCACGGCCTGCAAAGGCTTGGCACTGCGGGCAAAGCGCAACCCGGTGCGCATGGCGCCAACGAAGCGTTCGGCGGGCAGCAGTGGTTCCTTCACCTCGCGCTTCCACAGGAACAACACCAGGATCACACCCGCGAACGAGATGGCATTCAGGGCAAAGGTCAGCCACGGGCCGACCATGCTCACCACCACCCCCGCCAGTGCCGGGCCGATGGCCCGTGACACGTTGATGCCGACACTGGAGAGCGCCACCGCGTTGGCCAGGTCCTCCTTGCCCACCAGTTCCGGTGTCAGTGCGCTCCACGCCGGCATCATCAGCGCTGTACCAATGCCCAGTGCCAGGGTCAGCACCAGCAGCAAGGTGACGTTCATCATCCCGAGCAGGGTCAGGGCCGCCAGCACGACCGCTACGCAAGACATCCACAGCTGCACCAGCAACAGGTAGCGGCGTTTGTCGACGATGTCCGCCGCTGCGCCCGCCGGCAGGGCCAGGAAGAACATCGGCAACGAGCCGGCTACCTGGATCAACGCCACGTGCAGCGGGCTGGCCGACAGCGTGGTCATCAGCCAGCCGGCGCCCACCTCGTGCATCCAGGTGCCGATGTTGGAGGCGATGGTGGCGATCCACAGCATGCGGAAGGTGGTGTTACGCAACGGGCTCCAGGCACCTGAAGGTGATGTGCTCATGTCAGAAGCTGCCTTTGAGTGGGTATTCGATGATCAGGTAGATGCGGTCGATATCATCGCCCGCCTGGGCCTGGTTGGCGCGGTGGCTGACGTGGGAGAGCGACAGGCTCAGGTCCCTGGCAGCCCCCGACTGCACCACGTATTTCAGGTCGATGTCGCGTTCCCAGTGCTTGCCGCCGTCGCCGTACTGGTTCACATAGGCGCCGCCCGCAGGCGCATGGCTGCCGTCGATGCCGCGGCCGCTGACATAGCGGCCCATCAGGCTCAGGCCAGGTGCGCCGAGGGTGGCGAAATTCAGGTCATAGCGCAGTTGCCACGAGTGCTCGCCAGGGCCGTTGAAGTCGGCGTACTTGATCGCGTTGGCCAGATAGATGGAGTCGCCGCCGACGAAGTCGAACGGGGTGTCGCCCTCGACCTTCTGGTAGGCCACGCTCAGCGCCTGGGCGCCGAAGCTGTACTTGGCCAGCAGGCTATAGGCGAGGGTGTCGATCGCCCCGGCGCTGGCGTTGCCGGTGTCGCGGGTTTTGTACAGGTTGCCGTCCAGGCGCCAGTTGCCTTGGGCCAGGTTCAGGTTGAGGTAGGCCTGGCGCCAGGTGTTTTCCAGTTGCCCGACATACAGTGCGGCGCCGAACGGCCCGTTGGGTGCGAAGGTGGCACCGGCCAGGCTGATGGCCCGGTTTTGGGTGGTCGCGCCGTAGCCACTGAAGTCGTCGTGGGTGGAGCTGTTGTCCTGGTTGTTGAAGGCAGTGAAACGCCCGGCCTGCACGCGCCAGTCGGGCTGGTCGGTGTTTTCCACCCACCAGCCGGTGGCGTATTCCGGGTGCAGGCGTTTGTCACCGGTGTCGAATACCGGGGTTTCCACCATCATCTCGCCATAGCGCAGTTGGGTGTTGCCTAACTGCATTTTGAGCGCGGCACCGGCACTGGAGTACTCGGGCTCGGCGCGGCTGTCGCTGTCGCGTGGCTGCAGGCCGGTGCCGCTATGGCCGCGGCCGCCGTCGAGCTTGAGGCCAAGAAAGCCATGGGCATCGATGCCGACGCCGACAGTGCCTTCGGTGAAACCGGAACGCACCTCGCCGATGAAGCCTTGGGCCCATTCCTGGCGGTAGTTCTGGCCGCTGCCGGAGGGCGAGCGGAAGTCACTGTGCAGGAAATAGTTGCGGCTGAGCAGCGACCAGCCGGGCGCTTCGGCGTGGCTCAGCGCCGGCCAGAGGGCGAGGGTGGCGAGCAGGGCGCGGCCTGGTCCGTGTGTGGCGCGGATCATGAGGGGCTCCGGGGGATGATCCGGGAGTGTGGAGCAAGGATAGGCCAGGGGTCTTGTAAGGGTGTGCTGGGGGAGCGGTTTACCTATGCAGGCCTTTTCGCGGGTGCGCCCGTTCCCACGGGTTTGCCACTGGCCCCGAGCCTTGTGCAATACCTATGGGAGCGGGCATGCCCGCGAAGAGGCCGGCTCAGCCAGCCAGGCACTCAAGCCATGTCGCTGATGGCGAACTCCTCAGCCAGATGATCGATCAGCGCTCGCACCGAAGGCAGCAACCCACGTCGCGATGGGAAGATCGCATGCACGATGCCGCAACGCGGGTGCCAGTCTGGAATCAGCTCAACCAGGCGTCCTGCCGCCAGGTCCTCACGCACCGCCACCCGCGGCAAGTGTGCAATCCCCACTCCGGCTACCACGAAGTGGCGCAAGGCAAACAGGTCATCAGTCACCATGCGTGGTGTATGCGGGATGACGATGCTGCGGCTGTTGTCCTCACCCTGGAACAGTTCCCACTGGTACTCGCGCTGTGCACTGCCCCAATGCACGCTGGGTAGTGTGCCCAGCAGCTGTGGGTCAAACCCTTTGGGCAGTTGCGCCAGGTATTGAGGCTGGCCGACCAGGCACTGGGTGCTGTTGCTCAGCACCTTCATCACCATGTCAGTGTTCTCCAGCGGCGGAAAGCGCACCCGCAGAGCAATATCGAAGCCCTCGTGCAACAGGTCGACACGGCGGTTGGTACTTTCGATGAACAGCTCCACCTGCGGGTACTTGAGCATGTAGCGGGTCAGCATCGGCCCGACCCAGGAGTTGAGCAGGGTGGTCGGGCAACTGATGCGCACCAGGCCGCGCGGTTCGCTGCGGTTGCGCTCGATGATTTCCGCTGCGCCCTCGGCCTCCACGCGCATGGCCAGGCAGCGGTTGTAATAGGCCTGGCCGATTTCGGTCAGCGAGCAGTGGCGGCTGGTGCGGTTCAACAGTCGCACACCCAGGCGGTCTTCAAGGTCGGCGATTCGCCGGCTGAGCTTCGACTTGGGCATGTCCAGCGCCCGCCCGGCCGGGGCGAAGCCGCCATGTTCGACGACCTGGGTGAAGTAGTAGAGGGAGTTGAGGTCTTCCAATGGTCGGTCTCCGGGTATTTGGTTGCCTGTGCCGGCCTCTTCGCTTGTAGGAGCGGCTTTAGCCGCGAAGAGGCCGGCACAGCCCCCTACAAATCCATCGTTCATAAATCAGAACGCTAAAGCCAGATTCTGCTAACTACCGCCGCAAAGGTGATGATTTTAATCTGTGCCCATCAACGCGAAACACCCCGGATTGCTGAAAAATTCATAACCCTTAGGAGCACAGACCATGAGCAAATTCACCTACAACCGCCTGAACAAAGACGACGCTGCCGTACTGCTGGTTGACCACCAGGCTGGCCTGCTGTCGCTGGTGCGCGATATCGAGCCGGACAAGTTCAAGAACAACGTGCTCGCGCTGGCTGACCTGGCCAAGTTCTTCAACCTGCCGACCATCCTCACCACCAGCTTCGAGCAAGGCCCCAACGGCCCGCTGGTGCCGGAACTGAAAGCCCTGTTCCCGGATGCGCCGTACATTGCCCGCCCTGGCCAGATCAACGCCTGGGACAACGAGGATTTCGTCAAGGCGGTGAAGGCGACCGGCAAGAAGCAGCTGATCATTGCAGGTGTTGTGACCGAGGTTTGCGTGGCGTTCCCGGCGCTGTCGGCCTTGGAGGAAGAATTTGAGGTGTTCGTGGTGACCGATGCTTCCGGCACCTTCAATGAAATGACCCGTGATGCCGCGCATGACCGCATGAGCCAGGCGGGCGCCCAACTGATGACCTGGTTCGGCGTGGCCTGCGAGCTGCACCGCGACTGGCGCAACGATGTCGAAGGGCTGGCTGCACTCTGCTCCAACCACATTCCGGATTATCGCAACCTGATGACCAGCTATAACGCGCTGACTGCGGGTAAGTAATCAACCATCAGCAACGCGCACAAAGGCCGGCTCTCTCTATAGGGAGCCGGCCTTTTTTGTTTGCTGTACCGGCCTCTTCGCGGGCAAGCCCGGTCCCACAGGGATCGCGCAAGATTCAACGCCAGTGCAGTACCTGTGGGAGCGGGCATGCCCGCGAAAGGGCCGGTGCAGGCGACTCAGTTCATGGGCTGTGACTCAATCCCATCCAGCAATGCCTCAACCAACCCTTCTGCCATTTCGAGTGCGTTCAGGTTGCTCCAGAACAGGCTCTTGCCTGTGTCATCCAGATGCTCCAAGGCTTTGTAGCCACAGTCGTAGGCACCGCGCAGGTATTGGGCGACATGCACCAGGGCATCGTGGGCGGAAACGCCTGGGTTTACGGTGAACAATGGGGGATGGCCGGCATCGCAGCGGCTGAAAGAGCGTTGTGTGGTGTTGGGGAGGGGTGGATCGGGGACAATCTTTTTCATAGCCAAACTCCGATAGAGGTTGGCCGGCACCATCCGTTTCCACGCGAAGGGTGGCGGCTGCACGCGGGGTGGAAAGCCGGGCTATCGGAACCCCGGCAGGCCATTCGGCCTCCCGCGCGCAGCTGCCATGACAACTGCCATTCCGATTACCTGCCGGGTTTCCACACCCGATCGCTGAACCGACAGCGACCTGGTCAGCCTAGAGAGCTGGCCTTCCCCGGACAATCAGACGGGCGTCGACACGGTGTGTAGGATAATTCCTTGGGATTGGCGTGAACGTAGGAAATGGTTCGCGGGGAAGTAGGACCCAGCTGAGAATTAGACGATTTGTGATGGTTTTTGTGAGTTCGCGTAATGGCGGCGAGGTGATCGTCAGGAAATTGCATGATGGCTTCCAGGTGCCTGGCGATAGTTTTTGGGCGCCCGTGAGATCGAGCGCCGCCCGCGCGGCGCTTCGCGGGTAAACCCGCTCCTACGTCTGTTTCGGGCCAGTCCCTCCTGTGCCAGGCGCGCGCGACCGCCTTGTTTGTACGACGCGATATCGAGGCGTGCGCCAGGGGGCTCGTGTGCGCGTCCCACAGGAATAACTGGCCCGAAACAGACGTAGGAGCGGGTTTACCCGCGAAGCGCCGCGCGGGCGGCGCTCGATCTCACAGGCACTACAACCCTCGAGGCATGCGCCAAAAGGCCTCAGTCCGCATCCGAATCAAACAACCGCTCCAGCTCCACCCGCGCCTCCTTGGCCGTCTGCATCACCTTGGCCCGGTCATCACGCACTTGCCCCTGGGCCTCCAGCACCTCTTCGTCATGCTGGGTAAACCGTGCAATGCGGTCCGCCGCCTGTTCATCGCTCAGGCCCAACCCCACCAGTGCCCGGCGGGTCATTTCCAGGCTGGAGTAGAACGTCTCGCGAATCGGCTCGGCGCCCACATCCGCCAGTTTGTGCACATGCTGGCGGTTGCGCGCCCGGGCCAGCACCTTCAGGTGTGGGTACAGGCGCTTCACCCGTGCGGCGGTATGAATGGCGGCTTCAGGGTCATCAATGGTGATGATGAAATACTCCGCTTCACCCACCTTGGCGGCGTGCAACACCTCCGGGCGCAGCGGGTCGCCGTAGAACACCGGTACCTGTTCGAACATGCGGGTCATCTCGATGGTGTCCACCGAGGTTTCCAGGGCAATGAACGGGATCTTCTGCGCCCGCAGGATGCGCGCGACGATCTGGCCCATGCGGCCCATGCCGACGATCACCACCCGCGGCGTATCAGTCTGGATCTGCTTGTACTGCTCGGGCACTTCACGCGCCGGCTGCGGGCGCTTGAGGACGCGGGCGCAACCCAGCATCAGCAGCGGGGTGATGGCCATCGACAGGGTAATGGTCATCAGCAGCAGGTCGTAGGTCTGGGTATCGAACAGGCCTTGGTCCTTGCCCAGCTTGAACACCACGAAGGCGAACTCGCCACCGGCCGCCAATACCATGCCCAGGCGCAGGGCGCTGGCGCTGTTCAGGCCACCGACCAGGCGGCCGACGCCTATCAGCAACAGCAGCTTAACGGCCACCAGCAACAGGGTCAGGCCCAGCACCACCAGCGGCATTTCCAGTAACAGGTGCAGGTTGGCGCCCATGCCCACGCTGATGAAGAACAGCCCCAGCAGCAGGCCCTTGAAGGGTTCGATCTGCGATTCCAGCTCGTGACGGTATTCCGAGTCGGCCAGCAGCAGGCCGGCGAGGAAAGCGCCAAGGGCCATGGAGATACCCGCTTCTTCCATCAGCCAGGCGGTGCCGATCACCACCAGCAGTGCGGTGGCAGTAGACACTTCCGGCAGGCCGGTGCGAGCCACGGTGCGGAACACTGGGCGCAACAGGTAGCGACCGCCGATGATCACCACGGCGATGCTGGCGAATACCTTCAGGCCGTGTTGCAGGCTGTCGCCTTGGCTGGTGTCCGGGCCACTGGCGGCCAGCAGCGGTACCAAGGCGATCAGCGGGATCGCGGCGATGTCCTGGAACAACAGGATGGCGAACGCCAGACGGCCGTGCGGTGCATTGAGCTGCTTGCTCTCGGCCAGGCTCTGCAGGCCAAGGGCGGTGGACGAAAGCGCCAGGCCCAGACCGAGCACGATGGCGGCTGGTAGCGTCTGGCTGAAGCCGAACAGGGCGATGGCGCCGATGACTGCGCCGGTCAGCACCACTTGGGCAGTGCCGACACCAAACACCGACTTGCGCATCAGCCACAAGCGTTTGGGCGACAGTTCCAGGCCGATGATGAACAGCAGCAAGACCACGCCCAGTTCGGAAATGTGCGCCACGCTTTCTGTGTCGCGGATCAGGCCAAGTGCTTGCGGGCCGATGACCACACCGGCGAGCAGGTAGCCGAGCACGGCACCCAGTTGCAGGCGCTTGGCCAGGGGGACGGCGAGGACGGCGGCAAGCAGGAAGATCACCGCGGTTTGCAGAAGGCTGCCTTCGTGTGGCATTGGCTCGTACTCCATGAGCTGCCGGGGCAGCGTTCGAACAGTTTGACGGACAATTCTGAGGGGTAGGGTGGCGTCAGACAATCATCTGACGGGAAGAAACATTGTCCTTTTCAGAGTGACAATCAGTGCCGGCGCTTACCTGGGCTCAAGGCCTGTGCTATCTCTGTGGGAGGGGCGCGCCCGCGAAGAAGGCAGCGCTAATCCGACTGTTCACCGCCACCAAACTGTGCCCGATACTGCGCCGGCGTCATGCCAATTCGCTCAAAGAATACCTTGCGCATGTGTCGGTCACTGCCAAACCCGCACTGCGCCGCAACCACCTTCATCGGCAGGTCACCGCATTCGAGCAGCTTGCGCGCACGATCGATGCGCGCATTCTGCAGGTACTGCAGCGGCGTAATGCCCACCTCGCGCAGAAACGTCCGGGCAAAGTTACGCCCGCTCATGGCCACCAGTTCGGCCATTTTCTGCACGGTGAACGCCTGCTCGATGTGGTCGACGATATAGGCCTGCACCCGGGCAATCGGCGAGTCATCGCGTGGTACCGCAGCCAGCAGCGGCCCGTAGGGTGTCTGCCCACCCTGACGGTGGCGGGCTACCAGCAGTACCTTGGCTACTTCCAGGGCCAGCGCCTTGCCATGGTCCTCGGCGACCACCGCCAGTGCCAGGTCGATCCCTGCAGTGATACCGCCCGAGGTGATCAGGCAGCGGTCCATCACGTAAATCTGCTCGGTCTCCACCTTGGCTTCGGGAAACGCCTGTGCCAGGCGCTCCACGTAATTCCAGTGGGTGGTGCAGCGATAGCCATTGAGTAACCCGGCCCGCCCCAGCAGGAACACCCCGGTGCAGATGGCACCGAAGCGCTTCGCCTGGCGCACGGCCTTGGGCAGCCAGCGCTCGATCCCTGGCAGGGCGATGTCATAGGCCCCAGGGCCGCCCGGCACCAGCAACAGGTCGACGGCCTCCGGCAAGTCTTCCAGGCGCCGGTCGGCCACTACCTTCAGGCCGCATGAGCCGCGTACCACTGCTTGCCCCTCGGCCAAGGTCAGCAGCCGATATTGCCGTGCTGCAGGCAAGAACCGGTTGGCGATGGCGAATGCATCCATGGGGCCGGTGACATCCAGCAGTAGCACATCATTGAACAGCACCATGGCCACGGTGCGGTGGGCGGGTTTTTCCTGCATACCTCTTTCGCCTTGAATGCCGGCCGCGGGTAGCGGCCAGAAGCTGAATACGAAACGCATCTTAAGGTATCGGCAAAACGCCCAGGGCCAGCAGCGCACAATTAACAACAATTCAGGTTTGGCTCAGGACTTCGTCATGTGCCGGGGGCGAGACTTTCCGTATTGAACAGGAGAGTCGCCATGTACCCTGGGACGCCCGAAGCGCCGCTGCAAACCCCCGGCGCACTCACGCCCGCGCGGCTGCGCCGGGCCAAGGAGCTGATGTTGCATAGCCCGTTGTCGATCATCGAGATCGCCGCGGTATGCAACCTTACCCGCAGCCATTTTTCCCGCGCGTTCAAAGTCAACACCGGCTTTTCGCCGCAGGCCTGGCGCCTGCTGGCGCGCATGGAAAAGGCCAAGCGCTTGCTTGCCACCGAGGCGCCTATCACCCACGTGAGCCTGGAATGCGGCTTTTGTGACCAGGCCCATTTCACCCGTGCTTTCAGCCGCCTGGTCGGCCAGCCACCCAAGGCCTGGCGGCAGGCGCAGACACTTTCTTAAGCCAAAGCTATCCACCGGTATAACCCCCTGCGGACAGGGCCGGCCCGTTATCCCAACCCAAGGAGTCACCCCCATGAGCCAACCCGATTACAAGCGCCTGAACAAAGACGACGCCGTGGTGCTGCTGGTCGACCACCAGACCGGCCTGATCTCGCTGGTGCAGGATTTTTCGCCCAATGAATTCAAGAACAACGTGCTGGCTTTGGGCGACCTGGCCAAGTTCTTTGGCCTGCCGACCATCCTCACCACCAGCTTCGAGCAAGGCCCGAATGGCCCGCTGGTGCCCGAGCTGAAAGAAATGTTCCCGGATGCGCCGTACATTGCCCGTCCGGGCCAGATCAACGCCTGGGACAACGAAGACTTCGTCAAGGCAATCAAGGCCACGGGCCGCAAGCAACTGATCATCGCCGGTGTGGTGACCGATGTGTGCGTCGCCTTCCCGACCCTGTCGGCGCTGGCGGAAGGCTTTGAAGTGTTCGTGGTGACCGATGCCTCGGGCACCTTCAACGAAACCGTGCAGCAAGCGGCTTGGGTGCGCATGACCCAGGCGGGTGCGCAGATGATGAACTGGTTCTCGGTGGCCTGCGAACTGCACCGCGACTGGCGCAACGACATCGAAGGGCTGGGTAACCTGCTGTCGCAGCGTATCCCCAACTACCGCAACCTGATGAACAGCTACGCAGCGCTGGCCTCGCGTTGATGTAAACCTGTACTGGCCTCTTCGCGGGTAAACCCGCTCCTACAGCCGCGCCGACCGTAGGAGCGGGTTTACCCGCGAAGAGGCCGGCACAGGCTATGCGTGATTCAAAGGCAGACTGACACGAATCCGGCATCCACCCAACTGCGACACCAGCGCCTGCAGCTGCCCGCCGTGGGCCTGGGCGACCGAACTGCAGATCGCCAAGCCCATCCCCATGCCACCGGTCTTGGTGGTATGAAACGCATCGAATACGCGCTCACGCTCGTCCGCCGCGATCCCCGGCCCGTTGTCGTCCACGCAGATCTCCACCTCGTCCTCGACTACCGCCGACGTAATCTTCAGCACCCCGTCACAGCGATACCCCGCCAACGCTTCCAGGGCATTGGTAATCAGGTTGAACACCAGCTGCTGCAACTGCACAGGGTCGGCTGTCACGCACACCCCGGCCTTCAACCGTGTCTGCACATCCACCTTGCCCTTGGCGGCGTCGGCCGAGGTCAGGCGCACCACCTCGCGGATCAATTCGTCCAGCTTCACCGCCCTGAGTTGCATCGGTGACTGCTTGGCCAGGGACCGCAGCGCCCGCACGATGTTGCCGGCCCGTTCGCTGTCGTTGCGGATGTCTTCCAGGCCGGCAATCGCTTCTTCCAGGTCGGGTTTGGCGCGTTTCAGCCAGCGCAGGCTGGCCGCGGCATTGGAGGCGATGCCCAGGAGCGGCTGGCTGATCTCGTGGGCGATGGACGCTGACAGCTCATTCATCGCCTGCAAGTGCGCACTGCGCGCCAGTTCCGCACGCGAGCGGCGCAACTCAGCCTCCATCTGGGTGCGGATCTGGTTTTCCTCGGCCAGGCGCGTGTAGAACTTGGCCGTTTGTAGCGACACCGCTGCCTGCGAGGCGAGGATTTCCAGCATGGCCAGGCGCTGACTGCCGAACAGGTTCGGCACGAGGCGGTTTTCCAGGTACACCAGGCCGATCAGCACGCCCTGGATCACCAGCGGCAGGCACAGCACCGAGCGGGCGTTGCGCGCCTGCAGCTGTTGGCGGAAGGCCTCCGGGCACTCACTGAGGGCATCGTTGAGCACCAGCGGTTTGCGGGTGCGCATGGTGGTGTTGATGACTGACAGCGGTGCCTGGGTCATGAACTTCTGGCAGTTGTCCATGCTCACGTGCAGCCCGGCATCGTCGATGTAGGCCAGGGCGGCCATCTGGAATTCGGCGCCGCTTACAATCAGCAGCGCGCCATGGTCGGCACCGGAGTGCTGGGTCAGATGGCCCATCAGAGTTTCGATCAGGCCTTCGAGCAGCACTTCCTCGGACAGCGCCCGCGCGGCTTCGATGCCGGCTTCGAGGTCCAGCCTGGCCTGATGGGTGGCGCGATAGGTCTCCTGAATCGGCTGGGTACGCAAAAACGGATGCAACGTCTCCAGCTGGTGCACCTTGCCGGTCGCGCCCCAGATGTGGAAGCAGTCGCGGGCAATGCGCAGGTGCAGGTTGGCGCCCGAGATCAGACCGCTGGGGATGCACACCTCGGCCAGCTGTTCATGGGCCAGCGCCTGCTCGTGGATGAAGCCGGCAGCGGTGGCGGCGATTTGCGCCTGGTCGAAGCAGCGGATCGCGGCCAGGCCGTCGCCTTCGAGCTTGGCGATGACGCCCTCGATCAGCAACTGCTTGCTGCGGAAGGTGGCCGGGTTGAAGCCGGCCCAGCGACTGAAGCGCTCGCGCAGGGCCTGCAGCTCGCGCAGCTTGTCGGCAAGGCTGCCGTGCGCCTCGGGGCTGCCCAGGGCCAGGCCGCGGAACAGGTGATAGTCGGCCAGGTTGATGTGCGCCGGTGCGGCCCAGGTGTTGTCGCCGGCCAATGCCAGGTCGCGCATGGCCTTCGGGATATTGCCCATGTAGAAGGCGCACATGGCGGCGAACAGGTGTTGGAAGAACCGCGTGGTGGGCGACCTCGAGGCGGTGGCCGGGGCGGGGCAGGGCGTGCCGCTCAGGTTGGCGACGAACGCTTGCTGGGCCAGCAGGATCTGCTCGATATCGCCGTAGCCGTGACGACGCACAGTGGCCAGGCCTTGCGCCACTTCCTCGACCACGTCCGGCAGGTAGCGGCCCATGAACAGCGAATCTGAAACCAGGTGGTTGCAGGCATAGCAGCTCATCGCCAGGTCACCGCTCAGGCGCGCCGAGTCAACCGCGTCCAGCGCGGTACGTCGGGCGAATTCCATGGGCGAGGTCCAGGCGCTGACCTGGTCCAGGGCCAGCAACGCGCTGGTCAGATCAGCGTCGAAACCGTGCCGTTCGATCAGCTTGAGCGCGGCCAGGCAACAGGCATGGCCATCATGGTAAGCGCCAAAACGCTCGGCAATCATCACGCCGTACCAGGCCATGCCGTAGGTGCTGCCAGGGGCAACGCCGTGCAGTAGCGACATCTCCATGAGCTTGGCCAGGTGCAGGAAGCAGATGTCGTCCTTCACGAAGAATGATGATGACAGAGTGGCCAGCAGGCTGATGGCAACCGTCACATCCTCCGAATCGGTGCGCGGCAGTGACTCCAGGCAATGCCGGTCCTTCTGTTCGATCAACGCCTGCACATGGGCATGACTGGCCTCGACCTGTTGCCAGTCGAGGCCCCGCACCGGGCTGATGCCCAGCAAGTCCAGGCCGGCCAGGGCGCTGTCGATAGCCGCTTGATAGTCACCGCGCAAGGTGTACAGCAGTGCCTGCAGCCGGCACGCCCGCGCCTGGTCCAACACCGAGCGGGCACGCTGGCGGCATTCAGTGAGGCGGGCCTCGGCCGCGATCGTGCGTGACAGTTGCATGTCGCACTCCGTCGCCATGCAGGCGATGGCAAAGCCATGCGTGGCGCGGCTTTCCAGCGTGGCGCTGTGCTGCAGCAACTGCTCGGCGGTGTGCAGGTAACCAGCGGCCTGCTCGAAGGTGCCGGCGTCGCGTGCGCATGATGCGGCTTCGCGTAAAAGCTGCAGGAACGCTTCGCAGTCATCCGCTGCAAACCCGCATGGGGTGGCGCGTTGTAGCTGGCTGGCGAGCTCGAACAACACCTCGTGCGTTCGCCCTGGCCAAGCCTGGCGCATGGCCAGGGCGATACGTGCATGCAGCGAGGCGCGCTGGTGCACGGGCGTGAGTGCATAGGCGGCCTCCATCACCCGATCATGAGTGAAGCCCAAGCCGTTCTGGCCCGGTTGCAGGAAGCCAGCCCCAATCAAGGCTTTCAAGGGTTCGCCTGGCGGTTGGGCGAGCACTTGCCGAAGCAGGTGTTCATCGCAGTGGCTGCCCGCCGCGCTGACGACCCGCAACAGGTCGCGTTGCGGTGCCGGCAGGCGCTCCAGACGGTGGACCATCAGGTCGGCGACATTGTCGGAGTAGCAGTGCCGGGCCACGGCCTGCAGGCACCAAGACCAGCGCATGGCCTGGGTGTCGAAGATGAACAGCTGGTCTTCGACCATGGCCCTGAGGATCTGGTTGATGAAAAACGGATTGCCCGCCGTCTTGCCATGCACCCGTTTGGCCAGTTGAAATGCGGCCTCGGGGGCAACATGGAAGCGCTCGCCAATCAGCTCGGCCACCGCCCCAACGGCCAGCGGCCGCAGGTTCAGCGTGGTGCTGCGCACCGCTGCGGGTATGGCCAGCGGTGCGCTGGTGGTGGGCGTATCGTTGCACCGAGCGAAAATCGGCAGCAGGTTGGCCGGCGCTTCAGCCAGCAGTTGGGCCAATAGTTGCCGGGTGGCGTCGTCGGCCCATTGCAGGTCGTCGAAGAACAGCACCAGCGGTTGGCCAGGCCGGCTGAAAACCTGCAGGAATTCAATGATCGCGTGCAGTTCCTTCTGCAACGCAAGGCGCGTGGGCTTGGCGGGTAATTGGGGCAGGGGGCCGAGAATCAGTTGCAGGTCCGGGGCCAGCTTGCCGAGCAGACGACCATGACTTTTGATGCGGCGCTGGATCTCGCGGCGCAGGGTGACGAGGTCCTGACTGTTCTTGGCCAGCAACTGGGTAGTCAGGGCACCGAGTATTTCGATCCAGGGCGTGTAGGGCACTGCTTGGGTGTGGCTGTTGCATTTGCCGACGGCCCAGTAACCTTCGGCGTTGGCCTTGAGAGCGGCTTCGACCAGGCTCGACTTGCCCATGCCAGCAGCGCCGTTGATGACCAGGGCTTGTGGTTTGCTATCGCGATGCAAGGCCTTGAGCAGCAGGGTGATAGCCTTTTGCTCGGCGCCGCGGCCAAACAGGCGCGCGTGGCCGGGCGCTACCGGGTCGGCGCAGCCTGGGGTGAAGGGCGCCATGGTTTTGTGGGCGGCCCACTGCCGCTGGCAGTGAGCCAAGTCCACTGCAAGGGCGCGCGCGCTCTGGTAGCGGGCGTCCGGCTCTTTGGCCAAGGCCTTTGCCAGGACCAGGCTGAGGGGGTGCGGCACCTTGCTGTCCGCTTCGCTGGCCGCCCGCGGCTGCACACCAGCATGCAGCTGTCGCCAGTGCAGGGTGTCGCGCCCGGCCAGCGGCAGTTCGCCTACCAGTAACTGGTAGAGGATTGCCCCCAGGGCATAGATGTCACTGCGTCGGTCGCTGCTGCTACCGTGCGGGCAAACCTGCTCCGGCGCCAGGTAGGCCCAGTTGCCGAGGGGGGTGCCCTGTTCGCTGATCCGCTCTGCTGGGTCGGCACGAAAGAAGCCCAGGCGCACCCGCTGGTGGGCGCGCAGGTATACATGTTCAGGCTGCAATGTACCGTGCAGCACATTGCGTTCGTGCGCTTGCGCCAACGCATGGGCAGCGTTCACCGCGATGTCGAGAAACGGCTCCAGTGCAGCAGGGCCTTCAGCGATCAGGTCGGCGACTGAGCGCCCGGCCGGGTACACCAGCAACGGGCCTTCGGCCGAGCGCACGAACGCCGAGGGGATCACCGCCCACTGCGGGTCCAGTTGCAGGCGGTAGTCACGTTCCAGGCGCTGACAGGCGGAAGGAGCCTCGAGCGGCGCGCGCACGGCGATCCAGGCCTGATTTGTGGCTGGGTCGCGCAGGCGGAAATAGCTGAGTTCACCTTCCTGGCCCAGCGCGCTGATCTCGCACCGCTTCAGCCAGCCCTCGTCGATTGACTGGTCGTAATCGATGGGCCTGTGGGCAAGGCGTTCATCGAGCATAAAGCACCCCCGCTAGCGACATCCTGAGGCGCGAGTATACGCAGCGGGCCCAGCATGGATGCGGGTTACAGCCTGCTTGGCAGGAACGGGCACGCTGTTGTCCGTTATCGTCCCCTTGGGGCAGGCGGGCTTTTGTATAGTCCTTGGGCCAACCTATCCCTCGGGATAATTGTCTGAACGCCAACGCTGGCCTAGGCTGCCCAGGGCAGCGAAAACGCCCGTGCCCGCGCGAGGAAGCCATGATCCGAATAGGCAATGCCCAGGTGTCGCTGGAGCGGCGCGAAGTCTTTGTCGATGGCAAGCCGATCCTGTTGGGTGGGCGTGCTTTCGACGTGCTGGCCACGCTGATCAGGGCCAAGGGCCGCGTGGTCGGCAAGGACGAGTTGTTCAGCCAGGTGTGGTCCGGCACGGTGGTCGAGGACAATAACTTGCAGGTTCAGGTGTCCTTGCTGCGCAAGGCCTTTGGCGACCGTGGCCTGATCCAGACCGTGCCGCGCCGGGGCTATCGCCTGGCCGCGCAGATCAGCCTCGAGGAGCCTGGTGAGGCATTGGGCAGGTCGTTGCTGCGCAGCCTGGCCGAGACTGTCGAGCCGCTCGATGAGCGCGTGAATGTGCCGGTGTTGGTGGTGGATGACGACTCGTCGGTGCGCACCGCGTTGGGCCGGCTGTTGCGCTCGCAGGACATCCCGCACCACTTGTTTGCCAGTGCCGAGGCGCTGTTCGAGGCTCGCCTGGAAACCCCCTGTGCCTGCCTGCTGCTGGACATGCACTTGCCTGGCACAAGTGGCCTGGAGGTACAGGATGCGCTGTGCCGGCTGGCGCTGCCCTGGCCGATCGTGTTCATGACTGGTTTCGGCACCATCCCGATGACCGTCCAGGCCATGCGCGCCGGGGCGGTGGAGTTTCTGACCAAGCCGTTCGATGAAGACCAGTTGCTGACCCTGTTGCAGACAGTGCGCGCCCGGGCCGTGGCCGAAGGCCGCAAGTGGCTGCAGGCGCGGCAGGTCGAGGAAAAGTACCAGCGCCTGACTCAGCGTGAGCGCCAGGTCTTCTCGCTGGTGGTAGGCGGCTTGTCGCACAAGCAGATCGCCAGGCAGATCGGCACCAGCGAGGTGACGACCAAGGTGCACAAGAAGAACATCATGAACAAGATGCAGTCCCGCTCGCTGCTGGAGCTTGCGGCCATGCACAACCTCCTCGGAGCGCGGTCTGCGAGCCTGGGCGGCGCATGAGCAGAGAGGTGTGCATCGTCGACGACGATGCCTCGGTGCGCAAAAGCCTGGCCAACCTGCTGCGCTCGGCGGGGTTCGAGACCTTGTCGTTTTCCGCCGGGCACGCATTCCTGGCTTCGCCACTGGCGGGCGAGGCGGGCTGTGTGTTGCTGGACCTGAAAATGCCGGGGATGAGCGGGCTGGAGGTACAGCGTGAGCTGGCACAGCGGGGGTGGCGCTTGCCGGTGATCTGCATGTCGGCACATTGGGACGATGGCTCGGTACGGGCAGCGATGGGCCTTGGGGCACTGGCCTGCCTGGGCAAGCCGTTTTCTGAAGAGGTGCTGCTGAAGGTGGTTGAAGAGGCTTTGGCTGGCGGTCAGTGAGGTATGGCTGTGCCGGCCTCTTCGCGGGTGAACCCGCTCCTGCAGGGGGGCATCACAACCCTGGCAATCTAACTGCTCCCCGGTCGGTACTGCAGGGCCTCGGCCAGGTGCGCCCGGCCAATCGTCTCGCATCCCTCCAGGTCCGCCAGTGTCCGCGCCACCTTCAACAACCGGTGCGCCGCCCGTAGCGACAAGGTCAGCCGCTCGCAGGCCCCTTCCAGCCAGACCTGATCCGCCGCTACCAACCCACAGTGGTGCCTTAAACCTTCAAGGTCGAGAAATGCATTCGCACACCCTTGTCGCCTGTGCTGCAGCTCCCGCGCTTCAGCCACCCTGACGGCGACATCGGCACTGGTTTCACCACAAGGCTGGTTGTTCAACGTAGTGCTCTCGCGAGCCACGGTCAGGTGCAGGTCGATGCGGTCCAGCAGTGGCCCGGACAGCTTGTTGCGATAGCGCGCGATCTGCTCGGTGCTGCAGCGGCAGCGGCCAGTGGGGTCGCCCAGGTAGCCGCAAGGGCAGGGGTTCATCGCTGCCACCAGCTGGAAGCGCGCGGGGAAACGCACTTTGTCGCGGGCACGGGCAATCACGATTTCACCTGACTCCAGTGGCTCGCGAAGCACTTCCAGTACGCGCCGCTCAAACTCCGGAAGTTCGTCGAGAAACAACACGCCGTGATGGGCTAGCGTGATCTCACCTGGTTGCGGTCGGCTACCGCCACCGACCAGCGCCGGGCCGGACGCAGAGTGATGGGGGTGGCGAAAGGGTCGCTGTGGCCAGCTGTTCAGCGGCGCTTTCCCGCTGACCGACTGGATTGCCGCCACTTCCAGCGCTTCGTGCTCGTCCAGCGGTGGCAGCAGCCCGGGAAGGCGGCTGGCGAGCAAGGTCTTGCCGGTGCCGGGCGGCCCGGTGAACAGCAGGTTGTGCGCACCGGCCGCAGCCAGCAGCAAGGCACGCTTGGCTGCCAGTTGGCCCTGCACTTCGCTCAAATCCGGGTAGGGGCGTTGCTGCAGGATCAGGCCGTTGGCAGCGTAGGGCGGCAGCGGCACCTGGCCGTTCAGGTGGGCGACCAACTCCAGCAGGTGGCCCACCGCATACACCACCAACCCGCCGGCCAGGCTGGCTTCCTCGGCATTTTCCCGTGGTACTACCAGCGCCCGGCCTGCTTCGCGTGCCGCGAGTGCCGCAGGCAGCACGCCCTGCACTGGGCGCAATTTCCCCGACAGCGCCAGTTCGCCCAGGCATTCCATATCGGTCAGGGTGGCAATCGGCACCTGGCCGTCGGCGGCGAGGATGCCCAGGGCGATGGCCAGGTCATATCGGCCGCCATCCTTGGGCAGGTCGGCGGGGGCGAGGTTCTGGGTAATGCGCCGCTGTGGGTACTTCAGCCCGGAGTTGACGATGGCGCTGCGCACCCGGTCCTTGCTTTCCTTGACCGTGGTTTCCGGCAGGCCGACCAGGGTGAGATGAGGCAGGCCGTTGGCCAGGTGGGTTTCGACGCTGACCGCCGGTGCCTGCACGCCTACCTGGGCGCGGCTGTGGACGAGGGCTAGGGACATGAACACTCCGTTGTTGCTGGAAAATGCCGCTTCCTGCGGCTGGGCAAAGAATAGCCAGTGCTGCCACGGCAGGCGCAACAAGTGTGCGTCGTGGTTTTTCAGGGCAGGGGTTTTCCCTGCGTTTTCATGCGGTTCGGCAAAAATGGATCCAATAGGCTTTGCGCAGGCGTCAGGTATGACTTAGTGTTGTTGGGCAACCGCAGTTGCCATGGGATGGCACTGCGTCTTCTTTCAAATGGACTTGAGGTATTGCACCGTGCAAATGCTCACCCGCACGCACCAGGTAATGCGCGAACTGGTGCAGGCCAGTGCATTCGTTGAACTCAACCGCTTTTTCGACAGGCTTGAGGCTCAGTGGCGTCAGGCCCCGCCCGGCGAGTTCCCGGCCTACCTGGCGGCCATTGACGGGCACATGCTGCTCGACCAGGAAAACCAGGGCGACAGGGCCCTGAGCCAAGTGCTCAGAGCCTGGATTGACGCGTGCCCCAGGGCTTACCACCCACAAGTGGTAATGGGTATGCACTGCTTCCACCGAGCCTGCCAGGTGCAGGTTGATGGCCCACGCAACGCTGCACGCTTGCTGGCGGTCGCGCAAATTTGTGAATCCGCCACCGCGCACCTGTTGCGTGCAATGGACCGCTCTGCGCACCCCGTGGCAGCGGCCATTGGCATGCTGCGCATCAGTGCGCAGTTCCATGAGCCTGGTTGGTTGCTCCAACTGTTCCAGGGGGAGCCTGCACGCTTCAGGCCCAGTGCCCATGCCGATGTAGAGGTACAGGAAGCTGCAGCGCCGTTGCTGGTGAGGCATGGGCTTTTGCCCTTGGCCGAGCTGCCACAGGCGCTGCCGCGCTACCTGGGCAAGCGGGTCGACCATGAAAACGAGGACCCTCGCTATTACTGGCTGCGCCATGCGCTGATCGCCCGCCCCGGCTGCTTCGAAGCGATCCAGGCCCTTGCTGTGTACCTGCTGCCACGCTGGGGCGGCAGCCTCGATGCGTTCGAGCTGTTGATCAATGGCCCGTTGTGCGCAACCTGGGACGAGCCTTTGCGTAATGCGCTGCACTGGATGGCCGTCGAAGGCCGGCTGATGCTGCCACAGGCTGATCCGTTGCAAGCCGTCGCCGACTGGCAGCACGTGTTCGAAGACTGGTCACAACGCCCGTTGAGGCCCAGGGAACGTGCTGTCGTTCTGGCATGGCGGGGGGCGCTGCGCAGCGGGGCATCGGGCGACCATGCTGGCGCTATGCGCGACTTTGCCGCGAGCTTGGCGTGCAATGCCGATCTCGGCGCCATCCGCGCCATGGGCGTGCCGTTTCGCTGTTTGGCCGAGCTGATACTGCGCAATGGCATGGCAGATGAGAGGCAACTGTTACACAGCGCCATTGAGCGCCTGTGTGACGGCCGTTCACATGCTGCTGCCTGTGCATTACGCGCTGTCGGGCACCGTTTCGGGCTGTGGGCGCTGCCACGCTCGGCCGAGCAGGCAAGGCTATGGTTGCAACGGGCGGTGAGTCGCCAGTTCGCGGGCCAGGCACCGGGGTTCGAAGTGCTTGAAGTGGCGCGATTGCTGTGGGCAGCCAACCGGCATGAAGTGGCCTGCTACCTGTATGAACGCTGCGCCGAACTGAACCTGCCGGGTGCTGCCCTGGCCTTGTATGAGCTGCACCATGGCGGCCTGGCCAACACCCCGGCGCATTACCTGGACGACGAAGCAGCCGGGTACTGGCTGCAGCGTGCGGTGGAGGCGGGCAGCAGGCAGGCCAAGTACAACCTGGCCTGCCTGCGCATGGACGGCGATGAGGATCTGAACGAGCGCAGTGCCATGCTGGCGGTCAGGCGCCTGCTTGTCGACGCGCTGGGCAACGGGCAGACCAATGCGTGTGCGCGGTTGCACCTGGGGATTTTGTTACGCCGGTTTGGTGAGGCGCAGGAGCGAAGTGAGGCGGTTGCTTACCTGCTGAGCCTGGTCGAGCACCCGGACCCGTGGCTTGCAGGGCGTGCCAGCGCCGAACTGGGGCTGGCCTGGATGCAGGGGCGTGGCACCCGCAAGCAAAGCCGCTTTGCCGCCATCCAATGGGTCAACCGAGCGGCCAGCTTGCAACCAAGGGATTCGGCCATTGGTGATATCCAGGCCCAGATCCTCAATTCGCACAGCCGGGTGAAGACGTTGTTTACTCAGTGCGGGGCGGCATTGTTCCGCGGCACACTGCATGCAAGTGAGCTACCACCGAAACAGGCCTTTACCCACGCCGAGTCGTTGCGGGTTCAACCTGCATCGGACGGGCTCAGGCGCGCACATAAACCCAGGCTGTCAGGCCCGATGCAAGGGTGACTGCGACGCGCTTGTAGTCGGCAACTTCATAGCGGTCCGCCGCTGCCAGTTCGTCTTCGCTGATCTGGAAGACCATGCCGGCCACGCTGTCGTTGGCCTGGCTGCTGGGGGAAACGATGGGGTGATGAGACTTGCCGCTGGTCGCCAGTACGCCCGGGTCGGTGATCTCGACCCAGTCCAGGCGGTAGCCCGGCATACGGTCGGCCTGGCCGTTCAGCTCACGGCCAAAGTTGGCCAACTGCACGGCTTTATCCTGCAAGGTGCCGTAGGAAAACAACAGTACCGGGTATGCGCTGGAGGGCTGCATTCATTCATCCTGTGAAGTTGGGTTCAGCCGGGCTTCCAGCTCGGCTACCTGTTTTTCCAAGGCCTCAAGGCGTGCGCGGGTACGCGCCAGTACAACCATCTGGCTGTCGAACTCATCGCGGCTGACCAGGTCCAGCTTGCTGAAGGCGCCTTGCATCAACACTTTGAACTGGCTTTCGAGTTCCGCACGGGGCTGGGCGGCATCGCTGCTGAACAGGCGCGAGGCCTGTTCGCTCAGGGCATCGAGAAGGGCTTTGGGCGGGAGCATGGGGCTGTCCACTGAAACTGAGAAATGGCCGCCAGTGTAGCACGCACAAACCTGGCGCCTGAGTGCACATTGGCCTTCGTAGGAGCGGGTTTACCCGCGAAGAAAACACCGCGGTGGATGGCAAGGGCTTCGCCCGTGTTCGCGGGCAAGCCCGCTCCCACAGCGATCGCGCCAACTTTTAGAAATTGAGCAAGACAGTTGCTCACGAAAAAGAATGATCTGCGGTTTCTAATCCGTTGCACATTTTTCGCGCAACTTGCCCCGCTGCTGCGCACCGAAATTGTGCATGTTTCCCATGCTGGCGACTGGCCAATCCCGAGCAAATCACATAACGCGCTGTTTTTCGGCGCTTTGTCGGAACTGGCAAGGTTTCTGCAAAGACCTGTACGAGCCATGCACTGAAGCAGTTCCTTGTGACCAGGCAGTGCGCACGCGGAGCCGGATGCCGACGACGCGTTACAAAGCCAACCGCTGCGCTTAGACTTGAGACGGGTTTGTTTTCCTGGGGCAAGTCCACCAAATCGGGAGAGAGTTTCATGAAGCTAGTCACAGCCATCATCAAGCCGTTCAAGCTGGACGACGTGCGCGAGTCGCTGTCGGAAATCGGCGTGCAGGGCATCACCGTCACCGAAGTCAAAGGTTTCGGTCGGCAGAAGGGCCACACCGAGCTGTATCGCGGTGCTGAATATGTGGTCGATTTCCTGCCCAAGGTGAAGATCGATGTCGCCATCGATGACAAAGACCTTGATCGGGTAATCGAAGCCATCACCAAGGCAGCCAACACCGGCAAGATCGGTGACGGCAAGATTTTCGTGGTGAATCTGGAGCAGGCGATCCGCATCCGTACCGGCGAAACCGATACCGACGCGATCTAAGCAGCAAAAAAGCCTCACCAAACCCAACGCCCCAGGAGAAAACAACATGACTCTGCGTAAGATCGCAGGGCTAGGAGCCCTATTGTCCCTCGTAATGCCCGGGCTTGCCCTGGCAGAGGAAGCTGCCCCAGCGCTTAATTCCGGCGACACCGCCTGGATGCTGACCGCAACGGCGCTGGTGCTGTTCATGACCATTCCGGGCCTGGCCCTGTTCTATGGCGGCATGGTGCGATCCAAGAACGTGCTGTCGGTGATGATGCAGTGCTTTGCAATCACCGGCCTGATGAGCATTCTCTGGGTCGTCTACGGCTACAGCATGGCCTTCGATACCGCCGGTATGGAAAAGGGCGTGCTTAACTTCAACTCCTTCGTTGGCGGCTTCTCCAAGGCCTTCCTCAGCGGCGTCACGCCCAACAGCCTGACCTCGGCCACCGCGCTGTTCCCTGAAGCGGTGTTCATCACCTTCCAGATGACGTTCGCCATCATCACCCCGGCGTTGATCGTCGGTGCCTTTGCCGAGCGCATGAAGTTCTCGGCGATGCTCGTATTCATGGGTATCTGGTTCACCCTGGTGTATGCGCCGATCGCCCACATGGTGTGGAGCGGTGACGGTGCCCTGATGTGGGACTGGGGCGTACTGGACTTCGCTGGTGGCACCGTGGTGCACATCAACGCCGGTATCGCAGGCCTGGTCTGCTGCCTGGTACTGGGCAAGCGCAAGGGCTACCCGACCACGCCGATGGCCCCGCACAACCTCGGCTATACCCTGATGGGCGCAGCGATGCTGTGGATCGGCTGGTTCGGTTTCAACGCAGGCTCTGCTGCTGCCGCCAATGGTACTGCCGGCATGGCCATGCTGGTCACTCAGATCGCTACCGCCGCCGCCGCCCTGGGCTGGATGTTCGCCGAGTGGGTCGGTCACGGTAAGCCAAGTGCTCTGGGCATCGCTTCGGGCGTGGTTGCTGGCCTGGTCGCCATCACCCCGGCTGCGGGCACCGTCGGGCCGATTGGCGCGCTGATCATCGGCCTGGTTTCGGGTGTGCTCTGCTACTTCTGCGCCACCACGCTCAAGCGCAAACTCGGCTATGACGATTCGCTGGATGCCTTCGGCGTGCACGGTGTTGGCGGCATCATCGGCGCCATCCTCACGGGTGTATTCGCGGCTCCGGCGCTGGGCGGCTTCGGTACCGTCACCGACATCGGCATGCAAGTCTGGATCCAGGCCAAAGGTGTGATTTTCACCGTGGTCTACACCGCCATCGTCACCTACGTGATTCTCAAGGTGCTGGATGTGGTGATGGGCCTGCGGGTCAACGAAGAAGAAGAGTCGGTCGGCCTCGACCTGGCTCAGCACAACGAGCGCGGCTACAACCTGTAACTGCGACGCGGTAAAAACTTGCCCGGCTTGCCGGGCATTTTTTTGCCAGTTTTTCAGCATTTCCCGCACGGCAAACGGTTTATTCGACACGTTCGTGACGTAGGTAAAAAACTTACAAGCCGCAGGGCGTTTATGGTGCTTTGCTTTTTCCACGGGCGCGCTAGAATGCGCGCCGAAGGGTGTTTGACGAGTAGTCCACACACTTCGCCAGCCTTTGCTAGGCTTGCCAATAGCGTGTGGCCAGCAGGGGCTAATGGATTTGTCAGGTCCTGCCAGGAGCAGGGCCTGCTGGGTGCCGCCTCCCATCAGGAGTGCCGACCCAAGGGCAGTGGCCTAACCCACGGCCAGTTGAATTTTCACTGGTGGCTGCCGGTCTACGGCTGCACTGGTCTATAACCAACCTGCTTTTCGCAAGTCATGAGGTAGAACATGAGCGACGACGATCTGGAAAATGATGACCTCGAAGTAGGCGACGAAGACGAGGGTGATGAGGTCCTTGAAGGGGCGGCTGACGACGGCGTGGAAGACGCTGGCGATGACGACAGCAGCCCGGCACCCGTTGCCAAGGGCAAATCCAAGGCAGCAGTCTCGGTAGACGAGATGCCGAGCATGGAAGCCAAGCAGAAAGAGCGTGATGCACTGGCCAAGGCGATGGAAGAATTCCTTTCTCGCGGTGGCAAGGTGCAGGAAGTCGAGGCCAACGTGGTCGCTGACCCGCCCAAGAAGCCAGACAACAAGTACGGCAGCCGCCCTATCTGAGTGGCTGATCGCAAAAAAGCCCGCCGTCGCTGCGGGCTTTTTTATGCCTGTGGGTTTTGTGTTGCCTGTGCCGGCCTCTTCGCGGGCATGCCCGCTCCCACAGGTTCACCACAGGGTCCAGGGCCTGCGCGGTCCCTGTGGGAGCGGGCGTGCCCGCGAATGGGCCGCAAAGCGGCCTCCGTCAGCGCCAGCGCGCGAGCACGTCGGGCAGCTGCGACAGGCGCTGGATTTCGGCATCCGGCGCCTGATCGCCAGTCCAGGCCTTGCCCTGCGGGTTGAACCACACCGCGCGCAAACCGGCGCGCTGAGCACCGGCAATGTCATCGCCAGGGTGATCGCCGATGTGCACCGCCGCACCCGCGTCCACCTCGCCGCGGCGCAACGCTTCGAGGAACGGCGCCGGGTCTGGCTTGCCAATGCCCAGGTCCTCGGCGCACAGGGCAAAGCGGAAGTAATCGGCCAGCCCCAGCCGGCTGACGTCGGCATTGCCGTTGGTGACCACGCCCAGGATGTATTGATGGCGCAAGATCTCAAGCACCGGTTGTACCTCTGGGAAGATCTCCACCTGGTGGCGCGCATGCAGGAACACTTCGAAGCCTTCGTTGGCCAGCGCCTGTGCGTGCTGCTCGCTGTAGCCGACCTCTTCCAGGGCATGGAACAGCACGCGCCTGCGCAGGGCGCTGATGCGGTGCTTGAGGCCGGGCTCTGCTTGCACCAGGCGCTCGCGGATGGCGAACAGGTGTTCCACCGGCACGCTGCCGAGGGTTGGTGCGTTGGCTTCGAGCCAGTCGCGCAGCACGACTTCCGCGGTGGCAATCACCGGCGCGGTGTCCCACAGGGTATCGTCGAGGTCGAAGGTGATCAGCTTGATGCTCATGAGTCTGTGCCTTTGCTGCGTTTGGCCCGAGGGTGGGCGCTGTCGTACACCGCGGCCAGGTGCTGGAAGTCCAGGTGGGTGTAGATTTGCGTCGTGCTGATGTCGGCGTGGCCGAGCATCTCCTGCACCGCGCGCAGGTCCTGGGATGATTCCAGCACATGGCTGGCGAAGGAATGGCGAAGCATGTGCGGGTGCAGGTGTTGGCCCAGCTCACGCTCACCGGCAACCTTTACCCGCAGCCTCACTGCCCGGGGGCTGATGCGATTGCCCTGGCGGGTAATGAACACTGCACGGTCGCGTGGGTTGCCGATGCCGCGCAAACGGTACCAGGCCTGCAACGCCTCGCGAGCCTTGCGACCCACCGGCAGTACGCGGGCTTTTCCACCCTTGCCCAGTACCTGCACCAGGCCGGCGGCGAGGTCGAGGTGATCAAGATCGAGGTTGGTCAGTTCCGATAGGCGTAGGCCCGAGGAATAGAACAGTTCGAGGATCGCCTGGTCCCGCCGGGCGATGAAGTCGTCGTCGACGCCACCATCGAGCAGCTGCAGTGCGCGGTCGGTATCCAGTACCTTGGGCAGCCGCCGCTCACCTTTGGGCGCGCTCAGGCCGTTGGCCGGGTCGTGCTGGCACAGGCCTTCGCGGTTGAGGTAGCGGTACAGGCCGCGCACTGCCGACAGCAGGCGTGCCAGGCTGCGCGGAGATTGGCCATGGTGGTGCAAGCGGGCGATCAGCTGGCGCAGCTGCTGGATTTGCAGCGCCTGCCAATCGGCAATGCCGTGTTCTGCGCAGTAGGCGATGACTTTTTCCAGGTCGCGACGGTAGCCCTGCGAGGTGTGCTCCGACACCTGGCGCTCGTTGCGCAGGTGTGCGCAATAAGCCTCCAGCTGGCGTTTCATCAGCGTACCGGGCGCAGGGTCTGGGTAACGCGTGGCACAACGCGGCCAAGCACCTCGGCGATATAGCCGAGGAAAAGGGTACCGACGCTGCTCTTGTAGTGTTGCGGGTCGCGGCTGCCGATGGCCAGAACCCCATGCAGCCCTTGGTACTCAAGAGCTGCCACGGCGCTGGAGCCTACTTCCCGGCGCTGTTCTTCACCGAACAGGAACGCCAGCTCGTGCTCGCGCAGGTTGCCACTGACGGTCTTGCCACCGCCCAGCAGGGCACCGATGGCTTGCTGCGCCTCGGCATTGCTGACCCAGCGCCCGACCGGCGCGACGTTGTCGCCGAACAGGATCAGGCTGACGAAGGGCACCTGGAATTCCTGGCGCAGGCTGTCTTCGACCGCCATTACCACTTCTTCCAGGCTACCGGCATCGAGCAGGTCAAGGATCAGCCGGCGGGTCTTGTCGAACAGCCGGTCGTTGTCGCGGGCCACGTCCATCAGTTGCGACAGGCGATGGCGCATTTCGATGTTGCGGTCACGCAGCAGCTTGAGCTGGCGTTCCACCAGCGACACGCTGTCTCCTCGCTGATGCGGGATGTGCTGTTCGATCAGCAGCTCGTCGTGCTCGGCGAAGAAGGTGGGGTGGGCGCGCAGGTAGGCGACCACCGCTTCGGCATCGAGCTCGGCGGACTGCTTGGGTACAACCTTGGGCTGATCGGTCATGGCGGTTACTCGTTTAGAGACGAACCTGTCCTTCATAGACGCGTACGGCCGGGCCAGTCATCATCACGGGCTTGCCGGGGCCGGCCCATTCGATGTGCAGGCGGCCACCGGGCAGGTCGAGGGACACCGGGGAGTCCATCCAGCCCTGGCTGATCGCCGCCACGGCCGCGGCGCAGGCGCCGGTGCCGCAAGCCTGGGTTTCGCCGGCGCCGCGTTCCCACACGCGCAGGTTGGCGCGGTGGCGGTCGATGACTTGAATGAAGCCGGCATTCACCCGCTGTGGGAAGCGTGGGTGGTTTTCGATCTTCGGGCCCAGCTCGTGCACGGGGGCAGTATGCACGTCGTCGACACGCAGCACGGCGTGCGGGTTACCCATGGACACGGCGGCTATGGAATGCAGCTGGCCGTCGACCTCCAGTGGGTAGCTCAGCGCCTGCGCGTCAGCAACGAAGGGGATTTCGGCAGGGATGAAGCGGGGTGGGCCCATGTCGACACTCACCTGGCCGTCGTTCTGCACGTCCAGCACGATGATGCCGCTCTTGGTTTCCACGCGGATGCGCTTTTTCGCGGTCAGGCGCTTGTCCAGCACGAAGCGGGCAAAGCAGCGCGCACCGTTGCCGCATTGCTCGACCTCGGAGCCGTCGGCGTTGAAGATGCGGTAGCGGAAGTCCACTTCCGGGTTGTTCGGCGCCTCGACGATCAGCAACTGGTCGAAGCCGACACCGGTATGGCGGTCACCCCATTGCTTGGCGTGCTTGGGCTGGATGTGCGCGTGCTGGCTGACCAGGTCCAGGACCATGAAGTCGTTGCCCAGCCCATGCATCTTGGTAAAACGCAGCAGCATGGGCTTACTCCGGCAGCAGGCTTTCGCCAGCATACAGTTCGGCGACGGTCTCGCGGCGGCGTACTTCGAACGCCTGGTCGCCGTCGACCAGGATTTCAGCGCAACGGCCGCGGGTGTTGTAGTTGGAGCTCATGACAAAACCATAGGCGCCCGCGGACTCTACGGCCAGCAGGTCACCTTCGGCCAGGTTGAGTACGCGGTCCTTGCCGAGGAAGTCGCCAGTCTCGCAGATAGGGCCGACCAGGTCATAGGCACGGCCTTCGCCTGCACGTGGCTTGACCGCGCTGACACCCATCCAGGCCTGGTACAGGGCCGGGCGGATCAGGTCGTTCATCGCTGCATCGATGATGGCGAAGTCCTTGTGTTCGGTGTGCTTGAGGTATTCCACGCGGGTCAGCAGCACGCCAGCGTTGGCGACGATGTAGCGGCCTGGTTCGAACACCAGGGCCAGGTCGCGCTCGCCCACGCGCTCGCGGATGGCCTTGATGTAGTCGGCCACCCGTGGTGGCTGTTCGTCGCGGTAGCGCACGCCGACACCGCCACCCAGGTCCAGGTGGCGCAGGTGTATGCCGCACTCGGCCAGGCGGTCGACCAGCACCAGCAGGCGGTCGAGGGCGTCGAGGAATGGCTCGACGGTGGTCAGCTGCGAGCCGATGTGGCAGTCGACACCGACCACTTCCAGGTTCGGTAGCTGTGCGGCGCGTACGTAGATGGCCTCGGCATCGGCAATGGCGATGCCGAACTTGTTTTCTTTGAGGCCAGTGGAGATGTACGGGTGGGTACCGGCATCGACGTCCGGGTTGACCCGCAGCGACACCGGGGCAACCTTGCCCATTTCGGCGGCGACTACTTGCAGGCGCTCCAGCTCGTCGGTGGATTCGACGTTGAAGCAGTGCACGCCAACTTCCAGGGCGCGGCGCATGTCTTCACGGGTTTTGCCGACGCCGGAGAACACCACGCGGTCGGCACGCCCGCCAGCGGCCAGCACACGTTCCAGTTCACCACCGGAGACGATGTCGAAGCCTGCGCCCAGGCGCGCCAGCACGTTCAGCACGCCAAGGTTGGAGTTGGCCTTGACCGCGAAGCACACCAGGTGCTCGGTGCCTTGCAGGGCGTCTGCGTAGCTACGGTACTGGGCCTCGATGTGGGCGCGCGAGTACACGTAGGTGGGGGTGCCGTAACGTTCAGCAATGGCCGACAGGGCCACGCCTTCCGCGAACAGCTCACCGTCGCGGTAGTTGAAAGCGTTCATCTGGTTTCCTTACTGCGCTGGCGACTGCTCGGGCTCGGACTCGGACTGCAGCTCGGGCTGCTGTTCTTGTGCCGGGGCCGGCTTGGCTTTTGGCTGGTGCTGGTGCGACGTGTGCGCTTTGCCGTTATCGCCATCTTCAGGCAGATACAGCGGGCCTTTCTGGCCACAGGCCGAAACGAGGCAGGCAACAGCGACCAGCGCCGCGAAGGAGGAAATCAGGCGCTTCATGGGTGAAATCCTTAGAAAAATGCAGTATTGCGCCCGAGTATACCGAGCGACCGGCGGCTTGCCTATGCAAGGACCGGTCCGCCGGGCGGGCTATGCTTAGCCCCTGCGCAGCCCCCCGTAGGAGCGGGCTCGCCCGCGAAGAGGCCGGTGAACGCAACGGCTAAACCTTTGCATTCGGCGGCAAGCGCCCGTATCTTGCCCGGCTTGCCTGTAACGCAGCCAATTTCGAGGTTCCTGCAATGAGTTTGAGTGAAGCGCGTTTCCATGATCTGGTCGACGCGACCCAACAGGCCCTGGAAGATCTGTTCGACGAGAGCGGTCTGGACCTGGACATGGAGAACTCAGCCGGTGTCCTGACCGTCAAGTTCGAGGGCGGTGCCCAGCTGATCTTCAGCCGTCAGGAGCCACTGCGCCAGCTGTGGCTTGCCGACCGCTCCGGTGGTTTCCACTTCGATTACGACGAAGACAGTGGCAAGTGGGTGTGCGAAAAGAGCGAAGAGTTGCTGGGTGAAATGCTCGAGCGTATCGTCTGGGAGCGGGCCGGCGAGAAGCTGGACTTCGACGAAATCTGACATGAGTAACGCCCAGGCCCGGCCGCCCAAGCCGCTTTACAGCAACGTCAGCCCTGCAGTGCCGTCACCGTGCATCAGCGTATGCCGGCTGGACGAACAGCGGGTGTGTACCGGTTGCCATCGGCATGTCGAGCACATTCGCGAATGGCGCTCGGCCGATGACGAACGGCGCCGGCAGATCTGCCGCGAGGCCCAGGTCTTGCGCGAGCAGGCTAAGGCACACTGAGCGCAGGGGCTTGAGTATTTGCCCGGCTGTGGTAGTGTCGGGTTCTGCGTCGGTGACGCCAAAGCCTTCTCAAACCCCGCCCTTGGGCGGGGTTTTGCTTTATTTGCACATTGAAAACTGCCTGTTCAAAGGAGTCTGACTGGATCATGAGCACCAAGCCTTCCCTCATCCTCACCCGATTGGACGTACAGCGTCTGGAGCGTCTGATCGACAGCCTCGACGAGAGTACGCCGGGTGTGCTCGCCCTGCAGGACGAGCTTGACCGCGCCGAGCAGGTGGTCGGTCACGAGGAAGTGCCGGCGGGCGTGGTGACCATGAACTCGCGGGTGCACTGCCGTGAGGAAGCCAGCGGCAAGGACTACCACCTGACACTGGTGTACCCCAAGGATGCCGGGCCGGAAGGCAAGGTCTCGATCCTGGCGCCGATTGGCTGCGCCTTGCTGGGGCTGTCGGTGGGCGAGCAGATCGACTGGCCGGCGCCGGGGGGCAAGACCCTCAAGCTGAAGCTGCTGGAAGTGGAGTACCAGCCGGAAGCAGCGGGCGATTACGACCTGTAAGGGCCAGGGGGCCGCTGCGCGGCCCGATTGCAGCACAAGGCTGTTCCACAGCAGTCTTGTGCTGCGAGTTCAGGCGCCCTGCGCCAAAACCTGTTCCAGCCCCTCATTCAAAGCCTGCTCCAGCACCCGCTTGTAGCTCAGGTAGATCTGCGTTGCCCCCAGCCGGTCATCCAGCAGCTCGGACAAATCCAGGTCGGTGATATAGCACCGGTACCGCTCTGCGCCACGGCGCTGACCGATGATCTGCCGGGCCACCACCGCGTACAGCTGCTCACCATGTTCCAGTTCGGAAAACTCCTGCTGGTCGCAGTACAACGTCACATGCGCCACACCCGCCACACCGGCCTGGATAATCGCCTGTACCTCATAGTAAGGCTGGTCGCTGCCCTCGGCCGGGGCCAGGCGCGGCTCGATGCTGCGTGCCTTGCCTGGGCCGGTGGGCAACAGCTGCGCGAAGTGGATATCCAGCGAGGCGGGCCGCAGGCTATCGAGGGGCAGGCGTGCATCGCGGCGCATCACCACCGAGCGCAGAAAGCGTTGCAGTGGCAACAGCAGATGCGCTTCGTCATGCAGCGGCAGGCGTTGTTGCCACAATGCGTTGTATTCATCCAGCACATACACGTCGGCCCAGCCGCCCTGCAGGCGGTAGAACACCTGAATGCAGGCTGGCCGGCCTTGCTCCAGCACCAGGCGCAGGTCGTGATCCTGCAGGGCATTGGCATCCAGGTACAGCGGGCTGTAGGCACTGCGTTCTTCGCCCAGGTAGGCCAGCAGCGCCTCATGCTCGGCCAGGGTCGTCAGGCTGACATGCTCGGGCAAAAGCTCCAGCACATGGGTGTGTTGGGCCACTTGTAGCAGGTAGCGGTGGTGGAGCCCTTGGTCCCGCAGCAGCTGCACAGTGTCGAAAATTTCCTCTACGCGCTGGCCGATAGGCTGGGCGCGGCTTTGGCAGAAGCAGCGTACCCGCACCCGTGGCCGGTGGCCGCGCTGCGCCGGGCTGTTGAGGAAGTCGCGCAGGCAGCGCACCAGCGCGTGTTCGCCGTCATAGCGCTGGACCAGCACCTCGTTCCAGCTGTTGACGGTGACCTGGTCCAGGGTCAGCACCAGGTTTTCGCGCACGCCAGCGTAGCTCAACGCGTCGGTGCGCTCTGTGGTCATCAGCACGTTCAGGTCGCGGTGGTGGCGCAGCGGGTCGACGCCGACGTTGACCAGCAACAACACCTCATCGGCAACGCTGGGCTGCAAAAGGCGCACTTCGCTGACGGTCGGCAAGGGCAGGGGGATACTTTGCCGCAGACAGCCCAGCAGGTTGAACAGCTCGAACTCCCCGAGGTCGCTGGCCCCTGGATGCAGCGCCATGCGGGTGCTGCTGTCGATCACCCCGTTGCGATGGGCCCAGGTCAGCAGTTCGAGTAGCTCGCGGCAGCGCTTCATCGGGCTGAAGTGCTGTACTTCATGGGTGCTCAGGTTGCCGCTGTACAGCTCCCAGTGGTAGCTGCCCGGCTCCTTGCGGTTGGGTGCCTGGACCAGCGTCAGGGTGTCTTCGGCGAGGTCAGGGGCGATGCCGGGGTTAATCACTTCGACCTTGCCGGCGCGGCGCTCGAAGGCGGCGTACAGGCGCCGGCCCAGCACATTGAGGTCGCGCTGGTCGGCGCGGCTGCTGGCGTTCTGGGTGCGGGCGAACTGGCTGAGGAAGCGATAACTGAGGTTAAGCTCGGCCACCAGCTCACGCCGCTCGACGGCGACCTGCTGCACTTTCCATCGGCTGCGGCTGTCCAGCAGGGCCAACTGGCGCTGGTCCCAGCCCCATTCGTCGGCCAGGCGCTGCAGCAGCCGACGTTGCCAGCCATGGCTGCGGCCCTGGTCGCTGAGCTTCTTGTTCACCTTCAGGTACAGGCTGCGTCTTACCAGCTCCAGGCGCGCGGTTTCGCCGCGTTGCAGCAGGTAACGTTCGATGCGCCGGTAGACCATCACGTAGGGGTCCAGCTCGTCGAGGTCGAGCTGGTTGGCAAACACTGCCTGCTTGTAGTCCAGGCTCAGGCAGCGCACCGCAGGGTGTTCGCTGGCGTAGGCTTCGGTCAGCAGCAGTTTGAGCAGCGATTTGTAGGGCGAGTCGATGCCTTTGAACAATTGCCACAGGCCTGCGCCGACGAACTCACCGGGCGGAATGTGCGCCAGGTTGCCGAGGTCAAGGGCTTCCTGGCTGCGGATGAAGCGCTTGGACAGCAACGTCTGGGTGTAGCTGTAGTAGTTGTGTTCCTCGTACACCGGTACCAGCCACCACAGCGGCGTACGCCCGGCCAGCCACAGGGTGGTGCGGTAGAACTCGTCCAGCAGCAGGTAGTGCTGGGTGGTGCCGCAGTCGTCGGAGCCGAGCTGGCCATCGCGCTGACCCTGGGCGAAGCCCTGTGTGTCGATCAGGAAAAAGTGTGCTTCGGCGCCCAGGCTTGCCGCCCAGGCCTCCAGCAGCTGGCACTTGCGGCGCAGCTCACCCAGCAGCTGTTCGGGCAAGCCGGGTGCATGGCACACCCACAGGTCCATGTCGCTGTGCTCGGCCTGCGCCAGCGAGCCCAGGCTGCCCATCAGGAACAGGCCGTGGATCGGGCGTGGCGGGTTGCCATGCTGGGCCTTGTAGGTGAACGAGCGGGCCAGGCGTTGGGCATCTGCCACCAGCTCGGCGCTTGGCTCGTAAGCCGATACGCCCGCGGGGGTGCTGCCGGAAACGTAACCCGGCAATAGCGGGTGGTTCACGTGAAACAGCAGCGGCAGCAATGACAGTACCTGTTGCTGGCGCGTTGACAGGCCTTCCTTTGCCCGCTGCAGTCGGCCCTGGTTCAGATGCAGGAAGCGCGCACGCAATGTCGCCAGGACCTTGCGGTCGATGCCTTCGTCCAGGTCAGGGCGGATTTCGTGAGGGTGGTTCATTGCGCGCTCGGGCAGGCCATTGAAGCTGTGGCGAGTTTAGCCTGAGTGGCGGGGTCGGATAAGCGGTAATTGAAATTTTGGCGCCATTTTTCCAGCGCGGGCCTGCTCCAGCTTTCGCTGCGCTTCAGGCATGATGGGCGCATTGAGTTCATGTAGAGAGTGTCCAATGCGTGTATGGATCGATGCCGACGCCTGCCCCAAGGCGGCCAAGGATCTGATCGTCAAGTTCGCCCTCAAGCGCAAGTTCGAGGTGGTGATGGTGGCGGGGCAGGCGGTGGCCAAGCCGGCGTTCGCGATCGTGCGCCTGATCGTGGTGCCCAGCGGCATGGATGCGGCCGACGATTACATTGTGGAGCACGCCGTGCCGGGCGAGCTGGTGATCTGCAGTGACGTGCCGCTGGCCGACCGCCTGGTGAAAAAGGGCGTGGCCGCGCTGGACCCGCGTGGGCGCGAGTTCGACGAGCGCAACATGGGCGACCGCCTGGCGGCGCGCAACCTGTTCACCGAGCTGCGTGAGCAGGGCCAGGTGGGGGGCGGGCAGGCGGCCTATGGCGAACGTGAGAAACAGGCGTTTGCCAATGCACTGGACCGGATCATTGCCCGGCTCTCGAAAGGCTGACAGATTCCTGTAGGCGACAGCCCAGGCTGGCGCGGTGGATGGCACCGGCTCTGCCGGTGTTCGCGGGTAAACCCGCTCCTACAAGCGATCGCGCAGTTGCCCCACAGGCTATCGCGCAGTTGCCCCACAGGTACCGCGTGGCCTTGAAGCCTGCGCTGGACCTGTGGGAGCGGGCATGCCCGCGAAGAAGCCAACGCAGTAACTTACTCGTGCGTCAGCTCCAGCACTCGGTCCACCAGCTTGTAGATCCCGCCCGCCGCCTCGCTGATCGACTTGGCCTCCATGTACGCCGGGGTAGTCACGAGCTTACGCTGGGTGTCTTCGACAATGTCGTGTACATCGCATTCTTCATGGGTGCCGCCCATCTTTTCGACAGCCGCCGCAGTGCCGGCATCGCGCCCGATGGTGCAGACCACGCCCGGCCCGTAGATCTTCGCCGCCAGCGCCGGCGAGATGCAGATCAGGCCTACGGGTTTGCAGGCGTCGGCAAAGGCTTCGGCCAAGGCCAGCACGTCTGGGTTCACGCTGCAGTTGGCGCCTTCCACGGCAAAGTTGGAGAGGTTTTTTGCTGCCCCGAAACCGCCCGGCACGATCAGCGCATCGAAGTCTTCGGCCTTGGCCTCACGGATATCCCTGACCTCGCCGCGGGCGATGCGCGCCGACTCCACCAGCACATTGCGCGATTCGGGCATTTCTTCGCCGGTCAGATGGTTGATTACATGCATCTGTGCGATGTTCGGCGCGAAGCACTGCACCTGCGCACCGCGCTGGTCGAGGCGCAGCAGCGTGATCACGCTTTCGTGGATTTCGGCGCCGTCATACACGCCACAGCCGGAAAGAATCACCGCTACTTTTTTTGTCATGCTCATTACTCCAGTGTCGAGGCGCTAAATGTCCTCTAGTTTGGCAGATGTCGCCATAGGGATTCCTGCGGGGGCGGCCTAATCTTGGTGGATAACACCTGAGGTCGCGCCCATGGACCTGATACTGCTGGCCGTGCCGTTCTTTTTTGTGCTGATAGCCGTTGAGCTGGTCGCCGACCGCGTGCGCGGCCAGCACAATTTCACCCTGGCCGACTCGATCAACAGCCTGAGTACCGGCGCACTGTCGACCAGTACCGGCCTGCTGACCAAAGGCGTAGGGTTGGTCACCTATGCCCTTGCCTTCGAGCACCTGGCGCTGCTGCAATTGCCGGTGCAGGCAGGGTGGGTCTGGTTGCTGGCCTTTGTCCTGTACGACTTCTGTTACTACTGGCTGCACCGCCTGGGGCATGAGCGCAACGTGCTGTGGGCTGCGCACTCGGTGCATCACCAGAGCGAGGAGTACAACCTCACCACGGCGCTGCGCCAGACCAGTAGTGGGTTCATCTTCTCGTGGCTGTTCTACCTGCCGCTGGCGCTGCTGGGCGTGCCGCCACTGGTGTTCATTACCGTGGCCTCGCTCAACCTGCTGTATCAGTTCTGGGTACATACCCGGCATATTCCCAAGCTTGGCTGGCTGGAGTGGGTGTTGATCACGCCGTCCAATCATCGCGTCCACCATGCGCAAAACCCTGCTTACTTGGATCGCAATTACGGTGGTGTGTTCATTCTCTGGGACCGTCTGTTCGGCACTTTCAAGGAGGAGGACCCGGCCGAGCCGGTGGTGTTCGGGGTGACCACGCCGCTGGCCAGCTGGAACCCGCTATGGGCCAACCTGCAGTTCTATGCCCAGCTCTGGCATGACGCCCGGCGCACCACCAGCCTGTGGGACAAGCTGCGTATCTGGTTCATGCCTACCGGCTGGCGCCCGGCCGATGTGGCCGCACGCTACCCACAGGCCAAGCAGGACCTGGCGCTGTTTCGCAAGTTCGAGATTGCCCTGGGGCGCGGGCAGCAAGCCTATGTGGCGGCGCAGTTCGTGGTTTATGTGGCCTTGGGCAGCTACCTGATGGACGTGGCCGACCGCGTGCCGGCCGCCGCGCTGGTGCTCGGCTGGTCACTGATGGCGTTCGGTTTGTTCGTGCTGGGCGCGTTGCTGGAGAACCGGCCCTGGTCTGCACGCCTGGAGTTGGCGCGGTTGTGTCTGAATGCGCCGGCATTGTACCTGGCCGGCGCCTTGGGCTTAGCGGTGGTCGCGCCGCTGGCCTGGCTTCTGCTCGTGGCCTACAGCCTGCTCAGCCTCTGGGGGCTGGGCCTGGCTCGCCGCCCTGCGCTCCGCGCGCAGAGTACGGAAGCGCCGGCGCAGCCACAGCAGGCCGCCCAGCGCCACCAGGCCGCCAAGCACCCATAGCTCGTAACGTTTGACGTTGCCCAGCAAGCCTTCGAGGATGGCGCCGAAGTGGTAGGCGGCGGCGCCCAAGGCCACTGCCCAGATGCCCGCGCCAATCCCGTTCAACAGCAGGTAACGGCGTGGCGGGTAACCCGACAGGCCGATGGCCACAGGCATGACCGTGCGTAAACCATAGACAAAGCGGAAGCTCAGCACCCAGATATCGGGGTGGCGGCGGATGTGGTCCAGCGCCCGGTCACCCATTGCCTGCCAGCGCGGCTTGCGCGCCAGGATCCTGCGCCCGTGGCGTCGGCCCATGAAATACCACAACTGGTCGCCCGCGTAGCTGCCGAAGAAGGCCACCAGGCATACCAGATTGATATCCATGTAACCGCGGAACGCAAGGAATCCCGCAAGCACCAGAATGGTCTCGCCTTCAAAGAAGGTGCCTAGAAAAAGGGCGAAGTAGCCGAAATCCTGCAGGAATTGTTGAAGCATTTTCTGAGGTGCTGGCGAAATGAACGCGCAGCCTACCCCTTCGCGCGCGTTCGTGAAAGTGTCCAAATGTGTCTCGACGTGAACATTTCCAGCGCAGACAATGCCACAAGCCACTTGCCACGGCTTGCCCATGTGTGTAACACGGGCGTCATAATGAGCGCTTATCTTGCCGCTCAATAGATGATAGGGCGTTAACGTCCTCAGGAACGCCAGATGAATAATGAAGTGCTAAGCCCTGTCGCGATCAAGGATGCTCAGGAGCTCCCAGAAGAGATGCTGCAGACCCCGCCAGACCTGCCTCCGGTGGCCGAGCCTGTAGCGGAACAGGTGGTCGAGCCTGTGGCTCCGGTGCCCGCGCCGTCCCCGGCCATCGCCGTCCCTGGCCTGGACGACAGCAGCCTGTACATTCATCGCGAACTCTCGCAACTGCAGTTCAATATCCGGGTGCTGGAGCAGGCACTGGACGAGAACTACCCGCTGCTGGAACGCCTCAAGTTCCTGTTGATCTTCTCCAGCAACCTCGACGAGTTCTTTGAGATTCGCGTCGCCGGCCTGAAGAAGCAGATCAACTTCGCCCGTGAACAGGCCGGCGCCGATGGCCTGCAGCCGCACCAGGCGCTGGCGCGTATCAGCGAACTGGTGCACACCGAGGTAGAGCGCCAGTACGCGATCCTCAACGACGTGCTGCTGCCTGAGCTGGAAAAGCACCAGATCCGCTTCATCCGCCGCCGCTACTGGACACCCAAGCTCAAGACCTGGGTACGCCGCTACTTCCGCGACGAAATTGCTCCGATCATTACCCCGATTGGCCTCGACCCGACTCACCCGTTCCCGCTGCTGGTGAACAAGAGCCTCAACTTCATAGTCGAGCTCGAGGGGGTGGACGCCTTCGGTCGCGACTCGGGCCTGGCGATCATTCCGGCGCCACGCCTGCTGCCGCGGGTTATTCGCGTGCCGGAAGAGGTGGGCGGCCCAGGCGCAAACTACGTGTTCCTGTCGTCGATGATCCACGCGCATGCCGACGACCTGTTCCAGGGCATGAAGGTGAAGGGCTGCTACCAGTTCCGTCTGACGCGCAACGCCGACCTGGCGCTGGACTCTGAAGAGGTCGACGACCTGGCCCGCGCGCTGCGCGGCGAGCTGTTCTCGCGCCGCTACGGTGACGCCGTGCGCCTGGAAGTGGCCGACACCTGCCCGAAACACCTGTCGGACTACCTGTTGAAGCAGTTCAGCCTCAGCGAAAGCGAGCTGTACCAGGTCAATGGCCCGGTCAACCTCACCCGCCTGTTCAGCATCACCGGCCTGGACAGCCACCCGGAACTGCAATACACACCGTTCACCCCGGCGATCCCCAAGCTGCTGGCGAACGCTGACAACATTTTCAGTGTGATCAGCAAGCAGGACATCCTGCTGATGCACCCGTTCGAGTCCTTCACGCCAGTGGTCGACCTGCTGCGCCAGGCCGCCAAGGACCCGCACGTGCTCGCCGTGCGCCAGACCCTGTACCGCTCGGGGGCTAACTCGGAAATCGTCGACGCCCTGGTGGACGCGGCGCGTAACGGCAAGGAGGTCACTGCGGTGATCGAGTTGCGTGCGCGTTTTGACGAAGAGTCCAACCTGCAGATGGCCAGCCGCCTGCAAGCGGCTGGTGCGGTAGTGATCTACGGTGTGGTTGGCTTCAAGACCCACGCCAAGATGATGCTGATTCTGCGCCGCGAGCAGGGCGAGATCGTGCGTTACGCGCACCTGGGCACCGGTAACTACCACGCCGGCAACGCCCGCCTGTACACCGACTACAGCCTGCTGACTTCTGACGATGCGCTCACCGAAGACGTCGGCAAGCTGTTCAGCCAGCTGATCGGCATGGGCAAGACCCTGCGCATGAAGAAGCTGCTGCATGCGCCGTTCACCCTGAAAAAGGGCATGCTCGACATGATCGCGCGGGAAACCCAGTTTGCCCTCGAAGGCAAGCCGGCGCACATCATTGCCAAGTTCAACTCGCTGACCGACGCCAAAGTCATCAAGGCGCTGTACAAGGCCAGCCAGTCGGGCGTGAAAATCGACTTGGTGGTGCGTGGCATGTGCTGCCTGCGCCCGGGCATTCCGGGGGTTTCGCACAACATTCAGGTGCGCTCGATCATTGGCCGCTTCCTCGAGCACACGCGGGTGTTCTACTTCCTCAATGGCGGCGAAGAGCAGATCTACCTGTCCAGCGCCGACTGGATGGAGCGCAACCTCGACAAACGTGTCGAGACCTGCTTCCCGGTGGAAGGCAAGAAACTGTTGCTGCGGGTGAAGAAGGAGCTGGAAGGCTACCTGACCGACAATACCCACGCCTGGACCTTGCAGCCAGACGGGCGCTATGTGCGCAGCACCCCGACCGGCAACCAGAACCCGCGCAGCGTTCAGGCGACCCTGCTGGAGCGCCTGAGCAACCCGGTCCTCAACGTACGCTGAGGACGAAGCCGACCCGGGCCAGCCACTCCGCCTCGTTGGCGAAGTCGGCCTGGGTCAGCTGGTTCTGCTGCAGCCAACCGTCAGGGAAGGCTACATCCAGGCTGTTGTCCCCGCCGTTCAGTTCTACCTTTGGCATTTGCTGAGTGCCGCGGATGTGGTGGAACAGGATGGCAAAGCGCAGCAGCACGCACAGGCGCAGCAGCTTGACCCCTTCATCACCCAGTTCGGCGTAACGGTCCTTGGGGATGTTGCGGCGGTGGCCACGCACCAGCAGGGCCATCATCTGCTGATCTTCCCGGGAAAAGCCTGCCAGGTCCGAGTGCTCGATCAGGTAGGCGCCGTGCTTGTGGTAGTGATAATGGGCAATGTCCAGCCCGATTTCGTGCACTTTCGCGGCCCAGCCCAGTAGATCGCGCCAGTTTCCGTCTTTCAGGTCCCAAGCGTCGGCCACCTGGTCGAATGCGTGCAACGCCTTGCGCTCGACGCGCGCAGCCTGGCCCTGGTCCACGTGATAGCGCTCCATCAGCGAGTTCAGGGTGCGTTCGCGCACGTCTTCGTGGTGGTGGCGGCCAAGCAGATCGAACAGCACACCTTCGCGCAGGGCGCCGTCGCAGTGGTCCATGCGGTTCAGTTCAAGGGCATCGAAGATGGCTTCGAGAATCGCCAAGCCCGCCGGGAAGATAGTGCGGCGGTCTGGCTTGACGCCGTCGAAGTCGATCTTGTCGACCTCGCCCAGCTTGAACAGCTTGCGTTTGACCCAGGCCAGCCCTTCGGCGTTGACCTCGCCATTGCCCAGGCCGCCGGCCTTGATGGCCGCGCCGATGGCGCGAATGGTGCCGGATGAGCCAATGGCCTCATCCCAGGTCAGGCGGTGCAGGGCATTTTCGATGCTCATCAGTTCCAGACGCGCGGCAGTGTAGGCCTGGGCATAGCGGGCCGGGGTGATCTTGCCGTCGCGGAAGTAGCGCTGGGTAAAGCTCACGCAACCCATCTGCAGGCTTTCGCGCAGCAGCGGCTCGAAGCGCTGGCCGATGATGAACTCGGTACTGCCGCCGCCGATGTCGGCCACCAGGCGCTTGCCGGGGGTGTCGGCCAGGGTGTGCGACACGCCCAGGTAGATCAGGCGCGCCTCTTCACGGCCAGAGATGACCTCCACCGGGTGGCCGAGGATGGCTTCGGCGCGCTGGATGAATTCGTTACGGTTGCGCGCTTCGCGCAAGGCGTTGGTGCCGACGATACGCACGGAGCCTGCCGGCATGCCGTTGATCAGCTGGGAAAAGCGCTTGAGGCAATCCAGGCCTCGTTCCATTGCCTCTTCACTGAGCATGCGCTCTTCGTCGATGCCTGCGGCCAGTTGAACCTTCTCGCCGAGCCGCTCAAGGATGCGGATTTCGGTATGGTGGGCCTTGGCCACGACCATGTGAAAACTGTTGGAGCCAAGGTCGATGGCGGCGATCAGGGACAGGTTCTTCGCGATGGTATGCGGCATGATCTGGTTGTTCTCGGTCGTTAACCTGGCAATCGTGCCACGATAGCAGGCTATCGCCAACGCGTGACACTCAGCCGTTGTACTGGCCTTGATGCAAGGCAATGTGCCATTCGATTCTATGACGGCCATATGACAGTTTCGATTCGCGGCGTCTTGCGCAACTATAGTTACACTCAATCGTCCGTGGCTTCCTGTCCGGCGTAGGTGCGGCTATCATGGGCCACGTTTTTTGCTTACGACCCTGGAGATATCCATGAGCAGCGATCTGATCAAACATGTCACCGACGCCTCCTTCGAAGCCGATGTCCTGAAGGCCGAAGGCGCGGTACTGGTCGACTACTGGGCTGAATGGTGCGGTCCATGCAAGATGATCGCTCCGGTTCTGGACGACATCGCTTCCACCTACGAGGGCAAACTGACCGTCGCCAAGCTGAACATCGACGAGAACCAGGAAACCCCGGCCAAGCACGGTGTGCGTGGTATCCCGACGCTGATGCTGTTCAAGAACGGCAACGTCGAAGCCACCAAGGTTGGTGCACTGTCCAAATCGCAGCTGGCCGCATTCCTCGACGCCCACCTGTGATGTGAAAAGGCCCCGCAAATGCGGGGCTTTTCTTTTTCAGAGCACTAGACGCAGAAAAAAGCAAGTGTTACATTCGGCCTCGCACTGCTTTTCCAGTGCCCTCTACATGCCGTCGCCGAAGCATCCCTAATTCGAATCAGTACGCGATCCTGTCGCCATCCAGCGGCGCGGCCTCATTAAGCCAGAAGCTTAATTCTCCCTTCTTACATGATTACGTCATTCCCCTTATGAACCTGACTGAACTCAAGCAAAAGCCGATTACCGATCTTTTGGAAATGGCCGAACAGATGGGCATCGAAAACATGGCCCGTTCGCGCAAACAGGACGTGATTTTCGCCCTGCTGAAGAAGCATGCGAAAAGCGGCGAAGAGATCTCGGGTGACGGCGTGCTGGAGATTCTCCAGGATGGTTTCGGTTTCCTGCGTTCGGCTGATGCGTCCTACCTGGCCGGCCCAGACGACATCTATGTCTCGCCCAGCCAGATCCGCCGTTTCAACCTGCGTACCGGCGACACCATCGTCGGCAAGATCCGCCCACCGAAGGAAGGGGAGCGTTACTTCGCCCTGCTGAAGGTCGATACCATCAACTTCGACCGCCCGGAAAACGCGAAGAACAAGATCCTGTTCGAAAACCTGACGCCGCTGTTCCCGAACAAGCGCCTGAAGATGGAGGCCGGTAACGGCTCCACCGAGGACTTGACCGGTCGCGTCATCGACCTGTGCGCCCCGATCGGCAAAGGCCAGCGCGGCCTGATCGTTGCCCCGCCGAAAGCCGGTAAGACGATCATGCTGCAGAACATTGCGGCCAACATCACCCGTAACAACCCTGAGTGCCACCTGATCGTCCTGCTGATCGACGAGCGCCCGGAAGAAGTGACCGAAATGCAGCGCACCGTGCGTGGCGAAGTGGTTGCTTCCACCTTCGACGAGCCGCCAACCCGCCACGTGCAGGTTGCCGAGATGGTGATCGAGAAGGCCAAGCGCCTGGTCGAGCACAAGAAAGATGTGGTTATCCTGCTGGACTCGATCACTCGACTGGCGCGTGCCTACAACACCGTGATCCCGAGCTCCGGCAAGGTGCTGACCGGTGGTGTCGACGCCCACGCCCTCGAGAAGCCCAAGCGCTTCTTCGGTGCTGCGCGTAACATCGAGGAAGGCGGTTCGCTTACCATTATCGCCACTGCGCTGGTTGAAACCGGCTCGAAGATGGACGAAGTGATCTACGAAGAGTTCAAGGGTACCGGCAACATGGAGCTGCCGCTGGACCGCCGCATCGCTGAGAAGCGTGTGTTCCCGGCCATCAACATCAACCGCTCCGGCACTCGCCGCGAAGAGTTGCTGACCGCTGACGACGAGCTGCAGCGTATGTGGATTCTGCGCAAGCTGCTGCACCCGATGGACGAAATCGCTGCCATCGAGTTCCTGGTCGACAAGCTCAAGCAGACCAAGACCAACGATGAGTTCTTCCTGTCGATGAAGCGCAAGTAAGCTTCCCGATCAGGCAGTAATTGGGGCCGCCTTGCGGCCCTTCGCGGGCACGCCCGCTCCCACAGGTTAAATACAATCCTTGTGGGGGCGGGCGTGCCTGCGAAGGGGCGCAAGGCGGCCCCAATGCATTTTCCCCCCCAAACAAGGCCCGAACGGCGCTACACTCTGCACCCCGACCGATACGGCCAACACGAGGCTCCTGCATGCAGTATCGCGACTTGCGCGACTTCATCCGTGGCCTGGAACAGCGCGGCGAGCTCAAGCGCATCCAGGTACCGATCTCCCCCGTCCTGGAAATGACCGAGGTCTGCGACCGCACCCTGCGCGCCAAGGGCCCGGCATTGTTGTTCGAAAAGCCCACCGGCTTCGACATCCCCGTGCTGGGCAACCTGTTCGGTACCCCGGAGCGGGTGGCCATGGGCATGGGCGCCGAGTCGGTCAGCGAACTGCGGGAAATCGGCAAGCTGCTGGCCTTCCTCAAGGAGCCCGAGCCGCCCAAGGGCCTGAAGGACGCCTGGTCGAAGTTGCCGATCTTCAAGAAGGTCGTGTCGATGGCGCCAAAAGTGGTCAAGGACGCGGTGTGCCAGGAAGTGGTGGTCGAGGGGGATGATGTCGACCTCGGCGCATTGCCGATTCAGCACTGCTGGCCTGGCGACGTGGCGCCGCTGATTACCTGGGGCCTCACCGTGACCCGTGGCCCGAACAAGGACCGCCAGAACCTGGGCATCTACCGCCAGCAGGTGATCGGCCGCAACAAGGTGATCATGCGCTGGCTCAGCCACCGTGGCGGCGCCCTCGACTACCGAGAGTGGTGCGAGAAGAACCCCGGCCAGCCGTTTCCGGTCGCCGTGGCGCTGGGCGCTGACCCGGCGACCATTCTCGGCGCCGTGACCCCGGTACCGGACACTCTTTCTGAGTACGCCTTCGCCGGCCTGCTGCGAGGCAATCGCACCGAGCTGGTCAAGTGCCGTGGCAGCAACCTGCAGGTACCGGCAACCGCCGAGATCATTCTGGAAGGGGTGATCCACCCGGGTGAAATGGCCCCGGAAGGCCCGTACGGCGATCACACGGGCTACTACAACGAAGTGGACAGTTTCCCGGTGTTCACCGTCGAGCGCATCACCCACCGGCAAAAACCGATCTACCACAGCACCTACACCGGCCGGCCGCCAGATGAGCCGGCCATTCTCGGCGTGGCGCTGAACGAAGTGTTCGTGCCGATCCTGCAGAAGCAGTTCCCGGAAATCACCGACTTCTACCTGCCGCCGGAAGGCTGCTCGTACCGCATGGCGGTGGTGACCATGAAGAAACAGTACCCCGGCCACGCCAAGCGCGTAATGCTGGGTGTGTGGTCGTTCCTGCGACAGTTCATGTACACCAAGTTCGTTATTGTCACCGATGACGATATCAACGCTCGTGACTGGAACGATGTGATCTGGGCCATTACCACGCGCATGGACCCCAAGCGTGATACGGTAATGATTGACAACACCCCGATCGACTACCTGGACTTTGCGTCACCGGTGTCGGGGCTGGGTTCGAAGATGGGCCTGGACGCTACTCACAAGTGGCCGGGCGAGACTACACGCGAATGGGGCCGGGTCATCGTCAAGGATGAGGCCGTCACCCGCCGTATCGATGAGCTGTGGGATCAGTTGGGAATAGATTGATGCAGGTAACGTTGCAGCCGTCCGGGGCGGTGCTGGCGCTTGAACCCGGGGAAAGGATCCTGGATGGAGCACGGCGGCTGGGCTATGACTGCCCAAACAGCTGCCGCAATGGCAATTGCCATGTTTGCGCCGCGTTGTTGGTTGAAGGACGGGTTCGCCAGGATGGTGAAGTCCGCGACCATGGCGAGTTGTTCACCTGCATTGCCGAACCGCTGGAGGACTGCGTGTTGCTCTGGGACGGTGTGCTTGCCTTGGGCGAGCTGCCAGTGCGCAAGCTGGCGTGCAGCGTCAGTGAGTGCGTCGACGTCGGCGGCGACGTCTGGCGGGTGCGCCTGCGTGCGCCTGCCGGTAAACCTCTGCGTTATCACGCGGGGCAATACCTGATGATCGAACGTGAGGGCGGCAAGCAGGCAGCTTTTTCGCTGGCGTCCGCGCCACATGCCGGGCGTGAACTGGAGCTGCATGTGCTGGCGCGTGAGCCCAGTGCGGTGCAACTGATCGACCAGCTGAGGCGAGATGGCCTGGCGCGCATTGAAATGCCGTTTGGCGACACCCACCTGGCCGAACTGCCCGACGGGCCGCTGGTGCTGATTGCCGCCGGCACTGGCATGGGCCAGATGCACAGCCTGGTCGAGCACTGCCGGGCTCAGGGCTTCAAGCACCCGGTACACCTGTACTGGGGGGTGCGCCGGCCGGAGGATTTCTATCAGATCGAGCACTGGGACGAATGGCAGCGTCTGCCTAACCTGTTCCTGCATCAAGTGGTCAGCGACCTGTGTGGCTGGGAAGGCCGCTGCGGCATGCTGCATGAAGCGGTCTGCGACGACATTGCCGACCTCAATAGCGTGCATGTGTATGCCAGCGGCTCACCGAACATGATCTATGCCACGCTCGACGCCTTGGTCGAAGCCGGTATGGATGCGCACCGCATGCGTGCCGATGTGTTCGCCTACGCGCCGCGCGGTTAATAACCGAAGTTTGAAAGTGTCGGTATAAGGCGGTAATTGTTACCGCCTTGGCCAATAACTTTCACCGCTGCTGAAACAGTACTTCCCAGTCGTCGGAGCCGTGTATGAAACGCGTGCTCAAGGGCTTGAGTATTCCTGCAATTCTGGCCTATGGTTACTGCAAGCGCCCTTGGTAAAGCGGCCTGGGGCCGCAGCGTAATCGAATCTCGCTACATCCGTAGTTCACAGGAATAATGGCGGCAGCTTATGTCGGCACTTGAAAGTATGTCTTGGGAAGTTTCATACCCTCCGGCACTTGATTTCGGTCAGCAACATACTCGCGAACAGTTGTTCAGCTCCATGAAAACAACCATGTCCAGGCATCAGGGTGGGCCGGTGTGGCTGTTTGCCTATGGTTCGTTGATCTGGCGCCCGGAGTGCAATTCGGTGGAGCGCCAGCGCGCGCGGGTACATGGTTATCACCGTGGCTTGTACCTGTGGTCCCATGAACATCGCGGTACCCCGGAAACGCCCGGCCTGGTGTTTGGCCTGGACCGCGGTGGTTCCTGCAGCGGCTTTGCCTACCGGCTGGATGAACGCAACCTGGACGACTCACTGATGGCCCTGTGGCAACGCGAGATGCCCTATCCGGCATACCGGCCGCACTGGCTCAACTGCCGCCTGGGCGACGGTAGCAAGGTGCAGGCCTTGGGCTTTGTACTGGAGCGTCATCTGCCGTGCTATGCCGGCAACTTGCCGGATACGTTGCTCAGCCAGATCCTGGCCAGTGCCAAGGGGCGTTATGGCACTACGCGTGACTATGTCGAGCAGACCTTGAATGCACTGCGCAGTCACCAGATGCCCGATCGCAACCTGGAAGCGCGATTCAGGCGTTGCCACAATCTGCGCGAAGTGTGAGCAACCTGTTCCGGCCTCTTCGCGGGTAATCCCTGCAGGCGCGGGTTTACCCGCGAATACGGTGGTGGCGACAACGGTGAACGGCGGGTGGAATTGGCCGGCAGGCCCGGCCCTTTCGCGGGTAAACCCGCTCCTACAGGCGACCGCGCAGAGGCCGGTACTGCCTTACCTGGCCAGCACCACCAACTTACCCACAGCCTGCCGTTGCCCCAGCTTCTCGATAGCAGCCCCGGCTTCTGCCAGTGGATAAGTCTGCGACACCAGCGGCTTCAACTTGCCCTCGGCATGCCAGGCAAACAGCTGGTGGAAGTTGGCCGCGTTGTCCTCCGGCTGGCGCTGGGCAAATGCCCCCCAGAACACGCCCAGTACCGCCGCGCCCTTGAGCAGCACCAGGTTGGCCGCCAGCTGTGGAATGCTGCCACTGGCAAAACCCACCACCAGCAGCCTGCCATTCCAGGCCAACCCGCGCACCGCTTGTTCGAACAGCTCGCCACCGACCGGGTCATAGATCACGTCCACGCCCTGGCCGCCGGTCAGGCGTTTGATTTCTTCGCGCAGGTTGGCCTGGCTGTAGTCGATCAGCTCATCCGCCCCGGCAGCCTTGGCCACGGCCAGTTTCTCGGCACTGCTGGCCGCTGCGATCACCCGCGCGCCCATGGCCTTGCCGATCTCCACCGCCGCCAGGCCCACCCCGCCGGAAGCGCCCAGTACCAGCAGGGTCTCGCCGGCTTGCAACTGGCCACGCTGGCGCAGGGCGTGCATCGAGGTACCGTAGGTCATGCCGAAGGCCGCTGCGGTGGTGAAGTCCATGCTCGCCGGGATCGGCAGAACGTTATAGAACGGCACCGCCACTTGCTCGGCGAACGCACCCCAGCCGGTGAGCGCCATGACCCGGTCGCCTACCTTGAACGCGCCGGCCTTTTCGCCGACGGCGGCCACCACGCCCGCTGCCTCGCCACCTGGAGAGAACGGCAGCGGTGGCTGGAACTGGTACTTGCCTTCGATGATCAAGGTGTCGGGGAAGTTGACCCCGGCAGCTTGCACGTCCAGCAGGATCTCGTTCTTCTTCGGCAGTGGGCTGGCCACCTCTTCCAGCACCAGGTTGCGCGCCGGACCCAGGGTTTTGCACAACACAGCTTTCATCGGGGCTATTCCTTTGCGGGTAGTGGCCGATAAGTGTAGGAGGGCCGCTTGGCAGGTCAACGAGCATGGCCCGCCCTGATGGGCCGGCATAAGCCCGGGCTTGGGTTTGAGCGGTGTGCTGGGTAAGCTGGCGCCAACTGTATTGAGGAGCGAATTCGTGAAAGCGTGGATCTTGATGGTGCTGGCGCTGCTGCTGCCGGCTGCGGCCATGGCCGAGGAAGCCAAGGAAGGGGTGCCCAAGGTCGCCTACATCAGTCTGAGCCCGCCCTTCGTTGGCAACTATGCGCTCGACGGCAGCCCGCGGCTGCGCGTGTACAAGGCTGACGTGGCCCTGCGCGTGACGGGCGACGAAGCGGCCAAGACGGTGAAGCACCACGAACCGCTGATCCGTAACCAGCTGGTGGCACTGTTCACCCAGCAGACGGTGGACAGCATGAGCAACGTCGAGGCCAAGGAGCATCTTCGCCAAGAGGCGCTGAAACAGGTGCAGCAGGTGCTGGAGGCGGAAGAGGGCAAGCCGATCGTTGAAGACTTGCTGTTCAACAACCTGATTGTGCAATAACCGCTGATAGTTGCCAGTCCGGCCCCGTGGGGATTGCGCAGGCCCTCGTCCTTGCTCAGGACGCCAGGGTACGGCGGAACCGCGCGAGGGCCACGCTGAAGAACACCAGGCCGATCAGCGTCAGCGCCAGGATATCCGGCCATACCACCGCCCACCCGGCATCCCTGAACAGGATTGCGGCACTCAGGCTGACAAAGTGCGTTGAGGGTGACCCTTGCATCACCCACTGCAGCCACTGCGGCATGCTGTCCAGTGGTGTGCTGCCGCCGGACAGCAACAGCATCGGGATGATCACCGGGATCGCCAGCAGGCCGAACTGCGGCGTCGAGCGCGCCAGGGTGGCGAGGAAAATGCCCAGCGATGTACTGGCGAACAGGTACAGCGCGGTCACGGCCAAAAACAGCCCCATCGAGCCAGACAGCGGCACGCCCAGTGCACCTTTGACGACTACCACCAACGAAATCCAGGTGCAGATCACCACCACCAGCGCGTTGCTGCCGATCTTGGCCAGCATGATCTCCAGCGCGGTCAGCGGCAGCACCAGCAGGTGGTCGAGGGTGCCATGCTCACGCTCGCGCAGCAGCGCGGTGCCAGTGAGGATGATCGCCAGGATGGTGATGTTGTTGACGATCTGGATCACGGCCAGAAACCAGCCCCCCTCCAGGTTGGGGTTGAACAGCGCCTTGGGGTTGATCAGCACCGGGCTTTGCTCGTTACCACGCTGGCTGTAGTCGAGCAGCTCACGCTCGAAGATCCGGCCGATGTAGCCGGCGCCCATGAACGCTTGGCTCATGGCCGTAGCATCGACATTGATCTGTAGTTCCGGCGAGCGCCCGGCCAGCAGGTCGCTCTGGAAGTTCACCGGCACGTTGATGACGAAGGTGTACTGGCCGCTGTCCATGGCCTGGTCCAGGCGCTGCGGAGGCAGCGGCACGGCTGGCTGGAACTCGGGCGGTTGCAGGGCTTCGCTGAGCTTGCGCGAGAGCAGGCTATGGTCTTCATCCACCACCGCCACGCTGGCGTTGTGTACGCCGATCACCGAGCCGGCTGCCGGCATGTAGATCGCCACGCTGAAGGCATATAGCAGGAACAGCAGCAGGACGCTGTCATGACGCAGGCTGGTCAGTTCTTTCAGGCCCAGGCGCAGGGTGTGGTTCAGGCGCGACATGTCAGGCCTCCTGCTTTTTCAGCATTGCCAGGCTCAGGCCGGTGAATGCGGCAAAGAAGCTCAGCAGGATCAGGCACTGCGGCCACAACTCGCGCAGGCCCAAGGCCTTGGTGAAGGTGCCGACTGCGATGTCGAGGAAGTATCCCGCCGGGAACAACTGGCCCATCACCGCTGCCGCGCCGTCCAACGACGAGCGTGGCACGATCAGCCCGGAAAACTGGATGGTCGGCAGGCTGGTAATGATCATGGTGCCGAGAATGGCGGCGATCTGGGTGCGGGTGAATGCCGAAATCAGCAGGCCAAGGCTGGTGGTTGCCAACAGGTAGGCCACGCCGCCACATGCCAAAGCCAGTACGCTGCCCTTGAGCGGTACGGCGAACAGCCAGCGGTTCATCGCCACCAGCAGCGCCAGGTTGACCAGGCTCACAGCCAGGTAGGGCATCTGCTTGCCAAGCAGGAATTCCAGGCGGGTGAGGGGGGTGGCGTAGAAGTTGGTGATGGAGCCGAGCTCCTTCTCGCGCACGATGCCCAGTGCCGTGAGCATGGCCGGAATGAAGGCCAGTATCAGTGCCATCACGCCCGGGCCGATGGCGTTCACGCTGACCACATCCTGGTTGTAGCGGAAACGCGTTTCCAGGCGCACCGGGTCCTGGCGCGGCTGCGGTTGTGGGCTGGCCTTTGCCAGTTGCTCCAGGTTGGCCTGGTGCACGGCTTCCACGTAGTTGCGGCTGGTTTCTGCGCGGAACGGCATGCCACCGTCGAGCCAGGCAGCCACCACCGGCTGGCGCCCTGCGTACAGGTCGCGGCCAAAGCCGGGCGGAATCTCCAGTGCCAGTTTGATTTCCGAGCGTTGCAGGCGCTGGTGCAGCTCGCTGCTGTCGCGGATCGGTGCCTGTTCGGCGAAGTAGCGTGAACCACGGAAGGCCTCGAGGTAGGCGCGACTTTGCGGGCTCTGGTCCTGATCGTGCACGGCAAAGGCGAGGTTCTCCACATCCAGTGAAATGCCGTAGCCGAAGATCACCATCATGAACACTGCACCCAGTAAGGCGAAGGCCAGGCGCACCTTGTCGCGCAGCAGCTCCTTGCCCTCACGGCCGGCCACTGCCAGCAGGCGGCGCAGGCTGAAGCCCTGGCGTAGCGGTAGGGTGGGGGTGGACGCCTGTTCCAGCACGCTGCTGTCGGTGGCGGCTGGCGCCAGTTCCTGGGCCTGTTCCAGGCAGCGGACGAACGCGTCCTCCAGCGTGTTGCCCTGGTACTTGTGCTGCAGGGCATCGGGCGTGTCGCAGGCCAGCACCCGCCCGGCGTGCATCAGCGAAATACGATCGCAGCGCTGGGCTTCGTTCATGAAGTGGGTGGAGAGGAAAATGGTCACGCCCTGCTCGCGGGACAGCTCTACCAGCAGGCGCCAGAAGTCGTCGCGGGCGGCGGGGTCGACGCCGGAGGTCGGTTCGTCGAGGATCAAGACTTCCGGGCGATGCAGAACCGCCACTGCCAGCGACAGGCGCTGGCGCAAACCAAGGGGCAGGGCGCCAGACGGTTGGTCGGCGATAGCGGCGAGGTCGAAGCGCTCGATCAGCTCATCGATGCGCTGGGCGCTCTCGGTTTTGGGCAAGTCGAAAAGGCGGGCATGCAGGGCCAGGTTCTGCCGGGTGCTGAGCTCGCCATACAGAGAGAAACTCTGCGACATGAAGCCGACCCGCTTGCGTGTGGCCAGGTCGCTTGCGTCCACCGGGCGACCCAGCAGGCTGGCGCTGCCCTCGCTGGCCGGCATCAGGCCGGTAAGCACTTTCATGGTGGTGGTCTTGCCGCAACCGTTGGAACCCAGGAAGCCGAAGATCTCCCCGCGGCCAATGGCGAAACTGACCTTGTTCACCGCTGTGAAGTCGCCAAAGCGCAGGGTCAGGTCGTGTGCCTCGATGGCGACCGGGCCGTCCGTGGCTTGGCGCGGCGGGATTGCCAGTGGTTGATGCTGCGCCTTGCCCGCGCCCTGGTAATGGGTAAAGGCGTCATCCAGCTTGCCGCTCGGGGTGACTGCAGCCAGTTCGTGGCTAGGGCCGGCGGCCAGCAGCCGGCCGCCATCGAGCATCAGACAATGCTCGAACTGTTCGGCTTCTTCCATGTAGGCAGTAGCCACCAGCAGGGTCAGTTGCGGGCGTTGTGCGCGAACCTGTTCAACCAGCTCCCAGAAGCGCCGCCGCGACAGTGGGTCGACGCCCGTGGTCGGCTCGTCCAGGATAAGCAGGTCTGGCTCGTGGATCAGCGCGCAGCAAAGGCCCAGCTTCTGCTTCATGCCACCCGACAGCTTGCCGGCCGGGCGCTGGGCAAAGCGCTGCAGGTCGGTGGCCTGCAACAGATTGGCCATGCGCTGCTCACTCTCGCGGCGCCCCAGCCCGAACAGGGTGGCGAAAAAACGAATGTTCTCGCTGATCGATAGTTCCGGGTACAGGTTGTTGCCCAGCCCCTGCGGCATGAACGCCACTTTGGGGTAGAGCGCCGTGCGATGGCGGCGTTGGCGGATCGAGCCGCCTAGCACCTGCAGCTCTCCCTGCTGTAGGCGTTTCACGCCGGCGATCAGCCCCAGCAGGGTCGATTTGCCAGCCCCGTCAGGGCCGATCAGCGCGCAGCGGGTACCCACAGGGAGGCTGAAGCCTAGTGGGTGGAGAGCTATCAGGTCGCCGTAACGGTGGCTGATGCCTTCGGCCAGCAGTGCCGGGGCGTTCATTGCAGGTTGGCCGGCCAGTCCACCTCAGCCGTTCGTACATAGCCGGCGCCTGGCATGCCTGGTTTGGCTTGCGGCACGGCGCCCGGGTCGCTCAGGCGCAGTTTGACCCGGAACACCAGCTTTTGCCGTTCGTCGCGGGTTTCCACCTGTTTGGGGGTGAACTGGGCCTTGGCTGCGACAAAGGCCACCTTGGCCGGCAGCGCGCGCTCGGGCAGGGCGTCGAGCACGATGCGCGCCTGGTCGCCTACGGTCAGCCGGCCGCTGGTGGACGCCGGCAGGTACAGGTTCATGTACTGGTCGCTGGGGTCGATCAGCATCAGCACACGGCCGCCGGCACCCAGCACTTCACCGGGTTCGGCCAGGCGCAGCTGGATGATGCCGCTGATGGGCGCACGCAAGCTGCTGTCGTCGATTTCACTGGTGAGCTGCGCCACTTGGGCTTCGGCGGCGCCAATGGCGGCCTTGATCGCTGCCAGTTGGGCGCGGGCAGCGACTACTGCTGCGTTGGCCGTGTCAAAGCGCGCCTGCTGTTGGTCGAGCAACTGCTGGCTGGCGAACTTGCGCTGGAAGATTTCGCGTACGCGCTTGAGCTCCTGGCTGGCCAACAGCAGTTCACTCTGGCGCAGTTGCACGCTGGCCTGTGCGGCGGCGTAGTTTTCCCGGGCGCGCAGCACTTCGGCTTCGGCCTGGCTGCGCTGGGCTTCCATGGTGCGTGTGTCGATGCGTGCCAGTAGCTGGCCACGGGTCACGTTGTCGCCTTCATCGACCAGTACTTCGGCCAGGCGACCGGGAATCTTGCTGGCGATCTGCACTTCGGTGGCTTCAAGGCGGCCGTTGCCCATGCTCAGGCCTTCGGGCAACTGGTCGTGAAGCGACTTCCAGTACCCCAGCCCGCCGGCTGCAGCGAGCAGTGCGATCAGTGCAGTGGCGAAGATTCTAGGGGCATATCGGTTCATCGTTCTGCATCCTTGCGGTCATGCACGGTACATCATGCCTGGCGGCCATGTGTGGCGTGTTGATATCGGTCAAGCCCTTGACCTTAGCTGCCCATTCAGCGCAACGCGACAATCACCGCCCATTGCTCGGGCGTTACCGGCATGACCGACAGGCGGCTGCCTTTTTGCACCAGCGGCAACTCGACCAGACCGGCCTGCTGTTTCAGCCGCCCCAGTTCCAGCACCCTTGGGAAGGTTTGTACGTGGGCCACATCCACCGCGCTCCACGGGTTCTTGTCGGTCGTGGCCTTGGCATCGTGATAATGGCTTTCCGGGTCCAGCGCGGTCGGGTCGGGGTAGGCCGCGCGGGTGATTCTGGCAATGCCGGCGATGCCGGGTTGCGGGCAGCTGGAGTGGTAGAAGAAGAATTCGTCACCCACGCTCATGGCCCGCAGAAAATTACGTGCCTGATAGTTGCGCACGCCGTCCCAGCGCGCTTCACCCAAGCGTGCGAGGGCTTCGATGGAGAGCTCGTCGGGCTCGGATTTCATCAGCCAGTAAGCCATGAATGCTGCTCCTGAAAAGGTTTGAAATAACCTGTTGCACGAAACCGACAGCCGGTTGGCGTCAAGGTTTGCGTGCGGACGCATGTTGTCGGAAAATGCGCCCCGTTTAAAGCGCGTGCGCCGGCGGTACCCAGAATATCGCCGAGTACTGAACAGTTTGCCTGGGGGGCAATCTTCGATGAATCAACGTAAAAAGCCGGATCTGCTGTGGATCCTGGTGTTCATTTTTGGCCTGGGTGTGGTCACTACCGGTTATGCGCAAGGCTTCTGGGAGCGCAAGCTGGACAACGCCTATCAGATGCCGGTCGACGCCAGCCAGCCACAACGTTGATACCCCCCCGCTGGCGCCGCTCAACGTGGCGCCAGGTACCAGCCACGGTCCGAGACCGTGCCCTGCAGCGGAACATCCCAACTGGCCTGCGCCAGCCGCTCGACCTTCTGGCATTCATGCGCCAGCCCCAGCAGCAAGGGTTTTTTCCAGGTTTGCCGACGCGCCTGGTAGGCCAGGCTGCGATCATAGAAGCCACCGCCCATACCCAGGCGGCCGCCCACTTCGTCAAACCCGACCAGCGGTAGCAGAATCAGATCCAGCGCCCAGATCGGCCGCTGGCGTTTGCGATCGATAATCGGCTCTGGAATACGGAAGCGGTTGGGCTTGAGCTTCTCACCCTGCTCAAAACGCTGGAACACCATGCGCGTGCGCGGCCAGGCATGCAGCACCGGCAGGTAGATGCACTTGCCGCGACGCTGGGCTTCGCGCATCAGCAGGCGAGGGTCGATTTCACCGTCGTTGGGCAGGTACAGGGCAATGTGGCGGGCGCGGCGGAACAAGGGGTGTTGCGCCAGCTGGCGGTACAGGCCGAGGGTGGCCTGGCGTTGCTGGGCAGGGGTAAGGGCGCGGCGGGCATTGCGAAGCAGGCGACGTAGCTGGGGGCGGGTGAGCGGCACGTTTTCGGTCATGGCACGGGCGATCCCAGATGTGCTGGCTTTAGTACGAACAGTGCCTGCGCGGTGAATCGTCGTACAAAGCTTGAATAAAGTCGGCCAAAACGAATTGCCCGCCGGGGGGGCGGGCAAGAAAATTCAGGCTCCCCGATAAGACCGCTATCGGTGTAGCCCTTGAACCCGAAAGTTCAAGGTGGAGATTGCAGGGGGCGTTAAGGCTTTCCGTCGGGCGGACATGCACACCGGCCCCAGCGTGCAACCCCCGTGGTTGTGCGTATCGGCTCAGGGACATAACCGACTGGCGCATCCCCCAGGGAGTGGCGCCAGTATACCAATCTCAGCCGATTTTGGTATCCGTGTCGTCGGACAAAGCCTTATCTACCCGATCCAGCAGGTCGCGCACCTGTTCGCGGTTCGTGCCGGTGACCGGCGCATCGTTGCGGTCTTCCTGGCGGTGCAGCATTTCGTGGGTAATGTTCAACGCTGCCATGACCGCGATGCGGTCGGCACCGATCACCTTGCCGCTGCTGCGAATCTCGCGCATCTTGCCGTCCAGGTAGCGCGCAGCGCTGACCAGGTTGTTGCGCTCTTCGGGCGGGCAGATGATCGAGTATTCCTTGTCGAGGATCTGCACGGTGACGCTATTGCTTGAACTCATGAGTCTTGCTCCAGAGCCTTGAGGCGTAAAATCATCGACTCGACTTTGCGCTTGGCGATCTCGTTCTTTTCGATGAGGTGGGCGCGCTCTTCGCGCCAGGATTTTTCCTGAGCTACTAGGAGTGCATTTTGCCGTTTTAGTTGCTCGACGCGTTCGATCAGCAACTCGAATCGGCTCATCAGTGCCTGCAGGTCGTTCTCTTGCGTGGGTTGCACTCGATTCGCTCCGTCGTTGACTCACCTGGCGATGATGCCTCTCCCTGGGCGGCAACGGCCAGTGCCGATGGTCTTGGCGCGCCTGCCGGTGCTAGGATACAAGGTCTTCATTCTAGACATTGCGCCGTCTGGCGCCTAGCTGCCCATGCCCAATACTCAATCGCCCTACAACGCTTTCGCCATGCTGCTCTCGAGCAATGGCCATCCTGTCACCCCGGCCGAACTGCACGGCCTGCTGATTGGCCGCAGCTGCGCCGGCGCCGGCTTCGATGCCGATGCCTGGCTGGCCGATGCCGCCCAACTGCTGGAAATCGAGCCTGGTGACAGTGTCCGCAATGCCTTGGTCGGCTTGCAGGAAATGGTCAAGGGCGAGCTAACCAGCGACGACATGGCGATCGTCCTGCTGCTGCCTACCGATGATGCTGCACTGAGCGACCGCGCCACCGCGCTGGGCCAGTGGTGCCAAGGCTTCGTGACCGGTTTCGGCCTGAACGCTGGCGGTAAGGACTTGTCCGACGAGGCCAAGGAAGTGCTGCAGGACCTGGTGGCCATTTCGCAGGTCCAGGAAGCGCTCGAAGAGTCCGAGGACGGTGAGAGCGACTACATGGAAGTCATGGAATACCTGCGCGTGGCGCCCCTGCTGCTGTTCTCCGAACTGGCCAAGCCGGCCGCACCCGCGCCCAAGCCCTCGCTGCACTGATCAACCAAGGGTAGTCTGCCCATGAGCCACATTCCCAAGGCCGAGTATGCCCGTCGGCGCAAGGCGCTGATGGCGCAGATGGTCCCCAACAGCATCGCCATTCTGCCCGCCGCTGCGGTTGCCATCCGCAACCGCGACGTCGAGCACGTGTACCGCCAGGACAGCGATTTCCAGTACCTCAGCGGCTTCCCGGAGCCCGAGGCGGTGATTGCTTTGATTCCAGGGCGCGAGCATGGCGAGTACGTGCTGTTCTGCCGTGAACGCAATCCTGAGCGCGAGCTGTGGGACGGCCTGCGGGCCGGCCAGGAAGGGGCGGTGCGTGATTTCGGCGCCGACGATGCCTTCCCCATCACGGATATCGACGAGATCCTGCCAGGCCTGATCGAAGGCCGCGAGCGGGTCTACAGCGCCATGGGCAGCAACCCGGAGTTCGACCGCCGGCTGATGGACTGGATCAATGTGATCCGCTCCAAGGCACGCCTGGGCGCCCAGCCACCGAACGAGTTCGTTGCGCTGGATCATCTGCTGCACGATATGCGCCTGTATAAATCGGCGGCGGAAGTGAAGGTGATGCGTGCTGCCGCGGACATTTCTGCGCGGGCCCATGTGCGGGCCATGCAGGCCTGCCGCGCCGGGCTGCACGAGTACAGCCTGGAAGCCGAGCTGGACTACGAATTCCGCAAGGGCGGGGCGAAGATGCCGGCCTACGGCTCGATCGTTGCGGCCGGGCGCAATGGCTGCATCCTGCACTATCAACAGAACGACGCGCCGCTTAAGGATGGCGACCTGGTGCTGATCGACGCCGGCTGCGAAATCGACTGCTATGCCAGCGACATCACCCGCACCTTCCCGGTCAGTGGGCGGTTTTCGCCCGAGCAGAAGGCCATCTACGAGCTGGTGCTCAAGGCTCAGGCGGCGGCGTTTGCCGAAATAGCCCCCGGCAAGCACTGGAACCACGCCCATGAAGCGACCGTGCGGGTCATCACCGCGGGCCTGGTGGAGCTGGGCTTGCTCGAAGGTGATGTGCAGGCGCTGATCGACAGCGAAGCCTATCGCGCCTTCTACATGCACCGCGCCGGGCACTGGCTGGGCATGGATGTGCACGACGTGGGCGAGTACAAGGTGGGCGGCGAGTGGCGGGTACTGGAACCCGGCATGGCGCTGACCGTGGAGCCGGGTATCTACATTGGCGCCGACAATCAGGCCGTGGCCAAAAAGTGGCGCGGCATTGGGGTAAGGATCGAGGACGACGTGGTAGTGACCAGGCAAGGTTGTGAAATCCTGACTTCGGGCGTGCCGCGTACGGTCGCCGAGATCGAGGCGCTGATGCAGGCTGCCCGCAAGGCCGTGGCATGAGCCGGGTAAACCTGGCGATCATCGGCGGTGGCCTGGTTGGCGCAAGCCTGGCGTTGGCCCTGCAGGCCGGCGCCAAGGCGCGCGGCTGGAAGATCCTGCTGATCGAGCCGTTCGCCCCCGGCGACAGCTACCAGCCCAGCTACGATGCGCGCTCGTCGGCGTTGTCATTCGGTACCCAGCAGATTTATCAGCAACTGGGCCTGTGGCAGGCCATCGGCCGCCGCGCCGAGCCTATTCGCCAGATTCACGTATCCGACCGTGGTCGCTTTGGCGCGACCCGCCTGGATGCCCTGGAAGAGGGCGTACCGGCGCTGGGTTATGTGGTGGAAAACGCCTGGCTCGGCCAGTGCCTGTGGCAAGGGCTGGACAGCGAGGTGGTGAGCTGGCGCTGCCCGGCCGAAGTGACCTCGATGCAGGCCATCGAACGCGGTTACCGCCTGCGGCTGAACGACGACACCCAGCTGGAATGTGACCTGGCGGTACTGGCCGATGGTGGCCGCTCTGGCCTGCGCGAGCAGTTGGGCATCCATGTGCGCCACACGCCTTACCAGCAGAGCGCGTTGATCGCCAACATTACCCCGGGTGAGGCCCACGGCGGCCAGGCTTTCGAGCGCTTCACCGAAGAGGGCCCCATGGCCTTGCTGCCGTTGCCGGAAAACCGCTGCGCACTGGTGTGGACCCGCCAGGGCATGGATGCGCGGCGCCTGGCCGACATCGACGAGCGCAGCTTCCTGCGCGAACTGCAGGGTGTGTTCGGGTACCGCCTGGGCGCGCTGCGGCAGGTGGGCGCACGGCACCTCTACCCGCTGTCCTTGATCGAGGCCCAGGAGCAGGTGCGGCCGCACCTGGTGGTACTGGGCAACGCAGCACACAGCCTGCACCCCATCGCGGGCCAGGGTTTCAATCTGTCGTTGCGTGACGTGCAGGCCCTGGCCGAAGCGCTGCTGGCGGGCCCACAGCAGCCTGGCGACCTGACCACGTTGCAGGCCTATCACCAGCGCCAGCGCCTGGACCAGGCGATGACCATCGGCTTCTCCGACCAGGTCACCCGCCTGTTCGGCAGCAATCAGCCGTTGCTGACGGCCGGGCGCAACCTTGGCCTGCTCGGGCTCGACCTGTTGCCACCGGCAAAAAGCTGGTTCGCCCGCCAGGCGATGGGCCTGGGCACCCGCCCTGATCCGCGGGGCCAGGCATGAGCAACCCGCGTAAACTGGCGCGCCGGGCGCGCATGCTGCGCTGGATGCTGAACCTCTACCCACCATACCTGGGTGCCGGTATCCGTGTGCAGCACATCAGCCCGGACCTGCGTAGCGTCAAGGTGGCGATGAAACTGACTCGCTGGAACCGCAATTACGTCGGCACCCAGTTCGGTGGCAGCCTGTATGCCATGGTCGATCCGTTCTACATGCTGCTGTTGATCGAGCAACTGGGGCGTGACTACATCGTCTGGGACAAGGCCGCCAGCATCGATTTCATCTCGCCGGGCAAAGGCCCGGTTTATGCCGAATTCCACGTCGATGATGCGCTGCTGGACGAAATCCGCCAGCAGGCCGCCACCGGCAAGAAATGCCTGCCGCGTTTGCAGGTCGATATCCGCGATGGCGCCGGCGAGTTGGTGGCGCGGGTCGATAAAACCCTATACGTGCGGCTCAAGCCGCAAGCGAGGCAGGCGTAAGGCATGGAAATGCGCGCAGATCTGTTGATTGTCGGTGCCGGTATGGTGGGCAGCGCCCTGGCCTTGGCGTTGCGCCACAGTGGCCTGCAAATTTTGTTGCTCGATGGTGGCCCGCTGACGGTCGTACCCTTCGATGCCCAGGCCCCGTTCGAGCCGCGTGTCAGCGCGCTATCGGCGGCCAGCCAGCGCATCCTCGAGCGCCTTGGCGCCTGGGATGGCATTGCCCAGCGGCGCGCCACGCCGTATTCCGACATGCATGTGTGGGATGGCAGCGGCACCGGGCAGATTCACTTCTCGGCGGCCAGTGTGCATGCCCAGGTGCTCGGCCATATCGTCGAGAACCGGGTGGTGCAGGACGGCCTGCTGGAGCGCCTGCACGACAGCGACATCGGCCTGCTGGCCAATGCGCGGCTGGAGCAATTGCGTCGCTCCGGCGATGAGTGGCTGCTGACCCTGGCGGATGGCCGGCAACTGCGGGCACCGTTGGTGATCGCTGCCGACGGTGCCAATTCGGCGGTGCGGCGTCTGGCCGGCTGCGAAACCCGCGAGTGGGATTACCTGCACCATGCCATTGTCACCAGCGTGCGTTGCAGCGCCGGGCACCAGGCCACGGCCTGGCAGCGCTTCACTGACGAAGGTCCACTGGCATTCCTGCCGTTGACCCGCGATGGCCAGCAGGACTGGTGCTCGATCGTCTGGTCGACCACCCCGGAGCATGCCGAGCAGCTGATGGCGATGGATGAAGTGGCCTTCCTGCAGGCCCTGGAGCGGGCCTTCGAAGGGCGTCTGGGCGAGGTGCTTCAGGCCGACCCACGGGTGTGCGTGCCGCTGCGCCAGCGTCACGCCAAGCGCTACGTGGATGAAGGCCTGGCCTTGATCGGTGATGCTGCACACACCATTCACCCGCTGGCCGGGCAGGGTGTGAACCTCGGCTTCCTCGACGCGGCGGTGCTGGCTGAGGTGCTGGTCAATGCTTGCGAGCGCGGCGAGAGACTGGCCGATGTGAAGGTGCTGAGCCGTTACGAGCGCCGGCGCATGCCACACAACCTGGCGTTGATGGCGGCGATGGAGGGGTTCGAGAGGTTGTTCCAGGCCGATCCGCTGCCGTTGCGCTGGTTGCGCAACAGCGGGTTGAAGCTGGTGGAGCAGATGCCGGAGGCCAAGGCGCTGTTTGTGCGCCAGGCGTTGGGTTTGAGTGGTGACCTGCCGGATCTGGCCAAGGCTTGAGAGTGGCGGGGCTGCGTAGCAGTCCTTTGCAACATCCGGTAACGCCTAGGTAGGTGAGCCAGAAAATGGGATTCACTACCATTCGCACCTCTCATACGATCGAGGAGTGCTTCAAATGTTGCCACGCAAGCCCCTACTGGCCGCCTTGGCCCTGACCCTGTTCGGCGGCACTGCCCAGGCAGCGGACGAAGTGGTGGTGTACTCCTCGCGCATCGACGAGCTGATCAAGCCGGTGTTCGATGCCTATACCGCCAAGACCGGGGTCAAGATCAAGTTCATCACCGACAAGGAAGCCCCGCTGATGCAGCGCATCAAGGCCGAGGGCGACAACGGCGTGGCCGACCTCCTGCTGACCGTCGATGCAGGCAACCTGTGGCAGGCCGAGCAGATGGGCATTCTGCAGCCGATCGAGTCCGACGTCATCGACCAGAACATCCCGGCGCAGTTCCGCGCCTCGTCCCATGACTGGACCGGCCTGAGCCTGCGCGCGCGCACCATCATCTACTCCACCGAGCGGGTCAAACCCGAGGAGTTGAGCACCTACGAAGCCCTGGCTGACAAACAGTGGGAAGGCCGTCTGTGCCTGCGCACGGCCAAGAAGGTGTACAACCAGTCGCTGACCGCCACCCTGATCGAAACCCACGGTGAGGCCAAGACCGAGCAAATCGTCAAAGGGTGGGTCAACAACCTGTCCACCGATGTGTTCTCCGACGACAACGCGGTGATCCAGGCCATCGAGGCCGGGCAATGTGATGTGGGCGTGGTCAACACCTACTACTACGGCCGTCTGCACAAGCAGAACCCGAACCTGCCGGTGAAGATCTTCTGGCCCAACCAGGGTGACCGTGGCGTGCACGTGAACCTCTCGGGCATCGGCCTGACCAAGCATGCGCCACACCCGGAAGCCGCGAAGAAACTGGTGGAATGGATGACCGGCGAAGAAGCGCAAAAGCTGTTTGCTGATATCAACCAGGAGTTCCCGGCCAACCCGAAGGTGAAACCATCGGAGGAAGTGGCGGCGTGGGGTAGCTTCAAGGCTGACAGCATTCCGGTGGAAATTGCCGGCAAGCGCCAGGCTGAAGCCATTCGCCTGATGGATCGGGCTGGCTACAACTAAGCGCCAGGCTTTATCCTCTTTGGGCCCGTTAGGGCCCTTTCGCGGGTAAACCCGCTCCTCAGGATCGGCACTGCCTTGCGCGGTCCCCGTAGGAGCGGGTTTACCCGCGAACGACCGCAAAGCGGTCGCAAATCAGCCACAGAGACATTCAATTTGCCCCACACCCCCCAACGCCGCTGGTACCTCCCGGTCTCCCTGATCGCCGCCTTGGTGCTGCTGCCCCTGAGCGTGCTGCTGTTGTCCTGGCAATCCATCGACCTGCAGATCTGGTCCCACCTGCTCGACACCCAGATGGGGCGCCTGCTCGGCAATACCCTGACCCTGGTGGTGGGCGTGGGCATTGGTGTCACCGTGCTGGGCGTCAGCCTGGCCTGGCTTACCAGCCTCTGCGACTTCCCTGGTCGACGCTGGCTGGACTGGGCGCTGATGTTACCGTTCGCCATCCCGGCCTACGTGCTGGCGTTCGTCTTCGTCGGCCTGCTGGACTTTTCCGGCCCGGTGCAAGGCGCCCTGCGCGAGGTGTTCGGGCCAATGCGCCTGCCTCGGGTGCGTTCCACCGGTGGGGTAATCACCGTCCTGGTGCTGGTCTTCTATCCCTATGTCTACTTGTTGGCGCGCACGGCTTTCCTGGCTCAGGGCAAGGGCCTGATGGAGGCGGCGCGGGTACTCGGGTTATCGCCCCTGCAGGCGTTCTGGCGGGTGGCCTTACCCATGGCTCGGCCGGCGATCGGTGCCGGTATCGCCCTGGCGCTGATGGAAACCCTGGCCGACTTCGGTGCAGTGGCCGTATTCAACTTCGACACCTTCACCACGGCCATCTACAAGACCTGGTACGGCTTTTTCAGCTTGTCCAGTGCGGCCCAGTTGGCCAGCCTGCTGCTGCTGGCGGTGATGTTGGTGCTGTACGGCGAGCGCCGCGCCCGCGGTGCCAGCCGGAGCGGCAACGAACGGCCGCGCGCGCAGGCGCTGTATCACCTGCGCGGCCTCAAGGCGCTGTTGGCCAGTGGCTGGTGCCTGCTGGTGTTTGCCTGCGCTTTCGTCATCCCGCTGGCGCAGTTGCTGGTGTGGTTCTGGCAACGCGGTCGGCATGACCTGGATGAGCGTTACGTCGGCCTGGTGCTGCACACCCTGTACCTGGGCAGCATGGCGGCGCTGGTCACGGTATGCGTGGCGCTGCTGCTGGCCTTCGCCCGGCGCCAGGCACCGACGGGCGGAATCCGCGCCGGGGTTGGCCTGGCCAATCTGGGGTATGCCCTGCCCGGTTCGGTGTTGGCGGTATCGATCATGCTGGCCTTCAGTTACCTCGACAACCACCTGGTCATCCCGCTGTCCAGCTGGATGGGCGGCGCCGGCAAGCCGCTGCTGCTAGGCAGCCTCTCGGCGTTGCTGCTGGCCTACCTGGTGCGCTTCATCGCGGTGGCCTACGGGCCGCTGGAGAGCAGCCTGGAGCGCATCCGCCCGTCACTCCCTGAAGCCTCGCGCAGCCTGGGTGTTGGCGGCGCAAGATTGTTTTTCAAGGTGTATCTGCCGCTGCTGGTGCCGGGGGCACTTAGCGCCGCGCTGCTGGTGTTCGTCGATGTGCTCAAGGAAATGCCCGCCACCTTGCTGATGCGGCCGTTCGGCTGGGACACCCTCGCCGTGCGGGTGTTCGAGATGACCAGCGAAGGCGAGTGGGCGCGCGCCTCGCTGCCGGCACTGACCTTGGTATTGGTGGGGCTGCTGCCGGTCATCGGCCTGATTCGCCGTTCGGCACGTCGACCCGGTCACAGTCACTGAGGATGTCAGTTTGCGACCTTGCGGCTACAATGCGCGGCATTCGCGCGGCGGGTGTGAGTAACAAGAAAAGCTGACGACCCAACGTCATCGACCGCCGCCGCTTCGCCACGCCCGGAAGGAGAAACCCATGGGACAGCGCACGCTTTTGTATGACCTGCACCTGGCGCTAGGCGCCAAGACGGTCGATTTCGGTGGCTGGGACATGCCCCTGCACTATGGCTCGCAGGTCGAGGAGCACCATCAGGTGCGCAGCGATTGCGGCGTCTTCGATGTTTCTCATATGACCGTGATCGATGTCGACGGCACTGATGCCACTGTTTGGCTGCAGCGCCTGCTGGCCAACGACGTGGCCCGCCTCGACGACACCGGCAAGGCGCTGTATAGCCCGCTGCTGAACGAACAGGGCGGGGTGATCGATGATCTGATTGTCTACCGCACTGAAACCGGCTATCGCCTGGTCACCAATGCCGCCACCCGTGCCAAGGTGCTCGATTGGCTGCAATTGCAACGTGCCGGGTTTTCCGTGGACTTCCAGGTCCGCCCTGATCTGGCCATCCTTGCCATCCAGGGGCCGCGTGCCCGCGAAAAGGTCGCGGCCCTGCTCAGCCCCGCGCGCGCTGCACTCATCCGCGAACTGCGCCCGTTCGAGGGCGTTGCCGACGGCGACTGGTTCATTGCCCGCACCGGCTATACCGGTGAGGACGGCCTGGAGATCATCTTCCCGGGCGATCAGGCGGTGGCCTTCTTCAACGACCTGGTCGGCGCCGGTATCGCCCCAAGCGGCCTGGGCGCCCGCGATACCCTGCGTCTGGAGGCCGGCATGAACCTGTACGGCCAGGACATCGACGAAAACCACACCCCGCTCACCTCCAACCTGGGCTGGAGCATCGCCTGGGAACCGGCCGAGCGCAACTTCATCGGCCGTGTCGGCCTGCTTGCGGAAATCGAGCACGGCGTGCAGGAAAAGCTGGTGGGTCTGGTGCTGGAAGAGCGCGGTGTACTGCGCGCCCATCAGGTCGTGCGTGTAGCCGGCATTGGCGAAGGAGAGATCACCAGTGGTAGTTTCTCGCCTACGCTGAGCAAGTCCATTGCGTTGGCGCGCGTGCCTATGGCTACCGGTGATCGGGCCGAGGTGGAAATTCGCGGCAAGTGGTACCCGGTGCGGGTGGTCAAACCGACCTTCGTGCGCCACGGCAAGATTCTGATCTGAACAATTTATAACCGGCGGGCGTACCGCTGAGCCAATCGAGGAATTCAAGACATGAGCAATATCCCCGCCGAACTGCGTTTTGCCGAAAGCCATGAGTGGGCTCGCCTGGAAGCCGACGGCAGTGTGACCGTGGGTATCAGCGATCACGCCCAGCAAGCCTTGGGTGATGTGGTGTTCGTCGAGCTGGCTGAAGTCGGCAAAGTGTTTGGCGCTGGCGACGCTGCGGGTGTGGTCGAGTCGGTCAAGGCCGCTTCGGACATCTATGCCCCGGTCGGTGGCGAAGTGATTGCGGTCAACGAAGAGCTGGCCGATAGCCCGGAACTGCTTAACGAAGAGCCTTACGGTTCGTGGATCTTCAAATTGAAGCCAAGCAACCCGGCCGAGCTGGACAAGTTGCTGGATGCGGCTGGCTACCAGGCGCTGATTGGCGAGTAAGACCGCGTCGCTTGCTTCGCGGCTAAAGCCGCTCCTACACAGGTACAGCGCTGCATTCGAGACGGGTGCAGCCCCTGTAGGAGCGGCTTTAGCCGCGAAGAGGCCGGGCCTGCAAACAAGTTTCCCCGCACAATCGGCAATCCCTTCCTAGACTTGTAAGTCTCCATGAGGCCTGGTCTAGGAAGAGAGCGTCGTCATGTCCCAGTCGCCATCCCTGCATCAACTGCAAGAGCTCAACCCATTTCTGCGCCGCCACCTGGGCCCCGATGCCACAGAGCAGCAGGCCATGCTCAACGCGCTGGGTATCGCCAGCCGCAACGAGCTGATCGAGCAGACCGTTCCCCCAGACATCCGCCTCAATCGCCCCCTCGACCTCCCAGCGGCACTGGACGAGCAAGCCGCCCTGGCCAAGCTCGCCGGTTACGCCGAACAGAACCAGGTCTGGACCAGCCTCATCGGCATGGGCTACCACGGCACCATCACCCCCACGGTCATCCTGCGCAACGTGCTGGAAAACCCTGGCTGGTACACCGCCTACACGCCCTACCAACCCGAAATTGCCCAAGGCCGGCTGGAGGCGCTGCTGAACTTCCAGCAAATGGTCATCGACCTCACTGGCCTGCCTCTGGCCAATGCCTCGCTGCTCGATGAAGCCACCGCTGCCGCCGAAGCCATGGCCCTGGCCAAGCGGGTGGCACGCAACAAGAGCAACGCCTTCTTTGCCGACGAGCACTGCCATCCGCAGACCCTTTCGGTACTCAAGACCCGCGCCGAGGGGTTCGGCTTCGAGCTGATCGTCGATTCTGTGGATAACCTTGCCAAACACTCGGTGTTCGGCGCTTTGCTGCAGTACCCCGACACCCACGGCGAAGTGCGCGATTTGCGCCCGCTGATCGACCAGTTGCACGGCCAGCAGGCCTTGGCCTGCGTAGCCGCTGACCTGCTGAGCCTGGTGGTGCTGGCACCGCCCGGAGAGCTGGGCGCCGATGTGGTGCTGGGCTCGACCCAGCGCTTCGGTGTGCCGATGGGCTATGGCGGGCCTCACGCGGCCTATTTCGCCTGTCGCGACGACTACAAGCGAGCCATGCCGGGGCGCATCATCGGCGTGTCGCGCGATGCCCGTGGCAACACCGCATTACGGATGGCCCTGCAAACCCGCGAGCAGCATATTCGCCGCGAAAAGGCCAACTCCAACATCTGCACGGCCCAGGTGCTGTTGGCCAACATTGCCGGCTTCTACGCGGTGTACCACGGCCCGGAAGGCCTGCAACGCATCGCGCAGCGTGTGCACCGGCTGACCTTCATCCTGGCTGCCGGCCTTGAGGCCAAAGGCATCAAACGCCTCAATCAGCACTTCTTCGACACCCTTACCCTGAATGTTGGTGGTGCCCAGGCGGCCATCATTGAAAGCGCCGAGGCCGCGCACATCAATTTGCGCATTCTCGGTCGCGGGCACCTGGGGGTGAGCCTGGACGAAACCTGCACCGAACAGACGGTGCTGCGCCTGCTCGACATCTTCCTGGGGGTGGATCATGGCCTGGAAATCACCGCCCTCGACCAGCTGGCCCTGCCTGAAGGCATCCCCGCCAGCCTGGTGCGACGCACGCCATTCCTCGCCCATCCGGTGTTCAACCTGCATCACAGCGAAACAGAGATGCTGCGCTACCTCAAGCAGCTAGAGAACAAGGACCTGGCGCTGAACCAGTCGATGATTCCACTGGGCTCGTGCACCATGAAGCTCAACGCCACCAGTGAGATGATCCCCATCACCTGGCCCGGTTTTGCCCAGCTGCACCCGTTCGCCCCGGCGGCCCAGGCGGCAGGCTACAAGGCGATGATCGACGAACTGGAAAGCTGGCTGTGCGCGATCACCGGCTTCGATGCGATCTGCATGCAGCCCAACTCCGGTGCTCAGGGTGAATACGCCGGCCTGATGGCCATTACCCGCTATCACTGCAGCCGCCACCAGCCGATGCGCACGTTGTGCCTGATCCCGTCGTCGGCCCACGGCACCAACCCAGCGTCGGCACAGATGGCCGGCATGGAAGTGGTGATCGTCGATTGCGACAACGATGGCAACGTCGACCTGGCTGACCTCAAAGCCAAGGCGCACGCGGCCGGGGAGCGTCTGTCGTGCCTGATGATCACCTACCCCTCGACCCACGGCGTGTACGAAGAGGGGATACGCGAAATCTGCGATGTGGTGCACCAGTACGGCGGCCAGGTTTACATGGACGGTGCCAACCTCAACGCCCAGGTGGGCCTGGCGCGCCCCGCAGACATTGGGGCCGATGTTTCACACATGAACCTGCACAAGACGTTCTGCATTCCCCACGGCGGCGGCGGCCCGGGTATGGGGCCGATCGGTATCCGCGCGCACCTCAAGCCGTTCGTCGCCAGCCACCCGGTGGTGCCGGTGCCTGGGTTGGACCCGAACAACAGCGCGGTCAGCGCCGCGCCCTGGGGCAGCGCTAGCATCTTGCCGATCAGCTGGATGTATATCGCCGTGATGGGCCCGCAGCTGGCCGACGCCAGCGAGGTGGCTATCCTTTCGGCCAACTACCTGGCCAGCCAGTTGGGCGCGGCGTTCCCGGTGCTCTACCGTGGGCGCAACCAGCGCGTGGCGCATGAATGCATCCTCGACCTGCGGCCGTTGAAAGCGCTGACAGGCATCAGCGAAGAGGACGTGGCCAAGCGCCTGATGGACTATGGCTTCCACGCACCGACCATGTCGTTCCCGGTGCCGGGCACGTTGATGGTGGAGCCGACCGAGAGTGAATCGAAGGCCGAGCTGGATCGGTTCGTCGAGGCGATGCTGGCGATACGGGCGGAAATTGACGAAGTACAGCAGGGCAACTGGCCAGCGGAGAACAACCCGCTGAAACATGCACCGCATACCTTGGCTGATGTCTTGGGGGTATGGGACAGACCGTATAGCCTGGAGCAGGCGGTGGCCCCCAGTGCTCACGTGCGCCAGCACAAATACTGGCCGGCGGTGAACCGGGTAGACAACGTGTATGGGGACAGGAACCTGTTCTGTGCGTGTGTGCCGGTGGAGGCTTATCGCTGAGGTTGGTGTTGGATGCTTCGCGGGTGCCTGTAGGAGCGGGTTCACCCGCGAAGCAGGCGACGCAGTTACTCGGCTACCGCATTCTTGGCCAGGATGGCATTGGCCAACTCCATGTCGGAAGCCTGCATCCCTGGGTTATCTGCCCGTGCCTCGCGCATGGCCGCTTCCAGGAACGGCCCGCGGATCGCGCCTTCGCTGGCGACGAAGCTGCTGGCGTCATCCTGCGCGGCCACTACCAGCTTGTGATCCCGCGAGGTCAGGTAGCTCGACGCCGTGGTAGCACCGGAAGTCATCACGTTACGCCAGAAGGTATCGGCCATGGCCGAGCCAAGAGGCAGCGAAAGCAAGGTAGCGGCGGCAATGGCGGTTTTGAGACGCATGTTGAAACACCTCGAAGGGTGATGGTTGAAGATGCGCGCTTGGATCTTTTCGGGCAAGGCAAGTTCCTTGAATACAAAGGACTTTTCGTCAGTTGCAGACGCGCAGCACTTCCTCGGCACGGGTCTGCCCAGCGGCCACCTTGGCCTCGCCGCAACGGCGCAGATCAACCAGGCCATCGGCCAGCGCCTGGCTCCGCAAACGGGTCAGGTCGGCATCAGGGCCGATCAATGCGCGCAAGGTGTCGCTGGGCTCGAGCAGTTCGAATAATCCCGTGCGCCCCTGAAAACCGGTGCCGCGGCAGGCTCGGCAGGTGGCTGATGAACCTGCCTGGCAGTCGGTGCAGACGGTTCGCACCAAGCGCTGGGCCATCACCCCGATAAGCGTTGCCTTGATCAGGTAGTCGGCCACCCCCAGCTCTTGCAGGCGGGTGATTGCTGCGCAGGCGTCGTTGGTATGCAGGGTCGATAGCACCAGGTGCCCGGTAAGCGCTGCCTGCACCGCCACCAGGGCGGTTTCGCGGTCGCGGATTTCGCCGATCATGATGATGTCGGGGTCTTGGCGCAGCATGGCCCTGACCGCGTTGGCAAACCCCAGGTCCAGCGCGGGCTGCACCTGCAACTGGTTGAAGGCTGGCTCCAGGCGCTCGATCGGGTCTTCGATGGTGCACAGGTTGACCTGTGGTGTGGCCAGCAGTTTGAGGCTGGTATACAGCGTGCTGGTCTTGCCGGAGCCGGTGGGGCCGGTGACCAGGATGATGCCTTGGCGCTGACAAAGCAGGCGCTGCCATTGGGCCAGTTGCTGGCCGTGCAGGCCAAGGCGGTCGAAGCCCTCTTGCAACTGGTGCGGGTCGAACAGGCGCAACACCAGTTTCTCGCCAAATGGGGTGGGTAGGGTCGAAAGCCGCAGCTCCACTTCGCCACCACCGGGTAGGCGGCTTTGCAGCCGGCCGTCCTGCGGCCGTCGCTTCTCTGCAACGTCCATGCGGCCCAGGTGTTTCAGGCGGCTGACGAGGGCCAGGGTGACCCCGGCGGGGAAGGCATAGACGGTGTGCAGCAGGCCATCGATGCGGTAGCGCAGCTGGCCCTGTTCGCGGCGTGGTTCCAGGTGGATATCACTGGCGCGTTGCTCGATGGCGTACTGCAACAGCCAGTCGACGATATGCACGATATGCGCGTCGTCTGCGCTGGCCTCGGCCTGGCGTTTGCCCAGCTCAAGCAATTGCTCAAGTTCCCCCAGGCTCGCCGACTGCTGGTATTGCGCGCCTTTTACCGACTGGGCCAGGCGGTGGAACGACTGCGCTGACTGACGGATCTGCTGCGGGCTGGCCAGTACGCGACGGATCGACCGGCCGAGGCTGCGGGCCAGGTCGGCCTGCCAGTCATTCTGGAAAGGCTGGGCGCTGGCGACGGTGACGCTGGAGGCATCGGCCGCGACGATGAGGATGCCGTGGCGCTGGGCGAAGGCTGGGGAGATCAGGCTGGTGACCTGGGGCAGGTCGAGTTGCATGGGGTCGATGCGCAGGTAGGGTTGGCCGACCTTGTCGGCCAGCCACTGGCAAAGGTGCTCCAAGTCCAGGGGCTGGCCGGGGTGCTTGCGGCTTTCCAGGCTGCAGGCGGCGATGTGCTCCAGCGGGTGGCTAGCGGGGTGGGCAGCGGCGTGTTCGAGTACTTGCAGGGTATCGCTGGCGTGCAGGTGCTGGTCAGCGAGCAGGGCCTGGAGCACGCGCTTGAGGTCGAGTGCGGGGTTGTCGGGGGTGTGCATGGTTGGCGTCCGTGCCTGATCGGGTAGTGCTGATCAAGGCTAGCCGGGCGGCGGGAGGCTATCGGAGGTGAAAGGTTTCGGGATTTTGCTGCGCCTGTACCGGACGCTTCGCGGGTGAACCCGCTCCGACAGAGATCGTACGGGCCTTGAGGTACAGGTCCAGCAGAGAGGGTGGTTCAGACCACTGCCAACGCCACTCGCTGCAAGTTGGTCAGGCTCACCTCACCCACACACACCAGGTTACGCAGTTTCTGTGCAATGACCTCGGCCCGGTGCCAGCTCAACCCGCCAATGCCGATTTCGATATCCAGCCAGTCATCCTGCTGGCTGACCTGCACGCTATGCGGGGTCAGGAACTGCAAGGCGAACAGGTTGAGCACCCGGCACAGGCTATCGGGCTCGGCCTCGGCCTGCAGGCGATAGTGCACGGTGCTGTGGGCGTTGGTGGCGGCCCAGGCGTCGGTACGGGGCTGTGCGTTCATGCTGGTCTCCGCAAATGAGGGAGAAATTCTTGCACGTTGGTGGCGGTATTTTTTCGCTATGATTGGGTGATTTCGCCTTATTGGTGAATTTTTTTATTCAAAAAAATCTGATATGGAGAATAAACAATGCACAGCGAGCTGGATGCCTACGACCGTCGCATCCTCGAACTGCTGCAGGAGGACGCTTCGCTGTCCAGTGCACAGATCGCCGAGCGCGTCGGGCTGTCGCAATCGCCGTGCTGGCGGCGCATTCAGCGCTTGAAGGAAGAGGGGGTGATTCGGGGGCAGGTGACCTTGCTGGACCGCAAGAAGGTCGGCCTGAACACGCAGATTTTCGCCGAAGTGAAACTGAACGCCCACGGGCGCTCCAACTTCACCGAGTTCACCGAGGCGATCCGCGGGTTCCCTGAGGTGCTGGAGTGTTATGTACTGATGGGGGCTGTGGACTTTCTGCTGCGCATCGTCACGTCTGACATCGAGGCCTACGAGCGGTTCTTCTTCGAAAAACTGTCGAACGTGCCGGGGATTCAGGAGGTGAATTCGATTGTGGCGCTTTCCGAGATCAAGTCCACCACTAGCCTGCCGCTATCGCGGTGAGGCCATTCGCGGGTAAACCCGCTCCTACACCGGTGTGGTCATTCGCGGGTAAACCCGCGCCTACACCGGCCTCACGCCTGGCGCGAACCTTTGTAGGAGCGGGTTTACCCGCGAAGCAGGCGACGCGGTATCACGCCTTGAGCAGGTGCTTCCAGCCGCGGCTCTGGTCCACCGCCCGAGCCTGTTCGATACGCGCTTCCAGCACTTCATCGCTGATGGGCTGCTCGGCCAGCTCGTGCAGCTTTTTCAGGTCGCCGTACAAGCGGTCCATTTGCGGCGCTTCCAGTATTTGGCGGGCGTGGTGCAGCCAGGCCAGAAGCTGCTCGATACGTGGCAGCTGCTCGGCCAGGTCTTCCGGGCGCTGGGTGTACAGCGGCAGCTTCAGCGCGCGGCCTTCCTCACCCAGCAGGTGCACCAGCCAGCTGGCCAACTGCGCCTTGCCCTGGCGTTCGCCGCGGCCCTTGCGCTCTGCGGTCCAGGTCCGGGCCATCAGCCAGCGTGAGGTTTCCAGCGAGAACTGGCCCCAGCGTACGTCTTCCAGTTCTTCGGTGAACTGCTCGGGCGCGGCGCGACGGATGTCTTCGTCATCGTTGCCGGCCTGCACCAGCGGGCGCCAGTCTTCAAGCAAGGCATCAAGGCTGGCGCGCAGGTCGCGGGTGGTGGCGCGCGGTGCTGCCTGGCCCAGGCTGGCGGTGAGCGCGCGCAGCTCGCTCAGGCACTCGACCCAGTCCTGGAGCAGGCGCCAGTGGCCGTTGTGGCGGTACTGCTCGGCCAGGCGCTGGCTGCTGCCCAGCAGTTGCCAGGCGAGGGCGGCATAGGCGTCGTCCAGGGCCATTTCGGCTTCCAGCGCAGTGTGCGGCAGGTCCAGCTCGTAGCTGTCCGGTTCCAGCAGGCGGTAACCGCGCTCAGCCTTGCTGATGTCGCACGGCATCAGTGGCAGGCTGGCGGCCAGCTCTGCGGCCAGTTCCAGCAGGGCTTGCGGTTCACCTTCGCGCAGTTCCAGCTCCAGCTCGCAGATCTCTTCCTTGCGCTTGCCGGCGATCACGAAGCCTTGGTCCAGTGCAGCCTCGATCACCACCTTGCTCTTGCCACGGCCCCAGGCGATTTCGGCGTATTCACGGCTGAAGTCGGTGGTGAACAGCGGCTTGATGGTTTTCTTGTCCAGGTTGGCCAGTTGCTCGGGCCAGCAGGTGGCGTCCAGCTTCTTCAGGTCGAGCTTGACCTTGTCCAGGTTCCATTCGTACTCGTTGCGCTCGGACAGGCCGGCCACGCTCTGGCCGCGGCACTTGAGGGTTTGAATGACAGCGTCGCCATCGCGGCGCAGGCGCAGGGCGACACGGGCGGCGGACAGCTCACGCTCGGGGGTGTCGAAGTACTGGTTGAGCAGTTCACGGGTCTGCCAGCCGGACTTGTTGCGCTTTTTCAGCAGAGGGTGCTCGCGCAGGGCGGCAAGGGTCTCGCGGCTGGCGCGGAGCTTCAGTTCGGTTTCTTTGTGCATCACAGACTCGAAAGAGGGGGCGTGGTTGGCAGAGAGTCTACAGCAGTCAGCCCTCAACGGTTTATTCCAGACAGCGGATAGTCCTATGATGGGCAACGTTTCCGAGGAGTACGCGCATGCCGTTGCCGACGCTGAAAGACCAGTTTGCCGCCTTGATCGCCGCGCCTTCGGTCAGCTGTACCCAACCTGCGCTGGACCAGTCCAACCGCCAGGTTATCGACCTGCTGGCCGGTTGGCTGGGCGACCTGGGTTTCAAGTGCGATATCCAGCAGGTCAGCCCCGGCAAGTTCAACCTGCTGGCCAGCCGTGGCACCGGCCCGGGAGGGCTGGTGCTGGCCGGGCACAGCGATACCGTGCCCTATGACGAACAGCTGTGGGCCAGCGACCCGCTGAAGCTGACCGAGACCGATGGCCGTTGGGTCGGCCTGGGCAGCTGCGACATGAAGGGCTTCTTTGCCCTGGTCATCGAAGCGGTCATCCCGCTGCTGGAGCACGACTTCAAGGAGCCGCTGCTGATCCTTGCCACCTGCGATGAAGAAAGCTCCATGTCCGGCGCCCGTGCCCTGGCCGAGGCCGGCCAGCCACTGGGCCGTGCAGCGATCATCGGTGAGCCTACCGGGCTGCGGCCGATCCGCATGCACAAGGGCATCCTCATGGACCGCATCGACATCCTCGGTCGCAGCGGCCATTCGTCGGACCCAAGCCTGGGCCGCAGCGCCATGGAGGCCATGCATGCGGTCATGGGCGAGCTGATGGGCCTGCGCCAGCAGTGGCAACAAACCTATAGCAACCCGCAATTCACCGTGCCGACCCCGACCATGAACTTCGGCTGCATCCACGGCGGCGACAACCCCAACCGTATCTGCGGCCAGTGCGCCCTGGAGTTCGACCTGCGGCCGCTGCCGGGCATGGACGTGGACCAGCTGCGCGCGGCTATTCGCGAAAAGCTGGTGCCCGTGGCCGAGCGCCATGAGGTGCGCATCGACTACGCGCCGCTGTTCCCGGAGGTGCCGCCATTCGAGCAGGCTGCCGATGTCGAGCTGGTACAGGTCGCGGAGCGCCTGACCGGCCATCGCGCTGAAGCGGTGGCGTTCGGCACCGAAGCACCTTATCTTCAGCAACTGGGCTGCCAGACCATCGTGCTGGGCCCTGGCGACATTGCCTGTGCCCACCAGCCCGGCGAATACCTTGAAATGTCACGAATCGAGCCTACCGTGCGTCTATTGCGTGACTTGATCCGGCACTATTGCCTGCACTAAACGTCAATCGAACTGATTCGTTCCTGCCTAGAGGAGACCGCGCGTGACCGCAAGCCTGTTCCGACGATGATCCTGAACGCCCCCTGCATCGCCGTTCTCCGTCCACTTATCCACAGGCCCTGTCATGCCCGATTACGTCAACTGGCTGCGTCATGCATCCCCCTATATCAATGCCCATCGCGACTGCACCTTCGTGGTCATGCTTCCTGGCGATGGGGTGGAACACCCTAATTTCGGCAATATCGTCCACGACCTGGTGCTGCTGCACAGCCTCGGCGTGCGGCTGGTGCTGGTGCATGGCTCGCGCCCGCAGATCGAAAGCCGGCTGGCCGATCGCGGCCTGACCCCGCACTACCACCGGGGCATGCGTATTACTGATGCGGCCACCCTGGACTGCGTGATCGATGCCGTCGGCGCCCTGCGCCTGGCCATTGAAGCGCGGCTGTCGATGGACATCGCCGCTTCGCCGATGCAGGGCTCGCGCCTGCGCGTGGCCTCCGGCAACCTGGTCACCGCGCGGCCGATCGGCGTGCTCGAAGGCGTGGACTACCACCACACTGGCGAAGTGCGCCGGGTCGACCGCAAGGGCATCAGCCGCCTGCTCGACGAGCGTTCCATCGTGCTGTTGTCGCCCTTGGGCTACTCGCCTACCGGGGAAATCTTCAACCTGGCCTGCGAAGACGTGGCTACCCGCGCGGCCATCGAACTGGGCGCCGACAAGTTGCTGCTGTTCGGCGCCGAGCCGGGCCTGTTGGACGCTGACGGTAGGTTGGTGCGCGAACTGCGCCCGCAGCAGGTTGCTCCGCATCTGCAGCGTCTAGGCAGCGACTACCAGGGCGAACTGCTGGATGCTGCGGCCGAGGCTTGCAAAGGCGGTGTGGCGCGCAGCCATATCGTCAGCTATGCCGAGGATGGCGCGCTGCTCACCGAGCTGTTCACCCGGGGCGGTGGCGGTACGCTGGTGTCGCAGGAGCAGTTCGAAGTGGTGCGCGAGGCGACCATCGAGGACGTCGGTGGCCTGCTGGAGTTGATCAGCCCGCTGGAAGAGCAGGGCATCCTGGTGCGCCGCTCGCGCGAAGTGCTGGAGCGAGAGATCGAGCAGTTCAGTGTGGTCGAGCGCGAGGGCATGATCATCGCCTGTGCGGCGCTGTACCCGATTGCCGATTCCGAAGCCGGGGAGCTCGCTTGCCTGGCGGTGAACCCGGAGTACCGCCATGGCGGGCGTGGCGATGAGCTGCTGGAACGCATCGAGAGCCGGGCACGGCAGATGGGCTTGAGTACTTTGTTCGTGCTGACTACGCGCACTGCGCACTGGTTCCGCGAGCGCGGCTTTGCGCCGAGTGGCGTGGAGCGGCTGCCGGCGGCGCGGGCTTCGCTGTACAACTACCAGCGCAATTCGAAGATTTTCGAGAAGCCCCTGTAAGCCTGGGCCGCCCTCTTCGCGGGCACGCCCGCTCCCACAGGTAAGTCACAGGCTTCAGCCCTCGAAATTACCCTGTGGGAGCGGGCGAGCCCGCGAAGAGGGCGACACCGGTCTCAAACAAAAACGCCGCCCTTGAGGGGCGGCGTTTTCGTTTACACGGTATGCAGGTACCAGTTGTACTCGAGGTCGGAGATCGAGTGCTCGAACTCTTCCAGCTCGCTTTCCTTGCACGCGACAAAGATGTCGATGTACTTCGGATCGATGTACTTGTTCAGGATCTCGCTGTCGTCCAGCTCGCGCAGGGCATCGCGCAGGTTGTTCGGCAGGCTCTGCTCCAGCTGCTCGTACGAGTTGCCTTCGATCGGCGCGCCTGGCTCGATCTTGTTGGTCAGGCCATGGTGCACGCCAGCCAGTACGGCAGCCATCATCAGGTACGGGTTGGCGTCGGCACCAGCGACGCGGTGCTCGATGCGCACGGCATCGGCCGAGCCGGTCGGTACGCGCAGCGCTACGGTGCGGTTGTCCAGGCCCCAGCTTGGCGCGTTCGGCACGTAGAACTGCGCGCCAAAGCGGCGGTACGAGTTGACGTTCGGGCAAAGGAAGGCCATGGACGCGGGCAGGGTCTCGAGCACACCGCCGACAGCGTGACGTAGCGCGGCGTTCTGCTCGGGATCCTCGCTGGTGAAGATGTTGTTGCCATCTTTGTCCAGCACGGAAATGTGCACGTGCAGGCCGTTGCCTGCCTGGCCCGGGTAGGGCTTGGCCATGAAGGTGGTGTCCATTTCATGGTCGTAGGCGATGTTCTTGATCAACCGCTTGAGCAGTACCGCGTAGTCGCAGGCCTTGAGCGGGTCGGCCACGTGGTGCAGGTTGACTTCGAACTGCGCCGGGGCGCTTTCCTTGACGATGGCGTCGGCCGGAATGCCTTGTTCTTTCGCGCCTTCGAGGATGTCCTGCAGGCAGTCGGCATATTCGTCGAGGTCGTCGATCAGGTACACCTGGGTCGACTGCGGGCGTTTGCCCGAAATTGGCGAGCGTGGTGGCTGCGGGCGGCCGTTCACGTTCTCCTGGTCGATCAGGTAGAACTCCAGCTCGAATGCGGCGCAGATAGTCAGGCCCAGTTCGTCGAACTTGGTCACCACCTGACGCAGCACTTCGCGCGGGTCGGCGAAGAAGGGCTCGCCTTCCAGCTCGTGCATGGTCATCAGCAGCTGGGCGGTGGGGCGCTTTTGCCATGGCTCGTTACAGAGCGTGTCGGGGATTGGATAGCAGATGCGGTCAGCATCGCCGATGTCCAGGCCCAGCCCGGTGCTTTCGACGGTGGAACCGTTGATGTCCAGGGCAAAGAGGGAGGCCGGCAGATTGATGCCTTTCTCGTAAACCTTGTGGAGGCTGGTGCGCTCTATGCGCTTGCCACGCACCACACCATTCATATCTGCAATCAGAAGGTCAACGTAGAGAACCTCAGGATGTTCCTTAAGGAACGCGTTCGCTTCGTTAAGCTGAACGGCACGCGGGGGTACCGACATGATGCAACACCTTTGTTGTTAAAAATATCAATCAAGGGGGGCTTGCAAGACCAGTCAATCGAAAAGAGATACTGATGTCAAGCCGACCCCATGATGCCCTGAAATGGCACATCTACGGCAGATTTGCTGCATATCGGGGCAATCCATTATCCGCTATTTCCCGGGTAAAGGGCTATCTCCGGTGCGCCGTGTTTTATTTTTTACGGAGGTGTTGTGTAAAAAAATGAACAAGGCTAAGCTCGGTTTCAACCCAAAACACAATAATACGAGGGTCACATGGTCCGCTTGCCGCGACCTGAAAGCATTGCCTGCGCAGTGCCATCGGGTACATCCGTCGTTTTTGCAAGCTTCGTCAATGGCGTGGTCGCCCTGGCCGCAATAATTGACGTTTCGCGTTCCCGGACCGGTCCTCGCAGCGGCTTGCCGCCTTTCGCTTCACCTTCCTGCCTTTTGAACTCATTACGGACACAGCTGATTTCAGTGTATCCACTGTGGCTCTGCGCGTGGGTTTTTGCTTTAGCAATCGACTCCATCCAGAATCAAGTCGCGGACCACCTTACCTCCTGAGGTATTTATGAGTAACAACCTCGACCAGCTCACCGATTGGTTGAAAGAGCACAAGATCACCGAAGTCGAATGCATGATCAGCGACCTGACCGGCATCACACGCGGCAAGATTTCGCCAACCAACAAATTCATCGCTGAAAAAGGCATGCGGCTGCCCGAGAGCGTGCTGCTGCAGACCGTGACCGGCGACTACGTCGACGACGACATCTATTACGAACTGCTCGACCCGGCAGACATCGACATGATCTGCCGCCCTGACGAGAACGCCGTGTTCCTCGTGCCGTGGGCCATCGAGCCGACCGCACAGGTCATCCACGACACCTACGACAAGAAGGGCAACCCGGTCGAACTGTCGCCGCGCAACGTGCTGAAGAAAGTGCTCAAGCTATACGCTGACAAGGGCTGGCAGCCGATCGTCGCCCCCGAGATGGAGTTCTACCTGACCAAGCGCAGCGAAGACCCGGACTTTCCGCTGCAGCCCCCGGTAGGCCGTTCCGGTCGCCCGGAAACCGGTCGTCAGTCGTTCTCGATCGAAGCTGCCAACGAATTCGACCCGCTGTTCGAAGACGTCTACGACTGGTGCGAGCTGCAGCAGCTGGACCTCGACACGCTGATCCACGAAGACGGCACGGCGCAGATGGAAATCAACTTCCGTCACGGCGACGCCCTGCACCTGGCCGACCAGATCCTGGTGTTCAAGCGCACCATGCGCGAGGCGGCGCTCAAGCACAACGTGGCTGCCACCTTCATGGCCAAACCGATGACCGGCGAGCCGGGCAGTGCCATGCACCTGCACCAGAGTGTGGTCGACGTGGCCACCGGCAAGAACATCTTCAGCAATGAAGACGGCAGCATGAGCGCGCTGTTCCTCAACCATATTGGCGGCCTGCAGAAGTTCATCCCCGAGGCGCTGCCGCTGTTCGCTCCCAACGTCAACTCGTTCCGCCGCTTCCTGCCCGACACTTCGGCGCCGGTGAACGTGGAGTGGGGCGAAGAAAACCGCACCGTCGGCCTGCGTGTACCGGATGCCGGCCCGCAAAGCCGGCGCGTCGAAAACCGCCTGCCGGGCGCCGACGCCAACCCGTACCTTGCCATCGCCGCCAGCCTGCTGTGTGGCTACATCGGCATGGTCGAAGGTATCGAGGCCAGCGCGCCAGTGCAGGGCCGTGGTTACGAACGCCGCAACCTGCGCCTGCCCCTGACCATCGAAGACGCCTTGGAACGCATGGAAAACAGCCGTGCGCTGGTGCAGTACCTGGGCAAGAAATTCATCACCGGGTATGTCGCTACCAAGCGCGCCGAGCACGAAAACTTCAAGCGTGTCATCAGTTCGTGGGAGCGTGAGTTCCTGCTGTTCGCTGTCTGATCAACCCTGGTGCCGCAGGAGCGCGGCGGTCCAATAACGGAGAAGCACATGAGCGTCAACAACCCGCAAACCCGTGAATGGCAAACCCTGAGCGGGGAGCATCACCTCGCACCTTTCAGTGACTACAAGCAGCTGAAGGAGAAGGGGCCGCGCATCATCACCAAGGCCCAGGGTGTGCATTTGTGGGATAGCGAGGGGCACAAGATCCTCGACGGCATGGCCGGTCTATGGTGCGTGGCGGTCGGCTACGGACGTGAAGAGCTGGTGCAGGCGGCGGAAAAACAGATGCGCGAGCTGCCGTACTACAACCTGTTCTTCCAGACCGCTCACCCGCCTGCGCTCGAGCTGGCCAAGGCGATCACCGACGTGGCGCCGAAAGGTATGACCCATGTGTTCTTCACCGGCTCCGGCTCCGAAGGCAACGACACTGTGCTGCGCATGGTGCGTCACTACTGGGCGCTGAAGGGCAAACCGCACAAGCAGACCATCATCGGCCGCATCAACGGTTACCACGGCTCCACCTTCGCCGGTGCTTGCCTGGGCGGCATGAGCGGCATGCACGAGCAGGGTGGCCTGCCGATTCCGGGCATCGTACACATCCCTCAGCCGTACTGGTTCGGCGAGGGTGGCGACATGACCCCTGACGAATTCGGTGTCTGGGCCGCCGAGCAGTTGGAGAAGAAGATCCTCGAAGTCGGCGAAGACAACGTCGCTGCCTTCATCGCCGAGCCGATCCAGGGCGCTGGTGGCGTGATCATCCCGCCGGAAACCTACTGGCCGAAGGTGAAGGAGATCCTCGCCAGGTACGACATCCTGTTCGTCGCCGACGAGGTGATCTGCGGCTTCGGCCGTACCGGCGAGTGGTTCGGCTCGGACTACTACGACCTCAAGCCCGACCTGATGACCATCGCGAAAGGCCTGACCTCCGGTTACATCCCCATGGGCGGTGTGATCGTGCGTGACACCGTGGCCAAGGTGATCAGCGAAGGCGGCGACTTCAACCACGGTTTCACCTACTCCGGCCACCCGGTGGCGGCCGCGGTGGGCCTGGAAAACCTGCGCATTCTGCGTGACGAGAAAATTGTCGAGAAGGCGCGCACGGAAGCGGCACCGTATTTGCAAAAGCGTTTGCGCGAGCTGCAGGACCATCCACTGGTGGGTGAAGTGCGCGGCCTGGGCATGCTGGGTGCGATCGAGCTGGTCAAGGACAAGGCCACCCGCAGCCGTTACGAGGGCAAGGGCGTTGGCATGATCTGTCGCACCTTCTGCTTCGAGAACGGCCTGATCATGCGTGCGGTGGGTGACACCATGATCATCGCGCCGCCGCTGGTAATCAGCCATGCGGAGATCGACGAACTGGTGGAAAAGGCGCGCAAGTGCCTGGACCTGACCCTTGAGGCGATTCAATAAGCGTTTGCTAGGCTAGCGTTGTGACATTAAGTCGTTACATGGCCCTGCTTTCCTTGATACAGGGCCTTGTAACTTGCCAGACTAGCGACTGTTTCAGTCGCCGCGCGCTCTGCACCGTGGGTTCTGGCTGCTGGACAGTTGCTAAATAAAAATTCTGGAGCATTACGCATGAATAAAATGGGCAAGACGTTGCTGGCCGCCGCCCTGATGGGTGCCATGGCCTCCGCTGTTCAGGCTGAAGACAAAGTGTTGAACGTCTATAACTGGTCGGACTACATCGCTCCGGACACCATCGCCAAGTTCGAGAAGCAGACGGGGATCAAGGTCAAGTACGACGTCTTCGACAGCAACGAAACCCTGGAAGCCAAGCTGCTGGCAGGCAAGTCGGGCTATGACATCGTCGTGCCTTCGAACAATTTCCTGGCCAAGCAGATCAAGGCGGGCGTGTACGAGGAGCTGGACCGTTCCAAGCTGCCGAACTGGAAGAACCTCGATCCTGACCTGCTCAAGGCCGTTGGCGATGCCAGCGACAAGGACAACAAGCATGCCTTCCCTTATATGTGGGGCTCGATCGGCATCGGCTACAACCCGGAGAAGGTCAAGGCTGCGCTGGGCGTGGACAAGATCGATTCGTGGGACGTGGTGTTCAAGCCTGAGAACATCGCCAAGCTCAAGAGCTGCGGCGTGAGCTTCCTCGACGCCCCGACCGAAATGCTCCCGGCTGCGCTGCACTACCTCGGCAAACCGACCGACAGCACCAAGAAAGAAGACCTGAAGGCCGCCGAGGACCTGTTCCTCAAGATCCGTCCTTCGATCACCTACTTCCACTCGTCCAAGTACATCGGCGACATGGCCAACGGCAACATCTGTGTAGCCGTCGGTTACTCGGGTGACCTGGAGCAGTCCAAGGCCCGTGCCCATGAAGCGGGCGACAAGGTCAAAGTGGACTACGTCATTCCGAAGGAAGGTGCCGGTACTTTCTACGACATGGTCGCCATCCCGAAAGATGCCGAACATAAAGACGCTGCCTACCAGTTCATGAACTTCCTGATGCAGCCGGAAATCATGGCTGAAATCACCAACGCCGTACGCTTCCCGAACGGTAACGCTGCTGCCACCCCGTTCGTGGACAAAGACATCACCAGCGACCCAAGCATCTACCCGCCTGCCGAAGTGAAGAAGCAGCTGTACGCGATCGCTGCGCCTGACGCTTCTGTGCAGCGAGTGATCACCCGCAGCTGGACGAAGATCAAGTCGGGCAAGTAAGCCCGATGCGACAGCTCTGGGCCGGGTTTTTCGGCCCAGAGCCATTGAAAGGTAATTGATGATTGCGGCATCGAAGCTGCGAAGTTAAGTTGCGCGCCGGTTTTGCGTGTGCGGCAGCATTGTCGCTACCCAGGCACTGATTGTGAGGACCCCCACTTGTCTATTTCTGTATTCCGCAAGGCCTTGATGGCTGGCGCGGGCCTGACGCTGGCATGCAGCGTCCAAGCGGCGCCGACGGTGCACTTCTATAACTGGTCCGACTACATCGGCCCGACCACACTCGCGGACTTCGAGAAAGCCACGGGCATCAAGCCTGTGCAAGACGTGTTCGACTCCAACGAAACCCTGGAAGGCAAGCTGCTGGCCGGTAACACCGGCTATGACGTGGTGGTGCCGTCCAACCATTTCCTCGGCAAGCAGATCAAGGCGGGCGCCTTCCAGAAGCTCGACAAGAACCTGCTGCCCAACTATTCCAATCTCGACCCGGCGTTGATGAAGCGCCTGGAAAAGAACGACCCGGGCAACCAGTACGCGGTGCCTTACCTGTGGGGTACCAACGGCATCGGTTACAACGTCGACAAGGTCAAGGCCGCGCTGGGCGTGGACACCATCGACTCCTGGGCCGTGCTGTTCGAACCCGAAAACATGAAGAAGCTCTCCAAGTGCGGTGTGGCCTTCCTCGACTCGGCGGACGAAATGCTGCCAGCGGTGCTCAACTACATGGGCCTCAACCCGAACAGCACCGACCCCAAGGATTACGCCAAGGCCGAGCAGAAGCTGCTGGCGGTGCGCCCGTACGTGACCTACTTCCACTCGTCCAAGTACATCACCGACCTGGCCAATGGCGACATCTGCGTCGCGGCAGGTTTCTCGGGTGATGTATTCCAGGCCAAGGCCCGCGCTGAAGAAGCGAAGAAGGGTGTGAACCTGGCCTACGCCATTCCCAAGGAAGGCGGCAACCTCTGGTTCGACGTGCTGGCGATCCCCAAGGACGCCAAGAACGTCAAAGAGGCGCATGCCTTCATCAACTATTTGCTGAAACCTGAGGTTATCGCCCAGGTCAGTGATTACGTCGGTTACGCCAACCCGAACCCCAAGGCTGGCGCCCTGATGGACCAGGCCGTAAGGACTGACGCCGCGGTTTACCCACCGCAGGAAGTACTGGACAAGATGTTCGTGAACTCAGAGTTGCCACCCAAGGTGCAACGGCTGATGACCCGCAGCTGGACCAAGGTCAAGTCGGGCAAGTAAAAAATCCAGACCCGCGACGGCGCCGTAGAACTGGCCACGCGGGCACAAAAATCTTGTTGGGAGTTTCACTCATGGCAGTTGCCTCCGGTGCCTATAAAAAAGCCCTCGAGGGTGGCCAGCAACCCAAGCAGGTGCTGGTCAAGATCGACCGGGTCACGAAAAAGTTCGACGAAACGGTAGCCGTGGACGATGTGTCCCTGGAAATCCGCAAGGGTGAGATCTTCGCCCTGCTGGGCGGCTCCGGTTCCGGCAAGTCCACCTTGCTGCGCATGCTGGCCGGCTTCGAGCGCCCGTCCGAAGGGCGGATCTTCCTCGATGGCGTCGACATCACCGACATGCCGCCCTACGAGCGGCCGATCAACATGATGTTCCAGTCCTACGCACTGTTCCCGCACATGACCGTGGCGCAGAACATCGCCTTCGGCCTGCAGCAGGACAAGATGCCCAAGGCCGAGATCGATGCCCGCGTGGCCGAGATGCTCAAGCTGGTGCACATGACCCAGTACGCCAAGCGCAAGCCGCACCAGTTGTCGGGCGGCCAGCGTCAGCGTGTGGCGTTGGCCCGCTCGCTGGCCAAGCGCCCCAAACTGCTGCTGCTCGACGAGCCGATGGGTGCACTGGACAAGAAACTGCGTTCGCAGATGCAGCTGGAGCTGGTCGAGATCATCGAGCGCGTGGGTGTAACCTGCGTGATGGTGACCCACGACCAGGAAGAGGCCATGACCATGGCCCAGCGCATCGCCATCATGCACCTGGGCTGGATCGCCCAGATCGGCTCGCCAGTGGACATCTACGAGACACCTACCAGCCGCCTGGTGTGCGAGTTCATCGGTAACGTCAACCTGTTCGAAGGTGACGTGGTCGACGACGCCGAAGGCTACGCGATCATTGCCAGCCCGGAGCTGGAGCGCAAGATCTACGTGGGCCACGGCATCACCACCTCGGTGGAAGACAAGCACATCACCTACGCCCTGCGCCCGGAAAAGATGCTGGTCACCACCCAGCAGCCAACCTGCGAGCACAACTGGTCGCGCGGCAAGATCCACGACATCGCCTACCTGGGCGGCCACTCGGTGTTCTATGTGGAACTGCCGAGCGGCAAGGTCGTCCAGTCGTTCGTTGCCAACGCCGAGCGCCAAGGTACCCGTCCTACCTGGGGCGATGAAGTGTACGTATGGTGGGAAGACGACAGCGGCGTGGTACTGCGGTCATGAAACTGCGCAAGCTCAAGCGAGCCTTCCAGCGTCTGGTCCCGGAGGGGCGGCACTTGGTGATCGGCGTGCCGTTCATCTGGCTGTTCCTGTTCTTCATGCTGCCGTTCTTCATCGTCCTGAAGATCAGTTTTGCCGAAGCTGACGTGGCAATTCCGCCGTATACCGAGATCTACACCTACGTCGAAGACAAGATCCAGCTGGTCCTCAACCTGGCCAACTACGGGCTGTTGACCGAGGATGAGCTGTACCTCTCGGCCTATCTGGGTTCGCTGAAGATGGCGTTCTTCAGCACCCTGCTGTGCCTGCTGATCGGCTTCCCGATGGCCTACGCCATTGCCAACGCCAAGAAGGAGACCCAGACGGTCCTGCTGTTGCTGATCATGATGCCAACCTGGACCGCGATCCTGATCCGCGTCTATGCCTGGATGGGTATTCTCAGCAACAACGGCCTGCTCAACGGTTTCCTCCTGTGGACCGGCTTGATCGACCAGCCGTTGCAGATCCTCAACACCAACCTGGCGGTGTACATCGGCGTGGTCTATTCGTACCTGCCGTTCATGATCCTGCCGCTGTTCGCCAACCTGGTTAAGCATGATCCGAGCCTGCTCGAAGCTGCCTCCGACCTGGGTTCGAGCACCTTCAACAGCTTCTGGAAGATCACGGTACCGTTGTCGAAGAACGGCATCATCGCCGGCTGCATGCTGGTGTTCATCCCGGTGGTGGGCGAGTTCGTGATCCCGGAACTGCTGGGTGGCCCGGAAACCCTGATGATCGGTAAAGTGCTGTGGCAGGAGTTCTTCAACAACCGTGACTGGCCGGTGGCATCCGCCCTGGCGGTGGTGATGCTGGCGATCCTGATCGTGCCGATCCTGCTGTTCAACCGTAGCCAGGCCAAAGAGATGGAGGGCCGCGCATGAAACGCTTCAGTTTCTCCAAGCTGATGCTGGTGCTCGGCTTGCTGTTCATCTACCTGCCGATGCTGATCCTGGTGATCTACTCGTTCAACGCCTCCAAACTGGTGACGGTGTGGGGCGGCTGGTCGATCAAATGGTACGTCGGCCTGCTCGACAACTCCCAGCTGATGGGTTCGGTGATGCGCTCGCTGGAAATCGCTTGCTACACGGCGGTGGCGGCAGTGGCGCTGGGTACCCTGGCGGCCTTCGTGCTGACCCGGGTCACCCGCTTCAAGGGCCGCACGCTGTTCGGTGGCCTGGTCACTGCGCCGCTGGTAATGCCCGAAGTGATCACCGGTCTGTCGCTGTTGCTGCTGTTCGTGGCCATGGCGCAGATGATCGGCTGGCCGCAGGAGCGGGGTATCGTCACCATCTGGATCGCCCATACAACGTTCTGTGCGGCGTATGTGGCGGTGGTGGTGTCGGCTCGCCTGCGTGAGCTGGACCTGTCGATCGAGGAAGCGGCGATGGACCTGGGTGCCAAGCCGTGGAAGGTGTTCTTCCTGATCACCATCCCGATGATCGCGCCATCGCTGGCGGCGGGCGGCATGATGTCGTTTGCCCTGTCGCTGGACGACCTGGTATTGGCCAGCTTCGTCTCCGGGCCTGGCTCGACCACCTTGCCGATGGAAGTGTTCTCGGCGGTGCGTCTGGGTGTGAAACCGGAGATCAACGCCGTGGCCAGCCTGATCTTGCTGTCGGTATCGCTGGTGACCTTCTTCGTCTGGTACTTCAGCCGCCAGGCCGAAGAGCGTCGTCGCAAGGCGATTCAGCAGGCGATCGAAGAGGGTGCTGCAGCCAACGCTTCGCAGCCGCAGGTCAAGCGCCCGGCGCAGGTGGCTGCGTCGGCCTGACCTGGCCCTTTCGCGGGTACGCCCGCTCCCACAGGGACCTCACAGCCTTCAGGGTTGCGCTGAGCCCTGTGGGAGCGGGCATGCCCGCGAAGGCTCCAGCACCGATTCAAAGCCATACCGCATCCCAATGTGGATAGTCCCTGATACTTCTGACCAATCCAGCCCTCAAGGGATTGGCAACAATGTACCGGGCTACATGAACCACACACTCTTCCCGCCGCAGCGCATGGTCCTGGTAACCCGGTTGCCATATCGGCTTGTGCCCGACACCGGCCTTGCGCAAGGCAATCGCTGTGCGTGATTTGAACTTGCGCATCAACGTTCCCAATGTCACTTCTTTCAGCTCAATCAGCCAATGCAGATGGTCCGGCATCACTACCCAGGCCAACGATCGGCAGTCCTGAATGTCATCTGAGACCCGAAGGTGTTTGACCACCAGGCGGGCATGGTGGAAGTCGCGGAACAGTGGTTTGCGTTGATGCGTGATGGCGGTCAGCATGTAGAGCCTGCCAGGCTCGGAGAAGCGCCCACGGCGCAATCGGTGGGATTCGGCTAACGGCATTTTGATCTTCCTTGAATGTGAACCTCCCTGTGAAAGGTAGCGGTTGGAGCGGGGATGGCCGATGCCTGATGGTTTCTGGATATGGCAGATACTGATGCATGGCTGTGGAGGCCTCTTCGCGGGCTCGCCCGCTCCCACAGGTACCGCGCAAGTCTCAGATAGTGCGCTCTCTCTGTGGGAGCGGGCGTGCCCGCGAAGAGGCCCTGAAGGTGTATGACTTTCATGAACTCACGTCGCTGCGTTGCGAGTACTGGCGACGAGATACTACTTTCCTTTAGCCGCAGGGCTATCTTTGAGTACGCTTCACAGCCTGACGCGGAGAACGGTAGACAGCAAATTACGTTCAAATTCATCGAAAGTGGTTCTGTAGATTTCTTTCAAGGCAGTGCGTAGGCGCCTGGCTTCACCGAAATTTTGAATGAAATCCTTGACTATTGGCGAATCTGAAGGAAGGTGCCGAACGTTCTGAGCTTTGAAGTCGTTGTGCTGATTTGCAGTGCGAATATAACCTCTTAAAGAAATGCGAGTGCTGTCAGGAAGCCTAGCGATTGCTTGAGGGGCTACGTTAATGTATTCGGGAGCTCGTCGTGAGGGTAGTATGCTATGTGAAGATTCATGGAGTTGTTGTTTGGATGGTGGCGTAGTTGATAGCGTAGCTGGGCTCTCATCTGAATTGAAGATTTTAGCGCTCGAGTTTCCCCAGCGAAGCTGTTTTTGCACATAGTCAGGTCTGGATTTCAATGTCCAGTTTGTATCGAGTGTTATTGTCTTGGGGCGAAGTAATAGGGGTGAGCGGCCTGTTGGGTCGGATAGATTTATGGGGTCACTTAAGCAATAGGTATATGAGTTGATACCGCCAAGCGAAAAAGGACTCAAGCTATCGCTGGAGTGGAAACGAAAAATTCTGGGGTTGTATGTTCGGGCGCCAAGACCAAGAAAGTATAAGCCCACTGTGCTGTGTAGAAATTCGCCGTGAAACTGTAAAGAGTTGGTAGGGTTACGGGGCGTCTTTGAGTGCCCGTAGGGGGTGAATGTATGGTTTCGATTGGTATCGCTCAGCTTCGTCATTTTTAGGTCCTCCTTTACAGGTTGACTCTCTACTTTTCTGGCCGTTTGGCAACTATTAGAAATATCAGGTCTCAGCGAGTGCTTTTGTGAATTAGCTGCGCTTTTCCTGCTGCTTGGATGCGGCTAAAAGCATTCAGGTTCATGACGTTCAATGAACCCTGATCGACGCTTTCCCTCGCATCCCACGATTCATTTGTGCGAGGCCCGCACCGGCTGTGAAAATGTCGGAATGATCCCCCGCCAGTGATGTTTATCGAACCCTGAACTACGCTCACAGTCGCATCCCACAAATCATTTGTGCACAAGCAAGGAGCCAGCATGGCGTTGATGCGTCCGCTGTCGGTCGTCTGCCTGGGGCTGTTGTACATGCTCACCGGCTGTAGCAAGGAAGAGGTCCCCGAGACACTGCCTCGGGTGGGTGTGCAGCAGGTACAACCCACCGATTTCGCTGCCAGGGTCACTTTGACCGGCGACGTGCAGGCGCGGGTGCAGACCGATTTGTCATTCCGCGTCGGCGGCAAGATCATTTCGCGTAGCGTCGACGTGGGCGATCACGTCAAGGCCAACCAGGTGCTCGCCCGGCTTGACCCGAAAGACCTGCAGAACAATGTCGACTCGGCCAAGGCCGAGGTATTCGCCGCGCAGGCGCGGGTCACCCAGACCAGTGCGGCCTTCGTGCGCCAGCAAAAACTGCTGCCCAAGGGCTACACCAGCCAGAGCGAGTACGATGCTGCCGAGGCCGCGCTGCGCAGCAATCAGAGCGCACTCAAGGCCGCCCAGGCGCAACTGGCCAATGCCAACGAGCAACTCAGCTACACCGCACTGGTCTCCGAGGCCGCCGGGGTGATCACCGAGCGTCAGGCCGAGGTTGGCCAGGTGGTGCAGGCGACCATGCCGATCTTTAGCCTGGCCGTCGATGGCGACCGCGATGCGGTGTTCAACGTCTACGAGTCGCTGCTGGTGGCGCCGCCCAGCGATGCCGGGGTAGTCGTGAGCCTGCTGGACGATCCCAAGGTCCAGGCCCATGGCTTCGTACGTGAAATCACCCCCACCGTATCGGCGCAAAGCGGCACCGTGCAGGTCAAGGTAGGGCTCAAGGACGTGCCGCCCGGGATGCAGTTGGGGGCACCGGTTACTGCCACCACCAACGCCCAGGGCCGGCCCAGCATCGAGCTGCCATGGTCGGCACTGACCAAGGCCTTGCATGAGCCTGCCGTGTGGGTGGTGGGCGAGGGCGACAAGGTGGAACTGCGCAAGGTCGAAATCCGCCGTTACCTCACCGGCAAGATCGTGGTCGCCAGCGGCCTGAAAGGCGGCGAGACCGTAGTGGTCAACGGCGGCCAGTTGCTGCACCCCGGCATGCAGGTACAGAAGGTCGATGCCAAGGGCCCAGGGGGTGAGCTATGAAGCGTCTGTTGCTGATGCTCTCGGCCGCTGTGCTGCTGGTCGGTTGCAGTAGCGAAGAAGAGGCACCCGAGGCGATCCGGCCCGTGCTGTCGGTCAAGGTCGAACCTCAGGTGCAGTCGCAGCTGGGCCGCTTCGCCGGCAGTATCCAGGCGCGCTTCGAAAGCACCTTGGGCTTCCGGGTTTCCGGGCGCATTGCCCGGCGGTGGCTGGACGTGGGCGCCCAGGTGAAGCCGGGCGACACCTTGGCCACCCTGGACCCGACCGACCAGCAGAACCAGCTGCGCGCCGCCGAAGGCGATCTGGCCAAGGTGCAGGCACAGTGGATCAACGCCCAGGCCGATGCCCGTCGCCAGCAGCAGTTGTATGACCGTGGGGTTGGCGCCCAGGCACAGCTGGATATCGCCCAGACCAACCTGAAAACCACCAGTGCGGCGTTGGAGCAGGCGCGCTCCGCCGTCAGCCAGGCCCGTGACCAGCTCGACTACAGCACCCTGCGTGCAGACCACGCTGCCGTGATTACCGCGTGGCAGGCCGAAGCCGGGCAAACCGTTACCGCCGGGCAAGCCGTGGTGACCCTGGCCCGCCCGGACGTGAAGGAGGCGGTAATCGACCTGCCGATCGGCCTGGCCGAGCAGTTGAGCAAAGGCCTGACCTTCACCGTTGCCTCGCAACTGGACCCGACCATCAACACCACGGCCAGCCTGCGTGAACTGGAGCCCCAGGCCGATGCCACCACCCGTACCCGCCGCGCTCGCCTGACCCTGGCCAGCACACCGGCGGCCTTTCACCTCGGCACCGCCATCAGTGTGACCCTTAGCTCGGAAGTGTCCCCGCGCAGCGAACTGCCCTTGAGTGCCTTGCTCGAGCGCGATGGCAAGACCCAGGTGTGGGTGATCGATACGCAGAACAAGACCGTGGCCACCCGTGACGTGGCGCTGATCGACCGCACCGCTGACAGCATCGTGCTGAGCGCCGGTGTGCAGCCCGGTGAGCGTGTGGTCACCGCCGGCGTCAACAGCCTCAAGCCTGGCCAGAAGGTCACCTTCGACGAGGATGCGCAATGAAAGGAAGCTTCAACCTGTCCGAATGGGCACTCAAGCATCAATCGTTCGTCTGGTACCTGATGTTCGTTAGCCTGTTGATGGGGATTTTTTCCTACTTCAACCTGGGCCGCGAGGAAGACCCGTCGTTCACCATCAAGACCATGGTCATCCAGACCCGGTGGCCCGGTGCGACCCAGGACGAAACCCTGTACCAGGTTACCGACCGCATCGAGAAGAAGCTCGAAGAACTCGACTCGCTCGACTACACCAAAAGCTACACCCGCCCCGGCGAATCCACGGTCTACGTGTACCTTCGCGATACCACCAAGGCCAAGGACATTCCGGATATCTGGTACCAGGTGCGCAAGAAAATCCAGGATATTCGTGGCGAATTTCCCGCCGGTATCCAGGGGCCGGGCTTCAACGACGAATTCGGTGATGTATTCGGCTCGATCTATGCCTTTACCGCTGACGGCCTGACCCTGCGCCAACTGCGGGACTACGTGGAACAGGCACGGGCCGAGGTCCGCGATGTACCCAACATCGGCAAGATCGAGCTGGTCGGCACCCAGGACGAAGTGCTGTACCTGAACTTCTCCACCCGCAAGCTGGCAGCCCTGGGCATTGACCAGCGCCAGGTGATGCAGGCACTTCAAGCGCAGAACGCGGTAACGCCGGCCGGCATGATCGAGGCCGGCCCGGAGCGTATCTCGGTGCGTACGTCCGGGCAGTTTGCCTCGGAAAAAGACCTGCAAACCGTCAACTTGAGGATCAACGACCGCTTCTTCCGCCTGGCTGATATCGCCGACATCGAGCGCGGCTACGTCGACCCGCCTTCGCCAATGTTCCGTTACAACGGCCAGACAGCCATTGGCCTCGCCATCGGCATGAAGGCCGGCGGCAACATCCAGGTGTTCGGTGCGGCGTTGAAAAAGCGCATGGACCAGGTGGTCCAGGACCTGCCGGTGGGTGTCGGTGTACACACCGTTTCTGACCAGGCCGTGGTGGTCAAGCAGGCGGTCGGCGGTTTCACCAGCGCGCTGTTCGAGGCGGTGGTGATCGTGCTGGCCGTGAGCTTTGTCAGTCTTGGCGTGCGCGCCGGGCTGGTGGTGGCTTGCTCGATCCCACTGGTGCTGGCCATGGTGTTCGTGTTCATGGAGTACAGCGGCATCACCATGCAGCGGATTTCGCTGGGTGCGCTGATCATTGCACTAGGCCTGCTGGTGGACGATGCGATGATTACCGTGGAGGTGATGGTCACGCGGCTGGAAATGGGTGAAAGCAAGGAGCAGGCGGCGACGTTCGCCTACACCTCCACAGCCTTCCCCATGCTTACCGGCACCTTGGTGACCGTGGCCGGGTTCGTGCCTATCGGCCTCAACGCCAGCTCTGCGGGTGAATACACCTTCACCCTGTTCGCGGTGATTGCCGTGGCCCTGATCGTGTCGTGGGTGGTGGCTGTGTTCTTCGCGCCGGTGCTTGGCGTGCATATTCTCAAAGGCGACAAGCTCAAGGCTCACGAGGCTGAGCCTGGCCGGGTCGGGCGGGCATTTGAAGGCGGGTTGCTGTGGTGCATGCGCAACCGCTGGTTGACCATCATCGGCACCGTGGTGCTGTTTGCCCTGGCGATCTTCTGCATGCGTTTTGTGCAGAACCAGTTTTTCCCGTCCTCGGACCGCCCGGAAATTCTCGTCGACCTCAACCTGCCGCAGAACGCCTCGATCGAGGAGACGCGCAAGGTGGTCGACCGCTTCGAGGCACGGATCAAGGACGACCCGGACCTGGTGCACTGGAGTACCTACATCGGCCAGGGCGCGATCCGCTTCTACCTGCCCCTCGATCAGCAGTTGCAGAACCCTTACTACGCGCAGCTGGTGATTGTCAGCAAGGGCTTCGAAGAGCGTGAGGCCATGATGGACCGCCTGCGGAAGATCCTGCACGAAGAGTTCGTCGGCGTCGGCACCAACGTGCAATCGCTGGAGATGGGCCCGCCGGTAGGCCGGCCGATCCAGTACCGGGTCAGCGGTGCCGACATCGACCAGGTGCGCAAACACGCCATCGAGCTGGCCACCTTGCTCGACCAGAACGAGCACATCGGCGAGATGATCTACGACTGGAACGAGCCGGGTAAGGTGCTGCGCGTGGAAATTGCCCAGGACAAGGCACGCCAGCTGGGGCTGTCGTCCGAAGATGTTGCCAATGTGATGAACAGCATCGTCAGTGGCGTGCAGATCACCCAGGTCAACGACAACATCTACCTGGTCGATGTGGTCGCGCGCGCCGAAGACAGCGAGCGTGGCTCGCCTGATACCCTGCAGAACCTGCAAATTCTCACCCCTAACGGCACGTCGATCCCGCTGCTGTCGTTCGCCACCGTGCGCTACGAACTGGAACAGCCGCTGGTGTGGCGCCGCGACCGCAAGCCGACCATCACCATCAAGGCCTCGGTCAATGGCGAGATCCAGCCCACTGACCTGGTGGCCCAGCTGAAGCCGAAGATCGACGAATTCGCCAGCAAGTTGCCGGTAGGCTTCGAAGTGGCTACCGGCGGTACGGTGGAGGAGAGTGCCAAGGCGCAAGGGCCGATCCGCAAGGTTATTCCGCTGATGCTGTTCCTGATGGCGACCTTCCTGATGATCCAGCTGCACAGCGTGCAGAAGCTGTTTCTGGTGGTCAGCGTGGCGCCGCTGGGGCTGATCGGGGTGGTGCTGGCGCTGGTGCCTACGGGTACGCCGATGGGCTTTGTGGCGATCCTCGGCATCCTCGCGCTGGCGGGTATCATCATTCGTAACTCGGTGATTCTGGTGACCCAGATAGACGAGTTCGAAGCCCAGGGCTTGTCGCCGTGGGATGCGGTGGTGGAGGCCACCAACCACCGGCGCCGGCCGATCCTGCTGACCGCGGCGGCGGCGAGCCTGGGCATGATCCCGATTGCACGCGAGGTGTTCTGGGGCCCCATGGCCTACGCCATGATTGGCGGGATCATCGTGGCGACCTTGCTGACGCTGCTGTTCCTGCCGGCGCTGTATGTGGCCTGGTACAAGATCCGCGAGCCGCAGAAACACTCCTGAAGGCCCATATGGCCCCTTGTAGGAGCGGGTTTACCCGCGAATGCGATGGTGCATCGACCACCGTATTCGCGGGTAAACCCGCTCCTACAAGGGGCGTGTGCTTTTAAATGGTTATATAAAAATTCTTAAACAGTATTTTTAAGAATAATCCCGCCTCACTACTATTGCCCTCAAGCCAGGCGCAAATCCCCTTCAAACCTCTGCCCGGCGCCCTCACTCCAAGGAGAACGAGCATGAGTGCATCTCTGCGTAGCATCGACGGTCAGGACGAAGCCACCATCTTGCGTGAAATCCAGAGCGCCCTGCGCGACCTGCGTTTCGGTGCGGTGGAGATTACCGTGCACAACGCTCAGGTCGTACAGATCGAGCGCAAGGAGAAGTTCCGCCTGCAACAGCCCGGCAACAAGCCCGGCTGATCGGCGCCACAACATCCAAAACTAGAAAAATGCCAATCGGGAGCTTCACCATGTCCATCCGCCGTTATGCGCTCGCCGCCGTGGCCAGTGCTGTTTTTGCCGGTTCCGCCATCGCCAAGGACTACGAACTGCTCAACGTGTCCTATGACCCGACCCGTGAGCTGTACCAGCAGTACAACGCCGAGTTCATCAAACACTGGCAACAGGCCCACCCGGGTGACAAGGTGAAAATCCAGCAATCCCATGGGGGTTCGGGCAAGCAGGCCCGTGCGGTGATCGACGGCCTGCGCGCCGACGTGGTGACCCTGGCCCTGGCCGGTGACATCGACGAAGTGGCCAAGCTTGGCAAGACCCTGCCCGAGAACTGGCAGACCCGCCTGCCTGACGCCAGCACCCCGTACACCTCGACCATCGTGTTCCTGGTGCGCAAGGGCAACCCGAAAGGCATCAAGGACTGGGGCGACCTGATCAAGAAGGACGTGTCGGTCATCACTCCGAACCCGAAAACCTCCGGCGGTGCACGCTGGAACTTCCTCGCAGCGTGGGCGTACGGCCTGAAGGCCGGCGGTAGCGAAGAGAAGGCCAAGGCCTATGTGCAGGAGTTGTTCAAGCATGTACCGGTGCTGGATACCGGCGCCCGTGGTTCGACCATCACCTTCGTCAACAATGGCCAGGGCGACGTGTTGCTGGCCTGGGAAAACGAAGCCTTCCTGGCCCTGAAGGAAGACGGTGGTGCCGACAAGTTCGAGATCGTCGTGCCGTCGCTGTCGATCCTTGCCGAGCCGCCAGTGGCTGTGGTCGACAAAAACGCCGAGAAGAAGGGCAATACCGAGATTGCCACCGAATACCTCAAGCACCTGTACAGCCCGGCCGGGCAGAAGATTGCCGCCGAGAACTTCTACCGCCCGCGTGACGAGAAAGTCGCTGCGGAGTTCGGCAAGCAGTTCCCGAAACTGGACCTGGTGACCATCGACAAGGACTTTGGTGGGTGGAAGACTGCACAACCGAAATTCTTCAATGATGGCGGTGTGTTCGACCAGATCTATCAGGCACAGTAAGGGCCAAAGGAAAGCGGGGCCGCGTTGCGGGCCATTCGCGGCACAAGGCCGCTCCCACAAGGAACCATGATCCCCTGTGGGAGCGGCCTTGTGTCGCGAATGGGCTGCCAAGCAGCCCCAGGATTCAAAAGCTTGCACCGGCCCGGGATTGTTTCCGGGCTTAGTGCGTTCAACCAGGGATATTTATGTCGCGTCGTATCTCCCCCGTCATACCCGGCTTCGGGCTGACGCTGGGCTACACCTTGGTGTACCTCAGCCTGATCGTGCTGATACCGCTGGCGGCCATGTTCATCCATGCCTCGCAGCTGACCTTCGAGCAGTTCTGGAACATCATCAGTGCGCCGCGAGTGATCGCTGCGCTCAAGCTGAGCTTCGGCACCGCCCTGTTCGCCGCCATCATCAACGGTGTGATCGGTACCCTGCTGGCCTGGGTGCTGGTGCGTTACACCTTCCCCGGGCGCAAGATCATCGATGCGATGATCGACCTGCCGTTTGCCTTGCCCACCGCGGTTGCCGGTATCGCCCTGACGGCCCTGTACGCGCCGCAGGGCTGGGTCGGCCAGTTCGCCACCGACCTTGGCTTCAAGATCGCCTACACCCCGCTGGGCATCACCCTGGCACTGACCTTCGTGACCTTGCCGTTCGTGGTGCGCACGGTGCAGCCGGTGCTGGCCGACATCCCACGTGAAGTGGAAGAGGCCGCAGCCTGCCTGGGGGCCAAGCCACTGCAGGTGTTCCGCCACATCCTGGCGCCGGCCCTGCTGCCGGCATGGCTCACCGGCTTTGCCCTGGCCTTCGCCCGTGGCGTGGGCGAGTATGGTTCGGTGATCTTCATTGCCGGCAACATGCCGATGAAGACCGAGATCCTGCCGCTGCTGATCATGGTCAAGCTCGACCAGTACGACTACACCGGCGCGACCGCCATCGGCGTGTTGATGCTGGTGGTTTCCTTCATCCTGCTGCTGCTGATCAACCTGCTGCAGCGCCGCATCGAAACCCCCTGAAGGAGGCCGGCATGTCCAGTTCATCCCTGAGTGCAAGTGCCGCAGCCAACGCCGCCCGCCGTGGCAGCGCCACGTCACGGCGTATCCTGATCGGCCTTGGCTGGCTGGTGTTCGCCCTGTTCCTGCTGCTGCCGCTGGTGATCGTGGTATCGCAGGCGCTGAAGAACGGTTTTGGCACCTTCTTCGAGGCGATATTCGAACCCGATGCGTTGTCGGCGCTGAAGCTGACCCTGCTCGCCGTGGTTATCTCGGTGCCGCTCAACCTGGTATTTGGCGTAAGCGCCGCCTGGTGCGTGAGCAAGTACACCTTCCGTGGCAAGAGCATCCTGGTCACCCTGATCGACCTGCCGTTCTCGGTGTCCCCCGTGATCGCCGGCCTGGTCTACGTGCTGATGTTCGGCGCGCAAGGCCTGCTCGGGCCGTGGCTGCAGGACCACGATATCCAGATCGTGTTCGCCCTGCCGGGCATTGTCCTGGCGACCATTTTCGTGACCGTGCCGTTCGTGGCCCGTGAGCTGATCCCGCTGATGCAGGAGCAAGGCACGCAAGAGGAGGAGGCTGCACGGCTGCTCGGTGCCAACGGCTGGCAGATGTTCTGGCACGTGACCCTGCCGAACATCAAATGGGGCCTGATTTACGGCGTGGTGCTGTGTACCGCGCGGGCCATGGGCGAGTTCGGCGCGGTGTCGGTGGTGTCGGGCCACATCCGTGGCGTGACCAACACCTTGCCGCTGCATGTGGAGATCCTCTACAACGAGTACAACCACGTCGCGGCCTTCAGCGTGGCCAGCCTGTTGCTGATCCTGGCGCTCTTCATCCTGCTGCTCAAGCAGTGGAGCGAGAACCGTATTAACCGCCTGCGCCACAGCGCCGCGGAGGAATGATTCATGTCGATCGAAGTTCGTAACGTCAGCAAGCGCTTCAACAGCTTCCAGGCCCTGAACGCTATCAACCTGGACATCAACAGCGGCGAGCTGGTGGCTTTGCTCGGCCCGTCCGGCTGTGGCAAGACCACCCTGCTGCGCATCATTGCCGGCCTGGAAACCCCGGACCAGGGCAACATCGTGTTCCATGGCGAGGACGTTTCCGGCCATGATGTGCGTGACCGTAACGTCGGGTTCGTGTTCCAGCACTACGCGCTGTTCCGCCACATGAGCGTGTTCGACAACGTTGCCTTCGGCCTGCGCATGAAGCCCAAGGGCGAGCGCCCGAGCGAGAGCAAGATTGCCGAGAAGGTGCATGAGCTGCTGAACATGGTGCAACTGGACTGGCTGTCCGACCGCTACCCCGAGCAGCTTTCCGGTGGCCAGCGTCAGCGTATCGCCCTGGCCCGCGCCCTGGCGGTGGAGCCGAAGGTGCTGCTGCTGGACGAGCCATTCGGTGCGCTGGATGCCAAGGTGCGCAAGGAGCTGCGTCGCTGGCTGGCGCGGCTGCACGAGGATATCAACCTGACGTCGGTGTTCGTTACCCACGACCAGGAAGAAGCCATGGAAGTAGCCGACCGCATCGTGGTAATGAACAAGGGCGTGATCGAGCAGATCGGCTCGCCGGGTGAAGTGTACGATCAGCCGGCCAACGATTTCGTCTACCACTTCCTCGGTGACTCCAACCGCCTGGCCTTGAGCGAAGGGCATCACGTGCTGTTTCGCCCGCACGAGGTGTCGCTGTCGCGGCACGAGACCGAAGGGCACCATGCGGCCGAGGTGCGCGACATTCGGCCGTTGGGTGCAACCACGCGGGTGACCTTGAAGGTGGAAGGTCAGAGTGAGCTGATCGAGGCCGAAGTGGTGAAAGACCATGACAGCCTGACCGGGTTGGCGCGGGGAGAGACGTTGTTCTTCCGGCCGAAGGTGTGGCAGAAGGTGGCGGATATCTAAATCGCACAAGGCAAAGAGAGCCCGGGCATGGTCCCGGGTTTTTCTTGCCTGAACGCGTGACAGGGCAGCTTTGCAGCCTTTCTCAAGCGAGTGGCTGTAGCCTGCTTGTTATGCAATATGGGTATTAATAAATATCTTCTTATTCCTTTACGAATATTCCCCCCTCCCTATACTTGTCTCCAAGCACGCAAACTTACTGGAGGCGTCCCCATGCGCAATGAGTCGATTCGCTACCTGATTGTGCCGGGTTGGCAAGGATCGCCAGACAACCATTGGCAGAGTCACTGGCAGCGCACCCTGCCCAACAGTGCACGGGTTGAACAGCAAGACTGGCTCACCCCGCAGCGGCAGGACTGGGTGCACGCGTTGGAGCAGGCGATTGCCGCCGACCGCTCGCCGGTGATCCTGATTGCCCACAGCCTTGGTTGCATCACTGTCGCCCATTGGGCAGCGCAGGCAAGCTCGGCCTTGCTACGGCAGGTGCGTGGTGCACTGCTGGTGGCGCCGGCAGATGTCGAACGGCCCACTTGCGCACCCGTGCTGCGCAACTTTGCGCCGATCCCTACCGAGGTGCTGCCGTTCCCTAGCCAGGTCGTCAGCTCGGACAACGACCCAGCCGTGAACGTGCCACGGGCGCTGTACCTGGCCCAGGCATGGGGCGCCGAAGCGGGTTTGCTGAGCAATGCCGGGCACATCAACGTCAAGTCCGGTCATGAGCGCTGGGAACAAGGTTTCGCCTACCTGTATCGCTTGCAGAGCCGGATTGAGCAGCGCGCACTGCGCCGCGCCTGATCGGCCTTATTGTTCACCCTTTGCCTGACGCCTGGCCATTACGGGCCTGGGGCGGGAGTTCGTCATGACTTTTCAAAACCCGTTCGGCCAGCCGCTGTTGACCTTCCCCGAGCTGGACAAGAGCCCGCTGAGCATTCGTGCCAAGGCGCTGGTGTTTATCGACCCGCGCTCGCAGCAGCTGCGCGAGGACCTTGAGCGCCTGGCGCCACAACCTTTGCCGGTGCTGATCCGTGGCGAGACCGGCACGGGCAAGGAGCTGCTGGCCCGGCAGATCCACCGTACCAGCGACCGTGGAGGGTTGTTCGTGTCCGTCAACTGCGCGGCCATCAGCCCCACCTACGCCGATGCCGAGCTGTTTGGCTATAGCGCCGGCAGCCATGGCGGTACGGCCAGCAGCCGCGCCGGCTGGTTCGGTTCGGCCAGCGGCGGCACCTTGTACCTGGACGAGATTGCCGACTTGCCACTGGCGATCCAGGGCAAGCTGCTGGCGGCTCTGGAAAACCGCGAGGTCACTCGGGTGGGCGCGCAGCAGCCACAGCCGGTGGATGTGCGTCTGGTAGCCGCCACCAGCATCGACCTGGCCCGTGTGGTGCGTGCAGGGCGCTTCAACGAGCGCCTGTACCAGTATTTGCGCGAGGGCGCGCTGGAACTGCCGCCGCTGCGCGAGCGGCCGGGCGATATCCTGCCGCTGGCCGAGTACTTCGCGGGTATCTACAGCGTGCGCCTGCAGCGGCCTGTGCCCTTGGTGAGCGAGGCGGCGCAGCGGGTTCTGGAGGGGCATTTCTGGCCCGGCAATACCCGCGAACTGGAGAACGTCATCCACTTTGCCTTGCTGGTCAATGACGGCGAAGAGATCCTGCCCGAAGACCTCGACCTGCCTGACCCCGCGCGTTAGATATCGCTCCTGGGTAAAGAGGCTGATGCCATTCTGTTTTTGGAATAAGCAGCTAAGCAAAAGATATTGTTGCGGAATAAAAAATTTGGGTATCGTCCGCCTCACGCCCACTGGTGAACCGGTTGGGCACCCGATTCGCCATCGTCGATGGCCCAGATTCAGAACAAGGACCACCATGAAGAAGACCCTGCTGACCACTGCCCTGGCTGCTGCCCTGTCGTTCTCCGGCCTGGCCGCTGCTGCCGAGAAACTGGTGGTTGCCGCTACCCCGGTACCGCACGCCGAAATCCTCGAATTGATCAAGCCGACACTGGCAAAAGAAGGCGTGGACCTTCAGATCAAGGTCTTCACCGATTACGTGCAGCCGAACGTGCAGGTGGACCAGAAGCGTCTGGACGCCAACTACTTCCAGACCCTGCCGTACCTGCAGAACTTCAACGAAGGCAAGGGCACCCACCTGGAAACCGTGGTGGGTGTACACGTAGAGCCCTTCGGTGGCTACTCGAAGAAGGTCAAGGCCCTGAGCGAGCTGAAAGAAGGCGCAACCGTTGCCATCCCTAACGAGGGCAGCAACAGCGGCCGCGCGCTGCTGCTGCTGCAGAAGGCCGGCCTGATTACCCTGAAAGACCCGAAGAATGCCCTGGCCACCCCCAAGGATATCGCCGAGAACCCGAAGAAGCTGAAGTTCCGCGAGCTTGAGTCGGCCATGCTGCCCCGTGTGCTGGACCAGGTCGACCTGGACATGATCAACACCAACTACGCCCTGGAAGCTGGCCTGAACCCGGCTAAAGATGCACTGGTGATCGAAGGTGCCGACTCGCCTTACGTGAACTTCCTGGTCGCCCGTCCGGACAACAAGGACAGTGAGGCCATCCAGAAACTGGCCAAGGCCCTGACCAGCCCTGAAGTGAAGGAATTCATTGCCAAGAAGTACCAAGGTGCGGTGCTGCCGGCGTTCTGATGCGCTTGCTTCACCTTGCATGACCCAACGCCGACACCTTTGTGTCGGCGTTTTCATTGCTGGGATCTCTGAAAGCTGGCGCGATCCCTGTGGGAGCGGGTTTACCCGCGAAGAATCCAACGCGGTGCATGGCACCGGCTGCGCCGGTGTTCGCGGCTAAAGCCCCACAGTGCTCGCGCAAGCTTTTGGGTTTTGAGCAAGGCAGCCCCTTACGGCCCTGGCACCAATCGCAAGGTACTCTGCGCCGGTATTACCCCCATCTGTGCCTTCTGATACTGCCCCTGCACATACCCTTCGGCCTGGTCCGCGTAATGGCGGTCATACGGCACGCCACTCTGCCCAACCGGGTTGCTGGTCAGCGCCTGCCCGGCATCGGCAAAGTCGATCAGCCGCCGCGTCGACGGCCCATAGGTCACCGGCCATGGCGCAGAGCTGATCTTCGCCGAGAGGTTGTTCGGCACTTCATGGGTACCAGGTGCGGCGAAAGGCCCAACGTTGAACAGCAGGTTCAGCGGCTTTTTCACCCCAAGCGGATGGTTGTGGGTCAGGGTATGGGCCTTGCCCCATTGCCAGCTGGCTGGGTCCTTGCCGAGGGTGTCGCGCAAGTGGCCAAGGCTCTTCTGCCAGGCTTCGCGCACGATCGAGCTGCGGTCAGTGCGCTGGTTGGCGCCGCGGGTGTTCCACCAGGGCGACTCGGCATCGGCGGCCAGGCGTGGCAGCGCGGCATCGATGGCACGGGTGCTGATCAGCACCGGGAACCAGGTGTCGCCCAATTCGTCATGCAACGCGGCATAGGCCAGCTCGTAGAGGAACTGGTTGAACAGGGTGGCGCTGGTTGAGTCCAGTGGATAGTCGCCGCGCCAGGCAGCCAGCTGCTCGACCAGTTCCTCTTCCTCGTCACCCTGGGCGATCTGACGCAACGTCGCTAGCAGCGGTGCCAAGGTGCGCGGGCCGTAATCGCTGGCCGTATCGAGTTGCAGCGCCTGGCTGTTCTGCATGTCCCATTTCACCTCCGGGTTGGCCAGCTGGCGATCGAGCTGGCGGCCGCGGTCGGCGAGGTTGTAGTAGCCGGGTATCGGCACCACGGCGGGTGGCTGGTAGTTGGCCGAGACGATATAACCGCTGGCCGGATTCTCCTGTTGCGGGTTGACGCTGAAGGGGTAAAAGCCGGGTTTGTCGCCCTGGCTGCTGGCGCCGTCGAGGATGAACGCCGGGTTCACACCGTCCGGGCGAATCGGCAGTTTCGCCGCCGCCCACCAGCCGATATCGCCACGGGCATTGGCCCAGACGAAGTTCAGCCCCGGCGCCTGCACCTTGGCAGCCGCTTCGCGCATCTTGCCCAGGGTGTCGGCGCGATTGAGCTGGTAGAAGCCTTCGAGGATCGGGTTCTCGGTTTCGAGGAACGCCCACCACATGGCAATCGGCGTGGCCCCTGCCGTGGCGCCGAGGACTTCGTTGACGATTGGCCCGTGGGGTGAGCGGCGCAGGTTGATGGTGACCGGTTGCTCGCCTTTGATTGCAATCTGCTGCTCGGTCTTTTCCAGTGTGCGCCACTGGCCATCGACCATGACCTGGTCAGCGTTGGCAGGGTTGGTCTTTTCTGCGATCAGGTCGACGTCATCGTTCTGGAACATGGTCAGGCTCCAGCCAAAATCACGGTTGTGGCCGAGCAGAGCGAACGGGTTGAGTGCCTGGAAATAGCCGTAGAGATTGAAACCGGGCGCTGACAGTTCGGCCTCGTACCACACCGCAGGTACGGCGAAGCTGATGTGCGGGTCGCCAGCCAGCAACGGCTTGCCACTGCGGGTGCGGCTACCCGCGACCGCCCAGGCGTTGCTGCCTTCGAACTGCGGGATGCCGGCGTCGCCCAGTGCCTCATTGCTTAAGCGCGCAAGTGCTTCCAGGCTTTGCCAGTCGGCAGCGGCCAGTGGCGTGCCCAGTGCGCCCTCGGGTTGCCAGCCAAGGTCGAATATTTTCAGGTAGTCAGGCCCCAGCTGGTCGCGGATGTAGGTCAGAGCAGGCTCGGTGCGGAACGCGGCGGCAAAACTGTAGGCCAGGTAGCCGGCGATGCTCAGCGTGTCCTCGGCGGTGAACGGGCTCGGGGTGATGCCGAGTAGGTCGAATTCCGTGGGCTTGGGGTGGCTGGCCTGCCAACTGTTGACCCCGTCGAGGTAGGCTTGCAGGGCCTGCCATGCCGGCGCCTGCGGATCCTGCCGCTTGGCCATCAGCGCGGCCTGCTCGCGTATGCGCAGGCTACGGAACAGGGTGTCGGTGGGCAGCAGCTTGTCGCCGAGCACTTCGGCCAGCTCGCCACGGGCCAGGCGGCGCATGATCTCCATCTGGAACAATCGGTCCTGGGCATGCACGTAGCCCAGTGCGCGGTAAAGGTCCGGCTCGCTCTGTGCCTGCAGGTGGGGCACGCCGCGTGCGTCGTAGCGCACGCTGACCGGCGCTTGCAGGCCGGCAACGGCGACCTCGCCCTCGCGCTGCGGCAGCTTGCCCTGAACGTACCAGTACCCGGAGGCGCCAGCGGCCACGGTGACTACCACCGCCAGCAGGGTCAGGCTGCGCTTCATTCAGACTCCTTGTGCATTCAAACGAAAAATGTGGTCCGATCATCGGCGGATTCGCGAACAGAGCATAGCCCCAGGAAGGAGTTTCCATGTCCCTCAGCGAAAAACACAAAATGCTCACCGGCCAGCTCTACCACGCTGGCTGCCCTGAACTGCAGGCCGAGCAGATCGCCAACAAGCACTGGATGCATCGCTACAACAACAGTGTCGAACTGCTCAACGACGCACGCCACGGGCTGCTTGTGGAGCACTTTGGCCAGGTTGGCGAAGGCGCGGTGATTCGCCCGCCGTTCTATTGCGACTACGGCTACAACATCAGCGTTGGCCGTAATACTTTCATGAACTTCAACTGCGTGATCCTCGACGTGGTGCCGGTGCGTATCGGCGAGGACTGCCAGATCGGCCCCAACGTGCAGATCTATACCGCCGACCATCCGCTCGATCCTGAAGTGCGGCGCAGCGGGCTGGAGAGCGGGCGGCCGGTGACCATCGGCGACAACGTGTGGATTGGCGGTGCGGCGATCATCCTGCCGGGGGTGACCATCGGTGATAACGCCATCGTCGGCGCCGGCAGTGTGGTGACCCGGGATGTGCCCGCGGGCGCGACGGTGGTGGGTAACCCGGCGAGGGTCCGTCAGCCCGACCAAGGGCAGTAGCAGCCTACCGCCAGGGTATTGGAGGCGTTGACCTGGCGGCCGTCGAGCAAAGCCTTGAGGATTGGCTCGATGAAGCTGTTGCTGGCGTTGCACACGGCACCTTCGCTGTAGGGGCCAAAATAAGCCAGGCGGCCTTGCCGGTCCCAGATGGCCACGGCCGGGGACGCCGGCAGGTGCTCGCTGCCGGGCAGGTGGGTGATGGGTTGCAAGCTGCCGATATTGGCCGGCAGCTGGCCGTGGCTGCCGGGTTTTTGCAGCACATGGAAGGTAACGTCGTGGCCAGCGAACTGGCTGATAAGGTCGCCCAGGTGCTGTTGGTTGCCAACGTTGCATGGGCAGGCCGGGTCCCAGAAATGCACCACGCGGATCGGGCCAGTACCGGCCAGCTCGGCAGGTAGCTGTAACTGGCTGCCGTCGAACAGCGTGGCCTGGTTGTCGAACGGGCGCAGGTAGCGAGCCTGAAAGGCGCTATAGGCCTGCCAGAGGATTACGGCGCCGACCAACAAGGCGATGACCGTGCACAGCGGTTTGATGATTCGGCTATTCATGAAGAGTCGGTGGCCCTTGTGGTAGCAACTGTCTTGCTCAGTTTCTAAAAGCTGGCGCGATCCCTGTGGGAGCGGCCTTGCGTCGCGAAAGGCCGCTCCCACAATTAGTTCGATGCTGGTTGTTCGAGGTGAGCAAGCTTGCCATGGCGCCGGCCAGAGCTGAAGATTCCAGATCAATACTTGCATCAATGTGGATGTACCCGATGCCCCCTGCCTTTCACCCCGACCGCCTGCGCACCAGCCTGGCGCCGTTCACCACTCGCCAGCCCCTGTCGGCACAAGCGCAGGACTACCAGCGCTTCTATGGCCTAAACCTGCCGGCACACAGCTGGCTGGGCAGCTTTCAGGCAGCGGGGTTCGACCTGGTCGGGCAGGCCTGGCTACCCGAGCAGCCAAGCGCGACGCTGTTCCTGCTGCACGGCTATTACGACCACATGGGCCTCTACCAGCATGTGATTGCGTGGGCACTCAAGCAAGGTTTTGCGGTGATCAGTTGCGACCTGCCCGGCCACGGCCTGTCCAGCGGCGAGCGGGCCAGCATCACTGACTTCGCGGTGTACCAGCAGGTGCTGGAGGCCCTGTTCGAACAGGCGCACACGCTGCAACTGCCGCACCCGTGGCACCTTTGTGGGCAGAGCACGGGGGGGGCGATTGCCGTGGACCATCTGCTGCACCAGGGCGCACGCAGCCCCGTCGATGGCCAGGTCATCCTGCTGGCCCCGCTGGTGCGGCCAAGTTCCTGGCGTTGGTCGAAGTTCAGTTATTGCGTGCTGCGCCACTTCGTCAATGGCATCGAACGGCGCTTCAGTGAGAACACCAACGACCCGGCCTTCCTGCCGTTCCTTGAGGCCGACCCGCTGCAACCGCGTCGCCTGCCAACGGCCTGGGTGGGCGCACTGATCGCCTGGGTCAAACGCATCGAGGCCGCGCCCCGCAGTGCGCGTCGGCCATTGATCGTGCAGGGGGAGGCGGATGGCACGGTGGACTGGCCCCACAACCTCGAAGTGCTCAAGGCCAAGTTTGCCGAGCCACAGATCCTGATGCTGCCCGAAGCCCGTCACCACCTGGCCAACGAGTTGCCGGGCATCCGCCAGCGCTACTTCGACTTCATCGACCAGCGCCTGGGCTGATCACTTCAGGTCGTTGGTGCTCTGGCCAACCGCCAGGCCGGCACGTACAGCGGCCAGGGCCGCCTGGTAGTAAGCCTTGCCCTCGGGCGACTCGGCAAAGGTGGCGAACGCTTCCAGCTCGGCATCGGACAGGTCGCGGTAGACGTACAACAGGGTGTTGTTCAGGTCTTCGCCAATCTGCCCCATCAGCCGCTGGCGCTGGCCATCCAGCAGGCTCTGGGCCTGGCCGCCGCCGAACAGGCCGGGGATCATCGAGCTGAGGCTGTCGGCGGCTACACCGGCGATGGCAAGGCTGACTTCGGCGCCGGCTTCCCGCGCAGGCAGGGCTTGGGCCAGGTGGCCGATGATCAGCAGACGATCGTCGCTGGCCTGGATCTTGGGCAGGCCTTTGGCGTTCTTGGCCAGTTCGTCCTTGCGGGTGGCCTTGAGCTCGGCCGCCACCACTTTGCGCCCCAGCGGCGACTGGAAGAAGGCCAAGGCTGGTGCCGGGTCGGCCAGTGTGGCGCGCAGCTTTGCCTGGGCGCGACGGTCCACCGCCTGCGCCTGGAAGCGCTGGTTGCTGTTGTTGACCAGCGCCTGGTACACGGCGGGTGGCAAACTGTTGCGGTAGCGCTCCTGGGCAGCGGTCAGGGCATCGTTGAAGTGGGCGCGCTGGTCGGGCCAGCCGGCAGCCTTGTACAGTTGATCCAGGTTGTCTGCCCAGACAGGCATGGTGCAGATCATCAGCAGAATCAGGGAAAACAGACGGCGCATTCAGGACTCCTGTCGGCAGGTGGCTATTGTCCTTGGCCCGGCGCCGGTTTGTCGAGATATCCGCGTGTTTCTCGGCCAAGTGGCGCTGTGCGGCGACAGGGCGAATGGATATGATGCGCGCCATGCACATATCCCCTGAACACCCGATGCTTGCGGCCGTCGTCGACGATCTGGCCACCCATGGCTGGTCCCAGCAGGCGCACTTTTTGCCTGCCGACCTGGTGCGCGCACTTGCAGCCGAGTGCCGGCGCCGTGATGCCGAAGGCGAACTCAACCCCGCAGGGGTTGGGCGGGGAGCTACCCAGGAGGTGCGCGAAACCATTCGCGGTGACCAGATCCAGTGGATCGACCCGGGGCAGGCCGAGGCCTGCGACCAGTACCTGGCGGCCATGGATCAGCTGCGCCTTGCAATCAACCAAGGCCTTTTCCTGGGCCTGGAAGACTTTGAATGCCACTTTGCCCTGTATCCACCGGGGGCATTCTATCGCCGGCACCTGGATCGTTTTCGCGACGATGACCGGCGCATGGTCTCGGCGGTGCTTTACCTCAATGAAGGCTGGCAACCGCATGACGGTGGCCAGTTGCGCATGTTCCTGGCCGACGGTGTCGAGCACGATGTCGAGCCAGTGGCCGGTTGCCTGGTGGTATTCCTGTCGGGCGAAGTGCCTCACGAAGTACTGCCGGCCGGGCGTGAGCGGCTGTCATTGACCGGCTGGTTCAGGCGGCGTGGCAATGACCCGTTCTGATAGGCCCAAGGTGCTGGTGAGCGCCTGTCTGTTGGGGCAGCCAGTTCGCTATGACGGCCGGGCCAGCGGCCATCCCGATTTGTTGCAGCATTGGCAGGCCGAAGGGCGCGTGGTGCCGTTGTGCCCCGAGGTAGCAGGCGGCTTGCCGACACCGCGGCCGCCAGCGGAGATCCCGGGAGGGCAGGGCAGCGCAGTGCTCGAGGGTGACACACAGGTGCTGACAGTGACGGGTGAAGATGTCAGTGCCGCGTTTCTGGCCGGAGCGCAGATGGCGCTGGAACTGGTGCGGCGGCATGGCATTCGTGTAGCGGTGCTGAAGTCTGGCAGCCCTTCGTGTGGCAACCGGTTGACCTATGATGGCACCTTCAGTGGTGTGAAAGTGGCGGGGGAAGGGGTAACCACGGCGCTGCTGCGGCGGGCGGGAGTGCAGGTGTTCAGCGAGCTGGAACTGGACCAGGCGCAGCGGGCTTTGGCTGATATATCTGTTTGAACCTGTGCCGGCCCTTTCGCGGGTGAACCCGCTGATGGACACACATCGAGGGTTGGACCCAGGCCGCCGTGTAGGAGCGGGTTTACCCGCGAAAGGGCCAGGCCTGCTGGCCAATTTTCACCCGCCGTTCACCGTTGCCGCCGCTACCGTATTCGCGGGTAAACCCGCGCTCCTACACACATTGGTGGTGGACACACGTCGAGGGTCGGACCCAGGCCGCCGTAGGAGCGGGTTTACCCGCGAAGAGGCCGGCATAGGTTGCAAACAAGACCTCACTGCCCGCCTGCAGTCTCCTGCACACCCTTGAACCACTTCTGCTCAAGTTCGGCAGTCCGGCCACTGTCTTTCAAACGTTGCAACGCATTGTTTACAGCACTTTCAAAAGCCGGGTTGTCCTTCTGGAACGGGATCACCAGCTTCTTCTCGCCAATCGGCAGGCTTACATCGAGCGGGCCGTCGCCTGTGAGCGATTCACTCGACGGGGTGAATGTGATGTCGTACTTGCCACTCTCGACACCCGCCAGCACTTCGGTAGCCGGGGCTTCGACGAACTCGGCGCGCAAATCCAGTTCCTTGGCCAGGGCCTGGCCAAATTCGATGTCGAAACCTGTCAGGTGGTCGTCTTGCTTGAAGGCGTATGGCGAGTTCTCGGCCTGTACGGCAATGCGCAGTTCGCCCCGGTCGGCGATTTCGTCGATCAGCTCCGCCTGAGCCAATGGACTGATCAGTACTGCCAGCAGTACCCCTATGGTCGAACGCATGTATGCCCCTTTTCTTTTAGCAGTTTGAAATCGATCGCCACGGCTTTCTTCCTCGCCGTGATCGAGCGCAGCCTATGACCTTCAAGCCTCGGCATTGTTTAACCCTGACGGAAATATTTCTGTCAGGCAATGTGAACACCTTGGCGGTTATTTCAACTAAGGTGAACTACCGCCGCTTTTGGATGACAGCTGCGGTCAATAAGTGAACCACAGGAGAAGTGAATGAACAGCCTATTTTCGCGTGCTGCCGTTGCCGGTCTGCTGATGGGAGCGTCGGTGTTCGCCAGTGCCGCAGACGCCCTGAAGAGCCAGGAGCCGCCCAAGGAGGCGAAGGTCTTCATCGTTTCCCCCGCCGATGGTGCCACGGTCGACAAGACCTTCACCGTCAAGTTCGGTATCGAGGGTATGGGCCTCAAACCTGCGGGTGACCAAACCCCGCACACCGGGCACCACCATCTGCTGGTGGATGTCGACAAAGAGCCGGTGGCTGACATGCCGCTGCCGACCAGCCTGATGCCAGAGGCCGGCGTCGCACTGCCGAAGGGGCCGCAAGTGCTGCACTTCGGCAAGGCACAGACCGAAACCAGCATTACCCTGACCCCGGGCAAGCACACCCTGCAACTGATTCTGGGTGACCAGTATCATGTGCCGTTCAAGCCTAGCGTCGAGTCGAAGAAGATCACGGTTGAAGTGAAATAAAAAAAGGGAGGCCACCAGGGCCTCCCTTTTTCATACCGCCAGCGACCTTAGAACAGGACGCGCGAACGGATGGTGCCTTTGACCTGTTGCAGTTTTTCCTGCGCCAGGTCCGAGTACTCGGCGTCAACATCGATTACCACGTAACCGACTTTCTCGTTGGTCTGCAGGAACTGACCGGAGATGTTGATACCGTTCTCGGCGAAGACCTTGTTGATCTCGCTGAGCACGCCCGGGATGTTTTCGTGAATGTGCAGCAGACGATGTTTGCCTGGGTGCGCTGGCAGGGCCACTTCCGGGAAGTTGACCGAGGACACCGAAGTACCGTTGTCGCTGTACTTGACCAGTTTCTCGGCCACTTCCAGGCCGATGTTGGCCTGGGCTTCGGCGGTGGAACCACCGATGTGCGGGGTCAGGATCACGTTGTCGAGGCCGCGCAGCGGGCTCTCGAACTCTTCGTCGTTGGAGCGTGGCTCGACCGGGAACACGTCGATGGCGGCGCCGATCAGGTGCTTGTCCTTGATGGCAGCGGCCAGGTGGTCCAGCTCGACCACGGTGCCACGGGCGGCGTTGATCAGGATCGCGCCCTTCTTCATCGAGCGGATTTCCTTCTCGCCGATCATCCACTGGGTGGATGGCAGCTCAGGCACGTGCAGCGAGACGATGTCGGCCAGGCTCAGCAGCTCGTTCAGGCTGGTGACCTGCACGGCGTTGCCCAGTGGCAGCTTGGTCAGCGGGTCGAAGAAGTACACCTGCATGCCCATGTTCTCAGCCAGTACCGAAAGCTGGGTACCAATCGAGCCGTAGCCGACGATGCCCAGTTTCTTGCCGCGGATTTCGAACGAGTTGGCCGCGCTCTTGATCCAGCCGCCACGGTGGCAGGAGGCGTTCTTCTCAGGGATGCCGCGCAGCAGCAGGATGGCTTCGGCCAGTACCAGCTCGGCGACCGAGCGGGTGTTGGAGTATGGCGCGTTGAACACGGCGATACCGCGTTCGCGGGCAGCTTCCAGGTCAACCTGGTTGGTACCGATGCAGAAGCAGCCAACAGCGACCAGTTTCTTGGCGCAGTCGAAGATCTCTTCGGTGAGCTGGGTACGCGAACGGATGCCGATGAAGTGGGCATCGGCGATCTTTTCCTTCAGCTCGGCTTCCGGCAACGAACCAGTGAGGTATTCGATGTTGGTGTAGCCGGCGGCCTTGAGGGTATCGACCGCGTTCTGGTGCACACCTTCAAGAAGAAGGAACCGGATCTTGCTCTTGTCGAGAGAAGTCTTGCTCATCTGCGTAAACCTGTATCCCGGAGATAAATTGGCGAGGGGTGATGCCAGGCGCGAGGGCAGCCTTGGCATGAACAGCGGGAGGGCTATGCTAGCATACGCGACACAATCTGAGCTTATCCCGACAGGTGAAGAGTGCTCAGGGTGACCATGAATAAGTCGAGAGTTCCAGCGATGACCCATCCCGCTGTTATTGAAGAACTGATGACCCTTGTCGACCCTGGCAAGGTCCTGACTGACCCGGTTTCCCTCGAAGCGTATGGCAAGGACTGGACCAAGCATTACCCGCCTGCGCCCAGCGCCATCGTCTTTCCCAAAACGATAGAACAGGTGCAAGCCATTGTGCACTGGGCCAATGCGCACAAGGTGGCGCTGGTGCCCTCTGGCGGGCGCACCGGGCTTTCTGCCGGCGCCGTGGCGGCCAATGGCGAGGTTGTCATCGCCTTTGACTACATGAACCAGATCCTTGGCTTCAATGCTTTCGACCGTACTGTGGTTTGCCAGCCAGGGGTCGTCACCCGCCAGCTGCAAACCTACGCCGAAGAGCAAGGCCTTTATTACCCGGTGGACTTCGCTTCCAGCGGTTCCAGCCAGATTGGCGGCAATATCGGCACCAATGCCGGCGGGATCAAGGTGATTCGTTACGGTATGACCCGCAACTGGGTGGCCGGGCTGAAAGTGGTCACCGGCAAGGGCGAGTTGCTGGAGCTGAACAAAGACCTGATCAAGAACGCCACCGGCTACGACCTGCGCCAGCTGTTCATTGGTGCCGAGGGCACGCTGGGCTTCGTGGTCGAGGCCACCATGCGCCTGGACCGCGCACCGCGCAACCTCACCGCCATGGTGCTGGGCACACCGGACTTCGACTCGATCATGCCGGTGCTGCACGCCTTCCAGGGCAAGCTGGACCTGACCGCTTTCGAGTTCTTCTCCGACAAGGGGCTGGCCAAGATCCTCGCCCGCGGCGATGTGCCTGCGCCCTTCGCGACGGATTGCCCGTTCTATGCGCTGCTTGAGTTCGAGGCCAGCACTGAAGACGTGGCCAACGAAGCATTGGCTACCTTCGAGCATTGCGTCGAGCAGGGTTGGGTGCTGGATGGGGTGATGAGCCAGAGCGAAACCCAGCTGAAAAACCTGTGGAAGCTGCGCGAGTACCTGTCGGAAACCATTTCGCACTGGACACCGTACAAGAACGACATTTCCGTCACCGTCTCGAAAGTGCCTGCGTTCCTGCGCGATATCGACGCCATCGTCTCTGAACATTATCCGGACTATGAAGTGGTGTGGTACGGCCATATTGGTGACGGCAACCTGCACCTGAACATCCTCAAGCCTGAGCATATGAGCAAGGACGACTTCTTCGCTTCGTGTGCCAAGGTCAACAAGTGGGTGTTCGAGATCGTCGAGCGTTACAACGGGTCGATTTCTGCCGAGCATGGCGTGGGCATGACCAAGCGTGACTACCTGGGCTACAGCCGCTCCCCTGAAGAAATCGCCTGCATGAAGGCAATAAAGGCCGTGTTCGACCCTAACGGCATCATGAATCCGGGTAAGATCTTCGCACCTGAATAAAAAGCAGTATCCAGAAGGAGTCGGCCATGAGTTACCAGCACCAGTACGTAGACGGCACGCGCATTCACTTCCCCCTGGGCAAGGTGGTGTGCATCGGCCGTAACTATGCCGAGCATGCCAAGGAACTGGACAACCCGATCCCCACCGAGCCGCTGCTGTTCATCAAGCCAGGCAGCTGCGTGGTGCCGGCCGAAGGTGGCTTCAAGATCCCGGCCGAGCGTGGGTCGGTGCACTATGAGGTTGAAATTGCGGTGCTGCTGGGCAAGCCGCTGTCGACCCACCCGAGCGAGGAAGAGGTGCTGGACGCCATTTCCGGTTACGCACCGGCGCTGGACCTGACCCTGCGCGACGTGCAGGCCAAACTGAAGGAAAAGGGCCTGCCTTGGGAGCTGGCCAAGTGCTTTGACGGCGCTTGCGTGCTGCCACCGTTCGTCTCGGCCGCCAGCTTCGAGGACGTGACAGACATCCCGTTGCGCCTGACCGTGAACGGCGAAGTACGCCAGGATGGTAACAGCGCGATGATGCTGAACCCGATCGTGCCGATGATTCAGTACATGGCAGCACATTTCTCGCTACAAGCGGGGGATGTGATCCTCACCGGTACCCCGGCGGGCGTCGGGCCGTTCAATGTCGGTGACGAGCTGGTGCTGGAGCTGCCGGGTGTGAGCCGCTTCGAAAGCCGGGTGCTTTGACTCGAAACCGCGTCGCTTTCTTCGCGGGTAAACCCGCTCCTACAGGGGTTGCACAGGGCCTTGAACACTGTGCAGTACCTTGGGCACGGGTTTACCGGCGAAGAGGCCGGCCCTGTTTACCGATTTTTCACACCCAATCCGGATAATGCGCGCACCTACGCCCATTTTCCCAGGATCACCGCATGCCATCCTCCTCCAGCGCCCCGGCAACTCCCAAGCGTCGCTTCTACCTGCGCTGGCCCTTCGGCCTGGCCGTGGCGGCGGTGATCGGCTATGGCGTGGCCGTGGCCATGCACTGGGATGACCGCGGTGCACTGTGGGTAAAAGAAAGCTTCGAAAGCACCGCCGAGCGCAGCGAAAGCGTGTGGCTGCCGGATTACCAGGTGGACATCGACGCCAAACCGCTGCCGGGCATGGACGATGATGAAGCCTCGGATGTGGCCTTCAACCCGCAGACCCGCACGCTGTTCGCGGTCATGGGCAAGAACCCGTTCCTGGTCGAGCTGAGCCTGGAGGGCGATGTACTGCGCAAGATCCCGCTCAACGGCTGGAACAACCCCGAGGGCGTCGCGGTGCTGGAAGACGGCAACCTGGCCATCACCGACGAGCGCCTGCACGATCTGACCGTGGTCAAGGTGGACGCGCAGACCACCGCACTGAATCACGACGACTTCCCGAGCTACGACCTGGGCCCGTCGGTCAAGAGCAACAAGGGCTTCGAGGCCATCGCCTGGGACCCGCTGCGCCAGCGCCTGATCATTGGCGAGGAGCGCCCGCCCAAGCTGTACACCTGGAACACCGATGGCCGCAGCCTGCTCAAGGGTGAGAAGCAGCCGTTGCCTAGCGATGAACTCGACTTGCGCAACCTGTCTGCGCTGGGTGTCGACCCGCGTACTGGCCACTTGCTGGTGCTTTCGGCCGACTCCAACATGCTGCTGGAGCTGGACGAGCAGGGCCAGCAAGTCAGCTTCATGACGCTGCTGGGCGGCTTCAACGGGCTTGAAGGCACCATTCCGCGGGCGGAAGGGGTGGCCATGGACGACAAGGGCACCTTGTACATGGTCAGCGAGCCGGCGCTTTTCTATCGATTCCAAAAAAACTGACAACATCATCAGATTTGCCTGACGCTTGCATTAAGCTTTGCTTCAGCCATTCATGATTAGATTCGCCATCCTTGTGTCGAGTCTGTCCCTATGCGTCGTTTTGTTCGCCTGTTCCTTGTTCTGGCTGCCCTTGGTCTGCTGCTGCTTGGCTGGGCCGGGCAGGAGTTTCGCCTGTTCGAGCGTGGCTGGTTCAATCTCAAGACCTGGTGGCAGCCTGTGGAGCGCAGCATTGGCCTGGATCGCTACCGGGTGGTGCTGGAGGCGCAACCGATCGAAGGGCTGGATGATGACATTTCGGCGCTGACCTACGACCCCGACCGCAAAACCCTCTTCACGGTCACCAACGCCCGTTCGGAGCTGATCGAGCTGTCGCTGGATGGCCGTATCCTGCGCCGTGTGCCGCTGACTGGCTTCGGCGACCCGGAGGCTGTGGAGTACGTTGGGCCAAACAGCTATGTGATCACCGACGAGCGTCAGCAACGGCTGATTCGCGTACGTTTGGAAGACGACACGATGTTTCTCGATGCCGGTGATGCCGAACAGCTGACGTTGGGTATTGGCCTCAATGGCAACAAAGGCTTCGAGGGCCTGGCGTACGATTCGGCGGGCAAGCGCCTGTTCGTGGCGAAGGAGCGTGACCCGATGCTGATCTATGAGGTGCATGGCTTCCCGCATGACAATCCGGAAAAGCCCTACGCCGTGCATGTGGTGCAGGACCGCAAGCGCGATTCACGGTTGTTTGTGCGGGACTTGTCGAGCTTGCAGTTCGATGAACGCAGCGGGCATTTGCTGGCGTTGTCGGACGAGTCGCGGTTGGTGCTGGAGCTGGATGTACAGGGCCAGCCGCTGAGTACCTTGTCGTTGCGCAAGGGTTTCCAGGGGTTGCAGGCGACGGTGCCGCAGGCGGAGGGGATTGCGATGGATGAAGCGGGGACCATTTACCTGGTCAGTGAGCCGAACCTGTTCTATGTGTTCAAGCAGCCGGCTGACTGATCGCCTGTCAGGGCCTGTTCGCGGGTAAACCCGCTCCTACAGGGATCGCCACGGTTCCAGGCCTGTGGGGTACCTTATAGGAGCGGGTTTACCCGCGAAGGGTTTTACTCGGCCTTCAGGCTCTTCACGCCCTCAGCGGTGCCCAGCAGCAGCAGATCCGCCGGCCGCGCCGCGAACAGGCCGTTGGTCACCACGCCGACGATGGCGTTGATCTGCGCTTCCAGCTCCACCGGGTTGGTGATCTGCAGGTTGTACACATCCAGGATCACGTTGCCGTTGTCGGTGACCACGCCTTCACGGTACACCGGGTCGCCACCCAGCTTCACCAGCTGACGCGCCACGTGGCTGCGGGCCATGGGGATCACTTCGACCGGCAGCGGGAAGGCCCCCAGTACCGGCACCAGCTTGCTGCCGTCGGCGATGCAGATGAAGGTCTTGGCCACGGCCGCGACGATCTTTTCGCGGGTCAGCGCTGCGCCGCCGCCCTTGATCAGGTGCAGGTGTGCGTCGCTCTCGTCAGCACCGTCCACGTAAAACTCAAGCTCGCTGACGCTGTTCAGTTCGTAGACCGGGATGCCATGGCCCTTCAGGCGCTGGGCAGTGGCTTCGGAGCTGGCGACTGCGCCGTCGAACGCGGTCTTGTGCTGAGCCAGGGCATCGATGAAGAAGTTGGCGGTCGAACCGGTACCGACGCCTACGACGCTCTTTTCATCCAGCTTGGGCAGAATGAAGTCGACAGCGGCTTGGGCGACGGCCTGTTTGAGTTGGTCCTGGGTCATGCGGGCTCCGGAAGGGGCAGGGCGGTTTCAAAGTTGCCTAGTATAACGGCTCGCACGGCTTTGCTGTGGTCGCCCGACGTAGCGCTGGGGTAGACTCCCAGCCCTCGTCCCGCGGCCCAGTGATGCTTTCCCGATGCTCGAACAGTACGTCAAGAAGATCCTCACCTCGCGCGTCTATGACGTTGCCGTCGAAACCCCGTTGCAGAGCGCCGGGCAGCTGAGCAAGCGCCTGGGCAACCAGATTCTGCTCAAGCGCGAAGACCTGCAGCCAGTATTCTCGTTCAAGATCCGCGGCGCCTATAACAAACTGGCCCAGCTGAGCCCGGAAGAACTGGCCCGTGGCGTGGTCACCGCCTCGGCCGGCAACCACGCCCAAGGCCTGGCCCTGGCCGCGCGCGAAATGGGCATCAAGGCCACCATCGTGATGCCCAAGACTACTCCGGAGATCAAGGTCGAAGGCGTGCGCTCGCGCGGTGGCAAGGTGGTGCTGCATGGCGACTCGTTCCCTGAGGCACTGGCCTACTCGCTGAAACTGGTCGATGAAAAGGGCTTCGTCTACGTTCACCCTTACGACGATCCGCACACCATCGCCGGGCAGGGCACCGTCGCCATGGAAATCCTGCGCCAACACCCTGGCCGGCTGGATGCGATCTTCGTGCCGGTGGGCGGTGGCGGCCTGATCGCCGGCATTGCTGCCTACGTGAAGTACCTGCGCCCGGAAATCAAGGTAATCGGTGTCGAGCCGGACGATTCCAACTGCCTGCAGGCGGCCATGGCTGCCGGTGAGCGTGTGGTGCTGCCGCAGGTCGGGCTGTTCGCCGATGGCGTGGCGGTGGCGCAGATTGGCCAGCACACGTTCGATATCTGCCGCCACCATGTGGACGAAGTCGTCACTGTCAGTACCGATGAAATCTGTGCAGCAATCAAGGATATCTACGACGATACCCGCTCGATCACCGAGCCTGCTGGCGCGCTGGGTGTGGCGGGTATCAAGAAGTACGTCGAGCTATACGGCGTCAGCGGCCAGACCCTGGTGGCCATCGACTCCGGTGCCAACGTCAATTTCGATCGCCTGCGCCATGTGGCCGAGCGTGCCGAGCTGGGCGAGAAGCGCGAGGCGATCATCGCCGTGACCATCCCTGAGCGCCCGGGTAGCTTCAAGGCCTTCTGCGAGGCTATCGGCAAGCGTCAGATCACCGAGTTCAACTACCGCAAGCACACCTCTGACGAAGCGCATATCTTCGTTGGGGTGCAGACCCACCCGGAAAACGACCCGCGCGCGGCGCTGGTGCAGCAACTGACCGAGCAGGGCTTCCCGGTTACCGATCTGACCGACAACGAACTGGCCAAGCTGCATATTCGTCATATGGTCGGCGGCCACTCGGCCGGTGCCAGCGACGAAATGGTGCTGCGCTTCGAATTCCCCGAGCGGCCAGGGGCACTGTTCAACTTCCTCAACAAGCTGGGCGGGCGCTGGAACATCTCGATGTTCCACTACCGCAACCACGGTGCGGCTGACGGGCGCGTAGTGGCGGGGCTGCAGGTGCCGGAGGACGAACGTCACCTGGTGCCGGCAGCGCTGGCCAAGATCGGTTACCCGTACTGGGACGAGACCGAAAACCCGGCCTACAAACTGTTCCTGGGCTGAGCGGCTAAGCTAGGGCTGATGGCCCTTTCGCGGGCTTGCCCGCTCCCACAGGTACTGCGCAGGCCTAAAGGCCTGAGATACCTTGGCAGGAGCGGGTAAGCCCGCGAAGAAGCAACCGCAAAATGCCAGTTTAAGGACGACCGAGAGATGGAACACCTGACCACGCTCAAGACCCTGCACATCATCGCCACCGCGCTGCTGTTTCTGGGCGCCCTGGGCCTGGCGATCTGGACCTGGCGCGCTCGCCGTCAGGGCGATGCCGAAGCCTACGCCAAGCTGCTGCGCCGGCCGTTGGTGTTTGTCTGGCTGGTGATGGGGCTGTGCCTGGTGAGCATGCCGTTCACCGGCTGGTGGCTGGTACATCTGGTGGGCTGGCCACTGGGGCAGACCTGGGTGTTGGCATCCAGTGTCATCTATACCTTTGGTGCGTTTGCCGTGTGGTGGCTACTGGTGCGGCTGAACCGGCTGCGCAAGGCCGAGGTGGTGGGGTTGCGGTTTACCTTGGCGCTGGCGGTGTTCAGTGGGGTTTGCTTCCTGTCCATTGCCGGGCTGATGGGGGCCAAACCGGTCTGACAGCCTTGTGCTGTTTGTGCCGGCCTCTTCGCGGGTGAACCCGCTCCTACAGGTACAGCGCAGCCCTCAAGGCCTGTGGTGATTCCTGTGGGAGCGGGCGTGCCCGCGAAAAGGCCGGCACGCGAAACCTCAATCCCGCAGCGAGATCACCGGCCACCCACGCTTATCCGCCTCGGCCCGCAGGTCCGGGGCCGGGTCCACTGCTACTGCATGCGTCACCCGCTGCAACAACGGCAGGTCATTCATCGAGTCGCTATAGAAGTAGCTGTCCTCAAGATCAAAGCCGTTCTCCAGCATCCAGCGCTCCAGCCGCGTCACTTTGCCTTCACGGAAACACGGTATATCGGTACTACGCCCGGTATAGCGGCCGTCGCGCACCTCGCATTCGGTTGCCAGCAACACCCGCACCCCCAGGCGCCGGGCGATCGGTGCGGTGACGAAGCGGTTGGTAGCGGTGATGATCACCAGCTGGTCGCCCGCCTCGCGGTGCTGCTGCAGCAAGGCCAGGGCCTTGGGCAGGACGATGGGCTCGATGCAGTCGCGCATGAAGTCGCGGTGCCACTCGTCGAGCCGGGCCATGGGTGTTGCCGCCAGGATCTCCATGGAAAAGGCCAGGTAGGCCTGCAGGTCCAGGGTGCCATTGAGGTAATCCTGGTAGAAGCTGTCGTTGCGTTGCTTGTAGGCGACCGGGTCGAGAATGCCGCGCTCGCAAAGATAGTCACCCCAGGCATGGTCGCTGTCGCCACCGAGGAGGGTATTGTCCAGGTCGAATAAAGCCAGGCGCATCGCGGTCACTCGCATCAGCCACAGGGTAGGCCCGCAGAATACGGAGTTTTCACGCAGCTGCACATAAGCTTGGCGGGCGCGTTGCTGCGCTCGCAAGCTTTGTGGAACAATGCGTTGACATGCGTTTGCGAGGTTGCTGCCGTGATCGACCCGGATGGTTTTCGCCCCAATGTCGGGATCATTCTCACGAATGATGCCGGGCAGGTGCTATGGGCTCGACGGATCAACCAGGATGCCTGGCAATTCCCCCAGGGTGGTATCAACCCTGACGAGACGCCGGAAGACGCCCTGTACCGCGAGCTGAACGAAGAAGTTGGCCTTGAACGCGACGATGTAGAAATTCTTGCCTGCACCCGTGGCTGGTTGCGTTATCGTTTACCCCAGCGATTGGTACGTACCCACAGCCAGCCGCTGTGCATCGGCCAGAAGCAGAAGTGGTTCCTGCTGCGCCTGGTCAGCAACGAACAACGGGTGCGGATGGACCTGACCGGCAAGCCGGAATTCGACGGCTGGCGCTGGGTGAGCTATTGGTATCCGCTGGGCCAGGTTGTGACATTCAAGCGCGAGGTGTACCGGCGCGCCCTGAAAGAGCTAGCACCGCGTCTGTTGACGCGCGACTGACGACGGAGTTCGACCCCGAGCCATGCTCAATACGCTGCGCAAGATCGTCCAGGAAGTAAACTCCGCCAAAGATCTCAAGTCGGCGTTGGGGATCATTGTCTTGCGCGTCAAGGAAGCCATGGGCAGCCAGGTCTGCTCGGTCTACCTGCTCGACCCGGAAACCAACCGCTTCGTGCTGATGGCTACCGAAGGCCTGAACAAGCGCTCCATCGGCAAGGTCAGCATGGCCCCCAACGAAGGCCTGGTTGGCCTGGTCGGTACCCGGGAAGAGCCGCTGAACCTGGAAAACGCCGCCGACCACCCGCGTTACCGCTACTTTGCCGAAACCGGCGAAGAGAAATTCGCCTCCTTCCTGGGTGCGCCGATCATTCACCACCGCCGTGTGGTCGGGGTACTGGTCATCCAGCAAAAGGAGCGCCGTCAGTTCGACGAGGGCGAGGAAGCCTTCCTGGTCACCATGAGCGCCCAGCTTGCCGGGGTTATCGCCCACGCCGAGGCTACCGGCTCGATCCGTGGCCTGGGCCGTCAGGGCAAAGGTATTCAGGAAGCGCGCTTCGTGGGTGTGCCGGGTTCGCCTGGTGCCGCGGTGGGGCGCGCGGTGGTGATGTTGCCGCCGGCCGACCTGGAAGTGGTCCCGGACAAGACAGTCGATGACATCGACGCCGAACTCAAGCTGTTCCAGAACGCCCTGGAAGGTGTGCGCGACGACATGCGCAAGCTTTCGGCCAAACTGGCCACCCAGCTGCGCCCGGAAGAGCGTGCGCTGTTCGACGTCTATCTGATGATGCTTGAAGACGCAGCCCTGGGCGGTGAGGTGACCGAGGTCATCAAGACCGGCCAGTGGGCCCAGGGCGCCCTGCGCCAGGTGGTTGGTGAGCACGTCAACCGCTTCGAGCTGATGGACGACGACTACCTGCGTGAGCGTGCCTCCGACGTCAAGGACCTGGGGCGCCGCCTTTTGGCCTACCTGCAGGAAGCGCGCTCGCAGTCGCTGGTGTATGCCGACAACACCATCCTGGTCAGTGAGGAACTGACACCGGCCATGCTCGGTGAAGTGCCGGAAGGCAAGCTGGTCGGCCTGGTCTCGGTACTCGGCTCGGGCAACTCCCACGTCGCCATTCTCGCGCGGGCCATGGGCATCCCCACGGTGATGGGCCTGGTCGACCTGCCATACTCCAAGGTCGACGGTATTGAACTGATCGTCGACGGCTACAAGGGCGAGGTGTTCACCAACCCCAGCGAAGTGTTGCGCAAGCAGTACAGCGAAGTGGTCGAGGAGGAACGCCAGCTGGCCCAAGGGCTGGATGCACTGCGCGAACTTCCGTGCGTCACCCCCGACGGCCATCGCATGCCCCTGTGGGTCAACACCGGCCTGCTCGCTGACGTGGCCCGTGCCCAGCAGCGCGGTGCCGAAGGGGTAGGCCTGTACCGCACTGAAGTGCCGTTCATGATCAACCAGCGCTTCCCCAGTGAGAAAGAGCAGCTGGCCATCTACCGTGAGCAGCTGGCGGCCTTCCACCCGCTGCCGGTGACCATGCGTACCCTCGACATCGGTGGTGACAAGGCACTGTCGTACTTCCCCATCAAGGAAGAAAACCCGTTCCTTGGCTGGCGCGGCATCCGCGTCACCCTCGACCACCCGGAAATCTTCCTGGTGCAGACCCGCGCCATGCTCAAGGCCAGCGAGGGCCTGAACAACCTGCGCATCCTGCTGCCGATGATTTCCGGCATTCACGAGCTGGAAGAGGCGCTGCACCTGATCCACCGAGCCTGGGGTGAAGTGCGTGACGAAGGTACCGATGTACCGATGCCACCAGTGGGTGTGATGGTGGAAATTCCAGCGGCTGTGTACCAGACCAAGGAATTGGCGCGGCAGGTGGACTTCCTGTCGGTAGGCTCCAACGACCTGACCCAGTACCTGCTGGCGGTGGACCGCAACAACCCGCGGGTCGCCGACCTGTACGATTACCTGCACCCGGCGGTACTGCAGGCGCTGAACACGGTGGTGCGCGACGCCCATGGCGAAGGCAAGCCGGTGAGCATCTGCGGCGAGATGGCCGGTGACCCGGCGGCGGCGGTCCTGCTGATGGCCATGGGCTTCGACAGCCTGTCGATGAACGCCACCAACCTGCCGAAGGTGAAGTGGATGCTGCGCCAGATCAATATGGGCAAGGCCAAGGAACTGCTGGCCGAGGCCTTGAGCCATGACAACCCGCAGGTTATCCACAGCTCGCTGCAACTGGCGCTGAAGAACCTTGGGTTGGCGCGGATGATTGGGCCTGGGGCTAATAAAACCCTGTGAGGGTGATGCTGTCTGTGCCGGCCTCTTCGCGGGTGAACCCGCTCCTACAACGGCCTGTGATGCGTGTACGTGGTAGGAGCGGGTTTACCCGCGAAGAGGCCCGAACAGACAACATCAAATACTCAGACCAACAACTCAATTTCCCCCAAATGCCCGCCAAAAGGCCCGAAACTGCGCTCAACCAGCCGCCTTCGCCCCTGATCATCCACAATCAGCACTGTGCTCGCCCGGGTCCCGTAATTCTGGCTGGCGATGAAGACGCTCGATAGCAACTTCTCGGTTGCCAACCCCACGCCTGTTTCGGGTAGGTCACCATCAGCCGCGGGCTCGTTATCCGCGAGCAAGGCCAGCAGCCTGTGCGGCTCCGGCGTGTCCAGCAGGTTTTCCAGCCCGTCACGTGCCTTCACCAGCTTCGGCCACGGTGTATCCAGCCCGGCGTTCGAAAGCCCGTAAACCCCAGCCTTCAGCAGGCGCGGCGTGGCCTCACGGGCATGCAGATAACCCAGTTGCTGCCCATCACCCACCAGCAGGTTGAACCCCGAGTACTGCCCGCTACGGCTGGCCACCTGGTCCAGGTAAGCCTCGACCCCTAGCTCGCCCTGCAGAAACGCCGCCACCAGCTCACCCCGCGAGCGGGGCCCCTGCGCCTGGGCCGGGTCGCGGATGTTGGTCAGCGCGGCAAAGCGCCCCTGTGGTCCTACGCCCAGCCAGGTACCGCCTGCCTCCAGGTCGCGCCCGGCATGCACCCCAGGTGCATCCTCCCAGGCCGCCAGGGGCTGAGTGGGGCGGGCATAGAATTCGTCGCGGTTGGCCGCCACGATCAGCGGCAGGGTGTGCCCCGGCCGCCAGGCAAATACGATCAGGCACATAGGTTGGGCCTCTTTGTTTTTTGGTCACTGTACCCACAGGAACGATGCGGATCCATCCTGACACAGAGTTCACTAGAGCCCCGAGCCCGGCTTCCGTTACCATGCCGGATTGATTTCTAGGGGACGCCGAATGGAATTCGTGCTCTATCTGTTGTTGGGCGCCTGTGCCGGTGTGCTGGCCGGGCTGTTCGGCGTGGGCGGCGGCATCATCATCGTGCCGGTGCTGGTGTTCAGCTTTACCCTGCAGGGTTTCGACGCTTCGGTGCTGACCCACCTGGCCGTCGGCACGTCACTGGCCACCATCGTCTTCACCTCGATCAACGCCGTGCGGGAGCACCACCGCAAGCGCGCGGTGCAATGGCCGATCTTCATCTGGATGACCATCGGCATCCTCCTGGGGGCCGGTGTCGGTGCCAAGACCGCTTCGCTGATCCAGGGCCCACTGCTGCAGAAGATCATCGGTGTGTTCGCCCTGGTCATCGCCGCCCAGATGGCCCTTGACCTCAAACCCAAGGCCAGCCGTGGCGTCCCCGGTAAACCTGGGCTGATCGGTGCAGGTGGCGTGATTGGCTGGGCCTCGGCCATTTTCGGCATTGGCGGTGGTTCGCTGACGGTGCCGTTCCTCACCTGGCGTAGCCTGCCCATGCAGCAAGCAGTGGCCACGTCATCGGCCTGCGGCCTGCCGATTGCTGTGGCCAGTGCCCTGAGCTTCATGCTGCTGGGTTGGCACGAGGAGCACCTGCCGCCCCACAGCCTGGGTTACGTGTACCTGCCGGCGCTGGTCGGCATTGCCGTGACCAGCATGTTCTTCGCCCGCTTCGGCGCGCGCCTGGCGCACAAGCTGTCGCCCCGTTTGTTGAAACGCCTGTTCGCAGCCCTGCTGTTCTGTGTCGGCCTCAGCTTTTTGATTTGAATCGAGAGGAAGTTCCATGCTGCCTTACCCGCAGATAGACCCCGTGGCCTTGGCCATCGGGCCGCTGAAAATCCATTGGTACGGCCTGATGTACCTGATCGGCATCGGCGGTGCCTGGCTGCTGGCCTCACGCCGGCTGAACCGCTTCGACCCCACCTGGAGCCGCGAGAAGCTGTCCGACCTGGTGTTCTGGCTGTCGATGGGGGTGATTGTCGGCGGGCGCCTGGGCTATGTGCTGTTCTACGACTTGCACGCCTACCTGGCCAATCCGACGCTGATCTTCGAGGTATGGAAAGGCGGTATGTCGTTCCACGGCGGCTTCATCGGCGTGATGCTGGCGGCCTTGTGGTTCGGCAAGCGCAACAACAAGTCGTTCTTCGAGCTGATGGACTTCGTCGCCCCGCTGGTACCGATTGGCCTGGGTGCCGGGCGTATCGGCAACTTCATCAACGCCGAACTGTGGGGCAAACCCACCGACGTGCCATGGGCGATGATCTTCCCGCCGTTCAGCGATCCGGCCCAGTTGCCGCGCCACCCGTCGCAGCTCTACCAGTTCGCCCTTGAGGGCGTGGCGCTGTTCGTCATCCTGTGGCTGTTCTCGCGCAAGCCACGGCCGACCATGGCGGTGTCAGGCATGTTTGCGCTGTTCTACGGTATCTTCCGCTTCATCGTCGAATTCGTGCGGGTGCCGGATGCCCAACTGGGTTACATCGCCTGGGGCTGGCTGACCATGGGTCAGATTCTCTGTGTGCCGATGATCCTGGCTGGCCTCGGTCTGATCTGGTGGGCTTATAATCGCAAGCCCACGGCGAAACCCGCCTGATTAATCCCACGGCAGGGGCGATCCCCCTGCCGTTTTTGCTACAGGTAAGCCATGAAACAGTATCTGGACCTGGTCCGCGACGTCATTGATAACGGCACGTTGCAGGGAAACCGCACCGGCATCCGCACCATCAGCCTGCCGGGCGCGATGCTGCGTTTCGACCTGCAGAAGGGCTTTCCGGCCATTACCACGCGCAAGCTGGCGTTCAAGTCGGCGATCGGTGAAATGGTCGGTTTCCTGCGTGGCGTGAAGAACGCCGGTGAGTTCCGTGAGCTTGGCTGCAAGGTCTGGGACCAGAACGCCAACGAAAACGCCCAGTGGCTGGCCAACCCGTTCCGCCAGGGCCATGACGACCTGGGCGAGATCTATGGCGTGCAATGGCGCCAGTGGCCGGGCTACAAGCGCATCCCGCTGAGCAACCCGGCGGCCATCGAAATGGCCGAGCAAGCCGGTTTCCGCCGCATTGCCCAGGACGAAGAGGACGGCGTCGCGTTCGTCATCCTGTACAAGGCGATCGACCAGGTGCGCCAGTGCCTGGACACCATCGCCAACGACCCGGGTAGCCGCCGCATCCTGTTCCACGGCTGGAACTGCGCGCAACTGGACGAAATGGCACTGCCACCGTGTCACTTGTTGTACCAGTTCCACCCGAATGTCGAGACCAGGGAAATTTCCCTGACCCTCTACATCCGCTCCAATGACCTGGGGCTGGGCACGCCGTTCAACCTCACCGAAGGCGCGGCGCTGCTGTCGCTGTTTGGCCGCCTGACCGGCTATACACCGCGCTGGTTCACCTACTTCATCGGCGATGCCCATGTGTATGAAAACCACCTGGACATGCTCAACGAGCAGCTCAAGCGCGAGCCGCTGGAAGCGCCGAAGCTGGTCATCAGCGACCGTGTGCCGTCGTTTGCCGAGACTGGTAAATACGAGCCGGAGTGGCTAGAGAAGATCGAACCGAGTGATTTCTGGCTGGAAGGCTATGAGCACCATGCGCCGATGACAGCGCCGATGGCGGTCTGATAGATCTTCATTGTTCGAACTGGCCTCTTCGCGGGTGAACCCGCTCCTACGGGGTACTGCACAGGCCTAAGTCCTGCGCGGTCCATGTAGGAGCGGGTTCACCCGCGAAGCTTCTGGCTTAATGCCCATGACTCCGCCCCACATGCGAATGCTCGGTATCCGGCACCGATACCGCCCCGTTCGTCTCCAGTTGCTGCAAGATCGCGCATTCACTCCCCTGCGCGTTGCAGCGCCGCCGCAGCTCCACCAGCTGCTCCTGCAATGCCACCAGGCCATCGATCCGCGCCTGAACATGCTCGATATGCTCGTCGATCAGCGCATTGACGCTGCCGCACGCGTCGGCGGGGCTGTCGCGCAGGCGTAGCAGGCTGCGAATTTCGTCCAGGGTCATGTCCAGCGTGCGACAGTTGCGGATGAAGGTCAGCCGCTCCACATGGGCCTGGGTGTACAACCGGTAGTTGCCCTCGCTGCGCGCCGGCTCCGGCAGCAGGTTTTCACGCTCGTAGTAGCGGATGGTTTCCACCGCGCAGTCGGTGGCTTTGGCCAGTTCTCCGATCTTCATCGCGAAATCTCCAGCAAGTGGCTTGACCCTATAGTGGCTACAGGGTGTTCACTTGGCAACAGGCTCAATTTAAGGATGACCCCATGAACCAGCCTGTCAGCCACGAACACAAGCATCCGCACGATCACGCTCATGGTGATGACGACCATGGCCATGCTGCCCACGGCCACAGCTGCTGCGGCGCCAAAGCCGCGCCGCCGCTGGTGCAACTGAGCGAAACGGCCAGTGCCCAGGCACAACTCAGCCGTTTCCGCATCGAGGCCATGGACTGCCCCACCGAGCAGACCCTGATTCAGGACAAACTGAGCAAGCTGGCCGGTATCGAACAGCTGGAATTCAACCTGATCAACCGCGTGCTTGGCGTGCGCCACACCTTGGACGGCACCGCCGATATCGAGCGGGCTATCGACAGCCTGGGCATGAAGGCCGAGCCGATTGCCGCCCAGGACGACGGCAGCGCCAGCGTGCCACAACCGGCCAAGGCCCGCTGGTGGCCACTGGCATTGTCGGGCGTCGCCGCGATCGCCGCCGAAATCGTGCACTTTGCTGCACTGGCCCCTGAGTGGGTGGTAGCGGGACTGGCGCTTGCCGCGATCCTCGGTTGCGGCCTGGGTACCTACAAGAAGGGCTGGATTGCCCTGAAAAACCGTAACCTCAACATCAATGCGCTGATGAGTATCGCCGTGACGGGGGCCGTATTGATCGGCCAGTGGCCGGAGGCGGCGATGGTCATGGTGCTGTTCACCGTTGCCGAACTGATCGAAGCGCGCTCGCTGGACCGTGCGCGCAATGCCATCGGCGGGTTGATGCAGCTGACCCCGGACATGGCTACGGTGCAGCAGGCCGATGGCCAGTGGCGCGAGCTGGACGTGCGTGAGGTGGCCATCGGCGCACTGGTGCGGGTGCGCCCTGGTGAGCGCATCGGCCTGGACGGTGAAGTGACCAGCGGGCAATCCAGCGTGGATCAGGCACCGATTACCGGCGAAAGCCTGCCTGTGGAGAAGGGGGTGGGCGACAAGCTGTTCGCTGGCACCATCAACCAGGCGGGGGCGCTGGAGTTTCGCGTCACCGCCGCTGCCGGGCAGTCGACCCTGGCGCGGATCATCAAGGCTGTGGAGGAAGCGCAGGGCGCGCGGGCGCCTACCCAACGCTTCGTCGACCGATTCTCGCGTATCTACACCCCGGTGGTATTTGCCATTGCGCTGGCCGTGGCGCTGTTACCCCCGCTGTTCATGGCTGGCGCCTGGTTCGACTGGGTTTACCGCGCCTTGGTGCTGCTGGTGGTGGCCTGCCCCTGCGCGCTGGTGATCTCGACCCCGGTGACCATCGTCAGTGGCCTGGCGGCCGCTGCGCGCAAAGGCATCCTGATCAAGGGGGGCGTGTACCTGGAGGGTGGCCGCCATCTGGATTTCCTGGCCCTGGACAAGACCGGCACCATCACCCATGGCAAGCCGGTGCAGACCGACGCCAAGGTGCTGGCGCCGCTGTTCGAAGACCGTGCGCAAGCCTTGGCGGCCAGCCTGGGCGAGCGTTCGGACCACCCGGTGTCCCGCGCCATTGCCGAGTTCGGCAAGCAGCAAGGCCTGGCCTTGAGCGAGGTCAGTGACTTCGCCGCCCTGGCCGGGCGTGGCGTGCGTGGTGTCATCGCCGGTGAGGTCTACCACTTGGGCAACCACCGCCTGGTCGAGGAACTGGGGCTGTGTTCGCCAGCGCTGGAGGCCCAACTGGATGCGCTGGAGCGCCAGGGCAAGACCGTGGTCCTGCTGCTCGACCGATCCGGCCCTCTGGCACTGTTCGCCGTGGCCGACACGGTCAAGGACAGCAGCCGTCAGGCGATCGCCGAATTGCATCAACTGGGTATCAAGACTGTCATGCTGACCGGTGACAATCCGCATACTGCGCAGGCCATTGCCGCCGTGGTGGGGATCGACCGCGCCGAGGGCAACCTGTTGCCGGCCGACAAGCTGAGAACCATTGAGGCGTTGTACGCCCAGGGCCATCGGGTGGGCATGGTCGGTGACGGCATCAACGACGCCCCGGCACTGGCCCGCGCCGAAATCGGTTTTGCCATGGCTGCTGCCGGCACCGACACCGCCATCGAGACGGCCGATGTGGCGCTGATGGACGATGACTTGCGCAAAATCCCGGCCTTCGTCAGGCTGTCGCGCCAAAGTGCGGCGATTCTCATGCAGAACATCGTCCTGGCGTTGGGCATCAAGGCGATATTTCTGGCGATCACCTTCGCCGGCATGGCCACGATGTGGATGGCGGTGTTCGCTGATATGGGCGTGAGCTTGCTGGTGGTGTTCAACGGCTTGCGCCTTTTGCGCAAATAGAGGACGTACATGCTGAGTTCCGAGCTGAAGGCCTTCTACATGGTGGCCCGTCTGGGCAGCATCACCCAGGCGGCGAAGAAGCTTGGCCTCAGCCAGCCCACGGTGACCACGCAGATCCGCAGCCTGGAAGGCCAGTACGCCGTGGAGCTGTTCTACCGCGGCGGGCGGCGCCTGGTGTTGAGCGAGGAGGGCTTACGCCTGCTGCCGATGGTCAAGGCGCTGCTGCAGCAGGAAGCCGATATCGAGTTCGAGCTGCGCAACAGTGGGCAGGCCCAGGGCAGCCTGCGCATTGCGGCCACTGCGCCTTACTACATTCTCGACCTGGTCAAGATCTATCGCGAACGCTTGCCGCAGGTTGAAGTGGCGGTGGAGATCGGCAACTCGCAGCAGGTGCTGGAAATGCTCGAGGATTACCGGGTGGATATTGCCGCGTCGTCGCAATGGGTGGAGGACGCGCGGTTGGTGCGGCGGATACTGGGCACTGACCCCTTGGTGGTGGCGGTGCACCGCAACCACCCTCTGGCCCAACGCCAGACGGTGTCGATCGAGGTGGTGTCGGGGCATTGCCTGCTGATGCGCGAGAAGGGCTCGACCACACGCAAGCTGACCGAGCAGATGATGCAGGAGGCCGGGGTCAAGGCCGGCGCCCTGATGGAGATCGGCAGTCGCGAGTCGATCCGCGAAGCGGTGCTGCGCAATATCGGCATCAGCGTGATTGCCCGTCATGAGGTGCCGCACAACCCCGAACTCCGGGTGCTGGCGCTGGAGAATGCGCCGGTGATGCACGAGTACCTGTATTGCCTGAAGGAACGGCGCCAGGCCCGGTTGCCGGCGGCATTCCTGGGGGTGGCGCAGGAAGTGGCCGGTTCGCAGTTCTAGATTTTTGCTGGCTTCTTCGCGGGTAAACCCGCTCCTACATTTCAGCGTACCCGCGTGCCTGCATTTTCCGCGAACATGCATGCCGTTGTAGGAGCGGGTTTACCCGCGAAGAGGCCGGCACAGGCCACTACTAAATCTGCCTATACCACTATCACCGGCTTTTGCCTTAAAGCCACAGAACCTTCGCACAGCCTGCCTAGCATGGCCCCATCTCTTCGATGAGGCCATGCCATGAACCACACCACCCCCGGCGCACAGATAAAAGTGTGCAACATCCACAAGCGCTTCGGTGCCTTTACGGCGCTCAACGATGTCTCGCTGGACATCGCCGCGGGCGAACTGGTGTGCCTGCTCGGCCCGTCCGGTTGTGGCAAGACCACGCTGCTGCGTTGCATTGCCGGCCTGGAGCGCCAGGATCGCGGTACGCTGTACATCGGCGAACGCGATATCTCCGATCTGTCACCCCAGGCGCGGGACTACGGCATCCTGTTCCAGTCCTATGCGCTGTTTCCCAACCTTACCGTCGAAGCCAATATCGCCTATGGCCTGACGGGCAGTGGTCGCGAGCAGGCCCGTCAGCGGGTGGCCGAAATGCTCGAACTGGTTGGCCTGTCTGGCAGCGAGAAGAAGTACCCAGGCCAGCTCTCCGGTGGCCAGCAGCAACGTGTGGCCCTGGCCCGCGCGCTGGCACCGTCGCCATCGCTGCTGCTGCTCGATGAGCCGATGTCGGCGCTGGACGCCCGGGTGCGCGAGCACTTGTGCACCGAACTGCGTCAGCTGCAGCGCCAACTGGGCATCACCACGTTGATGGTTACCCACAACCAGGACGAGGCCATGTTGATGGCCGACCGCATCGCGGTGATGAACAACGGCCAGGTCGAGCAGTACGCCACCCCGCAGGAAATCTATGACCACCCGGCCACGCCGTTCGTGGCCGAGTTCGTCGGCCAGGGCAACTGGCTGCCGTTCCAGCGCAGCAGCGACAGCCATGCCCTGGTCGGCGACATGAACATGCGCCTGGCGCCGGGTTCAGCCCAGGCCAGCAGTGGCCGGCTGTTCTGCCGCCCGGAAGCGATCACGGTCAACCCGGTGGTGCACGAAGAGAACCTGTTCCCGGCCATGGTCCGCGAAATCACCTTTCTCGGTAACCGCTGCCGCATGAGCTTTGAACTCAAGGCCCTGCCAGGCCATGCCCTGCTGGCCGAGCTGGCCCCTGAGGCCATGCCGCGCCTGGGCTCGCAGGACATCTGGGTGGCGTTGCCGCCGCAGAGCCTGCAGGTGTTTGGCTGAGATGGCCGCGCCAATGTCCCTGCCGTTGAGCCAGGCCAAAGCCGCGCCGCGTGCTGGCATCGCCCTGGGTGACCGGCTGTTCGTCGTCGGCGGCAAGAGCCTGCTGCTGATCCTGTTGGTGCTGGCCGTGCTGATGCCGTTGCTGGCGATCTTCTGGCGTGGTTTCAGCGGTGAAGCGGGCCAGGGCGGTGGCTTGCTGGCGGCCCGTGAACTGTTCACCAGCGCCAGCTTCCATTGGTTGCTTGGCAACAGCCTGTCGGTGGCCTTCACCGTCGCGGCCATTGTGGTACCGCTGGCCTATTTGTTCGCCTTTGCCCTGCAACGCACGTTGATTCCGGCCAAGGGCCTGTGGCGGGGGATTTCGCTGCTGCCATTGCTGGCACCGTCGATGCTGCCGGCCATCGCCCTGGTCTACCTGTTTGGCAACCAGGGCCTGCTGCGTGGGTTGCTCAGCGACAATATCTACGGCTTCTGGGGCATCGTGCTGGGCGAGGCCATCTACACCTTCCCGCATGCGCTGATGATTCTGCTGTCGGCACTGTCACTGGCCGATGCTCGCCTGTTCGATGCGGCCTCCAGTATGGGGGCAGGCTCGTGGCGTGCGTTCACCAGCATCACCTGGCCGGCCTCGCGCCAGGCGGTATTCGCGGCGTTTTGCCTGGTATTCACGCTGACTATCACAGACTTCGGTGTACCGGTCGTGGTGGGGGGCGACTATCAAGTGCTGGCGCTGGAAGCCTACAAGGCGGTGGTGGGCCAGCAACAGTTCGGCCGTGGCGCGCTGATCGGCATGGTGCTGCTGTTGCCGGCCCTGTTCAGCTTTACCGTCGACGCCTGGCTGCGTAGACGCCAGGGCGACGCCATGGGTGGCCGTGCGCAGGTGTTCGAACCCAAGCCATCACGCGGTCGTGATGCCTGCTTCCTGACCATTGTGCTGCTGGTGTGCGCGGCGTTGCTGGTGGTGATCGGTATGGCGGTGTACTCCTCGCTGGTCACTTTCTGGCCCTACAACCTGTCGTTGTCGCTGCGCCACTACCTGTTCGAAGACACTGCCGGTGGCGGCTGGCTGGCCTACCGCAATAGCGTGACCATGGCCATTGGCACCGCACTGATCGGCAGCATCGTGATCTTCACCGGTGCCTACCTGATGGAGAAGACCCAGGGCCAACGCCTGCTCAACCATGCGCTGCGCCTGCTCAGCTTCATCCCCATGGCCGTGCCGGGCCTGGTGCTGGGCCTGGGCTACGTATTCTTCTTCAACCTGAACGGTAACCCGCTGCATGTGCTGTACGGCGGCATGGGGTTGCTGGTGGTGTGCACCATTGCCCATTACCTGACCACCGCGCAGATGACCGCGACCACCGCCCTGCGCCAGCTCGACGGCGAGTTCGAGGCTGCCGCGATGTCGCTGAAAGCGCCGCTGTACAGGCACTTCCTGCGCGTGACCGTGCCGATTTGCCTGCCGGCACTGCTGGACATCATCCGCTACCTGTTCGTATCGGCGATGACCACCGTGTCGGCAGCGATCTTTCTGTACAGCCCCGACACCATCCTGGCTGCCGTTGCCGTGCTGAACATGGACGACGCCGGCAACGTTGGCGGTGCCGCCGCCATGTCCACCTTGATCCTGCTGACCAGTGCCGGCGCTTCACTGTTGCTGGCTGCAGCCTCGCGCGGCCTGCTGCGCCGCTCCCAAGCCTGGCGCCAACGCGCCGCGACCGTCTGACCTGTAAGGAACCTACCCATGCACAAGCACCTTGCACTTGCCGTTGCCGTTTCCGCCGTGTTCAGCCTGCAGGCTTCGGCCGCCGATACCCAACTGACGGTCTACACCGCCCTGGAAGCCGAGCAGCTGAAAACCTACAAGCAGGCCTTTGAGAAAGCCAACCCGGATATCGAGATCAAGTGGGTGCGTGATTCCACCGGCATCATCACTGCCAAGCTGCTGGCGGAGAAAGAGCGCCCGCAAGCTGACGCTGTGTGGGGGCTGGCGGCATCGAGCCTGGCCATCCTCGACCAGAACGGCATGCTCGAAGCCTATGCGCCAAAGGACCTGGGCAAGATCTCCGGCAATTATCGCGACGCCGCCAACCCGCCAGCCTGGGTCGGCATGGACGTGTGGGCCGCCACCATTTGCTTCAACACCATCGAGGCCGAGAAACAGGGCCTGAGCAAACCGGTGAGCTGGCAGGACCTGACCAAGCCTGAGTACAAAGGCAAGATCGTCATGCCCAACCCGGCCTCGTCCGGCACCGGCTTCCTGGATGTCAGTGCCTGGTTGCAGACCTTTGGCGAGCCGCAGGGCTGGGCCTACATGGATGCGCTGCACCAGAACATCGGCCAGTACGTCCATTCCGGCTCCAAACCGTGCAAGCTGGCGGCGGCGGGCGAGTTCCCGATCGGTATTTCGTTCGAATACCCGGCCGTTCAGCTCAAGCGCCAAGGCGCGCCGTTGGACATCGTGTTGCCAAAGGAGGGTTTGGGCTGGGAGATCGAGGCAACCGCAGTGATCAAAGGCTCGCCCAAGGCAGATGCGGCCAAGCGCCTGGCCGATTTCTCGGCCAGCCCGGCGGCCATGGAACTGTACAAGGAAAACTTCGCCGTACTGGCCGCGCCGGGCATCGCCAAGCCGCAGACCGAGCTACCGGCGGATTATGAGCAGCGGCTGATCAAGAACGACTTTGCCTGGGCCTCGAAGAACCGCGACCAGATTCTGGCCGAATGGCGCAAGCGCTATGACGGCAAGTCGGAGAAGGTGGCCCAGCAGTAACGCTTCACTATTGCAGGGCCGGCCTCTTCGCGGGTAAACCGTGAAAGGGCCGGCCCTGCTGGCCAATTTCCACCCGCCGTTCACTGTTGCTGCCGCTACCGTATTCGCGGGTAAACCCGCTCCTACACCGGATTGGTGGTGGGCGCACATCGGTGGTTGGACACAGGCCGCCGTGTAGGAGCGGGTTTACCCGCGAAGAGGCCGGCCCTGCTGGCCAATTTCTACCCGCCGCTCACCGTTGCCGCCGCCACCGTATTCGCGGGTAAACCCGCTCCGGATTGGCGGTGGACACACATCGGTGGTTGTACACAGGCCGCCCGTAGGAGCGGGTTTACCCGCGAAAGGGCCGGCCCTGCTGGCCAATTTCCACCCGCCGTTCACCGTTGCCGCCGCTACCGTATTCGCGGGTAAACCCGCGAAGAGGCCGGCCCTGCTGGCTCAAATCTGTGAAACCAGCGCCTCCAACTGCTCCTGCCGCTCAGCCTGATTCAGCTTCGCCCCGGGATTCAGGGTGGACCACTGCGGGTGCGCCCGCGCTTTGACCAACGCCTCCGGCAACTTGCCCTCGCGCCAGGCCTTTTCATCCAGCTCGCCCAGGCGAATGCTGTCCTGCGCCGCATGCCCGCGGTTATCCAGCGCCACCATCAACTGCTGCTGACGCAAGGCCAGCAAACGCAATACAGTGTCGTCCACGGTCAGCTCGCGCTTGCCCTTGAGCTTGCCCATCAACCGTGACCCATAGTTGCGCGCCGTCTGCAGCGCGCCACCGGCAATCGCCCCGGCCAGCGCCGCTGCGCCGAGGGTAAGGCCACCAACCAGCAAATCGACCCCGGCCCCCGCTGCCGCCCCCGCCGCCACGCCACTACCCAGGCGCACGCCCAGCAGTTTCAACGTCTCTGGATTGAACAAATCATCGCCCCAGCGGCCGTCCAGCAATGGCAGGTCGCTGGCATGGGCATCCTCGCGGCGGAAGGCATACAGCTTGAGCAAGGCTTCGACGCAGCGTTGTTCACGTTGGCGAATGTCCTGACGCAGCGCCGCGATGGCCCGGGCTTCTGCCGCCGATTCGGCCTCGACACTGCGCCGGCATGCAGCGCAATCGAGCAGCAGTTCGGCAATCAGGCGCTTGCCGCTGTGCCGGCGTGCCAAACGCTGTGCCTGCTGGTCGTCGATCAGCCGTTGCAGCGCCGGGCGGGCGTTTTCCAGCAGCAGCGCCAGGCTTTCGTACAAACGGCGCTCGCCATCCTCTGGCGGGGCCACGCTGTCGAACCGGACCAATGCGTGAAGCCCAAGCCGGGCAAGGGCTTCACGCCATTCCGGCTCACGGTGCTGGCTGCTGGCGACGAAGTTGAGCACCGGCAGCAACGGCTTGCCGCAGTTGGCCAGTACTTCCAGTTCGTCGCGGTACTTGGCCAGCACCGGCTCGCGCGCATCAATCACATACAGCCCGGCATTACTGGCCAGCAATTGGCGCAATACCTTGGCCTCCTGCTCGAAACGTTGGCGCGCTTCGCTGCCCTGCAGAAAGCGCTCCAGCCGGGCCGGGCCGTCCAGGCGCTCGCCCGGGCGCTCCAGACGTTCAAGGTAGTCGAGCAGGGCGATGGCATCTTCCAGGCCGGGCGTGTCGTACAGCTCCAGCAAGGGTTCACCGTCCACAGACAGCCGCGCACCTTCCACATGGCGGGTAGTGCTGGGGCGGTGGGACACTTCGCCAAAACCGACGTCGCGGGTCAGGGTGCGCAGTAGCGAGGTTTTGCCAACATTGGTATGGCCGACCACGGCCAGTTTCAGTGGCTCAGTCATGGCCATGCTCCAACCAGGTCAGCGGTGAGGTGTCGGCATGTTGCAGGCCAAGGCGGTCAAGGGCTTCGTGCCAATCGCCCAGGCGCTCGGCATCGAGGGGCTGGCCCGGTGCAGCCTGCAGCAGCCAGATACGGGTTGCGCCGGCATTGCGCGCCAGTTCGGCGAGCAGCGCCAAGCTGCCGCGGTCCGGCGAGCGGCGTGGGTCGCAGGCGATGGCCAGGCGTGCCGGTGGGAAGCGGCTGAGCTGCTCCAACAACCGGTTGCGTGATTCGCGGCTGTCGAGCACGCCGGCATCGGTCACGCTTTTGGGCAGGGCCGGTGGCCAAGGGCGCTGGTCGTCCAGCTCCAGGCCCACCAGCAGGGCACCGCTGCTGCCGCTTTCCAGCTGCCCGGCGGCAAACTGTGGCAAGGCTTGCGGGGCAGCATCCTGCACGCCGATGCGCTCGCTGCGCGGCATCAGTGCCTCGCGCAGTTGCGCGTAGCCGGGCAGGCCCAGGTCCAGCGTCAGGCGTTCACGGCCCTGGCGCCAGCGCCACAGGCATAGCCCGGCCAGCAGCAGGCGGGGCAGCAGGCCGTATACCAGCACCACGCCGAGCAGCCAGCTGGCCCAGGCCTGGCGTGCCATGTCCAGGGCCGGCAGGCTGTCGCCGCTGGCGCGGATCATGGTTTCGTCGGGCACGGCGAAGTCTAGCAACGAGGGCAGGGCGCCCAGTGCTTGGGTCAGGTGAATGAACGGCTCGGCGGCGAGCAAGGTGGTTTCCCAGACAAAGCCATAGCGTCGGGTCGCCAGCAAGGCCAGCAGCATGCCTAGCGCGGTGAGCATCGCCAGCAGCCACAGACCGTGTACCAACAGGCCGAGCAGCCACCGGTTGAGGCGTTGACGTTGCAGCAGCACCAGCAGCGCTGGCGCCAGGTGCGCGGCCTTGGCATCGCGGGCAAAGCGTTCGCTTAGCCATAGCCACAAGCGGCCCAGCCCTGCGCCATGCTCGCCGCTCAGGGCAAAACCCATGGCCCAGCCCAGCAGCATCAGCAGGTTCAGCCCGAGCAGGCTGCCCAGCGCCCAGAACACATTCACCGGGCGCTGCCCGTCACCGAGGGCGGCCAGCCCCAGGCCTGCGCCGCTGAGCACGGCCAGCAGCAGCAGGGCCAGCAGCGCCAGGCGCGCGCCCTGCTTCCAATGGCGCAGGGCGCCGGTCATGTCATCGCGCTCGGCCAGGAACAGCGCACGTGTTTCGATGCGCGTGGCCAGGTCGCCACCTATCTGGCGGGCGTAACGGTTGGCTTCCTGGTCTTCCAGCGGGCCGGCATGTTCTTCGCGCAGGCGTACCGCTTCGGTGAGCCAGCGCTTGTCCAGTGGCGTGGGTGCAGTCACAAGGTCTTCCATTGCACAGGTCAAGGCAGAAGCATAACCCACACGCCCGGTGCTATCCTCGCCGGCATGAATACATCACTCCCCCTCAGCCTGATCGCGGCTTATGCCGAGAACCGCGTGATCGGCATCGACAACTCCATGCCCTGGCATTTGCCGGGGGACTTCAAATACTTCAAGGCCACCACCCTGGGCAAGCCGATCATCATGGGGCGCAAGACCTGGGACTCGCTGGGGCGGCCGCTGCCTGGGCGGCTGAACATCGTGGTCAGCCGCCAGCCGGGGCTTGAACTGGCGGGTGCCGAGGTGTTCGCCTCGCTTGAAGAGGCGTTGGTGCGGGCCGAGCAGTGGGCGCGCGAGCAGGGCGTCGGTGAGCTGATGCTGATTGGGGGCGCGCAGCTGTATGGGCAGGCGCTGGAGAAGGGGCTGGTCAGCCGTATGTACCTGACGCGGGTTGAGTTGGCGCCAGAGGGGGATGCGTGGTTCCCGGCGTTTGATGAAGGGCAGTGGAGGCTGACTTCTAGCGAGGCACAGGCTGAGGAAGGTAAGCCGGTGTATCACTTCGAGGTTTGGGATAAGGGTTGAGATTGTTGGGGGCTGCTTTGCAGCCCTTCGCGGGTGAACCCGCTCCTACAGCAGCCTGCGGCCAATCACCAATGTGTGTCCACCACCCTGTAGGAGCGGGTTTACCCGCGAATACGATAGCGGCGGCAACGGTGAACGGCGGGTGAAAATTGGCCAGCAGGCCTGGCCCTTTCGCGGGTGAACCCGCTCCTACGGGGGCGCAGGGGTTCAGGTTTTGAGCAAGACACGAGCGGTCTTGTCGCGAAAGGGGCGCAATGCGCCCCGGCGATCTGTCAGGTGTGGCTCAGCTCGGCATGTTCATCACCGGCCAGCACTTCCTTGTCAGTCTCTTTCAACAGCTGGCTGGTGACAACGCCCGCCGTCATCGAACCGTTCACGTTCAACGCCGTACGGCCCATGTCGATCAGCGGCTCCACCGAAATCAGCAACGCCACCAGTTCCACCGGCAAGCCCATGGCTGGCAGCACGATCAGCGCGGCAAAGGTGGCACCGCCGCCCACGCCGGCAACCCCTGCAGAGCTCAGCGTGACGATGGCCACCAGGGTGGCGATCCACAGCGGGTCGAAGGTGTCGATGCCTACCGCTGGCGCGACCATCACCGCCAGCATGGCAGGATAGAGCCCGGCGCAGCCGTTCTGGCCAATGGTGGTGCCGAACGATGCGCTGAAGCTAGCGATCGATTGCGGCACGCCCAGACGGCGGGTTTGTGCCTCGATGTTCAGCGGAATGCTGGCGGCGCTGGAGCGGCTGGTGAAGGCGAAGGTCAGCACCGGCCACACCTTGCGGAAGAAGCGCAGCGGGCTCACACCGGTGGCGGCGAGGATGATGCCATGCACCACGAACATCAACCCCAGGCCCAGGTACGACACCACCACGAAGCTGCCCAGCTTGAGGATGTCCTCCGTGTTGGAGCTGGCCACGACTTTGGTCATCAACGCCAGCACGCCATAGGGGGTCAGCTTCATCACCACGCGCACCAGACGCATCACCCAGGCCTGCAGGGTGTCGATGGCCGACAGGGCGCGCTCGCCCTTCTCGGCGTCGTCCTTGATCAACTGCAGCGCGGCCAGGCCGAGGAACACCGCAAAGATCACCACGCTGATGATCGAGGTCGGCTTGGCCCGCGCCAGGTCGCCTACCGGGTTGCTGGGGATGAACGACAGCAGCAGTTGAGGGATGTTGAGGTCGGCGACCTTGCCCGCGTAGTCACTGTGGATAACCTGCATGCGTGCGCTTTCCTGGGCGCCGGCCACCAGGCCCTCGGCGCTGAGGCCGAACAGGTTGGTCAACACAATGCCGATCAGGGCGGCAATGGCCGTGGTCAGCAGCAGGGTGCCGATGCTAAGCGCGCTGATGCGGCCCAGTGAAGAGGCATTGTGCAAACGTGCCACGGCACTGAGGATCGAGGCGAAGATCAGCGGCATGACGATCATCTGCAACAGGCCGACATAGCCGTTGCCGACCAGGTCGAGCCACGCGATGGTTGCCTTGAGCACGGGGTGGCCAGCGCCATAGATCGTGTGCAGCACAAGGCCGAAGACCACGCCCAGCACCAGGCCAAGCAGTACCTTCTTGGCCAGGCTCCAGTCGGTGCGGCGGGTTTGTGCCAGACCCAGCAACAGGGCCAGGAACGCCAGCAGGTTGAGTGACAGCGGCAGGTTCATTGAAGCTCCAGCAGAAAAAAGCAGAAGTGGCATCGCCTCTGTGAGCGATTGCGAACGGAAATGCTAACAGCCTGAAAACAAACGAATTTATACCCAAATGGAATTTACATAGTCGTTTATGGAATAACGGGATGTCGCAGATTGCAATGAACAAGGCGTTTGCAGCTGCCTGGAGGTCGTTATCGGGGGCTTGCAGTGGGGATTGTTGCACTAGCGTTTCTGGGTCATTTCAGGAGATTCGTACATGAAAGTCGCTGTGAAAGCCGCCGCCATCGGCCTGTCCCTGCTGTTCAGTATCGAAACCTTCGCCACGGAGCTCAAACACTGGCCTGCCGACGCGGCCAAACAGCTCGACACCATGATCGCCGCCAATGCCAACAAGGGTAACTACGCGGTGTTTGACATGGACAACACCAGTTATCGCTATGACCTGGAAGAAGCCTTGCTTCCGTTTATGGAAAACAAGGGCCTGCTAAGCCGCGACAAGCTCGACCCTTCGTTGAAGCTGATGCCGTTCAAGGACACTGCCGAGCACAAGGAAAGCCTGTTCAGTTATTACTACCGGCTGTGTGAAATCGATGACATGGTCTGCTACCCGTGGGTAGCCCAGGTGTTCTCGGGCTTTACCTTGCAGGAGCTGAAGGTGCAGGTGGATGAGCTGATGGCTTCGACCAAGCCGATCCCCAGCACCTATTACGAAGGCGACCAGGTCAAGGCCATCGAGGTTCAGCCGCCCAAGGTCTTCAAGGGCCAGGCCGAGCTGTACAACAAGCTGATGGAGAATGGCATCGAGGTTTATGTGATTTCGGCGGCCTCCGAAGAGCTGGTGCGCATGGTCGCCTCGGACCCCAAGTATGGATACAACGTGAAGCCCCAGAACGTGATTGGCGTGAGCCTGCTGCTCAAGGACCGCGCCAGCGGCCAGCTGACCACTGCGCGCAAGCAGATCAGCGCCGGGCAATACGATGCCAAGGCTAACGAGGGCCTGGAGCTGACCCCTTACCTGTGGACCCCGGCCACCTGGATGGCGGGCAAGCAGGCGGCGATCCTTACCTACATCGATGAGTGGAAGAAACCGGTGCTGGTGGGCGGCGACACGCCGACCAGCGATGGCTACATGCAGTTCCACGGGGTGGATGTGGGCAAAGGCGGTATCCACCTGTGGATAAACCGCAAGGCCAAGTACATGGACCAGCTCAACGGGATGATTGCCAAAAATGCGGCGGCACAGGCCAAGGAAGGGTTGCCGGTGACGGCCGACAAGAACTGGGTGATCGTCACGCCGGAGCAGATCCAGTAAATCTTGCCCTACCTGTGCGGCCCCTGTGGGAGCGGGCGTGCCCGCGAAGGGGCCGGTGCAGGCATAAAAAACCGGCGCCCAGGGCGCCGGTTCTTATTTCACGCCAAAAGCACCTCAGAGGCCTTCCAGCATCGCCTTGTTACGCACAGCGCCTTTGTCGGCACTGGTGGCCAGCAGGGCATAGGCCTTGAGCGCGGTGGTCACCTTGCGTGGACGGACCTCGGCTGGCTTCCAGCCCTTCTTGTCCTGCTCGACACGGCGTTCCGCCAGCTCTTCATCGCTGACCAGCAGGTTGATCGAACGGTTAGGGATGTCGATCAGTACCTTGTCGCCGTCGCGCACCAGGCCGATGGCGCCGCCCGCCGCGGCCTCTGGCGAGGCGTGGCCGATCGACAGGCCCGAGGTACCGCCCGAGAAGCGACCGTCGGTGAGCAGGGCGCAGGCCTTGCCCAGGCCTTTGGACTTGAGGTACGAGGTCGGGTAGAGCATTTCTTGCATGCCCGGGCCGCCTTTCGGGCCTTCGTAGCGGATGATCACGATGTCGCCGGCTTTCACCTCGTCGGCGAGGATGCCGCGCACGGCGCTGTCCTGGCTTTCGAAGATCTTCGCGGTGCCCTCGAACACGTGGATCGATTCGTCGACACCGGCGGTTTTGACCACGCAGCCATCCAGCGCGATGTTGCCGTACAGCACGGCCAGGCCGCCCTCTTGCGAGTAGGCGTGTTCAAAGCTGCGGATACAGCCGTTTTCACGGTCGTCGTCGAGGGTTTCCCAACGGGTCGACTGGCTGAATGCGGTCTGGGTCGGGATACCGGCAGGGCCAGCCTTGAAGAAGGTGTGCACGGCTTCGTCATCGGTCTGGGTGATGTCCCATTTGGCGATGGCTTCTTCCATGCTGCGGCTGTGCACGGTCGGCAGGTCGGTGTGCAGCAGGCCGCCACGGGCCAGCGAACCGAGGATGCTGAAGATGCCGCCGGCGCGGTGGACGTCTTCCATGTGGTACTTCTGGATGTTCGGCGCCACTTTGCACAGCTGCGGCACTTTGCGTGACAGGCGGTCGATGTCGCGCAGGTCGAACGCCACTTCGCCTTCCTGTGCTGCTGCCAGCAGGTGCAGGATGGTGTTGGTCGAACCGCCCATGGCGATGTCCAGCATCATGGCGTTTTCGAACGCTTTGAAGTTGGCGATGCTGCGTGGCAGTACCGACTCGTCATTCTCGCCGTAGTAGCGCTTGCACAGCTCGACGATGGTGCGGCCGGCCGTGAGGAACAGCTGCTCGCGGTCGGAGTGGGTGGCCAGGGTCGAACCGTTGCCCGGCAAGGCCAGGCCCAGGGCTTCGGTCAGGCAGTTCATCGAGTTGGCGGTGAACATGCCGGAGCACGAACCGCAGGTCGGGCAGGCGCTGCGCTCGTATTCGGCGACTTTCTCGTCGGAGGCCGTGGAGTCGGCCGCGATGACCATGGCATCGACCAGGTCCAGGCCGTGGCTGGCCAGCTTGGTCTTGCCGGCTTCCATCGGGCCGCCGGAAACGAAGATCACCGGGATGTTCAGGCGCAGGGCGGCCATCAGCATGCCGGGGGTGATCTTGTCGCAGTTGGAGATACAGACGATGGCGTCGGCGCAGTGCGCATTGACCATGTATTCCACCGCGTCGGCAATGATTTCGCGGCTTGGCAGCGAGTACAGCATGCCGTCGTGGCCCATGGCGATGCCGTCATCGACCGCGATGGTGTTGAATTCCTTGGCCACGCCACCGGCGCGTTCGATTTCGCGGGCCACCAGCTGGCCCAGGTCCTTCAGGTGCACATGGCCCGGGACGAACTGGGTGAACGAGTTGGCGATGGCGATGATCGGTTTCTTGAAGTCTTCGTCCTTCATCCCGGTGGCGCGCCACAGGGCACGGGCGCCGGCCATGTTGCGGCCTTGGGTGGAAGTCTTGGAACGATAATCAGGCATGAAACACTCCTGGCGGCTTAATCAGGTCACAAATAGGGGAGTGAGCTTCTCTTGTCCTTTGCGCCGCAGGCCGGTTGCCACTGGCACGGATGGGGCCAAGACCGCGCGGGATCGCCGCGTGCTTGACCAGAGCTCATAAACCCGCCGGGGATGACTGGCGATGAATAGGCCGATTCTACACCGCTGGCGCGGTGAGGGAATGCAGATGTGGATGGTTGGCGGGGGGATTGCGGCAGGAAAGGGCCGCTGGGCGGCCCTTTTTGGCAGATATCAGCTGTTTGGCAGTAACCGGCAGGTGATGCTTTTGATGTAGCGGGTTTCGGCGATGGCCGGGTGTACCGGGTGATCCGGGCCCTGACCGCCTCGCTCAAGCAGCTGCATGTTGCGGTCCAGGTGGCGGGCACTGGTCAGCAGGATGTTGTTCAGGTCGTCCTCGGGCAGGTGCATTGAACACGAGGCGCTGACGAGGATGCCGTCTTTGTTCAACATGCGCATGGCCTGTTCGTTCAGGCGGCGGTAGGCCGCTTCGCCGTTTTTCAGGTCCTTCTTGCGCTTGATGAAGGCAGGTGGGTCGGCAATGATCACGTCGAAGCGTTCTTCGGCCGCCTTGAGCTCGCGCAGGGCTTCGAACACGTCGCCTTCGATGCAGGTCAGCTTCTCGCTGATGCCGTTCAGTGCAGCGTTACGCTCCACGCCGTCCAGGGCAAAACCCGAGGCATCGACACAGAACACTTCGCTGGCGCCAAAGGCACCGGCCTGCACGCCCCAGCCGCCGATGTAGCTGAACAGGTCGAGTACACGCTTGCCCTTCACGTACGGTGCCAGGCGGGCGCGGTTCATGCGGTGGTCGTAGAACCAGCCCGTCTTCTGGCCTTCGCGCACCGGAGCTTCGAACTTGACGCCGTTCTCTTCCAGCGGCACCCAGTCCGGCACTTCGCCGTAGACGGTCTCGACATAGCGCTGCAGGCCTTCGGCGTCGCGCGCGGCCGAATCGTTCTTGAACAGGATGCCGCTGGGCTTGAGCACCTGCACCAGTGCGGCGATCACATCATCCTTGTGCGCTTCCATGGTGGCCGAGGCCAGCTGCACCACGAGGATATCGAAGAAGCGGTCGACCACCAGGCCCGGGAGCAGGTCGGAGTCACCGTAGACCAGGCGGTAGCACGGCTGGTCGAACAGGCGCTCGCGCAGCGACAGGGCGACGTTCAGGCGGTGTACCAGCAGCGACTTGTCCAGCGGCAGCTTGATGTCGCGTGACAGCAGGCGGGCGCAGATCAGGTTGTTCGGACTCAGCGCGACGATGCCCAGCGGCTTGCCGTTGGCTGCCTCGAGAATGGCCTGCTGACCCGCCTGGAAGCCTTGCAAAGGGGTCGCGCTGACATCGACTTCGTTGCTGTAGACCCACAGGTGGCCGGCGCGCAGGCGGCGGTCGGCATTGGCTTTGAGGCGAAGGCTGGGCAGGGACATGACGTCGCTCCGGGAAAAAGAGCGGGATTATAGCGTGTCTGCTGTGCTTTCGCCTTTAGAGGTGTGGTAACTGGGAGCGCTTAGAGGGTTAAAATGCCGCGTCCTAAACGAGTGTGCACGTATGTCCCAAGAACTCAGCGCCGAACAGATCCAGCAAGCCTTGCAAGGCATCACCATCCCGCCTCAACCGCAGATCATGGTCGATCTGCAGTTCGAGCAGTACATGCCTGACCCAGACCTGGAAACCATCGCCAAGCTGATTTCCCAGGACCCGGGCCTCTCTGGCGCCTTGCTCAAGCTGGTCAACTCTCCGCACTTCGGCTTGTCGAACAAGATCGGTTCGATCCAGCGTGCGGTGAACCTGCTGGGTAGCCGTTCGATCATCAACCTGATCAACGCCCAGTCGATCAAGGGCGAGATGAGTGACGAGACCATCGTTACCCTCAACCGCTTCTGGGATACCGCCCAGGACGTCGCGATGACCTGTCTGACGCTGGCCAAGCGTACCGGCATACAGGCGGCGGACGAGGCCTATACCCTTGGCCTCTTCCATGACTGTGGCGTGCCGTTGATGCTCAAGCGCTTCCCCGATTACATGGACGTGCTGGAAGAGGCATACGCCAAGGCCGACGAAGAAACACGCGTGGTCGATACCGAAAACCGCACGTTCAACACCAACCATTCAGTGGTCGGCTACTTCACAGCCAAATCCTGGCGCTTGCCCGAGCACCTCAGTGCGGCCATCGCCAACCACCACAATGCCTTGGCCGTGTTCCGCGACGATACCTCGCGCAATACCCAGAGCCAGCTGAAAAACCTGCTGGCTGTGCTGAAGATGGCTGAGCATATCTGCGCGTCCTACCGGGTGCTGGGCAACCAGGCGGTGGACCACGAATGGAATGTGGTGGGCCCCTTGGTGCTCGATTACATTGGTTTGTCGGAATACGATTTCGAAAACCTCAAGCAGAACATTCGCGAGTTGGGCGGACACTGACACATGCCGGAATTGCCAGAAGTAGAAACCACCCGACGCGGTATTGCGCCACACCTGGAAGGCCAGCGGGTCAGCCGTGTGGTGGTTCGCGACCGGCGGCTGCGCTGGCCGATCCCGGAAGACCTCGATGTGCGCCTGTCGGGGCAGCGCATCGTCAGCGTGGAGCGACGCGCCAAGTACCTGTTGATCAATGCCGAAGTGGGGACGCTGATCAGCCACTTGGGCATGTCGGGCAACTTGCGGCTGGTCGAGTTGGGCTTGCCGGCGGCCAAGCATGAGCATGTCGACATCGAGCTGGAGTCTGGGCTGATGCTGCGTTACACCGACCCTCGCCGCTTTGGTGCCATGCTGTGGAGCCTGGACCCTCTGAACCATGAGTTACTGCTGCGCCTGGGGCCTGAGCCGCTGACCGACCTGTTCGATGGTGAACGGCTGTTCCAGCTGTCCCGCGGGCGGTCGATGGCGGTCAAGCCGTTCATCATGGACAACGCGGTGGTGGTAGGGGTGGGCAACATCTACGCCACCGAGGCGTTGTTTGCCGCCGGTATCGACCCACGCCGGGAGGCGGGTGGGATTTCCCGGGCGCGCTACCTGAAACTGGCGATCGAGATCAAACGGGTGCTGGCGGCGGCGATTGAGCAGGGCGGTACAACCCTGCGTGACTTCATCGGTGGCGATGGGCAGCCGGGCTACTTCCAGCAGGAACTGTTTGTGTACGGGCGTGGCGGGCAGCCGTGCAAGGTATGCGGCACTGAGTTGCGCGAAGTGAAGCTGGGTCAGAGGGCGAGCGTGTACTGCCCGCGCTGCCAACGATGAAACGTTCGCTGCGAACCTGTTGAAGCGAAACCTGAACGTTGGCGCGGTAACTGTGGGAGCGGGCAAGCCCGCGAAGCAGGCGACGCGATGAATGGCACCGGCTACGCGGGTGTTCGCGGGCACGCCCGCTCCCACAGGGACCGTGCAGGGAAGGGCAGTGATCAGCCCTTGCCAGGCACAGGTAAGGGGGCGATCACGCAGATCTCTTCGCCTGAAGCGAAACCTGAATGTTGGCGCGGTAACTGTGGGAGCGGGCAAGCCCGCGAAACAGGCGACGCGATGAATGGCACCGGCTACGCCGGTGTTCGCGGGCATGCCCGCTCCCACAGGGGCCGTGCAGGAAAGGGCAGTGATCAGCCCTTGCCAGGCACAGGTAAGGGGGCGATCACGCAGATCTCTTCGCCTGAAGCGAAACCTGAATGTTGGCGCGGTAACTGTGGGAGCGGGCAAGCCCGCGAAACAGGCGACGCGATGAATGGCACCGGCTACGCCGGTGTTCGCGGGCATGCCCGCTCCCACAGGGACCGTGCAGGGAAGGGCAGTGATCAGCCCTTGCCAGTGATCCGACGATACTTGGCCATCAGCTGTTCTTCGGTTTCCGGGTGCGCTTCATCCAGCGGGATGCAGTCGACCGGGCAGACCTGCTGGCACTGCGGCTCGTCGTAATGGCCTACGCACTGGGTGCACAGGTTAGGGTCGATCACGTAGATCTCTTCGCCTTGGGAGATAGCCTCGTTCGGGCACTCGGGTTCGCAGACGTCGCAATTGATGCAATCGTCGGTGATGATCAGGGACATGGGGACTCCGGCCGGGGCTCACAGCCCGGGCATGTTCAACGCAATGGGCACAATTGTGCCGCATTCGCGCCCGCAGTGCACGCGGGCGCGACAATCAGGCGTCAGGCTTGCTTCTTGAAGCGTTCAGTCAGTGCGTCGGCCACCACCGGGTGGACGAACTTGCTGATATCACCGCCCAGCGCCGCAATCTCCCGGACCAGGGTCGAGGAAATGAACGAATAACGCTCCGACGGCGTCAGGAACAGGCTCTCGACGTCGGGGGCCAGTTGCCGGTTCATGTTCGCCAGCTGGAACTCGTACTCGAAGTCGGACACCGCACGCAGGCCACGCAGGAAGACGTTGGCGCCCTGTTCCTTGGCGAAATGCGCCAACAGGGAAGAGAAGCCGATGACTTCGACATTGGGCAGGTGCTTGGTGACCTCACGGGCGAGCTCAACCCGTTGCTCCAGGGGGAACAAAGGGTTTTTCTTGGGGCTGGCCGCCACCGCGATGATCACGTGGTCGAATAGCCGCGAAGCGCGCTCGACCAGATCGCCATGGCCTTTGGTAATGGGGTCGAAAGTACCCGGGTACAACACTCGGTTCATCGCGTCATCCTGGCTGGAGTGCGTTGGGGAGTCGGATGGTAGCGCAGCGACGGCGCCCCGGCCAAGTCATGCGGCCGACTGATGGCACTATAGACAGGGGCCATGTTCGTTGTCATGCGCTGTGTGCCAGGCGGCTGACCAGTGCTTCGCTGAGCCTGGCGCTGATGGCATACACCGACAATTGCGGGTTGGCGCCGATGCTGGTGGGGAACAGTGAACCGTCGTGAATCGACAGGTTTTCCAGCTGGTGATGGCGGCCCAGGCTGTCGCACACCGCGTGGCGCGGGTCTTCGCCGAGGGCGCAGCCGCCCATCACATGGGCGCTGCCCAAGCGCGTGCGGAAGGGCTCCAGGCGCAGTTTGTCGATCATGGTCAGGGCCTGTTCCAGGCTAGAGGCGGCGCTGGCGTCGCTGTGCACCGGGGTTACCTGGGTGGCGCCAGCGGCAAACTGGACGTGTGCCATGCTGCGGTAGGCGCGCCGCAAGCCGTCACGCAGGTAGTCGGTGACCGGATAATCGAGCACGGGTGAACCATCGCCGCGCAGCTCCACGGACCCGCCCTGGCTTTCGGGGTGAAAACCATCGCGTAGCAGCGCCAGCATCACATGGGTATGGGGCAGCTCGGCCATGCGCTGGGCATTCTCGTGGCCGTGCCCGCCCAGCAGGGTGCTGGCCAGGGCCGGGTGCAGTGGCGGCACTTCCAGCTTGTAGCCAACCGGACCGTCTGCGCCGTCTTGCCACTGAAAGTGATCGCTGTAGATCGACTGCGGGGCGCCATAGTAGGGGTCGATACGCTCGCTGAAGCGTGCCGCACTGAAGTTGACCAGGTGCAGGAAGGTTCGCTTGCCCAGGCGACCATGCGGGTCGGGCGCGGCAGAGCGCAGCAGCAGGGCCGGGCTGTTGATACCGCCACCGGCCAGGAGGTAATGGCGTGCCTGCACGCTGACCTGCCTGCCGGTAGGGTGTATGCCCTGGGCGTCCAGGGCCTGGCATGTCAGGCTCTGAATGCGTTCGCCGTTGTGAGCGAAGCGCTCGGCCCGCGCCAGGTACAGCAGTTCGCCGCCTTGCTCGAGGGTGGCAGGTATACGGGTCACCAGCATCGATTGTTTGGCATTCACCGGGCAGCCCATGCCGCAGTAGCCCAGGTTCCAGCAGCCGCGCACATTGCGCGGGATCACCCCCCAGCGGTAGCCCAGCTGTTCGCAGCCCCGGCGCAGCACATCGTTGTTGGCATTCGGCGGCAAGGCCCAAGGGCTGATGCCCAGTTCCTGCTCCATGCGCTCGAACCAGGGGCGCAGTTCATCCTCGCCCAAACCGTTCACGCCATGGACCGAGGCCCAGTGCGCCAGGGTTTGCGGCGGGGTACGAAAGCTCGAGGTCCAGTTCACCAGGGTGGTGCCGCCCACGGCGCGGCCCTGCAGGATGGTAATGGCGCCATCCTTGCTCATGCGCCCCAGCCCTTCCTGGTACAGGCTGGCGTAGGCTTCGCTCTCCAGCAGGTGGAAATCGCTACTGGTCTTCAGGGGGCCTTCTTCGATCAGCAGTACCTTGAAACCGGCAGCGCTGAGCATCTGCGCACTGGTGGCGCCGCCGGCACCACTGCCGATCACGGCAATGTCGGCCTCCAGAAACAGGTCGTGCTCCAGGCGCGAGGCGTCGTGGGTGATCCAGCCGCGTTCGAGGCCTTGGCGAAACGGGTCGGGGACAGGCATTGGCGATGCTCTTGTTGTTTTCAGATTTTCGGTGGGCCCGGGTAACCGCAGCCTGCCCAGGATTCGGGGCGTTCGTACCAGGCCATTTGCAGCAGTTGCAGCAACGAGGCGTGCCCCATGCGTAGCAGGTTCAGCGAGCTGTCCTGCCAGCGTTGCAGGAACGCCGTGACCTGCGTGGCGCCAGCTTGGCCCCAGCTGCCCCAGACGCCGGTCAGCGGGCCGCGAGTCAGCGGCAGGCTGAGCACGTCGAACAATTGCCGGGTGAGCTTGAGCATTTCCGGCGACAACGCCGCCAGCTTGTTGTCGAGGCTGCGCAACACCGGCGCCTCGGTGGCCTGTGTACCGGTCAGGACCACCGGGATCAGCGCACGCAGCAGGGGCAGGTCGTCGTCACGAAGTACCTGATAGCCGGTCGCGGCGGTTTGCACGCTGCACCCCACCAGGCTGGCACCCGCCAGAAAAGCACTGGCGCCGAGGCTGAAACGCAGCAGGTCGCGGCGGTGCATGGCGCGGCCCTCAGCGGATGAACAGTTTGTAGACCAGGCGCTGCAAGGCTTTGCCATAAGGCGGGTAGATCAGCCGTGCGGCGTTGAAGCGTTGCTTGGCAAGTACCGCCTTGGCCTTGCTGAAGGTGAGGAAACCGTCATGACCATGGTAGTGGCCCATGCCTGAAGGGCCGATGCCGCCGAAGGGCAGATCGTCCTGGGCGACATGCAGCAAGGTATCGTTCAGGCACACACCGCCGGAGTGGGTGTGACGCAGCACATGCTCCTGGGTGCGGCGGTCATAGCCAAAGAAGTACAGCGCCAATGGGCGTGGGCGCTGGTTGATGTAGGCCAACGCCTGGTCGATGCCGTCATAAGGCACTAACGGCAATAGCGGGCCGAAGATTTCGTCTTGCATCACCTGCATGCTGTCGTTCACGTCCAGCAGCAGGTGTGGCGGCAGGCGTCGGCCCTGCGGGGTTTCGCCTGGGTACAAGTCGAGTACTTGCGCGCCTTTGGCGCGGGCATCGTCCAGCAGGTGCTGCAAGCGCTGCAACTGGCGCGGGTTGATGATGGCGGTGTAGTCGGGGTTGTCGGCGATGCGCGGGTACAGTCGGTGCACGGCGCGCTGGTAGGCGTCGCTGAAGGCGGGCAGCCGTTCGCGCGGCACCAGTACGTAGTCGGGGGCGACGCAGGTCTGGCCGGCGTTTAGGGTCTTGCCGAAGGCGATGCGCTCGGCGGCGCTGTCCAGCGGCACATCGTCAGAAACAATAGCGGGGGATTTGCCACCCAGCTCCAGGGTGACCGGGGTCAGGTTGTGCGCGGCAGCCTGCATCACCTGGCGGCCCACGCTGGTGGCACCGGTGAACAGCAGGTGGTCGAAGGGCAGGCGGGCGAAGGCCTGGCCCACCTCGACCTCACCGAGCACAACGCTGACCAGGTCTGTGGGGAACACACGCTCGAGCAGTTGCTGCAGGGCCAGGCCCGTCGCGGGCGTGGCCTCGCTAAGCTTGAGCATGACCCGGTTGCCGGCGGCCAGGGCGCAGGTCAACGGGCCGATGGCGAGGAACAACGGGTAGTTCCACGGCACGATGACGCCGACCACGCCCAAGGGTTGATAGCGCACCTGTGCGCTGGCCGGCTGGAACGCCAGGCCGACGCGGCGTCGGCGGCTGCGCATCCAGCGTTGCAAGTGCTTTTCGGCGTGGCGCAGGCCTTGCACCGACGGTAGCAGTTCGGCCAGCAAGGTCTCGTCGGCGCTGCGCCCGGTAAAATCCTGGCTGATGGCTTCGATCAGTTCTGCCTGGCTGCTCAGCAAGGCTTCACGCAGGCTCTTCAGCCACTGGCGCCGCTGCGCCGCTGGTGGCAGCGGGTTACCGGCAAAAGCCAGGCGCTGGGCCGCGAACGTCGTCGCGAGGTCGAGGTCGAATTGCACAGGGGGCAAGGCACTGGGCGAGTTCATGGTGATGTCGAGTCCGGGCCGGGGTTGCCTAGAGCCTATACTCTAATTTGTACCATGGTGCGAATTTTTACATGCCGTTCAACGGTGCATTCCATCTGTAATACGCCGTAAGATAAACCTTTGATGAAGGCCCGCAGACTGGGAGCGAGCATGGCCCCGCGCATGAAGACCCGAGAGCGCATCGTGCAGAACAGCCTGGAGCTGTTCAACCAGCAGGGCGAACGCAGCGTCAGTACCAACCACATTGCCGCGCACATGGAAATCTCGCCCGGCAACCTGTATTACCACTTTCCCAACAAGCAGGCGATCATTGCCCTGTTGTTCAGCCAGTACGAAGCGCTGGTGGACAGTTTTCTGCGCCCGCCACAGGGCCGCGCGGCAACCGTGGAAGACAAGCGCTTCTACCTCAAGGCCTTGCTGGCGGCGATGTGGAACTACCGCTTCCTGCACCGTGACCTGGAGCATCTGCTGGACAGCGATGCCGAACTGGCCGCCCGTTACCGGCGTTTTTCCGAGCGCTGCCTGCGCCAGGGCCAGGCGATCTACCGCGGCTTCGTCGAGGCTGGCATCCTGGCCATGGTGCCGGCGCAGATCGAGTCACTGACCATCAACGCCTGGATCGTGCTGACATCATGGGTACGTTTTCTCAGCACCACGCGTGAACATTCTGCGCACTTGGGTGAAGAAGCCTTCAAGCGCGGCGTCTATCAGGTGCTGGTGCTGGAGCTCGGTTTCGTCACCGACAATGCCCGTACTGCCGTAGACGCGCTGTGTCAGGAATTCCATGTACCGTTCAACCAGGCCCTGGAGCACTAGCCCAGGGCTCTCGTGCCATCGATCAGGAGATTGTCATGCCCCTTGCGCAATTGATCACCCCGCAGCAGTTGGCCGAGCGTCTGGGCTCGCCCAAGTTGGTGATCCTCGACTGCCGCTTTGCCCTCGAGGATGTGGACTATGGCCAGCGCAGCTATGCCCTGGGGCATATTGAGGGGGCGCATTTTGCCGACCTGGACCGGGATCTCAGCGGGCCGGTGAGCAAGGGGCGCACCGGGCGCCACCCATTGCCCGATCCGCAGCGGCTGGTCGAGCGCCTGCGAGAGTGGGGCCTGAACAACGACAGCGAGGTGGTGCTGTACGACGACGGCCCCGGCGCCTTTGCCGCCCGCGCCTGGTGGCTACTGGTCTGGCTGGGCAAGCGCAGTGGTGTGGCGATTCTCGACGGTGGCTTGAAGGCCTGGCACGCAGCGAGCCTGCCGTTGAGCCTGGACCCTCCACCCAAACGTGAGGGCACTTTCAGTGGTGAACCTGACGCGAAGCTGCTGATCGATGCCGACCATCTGGGCAAGCGCCTTGGTAGCACAGACCTGACCTTGATCGATGCGCGTGCCTTGCCACGTTTTCGTGGTGAAGTGGAACCGATCGACCCGGTGGCGGGGCATATTCCCGGTGCCCAGTGCGCGGCGTTTACCGACAACCTGGGGGATGACGGGCGTTTTCTGCCGGCGGATGAGCTAAAGCAGCGTTTTGCCGAAAAGCTGGCTGGACGGGCGCCGGAGCAGTTGGTGTCTTATTGTGGGTCTGGGGTAACCGCTTGCCATAACCTGTTTGCGCTGGCGCTGGCGGGGTACCCGCTGGGCAAGCTGTATGCGGGGTCGTGGAGTGAGTGGATCAACAACCCGCAGCATGCTGTGGCCACCGGCGAGTAAGCAGACCGGGTTGAACCCCCGCGGTGGGTGGCACCGGCAATGCCGGTGTTCGCGGGCATGCCCGCTCCCACAGGGGGCGCGCAGCCTTTACCAATTCGCGGGCTAGCTACCGTCCACCAGCCACTGCGGAATCCGTCGTTCCAGGTAGTACCCCGGATTTCGCAGGCTACCATCGACAAATCCCACATGCCCACCGCGGTCATGCAGTTCGAAGCGGGTTTGTGGTGACAGTTCACGGGCCGTCGGCAGGCTGTGGCTGGACACGAACGGGTCATCGCTGGAATGGATGATCAGCGTAGGTGTGCGGTTCTGGCCAAGGAAGAAGTGGCTCGATGAGCGGCGATAGTAGTCGTGCGCATCGCGAAAGCCATTGAGCGGTGCAGTGACTTTACCGTCGAAGTCCCAGAATGTGCGCAAATTGGTGAGTTGGCCCAAGCGTTCCAGTGTCGCCAGCTGTTCATGCTGGCCCCGGGCGTGGAAGTGCCGCTGCTTGAGCTGAACATACGCCAGCATCTCGCGCATGAAATGCGCCTGATACACCTTGGAGAACCCTTGGCCGATACGGTCGGCACAGTGGTCCAGGCGAAAGGGCACCGAAACTGCAGCCGCTGCCTCCAGTTGGCTGGCGACGCCGCTCTCTCCCAGGTATTTCAACAGTACATTGCCACCCAGCGAATAACCCACTGCATACAGCGGCGCCAGCGGGCGCTGGGCGCGAAGATGGCTGACAATTTCCGCCAGGTCTTCGCTGGCGCCGGAATGGTAGCTGCGCGGCAACAGGTTGGGCTCGCCTGAACAACCCCGCCAGTTCACGGCCACACTGGCCCAGCCGCGATCTTGCAGCGCTTGCTGCAAGCCTTTCACGTAGGGCGAGTGAGACGAGCCGGTCAGCCCATGCAGCACAATGACCAGTGGCGCATGGGGTTGGTGCGGGCCGTGCCAGTCCAGGTCGATGAAGTCGCCGTCGGCCAGCCACAGCCGCTCTCGGTCACGCTGCAGCTCAGGCAGCTTGCGCCAGAGCGGCCCCCACAGGGTCTGCAGGTGGGGATTGGATAGGCCGATGGCCGGACGGAATGTGGCGTTGTGGCTGGGCATGCTGGGTGGCTCATGATGTGCCCTGCTAGCTTGCCATGAAACAGCGCCACAATACCTGCGCTATTGGTCGGGGGCTGGCAGCGGCTGTTGCTGAACGCCTGGTCCGACACTGACAAGCACCTTGCGGCTCAGGGCCAGCCGGCGCTGCATGACGGCTCGGACATCTGCCGGGGTAAGTTCGGCAATACGGGCGCTGTACGTGTCGAGATGATCGGCAGGTTGCCGTTGATGGGTTACTTCCGTCAGCAGTGTTGCCAGTTGCCTGTTCTGCGCGATCCCTCGCAGCAACTGCCCTTCCAGCTGTTTGCGTGCCAGTTGCAGCTCCAGCTGGGTGGGCCCTTCGTCGATGAACGCCTGTAGCAGGGTTTCTACCAGTGCCTGCGTGCCCTGCACATGCTGGGGCGTAACCTCCCATTCCACGGTGAACAGGCCGCCTGCACTCAGTGGCAATACATGCGTGTGCACGCCGTAGGTCAGGCCGCGTCGTTGGCGTAACTCCACCATCAAGCGCGACTCGAGGCCCTCTCCCAGAACAGCACTTGCCAAGGTCAGGGCCAGAAACTCCGGATCGTTGGCGGGTACGTTCATTGGCAGTGCCAGCAGGATCGCACTGCTGGCACCAGCCTGCTCGACGGCTATCGTCGCGCTGGGAGCTGATGGGGCCGCCGGTAGTTCAGTGGCCGACCAGCCTTGCGGCAGGGCCTGGCTGATCTGTTGTGAGATGGCTTGGGCTTGTCCAGGCGAAAGGTCGCCTACCACGACCATCTCAAGGTTGCTGGCGCTGTAGGCGCGTTGGTGGAATGCCCGCAAGTCCTCAGGGGTAATGGCCTCGATACCTTGAGCGGTGCTGCCCAGAGGGTTGCCGTAAGGATGCCCGTTGAACAGGTGGCGGAAGGCTTCGCTACGTGCTCTGAGGATGGGTAGCCGCTCGCGCGATGCATGGTTTTGCAGCAACTGGCGCTTGATCCTGGTCAGGGCCATTGGGTGGAAGACTGGGTGGGCCACGAGGTCGGTGAACACCGCCAAGGCCGGGTCGAGCAAAGAAGGGGGCTAAGGCTGCGAAGGCGCAGCGTCGCATGTTCCAGACGTACTTGTTTTTCCATGACCGCGCCCAGGCGCTCCAGGTGCTCAGCCTGCTGGGCGGCCGTGTAGGCTTGGCTACCCTCATCGAGCATGGAGAGCGTCAAGGCTGCCAGGCCAGGGTACAGAGTGTCCTGCGTGGTGCCGGCCTTGAACCGTAGTATCACGTCAACGATTGGCAGTTCCCGTGCTTCAACGAATTTGACGTCCGTGCCCGCAGTCGTCTTCCACGCTTGAACCTGTGTATGGATGGTTTCGAACTGGTCCAGGTCAAGTCCCTGGGCAGAGAGCAGCCCGCCGTAGAGGTTGTTGGCTCCGGCAGGCTGTTGCAGGGTCGTTGAGTCAGTCATGAGCGCTTTCCTTGTGGTGCGTGAACGTGAAGGCTGCACGGGAATGGGTGAGGAATTCATAGGCAGCCAGGCCTACCTGCTCGGCTGTCACGGTCTCGATGGCCTGTTGTTCTTCCTCGAGCGAAATGACCGGCAAGCCACAGGCGGCCTGTTTACCCATGGTTTGGGCCTGCTCGGCAATGTCGTCCCGTTCGAACAGCAGCCTGGCCAGCAGACGAGCCTTGGCACGTTGCAGGTGTTCCTTGGCTGGCGCCGACTGGCGAAACGCTTCGATCTCCTGCATCAGTCGTTCGGCGGCGGTCTGCGGGGTTACGTGTGGGCTGCAGAACGCGTAAAGGGTCAGCAAGCTGTCACCGCGCTGCCAGGGTTCATAGGTCGCTTTGATGTATTGCAGGATTGGTTCGTCCAGCAGCAGCCTGCGCTGGAGGATGCTGCTGTAGCCGTTGGCAAGCAGATCGGGAAGCAGACGCAGCGCGTAGGCCTGCCTGGCAGACCGCGCGGTACGCTGGCTGGGTAGTTTGAAGCTTATGATCACGCCGTTGTGCAAGCCTGGCAGGCGCAGCGTCTGAAAACGCCGGCCCTGGGAGGAGGGCCCTGTGGGTAAGGGCCGCATCGGCAAGCGATGGGCGGGGATCGCCGCAAAGTGGCGCGTCACCAAGGTTTGCAGTTGTAGCAGGCTGATGTCGCCGGCCACGGCGAGGGTGGCATTGTTGGGGTGGTACCAGGTCTTGTACCAGGTACGTGCTGCGGCTGGAGTGAGGCTCTCCAGATCTGACATGTGGCCAATGACAGGCGTGCCATGGCCACTATTGCCGTAAGCCAGCAAGTCGTGATGCTCCAGCGCCAATGCCCAAGGGTTGTTGTCCACTGCCTCGCGTCGCTCAGCCATGACCACTGCCAGTTCCCGAGCAAAGGGCGTATCGCCGAGGGTGGCACTGGCCATTCCATCAGCCATGGCCTCCAGGGCAATTTCCAGGTGGCGGGTTGGCAAGGTGAGCGGAAATACCGTGGCATCCGCATAGGTGAATGCATTCGGGTCGCCGCCCAAGCGGGTCATCAGGGTTGAGTACTGGCCAGGGGCCAGTTTGCTGCTGCCCTCGAACAGTAGATGTTCCAAGGCATGGGACAGGCCGGTGTGGCCTTCAGGTTCGTAGCTGGAGCCTACGTGGTACCACAGCTGCACGCTGACCAGTGGCGCACGGTGGTCTTCACGCAGGCAGACGTGCAGGCCGTTGGCGAGGGTAAAAGAACCTTTCGAGGCTGCCATTAGCGGCGGGGAGGGGTGTTCGGCCATGGTTGAACTGCTCCTTCAGGAAATGAAGGTGCAGCTTCAACCATGGCGCAGGTGGGGTGCGGTAACTAAGTACACCCAACCCGCGGGTAATCAGCCCCGCTGCCAGAGTGCGTAGTGCACCTGGCCGGTCTTCTTCTCGCGGTGCAGCCGCCAGTTGCCCGGCAGCTGCAAGGTCGAGGGTGCCGCTTCGCTTTCGGTGTAGACCCATGCCTGCTCGCCCAGCCACTGATTCTGCTCCAGCATGTTGCAGGTGTTGGCCAGCAGGTCCTGATGGAACGGCGGGTCGAGGAACACAACATCGAACTGCTGCTTGGCCGGGCCTTGCAGGTAGCGCAGGGCGTCGGTTTGCAGGATTTGCCCGCGAGGGCAGCGCAGGATTTCGAGGTTGTTCTTCAGGTTGGCGATGGCCGCAGGGTTACTGTCCAGCGCCACGGCGTCCTCGGCCCCACGGGACAGGGCTTCGAGCACCAGGGCACCACTGCCGGTGAAGGCGTCCAGCACGCGGGCGCCCTCGATGTAGGGGGCCAGCCAGTTGAATACGGTTTCCCGCACGCGGTCAGGCGTTGGCCGCAGGCCTTCGCCTTCCGGCACCGCCAGGCGGCGGCTGCGCCACTCGCCGGCGATGATGCGCAGGTGGCCCTGGCCCTTGCTTTGGCCCGCTTGCGGGCGGGCGGGAGGGGTGGATCTTGGCATTAGTGCTCCGGTACCCCGAGCGGTTGCTCGGAGGGCTTGTCAGTGGGTGCTGGCAGCGGTTTTTGTGGCACTTTCGGGCCAACGGTGACGATCACCAGTTTATCGGCTGACAGGTGTTTGTTCATGGCTGCCTTGACCTGTTCGACGGTAAGGGCCTGGGACTGTTGCATGAAGTCCTCAAGCCAGGTCAGCGGCAAGTTGTAGAAGCCGATCGCGCCCAGTTGGCCGACGATACTGGCATTACTGGCGTTGGACAGCGGGAAGCTGCCGGCCAGTTCGCGCTTGGCATCGTCCAGTTCCTGTTGGGTCGGGCCCGTCTTCAGGTAGTCGGCGAGAATGCCTTGCACCAGCTTGAGCGTACCTTCGCTGAGCTCGGCACGGGTTTGCAGGTTGATCATGAACGGGCCGCGTACCTGCATCGGGCTGAATACCGAGTAAACGCCGTAGGTCAGGCCGCGCTTCTCTCTCACCTCGCTCATCAGCCGGGTACCGAAGGCGCCACCGCCAAGGATCTGGTTGCCCATGGACAGGGCTGGCCAGTCCGGGTCCTGGCGGTCGATCCCCAGTTCGGCCAGCATCAGGTGGGTCTGCTTGGACGGGAAGTCGATGTGGGTCAGGCCGGCCTTGGCGTCTGCGGGTTGGGCCGGTGCGGCCAGCGCAGGGCCCTTGGGCAGGCCGGCAGACACCTGTGCGGCGATGGCTTCGGCCTCTGCACGGCTGAGGTCGCCGACCAGGGCGATTACCGCATTGCCGCCGGTATAAGCCTTTGCGTGGAACGCGCGCAGTTGGGCAAGGCTTATGCCCGTGATGCTCTCGGCAGTGCCGTCGCTTGGGTGGGCATAGGGGTGGTCACCATAGAGCTTGCCGAAAAGGGCCTTGCCGGCGATCTTGCCGGGGTTCTGTTTGTCATATTCGAAGCCAGCCAGCATCTGGTTCTTGATGCGCTTGAGGGCATCCTCGGGGAATGTCGGCTTGCCCGCCACCTCTGTAAACAGTTTGAGGGCCGGTTCGCGCTTGTCCTTGGCACTGAGGCTGCGCAGCGATGCGACGGCCATGTCGCGGTAGGAGCCGTTGCCAAAGTCTGCGCCCAGGCCTTCGAAGCCCTCGGCGATGGCGGTGACGTCCTTGCCGGCCACGCCCTCGTTGAGCATGGCGTTGGTCAGGGCGGCCAGGCCTGGCGTGCCACCATCCTGGCTACTGCCGGCAGCGAAGGTGACGCGCAGGTCGAACATGGGCAGTTCGCGGGCTTCGACGAACAGCACCCGGGCACCTTCGGCGGTGTTCCAGTGCTGGATGTTCAACTGACGCCGGCTGGGTGCCTTGCCATTCAGTTCGGCCAGCGACTGCAAGGTGTTGGCCGGGCGGGCCGCGCTGCTGTCGGCCTTGGCAGCGTTATCGGCCATGGCCGGAGCGGCCAGCACTGCCGCCAGCGCCAGGGCACGAATGCCCGTGGCCAGCAGGGTTGGGCGTGGTGCGCGGCGATCACTCATGGGCGGACTCCTCGGGCAGTACATGGGCAACGCTCAGGCGTTCGCGGGTGAAGTAGGTGCGCGCGGCGTTCTGGATGTCCTGTGGGGTGACGCGCTTGAGTTCGTCCAGTTCGCTGTCGATCAGCTTCCAGGACAGGCCGACGGTTTCCAGCTGGCCGATGGTGGTGGCCTGGCTGCTGATGGAGTCGCGGTCGTAGACCAGGCCGGCGATGACCTGGGCGCGTACGCGTTCCAGCTCTTCGGCGCTGGGCGGCGTGCTCTTGAGTTCTTCAAGCAACTGCCAGATGCCTTTCTCGACGTCGGCGAGGGTTTTCTGCTTCTGCACATTCGGCGTCGCCGAGATCAGGAACAGGCTGTCGCCGCGGGTGAAGGCGTTGTAGCTGGACGACGCGCCGGCCACCAGTTCCTGGCCACGCTCCAGGCGGGCCGGCATGCGGGCGCTGTAGCCACCGTCGAGCAGTGCCGAGATCAGGCGCAGGGCGTGCACCGTCCGAGGGTCCTTGGCGGTGGGCAGGCCGGGCACGTTGAAGCCGTAGATCAGGCTTGGCAGCTGGGTGCGTACGTGCAGGGTCAACTGGCGCCACCCTGGTTCAGCCAGCTCCAGAGGCAGCTTGGCTGGCGGCACGGCGCGTTTGGGAATATTGCCGAAATACTTCTGCGCCAGGCCCTTGACCTCGTCGGCGGTGACATCACCGACCACCACCAGGGTGGCGTTGTTGGGGGCGTACCAGGACTCGTACCAGTGGCGCAGTTCCTCGACCTTCATGCGTTCCAGGTCGGCCATCCAGCCAATGGTCGGCGTGTGATAGCCGCTGGCCGGGTAGGCCATGGCGCGGAACAGCTCGAATGCCTTGGCATTGGGCTGGTCGTCGGTGCGCAGGCGGCGTTCTTCCTTGATGACCTCGATTTCGCGGCTGAACTCGTCGGCAGGCAGGCGCAGGCTGGCAAGGCGGTCGGCCTCCAGCTCCAGGGCTACCGGCAGGCGGTCGCGGGCCAGCACTTGGTAATAGGCGGTGTAATCGTCGCTGGTGAAGGCGTTTTCATCGGCGCCGAGGTCACGCAGAATGCGCGAGGCCTCGCCGGGGCCGACCTTGGCGCTGCCCTTGAACATCATGTGTTCCAGCGCATGGGACAAGCCGGTCTGGCCCGGGGTCTCGTAGCTGGAGCCGACCTTGTACCAGATCTGCGAGACCACCACGGGGGCGCGATGGTCTTCGCGGACCACGACCTTCAGGCCATTGTCGAGGATGAATTCGTGGGTGGGTTGCACATCGGCGGCGAAGGCCGCGAGCGGCAGGCAGAGCGTGCCGAGCAACAGGCCAGCGGCGCGGCGGGCTAGAGCATTCATACGGTGTTTAACCTGTTCGGCGGCCCGCTGGGTTTAGCGTCGGCGGGCCAGGAGGTGCTAGGATACTGATCCGGTTGCCTGGCGACCATGCCTGTCGCCGTTCTGGCCCACAGGACACTAAGTCAAAACGTTGCGCATGAACCAGCCGGCTTCAAGATAGTCTGTTCTGCGTAGAGAGAATTCCCGATTGGCCGTAGCTGGCCTATCGCTACCCTGAGATAGCCGTCTTCCATGTTTGGTTCCAACGACGACAAAAAAGCGCCGGCCGAGGCTGGTGAGAAGAAAGGCCTGTTCAGCTGGTTTCGCAAGAAGCCGCAGCCACCTGCGGGAGCGGGCGTGCCCGCGCATGAACCCCCCGCTGTCGAGCAGTCTGCAGCCGCTCCGGTCGAGGGATCTGCCGCCGAAGCGCCACAGGCCCCCGAACCCGTTCAGGCCGTTGCGGCCCCACAGCTAGCTGAGCCGCAGCCGCTCGCGGCCCCCCCCCGGCCCCCGGTAGTCGAGGCCCCCGTCCCTGAACCGGTTGCGCCCCAGCCGTTGCAGGCGCCTGAGCCAGAGCCGGTCGCATCCCAGCCGCTGGTGGCACCTGCACCGCAGCCGGTTGCGTCCATGCCCTTGCAGGCGGCCCCTGTCGAGTCTGCCCCTGTCGAGGCCGCAGCGCCGGTCAGCAACCTGGTGCTGCCGGTTGCCGAAGAGCCCGTGGCCCTGGTGCCGGACCTGGAGCCGAAGGCACCGCCCGCAATCCCGGAACGCGCGGCACCAGCCCCTGTTGCTGCACCCGTTGAACAGGCCAAGCCCGGCTTCTTCGCGCGCCTCAAGCAAGGCCTGTCCAAGACCAGTGCCAGCATCGGCGAGGGCATGGCCAGCCTGTTCCTCGGCAAGAAGGTCATCGACGACGACCTGCTCGACGAAATCGAGACGCGCCTGCTGACTGCCGACGTGGGTGTGGAGGCTACATCGGCCATTGTCCAGAACCTGACCCAGAAGGTCGCGCGCAAGCAGTTGGCCGATGCCGATGCCCTGTACAAATCGTTGCAGGAAGAACTGGCTGCGCTGCTGCGCCCGGTCGAGCAGCCGCTGAATGTGCAGGCCCAGAACAAACCCTATGTGATCCTTGTGGTTGGCGTGAACGGCGCCGGCAAGACCACCACCATTGGCAAACTGGCGAAAAAGCTGCAACTGGAAGGCAAGAAGGTCATGCTGGCTGCCGGTGATACCTTCCGCGCAGCGGCGGTCGAGCAGTTGCAGGTGTGGGGCGAGCGTAACCAGATTCCGGTGATCGCCCAGCACACGGGTGCCGACTCTGCTTCGGTAATCTTCGATGCCGTGCAGGCCGCCAAGGCGCGTGGCGTCGACGTGCTGATCGCCGACACTGCCGGCCGCCTGCACACCAAAGACAACCTGATGGAAGAGCTGAAGAAGGTCCGCCGGGTCATCGGCAAGCTCGACGTTGAGGCGCCGCACGAAGTGCTGCTGGTGCTTGACGCCGGCACCGGCCAGAACGCCATCAGTCAGGCCAAGTACTTCAACCAGAGCGTCGAGCTGACCGGCCTGGCCCTGACCAAGCTGGACGGCACTGCCAAGGGCGGGGTGATCTTCGCCCTGGCCAAGCAGTTCAACATCCCGATCCGTTTCATCGGCGTCGGTGAAGGCATCGACGACCTGCGTACCTTCGAAGCCGAGCCGTTCGTCAAGGCTCTGTTCGCCGAGCGAGATTGACCATGATCCGATTCGAGCAGGTTGCCAAGCGCTATCCCAACGGTCATGTGGGTTTGCATGAGCTGAGTTTCCGGGCGCGCCGGGGCGAATTCCTGTTCGTCACCGGCCATTCGGGCGCTGGCAAGAGCACCTTGCTGCGCCTGTTGCTGGCCATGGAGCGCCCGACCAGCGGCAAGCTGATGCTGGCAGGGCAGGACCTGGGCCAGATCAGCAATGCGCAAATCCCGTTCCTGCGCCGGCAAATCGGCGTGGTGTTCCAGAACCACCAGCTGTTGTTCGACCGCACCGTGTTCAACAACATTGCCTTGCCGCTGCAGATTCTCGGCCTGTCCAAGGTCGAGATCGCCAAGCGCGTGGACTCGGCTCTGGAGCGTGTATCGCTGTCCGACAAAGGCGAGCTGTTCCCGGCCGACCTGTCCACCGGGCAGCAGCAGCGAGTGGGTATCGCCCGCGCCATCGTTCACCAGCCGGCTCTGCTGCTGGCCGACGAGCCCACCGGTAACCTCGACCCGCGCCTGGCTGCAGAGATCATGGGCGTGTTCGAGGACATCAACCGCCTGGGCACGACGGTATTGATCGCCAGCCACGACCTGGCGCTGATTGCGCGCATGCGTCACCGCATGCTGACCTTGCAACGCGGCCGCTTGATCGGCGATGGGGAGGCCGGGCAATGAACACAACACGTACGCCGAAGGTTTCCGAGCGGGTCGCACCGAAACCGGCCGATCCGCAACCTGCGAAGAAAAAGCGCGGTGAAGACGATGATGGCCCGGACTTCCGCACACTGTTGCATGCCTGGCTGGAAAGCCACCGTGCCAGCTTGGCCGACAGCCTGCGCCGCCTGGGCAAGCAGCCGATCGGCAGCTTCTTCACTTGCCTGGTCATGGCCGTGGCGCTGAGCATGCCGATGGGCCTGTCCTTGTTGCTGAAGAACGTCGAGCAGCTTGGCGGTTCGTGGCAACGCGCTGCGCAGATTTCGCTGTACCTCAAGCTCGATGCCGGCAGCCGCGATGGCGAGGCGCTGCGCGACGAGATCAAGGGCATGCCTGGCGTGGCGGACGCCCAGTATGTCAGCCGCGAGCAGGCCCTGGAGGAGTTCCAGCAGCAGTCCGGCCTGGGCGAGGCCTTGCGCGAACTGCCAGACAACCCACTGCCGGGTGTGGTGGTGGTAACCCCGACCGAGGTCGACAAACCGGCCCTGGACGCCTTGCGTCAGCGCCTGTCGGAGCTGCCGCGGGTGGACGTGGCGCAACTGGACCTGGTCTGGGTCGAGCGCCTGGCAGCCATCCTCAAGCTGGGTGACCGCTTCGTCTTCGGCCTGGCCGTGATGCTGATTTCTGCCCTGTTGTTAGTAATCGGTAACACAATTCGTCTACACATTGAAAACCGTCGTATCGAGATCGAAGTGATCAAGCTGGTCGGCGGCACCGACGCCTACGTGCGCCGGCCTTTCCTGTACATGGGCGCCCTGTATGGCCTGGGCGCAGGCCTGCTGGCGTGGGGCATCCTGGCGTTTGGCCTGAACTGGCTGAACGAGGCGGTGGTAGGGCTTTCCGGGCTGTATGGCAGTGACTTCGCCCTGGGCGGCGTTCCGGCTTCCGATGGTCTGTCGCTCTTGATCGGAGCAGTGTTGTTGGGGTATATCGGTGCATGGATTGCAGTCGCCCGCCACTTGAACGAGCTGGCGCCGCGATAGTTTTTACGTGCCAGCATTGACATTTTCTTCACTGCGGAACTTGTACCGTCGTTCCAGGTCAATGTTGGCAGCGCCCACAAGGTGCGAGTTTTGTAAGTCGGAGGTTCTTGAATGACCACATCGTTGCAACCTGCCTATGCCCTGGTACCCGGTGCAAACCTGGAAGCCTATGTGCACACGGTCAACAGCATCCCGCTGCTGACGGTCGAGCAGGAGCGTGATCTGGGCGAGCGTCTCTATTATGAGCAGGATGTCGAGGCCGCTCGTCAGATGGTGATGGCCCACCTGCGTTTCGTCGTACATATCGCCCGTAGTTACGCCGGCTACGGGTTGGCCCAGGCTGACCTAATCCAGGAAGGCAATGTCGGCCTGATGAAAGCCGTCAAGCGCTTCAACCCGGAAATGGGCGTGCGCCTGGTGTCGTTCGCCGTGCACTGGATCAAGGCAGAGATCCACGAGTTCATTCTGCGCAACTGGCGCATCGTCAAAGTGGCTACCACCAAGGCTCAGCGCAAGCTGTTCTTCAACCTGCGTAGCCAGAAGAAGCGCCTGGCGTGGCTGAACAACGACGAAGTGCATCGCGTGGCGGAAAGCCTTGGCGTCGAGCCGCGCGAAGTGCGCGAGATGGAAAGCCGCCTCAGCGGCCAGGACATGGCCTTTGACCCGGCAGCGGAAGCTGACGACGACAGCGCCTTCCAGTCGCCTGCGCATTACCTGGAAGATCACCGTTACGATCCGGCGGTGCAGCTTGAGGATGCCGACTGGAGTGACAACTCCACCAGCAACCTGCACGAAGCGCTGCAGGGCCTGGACGAGCGTAGCCGCGACATTCTCTACCAGCGTTGGCTGGCGGAAGAGAAGGCCACGCTGCATGAACTGGCAGACAAGTACAGCGTATCGGCTGAGCGTATTCGCCAGTTGGAGAAGAATGCGATGAACAAGGTCAAGGCCCTGATCGCTGCCTGATCGAGTCTGGGTTGTAAAGAAAAGCCGCTGGCCCTGATGGGGTGAGCGGCTTTTTTGTTTGTGCTGGCTTTGCCGGCCTCTTCGCGGGTAAACCCGCTCCTACAGGGGATGCGGTTGCCCGTAGGCGCGGGTTTGCCCGCGAGGAGGCCGGGTATGCGGTTGCCCGTAGGCGCGGGTTTGCCCGTCAGGAGGCCGGGGATGCGGTTGCCCGTAGGCGCGGGTTTGCCCGTCAGGAGGCCGGGGATGCGGTTGCCCGTAAGCGCGGGTTTGCCCGTGAGGAGGCCGGGGATGCGGTTGCCCGTAGGCGCGGGTTTGCCCGCGAGGAGGCCGGGGGGGCGGTTGCCCGTAGGCGCGGGTTTGCCCGCGAGGAGGCCGGGGATGTGGTTGCCCGTAGGAGCGGGTTTACCCGCGAAGAGGCCGGGTATGCGGTTGCCCGTAGGAGCGGGTTTACCCGCGAAAGGGCCGGGCCTGCATTCAAAGCTTTCTGGAGGAGTCCAGCTGCATCAGGTAGCTGGGCCCACCCAGCTGGCTCATCTGCCGGCGAATCCAGCCGGCCCGGCTGGCCACGTAGGCACTTGGTCGGCTGGCACTCCACTTGATTGGGCTTGGCAGCACCGCTGCCAGCTGCGCTGCCTGCTGGCGGCTGAGCCGGCTGGCGTCGACGCCAAAGTGATAACGCGCCGCTGCCTGGGCACCAAACACGCCCTTGCCCCACTCGGCGCTGTTCAAATAGACCTCGAGAATCCGTTCCTTCGACCAGAACAGCTCGATCAGGGCGGTGAACCAGGCCTCCAGCCCCTTGCGAAACCAGCTGCGGCCTGACCACAGAAACAGGTTCTTGGCCACCTGTTGGGTCAGGGTGCTGGCGCCGCGAATGTTGCCGCCACGCTCGTTGTGGGCCAGCGCCGCCTGAATGGCCGGGAGGTCGAAGCCCCAATGGTTGGCGAACTTCTGGTCCTCGCCAGCAATGACCGCAACCTTGAGCTCATCGGAGATGTTCTCCCATGGCTCCCAGTCGCGCTGCAGGTCGATCGGTTCACCATTCACCCATGACTGTACCTTGCGCTCGACCATCAGCGCCGTGCCGGGCGGTGGTACCCAGCGGAACACCAGCACCAGCACGATGCTGCCGGCAACGAACCAGAGCAGGGCGCGGGAGAGGCGACGGATAAGCGTTGACAGCATGTCGATGGCTTGGCCCTAAGGGTGGAAGGGGCCATTATACAGACCCGATACAAGGAGTCGTCCCATGCTTCGCAGCTTCCTGATGCTTGCCGCCTTTTTTGGCTTTACCGGTGTCGCCCTGGGCGCCTTCGCCGCTCATGGCCTGAAAAACCGGCTGACGGCTGACTACCTGGCGATCTTCCATACCGGCGTGACTTACCAACTGGTCCATGCCTTGGCGATCTTCGGCGTTGCGGTGCTCTCGGCGCACCTGCCCGGGCGCCTGGTCGGGTGGGCTGGCGGCCTGTTTGCGTTAGGCATCGTGCTGTTCTCCGGCAGCCTGTACCTGCTGACCCTCAGCGGCCTTGGCAAGCTTGGCATCATCACCCCGATTGGCGGCTTGTGCTTCCTCCTCGGCTGGCTGTGCCTGGGGCTGGCAGCCTGGCGGCTGGGCTGACCGAGTGGTCCACAATCACGACTAATGGCGTGCACCGCCCTTGGGTTGCAGGACGGTTCGGCGCTAGAATGCTGGCCCCAAAGAACAATGGTGGCCGTGCGCATGCGCATTAAATTGAACGGTGAACCTTACGAACTGCCTGCCGGCGAAAGCGTTGCAGCCCTGCTGGCGCGCCTGGAACTGACCGGGCGCCGTGTTGCAGTGGAACTGAACCTGGATATCGTGCCGCGTAGCCAGCACGACAGCACGCTGCTGAATGACGGCGACCAGGTCGAAGTGGTCCACGCCATCGGTGGCGGCTGACAGCAGCCCGGCGGTTCACAAGCAAGCCCTGCAACCTTTTCCCGAGGAACAACGATGAGCAACGTTCGTAGCGACAAGCCCTTCACCCTGGCCGGGCGTACTTTCCAGTCGCGCCTGCTGGTCGGTACCGGCAAGTACCGTGACATGGAAGAAACCCGCCTGGCCACCGAGGCCTCGGGTGCCGAAATCGTCACTGTCGCTGTACGCCGCACCAACCTTGGCCAGAACGCGGGCGAGCCGAACCTGCTCGATGTACTGTCGCCCGACAAGTACACCATCCTGCCGAACACTGCAGGCTGCTTTGACGCGGTGGAAGCGGTACGCACTTGCCGTCTGGCCCGCGAACTGCTCGATGGGCGCAAATCGCACGAGTCCCGGACGCTGGTGAAGCTGGAAGTGCTGGCCGACCAGAAAACCCTGTTCCCCAACGTGATCGAAACCCTCAAGGCAGCCGAAGTGCTGGTCAAGGAAGGTTTCGACGTCATGGTCTACACCAGCGACGACCCGATCATCGCCCGTCAGCTGGCCGAAGTCGGCTGCATCGCGGTCATGCCGCTGGCTGGCCTGATTGGCACCGGCCTGGGTATCTGCAACCCCTACAACCTGCAGATCATCCTGGAAGAATCCAAGGTGCCGGTGCTGGTCGATGCTGGCGTGGGTACCGCATCCGACGCCACCATCGCCATGGAAATGGGCTGTGAGGCAGTGCTGATGAACTCGGCCATCGCCCACGCCCAGCAGCCGGTGCTGATGGCCGAGGCCATGAAACACGCCATTGTCGCGGGTCGCATGGCCTACCTGGCCGGTCGTATGCCGAAGAAACTCTATGCCAGCGCCTCCTCGCCGCTGGATGGTCTGATCAAGTAAGAGCAACTGATGACTGAATCGCACGATACGCCGATCACCCCCGACGGCGAAGCCCGCCCACACCGCCGCATCAAGAGCTTCGTGATGCGTGCCGGGCGCATGACCGAAGGCCAGCAACGCGGCCTGGATCAAGGCGGCCCGCTGTACATCCTGCCACTGGCTGACAGCCCGGTGGACTACGACCAGGTGTTCGGCCGTTCGGCCCCGCGCACCTTGGAGATCGGCTTCGGCATGGGCCATTCCCTGTTGGAAATGGCCGCCGCCGCCCCTGAGCAGGACTTCATCGGTGTGGAAGTGCACCGCCCGGGTGTTGGCGCGCTGCTCAATGGCGTGCTGACCCAGGGGCTGAAAAACCTGCGGGTGTATGACTGCGATGCCATCGAAGTGCTGAACCGCTGCGTGGCGGATAACAGTCTTGATCGGTTGATGCTGTTCTTCCCAGACCCTTGGCACAAGGCGCGTCACCACAAGCGCCGCATTGTCCAGCTGGAGTTCGCCGAGCTGGTACGTCGCAAGCTCAAGCCCGGTGGTGTGTTCCACATGGCCACCGATTGGGAGCCGTATGCCGAGTACATGCTGGAAGTGATGAGCGCAGCTCCTGGCTATCGCAACCGTGCGGCAGACGGCACCTATGTGCCGCGCCCCGAAGAGCGCCCGATCACCAAGTTCGAACGCCGCGGTGAGCGGCTGGGGCATGGGGTGTGGGACTTGAAGTTCGAGAAGGTGGATTGAGCGGCTGATACGGCTTTTCGATGTGCTGATGCCGGCAGGAATGCAGGCGAAAATAACCGCCTTGAGAAGGGCGGTTTTTTTTCGGTAATACACAACACCTCAGGGCATGCCCGCGAAGAAACCAACGCGGTGGATGGCACCGGCTTTGCCGGTGTTCGCGGGCGGCTGCGACGGTGAGCGGCGGGTGGAGATTGGCCAGCAGGGCCGGCCCTTTCGCGGGTGAACCCGCTCCTACGGGCGGCCTGTGTACAACCACCGATGTGTGTCCACCACCAATCTGTGTAGGCGCGGGTTTACCCGCGAATACGGTGGCGGCGGCAAAGGTGAACGGCGGGTGGAAATTGGCCAGCAGGGCCGGCCCTTTCGCGGGTAAACCCGCTCCTACGGGTGGGCTGTGTCCAGCCACCGATGTGTGTCCACCACCAATCTGTGTAGGAGCGGGTTTACCCGCGAATACGGTGGCGGGGGCAACGGTGAACGGCGGGTGGAGATTGGCCAGCAGGGCCGGCCTCTTCGCGGGTAAACCCGCTCCTACGGGCGGCCGCGCAGGTCTTTCAAATGTTGAGCAAGACAGTTGACCCAGGGGCCATTAGCTCAGCCGCGGCGATCCGCCACCACGCCAATCAACACCAGTACCACCAGCAACACAGGCGCCAACGCATAGTTGTTGAACTGGCTCAGGCCTTTCACCACCCATGGCGTGGCATAGATCAGCGCAGCACCGCTGCCGATCATCACCATCAGCGCCATGAACGGCACGCGCAGGGCGCCGGCGAGGCCGCCCAGGCGTTGCTCGGCCCAGGCTTTGACATCGGTGCCGAACAGCACCAGCAGGCAGCCTACCAAGGCCAGTGAAATCTCCGACAGGTTGCTGCGGCTCCAGCGGGAAACCGTCGCGAGCAGATCAAGTACCAGATCCATGGGTCATCCTCAGGTCAAGAAATACTGCAGCAGGTCATTGAGGAACAGCTGGCCCCTTGGGGTGGCCACCAGTCGATCCGGTTCGACCTGCAAAAGGCCCTTTTGTTCGGCGGCACGGCGTGCTTCCTGCAGCTGTGCCAGTGGCAAGCCGGTGCGCTGGGTGAACAGTTCGGCTTCCACGCCATCGGTCAGGCGCAGGGCGTTCATCAGGAACTCGAACGGCAGTTCATCGACTGGCAGCAGCTTCTCGCCGGCCCTGAACGGCTTGGCCAGGTTCAGGTAGTCCTTGGGCAGGCGGGTCTTCCAGGTACGCAGGATGCGCCCGTCGGCAAAGGTGAGCTTGCCGTGAGCGCCAGCGCCAATGCCGATGAAGTCACCGAAGCGCCAGTAGTTGAGGTTGTGCCGGGCGGCGCGGCCTGCCTGGGCGTAGGCCGATACCTCGTACTGGCGGTAGCCGTGCTCGGCCATCAGCGCTTGGCCGGCTTCCTGAATATCCCAGAGGATGTCGTCTTCGGGCAGCTCTGGCGGCTGGTTCCAGAACACCGTGTTCGGCTCCACGGTCAGCTGATACCACGACAGGTGGGTCGGCCCCAGGTCGATGGCCTGGCGCAGGTCACCCAGCGCGTCGTCCAGCGACTGGTCGGGCAGGCCGTGCATCAGGTCCATGTTGAAATTGTCGAAACCGGCCGCGCGCGCCATGCCGGCGGCTCGAACCGCTTCGTCGCCATTGTGGATGCGCCCCAGTGCCTCCAGCTTGGCTGGCTGGAAGCTCTGCACACCGATCGAAAGACGGTTGATGCCGGTCTGCCGGTAGGCCTTGAACTTGTCCTGCTCGAAGGTGCCCGGGTTGGCTTCCAGGGTAATTTCGATGTCTGGCGCGAACGGAATACGTTGCTCTACGCCACGCAGTAGCCGGCCAAGGGCGTTGGCACTGAACAGGCTTGGCGTACCGCCACCGAAGAAGATCGAGCTGATCGGGCGGCCTTGTACGGCAGCCAGTTCCTGGTCGAGGTCGTCGAGCAGGGCTGTGACGTAGGCATCTTCCGGTAGCTCAGGCCCGGCAGCGTGGGAGTTGAAGTCGCAATAAGGGCATTTGCGTACGCACCACGGAATGTGGATGTACAGCGCCAGCGGCGGCAGGCTGCTAAAGCCTGCTGCGCCGGGGGGCGACAGCATTTCGATCATGCCAGGCCCAGACGTGTGCGCAGCAGGGCCATGGCACGGGCGCGGTGGCTGAGCTGGTTCTTGTCTGCGGGGGCTAGATCGGCGCTGGAGCAGTTGCGCTCCGGTACCCAGAACAGCGGGTCGTAGCCAAAGCCCTGGTCGCCGCTGGCCTCGAACAGGATGCGCCCGTGCCACAGGCCTTCGCACAGGATCGGCAACGGGTCGTCGGCGTGGCGCACCAGCGCCAGCACGCAGACGAACTGTGCACTGCGCTCAGCTTCAGGCACGTCTTTCAAGGCTTCGAGCAGCTTGGCGTTGTTTGCCGCGTCGCCTTTGCCATCGGCATAGCGCGCCGAGTAGATGCCCGGCGCGCCACCGAGGAAGTCCACCGCCAGGCCAGAGTCATCGGCCAGGGCCGGCAGGCCGGAAATGCGGGCGGCGTTGCGCGCTTTGAGGATGGCGTTCTCGACGAACGACAGGCCGGTTTCTTCCGGCTCCACCTGGCTGAACTCACCAATCGAGCGCAGTTGCACGGAATGGCCGAGCATGGCCTGGAGTTCCTTGAGTTTGCCGGCGTTGTGGCTGGCCAATACGAGTTGCTGGAAATTCATCATTCGCCTGGGAACACTTCCTGGTTGAAGCGGAGAGAGTTGCTGATGCCGCCGGTTTCGATGTTGAGGTCGAAGGTGACGGTTTCTGGCTGGTCGATCTTGAACTGGGCGATGTAGTACACCGCGCCCTGTTCGGTAATCTGCTTGAACGACAGCGGGCTGCTGCGCCCGGTCAGGTCCTTGACCGTGCCGCTGATCACCGCCGTGGCAGGTTTGCTGGCCTTGAGGACGGTAATGTTGAGCACGCCCTGGTTCTTGCTGCGCACCAGGCCGGTGGCCGCGGCCACCTCGGGTGTGAGCATGCTCGAGGTGAATGCACTGTAGTGCACCGTCACGTCGCCAAATACCTCCTTGCGCTCGGGGCGTGCGGCATCGGCAGCCAGCACTGGCAGGGCCAGGCACAGGCTGATCAGGAACAGGGCTAGGCGACGCATGGGGCGATTCCTCCGGTGGGCGTCAGACCGCGAGCTGGTGCTCTTGCAGGCCCGGACTGCTGACGCGGTAGATGCCGATCTCACCTAGAAGATTAGGCCATAGCCGGCCACCCCACCCGTTGCGGTGCAAGTGGTCGACCGCCAGGCGGTCCAGTACCTTGGCTCGGCGTTCGTGCACAAGTTCTTCGAAGTCGGCGAAGGTGCAGAAGTGGATGTTCGGCGTGTTGTACCAGGTATACGGCATGAAGTCCGATACCGGCATGCGGCCTTTGGTCGCCAGGTACCAGCGGCAGCGCCAGTGGCCGAAGTTTGGGAAGGTGATGATGCACTGACGGCCCACCCGCAGCATTTCGTCGAGGATGCGGTCGGGGTATTCCACGGCCTGCAGGGCTTGGGTCATGATCACCACGTCGAAGCTGTTGCTGGCGAAGTTGCCCAGGCCTTTGTCCAGGTCTTGTTCGATGACGTTGACGCCCTTGGCCACGCAGGCGGCGATATTGTCGGCGTCGATTTCCAGGCCATAGCCGGTGACCTGTTTGCGGTCACGCAGCGAGGCCAGCAGTTCGCCGCTACCGCAGCCCAGGTCGAGTACCCGGCTGCCGGCGGGGATCCAGTCGTGGATGATTTCCAGATCGGCTCTCATGCTGTCCTCAGATGGCAATGCGGTTCATGTAGTTCGAGAAACCCTGCATGTAGCGAGGTGTGGGAATCAGGAAAGCATCGTGCCCGTAGGGCGAATCGATCTCCAGGTAGCAGACGTTCTTGCGCGCGGCCATCAGCGCGTCGACGATCTCGCGCGAACGGGCCGGAGAGAAGCGCCAGTCGGTGGTGAACGACATGATGCAGTAGTCCGCCGTGACGTGGGCCAGGGTGGCGGCCAGATCACCACCGTGCGTGGCGGCCGGGTCGAAATAGTCCAGTGCCTTGGTCATCAGCAGGTAGGTGTTGGCGTCGAAACGGCCGGAAAACTCCTCGCCCTGATAGCGCAGGTAGCTTTCGACCTGGAACTCGACGCTGTGGAAGTCGTAGTTGAGCTTGTCGCTTTTCAGCTCACGGCCGAATTTTTCACCCATCGAGTCGTCGGACAGATAGGTAATGTGGCCGACCATGCGCGCCAGCATCAGGCCGCGCTTGGGGATCACGCCTTGGTCCTGGAACGAACCGCCATGGAACTCAGGGTCGGTGAGAATGGCCTGGCGCGCCACCTCGTTGAAGGCGATGTTCTGCGCCGACAGCTTGGGCGCCGAGGCAATGTCGACGCAATGACGCACACGCTCGGGGTAGCTGATGGTCCATTGCAGTGCCTGCATGCCGCCAAGGCTGCCGCCGACGACAGCGGCCCATTGCTGGATGCCCAGGCGCTCGCCCAGGCGCACCTGGCTGTGTACCCAGTCCTCTACGGTCAGTACAGGGAAGTCGGCGCCATACGGTTTGCCGGTGGCAGGGTTGACGCTGCTGGGGCCGGTACTGCCGTTGCAGCCGCCGAGGTTGTTCAGGCTGACCACGAAGAAGCGGTTGGTATCGATCGGCTTGCCGGGGCCGATGCAGCTGTCCCACCAGCCCGGCTTGCGGTCGGTGGCGGCATGGTAGCCAGCGGCATGGTGATGGCCGGACAGGGCATGGCAGATCAGCACGGCGTTGCTCGCGCTGGCGTTCAGGGTGCCATAGGTCTCGTAGACCAGTTCGTAACTGGCCAGTGAACGGCCACAGGCCAGTGCCAGCGGTTCATCGAACCGGGCGGTTTGCGGTACTACCAGACCGACGGAATCTTCGGGAAAGACAGTTGACATCGACCCTGCTCACGCTTGACGGAGGCGTAAGTCTAAAGAGCGCTACCCCCAGCGGCAAGCAAAGGCTTGCGACTGGGGGCAAGCTGGCGCTGGCGAGCCTCAGATCATTCGCCACAGCTCTTGAGGCATGCCGGCGTAGGCGGCCAGCGGGGGCATGACAAACGACTGGACCACCTGGATCGCCAGGAAGGCGAAGATCGGCGAGATGTCCATGCCACCCAGATTTGGCACCAGGCGGCGGAACGGCGCCAGCACCGGCTCGCTGATCTGGTAGGCCAGTTCGGCCGCCGGGTTGTGGCTGTTGGGTGCAACCCAGGAAACGATCACCATGACGATCATCGCCACCCAGAAAATCTTCAGGAACAGCGAGGTGATGCCGATGATCGCCCACATCAGCAGGTGCAGGACGTCGCCGAAGGTACCGTAGGTGACCATCAGCACAAAGCCCATCAGCAAGGCCTGGATGACCACCGCCAGCAGTAGCGACGAGGTATCCAGCCCGCCAACGCTAGGGATGATCCGGCGGATCGGCTTGAGCAGCGGTTGGGTGGCACGAACGGCGAACTGGCACAGCGGGTTGTAGAAGTTGGCCTTGACCAGTTGCAGCACGAAGCGCAGCAGGACGATTACCAGGTAAAGGCTGACCAGGGTTTGCACCACGAAAATCGCGGCGCCTGACAGTGCATTCATCTAAGGCTCCTTATTTGCCCAGTTGTTCGGCCAGCTCGGCAGAGCGCGTGGCTGCAGCCTGCAGCGCCTGCTCGACGATGGCTTCGAAGCCGCTGGCCTGGAACGACTTGATCGCCGCTTCCGTGGTGCCGGCGGGCGAAGTGACGCGGCGGCGCAGTTCAGCGGCATCGACGTCGCTTGCAACTGCCATGCGCGCGGCGCCCAGGGCCGTCTGCAAGGTCAGTTGGGAGGCTGTTTCGCGTGGCAGGCCGAGTTTTTCGCCTGCCGCGGTCATGGCCTCGATCAGCAGGAAGAAGTACGCCGGGCCACTGCCGGACACAGCTGTCACGGCGTCCAGTTGCTGCTCCTGCTCCAGCCACAGGGCGGTGCCCACGGCCGACAGCAGTTGTTCGGCCTGCTGACGCTGTTCGCCGGACACTTCAGCGGTGGCGTACAGGCCGCTCACGCCTTGGCGCAGCAATGCCGGGGTATTGGGCATGCAGCGCACCACCGGGCGAGCGCCCACCCAGCTTTGCAGGCTGGCGCACGTGATGCCGGCGGCGATGGAAACGATCAGCTGGCCATCCTGCAGGTTGGGTTGCAGTGCCTGACATACGGTTTTCATGACTTGTGGCTTGACCGCCAGCACGATGACGTCAGCGCCATCGATGGCCTGGGCGTTGTCCTCGAAGGCTTCAATGCCGTGCTCGGCCTGGATGCGACTGCGGGTCTCGGCGCCCGGGTCGCTGGCGCGGATCTGCGAGGCGTCCAGGCCCTGGGCACGCAGACCACCGATCAGGCTGGCGGCCATGTTGCCGGCGCCGATAAAGGCAATACGTGTCTTGCTCATGTCAGGTCCTTGTGGAAAAGAGTGAGTGAAGCATGGAATCAGGTGTTGCCGTAGTCGCGGGCTCCGAACAGGGCCGTGCCAATCCGTACCCACGTCGCGCCCTGGGCGATGGCCGCTTCCAGGTCGTGGCTCATGCCCATGGACAGGGTGTCCAGGCCAAGCCCCAGGCCTTCCTGCAACTTGCGCAGGCTGGCGAAGGCGGCCTCCTGGGTGGCGCGGTCTTCGGTGGGTTCCGGGATTGCCATCAGCCCGCGCAGGCGCAGGTTGGGCAGTGCGGCTACGGCTTTGGCCAACGCGGGTAGGTCGGCCGGGGTGCAGCCGGATTTACTGTCTTCGCCGCTGACGTTTACCTGCAGGCAGATGTTCAGCGGCGCCAACCCGGCGGGGCGCTGTTCCGACAGGCGTTGGGCAATTTTCAGGCGGTCCACGGAATGCACCCAGTCGAAATGCTCGGCGATGGCTTTGGTCTTGTTCGACTGAATGGGGCCGATGAAGTGCCAGATCAAGGGCAAGTCGCTGAGGGCCTGCTGCTTTGTCAGTGCTTCCTGTAGGTAATTCTCCCCGAAGTCGTGCACACCGGCGGCATGGATCTCGCGGATAGCGCTGGCGGGCTTGGTCTTGCTCACGGCCAGCAACTGGACGCTGGCCGGATCACGCTCGACTGCCTGGGCAGCACTGGCGATACGGGCGGAAATCGCGGAAAGGTTGTCTGCTAGGGTGGACATGGATCGATGCCGGCAGCTGTGGGGTCTGCGGCATTCTACCTGCTTGAAGGCCTTTGGGGAGTCTTATGGATGTGACCGACCTGTTGGCCCGAGCTGTGGATGCGGGGGCTTCAGACCTGCACCTGGCGACGGGCCAGATTCCGATGCTGCGCCTGGATGGCGAGTTGCAGCGTATGGGCTTGCCGCCGTTGAATCAGGGTGCCTTGATCGAGGGCATGGCCAGCGTGCTGGATGACGATCAGCGCCGGCAGTGGGCCCAAGGCGATGAAATGGACCTTGCGCTGGAGTTGCCGGCGCTTGGGCGCTTTCGGCTGAACCTGTTTCGCCAGTTGAATGGCCCGGCGATTACCTTTCGGCTGATCCCGGGGCGCATTGCGACGGTGAGTGAGCTGGACCTTGCGGATGTGTTTCAAGCTGTTGCGCATTGCCGGGATGGCTTGATCCTCGTGGGCGGGCCGACCGGTAGTGGCAAGTCCAGCACCCTGGCAACGCTGCTCGACCAGCTGAACCGCGAGCGGGCGCTGCACATCATTACCCTGGAAGACCCTGTCGAGGTCATCCATGCCAGCCAGCGCAGCCTGGTCAACCAGCGTGAGATGGGGCGCCATAGTCGCGGCTTTGCTCAGGGGCTGCGCAGTGCGCTGCGCCAGGACCCGGACGTGATCATGATCGGCGAGTTGCGCGACCTGGAAACCATTCGCCTGGCCCTGCGCGCGGCCGAAACCGGGCACCTGGTGCTGGCAACCGTGCATGCGCGTTCGGCGACCAGCAGCATCGACAGGTTGGTGGAGGTGTTTGCTGCCGAGGAAAAGCCGTTGGTGCGGGCGATGCTGGCCGAGTCGCTGCGCCTGGTGGTCGCGCAGGTGCTGGTCAGGCGCGTAGGGGGTGGGCGGGTGGCGGCGCGGGAAGTGCTGGTGGCGACGCCGGCGGTGCGTAACCTGGTTCGGGAGGGGCGGTTGGCGCAGTTGTCTTCAGTGATGCAGGGCGGGGCGGCGGAGGGGATGCTGACGATGGAGGGGGCGTTGCGGAGGCTGAGGGAGCGAGGGTTGATCAAAGGCTTGTAGTACCTGCAAAGGCCCTTTCGCGGGCGCGCCCGCTCCCACAGGTATGGCGCTGCCCGCGAGAGCGACGCGCTACCTGTGGGAGCGGGCGTGCCCGCGAAGGGGCCGGTACCGGATAGCGCCGATCAGATTAACGCTTGGCCAGACTCAGCTGCTGCTCTTTCGGCAGCACCCGCTTGGCCACCACGTAGTGCTTCTGCCAGTAAGGCTTGCTCAAGGTGTCGATACTCACCCGCTTGCCACGACGTGGAGCGTGGATGAAGCGGTCGTTACCCAGGTAGATGGCTACGTGATTGACCCGACGGCTCTTGATGTTGAAGAAGATCAGGTCGCCAGGCTTCAGATCACCCTTGGCCACCTTCACCCCGTGGCCCCGGGCCATGGCATTGGAGGTGCGCGGCAGGTCGACGTCGGCGACGTCGTTGAAGGCGTATTTGACCAGCCCGCTGCAGTCAAAGCCTTTTTTCGGGCTGCTGCCGCCCCAAACATAAGGGGTACCGAGCACATTTACCGCACGGCTCAGCACATCGCTGCTTTGCTTAGGCGACATGGCGGCGACATTCGCACCGCGGCTGCTGGCGGCATTGCTCGGGCGGGCGCGTAGCGCGGTCTGTTTGACTGGTGCGCGTTTCACCGAGGCGTTGGTCGTGTAGCCGGTGAAACCATTGGGAAGACGTTGCTCACGATTGGTGGCGTGGGCGGCCAGGGGCAATAATAGGCAGAGGGTCAGCCATGTCTTGATCAAAGGCGGCATAGATGAAGCTCTTATGAATAGTTATGTGTTGGCGCGCAACTTTATAACAGCTTTTTGATCAGTTATTGATCCGTTGGTCGATTGCCAGGCGCCGTATGTCGGCTTGCGACGAAAAAGTCACATTTTTTCTTAGAAAATTTTCGGATAACCCACAGGGGCTATGAATGAACAGTTATCAACAGGGGGTGCCCTTTCACGACACCCACAGCAAAACCATCGGCTACCTGCTGTGGATTTTCGGCTTCACCGGTTCCCATCGTTTCTATTACGGCAAGCCGATTACCGGGACCATCTGGTTCTTCACCTTGGGCTTGCTGGGCATTGGCTGGTTGATCGACCTGTTCCTGATCCCGTCCATGGACCGTGAAGCCGACCTGAGGTTTCAGTCCGGGCGTATCGACTACAACATCGCCTGGATCCTGCTGACCTTCCTGGGGGTGTTTGGCCTGCACCGGCTGTATCAGGGCAAGTGGATCACCGCGATCATCTACTTCTTTACCGGCGGGTTGTTCCTGGTGGGGGTGCTGTATGACTTCTGGACGTTGAACAGCCAGGTGTCCGAAAGGAATGCGGGGCGGGGCTGACGGTAGCGGGGCTGCTTTACAGCCCCTTCACGGGCAATGCTGTCCATATAAAGAAGGCCTTGTCGCACCGCTGCGGCAAGGCCTTCTTCATTACTGACGGGTCTGCCGCTGTTGCAGCAACAGGTTGCTGAACCCGGCCCCAGCCAGCTGCTTCTGTGCCCCGGTCAACTGCTCGCGGTTGCTGAACGGCCCGACCAGCACGCGGTACCAGGTTTCATCCTTGACCGTGCCCGACTCCACTTTCACGGACTGGCCCAGCAGGATGATCTGTGCCCGTACCTTGTCGGCATCGGCCTGCTTGCGGAACGAGCCGGCCTGAAGGAAGTACTGCGTGGTCGCCGCCGGCTTGATCACGGGTGGTGGCGGTGGCGGGGTCTGGCCGAGCAACGCTGCCTGGGCCCTCGCCGTGTCGATTTTCGCCGCTTCTGCTGGTGTTACCGGGGTTACTGGCTGGGCCGGCACCGGTGGGGTTTTCTCCGGTACGGCTTCCGGCGGCACGATCACCTCAGACTCCGGCAGCAGGGTGTAGAAGTCGTACTTCGGCTTCACCGGCTGTTGCGGGGTAGCTTGCGCGGGCTTGCCGGCTTCGGCCGCTTTCGCCGGTTTCTCCTGCTCGGGCTTGGTGCGCTTGATGTCATCGCCACCGGGTTCGAGCTTCATCAGGAACACGATGAACGCGCCTACGGTCAGGCCGACCGCCAGCCATACCCAGCCGGGGATCGGCTGTTTGGCCGGTGCCGTCTGGCGGCTGGCGCCGCGTTTCGGGGCAGGTTTTTTCTTGGCAGCCAACTTACATGCGCTCCAGGGTTTCCAGGCCGAGCAGTTCCAGACCTTGTTTGAGGGTGCGGCCAGTCAGGGCGGCCAGGCGCAGCCGGCTCTGCTGCTGCGAAGGGGTTTCGGCTGCGAGGATCGGGCAGTTCTCGTAGAAGCTGGAGAACAGGCCGGCCAAGTCGTACAGGTAGCTGCACAGCACGTGCGGCGTGCCTTTTTCGGCGACGTTGTTGAGGATTTCGCCAAACTGCGCCAGGCGCGCGGCCAAGTCCTGCTCGTGGGCAGCTTGCAGCACGATTTTGCCGTCGACTTCGTCAAAGCCTTTGCCCAGCTTGCGGAACACGCCGGCTACGCGGGTGTAAGCGTACAGCAGGTAAGGCGCGGTGTTGCCTTCGAAGTTGAGCATCAACTCGAAGTTGAAGCTGTAGTCGCTGGTGCGGTGCTTGGACAGGTCGGCGTATTTCACCGCGCCAATGCCCACCACCTCGCCGATGTGGCGCAGTTCGTCGTCGGCCAGGCTCGGGTTTTTTTCCTTGACCAGCGCGTAGGCGCGCTCCTTGGCCTCGGTGAGCAGGTCGATCAGCTTCACGGTGCCGCCGTCACGGGTCTTGAACGGGCGGCCGTCGGCGCCGTTCATGGTGCCGAAGCCCATGTGCTCCATTTGCATCGGGTGGCCGACGAAGCCAGCGCGGCGGGCCACTTCGAACACCTGATTGAAGTGCAGGGCCTGGCGCTGGTCGACGAAGTACAGTGCGCGGTCAGCCTTCAACACGTTGCTGCGGTAACGCACGGCAGCCAGGTCGGTGGTGGCGTACAGATAGCCGCCGTCAGCCTTCTGCACGATCACCGGCAGGGGGTCGCCGTCGCTGTTCTTGAACTCTTCGAGGAACACGCATTGGGCGCCCTGGTCTTCGACCAGCAGGCCCTTGGCCTTGAGGTCGGCCACCACGTTGGCCAAGTCGTCGTTGTAGGCACTTTCGCCCATCACGTCGGCCATGGTCAGCTTGACGTTGAGCAGCTCATAGGTCTTCTGGCAGTGCGACAGCGAGATGTCCTTGAAGCGTGTCCAAAGGGCCAGACACTCGGGGTCACCGGCTTGCAGCTTGACCACCAGGCCGCGAGCGCGAGTGGCGAACTCTTCCGATTCATCGAAGCGTTTCTTCGCCGCGCGGTAGAAGTTTTCCAGGTCCGACAGCTCGTCGCTGGTGATCGGGTTTTCCTGCAGGTAGGCCATCAGCATGCCGAACTGGGTACCCCAGTCGCCGACGTGGTTCTGGCGGATGACGTTGTCGCCCAGGAACTCCAGCACGCGCGCAACGCTGTCACCGATGATGGTCGAGCGCAGGTGGCCGACGTGCATTTCCTTGGCCAGGTTGGGTGCCGACATGTCGATCACCACCTTTTGCGCCGGGCCGGCTTTGCGCGCACCCAGGTGGGCGTCGGCCAGGGCGGCATCCAGGCGGTTGGCCAGGGCGTCGGTGTTCTGGAAGAAGTTGAGGAAGCCGGGGCCTGCAATCTCGACCTTGCTGATGTCGGCGCTGGCCGGCAGGGCGTTGATCAGTTTTTCGGCGAGGTCGCGCGGCTTCATGCCGGCCGGCTTGGCCAGCATCATGGCGATGTTGCTGGCGAAGTCGCCGTGGGTCTTGTCCCGGGCGTTTTCCACCTGGATCGCCGGCGACAGCCCTTCAGGCAGCACACCGTCGGTGACGAGTTGGGTGAGGGCTTGCTGGATCAGCTGGCGAATGGTGTCTTTCATGGGGATCTCTTTTCGACCGCAAGCGCGGTGAGCGCCTGGATGCGCAGGTGGAAAAACTGGGCATTATCCGTTGCCGGGAGCAGGTTGCCAACCTTTGGGCGGCAAGCTGGGGGCCACAAGCGGCAAGAAAAAGCGGCATCGCACCCGCCCGGCGCTTGCTTGCGGCTGGCAACTCGCAGCTTGCAGCTCAATACAGGTCTACCGGGTCGACATCCAGCGACCAGCGCACCTGGCGCCCGCTCGGCAACTGCTCCAACACTAGCAACCAGGCGCTGATCAGTCGATGCAACGGCGCCCGGGTATTGGCCTGTATCAACAATTGTGCGCGGAATCGTCCGGCGCGGCGCTCCATGGGCGCCGGTACCGGGCCCAGCAGTTCGATACCCGGCAGGCGCTGTTCGGCCACCAGACGCTCGGCGGCGGCACAGGCTTCGTCGAGGAAACCTTCGGCCTGCCCCGGCTTGTGTGCTTCGGCACGCAGCAAGGCCAGGTGCGAGTAGGGCGGCAGCCCGGCGGCTCGGCGTTCGTCCAGGGCCTGTTCGGCGAAGGCGAAGTAGCCTTGCTCGGTTAGCTGGACCAGCAGTGGGTGGTCGGCCAGGTGGGTTTGGATGATGACCTTGCCGGGCTCTTCGGCCCGTCCGGCCCGTCCGGCCACCTGTACGATAAGTTGTGCCATGCGCTCGCTGGCGCGGAAGTCACCGGAAAACAGCCCGCCATCGGCATCAAGGATGGCCACCAGGGTCACCCGCGGGAAGTGGTGGCCCTTGGCGAGCATCTGGGTGCCGACGAGGATGCTCGGCTGGCCGCGCTGGATGGTGCTGAACAGGTTGTGCATGGCGTCCTTGCGCGCCGTGCTGTCGCGGTCCACGCGCAGGATCGGGTAATCCGGGAACAGCACCTTCAGGCGCTCTTCGGCGCGCTCGGTACCGGCACCGACCGGGCGCAGGTCGACGTGGTTGCATTGCGGGCACTGGTGCGGCAGGCGTTCGTCATAGCCACAGTGGTGGCAGCGCAGCACGCCGGAGCGCTGGTGCACGGTCATGCGCGCATCGCAGCGTGGGCATTCGGACAGCCAGCCGCAATCGTGGCACAGCAGGGTTGGAGCAAAGCCGCGGCGGTTGAGGAACACCAGCACTTGTTGGCCGGCCTCCAGCGTCTGTCGGATAGCCTGCTGCAGCGGGCCGCTGATACCGCTGTCCAGTGGCAGGCTCTTCACATCCAGGCGCAGCATGCGCGGCGGGCGTGCCCCCCCGGCGCGTTGGTTCATACGCAGCAGGCGGTAGCGGCCGGTCAGGGCGTTATGCAGGGTTTCCAGCGAGGGTGTGGCGGAACCGAGCAGGATCGGGATGTTCTCCTGGTGAGCGCGTACCAGCGCCAGGTCGCGGGCGTGGTACCGCAGGCCTTCCTGCTGTTTATAGGAGCCGTCGTGCTCTTCGTCGATGATGATCAGGCCGGGGTTTTTCATCGGCGTGAACAATGCCGAGCGGGTGCCGATGATGATATCGGCCTCGCCGTCCCGTGCCGCCAGCCAGGCATCCAGGCGTTCGCGGTCGTTCACCGCAGAGTGCAGCAGGGCAATGCGCGCGTTGAAGCGTTGCTCGAAGCGGGCCAGGGTTTGCGGGCCGAGGTTGATCTCCGGGATCAGCACCAGCGCCTGCTTGCCGGCTTCCAGGGTTTCACGGATCAGTTGCAGGTAGACCTCGGTCTTGCCACTGCCGGTGACGCCGGCCAGCAAGAACGCGCCGAAACCGCCAAAACCCTCGCACACGGCGTCGAAGGCTTCGCGTTGCTCTTCGTTGAGCGGCAGTTCCGGCTGTGCCAGCCAGTGCTCATGGCGTAGTGCCGGCAAGTGGCGGCGCGTCTCGATCTGCACCAGATCCTTGGCCAGCAGCAGGTCGAGGCTGTCCTTGTTCAGGTTGAGTTTGGCCAGCAGGCTGTGGGCCACGCCATGCGGGTGCTGAGCCAGGGTCTTGAGGGCGTCGCGCTGGCGCGGCGCGCGGGCGATGCGCGGGTCTTCCAGGCGGGCGCCAGGGGCTATGTGCCAGAAGCGTTCCTGGCGCATCTCGGCGGCCTCGCCCTGGCGCAGTAGCGTGGGCAGCGCCCAGCTCAGGGTATCGCCCAGACTGTGCTGGTAGTACTGGGCGGTCCACAGGCACAGCTTGAACAGCGACGCGGGGATGGGGGACACCGGGTCGAGCAGGGCGCTGGCAGGCTTCAGTTTGTCGGCGGGCACTTCGCTCTGCGTGCACACCTCTATCAGCACGCCGATCATTTCGCGGCGGCCAAAGGGCACGCGGATGCGCATGCCAGGGGTCAAGGTCAGGCGCGCCATGCTCGCCGGCGCCTTGTAGTCGAACAGGCGCCGCAGCGGAGAGGGCAGGGCAAGGCGCAGGATGACGTCGGACACGCGGAAAGTCTCGGAGGGCGTTACAAGGACTGGCGAGCCTAGCAGACGACGGTCGGTGCAAGCGACATCTTGCGCTGACGGTGTGCTCTGGTATTATTCGCCGCCTAATTACGTGCGGTATTCAACAATTGGTGTTGGGTGGCGGCACGCAGCTCGAGGAAGTGACCATGAAAGAAGGTATCCACCCGAACTACGAAGTAGTTGCAGTCACCTGCAGCTGCGGTAACAAGTTCGAAACTCGTTCGACCCTGGGCAACGTCCTGTCGATCGACGTTTGCAACCTGTGCCACCCGTTCTACACCGGTAAGCAGAAAGTTCTGGACACCGGTGGTCGCGTACAGAAGTTCGCCGATCGCTTCGGCATGTTCGGTGCCAAGAAGTAATCATGCGCATGGCGAATCCTTCGGGTTTCGCATTGTTGCTGAAGAAGGCGTCCCTTGTGGGCGCCTTTTTTGTGGGCGTTATCTGGCATTTCCCGGTCCTGGCGTTCTGCCCACAGCCGGACAAGCCCCAATGGGTAGCGGTACGACAGGTGGTTGATGGCGACACCTTGCGTCTGGTCGATGGCCGCAGCGTGCGGCTGATCGGTATCAATGCCCCGGAAATGGGTCGCAAGGGGCGTACCAGTGAGCCCTATGCCGAAGCTGCCAGGCGGCGATTGCAGGCCTTGGTCAAGGCCAATGACGATCGCGTCGGGCTGGTGCCTGGTGTTGAAGGTAAAGACAAGTACGGTCGCACACTGGCGCACATCTACAGCCGCAATGGCGACAATCTGGAAGCGCAATTGCTTAGCGAGGGCTTGGGCTACCGCGTGGCCATTGCCCCTAATGTACGTCTCAGCGGTTGTCAGCAGCTTGCCGAACAAGCTGCGCGCCAGGCTGGCGTTGGCCTGTGGCGGCATTCGCCCGTAGTGGCTGCAGGCAATGTCAGGCAGTCAGGTTTCGCTGTTGTGCGTGGTCGTATCGAAGGTATCGAGCGAAATCGTGGTGGGGTCTGGCTGACCCTGGGCAGTACCCTGGTGCTGCAGGTTCCCGCTCGTCTGCAGCGCAACTTCCCCGCCAGCTTCTTCGATAACCTCAAGGGACGCCAGGTCGAAGCGCGCGGGTGGGTGCTGGATCGTTCCCGCAGGGGTGGCCTCAAGCCCGGGCAGCGACGCTGGGTGTTGCCATTGACCGATCCGAGCATGTTGGAGCGCATTTCAGGCTAAAAGATGTAGACATTTCGCTACTGGATTGTACACACTGTTGGTCGTATGCCCCGTGGGTTGTAGCGTAAAGTCGTAGGCTAAAGGCCTTGACACAAGTGACCGGCCAGTCTTGTGGCTCCCCGGCTCTTTGCGTATCCTCGGCGGTCCGTCAGAACAGTAAATAGCGGAATGCCCACCATGTCAGACCTGAAAACCGCCGCTCTCGAATATCACGCTCAACCTCGTCCGGGGAAACTGAGCGTTGAACTCTCCAAGCCCACTGCCACCGCCCGTGACCTCGCCCTGGCCTACAGCCCAGGTGTTGCAGAGCCGGTGCGCGAAATTGGCCGTGATCCAGAGCTGGCTTACAAATACACCGGCAAAGGCAACCTGGTTGCGGTGATTTCCGATGGCACTGCCATCCTCGGTCTGGGTGACCTCGGCCCACTGGCTTCCAAGCCGGTCATGGAAGGCAAGGGTGTTCTGTTCAAGCGTTTCGCCGGTATCGATGTGTTCGACATCGAAGTCGAATCGGAAAGCCCGCAAGCGTTCATCGACACCGTTCGCCGCATTTCGATCACCTTCGGTGGCATCAACCTTGAAGACATCAAGGCACCTGAGTGCTTTGAAATCGAACGTACCCTGATCGAACAGTGCGACATCCCGGTGTTCCACGATGACCAGCACGGTACTGCCATCGTGACTGCCGCTGGCATGATCAACGCCCTGGAAATCGCCGGCAAGAAACTGGAAGAAGCCAAGATCGTCTGCCTGGGCGCCGGCGCTGCTGCCATTTCCTGCATGAAGCTGCTGGTAAGCATGGGTGCGAAGGTCGAGAACATCTTCATGATCGACCGTAGTGGCGTGATCCACGCTGGCCGTGACGACCTGAACCAGTACAAGGCGCAGTTCGCCCACGCGACCGACAAGCGCACCCTGGCCGACGCCCTTGACGGTGCCGACGTGTTCGTAGGTCTGTCTGGCCCGAACCTGCTGAGCCCGGAAGGCCTGAAGTCGATGGCTGCCAACCCGATCGTGTTCGCCTGCTCGAACCCGGACCCGGAAATCTCGCCAGAGCTGGCGCATGCCACTCGCAACGACGTGATCATGGCTACCGGTCGTTCCGACTACCCGAACCAGGTCAACAACGTACTGGGCTTCCCGTTCATCTTCCGTGGTGCTCTGGACGTTCGCGCCAAGCGTATCAACGAAGAGATGAAGATCGCTGCCGCTATCGCCCTGAAAGACCTGGCCAAGCTGCCAGTGCCGAAGGAAGTTTGCGAAGCCTATGGCGTTGAAGGCCTGGAGTTCGGCCGTGAGTACATCATTCCGAAGCCGCTGGATGCACGCTTGATCACCGTCGTTTCCGATGCTGTGGCCAAGGCTGCCATCGAATCCGGCGTGGCTACCCTGCCTTATCCGAAGCACTACCCGCTGACCAGCGTGGATGAAGTGTTCAACGGCTGATTGCAGCAAGCGACATAAAAAAGCCCCGGCTCGCATGAGCCGGGGCTTTTTGTTGGGGCTTGGGAATGTGTCAGGGCTGCAAGGTGTTGGTCAGGGCACTTGTGGCGCCTATCAGATCGATCGCCCACGCAAAACCTGAGTCAGGCGCCCTGCCTTAGAACAGATCCATCGGCGTCGCTTCATCGGCTGGCAGCGGGCTGCCCGGTGCCGCGCCATTGCCCAGCTCGTCCACCGACGGCGGAGAATCTTCGGCCTTGAACAGCTCGAAGTAGGCATTCGGTGTGCTCGGCGATGCAGCGCGCCCGCTGATCGGGTCGACGCGCAAGCTGAGAATGCCTTCCGGTTCTGCCGGGGCATGCGCAGGCTTGTCCTTGAGCGCCGCGCCCATGAAGTTCATCCAGATCGGCAGTGCCGCAGTCCCACCATATTCGCGGCGGCCGAGGGTTTCCGGTTGGTCGAAGCCGACCCAAACGGTAGTCACGTAATCGGCGTTGTAACCGGAGAACCAGGCGTCCTTGGATTCGTTGGTCGTACCCGTCTTGCCCGCCAGGTCGGTGCGGCCCAAGGCCAGCGCCCGGCGGCCGGTGCCGCGCTTGATCACGTCCTGCAGCATGCTGGTGAGGATGTAGGTGGTACGCCCGTCGATGATCTGTTCGGCCACTGCCGGCGCTTGCGATGCCGCGCCCACCTGGCTGAAGGCAGAAGGTGCCTCGCCTGGCATGGCCGCAGTGCTGATTGGCTGCTCGGGTGCGGCCAGGCCCGCCTGGTCTTCGGCACCTTGCGGTACGCGGGCCGGGTTGGCGGTGAACAGTGTCTCGCCGCTGCGGCTCTCGATGCGCTCGATCAGGTACGGGGTGATCTTGTACCCACCGTTGGCAAAGGTGCTCCAGCCGGTGGCGATTTCCATCGGGGTCAGGGTGGCGGTGCCCAGGGCCAGCGACAGGTTGCGCGGCAGGTCCTGCTTGTTGAAGCCGAACTTGGCGATGTAGTCGATGGTGCGGTCCACGCCCATGGCTTGCAGCAGGCGGATCGACACCAGGTTACGTGACTTGTACAGCGCCTCACGCATGCGGATAGGGCCGAGGAAGGTGTTGGTATCGTTCTTCGGTCGCCACACTTTATCCACTGACTCGTCAACGAACACGATCGGCGCATCGTTGACCAGGCTGGAAGCGGTGTAGCCGCTGTCCAGCGCGGCGCTGTAGATGAATGGTTTGAAACTTGAGCCCGGTTGGCGCTTGGCCTGCACGGCGCGGTTGTAGTTGCTCTGCTCGAACGAGAAACCGCCGACCAGGGCGCGGATGGCGCCGCTGTTCGGGTCGAGGGTGACCAGGGCGCTCTGCGCAACGGGCACCTGGCTGAACTTCAATGTGCCATCGTCAAGGCGTTGCAGGCGCACCAGGTCACCGACCTGGGCCACGTCGGCCGGCGATTGCGGCGAACGGCCCTGGGCGTTGTTGTTGATGAACGGGCGCGCCCATTTCATGGTGTCCCAGGCAACCTGCGCCTCTTGGCCGTCACGGGTCAGCACCTTGAGGCCGGTGTGTTCCACCTGGGTGACAATGGCTGGCTCCAGGCCGCCAAGGGTGCGTTGCTTGCCCAGCTCCTGCAGCCACGCTGCCTGGGTGCGGCCCGGGAAGCGTGCTTCAGGGCCACGGTAGCCGTGGCGCTCATCGTAATCGGAGAGACCCTTGAGGACGGCCTTGTTGGCCATTTCCTGCATGTCGCTAGGCACGGTGGTCGTGACGCGGAAGCCTTCGGTGTAGGCGTCGCTGCCGTAACGGCCGACCATTTCCGCGCGGGCCATTTCGGCGATGTAGGGGGCATTCACCTCAGGCGTCGGCACGTGATAGCTGGCATTGAGCGGCTCGGCCAGGGCGGCCTCGTAGCTGGCCTGGTCGATCTTGCCCAGCTTGTACATGCGCCCGAGGATCCAGTCGCGGCGCTCTTTGGCGCGCACAGGGTTGGCCAGCGGGTTGAAGCGCGACGGTGCCTTGGGCAGGCCGGCGATCATCGCCATCTGCGCCAGGCTCACGTCACGGATGGACTTGCCATAGTACACCTGCGCAGCTGCATCGATACCGTAGGCGCGGTTGCCCAGGTAGATCTTGTTCACGTACAGCTCGAGGATTTCGTCCTTGGTCAGCTCACGCTCGATCTGCAGGGCCAGCAGGATTTCGTTGGTCTTGCGTGAGAAGCTGCGCTCGCTGGTGAGGAAGAAGTTCTTCGCTACCTGCATGGTGATGGTGCTGCCGCCGGTCTGGATATGACCGGTTTTCACCAGCTGGGTTGCTGCGCGCATCAGGCTGCTGGGGTCGACGCCGTAGTGGTTGAGGAAATTGTCGTCCTCGGCTGACAGCAGCGCCTGAATGAATTGTGGGGGAATTTCCGCGAAGCGGATCGGCGAGCGGCGCATTTCGCCGAATTCGGCAATCAGCTTGCCATCGCTGCTGTACACCCTGAGGGGGATCTGCAACTGGATGCTTCTGAGGGACTCGACCGAGGGCAGGCTGGGACTAAGATACAGAAACGCACCGCTCACACCGAGTACGAGCGCGCAGATGACTGCGACGGAAGACCACCAGAAGAACTTCAGCAGACGTATCAAGGCTTTTCGGTGTCCAGGTTGGGAGTGGATTGCACGCAGGTCCGGTGGACCAAAAAACGCTGGGCATTATAAGCATTTTTCGCCTTTCCGGGTGACCGGCCAGGCTACTCGTCGACTCGATGGGTAGCCCTGGCCCAGTGTTGCCGCGGGGTTGCGACAGGTGGCTGCGCTTGGCAGCTGTAACAGACAGCAAAGGAGTCGCGATGTTTGGACGCTTCGGCAAGGATGCCGGTTCACTCGTGGGGGTGGAAATTACGCCCGACGCCGTTCGGATCATGCAACTGCAGCAGCGCAATCGACGCTGCCGTGTGATGGGGTCGGCACAAGAGCTGTTTCAGGCGCCGCTGGCCGATGACTGGGCTCAGGCGCCTGGGGGGGTGGTGGCTGCGCTGCAGCGAGCTTACCGGCGCAGCGGCCTCAGGCAACGCCGGGTAGCGCTGGCATTGCCGGCCAGTCAGGTTATCTGCAAGTTGTGCCATCTGCCGGTGGAGCAGAGCGGGGCGCAGTTGGAGGCACAGCTGCTTGCCGATGCAGAGCGGCTGTTTCCGTTTCCGCTGGAAGACCTGGCCTTGGATTTTCAGGTCATGGGGGCTTCCCATGACCAGCCAGGTTGCTCCGAGGTAATGGTTGCAGCCTGTCGGCAGAGTGCGCTGGCGTCACTCGAAGCCGTCGTCGAGGAGGCGGGCTTGCAGTTGGAAGCCGTCGAGGTCGACAACATTGCCTTGTGCCGCATGTTGCCACAGGGTGGCCTTGAGGGAGCAGCGCTGCTGCGTGTCGAAAACCGCAGCGTAACCCTTCATGACTGGCAGCCGGGCAGGGCGTACCAGCGCTGTGAGCTGCAAACGACTGGCCCGGACATGAACGGACAATGGCCAGAGCGTCTCCAGGCTTTACTGGTCGGGCAGAGCCGGCCTGCGGGGTTGTGGGTTGCCAGCAGCTCATCGATCAATCCGGGCTGGCTACAAGCTTTGGGCAGCCGGCTGAATGTGCCGTGCACCTACCTGCCTGGGCTGGCAGGGCTGGAACATGTTGATGGGGCGATGCTGCTGGCCTGCGCCTTGGCCTTGGGAGGGCTGCGCCCATGATGCGGCTGAACCTTCTGCCCTGGCGCGAACGGCAGCGTCAGGCGGCGCTGCGGCGCTTTCGAGGCCAGTTGATTGCTGGCGCACTCCTGGCTTTGTGCGCCGTGATGCTGGTCGATCAGCTGGCCCGCCAACGCGGGCAGCAGCAGGTGCTGGCCAATACCCAGCGCCAAGCGACCCTTGATATACAGGATGAGCAGTTGCAGCCGCTGGCCGAAGTGCGTGCACAGCATGAAGCGCTACTTGCCCGTGTGGTGGCCCTGGAGGGCCTGCGCGCCCATCAGGGTGTATTGGCCGGTGTCTTCGCCGACCTTGAAGGGGCGTTGCCTGAAGGTGTGCAGCTAGTCGGCCTGAGCCTTGATAGTGGTCGCCTGCAGGTGACAGGGTTGGCTGCGTCCGGTGCTGTGGTGGCGCAGTTCATGCGCGACTTGAACCGCTCGAACGTTTTGCTCGATCTGGAGCTCAAGCGCATCAAGAGCCTGCCGGACGGCGATGAGTTTCTGCTCACCGCTCGCGTTGCGGCGTTCTGGTCGTGAGTCCAGCGCAGATGCTCGCTTGGCTGGCGGTGGTCGAGGGCTCAGGCCGCTTCCGACGGTTGGCGCCAGCGCTGGTGGCTGTGGTGGTGTTCAGCCTGGGCTGCGCGATGCGCCTGCCTGCCCTGTTACAGCAGCAGGCGCGGGAGGATGCCAGGCATGTCGAGTTGAACCAGCTGCAGGCAGCCAATGCAGCGCAGTTGGCCGAACTGGAGCGGCTGAAGGCTTTAGTGGTGATTGCCGAACAGCGGTTGCAAGAGGCGCACTGGTATCTGGCCGCCGGGGAGAGCATGAGCGACCTGCTTGAACGGCTGGCAGTGTCGGGGCATGCACATGGCTTGCTTGTCGAACGCCTCGATGTAGAGGCGGGTGAGCAACAGGCCGGATTCAGCAAGGTACCGCTGGTAGTGCAAGTGGTGGGGCGTTATCCGGCCTTGCGGCTGTGGCTGGACGACTGGTTAGGGCAGGCACGGATTCTGCGCAGCGGTGACATGAGCCTGGCAACCGTTGATCGCCAGCCTGGACTGTTGCGCCTGCAGTTGCGGGTTGATGCCTATCACGCGGCTACGCCCGTGAAGGCACCTGCAATGCTGGCGCACCTGCCGGCAAGGGCCGCAATGGCTGCGCCTGAAGTGGACCCGTTTGCGCCCGCTGCGGCGCGAGTGGCCAGCGCCGGGCTGGTCGGCGTGCCGTTGGCGCAGCTGGAAATGGTCGGCAGCCTGGCGCGCGGGGCGGCACGCGAGGCTCTGCTGATGGCGGCTGGCAAGCTCTATCGCGTACGCCCGGGCGACCGGGTAGGGCGTGATCAGGGGGTAGTGATGCATATAGACCAACGTCAGGTCGAAGTGCGAGAGCGGCTGTTCATGGCGGGGGTATGGCACGAGCGCACGGCGTTCATCACCCTCACCAAGCGCCTGGGCAAGGAGGCCTCGGACCCGAATGAAAACGTGGATGAAATACCTGTTGGCGACCCTGCTGTCGATCCCGCTGGCTTCGGCGACGCCTTACCAGGGTGAACCCCTGTCGCTGAACTTCCAGGATGTTGAGGTGCGTGCGGTGCTGCAGGTGCTGGCTGACTACGCTGGCGTCAACCTGGTCGCCAGTGACGCAGTACAAGGCAGTGTCACTTTGCGTTTGCAGGACGTCCCGTGGGATCAGGCGCTTGACCTGGTGCTGCGCAGCAAGGGCCTGTCCCGGCGCCAGGAGGGCAATGTGCTGTTGGTGGCACCTGCAGCCGAGTTTGCCGCGCAATCAGCAGACGCCCGGGTGAGTCAGGCGCTGGATGCGCACCTGCAGCCATTGCGTCGGGAGCTGCTGCCCATTCACCACGCCAAGGCCGCCGATCTGGCGCAGTTGCTGCTGGCAGGCCTGGAGGGTGACGGCATCCCTCCGGCTAGCTTGAGTGTCGATGAGCGCACCAATACGTTGGTGGTGCATCTGCCCGCTGACCGCCTGGCCGAGATGCGCCAGCTGGTGGCGCAGTTGGATGTGCCGGTGCGCCAGGTAGCGATCGAGGCGCGTATCGTCGAGGCCAACGTCGATTATGAGAAAAGCCTGGGGGTACGCTGGGGTGGGCCGCTGTACGGCGAAAAACTGCGGCCCGGCAAGGAGCTGTTCGTCGACCTCGGTCTGGAGCGTGCCGGCAGCAGTATCGGCCTGGGTTTGTTGCGCGGTGACGTGCTGCTGGACCTGGAGCTCAGTGCCATGGAAAAAAGCGGCAACGGCGAAATCATTTCGCAGCCCAAGGTGGTCACGGCTGACAAGGAAACGGCGAGGATCCTCAAGGGTACCGAGGTGCCTTACCAGGAAACGAGCCAAAGCGGCGCTACCTCGGTATCGTTTCGCGAAGCCTCGCTGTCGCTGGAAGTAACGCCACAGATCACCCCGGACAACAAGGTGATCATGACCGTCAGGGTGACCAAGGACGAGCCGGATTACGTCAATGCCTTGAACAACGTACCGCCGATCCGCAAGAACGAGGTCAATGCCAAGGTTCGTGTGGCTGACGGCGAAACGATCGTGATCGGGGGCGTCTACTCGACTTCGCAAAACAATGTGGTCGACAAGGTGCCATTTTTCGGCGATCTGCCGTATGTTGGGCGGCTGTTTCGACGCGATGCATTACAAGAGAAAAAATCCGAGCTGCTGGTCTTCCTGACTCCGCGTATCATGAGTGACCAGGCGATTGCTGTGAGTCGTTGATTCTGTGCGAAATTTGATACTTGTGGGGCCCATGGGCGCTGGTAAAAGCACCATCGGACGCCTGTTGGCCAAAGAGCTGCGCCTGCTGTTCAAGGATTCCGACAAGGAAATCGAACTGCGATGCGGCGCGAACATCCCGTGGATATTCGACAAGGAAGGCGAGCCGGGTTTCCGTGATCGCGAGCAAGCGATGATTGCCGAGTTGTGCGCGCTCGACGGTGTGGTGCTGGCCACCGGCGGTGGCGCGGTGATGCGCGAAGCCAACCGGCAGGCGCTGCATCAGGGTGGCCGGGTGATCTACCTGCATGCTTCGGTCGAGCAGCAAGTCGGCCGCACCGCGCGCGACCGCAATCGCCCGCTGCTGCGCACGGCCAATCCTGAGGCGACCTTGCGCACCTTGCTGGAAACCCGCGACCCGCTCTACCGCGAGATCGCCGACCTGGTGGTTGAAACCGACGAGCGGCCACCACGCATGGTGGTGATCGATATTCTCGAGCGCTTGCAGCAGTTGCCGCCCCGTTAACCCGGGACTATTCTCGGCCTCCAGCGCCGAGGCGAGGCTCAACGTTACCGCGCAGGTCGCCGGATGGCGCCGCGCCCAAGTACATTGTGGGGATACATGCAGACACTAAAGGTCGACCTGGGCGAGCGTAGCTACCCGATCTACATTGGCGAAGGCCTGCTGGACCAGCCTGAGCTGCTGGCGCCGCACATTGCGGGTCGGCAGGTTGCCATCGTTTCCAACGAGACCGTCGCGCCGCTGTATCTCGAACGCCTGAGCAAGGCCCTTGGTGCCTACTCGGTACTGCCCGTTGTGTTGCCCGATGGTGAAGCCCACAAGAACTGGGAAACATTGCAGCTGATCTTCGATGGCCTACTGACAGCTCGGCATGATCGTCGTACTACTGTGGTCGCTCTGGGTGGTGGCGTGATTGGTGACATGGCAGGTTTCGCAGCCGCCTGCTACCAGCGCGGTGTCGATTTCATCCAGGTGCCGACTACCCTGTTGTCCCAGGTCGACTCTTCCGTAGGTGGCAAGACCGGCATCAATCATCCGCTGGGCAAGAACATGGTCGGTGCGTTCTATCAGCCCAAGGCGGTGCTGATCGATACCACCAGCCTCAAGACCCTGCCAGCGCGCGAGCTGTCTGCAGGTCTGGCCGAAGTGATCAAGTACGGCCTGATTTGCGACAAGCCGTTCCTCGCCTGGCTCGAAGACAATATGCAGGCACTGCGTGCCCTCGATTCGACAGCCCTGACCGAGGCCATCCGCCGCTCCTGCGCGGCCAAGGCCGCAGTGGTGGGTGCCGACGAGCGCGAGTCCGGCCTACGGGCCACGCTGAACCTGGGGCATACCTTCGGGCATGCTATCGAAACCCATATGGGCTATGGCGTGTGGCTGCACGGCGAAGCCGTCGCGGCGGGCACAGTGATGGCCCTGGAAATGTCCATGCGCCTTGGCTGGATCGACCAGGCTGAGCGCGATCGTGGAATCCGCCTGTTGCAGGACGCAGGTTTGCCGGTGGTGCCACCACAGGAAATGACCCCGGCGCATTTCATGGAGCACATGGCGGTCGACAAGAAGGTGCTCGACGGTCGTTTGCGTCTGGTGCTGCTGCGCCAGATGGGCGAGGCCGTGGTGACCGACGACTATTCGAAAGAGATTCTCCAGGCCACGCTGTCGGCGGACTACCGCGCGATCGTGGCCCAGCTTTGAGGTTGTGACAGCGCAATGACAAGTTTGCATGCCGATGAGGCCTTTCTCGACCATTACCAGTTGAGCCATGATCCGTTCGCGCCCCGCGTACCTGGCTTCAAGTTCTTCCCGGCCCAGCGCAAGCCCGTGCTTGGCCAACTGCACCACCTGGCGCGCTATAGCCAGTTGATGCTGGTGGTCAGTGGCCCATTGGGCAGCGGCAAGTCGCTGCTGCGCCAGGCCCTGGTGGCCAGCACCAACAAGCAGGCTGTGCAAAGTGTGGTGGTGTCGGCCCGCAGCGCCAGCGATGCCTCCAGTATGCTCGCGCAGGTTGCGCAGGAGCTGGGTGTCGCCCAGCCCGAGGTGCAGGCGATCCTGTCGAAGGTGGTGCAGCTGGCACTGACCGGGCAGGAAGTGTATTTGCTGGTGGACGATGCGGAACAACTCGACGAGTCGGCACTCCAAGCGTTGCTGGAGTTGGCGGCGGGGGTTCCTGAAGGGCGTCCGCACGTGTTTCTGTTCGGTGAGCCATCGCTGATTGCCGGGCTGGATGAGCTCAATGTCGAGGAAGAACGTTTTCACATCATCGAGCTTGCGCCCTACAGTGAAGAAGAAACCCGCGAGTACCTGGAACAGCGCCTGGAAGGGGCTGGTCGGGGCATCGAGGTGTTCAGCCGTGAACAGATCGCCGATATCCATGAAAACTCCGACGGCTGGCCTGGCAACATCAATCAGGTCGCCCGTGACACTTTGATCGAAGCCATGATCGCCAGCCGCTCGACGGCCAAGCGACCAACCATGGGGTTCAAGATGCCTAAAAAACATGTGCTCGCACTGTCCGCTGTGGTCGTGGTTGCCGTTGCGGCCGCGGTATTGATGCCCAAGAAAGGCGACAAGGCCCCTGCCGAAGCGCCGGCTGCCCAGGCCCAGTTGCCACTGGGCGACGGCAAGCAGGGTGCTGCCATCGAGTTCTCTGGCTCGTCCCAGCCAATGCCGCTGCCACTGGTTGGCCAGTCGCAGCCGGTGATGCGCGAGCCGCTGGCCCAAGCCGCAGGCATGGGCGAGGGTGAAGAGGGAGGCCCGGCTGTCGACACCGCGCTGCAGCCTGGCAACCCGCCACCCACCGTGACCACCATCGCTCCGCCACAAGGTGTGCCGGCTGGCCCGGCGCCTGCGCCTGCCCAGCCCGTGCAGTCGGTTGCGCCTGCGCCCAAGCCTGTTGCAACCCAGCCCGCCAAGCCGGTTGCGCCGGCCAAGCCAGCACCGGCGCCGACCCAGGTCGCCGTGGCCAAGCCGGCTGCCAAAGCTGCGGAAAAACCAGCCGCCGCTGGCGCTGGCAACAGTGGCTGGTATGCCGGACAGAAGCCGGGCAATTATGTGGTGCAGATCCTTGGTACCAGCTCCGAGGCGTCGGCCCAGGCTTACGTCAAGGCCCAGGGTGGCGACTATCGCTACTTCAAGAAAAACCTACAGGGCAAGCCTCTGTACGTCGTGACTTACGGCAGTTTCGCCAACCGCGACGCAGCGGTTGCGGCAATCAAGAACTTGCCAGCGAAGGTCCAGGCTGGTAAACCTTGGCCACGTACCGTCGGCAGCGTCCAACAAGAGCTGGCCACGGCCCGCTGATACCTTCCGGGCGGCATCACCCCGCCGCCCAGTAGCTAAGCGAATTCTAGCTTTCGACTAGCCTGCTGCGCCCGAGCGCGGCAGGCTTTTCTGTCCCGGACTGCCGGCCACAAGCCCTTAGTTGCAGTCATGGCTGAAACGCTTCAGACTCGAGCCAAGCCGCTATCACGGCGCATGGCGCAAAAACATTCAAAATTGCGACATAAATTTTCAATGACGAGACATGAAAATTTGTGGGCGTCGCTGTCGCTGTGCAACAATGGTTTTCCATGACCACCGCAAAAAAGCTGGCGTTTGATCGGCGTGGATGGTAAGTGGTTGTTAAAAAAGAGATTTACCTCCGTTGAGAGGTGAACCTGGTGAGAATGTGTCTATGAAAACAGGTCTGTACCATCCCGAAGAATTCAAGGACAACTGTGGTTTTGGCCTGATCGCCCATATGACGGGTGAGCCGAGCCACCACCTTCTGCAAACTGCCATGCAGGCGCTGACATGCATGACCCACCGCGGCGGCATCAATGCCGACGGCAAGACCGGTGACGGTTGCGGTCTGCTCATGCAGAAGCCCGATCAATTCCTGCGTGCCATGGCCCAGGAGCACTTCGCTGTCGAGCTGCCCAAGCAGTACGCCGTCGGCATGGTGTTCTTCAACCAGGACCCGGTCAAAGCCGAAGCTGCCCGCGCCAACATGGACCGCGAGATCCTCGCCGCTGGCCTGAAACTGGTCGGCTGGCGCAAGGTGCCGATCGACACCAGCGTCCTCGGCCGCCTGGCCCTGGAGCGCCTGCCGCAGATCGAGCAGGTGTTCATTGGCGGTGAAGGCCTGAGCGACCAGGAATTCGCCATCAAGCTGTTCAGTGCCCGTCGTCGTTCGTCGGTGGCCAACGCCCACGACGCCGACCACTACATCTGCAGCTTCTCGCACAAGACCATCATCTACAAAGGCCTGATGATGCCGCGCGATCTCGCGGCGTTTTATCCAGACCTGGGTGACGAGCGCCTGCAAACCGCGATCTGCGTGTTCCACCAGCGCTTCTCCACCAACACCCTGCCGAAATGGCCGCTGGCGCAGCCGTTCCGCTTCCTCGCCCATAACGGCGAGATCAACACCATCACCGGCAACCGCAACTGGGCCGTTGCTCGTCGCACCAAGTTCGCCAATGACCAGATCCCGGACCTCGAAGAGCTCGGCCCGCTGGTCAACCGCGTCGGTTCCGACTCGTCCAGCATGGACAACATGCTGGAACTGATGGTCACCGGTGGCATCGACCTGTTCCGCGGCGTGCGCATGCTGGTACCGCCAGCGTGGCAGAACGTCGAGACCATGGACGCCGACCTGCGCGCCTTCTACGAATACAACTCCATGCACATGGAGCCGTGGGATGGCCCGGCCGGTATCGTCATGACCGAAGGCCGCCACGCGGTGTGCCTGCTCGACCGTAACGGTCTGCGCCCGGCGCGCTGGGTGACCACCACCAATGGTTACATCACCATCGCCTCGGAAATCGGCGTATGGGGCTATCAGCCTGAGGAAGTGCTGGCCAAGGGCCGTGTCGGCCCGGGCCAGATCCTTGCCGTGGACACCGAAACCGGCCAGATCCTCGACACCGACGCCATCGACAACCGCCTGAAGTCGCGGCACCCGTACAAGCGCTGGCTGCGTCAGCACGCCACCCGCATCCAGGCGACGCTGACCGACGACCAAGGTGTGGCCAGCTACGACGCTGACCAGCTCAAGCAATACATGAAGATGTTCCAGGTCACCTTCGAAGAGCGTGACCAGGTACTGCGCCCGTTGGGTGAGCAGGGCCAGGAAGCCGTTGGCTCGATGGGTGACGACACGCCGATGGCCGTGCTGTCGCAGCGCGTGCGCTCGCCGTACGACTTCTTCCGCCAGCAGTTCGCTCAGGTAACCAACCCGCCGATCGACCCGCTGCGCGAAGCGATCGTGATGTCGCTGGAAATCTGCCTGGGTGCAGAGCGCAACATCTTCCAGGAGTCCCCGGAGCACGCTTCGCGGGTCATCCTCAGCTCGCCGGTCATCTCGCCCGCCAAGTGGCGTTCGCTGATGAACCTGGAGCGCGAAGGCTTCGACCGCCAGCTGATCGACCTCAACTATGAGCAGGGCGTCGGCCTGGAAGCGGCCATCCGCAACATTGCCGACCAGGCCGAAGAAGCTGTGCGTGGCGGCAAGACCCAGCTGGTGCTGAGCGACCGTTATATCGCCCCGGGCAAGCTGCCGGTGCACGCTTCGCTGGCCGTTGGTGCAGTGCACCACCGCCTGACCGAACAGGGCCTGCGTTGCGACAGCAACATCCTGGTGGAAACCGCTACCGCCCGTGATCCGCATCACTTCGCCGTGCTGCTGGGCTTCGGTGCCTCGGCCGTTTACCCGTACCTGGCGTATGAAGTTCTGGCTGACCTGATCCGTACCGGCGAAGTGCTGGGCGACCTGGACGAAGTGTTCAAGTACTACCGCAAAGGTATCTCCAAGGGCCTGCTGAAGATACTGTCCAAGATGGGTATCTCCACCATCGCCTCATACCGCGGTGCACAGCTGTTCGAAGCCATTGGCCTGGCCGAGGAAGTGGTAGGCCTGAGCTTCAAGGGCGTGTCCAGCCGCATCAAGGGTGCGCGCTTCGAAGACCTGGAAAACGACCAGAAGCTGCTGGCGGCCGAAGCCTGGAGCGCGCGCAAGCCGATCCAGCAAGGTGGCTTGCTGAAGTTCGTCCACGGTGGCGAATACCACGCCTACAACCCGGACGTGGTCAACACCCTGCAAGCCGCCGTGCAGCAGGGCGACTACGCCAAGTTCAAGGAATACACCACGCTGGTGGACCAGCGCCCGGTGTCGATGATTCGTGACTTGCTCAAGGTGAAAGTGGCCGACCAGCCGCTGGCGCTGGAGCAGATCGAGCCGCTGGAGGCGATTCTCAAGCGTTTCGACTCGGCGGGTATCTCGCTGGGTGCACTGTCGCCGGAAGCCCACGAAGCGCTGGCCGAGGCCATGAACCGCCTGGGCGCACGCTCCAACTCTGGTGAAGGCGGCGAAGACCCGTCGCGCTATGGCACCATCAAGAGCTCGAAGATCAAGCAGGTGGCCACCGGCCGTTTTGGTGTGACCCCGGAGTACCTGGTCAACGCCGAAGTGCTGCAGATCAAGGTTGCCCAGGGCGCCAAGCCGGGTGAGGGCGGCCAGTTGCCGGGCGGAAAGGTCAACGGCCTGATCGCCAAGCTGCGTTATGCGGTACCGGGCGTGACCCTGATCTCGCCACCGCCACACCATGACATCTACTCGATCGAAGATCTGGCGCAGCTGATCTACGACCTCAAGCAGGTCAACCCGCAGGCGCTGGTATCGGTCAAGCTGGTAGCCGAAGCGGGCGTGGGCACCATCGCCGCAGGTGTGGCCAAGGCCTATGCCGACCTGATCACCATCTCCGGTTACGACGGTGGTACCGGTGCTTCGCCGCTGACCTCGATCAAATACGCCGGCGCCCCTTGGGAACTGGGCCTTGCGGAAACCCACCAGACCCTGCGTGGCAACGACCTGCGTGGCAAGGTGCGGGTGCAGACCGACGGCGGCCTGAAAACCGGCCTGGACGTGATCAAGGCGGCCATCCTCGGCGCCGAAAGCTTCGGCTTTGGTACCGCGCCAATGATTGCCCTGGGCTGCAAGTACCTGCGCATCTGCCACCTGAACAACTGCGCCACCGGCGTGGCCACCCAGAACGACAAGCTGCGCAAGGACCACTACATCGGCACCGTCGACATGGTGATCAACTTCTTCACCTTTGTCGCCGAAGAAACCCGCGAGTGGTTGGCCAAGCTGGGCGTGCGCAGCCTTGGCGAGCTGATCGGCCGTACCGACCTGCTCGAAGTGCTGCCAGGTGACACCGAACGCCAGCAATACCTGGACCTGTCGCCGCTGCTGGGCAGCTCGCACATTCCTGCGGACAAACCGCAGTTCTGCGAAGTCGACAAGAACCCGCCGTTCGACCTGGGCGAGTTGGCCGAGAAGATGGTTGATATGGCCATGCCGGCCATCCGCGACCAGGCGGGTGGCGAGTTCAGCCTCGACATCTGCAACTGCGACCGCTCCATTGGTGCGCGTGTGTCGGGCGAAATCGCCCGTCTGCACGGCAACCAGGGCATGGCCGCGGCGCCGATCACCTTCCGCTTCAAGGGCACTGCGGGCCAGAGCTTTGGCGTGTGGAACGCTGGTGGCCTGAACCTGCACCTGGAAGGCGACGCCAACGATTACGTCGGCAAAGGCATGACCGGTGGCAAGGTCACCATCGTGCCGCCAGCCGGCAGCCCGTTCGAAACCCAGCACAGCGCCATCGTCGGCAACACCTGCCTGTACGGTGCCACTGGCGGCAAGTTGTTTGCCGCAGGTACTGCGGGCGAGCGCTTCGCTGTACGTAACTCCGGCGCCCATGCTGTTGTCGAGGGCACTGGCGATCACTGCTGTGAATACATGACCGGCGGCTTTGTCTGCGTTCTGGGCAAGACCGGTTACAACTTCGGTTCTGGCATGACTGGCGGCTTTGCCTACGTGCTCGACATGGACAATAGCTTCGTCGACAAGCTCAACCACGAGCTGGTGGAAATCCAGCGTATCAGTGGTGAAGCGATGGAGGCCTACCGTAGCCACCTGGCGCGTGTCCTTGCCGAGTATGTGGATGAGACCGGCAGCGAGTGGGGGCGTGAGCTCTCGGAGAACCTGGACGACTACGTGCGGCGCTTCTGGCTGGTCAAGCCGAAGGCAGCCAACCTGAAGCAGCTGCTGTCCAGCACCCGTGCCAACCCGCAGTAAAAACAGCTGCAAGTGGCAAGCCTTGAGCTGCACGTAATGGCAGTGAGAGGTTTGCCCGGCTTAAGTGATCGTCTTGCGGCTTGCAGCGTGTAGCTTGCAGCTGCTGTAAAGAGGTTTTGAAAAATGGCTGAACGTCTGAACAACGACTTCCAGTTCATCGAAGTGGGCCGAAAGGACCCGAAAAAAAAGCTGTTGCGCCAGCGCAAGAAGGAGTTCGTGGAAATCTACGAACCGTTCAAGCCGCAGCAGTCCGTGGAGCAGGCGCACCGCTGCCTGGGCTGCGGTAACCCGTATTGCGAGTGGAAGTGCCCGGTACACAACTTCATCCCCAACTGGTTGAAGCTGGTCTCCGAAGGCAACATCCTGGCCGCGGCGGAACTGTCGCACCAGACCAACACCCTGCCGGAAGTATGCGGCCGTGTTTGCCCGCAAGACCGCCTGTGCGAGGGTGCCTGCACCCTGAACGACGGTTTCGGCGCGGTGACCATCGGCTCGGTGGAGAAGTACATCACCGACACCGCCTTCGCCATGGGCTGGCGTCCGGACATGTCCAAGGTCAAGCCAACCGGCAAGCGCGTTGCCATCATCGGCGCCGGCCCGGCGGGCCTGGGCTGCGCCGACGTGCTGGTGCGCGCCGGGGTAACCCCGGTGGTGTTCGACAAAAACCCTGAGATCGGTGGCCTGCTGACCTTCGGTATCCCCGAGTTCAAGCTGGAAAAGACCGTGCTCAGCAACCGCCGTGAAGTGTTCACCGGCATGGGCATCGAGTTCCGCCTGAACACCGAGGTGGGCAAGGACGTGACCATGGAACAGCTGCTCGCCGAGTACGACGCGGTGTTCATGGGCATGGGTACCTACACCTACATGAAGGGCGGCTTCCCGGGTGAAGACCTGCCGGGCGTGCATGACGCACTGGACTTCCTGATCGCCAACGTCAACCGCAACCTGGGCTTCGAGAAGTCGCCGGAAGACTTCGTCGACATGCAGGGCAAGAAAGTGGTGGTGCTGGGTGGTGGTGACACCGCGATGGACTGCAACCGTACCTCGATCCGTCAGGGTGCCAAGGCAGTGACCTGTGCTTATCGTCGTGACGAAGCCAACATGCCGGGTTCGCGCAAAGAGGTGAAGAACGCCAAGGAAGAGGGCGTGAAGTTCCTCTACAACCGTCAGCCCATTGCCATTGTGGGTGAGGACAAGGTCGAAGGCGTCAAAGTGGTCGAGACCCGCCTGGGCGAGCCTGATGCCCGTGGCCGCCGCAGCCCTGAGCCAATCCCGGGCTCCGAAGAGATCCTGCCGGCAGACGCCGTGGTAATCGCCTTCGGCTTCCGCCCGAGCCCGGCACCGTGGTTTGAACAGCATGGCATTCAGCTGGACAGCCAGGGCCGTGTGGTTGCCCCGGAGAAGGGCAAGTTCAAGCACCAGACCAGCAACCCGAAAGTGTTTGCAGGTGGCGACATGGTGCGCGGTTCGGACCTGGTGGTGACTGCGATCTTCGAAGGGCGTACGGCTGCCGAGGGTATCCTGGACTACCTCGAAGTCTGAGGTTCGACCTGTTCGCGGGCATGCCCGCTCCCGCAGGGTTAAGCGCAGAACCCGTGGGGGCAGGCATGCCCGCGAAGCTTTTGTATACAAAAACGCTTGATCTGTGGCATCCAATAGACAAAACACATGGCCATGGCCGTGCCTTTTGCGCTGGTGTCTGAGAAAATGCCCGCACTATTTTTCCGGATGCCGACATGACTGCCCTGAAGAACGATCGTTTCCTGCGTGCACTGCTCAAGCAACCCGTAGACGTCACCCCGGTGTGGATGATGCGCCAGGCCGGCCGCTACCTGCCGGAGTACCGCGCCAGCCGCGCCAAGGCCGGTGACTTCATGAGCCTGTGCATGAACCCGCAGTTCGCCTGCGAGGTCACCCTGCAGCCGCTGGACCGCTACCCGCTGGACGCAGCGATCCTGTTCTCGGACATCCTTACCATTCCCGATGCCATGGGCCTGGGCCTGTACTTTGAAACCGGTGAAGGCCCGCGTTTCAAGAAGGTCATCAGCACCCCCGCCGACATCGAGGCGCTGCCAGTTCCGGACCCACAGAAAGACCTCGGCTACGTGATGGATGCGGTCAGCACCATTCGCCGTGAGCTCAATGGCCGTGTGCCGCTGATCGGCTTCTCCGGCAGCCCGTGGACCCTGGCCACCTACATGGTCGAGGGCGGCTCGTCGAAGGACTTCCGCAAGACCAAGGCCATGGCCTACGACAACCCGCAAGCCCTGCACCTGCTGCTGGACAAGCTGGCCCAGTCGGTCACCAGCTACCTTAACGGCCAGATCCTGGCCGGCGCCCAGGCCGTACAGATCTTCGACACCTGGGGCGGCAACCTGTCGGCGGCGGCCTACCAGGAGTTCTCACTGGCCTACATGCGCAAGATCGTCAGCGGCCTGATCCGCGAGCACGAGGGGCGCAAGGTGCCGGTGATCCTGTTCACCAAGAATGGCGGCTTGTGGCTGGAATGCATTGCTGAAGCTGGTGCCGACGCGCTGGGCCTGGACTGGACCTGCGAGATCGGCGACGCCCGTCGCCGCGTGGGTGACAAGGTGGCGCTGCAAGGCAACATGGACCCGACCGTGCTGTACGCCAAGCCCGAGGCCATTCGCAAGGAAGTGGCGCGCATCCTGGCCAGCTATGGCCACGGCACTGGCCATGTGTTCAACCTTGGCCACGGCATCACGCCGGAAGTTGACCCGGAACATGCGGGTGCATTCATCAACGCCGTGCACGAACTGTCGGCGCAGTACCACCAGTGACTTGATGCACTGCACAGTAAACCCGGCTTCGATGCCGGGTTTTTTGTACGTTAAGTTTGAATTCAGCGATCGTCGCTAATCTGGTCCCATCGAAACCGAAACAGGACCCGATCCTCATGAAAATCCGTTATCTCGCGCTCATCCTCGCCCCCTTGTTCAGCACTGGCGCATTTGCCGCTGGCTACACCGGCCCTGGCGCCCAGTCGGTAACTACGGTTGCCGCCGCCAACGACGCCGCCGATGACACCCCGGTTGTGCTGCAGGGCTTCGTGACCAAGAAGATCAACAACGACGACAAGTACGAGTTCAAGGACAACACCGGCACCATCACTGTCGAGATCGACGATGAGGACCTGCCGCCGACGCCGTTCAACGACAAGACCAAGGTGAAGCTGACCGGTGAGGTTGAAAAGCACCTGATGAGCCGGGAAGTGGATGTGGATATTGTCGAGATCATCAACTGATCTGATGGCCTCTTCGTGGTCACCCCCCGCACCCACAGGTTGTGGGTGCGGGCGTGCCCACGAACGCATCAAACCGTTTTGGGTGGTAACTTGCTCAGGTGCAACGCCACCATCAAGGCCACCGCCAGCAAGCTGCCAATGAACAGCCCGATCCCGTTCCAGCCCCACTGGTGCCAGAACACCCCGCCCGCCGTACCGGCCACGCTGGAGCCAGCGTAGTAGCAGAACAGGTACAGCGACGACGCCTGCCCCTTGGCCTTCAGCGCCCGGCGGCCGATCCAGCTGCTGGCCACCGAGTGCGCACCAAAGAAGCCGAAGGTGAACACCAGCATGCCCACGATCACCATCACCAGTGGACTGGCCAGCGTCATCAGCAAGCCAACCGCCATTACCACGATACTGGCCCAGAACACCTTGCGCCGGCCCAGTTTGTCCGCCAGGGCGCCGACCTGTGCCGAACTGTAGATACCCGACAGGTAAACCACCGACAGCAGGCCGACCAGCGCCTGGTTCATGTGGTAGGGCTCGGCCAGCAGGCGGTAGCCGATGTAGTTGAACAATGTGACGAAGGCGCCCATCAGCAGGAAGGCTTCAAGGAACAGCCAAGGCAGGCCGGCGTCCTTGAAGTGCATGACAAAGCCGTCCAGCAGGCTGCGTGGGTTCATCGTCTGTGCGCGAAAATTGCGTGACTCCGGCAGCACCTTCCAGAACACCAGCGCGGCCACCAGGGCCAGGCCGCCAATGGTCAGCATCGCCATGTGCCAGCTGACGAAGTCGATCAGTACGCCCGTGATGAGCCGCCCGCTCATGCCGCCAATCGCGTTGCCGCCGATGTACAGGCCCATGGCCAGGCCAATGTGTTGCGGGTGGATCTCTTCGCTCAGGTAGGTCATTGCCACTGCCGCCAGGCCGCTCAGCGACAGGCCGACCAATGCGCGGGTGGCCAGTACCAGCTCCCAGCTGGGCATCACTGCGCTGGCCAAGGTGGACAGGGCGGCGCAGACCAGCGCGAATACCATCACGGGCTTGCGTCCGATGCGGTCAGAAATGGGGCCGGTGATCAGCAGGCCGAACGCCAGCATGGCGGTGGACACCGACAGCACCAGGCTGCTCTGTGCCGCGTTGATGGCAAACTCCCTGGACAGCAGAGGCATCATCGGCTGTACGCAGTACAGCAAGGCGAAGGTGGCGAAACCGCCGCTGAACAAGGCCAGCACGGTTTTCATGAAGGCAGGTGTGCCTTTTTCGATCCACATTTCGGTCAGGGTGGCAGGTTTTGGCTCAAGGAGGAGGGGGGCTACTGCAGTTTTCACGGGCGGGTACCTCTGGCGCAATGAAAAAAGCATATAGCTGGCTAACGATTAGATCCAATATATTGTTCGACCTATTTGAGATGTTTGGCGACTTGTTTGGAGCGGATCATGGAACTGCGTCATCTGCGTTACTTCATTGCTGTGGCCGAAGAGCTGCACTTTGGCCGCGCCGCCCAGCAGCTGGGTATTTCCCAGCCGCCCTTGAGTCAGCAGATCCAGGCCCTGGAGCAGGAGTTGGGGGCCCGGTTATTCGACCGGACCAACCGTCGTGTCGAACTGAGCGAGGCCGGTCGATTGTTCCTCGAGGAAGCGCGCCAGGTATTGGCGCAGGTGGAGAAGGCCGCGGATGTCGCCCGGCGTGCGCAGTTGGGCGAGCTGGGCGAGATGAAAATCGGTTTCACTTCCTCGGCCCCGTTCACCTCGAAAATCCCCAAGGCCATTCACGCCTTCCGTCAGCGCTTTCCGGCGGTGCACCTGAACCTCAAGGAAATGAGCAGCCGTGACGTTGCCGAAGGGGTATTCGACGAGTCCATCGAGGTGGGGTTGATGCGGCCGATGCCGCTGCCGGAGGGGTTGGTGGCCACCGAGTTGTTCCGAGAACCGTTGGTGGCGGTGATCAATGCCTCGCATCCGCTGGCCGAGGGCACTGAGCAAGGCGTCTACATGGCGGCGTTGGCCCCTGAGCCCTTCGTGTTCTTCCCGCGCAGCTATGGCAGCGGCTTGTATGCACAATTGCTGAGCATGGCCCGGCATGCGGGTTTCAGCCCCCATTTTGCGCAAGAGGCAGGGGAAGCGATGACCATCATCGGCCTGGTCTCGGCGGGGCTGGGGGTGTCGGTGTTGCCGGCGTCGTTCCAGCGCATGCGCATCGAAGGGGTGGTGTACCGCACCTTGCTCGATGAAGAGGCGATGACGGCGGTGTGGCTGGTGCAGCGCGAGCGTGGTCATTCGGTGATGGCCAAGGCATTTGCCGAGTTGTTGACAGGGCAGGTGGTCGGTCAGGCGTGATGCCGGTCAAATGGCACTGGTCATTGCCCCACTGCCACCACATACTCGGGCATTCGTTGATACACGGAGGTCAATCATGCGGCGCGTGGTGTTCAATCAGAAAGGTGGCGTGGGCAAGTCGAGCATTGCCTGCAACCTGGCGGCGGTCAGTGCCAATGAAGGCTACCGGACCTTGTTGATCGACCTGGATGCCCAGGCGAACTCGACCCAATACCTCACCGGCCTGACCGGAGAGGACATCCCCATGGGCATCGCCGATTTCTTCAAGCAAAGCCTTTCCAGCGGGCCGTTCAGCAAGAAGAACAAGGTCGATATCTACGAAACCCCGTTCGACAACCTGCATGTGGTCACCGCCACTGCCGAGCTGGCCGACCTGCAGCCAAAGCTGGAGGCAAAACACAAGATCAACAAGCTGCGCAAGTTGCTCGACGAGCTGGACGAGGATTACGAGCGTATCTACATCGATACCCCGCCGGCGCTTAATTTCTATGCGGTTTCTGCGCTGATCGCTGCCGATCGCGTGCTGATCCCCTTCGACTGCGACAGCTTTTCGCGCCAGGCCCTGTATGGCCTGCTGGCCGAGATCGAAGACCTCAAGGAAGACCACAACGAAGACCTGGTGGTCGAAGGCATCGTGGTCAACCAGTTCCAGTCACGTGCCAGCCTGCCACAGCAGATGCTCGACGAGCTGTTGGCCGAAGGTTTGCCGGTGCTGCCGGTGTACTTGGGCAGCTCGGTGAAAATGCGCGAATCGCACCACGCCAGCCTGCCGCTGATTCACCTGGAGCCGCGGCACAAGCTGACTCAGCAGTTTGTCGAGTTGCATTCGCTGCTTGAAGAAAACGCTTAAACCCCTTGGCTACGCAGCCACTCTAGCAGCGACTGGAGTGGAAACGCCCCGGCCTGACGGCTGATTTCGCGGCCGTTCTTGAACAGCAGCAGGCTGGGGATCGAGCGTATGCCCAGTTGCCCTGCGAGGTTACGGTTGGCTTCGCTGTCGAGCTTGGCCAGGCGACAGCGGCCAGCAAGCTTCCGGGCGGCCTCTTCGAAGGTGGGGGCGAATGACTTGCACGGGCCGCACCAGTCGGCCCAGATGTCGACCAGCAGCGGCAGGTCGCCTTTGATCTGGCTGGCGTAGCTGGCTTCGGTAAGTTCGAAGGGGGTGCTCAACAGCACATCCTTTTTGCAGCGACCGCATTTCGGCGCATCGCCCAGGCGCTCGGCGGGCAGGCGGTTGAGGCCGTTGCAGTGGGGGCAGGGGATTACCAGTGGGTCGGTCATTTCATCTCCGGTGTTGGGTTCACGGTTTCCTTGTGGGAGCGGGCGTGCCCGCGAACACCGGCGAAGCCGGTGCAATCCATCACGTTGCCTGCTTCGCGGGCACGCCCGCTCCCACAGGATTCGGCGCTAATCAGGAAGAGCAGCTGATTTCCAGGTGCTTGCCCCACTCCGGCGGTCGCTCGGCGTAGGCCTGCATCCCGGGCTGTTCCTCGAACGGCCTGGTCAGGACTTGGTGCAGCCGTCGAACTTCACTGTAATCCCCCGCCTCGGCCGCTTCGATGGCTTTCTGCGCCAGGTAGTTGCGCAGCACGTACAGCGGGTTTACCGCATGCATACGCTCACGGCGGCCTTCGGCATTGCCGGGTTCACGCCCACAGCGGGCCAGGTAGTCTGCGCCCCAGGCATCGAAACCGGCCAGGTCGATAAAGTCATCGCGCGCCACCTTCAGCGCCTCAGCCACCGGCTGCTCACCCAGTTTGCGGAAGAACAGGCTGTAGTCCACGCCACCGCGTTGCATGCACTGCAGCAGGCGCTCGACCAGCGCCATGTCATCATCTTCGGCGGTGGTCAGCCCCAGGCGCCGGCGCATCAGGTCCAGGTAATGGGCCTGGTACAGCGGCAGGAACAGGCCCAACGCTTCCTTCAGTGGCTCAACTTCGATCACGGTGGTCAGTGCCTGGGCCAGCGCGCTGAGGTTCCAGTGGGCGATGGGCACCTGGTTGGCGTAGCTGTAGCGGCCTCGATCGTCGGAGTGGTTGCAGATGAAGTTGGCGTCGAAGTCATCCAGGAACGCATAGGGGCCAAAATCGAAGGTGATGCTGAGGATCGACATGTTGTCGGTGTTCATCACGCCGTGGCAGAAGCCATACGTCTGCCAGCGGGCGATCAGTTCGGCATTGCGCTCGACGATGGTGCGGAACATGGCCAGGTAAGGCTGCTCGGCGTCACGGCATTCGGGATAGTGCTGTTCCAGCACATGGTCGATCAACACGCGCTGCTGCTCAGGCTGCTTGGTGTAGTAGAAGTACTCGAAATGGCCGAAACGCACATGGCTCTGCGCCAGACGCGTCAGCATGGCCGCGCTTTCACGGGTTTCGCGCCACACTGGGGTGCTGGAACCGATTACGCACAGTGCCCGGCTGGTAGCGATACCCAGGGCGTGCAGGGCTTCGGAGGCGAGAAACTCGCGAATCGACGAGCGCAGCACGGCGCGGCCGTCACCCATGCGGGAGTAGGGTGTCTGGCCGGCGCCCTTGAGGTGCAGGTCCCAGTGTTCGCCTGCGTCGTTGAGCACTTCGGCCAGCAGCAGGCCACGGCCGTCGCCCAGACGTGGGTTGTACGAGCCGAACTGGTGGCCGGAATAAACCATCGCCCGAGGGTCGGCCTCTTCCCACAGTTTGTGGCCGCTGAACAGTTCGGCGAACACCGGCAGCTCGGCCTGGGCGGGGTCGAGGTCGAGCAAGGCCATGGCCGACTCGCTCGCTACCACCAGGCGCGGGTCTGCGATGGGTTCAGGCAGCACCTGGGTGGAGAACGCATCGCCCAGGCGGGCGAAGCGGTTGTCGAAGGTGAGTTGGTCGAGGGCTTTCACGGGACTGCTCCTTGGAATCGGTGCCTATGGGGCCGCTTGGCGGCCCTTCGCGGGTGAACCCGCCCCTACAAAGAACATGCAGTGCCTGAAAGCAGTGCGGTCCCTGTGTAGGAGCGGGTTCACCCGCGAACGAGGGCGAAGCCCTCGCAGCCATTTTGCACACAATAAAGTATTCGAGCCTATTCAGGCCGAAGCAGTGCCATCCGGTTTCGGCTGCTCCATCGGAATCAATTGCTGCTTGCTGCCCTTCGCATCCATCAGGAACACCTCTACCTGGCGTACCGAGATCTTGATGTTGTGGGCCTTGAACTCGCGGTTGATGTAGCGGTTGATCTCGTCCAGCGTCGGGTTGCGGTCGCCCAGGTCGCGGACGTGCATGCGCAGTTCGTGGTCCAGCGAGCTTTCGCCGAAGTTGAGGAAGTACACGATCGGTTCCGGATCCTTGAGCACGCGTGGGTTCTCATGCGCGCCCTTGAGCAGCAGGTCGCGCACCAGGTCGAGGTCTGAGCCATAGTCGATGCCCAGCTTCAGCGTCACCCGGGTGACCGTGTCGGTCAGCGACCAGTTGATCAGTTGGCCAGTGATGAAGGTCTTGTTGGGGACGATGATGTCCTTGCGGTCGAAGTCGGTGATGGTGGTGGCGCGGATGCGGATCTTGCTTACCGTGCCCGACAGGTTGCCGATGGTGATGGTGTCGCCAATCCGTACCGGGCGCTCGAACAGGATCATGATGCCGGAGATGAAGTTGGCGAAGATTTCCTGCATGCCGAAGCCCAGCCCTACTGACAGCGCGGCCACCAGCCATTGCAGCTTGTCCCAGCTCACCCCCAGGGTCGACAGGGTGCTGACGATGCCGATGCCGACGATGGTGTACGACAACAGTGTGGTGGTGGCGTAGGCACTGCCCTGGGCCAGGTTCAGGCGAGACAGCACCAGTACCTCCAGCAGGCCTGGCAAGTTACCGGCCAGGGCGAAGGTGATGCCGACGATCACCAGCGCGCCGAGCAGGTCGCCGAGGCTGATCGGTACCATGCTGGCGGCGGCGCCGGTGCCGCTGGTGTATTCGTAGAGGACGAAATTGTTGAGGTAGGCGAACACCGAGATCAGGTCGGCCCACACCCAGTACAGGCCGGCGATGAAGCCGCCGAGCAGGGCCAGGCGGATCAGGCGCAGCGACTGCTGGTTGACCTGTTCGATATCCAGCGTTGGCTCCTCGGTGATGACTTCGCCATCCAGCCCTTCCTTGGCTGCCGCACGCTTGGTCAACGCACGCTGGTAGGCCAGGCGTCGTGCAGCCACCGACAGGCCGCGCACGAAGGCGGCTTCTATCACCAACCAGAACAGCAGCAGGTACAGGGTGTAGATGAGGCGGTCAGTAAGCTTCAGTGCCGTGTAGTAGTAGCCGAAGCACACGGCAACGAACAGGGCGATGGGCAGGGCGGTGAATGCTACCCCCACCGCCCTGCGGAACAGCGAGGTGTCACGGTGTGCCGGGCTGCTGAGCAGCAGACGGCTGAGCAGCCAGGCCATCAGCGCATAGCAGGTCAGCACCACGCCGATGCCCAACACGTCGTCTGCCAATGCCGAAGGCTGGTGCTCGGCCACCGCCACCACGCCGACCAGTGCCAGCACAACGGTGCCCAGGCGGCGAACCCAGCCGCGCAGGAACTCGACCTGCGGTTTGTGCCAGCGGAAGTGGACTTCCGCCACGCCACCGGGTGCGAGGATACGGTAGGCGGTATAGAACACCAGCCAGGCCTGGGCCAGCTGCCAGAGTGCGGCGCCCAGGTTGGCATTCTGCCCGCGGGCGTCGATCTGCAGGGCGTAGCTGCACAGCGCCAGACCAAGGCTGACCGGCATCGCCAGCAGAATGTTGATTAGGATTGCCTGGGGCGTGTGCCATTGGCTGTCACGGCGGAAGTGGCCGATATCCTGGTGCACTTTGCCTAACCGTTGGTAAAGGTATTTGCGCCGCCACAACAGCGCGCCGATCACCAACAGCAGCGGCAGGAACAGCAACGGGCGCTGGCTCAGGCCATCGGCCAGCTCTTTCAGGCTGGAGCCCCATGGCAGGTTGGCGACCTGGTCGGCCAGGCGCTTCGGCACGTATTGCAGCCAGTCCCAGTCCAGCGGCTTGTTGCTGGGGATCCAGAACATTTGCTCGTCGAGGGTGGTGCGCAGGCTCTGCGCGGTGCCCAGCAGCTGCTTCTGGTTGAGCTGCAGGGTGATCGATTCGTTGAGCAGCGCCGACAGCTCGCGGTTCAGCCGCTCCAACAGGTCGCTGCGGGTGATGGCCACTTCCAGCAGGGCCTTGCGCAGCTGCGGTGTCACATCTTCCTGCGGTTGCGCCGCCAGCAGCTTGTCGACGTAGGTGACCGGGCTGCTCATCTGCTCGCGTTGCTGGTTGACTTCGAACTGGTACAGGCGGGTGTCGGCGATCTGGTCGGCCAGGTCGCGGTCGACCTTCAGGTGCGGTAGGGTCTGTTTCTGTTTATAGAGAATCTTCGACAGCAGCAGGCTTCCCTTGAGCACGTTGATCTGCTCGTCAAGCGCCTGGTCGGCCTGGGTCAGGCTGTCGAGCTGCTGCTTGGTGCGCAGGTTCTGCTGGGTCAGTTCGTTAAGGCGATCGGTGCTCTTGAGCAGGTAGTCGGAAAGCTTGAGGTTGATCGCACTTTCAGTGGCCAGCAGGCTGCTGCCGCCGGCCTTCTGAGCCTCGATCGACTGCTGGGTGACGGCTTCCTGGGACTGGGCCAGGCGTTTGGCGTTGATCAGGGTCTGCAGGTCCTGGATTTCCTGCTCCAGGCGCGCAGCGCGCTCGACCAGCAGGTCGTGACGCGCATTGCCGAGGTCTTGCAGCAGGCTGTTGCCGGCCAGTTCCTGGCGGCGCAGCAGGGTCAGCGCGTTGAGCGAGGCCAGCTCGGCGTTGAGCTGGTTGCGCTGGTCGGCATTGATGGCTTTGCCACCGTCCTTGCCGGTTTTGAGGATGTTGTTGATCTGCTGGGTGCGGGTCTGGCTGCTGCTGATCTCGGCCTGGGCGCGCTCGGGGCGGGTTTGCGAGTTGATGATCAGGCTGTTGGCTTCAGACAGCGCCTTTTGCAGCTCGCCCTGCTGCGTGTTGCGTTCGCTGAGCATCTGTTCAAGCTGTGGCACGGTGAGGTTGGCGTAGCGCTGTGCCACCGGTTGTGCCTTGGTTTCCTTGAGCTTGGCCAACTCCTTCTGGCTGTCGCTGGTCTCCTTGGGGGCACTGCTCAGCTGCTGCTTCAGTGCAGCCAGTTTCTTTTCGTTGTCTTCCTTGGCAGCAAGCAGGCTCAACGTTTGCTCGAGCACCTGCTGCAGCGCCTTCTGGTCTGCCTCGGGCAGCTTGCGCTCGGCGATCTTGTCGAGGCTGTTCTGGATACTGGCGGTGGTCGGGGCTTCTGCCGCGCTAGCGGCAAAAGAAAGGGACAGGCACAACCCGAGCAGGGTTGTGCGAAGGTACACGCGCAGGGACATAGGCAGACTACTTGTGGATCCGGCTGAAACGAAGTTTAGAGGAACAATCCTGGTCCGGGTCGCGTTCCTTCGGGGAATCTGACGCCTACTTTCTGGATCTTGTTCCCGTCCATGGTCGCCACGGTCCAGATCGTGCCATGCCATTCGACCTGGTCCCCCACTACTGGAGCGCCTCCGACCTTCTGTCGGATGAACTGCGCCAGCGGCATTTTCGCGTCGAGGCCATCGAGCTTCAGGCCATACAACGCTGCCACCGCCCCCAGTTCGGCATCGCCTTCGAGCACGAAGTCGCCGAAGAAACGCAGGTCCAGGCCACGCTGTGGCGCTTGGCTGAACAACTTGCCGAGGGCCGGCAGGTTGTGTTCGTGGCCGATCACGCAGAGCATGTCGCCAACCTCCAGCACGGTGCTGCCCGACGGGTGCAGCAGTTGCTCACCACGGAACAGCGCGGCAATCCGCGTGCCTTCGGGCATTTTCAGTTCGCGCAGGGCGGCACCGATGCACCATTTTTCTGCGCCCAGGCGGTAGACGAACATCTCCCACTCGCTGGTGATGTGCACCTCAAGGGCGGAGCGGGAGATCGGCGCCGGGTCTGGCGGCACCGTTACTTTCAGCAGCTTGGCCACCCACGGCAGGCTGGTGCCTTGCACCAGCAGCGATACCAGCACGATGAAGAAGGCCAGGTTGAAGAACAGCTGGGCGTCTGGCAGGCCCGCCATCAGCGGGAACACCGCCAGAATGATCGGTACCGCGCCGCGCAGGCCGACCCACGAAATGAAGCCCTTTTCGCGGCCGTGGAAAGCCTTGAACGGCAGCAGGGCCGCGACCACCGACAGTGGCCGCGCCACCAGGATCATCCACAGCGCCAGGCCCAGTGCCGGCAGGGCGATGGGCAGCAGGTCGTGCGGGGTGACCAGCAACCCCAGCACCAGGAACATGCCGATCTGGGCCAGCCAGGCCATGCCGTCGAGCATATGCAGGATGCCATGGCGGCTACGGATCGGCTTGTTGCCCAGCACCAGGCCGCACAGGTAAACGGCGAGGAAGCCGCTACCATGCAGGGCGTTGGTCAGCGAGAACATTACCAGGCCGCCGGCCACTACCAGAATGGGGTACAGGCCGCCGGCCAGATTGATACGGTTGACCAGTTGCAGCATCAGCCAGCCGCCACCCAGGCCCAGCAGCGCGCCGATACCGAACTCACGCAGCAAGTGGCCCAGCAGGCTCCAGTGCAGGCCGGTCTCGCCGCTGGCGATCATGTCGATCAAGGTGACAGTGAGGAACACCGCCATCGGGTCGTTGCTGCCCGACTCGATCTCGAGGGTAGCGGAAACCCGCTCGTTCAGGCCTTTGCCGCCAAGCAGTGAGAACACTGCAGCGGCGTCGGTGGAGCCGACGATGGCGCCGATCAGCAGGCCCTGGATCAGGCTCAGGTTGAACAGCCAGGCGGCGATCAGGCCGGTGAGGGCGGTGGTGATCATCACCCCGACCGTGGCCAGCGACAGCGCCGGCCACAGCGCCACGCGGAAGCTTGCCACCCGCGTACGCAGGCCACCGTCAAGCAGGATGACGGCCAGTGCCAGGTTGCCCACCAGGTAGGCGGTTGGGTAATTGTTGAAGATGATGCCGCCACCATCGACACCGGCGAGCATGCCGACGGCGAGGATGATGACCAGAATAGGGATACCCAGGCGCGATGACAGCGAGCTGACCAGGATACTTGCACCCACCAGCAATGCGCCGATCAGGAACAGGCTGTTGATGGTGCTTGCATCCAAAGGCAGGTACTCCGAGACAGCGGGGAAGGGGCGTGGTAGCGCATTCAGCAACAGCTAGCAGGTCGCGTGCCAATCGATTCTAACCTGAGGCCGACGCAGGCTGTAAAGCGATACCGCATCGTCGCTGCGGCTTGCGGCTGTAATGGTTCGCCCACTGTCAGGCAGCCAAGTGACATGAATGTCAAAGAAACCACTTCTCTCGCCCAGGTGGCCCAGCGCCTGCTCGGGCAATTTCCTGATTTGCACAATCTGGCGCGCCAGGCGGCGGGCCACGTGCTTCGCCGCCAACTGGGGTACTGGCTGGACCCGGACGGGCTCTATTGGCACGAGTTCCAGTCGGCGGCCAGCAGTTCGTCGAGCTTCACCGGCTGGCGCCACAGTGGGCCGCCACTGCGGTCTTTGAGCCTTACCGAACTGGTCATCCAGCGATTCGGCCCGCAGCAGCAGGCCAGTGCTGACGAGTTGAGTGTTTATGGTGGTTTCTACCGGGTGGATGCCAGCCACGCAGTTTACGACGAGCGCAACGAAGTGCGGCTCGACCCTCGGCAAGTACTGACGGCGTTCTGGCAGTTGGATTTTGCAGGGCGCTACACCGAGGCGCTGAGCAAGTTCCGGTCACGGCATGGCGAAGACTATTGTGTCCTGGCCCGTGCCCGCTTCATTGCTGCTGTGGGCCAATCTGCGCTGAGCCAACCTGAGCGCCAGGAACTGATGGCGGTGACGGTCGCTGATGCCGCTCTGCCAAGCACCGTGCAAGGCCTGCGACAGGCCAGGCAAGCGAATGCCCAACCTCAATGGAACGCACTTGTCATCGGCGGTATCAGCGCCAAGCTGATGTTCTTGCACAAGCTGAAGACTGGCAGGTTGTGCCTCTATCTTGCCGATGCGCAGGCTGTGGTGAAGGTATTCGACGATCGCCATGCGTTCCAGATGTGGATGGCTGACCAGGCCACCACGACTGCGGGGCGAGAGCGGCTGGTCAGGCTGTTCGTCGGGGACGGGGTACTGGCGCAGTCGCTACGCCCGCGTCTACGCAATTACTTCAAGTTGCTCGCACAGTCGCGAGGCGACACCACGTTTTCAGGACAGGCCATTGAAGGGGACCTGTTCGTTCGTCTGCGCGATTCGGTCATGGATGATCTGACCAGCGACGCCCACGAACGGCTGACCACCAACGCACAGTTGCGCAAGGCCGATTGGCTGTCGGGCTTGCAAGCAGCGAGTTTTATAATTGCGCCGATGGCGCCGCTTGGCTGGCCAGTGATATTGGCATCGCTCGGTCTGGGCACCGCAAGCCTGGCGCTGCACCTGGACCGGGCAATCAATGGCAAGCAAGCCTGGCGCACGGCGGCATGGTGGTCAGTGCTGACGGATATCCTGTTCATCCTGCTCGATATAGCCATGATGCGTGCCAGCGAGCTGTTCACTGATGGCCACGTCCCCCCGCGTGTGACTGGTCAGGCGCAAGCCTCCGCTGCCAAGGTCGATTGGGAGCTTTACATGGCGCCGGCGGCAGACGACCTGCTGGCTGTGTCGGATCAGGCGCTGGCCCGCCAGGAAGCCCTGTTGGGCGCGGTTCCGTGGGCTGATCTCGATGCCGTGGGGCCCAATGGCGAGTATCTGGATGCATTCGGTGAGCCCTACCCCGTCTACCGCGATGAGCTCGGGTTTGGTTCGCCCGCCATTGCCGAGTACACCAGCTCGCCGGAGCGCTACAACAACCTGTGGCGGGGTATGCCGCTGGAGGGCACTCGCGCCGGGAATATCCAGCGCAGCCATGACCTTGCCCGCGCACTTGGGCAGATTGGCGTCAGTAATCAGGTGAGGCTGTATCGGGCTGCCTCCAGCCTGCGGGGCACGGGTTTTCAGGCAGTTGGTGAGGGTGCCATTGAAGTGGGTGACGTGCTGGTGACCACCGACTTCACGTCATTCACGGAAAACCCCTATGCCCTCTGGGAGGTTTTCAACGACCCGCAGACCCAGGTCAGCGGCCGGGGGGCTTTTGATGAAAATGCGTTGGTGTATGTATTGGAACCGGGCGAAGACATGCAGGCGACGCCCATCGGGCCCTTTTCAAGGCGACCTGATGAAGCGGAGTCTTTGATGATGCCCGGGCGCTACCTGCAAGTGGAAAAGGTGACGGCCGTTCAAGGGCACAATTATCGCTTTACCGAGGTGTGCCTGAAGGCACTGGCGCAGGCGCCAGGCGGGAAGGCCGTGCGTGAAATGCGCACAGGACAGTTGTTCGATCGCCAGGCGCTGGCGGGGCGACTGGGTGTCGAGGATGATTCGTTGATGCGCACATTCTTTGCGCTGCCCGCCTGAGCAAACGTGAAAGGGGCCGCTGCGCGGCCCCTGATCAAGGCCTCAGCCCTGTTTCACTTCACGCATCGGCTTGCCTTTCACTGGTGCATCCCCCGCCACGTAGTACTTGGCGGTGCTGCGCGGCAGTGGCTTGCGACCACGGATCTTGTCCGAAATCTTCTCGGCGATCATGATCGTGGTGGCGTTGAGGTTGCCGGTGATGATCAGCGGCATGATCGAGGCATCGACCACGCGCAGGCCCTTCATGCCGTGCACGCGGCCTTCACCATCGACCACCGCCATGTCGTCGGTGCCCATCTTGCACGAGCAGGACGGGTGGAAGGCGGTTTCGGCGTGCTCGCGGATGAACTTGTCCAGCTGCTCGTCGGTTTGCACGTCGGCGCCCGGGCTGATTTCGCGGCCACGGTACGGGTCCAGCGCCGGCTGGGCCATGATTTCACGGGTCAGGCGGATGCCGTCACGGAATTCCTGCCAGTCCTGCTCGGTGGACATGTAGTTGAACAGGATGCTCGGGTGCTGGCGTGGGTCTTTCGACTTGACCTGAATGCGGCCACGGGCAGGCGAGCGCATGGAGCCCATGTGCGCCTGGAAGCCATGTTCCTTCACGCCATTGGAGCCGTTGTAGTTAATCGCAACCGGCAGGAAGTGGTACTGGATGTTCGGCCACTTGAATTCCGGACGAGTCCGGATGAAACCCCCGGCCTCGAACTGGTTGCTGGCGCCGATACCGGTGCCGTTGAACATCCATTCGGCACCGATCGCCGGCTGGTTCCACCATAGCAGCGACGGGTATAGCGAAACCGGCTGGGTGCAGGCGTACTGCAGGTAAAGTTCCAGGTGGTCCTGCAGGTTTTCGCCAACGCCCGGCAGGTCGTGCACAACCGGGATGTCGAGGCTTTCCAGCAGGGCGCGCGGGCCGACGCCGGAGCGCTGCAGCAGTTGCGGCGAGGCGATGGCCCCGGAGCTGACGATCACTTCCTTGCGGGCGCGGGCTTCAACGCGCTCTTCGCTGTCGCCGACCAGGTAGGTCACGCCGATGGCGCGCTTGCCGTCGAACAGAACGCGATCCGTGAGGGCGTGAGTGACGATGGTCAGGTTCGGGCGCTTCTTGGCCTGGTCCAGGTAACCACGGGCAGTGCTGGAGCGGCGGCCGTTCTTGGTCACGGTGCGGTCCATCGGACCGAAGCCTTCCTGCTGGTAACCGTTGAGGTCTTCTGTGCGTGGGTAACCGGCCTGTACGCCAGCTTCGACCATGGCATGGAACAGCGGGTTGTTGCCGGCTTTCGGCGTGGTAACGCTGACCGGGCCTTCGCCGCCATGGTAGTCGTTCGGGCCGATGTCACGGGTTTCGGCCTTGCGGAAGTACGGCAGGCAGTCCAGGTAGGTCCAGTCTTCCAGGCCTGGCAGTTCTGCCCAGCCGTCGAAGTCCATGGCGTTGCCGCGGATGTAGCACATGCCGTTGATCAGCGACGAGCCACCCAGGCCCTTGCCACGGCCACATTCCATGCGGCGGCCGTCCATGTACGGCTCCGGGTCGGTCTCGTAGGCCCAGTTGTAGCGGCGGCCTTGCAGCGGGAAGGCCAGGGCGGCTGGCATCTGGGTGCGGAAGTCGAAGCGGTAGTCGGGGCCACCGGCTTCCAGCAGCAATACGGTGACGCCGGCGTCTTCGGTCAGGCGGGTCGCCAGGGTGTTACCGGCCGAGCCGGCACCGACGATGATGTAATCGAATTCTTGGGACATGAAAGTACCCTCGTGTTGGCGGTGATCGGGGAGCGGGAACGCCCGTGCGCGGTGGCACGGGCGAGGCTAGACAGGGTTCAGAAAACCGAGTTGTAGCCGCCCAGCTCGACCTGGACCGACTTGATGCGAGTGTATTGAGCCAGCGAGCTGACGCCGTTTTCACGGCCGACGCCCGACTGCTTGTAGCCACCTACCGGCATTTCGGCCGGCGATTCACCCCAGGCGTTGATCCAGCAGATACCGGCTTCGAGCTTGTGGATGATGCGGTGGGCGCGGGTGATGTCGTTGGTGCAGACGCCGGCGGCCAGGCCGTAGTCGGTGTCGTTGGCACGGCGGATCACTTCTTCTTCGGTTTCGTAGGTGAGGATGCTCATCACCGGGCCGAAGATCTCTTCCTTGACGATGGTCATGTCGTCGGTGCAGTCGGTGAACACGGTCGGGGCAACGAAGGCACCTTTGGCGAAGTCACCGGCAGTCAGACGCTCGCCGCCGCACAGCACGCGGGCACCTTCTTCCTTGCCTTTGGCGATGTAGCCCAGCACGCTTTCCATGTGCTGGAAGCTGACCAGCGGGCCGAAGTTGGTGTTTTCGTCTTCCGGGTTGCCAACGCGGATGCGGGCAACGCGCTCGGCGATCTTGGCTTCGAAGGCCGCCTTCATTTCAGCCGGGATGAACACGCGGGTGCCGTTGGTGCACACCTGGCCCGAGCTGTAGAAGTTGGCCATCATGGCGATGTCAGCGGCCTTGTCCAGGTCGGCGTCGGCACAGATGATCAGTGGCGACTTGCCGCCCAGCTCCATGGTCACTTCCTTCAGCGAAGAGCTGGAGGCGCTGGCCATGACTTTCTTGCCGGTGGTGGTGCCGCCGGTGAAGGACACTTTTTCGATGCGCGGGTGCTCGGTCAGCCAGGTGCCGACTTCGCGGCCGCTGCCGGTCAGAACGTTGAACACACCGTTCGGCAGGCCGGCTTCGGTGTAGATCTCGGCCAGTTTCAGGGTGGTCAGCGAGGTGACTTCCGACGGTTTGAAGATCATCGCGTTGCCAGCGGCCAGGGCCGGGGCAGACTTCCACAGGGCGATCTGGATCGGGTAGTTCCAGGCACCGATACCCACGGTCACGCCCAGCGGCTCGCGGCGGGTGTAGACGAAGGACGATTCGCGCAGCGGGATCTGCTCGCCTTCGATGGCCGGTACCAGGCCTGCGTAGTATTCCAGCACGTCGGCGCCGGTGACGATGTCGACGTAGCGGGTTTCGGAGTACGACTTGCCGGTGTCCAGGGTTTCCAGCATGGCCAGCTCGTCGTTGCGCTCGCGCAGGATGTCGACGGCGCGGCGCAGGATGCGCGAACGCTGCATGGCAGTCATCGCAGCCCAGACTTTCTGGCCACGCTCGGCGCTTTCCACGGCCTTCTCGACGTCAGCCTCGGTAGCACGCTGTACGTGGGCGAGGACTTCGCCGGTGGCCGGGTTGATGGCTTCGAAAGTGGCATCGCTGCCAGCGTCGACGTAAGCGCCATCAATGTAGAGTTTTTGCGTTCCGAAACGGGCCATAGTGTCCTCGCAAGTGCAGTTTGTGGTTTGGCTTGCGCGTCATGCTCCTGCCGGGTTGGCAAGGGCCCTGCGCGCATTGTCAGCAGCCTGGTCGTTTGTGCCCAGGGTGTGCTGCTTGGCCAGTTGTAGTTCCATGTATTCGTAAGCAATCCGTATCGCCTGGTCGGTGTCGAATGCATCACCCGACAGGGCGCCACGCAGCCACAAACCGTCGATCAGGGCTGCCAGGCCGCGGGCTGCCTTGCGCGCATGGTAGAGCGGCAGGGCGCGACGGAACTGGCAGCACAGGTTGGAATACAAGCGGTGGTCGTTGATCCGCTGCAACCTGTGCAAATCGGGCTGGTGCATGCTGGAAGCCCAGAAGGCCAACCAGGTTTTCATTGCCGGGCCGTTTACCTGGCTGGCATCGAAGTTGCCCTCGATGATCACTTTCAGGTGAGCGCGCGGGCTGTCGTCTTTCAGGGCCTGGCGACGTGCTCTGACGCCTTCGTTGAGCATGCTCATGATGTAACCCATCGTCGCTGCGATCAGGCCGTTCTTGTCCCGAAAGTAGTGACTGATGATGCCGTTCGACACACCGGCCAAACGGGCAATCAGCGCAATGCTGGCGTCCCCCAGTCCGACCTGATCGACCGCCTGCAATGTGGCTTCGATCAACTGCTGGCGCCGGATGGGTTGCATACCGACCTTGGGCATCTTGCTATCTCCTCAGGCCTGCGAGCAGACGACAGGCGGCTGACTCGGCGAAGGCCAGTCTATTTTGTTTTGATTGAACGTTCAATCAATAAAGAATAAGCTCTGCGACAATTTGTGCCATTGACAGTTTTTCAGGCGGTCGAGAAGGCACGGATTGACACCCCAGGAAATCGCGTAACCCCCGGAATACAAGGTGTTGACGGGCATGAGCGATGCGAAATGCAGATTCTGCCGCACGGCCATTGGCCCTGCGACAGGCCCTTGGAGCGGGCGGGGTGACCTGTGACGAATGCGCGCACCTCCGTTGAGGCGTGGCATTTTCAGCAGGCCACCTGTCTGTTTTTGGCAACGTATCGATTCGGGATCACGGTTTCCAGGGTTCTTTTATAACACCTGATGCAGTGGGGATATTCCACCAATTGCTCGGGAAAGACTGATTAGCCTCCACAGCCGCACTGCCCGGAGCATTCGTGCAATGAGTTCTGCCTCACTTACCAAGCCCCCCGCCGAGAGGGTACGGGTCAACCGCGTGGTGTTTTTCACCTCCGCGCTGATGATCCTTGTTCTGACTGCCTTGCTGATCGCTGTACCCGAAACCGCCGGCCAGGTGCTGGGCGTGGCCCAGAAGTGGCTGACGCGCACCTTTGGCTGGTACTACATGCTGGTCATCTGCGGATACCTGCTGTTCGTCGTCTACCTGGCTTTCTCCGACTACGGCAGCCTCAAGCTGGGTGGCAAGGACGACCAGCCTGACTTCAGCTATGGCGCCTGGGCCGGCATGCTGTTCTCGTCCGGTATCGGTATTTCGCTGCTGTACTTCGGCGCCTCCGAGCCCCTGGACCACTACTTCAACCCACCGGAGGGCACTCCTGCCAGCCTCGAGGCCGCGCGCCAGGGCCTGCAGCTGACCTTCCTGCACTGGGGCCTGCACGGCTGGGCGATCTATGCCCTGGTCGGCCTGGCCGTGGGTTACTTTGCCTACCGCCACAACCAGCCGTTGGCACTGCGCTCGGCGCTGTACCCGCTGGTGGGCGAGCGTTGGGTCAAGGGCGCTGCCGGCAACGCCGTCGATATCTTCGGCATGTTCGTCACCCTGCTGGGCCTGGTGACCAACCTGGGCATCGGCGCGATGCAAGTGTCGTCCGGCCTGGAATACCTGTTCGGCATGGACCACAGCAAGACCAACCTGCTGGTGGTGATCCTGGTCATGGCCGGCGTGGCTACCGTGGCAGCGGTATCGGGCGTGGAAAACGGCATCCGCCGCCTGTCCAACCTGAACATCATGCTGTTCAGCGGCCTGTTGATCTTCGTGCTGCTGGGCGGCGAGACCCTGCACCTGCTCAACGGCTTCGTGCAGAACGTCGGCGACTACCTGAACGGCATCGTGCTGAAAACCTTCGACCTCTATGTGTATGAAGGCGAAGCCGGCAAGTCGGAGCGCTGGTTGGGCCTGTGGACCGTGTTCTACTGGGCCTGGTGGATCTCCTGGGGCCCGTTCGTCGGCATGTTCATTGCGCGTATTTCCAAGGGCCGCACCGTGCGCCAACTGGTGATGGGCGTGCTGCTGATCCCGCTGGGCTTCACCCTGGCCTGGCTGTCGATCTTCGGCAACACCGCACTGGACCTGGTGATCAACCAGGGCGCCGTGGAGCTGGGCAAGACTGCGCTGGAACAGCCATCGATGTCGATCTACCAGCTGCTGGAATACTTCCCGGCAGCCAAGATCGTCATTGGTGTGGCAGTGTTCGTCGGGTTCGTGCTGTTCCTCACGCCGGCCGACTCCGGCGCGGTGATGATGGCCAACCTGTCGTGCACAGGCGGCAAGGTCGACGAAGATGCCCCGCACTGGATGGTGGTGTTCTGGTCCGTGGTGATCACCCTGGTGACCATCGGCCTGCTGTTTGCCGGTAACTTCGAAGCCATGCAGACCATGGTCGTGCTGGCGGGCCTGCCGTTCTCGGTGGTGCTGGTGCTGTTCATGTTCGGCCTGTACAAGGCCATGAAGCAGGACGTGGTGATCGAGCAGGAGCGCGCCGAACTGGCCGCCCGTGGCCGTCGCGGCTTTAGCGAGCGCCTGACCCAGCTGGAACTGCAGCCGACCCAGGCCGTGGTGCAGCGCTTCATGGACAAGCAGGTCAGCCCGGCGTTGAAAGAAGCCGCTGCACAGCTGCAGACGCAGGGCTTCGAGGTGGAAACCCGCGTTGGCCAGTCGCGCAACCTGATGGGCTTGCGGGTGATGATGGAAGAGGGCAACCCGTTCGTCTACGAAGTGAGCCTTGACGGCTATATGGCCGCGCCGAGCGAGGCGCCGGTCGAGGGTGAGCCTGAACTGCGCCAGCGCTTCTACCGCGCCGAGGTCTATCTGCATGACGGCAGTCAGGAGTACGACCTGATGGGCTTTGCCCCAGACCAGATCGTGCGTGATGTGCTCGATCAGTTCGAGAGCCATCGCCAGGTGCTTGGCCGCGTCTATAGCTGACAGCCCGGCAGGTCGCCGCACCGCCAGGTGCCGCGGCCTGCCAGCAGCAATATGTAGCACCTGTTTCGATACCATTTCCAGGACGCTTTGTGGTTCATTCCACAACGAGTCCTGGTCATGCCCGCCACTCACGCGCACAACCTCAAACACGCAGTCGCCGCCCAGTTCGCCAGCCGTCCCATGCTCCGCCAGGTCGTAGGCGAACAGGTCATGAAGGTGATCCTGGAGCACTATCCTCTGGTTGGCGTGCATCGCCCTGAAATGACCTCGGCTGCACCGCTGTACCTGATGTCCCTGCAGCCGGATGGTGTCTGGCGCCCTCAGCCGCTGGTGGATGTTGTGCTGCAGGCCCTGCTTGCGGCTAAACCACTGGACCTCGCCCCGGCGGGCGACTACCGCCTTAGCCTGAACCCGCCCCGGCGCTTTTTCGCCATCGAGTCGAGCTTCGAAACGGCTGAGGGCGATTTGATCGAGCCCGCGCGCCTGACCGATGGCCTCAACGCGTTGCTGCCAATGCTGCTTTGGCACTTCCAGCAAGCGCAGATCGACTATTGGAACGGCGACGGCACGATCGACCGGGACCTGTGGTTGCAACAGTTGTTGCGCGCCAACCTGCTCGATGGCCTGAAAGACGAAGCGCTGGACGACGAACAGCGCAAGCTTCTGCGTGACCTGATGATGGGCAACCGCACCGGGCTCGATGTGCAGCTGGTGCGGGTAGCCTTACGTGAGGGCGAAGACACGTTCCATGAGCTGTTGCCCGGCTTGCTGATTACCGCCTCCAGTGAGGTTCGCGAACTGACACTCTGGTGTTCTCCCGAAGGCCTGGTCCGCAGTTTCGACGCCCAGGCTGCATTCGGCGCGGCGTTGCAAATACAGATGGCTGGACGTTACCGGTTTGATGAGTTGAACTGGCAGGGCCTGACCGTGGAGGGCGACGCTTTCGCCCTGTACAGCGCCTCGCTGCTGGAAATCTTGCTCGAGCGCGTGGCCCGCCTGCGCTGGAGTGCGATCGACAGCGTCGACCAACTGGAGCACTACTGCCACTTGGCCTGCGACCCCGCATCATTTTTCGCCGAGTTCAGTGACCATGGCACCGGTGGGCTGGGCCTGGCGCTTCCCAAGGGCCTGTCGCGAGCCGATACGGATAGCCAGACCGCTTACCTCCAAGCCATGCTCGACTTGTCGCTACTGCAACAGCACAGCCCAGCGCAGGGCATTCAGGACGGTCTGCCGGACTTGCACACCTATGCGGCGACGCGCCTGCGCGAAGCGATGCTGCATGACCACCCGGTAGACGCCAATTATTTTCCTGATGACCTTCTCCTCACGGTCGAGACCTTTGTCAGTGACGGTCACGGGCTGGGCTTCGGCCAGAAGACCGGTGAAAAGACGTTGACCCTGACGCAGCTGGCGATCGGCCGCCTGGATGCCACCGCAGGCGGGGTGGTGACACACATCGCCCACCGGGAAAACCAGCTGATCATGAAGTGGATGACCATTGATTACGTCCGTGAGCTGGTGCAGCGAGTCGATATCGGCGGCAGTTATCCACGGCATGTTCAGTCGATGCTCGATCGCTCGGCGAGCCGCGCCGAACACATCTCGGCATTTGCCATACGCTGGCGTGTCACCCTGATGTTCGATGCTGCGCGGGCGCGTGCCGTCAAACGGCTCGACAAATTCGCCTACGGCGCCCTGGCAGAATTCTGCCGTAGCGGCGCGGAAGGGGCAGCCGCTGTGCGGATTGCACCGCTTGCGTTCAAACGCTCGCCGACATCAGAGAGGGTCGACGTCGCGCATGGTTTCTACGTGATCGAACTCATCGAGTTGGGTGTTCATCTGTTGTACTGCCCGCTGTACACCGAAAAGGCGCTGATTCAGTACGACAGCGCTCAAGCACTGTTGGATGCGATCAGCCGCCCGGGGGCGTTGCAGGACAACGTGCTGCTGTGGATTGAGCAAGCTCAGCGCGCGGTCTACGACAATGGTGGCTTCCGGGAGCCGCACCTGCCCCAATGGCTGCTCGACCCTTACACCCTCCCGGAGAAACCGCAGCCTGTTCAGTTGGCGCTGCAATTCTGGGCGCGGGACGTGGATCGGCAGATGTTCGAAGCCAAGGGCCGGATGTTGCTGGAGCTGGCGGATCGCAGCGCCATGAGCAACAGCGAGGTGCGCTGGCGACTGGTCACCGCATTTTCCTGGGAACTGCTGAATGTTGTGTTTCCGGTGTTGCCAGGGCCGCTCACCTCGGTTGCCTGGCTCTACATCGGCATGCGCAGCTTGATCAACGATGTGCAAGGACTGGCCAGCTCGCATCTCGACGAGCGCATCCAGGCGATGGTCGATGTGCTGAACAACACCTTGCTGGCGCTGATACACCTGCAGACGCCGAAACTGGCAGCGCCGCCCGTTTCTGGCGACCTGCCGCCAGTGCTGTTCCAGGGGCCACCTGCCGGCACTGGGGTCGAGCTGGCGAACCTTTGCGCAGCAACGCGGGAGCCCAGCGCCTCGGTCGACAGCCTGCAGGCCATGGCCAACACCCACCTCGATTTTTCCTGGCGTGGGGCTGGGGGGCTCAATGGCCTGTCAAGTGCCCAGCGCGGCCAGATGCGCGCGTTGGCGGTCAGTGTTTTGCTGGAAGGGCGCGAACCGCAGACGCAGGGCGTGGCCGCGGGGCTGGTACGGATCGGGGATGATTTCTATGTGTCTCTGGACGGTGATGTCTACCGAGTCAGCCTTGATAACGCAGCGTTTCGCATCATTGGTCCGGACGGCACGGTTGGGCCATACCTGATGCGCGACGGCAATGTCTGGCGCCTCAATAATTCGCGCTTGCACGGTGGCAATGATCGCTCCGGCGAGTTGGCCCGCGAGCGATTGCGCAAGAAGCTTGACGGGCCGATCGCCAAGGCTCAGGCCGAGATAGAGCGGCTTATCCTGGCCGCAGAGGCTGCCACGAAGGATTTCAACGCGTTGAGCGAGCAGATTGTCGGTTTGCGTGATCCGGTAAAAAAAGTCGAGGAACGGTTGCAAAAGGCGCCACCCACCGAGCCGGGCGAACGTGCGCAATTCGAGCAGGCTACCGAGTTGTTCAAGCTCAAGTTCCAGCAGTTGCAAGAGCAGACGAGTAAGTTGCGCAACCAGCGCCTGCCCTTGAACGAGAGATTGTTCCTTGATTATCTCGAGGCCGAACGCAACATTACCTACGTGCTTGACAAGTCGAGCGCCTCGACGCACGTCGGCAGCGTAAGAGATCAACGGATACTCTTGGGCCAGGTCCGCAAGAACCTGATCAGCTTTGGCATGTTTTTCATTGATGAGCTACTGGCCTTGGGTGGGTTCAGGGAATATGACCAACTCACCAATGCGCTCAATGTCGCACCGCCAGAGAAACAGGCCGAGTTGTATGCCAGGTTCCGGACGATGTTGGAAAAGTTGCTTGAAGAGCAGCCCAGGATCATCAATGTCTCCAGCCAGCTGGATCGCCTGTTGGCCATCACCGACATCGACATGCAAGTGCCTTACGTCAATACCACGCTGACCGTTTCGAGCATTATCGAGAGCCGTAAGACGACCACGATCAACATCCGGTTTTTCCAGGCCATGGGCCTGGTCGAGCTGGCCCTGCAGTGGCACAAAGGCACGCCTACCCAGCACTACATGATCTTCCGCCATGCGCTCGCCAGTCAGCGTTTGCGGGTGGCTGCACAAACCCATCATCTGCTGATGTTCTGTGACTTGCCTGTCGCCGAACGAATCGAGGTGCTGCAAAGTGCGTGGGACGAATACCTCGCGGCGATTCTCAACGCCGAACGGATCAAGACACTCGGCAGCAAGCTCATCGATGTCCAGCGCCTTGAGGCCTACAAGCAACAGATGGTGGAACTGAAAACCATAGCCGGTGAGGCGTTGGTCGAGGCCATGCGCGAGCAGGCGGACGGGCAGGTCCGTGGCACACGTCGTGCGGTCTATTCACGAAAGAGCCTGCAGGTGGCCCATACGCGGGCTGGTCAGATAGTCATTGGCAGCGAATCGGTGGTCGACGGGCAGGCTGTGCTGCAAGTTGTAGCGGCTTTCAACAAGAGTGCGCTGCATCGCTTCCAGAAGCAGGGAAACACCTGGGTTGAAGAGGTAGCCGCGGGCGAACCGGAACAGCAGTCGCGGACTTCTACGCCGGAGTCCGAAAGGAACAACCGGGAACTGGCCGAGGCCATGCTGGCACAGAACGAAAATGTCATCGCTCAAGCCAGAGCCCTGGTTGCCAAGGATGCTGACGACATGGGCCTGATGTCGATGCTGGACGGCCAGATCAACGAAGTGTCCGAGTTGCGTGAACAGCTCAGCGATGCCAACGCAGAGCACGCGCTGCTGGCGGGCATGGACGATGCGCTGATTCAGTTGCGTCAGGCCCGCCGCGACTGTTTGGTAGCGCTTTACAGCAAGACGCGCTATCCAGGTGCCAGAGGGCTGAATTTTCTCCATCAGCAGGGTTTGCTCGCCGTGGAATATGTCGGGCCTCGGCAGGTGGTTTCCGATGGCTATCTGGACGAGTACCGGATCAGCCTGTTGCGTGCTCCCGGTGAGAGTCGAGGTAAACCCTTGTGGGCCGCGCATTTCCATTTTGCCGACTCGCAGGCGGCGCCGACGGCGTTTGGCAAAGGCCATCTCAAGCTGTGGAGCCAGCGCAAGATGGGGTATCGCGAGCAAATGAAGGCGGCGAGCGAGGGGCAGGTACTGAGCATTTATCGGGGTAACCTGACCTACGCACAGGCCAGGGATGTCATTCCGTTCAACCTCTGAACATTCGCCCGGGTGGCCCAGCGGCTGCCCGCGATCGGCAAATGCTAGCGATTGCTGTAACGGCCATGCTTACCGTGTGCAGGCATGGCCTGGTTGCCACGTGTGGCGATCATCTGTTGCAGCGTGACCAGTTCGATACCCAACTGCTTGAGCCGTGGAATCTGACTTTCCAGCACCGCTAGCGTCTGCGGGTAGGGGTGGCCGATCAACACGGCCGAGCCTTGCTTGCGGGCCAGCGTAATACCCTGTTGCAGCTGAGCGTCGATGGCTTCCGGCGTGCGCACGTCATCCAGAAATACATCCCGTGATACATGCGCGACATCGTGTGCTTGAGCCTCGGCCGCGGCAACCGTGGCGGCACTGGTGCGGCTGTCGACAAAGAACAGATGGCGCCGCTGCAGCTCGCCCATCAACCACGCCATGGGTTCACGCTGTGCGGTCATGCGGCTGCCCATGTGGTTGTTGATGCCGGCGGCGTAGGGCACCTTGACCAATGCTGCGTCCAGGCGCCGCGCCAGCTCTTCGATGGCGATGCCCGGGTGCCAGGCATAGGGCCCGGTGGCCGGGTCCATGGGCATGTGCAGGATCACCGTCTTGCCGGCCTTGTGCGCCTGGCGTGCAAAGTCGGTGGCATGCGGGGTGTCGGGCATGATCGCCATGGTCACCGGCCCAGGCAGGGCCAGGGTACGGCTGTCGCGCTCCGGGCTCTGGCCCAGGTCGTCGATGATGATGCTCATGTAGGCCTTGTTGGCCGGTGCCGCTTGCGCGATTCCGGCCATCAGGCAAAACAACAGACACAGCAGAAAACGCATAGGGTGGCTCAGTCGCCCTTGGTGATGTTCAGGCCCTTGAGCAGGCTCAGTGCCTGGCTCAGCTGGAAGTCGTCATCCTGCGGGCGTTCCTTGCGCTTGCTGCTGCCGGTCGGGCGGTCGGCGCCGCCGTTGCCGTTGCCCAGGTGGCCCTGCAGGTCGGCTTCCTTGAAGTTTTCGGTGTCGGCTTCGGCGGTGAGCTTGGCCGGGCGCACCTCGATGTCCGGGACAATGCCCTGGGCCTGGATCGAGCGGCCGTTGGGGGTGTAGTACAGCGCAGTGGTGAGCTTCAGGGCGCGGTCGTTGGCCAGTGGCAGCACGGTCTGCACCGAGCCTTTGCCGAAGCTGTCGGTGCCCATCAGCACGGCGCGCTTCTGGTCCTGCAGGGCGCCGGCGACAATTTCCGATGCCGATGCACTGCCACCGTTGATCAGTACCACCAGCGGCACGCCTGCGCTGGCATCGGCCGGGTCGGCCGAGAAACGCAGCTCGGAGTTGGCGATGCGGCCCTTGGTGTAGACGATCAGGCCTTTGGTCAGGAAGTGGTCGGCCACTTCCACTGCCGATTGCAGCACGCCGCCTGGGTTGTTGCGCAGGTCCAGCACCACCCCGCGCAGCTTCTTGCCGTTGTCCTTGCGCAGCTTGGCCAGGGCCTTGCCCACTTCGTCACCGGTCTTGACCTGGAACTGGGTGATACGGATGTAGCCGTAGTCGTTCTCCAGTAGCTGGCTCTTCACGCTCTTGACCTGAATGACTGCACGGGTCAGGTTCACGTCGAACGGGTTGCCGCCGTCGCGCACCAAGGTCAGGGTTATCTTCTCGCCGACCTTGCCGCGCATCTTGTCGACGGCTTCGGTCATGGTCTGGCCGCGGGTCGGGGCGCCGTTGATCTTGACGATCAGGTCACCAGCCTGCACGCCGGCCCGCGAGGCTGGGGTGTCGTCGATTGGCGAGACCACCTTGATGAAGCCGTCTTCCTGGCCTACTTCAATGCCCAGCCCGCCGAACTCTCCGCTGGTGCTTTCCTGCAGCTCCTGGAAGTCCTCGGGGCCAAGGTAGGCCGAATGCGGGTCAAGGTTGCTGAGCATGCCCTTGATGGCGTTTTCCAGCAGGGTCTTGTCGTCTACCGGTTCGACGTAGGCGGCCTTGATGCGGTCCAGGACCTCGGCGAAGGTGCGCAGTTCTTCCAGCGGCAGTGGCGCCTTGGCGGTCACCTCGGTGGCTGGCACTGCGGCGGCCTTGGCCGGCTCTGCGGCGGTGGCCAGGGGCGCGCCGACCGCCAGGGCGATGGACAGGGCCAGCTGGGTGAGACGAGGCGAGTGCAGCATGTCGAACGAACTCCTGATCCTGTAAGCGCTCCCTGGGGAGCATCGGCGCAGCACTCAGGCTGCGCCGTAGAAATTTGACTAGCCCCGGCACCACTGCGAAGGGTCGGTAGGCCGGCCCTGCTGGCGGATAGCGAAATACAAGCCTGCCGCGTCCTGACCACCGCTGTCGCCAACGGTGGAAATGGCTTCACCGGCCTTGACGATATCACCGGCATTCTTGAGCAGGCTCTGGTTGTGGCCGTACAGGCTCAGGTAACCGTTGCCATGGTCGAGAATGACCAGAAGCCCGGCACCGCGCAACCAGTCCGCGAATACCACACGCCCGCCGTGCACGGCACGTACCTGGGTGCCTGGGTTGGCGCTGATCATAACCCCGTCCCACTTGGCACGGGCGTCGCTACCGCGGGCATCACCGAAACGTGCCAGCAATCGACCATTGACTGGCCATGGAAGTTTGCCCCGCGCAGCAGAAAATGCGCCGCCGTAGTTGGCGCCATCGCTGGAAACCATCGGCCCGAGGGTGGTACGGGCCTTTTTCGGCGGTTCCACTGGCTCTGCAGGCTCACGGGCCCGGTCGCGGGCAGCGGCGGCGGCCAGCGCTTCCTGCTGGCGGCGTTTTTCCGCTTCCTGCTGCGCCAGCAGGGCCTTCTTGCGTGCCTCTTCAGCTTCACGCGCCTGGCGGGCGAGGGTTTCCTCGATGGTCTTCAGGACCTTGGCCAGGTCGGCCTGGTCCTGTTCGCGCGCTTGCAGCTTCTGATCGCGGTCCTTCACATCGCTGTTGAGCTTTGCCAGTACCTGCTGGCGCTTGGCGCGCTCGGTTTCCAGGGCCTGGCGACGGCTGTCGAGGTCGGTGCGCTGGGCCAGCAGTTGTTGTTGCTGGCTGGAAATTTCCTGTTCGACGTTGGCCAGTTGGCGCAAGGTCTCGTTGAAGGTGCGCAATTGCTCCAGGCGCGCCTTGCTCAGGTAGTCGTAATAGGTGAGGGTGCGGGCGAATTTCTCGGGGTTCTGCTGGTTGAGCAGCAGCTTGAGGTATTCCTCGCGACCGTTGTTCTGGTAGGCCGAACGGGCCTGAATGGCGATCAGTCGTTGTTGTTCAACGCGGGCGCTCTGGAGTTTTTTTTTCTCGGTATCAAGGCGCTCCAGCTCGCCTTCAGTCTTTTTTAGTTCTTGCTGCAGGGCCTCCACCTGCTTTTCGAGGTTGCCGATGTCGGTTTCGGTGGCTTTGAGGTCTTTTTGCACACCTGCCTTTTCTTCCTGGAGCTTGCTCAGCGTTTTCTTGAGCTCGGCAATGTCCTGGCGGGTGGCATCCAGTTGCTGCTGGGTCTGCGCACGCTCATCGGCGAAGGCCGGGCTGAGCAGGCAAGACAGGGCTAGGAGGATCAGGGCGCGAAGCATGGGGTTTGGCGTACCAAGGATGGAGACTGGCCTAGTATGCCCGCCTGGGCAGGCAAAAAAAACGCCTCGCTGCGGATGCAGGGGGGCGTTTGTCTGGAATTCATGTGCAATTGGGGCTGCAACGCAGCCCCTTTCGACATTCAGGCGTCGACCAGAATCGAAGTACCGGTCATTTCCACCGGCTTTGCCAGCCCCAGCAGCTTCAGCATGGTCGGCGCCACGTCGGCCAGCACGCCGCCCTCGCGCACTTTCACGTTGCGCTTGCCCACGTAGATGAACGGTACCGGCTCGGTCGTGTGCGCGGTGTGCGCCTGGCCGGTGCACTCGTCCTCCATCTGCTCGACGTTGCCGTGGTCAGCGGTGATCAGCGCTTCGCCGCCGACCTTGTCCAGTGCCTCGACAATGCGCCCTACACAGGTATCCAGTGCTTCGACGGCCTTGACCGCTGCCTCGAACACGCCGGTGTGGCCGACCATGTCGCCGTTGGCGTAGTTGACCACGATGACGTCGAAGCGCTGCTGTTCGATGGCTTCGACGATGCGATCGGTCACTTCCGGCGCGCTCATTTCCGGTTGCAGGTCATAGGTGGCGACCTTCGGCGACGGGATCAGGATGCGTTCTTCGCCTTCGAACGGCTCTTCGCGGCCACCCGAGAAGAAGAAGGTGACGTGGGCGTATTTCTCGGTTTCGGCAATGCGCAGCTGGGTCTTGCCGTTTTTCGCCAGGTATTCGCCCAGCACGTTGTTCAGGCTGGACGGGGCAAAGGCTGCTGGTGCCGGGATCTTCGCCGAATACTGGGTCAGGCCGATGTACGCCGCCATCTTCGGCAGGCGCGCACGGGCGAATTCCGTGAAGTCTGGCTCTACGAATGCACGCGACAGCTCGCGAGCACGGTCGGCGCGGAAGTTCATGAAAATCACGGCATCGCCATCTTCGACCTTGACGGCTTCGCCAATGCGCGTGGCCTTGACGAATTCGTCGCTTTCGTCGCGGGCGTAAGCTGCTTCAAGGCCTGCCAGGGCTGTGTCAGCGGTGTACTCGGCAGCGCTGTCGACGATGAGGTTGTAGGCAGCGCTGACGCGGTCCCAGCGGTTGTCGCGGTCCATGGCGTAGTAGCGGCCGATCAGGCTGGCGATACGGCCCTTGCCCAGTTTGGCGAAGGTGGCGTCGAGCAGTTCGATGGACGACTGCGCGCTGCGTGGCGGGGTGTCGCGGCCATCGAGGAAGGCGTGCAGGTAGATCTTTTCGGCGCCACGCTGGGCGGCCAGTTCGGCCATGGCCACCAAGTGGTCCTGGTGGCTGTGTACGCCACCATCGGACAGCAGGCCGAGGATGTGCACGGCCTTGCCAGCACCGACTGCCTTGTCCACAGCACCGGTCAGTACCGGGTTTTCGAAGAACTCGCCGTCGCGGATGGCCTTGGTCACCCGCGTGAAGTCCTGATACACGACGCGACCTGCGCCGAGGTTCATATGACCGACTTCGGAGTTGCCCATCTGCCCGTCCGGCAGGCCGACATCCATGCCCGAGCCGGAAATGAGGCCATGCGGCTGGGTGGCGCACAGGCGGTCATAGACCGGTTTATTGGCGGCAAAGATGGCGTTGTGTTCGGGGATATCGCTATGGCCGAAGCCATCCAGGATAATCAGGACCAGGGGTTTGGGCGTGCTCGTCATCAATCAAACTCACGGTTGTTCAAAGATGATAAAGACACGCATTTTAGGGCAAATACGCCACCTGCGGCGAATATTCGTCCCATTCCACCGACCGGCGCACCTGTGGTGGCAACATGAAGGTGGTTTTGTGGCCGGCCCGTCGGGCTTTGGTGGCACCAAGGGGCTGTGTATACTGGCCGGCATTTTCAATCGCCTGGAACACCGCTGATGGTTGCTCACCTGATTCAATTCGCGACAGATCACTACATCCTGGTTGCGATCTTCCTCATTCTGCTGGTCCTGCTGCTCATCAATGAAATCCGTCGTGGTGGCCAAAGCCTGACTAACGGCCAACTGACAGCCCTGGTCAATGCCGAGAAGGCCCTGGTGATCGACATTCGCCCGGCCAAGGAATACTCCGCCGGTCATATCGTCGGTGCGGTGAACATCCCGCAGGACAAGCTGGCCAACCGCATGACCGAGCTGGGCAAGCATAAAGAAAAGACCCTGATCGTCGTCGACGCGATGGGCCAGCAGTCCGGCACCATTTGCCGCGAGCTGCTCAAAGCTGGTTACAACGCCGCCAAACTGAGCGGTGGCGTTTCCAGCTGGAAAGCCGATAACCTGCCCCTGGTGAAGTGATATGAAGCCTGTCATCGTCTACTCCAGCGACTACTGCCCCTACTGCATGCGCGCCAAGTACCTGCTCGAGAGCAAGGGCGTGGCCTTCGAGGAAATCAAGGTCGACGGCAAGCCGCAGGTTCGCGCCGAGATGAGTCAGAAAGCCGGCCGCACGTCGGTGCCGCAGATCTGGATCGGCAGCACCCATGTCGGTGGATGCGATGACCTCTATGCCCTGGAGCGCGCGGGCAAGCTCGACGCGTTGCTGGCGGCCTGATTTGCACTGCATTCAAAAACATTAGGATAAGGATCTGACATGACTGACCAACAGACCAACGGCGCTGCTGCAGAAGACAACAGCCCTCAGTTCTCCCTGCAACGCATCTATGTGCGTGACCTGTCGTTCGAGGCCCCGAAAAGCCCGCAGATCTTCCGTCAGACCTGGGAACCGAGCGTTGCCCTGGACCTGAACACCAAGCAGAAATCCCTGGAAGGCGACTTCCACGAGGTCGTGCTGACCCTGTCGGTTACCGTCAAGAACGGTGACGAAGTGGCCTTCATTGCTGAAGTGCAGCAGGCCGGTATCTTCCTGATCGCCAACCTCGATGCGCCTTCGATGAGCCACACCCTGGGTGCGTTCTGCCCGAACATCCTGTTCCCTTATGCCCGTGAGGCCCTGGACAGCCTGGTGACCCGCGGTTCGTTCCCGGCGCTGATGCTGTCGCCGGTCAACTTCGACGCCCTGTACGCGCAAGAAATGCAGCGTATGCAGGAAGCGGGTGAAGCGCCTACTGTGCAGTAATTACTGCCGGTATAAAGAAAGCGCCTCTCGGGGCGCTTTTTTGTTGCCTGTGCGGGCCTCTTCGCAGGTAAACCCGCTCCTACAGGGGATCGCGCCGTTGCCTCGACCTGCGTAGGAGCGGGTTTACCCGCGAAGAGGCCGGCACAGGCAACACATCAGCTCCCGGCAAACCCGTTCTGCCGCCACGCCTCATACACCGTCACCGCCACGGTATTGGACAGGTTCAGGCTACGGCACCCCGGCCGCATCGGCAGGCGCAGGCGATGCTCGGCCGGCAGGCTGTCCAGCACCTCGGCCGGCAACCCGCGGCTCTCTGGCCCGAACAGGAAGGCGTCGCCCGGCTGGAAGGCCACTTCGTGGAACGGGTGCGAGCCCTTGGTGGTAAAGGCGAACAACCGTGGGTTGCCAAGGCTTTCCAGGCATCCGGCCAAGCTCTCGTGGCGCTTGAGCGTGGCATACTCGTGGTAGTCCAGCCCTGCGCGGCGCAGGCGCTTGTCATCCAGTTCGAAGCTGATGGGTTCGATCAGGTGCAGGGCGCAGCCGCTGTTGGCGCATAGACGAATGATGTTGCCGGTATTCGGCGGAATTTCTGGTTGAAAAAGGATGACGTGAAACATGCACGGCTCCAAACGTGAAGATGACGGGCATTCTACCCCTGAACCGGACGTGCGTTCGAAGGCCTTCCCACGGGTGATGCTGTCGTTGGCGATCGTCGGCTTGATGGTAGGGCTGATGATCGGTCGCCTGACTACGCCGGACGAGCGTGAACTGCAGCAGGTGCAAGTGATGCAGGATGGCCTGGAGCTGTGGTTCAACGAAGAGCCCCAGCTGCATGGCGAGAACGTGGAAGGGACGGTGGCGTTGCTGTTCCAGGCCCAGGGCAAGGCTCAGCAAGGGCAGCTCAGCTTGCAGGGCAAGCCGGTGAGCTGGCGGGTACAGCACAGCAAGGAAGGTTTGTTGCTGACGGTGGTGGCCGCGCGCCCCCTGCACGGCGAATGGGCCGGTGCAGAGGACGCTGGGCGCTGGCGGGTGCAAGTGAAACTGCACGAATAAAAGAGGGGATATCCCGGCCTGCCTGTACCAGGGTCCCCAAAAGGGGTACTGCGTATAAAGGGGGGATGCCCGGCCTGCCTGTACCGAGGTCCCCAAAAGCGGCGGTGCTGCAAATAAAAGAGGGGTTCACCCGGCCTGCCTGTACCAGGGCCCCCGAAACTGGAGATGTATTGCTTATTGCAGGGGGCGTGCCAGTTTTGCAAAAGCCGTGAATACTGGGCTTTGCGGGTGATTTGGCCGGATTTTGAGGGGATTTGTGCCTTCGAGAGGTGCAGCGGGCACAGGAACGGTGCATTCAGACGGCTGAAATGGCTGGGGCCGCTTTGCGCCCCATCGCGACACAAGGCCGCTCCCACAGGACCGTGGTAGGAGCGGGTTTACCCGCGAATACGGTGGCGGCGGCAACGGTGAGCGGCAGGTGGAGATTGGCCAGCAGGCCCGGCCTCTTCGCGGGTGAACCCGCTCCTACGACGACCGCGATGTGTGCCCACCGCCGTGGTAGGAGCGGGTTTACCCGCGAATACGGTGGCGGCAGCAACGCTGAACGGCAGGTGGAAATTGGCCAGCAGGCCCGGCCTCTTCGCGGGTGAACCCGCTCCTACGACGACCGCGATGTGTGCCCACCGCCGTGGTAGGAGCGGGTTTACCCGCGAATACGGTGGCGGCGGCAACGCTGAACGGCAGGTGGAGATTGGCCAGCAGGCCCGGCCTCTTCGCGGGTGAACCCGCTCCTACGACGACCCCGATGTGTGCCCACCACCGTGGTAATCGATGGACTCGCCCCCGCCGAGGCATCACAGTGCCACGGTGGTGTTCGAAGAAGCCAACGGCAGCGAGGGCGAGACCATGAAAAAGCATAGTTCGAAACACGATTCCCTGTCTTCCACTGATGTGGAGCTTTGCACAACCATCTGCGTAGACCTGGCCAAACAGGTCTTCCAATTAGCAGGCGAGGACGCTACCGGTCGGGTGATCTACGAAGATCGCATCAAATCCCGCCAAGCGTTCCACGATTTCCTGCTCAGGCTGCCAACGACCGTGGCCGTCTTGATGGAGTGCGGTCCAGGTGCACAAGCCTGGGCCAGACTGCTGCAGGCCAAAGGTAATCCGGTTCGCATCCTGCCGGCGCAACGTGTCGCCGAACATCGCAGCGGTGCTAAGAACGATCGTAACGACTGCTATGCCATTTTGCGTGCCGGTCGCGATACGAGCATCGCTTCGATACCGATCAAGAGCACCACAGCACTGGCTATTCAAGCGCTGCACCGTATCCGGCGCGGTAACATCAAGCGACATACCGCGCTGGGTAATCAGATCCGTGGTTTGCTACTCGAGCATGGCGTATCCATGCCCCAGGGCGATGCCGCGGTCAATAAGCATGTGCCTCAGGCGCTTGAGGATGCTTCCTTGCCTCTACCCGACCTGTTGCGCGAGTTGCTCGATGAGTTGCTGATGGACTGGTTGTCTCTAGGTGAACGCATAGCGGCGCTGAGCCGCCGGCTCGAAGCGACTGCCCAAGAGGATAAAGTCGCTCAGCGACTGATCACCATTCGTGGCGTCGGCCCTATCATTGCCACGGCGATCGTGGCGAAACAGACCGACCCCAGCCGCTTCGCCAGTGGCCGAATGTATTCCGCCTTCTTCGGTATCGTGCCCGATCAGCACAGCAGCGGAAACAAAATCAGATTGGGCAAGATGAGCAAGCGCGGTGACGGCTACATACGCAGCCTGATGATCCAGGGCGCGCATGCTGTCTTGAGTCAGTTAAGGCCTGATTCCGATCAGCCAGATGATCGCCGCCTCTTGCGCTGGCTATCCCGCCTTGGGCGCAAGGAGGCGGCGATCAGGCTGGCTAATCGAAATCTGCGGATTATCTGGGCCCTGTTACAGAGCGATCAGGTTTACCAACGCAAACCGAACGAAAAACCGGAGGCGGCTATGAGCCTCTGACCAACCGGGTAATGCCACCGGGGCGCTAGGCGCTCCAACCCCTGCTAGTGAACATTGACCCTAGGTAAGACCGTCGCAGACCGATGCCTCCGCTCCTACAGGCCTGATAGTGGCCTCAATGTAAACGGCACACTGCGAGCTCACCACGATGTTGGCCAGAAGCAAAAAGCTTCCTCGAACAGGCCTGATACATAGATGCAACCGGGTTCCTATGTTCAAAAAAGCAGCTAGACAGTGTGGGCGAGTCCATACATAGGAGCGGGTTTACCCGCGAATACGGTGGTGGCGGCAACGCTGAACGGCAGGTGGAGATTGGCCAGCAGGCCCGGCCTCTTCGCGGGTGAACCCGCTCCTACGACGACCGCGATGTGTGCCCACCACCGTGGTAGGAGCGGGTTTACCCGCGAATACGGTGGCGGCAGCAACGCTGAACGGCAGGTGGAAATTGGCCAGCAGGCCCGGCCTCTTCGCGGGTGAACCCGCTCCTACGACGACCGCGATGTGTGCCCACCACCGTGGTAGGAGCGGGTTTACCCGCGAATACGGTGGTGGCGGCAACGCTGAACGGCAGGTGGAGATTGGCCAGCAGGCCCGGCCTCTTCGCGGGTGAACCCGCTCCTACGACGACCGCGATGTGTGCCCACCACCGTGGTAGGAGCGGGTTTACCCGCGAATACGGTGGTGGCGGCAACGCTGAACGGCAGGTGGAGATTGGCCAGCAGGCCCGGCCTCTTCGCGGGTGAACCCGCTCCTAAGACGACCCCGATGTGTGCCCACCGCCGTGGTAGGAGCGGGTTTACCCGCGAATACGGTGGCGGCAGCAACGCTGAACGGCAGGTGGAAATTGGCCAGCAGGCCCGGCCTCTTCGCGGGTGAACCCGCTCCTACGACGACCGCGATGTGTGCCCACCGCCGTGGTAGGAGCGGGTTTACCCGCGAATACGGTGGCGGCGGCAACGCTGAACGGCAGGTGGAGATTGGCCAGCAGGCCCGGCCTCTTCGCGGGTGAACCCGCTCCTACGACGACCCCGATGTGTGCCCACCACCGTGGTAGGAGCGGGTTTACCCGCGAATACGGTGGTGGCGGCAACGCTGAACGGCAGGTGGAGATTGGCCAGCAGGCCCGGCCTCTTCGCGGGTGAACCCGCTCCTACGACGACCCCGATGTGTGCCCACCACCGTGGTAGGAGCGGGTTTACCCGCGAATACGGTGGTGGCGGCAACGCTGAACGGCAGGTGGAGATTGGCCAGCAGGCCCGGCCTCTTCGCGGGTGAACCCGCTCCTACGACGACCGCGATGTGTGCCCATCACCGTGGTAGGAGCGGGTTTACCCGCGAATACGGTGGCGGCGGCAACGGTGAACGGCTGGTGGAAATTGGCCAGCAGGCCCGGCCTCTTCGCGGGTGAACCCGCTCCTACGACGACCGCGATGTGTGCCCACCGCCGTGGTAGGAGCGGGTTTACCCGCGAATACGGTGGCGGCGGCAACGCTGAACGGCAGGTGGAGATTGGCCAGCAGGCCCGGCCTCTTCGCGGGTGAACCCGCTCCTACGACGACCCCGATGTGTGCCCACCACCGTGGTAGGAGCGGGTTTACCCGCGAATACGGTGGTGGCGGCAACGCTGAACGGCAGGTGGAGATTGGCCAGCAGGCCCGGCCTCTTCGCGGGTGAACCCGCTCCTACGACGACCGCGATGTGTGTCCATCGCATCAGCCTTGGGGGCAGAGGTGATCCTGTGGGAGCGGCCTTGTGTCGCGATGGGCTGCAAAGCAGCCCCAGCAATCTAGAAGGCTAATTCAGAGCTCAGTGGTCATCACCTTCCTCATCATCCCCACCAGCCACATTCATCCCCAGCTCCTTGATCTTGCGTGTCAGGGTGTTACGCCCCCAACCCAGCAACAGCGCGGCATCGCGACGGCGACCGGCGGTGTGCTTGAGTGCCGTCTCGATCATGATCCGTTCAAAGCTCGGCACTGCGCTGTCCAGCAGGCTGGTCTGCCCGCGCGCCAAGGCCTGGTCGGCCCACTGGCGCAAGGCCTGCTCCCAGTTGGTTACCGGCGCGGCATCGTGTGGCAGGTTCAGCAGTTCGGGTGGCAGGTCGCCGATCAGCACTTCGCGGCTGGAGGCCATCACGGTGATCCAGCGGCAGGTGTTCTCCATCTGCCGCACATTGCCAGGCCATGGCAGGTTGCGGATGAACTCTTCGGTTTCCGGCTTGAGGATCTTCGGCTCGACTGCCAGCTCCTGGGCCGCCCGGGCAAGGAAGTGGCGGGCGAGGGCGGGGATATCCTCGCGGCGGTCGGCCAGGCGCGGAATATGGATACGGATCACGTTCAGGCGGTGGAACAAGTCCTCACGGAACTTGCCGGCCTGCACCAGTGACTCCAGGTTCTGGTGGGTGGCGGCGATGATGCGCACGTCGACCTTGACCGGCACATGGCCGCCCACGCGATAGAACTCGCCATCGGCCAGCACACGCAGCAGGCGGGTCTGGGTGTCGGCAGGCATGTCCCCGATTTCGTCGAGGAACAGCGTGCCACCATCGGCCTGCTCGAAACGGCCGCGACGCAAGTTGGCAGCACCTGTGAAGGCGCCTTTCTCATGGCCGAACAGCTCCGACTCCATCAAGTCCTTGGGGATGGCAGCCATGTTCAGGGCAATGAACGGCGATGCTGCGCGTGGGCTGTGCCGGTGCAGGGCGTGGGCCACCAGTTCCTTGCCGGTGCCGGACTCGCCGTTGATCAGCACGGTGATGTTGGAGTGGCTGAGGCGGCCGATGGCGCGGAACACCTCCTGCATCGCCGGAGCTTCACCAATGATTTCCGGGGTGCGCGCCAGGTTCTGTGGCACATCCAGGCCTTGCTGCTCCTGGGCGTGCTGGTTGGCGCGCTTGACCAGCGATACCGCTTCGTCGACGTCGAATGGCTTGGGCAGGTACTCGAAGGCACCGCCTTGGTACGAGGCCACGGCGCTGTCCAGGTCGGAGTGGGCGGTCATGATGATGACCGGCAGGCGCGGGTGCTGCTCGCGGATCTGCGCCAGCAGGTCGAGGCCGCTGGTGCCAGGCATACGAATGTCGGAAATGATCACGTCGGGTTGCTGACGTGCCAGGCGCCCCATGACACCGTCTGCGCTGTCGAAGCTCTGGGTGGTCATGCCTTCCTGTTGCAGGGCTTTTTCCAGGACCCAGCGGATGGAGCGATCATCGTCGACGATCCATACGGTTTCACTTCGGCTCATGAGGCGGTGGCTCCTTGTTCCAGAGGCAGGTAAATCGAGAAGGCGGTATGGCCAGCGTGGCTTTCACACTCGATCAGGCCCTGGTGCTGGCTGATGATGTTCTGGGTAATGGCCAGGCCCAGCCCGGTACCGTCCGGGCGGCCACTGACCATGGGATAGAAGAGGGTTTCCTGCAGTTCCGGCGGGATGCCTGGGCCGTTGTCGATGATCTCTACCCGCGCTACCAGGCGGTGACGCACGTGGCCGATGGTGAACTGGCGCAGGGCGCGGCTGCGCAAGGTGATGCGACCCAGGCGCAGCTCATTCTGCGAGCTGATCGCCTGCATGGCGTTGCGCACGATGTTGAGTACGGCCTGAATCATCTGTTCTCGGTCGATCAGCACGTCCGGCAGGCTTGGGTCGTAATCGCGCACCAAAGTGATGCACCCTTGGCTTTCGGCATCGACCAGGCTGCACACCCGCTCCAGCACTTCGTGAATATTGGTCATGGCCAGCGACGGCAGCTTGTTGGAGCCCAGCATGCGGTCGACCAGGTTACGCAAGCGGTCGGCCTCTTCGATGATCACATTGGTGTAGTCGCGCAGCCCTTCCTCGGGCAGTTCGCGGGCCAGTAGCTGGGCCGCTCCGCGGATGCCGCCAAGGGGGTTCTTGATTTCGTGGGCCAGGCCGCGCACCAGCATCTTGGTGGTTTCCTGCTTGCTCAGTTGGGCCTCTTCCTTGGTGATGCGCAGCAGACGGTCCCGCGGGTGCACCTCGAGCAACAGCAGGGTCTGGCCTTGATGCAGTATCGGCGTTACCGCGTAGTCGACGGTGATGGTCTGCCCGGTCAGCGATGTAAGCTGCGCTTCACGCTTGGTGAACGGGTGCGCCTGCTCGACCGCCTGGCGCAGCGAACTGAGCGCCTCGGTCGATTCGGTGAACAGCTCGCTGATGAATTGCCCATGGCTGCGCTGGCCACTGACGGCCAGCAGCATTTCTGCGGCCGGGTTCATGTACTCCAGGCGCAGCTCGGCGTTGAGCAGCAACGTGGCGGTGGTCAGGTTGTCCAGAAGCAGACGGTGCTGTGCATCGCTGATGGTCATAAGGCGTCGTTGACCTCGTTTGGCGCTTGCCTGGCACTTGGGGCCAGAACCGGGCGTGCTGTGGATCCGCTGATGCGAGACTCTCTTCCTGCAAAAAATGCAAGAAACAAACCAAGGCTCCGAAAAGAAGCGGAAATAGCTGAGAAAGGCCTGGATTTGCGCTTAATCGGATCAAAATGTGCTGAGCGGGCGCTCCGCGCGACCTGTTTTGGGGTGCATGGCGGAGCGTTTGGCGTTGTTATGCACCAATATAGAGCATTGACGCATCTAGTGTTTCGGGCACAGCTGTGCGGTCGCCCGGACCAGGACAAGGTGGCGTATCGGGTCATTGGTGCGGGCGTGCAGGGCGTTGGCGAGTTTACGCGCGCAGTCCTTTGGAGGGTGCCGGTCGAAGCGCCCCAACTCGAACAGAAGCGTTGCCTGAAGCTTGTCCAGACGAGGTCGCAGTTGGTCGACCAAATCAAGGACGGCTGCTGATGGCCTCTGCTCTAGCATGACCCAGCGATCGAGCAAGGTGTACTGCACCAGCTTGTTGGCCTCGATCTGGTCGCTGAAGAAAGCTGCGGCGCGTTCAGGGCTGAGGTCATGGTCGGCAGCCTGCTGGCGCACCAGGGCAAGGACTTCGCGCTCGCGCTCGGGCGCTGCTACGGCAAGGTTGTGTTCCCACTTGTGCAGTGCAACCGAGCTGGCCAGCTCCAGTCGGTACTCGATGTTGGATAGGAGTGGGTTGAATTCAGGCTGGGAGGCTTCAGGAGCGATGCAGCCGATCAAGGCAAACGGCAAGCAAAGTGACGTGATGGCCAGGCGCATGGTGTTCTCCATTCAGAGGGAGAATGGATTGTGCGCAGTTGACCAACTGCTGCTTGTAGGGGCGTTCTGATTCGCATGTATGAAAACAAAAACGGCCTCCCGAGGGAGGCCGTCGTGATCATGTCATCGGCGCGAGGCGCCAATCAGATCAGCAGCTGTAGTACAGCTCGTATTCCAGCGGGTGTACGAAGGTACGGACCTTGATTTCTTCTTCGCTCTTCAGCTCGATGAAGGCATCGATGAAGTCGTCGGAGAACACGCCGCCCTTGGTCAGGAACGCACGGCCTTTATCCAGCTCTTCCAGAGCTTCTTTCAGGCTGCCGCACACTTGCGGGATGTTCTTGGCTTCTTCTGGCGGCAGGTCGTACAGGTTCTTGTCGGCCGCGTCGCCTGGGTGGATCTTGTTCTGGATGCCGTCCAGGCCAGCCATCAGCAGGGCCGCGAACGCCAGGTACGGGTTGGCCGATGGGTCCGGGAAGCGTGCTTCGATACGGCGGGCTTTCGGGCTGCCGACGTAAGGAATACGGATCGAGGCGGAACGGTTGCGAGCCGAGTAGGCCAGCATTACCGGGGCTTCGAAGCCTGGGACCAGACGCTTGTACGAGTTGGTCGACGGGTTGGTGAAGCCGTTCAGGGCCTTACCGTGCTTGATGATGCCGCCGATGAAGTACAGGGCGGTGTCGGACAGGCCGGCATAGCCTTCACCCGAGAAGGTGTTCTTGCCGTCTTTCCAGATCGACATGTGCACGTGCATGCCCGAGCCGTTGTCGCCGTACAGTGGCTTCGGCATGAAGGTGGCGGTACGGCCGTAAGCGTCGGCAACGTTGTGCACGACGTATTTCAGCGCCTGTACTTCGTCAGCCTTCTTCACCAGGGTGTTGAACTTGACGCCGATTTCGTTCTGGCCGGCAGTCGCCACTTCGTGGTGGTGAACTTCAACGGTCTGGCCCATTTCTTCCAGGGCGTTGCACATGGCAGTACGGATTTCGTGGTCGTGGTCGAACGGCGGAACCGGGAAGTAGCCGCCTTTCACGCCTGGACGGTGGCCTTTGTTGCCGCCTTCCACGTCAGCGCCGGTCATCCACGAGCCCTGCTCGGAGAAGATCTTGAACATCGAACCGGAGATGTCCGAGTGGAACTTCACTTCGTCGAAGATGAAGAACTCAGGCTCTGGGCCGGCGAATACGGTGTCACCGATGCCGGTGCTCTTCAGGTACTCTTCAGCGCGCTTGGCGATGGCGCGTGGGTCGCGGTCGTAGCCCTGCATGCTCGACGGGTCGACGATGTCGCAGGTGATGATCAGGGTTGGTTCTTCGGTGAACGGGTCCAGAACGGCGGTTTCGTCGACCGGCATCAGGATCATGTCGGAAGCTTCGATGCCTTTCCAGCCAGCGATGGAGGAACCGTCGAACATCTTGCCGACTTCGAAGAAGTCTTCGTCCAGCGCATCACGCGACGGCATGGTCACGTGGTGCTGAATGCCTTTGGTGTCCGTGAAACGCAGATCAATCCACTTGACGTCATGATCTTTGATGAGTTGAACCGACTTCGACATGTTGTCCTCCGGATGGTCTAGAGCGCGGTGGGCCGCTGCCCTGGAAAAAGGGTGTTGCCGGGCGCGGATAGTCGGCCAAGCTTACCTGCCTCACAAGGGAGCAAATTGCATGCCAGTGCCCGAAAATGGCGAGGGTGGGATAAAAGGGGGCGTTTGCGGGCATTTGGCGTTGGGTTAGCGGGTGAAAGTGCACACTTACGATGCGTTTTTTGATCGTGTCGCACCAATAGGGTGCGTGGCGTGTGGCGTGCCAGCTTCTAGGGCCTCTTCGCGGGTAAACCCGCTCCTACGGGCGGGTTTGCCCGCGAAAGGGCCGGAACAGGCGCTGCAAAACCTGGCCTCTGCATTTATCTCAAAGCTTCTGATCAAAAGTTGGTCAAATCCTGAGCAATTTCCGATATAATTCGCGCCCCTCATTTTCGGCAGGCCCTGCGCGCGCTGTTAACCAATGAAACTTATCGTCAAAGTCTTCCCAGAAATCACCATCAAAAGCCGGCCGGTGCGCAAGCGCTTCATCCGCCAGCTTGGCAAGAACATCCGCAACGTGCTCAAGGATCTCGACCCTGAGCTCGCGGTCGATGGTGTCTGGGACAATCTCGAGGTGGTCACCCGCGTCGAAGACGAAAAAGTCCAGCGCGAGATGATCGAACGCCTCACCTGCACCCCGGGTATCACCCACTTCCTGCAGGTAGAGGAATACCCGCTGGGTGACTTCGACGACATCGTCGCCAAGTGCAAGCACCACTTCGGCCACCTGCTGGCCGGCAAGCACTTCGCCGTGCGCTGCAAACGCGGTGGCCACCATGACTTCACCTCGATGGACGTCGACCGTTACGTCGGCAGCCAGCTGCGCCAGCAGTGTGGCGCCGCCGGGATCGAGCTGAAAAAGCCTGAAGTGCTGGTGCGCATCGAAATCCGCGACCAGCGCCTGTACGTGATCCACAACCAGCACAATGGCATCGGCGGTTATCCGCTGGGTGCCCTGGAGCAGACCCTGGTGCTGATGTCCGGTGGTTTCGACTCCACCGTTGCGGCCTACCAGATGATGCGCCGCGGCCTGATGACCCACTTCTGCTTCTTCAACCTCGGCGGCCGTGCCCACGAGCTGGGCGTGATGGAAGTGGCCCATTACCTGTGGAAAAAGTACGGCAGCAGCCAGCGCGTACTGTTCATCAGCGTGCCGTTCGAAGAAGTGGTTGGCGAGATCCTCAACAAGGTCGACAACAGCTACATGGGCGTGACCCTCAAGCGCATGATGCTGCGCGGCGCCGCCCATATGGCCGACCGCCTGCAGATCGACGCGCTGGTGACCGGCGAAGCGATTTCCCAGGTGTCCAGCCAGACCCTGCCGAACCTGTCGATCATCGACTCGGCCACCGACAAGCTGGTGCTGCGCCCGCTGCTGGCCAGCCACAAGCAGGACATCATCGACCAGGCCACCGAAATCGGCACCGCGGACTTTGCCAAGCACATGCCGGAATACTGCGGCGTGATCTCGGTAAACCCGACCACCCATGCCAAGCGTCACCGCATGGAGCACGAAGAAAAGCAGTTCGACATGGCCGTGCTGGAGCGCGCTCTTGAGCGCGCCAAGTTCATTTCCATCGATCATGTGATCGATGAGCTGGGCAAGGACATCGAAATCGAGGAAGTGGCCGAGGCGCTGCCAGGCCAGATCGTCATCGACATTCGCCACCCCGATGCCCAGGAAGACGAACCTCTGGTGCTGGAAGGTATCGAAGTCCAGGCCATGCCGTTCTACGCCATCAACAGCAAGTTCAAGCACCTGGACCCCACGCGCCAGTACTTGCTGTATTGCGACAAGGGTGTGATGAGCCGTTTGCACGCACACCATCTGCTCAGTGAGGGACATGCCAATGTGCGTGTTTATCGTCCGACATAAGACGCCGGGGCTGTATGGCGGCAGTATTCGCCATCGCCCTCCCGACCGCCGGGCCCGCTGAGCCTTAAACGGTACATATTGGCCGCCTACACTGGGCGGCAACCGAATCCTCTGATCGAGATACACTTGTGATCGAAAATCTGCGTAACATCGCCATCATCGCCCACGTTGACCATGGTAAAACCACTCTGGTCGACAAACTCCTGCGTCAGTCCGGCACTCTGGAGCGTAACGAGCTCAACGACGAGCGCGTCATGGACTCCAACGACCAGGAAAAAGAGCGCGGTATTACCATTCTGGCGAAAAACACCGCCATCAACTGGAACGGCTACCACATCAACATCGTCGACACCCCCGGCCACGCCGACTTCGGTGGCGAGGTTGAGCGTGTAATGTCGATGGTCGACTCCGTGCTGCTGCTGGTCGACGCCCAGGACGGCCCGATGCCGCAAACCCGCTTCGTGACCAAGAAGGCTTTCGAAGCCGGCCTGAAGCCAATCGTCGTGATCAACAAGGTTGACCGTCCGGGCGCACGTCCTGACTGGGTTCTGGACCAGATCTTCGACCTGTTCGACAACCTCGGTGCCACCGACGAACAGCTGGACTTCAAAGTGGTCTACGCCTCGGCCCTGAACGGCATTGCCGGCCTGGACCACACTGCCATGGCCGAAGACATGACCCCGCTGTACCAGTCGATCGTCGACAACGTACCAGCACCGTCTGTTGACCGCGACGGCCCGTTCCAGATGCAGATCTCGGCACTGGACTACAACAGCTTCCTCGGCGTGATCGGTGTTGGCCGCATCGCCCGTGGCCGCGTCAAGCCGAACACCCCGGTTGTCGCCATCGACACCAACGGCAAGAAGCGCAACGGCCGTATCCTGAAGCTGATGGGTCACCACGGTCTGCACCGCGTTGACGTCGAAGAAGCCCAGGCTGGCGATATCGTCTGCATCAGCGGTTTCGATGAGCTGTTCATCTCCGACACCCTGTGCGCCCCGGATGCGGTAGAAGCGATGAAGCCGCTGACCGTTGACGAGCCGACCGTTTCGATGACCTTCCAGGTCAACGACTCGCCGTTCTGCGGTAAAGAAGGCAAGTTCGTCACCAGCCGTAACATCAAGGATCGTCTGGACAAGGAGCTGCTGTACAACGTTGCCCTGCGCGTTCAGGAGACCGACTCCCCAGACAAGTTCAAGGTTTCGGGCCGTGGTGAGCTGCACCTGTCGGTGCTGATCGAAACCATGCGTCGTGAAGGCTTCGAAATGGCCGTGGGCCGTCCTGAAGTGATCATCCGCGAAGTCGACGGCGTGAAGCAGGAGCCGTTCGAGAACGTCACCATCGACATCCCTGAAGAATCCCAGGGCAAGGTCATGGAAGAGATGGGTCTGCGTAAAGGCGACCTGACCAACATGGTTCCGGATGGCAAGGGCCGTGTTCGTCTGGAGTACAACATTCCAGCCCGTGGTCTGATCGGTTTCCGTAACCAGTTCCTGACCCTGACCAACGGTGCAGGCATCCTGACCTCGATCTTCGATCGCTACGACACCATGAAGTCGGGCCAGATGTCCGGCCGCCTCAACGGCGTACTGGTTTCGGTCGAGACCGGCAAGGCACTGACCTACTCGCTGGAAACCCTGCAGGCTCGCGGCAAGCTGTTCGTTGAACACGGCCAGGAGATCTACAACGGTCAGATCATCGGCCTGAACAGCCGTGACAACGACCTGGGCGTGAACCCGACCAAAGGCAAGAAGCTCGACAACATGCGTGCTTCGGGCAAAGACGAAGTCATCGCCCTGGTACCACCAGTTCGCCACACCCTCGAGCAGGCCCTGGAATTCATCCAGGACGACGAGCTGTGCGAAGTGACGCCTAAGTCGATCCGTCTGCGCAAGAAGATCCTGGACGAAGGCGAGCGTACCCGCGCAGCCAAGAAAGCCAAGAACTGAGTTAGCTCAGGCTGAATGAAAACGCCCCCGGCCGAAAGGCCGGGGGCGTTTTTGTTTGTCTGGGTTTTTTGTGCTGGTGGTACCGGCCTCTTCGCTACAGGATATCCACCAAGGTCAAGACCTGTAGGAGCGGGTTTACCCGCGAAGAGGCCGGTGCAGGCAATAGATCAGCGCCCAACCACCTTGGGCTTGTAGGCGCAATAGCCCGGCCGCGGTCCGACCTTGGGGTGGTTGCGGCAGGTATCCGGGCGCTTGTCATAAATGGTGCACAGGCGGCTTTTACGATCCAGGTACATGCAGTCGTCGTTGCTCATCCGGGTCAGGGTGAAGATCCCGGACTTCTGGTTGAAGCGCTCGATGATGCCTTCTTTTTGCAGGCGCTTGGCCACGTTCTTGGGTGGTTCGTCTTTTTCGAACTCGTCAACCACGCCGATACGGATCAGATCCTTGATCTTCACCTCCACCGGCAGGGTGCAGCAGGTCGAATGGCAGCCATGGCACATGTTGCTGGTGTAGCGCTGCCAGGTCTCCAGGCGGTCGACTTCGGCCGCGGCGATCAGGGTCGTTTTCATCTTTATAGGGTGGATCACGGTCTTGGGGCGCGCGATGATACCGGAATTGTTCAATTTATGAACAACCTTTTGCCGGAATCGCAAAGTGGGCATGAAAACTGCGAACCGTAACTGTCGCTCTCTGTCGAAGGGTCTAGTCTCAACACTCTCCCTCCGCTTTCGTCAACTTGCCCGAGGATGCCGCATGTCCCAGGAACCTAAAGCACGTGACGCCGAAGTCGCGGATTTTCGCGCTGCTGTACTGAACAAGCTGACCTATGCGGTCGGCAAGGACCCCGAGCACGCCTTCGACCATGACTGGTTCGAAGCCATTGCCCTGGCCGCGCGCGATCACATGGTCGACCACTGGATGGATCACACCCGGCAGGCCTATCGGCGCAGCCAGAAGCGGGTCTACTACCTTTCCCTGGAGTTTCTCATCGGCCGCTTGCTGTACGACAGCCTGAGCAACCTGGGCCTGCTGGACATCGCCCGCGATGCGCTGGAAGGGCTGAATGTGGACCTCGAACGCATTCGCCTGCTCGAGCCGGACGCCGCGCTGGGCAATGGTGGCCTTGGCCGTCTGGCGGCGTGCTTCATGGAGAGCATGTCTACCCTGGGTATCGCTGCCCATGGTTACGGCATCCGCTACGAGCACGGGCTGTTCCGTCAGGCCGTGGTCGATGGCTGGCAGCAGGAACAGACCGAGAACTGGCTGGATTTCGGCAACCCCTGGGAGTTCGAGCGCGCCGAGGTGATCTACCCGATCAGCTTTGGCGGCAGTGTCGAAACGGTGCACGATGCAAGCGGCACCCAGCGCCAGGTATGGTGGCCGGGCGAGACGGTGCGGGCGGTGGCCTACGACACGCCGGTAGTCGGCTGGCGTGGATCCAGCGTCAACACCCTGCGCCTGTGGCGTGCGCGGGCGCTGGAAGAGCTGCATCTGGAGCGCTTCAACGCCGGTGACCACTTGGGGGCTGTGGCTGAAGTGGCGCGTGCCGAGAGCATTTCGCGTGTGCTGTACCCAGCCGACAGCACCGAGGCCGGCCAGGAACTGCGCCTTCGCCAGGAGTACTTTTTCGTCTCGGCTTCGCTGCAGGACTTGCTGCGGCGCCACCTGAACATGCACAAGGACCTGCTCAACCTGCCTGATGCAGCGGCCATCCAGCTAAACGACACCCACCCTTCGATTGCGGTGGCGGAGCTGATGCGGTTGCTGGTGGATCAGCACGAAGTGCCTTGGGAAAAGGCCTGGGAGCTGACCGTCGGCACGCTCGCCTACACCAACCATACCCTGTTGCCAGAAGCCCTGGAAACCTGGCCGGTAGCGCTGATGGAGCGCATGCTGCCGCGGCACATGCAGATCATCTACCTGATCAATGCCTACCATATCGATGCGTTGCGGGCCAAAGGCCTGCACGATTTCGACGTGCTGCGCGCGGTTTCGCTGATCGAGGAAGACAACGGCCGAAGGGTGCGCATGGGTAATCTCGCGTTTCTCGGCTCGCACAGCGTCAACGGTGTGTCGGCGCTGCACAGCAAGTTGATGAAGAGCACGGTGTTCTCCGAGCTGCACAAGCTCTACCCGCAACGGATCAACAACAAGACCAACGGCATTACCTTCCGCCGCTGGTTGTACCAGTCCAACCCTCAGCTGACCGAGATGCTGGTCGAGGCGCTTGGGCCGGAACTCAAGGACGACCCGCAGACGCTTCTGGCGGGCCTGGTGCCGTTCGCCGACAAACCCGGTTTCCGCAAGCAGTTCGCTGCCCAGCGGCTGCACAGCAAGCGTGCCCTGGCCAGCATCATTCAGGATCGCATCGGCGTCACGGTCAACCCCGAGGCGTTATTCGACGTTCAGGTCAAACGCATTCACGAATACAAGCGCCAGTTGCTCAACCTGCTGCACACCGTTGCACTGTACCAGGCCATACGCAACGACCCTGGCACCAACTGGGTGCCGCGGGTGAAGATCTTCGCCGGCAAGGCTGCGGCCAGTTACCACCAGGCCAAACTGATCATCAAGCTGGCCAACGATATCGCCCGGGTGGTGAACAACGACCCGACAGTGCGCGGCCTGCTGAAGGTGGTGTTCCTGCCCAACTACAACGTCAGCCTGGCCGAGAGCATCATCCCGGCGGCGGACCTTTCCGAGCAGATATCCACCGCGGGCTACGAAGCTTCCGGTACCAGCAACATGAAGTTCGGCCTCAATGGTGCGTTGACCATTGGCACCCTGGATGGCGCCAACGTGGAGATGTGCGAACAGGTGGGGGCCGACAACATGTTCATCTTTGGCCTGACCTCGCAGCAGGTTGAAGCGCGCAAGCGTGCCGGTGATTTTGGCGCCAATGCTGCCATAGCCGCTTCCAACCGCTTGACCGATGTGTTGCAGGCCATTCGCAGTGGTGTGTTCTCGCCAGACGACCCTTCCCGGTACACCGGGTTGATCGACGGCCTGGTGGCCTATGATCGCTTCCTGGTGTGTGCCGATTTCGATGACTACTGGGATGCTCAGCGCCGGGTCGAGGATCTGTGGCACACACCGCAGGAGTGGTGGCGCAAGGCGGTGCTCAATACCGCGCGGATGGGCTGGTTCTCGTCGGATCGGACCATTCGCGAGTATGCGACCGAGATCTGGAAGGCGCTGGATTGAGACAGGCCTGTGCTGGCTTGTTCGCGGGTAAACCCGCTCCTGCAGGGCTCTCATAAGCCTGTAGGAGCGGGCGCGCCCGCGAATCGCCCCACAACCAGACCACCGGCCTGGCGAAGGCTGAACTACCGACCTATTGTGCCGTCTGAGAGCCGTGGCGAGTCTCATCACTCGCTAGCCCGTCACTCTCCCTGTAAACTGCGTGGGTTTTTCATCCCCCCAATCCGTTCGGAGCCATACATGTCCCGCGTTACCCTGAGTCGCTATCTGATTGAGCAGACCCGCAGCAACAACACCCCTGCCGATCTGCGCTTCCTGATCGAAGTGGTAGCGCGTGCGTGCAAGGAAATCAGCCACCACGTGTCCAAAGGCGCCCTCGGTGGTGTGCTGGGCAGCATGGGCACTGAAAACGTGCAGGGCGAGGTCCAGAAGAAACTGGACGTGATTTCCAACGATATCCTGCTGGAAGCCAACGAGTGGGGCGGTCACCTGGCTGGCATGGCTTCCGAAGAAATGGACAACGCGTACCAGATCCCGGGCAGGTACCCGAAAGGCGCCTACCTGCTGGTCTTCGACCCGCTGGACGGTTCGTCGAACATCGACGTCAACGTGTCGGTCGGTACCATCTTCTCGGTTCTGCGTTGCCCTAACCAGTACCTGAGCCAGAACGAAAGCCTCAACGAAGAAGCGTTCCTGCAGCCAGGTACCGAGCAGGTTGCTGCCGGTTATGCCATCTACGGCCCGCAGACCATGCTGATCCTGACCCTGGGCAACGGCGTCAAGGGCTTCACCCTGGATCGCGAACTGGGCAGCTTCGTGCTGACTCACGAAAACATCCGCGTACCGGAGACCACCGCCGAGTTCGCCATCAACATGTCCAACCAGCGTCACTGGGAAGCCCCGGTACAGCGCTATGTGGGCGAACTGCTGGCAGGCGAGACCGGCCCGCTGAAGAAGAACTACAACATGCGCTGGATCGCCTCGATGGTGGCCGACGTGCACCGCATCCTGACCCGTGGCGGCCTGTTCATGTACCCACGTGACGCCCGCGAACCAAGCAAGCCGGGCAAGCTGCGCCTGATGTACGAAGCCAACCCGATGTCGTTCATCATCGAACAGGCCGGTGGCGCTTCCACCAACGGTTACGATCGCATCCTCGACATCAAGCCAGAAAGCCTGCACCAGCGCGTGTCGGTGATTCTCGGCTCGAAGGAAGAGGTCGAGCGCGTCACCGCTTACCACAAGGAGTAAGTCATGCTCGCACCTTGGCAGCCGTTGCTGGAATGGTGGTTCGGTTGGGGCACCAGTGCCCAGGCCGTGGCTGACGAGAAGAGCACGCTGTGGTTCGGCAAGCATTACGATGCCGACGCCCATGCGCTGTTTGGCGACCTGGTCGAGCACGCCCTGGCGGGTGGGCTCGAAGAGTGGCAGCAAACCCCGCAGGGCTGGCTGGGCCTGCTGATTTTGCTCGACCAGCTGCCACGCATGATCTACCGCGACACGCCGCGTGCCTTCGACGGCGACCGGCGTGCCCAGGTAGTCGCCATGCAGGGCCTGCAGAAGGGCTGGGACTACCAGCTGCTGCCGATCCAGCGCGTGTTCGTGCTGCTGGTACTGGAGCATGCCGAAGTGCTGGACTGGCAGAACCTGTGCGTGGAGCGTTATCGAATGCTGCTGGACGAACAGCCCGAGGCCAACCGCCGGCTGTTCGAAGGCTTCCTCGACTATGCCGAGCAGCACCAGCGGGTAATTGCCCGCTTCGGGCGCTTCCCGCACCGCAACCTGGTGCTGGAGCGGCCGAGCACCAGCGAAGAGATGGACTTTTTGCTGGAACCTGGTTCCCGTTTCTGAGGCCCAGGGAGCCTGCTGCGCAGGCATCGCAACGCAAGGCCGCTCCAACGGGGGCGGCCTTTTTTATTGGGCGCATGATTAATGCTTTGTGATTAATCGCACAGTAGTGGCCATCCGACCAATGGTGTAGGGGCATAGGGGGTGGGGCAGGGAACCTGGGAGGGATTTTCACGTCGAAGGTCACTGCAGGCCACTCGCCTGTATCATCTTTCAGGAGTGTCCCTTCATGTCGTTGCGTTCCCTCGCCCTGTTGTCGCTGTGCGTCGTGCTGACTGCCTGCAGCAAGATCAATCAGGAAAACTATTCCAAGATCAAGGCCGGTATGAACAAGGCCGAGGTCGAGCAGTTGCTCGGCACGCCGACCGAATGTTCTGGCGCGTTGGGCATGAGCAGCTGCACCTGGGGGGACGAGAAGAGCTTCATCAGCGTGCAGTACGCAGCTGACAAGGTGCTGATGTATTCCGGGCAGGGCCTCAAATGAGGCGTGCGTACCTGCTGATGGGGGTATGCCTGGCGTTGCTGCTGGGCGGCTGTGCAGGTTCCGTGCACGACCCGCTGGCGCCGAAAACCGCCGGAAATGTCGACCTCAAGCGCTACCAGGGCAAATGGTACGAGCTGGCGCGCCTGCCCATGCGCTACCAGGAAGGCTGCGAGCAGTCCGAGGCCCATTACAACCTCAGGCCTGATGGCAGTTATGGCGTGCTCAACCGCTGCCGCACCATGGGTGATGAATGGCTTCGCGCCGAAGGGCATGCGAATATCCAGGAGCCGGGGCACACCGACAAGCTATGGGTCGAGTTCGATAACTGGTTCACCAGGCTGGTGCCAGGCGTGGCGCGGGGTGAGTACTGGATTCTTTATGTGGACGACCACTACCGTACGGCCATCGTCGGTAGCCCGGACCGCAAATACCTTTGGATTCTGTCGCGCACGCCGACACTGCCGGCCTGGGAGCGTGAGAACCTGCTGTCCAGGGCGCGGCAGCAGGGGTATGACACCAGCCGCTTGATCTGGCGGGCGTCCGATCAGCAAATAGTAAAAATGCACTGAGTTTTTTGGGGTTGCGTTGCAACCCTTCGCGGGCAAACCCCACAGGTTCTGCACTGAACCCTGGGCTGCCCCCAAGACATTTTGTGGGGCAGTCAACCTGTGGGAGCGGGCTTGCCCGCGAAGGGCTGCAACGCAGCCCCGGTACACTCAGCCCAAAAGCTGGCGCAACACCTCGGCAAACGCCCGCCCGCTTTCTTCTTCTTGCGCATGCCGCCCCTGGCGCACCACCCACTGCCCATTCACCATGACATCGCGCACCTGGCGATCGCCGCCGGCAAACAGCCAACGGTTGAGAATGGCATCACCCTCCGCCATGGCGATGTAGGGGTCCTGCCCATCGAGCACCAGCCAGTCGGCACGCTTGCCCACCGCCAACTCGCCGACCGCCTGCCCCAGCGCCTGCGCACCACCGGCCAGCGCCGCGTCATACAGCGTGCGCCCGACCATCGGTTGGTCGCCGCGATACAGGCGGTTGCGCCGCTGGTCCCGCAGGCGTTGGCCATATTCCAGCCAGCGCAACTCCTCCACCACGCTTAACGACACATGGCTGTCCGAGCCAATGCCCATGCGCCCGCCCTGTGCCAGGAAATCCACTGCCGGGAAGATCCCATCGCCCAGGTTGGCTTCGGTGGTCAGGCACAACCCGGCCACCGCGCCGCTGCGGGCCATGGCGGTCACTTCGTCCGGTTCGGCATGGGTAGCGTGTACCAGGCACCAGCGGCGGTCCACGTCCACGTGCTCGTACAGCCACTGCAGCGGGCGCAGGCCGCTCCAGGCCAGGCAGTCGTCGACTTCCTTCTGCTGTTCGGCGATGTGGATATGCACTGGGCACTGCCTGTCGCTGGCCGCTAACACTTCGGCGATCTGCCCAGGCGTTACCGCCCGCAGCGAGTGGAAGCACAGGCCCAGTTGCTGCGCCGGTTGCGCGGCCAGCAGCGGGGCGAGCTGGGCTTGCAGCTGCAGGTACTGCCCGGTGGAGTTGATGAAGCGCCGCTGCCCGTCGTTCGGCGCCTGGCCGCCAAAGCCTGCATGGCTGTACAGCACCGGCAGCAAGGTCAGGCCGATGCCGCTGTCGGCTGCGGCCGCGCTGATGCGTCGCGACAGCTCGGCGGGGTCGGCGTAGGGCTTGCCGGCCTGGTCGTGGTGCACGTAGTGGAACTCCGCCACCGAGGTATAACCGGCCTTGAGCATCTCGATGTACAACTGGCGAGCGATGACCTGAAGCTGCTCTGGGTTGATCTGCCCGACCAGGCGGTACATCAGGTCTCGCCAGGTCCAGAAACTGTCGTTGGGGTTGCCGGCAACTTCCGCCAGGCCTGCCATGGCGCGCTGGAAAGCGTGCGAGTGCAGGTTGGGCATGCCGGGCAGTAGCGGGCCGGCCAGGCGCTCGGCGTCTTCGGCCGAAGCGCCAGGCTCGATGCTGGCCACACGGCCATCGCTGGCGACCTCAATACGCACATGGCTGGCCCAGCCCGTAGGTAGCAGGGCGCGTTCGGCGAAGTAGGCTGACATCGGTGGAATCCTGTTATTGTTAACTTGTATATACATATACAGGCGTTTGCCTGCCGGGTAAACTGCGGCAAGCTACCGCTCATTTCATTTGCACAAGGATCCATCGCCGTGCCGACACCTCCTGTCTCCGTGCTGGTTGCCCAGATGGGCGAGGGCCCGGCGCCGCTCTACGCCCGGGTCAAACAGATGATCATCCAGCAGATCGACAACGGCAGCTGGCCACCGCATCACCGGGTACCCTCCGAGAGCGAGCTGGTCAACGAGCTGGGCTTCAGCCGCATGACCATCAACCGCGCCCTGCGTGAACTCACCGCCGAAGGCCTGCTGGTGCGCATGCAAGGGGTCGGCACCTTCGTGGCCGAGCCCAAGGGCCGTTCGGCGCTGTTCGAGGTCAACAACATTGCCGACGAAATTGCCGCGCGCGGGCACCAGCATAGCTGCCAGGTGATCACGCTTGCCGAAGAAGCGGCCGGCTCCGAACGGGCGCTGGCCCTGGACATGCGTGAAGGTCAGCGAGTCTTCCATTCGCTGATCGTGCATTTCGAGAACGGCGTGCCGGTGCAGATCGAGGACCGTTACGTCAACGCGGCCATTGCGCCCGATTACCTCAAGCAGGATTTCACCCGGCAGACGCCTTACGCCTACCTGTCCCAGGTGGCGCCGCTGACGGAGGGCGAGCATGTGGTCGAGGCAATCCTGGCCGAGCCGGAAGAATGCACCCTGTTGCAGATCGACCGGGGCGAGCCCTGCCTGCTGATTCGTCGTCGCACCTGGTCCGGCCGCCAGCCGGTGACCGCTGCACGGCTGATCCACCCCGGTTCCCGTCATCGCCTGGAAGGACGTTTCAGCAAATGAGTCAGCTGCAATTGTTGCGTGCGCACAATTACCCGCGCATGCCTTGGAAGAATGGTGGTGGTTTCACCGAAGAGATCACCCGCGACAGTGGCGAGGGCCTGGACGGTTTTGGCTGGCGTCTGTCGATTGCCGATATCGAAGAGTCGGGAGGGTTTTCCACCTTTGCCGGCTACCAGCGGATCATCACCGTGCTGCAGGGCGACGGCATGCGCCTGCTGGTCGATGGCCAGGCCAGTCGGCCATTGCTGGCGTTCGATGCGTTTGCGTTCAGCGGCGAGAGCCAGGTCAGCTGCAAGTTGCTGGGCGGGGCGATCCGCGATTTCAACCTGATCTATGCACCGCAGCGATATCGGGCGCGGTTGCAGTGGCTGGATGGCACCAGCCGGGTGTACAGCTCGGCATCGACGGTGTTGTTGTTTGCTGCCAGCAGCCATGTTGAGGTGACCATCGTGGGGCGTGAAACGCAGCGGCTAGGGTTGTATGACTGCCTGCGGCTGGAGGGCAATGACGAATTGCTTGGGCTGGAGGTTCAGGGGCGGTTCTGCCTGATCGAACTGGTTGAACGCTGAGGGTCTGGCTGTAGGTTTTTGTCGCCTGTGAGATCGAGCGCCGCAGGTGTCCGGCTCGACACATTCTGCGCCTGTGAGATCGAGCGCCGCCGCAGAACTCAAGCCGGACTACGTTTGTTTCGGGCCAATTATGCCTGTGGGATTTGCGCGCGAACGCCTTGGTGCCTATCTCGATATCGCGTCGTACCAACAAGGCGGTCGCGCGCGCCAGGCACATGATGGACTGGCCCGAAACAAACGTAGGAGCGGGTTTACCCGCGAAGCGCCGCGCGGGCGGCGCTCGATCTATACCCCAACATAAATCTCAAGCCAGGAACGGCAAGGTCCGATTATTTTGGTTGTCCATGCTTGTACATACAAGTAAAGGTGTGTTTGTATATTGACCACGACATACCCGCCCGCGGACGACCGCAGAGGACCTTTCCCGTGACCGACAACAACAAATACCGTGACGTTGAAATCCGTGCCCCACGTGGCAACAAGCTGACCGCCAAAAGCTGGCTGACCGAAGCGCCACTGCGCATGCTGATGAACAACCTCGATCCACAGGTCGCGGAAAACCCGAAAGAGCTGGTGGTATACGGCGGTATCGGCCGCGCCGCGCGCAACTGGGCCTGCTACGACAAGATCGTCGAAACCCTGACCCGCCTGGAAGACGACGAAACCCTGCTGGTGCAGTCGGGCAAGCCGGTCGGTGTGTTCAAGACCCACAGCAACGCACCGCGCGTGCTGATTGCCAACTCCAACCTGGTGCCACACTGGGCCAACTGGGAACACTTCAACGAACTGGACGCCAAGGGCCTGGCCATGTACGGCCAGATGACCGCCGGCAGCTGGATCTACATCGGCAGCCAGGGCATCGTCCAGGGCACCTATGAAACCTTCGTCGAAGCCGGTCGCCAGCACTACGGCGGCAGCCTGAAAGGCAAGTGGGTACTCACCGCTGGCCTGGGCGGCATGGGCGGCGCCCAGCCACTGGCCGCGACCCTGGCCGGGGCTTGCTCGCTGAACATCGAATGCCAGCAGAGCCGTATCGACTTCCGCCTGGAAACCCGCTACGTCGACGAGCAGGCCACTGACCTCGACGACGCCCTCGCACGCATCGCCAAGTACACCGCCGAAGGCAAGGCCATCTCCATCGCCCTGCACGGCAACGCCGCCGAAATCCTCCCAGAGCTGGTCAAGCGTGGCGTGCGCCCGGACATGGTCACCGACCAGACCAGCGCCCACGACCCACTGAACGGCTACCTGCCAGCCGGCTGGACCTGGGAACAGTACCGCGACCGCGCGCAGACCGAACCGGCTGCAGTGGTCAAGGCCGCCAAGCAGTCGATGGCCGTGCACGTGCAGGCCATGCTGGACTTCCAGAAGCAGGGCATCCCGACCTTCGACTACGGCAACAACATCCGCCAGATGGCCAAGGAGGAGGGCGTGGCCAATGCCTTCGACTTCCCAGGCTTCGTCCCGGCCTACATCCGCCCACTGTTCTGCCGCGGCGTCGGCCCGTTCCGCTGGGCGGCGCTGTCCGGTGAAGCCGAGGACATCTACAAGACCGACGCCAAGGTCAAGGAACTGATCCCCGACGACGCCCACCTGCACCGCTGGCTGGACATGGCTCGCGAGCGCATCAGCTTCCAGGGCCTGCCGGCACGTATCTGCTGGGTGGGGCTGGGCCTTCGCGCCAAGCTGGGCCTGGCTTTCAACGAAATGGTCCGCAGCGGCGAGCTGTCGGCACCGGTGGTGATCGGCCGTGACCACCTCGACTCCGGCTCGGTATCCAGCCCGAACCGCGAAACCGAGGCCATGCGTGATGGTTCGGACGCTGTTTCCGACTGGCCGCTGCTCAACGCCCTGCTTAACACCGCAGGCGGCGCCACCTGGGTATCGCTGCACCATGGCGGTGGCGTGGGCATGGGCTTCTCGCAGCACTCGGGCATGGTCATCGTCTGCGACGGTACCGATGAGGCCGCCGAGCGTATCGCCCGGGTACTGACCAACGACCCAGGGACTGGCGTCATGCGTCACGCCGATGCCGGTTATGAAATCGCCATCGACTGCGCCAAGGAGCAGGGCCTGGACCTGCCGATGATCACCGGCTGATCACCACGCTTTGGATCGCACCCTGCAAGGGGTGATACTGAACAACAAGAAGGAGCGCGCAGGCACCCACAAGCGGGCCTGCGGCTCCACGCGATTTGGAGTAGTAACGTGACCGAACTCACCCTCAAGCCCGGCACCCTGACCCTGGCCCAGCTGCGCGCGATCCATGCCGCGCCTGTGCGCCTGCAACTGGATGCCAGCGCCGCACCGGCCATCGACGCCAGCGTCGCCTGTGTCGAGCAGATCATTGCCGAAGACCGTACTGCCTACGGCATCAACACCGGTTTCGGCCTGCTGGCCTCGACCCGCATCGCCAGCCATGACCTGGAGAACCTGCAGCGTTCGCTGGTGCTGTCCCACGCTGCCGGTATCGGCGCGCCGCTGGATGACGACCTGGTGCGGTTGATCATGGTGCTGAAGATCAACAGCCTCAGCCGTGGCTTCTCCGGCATCCGCCGCAAAGTCATCGACGCGCTGATTGCCCTGGTCAACGCCGAAGTCTACCCGCACATCCCGCTGAAAGGCTCGGTAGGCGCATCCGGTGACCTTGCCCCGCTAGCGCATATGTCGCTGGTGCTGCTGGGCGAAGGCAAGGCCCGCTACAAGGGCCAGTGGCTGCCGGCCACCGAAGCCTTGGCGATTGCCGGCCTCGAACCGCTGACCCTGGCCGCCAAAGAGGGCCTGGCCCTGCTCAACGGTACCCAGGCCTCCACCGCCTATGCCTTGCGTGGCCTGTTCCAGGCCGAAGACCTGTATGCCGCGGCCATCGCCTGCGGCGGCCTGAGCGTCGAAGCTGCGCTGGGCTCGCGCTCGCCCTTCGATGCGCGTATCCACGAAGTGCGTGGCCAACGCGGCCAGATCGACACCGCGGCCTGCTTCCGCGACCTGCTGGGCGACTCCAGCGAAGTGTCGCTGTCGCACAAGAACTGCGACAAGGTCCAGGACCCGTACTCGCTGCGCTGCCAGCCGCAGGTCATGGGTGCCTGCCTGACCCAGCTGCGCCAGGCCGCCGAGGTACTGGGCATCGAAGCCAACGCCGTGTCGGACAACCCGCTGGTGTTCGCTGCCGAAGGTGATGTGATCTCCGGCGGCAACTTCCACGCCGAACCGGTGGCCATGGCCGCCGACAACCTGGCCCTGGCCATCGCTGAAATCGGCTCGCTCAGCGAGCGCCGCATCTCGCTGATGATGGACAAGCACATGTCCCAATTGCCGCCGTTCCTGGTGGAAAACGGCGGGGTCAACTCTGGCTTCATGATCGCCCAGGTCACCGCTGCCGCCCTGGCCAGCGAGAACAAGGCTTTGTCGCACCCGCACAGTGTCGACAGCCTGCCAACTTCGGCCAACCAGGAAGACCACGTGTCGATGGCCCCGGCTGCCGGCAAGCGCCTGTGGGAAATGGCCGAAAACACCCGTGGCGTGCTGGCCATCGAATGGCTGGGCGCGTGCCAGGGTCTGGACCTGCGCAAAGGCCTGAAGACTTCGGCCAAGCTGGAGCAGGCGCGCCAGGCGCTGCGCAGCGAGGTGCCGCACTACGACCGTGACCGTTTCTTCGCGCCGGATATCGAAAAGGCCGTGGACCTGTTGGCCAAGGGTAGTCTGACCGGCTTGCTGCCGGCGGGTGTGCTGCCAAGCCTGTAATGCTCCTTGGGGCCGCTTGGCGGCCCTTCGCGGTCAAGCCCGCTCCTGCACAGATTGCGATCTGCAAACGCTATCCATGTAGGAGCGGGCTTGCCCGCGAAGGGGCTGCGCAGCAGCCGCTCAATCTCACGACCACAAAAACAATTCAAGGACGTGACATGCAACAAGCTCAAGGTCTCAAGCGCGGGCTAAGTGCCCGCCACATCCGTTTCATGGCCCTCGGCTCCGCCATCGGCACCGGCCTGTTCTACGGCTCTGCCTCGGCCATCCAGATGGCAGGCCCGGCCGTGCTGCTGGCCTACCTGATCGGCGGCGCTGCAGTGTTCATGGTCATGCGCGCTCTTGGCGAAATGGCCGTGCACAACCCGGTGGCCGGCTCCTTCGGCCACTACGCCACCACCTACCTCGGCCCAATGGCCGGTTTCATCCTTGGCTGGACCTACGCTTTCGAGATGGTCATCGTCGCCATCGCCGACGTCACCGCGTTCGGTATCTACATGGGCTTCTGGTTCCCGGAGGTAGCCCGCTGGATCTGGGTGCTGGGCATCGTTTTCCTGATCGGCGGCCTCAACCTGTGCAACGTCAAGGTATTCGGCGAAATGGAATTCTGGCTGTCGCTGCTCAAGGTCGGCGCCATCGTGGCGATGATCCTGGCCGGCCTCGGCATCATGGCCTTCGGTTTCAGCCAGGTGGGTACCGGGCATGCCGTGGGCATGAGCAACCTGTTCGACCATGGCGGCTTCATGCCTAACGGCGTGGGTGGCTTGATCGCGTCGTTTGCGGTGGTGATGTTCGCCTTCGGCGGTATCGAGATCATCGGCGTCACTGCCGGCGAGGCAAAAGACCCGCAGCGCGTCATTCCCAAAGCGATCAACGCGGTGCCACTGCGGATCCTGCTGTTCTACGTGCTCACCCTGTTCGTGCTGATGTGCCTGTACCCATGGCCGCAGATCGGCAGCCAGGGCAGCCCTTTCGTGCAGATCTTCAGCAACCTGGGCATTGGCTCTGCCGCTGCCGTGCTGAACGTCGTGGTGATTTCCGCTGCCATCTCCGCCATCAACAGCGACATCTTTGGCGCTGGCCGCATGATGTATGGCCTGGCCCAGCAAGGCCACGCCCCGCGCGGCTTCAGCAAGTTGTCGAAACATGGCGTACCGTGGATGACCGTTGTGGTGATGGGGGCTGCGCTGCTGATCGGCGTATTGCTCAACTACCTGATCCCGGAAAATGTGTTCCTGCTGATTGCCTCGATCGCCACCTTCGCCACGGTGTGGGTGTGGCTGATGATCCTGCTCACCCAGGTAGCCATGCGCCGCAGCATGAGCCGCGAGGAAGTGGCCCAGCTCAAGTTCCCGGTACCGTTCTGGCCATACGGCCCGGCCATGGCCATTGCGTTCATGGTGTTCATCTTTGGCGTGCTCGGCTACTTCCCGGACACCCAGGCGGCATTGATCGTCGGCGTGATCTGGGTGGTGTTCCTGGTGGCGTCCTACCTGCTGTGGTGCAAGCCGCGCGCAGGGCAGGGCCAGCCGGTAGCGGAGCCGGCCGAGCTGCACCGCTAGCAAAGGAGATTGTGCATGAGAACCCTCTGGCAGCATTGCCATGTTGCGACCATGGCCGATGGCCGTTACTCGGCCATCGAGGACGCGGCGATCGTCACCAGCGCCGGGCTGATCGAGTGGATAGGCCCACGCGCCGAGCTGGCGCCCGTCGAAGCTGACCGCACGGTTGACCTGGGTGGTGCCTGGGTCACTCCCGGGCTGATCGACTGCCACACCCATGCGGTGTTCGGCGGCAACCGCAGCGGCGAGTTCGAGCAACGCCTGCAGGGCGTGAGCTATGCCGAAATCGCCGCGCAGGGCGGTGGTATTGCGAGTACCGTGCGGGCTACCCGGGCAGCCAGCGAAGACGAACTGTTCGCCAGTGCTCGCCAGCGCGTTCAGGCACTGATGCGCGATGGCGTGACCACCCTCGAGATCAAGTCCGGCTACGGCCTGGACCTGGCCAACGAGCGCAAGATGCTGCGAGTGGCCCGCCGCCTGGCCGACGAGCTGCCGCTGACGGTGCGTGCCACGTGCCTGGCGGCGCACGCTTTGCCCCCGGAGTACGCGGGTCGGGCCGACGACTACATCGCGCACATCTGTGACGAGATGTTGCCTGCCCTGGCCAGCGAAGGCCTGGTGGATGCCGTGGATGCCTTCTGCGAACACCTCGCGTTCTCGCCGGCCCAGGTCGAGCGGCTGTTCATCAAGGCGCGCGAACTGGGCCTGCCGGTCAAGCTGCATGCCGAACAGCTGTCATCGTTGCACGGCTCAAGCCTGGCCGCGCGTTACCAGGCACTGTCGGCTGACCACCTGGAGTTCATGATAGAGGAAGACGCCGTGGCCATGGCAAACGCCGGCACGGTCGCCGTGCTGCTACCGGGTGCGTTCTACTTCCTGCGTGAAACCCAGCTGCCGCCAATGGATGCATTGCGCCGCCACGGGGTAAAGATTGCCCTGGCCAGCGACCTCAACCCCGGCACCTCGCCAGGGTTGTCGCTGCGGTTGATGCTGAACATGGGCTGCACCTGCTTCCGCATGACGCCGGAAGAAGCCCTGGCCGGCGTTACGGTCCACGCTGCCACGGCATTGGGCCTGGGTGACAGCCACGGCTCGCTGCAAGTGGGCAAGGTGGCCGACTTCGTCGCCTGGCAAATCGAACGCCCCGCCGACCTGGCCTACTGGCTGGGTGGCGACCTGCCCAAGCGCGTAGTGCGCATGGGCCATGAAATCTCCAACTGAGCGAGGCACGATGGACAAGGTACTGAGTTTTCACCAAGGTCGCCTGCCGCTGCTGATCAGCATGCCGCACGCTGGCTTGCGTCTGACCGACGCCGTGCGCGACGGCCTGGTCGACCAGGCGCAAAGCTTGCCGGACACCGACTGGCACATCCCGCAGTTGTACGACTTTGTCCGTGACATGGGCGCCAGCGTGGTGGCCGCAGAGTACTCACGCTTCGTCATCGACCTGAACCGTCCGGACGACGACAAGCCGCTGTACGTCGGCGCCACCACGGGCTTGTACCCGGCGACCCTGTTCGGCGGCGAACCCCTCTTCAAAGACGGGCTGGCGCCGTCTGGCGAAGAGCGCAGACGCTACCTGGAGCAGATCTGGCGCCCTTATCACGCGACCATTCGTCGTGAGCTGGACCGCTTGCGTGAGCAGTTTGGCTATGCGCTGCTGTGGGATGCCCATTCGATCCGTTCGCTGATCCCGCACCTGTTCGACGGCAAGTTACCGGACTTCAACCTGGGTACTTTCAACGGCGCCAGTTGCGATCCGGCACTGGCTGAGCGGCTGCAGGGTGTGTGCGCCAAGGTGCAAGGTTACAGCCATGTGCTTAATGGTCGGTTCAAAGGCGGTCACATCACCCGGCATTATGGCGACCCGGCCAACCATATCCATGCTGTGCAGCTGGAGCTGGCGCAAAGCACCTATATGGAGGAAGTCGAGCCATTTGCCTACCGGGAAGACTTGGCGCAACCGACGCAAGCGGTATTGAGGCAGCTACTGCAAGCGCTGCTGGCCTGGGGCGACGAGCGTTACAAGCGTTGAGTGGAGGCGGCGACGCTATCGGCGTCGCCAGGCACCGTGGGAGGCAGTTGCCGGAATTCTGCGCAAGGGTCGATTCGCGCCGTTCGAACGCGTCAGCAAGGACGGTGCTGAAAGCGCAATTCAGGTTTATGATGGCCCACGGCCGAATAATCCTCACACGGAGTGCGCAATGCAGACCCTCTACCCGCAGATCAAACCCTACGCCAGGCACGATCTGGCCGTGGAAGCGCCGCATGTGCTTTATGTCGACGAAAGCGGCTCGCCGGAAGGTCTGCCCGTGGTGTTCATCCACGGAGGCCCCGGTGCTGGCTGCGACGCCCAGAGCCGCTGCTACTTTGATCCCAACCTGTACCGCATCATCACCTTCGACCAGCGCGGCTGTGGCCGCTCCACGCCCCATGCGAGCCTGGAGAACAACACCACCTGGCACCTGGTCGAAGACCTGGAGCGCATTCGCGAACACCTTGGCATAGACAAGTGGGTGCTGTTTGGTGGCTCTTGGGGCTCGACCCTGGCCCTGGCCTACGCTCAGGCTCACCCCGAACGCGTGCACGGCCTGATCCTGCGCGGCATCTTCCTGTGCCGGCCGCAGGAAATCGAGTGGTTCTACCAGGAAGGCGCCAGCCGCCTGTTCCCCGACTACTGGCAGGACTACATCGCACCGATTCCACCGGAGGAACGCGGCGACCTGGTCAGGGCCTTCCACAAGCGCCTGACCGGTAACGACCAGATCGCCCAGATGCACGCCGCCAAGGCGTGGTCCACCTGGGAAGGCCGTACCGCCACCCTGCGCCCCAACCCGCTGGTGGTCGACCGCTTTTCCGAACCGCAGCGGGCGCTGTCGATCGCCCGCATCGAATGCCACTACTTCATGAACAACGCCTTCCTCGAACCGGACCAGCTGATCCGCGATCTGCCCAAAATCGCCCACCTGCCGGCGGTGATCGTGCATGGTCGCTACGATGTGATCTGCCCCTTGGACAACGCCTGGGCGTTGCACCAGGCCTGGCCGAACAGTGAGTTGAAAGTGATCCGTGACGCCGGTCACGCGGCTTCCGAGCCTGGCATCACCGATGCCTTGGTGCGTGCCGCCGACCAGATGGCCCGACGCCTGCTCGACCTGCCCCTGGAAGAAGCATGAGGGGCCTGCTGCAGCGCGTGCGCGGTGCGCGGGTTGAAGTGGCGGGGGAGGTGGTCGGCGCCATCGACCAAGGGTTGCTGGTGCTGGTCGCGGTCGAGCCTGAAGATTCCCGTGAACAGGCCGATAAGCTGTTGCACAAGCTGCTGAACTACCGGGTGTTCAGTGACGAGCAGGGCAAGATGAACCTGTCGCTCAAGGATGTCGGGGGTGGCCTGCTACTGGTGTCACAGTTCACCTTGGCGGCCGACACCCGCAATGGCATGCGTCCAAGCTTCTCGACCGCAGCGCCACCGGCCCTCGGCGCCGAGTTGTTCGACTATCTTTTGCAACAGGCAAAAGCTCAGTACGCCGACGTGGCCAGCGGCCGTTTTGGTGCGGATATGCAGGTGCACCTGGTCAATGATGGCCCGGTAACATTTATGTTACAAATATGAGGTCAAAAAACCCGTTGTTCACAGGAAAACAAGGGGTTTTGTACGATAAATAGTTGCTCCAGCCTGATGCGTTGTCACGCAACCTGCTGGATAATCGCGCGCTGCATGGACCTGCGTTCGTAGGTCCGTTTCACTCTGACTCGAGCATTGTCTGGATCCGTTTGGGGAATCATTACGCCCTCTCGGGGTCCGAACAGTGCTCGCCAACCCGGCATTTGTCGCTGGCCGTTGGTTTCATGATCTGTTTTCGGCGAGGGTTGCTCGTGATTGTTAGTCCCCAAAAAGCATCAAGAATCCCCAGCGTCGGGCTACGCAAGGCGCTGATGGCCAGTGTGGCTCTGGTCGGCCTGATGAGCGCGGGCCAGCTGTGGGCATTCAATCTTGACGATGTTGCTGCCAAGGCAAAGGATCTGGCCGGCCAGAAGTACGAAGCGCCAAAAAGCAACCTGCCGGCCGTGTTCCGCGACATGAAGTTCGCGGACTACCAGAAAATCCGTTTCCTGCAGGAAAAGGCCGAGTGGGCCAAGGACAAGACCCCGTTCAAGCTGTCGTTCTATCATCAGGGCATGCACTTCGACACCCCGGTGAAAATCAACGAGGTCACCGCCACCAAGGTCGAGGAAATCAAGTACGACCCGGACCGCTTCGAGTTCGGTGACGTGCCGCACGACCCGGAAACCACGAAAAACCTCGGTTATGCCGGTTTCCGCGTGCTGTACCCGATCAACAAGGCCGACAAGCAGGACGAGATCATGACCCTGCTTGGCGCCAGCTATTTCCGCGTGGTCGGCAAGGGTCACGTGTACGGCCTGTCTGCCCGTGGCCTGGCCATCGACACCGCCCTGCCGTCGGGCGAAGAATTCCCGCGCTTCACCGAGTTCTGGGTTGAAAAGCCCAAGCCAGCCGACAAGCACCTGGTGATCTACGCGCTGCTGGATTCGCCGCGCTCCACCGGCGCCTACAAGCTGACCCTGCGTCCAGGCAACGACACCGTGGTCGACGTGCAGTCCCGCGTGTTCCTGCGTGACCATGTCAGCCGCCTGGGCATTGCGCCGCTGACCAGCATGTACCTGTTCGGCCCCAACCAGCCGTCCAAGGTGCTCAACTACCGCCCGGCCCTGCACGACTCCGAAGGCCTGTCGATCCATGCCGGCAACGGCGAGTGGCTGTGGCGCCCGCTGAACAACCCGAAACACCTGGCCGTGAGTAACTTCAGCGTCGAGAACCCACGTGGTTTCGGCCTGATGCAGCGTCAGCGCGCCTTCAGCGACTACGAAGACCTCGACGACAACTACCAGAAGCGCCCAAGCGCCTGGATCGAGCCGAAGGGTGACTGGGGCAAGGGCAGCGTCGACCTGGTCGAAATCCCGACCGCCGACGAGACCAACGACAATATCGTGGCCTTCTGGAGCCCGGAGAAACTGCCGGAGCCAGGCAAGCCGTTCGAGTACGCCTACCGCCTGCACTGGACCATCGACGAGCCGAAGTTCCAGGCCCCTGATCTGGGCTGGGTCAAGCAGACCCTGCGTTCCACGGGTGACGTCAAGCAGTCCAACCTGATCCGCCAGCCAGATGGCAGCGTGGCATTCCTGGTCGACTTCGCCGGCCCGGCGCTTGCCGCCCTGCCGGAAGACGCCGCCGTGCGCAGCCAGATCAGCGTGGGCGACAACGCCGAGGTGGTCGAGAACAATCTGCGCTATAACCCTGAGACCAAGGGCTGGCGCCTGACCCTGCGCCTGAAGGTCAAGGAAGCCAACAAGTCGACCGAAATGCGCGCCGCACTGGTGCGTGATGTACCGGTCGAGCCTGCCAAGCCTGCCCAGGACGCCAAGCAGGACAAGGCCGCAGCCAAGCATGCCAAGGCCGAGAAAGCCGTCAAGGCTGAGCAATCTGCCAAGGCCGAACAACCTGCCGCCGATGCGGCGCCCACCAACGGGGCCCCGGCCACCACCGAGAAGGTGCTGACCGAGACCTGGAGCTATCAGTTGCCTGCCGATGAGTAACTCAAGCGCAAGGCCGGAATCGCTTGGCGAGTACCTGGCCCACCTACCACTGAGCGACGAGCAGCGGGCTGAACTTGCCAGCTGCACCTCGTTCAGTGAGCTACACCAACGCTTGGCGGCCAACCCGGCCGCCAGCTCTGCCGAGGCCGTGCAGGCCTCGGTGGGCCCGCGCCTGACCGTGGGCAGCGCCGCCGAGCTGGAAGAAGCCGAAATGCTCGGCGTCGACGGCAGCGGCCGCCTGTGCCTGAAGATCGCCCCGCCGATCAAACGCACCAAGGTCGTGCCCGAGCCATGGCGCACCAATGTGCTGATCCGCATGTGGCGACGCATGACCGGCCGGCCCAACGCCCCGCAGCCGCCCAAGCGCGAGCTGCCGCCGGCCCGCTGGCGCACGGTCGGCTCTATCCGCCGTTACATTCTGCTGGCGCTGATGATCGGCCAGACCATCGTCGCTGGCTGGTACATGAAAGGCATCCTGCCGTACCAGGGCTGGTCGTTCGTGGACCTTGACGAAATCGTCAACCAGCCGCTGTGGGACACGGTGGTGCAGGTGTGGCCGTATGCCCTGCAAACTTCCATCCTGATCCTCTTCGGCATCCTGTTCTGCTGGGTGTCGGCGGGCTTCTGGACCGCGCTGATGGGCTTCCTCGAGCTGCTCACCGGGCGCGACAAATACAAGATTTCCGGTAGCAGCGCAGGCAACGAGCCGATCGCGCCCGAGGCGCGTACCGCGCTGGTGATGCCGATCTGCAACGAAGACGTGCCGCGGGTGTTCGCCGGCCTGCGCGCAACGTTCGAGTCGGTGGCCGCCAGCGGCAACCTCGACCGGTTCGACTTCTTTGTGCTCAGCGACACCAACGACACCGACATCGCCGTGGCCGAGCAACAGGCCTGGCTGGATGTGTGCCGTGAAACCAAAGGCTTTGGCCGCATCTTCTACCGCCGCCGTCGGCGCCGTGTAAAGCGCAAGAGCGGCAACCTCGACGACTTCTGCCGTCGCTGGGGTGGCGAGTACAAGTACATGGTCGTGCTCGACGCCGACAGCGTCATGAGTGGCGAGTGCCTGAGCAGCCTGGTGCGCCTGATGGAGGCCAACCCGGACGCCGGCATCATCCAGACCGGGCCGAAAGCCTCGGGCATGGACACCCTGTATGCACGCATGCAGCAGTTCGCTACCCGCGTGTACGGCCCACTGTTCACTGCCGGTCTGCACTTCTGGCAGTTGGGTGAGTCGCACTACTGGGGCCACAACGCGATCATCCGCATGAAGCCGTTCATCGAGCACTGCGCCCTGGCGCCGTTGCCGGGCAAGGGCGCGTTCGCCGGTGCCATCCTTTCCCACGACTTCGTCGAAGCCGCGCTGATGCGCCGTGCCGGCTGGGGTGTGTGGATTGCCTACGATTTGCCGGGCAGCTACGAAGAACTGCCGCCAAACCTGCTCGACGAGCTCAAGCGCGACCGTCGCTGGTGCCACGGCAACCTGATGAACTTCCGCCTGTTCCTGGTCAAGGGCATGCACCCGGTTCACCGTGCGGTGTTCCTTACCGGGGTGATGTCTTACCTGTCGGCGCCGCTGTGGTTCCTGTTCCTGGTGCTGTCGACCGCGCTGCTGGCGACCAACACGCTGATGGAGCCGCAGTATTTCATCGAGCCGTACCAGCTTTACCCGCTGTGGCCGCAGTGGCACCCGGAGAAGGCTGTGGCGCTGTTCTCCACCACCATTGTGCTGCTGTTCCTGCCCAAGCTGCTCAGCGTCATCCTGATCTGGGCCAAGGGCGCCGTCGAGTACGGTGGACGCGTCAAGGTCACCTTGTCGATGCTGATGGAGATGCTGTTCTCCATGTTGCTGGCACCGGTACGCATGATCTTCCACACCCGCTTCGTGCTGGCCGCGTTCCTCGGCTGGGCTGCGACCTGGAACTCGCCGCAGCGTGACGACGATTCCACGCCGTGGGGCGAAGCGGTGCGCCGGCATGGCCCGCAGACGCTGCTGGGCATTGCCTGGGCCGCACTGGTGGCGTGGTTGAACCCGAGCTTCCTGTGGTGGCTGGCGCCTATCGTCGGTTCGCTGGTGCTGTCGATCCCGGTATCGGTGATTTCCAGCCGCACCCGCCTGGGCCTGGCGGCCAAGGACGAGAAGCTGTTCCTCATCCCAGAGGAATACGCCACGCCACAAGAGCTGTTGGCTACCGACCAGTACACCCACGAAAACCGCTGGCATGCCCTGCATGATGGCTTCGTGCGGGCCGTGGTCGACCCGCGGCAGAATGCCCTGGCCTGTGCCATGGCCACTGCCCGCCATGGCCAGGCGGCACCGATCGAAGCGTTGCGTGCCGAGCGCGTTGCCAAGGCGATTGAAGTCGGACCAAAAGGCCTGGACCTCAATACTCGCCTGGCCCTGCTCAGCGACCCGGTGGCACTGAGCCGCCTGCACGAGCAGGTGTGGGCCGAGCACAATGCGGCATGGATCGATGTGTGGCGTGCGTCGATCAACAATGACCCGCATTCGCCGCTGTTGCCGTTGCACCCTGAAAACGCAGGCCAACCGAGCCTCGTCGGCGCCTGATCGGGCCTGTTCGCGGCGGTTCGGCGCCCCGATGAACCCGCTCCTACGGGGCGCCTGATCGGGGCTCTTCGCGGGTGAACCCGCTCCTACGGGGCGCCTGATCGGGCATCTTCGCGGGTGAACCCGCTCCTACCAGGGATACACATGCCCTTGTAGGAGCGGGTTCACCCGCGAAGCTTTTTGGCCTAACCCCCTCATTTTGGCCAACAAAGTCCCCCCGCGGCTATAGGTCCACGGGCCGCCATGCGTTAGCATCCCTCTCCGATACGACGCTTCGGCCAGTACGGCCGTGCCAACACAATAAGATTCGCTACTTTTCTTGCTAGGGGACTTGGTGATGATCAAGAAATACCTTTCGCGACTGCTGGTCGGTGTGACCGCCCTGGTCGCCGTGACCGCGGCCCAGGCGGGCGCCATCGATGACGCGGTCAAGCGCGGCACCTTGCGGGTGGGCATGGACCCAACCTACATGCCGTTCCAGATGACCAACAAACGTGGCGAGATCATCGGCTTCGAAGTCGATATCCTCAAAGCCATGGCCAAGTCCATGGGCGTGAAGTTCGAGGCCGTGTCCACCGCCTATGACGGCATCATCCCGGCCCTGCTGACCGACAAGTTCGACATGATCGGCAGCGGCATGACCCTGACCCAGGAGCGCAACCTGCGTCTGAACTTCAGCGAACCCTTCATCGTGGTTGGCCAGACCCTGCTGATCCGCAAGGAACTGGCTGGCGAGATCAAGTCGTACAAGGACCTGAACAACGAGAAGTATCGCCTGACCTCCAAGCTTGGCACCACCGGCGAAATGGTGTCCAAGAAGCTGATCAGCAAAGCCAAGTACCACGGTTACGACAACGAGCAGGAAGCGGTGATGGACGTGGTCAATGGCAAGGCCGACGCCTTTGTCTATGACGCGCCGTACAACGTGGTGGCGGTAGAGAAAGCCGGCGCCGGCAAGCTGCTGTTCCTCGAAGAACCCTTCACCTACGAGCCGCTGGCCTTCGGCCTGAAGAAAGGCGACTACGACAGCATCAACTTCATCAACAACTTCCTGCACCAGATCAAGCACGACGGGACCTACGATCGTATTCACGACAAGTGGTTCAAGAACAAGGACTGGCTGAAGGAAATGGAATAAGGCTCAGGCCACAAGCCCGGCTTTATGACCCCGACGCGCAGGCAAACCCTGCGCGTTCGCATTTACGGAAGTACCCCACGTGATCAAACACAAGAAAGCCCAGTGGCCTTGGCATGGGTTGACTGCCCTGGTCCTGGTAGGCCTGGCGCTCAGCCTTTACATGGCCACCTCGATGATTTCCTACGAGTGGCGCTGGAACCGCGTACCGCAGTACTTCGCCTACAAGGCCGAGGAAACACAACGCGCTGCCGGCTACGGCACTGTGCAGGAAATCGTCATTTCCGGTGACAACGCCCGCGTCACGCTGAAGGACGAAAGTGGTGCCGAGCAAGTGCTCGATGTGGACAAGGACAGCCTGCAACTGAGCCGCGGCGACGATGTTGCCGAAGGCGACCAGATCGGGGTAACCCGCCATTGGGCCGCTGGCCCGCTGGCATGGGGCCTGTGGACCACCTTGTGGATCTCGGTGGTGTCCGGGGCGCTGGGCCTGGTGATCGGCCTGTTCGCCGGATTGTGCCGGTTGTCGAACAACCCGACCCTGCGCGACCTGTCGACCGTCTATGTCGAACTGGTGCGCGGCACGCCGCTGCTGGTGCAAATCTTCATCTTCTACTTCTTCATCGGCACCGTGCTCAACCTGTCCCGCGAGTTTGCCGGGGTAGCGGCGCTGGCATTGTTCACCGGTGCTTACGTGGCCGAGATCGTCCGTGCTGGCGTGCAGTCGATCGCCAAGGGCCAGAACGAGGCTGCCCGGTCGCTGGGCCTGAACGCTGGCCAGTCGATGCGCCATGTGATCTTGCCGCAGGCGTTCAAGCGCGTGCTTCCGCCCCTGGCCGGCCAGTTCATCAGCCTGGTCAAGGACACCTCGCTGGTGTCGGTGATCGCCATCACCGAGCTGACCAAGAGTGGCCGTGAGGCCATCACCACCTCGTTCTCTACTTTCGAGATCTGGTTCTGCGTGGCAGGCCTGTACCTGCTGATCAACCTGCCGCTGTCGCACATCGCCAGCCGGCTCGAGCGGAGGCTTGCGCAAAGTGATTGAAGTTCGTGACCTGCTGAAAGTCTTCGACACCCGTGGCCAGGTGGTAAGGGCTGTGGATAACGTCACCACTCAGGTCGCCAAGGGCGAAGTGGTGGTCGTGCTCGGCCCGTCGGGGTCGGGCAAGTCGACGTTCCTGCGCTGCCTCAACGGCCTGGAGCATTTCGACCAAGGCCATGTGGCCATCGACGGCCTGCAACTGGCCGACCCCAAGACCGACATCAATGCCTACCGCCGCGAAGTCGGCATGGTGTTCCAGCACTTCAACCTGTTTCCGCACATGACTGTGCTGGAAAACCTGTGCCTGGCGCAAAAGGTGGTGCGCAAGCGCAACAAGGCTGACCGCGAAGCCAAGGCCCGGGCGTTGCTGGAGAAGGTGGGTATTTCGCAGAAGGCCAACGAGTACCCGTCGCGCTTGTCTGGCGGCCAGCAACAGCGGGTGGCGATTGCCCGGGCCCTGGCGATGGACCCGAAAGTGATGCTGTTCGACGAGCCGACCTCGGCGCTTGACCCGGAAATGGTCGGCGAAGTGCTGGACGTGATGAAGACCCTGGCCCAGGAAGGCATGACCATGGTCTGCGTCACCCACGAAATGGGCTTTGCCCGCGAAGTGGCTGACCGGGTGCTGTTCTTCGACCATGGCAAGCTGCTGGAAGATTCCGCGCCAGGCGCGTTCTTTGATTCGCCGAAGGACCCGCGCGCGCAGGCGTTCCTGCGCCAGGTATTGTGAAACTTGGTGGGCGGTAGAGCGTAGCCAACCCCCGAAACTCGCTTTCTGCGGGTTGGCTATTTCACTCATCCGTTGATTTGGAATACAGCTGGCAAATGAATAATTGCGTGGCTTAAGTGATTTTTCTAATTGCTTTTGAAGCTACATGAGGATATTTATTCGTTAGGTAATTTAGACGGCTGCGCGCTGCCTGAATTGCTATTTTGTTCTGTTCAACTCGCCACTTTGCTGCCTCAACTTTCGACGGTGTTTGCTCTAGTTGGAGGCGCTTTGTAGTCAACTGGTCATGCTTGGCTGCAAGCTTCCTCAATCCGGACGCTTTATCGGCGTAACCTGCGTATAAGTAACTTCCCTTTACGCCGTGCTTGCTATTTTCGTATATGACTGTTCCATCCATTTTGCTCATGTCGTCCATGAGCGCTAACATTTCCTCATTTATTTCTTGGAGTCTGGTATCAGTCGTTTGAATATCTTGCTGTATCTGAGCGTGTTTTCTTTCTTCGTTTCCGACGTTAAACTCTAAATTTTCAGTGCTGTCTATGTGATGTTTCAAATTTTTTGAAGCTTTGACTAGAGACTTTCCAGCTTTCCAATCCTTGTAGCGCGCTATAAGTCCACGGGCATTTCCTGAAGGATCATTATAATTAATCGGGTCTCCCGCAGTGTAAGCATATGCATTAAGATTTCCGGCCAAGAATATGCTGGCACGATCGGCAGAAATAAATCGCCTCAGACGGGGGCTGTATCCACGTTCTCCGCGGCCTAACAAGTACACGCCGAAATATTCCAGATACTCTCCGTTGAAGCCTAGTGTTACAGGTAAAGGCCCAGTGCCGTAATTTCCATAAGCACAGTATGTCACGCTGTTGATGGCAGAACTCTGGGTCGAAACCAACACGGACTTTGCTCTGTCCAAAGCAATCAGGTTGGTCTCGGTAAAGAGTGACCCCCCTAGCTGGCACAGCGGAGTGCCGGCCGCGTTCATTACTCTTATTGAACTACCAGGCACTCCAATAGATGCGAGCCGATCATGCTCATAAAAGCGTAACTGACGAGTAGCCATCAGAAGATTCCCTGTTGAATCATGACCTCAAGGATGCGGGCAGCAAGGTAGCCCCGACAACTGGCAAAAATGCCAGGTTGGTGCGCTCCGGTAATTCTTTATGCCCAAGCCTGGGTTGAACGGTCGAGGGGCTGCAAAGCAGCCCCGCTAACCTCAGATGCTGAACCGCCCAACCATCCCCCGCAATTGCTGCCCCAACTGCTCCAGCTCCCCGCTCGAGGCTGCCGTCTGCTCACTGGCCGCACTGGTCTGATCCGAAACATCCCGCACATTGATCACACTTCGGTTGATCTGCTCGGCCACCACGCTCTGTTCCTCACTGGCGGTGGCGATCTGCTGGTTCATGCCCTGAATGCTCGATACCGTGTCGGTGATCTGGCTCAATGCGTGCCCGGCCCTGCGGCTCAGCTCCACGCTTTGTTCGGTCAGGCTCTTGCTGCTGTCCAGCAAGCGGGTCACTTCGTCGGTACCGTTGTGCAGGCTGTCGATCAGTTGGCCGATCTCCTCGGTCGCCGTCGACGTGCGCTGGGCCAGGCCACGCACCTCATCGGCCACCACGGCAAAGCCGCGCCCGGCTTCACCGGCCCGTGCCGCTTCGATCGCTGCGTTCAGCGCCAGCAGGTTGGTCTGTTCGGACACCGACTTGATCACATCGAGGATGCTGCCAATCCGCTGGCTCTCGCCTGCCAGGTGCTGCATGGCCGCCAGACAATGGTCCATCTGTCCGGCCAGTTGTTCGATACGGCCGATGGCTTCGGCGACTACCTGGTCACCCACCTGTGCCTGCTGGTCAGCGTTGGTCGCGGCCAGGGAGGCTTGCTCGGCGTTCTGTGCCACTTCCTGTACGGTGGCGCTCATCTGGTTCATGGCAGTGGCCACCTGGTCGGTTTCCTCGCGCTGCTGATTGATGCGCAGCTTGGTGTCTTCGCTACTGGCCGCCAACTGCGTGGCGGCCTGTGACAGCTGGCCGACACCCTGATCAATGCCGCCGATCAGCTCGCGCAGGCTCAAGGTCATCTCGCGCATGCTGGTTTGCAGCTGGCCCATTTCGTCGCGACGTTGCACGGTGTCGACCTGGCTCAGGTCCCCTTTGGCGATGCGGGCGGCCACAGCCAGCGTCTGGCGCAACGGCTGGGTGATCTGCAAGGTGATCAGCCAAGCCGCCAGAGCCCCTACCACCATTGCCAGTAGCGCCACACTGGTCAGCAGCGACCGGGCGGCCAGGGCCTCACTGTCGCGTTGTTCGACCTTGCGTTTGCCCAGTTCGAGGCTCACTGTTCGCAGCTCATTGCCCATGTTTTCCATGTTGTTCTGCAACTGCTCGACACGTACGGCGGCGCGGCGATACTGATCCAGGCTGGTGCGGTACTTGCTCAGCTCGACACCCGGTTGCTCACTGATGGCGCGTGGCAAGCCCAACGGCGCAAGGCCTTCAAGCAGTTGCGCAAGGCTACTGTCGGCGGCGTCGAGGGCGTTATCACCGACTTTGGCAAAATCCTCGACCGGGACGAAGGTGTAGGCTGGAACCAGGCTTTGCTGGTTGGCACCTTCGACATGCCGGCTGAGGGTGTCCATCAGGCCCAGCACACCACTTTGCTGACTGTCGTCAGGCATTTTCAGCAAGGCCTGGGTCTGCAGTTGGTCAATCGCCTCGCTGAGTGCATGCTCCTGCGACTGCAGGGCTTCGCGCAGGGCTACACGGCTGGCGACGCTGCGCTGCAGTTCGCTGAAGTTGTCGCGCAGGCTCTGCAACAATGCCATTTTTTCTGTCAGCAACTGCCGTGACTCATCGACGTTGCTGCGTTGTTGCAGGGTAGTGAGCATGCTGTTGAGCTGGTCGAGGATATTGCTGATGCGCGCTCTGCTGGCATCGTCGTTGAGCACGCGGTAGGTGATGCGTTCCGCGCGCAGGTCTTTTGTCAGATCGTTGATCAGGCCTATTTCGCTGAGTTGCTGTGAGCGCACGATGGCACCATCCAGGGCACGCCAGCCGCTGATGGTGGTGGCCAGGGTGAGCAGCAGGACCACGGCAAAGCCGAGGGCCAGCTTGGCGGCGACACTGATGTTGCCGAGCTTGCGGTTGAGGGAGCCAAGCATGGGGAATCTCCGAGCGAGTGAGAGAAAGGATGCAGGCGCATGGCTGGCATCACATCCCTGCCCATCGGCAGCGGAGCTGTAGGACTTGACCTGATAATCAGGTAGGAAAGTTCGCCGCGAACAGTAGGATACATATCCTCCTGTGCCGTCCTCTTCGCGGGTAAACCCGCTCCTACGACGGCCTGTGCATGTGTGTAGGAGCGGGTTTACCCGCGAATACGTTGGCGGCGGCAACGGTGAACGGCGGGTGGAGATTGGCCAGCAAGGCCGGCCCATTCGCGGGTGAACCCGCTCCTACGAAGGCCTGTGCATTTGTGTGTAGGAGCGGGTTTACCCGCGAATACGGTGGTGCCGGCAACGGTGAACGGCGGGTGGAGATTGGCCAGCCGGCCTGGCCCATTCGCGGGTGAACCCGCTCCTACGACGACCCCGATGTGTGCCCACCACCGTGGTAATCGATGGACTCGCCCCCGCCGAGGCATCACAGTGCCACGGTGGTGTTCGAAGAAGCCAACGGCAGCGAGGGCGAGACCATGAAAAAGCATAGTTCGAAACACGATTCCCTGTCTTCCACTGATGTGGAGCTTTGCACAACCATCTGCGTAGACCTGGCCAAACAGGTCTTCCAATTAGCAGGCGAGGACGCTACCGGTCGGGTGATCTACGAAGATCGCATCAAATCCCGCCAAGCGTTCCACGATTTCCTGCTCAGGCTGCCAACGACCGTGGCCGTCTTGATGGAGTGCGGTCCAGGTGCACAAGCCTGGGCCAGACTGCTGCAGGCCAAAGGTAATCCGGTTCGCATCCTGCCGGCGCAACGTGTCGCCGAACATCGCAGCGGTGCTAAGAACGATCGTAACGACTGCTATGCCATTTTGCGTGCCGGTCGCGATACGAGCATCGCTTCGATACCGATCAAGAGCACCACAGCACTGGCTATTCAAGCGCTGCACCGTATCCGGCGCGGTAACATCAAGCGACATACCGCGCTGGGTAATCAGATCCGTGGTTTGCTACTCGAGCATGGCGTATCCATGCCCCAGGGCGATGCCGCGGTCAATAAGCATGTGCCTCAGGCGCTTGAGGATGCTTCCTTGCCTCTACCCGACCTGTTGCGCGAGTTGCTCGATGAGTTGCTGATGGACTGGTTGTCTCTAGGTGAACGCATAGCGGCGCTGAGCCGCCGGCTCGAAGCGACTGCCCAAGAGGATAAAGTCGCTCAGCGACTGATCACCATTCGTGGCGTCGGCCCTATCATTGCCACGGCGATCGTGGCGAAACAGACCGACCCCAGCCGCTTCGCCAGTGGCCGAATGTATTCCGCCTTCTTCGGTATCGTGCCCGATCAGCACAGCAGCGGAAACAAAATCAGATTGGGCAAGATGAGCAAGCGCGGTGACGGCTACATACGCAGCCTGATGATCCAGGGCGCGCATGCTGTCTTGAGTCAGTTAAGGCCTGATTCCGATCAGCCAGATGATCGCCGCCTCTTGCGCTGGCTATCCCGCCTTGGGCGCAAGGAGGCGGCGATCAGGCTGGCTAATCGAAATCTGCGGATTATCTGGGCCCTGTTACAGAGCGATCAGGTTTACCAACGCAAACCGAACGAAAAACCGGAGGCGGCTATGAGCCTCTGACCAACCGGGTAATGCCACCGGGGCGCTAGGCGCTCCAACCCCTGCTAGTGAACATTGACCCTAGGTAAGACCGTCGCAGACCGATGCCTCCGCTCCTACAGGCCTGATAGTGGCCTCAATGTAAACGGCACACTGCGAGCTCACCACGATGTTGGCCAGAAGCAAAAAGCTTCCTCGAACAGGCCTGATACATAGATGCAACCGGGTTCCTATGTTCAAAAAAGCAGCTAGACAGTGTGGGCGAGTCCATACATAGGAGCGGGTTTACCCGCGAATACGTTGGCGGCGGCAACGGTGAACGGCGGGTGGAGATTGGCCAGCAGGGCCGGCCCATTCGCGGGTGAACCCGCTCCTACAGCGGCCTGTGCATGTGTGTAGGAGCGGGTTTACCCGCGAATACGGTGGTGCCGGCAACGGTGAACGGCGGGTGGAGATTGGCCAGCAAGGCCGGCCCATTCGCGGGTGAACCCGCTCCTACGACGGCCTGTGCATGTGTGTAGGAGCGGGTTTACCCGCGAATACGGTGGCGGCGGCAACGGTGAACGAAGGGTGGAGATTGGCTAGCAGGGCCGGCCCTTTCGCGGGTGAACCCGCTCCTACAGCGGCCTGTGCATATGTGTAGGAGCGGGTTTACCCGCGAAGAGGACGGACCGGGCGACCGCTAGTTCAGATCACAGCCTGAACCGCCCAACCAACCCTTGCAAATGGGTACCCAACCGCGCCAGTTCCACGCTGGAGCTGGCCGTCTCCTCACTGGCCGCCGAGGTCTGGTCGGAAATATCACGCACATTCATCACGCTGCGGTTGATTTCTTCGGCCACCGCCGTCTGCTCCTCGGCCGCCGTGGCAATCTGCTGGTTCATCGCCTGGATCGACGACACCGTGCGGGTGATGGTTTCCAGCGAGCTGCCGGCGCGGCGGGTCAGCTCGACGCTGCTGTCGGTCAGTTGGCGGCTGTTGTCCATCACGCTGGCCACCCGTTGGGTGCCGCTTTGCAGGCCGGCAATCAACTCTTCGATCTCTTCGGTCGACTGCTGTGTGCGCTGGGCCAAGCTGCGCACTTCGTCGGCAACCACGGCAAAGCCACGCCCGGCCTCACCGGCGCGGGCGGCTTCGATTGCTGCGTTGAGGGCCAGCAGGTTGGTTTGCTGGGCCACCGATTTGATTACGTCGAGTACGCTGCCGATCTTGTCGCTTTCGGTCTTGAGCAGGTTCATCGCTTCGCTGGAGTTGACCACTTCGCTGGCCAGGCGCTCGATCTGTGCCACTGCCTCGCCCACCACGCGATCGCCCTCGCGGGCCTGCTGGTCGGCCATCAAGGCGGCTTCCGAAGCCTGTTCGGCATTGCGTGCCACTTCGTGCACGGTGGCAGTCATCTGGTTCATCGCAGTCGCCACCTGGTCGGTTTCGACCTTCTGGTTGTTGACCCCGGCGCTGGTCTGTTCTGTCACCGCCGACAGCTCCTCGGCAGCGCTGGCGATCTGCGTGACGCCGTCGCCAATGCCGCCTATCAGTTCACGCAAACCTTGGGTCATGCGATGCATGCTGGCCTGCAATTGGCCCAGTTCGTCGCGGCGTTGCACCTGCAGGCTCTGGGTCAGGTCTCCGCTGGCCACACGCTCTGCGGCGCGCAGTGTTTGGCGCAGCGGGATGATGATTTGCCGGGTAATGGCCCAGGCGGCCAGCAGGCCAAGGGCCAGTGCCAGCACGGTGGCAACCGTGAGCAGTGTTTTGGCCTGCGCGGCAGCGGCATCGCGCACCTCGGTTTGCGAAGCGGTCATCATCTGGCTGGCCTGCAGCAGTACCGTGCCTTGTTCAACCATGCGTTGCAGCGCTTGCTCGCTGGCGAGCTGGGCATTGCCGAACTGGGTCACCGCATCGCGGTAGCCGCCCATGGCTGTGGCGGCATCATCCAGGCTGGCAGCATGTTCGGCTGGCACTTTGGCCGGCAGGGCGCGCAGTTCGGCCAAGGCCTGGTCGATGGCCTTCAGTGCCGTTTGCTGGTAATCGGCATTGCCGCTGTAGGTGTAGCCACGCACCTGGAAACGCGCTTGTTGCAGCAGGGCGCTGACGTCCACCGCGTGCTGGTACTGATTGATGTCAGCGCCTTGCAGCAGGCTACGCTGTACGCGGCCTATCAGATCCACGGCCTTATCGGCGCTGCTACCCAGTACATCACGGCTGGCTTCGCGGCGTTGGTCGGCCTGCTTCAGCTCGTTGAATGCCTGCTGGTAGATGCGCACTGCCTCGCGTTGCTGTTCGAGGCGTTGGCGATCGGCGGGTTGTTCGATCTGGCCAAGCATCAGCTGCACCTGGCGATCGAGGTTGCTCAGGGCTTTTTCCAGTTCTGCCAGCGAAGCGTCGTCGCGGCGGCGATCGTACTGCTGGCGGGCGATGCGCAATTCCTGGGTGTATTGCTGGATGACCGAGATGTTTCCCAGTTTGTCGCCACGGTCGATGATGCTGTCCATGCCGTGCCAGCCGGTCAGGGTAATCGCCAAGGTCAACAGAAGCACCAGGCCGAAACCCAGCCCCAGTTTGCGATTGACGCTCACATTGCCTAGCGATTGGGCTAACCATTGATACATGTTCGACTCCCCGGCGGCTTGGCAGCACAAATAATTGTATTGTTGCCAAGGCCATCGGCCCGGGAGGGGGAAACTTGATGGGCGAAGAAGGGGTGTTTGTGTCAGAAAATACGCGAAAGCAGCGCGGTGACGGCGGTCTCCACCCGCAAGATGCGATCACCCAGCTGTACCGGCGCCAGGCCTGCCTTGCCCAGCAGGTCGACCTCGTAGGGGATCCAGCCACCCTCAGGGCCGATGGCCAGGGTAACGGCTTGTTCTACGGCGCGCGGACAGGCTGGGTAAGGGCCGGGGTGGCCGACCAGGCCTAGGGTGCCGGCGGCGATGGTGGGCAGGCGGTCTTCGACAAAAGGCTTGAAGCGCTTTTCGATGATCACCTCGGGCAGCACGGTGTCACGCGCCTGTTCCAGGCCCAGGATCAGGTTCTCGCGAATGGTGTCGGGCTGCAGAAAGGGCGTTTGCCAGAAGCTTTTCTCGACCTTGTAGCTGTTCAGCAGGATCAGCCGCGGCACGCCCAGCGTGGCCACGGTCTGGAACAGCCGTCGCAGCATTTTGGGCCGAGGCACCGCCAGCACCAGGGTCAGCGGCAGCTTCGCCGGTGGCTGCTGGTCGAAGGCCACTTCAAGTTCGGCTTCGTGCTTTTCCAGGCGCAGCACCGTGGCCTTGCCCATCAGGCCGTTGATACGGCCCACGCGCAGGTTGTCGCCCACTGCCACGCGGTGGATTTCCTGCATATGGGTGAAGCGCCGATCAGCAAGAACGACGCGGTTGGCCGAGACGAAGTCGGCCTCTTCAAGAAGCAACAGGTTCACGGTTGGGTCGCTGGTGGCTGGTCGTTATGGTCGTCGGCGGTTTCGTCGTGGGCGCTGCGCTTGCGGATCAGGCTGCCGCACAGCACGCCGACCTCGAACAGCAGCCACATGGGCACGGCCAGCAGGGTCTGGGAGAAGATGTCCGGTGGGGTGAGGACCATGCCGACCACGAAGCAGCCGATGATCACATACGGGCGGACTTTCTTCAGATACTTCACGTCGACCACGCCGATCCACACCAGCAGCACCACCGCCACCGGGATTTCGAAGGCCACGCCAAAGGCGAAGAACAGCGTCATCACGAAGTCGAGGTAGCTTGCGATGTCGGTCATCATCGCTACGCCTGCCGGGGTGGCAGCGGCGAAGAACTTGAACATCAGCGGGAACACAAGGAAATAGGCAAAGGCCATGCCGGCGTAGAACAGCAGGATGCTCGATACGAGCAGCGGAATGGCAATGCGCTTCTCGTGACGGTACAGCCCGGGGGCGATAAAGCCCCAGATCTGCTGGAGGATGAACGGGATGGCCAGGAACAGCGCCACTATCATGGTCAGCTTGAACGGCGTGAGGAACGGCGAGGCCACATCGGTGGCGATCATCGTTGCATTGGCCGGCAAGTGCTCGCGCAGTGGCGCGGAAACCAGTGTGTAGATCTGCTGGGCGAAGGAGAACAGCCCGGCAAAGATCAGGAAAATGACGGCAACGCAGCGCAGCAGGCGGGTGCGCAGTTCGGTCAGGTGCGAAACCAGCGGCATTGGCTGGTCGTGTTCCGGATTCTCGCTCATGGGGCTCGCGGCGGTTGAGGCGGTTCAGACGGTGCGGCCGGGGCAGCGGGTGCTTCGACCGGCCTGGCTTCGAGCCCGGCAGGTGGCTGCACGCTGGCCGTGGTGACCGGCGGCTGCGCGGGTGGCGTCATTGGGTTGAGGATACGCTTGGCTTCCTCTTCCATCTGCAGGATGTGCTCGTTATGCAGTTGGCGGCGGATGTCGTCGGCGCCTATTTCGCGCTCCACTTCCATCTTGATGCTGTTGAAGCTGCGTTTGAGCCGGCCGATCCACAGCCCTGCCGTGCGCGCGGCACCCGGCAGGCGCTCGGGGCCGAGCACCAGCAGGGCGACCAGGCCGACGAGCAGCAGCTCGCTGAAACTCATGCCGAACATGGGTCAGTCTTTCCGCTGCGGCTCTTGGACCGGGTGGGCCTGGCCTTCGATGGTGTGGCCTTGCTGCGGCTGCGCGGTGTTTTGCACCGGTGGCACAGGCTGCGCAGGCGGCGGAGTCTGCTCGGCCGGCTTGGTCTCTTCTTCGTTCATGGCCTTGCGGAAGCCCTTGATCGACTCGCCCAGGTCGCTGCCGAAGTTCTTCAGCTTCTTGGTGCCGAACACCAGGACCACGACGACCAGCAGGACGATCCAGTGTTTCCAGTCAAAGATACCCATTTCGTACTCCTGAAAATTGTGTATACAGCATATCGATGCGGCAACCCGGCGCCTGTGGGAGCGGGCGTCCCCGATAAAACATCAGGCAGATGGCTGGCGAGCGGCCTTTTCATCATGCCCGGAAAGCCCGAAGCGGCGTTCCAGTTCATCCAGCACGGCTTGCGGATGCTGGCCCAGCGCGCTGAGCATCACCAGGCTATGAAACCACAGGTCGGCGGTTTCGTAGATGACATCGCTGTAATCCTTGCTGATCTGGGCATCCTTGGCCGCAATGATCGTTTCGACCGACTCTTCGCCGAGCTTTTCAAGGATCTTGTTCAGGCCCTTGTGGTACAGGCTGGCCACGTAGGAGCTGTCAGGCGCCGCTTGCTTGCGTTCTTCAAGCACTTCGGCCAGGCGGTTGAGGGTGTCGCTCATGTCAGTGTCCTGCGCTGTAGATGGCATCCGGGTCCTTCAGGACCGGGTCGACGATTTTCCACTGGCCGTCTTCAAAGACGCGGTAGAAGCAGCTTTCACGACCGGTATGGCAGGCGATATGGCCCAGTTGCTCGACCATCAGGATGATCACGTCGGCGTCACAGTCCAGGCGCAACTCATGCAGTTTTTGCACATGCCCGGACTCCTCGCCTTTACGCCACAGCTTGCCACGCGAACGCGACCAGTAGATGGCACGCTGCTCGGCGGCGGTCAGGGCCAGCGATTCACGGTTCATCCAGGCCATCATCAGCACGCGTCCGGTCTTGTGGTCCTGGGCGATCGCCGGTACCAGGCCATCGCTGTTCCACTTGATCTCGTCCAGCCAGTCTTTCATCGTCGACTCCAAAGCGGGCCCGCTCCTGTGCCGGGCCCTTTGCGCTAGTGTGCCAGCCACAGGCGCGGCTGGCTATTGGCGCACGATCAGGTAAAGGCCCGCAGCCAGCATCAACCAGGCTGGCCAGGCGGCCGGGGCGGCCAGGCTGGCGGTTTCGGCAGCGCCTGCGGCCAAGACTGCGCCACCGCCAAGCAGGCCGGCACCCAGCAGGCGCAGCGCCCAGCGGTCGCCCTGGCGGCGCCGTTCCGGCAATTGTGGATCGTGCAGGTGAGGCTGCGACAGGCGTTCGAGCAGGTCGCGGGTCATGCCGGCCAGGTGCGGCAGTTGCTCTACCTGGCTGTGCAGGTTGCCGAACACGGCCTTGGGGCTATAGCGGTCGCGCATCCAGCGTTCGAGGTACGGCTTGGCGGTGCTCCACAGGTCCAGGTCGGGGTACAGCTGACGGCCCAGACCTTCGATGTTGAGCAGGGTTTTCTGCAGCAATACCAGCTGTGGCTGTACTTCCATGTTGAAGCGCCGTGCAGTCTGGAACAGGCGCATCAGCACCTGGCCGAAGGAAATATCTTTTAACGGTTTCTCGAAGATCGGCTCGCACACGGTGCGTATCGCTGCTTCGAACTCGTTGACCTTGGTGTTTGCCGGCACCCAGCCCGAGTCGATGTGCAGCTGGGCGACGCGGCGGTAGTCACGCTTGAAGAAGGCAAACAGGTTGCGCGCCAGGTAGTCCTGGTCCTCGGCGGTGAGGCTGCCGACGATGCCGCAGTCGATGGCAATGTACTGCGGGCTCCACGGTTTGACCGTGCTGACGAAGATGTTGCCGGGGTGCATGTCGGCATGGAAGAAGCTGTCGCGGAATACCTGGGTGAAGAACACTTCCACGCCGCGCTCGGCCAGCAGCTTCATGTCGGTGCGCTGGTCGGCCAGGGTGGCCATGTCGGTCACCGGTACGCCGTAGATACGCTCCATCACCAGCACCTTGGGGCGGCACAGGTCCCAGTACACCTGGGGCACGTACATCAGCTCGGAGTCTTCGAAGTTGCGCCGCAGCTGGCTGGCGTTGGCAGCCTCGCGCAGCAGGTCGAGCTCGTCGTAGATGGTTTTTTCGTAGTCGCCGACGATTTCCACCGGGTGCAGGCGACGGGCATCCGCCGAGGCGCGTTCGGCGGCCTTGGCGATCAGGAACAGCCAGGCCAGGTCCTGGGCGATGACCGGCTTCAGGCCCGGGCGCACCACCTTGACCACCACCTCTTCGCCGGTTTTCAGGCGTGCGGCGTGCACCTGGGCCACCGAGGCCGAGGCCAGAGGCTCGACGTCGAAGCGGCTGAACACCTCGCCGACCTTCGCACCGAGCTGTTCCTCGATCAAGGCCACGGCTTGTTTCGGGTCGAACGGTGGCACACGGTCCTGCAACAGCATCAGCTCGTCGGCGATGTCGGGGGGCAGCAGGTCGCGGCGGGTGGACAGCAACTGGCCGAACTTGATGAAGATCGGCCCCAGGTCTTGCAGTGCCAGGCGCAGGCGCGCGCCACGGCTGAGTTCGGTGGGCTTGCGTGGCAGCCAGCGCCACGGCATCAACAGGCGCAGGCTGGCCAGCCACCAGGGCAGCAAGGGCTGGTCGAACAGCAGGTCATCGAGGCGGTAGCGGATCACCACACGCTGGATGCGAAAAAGACGTCGGACGGCGAGCAGCTTCATGCGTTATCGCTGGTATCAAGGGATCGGGAGAGGCGCCTGAGGCGCGCTTCGAGGCGTTCTGTATCAAGCTTCAAGGCATCGAGCTCGCTGAAGGCGGCTTCGGCCTCGCGCTTGCCGACCAGGGTACGGGATTCTTCGGCCAGGTATTCGGACAGGTTCTGGCTGAACCGTGCCAGGCCTTGGCGAGTCCAGCGAGCGCGCAGGCGGATATGGCCGGCCAGCATTGCCGTGGCGACCGGGCCAAGCCAGCGTTGCAGCTCGTGCTCCCAGTCCAGCTCCAGGTCCTGCAGCACACCGAACAGGTCGAGCAGTACGGCGCTGTCGCCGTGCAGTTCGACCTGCGGGCTGTGCAGCACGGCGGTCTTGTCCTTGGCCAGGGCCAGTTGCGCCAGGCTACCGGCGGGGGCGCGCAGGCTGCAATCGACCTCACCCTGCCAATGGGCGGCGAGCATCAGGCCCTCCTCATCGGGCAAGATGAACACCTGCAGGGCCGGTTGGCGGCAGTCGATCTCGATGACCTTGCCTTCCAGCGCGGCCAGCCGCGGCAGGGCCGTGCTGTCCAGGCGCAGGACGCGGTTCAGGCCATGTTCGACGCTGGCGAGCAGCCCGGCCAGCAACATCAGGGCTTGATCCCCCGGTGCACGGCAACGATGCCGCTGGTCATGTTGTGGTAGGTGACGCGGTCGAAACCGGCCTCGACCATCATGCTCTTCAGGGTTTCCTGGTCCGGGTGCATGCGGATCGACTCGGCGAGGTAACGGTAGCTCTCGGCGTCATTGGTGATCAGCTTGCCAGCCAGCGGCATGAAGGCGAACGAGTAGGCGTCGTAGGCCTTGGACATCAGCTTGTTGGTCGGCTTGGAGAACTCCAGGATCAACAGGCGGCCACCGGGCTTGAGCACGCGCAGCATCGAACGGATGGCGGCGTCCTTGTGGGTGACGTTGCGCAGGCCGAAAGCGATGGTCACGCAGTCGAAGTGGTTGTCCGGGAACGGCAGCTTTTCAGCGTCGGCCTGGACGAACTCGATGTTGCCGGCCACGCCACGGTCAAGCAGGCGGTCACGGCCAACCTTGAGCATCGAATCGTTGATGTCGGCCAGCACCACCTGCCCGGTCGGCCCGACAAGACGCGAGAACTTGGCCGCCAGGTCACCGGTACCGCCGGCGATGTCCAGCACGCGGTTGCCGCTGCGCACGCCCGACAGCTCGATGGTAAAGCGCTTCCACAGGCGGTGCATGCCGCCGGAAAGCACGTCGTTCATCAGGTCGTACTTGGCTGCTACCGAGTGGAACACTTCGGCGACTTTTTTCGCCTTCTGGCTTTCAGGCACGTCCTGGTAGCCGAAATGGGTGGTGGGTTCGGCGTGGTCGCCTTTGCGCTGGTCGTTCATATCGCTTCACCGGAAAAAATTACCGCCATTCTAGGGCGAACGGGCGGATTTGTCTTGGCGGGGTGTGCCAGTGGGCAGGGGCGGGCATAATGCTCATTATGTCTACATCTTCAGGAACGCCCGCATGACCCAGATCAGCGTCGAACGCAAACACTCCCTCGGCCGTGATGCCGCCCGCGCCAAGGCCGAAGCGCTGGTCGACAAGCTCAGCCGTGAGTACGACCTCAAGGCCACCTGGAACGGTGACCGCGTGGACGTTGCGCGCAGTGGCGCCAATGGCAGTGTGCACATTGGCGACGACAGCATCCGTGTCGAATTGAAGCTGGGCATGATGCTGTCGATGATGAGCGGCACCATCAAGGGTGAGATCGAGCGGGCGCTGGACAAGGCCCTGGCCTGAGCCAGAGCCGCTCTCAGATTACTGCGGCGCGTCCGCCGGAAAGGGAATGATGCCAATCACCTGCTCCAGGCGCAGATCGCCGCGGTAGATCGCGATGCGCTCGTGTGCGTCTGCGGCCTGCTCGAGCATGGCCTTTCGGCCCCTTACGCCTGCATCCCAGAATTTGAGGTGGCCCTTGACGAAGTCATGCCCCCTCGCTTCGAGGCTGGGATAGTGAAAATGTGCCTCCCACAGTACCCGCTGTGGCGCTTGCACATCGCGAATCTCGTAGACGTCGAGGTAATCATTGGCGTGACGTAGCTGCCGGCGAATCACGGTCTGTCTGATCCGAATCCGCTTCTGCTCAGCCAGGAAGCGAAGGGCCTTGCCGTCGGGATGGCGGGTGTTCAGATACGCGTCGGTGAGCAGCCGAAGCCTTTCGTGATGGACGCGGTCTACCGCTGCCCGAAGGAGATCGACCAAGCTGGCATCCAGTGGATTGTTCAGCTCGGTCAGTTGCTGCTGCACGTCGCGCATGTCACCTGCTGGCCATTCCAGAAAGTCGGCCAGGCTGTTGGGCTCATCGGCATAGTGCGCGGCGAAGGCAATTTTCCCATCCACCTCTGCCAGCAGGCGGCTTGCTCGCTGGCGCAGCTGTGCCCGGTCGTGCTGGGCCGGCCGCGCTTGCTCAGGCACGGCATGCCACACCCCGTCGCGTTGCGCGAAACTGCCCGCAGGCTCCTGGTTGAATGCACTGCGCTGGATGGCCCGATTGCCCATTTGGTCGATTTCCACCAGCAGCGGTCGACCTCGGTCAACACGGATGACCCGGCGCCTGATCGTTGCGGGGCGATGGTAGGGCGCTGGCGAGGGGGGACTGATGCCGCTGTCGAGGTTGGTCAGGGTCGCGCTCAGTTGCTGCTCCGTGATCTGGGTAATGCTGGACAGTTCGCGTATGTATTCGTCCAGCACGTCAGCGACCAGCGCAGGCGAGTCCAGTGTCCTCATGTATTGGGCGCGATCCAGCACAGTACGGTATTTCTGAAGGATATCCTCAAGCAGTTCGGCTTTGACCTGGGCCGTCTCTTCGGTGGCTGCCAGCCCGTCGTGGCTCCAAACCGTACGGCTGAATTCGATGCCGCTGAGCGGCGCGCGCATCGCAAGCAAATGCTCGGCCGTGTCCGCAGAGAGCCGGGTCTTGTCCACGGCGAGGTAGGCCAGGTCACTGAGCAGCTGGGCCCGAATGACCAGTGTCGAATACGTCCTGCGTCGAATGGTCTGGGCGAGTTTCGTGGCTTTATTGGGAAAATCGATCTTGGGGTCCTGCAGTGCTTGCGCGAGGGTCCGGTCCAGCCGCTGGCTGACGACAAGCAGGCGGCGGCTGGCCTGGCTAGAATTGCGTACCCGTTCGCGATAATCGAGGTATTGCTGTATCTGCTCGGCAGTCTCTGGAACGCGGGGCAGCCCGATGGACTGTGCGCTCAGTGCCTGGTGGTCGACCTGCTCCAGCAAGCGGCGGCACAACAGCATGTCGTTTTCGATGGCTGCACCGTACCAATTGCCGTATCGGCGTCGGTTCGGGGCTCGGGTGTCGAATTTGCTGAACCGTGGTTCGGCCATCTCCTTGAATACTTCGATATTCCCGTGCAGCAGCGTGCTCTGCCGTTCCAGGTACAGCGCGGATGCCCTGATTTCCGGTAAGTGGCGTAGGCGCTGGGCTTTGAGTGCCTGCACCTGAAGCTGCAAGGCTGGCGGCGGGGTAGCGCGCTCATGTGCAGGTAATGCATCGATAGCCAGGCTGTATTCCAGCGCGAGGTCGTCATAAGCCTGCAGTTGTACTTGGCTGCGCTCCATCAGTGGTGCCATCTGATTCAGCGCTTGTTGGTTAGCCGTGGCGGTTGCGCTCAACGTGTCGAACCGCTGGCGGTTTTCCGCGTTGATGGATTGCCTGTTCCTTGGCATGCCGCCAAAGAGGGTCAGATTCAAAGTCCATTGGCCATGCCAGCGCGTCAACCAGGGGCCTTTCTGGCGTTCACGACCCACGATATGGTAGCCGTCCGGGGCGCCATTCCATTGGGACACCCATTCGCTGCTGCTCGGCTCTGGGCCGATGATCTGCATGCCGTTCCAGGTCTCGATGACCTCATAGACGTCATCGCCCAGCTTGACGTAGTAACGGCCGGCGATATTGAACAACCCACGCAAACGGCCCTTTGTCAGTGGCGAGTGCCCTTCCAGCGACTGCGAGGCTTGCAACTGGGCCATTGCCTGGCGTTCCTGTACCGACAGGTTGCTCAGGCGCTGCTCGTCATGCCAGCTTTCTACACGAACGCGCGTGGGCTGCGGCGCCTCGACGGGGGCCTGCCACGGTTTCTCCTGTGGCTGCTCGAGCGCTGGGGGCGGGGATTCTTCCTTCGGCGCAGGGCCTGAAAAACGCAACGTAGTGGCCGCTTCGCTGTTGGCAGGTGGCGTTGCGGGGCGATGCGCAAGGAGCAAGGCCAGGTTGGTGAGAAGGTCTATGGCGGCGACGATCTTATCGTCACCGCTGCGCTTGATCAGCGCCTCCACGTCTTCCTTGGCCGCCGACAGCGCCACGACCAGCCATAGCAGGGTGGTCATCGGGCCATGCCAAAGCTGGGTGACGGTATTGAAGATCGCCCAGGCAGCCTCCTTCACCAAAGCCCGCACTTCCTGGGCATTTGAGACGCTGTTGCTGGCTGAGGCCAATAACATGGTGTCGATGCGGGCGTTGAACAGGTGGGTGTCCAGATCATCCGTCCAGGCTTGGAACGAGGCCTGAACCGGGCGTCTTAGGCGTTGCAAGAGACCGTCCAGCAGCTCGACCGGCACATTGAGCAGGTGCGTCAGTTTGGTAATGTTCGGGTGCAGGTGCGGGTGCTTGAAGCCGTCGTTCTGGTAAATCGGACGCGCGGCATCGTCGAGCCAGGCCAATACGCTCTCTTGCAGTTCGCCCCTGCTGCGGATTGCGTCCATCAGCAGTTCGAGGGTCGGAAATTCCTGCAACGTTCTGTCGGCATAGAAGGGGCGGTACAAGACCCAGCTGCCGCTTGCCGGTATTTCGATGATGAACATCCCGTGCACCACATCGCTTGCCGAAGCGCCAGGCGCGCAAAGGAACGCCAGGGGGGCGACGCGCAGAAGGTCCGCGCGATTGTCCATGCCCTGGCAGAAGCTGAGCATTGCCTGGCTTGCCGTTTCGCCAAGCTGTCGCTCGATCTTGGCCTTCAGGGTGCTGAACCGAAGGGCGTAACGCCACTCCCTGGCATGTTGCCTGATTCGTTCGGACCTGCGCGGTTCGGTTCTGACTTGATCTTGCAGGTAAGTGGGGTAGTGACCGCCGATATCGACCTGATGAATCAGCGCCCTGATCTGCTCGATGCTTAGCCAGTCCTTCACGGGCGAGCCATCCTCGAAACTGATACCGGTCATCACCTCGCCAGCCTCAAGGCGCAGCCGGGAGATCGCCAGGTCGGTCAGGGGCTCCGTGCGCAAGAACAGTGACTGCCCTTGTGTGCCGGTGCCGATGATGGCCTGGGAAATGCGGATGTGCACCTTGTTCGGGTCTAGTACCGCCTTGTCTGGGTAGCGGGTCTGCAGGGTCTCACGCAAGCGGCGAGCGGCGTAATCACGGATATCCTCGACATCGCCCAGCGATGTGCAGCCCTTCGACCGACCTTGGTTCGCCGCCAGATCGAGCAGTGCAGTGTGATAGGCGTAGCGGTCCTCAGCGCTGGCATTGAGCAGCCATCGCGGTGGGCTGACAGCGGGTGCAGTTCGTTCCTGCGAAGGCAGGTCGAAGAAGTAAGCTGACGGGTCGCTCACCTGGCGCAGTTGTCGCTCCAGCTCGTCGACGGTTGCCACGCCACCAATACGCAGGCGCCCGATGTCGTCAAGGATATCGTTCAGCAGCTGCCTGGCCTGGAAGGCGAAAGGGCGTCCGATCACCGGTGTGTGCGCCCAGGACAACGCTTTGAAGCGATAGCGTTGCGCTAGCTGCCGTTGCAGCGCGGTGGCAAAGCTGGGCAGGTCGACATGACGGTGAACCGAACCGCAGGGCTTGCATTGCAGAACCAGGTTGCGGTTGCCACTTGTGGTGATGAGCAATAGATCCGGTAGGGTAACGGTGTGTGCCCCGCCATCCGTTTCGAGCGTGACTTGTATCGCCTCGACAGCCAGGCTCTCGAATACCCCGTCGAGCAGTGCGTACATTGCAGCTTTTTCATCATCTGCCAGGCCTTGGCCAGGGAGGTTCTCGAGCAATGCGGCCTTGATGGTGTGTTCCAGCCAGAGCATGCGCGAGACTTGGCTGTCTTCGTCGAGCCCGTTCCAGAAGCCGATCTGGGCTTGCTGGAAGGCGGGTATCAACGCACCAAGCACTGTATCGAAGTCATCGTTGAGCTTCGTCAGGTCAGGGATGATTTCGGGTTGGCGGAGGTTGTCCGGGCTTTGCTGCTGAATTTGAAACACATGGGGTGGGCTGATGCTCAGCTTGTCTGCGGCGCTTAGTTGCACACGTTCCTTGGCCAGAAAATGCCTGAGAAGCTCGTCCGGCAGCCCGCTCTGACGTGGGAGATCACCTGTGCTGGCCGGTGCATGCAGGATGACGAAAGGATCGAGCGATGTGATGTGAGGGTGGTTGCGGTGCAACCATGGATACCGGTCGCTGAAAGTCTGGAATGCTTCTTTTGATAAAACGTCCCGCAGGCTGGGTCGTTTGGAGAAACAGGCTGCCACGCTTTGCTTGAACGTCAGCCTGGGTGGGTTTGCTACAGCAGTCATGGCGTCGATGTCCGTGAGGTGAAGCCTGCGACGCTAGCGCTATGGTCAACGGGGCTTGCGGTATATAGATGCGACAACGACGACCTTAGGGTGAGGTTTCTAATTTTCTTCCCTACCTTAATGCTCAAGCCCAGCCTCCATGGGCGGTTTTCCACCACTCATGAGCATGAGGTACACAGCATGGCCAAAGTGATTGTGAAGAAAAAAGACGAAGCCCTGGGCACGCTTGGCGAGGTGCGCGGCTATGCGCGCAAGATCTGGCTGGCCGGTATCGGCGCCTACGCCCGCGTCGGTCAGGAAGGCTCTGACTACTTCAAAGAGCTGGTCAGGGCGGGTGAAAGTGTCGAGACGCGCGGCAAGAAGCGCATCGACAAAGAGCTCGATGCCGCCAACCACCAGCTTGACGAAGTCGGTGAAGAAGTGAGCCGCGTACGCGGCAAGGTAGAAATTCAACTCGACAAGATCGAAAAAGCTTTCGACGCACGGGTCGGTCGCGCCTTGAATCGCCTGGGTATTCCGTCTAAACATGACGTTGAGGCGTTGTCGATCAAGCTTGAACAGTTGCATGAGCTGCTTGAGCGCGTCGCGCACAAACCATAAGGAGAGCAGGATGGCTGGCAAGAAGAACACCGAAAAAGAAGGCAGCTCCTGGGTCGGCGGGATCGAGAAATACTCCCGCAAGATCTGGCTGGCGGGGCTGGGTATCTATTCGAAGATCGACCAGGACGGCCCGAAGCTGTTCGACTCGCTGGTGAAGGATGGCGAGAAGGCCGAGAAGCAGGCGAAAAAGACGGCTGAAGATGTTGCCGAGACTGCCAAGTCTTCGACCACTTCGCGGGTGTCAGGCGTGAAGGACCGTGCGCTGGGCAAGTGGAGCGAACTTGAAGAAGCCTTCGACAAGCGCCTTAACAGCGCCATCTCGCGCCTTGGCGTGCCGAGTCGCAACGAGATCAAGGCACTGCACCAGCAGGTGGACAGCCTGACCAAGCAGATCGAGAAGCTGACCGGTGCTTCGGTTACGCCGATTTCGTCGCGCGCTGCAGCAACCAAGCCGGCTGCAAGCAAGGCGGCGGCCAAGCCACTGGCCAAGGCAGCAGCCAAGCCTGCGGCGAAAACGGCGGCGGCCAAACCTGCTGGCAAAACCGCAGCGGCCAAACCCGCAGCCAAAACCGCAGCGGAAAAACCTGCCGCCAAGCCCGCGGCAGCCAAGCCAGCGGCGAAGCCGGCAGCGGCCAAAAAACCTGCGGTGAAGAAGGCGCCGGCCAAACCGGCAGCTGCCAAGCCAGCCGCCCCAGCGGCCAGCGCTGCGCCTGCTGCGACCGCGGCACCGGCACCGGCACCTGCCGCCACTCCGGCCAGCAGCACGCCATCGGCACCTACCGGCACCGGTACCCTGATCTGATACCGCGTCGCCTTCTTCGCGGGTAAACCCGCTCCCACAAGATGCGCCAAACCTTGTAGGAGCGGGTTTACCCGCGAATGCGTCGGCTGCAACACTACATCTCCAGCAGGCCTACCCCTCCAGGTACTTCACTGCCAGCTGCTCCGCCGCCGCCCGGGCCTGGGCCTGCAGATGCGGCGCCACCAGCATCATCACCTGATACACCACGATCCCCACATCCCCCTCGCGCCCCAGCACACGCTGGTAATCCAGCGAGAACATCAGCGTCAGTGTGATCTGCTCAACCAGTTGCCCCAGCGCCTGGGTATCACTCTCTACCAGCCCCTGGCTCTTGAGGCTGGCCAACAGCGCCGCCAGCGTGCGTTTGATTGCATTGATCAGGCTGCGCATGCCTCGGGCGAGTTTGGGCAGGCGCCCGGTCAGGTTGGACAGGTCCTGGAGCAGGAAGCGGTACTGAGCCATGCGCTCGACGATCAAGTGCAGAAACAGCCAGTAATCCTCTGCGTCCAGCCGCACCTCCAGCGGTGGGTCCAGCAACGGCATCAACGCTTCTTCAAAACGCTCGAACAAGCCCAGTACCAAGGGCTCCTTGCCATGGAAGTGGTAGTACAGGTTGCCTGGGCTGATGCCGAGTTCGTTGGCAATTTCCAGAGTGGATACGTTGGGTTCGCCCTGCTGGTTGAACAACTGCAGGGCGCATTCAAGGATACGGTCGCGGGTTTTCATCCAGTCAGCAGCTCATCGGGTCAGCACGTAGGTGCCTGGCGCGGGGCCCAGCGGTGGATAAGTGGCGTTGCCCAGTTCAGTGCGTGGTGCCTTGAGCAGGCCGGAGCGGGCGGTGATCCACTCCAGCCACAATGGCCACCAGCTGCCTTCGCTGCGCTTGGCGTCGTGGAACCAGGCGCGTGGGTCGCTGCTCAGCTTGGGGTTGGCCAGGTAGTAGGCCTTGGGGTTGCCTGGCGGGTTGATGATGCTCTGGATATGCCCGCTGTTGGCCAGCACGAAGCGCCGCTCGCCACCCAGCAGCAAGGCCGAGCGGTACACCGCGTCCCATGGTGTGATGTGGTCGTTGCTGCCGGCCACGGTAAAGCTGTCGATATTGACCTGCTGCAGGTCGATCGGCGTACCGCACACCTCCAGCCCGGACGCATAGGTCAACGGGTTGAGCTTGAAAAACTCCAGCAGGTCGCCATGCAGCGCGGCGGGCAGGCGCGTGCTGTCGGCATTCCAGTACAGGATGTCGAACGCCGGCGGTGTCTTGCCGAGCAGGTAGTTGTTGACCCAGTAGTTCCAGATCAGGTCGTTGGGCCGCATCCAGGCGAAGATCCGCGCCACTTCGCCACCGTCCAGCACGCCACGCTGATAGGAGCGTCGCTTGGCCGCTTCGATGGTCTGCTCATCGGCGAACAGGCTGGCCGGGCTTTCGAACTTGCTGTCCAGCAAGCTGACCAGATACGTGGCACTGCGCACCCGGCGCAATTGCTTCTTGGCTTGCAGGTGGCCTTGCAGTGCGGCCATGGTCAGGCCGCCGGCACAGGCACCCATCAGGTTGGGGTCGCGGTTGCCGCTGATACTGCGGCAGGCATTGAGCGCTTCCTCCAGGGCTTGCACGTAGCTGGAAAGGCCCCATTCACGGTGGCGTGGGTCGGGGTTGCGCCAGCTGACCATGAACACCTGCAAGCCGCTTTTGAGCATGTACTGGACGAAGCTGTTGGTGGCGCTGAGGTCGAAGATGTAGAACTTGTTGATCTGAGGCGGCACGACCAGCAGTGGGCGTGCGTGCTGCTTTTCGCTCATCGGCGAGTACTGGATCAGCTCCAGCAGCTCGTTGCGAAATACCACTGCGCCAGGGGTTGCGGCCAGGTTGACGCCCACTTCGAAGGCGCGCTCGTCCACCTGACGCGGCAGCCCATCGTTGTGACGCAGGTCGTCGAGCAGGTGGGCCACGCCGCGCACCAGGCTCTGGCCGCCGGTGTTGAACAGCTCCTTGACCGCCAACGGATTGAGCAGTGAGTTGCTGGGCGCCAGCGCATCGTTGATCAGGTTGAACAGGAAGTGGGCGCGGGCTCGATCATCGTCGTTCAAATGGCTTTCATCGATCCACTGGCGTGTCTGCTTCTGCCAGGCCAGATAGGCTTGCAGGCCGCGGCGGTAGAACGGGTTCTGGCTCCAGGTCGGGTCACTGAAGCGTGCGTCACGCGGGTTCGGCTGGTAGGGCGTGTCCCCCAGCATCACCCGCCCCAACTGCCCGCCAAGCGCCAGCAGATGATGCGCGGTATGCAGCGGGTGGCGCAGGCCGTGGCGGCCGACGTTGCGCAGCGTGGAAAGCAGGTCGCGGCCGCGCAGGCCGAGGATGGCGTTCTGCACGTTCATGCGGGTGGCGGGGAGCGTTGTCGATCCTTTGGCCGGTTTGTCTGTCATGGCAACACTCCCTCGTCTGATCCATTTCCCCTGTCAGGCCGCAGCTGTTTCACCCCCCCGAGGCCGGACGGGGATGCATGACCGCACGCTGACGTTCTTCCTGCAGGAACTTCATGATGATCGGGGCGACGGCTTCGGCACGGGTGATCAGGAACAGATGGCCGTCGTCGATAATGTGTAGCTGGGCATTGGGAATCCGCCAGGCCAGCAGGCGCATGTTGATCAGCGGGATCAACGGGTCGTCGTCGCCAGCCAGTACCAGGGTGGGCTGCCGGATCTTGTGCAGCCAGTGGATGCTGGTCCAGCCCAGCCCTGCGAACAGCTGCCAGTAGTAGCCCAGCTTGCCGCCGGAGCGCACCTTGGCGGCATGGTGCATGGCCAGGTCGGGGTCACGTCGGAAGCCGCCGCCATAGATCATCGGCGCAATGCGGATGACATGCGATGGCTGCACGTAACGCCGGGGGCTGGCCATCATCCACAGCACCTTGGGCTTGCCTGGCACCATTACCGCGCCAGCAGCGGTGGCGGCCAGCACCAGTTTCTTGCAGCGCTCGGGGTAATCGTGAGCAAACTGCTGGGCCAGGGCGCCGCCCCAGGACACGCCGATGACGTTGACCTGGCCGTAGTCGAGGTAGTCGAGCATCCGCGCGGTCAACTTGGCCAGCCCAGGGAAACGGTACGGGTTGCGTGGCGTAGACGAGCCGCCGACCCCGGGCACATCGAAGGCGATGACTTCCAGGTCCGGGTCAAGTGCATCGATGAACGGGAACACCAGCTCGAGGTTGGCGCCGATGCCGTTGAAGATCAGCAACGGCGTCAGGTGCGGCTTGCCGGGGCGAACAGCGGTGCGGATGGACTGGTTGTCCAGCTCGACGGTCCTGAAAATATAGGGTTGCGGCATGCACGTGACTCTTGGGTGAAGTAAACACCGTGGCGCCGTGCAGGCCGCCACGGCGCTGTAACTCAACGCTCGTGAACGTAGGTGCCTGGGGAGGCTTCGCCGGCGGCATAGGTACGGTTGCCCAGGCGGGTCGGTGCCTTTTTCAGCGCGCCGGCACGCTCGCCCAGCCAACTCTGCCAGTGCAACCACCAGGAGTCTGCATGCTTGATGGCATTTTCCTGCCAGGCCACCGGGTCACCCGGGCGATCGGCACCGGTCATGAAACGTGCCTTCGGGTTACCCGGCGGGTTGAGGATGCTCTGGATATGCCCGCTGTTGGACAGTACGAATTCGATCTTGCCGCCGAACAGATGTGCCGAGCGGTAGCATGACGGCCATGGGGTGATGTGGTCGTTGGTGCCGGCGAGGCTGTAGATGTCGCATTTGACCTGTTTCAGGTCGATCGCGGTGCCGCACACTTCCAGGGCGTCGGGGCGGGTCAGCGGGTTGCTCTTGAACATTTCGATCAGGTCGCCGTGGAAGGCGGCCGGCAGGCGTGTGGTGTCGTTGTTCCAGAACAGGATGTCGAACACGGGGGGCTCATTGCCGAGCAGGTAGTTGTTTACCCAGTAGTTCCAGATCAGGTCGTTGGGGCGCATCCAGGCGAACACCTTGGCCATTTCGCTGCCTTCCAGCACGCCCGCCTGATAGGAGTGGCGCTTGGCGGCCTCCAGGGTCTGCTCGTCGACAAACAATGCAACCTGGTTGTCCATGGTGGTGTCCAGCACGCTGACCAGCAGGGTCAGGGCGTTGACCTTGTTCTCGCCAATGGCGGCATAGTGGCCCACCAGTGCGGTACAGGTGATGCCACCGGAGCAGGCGCCGAGCATGTTCAGGTCCTTGCTGCCGGTAATCGACAACACCGCGTCGACGGCTTCTTTCAGCGCATCAATGTAGGTGGACAGGCCCCATTCGCGCTGGGCCTTGGTCGGGTTGCGCCAGCTGATGATGAAGGTCTGCTGCTGCGAGCGCAGGCAGAAGCGCGCCAGGCTCTTTTCCGGGCTGAGGTCGAACACGTAGAACTTGTTGATCTGCGGTGGCACCACCAGCAGCGGACGGGCATGCACCTGCTCGGTGATGGGGCTGTACTGGATCAGTTCCAGCACATCGTTGCGGTACACCACCGCGCCTTCGCTGGTGCCCAGGTTCTTGCCCACTTCGAAGGCATCCATGTTCACCTGGCTGGGCATGCCGCCGTTGTTGACCATGTCCTTGGCCAGGTTGGACAGGCCATCGAGCAGGCTCTTGCCGCCGGTTTCGAAGAAGCGTTTGACCGCAGCCGGGTTGGACAGGGTATTGGTCGGCGCCATGGCCTCGGTCATCAGGTTGATGACGAACTGGCCGCGGCTGATGTCCTGGGGGGACAGGTCGCTGCTGCTCACCCAGTCCTGCAGCTCCTTGCGCCAGGCCAGGTAGGTTTGCAGGTAGCGGCGGTACAGCGGGTTGTTGCTCCAGGCCGGGTCATTGAAGCGACGGTCGTCGCTGTCCGGGGCCAGGCTGGATTTGCCCAGCAACACGTTCTTCAGCTCCAGGCCAAAGTGAGCCACATGCTTGGCGCTGTGCAGCGGTTGGCGCACGGCCTGGCGCAGCACGGTGCGTGCCGAGCTAAACAGGTCCTTGCGGCGGATGCCGATGACCGGGTTCAGCCCCAGGGTGTTTTCCGAGGCCTGCCGCTGCAGCTCATCGTTGTTCTTGTTACTCATCTACGACGCTCCGTTGTCCTGAGACGAGTACCGGTTGCTGTGGCGGGTGCACAGCCCTGAGCCCGGTACTGCTACTCGGGTGACCAGTGATAAGGAACAGCGGTGCTGCGTGGGTTCTGCCGACCTGCAAAGTCATGCAGGGAACTTGCCACACCCATTGGTTACCCGACTTTCGTGTAATGCGCAAGACAGCCCTTCACTGGGCTGTCTGCAAGTCATTCAAACAGATGAATTTAGAAAATGCGCTCTAAACCCCGCAGGCCTTGCGCTAGAGCATGAGCTTGACCACAGATTCGGCTGGGTCGCGGGATTTGCCGGCCTTGTGCAACTCGTCGAGGTATTCCGCCCACAGTTGTTCCTGGCGCAGGCACAGTTGCTCAAGGTATTCCCAAGTGAACAAGCCGCTGTCATGGCCGTCGTCGAAGGTCAGTTTCAGTGCATATTGGCCGGCAGGTTCCAAGCCACTGAGGCCGACGTTGATCTTGCCGAACTGCAGGATGGGGTTGCCGTGGCCCTGGACCTCGGCGGAGGGAGAGTGCACGCGCAGGAATTCGGCGGGCAGGTGGTAGACCTCGCCGGGCGCGTAGGTGAGGCTGAGGGTCTTGGAGGCTTTGTGCAGGTTGATGGCGGTAGGCAGGCGGGCCATGGGCAGAATCTCTCGGGAGCTGATGAAGCACAGCTTCCAGCTTATGGGGGAGGGATTCAAGGGCCTCTTCGCGGGCAAGCCCGCCCCCGTACGGATCACCACAGGCCCAAGGGTTGTGGTGGCGCGTGCAGGAGCGGGCTTGCCCGCGAAACTGTCGAAACCGGTCTTACAGAATGTAACGCGACAGGTCTTCGTTCTGTGCCAGCTCACCCAGGTGGCTGTTCACATACGCCGCGTCGATCTGGATCGGCGCTTCGTCATGGGTGCTGGCCAGGTCGCCCGCACTGAACGACACTTCTTCGAGCAAACGCTCGAGCAGGGTGTGCAGGCGGCGGGCACCGATGTTTTCGGTCTTCTCGTTGACCTGGTAGGCAATCTCGGCCAGGCGCTTGATGCCGTCGGCGAGGAACTCGATGTTCAGGCCTTCGGTCTTCAGCAATGCCTGGTACTGCTCGGTCAGCGACGCGTGCGGCTCCTGCAGGATGCGCTCGAAGTCTTCCGGGGTCAGTGCCTTCAGCTCGACACGAATCGGCAGACGGCCTTGCAGCTCGGGCACCAGGTCGCTCGGCTTGCTCAGGTGGAATGCACCCGAGGCAATGAACAGAATGTGGTCGGTCTTGACCATGCCCAGCTTGGTGTTGACGGTGCAGCCTTCGATCAGCGGCAGCAGGTCGCGCTGTACGCCTTCACGGGACACGTCGGCGCCGCCAACGTTGCCACGCTTGGCAACCTTGTCGATTTCGTCGATGAACACGATACCGTGCTGTTCGACTGCTTCCAGGGCCTTGGCCTTGAGCTCTTCCTCGTTGACCAGGCGGCTCGCTTCTTCATCGCGAACCATCTTCAGCGCTTCTTTCACCTTCAGCTTGCGCGCTTTGCGCTTGCCCTTGCCCATGTTGGCAAACAGGCTCTGCAGCTGGTTGGTCATTTCTTCCATGCCAGGCGGCGCAGCAATTTCGACACCGACGGCATCGGCCACTTCGATCTCGATTTCCTTGTCGTCCAGCTGGCCTTCGCGCAGGCGCTTGCGGAACAGCTGGCGGGTGTTGGAGTCGCTGCTGGTCTGTGCGGCTTCTTCGCTGAAGCTGGTGACGCGTGCCTGGGGCAGCAGGGCGTCGAGGATGCGGTCTTCGGCGGCGTCTTCGGCGCGGTGGCGCACGCGGATGATTTCCTGCTCGCGCAGCATCTTCAGCGCGGCATCGGCCAGGTCACGGATGATCGACTCGACGTCGCGGCCCACGTAGCCCACTTCGGTGAACTTGGTGGCCTCGACCTTGAGGAACGGCGCGTTGGCCAGTTTGGCCAGCCGGCGGGCGATTTCGGTCTTGCCGACGCCGGTAGGGCCGATCATCAGGATGTTCTTGGGGGTGACTTCGGCACGCAGCTCGGCAGGGAGCTGCATGCGCCGCCAGCGGTTGCGCAGGGCAATGGCCACGGCGCGCTTGGCGTCGTCCTGGCCGATGATGTGGCGGTTGAGTTCGTGGACGATCTCGCGGGGGGTCATGGACATGATCAATACGGTCCTTGGGCAGGTGAGTCAGCGTGGAAAAGCCCCTTCACCGGGAAGGGGCGCCAGAACAGCTGAATCAGTCGGCCAGGTCCTGCTCCTCGATGGTCAGGTTGTGGTTGGTGAACACGCAGATGTCGCCGGCGATGTTCAGGGCGGTCTCGGCGATTTCGCGGGCCGAGAGGTCGGTCTTGTTCAGCAGGGCACGGGCTGCGGCCTGGGCATAGGCGCCGCCGGACCCCATGGCGATCAGGCCATCTTCGGGTTCGACCACGTCACCGTTGCCGGTGATGATCAGGGATGCATCCTTGTTGGCCACGGCCAGCATGGCTTCCAGGCGGCTCAGGGAGCGGTCGGTACGCCATTCCTTGGCCAGCTCGACGGCGGCGCGTACCAGGTGACCCTGGTGTTTTTCCAGCTGACCTTCAAAGCGCTCGAACAGGGTGAAGGCGTCGGCAGTGGCGCCGGCGAAGCCCGCGATGACCTGGCCGTGGTACAGGCGGCGCACCTTCTTGGCGTTGCCTTTCATCACGGTGTTGCCGAGGGATACCTGGCCGTCGCCGCCCATGACGACTTTGCCGTTACGGCGGACAGAAACGATTGTGGTCAAGGGGAGAGTCTCCACGCAGCGGGGCGAAAGTGCCTGATGCAGACTCATATGGGGGTGGGGGGAAGGATTTCAACCGGGGGGGATGAATGGTCGCGCTTGGCGGGGGACTATGTGAAGGCATTCGCGGGCACGCCCGCTCCCACAGGGTTACCACATGCCTTGGAATTGTGGTGATCCTGTGGGAGCGGGCGCGCCCGCGAAGCATGTTACTCAGGCCTCGTGGCAGATGTGCCCATCGACCAAGGTATAACGCACCGCGCCCGGCAGGCAGTGGCCGATGAACGGGCAGTTCTCGCCACGGGAGAACCATTGTTCGCCAGCAACGGTGGACGCTTGCGGGTCGAACAGCACCAGGTCGGCCGCGCCACCCACTTTCAGCTCACCGGCCGGCAGGCGCAGGGCGGCAGCCGGGCCGCTGCTCAGGCGGGCCAGCAAGGTCGGCAGGTCGAGCAGGCCGTCCTGCACCAGGGTCATGGCCAGTGGCAGCAGCAACTCGACGCTGCTGATACCCGGCTCGGTGGCGCCGAACGGGGCCAGCTTGGCATCGCGCTCGTGCGGCTGGTGATGGCTGGAGATGGCCTGGATCACCCCCGACTTCACCGCCTCGCGCAACCCGTCACGGTCGGCAGCGGTGCGCAGCGGCGGCTGCACGTGGTACAGGCTGGAGAACTCGCGCAGCGACTCGTCCGTGAGGATCAGCTGGTACAGCGCTACATCGGCGGTTACCGGCAGGCCCAAGGCCTGGGCCTGGGCGATCAGCCGCGCGCCACGGGCGCTGGTGATCTGGCTGAAGTGCGCACGCACGCCGCTCTGTTCCACCAGCAGCAGGTTGCGCGCCAGGGCCACGGTTTCGGCGCTCTCCGGGATGCCCGGCAGGCCGAGGAAGCTGGCCATGGCACCTTCGTGGGCCAGGCCGCCCTGGGCCAGATCGCGGTCCTGGGAGTGGAACACCACCGTCAGGTCGAAGGTGGCGGCATACTCCAGGGCGCGGGCTAGGGTACGGTTGTTGGGGATTTCCTTCAGGCCGTTGCCAAACGCTACGCAACCGGTGTCACGCAGGGCCACCAGTTCGGCCAGTTGCTCGCCCTCCAGGCCCTTGGTCAGGGCGCCGACCGGGTAGACCTTGCTGTTGGCGGCTTCGCGGGCGCGGTCAAGGATAAGTTCGGCTACCGCCGAGGTGTCCAGCACCGGCTTGGTCTGTGGCGGGCAGCACAGGCTGGTGACACCGCCGGCAACGGCAGCGCGGGTTTCACTGGCGATGTTGCCTTTGCGGCTGTAACCCGGCTCGCGCAGGGACACGCCCAGGTCAACCAGACCGGGCGCAGCGACCAGGCCATCAGCCTGGATCGTGCGGCTGGCGCTGAAACCGGCCGGTGCGGCGCCGATGGCGACAATGCGGCCGCCGTCCAGGTGCAGGTCGGTGACCTGGTCCAGGCCGCTGTTGGGGTCGATGACCCGGGCGCCGAGAATACTGATGGTCACTGGGCGTTCTCCTGGTCCAATTGACGTTGCGCGTTCTGCCCGCTCATGGCCATGGACAGCACGGCCATGCGCACGGCGATACCGTAGGTGACCTGGTTGAGGATCACCGAGTGCTTGCCATCGGCAACCGCCGACTCGATTTCCACGCCACGGTTGATCGGGCCCGGGTGCATGACGATGGCGTCAGGCTTGGCCCCGGCCAGGCGCGCGGTCGTCAGGCCGAACAGGCGGTAGAACTCACCTTCGCTGGGCAGCAGGCCACCGGCCATGCGCTCACGCTGCAGGCGCAGCATGATCACCACGTCGACGTCCTTCAGGCCTTCGGCGAGGTCGGTGTAGACCTTTACGCCGTACTGCTCGATACCGATCGGGATCAGGGTTTTCGGCCCGATCACGCGGATGTCCGGGCAACCCAGCGCTTTGAGCGCGAGCATGTCGGAACGGGCCACACGCGAGTGCAGGATGTCGCCGACGATCGCCACGGACAGGTTTTCGAAGCTGCCTTTGTGACGGCGGATGGTGAGCATGTCGAGCATGCCCTGGGTCGGGTGCGCGTGGCGGCCGTCACCGCCATTGATCACGGCCACTTCCGGGCACACGTGCTCGGCGATGAAGTGCGCGGCGCCGGAGTCGGAGTGGCGTACGACGAACATGTCGGCGGCCATGGCTTCGAGGTTGCGCAGGGTGTCGAACAGGGTTTCGCCCTTGCTGGTCGAGGAGGTCGACACGTTCAGGCTGATCACGTCGGCCGACAGGCGCTGGGCTGCCAGTTCGAAGGTGGTACGGGTACGGGTCGAGTTCTCGAAGAACACGTTGCACACAGTCTTGCCGCGCAGCAACGGGACTTTTTTCACAGCCCGGGCACCGACTTCCAGGAAGGAGTCGGCGGTGTCGAGGATCTCGGTGAGCAGTTCGCGGGGCAAACCGTCAAGCGAGAGGAAGTGGCGCAGCTGGCCCTGATCATTGAGCTGCAGCGGGCGCTTGGCGTCGATTGGCGTCATCGCGGGGGACTCTTAAAGGGCGGAAGCGGAGGCGAGGTCCTGGCGCTCGAGGGCGAGCGGTGCGGGTCCGGTCAATTTTACCCGTTCATGGGCGGCCAGCGACAGGGTAGCGCCGAGCACGTTCGGGCGAATCGGCAGTTCGCCGGCATCCAGGTCCAGCAGGCAGACCAGGGTGACGCTGGCCGGGCGGCCGTAATCGAACAGTTCGTTGAGCGCAGCGCGGATGGTACGACCGCTCATCAGCACGTCATCCACCAGCACCAGGTGCTGGCCTTCGACCTCGAACGGCAACTCGGACGGGCGCACTTGTGGGTGCAGGCCGTTCTGGCTGAAGTCGTCGCGGTAGAACGACACGTCCAGGGTGCCCATTGGGCTGGTGTCGCCCATGGCATCCTGCAGGGCCTGGGCAACCCAGACGCCGCCGGTGCGGATACCGATGTAACGGGGCTCGGTGATTGCCCGGCGCGCCAGGTGGGCACGAAGGTCGACAGCCATCTGCCGGATCAGCTCGGCGGGATTGGGTAGGCTCATTGCGGGCTCCTCGGAAGGGTGCGCCGGGTGGGCCCGGCGGCAAAGATGATCAGGTATTGGCCTCCAGCCAGCCTTGCAGCAACAAGGCGGCGGCAATGGCATCGACCGGGTTGTCGCGGTAGCTGCCACGCTGGCCGCCACGGGCCATGCGCTCGCCTTTGGCCTCGAAGGTGGTCAGGCGCTCGTCGTGCGTGTGCACGGGCAGGTTGAAGCGGCCGTTCAGGCGGCGGGCGAACTTTTCGGCGCGGGCGCTCATTTCGCTGGGTGTGCCGTCCATGTTCAGCGGCAGGCCTACGACAATGGCATCTGGCTTCCATTCGGCAATCAGCTTTTCCACCTGGGCCCAGTCCGGTACGCCGTTCTGCGCCTTCAGGGTGCACAGTTCGCGGGCCTGGCCGGTAATCACCTGGCCGACGGCCACGCCGATCTGTTTGCTGCCATAGTCGAAGCCCAGCAGCAGGCGTAGATCAGCCATCAGGCGTGGCCCGCCTGGCTGGTCAGCAGGTGCAGGTTGATCCCCAGGCTGGCGGCCGCAGCCTCAAGGCGCAGGTCGCTGGCCATGCCGAAGACGATTTCCGGGTCGAACGGGCAGTTCAGCCAGGCGTTGTCGGCCAGTTCCGCTTCCAGTTGGCCCGCTTCCCAACCGGCATAGCCCAAGGTGATCAGGCTCTGTTTCGGGCCCACACCGGCGGCGATAGCCAGCAATATGTCCTGTGACGTGGTCAGCGACAGCCCTTCCAGCGCCACGCTGGCCTGGAAACTGCACTCGCTGCTGTGCAGCACGAAGCCGCGGTCGGTTTGTACCGGGCCACCCTGGTAGATCGGCACCTGCAAGGTGCTGGCCGGCGGCGTTTCGTCCGGGCGCAGTTGCTCGAGGATGTCGGCCAGGCTCAGTTCCTGTGGTCGGTTGACCACCAGGCCCATGGCGCCATGCTCATTGTGCTCGACGATATACGTGAGGGTCTGGGCGAAGTTCGGATCGGCCATGTGCGGCATGGCGATCAGGAACTGGTGCTTGAGGTAGCTGGGTGCGAGGGTTTTCATGGGGGATAGTGTGGCGCCAGGTGGCGAGACTGACAAGGTGGGCTTTGTGTCGCTTGTGCCGGCCCCTTCGCGGGCATGCCCGCTCCCGCCGATACTCCACAGGCTTCAGCGCCGGTGAGCAACCTGTGGGAGCGGGCGTGCCCACAAAAAGAGGCCGGCACAGGCAGAAAATCAGTTACTGGACAAACGGTCCCCACGGGCAAAGCGCCAGGTGCGGATGATCTCCAGCCGGTCGAACTCGGCCAGATCCCCGGTAAACGGTGCAAACGGCGCGGCCAGCCGCACGATGCGTTGCGCCGCCTGGTCCAGCACGGGCTGCCCGGATGATTCCAGTACCAGCACCTCGTACAGCGAGCCATCGCGGTTGATCGACACCATCATGCGCAAGTTGCCGTAGATCTGCTGTCGGCGTGCTTCGTCGGGGTAGTTGAGGTTACCCACGCGCTCGACCTTCTTGCGCCACTCTTCCTTGTACCAGGCGCCCTTGTCGCGCATGGTCGACGCGGCGTTCAGGCGATGGATGCGCGGGCGCTTGGCGTACATCTGCTGCTCGTTGGACAGCTCCGCTTCCAGGCTGGCGATCTGGCTGGACAGCTGCGAGCTGTCGAAGTCCGGTGCCGGTGCGGCTGGCTTGGGCTGCGCCTTGCTTTCCTTGGGTTTGGGCTCGACCTTGTGCGGCTTGGGCGCCGTCGTCACCACTGCCGACTTTTTCGGGGGAGGGGGTGGGACCACCTCGGGCCTGGCCGCAGGCGGTGGGGTGATCTTGTTGATCTTGCTGTCCTGGAACGGCGCCAGCTCGGTGGTCTTGGGCACCGCTTTCTTGTCCAGGGTGCCGCTGCCTTGCTGGTTGTCCTGGGCCTGGAAGTCAGCCTTCTCGGGCGGTTTCTCGCTCTTGAAGGTGGCCAGGGTGATGTCCATGGTGTGGCGGATTTCGGCAGGCTTGACCACGGTGAAGCCGACGCCAAGGATCAGCGCCAGGTGCACCAGCGCAGCCAGGAACAGGGTGAAGCCAAGCCGGTCCGCAGGGCGAACACGGGGAGGCAGCAGGTCGGCAGGGACGTCAGCGGGGTGCGTCATCAGGTATCCAGCAACCGCAGGGCGGGGCAGCAGCTCAGTCGAATAGGACCGGCATCATACCCCACTCTACGGCTTTACTTCGCGTTGGCTGTCAGCGTGCCTTTAGCTTGCGATCAATGGCATCCATCAGCTTGCCACCGATATCGGTGTTGTAGGCGGCATCGATCTCGCGGATACAGGTGGGGCTGGTGACGTTGATTTCGGTGAGGTAGTCGCCGATCACGTCCAGGCCAACGAACAGCAGGCCCTTCTCGCGCAGCGTCGGGCCGACCTGGGCGGCGATCCAGCGGTCGCGCTCGGTCAGTGGGCGGGCTTCGCCACGCCCGCCCGCGGCCAGGTTGCCACGGGTTTCGCCGCTGGCCGGAATGCGTGCCAGGCAATAGTCCACTGGCTCGCCATCGATCATCAGGATGCGCTTGTCGCCGTCCTTGATTGCCGGCAGGTAGGCCTGCGCCATGATCTGCTGGGTGCCCAGTGCGGTCAGGGTTTCTAGGATCACCGACAGGTTGGGGTCGCCAGCCCGGTGACGGAAGATCGACGTACCGCCCATGCCATCCAGTGGCTTGAGGATCACGTCGGCATGCTTGGCGGTGAATTCGCGAATGATGTCCGGGCGGCGGCTGACCAGGGTCGGGGTGGTGCATTGCGGGAACAGCGTGGCAAACATCTTCTCGTTGCAGTCGCGCAGGCTTTGCGGGCGGTTTACCACCAGTACGCCGTCGTTCTCGGCTTGTTCCAGCAGGTAAGTGCTATAGACGAACTCCATGTCGAAGGGCGGGTCCTTGCGCATCAGGATCACGTCCAGCTCGGCCAGCGGGCTGTCCTGCTCCTCGCCCAGTTCGAACCAGCGTGCAGGGTCGGCAAACACCTTCAGCGGGCGCATGCGGGCGCGGGCCTTGCCTTCGCCCTGATACAGGTCTTGCTGTTCCATGTAGAACAGGCTCCAGCCGCGTGCCTGGGCGGCCAGCAGCATGGCCAGCGAGCTGTCCTTCTTGTAGGAGATGGACGCGATGGGGTCCATCACAATGCCGAGGCGAACGCTCATGGTGGGTCCTCTTGGCGGCAGGTGGCCGCGGTGGATCGAAAGAAAAGTGGCTCAGGGTGGCGCCGCGAACGCCGACGGTCAAGGGGCGCGGCAGATGGAATGGCCACCCGGAGTATGCTAAAAATGCAGCTGCAAGCCTTGAGCTACAAGCCTCAAGAAAAGAGCATCCATGCGCCGAGCTGCTTTCTTGCAGCTTGCCGCTTGCAACTTGCGGCTTCAATCCTACTGGTAGGCGTCTATGGAACAACCCCTGAAGGTGATGGTGATCGACGATTCCCGCACGATCCGCCGCACCGCGCAGATGTTGCTCGGTGAAGCGGGCTGCGAGGTGATCACCGCCAGCGATGGCTTCGATGCCCTGGCCAAGATCGTCGACCATCAGCCCAGCATCATTTTCGTCGATGTGCTGATGCCACGCCTGGACGGCTACCAGACCTGCGCGGTAATCAAGCACAACAGTGCCTTCAAGGACACCCCGGTTATCCTGCTGTCGTCCCGCGATGGCCTGTTCGACAAGGCCCGCGGGCGGGTGGTCGGTTCCGATCAGTTCCTGACCAAACCGTTCAGCAAGGAAGAACTGCTCGACGCGATCCGCGCCCATGTGCCCGGGTTTGCCGCACCTCAACAACACGCACCCTGACCGAGCCCCGCCATGGCGCGGTCCTACTTTCCTGATGGGGAAACAGCATGGCCCGAGTTCTGATTGTCGACGACTCGCCGACAGAGATGTACAGATTGACCGAATGGCTGGAAAAGCACGGCTACCAGGTGCTCAAGGCCAGCAACGGTGCCGACGGCGTGGCCCTGGCCCGGCAGGACAAGCCCGACGCGGTGCTGATGGACATCGTCATGCCTGGCATGAACGGCTTCCAGGCCACCCGCCAGCTCAGCAAGGACCCGGACACCAGCGCTATTCCAGTGATCGTGGTAACCACCAAGGACCAGGAAACCGACCGTATCTGGGCCACGCGCCAGGGTGCCCGTGACTTCCTGACCAAACCGGTGGAAGAGGAGGCGCTGATCGCCAAGCTCAAAGAAGTGCTGGGGGCTTGACCACCCGCCCGCAAGGCGCGTCGCTGACCGCCTTTGAGTTGTTGCTGGACATCGACCGGCGCTGTCGCCTGCTGGTTGCCGACCAGCCGCCGCAGGACAACCGCGTGCAGCAGTGGAGCGGCATTGGCTTTCGCATTGCCGGGCAGTGGTTCGTCGCGCCCATGGGCGAAGTGGCCGAGGTGCTGCGCGAGCCGCGCAGTAGCCGCGTTCCCGGCGTGCAGCCGTGGGTGTGCGGGGTGGCCAACCTGCGTGGCCGGCTGTTGCCGGTGATGGACCTGAGCTGCTTCTTCGGCCTTGGCCACGCCGCACCGGGCAAGCAGCGGCGAGTGCTGGTGCTGGACCACGACGACCTGTTCGTCGGTTTGCTGGTCGACGAGGTGCTGGGCCTTCAGCACTTTGCCCTCGACAGCCTGCAGCTGTCGCCGCCGCAGCCGCTGATCCCTGCCGCTGCACGCTTTGTGCAGGGGTATTTTCCGCGTGAACGTAACTGGGCGATCTTCAGCCCCTTTGCCCTGGCCCAGGCGCCGGGCTTTCTCGATGTGGCGTTATAGGACCTGCGAACGTGAACAAGCCTGCCACCCCCGTCACTGCCACCACCGTGAGCCCACGTACCCGCAGCATCGCGCAGATCACCGTGCTGTTCCTGATCCTGATCCTTTCGATCATCTTGCTGTTCGCCAACTTTGCTTACCTGAATACCCAATCCAACTACGACAAGCAGTACATCGGCCATGCCGGCGAGCTGCGCGTGCTGTCGCAGCGTATCGCCAAGAACGCCACCGAGGCGGCCACCGGCAAGGCCCTGGCCTTCAAGCTGCTGTCGGATGCACGCAATGATTTCGAGCGGCGCTGGGGCTACCTGCGCCAGGGTGACAAGTCCACTGGCCTGCCGCCTGCGCCACCTGCGGTGCGTGACGAGATGGAATCGGTACGCCGCGACTGGGAAAACCTGCGCAAGAACACCGACATCATCCTGGCCAGCGAGCAGACCGTGCTGTCGCTGCACCAGGTGGCAGCGACCCTGGCCGAGACCGTGCCGCAGCTGCAGGTGGAATACGAAAAAGTGGTCGAGATCCTGCTGCAGAGCGGTGCCCCGGCCAATCAGGTTGCGGTGGCCCAGCGCCAGCTGTTGCTGGCCGAACGCATCCTTGGCTCGGTCAACACCGTGCTGGCCGGTGACGACAGCGCCGCCCAGGCGGCCGATGCCTTCGGCCGTGACGCCGGGCGCTTTGGCCAGGTGCTGGAGGGTATGCTCGATGGCAATGCGACAATCCAGATAACCCGCGTCGAGGACGCCGATGCGCGTGCGCGGCTGGCCGAAATTGCCGAGTTGTTCCAGTTCGTTGCCGGCTCGGTGGATGAAATCCTCGAAACCTCGCCCGAACTGTTCCGTGTGCGGGAGGCTGCGGGCAACATCTTCAGCCTTTCGCAAACCCTGCTCGACGAAGCGTCGCACCTGGCGAACGGTTTCGAGAACCTGGCTGGCGGGCGCACCCTCGACACCGTTGGCGGCTATGCCCTGGGGCTGCTGGCGCTGGCCTCGATCATCCTCATCGGTCTGGTCATGGTGCGCACCACCAACCGCCAACTGCGCGAGACCGCAGAAAAGAACGAACGCAACCAGCAGGCCATCATGCGCCTGCTCGACGAAATCGAAGAGCTGGCAGATGGCGACCTGACGGTAACCGTATCGGTGACTGAAGACTTTACCGGCGCCATTGCCGACTCGATCAACTATTCCGTGGACCAGTTGCGCGACCTGGTCGCTACCATCAACCACAGTGCAGTGCAGGTCGCCGCCGCCGTGCAGGACACGCAGAACACTGCGCGGCAACTGGCCAAGGCCTCCGAGCACCAGGCTGCACAGATCAGCGAGGCGTCCGAGGCGGTGGGTGACATGGTCGAGTCGATCGACCGGGTTTCGGCGCATGCCTACGAATCGGCCAAGGTGGCCGAGCGTTCGGTGGCCATTGCCAACAAGGGCAACGAGGTGGTGCACAACACCATCAACGGCATGGACAACATTCGCGAGCAGATCCAGGACACCGCCAAGCGGATCAAGCGCCTGGGCGAGTCCTCCCAGGAAATCGGCGACATCGTCAGCCTGATCGACGACATTGCCGACCAGACCAACATCCTTGCCCTGAACGCCGCCATCCAGGCCTCGCTGGCCGGTGAGGCCGGGCGCGGGTTTGCCGTGGTTGCCGACGAGGTGCAGCGCCTGGCCGAACGCTCATCGTCTGCCACCCGCCAGATCGAGGCGTTGGTGCGTACCATCCAGGCCGATACCAACGAAGCGGTGATCTCCATGGAGCAGACCACCGCCGAAGTGGTGCGTGGCGCACGCCTGGCCCAGGATGCCGGGGTGGCGCTGGCCGAGATCGAAGGGGTATCGCAGAACCTCGCCGACCTTATCCACAGCATCTCCGACGCTGCCCAGTTGCAGACCTCGTCGGCCGGGCAGATCTCCCACACCATGGCGGTGATCCAGCAGATTACCGCGCAAACCTCTGCCGGCTCCGGTGCCACCGCCGACAGCATCCGCCACTTGGCCCGCATGGCCAGCGAGATGCGCCGTTCGGTGTCCGGTTTCACCCTGCCACCACCGACCGAGCCGCGTTAAGGAATAGTGACCATGGCTTCTGCAGTAAGCCCCGAGCGTCACGAAACAGTGGCGCTGGCCTGGACCAAGGCCGCCATCCTCGATTGCCTGGGCCAGGCACGGCAGGCGCTGGAGCGCTTTGCCGGCGAGACGGGCGACCTGTCGATGATGGCTTTCGTGGTCGACAACCTGCACCAGGTGCACGGCTGCCTGCGCATGCTCGAACTGCGCGGCGCCACGCGCCTGGCGGAGGAGCTGGAGCTGTTTGCCAGGGCGTTGGCCGACGGCCAGGTCAGCCCCCGGGGTGATTGCCTGGGCGCATTGTTCCGCGGCCTGGAGCAGTTGCCCTCGTACTTGGAGCGGTTGCGCGGTGCCCGCCACGACCTGCCACTGGTGATGCTGCCGTTGCTCAACCAGCTGCGCGCCTGCCGGGGGAGGAACCGCTGGCCCAGGCCAGCCTGATGACCGGCGCCGCCCAACGCTTTGCGGGTGACGATGACCTTGCCAACCTCGACCTGTCGCTGGGCAACTGGCGTGATCAACTGCAGGCCGGGTCGGGGCGCGATGCGCTGCGTTCGGTGGTGACTGCACTGTGCGATGACTTGATGCGCATCAAGGAGCGCCTGGACCAGTTCGGGCGCGGCGACCGTCAGCACCGCGAACAGCTCGATGCGCTGCTGGCACCGTTGCGCCACGTGGCTGACACCCTGGCGGTACTGGGCTTTCAGCAACCGCGGCGGGTGATCATCGACCAGGTGCTGGCGTTGCAGGCATTGGCTCAGGGCGAGCGGGCGGTGGACGACGCGGTGTTGATGGATGTGGCGGGGGCCCTGCTGTACGTGGAGGCCTCCCTGAACGGCATGGTCGGCCCTTTGGAGGAAAACGGCCAAGGCAGCCTGCCGGGCTCGGACCTGGCCGAGATACGCCAGCTGGTGCTGAATGAATCGCTGAACGTGTTGCAGCAGGCCAAGGATCTGATCGGCGATTACCTGGAGTCCGACTGGCCGCGGCAACGCCTGCAGCCCTTGCCGGGGCTGTTACAGCAGATCCGCGGGGCATTGGCCATGTTGATGCTGCCGGCCGTGGCCGAGCTGTTTGTCGGCTGCGCAAGCTATGTGCAGCGTTGGTTGCAGCACCTGGAGGAAGAGCCGCCGATTGATGAGCTGACGCACTTGGCCGAGGCACTGAGCGCTGCCGAATGCTACCTGCAATGGCGGACGGCAGACCCGCTGGCCGATGGCCAACCCTTTATCGAGATGGCACGGGCCAGCCTGGCGGCGCTGGGTGTGCAGTGCGCGGTGATCGGGGCCAGCCCAGACCAGGACGGCAATGGCGATGGCATCGATGACGAGCTTCGCCAAGTGTTCCTTGACGAGGCGGGCGAACTGCTGCCGGAAATCGAGCGCCACTGGCTGCGCTGGCGTGCCGACAACCAGCAGCGCGAGGCACTGGGCGAAGTGCGTCGCGCGCTGCATACACTCAAAGGCAGCGGCCGCATGGTCCATGCCGAGGCGGTGGCTGAACTGGCCTGGGGCGCCGAGCACCTGCTGAACCGGGTGCTCGAGGGCCGCAGCGTGCTCACCCCGGAAGGGGTTGTAGCGCTGCAGCAGGTGTTCGTTCACCTGCCTGACTTGCTGGCCGACTTTGCCGCCGGCCAGTTGCCGCAACTGACTGAAATCGAGCAATTGGCCGGGCACCTGCACAGCCTGGCCGAAAACGATGCCCCGACGGCTGCCGGTGTCGATGGCCTCGATCCGCAGTTGCTGGGCATTTTTCGTACCGAGGCGCAGGGCCATCTGGCCAGCCTTGAGGTTTATCTGCAAAGCACCGGTGGCCACGACACGCCGGTCAGTGATGACTTGCAGCGTGCCTTGCACACACTCAAAGGCAGTGCCGCCATGGCCGGTGTGATGCCGGTGGCCGAACTGGCCACTGCCTTCGACCGCCTGGCCCGTGAGTACAAGGGCCATCAACTGCCACTGCAAATGGCCGAAATGGAATGGCTGGAGGCTGCGCGGTCGTTGTTCCATCTGGGCTTGGCGCAACTCGATAGCACGCCCCTGGCCGCCATCCCCGGTGCCGCGGAACTGATCGAGCAGGTTGGCCAGGCCGTGGACCGCCGCCTGGCCAGCCTGCATGAAGACCCGCACCATGCCGGCCGCAGCAAGCGTGATCCGCAGTTGGTCGCCAGCTTCCTGGCCCAGGCCATGGACATCCTGCTCGATGCAGAGACGTTGTTGTCGCGCTGGCAGCAACAGCCCGCCCAGCGCGACGCACTGGATAACCTGCTCGACCAGATGACCACCCTGGGGCACGCCGCGCACCTGGCCGACCTGTGGCAGATGGATGACGTGTGCGAGGCGTTGCTGGACCTGTATGGCGCTGTGGAGGAGGGCAGCCTGCCTGCCGATGCCCGCTTCTTCAGCCAGGCGCAGCGGGCCCATGAAGCCTTGCTGGACATGCTGGACGAAGTGGCGGCCGGGCAGGATATTCCACCGCGCCCGGAGCTGGTCGACAGCCTGCGCAACCTGCTGGACCAGGCCTTGGCGCCAGATGCCACCGGCCTGGTGGGCATCGATACGGTCACACCACTGCACCCGGACATGGACCTGTCCGATACCTTGGGGTTGCCACGCCCGCCGTTGCAACCGCAGGTGGCCGAGCCGCTTGCCGAGGAGCCGGAAAGCCCCGGCGAAGAGCTGCTGGAAGTGTTCCTGGAAGAAAGCTCGGACATCGTCGAGAGCGCCGCGGCGGCCCTGGCGCGCTGGCAGGCCGACCCGCGCAGCAGCGTCGAGGTGGACAACCTGATGCGCGACCTGCACACCCTCAAGGGCGTGGCGCGCATGGTCGAAATTACCCCGATCGGCGACCTGGCCCACGAACTGGAGTTCCTCTATGAGCTGTTGGCTGCGGGTAGATTGCCGCCAAGCGCGCCACTGTTCGCACTGCTGCAGAACTGCCACGACCGGCTGGCGCATATGCTTGACGCCGTGCGCCTGGGGCAGCCGCTGCATGCCGCTACAGCGCTGATCGACTACATTCGCAACTTCAGCAGCGCCGCACTGACAGACAGTGCCGCGGGCCAGGGGCCGCCAGAAGCTGCAACTGCCGAAGTACCGGCAGCAGCGCCAGAGCGGGCACCAGGTGACATGGTCAAGGTCGACGCCGAGCTGCTCGACGACCTGGGTAACCTGGCCGGCGAGCACTCGATCATCCGGGGGCGCATCGAGCAGCAGGTCAACGATGCGCAGTTCGCCCTCAACGAGATGGAGACCACACTCGAGCGCATGCGTGATCAGTTGCTGCGTCTGGATGTCGAGACCCAGGGGCGAATCTCCAGCCGGCAGCAGTTCGAAGGCGATGCCTATGACGACTTCGACCCGCTGGAAATGGACCGCCATTCCCAGCTGCAGCAGCTGTCACGGGCCCTCTTCGAGTCTGCCTCGGACCTGCTGGACCTGAAGGAAACCCTGGCTCAGCGTGCTCAGGAGGCCTACAGCCTGCTGCAACAGCAGGCGCGGGTGAACAGCCAGTTGCAGGAGGGCCTGACTGCCACCCTGATGGTGCCGTTCGAGCGCCTGGTGCCGCGCTTGCAGCGCGTGGTGCGGCAGGTGGCCAGCGAGCTGGGCAAGCAGGTGGAACTGGTGGTTGGCAATGCCGAGGGCGAACTGGACCGCAGCGTGCTGGAACGTATGGTGGCGCCGCTGGAGCATATGCTGCGCAACGCCGTTGACCACGGCCTGGAAAGCCGCGCAATGCGCCTGGCCGCCGGCAAGCCGGAGCAGGGCACCATTCACTTGAATTTGCTGCATGAGGGCGCCGATATCGTCATCGAAATGACGGATGATGGTGCTGGCGTGCCACTGGAAGCGGTGCGGCGCAAGGCCATCAAGCGCGGCCTGCTGGACCCGCAGGCGCAGTTGAGTGACCACGAGATCCTGCAGTTCATCCTGCGGCCAGGCTTTTCCACCGCCGAAAAGATTACACAGATTTCCGGGCGTGGGCTGGGCATGGATGTGGTGCACGAGGAGGTCAAGCAACTGGGTGGCTCGATGAGTATCGAGTCGGCGCAGGGCAAGGGGGCGCGTTTCCTGATCCGCCTGCCGTTCACCGTGTCGATCAACCGTGCGCTGATGGTGCACCTGGGCGAAGAGCAATACGCCATTCCGCTCAATACCATCGAGGGCATCGTCCGCGTGCCACCTGCCGAGCTTGCGGCGTGCTACCAGCTGGACTCGCCGCGCTATGTCTATGCCGGCCACGAATACGAGCTGCGCTATCTGGGCGAGTTGCTGCAAGGCCTGCCGCGCCCCGCGCTGCTGGGGCAGAGCGTGCCGTTGCCGGTGCTGCTGGTGCATTCCAAGGAGCAGTCGTTCGCCATCCAGGCCGACAGCCTGTCGCCCAGCCGCGAGATCGTGGTGAAAAGCCTGGGGCCGCAGTTTGCCGCGGTTGCCGGGTTATCGGGGGCGACACTGCTGGGCGATGGCCGGGTGGTGCTGATTCTTGACCTGCTGGGCCAGCTGCGCGGCCAGCAGCGACGGCTGGCCCGCTTGCCTGGTGGCGGTAGCCAACGCCAGTTGCTTGGCCCGGCACCGCGCCGTGCCTTGCTGGTGATGGTGGTGGACGATTCGGTAACCGTACGCAAGGTAACCAGCCGCCTGCTGGAGCGCCACGGCATGAGCGTGCTCACGGCCAAGGATGGCGTCGATGCCATGGCCCTGCTGGAAGAGCACCGGCCCGACGTGTTGTTGCTGGACATCGAGATGCCGCGGATGGACGGCTTCGAGGTGGCCACACGCATCCGCCGTGACGCACGGCTGAAAGACTTGCCGATCATCATGATCACCTCGCGCACCGGCCAGAAGCACCGGGACCGCGCCATGGCCATCGGCGTCAACGAATACCTGGGCAAGCCGTACCAGGAATCGCTGCTGTTGCAGAGCATCGCCCATTGGAGCCAGGCCCATGCTTGAACTGATTTCCGGCCAGCGCAGCAGCCTGACCGGGCTGTTGCTGCCGTTGGGCGACCGCACGCTGGTGTTGCCCAACGTGGCGGTGGCCGAGTTGAGCGGGCAGCGTAACCTGGTGTGCCAGCACGGCGACCCCGCCTGGCACCTGGGGTGGATCGACTGGCGTCAGCAACGCCTGCCGTTGATCGGTTTCGAGGCCGCATGCGGTGGTGAGACACCGTGCGGGGAGCGGGCTCGCGTGGTGGTGCTCAATGCGTTGGGCGATACCGGTTTGCGCTACCTGGCGCTGTTGCTGCAGGACATTCCGCGCTCGTGCAAGCTCGACAGTCAGCTTAACTACGTGGATGTGGCGCTGGGCAGGTTGGAGCTGGCGGCGGTGCAGGTGGGTGAGCAGGTGGCGCGGGTGCCGGACCTGGTCGCATTGGAAAGGCTGGTGCGTGACGCGGATCTGCAACCTGACCTTGGTTAGGATGTGAGGCGCAGGGCCTCTTCGCGGGTAAACCCGCTCCTACAATGGCTGCGCGCTCCGTTGTAGGAGCGGGTTTACCCGCGAAGGGGTCATCAGCATCACAACAGGAACCCAGCCCACCTCAGGAGGTCTGTGTTTGCATGTATTACGGTGAACGCTTCAACGCCTGGACCCACCTGGTCGGTGCCGTCCTCGCTGCTATTGGTGCCATCTGGCTGATCGTGGCTGCGGGCCTGCAAGGCGACCCGTGGAAGATCGTCAGCTTCTCCATCTACGGCGGCACGCTGCTGTTGCTGTACAGCATTTCCACCCTGTACCACAGCACCCGTGGGCGGGCGAAAGTGATCATGCGCAAGCTCGACCACCTGTCGATCTATCTGCTGATTGCCGGCAGCTACACGCCGTTTTGCCTGGTCAGCCTGCGCGGCCCTTGGGGATGGAGCCTGTTCGGCGTGGTCTGGGGGCTGGCGATCATCGGCATGTTGCAAGAGATCAAGCCGCGCTCCGAGGCGCGGATCCTTTCGATCATCATCTATGCGGTAATGGGCTGGATCGTGCTGGTGGCAGTCAAGCCGCTGCTGAACTCGCTGGGCACTGCAGGCTTCGCCTGGCTGGCTGCCGGCGGCGTGTTCTACACCGTCGGCATCATTTTCTTCGCCTTCGACAGCCGTTTCCGCCACTGGCATGGCATCTGGCACCTGTTCGTCATCGCTGGCAGCCTGATGCACTTCGTGGCGGTGTCGCTCTACGTGCGCTAGTTAAAAGTCGCCCCACAACTGCTGTGCCACCGACAGCGCCACCACCGGCGCGGTCTCGGTGCGCAGCACGCGCGGGCCAAGGCGTGCTGCGTGGAAGCCGGCGGCTTTGGCCTGCTCGACCTCGGCTTCGCTAAGGCCGCCTTCGGGGCCGATCACGAAGGCCAGGGTGGCGGGCTTTTCATGGCTGGTGAGCGGCTCGGCCACCGGGTGCAGGACCAGCTTCAGGTCAGCCTTGGTGCTGCTCAACCATTCGGCCAGGGTCACGGGTGGATGGATGACGGGCAAGGTAGAACGCCCGCATTGTTCACAGGCGCTGATCGCCACTTGGCGCCAGTGGGCCAGGCGCTTGTCGGCGCGCTCGTCTTTCAGGCGCACTTCGCAGCGCTCGCTGACGATCGGGGTGATTTCGTTGGCACCAAGCTCGGTGGCCTTCTGGATCGCCCAGTCCATGCGCTCGCCACGGGAAAGGCCCTGGCCCAGGTGCACATGCAGCGGTGAATCGGCCTGGCCGGCAAAGGCCTGGTCAAGGCTGACGCGGACAGTTTTCTTGCCCACCTCGAGCAACTGACCACGGTATTCCTGGCCGCTGCCATCGAACAGCTGCACGGCGTCGCCGGGTGCCATGCGCAGCACGCGGCCAATGTAATGGGCCTGGGCCTCGGGCAGGTCGTGCTCGCCAAGGCTCAGGGGGGCGTCGATGAAGAAGCGGGACAGTCTCATGGGTTTGCTCGGTAAATAGAGAGACGCAGATCCCCTGTGGGAGCGGGCGTGCCCGCGAATCAGGCGCCGCGGTGCCTGGCAAGGGCTTCGCCCTTGTTCGCGGGCTCGCCCGCTCCCACAGGAAAAGTGGTGTGGCGAATTGCCGGGCCTAGCCCGGGTCGCGGAAGTCGGGGTGGAAGTTGGCCGGCACTGCGACACTGACGCTGTCGCGGGTGGCGATATCGATGCCTTCGCTGGCCACTTCGGCAAGGAAGTCGATCTGCTCGGGGGTGATCACGTACGGCGGCAGGAAGTACACCACGCTGCCCAGCGGTCGCAGCAGGGCGCCGCGGGTCAGGGCGTGCTCGAACACCTTCAGGCCACGGCGCTCCTGCCATGGGTAGGCAACCTTGCCTGCCTTGTCTTGAACCATTTCGATGGCCAGGGCCATGCCAGTCTGGCGTATTTCGGCAACATGAGCATGATCGGCCAAATGTGCAGTGGCTGTGGCCATGCGCGTGGCCAGGACCTTGTTGGCCTCGATCACGTTGTCCTGCTCGAAGATATCCAGGGTCGCCAGCGCTGCAGCGCACGCCAGCGGGTTGCCGGTGTAGCTGTGCGAGTGCAGGAACGCGCGCAGTGTCGGGTAGTCGTCGTAGAACGCCTGGTACACCTTGTCGGTGGTCAGGCAGGCGGCCAGCGGCAGGTAGCCGCCGGTCAGGGCCTTGGACAGGCACAGGAAATCCGGGCGGATGCCGGCTTGCTCGCAGGCGAACATCGTGCCGGTGCGGCCGAAGCCCACGGCGATCTCGTCGTGGATAAGGTGCACGTCGTAACGGTCGCAGGCCTCGCGCAACAACTTGAGGTACACCGGGTGGTACATGCGCATGCCACCGGCACCCTGGATCAGCGGCTCGACGATCACGGCGCTGATCGAGGCGTGGTGTTCGGCCAGGGTCTGCTCCATGGCCTGGAACATGTTGCGCGAGTGCTCCTCCCAGCTCATGCCCTCGGGGCGCAGGTAGCAGTCAGGGCTTGGCACCTTGAGAGTGTCGAGCAGCAGCGCCTTGTAGGTTTCGGTGAACAGCGGCACATCACCCACCGACATGGCGGCAATGGTTTCGCCGTGATAGCTGTTGGTCAGGGTGACGAAGCGCTTCTTGTCCGGTTTGCCGATGTTCTGCCAGTAGTGGAAGCTCATCTTCAGCGCCACCTCGATGCACGACGAGCCATTGTCGGCATAGAACACCCGGTCGAGACCGGCCGGGGTCATGGCGACCAGGCGCTCGGACAGCTCGATCACTGGCTGATGACTGAAACCGGCCAGGATCACGTGCTCGAGCTGGTCGACCTGGTCCTTGATGCGCTGGTTGATGCGCGGGTTGGCATGGCCGAAGACGTTGACCCACCAACTGCTCACCGCATCCAGATAGCGTTTGCCCTCGAAGTCTTCCAGCCACACGCCTTCGCCGCGCTTGATCGGGATCAGCGGCAGCTGCTCGTGGTCTTTCATCTGGGTACAGGGGTGCCACAGGACCTTGAGGTCGCGTTGCATCCACTGATCATTGAGGCCCATGGGCACTTCTCCTGGCTTTGCGGCGTGGTTCGACCGCGTAAGCCTAAGCAATGCCGCAGGGCAGGACAACCGCTGCCGTTCAATGGCGGTGGGTGCCGGTCCATTCGAGCCTGCTGCCATGCACAGAGCAAAGCCCTGCAGGATGTGTTGCCGGAGTGAAGGCTCAGGCCTGAGGCTGCGCGAAGTCACCAGGCTCATGCAGAGGTCCCTGCTACTGTGTGGCATAGCTACCGACAAAAATATGAGCTGCCAAAAGGACTTGATGTCACTGCGCTGGCAGGGTGCTCGGACCTGACGTATTCTTAACGCATCTTCCTGGGGCATTCCTGCCTCTCCCCGTTTCTGTAACCTCTGACTCGGAGTTCGCCGACATGGCTGCTGCTTGGGTGCGCCTGTGCGCGTTGGTATTGATTGGTGTGTCCAGCGGCGCTGCGCTGGCAAAAGACAAGACGCCCACGGCGATTGTCGTGGGGGGTGGCCTGGCAGGCCTGACGGCAGCCTACGAGCTGCAGAACAAAGGCTGGCAGGTGACCCTGCTGGAGGCCAAGGCGGGCATGGGCGGGCGTTCGGGCCTGGCCACCAGCGAGTGGATCGGCAACGCCAAGGCACAGCCGGTGCTCAACCAGTACCTCGACCGTTTCAAGCTTGAAACACTGTCGGCGCCCGAGTTCGTGCGTACCCCGGGTTACCTGATCGACGGCGAGTACTTCAGCGCCAGCGACCTGGCCACCAAGCAACCGGCCACTGCCGAGGCGCTCAAGCGTTACGAGAAAACCCTCGATGACCTGGCCCGCTCGATCGATGACCCGCTGAACCCGCAGGCAACCAGCACGCTGTTCGCCCTCGACCAGATCAACGTATCCACCTGGCTGGACAAACTGCAACTGCCGGCCACCGCCCGTCAGTTGATCAATCAGCAGATCCGCACCCGTTACGATGAACCGTCGCGCCTGTCGCTGCTGTACTTCGCCCAGCAGAACCGCGTCTACCGCGGCGTCAGCGACCGCGACCTGCGCGCTGCGCGCCTGCCCGGTGGCAGCCCGGTGCTGGCCCAGGCTTTCGTCAAGCAGCTGAAAACCATCAAGACCAACTCGCCGGTTACCGCCATTGTCCAGGACAAGGATGGTGTCACGGTAAAAGTCGGCAGCGTCGGCTACAAGGCGGACTATCTGGTCATGGCTGTGCCCCTGCGCGCGCTGGCCAAGATTCAGATGACCCCTGGCCTGGACAGCCAGCACCTGGCGGCGCTCAAGGGCACCAACTATGGTTGGCGCGACCAGATCATGCTCAAGTTCAAGAAACCCGTATGGGAAAGCCGTGCACGCATGTCGGGCGAAATCTACAGTAACGCCGGCCTCGGCATGCTGTGGGTCGAGCCGGCGCTCAAGGGTGGTGCCAATGTGGTGATCAACCTGTCCGGCGACAACGCACGCCTGCTGCAGGCCTTTGGTGAAAAGCAGATGGTCGACCAGGTGCTGATCCGTCTGCATGCGTTCTACCCCCAAGCCCGTGGCGCGTTCACCGGTTACGAGGTCAAGCGATACAGTGCTGATGCTGGCACGGGTGGTGCCTACCTGGCCTACGGCCCAGGGCAGATCAGTAAATACTGGCGCCTGTGGGAACGTCCGGTGCAGCGCATGACCTTTGCCGGTGAGCACACGGATGCCCTGTACCCGGGCACCCTGGAAGGCGCCCTGCGCAGTGGCCAGCGTGCGGCCAGCCAGGCACAGGACCTGTTGGCCGGCAAGTCGTTCGACCCGGCCAAGGCGCTGCCGGTTGCGGCGGCGGCAGGTGCGGCGGCCGCCAAGGAGAGCAAGGGCGGCTTCTTCTCCAATATGTTCGGCGGTTCGTCCGACAAGGGCGACAAAGCTGACAAGGCGCCGGCCAAAGCTGAGCCTAAGCAGGCCGAAGAGGCCAAGCAGGACACGCAGGACAAGCCAGGCTTCTTCAAGCGCCTGTTTGGCGGGGCGCAAGCGCCAGAGGCGAAGGTTGAGCCAATTGCCAAGGCTGAGGAAGTGGCGCCTGCACCTGCGCCCGCTCCACAGGCAGCTCCGGCTCCTGCAGCACCTGCGCCTGTGGCCAAGGAAACGGCTGCCAAGCCTGCGGCAACCAAAGCCGCTCCCGCCAAGCATGCGCCCGCGCACAAGCCAGCCCACAAGCCTGCCGAGACGAAGAAGGCGACAGCCAAGTCGGAGCCTGCGAAGAAGGCTGTAACCAATACCCAGGCCAAGGCGGGCTGATCGATCGACAGTGCCGGCCTGTTCGCCTGAGGGCCGGCACTGCAACCCCAACTCTCCTACTATCGTTAATGTTTTCTTAATGGTCAGCTAACACAATAAATATCGGATTCCTCGATAATCCGAAGCAATTTTTTCCGCTTTTCTTCGATACGTTACGCGTTAGTCTGTGCATAGCTTTCACGGGGAAACACGCAACATGCAACTGCGCAATTCACCTTCTCGCTACGGCGTGGTCAGCATCATCCTGCACTGGGGCGTGGCGCTGGCAGTTTTCGGCCTGTTCGGCCTGGGCTTGTGGATGGTCGGCCTCGACTACTACAGCCCTTGGCGCAAAGCTGGCCCGGACCTGCACAAGAGCATCGGCCTGGTGCTGCTGGCGGTGATGCTGCTGCGGGTAGTCTGGCGTTTCATCAGCCCGCCACCACCGGCACCAACCAACCATGGTGCGGTCACACGCCTGGCGGCCAAGCTGGGCCACCTGGCCCTGTACCTTGGGCTGTTTGCGGTGATGGTTGCCGGTTACCTGATTTCCACCGCCGACGGCGTCGGCATTCCGGTGTTCGGCCTGTTCGAAGTGCCGGCACTGATCAGCGACCTGCCTGACCAGGCAGATGTGGCGGGTGTGGTTCATTTGTGGCTGGCTTGGGGGCTGGTGATTTTTGCCGTGCTGCATGCCCTTGCCGCGCTCAAGCATCATTTCATCGACCGTGACGCGACCCTGACTCGCATGCTGGGCCGCAAAGCTTGACTCTCAACCTCAATTACACAGGAAGGAACAGGATGTTGAAAAAGACTTTTGCCGCTCTGGCGCTCGGTACCGCTCTGCTCTCTGCTGGCCAGGCCATGGCTGCCGAGTACAAGATCGACAAGGAAGGCCAGCACGCGTTCGTTGACTGGAAAATCAGCCACCTGGGCTACAGCTTCATCCACGGTACTTTCAAGGATTTCGACGGCAGCTTCACCTGGGACAGTGCCAAGCCTGAAGCCAGCAAGATCAGCGTCGACTTGAAAACTGCCAGCCTGTGGTCGAACCACGCCGAGCGTGACAAGCACATCGCCAGCGCCGATTTCCTCGACGTGAAGAAGTACCCGGACGCCAAATTCGTCTCCACCAGCGTCAAGTCGACTGGCGACAAGACGGCTGACGTGACTGGCGACCTGACCATGCACGGTGTCACCAAACCGGTGACGTTCAAGGCTACCTTCAACGGTGAAGGCAAGGACCCATGGGGTGGTGAGCGCGCAGGCTTCAACGCCACCACGACGCTGAACCTGAACGACTTCGGCATCAAAGGCCCAGGTGCTACCTCGCAGACCCTGGACCTGGATATCAGTGTCGAAGGTGTGAAGCAGAAGTAATTTCTGCCAGCTGAAAACCGAGGGGGCCGCTTTGCGGCCCTATCACGACACAAGGCCGCGCCTGCAGAGATCAAGAAATTCTCTGCAGGCGCGGCCTTGTGTCGTGATAGGGCTGCGAAGCAGCCCCCTCGGTACTTCTATCAGCCCTTGCGGGTCAGCAGCGCCGGGCGCTCACCGCGTGGGCGGCTTGGCAGGTCATCCAGTTGCTCAGGCGTCGGGAAACGGTCCAGCTTGGACTCCTTGCGAATGATCACTGGCTGTTTTTCCGGCTGACGCGGGTTGCGCACGGCCGGCTCTTGCCGGGCAGCATCGTCACGCGCAGGGCGACCACGGCCACCGCCGCCATCACGACGGGCACCGCCACCGTTGTTGGCGCGGGGCGGGCGTTTTTCTCCGCCACCACTGCGTGGCTGGCCGCCATTGCGGGCTTGGCCCTGGCCGCCAGCGTTGCTGCGTTGGCCATTGCCTTGCCCCTGACCTTGGCCAGCACCACCCGGGCGGCGGTTGCGGCCCTGGTTCTTGCCTTGGTACGGACTGACATAGTCGGCGCGGTTACCGAAGTTATCGAGCTCGTCGTCCAGGAATTCTTCCGGGTCGCGGTCTGCCGGCGGCTTCGGAACGCTATTACTGCTGGCCTGCTGCGGGCGTGGTTTCTTGTCACGCGGCTTGCGCGGTTGCTGCTTGTCGCCGCTCTTTTCCTTGTCGTCCGGCTTGGCCGCAGCTTGCTGCCTGGCTTTGCCTTTGTCCTTGCCTTTGTCCTTGCGGCCGCCGTTGCTGTCTTTAGCACCTTCGCCACGGGCTTGCTGGTTGCGGCCGCCGCGGCCGTTGTTCTGCGGGCGCTCGCGTGCTTCAGGCTTCTCGGCTTCTACCTGGCTGGCGTCGAAGCCCATCAGGTCGCCATCCGCGATGCGCTGCTTGGTCACCCGCTCGATGCTCTTGAGCAGCTTTTCTTCATCTGGTGCGACCAGGGAAATTGCTTCGCCCGAACGACCGGCACGGCCGGTACGGCCAATGCGGTGGACGTAGTCCTCCTCGACATTCGGCAGCTCGAAGTTGACAACGTGGGGCAACTGGTCGATGTCCAGGCCGCGGGCAGCGATGTCGGTGGCGACCAGTACGCGCACGCTGTTGGCCTTGAAGTCGGCCAAAGCCTTGGTGCGGGCGTTCTGGCTCTTGTTGCCGTGGATCGCGGCGGCGGTCAGGCCTTGCTTTTCCAGGTACTCGGCCAGGCGGTTGGCGCCATGCTTGGTTCGGGTGAACACCAACACCTGTTCCCAGGCGCCCAAGGTGATCAAGTGCGCCAGCAGGGCACGCTTGTGGCTGGCAGGCAGGCGATACACCCGCTGCTCGATACGCTCGACGGTGGTGTTCGGCGGGGTGACCTCGATACGCTCCGGGTTGTGCAGGAGCTTGTCGGCGAGGTCGGTGATGTCCTTGGAGAAGGTGGCCGAGAAGAGCAGGTTCTGGCGCTTGGCCGGCAGGCGGGCGAGGACCTTCTTGACGTCGTGGATGAAGCCCATGTCGAGCATGCGATCGGCTTCATCAAGTACCAGGATTTCCACGTGGGCCAGGTCGACCTTGCCTTGGCCGGCCAGGTCGAGCAGGCGGCCTGGGCAGGCGACCAGCACATCAACGCCTTTGGCAATGGCCTGGATCTGCGGGTTCATGCCAACGCCGCCGAAGATGCAGGCGCTGACCAGTGGCAGGTCACGGGCATAGACCTTGAAACTGTCATGCACCTGGGCTGCCAGTTCGCGGGTCGGTGTCAGGACCAGCACGCGAGGCTGGCGTGGGCCGTGGCGCTGCGATTTGTCGGGATGGCCGGCCGGGAACAGGCGCTCGAGAATCGGCAGGGCGAAGCCGCCGGTTTTACCCGTACCTGTCTGTGCGGCAACCATCAGGTCGCGGCCTTGCAACACGGCGGGAATAGCCCGCTGTTGCACGGGGGTCGGCTGGGTGTAGCCCGCAGCCTCGATAGCGCGGACAAGAGCCTCGGAGAGACCGAGGGAAGCAAAGGACATGGGCGATCCTGTTCTCGTGTGGGCTGGGCCCGTTGGGATGTTCTGCCTGGCGCGACGGGCATCGATGAAATGCGATCGCGTCCGGTCCAGCTGGGCTTTCACTGCACATCCGGGAAACGGAGGCTGGACGCGAAGGGGCGTCGGTACCGATCGGGATGCCTGTTGCGAGGCCGAGCGTCCGGGCGTGAGCCGGGCGGGAAGGCCCGAGTATAACAGAGCTATCGCGCTGTGCTGCTTTCCTGCTGCTCAACGGCGTTGAGAATGTTTCCAGTGTCGCTTGTATAACGGTTGCTGATCGCTGCATAGGCCGGTTCCTGCTTGAACCGCTGCAGCTCTTCGGCAAAGGCCACGGCCAGTGCCTCGCGCCCAGGCTTGCGCACCAGGCCCAAATACTGCGCCTGGCGGCTGACTACCAGCGGCAGTTCTTCGACTTGCTGTTGCAGGCCGAGCTGGCGGAGCAGGTAATGCCCGACCCTGCGGTCGGTGATCGCCAGGTCGATACGGCCCAGCACCAGCTTGCCGAAGTTGGCTTCGTGGGTGGGTGCGGCTTCGCGCTTGAAGTGTGGGGCCTCGGTGAACGCTTTACCGTAGGCGTAGCCGGGCGATGTGCCGACGGTGAGGCCGGCGAGGTCGTCCAGGTGGGTGACGGCATGGCGGCGCGAGCGGCTTTGGAACAGGACGAATTCGACCTCCGACATGGGTTCGGAGCCATACACCATGTAGGGTTGGCGCGCGTCCGTCTGGAAGATGTCGAGAATGCCATCGGCCAGGCCCTGCTCAGCCATCGCCAAGCAGCGCTTCCAAGGCAGGAATTGCCACTCCACCTCGACGCCGAGGCGTGCGAAGACCTGGCTGGCGACTTCATAGTCGATGCCGCGCGGTTGGCCGTTGTGCTGAAACACATAAGGTGCCCAGTCGTCGGTTACCAGGCGCAAGCGTTCGCCCAGAGCCAACGGGCTCAGGCAAACGAGCAGCAGGATCCAGAACAGACGGGCGATATGTGGCATGGCCGGAGATTACGCGCTCGGCCGGTGTACGGTAAAGGCATGCATTATCGATGTGGGAGCGGGCGTGCCCGCGAACACCGGCGAAGCCGGTGTCAACGATCGGGTTGCTCTCTTCGCGGGCACGCCCGCTCCCACAAGACCGCGCAAGGCAATGAGTTTTGCGGGCACATCAGGCTTGGGTGGATCGCAGCAGATGCGCCTCGATATCCTTGCGCCGCTCGCCCAGCGATAGCCGTAGCCCCGGATGGCGCAGGCACTGACGCAGCCGCTCGGGCTCCACGTGGCCGTAGCGGTCATTGAGGTTTTCCAGGGCTTTGTCCCACCAGGCAGACGCACAGGCGCGATCGAACTCATTGGGGTAGGGGTAGCAGCCATAGAGCAATTCGCGGGCGAACTGGCGCTCGTGACTGGGCAGGGTCAGGCTCAACGCCTTGTAACCCAGGCGGTGCAGAGTGGGTGGCCGCGGCAGTTGGTCGTTGACCAGCGCAACGTCGGCCAAGGCCGAGGGGCTGAGTGGGTCGTGCTCGTGCTTGCGCAGCCAGGCCTGGATCTTGGCGCGGAACTGCGCCTTCCGGCTCCAGTAGTGATGAATGACATCGGTACACTCGGCCAGCTCCAGGTTGCGGTAGGCCGCTACTGCCAGGCAGAACTCCTCAAGGGTATAGGCCTCCCGAGCCAAGGGGTAGAATTCGTCCATCATGGCGATGGAGCGGTCCAGGGTGTCGCAGTTCTCGGCAGTGAGGCCGATAACGCCGGAATTGACGAGCGGCATCTGGCAGTCGGCCAGTCCCCGGGACTCGAGAATGGCCAGCAGGTTCTTGTACAACAGGCACTTCTGGTCAGCGCCGTAGCGCGTGCCGATGGCGTTGCACAACAGGCGGTTGGGCGCCACGCGGGCGAACAGATGCAACGGCGAAGTGCGGAAGAAGGTGTCGGTGTCGATCAGCACTGCCAGCGGGTGTTGCTGCAGTACCTGGCGCAACAGCACATGCTTGCTGCGAAAGTGATAACCGTGCGGGGCATTCCATGCCTGACGCGTGGCCTCGTCCAGCAGGTGGACGGTGACGGGCAGCCTGGCGTAGGGCTGCGCATTGTCGGTGTAGACCTGGATGTCCATGGCCTCGCCGGCTGCGCTGCCTAGCTGGGCGAGGGCGCTGACGATGCTGAAGCAGGCTTCCTGATGGTAGGTTGCCGGGCCAAAAGCCAGGTATACAAGCTGTGGGCGCGAAGGTTGGGTGTGCTGCATGGCAGGCAAGACCTGTTTAACCCGAAAATGAATAAGGCTTTAGTCTATGACCAAAGCCTTAATCATTTCTTAAGCAGACTTTGCCAAAAGATTTCAGCGCGGCAGCTTCAGGTTGTTCCAGATCGCCAGGCTCGGTTCGGCCTGGTTCAAGGTATAGAAGTGCAGGCCCGGCGCGCCGCCTTGCAACAGCTGTTCGCACATGCGGGTAATCACTTCTTCGCCGAACGCCTGGATGCTGGCGGTGTCGTCGGCATAGGCTTCCAGCTGCTTGCGGATCCAGCGCGGGATCTCGGCGCCACAGGCATCGGAGAAGCGGGCCAGCTTGCTGTAGTTGGTGATCGGCATGATGCCCGGTACCACCGGAATCTCCACGCCCAGCTTCTGTGCACGCTCGACGAAGTAGAAGTAGCTGTCGGCGTTGAAGAAGTACTGGGTGATGGCGCTGTCGGCACCGGCCTTGACCTTGTGCACAAAGTTGGCCAGATCCGACTCGAAGTTGCGCGCCTGCGGGTGCATTTCCGGGTAGGCAGCCACTTCCAGGTGGAAGTGATCAGCGGTCTCCTGGCGGATGAACTCGACCAGGTCACTGGCATAGCGCAGTTCACCACTGGCCATGCCCATGCCCGACGGCAGGTCACCACGCAGCGCGACAATGCGTTTGATGCCGGCTGCCTTGTACTCGGCCAGCAGGGCACGCAATTCGGCCTTGGTGTCGCCCACGCACGACAGGTGCGGCGCGGCAGGTATCTTCACTTCGCTTTCCAGCTGCAGCACGGTATTGAGCGTGCGGTCGCGGGTCGAGCCACCGGCACCGTAGGTGCAGGAGAAGAAGTCCGGGTTATAGGTGGCCAGCTGGCGGGCGACGCCCATCAGCTTTTCGTGACCGGCATCGGTCTTGGTCGGGAAGAACTCGAAACTGTAGCGGCGTTCTTGTGACATCAGGCGTTCCTCTGGCAACAAGCGTCTGGCGGCAAGCTGCAAGTAAAAGCCAGATCGGTGATGGCCGGGCTGGCTTGGGCGTCGTTCAAGATCTGTGTTTCCGGAGCTGCAAGTGGCAACGGCACGGTATGCCTTTGCCTGCCACTTGCAGCTTCATGCTTGCCGCTTAGTAGCGGTAGGCGTGCGGCTTGAACGGGCCTTCGACGGTCACGCCGATGTAGTCGGCTTGCTGCTTGGTCAGCTGGGTGACCACGCCGCCGAAGCCGCGGACCATTTCCAGGGCCACTTCTTCGTCGAGTTTCTTCGGCAGCACTTCAACGGTCAGGCGCTCGGCTTTCTTTTCGGCCGGCAGGTCAGCGAACTTCTGCTCGAACAGGAAGATCTGTGCCAGAACCTGGTTGGCGAACGAGCCGTCCATGATGCGGCTTGGGTGGCCAGTGGCGTTGCCCAGGTTGACCAGGCGGCCTTCGGCCAGCAGGATCAGGTAGTCGTCGTTCTGCGGGTCGAAGCTGCCAGCGCCGGTACGGTGGATCTTGTGAACCTGCGGCTTGACCTCTTCCCAGGCCCAGTTCTTGCGCATGAAGGCGGTGTCGATCTCGTTGTCGAAGTGGCCGATGTTGCAGACTACGGCACGCTTTTTCAGGGCCTTGAGCATGTTGGCGTCGCAGACGTTGACGTTACCGGTGGTGGTCACGATCAGGTCGATCTTGCCCAGCAGGGCCTTGTCGATGCTGGCTTCGGTGCCATCGTTGATACCGTCGATGAACGGCGAGACCAGCTCGAAGCCGTCCATGCAGGCCTGCATGGCGCAGATCGGGTCAATTTCGGAGACCTTGACGATCATGCCTTCCTGACGCAGGGACTGGGCCGAGCCCTTGCCCACGTCACCGTAGCCGATCACCAGGGCCTGCTTGCCCGACAGCAGGTGGTCGGTACCACGCTTGATGGCATCGTTCAGGCTGTGACGGCAGCCGTACTTGTTGTCGTTCTTGCTCTTGGTGACCGAGTCGTTGACGTTGATCGCCGGGACTTTCAGCTCGCCCTTGGCCAGCATGTCGAGCAGGCGGTGTACGCCGGTGGTGGTCTCTTCGGTCACGCCGTGCACGCGGTCCAGTACCTGCGGGTACTTCTTGTGCAGCAGTTCGGTCAGGTCACCACCGTCGTCGAGGATCATGTTGGCGTCCCATGGCTGGCCATCTTTCAGGATGGTCTGCTCCAGGCACCACTCGTACTCTTCTTCGGTTTCACCTTTCCAGGCGAACACCGGGATACCGGCGGCGGCGATCGAGGCGGCGGCCTGGTCTTGAGTCGAGAAGATGTTGCAGGACGACCAGCGCACTTCGGCACCCAGGGCAACCAGGGTTTCGATCAGCACGGCGGTCTGGATGGTCATGTGGATGCAGCCCAGGATCTTCGCACCCTTGAGCGGTTGCTCGGCCAGGTACTTGCGACGCAGGCCCATCAGCGCAGGCATTTCCGATTCGGCAATGATGGTTTCGCGACGGCCCCAGGCGGCCAGGGAGATGTCGGCGACTTTGTAATCGGTAAAACCAGCAGGCATGTTTGCAGCGCTCATGAGAGCCTCCATTCGTAATGTGCGAATGGGCGCCGTTGTGCGTTAAGCGCTCGCGGGAGCGAGCAACGCCCCATCCGAGCCTGACAGGCCTAGCCTGCTGCAGCGCCCCTCGGACAGGTGGCGGGCATGGCACCGCTGTGGGCAACCATGTAAAACGGCGCAGATTATAGCTGCCCCTGCCGGCTTGCCCAAGGTTTTCCGTCGATTAATCGCGACGATAGTCGATGTTCAATGGAGCGAAGGCAGCCGCTCTGCCATCATTGCTACACGTTAGCCAAGCAGGTCAGGAGTACAGATGAACTTTCACACCCGCAAGTGGGTTAAACCCGAAGACCTCAACCCCAATGGCACCCTGTTCGGTGGCAGCCTGTTGCGCTGGATCGATGAGGAGGCGGCAATTTACGCCATCGTCCAGCTGGGCAACCAGCGTGTGGTGACCAAGTACATGTCGGAAATCAACTTCGTCAGCGCTTCGCGTCAGGGTGACATCATCGAGCTGGGCATCACCGCTACCGCGTTCGGCCGCACCTCGATCACCCTCAAGTGCGAAGTGCGTAACAAGATCACCCGCAAGAGCATTCTGACTGTCGACAAGATGGTGTTCGTCAACCTGGGCGAGGATGGCTTGCCGGCAGCCCATGGGCGCACCGAGATCAAGTACGTGCAGGACCAGTTCCCGGATTCGGCAGTCGAATAGACCCTGGTTGCCTGTGCCGGCCTCTTCGCGGGTGAACCCGCTCCTACAGGGGTACGCGCCCCCGTAGGAGCGGGTTCACCCGCGAATGGGCCGCAAAGCGGCCCCGGCATTCTCAAGGCTGGGCGCTGACCTTGCGCACCACCCGCCCAATGCTCAACCCCTGCACCAGAATCGACGACAACACCACGATGTAGGTGATCGACAGCAGCAGGTCCCGTTCATCGCCCAGCGGTAGCGACAGCGCAAGTGCCACCGACACGCCACCGCGCAGGCCGCCCCAGGTCAGCACCCGCACCGTGCCTTTGGGCACCGGGCGCCAGCGCCGCAGCAGTACGATCGCCGGGGCCACCGTCAACAGGCGCGACAGCAGCACTGCCAGCGCCAGCACGCCGCCGGCCGCCAGGTGCATCCAGTTGAACGGCAGCAGCAACAGCTCCAGGCCGATCAATGCGAACAGCAGGGCATTGAGCATGTCGTCGATCAGCTCCCAGAAACCATCCATGTAACGGCGGGTCATGTCATTCATCGCCAGGTTGCGCCCCAGGTTGCCGATGATCAGGCCTGCCACCACCATGGCGATCGGTGCCGACACATGCAGCTCGTAGCACATCGCCGAACCACCGATTACCAGCGCCAGGGTCAGCATGACCTCCACCTGATACTGCTCGACACTCTTGATCATGCGGTAGGTGGCGTAGCCGATCAGGCCACCGAACACCACACCGCCAATGGCCTCGCGGGCGAACAGGATCGCCGTGTCGGCCATGCTCGGTGTTTCACCCAGCTGGATGATGCCCAGCAACACGGTGAATACCACGACTGCCGTGCCGTCGTTGAACAGTGACTCGCCGACGATGGTGGTTTTAAGCGGTTTGGGCGCATTGGCAGTACGCAGCGCGCCAAGCACTGCAATCGGGTCGGTCGGTGAGATCAGTGCACCGAACAGCAGGCAGTAGATCAGGGGCACCTGCCAGCCGAACAGGGCAAACACCCAATGCGCCAGGTAGCCGATGACCACGGTGGCGATCAGCACGCCCAAGGTGGCCAGCAGGCCGATCGGCCAGCGGTAGCTGCGCAGGTCGCTGAGGTTGACGTGCAGGGCGCCGGCAAACAGCAGGAACGCCAGCATCCAGTGCATGAGCAGATCGTTGAAATCGATCTGGTTCATCAGCCCTTCGACGCGCTCTTCCAGGCCGGGGAAGCCGACAAGGCTCAGGCCTTGCAATATCAGGGAAAACAACAGCGCCGTAACCATCACGCCGATAGCGGGGGGCAGGCCGATGAAGCGGTAGTTCACATAGGTCAGAAGTGTGGTGAGGCAGATAAAAGCGGCAACTAATTCAAGCATCCCGAATCCTGTAACAGTGGCTTCCAAGTCGTTACCCGAGTGACTCGGGCAGTTCTTTGATGACCTGGCACGGGGTTCGGGGCACAGGGTTTGACCGAATTAGTCCAAATCGTTCCCGTGACAGTCTGCACTGGTTACCCTGTGGGAGCGGGCGTGCCCGCGAACACCGGCAAAGCCGGTGCCATACACCGAGTTGCATTCTTCGCGGGCATGCCCGCTCCCACAAAGCCCCCCTGAACGCTATATATTCACAGCCATGAAAAGCCATAAGGATAAGAAGGCGTGTTGGCAACATCTCTGGTGCTGGTTGCCGCCCTGCTGCATGCAACCTGGAATACCTTGATCAAATTCAGTGGCGAGCGCTTGCTGGTAATTGCCAGCATGGACACGGTAGCGCTGGCCTTCGCGGTGCTGGCGGTGCCCTTTGTCGATGTTCCGCCTGCTGAAATCTGGCCCTGGTTGGTAGCCTCGGCACTGGCTGAGCAGTTGTACCGCTACCTGCTGATCAAGGCCTACCGCGTGGGCGACCTGGGGCTGGTCTATCCTCTGATGCGCGGGCTGTCACCGCTGGTGGTGCTGGGGCTGACCCTGGCCTTTGCCGGGGAATCGCTGAGCCAGCAGCAGATCATCGGTATCCTGTTGATCCCCTGTGGCATGGCCTGCCTGTTGTGGCAGGGCGGCGGCGGTGACCGGCTGCCATGGTCGATGCTGCCGGTAGTTGCCTTGATTGGCCTGTGCATTGGTTGCTACACCTGGTTCGACGGCCAGGCCGTGCGCCTGTGGGGCAAGCCGTGGGATTACCTGGTCTGGCTGACCCTGCTCAGCGCCTGGCAATTCCCGTTGTTGGCGGGCGTAGCGCGGCGGGCGCCCTTCGTACTGTTCTGGCGAACCCAATGGCGCCTTGGCTTGGCGGTAGGGTTCTGCGTATTGTTCAGCTATGCCCTGGTGCTGTGGGCCATGCACCTGGGGTCAGTGGCCGAAGCGGCGGCACTGCGGGAGTTGAGCGTGATCCTGGTGGTGCTGCTGGGCATGCGCTACCTCAAAGAACCTTTTGGCGGGCCAAGACTCCTAGCTTGCGGGCTGGTGTTGGCCGGCATGCTGGTAATGAAGCTTTGAACTGAAGACTGAACAAGGAGTCCTGTCCATGACTGTTGCCCTGTGGTGCATCCTGATTGCGCTGCTGTTGAACCCGCTTTGTGCCTTGATCGCCAAGGCGAGCAGTGGCCGTTTCGGCCTCAAGGACAATCACGATCCGCGAGCCTTTCTCGATACCTTGTCGGGCCTGCCGCGGCGTGCTCATGCAGCGCAGCAGAATGGCTACGAAGCGTTTCCGGCATTTGCTGCGGCGGTGCTTGTGGCGGATATCGTGGGCAATGCCGAGCAGGTGACCCAGGATGTGCTGGGGGTGATGTATATCACCAGCCGCTTGCTTTACATCATCTGCTACCTGGCCGACTGGGCTGCCTTGCGGTCGCTGGTGTGGTTTGCCAGCCTGGCACTGATCGTGTCGTTCTTCGTGGTTTCCATCTGAAACCGGCTGGCCATCTTCGCGGGCAGCCCCTCGCGAAGATAGCCACAACGATCAAGGTACCTTGGGTACCTCAGGCAGTGGCTGGCCCTTGGGCCACAGCATCCAGATCTGCCCTTGCTGCTTCATGTTCCCGGCCAGTTCGCCGGCTTCCGGCCCGGTGCCCCAGAACAGGTCGGCACGCACTTCGCCGGTAATCGCCCCTCCGGTGTCCTGCGCGCCAACCGGTCGTACCACCGGCGTGCCGTCCGGGCGTGTGGTAGACAGCCACAACAAGCTGCCCAGGGGAATCACCTTGCGGTCGATGGCCACGCTGTAGCCGGCGGTAAGCGCTACGTTCAGCGAGCCGCGCGGGCCTTCGTTACTGTCCGGGCGGGTGCTGAAGAATACGTAGCTGGGGTTGCTGGCCAGCAGCTCTGGTACGCGCTGCGGGTTGGCCTGGGCCCAGGCATGAATGGCGCCCATGCTCACTTCTTCTTTTTTCAGCTGACCTTGCTCCACCAGCCAGCGGCCGATCGGCCGATAGGGGTGGCCGTTCTGGTCGGCGTAGCCCAGGCGCAGTTGACGGCCGTCCTCCAGTTGCACCCGGCCAGAACCCTGGATCTGCAGGAATTGCAGGTCCATCGGGTCGGTCAGCCAGGCCAGCACCGGTGCCTTGACGCCGTTACGGTTGATGACTTCGGCCGTGTCGTAGGGCTTGAGTACCCGCCCCTCCAGGCGGCCGCGCAGGCGTTTGCCCTTCAGTTCGGGGTACACGCTGGCCAGGTCGACCACGATCATGTCATCAGGGATGCCGTAGACCGCCACATGGTTGGTTGCCGATTGGCTCAGGCTGCCTGGGTAGACAGGCTCGTAGTAGCCGGTAATCAGGCCGTTGGCATTGTTCTCTGCAGAGCGCAGGCCGTACACCTGCAGGTTCTGTTCAAGGAAGGTTCGCACTTGGGCGGCGCTGGCTGTCGCGCTGCCGGCCGCTTCGCAGGTGGCGGCCCACACCGGGTCGCGCTTGAGTTTTTCGCAGCCGTTGCGCCATGCATAAAAGCCTGCCAGCAGGTCTTCATCGCTGACGGCCGGCAAGTCTTTCCAAGTGGCCGGGGCATAGGTGGCGACAGCGTGGGGCTCGGGCTTGGCGCTCTCGCCGCCGTTGCAGCCGGCCAGCAAAGCCAGCACCGGCAGTGTCCAGGCCAGGTGGCGCAGGGCAGATTTCATGTGTGCATTCCTGTCATGAGCGAACATGAAGGTTCGCCCCTGTCTTTTATGTGGCTATTGGTGTTTGGCCCAGGGGCAGCGATACTGGCCGCCCATTTGCGTAGGCCGAAGTGAGCGTGATGTTGAAGCGATTGACCGTTGTTCTGCTGGCAGCACTTGCCCTGGGAGGGGCTCTGACGGGTTGTGACCGGGTTGACCCGAATTCGCCGCTGGGCAAACGCAAGGTGATCTTCAAGGACATGCTCAAGACCAGCGAGGACCTCGGCGGCATGCTGCGTGGCCGGTTGCCGTTCGACGGGGTGAAGTTTGCCGACGGTGCGCTGAAGCTGGACAGCCTGTCGCATCAGCCGTGGCAGCATTTTCCACAGGTGCGCGATGGTGGTGACAGCGCCGCCCGTGCCGAAGTGTGGGAGCGCCAGGCGCGGTTCCATGACCTGGCCCGGCAGCTTGAGGGCGTCACCGGCGAACTGGTCGATGTCACCCGCAACCAGCCACTGGATGCTGCGCAACTGAAGGCACCGATGGACAAGGTCGAGGCTGCGTGCAAGGCCTGTCATAGCGAATTTCGTAATCATTGAATGGCTGTGCTGTTTGCGCAAACCTTCGAGGCGTGTACAAATTCCACAAAGACCAGGCTTGCCGGCCAGATGCCTTAGCGGTCGAGAGCGTCGACCGCTTCCTGCAGCTCTTTACGCGACTCGGCCAGCTTGTCCTTGCGCTTGTTGATCTTCTCGGCGTCGCCTTTCTTCTCTGCCTTCTTCAAGTCCTTTTCCCGCTGCGCCACTTCGTGACGCGCATCGAGCACCTTCTGCTCACGTTCCTTGCGCAGGCTGGCGTCGGTGCAGTTGTCCACACCGCGCAGGGCTTCCTCCAGCCCTGCAACCTGGTCCCTGTTGCCGTGGTCACGGGCAATTTTCAGCTGGTTTTCGATGGCGCTGCGCTTGGCGGCGCAACCGGTCAGGCCGGCATCCGGCTGGGCAGCCTGAGCAGTGCCCGCGGCCAGGCCCAGTGTTGCGAGCAGGAAAAGAGTCGAAATACGTTTCATGAAAAGCCTCCCTAACGGGGCGGGGCAGCAAAAGTTGGGGGAAATCCTGCCTTGGTTTTGCCCATTTAGAAACCCTTGGTGAGGTTTTCTGCCGGAGTCTCGGGTTTTTCCTACGCACTATTTGGTAAAAAATCATTGCTCAATGCGCTGGGGTGGGGTCCGGAAACCTTCTATGCCGGCTTCGGCCAACTGTGCGGCAATGGCTTGCACCTCGGAGGCCGCGAAAAATTCCACAAGTTGGCGCGAGCGTTTTGCGCCGATGCCGGGCACGGTTTGCCATTGCCCGGCACTGCGTGAGGCCAGCGCCTGCCAGTCGCCAGTCAGTGGCAAATGCTTGCCAATGGGCATACCAAGGGCGCGCAGCCACTGATCGAATGGGCGTGAGCGAGCTTCGTCGAAACTGCCCATCAGGTGTGCCGCAGTGAGCCTGCTGATACCGGGGGCCTGCTGCAGGCGCTCGGCATCGAGCTGCAGCCAGTCGGTCATGGACGTTACCAAGCCAGCTTCGACCAGCCGACGCCATGTGCCGGGCCCGGTGCGTGGCAAGGCCAGGCCCTGTTTACCGCCAAGCCAGGTGAGGCGGGCAATGAACTGCTCATCACAGCCCTCGCTGGCCTGCCAACAGCTGTGGGCATGATGCTGGTCGGGTGCTGGTGCGGTTATCGGTTGGCGCTCTACAGCGCGGTGCACGACGTGTTCGAGCCGGGGAATGGTCAGCCCGGCAAGGCTGACGGCCACCTGATCGCCGGGGCGAATATCCAGGCGTTGCCAGCGCGCCAGCGACCCAAGGCTGACTTGGGTAATGCGCCGGTCATCGAGGGTAACGGGTTGCAGGTGAAGAACGGGCGTGACCCTGCCAGTGCGGCCGACCCGAAAGCGCACGTCGCGTACTTCGGCCAAGGCTTGTGCATAGGGGTACTTCCAGGCCGCGATCCAGTAGGGCGCCTTGGCCTGCCAGCGCTCGGCAGGTGGCCGACTGCCCTGGCGCAGGATCACACCGTCGGTGGCGAAGGGCAGAGCAGAGCGATACCAGTGCTCGCGCCAGTGTGCTGCATCCTCCAGCGTATCGATGGCGATGCTGTAAAGCTGGCTATCCGGAAAACCCAGTCGTGCCAGCTGGGCGAGGCGTTCGGCCTGTTGCTCGGGGCCGTGCGGCCAGCCCCATACGAACAGGCCGATAGCGTTGCCTTGTGCGCCAGTCAGTTGCTTGCGTGCGAGCAGCCCTGCCACGGTACCCCGGGCGTTGGCGCTGCCTGCCTTGGCTTGCACATGTTCGTCCAGGCGCAGATACAGCTCACCTTGCAAGTGCAGGTCGACCGCCTCAGGCAACTGCCGGGTGACAGCGCCGAGCTGTGGGATGTGTCGGCTCCAGTCATGGCCGTGTACACCGTCCCCCCGGCTGGTCAGCTGCACCAATCGGCCCTGTTGGTAAGTGAGGGAAACGGCTACGCCGTCGACCTTGGGCTGTACCCACACGCCGGTCTTGCCGGCCATCCATCGCGCCACGGCCTGGCGGTCTGCCAGCTTGTCGACGCCGGTATGCGGCACGGGGTGGGGGACCGGGCCGCGAGCACTGGCCAGGGGGGAGGGGCTGGTGCCAACCGCGAAGCACTGCTGCAGGTGGTTCAGGCGCTCGCGGCTCTGGTCGTACAGTTCGTCGGCCACCAGGGCTATGCCCTGCCGATGGTAGTGCTCGTCCCATCGGGCAAGCGTGGCGCGCAGTTGCGCAACTTCGGCCTTGGCCTGTTGCGGGTTCCAGTGTGGGCATGAGGCAGCCCTGGCCAATGGGGTGTTCAGCACAAATAGCAGGGCGAACAACAACAGGTACGGCATGGCCTGGCATCCTTGCATGGCGGGGAAGCGCTTAGCGTAGGCGGGTGGCGGGGCGGGCGGTGCGTGCAGTTGTCAGGTGATATTTCGCTGGTGCTCGTCTCCAAGCCCGAGGCGGAGCAAGAAACGAGCGCGGCGCTCGATCTCACGGGCGATGAACATGCCGTGACAGGCACAAAAAAGCCCCTGCCGATCGCTCGGCAGGGGCTTTCGTCTGGCGCTGCAGGAAGCTTACAGGCCGGCAGCGTCACGCAGCGACTGGGCGCGGTCGGTGCGCTCCCAGGTGAAGGTGGTGAAGGTGTCGTCGCCGACAGTCTTCTGCTGCGGAGTACGGCCGAAGTGGCCGTAGGCAGCGGTTTCCTGATACATCGGGTGCAGCAGGTCGAGCATGGTGGTGATGGCGTACGGACGCAGGTCGAAGCACTCGCGCACCAGCTGGATGATCTTGTCGTCGGAGACCTTGCCGGTACCGAAGGTGTTGATCGAGATGGAGGTCGGCTGGGCCACGCCAATGGCGTACGACACCTGGATCTCGCAACGCTCGGCCAGGCCGGCGGCGACGATGTTCTTGGCCACGTAGCGGCCGGCGTAGGCGGCGGAACGGTCGACCTTGGACGGGTCCTTGCCGGAGAACGCGCCACCCCCGTGACGGGCCATGCCGCCGTAAGAGTCGACGATGATCTTGCGGCCAGTCAGGCCGCAGTCACCCACCGGGCCACCGATGATGAAGTTGCCGGTCGGGTTGATGTGGTACTGGGTGCCTTTGTGCAGCAGTTCGGCCGGCAGGGTGTGCTTGACGATCAGCTCCATCACGGCTTCTTGCAAGTCTTTCTGCGAAACCTCCGGGTTGTGCTGGGTCGACAGCACCACGGCGTCGATACCGACCACTTTGCCGTTCTCGTAGCGGCAGGTGACCTGCGACTTGGCATCCGGGCGCAGCCATGGCAGCAGGCCGGACTTGCGCGCCTCGGCCTGGCGTTCTACCAGACGGTGCGAGAAGCAGATCGGTGCAGGCATCAGGACTTCGGTTTCGTTGCTGGCATAGCCGAACATCAGGCCCTGGTCACCGGCGCCCTGGTCTTCCGGCTTGGAGCGGTCCACGCCCTGGGCGATGTCTACCGACTGTTTGCCGATGATGTTCATCACGGCGCAGGTGGCGCCGTCGAAGCCGACGTCGGAGCTGTTGTAGCCGATGTCGATGATGACTTTGCGCACCAGGTCTTCCAGGTCGACCCAGGCCGAAGTGGTGACTTCGCCGGCGATGATGGCGACACCGGTCTTGACCAGGGTTTCGCAGGCTACGCGGGCGTATTTGTCCTGAGCGATGATGGCATCAAGGACTGCGTCCGAAATCTGGTCGGCGATCTTGTCCGGATGCCCTTCGGACACGGACTCGGAGGTGAAAAGGGAGTATTCGCTCATCTCGAAGGTTCCTGAAATTTACCGATGGTGTATGTCGCCAGCCGTCCGCTGAAAATGGCGGACCTGGATCTGGAAACCGTTACGCAAGCCCACGTACAGGCTGTCCGCATGGGCCAGCCCGGCAGCGTTGGCCCAGCGCGCCAGGTCGTCCTGTTCGAAGCCCAGCCAGAGGTCGCCGCAGGCTTCGCGCGCCCACCCCTGGTCATGGCTGCACAGTTCGGTGACCAGCAGGCTGCCGCCTGCCTTCACCCGTTTGGCCAGCTGGCGCAAGGCCAGGGCCGGGTCGCTGAAATGGTGCAGCACCATGTTCAGCACAACGCAGTCGGCGGCCACATCCGTTGCACCCAGTGCATCGGCCAACTGCAGGTTCACGTTGTCGAGCCCTTCGCGCTGGCACACCTGGCGCGCAAGCTCGAGCATGGTAGGGCTGTTGTCCAGGGCGGTGACCTGGGCGAAGCGCCGGGCCAGGTCGGGCAGGAAGCCACCGTCGCCGGGGCCGACTTCCAGCGCGCTGGCGGCCGGGTCGAAATGCAGTTTGTCGAGCAGCGCCAGCAGGCTGTCGCGGTACTGCGGAAGGCCGGCGATCAGGTCCTGCTGGGCACGGAACTTCTCTTCCACGCGCAGGAAGAAGTCCTGGCTGGTGGCCGCCCGGCGCTGCTGGACATGGGCTATGCGCGCCTGCACATCGGGCGGCAGGGCCAGGTCGTCGACTTCTTCGAGCAGCGCCGCGTGCAGCCGGCCACCCAGGCGCAGGCCATCGGGCAGGGCACGGCGGTAGAAGATGGCGTTGCCTTCGCGGCGGGTTGCCACGAGGTCGGCCTGAGCCAGCACCTTGAGGTGATGGCTCATGCCCGACTGGCCGATGTCGAAGATCTGCGCCAGCTCCAGCACACCGAACGAGTCATTGGCCAAGGCGCGCAATACGTTCAGGCGCAACGCATCGCCACTGGCTTTGCACAGGGCGGCCAATGTTTCGCGTTGCTCGGGGATCGATTGCGCACGCAGATTCATGGGGCGGCAGTCTAGACAGGCATCGATGCCCTAGCAAGGCCAATATCAAAAAGTTTTGATATTGGCGATGAGCTGCAAGCCGAAAGCCTCAAGTTACACGCTTTGGGGCGCCCCGAGTCGCGCTCTGCTTCTTCAGTTGCGGCTTAAAGCTGGCGCTTGGCGCTTAAATGTTTGCCCCAAGCGCCCCCAGTGGGCGAAAATGGCCGCCTTTTTCGTGACACCACCTATTCAAGCCCCCTAGGAGATCAGCGATGCCCAGCCGTCGTGAACGTGCCAACGCCATTCGTGCCCTCAGCATGGATGCCGTGCAAAAGGCCAACAGCGGCCACCCAGGTGCCCCCATGGGCATGGCGGATATCGCCGAAGTGCTTTGGCGCGACTACCTGAAGCACAACCCGAGCAACCCGAGCTTCGCCGACCGTGACCGCTTCGTGCTGTCCAACGGCCACGGTTCGATGCTGATCTACTCGCTGCTGCACCTGACCGGCTACGACGTCACCATCGATGACATCAAAGGCTTCCGCCAACTGCACAGCCGCACCCCGGGCCACCCGGAATACGGCTACACCCCAGGCGTTGAAACCACCACCGGCCCGCTCGGCCAGGGTATCGCCAACGCCGTGGGCTTCGCCCTGGCCGAAAAAGTGCTGGCTGCCCAGTTCAACCGTGACGGCCACAATATCGTCGACCACAACACCTATGTGTTCCTCGGCGACGGCTGCATGATGGAAGGCATCTCCCATGAAGTCGCCTCGCTGGCCGGCACCCTGGGCCTGAACAAGCTGATCGCCTTCTACGATGACAATGGCATCTCCATCGACGGCGAAGTGCACGGCTGGTTCACCGACAACACCCCGGCGCGCTTCGAAGCCTACAACTGGCAGGTGATCCGCAACGTCGACGGCCACGATGCCGAAGAAATCAAGATGGCCATCGAGACCGCCCGCAAGAGCGATCGCCCGACCCTGATCTGCTGCAAAACCACCATCGGTTTCGGTTCGCCGAACAAGCAGGGCAAGGAAGACTGCCACGGTGCCCCGCTGGGCAACGACGAAATCGCCCTGACCCGCCAGGCCCTGAACTGGAACCACGGCCCGTTCGAAATCCCGGCCGACATCTACGCCGAGTGGGATGCCAAGGCCGCCGGTGCCAAGGTTGAAGCCGAGTGGAACCAGCGCTTCGACGCCTACGCCAAGGCCTACCCGGAGCTGGCTGCCGAGTTCAAGCGCCGTGCCAGCGGCGAGCTGCCGGCCGACTTCAGCGAAAAGGCCCAAGCCTACATCAACGAAGTGGCTGCCAAAGGCGAAACCATCGCCAGCCGCAAGGCCAGCCAGAACGCCCTGAACGCCTTCGGCCCGCTGCTGCCCGAGTTCCTCGGCGGTTCGGCGGACCTGGCCGGCTCCAACCTGACCCTGTGGAAAGGTTGCAAGGGCGTCGAAGCCAATGACGCCAGCGGCAACTACGTGTTCTACGGCGTGCGCGAGTTCGGCATGACCGCCATCATGAACGGCGTTGCCCTGCACGGTGGCCTGGTACCTTACGGCGCGACCTTCCTGATGTTCATGGAATACGCCCGCAACGCCGTGCGCATGTCGGCACTGATGAAGCAGCGCGTGATCCACGTGTACACCCACGACTCCATCGGTCTGGGCGAAGACGGCCCGACGCACCAGCCGATCGAGCAGCTGACCAGCCTGCGCAGCACCCCGAACCTGGACACCTGGCGCCCGGCCGACGCGGTGGAGTCCGCTGTGTCCTGGAAAAGCGCCCTGGAGCGCAAGGACGGCCCATCGGCGCTGATCTTCTCGCGCCAGAACCTGCAGCACCAGGACCGCGATGCCCAGCAGATCGCCGACATCAGCCGCGGTGGTTATGTGCTCAAGGACTGCGCCGGCGAGCCTGAACTGATTCTGATCGCCACCGGTTCCGAAGTGGGCCTGGCTGTTCAGGCCTTCGACAAGCTGACCGAGCAAGGCCGCAAGGTGCGCGTGGTTTCCATGCCGTGCACCAGCGTGTTCGATGCCCAGGACGCTGCCTACAAGCAGTCCGTGCTGCCGCTGGAAGTCGGTGCGCGCATCGCCATCGAAGCTGCCCACGCCGACTTCTGGTACAAGTACGTCGGCCTGGAAGGTCGTATCATCGGCATGACCACCTACGGTGAGTCGGCGCCGGCTTCGGCATTGTTCGAAGAGTTTGGCTTCACCCTGGAGAACATCCTCGGTACTGCCGAAGAGCTGCTGGAAGACTGATTTAAAGATCTGCGGGCGGTGTCGCCTTCATTCGCGGGCAAGCCCGCTCCCACAGAGGTTGCATGAAACCCTGTGGGAGCGGGCTTGCCCGCGAATGCCACACCGCAAATTCCGCAGGCTGACGACAATTGAACTGTCTCGTGAGCCCCGAATGCCCCACCGTCCCTACAAAGTTGCACTCAACGGTTATGGCCGTATCGGCCGCTGTGTCCTGCGCGCGCTGTTCGAGCGGGGGGCAAAGGCCGGTTTCGAGATCGTCGCGCTGAACGATCTGGCCGATCAGGCCAGCCTCGAATACCTGACACGCTTCGACTCCACCCACGGGCGTTTTCCCGGCGAGGTCAAGGTCGACGGCGACTGTCTGCACATCAATGGCGACTGCGTGAAGGTAATGCGCAGTGCCACCCCCGAAGGCATCGACTGGGCTGCGCTGGGCATCGACTTGGTGCTGGAGTGTTCCGGTGCCTATAACACCCGTGCCGATGGCCAGCGTTTCCTCGAAGCCGGGGCGCCAAGGGTGCTGTTCTCGCAGCCCATGGCCAGCGAGGCTGACGTTGACGCCACGGTGGTCTACGGCATCAACCAGGACTGCCTAACCGGTAGCGAGCGCCTGGTGTCCAACGCCTCGTGCACCACCAACTGCGGCGTGCCGCTGCTGCGTGTGCTGGACCAGGCGTTTGGCATCGAATATGTGCAGATCACCACCATCCACTCGGCGATGAACGACCAGCCGGTGATCGATGCCTATCACCACGAAGACCTGCGCCGCACGCGTTCGGCCTTCCAGTCGGTGATCCCCGTGTCCACTGGCCTGGCGCGTGGCATCGAGCGCCTGCTTCCGGAACTTGCCGGGCGAATCCAGGCCAAAGCGGTACGTGTACCGACCGTCAACGTCTCGTGCCTGGACATCACCCTGCAGACCGCCCGCGACACCAGTGCGGCCGAAGTCAACCGAGTGCTGCGCGAGGCCGCGCTGGAAGGCCCGCTTAAAGGCTTGCTGGCCTACACCGAGCTGCCGCACGCCAGCTGTGATTTCAACCATGACCCGCATTCGGCGATCGTTGATGCCAGCCAGACGCGTGTTTCCGGGCCCCGCCTGGTAAACCTGCTGGCCTGGTTCGACAACGAATGGGGTTTTGCCAACCGTATGCTCGACGTTGCCGAACACTTTCTGCACGTCGTTCACCCAACCCGCAACAAACAGCCCTGAAGGACTGCATTCATGACCGTGTTGAAGATGACCGACCTCGACCTGCAAGGTAAGCGCGTACTGATCCGCGAAGACCTCAACGTGCCTGTGAAGGACGGTGTGGTAGCCAGCGACGCGCGTATCCTGGCAGCGCTGCCGACCATCAAGCTGGCCCTGGAGAAGGGCGCAGCGGTAATGGTCTGCTCGCACCTGGGCCGCCCGACCGAAGGCGAATTCTCTGCCGAGAACAGCCTCAAGCCGGTCGCCGATTACCTGAGCAAGGCCCTGGGCCGTGACGTGCCGCTGGTTGCCGACTACCTGGACGGTGTCGCGGTACAGGCCGGTGAACTGGTGCTGTTCGAGAACGTGCGCTTCAACAAGGGCGAGAAAAAGAACGCCGACGAGCTGGCGCAGAAATACGCAGCCCTGTGCGACGTATTCGTCATGGACGCTTTCGGCACCGCACACCGCGCCGAAGGCTCGACCCATGGCGTCGCCAAGTTCGCCAAGGTGGCCGCTGCCGGCCCACTGCTGGCAGCCGAACTGGATGCCCTGGGCAAGGCCCTGAAAGCCCCGGCCAAGCCAATGGCGGCCATCGTTGCCGGCTCCAAGGTTTCCACCAAACTGGACGTGCTGAACAGCCTGAGCAGTGTTTGCGACCAGCTGATCGTCGGTGGCGGTATTGCCAACACCTTCCTGGCCGCTGCCGGCCACCCGGTGGGCAAGTCGCTGTACGAGCCTGACCTGGTCGACACCGCCAAGGCCATTGCCGCCAAGGTCAGCGTGCCGCTGCCAGTCGACGTGGTGGTTGCCAAGGAGTTTGCTGAGAGCGCCGAAGCTACCGTCAAAGCCATTGCCGACGTAGCTGCCGACGACATGATCCTGGACATCGGCCCGCAAACCGCAGCCAACTTCGCCGAGCTGCTGAAATCGTCGAAAACCATTCTGTGGAACGGCCCGGTTGGCGTGTTCGAATTCGATCAGTTCGGCAACGGCACCAAGGTACTGGCCAAGGCCATCGCCGACAGCGCCGCGTTTTCTATCGCCGGTGGCGGTGACACCCTGGCCGCCATCGACAAATATGGCGTCAGCAAGGAAATCTCCTACATTTCTACCGGTGGTGGCGCCTTCCTCGAGTTCGTCGAGGGCAAGGTCCTGCCAGCTGTGGCAATCCTGGAAGAGCGGGCCAAGGCCTGATGACGTCGGCGCTTGGCAAAGGGAGTGGCCTGGTGGTCAAACAATTGCCTGTGATGATGCTGGCCGGTCTGCTGAGCGCTTGCGCGGGCAGCCCGGCCTCGGATACCGACCCGGCGCAGTCGCACAAGGGCGGTTGCTATCAGTCCGACTGGCAGGCCGAGACTGTGCCGGTCATCGGCAAGCGCGTGGGCCCGGAAGGCCTGGAAAAGTACGACGAAGACCACCAGCGCAAGGCGCCGGGTTGCCCTTGATCGGGTAATAGGCAACCTGAACGTTGATTTGTGGTCTTGAAGAAGGGGCCGCTGTGCGGCCCTTCGCGGGCTCGTCCGCTCCCACAGAGACTGCACTGTACCTGTGGGAGCGGGCGAGCCCGCGAAGGGCTGCACTGCAGCCCCAAATCGAGGAAACTGAATGAAAGCGCTTTTGGCCGTGACGGCCCTGGCGACACTGGCAGGATGCTCACTGCTGCAGCCGGCGCAACCGGCCCCGGCAGACAACTGGACCCGTTGGGTCTGCGACACCCAGGCTGAGGTGCTTTGGCGCTTCGCCGATGCGCAACGTGACCAGGTTGACGTGCGCCTTGGCGGCGGCGACCAGGTCTATCGGCTCAAGGCTGAACCGGGTGCCTCGGGTGCGCTGTACAGCGATGGCATGCTGGCCTTCCACACCAAGGGCGAAGAAGGCCTGGTGTACTGGGTGGCAACCAACGATCTGATTGGGCGGGGCTGCAAGGCACCGTGACTGAGGGGGCCGCGAGGGTGGCCCACACTACTTGAACAGCAACCGCCCCTGCGGCAGGCTTGCACGAAACAAACGACGCTTGTCGGGAGAGAGATACACAATGGCACTCATTAGCATGCGCCAGATGCTGGACCACGCCGCCGAGTTCGGCTACGGCGTACCAGCTTTCAACGTCAACAACCTCGAGCAGATGCGCGCCATCATGGAAGCGGCCGACAAGACCGACTCCCCCGTGATCGTCCAGGCTTCGGCCGGTGCCCGCAAATACGCTGGTGCGCCTTTCCTGCGCCACCTGATCCTGGCTGCCATCGAAGAGTTCCCGCACATTCCGGTGTGCATGCACCAGGACCACGGTACCAGCCCTGACGTCTGCCAGCGCTCGATCCAGCTGGGCTTCAGCTCGGTCATGATGGACGGCTCGCTGGGTGAAGACGGCAAGACCCCGACCGACTACGAGTACAACGTCCGCGTTACCCAGCAGACCGTTGCCATGGCTCACGCCTGCGGCGTTTCGGTTGAAGGCGAGCTGGGCTGCCTGGGTTCGCTGGAAACCGGCATGGCCGGTGAAGAAGACGGGATCGGCGCCGAAGGCGTGCTGGATCACAGCCAGATGCTGACCGACCCGGAAGAAGCCGCCGACTTCGTCAAGAAGACCCAGGTCGACGCCCTGGCGATCGCCATTGGTACCAGCCACGGTGCCTACAAGTTCACCAAGCCACCAACCGGTGACGTGCTGGCCATCGATCGCATCAAGGAAATCCACAAGCGCATCCCCAACACCCACCTGGTGATGCACGGTTCGTCCTCGGTACCGCAAGAGTGGCTGGCGATCATCAACCAGTACGGCGGCGACATCAAAGAAACCTACGGTGTACCGGTCGAAGAAATCGTTGAAGGCATCAAGCACGGCGTGCGCAAGGTCAACATCGATACCGACCTGCGTCTGGCCTCTACCGGTGCCATGCGCCGCCTGATGGCGCAGAACCCGAGCGAGTTCGACCCGCGCAAGTTCTTCGGTGAAACCATCAAGGCCATGCGCGACGTGTGCATCGCGCGTTACGAAGCCTTCGGCACCGCGGGCAATGCCTCGAAGATCAAGCCGATCTCTCTGGAAGGTATGTACCAGCGCTACCTGAAAGGTGAACTGGCCGCCAAGGTCAACTGATCGACAGGTAACCCTGAAAAACCCGCAGCGATGCGGGTTTTTTTATGGGCGATGGAAACCTGTACATAATTCCGGCAGACCGACCGTTAGTCGGCTACCGTACAGTTTGACCATTGATAGCGTTCTGATTGCATTGCGTGTTGCAGCCTCAGGTCTAGAGTACTAATGGATCCAACAGTATTTTGAAGTCGGTCACATAACAGAGAAGCAGCATGGATGGCGCTCACCCTCAACAGCAGCAGCCACTGGATGGCAGCTCAGTTCTTCTGGTGGTAGACGACTACCCCGAGAACCTCATCAGCATGCGGGCCTTGCTGGCCCGGCAGGATTGGCAAGTATTGACGGCAAGCTCTGGGATAGAAGCCTTGAGCGCGTTGCTTGAGTACGAAGTCGACCTGGTGTTGATGGATGTACAGATGCCGGAAATGGACGGCTTTGAAGTCGCCCGGCTGATGCGCGGCAATCAGCGTACCCGACTGACCCCGATCATTTTCCTCACCGCCAACGAACAGTCCGAAGCGGCCGTGCTCAAAGGCTACGCCAGCGGCGCCGTGGACTACATGTTCAAACCGTTCGACCCACAAATCCTCAAGCCCAAGGTCCAGGCGCTGCTCGACCAGCAGCGCAACCGGCGCATGCTGCAGCAGCTGAGTCGCGAGCTGGAGACGGCCAGGGCCTTCAATGCGTCCATCCTGGAAAATGCCGCCGAAGGCATTCTGGTGGTTGATGCCCAAGGCATCATCAGTTTTGCCAATCCGGCCATTTCCCGTTTGCTGGCGGCACCGGTGCAACACCTGCAGGGCACCCAATTGCTCGACGTTGTGCAACTGACCAGTACCAGCCTGTGGCGCGAGTCGGACTTCTACAAGGCCTACCAGGGGCGGCAGATCTACCGCGTACACGATGCCCAACTGCGTACCCAAGGCGGTGAGCTTGTGCCGGTGGCGCTGTCCTGTGCGCCGTTGCCGGCCGATCAACAGGCCATGGTGGTGACCGTGCTGGACATGTCGGCAGTGCGTAACTTGCACCAACAGCTGGAATACCAGGCCATTACTGACCCGCTCACCGGCCTGCTCAACCGCCGTGGTTTCTACCAGGCGGCTGAAGGTGCACTGTTGCGCAACGAGCGCTCGGACAAGGCGCAGGCGCTGATGTACATGGACCTGGATGGCTTCAAGCGCATCAACGACTCGCTCGGCCACGACGCGGGCGACCGGGTGTTGCGCTGGGTGGCCGAGCAGCTCAAGGACTGCCTTGGCAGTGAGGCCTTGCTGGCGCGTATGGGTGGTGATGAGTTCACTGCACTGTTCGACAGCTTGCCCTACCCGGAGCAGGCCGGGCGTTTTGCCGAGCGGTTGCTCGAACGTGTTTCCATCAGCCATGAGGTAGACGGGCTCGATGTGTGCCTTGGGGTCAGCATCGGCATTGCCACCTACCCGGACTGCGGCGCCAATGTCGAAGGCCTGCTGCGTTCGGCCGATGCTGCGATGTACGCCGCCAAGCAAGCGGGGCGTCAGCAATACCGCTTCTACGATCAGGAACTCAACGGACGGGCGCGCTCGCGATTGATGCTCGAGGACAGCGTGCGCACGGCCATCGAGCAGCAGGACTTTACCTTGGTGTACCAGCCACAGGTCGCCTTCCACGATGGCCGCCTGCGTGGTTTCGAGGCCTTGCTGCGCTGGCAGCACCCCAGCGTTGGCGATGTGCCGCCGGGGCTGTTCATCCCGCTGCTGGAAGAAGCGCGGCTGATCAACCGCCTGGCCAGCTGGATCTACCGCCAGGGGGCCGCCCAGCGGCAGGCCTGGTACGACAGGTTTCCGCCGGACCTTGTGCTCGGCATCAGTCTGAGCCGCGCGCAGTTCGTCATGCCTGGCCTGGTCGAAGAACTGCAACGGGTCATCCAGCTTTACCAGCTTGTCCCGACGCAGTTGGAGGTGGAAGTGGCGGAAACGTCGCTGATGTACAACATCGATGCGGCCGTCAAACAGATACACCGCTTGCGTGAGCTGGGCGTGAGGGTGGCCCTGGATGACTTCGGTGCGGGTGACTGTTCGTTGCGCATGCTGCGCGACCTGCCTATCGACACACTCAAGCTCGACCGTCATCTGGTGGCACGTCTGCCCGATTCGGCGGTAGATGCTGCGTTGGTTCGCAGCGTGATCGGCCTGTGCGCCGACTACCGTATCACGGTGATCGCCGAGGGGGTGGAGACCCCGGCGCAGGCAGCCTGGCTCAAGGCCAATGGCTGCGAATACGTTCAGGGTTTCCTGGTGGCTTATCCGATGACCGCGACTGACGCTAGCAGCTTCCCGGCAATTTTCTCCTGGCCAGGGCCGTGATTGGCTAGAATCGGCATTCGTTACGCCGAATACAGCGCCATGACCGTACTACGTTACTTGCAAGCCTACCCCCCGCACCTGCAGGAGCAGGTGCGGCAGATGATCGACAGCGACCGCCTGGGTGAATACCTGCAGCGCCGTTACCCTGACCGCCATGACGTGCAAAACGACAAGGCGCTGTATGGCTATGCCCAGGATTTGCGCCAACAGTACCTGCGAAGTGCGCCAAACCTGGACAAGGTGCTGTTCGACAGCCGCCTCGATCTGACGCATCGGGCCCTGGGCTTGAACACGGCGGTGTCGCGGGTGCAGGGCGGCAAGCTCAAGGCGAAGAAGGAAATCCGCATTGCCTCGCTGTTCAAGGAGGCCGCGCCACAGTTCTTGCGCATGATTGTTGTGCACGAGTTGGCGCACCTGCGCGAGCGAGATCACAACAAGGCGTTCTACCAGCTCTGCCAGCACATGGAGCCGGACTATCACCAACTGGAATTCGACCTGCGCGTCTACCTGACCTATCGGGAGCTGCCGGGCAACCTCTAAGGAACATGCAGCATGGAAGTGAGCAAGACCAAGAGCAGCTTCTACCGCCGCCTGTACGTGGCCTGGCTGATCGATAGCCAGACTGCGACCAGCGTGCCCGCCCTGATGGAAGCCACCGGCATGCCTCGTCGCACAGCTCAGGACACTATCGCCGCGCTGGCCGACCTGGACATCGTCTGCGAGTTCGAACAGCAGGAAGGCGCACGCAACCACGCCGGGCATTATCGCATTCATGACTGGGGGGCGATCGACAAGCAGTGGATCATCCGTCACTTGCGGCAGATCCGCGAAGTGCTGGGTTACCCCTGATGTGCAAAGCCCGCACAGGGTGGGCTCATCCCTTGCGCATTCCAATGGACGCGATGCCGTCCTCCGAAGACTCCTCGCCCACCACGGCAAACCCATGGCGGGCATAAAACGCCTGTAAATGCGCTGGAGCCGACAGATAAACCGGCACCCCCGGCCAACAATGCTCCGCCGCTTCCAGCCCCTTGAGCAGCAAGCTTTCGTCGAGCTGCAAACCTCGCGCCTGCGGTGATGTCACCACTCGTCCGATCACCACATCCCCACCTTGTGACTGCGGATCCAGCAGGCGCAGGTAGGCCACCAGCTTGTCCTCCTGCCAGGCCATGAGGTGCAAGGTATCGCCAGTCAGGTCCTGACCATCGACTTCCTGGTAGGCGTGGCGCTGCTCCACCACGAGCACTTCAGTGCGTAGCTGCAAAATGGCATAGAGCTGCTCCTTGCCGAGGTCGGTGTGGTGCTTGCAGAGCCAGTCGATTGACATGGGCACGAACTCCTTGGATGGGGCTCGATCATCGCATGCTGCATGTGCTTCGGCCAAAATAGAGGCTAAATGACACTATTGGCCGCTGCCCTCGGCAAGCGCTTTGTGTAATCTCACTGGCAGTGTTGCCCTCCATTGCGAAAGGACGTGAGCATGCGGCCACTGCTTTGTGTTCTGGGATTGCTGACAACGATGCTGGCAACACCTGCCCCGGGTCACGACAAGCTACGCCTGGTGGCCGACAACTGGCCACCGTTCACCGATGCCAAGATGCCGGGCGGCGGCCTTGCGACCAGCATCGTTACCACCGCACTGGCCCGTGCCGGCTACGCCAGCGGCTATGAAGAGGTGCCGTGGGCGCGGGCGTTGCTGGGGGTAGGTGAAGGGCGCTACGACGTGCTGATCAATGCCTGGTACAACGACTCGCGCGCCAATATCGGGCAATTCTCCAGCGCCTACCTGAGTAATCGTATTCGCCTGCTGCAACGTAAGGGCGAGGCGTTCAGCTACACGCGTCTGTCTGACCTTTATGCCTACAGCATTGCGGTAGTGCGTGATTACGCCTATTCACCGGAATTCGACGGGGATCCGCGTCTGAACAAAGTGCCGGTGCGCAACTTTTCTTCTGCGGTACGCATGTTGGCGGCAGGGCGGGTAAGCCTGGCGGTGGAGGACGAGTACGTGGCCCGCTACAACCTGCAGCGCGAGCCGCAGGAAGTGCGTGACAGGGTGATGCTGGTGGATCCGCCGCTGGGGGAGAACACCCTGCATGTCCTGGTCAGCCTGAAGCACCCGGAGCACAAGCGGATCGTCGAGCGCTTCGAGCAGGCGATAGCGGCGATGAAGGCCGATGGCAGCTATGCCCGGCTGCTGCGTCAGTATGGCTTTTGAGCACAGGCAATAAAACGATCAGGCCGGGGCATTTTCCTTGATCAGGTGTGCCGCCAGGGTCCGCAATGGCCCCAGCTGCCGGCATATCAACGCCAACTGCGTCTGCACCAACCGCTGATGCTCATCCAGATCTTCCGGCATCTGCTCCAGGGCATTGGCCAGCGCCTCTTCGGCATCACTGTGAATCGCCACCGGCAGCCGTGCGGCCAGGCCGTTGGCAATCTCGTCCAGGCTGCTGGCCAGGCTTTGCCCGGCGCCTTCGATCAACTGCTCCTGCACCTCCGCCGGCAACGCCGTGTCGCGGTGCGCGCCTAACCCCGAGAGGTAGCTGAGCAAGGTGTGCGACAGCACCAGGAAGCGAAAGCCAACGTCGGCCTCCTTACGGAAATGCCCCGGCTCCATCAGCATGTTGGCCAAGGTGGTGGACAACGCCGCGTCAGCGTTGTGGGCATTGCGCCGGGCCAGGCGGTAGGCCAGGTCGTCGCGCTTGCCGTGGGCGTACTGCTGCATGATCTGGCGCAGGTACACGCTGGCGCAGGCCAGGGTATTGGCCAGCGCCTTGTTCAGCCGTCGGCCCTGCCAGTCAGGCAGGAACAGGAACACTGCAAGAATGGCAATCAGGCTGCCCACCAGCGTATCGAACAGGCGTGGCAGGAACAGGCCGTAGCCATCGCCGATCTGGTTGAAGCAGAACAGCACCATCAGGGTGATCGCCGCAGTGGCCAGGGTGTAGCGGGTGGTGCGGTTGACGAAGAACACCACCCCGGCAACCACGGCGAACAACGACTGGATGACCGGGTTGGGGAACAGGTCGAACAAGGCCCAGCCCACGGTCAGGCCAACGGCAGTGCCGAAGATTCGCTGCACCAGCTTGCGCCGCGTGGCCCCGTAGTTGGGCTGGCAGACGAACAGCGTGGTGAGGATGATCCAGTAGCCCTGGGTCGGGTGAATCAGGTGCACCATGCCATAGCCGATCGACAACGCCAGCGGCAGGCGCAAGGCATGGCGGAACAACAGCGAAGTCGGTGTGAGCTGAGTGCGCAGGCGCGTCCACACGTCCTTCAGCGAGTGTGGCGAGCGGTCGAGCAGGCTGCTGTCGCTGGCGTCGGCCAGGCTATCCGGGTTGCTGGCGGCACTGAGCAGGCGGTCCAGCGTTGCCAGGTTGGCAGCCAGCGCCCGCAGCGACCGCAGCAGGCTGCGCCAGGCCGGGTTGCTCTGGATGCGCAGGTGCTCGAGCGAAGCGTTGAGGTCCTCGAGGGCTTCTGGATAACCGCTGGCCAGTACGAACGGTTGGCGCAGGCGGATCGAGCGGGCCAGTTCCTGGCAGGATGAACCCTGCTTACGCAACAGGCGCTGGCAGCGGAACATGACATCACTGTGGAAAAACGCCTCGGTCAGTGCGTTGTAGGGGTAGTGCGAGGCACTGACACGCTCGTGGATGTCCTGGGCCAGGAAGTACAGCTTGAGGTAGCGGCTTACCTTCGAGTTTGGCTGGCTGTTGCCCACCCGGTGCAGGATGATCTCCTTGGCTGCGTTCAGCGCGGCCACCACCTTGCCGTTCTGCTGCGCCAGTTCCAGGCGCCGTGCCTCGACGTCGAGCGTGCGGACCGGTTCAAACAGGCTGGCCTTGAGCTTCAGGTAGCTGCCCAGCTCGAAGAACAGTCTGGCCAGGCTCTGCTGTACCGGCTGGTTGGAAAACAGCGCCTGCCACAGCACCGACAACAACCCGTACCAGGCCGCACCTGCCACCAGCAGCAGCGGTTCGTGCCAGAAATCGGTGACCTGGCCGCCGCGCTGGTCCACCCCGATCATGGTGTAGACCGCAGTGATCAAGGTGGCCGAAGCGATGGCGCCGTAGCGCTCGCCCAGCGCCCCGAGCATGGTCAGGCCAAAGGCAGCCAGGGCCAGGGCAATGACGAAGATCCAGGGGTAGGGGAACAGCAACTCGACTGCCAGTGCAGCGATGGCGAAGCACACCAGGGTAACGGCCAGGGCGCTGAGGCGGCCCTGCCAGCTGTCGTCGGTTTCGGCCAGGGCGCTGGCGATGATGCCGAGGAACAGCGGAATCAGCAGGGCCATCTCGTTCTGGTACCAGCACAGGGCCAGGCTGCCGGTGAGGGCAATGGTGACCCGGATGCTGTAGCTGAACTTGTCTTGGCCCCACAGGCGACGCAGTGACTGACGGAACGAGCTCGATGACATGATGGCCTGCCAGGCGGTGATCAGAAGAATACCTTTCAGGGCCGGTTATTGGGGCCGCTTCGCGCCCCTTCGCGGGCACGCCCGCTCCCACGCATACGACACAGGGCCCTGCGGGAGCGGGCGCGTCCGCGAAGGGGCGCGCAGCGGCCCCAATAACGGCGCCAAGCACGGGCCAGCAAGAAGCGTTCCGTGCTGCTGAAAGGATTCTACTCTACACGAACTGCGCGGCGGCGTTCGCCGATGCCCAAGCCCACTGGAAGTTGAAACCGCCCAGGTGGCCGGTGACATCCAGCACTTCACCGATGAAGTACAAGCCGGGGCTTTTCAGCGATTCCATGGTCTTGGACGACACCTCGCGGGTATCCACGCCGCCCAGGGTCACTTCGGCGGTACGGTAGCCTTCGGTGCCGGCCGGTACAACTTGCCAGTTCGCCAGCTTTTCGGCGATTTGCGCCAGTTCCGCCGGGGTGTACTGCTTCATTGGCTTCGACTCGAACCACTGCTCGGCCAGCAAGTTGGCCAGCTTGCGGGTGAACACCTCGCCCAGCACGGTCTTCAGTTCGGCGTTGGCGCGTTCGGCCTGCATCTGTTGCAGCCAGGAAAGCGCATCACGGTCGGGCAACAGGTTGATCTCGACCGTGTCACCGGCTTCCCAGAACGATGAGATCTGCAAGATTGCCGGGCCGCTCAGGCCGCGGTGCGTGAACAGCAGGTTTTCGCGGAAGCTGGTGCCATTGCAGCTGGCGGTGCAGTCCAGCGAGGTGCCGGACAACTCGGTGCACATCGCCTTGAGTTGGGGCTCGGTGATGGTGAATGGCACCAGCCCAGCGCGGGTTGGCAGCAGGGTGTGGCCGAACTGGCGGGCCACCTGGTAGCCGAAACCGGTGGCGCCCAGGGTCGGGATCGACAGGCCGCCGGTGGCGATGACCAGCGACTGGCAGGCGAACTGGCCGCCGCTGGTCTGCAGCAGGTAGCCGCTTTCGGTCTTCTCGATCTGTTCGATGCTGGTGTGCATGCGGATCTCGGCACCGGCCTCGTCGCACTCGGCCAGCAGCATGTCGAGGATGTCGCTGGCCTTGTTGTCACAGAACAGCTGGCCGAGCTTCTTCTCGTGGTACGCCACGCCGTGCTTGCACACCAGCTCGATGAAGTCCCACTGGGTGTAGCGGGCCAGGGCCGACTTGCAGAAGTGCGCGTTGTGCGAAAGGAAGTTGGCCGGCTCGGTGTACAGGTTGGTGAAGTTGCAACGCCCGCCGCCGGACATGAGGATTTTCTTGCCTGGCTTGTTGGCGTGGTCGAGCAGCAGCACCCGGCGGCCGCGACGGGCGCTGAGCTGGGCGCACATCAGGCCGGCGGCGCCGGCGCCAAGGATGATCACGTCGGTGGAGTGCACGGTATGAACCTTCAGATTTGAAATGCTGAACCCTGTGGGAACGGGTTCACCCGCGAATGCGACGATGCATTTACTGCCGCGTTCGCGGGTAAACCCGCTCCTACAGGGGGCTTTGCCTGGCTTTAGATAATGCGGACTTTCAGGGCGCGACCCTTGATCTTGCCGCTGTTCAGCCGCTGCATGGCCTGCTTGGCCAGCGCCCGCTCCACGGCCACAAACGCCTGGAAGTCGAAGATGGCGATCTTGCCCACTTGCTTGCCCGGGATGCCGGCATCACCGGTCAGGGCCCCCAGGATGTCGCCAGGGCGCAGCTTGTCCTTGCGGCCAGCGGCAATGCACAGTGTGGTCATCACCGGCAGCAGGGGCTCGCCGCCCTTGTTTTTCAGGCTGTCCAGCTGGTCCCAGCGCAGCGGGCTCTTCTGCAGCGCTTCGATGGCCTGGGCGCGGTGGCCTTCGGCCGGTGCCACCAGGCTGACCGCAACGCCTTTCTCGCCGGCGCGGCCGGTACGGCCCACGCGGTGCACGTGGATTTCGGCATCACGCGCCAGCTCCACGTTGATGACCATGTCCAGGCCATCGATGTCCAGGCCGCGCGCGGCCACGTCGGTAGCCACCAGCACCGAGCTGCTGCGGTTGGCGAACATGGTCAGCACCTGGTCACGGTCGCGCTGCTCCAGGTCGCCGTGCAGGGCCTGGGCGACGATGCCCTTGGCGGTCAGGTGGGCGACCACGTCCTCGCATTGCTGCTTGGTGAAGCAGAACGCTACGCACGACTGCGGGCGGTAGTGGCCGAGCACGCGGGTGACGGCTTCCAGGCGTTGCTGCGGGTCAATCTCGATGAAACGCTGCTCGATCTGGTTGTCGGTGTGCAGGCTTTCGACCTTGACCTGCTGCGGGTTGCGCATGAAGTCGGCGGCCAGTTGCTTGATGCCGGCCGGGTAGGTGGCCGAGAACAGCAGGGTCTGGCGGCGCGACGGGGTCTTGCCGATGATGCTGGCGATGGCGTCGAAGAAGCCCATGTCGAGCATGCGGTCGGCTTCGTCCAGCACCAGGGTGTTCAACCCGTCCAGGACCAGAGTGCCTTTGTCCAGGTGCTGCTGGATGCGCCCTGGGGTGCCGACGATGATGTGCGCGCCGTGCTCCAGCGAAGCGATCTGTGGGCCCAGCGAAACGCCGCCGCACAGGGTCAGGATCTTGATGTTGTCCTCGGCACGGGCCAGGCGGCGCAGCTCCTTGGCCACCTGGTCGGCGAGTTCGCGGGTAGGGCAGAGCACCAACGCCTGGCAGCCGAAGTAGCGCGGGTTGATCGGGTTGAGCAGGCCGATGCCGAAAGCGGCAGTCTTGCCGCTACCGGTCTTGGCCTGGGCGATCAGGTCCTGGCCTTTAAGGATGACAGGCAGGCTCTGGGCCTGGATCGGCGTCATCGAGGCATAGCCGAGGGCCTCCAGGTTGGCCAGCATGGCAGTGGACAGCGGCAAGGTGGCAAAGGCGGTGGATTCGGTGGTCACGAGGCGGGCCTGCGGTGCGAAGCGAAAAATGCCGCATAGTCTACCAGCCTCGTGGCCATTCGCCCTACGACTCCATGTGTTGTTCCGGACGACGGGCACGCCTTCCGTCCGTCGGCGCCAGCTGCAGGAAGATCGCCGCTGCCAGCATGGCCATTACACCGATGGTGACGAAGGTCAGCTGGAACGCGCCCAGGGTGGTTTCCACGCCTTCGGCGCTGCCTGCCGCAGTAAAGCCGCCCAACAGTGCGCCGGCGCAGGCCACACCCAGGCTCAGCGACAGTTGCGCGACCACCGACAGCAGGCTGTTACCGCTGCTGGCGCTGGCGTCGTCGAGATCGATGAGCGTCACTGTGTTCATCGCAGTGAACTGCATGGAGTTCACTGCACCCAGAAGGCCAAGTTGCACCAACAGCAGCCAATAAGGGGTCTGCTCGTCCACCAGGCCCAGGCTTGCCAGCAGGATGCCCAGCAGCAAGGTATTGCCGGTGAGGATGATGCGATAGCCGAACCGTTCGATCAGCGGTCGGGCAATGGATTTGGCCAGCATGGCCGCCGCCGCCAGCGGGATCATGCTCATGCCGGCCTGGGCGGGTGAGTAGCCCAGCGCGACCTGCAGCAGCAACGGCACCAGGAACGGCAGCGCGCCGCTGCCCAGGCGGGCGAACAGGTTGCCGAGGATGCCGATGGCGAAAGTACGCACGCGGAACAGGCTGGGCGAGAACAGCGGCTCCGGGTCGCGCCCGGCGCGCAGCCAGTACGCGGCCAGGCAGGCCATGCCGGCGAACAGCAGCAACATTACCCGCAAGTGCGGCAGGTGCAGCTCGCCCAGGCCTTCCATGGCAATGGTGATCAGTACCATCGCTGCGCCGAACAGCAGGAAACCAGGGCCGTCGAAGGTGGTGCGCTCGGCGCCGCGCAAGTCCGGGATGAACTTCCACACGGCAATGCAGCCAAGCAGGCCGACTGGCAGGTTGAGCAGGAAGATCCAGTGCCAGCTGAGGATTTCCACCAGCCAGCCACCGACCGTTGGGCCCAGCAATGGCCCGAGCAGGCCGGGGATGGTGATGAAACTCATGATCCGCACCAGCTCGCTGCGTGGGTAGGCGCGCAGCACCACCAGCCGCCCGACCGGCAGCATCAGCGCACCGCCCAGGCCCTGCACCACGCGGGCGAAGATCAGGAAGCCAAGGCTGTTGGCTGCAGCGCACAGCAGCGAGCCAAAGCTGAACAGCAAGATGGCGCTGAAGAAGATGCGCTTGGTGCCGAAACGGTCGGCGATCCAGCCTGAGGCGGGGATCAGCAGGGCCACGGTGAGCATGTAGGCAATGATCACACCCTGCATGCGCAAGGGGTCTTCGGCCAACGAGCGGGCCATGGCCGGCAGTGCGGTGTTGAGGATGGTGCCGTCCAGGGACTGCATGAAGAAGGCGATGGCCACCACCCAAGGGATCCAGCGGGCAGTGACGGGGTCCAGCGGGGTGCGTTCGGGCATGACGTCCTCGTTTGTCAGTGCCGGCCCTTTCGCGGCTAAAGCCGCTCCTACAGGGGTTACGCGTTCCTTGTAGGTGCGGCTTTAGCCGCGAAAGGGCCGGCAAGTCCAGTCACAATGTCAGGGTCAGGCCTTTGACCAGTGCCCCGGGCAAATGACTCGACCCGGTACTGCGCTGTCCATAAGTACTTGTCGACAGGATCATCTCGCGCTCCTGGGTCAGGTCCTCAAGCTGGCTGCCCAGCAAGCTGTACAGGCTGTCATCGAAGCGCATGGTACTCACCGGCCCCTGGATCTGCCCGTCTTCTACCCAGAAAGTGGCGAAGCGGGTCAGCCCGGTCATGCGCGCCGCTGGCAGGTCCGAGTAGTTCAGGTACCACAGGTTGCTGATGTACAGCCCGGTGCCAAGCCGCTGCAGGATTTGCTCGGTGGGCAAACTACCCGGCGCCAGGCTGAGCGCGCAAGGCGACTCGTAGCTGTCGGCGCCATTGGCCAGCAGCCCGAATTCGGCCGCACTGCGCGCACTGATCAGCCGTTGCAGCGCCTCTCCTTGCTGAATCAACGGCACATCCAGGCGCGGCGAGCCTTCATCGGAAAACGCCGGGCTCAACGAGCCACTGACCTGCTCGGTAAAGCTCACCAGCGGGCTAAGCCGCGCATCGCCGTTGTACAGGCGCTGCAAGGCACTGTTGCCAGTCGCCAGGGCCTGCGCGGAAAAACCGCCCCAGCACAACATGCCGGCGATCTCGTCCATCGCTGCCGGCGCCAGGAAAGCGCGGTAGCTGCCTGGCTTGAGGGTCACCGCCGGGCGCCCAAGAAAGCCCAATTGCTCCCGCGCCTGGCGCAGGCGTGCGCTGAAGTCGTCGGCGTTCCACAGCTGGCCGGCATAGTTGGCTTTCACCGCTTCGCCGTTTGGGTGGAACAAGCTCCAATCAAAGTTGAAGCTGTTGGCCTGGTGCCAGCCGAAAGCGCCGAACGAGCTGGCGAAGCCCCGGCAGACCGGGCCAGCGGCGTATATACCGACCAGGTCCAGGTCACCGGCATCACGCTCCAGCAGTGCCAGCACTTCGTTCAGGTCTGGCAGCGCCTGCGCTTGCTGGCTATGGCTGTGCCAGGGGCTCTCGTCCAGCCGCAGGTAAGGGTCGACGGCGAGTAGCGGCAGTGTCTGGCGCAGCTGCTCCAGGGCATCCGCCAGGCGTTGGCGGTCCAGCTGCGCATCGCCACTCAAGGTCACTTGCTGTTCAGCCTGGCGGCCATCGTGGATCAGCCGCAATTGCACAGTGGCCTGGTTTACTTCGCCGGCCTGGCGCACCTTGGCATGGTTGAAACGCACGAACTGCGATTGCTCGGCACTGTAACCGAGGGTGAACTGCTCGCCCGCCTGAAGGGCGGTGCGCACCTCCCCGACCAGGGTTTCGAAAGCCTGTTTCATCACGCGTCTCCTCCGAATACATCGATCTGGCGGAACACACAGGCCGGCGAGGCGTGGCCGACCCGCACCACCTGATTGGGTTCGCCCTTGCCACAGTTGGGCGTGCCCAGCACCTGGAAGGTACTGTGGTCGCCAACCGCCGACAGGTTGCGCCAGAACTGCGCGGAGATGCCGCGGTAGTTGGGGTTCTTGACGATGCCCTTGAGCTCGCCATTTTCAATCAACTGGCCCCATTCGCAGCCGAACTGGAACTTGTTGCGCGCATCGTCGATGGACCAGGAACGGTTGGTACGCATCAGGATGCCGTGCTCGATGCCTCCGATCAGTTGCTCGAAAGACTGGTCGCCCGGCTCGATGTTGAGGTTGGCCATGCGGTCGATCGGCGCGCGGTTCCAGCCGCAGGCACGGCTGTTGGCCACGCCGTCCAGGCCAGAGCGGAACTGCGACAGCGCGCCACCCAGCGGGCGCAGCAGCAGGCCGTCGCGTATCAGGAACGCTTTGCTGGCCGGGGTGCCGTCATCGTCATGACTGTAGCTGGCCAGCTCTTCGCCAATGGTCGGGTCGAAGGTCACGTTCAGCAGGCTGGAGCCGTACTGCAGGTGGCCGAAGTCGCTGGCTTTGACGAAGCTGGTGCCGGCGTAGTTGCGCTCGTCGCCGAGAATGCGGTCCATCTCCAGCGGGTGGCCGATGGATTCGTGAATCTGCAGCATCATCTGGTCCGGCATCAACAGCAGGTCGCGCGGGCCACTGGGGGTGTTCGGTGCCAGCAGCAGTTGCAGTGCTTCGTCGGCCACCCGGCTGGCCGCGCCGACCAGGCCGCAGCGCTCGATGATCTCGAAACCACCCTGTTGGCCGAAGTTGTCGCGGCCCAGGCTGCGGCTCTGGCTGTCCTGGCCGTCGCTGGCGGTCACCCCCAGGCCCGGGAACAGGAAGCGCTGGGCATGGCGCAGTTCGGCGCCGGCCGAGTTCAGGTAGGTTTGCTCGACCAGGCTCAGCCCCAGGCTGGCCTGCCAGTCCACCAAGCGGCTGTCCTTGGGCACGCTGGCCGATTCGGCGGCGAGCAGGCCAAGGCAGTCGGCGAGGCTGGGCACGGGTTGGTCGAAGTTGGGCGAAACATGGTCGTGGCGTGCGCTGGTCACGGCGTGTTCGCGCAGGTCCAGCAGGCTGTGCCGGGCGATCTGCCGCGCCAGCGCCTCGGCTTGCTCAAGGGCGCGCTGCAGGCCAGCCTGGGACAGGTCGGTGGTGGCAGCGTAGGCCTCCACGCCATTGACCCGCACGGTGAGCATGGCGCCCTCATCCTGGTTGAAGAAGGGTGGTTCGGCGACGTTGCGGCGAACCGAAAGCGCCTGGTGCGACTGTTTCACATGGCGCAGGGAAAACAACTCGGCCGTACTGCGCAGCGCAGCAAAGCGCTGGCGCAGCAGGGCGCTGGAATCGAACATGCGGATGCCTCCGTGTACACGGTGGCTCCCCCTAGAACCACCCGTCTTGCATGCCGAGGCAGGTATCGTCGTGTGCCTCGAGCAATGCCAGCTCATTATGGCAGCCCGGTACTTCCCAGGTCAGGAAATAACGCGCAGCTTGCAGCTTGCCGAGGTAGAAGTCGCGATCAGCAGCCGTTCCCTTGAGCATGCCAAGCTCGGCGTGAACCGCCTGTTCCAGCCAGCGCCAGCCGATCACGCAGTGGCCGAAGGCCTTGAGGTACAAGGCAGAGTTGGCCAGGGCACCAGCGACTTTGCCTTGGGCCAGGTCGCCGAGCAGGGCCAGGGTTACGCCTTGCAGGCGGTTGGCCAGTTGCTCCAGCGGCTGACGCAGTGGGTCAAGGTTCGGGTGATGGCTGGCGCGCTCGCAGGTGGCGGCGATCAGGCGGATCAATTGCTTGAGGCCGGCACCATTGTGCTGTGCCAGCTTGCGGCCGAGCAGATCGAGCGACTGGATACCCTCCGTGCCTTCGTGGATCGGGTTCAGGCGATTGTCACGGTAGTACTGCTCCACCGGGTATTCGCGGGTGTAGCCGTGGCCGCCAAGAATCTGGATCGCCAGTTCGTTGGCTTTGAGGCAGAACGCCGAGGGCCAGGATTTGACGATCGGGGTCAGCAGGTCGAGCAGGTCCTGCGCCGGTTTGCGGGCGTTTTCGTCAGGGGCCGTATGGGTGTCGTCGAACAGGCGCGCGGCGTACAGGCCCAGATCAAAGGCGCCTTCTACGTAGGCCTTCTGCGCCAGGAGCATGCGTTTCACATCCGTGTGCTCGATGATCGGTACCGCCGGGCTGTGTGGGTCCTTGTTGTCCGGCAGCCGGCCCTGCGGCCGCTGGCGAGCGTATTCCAGGGAGTAAAGGTAGCCGGCGTAACCCAGCATCACCGCGCCCATGCCTACGCCTATCCGCGCCTCGTTCATCATCTGGAACATGCAGGCCAGGCCCTGGTGCGGCTGGCCGACCAGATAGCCGACGCACTGGCCATTGTCGCCGAAGTTCAGCGCGGTCGAGGTGGTGCCGCGCCAGCCCATCTTGTGGAACAGCCCGGCCAGCAGCACATCGTTGCGCGGGCCGCGGCTGCCGTCCGGGTTAACGTGGTACTTGGGCACGATGAACAGCGAAATGCCCTTGACCCCGGGCGGGGCGTCCGGAAGCTTGGCCAGCACCATGTGCACGATGTTTTCCGACAGTTCGTGGTCGCCGCCGGAAATGAAGATCTTGTTGCCTTTGAGCCGGTAGCTGCCGTCGCCTGCTGGTTCGGCGCGGGCGCGTATGTCGGCCAGCGACGAGCCGGCGTGGGGTTCGGTCAGCGCCATTGTGCCGAAGTAGCGGCCGTCGATCATCGGTTGCAGGAACAGGCGCTTCTGTTCATCGGAGCCGAAGCTCTCGATCAGGTTGGCCGCGCCCATGGTCAGGAACGGGTAGGCCGTGGTGCCGGCGTTGGCGGCCTGGAAGTGGGCGAAGCAGGCTTGCGAGACCAGGCTGGGCAGCTGCATGCCGCCGACCTCGAAGTCCCGGTTGGCGTTGAGGAAGCCGGCTTCGAGGAAGGCATCGACGGCGGGCTTCACTTCGGGGATCAGCTCGGCGCGGCCGTCCACGTAGCGTGGTTCGTTTTCGTCGGCCTTGCGGTTGTGCGGGGCGAAATACTTTTCGGCGATGGTGCGGGCGGTGGTCAGTGCCGCATCGAAGGTTTCACGGCTGTGCTCGGCGAAGCGCGGGCGCAGGGTCAGGGCTCCGGCGTCGAGGACTTCGTAGAGCTCGAAGGCGAGGTTGCGGGGGCTGAGCAAGGTCTCGGGCATGGTGGCGGTCCTGAGGCGGGATGCTGCGAGTGTAGGAGCGTGGTGAGACTGGGGACAGGTTAATAGGTTTGCGTGATATGGGTTGAGAACGCCGGGAAGCCTGCCGGTTATTGGTGAAACCAACGCAAGGTCAGGTCGTGTAATGCCTGCTCGGAACAACATAGAGACGTTTCCCACAATCCCGATCGGAAATGGACTGCTGCGGATCGAATGTCAGTTGGCCTTGAATGTGCTTTTTGGTGTTCACAAGGAAACGTTTCAGATGAGTGATGCCCACCCCGCTGACTTGGCTGAGGCCAACGGCAACCAGGTTCCCTTCTTCGTAGTCTCACCCATGAAATTTGGCGTAATGACTTTCTTTACCTTGGGCTTCTACTGGGTTTACTGCTTCTATCAAAGTTGGAGTCTGCATAGAGAGAAAACGGGAGAGCGCGTAAGTCCGCTCTGGCGAAGCGCTTTTGCAGTGTTCTTCATCTATCCATTATTGAGAAGGGCAAATGACCATATTCGCGACTCAGGTAAAACCTATCCGTGGTCCATCCTGGGGCTCACGCTGGGCTATTACGGTTTTTGCGTTGTCTGGGTGGCTGCCGGCGTCGTGTTGGAAGGCCAGCTGTGGCCGGCCTATTTTGCGGGTTTAGCCATTCAGGTAGCTTGGCTGATCATTCTGGTGTTCATGCAGAAGGGCATCAATTTCAGTGCGGGTGACAAAGAAGGGAAGGCCAACAGCCGGTTCACGCTGGCAAATTGGCTTTGGATGCTGTTGGGTATTGGGCTTATGGCAGCACAGCTGTCTGCTTTGATTGCGCTTTCACCAATGGTTTGAGCAACTTTTGGCCGGAGCTCTGTCTGAGGGGAGCTCCGGATAGTCCCCGATCCACCCCGCGCTTTCACTTGCCTTGAAGACAATACGATGCTGGGGTAGAAGCCTGCTGCAAGGCTTTTTTGATATGCCTGTCTAGGCTGGTCCTTTTCGCGGGTAAACCGTACAGCGGCCTGTGTCCAACCCCCGATGTGTGTCCACCACCGATCAGTGGTAGGAGCGGGTTTACCCGCGAATACGGTGGCAGCTGCAACGGTGAACGTCTGGTGGAAATTGGCCAGCAGGCCCGGCCCTTTCGCGGGTAAACCCGCTCCTACACGACGGCCTGTGTCCAGCCACCGACCTGTGTCCGCCACCGATCCGGTGTAGGAGCGGGTTTACCCGCGAATACGGTGGCGGCGGCAACGGTGAATGGCGGGTGGTAATTGGCCAGCAGGGCCGGCCCTTTCGCGGGTGAACCCGCTCCTACACGACGGCCCGTGTCCAGCCACCGACCTGTGTCCGCCAGCGATCCGGTGTAGGAGCGGGTTTACCCGCGAATACGGTGGCGGCGGCAACGGTGAATGGCGGGTGGTAATTGGCCAGCAGGGCCGGCCCTTTCGCGGGTGAACCCGCTCCTACACGACGGCCCGTGTCCAGCCACCGACCTGTGTCCGCCAGCGATCCGGTGTAGGAGCGGGTTTACCCGCGAATACGGTGGTGGCGGCAACGGTGAACGACGGGTAGAAACTGGCCGGCAGGTCCGGCCTCTTCGCGGGTGAACCCGCTCCTACACGACGGCCTGTGCATGTGTATAGGGGCGGGTTTACCCGCGAAAGGACCGGCCCAGGCAGCCGAGAATTTCCAGGGGATAAACGGTAACAACAGAAGACACCCAAGTCACCGTTGGCATGACCACGTTCTGGTGAGCACCTGTTAGTCCAGCCCCTGCTTCAGGACATGCACGCATAAAAAAGGAGAGCCGAGGCTCTCCTTCTTCTTCAACAACCCTCAGCCATTAGCCAATGGTCATCAGGCTGGCGTTACCACCCGCCGCTGCAGTGTTCACGCTCACCGCGCGCTCGATGACCAGGCGCTCCAGCGCAATCTGGTGATCCCCGCTGGACAGCCCGTGCACCCCAACGATCGCCCCGGCACGCTTGGCCACCTGCTGGCATACGCCGCGCAGCTGGTCCGAGTCGCCATGGTGGATCACGGCGTCGAACGCCACTTCATCCTTGTTCCAGTCCGCGACCAGCTTCACCTTGGCCTGCAGCTCACGCGGCAGGCGGGCGCGCAGGGCCTTGCCCGGTTCACCGTCAACCCACACCGCCGAGCTGCCAACGGCCAGTACCGCGGCGAACTGCGCCAGCAGGTCGGTTTCGTTGTCGGCCAGGCACAGCACGTGCTCACGCGGCAGAATGGTGTAGCTGTTGCGCTCGCCGGTCGGGCCTGGCAGCAGGCGAGCGATGCCGCTCTGCGACTGGCTGGCGAACTGGCTGCACAGCGCGGCCAGATCAGCCAGCTGGTTGCTCTCGGCCCAGGCCTTCAGGCCGTGCAGTGGCTTGACCAGCTGTTCGTGCAGAGTGCGGTCCGGCTTGCCTTCGCCGTCCTGCTGCTGGAAGTGGCGGCCAATGGCATCGGCCGGGCGGGTCGACAGCAGGCGGTAGAGGTACAGCGGGCCGCCGGCTTTCGGGCCGGTGCCAGACAGGCCTTCACCACCGAACGGCTGCACGCCCACCACTGCACCCACAATGTTGCGGTTGACGTACATGTTGCCGGCGTTGGCGGTTTCCACCACTTTGGCGATGGTCTCGTCGATACGGGTGTGCACGCCGAGGGTCAGGCCGTAGCCGGAGTTGTTGATCTGCTCGATCAGCTGGTCCAGATTGCGGCGGTTGTAGCGCACCACGTGCAGTACGGGGCCGAAGATTTCGCGCTTCAGCTCGTCGAAGCTGTCCAGCTCGATCAGGGTTGGCATGACGAAGGTGCCGCGCTTGATCTCGGCAGCATCAGCAATGGCGACTTGGTAGACCGGGCGGCCTTTCTCGCGCATGCCCTGGATGTGCTTCTCGATGCCGGCCTTGGCTTCGGCATCGATCACCGGGCCGATGTCCACGGCCAGGCGGTCCGGGCAGCCCAGGCGGCTTTCAGCCATGGCGCCCTTGAGCATTTCGATCACGCGGTCGGCAGAGTCTTCCTGCAGGCACAGCACGCGCAGGGCCGAGCAACGCTGGCCGGCACTGTCGAAGGCCGAGGACACCACGTCGATCACGACCTGTTCGGTCAGTGCCGAGGAGTCGACGATCATCGCGTTCTGGCCGCCGGTTTCGGCGATCAGCGGGATCGGGCGGCCCTGGTTGTCCAGGCGGCCAGCGACGTTGCGCTGCAGCAGGCGGGCCACTTCAGTGGAGCCGGTGAACATCACGCCTTTGACGCGCTCGTCTCCGACCAGGCCGGCACCGACGGTTTCACCGCGGCCCGGCAGCAGCTGCAGCACGCCTTCTGGGATGCCCGCTTCCAGCAGCAGGCGCACGGCCTGGGCGGCGATCAGCGGGGTTTGCTCGGCAGGCTTGGCCAGTACCGGGTTGCCGGCAGCCAGGGCTGCGGCCACCTGGCCGGTGAAGATCGCCAGCGGGAAGTTCCACGGGCTGATGCACACCACAGGGCCCAGCGGGCGGTGGGCGTCGTTGCTGAAGTCGTTACGTGCCTGCACCGCGTAGTAGCGCAGGAAGTCCACGGCTTCACGCACTTCGGCGATGGCGTTGGCGAAGGTCTTGCCGGCCTCGCGGATGAGCAGGCCCATCAGCGGCTGGATCTCGGCCTCCATCAGGTCGGCGGTGCGCTCCAGAATGGCAGCACGTTCGGCTGGCGGGGTGGCCTGCCAGATCGGCGCGGCGTTCAGTGCGCACTGGATGGCGTTGTCCACGTCGGCAACGGTGGCCTCCTGCACATGGCCGACGACGTCGCGGTGGTCTGCCGGGTTCAGCACCGGTGCGGCAGCGCTCTCGCTGGCGGCGCAGGCCAGCAGCGGGGCAGCCTTCCAGTCATTGTGAGCGGTGGCCAGCATGGCGCAGGACAGTGATGCCAGGCGGTGTTCGTTGGCCATGTCGATGCCGGCCGAGTTGGCCCGTTCAGTGCCATACAGATCGCGCGGCAGGGGAATGCGTGGGTGCGGCAGGCCGATACTGCCTTCCTGGGTACCCATGCGCTCGATGCTGGCCACCGGGTCGGCGACCAGTTCCTGGATGGAAATCGAGTGGTCGGCGATGCGGTTGACGAACGAGGTGTTGGCGCCGTTTTCCAGCAGACGGCGCACCAGGTAGGCCAGCAGCGTTTCATGGGTGCCGACCGGTGCATACACGCGGCACGGGCGGTTCAGCTTGCCATCGGCAATCTTGCCGACCACTTGCTCGTACAGCGGCTCGCCCATGCCGTGCAGGCACTGGAACTCGTACTGGCCCGGGTAATAGTTCTGCCCGGCAATGTGGTAGATGGCCGACAGGGTGTGGGCGTTGTGGGTGGCGAACTGCGGGTAGATGGCTTCTGGCACGGCCAGCAGCTTGCGGGCGCAGGCGACGTAGGACACGTCGGTGTACACCTTGCGGGTATAGACCGGGTAGCCTTCCAGGCCTTCGACCTGGGCACGCTTGATCTCGCTGTCCCAGTAGGCGCCTTTTACCAGGCGGATCATCAGGCGGTGGCGGCTGCGCTTGGCCAGATCGATGACGTAGTCGATCACGTACGGGCAGCGCTTCTGGTAGGCCTGGATAACGAAGCCGATGCCGTTCCAGCCAGCCAGGGATGGCTCGAAGCACAGGCGTTCGAGCAGGTCCAGCGAAAGCTCCAGGCGGTCGGCTTCTTCGGCGTCGATGTTAAGGCCGATGTCGTACTGCTTGGCCAGCAGTGTCAGCGACAGCAGGCGCGGGTACAGCTCTTCCATCACGCGCTCGTACTGGGCCCGGCTGTAGCGCGGGTGCAGTGCCGACAGCTTGATCGAGATGCCTGGGCCTTCATAGATGCCACGGCCATGCGAGGCCTTGCCGATCGAGTGGATGGCCTGCTCGTAGGACGCCAGGTACTTCTGCGCGTCGTGTTCGGTCAGTGCGGCTTCGCCGAGCATGTCGTAGGAGTAACGGAAGCCTTTGGCCTCGAAACGGCTGGCGTTTGCCAGGGCTTCGGCAATGGTCTCGCCGGTGACGAACTGCTCACCCATCAGGCGCATGGCCATGTCGACGCCCTTGCGGATCATCGGTTCGCCGCTCTTGCCGATGATGCGGGTGAGCGAGGAGGTGAGGCCGGTTTCGTTATGGGTGCTGACCAGCTTGCCGGTCAGCAGCAGCCCCCAGGTGGCGGCGTTGACGAACAGTGACGGGCTGTTGCCCAGGTGCGGCTGCCAGTTGCCGGTACTGATCTTGTCGCGGATCAGCGCATCACGGGTGCCTTTGTCGGGGATACGCAGCAGGGCTTCGGCCAGGCACATCAGCGCCACGCCTTCCTGAGACGACAGCGAGAATTCCTGCAGAAGGCCCTGGACGATACCGGCACGGCCGCCGGCGCTTTTCTGGTTGCGCAGTTTTTCGGCAATGCCCGCGGCCAGCTTGTTGGTGGCTTCGGCCAGTGGCGCGCTCAGGCGCGCCTGCTCCAGCAGCATCGGCACCACTTCCTGCTCCGGTCGGCGGTAGGCAGCGGTGATCGCCGAGCGCAGTACCGACTGCGGCAAGATGCTTTCGGCAAATTCGAGGAAGCACTGGTGGCTGTGGTCAGCCTGGACTTCACCGGCATCGTCGGCCAGGTTGCTGACATGACCGTTGAGTTCGGTCAGGGTGGCGCCACCCTCGAGCTTCTCCAGGTAGTTGAAGATCGCTTGCTTGATCAACCAGTGCGGCGTGCGGTCAATGGACTGCGCAGCTGCTTTGAGTCGCTCACGGGTCGGGTCGTCGAGTTTGACCCCAAGGGTGGTAGTCGCCATTTCTTATCCTCGTTATTGCCACGGTTGTGGCCTAAGCTGGCGTCAAGAGTATCTGTAGGACAATTCGGGTGCAACCAGGTGCAACCCGATTTTTTCGTGTGAAAGGTGCAACTCGTCCGACAGCTATTCCCATACCCTGAAAAGGGGCGCTTTCGGTGCGATTTATTCTGAAAAAGCGGTTTTTTGCTCCCGAAAGGAGCAAGAAGTGGGCTTTGTCGGAAAATGCACGGGCAGGTGCAACTTGCAAAAGAAAAATGGTTGCACCTTCTTTGCGTTGTTGCATAGCATTCGCCGCCTGGGTGCAACCACCAACGCTGTGGTTGCGCATGATAAAAACAAACGCCAGGGCACACGCATGGGCAATCCACTAACGATCACCTTCGTGATCTACATCGCAGCAATGGTGCTGATCGGCTTCGCCGCCTATCGCGCTACCAACAACCTTTCCGATTACATTCTGGGTGGTCGCAGCCTGGGTAGCGTGGTTACCGCGCTGTCTGCCGGTGCCTCCGACATGAGTGGCTGGCTGCTGATGGGCCTGCCCGGTGCCATCTACTTCGCGGGCCTGTCCGAGGCCTGGATCGCCATCGGCCTGACAGTGGGTGCCTACCTGAACTGGCTGTTCGTGGCAGGCCGGCTGCGCGTGCAGACCGAACACAACGGTGACGCGCTGACCCTGCCGGACTACTTCTCCAGCCGTTTCGAAGACAATAGCGGGCTGCTGCGTATCATTTCCGCCATCGTCATCCTGGTGTTCTTCACCATCTACTGTGCCTCCGGCATCGTGGCCGGTGCCCGTCTGTTCGAGAGCACCTTCGGCATGTCGTACGAAACCGCTTTGTGGGCTGGTGCGGCGGCGACCATCGCCTACACCTTCGTTGGTGGCTTCCTGGCGGTGAGCTGGACCGATACCGTACAGGCTTCGCTGATGATCTTCGCGCTGATCCTGACCCCGGTAATCGTGCTGATCTCCACCGGTGGCTTCGACCAGACCTTCGCCGCTATCGAGGCGGTGAACCCGGCGAACTTCGACATGCTCAAGGGTGCCACCTTCATCGGCATCATCTCGCTGATGGGCTGGGGTCTGGGTTACTTCGGCCAGCCGCATATCCTGGCGCGCTTCATGGCCGCTGATTCGGTGAAGTCGATCGCCAAGGCGCGCCGCATTTCCATGACCTGGATGATCCTGTGCCTGGCGGGTACCTGTGCCGTTGGCTTCTTCGGCATTGCCTACTTCTCGGCCCATCCTGAGCTGGCAGGCCCGGTTAGCGAGAACCACGAACGTGTGTTCATCGAGCTGGCCAAGATCCTGTTCAACCCATGGATTGCGGGTGTCCTGCTGTCGGCCATCCTGGCCGCAGTCATGAGTACCCTGAGCTGCCAGCTGCTGGTGTGCTCCAGTGCCCTGACCGAAGACTTCTACAAAGCCTTCCTGCGCAAGAATGCTTCGCAGGTCGAACTGGTGTGGGTCGGCCGTCTGATGGTGCTGGCCGTGGCCCTGATCGCCATCGCCATGGCCGCCAACCCGGAAAACCGCGTGCTGGGCCTGGTGGCCTATGCCTGGGCTGGCTTCGGTGCCGCCTTCGGCCCGGTGGTGCTGATTTCGGTGCTGTGGAAAGGCATGACCCGTAACGGTGCGCTGGCCGGTATCGTGGTGGGTGCGCTGACGGTGATCCTGTGGAAGAACTTCGACACCCTCGGGTTGTACGAAATCATCCCGGGCTTCCTGTTCGCCAGCATCGCCATTGTTCTGGTGAGCAAGCTGGGCAGCCCTTCGCAGACGATGGTCAAGCGCTTCGAAGCTGCTGATGCGGCGTATCACGCCGACAAGTAACACCCGTTGAATTGGCGGCGCCTGCTTTGCGGGTGCCGCCAATCAGCAGCCAGGCCTGACTCCGCCTGCAAGGCAAGGTAAACTTGCCGCCTTCGCAGGAGTTGCCATGAACTATCGTCACGCCTTCCACGCCGGCAACCACGCCGACGTCCTCAAACACATCGTGCTGACCCGCCTCATCGCCCTGATGTCGCGCAAGGAGCAGCCGTTCGCCTATATCGATACCCACGCAGGGCTCGGCCTGTACGACCTGCAAGGCGACCAGGCAAGCCGTACCGGCGAGTACCTGGAAGGCGTAGCCCGCCTGTGGAATCGCGATGACCTGCCGGCCATGGCCGACGACTACCTGCGCATCATCAAGCGCCTGAATGCCGATGGCGAGCTGCGCTACTACCCGGGGTCGCCCGAACTGGCCCGTCGCCTGATGCGCCAGCAGGACCGCGCCCTGCTCAACGAGAAGCACCCCGAAGACGGGCCGCTCCTCAAGGAAAACATGAAAAAAGACCCGCGCGTGACCGTGCACCTGGGTGAAGGCTGGCATGTGCCGCGGGCCTTGCTGCCGGTGCAGGAAAAGCGCGCGATCATGCTGATCGACCCGCCGTTCGAGCAGGCCGATGAGCTCAAGCGCTGCACCACGGCCATGAAAGAAGCGATCGGCCGCATGCGCCAGACCGTTGCGGCCATCTGGTATCCGATCAAGGACCAGCGCTCGCTGACCCGCTACTACCAGGACCTGACAAGCACCGGCGCGCCAAAGCTGCTGCGGGTCGAGCTGTATGTGCATCACCAGGACAGCCCGCAGGGCCTGAATGGTTCGGGCCTGGCCATCGCCAACCCACCATGGGGGCTGGAGGATGAACTCAAGGAGCTGCTGCCATGGCTGGCCAAAGAGCTGGCACAGACCGCCGGTAGTTACCGCATGGACTGGCTGATCGCCGAGTAAGCCTGTAGGCGCGGGTTTGCCCGCGAACACCGGCGACGCCGGTGCCATCCACCGCGTTGCCTGCTTCGCGGGTGAACCCGCTCCTACAAGGGGGCGGTGTGCCTCCAATGTTTGCGTTATAATCCCGCCCTTTAGCCGCCATCCGCCCAAGAGGCCGCTGGCGCATTTTTACCGAATGAAGAGGCTAATCCCTTGGCATTGACGATTCTTGGCCTGTCCGGCGCCCTTAGCCATGACCCTTCCGCGGCCCTGTACATTGACGGCAAGCTGATTGCCGCCGCCGAAGAAGAGCGCTTCGTGCGTGACAAGCATGCGAAGAACCGCATGCCCTACGAGTCGGCGAAGTTCTGCCTGGAACAGGCAGGCATCAAGCCGTCCGACGTCGACGTGGTAGCCATCCCGTTCGCCCCGATCAGCCTGTTCGGCAAGGCGCGGTGGCACTATGCCAAGCGCTATTGGTACGCCCCGGATCGTGCACTCGATGCCATCCTGATGGGCAACCGTCGCTACAAGCGCTATCGCAAGAAGATCGTCTGGTGCCTGGAGCAACTGGGCTTCGACCCGAAAAAGGTCAAGATCGAGCCGGTCGAGCACCACCTGGCCCACGCTTCCAGCGCTTATCATTGCTCGGGTTTCAAGGAAAAAACCGCAATCCTCGGCATTGACGGCAAGGGCGAGTACGCCACCACCTTCTTTGGTTACGGCGAAAACGGCAAGATCCACAAGATCAAGGAATTCTTCGACCCGGACTCGCTGGGTGGCCTTTACGGTGCCATTACCGAGTTCCTGGGCTTCGAAATGCTCGATGGCGAGTTCAAGGTCATGGGCATGGCGCCGTATGGCGACGCCAGCAAGTATGATTTCTCGCGTCTGGCCAGCTTCGAAAACGGCGAGTTGGTCATCAACACCGAGTACGCCAACGTTATCGGCCTGCGCCGCTATAAAGAGAAGGGCAAGGGCTTCTACTTCTCGCCAAAGCTGATCGAATGGCTGGGCCCCAAGCGCGAAGGCGACATCGCCGACGAGCCGTACATCCATTACGCCGCCAGCATGCAGGCGCTGTTCGAGAAACTGGCGCTGCAGATGATCGACCATTACCTGGGCGACACCCTGCGCGAAACCGGCAAGCTGGCCTTCGCCGGCGGCTGTGCGCTGAACGTCAAGCTCAACCAGAAGATCATCGCCCGTCCGGACGTGAAAGAGCTGTTCGTCCAGCCGGCCTCCGGCGACGCCGGGACTGCCGTTGGCGCCGCTGCCTATGTTTCCCACGCCCGTGGCGTTCCGGTCGAGAAGATGGAGCACGTCTACCTCGGCCCGTCGTACTCCAACGAAGACGTGATCGCCGCCTGCGCCCGTCACCCGAACCAGCCGAAGTGGCGCAAACTCGAGAACATGCCGCAGCAGATCGCCCAGATCATGGTCGATGGCAACCCGGTAGCCTGGTTCCAGGGCCGCATGGAGTTCGGGCCGCGTGCCCTGGGTGGCCGATCGATCATCGGCTGCCCAAGCGTGGAAGGCGTGGCTGACCGCATCAACCACCAGATCAAGTTCCGTGAACGCTGGAGACCTTTCTGCCCGTCGATGCTCGACACTGTCGCCCCGCAGATGATCAAGGTCGACCATCCCGCGCCGTTCATGACCTTCACCTTCGAAGTCGCTGAAGAGTGGAAGACCCGCGTGCCGGAAGTGGTGCATGAGGACGGCACTTCGCGTGCCCAGGTGCTCAAGCGCGAGTACAACCCGCGCTACTACGACATGATGAAGGCACTGGAAGACCTGACTGGCAACGGCGTGTCGCTGAACACCTCGCTGAACCGTCGTGGTGAACCGATGATCTGCTCGCCGACCGATGCCCTGAATATGTTCTTCGGCTCGGACCTGCAGTACCTGATCATGGAAGACATCCTGGTTGTGAAGGACGGCGCGGCCCCGTATGACCAGCCGCTCTGAACCGCGCATCCTGCAGTTCTGCCATGGCTATGACGGGCCGTTCCTGGACTGCGCCCGTCAGTACGCCAGCCTGTTTCAGGGGCGTGGGTACCAGGTGACCACGGTATTCCTCACCGGCGCCGCCGATGCGCAGGTGGCGGCTGGCTGTGCGTCGGACGAGGTGCTCTTCCTTGAGTTCAGTTCCAAGGCCGTGCGTGGCCTGAAACTCGGCGCCATCCGCGCATTGCGGCGCATTGCGGCCGAGCGCAATTTCGCTTTCTGCATCGCCCACCGCTTCAAGCCGATCTACGTTGCCCTGCTGGGGACCGGCCTGCCGGTGATTGGTGTGCACCATGCCTTTGGCGACTACCAGCGCAAAGGCCGCCGCCTGTTCGCGAACCTGTTCAGCAAGCGTCTGAGCCTGCTGGGCGTTTCGGATGCGGTACGTGACGATATGCGCCGTTGCTTGCCGCAGTGGCCGGCCGAACGCATCCAGACCCTGTACAACCGCATCGACATTGACGCCCTGCAAGCAGCCCTGGTGCCGCGCGCTGACGCACGCCAGGCCTTGGGCCTGGATCCTCAGGCATGGATCGTCGGCAATGTCGGGCGCCTGCACCCGGACAAGGACCAGGCCACCCTGTTGCGCGGTTTTGCCCAGGCATTGCCGGGGCTGCCGGCTGGCGCCCGCCTGGCAATCCTCGGCAAGGGGCGTCTGGAGGCCAAGCTCAAGGCGTTGGCCGCCGAGCTTGGTATTGCCGGGCAAGTCGACTTTCTTGGCCAGGTACCGGATGCGCGCCGTTATTTCCAGGCTTTCGACGTGTTCGCGCTGAGTTCCGATCACGAGCCGTTCGGCATGGTCCTGCTCGAAGCGATGGTTGCCGGTGTGCCGGTGTTGGCCACGGCCTGTGGCGGTGCTCGCGAAGTGGTCGAGGGCGTTGGCGTGCTGTTCCCGCTGGGCGACGCCGCGCAGCTGGCCCAGGGCCTGCAGCACATGGCCATACTGGACGCTGGGCAGCGCCAGGCCTGTGCCAGGCACATGCTGCAGCGCCTGGGTGAGCGTTTCTCTGACCAGGCGGTGCGCGAGGCCTTCTGGCAACTCCCACAGGTGCGCGCGTTGGTGGGGCAGGCCTGATGCTCAATCGTATCCAGGCCTTCCGCGAACGCGGTTGGCAAGCTATCGATGCCAATGCTTATGCCCAGGTATGGGCGCGCTTTGGCGGCAGTGTCGCCACCCATCCGCTGGTGGTCGAGCAACTGGCGGACCTGGCACAGATCCCGGTGCGTTACCTGGGCTGGTACCAGGCTGGCGAGCTGCAAGCCGCCATCCCGGCCTGGGGGCGTCACCTGGCGCTGTCCAAGGACGTGCTGAAGCGTGCTGGCAAGAAGGCCCTGTTCGACCTCGGTAATGCCGAGATCATTCTGCCGGCGGCGTCTGATGCCGCTGCGCCGTTGCGCCATACAATGCGTTACCTGTCCGAACTGAACCAGGGCCGCTTCAGCGGCCTCAAGGCGCAGAAGGAGCAGTTGGCCATGGCCCGGGCGCCTGAAGACCTGTCGAAGAAGTTCCGCTACAACCAGCGCCGTGAACTGCGCCTGCTGGAAGAGGCGGGTGGCGTGGTACGCCCGATCAGCGACTTCAGTGCCCAGGAAATCGCCAGCATGTACTGCGACCTGTTCCTGCGCCGCTGGGGGTTCCCGGCTACCGGTGCCGAGCGTATGGCCGATGTGCTGGAGCGCCTGCGTGAGCTGCTGATCGGCTCGGTGTTGCTGCTGGACGGTAAGCCGATTGCCATCCAGCTGGTGTACCGCGTCGAAGCGCCGGAGTGGATCAGCGTCGAGTACATCAATGGCGGCGTCGACCCTGAAACCAAGGCCTTCAGCCCAGGTAGCGTGCTGAGCTTCCTCAATACCCAGGCCGCCTGGGAAGACGCCCGGTCGCGCAACAAGCCGCTGCGGTTCTCTTTCGGTCGTGCTGACCGTGAGTACAAGGACCGCTGGTGCAACCCTGTGCCGGTGTATCAAGCGTGAGCCGCAAGCAGCAGTTGCTCAAGCGCCACCGGCACAACAAACGCCTGGGGCTGCTGGCGGGCCTGGTTGCGCTGGTCGCCCTCGGTGTTTTCAGCTGGTGGTGGCTGCCACTGCTGTTGTTGCCGCTGCTCTGGGCTGCCCATGAGGCCTGGTTTGCCGACCACCTGTTCTATGCACCGGGTGAGGACTATGCCTACGACTTCGGCGATCAGGTGCAGCAGGTTCCTGCCAGCCTGCACGATGGCTGGCTCAAGGCTGATTGCACGTTGCAGGGCGACGAAACCCTGGTGCTTGAACTGCGGCTAAAAAGCAGGTGGTTGGGGCGCTTTCTCGACCCTCGGGTCGAGCTGCTGGATGGCGAACAGGCCGATCGGCAAGCGTTCGAGCGTGGCGTCGATGGCGTGCGCTTCCTTAACCTGACGGGTCTTGCTGCGCCACTGCAGGCCGGTACGTTGCGACTGCGCGGCCGGCATTGCCGGCTGCAGGGTCAGTTGCGCCTGTGGATAACCCCCTCGGTCGAGCTGCAGCGGCGCCGGGTGATGGTGATCGCGCCACATGCCGACGACGCCGAGTTGGCCGCGTATGGTTTGTACAGCCAGGCCGACGAAAGCTGGGTGGTGACCCTGACCGCCGGTGAGATAGAGGCCGAGCACTACCAGCAGATGGGCCTGGCAAAGGCCGAGGCCGCGCGCCTGAAGGGGCGCCTGCGTGCCTGGGACAGCATCGTCGTGCCGCGTTGGGCCGGCGTGCCGGAGTCGCGTTGCATACAGCTGGGCTACTTTTGCCTGCAGCTGCCTGCCATGCAGGCAGCACCCGACCAGCCGGCCGCCTCACGTGAAGCCGACCTGGCCGATATCCGCGTGTTCCGCCAGTTCAACCCGTTCCCGTTACCGGGCGACCGTGATGGCGCACCCACCTGGCACAACCTGCTGGCCGACCTGCGAGCCTTGCTGGAGCTGGCCAAACCAGAGGTGCTGGTGATGCCGCACCCGCAGCTAGACCCCCATCCGGACCATATCTGCGCTCAGGCGGCGGTATTGGAAGCCTTGCAAGGCATGGCCTGGCAGCCGCAAACCTTGCTGTGCTACGCCAACCACCTGCACGATAACGACCGCTGGCCGATGGGCGACAGTGGCGATGGCGTGGCTTTACCGCCGCAATTGAGCGCTGCCCAGGCCTGGGCACCCTGCAGTCTGGTGCTGGACTGCGCGACCCAGCGCGACAAGGCGATGGCCCTGGGCATGATGCATGACCTGCAGCCGCCGGCACCGTTCAAGCGCCGCCTGCGCCGCCTGCTGCAACGCTGGCTTGCCGGGCGACAGCCATCGCCTTATGGGGAGAACGAATTCTTCCGCAAGGCCGTGCGCCGACACGAACTGTTCTGGCGGCGTGAGCTGTAAGCACGCCCCATGGTTGACCGCGAAGGCGCAGAGCGCCCAAGGAAAGCAATGAAAGTCCTATTTCTGGTGCAGAAGGAACAGCGGGCGATTCTTGACCGCCTGTACGATGGCGTCGCGGCCAACTGCGAGTGCGACCTGCGCTGGTTGACCAGCCAGGATCAGCGCAACCTGCGCCGTTACTTCAAGCGTGAGGTGCAAGTCGAGCGCTATGACCGCATCGTGTTCTTCCTGCGTTTCAAGCAGGAGATCCGTCAGGTGGCCTTCATCCGCACTGTGCCGAACCTGGTGATTCTCGAGCACGACGCCTACCAGAACTACATCCCGTGCAAGTACACCGGCAAGTTCAGCGCTCATTACCGCCAGTTGCCATGGGCGCGGGTGATCAGCTCCGGCTACATGGTCAGCGAGCGCTTGCGCCAGGAAGGTTTCGACGCGGTGTTCGTGCCCAAGGGCTATGACGAGCAGTTGCTGGCTGACCAAGGGCGTGAGCGTGATATCGAACTGGCCTTTGTCGGCAGCGTCAACAGCGTGGCCTACAGCGGCCGCAAGGCACTGCTGGACGAGTTGGGGCAGGTCGAGAACCTGTTGGTAACCCGTACCAAGTCGGGCGAGGACTACTGCAACACGCTCAACCGTATTCGTTTCTTCGTCAGTGCCGATGTCGGCATGGGCGAATACATGATCAAGAACTTCGAAGCCATGGCCTGTGGCTGTGTGCTGCTGGCATACGACCAGGGCGAGGAAGAGAACCGTGCACTGGGCCTGCAAGACATGCACAACGTGGTGTTCTATGACAACATCCCGACCCTTCAGGAAAAGCTCCGTCGTTTGCGCGCGAACCCCGAGCTAGCCCGGCAGATTGCAGAAAATGGCCGCCATCTGGCGGTTTCCCGTTTTAGTTTCGGCGCAGTTGGACGTAGCATCGTCGACCACATGCGCCCGGCGCTCAGGCCCCACCCGCCATTGTCTGCATGGCAGCGGCTGCGTCTGAAGCTGGGCATCTAAACAAGAGCTTTCACGCCCAGGAGCGGGTTGTTGAAGGCCGATAGTCGTAATGCGGAGGGAATCCGGTGCGCTTTTCAAATGAGAGTGACGTCACGCTCGTCGTGACCAGTTGTGGGCGGTTCGATCTGCTCAAAGACACCCTTGAGAGTTTCGATCGCTACAACACCGCGCCCATTCGCGAGGTATTCATCACCGAAGACTCTGGCGATGATGCTGTGCATGCCGCTGTGCCGGCGCACTGGAAGCCGCACTGCAAGGTGTTCGTCAACCGGCCCAAACTTGGCCAGTTGCCGTCTATCGACTTGGCCTACAGCCAGGTCAAGACGCCGTACATTTTTCACTGCGAAGACGACTGGCAATTCTATCGCCAAGGCTTTGTCGAAGACTCGCAGGCCATCCTGGATGTCAGTCCCAACATCTTGCAGGTCTGGTTGCGCAGCCATGCCCACGACCTGGCCATCCACAGCCCGTACATCCACTTGGGCGATCGCCAGGTGATCGCTGGGGTGCCGTGCTATCCGCTGCTGTCCGACAAGGCCGAGTGGCAGGCGTTCTCGCTCAACCCTGGGCTGCGCCGATTGAGCGATTACCAGCGCTGTGCGCCATTTGCCGCCTATGCTGGAGAAAAGGCGCTTTCCCGCCGCTACGCTGAGTTAAATCTGACAGCGGTCACCTTGGAGGGTGACGCAGTATTGCACACTGGATTCGGCAATCACGTGACCTTGCCCATTGAAGTGGAGCGTAAGGCCAAGCGTCGTCAGCGTGATCGGTTGAAGCTGGCATTGACGCTGGTTGCGGGGGCCTTGATCGGCATGGGAATCACCATTTTTGTTCAATGAAGTCGCTGTCCCACCTGACTTGAGCGGGAGAGGGCCCATGAACATCGTCAATATGATGTGGGCGGGTGGAACGCCGTACATGTCCATCCACAAGGTGCACCGGCAGGTCTTGTCGAACGCGGGTGCCGATGCCCGGATCAGTAACTGGCTGCTGCTGGGGAGCGGGCTCTGCTGTGGGCTCGGTTCGACCCGGGAATGGCATATGCCCTCACGTGCGCTCAAAGGGCGGCACTTGTGGCGCTTGCTGCGCCCGTGGCTGCGCATGCGCTTGCGCAAGGCATTGGCCGAGGCCGGGGCAGAAGTGGTGCTGCTCGATGGTATTGGCGTCGCCCGGTTGGTGCTGCCGTTGTTGCAACGCATCGGGCACGTACGTGCCAAGGTCCTGTTCCATGGCAAGACGCGTCTGCATGCCAGCGATATCCGCTTGTTGCAGAGTTTTCCGTCCGAGCGTCTGAGTATCGCGGCGGTATCACAGACGTTGGCCGAGTCGTTGGAGCGTGACCTGGGCAGGCCGGTGCAGACGCTGCGCATGGCGCTCGACCCGCTTGCATTCGTCGAGCCTTTGCTGAGCCGGGACCAGGCCAGGCAGGCGCTGAAGTTGCCTCAGGACGCCGAGGTGATGCTGGGTGCGGTAGGGCGATTGGTAGAGAGCAAAGGCTTCGAAATGCTGATCGAGGCATTCGCCAGGGCCAGTGCACGGCAACCGGGCTTGCAGCTGGCGATCATTGGCGAGGGGCCGCAGCATGCCGTGCTGCAGCAGCGTATCGACGCGTTGGGCCTGGCCGAGCGCGTTCATCTGCGCGGTCATCGCGAAGACCTGCAGCAGCTGTATCGGGCATTCGACTGGCTATTGGTACCTTCGCGTTCCGAAGGCCTGGGGCTGGTGGTGCAAGAGGCGGTGATGGCCGATGTACCGGTGGTGTGCAGCGACCTGGAAGTGTTTCGCGAGCAGTTGCGCGACACGGGTGGCTACCTGCCGGTTGCCGACGAAAGCGCCTGGGCTGAGGCGATCGAGCGCTGTACGGCGCTCAGTGCATCGACGATCGCCGCTAAGCAGCGCCAGGCACTGGCACCGGAGCAGGCCTGGCAGGCGTTCTGCAGCGGCTCGCAGAGCCTGTTGCGCAGCTGACCTTCAGCGTGTCAGCAAGGCTGCCTCGAAGGCGGCAAGGGGGAACCGGTCGCCCAGGTTCTCCCGCTCGATATAGCGCACCATGTGCTGCACATTGCGTCGAATCATGCGGGCCGACAGTGGCGGGCGCAAAAAGCGCATGTCGGCCACGTCGATCAAACCCAGACGCTGGTCGGGGGTGACCACCACGTTGCCCAGGTGCAGCGAGCGGAAATAAATGCCGCTGCGGTGCAGCTGACGGATCAGTTCGATCAGGCGTGGCAGGTAAGTGTCCCAGCTGAAGCCGTCATCGCGCGACATCTGCAGCAGCGTTCGCCCGGGTAGCGGGCGATACAGCACCGCAGTGCGGCCCGGCAGGTCGAGCTTGTGCTGGCTGATCACTTCGAGGGTAGGGATGCCCAGTTGCGCCAGGCGCGCGGCGTTATCGACGAAGCGCTGCGAGTAAGGACGTAGCAGTGCAGATGAAATCAGACGCTTCCTACGAAAAACCTTGAGGAAATTTCCATCTGTGAGCAGGTAGACTTTGGCGCCATGGCTGTCTGCCTCAAGCACCTGTGCGCCGAGTGTCAGCTGATCGAAGTCGACCTGGGTGAGCCGGGAGCATTGCATGAATAGAGCCTTGTCGTCTGGCGAGCAAAATGACCGGCAATAATGCCGAAAATAATGCTGTAGCACCATGGATGGTGTTTCTGATTCATCGGGGGAAAGGATGTTGTATCAAAAAAACTGGGCACAAGCGTGGTTAGGTTTGGGCCTGGTCTGGTTCATGGCGGCGATTGCCCTGGCACCCAGCAACAAGGTTTATCAGCAAGGTCTGGTGTTGTTCTTGTGGCTGCCAACGCTGGTATTGGCCTGGTCGGCTCGAGGTGTGCTGGTGCAAGCCTGGAGGCGGCAACCGGCGCTGTGGGGGAGTGTGCTGCTGCTGTTGGCCTGGAGCGGCCTGAGCCTGGCATGGTCGCCCGCCGAGGAGCCCATGCGCGAGCTCAAGCGCTTGCTCTACATTCTGGTGTTCCTGCTGGCGTTTCCGCTGTTGGCCCAGCTTGGCCAAGCCCGCATTCGTCAGTTATTGCTGCTTGGCAGCGCGCTGCTGGCCATCGCTGCGTTGGTCTCCATCATCAAGTTCTATGGGGTGCAGCGTGCGCCTTTGTTGTTCAGGCTGGCGGGTATCGGCGAGATATCCCACCCCATCCTGGGGGCTTATGTCATTGGTTCGGCCTTGCTCTTGATGCTCTACGAGCCACCTCGGCGACGTGGCTTGCAGTTGTTGTGGCTGGCGGTACTGGCTTGCCTGGGGGCCTTCGCCATGCTCAGCCAGAGCCGTGGTGCGGTTCTGGCACTGGTGATTACCGTGGTGATGGCGCCGTTGTGGTTCCGTGACCGCCACAGCCGGGTGTTCTCTGTTCTGGCACTGCTTGCCACCGGCCTGGCCTTTTTGGCCGTGTACGACGTTATCGCCCAACGGGGCTCGTCCTACCGGCCGGAAATTTTCCATGCCGTTCTCCAGATGATTGCCGCGCACCCTTGGACTGGTCTTGGCCTGGGGGCTGATTACGAGGTGAGCGCCGTCGGCATGCACTTCGATCACACCCACAACATGTTCACCCATGTTGCCGTTGAAATGGGCTTGCCCGGCATGTTGCTGTGGGTAATGGTGTGGCTGTTCACGCTGGGCGAAATCGTTCGCGCCCGTGGCACCCTGTTCGGCAAGGTCCTGCTGGGCTTCTGGGTCTACTCGACCCTGGCCATGCAGTTCGATGCCGCCAGCCTCACCGGTACGCCACGTGCCGAATGGTTCATCAGCTGGCTGCCGGTGGGCCTTGCCATGTTGCTGCCATGGGGGCGTGCCGAAAATGACGCCTGTGGTAAAATTGCCGGTTCAACCTGAACAGCGAGCTCGATAATGGCCGAAACACCGCGACCAGCGGAGCACACCTCCAGCCTGAAGATCTACTTCCGGCTGTTGAGCTATGTGAAACCCTATGTCGGCATTTTCCTGCTGAGCATTGTCGGTTTCGTGATCTTTGCCTCGACCCAGCCAATGCTGGCCGGCATCCTCAAGTACTTCGTCGATGGGCTGAGCAACCCCGAAGCGGTATTGTTCCCCAACGTCCCCTACCTGCGTGACCTGCAACTGCTGCAGGCGGTGCCGCTGCTGATCATCCTGATCGCTGCGTGGCAGGGCCTGGGCTCGTTCCTCGGCAACTACTTCCTGGCCAAGGTCTCTCTGAGCCTGGTGCATGACCTGCGGGTGGCATTGTTCAACAAGCTGCTGGTGTTGCCCAACCGCTACTTCGACAACCACAACTCCGGGCACCTGATTTCGCGCATTACCTTCAATGTGACCATGGTCACCGGCGCCGCTACCGACGCCATCAAGGTGGTGATCCGCGAAGGCCTGACCGTGGTGTTCCTGTTTGCCTACCTGCTTTGGATGAACTGGCACCTGACCCTGGTGATGGTCGCCATCTTGCCGGTGATCGCGGTTATGGTCAGCATCGCCAGCAAGAAATTCCGCAAGCAGAGCAAAAAGATCCAGGTAGCCATGGGCGACGTCACCCACGTTGCCTCGGAAACCATCCAGGGTTACCGCGTGGTCCGTAGCTTCGGTGGCGAGGCCTACGAACAGCAGCGATTCGGCCAGGCCAGCCAGAGCAACACCGACAAGCAACTGCGCATGACCAAGACCGGCTCGCTGTACACGCCGATGCTTCAGCTGGTGATCTACAGCGCCATGGCTGCGCTGATGTTCCTGGTGTTGTTCCTGCGCGGGGACTCTACTGCTGGTGACCTGGTGGCGTATATCACCGCTGCCGGCCTGCTGCCCAAGCCGATTCGCCAGTTGTCGGAAGTCAGCTCGACCATCCAGAAGGGCCTGGCAGGTGCCGAGAGCATCTTCGAGCAACTGGACGAAGCGCCTGAAGTGGACACTGGTACGGTCGAGAAGGAACGCGTGGAAGGGCGCCTGGAAGTGCGTAACCTGAGCTTTACCTACCCGGGTACCGAGCGTGAAGTGCTGAGCGATATCAGTTTTGTCGCCGAGCCCGGGCAGATGATCGCCCTGGTCGGCCGCTCCGGCAGTGGCAAGTCCACCCTGGCGGCGCTGATCCCGCGCTTCTATCACCACGACAAGGGGCAGATCCTGCTCGATGGCGTGGAGATCGAGCACTATCGCCTACGTAACCTGCGTCGCCATGTTTCGCAAGTCACCCAGCATGTCACCCTGTTCAACGACACCGTGGCCAACAACATCGCTTATGGCGATCTGGCCGGCGCGCCGCGCGCAGACATCGAAGCCGCCGCGGCCGATGCCTATGCCAAGGAGTTCGTCGACCGGCTGCCAAAGGGCTTCGATACCGAAGTGGGTGAGAACGGTGTACTGCTTTCCGGTGGCCAGCGCCAGCGCCTGGCAATTGCCCGTGCGCTGCTTAAAAACGCGCCGTTGCTGATCCTCGACGAAGCGACTTCGGCGTTGGATACCGAGTCCGAGCGGCATATCCAGGCCGCCCTGGACCACGTGATGCAAGGCCGTACCACGCTGGTGATTGCCCATCGCCTGTCGACCATCGAGAAGGCTGACCAGATCCTGGTCATGGACCAGGGCCGCCTGGTCGAGCGCGGTACTCACACCGAACTGCTTGCGGCTAATGGCCATTATGCCCGTCTGCATGCCATGGGGCTGGATGAGCCGGCCAAGGCCGATATCACCTGAACCCTCCTTGATCGGGGCCGTCATGGCCCCGATTGTCACGGGAATTTTCCAGGGATGATCTGGCCACAAAGCCATTGACTACCCTGTGCTAATATCCTGCCCCTGTTCATTATTTCCATATGGGTTGCCCATGAAGTTGTCCATGCCGCGTTTCGATCAAGCCCCGGTACTGGTGGTCGGCGATGTCATGCTCGACCGCTACTGGCATGGCGGTACTTCGCGTATTTCGCCTGAAGCGCCAGTCCCGGTGGTCAAGGTCGATCAGATCGAGGATCGCCCCGGCGGCGCGGCCAACGTTGCCTTGAACATTGCTGCGCTGGGCGCGCCGGCTTCGCTGATCGGCGTCACCGGCCAGGATGAGGCTGCCGACAGCCTGGCCAACAGCCTGCAGGCTGCCGGTGTCCGTTCGGTGTTCCAGCGCATCGCGCACCAGCCGACTATCGTCAAGCTGCGGGTCATGAGCCGTCACCAGCAGCTGCTGCGTATCGATTTCGAAGAGCCGTTCGCCACCGACCCACTGTCGTTGGGAGCGGAGGTCGACAGCCTGCTCGAAGGCGTCAAGGTGCTGGTCCTGTCCGACTACGGCAAAGGCGCACTGAAAAATCACCAAAACCTGATCCAGGCGGCGCGGGCCAAGGGCATTCCGGTGCTGGCCGACCCCAAGGGCAAGGACTTTTCCATCTACCGTGGCGCCAGCCTGATTACCCCGAACCTCAGCGAGTTCGAGACCATCGTCGGCCGTTGCGTCGATGAGGCCGAACTGGTCGCCAAGGGCTTGCAGTTGCTGCAGGACCTGGACCTGGGCGCCCTGCTGGTCACCCGCGGTGAGCATGGTATGACCCTGCTGCGCGTTGGTCAGCCGGCGTTGCACCTGCCAGCGCGGGCACGCGAAGTGTTCGATGTGACCGGTGCCGGCGATACTGTCATTTCCACCCTTGCCGCGGCCATTGCTGCGGGTGAGGACCTGCCCCATGCGGTGGCCCTGGCCAACCTGGCGGCGGGCATTGTGGTCGGCAAGCTGGGTACGGCTGCCATCAGCGCCCCTGAGCTGCGCCGGGCCATCCAGCGTGAGGAAGGCTCCGAACGCGGCGTGCTGGGCCTTGAGCAACTGCTGCTGGCCATTGATGACGCGCGGGCACACAACGAGAAGATCGTCTTTACCAATGGCTGCTTCGACATCCTGCATGCCGGGCATGTCACTTACCTGGAGCAGGCGCGGGCCCAGGGTGATCGCCTGATCGTTGCGGTAAACGACGATGCCTCGGTAAGCCGCCTGAAGGGGCCGGGCCGGCCGATCAACAGCGTTGACCGGCGTATGGCCGTGCTGGCCGGTTTGGGCGCGGTGGACTGGGTGATCAGTTTCCCGGAAGGCACCCCGGAAAACCTGCTGAGCCAGGTCAAGCCGGATGTGTTGGTCAAGGGTGGAGACTATGGCATCGACCAGGTGGTTGGCGCTGATATCGTCAAGGGCTATGGCGGCACCGTGAAGGTGCTGGGGCTGGTCGAGAACAGCTCGACCACGGCGATTGTCGAGAAAATTCGCAAGAACTGATCTGACCTTGGGGCCGTTGTGGCGGCCCTCGGCTGGGGCGGGTTTACCCGCCCCAGCAAGCAGGCGAAAGCTCCCGGGATGTCACTTGTTCAGCGAGGTCCGCGCCCGCTCCAGCAGCGCTCGCGCCTTGTCGCCAAACCTTTGCAAGTGCGACGCCCTTGCGGGCTTGCTTTCCACCAACCCCTGCTGCTTCACCCAATCCTTCCAGCGTACCCGTTCATCTGCCACCACCCAGCCTTCCTGCCGGGCAAAACTTTCTGCCAGGTACAGCCCACGCGTACTCGCCGGCACCAGCTCATCCTTTTTCAGCGTGTACAGCTCTGCCAGTGGCTGGCCGTCCTTCAATGGCATCAGGTACAGGTCGGGGCGTTTGCGGTTGAGCCGCGCCACCAGCTGGTCGCCCTCCAGCCGCTCGTCAACGTGGAACAAGCTGAGTTTCTTGGCGTCCCGGGGCACTTGCAGGCGCATGTCATAGATCAGCTGTAGCGAAGCGGTGGGCAAGTGCACATAGGCCCGTGGGCGCTCCAGGAGCATCAGCTTGCCGCAATGCACCGGGCGTGCGGCACCGGACTCCGGAGCCAGCACGAAGTGGGGTGTTTCGCGGTAGTGCAGGGCGGCGGCGTAGGGGATGGGCAGCCAGGTGTCGTTGAAGCGCCCGCCCAGCCAACCTTCCGGGGTTTCCAGCAGGCACTCCTCGGCCACTTCCTGTACGGCCGTGTGCAGCGGCAGGTTCAGCTCCTGCGCCGGTACATAACCGGAAATCAGTTTCAGTACCACATCGCCACGGTCTTGTCGGCGCTGACGCACCAGTACCCAGTAATCGCGGTTCTGCCAATGCAGCGTGAGGCGCACTGACACGCCCAGGTTGGCCAGTTCGACCACGAAGTGTTGTGTATCGGGTAACTGGATGGCCTTGCGCCGTTGCTGGGTCTGGGCAAAGTTCAGCGGCATGCCGATGCTTTGGTAGATCAAGCCTTCGGGCGTGGCCTCGACATGCAGTGGCAGTGTCTTGAAGTTGCTCGGGTTCTTGCGGATCAGCGTTCGCGCCACGAGGCTCCTCCTTGCGTCGGGTCAGTCTCCAGTCCCTGAATCGGGAGCCTGAGGTAACTCAATGCTGGCCCAGGATACGGGCGACGGTGGCCACGTTGTGGGCCAGGTGCAACGGGTTGATGGTGCCGACAATAGCACTGCTGACGCCCGGGTGGGCGAACAGCAGCTCGAAGCTGGCCTGCACCGGGTCGACGCCCGGGGCCAGGCAGATATGCCCGCTCGCCAAGGCCTTCTTTACCAGGATGGCCTTGCCGTGTTCGGCAGCGTAGTCCAGCACCGGGCGTTCTGCCTGTTCGTTGAGGTTGTAGGTGACCATGGCGCAGTCGCCTTGCTCCAGTGCCTTCAGGCCGCCGGCGACGGTCTTGCCGGACAGTCCGAAACCGAGGATCTTGCCCTCCTGCTTGAGTTCGGCCAGGGTCTGGTAGACCTCCTGCTGTTCGAGGATGGCCAGGTCATTGCCGTCGGAATGCACCAGCACCAGTTCGATGCGGTCGGTTTCGAGCCGGCGCAGGCTGCGCTCCACCGAGCGGCGGGTGTGGGCAGCGCTGAAGTCGAAATGCGACAGGCCTTCCTCGAACTCTTCACCGACCTTGCTGACGATTACCCATTCATCACGTTGGCCGCGCAGCAGCGGGCCCAGGCGTTCTTCGCTACGGCCGTAGGCCGGGGCGGTGTCGATCAGGTTGATGCCAAGCTCGCGGGCCTGGGCCAGTAACAGGCGGGCTTCCTCATCGCCGGGGATCGTGAAGCCACTGGGGTACTTCACGCCCTGATCGCGGCCCAGCTTGACCGTGCCGAGGCCCAGTGGGGAGACCGTGAGGCCGGTGCTGCCCAGCGGGCGATGGAATGCGTGCAGGGTTGGCAGGCTCATGGCAGCAACTGCTCCCAGGCCGGTACGCTCAGTGGAGGGCGTGGGAGGTCGGCCAGGTCGGCCTGTGCTTGTGGACGAATGCCGTCGCGCTCCAGGTGGCTGATCACCCGGTCGCTGAAGTCCGGTGCCAGTGCCAGTTTGGTCGGCCAGCCCACCAGCAGGCGCTGCTGGTCGGCAAGGAAGGCGTTGTCCGGGCGTGCCAGGCCGGATTGCGCAGGCTCTGCGCGGTCGACGCGCAGTGTGGCCCAGCGCACCAGGCTCTGATCGACCCAGGGCAGCAGGTTGGCGATTTCCTTCTGCGCTGCGGCAATCTGCGCTGCAGGCTCGCGCGCCACGCCATCGGCTTCGGCCAGGTCCCCACCGAGGTACCAGACCCACTGGCCATCGGCTGCCGGATGGGTGGTTACCGTTACCCGCGGCTTGGGCCCGCCGCCGAGGCAGTGGGCGTACAAAGGTTTGAGGTTCGGGCCCTTGGCTATGACCATGTGCAGCGGACGGGTTTGCATGGCCGGCTGATCCAGGCCCAGCGCCTGCAGCAAGCCTTCGGTGCCGGCTCCGGCACTCAATACGATGCGTTGGGCACGGATTTCCCGGTCGTCCACGCGCAGGCCGACCAACGCATTACCTTCACGCAAGGGTTCGATGCGTTCACCTGCCAGCAAGGATTCGCCGGCCAGCTCGGCCAGGTTGGCCAGCAGGCTCGGGACATCGACCACCAGTTCCGCCAGGCGGTACACCTTGCCCTTGAATGCGCGGTCCTGCAGTGCCGGTGGCAACTGGTCACCTTTGACCTGGTCGACCCGACCGCGCACGGCCTTACTGGCGAAGAAGCTTGTGAGGTTGCCGGCCAAGGTGCCCGGCGACCACAGGTAGTGGGCATCGGAGAGCAGGCGGGTACGCCCGAGGTCGAGTTCGCCGTTGCCGGCCAAGGCCTCGCGCCAGCGGCGCGGCATGTCGGCGATGGCTTCCGAGGCGCCGGTCAGGGCGCCGTGCAGGGCGTATTTGGTGCCGCCGTGGATGATGCCCTGCGACTTGATGGTCTGCTCGCCGCCAAGGCTGGCGCGCTCCACCAGCACTGTCGAGTAGCCCAGGCGGCGCAGTCGGGCATTGAGCCAGAGGCCTGCGACCCCGGCGCCGACGATCAGCACGTCAGTGGAAATGGCAGATGGCATGGCGGTACCTCGAAGACTGGGACAGCTGGCAAGTATACAGGCTATACCTGAGATGGCCCTATCGTCGGCGAGCCCCGCACACGGGCTCTCAATGCCCAGCGGTCTTCGAGAACAGCTGAATCACCACCACGCCACCCACGATCATGGCCATGCCAAGCATCGCCGGCATATCCAGCTTCTGCCCATAGATCACTAGCGCCGCCACACTGATCAGCACAATCCCCAGCCCCGACCAGATGGCGTAGGCAATCCCCACCGGAATGCTGCGGACTACCAGCGTCAGCATCCAGAACGCAATGCCATAGCCAACCACCATCAGCAGCAGTGGCAAGGGCGTGCTCAGGCCTTTCACCGCTTTCATCGAGGCGGTGGCGATGACTTCGGCGCAGATGGCAATGGCGAGGTAGGTGTAGGCATTCATGGCGGGATCCTCCGTTACTGAGCGGGCATTCTAGACGTTGCCTGGATGGGGTAAAGTCATTACCTATCAATGTGGGAGATAGGTTGATGGCCGAGCAGTGGAACCTTGAACAATTGCGTACCTTTTTGCGCGTTGCAGAACTGCGCTCGTTCTCCGCGGTGGCACGTGAGCAGCACAAAGCCCAGTCGGCGATCAGCAGTGCCATCGCGCTGCTCGAAACCGACCTAGGGGTCACCCTGTTCGAGCGCAGCAGCGGCCGGCAACCGAAATTGACTGAAAACGGCAGCGCCTTGCTGGAAGACGCCCGCGAATTGTTACGCCAGTGCGAACGCCTGGATGGCCGCGCCCTGGCCCTGATGCGCGGGCAGGAGGCCTTGCTGCGGGTCGCGCAGGACGAAGCCATGCCGTATCAGCCGGTGATCGACAGCCTCGACGAACTGGCGAGCCGCTACCCGTTCCTGGAGGTGCAACTGGCCAGCGGAGCCCAGGGCGATGTGGCGCGCAAGCTGGTGGAGCGGCGCGCCGATCTGGGCCTGTTCTTCCTCCACGAAAGCATCCCGGCTTCCTTGGAACGCCGTGCCTTGGGCAGCGTGGAGATGGTCACGGTGTGCGCGGTCGGCCACCCGCTGGCGGGCGAAGGCCGGGTCACTCGCCAACAATTGGCCCGCCACCGGCAGTTGCTGATCACGCCACAACAAAGCGGTTACCCCGGCGGCGAGGCGATCAGCCCGCAGGTATGGCGTGCCGACAGCTTCTACGCCATGGCCGAACTGCTGATGCGCGGCCTGGGCTGGGCCTGGTTACCCCGGCATGTGGTGCAGTACCCGACCTACCAGGCGCACATGGTCGAACTGGACAGCAACTGGCGGCCGCCGGCCTTGGTGGCAGAGCTGGCCTGGCGCCGCGATGAACCTCTGGGCCCGGCCGCGCAGTGGCTGGCCGAGCGCTTTGCAGTGCACCTTCGCGCGATCGGGTAGACTTAGCCGCCATGAACAGAACTCTCTATACCTTGCTGTTTCACCTGGGCCTGCCGCTGGTTGCGCTGCGCCTGTACCTGCGCGCGCGCAAGGCGCCGGCCTATGGCCAGCGCATCGGCGAGCGCTTTGCTTTCAAGCTGCCGGCCATGCGCCAGGGTGGTATCTGGGTGCATGCGGTATCGGTGGGCGAGAGCATTGCTGCCGCACCCATGGTGCGTGCCTTGCTAAAGGCTTACCCAGAGCTGCCGATCACACTGACCTGCATGACCCCTACTGGCTCTGAACGCATTCGCGCCCTGTTCGCCAACGAACCACGCGTGCAGCATTGCTACCTGCCCTATGACCTGCCTTGGGCGGCGGGGCGTTTTCTCGATCATGTGCAGCCTAAGCTGGGCATCATCATGGAAACCGAGCTTTGGCCCAACCACATTCACCAGTGTGCCAGGCGCGGCATTCCGGTGGCGCTGGCCAATGCGCGCTTGTCCGAGCGCTCGGCCCGTGGCTATGGGCGCTTTGCCAGGCTGACCCGGCCGATGCTGGCCGAGATGAGCCTGATCGCCGTGCAGACCGAAACCGAGGCCCAGCGCTTCCGTGACCTGGGTGCACGCCCTGAGCGCGTGCAAGTCACCGGTTCGATCAAGTTCGACCTGACGATCGACGAACAGCTGCTGCCGCGCGCCAGGACATTGCGTGAACAGTGGGGGGGCGGCCAGCGCCCTGTGTGGATCGCCGCCAGCACCCATGAAGGGGAGGATGCCTTGATCCTGCAGGCGCATCGGCAGTTGTTGCAGGTGCATGGCGATGCCTTGCTGATCCTGGTGCCGCGCCATCCCGAGCGCTTCAATGCAGTGCATGCGTTGTGCAGCGAGCAGTTCACCACCGTGCGCCGCTCTGCCGGCACGCTGGTCGATGCGCAAACGCGGGTATTGCTGGGCGACACCATGGGCGAACTACTGTTCCTGTATGCCCTGGCCGACATTGCCTTCGTCGGTGGCAGCCTGGTGCCGACCGGTGGGCACAATCCGTTGGAGCCTGCGGCGCTGGCCTTGCCGGTGCTCATGGGGCCGCATGTGTTCAACTTCCTCGAAATCAGCGCGATGCTGCGCGAGGCGGGTGCGTTGCAGCAGGTGGATGATGCTGACGGGCTGGCCGGTGCGGTGCGCCGTCTGGTGGAACTGCCGCAGGACGCCCAGCGCATGGGCGAGGCGGGCAGGGCGGTGATGCGGGCCAATCAGGGGGCGCTGCAGCGATTGCTCGAGGGTCTGGGGGCCTTGATCCGCTGATAACCGACATATCCACTCAAAGACCCGGTCTAGAGTGGATATGTCTGATTCTGGTTATTTATTCCTACGGCGTAAGTTATAACTTCCTACACTGGATTTCTCGCCGTTAGGAAACTTCCTACGAATAGACTTTAAAAGTCAGAAGTGTCACACGCTTGCGTCGGAAGCTTGTAGGACGTTTGTCCTATTGCTTCGGGCTAGTATCGCCTCATGTCCGGTTTTCATAAGAGGTGGCGTGATGGCTGATTTATCTGATGGCAATGCCAACACTATTGAAAGTGGGCTGGTGTGTCTTATCACGCTGGCGCGTTACCATGGTGTTGCCGTCTCTGCCGAGCAGTTGCAGCACGATCATGCAGCAGCGGGTGAGCGGTTCTCTACCGGCACACTACTTCGGGCATTTCAGCAACTTGGCCTCAAGGCCAAACACCGCAGCGTCGATCCGGCCCGGCTGCAGCAGACGCCTTTGCCCGCTATTGCAGTGGATACGCGTGGTGAGTACTTCATCATCGCGCGTGTGGAGGGCGAGCAGGTTCTGGTGCAGGACCCGCACTCCCGCGCGCCGCAAGCGCTGACCCTCGCGGAACTGGTGGTGCGCTGGTCGGGAGAACTCATTCTGGTTCGCTCCGATGCCCAGTTGCCCCTTGGGCTGTCACGCTTCGACTTTACCTGGTTCATACCTGCCCTGGTGAAGTACAGGCGGCTATTTGGCGAAGTGCTCGTGGTTTCCCTGGTCATTCAGATACTGGCTTTGCTGACGCCTTTGTTCTTTCAGGTGGTAATGGACAAAGTCCTGGTGCATCGCGGTTTGACCACGCTGGATGTTATCGCCTTGGGTTTATTGGTCGTCGTTCTATTTGAAACATTGCTGAGTGGGTTGCGTACCTATGTGGCAGCTCATACAGCGTCAAGAATCGATGTCGAACTGGGCGCAAAACTGTTCAGGCATTTGATCGATCTTCCCACCGCCTATTTTCACGCCAGGCGAGTCGGTGACTCGGTTGCCCGAGTGCGAGAACTGGAGAACATCAGAAGTTTCCTGACCAACAACAGCATCACGCTAGTGCTGGATGTGCTGTTCTCGGTGGTCTTCATCGCTGTCATGTTCCTCTATAGCGGATGGTTGACGCTGGTCGTCGTTGGCTCGCTGCCTTTCTATTTTCTCGTATCCCTGGTCGTTACTCCGCTACTGCGGGCGTTGATTGATCAAAGCTTCCAACGCGGCGCCGAGAACCAGGCTTTTTTGGTCGAGGCGGTCAACGGCATCGACACACTGAAGTCGATGGCCGTGGAACCTCAGGTGACCCGGCGCTGGAATGATCAGTTGGCCGCTTATGTATCTGCCAGTTTCAAGACCCAGAACCTTTCCAGTCTGGCCAATGAAAGCGTCGGCCTGATCGGCAAGCTGGTCACGGTAGCCACCTTGTGGCTGGGGGCCCGGCTGGTCATCGAAGGCGCACTCACGGTGGGCGAGCTGATCGCCTTCAACATGCTCGCAGGGCGCGTGTCGCAGCCCATCATCCGCCTGGCCCAACTCTGGACCAGCTTCCAGCAGACAGGGGTATCGATTCAACGCCTGGGTGACATTCTCAACACCCGTACCGAGGTCAACCAAGGCAAGGGCACGGTACTGCCCACACTTGTCGGGCAGATTGAGCTCGATCGTGTGTGTTTTCGCTATCGGCCGGACGGGGGCGAAGTGGTGCGCGATGTCAGCCTGAAGATCGCCGCCGGAGAAGTGATAGGCGTTGTAGGTCGCTCGGGGTCAGGCAAGAGCACGCTGACACGCTTGATTCAGCGGCTGTACTCACCTGAGCGGGGGCGGGTATTGCTCGACGGTGCTGACCTGGCGGTAGCCGATGTGGCGTCACTGCGTCGGCAGATCGGCGTGGTGTTGCAGGACAACGTGCTTTTTCGGCGCACCGTGCGCGAGAACATTGCCCTCGGCAACCCAGCAGCACCGCTTGAAGAAGTGATCGCCGCAGCGACGCTGGCAGGTGCTCACGAGTTCATCCTCGAATTACCGGATGGCTACGAAACCCTGATTGGTGAGCACGGCGCCAGCCTGTCGGGTGGGCAGCGACAGCGCATAGCCATCGCCCGAGCGCTGTTCGGCAACCCACGCATCCTCATTTTCGACGAAGCCACCAGTGCGCTGGACTATGAGTCCGAACGGATCATCCAGCAGAACATGGCGCGGATTTGCGCGCAGCGCACGGTCATCATCATTGCCCATCGGCTTTCGGCAGTACGCCATGCCGACCGCATCGTGGTCATGGAGCGTGGGCAGATCATCGAGCAAGGGACTCATGATGAGCTGCTGGTTTATCCACAGGGCACCTATGCCTACCTGCATCAACTGCAGCTCGGGGCCGCCGTATGAGTGTGGCGTTCAAAGACCTTGCCGAGCGCTACCGGGATGCGTGGATAACGGCATGGCGAAAGCGCCGGAGCATGGACGGCCCCGTACGTGAGTCCGACGAACTGGCCTTTTTACCTGCGGCACTGTCCTTGCAGGAAACGCCAGTGCATCCCTTGCCGCGCTACCTGCAGTGGAGCCTGCTGATGTTCATCGGGCTGGCGCTTGCCTGGGCTTGCATCGGTGAGATCGATGTCATCGCCAGTGCCGAAGGCAAGATCGTGCCCAGTGGCAGGAGCAAGTTGATACAGGCCAGCGAGGTCGCGGTGGTGCAGTCGATCCACGTCGTCGATGGCCAGCCGGTGCGCAAAGGCGATGTGCTGGTCGAGCTGGAAGGGCAGTTGACCGAGGCTGATATCAAGCGCCTAGGCAGCGAACTGCTGGCTGCGCAGATCGACCAGGCCCGCGCCAGCACACTGCTGAGTGCGCTGGACGGCGATGTGGCACCTGCCTCCCTGGCACCACTGATACCGCAGGCCACGGCCGCGCAGCAGGCAGGCGCGCAGCGCTGGCTGGAGGGGCAATACCTGGAGTTACAGGCCACGCTGGAACAGGCCGATGCCGAAATCGGTCAACGCGCTGCCGAAATCCGTTCCGCCCAGGGCCGGGCTGACGCGCTCCGGCAACTGTTGGTGATCACCCGCCAACTGACGGCGGATTACAAGCTGTTGTTCAGCGAATCGGCCGTGGCCAAGCACACCTACCTGGAAAAGGAGCAGGCCCGCCTGGAGCAGGAACGCGAACTGGCACTCCAGCGCTCGCGCATAGACGAACTGAACGCTGCACGGCTTGCTGCTCAGCACCGCCGTAGCGGTGCCATTGCCCAATTGCGCAGAGCCATGCTCGACCTTCACGGTGAGGCGCAACGGCGCATTGCAACCCTTGAGCAGGAGTTGAACAAGGCCGAGCAGCGGCATCGCCTCAAGGTACTGACATCCCCCGTTGACGGCACCGTCCAGCAGTTGGCGATCCATACACAGGGCGGGGTGGTTACACCCGCGCAGACACTGATGGTCATTGTGCCGACGGGCGAGCCGGTGGAAGTGGAAGTGAAAGTCGAGAACAAAGATATCGGCTTTGTTTTTCCGGGGCAGCACGTGGAAGTGAAGATCGAGACATTCACCTTTACCAGGTATGGCGTTGTACCGGGGGTGGTGGAGAGTATTTCCGATGATGCCATTGAGGATGATAGGCACGGTCTTTTGTATAGCGCTCGAATCAAGTTGGCCAAGGAAGCTTTGCGCGTAGGGGATAACGACTTGCCGTTGACGGCGGGCATGGCTGTGCGTGCAGAAGTGATTGTGGATAGACGCAGGGTTATCAGTTTCTTCTTGAGTCCCCTGCAGCGGCATGCAAAGGAAAGTCTGAAGGAGCGATAAATGAAATATAAAAATGCGTGCATTGTATATAGAGCGGCTTGGAGCTTACTGCGGATCTGTAGTGCAATAATATTGGCTGGTATGGCGAGTTGCTGTGCTGTCGGTCTCGGTGGTTCAGATGCGTTTGGGGCTGGGAGCAGCATTTCCGTGTTGTACGAAAGAAATTTTGGAAAAGTTCATGCATTGTCTGAAGCGAAGTTTGCTTAGTGGCTGATATGGGCAGGCTGGCTCTAGGGAGGGGTGATGATTAGTTATAGGTATATCTTTCTCTTTGGGAAGGTGCTGTTCGGAAAGCTAATTGCGCTGTGTAGAAGATTTGGTTTGGTGCTGTGGGGTTTTAGCAAGTTGTTGTTGTTGCTAAGTGTGGTGTGGTTATTGGTCGCCATTGTTATTACTCCGACTTGGGCGCCGAAGAAGCTGAAGACCCCTAATCCAATGGTGTGTGGAAAGATCTCGGGTGTTGTTTATGAGCTCCCTAGGAAGTATGTGATCTATTGGCCTGAGTATGAGGGTAAGAGTTCTTGGGAGCCGGGATTTACAAATAACAAAAAAGGCTGTGGTGCAAACTTGGTGTCACTCTATATGGCAATGAGTTGGCCGGAGATGCAGCCCGTCTCTTACGGTGAGGCGACGTCTTTTAGTTTTGATGGAATATCGGTCGCAATTGAGCCTTGGCCGCATGGGGAAGCGGGGTTGAGAAAACAGCTCCAGCATTACCTTCGTGAAACACCTGCGCCTCTAGTTCAGGCTAGCAAGCTGAACGAAGATCTCGGTCTAAATTTTCTCGAGGGAGTTGATAGTGCATTTCCTAATCAGCGCAAGGGCTTTTTCTGGCTGGAGGCCAAGGGGCGCATGCAATATATCGGTTATTGCAACTGGGTCGAGCATAAGGCCAATTACTCGCGTTGCTATTTGGAGTTTTTGATGCCCGGAGACAACGCAATTGTAAATGTGGAGTTTTTATGGGGGCGGCTAGGGGAGTGGCATAACATTGTTTTGACGGTGGGTGAGTTTTTCATGAATGCTGTAAAATATGGAGTCGATAAATGATTAGGATAGAGCTGTCCGATGTGGATGAGGCACGTCAGGCTTTGCGTGATAAGGGGCCGGATGCAATGTATGATGTCCTGGCAAAAAAAGGAGACAAATACGCTGTCCTTGCAAATGGCGTTGCGCGCGGGGACTCTTTGTCAGGTGTTGCGGCAATAAATTATATGAAGTCGGTAGCGGCAGGTGTCGGTCGTCCGATGCAAGAAATCGATGTGGATAAGGTGAGGGTTGAAATGGCAAATAAATATATGGAGGTGTTGCTAAAGAAGATTAGTAAAGGTCCTATTGTCGGTCAGGTAAGCCAAAAAGAGGTCGCGGCATTTCATAAGGAAACTTTCGAAAGCCTTGAATATCCTGAGAGGGCATGGACGTTGAGTCCGGTGTTTGATGTGATTGCTGTCGAAAATCGAGAGGACTACTGGCGGCATGTGCTTTCCTCAGCGGGGAATCTAACGGATGAATTTACACTTTCCTTTCACACTCACCGCATGATGGCAATGGCATCAGTAGTTTCTTCCGCCGAAAACCGTTTAATTGCTAAGGAGTGGATATCCAGGGTCGAGTCACCCACTGGTGTTCCTGACCTTATCAGTGCTGCCGCAGCTTCGCTTTTCAATTCCATCAATAATGCCTTTAAAGCCGCTAGTCACTTTGATAATGCAACTGATCAAACACTGCAGATCGAAATCACCCCCACAACCGAATCCCGCCGCGACCTCCAAGGCCAGGACGATATCCGCAATGACGTCTCCAACGGCTACGTCGATCGTCGCCTGACCCACAGTATCGCATTCACCGACAGCACCCTCGACAACACCGACTTCACCTCCGCTCAGTTGGGCAGTTTGGCCACCGGTGGTGTTCGCCCTGGCGAGCTCCAGATCGACCCCAACGTGCGACCCAATCAGCATCTGGCTCAGTTCTATCGTGATGGCAATGAACAACCGGATTTCAGCCTGCGCAATGCCGTGGTACTCAACGGGTTGGCAGCAATGACCACGGTGAACACGTTTGTCGACCCGCTCTTGCTCGACCTCAGCGGCAAGGGCGTTGGTCTGACGGGTATCGAGGAAGGCGTACTGTTCGATATCGATAACAGTGGTTCACTGCGCCGCACCGGCTGGGCAGACCGGCTGACCGGCATGCTGGTGCATGACAACGGTACCGGCCAGGTGAGCAACGTCAGCCAGCTGTTCTCCGAATACTACGGCGGCAAGGCAGGCAGCGACGGCAGCTCTGGTGAAACACCGTTCAAGGATGGCTTCGCCGCCCTGGCAAGTGTTGACGCCAACGCCGATGGCGTCATCAACGTTGAAGACGCCGTCTGGGCGCAATTGAAAGTGTGGGTCGATGGCAACCACGACGGGCGTGCCGATGCCGGTGAGCTGAGGGCATTGCAGGAGCATGGCATTAGCCAGATCAAGCTCGGCCAGGTCGAGCCGGTAGGAGAGGTGCGTCAGGGTAACGAGGTCATTTCCCGAGGCGCTTTCACTGTTAATGGTGAGGACCGGGAAGTACTGGCGGTGAGGTTTCTCGCCGATACCGTCGGTAATCGGATCGAGGCCCAGGAGGGTGGCACTCTACTGACTTCGTCAAGCGGGCCCACTTCCCGAAGGGCCTACATCAGCCAGAGTGCTCAAGGCAGCACGCTGGACGCCGCAGCGCTCGGCGTACAGACGCTGTACGGCAGCGCGGGCGATGATGTCTTGACCGCGGCCCCAGAGGGCAGTTGGCTGGTTGGTGGCGGTGGCAGCAACACCTATCACGGCGGGGCGGGCGACGATGTATTCGTGATCAGTGCCAGCGACGATTGGGCGAACATGCAGGGCAATGGTGGGCGCGACACGGCACTGATCGTGGGGGAGCATGGCGTTGGGCTGAACATGGCCAAGGCCGGGCTGACCATTGCGCAAGGCGGGCGGGGTAAGGACATCATCGCCAGCGGCGGTCAACGCGGAGTTTTCATCAAGGGCGGCTCGGGCGACAGCTTGCTGATCGGTGGTGGCGGCAACGATGTGCTGGTTGGCGGTACGGGCCGTAACGACATCATTGGTGGTACCGGCAAGTCGGTGATCTATGCGGGCCCCAAGGGTGATCGCATTCAGGCCTCGGCGGGCGGAAGTATCATTTACGCCGGTGGTGGCGCTGATCGGATTACGGGCGGTGCTGCCGATGACGTGATCGAGGCCGGACGCGGCGATGCCACGATCGACGGAGGCGCGGGCACCAACCTGGTCAGTTTGCATGGTGCTCACGACGAGTACCTGATCACACGTACCGAATCGGGCCACCTGATCACCGACACCGTGGCGGGACGAGATGGCCGCCTGAGCCTGAGCAACATCCAGAAACTCAGCTTCGCCGACATTGCTGCCATCGATCTTCTCGGCCGGGGAGCCATGCCAATCGGCGACAGGCTCTCGCCTGAGCAACTGGCTACATTCGCCACCACTGACACGGCGCTGATAGTCCCTGCAACGGCGCTGCTGGGCAATGACCAGCCACTTGGCAGCAGCGGGCCATTGCGCATCGCCTCAGTCAGCGCTGGCAAGGGTGCAACAGTGCGGCTGAATGAGCAGGGTGATGTGGAGGTCACGCCGTTGCCAGGCCATGACGGTGATGTCAGTTTCCGCTACGACTTGGTCGATGCTGCCGGCAACGCCTCCATGAGTGTGACCGAGGTGGGCAGTGCTGCATCAGCACCCTTGCGGGCAACGGTAACGTTGCGCCATGAACAATCCCCCGCTGACCCGCTGTCGGGGCGGCAGTGGTATCTGGACGAGATCAATGTCGCGCCGGTATGGCGTGACTTCACGGGCAAGGGGGTGAGGATAGGGCAGTTCGAGCCGGGTGGGGAGTTTGCCGTGGCGCCGGAAATCTTCGACATCGGGCACCCCGATCTCAAGCCGAATATCGATCCTATCTGGCTACAAACTCAACGCACTAATGGCACGCTGCCCGCTCTGGCGTCCAATCACGCCACTCAAGTGGCTGGGGTCATGGTTGGCGCGCGCAATGATCAAGGAGGGATCGGCATCGCATATGATGCGAAGATCGGCGGGCACTACCTGGCCAACAAAGGCGATGACCTGACCAATCTGGGGCAAATGGTCAACTACGACATAGCCAACAACAGTTGGGGTTTCAAAACGGACTTCGGACTTACAAATGTTCCAGAAGGAAAAGTCGATACTGCTCTGGCGCTGGCATTCAGCACTACGCTTGCCGCCACCAACGGCCGTGGCGGGCTAGGCACCATCGTCGTCGCCTCTGGTGGCAACCAGCGCCATAAAGGCGGTAATGCACAGGGCTCGCTGACCAACAACAACCGCCATGCCATTGAAGTGGCGGCCATCAATGCAAAGGCAGACCTCTCGGTACTGCAAGCTGCAACGGCACCCTTTTCCAATCCAGGTTCCAGCTTGCTGGTCGCTGCACCGGGGAGCCATGTTTTATCCAGTGGCGTCAGCCTTGAAGCGGAGCGCGGTGCGTCGGTCGGCAGCGCCTATAGCACGACTCAGGGCACCAGCTTCGCCGCGCCGATCGTCTCAGGCGTGGTGGCGTTGATGTTGCAGGCCAACCCGGGGTTGGGTTACCGGGATGTTCAGCAGATCCTCGCACTGTCTGCGCGCAAAGTGGATGACGCATCAACCCAATGGGCTTACAACGCAGGGCGCAATTGGAATGGCGGTGGCATGCACGCCAGCCACGACTACGGCTTTGGCATGATCGACGCCCGCGCCGCGGTGCGCCTTGCCGAGTCCTGGGGGAGCCGGGCGACCAAGGCCAATGAACGACTGCTGACAGCCAGCAGTGCACCAGTGGCTCAACAGGTTGCGGCGGGGCAGGTTGCGACTTTGTCTTTGACCCTGCCGGCTGATTTGCTGGTGGAGCATGTGGAGGTCGATGTCCACTCGATGGTCGGCCGCCTTGGCGACATGACGCTCACGCTGGTGTCGCCTGGCGGCACGCGCAGCGTACTGCTCGATCGCACAGGCAAGGCGCCGGGCTCTGGTGATGACGATCTGGGCGATTCGCGTTCAGGGGCGTTCAAATATGGGTTCATGTCGACCCATCATCGCGCAGAGCGCTCGGCTGGGGAGTGGAAGCTTGAGGTGCGTAATGCTGTTGCTGGCTTACCGCTAACGCTTGATCGCTGGACGCTGCGCCTCGTCGGCAGCCCCGGCACCACCGATGATGTCTATTACTTTACCGACGACTACGCGAACCTGGTGGCAGAAAACCCAGGGCGCGCGAAGCTTGACGATGCCATCAGCGGCACCGCTGGCGGGCGCAATACGTTGAATGCGGCTGCAGTAAGTCGCAGTATCTCGGTGGATCTGGCCAGCGGCAGCGCCAGTATTGCCGGTGCGGCGCTCACCATAGCCCCTGGTTCGGTGCAAAACCTTATCAGTGGTGATGGCGACGATACCTTGATCGCCGGGCCCGCCGGGGCATTACTGGATGGTGGCCGTGGGTACAATCTCCTCAAGGGGGGTGAGGGTACCGACCGCTTTGTCATCCACAGGCGTGCAGGCGGTAACGATGTACTCAAGCAGTTCGAGACTTCGCGTGAGGTGATCGACCTGGTCGGCTTTGGTGGTTCAGGGTTTGCTGACTTGCAGATGCAACAGGACGGCAATTCGACTGTGCTCGACCTTGGCAGTGGGCAGAAGCTGACGCTTGCGGACACTACGATTGCCGAACTGCGGTCAGCGAACTTCCGTTTCCTTGACGCTTTCACCGCTGCGCCAGGTTATTTCGAGGGCAGCCCTGAAGAGCAGACGACCCCGCCTGTCACCGCGAATGTTCTGCTTACCGGTGGTGCAGGTGGCGTGTCGCTTGCCAGTGACGCATCCGGGCAGTTGGTGGCTTCGTTGGCAGGCACGGTATATTCCCCGCCGACGGTTGCGCCCAGCGTGTTTCTGGTGACAAAACAAGAAGGTGTGAGCGACTACAAGAACACCCTTCGGGGGTTCCGACACGGTATCGACAAGATTGACCTGACCCAGGTAGGCATCAGTCGCTTCGAGGATCTGCACGTCAGCAAAGTCCAGCGCTTCAAACTCAATGACTTTGCGCAGATTCACGGTGTAGCCGTTGATACCCAGGCAGTGCCGGGGCAGGAAGGTATTGTGAAGATGCTGTACCTGGATGCGCTCGAAGTTGCGCAGGTGACAGCGGAGGACTTTATCTTTGCGCAGCCGGCAATGGTCACATCTGAAGCGGTTGCCGTGCCTGAGATTTCCGCCCTTTCAGCAGGGTCATCGCTGGTTGCTGTCGAGCACTCGCTACCGAGCCTGGGGAATCTTGTTGATGCAATGGCTGCGTTCGCCCCTGAACCTGCGGGGCCTGTGCTAATCGGCGATATGTCGGCTCAACGCATCGACTCGACGATTGCCGTAGCCGCCTAGGCGTTGTCGTTCAGGGCTGGAGTGATATTGGAGGCCTATCGCCAGCAAGCCAGCTCTCACAGGTGCATCATGCCTTCAGGCCTGGCACCGTGTGGGAGCGGGCAAGCCCGCGAAGAGTCCAGCACCTATCTCAAGGCCTGCGCTCGAAGTTCTTGGCCGCTGCTGCCGCCAAGTCCGGCGGCAGGAAGTCCTTGTCCGGGTTGTAGTCAGGTTTCAGGTAGCGCTTCAGGTCCTGCAGGTCTTGCGGGCTCAGGGTGCCGGCTGCCTGCTTCAGGCTCAGGTTGTCGAGAATGTAGTCGTAACGGCTATTGTTGTAGTCGCGCACCGAGGTGTACAGCTGGCGCTGGGCATCAAGCACGTCGACGATGTTGCGGGTACCGACCTGGTAGCCGATTTCAGTGGCTTCCAGCGCACTCTGGTTGGAAATGATCGACTGCTTGCGCGCCTGTACCTGTTCCACATCGGTGTTCACTGCGCGGTGCAGGTTGCGGGTGTTTTCCACGACCTGGCGGCGCAGGCTTTCACGCTGTTGCTCGCTCTGGCTCAGGCGCTGGTAAGCCTCGCGTACCTGCGAGCTGGTCAGGCCGCCACTGTAGATCGGTATGTTCAGTTGCAGGCCAACGCTGGTCTGCTCGACGTCGCCGCCGTAGCGCACGTTTTGCTGCGGCGCCGGGTTGGTGAAGCCAAGGCTGTCGTTGTCACCCTTCTGGTACTTGGCCACGGCGTCCAGTGTCGGTGCATGCCCGGCCTTGCGCTGACGCAGGGTCTCTTCTGCGGCAGAAACCGCGTAGTTGGTGGCCAGCAGGTTGAGGTTCTGGCGCCCGGCGGTTTCGACCCAGGCTTTGGCATCGTTGGGCGTTGGCACTTGTACCGGCAGGCTATGCACCACGCCCTGGATAGAGGTGTACTCACGGTTGGTCAGGGTCACCAGGGCCTCGAAGGCATCCTGCACCTGGCGTTCGGCGATGATCCGGTTGGCCCGTGCAGTGTCATAACTGGCTTGGGATTGCAGCACGTCGGTCTTGTCCGAAAGGCCCACGTCGAAACGCTCGTTGGACTGGTCCAACTGGCGCTTGAAGGCGGCTTCTTCTGCCTTGGTGGCGGCCAGGTTGTCCTGGGCGCGGAGGACGGCGAAGTAGTTTTGCGCGGTTTGCAGGATCAGGTTTTGCTCGGTCGCCGACAGCTCCAGGGCTGCCTGTTCGTTGACTGCTTCGGCGGCTTGCAACTGGAACCAGCGATCAGCGCGGAAGATCGGCTGAGCCAGGGTCGCGCTCCAGGCGTTGCCGCTGCGATTGGACGTCATGGACGGCTCGTCCAGCTTGGTGCGGGTGTTCATCATCTCGGCACCGGCCGACAGGTTTGGCAGCAACCCGGCGCGGGCCTGCGGCACCACTTCGCGGCGCGCCCCGTAATCGGCGCGGGCTGCAGCCAGGTCGGCGTTGTTGTCCACTGCTTCCTGGTAGACGCTGACCAGATCGGTTTTGACTGTCGAGGGCACGTCCGCTGCCCAGACCACTCCGTTGGACGCACAAGACACGGCTATCGCCAGTGAGAGTTTGCGCAGCATAGAGGCAATCCTTGTACGAAATTTAATTACTGAACTGTTGAGTATCGAGCGATGGGCCAGTGTAGTGCCATGCGCACCCGGCAACAATCGCTCGGTGTGCCTTTCATCATCCGCGCATTTACCTGCTTGGCTTTGCTGACCACTCCAGTCTAGACTGCGCATGTTCTTGTCGGGGTGCCTTGAAGCAAAGGCTGAGATCGCAGAGGTGCGGATCCCGTTGAACCTGATCAGGTTAGCGCCTGCGTAGGGAACAAGATTGCTCGCCTTCCCGGGGAGCCTCTTGTGCCAGGTCCGGGATTGTCACAGCTGCATACAGCTTCAGGCACCCCCATGTCCGGCACTGCACCCAAAGAGGGTGCGTCCGCGCGTTTCAGGTTCACCCCGACATTCCACTGCTAGGAAGCCGTCAGGAGAGCCTGTGATGACCAAACAAGAAAAAGCGATCAACCTCAGCGAATCGGCACAAGTCGATCAGCAGTCCGTGCAACCCTTCCCGCGTTCGCGCAAGGTGTATGTCGAAGGCTCGCGCCCGGACATCCGTGTCCCCATGCGTGAAATCAGCCTGGATGACACCCCGACCGATTTCGGCGGCGAGTCCAACGCCCCGGTGCTGGTGTATGACACGTCTGGCCCGTACACCGACCCCGACGTGATCATCGACGTGCGCAAAGGCCTGGCCGATGTGCGTTCGGCGTGGATCGAAGCCCGCGGTGACACCGAGCGCCTGGAAGGCCTGAGCTCCGACTTCGGCCAGCAGCGCCTGAACGATGCAGAGCTGGCCAAGCTGCGTTTCGCCCATGTGCGCAACCCGCGTCGTGCCAAGGCCGGCGCCAACGTCTCGCAGATGCACTATGCCCGTCAGGGCATCATCACAGCCGAAATGGAATACGTGGCCATCCGCGAAAACATGAAGCTGCAGGAGGCCCGCGCCGCCGGCCTGCTGAATGAGCAACATGCCGGCCACAGCTTCGGTGCCAACATCCCGAAAGAAATCACCCCTGAATTCGTTCGCCAGGAAATCGCCCGTGGCCGCGCGATCATTCCGGCCAACATCAACCACCCGGAAGTAGAGCCGATGATCATCGGTCGCAACTTCCTGGTGAAGATCAACGGTAACATCGGCAACAGCGCCCTGGGTTCCTCGATCGAGGAAGAGGTGGCCAAGCTGACCTGGGGCATCCGCTGGGGCTCGGACACGGTCATGGACCTGTCCACCGGCAAGCACATCCACGAAACCCGCGAGTGGATCATTCGCAACTCGCCGGTGCCGATCGGTACCGTGCCGATCTACCAGGCCCTGGAAAAGGTCAACGGCGTGGCAGAGGACCTGACCTGGGAACTGTTCCGCGACACCCTGATCGAGCAGGCCGAACAGGGCGTGGACTACTTCACCATTCACGCCGGTGTGCTGCTGCGCTATGTGCCCCTGACCGCCAAGCGGGTCACCGGCATCGTCAGCCGCGGTGGCTCGATCATGGCCAAGTGGTGCCTGGCGCACCACAAGGAAAACTTCCTGTACACCCACTTCGACGAAATCTGCGAAATCATGAAGGCCTACGACGTCAGCTTCTCGCTGGGCGACGGCCTGCGCCCTGGCTCGATTGCCGACGCCAACGACGCCGCGCAATTCGGTGAGCTGGAAACCCTCGGCGAGCTGACCAAGATTGCCTGGAAGCACGACGTGCAATGCATGATCGAAGGCCCCGGCCACGTGCCGATGCAGTTGATCAAAGAGAACATGGACAAGCAGCTGGAGTGCTGCGACGAGGCGCCGTTCTACACCCTCGGCCCACTGACTACCGACATCGCGCCGGGTTACGACCACATCACCTCGGGCATTGGTGCGGCGATGATCGGCTGGTTCGGTTGCGCCATGCTCTGCTACGTCACGCCGAAGGAGCACCTGGGCCTGCCGAACAAGGACGACGTCAAGACCGGCATCATCACCTACAAGATCGCCGCGCATGCCGCCGACCTTGCCAAGGGCCACCCGGGTGCACAGATCCGCGACAACGCCTTGTCCAAGGCGCGTTTCGAGTTCCGTTGGGAAGACCAGTTCAACCTGGGCCTCGACCCGGACACCGCCCGTGCTTTCCACGACGAGACCCTGCCGAAGGAATCGGCCAAGGTCGCGCACTTCTGCTCGATGTGCGGGCCGAAGTTCTGCTCGATGAAGATCACCCAGGAAGTGCGTGAGTACGCTGCCAAGATCGAGGCCGTGGATGTGACGGTCGAGCAAGGCATGCGTGAGCAGGCCGAGCGGTTCCGCCAGGAAGGCAGCCAGCTGTACCACAAAGTCTAAACCGCAGCACCTTACCCTGTGGGAGCGGGCTTGCCCGCGAAGCAAGCACTGCGGTGCATGGCACCGGCTTTGCCGGTGTTCGCGGGCAAGCCCGCTCCCACAGGGTGGTGTATGCCACTTAACATCACTCCTGCGGACATGACCATGACATCACCCAGCCAGTTCTCTCCCGACCATCCAATCCCCATCCAGCAGCGCATCTTCGGTGCTCGCGACCTGTTTTCACTGTGGTTTTCCCTCGGCATCGGCCTGATGGTGCTGCAGGTCGGCGCTATGCTGGCGCCAGGCCTGGGCCTTGCTGGCGCGGTGCTGGCCATCGCTCTGGGCACCGGTGTCGGTGTGCTGTTGCTGGGGGCGGCGGGGGTTATTGGCAGTGACACCGGGCTGTCCGCCATGGGCACCCTGAAACTCAGCCTGGGCAGCCATGGCGCGCGCTTGCCGGCGCTGCTCAACTTGCTGCAACTGGTGGGTTGGGGCGCTTTCGAGATTATCGTCATGCGCGATGCTGCCAGCTTGCTGGGTGCGCGAGCGTTCGGTGAGGAAAGTGCCTGGAACAGCCCCATGCTCTGGACGCTGTGCTTCGGTGCCCTGGCCACCCTGCTGGCTGTCAGCGGGCCACTGGCCTTCGTGCGCAAGGTGCTGCGCGCCTGGGGCATCTGGTTGTTGCTGGGCGCCTGTCTGTGGCTGACCTGGAACCTGTTCGCCAAGGCCGACCTGGCGGAGCTGTGGAACCGTGCCGGGGATGGTTCGATGTCGCTGGCGGTTGGCTTCGATATCGTCATCGCCATGCCGCTGTCCTGGCTGCCGCTGATCGCGGACTACTCGCGCTTTGCCCGCAATGGCAGGCATGTGTTCGGCGGTACGGTAGTGGGCTACTTCATCGGCAACACCTGGCTGATGAGCCTGGGCGTGGCGTACACGCTGGCGTTCGCCGCCAGTGGCGAAGTCAATGCCTTGCTGCTGGCCCTGGCGGGCGCCGGCATGGGGATTCCGCTGCTGCTTATTCTGCTGGACGAGTCGGAAAAGGCCTTCGCCGACATCCACTCGGCGGCGGTTTCCACCGGTGTGCTGCTACCGCTGAAGGTCGAGCACCTGGCGTTGGCCATCGGCGTGTTGTGCACCCTGATCGCCCTGTTGGCGCCACTGGCACAGTACGAAAACTTCCTGTTGCTGATCGGTTCGGTGTTCGCACCGCTGTTCGGCGTGGTGCTGATGGACCACTACGTGGTCCGTCGACGCCGTCTGCCAGCACAGGTCAATGGCTTGCACTGGCAGGCGTTGGTGGCCTGGTTTGCCGGGGCGGTGGCCTATCACCTGATTGCCGCCAAGGCGCCCGAACTGGGCGCTACCCTGCCCGCATTGCTGCTGGCAGGTGTGCTGCATGGGCTGCTAAGCCTCAGCCGCGGCCGGGAAACAGTTCAGGCTTGAGTACGCCATTCAGGCGCGGGTAGGGGATCTTCAGTTCCACGTGGCCCATGGAATAGGGCGCGATGGCATAGACCTCGTACTTGACCACTACCGCGCCGTACGTCAGGGCGACGTGCGGCGATTTCTTGAATGGCCAGGTCTTGACGAACTCGGCATCCTTGTCCATACCCACGCTCATCAGCCAGGCACGGTGCGATTCTTCGACGGTTTTCCAGAAGGTGTCTTCCTGGCCGGGCACCAGCATGTCCTGCAGGGTCAGCACCTTGTCCAGTTTGCGTGAATAGTTGATGAAGCCGCGCCCGGGCATGCCGTGGGCGCCACCGCTGTCCAGGTAGCTGGACAACTCGATGATCACCAGCCCGTCATGCTGCTCGCGTACCTTGGCTTGCAAGTAGCTGCTGTTACGTTTGTCGGCACTGGCCAGATATTGCTGTTCGTAGGCCTGCAGGGTGGCTGGTGCGGTGCCATGCTGATTGTCTTCGGTCAGTTGCAGCAGGCGTTTTTCGACGATGCCGTCGAGCTTGGGCAGGGCCGGGAAGTGGATCATGTCGATGTTCACCAGCGGGCAGTCGCTCTCGCTGCAGCCGGGTTTGACATGCTCCCAGGCGTCGCGCTTGACCTCGAGCGGGGCCCGGTAGTTGGGCGTGAACAGGCTCTGGCAGGCGCCCAGAGCGAGTGCCAGCACGGCCACGGAAGTCAGTTTGACAAGTGTCATGATGATCCTTGCAGAACAGGGAAAAGTCGGCCTTTGACCGTCTGCGCGGCCTTCAGTTCGCCACTAAGCTAACAGAGTGAAGGGCTGCTGTCCCAAGTGCGCCAGCGGTTGCTGGAAAGGGGTGAAACCAACAGGCGTGCGGAGTAGGATGGCGCGAAGCAGTATTCGAGGTAATGAGGATTTCCATGTCAGACGCGTTGAACGCTGTGCCCAAGGGCTTCGAAATCATCGAGCGGGCCAATTGCTTCCAGGGCTTTTACAAGCTCGACAAGTTACGCCTGCGCCACGAGCTATTTGCCGGGGGCATGGGGCGCGAGATCAGTCGCGAACTGTTTGTGCGCCACGATGCGGTATGCGTGCTGCCGTACGACCCTGCGCGCGATGAAGTGGTGCTGATCGAACAGTTTCGCGTGGGCGCACTGGACAAGGTCGCCAACCCTTGGCTGATCGAGATGGTTGCCGGGTTGATCGACAAAGACGAGCAGCCCGAGGAAGTCGCCCATCGCGAGGCTGAAGAAGAAGCCGGCCTGACCTTTAGCGCCCTTTGGCCGATGACCCGCTACTTCCCGTCGCCTGGCGGCAGTGACGAATACGTTCATCTGTTCCTCGGCCGTTGCAGCAGCGAGGGCGCGGGAGGGCTGCATGGCCTGGAGGAAGAGGGCGAAGACATTCGCGTACGCGTGTGGGCGTTCGAGGATGCCCTGCAGGCGGTGCGCGACGGGCGCATCTGCAATGCGGCCACCATCATTGGCCTGCAATGGCTGGCGCTGAACCGTGACGAAGTAAGAGGTATGTGGAAGTGAACCTGCTGCGCGAGCGCTATCGAGTTGACCTGGTCGGGCTGCAGGCAGCCTGCGAGGCCAACTACGCCCGGCTGATGCGCTTGTTGCCCGACATGCGCACCACCCAGAGCTCGCGCCGCATCGGCATGACCCAGGGTGACCAGATGCTTGGCGTGCTGGTGCTCGACGTGGTGCTGGCCTGCCCGTATACCACCACCCTGCATGTGCGCCAGGAACACAGCCTGCCGTGGTTGCCAGTGCCACACCTGGAAGTGCAGGTGTATCACGATGCGCGCATGGCCGAAGTGGTCAGCGCCGAACACACCCGGCGCCTGCGCAGCATCTACCCGTATCCGAACGATGCCATGCACCAGCCGGACGAAAAGGCCCAGCTCAACCTGTTCCTGGGTGAATGGCTCAGCCACTGCCTGGCCTGCGGCCACGAACTGGCAAGTGTTCGCTGAATTGTGACGTGAGTCGGTTGCGGGTGTTTGCTCGTCACCGTCGCACAGCCATAATTCCCGCTGAATCCATTCGAGGAGATGGCCGTTGTCGCCGCCAGACCAATCCCGCCCCGTGCATGTGGTGCAACTGACCGATGCCCACCTGTTCGCCGACCCGGCTGGCAGCATGCTTGGCCTCAAGACCCGAGACAGCCTGCGCCACGTGGTGGCCCAGGTGCGGCGCGAGCAGCCGCTTGTCGACTTGCTGCTGTGCACGGGCGACCTGTCCCAGGATGCCAGCGTGGCATCCTATGAAGCGTTTCGTGAGCTGACCGCACCGTTTGCCGTACCCACTCGCTGGCTGCCGGGCAACCATGACGAGGCTCAGGTGATGGCGCAGGTGGCGCCGGAACTGGTGCAGGCGGTGACCGATATCGGCGCGTGGCGGGTGGTCATGCTCAACACCGCCGTGCAGGGTGCTACCCACGGGTTTTTGCAAGATGACCAGCTGGCCGTACTGGAAGCCGCCTTGAAAGAGGCCGGCGAGCGGCATTGCCTGGTGTGCTTCCACCATCAGCCAGTGGATATCGGCTGCGCCTGGATCGCGCCGATCGGCTTGCGCAATGCCCAGGCGCTGTTCGATATCGTTGAAGGATATCCACAGGTACGGGCTTTGTTATGGGGGCATGTGCATCAGGAATGGGATGAGGTCCGAGAGGGGCGGCGCCTGCTGGCCACGCCGTCGACCTGCATTCAGTTCGCGGCGCGCAGCGAAGACTTCCAGGTGAGCGAAGAGCATCCGGGGTACCGCTGGTTGCGCCTGCATGCCGACGGGCGGCTGGAGACCGGGGTGGAGCGGGCGCTGGATTTCGAGGTGCAGCTCGACTTCGACAGCCCAGGGTATTGAGCAGGCCACGTCAGCCTGCCGGAAATGTATTGCGAAATCCGTGGCACTGCGTCAAAACCCGGCGAACGCGCTACACTGCGCGTCCCTGCGCCCGCATTATCAGGCGCGAAGCCACAGATTCCGGGGGCAGCATGTCGGGTTCCATCCTCTATATCCATGGCTTCAACAGCTCGCCGCTTTCGACCAAGGCGCGTCAGCTGGAGGCAGTCATGCAGCAGCTCGGCCTGGCCGACCAGTTGCGAGTGCCGGCCCTGCACCACCACCCACGGCAAGCCATGGTCCAGCTCGAAGCGGCCATCGCCGAACTGGGGGCGCCACTGCTGGTGGGCAGTTCGCTCGGCGGCTACTATGCCACCCACCTGGCCGAGCGCCATGGCCTCAAGGCCCTGCTGGTCAACCCGGCGGTAACCCCGCACAAGCATTTCGACGGTTACCTGGGCACCCAGCGCAATCATTACAGCGGTGAAACCTGGGAGCTGACCCACGATCACGTGCAGGCCCTGGCCGAGCTGGAAGTCGCGGCCCCGGCCGATGCCGACCGCTATCAAGTGTGGCTGCAGACCGCCGATGAAACCCTGGACTATCGACACGCCGAGCGCTATTACCGTGCTTGTGCCCTGCGTATCCAGGCCGGTGGCGACCACAGCTTCCAGGGCTTCGCCGAGCGCCTGCCGGCACTGCTGGCGTTCGCAGGCATTGCCCGTGGGCAGTATGCGGCGCTCGATTTTTCTGTATTTTGACTTTTTTGCATTCACCAGACTGACGACGAGACCCTATGGCCAATCCCAGCGCTAGCGCCTATAACGCAGACGCCATCGAAGTCCTCTCGGGCCTTGATCCGGTCCGCAAGCGGCCGGGCATGTACACCGATACCAGCCGCCCCAACCACCTGGCCCAGGAAGTCATCGACAACAGTGTCGACGAAGCACTGGCCGGCCACGCGCGTTCGGTGCAGGTCATCCTGCATGCCGACCATTCGCTGGAAGTCAGCGACGACGGCCGCGGCATGCCGGTGGACATCCATCCGGAAGAGGGCGTGTCCGGGGTCGAGCTGATCCTCACAAAGCTGCACGCCGGCGGCAAGTTCTCCAACAAGAACTATCAGTTTTCCGGCGGCCTGCACGGGGTGGGTATCTCGGTGGTCAACGCCCTGTCGACGCAGGTGCGCGTGCGCGTCAAACGTGACGGTAACGAATACCAGATGACCTTTGCCGATGGCTTCAAGGCCAGCGAGCTGGAAGTGGTCGGCTCGGTCGGCAAGCGCAACACCGGCACCAGTGTGTACTTCAGCCCCGACCCGAAGTACTTCGACTCGCCCAAGTTCTCCATCAGCCGCCTCAAGCACGTGCTCAAGGCCAAGGCGGTACTGTGCCCGGGGCTGCTGGTCAGCTTCGAGGACAAGGCCAGCGGCGAAAAGGTGGAATGGCACTACGAGGATGGCCTGCGCTCCTACCTGGTCGACTCGGTCAACGAATTCCAGCGCCTGCCCGACGAGCCGTTCTGTGGCAGCCTGGCGGGTAACAAGGAAGCGGTTGACTGGGCTTTGCTGTGGCTGCCCGAAGGCGGTGACAGCATTCAGGAAAGCTACGTCAACCTGATCCCCACCGCCCAGGGCGGCACCCACGTCAACGGCCTGCGCCAGGGCCTGCTGGATGCCATGCGTGAGTTCTGCGAGTTCCGCAACTTGCTGCCGCGCGGGGTAAAGCTGGCGCCGGAAGACGTTTGGGAGCGCATCACCTTCGTACTGTCGATGAAGATGCAGGACCCGCAGTTCTCCGGGCAGACCAAAGAGCGCCTGTCATCACGCGAGGCGGCCGCGTTCGTCTCCGGTGTGGTCAAGGATGCTTTCAGCCTGTGGCTCAACGCCCACCCCGAGCTGGGCATGCAACTGGCAGAACTGGCCATCAGCAACGCCGGGCGCCGCCTCAAGGCCAGCAAGAAGGTCGAGCGCAAGCGCATCACCCAGGGCCCGGCATTGCCCGGCAAGCTGGCCGATTGTGCAGGCCAGGACCCGATGCGTGCCGAGTTGTTCCTCGTCGAGGGTGACTCGGCCGGTGGTTCGGCCAAGCAGGCGCGGGACAAGGAATTCCAGGCTATCCTGCCGCTGCGCGGCAAGATCCTCAACACCTGGGAAGTGGACGGGGGCGAAGTCCTGGCCAGCCAGGAAGTGCACAACATTGCCGTGGCCATTGGCGTCGATCCGGGTGCAACCGACCTTGCACAGCTGCGCTATGGCAAGATCTGCATCCTCGCCGACGCTGACTCCGATGGTCTGCACATCGCCACATTGCTGTGTGCGCTGTTCGTTCAACACTTCCGGACACTGGTCGAGGCTGGGCATGTTTACGTGGCCATGCCGCCCCTGTACCGCATCGACCTGGGCAAGGAAATCTACTACGCCCTCGACGAAGCCGAGCGTGACGGCATCCTCGACCGCCTGGTGGCCGAGAAGAAGCGCGGCAAGCCGCAGGTAACACGCTTCAAGGGCCTGGGCGAGATGAACCCGCCGCAGTTGCGCGAAACCACCATGGACCCGAACACCCGGCGCCTGGTGCAGCTGACCCTGGACGACGTAGAGGCCACCTGCGAGCTGATGGACAAGCTGCTGGCCAAAAAGCGCGCCGGTGACCGCAAGAGTTGGCTGGAAACCAAGGGCAACCTGGCCGAGGTCATGGTTTGATTCGGCAAGTACTTGCCGTTTGCCTGGCGCTGGTTGCCCTGCCTTGTCTGGCGGGCAACTGGCCAGAGCTGAAGATGACAGCCGAGCACCCGATCGACGGTATGCGCGGTGGCAACCTGTCGGGGCTGGTAGAATGCCGGGGTGGGTTGTGGGGCGTGTCCGATCGTGACGACGACCGTATCTACCGCTTCGATCAGCAGAACCCGACCTGGCGCGCGCAGCCGCTTACCTTCACCCCGCCGGCTGTCCCGGAAAGCGGCCTGCCATGGGGGTTGAAGTCGCGCAACTGGGCGGCATCGTACATTCGCGGTGGCGAGCTGGATTTCGAAGGTATCACCTGTGATCAGGCGGGTAACCTCTATCTGGTCAGCGAGGCGCATGCCGCGGTGCTGCAATTGCCGCTGGAAGGCGAGCCGGACTGGTTGAGGATCGACTCGGCCATGGTGCGCCAGGCCCGGGCAAGCGGCATGCTGCTGAACTTCAATGCCCTGTTCGAAGGCCTGGCGATCAACCCGGCGGGTGACCGCCTGTGGCTGGCTGCCGAGCGTGAGCGCCGTGGCCTGCTGGCTATCGAGCGCCAGCAGTCGGTCTGGACCTGCGGGCGTGGTTGCGTGCTGCTGAGCGAGGCGGGGGTCGAAATGCAACCCGCGCAGATGCCCAATGCCAGGGCCCTGTCGCGCGACTTCGCTGACCTGGCCTGGTTCGAGGGCAAGCTGTTTACCCTCGAACGTAACGCTTACCGGGTGTGCCGACGTGATGTCGACAGTGGCAAGGTCGAGCGTTGCTGGTCGTTCGCTGCTGATGCGCTGGTCGAGTCACGGCGCTACGCGCAGCCGTTTGGCCTGGCCGAAGCACTGGTGATCGATGCCAAGGGCGCCTGGATTGGCCTGGACAACAACAACGGCGCCCGTGCCGATGGTGAAACCCGGCCGCTCGTCTGGCGCTTCGACGCACCGGAAGGCGGCTGGAGCGCCAAACCATGAGCCAGGCGCCGGGCAAGCGCGCGGGCAAGTTACTGATGATCGTCGCCTGGGCGGCGGCGCTGTTTCTTGCCACGCGCTTTTTCGGCCAGTGGGAAGACAGCCAGCGTAACCCCAACCGCCAGGTGCAATCCGAGCATGGTCAAGGCTTTATCGAAGTTCGCCTGCTGAGTAATGGCCAGGGCCACTTCGTGGTGGATGGTGCCATCAACGGCCAGGTGGTGCATTTCATGCTCGACACCGGCGCCACCGACGTGGCGATCCCGGAGGCGTTGGCTCATGAACTGAGCCTGGAGCGCGGTAGCCCGGTGCTACTGAGCACCGCCAACGGCCGCACCGAAGGCTACCGCACGCGCCTGACCAGCCTGCAACTGGGCGATATCCGCCTGCAGAACGTACGCGCCATCGTGGTGCCGGGCCTTGATGGGTCCACCGTACTGCTGGGCATGAGTGCCCTGCAACAACTTGAATTTACCCAGCGCGGTGGCACCATGCTGCTGCGCCAGAACCTGAAATAATGACGAGGCCCGCATGAGCGACTCACTGGAACTCAGCCTGGACGGCGTCGAACGCCGCTCGCTGGCTGACTTCACCGAACAGGCCTACCTCAACTACTCCATGTACGTGATCATGGACCGTGCCTTGCCGCATATCGGCGACGGCCTGAAGCCGGTGCAGCGACGCATCGTCTACGCCATGAGCGAGTTGGGGCTCGATGCCGATGCCAAGCACAAGAAGTCGGCACGTACCGTCGGTGACGTGCTCGGCAAGTTCCATCCCCATGGCGATTCGGCCTGCTACGAGGCCATGGTGCTGATGGCGCAGCCGTTCAGCTACCGCTATACCCTGGTCGATGGCCAGGGCAACTGGGGTGCGCCGGATGATCCTAAGTCGTTCGCCGCCATGCGCTACACCGAGGCGCGGCTGTCGCGCTACGCTGAAGTGCTGCTCAGCGAAGTCGGCCAGGGCACCGTGGACTGGGTGCCGAACTTCGATGGCACGTTGCAGGAACCGGCCGTGCTGCCTGCGCGCCTGCCCAACATCCTGCTCAACGGTACCACCGGTATCGCCGTGGGCATGGCCACCGACGTGCCGCCGCACAACCTGCGAGAGGTGGCCAGTGCCTGTGTGCGACTGCTCGATGAGCCCAAGGCAACCATCGAGCAGTTGTGCGAGCACATCCAGGGGCCGGATTACCCGACCGAGGCAGAGATCGTCACGCCGCGGGCTGAAATTCTCAAGATGTACGAAAGCGGCCGCGGCTCGATCCGCATGCGCGCCGTGTACCGCGTCGAGGATGGCGACATCGTCGTCACTGCGCTGCCGCACCAGGTCTCCGGGGCCAAAGTGCTGGAGCAGATTGCCGCGCAGATGCAGGCCAAGAAGCTGCCGATGGTCGCCGACCTGCGCGACGAGTCGGACCACGAGAACCCGTGCCGTATCGTCATCATCCCGCGTTCCAACCGCGTCGATGTCGACGAGCTGATGCAGCACCTGTTCGCTACCACCGACCTGGAAAGCACCTACCGGGTCAACGTGAATATCATCGGCCTGGACGGCCGGCCGCAGTTGAAAAACCTGCGAACCCTATTGGTGGAGTGGCTGGAATTCCGCACCAATACCGTTCGTCGCCGCCTGCAGCATCGTCTGGATAAGGTCGAGAAGCGTCTGCACCTGTTGGACGGTTTGCTCACTGCATTCCTCAACCTGGATGAAGTGATCCACATCATCCGTACCGAGGAATACCCCAAGCAGGCCCTGATCGAACGTTTCGAGCTGACCGAGATACAGGCCGACTACATCCTCGAGACCCGCCTGCGGCAGTTGGCGCGCCTGGAAGAGATGAAGATCCGCGGTGAGCAGGATGAGTTGCTGAAGGAGCAAGCCAAGCTGCAGGCCTTGCTGGGGAGCGAGGCCAAACTGCGCAAGCTGGTGCGCAGCGAGCTGATCAAGGATGCCGAAACCTATGGCGATGATCGTCGTTCGCCGATCGTAGCGCGTGCCGAAGCCAAGGCACTGTCGGAAAACGAGCTGATGCCGACCGAGCCCGTCACCGTGGTGCTGTCGGAGAAGGGCTGGGTGCGCTGCGCCAAGGGCCACGATATCGACGCCACTGGCCTTTCCTACAAGGCCGGCGACGGCTTCAAGGCTGCTGCGGCCGGGCGTTCCAACCAGTTTGCCGTGCTTATCGATTCCACCGGTCGCAGCTACTCGCTGGCCGCCCACAGCCTGCCATCGGCGCGTGGCCAGGGCGAGCCGCTGACTGGCCGTCTGACGCCGCCACCGGGGGCGACTTTCGAATGTGTGTTGTTGCCTGACGACGATGCGCTGTACGTGGTGGCTTCGGATGCCGGTTACGGCTTCGTGGTCAAGGGTGAAGACCTGCAGGCCAAGAACAAGGCCGGCAAAGGCCTGCTCAGCTTGCCCAACGGGGCCAAGGTCATGACCCCGCGCCCGGTGGCCGATCGCGAGCAGGACTGGTTGGCGGCAGTGACCACCGAAGGCCGCCTGCTGGTGTTCAAGGTCAGCGACTTGCCACAGCTGGGTAAAGGCAAGGGCAACAAGATCATTGGCGTGCCGGGTGACCGGGTGGCCAGCCGTGAAGAATTTGTTACCGATCTGGCCGTGATTCCCGAAGGCGCGACCCTTGTATTGCAGGCCGGCAAGCGTACCCTGTCTTTGAAGGCGGACGACTTGGAGCACTACAAGGGCGAGCGCGGTCGGCGCGGCAGCAAGCTGCCACGCGGGTTCCAGCGTGTCGATGGGTTGCAGGTGGAAGTGCCGACATAACCGGTTGTAATGTCTGGAACGGCAATTTCAACGCCGTTTCGGGCAGAAATGCTGGAGTCGGACGGTTATTTCGCGGATGATATGCCCCTTGCGGTGCCGGCGTGGCCGTGTGCCCGTTTGAATCTACATGTATCACTGCGGTGTGCCTTGTGGCAGCCGCCTGGATGGGATGATGAAATTTCTGCGCCTTCCATTTGCGCTGTTGATGACTGGCCTGCTGGGCCTTGGCGGGTGCACCATGCATCAGCCGGTTGCCCTGTATCAGCTCGACAGTGGTGATCCTGGCCAGCCGTCGCAGAGTGCGGGCATGGCCGTGGTACTCGGCCCGGTATCGGTGGCCGATTACCTTCAGCGTGAGACATTCCTGCAGCGTCAACCTGATGGCAGCCTGAGCGCGGCGACCGACGGTCGTTGGGCTGGCAGCCTTTCATCGGATATCGACCAGCTGCTGGTGCGTCAACTGGCCTGGCGCCTGGACAGCCAACGCGTAGTACTGGCCCCGGCGACCGCAGGCTTCAGCCCGGACGTACAAGTGCTGTTGTCGATCACACGCCTGGATTCTGGCAAGAACCAGCCGGCCATCCTGGATGCCCAGTGGCGTCTGCTTGACCGCCGTGGCCATGTGCGTGACAACCGTATCATCCACCTCGAGCAGCAGCACGAGGGCAGTGAGTCGTCGCAGGTGCAGGCTCAGGGCCAACTGCTGCAGAAGCTGGCCGAACAGCTGAGCACGGCGGTGAAGCCGCTGGCCAACCAGCCGGCGATTGCCGAAGAGGCACCGAAAAAGCCCGCTGCACCGACGCAGGTGAAGAAGGGGCCGGAGAAGCCCAAAATCCCGATGGCCTCGCCGATTCGCACCGATATGGAAGTTTATCGGTTCTGATCAAACGGCCAGATACGACAAAGCCCGCATTCGCTGCGGGCTTTTTTGTATCTGCCGGTCTTCGTAGGAGCGGGTTTACCCGCGAAAGGGCCGGCCCTGCTGGCCAATTACCCCCGCCGTTCACCGTTGCCGCCGCTACCGTATTCGCGGGTAAACCCGCTCCTACGCAGATTGGTGGTGGACACACATCGGGGGTTGGACACAGGCCGCCGTGTAGGAGCGGGTTTACCCGCGAAGAGGCCGGCCCTGCTGGCCAATTACCACCCGCCGTTCACCGTTGCTGCCGCCACCGTATTCGCGGGTAAACCCGCGAATACGCAGATTGGTGGTGGACACACATCGGGGGTTGGACACAGGCCGCCGTGTAGGAGCGGGTTTACCCGCGAAGAGGCCGGCCCTGCTGGCCAATTTCTACCCGCCGTTCACCGTTGCCGCCGCTACCGTATTCGCGGGTAAACCCGCTCCTACACCGGATCGGGGGTGGACACACATCGGGGGTTGGGCACAGGCCGCCGTGTAGGAGCGGGTTTACCCGCGAAGAGGCCGGCCCTGCTGGCCAATTTCTACCCGCCGTTCACCGTTGCCGCCGCTACCGTATTCGCGGGTAAACCCGCTCCTACCGGGGGTTTGCGCTATTGGCTGGATCTTGCGCCAGGCAGGTGATCGCAAGGAAACCAGCCTGGCTCAAGACATGCGCTGTAGATGTCGCGTCTACCTGTCAGGCGCGGTGCTCATGCATGCGCGCCAGTTGCCGTTCCAGCATTGACGGGTAGGGCTCCATCAGTCGCTCCACACAGCAGGCGCCTTCGGGGCTGGCGATCGGGCGAATACGTGCACGCTGGCGGATCAGGGCGTCATCGTTGATCTGCCGCTCCACCAGCAACAGGTTGCGGCTGTGCTGCGACAACGCCAGGGCATCCTGGACCTTCTCGGCCATCAGCAGGTCAACCAGTTCCAGCCCATGCAGGTCGTTGCCCAAGACCAGGCCTAGCTGCAGTTGCAGGGTAATGCCGCTGTCAGCTACCTCGATCTGCAGGGCGTGGCCCAGGGCGCGCAACAGTTCGCCACAGCAAATGGCGTTGGTCAGGTAATCCTCGCCACACTCGCGGCTGTGGAACAGCACCAGGGTGCTGCCGTCGTTCAGCGTGTGCGTTTCGCCGTCGTAGAGCGAGGCCGCGTGCTCCAGGCAATCACGGTAGCGCTCGGTCAGCTCGGCCAGGCGTGTGCGTGGCAGGCGACGCAGTTGCTCCTGCGAGCCCAGTTGCACGGCAAGCACGGCGCTGTACTGCGGCTCGTCGGACTCGACCTCTGCGGCGGCTTTGGGGGCAGTGTCGTCGTCCAGCAGGCCGGCGAAGGCTTCGTCGTCATCCTCGTCTTCCAGGGCAACCTTGGCGCGCGGTGCGGCCTTGGGTGCCGGGGCAACTGCGGGCAGGTCGTCGAACTGCTCGTCGTCTTCTTCCTCGGGCTCCGGCTCCGGGGGCGGAGGCGGGGCCAGGCGTGCATGCAGCTGGCGGGCGATGTCGCCAATCTCGTCCTGGCGGTCGGTGGCCGGGGTATAGGGCTGCGGGTCGCGCAGCCATACCCGCAGTTGCAGCAGTGGCAGGGTGATGAAGCGACCCTGACGCAAGCTGAGGGCCAAGGCCAGGGTAAGCAGGATGGCGGCCAGAATGCCCATGCTCTGCAGGCTGATCAGCATCGGCTGCTGGAACTGGCTCATGTCCAGACTTATGCGCAGCTGTCCGGCCGTCACGTCCTGGAACGTGATTTTGGTCTGGTACAGGCCTTCGGCCTCGCCCAGCAGGCTGTTGCGCGGGCGCTGGCCTGCTTCGGCGAGGATGCGGTTATCCACGCTGTAGATTGCCGCATGGGCCACCAGCGGGTTTTTAACCAGGTTGCCCAGTAGCACGTTGAGGCTGAGGATGTCGTTGGACACCAGCAGCTCGGTGGCCGATGTTGCAGTCTGGGTGGTCAGGCTCTGGCCCAAGGCATCGGCCTGCTCATGCATGGCCTGCTTGAACTGCAGGCCCATCACGCAGGCGTAGATCACCAGCGCCAGCGCCACCAGGAAAATGTTGGTGCAGGCGATGCGCAGTGCCAGCGGCACGCGACGTTGACTCAGGGCGCGATAGATCATCAGGAAGAAATTGTCTGGTTTGACTGGCGTGGGCCGGTTCACAGAGCTCGGCTCTTAATGGCATGAAAGTGGGGGGAGTATAGCGAGCCGGGTTTTGTCGGCAAAGTATCGTTGGCGCCCGATGGTCATGGAAAATCGGTAGAATGCGCATTTTTCATCGAAGTCGGAGCCAGGTTGTGCGCGAAATCGTCCTGATCAACATCACCGGTGAGGACCGTCCCGGTCTCACTGCGGCTATCACCGGCGTCCTGCTGCAGGGCGGTGTGAGTATCCTCGACATCGGCCTGGCGGTCATGCACGGCACCTTGTCGTTTGGCATCCTGGTCGACATCCCGGACAACGAAGTGGCTACCGCGCTGTTGCAAAGCGTGCAGGCCAAAGCCCACGAACTGAACCTGCAGGCCCGTTATACGCCGATTTCCGAGGCGGACTACCAGCATTGGGCCGATGGGCATGGCGAAGCGCGACACATCGTTACCCTGCTCAGCCGCAAGATCACACCCGAGCAGCTGCAGCGGGTGAGTGCGGTGATCAGCCAGTACGGCCTGACCATCGAGCGTATCGAGCGCCTGTCGGCCCGGGTGGCACTGGATGCCGAAATCGACAAGGGCAAGGCAGCCGTCGAGATCTCCGTGCGCGGCGTGCCGAGCGATGCCCAGGCCCTGCGTGCCGACTTCTTTGCCCTGGCTGAAGAGCTGAGCGTCGACATCGCCTTCCAGAAGGACGATCTGTTCCGCCGCAACCGCCGCCTGGCGGTGTTCGACATGGACTCCACGCTGATCGAGGCCGAAGTCATCGACGAACTGGCCAAGGCGGCGGGTGTGGGGGAGCAGGTGGCGGCGATCACCGAGCGCGCCATGCGCGGTGAACTGGACTTCCGCGCCAGCTTCAAAGAGCGCATGGCACTGCTCAAGGGCCTGGATGTGGGGGTGCTGGACGAGATCGGGGCATCGCTGCGCCTGACCGAGGGTGCCGAGAACCTGTTTGCCGAGCTCAAGCGCCTGGGATACAAGACCGCGATTCTGTCCGGTGGCTTTACCTACTTCGCCCGTCAGGTGCAGGCGCGCCTGGGTATCGACTATGTGTTCGCCAACGAACTTGAAGTGGTCGATGGCAAGGTGACGGGCGTGGCTGTTGAGCCGATTGTCGATGCCCAGCGCAAGGCCGATTTGTTGAAGAAGCTGGCCAGTGACGAAGGCTTGCAACTGGAGCAGACCATCGCCGTGGGCGATGGCGCCAATGACCTGCCGATGCTGTCGCTGGCCGGGTTGGGCGTGGCGTTTCGTGCCAAGCCGCTGGTGCGCCAGTCGGCCAAGCAGGCGATTTCCACCTTGGGGCTGGACGGGGTGCTGTACCTGCTGGGCCTGCGTGATCGCGACGCCCGCGGCTGATCCGTGAATCCGGGGCCGCAAGGCGGCCCAACGAAAAAGGCCCTGCATATGCAGGGCCTTTTCATATGGCTCGAATCAAGTCTGCGCAGGCGCCGCCAGTTGCTGCCCCATGCGAACTGCAGAGCCCGCACCCAGGCTCTCAGCCCACTTCACCTGCTCCGGCCCGAACAGCACGATGGCGGTCGAACCCAGCTTGAAGCGGCCTAGTTCGGCACCTTTCTCCAGGTGGATCGGCGTGCGGCTGGCTTCGTCGTAACGGAAGGTCTTCAGCTCACGTTTGGGCGGCGTGACCAGCCCGGCCCATACCGTTTCGATCGAGGCGACGATCATCGCGCCGACCAGTACCACAGCCATTGGCCCACGCTCTGTATCGAACAGGCAGACCACGCGCTCGTTGCGAGCGAACAGCTCGGGAACATTCTCTGCGGTGGTCTGGTTGACCGAGAACAGGCGGCCCGGCACATAGACCATTTCGCGCAGGGTGCCGGCCAGCGGCATGTGCACGCGGTGGTAGTCCTTGGGCGACAGGTAGATGGTGGCAAACTCACCGCCCATGAACGGCGCGGCCATGGCCGGATCACCGCCCAGCAGCTCTTGCGCGCTGAAACCGTGGCCTTTGGCCTGGAAGATACGGCCGTGCTCGATCGGGCCGAGCTGGCTGACCGCGCCGTCGGCCGGGCACAGGATGGCGCCCGGGGTTTCGTCCAGCGGACGGGCACCAGGTTTCAGGGCGCGGGTGAAGAACGCATTGAAGTGCTCGTAAGCACTCAGGTCTTCGACCAGAGCCTCGCTCATGTTGACCTGGTAGCGCTTGGCGAACCATGCGGTGAAGGCGTTCTTGAACCAGCGCACGCGGCACTCGGCGATGCAGCCGGCCAGCCGCGACAGCAGGTGGTGCGGCAGCAGGTACTGGCTGATGATGAACAGACGGGATTTCATGCAGGTTCCTTAGACTTCTACAGGCGTGTCCGGGTGGTTGCCCCATTCGCTCCACGAGCCGGCGTAGGCCTTGACGCGTGGGTAGCCGAGGGCCTTGGCCACCAGGTAAGTGAAACCGGAGCGGCGGTGGGTCTGGCAGTGGGTGATCACCTCCTTGTCAGGGGTGATGCCCAGTTGCTCGAGGACTTGTTTGATGTCCTGACGAATGCGCAGGTGGTCGTTGAGGTCCATGCCGGCGGTCCACTCGAAGTTGATCGCGCCGGGGATGTGGCCGCCTTTGGCTGCCAGCACTTTTTCGCCGCTGAATTCCTGCGGGCCGCGCGCGTCCCAGATGACCAGGTCATCGGCGCCCAGGCGGCTTTGCAGGTACTCGCGGGTGGCAGTGGGTGCGCTGTCTATGTGCAGTTGCACCGGGGCGTTGCCAATGGCAGGCACTTCGGTGGACAGTTTGTCTGCAGGCCAGGCCTGGATACCGCCATTGAGGTAGTGGTAGCGCTTGTGGCCGATGACATCGAGCAGCCAGATGAAGCGCCCGGCCCAGCTGCCGCCTTCATCGTCGTACACCACATACACGGCATCGGCGCGGTGGCCGAGTTCGCTGAACAGTTTTTCGAGCTCGCCCAGGGCTGGCAGCAGGCCGGGCGCCGGTGGCTGGCCGAGCTGGGTGCGCTTGCCTTCGACAAAGCGCGCGCCGGGGATATGCCCGCTGACATAGCGGTTGGCGCTGCTCAGGTCGACCAGGATCAGTTGCGGCGAATCCAGGCGTGGCAGCAGGTCTGCAGCTTCGATCACCAGGGGCAGGCCGGAAAAGTCGGTCATCCACGGTCTCCAGTGTGGAAAGAGGGGCGATTGTAGCGCAAGGCTCAACCCTTGCGGTTGGTAAACACCGACAAGGCCCGCTCGATGCATTGCGCGGTCTTGCCGAAGGCTTGCACGCTGATATCGGCCAAAGGCCGGCAGCCCTGGTCGGCCACCAGCAGCATCAGCACCTGGTCGTTCGCAGCCAGCGAGCGAAGCAGTACATGTTCGCTGCGGAACAAGGTGCGCAGCGGGGCGGGCAAAAGCGCCGAGAACTGGCTGTGGTTTTCCGGTGTGATGCGCAGCTGCCCGGCCTGACTCAGCAGCTTTTGCAGCAGCTTGTTCTGCGATACCTGCAGGGCCAGGGCACCGGCCTCCTTGGGCAGGCCGGCAATTTGCTGCACGCGCAGGTAGTCACTGGCCTTGTCCAGGCTAAGCAGCATGATGCGTTGCATGCCGCAGGCCAGCAGGGCCTCACGGGCCTGCGTGGCCAGGTGCACGGTGTTGGTGAACGGGCTGGGTTGGGCCAGCAGGTGCTGGCACAGCGTGCGCCAGCGTGCCAGGTCGTCGCTGCTGGGCGGTGGCGGGGCCAGCATGTCCGGGTGAGGGCGGCGTTGGTGCCACGGCCAGATCAAGGCCTCGGCCGGGTGGAACAGGGCATGCCGGGCGTGGCGGCGGGCGCTGGCGGCAGCCTGCTGGTGCACTTGCTGCTGCACGTCTTCCAGCGAGGTTTGCAGGTACAGCGCCGTCAGCAGTTGCCAGCGCAGCAGGTGCGGGTTGTCCCAGCCGACCTGTGCCGCCAGGGCCAGGTTGTTGGCCAGCAGTACGGTATTGGCCGGCTGATTGAACCAGCGCCGTAGGCCGGGCTCGGCATCCATGCGGTGTTGCTGGCTGAGCAGGTCTTCGTCGCGGGCGATATTCAGCACCTGGGCCAGTTGCTCGCGCTCTTCCAGCAGCAGGCGATAACCCTGGGTGACCCACTGGGGCAGGCGCCAATACTCGGCCATGGTCTGGCACAGCGCCATGATGCGCACGCCAAACAGTTCTTCCTCGACGTGGGCGGCGTCTTCACCTTTGTGGATAACCCGCAGCTCCCAGGTGTCGAGCAGCTTGGGGTAGGCCAGTGCCAGTGGCCAGAGTGGCGACAGGAACAGCAGGCTGCCCCAGTGAATCTCTTGCCACAGCCGTGCCAGACGGCTGGCGAACAGGCCGCTGGCCTGCTGTGCCGCATGCTGGCTGATCATCTGGAACTGGCACAATACCGGCGGAATTTCCTCCACGGGCAGTGCCGGCAGGCGTTTGAGAAGCTGCTCGCTGCGCTCCAGGCCCAGGCGGTTGAGGGCGACTTCCAGGCTTTCGGCGGGTTCGGCGAGGCTGGCATTGGTGGGGTGATTGGCTTCGCGCATCACTGACAGCACCAGTGCCGGGCTATCCTGTATCAGTTCGGCGATGTCGCGCAGCGAGCGGCGGCTATCGTGGATGGCAGCCATGACCCGGTCGTAGCTGTGCTTCGGCACGGGGATGCGAACACTCTCGAGCAGCTTTACCCAGGCCTCTAGCGTACGCGGGGCCTGAGTGGGCACCTTGGTTTCAATTGGCATTTTGACATCAGTCCGAACTGGCTTTTCGCATTGAGTGGCTATAGTCTGGCGCAGTTCTGCCGATAAGTAGAAGAAGAGTTTTAAAGCTCCCGTCTCTTACCCTGACCACGACAGCAAGTGCTTTGAACCTATGGCTAAAATTATCGGCATCATCGTCGTATTCGCGAGCGTGCTCGGCGGCTACGTGCTCTCCCACGGCAAGATCGCAGCGCTTATCCAGCCGTTCGAAGTACTGATCATCGGCGGTGCGGCCTTTGGTGCATTCCTGCAGGCCAACCCTGGCCACATGACCATGCACGTCATCAAGAAGTCGATGAAGATGTTCGGCTCGCGCTTCAGCCATGCCTTCTACCTGGAGGTGCTGGGCCTCGTTTACGAAATCCTCAACAAGAGCCGTCGCGAAGGCATGATGGCCATCGAGGCCGACATCGAGGACGCCGCTGCCAGCCCGATCTTCGCCAAGTACCCGACGGTACTGGCCGATGAGCGCATGACCGCGTTCGTCTGCGACTACCTGCGCATCATGTCCACCGGCAACATGGCCCCGCACGAGCTCGAGGGCCTGTTCGACATGGAGCTGCTGAGCATGAAGGAAGAGCTGGAGCACCCGTCCCACGCGGTGACCGGCATCGCCGACGGTATGCCCGGCTTCGGTATCGTTGCGGCGGTACTGGGTATCGTGGTGACCATGGCCTCGCTGGGCGATGGCGACCAGGCGGCCATCGGCATGCACGTAGGTGCGGCGCTGGTGGGTACCTTCTTCGGTATTCTGGCGGCTTACGGTTTCTTCGGCCCTTTGGCCAAGTGCCTGGAGCACGATGCCAAGGAAGAACTGAACCTCTACGAATCGATCAAGGCTTCGCTGGTGGCCTCGGCGTCGGGCATGCCACCTTCGCTGGCGGTCGAGTTCGGGCGCAAGGTGCTGTACCCCAAGCACCGCCCAAGCTTCGCCGAACTGGAACAAGCGGTTCGCGGTCGCTGAGTCATGGAGAACAATCAGCCCATCATCGTCAAGCGCGTCAAGCGCTTTGGCGGCGGCCACCATGGTGGCGCCTGGAAAATCGCCTTTGCCGACTTCGCCACGGCGATGATGGCGTTCTTCCTGGTGCTGTGGCTGTTGTCCACGGCCACGCCTGAGCAGAAGATCGCCATTGCTGGCTACTTCCAGGACCCTATCGGTTTCTCCGAGAGTGGCACGCCTTATGTCATCGACCTGGGTGGTTCACCGGAGATGGCGCCGGACAAAACCATCAATCCGGAAGTGAAGACCGAGCCGACGCAGCAGTCCCCCACTCAGCTGAGCAAGGACCAGGTCGAGACCATGGCCGAGCAGGTCGAGCGCGAGCGTCTGGAGCTGTTGCTGCAGGAACTGCAGAACAAGGTGGAAGAGAACCCGCAGCTGCAGAAGTTCAAGGACCAGATCCTGTTCGAGATCACTCAGGACGGCCTGCGTATCCAGATCATGGATGCCGAGAACCGACCGATGTTCGACATCGGTAGCGCGCGCCTGCAGCCCTACTTCGAAGATATCCTGCTGGCCATGGCCGACACCATCAAGGCGGTGCCGAACAAGATCAGCATCAGCGGCCATACCGATGCCAAGCCGTATGCCGGCACTGGCGAGTACGGTAACTGGGAGCTGTCGGCCAACCGCGCCAACGCCGCGCGGCGCGCCCTGGTGGCGGGTGGTTACCCGGACGGCCAGGTGGCACGGGTGGTGGGGTACGCCTCGTCGTCACTGTTCGACCGCAAGGACCCGTTCAACCCGGTCAACCGCCGTATCGACATCATCGTGCTGACCAAGAAAGCCCAGCGCAATATCGAAGGTGAGCAGGGTGCGCCGGAAACACCGCCAGATGCGCCAACTGCTCCTGCAGCGCCAGCCAGTGGTGCAGCGCCAGGGGCTTCGGCACCGGCTGCCCCAGAGGCAACTGAACAGCCACCGATGCAACCGCGCGAGCTGCGCCAGAAGCTGAACATTTTTGAAGATGGCACGCTGAAGATGGATGAAGCCAAGGAGCAGTAAGCGGCTTTTCTGTGTGGGCACCTGTGCTACCCAACACCTGAACGTTGGCGCGATCACTGTAGGAGCGGGTTTACCTGCGAAGCCTCCAGCGCGGTGAATGGCACCGGCGTTGCCGGTGTTCGCGGCCAAAGCCGCTCCTACATACGCATCGGTGATTGGGCGCAGGCCGTCGTAGGAGCAGGTTCACCCGCGAAAGGGCCGGACCTGCTGGCCAATTTCCACCTGCCGTTCACCGTTGCAGTCGCCACCGTATTCGCGGGTAAACCCGCTCCTACAAGGGATCGCGGCAACTTTCAATTCGAGCGTTTCAGTAGCTGTCTTCTGCCAGGCTGGCGATGATCGAGCGGTAGCTGTTCATGCGCTGCGGCTTGATGCGCCCCTCTTCCAGTGCCTTGAGCAGCGCGCAGCCCGGTTCGCGGTCATGCTTGCAGTCGCGGAAGCGGCAGGTGCCGAACAGGTCGCGGAACTCGATGAAGCCATCCTCCACGTCGTCGCGGCTGACATGGCCAAGGCCGAACTCGCGGATACCCGGCGAGTCGATCAGGTCGCCGCCGTTGGGGAAGTGGTACAGCCGCGCCGTGGTGGTGGTGTGGGTACCCTGGCCTGACCATTCCGACAAGTCGCCGACGCGGGTGCCGGCGTCTGGCAGCAGGCTGTTGACCAGCGACGACTTGCCCACCCCCGACTGGCCGACGAACACGCTGATATGGCCGTCGAGTTGCTGCTGCAGGCGCTGCATGCCATCGCCGTGGTGTGCCGAAACTTCCAGCAGCGGGTAGCCCAGTTCGCGGTAGACCTCCAGCAGCGCATGCAGGCCGGGGCCGTTCTCGTCGTTGATCAGGTCGGCTTTGTTCAGCAGCAGCAGCGGGCGCAGGCCGGCGTGCTCGGCTGCTACCAGATAGCGGTCGATCAGGTTCGGGTGCGGCTCCGGCGCCGGGGCGAACACGATCACGATCAGGTCGACGTTGGCTGCCACCGGCTTGAGTTGACCATGATTGTTCGGCCGGCACAGCTCGGTGCTGCGCGGCATCTGCGCCACGATCACGCCGATGCCCTGGTTACCCGCACGCCACACGACACGGTCGCCGGTGACCAGTGCTGGCAGGTTGGCGCGCAAATGGCAGCGGAACACCTGGCCTGCGGTTTCGCCATCCTGAGCTTCAACTTCTACCTGCACGCCGAAGTGCGCGATCACCAGGCCCAGTTGCTCCGGCCCCAGGTCGCCACCTTCCAGTTCCTGCAGTGCATGCTGCTCGCGTTTGGCCGCGCGAGCGGCGCGCTCGCCCTGGATTTTTTCGATCCGCCAGTTTTGGCGGCGATTGAGCTGGCGTTTGGCCATGAAGGTACCGTAAGAGAGGCCCGGCGTGGGGCATTGAAAACGGCAGGCAGTTTAGCACGCCCGCCGCTGGACTATTCTGCTCAGCTTTATGCCGTGAATGGGCGTGCCTTGGCCACTAGGCTAATATGACCGCCTATATGAGGAGCCCCTGCATGCAAAACCCACAGAACCTGATCTGGATCGACCTGGAAATGACCGGCCTGGATCCGGACAGCGACGTCATCATCGAAATGGCCACCATCGTCACCGACAGCGAGCTCAATACCTTGGCCGAAGGGCCTGTGATCGCCATCCACCACAGTGACGAAGTGCTGGCGCGCATGGACGAGTGGAACACCCGCACCCATGGTGCTTCGGGGCTGACCCAGCGCGTACGCGAGAGCAAGGTCAGCATGGCCGAAGCCGAGGCACAGACCATCGCCTTCCTCGAGCAGTGGGTGCCTAAAGGCAAGTCGCCGATCTGCGGCAACAGCATCTGCCAGGATCGTCGTTTCCTCTACCGCCACATGCGCAACCTGGAAAACTACTTCCACTACCGCAACCTGGATGTCTCCACCCTCAAGGAACTGGCCGCGCGCTGGGCGCCGGACGTGCGTGACAGCTTCAAGAAGGGCAATACCCACCTGGCGCTGGACGATATCCGCGAATCGATCGCCGAACTGCGTCACTATCGCGAGCACTTCATCAAGCTGTGAGTCGAATTGGCGCAGATATTGTATCTGCGCCCCCTTTTGGTGCCCTGGGCAACTGGTTAGACTGCGCGCCTTTCCTGCACGGACCCGCACCATGTTGTTGATGCTCTACCTTATCGCCATTACCGCCGAAGCCATGACTGGCGCGCTGTCTGCCGGGCGTCGCGGCATGGACTGGTTTGGCGTGGTGCTGATCGCCTGCGTCACTGCGCTTGGGGGCGGCTCGGTGCGTGATGTGCTGCTCGGGCATTATCCGCTGACCTGGGTGAAGCACCCTGAGTACCTGGTGCTGACCAGTTTTGCGGCGCTGCTGACCATTTTCATCGCGCCAATGATGCGCCGCCTTCGCTCGCTGTTCCTGGTGCTCGATGCCCTGGGGCTGGTGGCGTTTACCCTGATAGGTTGCATGACGGCGCTGGAGATGGGGCAGGGCATGCTGGTGGCGTCGATCAGCGGGGTGATCACCGGGGTGTTTGGCGGGATCCTGCGGGATATCTTCTGCAACGACATCCCGCTGGTGTTCCGCCGTGAGCTGTATGCCAGCGTGTCATTTGCGGCGGCCTGGTTCTATCTGGGATGCGTGTATTTCAAGGTGCCGGCGGAGCAGGCGATGTTGCTGACTCTGTTTGGCGGCTTCCTGTTGCGCCTGTTGGCGATACGCTTCCACTGGGAAATGCCTAAGTTCCACTACAACGACCAGCAGTGACGCAATTTACAAGCGCAACAGGGCCCTTGTGGGAGCGGGCGTGCCCGCGAACACCGGCGAAGCCGGTGCCATTCCCTGTGTTGCCTGCTTCGCGGGCGCGCCCGCTCCCACAAGGATGGCGCATGCTCTGAGGCTGGTCGCTATTGAGCTCCGTGTCGGGCCAGCGCCCACTCCACATGCTCGCGCACCAATTCCGATTCATCGTCACGCCGGGCCTTCAGCGCCTCGATCACCGGAATCGTGGAGGGCGCATTGCCCAACCCCACCGCCAGGTTGCGCAAGAACCGCTCGTACCCCGCCCGCCGCAAAGGCCCGCCCTCGGTCTTGCGCAGGAAGGTGCGTTCATCCCATAGGAACATCGCCGCCAGGTCGGTATTTTCCAGCCCGTGCCGTGGCTGGAAGTCCTGCTCCTGGCTGTGCTTGGCAAAGCGGTTCCAGGGGCAGACGATCTGGCAGTCGTCGCAACCGAATACCCGGTTGCCCATCTTTGCGCGTAACTCGACAGGGATCGCGCCCCTCAGCTCGATGGTCAGGTACGAGATGCAGCGTCGCGCATCCAGCACATAGGGCCCGACAAACGCTTGTGTCGGGCAGATGTCCAGGCAGGCCTGGCAACGCCCGCAGTGCTCGCTGGTGGTGGCTTCGTCCACCGGCAACGGCAGGTCGACGAACAGTTCGGCAAGGAAGAAGTAGCTGCCCGCCTTGCGGTTGAGCAGCAGCGTGTTCTTGCCGATCCAACCCAGCCCGGCCTGTTCGGCCAAGGCTTTTTCCAGTACCGGGGCGCTGTCCACGAAGGCGCGGTAGCCGAACGGGCCGATGGCTTCCTGGATGCGGTCGGCGAGGAACTGCACGCGCTTGCGCACCAGCTTGTGGTAGTCCCGGCCAAGCGCGTAGCGTGACACGTAGGCCTTCTCGGGCTGGGCCAGGCGCTGCGCCATCTGCGTGTCGCCGGGCAGGTAGTCCATACGTAGCGAGACCACGCGTACCGTGCCGGGGATCAGCTGGTCGGGATGTGACCTTTTGCTGCCGTGGGCGCCCAGGTATTCCATTTCACCCTGATAACCGGCGTCGAGCCAACGCTGCAGGTGGTGTTCGTGTTCGCCAAGGTCGACCCCGGCGATGCCAACATGGGCAAAACCGAGTTCCTGGCCCCAAATCTTGATCGATTGGGCCAGTTGGGCGAGGTCAGGTGTAGAGGCGGACATGGATGGGCAAGGCAATACGGGCTCAGGTGCGTATAATTCTGCCAGACATTGGAGCCTTTGACCCCATGCCGCAGACCAAACACCCCAGTAATGCCCCACAATTGCTCAGCAGCGTGACGGTTGCCCGCCTGCCGCCACGGCAGGCGCATGCCCACAAAGGCGACTTTGGCCATGTACTGGTGGTCGGGGGCGACCTGGGTACCGGAGGCGCTGTGTTGCTCAGTGCCGAAGCCGCCCTGCGTTGCGGCGCCGGGCTGGTCAGCGTGGCAACCCGGCCCGAGCACGTGTCGGCCAGCCTGGCGCGCTTGCCCGAAGTCATGTGCCTGGGTGTCTGTTCGGCCAACCAGCTGATGGGCGTGCTGGAGCGCGCCTCGGTGCTGGTAGTCGGGCCCGGCCTGGGGCAGGCGGCGTGGGGCCGCAGCCTGTTGTCGGCGGTAGCCAATGCCGAGCGGCCGCAAGTGTGGGATGCCGATGCCTTGAATTTGCTGGCGCGAACCCCGCTGGCCCTGCCCAGTGGCAGCATCCTTACTCCGCACCCGGGGGAGGCGGCACGGCTGCTGGGGATTGCCACCGAGGCGGTGCAGGCCGACCGCCCTGGTGCCGCGCGCAAGCTGGCGCGCCGTTATAACAGCGTCTGTGTGCTCAAGGGTGCCGGCACACTGGTGGCAGCCCCGAGCGGGCAGCTGGCGTTGTGCGAGCGCGGGCATCCGGCGATGGCCGGCGCCGGCCTGGGCGATGTGCTGACGGGGGTGCTGGCAGCCCTGTTGGCCCAAGGCCTGGATGCCTGGGGCGCGGGCTGTCTGGGGGCGTGGCTGCACGCCTGTGCCGGCGAGCGTCTTGGGAAAAAAGGTAGAGGCCTGGCGGCCAGTGATCTGGCGCCGGCCATTCGTGAGTTGTTGGAGGAGCATTCTGCGTGTCTGGCTTAAATCTGTTTCTGGCCGATGAAGAGGCCACGGTCAAATTCGGTGCAGCACTGGCTGAGGTGACCGGCGGTCGCGGCGTGATTTTCCTCGAGGGCGACCTGGGCGCGGGTAAAACTACCCTGTCGCGTGGCCTGATCCGTGGTCTGGGCCATACTGGTGCTGTGAAAAGCCCGACGTTCACCGTGGTCGAACCCTATGAAATCGGCGAGGTCCGAGCCTTTCACTTCGACCTGTATCGCCTGGTCGACCCGGAGGAGCTTGAGTTCATGGGCATTCGTGACTATTTCGAGGGCGACCCGCTGTGCCTGTTCGAATGGCCACAAAAGGGTGCGGGCGTTTTGCCAAAGCCTGACCTGACCATTACCATAAGCCCCCAAGCGAGTGGACGCTCGCTGAACCTTTCGCCGCAGGGGGCTCGCGGCGAGGCTTGGTGCGTGGCACTGGCCGAACACTATAAACAGTAAGTGGGGTAGGTATGCGCATACGCGCACTGGTCGCCATCGTTGGGCTGCTGCTGACAACGGTGACCGTTGAGGCTCTGGCCGTCACTCAAGTCAAGAGCATGCGCCTGTGGCGCGCACCGGACAACACGCGGCTGGTCTTCGACCTGTCTGGCCCCGTGCAGCATAGTGTCTTCACCCTGAGCGCACCCGATCGCCTGGTCATCGACATCAATGGCGCAACACTGGCCGCGCCACTGAATGTGGCCACCTCCAACACGCCGATAAGCAGTGTACGTTCGGCTCAGCGTACGCCAACCGACCTTCGGGTTGTGGTCGACCTGAAAAAGTCGGTTACCCCGAAAAGCTTCACCCTGGCGCCCAATGCACAGTACGGCAACCGCTTGGTGGTCGACCTGTATGACCAGGAAGCTGACGCCATCGCGGCCAGCGCGCCGCCACCTGCTCCGGCCCCGGTACAAACGCCTGCGACCACGCCGGCGGTACCAGTGACCCCGGCTCAGCCGGCGATCAAGCTACCACCGGTACCCAGTGGCAAGCGTGACATCGTGGTTGCCATCGATGCCGGGCACGGCGGCGAAGACCCTGGCGCTTCCGGCTCGCGTGGCCAGCACGAAAAAGACATCGTGTTGCAGATCGCCAAGGAACTGCAGCGTCAGATCAACAGCGAAAAAGGTTTCCGTGCAGAGCTGACCCGCACCGGCGATTACTTCATCCCGCTGCGCAAGCGTACGGAAATCGCCCGCAAGAAAGGCGCCGACCTGTTCATTTCGATTCACGCCGACGCGGCCCCGTCGCGCGCAGCCTTTGGCGCCTCGGTGTTCGCCCTGTCCGATCGTGGCGCCACCTCCGAGACGGCGCGCTGGCTGGCCGACACGGAAAACCGTTCTGACCTGATCGGTGGTGCGGGTAATGTCAGCCTCGACGACAAGGACCGCATGCTCGCTGGCGTGCTGCTTGATCTGTCGATGACCGCTACGCTCAGCTCCAGCCTCAACGTGGGGCAAAAGGTGTTGGGCAACATGGGGCGGGTGACTTCGTTGCACAAGCAGCGCGTGGAGCAGGCCGGGTTCATGGTGCTGAAGTCGCCGGATATTCCGTCGATCCTCGTTGAAACCGGGTTCATCTCGAACAACAACGAAGCAGCCAAGCTGGCCTCGTCGAGCCACCAGCAGGCGCTGGCCCGTTCGATCCGCACCGGGGTGCACCAGTACTTCCAGCAGAACCCGCCACCTGGCACCTATATCGCCTGGCTGCGTGACACCGGCAAGATCGCCGCCGGCCCGCGTGAACACACCGTACGCCCTGGCGAAACCCTGGCGATGCTCGCCGTGCGTTACCAGGTCAGTGTGGCCAGTCTGCGCAGCATCAACAGCCTGAAGACCGATGAGCTGAAGGTTGGCCAGCGCCTCGATGTACCCGCCACAACCTTGGCCGCGCAATGATGAGTGGCGGTTCGCGAATTCAGCTGCTCAGCCCGCGGCTGGCCAACCAGATTGCCGCCGGCGAGGTTGTCGAGCGGCCGGCGTCTGTGGCCAAGGAACTGCTGGAAAACAGCCTGGACTCCGGTGCCCGGCGCATCGATATCGAAGTCGAGCAGGGCGGCGTCAAACTGCTGAAGGTGCGGGATGATGGCAGCGGCATTTCTGCCGACGACCTGCCGCTGGCCCTGGCCCGACACGCCACCAGCAAGATCCGCGAGCTGGAAGACCTAGAAGGGGTATTGAGCCTGGGCTTCCGTGGCGAGGCCTTGGCCTCGATCAGTTCGGTGGCGCGCCTGACCCTGACCTCGCGTACCGCCAGTGCCAGTGAGGCCTGGCAAGTAGAAACCGAAGGCCGCGACATGACGCCGCGGGTGCAGCCGGCGGCGCACCCGGTCGGTACCTCGGTGGAAGTGCGCGATTTGTTCTTCAATACCCCGGCCAGGCGCAAGTTCCTCAAAGCCGAGAAAACCGAATTCGATCACTTGCAGGAAGTGATCCGGCGGCTGGCGCTGGCCCGTTTCGATGTTGGCTTCCACCTGCGCCACAATGGCAAGAGCATCCTCAGCCTGCACGAGGCCCACGACGAAATCGCCCGTGCACGGCGGGTGGGTGCCATCTGCGGGCCGGGCTTCATGGAGCAGGCACTGCCGATCGACGTCGAGCGCAACGGCCTGCGCCTTTGGGGCTGGGTCGGCCTGCCGACGTTCTCGCGCAGCCAGGCAGACCTGCAGTACTTCTTCGTCAATGGCCGGGCAGTGCGCGACAAACTGGTCGCCCATGCCGTGCGTCAGGCCTACCGGGACGTGCTGTTCAACGGCCGCCACCCCACGTTCGTGCTGTTCCTGGAGCTGGAGCCCAACGGCGTCGATGTGAACGTGCACCCTACCAAGCATGAAGTACGGTTCCGTGAAGGGCGCTCGGTGCATGACTTCCTGTATGGCACCTTGCACCGTGCCTTGGCCGATGTACGTCCGGAAGACCAGCTGGCCGCACCTGCTGCCGTACCTGAGCTGGTTCGCCCCACCGGCCAGCAGGCCGGTGAGTTCGGGCCCCAGGGTGAAATGCGCCTGGCCTCGCCGGTGCTTGAACAGCCTCGAGCCCCGCAACAGTCGTTTTCCAATGGTGGCAGTGGCGCCGGTTACCAGTATCAGTACACCCCACGTCCCTCGCAGCCGCTGCCGGCCGCAGAGGCACAGGCGGTGTATCGCGAGTTCTATAAACCGCTGGAAACCGGTGCAGCGCCTGCGACGGCACTGCCCGAAAGCCAGGGCGACATTCCCCCGCTAGGCTATGCCCTGGCGCAGCTCAAGGGTATCTACATCCTGGCCGAGAACGCGGTTGGCCTGGTGCTGGTGGACATGCACGCCGCCCACGAGCGGATAATGTACGAGCGCCTCAAGGTGGCCATGGCCAGCGAGGGCCTGAGTGGCCAGCCGCTGCTGGTGCCGGAAACCGTGGCCCTTAGCCAGCGTGAAGCCGACTGTGCCGAAGAGCATGCACAGTGGTTTCAGCGTCTGGGCTTCGAATTGCAGCGCCTGGGCCCTGAGACCTTGGCGATTCGCCAGATCCCGGCCTTGCTCAAGCAGGCTGAAGCCAACCGCCTGGTGCAGGACGTGCTTGCCGACCTTATGGAGTACGGCACCAGTGATCGCATTCAGGCGCACCTCAACGAACTGCTCGGTACCATGGCCTGCCACGGTGCCGTGCGCGCCAACCGGCGCCTGGCAATTCCCGAGATGAACGCCCTGCTGCGCGACATGGAAAACACCGAGCGCAGCGGCCAGTGCAACCATGGTCGTCCTACCTGGACCCAGATGGGTCTGGACGATCTGGACAAACTTTTCCTGCGCGGTCGATGAAATGAGCGGCAAGCCCCCTGCAATATTCCTGATGGGTCCGACGGCGGCCGGCAAGACCGACCTTGCCATCGAACTGACCACAGTGCTGCCGTGTGAACTGATCAGCGTCGATTCGGCACTTGTCTACCGGGGCATGGATATCGGTTCGGCCAAGCCGTCGAAAGAAGTCCTCGCTGCCCACCCGCACCGGCTGATCGACATTCTCGACCCGGCCCAGAGCTATTCCGCCGCGCAGTTCCGTGCCGACGCGCTGGAGGCCATGGCCGAGATCACCGCGCGCGGCAAGATCCCGCTGCTGGTCGGCGGCACCATGCTCTATTACAAGGCGTTGATCGATGGCCTGGCCGACATGCCGGCCGCCGATGCGACGGTGCGCGCCGAGCTGGAAGCGCAGGCTGAAGCCCTGGGCCTGGCCGAGCTGCACCGCCAGTTGGCCGAAGTCGACCCGGAGTCCGCGGCACGTATCCACCCCAATGACCCGCAGCGGCTGATCCGGGCATTGGAGGTGTACCGGGTGAGCGGCGAGAGCATGACAGCTCATCGTCGGCGTCAATTCGCGGAAAGTCGCGGCGCAGACGCAGGCGCCGGCGGACATTTGCCCTATACTGTCGCCAGTTTGGCGATCGCTCCTACAGATCGTCACATTTTGCATCAGCGAATTGCGTTACGATTTTCGCAGATGCTGGAACAGGGCTTCGTTGACGAGGTCCGATCGCTGCGAGCCAGAAGTGACTTGCACGCCGGGCTGCCGTCTATACGGGCAGTGGGGTATCGGCAAGTCTGGGATTACCTGGATGGCAAGCTGACTGAGAATGAGATGCGTGAACGCGGTATCATCGCTACCCGGCAGCTGGCCAAGCGGCAGTTCACCTGGTTGCGTGGCTGGCCTGAAGTGCACTGGCTTGACAGCCTGGCCTGCGACAATCTGTCCCGCACCTTGAAATACCTTGGGGCCATCTCCATATTGAGCTGAGTCCCTGCTGATTGCCGTCTATTCTTGCGAAGGGGCGGCCTAATTTATCGATTTTATTGATTTTCTATTATTTATCCTTACAGGAGTGCGGCATATGTCAAAAGGGCATTCGCTACAAGACCCTTACTTGAACACCTTGAGAAAAGAAAAGGTCCCGGTATCCATTTACCTGGTCAACGGTATCAAACTGCAGGGCTCGATCGAATCGTTCGACCAGTTCGTGGTGTTGCTGAAGAACACCGTCAGCCAGATGGTCTACAAGCACGCCATCTCGACCGTAGTTCCGGCCCGTCCGGTCCGCCTGCCAAGCCCGACCGACAGCGAGCACGGCGACAGCGAGCCAGGCAACGCCTGATAGGAGCCTGCATTGTTCTTTGAGCGCCACGGTGGTGGTGAGCGGGCGTTGCTCGTTCACTTGGAAGGTCAGAACCCTGAGGCGCGCGAAGACCCGCAGGAGTTTCAGGAGTTGGCATTGTCGGCCGGTGCCGACATCGTCTCGCTGGTCACGGTGACAAGGCATCAGCCTTCCGCCAAATACCTGATTGGCAGTGGCAAGGTCGAAGAGCTGCACGACCTGGTCCATGCCGAACAGGTAGACCTGGTGATTTTCAATCACACCCTCACGCCTAGTCAGGAGCGCAACCTTGAACGTGTGTTCGAGTGTCGTGTGCTCGACCGTACCGGGCTGATCCTCGATATCTTCGCCCAACGGGCGCGTACCCATGAAGGCAAGCTGCAGGTCGAACTGGCCCAGCTGGAGCACATGAGCACGCGGCTGGTGCGCGGCTGGACTCACCTTGAGCGACAAAAAGGTGGTATCGGCCTGCGCGGCCCGGGTGAAACCCAGCTGGAAACCGACCGCCGCCTGTTGCGGGTGCGTATACGCCAGATCAAGTCACGCCTGGAGAAAGTGCGCAGCCAGCGTGAGCAGGCGCGTCGCGGGCGCAAGCGCGCGGATATCCCCTCGGTGTCGCTGGTGGGTTATACCAACGCCGGCAAGTCCACGCTGTTCAACGCCCTGACCGAATCCGAGGTGTATGCCGCGGACCAGCTGTTCGCCACCCTCGACCCGACCCTGCGCCGGCTCGAGCTCAACGACCTGGGGCCGATCGTGCTGGCCGACACCGTAGGCTTCATTCGCCACCTGCCGCACAAGCTGGTCGAGGCATTTCGGGCTACGCTCGAAGAGTCGAGCAACTCCGACCTGTTGCTGCATGTGATCGACGCCCATGAGCCAGAGCGCATGGAGCAGATCGAGCAGGTGCTGGCGGTGTTGGGCGAGATCGGTGCCGAGGGGTTGCCGATCCTGGAGGTGTACAACAAACTCGACTTGCTCGAAGATGTCGAGCCACAGATCCAGCGCAATGCCGATGGCAAGCCGGAACGGGTCTGGGTATCGGCACGCGATGGGCGTGGCCTGGAGCTGGTTGGCCAGGCGGTTGCCGAGTTGCTGGGGGATGATCTGTTTGTCGGTACCCTGTGCCTGGAGCAGCGTTTTGCCCGCTTGCGCGCGCAATTCTTTGCCTTGGGTGCCGTGCAGAGTGAAGAGCATGATGAAGAAGGGCGCAGCCTGCTGAGCGTGCGACTGCCCATGGTCGAACTGAATCGCCTGGTCAGCCGCGAAGGCATGGAGCCGCAAGTGTTTGTCGAGCAACACACTTTGCAATAAATGCTCGTCGAGGTCGCCGGGCAGCAGTGACAGGCATTCTGTAGCATTGGACGGCGCGCCGTGGGCGCGTCTTTGCTTTATCAGATGGAGAGCGCTATGGCTTGGAACGAGCCGGGTGGCAACTCGAACAATCAGGATCCCTGGGGCGGCCGCCGTGGTGGCGGTGGCGGCGGTGGTGACAAGAAAGGTCCACCGGATCTGGACGAGGCCTTCCGCAAACTGCAGGACAGCCTGAATGGCATGTTCGGCGGCAGCAAGAAACGTGGCGGCGGTGATCGCAATGTCGGCAAGGGCGGTGGCCTGGGCCTGCTGGGCATCGGCCTGGCGGTGCTGGCTGCAATCTGGCTGTACAGCGCCGTGTATGTGGTCGACGAGCAGGAGCAGGCGGTTGTGCTGCGCCTCGGCAAGTACTATGAGACGGTCGGTCCCGGCCTGAACATCTACTTCCCGCCGCTTGATCGCAAGTACATGGAAAACGTCACGCGTGAGCGTGCCTACACCAAGCAGGGCCAGATGCTGACCGAAGACGAGAACATCGTCGAGGTGCCTCTGACCGTCCAGTACAAGATCAGCAACCTGCAGGACTTCGTGCTCAACGTCGACCAGCCTGAGGTGAGCTTGCAGCACGCGACCGAGAGTGCTCTGCGTCACGTGGTGGGTTCCACTTCGATGGACCAGGTGTTGACCGAGGGTCGTGAGCAGATGGCCGTGGATATCCGCGAACGCCTGCAGCGCTTCCTCGACACCTACCGTACCGGTATCACCGTTACCCAGGTCAACGTACAGAGCGCGGCAGCCCCGCGTGAAGTGCAGGAAGCCTTCGACGACGTGATCCGCGCCCGCGAAGACGAGCAGCGTGCCCGCAACCAGGCCGAGTCCTATGCCAATGGCGTGGTGCCGGAAGCCCGTGGTCAGGCCCAGCGCATCATCGAGGACGCCAATGGTTACCGCGACGAAGTCATCGCCCGGGCCAAGGGTGAGGCAGACCGCTTCACCAAGCTGCTTGCCGAGTACCGCAAGGCACCTGACGTAACCCGTGAGCGTCTGTATCTGGAGACCATGCAAGAGGTCTACAGCAACTCGAGCAAGGTCATGGTGGCAACCAAGGACGGGCAGAGCAACCTGCTCTACCTGCCACTGGACAAGATGGTCGAAGGCAGCCGCAAGCCGTCCATGCCAACCACCAGCGCGTCGCCATCGGCTAACGATGCGGCCGCTCGTGCCGCGCAGGACATGCAACAGCAACAGCAGCCGCTGCGTACTAGGGAGAGCCGCTGATGAGCAATAGATCGCTGATCGCCCTGATCGCCGCCGTGGTCCTGGCCATTGTGGCCTGGAACAGCTTCTACATCGTGTCCCAGACCGAGCGGGCGGTACTGCTGCGTTTCGGTAAGGTGGTCCAGGCGGATGTTCAGCCAGGCCTGCACGTGAAGATTCCGTACGTGAACCAGGTGCGCAGGTTCGACGCTAGGCTGATGACACTCGACGCTCCTACCCAGCGGTTCCTGACCCTGGAAAAGAAAGCGGTGATGGTCGACGCCTACGCCAAGTGGCGCGTCAAGGACGCTGAACGCTTCTACACCGCCACGTCCGGCATGAAGCAGATCGCCGACGAGCGTCTGTCGCGTCGTCTGGAAAGTGGCCTGCGCGACCAGTTCGGTAAGCGTACCCTGCACGAAGTGGTTTCCGGTGAGCGTGATGCACTGATGGCTGACATCACTGCATCGCTGAACCGCATGGCGAGCAAGGAACTGGGCATCGAGGTGGTCGACGTGCGCGTCAAGGCCATCGACCTGCCGAAGGAAGTCAACCGCAGCGTGTTCGACCGCATGAGCACCGAGCGTGAGCGTGAAGCCCGCGAGCACCGTGCCAAGGGTAACGAGCTGGCTGAAGGTATCCGTGCCGATGCCGACCGTCAGCGCCGTGTGCTGCTGGCCGAGGCTTATCGCGAAGCAGAAGAGACCCGTGGTGATGGTGATGCCCAAGCGGCCGCTATCTATGCCAAGGCTTACAGCCAGGACGCTGATTTCTATGCGTTCCACCGTAGCCTGCAGGCATACCGCGAGAGTTTCTCGAGCAAGAGCGACGTGATGGTCCTGGACCCGAAGAACGAATTCTTCCGTTACCTGGACAAGAGCAGACCGTGATGCTCAGGCCCTGATTTTCATGCAGCGGCACCCCGCCTGGCAGCTAATGCACCAGGCGGGGTGCATCCTGAATGAAAAGGGGTGTATGATGAGGCAGCCGGGAAATTTCCCGGCTTTTTTGCGTCTGCAAGGTTGATTGGCACAGCGCCGGTTGACAGTTTGGTCAGCTCGCAAGGCAATTTGAGGGTGTCGGGTACGGTGGCTGCGCTGGGATCAGTGCTGCCCGCTGCTGTGCGCGATACCGGCTTTTCTGACGGTTTGCCTGCTGGCAAGCCGCCCGGACCAGAGGGGAAATGGCGTAATGGCAACGGTAGACCGCTGGCTGCTGCCAGATGGCATCGAGGAAGTACTGCCACCTGAGGCTGCGCGCATCGAGATCGCGCGCCGCCAGGTGTTGGACCTGTTCCAGAGTTGGGGCTACGAACTGGTCGTCACCCCGCATATCGAGTACCTGGAGTCGCTGCTTACCGGCGCCGGCCAGGACCTGGATCAGCGCACCTTCAAGGTAGTGGACCCGCAGTCCGGCCGCCTGATGGGCTTCCGCGCCGACTTCACCCCGCAGGTAGCGCGTATCGATGCGCACACACTGCGCCGTGAGGGCCCGAGCCGCCTGTGCTATGCCGGCAGCGTGCTGCACGCCCAGCCGCGTGCCCTGTCCACCTCGCGCAGCCCGATCCAGCTGGGTGCCGAACTGTACGGCGATGCCAGCCCTACCAGCGACGTCGAAGTCATCAGCCTGATGCTCGCCACGCTGCAACTGGCCGATGTGCCGGATGTGCACATGGACCTGGGCCACGTCGGTATTTACCGCGGCCTGGCCCGTGCCGCCGGCCTGTCCGGCGCGGTCGAACAGCAGCTGTTCGACGCCATGCAACGCAAGGCTGTCGATGAAGTGCAGGCGCTGACCGCCGACCTGCCGAAAGACTTGGGCAGCATGCTGCGCGCCCTGGTCGAGCTGTGTGGTGGTCGTGAAGTACTGGCTGAAGCCCGCGTGCGCCTCGGTCGCGCCCCGGCCAGCGTGCTGGCGGCGCTGGACGACCTGCTGGCGATCGCTGATCGCCTGGCGTCGCGCTACCCGGACCTGCCGCTGTATTTCGACCTCGGCGAGCTGCGTGGTTACCACTACCACACGGGCGTGGTGTTCGCCGTGTTCGTGCCAGGCGAAGGCCAATCGATCGCTCAGGGCGGGCGCTACGACGATATCGGCGCCGACTTTGGCCGGGCGCGCCCGGCCACTGGTTTCTCCACGGATTTGAAGACCCTGGTCACACTGGGGCGAGCGGAGGTCGTATTGCCAACTGGCGGCATCTGGATGCCGGACAGTGGCGATGCGGCCCTCTGGCAGCAAGTCTGCCAGTTGCGCAACGAGGGCCAGCGTGTGGTTCAGGCTCTGCCTGGCCAGCCGTTGAGTGCTGCTCTCGAGGCGGATTGTGATCGGCAATTGATTCAGCAAGACGGGCGCTGGCAGGTTCTGCCGCTGGCCCAGTGAGTTTCTGCGTCGGCAACAGGCCGGCAACCAAGTTTGCGTGAATGAGGACCAATGTAATGGGTAAGAATGTCGTCGTCCTGGGCACCCAGTGGGGTGATGAGGGCAAAGGCAAGATCGTCGATCTGCTGACCGAACATGCTGCCGCCGTAGTGCGCTACCAGGGTGGCCACAATGCGGGTCACACCCTGGTGATCAACGGTGAAAAGACCGTTCTGCACCTGATTCCGTCCGGCATCCTGCGTGAAGGCGTACAGTGCCTGATCGGTAACGGCGTGGTCGTTGCCCCGGATGCGCTGATGCGTGAAATCACCAAGCTGGAAGAGAAAGGCGTACCGGTGCGCGAGCGCCTGCGCATTTCCCCGGCTGCGCCGCTGATCCTGTCGTACCATGTGGCCCTGGATCAGGCCCGCGAAAAAGCCCGTGGCGAAGCCAAGATCGGCACCACCGGCCGTGGTATCGGCCCAGCTTACGAAGACAAGGTGGCACGTCGCGGCCTGCGCGTGGGTGATCTGTTCCACCGCGAGCGTTTCGCTGCCAAGCTGGGTGAGCTGCTGGATTACCACAACTTCCAGCTGGTGAACTACTACAAAGAGCCAGCCATCGACTTCCAGCAGACGCTGGACGAGTGCATGGCTTACGCCGAACAGCTCAAGCCGATGATGCTCGACGTCACCGCCGAGCTGCACAACCTGCGTCGCGCCGGCAAGGACATCATGTTCGAAGGCGCCCAGGGCTCGCTGCTGGACATCGACCACGGCACCTACCCGTACGTCACCAGCTCCAACACCACTGCCGGTGGTATTTCCACTGGTTCCGGCGTCGGCCCGATGTACCTCGACTACATCCTCGGCATCACCAAGGCCTACACCACTCGCGTAGGTTCCGGTCCGTTCCCGACCGAACTGTTCGACGAGACAGGTGCTACCTTGGCCAAGCGTGGCCACGAGTTCGGCTCCACCACCGGCCGTGCCCGTCGTTGCGGCTGGTTCGATGCCGTGATCCTGCGTCGCGCTATCGACGTCAACAGCATCTCGGGCATCTGCCTGACCAAGCTGGACGTACTGGACGGCCTGGAAACCATCAACATCTGCGTTGGCTACAAGAACGAGAACGGTGCCGTCATTGACGCGCCTTCCGATGCCGACAGCTACATTGGCCTTGAGCCGGTGTACGAAGAGATGCCAGGCTGGAGCGAGTCGACTCTGGGTGTGAAAACCCTGGAAGAGCTGCCGCAAGCTGCGCGTGACTACATCAAGCGCATCGAAGAGTTGGTTGGCGCGCCGATCGACATCATTTCGACCGGCCCGGACCGCAACGAGACCATCGTGCTGCGTCACCCGTTCGCCTGATCTGCCCTCCAGGCTGATCTGACGCCGCGGCCCTGAGAAGGGCCGCGGCGTTTTCATTTGTGGGCATGTCTGTGCTGGCCATTATCCACCGGCAATCCACCGTTGCTGCCGCTACTGTATTCGCGGGTAAACCCGCTCCTACACGGGGCACACAACGGTGGTTGGGCGCAGGCCGTTGTAGGAGCGGGTTTACCCGCGAATGGGCCTGCACACGAAACCCCTTTGCTAGACCTTGGCGCATTTCCCTGCTGCCTACGGCACAACCCTTGCTGTAAGAAGTTTCTGTAGATGCCATCAAAATAGTGGCGCCAGAAAACACGAGGGTTACACCGTGTCTGCCATCCTCTCACTGTTACGAAGCCGCCTATTGCGGCCTGTGTTTGTTGCCCTTGGTATCGCTCTTTTGGTGCAGGTGCTGGTTGCCGTTGCGCTCACCCGAAGCACGGTCACCGCTCTGGAGGCCGACCTTGGCGAACGGCTGGGTAATGACAGCCGCCAACTCGCAAGCGATCTGGAGCAAGCCGGGCAAGATGTGCGCTCTGGGCTCGACGGCCTGTCCAGCAGTACCCGTCAGCGCCTGAGCGCAGGGTTGTCGGAGCGCCTGCAAAGCGAGCAGCAGCAACTGCGCAGCACCCTGGAAAAGAACCTCAAGGATTCCGCCAACGACATGGCCGAGCTGCTGGCTTCGGTTGCGCCGCGGGCGATCTGGGACAACGACGTGCCGGTGCTCTCGGATTTCGCACGACGCGCTCAGCGCAACCCGAACGTGCTGTTCGTGGTGTACGACGACGCTCAAGGTCAGCACCTGACTCGCTACCTCAACCGGCAAAACCCGATCAACCAGGCTTTGATGGAAAAGGGCCAGGGCGAGCGTGCGCTGGACAAGGTGATTGATGCTGCCCGGCGTGACCCGGCGGTGTACTTCGTCGAAGCCTCGATCAGCCCCAATGGCACGGAAATCGGTAAGGTGGTGATGGGGGTTTCCACTGCCGGCATCGACCATGAGCTAAAGGCGTTGGACCAGCGCTTCGCAGCGCTGATCGCTAGCGGAGAGCAGTTGGTTGGCGACAGCCTGGTCGGAGCTGCTGCCGATAGCGGCAAGACCCTGCGTGAGCGCCTTGAGAAGGCGCAGGGCAGTGCTGCCGCCATGCAGGCCAATACCGCGCAAACCGTGCGCGATGCCGCTGCAGAGCTGCGCTGGCGTATCGGTCTGGGCCTGGTGCTGGTCGGCCTCGGGGTGCTGGTAGTGGTGGCTTTGGTGCTAGGCCGCCGGGTACTGAGCAAGCTGCGCCTGTTGATTGCCGCTCTCGATGACCTGGCGGCCGGCGAAGGTGACTTGACCAAGCGCGTGCCGCTCGACAGCCGAGATGAAATCGGCGACATGGCCTCGGCAGTGAACCGCTTTGTCGACAAGTTGCAGCCGATTGTGCGCGAAGCCGGCGAGGTGGCGCAGCGCACGGGTGTGGAGATTGGCGCGATGGCCCAGCGCAACGCTGGCGCAGATGCTGCCGCCGCATTGCAGCGCGATGAAGTGGCCGCCAGCCTGCGCGACCTGTCGAGCATGGCCGATGAAGCACAAGCCGAAAGTCATGCGATGCAGGCGGCGTTGCAGCAAGTGGTGGATATCCGCCAGGCGACCGATGAAAACAGCCGCACCTCGACCCAGCTTGCCGGTTTGATCGAGAACCTGGCTGGGCAGGTGGATGCCGGCTCCCAGGTGATCGAGCGCCTGGCCAAGCAGAGCGAGCAGATCGAAGTGGTGCTGACGGTGATCCACGGTATCGCCGAGCAGACCAACCTGTTGGCCTTGAACGCCGCCATCGAGGCGGCCCGTGCTGGCGAAACCGGGCGCGGCTTTGCCGTGGTGGCCGACGAGGTGCGCGCGCTGGCGAGCAAGACGCAAAGCTCTACGGGCGATATCCAGGCGCACATCGCAGCATTGCAGAAGGGCGCCAAGGAAGCTGTGGCCACCATCAGCCAGGCTGGGCTCAAGGCTAGCGAAGGCTTGCTGGTGCTGCGTGACAACGAGCGTCGGCAGCAGTCAGTGCAGGCGGCGGTGGAGCAGGTGCATGCGGCCATTGGCTTGGCTACCCGTGCGGCCGAGCAGCAGGCGAATGGCGCGCAGGCGGTGCGTGGGCGGGTGGAGACTATCCATGCTCAGGCTGAGCGTTCGGCTGAGGTGGTGATGCAGACTACGGCCAGCAGCAAGGTGCTGGATGATCTGGCGGCTCAGCTGCGCGCCAGCCTGGGCCAGTTCCGGGCCTGAATCCTGCGCGGTCTCTTGTGAGAGCAATTGTCTTGCTCAATTTCTAAAAGCTGGCGCGATCCCTGTGGGAGCGGGCTTGCCCGCGAACACGGGCGAAGCCCGTGCCATCCACCACGGTGTTGCTATGCTGTCGGCGACACATGGCAAAAGGAGTTGCTAATGTCCGCCCAACTAATCGCCGCCCAGGCCGACCTGAATTTCCTGCACAGTGACAGCGTAAAGCTCACTGACCCGATGACCGCCCTGCAAGCCTACTGCGCTATGACCTCGGACGTCCCCTACTGGCTGGCCCGGGCCTTCCGCATTCGCGACTTCATCTCACGCCGTTTCAATGTCGCCGATATCCACGGCTTCACTCGCGGCGATCCAACGCATGTGCCAGCCGTCGGTGAGCGCCTGGACTTCTTCACTGTCGAGGCGATCAGCGACCAGCAACTGGTCCTGACCTCGCGTGACACGCACCTGGCTGTGATGGTGAGCGTAGATCTAGATGAGCAGTGGGACGGGTGTCAGCGCTTGAGCGTGACCACCTCGGTGCAGTGCTTCAACACCTTCGGTCGGCTTTACATGTTGCCGGTCGGCAAGGCCCATGGGCCAATTGTGCGGCGCATGCTGCGTAACATCTGATGGCCTGATCACCGGCAAGCCCCCACAGGTACAGCGCAGGCCCTGAGACCGGTGCTGTACCTGAGGGCAAGCCCGCGAAGAAGTTCATGCCTTGTTCAGATACATCCGCGTAGTGAGCAGATATACCGGCAACCCCGACACCACGATCAGCAATGCCGCATACGGCGCCGCCGCCGCGAACTCGACATTGGCTGTGTGCGCCCACACTTCGGTGGCCAGGGTTGTCATGCCGGTCGGGCTGAGCAGCAGGGTAGCCGTCAGCTCTTTCATGGCATCCAGGAACACCAGTGCAAAGGCCGCTGCCATGGCCGGGAAGATGATCGGCAAGGTCACCCGGCAGAATGCGGCAAAGCTACTGGCGCCAAGGGTGCGCGCAGCTTCTTCCAGCGTTGGTGAGGCCTTGTTCAGTGCGGTGCGCACCGGCGACTGGGCCAGCGGCAGGAACAGCAGTGCATAGGCCAGCAACAACAGTGCCGTGGTCTGGTACAGCGCCGGCACGTAGTGCAGGGCGAAGAAAACCAGGGTCAGGGCAATCACCAGGCCGGGCAGGGCGTGCAGGAGGTAGGGCAGACGCTCAGCCCAAATCGCCAGGCGGCCTTTGTAGCGCACCACCAGGAAGCTGATAGGCAGAGCCAGCAGCACACAGAGGCCGGCACCGCCCAGCGACACCGACAGCGAGGTGAACAACGCCTTCGAGATGGCCGCCACCGGGAATGCCGCCGACGAACCCACGCTCAGCCAGTAACCGAGCATCGCCAGCGGAATGCCGCTGCCCAGCACCGCCAGGCCCACGCAGAACAGTTGCGCCAGCACCGCCCAGCCGTGCAGCCGCACCGGTTGCGCACGCCGCGCTACGCCCTGGCCGATGCGTACATGGCGGGCTTTGCCGCGCACCCGCAGTTCCAGCCACAGCATTGCCAGGCACATCGCCAGCAGCACGGCAGACAGCATGGCCGCGTTGGCGTTGCTGAACTCCAGTTCGAACTGCTGGTAGATCGCCGTGGTAAAGGTTTGCAGGCCGAGTATCGACAGCGCGCCAAACTCCACCAGCATATGCAGGGCAATCAGTAGCGCACCGCCGAGCATCGACGGCCACAGCAGTGGCAGGGTGACTTTGCTGAACACGCCCCAGCGGCTGCAACCCAGAGTGCGTGCCGACTCCTCCAGCGAGGTGTCGAGGTTGCGCAGGGTCGCAGCAACGGGCAGGAACACCAGCGGGTACTTGGACAGGGCCATGACCATGATCGCGCCACCCAGGCCTTCAAAGTCCGAACTCAGCGACACCCAGGTGAAGCTGCTGACGAACGACGGCACGGCGAATGGCAGGCATAGCACCACGCCCCACAACCGGCGGCCGGCCAGGTTGCTGCGCTCCAGCAGCCAGGCCAGTGCCAGGCCGACCACCATGCAGGTCAGCGTCACCCCGACCATCAGCAGCAGGGTGTTGCGCATCAGCCCCCAGACAAAGGGCCGCCACAGCAGGTGCAAGGCTTCGCGCCAGCCGGCTTCCCAGGCTTTGATGGCGACATAAGCCAGTGGCAGCAAGCTCATTGCCACTAGGAACAGCACAGGCAGCACTACCCAGATGGAAGGGCGCTTGCGGCGCGGTACGAAGCGTACCGGCACCGGTTCGGACAGGGCGGCAGTCATCAGAGCAGGCCGACCTCACGCTCAAGTTCGATGGCTTCCTCGGCATTGCCCAGGTCAGCTGGCGAGATCTTCGGCGGGCGCAGCTCGTCGAACGGTTTCAGGCCGCGGTCAGAAACCATGCCCTTGTGCAGTGGGTACTCGGCGGTGGTCTGGGTGATCACGCGCTGGCCTTCTTCGCTGGCCATCCAGTTGAGCAGGGCCTGGGCTTCTTTCGGGTGTTTGCTGGCCTTGACCACGCCTGCGCCGGAGATAGTGACCAGGTTGCCAGCATCGCCGTCGGCCAGGTAGTAGAGCTTGGTGTCCAGCTTGCCGCGTTCGCGTTCAAGCGCGTACCAGTAGTAGTTGTTGACCAGTACTGCAGCCACTTCACCTTTTTCCACGGCTTTGAGGGCAACCATGTTGTTGGTGTAGGTCTTGCCGAAGGCTTTCAGGCCGGTCAACCATTCTTCGGTGGCTTCACGCCCGTGCATCTTCAGGATGGCCACGGCCTGCTCCTGGAACGCACCGCTGGTAGGGACGTAGCCGACGCGGCCTTCCCACTCAGGGTTGGCGAAGTCCATCACCGTGGTCGGCAAATCTTTCTCGTCGACTTTCTTCGGGTTGTACACCACGATGCGCGTACGGGCGGTGATACCCATCCAGGTGCCGTTCGCGCCAACGTACTCCTTGGGCATCATGTTCAGCGTGGCGTCGTCAATCTTGGCCAGCAGGCCCAGCTCGCCCAGGTTGTTCAGGGGCGGGGACTCTTCGGTATAGATGATGTCGGCCGGCGAACGATCACCTTCCTCGATGATCTGGCTGGCCAGCTGGTTGCTGCTGCCTTTGCGGATGTCGATGTGAATGCCGGTCTTGGCCTCATAGGCCTTGGCAATGGCTTCACCAATTTCCTTGTGCTGACCGTTGTACATGGTCAGCGTGACCGGTGCGTCTGCCATGGCGGCCGGAGCGCCGATGACCAGGCTCAGCACTGCGGCGGCCAGGGTACGCATCAGCGGTTGCGGGCGGATCGTCATGCGGGTACTTCCTCGCTTACGGCTACATATTTGGAAACAATGGTAAACGAAATTGTTTCTCAAGTGGCCGGGTGACGAGAAATTCATGGTCAGACCATGGTGCAAGGGGGGGCTGGGCGTGTGTTGACTTTACGGGCCTCTTCGCGGGTGAACCCGCTCCTACGAAGTGCGCGTATTGGGGGAGGGGCACAAAAAACGCAGGCAAGAAAAAACCCACTAGCAAGCTAGTGGGTTTTTGTATGGTGCCCAGGAGAAGACTCGAACTTCCACGACCTTGCGGTCACTGATACCTGAAACCAGCGCGTCTACCAATTCCGCCACCTGGGCAAAGCTTTACATCATCTGCAGAAGGCGACTATCGTTCGCTTTCACACAGTAGTAACAGATCCTTGGTCATCTGTTACTTGAAAATATTTGGTGCCCAGGAGAAGACTCGAACTTCCACGACCTTGCGGTCACTGATACCTGAAACCAGCGCGTCTACCAATTCCGCCACCTGGGCACACATTCGAGGTTACTTGATGCTTTACAGCGTCGTTCATCTCTACTACAACTTCGGGGTTGTCCGTCGTTGTGGTGCGCACTATACGGACGCTCCCCAAGGCTGTAAAGCCCCCAATCGAAAAAAAATTCAAAAAATTCAACTTGTTGATTCCACAAGCCTATTTCTGCTGTTTATGCACTGCAGCGGGGGCTGTCCAAGGCAGACATTTCCGGTTTCAATACGCCTATGCCAGAATTCCTATCTATATACCCCAAGGTGAACCCCTTCTGATGGCCGATTGGCAATCCCTCGATCCCGAGGCCGCTCGCGAAGCGGAAAAATACGACAACCCCATTCCCAGCCGTGAGCTGATCCTGCAGCGTCTCGCCGACCGAGGCGAACCTGCTGCCCGCGAGGAGCTGGCAAAAGAGTTCGGTCTGTATGAAGAAGACCAGATCGAAGCCCTGCGCCGCCGCCTGCGTGCCATGGAGCGCGATGGCCAGCTTATCTATACCCGGCGCGGCACTTATGCCCCGGTAGACAAGCTGGACCTGATCTGTGGTCGCGTCTCCGGCCACCGCGACGGCTTCGGCTTCCTTATTCCCGATGACGGCAGCGAAGACCTGTTCCTCAGCCCGTCGCAGATGCGACTGGTGTTCGACGGCGACCGCGGCTTGGCCCGCGTCTCCGGTGTCGACCGCCGTGGCCGCCGTGAAGGCGTGCTGGTCGAAGTCATCTCCCGTGCCCACGAAAGCGTGGTCGGCCGCTACTTCGAAGAAGGCGGCATCGGCTACGTGACCCCGGACAACCCGAAGATCCAGCAGGAAGTGCTGGTGACCGCCGGGCGCAACGGCGGTGCCAAGATCGGCCAGTTCGTCGAGATCAAGATCACCCACTGGCCAACGCCGCGCTTCCAGCCGCAAGGCGATGTGGTCGAAGTCATCGGCAACTACATGGCGCCGGGCATGGAAATCGACGTTGCCCTGCGCAGCTACGACATTCCGCACGTCTGGCCCAATGATGTGGTCAAGGAAGCACGCAAGTTCCGCTCCGAAGTCGAGGAGAAGGACAAAGAGAAGCGTGTCGACCTGCGCCATCTGCCGTTCGTCACCATCGACGGTGAAGACGCCCGCGACTTCGACGATGCCGTTTATTGCGAACCGTTGGGCAAGCTGCGTCTGTTCTCCGGTGGCTGGCGTCTGTACGTGGCCATCGCTGACGTCTCCAGCTACGTGCGTCTGGGCTCTGCCCTGGATGTCGAAGCCCAGCAGCGCGGTAACTCGGTGTACTTCCCCGAGCGCGTGGTGCCGATGCTCCCCGAAGAGCTGTCCAACGGCCTGTGCTCGCTGAACCCGCATGTCGACCGGTTGGCCATGGTCTGTGAAATGACCATGAACAAAGCCGGCCAGATGGTCGACTATCAGTTCTACGAAGGCGTGATCCACTCCCATGCCCGCCTGACCTACAACAAGGTCAGCAGCATGCTCGAGCACTCGCGTACCCGTGAGGGCAAGGCGCTGCGCGAAGAGTACAGGGAGGTCGTGCCGGACCTGAAGAACCTGTACAACCTGTACAAGGTGCTGGTGGAGGCGCGCCACACCCGGGGTGCCATCGACTTCGAGACCCAGGAAACCCGCATCATCTTCGGCGAGGAGCGCAAGATCGCCGAAATCCGCCCGACCGTGCGCAACGACGCCCACAAGCTGATCGAGGAATGCATGCTGGCGGCCAACGTGGCCACCGCCGAGTTCCTGCAGAAGCACGGCGTACCGGCCCTGTACCGCGTGCACGACGGCCCGCCGCCGGAGCGCCTGGAAAAACTGCGCGCCTTCCTCGGCGAGCTGGGCCTGAGCCTGCACAAGGGCAAGGACCCGTCGCCGAAGGACTACCAGGCCCTGCTGGCGAGCATCGCCGGTCGCCCGGACTTCCACCTGATCCAGACGGTGATGCTGCGCTCGCTGAGCCAGGCCGTGTACAGCACCGAGAACAACGGCCACTTCGGCCTGAACTACGAGGCGTACACCCACTTCACCTCGCCGATCCGTCGTTACCCGGACCTGCTGGTGCATCGCGCCATCCGCAGCATCATCCGCTCCAAGGTCGATACTCCGCACGTCAAGCGTGCCGGCGCCATGAGCATTCCCAAGGCGCGTATCTACCCGTACGACGAAAACACCCTGGAGCAACTCGGCGAGCAGTGCTCGATGACCGAGCGCCGGGCCGACGAAGCCACCCGTGACGTGGTCAACTGGCTCAAGTGCGAGTTCATGAAAGACCGCGTGGGCGAGACCTTCCCGGGTGTGATCACGGCGGTGACCGGTTTCGGCCTGTTCGTCGAGCTGACCGATATCTATGTAGAGGGCCTGGTGCACGTCAGTGCGTTGCCAGGTGACTACTACCACTTCGACCCGGTACACCATCGCCTGGCTGGCGAGCGCACCGGTCGCAGCTTCCGCTTGGGCGACACCATCGAAGTCAAGGTCATGCGTGTTGATCTGGATGAGCGCAAGATCGACTTCGAAGTGTCGGAAAAGACCCTCGCCGCACCGATCGGCCGCAAGCAGCGTGGCGCCGCGCCAGTTGCCGAAAAAGCCGAGCAGCAGCCGGCAACCGAAGCGAAAGCCACGCCCAAGCCGCGCAGCCGCAAGAGCGAAGCGTCCGAAGCGTACTTCCCCAAGGATGCTGTGCAGCGAAACGCTGAAGTGCGTAAAAGCCGCGAGATGAAAAAAGCGCTGATGACCGACGCGCGCAGCAGTGCTGGCAGCAAATCGGAGAAAGGTGGCAAGCCGTCCGGCAAACCGACCAAGCACCGTAAAGGCCCGCCGAAGTCCGGCGCACCACGCAAAAACAAGAGCAATTCATGAGTCAGCTGGAAAAGATCTACGGCGTACACGCCGTGCAGGCATTGCTGCAGCACCATCCAAAGCGGGTCAAGCAGATCTGGCTGTCGGAAGGGCGCAGCGAGCCACGCCTCGAAACCTTGCTGGCGCTGGCCGCGGAAAACCGCGTGCCGGTCGGCCAGGCCGAGCGCCGTGAGATGGATGCCTGGGTCGAAGGCGTGCACCAAGGCGTTGTAGCCGAGGTCAGTCCGAGCCAGGTGTGGGGCGAGCTGATGCTCGAAGAGCTGCTTGAGCGCACAGAAACGCCGCCACTGATCCTGGTGCTGGACGGCGTGACCGACCCGCACAACCTCGGCGCTTGTCTGCGTACCGCGGATGCGGCCGGTGCCACGGCAGTGATCGTGCCCAAGGACAAGTCCGCAACGTTGACGCCGGTTGTGCGAAAGGTGGCTTGTGGTGCAGCAGAAGTCATTCCGCTGGTGGCTGTGACCAACCTGGCGCGTACGCTTGAGAAGTTGCAGCAGCGTGGCCTGTGGGTAGTGGGTACCGCTGGCGAGGCCGAGCAGGAGATCTACCAGCAAGACCTGACCGGGCCACTGGTGATGATCATGGGGGCGGAAGGCAAGGGCATGCGTCGGCTCACCCGTGAGCATTGCGACTTCCTGGTGAAGTTGCCGATGGCAGGTAGCGTCAGCAGCCTTAACGTGTCGGTGGCGACCGGGGTTTGCCTGTTCGAAGCCGTCCGTCAGCGTCAGGCCAAGCGCTGATTCTCAGGCCTGTTCCGGCCTCTTCGCGGGTTCACCCACGAAGAGGCCCGCAGCCTGTGAATATGTTTCAGGCTGTTCAAATATTCACCAATCAACTTGCTTGTGCGCCCCGGCTTCTCTACAATTGCGCCCCTTGCCGAGCTGGCAGGCGCTCATGTGCCTCCCCTCCGTGCAAGACATACAGTGTCATTCACTCCTTGTCTGACCAGATTCACTGGCAGACTACTAACCCGTAAGGAGCATTCATGCGTCATTACGAAATCATCTTCCTGGTTCACCCGGACCAGAGCGAACAAGTCGGCGGCATGGTTGAGCGTTACACCAAGCTGATCGAAGAAGATGGTGGCAAAATCCACCGCCTGGAAGACTGGGGCCGTCGTCAACTGGCCTACGCAATCAACAATGTTCACAAGGCTCACTACGTGATGCTGAACGTTGAATGCACCGGCAAGGCCCTGGCCGAGCTGGAAGACAACTTCCGCTACAACGATGCCGTTATCCGTAACCTGGTCATCCGTCGCGACGAAGCCGTTACCGGCCAGTCCGAGATGCTGAAGGCTGAAGAGAACCGCAGCGAGCGCCGTGAGCGTCGCGAGCGTCCTGAGCATGCTGACTCCGCCGAAGGCGACGACAGCAATGACAGCGACTCCAGCGATAACGCTGACGAGTAATCCACGGACCTTTAGAGGAGCCTATTAAATGGCACGTTTCTTCCGTCGTCGTAAATTCTGCCGCTTCACTGCTGAAGACGTGAAAGAGATCGACTTCAAAGATCTCAACACCCTGAAAGCTTACGTATCCGAAACCGGCAAGATCGTTCCAAGCCGTATCACCGGTACCAAAGCTCGTTATCAGCGTCAGCTGGCTACCGCTATCAAGCGCGCCCGCTTCCTGGCCCTGCTGCCCTACACCGACAGCCACGGCCGCTGAGACCGGGTCGTCGACAAGCAGTAAGGGATTAGCATGCGAGCGTTAGCAAGTTTCATCATGCGCGGTCGTGTGCAGGCCACCCTGGTGGTGGTCATCAGCGCGGTACTGCCGCTGCTGTTCTGGTTGAGTGCCGCTGCCGGCAGCCTTGTGCTGCTGCGGCGTGGGTTCAAGGATGCTACATCGGTCATCGCCGGCGGCTTGCTGGCCGGGCTGGCCGTGTGGGTCATGGGCGATCCCATCACCTTTCTGGTGATTGCGGGTGCCTTAGCCCTGGCCGCCATGTTGCGTGCTGAGCATCCCTGGAGCCGGGTGTTGCTCGCCAGTGCCGTGTTCGCCGTGGCTTTCAGCCTCGTGCTTGATCTGGCGCTGGCGCAAACCTTCGATGTGCTGGCCAAGGCGTTTGCCGAAGCCATGCCGCAAATCGAAGGGCAACCGGTGCTCTCCGGTGAGCTGATCCGCCCTGTGCTGGTCGCTTCCACAGCAGTGACGGTGCAATTGTTCAGTGTGCTGGCGTTGATGCTGGCGCGCTATTGGCAGGCAGCGTTGTACAACCCTGGAGGCTTCGGTCGCGAGTTTCGCGAACTGAAGTTGCCGAAACAGACCATGGCGGTCTTGGTGGCAGTGATGGTGGTGGCGCCGTTTATCGGCCCGCAGTTCATCATCCTGGCATCGGCTTCCAGCCTGGTACTGGTGCTGGCCGGCATCGCCTTGATGCACGGGCTGGTGGCACAGGGCCGACTGGCCGGTTTCTGGCTGGTGGGGATGTACGTGACGCTACCGCTGATCATGCAGCTGATTTATCCGTTGCTGATGGTTTTGGCCATTGTCGACAGCCTGATTGATTTTCGCGGTCGCAAGTCCCCTCCGGGGAAAGACTCCGCGAACGGTGAAGGTTAAAAGTTAAGAGGTTTTACCAAATGGAACTGATCCTGCTGGAAAAAGTCGCTAACCTGGGAAACCTGGGCGACAAAGTAAAAGTTAAGGCTGGTTACGGCCGTAACTTCCTGCTGCCATTCGGCAAGGCCACCGTTGCCAACGCCGCCAACCTGGCTGCGTTCGAAGAGCGTCGTGCCGAGCTGGAAAAAGCAGCCGCTGACAAGAAAGCTTCGGCTGAAAGCCGCGCTGCCCAACTGGCCGAGCTGGAAGTGACCATCACTGCCACCGCTGGCGACGAAGGCAAGCTGTTCGGTTCGATCGGCACCCACGACATCGCTGACGCCCTGACCGCCTCCGGCGTTGAAGTGGCCAAGGCTGAAGTTCGTCTGCCGAACGGCACCATCCGTCAGGTTGGCGAATACGACGTAGCCGTGCACCTGCACAGCGACGTTGAAGCCACCGTACGCGTGGTCGTCGTAGCTGCCTAAGCTGCGCTAACTGGCTGGCTCCTTGCGAGTCAGGCGGTTAACATCGGGCACGGTCCTGTTTTCGACAGGCCGTGCCCTTTGTCTTTTTCATCCTCCAGAATTCTTTCGTGGCCATGAACGAGATCACCACCTCCGAACAGCTTGACCTGCAAACCGCAGCCCTGAAGGTACCGCCGCATTCCATCGAGGCCGAACAGGCCGTGCTCGGTGGCCTGATGCTGGACAACAATGCCTGGGAGCGGGTGCTGGACCAGGTGTCGGACGGCGACTTCTACCGACATGACCACCGGCTGATCTTCCGCGCTGTGCACAAGTTGGCCGACGCCAACCAGCCATTCGACGTGGTGACCCTGCACGAGCAGTTGGACAAGGAAGGCCTGTCCTCGCAAGTCGGCGGCTTGGCCTACCTGGCCGAGCTGGCAAAGAACACCCCTTCGGTGGCCAACATCAAGGCCTACGCCGCGATCATTCGTGAGCGGGCCACGTTGCGCCAGCTGATCAGCATCAGTACCGACATCGCCGACAACGCGTTCAACCCGCAGGGGCGCAACGCTGCCGAAATTCTCGACGATGCCGAACGGCAGATCTTCCAGATCGCCGAGGCGCGGCCTAAAACCGGCGGCCCGGTGGGCGTCAACGAGCTGTTGACCATGGCCATCGACCGCATCGATACGCTGTTCAACTCCGACAGTGACATCACCGGTATCTCCACCGGGTACACCGACCTGGACGAGAAGACCAGCGGCCTGCAGGCGGCAGACTTGATCATCGTCGCCGGCCGTCCGTCGATGGGTAAGACCACCTTCGCCATGAACCTGGTGGAAAACGCCGTACTGCGGACCGACAAGGCGGTGCTGGTGTTCTCCCTCGAGATGCCAGGTGAGTCGCTGATCATGCGTATGCTCTCGTCTCTGGGTCGTATCGACCAGACCAAGGTCCGTTCCGGCCAGCTGGATGACGACGACTGGCCGCGCCTGACCTCGGCAGTGAACCTGCTCAACGACCGAAAATTGTTCATCGACGATACAGCGGGTATCAGCCCCTCGGAAATGCGCGCGCGTACCCGCCGCCTGGCCCGTGAGCATGGCGAGATCGCCATGATCATGGTCGACTACCTGCAGCTGATGCAGATTCCGGGGTCGGCCGGTGACAACCGTACCAACGAAATTTCCGAGATTTCCCGCTCGCTCAAGGCCCTGGCCAAGGAATTCAACTGCCCGGTCATTGCCCTTTCGCAGCTGAACCGCTCGCTGGAACAGCGCCCGAACAAACGCCCGGTGAACTCCGACTTGCGTGAATCCGGTGCAATCGAGCAGGACGCCGACGTGATCATGTTCGTGTACCGCGACGAGGTGTACCACCCCGAGACCGAGCACAAGGGCGTGGCGGAAATCATCATCGGCAAACAGCGTAACGGCCCCATCGGCTTCGTGCGTTTGGCGTTTATCGGCAAGTACACCCGGTTCGAGAACTTGGCGCCGGGGATGTACAACTTTGATGATGATGAATAACCCATTGAGCTAGCAAGGCCGCTCCTACAAGGTTTGTGGTGCGCCTGCTAGCTCTGAAATCTGAGCGATGTTCGTTTGCCCTTGGCTGATGATCCGCCCCTCGCTCAGGGTGATCACCCGGTCAAACCGCGACAGTGCGCTCTGATCATGCGTCACGCAAATCAGCCCTCGCCCTTTAAGTGCTTCGAACAACAGGTCCCAGGTACGCTCTGCCGACGCGGCATCGAGCCCGGCTGTGGGTTCGTCAAAGAAATTGAATTCCCCAGGCTGATTAAGAAGGCGTAGCAGCGTCAGCCTGCGTGCTTCGCCGCCCGATATCGATTCTGCGCGTGCATCCAGATCAAGTTCGTACCAGTCTTTGCTCAGGCCCAACCGTTCAAGCCATCGTTCGATTTGAGCGCGATCATGAGCTTGCTCGAACAGCACCGCGCGGGGCAGGGGGCCGGGTATGAAATGCGCATCCTGAGGGCAGAGTCGTAATCGACTGAATTGTTCACTAGCGTCGAGCGACGCCAGGCACCTGCCGTGCAGCTGCACATTCTTGCGCAACGGGAATATCGTTCCCGCCAGCGTATGCAGAAGTGTCGATTTACCACATCCGCTGGGCCCGATCAGTGCGACCCGTTCTCCTTTGTGCAGTACCAAGGGTTCTTCGATGTGAAGTTGTACAGTATCTCGAGCGCTCAACTGGCACGGGGCGATGCTTAGGCCAGCGTCCTTGTCTTGGGACTTCGCCTCAGTAGTGCATGCTGGGCCGAACGAGGGGAGCTGGAGCCAGTGTTCGAGTTTGCGTTTGTCTAGCCGAAACTGGTCTAGCAATCGCCAGGCCTCAGCAAGTTGCGCAACCCCTGCCAGCAATCCGCTCACCAAGGTGAAGAGAGCAACCAGCTCGCCCAGGCTCAATTGCGGTGTTGCCAGAGCCTGATCATGGATACCCCACATGAGCAAACCGCCACTGCCCAGGCCTATGAACAGGGTGCGCAGGCTCTGAATCCAACCCCCACTGTGAGCTACCTGCACTGCTGAGTCGGCATAGTGCGAAAGTGTCTGGTTGACCGGGAGCATTGCGGCATCCTCGGCCTTTTCCAGTTTGACCGTTGCCGCGCTGGCGAAGGTATCGACCCATTGTTCCGCCAGTTCATCCTCGCGCGCGTTCACTGCCTCGATATGTGGCCGGCGCCAGCGCACCAGGCGATCGTTGGCCCACAGGTAGGCCAGGCTCAAAGGGATGAGGCCGATCAATACCGAAGTAGCCCCCAGGTAAGCGAAGAGCGTTATCAGCACTGCAGCTTCGGCTAGCACCGGCCATGCCGAGCCAATCAGAAAGCCTAACCACCGCTCCTGTGCGGTAATGCCCCTATCCAGTACTTTTACCAGTGTTCCGCCATGGAGTTGTCCATAGGCCTCGAAGCGCTTGTCCAGCAATTCGCGGCACCAGCGGATGGAAAGTTGCTTCACGCGTTCCTGGCAAAGCCGCGCCAGGCACCAGGCTTGTAGAGGGGTCATTGAGGCTTGTAATGCGACAAGGCATATGAAGGCTCCTAGCAGAAGCTGGGAAGACGCGGCTGAGGTGGCCAGGTTGTCAATGATGTCGGCCAAGACTAGAGCAGGTACGACGGTCGCGATTTTCAGGAGCAGTGTCGCGCCGAGGGCGGCGAGAATTCCTCTATAGATTTGCATGTCATTGCCTTATGCCTTTGAGTGCACTCTGTGGCGCGACTGGAATACCTGATCTGATCAGGTGGAAGCGTTCAAGTCCGGGTATGAACACCTGAACAACCGTAGCGAGATTCGGGTGCTCATAAAGTGTGCGATAGAATGCGACCTTATTATGTTTTTCCAAGTTGATCAGTGTTCGCTTGACTTGCCCGCGCACGCTGAGATCGGTATGCGGAGGGTGAAAAGCGGGTACAGCATATGTGGGGCATGGGTGTATAAGTGCTGAAAGGCGGGTTGAATGAGTAAGCATTTTTTCAGCAGAGAGATCTTCTTGTTTTTCTGTGGCCCCAGAAAGCTGCTCGCACTGAATCTGTTCCGTTACGGCGCGGTACATTGCAATGGAGGGGTTGATGGAGCTGCCGGAGCCAATGCTGCTGAGTGAGCCTTCTTTTTTACTACGAGAAACAGCAATGCAAAATGGAACTTCGTAGAAGTCGTGCGTCAAGTATATTTCTAGTTTTTTGGCTCGGCGGAGAAGCTCGGTATCATGGGCAAATGTTTCTTCCAGAAAAGAACTCGAAGGTTGGTAAAGTTTGGGTGGGGAAGTCAGGCCACAAAGTGATAGGTAGTACATAGAAAGTGCGTGACGTTCGATAGTTTCATTGATGGCGTGGAGCAGAGCCTCGTTCTCCGTGCAGCCAAGTGCTGTACCAGAGTTAGTCGAATATTTGGAAAGAAAGCCCGCTGCAGTTTTTTCGATTTCATCAATGTTTCTGGAGGAAGGTGCTATCAATATCGCGGGAATGGCTATTTCGTCGTAGCTGTTCAATGCCTGAAGACTGAAATAAGGTATTCGGCAATCCGGGGGAATGGATTTTAGGAGCCAATCGTCAAATGGGGCTATCGATTGCAAAATTTGGTCGCTTTCGATGAGTGGTGGAGTGCTCTTGTCGACGAAGTAATGCTCTAGGCTCTCGGCAAGGGCTCCTAGTTCGCAATGTTCCCCTTTTCCTGCCCCGCAAGAAACTTCTTTGTAGGCGCTGTCGTATAAGTGGCATGTGGCGACCAGGCTACTCTTTTTTGATAGTGCTGTTTTCGATTGAAGCCCTAAGTGATGATGCAGCCTTGTCAGCCGGTTGTAGGCCTCTTCTATGTTCAGCTCGCGTTCGGTGATCATGTTCTGCTCCTTGGTAGAGCCAGAAGGGGCTAAGCCCCTTCTGGTTTGTCACTTACAGAAGGTTGAGAAATTCAACCTCGGACTCGGTGAATGTGTAGTTCATCACGCGTGGGATCTGCAGAGTGTGGACTTCAGAACGACGACGTCCCATGGCTAATGCTCCTATAGAGTTGGTTTGAGTGCGCCTTTCAGCGCGTCACTGTTGTAGCACTTGTTTTTTTTGGGGTTCAAGATCTTCTCGGGATTTGTTGAGGAAAGTTAATGTAGGATTTTTTACTAAGACTAGAAGGTTGATTCCTACAATTCTTAATAGATAAAGAAAAAAGCACCAATAATTAGCTGGTTAGCACTTTCTCAGGGTTGGATAGGCTAAACATTCAGTAAAAATCTGAAGGAATTGCGATCGCTCAGCAGGGGGCGCGATCGCCATCGGTCTAAGCAGGCTCAGGTTTTCCTGTGAGTAATCGCCTTGCCCCGATCCACCCCACGATCCCCCTTTTCTTGAAGACAACCCGATGCAGGGGCAGGGGCCTGCTGTAAGGCTTCGTTGATTGCCTGGGCTGGCCCTTTCGCGGGTGAACCCGCTCCTACAGGTTCACCATAGGCTTCAAGAGTTGCACCGTACCTGTGGGAGCGGGTTTACCCCACCCGTTGTTCCGCATCGAGCCCGGGATCCAGTGTAGAGACGCCCGCGAGCAGTCTTCGGAGTTGATGGGCTATGTGCGCGAACTGACCATCACCGGGTTGATGGATGAGAAGCCGATGATGATCTGGGCTGCCCATTACCTGAGTGCGATGGCCAAGGCGCTGATGGATGATGCTGAGCTGTGGATGAGGCAGTGAGGGGTTGGCTTCAGGTTGCATGAAGGCCGCCAGGAGTTCGCCGCAACAGTTTCAGCGCCTATGAGATCGAGCGCCGCCCGCGCGGCGCTTGATCTCACAGGCGCTGCAAGGATTCTGTCGAACACCTGGCAACCCCACTACACCCCTCAAGCCAACCACCTGCCACGTCCATCCCCCAACCGTCGCCCCGCCCACCAATCCCCACGAATCCAGTCGGATTTGGTCAAAATTTGTGCTATATTCCGCGCCCGCGATTTCCCTGCACACCAGAACCGGTCACTGACATGCAAGCAGCCAAACCACTCTACGACTATCCCAAGTACTGGGCCGAATGCTTCGGGCCAGCACCTTTCCTGCCAATGAGCAGGGAGGAGATGGATCTGCTCGGCTGGGATTCCTGCGACATCATCATCGTGACCGGTGATGCCTACGTCGACCATCCGTCGTTCGGCATGGCCATCATTGGCCGTCTGCTGGAGGCCCAGGGCTTCCGCGTGGGCATCATCGCCCAGCCGAACTGGCAGTCAAAAGACGACTTCATGAAGCTCGGCGAACCGAACCTGTTCTTCGGCGTGGCCGCCGGTAACATGGACTCGATGATCAACCGCTACACCGCGGACAAGAAGATCCGTTCCGACGATGCCTACACCCCGGGTGGTCTGGCCGGCAGCCGTCCGGACCGTGCCAGCCTGGTGTACAGCCAGCGCTGCAAGGAGGCCTACAAGCATGTGCCGATCGTGCTCGGCGGCATCGAGGCTTCGCTGCGCCGCATCGCCCACTACGACTACTGGCAGGACAAGGTTCGTCACTCGATCCTGATCGACGCCAGCGCGGACATCCTGCTGTTCGGCAACGCCGAGCGTGCGGTGGTCGAGGTGGCCCAGCGCCTGTCCAACGGTGAGAAGATCGAGACCATCACCGACGTACGCGGCACCGCCTTCGTGCGCCGCGATACCCCGCAGGGCTGGTACGAGATCGACTCCACCCGTATCGACCGCCCGGGGCGCGTCGACAAGATCATCAACCCGTACGTGAACACCCAGGACACCCAGGCCTGCGCCATCGAACAGGCCAAGGGCGACCAGGAAGACCCGAACGAAGCCAAGGTGGTGCAGATTCTCGACAGCCCGGCCGTGACCCGGGAAAAGTCGGTGATCCGCCTGCCATCGTTCGAAAAGGTGCGTAACGACCCTGTGCTCTATGCCCATGCCAACCGCGTGCTGCACCTGGAGACCAACCCGGGCAACGCCCGCGCGCTGGTGCAGAAGCATGGTGAAGTGGATGTGTGGTTCAACCCGCCACCCATCCCCATGAGCACCGAGGAAATGGACTACGTGTTCGGCATGCCTTACGCCCGTGTGCCGCACCCGGCCTATGGCAAGGAGCGCATCCCGGCCTACGAGATGATCCGTTTCTCGGTGAACATCATGCGTGGCTGCTTCGGTGGCTGTACCTTCTGCTCGATCACCGAGCACGAAGGCCGCATCATCCAGAACCGCTCGCACGAGTCGATCCTGCACGAAATCGAAGAGATGCGTGACAAGGTGCCGGGCTTCACCGGCGTGGTCTCGGACCTTGGCGGGCCGACTGCCAACATGTACCGCATCGCCTGCAAAAGCCCCGAGATCGAAAAGCACTGCCGCAAACCGTCGTGCGTGTTCCCGGGCATCTGCGAAAACCTCAATACCGACCACAGCTCGTTGATCGAGCTGTACCGCAAGGCCCGTGCCTTGCCGGGTGTGAAAAAGATCCTGATTGCTTCCGGCCTGCGCTACGACCTGGCAGTGGAATCGCCGGAGTACGTCAAGGAACTGGTCACCCACCACGTTGGCGGCTACCTGAAGATTGCCCCGGAGCACACCGAGCGTGGCCCGCTGGACAAGATGATGAAGCCGGGTATCGGCACCTACGACCGCTTCAAGCGCATGTTCGAGAAGTTCTCGAAAGAAGCGGGTAAGGAGCAGTACCTGATCCCGTACTTCATTGCCGCGCACCCCGGTACCACCGACGAAGACATGATGAACCTGGCCCTGTGGCTGAAGGGCAACGGCTTCCGCGCCGACCAGGTACAGGCGTTCTACCCGTCGCCAATGGCCTCGGCCACGGCCATGTACCACTCAGGCAAGAACCCGCTGCGCAAGGTGACCTACAAGAGCGAAGGGGTGGAGATCGTCAAGAGCGACGAGCAACGCCGTCTGCACAAGGCGTTCTTGCGCTATCACGACCCGAAGGGCTGGCCGATGCTGCGTGAAGCGCTGCAGCGAATGGGCCGCGCCGACCTGATCGGGCCGGGCAAGCACCAGCTGATTCCGGCGCACCAGCCGCAGACCGACAGCTACCAGAGCGCGCGCCGCAAGAACTCGACCCCGGCGGGGAGCCACAAGGTGGGCAAGGACCAGAAGATCCTGACCCAGCACACCGGCCTGCCGCCGCGTGGCAGCGATGGCAGCAAGCCGTGGGACAAGCGCGAGAAGGCCAAGGCCGAGGCGTTTGCGCGTAACCAGCAGGCTGCCAAGGAGCGCAAAGAGGCGAGCAAGGGTGGCAAGGGCAACAAGAAGCCGCGTCAGCCTGTCATTCCCCGCTGATCTTGAAGGCTACATAGAGCCCTGTGGGAGCGGGTTCACCCGCGAATGCGTCGGTAGATCCACTATCGATTCGCGGGTGAACCCGCTCCTACAGGGTCAGTGTTCGGCCCATCCATCTGGGTCAATCAGGCTGCTTGTCGACCCACTTAGGCGCGACCGGCGCCACAAAGCTGTCCATCCCGTCCAGCAGCTCGTCCGGCTGCTGCCCCAGCAGCAACATCGCCCGGTGTTGCGGGCGCACGAAACCTTCTTCGACGATATGGTCGAGGAACCCGCCCAGCTTGTCGTAGAAGCCGTTCACATCCAGTAGCCCGAGCGGCTTGGCGTGATAGCCCAGCTGCCCCCAGGTCCACACTTCGAACAGTTCCTCCAGCGTACCCAGCCCACCCGGCAAGGCAATGAAGGCATCGCTCAGCTCGGCCATGCGGGCCTTGCGCGCATGCATGCCATCCACCACTTCCAGGCGGGTCAGGCCCTTGTGGCCGACTTCAGCGTCCAGCAGGCTCTGCGGGATGATCCCGACCACTTCGCCACCGGCCGCCATGGCCGCGTCGGCCACCACACCCATCAAGCCGACCGCGCCACCGCCATACACCAGGGTCAAGCCACGGCGGGCAATGGCCTGGCCCAGCGCGACGGCTGCTTCACGGTAGGCAGGGTTGGCGCCCATGCTGGCGCCGCAGAACACACAAACGGAACGTACGGGCATTGCTCATCTCCTGTCACTGAGGCGCACAGGTTACGGCGCATGCCGGTCACTTCCAAGGCCGGTTCATTCTGGCCGGGAGAATTCGCAGATGGCTCCTGTGGCCCCGTGGGCGTAGGCGGCGAGCAGGCTATTGAGGAAGTTGGAGATGGGCATTTGGTATTGCTCCTAAATGAGAGGTTGTCTCATCGTCCAATAAAAGGGCATGATGTGCCCTTAGATTTGTTGTATACAATCCATTGAACAATTCTACTGGCTGGCCTCTTGACGCCCCCTTGACCCATATCAGCAAGGGGCTGAACGGTTTCAGGCAGTCTCGCAATTGATAAAACCCTGCCAAGGAGATTCATGATGTTTGCGAAAGCTGTAGCGGTATCTCTGCTGACCCTCGCCAGCGCTTCTGTCTTCGCCGCCGAGTGCTCGGTCACTGTCGACTCGACTGACCAGATGTCCTACACCAGCAAGGAATTCACTGTCGACAAGAGCTGCAAGGAATTCACCGTCAAACTGACCCACTCCGGCAACCTGCCGAAGAACGTCATGGGCCACAACCTGGTGATCAGCAAGACTGCCGATATGCAGGCCATTGCCACCGAAGGCATGAGTCAGGGTCTGGATAAGGACTACCTGAAGGCTGACAACGCCGCGATCATCGCCCACACCAAGATGATCGGCGCGCCTGAGAAAGAAACCGAAGTGAAGTTCGACACTTCCAAGCTGGAAGCCGGTGGTGACTACAGCTTCTTCTGCACCTTCCCGGGCCACATCTCGATGATGAAAGGCAAGGTCATCGTCAAGTAATCAAAGGCTGACGGCGAACCCTGTAGGAGCGGGTTCACCCGCGAATGCGGCGGTGGGTTCACCATCGTATTCGCGGGTGAACCCGCTCCTGCAGGCCACTTATCAAGGGGCGAACGGCAGTTCGCGCTTGTGCTGGGTCTTGCGATAGGTGGCGACGATGATGTCGAACGCTGCCTGGTCAACCGGCTGCCCATGCAGGAAGGCATCGATCTGCGCGTAGGTCACGCCATGTGACGCCTCGTCCGGCTTGCCCGGCTCCAGGTCTTCCAGGTCGGCCGTTGGCACCTTCTCCACCAGTGCCTCCGGCGCACCGAAGCTGCGCGCTATCGCCCGCACCTGATTCTTCACCAGCCCACTCAGCGGCGCCAGGTCGCAGGCACCATCACCAAACTTGGTAAAGAAGCCCATTACTGCCTCGGCTGCGTGGTCGGTACCGATCACCAGACCTGCACGGGCGCCAGCGATGGTGTACTGGGCGACCATCCGGGTGCGTGCCTTGACGTTGCCCACCACGAAGTCCACCAACGTCGGCGAGCCGTTCTTCAATGCCACCACTTCAGCTGCCAATGCACGCACTGACGGGGCGATATCCACCGTGTGAACTTCATCTGCCTTGATCACGTCCAGGCATGCCTGGGCGTCATGCTCGTCATGCTGTACCTGGTACGGCAGGCGCACGGCAATGAAGGTGTAGGCCTTGTCGCCGGTCTCGGCGCGCAGCTCGTTGATGGCACGCTGGGCGAGCAGGGCGGCAGTCAGTGAGTCGACGCCACCGCTGATGCCCAGCACCAAGGTCTTGAGTCGAGCGTTGGCCAGGCAGTCCTTGATGAACGCCACCCGCCGGGCGACTTCGGCCTCGAGCGCTGCCGCGTCGGCGAACGGCGGCTGTACCTTCAGCGCCTGGGCAATCTCTTGCTGAACCGCTTGCATGGGTTACTCCTTGCTGGGGACTTTGAATACGTGACGCATGTAGGCGACGAAGTTCTCGTCGCGGCACTGGGTCTTGGCGGCTTCATCAGAGATCTTGGCCACCGGCGCGCCGTTGCAGTCGGTCATTTTAAGCACGATGTTCATGGGTGCCACACCTGGGATGTCGCAGGTCAGGTTGGTGCCGATGCCAAAGCTGACGTTGATGCGTCCGCGCAGGGCGCGGAAAATTTCCAGCGAGCGGGTCAGGTTGAGGCCGTCGGAAAACACCAGCGTCTTGGTCATCGGGTCGATACCCAGTTTCTGGTAATGGGCAATGGCCTTCTCCGCCCAGGCTACCGGCTCGCCCGAATCATGGCGCAGGCCGTCGAACAGCTTGGCGAAGTACAGGTCGAAATCGCCGAGGAAGGCATCCATGGTGATGCAGTCGGTCAGGGCGATGCCGAGCAGGCCGCGGTACTCGCGTACCCAGCAGTCCAGCGCAGCGATCTGGCTGTCGATCAGCCGTGGGCCGAGCTGCTGGTGGGCCATGATCCACTCGTGGGCCATGGTGCCCAGCGGCTTGATATCCAGTTTCCATGCCAGGTCGACGTTGCTGGTGCCGACAAAACGGCCGGGGAAGTCGTCGCGCAGCACCCTTGCCACTTCCTCCTGCACGCGGCTGGAAAAGCGCCGGCGGGTGCCGAAGTCGGCCACCTGCAGTTCGGCCAGCTCGTCGTCGCTGGCATGCGCACGCAGCCAGTCGAACTTGCGGTACAACTGATCCCGCGCCTCGGCCAGGCGCATGTGCGGGTGCAGATTGCGGTTGCGTACTTCGCTGATGATGGCCAGCAGCGGCACTTCGAACAGGATCACATGCAGCCACGGACCTTTCAGGCGCAGGAACAGCTGATCATTTTCGATGCCGACGTGCACGTAACGCAGATTGAAGCGGAACAGGCGCAGAAAGCGTAAAAAGTCGGGCTTGAGGAAGCTGATGCGTTCGAGGAAGGCCAGCTGGCCATCGTCCAGGGTGAGGTCGGCAAGCCGTTCGAGCTGATTGCGAATTTCGCCGAGGTAGGGGCGCAGGTCCTCACCGTTGCGGCAGCGGAATTCCCATTCGACGTCGGCGTCCGGGTAGTTGTGCAGCACACCCTGCATCATGGTGAGTTTGTAGAAGTCGGTGTCGAGCAGGTTGTGCACGATGCGCTCGGCGAATGCGCTTTCGCTCATCAAGGGGGCTCCGGAAGCGGCGATTGGCGGACATTGTGCCAGCCTTTTCCACCTTATGCGGCTGTTCCGGCCTCTTCGTGGGCAAGCCCGCTCCTACACGGTGCGGGGACCTGCTCCTATTGTGGGAGCTGGCGTGCCCGTGAGAAGGCCGAAACAGCCAAAACAGAGGTGTTTTTCCGTGCACCAGCTAGCCTTGAAACGGTGCCGCCTGTAGCAGTCGCGCACCAGCGGTGTGCAGTTCGGTGACGTCCGCTGTTACAGGGCGGTTGCACGTAAACACTTGCCAGGGTTGCAATGATGGCACTCGACGGTTGCTCCTTGTCTGTACGTGTGGTGGCGCCTGCCGCGTGGCAGACGGTTGCACGCTCAATAAAGAAAAGGCCGCCCGTCGCCTGCAGGCACCCTTCACAGTGTGTTTTCCCGGAAGACAAAACCGATGGCACGGCCCTTGCTCTGAGTACCGGGCTGAGAAGTTGTAGTGCCAACCAAAAAAACTCTAGGAGCACCACCTCATGTCGCAGACGTTTTACAAGAAAGGTTTCCTGGCTCTGGCCGTAGCTACGGCACTGGGTGTTTCTTCGTATGTTCAGGCCGACGTCAAGATCGGTGTAGCGGGCCCCATGACCGGGGCAAACGCAGCGTTTGGCGAGCAGTACATGAAAGGTGCGCAGGCAGCGGCCGACAAGATCAACGCCGCCGGTGGCGTGAATGGCGAGAAAATCGTCCTGGTCAAAGGCGATGACGCCTGTGAGCCGAAGCAAGCCGTGGCCGTGGCCAACCGCCTGGTCGATCAGGACAAGGTGATTGGCGTGGTGGGCCACTTCTGTTCTTCCAACACGATCCCGGCCTCCGAGGTATATGACGAGGCGGGCGTGATCGCCATCACCCCAGGCTCCACCAACCCACAGGTCACTGAGCGCGGCCTGAGCGCCATGTTCCGCATGTGCGGCCGTGACGACCAGCAGGGTATCGTCGCTGGCGATTACATCGTCGACGTGCTCAAGGGCAAGAAGGTCGCGGTGTTGCACGACAAGGACACCTACGGTCAGGGCCTGGCCGACGCGACCAAGGCGCAGCTGGAAAAACGCGGCGTGAAGCCTGTGCTGTACGAAGGCCTGACCCGTGGCGAGAAAGACTTCAGCGCGGTGGTCACCAAGATCCGCTCTACCGGTGCCGACGTGGTCTACTTCGGCGGCCTGCACCCGGAAGCCGGCCCGCTGGTACGCCAGCTGCGCGAGCAGGGCCTGAAAGACGTCAAGTTCATGTCCGATGATGGCATCGTCACCGACGAACTGGTGTCTACCGCCGGCGGCGCGCAATACGTTGACGGCGTGTACATGACCTTCGGTGCCGACCCGCGCCTGCTGCCAGACAGCAAGGCGGTGGTGGAGGAGTTCCGCAAGGCCGGCACCGAACCTGAGGGCTACACCCTGTACGCCTACGCTTCGCTGCAGGCTCTGGCTGCCGCTTTCAATGGCGCGAAGTCGAACAAGGGCGAGGACGCTGCCAAGTGGCTCAAGGCCAACCCGGTGCAGACCGTCATGGGTGAGAAGAAGTGGGACAGCAAGGGCGACCTGACCGTCTCCGACTACGTGGTCTACCAGTGGGACAAGACCGGTAAATACCACCAGCTGGAAAAACAAAAATAACAACGGCCCGCGGCCCGGGCGGTTGCTCGGGCCCAAGCCCCGCGGTACCTGTCTTTATTCGTAGATCTGCACAGTTCTGCGCTGCGAGGGCCCCGCACAGGTGGCCCGCGCCGTGGTCGGCGCTCGTGCAATCTCAATCAGGTGAGATTGCGTTATGGATGGTATTTTCCTGCAGCAACTGGTCAACGGCCTGACCCTCGGGTCGGTCTATGGCCTGATCGCCATCGGCTACACAATGGTCTATGGCATTATCGGCATGATCAACTTCGCGCACGGCGAGGTGTACATGATCTCCGCTTACCTCGCGGCGATCAGCCTGGCATTGCTGGCTTACTTCGGTGTCGAATCGTTCCCCCTGCTGATGCTGGGCACCTTGTTGTTCACCATCGTCGTCACCGGCGTTTATGGTTTCACCATCGAGCGCATCGCCTACAAACCGCTGCGTAACTCTACCCGCCTGGCACCGCTGATCAGTGCCATCGGCATTTCGCTGATCCTGCAGAACTATGCACAGATCAGCCAGGGCGCCCGCCAGCAAGGCGTGCCAACCCTGCTGGAAGGCGCCATGCGTGTCGAAGTCGGGTCCGGCTTCGTGCAACTGACATATACCAAGATCTTCATCCTGGTGGCGGCCTTTGTCGGCATGGGCCTGCTGACCTACGTGATCAAGTACACCAAGCTCGGCCGCATGTGCCGTGCTACCCAGCAAGACCGCAAGATGGCCTCGATCCTGGGTATCAACACCGACCGGGTGATTTCCTACGTGTTCGTCATCGGTGCAGTGATGGCCGCCCTGGCCGGCGTGCTCATCACCATGAACTACGGCACCTTCGACTTCTACGCCGGCTTCATCATCGGTATCAAGGCGTTCACTGCCGCAGTGCTCGGGGGTATCGGCTCGCTGCCGGGGGCCATGCTCGGCGGGATCATCCTGGGTATTTCCGAGTCGCTGTTCTCAGGCCTGATCAACTCCGACTACAAGGATGTGTTCAGCTTCTCGCTGCTGGTGATGATCCTTATCTTCCGCCCACAAGGCCTGCTGGGTCGCCCGCTCGTGGCTAAGGTGTGAACATGTCCGTTGCCAAAACTGCCTCTGTTAGCGAAACCAAGGGTTTCGACCTTAAACGCAGCCTGCTGGAGACCATTGTCGCTGGCCTGCTGGCACTTATCGTGTTTGGCCCGGTCGTTGGTGTGGTGCTCGACGGCTACACCTTCAATGCCGAGCCGCGCCGCGTGGCCTGGCTGGTCGGCGGTGTGATGGTGGGGCGCTTCCTGCTCAGCCTGTTCCTGCAGACTGCCCCCGGGCAGCGCATGCTCCTGGGCTTCGACAGCGGTGGCTCGGGCGTGCATGTGACCGCACCGGACTACAAGTCGCGCCTGCGTTACATCATCCCCGCGCTGATCGTGATTGCCATCGTTTTCCCGATCTTCGCCAACAAGTACCTGCTAACCGTGGTCATCCTCGGCCTGATCTACGTATTGCTGGGCCTTGGACTGAACATCGTGGTCGGCCTGGCCGGCCTGCTCGACCTGGGTTACGTGGCGTTCTATGCCATCGGTGCCTACGGCCTGGCGCTGGGTTACCAGTACCTGGGGCTGGGCTTCTGGAGCGTGCTGCCGCTGGCGGCCATCGCTGCGGCGCTGGCGGGGTGCATCCTCGGCTTCCCGGTGTTGCGCATGCACGGTGACTACCTGGCGATCGTGACGCTGGGCTTTGGCGAGATCATCCGCCTGGTGCTGAACAACTGGCTATCGTTCACCGGTGGCCCCAACGGCATGCCGGCACCTTCACCCACCTTCTTCGGCCTTGAGTTCGGCCGCCGGGCCAAGGATGGCGGGGTGCCTATCCACGAGTTCTTCGGCTTCGAGTACAACGCCAGCCTCAAGTTCGTGTTCATCTACGCGGTGCTGTTCTTGGTCGTGCTGGCAGTGCTGTACATCAAGCATCGCCTGACTCGCATGCCGGTCGGCCGGGCCTGGGAAGCGCTGCGCGAAGACGAGATCGCCTGCCGTTCGATGGGCCTGAACCACGTGCTGGTCAAGCTGTCGGCCTTTACCCTGGGCGCCTCGACTGCCGGTCTGGCGGGGGTGTTCTTCGCCACCTACCAGGGCTTCGTCAACCCGTCGTCATTCACATTCTTCGAGTCGGCGCTGATCCTCGCCATCGTCGTGCTGGGTGGCATGGGCTCTACCGTGGGTGTGGTCATCGCGGCGTTCGTGCTGACCGTGGCGCCGGAACTGCTGCGCAGCTTCTCCGAGTACCGGGTGCTGCTGTTCGGCGTGCTGATGGTGCTGATGATGATCTGGCGACCGCGTGGGCTGATCCGTATCAGCCGTACCGGTGTGACCCCACGTAAAGGAGTGGCGCCATGAGCGACGATATCATTCTCTCGGTCGACAACCTGATGATGCAGTTCGGTGGCATCAAGGCGCTCAGCGACGTCAGCCTGAAGGTCCGGCGCAACCAGATCTTTGCCCTGATCGGCCCCAACGGCGCCGGCAAGACCACGGTGTTCAACTGCCTGACCGGCTTTTACAAGGCCAGTGGCGGACGTATCGAACTGAACGTGCGCGGCAGCCACACCAACGTCATCCAACTGCTCGGCGAACGCTTCCAGGCGGCCGACTTCGTGTCGCCTGCGCGCTTTGCCAACCGTATGTACTACAAGATGTTCGGCGGTACCCACCTGGTCAATCGCGCCGGCCTGGCGCGCACCTTCCAGAACATTCGCCTGTTCAAGGAAATGTCGGTGGTGGAGAACCTGCTGGTGGCCCAGCACATGTGGGTCAACCGCAACTTGCTGGCCGGGGTGCTCAACACCAAGGCCTACCGCAAGGCCGAAAGCGATGCACTGGACCACGCCTTCTACTGGCTGGAAGTGGTGGACCTGGTTGATTGCGCCAACCGCCTGGCCGGCGAGCTGTCGTACGGCCAGCAGCGGCGTCTGGAAATCGCCCGGGCCATGTGCACGCGGCCGAAGATCATCTGCCTGGACGAACCGGCGGCGGGCCTTAACCCGCAGGAAACCGAGGCACTCAGCCGCATGATCCGTGTGCTGCGTGACGAGCACGACATCACTGTGGTGCTGATCGAGCACGACATGGGCATGGTCATGAGCATCTCCGACCATATCGTGGTGCTGGACCACGGCAACGTGATTGCCGAAGGTGCGCCGCAGGACATCCGCCACAACCCGACGGTGATTGCCGCCTACCTGGGTGCAGACGAAGAGGAACTGGTATGAGTGCACCCATTCTCGAGCTGAAAGACCTGGACGTGTTCTATGGGCCGATCCAGGCACTGAAGAAAGTCTCGATGCACATCAACGAGGGCGAGACGGTAAGCCTGATCGGCGCCAACGGTGCCGGCAAGTCGACCCTGCTGATGTCGATTTTCGGCCAGCCGCGGGCGGCATCCGGGCATATCGTGTACCGCGGCACCGACATTACCCGCAAATCCTCGCACTACATCGCCTCCAACGGCATTGCCCAGTCGCCGGAGGGGCGCCGGGTGTTTCCCGACATGACCGTCGAGGAAAACCTGATGATGGGTACCATCCCCATCGGCGACAAGCATGCCGACGAAGACATGCAGCGTATGTACGAGCTGTTCCCGCGGTTGAAGGAGCGGCGTAACCAGCGGGCCATGACCATGTCCGGTGGCGAGCAGCAAATGCTGGCGATTGCCCGGGCGCTGATGAGCCGGCCGAAGTTGCTGTTGCTGGACGAGCCCTCGCTGGGGCTGGCGCCGATCGTGGTCAAGCAGATCTTCTCGACTTTGCGAGAGCTGGCCAAGACCGGGATGACCATCTTCCTAGTGGAGCAGAACGCCAACCATGCGCTGAAACTGTCGGACCGGGCCTATGTGATGGTCAACGGGCAGATTCGCATGACCGGGACCGGGCAGGAACTGTTGGTCAATGAGGAAGTGCGTAACGCTTATCTGGGCGGGCACTGAGTTGTATGCAGGGGCTGCGATGCAGCCCCCTTCTCAATGTGGAAAACTTGTCGTTCCCTTCTCCCTAAACACACCCATATTCCTTCGCAAGCCATTGTTTCCACAGGCCAACTCTTTTCCACGGATAGTGTGGAGCCGCCTGTGGAAAACATGGTGGCATATCGCTCAAGGCCTTGAGTATCAAGCCCTGTAGCGATTTGATCATTTTTTGTTCATATCCCCGTTGTGGATGATTTTCCCAAGCTTTCAAAATCTCTGCGTGCGCTTCAAGTGCAGTGCCAATCCTGTGGATAACTCTGTGTAAAAACCTTGGACAGACCGCTGCAGGCGGCATGTTTGAAAGCCTTGCGCCATCATCGCCAAGATATCCACCGACCACAACCTGCTGAAAGGGTTCCGTGCAGTGGACAAGTTGCCCCCAATCCGTGGGGAAAGCCTTGTGGATAACATGCGTATACCTGGCGGCGAGCCCTCTGCCGCAAGGGTTTGCAGAATATGAACAAAAAATGAACAGCCCCTGAACGGCTTGCTGCCAAGGCTAGGCGCGGGCATGCTGCAAAGCTGCCATGACAACCTACCGTGAGGAACACAGCATGACGTCCACCGTATTCATCACTGGCGCGACTTCCGGTTTCGGCGAGGCCACCGCCCGCCGCTTCGCAGAAGCCGGCTGGAAGCTGGTACTCACTGGGCGCCGCAAAGAGCGCCTGGATGCCCTGTGCGCTGAACTGTCGGCCAAGACCGAAGTGCATGGCCTGGTGCTGGACGTGCGTGACCGCAAGGCCATGGAGCAGGCTATTGCCAATCTGCCGGCCGGCTTTGAAAAGATTCGCGGTCTGGTCAACAACGCCGGCTTGGCACTGGGTGTGGATGCTGCGCAGAACTGCAGCCTGGACGACTGGGAAACCATGGTCGACACCAACATCAAGGGCCTGATGTACACCACTCGCCTGCTGCTGCCACGGCTCATCGCCCATGGCCGCGGCGCGTCGATCCTGAACGTCGGGTCGGTGGCGGGCAACTATCCGTACCCGGGCAGCAACGTGTATGGCGGCACCAAGGCCTTCGTCGGCCAGTTCTCGCTGAGCCTGCGTTGCGACCTGCGCGGTACCGGCGTGCGTGTGAGCAACATCGAGCCGGGCCTGTGCGAGAGCGAGTTCTCGCTGGTGCGCTTCGGGGGTGACCAGGCCAAGTACGATGCTACCTACGCGGGTGCGGAGCCGATTCAGCCACAGGATATTGCCGAGACCATCTTCTGGATCCTCAACCAGCCGGCGCACATCAATATCAACAGCCTTGAACTGATGCCGGTGAGCCAGGACTGGGCAGGGTTCTCGATCGACCGATCAAAAGGCTAAGCACGAGGCGCGAACCGGAAAGATCCGGTTCGCGGAGCAACGCATCGCTCAGTTGATATAGTAAAAGCCGGTTCTTTCTTTAGGGATGATGCCTAACGCTTGAAGGACATCGTTGATGGCGTCATGCCGGCCCATGTCCTCGGCCGTTGCTTTGCAATTGATGACACGGCGCAGGCTTAGCAGGTAGCTGAGTTTGCCATGGGAGTGCTCGTCATAGCGGTGGCCGTGATCGATTATCTTCTGTGCCGCTCGGTTGATCTGCTCTTCGACAAATGCCTTGAAGGCTTCTGCTTCCATGTTGGTTACTCCTGAACGTTCGAGAAAGGAGCACCAACATAGGCGTGGGGAGATGCTTCCGGCAGAGGGAAACGCTCACCCCTGACAGGTTCGTTGTATGGACAGTCAGAAGTTCGCCTGATTCAGCCCTTCCAGGCAGGTAGCCAAGTGATAAGGCGTGGTCGATGGCATGTCATCCCTGCTCACCGCGCCGTCACCCCCTCGGCACTCATACCAGCCGGCGTCACGCAGGAACCGCGCTGAAAGGGCGCCTAACTGCCCCGCGAGCTTTGCTTCACTGCCTTCACGCAATGTAAGCGCCCGCAGGTACTCGGCCTGCGCCCAGATACGCTGGGAGGCATCAAGCACCCGGCCATCCACATTCAGCATGGCCAGTACGGCCGCATCCTTCACCCCGAATTGCTCGGCAAAGCCGAAGGCCCGGTCTATCGACGCATGCAGCGGCGTGTCACGCAGCAGCGGGGAGGTATGCAGCAGATAGAACCACTCGAACTGGTGCCCAGGCTCGAACCAGTTATCCACAGCCCCGCGTGGCTTTTCCAGCATCAGGCCATGGGCCGGTTCAATGAAATGCGCCTCGAGCGCCTGACACAATTGCAGCAGCGACTGGCGGACATGTTCGTCGTCACGCACAGCCAGTACCTGCAGGAACGCTTCGGCCAGGTGCATCTGCGGATTCTGCAGCGGGCCACTGCCGAGGTTGGCCCAGTCTTCGCCCAGGCAGGCTTCGTACAGGCCATCGTCACGGGCGAACTGCTGGTCGATGATGTCCAGCGCGGCATTCAACGTGGACTCCACCAGGTTTTCGCGCACTTTGCCCCAGTAGTGCGCGCAGGCGAACACGATGAAGGCGTGGGTATACAGGTCCTTGCGCCGGTCCAGCGGCTTGCCGTGGGCGTCGATGCTGTAGAACCAGCCCCCGTGCTCGGCATCGTGGAAGTGCTTTTGCAGCGAGCGAAACAGGGCTGCGGCGCGTTCGGCGGCGCCCGGTTGGCCGATACGGCTGCTGAACACGTACAGCTGGCGTGCACAGGCCATGGCCCGGTAGCGCTGCACCGGCAACGGTTGGTGCTGGGCGTCCAGCGCTTCGTAGGGCAGGGCCATGTCGGCGTTCCAGCCCGGGCCTTGCCACAGCGGCACGATGCGTTCGGCGAAGTGCTGGTTGAAGCGGGCCAGTTCGGGCAGGGTGGGGCGGGGGTCGGACATTTGGGCGCTCGTCGCTGTCGGGCAGGGCGCCATGGTAGCAGAAGTGGGGTTTTCAGTAGCCTGGGTTGCCGAGCCCCTGCCAATGCCGCGCCCCGACAAAGATGAAGCGCAATTGCTGGGTGATCTTTTCCTGCGGCGTCAGGGCCTGTGGATAACCCGCTTCCGGGTTGTCGATAAGCTCGGGCAGGGTGGCGAACACGGTCTTCACCACCAGGTCGGCCATCACCGCAAGCGCGGCGCTGTCCAGGTGTTGCCAGCGCTTCATGCGCGCAAGGTCGGTGGCAAGGTCGTCGCTGATATCCTGGCGCAGGCGGGCAATGGCCTGGCGCACGGCCTGTGCACCGCCGTACTGCTCGCGGGCCAGGAACAGGAACTGCGCGCGGTGGGCGGCTACCACGTCGAGGAAGATGCGCACCGAGGCGTCGGTGATGCCGCCCAGTTCGAATTCGTTCTGGCGCACCAGGCGGATGGTCTGGCGGAAGGTGGTGTCGATTTCGGCGACAAGTGCCAGGCCCAGGGCGTCCATGTCGGAGAAATGCCGATAGAAGCCGGTCGGCACGATGCCAGCGGTTTTCGCCACTTCGCGCAGGCTGATACTGCCGAAACCACGGCCACTCTCCATGAGCAGGCAGGCGGCATCGAGCAGGGCCTGACGGGTCTGTAGCTTCTGTTCGGCGCGCGGCAGCATGGTGCGGGCTTCTGTAACGGTCAGGCTGGGCACTCTAGATAAAAAAACAAAGCCCGGTCAATGGACCGGGCCTGGAGGGGAGCAAGCGTTGTGACAGAAGTTGTTCTTTTCGGCCATGGCGATCAGCTCACACGGCTGAGTTCAACCAGGCGATCCGAGCCACCTTCAGCGACACGGCCAGCTTGTTCGATCAGACGATCGGAGCCGCCTTCGGCAACACGGCCAGCTTGTTCGATCAGACGATCGGAGCCGCCTTCGGCAACACGGCCAGAACGTTCGATCAGGCGATCGGAGCCACCTTCGGCAACACGGCCAGAACGTTCGATCAGGCGATCGGAGCCACCTTCAGCAACGCGGCCAGAACGTTCGATCAGGCGATCGGAGCCACCTTCGGCAACACGGCCAGAACGTTCGATCAGTCGATCGGAGCCGCCTTCAGCTACGGTGTTCAGCGGCTGGGCGATTTCGGCTGCGCTGGAGCGCGCTTCGGACGTCAGGTGTTGCTCGGACGCCGGCAGGGCGAAAGCGTTGGCGGCCAGAAGGGACAGGGCCAGGGTCAGCAGATGGCGTTTCATGATTTCGGTGCTCCTCTCGGGGGCTGTAAAGTGGGTACGAAGCCAATGCTACGCCGCGTAACGCCAGAGAGAAGTTCATACGGGTAATGGTAACAATCGACCATATTGATAGAGGGTTGCAGTGCCTCTATTCCGGACCTTGCAGCCATTCAGGCAACCACCGGCCCCTGTTGGCGGTGGGTAACATGTGCAGTCTGGCGCGACACATTCCTGAGCAAAGGGCCAGGAAAAACTTCGCTATCATGGCGCCATTGATAAAACCTCACGGGTTTTCATCAGTCGGAGTTATTGAGGCCATCGCAGCGCCTGTTTTCTGTCATGCCGCAAGGAGAATTACGCAATGACGCGTCCCGCCAGAATCCTCGTCTGGACCCTCGCCAGCCTGCTTACCGTGCTGGCGATCCTGGTGGTAGTAATTGCCACCTTCGACTGGAACCGCGTCAAGCCACTGCTCAACGAGAAGGTCTCCGAAGCCTTGCATCGGCCCTTCGCGATCAACGGCAACCTCGCCGTGCACTGGCGTACCGAGCCCGAAGAGGGCGGTTGGCGTGCCTGGGTGCCTTGGCCGCACTTCATTGCCGAAGACCTGACGCTGGGCAACCCCGAGTGGCTCAAGGAGCCGAAGATGGTCGGCCTTGAGCGCGTGGAGTTTCGCCTGGCGCCGCTGCCGCTGGTGTTCCAGCAGATCAGCATACCCCGCATCAACCTCACCAAGCCCACTGCCAGCCTCACTCGCCTGGCCGATGGCCGCGCCAACTGGGTCTTCGACTTCGGCCCCAAGGATGAAAACGCCGAACCTTCCAAATGGCAGCTGGACATCGGCGCCATCGGCTTTGACCAAGGCAACGTCAGCTTCGACGACCAGACCCTGAAAACCAGCATGAAGGTGCAGATCGACCCGCTTGGCAAACCAATCCCGTTCAGTGAAATTGTCGGCAAGGCCAGCGCCGAGAAGGCCGGCGGTGCGCAGGACTATGCCTTCGGCCTCAAGGCCCAGGGCCGCTACAAAGGCCAGCCAGTGTCCGGCACCGGCAAGATCGGTGGCCTGCTGGCCCTGCAGGACGCCAGCCAGCCGTTCCCGCTGCAGGCCGACGTGCGCATCGCCGACACCCATGTGGTGCTCGCCGGCACCCTCACCGACCCGCGCAACCTTGGTGCCCTCGACCTGCGCCTGCGTTTGTCGGGTGCCAGCCTGGGCAACCTCTACCCATTGACCGGCGTCACCTTGCCTGACACCCCGGCCTATTCCACCGACGGCCACCTACGCGCCAACCTGCAGGCGGCGCAAGGGGCGTCGTTCAATTACCAGGGCTTCAACGGCAAGATCGGCGACAGCGATATCCATGGGGACCTGGCCTTCGTTGCCAGCCAGCCACGGCCAAGACTGTCCGGCAACCTGGTATCGAACCAGTTGCTGTTCAAGGACCTGGCGCCGCTGATCGGTGCCGACTCCAATGCCGAACAGAAGGCCCGCGGCGGTGCCAGCAAGCAGCCTGCAGGCAAGGTGCTGCCAGTGGAGGCGTTTCGCACCGAGCGTTGGCGGGCAATGGACGCTGATGTCACCTTTGCTGGCAAGCGCATCGTGCACAGCGCGCAACTGCCGTTCACTGACCTGTCGGCCCATGTGGTGCTCGAAGACGGCCTGTTGCGCCTGGAGCCCCTGCGCTTTGGCGTGGCCGGCGGCAGCCTGGCCTCCAACATCCGCCTGGACGGGCGAAGCGTGCCCTTGCAGGGGCGCGCGAAGTTGACTGCGCGGGGCTTCAAGCTCAAGCAACTGTTCCCCACCTTTGCGCCAATGCAGACCAGCTTTGGTGAGCTCAATGGCGACGCCGACATCAGCGGCCGTGGCAACTCGGTAGCCGCCTTGCTGGGTACCGCCAATGGCGACCTGCGCATGCTGATCAACGATGGCGCCATCAGCCGTAGCCTGATGGAAATCGCCGGGTTGAACGTGGGCAACTATGTGGTCGGCAAGCTGTTTGGTGATGAGGACGTGAAGATCAACTGTGCGGCAGCCGATGTAGCCATCAAGGATGGCCTGGCGACTACGCGGCTGTTCATCTTCGATACAGAGAACGCGATCATCTACATCGACGGCACGGCGAATTTCGCTTCCGAGCAACTGGATTTGAACATCACCCCGGAATCGAAAGGGCTGCGGTTGTTCTCGCTGCGTTCCCCCCTGTATGTGCGCGGACCGTTCGCCAAGCCGAACGCCGGTGTGCAGGCAGTGCCGCTGGCGTTGCGTGGCGCAGGGATGGTTGCGCTTGGGGTGGTGGCAGGGCCGGCGGCGGGGTTGCTGGCGCTGATTGCGCCCAGCAGCGGGGATGACCCGAACCAGTGCACACCGTTGTTGCAGCAGATGAAGGCAGGCAAGGCGCCGGCGGCGGTGAAAGCGCGGAAATAGCAAGGGGCCGCTAAAGCGGCCCCTTGAGGGTGTCAGAAATCAAAGGCCTTGCAACAGGTCAGACATATCGTCCGCGTGCTCCTCTTCCTGCGCCAGGATGTCTTCGAAGATACGACGGGTAGTCGGGTCTTTATCCCCGATGTACTGAATGATCTCGCGGTAGCTGTCGATGGCAATGCGCTCTGCCACCAGGTCTTCCAGCACCATCTCTTTCAGCGAATTGCCGGCCACGTACTGGGCATGCGAGTTCTTGGTCAGGTTGTCGGGGTTGAAGTCCGGCTCCCCGCCCAATTGCACGATGCGTTCGGCCAGCTTGTCGGCATGTTCGGCTTCCTGGTTGGCATGTTCCAGAAACTCCTCGGCAGCCACACTGGCCTTGATGCCGCTGGCCATGAAGTAGTGGCGCTTGTAGCGCAGCACACAGACCAGCTCGGTGGCCAGCGATTCATTAAGCAGGCGCAGGATCTGTTCACGGTCGGCGTGGTAACCCTCGGTCACTGCGCCTTGCTCCACATGCTGGCGTGCACGCTCGCGCAGGGTTTTCACATCGGTCAGTTCAACATTGCTCATGGTTATCTCCAGCAGGGGTCAGGGTCGGGTCGGAACACAGGCTTACGCGCCATGCAGGGCGTCGCTGTCCTCCTGGCGTTGCTTGCAGGTCTTGAAGCCTTTGGCATCCACATGGCCGGTGGCATCGAAGCGCACGTAATAGGGCTGCTGCTTGCCGTCGTGGTTGAGGATGTAGTCGTTGCAGGTGCCCCCGTGTGGCAGGTCGATCACGCTCGACGGGCTGCCGCCAATGGCGATGACCTTCTGCATGGTCATACCGTTCTCCACCTGCTTGACCAGCGGCTCATCGCGGTAGGTGACGTAATCCACCGGGTTTTCCGGGCGGCTGCCGCAGGCGGCCAGGGTGGCGCTTGCCAGAAGGATTGCCAGGGTCTGCTTGTACATGGTCCCGCTCCTTGCAAAGGGTCTGTGTGGTTTTGAACCACAGCGCGCGCCAGGAGTTCGATTGCGATGGTCATCATGGCCGCTGTAGTGTTGGCCCGTTGTCCACGCAAAGGAGCTGCGGTAATGCAGCAGGATTTGGCCACGCGATACCCGCTGGTGCTGGTGCCAGGCATGCTCGGGTTTGTCCGGATGGTGCTCTACCCCTACTGGTTCGGCATTGTGCCGGCCTTGCGCAAGGGCGGTGCGCAGGTGTTTCCGGTGCAGGTTTCGCCGCTGCATTCCAGCGAGGTACGCGGCGAGCAGTTGCTGGCGATCATCGACGATATCTGCCTACGTACCGGCGTCGAAAAGGTCAACCTCATCGGCCACAGCCAGGGCGCCCTGAGCGCGCGTTACGCAGCGGCCAAACGGCCGGGGCGGGTGGCGTCGGTCACCTCGGTGGCGGGGCCCAATCATGGCTCCGAGCTGGCCGACCACCTGGAACGCACGGCACCGGGCGATTCACCCCAGGGGCGCATCCTCAAGGCCGTGCTGCATGGGTTTGCCGTGCTGCTGGTGTGGCTGGAAACCGGCTGGCGTCGCGACCCGCTGCCGGTAGATGTGCACGCCTCGCACCAGTCGCTGACCAGCGCCGGGGTGGCACTGTTCAACCAGGCTTATCCACAGGGCCTGCCGCAAACCTGGGGTGGGGAAGGGGCCTATGAGGTCAATGGCGTCCGCTATTACTCCTGGTCTGGCACCTTGCAGCCCGGCCTGACAGACCAGGGGCGCAACCGCTTTGACGGCAGCAGCCGCTTCTGCCGCCTGTTCGCACGCAGTTTCATCAAGGAAAAGGGCCATTGCGACGGCATGGTCGGGCGTTTCAGTTCGCACCTGGGGCAGGTGATCGGCGACGATTACCCGCTCGATCACCTGGACATCGTCAACCAGTCGCTCGGTGCCGTGGGCAAAGGCGCGGAGCCTGTGCGGCTATTCACCGAACATGCTGCCCGGCTCAAGGCGGCGGGGCTTTAGCTCAAGTGCCTTGGCGGCGGATCGGCGTGGTCCAGCGTTCGGCCAGCACTACGCCGGCCAGGGTCAGCAAGCCGCCGACGAGGTGGTAACTGGCCAGTTGTTCGTCGAGCACCACGGCGGCGATCAGCGCAGTGACAAGCGGCAGCAAGTTGAAGAACAGTGTGGTGCGGCTGGGCCCCAGGCGGTGTACGGCCTGCATCCACACCAACGGCGCGATCATCGAAGCCAGTACGCAGGCATACAGGACCAGGCCGATGTTGTGGCTGTTCAGGCCGGTCTTGTCTGACAGCAGGAACAGCGGTAGCAACACGACGATGGCCACCAACACCTGCAGGTACAGCAGCTGCATCGGCGGCAGGCGCAGCTGCCATTTCTTCAGCAGGAAGCTGTAGAGCGCGTAGGCCAAGGTTGCCACCAGCATCAACAGATCGCCGCTGTTCAGCCCTTGCTGCAGCAGGCTGGCGGGATGGCCGGCACTGACCACTTCAAGCACGCCGAAGAATGACACCACCGCGCCCAGCAGGGCACCGTAGCTCAGGCGCTGGCCCAGCCAGGCGATGGACAGCGCCAGTGACATCAGCGGCATCAGCGAGAGGATGATGCCCATGTTGGTGGCACTGGTGATGCCGGCGGCGAAGTAGGCCAGGCTCTGGTACATCGCCATGCCCAGCACGCCGAGCACGAACACCTTGGCCAGGTGCGGGCGGATGGCTGCGCGGTTGCGCCACACGGCAGGCAGCAGGAACGGCGTGAACAGCAAGGCGGCCAGCAACCAGCGGTAGAAGCCGATCTCTGCAGGGTGGATGGCACCGGCGGACATCTTGGTGACCACGGTGTTGCCGGCCCAGATGAGGATGGCGGTGAGGGGGAACAGGTAGTTCATGCAGCAGGGTACTCGCTGGGGGCTGGAATGGGGCTGCTTTGCAGCCCTTCGCGGGTGAACCCGCTCCTACGGGGGATACACAGGCCTGGAGGCTGGCGCAGATCCTGTGGGAGCGGGGAGCCCGCGAAGGCCTGCAAGGCAGGTCCTCGATAGGCCTGTATTATCGAATGTCTGTCTACAAGCCTATACTTCTATCCAGACAACCGACCCTGCAAAGCAGACAGCATGCCGCGTAAATACCTCGATATCCCCCAGTTCACCCAACTGCCGGCCCCGGTGTACTTCCGCCACGACGAGTTCGTTGCCGACACCCACAGCGCCGTGCATCAACACGCCTGGGGCCAGCTGAACTACACCGCCCACGGCGTGATGCAACTGGATGTGGCCGGCCAGCGCTTCCTGTCGCCGCCGCACTACGCCGTTTGGGTGCCGCCCGACACCGAGCACGGCTGCTACAACCCCCAGGCCATCGTCTACCGTTCTATCTATCTCGACCGCAGCCTGTGCGCAGCGCTGCCACCGCACCCGTGCAGCCTGATGATCAGTGACATCCTCAAGGCCATCCTCGGTGACTTCGCCCGGCGCAATCTGAAGGTGGCCGAGGACGAGCGTGACCAGCGCCTGGTACAGGTACTGCTTGACCAGTTGCTGCTGGCGCCCACCTTGGCCTGCTACCTGCCGTTTGCCCACAGCGATGGCTTGCGCCAGGTGCTCGACGCGCTCAGCGCCGAGCCGGGGGACAACCGCCCGCTGGCCGACTGGGCCGCACGCGTACACGTCAGCGAACGCACCCTGGCCCGCCAGTTTCTGCGCGAGCTGGGCATCAGCTTTGGCGAATGGCGCCTGCGCCTGCGTTTTCTGCGTGCCATAGAAGCGCTGGAAGCCGGCCTGCCCATTCAGGCCATCGCCTTCGACCTTGGCTACAGCAGCGCCTCGGCGTTCATCGCCATGTTCCAGCGCCAGGCCCGGTGTACGCCGGAGCAGTACCGCCGGCAGGCGCGGGCGGGGCGTTGAATATTCTTGGCTACACTCAGCTCGACCCCCGTGCATCGGGCGCGGAGCCAAGGAGACCACTCCATGAAAGTGCTGCAAATCCCGTTACTGGCGCTGGCGGTGTTGTTCAGTGCCCAAGGTTTCGCTGCCAATACCGCGCAGCAGGAAAAGATGAAAACCTGCAACGCCGACGCCACCGCCAAGGCCCTCAAGGGCGATGAACGCAAAGCGTTCATGAGCACCTGCCTGAAAAAGGATGTGCCCCAAACCCAGCAAGAGAAAATGAAGACCTGCAATGCTGACGCCACCACCAAAGCCCTGAAGGGGGACGAGCGCAAGGCCTTCATGAGCGATTGCCTGAAGAAGAAATGACCTGCGCCTATGCCTGCGCCGCCAAGGCTGGCAGACTGCGGCATTCCCGCTGTCTGCCGTCGAGGCTGTATGACCTTTACCCCCCGTCAGATCACCCTGGCCAGCCTGATCATCGTCATGGCTGGGCTGCTGCTGGCTTTGCCCCTGAAGTTGCTGCCCAGCCTGCTGGCCGGTCTGCTGGTGTTCGAACTGGTCAACATGCTGACCCCGCGCCTGCAACCGCTGCTTGCTGGCCAACGCGCGCGCTGGCTGGCCGTGGCGTTGCTCGGCACGCTGGTGGTCAGCACCCTGACACTGCTGATTGCCGGTGCCTTCAGCTTCCTGCTGCACGAGGCGGAAAACCCCGGCGCCTCGCTGGACAAGTTCATGGCCTTGGTCGAGCGAGCCCGCAGCCAGTTGCCCCCTTTCATCGAGGGCTACCTGCCTGCCAGTGCCGCAGAGTTCAAGGTGGCCATCGGCGACTGGATCAAGAGCCACCTGAGCGATTTGCAGCTGGTGGGCAAGGGCATGGCGCACATGTTCGTGACGATGCTCATCGGCATGATCCTCGGCGCCATCATCGCTTTGCAGCGCATTCCCGATATTTCCCGGCGCAAGCCCCTGGCGGCGGCGCTGTTCGAACGTCTTAGCCTGCTGGTGAAGGCGTTTCGCAACATCGTGTTCGCGCAAATCAAGATCTCGCTGCTCAACACGATCTTCACCGGCATTTTCCTGGCCGTGGTGATGCCACTGTTCGACGTACACCTGCCGCTGACCAAGACGCTGATCGTGCTGACCTTCCTGCTGGGCTTGCTGCCGGTGATCGGCAACCTGATGTCCAACACCTTGATCACCATCGTCGGCCTGTCGCTGTCGATCTGGGTGGCGGCAGCGGCGCTGGGTTACCTGGTCGTCATCCACAAGATCGAGTACTTCCTCAACGCGCGGATCGTGGGTGGGCAGATCAGTGCCAAGGCGTGGGAATTGCTGCTGGCGATGCTGGTATTCGAGGCGGCGTTCGGGCTGCCTGGTGTCGTGGCGGGGCCCATCTACTATGCCTATCTGAAGAGTGAGCTGAAGCGGGCGGAGCTGGTCTGATCATGTAGTGGCCTGTACCGGCCCTTTCGCGGGTAAACCCGCTCCTACAGGGGCCTGTGGCCAATCACCGATGTGTGTCCACCCCCGATCGGGCGTAGGAGCGGGTTTACCCGCGAATACGGTAGCGGCGGCAACGGTGAACGGCGGGTGGTAATTGGCCAGCAGGCCCGGCCTCTTCGCGGGTGAACCCGCTCCTACACGGCGGCCTGCGGCCAATCACCGATGTGTGTCCACCCCCGATCGGGCGTAGGAGCGGGTTTACCCGCGAATACGGTAGCGGCGGCAACGGTGAACGGCGGGTGGAGATTGGCCAGCAGGCCCGGCCTCTTCGCGGGTGAACCCGCTCCTACACGCGGCCTGCGGCCAATCACCGATGTGTGTCCACCCCCGATCGGGCGTAGGAGCGGGCTTACCCGCGAATACGGTAGCGGCGGCATCGGTGAACGGCGGGTGGAGATTGGCCAGCAGGCCCGGCCTCTTCGCGGGTAAACCCGCTCCTACACGGCGGCCTCCGGCCAACCCCCGATGTGTGCCCACCCCCGATCGGGCGTAGGAGCGGGTTTACCCGCGAATACGGTAGCGGCGGCAACGGTGAACGACTGGTGGAGATTGGCCAGCAGCCCCAGCCCGTTCGCGGCTACAGGCTAATCGACAAATCAGGCCGCGCCGTAACGCTTGCGCGCCTCGATGGCCAGCCCGCTACCAATGCTGCCAAAGATATTGCCTTCCACATGCCGTGCATTCGGCAGCATCGCCGAAACACTGTTGCGCAGCGCCGGAATGCCGCTGGAGCCACCGGTGAAGAACACCGTATCGACCTGGCCTTCGCTTATCCCAGCCTTGGCCAGCAGTTCGGTCACGCTACCGCGCACGCGCTCCAGCAGGCCTTCGATCGCCTCTTCGAACAGCGTGCGGGTCAGTTCCGCACTCAGATCGGGCTCGACGCGGCGCAGGTCGATGTGGCGGCTGTCATGCTCGGTCAGCTCGATCTTGCTGGCTTCCACTTCCATCGCCAGCCAGTGCCCGGCGCGCTGTTCGATCAATTTGAACAGGCGATCGATGCCGAAGCTGTCCTCGATGTCATAGCGCATGCTGCCCAGCGCCAACTGTGACTTCTGCGAATACAAGGCGTTGATGGTGTGCCAGGTGGCCAGGTTGAGGTGGTAGCTGGTCGGCATCAGCGCACCGCTCTTCATGCGGCTGCCATAGCCAAACAACGGCATCACGCCCTGAAGGCTCAGTTGCTTGTCGAAGTCGGTACCGCCAATGTGCACACCGCCGGTGGCGAGGATGTCGCTTTGGCGCTCGGCGACCAGATGGCGCTCGGGCGACAGGCGGATCAGGGTGAAGTCCGAGGTACCACCGCCGATGTCGACGATCAGCACCAGCTCTTCGCGGCTGATGCTCGACTCATAGTCGAAGGCCGCGGCAATCGGTTCGTACTGGAACGACACGTCCTTGAAGCCGATTTTGCGCGCCACTTCGGCCAAGGTGTCCTCGGCCTCCTGGTCGGCAGCCGGGTCTTCGTCGACGAAGAACACCGGGCGGCCCAGCACCACCTGGTCGAATTCTCGGCCAGCGGCCGCCTCAGCGCGCTTCTTGAGCTCGCCGATGAACATGCCCAGCAGGTCCTTGAACGGCAGGGCGCTGCCCAGCACGCTGGTGTCGTGCTTGATCAGCTTCGAGCCCAGCAGGCTTTTCAGCGAGCGCATCAGGCGGCCTTCGTAGCCTTCCAGGTACTCGTGCAGCGCCAGGCGGCCATACACCGGGCGCCGCTCTTCGATATTGAAGAACACCACCGAGGGCAAGGTGATCTTGCCGTCTTCCAGGGCAATCAGCGACTCGACGCCAGGCCGATGCCAACCGACTGTGGAGTTGGAGGTGCCAAAGTCGATGCCCAGGGCGCGGGCCGGGGATACGTCAGACATGGGAAATGGGCTTCCGGAGGCAAAACGGCCGCGCAGTGTATGCCAGTTGGCTACAGAATCAAGACCAGTCGTCTGCCTTGAGGCAAACCCAAGTCGGTCTTGAAAGGCTATGCTTGACCCCTATCTTCAGTTGCAACATGCACATTCACATTGGTGATCCATAAATGGACTTCAAAGACTATTACAAGATACTCGGCGTAGAGCCCACTGCGGACGACAAGGCGATCAAGGCCGCGTACCGCAAACTGGCGCGCAAGTATCACCCGGATGTCAGCAAGGAGCGCGACGCCGAGGAAAAATTCAAGGAGGCCAACGAGGCCTATGAGGTGCTGGGCGACGCGCAGAAACGTGCCGAGTTCGATGAAATCCGCAAGTACGGCGGCCAGCATGGCCGGCCGTTCCAGGCACCACCGGGTTGGGAAAACCGCGGTGGCGGCGGCTTCGAAGGCGGCGACTTCTCCGACTTCTTCAGCTCGATCTTCGGTGGGCGCAGTGCTGGTGGCAACCCCTTCGGTGGCGCCCGGCAGCAGCAACGCAGTGCTGGCAGGCGGGGGCAGGACGTGGAGCTTGAACTGGCAGTGTTCCTTGAAGAGACCCTGAGCAAGGAGTCCAAGCAGATCAGCTTCCAGGTGCCGCAAACCAATGCCATGGGCCAGCGCACCGGCTTCACCACCAAGACCTTGAACGTGAGGATTCCGGCTGGGGTGACCGACGGCGAGCGCATCCGCCTCAAGGGCCAGGGCGCGCCCGGCAGCGGTGGCGGGGCCAACGGTGACCTGTTCCTGACCATCCGCATGGCACCGCACCCGCTGTTCGATGTCGAAGGTCATGACCTGATCATCACTGTGCCGTTGGCACCGTGGGAGGCGGCCTTGGGCGCCAAGGTGGCGGTTCCGACCCTGGATGGCAAGATCAACCTGACCATCCGTCCTGACAGCCAGAGCGGCCAGCGCCTGCGTGTACCGGGCAAGGGCCTGGCGAACAAGCAGGGAGAGCGCGGCAACCTTTATGCGCAGCTCAAGGTGGTCATGCCACCCGCGTCGGACGAATCTGCCCGCGAACTCTGGACCAAGCTTTCCGAGAAAGCTGCGTTCAACCCGAGGACACAATGGAGTAAGTGATCATGAGCAGCACCCTGATCGTTCAACTGGACATGCGTACCCTGTGTCAGGAAGCCGATGTCACGGCTGAATGCGTGATCGAAATCGTCGAGCACGGCATTGTCGAACCTTCTGGGCGAACGCCGGAGGACTGGCTGTTTGACGATCAGGCGCCGTTGGTGACCAAACGAGCGGTAAAGCTGCACCAGGAGCTGGAACTGGAGTGGGAAGGGGTGGCGCTGGCGCTGGAGCTGTTGCAGGAAGTGCAGCAGTTGCGCAGTGAGAACAGCATGCTGAAGCAGCGGCTGGGCCGGTTTATCCAGATGTAGGTGGCCTTGCCGGCATCTGTGGAAGCGGCCTTGTGTCGCGATGGGCTGCTTTGCAGCCCCAGATCTTTGCTCCACCGCAAAATTGCCGGGGCTGCTTTGCAGCCCTTTCGCGATGCTCACACAATGGACCGCATTTCAGGTCGGTTCGGCGCCCGGGTTCAGCACCAGTTGCATGAAGGTCAGATCAAGCCAGCGGCCAAACTTTACCCCCACCTGCGGCATCTGGCCGGTCACCACGAAGCCCAGCCGCTCATGCAGGCGCACCGAAGCTGCATTGCCACGCTCGATCGCTGCCACCATCACATGCTTGCCACATCCGCGCGCGCGTTCGACCAGTGCCGCCATCAACACCGGCCCGAGCCCTTTGCCACGCTGGTCGTTGCGCACGTACACCGAGTGCTCAACGGTCAGGCGAAAGCCCTCGAAAGGCCGCCAGTCGCCAAACGAGGCATACCCCAGCACGCCGGTTTCATCGACCGCCACCAGAATCGGGTAGCCCTGCTGCGCACGCGCTTCAAACCAGGCCTGGCGGTTGTCGAGGTCCACCGGGGTTTCGTTCCAGATCGCCGTGGTGTTGAGCACCGCGTCGTTGTAGATGTCGAGTATGCCTGGCACATCGGTGGGCCGGGCATCGCGGATTTCGTAGCTCATGACAGCGTCTCGCAAGGTCGTTGCTCGCAGATTAAATGGTTACCAGCCCGCGTACACCTTCGGCTTGCATGTTTTCGCCGCGACCGCGCTGGATGATTTCGCCACGGGCCATGACCAGGTACTGGTCAGCCAGCGCTTCGGCAAAGTCGTAGAACTGCTCCACCAGCAAAATCGCCATGTCGCCACGCTCGGCCAGGCGGCGGATGACCGCGCCGATTTCCTTGATCACCGAGGGCTGGATGCCCTCGGTCGGCTCGTCGAGAATCAGCAGGCGCGGGCGGCTGGCGAGGGCGCGGCCGATGGCCAGCTGTTGCTGCTGGCCGCCAGACAGGTCGCCACCGCGGCGCTGTTTCATCTGCTCCAGCACAGGGAACAGTTCGTAGATGAAGGCCGGGACCTCGCGGGCTTCACGGGCGGGGAAGCGCGACAGGCCCATCAGCAGGTTTTCCTCGACGGTCAGGCGCGGGAAGATCTCGCGGCCCTGGGGCACGTAGGCGATGCCGGCCTGCACCCGTTGCTGTGGTTTGAACGCGGTGATCGGCTTGCCTTCCCATTCGATGCTGCCGTCGCGGGCGGGCACCAGGCCCATCAGGCAGCGCAGCAAGGTGGTCTTGCCCACGCCGTTGCGGCCCAGCAGGCAGGTCACTTCGCCGACCTTGGCTTCGAAGGACAGGCCGCGCAGGATGTGGCTGCCGCCGTAGTACTGGTGCAGGGTGTCGATCTTGAGCATGTGAGAGTTCCTGAAAGGGATGCTGTGCCTGTGCCGGCCTCTTCGCGGGCAAGCCCGCTCCTACGACGGGAACCGCCCCATGGCATTACGCCCACTGTAGGAGCGGGTTTACCCGCGAAGAGGCCGGCACAGGCGCCAAAAATTCAAATCCGGTCAGCGGCCCAGGTACACCTCGACCACCCGCTCATCTGCCTGCACCTGCTCCAGCGAGCCTTCCGCCAGCACGCTCCCCTGGTGCAGCACGGTCACATGGTCGGCAATGCTGCCGACGAAGCCCATGTCATGTTCCACCACCATCAGCGAATGCTTGCCGGCCAGGCCCTTGAACAGCTCGGCGGTAAACTCGGTCTCGGCATCGGTCATGCCGGCCACCGGTTCATCCAGCAGCAGCAGCTGCGGCTCCTGCACCAGCAGCATGCCGATCTCCAGAAACTGCTTCTGCCCATGGGACAGCAAGCCGGCCTGGCGCTGGGCCAGCGGCAGCAGGCGCAAGGTGGTCAGCACGTCCTCGATGCGCTGGCGCTGGTCACCGCTCAGGCGCGCGGCCAGGCTGGCCCACACCGACTTGTCGGTCTTCAGCGCCAGCTCCAGGTTCTCGAACACGGTCAGCGCTTCGAACACTGTGGGCTTCTGGAACTTGCGGCCAATGCCGGCCTGGGCGATCTGGTATTCGCTCATGCGGGTCAGGTCGAGGGTATCGCCGAAGTAAGCCGTGCCGCTGTCGGGGCGGGTCTTGCCGGTGATTACGTCCATCATCGTGGTCTTGCCGGCGCCGTTGGGGCCGATGATGCAGCGCAGCTCGCCCACCCCGATGTACAGGTTCAGCGTGTTGAGCGCCTTGAAACCATCGAAGCTGACGCTGATGTCTTCAAGGCTCAGCACCGTACCGTGGCGGGTATCCAGGCCGGCCTTGCGGCTTTGGCCCAGGCCGATGGCATCGCGCCCGGCACCGAGGTTGTCGAATACCGGTTCCAGCATGAATTCCGGGTGGACTGGGGGCACGCCTCTCATGGCTGGCTCCTTTTCTTCAACAGGCCGACCACGCCCTTGGGCAGGTACAGGGTAACGAGGATGAACAACGCGCCGAGGAAGAACAGCCAGAACTCGGGGAAGGCCACGGTGAACCAGCTTTTCATGCCGTTGACCAGGCCGGCACCGAGCAGCGGGCCGATCAGCGTGCCGCGCCCGCCCAAGGCTACCCAGACGGCGGCTTCGATCGAGTTGGTCGGCGACATCTCGCTGGGGTTGATGATGCCCACCTGCGGCACGTACAGCGCACCGGCCAGGCCGCACAGCACGGCGCTCAGTACCCACACCAGCAGCTTGAAGCCGCGCGGGTCGTAGCCACAGAACATCATGCGGTTTTCAGCGTCACGCACGGCGGTGAGCAGGCGGCCGAACTTGCTGCGGGTCAGGCGCCAGCACAGGTACAGGCTGGCCAGCAGCAGGCCCACGGTCAGCAGGAACAACACCGCGCGGGTGCCCTGGGCTGCAATGTCGAAGCCGAGGATGGTGCGGAAGCTGGTGAAGCCGTTGTTGCCGCCGAAGCCGGTTTCGTTGCGGAAGAACAGCAGCATGCCGGCAAAGGTCAGGGCCTGGGTCATGATCGAGAAGTACACGCCCTTGATCCGCGAGCGGAAAGCGAACCAGCCGAACACCAGCGCCAGCAGCCCGGGCGCCAGCACCACCAGGCACAGGGCCCAGGCGAAATGCTGGGTACCGGCCCAGTACCAGGGCAGCTCGGTCCACGACAGGAAGGTCATGAACCCGGGCAGGCCGTCGCCGGCGGCCTGCCGCATCAGGTACATGCCCATGGCATAGCCGCCCAGGGCGAAGAACAGGCCATGGCCCAGGGACAACAGCCCGGCATAGCCCCAGACCAGGTCCAGGGCCAGGGCGACGATGGCGTAACAGAGAATCTTGCCGACCAGGGTCAGGGTGTAGGCCGACACGTGCAGGGCATGATCTGCCGGCAGCAGTGAGCACAGTGGCAAAGCCACCAGCAGCAGGACGACGACGGCACCGATGGCAAGGGTCAGGCGTGGGCCGGCCTTTTGCGTAGCAGTGACAAGCAGTGGCTGGTTCATCAGTCGATTACCCGTCCCTTGAGGGCGAACAGGCCTTGCGGGCGTTTCTGGATGAACAGAATGATCAACGCAAGGATGAGGATCTTGCCGAGTACGGCACCGATCTGCGGCTCCAGCAGCTTGTTGGCGATGCCCAGGCCGAACGCGGCCCAGAGGCTACCGGCCAGCTGCCCGACGCCGCCGAGTACCACCACCAGGAACGAATCGATGATGTAGCTTTGGCCCAGGTCCGGGCCGACATTGCCCACCTGGCTTAAAGCCACGCCACCGAGCCCGGCGATGCCCGAGCCAAGGCCAAAGGCGAGCATGTCGACGCGCCCGGTGGACACGCCGCAGCAGGCGGCCATGTTGCGGTTCTGGGTGACTGCGCGCACGTTCAGACCCAACCGGGTACGGTTGAGCAGCAGCCAGGTGAGCAGCACCACGGCCAGGGCGAAGCCGATGATGACCAGGCGGTTGTATGGCAGCACCAGGTTGGGCAGCAGCTGGATGCCGCCGGACAGCCAGGCCGGGTTGCTCACCTCGACGTTCTGCGCGCCGAACAGCAGGCGGATGGCCTGGATCAGGATCAGGCTGATGCCCCAGGTGGCCAGCAGGGTTTCCAGTGGGCGGCCGTACAGGTGGCGGATCACCGTGCGCTCCAGCGCCATGCCTACCCCGGCACTGACGGCGAAGGCCACCGGCAGGGCAATCAGCGGGTAGAACTCGATGGCGCCTGGGGCGAAGCGCTGCAGCAGTACCTGGACCATGTAGGTGCTGTAGGCGCCGAGCATCAACATCTCGCCATGGGCCATGTTGATCACCCCGAGCAGGCCGAAGGTGATCGCAAGGCCCAGCGCTGCCAGCAGCAGGACCGAACCCAGCGACAGGCCGCTGAAGGCCTGGCCGAGCAGTTCGCCTACCAGCAGTTTGCGTTTGACCTGGGCCAGGCTCGTTTCGGCGGCTGTGCGCACGCCCGGGTCTAGTTCTGCATCGGGCTGCAGCAGGGCTTCGAGGCGGGTGCGGGCCAGCGGGTCGCCGGTTTCACCCAGCAGGCGCACGGCGGCCAGGCGTACCGCAGGCTCGCTGGCGCCCAGCTGCAGGTTGGCCAGGGCCAGACCGAGGGCGGCCTGTACGGCGGCGTCCGGCTCGGCGGCGAAGCGCCGGTCGAGGAAGGCCATTTGCGCGGGTTGTGCGCTTTTCTGTAGTTGCTGGGCTGCGGCCAGGCGGGTTTCGCTGTTGTCGCTGAGCAACTGGTGGCTGGCCAGGGCGTTGTCGATCAGGCCGCGCAGGCGGTTGTTCAGGCGCACCTTGCGCGTGTCATCGGTGGCGATGCGGCCTTGGCGCAGGTTTTCCAGCAGTGGCAGGCGCGCGGCATCGGGTTGTGCTGCCCAGCCTTCGAGCAGGCCGGCCTGCTCGGCGGGCTTGGCGGTGAGAAAGAATTCGCCCTCGCTGGCGTGGGTTGCCAGGGGGATTAGCAGCAGGAGGGTGAGCAGGAGTCTGAGCATGCGGGCAATCCTGGAAATCGGTGTTGGATTCTTCGCGGGTAAACCCGCTCCTACACAGAGACGGTGCAAGGTTTGAAACCTGTGCGGTCCTTGTAGGAGCGGGTTCACCCGCGAATGGGCTGCAAAGCAGCCCCATGCACTCAGTTACCTTTCACGGCGTAATCTGGCCGCTTGTCATTGCCCGGAATGAACGGGCTCCATGGCTGCGCCCGCAGTGGCTGCTCGGTTTCCCACACCACGCTGAACTGCCCGTCATCCTGAATCTCGCCGATCATCACCGGCTTGTGCAGGTGGTGGTTGGTCTTGTCCATGGTCAGGGTGAAGCCCGACGGTGCTTCGAAGCTCTGCCCGGCCAGTGCTTCGCGGACCTTGTCGACGTCGGTGGACTTGGCTTTCTCCACCGCTTGTGCCCACATGTGGATGCCTACATAGGTGGCTTCCATGGGGTCGTTGGTCACGGCCTTGTCGGCACCCGGCAGGCCCTTGGCCTTGGCGTAGGCCTTCCAGTCGGCGACGAATTTCTGGTTGACCGGGTTATCCACCGATTCGAAGTAGTTCCATGCCGCCAGGTGGCCTACCAGCGGTTTGGTGTCGATGCCGCGCAGTTCCTCCTCGCCCACCGAGAAGGCCACCACCGGCACGTCGGTGGCCTTCAGGCCCTGGTTGGCCAGTTCCTTGTAGAAGGGCACGTTGGAGTCACCATTGACTGTGGAAATGACCGCGGTCTTGCCGCCGGCGGAGAACTTTTTGATGCTGGCGACAATGGTCTGGTAATCAGCGTGGCCAAACGGCGTGTACACCTCTTCGATGTCCTTGTCGGCCACGCCTTTGCTGTGCAGGAATGCGCGCAGGATCTTGTTGGTGGTGCGCGGGTAGACGTAGTCGGTGCCCAACAGGAAGAAGCGCTTGGCGCTGCCGCCGTCCTCGCTCATCAGGTATTCCACGGCCGGGATGGCTTGCTGGTTCGGGGCGGCGCCTGTGTAGAACACGTTCGGCGACATCTCTTCGCCCTCATACTGCACCGGGTAGAACAGCAGGCCGTTGAGTTCTTCGAACACCGGCAGAACAGACTTGCGCGACACGGATGTCCAGCAGCCGAACACCACGGCCACTTTGTCCTGGGTCAGCAGTTGACGGCTCTTTTCAGCGAACAGCGGCCAGTTGGACGCCGGGTCGACCACCACCGGTTCCAGCATCTTGCCGTTCACGCCACCCTTGGCGTTGATCTGCTCGATGGTCATCAGCGCCATGTCCTTGAGCGATGTCTCGGAAATGGCCATGGTCCCGGAAAGCGAATGCAGGATACCGACCTTGATGGTCTCGGCGGCCTGGATACTCCAGCTCAGGCCCATCGCCGCGATCGATGCGCTGAGGGTAAGGGCCTTGATCAGACTGCGACGCTTCATGTGCTCTCTCCGCTGAGTTTTTTATGGTGTTGGGCAAGCGGGGAGGGCGTTGCAAGGGCTGTGCCTAGTGGCGAAAGGTACGGTTTAGAGGGGTTGTGCGAGGTGTTGGGGCGTTGGTTGGATCCAGGTTGGTGCCTGATGGATTTGTGTGCACAGGATTGGGGCCGCGGTGCGGCCCATCGCGACACAAGGCTGTTCCCACAGCGGACGGCGTACACCGTTGCCTTCGTGGGAACAGCCCCCGAGGCGATCAGCCGTTATGCACAGCCGTGCGGGGATGGCGCCTGCTGCGTACGAGCTGGTAGGTCACCGCCAGCACGACAAACCAGATCGGCGTTACCACCAGCGCTGAACGCGTATCCGCCTCCAGGCTCAGCAACACCAGGATGAACGCAAAGAACGACAGGCACACGTAGCACATGAAGCGCCCGCCCGGCATCTTGTAGTTCGACGCCTGATGCAGCGCCGCGCGGTCTTTGCGGTACTTCAGGTATGACAGCAGGATCAGCGTCCACACGAACATGAACAGTACCGCCGACACGGTGGTGACCAAGGTGAATGCCTCGACCACGTTTGGCACCAGGTAGATCAGCACCGCACCGAGCAACAGGCAGGTACACGAGAAGTACAGGCCGTTGGCCGGCACCGAACGGCTGGACAGCTTCTCGAAGGCCTTGGGCGCGTCACCTTCCTGCGACAGGCCGTAGAGCATGCGGCTGGTGGAGAACACGCCGCTGTTGGCCGACGAAGCCGCCGAGGTCAGCACCACGAAGTTGATGATGCTGGCCGCCGCCGGCAGGCCTGCCAGCACGAACAACTCAACGAACGGGCTTTTGCCGGGCACCACATCGCGCCACGGGGTCACGGCCATGATCGCGATCAGCGCCAGCACATAGAACACGATGATACGGACCGGGATCGAGTTGATCGCCCGCGGCAGGGTGCGTTCCGGGTTCTTCGCTTCGGCGGCGGTGGTACCCACCAGCTCGATGCCGACGAAGGCGAACACGGCGATCTGGAAACCGGCGAAGAAGCCCATCAGGCCATTGGGAAACATGCCGCCGTCATTCCACAGGTTGGCCAGCTGGGCGGTGCGCCCGCTGGGCGAGGTGAAGCCGGTGATGACCATGTACAGGCCGGTAGCGACCAGGCCGAGGATGGCAACGATCTTGACCAGGGCGAACCAGAACTCCATTTCGCCGAACATTTTCACGGTGACCAGGTTCAGCGACAGCAGCAGCCCTACGCAGGTCAGCGCCGGTATCCACTGCGGCAGGTCGGGGAACCAGAACTGGGTGTAGGCGGCGATCGCGACCACGTCGGCAATGCCGGTGACCACCCAGCAGAACCAGTAGGTCCAGCCAGTAAAGTAGCCGGCCCAGGGGCCGAGCAGGTCGGCGGAAAAGTCGATGAACGATTTGTAGTTCAGGTTCGACAGCAGCAGTTCGCCCATGGCGCGCATGACGAAGAACAGCATGAAGCCGATAATCATGTAGACGAAGATGATCGATGGCCCGGCCAGGCTGATGGTCTTGCCTGAGCCCATGAACAGACCGGTACCGATCGCGCCGCCGATGGCGATCAGCTGGATGTGGCGGTTGGTCAGGTTGCGTTGCAGGTGCGGTTCATCTGTCGCTATGGGTGAGGTTTGCGTCATAGGCTGCAGTCTTCTTGTCAGAGGTAGCCGGCTAGGCTAACACGCGCGTTCCAGATCGGGGCGCGACAGATCGACTCTGCATTTTCGGCTCAGCATTTCGCCTGTACCGGCCTCTTCGCGGGTAAACCCGCTCCTACAAAGGAACACGGTCCCCTGTAGGAGCGGGTTTACCCGCGAAAAGGCCAGCACAGGCAACACAAGGCTCAAGCGCTGGCCAAGACCCGGCGGCGCCTCACCACCAAACTATCCACCCCCCACATCACCACCATCGACACCCCCACCAGCGGGAACATCACCCCCAGCACCAGCATCACGGCCACCGCCGCCTTCCAGCGTGGCAGGTCATGACGCAGAGGCGGTACGCCCAGGCCGCCTTCAGGCCGGCGCTTCCACCACATCACCAGCCCGCTCACCGACCCCAGCAGAATCATCAGGCACACCAGCAGGATGATGATCTGGTTCAGCGCCCCGAACATCTTGCCTTCGTGCAGCATCACGCCCAGCTCGGTGGCGCGGGCGACCGGGCTGTAGTCGTGCCAGCGCACATCGGCCAGAACCTTGCCGGTGTATTGGTCGACATGCAGGGTGGCGTCGTTGCGCGGGTTGTCGGCGAACACGGCAATGGTGAACACCCCGTCGGCAGTGGTGGGCAGGGTAATGCTGTAGCCCGGCTCGACCTGACGCGAAGTGGCAATGTCTTCGACCTGCTGCACGCTCACCTGGGGCGCTGCGGGCATGTCCGACATCATGTGGTGCCCGGCGTGCTCGGCGTGTGCACCGGACTGTGGCATCGGCGTGTTTTCCATGGCCCAGGGCACGGTCTGGCGGTGTGCGCTGTTCAACTCACGCGCCTGCTGGTCCGACTTGGGCACGTCGTTCCACATGGCTGCCGGGAAGCGGTTCCACAAATCAGCGTACTGCTTGCCCCACAAGCCGGTCCAGGTCATGCCGCTGACCAGCATCAACAACAGCAAGGCCGAACCCCAGAAACCGGTTACCGCGTGCAGGTCTCGCCAGAACAGCCGGCCGCGCGCCGACAGCCGCGGCCAAAGCACGCCAGCGCCACTGCGCCCGCGCGGCCACCACAGGTACAGGCCCGATACCACCAGCACGATGCCCCAGCCCGCTGCCAGTTCCACCAGCCGGTCACCGACCGTGCCGACCATCAGCTCGCCATGCAGGGCGCGGGCGATGGCCTGCAGGTTCTGCTTGCCGTCCTGTTCGCCGAGGACCTTGCCGCTGTATGGGTCGACGAACACGTTCAGTTCGCGCCCGCCGTCATGCACCACGAACTGCGCACTGCGCTCGGCGTTCAGTGGCGGCAAGTACTGGGCGATGTGGCCCTTTGGGTAGGCCTGGCGCACTTCAGCCAGCATCGTGTCTGCACCCTGCCGGTGCTGGCCGGCGTCGACCACCATCAGGTCGCGGTACAGCAGCGGGTCGAGCTGGGGCTTGAACAAGTAGATGATCCCGGTGATTGCCAACAGGATCATGAATGGGGCCACGAACAGCCCCGCATAAAAATGCCAACGCCAGGCCAGGTTATAGAAAGAGACGCGTGTTCCTCTCATGGGAACCTCCTTTTTGACCAGCTGAAGGGCGCAACCGAAGCTGCGCCCGTTGTTGTCAGAAGCTGAAGTCGACCTTGGTCCAGAAGGTCCTGCCTGGCTCGTTGACCGGTTGTGGATCTGTAGCCGGGTAGCCGAACCCGGCGTTCCCGGCCAGGTTCAAGTGCTCGGCGTAGGTTTTGTCGAACAGGTTGTCGACCCCTGCGCTGAGCTTGAGGTTGTTGTTCACCTTGTAGGCGCCGTTCAGGGAGAACACGCCGAAGCCGGCGCTCTTGTCGTAGTCCTTGCCGACGACGTTCCCTTGGTTTTCGGCAATGCGGTTCTGCGCCGCCACCAGCCGCCACAGTGCGCCGACGCTCCACACGTCGCGGCTGTAGGTCAGGCCCAGGCGGCTTTCCAGGGGAGGCATTTGAGGTAGCGCTTTGCCATCGCTGCTGTTCTTGCCCCAAGCGTAGGCAAGCGTGGCGTCGGCCTTCCAGTTTTCAGTCAGCTGGTAGGCGGCGCCCAGTTCGCCACCCATGATGCGGGCATCGATGTTCTGCGCCTGCGAGGTGCTCATGCCCATCATGCCAGTGCGATAGTCGAACAGGATGTAGTCGCGAATCTGCCCGACATAGCCCGAAGCCCAGGCCTCCAGGCGTTCAGTGCGGTACTGGATGCCGAAGTCGAGCTGGGTGGTTTTTTCTGGCTTGATGCCGTCGAAGGCATTGGCCGAGCCGGGTGGTGCCAGCTTGGGTGAGAACAGCTCCCAGTAGTCGGGGAAGCGCTGGGCATGGCCGAGGCCGATGTAGGTGGTGGCCGGGATGGCCGCCAGGTCGTGCTCGTAACGGATGAAGCCGCTTGGCAGGGTATCGGCGCGGGTGTCGCCTTCGGTGGCGCTGGTTTTGCGGAAGTCGCGCGCCGAGGCGCGGTCCAGACGGGCGCCGGTAATCAAGCGGTCCTCACCGCTGACGTACCAGGTCAGTTCGCTGAAGGCGCCGTAGTTGTGGAAGTCGGCGTCCTTGGTCCAGGCCTGGCCCTTATGTGCGTCCACACCCATACCGCCACGCTGTCGATGTTCATTGGTTTGCGCGTCGATGCCGCTGATCAGCTGCACGTCGGCCCAGCGCCAGGTGGCTTTGATGCGTGCACCCATGGTGCGGCGGTCGACGTTGCTGACCATCGGCATGCCCATCATTCCGCTACCCGACGGCGTGCGCAGGCTGTAGTTGTCCATCACATGGTCGGCGTAGTTGTAGTAGACCTGCGCCTCGACCTTGTCGAGCACCTCGCCGAGGTTGGACTTCTCAAAGCGCAGGCCCAGGCTTTCGCGCTTGAACTGCGAGCCGTCCATGCCGCGCCCGGCGTAGCGGGCTTCGCCATCACCCTTGCCGGCAGTCAGCTCCAGCAAGGTGTCCTGGTCGGGAGTCCAGCCGAGGGCGACATCGCCGTTCCACTTGTCCCAGCGCGACGGCACGGTGTCGTTGTTGCCGTCGTGGTAGTCATCCGAACGTGACTGGTTGCCGACGAAGCGGGCATAGCCCTGACTGTTGCCGGCCGCGGCATCCAGCACCTTGTCGAAGCGGCCGTTGGAGCCGGCCAGCAGGCTTGCGTTGACGCGGCTGCCGAGGGTGCCGAATTTCTCCGGTTCGCGCTCGAAGAGGATGGTGCCGGCCGAGCCGCCGGGCCCCCAGATGACGCTCTGCGGGCCTTTGATCACGGTCAGGCGGTCGTAGGTTTCTGGCGAGATATAGGACGTGGGCGCGTCCATGCGATTGGGGCATGCTCCAAGCATCAAGCCGCCGTTGGTGAGGATGTTCAGGCGCGAGCCGAACATGCCGCGCAATACCGGGTCGCCGTTGGTACCGCCAGCACGGATTGCCGAGAAGCCGGGGATGGTCTTCAGGTAGTCGGCGCCGTCGCTGGCCGGCACTGGCTGGCGCGGGTCTTTCGGGTTGGTGACCACAGTCAGCGGCGAACTCGGGGCCACGGCGGTGATCACCGTCGGGCTCAACTCGGGTGCGTCGTGCACATGGTCTTCATGGCCAGGGTCGGCGGCCAGGGCCATGGGCGCGAGCAGCGAGCCGCACAGGGCGGCGATGGTCCCACGCAGGGACAAGGCAAAAACAGGGGTGCAGCCTGACATAATGATTCCAGTCGATCAGTCATGAGTCAGCGCGAAGCCTCCTGGCTTCGTGCGCAAGATGTGGTTTCAGACGTTGATCGAAGAAGGCGGGGCGCGGCTGCGCGCACCAGGGAATACAGCCTGCCGGGCATGGCCCTGGTGCGTTGGCGCAAGCAGGTGGGTGGTGGGGACGATGCTGCCGGCGCTGAGCGGGCTGAGGGCCTGGGGCAGGGCCGGGCAGTTGAACAACAGGCTGCAGTAACCGCACTTTTCCCACATCACATGCAACTGGCCATCGCCGCCGTGGCCGTGATGGGCGTCGCCGCCATGCTGATGGGCAGCCGCCATCGGCATGTCCATCGGCATGTTCATGCCCGCGTGGTGGTCCATCGGCATCGACTGGGAAATCAGCGGGCCGATGAAGATCATCCACATGGCGAACAGGCTCAGCCATCCGCCACCGGCGCGCCTGAGGTCAGGGCGGGTGGTACGGCCGATGCTGTGGCGCGGCAGGCTCATGGCGCGTGCCTGTCAGCAGGTATCAGTGCGCGTGTTCGTGGGCTTGCGGCTGGTCCGCAGGCGCCTGCTTCTGCACGGCCACTTCGACGGTGATGTCGCCGGCCTTTTCGAAGTGCAGGGTCAACGGGAAGCGTTTGCCGTCGCTGAGCAGGCTGCGGTCCTTGGGCTGCATCAGCATCACGTGGTAGGCGCCAGGGGCGAAGGTCAGGTCCTTGCCGGCAGGCACTACCACGCTGGGCACCTGTTGCATCTTCATGGCGCCAGTGGCGCTCATGGCATGCTCGTGCAGTTGCGCGTCATCGCTGATGGGGCTGTCGACGCTGAGCAGGCGGTCATCAGCCTGGCCATTGTTGTGTACCACGAAATACGCGGCGACGTTAGGCGCGTTGGGTGGCAACTGCAGCGACCACGGGTGGGCAATGTGCAGGTCACCCACGCTGTATTCGTGGGCATTGGCAAAGGCGCCAGGCAGCAGCAGGGCGGCCATGACGAGGGCGTGCTTGAGCATGGTGAATCTCCGTTTCCGTTCTGGTTCAGGCAGACAGCATGATGAACTCAGGCTAGTGGAGAGGCACGAGGGTTTAGCCCAGGCCAGAGCTGGCGGGGCGTGGGTGTGTACTTGGCAGGTGGCGGCAGCAGCCCGCTGAGCAGTGTCGGCGGGTTGTGCAACTGTGGCGGGTAGCCGGGCAGGGCCAGCAGCGGCACAGCACCGGAGCAGCACCAGCAGTTCATCATGCCGACGCTGTCGTCACTTTGCGGGCCGAGGTCGATCTTGGCCAGGGCCTGAACGTCGACGTTGGCCTTGTTGGCCATGCTGGAACAGAAAGCCCCCCACAGCAGCTGCTCGGCCGTGCCCTTGGGCGCAGCAGAAGACAGCGGCATGGCCAGCAGGTTGAACAGCACTGCAAGGCAGGCTATCCAGGCAATGTGCCGACGTGGGGGCATGGAGAGATCCGGTCAGGAATCGTGGTGGCTATTGTACGGCGGAGTATAGGTAAAAATGCCGGGGTGCGGTGAAGTGACGCAGGGGCCGGGTATCGGGGCTGCGCAGCAGCCCCTGGCATGCTCAAACCTTGCCACGCCCCATCAAACCACGCACGGTCTCCTGCAGATCCGCGGGTAACACCACCACCTTGGCATTGCTGCTGCCCGCCAGGTTCTCCATCGCGCCCACATAGCGCTCGCCCAGCAGGTACATGGCCGGTACGGTCTCGTTGCCCACCGCTTCCTTCACCAGCGAAATCGCCCGCGCCGATGCCTCGGCCAGGCTGATCTGTGCCTCGGCATCCAGCCTGGCCGCCTGCAGGCGCGCCTCTGCTTCGAGGATCGCCGCCTGCTTGGCCCCTTCGGCGCGGGTAACGTCGGCCTTGCGCTCACGTTCGGCCGCGGCCTGGCGTTCCATGGCCAGTTGCATGTTTTCCGAAGGTTTGATGTCTTGAATCTCCACCGAGCGCACCGTCACGCCCCAGTCTTCGGTCTGCTCGGACATTGCATCGCGCAGGCGGGCCTTGATCTGCTCGCGGCTGGACAGCGCCTCGTCGAGGTCCATTGCACCGACGATGGCGCGCAGCGAGGTCATGGTCAGGCTGGTGACGGCGAACGAGAAGTCCTGCACGCCATACGAGGCTTTCTGCGGGTCGACTACCTTGGCGAAACACAGGGCGTTGGCGACGATTACCGCGTTGTCCTTGGTGATGATTTCCTGCTGCTGCACATCGAGGATGATGTCCTTGGTCGGCAGGCGGTAGGCGACCACGTCCATGTAGGGGATGACAATGTTCAGGCCCGGCTTGAGGGTGCTGTGGTAGCGACCCAGGCGTTCGACGATCCACTCCTCGCCCTGGGGCACGATGCGCACCCCCTTGAACACGGTGATCAGGACGAACAGGGCGATGGCGCCGACGACGATGAGGCTGGTCATGCTGCAAAATTCCTTTTAATGCGGATTCAGGCCCGGATAACGCGGGCGGTGTTCCCCTCGATGGCGGTCAGGCGTACCCGCTCGCCGGCGGCGATCTGGCTATCGGCGATGCAGGTCCATTCTTCGTTGCCGAGGATCGGCTTCTGGAAGCGTACGCGGCCTTTCTGGAACTCCGACACGGGAGCGGTCAGCAGGCCCACTTCGCCGATCACGCTGTCGGCGGTCCAGCGCACATCCGGCTGCTTGCGTCGGAACACTTTGAACCACAGCACGGTGGTGGCCGACGACAGCAGTACCCACAGCAGGACCTGCATGTCCAGTTGCAGGCTGGGTGCGGCGAGCGAGATAAGCGAGACCAGCACGGCGCCGATGCCGAACCAGAGTATGAAGAACGTTGGCAGGACCAGTTCAAGCAGGATCAGCGCGATGCCGAAGACCAGCCAGATCCACCATTGCATTTCCATATGGGTGAAACCTTCCGGGGGAGGGGCGTCGAGTTTAAGGCAGCAGATCGGCAACGGGCCACTGGGTTAGTTGGAAGAAAAGTCTGAAATCCTTGTAGGAGTGCCTTTGTGTTGCGAAAGGGCAGCGCTTAAAGGGCGAGCGCTGTGGCCAGATCCGTCAGTGAGTCGAATGCCCTGTCCACCTCCGGCAGCGTCGGACGTTTCAGGACAAGCACCGGCACGCCAAGCTCCCGCGCCACTTCCAGCTTCGGCTCGGTCGCCACACTGCCGCTGTTCTTGCTGATCAGCACATCGATGTGGCGGCGCTGGAACAACACTCGCTCATCCTCGATATGGAACGGCCCACGTGCGCCAATCACTTCACAGCGCTCGTTGCCAGGGCACGCCTCCAGCGCACGCAAGGTCCAGAACTGCTCCGGCGGAATCTCGTCCAGGTGCTGCAGCGGCTCGCGCCCCAGCGTGAACAGTGGCCTGCGGAACGGCTTCAGTGCTTCGATCAACCCTGCCCAATCCTCGACTTCACGCCAGTCGTCCCCCGCTTGCGCCTGCCAGGCGGGGCGACGCAAGGCCCAGCACGGGATGCCGGCGTTGCGTGCGGCGCTGGCGGCATTGCGGCTGATTTGCGCGGCATAGGGATGGGTGGCGTCGATCAGCAGGGTGATGCCCGCTTCGTGCAGGTAACGGGTCAGGCCCTCGACGCCGCCATAGCCGCCGACCCGTACCTGGCATTGCAAGCCCTGTGGCACGCGGCCGATACCGGCCAGGCTGTAGACATGTCGAGGCCCGAGCCGGCGGGCGATAGCCAGGGCTTCAGTGACACCCCCCAGCAACAGGATGCGCGCCGTCATTGCACACCCGCCTGGCCGACGATGCCGCCTTGGCGGTCGATGGCGAACACTTCCACGTGCACCTGCGCCGGCACGACGCTACGGGCGAAGGCCAGGGCGTGGGCACACACCGCGTCACCCAGGGCAATGCCAGCCGCATGAGCCAGGGCGAGCGCTTGCTGGCTGGTGTTGGCGCCGCTGATGGCAGCCTGCAACGCCTCGTCAGCGCCAATGTCTGCGGCCCAACCTGCCAGTTGCGGCAAGTCGATGCTGGAGTGACGGCTGTGCAGGTCCATGTGCCCGGCGGCCAGTTTGCTGATCTTGCCGAAGCCGCCGCACAGGGTCAGGCGCGGCACCGGTACCTTGCGCAGGTGCTTGAGCACCGCGCCGACGAAATCGCCCATTTCGATCAGGGCGATTTCCGGCAGACCGTAGACGCGGCGCATAGTGTCTTCGCTGGCATTGCCGGTGCACGCGGCTATGTGCGTGTAGCCATTGGTGTGGGCCACGTCGATGCCTTGATGAATCGAGGCAATGTAGGCCGCGCAAGAGAACGGCCGGACGATGCCGCTGGTGCCGAGGATCGACAGCCCGCCGAGGATGCCCAGACGCGGGTTCATGGTTTTCAGGGCCAGTTGCTCACCACCTTGCACATTGACCGTGACCTCGAAGCCGCCAAGGTAGCCGCACGCGTCGGCCAGGTGTTGCAGGTGTTCACTGATCATGCGCCGAGGCACCGGGTTGATGGCCGGTTCACCCACAGCCAGCACCAGCCCCGGCCGGGTCACCGTGCCCACGCCGCTGCCAGCGACAAAACCAATGCCAGGTTCCGCCAGCAGGCGCACCTGGCTATAGAGCAGGGCACCGTGGGTCACGTCCGGGTCGTCACCCGCATCCTTGAGGGTGCCGGCTTCGGCGCACTCGCCGATCAGGCGGCAGAATTCCAGGCGCATCTGCACGACCTTGCCTTTGGGCAAGGTGATGTCCACCGCATCATCACGCTGCCCGGTGAGCAGCAGCTTGGCCGCTGCCAGGCTGGTGGCGGTGGCGCAACTGCCAGTGGTAAGGCCGCTGCGCAGAGGCGCGGGCTGTTCGCGGGTTTCTTCACGCATCGGCGGGTTTCAGTACTTCCAGAAGGGTGATCGGCAGCGCCTGGCGCCAGGTGTCGAACGCACCCAAGGGCTGGGCATGAGCGACATGGATGCGGGTCAGCTCACCACCGTGCTGTTCGCGAAAATGTGCCAGGGCCAGTTCGCTTTGCAGGGTGACGGCGTTGGCCACCAAACGGCCGCCGGGGCGCAGGCTTGCCCAGCACAGGTCCAGTACACCTGCGCGGGTAACGCCGCCTCCGATGAAGACTGCATCCGGTTGTTCCAGGCCTTGCAGCGCCGCTGGCGCCTTGCCGCGAACCAGTTGCAGGCCAGGTACACCCAATGCATCGCGGTTATGCTCGATCAAACCCTGGCGGCCTTCGTCGGCCTCGATGGCTAGCGCGCGGCATGCCGGGTGGGCGCGCATCCATTCGATGCCGATCGAGCCGCAGCCCGCGCCCACATCCCACAACAGTTCGCCAGGCTGCGGTGCCAGGCGCGCCAGGGTGATGGCGCGGACATCACGCTTGGTCAACTGGCCATCGTGCCGGTATGCGGCGTCTGGCAGCCCGGCCAGCCGGTGCAGGCGGGGCGCATCGGGCGTAGCCAGGCATTCGATGGCGACCAGGTTGAGCGCCGCGATACCGGTGTGCGGCCAGTCCTGGGCGGTGCCGGCCAGTGCACGTTCGTCCACGCCCCCCAGGTGCTCGAACACCTGCAGGCGGCTAGGGCCGAAGCCGTGCTCGCGCAGTTGCGCGGCAATTGCCGCCGGGCTATCGCCATCGTTGCTCAGCACCAGCAGGCGCATGCCGCTGTACAAGTGGGCATTGAGCGCCACCAGGGGGCGGGCCACCAGCGACACCACCTGCAGGTCCTGCAGCGGCCAGCCCAGGCGGGCAGCGGCCAGGGCGCAGGAAGAGGGCAGCGACAGCACGCGCATTTCTGCAGCAGGCACCTGGCGTGCCAGGCTGGCGCCGACGCCGTAGAACATAGGGTCACCGCTGGCCAGCACGCACACCGGCTCGCCGCGAAGGGCCAGCACCGGGGCCAGCGAGAACGGGCTGGGCCAGGCCAGCTGTTCAGCGGTCACGCAACGTGGCAGCAAGGCCAGCTGGCGCGGGCTGCCGAAGACCCGGCCAGCGCCCAGCAGGGCGCGCCGGGCCTGTTTGCCCAGGCCGCTGAAGCCGTCTTCGCCGATGCCTACTACTGTCAGCCAGGGTGTCATGTATTTCGATCCGCCATTTTTGGGGCCGCTTCGCGCCCCTTCGCGGGCAAGCCCGCTCCTACAGATACAGGGCAGCCTGTGCAGCCTGCAGTGATCCTGTGGAAGCGGGCGAGCCCGCGAAGAAGGCGACGCGGTCCTGAAATTCTACTTAATCGCCGAGGATGCTCGACCACCGGCTTTTCATGCCGCCGGACAAAGCAGGCATAATACCGCGCCTTCTACACTCAAGCGCATTTTCACAGACTGCCGGATGCCCCTTTGACGCAGGCCCATGCCCCCCACGTATCGCCCCGCCCCTCGGCCTGCCCGGGGTTGTGGCGCATTGTCAGTGCCCGTGATGGCGGTATCTGCCGCATCAAGCTGCCGGGTGGCCTGCTGCTGGCCGAGCAGGCTGAAGCCGTGGCGGCGGCGGCGGAGCGTTTTGCTGGCGGCGTGATCGAGGCCACCAACCGTGGCAACCTGCAGATTCGCGGCATTGGCAGCGAGCATCGCGCTTTGGTCGAGGCACTGCTCGCAGCCGGCCTGGGACCACGCGATGCCGCGGGTGACGATGTGCGCAACGTGATGCTCAGCCCACTGGCCGGGCATGACCCGCTCATGCTGCTGGACGCCAGGCCGCTGGCCGGGCAGATCCTCGACCTGTTGGAAGGCACCCCGCGCTTTCACCAGCTGTCGGCCAAGTTCGCTGTGCAGCTGGATGCAGGCGAGCGCCTGGCGATGCTCGAACACCCCCATGACCTGTGGCTGTCGCCCCTGCACCTGGACCAGCAGACCTGGCTGGCGTTTGGCCTGGCAGGGTGCCCGGCAGAGGGCCAGGCGCTTGGTGCGGTGCCGCTGACGCAGGGCCTGATGCTGGTGCGCGCCGTGCTGGAGCGCTTCCTCGATCTGGCATCCCCGACGCAGACGCGCATGCGCCAGCTGCTTGAGGTGTACCCGCCAGCTGATTTTGTCGCTGGGCTCGGCCTGGACATCCGCTGCGATGCCGCCGTGCTCACATGGCGGCGTGAACAGCACCGCGCCTCGTGGTTGGGCAGGTTGCCCCAGGCGCAGGGTGTTGCCCTTGGCGTTGCCCCACCGCAAGGCCGCCTGACCCCCGCGATGCTGCGTGGCGCCGCACGTATTGCCCGTGAACTGGGCGATGCCAGTATGCGCCTTAGCCCCTGGCAAAGCCTGGTGCTGACCAACCTGCAAGCGCAGCACATCGATCAGGCCCTGGCCGAGCTGTCTGCGCTGGGGTTGCTGTGCCACGACCGTGAACCCCTGGCGCGTATCAGCGCCTGCACCGGTGCCAGCGGCTGCGCCAAGGCCCTTGCCGAGACCAAGGCCGACGCCGTTGTCCTGGCCGCGCTGCTGGGCCCTGGCGTGCCGGCCAGCGTGCACCTGTCCGGCTGCCCCCGTTCCTGCGCCGTGGCCCATGTTGCCCCGGCCACCTTGCTGGCCCGTTCGCCGGGCCGTTATGACCTGTACCTGCGTGATGCGCGCCAGCCAGGTTTCGGTGCCCTGCGCGCCACCGACCTTACCTTGAATGAAGCAGGCGCCATGCTCGACCTGCCGACGGAGCACCTTGATGATTGACTACATCCGCGATGGTCAGGAGATCTATCGCAATTCCTTCCGGATCATCCGCGAGGAAGCCCGACTCGAGCGGATCCCCGCAGACCTTGAAAAGCTCGCCGTGCGCGTGATCCACGCCTGTGGCATGGTCGACGCCATCGATGGCCTGCAGTTCTCCGACGGTGCCGGCCGGGCCGGGCGCGAGGCGCTGCTCAACGGCGCGCCGATCCTGTGCGATGCGCACATGGTGGCCGAAGGGATCACCCGGGCCCGCTTGCCAGCTGACAACAAAGTCATCTGCACCCTGCGTGACCCCAGCGTGCCGGGCCTGGCCAAAGACGCCGGCAACACACGCTCCGCCGTAGCCCTGGAACTGTGGCGCCCTTACCTGGAGGGCAGCGTGGTGGTCATCGGCAACGCCCCTACTGCGCTGTTCTACCTGTTGGAAATGCTCGACGCCGGTGCGCCCAAGCCGGCGCTGATCCTCGGTTTCCCGGTCGGTTTCGTCGGCGCTGCCGAGTCCAAGGCCATGCTCGCCGCCGACAGCCGTGGCGTGCCGTTCGTGATCATGCAAGGCCGCCTGGGCGGCAGCGCGATGGCCGCCGCGGCGGTCAACGCCCTGGCCACGGAGGTGGAATGATGGCGCCGCGCGGACGACTGCTTGGCCTGGGCGTGGGCCCTGGCGATCCTGAACTGATTACCCTCAAGGCCCTGCGCCTGTTGCGTGAGGCGCCGGTGGTCGGCTACTTCGTGGCCAAGGGCAAGCGTGGCAATGCCTTCGGCATTATCGAGGCGCACCTGCAGCCCGAGCAGACCCTGCTGCCGCTGGTCTACCCGGTCACCACCGAAGTGCTGCCGGCGCCGCTGTCCTATGAGCAAGTGATCAGCGACTTCTACGACGAAGCCAGCGTACAGGTGGCCGAGCACCTGGATGCCGGCCGCGACGTGGCGGTGATTTGCGAAGGCGACCCGTTCTTCTATGGCTCCTACATGTACTTGCATGACCGCCTGGCGCAGCGCTATGAGGCCGAAGTGATTCCGGGTGTCTGCTCCATGCTCGGTGGCGCTTCGGTGCTGGGGGCGCCGCTGGTGTACCGCAACCAGAGCCTTTCGGTGTTGTCCGGTGTGTTGCCCGCTGAAGAGCTCAAGCGCCGTCTGGCCGACGCCGATGCAGCGGTGATCATGAAACTTGGGCGCAACTTCCCCAAGGTGCGCGAAGTGCTGGCCGAACTGGGCCTGGACGGGCGTGCGCTGTATGTGGAACGGGCGACCATGGCCAACCAGAAGATCGTGCCGCTGGACCAGGTCGACCCGCAGTCGTCGCCCTACTTCTCGCTGATCATCGTGCCGGGGGAAAAATGGCAGGGCTGAACATGCACAAGGCACCAGCCATCGTCATTCTCGGCCCGGGCAGCCTGGCGACGGCGCAGCGTATCCAGGCCTGTTATCCACAGGCCGCGATCCATGGCCTCGAGGGGCGTGTCGAGGGTGCGGACCAGTCGTACGTGTCGTTCGGCGATACCCTGCGCGGGTTGTACCAGCAAGACACGCCGATCATCGCGTTGTGCGCCGCGGGTATCGTCATCCGCAGCCTGGCCAGCCTGCTCAGCGAGAAGGGCAGCGAGCCGCCGGTCCTGGCCGTGGCCGAGGATGGTAGCGCGGTAGTGCCGTTGCTTGGAGGCCTTGGTGGGGTGAACGTGATGGCGCGCGAAATCGCTGACGCGCTGGGCGTTTCCGCCGCCATCACTACCAGTGGCGAGCTGCGCTTTGGGACTTGCCTGCTGAACCCGCCGCAGGGCTATGCATTGGCTGACATCGAGCAAGGCAAGCGCTTTGTGTCCGACCTGTTGGCGGGTGAGTCTGTGCGCATCGAAGGTAACGCCCCGTGGCTGCAGCTGGCGCAGTTGCCCGCCAGCGAAGCGGCGCAGCGCACCATTCATGTGGGGCATCAGGCGCGCCCGGCCAACCGCGACGAGCTGCTGATCCACCCGCGCCTGGTGGTGGTGGGCGTTGCAGGTGGCAATCTGCACAGTATTCGCGCAGCCCTGCAGCAGGCCGGCATCGCCGAGCCCTCGGTAGCCTGCGTGCTGGCAGACGAGCGAACCATGGCCGACAGCGCGTTGCACGAAGCTGCGCAGGCCCTGGGTGTTCCCTTGCGCTTCGCCACCCGCTCTGGCGATGTGGCCAGCATGGTCGCTGCGGCGGTGCCCGATGCTGAGTTGATAGCGCTTGAAGAGGTCGTGGTTGCGGTGGCGCCTGCCCCGGTCGACGTAGCGCAGGTCGGCCGCCGTCGCGGTCGCCTGGCGGTCATCGGCCTTGGCCCAGGTGCGGCGGAACTGATGGTGCCGGCGGTCAAGGCCGAACTGGCGCAGGCCGAAGATGTGCTCGGTTACGAAACTTACGTGCGCATGGCTGGCCCGTTCCGCAGCGACCAGGTGCTGCACTGCACCGACAACCGCGAAGAGATGCAACGCGCCCGACATGCCTTCGAACTGGCGGCCCAAGGCCGTTCGGTGGTGGTGGTGTCGTCAGGTGACCCGGGCGTTTTCGCCATGGCCGCTGCGGTGCTCGAAGCATTGCACGAATCCAGCGACCCCACTTGGCATCGCGTTGACCTGCAGATCTTGCCGGGGGTATCCGCCTCGCTGGCAACCGCCGCCCAGGCAGGTGCACCGCTGGGGCATGACTTCTGCGTGATGTCGCTGTCGGACAACCTCAAGCCCTGGTCGATCATTGAAAAGCGCCTGGACCTGGCTGCCCAGGCCGACCTGGTGCTGGCCTTCTACAACCCGATCTCCAAGGCCAGGCCGCACCAGCTCGGTGTGGCCCTGGAAGTTGTGCGTCGCCACCGCGAGGGGAGCACGCCTGTAGTCCTTGGGCGCGACATCGGTAGGCCGGGGCAGACGCTTAAGGTAGTCACCTTGGCCGAGCTGCTGCCGGAAATGGTCGATATGCGCACCATGGTTCTGGTTGGCTCCTCTACAACCTGTGTATTCCCTCGCCTGTCGGGTGGGGTGTGGGCCTACACGCCGCGTTGGTACCCCACCGCCAACTAGTTGCGTCGGAAACTCTTCAGCGCGCTTTGTGGCCAGCGCGCTGGCTAAGGTGATTGCCCTTGACTCAAGGGGCAACCATCAAGGAGTTTCCAATGTCCGATGCAACCCAAATCACCACCACCGATGCCGCCATCCTGGTAGACGGCAACCTGCTTGCCTTCGGCGCGGGCATGTCTGCGCAAAGCCGTCATGATGTGAAGAATGCCTTCCACTTCGCCACGTTGGTCGCCGACAAAGCTTTTGACGCCGAAAAGCAGAGCCGGGAGTGGTACGACAAATTCATCGATGTCATGCGAGACCTTGGCTTTACCATCCCACGCCGTACCTTCGAACTTGAAACCTCGGTGGAACTGTCCGTCACCGTAGGCGCCGTGGCCATCCGCGCGATAGGTGTGGTCGGCAATGCGATGCTGGGCGGCACCAAGCTGGGTGAAGTGGCAAAGCGGGCGTTTGACAAAATGACCACAGTCGAAAACGACGCCAAGGTGCTCCACCACAAGCGCAAGAACAAAGCCAGGGGCCTGGTCGGCCTGGCCTCCTGCATTGAAACCTCAAAAAACGATGTGGTCATGGTGGTGAGCTGCATCCAGGCATCTGCCCCAGCACTGGACGACGATGTGCTCGGCATCCAGTGGAAGCTGGACAGGTCCGCTTACTACGCCGGCACGGCAGTGCTCACCCTCAATAACTTTGTCTACGACAAAGTCCGCGAAACCGTAGAAAACAAACTCGGCGTGCGCAGTGTCGAGAACGTGCTCGAGTACGACATCTGATTGCTCGGCGGCGTAGTCGCAACGCCGCCTTGTTCGGTTCTTTGTGACGAGGTAACACGATGGATAGAGCAGATGAGCAACTGATGTTGATTGGCGGAACAGCATTGCTGTATTCGCCAGGCGCAGTCGAGGCACAACGCCAGGCCGCTTTCGATTCAGTCCTGTACGCGCAGTTGGTAGCCAACAAGCACGCCGGTTCACGCGTGGACAATTATGAAAACTGGTATGCCGCGTATCGGGAGGCCTACCGCCAACTGGGCTGGATCAAGCTGGCCAGTACTCATGACCTGAAACCGTTGGGGCGACCTGTGCGCAACGCGCATATACAGCCACTTGAAGCGTGGCTGAAGATGCGTTCGCTTCGCCATGAGGCCGTGCTGGCGGCGATAAAGACGGGCCTTGGCCAGTCTGCTGAAGGCTTCCGGCACTTGCTGAGTTTCTGCGCGCATGATCAGGCGCAGTGCTCCACCCTGGTCATCGAACTTGGCGTACTCAAGCCGGGCCCGGCGCTGGACTTGTGCAGCATCTCGCTGCAAATCGACAAGCCACTCTCGCTAGTTTCGCTGGAGACATTTCTGGGCGAACAAGTACTTGAGGGCGAGGCCGAGTTCAACGGCGTTTCCCTGGCATTGGATGAAGGACGCTTCCAACGCCAGCGTGATGAATTGCAGGCCTTGATGAAAACCAAGGATGCACAGGCCGTTTACCGGTTCGACCCTTACGCACAACCTACAGGAGCAGCATCATGAGTGAAGCCACGTCTGCCGTGATCGGCGCTGGGATTGTTTCGTTCTTGCCGGGCGTCGACGCCGCGCAGAAAAACAAGGTGAAGCTGGCCTTGGCAATGGCCGAAAGAGCCACCGAGGCCGCTTTCAAAGAGGGGCTGATTAAAGACTGGTTCGCTTATTACCGTAACCAACTCAAATTCATGGGGTGGGATGCGGTAACGGCTGAGCAGATCCATTGGCCGGACAAGACGCGTACGCAACAGACGGATCAGGTGCTGCAGACCCTGTCCAAAACTGCCGGGGACAGCTTTGCATCGTCGGTCAAAGTGTCCATTCAAGCGTTGCTGACCAAGCCGTCGGTGCTGAAGGAACTTGAGAAAAAGGCATTCGAGATGCAGCACTTTCAAGTGTTGGCCTGTGCGCCGGCCGGTAATAACCGTGTCGACATGGTGATTTACCACGAAACGGACAAGCAGTCTGTTTTCAGTGCAGGGTTCATCAGCCGCAAGCGCAGTTACAAGAATGTGCGTGCGGAGCTGGTCCGGTTCAATATTCTGGCCTTCGAGAACAGCGTAATGCCAAAAGTGCAGGAAAGCGTCGTCAAGGTATCCCTGGCGCGCATTCATGACTATGCCATCTAAGGCACCAGGTACCCTTTGATCCCTGTAAAAATGATCTGCGCCGCCAGGGCACAGACGAACAGCCCCATCAAACGGCTGACGATCTGCAGGCCCTGGTCGCCCAGGATTCGCTCGATACCGTGGGACAGGTAAAGCACTAGGCCGACAGTGAAACTGGCCAGGGCAATGCTGACGATGGCCAGCAGTTTTTCATCCCAGTGCGGCTGGCTCACCCCCATCACCAGCAGGGCACCGATGGTACCGGGGCCAACGGTCAGCGGAATGGTCAGCGGTACGATGGTTACATCCTGCTGCACGTTGTCGGCCTGTACCGCCGGCTTGCCCTGGGCCATGCCCAGGGCCGAAATGAACAGCACGCTGCCGGCACCGATGCGGAAGGCATCGGCGGTGATGCCGAAAATTCCGAAGATCGCGCGCCCGAACAGGTAGAGCATCACGCTGGCGACCAAGGCTGCGAACGCGACCTTCCAGGCCAGTTGCTTGCGCTCCTTGCTGGAGTGGCCGCGGGTCAGGCTGATGAAACACGACAGCACGAAGAACGGGCTGTAGAGCACGAGCATTTTCAGGTAGACGCTGAACAACTCATGGAGCATGAGCAGTGTTCCTTGGGTTTATGCCGGCGCGGCCTTGTGTCGCGAGGCCGCTCCTGCAAGAGCATTGGATATCGGTCAGGACGTATGTGCCGGGTCCACCTTGGCTTCCCGGTGATTGGCCCAGTATTGAATCAGCTCACGCAACTGCGACAACTCCACCGGCTTGGCCATGTGTCCGTCCATGCCTGCCAGCCGCGCACGCTCCTTGTGTTCGGCGAGTATGTGCGCTGTCAGTGCCACCACCGGCGTGCGCTGGCGCTGGTTTTCTGCTTCCCAGGCCCGCAACTGCTGGGTGGCCGAGAAACCGTCCAGTATCGGCATCTCGCAGTCCATCAACACCAGGTCATAATGCTGCGCTTTCATTGCCTGCAAGGCCTCTTCGCCATTGCAGGCGGTATCGGGCTTGAGGTTGAGCTTGCCGAGCATGCTGCGGATCACCTTGGTCGAGATGCTGTTGTCTTCGGCGACCAGCACGCGGAAGTCGCCTGGCAGGTCCAGCGCCTGCGGGATGCCAGGCAGGCTGGCAGGCATCGCCTGTTCGCGGCCGCGCTGGGCCAGCTCCTCGGCCAGGGTGGTCTTCAATGTATAACCGGCCACCGGTTTGGCCAGTATTCGCTTGACCCCGGCGTTGCGCGCGATGACTTTGCTCGGCGCATTGCTGATGCCGGTGAGCATCACCACCAGGATGTCGTGGTTCAGGCTCGGGTCTTCCTTGATCTTGGCGGCCAGCTGCATGCCGGTCATACCGGGCATGTTCTGGTCCAGCAGCACCGCGTCGAAGTAGTCGCGCAGGTGTGCCTTGGTGCGCAAAAGGGCCAGAGCCTCCTTGCCTGACGGCACCGCGCTGACGTTCATGCCCCAGGCGCTGCACTGCTGTACAAGCACCTTGCGGCACGTGTCGTTGTCGTCGACCACCAGCACGCGGGCATCGCGCAGCGGGCTGTCGAGGTCCGCCGGTGGCTGTTCCAGGCGCGAAGGGTCCAGCGGCAAGGTCAGCCACAAGGTGTTGCCCATGCCGGTGCTGCTCTTGATGCCGAACTCGCCCTGCATCAGACCGATCAGCTGTTTGGCAATGACCAGCCCCAGATGGCCGCCCAGCTTGTTGCTGGAAAGGAAGTGGTGGCTGTGCAACTCGGCCTGCAGCAAGGCTTCACGGTCGGCGGCGGGCAACGGCTCGCCGCTGTCCTGCACGGCGATACGCAGGCGTGGCACATCGCCGCGTTGATCCAGCGCCACCACCAGCAGGATCTCGCCCTGGTCGGTGTTTTTCAGGGCGTTTTCCAGCAGGCTCGACAAGGCCTGGCGCAGGCGCGTCGGGTCTCCGCTGATGACCCGCGGTACTTGTGGCTGGGTGAAACTGATCAGCTCGATGTTCTGTTGCTCGGCCTTGGCGCGGAAGATGTTCAGGCAATCCTCGATCAGCGCGTTAAGGTCGAACTGCACATCATCCAGCTCGATCTGCCGGGATTCCAGCTTGGAAATGTCCAGAATTTCGTTGATCAGCGTCAGCAGCTCGTTGCCGGCGCTGTGGATGGTCTGCACATAATCTCGTTGCTTCACCGACAGCGGTGTGCCCAGCAGCAGTTCAGTCATGCCGAGCACGCCGTTCATCGGGGTGCGGATTTCGTGGCTGATCTTGGCCAGGAACTCGGCTTTGGCGTTGATTTCTGCATCGCTGGCGGCCAGCGCGCGGCTGGCGCTGAAACGCTCCTCGCTTATGCGCCGCAGCCGTTCACTGACCGCCAGGTTGAGCAGCAGGCCACTGACCACGGTCAGGCCCAGCAGGATACACAGCAGCCAGGGTGTCGAGGTGCGTGTCAGGCCCAGCAGGGCTGGCAGCAGTACCAGGCCTCCGAGGTTGAACACCACCATTGCCAGGCTGAACAGGCGTCCGGGCGCATAACCCTTGTACCAGTGGTAGCTGCTGACCAGCAGCATGCTCACGCTGCCCAGCGCCATCAGGGCGTAGGTCATCAGGTTCAATGGCAGGGTATCGACGAACAGCAGCACCAGGCCACTGAGCCCGACAATCAGCATCTCACCCTGCAGCAGGCGGTTAAGCCGTGGCGAATTGCACGGCGAAAAGAAATGTTGGGTGAAATACAACCCGGACAGGCCGGCCAGGACCAGTGTCAGATAGGCGGCAGGCGTTTGCGCACTGTGCCACACATGCCACCAAGGGCCGCTGAGGTTCAGCAGGATCAGACCGCTGAGCAGCATCAGGCCGTGGTAGAGCGCCAGAATCAGGGTGGTGCTGGAGCGGGTGTAGAGGAAGCGGATCAGGTTGTGCATGATCAGCATGATCAGGCCGCCGAACAGCATGCCGAACAGCAGCGGCTGGCGTTGGTCCGAGGCTGCCTCGGCCGCAGGTTCAAGGCTGATGGCCGGACGCAGCTGGTGCTCTGAGGCCAGGCGCAAGTAGATGTCCAGCGGTTGCCTGCTGTTGGGCAGGGGCAATACATGGTCGCTGCCTCGCAGGGTCGGGCTGGCATTGCCGGCCTGGCGCCCGTGGTGCAGCTGACGCAGAAGTTGTTCGCCTTCGAGGGCGTAGAGGTCCAGGCCAGAAAGGTCCGGGGCAAATACCCGCAGCAGCTGCTCCTGGTCACCTGGTGCCAGACGATAGTGCAGCCACAAGGCCTGTCCAGCCGGGGCAGCATCAAGGTCGGCGAGAGGCAGTGGGCTGAACTGGTTGCGATAGCGCTCGGAGCGCACATCGCTCAGTTGCAGGTTGGCCTGTTCGTCGAGCAGAACGGTCCAGCCACCGTCATGTTCGGCCGCAGCCGGAAACATGCAGAGCAGGGTCAGCAAGCTGACGATCAGAGCTGAGGCAATCCGAAGCCGACGCACTACGAAATCCCTTCTTGGCCGATGTGCCGGGTACTCACTATGCGCGGCGCGCCAAGTCGAAGGCAAGGCCCATTCCGGGCCCTGTCGACGAGCCGGATGCCGCAGGCTGAAACCGCTACGGCATACCGGTAGTACTTACTGCTGGTGCTCACCGCGCTCGCGGGCGATGGCCCGATAGCCGATGTCGGAACGGTAGAAGCTGCCGTTCCAGCTGACTTCCTTGGCCAGGCGGTAAGCCTGCTGCTGCGCGTCGGCAACGGTGCTGCCCATGGCGGTGGCACACAGCACGCGCCCGCCGTTGGTGGTTACCTTGCCATCCTTGAGCGCAGTACCGGCATGGAATACCTTGCCTTCGATCTTGGCGGCAGCGTCCAGGCCGTTGATCACGTCGCCCTTGGCGTAGTCGCCCGGGTAACCGCCCGCTGCCAGGACCACGCCCAGGCTCGGGCGCGGGTCCCACTGGGCTTCGACCTTGTCCAGTGCCTTGGCGAATGCAGCTTCCACCAGCAGGACCAGGCTCGACTCCAGGCGCAGCATGACCGGCTGGGTTTCCGGGTCGCCGAAGCGGCAGTTGAACTCGATGACCTTGGGGTTGCCCGCCTTGTCGATCATCAGGCCGGCGTAGAGGAAGCCGGTGTAGACGTTGCCTTCCTCGGCCATGCCGCGCACGGTTGGCCAGATCACCTGGTCCATCACGCGCTGGTGCACGTCGGCGGTAACGACCGGGGCAGGGGAGTAGGCGCCCATGCCGCCCGTGTTCGGGCCGGTGTCCTGGTCGCCGACGCGCTTGTGGTCCTGGCTGGTGGCCATGGGCAGCACATTGTGGCCGTCGACCATGACGATGAAGCTGGCTTCCTCGCCGTCGAGAAACTCTTCGATCACAACACGCGAACCTGCTTCACCGAAGGCGTTGCCAGCCAGCATGTCACGCACGGCGGCTTCGGCTTCTTCCAGCGTCATGGCGACGATCACGCCTTTGCCTGCCGCCAGGCCGTCGGCCTTGATCACGATTGGCGCGCCTTTTTCCTGCAGGTAGGCCAGCGCTGGCTCGATCTCGGTGAAATTCTGGTAGTCGGCGGTCGGGATCTTGTGACGCGCCAGGAAATCCTTGGTGAAGGCCTTGGAGCCTTCCAGCTGGGCCGCGCCCTTGGTTGGACCGAAGCAGTCCAGGCCGCGGCTGCGGAACAGGTCGACCACGCCGATAACCAGCGGTGCTTCCGGGCCGACGATGGTCAGGTCGACGTTTTTCTCGGCGAAGTCGGCCAGTTGCTCCAGGGCGCACACGTCGATGGCGACGTTCTCGCACTTGGCTTCAATGGCGGTACCGGCGTTGCCCGGGGCAACGAAGACTTTCTCGACGCGTGGGTCCTGGGCGACTTTCCAGGCCAGGGCGTGCTCACGGCCGCCGCTGCCGATGATCAAAACTTTCATGTCAAAACCTCGATTCAAGTGATCCCGTGGCTTGCGCCGAACACTGTGGGAGCGGGCTTGCTCGCGAATGCGGCGGTGAATCCACCATCGTATTCGCGGGCAAGCCCGCTCCCACAGGATCTCGACTCGCCTCGGGATCCGCGTAATTAGTGGCGGAAGTGGCGCATGCCAGTGAAGACCATCGCGATGCCGGCCTCGTCGGCAGCAGCGATGACTTCAGCATCACGCATCGAACCACCCGGCTGGATCACGGCGCTGATACCCACTTTAGCTGCATTGTCGATGCCGTCACGGAACGGGAAGAATGCATCCGACGCCATGACCGCGCCCTGCACCTGCAGGCCAGCGTGCTCGGCCTTGATTGCAGCGATGCGGGCGGAGTTGACGCGGCTCATCTGGCCGGCGCCGACGCCGATGGTCTGGCGCTGCTTGGCGTAGACAATGGCGTTGGACTTGACGAACTTGGCCACTTTCCAGGCGAATACCAGGTCGTGGATCTCTTGCTCGGTCGGGGCACGCTTGGTGACGATCTTCAGGTCATCGGCGGTGATCATGCCGATATCGCGGCTTTGCACCAGCAGGCCACCGTTGACGCGCTTGAAGTCCCAACCGGCAGCGCGCTCGGCTGGCCACTCGCCGCACTCCAGCAGGCGTACGTTCTGTTTGGCAGCCACCACGTCGCGGGCGGCCTGGGAGATTTTCGGGGCGATGATCACTTCGACGAACTGGCGGTCGACAATGGCCTTGGCGGTTTCGCCGTCCAGTTCACGGTTGAATGCGATGATGCCGCCGAACGCCGATTCGGTGTCGGTCGCGTAGGCCAGGTCGTAGGCTTTGCGGATGCCGCCTTCGTCTTCAGGTACTACCGCCACGCCGCACGGGTTGGCGTGCTTGACGATGACGCAGGCCGGCTTGACGAAGCTCTTTACGCATTCCAGCGCAGCGTCAGTGTCGGCCACGTTGTTGAATGACAGTTCCTTGCCTTGCAGCTGGACAGCGGTGGAAATGCTGGCTTCGCCTTTCTTGGCTTCTACATAGAACGCCGCGCTCTGGTGCGGGTTCTCGCCGTAACGCATTTCCTGTGCCTTGACGAACTGGCTGTTGAAGGTGCGCGGGAATTCGCTGCGCGCCTCGGTGCTCAGAGTGTCCTTGGCCTGGTCGATGGTGCCCATGTAGTTGGCGATCATGCCGTCGTAGGCGGCAGTGTGCTCGAACGCCTTGAGCATCAGGTCGAAGCGCTGGGCATAGGTCAGGCCACCGGCCTTGAGGCCTTCGACGATGCCGGCGTAGTCGCTGGCGTTGACCACGATGGCCACGTCCTTGTGGTTCTTGGCTGCCGAACGGACCATGGTCGGGCCGCCGATGTCGATGTTCTCGATGGCGGTCGGCAGGTCACAGCCAGGCTTGGAAATGGTGGCTTCGAACGGGTACAGGTTGACCGCAACCAGGTCGATCGGCTTGATGCCGTGCTCGTTCATGATGGCGTCGTCGGTGCCACGACGGCCGAGGATACCGCCGTGGATCTTCGGGTGCAGGGTTTTGACCCGGCCATCCATCATTTCGGCGAAGCCGGTGTAGTCGGCCACTTCCACCGCGTTTACGCCGTTGTCCTTGAGCAGCTTGTAGGTGCCGCCGGTGGACAGGATCTCGACACCGAGCTGCTGCAGCTCACGGGCGAATTCGAGGATACCGGTCTTGTCGGAGACGCTGATCAGGGCGCGGCGGACTGGCAGGCGGGTAGTCTGGTCGGTCATTTCGGGTTCCAATAACGCGGTGGAGTCAGCAAAAAAGGCGCCTCTGTTCAGGGAGTCGCCTTTTCTGGATGGGATTCTGGCTTACAACAAGTCGTACTGCTTGAGCTTCTTGCGCAGGGTGCCTCGGTTCAGCCCGAGCATCTCGCTGGCCTTGGTCTGGTTGCCCTTCACGTAGTTCATCACGCTTTCGAGCAGGGGCGCCTCGACTTCGGAGAGCACCAGGTTGTACACGTCCGTCACGGTCGCGCCTTCCAGGTGGGCGAAGTAGTTGTGCAGCGCCTTCTCGACGCTGTCGCGAAGGGTCTGGCCCTCTTCGCTCGGCGTGTTGAGGTGCTGTTTCAGGTTGGCGTTGTCGCTCACGGGCGTTGTTCCACTCACAAATGTCTCGGTCATCATCGTCATGCGGCCACCCCTTGTCCGTCCTCTGTCTCAAGGCTCTGTCGACGTTCGCTGAAAAACGCGCGAACGTTGGCGCACTGCGCTTGTGTGTCTTCCAAAGCGTTGAACCGGGCGCGAAACTCCTTGCCGCCGGGTCGTGTTGCCAGGTACCAGCCAACGTGCTTGCGGGCGATACGTACGCCCATCACATCGCCATAGAAGGCATGCAGCGCGGCCAGATGCTCCAGCAGGATGCGTTCCACTTCGTCCAGTTGCGGCGCTGGCAGATGTTCGCCAGTGCGCAGGTAATGCTCGATCTCGCGAAAGATCCATGGCCGCCCCTGGGCAGCCCGGCCAATCAACAGGCCATCGACCCCGGTGGTTTCCAGCACCGCCCGGGCCTTTTCTGGCGAGGTGATATCGCCGTTGGCAAAAACCGGGATTGACACCGCCTGCTTGATGGCAGCGATGGTGTCGTACTCGGCTTCGCCGGTGTACAGGTCGGCACGTGTGCGGCCATGCACCGCCAGCGCCTGGATGCCAGCCTGTTCGGCGATCTTCGCCACGTTCAGGCCGTTCTTGTTCGCCCGGTCCCATCCGGTGCGGATTTTCAGGGTCACCGGTACGTCCACGGCGCTGACCACGGCGTGGAGGATCTCGCTGACCAAGGCTTCATCTCTCAATAAAGCAGAGCCTGCGGCTTTGTTGCAGACTTTTTTTGCCGGACAGCCCATGTTGATATCGATGATCTGGGCACCCGCCTCGACATTGGCCTTTGCCGCCGCTGCCATCATCTGCGCATCGCCGCCGGCGATCTGCACCGAGCGTGGCTCGGGATCACCTTCATGGATGCGGCGCAGGCTCGACTTGCGGCTGTTCCACAGGCTCATGTCGCTGCTAACCATTTCCGACACCACCATACCGGCGCCCAGGCGCTGGCAAAGTGTACGGAAAGGCTGGTCCGTGACCCCGGCCATGGGCGCGAGGATCAGGTTGTTACGTAGTGTGTATTGGCCGATGCGTACCGCCGACATAGGTGATCCCTGTTGTGGGGCCGAATCTTGGAGTTCGAAAAAGGGTTGGCATGATACCCGCTCTCGATGACTGGATAAAGATGGATTTGGATAAAATCTGAACAGTTGTCGGCTTATGCCTTTGCGCTTCAAGCAGCAGGCGACAGGACGAAAAGCAGTCGCGGTTGGGGCTTCTTGTCTTGTCGCTCGCTGCTGGCCGCTTGTCGCCTACTCCGGCGAACGGAAGCTCAGGCTGTAATTCACGGCCTTCGGCCCAGGGTCGAGGATGTCCAGGGCAATGTGGATTGGCGTCTGGCTGGGCATTTCACCACGCCCTGCCAGTTCGCCCGACAGGTACTCGCTGGGCTTGAAGCGACGGCTGGCGATCAGTTGGCCATTGAGGTCGGCGAAGCGCAGCTCCAGCAACGGGAATGGCTGGGCGAACGGCGCGCGGTTGTAGATGATCGCGTCGACAATCAGCGCGCCCTTGAAGTCCGGGTGGCTGCGTACCACCAGATTGCTGCTCTTGATGCGTGCAATATCGACGCGGGTAGGCACCTGGCAACCGACCATCGGGCAGATCTGCTGGAAAATCGGCCGATACTGGTCCTGGCGGGCCATTTCGTCGAAGTGGAACCACACGTACTGGAACGCGAGCAGGCCGGCAGCCAGCAGGGTCAGAAAGCCCCACAGCAGGCGCTTGCCCCAGTTGGGTGCGGGTTTTTCCCAGCCTAGCTGCAAGGGGTCGTCGACCACATCGACCAGCGGCTCCTTGCGCGAGGGGCGCTCGGGTTTGCCGGCAAGGCCTGGTTCCAGGCGCTCTCCGGGCAGCGGCTCGACGGGCTCGTCGTCATGCGCCGACAGGCGCAGCGCCAGTGGCTCGTCGTCGCGGGCGCTCAGGCCCGTTTCCGGGGTTTCGTCATCGCTGATGCGCAGCGGTTCGCTGAATGCGGGCTGGTCATCGCGTTCGGCCGCACCGTGCACGGGGGGCTCGCCATCGATGTCCAGGTCAAGGTTGCTGCCCAGGGTAGGCTCGGTGCGTTCGCCGGGTGCAGGCTCCAGGTCGAGCTCCAAAGGTTCCGGTTCCAGCAGCACCGGGGTAGGCTCTGCCGGTTCCTGCGGCACGTAGGGCTCATCGGTAGCCGTGCCGAAAAGGTCTTCTGCGTGCTCGTCCGGGTGAAGTTCATCGCGCCGTGCCTGCAGCTTGTCATCCTGGCTGGCCGGGTGGGTCGGGGCCGGTTGGCCACGACGCTCCAGGCGCTCCAGTTCCTTGTCGAGGTCGAGCTCGTCCAGCGCCTGGGCAGTCAGCGCCCAGTCCTGGTCAGGGGGGGTGCCGCGTACGCTGGTGGCAGGCTCTTGCGCCGGCTCGGCCAGCGGCTCGGCAGGCACTGCAGGTACCGGTGCCGGCACCACGGGGGCGCTGGTGGTGGCGGCGCGGTTTTGCTCCAGCAGCTGCTTGGCGGCATTGAATACCTGCAGGCAGTGACCGCAGCGCACCACGCCACGGGCCACGCCCAACTGGTGGTGGGTGACGCGAAAGCTGGTCTGGCAATGCGGGCACTGGGTGACGAAACTGTCGGTCATGCGGCGATCCGGGAGCTGTGCAGAAAAGTATTCTAGGCCCGCTTAGCGACGCCGACCACTGATGCGCACCCAGCCGTCGCGCACGACGATCGGGTCCAGTTCAAAGTCGGCGGCATAAGCGGCGGCCACGTCTTCACCTTGCTCGGCGAGGATGCCCGAAAGCGCCAGCAGGCCACCTGGGCGAACCAGGCCGGACAACTGTGGCGCCAGCGACACCAGCGGGCCGGCGAGGATGTTGGCAACCAGCACGTCGGCCTGCATCGCCGGCATGTGTTCGGGCAGGTACAGCGCCAGTTTCTCGTCGGCAATGCCGTTGCGTTGGGCGTTGTCGCGCGAAGCCTCGATGGCCTGCACGTCGATGTCGGTGCCTACCGCTTCGCGGGCGCCCAGCAGCAGCGCAGCGATGGCCAGGATGCCCGAACCGCAGCCAAAGTCCAGCACCTGGGTGCCTTCAAGCTGCTGGCCGTCGAGCCATTCCAGGCACAGGGCCGTGGTGGGGTGGGTGCCGGTGCCAAAGGCCAGGCCCGGGTCGAGCAGCAGGTTCACGGCGTCCTTTTCCGGGGCATCGTGCCAGCTGGGCACGATCCACAGGCGGCGGCCGAAGCGCATCGGCTGGAAGTTGTCCATCCAGCTGCGTTCCCAGTCCTGGTCCTCGATCACCTCGGCCTGGTGCTCGGGCAGCTCGGCGCCGGTCAGCAGGCGCAGGTGGGAGAACACCTGTTCAGGGTCGGCATCGGCCTCGAACAGCGCCAGCAGGTGAGTGTGCGACCACAGCGGGGTGGTGTTGAGGTCTGGTTCGAAGATCGGTTGATCTTCGGCATCCATGAACGTGACCGAGACGGCGCCTACTTCAAGCAGCGCATCTTCATAGGTTTCGGCTTGTTCCGGGCTGATGGCCAGGCGTACTTGCAGCCAGGGCATGGCGGGCACCTTTGATAAATCGACAGGGGCAGCCCTAGGCTGCGCGAAGGCTGGCAGTTTACGCGAGTGCGGGGGATTTGTGGATCGGGGGCTGCACTGCAGCCCCCCGGGCATGTATCAGACAAAACAGAGCGACAGCGACTCGGCTATATAAGCAGGTTTCTCTTCACCCTCAATCTCCAGCGTGGCAATCGCCTTGAGTAGCCACTGCCCCGGCTTTTTCTCCACCACCTCGCCCAGCTTTACCTTCAGCCGAACCCGGCTGTCGACCTTGACCGGCTGAATGAAGCGCACGCTGTCCAGCCCGTAGTTCACCACCATCTTCAGCCCTTGCGGCAGGACGAGGATGTCCTCGATCAGCTTGGGGATCAGCGACAAGGTCAGGAAACCATGGGCGATCGTGCCGCCAAACGGGGTTTTTGCCGCCTTCTCAGGGTCGACATGGATGAACTGGAAATCGCCGGTCGCTTCGGCGAACAGGTTGATGCGCTGCTGGTCGATCTTCAACCACTCCGAGTGGCCCAGCTCCTTGCCAACGTACTGCGAAAGCTCTGTAACCGGTACATGGGGCATCGCGGACTCTCCGGGTTGTCAGTTGGTACGAAAGTACAAGATCAGCACGGCGAACCGTTTCAGTCAAGTTGCCCGCTTTTCGGCGAATGTCGGTCTACAGCCGAGCGTGCTTATAATGGCGGCCATGCCCGAGGGAGATGCTTATGCTGTTGCGTGGTTTGACCTGGCTGGTACTGTTCCAGCTGCTGGGGACGGCGATCAATCACCTGTTCGTGCCGTTTTTGCCCGGGCCGATCATCGGCCTGTTGTTGCTGCTGCTCTTCCTCATGGCCCGCGGTGAGGTCGGCAAGCCGCTGAATGAGGCCGCCAGCAGCTTGCTGCGCTATCTCCCGCTACTGCTGGTGCCGCCGGCAGTCGGGGTGATGGTATATGCCAAGGACATTGCCGCCGACTTCTGGGCGATTGCCGGGGCCTTGCTGATCTCCTGTCTCGTGACCCTGGTGTTCGTCGGTGTGCTGATGCAAAAGCTCATCCAGCGCCAGGGCAAGCGTGAGGAGCAGCCATGATGCTCGATTGGCAGGGCGCGCTCGATGCGGTCATTCATCACCCATTGTTCGGTATCGGCATCACGCTGGGGGCCTATCAGGTAGTGCTGGCAGCCTACGAGAAAACCCGCTGGATCTTCCTGCAACCTGTATTGGTATCGATGCTGCTGGTGATCGGTGTGTTGCTGCTGTGCGGCATCGATTACAGCGAGTACCGCAAAAGCACCGAAATCATGAACATCCTGCTGGGGCCCGCTACGGTGGCCCTGGCTGTGCCGCTCTATCTCAACCTGCGGCGGATCCGCCAGCTGTTCTGGCCTACATTTACTACGCTGGTAGTCGGAGGCCTGTTCGCCACGCTCTGCTGCCTGGTGCTGGGTTTGTGGTTCGGTGCCGAGCACATGATCCTGATGACCATGGCGCCGAAGTCCGTCACCTCGCCGATCGCCATGCTGGTGGCTGAGCAGATTGGTGGCGTGGCGGCCCTGGCGGCAGTGTTCGTGTTGATTACCGGGGTGATCGGGGCGATCTTCGGCCCGGCGTTGCTGAGCCGCTTCGGCGTGCACAGCCCTGAGGCGCGCGGCATGTCGCTGGGCGTGACCGCGCACGCAGTGGGCACTTCGGTGGCCCTGCAGGAAAGTGACGAATGCGGCGCCTTTGCCGCGCTGGCGATGAGCCTGATGGGAGTGGCTACAGCGGTGTTCCTGCCGCTGGCGGTCAGCCTGGTGGCTTGAGGAATTGTGATGACGCTACCGCTGTTTCCGCTCAATACCGTGCTGTTTCCTGGCTGCTTTCTCGATTTGCAGATTTTCGAGGCGCGCTACCTGGACATGATCGGGCGCTGCATGAAGCAGGGCGAAGGGTTTGGTGTGGTGTGCATCCTTGAGGGCGAGCAAGTCGGCAAGGCGCCGCCGGTGGTCGCCTCGATCGGCTGTGAAGCGGTGATCCGCGACTTCGTGCAGCAGGATAACGGCTTGCTGGGTATCCGCGTCGAGGGCGTGCGGCGCTTCAATCTGGAAAGCTCCGAGGTGCAGAAGGACCAGTTGCTGGTGGGCCAGGTGCAATGGCTGCCGGAGCAGGCCGACAGCCCGTTGCTGGAAGCCGATGACGACCTATTGGCGCTGCTGGTGGCTCTGGGTGAGCACCCCATGGTCGAAGCGCTGGGCATGCCGCGGCCGGTGGACGGGCGTCAGGCGCTGGCCAATCAGCTGGCGTACCTGTTGCCGTTCATGGAAGAGGACAAGCTGGACCTGCTGACCCTCGATTCGCCACAGCAGCGGCTGGGCGAGATTCAGAAACTGCTGGAGCGGATTCAGGGTGAGTTGTTCGCCTGATGGTTCTGTATTGCCTGTGCCGGCCCCTTCGCGGGTAAACCCGCTCCTACGACAAGCGCCATCCCCGCGTAGGAGCGGGTTCACCCGCGAATAGGCCCGCACAGGCAACATCAATATTGATACCTGACCAACGCCTGCGGCAGCGCATGCATGGCGAAGAACGCCAGCAGCGCCACGCATGCCGGCAACACCAGCCACCACACCCGCAGCGGCAGGGCTGGCAGGGTCTGCTGGCGTTGCACCAATGTCAGGCTGAGTGCGCACACGCAACAAGCCAGCAGGGCCCCGGCCAGGATATCGGTTGGCCAGTGCGCCCCCAGGTACACCCGCGACAGGGCAATCGCCAGCGCTGGAATGCACCCCAGCATCACCCAGGTCAGGCGCATCCGTGGTGGCTGGCCACGCCCTGCCAGCACGGCCATGACCAGGAAGAACGCGAACGATGCCGAGCTGTGCCCGCTGGGCATGCTGTAGCTGGTCAGTGGGTCGGTCAGTACTTCCGGCCTGGCCCGGGCAAATAGCCATTTCAGTGTGCCGTTGGCGATCGCCGTGCCCATCAACGCGCCCGCCGCGAAAAATGCGTGTCGCCATTGACGGGCAAGCAGCAGCAGGCCTGTCAGCAGGGCGCCGAGGAACAACTGGGTGCGGAAATCGCCTAGCCGTGTCACCAGCACCACGGTGCTGTCGATGGCCTGGCTGCGATGCTCCTGGACCAGTGTCATCACGCCTTGGTCGAACTCATGGAAGTAGGGCCAGCCGAGGAATACACCGGCCAGGGTGATGAAGCTGAGCGCGGCAACCAGCCTGGTGCCGTGGCGCTGGTCACGCAGGCTGGTATTGAGGCTCAGGCCGATCAGCACCGCGAGGGCGCCGGCGATGATCCCGGCGTCCAGCCAGAAGCCTTCCGGCAGGGGCAGGCGCATGGCGGCGCCGGTGGCCCAGCCGGGCAGCAGGTAGGCGACCGACCAGCCGGCGCCCGCCAGCAGGCTGACGGCGATGAAGCGCGGCAGGGGCATGTCGAACATGCCGGCGACCATTGGCAGCATCGGCCGCAGCGGGCCGATGAAGCGGCCTACCAGCAGGCTGGCGATGCCATAACGCTGGAAGTAGCTTTCGGCGCTGCCGATCCATTCCGGATGGTGGCGTAGCAGCGGCAGGCGGCGGATGTTCTGGTGGAAGTACTTGCCCACTGCGTAAGACATGGCGTCGCCCAGCAGGCCGCCGAGAAAGCCGAGGAGCAGCGTTTCGCCCAGGCTGAACGTGCCGTTACCGGCCAGTACCGCAACGGCGAACAGCAGTACGGTGCCCGGCACGATAATGCCGGCGATGGCCAGGCATTCGATGCAGGCCACCAGGAAAATCGCCAGGCCAAGCCACTGCGGGTTGGCGCTGAGCCAGCCGGTCAGGCTGTCGAGCCATTGGCCCATGTTCAGCTTCCTTGTTCGAGAATGAAGAAATCACGGCCTTCGACTTGGCCGCGGCGTAACGGGTTCCGTGTGCAGAAACGGGCGTACTCGGCATCGACGAAGCGGTACGGCAGGTGCTCGTCGCGCCCGTGCGGGATGCCCAGGCGAGCAGCCTGGATCACCCGGGGCACGGCGTTGCCGCAGTCCTCGACGTACAGGCGTTCGGCGTCGAAACGCTGGGCGTCCCAATGCGGCACTTTCAGGCCCAGGGCCCGGCATAGCAGGGTCTGGCCGGCGCACAGGCGCTCTTGCGGGCGGATATTGCCGCTTGCATCGGGATTGTTCAGTTGCATCTGCGCCAGGCTGTCGGGCCCCGAGAGGGTGTCCTGCCAAGGATAGGCAGACTTGATCAGCACCGCGTTGCCCGGCCCGTGGGCGCTGAAGTTCAGCGAATCGCCGCCGCGGGCGTAGTACATGTAGATGTGCCCCCCATCCAGGAATAGCGCCTTGCGTTTTTCGGTGTAGCCGAGCGAAGCGTGGCTACCTTTGTCGGAAAGGTAGTAGGCCTCGGTCTCGATGATCCGCGCGGCCAGCCACAGGTCGCCGTGGCGGTGACGGATGACCTTGCCCAGCAGGGCCTTGGCCAGGGTCTGGGCGTCGCGGTCGAAAAAGCTGTCGGGCAGGGCTGGCATGCGGGGCAGTTCGTGGCTGGAGAGGCGGGGATGATAGCAATGAATGGCTTAATCGAGGCTGAATCGGATGGTGATGTGGGCAGTGCCGGCCCTTTCGCGGGTAAACCCGCTCCTACACAAATCCCGGTGGGAGCGGGCGCGCCAGCGAAAGGGCCTCGACAGGAGGTGGAAATCTCGATAACCCCGGTTACATCTTTCCTACACATTGCCCCATCCATTTTCTACCATCCGCCACCCGCCGCTGGGCGTACACCTGCGCGGCAGTTATAATCAGCCGATTTCCCCTTCGCCAAGACACCGAACCCATGACTGAGTCCGTTCTTGACTATATGACCCGTTTGGGTCGCGCTGCCCGTGAGGCTTCCCGGGTGATTGGCCGTGCCAGCACCGCGCAGAAGAACCGCGCCCTGCAAGCCGCCGCCGACGCGCTGGACGCTGCCCGTGCCGAGCTCACCGCTGCCAACGAGCTGGACCTGGCCGCCGGCCGCGCCAGTGGCCTGGAGCCCGCACTGCTCGACCGTCTGGCGCTGACCCCGGCGCGTATCGACGGCATGATCACCGGCTTGCGCCAGGTGGCCAGCCTGCCGGACCCGGTCGGTGCCATCCGCGACATGAGCTACCGTCCATCGGGCATTCAGGTAGGCAAGATGCGTACCCCGCTGGGGGTGATCGGGATCATCTATGAATCGCGTCCGAACGTGACCATTGATGCCGCCAGCCTATGCCTCAAGTCGGGCAATGCAACCATCCTGCGTGGCGGTTCCGAAGCCATCCACTCCAACCGCGCCATTGCCACCTGCATTCAGCGTGGCCTGGCCGAAGCCGGCCTGCCGGCGGCGGTGGTGCAGGTGGTCGAAACCACCGACCGCGAAGCCGTGGGCGCGCTGATCAGCATGCCGGAATTCGTCGATGTCATCGTGCCGCGCGGAGGCCGTGGCCTGATCGAGCGCATCAGCCGCGATGCCCGCGTGCCGGTGATCAAGCATCTGGACGGCATCTGCCACATCTATGTCAGCCAGCATGCCGACCTGGACAAGGCCTGGAATGTGGCTTTCAACGCCAAGACCTACCGCTACGGCATCTGCGGTGCCATGGAAACGCTGCTGGTCGACCAACAAGTGGCTGAGCGCTTCCTGCCAGAAATGGCCCGCCGCTTCGTGGAGAATGGCGTGGAGCTGCGCGGTTGCGAGCGTACCCAGGCTATCATCAGCGCCAAACCGGCCACCGAAGCCGACTGGCACACGGAATACCTCGATGCGATCCTGTCGATTCGCGTGGTCGACGGCCTGAACCAGGCCATCGAGCACATCAACCACTATGGCTCGCACCACACCGACTCGATCATCAGCGAACACCAGGGTGAAGCCCGTCAGTTCATGGCTGAGGTCGATTCGGCGTCGGTCATGCTCAACACCCCGACCTGCTTTGCCGATGGCTTCGAGTACGGCCTGGGTGCGGAAATCGGTATTTCCACCGACAAGCTGCATGCCCGCGGCCCTGTCGGCCTGGAAGGCCTGACCTGCGAGAAGTATGTGGTGATCGGCGATGGCCAGTTGCGCGGCCAGGGGTCCTGCTGAGTTGAGCAAGGCCCAGGCAGTCCGGCGTATCGGCATTCTAGGTGGTACCTTCGACCCCGTGCATATCGGCCACTTGCGCAGCGCGCTTGAAGTGGCCGAGTTCATGCGGCTGGATGAGCTACGCCTGTTGCCCAATGCCCGGCCGCCGCACCGCGACACGCCACAGGTGGCCGCGCAGGATCGCCTGGCGATGGTCCGTGAAGCGGTGCAGGGCGTCGCTTGCCTGAGCGTCGATGCCCGCGAGCTGGAACGTGACAAGCCGTCGTACACCATCGATACGCTGGAATCGATCCGCGCCGAACTGTCTGGCAACGACCAGTTGTTCCTGGTGCTGGGTTGGGATGCCTTCTGTGGCCTGCCCGCCTGGCATCGCTGGGAAGAATTGCTGCAACACTGTCACATCCTGGTACTGCAACGTCCGGATGCCGACGTAGAACCCCCTGACGAGTTGCGCAACCTGTTGGCTGCGCGCTCGGAGAGCGATCCCACCGCCATGTCCGGCCCGGCGGGAAATATTTCGTTCGTCTGGCAGACGCCGCTTGCGGTGTCGGCTACACAGATCCGACAGCTGCTGGCCAGCGGCAAATCGGTGAGGTTCCTGGTGCCGGACGCCGTACTGGCCTATATCGAGGCGCACGAACTGTATCGTGCGCCCAACTGACGGTGCCTCTGGCGCCTCATCCAACGAGTTGAACGAGTTTTATATGACCAAGCAGAAAATTTACGGCGAAGAACTGGTCGCAGTGACCAAGGCAGCGCTGGAAGACGTCAAGGCCCAGGACATCCAGGTCATCGACGTGCGCGAGAAGCACAGCCTGACCGACTACATGATCATTGCCACCGGTACCTCCAACCGCCAGATCAACGCGATGGCCGAAAAGGTCCGTGAAGCAGTCAAGGCCAAGGGCGCCCAGCCACTGGGTGAAGAAGGCAAGGGCGACAGCGACTGGGTGCTGCTGGACCTGAACGACGTCATCGTGCACATGATGACCGCCGCTGCCCGCCAGTTCTACGACCTTGAGCGTCTGTGGCAGGGTGCCGAGCAAAGCCGTGCCGCCGATGGCAAGCACCACAGCCCGGACCATGCCCACGAGTACTCCGACAAGCTCAAAGACCGCGAATAAGGAAAGCGCTGTGCGTCTGCGCCTGATTGCGGTCGGCTCGCGCATGCCGAAGTGGGTCGAGGAAGGCTGGCATGAATATGCCAAGCGCCTGCCCGCCGAGCTGTCGCTGGAGCTGGTGGAAATCCCGCTGAATACCCGTGGCAAGAATGCCGACGTCGCCCGCCTGATCCGTCAGGAGGGCGAAGCCATGCTGAGCAAAGTGCAGCCTGGGGAACGCATTGTCACCCTCGAGGTCCATGGCAAGCCATGGAGTACCGAGCAGCTGGCGACCGAGCTGGACCGCTGGCGCCTGGATGCGCGCACGGTGAATTTGATGGTGGGCGGCCCGGAGGGCCTGGCGCCTGAGGTTTGCGCGCGCGCCGAGCAACGTTGGTCGCTGTCGCCGCTGACGTTGCCGCACCCGTTGGTAAGGATACTCATCGGCGAGCAGATCTACCGCGCCTGGACCGTGTTGTCCGGGCACCCTTACCACAAATGAGCCTTTAAGCAGTCCGATGTCGCAGCCGATCCGTCTCAAGGACCACGAGAAAGACGCCCGCCTGGTGCGCAAACGCGTCGTGGTCGGCGCAGTCGCGATCATGCTGCTTGTGTGCGTGTTGATCGCACGGCTGTACTACCTGCAGATCATCCAGTACGACTACCACTCCACGCTGTCGGAGAACAACCGGGTGCATGTGCAGCCGATCCCGCCGACCCGCGGGCTGATCTTCGACCGCAACGGGGTGATCGTTGCCGACAACCGGCCCAGCTTCAGCCTGTCGATGACCCGCGAACGTGCGGGTAACTGGCAGGAAGTGCTGGATACCATCGTCGAAGTGCTGGACCTCACCGCTGACGACCGTGCCCTGTTCGAGAAGCGCATGCGCCAAGGCCGCCGGCCATTCGAGCCGGTGCCGATCCTGTTCGAGCTCAACGAAGAGCAGATCGCCCGCGTGGCGGTAAACCAGTTCCGCCTGCCGGGTGTCGAGGTGGTGGCCCAGCTGGTGCGGCATTACCCGCAGGGTGCGCATTTCGCCCATTCGGTGGGTTATGTAGGGCGAATCAACGAGAAAGAGCTGAAAACGCTCGACCCGGTGAACTACAGCGGTACCCACCATATCGGCAAGACCGGCATCGAGCGCTTCTACGAGGCCGCCCTGCACGGTCAGGTGGGTTACGAGGAAGTCGAGACCAACGCCCGTGGCCGGGTGTTGCGGGTGCTCAAGCGCACCGATCCGAAGCCGGGCAAGGACATTGTGCTGAGCCTGGACATCAAGCTGCAGGAGGCCGCTGAAGCCGCCCTGGGAGGCCGGCGTGGTGCAGTGGTTGCGCTCGACCCGCGAACCGGTGAGGTACTGGCGATGGTGAGTCAGCCTAGCTTCGACCCCAACCTGTTCGTCACCGGCATCAGCTTCAAGGCCTATGCCGAATTGCGCGATTCGATCGATCGGCCGCTGTTCAACCGCGTGCTGCGTGGCCTGTACCCGCCGGGGTCGACCATCAAGCCGGCGGTGGCTATTGCCGGTCTGGACAGTGGCGTCGTGAATGCCAGCAGCAGGGTGTTCGACCCTGGCTACTACCAGCTGCCCAACTACGACCATAAATACCGTAACTGGAACCGCTCCGGGGATGGCTGGGTCGACCTGGACACCGCCATCATGCGCTCGAACGACACCTACTTCTATGACCTTGCGCACAAGATGGGCATCGATCGCTTGTCCAGCTACATGAACAAGTTCGGTATCGGCCAGCGGGTTTCCCTCGACATGTTCGAGGAGTCTGCCGGGTTGATGCCGTCGCGCGAATGGAAGCGTGCCACCCGTCGCCAGGCCTGGTTCCCTGGCGAAACCCTGATTCTCGGCATCGGCCAGGGCTATATGCAGGCTACGCCGCTGCAACTGGCCCAGGCCACTGCACTGATCGCCAACAAAGGTGTGTGGAACCGCCCGCACCTGGCCAAGACCATCGAAGGCCTGCCGCCGGTGGACGACAACCCCATGGAAGACATCGTGCTGCGTGACAAGTCCGACTGGGCCAAGGTCACCCATGGCATGGAACAGGTGATGCACAACGCCCGCGGTACCGCGCGCAAGGCAGCTGCCGGAGCCCAGTACCGCATTGCCGGCAAGAGCGGTACCGCCCAGGTGGTGGCGATCAAGCAGGGCGAGAAGTACGATCGCAACAAACTCCAGGAGCGCCACCGCGACCATGCGTTGTTCGTCGCGTTTGCCCCAGCCGAAGCCCCGAAAATCGTGGTTTCGGTGATGGTCGAGAACGGTGAGTCCGGCTCGGGTGTCGCCGCTCCGGTGGTACGCCAGATCATGGACGCCTGGCTGCTCGACGAAAATGGCCGGCTCAAACCCGAGTTCGCGCCCGCCACCGTTACCCAGGAATCGGCCCTGTGATGAACAATTTCGATCGCATGCTCTCCAGCGAGGATGTGATGCGTCGGCGTGCGAGCTTTCTGCAACGCATCCATATCGACGGCCCCTTGCTGATCATTCTGCTGACCCTTGCAGCCGGCAGCCTGTTCGTACTGTATTCGGCCAGTGGCAAGAACTGGGACCTGCTGCTCAAGCAAGCCACCTCGTTTGGCATCGGTCTGGTGTCGATGTTCGTCATCGCCCAGCTGGAGCCGCGCTTCATGGCGCGTTGGGTGCCGTTGGCCTACCTGGCCGGGGTGCTGTTGCTGGTAGTGGTCGACGTGATGGGCCACAACGCCATGGGGGCCACACGCTGGATCAACATTCCGGGGGTGATCCGCTTCCAGCCCTCGGAATTCATGAAGATCATCATGCCGGCGACCATCGCCTGGTACCTGTCCAAGCGCACCTTGCCGCCCCATTTGAAGCACGTGGCGATCAGCCTGCTGCTGATCGGCGTGCCGTTCATGCTGATCGTACGTCAGCCAGACCTGGGGACCGCGCTGCTGATCCTGGCCTCCGGTGCCTTCGTGCTGTTCATGGGCGGCTTGCGCTGGCGCTGGATCCTCAGCGTGCTGGCGGCAGCCGTGCCAGTCGCGGTGGCAATGTGGTTCTTCGTCATGCACGACTACCAGAAGCAGCGGGTATTGACCTTCCTCGACCCTGAAAGCGACCCGTTGGGCACCGGTTGGAACATCATCCAGTCCAAGGCGGCGATCGGCTCGGGCGGGGTGTTTGGCAAAGGCTGGCTGCTTGGCACGCAGTCGCACCTGGACTTTTTGCCGGAAAGCCACACCGACTTCATCATCGCCGTGCTCGGCGAGGAATTCGGCCTGGTCGGCATCTGCCTGCTGCTGATTGTCTACCTGCTGCTGATCGGCCGTGGCCTGGTGATCACCGCCCAGGCGCAGACCCTGTTCGGCAAGCTGCTTGCGGGCAGCCTGACCATGACTTTTTTTGTATACGTGTTCGTCAATATCGGAATGGTAAGCGGCCTTCTGCCCGTGGTGGGCGTGCCGTTACCTTTCATCAGCTATGGCGGAACATCGTTGGTGACGCTGCTGTCAGCGTTTGGCGTTTTGATGTCGATCCATACGCACCGCAAATGGATCGCGCAGGTTTGAATAAGGTGAACAATTTCATGCAAGCAGTGCGTAACTGGGCTGCCCGTTGTGCGCCTTGGATCGGTGCGGTGGGCCTGTTCGGCGCTGTACAGCTGGCCCATGCCGGCGAATACGACGGCTCGCCCGAGGTAGCCGCGTTTGTTGGCGAAATGAGCCGCGACTATGGTTTTGCGCCTGAGCAACTGATGGGTGTGTTTCGTGAGGTGCAGCGCAAGCAGTCGATCCTCGACGCCATCTCGCGCCCGGCCGAGCGGGTCAAACCGTGGAAGGACTACCGGCCGATGTTCATCACCGATGCACGTATCGCTCGCGGTGTGGATTTCTGGCGTCAGCACGAGGCTGTATTGGCACGTGCCGAGCAGGAGTACGGCGTACCTGCGCAGTACATTGTCGCGATCATCGGCGTGGAAACCTTCTTTGGCCGCAATACCGGCAACTACCGGGTGATCGACGCCCTGTCGACGCTGGGCTTCGACTACCCGCCACGGGCCGAGTTCTTCCGCAAGGAGCTGCGAGAGTTCCTGCTGCTGGCCCGTGAGGAACAGCTCGATCCCTTGACGCTCAAGGGCTCGTACGCCGGCGCCATGGGGCTGCCGCAGTTCATGCCAAGCAGCTTCCGCAACTACGCGGTGGACTTCGACGGGGACGGCCATATCAATATCTGGAACAACCCTGACGATGCCATCGGCAGCGTGGCCAGCTACTTCAAGCGCCACGGCTGGGTGGCCGGTGAGGGTGTGGTCAGTCGCGCCTGGGTTGAAGGTGAGCGCGCCGACGAAGGCCTGACCACCGGCATCGAGCCGGTGAAAACGGTAGGGGAGTTGCGTACGCTTGGCTGGTCGGTTCATGATTCGCTGCGCGATGATCTGCCGGTTACCGCCTTCCGTCTCGAGGGCGAGAGCGGCCCCGAGTACTGGATGGGCCTGAAGAACTTCTACGCGATCACTCGCTACAACCGCAGCGTGATGTATGCCATGGCGGTACATCAGCTTGCGGAACAGCTGGTTCAAGTACGGGGCGTCAAGTAATGCGCGCAATCATCTCTGGCAACGCTTTCAAGCTGCTCACCTGCCTCGCCGTCGGTGTGGCGCTGGTCAGCTGCTCTTCCAACCGCCCGGCCCCGAAAAGCAGTGGTAATGTCGTGCGTAGCCAGCCGGGCCTGGACATCAACCGGGCGCACAAGGACGGCGCACCGTGGTGGGACGTGGATGTGAACAAGATCCCCGATGCCACCCCGACCGTGCACACCGGTAACTACAAGGCCAACCCGTACACCGTGCTGGGCAAGACCTACTACCCGATGCAGGACTCGCGCAACTACCGCGCCGAGGGTACGGCATCGTGGTACGGCACCAAGTTCCACGGGCAGAACACTGCCAACGGCGAGCTGTACGACCTGTATGGCATGAGCGCAGCGCACAAGACCCTGCCGCTGCCAGCCTATGTGCGGGTGACCAACCTGGCGAACGGCCGCAGCGTGATCCTTCGGGTGAACGACCGTGGCCCGTTCTATTCCGACCGAATCATCGACTTGTCCTATGCTGCCGCGAAAAAGCTCGGCTATGCCGAGATCGGCACCGCGCATGTGCGCGTCGAGGGTATCGACCCGCAGCAGTGGTGGGCTCAGCGCGGCCAAACGCCGCCGATGGTGCTGAAGGAGCCGCAAGTGGCGCAGACCCAGGCAATACCGGCCAGTACCGGGCGGGTCGAGCAGTGGACCCCGCCGCCACAGCAGCACGCAGCGCCCGTGGTACCCGTGCAGGTGGGTGGCAATAACGTGCCCGGCGGTAGCGGTGGCAGTTTCTTGCAGGTAGGCGCGTTCGCCAACCCGGACGCTGCCGAGTTGCTGCGCGCCAAGCTCAGCACCATGGTCAATGCACCCGTGTTCATCAGCTCGATCGTGCGTAACCAGCAGACCCTGCACCGCGTGCGCCTGGGGCCGATCGGCAGCCAGGGCGAGATCCAGCAAGCACAAGACAGCATTCGCCTGGCGAACTTGGGGCAGGCAAAGCTGGTCACAGCAGACTGACTGTGGGAGCGGGCGCGCCTGCGAAGACGGCAACACCAAACTATCGGTTTTGTCATGAATTGCCGGTCGCGGCCATGTACAATGACCGCTTTTGCCCGCAGCGACATAAAGCCGCACGTTCGCGGGCCAGGCCATTGGCCATAAAACTAGACTGACTGGCGCTGGGCACATGATCTTGCCCAGGGAACATCTCAGACCATTAGCGATTTTCGAGAGACGGATGAACATCACCAACCTTGCCAAACGACTTTGCCTGCCTGTACTGCTGCTGATCACGCCTGCCGCCTTCGCGGCGGAGCAGATGACGCCGGCGCCACCGCAACTGGCAGCCAAGTCCTACGTACTCATGGACGCGTCCAGCGGCAACGTGCTGGTCGAGAACAACGGTGACGAGCGCCTGCCGCCAGCCAGCCTGACCAAGCTGATGACCGCCTATATCGCCACCCTGGACATCCGTCGCGGCCAGATCGGTGAAAGCGACCCGGTTACCGTCAGCGAAAACGCCTGGCGTACCGGCGGTTCGCGCATGTTCATCAAGGTTGGCAGCCAGGTAACGGTCAGCGACCTGCTGCACGGCATCATCATCCAGTCCGGTAACGACGCCTCGGTCGCCCTGGCCGAGCACATCGCCGGCAGCGAAGACGCCTTTGCCGACATGATGAACAAGACGGCTGCCGACCTGGGCATGACCAACAGCCACTTCATGAACCCGACCGGTCTGCCGCACCCCGAGCATTACTCGTCGGCGCACGACATGGCGACCCTGGCTCGCGCGATCATCAACGTCGACCCGGCCCACTACGCCATCTACTCGCAGAAAGAGTTCTTCTGGAACAACATCAAGCAGCCTAACCGCAACCTGCTGCTGTGGCGTGACAAGACCGTCGATGGCCTGAAAACCGGTCACACCGACGAAGCCGGCTACTGCATGGTGGCTTCGGCCGTTCGTGACGGCCAGCGCCTGATCGCCGTGGTGTTCGGTACCAACAGCGAGCAATCGCGTGCTGCCGAAACCCAGAAGCTGCTGACCTACGGTTTCCGCTTCTTCGAAACCCAGACCTTCTACCAGAAAGGCACCGAGCTGACCCAGGCGCCGGTCTGGAAGGGCGCTACCAGCCAAGTCAAGGCTGGCCTGGCTGACGACCTGACCATGACTATGCCTAAAGGCCAATTGAAGCGCCTGCAGGCTTCGATGACCATGAACCCGCAGCTCACCGCACCGATCGCCAAAGGTGACGTGATCGGCAAAGTGGAAGTCAAACTGGACGAAAAAGTGATTCACAGTGCCGACCTGATCGCCCTTGATGGCGTCGAGGAAGGTGGTTTCTTCCGCCGTATGTGGGATAGCATCCGTCTATTCTTCTACGGGTTGTTCAACTGATACGTGACCTGCATGCCCCCGCGCCTACCGCGGGGGTGTTGTTGTTGCCACGGCTTACGAGGCCGTTTCCGCCATGAGCGAACCAGACGTCAAGTCGCACAAGATCGAATTCCCTTGCGACGATTACCCGATCAAGGTCATTGGTGACACCGTTGTCGGTTTCAAGGACATGGTCATCGAGGTTCTCAGCAAGCACGCCAAAGTCGACCTTTCCACCCTGGCCGAACGCCAGAGCAAGGAAGGCAAGTACACCACCGTGCAATTGCACATCGTTGCCGAAAGCGAGAACCAGCTGCACGATATCAACAGCGCCCTGCGCGCTACCGGCATCGTGAAAATGGTGCTTTGATGTCCGCCTGCCTCGGTTTTCGCGAGCTTGGCCTGCAGCCCTATGAACCGGTGCTGGAGGCCATGCGTCGTTTTACCGAGCAGCGCAGCCCGGACAGCCAGGATGAAATCTGGCTGGTCGAGCACCCTGCGGTCTTCACCCAGGGGCAGGCCGGCAAGGCCGAGCACCTGCTGGTGCCGGGCGACATCCCGGTGGTGCAGACCGACCGCGGCGGCCAGGTCACCTACCATGGCCCCGGGCAGCTGGTGGCCTACCTGCTGCTGGATGTGCGCCGGCTGGGCTTTGGCGTGCGTGAGCTGGTCAGCCGTATCGAGCTGGCCCTCATCGACCTGCTCGCCAGCTATGCTGTTCAGGCGTCTGCCAAGCCCGATGCCCCGGGTGTCTATGTCGACGGAGCGAAAATCGCCTCCCTCGGCCTGCGAATTCGCAACGGCCGTTCGTTTCACGGCCTTGCCCTGAACGTGGACATGGACCTTGCGCCATTCCGCCGAATCAACCCCTGCGGCTATGCGGGGCTGGCGATGACCCAGCTGCGCGACCTGGCAGGTCCGATCGAACTCGACGAGGTCAGGACAAGGCTGCGCGGACAGCTGGTCAAGCACCTCGACTACGCTGAGCAGACGACCCTCACGGGCGGAATCGACTGAATATGACAACTGTGCAAGAAGCCGTGCCGAACCTGATACCTACCCAGGATGCCACCCCGCGCCCAGCGCCGAAGAAGGTGGAAGCTGGGGTCAAGCTGCGTGGTGCCGACAAAGTCGCGCGCATCCCGGTGAAGATCATCCCTACCGATGAGCTACCCAAGAAGCCCGACTGGATTCGCGTGCGTATCCCGGTGTCGCCCGAGGTAGACCGCATCAAACAACTGCTGCGCAAGCACAAACTGCACAGCGTGTGCGAAGAGGCCTCCTGCCCGAACCTGGGCGAGTGCTTCTCGGGTGGTACCGCCACCTTCATGATCATGGGTGACATCTGCACCCGTCGTTGCCCGTTCTGCGACGTTGGCCACGGCCGACCGAAACCGCTGGATCTGGACGAGCCGAAAAACCTGGCTGTTGCCATTGCCGACCTGCGCCTGAAGTATGTGGTGATCACCTCGGTGGACCGCGACGACCTGCGTGACGGCGGTGCCCAGCACTTTGCTGACTGCATCCGGGAAATCCGCGCGCTGTCGCCGGGCGTGCAGTTGGAGACCTTGGTGCCTGACTACCGTGGCCGTATGGACGTTGCCCTGGAAATCACCGCGCAAGAGCCGCCGGATGTGTTCAACCACAACCTCGAGACCGTACCGCGCCTGTACAAGGCCGCGCGCCCGGGTTCGGACTATGACTGGTCGCTGGACTTGCTGCAGAAGTTCAAGCAGTTGGTGCCGCACGTACCGACCAAGTCGGGCCTGATGCTCGGCCTGGGCGAAACCGACGAGGAAGTGATCGAAGTGATGCACCGCATGCGCGAGCATGACATCGACATGCTCACCCTTGGCCAGTACCTGCAGCCGTCGCGCAGCCACTTGCCGGTGCAGCGTTTCGTTCACCCGGACACCTTTGCCTGGTTCGCCGAGGAAGGTTACAAGATGGGCTTCAAGAACGTTGCTTCTGGCCCGCTGGTGCGTTCTTCGTACCACGCCGACCAGCAGGCCCACGAAGCCAAGATCAAGCTCTGAGCTATGCTCTAGCCTAGAGCAGAGCCACAGATGCCGATGCGCGCCCAAGGGCGGCATCGGCATTTTTGTTTGTGTCCCATGCGCTGCAAGGAGCCGCGATGTATTGCGCCAAAACCTTCCAATCCACCCTGCCAGCCGCGCTGCCGGCCAACGCATGTTTTGCCATTGTCGCCCCGGCGGGCGCGGCGCGGCTTGATGCGCACAAGGTTAGCCAGTGGTTCGTTGACCGCGGCTACCGTTGCCATATCTACCCGGGTGCCCTGCAGGCGCAGGGCTACCTGGCGGGGCCGGACCAGCAGCGCCTGCAGGACTTGCATGCAGCGTTTGCCGATCCGGCCATGGACGCCATCCTGTGCATGCGTGGGGGCTACGGCAGCATGCGCCTGCTTGACCAGCTCGACTTTGAACTGATCCGGCGCAACCCCAAGCCGCTGATCGGCTACAGCGACATCACCGCGTTGCATACGGCGATCTACCGGCATGCCGGGCTGGTGACCTTCCATGGGGGGATGCTCAATGCCGACCTGTTGGGGGCCAAGTTGCCACCGACCGAGTCGTCGTTGCTGGCGCAACTGGGTGGGCATGTGAGGGCAGGCGAGCAGGTCGCGCACCCGGCGGGCTTCGCATTGGACTGCGTGCTGCCGGGGGTGGCCAGCGGACCGTTGCTGGGGGGCAACCTGTCGATGCTGGGGGCGACCATGGGGACCCTTGCCGAGCTGGATACCCAGGGCTGCATCCTGTTCATCGAGGATGTCAACGAGCCGTTGTACAGGGTGGATCGGCTGCTGACCCAGTTACGCCTGGCAGGCAAGCTGGAGGGGGTCAAGGGCGTGCTGGTGGGCGACTTTGCCGGGATTACCACTGCGGCGCTGACGCCGTTGCTGGAGGATACGTTTGCACCGCTGGGTGTGCCGGTGCTGGCGGGTTGGCGCAGCGGGCACTGTGACCCGAATGTATGCTTGCCCCTGGGGGCTCGGGTGAGGCTCGACAGTGTTCAGCAAACACTGGTGCTGGAGCAGGACCTGTTCAGGGCGTGAAACTACCGGGGCCGCGCAGCGGCCCCGAAATGCCTACTGCTGCCGCAGGCTCTCAAGCAGCTTATGGGTCGGGTAGCCATCCGCCGGCCAGCCCAGCCCTTGCTGGGCATTGCGAATCGCTTTGCGGGTATTGGCCCCGATAATGCCATCTGCATTACCCGCATCATGCCCGCGGCTGTTCAGCAAGTTCTGCAACTCCATGCGCTCGGTGCGGCTGAGCGGCAGATCCTCTTTCGGCCAGCTGCCGGCAATGAAGCCCCAGCCGCTGAAGCGATCCCCGAGCAGGCTCACCGCCAAGGCATAGGACGACGAGTTGTTGTATTTGAGGATGGCGCGGAAGTTGTCCAGCACCAGGAACGCCGGGCCGCGTGCACCGGCCGGCAGCAGCAGGGCGGCAGACAGCTGGTTGCTACCTGCCGGCAGCTGGGTGCCCGCTGGCAGTTTCACGCCCATCGCGAGCCATTCACTCACTGGTTTGCGCAGTGCGCCATCGGCCTGCCAGAAGTCGAAACCAGCCGGCACCTGTACCTCGAAGCCCCACGGTTGGCCGCGTTTCCAGCCCGAACTCTGCAGGTAGTGCGCTGTTGAGGCCAAGGCATCTGGTGTGCTGTTCCAGATGTCGCGGCGGCCATCGCCGTCGAAGTCCACGGCATGGGTATTGTAGGTGGTCGGGATGAACTGGGTCTGGCCCATGGCGCCGGCCCACGAGCCACGCATGGCTTCAGGCTGGATGTCACCATGCTGGATGATCTGCAGCGCGGCAATCAGCTGATCCTGGGCGAACTGTGGGCGGCGGCCCTCATAGGCCAAAGTGGCCAGCGAGCGGATCACCGACTTGCTGCCTTGGAACTGGCCGAAGTTGCTTTCCATGCCCCACACCGCGACCAGCACCTGGCGGTCCACGCCATAGCGTTGCTCAAGGCGAGTCAGCAGCTCGGCGTTCTGCTCCAGCAGCTTCTTGCCGTTGCGCACACGCAGGGGCGACAGGGCGCCTTCGAGGTATTCCCACACCGGGCGGGTGAACTCCGGCTGGCTGCGGTCTGCCTTGATCACGTCCAGGTCGGGGGTGACACCGAGGAAGGCGCGGTCGAAGGTGCTCGGCGAAATGCCGGCTTGCAGGGCCTGCTCGCGGAAGCCCGCTTGCCATTGGGCGAAGGTTTGCAGGGGCTGGATGTCAGTGCTGACGTCGGGCGTTGCGCCGGGCACGGTCACCACGGGATTGGGTTGGGCAGGGGCCAGCGGCAGCGCGTCGGCGGCGGTGGGCTTTTCCGCACAGGCCACGAGCAGGATGAAGCTGGAGGCCGCGATCAGCTGGCGGGTTTCCCAGCGGGGGATAAGACGGAAGAGCATGCACAGATCCAGAGTTGCAGGTCAGGTGACGACCATACCATGCCTGCGCTTGCGATGCTTTCATGCAGCCAAAAAGTAGGAAGCCTCCCAATCTCTCGATTGGAAGGCTTCGCGGCGGTAGCTGCCTTTGCCCTTGTTCGGTTGTTCCTGGCGGCAGCGGAACAGTGGCTGGGCAACGATGGACTTGGCCTTGTTGGGGCCGTGCTTTTTCGGCTTTTTGCTCATGGCGGGCTTCCCGGGTTGGGTGGGTTTCGCGGCGCACTGTAGGCCCCCGAGGGGTGGGGGCCAATTGATTGTGTATATGGTCGAGGCTCTGGTGCCTATGTGTAGGAGCGGGTTTACCCGCGAATACGGTGGCGGCGGCAACGGTGAACGGCGCGTGGAGATTGGTTAGCAGGGCCGGCCTCTTCGCGGGTGAACCCGCTCCTACACGACGGCCTGTGTCCAACCCCCGATGTGTGTCCACCACCAATCTGCGTAGGAGCGGGTTTACCCGCGAATACGGTGGTGGCTGCGACGGTGAATGGCGGGTGGAGATTGGCTAGCAGGGCCGGCCTCTTCGCGGGTGAACCCGCGAATACGGTAGTGGCGGCAACGGTGAACGGCGGGTGGAGATTGGCCAGCAGGGCCGGCCTCTTCGCGGGTGAACCCGCTCCTACACGACGGCCTGTGCCTAACCCCCGATGTGTGTCCACCACCAATCTGCGTATTCGCGGGTTTACCCGCGAATACGGTGGCGGCGGCAACGGTGAACGGCGCGTGGAGATTGGTTAGCAGGGCCGGCCTCTTCGCGGGTGAACCCGCTCCTACACGACGGCCTGTGTCCAACCCCCGATGTGTGTCCACCACCAATCTGCGTAGGAGCGGGTTTACCCCGCGAATACGGTGGCGGCAGCAACGGTGAACGGCGCGTGGAGATTGGTTAGCAGGGCCGGCCTCTTCGCGGGTGAACCCGCCCCTACACGACGGCCTGTGCCCAACCACCGATGTGTGTCCACCACCAATCTGCGTAGGAGCGGGTTTACCCGCGAATACGGTGGCGGCGGCAACGGTGAACGGCGGGTGGAAATTGGCCTGCAGGGCCGGCCTCTTCGCGGGTAAACCCGCTCCTACAGTGGCCCCAGTTACTCGGGAGGCAGGGCCAGGCGTTGGCCAGCCATCAACAGCGACAGCCGCGCCAGGCCAATCCAGGGCGAACCTTCAGCCTGCCCTTTGATCTGCGCATCGATTCGCTGGGCATCCTGCAGCAGTTGCGCCCAACGCTGCGCCGAGAGGCGCTGCAGGGCCTTGCTGACCAGCGGTCGGCGTTTGTCCCAGATGGGCGGGCGGGCCTGGCTGAACGCTTTGTCCAATGGCACGCCTTGGCTGAACTGCTGGGCTAGCCCCGCCAGTTGGCGCAGCTCACGGGCCAACGCCCAGAGGATGACTGGCGGCTCCACACCTTCACCGCGCAAGCCTTCGAGCATGCGCAGGGCATGCGCCGCCTCGCCGTTGAGAATGGCATCGACCAGGCCGAAGACATCGAAGCGGGCACTGTCGGCGACGGCAGCCTGCACGGTTTCCACGGTGATCTGGCTGCCTTCGGCCAGCAGCTTGAGTTTTTCGATTTCCTGCGCGGCTGCCAGCAGGTTGCCTTCCACGCGCGCGGCAATCAGGTCGACGGCATCACGCTGGGCTGACAGGCCGGCCTGTTGAAGGCGCTGGTTGATCCACTGCGGGAGCTGGTGCACATCCACCGGCCAGATCTGGATGAACTGGCAATGAGCGCCTTCGATCAATGCCTTGCCCCACTTGGTCTTCTGCGCACTGCTGTCGAGCTTGGGCAGGCTGATCAGCAGCAGCGTGTCTTCGGCGGGGTTGGCGCAGTATTCCATCAGCGCAGCGGCACCCTTGTCACCGGGCTTGCCCGAGGGCAGGCGCAGTTCCAGCAGGCGGCGCTGGGCGAACAGCGACAGGCTTGCACCGGCCTGGAGCAGGGTGCCCCAGTCGAAGTTGGCGTCGGCACTGAATACCTGGCGTTCATCGAAACCTTGCTGACGCGCGGCATTGCGGATGGCGTCGGCAGCTTCCTGGCACAGCAGCGGGTCGTCGCCACTGACCACGTAGACCGGTGCCAGGGCGCCTTGCAGGTGCTTGTTGAGTTGGGCGGGGGCGAGTTTCATGGGGAACAGGCGGGGCGCCCGAGGGCGCCCCTCGCGGGCTTAGTTGCCCGGTACTTCCAGTGGCGATTGCTGAGGCGTCTCGGCTTGCTGGCGGCGGGCAGCCTCCAGCGCGGCAGCTTCGGCTTGGGCGCGCTCGTCGGCTTTACGCTGCAGCTCATCCAGTTGGGACGGGGACAGCATCTGCAAACGTACGACCATGGCGTTGACCAGGTCGCGGCGCATTTCTTCGCGGGCGCGTTTGGCTTCCTGCTCGGAGCCGGTGATGTTCGAGCCGTCACGCACGTAGACCTTGCGCACCTCCAGCTTGTCGCTCATCAGCTCCAGGTTGTTCAGGCCCAGGATGCTGTAGTCCAGCTTGGTGGTCAGCTCGTACTCGGCGGTACGGTTGCCGCTGTTGTAGGTCGCCGAGCGCTCGCGCTCCTGTTCGTTGGTCAGCACCAGGCGATACGGTGCGCCGGCGTGCACGTTGACGCCGCTACGTTCCAGCACTTCACGCAGCTGGAGCACGGTCGGGCCATAGGCATTGCGCGCGCTGACGTCCATTTCCTTCACGCTCAGCTCGGTGGCGCCGGTGCCGCGCAGCTGGAAACCGCAGGCGCTGAGCATGACCGCCAGGCCGATTACCAGCAAATTGCGTTTGATCATGTTGTTGCTCCCTTTTGGGCCTGTTCCGCCCACCCGCAATCGATGCGGGTGGGCGTTTTCATCAGTTGGCGACGATGTTGACCAGCTTGCCCGGTACCACGATGACCTTGCGGATGGTCAGGCCATCGATGAAGCGCAGGACATTCTCGTTGCTGCGGGCAGCGCCTTCGACTTCTTCGCGGCTGGCAGCGGCAGGCATCTCGACCTGGCCGCGCAGTTTACCGTTGACCTGAACCACCAAGGTAATGGAGTCCTGCACCAGCGCCTGTTCGTCGACGCTTGGCCAGGCGGCATCGATCACCGAGCCTGCGTGGCCCAGGTGCTGCCACAGCGCGTGAGAGATGTGCGGAGTGATCGGCGCCAGCAGCAGGGTGACGGCTTCCAGGCCTTCCTGCAGCAGGGCGCGGTCCTGTTCGGTGGCTTGCGGGGCCTTTTCCAGCACGTTCATCACGGTCATCACCTGGGCGATGGCGGTATTGAACTTGTGGAACTGGCCCACGTCGGTGCTGGCCTGCTTGATGGCAGCGTGAATGGCGCGGCGGATGACCTTTTGCGCGTCGTCCAAGGCGGCAACATCCAGCTTGCCTGGCAGGCCCTGGCTGACGTGAGCCTGAGCCAGACGCCAGACACGGCGCAGGAAGCGGCTGGCACCTTCGACGCCGGAGTCGGACCATTCCAGGCTCATGTCGGGCGGCGAGGCGAACATCATGAACAGGCGGCAGGTGTCGGCGCCGTAGGCTTCGATCATGGACTGCGGGTCGACGCCGTTGTTTTTCGACTTCGACATTTTCTCGGTGCCACCGATTTCCACCGGCAAGCCGTCGGTCTTCAGGCGGGCGCCAATGATCTTGGCTTTGGCATCACGCTCGATTTCGACATCGGCCGGGTTGAACCAGTCCTTGCCGCCGTTGCTGGCAACGCGGTAGTAGGTCTCGGCGACCACCATGCCCTGGGTCAGCAGGTTCTTGAATGGCTCGTTCGAGGTGACCAGGCCTTCGTCACGCATCAGCTTGTGGAAGAAGCGCGCGTACAGCAGGTGCAGGATCGCGTGTTCGATACCGCCGATGTACTGATCTACCGGCAGCCAGTGGTTGGCGGCTTTGGGGTCGACCAGGCCTTTGTCGTAGTTTGGCGAGGCGTAGCGGGCGAAGTACCAGGACGACTCGACGAAGGTGTCCATGGTGTCGGTTTCGCGCTTGGCCGGAGTACCGCATTTCGGGCAGCTGCATTCGTAGAATTCAGGCATGCGCGCCAGCGGCGAACCGGCGCCGTCCGGCACCACGTTCTCCGGCAGGGTGACCGGCAGCTGGTCTTCCGGCACCGGGACGTCGCCGCAGGACGGGCAGTGGATGATCGGGATCGGGCAGCCCCAGTAGCGCTGGCGGCTGATACCCCAGTCGCGCAGGCGGAACTGGGTACGCGATTTGCCCAGTTCCTTGCGGATCAGGGCCGCTTCGATGGCGTCGAAGGCGCCAGCAAAGTCCAGGCCGTCGAACTCTGCGGAGTTGATCAGCTGGCCGTGCTCGCCATAGGCGGCCTGCCACTCGCTGCCGACTTCATCGCCAGCGCTGGTGCGCACCACGGCCTTGACCGGCAGGTTGTACTTGTGGGCGAACTCGAAGTCGCGCTCGTCGTGGGCCGGCACGGCCATTACCGCGCCATCACCGTAGTGCATCAGCACGTAGTTGGCGACCCATACTGGCAGCTTCTCGCCAGTGAGCGGGTGCTCGACCAGCAGGGAAGTGGCCATGCCTTTCTTCTCCTGAGTGGCCATGTCGGCTTCGGCAACGCTGCCGCTCTTGCACTCATCGATGAACGCCTGCAGCGCCGGGTTGCCCTGCGCAGCCTGGGTGGCCAGCGGGTGCTCGGCGGCGACGGCGACATAGGTGGCGCCCATCAGCGTGTCCGGACGGGTGGTGAAGACCTTGAGGGTGCCTTCGTGGCCGATGCTGGCCTGGTCGTACGGGAACTGGACTTCCATGCCGCGCGATTTGCCGATCCAGTTGCGCTGCATGGTCTTGACCTGCTCAGGCCAGCCCGGCAGCTCGTCGAGGCTCTCCAGCAGCTCGTCGGCGTAATCGGTGATGCGGAAGTAGTACATCGGGATTTCGCGCTTCTCGATCAGCGCGCCCGAACGCCAGCCACGGCCGTCGATGACTTGTTCGTTGGCCAGTACGGTCTGGTCCGCCGGGTCCCAGTTCACGGTACCGTTCTTGCGGTAGATGATGCCTTTTTCGAACAGGCGGGTGAACAGCCACTGCTCCCAACGGTAGTAGTCGGGTTTGCAGGTGGTGACTTCACGTGCCCAGTCGATGGCCAGGCCCAGGCTCTTGAGCTGGGTCTTCATGTAGTCGATGTTTTCGTACGTCCACTTGGCCGGGGCGACGTTGTTTTTCATCGCCGCGTTTTCCGCGGGCATGCCGAAAGCGTCCCAGCCCATCGGCTGCAGGACGTTCTTGCCCAGCATGCGCTGGTAGCGGGCAATCACGTCACCGATGGTGTAGTTGCGCACGTGGCCCATGTGTAGCTTGCCGCTCGGGTACGGGAACATCGATAGGCAATAGTAGGTGTCTTTGCCTGGCTGTTCGGTAACAGCGAACGATTGTTGCTCGTCCCAGAACTTCTGGGCGGCGGCTTCGATATCACGGGGCGTGTATTGTTCGTGCATGGCTACTTTTGGCTGAGAGAGAAGAGACCTTGTTCCAGGCAGCGGAACCTCGCTGCGTCCGGCACTCCGGTGTCGTTTAGAGTGAACGCCGTAGCATACAGCAGCGCCGCGCATCGTGGGAAACCTTCGTTGCGAATGCCCGCTGGTCGCGGCGCACGGCTGCTTTTTGCAACGACGCTAAGCTCAGGTGTGGGGGGAGATATTCTTACCTTCAATGAGGTGAACGGATGGGAGAGACGCAGCTACCCGCAATCAGACCGGAGCTTTACGAGCGCCTGATCGACCGGCTTGGCCTGGCACTGGAAACGGCCAGGACCTCGGTGCGATTGCGCGACGAGATGCCAGCTGAGCTTGAGTTGCGTGGCCTGAGCCACGCAGAGTTCGAAGTGATCAAGGCCTACCTGGAATCCCTTCCGGAGCGCCACAATGCCCCTGTCGGCAGTTACCCACAAGCGGAGCCGACATCGGCCAAGATCATCTGGCTCAAGGACAAGAAACGCCCCGCCAGTACGGCGAGATCCAGGACGCTGCCACATCGCTAGCCGTTCAGGACGCCAGGCGCAGGCTATCGCGCGCCGGTTCTTCACTATCACACAACTCAAGATCGACGCCGGTAAGCACTTGTTGACCGGCGTCGATCCTTCTAGGCTGCACGCCTGCCAAGGAGGTGTGGCCGATGCCGATCCGATTCTTCATCAAACAATGGCTGATGCCGCCGGGCGTGCTGTTCTTGCTGCTGCTTGCGGCATGGTGGCTGCGTACGCGGCGGCCCCGGTTGGCGGCGCTTTGCTTTACCGTAGGGCTGGGTGGCCTGTGGTTGATGAGCCTGCCGCTGGTGGTGCAGGAAACCGCCCGTGTGCTGGAAAGTGAGCCGCCGCTGGCCGTGAGCGACTGGGCCGGCCTGGCGAGCCGGGCGGATGCCATTGTGGTGCTGGGCGCCGGGCGCGAGCGCGGGGACCCGGCCTGGGGTGGCGGTGACCAGCCCACGGCCACGGCACTGGAACGTATGCGCTTTGCCGCGCGACTGGCCAAAGCCTCGGGCCTGCCAGTGTTGACCAGTGGTGGGTTGCATTACGGCACGCCGCCCAGCGAGGCGAGGCTGATGGCGGAGCGCCTGCATGAAGATTTCGCTGTCGAGGTGAAATGGCGCGAAGAGGCCAGCCGCACGACCTGGGAAAATGCTCAGCTGACGGCCAAGGTGCTGCAGCCTTTGGGGTTTCGCCGGGTGGTGCTGGTGACCCAGGCCTGGCACATGCAGCGCTCACGCTGGAGTTTTGAACAGGCGGGGTTCGAGGTGGTGCCGGCGCCGGTGGGGTTCCTTGGGCGCGATCATGCGCGGCCGTTTGGCGGGCTGCTGCCAGAGAGCCGGGCGATGTGGCAGAGCGGGCAGTTGTTCAATGAAGTGGTGGGGTTGGTGGGGTATCGGGTGTTCTACTGATTCACCGGCTTACACAGTCGCCTGTAGGAGCGGGTTTACCCGCGAAAGGGCCAGCCCCGCTGGCCAATCTCCACCCGCCGTTCACCGTTGCCGCGACTACCGTATTCGCGGGTAAACCCGCTCCTACAGTGGTCGCGTATCGCCAATCAGACGGTTTTTGCAATACGCCCTGCCAGCAACGCCCAGCCCAGCAGCAATGCACAGACAATTGCCAGCGGCCATGAGCGCCATTGCAGGTAAGGCGTCAGCTGCTGCATCGGCACCACCTCGCCATACAGCACGGCCTGCTGGAACTGCGGAATCTGCGTGGTAATGCGGCCAAACGGGTCGATCAGCGCGGTCACGCCGTTGTTGGTGGCGCGGATCATCCAGCGGCCGGCTTCCAGCGCGCGCATCTGCGCCATCTGCAGGTGCTGCAAGGGGCCGATCGATTTGCCGAACCAGGTGTCGTTGCTGATGGTCAGCAGCAGGTCGCTACGCGCAGCCAGGCCGGCGGCGAACTCGGGGTAGACCACCTCGTAGCAGATGTAAGGCGCAATCTGGTAGCCCTTGGCCTGCAGCAGCGGCTGGTCTTCCGGACCGCGGGCGAAGTCGGACATGGGCAGGTTGAAGAACTCGATGGCCCCACGCAGCACGTCTTGCAGCGGCACATACTCGCCAAATGGCACCAGCTTCTGCTTGAGGTAGGTGCCATCGCCTTCGCCAGTGACGGTGATGCCGTTGTAGTAGCGGCGCTGGTGGTGCACTTCTTCGCGCACCGGCACGCCCGTGATCAGCGCCGAGTGGCGCTCGGCGGCGAAGCGGCCCATCACGTCGATGTAGCCCTGGGCCTGGTCCTTGAGCACCGGAACGGCGGTTTCCGGCCACACCAGCAGGTCCACCGGCCTGGAGCTGAAGCTCAGGTCGCGGTATAGCGCCAGTTGCGCGTCGATGTGCGCAGGGTCCCATTTCAGGTCCTGCTCGACGTTGCCCTGGATCGCCGCCACTTTCAGCGGATCGCCTGCCGGAATGGTCCAGGCATGGCCCTTGAGCGCCAGGCCCAGCACCCAGGGGGCCAGCAACAGCACGCTGGCCACGGCCAGGAACGAGGGGCGGGTGCGCAGGCGGTGCAGGTTGCACAGCAGGGCGGCGGTGAGGGCGAGGCTGAAGGAAATCAGCCATACCCCGCCCAGCGGCGCAAGGCCGGCCAACGGGCCGTCCAGCTGGCTATAGCCGGCGTAGAGCCAGGGGAAACCGGTCAGGAACCAGCCGCGGAAGGCCTCTTGCAGTAGCCAGAGGGCGGCGAAGCACAGGGCGTCGGCCAGTGGTGCTTCGTTGCGCCGTAGCCAGCGCGCCCACAGCCAGGTGGGCAGGGCGAAGAACCAGGCCAGTGCGGCGAAGAACACCAGCAACAACACGATTGCCAGCAGCGGCGAGGCGCCGCCGTAGGTGTTCATGCTGACGTAGATCCACCAGGTGCCGGCGCCATACAGGCCAAACCCAAACCACCAGCCACGCCACATGGCCTGGCGCGGGCTGAGCTCGCGCAGGCCAAGGTAGAGCACCGCGATGGACAGCACCGCCAACGGCCAGATGTCGAACGGCGCCAGGGCCAGGAGGGTGGAAGCACCGGCCGCCAGGGCCAGCAGGTTACCGGGCCAGCCGGGGCGGGTGATCCAACGCATGTTTGTCCTTAACGGGTGATCGGGGTCAGGCGCAGCAAGTGTATCCGCCGGCTGTCGGCGTTGAGAATACGGAACTTGTAAGACCCGATCTCAGTGGTTTCGTTGCGCTTGGGCAGGTGGCCAAAGGCGCTCATCACCAGGCCGCCGACCGTGTCGAACTCGTCATCGGAGAACTCGCTGTCGAAGAACTCGTTGAAGTTCTCGATCGGGGTAAGCGCTTTGACCAAAAAATCACCGCTGGGCAGTGGTTTGATGTAGCTGTCTTCCTCGACGTCGTGCTCGTCTTCGATATCGCCGACGATCTGCTCCAGCACGTCCTCGATGGTGACCAGGCCCGCCACGCCGCCATATTCGTCGATGACGATGGCCATGTGGTTGTGGTTGGCGCGGAATTCACGCAGCAGCACGTTCAGGCGCTTGGACTCGGGCACGAAGGTGGCCGGGCGCAGCAGGTCCTTGATGTTGAAGCTGTCGCCGTTCTCCTTGAGGATCAACGGCAGCAAGTCTTTGGCGAGCAGGATCCCGAGCACATCGTCATGGCTTTCGCCGATTACCGGGTAGCGCGAGTGCGCGGCGTCGATCACCGCCGGCAGGAACTCGCGAGGCGACTGGCCGGCCTTGATGCTGTTCATCTGCGAGCGCGGCACCATGATGTCGCGAACCTGCAGGTCGGCTACCTGAATGGCGCCTTCGACGATGGTCAGCGCTTCGCTGTCCAGCAATTTGTTCTGATGGGCTTCGCGCAGCAGCTCAAGCAGCTCCTGGCGGTTTTTCGGCTCATGGGCAAAAGCCTGGGTCAGTTTACCCAGCCAGGACTTCTGCCCGTTGCTCGATCGATCTTCGCTCATGGCGGTTCTCGTGATCCTTCGTGTATCAGTGTGTGATTGTGTCGGTTTCATCATCGGCATACGGGTCGGGGTGACCCAGTTCTGCCAGCAATTCCCGTTCCAGGCTTTCCATTTCCTCGGCTTCCTCATCCTCGATGTGGTCATAGCCGAGCAAGTGCAGGCAACCGTGGATGACCAGGTGCGCCCAGTGGGCTTCCAGCGATTTGCCTTGTTCGGCCGCTTCGCGCTCGACCACCGCTACACAGATGACCAGGTCGCCCAGCAGCGGGATATCGAGCAGGTCATCGGGCACATCGGCCGGGAACGACAACACATTGGTCGCGTAGTCCTTGTGCCGGTAGGTGTGGTTCAGCTCGCGGCCTTCGGCTTCGTCGACCAGGCGAATGGTCATTTCCGAGTCGGCGCTGCGCTGGCGCAACGCCAATTCGCACCAGCGGCGCAAGGCGGCGTCTTCTGGAGTGGCAGCATCCGTGGCCCGTTGGATATCAAGTTCAAGCATCTTTGCCGGGCGCCTCGGGCTTGGGCTGGCGGGCTTCGAAGCGGTCGTAGGCTTCGACGATACGCTGAACCAGTGGGTGACGAACCACATCCTTGGGTTGGAAATGGGTAAAGCTGATCCCCGGAACGTCCTTCAGCACCTCGATGACGTGCGCCAGGCCCGACTTGGTGCCACGGGGCAGGTCGACCTGGGTTATGTCACCGGTGATCACCGCAGTAGAGCCGAAACCGATGCGGGTCAGGAACATCTTCATCTGCTCGAGCGTGGTGTTCTGGCTTTCGTCGAGGATGATGAAGCTGTTGTTCAGGGTGCGGCCACGCATGTAGGCCAGAGGGGCGATTTCGATCACCTGGCGTTCGATCAGCTTGGCCACGTGTTCGAAGCCGAGCATTTCGTACAGGGCGTCGTACAGCGGGCGCAGGTACGGGTCGATTTTCTGTGCCAGGTCGCCGGGCAGGAAACCGAGCTTCTCACCCGCCTCGACCGCCGGGCGCACCAGCAGGATGCGGCGCACCTGTTCGCGTTCCAGCGCGTCCACGGCGCAGGCTACGGCCAGGTAGGTCTTGCCGGTACCGGCCGGGCCGATGCCGAAATTGATGTCGTTGGCCAGGATTTCCTTGACGTAGCGCTGCTGGTTGAGCCCGCGCGGGCGGATGTTGCCTTTGCGCGTGCGCAGCGACACGCTGACCTCGTTGACGGCCGGGTTGTCGATGTTCTCGACAGCCGACTCCTGCAGGTACAGGTGCACGGTTTCCGGTGACAGGTCGGTGGCCTTGGTCTCGCGATAGAGACGGCGCAACAGCTGTTCGGCAGCGGAGGTGGTCCTGGGTTCGCCGATCAGTTCGAACTGATTGCCGCGGTTGCGGATCTCGATGGCCAGGCGCTGTTCGATCAGGCGCAGGTGCTCGTCGAACTGGCCGCACAAGTTGGCGAAACGGTGGGCCTCGAAAGGTTCGAGGATGAAACGATGGGGTTCTATGGGTGCGTTCAAGGTCGTTTTTAGCCGCTCGACGGCGATGGAGTTGAACTCAAGAATAACCCTTGAATGGCAGTGGCGAAAGCACTGAAACGATCAAGGGTTGGCTCAAGGTATATAGTGCCTGTTCTGGCCTCTTCGCGGGCATGCCCGCTCCCACAGGTACTGCACGGGTTTGAAGGTGGGTGCAATACCTGTGGGGCTTGCCCGCGAAGGGGGCGGTGCAGGTATGATCCCCGTCTTTTCTTACGCATGTGTTATCTGGCCAAACATGAGCAAACGCGAACCCGCCATCTATAAAGTGATCTTCCTGAACCAGGGTCAGGTCTTCGAGATGTACGCCAAGCAGATCTACCAGAGTGACCTGTGGGGCTTTCTGGAAATCGAGGAGTTCGTGTTCGGCGAGCGCTCGCAACTGGTCGTGGACCCGAGTGAGGAGAAGCTCAAGAGCCAGTTCGACGGAGTGGTCCGCAGTTTCGTGCCGGTGCACTCGATTGTGCGCATCGATGAGGTGGAGCGCCTGGGCACGGCGAAGATCAGCGAGGCCAAGGGCGGCGGCAATGTGATGCCGTTCCCGATGCCAATGCCGGAAAAGTGACCTTCAGGGAAGCGGCGAGAACGGCGTGCGCCCTTCGGCGTTCTGCAGTTCGAGCAGGTACTTGCGGAAAATCTGGCCGAGCACCTGGGTGGCATGCTCCAGTTCGTCGCGGGGCATTTGCTCGGTCACTTCGTCGGCCATGTCCAGCGCATCTTCGGCGCCATTGACCGCAGCCATTTTCAGCAGGATGTAGGCCTGCACGTTGTTGGCCTTGACCCCTTCGCCATGGAAGAACATGGCACCCAGACGATATTGGGCGTCGGCTTGGCCCTGCAGCGATGCCTTCTGGAACCAGTCCAGGGCTTTGCCCAGGTTTTTTGGCGTTTGCGTGTAGTAATACTCGCCCAGTTCGAATTGCGCCTGGGCATCCCCCGCAGTCGCCGTCTGCTCGCAGGCCTTGAGGGCGTTTGCCAGGTCTTCAGGCTGAACGTTCAAGGTGCAGCGGCCCGTCGCCGGAATCAGCAACGAGTTACCGCCCTCCGCCAGGGCCAGCAGGGGCTGAAGAAGCAACAGGCAGCCCAGGGTCAGGGCGCGGCCGGTGCGGTTCATGGGGATCGACTTACCTCTGCAAAGCTGCGGCCAATGTCTCTGGTGGCACATTATGGGATAAGCAGCGCCAACCTTACAAAGTTTTACTCGAATTTCTGCTTGGTTGGGGAAGTCAGCTGATTGTGTGTGCGTAATTATTGCCTGTGCCGGCCTCTTCGCGGGTGAACCCGCTCCTACAAGGGGGTGTCGCTTTCATGAGTGTAGGAGTGGGTTGGCTCACGAAGAGGCCGGTACAGGCTGGCCATCACTTCAGGGCGGCAAAGGCTTTCTCAGCCGCATCCAGGGTGATCTGCAGCTCCTTGTCGCCATGGGCGATGGAGGTGAAGCCCGCTTCGAATGCGCTCGGTGCCAGGTACACGCCACCGTCGAGCATCAGGTGGAAGAAGCGCTTGAAGCGCTCGGCATCGCTGGCCATCACGTCTTCGAAGGTGACGATATCGTCGGCGCCGCTGAAGTACAGGCCGAACATGGCACCGGCCTGGGTGGTGACGAATGGCACGCCAGCGGCATCGGCGCGTTGCTGCAGGCCGTCAAGCATGCGGCTGGTGTAGTCGGTCAGCTCGGCGTGGAAGCCTGGGCGGCTGATCAGCTTGAGGGTGGTCAGGCCGGCGGCCATGGCCAGCGGGTTGCCCGACAGGGTGCCGGCCTGGTAGACCGGGCCGAGCGGGGCGATGCAGCCCATGATTTCACGCTTGCCGCCGAAGCAGCCGACCGGCATGCCGCCACCGACGATCTTGCCGAAGGTCGACAGGTCCGGCTTGATGCCGTAATGGCCCTGGGCGCCGCCGAGCGAGACGCGGAAACCGGTCATCACTTCGTCGAAGATCAGCACCACGCCATGCTTGTCGCATTGCTCGCGCAGGCCCTCGAGGAAGCCCGGTGCCGGTGGTACGCAGTTCATGTTGCCGGCCACTGGCTCCACGATGATGCAGGCCACGGTCTGGCCAACTTCGGCCAGGGTCTTCTCGACGGCGGCGATGTCGTTGAACGGCAGGGTCAGGGTGTGCTTGGCGAAGTCCGCTGGCACGCCTGCCGAGCTTGGCACGCCTTGGGTCAGCAAGCCGGAGCCGGCCTTTACCAGCAGGCTGTCGGAGTGGCCGTGGTAGCAGCCTTCGAACTTGATGATGGCGTCACGGCCAGTGTAGCCACGGGCCAGACGGATGGCGCTCATGGTGGCTTCAGTGCCCGAGCTGACCATGCGCACCATTTCCATCGACGGTACGATCGAGCAGACCAGGTCGGCCATCTCGGTTTCCATGGCGGTCGGCGCGCCGTAGGACAGGCCGTGCTCCAGCTGCCTGCGTACCGAGTCCAGCACGTCCGGGTGGCCGTGGCCGAGGATCATCGGGCCCCAGGAGCCGACGTAGTCGACGTAGCGTTTGTCGTCCTCGTCAACGACATAGGCGCCTTCGGCATGCTTGAAGAACAGCGGCGTGCCGCCAACGCTCTTGAAAGCGCGGACTGGCGAGTTGACGCCGCCAGGGATGTGCTTCTGGGCTTGGGCGAACAGGGCTTCGGAACGGGACATGGAAGTATCTCTCGAATCAGGATGCGAACAAGGCGTTGAAGGCGCGGGCGCGGCGGGTGACTTCCTGCGCGCTGTCGGCACCGAACAAGCCGTGGATCACCGCCAGCAGGTCGACGCCGTGGGCGACCAACGGGGCGGCGTTGTCGAGGGTGATGCCGCCGATCACGGCGATCGGCAGTTTCACCTGGGCGCGGGCCTGCTCGAGCAGGCCGACGTTGGCAGCGGGCGCGCCCGGCTTGGTGACAGAATTGAAGAAGCGGCCAAAGGCCACGTAGCTGGCGCCTTCGCTGGCAGCCTGGGCGGCCAGTTCGAGGCTGGCGTGGCAGGTGGAGCCGATGATTGCCTGACGGCCGAGCAGTGCGCGGGCCGGGGTCAGCGGGCCGTCGGTCTGGCCCAGGTGCACGCCGACACCCAGGCGGGCGGCCAGTTCGGCGTCGTCGTTGATCAGCAACTGGGTGCCGTAACGCTCGCAGAGCTTCATCAGCCCTTCGGCTTCACGCAGGCGGCGCGCCGCATCGTCGCTCTTGTCGCGGTACTGCAGCAGACACACGCCGCCTTCCAGGGCCGCCTCGACATGGGACAGGAAACGGCCGGCGAGCAGCTGGCTGTCGGTGATGGCATACAGACCGCGTAGCTTCATTGAAGGCCTCGTATCAGGAGCAGAAGTCCAGGGGCAGGCGGCGCGGCACGTATTGGCCTTTGCCCAGTTGCTCGGCGTCCCGCAGGGTGCGCCAGGTGTAGTCCAGGGCGGTGCGCACGGCGCTTTCCAGCTGCTCGCCGAGCGCCAGGCGGCCAGCCAGTGCACTGGCCAGGGTGCAGCCCGAGCCATGGTAGCTGCCCGGCAGGCGCTGGCAAGTCCAGGTGAAGTGCTGGCCGTCCTGGGTGTACAGGCGGTTGTGGATTTCGTCTTCGTCGCCGTGACCGCCGGTAATCAGCAGGTGTCTACAGAACGGCAACAGTTTCTCGGCACATTCGTCAGCGGTGCCCTCGGGCAGTTCGGCGAGGATGCGTGCTTCGGGCAGGTTCGGCGTGGCGATGGTCGCCAGCGGCAGCAACCGTTCACGCAGGGCGTAGCCCACTTCGTCCTTGCCCAGGCGGCCACCGCCACCGGCACGCAGTACCGGGTCGCAGACCAGCGGCAGGTGAGGGTGGGCGGCCAGCAGTTCGGCGACGGTGTCGACCATCTCGATCGAGCCGAGCATGCCCAACTTGACGGCGGCCACCGTGGAGTCGGCCAGCACGGCGTTGGCCTGGGCCAGCACCCACTCGCGGTCGAGCACGCGGAAGTCGGAAACGTTGACGGTATCCTGTACGGTCAGGGCGGTCACTGCAGGTGCAGCGTGGCAGCCTTGGGCGATCAGGGCTTCGATATCTGCCTGCAAGCCGGCGCCGCCACTGGGGTCGTGGCCGGAGAGACAGAGGACAACGGGGCGGGAGCTGTAGGTATTCATGGTCGGCGAGCTTACCACCAAACCTGTTTGGGCGGATCGTCCGACAAACGAGTTTTACTGATCGATCGGTCAGGTTGCTGATTGGTTTTCTATTGAAAGCATTGATTTAGAGCCTTTTCTTTGTGTTTTTATGTGGCCGATTGCCAGGTTGTGAGGCTATGCTAGAGTGCTCGGATAACTCGACAAACGGGTTCTGCAGGATCACGTCGTCTCAAACGGATGGGAGGCTACCGCGACGCGACCGGACAGGCCATGCTGGGGCTGTATGCGCTATTTGCTGATTGTGCTTCTGGGTTTGCTGCCCGTGCTGGCCGGAGCGGTCGATTTCGACGACGCTACCCGGCATCTTCCACTGGGCAAGGCCATGCAGGTTTATGAAGACCCCGATGGCAATGCCAGCATCGCTCAGGTCAGTGCCCCCGGTTTCGCCAAACACTTTCAGCCCCACCATGAGGATGTGCTGAACGCCGGTTACTCCACCTCGGTGTTCTGGCTCAAGGTCGAACTGCGCCCCACTGCCGCGCCCAACGCTGCCCCGCGGTCATGGCTGCTGGAGTTGGCCTACCCGCCGCTGGATCACCTCGAACTGTATTTGCCTGACAGCAGCGGCCTGTACCGCCTGGCGCAGCGCACCGGCGATGCCTTGCCCTACGACAGCCGGCAGATCCGGCAGAACAACTACTTGTTCGAACTGCAACTGCCGCCAGGCAAGGTGACCACCGCGTACCTGCGGCTGCACAGCCAGGGTTCGGTGCAAGCGCCGCTGGCGTTATGGTCCCCTGAAGCCTACCTGGAAGAGCAGCCCACGCGCCTGTATGTGCTGGGGATGATCTACGGTGTTTTACTGGTGATGCTGGTGTACAACCTGTTCATCTACCTCAGCGTGCGTGACGTCAGCTACCTCTATTACATCCTTTACATCGCGTCGTTCGGCCTTTACCAGGTCTCGGTGAACGGCGCCGGTGTAGCCTATTTCTGGCCAGACAGCCCTTGGTGGGCGAACGCCTCCACGCCTTTGTTCATTGGTGCAGCCGGGCTGTTCGGTTGCCAGTTCGCCCGGCACTTCCTGCAACTGGGCAGCCTCAACCGTGGCTTCGATCGCCTGTTGCAACTGCTGATGCTGGGGGGGGCGCTGGTCATGGTACTGGCGGTGAGCATGCCTTACGGCATTGCGCTGCGCATGGCCACGCTGCTGGCGCTGCTGTTCACCATAAGCGTCTTCAGCGCCGGCCTGTATGCCTGGTGGCGCGGCTTGCGAGTGGCGCGCTGGTTCATCATCGCCTGGACGGCGTTCCTGCTTGGCGGACTGGTCAACACCTTGATGGTACTGGGCTACCTGCCGAACGTGTTCATCACCATGTATGCCAGCCAGCTGGGTTCGGCCTTGGAAGTGGCCTTGCTGTCGCTGGCACTGGCCGACCGCATCAACAGCCTGCGCGAGCAGCAGGCACAGACCTTGCGCGACACTGGGCGTACGCTGGAGCAACTGAACCTGCAGCTGGCCAGGAGCAATCGCCTGAAGGACGAGTTCCTGGCCAGCGTGACTCATGAACTGCGCACCCCGATGAATGGGGTGATTGGCTCGCTCGAGCTGATGCACACCCTGCCGATGGGGGCTGAAATGGCTCAGTACCATCACACGGCAGTGGGGTCTGCCCAAGGCATGATGGATATGGTCGATGCCATTCTTACCCTGTCCGAATTGCAGGCCGGCCGCCTGCGGGCGCAGCCGGCACCGTTCAGCCTGCGCGCCCTGTTGCAGGGTTTGCGCGCCGGTTATGCCGGGCAGGCGCTGGGCAAAGGCCTGTACCTGAGCCTGGACATTCCGGCCGACCTGCCGGACGGGCTGCTCGGTGACGGGCAGAAACTGGCGCACTGCCTGGGTTGCCTGGTGGACAACGGTTTGAAGTTCACCCATCAGGGCGGTGTGATGATCCAGGTGCGTGGCCGCCGGGTGGGACCGGATGATCTGGCGTTGACCTTTACCGTCAGCGACAGCGGTATCGGTTTCGATGATCTGGAGCAGTCGACCCTGTACCAGCGGTTCTTCCAGGTCGATGGTTCGATGACCCGGCGGTATGGCGGTTTGGGGATTGGGTTGTCGATTTGCCGGCAGATGGGGGAGTTGCTGGGGGCCAGATTGGCGCATGAATCGACGCGCGGGCTGGGTAGCCGCTTCGAGTTGAGTTTGAACATGGCGATTTCGCAGGCGCAGATGAGCCCGCACATGCTGCAGGCGCGGCGCTCGCTGTAGGAGCGGGTTCACCCGCGAAAGGGCCGGGTCTGCTGGCCAATATCCACCCACCGTTCACCGTTGCCGCCACCACCGTATTCGCGGGTAAACCCGCTCCTACACACAGGTCGTTGTAGGAGCGGGTTCACCCGCGAAAGGGCCGGATCTGCTGGCCAATATCCACCCACCGTTCACCGTTGCCGCCACCACCGTATTCGCGGGTAAACCCGCTCCAACACAGCACAGGTCGTTGTAGGAGCGGGTTCACCCGCGAAAGGGCCGGGTCTGCTGGCCGATATCCACCCGCCGTTCACCGTTGCCGCCACCTACGCGCGCGCGCACGCCAGCAATCACACGTTTAGTCATTAATACCCCTTTGACTACCCCGCAAGCAGTGCTTCACTGGGTCTCTCAAGCCTACCCGGATCCAGGAGCCCCCCGATGAGCCTGCACCAGTACGCTGAAACCCACGAAGTCACCAACCAGCCGCCGCCGCTCGACGGTGCCAACCTGTACCGCCTCGACCTGCCCTTGCAAGAATGGTCAAGGCGTTTTGGCGCGGGCTGGGCCGAGTCGCGGATCGACGCCTATGGTGCCCTGGCCGGCGGCCCGCTGATGCAGGCAGGCTTCCTGGCCAACGCGCACAAACCCGAGTTCAGCAGCCACGACCGCTATGGCCATCGCATCGATCTGGTCGAGTTCCACCCGGCCTACCATGAGTTGATGCGTACCGCCGTCGAACATGGCCTGCCTTCTTTGCCATGGGCCGAGCCCCGTGCTGGCGCCCATGTTGCACGGGCTTCGATGACCTACCTGCACAGCCAGGCCGAGGCCGGCACCGGCTGCCCGCTGACCATGACGTTTGCCGCCGTGCCGGCATTGCGCCTGCAGCCTGAGCTGGCTGAATACTGGCTGCCGAAAATCCTTGCCTGCGAATATGACCCGCGCAACGTTGGCGACCGGCACAAGGCCGGGGTCACCCTGGGCATGGCGATGACCGAAAAGCAGGGCGGCACCGATGTGCGCGCCAACACTACCCGGGCCTATCCGGTCGGTGCGCCGGGCCCGGGGCAGGCTTATGAGCTGGTTGGCCACAAGTGGTTCTGCTCGGCGCCGATGTGCGACGCTTTCCTGACCTTGGCGCAAACCGAAAAAGGCCTGAGCTGCTTCCTGCTGCCGCGCCACCGCCCCGATGACAACCGCAACCAGTTCTATATCCAGCGCCTGAAAAACAAGCTGGGCAACAGCTCCAACGCCTCCAGCGAGGTGGAGTTCCGCGGTGCGCTGGCGTGGATGATCGGCGAAGAGGGACGCGGCGTGCCGACCATCATCGAGATGGTCGCCATGACCCGGTTTGATTGCATGGTCGGCTCCAGCGCGCTGATGCGCCAGGCGTTGACGCAGGCGGCTCACCATTGCGCGCATCGCAAGGTCGGCGGGCGGGTGCTGAACGAGCAGCCATTGATGCAGAACGTGCTGGCCGACCTGGCCCTGGAAAGCGAGGCTGCGCTCGCCCTGAGCTTGCGCATGGGCCAGGCGCTGGAGCAACTGGACGACCCGCAACAGGCGCATTTTGCCCGGCTGGTCACGGCGGTGGGCAAGTACTGGATCTGCAAACGTGCGCCGGCCATGATCAACGAGGCCGCCGAATGCCTGGGTGGCGCGGGTTATGTGGAAGACAGCATTCTGCCACGGCTGTACCGCGAGGCACCGGTCAACTCGACCTGGGAGGGCTCGGGCAACGTGCAGTGCCTGGATGTGCTGCGGGCCTTGTCCAAGGAGCCGGGCGTACTCGATGCACTGTTTGTCGAGCTGGGTGACGGGCATGGCGACCCGCGACTGGCGGCGCATATCGGCAACCTCAAGGGGGCGTTTGCCGACACCGGTGACATGCAGTACCGCGCGAGGCAGCTGACCGAGGATATTGCCCTGGCGTTGCAGGCCAAGCTGCTGCTGGAGGCCGGGAATGCAGACGTCAGTGATGCGTTTATCGGCAGCCGCCTGGCCGGTGGTGGCCGGGTGTACGGGGCGCTGCCGCGAGGTGTGGATGTGATGGCATTGGTCACAAGGGCTACGCCTGCCTGGCCCCTGTAGCAGCGGGCTTGCCCGCGAATGAACCCAACACCGATCAATGGGGGTGTATTTAACCAAGAAGGCAGGCAAGATGGATCACATGCATGTCCAGACAGGAAGCACAGTGTGAGCCACGCTTTTGTAGTCGTTGATACCCCCGAACAGGCCGTCGACCGTCTGGCGGCCTTGCATGAACAGGCCACAGGTGCCCTGAGTCAGGCCCTGAAGCGTTACCTGAAGGACCGTACCGAGCCCGATACCGATGAGCGCGACCTGTTCCGCTACCCGGCTCTGCGCCTGACCTACTACAGCCATGGCGAAGTCGCCGCCACCACCCGCGCCTATGCCAAGGTCCAGGTTGCCGGCACCTACAGCGTCACCGTCACCCAGCCCGCTGCGTTCCGTGGCTACCTGCTGGAGCAACTGCGCCCGCTGATGCATGACTACACCGTTACGGTAGAAGTCGGCGTCAGCGAGCAGAACATCCCTTACCCCTATGTGGTCGACCAGGGCGACGAATTGGCTGGCAGCGGCATTACCGCTGCGCAGTTGGCGCGGGTGTTCCCCAGCACCGACCTGTCGGCGGCCACCGACAACATCGCTGATGGCCTGTACGACTGGGACCGTGCTGAAATCATGCCACTGGCATTGTTCGATGCCGCGCGCGTCGACTTCTCGCTACGCCGCCTGGTGCACTACACCGGCAGCGACTGGCGCCATGTACAGCCGTGGATCCTGCTGACCAACTACCACCGCTATGTCGACCAGTTCATCAGCCATGGCCTGGAACAACTGCGTGACGACCCACGCTTCATGCGTATGGTGCTGCCGGGCAACGTCGTGATCGAAAAGGGCATGGACCATGGCGAAACCCAGGCCCTGGTGGCCAGCGTGGTCTGGCACCGCTACCAGATGCCGGCTTACCACCTGATCGCCGCCGACGGCGATGGCGTTACCTTGGTCAACATTGGTGTGGGACCGTCCAACGCCAAGAACATCACCGACCACCTGGCCGTGCTGCGCCCGCATTGCTGGCTGATGATCGGCCACTGCGGCGGCCTGCGGCAGTCGCAGACCATCGGCGACTACGTGCTGGCACACGCCTATATGCGCCGTGACGGCATTCTCGACCGGGTCGTGCCGCCGAATATCCCGATCCCGGCCCTGGCCGAAGTGCAAATGGCCTTGCAGGAGGCCGCCGCGCAGGTCACTGGCGAGCGTGGCGAGCAGTTGAAAAAGCGCCTGCGCACCGGCACCGTGCTGACCTACGACGACCGCAACTGGGAGCTGCGCTGGGCTCAGGAACGCCCGCTGATCAACCTGTCGCGTGCCGTGGCGGTGGACATGGAAAGCGGCACCATTGCTGCCCAGGGCTACCGTTTGCGCGTGCCTTACGGCACCTTGCTGTGCGTGTCCGACAAGCCGCTGCACAGCGAGATCAAACTGCCAGGTTCGGCCAACGCCTTCTATAACCGGGCGGTCAGCCAGCACCTGAAGATCGGCATTGCTGCCCTCGACCTGCTGCGCACCGAGCTCAACTCGCTGCACTCGCGTAAACTGCGGAGCTTCGATGAGCCGCCGTTCCGCTGAGGATTCATGTCACTGCCACCCCGTAACAAGCCGCGCCGCCCTCAGGCGCGGCCTGCCGCCGGCCCGCGTCGCCAGGCCAAGGCGCCACCCGCCGAGCCGCGCCTGATCCTGTTCAACAAACCGTTCGACGTGCTGACCCAGTTCAGCGACGGTGAAGGGCGCGCGACGCTCAAGGACTTCATCGACATTCCGGGCGTATACCCGGCCGGGCGGCTGGATCGCGACAGCGAAGGCTTGCTGTTGCTGACCAACGATGGCGGGTTGCAGGCGCGGATTGCCGATCCGAAGCACAAGCTGGCCAAGACCTACTGGGTGCAGGTGGAGGGTGAACCGAGTGACGAGCAGTTGCAGCGCTTGCGTGATGGCGTGGAGCTGAACGATGGGCCGACCTTGCCGGCTGAGGCGCGGCGCCTGGAAGAACCCGAACTGTGGCCGCGTAACCCGCCGGTACGGTTTCGCAAGAGCGTGCCGACCAGCTGGCTGGAGCTGGTGATTCGCGAAGGGCGTAACCGCCAGGTGCGGCGGATGACGGCAGCAGTGGGCTTGCCGACCTTGCGCCTGGTGCGCGTGCGGATTGGTGACTGGGCGCTGGATGGGCTGGAGCAGGGTTGCTGGCGGGAGGTCCCTGCCAGGCTTTAGTTCAGGTCAGGGCCTGTTCGCGGGCACGCCCGCTCCCAAAGTTACGGTGCAGTACTTGAAGGCAGCGCCCAACCTGTGAGAGCGGGCGTGCCCGCGAATGGCCCTGAAATGTTTTATACGCCTTCCAGAAACCCCACCACCACGCTTTTGATGATGAAGGCCAGCACCCCCAGGCCCAGCACGAAGAACAGGATCAGCGTCCCGAACTTACCCGCCTTGGACTTTTTTGCCAGGTCCCAGACGATGAAACCCATGAAACCGATCAACACGGTGACCAGGATGATCATCATCCATTCTTCGAATACGGCGGGATCCATCGGTGTTCTCCAGGCGGGTTGAGCGTCCGATTATACGTCGGCTGGGTAAGCAATTAACGCAGGTGGGTCAATGGCAGCTCGGTGCTGGCCAACACCTGGTTGAGCACGAAGCTCGAGCGCACGCTGGTGACGCCTTCGATACGGGTCAGGCTGCCTAGAAGCAGTTTCTGGTAGTGGTCCATGTCCGGCACCACCACTTTCAACTGATAGTCGGCATCCATGCCGGTGACCAGGCTGCACTCGAGTACCTGTGGCAGGTTGCGGATGGCGGCCTCGAATGTTTCAAAGCGCTCCGGGGTGTGGCGGTCCATACCTATCAACACATAGGCGGTCAGGCTCAGGCCCAGCTTCTTGCGGTCGAGCAGGGCCACCTGGCGCGAGATATAGCCGTCGTCCTCCAGTTGCTTGACCCGACGCGAGCATGGCGATGGCGACAGGCCGATGCGTTCGGCCAGTTCCTGGTTGGAAATGCGCGCATCGCGCTGCAATTCGGCGAGGATGCTCAGGTCGTAGCGGTCAAGTTTGCTCATGGCATTTGCCTTTTCTGTTCGGATTGCTGCGAATTATCAATCCAGGGTGAAAAATTGCGCAAGTGCTATTTATCTGAGCAATCTTCGCAATCCTCTGTCGCAACCCGTCCGGTATCTTTATCACCAGAATCACTGCCCGGACATCAGTCCACGGCGACGCGCCCTAGGCGGGCGGTCGCGGCCAGCCATCCAACAGGATCTGCAGGCCCCCGGGCTACACACCCTCCAGAAGACGGTGTGAGGTGAGCCGGCGCCACAAGTGCCGAGCACGGACGACAATTCCTGAAGGGAGGCCCTGTGGCCTCCCTTTTTTCATGTCGGGAATTTTAATTGGCCTGTGTGGTGGGCACGGTAGACTGGCGTTGGTTGCAGTTTTTTCTACCGAGAGGAACACCATGACGTCGCGCATCTGGCAGTTGGCAGGTGTTGGTTTACTGGGTTTGAGCATCAGCCTTGGGGCCTTGGCTGAAGGGCCCGGCGAGGGGCACGGTGAACGTGGCCAGCAGGTGCAAGGTGAGAGTGAACCGGGGCGCTCGCTCAACTCGCGCGACGAAGTGCGCCAGACCCAACCGCCGCGCCAGGGGTATTACCAGGACATCCCCCGCCGCCACGGTGATGATCACCACTGGCAAACCGGTGGCCCGGGGCAACGGCCCGGTGGCGACTGGCAGGGGCGCCCGGATGGCCATGGCAATGGCTGGGGGCCTGGGCCGCAGTATCGCCCAGGGCACACGGTGGATCATTTTCCTGACCGCTACTGGAAAGTACCCTACCGGGGCGCTGACTATTTCTACTCCGGGGGTTACTGGTACCGCCCGCACGGGGGCAGTTACATCGTGGTGACCCCGCCGTACGGCGTGCGGGTCAATTACCTGCCGCCTTATGCGCGGGAAGTGTGGTTGGGTGGTGCGCTGTTCTTTCTGGTGGCCGATACCTATTACCAGTACCTGGCAGACAGCCAGGAATATGTGGTGGTCAACCCGCCGGTCGGCGTGCCGTCGCCCGTGCCGGTGGCCCCGGCAAATGGCGGGTATGACGTGGTGGCCTATCCGATGTATGGCCAGGGTCAGGAACAGCAGGAGCGGGACCGCTACCAGTGCCATCGCTGGGCGGTGAGCCAATCGGGCTTCGACCCGGCGACGGCGACGTACGCACCGGCGGCCACTGTGCTCAGCCACTACCAGCGGGCGCTGGGGGCCTGTTTCAGTGGTCGGGGTTACAGCATCAACTGAACCCTGCAGGGGTAGGGATTAATTACCTCATACCGGGTCGGCGTGCACCATCACGTCTGCCTGTGGGTAACGCTGGCGGATCACCCGCGAGGCTTCCACGCACAAGCTATGCGCCTCATGCAGCGGCAGTTGCCCCGGCAGTTCCAGGTGCAGTTGCACAAACCACTGGTTGCCCGACACGCGCGTGCGCAGGTCATGCACGCCTTTCACGCCTGCAACGGCCAGCACCAGCGCGGTCATGTCCTCGCCAACATCGCCGGGTAAGGCCTTGTCCATCAGGATGGCCGTACTTTCGCGGGCAATCTGCAACGCGCTCCAGAGGATGTAAAAGGCGATGCCCAGGCCGAACAGCGCATCCAGCTGCGGCCAGCCAAAACGCGTCAGCAACAGGGCCAGCAGAATGCTGCCGTTGAGCAACAAGTCAGAACGGTAGTGCAGGGAATCTGCCCGTACCGCAGTGGAGCCGGTGAGCCGGATGACCTTGTACTGCAGCGCCAGCAGGGCGACCGTCAGCACCAGCGACAGCAGCATCACCGCGATACCGATGGAGGTATCACCCAGCGGTTGCGGGGTGTACAGGCGCTCGACCGCCTGTACACCGATTAGCACCGCACTGCCACCGATGAACAGCGCCTGCGCCATACCGGCCAAGGCCTCGGCCTTGCCATGGCCGAACCGGTGATCGTCGTCGGCCGGGCGCAGGGCATAGTGCACCGCCAGCAGGTTGAGGAACGAGGCCACGGCGTCCAGTGCCGAGTCGGTCAGCCCGGCCAGCAAGCTCACCGACCCGCTCAGCCACCAGGCCAGCGCCTTGCTCAGCACCAGGATGCCGGCCACCGCCAGTGAAGCGCGCGTGGCCAGGCGGAGCAGGCGCTGGTGTTCAGCCGGGGTAGTGATCATCCGTGGTCAGTGTCCTTGTGGCTCAGGCTGCCGGGACCAGGCCCAGGCTGGCCAGTTGTTCGATGCTGCCGCGGTGCTGGATCAGCCGTGGGTCGTTCAGCGGCAGGCGCTGGCCCAGTTCGCTTTCCAGAATGGCCTGCAACTTCAGGTTGTCGACCTTGCCATCGGGGCTGACGGCTTCCTGCAGTTTGGCCGGGTCAACCTGGGCAGTGCGGCCACCTGGGTAGTAGATGGCGCCGGTGGCAAAGTCGATACCGAAGGCAATCAGCCCCGGGATTACATAGAACAGGATGCCAATGGCATCCATGGCGGCAACCACAGGGTCGATCTTGCCGCCGATCTGGCCGCGCCGGTCCGGGTAGAAAATGGTGCCGCAGGCCGTCAGTTGGGTCAGCAGGGTGGCGATGAGGGCGCCACCGATGACGCGGGTCGAGATACGCATGTAAATCTCCGAAAAGGTGTTCAGCAGGACAAGCGAAGCGCCTGCACCTGATGTTAAGACCATGATAGAGCAGGCTGGGTTCGCCGTTATACTCGCGACACTGTTCGAGGACCACCATGATTTCATTACCCATTGATGCTGCCTTGCCCGCCCTGCGCCAGGCTCTGGAAAACCGTGACGAAGTGGTGCTTGAAGCGCCGCCTGGCGCTGGCAAGACCACCCGCGTGCCACTGGCGCTGCTGCACGAACCGTGGCTGGCCGGGCAGAGCATCCTAATGCTCGAGCCACGGCGCCTGGCTGCGCGGGCAGCGGCCGAACGGCTGGCCAGTGAGCTGGGCGAGCAGGTTGGGGAAACGGTGGGTTACCGCATCCGTCTGGACAGCAAGGTCGGGCCGAAAACCCGTATCGAAGTGGTGACCGAAGGCATCCTCACACGCCGCCTGCAAGCCGACCCGGCGCTGGAAGGTGTGGGCCTGCTGATCTTCGACGAATTTCACGAGCGCAGCCTGGATGCCGATCTCGCACTTGCGCTGAGCCTTAACGGCCGCGAGTTGCTGCGTGACGACCCGCCACTGAAGATTCTGCTGATGTCCGCCACCCTGGAAGGCGAGCGCCTGTCGCGGTTGCTGGACGATGCCCCGGTGGTCAGCAGCGAAGGCCGCATGCATCCGGTGGATATCCGCTGGGGGCGGCCGTTTCAGCCAGGCGAGTTCATCGAGCCACGGGTGGTGGACTGCGTGCTGCATGCGCTGGCTGACCAGGCCGGCAGCGTGCTGGTGTTCCTGCCTGGGCAAGCCGAGATCCGCCGGGTTCACCAAAGCCTTCAGGAGGCGCTGGGGACGCGCCCCGAGATTCTGCTGTGCCCGCTGCATGGCGAGCTCGACCTCAATGCCCAGCGCGCCGCTATCGACCCGCCGGCCAAGGGCCTGCGCAAGGTGGTGCTGGCCACCAACATCGCCGAAACCAGCCTGACCATCAATGGCGTGCGCGTGGTGATCGACGCAGGCCTGGCCCGGGTGCCGCGCTTCGACCCCGGCAGCGGCATGACCCGCCTGGACACCCAGCGCATTTCCCGCGCCAGCGCCACCCAGCGCGCGGGGCGTGCCGGCCGCCTGGAGCCCGGCGTGTGCTACCGCCTTTGGTCCGAGGCCCAGCATGACCAGCTGGCCGCCCATGGCAGTGCCGAGATTCTCCAGGCCGACCTGGCCGGGCTGGCCCTGCAGCTGGCGCGCTGGGGTGTAACGCCCGAGCAGTTGCGCTGGCTCGACCAGCCACCGGCTGCAGCGTTCGCCCAGGCACAGGACCTGTTGGCGCGACTCAGCGCCTTCAAGCCGGGCAGCCGCGACACCCTCAGCGAACATGGCCAGGCCATGGCCGAACTGCCGGCTCACCCACGCATCGCGCACTTGTTGCTGCGCGGCCAGGACCTGGGCCTGGCACAGATGGCATGCGATGTGGCTGCACTGCTGGGGGAGCGGGACATTCAGCGTGGCGGTGGTGCCGACTTGCACAGCCGGCTTGCGCTGGTCAGCGGTGAGAGCAAGGCTGCGCGTGGCGGCCAGGGGGGTGTGCAGCGTGCTCGTCAGCTGGCCCGGCAGTACCGTGGCCTGTTGCGTGGCAAGGTCGGTGCGCCGGTCGCCGACCCGGACCACCCACGCTGGCTGGGCGCCCTGCTGGCGCTGGCCTACCCTGACCGGGTCGCCCAGCAGCGCCGGGCGGGTGGGGCGGAGTATCGGCTCGCCAACGGCCGTGCGGCCCTGTTTGGCGAAGTCGATGCATTGATGAAGTGCCCATGGCTGGTGATCGCCGACCTGGGTAGCCGCCAGGGGCAGCGTGAGGAGCGGATCTATCTGGCAGCCGAATTCGATCCGGCGTTGCTCGAGGGTGTACTGGCCGAGCAGGTCGAGAGGGTCGATATCCTCGATTGGGACGAGCGCGAGCAGGTGTTGCGCGCCGAGCGTCAGGTGAAGGTTGGCGAACTGGTCCTCAGCCGTGAGCCGCTGCCCGGGCTGGATGACGAAGCCAGGGCCAGGGCGCTGCTTGGCCTGGTCCGGCGCAAAGGTTTGAACCTGCTGACCTGGACGCCGGAACTGCGGCAATGGCAGGCACGTGTGGCGCTGCTGCGTCAGCTCGACCTGCAGAAGGATGGCCACAGCGAATGGCCTGATCTGGGGGACGAGGCGCTGCTGGCCAGCCTGGAAGACTGGTTACAGCCTTACCTGAGCAAAGTATCGCGCCTCAGCCACTTTGCCGCGCTGGACTTGCCGTCGATGCTGCGCAACCTGCTGCCCTGGCCGCTGCCGCAACGCCTGGAAGAACAGGCTCCGGCGCATTTGGCCGTGCCGTCCGGCTCGAACATCCGCCTGGATTACAGCGAAACCCCGCCGATTCTCGCCGTGCGTCTGCAAGAACTGTTCGGCCTTGCCGATACCCCGCGCATCGCCAACGGCCGGCAGCAGGTCAAGCTGCACCTGCTGTCACCGGCACGTCGGCCGGTGCAGGTGACCCAGGACCTGGCCAGCTTCTGGCGCACGACCTATGCCGAGGTGAAGAAAGACCTGAAAGGGCGCTATCCGAAGCATTACTGGCCGGACGACCCTTTGGTGGCCGAGGCTACGGCGCGGGCCAAGCCGAGAGGGCGCTGATGCACAGCACCGAGTGCGGCAGGCCGAAAAAATCATGTGCTGGGCACGACGTGTCAGTGGTCGTGCCATTCATCGTATTGCACCCGCCAGAGAAGCTTGATCTGCTTGCCTCAATAGGAAAGTGATCACTTCGCCTTCCTCGACGTTGAGCAAGGCTACCCACTCCCCACTCCTGTGCGGCGTATCCGTGAGGGCGCCGACCCTGTAGCCCCGCTGGTCGCGCAGATGGCAGACAAGGCCTTCATCTGTCAGCGCCAGCGGCTCGATTTTCCAGTATTCGCTAACGTCTGCATGCCAGTAAAAGCCCAGATAACCATTGCGGCTGACCCCTAGTTTCTTGGTCTCCGGGCGCCCAGGCATGCTGATGCGGTAGTGCAGGCGATCGTTGGTCCGCGAGTGGTAATGAAAGTCCATCACCGGCGAGTCCTGCCTTCCCCCCGCCTGCAACCAGTCATCCTCTGGGGTAATGCCCCAGCTGAACTTGTCTGAACTGCGGCTGAGGCGTAGTGGGATGTCCCGGTCGACGGCGCGCATGTACAGCTTGCCGCGAAAAGACCTGGCGTACCTGGCCTGAATGGTTTCGTTCATGGTGCACTCCTAGAACAGCATTGAGGATGTGCACTCTGGCGCCAAGGCTGGGCAGCCCGGCAGGCCGAAAACATTCCCCGGTGGCCTCAGGTGCTGGCTTCGCCTTCCAGCAACATGAACAGGCGATACAGCACCACGGTGCTGAACAGTTGCAGGAAGCCGCTGAGGCTGTCCATGGCCAGTTCCATCCCGGGTGATGGCTCGGGGAAGGCCATCAGCAGCAGCCCGTCGATCAGCCAGATCGGTGCTAGCACGCCTACCACGCAGATCATGATGCGCATGAAATGCCCGGTGGTCATGCTTGCGCTGTCGCGCATCGCCTGTACCACCGGCCGGCCGCGCAGCACCAGCAGGTACTCGGCGAACACCAGGTTGATCATGATCCACACCCCCGGGAAGATGAACAGCGCAAGGCCGGCCATGATCAGTAGCGAGCTGATCAGGATCAGCAGGGCCAGTTGCGGCCACAGCTGCAGGGCGCGGGCGAACAGGTCGCGCTTGGCGATTTCCTGGCCGTTGCTGCGCGTGTCCAGGTACAGGATCAGGGCTGCGCTGTACAGCGGGTAGAACAACAGGCTGACCAGCATGCCGTAGGCCGGTGATGCCTGGTCGCCCAGCTGCCGGTACAGCAATTGGGTGACCAGGGCTTCCACCACCACCAGCGGCAGGCACAGCTGCAGGATGTTTGGCAGGTGACGGCGGAAGAAGTACAAGGAGTCGCGCAAAACGCTCAGCGGATTCATCAGTCAACATCGCATGGCAGTAAAAACAGGGGCCTAACTTTAGCCCAAAGCAGGCCTGGGGCTGTCACTTGCTGAAAAAAGTTTCACCGCAGCAGTGATTGAATCCCGCGCCTGTACGCCCCATCTTTGACGCTGTCCGATGTCCCGCTACCCCACGAGGTCGCCCCATGAACACTGAAGAACAAACCCTGATTGACGGCCTGTTCGGCCGCCTCAAGCAAGCCGAAGACCCGAGCCAGCCGCGTGACGCGCAAGCCCAGGCGTGCATCGAGCAGCACGTGCGTCAGCAACCGGCGGCGCCTTACTACATGGCCCAGGCGATTTTGGTGCAGGAGGCCGCAATCAAGCGCCTCGACGAACAGAACAAGCAGCTGGAAGCCGAGCTGCAGCAGGCCCGTGCCCAGGCTCAGGCGGCACAAGCCACCAGCAGTGCGCCGAGCAATGGCGGGGGTGGTTTCTTGTCCAGCATCTTTGGTTCGGGTGGGCGCAACGCAGCGCCGGCGGTGCAGCCACAGCGCCCTTCGGCGCCCCCTGTAGCGTCCGGTGGTGGCTGGCGCGAGCCGTCGGCCCCTGGTTTTGGCCAACCTCAGGCGCCGCAGCCTGGCTATGGCGCCGCGCCTGCGCGCAGCGGGGCCAGCAGCTTCCTTGGCGGGGCTATGCAGACCGCCGCCGGTGTGGCCGGTGGTGTGCTGCTGGCGCAGGGTATCAGCAGCCTGTTCAACCACAACTCGCAACCGGAAGAAGTGGTCGAGGTCATCAAGGAAGAGCCGGCGCCAGCCAGCGACAGTGGTGGCTGGAACGACCAGGGCGGGCAGCAGCAAGTGGCTGACAACGGTGGCTGGGGCAGTGACCAGGGCGGATACGCCGACGGTGGTTTTGGCAGCGATGACGGTGGGTTCTTCTCGGACGACGATTCTTACGTCTGACAGGTCTGGCATACTGCTGGCATTTCCGGGGTCGCTTTGCGCCCCTTCGCGGGCACGCCCGCTCCCACAGGTGTACGCGCGATACCTGTGGGAGCGGGCGTGCCCGCGAAGGGCTGCGCAGCAGCCCCCCAGCACTCCAGGCCAAAAATGAGGTTCCCAGGTGAAAAAGATCGCGCTGTTCGCCGATGTGCAGAACCTCTACTACACCGTACGCCAGGCCCACGGCTGCCACTTCAACTACACCGCCCTGTGGGCTGATGTCAGCCGCGAAGGCCAGATCGTCGAGGCCGTGGCCTATGCCATCGACCGTGGCGACAGCAAACAGCAGCAGTTCCAGCAGATCTTGCGCAACCTCGGTTTCGATGTGCGCCTCAAACCGTTCATCCAGCGCAGCGATGGCTCGGCCAAAGGCGACTGGGATGTGGGCATTACCCTGGATGTGATCGACGCGGCCAGCCGGGTCGACCAAGTGGTGCTGGCCTCCGGCGACGGTGATTTCGACCTGCTGCTGGAACGGGTAATCCAGCGCCATGGCACCGAAGCGGTGGTGTATGGCGTACCGGGGCTGACGGCGTTGTCACTGATCCGTGCTGCCACCCGCTACGTGCCCATCGAAGGCGCGCTGTTGCTCAAACACTAAGGTCTTTTCATGGAACGTATCGCTGTCATCGACTTTGAAACCACCGGCATTTCCCCCGGTACCGGCTGCCGTGCCACCGAGGTGGCGGTGGTAATGCTCGAGGGTGGGCGCATTGTCGAGCGCTACCAGAGCCTGATGAACGCTGGCGTGCCGGTGCCCGCCTTCGTCGCAGGGCTGACCGGCATCACCACCGCCATGCTGCGCAGTGCGCCGCCGGTGGAGAAAGTGATGAACGAGGTGGCCGAGTTTGTCGGTGGTACCCCATTGTTGGCGCACAACGCTGCTTTCGACCAGAAGTTCTGGGACTACGAGCTGGGCCGTATTGGCCGCAGCCGCAGCCAGCCCTTTGCGTGTTCCCTGTTGCTGTCACGGCGCCTGCTGCCCGCCGCGCCGAACCACAAGCTGGGCACTTTGACACGCTGGGCTGGGTTGCCGGACACGGGGACTGCGCACCGGGCCATGGCCGATGCCGAAATGGCCGCCAACCTGCTGCAGCATCTGGCGGGTGTGTTGCGCCAGGACCACGGGGTTCAGCAACTGTCGCACGAGCTGCTTTGCCGGCTGCAGAAGACCCCGGCTGCGAAACTGCGCGAAGCGCTGGCCAAGTACTGCAGGGATTAGCCAGTGAACGTCTGGGGGAGGGTCGCCTACGGCGAACGCACCAGAATTGTGCCGCTCATTTGAACCCGTTCTGTAACGTCCCTTCACCCAGGCAGGCCGTTAAACTGAGGCACCCGTAAACGGATTTCGAGTTTCCCCCATGCCTGCCTCCCGTCGTTTCCCGCTGCTGCTGATTGGCGCCTTCCTGGCCCTGTATCTGGTCTGGGGTTCCACTTACCTGTTCATTCGCATCGGCGTCGAGAGCTGGCCTCCGATGCTCATGGCCGGTGTGCGCTTCCTGATCGCCGGTGGCCTGCTGTACGGCTTCCTGCGTTGGCGCGGCGTGCCGGCACCTACCTGGCCGCAATGGCGGGCGGCAGGAGCGATCGGTTTCTTGTTGCTCAGCTGTGGCAACGGCGGGGTGACCGTGGCCGAGCATGCCGGCGTGGCTTCGGGCGTGGCGGCTTTGGCGGTGGCGACGGTGCCGCTGTTCACTTTGCTGTTCGGCCTGTTGTTCGGGCACCGCAATTCGAAGCTGGAGTGGGCAGGGATAGCCCTTGGGCTGGTGGGCATCGGCCTGCTGAACCTGGGCTCCAACCTGCAGGCAAGCCCGATAGGTGCGGCGCTGATCATCTTCGCGGCAGCGTCCTGGGCGTTCGGCTCGGTGTGGAGCAAGACCTTGCCGCTGCCCCAGGGGCCGATGGCCAGCGCAGCGGAAATGCTGGTCGGGGGGGCGGTGCTGTTGCTGGGCAGTGTGCTATCGGGCGAACGCATGACACAGCTGCCGACCGCCGCTGGCTGGGGGGCGCTGGCCTACCTGGTGTTCTTCGGTTCGATCCTGGCGTTCAGTGCCTACATGTACCTGCTCAAGCACGTGCGCCCGGCAGCGGCCACCAGCTACGCTTACGTCAACCCGGCGGTGGCGGTGCTGCTGGGGATCGTCTTTGCCGGTGAGCAGATTGGCGCGGAAGAGTGTGTGGCGATGGCAGTGATCATCGGCGCGGTGGTGCTGATCGGCTTGCCGCAGTGGCGCAAGGCACCTGAACCAGTGCCACCGTTGAAAGGTGAAATCTGCAAGTAGGCAGGGACGATGCGGTAAACTTGCCGCCTTCGCTGAACCCCCTGACGGTATTGCCATGAATTTCGCCAAACTCGGCCTGATCGAACCGCTGCTGCGTACGCTGCAGCAACTGGACTACACCACCCCGACCCCGGTGCAGGCCAAAGCCATCCCCGCCGTGCTGGCCGGCCGCGACCTGATGGCCGCAGCCCAGACCGGTACCGGCAAGACTGCAGGCTTTGCCCTGCCTGTGCTGCAGCGCCTGGCGCTGGAGGGCGAGAAGGTGGCCAGCAACTCGATCCGCGCCTTGGTGCTGGTACCCACTCGCGAGCTGGCCGAGCAGGTGCACAACAACGTGCGCGAATACGCCGAGAACCTGCCGCTGAGTACCTACGCGGTGTATGGCGGGGTCAGTATCAACCCACAGATGATGCGCCTGCGCCGGGGTGTCGACCTGCTGGTGGCTACCCCCGGCCGCTTGCTCGACCTGTTCCGGCAGAACGCCGTGAAGTTCAACCAGGTGCAGACCCTGGTGCTGGATGAAGCCGACCGCATGCTTGACCTGGGCTTTGCCGAAGAGCTGCAGTCGGTGTATGCGGCACTGCCGCGCAAGCGCCAGACGCTGCTGTTTTCCGCCACCTTCTCCGATCAGATTCGCATGCTGGCGGGGCTGGCGCTGAATGACCCGCTCAGTATCGAAGTGAGCCCGCGCAACGCCACGGCCGCCAGCGTCAAGCAGTGGCTGGTGCCTGTGGACAAGAAGCGTAAGGCCGACCTGTTCTGCCACCTGCTGCGCAAGCAGCGCTGGAAGCAGGTGCTGGTGTTCGCCAAGACCCGCAATGGCGTCGATCAGCTGGTGGAGCGCTTGCTGGCCGAAGGCGTGAATGCCGACGGCATCCACGGTGACCGCCCACAGGCAACCCGCCAGCGTGCGCTGGACAGCTTCAAGGCCCGTGAGGTGCAAGTGCTGGTGGCGACCGATGTGGCGGCCCGTGGCCTGGATATCGATGACTTGCCGCTGGTCGTCAACCTCGACCTGCCGATCGTTGCCGAAGACTACGTGCACCGCATCGGGCGTACCGGGCGGGCGGGCAACAAGGGCGAGGCGATTTCGCTGGTGTGTGCGGATGAAGTGCAACTGCTGGCGGCTATCGAGGTGCTGACCCGGCAGACCCTGCCGCGTCACGAAGAGCCAGATTTCATCCCCGAGCACCGGGTGCCGATGACCGATGCCAGTGGGCAGGTTATCAAGAAACCGAAGAAGCCCAAGAAGCCGAAAGAAAACAGCGCCAAGCGCGGGCTGGGGCGCTGGATGGACAGCACTGAAGCCGGCAGTGCGGAACCGGCGGTGAAGGCTGTGCGCAAGGTGCCGAGCTTCAATGGTGGGCCGCGCAAGCGCAAGCCTTGAGGTTTTGGGGCCGCTTTGCGGCCCTTTCGCGACGCAAGGCCGCTCCCACATGGGCTGCACAATCTGGATTGACGCAGTACTGTGGAAGCCGCCCCGGCCAGCTGTCAGGAAGCCCGCACCCAATCTGCCGCTGCCCGCCCGGCGCGCAAGCCGCTGGCAAAGCACGCCGTGAGCAGATACCCCCCGGTCGGCGCCTCCCAGTCCAGCATCTCGCCGGCACAGAACACCCCCGGCATGCCCTTGACCATCAACCCCTCATCCAGGCCCTCGAAGCGGACCCCGCCGGCACTGCTGATCGCTTCATCCAGCGGCCGCGTGCGTACCAGGGTGATGGGCAATGCCTTGATGGCCCGGGCCAGAGCATCAACGTCGGCAAAGGTCGCCTGATCGGTCAGTTCGCGCAGCAGTGCCGCCTTGACCCCATCAATCCCCAGCTGGCTGTGCAGGTGCTTGGCCATGGAGCGTGAACCGCGCGGTTTGGCCAGTGCCTGGGCAATCTTGTCCACAGGCTTGTCCGGCAGCAGGTCGAGCAACAGTACCCCGCGGCCTTCACGGTGGATGGCCTCGCGTACCGGTGCCGACCAGGCATACACCAGGCTGCCTTCCACACCTTGGGCGGTGAGGATGAACTCGCCTTTGCGCGGTGGGCTGCCCGGGACGCTGAGGGCGATGTTCTTCAGCGGTGCGCCCGCGAACTTGTCCTTGAGCAGCGCGCTCCAGCCCTCTACTTCAAAACCGCAGTTGCTCGGCTGCAGGGGCGAGATATCCACAGCCCGTTCTGCCAGCAGCGGTTGCCAGCTGCCGTCAGAACCCAAGCGCGCCCAGCTGGCGCCACCCAGCGCCAGCACCACGACCGAGGCTTTCACCTGCCGTTCGCCCTGTGGATAAGCAATTCGCAAGCTGCCATCGGTGTTCCAGCCCAACCAGCGATGGCGGGTGTGGATAACTACCCCGTTGTCGCGCAGGCGCTTGAGCCAGGCACGCAGCAACGGTGCGGCTTTCATGTCGGTGGGGAACACCCGGCCTGAGGTGCCGACGAAGGTTTCGATGCCCAAACCATGAATCCACTGGCGCAATGCGTCCGCATCGAAGTCGCGTAGCAGGGCCTCGATTTCGCCCTGGCGTTCGGCATAGCGTGCCACGAACGCCGGGTAGGGCTCGGAATGAGTGATGTTCATGCCCCCGACACCCGCCAGCAGGAACTTGCGGCCCACTGAAGGCATGGCATCGAACACCTCGACCGCCAGGCCTGCCTTGGCCAGTGCTTCGGCCGCCATCAGGCCGGCGGGGCCGCCACCGATGACGACAGCGGGGGGAGGGGATGCGGGGGTCAGATCGGGCATGGTGGGCAGCAGGCTGTGGAAAAGAGGCGCATTCTACCGCAGCGCTGCCCTTGGAAGCACTGGTCAAAAAATAGCCAGTGTCATGCAGGCCTTGCCAGTAAAGGGCTACAGCGCCTTTCGCGCAGGTTATCCACAAGCGGTTCCACAGTCATTGTGAACAACCTATGACACGTGCCGCGCTGTGGTGAAGGATGCCGTGGCGTCTGGCCAAGGCTGTGCGGTCCTTGCTGTAGCCTCCGCCGATCACGCCCATCACCGGGATATCGCGGCCCAGGCAGTGGCGCAGCACGGCTTCGTCACGGGCGGCAACGCCTGCGTCGGTCAGCTGCAGGTAGCCCAGGGCATCGTCCTTGTGCACATCGACACCGGCGTCATACAGCACCAGGTCGGGTTGATAAAGCGGCAGCAGGTAGTTGAGAGCGTCGTCCACCACCTTCAGGTAGGCCGCGTCGCCCATGCCTCGGGGCAGGGGGATGTCCCAGTCGCTTTGTGCCTTGCGGGCGGGGAAGTTCTGCTCGCAGTGCAGCGACACGGTGATGGCCTCGGGCGTGTCGTGCAGGATGCGCGCGGTGCCGTCACCCTGGTGCACGTCGCAGTCGAAGATCAGCACCCGGTGTACCCGGCCTGCTTCCAGCAGGTAGCGGCTGATGACCGCCAGGTCGTTGAAAATGCAGAAGCCGGCGGGGTGGTCGTAATGGGCGTGGTGGGTGCCACCGGCGAGGTGGCAGGCGATGCCGTGCTGCAGCGCCATCTCGGCGGTCAGCAGTGAGCCACCGACAGCGCGCACGGTACGCCGGGCCAGGGCCTCGCTCCAGGGCAGGCCGAGGCGGCGCTGGTCCTCGCGCGACAGCTCGCCGTTCATGTAGCGCTCAATGTAGCTGTGGTCATGGGCCAGGGCGAGGATGTCGTTGGGGCAGATGTCCGGGCGCAGCAGGGCCTGGTCGGTGGTCAGCCCGCTGCCGACCAGGTGGTCGTGCAGCAGGCGGAACTTGTCCATCGGGAAGCGGTGTTCAGCGGGGAACTCCGGGCTGTAATCTTCGTGGTAGATCAGCGGCAACGGCATGGATGGGGTCGCAATCAGGGCCAGTGCTGATCTTGCCATGACGGGTGACTGCAATGGGAGTACCTGTTTCTTGCGCCGGTACCGCTCCCACAGAGATGGCGTTTATGTTTGAGGGCTATTTTTCTGTGCTGGCCAATACGCGTTGCCAGTCAGGTTCGTTCAGTCGCCCGAGGATACGTGCCTTGCCATTGCCATCCACCGATACGAACAGGGCGCTGGCATAGTTGCTTTGACGTTCGCCGCCAGCAACGTGCTGCTGGCGGGCAAAGTGGTCGATGCAGCCGTTGTGAGTCACCAGCACCAGGTTGTGGCCCGCGCGTTTGTGTGCAAGCGCTTCGTTGGCGAACTGGCTGTCGCAGCTTTCGAGCCAGTCCTCGCTGGCCACCGCCTGACCCAGTATGAAGTGCGCGGTTTGCCGGGTGCGCAGTTTAGGGCTGGTGAGCAAGTCGGCGCTGTTCAGGCCCAGCCGTTGCAGCCCTTGGCCAACGCGGGCAGCGGCCTGGCTACCGCTCAGGGTGATCCCCGTGGGGTCTTCCAGGCAGGGGCCGGGGGCGCTGTCGCAGCGTTCGGCGTGGCGGATCATCACCATCACCGCACCGTCGGCCCAGTCCTGCAGCAGGCCGCTGTCACTCAGTTGTTGCTCGTTGCCAAGGTCCACGATGTGCGTCCTCGTCGCCAGCCAGGTGGTCAACGCCGCCACGACCATGCACAGGCCCAGGGCGGCTCCGACGGCTTTGCGAGTCAGGCGTCGCTTGCGCCGGGCATGAATGGCGGGGTGCCCCAGGGTGTTGCTCGATAGCATGCGTTGCTCCGTTGGCAGTACCGCGGCTGGCGCGGTGGTGGATGGCGGCATCCTGCCAAGCGGCCTGTTGGGGGCCAGTGAAGGGCGTGTGAAAATTGCATTTGGCGGCTGCCGGCTGGGTGAAACCCGCGCCCGCGCCTACGCTGTAAACTGCAAGGCGGTAAACCGGAGCAGGCCCGATGACCCCCATCCTCGAACTGGAAAGCGCACGGCTGGTGCTGCGCCAATGGCATGACGATGACTTGCGCGAGTTCGCCGCGCTGTGCGCCGACCCACAGGTAATGCGCTACTTTCCGGCGCCGCTGACGCGCGTTGAGGCGGCTGCGTTGATCGGCCGCGTGCGTGGGCATTTCAATGAGTACGGTTTTGGTTTGTGGGCCCTGGAGCGCAAGGACAGTGGCGCGTTCATCGGCATGACCGGGTTGCTCAATGTCAACTTCGACGCGCCTTTTGCCCCGGCGGTGGAGATCGGCTGGCGTCTGGCACGCCGTCACTGGGGCCTGGGCTTTGCCAGCGAAGCGGCGTGGACCTGCCTGCGTTGTGCCTTTGCCCAGTTGCGCCTGGAAGAGGTCGTGTCGTTCACCAGCGAATGCAACCTGCCGTCGCAGAAGGTGATGCAAGCCATCGGCATGCAGCAGGACCTGCAAGGCAGCTTCGAGCACCCCCGCCTGCCCATCGGCCACCCGCTGCGCCCGCATGTGCTGTACCGGATCGATCGCGCGCACTGGGAGCGCACCCTGCGCGCCTGAATGCACAGCCATGCCCGGTGCGAATGACAAACGCTGTATCATTTGCCTACTTGGAAGGCGCTTGCCCGTAACACGTTCAGCGCCTGTGAAATCGAGCGCCGCTCGGGCGGCGCATCGCGAGCTAGGCTCGCTCCTACGGAGAACCGCCGATGAGTCATGTGTTGGACGACCTGGTCGACCTGTTGAGCCTCGAATCCATCGAGGAGAACCTGTTCCGTGGACGTAGCCAGGACCTTGGCTTCCGCCAGCTTTACGGTGGCCAAGTGCTGGGCCAGTCGTTGTCGGCTGCCAGTCAGACGGTCGAGGACGCGCGCCATGTGCATTCGTTGCACGGCTACTTCCTGCGCCCGGGCGATGCCAGCCTTCCAGTGGTGTACTCGGTAGACCGCGTGCGCGATGGCGGCAGCTTCAGTACACGGCGGGTGACGGCGATCCAGAAGGGCAAGACCATCTTCACCTGCAGCGCGTCTTTCCAGTACGACGAGGAAGGCTTCGAGCACCAGGCGCAGATGCCTGACGTGGTCGGCCCGGAAAACCTGCCTACCGAGGTCGAACTGGCCCGTGCCATGGCCGACCAGTTGCCCGAGCGCATCCGCGACAAGGTGCTGTGCGCCAAGCCGATCGAGATCCGCCCGGTCACCGAGCGCGACCCGTTCAACCCCAAGCCGGGCGACCCGGTGAAGTACGCCTGGTTCCGCGCCGACGGCAACCTGCCTGACGTGCCTGCCCTGCACAAGTACATGCTGGCCTACGCCTCGGACTTCGGCCTGCTGACCACGGCGTTGCTGCCCCATGGCAAATCGGTGTGGCAGCGCGACATGCAGATCGCCAGCCTCGACCATTCGCTGTGGTTTCACGGCAACCTGCGCGCCGACCAGTGGCTCCTGTACGCCACCGATAGCCCCTGGGCCGGCAATTCCCGTGGTTTCTGCCGCGGCAGCATTTTCAACCAGGCCGGGCAACTGGTGGCATCGTCGAGCCAGGAAGGCCTGATTCGCCATCGCAAGGACTGGGCATGAGCCTGGGCGAGGTGCGCAACTGGGTGTTCGACATGGACGGCACCCTGACCGTGGCCGTGCACGACTTCGCCGCCATTCGGGTGGCGCTGGACATCCCGGCCGAACACGACATCCTCACCCACCTGGCGGCCTTGCCGGCAGAGGAAGCGGCGGCCAAGCATGCCTGGTTGCTGGAGCACGAAAGGGACCTGGCAACGGCCTCCACGGCGGCCACCGGGGCGGTGGAACTGGTGCGCGAGTTGGCCGGGCGCGGGTGCCGGCTGGGTATTCTGACCCGCAATGCGCGTGAGCTGGCGCATGTAACGCTGGAGGCCATCGGCCTGGCGGACTGCTTCCCGGTGGAACACATTCTCGGGCGTGACGAGGCTGCGCCCAAGCCGAGCCCGGATGGGCTGCTGAAGATTGCCAGCGCCTGGGGCGTGACGCCGAGCGAACTGGTGATGGTGGGGGATTACCGCTTTGACCTGGACTGCGGGCGGGCGGCGGGGGCGCGCACGGTGCTGGTGAACCTGCCGGACAACCCCTGGCCAGAGCTGGTGGATTGGCATGCAGCGGATTGCCGGGCGCTGAAGGTGATGCTGGGCTGACGCTTGTGTTGGCAATGCGGGCCTCTTCGCGGGCATGCCCGCTCCCACAGGTATTGCGCAAGTCTCGGGTCATTTGGTGCCCCTGTGGGAGAGCTGGTGGATTGGCATGCGGCGGATTGCCGAGCGTTGAAGGTGATGCTGGGCTGACGCTTGTGTTGGCAATGCGGGCCTCTTCGCGGGCATGCCCGCTCCCACAGGTATTTGCGCAAGTCTCGGGTCCTGTAGTGCCCTGTGGGAGCGGGCGTGCCCGCGAAAGGGCCGGATCTGTCTATGCTGAACCCCATTCTTTGCTCTGATACGGAGACCCACCCATGAGCAGCAAAGCCATCTACGTACAACCCGGCGGCGGCTACGACAAGGTCGAGGTCGGCACCTGCGAGGCCCAGGCCCCCCAGGCCGGCGAGATTACCGTGCGCCTGCACGCCAGTTCCCTCAACTACCACGATTTTGCCGTGGTCAGCGGCATGTGGGGCCCAAGCGAGCGACGCATCCCCATGGCCGATGGCGCCGGCGAGGTGGTTGCGGTGGGGCCTGGCGTCACTGAGTTCCAGGTCGGCGACAATGTGGTCAGCACCTTCTTCCCCGACTGGCTCGATGGCCAGGCCAATGTCGAGGGCTTTGCCCGGGTGCCCGGCGACGGCATCGATGGCTACGCCCGTGAACAGGTGACTGCTCGCGCCACCGCCTTCACCCTGGCCCCCCAGGGTTTCAGCCATGCCGAGGCTGCCACCCTGACCACCGCCGGCCTTACCGCCTGGCGCGCGCTGATGAGCGATGATCACCTCAAGCCCGGCGACACGGTGCTGGTGCAGGGTACTGGCGGTGTTTCGATTTTCGCCCTGCAGTTCGCCAAGCTGGCGGGTGCGACCGTGATCGCCACCTCGTCCAGCGATGCCAAGCTGGAGCGCCTGAAGGCCCTGGGTGCCGACCACCTGATCAACTACAAGAGCACCCCGGCCTGGGGTGAGAAGGTGCGCGAGCTGACTGGCAACCGCGGTGTCGATCATGTGATTGAAGTGGGCGGCCCGGCCACGCTGGAGCAGTCGATGATTGCCGCGCGCATTGGCGGGCATGTTTCACTGATCGGCATCCTTACCGGGGTGGCCGGGCAGTTGCCGCTGGTGCAGGCGCTGGTGCGGCAGATTCGGCTGCAAGGGGTGCTGGTTGGCAGCCGAGCGCAGCAGCAGGCGATGGTGCGAGCGATCGATGCCAACGGCCTGCGGCCGGTGGTGGACAAGCATTTCGAACTGGAGCAGATCGTTGAGGCGTTCCGTTACCAGGAGAGCAACCGGCATTTCGGCAAGATCTGCCTGACCTGGTGAAGTGAGGGCAGGGTAGCTGGATGTAACGGCCACCCTGCACGCCAATATACTCGTCTTGCACTGCCTGACAGTCAGTCCGGCAGTAGCCGGTCGCGGCTGTTGGACAGGTGCAGGCATACCGCCGCCCGTGCCGCATCCGGGTCTTGTCGGCGGATGGCATTGAGGATTGCCTCATGCTCCAGGTTGGCCAGGTACGCTTGCCGCGCCAGCTTGGCCCCCGCGCGCTCGGCCAGGGCCATGCGGTTGCGCGGTATCAGGCCGTTACCCAGTTGCAGCAGCATCTCGGTGAAATACAGATTGCCGGTGGCCTCGGCAATCAGCAGGTGAAAGCGCCGGTCGGCTTCGATACAGCTGTCGCCGGCAGCGGCCAGGTCCTGATAGTCATCCAGCGCCTGGCGCATGCGCGCCAGTTGCCCCTCGTCACGACGCAGTGCGGCCAGCGCGGCAGCCTGGCCCTCAAGGCCAATACGCAGTTCCAGCAGATCGCGCACATTCGCCGCGCTCTCCGCCGCAACGCGCAGGCCGGCCTGGGCCTGGCGCTCCATCACGAACGTACCGATCCCGTGGCGCGGCTCCACCAGCCCAGAGGCCTGCAGCTTCGACAAGGCTTCGCGAACCACCGTGCGGCTGACCCCGTGCTCGCGCACCAAGGTGTTTTCCGAAGGCAGTTTGTCGCCTGGTTTGAAGGTGCCCAGCAGAATCTGCTGGGTCAGGCTGGAAACCAGGTCATGGGCACGGCTATGGCCGCGTTTGCGCGCGTGTTCGGGTTCCATGTGTGATCCGCTTCTTGATTTGCTTGTACGACAAGTTAATCGATAGAAAAATTTTTTGCCGATTTTTCGCGCATCCAATTCAGCATGTAATTGATCTGTTTTTGCACGTTCGTATCAAATTAGCATTGTGACAGCTTGTATTTTGCTATTTTGCCGACGTTAATGATCTTGTCGTACAACCTCGCTGCGAATAAGCTCCTCCCCACTGCCATGTCAGACAACCCGACCCGCACAAAAACAATTAGTGGGAGATCCGCAAGTGAACGACACCCTCGCTCCGTCTGCCCGGCATGAAGGCGACGCGTTGGCCAGTGCCGTGGCCAAGGTCAAGCGCCACGTCCTGCCGCTGTTCGTCATCATGTTCATCGTCAACTACCTCGACCGCGTCAACATTGGCTTCGTCCGCCCGCACCTGGAAAGCGACCTGGGCATCAGCGCTGCGGCCTTTGGCTTTGGTGCCGGGCTGTTCTTCATCGGTTACGCGCTGTTCGAAGTCCCTTCGAACATGCTGCTGCAAAAGGTAGGTGCCCGGCTGTGGCTGACCCGTATCATGTTCACCTGGGGGCTGGTGGCCACGGCCATGGCCTTCGTGCAGAACGAAACCCAGTTCTACGTGTTGCGTTTTCTGCTCGGGGTGGCCGAAGCAGGCTTCTTTCCTGGCGTGATCTACTACTTCACCCGCTGGCTGCCGGCGGCAGAGCGCGGCAAGGCGATTGCCATCTTCCTCAGTGGCTCGGCGCTGGCTTCGTTGATTTCCGGGCCGCTGGCCGGGGCGTTGATGCAGATCCAGGGCCTGGGCCTGCATGGTTGGCAGTGGATGCTGTTCATTGAAGGCATGGCCTCGGTGGTGCTGTGCTTCTTTGTGTTCTTCTGGCTCGACTCCAAGCCGCAGGACGCCAAGTGGCTGAGCAAGGCCGAGCAGGACGCGCTGGTCGCCACCATCGACCGCGAGCAGCAAGCGCGTGAGGCCATCGGTGCGGTCAGGCCGTCGGCCTGGAGCCTGCTCAAGGACCGCCAGATCGTGCTGTTCTGCCTGATCTACTTCTGTATCCAGCTGACCATCTACGCTGCGACCTTCTGGCTGCCTAGCATCATCAAGCGTATGGGCGACCTCAGTGACATGCAGGTCGGCTTCTTCAACTCGATCCCTTGGTTGATCTCGATCCTGGCCATGTACGCCTTCGCCGCCGGTTCCGCTCGCTGGAAGTTCCAGCAGGCCTGGGTGGCGGGCGCCCTGCTGGTCGCTGCCACGGGCATGTTCATGTCCACCACGGGTGGGCCGGTGTTCGCCTTCGTCGCCGTGTGCTTCGCCGCGATCGGCTTCAAGTCAGCGTCTTCACTGTTCTGGCCAATCCCCCAGGGCTACCTGGACGCCCGCATCGCTGCGGCGGTGATTGCCCTGATCAACTCGGTCGGCAACCTCGGCGGTTTCGTTGCCCCCACCACCTTCGGCTTGCTGGAGCAGCAGACTGGCTCGATCCAGGGCGGGCTGTACGGCCTGGCGGTGACCTCGGTGCTGGCGGCGATTGCCATCTTCTTCGTACGCATTCGCCCCAAGGGCGTCTCTTCCGATGACCTCAAGGCCCCTTCGGCCCTGGGCCAGACCCACTGATGACTGCGAGACAACCCTCATGAATATGCAGACCCTTCACACCAGTACCCCGGTGGTCACCGACCTGCGCGTGGTCCCCGTGGCCGGCCATGACAGCATGCTGCTCAACCTCAGTGGCGCCCATGGCCCGTACTTCACCCGCAACGTGGTGGTGCTGCGCGACAGCGCCGGCAACACCGGCCTGGGCGAAGTGCCCGGCGGCGAGAAGATTCGCCAGACCCTGCAGGACGCCCGCAGCCTGGTGGTCGGCCAGCCGATCGGCCATTACCAGCGTGTGCTCAATGCCATGCGCCAGACCTTCGCCAACCGCGACTCGGCGGGCCGCGGCCTGCAGACCTTCGACCTGCGCATTACCGTACATGCGGTAACGGCCATCGAGTCGGCGTTGCTCGACCTGCTCGGCCAGCACCTGAACGTGCCGATGGCGGCGCTGCTGGGCGAGGGCCAGCAACGCGATGCGGTGAAGATGCTCGGCTATCTGTTCTACATCGGCGACCGTCAGCAGACCGACCTGGCCTACCGCAACGAAGCCGACAGCGATGATGACTGGTTCCGCCTGCGCCATGAAAAGGCCCTGACCCCGGAAGTAGTGGTGCGGCTGGCCGAGGCCGCCAAGGCGCGCTATGGCTTCAGCGACTTCAAGCTCAAGGGCGGCGTGCTGCGCGGTGAAGAAGAGATGGAGGCTGTGACAGCACTGGCCGAACGCTTCCCCGAAGCGCGCATTACGCTCGACCCCAATGGCGCGTGGTCGCTGAAGGAGGCCATCGCCCTGTGCCGTGACAAGCACGATGTGCTGGCCTACGCCGAAGACCCGTGCGGCGCCGAAAACGGTTACTCGGGCCGCGAGGTGATGGCCGAGTTCCGCCGCGCCACCGGCCTGCCCACCGCGACCAACATGATTGCCACCGACTGGCGGCAGATGGGCCATGCCATTCAGTTGCAGTCGGTGGACATTCCGCTGGCCGACCCGCACTTCTGGACCTTGCAGGGTTCGGTACGGGTGGCGCAGATGTGCAACGACTGGGGGCTGACCTGGGGTTCTCATTCCAATAACCACTTCGACATTTCGCTGGCGATGTTCACCCAGGTGGCGGCTGCGGCGCCGGGTGAAATCACGGCGATCGACACCCACTGGATCTGGCAGGATGGCCAGCGCCTGACCCGTGAGCCGCTGCGCATTGTCGACGGGCATGTGCGAGTGCCGGCACGGCCGGGTTTGGGCGTGGAACTGGATGAAGACCAGCTGGCCAAGGCCCATGAGTGCTACCGCAACATGGGGCTGGGTGCGCGCGATGACAGCGTGGCGATGCAGTTCCTGATTCCGGGTTGGAGCTTCGATAACAAACGGCCCTGCCTGGTGCGTTGAGGCTGCTGGCCTCTTCGCGGGCAAGCCTGCTCCTACATCAACCGGTGGTGTCGCTACGCACCCTTGTAGGAGCGGGTTCACCCGCGAATAGGCCAGACCTGCCGGCCAATCCCCCCAGTCATTCACCGCTGCCACCGCATCCACCAATCGGTACCGTCGCCACCTACCCTTGTAGGAGCGGGTTCACCCGCGAATAGGCCGGACCTGCCGGCCAATCCCCCCAGTCATTCACCACCGCCACCGCATCCACCAATCGGTACCGTCGCCACGCACCATCGTAGGAGCGGGTTCACCCGCGAAAGGGCTGGCACAGGCAACACACATTCAAATGAAAAACAAAAGCTCCATTTGGGCCTGTGGCGCGATCGGATATGCCATTCGCGACATCTGGCGTTGATGGAAATGCCCTGTCGTGATCGAACAGTTCCGTGGCGTTCTCGTGTAATTCCCCACAGCCATGCGGGGATTAAATGAACCCCGAACCGCACTGACACCTTGCTCTGTGACGCGTGCCAAATATCAACAACAGCGCGCGAACAACGTGTCGACTTATTGATTTCAAAGGAGATATTTTTCGCCTACGCCTGCCCGTCCTTCCTTGTGTCAGCAAAAAGAGAACAACATCAATGAACACCGTGGGATCTGATGGCAACCTTGCACAAGGTTTCAAGCCACGTCACGTAACGATGCTGTCCATCGCCGGCATCATCGGCGCCGGACTTTTCGTAGGCTCTGGCCACGCCATCGCGGCAGCCGGGCCAGCAACCATAATTTCCTATTTCGTGGCCGGGACCTTGGTGGTACTGGTCATGCGCATGCTCGGCGAAATGGCCGTGGCACACCCCGACACCGGATCGTTTTCCACCTATGCCGACCAGGCCATTGGCCGCTGGGCCGGCTATACCATCGGCTGGTTGTACTGGTGGTTCTGGGTACTGGTCATTCCTATCGAAGCATTGGCCGCCGGGCATGTGCTGAACGCCTGGTTCCCGCAGGTGGACAGCTGGATCTTCGCCCTGGCTTCGGTGTTGCTGCTGGCCGGTACCAACCTGTTCAGCGTGGCCAAGTACGGCGAGTTCGAGTTCTGGTTCGCCATCCTCAAGGTCACCGCCATCCTGGGCTTCATCGGCCTGGGCTTCGCCGCGCTGATGGGCTGGCTACCCAACCGCGAGGTCAGTGGGCTGAGCGGGCTGATGGCCGAGTACGGCGGCTTTGCACCGAAAGGCTGGTCGGCAGTGGTGGGTGCGTTCATCACCGTGATGTTCAGCTTCATCGGTACCGAGGCAGTGACCATTGCCGCATCCGAGTCCAGCGACCCGTCGCGCAACATCGCCAAGGCCACCCGCTCGGTGATCTGGCGTATCAGCACCTTCTACATCCTGTCGATCTTCGTGATCATTTCGGTGGTGCCGTGGAACGACCCGCAACTGGCAGTGGTGGGTTCGTACCAGCGTGCGCTGGAAATCATGAACATCCCCAACGCGGCATTCATGGTCGACCTGGTGGTTCTGGTAGCCGTTACCAGCTGCATGAACTCGTCGATCTACATCGCTTCGCGGATGATGTTTTCGCTGGCCAAGCGCGGTGACGCCCCGGCCTTCCTCAACAAGACCTCCAAGGTCGGTGTACCGCGTGCTGCAGTATTCGGCAGCACCCTGATCGGTGCGGCCATCGCGGTCCTCAACTACTTCGCACCGAAGGGTGTGTTCGAGTTCCTGCTGGCCAGCTCCGGCGCCATCGCCCTGTTGGTGTACATGGTTATCGCCATCTCGCAGCTGCGCATGCGCCGCCGACTGGAGCGCGAGAACACCGAACTGAAGTTCCGCATGTGGCTGTTCCCGTACCTGACCTGGGCGGTGATCATCTTCATTGCCGGGGCGCTGGCGGTGATGATGTACACGCCTGAGCATCGGGCGGAAGTGAGCTCGACATTGGGCCTGGCGATCGTGATTTCCTTCCTGGGGATCGTGACGTCGAGGGGCCATGCGCAACCGGTGGCAGCGCGATCGATGGGGTAATTCAGTTCACCTGGCTGTAAGGCAAAGGGCACCCGAGGATGGGTGCCCTTTTTTTTGGGCGTGAAATAGCAGCGGCGCTGAAGGGTGTTTGTCGCAAGTTTTTTATCGTCCATGAGATCGAGCGCCGCCCCGGCGGCGTTCGATTTGCAGGGCACCCAAACATATGAAGAATGCTGGCAGTTTGATATCAAAAAGCCGTTATCGCGGAATATTGTGTATTTGTTGGAAAATCACGTTTTAGCCATGCTGGGTCGTTACCCTGGCGTTGGGCTTATGCGCCTCGGTCGGATTTTATCCGCCGGTTCTGCGGTTGCGCTGCGCAACATGCCAAGCGGCAGAACGCGCTTCTGATGTGCCGCTTCCCTTGATTTAAAAGGGTTTTTAATCCGAGGTGTGTGGGTGTAGGCCCTCGGTGAAGGTCAGGGAGGAAGGCTAGAGCAAGTTCTAGGAGCGTTATGGCGGAAGTGTTGCAACTCCCCGCCACCAACCTGGAAGTATGGCCCTCTAAAGCCCCTGTAAGCCACGAAATTCGTGGGTTATACAGTTTCTCAAAGGCTTTTCAAAGCAGGCTGGTTTGGCCTCTGCTCATGACTGAATGGTCAGGTTTATAGCATCATAATAATCTGAAGGCATTCATTTTTTAAAACCTGCAGTACTCATGTGCTCAGTCGAATCTGGTGGCTGGGCGCTCAATCTCAACATTCTGATTTTATTAGCATTTATTGGATAAAAGCCCTGTTTCCGGCAGGGTTTTGTTTGGCTGCGCGCTCGCGTGATATGGCCCATTTAGCGTCAAAGGCTCGGGTGCTGGCGTGTCAAAATGCGTCGCGGATTGCAGGTATTATCTCAATCTGTCAAAATTTCGCTGTTGCAGCTTTCTAAGTTTTGGATGAAAATGCCGCCGCATGGAGCGAGATATGGATGAGCTGGGGTCTATCACTACGTCATGGGGCAGCGGTGCAGGGCAGGACGTGGATGTTCGCGCGCTGCGGCGCTACAACCGCTTGCTTGGCGTGTTGCTGAATGTTGGCGAGTGGGCGTGCATAGGCCTGCTGCCGTTTGTTGCGGTTGCTGCCATCTGGCTGGTGACTCAAACCAACTTTGAAAATGTCGTGTTCTATGACGGAACCGACTCGATTTGCATCTACGACGGAACGACAGGGGAAATCCGCAATGTCGAGTAAGGAAACCCAACACGGAACCCCTGGTGGCGAAGCGCAGGAGACTCGGCGGGGCACGGACGAAGAGAAGCTGCTGGAGCTGGCGCTGGATGAAACGCCGGGTGAAGCAGCGGCCACCGTGCGTGAAGTCAAGCGCCTGCAGCTGGAATGCCTCGATCTCAAGCGCCGCAACAAGCGCGTATGGGGCCAACTGTTGGCGCTGACTTGCGTATTTGGCGTCACCATCGCTGCGGTGGTGTTCTGGTACCCGAAGTACCGCTGGATCCCGACCACTGACAATCACGCGATCTGTGAAGTCTCGACCGAGAGCAATCCGCGCGTAACCCCGGCCACCCTTGCCGAGTATGCCAAGGATGCCGTGGTCAATTCGTACTCCTACGACTATGTGAACTACCGCTCCAACCTCAATTCTGCGGGCGCCCGCTGGTACACCGACGAGGGGCGCAAGGCTTTCCTGAAGACCCTGGACGATTCCGGCAACCTGGAGCGCGTGCTCAAGGGGCGGATGATCCTGCGCGCCATGGCCACCCAGGTTGCCCAGGTCGAAGAGGCTGGTGTGCTGGCCAGCGGGCAGAACTACTGGCTGGTGCAGGTACCGATTGCCATCGAATTCTATGTCGGCGGTGACCAGCAGGCGCGCTCGCGCCAGGACTTCCTCGCCGCCGTGACCATCGTCCAGATCCCCGCCTCGGCCACCAACATCAAAGGCATTGCCGTCGATTCTGTTCAGCTGTCGCCGTACACCTCAAGGAAGTGACCATGAAGAAGCATCTGATCGCATCGTTGCTTGCGAGCGCTATCGCTTTGCCTGCATTTGCCAACGAGGCGCCAACTGCGCCCGCTGCCGAGGGTGGCGCAGGGCAGGTTGACGCGGCGCAAGGAAGCGAGGCTCCGCCCCAGCCGCCGATGAATGGCCTGGGCCGGCAGGTATCCAGCGCTGCTCAAGTGGTCTATCCGCGCCCGGAGGATGTCATCAGTGACACGGTCAACGACGTGCAGGACTCGCAGCTGACATCGTCGCAAGTCGAGTTGATCAAGCAGCTGTGGCTGGAGCGGGAAAAGCAGAAGGCCACCGCCTATGTCAGCCCGGCCAAGCCGGTGACCCGCACGTTGGCACTCAACCTCGACCCGGGGGTATCGCCCCCCATCGTTCGCCTGAGCAAGGGCCAGCAGTCATCGATCGTGTTCTCCGACTATGCCGGGCAGCCGTGGATGATCCAGAACGTGTCGATCAACCGCGAGCTGTTCAGCGACGGTCGCGAGCGAGGTGGGCAGAACGGTCAGAACGGTACTGCCGCACCGACCAACATCCTCACCCTGGACCCCGCCACAGCGGCGGCCTACGGCAACGTCACCGTCACCCTGCGCGGCCTGGCCACGCCGATCATCCTGATCCTGGCCGCCGGCCAGGAAGAAGTGGACATGCGTGTTGATGCCAAGGTGCCGGGGCGCAACCCGGATGCGACAGCGAGTGTGGCGATGTTGCGGATGCCGTCGATCGACGATGCGCTGACCTACTTCCTGGATGGTGTGCCGCCGAAAGATGCCAACCGCCTGAAGGTGACCGGGCTGGAGGGCGTCGAGGCCTGGAGCTATGGCCCGAACATGTACGTGAAAGCCAAGGCTGATGCGCAATATCCGGCCTACACCAACGCAGCGCGAAGCACCACCGGTGTGGCGGTGTATCGCTATGCGGGCCTGCAGAACAGCGTCACGTTCACGACTGGCGGGCAAGCCGTAACCGTCTTCATCGAGCAAGGGAATCTGCAATGAGTGATAACAACATGCCGCCGAACGACTCGGGCTTCGATGAAGAGGACGAGCACCTGGTAGCCGACCGCGACGGGCCGGCTGGCCCGCAGGTGAAGAAGGCGCGCAAGTCCGATGAGATGCAGCGCAACTTGCAGGCGGTGTTCGGTTCCGGTGTCGGCAAGGTCTCGCTGATTGCTGCCGGGTTGGTCGTGCTGGCGCTGGGCGCCCTGGCCTACAACGGCATGTCTTCGAAGGATGCGCCTGCGGGCAAGGCGTCCACGGTGGACGTGCCGAATGCGCCGCAACCTGAAGTGTCGATCGACCCTATTACCAAGGCCGAAGCAGAGCGCCGTGCGCAGCGCAGCATGTTGGAGGCCGAACAGGCTGCCGAGCGTGGGATGTCCTATCAGCCTGGCTTCGATCCGAACATCGTGCAGTCCACCGGGCGGGATCTGGCTCGTGGCCAGGGCGCGCAGTTCAACGTGCCTGGGCAGCCTTACAATGACGGCAATCAGCGTTCGCCCGAGATTTACATCGGGGCGGGTATGCCGCCTCGTGACTCAGCCCAGGTTTCACAGCGGCCTGGTGTGGCCAGCGCCCAGTCCCAGGAGCAGGAGCGCCGGCGTCTGGAGGAGGAGCTGAAAAAGGCCGAGGAGCAGCGCGACCAGTACGTCAGCGAGCTGAAAAGCGAAACGCTGAAGTCGATCAAGCAACTGATGGGCGAGTCTGAAAGTGCCAAGGGCTTCGCTGAGAGAAGCAGCTTCAGCACCGTCAGCTACTACCCGACCGAGCGCGCTGGCGGCAGTGTCACAGGCCCCGCAGTACGGGCTGCCAAGGACAAGGACCCCAATGCCATCGAGGCCGTGGGTGACACCGACCGGGCGATGCTGATCAAGACCGGTACCATCATGTACGCCACGCTCGATGCCGAGGTCAACACCGATGATGGTGGTGACGTGCTGGCGACCATTCGAGGCGGCAAGTGGAACGGTTCCAAGCTGATCGGCAAGATCGAGCAGGCGCCCGACAACATTCGCGTGAAGTTCACCATTCTTGCGCCACCGGTCAACGACCCTCGTCCGACCATGCGCATCAGCGCTGTGGCATTGCGCGAGGATGATGCCAAGCAGGGCATTGCCGAGACCAAGGACCACCACACCATGGAGCGCTATTTCGCCCTGGGTGCCGCCTCGCTGTTGTCCGGCTACGGTCGGGCTTACCAGCAGACAGCGGGTACCACTGTCATCAGCCCGAGTGGCGTTGTGGCACAGACCACTACCGAGCCCTCGACCAAGCAGGTGATTGGCTCGTCGGTCGGTGAAATGGGCACCGCCATCGCCGGCGAAGTGCGCCGCGGCTTCAACCGCCCGGCCACCTACGCAACGCCTGCGAACAAAGGCTTTGGCCTGTTCTTCCTGCAAGACGTTCACGATCAATCTCGATAAGGAGTTCGACATGAAGAACTGGTCGTTCGGAAAACTCATTGGCGTTTTTGCCGGCAGCTTCCTGGCGCTCATTGTGCTCGCCGTGGTCGTGATCAAGGCGACCTCGTCGCCAGCGGCCAAGGCCAGGCGCATCCCGCAGTCCCAGGCACAATTGGCGCAACAGCCACGCATGGATGTGCTGAGCATCGAGCTGGCCAAGTCCCGGGAGCAGGCGCAGGCGGCGCTGCAGGCCCAGGAAAACAGCGAAAAACAGCTGAAGATCGTGCGCGAGGAATCGCAGCGCAATACTCAACTGCTGTTGAGCCAGATAAAGGCCCTGGATAACAACCTGTCCGGCCTGCAGCAGCGCATGCAGTTCTACGAAGACAGCCGTCAGCGCGTGGAGGTGATCAAGCCACCGCGTCGGGAGGCGGCGCCCGTTGTCTCGCAAGGATACACCAGGCGCGCTCACCCGATCCCGCAGTCCTCGGGCTACAAGGTGCAGGCGGTGGTCGGGCACCGGGCCTGGGTGAAAAATGGCGATAGCGAAGACAGCGTCAAGGCCGGCGATCCGTTGCCACCGGTGCAGCGCGAATTGAAAGTGCTTGCCGTCGATCGCGACAGCGGCATCGTGGTTACTTCACCCGCTCTTTAAAACAGGGCGGTTGCAGGAGCTGAGTGCAACACAGTTACTGGATTGAGGCGGGAGCCTCGTGATGCTTGGCCATCAGCTCGGTCATGACCTCGATGGGGCACTTGAAACCGAAGCGCTTACGCGGTCGGATGTTCAACTCGTAGGCAATCGCATCCAACTGCTCTTGGCTGCACACCGACAGATCCGTGCCCTTGGGCAGGTACTGGCGGATCAGTCCGTTGATGTTCTCATTGCTGCCGCGCTGCCAGGGGCTGTGCGGGTCGCAGAAGTAAATTGCCACCCCGGTCTTCTGGGTGATTTCCGCGTGACGCGCCATCTCCCGCCCTTGGTCGTAGGTCATGCTCTTGCGGGCCGCCAGCGGCATATGGTTCAGCGCCGAACTGAAGCCTTCCACGGCCGAGGTCGCCGTCGCGTCTTGCATCTTCACCAGCATCAGGTAGCCGCTGGTGCGTTCGACTAGCGTACCCACGGCCGATGCGTTGGCTTTGCCCTTGATCAAGTCGCCCTCCCAATGTCCCGGCATCACGCGATCCTCGATCTCCGGCGGACGCACATGGATGCTGACCATGTCCGGGATCTGGCCACGGCGATCTACGCCGCCAGAACGCGGACGGCGGGAGGTTTTGCCTTGCCGCAGGCAGATGATCAGCTCCTTGCGCAGTTCGCCGACCGGCAGGGCATAGATCGCGTTGTAGATCGTCTCGCGGCAGACGTAGGCGTCTTCGAAGCTTGGGGATTTCATGGTTCGCAGCTTGCCGGCAATCTGCTCGGGAGAAAAGCGCTGTCGCAGCAGGTGGGCGACCAGCTCGAACAATTCGTTGCCGGGCACCAGCTTTTGCCGGGGCCGGCAGGGCAATCGACGATCGCGCATGGCTTGTTGGGCATGCTGGGTGGTGTACTCACCCCGGGCATCACGATTGCGACGGATCTCGCGACTGATCGTTGAGGGGCTGCGGTTGAGCATTCGGGCAATGGCGCGCTGGCTCATGCCACGCAGCAGACTGACCTGGATATCGGAGCGTTCTTCAACGCTGAGTTCGTGATAAGACATGGCAACACCCTACCGGAAAGGTCAGGTGTTGCACTCAGTTTTTGCCGCCGCCCAGGGACGTTGTCATGGCGGCCGGATTTGCCGATCTAGTAGATGTAATGGTCAATATCGGGAAGGTCATCCCGACAGCGATCATGATGTGCCAGGGTATTGCCGTGCTTATCGGCCTCTATCTGACCGGTGCGGCGTTGATCGAGTTGTGGGGCGTGACCCATGACAACGCATTGAAATATGTGGCCGGAAGACAGCGTTTTTCTGTCGGCTCTGCCTGTGTGCAATTGGTGATCGGCTCTATCTTGCTGGCGATCGGTACGCTGGAGTGGATGGGCATCATGTCGCGAACCCTGACCGGGGATTATGCCAATTCGCGCATGTTGTCCTATTCCTCGACCGGGACGACTTTGCAAGAGCAGGCACAACTGGCAACCCTGGCCCTGCTGGGCATCATGCAGGTTGTCGGCTTTATCGCCATGGTGAAAGGTTGGTTGACGGTAAACGGTTATTACAACAATCAAACTCAAGCCGGCCTCGGCACCGCCAGCGGCTGGATCATCGGCGGCGTCCTGGCATGGAACTTCAAATGGTTCAGCGATGTACTCAACAACACAATCGGATTCAATCTGGTTGGCCTCTTCACGCCGTGGTCGTAACGGCTTTTCGAAACATGAAATATAAGGAGCGTCACTTATGAAAGCACTCAAAACTCTGAAAGCTGCATACGATTCGGCCAAGGTTCGTGCAACTACCGCTGTTATCGGGGCCCTGGCGGCACCGTCGGCTTTTGCCATCGACAAAACCGACCTGACCCAGGACAAGTCGGGTGGCAAGACGGCCAGTGATGTCATGAGCAACATCGACGACACTGCTCAGGGCGGCGCCACGCTGCTGATCTCGTTGGTGTCGGTTGGTGGTTTCGTAGTTGTTGCCATCTCCCTGTACACCCTCTGGAAAGCCTCCAAGGATGAGCGTGAGAAGCCGATGTCGGCAATTGTCGGCCTGTTCATCGGCGGCCTGATGGCGGGTGTCGGTACCGTGATGTGGATCATGCGCAACACTTTGGTCAACTAACGCTGCACGCCGCTGAACCTATTGCGGGGCGTCATGCCCCGCACCTCAAGAACAGTTTCGGGAATATTCGGACGTGAGCGAAACAAACGCTTCTGAACGCGGGGCAAACACTGTGCCCACGTTGTCGAGTGGCTATCTCAGTCGAACTGCCAATCAGCCGGTATTTGGCGTGCGTCGGCCGCTGTGGCGCTCGGACGATGACCAGCGCAAACTGTTCAGCGATGAAAACAGCAAACTTCGCACTTCGGTGTGGCAGCGCGACAATTACACCTGCCGCTTTTGCGGGTTCAAGTCTGCAAAGTTTCAGGAACTTCATGCACTGGACGGCAATGCCGACAACTGCACCAAGGAAAACCTGATCACCGCCTGTAACCTGTGTCGTCAGGTTCATCATCTTGGCGCCTGCGCCATGAATGACACCGGCTTTTTCGTCGCCGTGCAGGAACTGACGCAAACCGAGATCAATAACATTGCCCGCTGTATCTACGTTAATGAGTTGCTCGATGACGTGGCGGCCAATGAAAAGCTGGCCAGCCTGCTGGCGGCTTTCAAGTTTCGTGGTAATGACACGCTGAAAGAAATATTCGGTGGCGAAGTCATCACCGTGCTTGGCGTGGCGGAAACCCTCGCGAGCAAGCAACTTGTCAGCGATGAAGAATTCAGCAAGCGCGCTGAATGGTTGGCGCCGTTACGGCTGTTCCCAACCAAAAGCGCGTTCAAAGATGGACAACTCGAATACTACGCGGCCAATAACCGTGCGGTGTTTTTGCCAGCTAACTGGTCGGCATTGACCGGCCAGTTACTGAAGAATTTTGCTTGATGCAGCCGCTCGTACTGCTGCTCAGTCTCGCCGTTGAGAGCGTTGGCAAGGGAGAACAAGGAAATGTTTAACAAACTCGAGGCGGTGATCCTGACGGTGCTGAGCCAGCTCAAGGCAGACGTGCAGGACTATTGCGACCTGGAAACGGTCGATGGCGGGCAGGCCATCGTCGCAAACGACGGTTCGCTGGCTTCCATCGTGCGCTTCAACGGCACCAAGAGCGTGCTTGGGCGCGAACAGTTCGAACGCCTGGTCAGCCTGCTGGAAGCGTCGCTCTCGGTGTACTTCAAGGTACGCGGCCACCACCTGCAGATTGTCTTCAGCCGCGACCTGGATGCGACCGCGCCGCTGGAGCAGAACGCCTTGCAGCAGGCAGCAACCGCCGAGCGGCTGAACCTCAACGTGCGGCACCTGATCAACGAAGGTGTCAGCAAGTACGCTCAGTATGTGTATGACGAAGAATGCTACCTGGTGTTCTGGTCGCGGCCCGCGCTGCTCGACCAGACCGAAAGGTCGATGGCGCGCGAGGCGCTGAACGAGTTCAGGAAGGAATCGGAGTGGCCGGCCACCGCCGAAGCGCAGAACCTGCTGCGGCCTATTTCCTACCTCAAGGACCGCCACCTTTCCTTTGTCACCAAGATTTCCGAAGACCTGACGTCCCCTGAGTTCGGTTGCTCGGCGGATGTGCTCGACGTCAGTGAAGCGATCCGCGCCATCCGTGCGAAGGTAAACCCCGACATCACGCCGCGTACCTGGAAGCCCTATATTCCGGGTAGCGCCATTCCCATGCGCTGGAAGACCAGCAAGCGCAATGGCGACATGTCGGAGTTCATGTACCCCACGCTGCCCAGCCAAATCATGGTCACTTCGGCTGAAATCGGCAGTGGCGAGCGCACCAGTCTGCTGCCGGATCCTACCAGTGTGCGGGTTGGCTCGCGCGTGTATGCGCCGTTGTTGATGTCGATTCCACCGGCAGAGCCGCAATACTTCAACACCCTGTTCAACAGCCTCAACCGCGCGGAAACGCAAGAGAACGGTGTGTCGCGCGCTTTGCCGTATTCGGTGTCGATCATGCTGTCCTCCGACGGCATGAGTGTGCTGGCCTGGAAGAGCCTGTTCGCCCAGCTGCTGTCGGTCACCTCCGAGCAGAACCGCAACATCAACCTCGCCACCAAGGAACTGCGCGAGCGCGTGCGTGACGGTGAATGCATGGTCAAGCTGCAAGTGGCCGCGATGACCTGGGCCAGCCCGGACGAAAAGGGCGTGAAGGAACTGGCGCTTCGCAAGTCGAAGCTTTGGCGCACCCTGGAAGCCTGGGGCCAGCCCGTGTTCATCGAACGTACCGGTAACCCGATGCAGGCGTTTCAGTCCAACTGTCTGGCCCTGACCACCAAGCACCTGGGCGACCCGGCCGCTGCGCCGCTGGGCGATGCCGTGGCCATGCTGCCGCTGACCCGGCCAGCTTCGCCGTTCCAGGAAGGGTCGACCATCTACCGCAGCCTGGATGGCAAGATCCTCAAGTACCAGCGTTTTTCCTCGCAGCAGACCACCTGGATCACCCTGATTGCAGGCAAGCCAGGCTCGGGCAAGTCGGTGTTGATGAACAACAACCACTTCGAATCGTGCCTGATGCCGGGCCTGACCGGGTTGCCCTACATCGGCATCACCGACATCGGTATTTCTTCGTCCGGTTTCTGCGACCTGGTGCGCGACAACCTGCCACCACGGCTGCATCACCTGGTGGTGTACAAACGTTTGCAGAACGCTCGCAAGGACTGCATCAACCCACTGGACACTCCGCTTGGCCAGCGTTACCCACTGCCGAAGGACCGCGAGTTCAACAAGAACTTTCTCACTATCCTGGTGACGCCGCCCGAACGCGAAAAGCCCTATGAAGGGATGAGCAACTTCGTCGGCCGCATGGTTGACCTGGCCTACCGGCGCAAGGACGACAAGATCGAGAGGGCCAGCCCGGAAACCTACAAGCCCGGGCACAACGACGTGGTCGACGGCGCCGTGGCGGCGCTGGGCTTCCGCATTCTGCCGGCCACCACCTACTGGGAACTGGTCGATGCAATGTTCGATGCCGGCATGGTGTACGAAGCGGAAGTCACCCAGCGCTATGCGGTGCCTACCCTCAACGACCTGGTGGCGGTGGCATCCACCGAAGAGGTGCGTGCCGAGTACGAAGGCTCCGGTGAGGTAGGGCGCAGCCTGGTCGATGCGTTCATTCTCGGCATTCGCGAGGCGGTCGGCGACTTCCCGGTGTTCGCCGACCACACCCGTTTCGACGTCGGCAGTGCCCGCATCGTTGCCCTCGATCTGCAGGACGTGGCGCTGCAGGGCTCTGCTTCGGCGAAGAAGCAGACTGCCTTGATGTACATGATCGCCCGCCAGTGTTTCATGAAGAAGGTGGCATTCTCGAAGGAGGACTTCCCGTTCTTCACCGAGAAGTACCTGCCGTTCTACGAGCGCCTGGTGGCCGACCTGGTGGATGAATACAAGGTCATGTGCATGGACGAATTCCACAAGACCGGTGGCCACGTGGGCTTGCAGGAGCAGATGCAGACCGATGGCCGCGAGGCCCGTAAGTGGAACATGGAGATCATTCTGGCTTCGCAGTTGATGGAAGACTTCGGCCAGCTGACCAAGATCGCCACGGCCACCTTCATCCTCGACTCGGGCACCAAGGAAACCCGCGACTGGTTGCGGAAGAACATCGGCCTGTCTGACACCGAAGAGCATGCGCTGGTCAACTTCGTGCACGGTGCGAACAAGCATGGCTGTACCTTCCTGGCCCGCTTCGAGACCAAGAATGCCACCTACAGCCAGCTGTTCACCATGTCTGCCGGGCCGATGCGCCTGTGGGCACTGACCACGACCGCCGAGGACCGCAAGCTGCGCACCATGCTCTACGAGCACATGCCGCGCCCCGATGCGCTGGCCCTGCTGGCCCGGCGCTTCCCGTCAGGGGGGTGCAAAGACATGGTCGAACGCTTGAAGCGAGAGACGTTCAAGGACGTCGAGTTCGTCGATGACGACATGGAGCAGTCGGTGATCGCGCGGATCGCCAAAGACCTGGTGGCTGACTACATCAGCGCCAGTGCATTCGAAGACGTAGTGTGAGGGAGTGACAGATGGCTCAGTACAAGGGCGCATCCCGTCAGCATGAAATCAGCAGCAGCCGCAGGCGCAAGGATACCCGCCTGGCCGGGCAGCGCTTCAGTGATTTCTTCCAGTCGGCCGACGGCGCGGTTTTCGGAACCTTCGCGCTACCGGTCCTGGCGCTGATTTCGATCAAGGTGCCCTTTTCCGGTGAGCTGCTGTTGCTGCTGGCCTGGGCGTTCAAGCGCAAGTTCGTCGACGTCGACAATCGCACGTTCGATTTCCCTTATCGGGTGCCTAAGCTGGCGGACGTCAATGACGGCTCGTACAAGGGCAAGAAGAAAGGTGAGGGCGTGACTCTCTTCGGCAATGACCTGGAGAGCAAAGAGCAGATCTACGCCGGCGACAGTGACCTACGCACCCACCAGTTGGTGCTGGGCACCACTGGCTCCGGTAAGCCGCAGCCCAAGCATGCCAAGGTGCTGACTCCGGGCGGCTGGGTGGAAATGGGCCGCATCCGGGTCGGCGACAACGTGTGCACGCCCGATGGCAAGCAGGCTGCGGTGCTGCGGGTGATTGAGCAGGGCATCCAGCCGATCTGGACCGTGGCCACGCGTGACGGGCGCCGGGCGCAAGCCACGGGTGACCACCTGTGGCGGGTGCTTACCCGCGGGCAGGATGGCAGCGAAGAAGCCCATACCGTGACCACCGACGCCATTCGCGAGTTGATGGGGCGCGGCATCGTGGTGATGCTGCCCAAGGTGCGCAAGAAGCGCGGCTCGGCCAAGTTCAATGGCTGGGGCGAGGTGTGGAAAGTGACGGCTGCCGGCCAGGCACCTTGCCAGTGCATCGAGATCGATCACCCGCATCACCTCTACATCACTGACGACAGCCTGGTCACCCATAACACCGAGCTGTTGCTCGGCATCGTCTTCAACGCCTTGGTGCAGAACACTGGTTTCATCTACGTCGACGGCAAGGGTGACCCCAAGCTGCAGAAGGAAATCTTCCGCCTGTCGCGCTACCTGGGCCGCGAAGATGACCTGCTGATCATCAACTTCATCACCTCTGGCCGCGACTTCGTCGAGAAGCAAGTCGACAAGGTGACCAACAACATGAACATGATGGGCAACACCTCGTCGGGCATGTTGATCGAGCTGATTGTGTCGCTAATGGATGATTCCGGCGGCGGCGGTGACATGTGGAAGGGGCGGGCGATCATGTTCGTGGCAGCCCTGACGCGGCCGCTGACCTACCTGCGGGACAAGGGGCACATCAACCTGTCGCCCGAGAAGTACCTGGAATATTTCGAGCTGAACGTCATCGAAGATCTGGTGTGGGAGCACGGCGGCAAGTACGGTGAGATGTTCGACGTCATCGTCGCCCCGCTGCGCTCGTACCTGCTAACGCTGCCAGGCTACCAGAAGGCGAAGTTCAAGAAGCAGGAAACCAAGACCCTGGAGCAGCACGGCTACATCGTCATGCAGCTGGGACGGATCTTCAACGACCTGACCTTCAACTACGGCCATATCTTCAAGACCCGCGTCGGTGACGTGGACTTCTATGATGTGGTGATCAACCGCCGCTTGCTGGTGGTGCTGCTGCCGGCGCTGGAGCGTGCACCGGACAGCATGCGCATGCTTGGCAAGATGATTGTAGGCAGCATCAAGCAGATGATGGCCGGCTGCCTGGGCAACCGGGTCGAAGGGGTAGTGCGCGAAATCATCGACAGCCGGCCGACCGGCTCGAAGTTCCCGTTCTATACCATTCTCGACGAATATGGCTATTACGCCGTGGTCGGCTTTGCCGTGGCCCCGGCCCAAGCGCGTAGCCTGGGCTTCAGTGTCACCTTCGCGGCGCAGGACTTTTCCTCGCTGAAGAAATCCAGCGCCGAAGAAGCGGATGCCACCTGGGAAAACACCAACATTCGCGCCGTTGGCCGCCTGACCTCGGGCACCGAATCGGAAACCTGGCGGCGCGTGCAGGGTGCGGCGGCCGAGTCTTCGCAAGCCATGCTGGGCAACTTCGAACGTGTTGCGGGCAACGAAAAATTGCGGCAGTCGGACAACATTGCCATCGAGCAGCGCAGCCGGTTGAACTACGACGACGTCGCCATGCAGGAGAACGGCGAGTTCACCTTCCTGATCGGCAAGAAATCGCAAAATGGCAAGACCGGTGGCGTGGCGCTTATTCGCGGCCTGGGCTTCTACACGGCCGGCCCGGCGCCGAAGGAAATGCGCATCAACGATTTCATTCCGGTCGAGCCGCCTGAGCCTTCGGACCTGCCGCAGAACCGGCAGTCGCGCCAGGCATTCGTCGACAGCCTGAAGGATGGCTCTTTCGCCAAACGGGTACGCGCGGTAGTGAAGGGTGACCCAACTCTTGCCCGCATGCACAGTGTGTTCGAGCATAACTATGCCGACCCTGACCGGCCTTTGCTGGGCCGGTTGGACACCTCACTCGGCGTGCTTGGGGCGTATTTGTCCGGCGACCTGAAGAAGCCGGCTCCAGCAGCACCACTGGCAGAAAAACCGGCGCCGCAGGCCCCCGCCGATGTGCCGGATGCGGTCATGGTTACAGCAGCTCCAGTGCCCGCACCACAAATTGACCCCATGAGCCCGGAGGGGATTCAGGCAAGCATCCTCGCCGTTGCCGACCTTTTGGCCGTGACGCCAGTGACGCCTGCCATTGCACCGGTTGACGAGCAGGAACTGGACGATGAATGGGCGCGTGAGCTGGCCATGGTCGTGCCTCAGCAGATGCTCGACATGCAGCTGATGGCCAGCGGCGAAGGCTTTGCATCGCTGTCGGACAAGTGGGCCGCACAAGAGCGGATCGAGCAAACCTGCGCAGAAATTGCCCGGCAAACGGACTACAGCGTTACCCCTGAGCCCGCTGCTCAGGGTGTGGCCGGCATGCGCGAGCGGCTGAATGACCTGCAGGCCAAGTGCCGCCTGATGATGAAAGAGCAGCCGCCCAAGTAAGACCGGGCGTCAGAGCCCTAGATCGGCGTGTGATTCTATTTTTTGTCATAAATTGACGACGATAGATATCTGACAGATAATCAGAAACAAGAATTTTTGCATGCTAAGGTGAGGCGATGGGGTTGTTCAGTTCAGGGAAGAAAGCTGCGAAGTTCGCGTTCATCACCATGCCGATGGCGGTGCTTGGCGTGAATCAGCTGCGCATGGGCAACCAGCACATCAAGGCACTCTGGCGTTCCAACTTCAGCCCAGCGTGCCCCGAGTGCGAGCGGGGTGTGCTGCTAAAGACGGAAGGTGACCATCAGGAGTTCGAGCAGGGGCCGAAAGGCAAGATGCGTGTGCTGCACAGCTGGGGTTGCAACAACTGCGGCTTCGCCTTGCTTGAAGAGGATGACGTCAAGAAGGTCAAGGAGCATGCCGCGCGCTACCGCAACGAGCGAGTCAAGGCGCAGTTGACCACCATCGAACGTGACGAGATCGACCGGATTGCCCGTAGCCACCGCTTGCACTCCAGGGCGTTCTTCATTGCCAGCGCTGCTGCGATTGCCGGGTTCATCTACATGCTCGCGACCGGCGCGGGCATTCTGATCGCCCTCAACTGGCTGTCGATCGGCTTCGCGCTGTGGGTATTCGGCATGAAGAAGTCCTATCGTAGCTGGCAGGTCTCGACCGGGCAGCTGTTCGTCGAGGGCGCGTTCTGGTTCTGGTTCCAGCACCAGAAATGGATCATCTGACCATGATGCGCAAACGGCCCCAGTGGCTGTTCATCGCCCTGATGTGCTGCGCCATGCAGGCATTGGCCGATGACTTCTATGCCGTGCGGCCTGCGGATATCGACTGCGTCGTGCAGGCCGCCCAGCGCCAGGGTGTGCCGGCCAACGTGCTGTTGGCCATCTCCAGCAAGGAAAGCGGCAAGAACGGCCAAAGCGTGTCGAACCGCAATGGCACCTTCGACCTTGGCCACTTCCAGATCAATACCACCCACTGGGGCCCGAAAGGCGTGTTTGCCGCATACCCGGCGATCACCAAGTCCGATGTTGCCTGGCGCGGTTGTTACAACGCGGAGTTGGCGGCATGGCTGCTGCGCCAGAAGCTGGACGAGAACAACGGCCAGGACTTCTGGACCCGCGCCGCCAATTACCACTCGCGTACCCGCAAATTCAACGACATCTACAAGAAAGACCTGATCCCGCTGGCGGTGAAATGGGGCAAGTACCTCGAGCGGCAGCGCCACGCCAGGCTGGTGGTCAGCTACCAGTAACGCAGGTCGCCGCAGAATGCCAAGGCTTCTGGGCAAGGGTTACCCCGGGTCGATGAACAAGACAACTTCAGGAGTTTTTACATGAAAGGAATACGCATGGGTGCACGCGCCTGCAAGGCTGGCGGTGTGCTGGTGGCACTGGTTGCGCTGGGTGGTTGTGCCAGCTCTGCCAAGCCTACTACCGAAGACACCGAGGCGTTTGCCAGCCGGATCATCGCCGACAAGGTGTCGGTAGCGGTCAATTCTCAGCACACCTACGTTTCGCGGCTGAACGCCGACCGTGTGCAAGCTGCTTCGCGGCAGGCTGCAGTAGACACCGACCAGGTCGACATCGACTTCATTGGCAAGCCTCAGGAGCTTCTGCAGACCTTCGCCAGCCGTTATGGCTACGCCTATGTCGAGAGCGGCAAGCGCGTCGATCTCAAGCCCATCAACGTGTGGGTGCGCAAGGCAACGCCGATCAATGTGCTGAAGGATGTGGGTGCACAGATCGATACCGGTGCCGATGTGGTGCTGGACAAGAGCACCAACACGCTGCGCTTGATCTACAAGCCGGTACCGCTGGCGCTGGGGAGGGGCTGAACATGGCGATGGACATGCCTCCGATGACCCTCGAGGACGCCGAGCGCCTCTATGACAAACCCGCCTACGTGCAGCAGCAGAGTGACGCCGGCGATGCCAGGTCGGCTATCGAGGCCATGCGTGACGAGAAGAACCAGGCATCGGCCGCGCGCGGCGAAGCCATTCTCGATGCGGCATTGCAGGTGGGGGTGAAGGCTGGCCTGGCGTGGCAGCTGACCAACATCAACAAAGCCCTGAAGCTGCGCGAGCGTGAGTTCGACACCGTCTATGACTTCAGTAGCCTGATGATCCAGGATCGCGTCGTGCCGCCGGTCATCACCGAAGCGCGCCACCTGTACAACCAGGATGGCGACTACACGCTGCGCCTGTCGGGGGCGGCCTACAAGATCGAGTCGCAGGCACGCTTTTCCTCCGTGCCGCCCAGCTGGCGCGAATACCTGAACTTCCCGCCGCCCACCTTCGACCGCACCTCGTTGGTTTCGGCGCTGGTGCCGCGTTCCGACGAGGAAGAGCGGGTGTGGAAACTGGCCGTGCGCGAGGGCTGGCAACAAGGTGTCGAGCAGGCCAACCTGATGCTGACCTACGGCTTCGACCGGATGAACCGCGATATCGATGGTATGCGCCGTTTCAATGAGTTTGCCCGTCATGGCCAGGTCACCATGCCGATCATCTCCGGTGCGGAGATCCCGGTTACCCGGGAAGGGCGGTCGATGGCGGTGGACGAAACCCTGCTGCGCATCACCGCCTTGCCCGAGTTCAACGAAAACATGAACGTGTGGCGCAGTTCGATCGCTACTTCGACCATTGCCAACCCTCCACGCCGTGCGCCGGTAACCGGCGCTGGCAGCCCGGCGTCATCGCCTGCTGCAGCCCGACAGCCCGCGGGCGTTGAAGGCGGGCGGCAATGAAGCAGGACTTCCACGACGACGTGATGATGCTGGAACCAGGTGCGATGATCGAGCGCCTGGAGCGCCTGACCAGTTACGAAGACCCGTTTCGTTTCGATCGCGCCGACCAGTTCAAGGCCATGATGCTGGAAACCCTGACCCATGGCGTCAGCGACATTTTCATCCAGCCCGCATTGCCGGTGGTGGTGAAGAAATATGGGCGGATGTATGCGGTCACCCGGCGTGCGCTGGATGTCGGGGAAGTCAACGAACTGCTGAAGATGGCGGCCAATCGGGACACCGCCACCACCGATATCGTCTCCGGCACGGCGGTCAACGAGCGTTACGAGTTGTTCGACCCGGAGCGCAAGGATGCCCGCGGTGCGCGCCTGCGTTATGCCTACCGGGTAAACGCCTCGCCCATCGCCTGCCATGGCGACACCTCGTGCCAGATTGTCATCCGGGCCATCCCCGATGACCCGCCACGCATCCAGGACGTGGGCCTGAGCGAGGAAATCGTCAGAATGGCCACGCCGCGTGATGGCATCGTCTATGTGGCCGGTGCCACCGGCCATGGCAAGACCACCACCTTTGCCGCCATCAACCGCTTCATCCTGGAAAACGACACGCCGATCAAGGGCAACCTGATCAGCCATGAAGAACCGATCGAATTCACCTACGACAAGGTCCAGAGCAAGCATTCGATCTTCGTGCAGTCGCAGATCCCCACGCACTTCAAAGACTTTTACCGGGCAAACCGCGAGGCCATGCGACGTGCGCCTGGCCTGTGCGTGATTGGCGAGTTGCGCGACCAGGAGACCATTCGCGCGGCGGTGGAGCTGTCGCTGACGGGGCACCCGGTGTTTGGCACGGTGCACGCCAAGGATGTGGCGGCGATCATGCGCCGGATGATTTCCCGCTTTCCGGAGCAGGAGCGTGCCACCGCCATCTACGACCTCGTCGATACCAGCCGCTTCATGATGGCGCAGAAGCTTGTGCCGACGGTGGATGGCAAACGCACCGCTGCGCGATCGTGGCTGAGATTTACCGAGCAGGTGCGCGACACCTTGATGGACCTGACCGACATGGGCCGGGTAACCCAGCGGGTTGCCGAGTTCGTGCGTGAAGAAGGGCATACCTTTGCTGCCGAGGCGGATCGCCTGCTGGCCGCAGGCCTGATCAGCGAGGCGACTGCCCGCGACCTGCGCCACGGCTGAGGTGCGGGCTGCCCATTAATGCTGACTGCAACGAGTTTACGGAGAAGTTATGGCAACAGGACGGTATCACTGGAGCAGATGCGCTCCCCCCGCACGTTTTTTCGTGATCAACGCAAGTGCCGCCTTGCCGTGGTTGATGTTGCTGCTGGTGCCGGCGCTGTGGAAGTTTCTGCTGCCACTGGCGCTGTGCATGACGATTGCCCTGGTCTACATCGAGGTGGTGAAGAAAATGACTGTGCGGGCGGTTTGCCGCCGAGCCGCAGTGTTCATGGTGGGGCGAGTGCGTACCACGCACAATTTGCTCAAGGAACTGGCCAGGTAGTTGGCAAGACAGACATGACCGGCAGAGTCTTTGTGGCGGCCAGAGGAGGCGTTGAATGAAGCAACAGGGAGGTGGGCAGAAGAGCTTTACCTGGGATGACCCCGCCATTTTGCTCGGGATCATGGCAGTGCTTTACCTCGGGGGGTGGGGTGCCTGGTACTTCGCTCACGACAAGATTGCCAAGGTGTACACCTACATTCGCTACGTCGAGCTGTGGTTGCCAAGTGTGCTGGGTGACTTTGCCGCGCTGCCAGGTATTGCCTCGATCAACCAGTGGGTCGGGCGCATGTGTGCGCCGGAAGGCATCATCGGTGCCTGTCAGCGAGATTTTTCCAGCGTGGCGTGGGGTGAAATCACTTCGTCGTCGCTGCTCATGAATGGTTTTTTCCTGCTGTTGATGGTGATCCTGTCGGTACGCATGTTTCTGCGTATCAACAAGACCCACCCCAAGCTCAGGTTCACCAAGACGCACAATATCAAGAGCTTTGTGCAAGAGAACAAGGCGCAGTACCCGCACCTGCGCATGTTCGCCGAGCTCGACCTGATCGCCCAGCCGCTGGACCACCCAGTGTTCGGCATGTCGCAGACCTCCCGCCAGTTTGCCTACCGGCACTTGCTGATCAGTGGTTGGCAGGAGCAATCGGATCGCAGCTGGGCACCAACCCTGGATCGCGAGAAAACCACCGAGGTGATGCGTCGCCAGTTGGGCCAGCACTGGACCCGGGTTGCCAATCTGACGCCGGCAGAAACACTGCTGGTGGCGATAGCGTTGCCGCGGGTGGTCGCCACTGATACGGCGCTGGATGACAATGCCTTCAAGGCGGCAATGGCCGACAGCGACTACATGGTTGCCTGGTGCTGGGATCAGTTCAAGGCACCTGCCGGCAAGGCCGAGCAGCAGGGCGACCCTTATGCCTGGCTGAAGCCCGAAGTGCCGCTGGAAGAGCCTCGGGCGATCATCCAGAAGTACATCAAGCACCCCAATGCCAGTGCGATCCTGCACGCGCACGCATTCGTCCGCACCATCATCTTTGCCATGTTCTTCCAGGCGCGCCGCCTGGGTGTGCTGCCACCCGCAGAAATGCGCTGGATGCGTTTCTTCGACCGTGACATGTGGTATGCCCTGCAGACGATCGGGCGTCAAGCCGGGTTCCCGGAAGCGCCGGGGATCCTGTCGCATTTCCTGTATGAGTGCAAAGCGGGGATGTCACTGGCGGAGCCCCAGCTGGACAAGGCGGTCAACGGTCTTGAGCTGGCGATGTCGGCGTACAAGTATTCCGAAGCCGACAAGAAGCGCTATGAGGCCCTGCAGCAGGAGAGGTATGCCGCGGCACAAGGGGCAGCGCTCGATGAAGGGGCTGCCTGAAGCGCAGTCTTGAAGGTTTGGATAAAAGCAAATGGCCATCTATGTAGATGGCCTTTTTTTGTTTTTTTGGTGCCTTTTTTTGCTTTTTTGTTAGAATACGGTCGTATTGGATTCTTAATAGGGACATCGAGCCATGAAGGGTGTGATTGCAAGAACTGTCGCCGTGCTGGCGGCGCTTGCGGCGGGTATTTCCGTCGCCCATGCCGCCCCGGCACAACCGGCGGACCTCTCTGCCTTCATCACCGCTCAAGGTGCCGCACAGGTTAACCCTGCCCAGCAGGAGCTTGATGACCTGGCCGCGCAACGGGTGTCGCGCTATGGGCGTATCGTCAGCGCCCGACCGGTCGGCCTCGGCGGGTTGACCGCCTGGACCGTTGAGAAGAACGGCCATCAAGTGGTGCTTTTCAGTACACCGGACTCTGCGGTGCTGTTCACCGGCGTGGCCTGGAATGCCGAAACGGGCAGCAATATCTCCGATGCCTTCCTGCCTGGCGTTGCCCAGGCCATCGTCGCACCGCCTGTTACTGCCCCGGTCGCGGCCGCGCCAGCTGCGCCGCAGATGTCACCCGTTGAGGCGCCGAATGTGCGCGAAGCTGCAGCCATGGACGGCACCTTCAAAGGCGCGATCCCGGAGTCGATGAAAACCGTCGACTCCCTGGCAGGCATCAAGGAGGGCAAGGGCGGCATCGGCGATACCGTCTACATCATCATCGACCCGCGTTGCCCGTACTGCCGCGAAGCCTACAACCTGACAAGGGCCTACGCAGCAAAGGGCCATTCGATCAAGTGGATCCCGTCTGCAGCACTGGGTAACCCGGCGGATGGCGTGCCGTTGGCCGCCACCATCCTGCAGACCAAGGACCAGAAGATGCTGGCGCGGGTACTGGGCAACCACGAACAGGTCCGCTCCGAGCCATCGCCGGAAACCGTCGAGCAGCTAAGCACCAACCTGGCGTTTCTGTTCGCCGCATTCGAACACAACGGCAAGGAACAGGCGGGTGTGCCGGCTGCATTCTTCATCGATCACCGTACAGGGAAGCCAAGGATGATGACCGGCCTTTCACAGGCGGTCGTGCTTGAAGACATCTTTGGAAAACTTTAAGGAGCAAAGTACATGAAAGCCAAAGCGCCGAACTTCGAGTTCGACCCGAGTATCCGCCTCTTCGGTTCGGGCGAGCACCTGCTGGTGGTGTTCGACAGCCAATGCCCCAATGACGCACAGCGGGCGACCCGTACCGTGCGTATCGCCAGGGCCTTCCAGCAGCTGTCGCTGGTAGTGGCCGGCTTCGACGCGGCCGAAGACGATGGCCATCAGCGGGTGCTCAGCGGCAGCGTCAGCCTGGCGATCGAGGGCGATGCCGGGGTGCAGGCCAGTCACGAACTGGCGGCCCTGCAGCTGGTGTTCCATGCCGAGGCAGACCGCAAGGGTGCGCTTACCCATATCGAGCCTGCGCTGGTTGCCTACAAGGTGCGCCAGGCCCTTTCGGAATGCCTGAACGAGGCCCTGAACGACTACTTCCAGCGCGAAGAAGCGCAAAGGACGGCAGTGCCTGCAGAGGCCCTGCGCCCGGCTCCTGTGACTGCCCCGCAGTACCAGGGCGCAGCACCACAGCCTTCGCGCAAGGCCCTGCGCGAGCAGGCCGCAAGCAATGCCGAGCGCCAGGCCAGGTCGCGCCGGCGCAAGACCGCAATGGCCTGGCTGGTGCCGCCTTTGGTGGTAATTGCGGTGATGGCGACCATGTCTCATCTTGCTTCCTCCCAGTCGCCGATTGAAAATGCTGTCGCGCAGCAGATGGCGAACGACCCGGAGTCGATCAAGGCGCAGGTGGAATTGACCAAGCAGACCCTGCAGTCAATGGGGCTTGATCCAGGTCAGGGTGGTGACATTGGGTGCCTGGCGCCGCAATGATTGCCATTGCTTCCTGCTCCATGGATGGGGTATGCCTTTCGCTGGTTTGCGGGCGCTTAGAATGGCGGGGAGCCCTCTCGCGTCGCCCGAATGCTGCCTTGTGGTGCCGAAGGAGGATCTTTTCCAGGATTGGAGAATGAGAGCGGGCCCGGCCTACGAAGCTTGGTGCTGCTGTTCTGCTTGAGCGGAGTGTGTATGCCTGCGCAGGCACTTTAAGACTATTTTGGATTGGAAATCTTAGGTACGTATATGCGACCAGCGAATGAAGTTAAAGACGGGGCCAAGTTATTGTCCCTTGCCCAGGGCCTGAGGTCGCTGCTGGTCCCCTCGCCAGATGTACTGGCCGACACTGTCAAGGAGTTGTACCCGTTGGTCAACCTGTCCGACAAGGTGCTGCCTTTGAAGTCGTATTTCAACATGGTTCAGGACATCCAGCGGGCCAAGCATACCCAGGCCGCGATGCGCGCTGCCGACGAGCCGCTTAGTCGCGAGGCTATTCAGCAGGGTGTGTCGCGCAAGCTCTGTACCGAAGACATCTTCATGGTTGCCTGTTCGTTCCTGGAAGTGGAAATCGCCAAGCAAGGCTCGGTGTACTACCTGAGCGGCGAATCACCCGATTTCAAGGAAACCAAGAAGAACCGAAACCCGCTCGACTTGTCCGATGAGGTTGTACTGAAGAACCTCTCCAGTGGCCTGGCGCGCCCGGACACCGATCGCGGGGCTGTAGAGCGGGGGCAGATCGACAGCGGGTTCAACCACCTGGTGCGGCTGAACCAGTTGCATAACCTGATGGTGGAGTCTGTGCGGCTGATGAAGGCGGACGAGCGACTGACCAAGGTCGACATCCGCAAGAAATTCAACATTTCGCACACGGACTACGAGCGCATGATGTCGATGGCGCGGCGTTCCGGGCTGATTTCGTTCCGCAACCGCAAAAAGGACCCGTCCAACTCCTACACCTTGCGCAATGACAACCATGAGCGGGTGTCGGAGCACGCCAAGAATTTTGGCCACACGCCGCAGAAGATGTTGAACAAGATTCTGGATGACTTCTTCGCAATGCTGGAAAAACGCAAAAAGCACGAGGACTGATTTACATGGGGATCCAGGGCCATAAGGACTTCGGGCCGGCAATAAGTGCAGAGGAGCGGGCCCGTGTAGCGCGGGCGGCCAGGCAGGTGGTGGCGTATGCCAACTTTCTGCGCTGGACGGCGAACTTCAAGCGGGACGAAGTGCTGCGCCATCCTGAACACGACCGCGTGATACTGCTCTCGCCCATGCAAAGTGGGCGTTTCAGCTTTGCCCTGGAAGGCGACACCTTGTATGTGGGCGTCCAGCCATTCGAGGCTGCCTGGGCTTCGTGCATGCCTTTCGAGGCTGCCTACGTCTCTGACCGGCTGTACCTGTCTGTCGAGGGCGTGAACTTCATGGATTCGCGCATGCCACCGCTGGCGCTGGGCATATTCGTCGACGAGGGTGAAAAGCGTGCGCGAATGGCCGCTGCTCGTTTCGTCCAGCTCATCCAGGTGTCGGTGTGTGACGGCTACGTGGTCGAGGTGGGCGAGCCGTGTGGCGATCCTGTCGAGATGCGCCTGGGTGACGTGGTGCGCCAGCTCCGCGAGACCCGTCAAGCGAAGGTGCAGCAGCAAGACATGGGGCGGTTCTTCTGATGCGCTCAAGCAGACTTTACAAGTAAGGATACGTGCATGACCAAGTGTAAATTCATCCTGCCCGTGCTGGCCGCCGTGGCAATGGCGGGCTGTGTCACGACCGAGCAGATGCCGGACGGGACAACCAAGATTCGTTTCTCGGACGAAACGGTCAGCTCGCTGACTTCAATGATGCCCAATGGCCTTGTGACCGGTGTTGCTGGTGGAGCAGGTAGCGGCGGGCTCGACCTGATACCGACCAAGAGCCCTGTTGGTAATGGGCAGTACCTGTATTTCAACGGCCAGTATGACTACACCTGCGCGTCCGCGTTGCTGTACAGCGCCAAATCTGGCAAAGAACTGGATCGCGATGTCAACGAAGGGTGCCGTGACCGTTACTTCCAGCGGCAACTGGCGCTGAAACTTGCGGGCAAGCCGTACGACAGGGCGGCACCTGCCTATGATGCAGACAATCCGCCCGATGCATACTGGGCCAGGTTGAAAGGGCAGACCCTTGCTCGGTTGGCGGCCACGCAGCAGTTCGCCACGCGTTTTGGTGGTCTCCCGCGTGTCGATCGCAACGGTAACATCACTATCAGCGTAGGCTTCATGGGGGTGGGCAGTGGGCAGCATGTGGCTTTGACGACCACGCCTCAGCGTATCCCGGTTGTCATGGAAGATGCAGGGTTTGCTGCGCAGATGCGCACGCAGTCGGCCAAGCAGAATACCGAGGTTGGCGACTGGACAACGTGTGATGCCGTACTTGCCTACAATTCGGTGGCTGACAGAGGCGCGCGTCCGGCCAATATCGCGCCTGGTGACTATATGCAGTACGTGGTGCGCTTCACTGTATCGTCGCTCTCGTGCAAGGATGCCTTGCATGGGTACAAGAGCGCTTCGCGCTAAGCAGTGGGGTGCCCTGCGCCGGCGTGGTGAATAAGCGCCGAGTCGCCGTGGCACCCGGCCCTTCTTTCAGGCTGGGAGGCGATGCAGGCTGGGGGTATCACTGAGCCGCATTCCATATATCGTCAGCCGCTGCCACCGACTCGTCGATACCGGCCGCATGCGCGTCGGCCGCGTTCAGCCAGTTCTGATTAAGGTTCGCCTGCTGAGCCGCATGTTCATGGGCGAACTCGCGTTGCAGGATGGACGCTTCGATGCTGCTGAGCAGCGTGGGCGAGGCAGCGCCATATTCTGCGAGCAGTGCTCGCGACGCCTCCGGCGCAAGCTGATTGACTGCACCGCGCAACTCCTGACCGTACTCGGCCAGCACCGGCTGCTTGGCAATAACGATTTCCGCCGCTTGTGACGGGAATACGGAGGCTGTGAAGCTCTGGAAGTCCTGGGCAGTCGGCATGGTCTCGTCCTTACATGCTGTTGTCGTTGAGGTCCTCGCTGCGCGACAGCGATGGCTTGGTGTAGCGGGCGAATGTCTTGTCCAGCTCGGCAACCAGGTAGGCCTGTTCGCTCTGGCGCAGCGCTTGTTTCATGAAGTCGCCGTCAGAGGCTGCGGACACCACCTGGTCTCGCAGGCTGCCCAGCAGCCCTTCACGATCCGCTCGCGAACCTGGGGTATGGTCGATCGCATCGATAGCACGGGTCAGTGACTGGCGCAGGCCGGATTCTGCATGGGGCTTTTCGGTGGGGGTGGCAACCTCAAAGGCAATGGCACTGATCACGGCGCAATGAATGGCCGTGAAAGCGTTGGCTTCGGCTGCCCTGCTTTGCATGATCCGGTCGGTGCGCAGGGTGTGCGGCGGCGTGCTGCGCAGCCATGCCGACTCATGTTCGGCAAGGGTGTCGATGGTCTGCCGGACTTTCTGGCCGTCAGGGCCCTCGCGCAGCGCCGCTTGCGCTACGTTCTCAAAGCTGATTGCCGGATTGCCTGAGGCCTCTATGGCTCTCTCGCGCATTAACCCAGCACCGATCACGAATCGGCTGGCATCACGTATTGATAGCTGCATCTATGTCCATCATTTATTCACAGGGCTTGAACGCGCCCAACCAGTCGGCATTCAGCATCGTCTGCTTCCCTGCGCGGCTCGCCGCGTCGCGTAGGCCTGATGCGGATATCCACTGATCTCCGCTGACGTGCTGGATAAACCCTTGCGAACCCTATGGGTTCATCGATTCGCTTGACCTTAGCATTTTTGCTTTCGCATTTCTTGGGCCTGCCCCGAAATCATCGTTTTTTTGGTTACTTTAAGTATCCCCGCCGAGCGAGTCGGGGCGTTCTAAGCCAAGATCGCTAATGCCAAATTGCCACTGCTGCCGAATTAGCTCAACTGCCCGTAAAACAGCCTTTTCGTCAGGGTCTGGCTACGCCGTCACCCTTCTTCTGCAGGCGCTGTGCAAGCGCGCCATTCATTCTTGCTTCAGGGAGAAAGCGCGCGATGTCGTGCTTTTGGCGCCTGAAAACCGACTTCAAAACCTGTGAAAGCACCATCTGAAGAATGATCCATTGCGCGCGAGGGGTTTTCCGCGGAATGCGAAGGTTATCACGCTAATTCGGTTATTTATCCATCGTTTGATGGCTAAATGCCAATATTTACACGACTTTACATTTTGCTTCGGTCTAGCGTCGCTATCAAAAATTTCAGGTAGCTAGCATCCTGATGTCAGTTCTTGTTAGTTTTCTTACATAACAATATTTTGATAATTAGGTGATTTCTGGTTTAAGATTAGCGCGCTTTCGCTATCCTGGCAGTCAACGTTGCACGGGTAGCGCCATGGCTTGGGCTCGACGCATGCCTGGGCCCTGTGGCTTGCCGGGTTGGATGACAGCCCAATTCAAGGACGACGGAGCATTCCAAGGGAATTCGTCGCGAACGATTCAGATCAACCGTCCGCAACTCGATTCAGGTAGGTATTCACAATGGCTCAAATGCCGTTTTCACCGTGCAGCGACCCAAGCGACTGCTCCGATCAATCGGTCAAGATGCTTGGCAGAATTTTCGGGCCAGTGATCGATAGCCTGGTTGCAGGTACTGACCCTAACGCTGTGGAAGCCGGCGCGAACATCCTTGCCACCATGTTCAGCTTCTTCAACAGCGGCATCCTGATCATCGGGTCGCTGATCGTCTCGTATGTGGCAGTGATGGGGGTAACAAACACGGCCAACGACGGGGAGGCAATGGGCAAGAGTTGGTCGTCCTTGTGGACGCCGGTGCGGATCGTGGCAGGCGGTGCCGTATTGCTGCCGACGACCAGCGGCTACTCGTTCATCCAGTTGATCGTCCTGATGTTCGCCCTCTGGGGTATCGGCTTTGCCAATGGCACCTACAAGGCCGGCATGGCGATTGGCGTGCTGTCGTCGGACGGGATCGTTCAGGGTGTCAACCAGGCGGGTAACTTCTACGGCTTGCGTGACTTTGCGCGGCAATACGTTGCTGTTTCCTACTGTGCCAGGGCAGCAAACGCCATCTACGCCAACAGTGGGTCTGGTAGCCAGCCCGCTGTCCAGTCCAAGAGCACGAGCCTGGGCAATGGACAGGTCGAGCAGGTCTATGACAAGCAGACGTTTGTCGATGGGCGTACCGAATACACGTTTTTCCTCAAGGATCGCAATGCGGTAACCAACCTGGCCGGTGGCGAGCCATTCTGCGGCACCGTGAAGCTGTCTACCTACGCGGCACAGACCAAGACCGACCCCATTCCCCAGGCGTTGGAGAAGGTGCATGAACAAACTCAGTTAGCGAAGGTGAAAGCGGCTGGCAAGTTGATGGGCGAGCTGGACAAGTGGGTCAACTCATGGCCAGCGACCATCAACGATCCCGGTTGGGACAAGGTCGATTCAAACCGCTTCAATACGATTGTCAGGACGCAGGAAGACCAGATTGCGACGAACCTCGTCAAAGAGGTCACTGACGGCCAGAGCGACGTCGATAGTGGCTTGAAGGGTTTTCTGGATACGCTCACGAAAGATGGCTGGGCTGCGGCTGGGGGCTGGTTCCAGCGAGTCGGCATGGTGCGAGGGCAGATCGCCAACGTGCTTGCCGAACCGGTGGGCTCGGTGGGTGCGCCATCCCTTGCGGGGCTGCCCTCGGATGCGCGCTTCTCGTTGCTGAGCAACAGCCTCACCACTGTGACCGAGGCAATCGACAAGAAGGCTGAAGAGAAAGACGCGTACAACGGTGCAAAGCCCGCCAAGGCCGATGATCTGGCGAGCCTCATCCCCAAAGATCCGCAAAGCGATATCAACGTAGGGTCATTGAGGGCGGACATGGACAGCAAGATGTCCTCGTTCGTCAACGGCATGATGCAGAACGTGGTCGAGATTGCCACGGGGGCGGGCAGTAACGGGCAGACGCCACTGTGTGGCACGGCGGGGCAGATGGGGGGCTCGCTCAACCGCATGAAGTGCGTGGGCGATTACCTGAGCGTTGCCCGTGGCGGCATACTGCTCGCCGATGTTGCCATCAAAAGTGCTGCGACGGCAGTACGGGTGCTGGCCGGTACCGTTTCATCGGTCAAGGCGCTGGGTAACGGGCTGGATCTCGACAAGATTGTCATCCCGCTGTGGGACTGGGTCATGGAGGTGCCGATCAAGCAGCTCGCGCTGCTGGCGACCTATATTGAACCTCTGGCCTTCTACTTTGGCGTATTCCTTCCCAGCTTGCCCTACACGCTGTTCATGATCGTGTTCGTCGGCTGGGTGCTCGCCGTGTTGCAATCCATCATTGCTGCCCCGCTCTGGGCCGTGATGCACATGACACCCGATCGGACGTTCGTGGGTTCGCAGACGCAGGGCTACCTGTTGCTGCTGTCGCTGTTCGCTCGCCCGGCACTGGCCGTTCTGGGGCTGTTTGCCGCGATATTGGTATCCGACCCTGTGATCGACTACATAGCGCAGGGCTTCTTCGCCATGCGGGGGGCGGTCGTTTCCTCGAGCGGGGGCGTTGGGGTCATTGCCGAGTTCCTGACCTTTGCCTGGTGGTTCATGGTGTTCGGCCTGACACTTCTGCCGGTGCTGTACATGATCTTCGGTCTGCCTCAGACCTTGCCTGACGAGGTGCTGAGGTGGATCGGCGGCGGCCTCGGCAGCATGGGTGAAACCAGCGCAACAGCGGAAATGCGCGGCGGCGTCGCCTCTGTGGGTTCGAGGCTGCACGGGAGTGGCTCGGGTATGCGCCTGGGTGGGGGACAGAAGCGACTGACATCCCAGGGCGGCGGTTCTCCTGATGCTGGCCCTGAGGGTGGTGGCCCAGAGGGTGGTGGGCCGAGGGGTGGTGGGCCGCGCGGTGGTCGCGGGGGCAAGACGCCACTGCTCAGCGCGAACGGTCAAGGCGCGGGCGGTGCAAGCCAAGGCAGCGATAACAAGGGTGAGACTGCGTCGACTGACAATCGTACGCTCGGCGAGAAGCGCAGCGAAGCGGCTGGCGTCGCCCTCGGGCGGGCGGTCGCCGGGGGGGCTGCTGCAACAGGCAGGGCCATGCGTGGCGCGGGCAGTGCTGCATTGTCTGCGGGGCGGTCTGGCGTGGAATCTTTGCGCAACTCGGGTTCTGCGTCCCTGGGTGGCCGGGTGCGTGACGCAGTATCGGCTGGCGCGCTGACTGCAGGTGCGGGTTTAGCCGCTACTGCAAGTGCCGCTGGGGCCGAGTACAAGCAAGCCTTTTCGACAGCGATGTCTGAAGGCAAAGCGGCCTACCATGAAGGTGCAGACGCCCGGATCGACGCGTACAAGGCTTCGCTGACCGGTGGGGCGCCACCTGCCGGCAGCGACAAGGCCCAGGAGCCGCCTGCCTCGCCTGATGCGGGTGCAGAACATTCAGCGAGCCAGAATCACGCGTTCAGCGACGCTGCGCTTCCAGCCGGAAGCGGCTCGGCAAGCGACAAAGACGGCGATGATGAAAGCCGCTGAACCACGGCGCTGTCCTGCCGCACATGGCTTGGCGCTGTCAGGTGCAACAATGGTCTGGCAATTTGCCAGTGTGGGCGGAATTTTACCCGCGCCAGGTTGTCTTGGACGGTGACGCGCAATCGTGTGCGTATCTTGATACCTGACTCGGATCGCTTGGCGGAGGCTTGGCATGGATGACAATCAACTGGAAGACCAGCTTCGACGGCTTCTGACCGGCCTGGCGGACCAGGCCATCGTGCGTGGTGAGCAGTTTATCTACGATGGTGGTGAACTGTATGCTGACGATGTGGCAGAAATCGGGCTGGTGGCGGTGCTGTGCATCGCCCAGGCGCTGTCCGAACGCGCGGGGTTGGGCGGGTTTGGTTATCAGTTTCAGCTGGCTGCGCCGGCCAATCCGGTCTTTCCGATACATGCCAGCGCTCCGGAAGTGCTTCCGGACTTTTTCAAGGTGGCGCCTTTTGTGTCGGCGGTTTTTCACAATGAAGTGATGGGTGCCAGGCAGGATCTGACAATTCTTTACCATGCTGCTGCTCAGCGCTTGCAGCAAGCTGGCTAGTTGGGCGATGACTAGTCGAGCGGGGCAATCCTTCAAGTACTGGAGCAGCCTCGGTAATCTGGATTTGGTATGTTGCATGAGGATGTTCATATGCAAGACGAAGACAACTTGGGCGACAACAAGGGCACGGGTGTTGAGTTGCCTCCCGGCGTATTTCCACCGATGCCCGGCTACACCACTGGGGACCTTCTGGCAGTTGCCAACGCTCCTGTGGAGGCGCTGCTTGAAGCGCACAATATTGATCCCGGTCTGATCCGCGAAACTGTTATCGCGCTGGCCGAGCATCTGTACCGGGCATTTGAGAGGGACGACATTCAATACCAGATCGCCACGTGGTATCAGAAGCCGTATGACGAGCCCTGGATGCGCAAGCGTAGTGTCGAAATAATTGCCGAGCAGTTTGCCATTGTCACCGTGGAGGCGGCTGCGGATTCCCTGGACGGCTCACCGTTGCGGGGCTTGGGCAAGGCGTTTTTCGGCGACTTTATCGAACGGGCCGGTGCGGCCATAAAGGCCCATATTCTGAAGTTGAATGAAGGCTGACGCTTGCAGTTGTTCATAGGGATATGACATGAGTAAGAATGTATACTTTAGCGTGTACTTTGACGGTACGGCTAATAGCAAGGACAACGACAAACCTTTGGGCACCCACACTAACGTGGCCCGTCTTTATGAGTGTGATGCGGCGAAAGGTACCAACCTTTCCCGAAACTCCGGCCATGAGGCCGTCGCCTATGATCCCGCACATTACCTGGGCCTCTCAGAAAAGCTCTACTTCGACGGGGTGGGTAGCCATCAGCGCAGCACACCGACTGCCCTGGTCGAGCGTGGTACCGGGCGCGGTAGCGAGAGCCGTATCGAGCAAGCCTACGAGGCCGTTGTCGCGTTTTGTAACAAGAACCAGGATCTGCAGGTCGACCTGAACCTGATCGGCTTCAGTCGCGGCGCAGCGCAAGCGCGTGCCTTGGCGAACGAGATCATTGATCGGGGTGTACCTAAGCTTGATAGCCAGTGGAAAGCGACCCGGGAGTACCTGATTCCGCCTGGTCAGGCGCAGGTGAACAAACTCGCCATATTCGACACTGTTGCCTCCTACGGCTTGCCCATAACTGAAAGCCACCCTGACAAGAACCTGGAAATAAGCAGGAACGTAAAGTCGACCACTCACCTGGTGGCAATGCATGAGTATCGTACGACGTTTCCGCTGACCAGCGCGTTGCGTAACGACGACAACTCAAGAGTCGAAGAGGTGAAGTTCGCAGGCGCGCACTCTCAAGTTGGGGGCGGCTACCGCAACGATCTGCTGGCTGCTGGTCCACTGGCCTTCATGTACGATCGCCTGAAGTCTGCAGGCGTCGAATTGGCGCCGTTGCCGCCGGAAGAAATGAAGCGCATCGAACAATACAACGCCTTGATCAAGCACCCTGACCGGTTGCAGGATGCGTTGATCGATTCTCGATTGCTCAAAGGCAATGAGGCATTCAGGCGCGAGGCGAACGGTTCATGGACAGTGCTCAACAATCGACCGTTTCCGACGGAGCGTGGTACGGCTAATGTGCTGGGGTGGAAGATCCTGGGGCGTCTGGAGTGGCAGAAACAGCCCTTCGATCACGCGGTGAGCGGCCGGAAAGTCATATTTGAAAATGATGGTTCGCGCGGCGAGCCAGTTATCCGACGTATCGGCAAGGAGCTAGGTCAGAACTTCTTCGGGTGGAGCGACAAGGCCGAAGGTTTTTCGTCGTTGCCTGACTACCAGCCCGATAGCAGCTTCAGCAGCACAGTAGAGGCTCGACAAGAACGCTTCGAGGCAGAAGAGGCTGCGCAGTCACGGAAGCAAGTGGCTGAACTCTCGTTATTGCTCGCGGGCTCGAAACCAGAGATAGAGCACATTCAACGGCTCGGCCTTGAAGAGGTGCCGTTGCCAACCCCGAACATACCGCCGAAGTATGCAGTGCTTCGGATCGACCGCGAAGGCTCATCGGCCTTTGCTGACCTAGGCTTCGAGTACGAGGCCAGCCGTATTGTCGAAGATGCCGGTGACTATGTCCGCAATCGAGGCCCCCTGAGTATTGGTGACCCCATCATGCTCCACGACACCAACGGCAACGTGGTGGGCGGGCTGGAGGCTGCTTATGAGGCGCCGACGTTCGCTGGTGAGTGCGGTGTCCTGATCGCAATCGACATGCGGCACGTGGCACAAGATGCGCAGGCAGGTTTCCTTCATGATGGCCTCAAGCAGGCCGCGCAATGGATTGCCGAGCGGCCGGAAGGCAGTTTGACGGATGGTTACGAAATTCCCGGGGAAGATGGCAAGCCGCTGGTGCGTGCGATGGTTGCCCGCCCAGCCGCCCACGAGTTGCAGCGAACTGTTATCTGGCAAGCTCCCGAGCCCTGACGGTCAGGCTGAGTTTCGCTAATCACAGTAGTAAGGCTTTTTGCTGCCTGCTTGCTTAAAATGCACCTGTTGCCGGCGGTGGTCGGCCATTCAATCGGTAAGGGCGAGAAGATGAAAATCCACAAATACCAGCCAGGCACCTTCATCGAGGTCGATGACATGGCGGGTGGTCGCCGTGTGGGCATGGTCTGCAAGGACGGCGTAACGTTTTGGGATTTGCTCGATTCCGAACGCTGCACTCCGCTGACGATTCATCCTTCAATGAATCCGCAGGCACTGGGTACATTGGTCCAGTTCAGTCAGGACAAGGGATTGGTCAGTGCGACCCAGGCGCTAGTTACTTACCTGCAGACCTCGGGAGATACGCGACTGACTGAAGACCCGCTGTTTGTCATGCGCGCCCTGTGGTTCATCGCTAAAAAGGCTATCACTGAGAATATTCCTGATTCGGCGACGCTGTCGTGGGCTTGCGAGCAGGCTCGCGCTCAGGAGCAAGCAGCAGCGCGCATTCATCACTTGGCTGGACAATATTGCTCTGGCTGAGCTGTTCTATGTCAACTTTGCATTCTTGAAAAATTGATTTTCTGCGGTTCATCAGAGCCGCATTTCCTGCTCTCACCTGCAAGCTGCTAGCACTACGAGTTTCGGCGGACGCCTTGCGTGGGTCGTCCCTGATGACCAGGTGTCCCGCAGTCAGTCGGGGCTTGGTTCCTCGGGCGTAGGCAGGTTGGCCAATTGGCGCTCATGCAGCGCCGCGTAGCCATCGACTGTGGCGCGCAGTGTTCGCAGTGAATGCCTCGAAACGGCGCCTGGGCTATGTTGGGCGAGCGCTTCGTAGACACTTTGGGCGTCGAGCTGGTGAATGCCGAAGGCTTCATCCAGGGTGGCCTGCTCTACGGTTTGCCAGTCCACTTGTGTCACCAGTTCATCACGCAGGGCGGCTGCCGCGTGTGTGCCGAAGAGGTGTGCCACGCCGGCTTTTGCTTCCAGCCCTGGCAGGGCCTCAATGCGCGCGCGTATCTCTTCCTGGCGCGCCCGGCGCTCCACAGCCGCATCCGGCGATGCCAGTTCCACCAGCATTTCACCTACATCGGTGAAGCCTTCGCTGGCGAAGATTTGCGCAACCTTGCGTGAGCGCGCTTCTTCTCTGGGCAGGAAGATCGCCATGCCGTTGTTATACGGCTGCGGCAGGTCGCCCCAATAGTGAGTGGCCTTGAAGTCGCGCAGGGCATCGAGTGCATCATTGAAGAACGCATCCTTGTTCACGGCATAGATGGCGTATTCATCGTTCAACTGAGCGGCGGCCTCGGCATCGAGGCCGTTGCGGACCAGGCGACCCTGCAGCGTAACCGGTTGCTGCAACTGCGTGGCGATATGCCGGGCGGCGACGAAGTGGTGCGAGCCGCCGTTGTTGGCCAGGTACAGGCCAACATCCCAGTCGTAGCGCACCATGAAGTCGCTGCCGCCATGCACGATGCCGATCTCCGGCCAGCCCAGGTTCTGCGCAAGCCCCTCCTGGCTCATGTCGCGAGTGAAAGCCTGGCAGGCTTGCTCGGCCATCTGCTGCAGGGAGAAAAACCTGTACAGCTCGGATTTGGAGGCGGACAGGCCAGTTATCTCACCGATGTCACAGGCAAATTCATGCACGGTTTCGGTTTTGCCCAGCCGCGCCAGTGCGGCGATCTGCCGATGCTCGCTGTGGTAATGGCCGTCGCTGGCGCGCCAGCCCCTGACCTGACCGTTCTGTTCGCTGCCCTGGCCGAAACCGATACGCTGCGACCACTCATGCCAGCGCACCACGCTCGATGAGGCAATGACGGCGGCGGTGTCATCCACCCTCATGCGCAACTTGGGAGTGTCGGCGATGACCCGGCGTAAACGGGCAGGGATGCCCAGGTCGTCCTTGACCGTTTCCAGAAACTTCGCAGCCAGTGTCCTGAAGCTCATGGCGTGACTCCTTTCAGCGCATACAGGTTCGCAAGGCGTTACTGGGTGGCGCGCTGTACCGCATCCGCTGCCTTGCGAGCTGTGCTCTTGATGGTCTTCACCACTGTGCGCATGTCGTACGAGCAGCTGATGTACGTGCTGTTGCCATCTTCATACAGCCACAGGTCGTGGTTACCGACTTCTTTCTTGTACTGGCCGAATTCGTCTTTGGGAATGTCGGCGAGCTTGGCCACTGCCTGGATGCTCTCGCCGGTGAATACGCCGGAGTAGGTATCGAAGTCACCTTCACCATTGGAGCCTGGGTGCATTGCAAGCTTGGTCACGGCGCGGCCGTAAACGTCCAGTGGGTTAGGCACGGTGTACTCGCCGTCGGACAGGTCCGAGGCCTGCACGATGGCCTTGCCGTTGGCGGCCTTGACCAGCGCCTCGAATTGGTCAGGGGAAACCTTGCGCTTGCAGGTCAGGGCCTGAGTGATGCGGGCATTGGCTTCGGCCTGATCGATGTTTGCGGCGTATGCCGATGTGCAGGCGAGCGAAACCAGCAGCGGCAGGGCGAGGTGCAGGGCTTTCATGCGTCAGATCCTTCTGGATGACAAAGTGCTATTAATTCGTGTTGTTAGAAAAACGTTTTTTACATGCGTCGAGTGTGCGCTACGCCCTGTGCTTGGTCAAGTGAGTGCCTGCCCGTGACGAAGATTCAAACCTTGACGGCAAAAGGCCCCAAATTCATACTCGCCATCAATTTCTACATTTTTCTAACAGGTCATTTTGATAGATGACAGGATGTCGAACGTTGGCTGGCACGCAGCGGCAGTTCTTCTGAATCTGGCCGCCCGGCTGACCCTTACAAGGAGTTTCCAGGCATGTCCTACGCATTACCTCCACCTGCCGTGAAGCCAGGCTTCAGGGCCGTGGGCGATCGTCGCGCAGCCCTGTGGCTGCTGTCGGTGCCTCTGCTGGTGGCGCTGGTCGCTTTTACCATCGCGGTGGTTGCGACCCTGATGGGTGAAATGGCCCAAGGGTCGCCGCGCTTCTACGCCGCGGCATTGTCCTTTTCAGCCCTGTTGCTGAGCGTCATGTTGCTGCCTGCCTACCTGCTCAGCCTGGGTTGGTACGCATGGTGGACGCGCGGGGGCGACCATCGCCAGTTGCGCCTTGGCCTATGGCTCGCACCGCTGGTGGCGCTGCTGTTCGCCTGGTTCCCGGCCACGCTGGTTCCCGGGCTTCAGCCGCTGGGCCAGGATGCCATGGACCCGCTGCGTACCTACTTGCTGGCAGGCATCCTGGTAATGCTGCTGGGGTATGCCTGGTCGAGCATCGTTTTCGTGATCCTGCGATATTGGAGAGATGTATGAGCACCTTCGTTTCCACCCCTCGCAGGTTGCTGCCGCTGGTACTTGCCGCCCTCTCGGTGGCACTTGCCCCGAAGGCTTTCGCAGGGTTCGAGCTGGTGGAGAGCCCCGCCGCCCCGGTGCCCTATGTAGCACCCTCGGCGCAAGGGCAGAACACCGCGCAAATGCAACAGACCATCAATGCCCTGAACATCGAGATCCAGAGCTTGCGGGTGCGGTTGGCTGCGGCTGAAGCCGACGCCAATGGCAGTCGTCAGGAGCTTTTGGCAATCAGGGCGCGACAGGACCAGATCCAGACTTCGATCAACCACATGACGCTCAATTTTGCGTTCGGCCACTCACGCTTCAGCCCCAGCGCCGAGGATGGCGACGTGCTGGTGCGCTCGGCGCAGGACGCGCTGCAGGTGAAGATCGTGGGCTTTACCGACAGTGTGGGCACGGTGGAGGCAAATCGCCGGGTTGCCTTGCTCAGGGCGCAGGCGGCGAAGATGTACCTGGTTCGGCGTGGCGTACCAGCGGCGAAAATCAGCGCCGAGGGGCAGGAGGGCGACTACATCGCTGCGAATGACACCCCCGCTGGCCGTGCAGCCAACCGCCGGGTTGAATTCGAGTTCTTCGGTCAGTACCACGCGAGCACGGCCCTCGCTCGCTAGGTAGCAAGTGCCGCGCCGTCAGGTCAGGCCTGCAGGCGCATGTTGTCGAGGAACAAGCGTGCCTCGGCGGCAGCGGCGATGGTGGCGTCGGCAGGCGCCTCCCAGGCTACGCCGTTGTAACGCAGGCTGTAGCTTTCGCGGCAGGGGTGAAAGCCGATATGCGCCCAGTCGATATCTTCACTGCCCACCCACTCACCAAGAATCTCTGACCTGGCTACGCCGGCCGCCCGGCGCTTTTCGATCTGCCCGACCACATTGGCGAACAGGCAGAGGTTTTCCAGGTCGATGCTGACCGAGGCAGGGCCGATGTTCAGCACGCCACCGTCATTGCCCGGCGCGGGATGAAATGCACAGTGAAACTGATGGGTCATTGGTACATCCTTGAAGTTTGGGCTGCAAACATACAAAACACGAACGACTGAGGTTTTTGGACCTGTCAGCAGGTTTAAGTTCAGTCTAGTCGAGCCGTTGTGCGGGAGTGGGACCATGTATTCGTTGTGTGAACTCGAGGCTTTCGTGGCGCAGGCCATCAGTGGCGATGTTCTCGCCCAGGCGGGTGGCGGCTTCGTCAGTGTGATGGCCAAGAGTGCGCCGGCCATCCAGAAGGACATTCCGGCAGCTTTCGAGATGTACACGCTGCTGGAGCATTTCCTCAAGTCGCTGCCCATTCGCCAGGCAGCGCTCGGCTTTGACGCGGAAACGCTCGATCTTGAGCCGGGTATTGTCGTTGATCATGACGGGAACAAGGTCGTTGCCCTGTTGCCGATCCAGGCCGGCCAGCTTGGCGAAGTGGCCTTCTGGCTGGCGGACGCGCTGCCCAGCCGGGAGGTCAAGACCCTGCCTGGTATTCTTGCGTTGGTGTTCAGCGTGGAAACCCACGAAGATATAAAACACTTGCTGCCCGAATGGACGGCTGCTTTTTATGTCCAAGGCCTGGCAAGGCACTGTGTGCCGATCCTGGCGCTAAAGTCGGTGCTGGAGGACAAGCGTTTCGGTGGCGATTGGGTAGCGGTTGCGCTGCATCGGCTGGCCAGTTTTGCCTTGCCTCAGGCCGAAGCCCAGCAAGCAGCTGGGGGCGAGGTAAAGACTACGCGTTGAACCCGGCCGACAGTATCGGGTTTGGCATTGACCACAATCTAGCGGCGCATGCTCCGGGAAAGCGCCGATCCGGGGAGATGGCGAAATGGACGATAACTGGGCTGCACGCAAGGGCAACATGAGTCTGGATGGCGGTTACAACGGCTCTGTCCAGCAGGCCATTGCCAACCTCCATGTGGGCCGCGACCAAGGGCGGCAGGAAGGGCTGCAGGAGGGTTATCAGGCGGGCTACCAGGAAGGCTTGGGGCAGGGCCGCAAGGAGGGCTTCAGGAAAGGGCGCTCCCATGGCTATGCTGAAGGCTGGGATGCCGGTGTGGCGCAAGCCAACGAGAAGCTGGAGCCCTTGCGTGGGTATGTGCGCCAGTATTTTGAAGAAACCGTTCAGCTCAGGGCTGAAGCAGAGCGCCTGCGCGAACTGATTCAGCTGATGCACGGACAGATGGCGAAGATGGCGCAGTCGTCAGCAACGCCGCAGGATGACGCGCCCGACCCGACGGTGTGAGTGTTGGCCTGGTAAACATCCAGCCACCAGGGGCGGCAGCAGCTTAGACCTGACGTACCAGCAATTGCCTCAGGTCGCCGGCGCGGCCAAGCGCGCCAAGGCTAAACCGACGGCGAGCGAGTCCGAAGTTGCAGAGCTCAGCACCCTTGGGCTAGGGGGCTGGCTGTTGCGCTTGTGGGGCTGTCGAAGGCGGTTGGAGCGACTCGTGGCCCGGGTTGTCCGGGCCGCCAGCAGCCGGGCCCTCGACGGGCATGCAAACCAAGGCCGTGCGCACCTGGGCGGGGTATTGCTGCATCTCGTAGCCATAGGCGGGCGGCTGCCGCATTTCCGGTGCCTGGCATGTGCCTTCGACCACTCCTTGGCGAGGGGTGGAGAAATCGCAGCGCTCACCTTCGTAGCGGTTCGAGCACGAACGATAAGCTGCAACCGGCGTGACCTGCTTGGGCACCGGCACGTAGATGGTGGTATTGCGCGGTAGCTCCTGCCATTGCTCCTCGGCCACGGGGGCTTCCTGGGCCTGGGCAGCACTCGCCAGAGCCGACATACCGAAGGCCAGCATGAGTGAAATGGTCGCTTTCACAGGTGCCTCCCGGCGTCACATGCCCGGCTCGTAGTCCGAGCCGCTGCGGTTCTTTGGTACAGGGTCGCTGTGGTCCAGCCCGGCATTCACTTCCACGCCGCGCTCTTTCATCTCGCTGATCATGTACTCATAGCCGACCATGAAGTGGGCCAGGTCGTAGCCTGGGTCAGCCTCCTTGATCCTTGAGGTCAACTCGACGATCTCGAGCTTCACCGGGTCGGGCGTCTCGTCGGTGTCCCAACCGTTCGAGCTGGCTTCCAGTTTGTTCAGGTGGAAGGCCTGGCTGAAGGCCTTGCCTTCCACCGTGATTTCCTTGGACAGTTTTTCATACAGGTTCCGGCCACCCAGGCCTTCTTCCAGCTTGCCGTCGATCACCCGCAGGAACTCCAGGTGGGCTTCCGGCGTGGCGGTGATTTCTTTCCAGTTGCTGTACTCGGTCATTCCATTCTCCTTGCGTGGATGATTACGTGCGCCTTCATGGCTCCCTCTGGGAATCGGCTGAGCTGGGGGCTGTCTCAAGGGGTGAAGTCATCGCCCTGTGAAGGGCCCGAAGGCTTGCCGCGAACCAGGCTGACGATGCCTTGCACCATTTCCTTCAGGCGTTCGCCAATACGCTGCATCACTTCCCTCAGGCGCTCCAGATGCGACTGCGTTTCGCCCGCGAAAGCCGGCATGCTGCCCGCATTGCGGTGCATGCTCTCGCTGGAGCTTTCCAGCCGGTTCTTCAGCTTGTCGTAGTGCGGGTTGTCCTGGGTTTCCGGGTTCAGCAATTCTTCCTGGGCGCGCCCGTACTGGCGGGCCCAGCCGGTGAGGGCCTTGTCCATGGCTTTTTTGCTGCTCTGGGCGTCGGGGGACTCACCTACGGCCTGGACGAAGCTTTCGTGCAGGTCGGTGTATTCGCCGTCGGGTTTCATCTTCTCGATCACTTCGGGAACGCTCAGGCCGGTTTGCTCGGCGCGGGTTTCGATCTGCTCGCGCACCTGAGGCAGGCTCCCAGCGTTCCAGAAGGCCGAGTGGGCTTTTTCGTAGTTGGTCGCGGCCTTTTCAACCTGATCTACCCGGTACTCGGAAAGGCGCGGCAACACCTGCACGCGTCCGGTCATTTCTTCGGCCGAGCCGGGCTCAACCGCCGCGCTGTGTTTTTCCGCAGTGGCCGATTGCGCTGAGGGCACCTGTGCATCCTGAACTTGCCCATCCCCACGCAGGGCAGAGGCCAGGGCACTCGCGCCCTTGCCGATACCTTGCATGGCGGCGCCGGTGAGCGAGGCTACGCCCCCCACCAGTTGGGCGCCGCCCCTGAGCAATGATTCGGCACCGTTGGCGTCCCGCGGGTGCTGTGGCTCCTGTTCTGCCGGTTCTGCGGGTTTCGGTGGCTCTGCAGCGTTGCTCGCGTTGTCGAGAAGGGCTGCGTTGATGCGGCGTACTTCATCAGGGTCGAGGGACGATCCTTTGGGTTTCACCTCCCCGGCAACCTTCATGATGGCGTCAAATACGCTTGGGTCGATATCTGGCGCGGCGCCTGGCGACGGCCTGGCGTTTGTTTGCTGGCCGCTATTGTGGGCCTGCAGGGCAGCCGTATCGATCGAATGCACGCTCCAGCGACCTTGTGTCGACTGTTCGCTGCCGGCTTCGGCGCCACCTTGGTAATCCAGTTGCACGGGTTTGCCGACGGCGGGTGCGGTTTCGCGCATGGCCTGTTCAAGGCCTGCCCCCCAAAGGGTCTGTGGACCGGCAGGTGTTTGCAGGGTTACGTAGTAGCTACCCTGCTTGGCAGGGTCGTTTTGATAGGGTGCTGCGCCATGATGGACCAGGATGCCTGCATAACTCCGCCCTGGCTGGGCTGTTTGCCCGGCAGCAGAATCAGCGAAGGCTTGATCAGGCTTATCGAGTTCTTTGGGTTCCATCTGTGTTTACCTTTCGTGGGCGCCGCGTTATTCAATGGATCTGGAAACAGCTCCTCTCTGGGCTCGCTGCTGGGCCCTGTCGGTCTGCATCCGTTGACCTGCCAATTTCTGCGACGCGTAAACGGCAAGCAATGCTTCAACTTTTTCCTTCTTGCGATAAATCGCTTCCGACAAATAATTACCGACACCGACCGCCCGGTTGTAGTCGACCCACAGGGCTCGGCTGGAAACATGGGTGATACTGTTGTTCCACTCGGCATCGCTGAAGCGCCGGCTGGCTTCAGTCGCCAGCATTTCTGAAACCGACATGGTGTCGTAGCCACCGATCGGAGCGGTGGGCAAGGCACCATAGCCATCAGCGTCGGACAAGTACATCGCAGGCGTCTTGCCATCCGCTTCGGCCAGCGCTGCATCGGCGTTGGCTGCTGCCACCTGGACAGGCTCAGCCGTGGAGTCTGGCGCAACCCCGCCCGAAGGTACATTACCGAAAAGGATCTGGTGCTGCGCCTTGGTGTCTTTGCCGAGGATTGGGTAATGCTCGGGGTGACCATCCTGGATGGCGTAAGTTTGGCAGAAATAGGGGGCCGGGTCAGTCTTCCAGCCAATGCCAGCCTGCGGGCTGACCACGGCGGAAGGCAACTGCGCCGGGTTGAATGGCCCTCGGTGAGCATTTTCCCTGAACGCCTTGGCCCTGGCCTCGTCTTTTTTCGTGGTGCCATAGGTGAAGTGCAAGTGCTTCACCATGGACGTACTGGGGGTGTTGCCTGACAGGCCCAGCTGCTGCCCCGGCTTGACCGTGACGCCTTGCTTGATGCCGTTGGCGAAGCCGCTAAGGTGGTAGTAGGCGACGATATCGCCATTGGCCCGCTGAATCAGTATCGCATTACCCGCAGACCTTCGAGAGCCGGCGAAGGTGATCTTGCCCTCGGTGGTGGCATACACCGGTTGCGATGTACCGCTGGTGGAAAAGTCCAGGCCATCGTGCATGTGCGCCTTCTGGTTGGCCGAACCATGGTTGGCCGCGCCGCCACCCCGGAACTTGCCGAAACGACCGGAAACAATTTCCTTGTCGGTGGGGGACACCATGCAGGTGTCCGCAATGGCGCCGTGGGCACACGCCAGCAGGCTCAGGCCGGCGAGGCCGCGCAAGATCGTTCTGTTCATCCCTTGCGCTCCGTCACTGCACGCTCTGCTGTACGTTCTGCCTGGCGGCATTTTCCGCTGCCCGGGTGGTCTGGGTTTGCGCACCCGCGGCAGTTACCGACATGGACACCAGCGAAGCGAGTTGGGCCTCCATGCTTTCGTACTGGCGATATTGTTTTTCCAGTATGGCCAGGTCCAGCGCCTTGATCTTCAAGATCTCGATCAGCGCACCTCGCTCGTTCTGTGCGGCCATGACCCGGGCCCAGCTGTCATATTGAGGCGTATTGCCCGAATAGCGTTTGACCTCGTTGCGAAAGTGCACGGCCAGTGGCAGGTCGGTGCCTGTTTCCGTGCCTTCCACGCCGGAATAGTCGAGCTGGATTGCTTTCAGGCTGGCCAGTGCTGGCGACACCAGCGCATCCTTGCGGGCCTTGGAAAGCGCGTAATCTTCGGTGGCTGCGGATTTGCCTGCCGATGCTGGCACCGGTCCGTTCGGCAGGCCGGCTACGTTATTGACGAACCCGACTTTCGCCTGGTACAGCGGTTCGTTTTCCATGACGGGTTCGAACAGGGTGGCCACGGTCAGGTCGGCGCCCGGCAGCGAGCCGACCGATTCGCACAAGCCTGAATCTGCCTGGTCCTGGGTGCAGAACTGCTTGCGCGCCTTGACCAGTGCAGCCTGGGCGCTGATGGGCTCGGCGTAGGTGCCTGGTGCAGCCACGATCTCGGACTTGACCCGCTGGCGCACTTCGGTGCCCATGTCGGCATCGCGGGCACTGATCAGCGTTCGTGTCGCATAGACCGAGCAAGGCGAAAAGCCTTGGCCGAATTCGCCACCGTAGTCGAAGCGTGACTGCTTGACCCGCTGGGTCTGGGCCAGCACCTTCAGCCCCGTCGCCGTTTGCTGGGCAGCATTGTGCCCAGCTTCCGCTATCTGGTTTGCCGCCAGGGCTTTCTGCTTGGTCAGGATCGCGATGGCCGAGGTCAGGCGCTGGCTCTCGGTTTCAAGCAGGGCCGACAGCGAAGCATCTACCCCGGACACCAGGCCGTTGAGTGTCTGGGTGGCCGCAGTGAATGCCGGCGCTACGGTATTTTCCTGATACTGGGGTGGGCAATAGGCCCAAGCCAGCGTAGAGGTCAGCACAAGCGAAGCACCCAGCGAGACCTTCCATTTGCGCGCTTCACGCGCTGCGTCGAAATCCTTTTTCATGGGCACCTCACTGTACCGACTGCGCTGCTGTTTCAGACAACACTTTCTGGTAGCGCGCTTCCAAAGGGGCGTCCAGGCCGTCAGAGGAGGCGATTACCAGCGTTGCCAGGTTAGCGAGCAGTCGTTGGTTCTGCTCGTACTGCTGCTGATGAATCCAGACTTCGAGGCCGCCCATCTTGGCAGCCTCCACCAGCAACCCGCGCTGGGTCTGGCGGGCCAGGTTGCCCGACCATTGCTGCGCTTCCTTGCCACCGAAGTACTGGTTCACGCGCAGCTTGAGCACTTCATTGGGGGACTTGCCGCCGAACTCCGTGCTGCGGGTGTTGGCGGCGTTGATCATCGACAGGCTGTAGGCCGGTACAGACAACATCGAGTCCTTGCGGTTTTTCTGCACCATGTAGGTTTCGCCGGCGGGCGTAGCGCCAGCGGCCTTGACCAAGGCTTCGTCCGGGGGACCGATCACGTGCTGGATGTAGGCGGTACGCGCTTCGGTGGCCAGCGAGTCAGCATCCGCGGCTTCGAACAGCAGGGCGGCGTTGGTGTCACCACCGGGTAGCGTACTGAGCGTGCACAGCCCGGCGTCTGCCTCTGCGGCGGTACAGAACTTGTCGCGGTGCTCTTTCAGGCGTTGCTGCATCGCCTTGCCTGTGGAAGCCACCAGGCGACCTGGAGAGGCATCCAGCTCACCGACAGCTGCCTTGGCCTTGGCTGCCATGCTGGTGAATGCGATGTCCATCGACTTGTTCTTGATCACGGTGCCGCAAGGGTCGAAACCTTGGCCGGTCGCTGCGTTGAAGTCGAGGTAGGCCTTGGTCGCGGCCGCGTTCTGTTGCTGCGCGCGGCTGGCATTGATCAGTTGCTCGGCGGTTTGCCTGCTGTTGTCCGCGACCACACTCGCTGACAGTGCTTCCTGCTTGGTGGCTACGGCCACGGCCGAGATGATCTGCTCGAACTTTATGGTCATCTGGTTACCGAAGGTCGTGCCGAACGTGGTGATGTTGGTGCCCACGGATGCTGACAGCGCGCTGATCTGCGCAGCGGTCCACATCTCGGCAGGGCCGAAACCGTAAAGCGCCCCGTAGGAAACACCCGAGAGCATTGTCGAGCCCACGACAATGCTGGCTAGCTTGAGCCGAAAATTCATATCACTGCCCTGTGAGCATTGGCACGCGACGGTCCGTCACTTGCCCTACGAGAGAGTTGGCAGCCATCGCGGTCATGGCCGAGGCGGCGAGTTGCTGCGACTGGGCAGCATTGCAGGCGACCGTGGTGCAGTCGATGTATGCTTCCGCACGTTGATCCGTGATCATGGCGGTGTATGCATACGCTGCGGTCTCGCCTTCCGGGGCGAGGGTCATTTCGCTGAACGGCCCGGCGTAGTCCACATCCCAGCCCTGCATGCCGTTGGCGTTGAGCGTGCACATGCCCTGCCTGGCTTCGGACACGCTGCAGTAGTTGTCGCGGTGCATGGCCAGGGTCTCACGGTCGGCCACTGCCCTGGAGCCCACCCGTTGCGAGGAATAGGTTGCCATCAGCCGCGCTGCGTCCTTGTCACGCTGTGACACCGCTTCGACCATCAGCTTGCCCTGCTGCTGGGCAATGCACTTGCTGGTGACCGGTTGCCCCACCGCGGAGTCGAACGAGGTCACGGCCGCCATCGCCCGGTCGGACATCTCGATGGCGCCAACTGCGTTGGCAAGCTGCTTTTTCGAATCGTTGTCCATTTGCGAGATCACGTTGGCGGACAACGCGGTCTGCTTGACGGTCACCGACCAGGCACTCATCTCGCTCTGCATGGTGCTGATGAATGTCAGCACCGAAGCCCAGGTCAGTGCTTGGGCCGGAAGCGCCGTAGCGCCCAGGCCTAGGCCAACGGCCAGAACTGCCGCGACTTTCTTCATCTCCAGCCCCCTTAGTTGAACAGGCCTGCAGCCGAGCCGGACGACCCGCTGGCTGACCCGGACGACGAACGGCTGGTATTGCTCGAAGTTCTCGAAGATGAGGTGCTCGCTGCGGGCGCCACGGTGCGGGTGGTGGCTGCACTGCTGGTGGTGGTGCCAGTACCGTTACCAGTGCTGGCGCCGCCGCCGAAGTCAGTCTGGACGTAGTTGAACGGGTTGACGTCGACGGTGTAGGTGGCCTCGTAGCCGGCGGGTGTGCTGTGGTAACTGCTACCCAGTTCCGGGTCGAGTGTACTCATGCCCTTGCTGACCAAGCCATTGGTCAGCCCGTTCAGGTCCGCCAGTGAAGTGCCGCTGCTGACCTTGCCGATCGCCTGGTTGATGGGACTGGTGACCATCGAAGAAACCTGCTGTATCGCCGTACAGACCTTCTTCTGCGCGTATTTCAATACCGCTTGCTGGGCTGCCGCGAAAATGGAGCCCAGGCTCGGGATCGAGCCGGAGAGATCGAACAGGCTGCCCAGGCCCCCAAAGCAATCCGCGGTGGCGCTGAATAGCGACTCGACATTGGGCGTTGCGGCAGCCAGTTCAGTATGGATTCTCAACGCGTCGTTGATGGAGGCACCGATCGTCCCCTGCTTGGTGCCGTCGGCGCAGTCCTGCGCATCGGCCTTGATGGCCTCGGCCACCACGGAGCTTTGCTCCGAGAGCAGCGTACTCGACGAGGAGCCCAGGCTGCTGGTGGCGGCGAATGCCGGCCCGGCCAGCAATAGCCAGGCACCCAGCACACCACCCATCACCGCGCGCTTGCCCACAGATTTGCCCACCGCCACAGCGACAGGGTTCAGTCGTCCGTCATACATCTGCGTAACTCTCCATGATCTGTGAAATCTCGCGCAGCCGCTCGGCAGAGAAAATCTCGCTGAGCAGGTGAGCTTTGCTGAAGGCATCCAGCCGGCGGCGAAATACCGTGAGGTCAGCGAGTTGCGACAGGTCGCCAGCCAGCAGCGGCGCCAGCGCACCGCTAAACGCGTCGTTGTGTTGCGCGACATAACGAGTTAGGTACATGCAGCGCGAAGAGGTGAGGTGGGCCAGCAACTCGGCAAATGCCTGTGGAACCTGATGCAGGACGCGTGCATAGGCCCGGACGAACGACTGCAGCTCCTGCATCAGCAACTGGATCTCGAACTGATGCGTCGAGGCATCCTCTTCGAAGTCCACCGTCCAGCGGTCCAGGCGGTCCATGCTCACCAGAAACTTCACCAGCTGGGCATTGCGCGACGATTTCGCGAAATGACCAAGGACGCCGTGTGCCGTGAGGTCCAGCGAGTCGATGGGCGGTATGTGCGCACCGGCGGTTGTGTATTCGTCCATTCCCTGCACTCGGTTAAAGCATACTGAAATACGCTAAACTGCATCCTTTTTTTAATTCTGTATCAAAAATGCTGGCGTATCAACTTTTTGACACGTGAATTACAAGAGCGCAATGTTGGCAAATAGCCACTGCGCAGCAGGTGGTTCGCGCCTGATCATTCAATTGGATGCCTTGATTGGCGTGGCTTGCGCAGTGGGATGGTGGCCGCTGATAGGCCACAGACTTTGCTCATTCGGGAGCGGCTCGCGGCGCGTAACCAGCGGCTGGTGCGCAGGGTTTACGTGAGGCGGGAGAAGGGAGGCCTCGGTCAGGAGGGGGGGCGGGGCTGACCCTACGGCGTGAAAGGCTGCCTCAGAGACTTTGCATGATTCGGCATTTGGGAAATGCCGAGCAGCCCCAGAATTGCTGGCCGGCCTTGGTGCCCGACTTGTAGCTCCGAACCAGCAGGGCGCTGCCGCATTTCGGGCATTGCCGCTCGGCTGTCGGGTCGCTGCGGCGCTTGAGGTTTTGCACATGCTCGCGATGGGTGGCAAGCGTCGGCGCGCGGCGTCCGGCCTGCAGGGCTTCTAACATGGCGTCGACTTCGGCCTCGCTGAAAACCGCTTCCTCGTACGACTTCATGTAACGAATGAATTTGCTGCCTTGGGTGACGTTGGCCGGCATTGCGGTCTTGAACGTGCTGTCACCCACGAAGGTGATGACCGAATGCAGGTGCGTGGCGTCGACGCCCAACGTTGCCTCCAGCGCCTTGAGGTGCTTGTAGTTCTGCCGCAACGGGTTCTGGAACTTGAAAGTGCGCTTGTAGAGTTTCTGCGTCCACTGCGCCTGCTTTTCACTGCCGAAGATCCAGCCGCTCATGTTTTTGGTTTCCAGCACGAAAATGCCGTACACCGAGATGAACACATGATCAATCTGCGTGGTGCCGTCCGGGGTATCCAGGGTGATGTTGTGCAGGCTGCGATAGACCTGCTCGTCCAGCTTCAGCCAGACGAAGTAGCGCACCAGCAGCTCGCCAAGATACCCCTTGGTCGCGGGCTGCTTGAGTACCATCAGGAGTATGACGAGCGGGACGAACCAGCTCAGGGTGCCCGCGTACTGGCTGATAACTGCGATGAAGTCCATTTCTAGTTGCTCCAGGGTTCCATGGGGCTGCGGACTTTACCGAAATTGACGTGATAGCACGATGGAATTGCTCAGCATCGAAAATAAATGAGGTGATTTCTCATTCTCGTTCGGCCTGTGGATAAGGCCGGAATACAGGCCAGTTGCCGACCCTCCACGGAGCTAGAGAATGAGTTCGACACCGGTACCACAGCGCCATCCATTGAATCGTGCCTTGCACGCAGCAATTCTGGGTTTGGTAGTGAGCAGCTATGCATTGCCGTCGCTGGCGCAAACCTCGGGCGCTGATCAGAACACCCAGATGCAGCAGTGGAATATCCCTGGCGGCCCATTGGCGCCGGCGCTGGACCGCTTTGCCCGTCAGGCAGGGATCAGCCTATCCTTCGATGCGCAGAGCGTGGCAAATCGCACGACCCAAGGCGTGCAGGGCAGCCTGGCGCCATCGGCAGCACTGTCGACGCTGTTGCAGGGTACCGACTTGCAGGTCGAGCAGCAGGGCCCGAACGCCTACCTGGTCATCCCCCAGGCAAAGCCTGCCGGCCCGCTGGAGCTGGGCGCGACCGAGGACTACCGCCTGGCGCCTGTCATCATCAATGCCAAGGTCAAGGCCAGCGCCGACGATGACGCCAACTCGGTGGTTGCCAAGGAGCTGTGGGTTGGGGGCAAGGTGGCGACCAGCATCCTCAACACGCCCGCGTCCGTGTCTGTGGTGACCAACAAGGAAATGCAGCAGCGCAGCGTCAGCACCACCGAAGAGGCGCTGCAGTACACCCCCGGCGTGGTCAGCGACTACTACGGTTCGGACGACCGCAACGACTACTTCCTGATCCGCGGCTTCCAGGCCACCACCTACCGAGACGGCCTGACCCTCAGCTCGATGCGCGGTGTGCGCGAAGACCCTTACGCCTACGAGCGTATCGAAATTCTGCGGGGTGCCAACTCCACCCTGTTCGGCCCGGCAGACCCGGGTGGCTCGGTCAACTTCGTGACCAAGCAACCGCGCTTCGAGAAGTTTGGCCAAGGCTACGTGACCTACGGCTCCTATGACCATGCCGAAACCGGGATTGATGTAGGCGATGCGCTGAACGACGAACAAACCCTGGCCGGCCGCTTCACGGCCAAGATGCAGAACAGCGACCGCGAGTACGACCACTCCCAGGACGACAACCGCTTCGTGATGGGCGGCCTGACCTGGGCGCCAACCGACTTCACCTCGGCCACGGTGGTGCTGGATTACCTGAAGACCAACAGCTCGCCGAACAGCGGTGGCTACCCGCTGGACAAGGAGTACGACCGCAGCGACTTCTACGGCGAGCCCGGCTACAACTTCCACGATGTCGAGCGCACCAGCCTCAGCGGCAACATTACCCACGACTTCGACAACGGCTTCACCCTGCGCAGCAACCTGCGCTACAGCGAGCTGACCGATGACTTCGGCTATGTCTACCTGAGCGACAACGCCTCGCGTGTTGGCACCACCATTCCGCGTTACGTTTTCGGCACCGACAGCGATGCCGACCAGCTCAATGGCAACTTGATGCTGCAGTACGATGCGCAGTTCGAGCACATCGACAGCAGCACGCTGGTGGGCGTCGAGTACCTCGACTCGACGACCAAACAGAGCTCGGTCTACGGCCTGGCGCCTTCCATCGACATCGCCAACCCGGTATTCACCGGCGTGCCCGGCGGCATCACGCCCTATACCCGCAAAAAGAATGACGCCACCACCAAGGCGGTTTTCCTGCAGCAGAACCTGTCGTTCTTTGACCGCGTCATCGCGACCGCAGGCGTGCGCAATGACTCGATGGACCTGTCGAGCAAGGAATACATCGGTGGCGAGCAGACGGAAAAGGACAACTTCTCCGAAACCTCCTACCGCGCGGCACTGACCTATATCGTCAACGATGAAGTGTCGACCTACGTGAGCATGGTGGAGTCCGTCTCGCCCCCGCAAGTAGGCGTTACCCCGCAGACCGGCAAGCAATACGAAGTGGGCATCAAGTATTCGCCCATGGGCATGGACGCACTCTTCTCCGCCGCTGTTTACGACCTGACCCAGGAGAACGTCACCATTGCCGTGGTGTTGCCAAGCGGCATCATCGAGCAGCAGACGGTGGGCGAGTCACGCGTGCGAGGCCTTGACCTGGAAGCCAAGGCACAAGTCACGCAAGACATCAGCGTGATTGGTGCTTACTCCTACATGGAGTCCGAAGTGCTGCGCGGGTCGCTGTATGACGGCTCTTCCTTGAAGGGCAATGAATTCACCACTGCGCCCAAACACACCGCATCGCTGTGGAGCTACTACGACATACCTGGCACTGACGTGAGCGTCGGCCTGGGCGCGCGGTATGTGGGGGCGTACTACATGGATGCTGCCAATACCAAGAAGAGCGATGGGACCACGTTGTTTGATGCGGCGCTGAACTACAAGATCGCCAAAGGAACCGACCTGGCGCTGAATGTGAGCAACCTGTTTGACGAGCAACATGTGGTGGGGTCGGGGACGGCGAATTACTACAACCCGGGGCGGGAGGTGACGGCGAAGGTGAGTTATAGCTGGTAAGGCGGGTGAGGGTGGATGGGGGCGGGCTTTGGTTACTCGGTTGGTTCGCGGTGGTTCAGTGCTGCGAAATGCCTGCTCCCCCCCTTTCGCCCTCAAAGCGGCCCATACAGGAGTGCGTAATGGCCGGTTGGGAGCGCAAGACAGATACTCCCACGGGTTGCGGGCGAAAACTGCCTTGCAAGCTTCAACGCATCATGCCGAGATCGGTATCATCCAGTAGCGCTTTGCCCCAGGGCACAGAGGTAGTGCGCTGCACAGAACAGCTTCGGTTTATCTTCCATCAGCCCGTCGATGGTCAGGTCAAGCGCGTAGCCCATCAGTTCAGAGGCCTGTTCGCGGGCGTTTTGGCAAGGAATGCCGGCTTCGATGCGGAACAGTGGGAGGCTCTGCTTTTCACCTTGAAAGAAGATGGTTTTACCGACAGTGCATTTCGTGTCTTCGGTTGTCATTGTTCGATCTCCCTGGTTTTGCCGATGCAGTGGTCAGCCGGGCTGGTACAGGCTTGCTCGGTATGCGAATCAATGCATCGGTTGCGGATTGGTTGGCTAGCTGTATTTGCACCAGCGCTGATTCGAGTAATCGGCGCAGGGTTTCGAGCTCCTCCCGAATGTGCTGCATCGAGTCCTAACGTGGTAACTGAATACGTTTCTTCAGGTCTGAGGCATGACATGCTCAACGCTCATGCCGATTCTACGTGGGCGGCGGCGTATGGGAGGACAGAGCTGGGTGCGTATTTGATAGAGGGCCCGCATACCATAAGTGTTCTGGTTGTCGATAGTGGCACATGATGGCTATCCTGCGCACTTCAATAGCTAGCAAGAGCCGCACGCATGGAAAGCGTTTATTCGCATCTCTCTCCCCAGGGCGGATCATTCTGCTGTCGCACCAGAAAAGTTAAACGGGCACCGACTCATGCTCGATAAGTCATCCGCATGGGACCATCCTTTTTTTAAAGTACTTGCGAAAAACGACACGGGGCAGGCTTGTGGGCATCAGTCCGGACTGGTTGTGCCTATACCTATTCAGCAGTACCTCCCAGCAATCCAAGGTCAGCCATGCAAGGAAAAGCCATCCATAGCTATTCCGCTGACGGCTCACCTATATGCCGCTGGTGTCAGCCTTGGTGAGGTTGAAACCCGTTATCAAGTTCAATCCTGGGGTGGTCTCAAAAGGGAGCACAGGATAACTTTTGCGCTGATGCCTTTGCTGGGCTCTGCGCGTGCAGGTGATATTTTGCTGCTTCAGAGAAGGTTAGACTCCTGCGATGTATACCGGCTTGAGCTGCTGCCTCAAAATTCCATTCAACATGCTGCTGCACTAAAGCTCACGGGAAAGCGTCGCTGGGGGGCTCTAGATATTCTGAAGGTGCCTGAGTCCTTCGCTCAGGAGCTGGAAGAAGCTCTTGAGCAGGAGAGGGAAAGGCAAGCATCGGCGTTCTCGCTTTTCGAGGATGTCCCGGATATCAACGTATCTGTAGTCAAGAAATTTGCCCGCTCTCTGGCGTTCAGAAAAAGTGTTCTGATGCAGTACGGTAATCGCTGCGCAATTTGCAAGGTAGGGTTTCTGGCACCGGCTGGCCTCTATGGAGTGGAGGCTGCACACGTGGTTCCACGGTCCGAGAAGGGGACTGACGACGTTCGCAATGGCATCGCGCTCTGCAGAAATCACCACTGGGCATTCGATGCGGGCCTGTTCGGTGTAGGTGATGATCTGAAGGTGTTCGTCCCAGATTCAGTTGCTGCCATCTCTGCAAACAAGTCTCTGGCAGTTCTTCATGGCAGGAAAATCCTGCAGGCTGCCGACATTACACTGAGAGTAGATCCAGCAGCGTTCCGTTGGCATATGGCCAAGCTGTTGAATAGAAAATAAGGAAATACCCATGGAGTCACTCCGTCATCACTTCACTGGCATCGCTACCAAATACTTGTCTCGCGTTGATGCAACGCGAAACTCCAACCAGCATGAAATCGGGTCGAATGCCTTCGCAAGCATTCTAGGCCAGCCTGGTCATGTTTCTGTATTCCTGCGTGGTGTGTTCCTCTATTTCGGTGACGGTGCAGAAGAACCGCTTCGTGCCGCCGGGCAGCTGACTTGGTACGATGCCCGGCGTCATCAGCCACATCGAGGCCCTGAGTATCGCCTTTACTACCCGGATAATCCCGTTACGCTAAAGATGAACGAGACGGACTTCTGCATAGTCGCAGTCAAGCCTGACAACACGGTGATGATAATCGTCACGCCCCATGGTTCGACAAGCGAGAGGCAGCTGCGTTGGCTGTTTGGCATCGGCCACGTATCCAGTGATCGCTTCCAGACTCAGGAGGTACAGGGGGCACGGCAGGTCAGCATCATCGAAGCGATGATCCTTGAGGAGCTTGGGCTTGAGCCTATTGGTGGTGATGAAAACTGGCTTGGAGTACTGCTTGAGCGTTTTGGTCCCAGTTTTCCTACTACTGCAATATTCAGCCAATTTGCCCGAGAAACCTGCCCCCAGAATGTGAACAGTTTTGGCTCGGCCGATGCTGTTCTGATGGCGTGGATGGAGCACGAGGAAATGCTATTCCGCACACTGGAACGCCACCTTGTCCAGATTCAGCTGAATAGTGGTTTTGAGAGTGTCGAGCACTTTATCCGGGTCTCCCTAAGTGTTCAAAACCGAAGAAAGTCTCGTGTTGGCTATGCTCTCGAGCACCACCTTGCGGCTATCTTTACCGCGCATCAGATACCATTTGGCAGGCAGGTTCAGACTGAGAATCGAGCTACTGCAGACTTCCTATTTCCAGGACAGCGAGCCTACCTCGATCCGTTGTACCCAGATAACAGGCTGATGATGCTCGCCTCCAAATCAACCTGCAAGGACCGTTGGCGTCAGGTTCTGACCGAGGCAGCGCGTATCAGGGTCAAGCACCTGTTTACCCTAGAGCCTGGGATTAGTCTCCACCAGACGAACGAAATGCAGGCTCATAATCTTCAGCTTGTGATTCCCGGTAGCTTGTTTGGCAGTTACAGTCTGGCCCAGCAGCAATGGTTACAAAGTCTTGATCAGTACATCAGTAAGACTAAACAGATTATCGGAAGCTGAATCATGCAAACGCCACTTGGGCTTATCGCTGACCTTGATCTGGATAATCCGCAAACAGTGTACGACATCCTGGCGCAGGATAAGCATAGTATTGCCGAAGGTATGGTGGTTGAGAGTATTTTTGACCAAATTATCGAGCACATCCCTAAGGTGGTTGAGGGGGATTCTGCAATACTGCTCGATGTGGAAACATTCATTACTAGGGATCCGAAAAATTTTGGCAATGCGCATGCTTTTGTCTGGGCGCGTACAATGGGGGAGGGTTTGGGAAGGTACCTCCGCACACTGTCGAAAGGCTTTAATGTTTATTTGCTTAAGTGGTGTGATTCGTCAGTGAGCTTCAAGGCTGGGATCTTTCAGGCGGGACAGCCAATAAAATGGATGCCGCTTGAAGAACTTGTTGGGGGACTGGGGCATGAGCACTGTCAACGCTATGAGGTTGTTGAGAGTGTGCGTAACAGACAGCGTCAGCTCGGAGCCTTCTGGGGGTACTTGAAGGAGAGTCATGGAAAGTATCTTAAAGAACGTGTAGCATTGCCGCGACTTCTGGTCAATTGGGGGATTCAGCCGTGGTTCAAAAGTGTCTGGAATATTGATAGGGTTATTATTATTGGTGGACAAATCTGGGCTTTGGAAGTAAAGCATAAGTTCCCGTACGGAGAGCCCGGTCCCCTGAAGTTTGGACTGAATGTCGGCGAAGGATATATGCTCCGCGATCTTGCGAGGGTCGGCATAAAGGGACTTCACGCTATTGTGGTTAAACCTTATTGGAATACGAATGTAGGGTCATCCTACTTGGTATCCAACTACGATGTGCGAGACCAAGCCATGGTGGTGGGGATGACGATTAATGAAAGAGAAATTGGTAGGATTTTAGCGCGTTCATCTGAAAGCTCGCCTACTCATACTAGCGTTAATGGTAAGACGAAGCCAAAATACAAGCCGATGCTATTATCTGAATTTACGTCACTGTCGTTCCTTGCCAAGCGGGAGGAAATAGCCAAGCGTATTTGCCTCTTGCTACAGGGTAGGTTGAATGAGCCATGCAACGATGACCAGCTCAGAGCCTTGAAAATAGAAAAATAAGTGAATAACTGTGAGGTGGGCTGATTTGCAAAAAAGAAAATGCGCGGTAGTGCCCTAGGCCGGTGCTCAAAAAATAACTGCCGTAGCCAAGTGAAAGGCTGATGATCCTTGAAAGTTTCGTCGTTGAGGCGAGAGGCCTTGGGGTGGGCTTGAGACTACGCTTACGAATGAGCCAAAGAGGCGCTCGAATTGAGCCTGCCTCTTAGCTTTAGGTACTCGAAAATCGAGGATGCTTGACCTATGATTTTCAGCTGGTAAGAGCCATTTCCAGCTGTGACCTCTCTATATCTTGGACTTTCCCCTTGGCTGCCAGAATGCGTTCCTCCATCATTCGTGCGACCGCTTCGAAAACTGGTACCGCTACGGAGTTGCCGAACTGGCGGTACGCCTGCGTGTCAGACACGGGAATGATAAAGGTGCTTTCACCAGGTTTGTCGAACCCCATTAGCCGGGCGCATTCGTGAGGAGTCAGACGACGTGGGCGGTTCATCTGGTTAAGTTCGCTATGGAATTCCAGCTTTTCCGAAAAACCACGATCAACCAAAATCTCGGATCCGTCCTTATGGTAGCGTGCAGATAGCGTCCGCGCTACATCGTTTGGACCCGTTAATCCGAAGCCGAAACCGTTACCTTTTTCCCTGTGCTTTTGAGCGTACGTGTAAAGGTACTCCCAGAGTTTTGGCGTAAGGATGTACTTGCTGTCTACTTCCTTATCAAGAAGGTCGCCAAACGAGGGCAGTTGCGCTGGCTGGTATTTTACGATGTCCTTCAGTGTGAATCCTTGATGGACATTCAGATCCCTTCTGAAACCGACTAAGACGATCCGCTCACGGTGTTGCGGCAAAAACTTCGCCGCATCAATTACCTTCGGGTCTGTGCCCTTAGGTGCGTTAACATCAGCGACCTCGTAACCGAGCTCATCCAGCGTTTCGCAGATGATGCGGAAAGTATTGCCCTTGTCGTGGCTTTTGAGATTCTTCACGTTCTCGAGCAAAAACGCAGCTGGGCGCTTGGCTGCGATGATTCGAGCAACATCGAAAAACAGGGTGCCTTGGGTTTCACACTCGAATCCGTGCTTGCGACCTAGAGAGTTCTTTTTAGATACGCCCGCTAGTGAGAATGGCTGGCAAGGAAAGCCGGCAAGTAGTACATCGTGGTCTGGGATTTCGCGATCTATATTGCGGTAGGCCTCCTCGTCGCTGATCTCAGGCTTGTCTGAGAGGGTCACGGACCTGATGTCCAGGTTGAAACGATGGCGAATCGGATCGCAGTAATGGTTGGCCTTGTAGGTTCGGACCGCATACTTGTTCCATTCGGAGGTGAACAGGCATTCCCCCCCGATCGCTTCGAAGCCCTTACGGATCCCGCCAATCCCGGCAAAAAGATCGATGAAGGTAAACGTTCGCTTGCCTTCGACCCTGCGCGGAAGAAGCTCGCTCAACCGCTTGTGATCAACATATGAAAGCTTAGGAGATGCTTTGCCTTTGTACCAGCGGTTGATTGTTTCACGGCACCAATGGCCTGGGCTGGCTTCATTCAGTATTTCTGCGAGGAAACCTTGGTCATAAATCTCGAGTAGCTTGTGTAGTAGCGCTAAATCACTGCCTGCGTGGTTTCCGGACCGATCTGCAGTGGCAGAGACGTCGGCATAGGTGGAAGGTTGCTCATTATCAAGAAAATCCATTGAGTACCCCTCTGGGTCAAAACTGTGACGAAATGTCACTATTCTATCCCTATTGGAATGAATGTGAAGCGTTTTTGGCCGATCGCCTGATGGCATGGTATAAAACGCCATGAGTGCTGTATATAGATACAGTATAGGCCGAGCGCAAGGGCCCGACCAGAATACTCATATCCGTGATCTTGGCTTGAGCGGAGTCGCTGCTGTATAAGCGCCAGATGATCGATGATTTGGTGTGCCACAGTCGCCGGCCGCAGCCTATAGGTGATCGCTGAAAATCTCGCCTTTTTGGAGCAGATATGGACATAGTCGACCCGGATACCCGTTCCAAGATGATGTCCGCTATCCGGGGTAAGGATACCGTGCCGGAGATGATCGTCAGGCGCTTCCTGCATAGCCGGGGTTATCGCTATCGGATACATCGGAAGGATCTCCCGGGTAGGCCCGATCTTGTGCTCACTCGTTTGAAGGTCTGCATCTTCGTCCATGGCTGTTTCTGGCACCGCCATCCAGGTTGCGCCTTCGCAACAACTCCGAAGACACGCCCAGAATTTTGGAGCGAGAAATTGCAAAAGAACGTCATGAGAGATCTTGCCAATGTCGAAGCGCTTGAATCTGCGGGCTGGAATGTCCTAATCATCTGGGAATGCCAGCTGAAGAAGGATCCAGTAGCGTTGCATAGGTTGGATCAGAAACTGCGCCTTCTCGACGCCGCTCAATCGCCAACGTAACAATGTAGGAAGGCGTATCGAGTGCCACATCCTGATGTGGACGGTTTTGGACGTCGGAATGGCGTTTAACACCATCGGACATAGGAATGGATGAAACCTCAGAATGGCTTGGCTATAAGGTGGGGGCGCGGCTGTCGCTTATGGCGGCAAGCCCTCAAGCGACGAAGCCAGAAGAGCAGGCTTCAGTGGGCGCGCTATAGACGCCAAGCCGACCTTTACATACCAAGCCTCAGAACTGCTCATCCTCACCTAGGGGAACGCTTCGCGTCACGTACCTGAGGCAGGAGCCGTATGTGGTAGTTCCGAACGTACGGATCTGTGCGGGGGGCAGGTAACGGCCATCCCTACCGCGACCGATCGATCGGAGTGACGGGGCCAAGCGGCTGACGCTGACCCCTTTAAGCATCGCGGTGCGTGATTCAACGCATCATGCCGAGTTCTGCATCATCCAGTAGCGCTTTGCCCAAAGCACAGAGATAGTGCGCCGCCCAGATCAGTTTGGGCTTGTCTTCCATCAGCCCGTCGATGGTCAGGTCCCGTGCGTAGCCCATCAGTTCCGAGGCCTGCTCGCGAGCGTTTTGGCAAGGAATGCCGGCTTCGATGCGGAACAGTGGGTGGGTCTGGTTTTCGCCTTGAAAGAAGATGGTTTTACCAACTGTGCATTGGGTGTCTTCGGTTGTCATTGTTAAATCTCCCTGGTTCTGCTGATGCGCCGGTAAGCCGGGCTCCCACAGTTTTTCCGCTCGGTCTGCGAATCAATGCATCGGTTGCGGGTTGGCTGTTTGCTGTATTTGCGTCAGCGCGGATTCGAGTAGCCGCCGCAGGGTTTCAAGCTCGTGCATCGAGGCCATGATCAAAACCGATGCGGGTGACTTGGGCTGCATCAGTATTGCCTGCTGGGCTACGGCTTCTGCACAGAGCGCGTAGTCCGAGGCCATCATGATCGTGTCTTCCAGGGAGTGGAGGTGGTGGGGTGGGTCGGGGACTATCTTTAGCATGGCGTGGCTCCTGTCGTAGTGAAGCAACCACCCTCCGCGGCTAAACAGTAAGGTGGCAGCTGTACGCGGGTTAGCCGACCGGGACGTCAGGCACCCGGCGCACCCGAAGGTGCCCCACGCACAGCCGCCATAAAGCGCCAATGCCGATTGCTCGGAATTGCACGGCTGTGTTGTCTGACGAAAGCGGGCGGCTAAACCCGGTCGTTGAATGCCAACGACACGTCGAGACTAGAGACCGTATTTAACGTGTGCAACGGAAAACAGGCGCAGGCAGTATCTTTGGGAAACGCCCTACAAGAAAGGGGATAAATCCGAACTTTTCGACCCGCAGCGCCCAAATGCCAGGCACAAAAAAAGACGCCCGAGGGCGTCTTCTTTTTGGATTTGGTGGAGCCGGGGGGATTTGAACCCCCGTCCGCCAGTACTCCGCTGTCGGTACTACATGCTTAGCCGTGTCTACTGATTTAATCCGCAGCCGCCCGACGGGCAGGGTGCTTTGGATGAGTTGTGTAAGTTTTAGTCACTTCGCCCACAACGTGCTACGCGACGATCCTGTTCTGTATGACAATCATTTCGGGTTTACAGGCATCCCCTAGTGATTGCTGGAGCCGAAGCTACCAGAAGCAAAGGTCACTTACGCTGCGAGAGCGTAGGATTCCTCGCCGTAGGTTTCGTCATTGGCAACTATAGAAGTTGCAACAGTGGATTTACGAGTTCTGTTACCAACTCGGCATGCACCTAGAGTTTCGCTACCGGCGTCGAATCCTAATCGGCCCCGCACTAGCTCTTGGCTAACGCACCTTACGGCGCGTAGGACGGAGTATACGCCATTGCGCGGGCGACGTCGACAGCCGGTCCAGTCGCCCGCTTTTGGGCTTACGCGCCGCCGCTGCTGCTGCCGCTGCCTTTCTCGGTTTTTTCCAGGCGCTCCAGGACCTTGCTGGTAATGGCAATGCATTCCTTGGTATCGCCCGAGGCCTGGGCGGCCTTGGCTTTGTCGACGTGCTCGGTGATGGCTTTGTCCAGGCCTTCGGAAGTGGCGCCGGCGGTGGCCATGCTGTCGTCGATCTTTTGCAGGTTGGCGGCGCAGAGGTCATCGGCGGCGAACACCGGCGAAGCCAGCAGGGTGGCGGCCGCGAACAGGGCCGAAAGTGCGGTACCTTTCATGGGTGTCTCCTCTGGGGCCTCTGGAAGGTGGGCCTGTAAGGTGGACTGCGGGGGATTGGCGGGGGTTCCATCGGGATGTGGCGGGGCGATATTGAGGTGGGGATGGCACCGGCGTTGCCGGTGTTCGCGGGTGAACCCGCGGATACGGCGGGCTGTGTATAACCACCGATGTGTGGGCACCACCAATCGGTGTAGGGGCGGGTTTACCCGCGAATGCGGTGGTGGCTGCGACGGTGGACGACGGGTAGAGATTTGCCAGCAGGGCTGGCCTCTTCGCGGGTAAACCCGCTCCTACGGGGGGGCTGTGTATAACCACCGATGTGGGCACCACCAATCGGTGTAGGGGCGGGTTTACCCGCGAATGCGGTGGTGGCTGCGACGGTGGACGGCGGGTGGGGATTGGTCAGCAGGGCCGGCCTCTTCGCGGGTGAACCCGCTCCTACGGGGGGGGGGCTGTGTATAACCACCGTTGTGTGGGCACCACCAATCGGTGTAGGGGCGGGTTTACCCGCGAATGCGGTGGTGGCTGCGACGGTGGACGACGGGTAGAGATTGGCCAGCAGGGCCGGCCTCTTCGCGGGTAAACCCGCTCCTACGGGGGGGCTGTGTACAACCACCGATGTGTGGGCACCACCAATCGGTGTAGGAGCGGATTTACCCGCGAATGCGGTGGTGGCTGCGACGGTGAGCGGCGGGTAGAGATTGGCCAGCAGGGCCGGCCTCTTCGCGGGTAAACCCGCTCCTACACAGCGCTCCCCACCTATATCAACGCGTTAGAGGCTGCGTGGCCGGGTGACGCGGTCCACCAGGTAGACCAGGCCGTGGTAGTCGATGCCGCTGTGGCTCGACAGGCCAATCTCGCAGGTGCGGCTGGTGGAAATACCTTCGCTGCAATACTGCACGGCGTCCTTCAGGCTGCGCAGCGAGTGGGCGTTCAGCTCGGGGGTGGTGAAGCCTTTGTCACCGGCAAACCCGCAGCAATGAATGCCTTCCGGGATCACCACCTGTTTGCTGCAACGCCGCGCCAGGTCGATCAAGGCCTGGCTTTCGCCCAAGTGCTGGGTGCTGCAGGTCACGTGCACGGCTACCGGTTCGTCCTGGGGGGTGAACTCCAGTCGGTCAAGCAGGTGGGTGCGGATGAAGCGCACTGGGTCGTACAGGTCCAGCCGGGTGTCGCCCAGGTCCTGCACCAGGCGCAGGGTGCAGGGGCTGGTGTCGCAGTAGATCGGGTCGAGGCCACCGCGGCTGGCGTGCAGCAGGGCGGTGATCAGTTCCTGGCGTTTGTGTTCGGCCTGCTCGGGGTAGCCCTTGGAGGCGAACGGCTGGCCGCAGCACAGGCTGTCGGCGTTGTCGGGGAACACCACCTGGTAACCGGCCTTTTCCAGCAGGGCGCGGGTTTTGTCCAGCAGCGAGCTTTGCTCGCGGTCGGCATAGGCCGGGCCCATTACCCGGGAAACGCAGGCAGCCAGGTACACCACGCGGGGGCGGGCGTCGTTGCTGGTGGCGCCGAAGGCCAGGGGGCGCAGCGGTTGCGGCATGGCCGGGGTCCATTGGGGCAGGCGGCCTTTGCTGGCTTTGCTCAGCGAAGCGCTCAGGCGGCCCAGGCGCGGGGCGCCTAGCAGCTTGCGTGCGGTGTTGGCGGCGGTCAGGGTCAGGCGCGCACCGCTTAGGGCAGTGTGGAAATGCTCGGCCAGCCAGTTGGCGGTTTTAGCGTGGTCGGCGGCCTGGCTGCGCAGTTTCTTCACCAGCTCGCCGGTGTTGATGCCGACCGGGCAGCGCTGGGCGCACAGGCCGGTAGCGGCGCAGGTGTCGATGCCCTGGTACTGGTAGCTTTGCATCAGTGCGCGGGTATCGATGCCGGCGCGCTGCTTGGCCTGGATGTCACGCCACATGACGATGCGCTGGCGCGGGCTGAGGGTCAGGCCCTTGGACGGGCACACCGGTTCGCAGAAGCCGCACTCGATGCACTTGTCGACAATTTCGTCGGCGGCAGGCAGCGGCTTGAGGTTTTTCAGGTGGATATCCGGGTCGTCGCTCAACACCACGTCAGGGTTGAGGATGCCGTTGGGGTCGAGCAGGCGCTTGAGCTTCCACATCAGCTGGTAGGCGTCGTGCCCCCACTCCAGCTCCACGAAGGGCGCCATGTTGCGCCCGGTACCGTGTTCGGCCTTGAGCGAGCCGCCAAACTCCACCGCCACCAGCTGCGCCACGTCGTCCATGAACGCCTGGTAACGGGCGACTTCTTCGGCGCTGTTGAAACCTTGGGTAAAGACGAAGTGCAGGTTGCCTTCCAGCGCGTGGCCGAAAATGATCGCTTCGTCATAGTGATGCTTGTCGAACAGCTGGATCAGGCGGTTGACGCCTTCGGCCAGTTGCTCGACGGGGAAGGTCACGTCTTCGATGATGACCGTGGTGCCGGTCTGGCGCACGGCACCGACGGCGGGGAAAGTGTCCTTGCGGATTTTCCACAGCTGGTTGTACACGGCCGGGTCTTCGCTGAAGTCCACCTGCTGTTCCAGCGGGAAGTCGGCGATCGAGGCCATGATCTGCTGCAGTTGCTCGTGCAGCAGGCTCTGGCTGGCGGCGCGGGATTCGATCAGCAGGGCGCAGGCATTGTCCGACAGGCCTTTTACCCACAGCGGCATGCCGGGCATGTTCTGCACCGAGCGCAGGCTGCGGCGGTCGAGCAGTTCCACGGCCGAGACCGGCTGCTGCTTGAGCACGGGTACCGCGCGGCAGCAGCTTTCGACGCTGGGGAACACCAGCAGGGCGCTGGCCTTGTGCGGGTGGTCGGGCACGGTGTCGTACGTGACGGCGCTGATGAAGCCCAGCGTGCCTTCCGAGCCGACCAGCAGGTGCTGCAGGATGTCCAGCGGCTGGTCGTAGTCTACCAGTGCGTTCAGCGACAGGCCCGTGGTGTTCTTCAGCCTGTATTTGTGCCGGATGCGTTCGGCCAGCGCGGTGTTGGCGCGGGTTTCGCGGCCCAGGCGGGCCAGTGCTTCCAGCAGATCGGCGTGGCTGCTTTCGAAGGCGGCGACGCTGGCCGGGTCTTCGCTGTCCAGGCGGGTGCCGTCGGCCAGCACCAGGCGCAGGCCCGCCAGGGTGTGGTAGGTGTTCTGCGCGGTGCCGCAGCACATGCCACTGGCGTTGTTGGCGACGATGCCGCCGATCTTGCAGGCGTTGATCGAGGCCGGGTCGGGGCCGATCTTGCGCCCGAAGGGGGCCAGCCAGGCGTTGGCCTGGGCGCCGATCACGCCGGGTTGCAGGCGAATCTGCTCGCCCTGGCGACGGATTTCGCGGCCGTTCCAGTTATCGCCGAGCACGATCAGCACCGAGTCGCTGATGGCCTGGCCAGACAGGCTGGTGCCGGCAGCGCGGAAGGTGACCGGCACCCGCTCGCGCTGGGCCAGTTTGATCAGGCCGACCACTTCGTCCTCGGACTCGACGCGCACCACCAGCTTGGGGATCAAGCGGTAGAAGCTGGCGTCGGTGCCGAAGGCCAGGGTGGAGGTGGGGTCGTCGAAGCGGCGTTCGGCGGGGATCAGGCGCTCGGCATCACGCAGGAACGCGGCGGGCAGGCTCATGCAGTCTCCTCGCGGGGCTGTGGCGTCTGTGCGCTACATGCCCCGGGTCATTCAGGCGGTGGTTCTTGCAGGCGTTCAGGCGCCCAGTTCGCGTACCAGCGAGTCGCGGGTGATCTCGCTGATCGACTTGGCACCGGTCAGCACCATGGCCACGCGCATTTCCTTTTCGAACAGCTCAAGCAGGTTTTTCACGCCGGCCTGGCCATGCACGGCAAGGGCGTAGAGGAAGGCGCGGCCGATCAGTACGGTGTCGGCACCCAGGGCGATCATGCGCACTACGTCCAGGCCACTGCGAATGCCCGAGTCGGCCAGGATCTTCAGGTCGCCTTTGACCGCGTCGGCAATGGCCGGCAGGGCACGGGCGCTGGACAGCACGCCGTCGAGCTGGCGGCCGCCGTGGTTGGACACCACGATACCGTCGGCACCGAACTTGACCGCATCGCGGGCGTCATCGGCATCGAGAATACCCTTGATGATCATCGGGCCGTCCCAGAACTCGCGGATCCACTCCAGGTCTTTCCAGGAAATGGACGGGTCGAAGTTGTTGCCCAGCCAGCCGATGTAGTCGGCAAGGCCGGTGGGGTTGCCACGGTATTTGGAGATGTTGCCCAGGTCATGCGGGCGGCCCATCACGCCCACGTCCCATGCCCACTCGGGGTGAGTCATGGCTTGCAGCACGCGGCGCAGCGGGCCGTTCTTGCCGCTCATGCCAGAGTGGGCGTCGCGGTAGCGGGCACCGGGTACGGGCATGTCCACGGTGAACACCAGGGTCTTGACGCCGGCGGCCTTGGCCCGCTCCAGGGCATTACGCATGAAGCCGCGGTCCTTGAGTACATACAGCTGGAACCACATTGGCCGGTTGATGGCGGGCGCCACTTCTTCGATCGGGCACACCGACACAGTCGACATCGTGAACGGGATGCCGTGGGCCGCCGCTGCACGCGCGGCCTGCACTTCGCCACGGCGGGCGTACATGCCGGTGAGGCCGACCGGGGCCAAGGCCACCGGCATGCTCAGGGTTTCGTCGAACAGCTTGGTTTCCAGGCTGAGCTCGGACATGTTGTTCAGCACGCGCTGGCGCAGGGCGATGCCGGCCAGGTCCGAGACGTTGTGGCGCAGGGTGTGCTCGGCGTAGGCGCCGCCGTCAGCGTAGTGGAACAGGAAGGGGGGCAGCTTGCGTTGGGCCGCGGCGCGATAGTCGGTAGAGGCAGAAATGATCATGGATTCTCGCAGCGTTGCTTGTGGGAGTGCCGGGCGCGCGACGGCGCCCGGCCCCTTTCACTTTAGTGATGAACCAGCATGCCGGTCAGCCAGTAAGCCTGGACCAGGGTGATCAGGCCGACGATGGTGGCGAAGAACAGGCTGTGCTTGACGGTAAAGCGGAACAGGTCGGATTCCTTGCCGACCAGGCCGGTAGCGGCGCAGGCCACGGCGATCGATTGCGGCGAGATCATCTTGCCGGTTACGCCGCCGCTGGTGTTGGCTGCCACCAGCAGGGTGTCGTTGACCCCGATCTGGTGCGCGGTGGTGGCCTGCAGCGAGCTGAACAGGGCGTTGGACGAGGTGTCCGAGCCGGTCAGGAACACGCCCAGCCAGCCGAGGAACGGCGAGAAGAACGGGAACGCGGCGCCGGTACCGGCCAGCACCAGGGCCATGGTCGAGGACATGCCCGAGTAGTTGGTGACGAAGGCGAAGGCCAACACCATGCCGATCGACAGAATCGGCCAGCGCAGTTCCCAGAAGGTTTCTTTGAAAGTGGTAAGACCAGTTTTGAAGTTGATCTTCAGCACCGCCATCGAGATCAGCGCCGAAAGGAAGATCGCGGTGCCGGTGGCGGAGATCGGGTCCAGCTTGAACACCGCTGGCATGGCGGTCGGCGCGGCAACGATCGGTGCGGTCTTGATCACCAGCTGGTCGAGGTGCGGGATGGCGAAGTTGAACACGAAGTTGTACATCGCGCCGCCCGGAGCGAAAGCCGCCTTGAACGGCTTCAGGGTCCAGATGGTGACCAGCACGGTGAGGATCAGGAACGGCGACCAGGCCTTGAAGATCTCGCCAAAGCTGTACGGGCTAGGCTGGCTGCCGCTTGGCTGCACAACGGCTGCGCCGACACTGCCTTTGGCCTCGCTGAACGCACGCTTGGGCTGCCAGACTTTCAGGAACAGGGTGAGGCAGATCAGGCTGGCCAGGGCCGAGGTGATGTCTGGCAGTTCCGGGCCGATGAAGTTCGAGGTGAAGTACTGGGTGACGGCAAAGCTCAGGCCGGCGACCAGGGCGGCAGGCCAGGTTTCCTTCACGCCACGCAGGCCATCCATCATGAACACCAGCCAGAACGGCACGAACAGCGACAGCAGCGGCAGCTGGCGGCCGGTCATGGCGCCGATGTGGAAGGCGTCGATACCGGTGACCTGGCCGGCCACGATGATCGGGATGCCCAGGGCGCCGAAGGCCACTGGCGCGGTGTTGGCGATCAGGCACAGGCCGGCAGCGTACAGCGGGTTGAAGCCCAGGCCCACCAGCAGTGCGGCCGTGATGGCCACCGGTGCGCCAAAGCCTGCCGCACCTTCGAGGAAGGCGCCGAAGCAGAAGCCGATCAGCAGCACTTGCAGGCGCTGGTCGTCGGTAATCGACAGCACCGAGCTGCGGATCACTTCGAACTGGCCGCTCTTGACCGTGAGTTTGTACAGGAACACCGCGGCAACGATGATCCAGGCAATTGGCCAGAGGCCATAGAGGAAGCCGTAACCCGCGGCGGCGAGGGCCATGTCGACAGGCATCTGGAAGGCGAAGATCGCCACCAGGATCGACAGCGCGAGGGTGATGCTGCCCGCTACGTGGCCCTTGAGGCGGAACACGGCGAGGGCCAGGAAGAAGAACACGATAGGGATGACCGCCGCCAGTGCGGACAGGCCAAGACTACCAAGCGGGCTATAGAGTTGTTGCCAGGTTTGCATATGGGGTGGCCCCTAATTGTTGTTGGTCAGGCACTGGCATTGGATAATTGGTAAGACCAATTTACAATGACTGGGCGCTAGGTTAAAAGCGCTGCCGTGGGTGTGTCAATTTGTCCTGTGCAAAACTTTGGTCGCGTACCGATGAGCGGGCATCTGATGTGCTGGGAAAATCGCGGCTTGATGGGTGTTTGCGTGGCCTGGATCGGCGAGAATAGACACCCCCTGAAATTTGCCGGGGGTTTGTGGAGAGCATGTGATGGTTTTTGATCAGGTACGCCAACGGCGCCTGTCCGACGACATTGTCGATCGGCTGGAAGGGATGATTCTGGAAGGCACGCTGACCTCGGGGCAGCGGCTGCCGGCCGAGCGCGTCCTGGCCGAGCAGTTTGGTGTGTCCCGCCCGTCACTGCGCGAGGCGATCCAGAAGCTGGTGGCCAAGGGGCTATTGGTCAGCCGTCAGGGCGGGGGCAATTTTGTGGCGGAGTCTTTGGGGTCCACCTTCAGCGACCCGTTGCTGCAGTTGCTCGAGCACAGTGCCGAAGCGCAGCGTGACCTGCTCGAGTTCCGCCATACCCTGGAGGCGTCCTGCGCCTATTACGCTGCCCAGCGTGCCACCGAGCCGGACCGGGCACGGTTGAAGGCGGCCTTCGATGCGCTGCAGGATTGCTATGCCAGGGTCGATGAGGTGACCCGTGCGGAAGAGGGCGCGGCTGATGCGCGCTTCCACCTGGCGATCGCCGAGGCCAGTCATAACGCGGTGTTGCTGCACACCATCCGGGGGCTGTTCGACCTGCTCAAGCGCAACGTGGTGACCAACATCGGCGGCATGTACCAGCAGCGCACCGAAACCCGGGACATGCTGATCAGCCAGCACCGGGAACTGTACCTGGCGATTGTCGAGGGCAGGGCGGAGGATGCGCGAGAGGTGTCCAGCCGGCACATTTTGTATGTGCAGGAGGTGCTGCATGAGGCGCACGAAGAAGCGCAGCGGGTGGCGCGGGCAGAGCGGCGCAGCGGGCGCTGAAACTTTTATGGGCAGTACCGGCCTCTTCGCGGGCAAGCCCGCTCCCACAGGATAGGCGCCGGGCTTGAATCTGGTGCCATTCCTGTGGGAGCGGGCTTGCCCGCGAAGAGGCCGGAACAGGCTGAAGAGTAGTTACTCTTCCTTGCCCTTGTTCCGCACAGCCCGCTGCAGCTCGCGGTTGGAATCGCGTTCGCGCATGGTGTCGCGCTTGTCGAATTCCTTCTTGCCCTTGCCCAGTGCGATTTCGCACTTGATCAGGTGCTTGCTCCAGTACAGCGCCAAAGCCACACAGGTGTAGCCTTTTTGCGCCACAGCCGCTTCCACGCGCTCGAGCTCGCGCTTGTTCAGCAGCAGCTTGCGGGTGCGTGTAGGGTCGGCGATGACGTGGGTGCTGGCCGTGGTCAGCGGGGTGATGTGGCTGCCGAACAGCCAGGCCTCACCGTCCTTGAGCAGCACGTAGCTGTCAGTCAGGTGCGCCTTGCCGGCTCGCAGGCTTTTTACTTCCCAGCCGGACAGGACCAGCCCGGCCTCGAACTTGTGTTCGATGAAGTAATCGTGTCGCGCTTTCTTGTTTTGCGCGATGGTCCCGGTCGGATGTTTTTTTTGCTTAGCCATAGGGGCGGCATTATAGGCAAGTCCGCGCGTCGTCCGCTATGGGATTTCGGTGTGCTTGAGCCACTGGAATGAATACCGGACAATACAAACCCTGTCATACGCACAGAACCTGTTTTCGGCACGCTGCGAAGCGCCGCCACCCAGCCTTGGAAGTGACGCCTGGATGACTACCCATATTCAACGCTCCGCCCTGCTGCCATACCCCGCCCAGGCGCTTTACGATCTGGTCAACGATGTGGCCAGCTACCCTGAATTTTTGCCGTGGTGCTCGGCCTCGACGGTGATCGAAACCAGCGATACACACATGCGTGCCAAGCTCGAAGTGGCCAAGGGTGGCATGAGCCAGCACTTCGTGACGCGTAACGTGCTGGTGCCGGGGCAGTCCATCGAAATGAACCTCGAAGAAGGGCCGTTCACCCAGCTGCATGGTGTTTGGGTGTTCAAGGCGCTGGGTGAAAAAGCCTGCAAGATCAGCCTGGACCTGTCCTTCGATTACGCTGGGCCGATTGTGCGCGCCACGTTGGGCCCGCTGTTCAATCAGGCGGCCAACACACTGGTCGATGCGTTCTGTCAGCGTGCCAAGCAATTGAATGCCTGACGGATAAGGCACAAACAAAAAGCCCGGACCAGGTCCGGGCTTTTTTGCATCTGCTGTTCCCGCTTAGCGGGTTTCCAGCGGTGCCGGGGTCGGGACCGGGGTGGTCTCGATGGTGTCGATCTCGCGCTGGATGGACTCTTCGGTCGAACCAGGCTTGGCCGGTTTTTCTTCAGGTTGCGCTGCCGGCTGTTCGGTCTGGCCTGGCTCGGTGGCCGGGCTGACGGTGGTATCGCTGCTGCCGCCGAGGATTTCCTGATCGCGGCTGACGCCTGGCATGAAGTCGCCAGACAGGCTGACCAGTTGATCGCTTTCGTTGAAAAATACACTCATGCGTTCTTGCTGGCGCTTACCGCCACCAGGCTGCAGGCTGTACAGGTAATCCCAACGATTGGTGTTGAAGGTGTCCTGAATAAGCGGGTTGCCCATGATAAACCTTACTTGCCGGCGGGTCATTCCCGGGCGTAATTGGTCTATCATGTCTTGCGTGACGACATTGCCCTGCTGGATGTCGATTTTGTAAACCCCGGGAAACGAGCAACCGGCGAGTGCGAGCAGTCCCACTAGGGTGAGGCTGGTTAGCAAGAGCTTGGTGTTTTGCATCGGTGGGCGACTTCCACTATCTTGGCTGGACAACGTAAACCCCGATCATACCCGTATTAAGAGAAGCTGCGAAGCAGCATCGGCGAGAAAGCTGACCATGGTTGAAAATAGCGAATTGCGCAAAGCCGGTCTCAAGGTGACCCTGCCTCGAGTCAAGATCCTTCAGATGCTCGACTCTACCGAGCAGCGTCACATGAGTGCAGAGGATGTCTACAAGGCGCTGATGGAGGCTGGCGAGGATGTAGGCCTGGCCACCGTCTATCGCGTGCTGACCCAGTTCGAGGCGGCGGGTCTGGTGGTTCGCCACAACTTCGACGGCGGTCATGCAGTGTTCGAGCTGGCCGATGGCGGTCACCACGACCACATGGTGAACGTGGATACCAGTGAAGTCATCGAATTCATGGATGCCGAAATCGAGAAGCGCCAGCGCGAAATCGTGGCCGAGCATGGCTTCGAGCTGGTGGACCACAATCTGGTCCTGTATGTGCGTAAGAAGAAGTAACGGTTTTTCGTTATGGATAGCAAAGGCGACCTTCGGGTCGCCTTTGTGCTTTCTGGGGCTGAAAGATGTGTTGTCCGTGCCGGCCTCTTCGCGGGCGCGCCCGCTCCCACAGGTACACCTCAGGTTTCAGATCCTGTGATCACCCAGTGGGAGCGGGCGTGCCCGCGAATCGTCCTGGAAAAGCAAGGCTCAGGCCTTGCCGCTCACCACCATCTTGCGTGCATGGGCCAGGGACTCCTTGGTCAGGTCGATCCCGCCGAGCATCCGCGCCACTTCTTCCACGCGCTCACGCTTGCCAAGGCTAGCCACGGCGGTGTGGGTGGTGTCGCTGTTGCGCACCTTGTGCACGAACAAATGGTGATGCCCCTGCGCCGCCACCTGCGGCAGGTGGGTCACGGTCAGTACCTGGCCGCGTTCGCCCAGGCGCCGCAGCAGTTGGCCGACGATTTCTGCCGTTGGCCCGCCAATGCCCACGTCGACTTCGTCGAACACCAGGGTAGGAATGCGCGAGGTCTGCGCGGTAATGACCTGGATCGCCAGGCTGATACGCGACAGTTCGCCACCCGACGCCACCTTCGCCAGGGCCTTGAGCGGCTGGCCAGGGTTGGCACTGACCAGCAGTTCGATCTGCTCCAGGCCATGGGGTGACAGTTCGGTGCCTTCGTTCGCTGTCAGTTCGATGCAGAAGCGCCCGCCAGGCATGCCCAGGCGCTGGATTTCCTGCTCCACCGCGCCTGCCAGCTGCTGCGCTGCTTGCTGGCGCAGGCCGCTGAGTTCGCGTGCCTTCTCTTTATAGTGCTGGGCGTAGGCGGCAAGCTCTTCGCCCAGCCGCTCGATCGACTCGTCACTGGCGTTAAGGCCTTCCAGCTCCTCCATCAGTTGCTGTTGCAGGTGGGGCAGTTCGGTGGGGTGCACCCGGTGTTTGCGCGCCAGGGTGTAGATGGTGTCCAGGCGCTCTTCCAGGGCTTGCAGGCGCATCGGGTCGGCGTCGAAGTTGTCGAGGAAGCGGTTGAGTTCGCCCACGGCTTCCTCGACCTGAATCTGCGCGCTGGCGATCAGGTTGGCCGCTTCGCTCAGCGCCTTGGGCGAGTTGGTGGCGGCACCCAGGCGGTTGAGGCTGGAGGTGAGGGCGCTGAGCACATTGCCCGAATCGCTTTCGCTGCACTGGTCGATGACCTGGCGGCAGATGCCGAACAGGGCTTCGGCGCTGGTCAGGTTCTTGTGTTCCTGTTCCAGCTGCTCCAGTTCGTGCTCGCCCAGGCCGAGGTTGTCCAGTTCTTCCAGCTGGTAACTGAGCAGCTGGTGGCGGGCGCGCTGCTCGTCGCCCGAGTTGGACAGGCGCTCCAGCTCCAGGCGGGTCTGGTTCCAGCGCTTGGCTGCAAGCTGTACCTGGCGGGCCAGGTCGACGGCGCCGGCATACTCGTCAAGCAGGCGACGGTGGGTGTCGGTCTTGAGCAGGGACTGGTGCTCGTGCTGGCTGTGGATATCGATCAGCAGTTCGCCCAGCGCCTTGAGGTCGCCGAGCGGGCAGGGCGTGCCGTTGATGTAGCCGCGGCTGCGGCCTTCGGCGGTGATCACCCGGCGCAAGATGCACAGGCCTTCGTTGTCCAGGTCGCGCTCGGCCAGCCAGGCGTGCGCTTCGGGAATGTCCACCAGGTCGAAGGTGGCCAGGATGTCCGCCTTGTCGGTGCCGGGGCGCACCACGCCGCTGTCGGCACGGTCGCCCAGGGCAAGGCCGAGGGCGTCAAGCATGATCGATTTGCCGGCGCCGGTCTCGCCAGTGATGACGGACATGCCACGGGCGATTTCGAGGTCGAGGTGCTCGACGATGGCGTAGTTGTGAATGGACAGGTGCACCAGCATGGGGTCGGCTCCCGGAAATCAGGTCTGGTTATTTATACAGTACTTTTTTCAGGCCTGCCAATGCCCCTTCGCAGATTATGTTGCAGCCTTGAAAACCACCTTGCCCCTTGAACCTGGTTTTTCCGGCCCCATATAGCCGACATCCAAGGCGAGCCTGGCTCGCAGTCCACAAAATTGCGCAGGAGAGACCCCATGGCTGATGAGCAGCTGAACGAGAAAGACCTTAACGTGGAAGAAACCGGTGCAGGCAATGCAGCTGATACCCGTGTTCTGGAGCTCGAGGAACAGCTGGCCGCAGCCAAGGATCAGGCGCTGCGCGCCGTTGCCGACCTGCAGAACGTACGCCGTCGTGCCGAGCAGGATGTGGAGAAAGCCCACAAGTTCGCCCTGGAGAAGTTCTCCAGCGACTTGCTGCCGGTGATCGACAGCCTGGAACTGGCCCTTGCTCACTCCAGTGCCGACGATGAGCACGTCAAGCAGATCCGCGAAGGTGTCGAGCTGACCCTGAAGATGTTCCAGGACACCCTCAAGCGCTACAACCTTGAAGCCGTCGACCCGCACGGCCAGCCGTTCAACCCTGAGCACCACCAGGCCATGGCCATGCAGGAAAACGCCGAGGTCGAGCCAAACAGCGTGTTGAACGTGTTCCAGAAGGGTTACCTGCTGAACGGCCGCCTGCTGCGCCCCGCCATGGTGGTGGTCAGCAAGGCGCCGAGCGCGGCGCAACCCTCGATCAATGAAAAGGCTTGAAATCCTTCGGGGCATCCCCATCTAGGTGTCAAGCCTTCAAGTATTACCGCAGTTGGCCAAAGTAGTCGCTGCTACCAAATTCAAGTTTCGGGAGAGTTAACATGGGTAAAATCATCGGTATCGACCTGGGGACCACCAACTCGTGCGTCTCCATTCTGGAAAACGGTAACGTCAAAGTCATCGAAAACGCCGAAGGTGCGCGTACTACCCCTTCGATCGTGGCCTACGCCAACGATGGCGAAATCCTGGTTGGCCAGTCGGCCAAGCGCCAGGCGGTCACCAACCCGCACAACACCCTGTTCGCAGTGAAGCGCCTGATTGGCCGCCGCTTCGAAGAAGATGTCGTGCAGAAAGACATCAAGCTGGTGCCGTACAAGATCGTCAAGGCGAACAACGGTGACGCCTGGGTCGAGGCTGCTGGCAAGGAAATGGCTCCGCCGCAGATCAGCGCCGAAGTCCTGAAGAAAATGAAGAAGACCGCCGAAGACTACCTCGGCGAGCCAGTCACCGAAGCGGTCATCACCGTTCCGGCCTACTTCAACGACAGCCAGCGTCAGGCTACCAAAGACGCCGGCCGCATCGCTGGCCTGGACGTAAAACGCATCATCAACGAGCCGACTGCCGCTGCACTGGCTTACGGTATGGACAAGGCCAAGGGCGACCACACCGTCATCGTTTATGACCTGGGTGGTGGTACCTTCGACGTTTCGGTCATCGAAATCGCCGAAGTCGACGGTGAACACCAGTTCGAAGTACTGGCTACCAACGGCGACACCTTCCTGGGTGGCGAAGACTTCGACATGCGCCTGATCGACTACCTTGTCGACGAGTTCAAGAAAGAGTCGGGCATGGACCTGAAGAACGATCCTCTGGCCCTGCAGCGTCTGAAAGAAGCCGCAGAAAAAGCCAAGATCGAGCTGTCGTCCGCTCAGTCGACCGACGTCAACCTGCCGTACATCACTGCAGATGCCACCGGTCCTAAGCACCTGAACGTGAAGATCTCCCGCGCCAAGCTGGAGTCGCTGGTCGAAGACCTGGTCAAGCGTACCATCGAGCCTTGCCGCATCGCCCTGAAAGACGCCGGCATCGACGCCAGCAAGATCGACGACGTGATCCTGGTCGGCGGTCAGACCCGTATGCCGCTGGTGCAGAAAGAAGTGGCCGACTTCTTCGGTAAAGAAGCGCGCAAGGACGTCAACCCGGACGAGGCCGTCGCCATGGGCGCTGCCATCCAAGGCGCGGTACTGGCCGGTGACGTGAAAGACGTCCTGCTGCTGGACGTAAGCCCGCTGACCCTGGGTATCGAAACCATGGGCGGCGTGATGACCGCGCTGATCGAGAAGAACACCACCATCCCGACCAAGAAGTCGCAGGTGTTCTCGACTGCCGACGACAACCAGAGCGCCGTGACCATTCACGTGCTGCAAGGTGAGCGTAAGCAGGCTGCGCAGAACAAGTCGCTGGGCAAGTTCGACCTGGCTGACATTCCGCCAGCACCGCGCGGCGTGCCGCAAATCGAAGTGACCTTCGACATCGACGCCAACGGCATCCTGCACGTAGGTGCGAAAGACAAGGCCACCGGCAAGACTCAGTCGATCGTGATCAAGGCCAACTCCGGCCTGTCGGACGAAGAGATCGAGCGCATGGTGCGTGACGCCGAGGCCAACGCCGAGGAAGACCGCAAGTTCGAAGAGCTGGCTGCTGCCCGTAACCAGGGTGACGCGCTGGTACACTCGACCCGTAAGATGGTCGCTGATGCAGGTGACAAGGTTACCGCTGAAGAGAAAACCGCCATCGAGGCCGCCGTTGTTGCCCTGGAAGCCGCTGTCAAAGGCGACGACAAGGCTGCCATCGACGCCAAGGTTGAAGAGCTGTCCAAGGTCTCTGCCCCGGTTGCCCAGAAGATGTACGCCGAGCAGTCGGCTGAACAGCCTCAGGGTGGCGCGCAGCAGGCCGAGCCGGAAGCCAAGCACGATGACGTGGTTGACGCCGAGTTCGAAGAAGTGAAAGACAACAACAAGCAGTAATCCCTGCATGTTGTCGGCCGGTTCACCGTCGTTTGCCGGTGAGCTGGTAGGATGTCGCCGCGCGGGGGCTTGCTCCCGCGTTGGCGTATCTGGAATTCGAGAATTTTTACAGCATCTGTCAGCGGCTCTTGAGGGTCGCACGCGGGTGCTGATGGCGTGGCGCAGATGCCACACGCCCAACAAGGTGCAAATGACCTATGTCCAAGCGTGATTATTATGAGGTCCTGGGTGTCGAGCGCGGCGCCACTGAAGCGGACCTCAAGAAGGCTTACCGCCGTTTGGCGATGAAGTACCACCCGGACCGCAACCCGGGCGATAAAGAATCGGAAGACAAGTTCAAGGAGGCCAACGAGGCCTACGAAGTGCTGTCGGACGCGAGCAAGCGTGCGGCCTTCGACCAGTATGGCCATGCAGGTGTCGACCCAAGCATGGGTGGCGGTGGTGCCGGCTTTGGTGGTGCCAACTTCTCCGACATCTTCGGCGATGTGTTCAGCGACTTCTTCGGCGGCGGTGGTCGCGGTGGCGGTCGAGGCGGTGCCCAGCGCGGCAGCGACCTGCGCTACACCCTGGAGCTGAACCTGGAAGAAGCGGTGCGTGGCACCACGGTCAGCATCCGCGTGCCCACCCTGGTCAACTGCAAGCCTTGCGACGGTTCCGGTGCCAAGAAGGGCTCGACCCCGTCGACCTGCCCGACCTGTGGCGGCATCGGCCAGGTACGCATGCAGCAAGGCTTCTTCTCGGTGCAGCAAACCTGCCCGCGCTGCCATGGCCAAGGCAAGATCATTACCGACCCGTGCACTTCGTGCCATGGTGAAGGTCGTGTCGAGGAATACAAGACGCTGTCGGTCAAGGTGCCGGCAGGTGTCGATACCGGCGACCGTATCCGTCTGTCGGGTGAGGGCGAGGCCGGTACTCATGGTGGCCCGACTGGCGATCTGTACGTGGTGATCAGCGTGCGTGAGCACGAGATTTTCCAGCGCGACGGCAAGCATTTGTACTGTGAAGTGCCGATCAGCTACACCGATGCTGCCCTGGGTGGCGAGCTGGAAGTGCCGACCCTGGATGGTCGCGTGAAGCTGAAGATTCCGGAAGGCACCCAGACTGGTAAGCAGTTCCGTCTGCGTGGCAAGGGCGTTGCCCCGGTGCGTGGTGGTGGTGCGGGTGACCTGCTGTGCCGTGTGGCCGTAGAAACCCCGGTCAATCTCAGTCGCCGTCAGCGCGAGCTGCTCGAAGAGCTGCGTGATTCGCTGGAAGGTGACAGTTCCCACTCGCCCAAGGCCAGCGGCTGGTTCGATGGTGTGAAGCGCTTCTTCGGCGATCTCTGACAAGGAACAGGTTATGCGACGTATTGCAGTGATGGGCGCGGCGGGGCGGATGGGCAAAACCCTCATCGAAGCCGTGCAACAAACCCCGGGCGCGGGGCTGACTGCGGCGATCGATCGCCCTGACAGCTCGTTGGTCGGGGCTGATGCCGGAGAGCTGGCGGCACTTGGCCGAATTGGCGTGCTGTTGTCCGACGACCTGGCCAAGGTTGCCGACGAGTTCGATGTGCTGATCGATTTCACTCACCCCTCGGTGACCCTGAAAAACCTCGCGTTCTGCCGCAAGCACGGCAAGGCGATGATCATCGGCACGACCGGTTTTACAGTCGAAGAGAAGCAGTTGTTGGCGGAGGCCGGCAAGGACATTCCAATCGTGTTCGCCGCCAACTTCAGCGTGGGTGTCAACCTTAGCCTCAAGCTGCTGGATATGGCTGCGCGGGTGCTGGGCGATGATGTCGATATCGAAATCATCGAGGCGCACCACCGGCACAAGGTCGATGCGCCGTCGGGTACTGCACTGCGCATGGGTGAAGTGGTTGCCAATGCGCTGGGCCGTGATCTGCAGGAAGTGGCCGTGTATGGCCGTGAAGGGCAAACCGGCGCGCGTGATCGCAAAACCATCGGTTTCGCCACCGTGCGTGCCGGCGATGTGGTGGGCGATCACACCGTGTTGTTCGCTGCCGAAGGCGAGCGCCTGGAAATCACCCACAAGGCCTCCAGCCGCATGACCTTCGCCAAGGGTGCCGTGCGTGCGGCGCTGTGGCTGGACGGGCGCGAGCCGGGGCTGTACGACATGCAGGATGTGCTTGAGCTGCGTTAAGCCGTGAGTGTGGTGTGGGCTTCTTCGCGGGCTTGCCCGCTCCCACAGGTGCGGCGTTGCTCTTGGGCTGGTGCGATCCCTGTGGAAGCGCACCAGCCCGCGTAGAAGCCAACACAGATGTCAGTCTGTCGCATTGATGTGTTTTAGAGACACATCCGCGGTAGACCGAAAACACACTTTTCTGTAAGCTACAGCTTTAGTGTGTCCACTAAAAGCGCGCAGCGAATTGAATTCAGCACATGAAAGCGGGGTGACGTGTCCATACGTCACTCCGCTTTTTTGCAACCTGCGATCGCCCTTTCATGCTTGATTTACGGGAGGTCTTCTTGACAAAGCCAGCCATACTCGCCCTTGCCGACGGCAGTATTTTCCGCGGTGAAGCCATCGGTGCCGACGGTCAGACCGTTGGTGAGGTGGTATTCAACACCGCTATGACCGGCTACCAGGAAATCCTTACAGACCCTTCCTACGCGCAGCAAATCGTTACCCTGACCTACCCGCACATCGGCAACACCGGTACTACCCCGGAAGACGCCGAGTCGAACCGCGTCTGGTCCGCAGGCCTGGTCATCCGTGACCTGCCGCTGCTGGCCAGCAACTGGCGTAACACCCAGTCGCTGCCTGAGTACCTCAAGGCCAACAACGTCGTCGCCATCGCCGGCATCGACACCCGTCGCCTGACCCGTATCCTGCGTGAAAAGGGCGCCCAGAACGGCTGCATTCTGGCAGGTGACAACATCAGCGAAGAAGCTGCCATCGCCGCTGCCCGCGGCTTCCCGGGCCTGAAGGGCATGGACCTGGCCAAGGTCGTCTCCACCAAGGAACGTTACGAGTGGCGCTCCAGTGTGTGGGAGCTGAAAACCGACAGCCACCCGACCATCGACGCTGCCGACCTGCCGTACCACGTGGTTGCCTTCGACTATGGCGTCAAGCTGAACATCCTGCGCATGCTGGTGGCCCGCGGCTGCCGCGTGACCGTGGTACCAGCCCAGACCCCGGCCAGCGAAGTGCTGGCACTCAACCCGGACGGCGTGTTCCTGTCCAACGGCCCTGGTGACCCTGAGCCGTGCGACTACGCGATCCAGGCGATCAAGGAAATCCTCGAAACCGAGATTCCGGTATTCGGCATCTGCCTCGGCCACCAGCTGCTGGCCCTGGCGTCCGGCGCCAAGACCGTGAAAATGGGCCACGGCCACCACGGTGCCAACCACCCGGTCCAGGACCTGGATACCGGTGTGGTCATGATCACCAGCCAGAACCACGGCTTCGCCGTTGACGAGGCGACCCTGCCGGGTAACGTTCGCGCCATTCACAAGTCGCTGTTCGACGGCACCCTGCAGGGTATCGAGCGTACCGACAAGAGCGCGTTCAGCTTCCAGGGCCACCCTGAAGCGAGCCCGGGCCCGACCGACGTCGCGCCTCTGTTCGATCGTTTCACCGATGCCATGGCCAAGCGCCGCTGAGCATCCTGCTTCAAGGCCCCGGGCCGGCACACGCCGCGCCCGGCAGCGCCTGACCCAGATTGTTCAAAGCGGCTTGCCGACTGACCCCGGATTTGAGTGACCACCATGCCAAAACGTACAGACATCAAAAGCATCCTGATTCTCGGCGCTGGCCCGATCGTGATCGGCCAGGCCTGCGAATTCGACTACTCCGGCGCCCAGGCCTGTAAAGCCCTGCGCGAGGAAGGTTTCCGCGTCATCCTGGTGAACTCCAACCCAGCCACCATCATGACCGACCCGGCCATGGCCGACGCCACCTACATCGAGCCGATCAAGTGGCAATCGGTGGCCAAGATCATCGAGAAAGAGCGCCCGGACGCCGTCCTGCCGACCATGGGTGGCCAGACCGCCCTGAACTGCGCCCTGGACCTGGAGCGCCACGGCGTTCTGGAGAAGTTCGGCGTGGAGATGATCGGTGCCAACGCTGACACCATCGACAAGGCCGAAGACCGTTCGCGCTTCGACAAGGCCATGAAGGACATCGGCCTGGAGTGCCCGCGCTCCGGTATCGCCCACAGCATGGAAGAGGCCAATGCGGTCCTCGAGAAGCTCGGCTTCCCATGCATCATTCGCCCGTCGTTCACCATGGGCGGCACCGGCGGCGGTATCGCTTACAACCGTGAAGAGTTCGAAGAAATCTGCACCCGTGGTCTGGACCTGTCGCCGACCAAAGAGCTGCTGATCGACGAATCGCTGATCGGCTGGAAGGAATACGAGATGGAGGTGGTCCGCGACAAGAAGGACAACTGCATCATCGTCTGCTCGATCGAAAACTTCGACCCGATGGGTGTGCACACCGGTGACTCGATCACTGTTGCCCCGGCACAGACCCTGACCGACAAGGAATACCAGATCATGCGCAACGCCTCGCTGGCGGTGCTGCGTGAAATCGGTGTGGAAACCGGCGGTTCCAACGTCCAGTTCGGCATTTGCCCGAACACCGGCCGCATGGTCGTCATCGAGATGAACCCGCGCGTATCGCGTTCGTCCGCCCTGGCCTCCAAGGCCACCGGCTTCCCGATCGCCAAGATCGCCGCCAAGCTGGCCATTGGTTACACCCTCGACGAGCTGCAGAACGACATCACTGGCGGTCGCACCCCGGCGTCCTTCGAGCCGTCGATCGACTACGTCGTCACCAAGCTGCCACGCTTCGCCTTCGAGAAATTCCCGAAAGCCGACGCCCGCCTGACCACCCAGATGAAATCCGTGGGTGAAGTCATGGCCATCGGCCGTACTTTCCAGGAATCCCTGCAGAAAGCCCTGCGCGGCCTGGAAGTCGGCGCCTGCGGCCTCGACCCGAAAGTCGACCTGGCCAGCCCGGAAGCCGCCAGCATCCTCAAGCGCGAACTGACCGTGCCGGGTGCCGAGCGTATCTGGTATGTGGCTGACGCCATGCGTTCGGGCATGACCTGCGAAGAAATCTTCAATCTGACCGGCATCGACATGTGGTTCCTGGTGCAGATGGAAGACCTGATCAAGGAAGAAGAGAAGGTCAAGACCCTGGCCCTGTCGGCAATCGACAAGGACTACATGCTGCGCCTCAAGCGCAAGGGCTTCTCGGACCAGCGCCTGGCAGTGCTGCTGGGTATCACCGACAAGAACCTGCGTCGCCACCGCCACAAGCTGGAAGTGTTCCCGGTGTACAAGCGCGTCGACACCTGCGCCGCCGAGTTCGCCACCGACACCGCCTACCTGTACTCCACCTACGAGGAAGAGTGCGAGGCCAATCCGTCGACCCGCGACAAGATCATGATCCTGGGTGGCGGCCCGAACCGTATCGGCCAAGGTATCGAGTTCGACTACTGCTGCGTACACGCCGCCCTGGCGCTGCGTGAAGACGGTTACGAGACCATCATGGTCAACTGCAACCCGGAAACCGTCTCCACCGACTACGACACTTCCGACCGCCTGTACTTCGAGCCGTTGACCCTGGAAGACGTGCTGGAAGTCTGCCGCGTCGAGAAGCCGAAGGGCGTGATCGTTCACTACGGCGGCCAGACCCCGCTGAAGCTGGCCCGCGCTCTGGAAGAAGCTGGCGTGCCGATCATCGGTACCAGCCCTGACGCCATCGACCGCGCCGAAGACCGTGAGCGCTTCCAGCAGATGGTTCAGCGCCTGAGCCTGCTGCAGCCGCCAAACGCCACCGTGCGCAGCGAAGAAGAAGCTATCCGTGCTGCGGGCAGCATCGGCTACCCGCTGGTCGTGCGTCCGTCCTACGTGCTGGGCGGCCGGGCCATGGAGATCGTCTACGAGCTGGACGAGCTCAAGCGCTACCTGCGTGAAGCGGTACAAGTGTCGAACGACAGCCCGGTACTGCTCGACCACTTCCTCAACTGCGCCATCGAGATGGACGTGGATGCGGTGTGCGACGGCACCGACGTGGTCATCGGCGCGATCATGCAGCACATCGAGCAGGCCGGCGTACACTCCGGCGACTCGGCGTGCTCGCTGCCACCTTACTCGCTGAGCAAGGAAGTGCAGGACGAAGTCCGCGTTCAGGTCAAGAAAATGGCGCTGGAGCTGGGCGTAGTCGGCCTGATGAACGTGCAGTTGGCCCTGCAGGGCGACAAGATCTACGTGATCGAAGTCAACCCGCGTGCCTCGCGTACCGTACCGTTCGTGTCCAAGTGCATCGGCACGTCCCTGGCGATGATCGCAGCCCGTGTCATGGCGGGTAAAACCCTGAAAGAGCTGGGTTTCACACAGGAAATCATCCCGAACTTCTACAGCGTGAAGGAAGCCGTCTTCCCGTTCGCCAAGTTCCCAGGGGTTGACCCGATCCTCGGCCCTGAGATGAAATCGACCGGTGAAGTCATGGGTGTCGGTGACAGCTTCGGTGAAGCCTTCGCCAAAGCCCAGATGGGTGCCAGCGAAGTGCTGCCGACTGGCGGTACCGCGTTCATCAGCGTGCGCGACGACGACAAGCCACAAGTGGCCGGCGTTGCCCGCGACCTGATCGCCCTGGGCTTCGAAGTGGTTGCCACTGCCGGCACCGCCAAGGTTATCGAGGCGGCTGGCCTGAAAGTGCGCCGTGTGAACAAAGTGACCGAAGGTCGCCCTCACGTGGTCGACATGATCAAGAACGACGAAGTGTCGCTGATCATCAACACCACCGAAGGTCGCCAGTCGATCGCCGACTCCTACTCGATTCGTCGCAATGCGCTGCAGCACAAGATTTACTGCACCACTACCATTGCGGCTGGTGAAGCCATCTGCGAAGCGCTGAAATTCGGTCCGGAAAAGACCGTTCGTCGCTTGCAGGATCTGCATGCAGGACTGAAAGCATGAGCATTACCAAATACCCGATGACCGTCCAGGGCGCTCGCGCCCTGGAAGAAGAGCACCTGTTCCTGAGCAAGACCGAGCGCCCGCGCCTGAGTCAGGCCATTGGTGAAGCGCGTGAGCTGGGTGACCTCAAGGAAAACGCCGAATACCATGCCGCCCGTGAGGAGCAGGGCATGGTCGAAGCGCGTATCCGTGATATCGAAGGCCGTCTGCAGAATTCGGTGGTCATCGATGTGACCACCATCCCTCACACCGGCAAGGTGATTTTCGGTACCACCGTGGTACTGGCCAACACTGAAACCGATGAAGAGGTGACCTACCAGATCGTTGGCGAGGATGAAGCTGACGTGAAGCAGGGCAAGCTGTCGAGCGGCGCACCCATTGCCCGTGCCATCATCGGCAAGGAAGAAGGTGATACTGTCGTCGTCAAGACGCCTAGTGGCACGGTCGAGTACGAGATTGTCGAAGTCAAGCACATCTGACCGACGCCTGCGGGCGCCATCCCTCGAGGGGATCCTCTGGCAACTGGCCCAGGTTTTTTGGGTCGGTGGCCTGTGGGTGTTCCATGTCGGGCTGGTGCCTGCGCTCAAGGTCAGTGGCCTGGCCCCGCTGCTGGTGCAGGATATCGCCGGGCAGATCGACCGCTGGTTGATCGGCGTGGCGTTGCTTGGCTTGTTGACCCAGCTGGCAGTGCTGGCGAGGGTGGACGGCCTGGCGGCCTGGTGGCGGCAGTTCCGCGGCCAGATGCTGTTGCTCGGCTTCGGTGCCTGCGTGGGGTATTACACCTTGCGCTACGGTATTTCCGTGGGCGAGCGCTGGCAGATGTTCTGCTTCCTGGTGCTGGGCTTTTCCGGCATCGTGCTGGTGGCCCAGCCGGTACCGGTCAGGGCGCGTTCACCGCGCCACTGATCGGAGCTACCGTTACTTGTAACGGTGGATGTTGGACAGCTGCTTGTTCGGCTGTGGGTTCTTGCGGTAGATCAGGGCTTTCTTGCCGATGGTCTGCACCAGCTCGGCACGGCCGGCCTTGCACAGCTCGGCGATGGTCTCGGCGCGTTCCTCGCGGTCTTCCGAGCGAATTTCGACCTTGATCAGCTCATGGTCGACCAGAGCGCGCTCCAGTTCGGCGATCACGCCTTCATTCAAACCGTTGCCAGCAACGATCAGGACCGGCTTCAGGTCATGACCAATGGACTTGTATTGCTTCTTCTGCTCGTTATTGAGCGGCATAATCTGACCCTTTCCGTCTGATTCTGTAAAATTGACCGGCATTTTACCCGAGGGCCACCGGCTCCGCCCAGTCAATCACGACGCATATCATCGAGGTGCCCCGTGGTACAACGTTCCAAAAGCAGCGCAAACTGGCTGCGAGAGCATTTCAACGACCCTTTTGTGAAGCAGGCGCAGAAGGATGGGTATCGCTCGCGTGCGAGCTACAAACTGCTGGAGATCCAGGAGAAGGACCGCCTTATCCGCCCAGGCATGAGCGTGATCGACCTCGGCGCGGCCCCTGGTGGCTGGTCCCAGGTGACCAGTCGTCTGATTGGTGGCCAGGGTCGCCTGATCGCTTCCGACATTCTGGAAATGGACTCGATCGCCGACGTGACCTTCATTCAAGGTGACTTCACCCACGACGAAGTGCTGCAGCGCATTCTCGAAGCGGTGGGCGATTCGCATGTAGACCTTGTGATTTCCGACATGGCCCCCAATATGAGTGGTACGCCCGCGGTGGACATTCCGCGTGCCATGTTCCTCTGCGAGCTGGCCCTCGATCTGGCGACCCGCGTACTCAAGCCCGGGGGCGACTTCCTGATCAAGATTTTCCAGGGCGAAGGTTTTGACGTGTACCTGAAGGACGTGCGCAGCAAGTTCGACAAGGTGCAAATGCGCAAGCCGTCGTCGTCACGGGACCGTTCCCGCGAGCAATACCTGTTGGGCAGGGGCTTCAAAGGGTAATGAAAGGTGTGAAGCGGGGTGGTCGATAGTTAATTCCAATCGGCCACTGCGTCAGGATCGTCCGAACTTCGTGTAGTCTAGCTTTCACAAAGGGTTACAGACGGTGCCTGCGGCTGCGTAGGTAATGTAGTAAGTTAGGGCGATGAATATCATGCGAGGCACGGCTGCGTCGTGCGCCGGCCTCAGAGGGTAGCTAATTGAACGACATGGCAAAGAATCTGATCCTGTGGTTGATCATCGCAGCTGTCCTGGTGACAGTGATGAACAACTTCTCCAGCCCTAACGAGCCGCAGACCCTCAACTACTCCGACTTCATCCAGCAGGTCAAGGATGGCAAGGTCGAGCGTGTGACCGTCGATGGCTACATCATTACTGGCAAGCGCACCGATGGCGACAACTTCAAGACTGTGCGCCCGGCCATCACCGACAATGGCCTGATCGGCGATCTGGTCGACAACCACGTGGTCGTCGAAGGCAAGCAGCCTGAGCAACAGAGCATCTGGACGCAGTTGCTGGTGGCGAGCTTCCCGATCCTGGTGATCATTGCCGTGTTCATGTTCTTCATGCGCCAGATGCAAGGTGGCGCGGGCGGCAAGGGCGGGCCGATGAGCTTCGGCAAGAGCAAGGCACGCCTGCTGTCCGAAGATCAGGTCAAGACCACGTTGGCTGACGTTGCGGGCTGCGACGAGGCCAAGGAAGAGGTTGGCGAGCTGGTCGAGTTCCTGCGCGATCCGGGCAAGTTCCAGCGCCTGGGTGGCCGTATCCCGCGCGGTGTGCTGATGGTCGGCCCACCCGGTACCGGTAAGACCCTGCTGGCCAAGGCCATCGCGGGCGAGGCGAAAGTACCGTTCTTCACCATTTCCGGTTCGGACTTCGTGGAAATGTTCGTGGGTGTCGGTGCCAGCCGTGTGCGCGACATGTTCGAGCAGGCCAAGAAGCACGCCCCGTGCATCATCTTCATCGACGAAATCGACGCCGTTGGTCGCCATCGTGGCGCCGGCATGGGCGGCGGTCACGACGAGCGTGAGCAAACCCTCAACCAGTTGCTGGTGGAGATGGACGGCTTCGAGATGAACGATGGCATCATCGTCATCGCCGCCACCAACCGTCCGGATGTGCTCGACCCTGCGCTGCTGCGCCCCGGCCGCTTCGACCGCCAGGTTGTGGTTGGCCTGCCGGACATTCGTGGTCGTGAGCAGATCCTCAAGGTGCACATGCGCAAGGTGCCGATCGGCGAGAACGTCAACCCGGCGGTCATCGCACGGGGCACCCCAGGCTTCTCCGGTGCCGACCTGGCCAACCTGGTCAACGAGGCTTCGCTGTTTGCCGCGCGTTCCAACAAGCGCCTGGTCGAAATGAAAGAGTTCGAGCTGGCCAAGGACAAGATCATGATGGGCGCCGAGCGCAAGACCATGGTCATGTCCGAAAAGGAAAAGAGAAACACGGCTTATCACGAGGCCGGCCACGCCATTGTCGGTCGCCTGGTGCCTGAGCACGACCCGGTCTACAAGGTTTCGATCATCCCGCGTGGTCGTGCCTTGGGTGTGACCATGTTCCTGCCGGAAGAAGACCGCTACAGCCTCTCCAAGCGTGCGCTGATCAGCCAGATCTGCTCGCTGTATGGCGGCCGTATCGCCGAGGAGATGACCTTGGGCTTCGATGGCGTGACCACTGGCGCGTCCAACGACATCATGCGCGCCAGCCAGCTCGCTCGTAACATGGTGACCAAGTGGGGCCTGTCCGAGAAGCTCGGCCCGCTGATGTATGCAGAGGAAGAGGGCGAGGTGTTCCTCGGCCGCAGTGCCGGTAGCCAGCATGCCAGCGTGTCCGGCGAGACTGCCAAATTGATCGACTCCGAGGTGCGCAGCATCATCGATCAGTGCTATGCCACTGCCAAGCAGTTGCTGATCGACAACCGCGACAAGCTCGAGGCGATGACCGAAGCGCTGATGAAGTACGAGACCATCGATGCCGATCAGATTGACGACATCATGGCTGGGCGCACACCACGTGAGCCACGTGATTGGGACGATGACAAGCACTCGGGCACGCCTGCGGCCCAGGATGAGCGTCCGGAATCGCCAATCGGCGGCCCAGCGGCTGAACACTAAGGGCATCTATGAGCTCAGTGCAGTACCCCACCCGGTTGCCTTGCGGCAACCGGGTTCTTGATTTGTCGCATACCCATGTCATGGGTATTCTCAATATCACCCCCGATTCCTTCTCCGATGGCGGTCGTTTCAGTCAGCGCGACGAGGCCCTGCGCCACGCCGAAGCGATGGTTGCCGCCGGCGCAACGCTGATCGACATCGGTGGCGAGTCCACGCGCCCGGGTGCGCGTGCAGTCTCGGTGACCGAGGAGCTGGAGCGTGTGGCGCCAATGGTCGAGGCCATCAACAGTCGCCTCGACGTGGTCATTTCGGTCGATACCTCCACGCCTGCTGTCATGCGTGAAGCCGCGCGCCTGGGGGCCGGGCTGATCAACGACGTGCGGGCCCTGGAGCGCGATGGCGCCCTGGACGCTGCGGCGGATACCGGTCTGCCGGTGTGCCTCATGCACATGCGTGGCGAGCCAGGCAACATGCAGGACGATCCGCAGTACCAGGACGTGACCGCCGACGTCACTCGTTATCTTGAACAGCGGATGGCCGCCTGCGCAGCAGCGGGCATCGACGCTGATAGAATCATCCTTGACCCAGGCTTCGGTTTCGCCAAGACACTGGCGCACAATCTGAGCCTGTTCAAGCACATGGAAGCGCTCTATCGCCTTGGGCGCCCACTGCTGGTGGGCGTTTCACGAAAGAGCATGATCGGCCTGACGCTGGAACGTCCGGTCGGCGAGCGCTTGTACGGCAGCCTTGCGCTGGCGGCGTTGGCCATGACCAAAGGGGCGAGCATCCTTCGGGTACATGACGTGGCCGAAACCGTTGATGTGGTACGCATGATCGCTGCGGTGCAAAACGCCGAATAAGAACATTGGAGTCCCTATGAGCAGAAAATACTTTGGTACCGACGGCATTCGTGGCCGCGTCGGCGAATACCCGATCACGCCTGACTTCATGCTGAAGCTTGGCTGGGCGGCCGGCATGGCCTTCCGCAAGCAAGGCCATTGCCGCGTGCTGGTAGGCAAGGACACGCGTATCTCCGGCTACATGTTCGAGTCCGCACTCGAAGCCGGCCTGTCCGCGGCAGGTGCCGATGTGATGCTGCTCGGGCCGATGCCGACACCGGCCATCGCCTACCTCACGCGTACCTTCCACGCCGAAGCCGGCATCGTCATCAGTGCCTCGCACAACCCGCACGATGACAACGGCATCAAGTTCTTCTCGGGTCAGGGCACCAAGCTGCCGGACGAGGTCGAGCTGATGATCGAAGAGCTGCTCGACCAACCGATGACCGTTGTCGAGTCGGGCAAGCTGGGCAAGGTTTCGCGTATCAACGATGCCGCCGGCCGCTACATCGAATTCTGCAAGAGCAGCGTGCCGAGCAGCACCAGCTTCGAAGGCCTCAAGCTGGTGGTCGACTGCGCCCATGGTGCTACCTACAAGGTTGCGCCCAGCGTATTCCGTGAGCTGGGTGCCGACGTGACCGTGCTGCATGCGCAACCGGACGGCCTGAACATCAACGAAGGTTGCGGCTCGACACACATCGAATCGCTGCAGGCCGCTGTACTGGTCGGGCATGCCGATCTCGGCATTGCCTTTGACGGTGACGGCGATCGCGTGCTGATGGTCGACCACACGGGCGCCATCGTCGACGGTGACGAGCTGCTGTTCATCATTGCTCGCGACCTGCAGGAACAGGGCAAGCTGCAAGGCGGGGTGGTCGGTACGCTGATGAGTAACCTGGGCCTGGAGCTGGCGCTCAAGGACCTGGACATCCCGTTTGTGCGGGCCAAGGTCGGCGACCGTTACGTCATGGCCGAGCTGTTGGAGCGTGAATGGCTGGTCGGCGGTGAAAACTCCGGTCACGTCGTGTGCTGCAACCACACCACAACGGGCGACGCGATCATTGCCGCGCTGCAGGTGTTGATGGCGCTCAAGCGCCGGGGCGAAACCCTGGCCCAGGCCCGTCAGGCCCTGCGCAAGTGCCCGCAGGTGCTGATCAATGTGCGCTTTGGCGCCAGCAAGGTCGACCCGCTGGAGCACCCCGCCGTCAAGGAAGCCAGTGCCAAGGTCACCGAAGCGCTGGCGGGGCGGGGGCGTGTGCTGTTGCGCAAGTCCGGTACCGAGCCGTTGGTGCGGGTCATGGTTGAGGGCGAGGACGAAAGCCAGGTGCGGGCCCATGCTGAAGCGCTGGCCAAACTGGTCGGCGAAGTTTGTGTCTGAAGGCGCTTGCCAGCGCAGATCTGGTTGGGTAAGATCTGCGCCCACTTTGACCGACGAGGTAAAGCATGCGTCGCCCTATGGTAGCTGGTAACTGGAAAATGCACGGTACCCGCGCTAGCGTCGCTGAGCTGACCAAAGGCTTGAGTAATCTCGCCTTGCCGAGCGGAGTGGAAGTCGCCGTATTTCCACCGGCCTTGTTCATCAATCAGGTGATTGATGGCCTGGCAGGTAAAGAAATTACTGTCGGCGCACAGAATTCTGCTGTACAACCCGAACAGGGTGCGCTGACCGGGGAAGTTGCTCCCGAGCAGCTGGTTGAAGCAGGTTGCAAGTTGGTGTTGATTGGCCATTCGGAGCGTCGCCAGATTATTGGTGAAACCGACGAAGTGCTCAATCGCAAGTTTGCAGCAGCCCAGGCCAAAGGCTTGAAGCCAGTGCTTTGCATAGGGGAAACCCTTGAGGAGCGCGAGGCTGGCAAGACGCTCGAAGTTGTCGGGCGTCAACTAAGCAGTATCATCGAAGCATTCGGTGTTAAGGCTTTTGCCGATGCAGTAATTGCCTATGAGCCTGTATGGGCCATCGGTACGGGCCTTACGGCCACGCCACAGCAGGCCCAGGATGTGCACGCCGCCATCCGCGGCCAGTTGGCGGCAGAAGATGCTGAAGTGGCTGCGAAGGTGCAGTTGCTATACGGCGGCAGCGTGAAGGCGGCCAATGCGGCCGAACTGTTCGGCATGCCGGATATCGATGGGGGTCTCATTGGTGGGGCTTCCCTGAACGCAGACGAATTCGGTGCAATTTGTCGCGCCGCAGGAAACTGAACAAATGCTGGAAACAGTCATCGTTGTTTTTCATCTGTTGGCAGCGCTGTCGCTTGTAGTGCTGGTTCTGTTGCAACAGGGTAAAGGTGCTGAAGCAGGTGCATCTTTCGGCGCGGGGGCCTCAAACACCGTGTTCGGGAGCCAAGGCTCTGCAACGTTCCTAAGTAAATTAACTGCTATACTCGCTGCCACTTTCTTTTTGACAGCACTTGGGTTAGGATACTTCGCGAAGCAACAAGCTCACCAGCTTAGCCAAGCAGGTCTTCCAGATCCAGCAGTGCTAGAAGTGAAAGAGCCGCAAAAACCGGCAGTTAATGATGATGTACCGGTGCTCCAACAGCAGAAGAGCGAAACCACCAATAATACGGGTGATGTACCTCCTCCGGCTCAAGAGCAGAAGTAACGGGTTTCAAGTAGTAGTATTGCCGAGGTGGTGGAATTGGTAGACACGCAACCTTGAGGTGGTTGTGCCCATAGGGTGTAGGGGTTCGAGTCCCCTTCTCGGTACCAATTAAAGCTTGAGAGCCCGCTTTAGCGGGCTTTCTTGTAGGTGAATGTTTGGATTTGACCCTCAACAGGGTTCGGTCTTATACTTTTGCCCCAGCTTTGTCGCGGGGTGGAGCAGCTTGGTAGCTCGTCGGGCTCATAACCCGAAGGTCGTTGGTTCAAATCCAGCCCCCGCAACCAGCTTCAGCGGAGCCCCTTTTCAGGGGCTTTTTGCTAACCGAACAGTTTCGGCGTCGTTGTCCTACGGCGCTTTCAGGGATGGGCGCTTCGCCCATTTTTTATTTGCACAGCATGCACGAGGGGGTTCAGGTGTCGAGCAAGCTAGAACAGTTGCAGGCCTTGTTGGCCCCGGTTGTCGAGGGTCTGGGCTATCAGTGCTGGGGGATCGAATACGTTTCCCAGGGTAAGCATTCGGTACTGCGCATCTACATCGACAAGGAAGGCGGTATTCTGGTGGACGACTGCGAAGCAGTCAGCCGTCAGGCCAGCGCAATCCTCGATGTGGAAGATCCAATCAGCAGTGAGTACACCCTCGAGGTGTCTTCTCCAGGCATGGATCGCCCACTGTTCACGCTGGAACAGTTTGCCTCGCATGCCGGCGAACAAGTGAAGATCAAGCTGCGCTCACCCTTCGAGGGTCGTCGTAACTTCCAGGGCCTTCTCCGCGGTGTGGAGGAGCAGGATGTGGTGGTCCAGGTGGACAACCAGGAGTTCCTGTTACCGATCGACTCGATCGACAAGGCCAATATTATTCCCAGTTTTGACTGAGACGTGCCGGGCCCGGCGGACTATCCGGGCCCAATGGCTTGCGCAAGGCGAGGCGTACGATGAGCAAAGAAGTACTGCTGGTTGTTGAATCGGTATCCAACGAAAAAGGTGTACCGCCCGGCGTCATTTTCGAAGCGCTGGAAGTGGCCCTGGCCACTGCAACCAAAAAACGTTTTGAAGACGAAGTCGACCTACGTGTGGAAATCAACCGCCACACCGGTAGCTACGAGACTTTCCGTCGCTGGACCGTGGTCGACGAAGCCGATCTTGATGATCCGGCGATCGAGACCTGGCTGGACAAGATCAAGGACACCCACCCTGAAGCCAAGGTTGGTGACGTGATCGAAGAGAAGATCGAGTCCATCGAGTTCGGTCGTATTGCCGCCCAGACCGCCAAGCAGGTCATCGTGCAGAAGGTCCGTGAGGCCGAACGTGCCCAGGTGGTCGATGCCTACCGTGAGCGCGTTGGCGAGATCATCTCCGGTACCGTAAAGAAGGTTACCCGCGACAACGTCATCGTTGACCTGGGCAACAACGCCGAGGCCTTGCTGGCTCGCGAAGACATCATTCCGCGCGAAACCTTCCGTGTTGGCGTGCGCCTGCGTGCGCTGCTCAAGGAAATTCGCACCGAAAACCGTGGCCCACAGCTGATTCTGTCGCGCACCGCGCCGCAGATGCTGATCGAGCTTTTCCGCATTGAAGTGCCGGAAATTGCCGAGGGCCTCATCGAAGTCATGGCTGCTTCCCGTGATCCGGGTTCGCGAGCCAAGATTGCCGTCCGCTCCAAGGACAAGCGTATCGATCCGCAAGGTGCCTGTATCGGCATGCGTGGTTCGCGCGTCCAGGCCGTATCCGGGGAGCTGGGTGGTGAGCGTGTGGATATCGTCCTGTGGGACGATAACCCGGCGCAGTTCGTCATCAACGCCATGTCGCCGGCTGAAGTCGCGGCGATCATCGTTGATGAAGATGCCCATGCCATGGACATCGCCGTCGCCGAGGACAACCTGGCCCAGGCCATTGGCCGTGGCGGTCAGAACGTTCGCCTGGCCAGTCAGTTGACCGGCTGGACCCTGAACGTGATGACCGAGAAGGACATCCAGGCCAAGCAACAGGCCGAAACCGGTGACATCCTGCGCAATTTCATCGAGGAACTGGAAGTCGACGAGGAGCTGGCCCAAGTGCTGGTCGACGAAGGCTTCACCAGCCTTGAAGAAATTGCCTACGTACCGTTGGAAGAAATGCTCAACATCGATGGCTTTGACGAAGACATCGTCAATGAGCTCCGCGCTCGAGCCAAGGACCGTTTGTTGACCAAGGCCATCGCTACCGAAGAAAAACTGGCAGACGCCCACCCGGCCGAAGACCTGCTCTCCCTTGAGGGCATGGACAAAGACCTGGCGGCTGAACTGGCGGTGCGCGGCGTGGTTAACCGCGAAGACCTGGCCGAGCAGTCGATCGACGATCTGCTCGACATCGACGGCATCGACGAAGAGCGTGCCGGCAAGTTGATCATGGCCGCCCGAGCCCACTGGTTCGAGTAATTAGGCGCGGCCTGAGGAGAGAAGTGCATGACGCAAGTCACGGTGAAAGAACTGGCCCAAGAGGTCGAGGCACCGGTAGAGCGCCTGCTGCAGCAGATGCGTGAGGCAGGTCTGCCGCACACCGACGCCGGTCAGGTAGTGACCGACAATGAGAAGCAGACCTTGCTGACTCATTTGAAAAGCAGCCACAAGAGCAAGGCGGAAGAGCCGCGCAAGATTACCTTGCAGCGCAAAACCACCAGCACCCTGCGTGTCGCCGGTAGCAAGAGCATCAGCGTAGAAGTACGCAAGAAGAAAGTTTTCGTTCAGCGCAGCCCTGAAGAAATCCAGGCTGAGCAGAAGCGTGAGCTGGATGAGCGCCGCGCGGCTGAAAATGCCGCTCGCGACAAGGTCGAGGCCGAAGTTCGCCAGCGCAACGAAGAGCAGGCTCGCCGTCAGGCCGCCGGCTCCGCAGCCGCCGCCCCTGCGCCTGCTGCCAAGCCAGAGCCGGCTCCTGCCGCTGCTCCGGTCGCTGCTCCGGCCCCGGTAGTCGCAGACGCCCCGGCCTCTGAAGACGCCGCAGCCCGTGCTGCCGAGCGCAAGAAAGACGAGACCCGTCGCAACGAAAGCCGTACCCGTGATGACGACCGTCGTCGTGGCGAGGCACCTCGCGTGTCGATCAAGGTCAAGGTCAAGGAGAAGGAAAAGGCGCCGACTCCGCGTGCCGCTCCGCGCACTACCGACGAAGAGAGCGATGGCGCTCGTCGTGGTCGTGGTGGCAAGAGCAAGCTGAAAAAGCGTAATCAGCACGGCTTCCAGAACCCGACTGGCCCCGTCATCCGTGACGTGACCATCGGCGAGACCATCACGGTCTCCGAGCTGGCCAACCAGATGTCCGTCAAGGGCGCTGAAGTGGTCAAGTTCATGTTCAAGATGGGGACCCCGGTTACCATCAACCAGGTGCTCGACCAGGAAACCGCTCAGCTGATCGCCGAAGAGCTGGGCCACAAGGTCACTCTGGTCAGCGATACCGCCCTGGAAGACTCCCTGGCCGAATCGCTGAAGTTCGAAGGCCAGACCGAGTCGCGTGCGCCGGTGGTTACCGTCATGGGTCACGTTGACCATGGTAAGACCTCGCTGCTCGACTACATCCGTCGTGCCAAGGTTGCCGCTGGCGAAGCCGGTGGTATCACCCAGCACATCGGTGCCTACCACGTGGAAACCGACCGCGGCATGGTCACCTTCCTCGATACCCCAGGTCACGCTGCGTTTACCCAGATGCGTGCCCGTGGTGCCAAGGCGACCGACATTGTCATCCTGGTGGTGGCGGCGGACGACGGTGTGATGCCACAAACCCGCGAAGCCGTTCAGCATGCCAAGGCAGCCGGTGTTCCGCTGGTCGTTGCGGTGAACAAGATCGACAAGCCAGGTGCTGACCTCGATCGCATCCGTAACGAGCTGTCCGTCGAAGGCGTTACCTCTGAGGACTGGGGTGGTGACACGCCGTTCGTCAAGGTTTCGGCGAAGATGGGTACCGGTGTCGACGAGCTGCTCGAAGCCGTTCTGCTGCAGGCCGAGATCCTCGAACTGACCGCTACCCCAACCGCGCCAGGTCGTGGTGTGGTTGTCGAATCGCGCCTGGACAAGGGCCGTGGCCCGGTGGCGACCATCCTGGTTCAGGACGGTACCCTGCGTCAGGGCGACATGGTCCTGTGCGGTTCCAACTATGGCCGCGTTCGCGCCATGCTCGACGAGAACGGCAAGCCTGTGAAGGAAGCTGGCCCGTCGATCCCGGTCGAGATCCTCGGCCTGGACGGTACTCCGGAAGCCGGTGACGAGCTGTCCGTGGTTGCCGACGAGAAGAAAGCCCGTGAAGTTGCCCTGTTCCGTCAAGGCAAATATCGCGAGGTCAAGCTGGCCCGTGCTCACGCCGGCAAGCTGGAAAACATCTTCGAGACCATGGGTCAGGAAGAGAAGAAAACCCTCAACATCGTTCTCAAGACCGATGTGCGTGGTTCTCTGGAAGCGCTGCAGGGTTCGCTCGGCGGCCTGGGCAACGACGAAGTGCAAGTGCGCGTGATTGGTGGTGGCGTCGGTGGTATCACCGAGAGCGATGCCAACCTGGCGCTGGCTTCGAATGCAGTACTGTTCGGCTTCAACGTGCGTGCCGATGCCGGTGCGCGCAAGATCGTCGAGCAGGAAGGTCTGGATATGCGTTATTACAACGTGATCTACGACATCATCGAAGACGTCAAGAAGGCCCTGACCGGCATGCTCGGCAGCGATGTTCGCGAGAACATCCTGGGTGTCGCCGAAGTGCGTGACGTGTTCCGTTCGCCGAAGTTCGGCGCCATCGCTGGCTGTATGGTCATCGAGGGTACCGTGTACCGCAACCGTCCGATTCGCGTACTGCGTGATGACGTTGTGATCTTCGAAGGCGAGCTGGAATCGCTGCGTCGCTTCAAGGACGATGCTTCCGAAGTCCGTTCTGGCATGGAGTGCGGTATTGGCGTCAAGAGCTACAACGACGTCAAGGTCGGCGACAAGATCGAAGTCTTCGAGAAAGTCCAGGTGGCTCGTACCCTTTAAGGGCGAGCGAGCCGCAAGCGCCTGCTACAGGGCGGCTTGCGGTACCTCTTCAGGTAGCGCCCGGTCAGGCATTCGTCTGTCCGGGCGTTTGCCGCTTTAAGTTACAGGTAGCAAGAATGGCCAAAGAATATAGCCGTACCCAACGTATTGGCGATCAGATGCAGCGCGAGCTGGCCGAGCTGATCCGTCGCGAAGTCAAGGATCCGCGTGTCGGTCTGGTGACTATCACCGCCGTGGACGTGAGCCGTGACCTGGGCCATGCCAAGGTGTTCATCACCGTCATGGGCGAGGAAACCCCGGATGCCGTGCAGCAGTCGCTCAAGGCATTGAATAGCGCCGCCAGCTTCCTGCGTCTGCACCTGGGGCGTTCGATGCAACTGCGCAGCGTGCCGCAGCTGCACTTCCATTTCGATGAAAGTGTCAGCCGTGGTGTGCACCTGTCGGCGCTGATCGAGCGTGCAGTGGCCGAAGACCGCCTGCACAAGGATGCCGACGAGTCGGACACCAAGGAGTAAGCGGTGGCCCAGGTCAAACGTATCCGCCGCAATGTCAGCGGCATCATCCTGCTCGACAAGCCGCTGGGCTTCACTTCCAATGCCGCCTTGCAGAAGGTGCGTTGGCTGCTGAATGCGGAAAAGGCCGGCCATACCGGTAGCCTCGACCCGCTGGCGACCGGCGTGTTGCCGCTGTGCTTCGGTGAAGCGACCAAGTTTTCGCAGTACTTGCTGGATTCCGACAAGGGCTACGAAACCGTCATGCAGATGGGGCAGACTACCAACACCGGCGATGCCGAGGGTGAGGTGCTGCAGACCCGCGACGTGACCGTTGGTCGCGCCGACATCGAAGCACTGCTGCCACGTTTTCGCGGCCCGATCAGCCAGATACCGCCTATGTACTCGGCGCTCAAGCGTGACGGCCAGCCGTTGTACAAGCTGGCACGTGCAGGAGAGGTAGTGGAGCGCGAGGCGCGTTCTGTTACTATTAACCGCTTGGAGTTGCTCGAGTGCGAAGGTACCCGTGCGCGGCTGAGCGTAGGATGCAGCAAAGGCACCTATATCCGCACGCTGGTGGAGGATATCGGTGAAGCCCTTGGTTGCGGCGCCTATGTCGCCGAGCTGCGCAGGACCCAGGCAGGGCCCTTTGCGCTGGCACAGACGGTCACCCTCGAGGAACTCGAACAGGCCCATGCCGAAGGTGGCAACGAAGCGCTCGACCGCTTCCTGATGCCATCGGACAGCGGGCTGCAGGACTGGCCGTTGGTCAGCCTGTCGGAACACAGTGCGTTCTACTGGCTGCATGGCCAGGCGGTACGCGCGCCGGACGCGCCACAATTTGGCATGGTTCGGGTACAGGATCACAATGCACGCTTCATCGGTATCGGTGAAGTGAGCGAAGACGGGCGCATTGCGCCGCGTCGGCTGATTCGGTCGGAATGACCGAAACCGCGGGGTCAGGAAGTTGCCGAGCCCCACGGCATCAAGGGTGGCTGTCAGTAGGCACGGTCACACCTTTTTTATTAATACAGGGATTTGTCCCTGGCCTATTGGACCCCGCATGCGGGATCCGTTATCAGGAGAAGCCAAATGGCCCTCAGCGTTGAAGAAAAAGCTCAGATCGTTGCCGAATATCAGCAAGCCGCCGGCGATACCGGTAGCCCGGAAGTGCAGGTTGCTCTGCTGACCGCCAACATCAACAAGCTGCAAGGCCACTTCAAGGCCAACGACAAAGACCACCACTCCCGTCGTGGTCTGATCCGTATGGTCAACCAGCGTCGTAAGCTGCTGGATTACCTGAAGGGCAAAGACACCACTCGTTACAGCGCCCTGATCGGTCGCCTGGGCCTGCGTCGCTAATAGCGGCCTGGTCAGTGGTGTGCGTGGGGTGTCGCAGGCTTCGGCAGGGCTGTTTTGCAGCGCTGCCGTTGGGCACTTCACGCGTATCTCCGAGGTTGGCAGCCTGGCAATGCTGAGCGGTTTTTCCGCTTGGTGCCAGGCTCCCAGCCTCGTGTTGTATCTGGACGGTCAATGGGGCCGATTCCCCGTTCTGCCCAAGAATTCGCAAGAAACCAGTTCCCCCAAGAGCCACTGAAAAAGGTAGGAAACCGTGAACCCGGTAATCAAGACTTTCCAGTTCGGTCAATCGACCGTCACTCTCGAAACGGGCCGTATTGCCCGTCAGGCAACCGGCGCCGTGCTGGTTACCGTCGACAACGACGTCACCGTGCTGGTGACTGTGGTAGGCGCCAAACAGGCTGATCCAGGCAAGGGTTTCTTCCCGCTGTCGGTTCACTACCAGGAAAAGACCTACGCCGCTGGCAAGATCCCAGGTGGCTTCTTCAAGCGTGAAGGCCGTCCTTCCGAGAAAGAGACGCTGACCTCGCGCCTGATCGACCGTCCGATCCGTCCGCTGTTCCCGGAAGGCTTCATGAACGAAGTGCAGGTCGTCTGCACCGTGGTTTCCACCAGCAAGAAGACCGACCCGGACATCGCTGCGATGATCGGTACCTCGGCTGCCCTGGCCATTTCCGGCATTCCGTTCGAAGGCCCGATCGGCGCTGCCCGCGTTGCCTTCCACGAAAGCACTGGCTACCTGCTGAACCCGACCTATGAGCAACTGGCTGCCTCGAGCCTGGACATGGTCGTTGCCGGTACCTCCGACGCTGTACTGATGGTTGAGTCGGAAGCTCAAGAGCTGACCGAAGACCAGATGCTGGGTGCCGTACTGTTCGCCCACGACGAATTCCAGGCTGTTATCCAGGCTGTCAAAGAGCTGGCTGCCGAAGCTGGCAAGCCGACTTGGGACTGGAAACCTGCCGTTGCCAACACCGAGCTGTTCAATGCTATCCGCGCCGAGTTCGGCGAAGCGGTTTCGCAGGGTTACACCATCACCGTCAAAGCCGACCGCTACGCGCGTCTGGGTGAGCTGCGTGACCAGGCGGTTGCCAAGTTCTCCGGTGAAGAAGGCCAGCCTTCGGCTTCCGAAGTAAAAGAGATCTTCGGCGAAATCGAATACCGCACCGTTCGCGAAAACATCGTCAACGGCAAGCCACGTATCGACGGCCGCGACACCAAGACTGTACGCCCGCTGAACATCGAAGTCGGTGTGCTGCCGAAAACTCACGGTTCGGCACTGTTCACCCGTGGCGAAACCCAGGCCCTGGTCGTTGCGACCCTGGGTACTGCCCGTGATGCCCAGCTGCTGGACACCCTCGAAGGCGAGAAGAAAGACCCCTTCATGCTGCACTACAACTTCCCACCGTTCTCGGTAGGTGAGTGTGGCCGCATGGGCGGTGCTGGCCGTCGCGAAATCGGCCACGGCCGTCTGGCCCGCCGTTCGGTTCAGGCCATGCTGCCTGCTGCTGACGTGTTCCCGTACACCATCCGTGTGGTTTCGGAAATCACCGAATCCAACGGTTCCAGCTCCATGGCTTCGGTCTGCGGTGCATCCCTGGCCCTGATGGACGCCGGTGTGCCGATGAAGGCGCCGGTTGCCGGTATCGCCATGGGCCTGGTCAAGGAAGGCGACAAGTTCGCAGTCCTGACTGACATCCTGGGTGACGAAGACCACCTGGGCGACATGGACTTCAAGGTAGCCGGTACCGCCAAGGGCGTCACCGCGCTGCAGATGGACATCAAGATCAACGGCATCACCGAAGAGATCATGGAAATCGCCCTGGGCCAAGCCCTGGAAGCGCGCCTGAACATCCTCGGCCAGATGAACCAGGTCATTGGCCAGTCGCGTACCGAACTGTCGGCCAACGCCCCGACCATGATCGCGATGAAGATCGACACCGACAAGATCCGCGACGTCATCGGTAAAGGCGGCGCCACCATTCGCGCCATCTGCGAAGAGACCAAGGCTTCGATCGACATCGAAGACGACGGCTCGATCAAGATCTTCGGCGAAACCAAGGAAGCGGCAGATGCTGCCAAGCAGCGCATCCTGGGCATCACCGCTGAGGCCGAGATCGGCAAGATCTACGTCGGCAAGGTTGAGCGCATTGTCGACTTCGGCGCCTTCGTCAACATCCTGCCTGGCAAGGACGGTTTGGTGCACATCTCCATGCTGAGCGATGCTCGCGTCGAGAAAGTCACCGACATCCTCAAGGAAGGCCAGGAAGTTGAAGTGCTGGTACTGGACGTGGACAACCGCGGCCGTATCAAGCTGTCGATCAAGGACGTCGCTGCGGCCAAGGCCTCGGGCGTCTAAGCGACCGTCACGCAATAGAGAAAGGGCCCTTCGGGGCCCTTTTTTCATGGGGACGGGAACCTTTTGCGGACTTGCATCTTGCATGCAGGTTTACCGCGCAGATTGCAAAATGCACGACCACCGAAGTGATGGATATTTGTTAACTCATTGATTTAAAAGGAAATAATAGAAGCGGCAAAGCTGGCACAGCCCCTGCAACTACCTTCATACCTGACGCCAGGACATACGGCGCAGACCTTTCGAAAAACAGGAGTGACCCACATGAAGAAGTTCGCCATTGCTGCCGCTACTGCTACCGCTCTGACCCTGACCATGGCTAACGGTGCATTCGCCGCTGAGCCAACCCAGGCTCCAGTCATGTTGGCGGCCAACACCGTCGACAACGCCAAGCAAGAAGGCTCCGACACTTGGATCACTACCAAGGTCAAAGCTGATCTGCTGACTGAAAAAGGCATCCCAGGCAGCGACATCAAAGTCGAGACCAGCCAAGGTGTTGTTTCGCTGTCTTCTGATGTGAAGGTTACCGAATCGCAGAAAGCAGAAGCGGTGCGCATTACCAAGAACATCAAAGGCGTCAAGAGCGTAATGTCTGACGGCCTGAAAGCCGAATAAGGAATGTCCCGTCGGCCAAATGGATTTGGCCACTTTCATCGAAGCCCTGGCCCGTGCCAGGGCTTTTTCTTGCGCTCAATACACCGGGTTGCGCGCGATCACATCGCTTTCGAAGCATTCCTGCTCAAGGATCAGAGGCTCCACCAATGGACGGCTGTCGCGAAAATGCGCGGTCTGGGTATGCGCGTCATACGCCGCATCATCGCGGTAGATTTCGTACAGGTAGATCACCTCCGGGTCGGCCCGGTCCTGCGACACATCGAACACCAGGCAGCCTGGCTCACTCGCCACGGAGGCTGCAGCATTGTCCTTGATTGCACTGAGGAAAGCTTCGGCGCATCCAGGCTTCACTCGGGTCTTGATGAACAGGCTATACACAAATCTCTCCTTTTGTTTTAAATTCAATAATGAATTGTATACAAAAATGGAGCTTCGCCAATGTCCGAATTGCCCGCCCGTCCTGGCCGCCTGAACGGCCTGCGCCATATCGCCCTGCTGGTGCCCAACCTTGAGGAATGTGAGCGTTTCTACGTCGATGTGCTGGGCATGGAAGTGCTGAACCGCGCCAATGAGGATCTGGTGTACCTCACCTGCGGTAACGACAACCTGTCATTGGGGCGTGGGGCAGGGGCGGCCAACGGGTTGCAGACCCTGGATCACTACGGGTTCATTGTCGACAGCGTGGAGGAGTTGGAAGCCTGGTACCAGTACTTCAAGGCTCATGGCGTGACCTTGCTCGACCGGCCGTTCAACCATGGTGACGGCGCACGCAGCTTCCACCTGCTGGACCCGGCCGGGAACAAGGTTCAACCGCTGTATCACCCGGCGGTGTCGGGGCAGCGGTTGGTTTGAGGCCCGTACTGGCCTCTTCGCGGGCATGCCCGCTCCCCCAGGTATTGCGCAGGCCTGTGGGGCGGGCATGCTTGCGAAGAGGCCAGGCCTGCCAGAGGGGATTACTCGGCATCCAGGTGCATCGGTGTCACCACCCGGTCATCGCTCTGAGGCTGCCCCAGGCTGGTGTCGATGAAGTACACCCGGTCGTCTTCCAGCTTGCCCTTGTCGACCAGGTAGTCCTTGATGCTGCTGGCCCGCTCCTGGCCCAGTGTACGCAGCAAGGCGGTACTCTCAGCCCAAGACTTGATCACCGCGGCGCGCAGCTTGGCGGTACGCTCGTCACGGCTCAGTTGCTCCCATTCTGCTGGCGGCTGCTGTTTCAGGCGGGTGCGGTAGATGCCTTCGAGCATCGCGGGCTTGTCGCTGTCGTCCACCACCAGCATCGAGGCATTGGCCGGCACCTTGTCACCCCGTCGCTGCAGGATCTTGTACCAGGTGGCCTGGTACTCACGCTCAAGGCGCTGCTGGGCAATCAACGGGCCGTCGCTGGCCTGGGCGCTGGTGCCTTCGATTTCCAGGCGCAGTTCCGGGCGCTCTTTCAGCGCGGATGCCAGCTTGTCCAGGGACGACTGGGCCTCGCTGCTGAGTTCGCTGGAGCCGGGGGCGAACGCCACGTTGCCAAGGTCTTCCGAGCTGCCGCCGCTGATCAGCCCGCCAATGAATTTGAATGGCGCCTGCGCCGCGCGCAGCACCAGGTTGCGCAGGGTTTGCCAAACAATCGGCATCACGCTGAATTGCGGGTTGTTGAGGTCGCCAGACACCGGCAGCTCGATCGAGATCTTGCCCTCGGTATCCTTCAGCAATGCCACCGCCAGGCGGATTGGCAGGTCGACCGCATCCGGGCTGTCGACTTTCTCGCCCAGCTGCAGTTGTTCCACTACTACCTTGTTCTCGGCCTTGAGTTGGCCGTTGGTGATCAGATAGTGCAGGTCCAGGTTCAGCCGGCCCTTGCGGATGCGGAAGCCGGCGAACTTGCCGGAGTAGGGCGTCAGCGTGGTCAGTTCGACGCGCTTGAAGCTGGTGGCAATGTCCAGGCTGGCCAGTGGGTTGAACGGGTTGAGTGCGCCCTTGATGGTGACCGGTGCGTAGCGGTCTACCTTGCCCTTGACGTCGACCTTGGCCGGCTGTGGCTTGCGGTTGTCGATGGTGCCGATCTGGCCGTTGAGTTGCTGGATGGCCGTGGCGAAGTTGGGGGTAAGCGACAGGTCGGCAAAGTTGGCCGAGCCGTCGTTGATGTCGATCTGCCCGATATGGATGCCAAGCGGCTTGTTGTTGCTCGCCGTGGTCGGCTTGGGCTGGCTGCTCGCCGGGGCGTCGGCCGGTTGCGGGATCAGCAGGTCATTGACATTGGTGGTGCGGTCTTCGTTGATGATGAAGCGTGCATAGGGCTGCAGCAGGGTCACCTTGTCGATCGACAGAGCATCGCCGTGCACGTAGGACAAGCCATCGACGTTCACCTGCTGCCATTTGACGAAGTCGCGGCTCTTGATGGTGTCGAGTGTGTGCAACTGGCTGACCTGCGCCTTGCCGGTCACATTGAAGGCCAGCGGCGCGGTGTTCTTCAGGTCGACCTTGAGGTCGCTGGAGAGCATGCCGCTGCGCAGCTCCAGCAGGATGAACGGGCTGATGTAGGCCTGGGCCACACGCAGGTCGATGTCGCGGGTGCTCACATCCAGCTTTGCCCATATCGGTGCCAGGTTGACCTGGCCTGCGGCCTGCAGCTTGCCTTGCTTGCCCACACCGGTATCGAGTTTGAGGGTGAAGGGCGACTGGTTGAGGCTGTCGAAACCTTGCAGGTCGGCGTTGAGGGGGCCAATGTCCAAGGCTACCGGTTCCTTCTGGCTGCGATCTGCCAGGTGCACCAGGTAGTTGCGCAACTGCACGTCCTTGAGCAGCACTTGCCAAGGCTTGCTTGGCTCTTTGGCAGCTTTCTCTTCAGGCGTAGGTTCTGCGGCAGCCGGCTCGGCCTTTTCCTTCGGCGTGGCCTTGGCGGGTTGGCTGGCAAACAGCTTCTGCCAGTCGAGCTGGCCATCTTTTTCCAGCGCCGCCCAGGTTTCGAGCTTTTCGCTGCGGACCTTGCCCACGGTGACCTGCTGCTTGACCATATCGATGGAGGTTTCGCTAACCTCCAGGCTTGCCAGGCGTGCCAACGGTCGGCCATCCGGCGCCTTGATGGCGAATGGCGCGATGCGCACGGAGACGTTATCCAGCAGCAGTTCGGTCTGTTTGGCGAGGTTGAGCTTGTAATGCGTATCGAGGCTTACCACGCCGTCTTCCAGCACCAGTGGCACGGCATCGCGCACGTAGGGCCAGAACAGCTTCATCTTGCCGTCAGTGACCTTCAGTGTGCCTTCGGAGGCGATCGGCGACAGGCTCAGGGTGCCCTTCCAGTCGATGCGTCCGCCATTGGGGCCGCTGGCCACCAAGGTCATGTCGGCATTGTCGTTGGGCAGGGTGCTGAGGTTTTTCAGCTCCAGATTCATGTTGTCGTAGAGGAACTCGATCGGCTCGCTGGGCCGCAGGTCCTCGAAGTGCAGGTAGCCGTCGACGAGCTTGATGCTGCCAATACGCAGCGGGAACGGGTCGCTGGGCGGCTCTTCGGGTTTGGCTTCGCTGGCCGGTAGTTTGAACAACCCGGTCAGGTTGAGGGTACCGTCCTTGGCGAACAGCACTTCGTTGCGCGGCTTGTCGAGTTCCACCGCTTCCAGATGCAGGGCTTTGGTCCACAGGCTGTCGAGCGAGGCGTTAGCGTAAAGACGCTCGAAGCCGACCTGCTCCTTGCCCGGCTCGCCGATCTGCAGGCCCCACAGCGTCAGCTCGAGGCTGAAGGGGTTGAGTTCGATCCGTTCGAGGTGGGCCGGCACGGTGGCGTATTGGGCCAACTGCTGGTTGGCGATGCGCAGTGCGACACCGGGAAGAATGAGAAAGCCGAGCAGGCTATACAGGGCTACCAAGGCCACGATTGCGCCAGCGGCGCGAGTCAATCCTTTGTACATGTGTCGCTTCGTCAGTCTAAGCAGGAGTGCTTGGAGTATGGCACGTTAAATCAGTTCCGCAGGGGCCACCCTTTGCGCTCAATCAATGCCCATGCGCCGTTTGGCTCGGTGTGCCGAACCGTCGCGCATTGCCCAGCGCAGTACCGGCGCGGTGCGGCGCAGGCCCAGGCGGATCAGGCGCTGCTGCAGGGGCCCGTGCTGCAGGCCGAGCAGGGCCTGGGCCCAGCCGGGCAGCAAGTCGATACCCGCGTGCAGCATCAGTTTGCCAACCGGCTGTGCCAGGCGGCTGGGGGCAGGGGCGTCGAGCAGGATTCGTATCACCTCATGGCTGCGCGCATCACAATGCAGCTGCGGGCGTATGTGTTGCAGATAGTCTTCAACTTGCTGACACGAGCGCGGCACGTCACGGGCGCCAAGGCGCTCGGCGATCAGGGCGATTTCGTTGTAATAGGCATCCTGCTCGGCGCGTGGCAGGCGTGGGTTGCGGTAACGCAGGTGGGCAGCGAGGAAACGGCTGACCTCCGCTACATGCACCCAGGTCAACAGGTCCGGGTCGCTGGCCGCATAGGGGCGGCCATCTGGTGCCGTGCCGGTGACCTGCAGGTGAATGGTGCGCACTTTGTCGATCAGCCACTCGGCATCGCCCGTGGCGCCGAAGGTGGTGCCGGAAATGAACTGGCTGGTGCGGCGCAAGCGGCCGAGCAGGTCTTCACGAAAGTTGGAGTGGTCCCACACACCGGCCAGGGCCAGGGGATGCAACAACTGCAGCATCAGCGCGCTGATGCCACCGACCAGCATGCTCGGAAAGTCGCCATGTACCCGCCAGCTGATGCTGTGCGGGCCGAACAGGCCGGGGTCGCCCTTGGGCGATTCCAGGTCGAGCTGGCCGAGGGCCAGCCCGGTGAGGCTCATGACCTGGGTTTCGATGCGGCGACGAAGGGCTTCCATGGCGACCTGCTGTGCAGGGCGGCCATGATGGGTGGCCGCCGGTTACTGGTTGAGGCGTTTGTCGATCAGGCCCTGTACCACGCTTGGGTCGGCCAGGGTCGAGGTATCGCCCAGGTTTTCCAGCTCATTGCAGGCGATTTTGCGCAGTATACGCCGCATGATCTTGCCTGAGCGCGTCTTGGGTAGCGCTGGCGCCCACTGAATCAGCTCAGGCTTGGCGAAGCTGCCGATTTCCTTGCTGACCAGGGCCAGCAGCTCGGCCTTGAGCGTATCATCTGGCGTCACGCCATTCATGGTCGTGACGAAGGCGTAGACGCCTTGGCCCTTGAGGTCGTGGGGGTAGCCGACCACCGCGGCTTCGGCCACGCTGTCATGCAGCACCAGTGCACTTTCCACTTCAGCGGTGCCGATGCGGTGCCCGGACACGTTGATCACATCGTCGATGCGCCCGGTGATCCAGTAGTCGCCATCGGCATCGCGACGGGCACCGTCGCCAGTGAAGTAGTAGCCGGGCAAGGGCTTGAAGTAGGTGTCGACCATCCGTTGGTGGTCGCCGTAGACGCTGCGGATCTGCCCGGGCCAGCTGGCTTTGATCGCCAGCACGCCAGCGCCGGGGCCTTCGATCAGTTTGCCTTTTTCGTCCAGCAGCACCGGTTGCACGCCGAACATCGGCTGGGTGGCGCAGCCGGGTTTGAGTGACTGTGTGCCGGGCAGTGGGGTGAGCATGATGCCGCCGGTTTCGGTCTGCCACCAGGTATCCACAATCGGGCAGCGCTTTTGCCCAACCTCCTCGAAATACCATTCCCAGGCTTCCGGGTTGATCGGCTCGCCGACGCTGCCCAGCAGACGCAGGCTTTTGCGTGAGGTGCTCTGCAGTGGCGCGGAGCCCTCACGCATCAGTGCGCGCAGGGCGGTCGGGGCGGTATAGAAGATGTTCACCTGGTGCTTGTCCACCACCTGCCAGAAGCGCGAGGTATCCGGGTAGTTGGGCACGCCTTCGAACATCAGCGAGATTGCGCCATTGGCCAGCGGGCCATAGACGATGTAGCTGTGGCCGGTCACCCAGCCGACATCGGCGGTGCACCAGAACACCTCGCCGTCACGATAATCGAACACCACCTTGAAGGTCATCGTTGCCTGCAGCAGGTAGCCGCCGGTGGTATGCAGCACCCCTTTGGGTTTGCCGGTGCTGCCGGAGGTGTAGAGGATGAACAGCGGGTCTTCGGCCTCCATCGGTTCTGGGGGGCAGTCGTCGCCGGCATCCTTCGTCGCTTCGTGATACCAGAGGTCTCGGCCCTCGGTCCAGGCAACATCGCCGCCAGTGCGGCGCACCACCAACACGCTACTGACCGCTGGGCAGCTGGCCAGGGCCTTGTCGACGTTCTGTTTCAGCGGGATGCGTTTGCCGCCACGCACGCCTTCATCGGCGGTGATCACGGTGCGGCAGTCGGCATCGAGAATGCGGTCTCGCAAGGCATCGGGGGAGAAACCGCCGAACACCACCGAGTGGATGGCGCCGATGCGGGTGCAGGCGAGCATGGCGAAGGCGGCCTCGGGAATCATTGGCATGTAGATGCACACCCGGTCGCCTTTCTTCACACCGCGCGCTTTCATTGCATTGGCCAGGCGGCAGACCTGACGGTGCAGTTCGCGGTAGGTGATGGCCTTGGAGTCCTTGGGATCGTCGCCTTCCCACAGCAGGGCCGTTTGCTCGCCGCGCTGGGCCAGGTGACGGTCGATGCAGTTGTAGCTGACGTTGAGTTGCGCACCGTCGAACCAGCGGGCCTTGCCGGTATGCAGGTCGCATTGCTGCACGCTTGACCACGGTTTGATCCAGTCCAGGCGTTTGGCCTGTTCGGCCCAGAAGGTGTCTGGGTCTTCGACCGACTGGCGGTAGAGGCGGCGGTAGTCTTCGGGGGTGAGGGCGGCGGACTGGCTGACGGCCAGGGCCTGGGGGTATTTGCGGATATCGAACATGGCGGGTGGTCCTGCTCTTGTAAGGGGCGATGGACTGCAACGGCTATTCGATAGGACAGTGTAGCTGGGAGCGGTGTTCAACCTGGGCCGGCCTCTTCGCGGGTAAACCCGCCCCTACGAGATAATGCGTAGTCTCGTAGGAGCGGGTTTACCCGCGAAGAGGCCGGCACAAGCTTCGGATCAACCGCGGTGACGGCCGCGGAAGTAGTTGATCAGGCCTTGGGTAGAGCCATCTTCGGCACTGTCTTCCAGGCTACCGACCAAGCGCTGGTAAACGCCCTTGCCCAGTTCCTTGCCCAGCTCGACGCCCCACTGATCGAAGGCGTTGATACCCCAGATAACGCTCTGTACGAACACCTTGTGCTCGTACATCGCCACCAACGCGCCCAGGCGGCGCGGGCTGATGCGCTCGACCACCAACGTGTTGCTCGGGCGGTTACCCGGGATCACCTTGTGCGGGGCCAGCTTTTCGATGTCTGCTTCGTTGAGGCCTTTAGCGCGCAATTCGGCTTCGGCTTCCTCGCGGGTTTTGCCCAGCATCAGCGCCTGGCTCTGCGACAGGCAGTTGGCGTACAGCCACTGGTGGTGGTCGGCCACCGGGTTGAAGCTCACCACCGGCACGATGAAATCGGCCGGAATCAGCTGGGTGCCCTGGTGCAGCAACTGGTGGTAGGCATGCTGGCCGTTGCAGCCCACGCCGCCCCAGATCACCGGCCCTGTGTCGGTCTTCACCGGGGTGCCGTCTTGCAGCACGCTCTTGCCGTTGGATTCCATGTCCAGCTGCTGCAGGTGCTTGGTGATGTTGCGCAGGTAGTGGTCGTACGGCAGGATCGCGTGGCTGTTCGCGTCCCAGAAGTTGCCATACCACACGCCCAGCAGGGCCAGTAGCACCGGCATGTTCTTGTCGAACGGTGCGGTCTGGAAGTGCTGGTCCATGGTGTAGGCGCCGGACAGCAGTTCCTTGAAGTTGGCAGTGCCGATGGCCAGGGCGATCGGCAGGCCGATGGCCGACCACAGCGAGTAGCGCCCTCCCACCCAGTCCCACATCGGGAAGATGTTTTCTTCGCGGATACCGAACGCTACAGCAGCGGCCTTGTTGCTGGATACGGCAATGAAGTGGCGGTACAGCTCGGCTTCCGAGCCGCCTTGGGCCAGGTACCAGGTCCGCGCGGCCATGGCGTTTTTCAGTGTCTCGAGGGTGTTGAACGACTTCGACGAGACGATGAACAGGGTGGTTTCGGCGCGCAGGTTGGCCGACAGCTCGTGAAACTCGCTGCCGTCGATATTGGCCAGGTAGTGGCAGCGCACGCCGCGCTGGGCGTAGGGTAGCAGCGCTTCGGAAACCAGCTCGGGGCCGAGGAACGAACCGCCAATGCCAATGTTGACCACGTCGGTGATCGGCTTTTCGCTGTAGCCGCGCCACAGGCCATCGTGAATGCGACCAACCAGTTCGGTAATCTGGTTGAGCACCTTGTGCACTTCCGGCATGACGTTCACGCCGTTGACGCTGAGTTTGTCACCTACAGGCCGGCGCAAGGCGGTGTGCAGCACCGGGCGGCCTTCGGAGGCGTTAATGATCTCACCACCGAACATCGACTTGATGGCGTCCTGCAGGCCCACTTCATTGGCCAGGTTGACCAGCAGATCGCGGCTTTGCTCGGTGATCAGGTTTTTCGAGTAGTCGAGGAACAGGCCGCAAGCGCTGAGGGAAAACTGGTCGAAGCGCTTGGCATCGGCGGCGAAGGCTTCGCGCATGCTGAAGCTTTGCATGGCGTCGCGGTGTTTCTGAAGCGCCTGCCAGGCGGGCAGGGCCGTCACATCGTGGGGTGTACGGTAATACGCCATTGCGCGGGGTTCCCTTGGTGCGTGGTGAGGGCTTGGACACGGCAGTCGTTGCCGGGTTCAGGCTGGCACCATTATAGGCAAAGGCCACGTGCTGGGAATGGGTATGGCAGGGGGATTTTGGTGGGGCATTGCAAGCAAGCCCGCCCCTACAGATAAACGCGCAGGAGCGGGCTTGCCCGCGAATGGGCTGCAAGGCAGCCCAAGACCGTTATGCGGTCTTCTCTTCCAAATGCAGGTAGAGGTTGTCGATCAACCGTGTGTTACCCAGGTAAGCTGCCGCAATCACCACCAGGTCTCGATCATCGATTACTGCCGGGCGCAAACTTACGGCATGGCGTACTTCCAGGTAATCCGGACGGAAACCCGCTGCGCTCAGTTGCGCCTGGCCTTCAGCGACCAGCGCGGCAAAATCCCGCTGGCCACGGCCGATGCCCGCTGCAATGTGCTGCAGTGTGCGGTACAGCGCTGGCGCAGCAGTACGCTGCTCTGGCGTGAGGTAGCCATTGCGCGACGACAGCGCCAAGCCATCTTCGGCACGCACGGTGGGTTCGCCGATGATCTGGATCGGCATGTTCAGGTCGCGCACCATGGCGCGGATCACCGCCAACTGCTGATAGTCCTTCTCGCCGAACACGGCAAGGTCTGGCTGGACCATGTTGAACAGCTTGTTCACCACGGTGGCCACACCCTCGAAATGCCCAGGCCGGCTGGCGCCGCACAGGCCTTCGGAAAGCTGGGGCACGCTGACGCGGGTTTGCACGCTCATGCCGTCGGGGTACATCTCTTCCACCGTGGGTGCGAACAGCAGGTTGCAGCCGGCCTGCACCAGGCGCTCCTGGTCGGCTGCCAGGGTGCGTGGGTATTTGTCGAGGTCTTCGTTGGCGCCGAACTGCAGCGGGTTGACGAAGATACTGGCGACCACGAAGTCGGCGCGCTGGGCAGCCTTGGTCACCAAGGCCGCATGGCCGCTGTGCAGGTTGCCCATGGTCGGCACGAAACCGATGCGTTTGCCCTCACCGCGCGCGCGGGCCACTGCCGCGCGCAGTTCGCGGACGGTCTTGACTGTATTCATGCACTGAACCCGTGTTCGCTGCCTGGGAAACTGACTTGCTTGACCGCCTCGACGTAAGCGACGAGGGCGCTATGGATATCCGGTTGGCCCTGCATGAAGTTCTTCACGAACTTCGGTACCCGGCCGCTCAGCGACAGGCCGAGCATGTCGTGCAGTACCAGTACCTGGCCATCGGTGGCGCTGCCGGCGCCAATGCCGATTACCGGGATGCCAACGGCATTGGTGATTTCCGCCGCCAGTTCGCTGGGTACGCACTCGAGCAGCAGCATGGCCGCACCGGCCTGTTCCAGGGCAATGGCGTCGGCGCGCATCTGCCGGGCCTGGGCCTCCTGGCGGCCCTGCACTTTGTAGCCGCCCAGCACGTTGACGGTTTGCGGGGTCAGGCCCATGTGCGCGCACACCGGCACACCACGTTCGGCCAGCAAGCGGATGGTTTCGGCCAGCCAGGCTGCGCCTTCGATCTTGACCATGTGGGCGCCGGCCTGCATCAGTGTGGCGCTGTTGGCAAAGGCCTGCTCGGGGGTGGCGTGGGCCATGAACGGCAGGTCGGTGAGGATCAGCGCGCCGTCGTTGCCGCGTTTGACGCTGGCGGTGTGGTAGGCCATCTCCGCCGTGGTGACCGGCAAGGTGCTGTCGTGGCCCTGCAGGACCATCCCCAGCGAGTCGCCCACCAGCAACACTTCAACGCCAGCCTGGCTGGCGGCCTTGGCGAAGGTCGCGTCGTAGCAGGTCAGCATGGTGATTTTTTCACCCTTGGCCTTGAGGCCGTTAAGGGTGGTAAGGGTTACTTCAGGCATGTAGGAAATTCCTCGTTCAGGCGCTGTAAAAAACGACTGCATTCAACGCGTGTAGTCATCTTCCGGAGCGGCACATCATCGCGCGTGATGTTCGGGCACAGGTCCGTCCGGGCCTAAATACGGGTATGCGGCACTTTGGTGCCACACGGGACGCCTATAGTCGTGAGCGAGGTGTGGGAAGTCAATCACCCTGTTACCGCATTGTTACGATCAGGGTGTTACTGGCGTTACCGAGGTGGCGATGCAGGCTGGAACGCCCGGTCTACAGGCGTTCCAGGCCGACGAACGGGCATTCGTCGAGCAGTTGCGCGAGGGCGCGACCATCGGCCAGGCGGAAATCCCCCGGTACCAGTTCGGCCAACGGATACAGCACGAACGGGCGGGCATGCATGTGGTAATGCGGCACTTTCAGGCGTGGCTGGTCGAGCACCTGGTCACCGAACAGCAGGATGTCCAGGTCCAGCGTGCGTGGTCCCCAGCGCTCTTTGCGCACGCGGCCCTGGTCGTTTTCGATGGCCTGCAGCGCATCGAGCAATGCCAGTGGTGCCAGGGCGGTGTCCAGGGCGGCGACAGCATTGGTGTAGCGCGGTTGGCCGGGCAGCAGCGAATCGCTGGTGTACAGGGCCGAGGCGGCTACCAGGCGCGTGGCTTCGACCTGGTCCAACGCCTGAAAGGCGCTACGCAGCTGCTCGGCAGGTGCGTCCAGGTTGCTGCCCAGACCTACGTAGGCGCGAATGGTCACTCGAACGCCTCGTCGCCACTGCGCTTGCGTTTGCTGCTGCTGCGCTTGCGCTTGCGCGGGCCGGCGCTTTCGTCACGGCTGCCAAGCTCGCGGATCATCTCGCGGCGCTCGCTGTCGTTTGCGTCCTGGTAATCGGTCCACCACTGGCCCAGGTCGTCGGTTTCTTCCCCGGCGCTTTCACGCAGCAGCAGGAAGTCGTAACCGGCGCGGAAACGCGGGTTGTCCAGCAGCATGTCGGCGCGCTTGCCGCTGCGGCGCGGCAGGCGCTCCTGCATGTCCCAGATCTCGCGGATCGGCAGGGTGAAACGCTTGGGGATGGCAATGCGCGCGCACTGCTCGGCGATCAGGTCGTGGGCCGCACCGTTCATGGCCGGGATCGGCGGCACGCCCTGGTTCTGCAGGTGCAGCACACGGGCCGGCAGGGCTGGCCAGAGCAAAGCAGCAAACAGGAAGGCTGGCGTCACCGGCTTGCCCTGCTTCACGCGCAGGTCGGTGTTGTTCAATGCCTGGCTGATCAGCGTGTGGGTGTAGGTCGGCCGCTCGTCCAGCGCGTGGGCACTGGCCGGGAACAGCGGTTCGAACAACTCCAGGTCAACCAGCATTTCGAAGGCGATGGCACCTTGGCCGCTGAGGAACAGCTTGAGGCATTCCTCGAACAGGCGCGCGGGTGGAATCTCGCGCAGCATCGGGGCCAGACCGCGAATCGGCAGGTAAGTGTGCTTTTCGATGCCAAAGTCGAGCTTGGCAGCAAAGCGCACCGCGCGCAGCATGCGCACCGGGTCTTCCTGGTAGCGGTGGGTCGGGTCTCCAATCAGCCGCAGCAGGCGATTGCGCACGTCGTGCACACCGTTGGCGTAATCGAGAATGCGCTCGCTGACCGGATCGTAGTACAGGGCGTTGATGGTGAAGTCGCGGCGTTGCGCGTCCTCTTCCAGAGTGCCGTACACGTTGTCTCGCAGAATGCGGCCACTGGCGTTATGCGACGAACGGTGGGCATCGCCCTGGTCGTCCTCGGAGTGGTGGGCGCGGAAGGTGGCGACTTCAATGATCTCACGGCCGAAATGCACATGGACCAATTTGAAGCGACGACCAATGATGCGGGCGTTGCGGAACTCGGCACGGACCTGTTCGGGGGTGGCGCTGGTGGCGACGTCGAAGTCCTTCGGCGTGATGCCCAGCATCAGGTCGCGGACACAGCCACCGACCAGGTAAGCCTGGTAGCCGGCGCTTTGCAGCCGCTCCACGATGTTCACCGCATGACGGCTGAACTGGTGGCGCTGCAGCGAGTGCTGGCTCTTGTTGATCACCTCGGGCGTGGTGCGCCTGTGGTGCGGGCCCGGTACGGGCGGGCGGAAAGACTGGAACAGCTTCTTCAGCATGGGATGCACTGTGTGAAGGAATGTTCGGCCAAGAATAGGAGAATGGCCGCATGATGGGCGGGGATTCTAGCATTTACTCGGGGAATGGTGTAGGCGGGTAGCAGGATGCCTGCCAGAAGGGTAGAAACGACAAGGGGAGCCTAAGCTCCCCCAGAAGTCGTTGCGTGCTCTTATTGTTTTTTTGCTGGGCTTCTTGTTTTTGTTGAGTGCCCTGCCCACAAATCTCGAAACTTGTGGACGACCCCCAAACCGGGGGTAAAGAGCAAACGGATTGCTTTGGCCGCTGATGACACGTTGATCTGTCGATCCAACCAGTTCAGGCGCTGCTTTTAGTGCAGTTTTTGTTGTTCTCTGCCTGGTTGTGGGGCAAGCCCCAAACACGCATCCTCTCCAAAAGAATCAGTTAGCTGCGCCTCCGCCATCTTGTTTTTATTGTGCGTGAGCCGTTTCGTCTTGTTCTTATTCTGAGTTGCAGTGCTTGTTATTGTTCTTGTACCAAAAATATAGCAGGTGCCGTGCCAACTTTTCAAAACTCAATAAAATCAAGGGGTTGAGCGGGTTCTGCAGTTTTTGGCAGGTCGAAAATGTCGCAATTTCGTTACCGTACGCCTCGGGGACTGTTACGGCGGAAAGCTTGGGTAACAGATTTTTACGGGAGGTGAGGTGTTACCTGGGGTGTTCGCCGTGACACGTTCAGCGCCTGTGAGACCGAGCGCCGCCCGCGCGGCGCTTCGCGGCTAAAGCCGCTCCTACATTTGTTCGGGCCAATTTTTCTGTGGGATTTGCGCGCGAATGCCTTGGCGCATGGCTCGAGATTGCGTCGTACAACAAGGCGGTCGCGCGCGCGTGGCACAGGAGGGACTGGCCCGAAACAAATGTAGGAGCGGCTTTAGCCGCGAAGCGCCGCGCGGGCGGCGCTCGGTCTCACCGACGCCGCATAGGCTGCGGCGTGCGGTGCGCAGGTGGGTTATTCGCTGGTAGCGTTGCTCTTGCGCCGTGGGATGCCCAGGCGCTGACGGCGTTCCCACAGGCACTTGCGGCTGACGCCGAGCTTGCGTGCCAATTCGGTCTCGGTCATGTGGTCCTGGTGTTCAAGCACGAAGTGCTGGAAGTAGTCTTCCAGCGACAGGTCTTCGGTCGGCTCGTGGCTGGCATTGCCCCCGTTGGCCACCACCAGGGCATTGTCGAGGATGTCGTCCTCTTCCAGGTCGCTCAGCTCGATGTCGATGCCCAGCAGCTCGGCGGAAATTTCTGCGCTCTCGCTGAGGATCACCGCGCGCTCCACGGCGTTTTCCAGTTCACGCACGTTACCGGGCCAGCTGTAGTGACGAATGGCTTGCTCGGCCTCGGCCGAGAAGTGCAGGTCGTCGCGGCCGATGCGAGCGCTCTGGCGGGCGAGGAAGACGTTGGCGATCTCGTTGACGTCGCTGCCACGCTCGCGCAGGGCCGGCAGCTTCAGGGCGATGACGTGCAGTCGGTAATACAAGTCTTCACGGAACTGGCCGGCCTTGGCCAGGTTTTTCAGGTCGCGGTGGGTCGCGGCGATCAGGCGCACATCGACCTTTTGCGACTGCACCGAACCTACCCGGCGTATCTCGCCTTCCTGCAGCACACGCAGCAGGCGAGCCTGGGCTTCGAGCGGCAGTTCGCCAATTTCATCGAGGAACAGCGTACCGCCATCGGCGGCCTCCACCAAGCCGGCGCGCCCGGCGCTGGCGCCGGTGAACGCGCCTTTTTCGTGGCCGAACAGTTCGGATTCGATCAGCGTTTCGGGGATGGCCGCGCAGTTCACCGAGATCATCGGTGCCTTGGCCCGGCGAGACAGGTTGTGCAGGGCGCGGGCCACCAGCTCTTTACCGGTGCCCGACTCGCCCTGGATCAGCACATTGGAGTCGGTAGGCGCGACCTTGCGGATCTTGCTGTACATGTCCTGCATGGGCTGGCACGAGCCGATGATGCCGATCTCGCCATTGGCCGTTGCCGCGCTGCCTTTGTCGGGCGCTGTAGCCTTGCCATTGCTGGCGCGTGGCTCGGCAGGCGGTGCAGCAGCGGGGGCGTTCTGCCGGTCACGCAGAATACGCGCTACTGCCTGCAGCATCTCGTCGTGGTCGAAGGGCTTGGCGATGTAGTCCACCGCGCCCATTTTCATCGAGTCCACCGCTGAGCGCAGGCTGGCGTAACTGGTCATGATCAGCACCGGGGTGCCCTGGCCGAGCTTGATCAGCTCGGTGCCGGGCGCGCCTGGCAGGCGCAGGTCGCTGACGATCAGGTCGAAAGTGGCAATGCTGAAGCGTTCCTGGGCTTCCTGCACCGAGCCGGCCTCGCTGACCTGGTACTGGTTCCGCTCAAGCAGGCGACGCAGGGCCGAGCGGATGATGGTTTCGTCTTCGACGATCAGAATGTGCGGCATTGATTCAATTCTCTCGACGGTCTCGAATTTCAGGGGACGTCGCTACGACATGCCGGGGCAGGGTCACGCGGATCCGGGTGCCACGTTGCCGTTCGATATCGGCCGGGCTGTCGATGGTGATTTGCCCATAATGCTCTTCCACGATGGAATAGACCAGAGCGAGCCCCAGTCCGGTTCCTTCGCCCGGGTCCTTGGTGGTGAAGAAGGGTTCGAACAGGCGGTCCATGATGTTCTTCGGAATCCCGCTGCCTTCGTCTTCGACGATCAGGTCGACGGTGTGCTCGTTAACCTCGCTGCGCACGCGCACGGCGCTGCCGGGCGGCGAGGCATCGCGGGCGTTGGAGAGCAGGTTGATCAGCACCTGGGCCAGGCGCTGCGGGTCACCTTCGGCCCAATGGTCCGGGTCGCAAAGGTTGAAGAACTGTACTTCGAAATTGCGCCGGTTCAACGCCAGCAGACCGATGGCATCTTGTGCCACTTCAGCCAGGCACACGGGCTCCTCGCTGTTCTGGTGGCTGCCGCCGGCATGGGCGAAGCTCATCAGCGACTGGACGATGCGCGATACGCGCTTGGTCTGGTCAAGGATCTGGCTGGACAACTCGATGATTTCGCCATCGTCTTCGCGTTCCTCGCGCAGGTTTTGCGCCAGGCAGGCGATGCCGGTGATCGGGTTGCCGATCTCGTGGGCCACGCCGGCGGCCAGGCGGCCGATGCTGGCCAGGCGCTCGGAGTGCACCAGCTTGTCTTCCAGTGCCTGGGTTTCGGTAAGGTCTTCCACCAGCAGTACCAGCCCGCTGTTACCGGGGGCCAGAGGCTCGTCGATGGCTGCCTTGTGCAGGTTCAGCCAGCGCGGCTGGCCGTCCAGCGCCAGGCGCTGCTTGTGCAGGTGCTCGTCGGGCACGTTGATGAAGCCTTGCAGCAGGCCGCGCCAAGGCTCGTCGATGGTGACCAGGCGCGAGCCGACCACATGCTTGGCGGCGATGCCGGTGAGCTCTTCCATGGCCTTGTTCCACATCAGGATTTCCTGGTCCTTGGCCAGCGAGCAGACGCCCATGGGCAACTCCTGCAGGGTCTGGCGATGGTAGCGGCGCAAGGCATCGAGCTCGGCGGCCAACCCGGTCAGGCGCGAGTGGTAGTCTTCCAGGCGGCTTTCGATGAAGTGGATGTCTTCGGTCACGTAGTTTTCGTTACCGGACTTGTACGGCAGGAAAGTCTCGACCATGTCCTGGGCCACGCTCGGCCCCATCAGGCCGGACAGGTTGGCTTCGATGCGGTCGCGCAGGCGGCGCAGGGCATAGGGGCGGCGTTCGTCGAACGGCAGGTAGAGGTCGCGCAGCGCTTGCTCGACTTCCTTTTGCGCGGCCTTGGCGCCCAGCGGCTTGGCCAGCTGGGTGGCGAATTCCTGCGGCGAGGCGGCGTGCAGCTCGCGGCGCTGTGGGCGGCGCACGTTATCCACGGCACAGGCTTCGGCCGCGCTGACTTCTTCGTTGCTGGCGTTGGTGAACAATGAGATCAGGGTGAACAGCAGCACGTTGGCCGCCAGCGAGGCGATGGCTGCCATGTGCCAGCTGGTATCGTCCAGCACATAGATCATGTCCAGCAGCGGGATGTAGAAGCCCTGCAAGTTGCCGAGAAGCGGCAGCAGCATGGTCACCATCCACACCAGGGTGCCGGCCAGCAGCCCGGCGATGAAACCGCGGCGGTTGGCGGTTGGCCAGTAGAGTACCGACAGCACCCCGGGCAGGAACTGCAAGGTGGCGACGAAGGCGACGATGCCCAGGTTGGCCAGGCTCTGGTGGTAGTTCTGGCTCAGGTAGAACATGAAGCCGGCGGTGATGATGGCGACGATCAGTGCACGGCGGGTCCACTTCAGCCAACGGTAGATGTTGCCCTCGGCCGGCGGCTGGTAAAGCGGCAGCACCAGGTGGTTCAGGGCCATGCCCGACAGCGCCAGGGTGGTGACGATGATCAGGCCGCTGGCTGCCGACAGGCCGCCAATGTAGGCCAGCAGTGCCAATGCCTGGTTGTTGGCGGCGATGCCCAGGCCCAGGGTGAAGTACTCGGGGTTGGTGCTGGCGCCCAGGCGCAGGCCGGCCCACAGCACCAGCGGCACGGCAAGACTCATCAGCAGCAGGAACAGCGGCAGGCCCCAGCTGGCGCTGACCAGCGAGCGCGGGTTGAGGTTTTCGGTAAAGGCCATGTGGTACATGTGCGGCATGACGATGGCCGAGGCGAAGAACACCAGCAGCAGGGTGCGCCATGGGCCTTCCTGCAGGGGGGTGTGCAGGGCGGCGAGGGCGGTCTGGTTCTGCAGCAGCCAGACTTCCAGCTCGTGCGGGCCGCCGAATACGCCATACAAGGCATACAGGCCGATACCGCCCAGGGCCAGCAGCTTGATCACCGACTCGAAGGCGATGGCGAATACCAACCCCTCATGTTTCTCGCGCGTGGCGATGTGCCGCGAGCCGAAGAAGATGGTGAACAGAATGATCAGCGTGCAAAAGGCAAAGGCCACCCGGGCCTTGACCGGTTCACCGGTAAGGATGCTGATCGAATCGGCCACCGCCTGGATCTGCAAGGCCAGCAATGGCAGCACGCCAATCAGCATGATGATGGTGGTCAAGGCCCCGGCCCAGGTACTGCGGAAGCGGAAGGCCAGCAGGTCGGCCAGCGATGACAGCTGATAGGTGCGGGTGATCTTGAGGATCGGGTAGAGCAGCACCGGCGCCAGCAGGAATGCGCCAGACACCCCCAGGTAACAGGCAAGGAAGCCGTAGCCGTATTGGTAGGCCAGGCCAACCGAGCCATAGAAGGCCCAGGCACTGGCGTAGACGCCCAGCGACAGGGTGTAGGTAAGTGGGTGGCGAATGATCGAACGCGGGATCAGCCCGCGCTCGCTGATCCAGGCCACGCCGAACAGCACCATGAGGTACCCGGCGCTGATCAGGATCATCTGGGTCAGGCTAAAGCTCATCGGCATCTCGTTGGCTCTGCAGGATGAAGGTGACGACGATCAGGATCAGCCAGAGCAGGTAGGGGCGGTACCAGGCTCCGGTCGGTTCGATCCACCAGTCCATGATGGCTGGGGAGAACAGGTAGATCCCCACGACCAGAAGCAGGACCAAACGATAGATGTACATGCTGGCCTCGATGGTTGGGTGCTACGGGCTTGAACTTATTATTGGCGCAAATGGCAGGGGGGATGCTAGCGGGAATCCACAGCGTTCGCCAAGGGTTTGAATTTACTGGGCTTTTGTTTTTGAGAGGTGGAATGAATGTGCCGGCCTCTTCGCGGGTGAACACGCACCTACAGGTAAAGCGTTGCCTCTAGGTTTATTGAGGACCCTGTGGGAGCGGGCGCGCCCGCGAAGAGACCGGTAAAGTTTCAGCGCAGATCAGCCTCTGGCACGGTGGTCCGCTGCGCGATCGCTTCCGGCCGCCATTGCGTGCGCGCGACTGCCAGCACCTCTGCCGGCGTCGCCAACAGCAGTTCCGGGTCTGTCTTCTGCCCCAGCGCCCGCAATGCCCGCAGCAGCAGGGGGGTAGCATGCTCCGCCTGCAGTGGCGGCGAACGGTACGACTTGCCCAGCTTGTGCCCATCCGGCTGCACGATCAGCGGAATATGCAGGTAACGCGGCTGTGAGAAGCCCAGCAGTTCCTGCAGGTACAGCTGGCGCGGGGTGTTGTCGAGCAGGTCGGCACCACGCACGATGTCGGTAACACCCTGCCAGGCATCGTCCAGCACCACGGCCAGCTGGTAGGCGTACAACCCGTCACGACGCTGGATGACGAAGTCACCCACCTCACGCCCCAGGTGTTGCTGGTACTCACCCTGCACTCGGTCGGTAAAGCGGTAGATCAGCTCCGGCACCCGCAAGCGGATGGCTGCCCCTTCACGGGCATGTCCGGCGTTGCGGCAAAAGCCTGGGTAGATGCCGTTGTAGCTTTCCAGCTGCTTGCGCGAGCAGGTGCATGCGTACGCCAGGCCCATGTTGAACAGGCGGTCTACCACGGCAGCATAGGCATCGTGGCGCTGGCTCTGGAATACCACCTCGCCATCCCAGTGCAGGCCGTAACGTTCCAGCGTCTGGAGGATGGCATCGCGGGCGCCGGGCATCTCCCGGGGCGGGTCGGTGTCTTCCATGCGCAGCAGCCAGCGGCCGTTGACGGCGCGGGCATCGAGCCAGGAGGCGAGGGCGGCGACCAGCGAGCCGAAGTGCAGGAAGCCGCTGGGGGTGGGGGCGAAGCGCCCGATGTAGCTGGAGTCGGTCATGGTCAGGCTGGGCATATAAATGAAACGGGGCGCATGATGCGCCCCGTTCAGGTGGAAGAAAGATCAGCCTTTGCCGACCGTTTTTTCCTTTTTCTCGGCAATTTCCTTGCAGTCGAAGCACAGGTCGGCGGTAGGGCGGGCTTCCAGGCGGCGCAGGCCGATCTCGATGCCGCACGACTCGCACCAGCCGTACTCTTCGTCCTGAATCTTCTGCAGGGTTTTATCGATTTTCTTGATCAACTTGCGCTCGCGGTCGCGGTTGCGCAGTTCGAGGGCGAATTCCTCTTCCTGGGATGCGCGGTCTGCGGGATCTGCAAAGTTGGCTGCTTCTTCTTTCATATGGTCAACGGTCTTGTCGACGCCGACCATCAGCTCTTGCTTCCAGCCAGTGAGGATCTTGGTGAAGTGCTTGCGCATGGGCTCACCCATGTACTCCTCACCCTTGGTCTCCTGATAGGGTGCAACCCCATAAAGATTCTGGTTGGCTTTTTGCTTTTCTAGGGTGGACATGAATAGACCGCCTCTCACTCATCTGATCCAATGCGCAGGATGCTCCATCTCCGGCGACCGCCGGCCCTGCGACTGCGAGCCGCCGAACTTACCAGATAGATCGGGGGTGCGCTACCCCGCCCGATCCTGCTAATTGACACCGGCCTGAGCGGTACGTTCGGTGGTGTGCAGAGGTAGAATCTCCAGTTTAGACCCATTTGAGAGAAGGTCATGGCCCAACCCTACAGTGCGCGCAGCCGCGCCATCGAACCTTTCCACGTCATGGCGCTGCTGGCCCGGGCCAACGAGCTGCAGGCGGCCGGGCACGATGTGATCCACCTGGAAATCGGCGAGCCGGACTTCACCACGGCCGCACCCATCGTCGCGGCCGGCCAGGCCGCGCTGGCCGCAGGGCACACTCGCTACACCGCCGCACGCGGTCTGCCGGCACTGCGTGAGGCAATTGCCGGTTTTTATGGGCAGCGCTATGGCCTGAACATCGACCCGGAACGCATCCTTATTACCCCCGGTGGCTCCGGCGCGCTGCTGCTGGCCAGCAGCCTGCTGGTGGACCCGGGCAAGCACTGGCTGCTGGCCGATCCGGGTTACCCGTGCAATCGCCACTTCCTGCGCCTGGTCGAGGGCGGGGCCCAATTGGTACCGGTGGGCCCGGATGTGAACTATCAGCTGACTGCCGACCTGGTTGAGCGCTACTGGGACAAGGACACCGTCGGAGCCCTGGTCGCTTCGCCGGCCAACCCGACCGGTACCGTGCTGGGGCGCGAGGCGTTGGCCTGCCTGGCCAGAACCACCCACGAGCGGCATGGCCATCTGGTGGTGGACGAGATCTACCACGGCCTCACCTATGGCATGGACGCGCCGAGCGTGCTGGAAGTCGACGACTCGGCATTCGTCCTGAATAGTTTTTCCAAGTACTTCGGCATGACCGGTTGGCGCCTTGGCTGGCTGGTGGCCCCGCCCGGTGCGGTCGCGGACCTGGAGAAACTGGCGCAGAACCTGTACATCAGTGCGCCGAGCATGGCGCAGCATGCCGCGCTGGCCTGTTTCCAGCCCGAGGCGCTGGCCATTTTCGAGGAGCGCCGCGCCGAATTCGCCCGCCGTCGCGACTACCTGCTGCCCGCCCTGCGTGAACTGGGCTTCCGCATTGCCGTCGAGCCGCAAGGTGCGTTCTACCTGTATGCCGATATCAGTGCTTTCGGCGGGGATGCGTTCGCATTCTGCCGACACTTCCTGGAAACCCAGCACGTGGCGTTCACGCCGGGCCTGGACTTCGGTCGCCACCTGGCCGGGCACCATGTGCGCTTCGCTTATACCCAGAGCCTGCCGCGCCTGGAAGAAGCGGTGCAGCGTATTGCCCGTGGCCTGCAGAGCTGGCAAGGCTGATGCGTTTTTCTCCTTCACTCGAGCAGGGCCGCCTGTTGCGTCGCTACAAGCGCTTTCTGGCCGATATCGAACTGGCCAGCGGCGAGCAGATGACTATCCACTGTCCGAATACCGGCTCCATGCTCAACTGCATGCGTGAAGGTGGGCAGGTGTGGTTCAGCCGCTCCAACGACCCCAAGCGCAAGCTGCCAGGGACCTGGGAAATCAGCGAAACCCCCCAGGGGCGGTTGGCCTGCGTGAATACCGGGCGGGCCAATGCGTTGGTCGAAGAGGCCCTGCGCGCCGGTACAATCACTGAACTGGCCGGTTTCACTGCACTCAAGCGCGAAGTGGCCTATGGCGAGGAAGGTAGCCGTATCGACTTTCGCCTGGAGTTCGAGGGTGCCCCGGCCTATGTCGAGGTCAAAAGTGTGACGCTGGGCTACCCCGACACTGCTGTTGCGGCCTTCCCTGATGCGGTGACTCAACGCGGTGCGAAACACCTGCGCGAGCTGGCAAAGCTGGCCCGGCAGGGCGTGCGGGCCGTGCAGCTGTATTGCGTGAACCTGACCGGTATCGACGCTGTGCGCCCGGCTGAAGAAATCGATACGGCCTACGCCCAGGCGCTGCGCGCTGCCGTAGCGGACGGGGTGGAGGTGCTGGCCTATGGCACTCGGCTGGACGCCGAGGGTATCGTCATCGATCGCCGCTTGCCGGTGCTGCTTACCCCTTGAACCAGATGCCCTGGCTGTCTTCGTGGCAGCCCAGGGGCTGCAGCTGCTCACCCTCACAGGGGCCTGCCACGCATTCGCCGCTTTCTATCAGGAACAGGGCTCCGTGATGGGCGCAGTGGATGAGGCTGGCGCTGTCATCCAGAAACGCGTCCTCTGCCCAGTTCAGCGGGATGTCCCGGTGCGGGCAGCGGTTGCGGTAAAGGTACACCTGGCCTTGGCGACGCACGCCGAACAGTTCGAGGCCGTCTACGCTGAAGGCGCGGCTTTGGCCCTCGGCGAGGCCGAGGGATGTACAAAGGAAGTGCATGGCAAGGATGACCCGTGAAACACGTGATGGCTTGACGCTCCAATGCGAATAATTATCAAATTGATCGCATTCGCTGCGCCCGGCTGCCTATGGTGCGCAGTTCCGCCGCTCGCCACAAGGCGTGTAGCCCGTCTTCAGAAGGAACCCGATGATGCGCCGTCCAGCTGCTTTTCTCGCTCTGTGTGCAAGCCTTGTGCTCTCTACCCAAGCCTTGGCAGCCGAGCTGCCGCAACGCTGGGTCAGCGCGGGTGGCGCCTTGAGCGAGTGGATAACCGCATTGGGAGGTGAAGCGCGCCTGGTCGGTGTGGACACTACCAGTCAGCACCCGGCCTCGTTGAAAGCCTTGCCCAGTGTGGGGTATCAGCGGCAGCTGTCGGCCGAAGGCATCCTCAGCCTGCGCCCGGATGTGCTGGTGGGCACCGAGGAAATGGGGCCGCCACCGGTACTGGCGCAAATCCGCAAGGCCGGCGTGCGGGTCGAGTTGTTCTCCAGCAAGGCCGAGCTGTCGGCAGTGGATGAAAACCTCAGGCACCTGGGGCAGTTGCTCGGTGCAGAGCAGCAAGCGTCCGCGCTTGCAGCGGACTACCGCCAGCGGCTCGATGCGTTGCATGCCAACGTCAAGCGGGCCCAGGCCGGGCAGCAGGCTCCTGGGGTGTTGCTGCTGGTCGGCCATGCCGGGGCCAAGCCGCTGATCGCTGGCCAAGGCACTGCCGGTGACTGGCTGCTGGGCCAGGCGGGTGGGAGAAACCTGGCCGCGCACCCAGGCTACAAGAACTTCTCCAACGAAGCCTTGGCGTCGCTTGACCCGGATGTGATCGTGTTTTCCGACCGGGCGCTGGCCGATGAGCAGGCCTTGCAGGCGCTGTTGAAAGAAAACCCTGCGCTGGCTGCCTCGCGGGCCGTGCGTGAGAAACGCCTGGTCTCACTGGACCCAACGTTGCTGGTCGGCGGGCTCGGGCCTCGGCTACCGGCGACCGTGCAGTCGCTGGCAGCCACCTTCTACCCGGCTGCTCAGGCCAGCTTCGCACGATGAAACAACGGGTCCAGTCACGTACGTTGTTCATTAGCCTGAGCCTGCTGTGCCTGTTGGCAATCTGGCTGTCACTGGCGCTGGGGCCAGTCAGCCTGCCGATGTTCGATACGCTGCGCGCTGGCCTGCGCCTGTTGGGGCTGCCCGTTTCCGAAGATGGCCTGCAGCAGGCCGAGATGATCCTTGGTCAGATCCGCCTGCCGCGCACCCTGTTGGGGTTGGCGGTGGGCGCGGTGCTGGCGCTGTCCGGGGTGGCCATGCAGGGGCTGTTCCGCAACCCGCTGGCCGACCCCGGGCTGGTAGGGGTTGCCGCCGGCGCCGCAGTGGGGGCAGCGGTTGCCATTGTCGGCGGCGCCTGGTTTGGCGGCATGCCGGATGCTTTCGCGCCTTATCTGCTGTCGTTCTGCGCTTTTGTCGGCGGGCTTGGGGTAACTGCGCTGGTCTACCGCCTGGGGCGCCGCGATGGCCAGACCAACGTCGCCACGATGCTATTGGCTGGCGTGGCCATGACCGCGCTAGGTGGCGCGGCCGTGGGGCTGTTCTCTTACCTGGCCGATGATGCCACCTTGCGCACGCTGACGTTCTGGAACCTTGGCAGCCTCAATGGCGCCAGCTATGAGCGGCTGTGGCCATTGTTGCTGGTGGCGACAGGGGTAGCGGTGTGGTTGCCGCGCCGGGCCAAGGCACTGAATGCCCTGTTGCTGGGGGAGTCGGAGGCGCGCCACCTGGGCGTTGACGTGGAGCGGCTCAAGCGTGAATTGGTGTTCTGCACGGCGCTGGGGGTGGGGGCGGCAGTGGCAGCAGCCGGGTTGATCGGCTTCATTGGCCTGGTAGTGCCGCACCTGGTTCGCCTGCTGGCCGGGCCCGATCACCGTGTTGTGCTGCCAGCCTCGCTGCTGGCCGGCGGTGTGCTGATGTTGTTCGCCGACCTGGCGGCGCGGCTGCTGCTGGCGCCTGCCGAGCTGCCGATTGGTATCGTCACGGCCTTCATCGGTGCGCCGTTCTTCCTGTTCCTGCTGATGCGAGGGCGCGGCTGATGTTGCAAGTTGAGGGCCTGTATCTGTGCAGGGGCAGCAATGAGGTGCTGCACGACATTCACCTGCAGTTGCCTCCGGGGCAGGTCGTGGGTGTGCTTGGCCCAAACGGTGCCGGCAAGAGCAGCCTGCTGAGTGTGCTGTGCGGTGAACTGGCGCCCGACCGCGGGCGGGTAACGCTGCAGGGCCGCCCCCTGGCCGATTGGGCCGGGCAGGAACGGGCAAGGCGCCTGGCAGTGTTGCCACAGGTGTCCAGTTTGGGTTTCTCGTTTCGGGTGGAGGAAGTGGTGGGCATGGGGCGCATGCCTCATGGCACCGGTCAGCGGCGCGATGCGGAAATTGTCGAAGCGGCGTTGCGGGCGGCAGATGCCTGGCACCTGGTGGCGCGCAGTTACCTGGCGCTTTCCGGTGGCGAGCGGCAACGGGTGCACCTGGCCCGCGTGCTGGCGCAGCTATGGCCGGGCGAGGAGGGCAGCACGTTGCTGCTCGACGAACCGACCTCGATGCTCGACCCGCTGCATCAGCACACCACCCTGGAAGCCGTACGCCGTTTCGCCGACTGCGGTGCTGCAGTGTTGGTGATCCTGCATGACCTGAACCTGGCGGCGCGTTACTGTGACCGTATCCTGTTGCTGGAGCAGGGGCGCTGCCATGCGTTTGCCACGCCCGAAGCGGCACTGACCCCAGCGGCCCTGAAGGCGGTGTACGGTATCGACGTACTGGTGCAGGCGCACCCCGAGCGTGGGCATCCGCTGATCATCACCCGTTGATTCTCGAACCGTGCACGACCTTTGAGGAAGCGACCTTGTCTCGCGACAGGTCCGCCCCCAGGGCAGGCCATTCAAATTGTGGATGACATGGAGTAACTGCCGATGCGACACCCGCTGCTGTCCGGTTTCTCGCTGTGCCTGGTACTGGTGATAGGCGGCTGTCAGGCCAGCCTGCCGCCGTTGCCCGCCTGGCAGAGCAGTGAAGGTCGCACGCACGCCGAGCTGGGAACGATTGTCGACCTGGCCAGTGAGCAGGTCATAAGCCCTGAAACGCTGGTGGAGCGCCTGGCTGACGCCCCCCGAGTACTTGTCGGCGAGAAGCACGACAACCCTGACCATCACGCGCTGCAACTGTGGCTGTTGCGCGCTCTGCAAGGCCAGCGTACGCAGGGCAGCCTGTTGCTGGAGATGCTGCAGCCCGAACAGCAATCACGGGTGGACAAGCTGGCGGGGCAGCCTTTGCCGGAAGACTTGCCCAAGGCGCTGGCCTGGCAGGAGGGCTGGGATTGGCAGTTGTACGGGCCGATTGTCACCGAAGCCTTGCAACATCGCGTCACGTTGCTGGCCGCCAACCTTTCGCCCGCCGAGATGCGTCAGGCCTATCGACAGCCGGCTCCGGTGCAGGGCGAAAACTCCAATGCACCTGCGGTAAAGGCTGCCTTGCTGGAACACGTGCGCGCCGGGCATTGCGGGATGCTGCCAGAAAACCGGTTACCGGCGATGCTGGCCGTTCAGCAGCAGCGCGACCGGCGCATGGCCGAGCGCTTGCAGGCGGCACCGCAACCGGCACTGCTGTTTGCCGGGGCTTACCATGTGCGCAAGGACCTGGGCATACCCTTGCATCTGGCTGACCTGGGGGCATCGGGGGAGAGCAAGGTATTGCTGCTGGCTGAGGTGGGCGAGCGAATCGAGCCTGGCGAGGCTGATTATGTGTGGTACACGGCAGCGATGCCGGAGCAGGATTATTGTGCGCAGCTGCGGCGCTGATCCTGCAAAGGCACAGGCAAAAAAAGACCCGGCAAATTGCCGGGTCAATAACCGTGATTAGCCTGATGAGGAGATAATCTGAGAGTCCGAACCAGGGGCTCTTAGCTTATCCAACCAGTCTCGCGACCAGTTGCGATAATCATAACAATTCTCATTTAGCCGTCAATCCCTTTACCCCGATTATTTGGGTTTTTTTTGCGTAGGGTTTTTCGCGTCCAATTGTTGGTTGAGTGCTTCCTTGCGTTCGAGCGGCAAATCGTTCCAGTGCATGTCCAGCAGGGCGCCTTCAATGGCATACAACAGCACCTTCGATGCACGGAACCCTCGTGTCTTCACGGCCTGGTACGCACCCACCGCGCCCAGGCGGCGCAAATCCGATGCACTGTGGATGCCGGCCGCATGCAGCCACTGCGCAGAAGTCTTGCCAAGGTTCTTCAGATGCTGCAATTCATCGTTCATCGAGCCTCCTTGCGATGGCTGAACGGGAATGGGGGATAAATCGCGAGCAGGTCTGAGAGGAGTGTAGCGGGCATTGGGAAATATGCGGCTTTTTGCCATCGGAGGGTGAGCGGCCTGTGCCTGCCCCTTGGCGGGCAGGCACAGGAAGGTGACGAACTTACAGGCCAGGCAACCGTTGGCGAATCTGCTCGATCACCTGATCCATGCTGCCGGCAGCCTGGGTATCGACGCGGGTGCTGTGCACCAGCTCCTGCGCATCCAGCGCCTCACGGCTGGCCTGTTGGGCCTTGATCACCTCCAGCGTGGCATCCGACGGGTCGCTGTTTTCGGCCTGGCGCTGCTCCAGCCAACTGGCGATGACCGCCTCTGGCGCGTGGCAGTTGAGGATGAGGAACGGCACGCCGGTCTGGCTGGCAACGTCTGCCGCAGCCTGGCGTTGTTCACGCTTGAGGTAGGTGGCGTCCAGCACCACCGGGAAGCCGGCGCGCAGCACCGTCGCTGCTACCTCGTGCAGGCGCTGATAGGTCGCTGCGCTGGCGTCCTGGTCGTATATGCCGGTACTCAGCTGGCCGGCGTCGGCCTGCGGTTGTTCGCCGAACAGGCGCTTACGCTCTACGTCCGAACGCACGCGCACTGCACCCAGGGCCTCGACCAGGCGCATGGCCACGTGACTTTTGCCCACCGCCGAAACGCCATGGGTGATGGCCAGCAGGCGCGACGGGATGGCGCTGTAGCTTTCGGCCAGGTTGGCGTAGTTGCGGTAGGTGCGCAGGGTGGTGGCACGCTGAACGCCATCAGCGTCGGCCGGCATGCTGAACAGTGCGACCTTGGCCCGCACCAGCGCGCGGTAGGCTTTGTAGAAGTTGAGCAGTTCCAGGCCTTCGTAGTCCCCCGTCAGTTCCAGGTACTGGCTGATGAAGCGCCGGGCCAGGCACTTCAGGCCGCGGTCTTCCAGGTCCATGGCCAGGAAGGCGGTGTCGGCGTAGACGTCGGTCAGTCGGAAAGGCTCGTTGAACTCGATGCAATCGAAGATCACCACCTTGCCATCGATCAGGGTGGCGTTGCCCAGGTGGATGTCACCGTGGCACTCACGGATGAAGCCATTGGCCTTGCGCTTTTCCAGCAGCCCTTGCAGGCGCTCGAAGCTGCTGCGGGCCCAGGCCTGCAGGGCGTCGAGTTGCTGCAGATCGGCTTTGTCGCTGAGGAATGGGCGAATCTGCTCGAAGTTCTGCTCCACCGGGGCCATCACGCTATCTGGCGTGCCAAGCGGGTGCTCCATCGGCACACGTGGGGCCTGCAGGTGAAAATCGGCAATCTGCCGGGCCATCTGGTCGATGTGCGTGGCGTTCAGCTCGCCATTGGCCTGCAGGGTGTTGAGCATCTGGCCCTGGGGGAACTGGCGCATCTTCAGCACATACTCGATGGCTTCACCTTTGCCACCGATCTGCGGTGCGTCGACGCTACCGGTGATCGGCAACACTTCCAGGTACAGGCCTTCGGTCAGGCGTTGGTTCAGGCGCAATTCTTCGTTACAGAAATGCTGGCGCTGGTCCAGTCCGGTGAAGTCCAGGAAGCCGAAATTCATCGGTTTCTTGATCTTGTAGGCGTATTCGCCAGTGAGCAGGACCCAGGAGATATGCGTCTCGATGAGCTGAAACCCCTCCACGGAGTGAGGGTACAGGGCAGGGTTCTGCAACGCAGTAATAAGAGCTTGGCTCACGGCAAATCCTTCCGGGGCAAGGGAATTCGAATGCGCCATTATGGTCAATGGTGCCGTCCCTGCCTACCGCCGGGCCGTCTGCCCAGCCTTTATAAAGTGCGTATAATCCGCCGCCATGACCCGAACCCGAAATCCCCGCACCCCTCAGAAACGCCCGACCGGCCGCTCCCGCGCCTGGCTGGGCTGGGCTTTGAAGCTCAGCCTGGTTGGCCTGGTGATCGTTGCCGGCTTCGCGGTTTACCTCGATGCCGTCGTCCAGGAAAAGTTCTCCGGCAAGCGCTGGACCATCCCGGCCAAAGTGTATGCCCGACCGCTGGAGCTGTTCACCGGCCAGAAGTTGAGCAAGAACGACTTCCTCACCGAGCTCGATGCGCTCGGCTACCGTCGCGAAAGCGCGGCCAACGGCCCGGGCGCTGCGTCCGTCAACGGCAATACCGTCGACCTCAATACCCGTGGCTTCCAGTTCTACGAGGGCATGGAACCGGCGCAGTTCGTCCGCGTGCGCTTCTCTGGCGATTACGTTGCGGGCCTTTCCGGTGCCAACGGCAAGGCGCTTGACGTGGTGCGGCTGGAGCCGCTGATGATCGGCGGCATCTATCCGAAAAATCTCGAAGACCGCATCCTGATCAAGATTGATCAGGTACCCAAATATCTGCTCGAAACCCTGGTGGCAACGGAGGACCGCGAGTTCTACAGCCACTTCGGCGTGTCGCCAAAGTCCATCGTCCGGGCCATGTGGGTCAACACGTCGTCCGGCTCGATGCGCCAGGGTGGCAGTACCCTGACCCAGCAGTTGGTGAAGAACTTCTACCTCAGCAGCGAGCGCAGCCTCAGCCGCAAGCTGACCGAGGCGATGATGGCGGTCCTGCTCGAACTGCACTACGACAAACGCGAAATCCTTGAGGCCTACCTCAACGAGGTGTTCGTCGGCCAGGACGGTCAGCGCGCGGTGCACGGCTTTGGTCTGGCTAGCCAGTTCTTCTTCAGCCAGCCGCTGTCCGAGCTGAAACTGCATCAGATCGCCCTGCTGGTGGGCATGGTCAAAGGCCCGTCCTACTACAACCCGCGGCGTCACCCCGAGCGGGCCCTGGCTCGCCGCAACCTGGTGCTCGACCTGGTGGCCGAACAGGGCGTGGCCAGCCAGGCAGAAGTCGATGCGGCGAAGAAAATGCCGTTGGGCGTGACCAAGCGTGGCAGCCTGGCCGACAGCTCGTTCCCGGCCTTCCTCGACCTGGTCAAGCGACAGTTGCGCCAGGATTACCGCGACGAGGACTTGACCGAAGAAGGCCTGCGCATCTTTACCAGCTTCGACCCGATCCTGCAGATGAAGGCCGAAACCTCGATGAGCGAGACCTTCAAGCGCCTGGCGGGCCGCAAGGGGGCCGACGATGTGGAAGCGGCGATGGTCGTGACCAACCCTGAGACCGGTGAAGTACAGGCGCTGATCGGTAGCCGCCAGGCAGGCTTCGCCGGCTTCAACCGGGCTATCGATGCTGTGCGGCCGATCGGCTCGTTGGTCAAGCCGTCGGTATACCTGACTGCGCTGGAGCAGCCGAGCAAGTACACCCTGACCAGTTGGGTGCAGGACGAGCCATTTTCGGTCAAGGGCGCTGACGGCCAAGTCTGGCGCCCGCAAAACTATGACCGCCGCCCGCATGGCACGATCTACCTGTACCAGGGGCTGGCCAACTCCTACAACCTGTCGACCGCCAAGCTCGGCCTGGAAGTGGGTGTGCCGAACGTGATCAAGACCATTGGTCGCTTGGGCGTGAATGTCGACTGGCCTGCGTTCCCGGCCATGTTGCTGGGGGCAGGTGGCATGTCGCCGATGCAGGTGGCAACCATGTACCAGACCATCGCCAACGGCGGCTTCAACACGCCGATGCGCGGCATCCGCAGTGTGCTCACCGCCGAGGGCGAGCCGCTCAAGCGCTACCCGTTCCAGATCCAGCAAACCTTCGACCCAGGTGCCATTTACCTGGTGCAGAACGCCATGCAGCGCGTAATGCGCGAAGGTACAGGGCGCTCGGTGTACAACACCTTGCCACGCTCGCTGACCCTGGCGGGCAAGACCGGTACCAGTAACGACTCGCGTGACAGCTGGTTCTCCGGCTTCAGTCAGGATCTGCTGGCCGTGGTGTGGATGGGGCGTGACGATAACGGCAAGACACCGTTTACCGGCGCCACCGGCGCCTTGCAGGTGTGGACCAGCTTCATGAAGAAGGCCGACCCGCTGCCGCTGGACATGCCGCAACCGGACAACGTGGTGCAGGCCTGGATCGATCCCTACAGTGGCCATGGGTCTGATGCCAGCTGTCCGGGAGCGGTGCAGATGCCGTATATTCGCGGGAGTGAGCCGCCGGCCGGCGCAGCCTGTGGCGGCGAGCAGGACCCAGTAGAATCGGTAATGGACTGGGTCAAAGGCTGGATGAATTAAGCACAGGCTGCATTGATGAGGTGTGATGTGAACAAGTGGCTGTTTCCTGCCGTGACGGCGTTGGCTGTGCTCCAGGGGTGCTCCAGCGTCCCGCGTGGCAATATTCCGGTGGTCGATTCGAGCACCCGCGTGTCCAACAGCGAACGCGTGACGGCCAACCGCTCGGCGGGTGGCTATAACGCCGGCACCGCCCAGGCGCAGACGCTGCCGGAGGATTCCGGTGTCACCGTGATGATCCCGCAGGGCGCAGGCGCTTCGGGCATCCAGACGTTCCCGGCGTCCAATGGCGCCGCGCCGATCAGTACCTCGCCGATCACGCCAGGGCCGATCAGTACAGGGCCTGTCAGTTCGGCGCCGATGACCACCAATCCCAACCCGATTGCCGATGAACCCTTCGACATTGCCGCGATGAACAGCACCCCGCAAAGCGCCAGTGCGCCAACCGGTATTCCGCGCAGCGCCGCCGCCGGTGGCCTGTCGGCCGACGAGCAGCTGGACGGTCCTGTGCTGGCACTGTTGACCACTGCGCAGACGCAGCAGGGCAGCGGCGACTTCAACGGCGCCGCTTCGAGCCTTGAACGTGCCCAGCGCATTGCTCCGCGTGAGCCGCAGGTGCTGTATCGCCTGGCCCAGGTGCGCCTTTCGCAAGGTGATGCGGCGCAGGCCGAGCAGTTGGCGCGCCGCGCCCTGACTTACGCCAACGGCCGCCCAAGCCTGCAGGCAGAGCTTTGGAACACGATCGCCCAGGCCCGTGAAAAGCAGGGTGACAGCGCTGGGGCTGCGCTGGCCCGGCAAAAGGCGCGGGTCAATTCGTGATGATCGAGCAACGCGTGCTGGATATTGCCGACCACCTGCTCTTGATCGAGCGCGAGCTGCAGGTGCAAGGCTGGTGGGATGACGAGCCGCCAAGCGACGAGGCACTGGCCAGTACGGTGCCGTTCGCCGTGGATACCCTCAGTTTTGAGCAGTGGCTGCAATGGATCTTCCTGCCCCGCATGAAGATCATCATCGAGCTGGGCCACCCGCTGCCCAATGCATCGAGCATCCTTGTCATGGCCGAAACCGTGTTTACCGACCGGCCGGAGCAAAGTCGTGAGCTACGCCGCCTGTTGGCAGCTTTTGATCAATTGATCGCTCCTTCCGCCTGATTTCTTCAGTTTTTCCGTCAAGGGCCGCAGATTGTGGCCCTTTTTTTTGGAAATCTTCTTAATTCTGCTGCTGAAGCGATTTTTAGTGGTGGCAGGAATTCATCTTGAGGAAAAATTGGCAATAATTTTTCTTGACTTGTTGGCGCCGAATCACAAGAATCCAACTTCCGCTGTAGAGGGACTGCCAGAAGCAGACCCGCTAAGCAGATCATGAGGTGCACACCCGCGCCGACCTGTTACACCCCGCAACGCGTTACCTCGCGCTGGGTGGGAAATCCCCGCAACACTCTGGGGATCTCCCAATACTTGCTCAGTCAGTGCTGACGTTCGCTCATGCTCTGCTTGGCAGTAAACCTATTAAGACCCGTCCAGTGAGGGCGGTATTCTGGCGTTTTAGAGGTGAACAACGTGGAGCTTTTATCTGGCGCTGAGATGGTCGTCCGCTTCTTGCGTGACGAAGGCGTTAAGCACATCTACGGGTACCCTGGTGGTGCTCTCCTGCATGTTTACGACGCACTGTTCAAAGAACCGGAAGTGGAACACATCCTGGTTCGTCACGAGCAGGCGGCCACCCATATGGCGGACGGCTACGCTCGCGCCACCGGCAAGGCCGGTGTGGTGCTGGTAACCTCCGGTCCTGGCGCGACCAATGCCATTACCGGCATTGCCACCGCCTACATGGACTCGATTCCGATGGTCATCCTGTCCGGCCAGGTGCCTAGCACCATGGTGGGCACCGATGCCTTCCAGGAAACCGACATGATCGGTATCTCGCGGCCGATCGTGAAGCACAGCTTCATGATCAAGAATCCGACCGAGATCCCTGAAGTTCTGAAAAAAGCTTTCTACCTGGCGCAATCCGGTCGTCCAGGTCCAGTCGTGGTCGACATTCCAAAAGACATGACCAACCCGGCTGAGAAGTTCGAATACGTCTACCCGAAAAAGGTCAAGCTGCGCTCCTACAGCCCGGCGGTCCGCGGTCACTCCGGCCAGATCCGCAAGGCTGCCGAGATGCTTCTGGCGGCCAAGCGTCCGGTCGTCTACTCCGGTGGCGGTGTGATCCTCGGCGGTGGCTCCGAAGCCCTGACTGAAATCGCCAAGTCGCTGAACCTGCCGGTCACCAATACCCTGATGGGGTTGGGTGGCTTCCCGGGTACCGACCGCCAGTTCCTCGGCATGCTCGGCATGCATGGCAGCTACACCGCCAACATGGCCATGCATCATGCCGATGTCATCTTTGCCGTCGGTGCGCGTTTCGACGACCGCGTTGTAAACGGCCCGGCCAAGTTCTGCCCGAACGCCAAGATCATTCACATCGACATCGACCCGGCGTCGATCTCGAAGATGATCAAGGCCGACGTGCCAATCGTCGGCCCGGTCGACAGCGTGCTCAACGAAATGCTCGGCATCCTCAAGGAAATCGGCGAGCAGCCTGACAAGGCGGCGCTGGATGCCTGGTGGAAGCAGATTGACGAATGGCGTGGCAATGGCGAGTTGTTCCCTTACGACAAGGGCGATGGCAACGTCATCAAACCGCAAAAAGTCATCGAGACACTGTGCGAAGTGACCAATGGCGATGCCTTCGTCACTTCCGACGTGGGCCAGCACCAGATGTTTGCCGCGCAGTACTACCGCTTCAACAAGCCAAACCGCTGGATCAACTCCGGTGGCCTGGGCACCATGGGCTTCGGCTTCCCGGCGGCGATGGGCGTCAAGCTCAACTTCCCGGATCAGGACGTGGCCTGTGTGACCGGTGAAGGCAGCATCCAGATGAACATCCAGGAGCTGTCCACCTGCATGCAATACGGCCTGCCGGTGAAGATCGTCAACCTGAACAACGGTGTGTTGGGCATGGTCCGCCAGTGGCAGGACATGGCCTACAACGGTCGTCACTCGCACTCGTACGTCGAGTCGCTGCCTGACTTCATCAAGCTGGCCGAGGCCTATGGCCATGTGGGTATCCGCATCACCAGCCTGAAGGACCTCAAGCCGAAGCTGGAAGAAGCGTTTGCGATGAAGGACCGTCTGGTGTTCATCGACATCGCGGTTGACCGCAGTGAGCACGTCTATCCGATGCAGATCAAGGATGGCTCGATGCGTGACATGTGGCTGAGCAAGACGGAGCGTACCTGATATGCGGCACATCATTTCCCTGCTGCTGGAAAACGAACCAGGTGCGTTGTCCCGCGTGGTCGGCCTGTTCTCCCAGCGCAACTACAACATTGAAAGCCTGACTGTAGCGCCAACCGAAGACCCGACCCTGTCGCGTCTGACGCTGACCACCGTTGGCCATGACGAAGTGATCGAACAGATCACCAAGAACCTGAACAAGCTGGTCGAAGTGGTCAAGCTTGTCGACCTGTCGGAAAGCGCTCACATCGAGCGTGAACTGATGTTGGTCAAGGTCAAGGCCACCGGTGCCCAGCGTGCCGAGATCAAGCGCACCACGGATATCTTCCGTGGCCAGATCGTCGACGTGACCGCCAGCGTGTACACCGTGCAGCTGAGCGGTACCAGCGACAAACTGGACAGCTTCATCCAGGCGATCGGCACTGCATCGATTCTGGAAACCGTGCGCAGCGGCGTTACCGGCATTGCCCGTGGCGACAAAGTGCTCAGCATCTAAATCCAAAAAATTAGCGATGGCTCCGCAGGGGCCGAGATATAACCAGGGGTATTTTCATGAAAGTTTTCTACGATAAAGACTGCGACCTTTCCATCATCCAGGGTAAGAAAGTCGCCATCATCGGTTACGGCTCCCAGGGCCACGCTCAGGCGTGCAACCTGAAAGACTCCGGTGTAGACGTTACCGTCGGTCTGCGTAAAGGTTCGGCTACCGTTGCCAAGGCTGAAGCCCACGGCCTGAAAGTTGCCGACGTTGCTACCGCTGTCGCTGCGGCTGACCTGGTCATGATCCTGACCCCGGACGAGTTCCAGGGCGCTCTGTACAAGAACGAAATCGAGCCGAACATCAAGAAGGGCGCTACCCTGGCCTTCTCTCACGGCTTCTCGATCCACTACAACCAGGTTGTTCCGCGTGCCGACCTCGACGTGATCATGATCGCGCCGAAAGCCCCGGGCCACACCGTTCGCTCCGAGTTCGTCAAAGGCGGCGGCATCCCTGACCTGATCGCTATCTACCAGGACGCTTCCGGCAACGCCAAGAACGTCGCTCTGTCCTACGCTTCGGGCGTAGGTGGTGGCCGTACCGGTATCATCGAAACCACCTTCAAGGACGAAACCGAAACCGACCTGTTCGGTGAGCAGGCTGTTCTGTGTGGCGGTACCGTCGAGCTGGTCAAAGCCGGTTTCGAGACCCTGGTCGAAGCTGGCTACGCGCCGGAAATGGCCTACTTCGAGTGCCTGCACGAGCTGAAGCTGATCGTCGACCTCATGTACGAAGGCGGCATCGCCAACATGAACTACTCGATCTCCAACAACGCCGAGTACGGTGAGTACGTGACTGGCCCGGAAGTCATCAACGAAGAATCCCGCAAGGCCATGCGCAATGCCCTGAAGCGCATCCAGGACGGCGAGTACGCGAAGATGTTCATCTCCGAAGGTGCTACCAACTACCCATCGATGACCGCCAAGCGCCGCAACAACGCCGCTCACGGCATCGAGATCATCGGCGAGCAGCTGCGCTCGATGATGCCGTGGATCTCTGCTAACAAAATCGTCGACAAGACCAAGAACTAAGTCTTATCGATAGATGAAAAACGCGGCTTCGGCCGCGTTTTTTCGTTCTGGCATCCAGCTTCTGGTATAAAGCAGACCAGTGGCTCGCTGTCAGAACCTGTTTCGCGGGCCCGTGTCGAACATTTTCCATCCTGTTGCAAGGTACCCTCCATGAGCGAACGTCCCGAAGAGCCGAACAAGCCCTCCGACGCCGAAAGCCTGCTACCTGTCGATGAGCACGTTGAAGAAGGGCATGACGCCGAAGGCCGCAAGGTGCGCCACCGCGGCATCTACCTGTTGCCCAACCTGTTTACCACCGCCAACCTGTTTGCCGGTTTCTATTCCATCATCAGCTCGATGAGCGCACAGAGCGCCCTGAGTGCCGGCGACCCGCGCGAGGCGAGCAAGTACTTCGCTTTTGCCGCTATCGCCATCTTCGTGGCCATGGTGCTCGACGGCCTGGACGGCCGCGTTGCGCGCATGACCAATACCCAGAGTGCCTTCGGTGCCGAGTATGACTCGCTGTCGGATATGGTCGCCTTCGGCGTGGCCCCGGCTTTGCTGGCCTTCGGCTGGGCGCTGGGTGACATGGGCAAGGTCGGCTGGATGGTTGCCTTCATCTATGTGGCCGGTGCCGCGTTGCGCCTGGCGCGCTTCAATACCCAGGTCGGTACCGCCGACAAGCGCTACTTCATCGGCCTGGCCAGCCCGGCTGCCGCAGGTGTGGTGGCGGGCACCGTATGGGCGTTCAGTGACTATGGCATCCAGGGCTCCAAGCTGTCGTTCCTGGTCGCGCTGCTGGTGGCTGCTGCTGGCATGCTGATGGTCAGCAACATCAAGTACAACAGTTTCAAGGAGCTGGACCTCAAGGGGCGCGTGCCGTTTGTGGCGATCCTGGCGGTGGTGCTGGTATTTGCCGTCGTGTTCAGCGACCCACCGCGTATCCTTCTGTTGATCTTCCTCGCCTATGCAGCATCGGGGCCGATCCAGTTCCTGCTGAAGGCGCGCCGTCGCAAAGCGTGAAAATCACTTAACGCTGGAATAACCTCACGGCTCCATAGTCTTACTGGTACATCCGTTACTCAGTGCTATGGAGCCGTTCATGCTTATCAAGCTTCCCAGGTCTTCCGAGTGCAAGGCGTCGGAGATCACCCCCGAAGGCATTTACCTTTCCCGTCGTACCCTGCTGGGTGGCTCATTGGCTGGCTTGGCGCTAGGCGCATTGCCGGGCGGGGTGGGTGCAGCGCAAATGTCGCGTTATGCCGATGTGCAGGCTGGGGCCGCGCCGGCCTGGTTCACTGACAAGCTCGCGGCCACGCGCTGGCAGGCGGTGACGGTGAAGGACGAGGCGATCACGCCGTTCAAGGATGCCACTCACTACAACAACTTCTACGAGTTCGGGCCCGACAAGGGCGACCCGGCGGCCAATGGCGGCAGCCTGAAGACCGAACCGTGGTCCATTGTGGTGGATGGTGAGGTGGGCAAGCCCGGACGCTATGCACTGGAGGACTTCGTCAAACCCTATCAGCTTGAGGAGCGGATCTATCGGCTGCGCTGCGTAGAGGCGTGGTCGATGGTCATTCCGTGGCTGGGGTTCCCTTTGGCTCAGGTGCTCAAGCAGGTCGAGCCGACTTCCAGTGCGCGTTATGTGCGTTTCGAAACGCTGAAGGATCCGCAGCATATGCCGGGGCAACGTTCTGGCTTCGCCTTGATCGACTGGCCTTATAGAGAAGGGTTGCGCCTGGATGAGGCGATGCACCCGCTGGCAATTCTCGCAGTGGGTATGTACGGCCGGGAACTGCCCAACCAGAACGGTGCGCCGTTGCGTTTGGTGGTGCCTTGGAAGTATGGCTTCAAGAGCATCAAGTCGATTGTGCGCATCAGCCTGGTCGCGGAGCAGCCCGGCACTACCTGGGAAGGGCTGGCGCCGGATGAATATGGTTTCTATGCCAATGTGAACCCGACAGTCGACCACCCGCGCTGGAGCCAGGCGCGCGAACGTCGTTTGCCCAGCGGGTTGTTCAGCCCCAACGTGCGGGAGACACAGATGTTCAATGGCTATGCCGATGAAGTGGCGTCGCTGTATACCGGGCTCGATCTGCGGAAGAACTACTGATGCGTTACCCCTGGTTTCGCTTGGCCATCTTCATCGTAGGCTGCCTGTTCCCGGTGTGGTGGCTATATGAAGCGGCGATGAACCTGCTGGGGCCTGATCCCGGGAAGATCATGATGGATCGCCTTGGGCTTGGGGCGCTTACCTTCTTGTTGGTGACCTTGAGCATGACCCCACTGCAGAAGCTGACGGGCTGGTCTGGCTGGATCGTGGTTCGCCGGCAGCTGGGGTTGTGGGTGTTCGCTTATATAGTGCTGCACATCCTCTGTTACCTGTTCTTTATTCTTGGGCTGGATTGGGGGCAGTTGGCGGTGGAGCTGCGCAAGCGGCCCTACATTATCGTGGGGGCGCTGGGGTTCCTGGGTTTGCTGGTGCTGGCGGTCACCTCGAACCGGTACAGCCAACGGCGGCTTGGGGCGCGGTGGAAGAAGCTGCACAGGTTGGTGTATGCGGTGCTTGGGTTGGGCTTGTTGCATTTCCTTTGGATCGTGCGCTCGGACCTTCGGGAATGGGCCATCTATGCGTTTATTGGGGCTGTGTTGATGGTATTGCGGATACCTGCTGTTGCGCGGGCTCTTCCCAGGGTTGCCAGGAAGCAGGGTAGGGCGGTTTGAGAGTGGGGTGGGGCTGCCAAGGGTCTGCCTTGAGATAGCAATGGCTGTGGAGAGGGCCCGCCTTTGTTTCTCTGGCGTCTGTGAGATCGAGCGCCGCGCGCGTCCGGCTCGAGACATCCATCGCCTGTGAGACCGAGCGCCGCCCGCGTCCGGCTTGAGACATTCACCGCCTATGAGACCGAGCGCCGCCCGCGCGGCGCTTCGCGGGTAAACCCGCTCCTACGTTTGTTTCGGGCCAGTCCCTCCTGTGCCTGGCGCGCGCGACCGCCTTGTTGGTACGACGCGATA
>NZ_CP026675.1:3327500-4452500 GCF_002948105.1 Pseudomonas sp. SWI36
AGGCAAAAGCGCGCTTGACTGCGAGACAAACACGTCGAGCAGGTACGAAAGTAGGTCTTAGTGATCCGGTGGTTCTGTATGGAAGGGCCATCGCTCAACGGATAAAAGGTACTCCGGGGATAACAGGCTGATACCGCCCAAGAGTTCATATCGACGGCGGTGTTTGGCACCTCGATGTCGGCTCATCACATCCTGGGGCTGAAGCCGGTCCCAAGGGTATGGCTGTTCGCCATTTAAAGTGGTACGCGAGCTGGGTTTAGAACGTCGTGAGACAGTTCGGTCCCTATCTGCCGTGGACGTTTGAGATTTGAGAGGGGCTGCTCCTAGTACGAGAGGACCGGAGTGGACGAACCTCTGGTGTTCCGGTTGTCACGCCAGTGGCATTGCCGGGTAGCTATGTTCGGAAGAGATAACCGCTGAAAGCATCTAAGCGGGAAACTTGCCTCAAGATGAGATCTCACTGGGATCTTGAATCCCCTAAAGGGCCGTCGAAGACTACGACGTTGATAGGTTGGGTGTGTAAGCGCTGTGAGGCGTTGAGCTAACCAATACTAATTGCCCGTGAGGCTTGACCATATAACACCCAAGCAATCTGCTACGCAGATTGTGGTGGTGAAGACGAAAGACCCGAAAATTCGTGCTTTACACAAGAGCTTTGCAAATATCGCATATCCGAATTCGCTGGGCTGTCCATCTGGACATTCTGGCAACAGAATTTCTTGACGACCATAGAGCATTGGAACCACCTGATCCCATCCCGAACTCAGTAGTGAAACGATGCATCGCCGATGGTAGTGTGGGGTTTCCCCATGTGAGAGTAGGTCATCGTCAAGATTCATTTCGCAAAACCCCTATCTGCACATGCAGGTAGGGGTTTTGTCTTTGTGGGCAAAAAAACTCGACCTGCGCGAATCACTGCGGGAGCGGACACGCCCGCTCCCGTGGCCTGATGGCATTCGGCCGTTTCCTGTACGCGTGATATCGTTCCCCTCTCAGCCATCAGTGCCTCCAGAGATCTTCCGATGCTCAACACCGCCCATCTCCACCCTGGCTTCATGATCGTCCACGGCAACCGCCTCGACGACCTGCGTAGCCTGGTAGTGAGCTGGATGCGTCGCTACCCGCTGGCGCCTCTGGAAAACGAAATTGCCCTGGTTCAAAGCAATGGCATTGCCCAATGGCTCAAGTTGGCCCTGGCTGAAGATCCGCTAGACGATGACCTGGGCGGCTGCGGCATCGCTGCTGCAATCGATGTACAACTGCCCGGTAGCTTTATGTGGCAGCTCTACCGCAGCGTGCTTGGCCGTAGCGAAATCCCCGAAGTGTCTCTGCTCGACAAGGCACCCCTGACCTGGCGCCTGATGCGCCTGTTGCCAGCACTCATCGAGCGCCCGCATTTCGAGCCACTGCGGCGCTTCCTCACCGATGACAGTGACTTGCGCAAGCGCTACCAGCTCGCCGAGCGCTTGGCCGACCTGTTCGACCAGTACCAGGTCTACCGCGCCGATTGGCTCAAGGACTGGGCCACTGGTGAGCACGTCATCAACACGGCCCGCGGCGAGTGCAAAGTTCTGCCGCCAGGCAACCGCTGGCAAGCCGAGTTGTGGCGAGCATTGCTGGAGGATGTTGGCGAGCAAGGCATGGCGCAAAGCCGCGCCGGGGTACACCAACGTTTCATCGAGCGCATCAACAGCCTGGAGCAGGCGCCTGCCGGGCTGCCACCGAGGGTGATCGTGTTCGGTATCTCTTCGCTGCCGGCCCAGGCCCTGGAAGCACTGGCAGGCCTGTCGCGTTTCAGTCAGGTATTGCTGTGCGTACACAACCCATGCCGCCACCACTGGGCCGATATCGTTGCCGACAAGGACCTGTTGCGCCACCAGTACAAACGCCAGCAACGCAAGCAAGGCATGCCCCTGCAACTGGACGACCAGACGCTGCACCAGCATGCCCACCCATTGCTGGCTGCCTGGGGTAAACAAGGCCGCGACTACATCAACCTGCTCGACAGCTATGATGACCCGGGCAGCTACCAGGGCGTGTTCAGCGACGGCCGCATCGACCTGTTCAGCGACGGTTCGCCCACCACGCTGCTCAACGAACTGCAGGACGACATCCTGGAATTGCGCCCGCTCGCCGAGAGCCGCGAACGGTGGCCGGCAGTCGACACCACAAAAGACCGCTCGATCCGCTTCCATATCGCGCACAGCCCGCAACGTGAAGTGGAGATCCTCCACGACCAGCTGTTGGCCCGCTTCAGCGCCGACCCGACTTTGCGCCCGCGCGACGTGATCGTCATGCTGCCGGACATCGACACTTACGCGCCGCATATCCGCGCCGTCTTCGGCCAGTTGCAGCGCAACGACCCGCGCTACATCCCGTTCACCCTGACAGACCAGGGCCAGCGTGGTCGCGAGCCTTTGCTGATCGCGCTTGAGCACCTGCTCAAACTGCCTGACAGCCGCTTCGCGGTCAGCGAAGTGCTCGACCTGCTGGACGTGCCGGCAGTCCGCGCCCGCTTCGGCATCCGCGAAAACGACCTGCCCACGCTGCACCGCTGGATCGAGGGCGCTGGCATCCGTTGGGGCCTTGACGCCGAGCAGCGGGCGAGCCTGGGCTTGCCCGCCGGGCTCGAACAGAACAGTTGGCGTTTCGGCCTGCGCCGCATGCTGTTGGGTTATGCCGTGGGGGTGGGTGAGGCCTGTGATGGCATTGAACCCTACGATGAAATCGGTGGCCTGGACGCGGCACTGATCGGCCCGCTGGTCGCGTTGCTCGATGCGCTCGAAGTCGCCTGCCAGGCCCTGTCCGAGCCTGCCACCGTCAGCCAGTGGGGCGAACGACTGCATGCCTTGCTGCACGTGTTCTTCCTCGCCGAGGACGAGGGTGATGAATTCCTGTTGATGCAGTTGCAGGATCTGCGCGATAGCTGGCTTGAGGTGTGCGAGACCGTCGGCCTGCACGACCCGCTACCGCTGACCGTGGTGCGTGAAGCCTGGCTGTCGGGCCTCGATCAGGGCAAGCTGTCGCAACGTTTCCTCGCCGGCTCGGTCAACTTCTGCACACTCATGCCCATGCGCGCGATCCCCTTCAGGGTGGTCTGCCTGCTGGGCATGAACGATGGCGATTACCCGCGTGCGCAGCCACCGCTGGACTTCGACCTGATGGCCAGCGACTATCGCCCCGGCGACCGCTCACGCCGCGAAGACGACCGTTACCTGTTACTTGAAGCGCTACTGTCAGCACGTGACCAACTGTATGTCAGCTGGGTCGGGCGCAGTATCCGCGACAATAGCGAACGCCCGGCCTCGGTGCTGATCGGCCAGTTGCGCGATCACATCGCTGCGGGCTGGCATTTGGCCGACGCGCAGCAGGGCCAGCCCGCGAAACCGGGCGAGCAACTGTTGCACGCACTGACCCAGGAGCACCCGCTGCAGCCGTTCAGCCCTCGGTACTTCCAGAAGGGCAGCCCACTGTTCAGCTATGCCCATGAATGGCAGGTGCTGCACCAGCAGGGTGAGACAGACGCGCAGAGCGAGCCGGGCTTGCCGCCTTATCAGGACGCTGAAGCCCTGAGTCTGCACCAGCTGAATGACTTCTTGCGCCACCCGGTACGCCACTTCTTCAGCCAGCGCTTGAAGGTGTACTTTGAGGCGCTGGAAGCGCCGACCCCGGACGAAGAGCCCTTCGTCCTCGATACCCTGCAACGCTACGGCGCCAGTGAAAGCCTGCTTGGCGCCGCCTTGGCCGAACCGGACAACGCCGAACAAGCCTTGCGCGCCCAGGCCCGACGCCTGCAGGCCTGCGGTTTGCTGCCGCTAGCCGGTTTCGGCGAACTGCTGCAAAACGAGTTGATCGAACCGCTGCCGGACCTGCTGCAACGTCACCAGCAATTGCTGCAACGCTGGCCACAGCTGGTCGAGGGCGCTTTGCCAGTGCATTTCGAGCACGGTCAGCACCGACTTGAGGGCTGGCTGGGCCGGGTGTTCCAGGCGGAAGATCAGAGCCTTCTCAGCATCACCACAGTACCCAACACCATCAGTGCCGGGCGCAACAACCTGAAGTGGCACCGCCTTATCGCGCCCTGGGTTACGCACCTGGCGGCCTGTGCGGCGGGCTACCCCTATAACAGTGCATTGGTAGCCAGTGACCTGACCCTGTTGCTTGCACCGCTGCCGCAAGCGCAGGCCGCGCAACTGCTGGGCGACCTGTTGGTGGCCCGTCAGGCGGCAATGAACGCGCCGTTGCCAGTCGCGGCCAAGACCGCGTTCGCCTGGTTGGCCCAGGACGATGCGGATAAAGCCATGGCCGCAGCAGCTCGCGCCTACGAAGGCGACGAACGCACCAGCTTTGGCGAACGGAGTGAAAGCATTGCCTTGGCCCGCCAGTTCCGGGACTTTGCAGCACTCACCGCTGACGAAACGTTTGAAGGCTGGTGCGAAACCTTGTATCGCCCGTTGTTTACCGCCCCTTGGCAGACCTTGGGCAACCCGGAGAAAGGCGCATGACCCAGGACCGTCCTCTGGCACTGAGTTTCCCCCTGCACGGTAGCCAGCTGATCGAGGCCAGCGCCGGTACGGGCAAGACCTTCACCATTTCGGCGCTGTACCTGCGCCTGATCCTCGGTCACGGTGGCGAACAGGGCTTCGAGCGCGAGCTGCTGCCACCGCAGATTCTCGTGGTGACCTTCACCGATGCCGCCACCAAAGAGCTGCGCGAGCGTATCCGCGCCCGCCTGGCTGAAGCCGCACGGTTCTTCCGTGGCGAACTGGAAGGGGCCGATCCGCTGTTGCACCAACTGCGTGACGATTACCCACAAGAGAACTGGCCGCGTTGCGCCGGCCGGTTGGAAATCGCCGTGCAGTGGATGGACGAGGCTGCGGTATCGACCATCCATGGCTGGTGCCAGCGCATGCTGCGCGAGCATGCCTTCGACAGCGGCAGCCTGTTCACCCAGACCCTGGAAACCGACCACAGCGAGTTGTTGGGCCAGGTCATGCGCGATTACTGGCGGCGCTTCTGCTATGGGATGCAAGGGGACGCACTGGCCTGGGTGCGCGGCAACTGGGGGAGCCCCGACGCCTTGCTGCCGCGCATTCGCCCATTGTTTGGCCGTGTGCGCGCCCAGCAGAATGGGCCAGAGCCCGCCGCATTGATCCAGGCATCGTTGCAGCAACGGGGTGCACAGTTGGCCCGGATCAAGGCGCCGTGGGCACAGTGGGCCGAGGAACTGCGGCAAATCTGCCGCGATGCGCTGGCCGCCAAACAGGTCGACGGCCGCAAGATGCAAGCCCGTTACTTCGAGCCCTGGTTCGACAAGCTCTGCGCTTGGGCCAGCGATGAGCAACTGGTAGAGCTCGACTTGGGCACCGGCTTTACCCGGCTGACCCCGGCGGGCATGGCCGAGGCCTGGAAGGGAGAACCTCCCGAGCACCCAGCCCTCAACGCCATGCAGCACTTGCAGCAGCAACTGCAGGCACTGGACAGCCCGGATGCCCCGCTGCTCGAGCACGCCGCCAGTTGGGTATCGGCGCGTTTCGAAGTGGAGAAGCGCCGGCGTGCAGAAATGGGCTTCGACGACATGCTCGTGCGCTTGCAGCACGCGCTCGCCAGCGAGGCCGGCGAGCGCCTGGCCAGCCTGATTCGTGAGCAGTTCCCGGTAGCGCTGATCGACGAATTCCAGGACACCGACCCGGTTCAGTACGGCATTTTCGAGCGCATCTACCAGATCAGCGAAAATCGCGCAGAAACCGGTCTGTTCATGATCGGCGACCCCAAGCAGGCGATCTACGCCTTTCGGGGTGCCGACATCTACACCTACCTAGCCGCGCGACGCGCTACCAGCGGCCGCCTGCACAGCCTGGACACCAACTACCGCTCCAGCAAAGCCATGGTGGCGGCGGTCAATCAGGTGTTCCTGCAGGCCGAGGCGCGTGAAGCGGGGCGGGGTGCATTCCTGTTCCGCGAGGCTGATGACAACCCGCTGCCATTCATCGAAGTGCGCGCCAAGGGGCGTGGCGAACAGCTGCTGATTGACGGTGAAGTCGGTGCAGCCCTGCAATGCTGGCAGCTGGAAAGTGAAGAGCCAGTCTCCAGCAGCGTTTACCGCCAGCAACTGGCCGCCAGTTGCGCCAGCCATATTGTGGCCTTGCTCAATGGCGGCCAGCAGGGCACGGCGGGCTTCCAGAATGCCGAAGGCGAATTGCGCGCCTGCTTGCCCTCGGACATTGCCATCCTGGTGCGCGATGGCCATGAGGCGCAGATGGTCCGCGCCGAACTGGCCGCACGCGAGGTGCGCAGCGTCTACCTGTCCGACAAGGACTCGGTGTTTGCCGCCCAGGAAGCCCACGACCTGCTGGCCTGGCTCAAGGCCTGCGCCGAGCCTGACTCGGAGCGCCTGCTCAAGGCTGCTCTGGCCAGCCTTACACTGGGCCTGTCGCTGGCTGCGCTGGACCGGCTTAACCAGGACGAGCGGGTCTGGGAAAGCTGGGTGATGCGTTTTCGCCTGTACCGCGACACCTGGCAGCGCCAGGGGGTGTTGCCGATGTTGCGCCACCTGCTGCATGACTTCCAGCTACCGCGCACGCTGATCCGCCGCAGTGATGGCGAGCGGGTGCTGACCAACCTGCTGCACCTGGCCGAGCTGCTGCAGCAGGCCGCTGGCGAACTGGACGGCGAACAGGCGCTTATCCGCCACCTGGCCGAGCATCTGGCCAGTTCCGGGCAGGCCGGTGAAGAGCAGATCCTGCGCCTGGAGAGCGACGAACAGTTGGTCAAGGTGGTGACCATCCACAAGTCCAAGGGCCTGGAATATCCCTTGGTCTACCTGCCATTCATCTGCACCAGCAAACCGGTGGATGGTAGCCGTCTGCCGCTGGCCTGGCATGACAGCGAAGGTAACGCCCACCTCACTCTCACACCCGATCAGGAGCAGATCGAGCGTGCTGACGACGAGCGCTTGGCCGAAGACCTGCGCCTGCTCTACGTGGCCCTGACCCGCGCCCAGCATGCTTGCTGGCTGGGTGTCGCCGACCTCAAGCGCGGTAATCAGAAGAGCTCGCAGCTGCACCGCTCGGCGTTTGGCTACCTGCTGGGGGGCGGCCTTGCCTTGGCTGGCTCGGCGCAGCTGGCGGACTGGTTGCAGGCTTTGGCGGCAAGTTGCCCGCACATCACTTGCCCAGGCCTGCCGCAGGCGGATGAGCAGATGTATCGCACGCCACACGCCGAACGTGAGCTGCTGCCAGCACGCAGGCCACGCCATGCGGCTGCCGAGCACTGGTGGATCGCTTCCTACAGTGCCCTTCGTGTCGGCGATCAGACCCTCGGTGCCGACAGCTCGCAGGCCCAGCAACTGCTGGACGACGAGGTGCCCGATGCCCAGGTGTTGCGCGAGGTCCCGGCCGACAGCGGCGATATCCATCGCTTCCCACGGGGGCCTAACCCCGGCACCTTCCTCCATGGTTTGCTGGAGTGGGCAGGCCGTGAGGGCTTCAGCGAGGTCAGCGGTAACCCTCAACTGATTGAGCGCACCGTTGGCCAGCGCTGCAATCGCCGTGACTGGGCCGGCTGGATCCCCACCCTGAGCCACTGGATGCAACGTTTGCTGGGCGAGGCGTTGCCGCTGCCGGGCAGCGACCAGAGCGTAACGCTGGGCCAGCTGCGTCATTACCAGATTGAAATGGAGTTCTGGTTCGCAAGCCACCGGGTCGACGCAGAACAACTCGATCGCCTGGTGGCACGCCACACCCACCCCGGTCTGGCGCGCCCAGCTGCGCAGCCGACCGTGCTCAACGGCATGTTCAAAGGGTTCATCGACCTGGCGTTCGAGCTGGACGGGCGTTACTACGTGACCGACTACAAGTCCAACTGGCTGGGTGCGGACATCCAGGCCTACGATGCCATGGCCATGGAAAAGGCGATTCTTGAGCACCGCTACGACCTGCAGTATGTGCTGTACCTGCTGGCCCTGCACCGCCAGTTGCGCGCGCGGCTGGCGGACTACGATTATGACCGCCATGTTGGCGGCGCCCTGTTCATCTTCCTGCGCGGTGCCAGCAGCAGCGGCCACGGCGTGTACCACGCCAAGCCACCGCGTGAGCTGATCGAAAGCCTCGATGCGTTGTTCCGTGGCGAGCACGCGCCGGTACAGCAGGACCTGTTTGCCGGAGTTGCGCCATGAGCCGAAGCCTTGTCGACCTGTTGCCCACTCCGTTGCACGCCGAGCACCTGCTGGCGCTGGCACCACAGCACAGCAGCGCTGACCTGCTGCAATTACTCGACCGCTGGGTTGAGCGGGGCTGGCTACGAGCCCTGGACCGCGCGTTCGTGTCGTTCCTGGAAGAGCGCGCCCCCGGCAGTGATCCCTTGCTATTGCTGGCAGCGGCGCTGGCCAGCCACCAACTGGGGCACGGACATGTCTGCCTCGACCTGCAACAAACCTTGGCCGAGCCTGATTTCGCCCTGTCGTTGCCGCCGGAAGGTGACGCCCTTATCGGCCCTTTGCTACTGCCATCGCAACTGCTGGCCAACCTTGACTTGAATGCCTGGCTTCAGCGCATCAGCGCCAGCCCGCTGGTGGCCGCAGGTGATACGCCTGGCCAGCAATCGCGGCCACTGGTACGCAGTGGCGAGCGCCTTTACCTGCGCCGTTACTGGAGTTACGAGCGGCGCATCGACCAGGCCCTGCGCCAGCGCCTGAGTCAGGCCGAAGCACCGCCTGCGGACCTGCCAGAGCGTCTGGCGCAACTGTTCGAGGGCGGCGCGCCAGCTGGCCAGGTGGACTGGCAGAAGCTCGCCTGCGCCTTGGCCACCCGGGCCGGTTTCAGCATCATCACTGGCGGCCCCGGCACCGGCAAGACGACCACCGTGGTGCGCCTGCTGGCGTTGCTGCAGGCGCCGGCAGTGGAGCAGGGCAGGCCACTGCGCATCCGCCTGGCTGCACCGACCGGCAAGGCCGCTGCGCGCCTGACCGAATCCATTGGCCAGCAAGTCGAGCGCCTGCAAGTCAGCGCCGCAGTACGCGGGCAAATCCCCACTGAAGTCAGCACCGTGCATCGCCTGCTCGGTAGCCGCCCGGGCTCGCGGCACTTCCGCCATCATGCTGGCAACCCGTTGCCGTTGGACGTGCTGGTGGTCGACGAAGCGTCGATGATCGACCTGGAAATGATGGCCAACCTGCTCGATGCCTTGCCGCCGCGGGCGCGTCTGGTGCTGCTGGGCGACAAGGACCAGTTGGCCTCGGTCGAGGCCGGCGCGGTGCTGGGTGACCTGTGCCGGGATGCTGAGGAGGGCTTTTACTCGCCGGCGACTGCAGCGTGGCTTCAGCAGGTCAGTGGCGAGTCGCTGGCCGGCAGTGGCCTCAAGGCCGGCGATGAGCAGCGTCACCCGCTGGCCCAGCAGGTGGTGATGCTGCGTTTTTCACGGCGTTTCGGTGAAGGCAGCGGAATTGGCCAGCTGGCCAGACTGGTCAATCGTCAGGACGCTCACGCGGCGCGCAACCTGCTGGCCGCGCCGCCTGCCGACGTGCACAGCCTTTCGCTCAAGCACGAACAGGATCGTGCGTTCGACCGCCTGTTACTCGACGGCCTGAACCGCGGTACCGATGGACCGCAAGGCTACCGCAGCTACCTGCGCACCCTTGGCCGTTACCGGCCGGCACTTGATACCGCCTTTGACGACCCCGCCTGGGAGCAATGGGCGGGCAAGGTGTTGCGCAGTTTCGAGGATTTCCAGTTGCTGTGCGCGGTGCGCCGGGGCGCCTGGGGTGTCGAAGGCCTCAACGAGCGGGTGGCGCGAGTGCTGCACAATGCCGGTCTGATCGACAGCCAGCAGCCCTGGTACGAAGGACGCCCGGTGCTGGTGACCCGCAACGACTACGGCCTTGGCCTGATGAACGGTGACATCGGTATTGCCCTGCGCCTGCCGGATGAGCATGGCCAGCCGCTGCTGCGCGTGGCCTTCCCGCGCAACGACGGCAGTGGTGGTGTGCGGTTCGTTCTGCCGAGCCGGCTCAACGAAGTGGAAACGGTATTCGCCATGACCGTGCACAAGTCCCAGGGCTCGGAGTTCAGCCACACTGCCCTGGTGCTGCCGGAGGCGCTCAACCCGGTGCTGACCAAGGAATTGGTGTACACCGGCATCACTCGGGCCAAGCACTGCTTCAGCCTGGTCGAGCCACGCCAAGGCATTTTCGAAGAAGCGGTGGCGCGCAAAGTACGGCGTATTTCCGGGTTGATGCTCGAGCAGGTCTAGGGCCATGAAACCCATTACACGTGGCCGCACGCTCCTACAATAAAGCGGCCATGTGCTATCGTTGCGCCGATATCGGAAGGGGCTTCAAGGGATTTCCCACATGAACGTGGCCGCAAGGCGAGTGACAAGCTGTGCGCTTTCGCTATTGCTGGCCGTCCTGTTCCTTTCTGCAGGCGCTGCCCGGGCAGACCCCGGCACAACCTCCGCCCAGGCACAGCAACGCGCCAAGGCAGTCACCCAGGTAGTACTGGGTATCTTCAGTTACGCCCGCTGGCCCGTCGAACCTTCTCCTTTACGCCTGTGCCTGGTCGGCCCGACCGAGTACGCCGACGATCTCATCAAGGGCCATGTCCAGGAGTCCGGCCGGCCGCTGCGGGTGCGGCGCCTGCTGGCAGAAGACACCCAGGTCGCCCAGGCCTGCGATGCCCTCTACATTGGCAAGCTTGACCAGGGCCAGCGCGATCGGCTGTTCCAGCGTATCGGCGGCCACCCGGTGCTGAGCATCAGCGAGGCGGATGACCCCTGCACGGTCGGCAGCCTGTTCTGCCTGCGGGTCAGCGACCAGCAGGTGGCCTTTGAAGTCAATCTCGACTCGGTGGCACGCTCTGGCGTGCGTATTCACCCCAGCGTGCTGCAATTGTCGCGGCGCCGGGCGGAGCAGCCATGAAGCCGACCCGCAAGCGTACCGTGCGCCCGACCCTGCGCTCGGTGCTGGGCCGTGGCCACCTCAGCGTCGCCTTGCTTGCCGTTGGCCTGGCGGGTATCTCCCTCACCCTGCTGGGCGTGCTCGCCCTGCGTGTCTATGCCAACCATAACCTGCAGTTGATCGCCCGCTCGATCAATTACACGGTAGAGGCGGCGGTGGTGTTCGATGACAGCGCCGCTGCCAATGAGTCGCTGGCGTTGATTGCCAGTACCGAAGAAGTGGCCGAGGCCAAGGTCTTCAACAACGAGGGCGAGCAACTGGCGCACTGGCAACGCGACAATACCGGCATGCTCGCGCAGCTGGAGGTGCAGGTTGCCAGCACCTTGCTGGATGAGCCGGTCATTCTGCCGATCGTGCACCAGCAACAGCAGGTCGGGCATATCGAACTGGCAGGCCAGGGCAGGAGCCTGTTGCTGTTCCTGCTCAGTGGCTTGGCCGGAATCCTGTTCTGCACGGTCCTCAGCGCCCTGGCTGCCCAGTATCTGTCGCGGCGCCTGCTCAACGATATCACCCGCCCGCTGCGTGGCCTGGCCAGTGTCGCCCATGCCGCCCGCCGCGAGCGCAGCTTCGACCGGCGCGTGCCAGAAGCGCCGATTGCCGAGCTGAACGAGCTGGGTAACGACTTCAATGCCCTGCTGGATGAACTGGAGGTGTGGCATAGCCACCTGCAGAGCGAAAACCAGACCCTGGCCCATCAGGCCAGCCACGACAGCCTGACCGGCTTGCCCAACCGCGCCTTCTTTGAAGGGCGCCTGAGCCGCAGCGTGCGAAATGCGGCGCGCCAGCAGGACCACCTGGCAGTGCTGTTCCTCGACAGCGACCACTTCAAGCAGATCAACGACACCCTCGGCCACGCCGTGGGTGACGAGGTGTTGATCAGCGTGGCCGAACGTGTGCGCGCCCAGTTGCGCGAGCAAGACCTGGTGGCGCGCCTGGGGGGCGACGAGTTTGCCGTGTTGTTGACGCCTTTGCATACGCGCAAGGATGCCGAACACATTGCCGAGAAGATCGTTGCCAGCATGAGGCTGCCGGTGCAACTGGACAGTGGCCGCAGTGTTTCCACCTCGCTGAGTGTCGGTATTGCCTATTACCCGGATGACGGCGCTGACCCCGCCAGTCTTCTGAATGCCGCCGATGCGGCAATGTACCAGGCCAAGCGCGAACGCCGTGGCCATTGGCAACTGGCGCAGACGGAACGGTCCGCCAACGAAATCAGGAACAGGAGTTGAACCCGTGATGCAAGCTTTACGTTTTCCGCTTTGGGCCTTGTTGCTCGTCATGCTGGCGCTGACGGGTTGCCAGAGCGCTCCCCCGAAAGGCCTTACCCCAGAACAGATTGCCGTGCTCAAGCGCGAAGGTTTCACCCCGACCGATGAAGGTTGGGCCTACGACTTGTCTGGCAAAGTGCTGTTCGGCAGCGATCTGGACAGCCTCAACGGCCAGAGCCAGGCGATTGTCGAGCGCATCGGCAAGGCGCTGCTGGGCGTGGGTATCCAGGGCGTGCGGGTGGACGGGCATGCCGACTCGTCGGGCAAGGCGGCGTATAACCAGCAGCTGTCCGAGCGCCGCGCGCAAAGTGTGACCAAGGCGTTGGTGGGGATTGGCATGCAGGCGCAGAACATTCAGAGCCGCGGCCTGGGCAGCAGCCAGCCGGTAGCGGACAACCGCACCAGCGCCGGGCGTACCGAGAACCGTCGGGTGTCCATCGTGGTAGCGTCCTACTGATCGTTGCCGCTCGGGCTGTCACATAGTCCCTGTAGGTGCGGGCAACGCGGTGCCTGGCACCGGCTTCGCCGGTGTTCGCGGGCAAGCCCGCTCCCACAGGATCTGTGCTTGTCCTTGGAAATGTGCAGGCCCATCGGTCACATATCCCCTGTGGGAGCGGGCGTGCCCGCGAAGCAGGCAAGGCGGTATCTGGCACCGGCTTCGCCGGTGTTCGCGGGCAAGCCCCCACAGGATCTGTGCTTGTCCTTGAAAATGCGCAGGCCCGTCGGTCACATATCCCCTGTGGGAGCGGGCGTGCCCGCGAAGCAGGCGACGCGGTATCTGGTACCGGCTTCGCCGGTGTTCGCGGGCAAGCCCCCACAGGATCTGTGCTTGTCCTTGGAAATGCGCAGGCCCGTCGGTCACATATCCCCTGTGGAAGCGGGCGTGCCCGCGAAGCAGGCGACGCGGTGTCTGGCACCGGCTTCGCCGCTGTTCGCGGGCAAGCCCGCTCCCACAGGATCTGTGCTTGTCCTTGGAAATGTGCAGGCCCGTCGGTCACATATCCCCTGTGGAAGCGGGCGTGCCCGCGAAGCAGGCGACGCGGTATCTGGCACCGGCTCCGCCGGTGTTCGCGGGCAAGCCCCCACAGGATCTGTGCTTGTCCTTGAAAATGCGCAGGCCCATCAGTCCTGGGCAAAGCGCATCTCGCGGGTTTGCCCCATCAACAACGGCGCATTCGCCTCGGTCACCCCGCGGATGTAATCCCACAGCAGGGTAATGCGTTTCAACTTGCGCAAATCCTCCCGGCAATACATCCAGAACTGCCGCGTCACCTCGATCTCCTCCGGCAACACCGTGACCAATCGCGGGTCCTGCGCGGCGAGGAAGCACGGCAATATCGCCAGCCCACGCCCCTGCAACGCTGCCGTGTACTGCGCGATCACGCTGGTACTGCGCAAATGTGCGCTGGCGTTGGGGATCAGGTTGGCCAGGTACAGCAGCTCGGAGCTGAACGCCAGGTCATCCACGTAACTGATGAAGGGGTGTTTGGCCAGGTCCGTCACCTGGCGGATCGGCGCGTGGCTGTCCAGGTAGCCCTGGGTGGCATATAGCCGAAGGCGGTAATCGCACAGCTTGCAGCACACATAAGGCCCATGCTCGGGCCGCTCCAGCGCGATGACGATGTCCGCTTCACGCTTGGACAGGCTGATGAAGTGCGGCAGCGGCAGGATGTCCACCGAAATTGCCGGGTAGGCGTCGACGAAGTGGCTTAGCTGCGGCGTGATGAAAAAGCTGCCAAAGCCCTCGGTGCAGCCCATGCGCACATGGCCCGACAACGCCACCCCCGACCCGGACACCTGCTCGCAAGCCATGTGCAGCGTGCTCTCGATCGATTCGGCATAGCCCAGCAGGCGCTGGCCCTCGGCGGTCAGCACAAAGCCGTTGGTGCGCGACTTTTCGAACAGCAAGGTGCCCAGCGCACCCTCCAGCGAGCTGATGCGTCGCGACACGGTGGTGTAGTCCACGCTCAGCCGTTTGGCGGCACTGCTGGCCTTGCGGGTGCGAGCCACTTCGAGGAAGAACTTCAAATCGTCCCAGTTGAGCGCGCTCAGGGATGTGAGGTCTTTTTGCATGATGATCCGGTTTTTTTGTGCGTTCTTGTTGGATGTTTGCACATCTATACTCGAAACAAGCCTCAGGACGCCACCCCGCGTTTGCCCGGCGCTGGCGATCTCGTCCCGACAACAATTCCAAGGAGAACGCAGATGAACGCACCGCAATCCCCTAACAGCACCAAGGTCGAGCAGGTCAAGCTGCTGATCGACGGCCAGTGGGTCGAGTCCAAAACCACCGAATGGCGTGACATCGTCAACCCGGCCACCCAAGAGGTGCTGGCGCGCGTACCGTTCGCCACCGTCGAGGAAGTCGATGCAGCCGTGGCCGCTGCTCACCGCGCTTTCCAGACATGGCGTAACACCCCGATCGGCGCGCGCATGCGCATCATGCTCAAGCTGCAGGCGCTGATCCGCGAACACACCAAGCGCATTGCCCAGGTGCTCAGCGCCGAGCAGGGCAAGACCCTGGCCGACGCTGAAGGCGATATCTTCCGCGGCCTGGAAGTGGTCGAGCACGCGGCGTCCATTGGTACCCTGCAGATGGGCGAATTCGCCGAGAACGTCGCCGGCGGTGTCGATACCTACACCTTGCGCCAGCCGATCGGCGTATGCGCTGGCATCACACCGTTCAACTTCCCGGCAATGATCCCGCTGTGGATGTTCCCCATGGCCATCGTCTGCGGCAACACCTTCGTGCTCAAACCGTCCGAGCAGGACCCGCTGTCGACCATGCTTCTGGTCGAGCTGGCGCTGGAAGCCGGCGTACCGGCCGGCGTGCTGAACGTGGTGCACGGCGGCAAGCAGGTGGTGGATGCCATTTGCACCCACCAGGACATCAAGGCGATTTCCTTCGTGGGCTCTACTGAAGTCGGCACGCACGTTTACAACCTTGGCAGCCAGCATGGCAAGCGTGTGCAGTCAATGATGGGGGCCAAGAACCACGCGGTGGTGTTGCCTGATGCCAACCGCACGCAAACCATCAATGCGCTGGTGGGTGCTGCCTTTGGCGCGGCGGGCCAGCGCTGCATGGCGACCTCGGTGGCCGTGTTGGTGGGCAAGGCCCGCGAATGGTTGCCGGATATCAAGGAGGCCGCCAGCAAGCTCAAGGTCAATGCTGGCTGTGAGCCGGGCACCGACGTTGGCCCGGTGGTTTCCAAGCGTGCCAAGGAGCGCGTGCTGGGCCTGATCGAAAGCGGTATCAAGGAAGGCGCCAAGCTGGAACTCGACGGCCGTGACGTCAAGGTACCGGGCTATGAGCAAGGCAACTTCGTCGGCCCGACCCTGTTCTCGGGCGTGAAGACCGACATGCAGGTGTATACCCAGGAAATCTTCGGCCCGGTGCTGGTGACCCTGGAAGTCGATACGCTCGACGAGGCCATCGCCCTGGTCAATGCAAACCCGTTCGGCAACGGCACCGGCCTGTTTACCCAGAGCGGCGCTGCGGCCCGCAAGTTCCAGAGCGAAATCGATATTGGCCAGGTCGGCATCAACATCCCGATCCCGGTACCCGTACCGTTCTTCAGCTTCACCGGTTCGCGTGGCTCCAAACTCGGTGACCTCGGGCCGTACGGCAAGCAAGTGGTGCAGTTCTACACTCAGACCAAGACCGTCACTGCTCGCTGGTTCGATGACGACAGCGTCAACGACGGTGTGAACACCACCATTAGCCTGCGCTAAGGAGTACGTCATGCGTATCGCATTCATCGGCCTGGGCAACATGGGCGCGCCCATGGCCCGCAACCTGATCAAGGCCGGGCATCAGCTGAACCTGTTCGACCTGAACAAGGCCGTGCTGGCCGAGCTGGCAGAACTGGGCGGGCAGATCAGCCCCTCGCCCAAGGACGCGGCGGCCAACAGCGAGCTGGTGATCACCATGCTGCCGGCCGCAGCCCATGTGCGTAGCGTGTACTTGAACGAGGACGGCGTACTGGCCGGTATTCGTCCTGGCACGCCGACCGTTGACTGCAGCACCATCGACCCACAGACCGCACGTGACGTGTCCAAGGCCGCAGCGGCAAAGGGCGTGGACATGGGGGATGCGCCGGTTTCCGGTGGTACTGGCGGCGCGGCGGCCGGCACCCTGACGTTCATGGTCGGCGCCAGTACCGAGTTGTTCGCCAGCCTCAAGCCGGTACTGGAGCAGATGGGCCGCAACATCGTGCACTGCGGGGAAGTCGGTACCGGCCAGATCGCCAAGATCTGCAACAACCTGCTGCTAGGCATTTCGATGATCGGCGTGTCCGAGGCCATGGCCCTGGGTAACGCGTTGGGCATCGATACCAAGGTGCTGGCCGGCATCATCAACAGTTCGACCGGGCGTTGCTGGAGTTCGGATACCTACAACCCGTGGCCGGGCATCATCGAAACCGCTCCGGCATCGCGTGGTTACACCGGTGGCTTTGGCGCCGAACTCATGCTCAAGGACCTGGGGCTGGCCACCGAAGCGGCACGCCAGGCACACCAACCGGTGATTCTCGGTGCCGTTGCCCAGCAGTTGTACCAGGCCATGAGCCTGCGAGGCGAGGGTGGCAAGGACTTCTCGGCCATCGTCGAGGGTTATCGCAAGAAGGATTGATGCAAGAGGTGGACTTCATCGCGGGCCAGGTGGCCTTCCCTCTGTAACTGCGCACCAGAGGGAAGGGCGTCTGCTCCGCGATATTTTTTGTCCACGCTTACAGGTAGTGCGCGGCCGTAGTAGGAGCGGGTTCACCCGCGAATGCGACAGAAGCCTCACCGCCGCATTAGCAGGTAAACCCGCGCCTGCAAGTCAGGCGAAGACGAAATACTTACGTACAGTCTCGACCACTTCCCACGTACCTTTCATGCCCGGTTCGATCACGAACACATCACCCGCTTTCAGGTGCTTGGGCTCTTCGCCTTCCGGGGTGATGATGCAGTAGCCATCGAGGAAGTGGCAGAACTCCCATTTATCGTAGTTGACCTCGAACTTGCCTGGGGTGCAGATCCAGGTGCCCATGATTTTGCTGCCGTCGGCCGACAGGTAGGCATTGAGGTTGACGGTGTGCGGATCGCCGCCGATGCGCTTCCACTTGGTGGCGTCCACGACCGGCGTCGGGCAGGTTTCGCGCAGGACGGTGATGAAATCGGACATGGCACAACTCCTGGTGACTGGCTGAATGACGGGTCACCATAGGCCCAACGGCCGAGCCGCAGTTGCCTGGGCTCGACGTCCAGGTGTCTGGCCGCGCTATGGCAGGCGGTTTACCTCGACAGTGGTGTGCGCCCTTGCGCATCAGCCGGTAAAGGTGGCTACCAGTTCTGCGGCATAGCCTGGTAATGCCGCAAAATCCCGCGCGCACACCAGCAACCGGCGGTTGGCCCATGGCTCCTGCAGCGCCACCCAGTGCAACGGCAGCATGCCTTGCCAGCGCTGTACTGCTGCCAGCGGCACCACCCCGATTCCGGCCCCGCCCGCGACCATGCGGATCACCCCATCAAACCCCTCCGCACGCACCCGAACCTGCATGCGCTGCCCCTCGTGCAGCGCTTGCTCTTCAAGGTACAACCCCAATGCACTGCCGGCCCCCAGGCCGACATAGCCATGGGCCAGGCTGTCGACGAAGCTTGGCGCCAGCGCACTGGCCAGGGGGTGGCCCTGTGGCGTCACCAGCACCAGCGGGTCGTCTCGAAACGGCCGGGTCTGCAGGTGCTCGCTGGGGGCGGCTGTGGACACGATGCCCAGGTCGGCCATGCCTTGGGTAATTGCCTGCACGATGCGCAAACTCGGCAGCTCTTGCACATCCACGCTGACGCCCGGGTTCTCAGCCAGGTAGCTGGCCAGCAGTTCGGGCAGGTATTCGGTCAGCGCTGCGGTGTTGCACAGCAGGCGCACCTGGCCTTGCTGCCCTTGCGCGTATTGGCCCAGGTCGAACTGCAGGCGTTCGACCTGCTGCGTTATCAGCCGTGCATGCTGCAAGAGTGCCTGGCCAGCCGGCGTTGGTTGTACGCCACGGCGGTTACGTTCCAGCAAGGGAATGCCCAGCGATGCTTCCATGGCGCGAATGCGCGCACTGGCTGCCGGCAGCGACAGATGGCTGCGGCTGGCGCCGGCGGTAATGTTGCCGCACTCCAGGGTGTGCTGGAACAGCTTGAGGTCGATCAGGTCGAAATGCATATGGCTCTTTCCTGGCAAGAGGCTGGCTGAGTATATGGCAGATTCTCACGTCGCCCGGGGCACGGCATCATCGACCCATGACGACCTTGCTTGCTTTCTACCAGAACATTGGCCCGGCACTCTCGTTGCTGGTTGTACTGACCTTTCTGCTGGCTGGCGCAGTGAAGGGGGTCATCGGCCTGGGCCTGCCGACCATTGCCATGGGCCTGTTGGGCCTGGCTATGCCACCGGCGCAGGCTGCCGCGTTGTTGATCGTGCCCTCGACACTCACCAACCTGTGGCAGCTGGCCAGCGGCGGGCATCTGCGAGGGTTGTTGGTCCGCCTGGGGCCGATGCTGGCATTGATTTTTGTCGGCACCTTGCTGGGCAGCGCCTGGCTGGGAATCAACAGTGGCCCCTGGGCTGCGCACGCGCTGGGGGGCGCCTTGCTGGTCTATGCGTTGTATGGGTTGGTCGGCCCGGGCTTGCAGGTAGCCCCGGGACACGAGCGCTGGCTGGGACCGCTTTGCGGGCTGGTCACGGGTGTGGTCACCGCGTCGACCGGAGTGTTCGTGATGCCAGCGGTGCCTTACCTGCAGAGCCTGGGCTTGAGCCGCGAGCAGATGATCCAGGCCCTGGGCCTGTCGTTCACGGTCTCGACCCTGGCCTTGGCCCTAGGCCTGGCCGGGCAGGATGCCTTGGGTGGCCAGGCGCTGGGGGCGTCGCTGCTGATGCTGGCGCCGGCCTTGCTCGGCATGCTGGCGGGCCAGTGGCTGCGTCAGCGGATCAGCGCGCTGCTGTTCAAGCGTTGCTTTTTCATCGGCCTGGCCGCCCTCGGCGGCCACCTGCTGATCAACGGCTAGCGGACGAAGCGCTGAGCATGTCGACCCTCTGGATATCGAAATCGCGCTCCAGGTAATCCATGCGGCTTTCGAAGAAGGCGGCCATGTGCGGGAGGGCCGAGTGCACGTCCAGCGCGGCCTTGTCGGCCCACACTTCGAAGAACACAAACAGGCTCGGGTCCTGCTGGTCGCGCAGCATGTGGTACTCGATGCAGCCGGGTTCCTGGCGGCTTGGCTCGACGTAGGGACGCAACAGGTTTTCAAACGCATCAGCCATTTCCGGGCGGGTCTTGGCTTTGAGGATAAAGGCGAACGGCTCACTCATGGGGCGCTACTCGGTGATGGGTGGTGAGTCGATTCTACGGCAATAATGCATCGCTCATTCGTGACTTCTGGTCAATTGTATTTTGCCCCGTCACCGCTGTATCCCGCCCCCGCGAGCCTCTAACCTGCCGGCATCAATTTTTGATTCGGCCGTGGAGGCCAGCATGAAAAAGATCCTTCTGCTCAATGGTGGTAAACAGTTCGCTCACTCCGAAGGCCGCCTCAACGCGACCTTGCACGAAGCGGCCATCGCTCACCTGGACCGCGCCGGTTTCGATGTGCGCCAGACGTTCATCGACGGCGGCTACGATGCCCAGGAAGAGGTGGAGAAATTCCTCTGGGCCGATGTGGTGGTCTATCAGATGCCCGGCTGGTGGATGGGCGCGCCGTGGACCGTGAAGAAGTACATCGACGAGGTGTTCACTGCCGGTCACGGCAGCCTGTATGCCAATGACGGTCGTACCCGTTCTGACCACTCGCAGAAATACGGCAGCGGTGGTCTGGTGCACGGCAAGCAATACATGTTGTCGCTGACCTGGAACGCGCCGCAGCAGGCGTTCGATGACCCGAGCGATTTCTTTGAAGGCAAAGGGGTGGATGCCGTGTATTTCCCGTTCCACAAGGCCAACCAGTTCCTGGGCATGACCGGCCTGCCGACCTTCCTGGCTGTGGATGTGATGAAGCGCCCGGATGTGCCGGCGGCGTTGGCAGCTTATGAGGCCCATCTGGACAAGGTGTTTGGCAAGGCACAGTAATTTTATGTCTGTACCGGCCTCTTCGCGGGCTTGCCCGCTCCCACAGGTATTACGCAGGTTTCAAGGACTTTGCAGTACTTGTGGGAGCGGGCAAGCCCGCGAAGAGGCCCGTACAGGCGCTGCTGGACTTGGCCTCGACAAGCGGTTATCTAATCCTTGCACAGACCAACCACAGGCCCTGATGTGAAAACCCGATCCGAAGAACTCCAGGTATTCGTCGCCGTCATCGACTGCGGCTCGATTTCCGCTGCTGCCGAGCAGATGGGCCAGACCCCGTCTGCCGTCAGCCGCACCTTGTCGCGTCTGGAGGGCAAGCTGGGCACCACGCTGGTCAACCGCACCACCCGGCGCATGGACCTTACCGAAGAGGGGCGCTACTTTCTTGAGCGCGCGCGGCTGATCCTGCAGCAGATGGACGAGATGGAAGAGCGTCTGTCGATGAACCGCCAGACCCCGACCGGGCGATTGCGCATCAATGCCGCTGCGCCGTTCATGCTGCATGCCATCCTGCCCTGGATCGGCGAGTTCCGCCGCCAGTACCCAGGCATCGAACTGGAGCTCAACACCGACGACCTGATCATCGACCTGCTGGAGCAGAGCACTGATGTGGCGATACGCATCGGAGAGCTGGCCGACTCCAGCCTGCACGCGCGCAGCCTGGGTTGCAGTCCGGTGCAGGTGCTGGCCAGTCCGGCCTACCTGGAGCAGCACGGCACGCCACGGCAGGTCGAGGACCTGGCCAACCACTGTCTGCTCGGCTTCAGCCAACCTGAGTCGCTCAATCACTGGCCGCTACGCCACGCTCAGGGCGATCGCTGGAGCATCCGCCCGACGCTGGTCGCTTCCAGCGGCGAAACCCTGCGCCAGCTGGCGTTGGCCGGGGAGGGCATCGTCAGCCTGTCGCACTTCATGACCCACGAAGATATCCGCACAGGGCGCCTGCAGGTGCTGCTGAGCGAGGCCAACAATGGCTACCGTCAGCCGATCCACGCGGTGTATTACCGCAACACCCAGTTGGCGCTGCGCATCCAGTGCTTCCTGGATTTCATCCAGCGCAAGCTGGCGATGTACGCCTGCTGAGTTGCCTGATCGCGACAAATCCTGTCCACAGGCGGCGAAACTTCCGACGGTTGATTGCACAGTCGAAGCGCTTCGGCCTTACTGACTGCTCAACAAAAACAACACCAAGGAAGTGTCATGCGTATTGTCCCGTTCCAGTACCTGGCTCTCGCAGCCGCGATCCTGAGCTGTTCCTCGGTTTACGCCGCCACCCTGGAGGGCGGCGCGGTGGCCGCCCCCGATCAATATGGCGCACAGGTGGCCGCCGATATTCTGAAAAAGGGCGGCAACGCGGTGGACGCGGCAGTGGCGACCGCCTTTACCCTGGCGGTGACTTACCCAGAGGCCGGTAATATCGGCGGTGGCGGCTTCATGACCCTGTTCGTCGATGGCAAGCCTTACTTCCTCGACTACCGCGAAGTCGCGCCCAAGGCCGCCACGCGCAACATGTACCTGGACGACAAGGGCGAGGTCATCGAGAACCTCAGCCTGGTCGGGGCACGCGCCGCAGGCGTACCCGGTACGGTAATGGGCCTGTGGGAGGCGCACCAGAAGTTCGGCAAGCTGCCCTGGAGCGAGTTGCTGACCCCGGCCATCGGCTATGCGAAAAACGGCTTCAAGGTGGCGGAAAAGCAGTACCAGTACCGCAACGATGCCCAAGGCATGTTCAAGACGGCGACCAACTTCAACGATTACTTCGGCAACATGAAGGTCGGCGAGCTGTTCAAGCAGCCGGAAATGGCCCAGACCCTGGAGCGCATAGCCGACAAGGGCGTGAGCGAGTTCTATCAAGGCAAGACCGCCGATTTGCTGGTGGCGCAGATGCAGGCTGACAAAGGCCTGATTACCAAAGAAGACCTGAAGGATTACAAGGCGGTATGGCGTGAACCGATGGCCGTGAGCTGGCGTGGCAATGTGGTGTATACCGCGCCACCGCCGAGCTCGGGCGGTGTGGCGCTGGCCCAGTTGCTGGGCATCAAGGAAGACCGCGCGGCCGACTTCAAAGGGGTGGCGCATAACTCGGCGCAATACATCCACCTGTTGGCCGAGATCGAAAAGCGGGTGTTCGCCGACCGCGCCGATTACCTGGGCGACCCGGCCTTCACCAAGGTGCCGGTGGACCAGCTGGTGGCCAAGGATTACCTGGCCAAGCGCGCAGCTCAGGTCAACCCGAAGGCCATTTCCGACACCGACAAGGTCAAGCCGGGCCTTGAACCGCACCAGACCACGCATTTCTCGATCGTCGACAAGCAGGGCAACGCGGTCAGCAATACCTACACCCTCAACCTCGACTACGGCAGTGGTGTGGTGGTGAAGGGCGCCGGTTTCTTGCTCAACGACGAGATGGATGATTTCAGCGCCAAGCCGGGGGCGGCGAACGCCTTTGGCGTGGTCGGCGGTGATGCCAACGCGATCGAACCGGGCAAGCGCATGCTGTCGTCGATGAGCCCCAGCCTGATGACCCGCGATGGCAAGGTCGAGCTGGTTATCGGTACCCCGGGTGGTTCACGGATCTTTACCTCGATCTTCCAGGTGATGAACAACCTGTACGACTACGGCATGCCGCTGGACAAGGCGGTGGCGGCGCAGCGCGTGCACCATCAGTTGCTGCCCAAGGACACCATCTACTTCGACAGCTATGCGCCACTGACCGGGCCGGTAGCTGATGAGCTGAAGAAGATGGGCTATGTGCTGGAGGACCAGGGCTGGGAGATGGGCGACATCCAGGCGATCCGCGTCGATGGGGCGAAGCTTGAGACCGCTTCCGACCCACGTGGGCGTGGGGTGGGGATGATCGTCAAGTAGTACCTGTCAGAACGCCGGGAGGGCTTTGCCCTCCTATCGCGACACAAGGCCGCTCCCACGAGGACCTGCGTACGTCGATCAATGTGGGGTGCGGCCTTGAATCGCGAAAGGGCCGCAAAGCGGCCCCAGGTGCCAACGGTCAGACGCGGAACTGGCTGACCAGTGTCTGCAACTGCCCACCCAACCGCGCCAGCTCCACACTCGACGCTGCCGTCTCGTCACTGGCTGCTGCGGTTTGCTCCGAAACATCACGCACATTCAGGATGCTTCGGCTGATCTCTTCAGCCACCGCACTCTGTTGCTCTGCCGCCGCAGCAATCTGCTGGTTCATCGACTGGATGCTCGATACCGTACTGGTGATGCTCTCCAGCGATGACCCGGCCTTTCGCGCCAGTTCGACGCTGCTGTCGGTCAGGGCACGGCTGCCCTGCATGGCATTCGCCACTTGCTGGGTACCGTGCTGCAGGCTGGCAATCAGCTCTTCGATCTCTTCGGTAGACTTCTGCGTGCGTTGGGCCAGGCCGCGCACTTCGTCGGCAACCACGGCAAAGCCACGGCCTGCCTCGCCGGCACGCGCCGCCTCGATCGCTGCGTTGAGCGCCAGCAGGTTGGTCTGTTCGGCCACCGACTTGATCACGTCCATCACGCTGCCAATTTTCTGGCTTTCCTGCTGCAGCAGGTTCATGGCCTCGGTGGAGCGGTGCATGTCTTCGGCCAGGCGTTCGATCTGGCCAATCGCTTCGCCCACCACGCGGTCGCCGGCACGGGCTTCGTCATCGGCTCCGGTGGCTGCATGTGAGGCCTGCTCGGCATTGCGCGCCACTTCCTGAACGGTAGCGGCCATTTCGTGCATGGCGGTGGCCACCTGGTCGGTCTCGACTTTCTGGCTGTTGGCGCCTGCGCTGGTCTGTTCGGTGACTGCCGACAGCTCTTCGGCGGCGCTGGCAATCTGGGTGACACCATCGCGGATGCCGCTGATCAGCTCGCGCAGGGTGGTGCCCATGCGCGCGATGCCTTGCTGCAGCACGCCCAGTTCGTCACGGCGGGTGACGCGCATGTGCTGGGTAAGGTCGCCACTGGCGATTTTTTCCACGGCCACCAGGGTGTCTTGCAACGGGCGCGTGATCTGGCGGGTGATCAGCACCGCCGCCAGCACGCCGACCAGCAGCGCCAGCAGTGTGGCGATGGCCTGCAGGCTGCGGGCCTGGGTGCTCTCGATGTCACGGCGCTCCAGCTGGATCTGGTACAACGCGTCGCTGCGCTTGACGATGTCGGCACCCTGCACGGTCATTTCGGCACGCGAGGTGGTGATGTTGGCAACCGCGTCGCGGAACTGGCGTACGGCGTCACGATAGGCCAGTACTGCGTTTTCGAACTGTTGCAGGCGCGCATCTTCGCTGGGCAGCTGGCGCTTGAGGTTGTCGGTATCGGCCAGTGCTGCATCCAGCTGGCGCAAGGCGGCCTGCTCGTTGGCGCTGCTGTTGTCGGCGATGTAGCCACGCACATCGATGCGTACCTGCAGCAGTTGCTGGCGGGCCTTGCTGATCAGCTGGTACTGGGCCAGGCGCACGCTGTCAGCCTCGGGGCGAGCCATCACCTCCCGGCTGAGCGCATCCATGGCCTGGTCGGCGCGGATGGCCGAGCTGTCCATGGAAACGCGCGCTGCGCGGGTGGCGTCGTAGCCCTGGCGCATCTTGTTCAGCGACAGCTTGTAGGCACTGATGGTATCGCCCAGCTCACCCAGCAGCTTGACGTTCTCCGGGCTTTTGAAGGTGGTGGCCAGGTAGGCTTGCTGCTTGCTGAATGCGTCCAGCTTGGCCAGGGTGTTGGCGGCGGCGGTATCGTCGCCGTTGGCGATCATGTACTGCAGGCGCGCAATGCGCAGATCGGTGAGGTCCTTGTTCAACTGGCCAATATCGCCCATCCAGTTGCTACGGTCGATCAGGCTGCCCAGGCTGGTCCAGCCGGTGAGGGCCAGCAGGCCAGTGAGGACCAGCACCAGGCCGAAGCCCAGGCCGAGTTTAAGGTTGACGCTGATGTTGGCGAACCAGCTGTTCATGCACGCTCTCCAGAAGTTGATTTCGCTCTCTTGATCTTCGATCGCCAGGCGTTGTTGTTCTGGATGCCCGCTGATTCGTGCAGGGGTTATCGGCCGTGATCGGGGAAGCTGAAACGCTTTTTCAGCAAAATATCAGCAGATGGTCTCACTTGGTCCCTGTTGGGCCCGGGATCAGAGGGTGCGTGCGCTGAAGGTGTCGCAGCGGTTCACTTCACCTTCGGCAAACCCGATCTTGAACCAACGCACCCGCTGCGCGGAAGTACCATGGGTGAACGAGTCCGGCACTACGCGGCCGCGGCCTTGCTGCTGCAGGCGGTCGTCGCCAATGGCATTGGCCGCATTCAGCGCTTCCTCGACATCGCCTGGCTCCAGCCAGTTCAGGCGTTTCTGCGCCTGGTAGGCCCATACCCCGGCCAGGCAGTCAGCCTGCAACTCCTGGCGCACCAACAGGCCGTTGTCGCCCTCCATGCGCTGGCCGGCGCGTCGTGCGGCATCGATCTTGGCCGAAACGCCCAGCAGGGTCTGCACATGGTGACCGATTTCGTGAGCTATTACGTAGGCCTGGGCGAAGTCGCCCGCTGCAGCGAAGCGGGTTTCCATTTCGCGGAAGAACGACATGTCCAGGTACACCCGCTGGTCCGCCGGGCAATAGAACGGCCCGACCGCTGCCGAGGCAAAACCACAGGCCGAATTGACCTGGCCACTGAACAGGACCAGTTTGGGGTCACGGTATTGTTTGCCGGCCTGGGCGAACAGGGCTTTCCAGGTGTCCTCGGTGTCGCCCAGAATCGAGGCGACGAACTCGGCCTGCTGGTCGTTGGCCGGGGGGGCCTTGGCGCTTGTACCACTGGGGGCCGTTTGCTGTTGCTCCAGCTGGCCGGTGAGCTGGCCAAGAATCTGCAGCGGGTCCTGCCCGGTGAGCCAGCCGATGCCGACGATCAGCAGAATCGCCCCGAGCCCCAGCCCCTTGCCGCCGCCGAAGCGCATGCCGCCACCGCCACCTTCGCCCCGAGCATCGACCACGTTGTCGCTGCGTCGGCCTTTTCGCCATTCCATGAATGCTCTCCCGAGCGTGAAACAAGAAGTCAAAGATTAGTTCAGGAAAGCGGCAGGTGTCAGGCAAAGGTGTTAAGCCATAACCATTTGGTTATGTATGAGGTGGTCGATTTCAATATTCATCGCGCGCGACCTGCCGGAAACTGCAAGTCCGCCTGCCACGCCCAGGCGTTCTCACAATTCCAAGAGAGGAAACCGGCATGCCCGCCCAGGACAACAGCCGCTTCGTGATCCGTGATCGCAACTGGCACCCTAAAGCCCTTACGCCTGACTACAAGACCTCCGTTGCCCGCTCGCCGCGCCAGGCACTGGTCAGCATTCCGCAGTCGATCAGCGAAACCACTGGTCCGGACTTTTCCCATCTGGGCTTCGGCGCCCACGACCATGACCTGCTGCTGAACTTCAATAACGGTGGCCTGCCCATTGGCGAGCGCATCATCGTCGCCGGCCGTGTCGTCGACCAGTACGGCAAGCCTGTGCCGAACACTCTGGTGGAGATGTGGCAAGCCAACGCCGGCGGCCGCTATCGCCACAAGAACGACCGCTACCTGGCGCCGCTGGACCCGAACTTCGGTGGTGTTGGCCGGTGCCTGACCGACCGTGACGGCTATTACAGCTTCCGCACCATCAAGCCGGGCCCGTACCCATGGCGCAACGGCCCGAACGACTGGCGCCCGGCGCATATCCACTTCGCCATCAGCGGCCCATCGATCGCCACCAAGCTGATCACCCAGTTGTACTTCGAAGGTGACCCGCTGATCCCGATGTGCCCGATCGTCAAGTCGATCGCCAACCCGCAAGCCGTGCAGCAGTTGATCGCCAAGCTCGACATGAGCAACGCCAACCCGATGGACTGCCTGGCCTACCGCTTCGACATCGTGCTGCGCGGCCAGCGCAAGACCCACTTCGAAAACTGCTGAGGACCCCGCCATGCCAATCGAACTGCTGCCGGAAACCCCTTCGCAGACTGCCGGCCCCTACGTGCACATCGGCCTGGCCCTGGAAGCCGCCGGCAACCCGACCCGCGACCAGGAAATCTGGAACTGCCTGGCCAAGCCAGACGCCCCGGGCGAGCACATTCTGCTGATCGGCCACGTATACGACGGAAACGGCCACCTGGTGCGCGACTCGTTCCTGGAAGTGTGGCAGGCCGACGCCAACGGTGAGTACCAGGATGCCTACAACCTGGAAAACGCCTTCAACAGCTTTGGCCGCACGGCTACCACCTTCGATGCCGGTGAGTGGACGCTGCAAACGGTCAAGCCGGGTGTGGTGAACAACGCTGCTGGCGTGCCGATGGCGCCGCACATCAACATCAGCCTGTTTGCCCGTGGCATCAACATCCACCTGCACACGCGCCTGTATTTCGATGATGAGGCCCAGGCCAACGCCAAGTGCCCGGTGCTCAACCTGATCGAGCAGCCGCAGCGGCGTGAAACCTTGATTGCCAAGCGTTGTGAAGTGGATGGGAAGACGGCGTACCGCTTTGATATCCGTATTCAGGGGGAAGGGGAGACCGTTTTCTTCGACTTCTGAGGTGAAGCTTGGGGCCGCTATGCGGCCCATTCGCGGGCAAGCCCGCTCCTACAACGATCTGCGTACACCGACGCCGATCAATGTGGGAGCGGGCTTGCCCGCGAATGGGCTGCAAAGCAGCCCCGGCGATACAACGATCAGCGCCGAACCAGCAGAACCCCACTCTCCATATGGTGGGTATACGGGAACTGGTCAAACAATGCACAGCGCTCGATGCGGTGGGTGTCCTGCAACTGGGCAATGTTCGCTGCCAGCGTTTCCGGGTTGCACGAGATGTACAGAATGCGCTCGAAACGACGGGTCAGCTCGCAGGTATCCGGGTCCATCCCCGCACGCGGTGGGTCGACGAACACTGTACCGAACTGATAACTCTTCAGGTCGATGCCTTCCAGGCGCCGGAACGGCCGCACTTCATTCAGTGCCTGGGTCAGCTCCTCTGCCGACAAACGTACCAGCCGCACGTTATCCACAGCGTTTTCGTCAAGGTTGCTCAGTGCGGCATTGACCGACGTCTTGCTGATTTCGGTGGCCAGCACCTGGCGTACGCGCGTGGCCAGCGGCAGGGTGAAGTTACCGTTGCCGCAATACAGCTCCAGCAGGTCATCCTCACGCTCGCCAATGGCCTCGAAGGCCCAGCTGAGCATCTTCTGGTTCACTGCGCCGTTGGGCTGGGTGAACGCACCCTCCGGCTGGCGGTAACTGAACACGCGGCCAGCCACATCGAGTTTTTCCACTGCGTAGTCGCGGCCGATAACCAGGCGTTTGCCCTTGGAGCGGCCGATGACGCTCACCCCCAGCGCTTCAGCCAGTTGCCGTGCTTCCACTTCCCAGGCCTCGTCCAGCGGGCGGTGATAGCACATCGTGATCATCGCATCGCCAGCCAGCGTGGTGAGGAACTCCACCTGGAACAGGCGGTTGCCCAGTTCTTCGCTGGCCTGCCAGGCTGCCTTCAGGCGTGGCATCAACGCGTTGATGCGTTCGCTGGCAATGGGGAAATCGTCGATCAGGATTGCCTTGTGCTTCTCGCCCGGGGCGAACATGGCGTAGTGGCGCTGGCCATCCTCGCGCCACAGGCGGAACTCGGCGCGCAGGCGGTAATGCTCGCGCGGTGAGTCGAAAACAGCCGGTTCCGGCGCGCCGAACGGTGCCAGCAGCTCGCGCAGCCGGGCCACTTTGGCATCCAGCTGGGTGGCGTAGGAGGAGGGGTCGAAAGCAGCACTCATGCGTTGAACCAGCCTAGCTTGATGACGAACAGGATGGAAAGGATCACCAGCGCCGAGTTCAGTTCGCGGTGGCGGCCCGAGATCAGCTTGACGGCGGTCCAGGCGATGAAGCCGAAGGCGATACCATTGGCGATCGAGTACGTCAGCGGCATGGCCAAGGCAGTTACCACCACCGGTGCGGCTTCGGTGACGTCGTCCCAGTTTATTTCCGCCAGGCCCGAGGCCATCAGTACCGCGACGAACAGCAGCGCCGGAGCGGTGGCGAAGGCGGGCACGCTACCGGCCAGTGGGGCGAAGAACAGCGCCAGCAGGAACAGCACGGCAACCACAATGGCCGTCAGGCCGGTGCGGCCACCGGCGCTCACGCCCGCAGCGGACTCGATATAGCTGGTGGTGGTCGAGGTGCCCAGCAGGGAGCCGGCCATGGCGGCGGTGCTGTCGGCGATCAGGGCGCGGCCCATCTTCGGCATGTGGCCGTCCTTGCCCATCAGGCCGGCGCGCTTGGCCACGGCGATCAGTGTGCCGGAGTTGTCGAACAGGTCGACGAACAGGAACGCGAAGATCACGCTGATCAGGCCCACATCGAGGGCACCGGCGATGTCCAGCTGCAGGAAGGTGGGTGCCAATGAAGGTGGCATCGACACGATCCCGCCGAACGGCGTGACGCCCATGGCGATCGATGCGACGGTGACGGCCAGGATGCCGATCAGCACCGCGCCGCGAACTTTCAGCGACTCAAGGCCGACGATCAGGAAGAAGCCCAGTGTGGCGAGAATCACCGAAGGCTGCTTGAGGTCGCCCATGCCCACCAAAGTGGCTGGGTTATCGACGACGATGCCGGCGTTATGCAGGGCGATCAATGCCAGGAACAGGCCGATGCCGGCGGCAATCGCCGAACGCAGCGGCAGCGGAATGCTGTTCACGATCCACTCGCGGATGCGGAAGATCGACAGCAGGAAGAACATCACTGCTGACAGGAACACGGCACCCAGTGCCACCTGCCAGGTGTGGCCCATGTGCAGTACTACGGTGTAGGTGAAGAACGCGTTCAGGCCCATGCCCGGTGCCAGGGCGATCGGGTAGTTGGCAATCAGGCCCATGGTGGCGGAGCCGATGGCGGCTGCCAGGCAGGTGGCGACGAAGATCGCGCCCTTGTCCATGCCGGTCTCGCCGAGGATGCTCGGATTGACGAACAGGATGTAGGCCATGGCCAGGAAGGTGGTGACGCCCGCGAGAATCTCGGTGCGCACGTTGGTGTTGTGTGCTCTTAGTTGAAACAGCCTTTCCAGCATGCCCGCTCCCCAAGGCGCCCCCGGCGCCATGAATGTATCGACCCCATCAGCAAAGCACAGACCGTACCGGATGCTGTGGTTTTGTGTGGGGAGGAAAAAAGCCGCGCATCATACCAGCATGCATGGCGGGGGCCTATGGCCGTTGGGGAATGGGTTTTTCTGGCCCTGCGCGGGGTACGCCCCCTGTAGGCGCGGGCTTGCCCGCGAAGCGGCGGGCACAGGTGACCCATCACCCGTTATGCAACCGATCCCGCTTGGCCAGGGTAGGGAACAGTTTTATCCACACCCCGGTCACCACCAAGGTGCCCACCCCGCCCAGCACTACCGCCGGCACTGTACCAAACCAGTGCGCGGTCACCCCCGATTCGAACTCACCGAGCTGGTTCGAGGCACCGATGAACAGGCCGTTCACTGCGCTCACCCGCCCACGCATTTCATCCGGTGTCTCCAGCTGCACGAACGAGCTGCGAATGACCATGCTGATCATGTCTGCCGCACCCAGTACCACCAGTACCGCCAGCGAGAACCAGAACGAGGTCGACAGGCCGAAGGCGATGGTCGCCACGCCGAACACCCCGACCGCAGTGAACATCGTCCGCCCGACGTTGCGCTGGAACGGGAAGCGCGCCAGCCAGAGCGACATCAGCAACGCCCCCACCGCTGGCGCGGAGCGCAACAGGCCAAGGCCCATCGGCCCGGTCAGCAGGATGTCTTTGGCAAATACCGGCAGCAACGCGGTGGCCCCGCCCAACAATACGGCGAACAGGTCCAGCGAGATGGCGCCGAGGATGTCGGGCCGGCTGCGAATGAAACGGATGCCAGCCAGCAGCGATTCGATGCTGGCGCGCCCGCGCTGGGCGACCTGGCCGCGCGCCTGCAGGCTCAGGGTCAGCACGCAGGCAATGGCGTACAAGGCCACCGTCGGGCCGTACACCCACATGCTGCCAAAGGCATACAGGAAACCGCCCACCGCCGGCGCCACGATGGTCGCCGACTGGGTGGCCGAGGCCGACGCCGCCACTGCCCGCGGGAACAGCCCGGCCGGTACCACATTGGGCAACAGCGCCTGGGTTGCCGGCATTTCGAATGAGCGGCTGGCGCCGAGCAGGAAGGCCAGGGCAAAGATCAGTTCGCGGGTGACGTTGTCGGTGGCACTGCCCACCGCCAGCGCCAGGGCAATCAGCCCCTGAAGGCTCTGGCACAGGGCGGCGACCTTGCGCCTGTCATAGCGGTCGGCGACATGGCCGGTGTGCAGCATGAACAGCACCCGTGGGGCGAACTCGACCAGGCCGACCAGGCCCAGGTCCAGTACGTTGCCGGTCAATTGGTAGAGGTGCCAGCCGATGGCCACGGTGAGCATCTGGAAGCCGCTGGCGGTGAACACGCGAGCCAGCCAGAAGGCCAGAAAAGGACGATGGTGACGCAACAACTGCGGTGCGGAATCGGACATCGGAAACCAGGGGCCTCGGCGCAGTAGAGGGGTGCGCAGCGTATCATCTGTTTGTAACAAACGGTTACTGTTTGCTCAGGTCGGCACTTTTCCACTGCTAATCAAAGAGGGTGAGGCAACAGGTCACGCGGCAATCCACCACACGGCCCACCAGGCCATTCGGGACTATGCTTCCTAGCATTCATTGATCTGGGTCAATCGTTCCAGATCAATGAATTGGCCGTCTGGCCGGAATCCCTGCGATCGAACAGAACAATTCCAACACGCCGTACTCGACCCAGTGGGGGCAGTGGGCGACTGGGGCCACAAGCCCGGACGCCGGATTATCTGAAGAGGAAGCACCATGTTCGGAATAGAGGCCTTAGAGCTCGCCCGAATGCAGTTTGCCTTTACCGTGTCGTTCCACATCCTGTTCCCGGCCATCACCATTGGCCTGGCCAGCTACCTGGCAGTCCTCGAAGGCCTATGGCTGCGGACCCACAACCAGGTCTACCGTGACCTCTATCACTTCTGGTCGAAGATCTTCGCCGTCAACTTCGGCATGGGCGTCGTCTCCGGCCTGGTCATGGCCTACCAGTTCGGCACCAACTGGAGCCGCTTCTCCGACTTTGCCGGCGCCGTTACCGGCCCGCTACTCACCTACGAAGTACTGACTGCGTTCTTCCTCGAGGCCGGTTTCCTGGGCGTCATGCTGTTTGGCTGGAACCGCGTCGGCCGTGGTCTGCACTTCTTCTCCACGGTGATGGTAGCGCTCGGTACGCTGGTCTCGACCTTCTGGATTCTCGCCTCCAACAGCTGGATGCAAACCCCGCAAGGTCACGAGATCATCGATGGTCGGGTGGTGCCGGTGGACTGGTTTGCGGTGGTGTTCAACCCCTCCTTCCCCTACCGCCTGATGCACATGGCCACTGCCGCGTTCGTGTCCACCGCGTTCTTCGTCGGTGCCTCGGCGGCCTGGCACCTGCTGCGCGGGCGTGACAACCCGGCTGTACGCAAGATGCTGTCGATGGCCATGTGGATGGCACTGATCGTCGCCCCGATTCAGGCAGTGATCGGCGATTTCCACGGCCTCAATACTCTCAAGCACCAGCCGGTGAAAATTGCTGCGATCGAAGGCCACTGGGAGAACGTGCCCGGTGAGCCGACGCCGCTGATCCTGTTCGGCATTCCCGACATGGAGGCCGAGACTACCAGGTTCAAGATCGAGATCCCGGCGCTCGGTAGCCTGATCCTGACTCATAGCCTGGACAAGCAGGTGCCGGCGATGAAGGAGTTTCCGCCCGAGGACCGGCCTAATTCGACCATTGTGTTCTGGTCGTTCCGGATCATGGTCGGGCTTGGTTTCCTGATGATCTTCGTTGGCCTGTGGAGCCTGTGGTTGCGCAAACGCGGCACGCTGTACAGTTCACGCCCGTTCCTGCATGTGGCCCTGTGGATGGGCCCATCCGGGCTGGTCGCGTTGCTGGCCGGCTGGTTCACCACCGAAATTGGCCGCCAGCCCTGGGTGGTGTACGGCCTGATGCGCACGGCGGACGGTGTTTCCAACCACAGCTACGCCCAGCTCGGCTTCACCCTTGTGGCGTTCGTGGTGGTGTACTTCGCCCTGTTTGGCACCGGCCTTGGCTACATGATGCGCCTGGTGCGCAAAGGGCCGCAGACCGGCGAGGGTGACGAGCACACACCGGGAGGCCCAGGCCAGAAACGCACGCCGGCACGGCCTTTGTCCGCTGCCGATGATGGCCGCGAGGCCACCTCTGCCAGCCTGAACGAGGGGAACTGAACCATGGGTATCGACCTTCCACTGATCTGGGCCGTGATCATCATCTTCGGCGTCATGATGTACGTGGTGATGGACGGATTCGACCTGGGGATCGGCATGCTCTTCCCCTTCGTCAAGGGCGAGCAGGACCGTGATGTCATGATGAACACTGTCGCGCCGGTATGGGACGGCAACGAAACCTGGTTGGTCCTGGGCGGTGCCGGACTGTTCGGGGCCTTCCCGATGGCCTATGCCGTGGTCCTCGAGGCCCTGTACCTGCCCCTGATCCTGATGCTGATCGGCCTGATTTTCCGGGGCGTGGCCTTCGAGTTTCGCTTCAAGGCCAAGGCCGACAAGCGGCACATCTGGGACAAGGCTTTCATCTGGGGTTCACTGATCGCCACCTTCTTCCAGGGTGTGGCGCTGGGCGCGTTCCTGGAGGGGTTCAAGGTGGTCGACCGGCATTTTGCCGGTGGCACCCTGGACTGGCTGACCCCATTCAGCCTGTTCTGCGGGCTGGGGTTGATCGTGGCCTACACCTTGCTGGGTTGTACCTGGCTGATCATGAAGACCGAAGGGCCGCTGCAGCAGAAGATGCACGATATGGCCCGGCCGCTGGCGCTGGTGCTGCTGGTGGTGATCGGTATCGTCAGCCTGTGGACGCCCATCGCCTACCCGCAGATTGCCGACCGCTGGTTCAGCATGCCCAACCTGATATGGTTCATGCCGGTGCCGCTGCTGGTGCTGGTGACCTTCTACGGGTTGCTCAAAGCGGTGGCACGCAACGCGCACTACACGCCGTTCCTGCTCACGCTGGTACTGATCTTCCTTGGCTACAGCGGCTTGGGAATCAGCCTGTGGCCTAACATCATCCCGCCGTCGATTTCGATCTGGGATGCCGCAGCGCCACCGCAAAGCCAGGGCTTCATGCTGGTGGGTACCCTGTTCATCCTGCCGTTTATCCTCATGTATACCTTCTGGAGCTACTACGTGTTCCGCGGCAAGGTGACCCACGAAGACGGCTATCACTAGGAGGGCCGCATGATGGCTGGCAAGCATGGTTTGGAAGACAAGAAACCGCTGTGGCAGCGACTGGGTTGGCTGTTGCTGATCTGGGCGATGAGCGTCGCAGCGCTGGGTGTGGCGGCCTGGGTGATGCGGCTGTTCATGGGGGCGGCGGGCCTGACCACACACTGATAAAGAGCGGCAGCGGGCTTGCCCGCGAAGCAGGCAACGCGCTAGATGGCACCGGCGTTGCCGGTGTTCGCGGGCAAGCCCGCTCCTACGGGAGCGGTGGCGCGCTTACTTGCGGGCTTTCAGAATGACGAACTTGGGCGTTGCCGCCACCTGCTCCACCCCCCGGAACAACCGCGCCAGCTTGCTGTGATAGCCCAGGTGCCGGTTACCCACGATGTACAGCGCCCCACCTACCACCAGCGCTTCACGCGCCTGCTGGAACATGCGCCAGGCGAGGAAATCGCCTACTACCTGCTGTTGGTGGAACGGCGGGTTGCACAGCACCACGTCCAGCGACTGTTTCTCCAGCCCGGCCAGGCCATCGGCCGCGAAGAAGGTCGCCGGGCGCTCGCCCAACGCTGCCAGCCAGTTCTCCCGCGCCGATTGCACTGCCATGTACGACTCGTCGACCAGGGTGTACTCGGCCTCCGGGTTGGCCAGGGCGCTGGCGATTGCGAGCACGCCGTTGCCGCAGCCCAGGTCTGCCACCCGCGCACGGCCGAGGTCGCGAGGCAGATGCGGGAGGAACGCCCGCGTCCCGATATCCAGGCCTTCACGGCAGAACACGTTGGCGTGGTTGACCAAGTCAAGAGCCGGCGTGTCGAGGCGGTAGCAGCTGGGGTAGGGGGACTTGGCGAGCGGCCGCTCGGCAACCGTTGCTGTCAGCAAACGGGCCTTTTTCAGTGCCAGCGAAGCCTGTACGGGGCCGATGTACTTCTCCATCAGGTCGCCGGCCGCGCGCGGCAGGTGCTTGATCATCGCCCCGGCAATCACCTGCGCACCGGGTGCCAACTGGCCTTGCAGGCGGATCAGTTGTTCTTCCAGCAGGGCCAGGGTCTTGGGCACACGCACCAGCACCCGGTCGAACGGGCCTTGCCAGTGTTCGCTGGCCGGTACGAACGGCACGCTGTCGAACGGCAGGCCATTGCGCGCCAGGTTCTTTTCCAGGGCCAGGTGCCCCAGGTGCGAGTCACCGCTGCTGACCACCTGCATCTGGCCCGCCAGGCTGGCGGCCAGGGCACCGAAGCTGTCATTGAGCACCAGTACCCGGCAATTGGCGTCGGGTGCCTGATCGTGTAGCTGCGCAAGCAGGTACTCGTCGGCGGCATCGAAGGCCTGCAACGGGTCGTTGGCCTGCTCCGGCTGGCGGATCAGGTCGAGTTCGGCGTAGGGGGTGGTCAACAGGGGCATGGCGTCTGGCTCGGGTACGAAACTGCCCGTTGCGGTTCGCGCCGGGCTTTGCCGGGCGATTCTACAGGGCTTTGCCCAAGGTCGCAGGTTCGAAGATCAGATCCAGCCACGCAAGGCGGCAATGGCGATGGCTCCGGCCTTGTTGGCAGCGTTGGTCTTGGTGATCACGCTGCGGATATGGAAATTGACCGTGCTTTGCGACAGCGAGAGGATGGAGGCAACATCGGCAGCGGTCTTGCCGGCGGCAGACCATTTCAGCACTTCCAGTTCGCGCTCGCTCATTTTCGGCTGGGGTGGGCACAGCGCGTTCAGGTGGTGCTCGCCCAGTACCGCGTGAAGGGTGTGGCACAGCCACTGCACACTGCCGGCTTTGTCGTACAGCTCGAGCACATCGATGTGTCCGTTTGGCCGAGCGACACTGATCTGGCTTTCGTTGTGCTGCTGGTCGTGAAGCGACTGTGTCCAGCCGTGGCGCAAGCCATGCAGGCAGGCCATTTCGCGAAATTGCGGGGCTTCCTTGTACAGTTCATCGGTCCACAGCACCGGCGTCGTCGAGCTGTGGCTCAGGTTCGCTGCCGGGTCCTGCTTGTAGAAGTCGTCGCGCTGGTAGCGCTCGATCCACTCAATTGGGTAGTTGCTGTAGAGGTACAGCCTTGGCGTTTGCGTAGCGATCTGAATGCGGATGTTCAGCCCAAGGTAATCCATGTCCAGGTCCTGAGCCAGATGGACTGCGATGTCGAATAGCTTCTGCGGGCTGCGTTCGCTGACGAACGCATGAAGATACTCGGGTTTCCAGTGAAGCATTTGAAACACTCCTAGGGGCGCGCAGGATCCAATCCGTTTGAGTACCCGGATGATTGTAGGAAAAGACCTACCATCCTGTTGGGATTTTTTTGTTATAGCGAACAGGATTTTCTGCGAGTTCGGCACGTTCAACCTGGATGAGGCCCTACAAAGCGGTGGTTTTTATCCTGGCCACTTTAGGCGACACTGTGCACACGCCAACCCTGGAGCCCGATATGACCGCTAGCGCCGAAAAGTTCACTCGCCAGACACTGCTTGATGTTCAGCCACTGACGCCGAACCTCTTCAGCCTGCGGGTTACGCGCGATGCGGGGTTCCGCTTCCGTTCCGGCCAATTCGCCCGGCTAGGTGTGACCAAGGCCGATGGTAGTGTGGTGTGGCGCGCCTATTCCATGGTCAGCGCCCCCCATGACGAGCACCTGGATTTCTTTTCCATCGTGGTGCCAGGTGGTGAGTTCACCAGTGAGCTGAGCCGTTTGGGTGCAGGCGATACGTTGCTGATCGACCGCCAGGCGTTCGGTTTCCTCACCCTCGACCGCTTCGTCGGTGGTCGTGACCTGTGGCTGCTGGCTACCGGTACCGGCATTGCGCCATTCATGTCGATCCTCCAGGACTTTGAGGCCTGGGAGCGCTTCGACAGCATCAAGCTGGTGTATTCAGTGCGCGAAGCGAAGGAGCTGGCCTATGTGGATGAAATTGCCGGGCTGGAACAGCGCGATTATCTGGCCGAGTACGCGGGCAAGTTGCAGTTCATTCCCGTGGTGACCCGTGAACAACACCCTGGGGCGTTGAATCAGCGGATTACGACGTTGATCGAGAATGGCGAACTGGAGAAGGCGGCGGGGCTTGAGCTGTCGCCGGAGCATTCGCGGGTGATGCTGTGCGGTAACCCGGAAATGATCGACGAAACCCGCAAGGTCCTCAAGGCGCGAGACCTGCAACTGAGCCTGAGCAAGCGGCCCGGGCAGGTGGCCGTCGAGAACTACTGGTAAGACCATTGCGGCCGTTGCGGGCCTGTAGGCGCGGGTTTACCCGCGAAAGGGCCGGGCCTGCTGGCCAATCTCCACCCGCCGTTCACCGTTGCTGCCGCCACCGTATTCGGGGGTAATCCGGATCCTACACAGACCGCCGTGTAGGAGCGGGTTTACCCGCGAAGAGGCCGGCCCTGCTGGCCAATTTCCACCCGCCGTTCACCGTTGTCGCCGCCACCGTATTCGCGGGTAAACCCGCTCCTACACCGGATCGGTGGTGGACACACCTCAGTGGTTTAACACAGGCCGCCGTGTAGGAGCGGGTTTACCCGCGAAGAGGCCGGCCCTGCTGGCCAATCTCCCCCCGCCGTTCACCGTTGCCGCCGCCACCGTATTCGCGGGTAAACCCGCTCCGATGGTGGACACGCATTGGAGGTTGGACACAGGCCGCCGTGTAGGAGCGGGTTCACCCGCGAACACCGGCAGAGCCGGTGCCATCCACCGCATTGGTTTCTACGCGAGCATGCCCGCCCCCACAGCGCCCCCGGCTATTTCAAGGCAAGCGGTTCTGGTTCTGCGTCTTGAGCAAATCGCGAATCTCGGTCAGCAGCGTCTCTTCAGCCGAAGGCACAGGCGGTGTAGTCGGTGCCACGGCTTCTTCACGCTTGAGCTTGTTGATCGCCTTCACGCCCATGAAGATGGCAAAGGCCACGATCAGGAAGTCGATCACGGTCTGGATGAACTTGCCATACGCCAGCATCACCGCTGGCACGTCACCTTCGGCAGCCTTCAGGGTAATGGCCAGATCGCTGAAGTCCACGCCACCGATCAGCAGGCCCAGTGGCGGCATGATCACGTCGCCGACGAAGGACGAGACGATCTTGCCGAAGGCCGCGCCGATGATGATACCGACCGCCATGTCGACGACATTGCCTTTGACTGCGAAAGCCTTGAACTCGTTGAGCATGCCCATGTTTGGTTCCTTGTAACAAAAGGTAAGGTTAAGGCAGTGTAAGCCACTTAAACGCTTCATGCGTTGTGTTCAGGGCTACTGACTGCAGTTAGAACGAATAGTTTTGTCGCATCCCGAGGCGTTCGAGACACGTCCTGCTCAGCTATCATGGCGAATTTTTCCAGGAGACCTCACCCATGGCCAAGGCCAAGCGCTTGTATGGCTGCACCGAATGCGGCGCGACCTTCCCCAAATGGGCCGGCCAGTGCGGCGAATGCGGGGCCTGGAACACCCTGGTCGAAACCATGATCGAAAGCGGCGGCGCTGCTGCACCCAGTAGCGGCCGCGCTGGCTGGACAGGGCAGCAGGCGCAGATCAAGACCCTGGCCGAAGTCAGTGTCGAGGAAATCCCGCGCTTTACGACCAGCAGCACCGAACTGGACCGTGTGCTGGGTGGCGGCCTGGTGGATGGCTCGGTGGTGCTGATCGGCGGTGACCCCGGCATCGGCAAGTCGACCATTTTGCTACAGACCTTGTGCAACATTGCCGTGGGCATGCCGGCCCTGTATGTCACGGGGGAGGAGTCGCAGCAGCAGGTGGCCATGCGCTCGCGGCGGCTGGGCCTACCCCAGGACCAGCTCAAGGTGATGACCGAAACCTGCATCGAGACGATCATTGCCACGGCGCGGGTCGAGAAGCCGCGGGTAATGGTGATCGACTCGATCCAGACTATTTTCACCGAGCAGTTGCAATCGGCCCCGGGCGGCGTGGCCCAGGTGCGCGAAAGCACAGCGTTGCTGGTGCGTTATGCCAAGCAAAGCGGTACGGCAATCTTCCTGGTCGGCCACGTGACCAAGGAAGGCTCGCTGGCTGGCCCAAGGGTGCTGGAGCACATGGTCGACACGGTGCTGTATTTCGAGGGTGAGTCCGATGGCCGCCTGCGCTTGCTGCGGGCGGTCAAGAACCGTTTTGGCGCGGTCAACGAGCTGGGCGTGTTCGGCATGACCGATCGTGGCCTCAAAGAGGTATCCAACCCGTCGGCGATCTTCCTCAACCGTACTCAGGAAGAGGTGCCGGGTAGCGTGGTGATGGCAACCTGGGAGGGTACCCGGCCAATGCTGGTCGAGGTGCAGGCGCTGGTCGACGATAGCCATCTGGCCAACCCGCGGCGGGTAACCTTGGGCCTGGACCAGAACCGTCTGGCCATGTTGTTGGCGGTGCTCCACCGCCATGGCGGTATCCCGACCCATGACCAGGATGTGTTTCTCAACGTGGTCGGCGGGGTGAAGGTGCTGGAAACGGCTTCGGACCTGGCGCTGCTGGCGGCGGTGATGTCGAGCTTGCGCAACCGGCCACTGGCCCATGGTTTGCTGGTGTTTGGCGAGATCGGCTTGTCGGGCGAGGTACGGCCGGTGCCCAGTGGCCAGGAGCGCTTGAAGGAAGCGGCCAAGCACGGCTTCAAGCGTGCCATCGTACCTAAGGGCAATGCGCCGAAAGAAGCGCCTGCGGGGTTGCAGGTGATTGCCGTTACCCGGCTGGAACAGGCGCTGGATGCATTGTTCGAATAGCGTGCAGGAGCGAGCAAGCTCGCTCCTGCAACCCGTCAGTGCTCGGCAACGGCCGTGCGCCTGACCGTTTCATTGCCGTGCTCGTCCAGTTCCAGCATCGGCACTTCGTTACCCTCGGCATCGAACAGCTTGCCATCTTTGAAGTAGTCCCCATCACGCAGCGCGGAAATGTCCGAATACTGGATGGTGCGCTCGTAGGCTGCAGCGAACACTGACTGGTTTTCGGAGTTGCCGGTGGTGAAATGGTTGAAGATCAGGTTCAGCAGGATGGCCATGATCGCCGCCGAGCTGATGCCGGAGTGGAAGATGGTCTCGAACCAGTTCGGGAAGTGGTGGTAGAAGGTCGGCGCGGCAATCGGGATCATGCCGAAGCCCAGCGAGGCCGCGACGATGATCAGGTTGACGTTGTTCTTGTAGCTGACCTTGGACAGGGTGCGGATACCGCTGGCCGCCACGGTGCCGAACAGCACGATACCGGCGCCGCCCAGTACCGGGGTAGGCACGGCGGCAATCACCCGGCCCATGACTGGCAGCAGGCCGAGTACCACCAGAATCACGCCGCCGGTAGCCACCACGTAGCGGCTCTTGACCCCGGTCACGGCCACCAGGCCAACGTTCTGGGCGAACGCGCTTTGGGTGAACGAACCGAAAATCGGCGCCAGGATGCTCGAGGCCATGTCGGCGCGCAGGCCGTTGCCCAGGCGCTTGGAGTCCACCTTGGTGTCGATGATCTCACCCACGGCGAGGATATCGGCCGACGTTTCCACCAGGGTGACCATGATCACGATACACATCGACAGGATCGCGGCGATGTGGAACTCCGGCATGCCAAAGTGGAAAGGCGTGGGGAAGGCGAACATCGGGCCTTCGCTGACCTTGCTGAAATCGGTCATGCCCAATGCCCAGGCGATCAGCGTGCCGACCACCATGGCCAGCAGGATCGACAGGCGTGAGATGGTGGCGCTGCCAAGCTTGCTCAGCAGCAGCACGATGGCGAAGGTCAGCCCGGCCAGGCCGATGTTGGCCACGCTGCCGAACTCCGGCGAGGCGCTGTTGCCACCCATTACCCAGCGTGCGGCAACCGGCATCAGGGTCAGGCCGATGGTGGTGATGACGATACCGGTCACCAGCGGCGGGAAGAACTTGGTGATGCGCGAGAACACCGGTGTGATCAGAAAGCCGATCAGCGACGCAGCCATGACCGCGCCGAGCACCCCAGGCAGGCCACCGCCCCCCTCGCTGCTCAGGATCGCACCCATGGTCGCCACACCGGCGAACGACACGCCTTGCACCAGTGGCAACTGGCAACCGAAGAACGGCAGGCCAAGGGTCTGCAGCAGGGTAGCAAGGCCACCGGCGAACAGCGAGGCGGCGATCAGCATGCCGATTTCGGCACCATTCAGGCCCGCGGCCTGCCCCAGGATCAGGGGTACTGCGACGATCCCACCATACATGGTCAGCACATGCTGCAGACCATAGGCCAGGTTGGCACCAAGGCCGAGGTTTTCATCCTCGGGTCGCTTGGCGGGAGACGTGCTAGGGGACGTAGTCATGGAGCAGGCTCTCTGTTTATTGTTGTGCCGCTACTGTAGACACTTCCTACAAATGATTGCCACAAGAATTGTATACAATATTTTGATCGGAGCGCGAACAGGTCTGGCTGCAGGGTGTGCTAAAACCCAATGCAGAAGGCGTACCAACTTGGCAGAAGCTGTATTAGAAGGGTGTGTACAAAGCATCGCTACCCAGGCTTAAAGCTGTCTGGGTAGACAAGAAACACCAGGCGGGAAGGCTATTAGCTAGCTAAGAGATTTTATTATTCGATGAGTTCGCGCAGCTCACGCATCATTTCGGTGCTGTCAGCCACGTTCAATTCCACAAGACGGTGCAAATGGGTCATCGAATCGACGTCGATGTACAGGCAAATGAAGCCCAGGCGGTCCGGTTCTTCGTGGCGCAGTTCGACCTGCATCTGCACACGGACCTCGTTGTCCAGGTCGATGATGGCGTCGAAGTCCTGGGTCAGGTCGGCATCCCAGTCTGCCGGGCGTTCGATCAGCAAGCCTTTGAGTGAAAGGTCCAGCAGTTTTGCAGGCCAGCGTTTCAGCCCCTGGCGCAGCTCGGTGGGGGCATCGAAGTCGATGCGTTGAAAGCGGCGGCGTTCGTCATGATCGCTCATGGCATGGATCCTCGAATAGGTCATCAGGTGTCATCCTGACTATAGTTAGAGTTGCATGTGCATCAGGTACTGCAATCTGGCCGCAGAGGCTCTAGAACGAAGCAAGTGTGGCAATGCCGCTTGACTGGCCCTAGACTCGGTGGGCGGTCTTTCCAATCCACCAGCTGGAAGCTAACCATGAACAACAATAATAGCCTGCTACGCCATATTCCGTGGCTGGCGCTGGCAGTCATAGGCGCCTGCGCACTGGGTGTGGTTGCCCTGCGTCGCGGCGAGGCGATCAACGCCTTGTGGATCGTGGTCGCGGCAGTGGCCATCTACCTGGTCGCCTATCGTTACTACAGCCTGTTCATCGCCACCAAGGTGATGCAACTCGACCCCCGCCGTGCCACCCCGGCGGTGCTCAACAACGACGGCCTGGACTACGTCCCGACCAACAAACACATTCTTTTCGGTCACCACTTCGCTGCCATCGCCGGCGCAGGCCCGTTGGTCGGGCCGGTACTCGCCGCGCAAATGGGCTACCTGCCCGGCACGCTCTGGCTGATCGCCGGCGTGGTGCTGGCCGGTGCGGTGCAGGACTTCATGGTCCTGTTCCTGTCTACCCGCCGCAACGGGCGCTCGCTGGGCGACATGGTGCGCGAGGAAATGGGCAGAATCCCGGGCACCATCGCCCTGTTCGGCTGTTTCCTGATCATGATCATCATCCTCGCGGTGCTGGCGTTGATCGTGGTCAAGGCCCTGGCCGAAAGCCCATGGGGCATGTTCACGGTGATGGCGACCATCCCGATCGCGATGTTCATGGGCATCTACATGCGCTACATCCGTCCGGGCCGTATTGGCGAAATCTCGGTCGTTGGTGTGGTACTGCTGCTGGCCTCGATCTGGCTGGGCGGCGTGATCGCTGCGGACCCGGTGTGGGGCCCGGCGTTCACGTTCACCGGCGTGCAGATCACCTGGATGCTGGTGGGCTACGGTTTTGTCGCCGCCGTGCTGCCAGTGTGGCTGGTGCTGGCACCGCGTGACTACCTGTCGACCTTCCTCAAGATCGGCACGATCCTTGGCCTGGCCATCGGTATCCTGATCATCGCACCTGAGCTGAAAATGCCGGCGCTGACCCAGTTCACCGACGGCACCGGCCCGGTGTGGAAGGGGACCCTGTTCCCGTTCCTGTTCATCACCATTGCCTGTGGTGCGGTGTCCGGCTTCCACGCGCTGATTTCCTCGGGGACCACCCCCAAGCTGCTGGATAACGAAACCAACGCCCGCTATATCGGCTACGGCGGCATGCTGATGGAATCGTTCGTTGCCATCATGGCCATGGTTGCGGCCTCGGTGATCGAGCCGGGCGTGTACTTCGCCATGAACAGCCCGGCTGCAGTGGTCGGTACCGATGTCGCGTCGGTGGCGCAGACCGTCAGCAGTTGGGGCTTCCTGATTACACCTGAGCAGCTCGAAGCCGTTGCCCGTGACATCGGCGAGCACACCATTCTGGCCCGTGCCGGCGGTGCGCCAACCCTGGCGGTCGGTATCGCGCAGATCCTGCACCAGGTGTTGCCAGGTGAAAACACCATGGCCTTCTGGTACCACTTCGCAATCCTGTTCGAGGCGCTGTTCATCCTCACGGCGGTAGACGCTGGTACCCGTGCCGGGCGCTTCATGTTGCAGGACCTGCTGGGCAGCTTCGTGCCTGCACTCAAACGCACCGAATCGTGGGGGGCCAACCTGCTCGCCACCGCTGGCTGCGTGGCACTCTGGGGCTATCTGCTGTACCAGGGCGTCATCGACCCACTGGGTGGCATCAACACCCTGTGGCCGCTGTTTGGTATCTCCAACCAGATGCTGGCCGGTATCGCCTTGATGCTCGGTACTGTGGTGCTGATCAAGATGAAGCGTCAGCGCTACATCTGGGTCACCCTGCTGCCGGCCGTATGGCTGCTGATCTGCACCACGGCTGCAGGCCTGATCAAGCTGTTCGACCCCAACCCGGCTGTCGGCTTCCTGGCCTTGGCCAAGAAGTACAGCACTGCGCTGGACGCTGGCCAGGTACTGGCCCCGGCCAAGGACATCGGGCAGATGCAGCACGTGATCTTCAACGCCTACACCAACGCGGGCCTGACGATCTTGTTCCTGCTGGTGGTCTTCAGCATCCTGTTCTTCGCCATCAAGGTCGGCTACGCCGCCTTGGGCCGCAAAGAACGCAGCGACAAGGAAACCCCGTTCCAGGCGTTGCCTGACGCGTAATCGAGAGGACTGCAATCATGTTCAACGACTTGGGTCGACTGGGCAAATACCTGGGGCAGGCAGCCCGCCTGATGGTCGGCATGCCCGACTACGACAACTATGTCGAACACATGCAGAAAACGCATCCGGACAAGCCGGTGATGAGCTACGAGGCGTTCTTCCGCGAACGTCAGGAAGCACGTTACGGTGGCAAGTCCGGGCCCAAGTGCTGTTGAGCCTGCGGTACGTGTAAACCTGTGGGAGCCTGGGTAACCGGCTCCCACAGTCATTTTCAGATTCAGGAGTATTTTGCGTGCAGACGCCCATTCCCGTAACCGTCCTTACAGGCTTCCTCGGTGCCGGCAAGACCACCTTGCTCAAGCACATGCTCAAGGCCGAGCATGGCCTGAAGCTCGCCGTGATCGAAAACGAATTCAGCGAGGCCGGCATCGACAGCCAACTGCTGGGGGACCAGCCGGTGCAGGTCATGACCTTGGCCAACGGGTGTGTATGCTGCAGCATCCATGGCGACCTGACTCGCGCGCTGTACCTGCTGCTTGAACGCCTGGATGCCGGGGAAATCGCCTTCGATCGCCTGGTGATCGAATGCACCGGCCTGGCCGACCCGGCGCCGGTAGCGCAAACGTTCTTCATCGACGAGGAGCTGCGTGAGCGCTACATCCTCGACGGCATCATCACCCTTGTCGATGCCGCGCATGCCGAACTGCACCTGACCCAGACCATCGCTCAGGCTCAGGTCGGCTTTGCCGATCGTCTGCTGCTGAGCAAGACTGACCTGGTCGAGCCGGCTGCTGTTGAAGCCCTGCGCGAACGCCTGGCCCGCATCAATAGCAGGGCTGCGATCCGTGTGGTCGAACACGGCTGCATCGACCTGGCTGAGTTACTGGATGTGCGAGGTTTCAACCTCAACCCTGACCTTGGGGTGAACCTGAAACCGATGTTGCGACCGGTGCTCAAGCCTGCCACCCCGGACCGTATCTCCACGATGGTGCTGCGTACCGAAGCCCCGCTGGATATCGACCGCCTCAGCAGCTTCATGAACGAGCTGCTGGAAACCCACGGCAAACAGCTGCTGCGCTACAAGGGCGTGCTGAACATTGCCGGCGAGGAGCGCAAGCTGGTGTTTCAGGGCGTGCTCAAGCTTTATGGCTTCGACTGGGACGCCGAGTGGGCTGCAGGCGAAGCGCGCGAGAGCGTGATGGTGTTCATTGCCGATGAACTGCCCGAGGCTACGATTCGGGCTGGCTTCGAGGCAATGGCTGCGGGCTGAGCCGCTGCGGCGCCTGCCCTGCGAACCACTGCGGCCATGAGCTGCGGTGGCGGGTTTCGACCTCGATGCACGGGATCAGGCGTTCGGTCAGCACAGCGGTTTGCCGCACTGCTTTGGCGGTGCGGTACTTGACGCTGTGGATGCACTCGCGGTCGCCGAACTCGCAGCGGTTCAGGGCGGTTCCGCCGCAAGGGCCATTGGCCAGGCCTTTAGGGCAGGTTTCCGGGCAGATATACAAGGTGTCTTCCAGGCGGCAACGGCCGCAGGTGTCGCAACCCACCAGCGGGCGCTTCACACTGCGCTCCAGCGTGTGCAGCACGTGTGCGCCGACGCGTGTACCCCACAGAGGCTGGCGCACCGCCCAGCCGAAGGCCTTGCTCAGGCTGTTGCGCCGGCTGAACAGCAGTGCGTGCATGCCATGCATCAGATGATAGCGGGCTTTTTCCTTGAATGAGGCATCGACCCGTGACTCGTCCAGGCGCCAGCCAGCCTGTGGCGGATGGAAGGTCACCGCCGGCAGGCCAGGCATCTGCCAGCTGGCGTGCCAGGCCGGTGCCCATTGCTCCAGGGACTGAACCTGGGTTTGCCAGTACTCGATACGGGTCTCCAGGGCCAGCAGCTGTTCGAGCGTGTGAACCCCTGACAGGTGCACACCGGCGTAGCCCATCAGCTTTGTACCGATAATCTGCAAGGCCAGGCGGTCAACACTGCGCGCCTGGGCAAAGGCCTTGGACTGCGCCGTCTCCGCTTCGAGCATGTCGCGCATGGATGGCGTGACAGTGACGCCGGCCACGTGGTCGAGCATCGCCGCGCGCCCGTGGGTGAGGCTCATGAGGCAGGCCAGCATGGGCTTGGGTGAGGCCTGACGGCGCATCCAGTGTATGGCTTCCTGATGCTTGGCGGCATCGAAGCCCAGCTGCAAGGTGAGGAAGTCAGCCCCCGCTGCCAGCTTTTTCTCGGCCTTGAAGTACTGGGCGCCGCCTTCTTCCTCGTGGTACTTGAACGGGTTCAGCGCCGCGCCCAGCAGCCAGTGCGGGCAGGCCTGGCGGGCAACCTGCAGGGCGGCGACCGATTCCAGATAACGCACCGGGCGCTGGCCTGGTTCATGGCCGGGCAGGCGGTCGCCAGTCAGCAGTAACAGCTGGTCGAGGCCGGCGGCGTCCATGCGCTGCAGTTGGGCGAGCAGGTGGTGGCGTTCGCGATCCTTGCCTGAAAAATGCGGCAGGGCGGGCACCGGGTTGCTGAACGAGGCGAGGGCGTCCAGCGGTGACATGTCCAGCGGGCTGCCGACACGATCACCGATGGCCACGGTCATGGGCCAGCCGCACAGGTGCGTACGGGCCATGATCGCTTCCATGGCGGCAAAGCGTTCTGCGGAAGGCTTGGGGACGAACTCCATTACGCAGACGAAGTTCTGTTCGCGCAGGGCGGTTTTCAGCAGGCTCATATTGGCCGGGCACCTGGTGTGGTCAGGGTGGCATTGTGCGGCAGAAGGCGAGCTGGGTCATGTCCGGATGCGCAAGGTGGTGATCTGAATGAGACATGGGGGCGTGAAGATCATGACAGTATGATCATGAAGATTTCTTGGGTTCATCTCAAATTTAATGAGTTTGTCTCAATACCCCGCCAGCCGGAGAATCCCCCTCATTCATTCAAGCATGCTGAAGGGACAAGACATGGCACTGGCACATAACCTGGGCTTTCCACACATCGGCCGTGACCGCGAGCTGCGTGCTCGCCATTGGCAGGTGCAGAAAGACGCCGGCATCGAGCTGGTGCCGGTCGGTGACTTCGCCTGGGACAGCCACGTGCTTAGCGCAGGCGATCAGCCGTTCGTTCTGAACTGGGAACCACTGTTCGAAGAAGTGGAGCACGCCAAGGCCCTGGGCCTTGCAGTCAAGCCGGTGGTGATCGGCCCCTTGACCTATCTGTGGCAGGGCCAGACCCTGGGCGGTGACTTCGACAAGCTGGAGCTGCTTGACCGCCTGCTGCCCGTGTATGACCAGCTCCTCAACCGCCTGGCCGCGCTGGGCGTTGAATGGGTGCAGATCGATGAACCCATCCTCGCTCAGGCGCTGCCCCAGGACTGGAAAAACGCCTATGAACGTGTCTACAACATCCTTCAACGCGCACCGTTGAAGAAGCTGATCGCCACGTACTTCGGCGGCCTGGAAGGCAACCTCGGCCTGGCCGCCAACCTGCCGGTCGATGGCCTGCACGTCGATCTGGTTCAGGCGCCCGAGCAGTACCAGACCATTCTCGATCGCCTGCCGGCCTACAAGGTACTGTCGCTGGGCCTGGTCGACGGTCGCAACGCCTCGCCTTGCGATCTGGGCAAGACCTTGGGGCTGCTGCACGAAGCCCATGAACGCTTGGGTGAGCGGCTGTGGTTGGCGCCGGCTTGTTCGTTGCTGGAGAGTCCAGTGGAACTGGCCGTGCAGAAGTGCCAGGAAGTGGCGGTGCTGGCCGCGTCGCTGGAGCAGGACCGAGCCGCGGCTTGATCAGATGCTGCCTGTGCCGGCCTCTTCGCGGGTAAACCCGCTCCTACGACGGCCTGCGCCCGATCACCGATGAGTGTCCACCACCAGTAATCGATGGACTCGCCCCCGCCGAGGCATCACAGTGCCACGGTGGTGTTCGAAGAAGCCAACGGCAGCGAGGGCGAGACCATGAAAAAGCATAGTTCGAAACACGATTCCCTGTCTTCCACTGATGTGGAGCTTTGCACAACCATCTGCGTAGACCTGGCCAAACAGGTCTTCCAATTAGCAGGCGAGGACGCTACTGGTCGGGTGATCTACGAAGATCGCATCAAATCCCGCCAAGCGTTCCACGATTTCCTGCTCAGGCTGCCAACGACCGTGGCCGTCTTGATGGAGTGCGGTCCAGGTGCACAAGCCTGGGCCAGACTGCTGCAGGCCAAAGGTAATCCGGTTCGCATCCTGCCGGCGCAACGTGTCGCCGAACATCGCAGCGGTGCTAAGAACGATCGTAACGACTGCTATGCCATTTTGCGTGCCGGTCGCGATACGAGCATCGCTTCGATACCGATCAAGAGCACCACAGCACTGGCTATTCAAGCGCTGCACCGTATCCGGCGCGGTAACATCAAGCGACATACCGCGCTGGGTAATCAGATCCGTGGTTTGCTACTCGAGCATGGCGTATCCATGCCCCAGGGCGATGCCGCGATCAATAAGCATGTGCCTCAGGCGCTTGAGGATGCTTCCTTGCCTCTACCCGACCTGTTGCGCGAGTTGCTCGATGAGTTGCTGATGGACTGGTTGTCTCTAGGTGAACGCATAACGGCGCTGAGCCGCCGGCTCGAAGCGACTGCCCAAGAGGATAAAGTCGCTCAGCGACTGATCACCATTCGCGGCGTCGGCCCTATCATTGCCACGGCGATCGTGGCGAAACAGACCGACCCCAGCCGCTTCGCCAGTGGCCGAATGTATTCCGCCTTCTTCGGTATCGTGCCCGATCAGCACAGCAGCGGAAACAAAATCAGATTGGGCAAGATGAGCAAGCGCGGTGACGGCTACATACGCAGCCTGATGATCCAGGGCGCGCATGCTGTCTTGAGTCAGTTAAGGCCTGATTCCGATCAGCCAGATGATCGCCGCCTCTTGCGCTGGCTATCCCGCCTTGGGCGCAAGGAGGCGGCGATCAGGCTGGCTAATCGAAATCTGCGGATTATCTGGGCCCTGTTACAGAGCGATCAGGTTTACCAACGCAAACCGAACGAAAAACCGGAGGCGGCTATGAGCCTCTGACCAACCGGGTAATGCCACCGGGGCGCTAGGCGCTCCAACCCCTGCTAGTGAACATTGACCCTAGGTAAGACCGTCGCAGACCGATGCCTCCGCTCCTACAGGCCTGATAGTGGCCTCCATGTAAACGGCACACTGCGAGCTCACCACGATGTTGGCCAGAAGCAAAAAGCTTCCTCGAACAGGCCTGATACATAGATGCAACCGGGTTCCTATGTTCAAAAAAGCAGCTAGACAGTGTGGGCGAGTCCATACATAGGAGCGGGTTTACCCGCGAATACGGTGGCAGCTGCAACGGTGAACGGCTGGTGGAAATTGGCCAGCAGGCCCGGCCCTTTCGCGGGTGAACCCGCTCCTACACGCGGCCTGCGCCCGATCACCGATGTGTGTCCGCCACCGATCAGTGGTAGGAGCGGGTTTACCCGCGAATGCGGTGGCAGCTGCAACGGTGAACGGCGGGTGGAAATTGGCCAGCAGGCCCGGCCCTTTCGCGGGTGAACCCGCTCCTACACGCGGCCTGCGCCCGATCACCGATGTGTGTCCGCCACCGATCAGTGTAGGAGCGGGTTTACCCGCGAAGAGGCCGGGCCTGCTTGAATCAATCAGCGCTCGATGGCCAGCGCCACCCCTTGTCCACCACCAATGCACAAGGTCGCCAGGCCTTTCTTGGCATCCCGTTTGATCATCTCGTGCAACAGGGTCACCAGCACCCTGCACCCGGAAGCACCAATCGGGTGGCCCAGGGCAATCGCCCCTCCATTGACGTTAACCCGCGCGGCATCCCATGCCAGCGCATTGCCCACGGCCAGCGCCTGGGCGGCAAAGGCTTCGTTGGCTTCGATCAGGTCCAGTTCGGCCAGTTGCCAACCGGCCTTGTCCAGGCAACGCTGGGTCGCCGAAACCGGACCAATGCCCATGATCGCGGGGTCTACCCCGGCACTGGCGTAGGCGGCGATCTTCGCCAGTACCTGCAAGCCCAAAGCCTCGGCCTTCGCTGCGCTCATCAAAAGCACGGCGGCGGCGCCGTCGTTCAGGCTGGAGGCATTGCCTGCGGTGACGCTGCCGTCCTTCTTGAAGGCCGGACGCAGTTTGGCCAGGGACTCGGCGGTGGTGTCCGTGCGTGGTTGCTCGTCACGGGCAAAAACCTTGGGCTCTCCCTTCTTCTGCGGCAGCACGATGGGGGTGATTTCAGCGTCGAAACGGCCGGCCTCGATCGCTGCCACTGCCTTGCGCTGCGATTCGGCAGCAAAGGCATCCTGCTGCTCACGGCTGAGGCCGTACTTGTCCACCAGGTTTTCGGCAGTGATGCCCATGTGGTAGTCATTGAAGGCATCCCACAGGCCGTCCGTGATCATGCTGTCGATCAGTTGGCCATGGCCCATGCGTTGGCCGGTGCGGGCCGAGGGCATCACGTAGGGGGCTAGGCTCATGTTCTCCTGGCCACCGGCAATCACCACCTCGGCATCGCCACAGCGGATCGCCTGGGCGGCCAGGTGCAGGGCCTTGAGGCCCGAGCCGCAGACCTTGTTCAGGGTCAGGGCCGGTACGCTGAAGGGCAGGCCAGCCTTGATCGCTGCCTGGCGTGCCGGGTTCTGACCGGCACCGGCAGTGAGCACTTGGCCGAGGATGACTTCGTCGACCTGCGCCGGGTCCAGCCCGGTTTGTTTCAGCAGTTGCTTGATCACGGCGGCGCCGAGGTCAACCGCAGGCACAGTGGCCAAGGCGCCCTGGAAGCTGCCGATGGCGGTACGGGTTGCGGCGACGATCACCACGTCGTTCATGTTGTTGTTCTCCGTGCAATGGGCGTAGTGCCGCCAGCATCGGCGGGATTGGCTTATTTGTTAAGTTTGTTTTTCTTTCTGATTGATGTGAAAAGCAAATCAATGGGTGGCTGGCGTTCTCACCAGCCAATCTGGATTTCCTGCAGCCATGACCCTCCTGCACAGACGAACTCTGGTTTTGCATCCCTCTGATCACCCCGTAATATGTGTCGGATAACCTGCGGGGGTAGTCTCACCCTCTGATCAATCGGAATCGCCCCAAGCGGCGCTTTCCTGGCATAAACCTGACGAGGTACAGACATTGGCCATCATTCATCCTAAGGTTCGCGGTTTCATCTGCACCACGACTCACCCGAAGGGCTGCGAGCTCAACGTCCGTGACCAGATCGAAGCCACCCGCAAGCTGGGCGTACGCGAGGATGGCCCGAAGAAGGTCCTGGTCATCGGTGCTTCCAGCGGCTACGGCCTGGCTGCCCGCATCACGGCGGCCTTCGGCTTCAAGGCCGACACCCTGGGCGTGTTCTTCGAAAAACCAGGCACCGAGACCAAGGCCGGCACTGCTGGCTGGTACAACGCTGCCGCCTTCGACAAGTTCGCCAAGGCCGAGGGCCTGTACAGCAAGTCGATCAACGGTGACGCCTTCTCCGACGAAGCCCGCGCCAAGGTCATCGAGCTGATCAAGAACGAAATGGGTGGCAAGGTCGACCTGGTCATCTACTCGCTGGCTTCGCCCGTGCGCAAGCTGCCGCAGACCGGTGAAGTCATTCGCTCGGCACTCAAGCCGATCGGCCAGCCATACAAGTCGACCGCCATCGACACCAACAAGGACACCATCATCGAGGCCAGCGTCGAGCCGGCCACCGAGCAGGAAATTGCCGACACCGTCACCGTCATGGGTGGCCAGGACTGGCAGCTGTGGATCGATGCGCTGGCTGGCGCCAATGTACTGGCCGAAGGCGCTCGCACCGTGGCCTTCAGCTATATCGGCAGCGATATCACCTGGCCGATCTACTGGCACGGTGCACTGGGCCAGGCCAAGCAGGACCTGGACGAAACCGCCCTGCGTCTGAACCAGAAGCTGGCCGGTGAAGTGAAAGGCGGCGCCAATGTGGCGGTGCTCAAGTCGGTGGTTACCCAGGCCAGCTCGGCCATCCCGGTGATGCCACTGTACCTGTCGATGGTCTTCAAGATCATGCAGGAGAAAGGTGTTCACGAAGGCACCCAGGACCAGCTCGACCGCATGTACCGCGACCGTATGTACCGTACCGACGGTGCGCCGGCAGAGGTCGACGAGAAGGGGCGCCTGCGCCTGGACGACTGGGAACTGCGTGACGACGTGCAAAACGCCTGCAAGGCCCTGTGGCCACAGGTGACCACCGAGAACCTGTTCGAGCTGACCGACTATGCCGGTTACAAGAAGCAGTTCCTCAACCTGTTCGGCTTCGAGCGCGCTGACGTCAACTACGACGAAGACGTGGCCACCGATGTGAAGTTCGACTGCGTCGAGCTGTAATCGGGTAAGCCTGTACCGGCCTCTTCGCGGGTGAACCCGCTCCTACAGGTCTCCACCCCTGTAGGAGCGGGTTCACCCGCGAAGAGGCCGGTACAGGCTACAAAATATTTGCTAGTTTTGGCGCACAACGACAGGGAATGCGCCATGAGTAGCCTCACCCAACCTGCTACCCCATTTCGCCACCCCGCGGCCGACGGCTACCGCCTCGGCGGCTTCTGCTGGCGCCACGCCCAACCTGACCCCCAGCGCCCGCTGGTGATCATCAACGCTGCCACTTCGGTACGCTGCCGCTATTACGCCCGCTTTGCCGACTACCTGTTCGCCCACGGCTGCGATGTGCTGACCTACGACTACCGTGGCATCGGCGAATCCCGGCCGGCGTCGCTGCGTGGTTTCCAGGCCTCCTGGAGCGACTGGGGCCGGCTGGATTTCGAAGCCATGCTGGCGCATGCGGCAGCGCATTTTCCAGGTCAGCCGGTGGACGTGGTGGGGCACAGTTTCGGCGGTTGTGCAGTAGGCCTGGCACCGTCGGCTGGCCAGATCCGTCGGGTCGTGATGGTTGGCGCGCAGTTCGCCTACTGGCGCGACTACGCGGCCAACCAGCGCTGGCAGCTGTTCGGCAAGTGGCATGTGGTCATGCCGCTGCTGACCCGGGTATTCGGCTATTTTCCCGGCAAGCGCCTGGGTTGGCTGGAAGACACGCCGTCCGGCGTGGTGCACGACTGGAGCACGCGTACCCCACGTTATGAGCACCGCCCCAGCGGGCGGGCGTTGGCGGCGCTACCGTTCGCCCAGGTGCGTGCGACGACGCTGGCCATCAGTCTGACGGACGACCCTTTCGGGACCGTGGCGGCGACCGAGCGTTTGTTGGGTTATCTACAGGGGGCCGAGCGAAAGCACCTGCGCATTGCACCTGTGGATATCTCGGCCGAGGAAATTGGCCATTTCGCGTTTTTCCATGACCGGTTTCGCGAAAGCCTGTGGCCGGTGGCCTTGCAGTGGTTGCGGCAGGGGAGGCTGGAAGGCGGGGGGCCTGGCACCATCATGGATTGAGGGTGGGCGCGGGATCGTGGGGCCGCAAAGCGGCCCCGGCAATCTCAAGCCTTGCGCGCAAGCGGTTGCGCAGCAAACTTCACACCCGCCAGACCGTGTTTGATCAGTGCACGGATGTTGCCATGGTCGCTGCCCTCAGGCGTGGCCAGCACATCACGGTAGTGTTCGCCGAAGGCCAGCAGTGCTTCCTGGTCGCTCAGCCCTTCAAGCAAGGCCAGGCCCAGGGTTTTGCACGAACCTTCGTTCTGCCCTGCCGCATTCTCTACGCCGCCGTTGTTGAAGGCCTGCGGCTGGTAGCTGTAGTTGTCGGCAATGAACGCCAAGGTATCGGCAAATACATGTTGGCCGCTGGCCAGGCTTGCGCGCAGGGTATTCAGGTCAGTCACGAGGTTTTCCTTTTTCGAACGCCGCTTGTTGTTCGGCGCTGGCTTCTTTCTGGTATTGGGCTTTCCACTCGGCGTAGGGCATGCCGTACACCGCTTCGCGGGCATCATCCAGGCTCAGGTCCAGCTGACGCTCGTCAGCGGCGGCCTTGTACCACTTGGACAGGCAGTTGCGGCAGAAACCGGACAGGTTCATCAGGTCGATGTTCTGTACATCGGTGCGCTTTTGCAGGTGTTCGATCAGGCGCCGGAACGCGGCGGCCTCGAGCTCGAGCTGTTGCTGTGGGGTCATGGTCTTCTCTCAAGTCATGCGGTTCTTCAGGTGGCGGCCACCGTTGATGACCACCTGGCTGCCGGTGCTGTACTGGCTGGCGAGCAGGTACTTGACGGTCTCGATCAGCGGGCCGGCGCCGGGTTCGAACTCCAGCAGGGCCTTTTTCAGGGTTTGCTGGCGGTAGGCGTCGTCACCCCCTTCCTTGAGGATCAGCAGCCCGGGCAGGATACCGTTCACACGCACCTTGGGCGCATATTTTTCGGCGAATGACAGCACCATGTTCTGCAGCGCGGCCTTGGTGGCGGCGTAGCCGATGTGGCTTTTACTGCCGCGCGAGGAGGTTTCGTCGCAGATGTGGATGATGTCGGCCTTTTCCACCTTGGCCAGCAGGTCGCCCAGGGCCAGGTTGAGGTGGTAGGGCGCTTCGACGTGCAGGCGGAACATGGTCTCGAGGTTGTCGAGGCCGTCGTCGAGCCATAGCGAGGCGTTGTGGATGATGGCGCGCAGTCCGTCGTAACGATCGTGCAGGTGATCGATCAGCGCCTGGCGGTCGCCCGCCTGGCACAGGTCGGCCTGAAACTGCACGATGTTGGGGTGGGCTGCCTGCGGCTGGATGCTGCGGCTGGCACTGACCACCGTATGGCCGGCCTGTGCCAGTTCGAGGGCCAGGGCCAGCCCGACGCGCTGGCTGGCTCCGGTAACGAGAATGGGGCTGTTCATGTTCGGGGTGGTCAACTTGTCTGTCCTTTGGTTGCCACCCAGCATACCCGAACTGTTTCCCTGTTGTATGGCCTGGCCTCAGCGGCTGCGCAAGGCGCCGGCAGTGGCCGGGGAGGCATGCAGCCAACTGGCTAGCAGGCGGGTGGACAGCGGGATGAACAGGTACACCATGACCGGCGTCAGGGCCAGGGTGCTGAGCAGTACCCGGGGCACGAGGTCGAGTGCCGTCAACCAATGGCCGAACAGCAGGTTGAAGGCCAGCGAAACTGGGAAAAACGCCAGCCAGATGGCCACGGCCTGCTTCCAGCGTGGCGGTTTCCGCACCGTGTTGGTGCCGAACCAGTCGTCGATACCGCTAACGCGCGCCTCTTTGGGGCGTTCGAACAGACCGTTGCCGCGTTGTAACCATGCGCGGCGAGAGGCGGAGTGCTCCCAGGCATGCAGCGTCGGCTCGTCGCTGAAGCGGAAGATGATCTGAAATTCGTCGCCATCCCGGGGCGGGGCAAGGATGCCCGAGCCGAGGTAGCCAGGGAAGTCGGTGGCCAGCTGTTCGCCTTCGTGCAGCCAGGCCAGCAGGTCCTGGTAGCGGCCATGGGCGGCGCGGCGCGACACCATGAGGGTGACGGGTGGGGTAGACATTGTGTATCTCCTGGCAACGGGGCTGGCGGGTAGCTGGCCCTTTGGCTGTGTGGCCCGGGGTGGTGGGCGACGCAGTCGTGCATGCAAGAATCGGGCACGCATTATCGCGAAGTTGCGTTCCTCGGCAACTATCAGCTGGCAAACGGTGGGTCCAACAGACCGACACGGTCGTAGTAAGCTATGTGCACAGTTTTTACGCACTCAGGGTACTTCGTGCAGATGAACGAGCAGGGACGTAAACCGGTGATCGATGCGAGTTTCGAGCAGCAGGAGCTGTTTCCGATTCGTGAAGTGTCACGCTTGACCGGTGTCAACGCCGTGACCCTTCGCGCCTGGGAACGCCGTTATGGGCTGATCCAGCCCATCCGTACCGACAGTGGCCACCGCCTGTATTCCCTGGCTGATATCGATGAAATCCGCCGTATCCTCGGTTGGCTGGAGCGCGGCGTGGCGGTCAGCAAGGTGGGCAGCATTCTCGCTCGCGACAATGCGCTCTCCGGGCAGGCTGGCGGCGCGGTGGACGCCTGCCTGCGCTGGCAAAACCAGATTCGCCTGGCGGTACAACACTTCGATGTGGCGAGCCTGAATCGCCTCTATGACGAGGTGTTCGCGGCCAGCACCCTGGACCAGGTTTTCGCCGATGTGTTCATGCCGGTTTGGCATGACATGGTCGTTCGGCAAGGCGGCTATGGGCAGGCCAGCGAATGGCTGTTCTATGACCAGTTCCTGCGCGGTCGGGTTTTCGCCCGCTTGCAGCTGGCCCGTGTGCCGTGTAGCCGCACCGTGCTCTTGGCGCCATTGCCGGGGCAGTGCCATGAGCTTGAGTTGCTGGTAACCAGCCTGATACTGGGCAGCGACGAAACACGCGTGATCCCACTGGCTAACGGGCAGCCGCTGCAAGAGCTTGCGCTGGTCTGCGAACGGCTGAAGCCGGACGCCCTGGTGCTGTTTTCCCATCAGTCCCCCACAGCAGAACTCGCCCGGCACTTCAAGCGCCTGGCATCGATGCTGGAATGCCCATTGTTACTGGCCGGTGAAGCGGCGGAAGCGGTACAGGACAGCCTGGCTGGCAGCCCTGTAGCCTGCCTGGGCGCGCAGGGCAGTGTGATGCGTCAGCGCTTGCGGCAGTTTCTGGCCCGTCAGCTCGATACTTGAGTGTGCAGTTCGGGGTGGGCGTGGCGGTGGGCCTGGAGGATGTAGTCGCGCAGGCGTTCGATTTCTTCGGCTGGGCTTTGGCCGAGGTCGTAGGCAGCCAGGTCCGTGCCGATGCGCCGGCCCAACACACCATGCAGTTCGATCGGGGTGATGCCGCCCGGGGCGAAGCGCAGCTCGAAGCGGGCGGGGGCTGTTGGCAAATCACGGACTTCCAGCAGCACGCCTTTGAAGGAAATCTCGCGCACCCACAGGCCACTTGCCTCGTCATGGGCATCGAGCAGTGCGCTCGGCTGGTCCAGCGACAAGCGCCATGGGCGCAGCATGGGGCCGTCTTCGTAGATTTCCGGTGATCCCAGCTGCAGGTGCAGGGCGTGGAACTCGTCCTCTACCAGCTGCAGGGGAAAACTGATCTGCTGGTTGTTGAACTGGGCCTGCAAGGTCACCTGCTCGTTAGCCACCAACCGGGTGAGCAAGCTTTGTATGCGGCGGTCGCCATTGACCAGCAGGCTCGACATGGTGTCAGCCAGGTTAAGTTGCGGCGAATGCTGCATGTTCTGTATGAAATCCAGCTCGTCCTGGGTCAGGAGCGCGTCTGCTTGCATGATCGAACTCGGTGGTGGCGATTTCTTCAACGGAATTGACCGTGCGTGGCGGACTTGGTTCAGGCGCGTTCGTCGGGTTTCGGACGAGCGCGCAGTTCTGCCAGCTCCCGTTCCAGTTCGACCTGGCGGCTGACGTCCTTCTGGATGCCGATGAAGTAGGTGCGCTGGTCGAAGTCGCTCTTCACCGGCGTGATCGACAGCTCGTTCCAGAAGGCGCTGCCATCCTTGCGATAGTTGCGCAGCACTTCGCGACATGGGCGGCCCTCGGCCATGGCCTTGCGGATGCGTGCGCGGCCAAGCTGGTCACGGTCGTCACCCTGCAGGAACCGGCAATCCTGATAGAGAATCTCGTCACGGCTGTAGCCAGTGAGGCATTCGAAAGCGGCGTTCACGTAGATCAGGATGGTGTCGTCGCCTTCCTTTTCGGCAACCACGATGCCGTCATTGGACGCATCGACCATCGATTGCAGCAATTGCGCATTGATCATGTCCGGGCCATTGGTAAAGAAAAACGGAAGATGGCGCCGTGGGTAACGGCGGCCTTTTGCCAGCGTTGAATGCTAGTATCCTACGTTTTCACTCAGTTTCGGAATCCTCTACCCGATGAAAGTCGCCATTATTTCCGGCTCGGTCTATGGCACCGCCGAAGAAGTCGCCCGTCATGCTGAATCGCTGCTCAAGGCGGCGGGGTTCGAGGCCTGGCATGCTGCGCGTGCCACCCTTCAGGATCTTCAGGGCTTTGCCCCCGACGCCTTGCTGGCCGTGACCTCTACCACCGGCATGGGTGAGCTGCCGGACAACCTCATGCCGCTGTACAGCACCCTTCGTGACACACTGCCTGCGGCCTGGCGCGGCCTGCCTGGCGCGGTGATCGCGCTGGGCGACTCCAGTTACGGCGATACCTATTGCGGGGGAGGCGAGCAGATGCGTGAGCTGTTCGCCGAACTGGGCGTGCGCGAAGTGCAGCCAATGCTGCGCCTGGATGCGAGCGAGACGGTGACCCCGGAAGCGGATGCCGAGCCTTGGCTGGCTGAGTTGGCGAGCGCACTGAACGCCTGACCCGGCACCTGTGCAGGCGCGTTAGCCGTGGGGCTCGCGCAACAAGGCCAACCACGCCTGCGCCGCCCGTGACAGGTAGGCGCCGCGCCGCCAGATAAACGCGATATCCCAACGCAAATCCTCCTGCGCATGCAACGGCACACGCACCACCCCGGGGCGCTCCAGCGCTTTTGCCACCACCCGGGGCAGCATCACCACGCCCTGGCCCGCCGCCACCAGCGCCGCCAAAAAATCCGCCTGGCCGCTGCGCCCGCCTTCCTTGGGGGTGAAGCCCTGCTGCTGGCACGCCTTCAGCAGCCGGTCGTTGAGCACGAAACTGCGCTGGTACAGCAGGAACGGTGTATCGGCCAGTTGCCCCAGGCCCACGGCGTCCAGGCCCGCCAGGGCATGGCCAGCCGGCAGCAAGGCATCCAGCGGTTCGTTGCAGAAGGGCTGGTAGTCGAATGCCTCGTCGGTGGGCGTCAAACAGCCGCCCAGTTCCAGTTCGCCACTTCTGACGGCCTGTTCGACGCTGCGGCTGCCGCCTTCGAGCAGCTGGATGGCGATGTTCGGATGGCGTCGCCGGTACTCGGCGAACAAGCCGGCGAACAACGTGTCGCTGCCAAGCATCGGCAAGCCCAGGCGTAGTTCGCCACGCTCCATCTGGCTGAGATCGTCCAGCTCGTTGAGCAGCGCCTGGCGCTGGCGCAGCAGGGCTTCGCCACGCTCCAGCACGATGCGCCCGGCAGCGGTCAGGTGCAGGTGCGACGCCTGGCGCTCCAGCAGCGGCTGGCCCACATCTTGCTCAAGCTGGGCCACCTGCTTGCTCACGGCCGACTGGCTGATGTGCAGGGTCTGTGCCGCCTGGGTAAAACCGCCACGGTGCACCACTTCGATGAAGCTGCGCAGTTGTTTGAATTCCATGCTTCGAATTCCATTTTGGAATGGCGAGCAGTCTAACAATTCGCTTCTGGCCTAGGCAGCCAAATCCTAAAATGAGGGCCTGTCGAGGAACCCCCCCATGAAACCTGCATTATTGAAAAAAGCCCTGCGCCTGCTTGTCGAGCTGGCGGTTCTCTGTGCGCTGTTCCTGCTTGGTGGTCAGATTGCCAGTTGGCTGGGCTGGCCGATCCCCGGTGGTGTGATGGGCCTGGCACTGCTGTTGATACTGTTCGCTTCGGGTGTGCTCAAACCGGCCATGCTGCAATTGGGGGCCGGCTGGCTGATGGCTGAGATGCTGCTGTTCTTCATCCCGGCGCTGATGAGCCTGCTCGACTATGGCGCATTGATCCGTGAAGAGGGCTGGCGCATCTTGCTGGTGATCGCCGTGAGCACGCTGATGGTGATGATAGTGACCGCCATGACTGTTGAGATGGTGTGCCGCTGGAGGCTGCGCCGTGAGCCTTGAACCCATGCCGCTGTTCTGGTTGGCCTTGACCTTGCTGGCTTACCTGGGCAGCCGTTGGTTGTATCGGCGTAGCCAGCGCTACCTGCTGTCGCCGTTGATCCTGGTGCCGGTGTTGCTGCTGGCTGTGGCCGTGCCGCTGCATACGGCCTATGCCGAGTATGCGCGCAACACCCACTGGTTGATGGGCGTGCTCGGCCCGGTGACTGTCGCCTTCGCGGTGCCGATCTGGCAGCAGCGGGCCATGCTGGCGCGCCATTGGCCGGCCCTGATGGTGGGCATGGTAGCCGGCAGCAGTGCCTCGATCGCCAGCTCCTGGGGGCTGGCGCACCTGTTGGCGCTGGACAGCGCAACCAGCCTGTCGCTGGTGCCGCGCTCGATCACCACGCCATTTGCCATGCCCCTGGCCCATGACCTGGGTGGGGTGCCAGAACTGACCGCGGTGTTCGTGATGTTCACCGGCGTGCTCGGTGCCATGTTCGGCGGTGTGCTGTTGCGTTGGCTGCCGCTGCGTACGCCGTTGGCACGGGGGGCGCTGTTCGGTGTTGGCGCGCATGGTGCCGGGGTCAGCCGGGCGCAGGAAGTGGGCCGTGAGGAAGGCTCGGTGGCCGGCCTGGTGATGGTCCTGACCGGGCTGCTCAACCTGTTCGCGGCGCCGTTGTTGGCCTTGCTGCTCTGACCGTTCGTGCCACTGACTCGCTCAGTCATCAAGCTGGCTGGCAACGCAAGTTCCAGCCAATGGGCTGCTGGCTAGACTTTGCCTCGACATAGAGAGCACATGTAAGTGCCGAGGTGACATGCAATGACCGCAGCCTTGCCCTATTCCGCCAATACCACTACACCGGGACCCAACTGATGCCTATGGCCGAGATTCCATTGTGCGTCTGGCGTACCCGGGCACAGAGTTTCATGTTCCGGGGCCAGAGCATCCGCTACTGGACCGCAGGGCAAGGAGAGCCTCTGCTTCTGTTACACGGTTTCCCCACCGCCAGTTGGGACTGGCACTACCTGTGGGGCCCTCTGAGCCAACGTTTCCGGGTGATCGCTTGCGACATGCTCGGCTTTGGTGATTCGGACAAGCCTGTCGATCACACTTACAGCCTGATGGAGCAGGCAGACTTGCAGCAGGCATTGCTTGCCCATCTGCAGGTCGCGCAGCCCGTGCACCTGCTGGCCCACGACTACGGCGGCAGCGTGGCTCAGGAACTGCTGGCGCGACACCATGAGCAGCGTGCCGACATCGCCAGTTGCGTGTTTCTCAACAGCGGGCTGTTCCCCGAAAGCTGCCGCATGCTACTGATCCAGAAGCTGCTGCTCAGCCGGTTTGGCTGGCTGGTCGGGCGCTCGTTCGGGCGTGACGACCTGGTGCGTAATGTGATGCAGGTGTATGGCCCTTGCACCCATCCCAGTGAAAGCGCGCTGGATGATTTCTGGAGCCTGATCGCTGCCAACCGGGGCACGCGCATCCTGCACAAGCTGGTGGGCTACATGCCGGAGCGCAGGTTACACCGCGAACGCTGGGTCGGGGCGATGCAACGTAAAGGCGTGCCGCTGCGCTTGATCAATGGCGTGGTCGACCCGCTTTCCGGCGCGCACATGCTTGAGCGCTACCGGCAACTGGTGCCGGAGCCGGACACCGTGCAGTTACTGGGCATTGGCCATTACCCGCATACTGAAGCGCCGGTGCAGGTGCTGCGCCACTACCTGGCCTTTCGTGAGCAGCCGCTGAGCTTCTACCCGCCGAAAGTGGCGTGGTCATGACGAGGCTTCGGCGTCGGCCACCTGACAGCCAGGGTGCATGTTCAGACGCCAAAAAAAAGGCCGCTGCAAGCCGCAGCGGCCAATCGAGACGTCAGATCAAGGAGCTTCAAAATCTACGTCGGTGAACCTGGCAGGCTTGAAAGGCGGGGGGAGAGCCCTTCAAGCCGGCCAGTGAGTCAAGAATAAGCGCTTGATCCGTCAGGAAAAATAGCTTCTGTCGACATTCACCGTTACGTATCAGGCAACAGTGCCAAGTGCTGGGTAAGCTTCCCTGCGCTATTGCCTTTATCATCCGTTCACTCTGCTGCTTCGGTAATTTTGGAGCACAGTTCATGTCTTTCGATTTTAATTTTGGCACCCACGATCTCGGTGAGGGGTGCCCAGATGCAGGCTCTGTGAAAGAACAGGTGAAGGCCATGATGGCTCACGCCCAGGAGCTGCAACAACTGATGGCTACGGTTGCGCAACTGGCCAGCCTGATCCCGGAGGCTCATCGACAACAGTTCACCGAGCAGAAGCGTTTACCGTTGGCGGTTGTCGAGTCGCTTGTGCCGCAAAGGCAGGCGGTGCTTGACCAGTGGTGGGAGCAACAGTCCAGATTAAGTTTGAAACCACTTACCCTGGCGTCCCGTTTGATCCAGCTGATGTTTGCCGAAACGCGCCTCAAGGCCCTTACGTTCAAGGCCTGGGAAGCCGGTATCGAGGCCCTCGAACAGGACGGGGACGCAAACAAGCATGAGGTGTACCTGGTTGCCGGAGATTTGCGCTTTCGCTTGCCGGGTGTCGTTGCCAGCAGTCATGACCTCGAACAGAACCCGTACGCCCCTGCGGATTTTCTGATTTACAGCCTGGCCAGCGGTTGCTGGTTCGACACTGAACGCGCGCGCGCAGCCAGCGCAATCGCCCCTGCCTTTGCTGAAGGCAGCCCGTTGCGTTGGCTGTTGTCTTCGCAAGAGCGGGCGGCGTTGTCTACAGAGGGTTTGACACTCGATTTCGTGCCGCTGCAGGTGCCACTTCACAGGTATTTCATCCGTGATCTGCAGGCTATCCAGCTTAAGGCCACCCAGCGCAGCCTGAGGATCAAGGTCGATGACGCCCGGCGTCTGGCCCAGCTCGACAGTGCGGCTCGGCTTGAGCCTCTGGTGGCTGCGCTGCAGAAACGTGCGACGCGGCATGTGCGAGCGTACCGCACCAGCCTGCTGCCCGAATGGCGGCGGTTCATGCAGGGCGAGGAACTGCAAGCCTATCGACAACTGGAAGATGACCTGCAGGTGAAGGAGCAGCGTTGCACCGAGCGTCTGGCGCAATGGCGCGACCTGCGCAGCTTCGCCAGGAAACAGGTCAAGCAAGCCCTTGGCCTGGATATCGACCCCGAGCAGGTACGACTGCGTGTCAGTCACGTCGATGACCCTGAGCAGGCGATGAAACACACCCTGCTCGATTGGGCGCTGAGTGGTGGCTACAGCGGGGGCCAGCTCAAGGTCGAAGTCCTGGGTGAGCGGCACCGTTCATTGTTGGGGAGTACCTCTATCCAGAGCATGATCGAAAAACTGGATTTGCGCGTGAACTACGTCAAGCAGATCCGTACGCTCTATGACGACACTCTGACCATGGCCGCACTGTGTGAGGTGCTTGATGCACGCCTGGCGCTGGCCAATCAGGCCGCTCGTCATCAGGGTTTTCACCCGGCGGCGTTCGATCTGTTGCACCACGCACGCCTGGGGAAAATGCAGGCCAATGTCATCAGCGCCGGTCTGGTTTGCCTCGATGGTGCGCAAACGCCCTTGAAGGACCTGCTGTGCCTGGTGCAGGGCGATCAGTACTTGCTCTACGCCCCTGGTGCACCAGGAGGCGATTTTCATCTTTTCGACTCACTCGAAAAAATGGCGCTCGAAATCGGTAGCTGGACCTTGTGGCCGGTAGGCAGTGAGTACCTGCTGGGGCAATGCTCGCGGGCCCAGCATGATTCGCTCAAGCGCCATTTGCGCAAGGTCGAGCTGCTACCCACCGACTGGTCCATGCACAGCGTGACGCTCGCGCCGATCAAGTCGCAGCAGTGGCCGGATGTGCTCAAAGCTCTGGCCAAGCGCAAGATCCTTGCCCTGATCGAGGATCAACAGGCCACCACGCCAAGCTGGTTCATCAAGGCCAGTCGTACCGAGCAGCAGGCACTGGTTGATATCGACCAACTGCTCAAGCTGGCGCAGGCCAGGTATCAGTCGCTGATGAAGATGCCGAGCTTTCGCACCTTCGCCCATCGACAGGTGACGGAAAAGATCAATTCATACCCGGGCAATCGCGGCGGCCCAATCAACCCGGATCAGGTATTGATAGCGCTGGAAGAGGATGCTTTTCGCACACTGACGCAGACCGTCATCAAAGGGTACCCCACGTATTACAATTTTTCCGGCTTTGCCCGCATCACCTCGGCTACCGGCCAGGATATCTCGCACCTGAGCCCGGCGCTGCTGGGGAGCTACATCCGTGCTGCCGACCTGGGCAACAAGTACATCGAAGAAGTGAAAGCGCAGTTACTCGACCGCTCCAGGCCGGAATATGAAAGGCTCAGGCAGTGTTATCGCACGCTCTTCGCTTTGAAGATCAGGCGTGCCGTGCTCAGCGAGAAACTTCTGGGCAGTTTGTCGCGCCGCCATGCGCAGTGGCTGGAGTCGGTGAGCGACAGCTTTTCGGGGACCTCGATCGACGCGGCGTGCAACCTTTATCCGTTGTGGATGGACGATTGCCCCGTCCAGGGTGCCTACCTGCTGAAACATGCTTGGGACCGCGAGCTTGAGGCCTTGGTCTATCTGCCAGAAATCGAGCAGGGGCCCACGCTGCGGACCCTCAGCGAGCTGGCAAGGACTTGGCGTGAGCACGACTTGGCAGGTTATTGCCAAGACCGCGTGCCGTTATCGAACCAGGCGCGCCTGAACGTATTGATCGAAGAGCAACTGCGCGCCGGGGATGGCATTGAGGTGGTGCTGGACGCCGTTGCCCGAGGCAGGGGCGTGCGGCCGCCGATAGGCGAGACCGGGCGTATCGGGGATCCTGTCCAGGACCTGGAGAAACGTATCAGGCGGATGATCAACGAAGCCGCTGAAGACAGCGCCGACGCTGCCGAGCGTATTTCGGCCGTGGTGGTGGAGTGGGGGATCGTACTGGCCGGCATCCTCACCGTGCCGTTTCCGCCGGCGGCTATGGCCGTCGGGCTGTTCTGTGCGGCCAGGTCCTTTGTCACCGGGGCCATCGCGTGGAGCGATGGCGACCGTTCCGCCGCCTTGCTGTCGTTCGCGGCGGGGGTTGCAGGAACGGTGGCTTCCACGGGGGTCTTGGTGCGGCTGTTCGGTGCCGCACAGAAATACATCACCGTGCTTTCCCGGGCAGAGGTGTCTCAGCCCACGGCATTCTCGCGTGTGATCGGGCGGCTATGCGATGACTACGGCGATTTGGTGAGTGAGGTGGCGCCCGCCCTTTATGACGGCTTCTCTCAGGAACTGCTCTGGCTCGTCGAGGAGGAAACGCTAGACGTCGAAGCGCAGTGTGGGTTGCCCGCGTAACCCATGCGCCAGCTCACGGTTCGTGCGGCCGTGAGCAGGCGCTGCGCCGCCGGCCCATGTTCATCGGCATGGAAGATCGACGTCGGCCCGACCACGGTCATCACCGCGGCGATCTGCCCCATGGCGTTGAATACCGGCGCCGACAGCGCATCCACCCCCGGCATCAGCAGGCCATGCACATGGTGCAGGCCCTTTTCGCGGATGCCGGCCAGCAGTGTGTGGTAGTCACTGGCGGTTTGTTGCAATGCAGCCAGTTCCCTGTCGCGCAGTTCCTGGGTTTCTCGCTCGGGCAGGTAGGCGGCGAATACCAGGCCAGTGGACGAACTGAGCAACGGCAGCACCGAACCGATCTGGGTCACCACGGTGACCGCGCGCACGGCAGGTTCGATGCTTACTACCGTGGCCCCCTGGTTGCCCCACACGGCGATGAAGCAGCTTTCGTTGAGCTCATCTCGCAACTGCGACAACGGCATTGCCGCCACCTTCAGCACATCGATGCTGCCCAGCGCCGCCAGCCCCACCCGCAATGCCTCGCGCCCCAGCCCGTAATGGTTGGTGGCCGTATCCTGTTCGGCAAAACCACTGGCAATCAGCGCCTGCAGGTAGCGATGCACTTTGCTCGCAGGCATCTGCACGTGCTCGGCCAGGCGTGATAGTGACGTCGAGGGTGAGAGTTCAGCGAGGGCCTTGAGGATATCGGTGCCGACTTCCGCCGAGCGGACCTTCTGCTTGCCGGTGTCGGTGGAGGCGTTGGCTTTGGCCATGGGAGGGGAGGTTCCGGGTTTATCGTGTCGCCTTTATAGCTTGACGCCTTGAACGGAGCAAATTACGTTATTCGTAATCTGATTACGAAAAAAACAAAACCCGGAGGCATCGATGAACCGCGACACGTCGCCCGACCTTCACTACCTGAGCGGCTTCGGCAACGAATTCGCCAGCGAAGCATTGCCCGGGGCGCTGCCTGTCGGGCAGAACTCCCCGCAGAAGGCCCCGTATGGCCTGTATGCCGAGCTGCTGTCGGGCACGGCGTTCACCATGACCCGCAGCGAGCTGCGCCGTACCTGGCTGTACCGCATTCGCCCTTCTGCCTTGCACCCACGCTTCGAGCGCCTGGCGCGCCAGCCGCTCGGCGGGCCACTGGGTGGCATCAACCCCAACCGCCTGCGCTGGAGCCCGCAGCCGATTCCTGCTGAACCGACCGATTTCATCGAAGGTTGGCTGCCCATGGTTGCCAACGCCGCAGCGGAAAAACCGGCTGGCGTGAGCATCTACATCTATCGCGCCAACCGGTCCATGGAACGGGTGTTCTTCAACGCTGACGGTGAGCTACTGCTGGTGCCGGAACAGGGTCGCCTGCGTATCGCCACCGAACTGGGCGTGATGGAGGTCGAACCGCTGGAAATTGCGGTGATCCCACGTGGCATGAAGTTCCGCGTCGAACTGCTCGACGGCCAGGCCCGTGGCTACATCGCGGAAAACCACGGTGCGCCGCTGCGTCTGCCGGACCTGGGCCCGATCGGCAGCAACGGCCTGGCCAACCCCCGCGACTTCCTCACGCCCGTGGCCCACTACGAAGAAGCCGAAGGCCCGGTGCAACTGGTACAGAAGTTCCTGGGGGAACACTGGGCCTGCGAGCTGCAGCACTCGCCACTGGACGTTGTGGCCTGGCATGGCAGCAACGTGCCGTACAAGTATGACCTGCGCCGCTTCAACACCATCGGCACGGTCAGCTTCGACCACCCGGACCCCTCGATCTTCACCGTGCTCACCTCGCCAACCAGCGTGCATGGCATGGCCAACATGGACTTCGTGATTTTCCCGCCACGCTGGATGGTGGCCGAGAACACCTTCCGTCCGCCATGGTTCCACCGCAACCTGATGAACGAGTTCATGGGCCTGATCAATGGCGCCTACGACGCCAAGGCCGAGGGCTTCCTGCCGGGTGGTGCCTCGTTGCACGGGGTGATGAGTGCCCATGGCCCCGACGCCGAAACCTGTGAAAAGGCCATTGCCGCTGACCTGGCGCCACACAAGATCGACAACACCATGGCCTTCATGTTCGAGACCAGCCAAGTGTTGCGCCCGAGCCTGCAAGCCCTTGAATGCCCGCAATTGCAGGCCGACTACGATAGTTGCTGGGCGACTTTGCCGAGCACCTTCAACCCGAACCGGAGATAACCCATGAACCACTCTGCCAATGCCCGTAGCTGGGTCGAGCACGCCAACGGGCACAGCGACTTCCCCCTGCAGAACCTGCCATTGGGCATCTTCAGCCGGCCGGGTGAAGCCAGGCGCTGTGGCGTGGCCATCGGCGACGCGATCCTCGACCTGGAGGCGGTGCTGGCCGCCGGGCTGTTCGACGGGGCGGCCAAGGCCGCCGTTGAAGCCACCCGCGGCGGGGCTCTGAACGCATTCTTCGCTTTGGGCCGCAACGCCCGCGTAGCCCTGCGCGAGCGTTTGCAGGTGCTGCTGGGCGAGCACAGCGAACACCAGGCAGCCCTGAAGCCGGCGCTGCTCCCGGCCAGCGACTGCCAGCTGCACGTGCCAGCGCAGATCGGTGACTACACCGATTTCTACGTTGGTATCGAGCATGCGAAGAACGTGGGCAAACTGTTCCGCCCCGACAACCCACTGCTGCCCAACTACAAGTACGTGCCGATCGGTTATCACGGCCGCGCCTCCACCATCCGCCCGTCCGGCACCGACGTGCGTCGGCCCAAGGGTCAGACCCTGCCGGCCGGGCACACCGAGCCGAGCTTCGGCCCTTGCGCTCGTCTGGACTACGAACTGGAACTGGGTATCTGGATTGGCCAGGGCAATGACATGGGCCAGGCAATTCCGGTAGGCGATGCCGCCGAGCACGTAGCCGGCCTGTGCCTGCTCAACGATTGGTCGGCGCGCGATATCCAGGCCTGGGAATACCAGCCACTGGGGCCGTTCCTGTCCAAGAGCTTCATCACCACCATTTCGCCCTGGGTGGTCACCGCCGAAGCGTTGGAACCGTTCCGCTGCGCCCAGCCGGAGCGCCCGGAGGGCGACCCGCAGCCACTGTCGTACCTGCTGGACAAGCGCGACCAGGCCAGCGGTGCATTTGATATCGAACTCGAAGTGCTGCTGCTGACCGAGCGCATGCGTGAGCAGGGCATTGCCCCGCACCGCCTGACTCTGAGCAACACCCGCAGCATGTACTGGACCGTGGCACAGCTGGTGGCGCACCACAGCGTCAACGGCTGCCAGCTGCAGCCGGGTGACCTGTTCGGTTCGGGCACGCTGTCGGGCGCCACGCCGGGATCGTTCGGTAGCCTGCTGGAGATCACCGAAGGCGGCAAACTGCCGGTCGAGCTGGCCAGCGGCGAGGTGCGCAAATTCCTTGAAGACGGCGACGAAATCATCCTGCGTGCCCGCTGCACACGTGACGGCGTGGCCAGCATCGGTTTCGGTGAGTGCCGCGGCACGGTCATCGCAGCCAACTGAGGAGGCAGGGGTATGGAGCTGTACACCTATTACCGTTCCACCTCGTCCTACCGGGTGCGCATTGCCCTGGCACTGAAGGGGCTGGCTTACCAGTCCCTGCCGGTCAACCTGCTGCAGGGTGAGCAGCGTGGCGAGGGCTATGTAGCCGTCAACCCGCAGGGCCGCGTACCGGCCTTGCGCACCGACGGTGGTGAGGTGCTGGTGCAGTCGCCGGCGATCATCGAGTACCTGGAAGAGGTTTATCCACAGCCTGCGTTGCTGCCGGCCACAGCCGAGGCACGGGCCAAGGTACGTGGGGTGGCGGCCATCATTGGTTGCGACATTCATCCGCTGCACAACGTCAGTGTGCTCAACCGGCTGCGCCAGGCCGGTCAGGATGAGGGGCAGGTCAACCAGTGGATCGGCCACTGGATCAGCCAAGGGCTCGCGGCAGTGGAGCAACTGATTGGCGATCACGGTTTCTGCTTTGGCGACACGCCTGGGCTGGCGGATGTGTACCTGATCCCGCAGTTGTACGCGGCCGAACGCTTCAACATCGACCTCGACAGCTTCCCGCGCATCCTGCGGGTTGCCGCACTGGCGGCCGCGCACCCGGCGTTCGCCAAGGCCCATCCCGCCCAGCAGCCGGACAGCCCGGCTCAGTGAAGTGAACGGTTCGCCGCCGGAAGCTTGCCGATTCGCTCGGACAGCTTCAGGCGCTGGACCGGGTCTTCCGTCAGCAGCAATGCATGCTCCAGGTCGAAGCGCTCGGCCTGTGGGCAATCCAGATGATGGTAGAGCGAGGCGCGAGTCATGTAGTCGCTCACCTGCACCGGGCCCAACTGCATGATCCGCTCTGCATCGATCAACGCCGCCAGGTGGTTGTCGTTACTGATGTGCAGTTGGCGCAGGTTGCGTGACAGGCGTTGCAGTATCTGCAGCGGGCTGGCGCTGCGCAGGTGCTCGGCTGTCAGCGCCAGGTGCGGGCCGAACTGGCGCGCCAGCAATTCGCGGCAGTCGCTGGGATACAGGCGCCGGCCGCCACAGGGATCGAGCAGGTGGTCGGCACCCGGCACGCGCAGCAGGAAATGGCCAGGGAAGCCCACACCCTCCAGCGGTATGGACAGGCGTCTGGCCAGTTCCAAAGCGAGGATGGCCAGGGTCAGTGGTTGGCCGCGGCGGCGCTGCAGTACCTTGTCCATCATCGCCGCATGGGGGCGCAAGGGGTGATATTCATCCTGCTGAAAGCCCAGCGCATTCAGCTGGCGCAGCAGTGGCTGGGCCAGTTCGCTTAGGGGAAGCATCGGCAGGTTGGCGCTTATCTCGCGCTGCAGGTCGTGCAGCGCAGCAAGGCTGGCCGCGGGCTCGACACCAGGGTCGTGCTCGGCGGCAATCCACAATGCGGCTTCCAGCAGGTCGACAGGCTCGCGTTCCAGGCAGGCCAGGCAGGCTTGACGTGGCTTCATGGGGCATCTCCACACACGTTTGAGTATTAGCCGTGGCGCGGGGTTTCGTCCAGTGGTCCGGCGGCGGCGTCAACGCTGATGCCGTGCCTATACTGGAAGGAGCACCTCTTAGGGGAGCCGGTCGATGTTCGCGCTGATGCAAAGCACCCGTACCCAGTCACTGCACCTGTTCAATGACCCGTCTACGGGCCTGAAAGCCGTTGTGGCAATCCACAGTGAGCATTTGGGCCCGGCCATGGGGGGATGCCGCTATCTACCTTACGCCGATGACGAAAGCGCCATGACCGACGCTATTCGCCTGGCCCAGGGCATGAGCTACAAGGCAGCACTGGCCGGCTTGCCGATGGGGGGCGGCAAGGCGGTGATCATGCGCAACCCGCATGTGGAAAACCGCGCCGCGCTGTTCGAGGCCTTTGGCCGCTTCATCGATACCTTCCATGGCCGCTTCATTATCGCCGTGGACAGTGGCACCTCGACCTTGGACATGGACTGCATTGCCCACAGCACTCCCTACGTGACCAGCACCACTGCGTCGGGCGATCCATCGCCACATGCGGCGATGGGGGTGTTCGCGGGCATACGTGCCACAACCTCGTTCCGGCTGGGCAGCGATGACCTGAGAGGCTTGCGGGTAGCGGTGCAGGGGTTGGGCAATGTCGGTTATGCACTTGCGGAGCAATTGCATGCGGTGGGCGCGGAGCTGCTGGTCAGCGACCTGGACCCGGGGCGGGTGCGGCTGGCGATGGAGCAGTTCGATGCCAAACCGGTGACCAACGATGCGTTGATCAGTACCCCTTGCGATATCTTTGCACCCTGCGGCGTGGGCCCGGTACTGAACGGGCAGAGCGTGATGCAACTGCGTTGTGCGGCAGTGGCGGGGGCGGCCAACAACCAGCTGACTACCTTGCAGGTGGCAGACCAGCTGGAGTCGCGCGGCATATTGTATGCACCTGACTACGTGATCAATGCCGGTGGGCTGATCTATGTGGCACTCACCCACCGTGGCGAAGACCAGCGCACCATTACTGCGCACCTGGCGCGGATCCCTTCACGGCTGACCGAAGTGTTTGGCCATGCGCAGGCGGAGAAGCGTTCGCCGGCAAGGGTGGCGCAGATGTTGGCGGAGCGGTTGTTGTATGGCTGAAGGTTGATGATGGCGTGGTGGGCCACTTCGCGGGTAAACCCGCACACCTCCGGCGATATCACTCGGCAGCAGTACCCTCAAGCAATTCAGCCAACGCATCCGGCTGGCTTTTGAACGCCCGGGCGAACACATCGCGGTTCTTCGCCATGTAGATACCGGCTTCCTCGACCTGCTGCTCGGTCAGCGACGGAACCGCCTTGTGCAGCACTTCGGCCAGGCGCTCGGCCAGTTCGAGCATTTTGTCGTGACGGTCTGCTTCGGCCTTATCCATGAACAAGCGCTCCGGGTCGCGGCTGCTGCGGTACACCACTTCGACGGCCATTCATCACCTCTATGCCTTTTTGCTGGTTGCTTTGCGATTTACTGTATCTATATACAGTAATGGCAATGCTGGTTGGTTCGCAAGCAGAAATTGTAGCGTGGTACAGACCGAGCGCTGCGGGTGTGCCTTTGCCAGGAACAATGTATGACCGGGGGATATTGGCCAGCAGGTCCGGCCTATTCGCGGGTAAACCCGCTCCTACAATGGTACGCCGCGCGGGCGGGGCTCGATTTCACAGGCGCTGAAACTGCTGCGGCAAACACATAGAGGCCTTCATCCAACCTGAAGCGAAATCCTCATTGCTTCATGCCCAGCTCGGCATCATCCATCAGCGCCTTGGCCATGGCTCTCAGATAATGGGCGGCCCATATCATCATGGGCTTCTCCTCCATCAGGCCAGTAATGGTCAATTCACGCACATAGCCCATCAATTCCGACGACTGCTCGCGGGCGTCCCTGCAGGGGATGCCGGGCTCGATGCGGAACAGTGGATGGGTGCTGTTTTCGCCTTGATAGAAAGTGGTCTTGCCGACGGTGAATTGGGTGTCTTCTGTTGTCATTGTTCAATTCCCTGAAGTTTCTCGAGTGCCTGGCCGACCCTTTCGCGGGCATGCCCGCTCCCACAGGTACAGTGCAAGTCTTGAAGACTGTGGTGATCCTGTGGGAGCGGGCGAGCCCGCGAAGAGGCCGGCCCTCCCGGCGCATTAACCAGCCTTAGTGCGAAGTCCTGGGCTCAGCGGGCATCTGCACCTGAACCAGTGCCGACTCAAGCAGAGCCCGCAGCGCCTCCAGCTCATGCATCGAGGTCATCATCAGGATCGAAACCGGTGATTTGGGCTGAAGCAGCAACGCCTGATGCACCACGGTGGCTGCGCACAACGCGTAGTCGGTGGCCTGGATCAGGGTGTCTTCGAGGGAATGGGGGTAATGGGGTGGATCGGGAACTACTTTCAGCATGGTGAAGGCCTGTTCAAAGTTGGGGCCACCACCTCCTGCTGTCAAACAATGAGGCGGCAGCTGTACATGGGTTGACAGACCGGTGAACAGAACCAAAAGCCGGCGCACACGAGGTGCCCCATGACAGCTGCCATAAAGGCAAAGCCATGTGGTTAGTTCAGGGCGGCCTGTCAAAGCCGGTCGCTGATTGGCAGCGACGACCCCAGACTAGTGCGCATGCCCGAACGCCACAATGGCAGGGAGTATCTTTGGGAAATGCCCTACAAGGAAGGGGTTAAATCTGATTCTTCCCCAAGCACGGCGTGCTTTTTTGCAATGCGCCACGCCTCAAGGTGCCTTGCGGCAATCGGTCGCCTTCCAAGACAGGGGCTTGGCCCTTTAACTGCATGGCACAAGCGTCACATCAGCGACGCATCATCCTTAAAGACGTATCGGGGAATGGAACATCGTGAACATCAAATGGGCAGAAAAACTGCGCAAGGGCCTGCACGGCTCGGCCGACTCGCTGGGCAACCTGTGTGTCGAGGCGTTCCATTACCTGGCGCTGTTCGGCATTGGCGCCATCACCGCCTACGCGGCAGTAGTGACGTTCCTGGACATGCTGGGCAAGGGCGGGATCAGTGTCGATGACATCCTGCTGTTGTTCATCTACCTGGAGCTGGGGGCGATGGTGGGGATCTACTTCAAGACCAACCACATGCCGATCCGCTTCCTGCTGTACGTGGCAATCACCGCGCTCACTCGCCTGCTGATCGGCGATGTTTCGCATCACAAGGCACCGGATGAAGGGCTGCTGTACCTGTGCGGCGGCATCCTGCTGCTGGCGTTCTCGATCCTGGTGGTGCGCTACGCTTCGTACCGCTACCCCTCGACCAAGGTGCTGGACGCCAACGGCAAGGCAGTGGAGGAGGGTAAGTAAAGGGGCTACTTACCCAGTGCCAAGGCCTGCGGTGCAGGTTGTTGAATCCTGGCTGGCGCTCGGGAAAGAATCGCGACATTGGGTTGCGGTCATTGGGTGCCAAAGGAGACAGCAATGAGTGTGACCACCGAACAAGTACATGCCCATCTCAAGACTGCGCTGAAGCTCGACCCCGATGCTGTGCATGTCACCGAAGTTGCCGATATGATCGGACTGGACGTGATACGTAGCCGCACGCTGCTCGAAGAGTCGCTGCACTGGTTGAAACAGAATCAGGAACCGACCTACGACCAAGGCCTGTTCGGCCTGTTCGATAAACCCAGTACCTTCGACCCGGCGCATCGGGTAGCTGGTTTGCGCCTGCCCGACCTGGAGCGTGAAATCGGGCGGATGCTGGGGAGGTTGGGCTGAGTCAGTTGGTCATGCTTACTGCCGCGAACGGTCGGGCGTTTGTGCTCGGTTCGCGGGTCAGTGCTGCCAACACCTGCAAAGGGTTCTGCCCCAATTCGATGGCCAAGCCCAAGCGGATGCTGTCGATCACCCGCTGCAGGCGCACCGGGTCGTTGCGTTGGGCCGGGGTGATGAGGCGCTTGGCGACCACGCCGGCGTCGTCGGACAGGGTCAGCATGATGCTGCCGTCGAGGTTCGCAATGCTCAGGTTCACCCGGTATTCGGGGGCGAATGCAGCACTGATTCGTTCGAATGGGTTGTTCATGGTCTTGCTTCTGCGGTGAGTGATGCAGAGGTTGACCGGGACGTTCGCACGTTGGTTCAGCGCCATTGATCGGCACAAACGAAAACGCCCGGCTCAAGGCCGGGCGTTTTGCATTGCCGATCAGGCGTCCGGGTCACTCAGTTCCAAGGCGCCGCGCTTGCTGCGCAGCTTGCCGTAGAAGTGCTCCAGCGCGTGATTGAGCTTGGTGGCGGCACCGTCGACTGCCTGGTCCAGCGAACTGGCGGTGTGGGTCACGGAAATCGGTTGGTGGCCTTTCGGGCGAGCCTCCATCTGGCAGCGTTTGTCATGCGGTCCGGGCTTGACGCCGTTCTCGTCGCGCAGGTGAACCTCGATGCGGGTGAGGTCTTCTTCGTAACGTTCCAGCGAGTTCTGCAGTGTGCTGCGGACCCACTGGTCGAGCCGGGCGTTACCGTCGAAATCGTTGCTGCTGTTGACCTGGATTTGCATGATTCAATCCTTATTCAGCTTGCTCGCATGGAGACGCGCCTAGGCCCTTGAGACCCTTGGAATTTCTGCGCCTCTTGACTCTAAGGTCAGGCAACTGCGGAATGAATTCAAGCCCTTTTTGAAAATAAATTTCTTGTTGCAAAAGGGGGGCTACAAAGCGGCCCCCATTTGCTACCGGTCAGAATTCCACCGACGTCTGCACATACAAGGTACGTGGTTCACCCACATACTTGCCCTTGTTGTTGTCATCGTAAGAACGCGTGTAGTACTCGCGGTTGAACAGGTTCTTCACCCCGACTGCCACCTTGAGGTTCGACAACTGCGGGCCAAAGTCGTACCCGGCACGGGTGCTGACCAGCATGTAGCCCGGAATGCGCCCGGTGCTTCCATCGGCGCTTTCGGTGCTGGTGTTGGCGTTGTCGGCGTACTGGCTGCTCTGGAAGCTGCCGTCCAGGTTCAGCTGCCAAGGGCCCTCGGTGTAGCCCACGCCCAGGTTGCCCTTGTGGCGCGACGAGAACGGCACCTGGTTGCCTTTGTTCGGCCCGTCCTCACGGATGGTGGCGTCGACGAACGCATAGCTGGCGTGCACGTCGAAGCCGGCCAAGGCCGGGCTCAGGCCGTCCAGCGCATAGCGGACGCTGGTCTCGATACCCTGGTGGCGGGTTTCACCACGGGCGATCACCGAGTCGTTGGTCTGGTTACTTTCATACTGGTTGTCGAAGTTGATCAGGAACGCGCCGATCTCGGCCTGCAAGTCGCCGTTGTCGTAACGGGTTCCCACCTCCCAGGTGCGCGCTTTTTCCGGTTTCACTTCGCCACTGCTGACCCGGTTGGGCATCTGGCTGTACTGCACGCTGCCGAACGATCCTTCGGTGTTGGCGTACAGGTTCCAGCTGTCGGTCAGGTGGTACATCACGTTCAGGGCTGGCAGTGCAGTGTTGTAGCTGCCCTGGTAGCGCTGGCCGTTGAGCTTGTTGCTCTGCTCGGAGTCGATCATCTCGTAGCGCACGCCCGGGGTGATGGTCCAGCGGCCGATGTCGATGCGGTCATCCAGGTAGATGGCATGGGCTTCGGTGCTGCCACGGGTGTCGCGGTCGTTGCGGCTGGCGGTGGTGGGCAGGCTGCCGTTCACCGGCTCGCGGAAGCGCAGTTCGTGGCCGGCTTCGTTGACGTAGCGGTAGCCGATGCCCAGCTCGTGCCAGCTGTCACCCAGGGCCACGCCCTGCGAGAAGCGGGTTTCGATGCCGCGCACCCAGTACTCGCGTGGCGACAGCGAGACGAAGCTGCCTTGGTCCAGGTAGCCGCTGCGCAGGGTCTTGGTGAAGAAGCTGTTGACGCTGAACTGGCGGTCATCCTGCTTGTAGTCGTAGCCGAAGTTGAACAGGGTGCGGCGGCCCCAGAACTTGTCTTTCAGGCGCGTGGACTGGTACGGGTCGGCATCGAAATCGGCGGTGCTCAGGCCGCCGGGCATGTCGGCCTCGCCCTCGTAGTACTGGGCCATGGCGTGCAGGCTGTTGGCTTCGTCCAATTGCAGCTTGCCCTTGAGGATCAGGTCGTCGATCTGCGTGTCGCTGTGTTCGCGCCAGTCACCCCCGCGGGTGCCGGAGTACAACAGGGCGCCGCCCAGGCCGTTGTCGTTGGTGCCACCGACCAGCAGGTTGGCGCTGTTCTTGAAACCGTCGTGGCTCGAAGACGGGCTGATCTGGTTTTGCATGGCGGCCTTGAACGTGGCCTGTTCAGGGATCGCCCGGGTGACGAAGTTGACGATGCCGCCGACGTTCTGCGGGCCGTAGCGCACCGCGCCGCCACCGCGCACTACGTCCACGGCGTCCATGTTGCCCATGCTCAGCGGGGCCAGCGACAGCTGCGGCTGGCCATACGGCGCGAAGGGCACCGGGATGCCATCCATCAGCACGGTCGAGCGCGATGCCAGGCGCGGGTTGAGGCCGCGGATGCCGAAGTTCAGCGCCAGGTCATGGCTGCCGGTACCGTTGTTGTCGGGGGCGTTGACCCCGGGGATGCGGTTGAGCACTTCGCGGGCGGTGGTAGCACCGTTGCGTTCGAATTCCTCACGGCGCACTACGTCGCGGGCGCCGGGGTGCTCGAATACGTTGTCCTGCTGCGCCTCGGCCAGCCAGTCGCCGACCACGGTGGAGGCGCCTAGCTCGACTGCTGCGCCGGCAGCTGGGGCTGTGATGGGTTGCAGGCTGAACGCGTTGTCGGTTTCCTGGCGTGCTTGCAGGCCGCTGCCGCGCAGCAGGGCGTCCAGCCCCTGGCGCGTGTCGTACTGGCCGTCCAGGCCTTGAGTGCTCATGCCCTGGGTCAGTTGCGAGCCGAACGAGATCAGTGCACCGCTTTCACGGCCGAACTGGTTGAGGGCGTCTTCAAGAGAACCGGCGGCGATGTGGTAGCTGCGGGTTTCGGCCTGGGCGGCGGGCATGGCCAGGCCGAGGGTGGTGGTGAGCAGCAGGGCGTGAACGAACGGGCTGGGGCGCAACGGCATGGGTGGTGTCCTGAGAGAGGGCTTCTGCCATGTCTGTCACGCGAGGTCGGGAAAATGGCTCATTCGATGTGAAAGTATTTCGCCTTTGCTGGCGCTAACTGATTTTGGGCTCGACCGTCACCCAGTAGCGGGTGAACTGCTTCACACGCACCGGCAACGCCACTTCCAGCATTTGCAGGATGCGCTCACTGTCATCCAGCGGATACGACCCGGAAATGCGCAAGTCGGCAACCTGCTCGCTGCACCCCAACTGCCCATGGCGATAGCGCCCGAGTTCGGCAAGGAAGTCTGCCAGGCGCATCTGCGAGGCCACCAGCATGCCGTCGACCCAGGCGCCGACATTGCGGTCGAGTGCCGACACCGAGCGCCAGGCGCCGGTGAAGCGTGCCTGTTGCCCGGCCATGAGCGGCTGCCCATGTGCGCTGGCCCCGCCTTCGAACACCGACACCAGGCTATACCCGTCGAACTGGCGTACGTTGAAGCGCCCGCTGTCCAGGTACAACACACCCTCACCAGTACGTAGCTGCAGCGGCCGTGCTTCGCTGGCCACTTGCAGTGCCAGTTCGCCCTCGAACAGTTGCACCCACCGCTGCTGCCCGTCGAAACGCACATCGGCGGCGCTGCGGGTGTTGAGTTGCAGCACGCTGCCGTCGCCAAGTTGCATGCGTCGGCGCTGACCGACCGGGCTGCGGTAGTCGGCCATCATCCCGGGAAGGGGGTTGTGCTGTTGCAGGCCAAGCCCCGTGGCGCTGGCCACACCGACCAGCAGCAAGGCCTTGAGCGCCCGACGCCGGGCTGAAGATTGCGGGGCTTGCAGCGTTGCGTGCACCACCGGCGAGGACACCCCACGCAAGCGTTGGTTGACCTGTTGGATATGCGCCCAGGCCCGCTGATGCTCCAGGTCGGCCTGCAACCAGTGGTCGAACGCCAGCTGTTGCGCCTGGCCGAAGTCATCACCTTGCGACTCGATCAACCAATGCACGGCCTGTTCCGCCACCAGCGGGGAAAACGAGGCGTTCACAGCGCGAAGTAGCAGCGCATGGCTGCCTTGTTCAGGTAGCGCTTGACCGTGGCCAGCGAAATGCCCAGTTCGCGGGCGATTTCGCCTTGGCCCAGGCCGTCGACCTGGGCCAGCAGGAAGGCGCGTTTGACCAACGGTGGAAGGCCGTCCAGCAAGTGGTCGAGCGCTAGCAATGTCTCGAAGATGATCGCCTTCTGTTCCTCGCACGGCGCGACCTCTTCCGGTACCTGTGCGAGCGCTTGCAGGTAGGCACGCTCCAGTTCCTGGCGGCGGAAGTGGTTACACAATACGCGTTTGGCTACGGTGGCAAGAAACGCACGCGGCTCCACCAACTGGGGCCCCTCGCGCGCCTGGAGCAGGCGCATGTAGGTGTCCTGGGCCAGATCGGCGGCGCTGTGCGGGCAGCCCAGACGGCGACGCAACCAGCCGGTGAGCCAGTTGTGGTGTTCGTGGTAAAGGCCTTCGACCGTCGATGTAAGCGCGCTGGTCACCGTGATACTCCGGCGCATGACAGCGCAACTGGTAGTAAGAATTGTTCGCATTGTATGGGTGGCCGTCTGTTTCGGCAATCGTCACCTGTCAGCAGGCTTTGCTTATGAGAATTGAAATCATTAGTATTGCAACCCCGAAAACGCCCGGACCTTCGCCATGACGCGCAAAACCGCCGGCCTCCCGCTCAGTTACCGGCTGGGCGTTGCCTCACGCAGCCTGGCCGCGCTGCTGGGCGGCTACTTGCTGGCGTCGATGGCCAGTGTCTGTATTGCCTTGGTGGCGCCGTTGCCCAAGGTCGATGCCACGCTCACCGGCCTGCTGCTGTCGTTCATCTTCTACCTGCTGGCGTTCATCTGGTGTTTCGCCTGCCGCAGCGCCTGGCGTGCCTGGTTGGGCGTATTGGCGCCAAGCCTGCTGCTGGGCGTGATCAGCGGCGTTGCCTACTGGATGAAAAACCCATGAAAGAAGGCTTCCGCCAGGCCATGGCCTGGCTGCACACCTGGACCGGCCTGATCTTCGGCTGGCTGTTGTTCGCCATCTTCCTTACCGGCACGCTGTCGTACTTCAAGGAAGAAATCACTCATTGGTCGCAACCTGAAGTGCGCAGCCATGCCCTGGACCCGATCAATAGCCTGGCTGTGGCTCAACGTTACCTGCAGGACAATGCAGGGCATTCGAGTACCTGGTTCATTCGCATGCCGAACGAACGGGAGGCCGCCTTGAGTGTGGGGTACCGCGACCCCAGTGGCGGCCCGCGTGGCTTCGTCAGGAAAACCCTCGATACCCAGACCGGCCAGCCGGTGGAAGCACGTGACAGCCGCGGTGGTGAGTTCTTCTACCGCTTTCACTTCCAGCTTCAGATGCCTTATCCGGTTGGCCGTTGGCTCTCGACGTTCTGCGCTTTCATCATGCTGCTGGGGTTGGTCACCGGCATCATTACCCACAAGAAGATCTTCAAAGAGTTCTTCACCTTTCGCCCTGGCAAGGGGCAGCGTTCCTGGCTGGACGGGCACAACGCCATCGGCGTGCTGGTGCTGCCGTTTCACCTGATGATCAGCTACAGCAGCCTGGTGCTGTTCATGTACATGGTGATGCCGGCAGGCATCATGGCCAGCTACGGCAATGACACCGACAAGTACTTCAACGACCTGTTTGGCCGCAACGATGCGCCCAAGGCGGCCCAGGTGGCCACACCGCTGGTAGCGCTGCCGAGCCTGTACGCCAAGGTGCAGGAGCTGCAGCCGGGGGCGCGTGTCGGCAACATCCAGGTGCAGAACCCGGGCGACAGCAATGCCCGCGTCACCTTCACCCAATCGGCAGCCGACCACGTGGCTTATCGGCGTAGCGCCAACTGGACATTCGATGGGGCCAGTGGTGCGCTGTTGAGCCAGGGCAAGCCAGAGAGCGGGGTAATGATGACCGCCTTCAGTTTCGCCGGCCTGCACATGGGTAACTTTGCCGGGCCTTGGCTGCGCTGGCTGTACTTCTTCTTTGGCGTGGCCGGTACTGCGGTGATTGGTACCGGGTTGGTGATGTGGTTGGGCAAGCGCCAGCTCAAGCACGCCAAGAGCGGAGCTGTGCCAGGTGAGCTGCGCCTGGTCGAAGTGCTCAATATGGCCAGCATGAGCGGCTTGTTGCTGGCGGTGGCGAGCTTCTTCTGGGCCAACCGCCTTGTGCCCATGGCTGTCGAAGGCCGGGCCGACTGGGAGGTGAATGCTTTCTTCATCGCCTGGGGCCTGTCGCTGGTGCACGCCGTGCTGCGTAGCGGGCGCAAGGCCTGGGGCGAGCAACTGGCGCTGGGGGCGCTGGCCTTCGCCCTGCTGCCGTTGCTCAATGGCCTGACGACTGACCGGGGCTTGAACCATTCGGTACTGGAGGGCGACTGGGCCATGGCCGGCTTCGATCTGACAGCCCTGGGGACCGGCCTGTTTCTGGCCTGGCTGGCTCGCAAGATGCTGGCCAGCTCCACGCCCGTAGCCAAGCGCGCCGCGCGTGCGACAAAAAAGCCGAGCATTGAAACGGTGGGGGCGAGCTGATGCTGGGTAACGCACTGATCGCCTTTGCAGGCTTCGTTGCCCTGTGCCTGGCGATGGAAAAGCATTTCAGCGACTTGCTCGGGCGCAAGCCGCGCCCGCGCCACTTGCACCTGTTGCGTTTTGCAGGTTGGCTGCTGCTGATACTGTCGCTGGTGCTCAGCGTGCACCAGCGTGGCTGGGCCCTCGGCCTGGTGGAGTGGACCGCGGTGCTGATGGCCGGGGTAACACTGTGGGTGTTCGGCCTGCCGTACCAGCCTCGTCTGCTGCTGGGCCTGGCCGCCGCCAGCGTGGTGCTGGGCCCGATGCTCGCCGTGTTTGCCGTGTGACCCCCGTGAGCGAGCCAGGGGATATCATCGAGCCTCACGCTGACAGCGCAGGCGCACGTGCACGTTTCGTCCAGGTGTTCCAGGCCCAGCGTGCGCGTATGGAGGCGTTGGTAAACCGTCGGGTCGGCTGCCGCGCCACCGCTTCGGACCTGGTCCAGGAGTTGTTCCTGCGTTTCTGGCGTCGCCCCGAGGTCAAGGTCGAGGCGCTGGACACTTACCTGCTGCGTTGCGCGGGCAACCTGGCCATAGACCACCTGCGCAGCGAAAGTAGCCGCGAACGCGTGGCCGAAGCCGCTGTGCCGGTGAGCGAGGCGAGCCTGGCCCAGGCCCCTGAGCAGGCCGTGGAGGTTGACCACGACTTGCAGCGTATCGAGGCCACCTTGCGTGCCTTGCCCGAGCGCACCCGGCAGATCTTCCTGCTCAACCGCATTCACGGCTGCAAGTACAGCGAAATCGCCAAAGTCATGCAGCTGTCACAGAGCGCCGTGGAAAAGCATATGATGCGCGCCCTCGAAGCGTGCAAGGCGAGTGTTGCCGAGCCCGCGTCCACCCCACGCCGGCCAGGGAGCGCCCGTCGATGAGCCGTTTACCGCCGATCACCGAAGCGCAGTTTCAGGCTGCCCTGCAATGGTTCAACCGGATCAACGAGCAACCCGGGCAAGCCGAAGGCGCGGCATTCAAGCGCTGGTTGCTGGCCGACCCCGCACACCGCGCAGCCTACGACCAGGCCCAGGTACTTTGGCAGAAAAGCGCCGCCCCGGCGGCGCGGCTGGCGGACGAAGAACAGGACGCCCTGCAGCGCTACCTCGATGCCATGGCCAGACCACCGGCGCGTGGCGGCTGGCGGCGGGCGGCAGGGCTGGCGATGGCAGCCTGCCTGGTGCTGGCCGTGGGCGTCGCGGGTGGTTGGCACCCGGGGTACTGGTTGCAGGACCTGCAGGCGGACTACCGCAGTGCCGGGCAGATTCGCCAGGTGACCTTGGCCGACCAGTCGCAGGTGACGCTTGATGCAGGTAGCGCCATTGCGGTCGATTTCGCCCAGGGTGAGCGCCGTGTGCGGTTGCTGCATGGCGCGGCGTTCTTCGAGGTTACCCATACCGGTGAGCCGTTCCTGGTGGAAGCTGCCGGCGGCGAAGTGCGGGTGCTCGGCACCCAGTTCGAGGTGCGTGAGCAAGGCGAGGGTGCCCAGGTGACGGTGCGCAGTGGGCGTGTGGGCGTCAGCCCCGCGCAGGGCACTGTGGCGCGAGAACTGACTGCCAACCAGCAGGTGACCTACCGCGCAGGCAGGGTAGGCGACACCCTGGCGGTGGACAGTGACAACCGTCTGGCCTGGCGCCAGGGGTGGCTGAACTATTACCAGGTGCCGCTGGCGCAGGTGATCGATGACCTTGGGCGTTATTACCCGGGGCGTATCCTGTTGCTCGATAGTGACCTGGGGCAGCGCAAGGTCAGCGGCAGCTTCCCGGTGGCCGAGCCGCTGCTGGCGCTGGATTCGCTGGGCAAGGTGATGGGTTTTTCAAGGCAGACCGTATTGGGGCGTTTGACCCTGGTTCGGTAGTTGCCTGTGCCGGCCTCTTCGCGGGTAAACCCGCACCTACACCGTTGCGCGCCCCCCTGTAGGAGCGGGTTCACCCGCGAAGAGGCCGGCACAGCAAAAAATATTTCCAGGCACAGGTGAGGTAACAGCACGTGGCATCCGTGTAATGAGTGAAAGTGCGATTCATTCGCAGTAATCACCCTCTCACAGGTCAGCGTCCATGAAGTTCTCCCCGCGTTGCGTCCCTCTCTGGTTCGGCCTTGCTGCGCTCCCGGCCTTCGCTGTCGCCCCCCTGGCAACCGCGGCCGAGCAGTTGCAGGCCTATGCCTTCGCCCAGCCGGCCCAACCCTTGGCCCAGGCCCTGAACGCCTTCAGCCGCACCACTGGCCAGAGCGTGGTCTACACCCTCGAGCTGCCGGGCGTGCAAGCGCCGGCGCTGAATGGTCGGTTCAGCGCCGAGCAGGCGCTGCAACAACTGCTGGGCAACGCTGGGCTGGCCTGGCGCCGCGTCGACGCACGTACTCTGACCCTCGAACCTGCAGACACCTCCGGGGCCCTCAGCCTGCAGGCCACCACCGTGACCTCGCAACTGGACGACTACAGCTACCAGCCCCCGGCCAGCGCTTCGATCATGCGCGGGCAGGGCCCGAACCAGGACATCCCCCAGGCAATCAACGTGGTACCGGCCCAGGTCATCCGCGACCAGGCCCCGCGCAACCTCGATGATGCCCTGGCCAACGTCAGCGGCATTACCCAGGGCAACAACTTCGGCGGCACATCCGACACGGTGATGAAACGTGGCTTCGGCGACAACCGCGACGGTTCGATCATGCGCGATGGCATGCCCGTGGTGCAGGGCCGCAACCTCAACGCCAGCACCGAGCGGGTCGAAGTGCTCAAGGGCCCTGCCTCGCTGCTGTACGGTATCCAGGACCCGGGTGGGGTCATCAACGTGGTCAGCAAGCGTCCGCAGTTGCAGCAGTACAACGCCCTGACCGTGCGCGGCTCGACCTACGGCAGCGGCAAGAACGGCAGCGGTGGCGGGTTCGACAGCACGGGCACACTGGGTGACAGCAACTTCGCCTACCGCCTGATCGTCGACCACGAAGACGAAGACTACTGGCGCAACTACGGCGTGCACCGCGAATCGCTGGTGGCGCCGTCGCTGGCCTGGCTGGGCGAAGACACCCAGGTGGTGCTGGCCTACGAGCACCGTGAATTTCTCTATCCGTTCGACCGTGGCACCGCTTTCGGCAACAACGGCCACCCGCTGAACATCCCTGCCACGCGCCGCCTGGACGAGCCGTTCAACGACATGGAAGGGCGCTCCGACCTGTATCGTCTGGAAGTCGACCATCAGCTGGCCGATGACTGGAAGCTGCACTTCGGCTACAGCTTCAATCGTGAGACCTACGATGCCAGCCAGGTTCGCGTGACCGGCGTCAACGAAACCCAAGGCACGCTGACACGCAGCATCGACGGCACCCACAACGCCATGAGCCGTGACCAGTTCGTGACCCTGAGCCTCAATGGCAATGTCGAGCTGGCGGGGATGCAGCATGACCTGCTGTTCGGCATCGACCATGAAGACCGCAAGATCTTTCGCGGTGACCTGATTCGCCAGACACCACAGTCCACGTTCAGTTATCTGGACCCGGTCTACGGACAGGAAGTGGAGGGCACCAACGTACGAGCCAGCGACAGCGATCAGACCGACAAGCTGCGCACCGATGCGCTGTTCGTGCAGGACGCGCTGCACCTCGATGAGCACTGGATCCTTGTTGCAGGTGCGCGTTTCCAGCAGTACGACCAGTACGCTGGCCGCGGTCGCCCGTTCAAGGCCAATACCGACATCAGTGGCCAGGCCTGGGTACCCCACGCCGGTATCGTTTACAAAGTCGACGACCAGCTCTCGTTCTATGGCAGCTACAGCGAGTCGTTCAAGCCCAACTCGACCATCGCGCCGCTGACCGGCAATGTCGTGCTCGACTCCTCGGTGGCGCCTGAGGAGGGCAAGGCGTGGGAGCTGGGCGCCAAGCTCGACATGCCAGGCCGCATCACAGGCACCCTGGCATTGTTCGATATCACCAAGCGCAATGTACTGGTCTCGAACTTTGACGCCGTCACAAGCGAGACGGTCTACAGCAATGCGGGTGAGGTCAGTTCACGCGGTGTGGAACTCGACGTAACCGGCCAGCTCAGCGAGCGCTGGAGCCTGATCGGCAGCTATGCTCTGACCGATGCCAAGGTCACCAAGGACCCTGATCTTGAGGGCAATCGCCTGCAGAACGTGGCCCGGCACAGCGGCTCGCTGTCGGCGGTGTATGACTTTGGCAGCCTGTTCGGGGGGGACCGGCTGCGCTTCGGTGCCGGCGCCCGTTATGTGGGCGAGCGTTCGGGTAACGCGACCAACACCTTCGACCTGCCGAGCTATACCGTTGCCGATGCGTTTGCCACTTATGAAACCAAACTCGACGAACACAACGTGCGCCTGCAACTGAACGTGAAGAACCTGTTCGACAAGGTGTATTACAGCTCGGCGGTGAACCAGTACTTTGTGGCGATTGGCGATGCGCGGCAGGTCAGTTTGTCGAGCACCTTCGAGTTCTAGGTAAAGGGGGCCGCAGAGCGGGCGCTTTTTCAGGTGAAAAAGGCCTTGCGGTATTCGCCAGGTGTGGCCCCCAGAGCTTGGCGAAACCGGTTGCTGAAATGGCTGGCACTGGCAAACCCGCACAACAAGGCAATCTCCCCCAGCGGTAACACGCCCAGCCGCAACAGCTGGCATGCCCGGTGCAGCCGCCGGGCCAGCAGATACTGGTGCGGCGGGAGCCCGAAACTGGCGCGGAACATGCGCGCAAAGTGGTATTCGGACAGATTGCAGCGCAGCGCCAGCTCGTCCAGGGTGATGGGCTGGTCCAGGTGTGCCTCGATGTAGTCGACCAGCTGTCGGCGCAGGTTTGGCGCCAGCCCGCCTTTGAGGCGCAGGCCTTGGCGCAACCCGACCTGGCTGAGCAGCGCATGGTCAACGATCTCGTGCGCCAGGCTGCTGGCCAGCAGGCGCTCGCCGGGCTCGTCCCAGTCCAGCTGGATCAATTGACGAAAGCGGGCAGCCTGCTGCGGGTCGTCCAGAAAGGTCGCTTCCTGCAGTTGCAGCTCGCGCGGTTCCCGGTCGAGCAGGCGTACACAGCCTAGGGCGAACTGTGCCTCGCTGACATACAGGTGTGCCAGGCGGATCGCGCCATTGACGACCCAGTTCGATTCCTGCCCGGCCGGCATCACGCACAGCTTGTCGGGCGCACCTTTGTCGGCCGGGCGCTGGCGGCGGAAGGTGCCGGTGCCGTCGGCGATGTAGCACGACAGGGTGTGATGGCTAGGCGCCTGGTAGTCGCGCGCATCGTCACGGTTGCTCCACAAGGCCGCCGCCAGTCCGTCGCCCAGGTGCGCGCTCAGCTCCAGCCTGGCGTTGGGCGAGGCATGCATGGCGTTGAACACTTGCAACTGGGTGAGTGGCGTCATTGGCGGGTCCTCTTGCCTGCCATCCTACTGCGCCCAGGATCGAGTGACATCCACCGGCGCAAGAAAAGCGCAAGTTCGTGCAAGCAGCCAGAGGCCGATCGAAAGAACACTGGTGATCCCTGTTGGAGCGGGTTTACCCGCGAAGCGCCGGGCACCGATTTCCAAAGGCCCAAGGAACCGCCACCATGAACCTGTCACTCTACCTGCTCACCGTCCTGATCTGGGGCACCACCTGGATCGCCCTGAAACTCCAGCTAGGCGTGGTCGCGATCCCGGTTTCGATCGTCTACCGCTTCGCCCTGGCCGGCCTGATCCTGTTTGCTTTCCTGTTGATTACCCGCCGGCTGCAACCCATGAACCGCCGTGGCCACCAGATCTGCCTGGCCCAGGGCCTGTGCCTGTTCTGTGTCAACTTTATCTGCTTCCTCAGCGCCAGCCAGTGGATCGCCAGCGGCCTGATCGCGGTGGTGTTCTCCACTGCCACACTGTGGAACGCGCTTAACGCCCGCATTTTCTTTGGCCAGAAAATCGCCAGCAATGTGCTTGGCGGTGGTGCCTTGGGCCTGCTTGGCCTGGGCCTGCTGTTCTGGCCGGAGCTGTCGCATCACGCAGCCAGCCGCGAAACCCTGTACGGCCTTGGCTTGGCCCTGTTGGGCACGCTGTGCTTCTCGGCCGGCAACATGCTGTCGAGCATGCAGCAGAAGGCCGGGCTCAAGCCGATGACGACCAATGCCTGGGGCATGGTCTATGGGGCGGTGATGCTGGCGGTGTTCTGTGTGGTCAGTGGCGTGCCGTTCAGCATGGAGTGGAATGCGCGCTATATCGGATCGTTGCTGTACCTGGTGGTGCCGGGGTCGGTGATTGCGTTTACTGCCTACCTGACCTTGGTCGGGCGCATGGGGCCGGAGCGGGCAGCTTACTGCACGGTGCTGTTCCCGCTGGTGGCGTTGAATGTGTCGGCGGTGGCCGAGGGTTATCAGTGGACGGCGCCGGCCTTGCTCGGCTTGGTGGCGGTAATGGCGGGGAATGTGCTGGTGTTTCGCAAGCCCCGGGCCAGGGGGGCTGAGGGTGTTGTGGTCGCCAAATAGGTGATGGGTTGCCTGGGCCGGCCCTTTCGCGGGTAAACCCGCTCCTACAGGGCAGTGCACACCCGTTGTAGGAGCGGGTTTACCCGCGAAGAGGCCAGCACAGGCATTCCAAATCGTAGGGGCGGGTTTCCCCGCGAAGAGGCCACCACAGGCACTCCAAATCGTAGGAGCGGGTTTCCCCGCGAAGAGGCCACCACAGGCACTCCAAATTGTAGGGGCGGGTTTACCCGCGAAGAGGCCAGCACAGGCACTCCAAATGGTAGGAGCGGATTTACCCGCGAAGGGGCCAGCACAGGCACTCCAAAACGGTCAGCCCTTCCACACCTGCGGGTTCACCAGGTCCCGCGGCCGCTCGCCCAGCAGCGCCGCACGCAGGTTGTCGATCGCCCGGTTGGCCATGGCCTCACGGGTTTCGGCAGTAGCCGAGCCAATGTGCGGCAAGGTCAGCGCATTGGGCAGCTTGAACAGCGGCGAGTCGCTCAGCGGTTCCTTCTCGTACACATCCAGGCCTGCGCCGCGAATGGTGCCCGCCTGCAGTGCCTCGATCAGCGCCGCCTCATCCACCACCGGCCCACGGGCAATGTTGATCAGGAACGCACTCGGCTTCATCAGCTTCAGCTCGCGGCTGCTGATCAACTTGCGGGTGGCATCGGACAACGGCACCACGATGACCACGAAGTCGGCTTCGGCCAGCAACTGATCCAGGCTGCGGAACTGCGCGCCCAGCTCCTGCTCCAGCGCGGTCTTGCGGCTGTTGCCGCTGTACAGGATCGGCATGTTGAAGCCGAAGCGGCCACGGCGTGCCACAGCTGCACCAATGTTGCCCATGCCGACGATGCCCAGGGTCTTGCCATGCACATCGCTGCCGAAGTGGGCCGGGCCCACGGTGGCCTGCCAGTTGCCGGCCTTGGTCCAGGCATCCAGCTCGGCGGTGCGCCGGGCGCAGCCCATGATCAGTGAGAAGCCCAGGTCGGCGGTGCTTTCGGTCAGCACGTCGGGGGTGTTGGTCAGGGCGATGCCGCGCTCGTTGAAGTAGTCGAGGTCGTAGTTGTCATAGCCGACCGACACGCTGGACACCACTTCTAGCCTGGCCGCACCTTCAAGCTGCGCCCGGCCGAGCTTGCGGCCAACGCCGATCAGGCCATGGGCTTCGGGCAGGGCTTCGTTGAACTGGGCGCTGATGTCGCCGAGCTTGGGGTTGGGCAGGATCACGTTGAAGTCTTGCTGCAGGCGTTCGGCCATGGCCGGGGTGATACGGCTGAAGGCCAGGACGGTCTTTTTCATCGGGCAACTTCTCTGCAAGGCGGGGTGGGGCTGTGCTGGTCCCTTCGTGGGCAAGCCCGCTCCTACGGGGGGGCGCGGTGCCTTGTAGGAGCGGGCTTGTCCGCGAAGGGGCCGGAACAGGCGAAATCAATGGTTAGCAACCTACCATTGTCCGCCCCCGCAATGCAGCAGCTTTTTAGTTGGCGATCAGCACCTGATGGGTTTTCAGGTCTGCCTCATGCGCGGCAAGAATCTCTGGCAGCGAGTTGCGCAGGTACTCGACCCAGGTCTTGATCTTGGCATCCAGATACTGCCGCGATGGATAGATGGCATACAGGTTCAGCTCCTGCAGGCGATATTCGGGCAGCACCCGTACCAGGCTACCGTCCCGCAGGCCCTCGATAGCCGAATAGATCGGCAGCACGCCTACGCCCATGCCACTGCGAATCGCAGTCTTCATGGCATCGGCGGTGTTCACCATGAACGGCGAACTGGTGATGTTGACCATCTCTTGGCCTTCCGGGCCATCGAACAGCCATTTCTCCAGCGGTATCACCGGGCTGACCATGCGCAGGCAGGCGTGCTTGAGCAGGTCGGCAGGCTTGTGCGCCACGCCATGCTGGGCGATGTAGGCGGGCGAGGCACAGACAATGCTGTAGGTGATGCCCAGGCGCTGCGAAACGAACCCCGAGTCGGGCAGTTCGGTGGCCAGCACGATGGAGACGTCATAACCCTCGTCGAGCAGGTCGGGCACGCGGTTGGCCATGGTCAAATCGAAGGTCACGTCCGGGTGCGTTTCGCGGTAGCGGGCGATGGCATCGACCACGAAGTGCTGGCCGACCCCGGTCATCGAATGCACCTTCAACTGCCCGGCCGGGCGCGCATGGGCGTCGCTGGCTTCGGCCTCGGCTTCTTCGACGTAGGTAAGAATCTGTTCGCAACGCATCAGGTAGCGCTTGCCGGCTTCGGTCAGCGCAATGCGGCGGGTGGTACGGTTGAGCAGCCTTGTTTGCAGATGGGCTTCCAGGTTGGAGACCGCCCGCGACACGTTCGCGGTGGTCGTATCCAGTTGCGCCGCAGCGGCAGTGAAGCTGCCGAGTTGGGCTACGCAACTGAAAGCACGCATGTTTTGCAGGGTGTCCATGGGTCACTCTCGAGGTAGAGGACAAAATTGTGTCACGAAGTAACTTGGAAAAGAGAAAAAGTTGCCTTCGACCAAAGGCGGATTATCGCTGTTTTGGTAACAAAGATTCGCAGGAATCTGTGCTTATCGCCAGTGCTGCCGCCCCCTAGAATTGCCCGGCCCCCTTCACCTCTTCCTCGGGAAATCGCAGCTGTGCCGCGTCGCATCATCAGAACGCTCAAGGCGTTCAGTGCCAGTGCCCTTGCCCTCACCTTGAGCGGCTGTATCGGAACCTGGGGCATTGCCCCGCAAAGCAAGACGCTGCAAGCCAATACCTTGACCACCGACGCGGCCATTCGCGAAGCCGCGACCGACGCCCACTGGCCTGACCAGCAGTGGTGGCACGCCTATGGCGACCCGCAGCTGGACCGCTGGATTGCCCTGGCCGTGGCCGGTAGCCCGAGCCTGGCCATGGCTGCGGCGCGGGTGCGCGAAGCCAAGGCCATGGCCGGTGTGGTCGAGTCGGCGGAAAAGCTCCAGGCCAACGGCCAGGCCACGCTCAAGCGCCACAACTGGCCGGAAGACCAGTTCTATGGCCCTGGCGCGCTGTCCGGTGCCAACACCTGGGACAACAACGCTGCCATCGGCTTCAGCTACGCCCTCGACTTGTGGGACCGTGAACGCAATGCCAGCGAGCAGGCCGTGGACCAGGCGCACATGAGCGTGGCCGAAGCCCGCCAGGCGCAGCTGGAACTGCAGAACAATGTGGTGCGTGCCTACATCCAGTTGAGCCTGCATTTTGCCCAGCGCGATATCGTCAAGGCCGAGCTGGAGCAGCAAGAACAGATCCTGGCCCTGGCCAAGCGCAGGCTGGATGCCGGCATCGGCACCCACTTCGAAGTCAGCCAGGCCGAAGCGCCGCTGCCGGAAACCCACCGCCAGCTCGACAGCCTGAACGAAGAGATTGCCCTGACCCGCAACCAGCTGGCGGCACTGGCAGGCAAGGGCCCGGGCGAAGGCGCCCAGTTGCAGCGCCCGACCCTGGCCCTGGCTGCACCGCTGAAGCTGCCGTCGAACCTGCCGGCCGAATTGGTTGGTCAGCGCCCCGACGTAGTTGCCAGCCGCTGGCAGGTGGCCGCGCAGGCGCGGGGTATCGACGTCGCCCACGCCGGCTTCTTCCCCAACGTCGATCTGGTCGGCAGCCTGGGCTTCATGGCCACCGGCGGTGGCCCGCTGGAATTCCTGACCGGGCGCAAGTTCAACTACAACGTCGGCCCGGCCATCAGCCTGCCGATCTTCGACGGTGGCCGTTTGCGCTCGCAGCTGGGCGTGGCCTCCGCCGGCTATGACGTGGCCGTGGCGCGCTACAACCAGACTGTGGTCGGTGCGCTGAAAAACATCTCCGACCAGTTGATCCGCCGCGAGTCGATGAAAGAACAGTCGCACTTCGCCGCCGAATCGGTTGCTGCCGCGCAGAAAACCTACGACATCGCCATGGTCGCGTTCCAGCGCGGCCTTACCGACTACCTGAACGTACTCAACGCGCAGACCTTGCTGTTCCGCCAGCAGCAGGTGCAGCAGCAGGTGCAGGCCGCCCGCCTGATTGCCCATGCCGAGCTGGTCACCGCCCTGGGTGGTGGCCTGCAGGCTGGTCAGGATGTGCCGAAAGAGGAACGCCAGGCAGCACCTAAGACCCCGGCCACCCTGGCCATTTTCGACAAGAAGCCGGATAACGCCGAATGAGCACTTCCAGTTTGCCCGTGCGCTGGCTGCAAAGCCTGGAATGGCGCCGGGGCTTCTTTGCCTGGGCGCGCACCGACGGCGTGACCTGGGTGTACATCTTCAAGGTGCTGGCCGCTGCGTTCATCACCTTGTGGTTGGCCATGCGCCTGGAGCTGCCGCAACCGCGTACAGCGATGATCACTGTTTTCATCGTCATGCAGCCGCAAAGCGGGCATGTGTTCGCGAAAAGCTTCTATCGGGTGCTCGGCACCCTGGCCGGCTCGGCGATGATGGTGGCGCTGATTGCCATCTTTCCGCAGAACACCGAACTGTTTCTGCCCAGCCTGGCCCTGTGGGTGGGCCTGTGCTCGGCCGGTGCCATGCGCTACCGCACCTTCCGCGCCTATGGTTTCGTGCTGGCCGGCTACACCGCAGCGATGATCGGCCTGCCGGTGCTGCAACACCCCGACCAGGCGTTCATGGCAGCGGTATGGCGGGCGCTGGAAATCGCCCTGGGTATTCTGGTGTCGACCTTCGTCAGTGCCGCGATCCTGCCGCAGTCGGCCAGTGCCGCAATGCGCAACGCCCTGTACCAGCGCTTTGGCGTGTTTGCCGGGGTGGTGGTCGAGGCCCTGCGTGGCGACAGTCAAAAGGACCGCTTCGAGAGCAGCAACGTGCGCTTCGTGGCAGAGGCAGTGGGCCTCGAGAGCCTGCGCAACGTCACCGCTTTCGAAGACCCGCACATGCGCCGTCGCAGTGGCCGGCTGGTGCGCATGAACAGCGAGTTCATGGCCATCACCACCCGCTTCAATGCCTTGCACCGCTTGCTGGAGCGCCTGCGTGCCCGTGGCCCGCTGCAGATCGTCAGTGCCATCGAACCAGGCCTGAACACCCTTGTGGAGTTGCTGCAGCCCTATGTGGACCGGGCGTTGACTGACGCCGATGCGCTGCGCCTGACCCTGGAGCTGGCCGCCTACAAGGAAGGCCTGCAGGCCCAGGTGCGGGGGCTGCGGGCTGAGTACCTGGCAACGGACCCCAGCGAGTCCGACCTGCTCGATTTTCATACCGCGTTCGAGCTGCTGTACCGCTTCGTCGACGAGATGTTGAGCTACGCCGAAACCCATGCCTCGCTGGCCGCCCACAAGCACGAGCGCGAGCAGTGGGACGAGCCCTACGTGGCGCAGACCAGCTGGCTGGTATCGCTGGCCGCCGGTGTGCGCGCCTCGGCAGTGCTGTTGCTGCTGGGCAGTTACTGGCTGCTCAGCGATTGGCCCAGTGGTGCCATGATGACCCTGATCGCCACGGTCACTGTATGCCTTTCGGCAGCGTCACCCAACCCCAAGCGCATGTCGTTCCAGATGGCTTGCGGCACGGCCATCGGCGCTTTTGTCGGCTTCTTCGAAACCTTCTTCGTGTTCCCCTGGATCGACGGTTTCCCGCTGCTGTGCATGGTGCTGGCGCCCGTGTTCGTGCTGGGCGCGTTTCTTTCGTCGCGCCCTGCCTACGCCGGTTATGGCATCGGCCTGCTGGTGTTCTTCGCGATTGGTTCGGTGCCGAACAACCTCACCGTTTATGACCCGTACACCTTCATCAACGACTACATCGGCATGGTGATCGGCATGTTCGTCTGTGCCGCCGCCGGGGCGATCATCCTGCCGCCCAACAGCCGCTGGCTGTGGAGCCGCCTGGAGCAGGCGTTGCGCGAGCAGGTGCTGTTCGCGATCAGCGGCCGCCTGCGCGGTCTGGGCTCGGCCTTCGAAAGCCGCACCCGCGACCTGCTGCACCAGGCCTATGGCCTGGCGGCCGGCAAGCCGCAGGTGCAAAGCCAGCTGATGGGCTGGATGTTCACCGTGCTGGAGATCGGCCACGCCGTCATCGAGCTGCGCAAGGAGCAAGCCCGCGCCCCGGTGCACCCGGCCTATGCCGAGTCGCAGCCCTGGCGCCAGGCAATCCGTGTCATGGGCCGTGCGCTGACCCGGCTGTTCCTGCAGCCCAGCGCCAGCAACCACGAGCGCGCACTGGTGGCAGTGGACCACGCCATCGCCCGCGTGCAGGCCACCGACGAGCCATTCGCCCGGCACTTCGACACCTCGGTGCTGCGCCGCGTGCAAAGCTACCTGCACTTCATCCGTACTTCCCTGCTGGACCCACAGTCGCCACTGGCACCGGCGAAAGGACTGCACCATGCCCCGTGAGATCGCCTTCCATGGCGTGTACATGCCCACCATGACCTTGATGTTCCTGTTTGCCCTGGGCCTGGCCTGGGGCCTGGACCGGTTCATTGCCAGCCATGATGGCTACCGCTTCTTCTGGCACCCGGCGTTGCTGCGCCTGAGCCTGTTCGTCTGCTTGTTCGGCGCCATGGCGCTGTCTGTCTACTGGTGAGAATCCTTCGATGAAAAAGTTCTTCAGCCTGATCGCCACCCTGCTGGTGCTGGTCGCTGCCGTGGCCATCGGTCGCCAGTTGTGGCTGCACTACATGACCACGCCATGGACCCGTGATGGCCGTGTGCGTGCCGACATCATCAACGTTGCTGCCGACGTGCCCGGCTACGTGGTGGATGTACCGGTCAAGGACAACCAGCGGGTGAAGAAGGGCGACTTGCTGATCCAGATCGACCCTGAGCACTACCAGTTGGCAGTCGACCAGGCCAAGGCACTGGTCGCCTCGCGCAAGGCCACCTGGGAAATGCGCAAGGTCAATGCCAAGCGCCGTGCCGACATGGACAACCTGGTGATCTCCAAGGAAAACCGCGACGACGCCAGCAACATCGCCAATTCCGCCCAAGCCGATTATCAACAAGCCCTTGCCGAGTTGGCCGCAGCCGAGCTGAACCTCAAGCGTACGCATATCGTGGCGACGGTTGACGGCTATGTGACCAACCTGAATATCCACAAGGGCGATTATGCGCGTACCGGTGAAGCGGTGATGGCGGTGGTCGACGAGCACTCGTTCTGGGTTTACGGCTTCTTCGAGGAGACCAAGCTGCCGCATGTGAAGGTGGGTGATCAGGCCGAATTGCAGATGATGAGCGGCGAGCGTCTCAAGGGGCATGTGGAGAGCATCGCCCGCGGCATCTACGACCGTGACAACCCACAGAGCCGCGAGCTGATCGCCGACGTGAATCCGACCTTCAACTGGGTGCGGCTGGCGCAGCGGGTGCCGGTGCGCATTCACATCGATGAAGTGCCGGAAGGGTTTTTGCTGGCGGCGGGGACGACCTGTACGGTGGTGGTGAAGCCGAGTTCGCCTTGAGAGGCAGGTCGCCAGACTGATCGAGCGCCGCTCGCGTGGTGCTCGATCTTACAGGCGGCACATCGCTCCAATCATGCACTCGCCGCCCCCACCAACACCGGCACTTCGACCCGATCAATCACCTTCGCGCTGATCGACGGGTCGAGTAACCGCCCCAGCCGCGACAGGTGGCGGTGGCCCATGATGATCAGCTCGCAGTTCAATTCCTGCGCCTTGGCCACAATCGCTTCAACCGGCAGCCCGGCCACCATGCAGCCCTGGCTGGCGAAGCCGGCTTGCTGCAGTTCGCGCACGGCCTCGGCTACGGCGTGGTCGGCATGCTGCTGTTCCATGCAGGCGGCGGGGTATTCTTCCAGTTCCTCGGCGGTGTAGGGCGCGGGTTGCTCGTGCACCGCGAAGGTCGAATCGATGGCCAGCAGCACGTGCAGTTCGTGCTCGCCCGGGCGGCAGTAGCGGCGGGCGAGGGCAAGCAGGGCGGCAGATGCGGGGGAGGCGTCGATGGCGATCAGGACGGGGCTGGGCATGCAGAATCCTTGATGTATTTGGGGGCTGGGGCGGCCTCTTCGCGTAGACCAACGTAGGAGCGGGTTTACCCGCGAAAGGGCCAAACCTGCCATGCATCATTCTTGACCCAACCCTTCCCCTGAATAAATGGCCCACCACGCACAAGCGCATTGCGTCCGGTGCAATCCATCTACCTGATACCATCGCATTCCCTACAGCTGTAACGGAAAACGGCCATGCAACTTCCGGACATGAACCTGCTTGTCGCCCTCGATGCCTTGCTCGACGAGGGCAGCGTGGTTGGCGCGGCGCAACGCATGAACCTGAGCCCGGCAGCCATGAGCCGAACCCTGGGGCGTATCCGCGAAGCGCTGGGCGACCCGATCCTGGTGCGCGCCGGCCGTGGCCTGGTGCCGACGCCACGTGCGCTGGCCCTGCGCGAGCAGGTGCATGGCCTGGTGGAGCAGGCCGGGCAGGTATTTCGCAGTCGCGACGATGTCGACCTGGTGAACCTGGACCGTGCCTTCAACATCCGCACCAATGACCTGTTCATCGCCCTGTATGGCGCTCAGTTGTTGCGCATGATGCTGGCCCAGGCACCGCATACGGTGCTGCGTTTTGTGCCGGAGGGCAGCGGCGACGATGATGCGGTGCTGCGCAATGGGCAAATCGACCTGATCATCAGTTCAGCCATTGATCTGGGCCCCGAAATCAAGGCTCAGAGCCTGTTCAACACCTACTTCGTGGGCTTGGCGCGTGAAGGGCACCCGGTTTTCGATGACGAGATCACCCCTGAGCGCTTCGCCGCCTACCCGCACATCAGCGTGTCACGCCGTGGCCGTGCCAATGGGCCTATCGACGTGGCGCTGGCCAATTACAAGGTGGAGCGCCGGGTAGCGCTGATCACGACGAGTTTTCACTCCGCGATGTTTTCGCTGCCGGACTCGGACCTGATCTTGCCGATACCCGCCAATATCCTGAACAGTGTGAACCGGCTGAAACTGCCATTGCGGTCCTTCGAGATCCCTGTGCCACTGGAAAAGGTCAACGTCATGCAGGCATGGCACCCGCGGTTCGATAACGACCCGGCCCATCGCTGGCTGCGGCAGACGTTGAAGGCGTGCGGCAGGATGGACCCTTGAGGCGTGGGGCACGTGCGCATCCGCTGCCCGATTGCGTTTGACGCAATATAAAACTGCCAACAAGTCAGTTTTCGTAAGCATTCGACCTTTTTAGACTTGCTCCAGTCGCAAATTTTGTTGCCGGAGATGTCTGCCCATGAGTTCCCTGTCCGTCCCGTCTGCCGCCATGGCCGCCGCCCCTGCGCCGGCTGCGCCCGCGCAGGCTGCGTTCGGCCTGCAGGTAGTGGTCGGGTTGTTCGGTGTATTGCTGGCTGTGCTGTGCGCCGGCCTCAACGAGTCGGTAACCAAGATTTCCCTGGCCGATATCCGCGGCGCCATGGGCATCGGCGCCGATGAAGGTGCCTGGTTGCTGGCGGTATACAGCGCCGCTTCGGTCTCGGCCATGGCCTTTGCGCCGTGGCTGGCCACGACCTTCTCGCTGCGCCGCTTTACCATGAGCGCAATTGGTCTGTTCGCCGTGCTTGGCCTGCTGCAACCGTTCGCCCCCAACCTGCACAGCCTGATGTTGCTGCGCGTACTGCAGGGCTTTGCCGCTGGCGCGTTGCCGCCGATGTTGATGAGCGTGGCCCTGCGCTTTTTGCCGCCAGGTATCAAGGTCTACGGCTTGGCTTGCTACGCCCTGACCGCCACCTTTGGCCCCAACCTCGGCACGCCGCTGGCGGGGCTGTGGACCGAATACGTCGGTTGGCAATGGGCGTTCTGGCAGATCATCCTGCCCTCGCTGCTGGCCATGGTCTGCGTAGGCTGGGGGCTGCCGCAGGACCCGCTGCGCCTGGAGCGTTTCAAACAGTTCGACTGGCGAGGCGTACTGCTGGGCCTGCCCGCCATCAGTTGCATTGTGCTGGGCCTGTCGCTGGGCGACCGCTGGGGTTGGTTTGATTCGCCGCTGATCTGCTGGCTGCTGGGCGGTGGCCTGCTGTTGCTGGTGTTGTTCATGTACAACGAGTGGTCCGAGCCGTTGCCGTTTTTCCAGTTGCGCTTGTTGCAGCGGCGCAACTTGAGTTTCGCCCTGGTGACCCTGGCCGGCGTGCTGATCGTGCTCTCGGGTGTGGGCAGCATCCCGTCGGCCTACCTTGCGCAGATCCAGGGCTACCGACCAGCGCAGACCAGCCCGTTGATGATGCTGGTGGCCATGCCGCAACTGATCGCCCTGCCGCTGACGGCGGCACTGTGCAACATCCGGGCAGTGGACTGCCGCTGGGTGCTGGGCATTGGCCTGGCGCTGCTGGCGGTGTCCTGTGTTGGCAGCAGCCTGCTGACCAGCGAGTGGATCCGTGGCGACTTCTACCCGTTCTACCTGCTGCAGGTGTTCGGCCAGCCGATGGCAGTGCTGCCGCTGCTGATGCTGTCCACCAATGGCATGACCCCGCAGGAAGGCCCGTTCGCCTCCAGCTGGTTCAACACCGTCAAGGGCCTGGCAGCCGTCATCGCCGGTGGCCTGCTGGATGTTCTTGGCACCCTGCGCCGGCATTTCCATTCCAATCACCTGGTGGACAGCCTGGGCAACGCCCCGCTGGTCGACGGCAACGCCGCCGGCCTGGCCAAGCGCATTCACGACCAGGCGCAGGTATTGACCTCGGCTGACCTCTATCTGGTGCTGGCCTGTATCGCCGTGGCCCTGATCTGCCTGATTCCTTTCGTGCCTACCCGGGTCTATCCGCCGCGTGCGGTGGCTTGAACCCTGGATGATTTCGAGAACCATTGAAATGACCAACAACCGCAAAACCCTTTTCATCGGCTCGGTGCTGGCCGTGGCCGTCCTGGCCGGCATCGTCGGCCCCTGGATGTTTGGCAGCGATCACCGCCAGAGCACCAATGACGCCTATGTGACCGCCGACTACACCGTGGTCGCGCCCAAAGTCGCCGGTTTCATCAAGCAAGTGCTGGTGGAAGACAATCAGCAGGTCACGGCTGGCCAGTTGCTGGCGACCATCGACGCGCGTGACTACCAGGCCGCGCTGGATGCTGCGCAGGCGCAGTTACTGGTAGCCCAGGCACAAAGCGCCGATGCCCGCGCCACGCTTGAACGCCAGGACGCGCTGATTGCCCAGGCAGAAGCGGCAGTGAAGGCGGCCCAGGCTGAGGTGGCGTTCGCCGACCATGAAGTCAACCGCTACAGCCGCCTTGCCGAGCAGGGCGCGGGTACCGTGCAGAACGCCCAGCAGGCGCGCAGCGCTGTCGATCAAGCCCGTGCTCGCCTGGCCAACGCTCAAGCTGCGCGGGTGGCGGCGCGCAAGCAGGTGGACATCCTCACGGCTCAAGTGGCCAGCGCCGATGGCCAGCTCAAGCGTGCCGAAGCAGGCCTGGAAAAGGCCCAGCTCGATCTGTCCTACACCCGCATCACCGCGCCGGTGGACGGTATGGTCGGCGAACGCGCCCTGCGCGTGGGGGCCTACGTCAACCCGGGCGCTCGCCTGCTGTCGGTGGTGCCGTTGCAGCAGGCCTATGTGGTCGGCAACTTCCAGGAAACCCAGCTGACCCACGTACGGCCGGGCCAGCCGGTGCGCATCAGCGTCGACACCTTCTCCGGCGAAACCCTGCAAGGCCATGTGCAGAGCATTGCCCCGGCTACCGGCGTCACCTTCGCCGCAGTCAAGCCAGACAACGCCACCGGCAACTTCACCAAGGTGGTGCAGCGCATTCCGGTCAAGATCGTTCTCGATGATGGCCAGCCACTGCTCACCCGCTTGCGTGTGGGCATGTCGGTCGAAGCCACCATCGACACGCGTGGCGACAAGCTGGACGGCAAAGAGGTAAGCGCGCGATGAAACCGGGATTACGCTTGAGCCCGTTGCTACTGGCTGTGCTGCTGACCGGTTGCACCCTGGGCCCGGATTTCCTGCGCCCAGATAGCCAGGCCCCGCAGCAGTGGGCGCCGTTGCAAGGCGAGGCAGCGGCCAGCCAGCCGCAGGCCGAACCGCTTGAACTGCGCTGGTGGGAAACGTTCCACGATGCCCGCCTGAGCGCGTTGATCCAGCGCGTTGCCGAACGCAACCTCGACCTGCAGATGGCCAGCGCGCGGCTGCTGCAAAGCCGTGCCCTGCGCAGTACCTTGGCTGCCGACGAAGTACCGTCGGTGGACGTGAACGCCGGTTACAGCCGCGCTCGTAACAGCGCCGATGGCTTGAGCGATCCGTCCGGCAAGGCCGGGAAAGAAGCCTTCAACCTCTGGCAGGGCGACCTGGTGGCCGGTTGGGAACTGGACCTGTGGGGCCGTGTGCGGCGTCAGGTCGAGGCTGCCGATGCCACGGTCGAAGTGGCCGAGAATGACCGCCGCGGTGTGCTGCTGGCACTGCTTTCGGAAACCGCCGGCAATTACATCCAGCTGCGTGCCGTGCAGCACACCCTCGATGTGACGCAGGATAACCTCAGGGTCGCCCGGCACAGCCTGAAGCTGTCCCAGGACCGCCAGGCCGAAGGCGTTGCCACGCGCTTGGACGTGGCCCAGGCCAGCGCCCAGGTCGCTTCTATCGAAGCGCGCCTGCCAAGCCTGGAAGCGCGGCGTGATGACCTGATCAATGCCCTCAGCCTGCTCGCTGCCGAGCCGCCGCGCAGTCTCCAGGCCGAATTGCTGCAAGGCGGCGAGCTGCCTGCGCCGCAGCAGAAGTTTGCCATCGGCTTGCCGTCCGAACTGGCCGAGCGCCGCCCGGACATCCGCCAGGCCGAGGCCCGCCTGCATGCCGCCACTGCCAGCATTGGCGTGGCCAAGGCGGATTTCTACCCGAGTATCCGCCTGTCGGGCAGTGTCGGCTTCCAGGCCCTGCAGCTGTCGGATTTCGGTGGCTGGGATTCGCGCCGGTTTGCCTTCGGTCCACAGATGTCGCTGCCGATTTTCGAAGGTGGCCGGCTCAAGGGCACCCTGGAACTGCGCGAGGCGCAACAGCAGGAAGCCGCGCTGAACTATCGCAAGGTGGTGCTGGGGGCCTGGCATGAAATTGACGATGTGCTACGCCTGTACAACGCCAGTCAGTTGCGCCGTGATCACCTTGCCGAGGCCGTGCGGCAAAACCGTATCGCCCTGGAAACCGCCCAGCGCCAGTATGTGGAAGGGGCGGTGGACTTTCTCAATGTGCTGACGGTGCAAGGCGCGCTGCTGGCCAGCGAGGAGCAATGGATCGACAGCTCGGCCGCGGTGTCGCAGGCGCTGGTGGGGCTGTACAAGGCGCTGGGTGGAGGCTGGCAGGCGTTTGATGAGCCGCCGCCGAATGCTCACGGTTAGAGAGGACGCGCAGTATCTGGAGGGCGGGGTACTGCGGTCCATGGCATGATGCTTTACAGCCTGTACTGGCCTCTTCGCGGGTAAACCCGCTCCTACAGCGGCCTGTGTCCAACCACCGATGCGTGTGTGTAGGAGCGGGTTTACCCGCGAATACGGTAGCGGCGGCAACGGTAAACGGCGGGTGAAAATTGGCCAGCAGGCCCGGCCCTTTAGCGGGTAAACGGCGGCCTGTGTCCAACCACCGATGTGTGTCCACCACCAAATCTGTGTAGGAGCGGGTTTACCCGCGAATACGGTAGCGGCGGCAACGGTGAACGGCGGGTGAAAATTGGCCAGCAGGCCCGCCCCTTTCGCGGGTACAGGCAGGCGATCACTCAGAGCGGGCGCAGCAGGCCAAAGCGCTTGCGCAGCGCCCAGTCCAGCAACCGCCGCGGCAGCAACCGTGCCATCAGCGGCAAGGCTGTACTGCCATTCCCCAAACGTACCACCGCGGGCACCGAAGACTTGCCGACTGCTGCCAGCACGCCTTGGGCAAATACCGCCGCCGACGTTGGCTTGTCCTGCGATGCCCGCGCCCGTGCCTGCACATGCTCACGCAAAGGCCACCACGCCGAGTCTGCCGCCAGCACCTGTTCGGCCTGGCGCTGGGCATTGCTGGCGAACTGCGAGGCAATTGCGCCCGGCTGTACTTCCATTACCCGTACACCGAACGGTGCCAGTTCCAGGCGCAAGGCATCGCTCAGGGCATGCACAGCCGCCTTCGAGGCGCAGTACGCGCCGGCGAATGGCGTGACCAGTACGCCCGATACACTGCCGATATTCACCACCAGGCCGCGTGAGCGGCGTAGCAGCGGGAACAGCGCTCGGGTAACGCCGACCACGGCGAAGACGTTGGTTTCGAATTGCTGGCGCAGGGCGTCGACGCCACCATCGAGCAGTGGGCCCATGGCGCCGTAGCCGGCGTTGTTGATCAGGATATCGAGGGTCTCAAGTTCCTCTGCCAGGCGGGCCAGCGCCTTGCCATCGTTTACATCCAGCTGCCGGGCCGTGTAGCCGGCGGCACTCAGCTGCTCGACATCCTCAGGCTTGCGGGCGGTGGCCCAGACATGGTGGCCCGCATCGCGGAAGGCGTCGGCCAGGGCGCGGCCGATGCCGCTGGAACAACCGGTGATCAGGACGGTGGGCATGGTTGGGGCCTGTTGTCATGGAGGATTGGTTGTGGCCTGTGCCGGCCTCTTCGCGGGTAAACCCGCTCCTACACACCCTGCAGGAGCGGGTTGACCCGCGAAGAGGCCGGCATAGGCAACACATCAATTGGCAAATGTACCTTGCAGGCGTTCTGCGCGGAATTCCAGGGTCTGCGGCCGATACCCGGAACGCAGTGGCGGCAATGGCAGGCAGTCTTGCCACTCGGCCCCCGGCTGCAATTCACCTGGCCCTCGGTATCGCGGGGCGTTGTAGGTGTTCTCGGCCAGGTTCACGGTATCGCCCGGTGCGTACGCCGCCACGCGCCAGCGCAGTTCGGTCAGCGGCACGTCGTTGCCGTTCTTCATGCGTACCTGCAAGGCACGGTCGGCGGGGCAGTGTTCGGGGGCGTAGGTCAGACGCAGGTCCAGGCGCGCCAGTCGACTGCTTTCGCGGCTGTCTTGCCAGACGACGAACAAGGCCACCAGGCCCAGGCCACACACAGCCGCCAGGGAGATGGGAAGAGCCTTGGCTGGGTAACGCAACAACAACACCAGCCAGGTGAGGATCAGCAGGGCACCGATCAGCATCGCGTAATCGCCTCATTCGCGCGCAGGGATGGCTACAGCCTACCTAAAACCCAGCAGTCAGGTAACCGGTGAGCAACCATGCCAGAAGCCAGACCTGGCAATACTGCGAGTAGTGGAAAGGGTATATCCATTCTAGATTCCGCCATGCCTATTCAAAAGGAGCATGGCCATGAGTCACACAGCAATTGAGCGAGAGCTTGTGCAAGAAATGAAAAAAACGCCTGCCAAGGGCAACGTTACGGCTGTCATCAGCCTTGCGGGTCAAAGGGAGGATTTCGTTTCCGAGGGCGTGGACTACGGGAACGCTGAAAAATCAGCGTGGTTGTACGCCTACAAGGGGCAGGCCGAAGATGCGGACGTCTACATTGACTTCGATCTGGAACTACAGGAGGGCGTGAGGGATGTCGTTATCGGAGGTGAGGCGAACCGGGCGCTTGTTCACAAGCGCGGCACAACCTATGGCGGCTATGCGAAATCCGGGTGTATCCGGAAACTCGAAATGACTGCCACGAGCATCAGGGCTGAATCCTTCGAATTTGAAGGGGAGGATGATTTGCAGCGACCTTTCAAGGTGGTGGGTGGCCCATTCGACATCTACGTCATAGCCCCGAGCGGTGAGTGAGCAGGCTCGCCCCTGGTCAGCCCAGGGGCGAGTCAGCATTTACTGCGCGATGGTCTTTACCGAAACGCCGCGCTCGATGGGGGTGGACGTGCGCCCATACACATCCTCGAAGCGCTCGATGTCATCCTCGCCCAGGTAGCTGCCGGACTGCACTTCGATGATCTCAAGCGGGATCTTGCCCGGGTTGCGCAAACGGTGCACCGAAGCGATGGGGATATAGGTCGACTGGTTTTCGGTCAGCAGGAACACGTTCTCGTCGCAGGTCACCTCGGCGGTACCGGATACCACGATCCAGTGCTCGGCGCGGTGATGGTGCATCTGCAGCGACAGGCTGGCGCCCGGCTTGACGGTGATGTGCTTGACCTGGAAGCGGCCGCCCATGTCCACCGAGTCGTACGAGCCCCACGGGCGATACACTTCCAGGTGGTTCTGGGTTTCCGTGCGGCCCTGTTCGTCGAGGGTCTTGACCATCTGCTTGACGCCCTGGACCTTGTCCTTGTGGGCAATCATCATGGCATCCTTGGTCTCGACCACCACGATGTTCTCCAGGCCGATCACCGACACCAGTTTGCCGTTGCCGTGGATCATGCAGTTGCGGCTGTCTTGAACCACCACGTCGCCCTTGGTGACGTTGCCGTTGTCGTCTTTCTCGTGCACTTCCCACAGCGACGACCAGCAGCCTACATCGCTCCAGCCGGCCGACATCGGCACCACGCAGGCACGCTGGGTTTTCTCCATCACCGCATAGTCAATGGAGTTGTCCGGGCAGCAGGCGAAGGTGGCTTCGTCGATGCTCAGTACATCGCCGTCTTCCTGGCTGCGCTCCAGGGCCAGTACGCAGGTATCGTAGATGTCGCCGTCGTGCTTTTTCAGCTCTTCGATGAAGCGGCTGGCGCGGAACAGGAACATACCGCTGTTCCAGAAGTAACCACCGGCCTGGACGAACTCGGCGGCGCGTTTTTCGTCGGGCTTCTCGACGAACTGCGCAACCCGCGCCACGCCTTCGGGCAGCAGCGCATCCTGGCTGGAACGGATGTAGCCGTAGCCGGTTTCCGGCTTGGTCGCTGGCACGCCGAACAGCACCATCTCGCCACGCTCGGCGGCCACGGTGGCCAAGGCCAGGGCACGTTGCAGGGCTTTCTGGTCATCGATCACATGATCGGCAGGCAGCACCAGCATCAGCTCGTCGCGGCCTTCGTTTACCAGCTTCATGGCAGCCATGGCCACGGCCGGCGCGGTGTTGCGGCCGAACGGTTCCATGAGGATGCCTTGGGTTTCCAGCTTCAGTGCGGCCAGTTGCTCCTGGACGATGAACTTGTGGTCCTTGTTACAGACCACGATCGGGGTGTCCATGCCCTCGAATACAAGGCGCTCGATGGTTTGCTGGAACAGCGTGTGCTCACCGGTCAGGGCCAGGAACTGTTTGGGGAACTGCTTGCGCGACAGAGGCCACAGACGGGAACCGCTACCACCAGAAAGAATTACCGGGATCATCATGTTTCTCCAATAGTCGTTGAGAGGCAGGGGAATCAGTTGCTAGCCACGGGGCGAGTTACCCACACCGGCGACAAGGTGTTGCCGGAACCCGTTACGTACAGCACTGCGGCTTCGCCGCGCTCCAGGGCGACGGGTTTCACGTCACCCACTTTCTTGTCTCCTTGGTACAGCGCCAGGTTGACCTTGACCGGGTTGATTTCGCGTTCGCCACGGCCGTTGGCGGGTACCGGCTTGACCACTTCGGTCTTGCCGTCGGCGGTTTTCAGGGTCAGTTGCTGGTCGCTCAGGTTCTGCACGCGCACCAGGGCTTTCTGCTTGTTCTTGAACGGTGGTTCTTCGATCAGTTTCGGGGTGCCGCTGTTGCTGTTGACCAGGGTGTAGTACTTGTCCGAGGCCAGCTTGACCGGCACGCTCTTGCCGCCGACCTGGGCGGTGTAGTCGCCGCCTGGCAGGAAGCTGAAGTCGCTGCTGGCCTGTGCGCCAACCTGTTTGATCTGGGTGTTGCCGACCGACGCGGCGGCCGGTGCGCTGGTCGCGTTGTACAGGCGTACGAAGGTCGAGCCTTTCGGCGCGCTTGGGCCATACAGTGCGGCGTCGGCACCGGCGAAGGCCTGCATCGAAGCAAGGGAAAGGCCGGCCGCGAGGGTGAGGGCTTTGGCAATGGAAGTCTTGGTAGTCATGTGCGTTTCCTCTCTATCAGTCAGTGGTCTGTCCGGGTGGACGACAAGGCCAGGTTTTCTTCGGATTTACGGGAGTTTTTCAGCTGCGCGATCCACTGCGGATCGAAGCTGCTGAGGTCGTTTTTCATTGGCAGATAACGTTCGGGGAATTCCCACACCACCACTTGTGGTGCGGCGTTCTTGAAGGCATCGCTTTGCAGGTACTTGAGCATCGGCAGCAGCGGGCCATGGCCGTCTTCGGCGTAGTTGGCGACGTCACTGCGCAGGGCCTGCTGCAGCGCGCCAAGGAAGTTCCAGTGCGGGTTGGCGCTGTAGCTGGTGCCTACCAGTGCAACCGGGATCTGCTTGTCGGCGAACAACGCGTCGCCGGCGTCACCCTCGGCATCGACCGGCCGGGTGGTGCGTTTCTGCAGGTTGTCCGGGGCCGGCAGCAGGTTGCTGAACAAGGGGTCCAGTGGCAGGAAGTTGGTCAGGTCGCCCTTGTAGGGGCGGTGTTGCCGGCTTCGGTGATGAAGGCTTGTGGGTCGCCGTTGAGCAGGCTCTGGCGGCTGACCGCTTCGGCCAGCGCCTGCGCCGCCACTTCGGCACCCATAGGCGTCCAGTGGGTATCGGTACGCAGGAATACCTGGCCGCGGGCCTTGGCCTGCTCCATCGGTGCCATCAGGTCCGGTGCGAACACGTTGGCCTGGCGTGCCTGGGCATGGAACTGGTTGTACAGGTCGTCATGCAGGCTGGCAGGCCGCTCTTTGCCCAGGTACTCGGCGTAGACCCGCGCCTTGGCCGGCACGATCGCCAGCACCAGCTGGCTACCGTGTTGCTGCAGGGTGTCGCGTACGCCACGGATCAGTGCCAGGTTTTCCTGCATCAATTGCTCGGCACCGGCGGTGGGCTTGAACTCTTCGTCGCTGAACAACCACTGGTCGCGGCCCAGTACCACACCCGGGCGGCCTTCGTTGAACAGCTTGAAGTCCATTGCCGCCCACAGGTTGGTGCCCAGGCGCTTGATCGGGAACTCGGCGTCGTAGTGGGTCTCGGCGGCCTTGGCCAGCTTGCCGTTGAGCAGGGTCATCTGCTCGGTGCGCTGGAAGCTCTGCAGGCCACCGGTGGACCAGGCGCCCATGCCGACCAGCAGGCCGAGGAACGACAGGGAGTAGGTGATGCGTAATGTCCGGGTCATGGTCATCAACCTCAGAACTGGAAGTAAAGGAACGGCGAGTAGCTTTGCGCCGAAAGCTTGAGGATCGAGGCGACGAACAGCAGCAGGATCAGTGCGCGGGTCATCACCCGGGTCCAGTCCAGGCCGATAGAGCCGTCAGCGTTGACCTGCACCGGGGTCGCCTTGGGCGTCGGCCTGGCATTGCGGTAGAAGTCGCGCAGGCCGAAGAACGCCAAGGTGAGGTAGGCGATGACCAGGGTGGCCACCTGCAGACCGGTGAGCTGGGCGCGGTTGAGCTCCGACAGCTGCCAGTCGCCGAAGCTGAACATGGCGCCGTACATACGGGCGGCCACATGCAGGTTTTCGGCGCGGAAGATCACCCAGCCGACCACCACCAGCAGGAAGGTGAAGGCCCACTTCACCGGGTTGAAGCGCTGCGGGTTGGTGTCGAGGCCCAGCGCGCGCTCGATAGCCAGCCACATGCCGTGCCAGGCGCCCCAGATGATGTAGGTGAAGTTTGCACCGTGCCACAGGCCGCCCAGCAGCATGGTCAGGAACAGGTTGCGGTAGGTATTGAAGGTGCCTTTGCGGTTACCGCCCAGGGTGATGTACAGATAGTCGCGCAGCCAGGTCGACAGGCTGATGTGCCAGCGCCGCCAGAACTCGGTGATCGACTGGCTGATATAGGGCTGCTTGAAGTTTTCCATGAAGCGGAAGCCCATCATCAGGCCCAGGCCGATGGCCATGTCGCTGTAGCCGCTGAAGTCGAAGTACAGCTGTGCGGTGTAGGCCAGGGCGCCGAGCCAGGCATCGCCCGTGGTGGGGTTTTGCAGGGCGAAGCAGTGGTCGGCGACCACGGCCAGGGTGTCGGCGATAAACACTTTCTTGATGAAGCCCTGCATGAAGCGGGTGCAGCCTTCGGAGAACTTGTCCAGGGTGTGGGTGCGGTTGTTGAACTGGTCGACCAGGTCCTTGAAGCGCAGCACGGGGCCTGCGATCAGGTGCGGGAAAATCGCCACGAACGCTGCGAAGTCGATCAGGTTGCGGGTAGCCGGGGTGTCACCGCGGTATACGTCGATGATGTAGCTGATCGACTCGAAGATGTAGAACGAGATACCGATCGGCAGCAGCACGTGGGTCAGAATGAATGGCTCCAGGCCAAACGACGTCATGATCGCGTTCAGGCTGTCGACGCCGAAGTTGGCGTACTTGAAGTAGCCGAGTATCGCCAGGTCGACACCCACGCCGAGCAGCAGCCAGCGCTGCGCAGGCTTGGTGCGCACACCGGCGGCACCGACTTTCAGGCCGATCCAGTAGTTCCACAGGGTGACGCCGGCGAACAGTGCCAGGAAGTCCACCCGCCACCAGGCGTAGAAGATGTAGCTGGCGACCAGCAGCAGCAGGTTGCGATAACGTTGCCCGCTCAAGTAGTACAGGCCGAGGAAGATCGGCAAGAACAGGAACAGGAACACGTTGGACGAGAAGACCATCCCGGTTCTCCTAATTTGTTCACAGCATCCAGGGCAAAGCGCCCCCCAAACCCCCCAGTGCAAGACTGGAAGGCAACTTAGATCCCTGTGGGAGCGGGCAAGCCCGCGAACAAGGGCGAAGCCCTTGCCATGCACCGCGGTGGCTTCTTCGCGGGCATGCCCGCTCCCACAGGTTCCGCCCCCACAATGGGGGTCAATTCATTTCTTGCTCTCTGCACTCGGGTCATAGACCCGGGTCACATCGCCCCCCAGCCGGAAGCTGTTGAACGGCTGCATGTCGTGCTTGCGCTCAAGCGTGTCGCCAACGCAGTGGTACAGCGCACACCAAGGCTCGAGCCAGGAGTACTTGCTGTCGACCTTGAGGTCGGTCATGTCCTGTTTCTTGCCCGCCCGCGCCTTGAAGTGGCTGGGATCGCGGGCGCCGGCCAGCACGCCTTCACCCAGGCGCTGCAAGGCGAAGTTGTTCTCGGCGCGCAGGTCGACGCCATTGGCCTGGGCGAAGCTGGCAATCATCGCCAGCGGCGGCAAGGCGTAGTTGTGATAGGCCAGCGCGCGCTGCTTGCGCTTGATTTCGTTGGGCAGGAAGCCCTGGTCATCCACCTGGTTGGCGCCCACCTTGTATTCCTTCACGGCCCAGTCGAACAGGTCGCGACGGTCGGTGGCGACGGCGGTAGCCATGACCGACCAGGCCGCCCAGTAGCTGTGGTTGTTGATCTTCTCCAGCGGCAGGTCGCTCCAGTCACGCACAGTCTGCTCGGCCAGGCGGGTGAGCCATTTTTCGATCAGGTCGGCCTCGGCCTGGTGTGCCGCCAGCGGCTGCGAGTTGGAGAATTTCAGCCGCAACCATGAACCGCTCATGCTGCCCAGCGCCCATTTGCGCATCGACTTGCCGGTATGGTTGTAGTCGGTGGACAGCAATGCACCGGCGCGTGCCCAGGTGCCCAGCCACGTCAGGGTGCAGTCGAGTTGCGCCGGGCGGCCGTCGCGCATGTACTGGCCGACCATCTTGCTCACGCCTTTTTCAAGCGTGGTGATGTCTTCGGTCGACTTGCGGAAGGCCTTTTCCGAGGCTGCGTTGAGCGTTGCCCGTGCCTTGTCTGAGCCTTCGTACTTGCTGCGAAACTGCAGCGGGCCGGTGTATGGCTTGGGCGCCGCTTCGCAGCGGAAGTTACCCTCACCGGTCTTGAGCTTTTCGATCCCTTGGTAGTAACCCTGCGGCGGTACCAGCGCGGCGTGCGCGGCACCACCAAACAAGGCCAACGCGAGCAGGGCGGGGCTGGAAATTCGCTTGAAAATGGTCATGGGTCGCCTCACTGGCCAGCCTGCGCGGTCTGCGCAGGCACGGCGAAGTTGTTGCGTTTGCAGAGCTTGGCTTCGACCTTCTGGGTGCCGCTTTCCGGCCCCTGTACCTCGAACGCCAGCAGGCTCTGGCTGGCCCAGTCCTCGTCTTCGCGCATCTGGAAGACGAAGCGGCCGTCGGTGTCGGAGGTTTCCGGTTTTTCCAGCTTGATGTCCTCGTGGCGGCCGTTGAGGTACCAGAGGGTGGCCTGCAACACCTTCACCGAGGGGTCTTCGAACTTGACGTCCATCTGCAGGTTGCGGTTGATCAGGTCTTTGATCACGCCGCCCTTGCCGTTGACCATCAGCTCGTTCTTGCCAGGCTTGAGGGTGGTGCTGGCGCTCATCAGGGCTGGGCGGTCGTCGCAGCCGTCGTCGAGCAGGCCAAGGATTTGCCGCCAGATGGTTTCCTGGTCCAGGCGGTACAGCGGGGAGAATTCCCAGATCAGGATCTTCGGCGGGTTCTTCTGGAATTCCTCGCTGCCCAGGTACTGGATCATCGACCCTTCCAGGCCACCGCCTGGGAAAGCGACGTTGAGCACGTCGGCGCCGATGTATTGCTCGAGGAAGCCCGAGAAGTTGTAGTTCTTGCCACTGTGGCTGGTACCGACCAGGGTGATCTGCGCGTTGCCGCTGTCACCGAACAGGTCGTCGCCGCCGCTCGCGCCTTTCGGCTCGGTGGCGAACTGGTCCATGTACTGGACGGCGTAGCTGGTGCCGCACAGTTGGCCGGCAACGTTGTGCAGGGTGCCGGTCTTGCCCATGCGCCCGGACTTCTTCGTCTCGAATTCCTTGCGCGGGATGCCTTCGAAGGCCGGCATCTTGTGCACGGTGTCGGCCACGATCTTCGCCGCACGCTCGGCACCGTACGGCGTCCAGTGCTGGTCGCCACGGAAGTAGAAGTCCTTGCCCTGGTCAGCGGCGGCCAGTTGCTCGTTGGTCAGCGGTGACAGGTCGGGCACGTTGTAACCCATGCTGGCGAAGCGCTTGAGCATGGCCTGGTAGTTGCCCAGGGCCTTCTGGTAGTCGAAGGCGGCTTTTTCTGCCGGGTTGAGCATGTTGCGGTTCACCAGGCCACGGGTCGGCTGGTACACCACCACCAGTTCCACACCACGTTTCTTGAACGCGTCGTGCACTTGCTGCAGGCGTTTGTAGCCGGCCGGGGTGGTGTTGAACTCGGTGCGCAGGTCTTCGCGGGTGCGGAACAGCCAGTCGCCCTGGGCCTGCACCAGCGTGGTGAAGTTTTGCTGATAGCGGGTGGTGTAGCGGCTGGCATCGTGCGCTTCAGGGCACAACTGGCAGCAGGGCTCGGCGTTGAAGGTCGGGGCCTTGACGTCTTCGGCGCGCACGCCCTGGCTGATTGCCAGAAGGGCGGCGGACAGGCCCAGCAGTTTCATCAGGTGTGGAGTCATGGTCTGGGCTTCCTTAATCGATCATTTCGGTCTGGCGTTCGACCGGGTCGATCAGCACAGCCTTCTGCTGGCGTACCAGCAGGTCGAGGATTTCGTCCTGGCGCTCACCCAGCACACCATTGAGGCTGATGCCGCTGGCCTTGCGTGGGGCGAGCATGGACACCTTGTACAGCTCGACCGACAGCGGCGAGTCGATCGACAGCGGGCCGGAGCCGTTGGCCGACAGCTCGCCACCCACCACGATCAGCGACACCTTGGTGTCGAACGGGTCGAGGGCGATGTCGCGGTCGGTGTCGGACAGGTCCTTGATGTGGCCGTATACGCCGACCAGGCCGTTGGCCATGGCGACGTTTTCATACAGGCGGATGTTCACGCTGTTCCGCACGCGGATGCCGTGGCGGCGGTTGTTGACCAGCTTGTTGCCCCAGATCAGGTTGTCGCCGCTTTCGTACAGGGTGATGCCGTCGGTGTGGTTGCGGTAGATCTCGTTGTAGGCCACCAGGTTGTTGACGCTGTTACGGTCGATCACCACGCCCGAGAGCTTGTTGTCGTAGCTCTTGTTGTTGATGATCCAGCTGTCGTTGACCTCACGCGAAACGATGATGCCGTGCTTCTTCTTGGTGCCGTACACCGTGTTGCCGGCGATGATCAGGCGATGCGAACGGTCGTGCGGGTCGATGCCGTAGACGATGTTGTCGCGGTAGGTGCTGTCCTTGATCACGAAGTCCTGGGTTTCGTAGCAGTAGAAGCCGTACCACATGTCGCTGAACTCCGAACCGATGATCCAGCCGGTGGGCTCCGGGCGGCCCATGCGCTTGGCCATGTTCGGCGTGTACTGCGAGATGCTTACGCCATACGACTTGGACTTGGCGTAGCCGAAGCTGGCCATCTTCGTATTGACGATGTAGGTCTCGGTGCCGCCCCACGACAGCAGGAACGGGCGGAATTCCTTGGGCGAGCGGAAGGTCGCCGGGCCGTTGTCCTTTTCCCGCCAGCCGGTCACCTGGGTGTCGGTTACGAACAGCTTGCCGTCATTGACCAGAAATGCGCCGCCCTCCTGGGACAGGCGCAGCTGTTTGACCTTGCCGTCGATCTCGAGGATGCCCTTTTGCCCGACCACGATCGGCAGGCGTGCCAGGTAAACCCCAGGCTCGACTTCGCTGAAGTACTGTTTGGGCACCTTCTTGCTCAACTCGGTCAGGTCGACATGGCCGTCATCGACGAAGATCGCCTGCGGGATGCCGTGCTGGCGCTGCACCCACTCGGCGGCCTTGTTGTCGCCGCCGACGAACTCCTTGAGGGTGTCCTCCTGGAACATACGGCGCAGGCTGACCTTGCCCTTGTGGCGGCGGTCGATTTTCTTCTGCACCGCCTCGGCCGTGAAACCGGTGAGGTCGGGCAGCTTTGGCGGGTCCATCTGCAGCGGTTCGATCGGTGCGCTGGCCACCGTATAGGTCTTGGCCTGCTGCAGCTCCTTGGCGATCACCTGGGGCTCTGCGGCAGTGGCCAGGCCGCTTGCCAGCAGCAAGGCACTGGCCAACAGGCTGTGACGTAAGTGCGGGTGAAGGTTCATCACGGTCAGTCCCCTACGGCCTCAGAAGCGCCAGATGACGTCGACGAAGGCGCGGTGCATGTACGAGTCCGTTTCCTTGCCGTAGGCGTCGCCCGGCTTGAATACACCGGCACGCAGGCGCACCAGGGCTGACGGCTCGTCGATTGCCTGGCTCATCGAAGCCGGTAGCAGGCCTTGCTTGAAGTACTTGGTTACGACCACGTCCATTTCCTGTCCAAGGTCCTTCTCGCCGTCGACCAGCTGACGGTTCACGCCGTTGTCGTCGACCACCGCGTTGATACCGCTGGAACCGATGTTCTGGTTACCGTCGACACGCCAGAACTTGTGGTAGATCAGGCTGGCGTCGTAGTCGTCGCGCAGCTGCCACGAAGCGAACAGGGTGGCGGCCTGCAGGTTGCCCAGTTCGCCGCGGAACGCTTCGCCGAAGCGATGCACGCGCGAGCGGGTGCCGGTGAAGTTGGAGCGGTTGCTCTCCAGGCCGGTCTGCTCGAAGTTGTTCGAACCGTCATCGCCGCCGCCGCCGCTACCCCGGGCGTAGGCAGCGCCGACCTGCCATTGCGGGTCCAGGCGCAGGCGGATACCGAGGTCGGTTGCCCAGGCGTTGACGTCACCGCTCTGCTTGCCGGTGGCGACCTGGTCGTCGCCCACCTGCTGGGTGCTCAGCTTGTCGCGGTCACCGGTCAGCCAGGTGACGCTGCCCCAGTAATTCACGGTGTGGTCGTTGCGCCAGTTGTAGGCGTCGCTGTTGGCCTCCAGACCCAGCCAGGTGAGGTCGCCAGTGCGGGTCTTGTCCAGCGCGTCGACCGTTTCGCCGGGGCTCTTCAGGCTGCCGCTGTCATGTGTGTGGTGAGCGCGCAGGCCAACCCAGTGGCCAGGGGTCCACTGCGTGGCGACGTTGCCGTAGATGTGTGTGCGGTCCTTGTCTTCCGGGGCCAGTTCGGTGAGGTCGGTGCGGTATTCGCTGAAACGCTGGGCTACGCCAAGGTCGGCCTTGAGCAGCGTGGTGTCGAAGGTCCAGTTCAGCGCTTCGATGTTGGTATCGCGCCACATGCCATCGTCGCTGCGCAGGCGCTGGCGACCGAAGCGCAGCTGCTCGCCAGGGTAGGCGGTAAGGCCGCTGTAGCCGACCCAGAACTCGCGCATGGCCAGGTAGCTTTTGTCTGGTTGGCGGCTGTCGTCGCCGGTGTCGGTGCTGGTGCCGTCGTCGTTCTGGCGCAAGGTGTCGGTTTCGATGGTGTCGGTCGCAGCGACTGCCTGGCCCATGGCGTAGGCACTCCAGTTACCGCGCTCGCCATACACCCACGGGCGCAGATCCAGACCCAGGCCGTTGACGTCGCCGCCAGAGCGGGTGCCGAGGTCACGGTCGTCTTCCGACTGGCCGGTGATTTTCACGTCCAGGCCGAAGTTTTTTTCAGCGGTCATTTCCGCCAGGGTCGGGCAGGACCACAGCAGGGCGAAGCTCAGGCCGATGCCGGCTTTCACGAAGGGATTGAGCGTCATAGCGAGTCCTCACCGTCTACTTCTTTTTCGTCGTCTTGCAAGGCTTCGAGGGCCAGGGTGCTGTTCGCGCCCTGCGCCATGCTGCCGCGTGCACGCTTTTCCTGGTCCAGCAGTTGCTGGGTCTGGTTGCGCTGGTCAGGTGTCAGTTGCTGGTCGAGCTGCTGCAGCAGTTCGGCTGATTGCGGCGTCGGGTTGGCCTGCGACAGCTGGGCGAACACCCAGGCGTTGCCCGGTTGCGGGCGGATGCCGTGACCCTCGCTGAACAGCTGGGCCAGGGCATAGTCGGCGCTGTTCTGCCCGCCACGGGCGGCGGCCAGCAGGTGGTCGACGGCCTTCTGCGGCTCGACATTGCCCAGGTAGCCGCGGCGGTAAAGCTGGCCCAGGTAGTAATGGGCGCTGATCTCACCGGCTTCGGCTGCGGCTTGCAGGTGCTGCTCGGCTTTTTGAGCGTCGGCTGGCAGGGTTTTGCCTTCGTAGTACAGACGGCCCAGCAGCAGTTCGGCGCGGGGCTGTTCAGCTTCGCGGCCTTTGTCGATGTAAGCCATCAACTGGTCGGTGTCGCCCAGTTCGGGGAAGTCGTATACCAGCTGTGCCAGGCTGACCCAGGACGCCGGGTTGGCCGGGGCTACTTGCTCGAGCAGCTCCTTGGCGGTTTTTTCGTCGGTCTGGCCAAGGCTACGGTCGGCCAGCACCCGGGCCACGCTGTCAACCCGGGTGGCCGGTACGGCGCCACGGGCATAGGCGGATTTCAGCTGGCCGAGCAGGGCGGCTTGCTGATCGGCCTGGCCACGTTTCTGGTACACGGTGGCCAGTTCGACGTAGCAGATGTCGGTGGTGTTCAGCGCGGCCTTGCAAATCTTTTCCACTTCACCCAGGTGCTGGTCATAGGTGCCCTGGGTGCGGTACAGCAGCACCTGGGCCAGGCCCGCTTCCGGGTTGCCGGCGGCGCGCCACTGGTCGATCTGCTGCTGCGCGTTGACCTTGGGGAAACTCTGCGGGTAGCTGAGGTAGAGCATTGCCAGCGGAATCAGGGTATTGCTTTGGCCCTGTTGCGCGGCCTGCTTGAGCAGGGTTTCGGCTTCCTCACGTTCGGCCTGGGTGCTGTCCGGCTTGGCCACCAACAGGCGGCCAAGGCGTGCCTGGGCGCGTGGCGACGTGGCGGCCGCAGCGCGATAGGTGGCCTCGGCTTCCTTGATTTGCGAGGGGTCGCGGGTGGCCACCTTGATGTCCGCCAGGCCGACTTGCGCTTCGCTGTAGCCCAGGTCGGCCAGCGCCTTGTAGTTGCGCTCGGCCAATGCCGTGTCACCGCGCTTCATGGCCTCGTTGGCCAGGCGCTGGTCGGGCAGGCCGGCACAGCCGGCCAACGTGATGGCGGCGGCCAGTGCACACAATCCCAGATTCACGCGGACCCTGTGGGAGCGGGCAAGCCCGCGAATTGGCATGGCCGACGATGCTGTCCCTGCTGGCCTCTTCGCGGGCATGCCCGCTCCCACAGGATAGGTGTTGGTATCAGAGATCATTGTCCGTCCCTCACAGGCCACGGGCCACGGCTTTGTCGATCAGCCAGTTCAGCGATGGGCCACGGTCGCTGTTGACCGAGGCCGGGCGGCCGGCCAGTTCGGCGGGCAGGCCGCTGTCTGGCTTGATCTGCACGCGGATGTCGGAGGACAGGTCTTCGCTGTTGAGGCTGGTGCTGCTGACGATCTGACCGGTGCGCACTTCGTCTTCGCCGGCCACCTGGAAGTTGACCCGGGTACCCGGCTTGACCTCGTCGAACTGGCGGTAGCTGAAGCGCGCCTCGACCATCGGGGTGGTGGTGCGTGGGATCAGCTGGAAGATTGGCTGGCCCTTGGCGGCGTACTGGCCGTCGTCCACCAACTGGCGCGCGACCACGCAATCGCAAGGGCTGGTGAGGGTGCCGGACAGCTGCTTGCCGAACAGTTCCTCGATCTTCGCCGGCTCCAGCTGTGCGTCTTCAAGGTTGCCCTTGAGCATGTCCAGCATGCTGGTGGTGAAGCTGGCCAGTGGCGCGCCCTTGGCGATCTGCCCACCGCTTTCGACCAGGCTGCTTACGGTACCGTCGCGCGGCATGGTGACGTTGGTGGTTGGCACTGCGACCACACCGGCTTCGGCGTGGCTGACGAAATACATGCCATACAACGATTTGGCGACGAAGCCGAAGGCCGCAACGCCGACCACGAACACGCCCAGTGTGACGGTGACTGCCTTGAAGCGGCCGAAGGCGCTCAGGCCCGACCCACCGTCCTTCTGCTTGCGCGCCTTGGTGAAGTTGTCACGCTGCAGGGTGCTGAGGACGTCGCCGATGCTGATCAGCTCACCCGACAGGTGGCTGGTGATGATGTGCCGCAACGTGGCGATGTCGCGAGGTTCAAGGTTCTGGAACTGCGCACCGATACGGCCATTGTCCGGGTTGTACGAGCGCACCTGGAACTCGATGTCCATCGACAGGCCCAGGTTGTCGACCACGAACTGCAGGCGCCCGCGCAGCACATCGCCCACCGACTGCGGTTGCTTGGCGTGGAAGCTCAGGCCGCCGGCAGAAAGGTCTTCGACCTTGACTTCGTGGACCTGGCGCTGGGCATCCAGGAACCGCAGCTTGGCGGGAATGCGTACCCGGGCGTGTTGGCGCTGGGCTTCGGACTCATGCACGACATTGACGTTCACGGCGGTATTCATGGTGGTTTGTTCCTGTTAGATCCGATCCGGGTTGGGCTCACACGACCATGAACAGCACAGCAACGAAGATGCTGGCAGCCGAGAAGGTCATGGTCCGCGAGGACCAGGTGTTGAACCATTGTTGAAAGCTGGCGAGGTCACGCTTGAGGGCAGTGGGCTGACGCGTCCACGACTGCTTGTCGAGGCGGAAGAACACGTAGATCTTCATCAGCGCGCCGATGATCTGGTTGTAATAGAGAATCAGCGGGTAGGCCGGGCCTACGTTGTGGCCGGAGCACAGCAGCATGATGGTGAGGATCAGGCGGGTGATGCCGATCCACAGCAGGTACACCAGCAAGAAGGCCATGCCGAACTTGAGGCTGGCGATCACCGCCACGGTCAGGCCCAGCAGGCTGGTCCACATCGACACGCGCTGGTCGAACAACACGATGCTGGTGAACAGCCCCAGGCGACGCAGGCCAAGGCCCAGTGCCCGTGAGTTCTGCCGCAGGTTGTTGCCGTACCAGCGGTACATCAGCTTGCGGCTGGCCTTGAGGAAGCTTTTTTCCGGCGGATGCTCGACCGTGTTGATGGCGGCGTCCGGCACGTAGAAGGTGTCGTAGCCCAGGCGCATCAGGCTGAACCAGCTGGACTTGTCGTCCCCGGTAAGGAACTTGAAGCGGCCCAGGCGCCAGTGCATCAGCGAGTCGCTTTCGACGTCGGCGATGAACTCGGGGTTGGTCACCACGCTGGCGCGGAACATCGACATGCGCCCGGTCATGGTCAGTACGCGCTTGGACAGGGCCATCGAGCACATGTTGATGTGGCGCTGGGCGAAGCGCAGCTTGTGCCACTCGCTCATGATGTAGCCGCCGCGCACTTCGCAGAATTCATTGGTGGTCAGGCCGCCCACATTGGGGAACAGCTTGAACCACGGCACGGTCTTGCGCACCACGCCGTCGGCCAGCACGGTGTCACCGTCGATCACCGCCACCACGGCGTTCTCGTCCGGCAGCATGCGCGAGATGGCGCGGAAGCCGTAGGCCAGGCCATCGCGCTTGCCGGTACCGGCAATACGCACGATGTCCAGCTTCACGTGGGCCGGCGGGTTGTACTTGGCCCACAGGCTCTTGACCAGCAGTTCATCGGACATTTCCACCAGCGAGCAGACCACGGTGGTGGGGAAGCCGCAGTTGATCGCCTCGCGGATCACCGAGCTGTACACCTGGGCGGTAGTCAGCGCTTCGATACGGAAGCTGGTGACCATCAGGTAGACATGCGACGGGTCGGTGGCATTACCCATTTTCTGCACCTTGCGGCGCAGGTACGGGTACACGCCGTAGAGGAAGATCATGCCGCGGATGAAATGGGTGGCGCCCATGGAGTAGCGCCAGATGCCGACTGCGCCGACCAGGAAGATGAAGTGCTTCGACTGCGAGTCGAAGATATCAGCTGGCAGGGCCAGGGCGATCAGCATGAGCAGGCTCATGTAGAGCAGCCACCCGGCGCACTGCAACAGCACTGTCTGGAGCCTTTGCATGTTCAGCATCCGTCGAGAATTCGGGAAAGGGTGGGCAGCGAGGAGGCGGCTCTTGTCGAGTGCCTCGTCGCTGCCCGGCCGGGCACTTACCAGCAGATGCCTTCGGTACGGGCGGTGGTGCTGGTCGGTTTGTTCATGAAGCCGACCAGGTCGATCACCTGCTTGCCGGCTGGCGCTTGCAGGGCCAGCGCACGGAACTGCTCGTCACGGTTGCCGAGGACGATGATGTCGGCGTTGTCGATCACCTGCTGCAAGTTGGCGTTGAGCAGCGACGACACGTGCGGGATCTTCGACTCGATGTAATCCTTGTTGGCGCCGTGAACACGGGCGTACTGGACGTTCTCGTCGTAGATGTCCAGCTGGTAGCCCTTGCCGATCAGGCGCTCGGCCAGTTCCACCAGCGGGCTTTCGCGCAGGTCGTCGGTGCCGGCCTTGAAGCTCAGCCCCAGCAGGGCGACCTTGCGCTTGTCGTGGGCTTCGATCAGCTCGAAGGCGTTCTGCACCTGCGATTCGTTGCTGCGCATCAGCGAGTCGAGCAGCGGTGCACGGACATCAAGGCTGGCGGCGCGGTAGGTGAGGGCGCGTACGTCCTTGGGCAGGCAAGAGCCGCCGAAGGCAAAGCCAGGGCGCATGTAGTACTGGGACAGGTTGAGGACCTTGTCCTGGCAGACCACGTCCATCACTTCGCGGCCATCGACGCCCACGGCCTTGGCGATGTTGCCGATTTCGTTGGCGAAGGTGACCTTGGTGGCGTGCCATACGTTGCAGGTGTACTTGATCATCTCGGCCACTTCGATCGGCTTGCGGATGATCGGGGCGTCGAGCTCTTCGTACAGGGCCTGGAGGATGTCACCGCTGGCGCTGTCCAGTTCGCCGATCACTGTCATCGGTGGCTGGTCGTAGTCCTTGATGGCGGTGCTTTCACGCAGGAATTCCGGGTTGACCGCCACGCCGAAGTCGACGCCGGCCTTCTTGCCCGAGCAATCTTCGAGGATCGGGATGACCACGTTCTTGACGGTGCCAGGCAGTACGGTGCTGCGCACCACGATGGTGTGACGGCGCGTGGTGTCACGCAGCACGTAGCCGATTTCGCGGCACACGGACTCGATGTACTCCAGGCCCAGGTCGCCGTTTTTCTTGCTGGGGGTGCCCACGCAGATCATCGACACATCGCTGGCACGGATGGCTTCGGCGAAGTCGGTAGTGCCGCGCAGACGGCCATTGGCGATGCCCTGTTGCAGCAGTGCTTCCAGGCCAGGTTCGACGATGGGCGACTTGCCCTGGTTGATCAGGTCGATCTTGGTGCTGGACACGTCCACACCGATCACTTCATGGCCACGCGCCGTCAGGCAGCCTGCACAGACTGCACCCACATAACCCAAACCAAAGATGCTGATACGCATCGCTATCACCTCATGTGTTTATCACGCCGACGCCTCCGCAGAGAGCCGGGCTGGGTTGATTAACAACAGTTTTCGGGCGCACGGATCCATGGCGAATGCACACTTCGCCGAGCGCAGGCAAAATAAATCCGGAACGCAAAAAGTTATGCGCTCAAAGTTGGCACTCAATAGCCATTCATTAAAAAACGTGCCCTGAAATGCAGCCGTCTTTATTGCAATGCGCTACTTGGCGCGTTGCTGTGCTTGTTTTTTCAAGTGAATAAATCCTTTGAAATCAACCACTAGGACGATTTGTAAGGGGCGCGTCTCTCCTGCATGGACAAGGTCTTCAGAGGTTTCCGTGATCCCTGTCGATTTTCTCATGGCGGGCAGTGGATACCCGCTGCTGTCATCTGTAAGTCATCTCTCACAGCCCGTAGGCAGGAAAATCGTTACGGCACTATGAGCGATTGGCGTTGGCAGAAGTTCCTGAGCCCGTTTCGCCCGAATGAAAGATTTCTAAATATTTATTCAGTTGCGGACAGTTTCAAATTGATAGCACGCGGGTGTTTCACCCCCGTGTATAAAGGACGTAACTGTTACGAGATATTTTTATGCCAGCATCTGAAAAATTTTTTCAGAATTCGTCAAAAAAGGTATGAACGGTCTTATGGCGTTTGGCGATAAAGGGAGGTGCGACGGATTTTTGGCGTCGGATTCGTGGCGTGATGGCGGTTTGCACAGTGCCCTGTTGCAGGGCAGAGGCGGATCACGGCGGCTGACCTCTTCGCGGCTTCAGCCGCGAAGAGGTCGTGACAGGCTCACTCCGAGGGGTGATCGCGCAGGAACACCAAATGGTCCGGCTTGGACTGCTCGGCACTGTAGTAGTACCCCTGAGCATCGAACTGCTTGAGCTGTTCCGGGGTGCTGATGCGCTGCTGGATGACGAAGCGGCTCATCATGCCGCGGGCTTTCTTGGCGTAGAAGCTGATGATCTTGTACTGGCCGTTTTTCTGGTCCTTGAAGTCGACGTTAATCACCCGGGCCTTCAGTGCACTGCGTTTCACTGCACTGAAATACTCGTTACTGGCCAGGTTCAACAGCACGTCATCGCCTTGGTCGGCCAGGGCCTGGTTCAGCCATTCGCTGATGCGCGTGCCCCAGAAGGCGTACAGGTCCTTGCCGCGGGCGTTGGCCAGCTTGGTGCCCATCTCCAGGCGGTAGGGCTGCATCAGGTCGAGCGGGCGCAGCAGGCCATATAGGCCCGAGAGCATGCGCAGGTGGCCCTGAGCGTAGCTGAAGTCGTCTTCACTCAGGCTCTGGGCATCGAGGCCGGTGTACACGTCACCCTTGAACGCCAGCAGCGCCTGCTTGGCATTGGCCGGGGTGAAGTCTGGGGTCCAGCTGCCAAAGCGCGCAGCATTCAGGCCGGCGAGCTTGTCGGACAGGTGCATCAGCTCGCTGATCTGCGCCGGCGACAGTTCGCGCAGCTGCTGGATCAGGGCCTGGGATTCATCCAGGTACTGGGGCAGGGTGAAACGCTCGGTCACTGGCGGGGTGTCGTAGTCGAGGGTCTTGGCGGGGGAAATCACCGTCAGCATCGGGTCGGCTCCTGGCATCGTTGGCCGAGGATTCTACGGGGTGGGCGGTACAAGTCCAAACTATGGCGACGATAGTCACAGCCCATGGTCGGTGCAGACGCTATAGTTCGCGTTTTGCCGTTGCGGAGCCTTCCACTGTGCGCATTGCTTCTGCCTTGCTGGCCGGCCTGCTGAGCCTGGCCGTGCAAGCCGCCCCTTCACCTCAGGTCAGCCTGGACCGCAGCCTGTGGCCCGAACAGCTGGACAGCCCGGCGCTGTTCGATGTGGCCTCTCGGGCAGAAATCCTTTCGTTCGCTCAAGCGCTGCACGAAAGCGAGTTGCTGGATGACGCAAGCCTGGCGGCCCGGCTGGGGTTGCGGCAGATCAACCTGCAGAAGGTGCGCCAGGTTCGGGCGCGCATGTGGCAGCGGTTGTGGGAGGGGTATCAACAGGCGCAGCGCAGCTGTGAGCAGGATGCATCATTCTGCTACCCGGTTACGTCCATGGCGGAGTTGCGCACACAAGCGGCGACGTTCGCTACCGATGTCGGTGCGTTCTATACCGGCTGGATCGAGCCGAGCCACCAGTTCCATGTCCGCTACCTGGACGAGCAACTGCGCAAGGCGGCGTTGCTGCCGCAGACCAGCAGCGAAATCGAGCGGCTGTCTTCGCGTGAGCGCAAGGGTGACGAACTGAACGACCGCATGTTCCTGCTGACCTTTGTCGGTGGGCCCGGGCCCGAGGGGGGCAGTACGGATCTACTCACCGATTACCTGCGCCGGCAAAAGCTCGAAGGCACGTTCTTCACGCTTGGTAACCGCTTGCAGCAACGCCGTGATGGCGCCTCGGCACACGCCTTGCGCCTGCTCTATGGCGGGCAGTGCGTGGGCATCCAGGGTTGGGAGTACCGCTCCCATGCGCAGTGGACCGACTGGCAGGATTCGCTGCGGCGCAGCCAGGCGCGGGTGCAGGCTGATCTGCCCGAGCAGTATGTGCCGCTGTTCCGCCCACCTTATGGCCAGCGCCGGGCTGACGGCGAGGCGTTCATGGCCCGCCAGAAGTTGCGGGTATCGTTGTGGGACATCGATGCCCAGGATGACGGTGCATTGAGCGCAGAGGCGTCCGCACAGCGCGTATTGACCCTGATGCTGTTGTGGCGCAAGGGCGTGATCCAGTTTCATGACAGCCTTCCCAAGGCGCAGCCGGCGGTGGATTGGCTGTTGCGCAATACCGCGCAAAGCGGCATCGGCTGGGAGGATTGCCGGGAATATGGATACCGCGAATAGAGGGTATGACTTCTGAGCGTAGTCCCCTCTGACGCTGGCGCCAAGGCCTCTTCGTCAATCGGAAAAATAAACTTCAAAAATGCGTAAAAGTGCTTTTTTCGGTCATGGTTTTTGCGGTATGAAGAAACCAGACAGCCGATTCCTGCAGCACAGGTGGCGTCATCCAGGCCCACCTAGCCAGGTTCGCTTCCCGCCCGTAACAACGCGGATACGGGGACAGCGGCAGTCACTCTGCGGCGTAACAGACCACGCCGTGTGGCTTCGACATAAGGTGACCGAGTATGGATGACCAAGGACGCAACCCTTCCTCCAGCAAGCCAATCCTGTATGTGCTCGATACCAACGTCCTGATTCACGACCCTAACGCGTTACTGAACTTCGAGGAGCACCATGTCGCCATCCCGATGACGGTGCTGGAGGAACTCGACAAGCTCAAGACCGGCAAACAGAGCATCGCCGCCGAATGCCGCCAGGCCATCCGCCTGATAGACCAGACCCTCGGTGACGCTTCGCCCAGCGATGTCGAGCAGGGCGTACCGATCCAGCGCAACAAGAGCGGCCCCAAGGGGTTCCTGTCCATCCTGATGACCCCGCGCAACGAGCCGAACAAGCTGCTGCCGGAAAACCTCAACGACAACATCATCATCAACCAGTTGCTCGAAGTCCGGGCCCGGCGCACCGACCTGGACGTCGTGCTGGTCACCAAAGACATCAACATGCGCCTGAAGGCGCGCGCTTGCGGTATAGCGGCTGAGGACTACAGCACCGACCAACTGGTCGATGACGTGTCCTTGCTGTCCAAGGGCTACCATTCGGTCACCGGCTCGTTCTGGGACCGCGTGAGCAAGGTCGATACCCGCCAGGAGCGCGGCCGCACCTGGCATCGGGTGCAGATGATCGACAACCTGCCAGCCGTGCACGTCAACGAGTTCATCATCGATGAGCAGGGTTTCGTCGGGTGGATCAAGGGCATTCGTGACGACGAACTGTTGCTGCTCGACCTGCACCAGGAGCCATTGCTGCACCAGGAAGCCTGGGGCCTGAAACCACGCGACATTCACCAAAGCCTGGCGTTGTTCGCCCTGCTGGACCCGGATATCCACCTGGTGAACCTGACCGGCGCCGCCGGCTCCGGTAAAACCATCCTGGCGCTGGCTGCGGCCATCGAGCAAACCATGGTCAGCAAGCGCTACCGGCGCATCATCGCCACCCGCAGCGTGCAGGGGCTGGACCAGGAGATTGGCTTCCTGCCGGGTACCGAAGCAGAGAAGATGGAGCCGTGGCTGGGCGCCATCACCGACAACCTCGAAGCCTTGCACATGGATGACGAAAGCACCCATGGCAGCGTCGAATACATCCTTGAGCGCGTGCCGCTGCAGTTCAAGTCGCTGAACTACATCCGTGGCCGTAGCTTCCAGCAGAGCCTGATCCTGATTGACGAGTGCCAGAACCTGACGCCGCACCAGATGAAAACCATCATCACCCGTGCCGGCTCCGGGTCCAAGGTGGTCTGCCTGGGTAACCTGGCGCAGATCGACACCCCCTACCTGTCCGCGACCAGCTCGGGCCTGACCTACCTGACCGAGCGCTTCAAGGACTTCCCCCATGGCGTGCACATCACCCTGCAGGGCGTGCCTCGCTCGGTGCTGGCCGAGTACGCCGAGTCTCATTTGTAAACCCTGTAGCCGGGCAGATTACTGCCCGGCCTCCTCGTGGACACGCCCGTTCACAGGATCTCCACTTGATTCGAGGCCGTGGAGCTCCTGTGGGAGCGGGCGTGCCTGCGAAGAGGCCAAACCTGCCGACACATACCTCTGCTCAAACCTGACCCACAGGTTTACACTGCGAACTCCCTTCACAGGAGCAGAGCAGTGCTGACACATCTTGATTCCCAGGGGCGGGCCAACATGGTCGACGTCACTGAAAAGGCCGTGACCGAGCGCGAGGCTACCGCCGAGGCGCGGGTGCGCATGTTGCCGCAGACCTTGCAGATGATCGTCGACGGTGAACACCCCAAGGGTGACGTGTTCGCCGTGGCGCGCATTGCCGGGATACAGGCGGCGAAAAAAACCAGCGACCTGATTCCGCTGTGCCACCCGCTGATGCTCACCAGCGTCAAGGTCGAGCTCAGCGCCGAGGGGCAGGATGCCGTGCGCATCGTCGCCCGCTGCAAGCTGGCCGGGCAGACCGGTGTGGAGATGGAGGCGCTGACCGCCGCCAGCGTGGCCGCGCTGACGATCTATGACATGTGCAAGGCTGTGGATAAAGGTATGGTCATCGAGCAGGTGCGCCTGCTGGAAAAACTCGGTGGCAAGAGTGGCCATTACAAGGTGGAGGCGTGATGAAGGTCAAGGTGATGTACTTCGCCCGTTACCGCGAACTGTTGGGCGTGGATGCCGAGCGGGTGGAGGGGGCGTTCAAGGTGCTCGATGATGTGCGCCAGGCCTTGGTAGCCAAGGGCGGGCAGTATGAAGTTCTGGCCGAGCAGAACCTGATGTGCGCGCGCAACGAAGAGCTGTGCAAGCTCGATGAACCGCTGGAAGAGGGCGATGAAGTGGCGTTCTTCCCACCGGTGACCGGAGGCTGAACATGGCTGTGCGAGTGCAGGAAGGCGCGTTCGACCCGGGGGCTGAGACCAATGCCATGCATGCAGCCAATGTGGGCGTGGGCGCGGTGGTCGGTTTTGTCGGCTATGTGCGGGATTTCAACGATGGCCGCGAAGTGGCGGGGATGTTCCTCGAACACTATCCGGGCATGACCGAAAAGGCCCTGGCCAAGATCGTGGTCGAGGCCGAGCAGCGTTGGCCGCTATTGAAGGTGGAGGTGCTGCACCGCATCGGTGCGCTGGAGCCGGGCGAACCGATTGTGTTCGTAGGGGTGGCCAGTGCCCATCGGCAGGCGGCGTTCGATGCCTGCAACTTCATCATGGACTACCTGAAGACCCGGGCGCCGTTCTGGAAGAAGGAGAATACCCAGGAAGGGCCAAGGTGGGTGGAGGGGCGGCAGAGTGACCAGGATGCGGCTGGGCGCTGGTAATCAAGGCGCCACCGGTCGCCTGTAGGAGCGGGTTTACCCGCGAAAGGGCCGGCCCTGCTGGCCAATCTCCACCCGCCGTTCACCGTTGCCGCCACTACCGTATTCGCGGGTAAACCCGCTCCTATGTATGGACTCGCCCACACTGTCTAGCTGCTTTTTTGAACATAGGAACCCGGTTGCATCTATGTATCAGGCCTGTTCGAGGAAGCTTTTTGCTTCTGGCCAACATCGTGGTGAGCTCGCAGTGTGCCGTTTACATGGAGGCCACTATCAGGCCTGTAGGAGCGGAGGCATCGGTCTGCGACGGTCTTACCTAGGGTCAATGTTCACTAGCAGGGGTTGGAGCGCCTAGCGCCCCGGTGGCATTACCCGGTTGGTCAGAGGCTCATAGCCGCCTCCGGTTTTTCGTTCGGTTTGCGTTGGTAAACCTGATCGCTCTGTAACAGGGCCCAGATAATCCGCAGATTTCGATTAGCCAGCCTGATCGCCGCCTCCTTGCGCCCAAGGCGGGATAGCCAGCGCAAGAGGCGGCGATCATCTGGCTGATCGGAATCAGGCCTTAACTGACTCAAGACAGCATGCGCGCCCTGGATCATCAGGCTGCGTATGTAGCCGTCACCGCGCTTGCTCATCTTGCCCAATCTGATTTTGTTTCCGCTGCTGTGCTGATCGGGCACGATACCGAAGAAGGCGGAATACATTCGGCCACTGGCGAAGCGGCTGGGGTCGGTCTGTTTCGCCACGATCGCCGTGGCAATGATAGGGCCGACGCCACGAATGGTGATCAGTCGCTGAGCGACTTTATCCTCTTGGGCAGTCGCTTCGAGCCGGCGGCTCAGCGCCGTTATGCGTTCACCTAGAGACAACCAGTCCATCAGCAACTCATCGAGCAACTCGCGCAACAGGTCGGGTAGAGGCAAGGAAGCATCCTCAAGCGCCTGAGGCACATGCTTATTGATCGCGGCATCGCCCTGGGGCATGGATACGCCATGCTCGAGTAGCAAACCACGGATCTGATTACCCAGCGCGGTATGTCGCTTGATGTTACCGCGCCGGATACGGTGCAGCGCTTGAATAGCCAGTGCTGTGGTGCTCTTGATCGGTATCGAAGCGATGCTCGTATCGCGACCGGCACGCAAAATGGCATAGCAGTCGTTACGATCGTTCTTAGCACCGCTGCGATGTTCGGCGACACGTTGCGCCGGCAGGATGCGAACCGGATTACCTTTGGCCTGCAGCAGTCTGGCCCAGGCTTGTGCACCTGGACCGCACTCCATCAAGACGGCCACGGTCGTTGGCAGCCTGAGCAGGAAATCGTGGAACGCTTGGCGGGATTTGATGCGATCTTCGTAGATCACCCGACCAGTAGCGTCCTCGCCTGCTAATTGGAAGACCTGTTTGGCCAGGTCTACGCAGATGGTTGTGCAAAGCTCCACATCAGTGGAAGACAGGGAATCGTGTTTCGAACTATGCTTTTTCATGGTCTCGCCCTCGCTGCCGTTGGCTTCTTCGAACACCACCGTGGCACTGTGATGCCTCGGCGGGGGCGAGTCCATCGATTACAGGGGGACCTTGTGTCGCGAAAGGGCCGCGTAGCGGCCCCCGACAATCTGCGCATCAAAGCCGAAATCCCGGGGCCGCTGCGCGGCCCAATCGCGACACAAGGCCGCTCCCACAGGGCGCAGGTAGCGCGCTGAAGGTCAGTGATGCTTGCGCGGCACCGGCTTGAGCAGTTCATCCGGCGGCATCTCGCACTTGATCTTGCGCCCCAGCAGCGCTTCGATCGCCGGCAGCTGATACGAGTCATCTTCACCGGCAAAGCTGATCGACACACCACTGGTGCCGGCACGGCCGGTACGGCCAATGCGGTGCACGTAGTCGTCAGGGTCTTCCGGCAGGGTGAAGTTGATCACGTGGCTGATGCCATCGATATGGATCCCGCGCCCGGCCACGTCGGTGGCCACCAGCACGGTGATGCGCCCTTCGCGGAAGCTCTCCAGGGTTCTGATGCGCTTGTGCTGCGGCACGTCGCCCGACAGCTGGGCCGCATTGATACCGTCGCGTACCAGCTTTTCCTCGATGCGCCGCACTTCGTCCTTGCGGTTGGCGAACACCATCACCCGTTCCCACTTGTTCTGGGTCACCAGGTTGTACAACAGTTTGTACTTGTCGCTGCCGGCCACCGCATACACGTGCTGCTCCACCGTTTCGCTGGCCACGTTCTCCGGCTCGATCTCGACGATGGCCGGGTTGGTGGTCCACTGCTTGGCCAGGTTCATCACATCGTCGGTGAAGGTGGCGGAGAACAGCAGGGTCTGGCGCTCGCTTTTCGGCGGTGTCTGACGAATGATTTGGCGGACCTGGGGGATGAAGCCCATGTCGAGCATGCGGTCGGCTTCGTCAAGCACCATCACCTCGACCATGTCCAGGTGCACTTCGCCACGCTGGTTGAAGTCCAGCAGGCGGCCCGGGGTAGCCACCAGGATATCGCAGTGGCGCGCTTCCAGGGCTTTGAGCTGCTTGTCGAAGTCCATGCCACCGACGAAGCTCATCACGTTCAGGCCGGTGTACTTGGTCAGGGCAGCGGCGTCCTTGGCGATCTGCACCACCAGCTCGCGGGTGGGGGCGATGATCAGCGCGCGCGGTTCGCCCATGTAGCGTTCTTTAGGCGGTGGCGTCTGCTGCAACTGGGAAATGATCGAGATCAGGAAGGCCGCCGTCTTGCCGGTACCCGTCTGGGCCCGGCCGATGGCGTCCTGGCCACGCAGGGTGTAACCCAGGACCTGCGCCTGGATCGGCGTGCAGTACGGGAAGCCCAGGTCGTGGATGGCGTGCATCAGCTCGTTGGACAGCTTGAAGTCGTGGAAGCGGGTTTTGCCTTCCTGCGGCTCGACCACGAAGTCTTCGGGCTTCCACAGGCTGGCCTGCGGCTTGGGCTTGCGTTCGCGGCGCGGTTTGTCCTTGGCCGGTTGTTCGGCAGGTGGCGTCGCGGCGGCAGGTTGCTCGGCCTTGGGGGCGGGGTTGGCATGTGGTGCGGCCGGTTTTGCCGCGGGCCGGGCTTCCGGCGTCACGCTGGCAGCAGGAGCGGCGGCTTGTGGCGCGGCCTCTCCCTTGCCGAATATTTTTCTGAGTGCTTTGAGCACGGTCGTCTCATCAACTGATTAAGGAATGTACGCCGGGCAGTGTAATGCAAGATCCGGGCGCGGCGTAGCGGAATACGCCCACAACTACAAGCGAGGCTGCCTATTGCAGCTGCTTGCTCAGCCAGTCGTGGATATCGTTCAGTTCTTCGACCACCACTTCGTGTTCCATCGGGTATTCGTACCAGCGGGCAGCGACGCCCCAGGTGTTCAGGTACTCGAAGGCGGTACGGCCCATGGACGGGATGACCACCGAGTCATGCACGCCATGCAGGCACAGGGCCGGGGTGCGTTGCTGGCAGGCACTCAACTGGTGCTGGTCATTGAACGTCGGGGCATAGGTGGACAGGGCGATCACCCCGCCCAGTGCTTCCTGCCACTTTATATAGGCAGTGTGCAGCACCACCGCGCCGCCCTGGGAGAAGCCGGCCAGGAAGATTCGCGTCAGGTCGATGCCTTTGGCCTGTTCGGCCTTGATCAGGGCAACCACCTGCTCGGCAGATTCTTCCAGCTGCGCTTCGTCGATGGCACGGGCCGGGGTCATGGCCTTGATGTCATACCAGCTGGGCATGGCATAGCCGCCGTTGATGGTCACGGGGCGGGTCGGTGCCTGGGGCATGATGAAGCGTGTGCTGAGCAAGCGCTCCTGCATGAATTCGGCCACAGGTAGGAAGTCGTAACGGTCGGCCCCCAGACCGTGCAACCAGATCACACAGGCGTCAGCGGTTTTCTGTGGTTCGAGAATCAGCGGGTTGGTCATGACTGCTCCGAAAGTGTGCGGGTCTTGTTATGGCGTGCGTGAAAACAAAGCACCGGAAATGATTGTCGGAAAAAGAATGTCGCAACGATACAACTTTTCCTACTTGACGAGCGCTTAAACGCTACAGCCAGAAAATTTGGTACGCGGTTTGCAACTACACCTGTGATGCAAAGGGCAGGCCGTGACGGTAACACCCTCTGCACGCGAAGGCTGTCACAGAACAGTCCATTGCGCCAATTGACCCAATAACAAGCCAATACGGGTCGGATACGCCTCAAAAGGGTGCGGTGCAATTCCGGCTCGATACAACAAGAGCGATTTGGAGGTTGTGAATGAAGATGTTGAAAACCACCCTGGCAGTCCTGACCGCTGCCGCCGCGCTGGGCGCCGTGAGCACTGCCCAGGCCGGCGCCACCCTCGATGCGGTAAAGAAGAAGGGCTTCGTCCAGTGTGGCGTGAGCGACGGTCTTCCAGGCTTCTCGGTACCTGATGCGCAGGGCAAGATCGTCGGCATCGATGCCGATGTCTGCCGCGCCGTGGCCGCCGCCGTGTTCGGCGATGCCACCAAGGTCAAGTTCAGCCAGCTCAACGCCAAGGAACGCTTCACTGCCCTGCAGTCGGGCGAGGTCGACGTGCTGTCGCGCAACACCACCTGGACCAGCTCGCGCGATGCCGGCATGGGCCTGGTGTTCGCGGGTGTCACCTACTATGACGGCGTCGGCTTCCTGGTCAACAAGAAGCTCGGCGTTTCCAGCGCCAAGGAGCTCGATGGCGCGACCATCTGCATCCAGGCCGGCACCACCACCGAGCTGAACGTGTCGGACTTCTTCCGCGCCAATGGCCTGAAGTACACCCCGATTACCTTCGACACCTCTGACGAGAGCGCCAAATCGCTGGAGTCGGGCCGTTGCGACGTGCTGACTTCGGACAAATCGCAGCTGTTCGCCCAGCGCTCCAAGCTGGCCGCGCCGACCGACTACGTGGTGTTGCCTGAAACCATCTCCAAGGAGCCGCTGGGCCCTGTAGTGCGTAAAGGCGACGAGGAGTGGTTCAGCATCGTCAAGTGGACCCTGTTCGCCATGCTCAATGCCGAAGAAGCGGGCATCACTTCCAAGAACGTCGAGGCCGAGGCCAAGTCCACCAAGAACCCGGATGTCGCCCGACTGCTGGGTGCGGATGGCGAGTACGGCAAGGACCTCAAGCTGCCCAAAGACTGGGTAGTGCAGATCGTCAAGCAAGTGGGTAACTATGGCGAAGTGTTCGAGAAGAACCTGGGCCAGAGCACTGACTTGAAGATCGACCGTGGCATGAACGCCCTGTGGAACAACGGCGGCATCCAGTACGCGCCTCCAGTGCGCTGATGGCTGCACCCTGCGGCGGCATCCCGCCGCCGCAGGCTGTTCGAATCCCTACTGTCCGGGGCACTTCATGCAAAATCAAATCGGCGCACCCAAGGGCTTGTCCCTTAACGATCCGCGTGTGCGCGCGTGGCTGTTCCAGATCCTCACGATCGTCTTCGTGGTCGGCCTGGGCTGGTACCTGTTCCACAACACGCAAACCAACCTGCAACACCGGGGCATCACCTCGGGCTTCGACTTCCTCGACCGCAGTGCCGGCTTCGGTATCGCCCAGCACCTGATCCCCTATGTGGAATCCGACAGTTATGCGCGGGTGTTCGTCATCGGCCTGCTCAATACGCTGTTGGTAACCTTCATCGGCGTCATTCTGGCGACGATACTGGGCTTCATCATCGGTGTGGCTCGCCTGTCACCGAACTGGATGATCAACAAGCTGGCGACCGTCTATGTGGAAACCTTCCGCAACATTCCGCCGTTGTTGCAGATCCTGTTCTGGTATTTCGCCGTGTTCCTGACCCTGCCGGGACCGCGGGGCAGCATCAACATCCAGGACATGTTCTTCATCAGCAACCGTGGCTTGAACATGCCTGGCGCGTCCATGGCCGATGGCTTCTGGCCATTTGTGGTGGCTTTGGCGCTGGCCATTGCCGCTATTGCCGTGATGGTGCGCTACGCCAACAAGCGTTTCAACGAGACCGGCGTGCCGTTCCACAAGTTCTGGGCGGGGCTGTTGCTGTTCATCGCCATTCCGAGCCTGAGCGTGCTGTTGTTCGGCAGCCCGGTAACTTGGGACATGCCGCAGCTCAAGGGCTTCAACTTCGTCGGGGGCTGGGTGCTGATCCCCGAGCTGCTGGCGCTGACCCTGGCGCTGACTATCTATACGGCAGCCTTCATCGCCGAAATCGTGCGTTCCGGCATCCGTTCGGTCAGTCATGGCCAGACCGAAGCGGCTCGCTCGTTGGGCCTGCGCGAGGGCCCGACCCTGCGCAAGGTGATCATCCCCCAGGCACTGCGGGTGATCATTCCGCCGCTGACCAGCCAGTACCTGAACCTGGCGAAGAACTCTTCGCTGGCGGCCGGTATCGGCTACCCGGAGATGGTCTCGCTGTTCGCCGGTACCGTGCTCAACCAGACCGGCCAGGCCATCGAGGTGATCGCCATCACCATGAGTGTCTATCTCGCCATCAGCATCAGCATTTCGCTGCTGATGAACTGGTACAACAAGCGCATTGCGCTGATCGAGCGGTGAGGATACGCCCGTGAATGCCCATGTTTTCAAACCCGATATGCCGCCACCGGTGAAAACTGTCGGCGTGCTCGCATGGATGCGTGCCAATCTGTTCTCCAGCTGGCTCAACACGCTGTTGACCCTGTTCGCCATCTACCTGGTGTGGCTGATCGTGCCGCCGTTACTGCAGTGGGCGTTGATCGATGCCAACTGGGTCGGCACCACGCGCGCCGATTGCACCAAGGAAGGCGCCTGCTGGGTGTTCGTGCAGCAGCGCTTTGGCCAGTTCATGTACGGCTATTACCCGACTGAGCTGCGCTGGCGTGTGGACCTGACCGTGTGGCTTGCCGTGCTCGGCGCCGCGCCGCTGTTCATCAAGCGTTTCCCGCGCAAAGCCTTCTACGGGCTGGGCTTCCTGGTGCTGTACCCGGTACTGGCCTATACCCTGCTGCACGGGGGGTATCTGGGCCTGGAAAGCGTACCGACCAGCCAGTGGGGCGGGCTGATGCTGACCCTGGTGATCGCCACCGTGGGCATCGTCGGCGCCTTGCCGCTGGGCATCCTGCTGGCACTGGGCCGGCGTTCGAGGATGCCGGCCGTGAAAGTGGTGTGCGTGACCTTCATCGAGTTCTGGCGGGGCGTACCGCTGATCACCGTACTGTTCATGTCGTCGGTGATGCTGCCGTTGTTCCTGCCAGAAGGCATGAGCTTCGACAAGCTGCTGCGGGCGATGATCGGTGTGATCCTGTTCCAGTCGGCGTACATCGCCGAGGTGGTGCGCGGCGGCCTGCAGGCCATCCCCAAGGGCCAGTACGAAGCCGCCGCGGCCATGGGCCTTGGCTACTGGCGCTCGATGGGGCTGGTGATCTTGCCGCAGGCGCTGAAGCTTGTGATCCCCGGCATCGTCAACACCTTCATTGCCCTGTTCAAGGACACCAGCCTGGTGATCATCATCGGCCTGTTCGACCTGCTCAACAGCGTCAAGCAAGCAGCCGCAGACCCTGCCTGGTTGGGCATGGCCACCGAGGGCTACGTGTTCGCCGCCCTGGTGTTCTGGATTTTCTGTTTCGGTATGTCCCGCTACTCCATGCATCTGGAGCGCAAGCTGGACACTGGCCACAAGCGTTAGGAGTTTCGAAATGAGTGAAGCGATCAAGCAGCCTGCTGGCCCCGAAGGCATCATCCAGATGCAGGGTGTGAACAAGTGGTACGGCCAGTTCCATGTGCTCAAGGACATCAACCTGAACGTGCGCCAGGGCGAACGCATCGTGCTGTGCGGGCCGTCCGGCTCGGGCAAGTCCACCACCATCCGCTGCCTTAACCGCCTGGAAGAGCACCAGCAAGGGCGCATCGTGGTCGATGGCGTGGAACTGACCAACGACCTCAAGCAGATCGAGGCCATCCGCCGCGAGGTGGGCATGGTGTTCCAGCACTTCAACCTGTTCCCGCACCTGAGCATCCTGGAGAACTGCACCCTGGCGCCGATGTGGGTGCGCAAAATGCCACGGCGCAAGGCCGAGGAAATTGCCATGCACTACCTGGAGCGTGTGCGGATTCCGGAGCAGGCACACAAGTACCCTGGCCAATTGTCTGGCGGCCAGCAGCAGCGTGTGGCCATTGCCCGCGCGTTGTGCATGAAGCCCAAGATCATGCTGTTCGACGAGCCGACCTCGGCACTGGACCCGGAAATGGTCAAGGAAGTGCTCGATACCATGGTGGGCCTGGCCGAGGATGGCATGACCATGCTCTGCGTGACCCACGAAATGGGCTTTGCCCGTACCGTGGCGAACCGGGTTATCTTCATGGACAAGGGCGAGATTGTGGAGCAGGCCGCGCCGGATGACTTCTTCGACCGGCCGCGCAGTGATCGGACCAAGTTGTTCCTCAGCCAGATCCTGCATTGATGCTGTTTGGGCTGCGCGGCAGCCCTTCGCGGGCACGCCCGCTCCCACAGGTTTAGCGCTGGCTTTGGAGCCTGCGTAATTCCTGTGGGAGCGGGCGTGCCCGCGAAGGGCCGCAACGCGGCCCTGGGTTTATTTCTCTTCCTGGCTGGCAGCCGGCGCCGGTGGCGGCCGCAGCCCCACCTCGGCGATCAGCTTCAACTGCTGCCCGTTGCGCATCACCTCGATGGTGATCTTCTCGTTGGGCTTGATCCGCGCTACCTGGTTCATCGACTTGCGCCCGTCGCCGGCCGGCTCGCCATTGATGCTCAGGATCACGTCACCCAGGTGCAACCCGGCCTTGGCCGCTGGCCCTTCGCGGAAGATACCCGCCACCACGATGCCTGGGCGGTCCTTCATGCCGAACGATTCTGCCAGCTCCTGGCTCAGTGGCTGCACTTCGATACCCAGCCAGCCACGGATCACCTGGCCGTGTTCGACGATCGACTTCATCACCTCCAGTGCCAGTTTTACCGGGATGGCGAAGCCGATGCCCTGCGAGCCACCGGACTTGGAGAAGATCGCGGTATTGATGCCGATCAGGTTGCCATTGGCATCCACCAGTGCACCACCGGAGTTGCCCGGGTTGATCGCCGCGTCGGTCTGGATGAAGTCTTCGTAGTTGTTCAGCCCCAGCTGGTTGCGGCCAGTGGCGCTGATGATGCCCATGGTCACAGTCTGGCCGACGCCGAACGGGTTGCCGATGGCCAGTGACACGTCGCCGATGTGAATGGTGTCGGAACGGCCGATGGTGATCGCCGGGAGGTTCTTCAAGTCGATCTTCAGCACCGCCAGGTCGGTTTCCGGGTCGCTGCCGATCACGCGGGCCAGGGTTTCGCGGCCATCCTTCAGGGCTACGACGATCTGGTCGGCGCCGCTGGTGACATGGTTGTTGGTCAGCAGGTAGCCCTCTGGGCTCATGATTACCGCCGAGCCCAGGCTTGATTCCCAACGGCGCTGTTTGGGCAGGTTATCGCCGAAGAAACGGCGGAACTGCGGGTCTTCGAACAGCGGGTGGGCGCTTTTGTTCACCACCTTGGTGGTGTACAGGTTGGCCACCGCCGGGGCGGCCAGGGTCACGGCGTCGGCGTACGACACCGGGCCTTGCATGATCCGCGTGGTCTGTGGCGCTTGCTGCAGGTTGACGTCCTGGCTGGGCAGCCCGACCCATTGCGGAAAGCGCTGGATGATCAGCATGGCGATCAGTATGCCGGTAAGCAGGGGCCAGCCGAAGTAACGCAAAGCCTTGAACATGAACGAATCCTGGAAAGAGCAGGGGCCAGCGGCCTGGCAGTGGGGCATGAGCGCGCGCGATCATACACCGGTTCCCCCAGTGACAGCGACGGCCCATAATGGCCGGCATTATACGGGCGTTCGTCAGGCGTTGCGCCCGAGAAAAGCGCAGTTTTCGAGGAGATTTTCATGGCCGTCGCTCTAAACACCCTGGTCGAGGAAGCCGAGCGTTACCTGGGCAGCGCGAAGATCCAGGATTATTGCCCAAATGGCCTGCAGGTCGAAGGCCGGCCGCAGGTCAGCCGTATTGTCAGTGGTGTTACCGCCAGCCAGGCATTGCTGGATGCCGCGGTCGAGGCCGAGGCCGATCTGGTGCTGGTGCACCATGGTTATTTCTGGAAGGGCGAGAACCCGTGCATCACCGGCATTCGCCAGCGTCGCCTGAAGACCTTGCTGAATAACGATATCAGCCTGTTGGCGTTCCACCTGCCCTTGGACGTGCACCCGGAAGTGGGCAACAATGTGCAGCTGGCGCGGCAACTGGAGATCACTGTCGAAGGGCCACTTGACCCGGAAAACCCCAAAGTGGTCGGCCTGGTCGGTTCGTTGGCCGAGTCGATGACCGCGCGCGATTTTGCCCGGCGGGTGCAAGAGGTGCTGGGGCGTGAGCCGTTGCTGGTCGAAGGCGATCAGATGATCCGCCGGGTGGGCTGGTGCACCGGCGGCGGGCAGGGCTATATCGACACGGCGATTGCCGCCGGGGTCGATCTGTACCTGACCGGCGAGGCGTCCGAGCAGACCTACCACAGTGCGCGCGAGAATGGCGTCAGCTTCATTGCTGCCGGGCACCATGCCACTGAGCGCTACGGGGTGCAGGCACTGGGCGATTACCTGGCACGACGGTTTGCCGTGGAGCACCTGTTCATCGATTGCCCGAATCCCATCTGAAGGCGGTGTCGCCCCCTTCGCGGGTGAACCCGCTCCTACGCGCGGGCCTCGTAGGAGCGGGTTCACCCGCGAAGAGGCCGGCCCTGCCAGCCCAAACCCCCAGTCATATCGTTAGACTTTTTCGATCTAGCCAGCCTCCTAAATAGAAGCAGCTGCTGTGATAAAGTGGCTCGCTCGAACACGGCCCGCAGGCCGTCCATAAGATCGTTTTTCGTGAGTAGCCATGGTCGACAAACTGACGCACTTGAAACAGCTGGAGGCGGAGAGCATCCACATCATCCGCGAGGTGGCCGCCGAGTTCGACAACCCGGTGATGCTGTACTCGATCGGCAAGGACTCCGCCGTGATGCTGCACCTGGCGCGCAAGGCCTTCTTCCCGGGCAAGCTGCCGTTCCCGGTGATGCACGTCGACACCCAGTGGAAATTCCAGGAGATGTACAGCTTCCGCGACAAGATGGTCGAGGAAATGGGCCTGGAGCTGATCACCCACGTCAACCCCGAGGGTGTGGCGCAAGGTATCAACCCGTTCACCCATGGCAGTTCCAAGCACACCGACATCATGAAGACCCAAGGCCTGAAGCAGGCGCTGGACAAGCATGGTTTCGACGCTGCCTTCGGCGGTGCGCGCCGCGACGAAGAGAAGTCGCGGGCCAAGGAGCGTGTGTATTCGTTCCGTGACAGCAAGCACCGCTGGGACCCGAAGAACCAGCGCCCCGAGCTGTGGAACGTGTACAACGGCAAGGTCAACAAGGGCGAGTCGATCCGCGTCTTCCCGCTGTCGAACTGGACCGAGTTGGACATCTGGCAGTACATCTACCTTGAAGGTATCCCGATCGTGCCGCTGTACTTCGCCGCCGAGCGTGAAGTCATCGAGAAGAACGGCACCCTGATCATGATCGACGACGAGCGCATCCTCGAGCACCTCTCCGAGGAAGAAAAAGCCCGCATCGTCAAGAAGAAGGTGCGTTTCCGTACCCTCGGCTGCTACCCGCTGACGGGCGCTGTCGAATCGGAAGCCGAGACGCTCACCGACATCATTCAGGAAATGCTCCTGACGCGCACTTCCGAGCGCCAGGGCCGGGTCATCGACCACGATGGCGCCGGTTCCATGGAAGACAAAAAACGTCAGGGCTACTTCTAATTTTCAGGGTTACTCCATGTCGCACCAATCCGATTTGATCAGCGAAGATATCCTCGCTTATCTGGCTCAGCACGAGCGTAAAGAACTGCTGCGTTTCCTCACCTGCGGCAACGTGGATGACGGCAAGAGCACCCTGATCGGGCGCCTGCTGCACGACTCCAAGATGATCTACGAGGACCACCTCGAGGCCATCACCCGCGATTCGAAGAAAGTCGGCACCACCGGCGAAGAAGTCGACCTGGCGCTGCTGGTAGATGGCCTGCAGGCCGAGCGCGAGCAGGGCATCACCATCGATGTCGCCTACCGCTACTTCTCCACCGCCAAGCGCAAGTTCATCATCGCCGACACCCCGGGCCATGAGCAGTACACCCGCAACATGGCCACCGGTGCGTCCACCTGCGACCTGGCGATCATCCTGGTCGATGCCCGCTACGGCGTGCAGACCCAGACCCGTCGCCACAGCTACATCGCGTCGTTGCTGGGCATCAAGCACATCGTGGTCGCGGTCAACAAGATGGACCTGAAGGGCTTCGATGAAGGCGTCTTCGAGTCGATCAAGGCCGACTACCTGAAGTTTGCCGAAGCCATCAACCTGACCCCGAGCAGCCTGCACTTCGTGCCGATGTCGGCGCTCAAGGGCGACAACGTGGTCAACCACAGCGAGCAATCGCCGTGGTACGCCGGCCCGACGCTGATGGAAATCCTCGAAACCGTCGAGGTTTCGGCTGACCGCAACTTCACCGACCTGCGTTTCCCGGTGCAGTACGTCAACCGTCCCAACCTGAACTTCCGCGGCTTCGCGGGCACCATCGCCAGTGGCGTGGTGCACAAAGGTGACGAGATTGTCGTGCTGCCGTCGGGCAAGAGCAGCCGGGTCAAGTCCATCGTCACCTACGAAGGTGAACTGGAAAACGCCGGCCCAGGCCAGGCCGTGACCCTGACCATGGAAGACGAGATCGACATCTCCCGTGGCGACCTGCTGGTACATGCCGACAACGTCCCGCCGGTCACCGACCAGTTCGACGCCATGCTGGTGTGGATGGCCGAGGAGCCGATGCTCCCGGGCAAGAAATACGACATCAAGCGTGCCACCAGCTACGTGCCAGGCTCGATTGCCAGCATCACCCACAAGGTCGATGTGAACACCCTGGAGCAGGGCGCTGCCAGCGCGCTGCAGCTGAACGAGATCGGCCGCGTCAAGGTAGCCCTGGACACCGCGATCGCCCTCGACGGTTACGACAGCAACCGCACCACCGGTGCGTTCATCGTCATCGACCGCCTGACCAACGGCACCGTTGGCGCCGGCATGATCATCGCCCCGCCAGTGTTGCCACACGGCAGCACCGGCCATCATGGCAAGCAGGCCCACGTGTCCACCGAAGAGCGCGCCCTGCGCTTCGGCCAGCAGCCAGCCACCGTGCTGTTCAGCGGCCTGTCGGGTGCTGGCAAGAGCACCTTGGCCTATGCCGTTGAGCGCAAGCTGTTCGACATGGGCCGTGCGGTGTACGTGCTCGATGGCCAGAACCTGCGTCACGACCTGAACAAGGGCCTGCCACAGGACCGCGCTGGCCGTACCGAGAACTGGCGCCGCGCCGCCCATGTGGCGCGCCAGTTCAACGAAGCCGGCATGCTGACCCTGGCTGCGTTCGTGGCCCCGGATGCCGAAGGCCGCGAACAGGCCAAGGCGCTGATCGGCAAGGAACGCCTGGTGACCGTTTACGTCCAGGCCTCGCCGCTGGTTTGCCGCGAGCGTGACCCGCAAGGCCTTTACGCTGCCGGTGGCGACAACATCCCGGGTGAAAGCTTCCCGTTCGATGTGCCATTGGATGCTGATCTTGTGATCGACACCCAGGCCACCAGCGTGGACGAGGGCGTGAAACAGGTGCTGGACGTGCTGCGTCAGCGTGGCGCGATCTAAGCGCTAGCCTGCAAGGAAAACCCCGCTTCGGCGGGGTTTTTTATTTGTGTTTTCCACAGGCTGGCGTGGGTTCTGAGCTGGCTTTTGTCGCGTTCTGATCCCTGAACAGTGGTAGCCCCCACGACTTTCTCCACTTCACGATGAGTGCCATTACTTTTTCGGCATTGCCATCCTCTTCGTTGCTTGGGTAAAAGACCAGGTCCGAACCGTCGGGATACGCCACAAATTCGATGAATGGCTCCAGCAGCCGTTCCTGCCAGTCTGGAGAACCTGTCGCCTGTATCAATTCTTCGACAATCGAATGGAACTGCGCGTATGAATAGTCTGCAAGGCAGTGCTTTTCACTGATCACCGTGGCGACTCCGATGATAGTGAATACTGCATGGCGCTCATGATCCGCAGGTTTTCAGGGTCGTACATCAGCCCACCCAATTCGGTTAGGCTCAGATGGACAATCTGCACCCCGCGTGAGCGGGGTGTCGGATTCATTCTGGTTTGAATCCTGGCTTGCCGTTGGCTGCACGCCACTCTTTTATTATGCGTAGAATTTCTTCAGGTGTATCAAGGCCGCCTGCCTCAGGCCAATATATTAGGTCTGAGCCGTTGGGGTGTTCGCTCAAAGCCTTGAATACCATGATTTGTGCATCAAGCTCTTGATCGCTTACGTTGTCTGGTGGGTTGATTATTGATTTGATAAAATTCAAGAATTCAAGTTCTGTATATTCGGAGATCGTGCTTTTTTGAGTCATTTGGAGGCTCCGTAGTGGATGTCGTGATGCGCCGCTGGCGTGACTACTCTTAAGTTGTCTACGTCGTATACAGCTCCATTTTCGGAAATTGGAATCACGTGGTGGAGTATGAAGGTTGCGTGACCTTTGTGGTGATCTTTGTCGCGCGCTTTGGGCGCGCGCCCTTTGGCGATGAGAATTTTGTTTGCATCATTGAACTGGCTAGAAAACTCTTGTGTATCTGATATCGCCTTCCAGAATGCGGTTCTAAATGCATCGAAATCTCCAAACTCTCTTCCCCTCAGCGCACTTGCAATTTGTGTCGGGATTTTTGCTCCGGTCTCCCTGGTTATGTCCCCAAGCCAGATACCATCGATCTGCGCGCCTGAGCCCGTGGCAATACCCGGCTCATATCTCGGGCTCTTGAACACCACCAGAATAGGTGGTAAACCCGAGTCCATGGGGAAGGTGATGATCAGTCGTTCCTGGTCCAGCAGATCGAGTGCGGGGTAACCCTCCTGTTCGGAAATGACAGGGTCCAGGCTGCTGCCCGTGTAAACAACGGTGCCGGGTGGGACTTGCGGCAAGCTGGTGGAGCTTCCGCCTTCACCACCCGGCGCGTTGGCCGGTGTCCAAGTCAGAATCCGCTGCGGATTTTCCAGTGCAAGGCTGTAGACCAGACGTTCAGTGTCGAATGTCGCCGTGCGCACCGGTACTGGCCTGCCCCCAGGCACCACATACAGGTCCAGGCCGTTGTCATGCTCGGCGCCTGCCAACAAATAGGGTAAGTCGATGCTGGCTGATGACAGAGCCAAGGCTGAAAGGTCCGGCCCGCCGGGCGGCGTAAGGCTGGCTAGTGGGGTGCTGATCAGGTACCTGCGCTCACTGTTACCCATTGTTGATGGCCAGGCCATCGCGAGGGTGCCTACCGCAAGCGAGGAGATGGTAGTCGCAACGAGGCGGGTAATCGCCGCTGTGATCGCTTCGCTCAAAGCCTTATAAGACGTTTCGGCCACCGCGAATGTTGCTGTACCAATCGGGATTACGGCTGGCGTCGATCCCGATAAACGCGCTTCATTGATATAGGAGATATTACGCCGCAGCGTCTCTTGCCTTTGCCGCTCGGCTTCTGCAGCCAAGCGCTCGGCTTCGGCCTGCTGGCGTGCAGCTTCTTCCTGTGCAGCAAGTTGGGTCTGGAGGTTTTCCACCTCAGCGGCGCGCTGCATCAGGTTTTGCGTGGCACCTGCATATACGCCCAAAAACCTGATCGATTCGGTTAGCGCGAGTGCCAGATGGTATTCCTGCCAGCGCGGACCAGCCCTTCAAGTTGGGGCTTCGACAGGGGCCCGCTGATTCGGGGGTTGTAATCAGAGTGTTGCGGAATTTGTGATTGCTTGGCCTGCACCAAGGCAGCCGCGGTTGCCAGGTAGGCACTGAAGGTCTGGGCAAGCGTAAGCGCGTCGTCGATGACGGTTTGCCCCAGTTCATGCTGAAGAACATTGGGTAAACAATCGAAGTGTATTTGCCGCTCTGTGTGAATCTGCGCCGTTCTGCGCGATATCATTTTCGACAGATCTGGAGGTTGGTGGCTGAGCTCTTCCTGATCTACTTGGTCTGCCAGCCCTTGAAGTTCGTCTGCCAGTGCCTGGTGTTTCTGAGCTTCCAGATGTAGGCGGTATGCGCCATCCCAAGACTTCTCCAGCCTCGTGGCCCATTCAATACCTAACTCTTCGCCCGTTGTGGCAGCGAAGAAACCCGGGTCCAAAAACCGGCTCATCATTGAGTCGCCGCGCTTGTAGAATGCGGGTACGCCAAAGTAGCTGTTGGCGTCGGGCAAAATTTGTAAATAATTCTCTCGAAGCTGACTGATTCGCGATGATAGGATTTGCTGTTCTGCTGTGCGTGGTGGTACCCCGCCATTTGTACTGTTCGCCTCAGCTTTGATCTGGGCTTTCAATGCATTGATGGTTTCAGGGAGCTGGTTTATTTCGTGAGCATACTTATCTGAAGAGCCCTTCTCGATGCCTTGAAATTCTTCTGTCAGCACCCTGCGCGTGGAAATAACCCTGGCAATATCGGGTTTGGTAGGGCTGGTGCCCGGCGGGATGCCTTCGCTAAATCCCCATCCCCCGCTACCTGGGCCACCTCCACCATTACCGATTAACCGTAGTTCAGCGCCGGTGGGGGCCTGCGCATTAATAAATAAAGCCTCGTTAAGATAATACGTGTTGTCCCGTGCCATGTAGGTTCTCCTGATCACTACATGGGCTAGGTTTACGTATATCGAATTTGCGGTATGTCAGCTGCAGCCTGTCAATCAGTAGGAAGCTTCGTGTTGCTCGGAAAGATCCGTCTCAGATATGTTTCTCCGACACCGGTATCACCCGTCTTTCCTTCACCGCTTTGTACGAAAAACTCGAATAGATCTCCTTCACCCCCGGCAACCGCTGCAGCACCTCCCGGGTAAATTCCCCAAACGACTCCAGGTCCCGTGCCAGGATCTCCAGCAGAAAGTCATAGCGGCCGGAGATGTTGTGGCAGGCGACGATCTCGGGGATCTCCATCAGGCGCTGTTCGAACGCCAGCGCCATGTCCTTGGTGTGCGAGTCCATCATGATGCTGACGAACGCGGTCACGCCAAACCCCAGCGACTTGGGCGAGAGGATGGCCTGGTAGCCGGTGATGTAGCCGTTTTCCTCCAGTAACTTGACCCGTCGCCAGCAGGGCGAGGTGGTCAGTGCCACCTGGTCGGCGAGTTCGGCAACGGTGAGACGGGCATTGTCCTGCAAGGCGGCGAGCAGGGCGCGGTCGGTGCGGTCGAGGCTTGAAGGCATTTTTTGCCCTCCTGGTCCGTTGATTATTGTTTTTGTTCCAGCAAGCACGTGTATGCGTAGGCTATTTTGGAAAAAATCGGGCAGCTCGGTGGCATAAGCTTATAGCAAACCACAAGAGGCTGTTGCCATGCGCGACTCCCACCACAACACCGGTTTTTCCACGCGGGCCATTCATCATGGCTATGACCCGCTTTCCCATGGTGGCGCCCTGGTGCCACCGGTGTACCAGACGGCTACCTATGCCTTCCCCACTGTCGAATACGGTGCTGCCTGCTTCGCCGGGGAGGAGTCTGGGCATTTCTACAGCCGCATTTCCAACCCCACGCTGGCCTTGCTGGAGCAGCGCATGGCGTCGCTGGAGGGCGGTGAAGCGGGGTTGGCGTTGGCCTCGGGGATGGGCGCGATTACCTCAACCCTCTGGACCCTGCTCAGGCCTGGCGATGAGCTGATTGTCGGGCGCACCCTGTATGGCTGTACCTTCGCTTTTCTGCATCACGGTATTGGTGAGTTCGGGGTGAAAGTTCGCCATGTCGATCTTAACGATGCCAAGGCTCTTAAAGCGGCGATCAACAGCAAAACACGGATGATCTACTTCGAAACACCGGCCAACCCCAACATGCAACTTGTGGATATCGCGGCGGTTGTGGAGGCGGTGCGGGGGCATGATGTGCATGTGGTGGTCGATAACACCTACTGTACGCCGTACCTGCAGCGGCCACTGGAGCTGGGGGCGGACCTGGTGGTGCACTCGGCAACCAAGTACCTCAGTGGGCATGGTGATATCACTGCCGGGTTGGTGGTGGGGTGCAAGGCGTTGGTAGACCGTATCCGCCTGGAAGGGCTGAAGGATATGACCGGCGCGGTGCTGTCACCGCATGACGCGGCGTTGCTGATGCGCGGTATCAAGACCCTGGCCCTGCGCATGGACCGGCATTGCGCCAATGCCCAGCAGGTGGCTGAGTTTCTCGCTCGGCAGCCGCAGGTGGAATTGATTCATTACCCGGGGCTACCGTCTTTTGCCCAGTACGCGTTGGCCCAGCGACAGATGCGTTTGCCTGGCGGGATGATTGCCTTTGAGCTCAAGGGTGGCATTGAGGCGGGGCGGCGCTTCATGAATGCGCTGCAGCTCTTTGCCCGGGCGGTGAGCCTGGGGGATGCCGAGTCGCTGGCGCAGCACCCGGCGAGCATGACGCATTCCAGCTATACGCCGCAGGAGCGGGCGCATCACGGGATATCGGAGGGGTTGGTGCGTCTGTCGGTGGGGCTGGAGGATGTGGAGGACCTGCTGGCAGATGTCGAACAGGCATTGCAGGCCTGCTGTTAGGTTGTCTGCACCGGCCCCTTCGCGGGCACGCCCGCTCCCACAGGTATTCCACAAGTTTCACATGCTGTGGTGTACCTGTGGGAGCGGGCGTGCCCGCGAAGGGGCCAGTGAATCCAGCCCACAAAAAAGGCCTCTTGCGAGGCCTTTGTCACATTCAGATCAACGCTTGAGCCCGTAGCTTTCGTCGAGCATGCCCGGCGAGTTTGGCGCTTTCGGTGCATAGTCGCGCGGCACTTCGGCGGTGTCTTTAGGTGGGGTCAGGCGGTCACGCGGGCCTTGCGGTGCATCGGAGTGCAGCGCAGCCAGCAGGCGTTGGCGGGTGACGTCATCGAGGGCCAGGCTGTTGGCGCCTTCAGCCAGGTGATCCTGTACGTCCTGATAGCTCTGGGTCAGTTTCTTGACCAGCATGGCGGTGCTGTTGAAGTGGGTGACCACTTCGTTCTGGTAGCTGTCGAAGCGCTTCTGGATGTCATCCAGTTGACGTTGGGTGTTGCTCGGGGCCGCATTGGGCAGCAGGCGGGCAACAATGAAACCGACTGCCACACCGATGACCAGGGCCAGGGTTGGCAACAACCAAACAAGGAGCGAGAGTTCCACGAGTCCTTCCTCTATAAACGGCTTTGCTTTACGTTAACGGCTCAGACCTGCGCTGTATACCGCGAGCGATCGCAAATCAGAACAGAATTTCACACCTAGACGAATCGACCCTTCCCGAGGTCACGGAGTAGTGCCTTGCTTGTCCGCGAAACCCCCTTGTTCATCGATGGCCCCAGCGGCCAGCTGGAAGCCTTGCACCTGGACGTGGCCAATGCCCGTGGCGCGGTGCTGATCTGCCACCCCAACCCGGTCCAGGGCGGCACCATGCTCAACAAGGTGGTCTCGACCCTGCAGCGCACCGCACGTGATGCCGGTTATGTGACCCTGCGTTTCAACTACCGTGGCGTCGGCCAGAGCGCCGGCAGCCACGACATGGGCGCTGGCGAAGTGGCCGATGCCGAGGCCGCAGCAGCATGGCTGCGTGCCAGCCACCCCGGGCTACCGTTGGTGCTGATGGGCTTTTCGTTCGGTGGTTTCGTTGCCACCAGCCTGGCCGGGCGTCTTGAAACTGCCGGCGTCGAGTTGCAGCACCTGTTCATGATCGCCCCGGCAGTCATGCGCCTGACCGCCGAATTTCCGCTGCCGCAGCGCTGCCCGCTCACCGTGGTGCAGCCGGACGCCGACGAAGTCGTCGCGCCGCAGCTGGTTTACGAATGGTCCGACAGCCTGCCGCGTCCCCATGAGCTGCTGAAAGTGGCAGAATGCGGACACTTCTTCCATGGCAAGCTGACCGATCTGAAGGATCTGCTGCTGCCGCGCCTTTCGAACTGAGCCAAGCCTGAATAAGCGAACACCCATGACCACGCGCATTCTTACCGGTATCACCACCACCGGCACTCCGCACCTGGGCAACTACGCCGGCGCCATCCGCCCGGCGATCCGTGCCAGCCAGCAGCCCGGTGTCGACTCGTTCTACTTCCTGGCCGACTACCACGCCCTGATCAAGTGCGACGACCCGCTGCGCATCCAGCGCTCGCGCCTGGAAATCGCCGCCACCTGGCTGGCCGGTGGCCTGGACCCGGACAAGGTGACCTTCTATCGCCAGTCCGACATCCCGGAAATCCCCGAGCTGACTTGGCTGCTGACCTGCGTTGCCGCCAAAGGCCTGCTGAACCGCGCGCATGCCTACAAGGCCTCGGTGGACAAGAACGTCGAGAACGGTGAAGACCCGGACGCCGGCGTGACCATGGGCTTGTTCAGCTACCCGGTGCTGATGGCCGCCGATATCCTGATGTTCAACGCCAACAAGGTGCCGGTCGGTCGTGACCAGATCCAGCACGTGGAAATGGCCCGCGATATCGGCCAGCGCTTCAATCACCTGTTCGGCCAGGGCAAGGACTTCTTCGCCTTGCCGGAGGCTGTGATCGAGGAAAGCGTGGCGACCCTGCCGGGCCTGGACGGGCGCAAGATGTCCAAGAGCTATGACAACACCATCCCGTTGTTCACCAGCGCCAAGGACATGAAAGACGCCATCTCGCGCATCGTCACCGATTCGCGCGCGCCCGGTGAGGCGAAGGACCCGGACAACGCGCACCTGTTCACCCTGTACCAGGCCTTCTCCACGCCTGAACAATGCGCCGGTTTCCGCGAAGAGCTGCTGCAGGGCCTGGGCTGGGGCGATGCCAAGCAGCGCCTGTTCCAGCTGCTGGACGGCCAGCTGGCCGAGAAGCGCGAGTACTATCACCAGTTGATCGCCCGGCCGGCGGACCTGGAAGACATCCTGCTGGCTGGCGCCGCCAAGGCCCGCAAGATCGCCACGCCGTTCCTCGAGCAGCTGCGCGAGGCCGTTGGCCTGCGTTCATTCCGCAGCAGCGTGCAGGCCACCGCCGAAGTGAAGAAAAAAGCCACCAAGAGCGCGCGTTTTGTCAGCTTCCGTGATGAAGACGGCAGCTTCCGCTTCCGCCTGCTGGCCGCTGACGGCGAGCAACTGCTGTTGTCGCGCAGCTTCGCCGACGGCAAGAGTGCCGGCGCCGTGAGCAAGCAGCTGCAGCAAGGTGGCGAGGTTGATGTGCGCGTCGAAGGCCTGAGTTTCGGCCTGTGGCTCAATGGCGAGCAGGTCGCCGACGGGCCGCAGTTCGACAACGCTGAAGCCCGTGATGCGGCCATTCAGAGCCTGAACGAAGCCTTGGCACCACAGCAGGACTGAGGCTGCCAAACGGTGGGAGTAACTGTCTTGCTCAATTTCTGAAAGCTGGCGCGATCCGTGTGGGAGCGGGCATGCCCGCGAAACAGGCGCCGCAGTGCATGGCACCGGCTTTGCCGGTGTTCGCGGGCACGCCCGCTCCCACAGACTGATTGCCATTAAGCGGGCCTGTCGCTACAGTGACGGCCCGTTTTTTGTTGCCTCGCTAACGAATCATGACTCCCTTAGAACGCTATCAAGCAGATCTGAAACGTCCCGACTTCTTCCATGACGCGGCGCAGGAAACTGCGGTGCGTCACCTCCAGCGCCTGTACGACGACCTGGTGCACGCGCAGAACAACAAGCCGGGCGTGTTCGGCAAGCTGTTCGGCAAGAAGGAGCAGACTCCGGTCAAGGGCCTGTACTTCTGGGGTGGGGTGGGGCGAGGCAAGACCTACCTGGTTGATACCTTCTACGAAGCGCTGCCGTTCAAGCAGAAGATGCGTACGCACTTCCACCGCTTCATGAAGCGTGTGCACGAGGAGATGAAAACCCTCAAGGGCGAGAAGAACCCGCTGACCATCATTGCTAGGCGCTTCAGCGAAGAAGCCAAGGTGATCTGCTTCGACGAATTCTTCGTGTCGGACATTACCGACGCCATGATCCTCGGCACCTTGATGGAAGAGCTGTTCAAGAATGGCGTGTCGCTGGTGGCCACCTCCAACATCGTGCCGGACGGCCTGTACAAGGACGGCCTGCAGCGTGCGCGCTTCCTGCCGGCCATCGCCATGATCAAGCAGTACACCGACGTGGTGAACGTCGATAGTGGGGTCGACTACCGCCTGCGTCACCTGGAGCAGGCCGAACTGTTCCACTTCCCGCTCGATGACGCGGCGCACCAGAGCATGCGCGCCAGCTTCAAGGCGCTCACCCCTGAGTGCACCCAGGCGATCGAGAACGACGTGCTGATGATCGAGAACCGCCCGATCAATGCCCTGCGTACTTGCGACGACGTCGCCTGGTTCGACTTCCGCGACCTGTGCGACGGGCCGCGCAGCCAGAACGACTACATTGAGTTGGGCAAGATCTTCCACGCCGTATTGCTCAGCAACGTGGAGCAGATGGGCGTCACCACCGACGACATCGCCCGCCGCTTCATCAACATGGTGGACGAGTTCTACGATCGCAACGTCAAGCTGATCATCTCGGCCGAGGTGGAGTTGAAGGACCTGTATACCGGTGGGCGTCTGAGCTTCGAGTTCCAGCGTACCCTGAGCCGGTTGCTGGAGATGCAGTCGCACGAATTCCTGGCGCGCGCGCACAAGCCCTGACGCCAGCGGCAAGCTTCAGGCGGCAAGGAAAATTCAGGGCAATGCGCGATCCGCTCTGGTTTTTCCTTGTCGCTTGAAGCTCGAAACCTGCCGCACCGGAAGCCTTTCAGGCTTCCTGCATGAACTGCTGCCGATACTGGTTCGGCGACAAATCGGTATGCTGGCGGAACAGCCGCGCAAAGAAACTGGCATCGTCATAGCCCACCTCGTAACTGATGGTCTTGATGCTCTTGCGCGTACTCGACAACAACCCCTTGGCTGTCTCGATGCGTAACCGTTGCAGGTAATGCAGCGGCTTGTCACCCGTTGCGCCCTGGAAGCGACGCATGAAGTTGCGGATGCTCATGCCGTGGTTGCGGGCCACATCCTCGAAGCGGAACTTGTCGGCGAAGTGCTCCTCCAGCCAGTGCTGGATCTGCAGGATGATCAGGTCCTGGTGCAGCTTCTGCCCGCCAAAGCCCATGCGCCCTGGGGTGTAGTTGCGTTGCACTTCGTAAAGGATATCGCGGGACACCGCACGGGCCACGTTGGCACCGCAGAAGCGTTCGATCAGGTAGATGTACAGGTCGCAGGCTGAAGTTGCACCGCCGGCGCAATAGATATTGTCGGCATCGGTCAGGTGCTTGTCCTGGTTCAGGCGGATCTGCGGGAAGCGTTCGGCAAAGCTGTTGAAGAAGCGCCAGTAGGTGGTCGCCTCCTTGCCATCGAGCAGGCCGGATTCGGCCAGCCAGAACACACCACTGGCCTCGGCGCACAGCACCGCGCCACGCGCGTGCTGTTCACGCAGCCACGGCAGCACCTGTGGATAACGTTGCAGCAGGTTGTCGAAATCATCCCAGAAGGCAGGGAGGATGATTACATCAGCGTCGTCCAGGCCGCCGTCAACCGGTAACTGCACATTGCTGAAGCTGTCCACGGGCTGGCTGTCGGGGCTCACCAGACGGATTTCGAACATGGGCTGCAAGCCCAGGCCCAGCTGCTTGCTGTAGCGCAGGCTGGCGAGGTGGAAGAAGTCCTTGGCCTGCATCAAGGTCGAAGCGAACACCTTGTCAATGGCCAGGATGCTGACGCGCCGCAGCGACGCTGAGGGTTGGGTAAACATCATTGTCATTGTTCTTATAGGGTAGAGTGGTCAATCACCGGCTGGATCGTCTTATTTTTTGGCGATTGTGTCTACCCCATGTAACAGCGGCGCGAAGCGGGGCGCAGTGTTTGGCTCAAGGCGCCGGGTTGGGCTGCTCCTGATGAATGGCTTCGATCGCTGTCAGCAGATCGGCGCTCAGGTTCAGTTCAAGGCTGGCCAGGTTGCTGTCCAGTTGCTGCAGGCTGGTGGCGCCAATGATATTGCTGGTCACGAACGGCTGTCGGGTGACGAACGCCAGGGCCATTTGCGCCGGGTCCAGGCCGTGCTCGCGGGCCAACTGCACGTAGCGGCTACAGGCCGCCACGGTCTGTGGGTTGGAGTAACGGGCAAAGCGGCTGAACAGGGTCAGGCGTGCATTGTCTGGCCGTGCGCCGTTCTCGTACTTGCCCGAGAGCATGCCGAAGGCCAGCGGCGAATAGGCCAGCAGGCCACATTGCTCGCGTATGGCCACTTCTGCCAGGCCCACCTCGAAGCTGCGGTTGAGCAGGTTGTACGGGTTCTGGATCGATACCGCCCGTGGCCAGCCCCGGCTCTCGGCCAGTTGCAGGAACTTCATGGTGCCCCACGGCGTTTCGTTGGACAGGCCGATGTGGCGGATCTTGCCCGCACGCACCTGCTCGTCGAGCACTTCGAGGGTTTCTTCCAGTGGGGTGAAGTGATCCTGCGGCAGGTGCTGGTAGCCCAGCTTGCCGAAGAAGTTGGTGCTGCGCTCTGGCCAGTGCAGCTGGTACAGGTCGATACGGTCGGTCTGCAGGCGCTTGAGGCTTTCGTCCAGCGCCGCGACGATGTGCTGACGGTTGTGCTTGAGCTGCCCGTCGCGGATATGGCTGATGCCGTTGCCCGGGCCTGCCACCTTGCTGGCCAGGATCCACGCGTCGCGGTCGCCATGGTCACGGAACCAGTTGCCGATGATGCGCTCGGTGGCCGCGTAGGTCTCCGGGCGGGGAGGGACCGGGTACATCTCGGCGGTGTCGATGAAGTTGACCCCGGCAGCCTTGGCCCGGGCAATCTGTTCGTAGGCCTCGGCCTGGATGTTCTGCTCGCCCCAGGTCATGGTGCCCAGGCACAGGGCGCTGACGTTGAGGTCGGTACGGCCGAGCTGGCGGTATTCCATCGGTTATTCACTCCTTGGCAATAGAAGCCAATCAAAGCAGGTTGAAATTTTTCGCGCAATCTGGATAATTCAGCCCCTCTCCGCGTGGCGGAAGTGATGCACCATCACGCAGGAAGAACCCCGTCGAACATTGGCGTGCCCGACCCGAGCCCCCAAAAGCGTCTGTGTTCGGCTGCGCGCTTGCCCTTGGCAAGCTGTGCACTATCCAGTAAGATTCGCCGTCTATTTTTCGCTGGGCGGCCTCTGAGGCTTTAGAGAATGAAAACTTTTACTGCTAAACCGGAAACAGTAAAGCGCGAGTGGTTCGTAGTCGACGCCGCTGGCCAGACCCTGGGTCGTCTGGCTACCGAAATCGCTACCCGTCTGCGTGGCAAACACAAACCAGAATACACCCCTCACGTTGACACCGGCGACTACATCGTCGTTATCAACGCCGAGCAGGTTCGTGTGACTGGTGCCAAGTCTTCCGACAAAATGTACTACTCCCACTCCGGTTTCCCAGGCGGTATCAAGGAAATCAACTTCGAGAAGTTGATCGCCAAGGCCCCTGAGCGTGTTATCGAAACTGCGGTCAAAGGCATGCTGCCTAAGAACCCGCTGGGTCGCGACATGTACCGCAAGCTGAAAGTGTACGCGGGTGCTGCTCACCCTCACACTGCTCAGCAGCCTCAAGAACTGAAGATCTAACGGGATAGTTCATTATGTCGGCGACTCAAAATTACGGCACTGGCCGTCGCAAGACCGCAACCGCTCGCGTATTCCTGCGTCCGGGTACTGGTAACATTTCCATCAACAACCGTTCTCTGGACGTGTTCTTCGGTCGCGAAACCGCTCGCATGGTTGTTCGCCAGCCGCTCGAGCTGACTGAATCCGTTGAGAAATTCGACATCTACGTCACCGTTTCCGGTGGTGGTGTCAGCGGTCAGGCCGGTGCGATCCGTCACGGTATCACCCGCGCTCTGATGGAATACGACGAAACCCTGCGTGGCGCTCTGCGTCGTGCTGGTTACGTCACCCGCGACGCTCGTGAAGTTGAGCGTAAGAAAGTGGGTCTGCGTAAAGCGCGTAAGCGTCCTCAGTACTCCAAGCGTTAATACCGCTTCGGCAGTCGAAAAAAGCCCGGTTCCTTGGAACCGGGCTTTTTTTTTAGCCTTGAACTAACCTGTCAGCAGTCAGTGGCCGCTTGTCGCATAGACGTAGATCAAGCAAAGCGTGGGTTGTCGCCCTTGCCGGGGTAATCACCTTGTCAGTGTGTGGATTTGTTTCTTACCATGACGGCCAATTTTTAGTGCCATTGACACAACCTAAGTACAGGCCAGGTCCAACTGGCCAAGCAAGCTGATGGGAGAGGACTGAATGAGCAATGACGGCGTCAACGCAGGCCGGCGCCGCTTCCTCGTAGCCGCGACATCCGTGGTCGGGGCGGCGGGGGCAGTGGGGGCTGCGGTACCGTTCGTGGGGTCATGGTTTCCCAGTGCCAAGGCGAAAGCCGCGGGTGCACCGGTGAAGGTCAACATCGCCAAGGTCGAGGCAGGGCAGCAGATGGTGGCCGAGTGGCGTGGCCAGCCCGTATTCATCGTGCGGCGAACGGAGGAAATCCTTGGCAATCTGAAAAAAATCACGGGTGACCTGTCCGATCCCGAGTCCAAGGCCTCGGTACAGCCAGCGTACGTCGACCCTGAGGTTCGCTCGATCAAGCCGGAAATTCTCATTCTCGTCGGCCTGTGCACGCACCTGGGCTGCTCGCCCACCTTCCGGCCAGAAGTGGCGCCCGCCGACCTTGGGCCGAAATGGGTGGGTGGTTACTTCTGCCCGTGCCACGGCTCTCACTATGACCTGGCTGGTCGTGTCTACAAGTCCCAGCCGGCGCCTCTCAACCTGCCCGTGCCACCGCACTCTTATGAGTCGGACGAGATCATCGTCATTGGCGTCGACCAGGAGAACGCATGATGAGCAAGTTCATGGACTGGATTGATGCTCGCTTCCCCGCCACCAAGATGTGGGAAGACCACCTCAGCAAGTATTACGCACCCAAGAACTTCAACTTCCTGTACTTCTTCGGCTCCCTGGCATTGCTGGTGCTGGTCAACCAGATCGTGACCGGCGTGTGGCTGACCATGAGCTTCACGCCCTCGGCGGAAGAGGCGTTCGCCTCGGTCGAGTACATCATGCGTGACGTGGAATACGGCTGGATCCTGCGCTACCTGCACTCCACGGGGGCGTCAGCGTTCTTCATCGTGGTCTACCTGCACATGTTCCGCGGCCTGCTCTATGGCTCCTACCAGAAGCCACGCGAGCTGGTCTGGCTGTTCGGCATGCTGATCTATCTGGCGCTGATGGCTGAAGCGTTCATGGGCTACCTGCTGCCATGGGGGCAGATGTCGTACTGGGGCGCCCAGGTGATCATCTCGCTGTTCGGTGCCATCCCGGTGATCGGTGATGACCTTACCCAGTGGATCCGTGGTGACTACCTGATCTCGGGCATCACCCTGAACCGCTTCTTCGCCCTGCATGTGGTTGCCCTGCCAATCGTGATTCTCGGCCTGGTGGTATTGCACATCCTCGCCTTGCACGAAGTGGGTTCGAACAACCCTGATGGCGTCGACATCAAGAAGAAAAAGGACGAAAACGGTATTCCGCTGGATGGTATTCCGTTCCACCCGTACTACACCGTCAAAGACATTGTCGGCGTGGTGGTGTTCCTGTTCGTGTTCTGCGCCGTGGTGTTCTTCTTCCCTGAAATGGGCGGTTATTTCCTGGAGAAACCTAACTTCGAGCAGGCCAACGCCTTCAAGACTCCAGAGCACATCGCGCCGGTGTGGTACTTCACACCGTTCTACGCAATCCTGCGTGCGGTGCCTGACAAACTGATGGGCGTCATTGCCATGGGAGCGGCCATCGCCGTGCTGTTCGTACTGCCTTGGCTCGACCGCAGTCCGGTGCGTTCCATGCGTTACAAGGGCTGGATCAGCAAGGTCTTCCTGCTGGTGTTCTGCGTGTCCTTCGTCATCCTCGGCGTGCTGGGCGTACTGGCACCGACACCTGGGCGTACTTTGCTGTCGCAGGTATGCACGGTGCTGTACTTCGCCTACTTCCTGCTGATGCCGTTCTACACAAGGCTCGAGAAGACCAAACCGGTTCCGGAAAGGGTGACTGGCTGATGAAAAAGTTGATTGCAGTATTTTTGCTGGCAGTGATGCCCGCCTTTTCCTTCGCTGCCGAACATGGCCTGGAGCTGGACAAGGTCGATATCGACCTGACTGACAAGGCCGCCATGCAGGACGGCGCGCGTACCTTCGCCAACTATTGCATGGGTTGCCACAGTGCCAAGTTCCAGCGCTACGAGCGGGTGGCTGATGACCTGGGTATCCCGCATGAACTGATGCTCGAGAAGCTGGTGTTCACAGGTGCCAAGATCGGTGACCACATGCAGATCGGCATGAAGCCCAGCGACGCCAAGACCTGGTTCGGTGCTGCGCCGCCCGACCTGACCCTGGTCGCCCGCGTGCGCGGTACCGATTGGCTTTACACCTACCTGCGCAGTTTCTATGAGGACCCATCCCGCCCTTATGGGGTGAACAACAAGGTATTCCCGAACGTCGGCATGCCTAACGTGCTGGTGGGTCTGCAAGGTAACCAGGTGGTGGGTTGCAAGCAGGTGCAGACGGTGGTCGATGGCAAGAAGCAATTCGACCCGTTGACCGGCAGCCCGTTGACCCATGAAGCTTGCGATCAGCTGACCATTACGCCGAATTCCGGTACCCTGACGGCCGAGCAGTTCGACGAGAAGGTCAAGAACCTTGTGACCTTCCTGGCCTATTCGGCCAACCCAGTCAAACTGGAAAGCCAGCGCATCGGCACCTATGTGTTGCTGTATCTGGCTTTCTTCTTCGTATTCGCCTACTTGCTCAAGCGTGAATACTGGAAGGACGTGCACTGATCACGCAGTAGTTTCTGGTTGTTGAACGCGCCCGGGGTGGCCTAGCAGTATTGCCAGGCCACCCCGGGCGCGTTTTCATTTAAAGTTGCACAAGCATCCGTGCGAGGAGCCGCTACATGGGCGCAACCAACAGGTTAGCCTGCTATTCCGATCCCGCTGATCACTATTCTCATCGGGTGCGCCTGGTTCTGGCCGAGAAGGGCGTCAGCGTGCAGTTGATCGATGTCGATCCCGCCCGCCTGCCGCCGAAGCTGGCCGAGGTCAACCCTTATGGCAGCGTGCCGACCTTGGTCGACCGTGACCTGGCGTTGTATGAATCGACCGTGGTGATGGAATACCTCGAGGAGCGTTACCCGCACCCGCCGCTGATGCCGGTATACCCGGTAGCGCGTGGCAACAGCCGTCTGCTGATGCACCGCATCCAGCGCGACTGGTGTGCCTTGGCCGATACCGTGCTTGACCCGCGTAGCAGTGAAGCTGCCCGAACCGAAGCGCGCAAGGCCTTGCGCGAAAGCCTGACCGGGGTCTCGCCGTTGTTCAGCGAGTTCGCCTGCTTCATGAGTGATGAGCAAAGCCTGGTCGATTGCTGTCTATTGCCCATACTCTGGCGTTTGCCGGTGTTGGGTATCGAATTGCCGCGGCAAGCCAAGCCGCTGCTGGATTACATGGAGCGCCAGTTCGCTCGCGAGCCTTTCCAGGCGAGCCTGTCCTCCGTAGAACGTGAAATGCGCAAGCTTTAAGGAGCCGTTGATGAACTCCAGTCGCCCCTATCTGGTTCGAGCACTGTACGAGTGGATCGTCGACAACGATTGCACGCCCCATATGCTGGTCAATGCCGAATTCCCGAAAGTTCAGGTGCCGGATGGTTTCGCCAGTGATGGCCAGATCGTCTTGAATATCTCGCCAAGTGCCGTGCGTAGCCTGCACATGGACAATGATGCAGTCAGCTTCGAGGGCCGCTTCAGTGGCGTGGCTCACTCGCTGTTCGTGCCAGTTGGTGCAATCCTGGGTATCTACGCCCGCGAAAATGGCCAGGGTATGGTCTTCGAGCTGGAGCCGTCTTCGATGGATGGCGACGAGCTGGAAGACGATGATGTGCAGCCGGATGACGATGGCCCGCCAGACGATGGAGGGCAGCCGCCGCGTCCGACTGGCCGGCCAAGCCTGAAAGTGGTCAAGTAACAAAAAAGGCGATCCGGATGGATCGCCTTTTTTGTTTGGCCTGTCCAGGCAATCACTGAGTCAATCGATGTACTCGAACAGCTTGACGATCTTCTGCACGCCCGACACGCCCTGCACCACGGCAGTGGCCGAGTTGGCTTCTTGACGGGTGACCAGACCCAGCAGGTAGACGATGCCGTTTTCGGTAATCACCTTGATGCGCGAGCTGGGCACGGCGTTGTCGGTCAGCATCTGGGTCTTGATCTTGGTGGTCAGCCAGGCGTCGTTGTTGCGCGCCAGAATGGAGGAGGGCTGCATCACTTGCAGCTCGTTGTGCACTTTCTTGACCCGCTGGACCTGGCTGGCGGTTTGCTCCGCGAGGCTCTTGAGGTCGGCGCGCGGGGTCTGCCCGGCCAGCAGGACGATACCGTTGTAGCTGCTGACAACGATGTGCGAGCCCTTGTCCAGGTCTGGGTTGGCTTTGGAAATGTTCACGGCAGCCTTGGTCTCGATCAGCGAGTCGTCGATCTTGCTACCGATGGTGCGCGTGCCGCGATCGTCCTCGATCGGCGAATTGCGGGTAGAGGTGAGTACCGAGCTGCAACCAGTGACGCTCAGGCACAGGGTCAGGGCCATCAGGCCGAGGCGCATAGGGGTCATTCTTCACTCCCGAACAGTTGGCTGTCGATCAGATCGCACAGGCAGTGGATCGCCAGCAGGTGGACTTCCTGGATACGCGCGGTAACTGTCGAAGGCACGCGGATTTCGACGTCCTCGGGCAGCAGCAGCGAAGCCATGCCGCCGCCGTCGCGACCCGTCAATGCTACGACAATCATTTCACGGTCATGTGCGGCCTGGATTGCCTGGATCACGTTGGCCGAATTGCCGCTGGTGGAGATCGCCAGCAGAACGTCACCGGGCTGGCCCAGGGCGCGGATCTGCTTGGAAAAGACTTCGTTGTAGCTGTAGTCGTTGGCGATCGAGGTCAGGGTCGAGCTGTCGGTGGTCAGCGCGATAGCTGGCAGGCTGGGGCGCTCGCGCTCGAAGCGGTTGAGCAGCTCCGATGAAAAGTGCTGGGCATCGCCGGCCGAGCCGCCGTTGCCGCAGGCGAGCATCTTGCCCTCGTTGAGCAGCGCATTGACCATGACCAGGCTGGCCTGCTCGATGTGCGGTGCCAGGATGTCCATTGCCTGTTGCTTGGTTTCGATGCTGGCCTCGAACAGCCGGCGAATTCGGGATTGCATGTCCATCTGGTGACCTTAAATGGGGCGGTGGCCTTTGCTACGCGCAACAACGACCAGCCCGCGATACATAGAGCAAAAAAAACGAAGTGGGTTCAGCATTCGAAGGCGTTTTTCAGCCATTGAAGCGGTCTGCCTGCATGGTGGCTACCCTGCAGGGCGACCACGTCGAAGCGGCAGGGGTAGTTGCCCCAGTGGGCCTCCTTCTGCAGGAACAGGGTGGCGGCAAGCACCAACCGTTTCTGCTTGCGCCCGTCGATACTGTCGAGAGCGCCTCCGAAGCCCGCGTGCAACCGGTAGCGGACTTCGACGAATACTACTGTATCGGCGTCGAGCATGACCAGATCAAGCTCACCGCCTTTGCATCGCCAGTTGCGTGCCAGCAACTGCAGCCCTTGCCCCTGAAGGTACTCAAGGGCTTGGGTTTCTGCCGCTTGCCCGGCACGGGTAGGCGATGCTGCGGCCATCAACGCACGGTGTCAGGCAGGCGCTTGACCTGGCCGCCGCTAAACTCGGCCCAAGGCAGCTGGCGTTCGACGCGCTGGTTGGCATTGATGCTCAGGCTGCCCGAAAGGCCAAGGACGCGGTTGTCCGGTAGCGCTTTCAGTTGGCCCAGGCGCGGCGCCAGGCTGTAGGCATCGACGCCCATGGCATACAGGCGGCCGAGGCTGCCAGCGGCTTGCGGCCACTGCTGTACAACCTGTTGACGCAGGCTGTTGCTGGTGTCGAGCAGCCACGGTGTTTCGCAGAAGCGGATGCCGTTCATGTCATTGTACTGGTTGATGTCACCGCTGGCGCTGTACAGGTTCGAGGTGGCATAGACCGGCACATCACCTGCGTATTGGAAGTTCAGGGTCGGCTTGATCTGTTGCGCCTGTTGTGGGGTCGAGGCGAGGAAGATGAAGTCGATGTCCTGGCGGCGCGACGGTTGTGCAGCGATGCTGCCGCCCACCGTGCTTTGCAGGCTCTTGGCGCGGCCTTCGCTCTGGCGCAGCTGGAACAGGTCGGCAATTTGCTGGGCCAGGGCGACCGGCTGGGCGATGCGCTCGGCGGCGAGCAGGGTTCCGCCATTGCCTTCCCAGTCCTGGCGGAAGGCGGCCAGGACACGGTCACCCCATTCGCCGCTCGGCACCAGGGCAACGGCGCGGACCATGCCATCGGCGCGGGCGCGGCGGGCCACTTCGCGGGCTTCGTCCTCGGCAGCCAAGCCGAACTGGAACAGTTGTGGCGGCGCCTTCTGGCCAGCGTCGGCGTAGTTCAGGGCCAGTGTGGTGATCGGCAGCTGTGGTTTGGCGGCCAGTTGTTTGACCAATGGCTTTTCAAGCGGGCCGATGACCAGTTGCACGCCGGCGGCTTGCGCCTGGCGATAGAAGTCGTCCAGCGAGCCGATGCGTGAGCTGTCGAACACCTGCACCGCAGGCGCTGGCTGGCCGCTTTGCTGGGCCTGGAAGTGGGCGGCCATGAAGCCATCGCGCAGGGCGCGGGCTACACCGGCCAGCGGGCCTTCCTGAGGCAGCAGCAGGGCGATCTTGGTCAGCGGCTGGCTGGCCAGCTCCTTGAGCTTGGTCAGGGCCAGCGGCAGTTGCTGGGCGGCAGGGTGGTCCGGGTGCTGTTTGACCCAGGCTTCGATGGCCGCTTGCTGCTGCTCCAGGGTGCCGGCGCTTTTCACGGCGAAGGCCAGGCTGGTCCAGCCAGCCAGGGTCTGATCGTTGGTTGGCTGCTGCAGTTGCTCTGCAGGCAGCGAGGCGACCAAGGCCCAGATGGCGTCATTGTTGGTGCTGGCGGCCTGGCCGCCAAGCAGCGGGGCCAGCAGAATGCGCTGCTGTGCAGCAGCCAGGGCCTGGCCATCGGCTTCGAGCGCGGCGGCGTGCACACTGTAGGTGCGCGCTTGCAGGTCTGCCGGCAGTTCGGCGAGGCGCTGCAGGCTGGGGTGGGCCAGGGCGGTCAGCGCTGCCTTGGGCTGGTTGCGGCTCATGGCCAGCTCGGCCGCGAGGGTGCTGGCGAACACTTGCTGGGCCGGCTTGAGCGTGTCCAGCGGGACCTGCTCGAGAATGCGTGCGGCGCGTGGGAAGTCCTTCTGCTTGTAGGCCAGGTCGGCCGCGCTCAGGCGCAGCAGCGCGGCGTCTTCCGCAGACTTGCTGGAAGCGGCCTTTTCGAGCAGTTGCTCGATGCTGGCGTCCGGGGTGCGTGGTAGTTCGCCCAGGCTGGATGAGGGCGAGCTGGCGCAGGCTGCCAGCAGGGCGGCGAGGCAGAGGGCTGTGAGCAGCCGCAGGCAAGCGATCATGTAAAGGTCCTGTTACTCGATCAAGTTGGCCGGCAATTGTACCCAAGCACTGGCCGGGGCGCGATGTTGCTGTGTCGATCCTTCACTATAGGTGGCGTGTTCCTGATCGCCGGCGAAGTTCTTTGCGCCCTGTTGCAGGCGCTCGGGCTACAATGGCGCCTTTGATCCGAATGACAGGTGTGCGCAGTGACTGATGTGGCAGGGGCTTCGAAATCCACGGTGGGGACGCTGTATGTGGTGGCAACCCCCATCGGCAACCTCGACGACATGAGCGCCCGGGCGCTGAAGGTGCTGGCGGACGTGGCGCTGATCGCGGCCGAAGACACCCGTCATTCGATCCGCCTGCTGCAACACTTTGGCATCGATACGCCGTTGGCCGCTTGTCATGAGCACAACGAGCGTGACGAGGGCGGGCGTTTCCTCTCCAAACTGCTGGCGGGTGAAAATGTGGCGCTGGTCTCCGATGCCGGCACGCCCCTGATTTCCGACCCGGGCTATCACCTGGTGCGTCAGGCGCGGGCCGCGGGGGTGAGCGTGGTGCCGGTCCCGGGCGCCTGTGCCTTGATCGCCGCGCTATCGGCGGCAGGCCTGCCGTCGGATCGCTTCATCTTCGAAGGCTTCCTGCCGGCCAAGCAGGCAGGGCGCCGGGCGCGCCTGGAGCAGGTGAGGGAAGAGCCGCGCACGTTGATCTTCTACGAAGCCCCGCATCGAATCCTGGAATGTCTTGAAGACATGGAGGCGGTATTTGGTGGCGATCGTCCGGCGTTGCTGGCGCGCGAACTGACCAAGACCTTCGAGACCCTGAAGGGCTTGCCGCTGGCCGAGTTGCGCGCCTTCGTAGCCGGCGACAGCAATCAGCAGCGTGGTGAATGCGTGGTGCTGGTCGGCGGCTGGAGTGCGCCGGAGGGCGAGCAGGCCATCAGTGCCGAAGCGCAGCGCGTGCTCGATCTGCTATTGGCTGAGTTGCCACTGAAGCGGGCGGCGGCGCTTGCAGCGGAAATTGCCGGGGTGCGCAAGAACCTGTTGTATCAACTGGCCCTTGAAAAGCAGAAAGCCGAATAGTGGCAGTTTGATATAAATGCCGTTAGCGCTTGTTCTTGCGCCCGCGTGTCGGTAACCTTGGCGGCGGAGAGTCGATCGGACAGTCGCTGCCTGTTTTTGTTCCGCAACTTTTTGTTGTGTGAGCAGCAGGGGGAGGAAAGTCCGGGCTCCACAGGGCGGAGTGCCAGGTAACGCCTGGGAGGCGTGAGCCTACGGAAAGTGCCACAGAAAATAACCGCCTAAGCACTTAGGTGCCGGTAAGGGTGAAAAGGTGCGGTAAGAGCGCACCGCACGGCTGGCAACAGTTCGTGGCTAGGTAAACCCCACTCGGAGCAAGACCAAATAGGGTTCCATCAGGCGTGGCCCGCGTCGGAACCGGGTAGGTTGCTAGAGGCGTCCAGTGATGGCCGTCGTAGAGGAATGACTGTCCTCGACAAAACCCGGCTTACAGATCGACTCTCCACCTTTCTTTCCCTGCTTGAATCGATAGCAGATCCTCTCTGGTAATACCGAAAAAATCTTACTCTTAATAAATTACTTTAACTTCGAACTCCATTCGCTTGCGTGGGTTTGATTTTTCTCGTGTTTTTTTCTCTCTGGCAGTCCTTCCGCGTTCCCTTGTTGCGCTAAATCTCGGTCCTGTAAGGCTTTTCCTTATGAACGTGCCTTGACGGTGCTGCGGGCGGATTCCTATAGTGTGCGCAAGTGGCAGAAAGTGGGATGAAGTGGGTTTTCTGACACAAAAAAGCTAACATTGTGGGGAATCACAGCCGTGTTCCGCGGAGCCAACGCCGTCAGCCTCGATGCCAAGGGCCGTCTCGCCATGCCGAGTCGGTACCGTGACGAGCTCGACTCACGTTGCAATGGCCAACTGATCGTGACCATTGACGCCGTAGACCCCTGTTTGTGTGTTTATCCCCTCGATGAGTGGGAACAGATAGAAGCCAAGTTGCGTGCCTTGCCATCGTTGCGTGAGGAAAACCGCCGCCTCCAGCGTTTGCTGATTGGTAATGCGGTTGACCTGGAGCTCGATGGCAGTGGGCGTTTCCTGGTGCCGCCCCGCCTGCGTGAGTACGCCAAGCTCGACAAGAAGGCGATGCTGGTGGGGCAACTGAACAAATTCCAGCTGTGGGATGAAGATGCCTGGAACGCGGTTTCGGCAGCTGACCTTGCAGCTATTCAACAACCGGGCGCCATGCCCGACGAATTGCGTGACCTGATCCTGTGACCATAGATAGCGGCTTCAACCACATTACCGTCCTGCTCGACGAAGCTGTCGAGGCATTGGCCCTGCGCGCCGACGGTTGCTATCTGGACGGCACTTTCGGCCGGGGCGGACACAGCCGTCTGATACTCAGCAAGCTCGGGCCGCAAGGTCGGCTCTTGGGCTTCGACAAAGATCCACAAGCGATTGCCACGGGGCAAGCGCTGGCGGCCGAAGACGGCCGCTTTGTCATTGTGCAGCGCAGTTTTGCCGAGCTGGGTGCAGAAGTGGCAGCACGCGGCCTGCACGGCAAGGTCAGTGGTGTGTTGCTGGACCTGGGCGTGTCCTCGCCGCAGCTGGATGACCCGGAGCGTGGCTTCAGCTTCCTCAATGATGGCCCGCTGGACATGCGCATGAACCCGGACCAGGGCATCAGTGCCGCTGAGTTCATCGCCACTGCGCCCGTGGAAGAAATCGCCCGCGTCTTCAAGGAGTACGGCGAAGAGCGCTTTGCCGGGCGAATGGCGCGTGCAGTGGTCGAGCGCCGTGAGAAGCAGCCCTTCACCCGTACCGCCGACCTGGCGGAGGTGCTCAAAGTGGCCAACCCGGCATGGGAAAAGGGCAAGAACCCGGCTACCCGTGCCTTCCAGGGCCTTCGCATTCACGTCAACAACGAGCTGGGTGACCTGGAGGCCGGTCTTGAGGCTGCGCTCGATGCGCTCGAAGTCGGTGGTCGCCTGGCGGTCATCAGTTTCCACTCGCTGGAAGATCGTATCGTCAAGCTGTTCATGCGAAAGCTGGTGAAGGGTGAGGCCGACAACCTGCCGCGTAACCTGCCGGTTCAGCACAAGGCCTTCGAGCCGAAAATCAAGCTGATCGGCAAGGCTCAGTTCGCCTCCGAGGCCGAGCTCAAGGCCAACCCGCGGTCGCGTAGCGCCGTGATGCGCGTGGCGGAGAAGCTGCGGTGAGCAGGCTACTTGCCAAACCCTTGCCAGGCGGAAGCTTCCTGATGCTTTTGCTGTTCGTCGGCGTGTTGGTTTCGGCCATTGCCGTGTCCTACAGTGCGCACTGGAACCGTCAACTGCTCAACACCCTGTACGGTGAATTGAACGAGCGCGACAAGGCTCAGGCCGAATGGGGTCGGCTGATTCTTGAGCAGAGTACCTGGACCGCTGCCAGCCGCATCGAGAACCTGGCCTCCGAGCAGTTGAAGATGCGCGTGCCGTCAGCTGACGAAGTCCGGATGGTGGCGCCATGATGAAGCTCGAAGGCGCACTCTACCCGTGGCGCTTCCGCGTAGTGATCGGCTTGCTGGCGATCATGGTCGGCGCCATTTGCTGGCGCATCATCGACCTCCAGGTGGTTGACCGTGACTTCCTCAAGGGCCAGGGCGATGCACGCAGCCTGCGTCACATCCCCATCCCGGCGCACCGCGGCTTGATCACCGATCGCAACGGTGAGCCGTTGGCCGTGAGTACCCCGGTCACCACGTTGTGGGCCAACCCCAAAGAGATGCAGGCCTCCAAGGAGCGCTGGCCGCAATTGGCCGCTGCGCTGGGGCAAAACCCGCAGCAGTTGATCGAGCGCCTGACCCAGCAGGCCAACAAAGAGTTCATCTACCTGGTCCGGGGGCTGACCCCCGAGCAGGGCCAGCACGTGCTCGACCTCAAAGTGCCTGGTGTGTACGGACTGGAAGAATTCCGCCGCTTCTATCCGGCCGGTGATGTGACTGCGCACATGGTCGGCTTTACCGACCTCGACGACCACGGTCGTGAAGGGGTGGAGCTGGCCTATGAAGAGTGGCTGGCCGGCGTGCCCGGCAAGCGCCAGGTGATCAAGGACCGGCGCGGTCGGCTGATCAAGGACATTCAGGTAACCAAGAACGCCAAGGCCGGGAAGACCTTGGCGTTGTCGATAGACCTGCGCCTGCAGTACCTGGCTACCCGCGAGTTGCGCAACGCCATTGCCGAACAGGACGCCAAGGCCGGCAGCCTGGTGATCATGGACGTCAAGACCGGTGAGGTCCTGGCCATGGTCAACCAGCCGACCTACAACCCCAACAACCGCCGTAGCATGTTCCCGGCGGCCATGCGTAACCGGGCGATCATCGACGTGTTCGAGCCGGGCTCAACGGTCAAGCCGATCTCCATGAGTGCGGCGCTGCAGAGTGGCCGCTGGAAGCCGACCGACAAGGTCGAGGTGTACCCTGGCAGCCTGCAGATCGGCCGCTACACCATCAAGGACGTGTCGCGCAGCGAGGGCCCGATTCTTGATTTGACCGGCATCCTGATCAACTCCAGTAACGTTGGCATGAGCAAGATCGCCTTCGACATCGGCGGCGAGGCCATCTACCGGGTCATGTCCCAGGTCGGCCTGGGTCAGTACACCGGCCTTGGCTTTCCGGGCGAACGTGTCGGCAACCTGCCCAACCACCGTGAGTGGCGCAAGGCCGAGACCGCCACCCTGTCCTATGGCTACGGCGTATCGGTGACCGCCCTGCAGCTGGTGCATGCCTACGCGGCGCTGGCCAACGACGGCAAGATGGTGCCGCTGTCGATCATCAAGGTCGACAAGACGCCGGAAGCCGTGCAGGCCATTCCGAAGGAAGTCGCCGAAACCGTTCAGGGCATGCTGCAGCAGGTGATCGAAGCGCCGCGTGGCGTCTTCCGAGCCCAGGTGCCGTTCTATCACGTGGCCGGCAAGTCCGGCACCGCGCGTAAGGCCACCGTGGGTGCCAAGGGATACACCGAAAACGCCTACCGCTCGCTGTTCGCCGGCTTCGGGCCAATGAGCGACCCGCGCTACGCCATCGTCGTGGTCATCGACGAGCCAAGAAAGGGTGGTTACTTCGGTGGCCTGGTTTCGGCGCCCGTATTCAGCAACGTCATGTCCGGCACCCTGCGCCTGATGAACGTGCCGCCAGACAACCTGCCGCCACCTGCACCAGCACCAGCCGTGCCATCACAAGTCAATGCAGCAGCCGCCAAGGGAGGGCGTGGATGATGACAATGCCATTAAGCAAACTTTTCGCCCATGCCAGCCGTGATCCGTTGATTCGCGAGCTGACCCTGGACAGCCGTAGTGTGCGCCCGGGTGACTTGTTCCTGGCGGTGCCGGGTGCCAAGGTCGATGGCCGCGAGCATATCGCCGATGCCCTGGCCCGTGGTGCTGCTGCCGTGGCCTATGAAGAGCAGGGCGCCAACGTGCTGCCGCTGACCGATGTGCCCCTGATTCCGGTCAAAGGCCTGATCGCTCAGCTGTCAGATATCGCCGGGCGCTTCTACGGTGAACCGAGCCGCCAGTTGAATCTGGTCGGCGTGACCGGCACCAACGGCAAGACAAGTGTTACCCAACTGGTCGCCCAGGCGCTCGACCTGCTTGGCCAGCGCTGCGGCCTGATTGGCACCCTGGGTACCGGTTTCTACGGCGAGTTGCAGAGCGGCCGCCTGACCACGCCGGACCCGATTGCCGTGCAATCGACCCTCAACGACCTCAAGAAAGGCGGCGCCAGGGCCGTGGCCATGGAAGTGTCTTCCCATGCCCTGGAGCAAGGCCGGGTTGCCGCACTGGAATTCGACATCGCGGTGATGACCAACCTGTCCCGCGACCACCTCGACTATCACGGCAGCATGCAAGCCTATGAGGCCGCCAAGGCCAAGCTGTTCGCCTGGCCGAGCCTGCGTTGCCAGGTGGTCAACCTGGATGACGGGTTTGGTCGTCGTCTGGCGGCCGACTTCGCGCGTCGCCCGAGTGTCGACCATATCGAAACCCGGCTGCTGAGCTACAGCCTGGAAAGCCCAGAGGCCTCGTTGTTCTGCCGCGAAGCTGTGTTCAGTGACGATGGCGTGCGCGCCACGATCGTCACTGCCCAAGGTGAGCGTATCTTGCGCAGCCAGCTGCTGGGCCGCTTCAACCTGAGCAACATGCTTGCCGCTGTGGCGACCCTGCTGGCGCTGGACTATGCGCTGGACGAGATCCTCAAGGTCACGCCGCAACTGCAGGGGCCGGTAGGCCGCATGCAGCGCCTGGGTGGCGGCGACAAGCCGCTGGTGGTGGTCGACTATGCGCACACACCGGATGCACTTGAAAAAGTACTCGAGGCCCTGCGCCCGCACGCTCATGGCAAGCTGTTGTGCCTGTTCGGCTGCGGCGGTGACCGTGATCGCGGCAAGCGCCCGCTGATGGCCGAAGTGGCCGAGCGCCTGGCCGACCGCGTACTGGTCACCGACGACAACCCACGTACTGAAGATCCGTTGCGCATCTTCGATGATATCCGCCCCGGTTTCACCAGGCCTGACGACGTCGAATTCGTGGCCGGCCGTGGCGAAGCCATCGCGCACCTGATTGCCACCGCTGCTGCCAACGATGTGATCGTGCTGGCCGGCAAGGGGCACGAGGATTACCAGGAGATCAATGGCGAGCGCCATGATTTCTCCGATTTGACCGAAGCCGAAAAGGCACTTGCAGCCTGGGAGGCTCCACATGCTTAAGCCGCTGTCACTCAGCCAGCTGACCACAGCACTGAAGGGTCAACACATCGGTGACGACGCCACGTTCACCGGCGTCAGCATCGATAGCCGCAGTGTCAGCGCCGGGCAACTGTTCGTCGCCCTGGCCGGCCCGCGTTTCGATGGCCATGACTACCTGGCAGATGTGAAAGCCAAAGGCGCAGTAGCCGCCCTGGTCGAGCGTGAAGTAGCCGATGTCGACCTGCCGCAGTTGCAGGTGGCCGATTGCCGCCTGGCCCTCGGTCAGCTCGGTGCATTGAACCGCGCCGCTTTCGACAAGCCAGTGGTGGCCATTACCGGTTCCAGCGGCAAGACCACGGTCAAGGAAATGCTCGCCAGCATCCTGCGTACCCGTGGCCTGGTGCACGCCACCCGCGGCAACTTGAACAATGACCTCGGTGCACCGCTGACACTGCTGGAGATCGCCCCGGAACACAGCGCGGCAGTGATCGAGCTGGGCGCCTCGCGCATTGGCGAAATCCGCTACACCGTAGGCCTGACGCAACCGCAGGTGGTCATCATCAACAACGCCGGTACTGCCCACGTTGGCGAATTCGGCGGCCCGGACAAGATCGTCGAAGCCAAGGGCGAGATTCTCGAAGGCCTGGGCCAGGGCGGTATTGCCATCCTCAACCTGGACGACAAAGCCTTTGATATCTGGAAGGCGCGTGCCGGTGCGCACAAGGTCGTCAGTTTCGCACGCAGCAACCCGAAAGCCGATTTCCACGCTTCAGACATTGGTCGCGATGCCCGTGGCTGCCCGTCCTTCACCCTGCATGGCGCCGGTGAAACAGTAGCCGTGCAACTCAATGTGCTGGGTGAACACAACGTCAGCAACGCCCTGGCCGCCGCCGCCGCTGCACATGCCGTTGGTCTGAGCCTGAGCGGCATCGCCGCCGGCCTGGCGGCGGTGCAACCGGTCAAGGGGCGCACCGTGGCGCAGATCGCGCCGAACGGGGTACGGGTAATCGACGACAGTTACAACGCAAATCCCACCTCTATGTGCGCAGCCATTGATATACTCGCCGGCTTTTCCGGACGCACCGTTCTGGTGCTTGGGGATATCGGCGAATTGGGGCAATGGGCGGAAGAAGGCCACCGTCAGGTGGGTGACTACGCGCGTGGCAAGGTCGACGCCCTGTACGCAGTGGGTTCCAACATGACACATGCGGTCAAGGCGTTCGGCGCCAATGGCCGCCATTTCGCTACTCAAGCTGAGCTGATCGATGCGGTTAGCGCCGAGAATGCCAGTGACACCACTATCTTGATCAAGGGCTCGCGCAGCGCTGCGATGGAAAACGTCGTGGCGGCATTGTGCGGTGCCAGCGGGGAGAAACATTAATGCTGCTGCTGTTGGCCGAGTATCTGCAACAGTTCCACAAAGGCTTCGCGGTCTTTCAGTACCTGTCCCTGCGCGGGATTCTTGGTGTACTGACCGCGTTGTCCCTGGCGCTGTGGCTGGGCCCCTGGATGATCCGTACCCTGCAAATTCGCCAGATCGGCCAGGCCGTGCGTAACGACGGCCCGCAATCGCACCTGTCCAAGTCCGGCACCCCGACCATGGGTGGGGCGCTGATCCTGTCGGCCATCGCCGTCAGCACCTTGCTGTGGGCCGACCTGAGCAACCGCTATGTATGGGTTGTGCTGATCGTCACCCTGGCGTTCGGTGCCATTGGCTGGGTCGATGACTACCGCAAGGTGATCGAAAAGAACTCGCGTGGCCTTCCGAGCCGCTGGAAGTACTTCTGGCAGTCGGTGTTCGGCCTGGCGGCGGCGGTGTTCCTGTACAAGACGGCGCCCACCAGCGTCGAGACCACGCTGATCCTGCCGTTCATCAAGGATGTCACCATTCCGCTGGGCGTCGGCTTCGTCGTACTGACCTACTTCGTCATTGTCGGTTCGAGCAACGCGGTCAACCTCACCGATGGCCTTGACGGCCTGGCAATCATGCCGACGGTGATGGTCGGCGGCGCGCTGGGCATCTTCTGCTACCTGTCGGGTAACGTGAAGTTCGCCGAGTACCTGTTGATCCCCTACGTGCCGGGCTCGGGCGAGCTCATCGTGTTCTGCGGCGCGCTGATCGGTGCCGGCCTGGGTTTCCTGTGGTTCAACACTTACCCGGCGCAAGTGTTCATGGGCGACGTCGGCGCGCTGGCGTTGGGCGCCGCGCTGGGCACCATCGCCGTCATCGTGCGCCAGGAAATCGTGCTGTTCATCATGGGCGGCATCTTCGTGGTGGAAACCCTGTCGGTGGTGATCCAGGTCGCCTCCTTCAAGCTGACCGGCAAGCGCGTGTTCCGCATGGCGCCGATTCATCACCACTTTGAACTCAAGGGCTGGCCAGAGCCCCGGGTGATCGTCCGATTCTGGATCATCACCGTGATCCTGGTACTGATTGGCCTTGCAACCCTGAAACTGAGGTAGATGAGCGTGTCTTTGATCGCTTCCGACCAATTCCGCATCGTTGTCGGCCTCGGCAAGAGCGGCATGTCCCTGGTTCGCTTCCTGGCGAGCCGGGGCATTGCCTTTGCGGTCGCCGATACCCGCGAGCAACCGCCGGAACTGGAAACCCTGCGCCGTGATTACCCGCAGGTGGAAGTGCGCTGTGGTGAACTGGACGTGGACTTCCTGTGCCGCGCCAACGAGTTGTACGTGAGCCCCGGTCTGGCCTTGGCCACGCCGGCCTTGCAGCAGGCGGCCGCGCGTGGCGTGAAGCTGTCTGGCGACATAGAGCTGTTTGCTCGCCATGCCAAGGCGCCGATCGTTGCCATCAGTGGTTCCAACGCCAAGAGCACCGTCACGACGCTGGTCGGTGAAATGGCCGTCAAGGCCGGCAAACGCGTGGCCGTGGGCGGTAACCTCGGTACCCCGGCGCTCGACCTGCTGGCCGATGACATCGAGCTGTACGTGCTGGAGCTTTCCAGCTTCCAGCTGGAAACCACTGATCAGCTCAACGCCGAAGTGGCGACCGTTCTGAACATCAGCGAAGACCACATGGACCGCTATAGCGGCCTTCCGGCCTACCACCTGGCCAAGCACCGGATTTTCCGCGGTGCCCGCCAGGTGGTGGTCAACCGCCAGGACGCCCTGAGCCGGCCGCTGCCGGTGGAAGGCCGTCCATGCTGGACCTTCGGCCTCAACCCGCCCGACTTCAAAGCGTTTGGCCTGCGTGAAGTGGACGGTGAGAAATACCTGGCGTTCGAGTTCCAGACGCTGATGCCGGCGCGTGAACTGAAGGTTCGCGGTGCTCACAACCAGAGCAACGCCCTGGCGGCGCTGGCCCTGGGGCATGCTGCCGGCCTGCCGTTCGAGCCCATGCTCGAGGCCCTGCGCGAGTTTGGTGGCCTGGCCCACCGTTGCCAGTGGGTACGCGAGCGTAATGGCGTGAACTGGTACGACGATTCCAAAGCCACCAACGTCGGTGCAGCCCTGGCCGCCATCGAAGGCCTGGGCGCTGATATCGAAGGCAAGTTGGTGCTGATCGCCGGTGGTGACGGCAAAGGTGCTGAATTCACTGCGCTGCGCGAGCCGGTCAAGCGTTTCTGCCGCGCCGTGGTATTGCTTGGCCGTGATGCCGAGCGCCTGGCCGAGGCCTTGGGCGATGCCGTGCCACTGGTTCGGGTCAAGACCCTTGACGATGCCGTACAGCAGTGTGCCGAGCTGGCCCAGGCCGGCGATGCCGTGCTGCTGTCGCCAGCATGCGCCAGCCTCGACATGTTCAAGAACTTCGAGGAACGAGGGCGTCTGTTCGCCCAGGCAGCGGGAGGTCTTGCATGATCTTCGGCATCTTCAAACCCTACCCGTCGCCGCTGATCAGCGGCCGTGGCATCGACCTGGACTTCCCGATGCTCGCCGGTTGCCTGGCCTTGCTGGGCCTGGGCCTGGTGATGATCACTTCGGCCTCCTCGGAAGTGGCTGCGGTACAGTCCGGCAACCCGCTGTATCACATGTTCCGCCACCTGGTGTACGTGTTCCTTGGCCTGGTGGCCTGTGGTGCAACCATCCTGGTGCCGATCGCCACTTGGCAGCGCATGGGCTTCATGATGCTGCTTGGCGCCTTCGGCTTGCTGGTACTGGTGCTGGTGCCGGGTATCGGCCGTGAGGTCAACGGCTCCATGCGCTGGATCGGTTTCAGCTTCTTCAACGTGCAGCCTTCGGAAATCGCCAAGGTGTTCGTGGTCATCTACCTGGCCGGCTACCTGGTACGCCGACAGACCGAGGTGCGCGAAACCTGGATGGGCTTCTTCAAGCCGTTCATCGTGCTGCTGCCCATGGCCGCCTTGCTGCTGATGGAGCCGGACTTCGGTGCCACGGTGGTGATGATGGGCGCGGCGGCGGCCATGTTGTTTTTGGGAGGGGTGGGGCTGTTCCGCTTCAGCCTGATGGTGGTGCTGGCGGTGCTGGCGGTATTTGTCCTGGTGCAGGCGCAGCCCTACCGGATGGCGCGCCTTATTACCTTCACCGACCCCTGGGCCGATCAGTTCGGCTCGGGCTACCAGCTGACCCAGGCACTGATCGCCTTCGGCCGTGGCGAGTGGCTGGGTGTTGGCCTGGGCAACAGCGTGCAGAAGCAGTTCTACCTGCCTGAAGCGCACACCGACTTCGTGTTCTCGGTCCTGGCGGAAGAACTGGGGGTGGTCGGCTCGCTGCTGACCGTCGCGCTGTTCGTGTTTGTCACCGTGCGCGCCCTTTACATCGGCCTGTGGGCCGAAAAAGCCAAACAGTTCTTTGCCGCCTACATGGCGTTCGGTCTGGCTTTCCTGTGGATTGGCCAGTTCCTGATCAATATCGGTGTGAATGTCGGCCTGCTGCCGACCAAGGGCCTGACCCTGCCGTTTCTCAGTTACGGGGGGAGCTCGCTGGTGATCTGCTGCGCCTGCGTGGGCCTGTTGCTGCGCATCGAGTGGGAGAGCCGCACGCATCTGGGCAGTGAGGAGCACGAATTCAGCGAAAGCGATTTTGCCGAGGAGACCAGTCATGGCCGCTGAAGGCAAAAATGTGTTGATCATGGCCGGCGGCACCGGGGGGCACGTGTTCCCGGCGCTGGCCTGCGCCCGTGAGTTCCAGGCGCGCGGTTACAGCGTGCACTGGCTGGGCACCCCGCGTGGCATCGAGAACGAGCTGGTGCCGCAGGCGGGTTTGCCATTGCATCTGATTCAGGTCAGCGGCTTGCGCGGCAAGGGCAAGCTGTCGTTGCTCAAGGCGCCTTTCACCCTGGTCAAGGCAGTGCTGCAGGCACGGCGCATCATTCGCCAGCTCAAGCCCGTATGTGTCCTGGGCTTTGGCGGCTATGTGACCGGCCCCGGCGGCGTGGCCGCGCGGCTGTGCGGCGTGCCACTGGTGATCCATGAGCAGAACGCCAGGGCCGGTACCGCCAATCGGTTGCTGGTGCCACTCTCGGCGCGGGTCTGCGAAGCTTTCCCGAACACCTTCGAGGCCAGCGACAAACGTCGCACCACCGGCAACCCGGTGCGTCCGGAGCTCTTCATGGACGCGCAACGCACGCCTTTGGGCGAGCGCCGCGCACGCCTGTTGGTGCTGGGGGGCAGCCTGGGTGCGGAACCATTGAACAAATTGTTGCCTAAGGCCCTGTCCGAGGTGCCCGCGGCGCTGCGGCCAGAGGTGTTCCACCAGGCCGGCAAGCAGCACGCACCGATCACCGCCGAGCGTTATCACGAGGCGGGCGTCGCGGCTCAGGTAGAGCCTTTCATCAAAGACATGGCCCAGGCTTATGGCTGGGCCGACCTGGTGGTGTGCCGGGCCGGTGCCTTGACTGTCAGCGAACTGGCAGCAGCAGGCCTGCCTTCGATGCTGGTGCCTTTGCCCCACGCGATCGACGATCACCAGACCCACAACGCCCAATATCTGGCCCGCGAAGGCGCTGCCTTCCTGATGCCACAAGCGACAACTGGCGCAGCGCAACTCGCTGAACGCCTGAACGAGGTGCTGATGCAACCCGAGAAACTCAACGTCATGGCTGGCACCGCACGGCGCCTGGCCAAACCTGCTGCAACCAGCACCGTGGTCGATATCTGCCTGGAGGTGGCCCATGGTTGAGAGCCAGAAAGCCATGCCCCAGCCGAAGATGGGCCGTATTCGCCGCATTCACTTCGTCGGCATCGGCGGCGTGGGCATGTGCGGTATTGCCGAAGTGTTGCTGAACCTGGGTTATGAAGTGTCCGGTTCGGACCTTAAAGCCTCGCCGGTCACCGAACGCCTGGAGTCCTTCGGCGCTGAGATCTTCGTCGGCCACCGCGCCGAGAACGCTGCCACCGCCGATGTGCTGGTGGTGTCCAGCGCCATCAACCCGGCCAACCCGGAAGTTGCCACCGCCCTCGAGCGGCGCATTCCGGTGGTGCCGCGTGCCGAGATGCTCGCCGAACTGATGCGTTACCGCCATGGCGTGGCCGTTGCCGGTACTCACGGCAAGACCACCACGACCAGCCTGCTGGCTTCAGTGTTCGCCGCCGGTGGCCTGGACCCGACCTTCGTCATCGGTGGCCGCCTTACCGCTGCCGGCACCAATGCGCAGCTGGGCACCAGCCGCTACCTGATCGCTGAAGCAGACGAAAGCGATGCCAGCTTCCTGCACCTGCAGCCGATGGTGGCGGTTGTCACCAACATCGATGCCGACCACATGGCGACCTACGAAGGTGACTTCAACAAGCTGAAGAAAACCTTTGTCGAGTTCCTGCACAACCTGCCGTTCTATGGGCTGGCGGTGATGTGCCTGGACGACCCGGTGGTTCGCGAGATCCTGCCGCAGGTGAAGCGCCCGACCGTGACCTACGGCTTCAGCGAAGAGGCCGACATCCGCGCCATCAATGTGCGTCAGCAGGGCATGCAGACCCACTTCACCGTGCTGCGCCGTGATCGCGAGCCGTTGGAGGTTTCGGTGAACATGCCCGGCAACCACAACGTGCTCAACGCCCTGGCGACCATCGCCATCGCCACTGACGAAGGCATTACTGACGAGGCCATCGTCCAGGGCCTGTCCGGCTTCCAGGGTGTCGGTCGTCGCTTCCAGGTATACGGCGAGCTGCCGGTCGAAGGCGGCAGTGTGATGCTGGTCGACGACTACGGTCATCACCCGACCGAAGTGGCGGCGGTGATCAAGGCTGTGCGCGGTGGCTGGCCAAGCCGCCGCCTGGTGATCGTCTACCAGCCGCACCGCTACAGCCGCACCCGCGACCTGTATGACGATTTCGTCCAGGTACTGGGCGATGCCAACGTGCTGCTGCTGATGGAGGTCTACCCGGCCGGCGAAGAGCCGATCCCCGGTGCCGACAGCCGTCAGCTGTGCCACAGCATCCGCCAGCGCGGCAAGCTGGACCCGATCTACATCGAGCGCGGCGCCGAACTGGCACCGCTGGTCAAGCCACTGCTGCGCGCTGGCGACATCCTGCTCTGCCAGGGTGCCGGTGATGTCGGTGGCCTGGCCCCCCAGTTGATGAAAAGCCCGCTGTTCGCAGGCGCCAAGCAGGAGAAGTCGAAATGACCAGCGCCTACGACAAGCTGCACTCGACCCTGGACGTCAAGGCGTTCGGCCGCGTCGCCGTGCTGTACGGTGGCAAGAGCGCCGAGCGTGAGGTGTCGCTGAAATCCGGCGCCGCAGTGATCGATGCGCTGAGCACTGCCGGCGTCGACGTGGTTGCCATCGACGTCGGTGACGACCTGCTCGCACGCCTGCAGAGCGAGAAGATTGACCGCGCCTTCATCATCCTCCACGGCCGTGGCGGTGAAGACGGGAGCATGCAAGGTTTGCTGGAGTGCCTGGGCATCCCCTACACCGGCAGCGGCATCCTCGCTTCGGCGCTGGCGATGGACAAGCTGCGCACCAAGCAGGTGTGGCAGAGCCTGGGCATTCCCACGCCACGCCACGCGGTGCTGGCGAGCGAAAGCGATTGTTTGCAGGCCAGTACGGAACTGGGCTTCCCGCTTATCGTCAAACCCGCCCATGAAGGCTCTAGCATCGGCATGGCCAAGGTGAACAGCACCCAGGAACTGGTCGCCGCCTGGCAGGACGCCGCCAAATACGATTCCCAGGTACTGGTGGAGCAGTGGATCCACGGCCCGGAGTTCACCATCGCGGTACTGCGCGGCCAGGTGCTGCCGCCGATCGCCCTGGGTACGCCGCACGTGTTCTACGACTACGACGCCAAGTACATCGCCAACGATACCCAGTACCGCATCCCGTGCGGGCTGGATAGCGTCAAGGAACAGGAACTGATCGACCTGACCGCGCGCGCCTGCGATGCCATTGGCATCGAAGGCTGGGGGCGGCTGGACGTGATGCAGGACGAGCAGGGCCGGTTCTGGCTGCTCGAAGTCAACACAGCACCAGGCATGACAGATCATAGCCTGGTGCCCATGGCGGCCCGCGCGGCTGGCCTGGACTTCCAGCAACTGGTGCTGGCAATCCTGGCCGAAAGCGTGGCGACGCGAGGTTAATAACCATGCAAGGCGCGATGATACGTCAGCAGCAACCCGTTACCGGCCGTAGCAAGCCGGTGCCGCGTGGTGCCAGCCGGCTGGTGGCCGACGAGCCCGTATCGGCGCGCCTGCCCCGGCCAAGCCTGGGCGGCCTGAAGCGCTTGCTGTGGCCGGTGTTGCTGGTGGCGGCCGGCTTTGGTGCCTACGAGGGCGCCATTCGCCTGATGCCGTACGCCGACCGCCCGATCACCAAGATCGATGTGCAGGGCGACCTCAGCTACATCAGTCAGCAATCGGTGCAGCAGCGTATCGCGCCCTACGTGGCGGCGAGCTTCTTCAGCGTCGACCTGCCGGCGATGCGCGCCGAGCTCGAGCAGATGCCGTGGATCGCCCACGCCGAAGTGCGCCGGGTGTGGCCCGACGAGGTGGTGATCCGCCTTGAAGAGCAGCTGCCGGTGGCACGCTGGGGGGACGCAGCCCTGCTCAACAACCAGGGTCAGGCTTTCACCCCGCGCGAGCTGGCCAACTATGAGCACCTGCCGCAGCTGGCCGGGCCGCAGCGTGCTCAGCAACAAGTCATGCAGCAGTATCAGGTATTGAGCCAGATGCTGCGCCCCTTGGGCTTTTCCATCGCTCGCCTGGAGCTGCGCGAGCGAGGCAGCTGGTTCCTGACCACCGGTGCGAGTAGTGCCGGGCCAGGCATCGAGTTGCTGCTGGGGCGCGATCATCTGGTGGAGAAGATGCGCCGTTTCATTGCCATTTACGACAAGACACTCAAAGACCAGATCACCACTATCGCCCGCATTGATCTGCGTTATTCCAACGGACTTGCCGTTGGTTGGCGGGAACCGATTGCACCGACGACGGCCCAACCCGCCGTTGCGAAGAATTAGAGAGAGGCAGGACCATGGCAAACGCGCATAGCGGCAAAATGATCGTCGGGCTGGACATTGGCACCTCCAAGGTGGTGGCGCTGGTGGGCGAAGTGGGCGAAGACGGCTCCCTGGAAATCGTCGGGATCGGCACCCATCCGTCCCGTGGCCTGAAAAAAGGCGTGGTGGTGAACATCGAGTCCACCGTGCAGTCGATCCAGCGCGCCGTGGAAGAGGCGCAGCTGATGGCCGGCTGCCGTATCCACTCGGCGTTCGTCGGTGTGGCCGGTAACCACATCCGCAGCCTGAACTCCCACGGCATCGTCGCCATCCGTGACCGCGAAGTCAGCCTGGCCGACCTGGAGCGCGTACTCGACGCTGCCCAGGCCGTGGCGATTCCGGCCGACCAGCGCGTGCTGCACACCTTGCCGCAGGACTACGTGATCGACAACCAGGAAGGCGTGCGCGAGCCGCTGGGCATGTCTGGCGTGCGCCTGGAAGCCAAGGTTCACGTGGTCACTTGCGCAGTCAACGCCGCCCAGAACATCGAGAAGTGTGTGCGCCGCTGCGGCCTGGAAATCGACGACATCATCCTCGAGCAGCTGGCTTCGGCCTACTCGGTGCTGACCGATGATGAAAAAGAGCTGGGCGTGTGCCTGGTGGACATCGGTGGCGGCACCACCGACATCGCCATCTTCACCGAGGGTGCCATCCGCCACACGGCGGTCATCCCGATTGCTGGCGACCAGGTGACCAACGACATCGCCATGGCCCTGCGTACCCCGACCCAGTACGCCGAAGAAATCAAGATCCGCTACGCCTGTGCCTTGGCCAAACTGGCTGGCGCTGGCGAGACCATCAAGGTGCCAAGCGTGGGCGATCGCCCACCGCGCGAGCTGTCGCGCCAGGCCCTGGCCGAGGTGGTGGAGCCACGTTACGACGAGCTCTTCACCCTGATCCAGGCCGAACTGCGCCGCAGCGGCTACGAAGACCTGGTGCCCGCCGGCATCGTCCTCACTGGCGGCACCGCGAAGATGGAAGGCGCCGTCGAACTGGCCGAGGAAATTTTCCACATGCCGGTACGCCTGGGCGTGCCGCACAGCGTTCGGGGGCTGAGCGACGTGGTGCGCAACCCGATCTATTCCACTGGTGTGGGCTTGCTCACCTACGGCCTGCTGAAGCAGTCCGAGGACTTGGCCCTGACCGGTAACAGCAACAGCAGCAGCAACAGCTATGGCGATGAACCGAAGGCCCCAGTGCTTGAACGCTTCAAGAAGTGGGTCCAGGGCAACTTCTAAGTTTCAAAGCAGTAGTGGTAGGCGCAACAACTAGAGAACTGTAAGGAGAGGGAAAATGTTCGAGCTCGTAGACAACGTCCCGCAAAGTCCGGTCATTAAAGTGATCGGCGTTGGTGGTGGTGGCGGCAACGCCGTCAATCACATGGTCAAGAGCAGCATCGAAGGCGTGGAATTCATCTGCGCCAACACCGATGCCCAGGCGCTGAAAAACATTGGCGCGCGCACCATCCTGCAATTGGGCACGGGTGTGACCAAGGGCCTGGGTGCCGGTGCCAATCCGGAAGTCGGCCGTCAGGCCGCGCTGGAAGACCGTGAGCGCATCGCCGAAGTGCTGCAGGGCACCAACATGGTGTTCATCACCACCGGCATGGGTGGCGGTACCGGTACCGGTGCAGCGCCAATCATTGCCGAAGTGGCCAAGGAAATGGGTATCCTCACCGTAGCAGTGGTGACCCGTCCATTCCCGTTCGAAGGCCGCAAGCGCATGCAGATCGCCGATGAAGGCATTCGCATGCTGGCTGAAAGCGTCGACTCGTTGATCACCATCCCCAACGAGAAGCTGCTGACCATCCTGGGCAAGGATGCCAGCCTGCTGTCCGCTTTCGCCAAGGCTGACGATGTCCTGGCCGGTGCCGTACGCGGTATCTCCGACATCATCAAGCGCCCCGGCATGATCAACGTCGACTTCGCCGACGTGCGCACCGTGATGGGTGAAATGGGCATGGCCATGATGGGTACTGGTTGCGCCAGCGGCCCGAACCGTGCGCGTGAAGCCACCGAGGCAGCTATCCGTAACCCGCTGCTGGAAGACGTCAACCTGCAGGGCGCCCGCGGTATCCTGGTGAACATCACCGCAGGCCCGGACCTGTCGCTGGGTGAGTACTCCGACGTGGGTAGCATCATCGAAGCCTTCGCCTCCGACCACGCGATGGTCAAGGTCGGCACCGTGATCGACCCGGACATGCGCGACGAACTGCACGTGACCGTGGTGGCCACTGGTCTGGGCGCACGCATCGAGAAGCCTGTGAAGGTGGTCGACAATACCCTGCAGACTGCCCAGCAGGCGTACGAAGCGTCCAATCCTGCGCCGGTGCGCCAGGAGCAGCCAGCGGTCAACTACCGTGACCTGGAGCGCCCGACCGTCATGCGCAACCAGGCGCATGCAGGTGCTGCCGCAGCCGCTAAACTGAACCCTCAGGATGACCTGGACTACCTCGATATCCCGGCATTCCTGCGTCGTCAGGCTGATTAATGGAATTTATCAGGGGTATAAAGGTGATTGGTATTCATCAAAGGTTGGGTCTGTTATCATCCCCAGCCTTTGTTGATACCTGTTCGCAATTTGCGCTGAAGCGGCCAATGCCATGATTAAACAACGCACCCTGAAGAATACCATCCGTGCCACAGGTGTCGGTCTGCACTCCGGGGAGAAGGTCTACCTGACCCTCAAGCCTGCACCTGTTGACACCGGCATCGTCTTCCGCCGCGCCGACCTCGACCCTGTGGTCGAGATTCCTGCGCGTGCGGCCAACGTCGGCGAGACAACCATGTCGACGACGCTGGTCAACGGTGACGTCAAGGTCGATACGGTCGAGCACCTGCTCTCCGCCATGGCGGGTCTGGGCATCGATAACGCCTACGTCGAGCTCTCCGCCTCGGAAGTGCCGATCATGGATGGCAGCGCCGGTCCTTTTGTATTCCTGATTCAGTCTGCCGGCCTGGAAGAACAGGACGCAGCCAAGAAGTTCATCCGCATCCTGCGTGAGGTAACCGTGGAAGAGGGCGACAAGCGCGCCACGTTCCTGCCTTTCGAAGGTTTCAAGGTGAGCTTCGAGATCGATTTCGATCACCCGGTGCTTCGCAACCGGACCCAGAGCGCCAGCGTCGACTTTTCCAGCACGTCGTTCGTGAAGGAAGTCAGCCGCGCGCGTACTTTTGGTTTCATGCGTGACATCGAGTACCTGCGCAAGCACAACCTTGCGTTGGGTGGCAGTGTCGAGAACGCCATCGTGGTCGATGAGGACGGCGTGCTCAACGAAGACGGCCTTCGTTACGAAGACGAATTCGTCAAGCACAAGATCCTCGACGCCATCGGCGATCTGTACCTGCTGGGCAACAGCCTGATCGGCGAGTTCAAGGGCTTCAAGTCCGGCCACGCGCTGAACAACCAGCTGTTGCGCAAGCTGATTGCTGAAACCGATGCCTGGGAAGTGGTCACTTTCGAAGATGCCAGTACGGCACCGATCTCGTACATGCGCCCTGTTGCGGCCGTGTAAGTTCGAACACTCTCTAGTTCATTAAGGCCACCTTCGGGTGGCCTTTTTTATGGCTTGCCCTGGGCGTGGGCGGCCAACCGTTCCAGTGCTGCGCGCAGTTTGGGGTCGGTAATGCCTTCGGCGGTGTCGCGCAGGCTCTCGGCCGCACTGTTCGAAAGCTCGGCAGCATGCCCGCCACGCTTGGCCGGCACCAGCGGCGGCTGCACCTTGTACAGGATGCGCCTGAGGTTGCCGAATGCTTCCATGGCCTGCAGTGCCGCCAACAAGCGCTTCTGCTGGTAGCGCAGGCGGGTTGCCCAATGGCCGTCGGTAACCACCAGCAACAAAGTACCATCGCGCCAGGACGCCACATGGCAGTGCTCGCGGGCAGCCGGTTGCAACTGGCTTTCCAGCAGGCGCTGCAAGTGTTCCAGGCGCTCGGCCTGGTTAAGCAGCAGGCGCAGCGGGCGCACCTGGCGCAGCAGGGCGGAGGGCGGCTGGGCGGGGGAGGGTTTGTAGGCCATGGGGGTACGCGTGAGGTGACGTGGGCACAGTCTAACATCTCCGTTGCCTGTACCGGCCTCTTCGCGGGTGAACCCGCTCCTACCAGGGCTATCGATACCTCGTAGGAGCGGGTTCACCCGCGAAGGGGCCGGCACAGGCAGCCAAAGACAAGACTGGTTCTCGATAGCTTTCATGTTGCCAAGCCTTGAACTCAGTGAAAATGCCCCTATCTAAAACAGGCCCCCGCCAAAACGCTGTATCAGCATCGTGGAAATCCACCACTTTCCTCACCATCGTTTCCGGGTAGAATGCTCGTTCGCATGCGGCCTATGGGCTGCACGGGCGACTCATGGGGCCGCCCTCCATCCCTACGTGTGGAAGATCCTGCCGATATGTTTGCGCCTTTGTTAAAAAAACTTTTTGGAAGCAAGAACGAGCGTGAAGTCAAACGCATGCTCAAGACGGTGAGTATCGTCAATGCCTTCGAAGAGAAGATGGTGGCCCTCTCCGACGAGCAACTGCGGGGCAAGACTGCAGAGTTCAAGGAACGCCTGGCCAAAGGCGAGACACTGGACCAGTTGCTGCCCGAAGCCTTCGCCGTGGCCCGCGAGGCCGGCAAGCGCGTAATGGGCATGCGCCATTTCGATGTGCAGTTGATCGGCGGCATGACCCTGCACGAGGGTATGATCGCAGAAATGCGCACCGGTGAAGGCAAGACCTTGGTCGGTACCTTGGCCGTCTACCTCAACGCATTGTCCGGCAAGGGCGTGCATGTGGTCACCGTCAACGACTACCTGGCGCGCCGTGACGCCAACTGGATGCGCCCGCTGTACGAATTCCTCGGTCTGTCGGTCGGTATCGTCTCGGCCTTCCAGCCGCCGGAAGAAAAGCGCGCCGCCTATGCAGCCGACATCACCTACGGCACCAACAACGAATTCGGGTTCGACTACCTGCGCGACAACATGGCGTTCAGCCAGGACGAGAAGTTCCAGCGTGAACTTAACTTCGCCGTGATCGACGAAGTCGACTCCATCCTCATCGACGAAGCGCGTACCCCGCTGATCATTTCCGGTCAGGCCGAGGACAGCTCCAAGCTGTACATCGAGATCAACCGCCTGATCCCGCGCCTCACCCAGCACATCGAAGAGGTCGAAGGCCAGGTCACCCAGGAAGGCCACTTCACCATCGACGAGAAGAGTCGCCAGGTGGAGCTGAACGAAGCCGGTCACCAGTTCATCGAAGAGATGCTGGCCCAGGCGGGCCTGCTGGCTGAAGGCGAGAGCCTGTACTCCGCGCACAACCTGGGCTTGCTGACACACGTCTACGCCGGTCTTCGTGCACACAAGCTGTTCCACCGCAACGTCGAGTACATCGTCCAGGACGGCCAGGTTCTGCTGATCGACGAACACACCGGCCGTACCATGCCGGGTCGTCGCCTGTCCGAGGGCCTGCACCAGGCCATCGAGGCAAAAGAGAACCTGAACATCCAGGCCGAGAGCCAGACCCTGGCTTCGACCACGTTCCAGAACTACTTCCGCCTGTACACCAAGCTGTCCGGCATGACCGGTACCGCCGACACCGAAGCGTTCGAGTTCCAGTCGATCTATGGCCTGAACGTGATGGTCATTCCGCCGAACAAGCCACTGGCGCGTAAGGACTACAACGACCTGGTGTACCTGACCGCTGACGAGAAATACGCCGCGATCATCGCCGACATCAAGGAAAGCATGAAGCTGGGCCGACCGGTGTTGGTGGGTACTGCGACCATTGAAACTTCCGAGCACATGTCCAACCTCCTGAAAAAGGAAGGGATCGACCACAAGGTGCTCAACGCCAAGTATCACGAGAAGGAAGCCGAGATCATCGCGCAAGCTGGCGCGCCAGGTGCCCTGACCATCGCCACCAACATGGCTGGCCGTGGTACCGACATCCTGCTGGGCGGTAACTGGGAAGCCGAAGTGGCTGCCCTGGAAAACCCGACAGCCGAGCAGATCGCCCAGATCAAGGCCGACTGGCAGAAGCGTCACCAGCAAGTGATCGAGACGGGTGGCCTGCATGTAATCGCTTCCGAGCGCCACGAATCGCGCCGTATCGACAACCAGCTGCGCGGCCGCTCCGGTCGTCAGGGCGACCCGGGGTCCAGCCGCTTCTACCTGTCGCTGGAAGACAGCCTGATGCGCATCTTCGCCTCTGACCGGGTGAAGAACTTCATGAAGGCACTGGGCATGCAGTCGGGCGAGGCCATCGAGCACCGCATGGTCACCAACGCTATCGAGAAAGCCCAGCGCAAGGTCGAAGGCCGCAACTTCGACATTCGTAAGCAATTGCTCGAATATGACGACGTCGCCAACGAGCAGCGCAAGGTGATCTACCACATGCGCAACAGCCTGCTGGCCGCCGACAACATTGGCGACACCATCGTCGAATTCCGCAAGGAAGTCCTGGACGCTACCATCAGCCAGCACATTCCGCCGCAGTCGCTGCCAGAGCAGTGGGACGTAGCCGGCCTGGAGGCTTCGCTGGCCAGCGATTTCGCCATCAAGTTGCCAATCCAGCAATGGCTCGACGAGGACGATCACCTCTACGAAGAGACCCTGCGCGAGAAGCTGCTGAGCGAGATCACCACGGCCTACACCGAGAAGGAAGACCAGGCCGGTCTCGAGGCCCTGCGAACCTTCGAGAAGCAGATTCTGCTGCGCGTACTGGACGACCTGTGGAAAGACCACCTGTCGACCATGGACCACCTGCGTCACGGTATTCACCTGCGTGGTTATGCGCAGAAGAACCCGAAGCAGGAGTACAAGCGCGAGTCGTTCAGCCTGTTCCAGGAGCTGTTGGAGTCGATCAAGCGCGACACCATCCGCGTGCTGTCGCACGTACAGGTTCGCCGCGAAGACCCGGCCGAAGAGGAAGCCCGCCTGCGCCGCGAGGCCGAAGAGCTGGCGAGTCGCATGCAGTTCCAGCACGCCGCTGCACCGGGCCTGGAAAGTGAGCAACTGAGCGAGGAGGGTGCTGAAGTAGCGGTAGCCTCGGCGCCAGTACGCAATGACCAGAAGCTGGGCCGCAACGAGCCGTGCTGGTGTGGTTCGGGCAAGAAGTTCAAGCATTGCCATGGTCAGATCGAGTGATCTGAACCTTACGTTGTACAAGCCTGGGGCCGCTTTGCGGCCCTTTCGCGACACAAGGCCGCTCCCACAGGTACCGCGCTCGTCAATGAACGGGCGCGATCCTTGTGGGGGCGGCCTTGTGTCGCGATGGGGCGCGAAGCGGCCCCTTTTTCGACATCATCGTTTTTTCTAGGAGCGCTCTAATGGCTGTTGGTCTTGGTCCTTTGCCCACCCTGCACCCGGTTCCGGGTTTTGAACTCGGTATCGCTTCTGCCGGTATCAAGCGCCCGGGGCGCAAGGATGTGGTGGTCATGCGCTGTGCCGAAGGCTCCAGCGTGGCGGGCGTGTTCACCCTCAACGCCTTCTGCGCCGCGCCGGTGATCCTGTCCAAGCAGCGTGTACAGGGCACCGTGCGCTACCTGCTGACCAACACGGGTAACGCCAACGCCGGCACCGGCGCGCCAGGTCTGGCCGCCGCCGAGCGCACCTGCGCCAAGCTGGCCGAACTGGCTGGCGTACCGGCCGAGTCGGTACTGCCGTTCTCCACCGGCGTGATTGGCGAGCCGCTGCCGGTCGAAAAGATCGAAGGCGCGCTGCAGGCCGCCCTCGACAACCTGTCGGAAAACAACTGGGCTGAGGCCGCTACCGGCATCATGACCACCGACACCCTGCCCAAGGGGGCCAGCCGCCAGTTCCAGCACGATGGCGTGACCGTCACCGTTACCGGAATCAGCAAGGGTGCAGGCATGATCCGCCCGAACATGGCGACCATGCTGGGCTACATCGCCACCGACGCCAAGGTGGCGCCAAAGGTACTCAAGGACCTGATGCTGGACGGCGCCAACAAGTCGTTCAACCGCATCACGATCGATGGTGACACTTCGACCAACGATTGCTGCATGCTGATCGCTACCGGCAAGGCCGACCTGCCGGAAGTGACCGAAGCCAGCGGCGCGCTTTTCGAAGCGCTGAAAAAGGCCGTGTTCGAAGTGTGCATGGAAGTGGCCCAGGCCATTGTCCGTGACGGCGAAGGCGCGACCAAGTTCGTGACCGTGCAGGTCAACGGCGGTGGCAACCACCAGGAGTGCCTGGACGTTGGCTACGCCGTGGCCCACTCGCCGTTGATCAAGACCGCGCTGTTCGCTTCCGACCCGAACTGGGGCCGCATCCTCGCCGCCGTAGGCCGTGCCGGTGTACCGGAGCTGGATGTGAGCCTGATCGATGTCTACCTGGACAGCGTTTGCATCGCGAGCAAAGGCGGCCGCAGCCCGAGCTATACCGAAGCGCAGGGTTCGGCAGTGATGGCCCAGGAAGAGATCACCATCCGAATCGAACTGGGCCGTGGCCAGTGCAGCGAAACCATCTGGACGACTGACCTGTCCCACGAGTACGTGAAGATCAACGCCGAGTACCGTACCTGATCTACTGATCCGAAGGCCTCTTCGCGGGCACGCCCGCTCCCACAGGTGTTGCAATGCCTGCAGGAGCGGTGCGGTCCCTGCAGGAGCGGGCTTGCCCGCGAAAGGCCGCGTAGCGGCCTGCGGGTTTTGCAATACAAACCTGATGGAGCCGAACCATGAGCTATCACCTGATCATCGGCGACAAGCTGTACTCCTCCTGGTCGCTGCGTGGCGCCCTGGCGCTCGAGCTGGCTGGCGTGCCCTACGAAGAAACCCTGATCAAGCTGAACCAGCCTGATACCCGCCAGCGCATCCTCGCTTTCTCCTCCACCGGCAAGGTGCCGCTGCTCAAGACCGAGCACGGTGTGATCGCCGATTCCCTGGCCATTGCCGAATACCTCAACGAACAGCACCCCGACGCCCAGCTGTGGCCTGCCGATGCAGCCGCCCGCGCCCAGGCCCGTTCGGCTTGCGCGCAGATGCACAGCGGTTTCTTCGCCCTGCGCGGTGCCATGCCGTTCGACCTGTCGCGTGACCAGGCGCTGGACACTGTGCCGCTGGACGTGCAGGTCGATATCGACCGTATCGTCGCGCTGTGGTCCGAATGCCGCGTGGTGGCCAAGGACAGCGGCCCGTTCCTGTTCGGCAAGCCAAGCCTGGCCGATGCCTTCTTTGCCCCGGTGGCCGTGCGCCTGCGCACCTACCGCGTAGAAGTCCCCGCCGAGGCGGCAGCCTACATCGAGACCATTTATCAGTGGCCAGCCTTCCAGGCATGGCAACAGGCAGGCCTGGAGGAGCGTAAAGCGTGAAACGGATTCATGTAGTAGCTGCCGTCATTCGCGGTGCTGATGGCCGTATTCTGATCGCACGCCGTGCCGATACTCAGCACCAGGGCGGCTTGTGGGAGTTCCCCGGTGGCAAGGTGGAAGAAGGCGAAAGCGTCGAAGCGGCGCTTGCCCGCGAGCTGCGCGAGGAGCTGGGCATCGAGGTAAGTCGGTCGCGTGCGCTGATCAAGGTCAGCCATGACTACCCGGACAAGCAGGTGCTGCTGGACGTGCGCGAGGTCGAAGCGTTCACTGGCGAACCCCATGGTGCCGAAGGCCAGCCGCTGGAATGGGTTGCCCCGCGCGATTTGCCGCAGTACGAATTCCCCGAGGCCAACAAGCCGATCGTCGCCGCTGCGCGCCTGCCGGACCAGTACCTGATCACCCCGGATGGCTTGGAGGTGCCGCAGCTGCTCAAGGGCATCCAGAAGGCCGTGGCCAATGGCATCCGTCTGATCCAGTTGCGTGCCCCGGACATGTACGACCCCAAGTACCGCGACGTGGCGGTGGATGCGGTCGGGCTGTGTGCGGGCAAGGCGCAGCTGATGCTGAAAGGGCCACTGGAATGGCTGGGTGATTTCCCGGCGGCCGGTTGGCACCTGACGGCCGCGCAGCTGCGCAAGTACGCCGCCAGGGGCCGGCCGTTCCCCAAGGAGCGCTGGTTGGCGGCATCCTGCCACAGTGCCGAAGAGCTGGCGCTGGCTGAGCAGATGGGCGTGGACTTTGTCACCTTGTCGCCAGTGCAGGCGACCCTGACGCATCCGGATGCGGTGCCGCTGGGCTGGGATGAGGCGCAGCGCGTGATTGCCGGGTTCAACAAGCCGGTTTATCTACTGGGTGGGATAGGGCCGAGTGAGCGCCAGCAGGCCTGGGAGGCGGGTGCACAGGGTGTGGCCGGGATCCGGGCGTTCTGGCCCGAGGCCTGAGTCCCCTGTAACTGAGGCTGCTGCGGGGCCCATTCGCGGGGCCCGCTCCCACAGGAAACTCACAAGCTTCAAGCCTGCTCGAAACCTGGACTGCCCCCCAAAAGTTGGACAGTTTTAAGCTGCAGCCTGAGCCCTGTACTCCACAGGGCTCAGGCCATTGAGCCTCAGCTTGATGCGATCATGGTTGTAGTAGTGAATGTACTCATCCAGACCCGCTCTCAGCTCATCAATGCTCTCGAAACGCTTCAGGTAGAAAAACTCAGATTTCAGCGTGCCGAAGAAGCTTTCCATGGCCGCGTTGTCCAGGCAATTGCCTTTTCGGGACATGCTCTGCTTTACCCCGCATTCGCTTAGCTTACGGCGGTATTGCGCCTGCTGGTAATGCCATCCCTGATCCGAATGCAGCACGAGCTTCGGTTTCTCTCCCAGGCAATCGAGCGCTTTGCCAAGCATGTTCCCAACCAGGCTATAGCACGGGCGGCTGGCCATTTCGTAGGCCACGATTTCGCCGTTGTACAAATCCATCACGGGCGACAGATAGAGCTTCTGTTGAGCTACTTTGAACTCGGTTACGTCAGTCACCCACTTCTGGTTTGGGCGTTGAGCGACAAAATTTCGCTCCAGTACATTCGCTGCCACTTTGCCGACGGTACCTCGATAGGAGCGATATTTCTTGGGGCGCACTACTGATTTCAATCCCTGCTCAGCCATCAGCCGTTCAATGACCTTCTTGTTCACCCGCTTTTCCTTCCTGATTACGAGTGCGATACGGCGATAACCATAAAGCCGTTTCTGCTCGTGATAGACGCGATGCACCAATGCCTTGAGCTCAGCATGCCGGTCTGGCTTCTGCTGAGCTTTGAGCTGGTAGTAGAAGGTGCTGCGCGCCAGCTCGACCAACTGAAGGAGGTCAGGCAAAGGAAACCTGCGCTTGAGTTTGGAAACGATCAGGACTTTTTCCCGCGTGTTCGTTCCTTTTCCTCGCGCAGAGCCTTGAGCTCCTTTAGGACAGCATTCTCCATGCGCAGGTACTCAAGTTCAGCCATCAGCTGATCTCGAGACTTCTGATCATCATTGGTATCGGTGGGTTTGGCAGGCTTGATCTTCTTCGACACGTCGATTGGCTTTCTTGGCTTGATGGCAGTAGAGGGTGCAGGACTGCCACTGTAGTACTGCCGCTGCCAAATGCCTATCTGAGAGGACTGCCCAAGACCAAAGTGGGCAGCGGTCTGGCGCAGCGAAAGCCGATGCTCGTGCATATAGCTAAGCACCTGCTGTTTGAAATCACTGGTATAGCGCCGCCCATGCGAGCCTGGACCAATGCCATTATTGGCCTGATAACTGGCCACCCAGCGTCGAAGCAGGCTGAAATCGATACCTAAGTGTTGAGCCACCTTTCGGAAACCGTTGCTGCCATCCAGGTAGGCTGTGATCGCTGTGAGCTTGAATTGCTCGGTGTACTTACCCATAGATCCCCCAAGGGTTGGATTGGTGTCCAACTTCTTGGGGGCAGTCCAAACCTGTGGGAGCGGGCAAGCCCGCGAATGGGCTGCAAAGCAGCCCCAGAAGTATCAGCCTTTCGGTTTCTCGGCGGGCTGCCACAAAACCTCAGCCACCCCCTGCCGCCGCCCGATGATCCGCGCCGCCACGAACAATAGATCGGAAAGCCGGTTGATATACGCCAAACCAACGCCTTCCAGCGGCTCCACGGCATTCAACTGCTGGCACCGGCGCTCTGCACTGCGCGCCAGACTGCGGCACACATGCGCCTGCGCCACCAGCGCCGAACCACTGGGCAGAATGAAGTTCTTCAGCGGCCCCAGCTCTTCGTTCCACACATCGATGGCCGCCTCCAGGCGTTCCACTTCTGCCAGGTTCAACGCCTGGTAACTGGGCATCGCCAGCTCGCCACCCAGGTCGAACAAGCGGTGCTGACACGGCGCCAGCACTGTGGTCACTTCATTCAGCCCATGCTCGGCGAGCCCCGCCAGCAGCAACCCCAACTGGCTGTTCAGGCTGTCCACCTCGCCAATCGCTTCGATCCGCGGGTGGTCCTTGGGCACCCGACGGCCGTCGCCCAGGCCGGTTTCGCCTTTGTCGCCGGTGCGGGTATAGATCTTCGAAAGGCGGTAGCCCATGTCATTGCTCCGTTCTGGCCGGCACCGCCGCTGCCGGCTGGGTGAGGGGCAGGCGTAGGGTAAAGCAGGTGCCTTGGCCTGGCGTGGATTGCACTTCCATCTGCCCCTTGTGGTTGTTGGTGATGATGAAGTAGGAGACCGACAGGCCCAGCCCGGTACCCTGGCCGATTTCCTTGGTGGTGAAGAACGGCTCGAAGGTGCGCTTGCGCACCGCCTCGGGCATGCCGACGCCGTTGTCTTCGACCTGGATTTCCGCCCATGGCGGGTTTAGCCGGGTGCGCAGTGTGATGCGTCCGGGCTCGCTGGGTTGCGGGCGTTGGTGGATGGCCTGGGCTGCGTTCTTCAGCAAGTTGAGCAGTACTTGTTCCAGCTCGTTGGCGGTACATGGCACCGGCCCCAGGTCGGGGTCGAACTGGCGCACGATGGCTTGCCCCTTGAAGTCGAAGCCGATGGCCAGATCGAAGTCATTGCCGGCAATTTCAAGCGCCTGATCGATCAGCGCCGGCAGCTCGCATGGCACCAGCTGGCGGTTGCTGCGGCGGCTGAAGCTGAGCATGTGGGTGACGATCTTCGCCGCCCGGGCGCCGGCCTGCTGAATGCCGTCGAGCAGCTGCGGCACCTCGCGGCTGTCCAGGTAGCGGTTGATCGTGGCCAGGTCGATGCCCAGCTCTTCGGCCTGTTCCTGGTTGCGCGGCAGGTCGGACGACAGGCGTCGGCGAATGTTCTGCACGTTGTGCAGGATAGCGCCCAGCGGGTTGTTGATTTCGTGCGCCATGCCGGCAGCCAGACCACCGACCGAGAGCATTTTTTCCGATTGCACCATCATTTCTTCCAATGACAGGCGCTGGGTGATGTCGTCGATACGAATGACCACGCCGCGCCCGCCGCCGCCGGTCAGTGGGTAGAAGGTCAGGGCGTAGTGGCGCAGGTCGTCGCCCTTGGGCCAGGTTACCCGCTCGATCTTCGCCACTCGATGTTTTTCCACGGTTTCCTTCAGTTGCGGGAGGAACGGCTTCAACGGCTCGAACGCAATGAACACCGGCTGGTTAAGTGCCTCGTCCAGTGGCGTGCCGGAAAGCACCGTGGCTTCGTGGTTCCATTGGGTCACGTAGAGCTGTTCGTCGAGGGCAATCAGTGCCGAGGGCATCGAGTCGATGATGCTGTTGAGGTAGTTCTGGAAACCGGTGAGCTTTTTCTCGATCTTGCTGCGTACCTGTACTTCCAGTTCCAGCTTGCGGTTGGTGTGGCGGGTTTCTTCGGCAAGGCCCTGAGCCTGGTCGTAGGCACTCTGGAACTCGTCGCGGGCGCTCTTGAGCTGCTGCTCGCGGGCCTCGATGCGCGACAGCATGGTGTTGAAGGCCTCGGCCAGGCTGCCGATTTCATCGTCGTTGCCGCGCTGGGCGCGCAAGGCGTAGCTCTCTTCGCGGGTAACCTGGCGGCTGAGTTCCTCAAGCTGGTTGATCGGTTGGGTGATCAGGCGTTTGATCTGCCGTGCGATGACGATCCATAGCAGGACACTGAACACCAGGATGCCCAGGCTGGCGCTGAGTGTGCCGGTGTAGAACGCCGTGGGCAGTTCGCTGCTGGCTACCAGCAGCAAGTGTGCCGGTGGGTTGGCATCGCGGGGGATGCGGATCAACTGAGTGCTGCGAAACTCCATCAGGCGCCAGCCGTCGATGTTGCGAAAACGTTTGGGCAGGGCCAGCGGCTCGCCATGCTGCAACTGCGCCAGCATTCGGCCATCGCCACCGTAGACCGCGGCGGCGCGCAGCGGTGTGTAACTTTCCAGTTCCTTGAGCAGGGCACGGGCGGTTTCCGGGGTGTCGCCGGCGCGGGCTGCAAGCTGAGGATTGGCCACCAGCCGGCCGATGGTCTGCATGGCCTGGGGCGCCATGCTTTCCTGGGTGATCCAGTAGGCGGCGCTGATGAAGGTGAGGTTGGCCATCAGCAAGATGGTCACCAGCAATACCAGCAGGGCCGCCAGCAGCTTCTGCCCGACCGGGAGGTTTTCCAGGCGTTGGCGCAAGGTCATGGGCAAGGCAATGTCCGTATCCGGTTGAAGGGCCGCGTCAGTCGCAGGGCAAACCACGCGCGCGCAGGTTTTCGACCAAGCGCTGCAGCAGGTGTTCCAGCTGCGGCAAGTGCAGGCCATGACGGCCCGCAGCGCGGCAAGCATGGCCGAGCAGGTAGTGCAACTCGGTGCGCCGTCCTGCATGCACGTCCTGGTACATGGAAGAGTAGTTGGCTGCGGTGGCGAGGATTACCCGCTGCACTTCTTCGTCCAGCCCCTCGGCTGCTTGCGGCTGGCCGCAACGGCGCAGCAGTCGGGCCAGCTCGACGCACAGGGCCTGCACTTCACCCAGGTGCCCCAGCAGCCCGCCATTCTGGCAATCATGAAGGACGGTCAGCGGGTTGATGGCGCAATTGAGCGCCAGCTTGCGCCACAGGCGGGTCAGTATGTCTACTGTCCATTGCGCGGGGATACCGGCCTCGTGCAGGTCATCGAACCAGGCGGGGATCATGGGGTTACGTGGGTCGCCCAGCCAGTTGAAGCCATGGCCGGCAAAACGCACCTGCCAGTCCCCCTCGCGGAAGGCGCCTTCGGTGCTGGAGGCGAAGATGCAGCGAGCGTGCGGCACCAGGTCGGCGACTTCATCCTGGCTGCCAAGGCCATTCTGCAACAGCAGCACTTCGGCGCTCTCGGCCAGCCGTGGCGCTACACCGGCAATCGCCGGGGCAGCGTCATAGGCCTTGCAGGCCACCAGCAGCCGGTGGATCGGGCCTTGCGCCTGCGCCGTTTCGGCAGGTATGGCGTAGTGCCGGGTGTGCTCCTGTTCGACCAGGGTCAGGCCACCGGCCTGCTGATAGGCCTGTAGCCGTTGCCCGTCACGCAGGATCAGGCGCACGGCCTTGCCTGCGCGTGCCAGGCGGCAGGCCCACAGACTGCCAAGGCTACCGGCGCCGAGAATATGCCAGGTGCTGCTCATATGCGTTTCGCAACCCGTTATAATGAGCCCGCATTTTAACCTTCAAACCCAGCGCGCTCCATCTTCAGCCTGAGCGCGCTTTTATTTTGGGAGAACAACCATGCCTTCGTTCGACGTGGTATCGGAACTGGACAAGCACGAAGTGCAGAACGCGGTCGACAACGCCATCAAGGAACTGGACCGCCGCTACGACCTCAAGGGCAAAGGCACCTTCGAGTTCAAGGACAAAGAGCAGACCGTGATGCTCACCGCTGAGGAAGAGTTCCAGCTCGAGGCGATGCTGGAGATCCTGCGCCTGGCACTGGTCAAGCGCAAGATCGACGTGAAGTGCCTGGAAACCAAGGACCCCTACGCCTCCGGCAAGGAAAAGAAACAGGAAGCCAAGTTCCGCGAAGGTATCGACAAGGACCTGGCAAAAAAGATCGTTGCCACCATCAAGGATGGCAAGCTGAAAGTACAGGCCGCCATTCAGGGTGAGCAGGTACGGGTAACCGGCAAGAAACGTGACGATCTGCAGGAAGCCATTGCCCTGCTGCGCACCAAGGAATTCGACATGCCGCTGCAGTTCAACAACTTCCGCGACTGATGCGGGGGTGGCCCGGAACCCCGATGGCCAAATGATGTCCATGGGGGCCGGGGTTGCGTAATAACACGCGCGGCCTGTTCTACCGTGTACTTGCCGCTCGGCATCAGGAGATGAATATGGATTTGAACGCTGAAGTCGATCAGCTCGTCCGCCAATCCCAGACGTGGATTCCCTTGATCATGGAATACGGCAGCCGTGTGCTGCTGGCACTGCTGACCCTGGCGGTCGGCTGGTGGATCATCAACAAGGTCAGCGCCCGCCTCGGCAAGCTGGTGGGGCTGCGCAACGCCGACCTGGCGCTGCAGGGCTTCATCAGCACCCTGGCGAACATCGTGCTGAAGGTGCTGCTGTTGGTCAGCGTGGCCTCGATGATCGGCATCGAGACCACCTCGTTCGTCGCCGCCATCGGTGCCGCAGGCCTGGCCATCGGCCTTGCCTTGCAGGGCAGCCTGGCGAACTTCGCCGGTGGTGTGCTGATTCTGATGTTCCGCCCGTTCCGTATCGGTGACTGGATCGAGGCGCAGGGCGTTGCCGGCACCGTCGACAGTATCCAGATCTTCCACACCGTGCTGCGCACCGGTGACAACAAGACGGTCATCATGCCCAATGGCAGCCTGTCCAACGGCATCATTACCAACACCAACCGCCAGCCGACGCGCAAGGTGGTGTTCGATGTGGGCGTTGACTACGAGGCCGACCTGCAGAAGGCCCGCAATGTGTTGCTGGAACTGGCAAAGGACCCGCGTGTTCTGCAAGACCCGGCACCGCAGGCGGTCGTGTCGACGCTGGGCGACAGCTCGATCACCGTATCGCTGCGGTTGTGGACCAAGACCTCCGATTACTGGGACGTGATGTTCATGCTCAACGAGTATGCGCGTGACCGGTTGAAGGCCGAAGGGATCGACATTCCGTTCCCGCAGCGGGTTATTCGCGTGGTGCAGGAGACTGCAACGCAGTAATGCCGCGTTCAAGCCGGGGCCGCTTTGCGCCCCTTCGCGGGCAAGCCCGCCCCTACGAGGACATGCGTGTTCTGTGTAGGAGCGGGCTTGCCCGCGAAGGGGCGCAAAGCGGCCCCAGCTTTTTCCGACCCTGATTACACTTGCTCACAGCAATTTCCAGCCATTTCTGGCATATAGCGTGACCCCGCCCGCCACACCCGATACGCCATCATGAAACCACTGCTGTATATCACCCCTCTGCGTGCCTTGCTGTTCGGCCTGACCCTGGCCCTGTTCGAACTGCTGACCTACCTGGCCAGCGACGCGGTCATGCCGGCCATGCCGGTCGTGGTCAGCGACCTCGACGCCAGCCCCGAATACATACCCCATGCCCTCAACCTGTACCTGCTGGGGGGCGTGGTACTGCAATGGCTGATCGGCCCGTTGGCCGACCGTTATGGACGGCGCCCGCTGCTGCTGGTCGGCTGCGCATTCTTTGGCCTGGCCTGCCTGGCTACCTTCTGGGTCCAGGACATCGGCCTGTTCAACCTGTTGCGCCTGTTGCAGGGCATTGGCCTGGGCTTTGTGGTCACCGTCAGCTACCCAGCCCTGAACGAGGCTTTCAGCGAGGCTGATGCCGTACGCATGATGGCCCTGCTGGCCAACATCGCCTTGCTGTCGCCCCTGCTCGGGCCGCTGGTGGGCACCTTGCTGCTGCAATGGCTGGACTGGCGCTGGCTGTTCGTGGCATTCGCCATCGGCGCGGTGCTGGCCTGGCTGCTGCTGTACCGCCTGATGCCGGAAACCCTGGGCGTGGAGCGCCGTGACGGCTCGCGGCTGGCGTTCACGCCGATTCACCTGCTGCCGCTGTTGGCGGGCTATGGTCAGTTGCTGGGCAACCGCCGCTTCGTTGCAGGCAGCGCCGCCCTTGGGTTGGTCGGCTTGCCGCTGATTGGCTGGATTGGCCTGTCGCCGGTGCTGCTGATTCACGATGAGGGGTTGAGTACCCTGGAGTATGCCTTGTGGCAGTTGCCGGTATTTGGCGGGCTGATCCTCGGTAACCTGATCATCAATCGTATTGCCGATCGCTACCCACTGCCAGCCCTGGTGCGTGGCGCGCTCTGGCCATACCTGGCTGGCCTGTGCCTGATGGTGCTGGCGACCTGGTACTGGCCGAGCGTGACCAGTGTGGTGGCCGGCATGTCGTTGTATGCGCTGGGGTTGGGCGTGGCCAATGCGGTGCTGTACCGCATGACGCTGTTCTCCAGTGAGCAGAGCAAGGGGCTGGTTTCGGCCATGCTGGGGATGATCACCATTGCCTTGCTGGGGCTCGGCGGTGCGCTGCTGGCGATGATTGGCGCCGGTGCCAGCTTGCTGCATTTTGCCCTGGCGGCGGGGGTGGCGGGGGCGTTGGCGCTGTGGCCGCTGTGGTTTGTGGTGGGTGGGCGGCCTGGGGAAGGGGCTGTAGCTCGATAATCGGTATTGCCGGGGCCGGCCTCTTCGCGGGTAAACCCGCTCCTACGAGGCAACGCGTGCTGGCCTCTTCGCGGGTAAACCCGCTCCTACGAGGCAACGCGTGCTGGCCTCTTCGCGGGTAAACCCGCTCCTACGAGGCAACGCGTGCTGGCCTCTTCGCGGGTAAACCCGCTCCTACGAGGCAGCGCGTGCCGGCCTCTTCGCGGGTAAACCCGCTCCTACACAGGGCCGCGCCGCCTTGTAGGAGCGGGTTTACCCGCGAAGAGGCCAGCACAGGCAATACAAAACTTCAGGGCCGCTCAGCCACCGAGTGGTCGTCCGCCACTGGCGTTCCCCGCCCGGCTTCCTGATGCCACTGCAGGGCAATCAGGATCAGCGTAGGCACCCCCAGCAGCGCCGTGATCAGGAAGAAGTCGTGGTAGCCGAACTTCTCCACAATAACGCCCGAATACCCGCCAATCAGCCGCGGCAACAGCAGCATGATCGAACTGAGCAGCGCGTACTGGGTCGCCGAGAACTTCAGGTTGGTCAGGCTTGACAGGTAGGCGACAAAGGCCGAGGTAGCCATGCCGGAGCTGAAGTTGTCCAGTGAGATGGTCACCACCAGCATTTCCAGGTTCGGCCCCATGTCAGCCAGCATCAGGAACAGGATGTTGGTGCCGGCAGAGGCTACGCCGCCGATGAACAGGATGGGCATGATGCCGAAGCGTACGATCAGCAGGCCGCCAACCCCGGCGCCGACCAGGGTCATGATCAGGCCGAAGATCTTGCTGACGCTGGCAATCTGGTCCTTGGTGAAGCCCATGTCGATATAGAACACGTTGGCCATCACCCCCATCACCGTGTCCGACATGCGATAGGTGGCGATCAGGCCTAGCAGCAGCAGAGCCTGCCAGCGGTAGCGGGTGATGAAGTCGTTGATCGGGGTCAGCACGGGGGCCAGGCCGCGACGGCCGAGGCTCGACAGGCAGGCCCAGGACAGCAGCACGTAGAGGATCAGGCGCAGGAAGGCGCGGTCTTCCAGCAGCAGGTCGAGCGGCGTGGCATCACCGGAGATCACGCTGGACCAGCCGGTATTGAACATCTGGGTGAAGCTGGCCGGTACCGAGACCAGCAGGATGATCAGCACGAACACCGAGGCCATCTGGTGCACCAGCCCGTAGCGCGCTGCCGATAGCTGGGTGCGCATGGGCACTGGTGGTTCGCGCATGACCAACGTGGTGAACAGGGCGGGCAGCATCATCACCCCGAACATCACGTACGTGCCGGCCCAGGCCTTGTGCAGGTAGCTGAAGCCGGTAGAGCCGAACCACTCGGCGAAGAACAGGGCACCGGCCGTGGCGAGCAAGGCAGCCACCCGGTAGCCGGCCATGTAGCTGGCTGCGAGCGCGGCCTGGCGCTGGTCGTCAGCGATTTCCAGGCGGTAGGCGTCGACAGCGATGTCCTGGGTAGCCGAGGCGAAGGCCACCAGTACGGCCATGGCGATCAGCCAGGAGAGGTGTTGTTGCGGGTCGCACAGGCTCATGCCGACCAGCCCGATCACCACCAGCGCTTGCGACAACAGCAGCCACGAACGCCGGCGCCCGAGGCCGCCAAGCAGCGGCAAGCGCCATTGGTCGAGCAGCGGTGACCAGACCCACTTGAAGGCGTAGGCCAAGCCAATCAGGCTGGCATAACCGATGGTTTCACGGGCAACGCCGGCTTCGCGCAACCATACCGACAGGGTCGAGAACACCAGCATGTAGGGCAGGCCGGCGGCGAAACCGAGTAGCAAAAGTACCAATGTTGACGGGCTGGCATAGGCAGCAAGCGCAGCGCGCCAGGTTTTACGGGGCATGGGCCAACATCTGCCTCAAGTTTTCGAAAACAAAGCGCGCACTCTAACCGCTGTGCTCCATTGGGCGCCAGCCATGGCGCGTCATATCCACACGATTGTTGCTTACATTCACACCTTCCCCGCGTAACCGCGCCCGTTGTTCATCGCCCGACGGGGTGCCCAGCGGCAGGCTCAACCGGCCACCTGCACCGAGCACCCGGTGCCAAGGCAGGCGTGTGTCTGCAGGCAACTGCCCCAGGGTACGCCCCACCCAGCGCGCCGCACGGCCAAGCCCGGCCAGTTCGGCCAGTTGGCCATAGCTCACGACCTTACCGGGTGGCACTTGGCCCAGTACTGAATACAGCGCCGTTCGTCGGCCCTCGGCCGAATCGAGGGCGTGCTCATATCCATCAGACATCTCGCCCGCCTTGGGCTGCAGATGAAACCGGACCGGTGGTCTGGTAAATGAGAGTTGAACTCAACGGCATACTCCCGGTCTGTCCTTGCTCTGGTCGTGGGTATCTGGATAATGCCCGGCTTTTTCGTCAAATCGAACCCATAGTCCGCAAACAAAGCCCGTTTATGAATTCTAGATCCTTGTTGTGCCTTCTTGCTGTTTCCCTGTGTGCCTCTCCAGTGTGGGCCGACACTGTGTGGATGAAGAACGGTGACCGGCTAAGTGGCAAGATCAAGGTATTCGACGGCGGCAAGCTGCTGCTGGAAACCCCTTATGGCGGGTCCATCGCCCTGGACTGGAAACAGGTCCAGACGCTGGAAAGCGACCAGGAGATGCTGGTCAAGCAGGACGCCTACAGCGGAGAGAAAGCCAAGTCGCTCAAGGCGGCAGAGCCAGGCAAGGTGACCTTGGCCAATGGCGATTCACCGAAGACGGTGGAGCTGGCCAGCATCGAGCAGATCATGAAGCCCAAGCCGCTGGTCGAGGATTTCGTGTGGAAAGGTAATGTCGACGTGGCGCTGGACTACAAGCGCGCAGAGAACGACACCGACGATTACGACGTGGGCTTCAAGACCACTGCCCGCCATGGCCGCTGGCGGCACAACGCCGAGGGTGAGTACAACCGCGAGACCAAGGACGACGTCACCACCACCAACAACTGGAGCGCCGAGTACGCGCTGGACCGCTTCATTACCGATAAGTGGTTCTGGCAGGGGCGTGCGGAATACAAGCGCGATCACATCGAAGACCTGGCCCGCCAGCGCACCGTGGGTACCGGCCCGGGTTACCAGTTCTGGGACGATGAGCTGGGTGCGTTCTCGCTGGGCTCACTGATCAACCGCACTGATTTCGAGTACCGGGACGGCGGCAAGGATAATTTCTATTCTGCGGCCGTGAAGTGGGATTACACCCGCTACCTGATCGGCAAGAACGTGCAGCTGTTCACCAACGGCGAGTTCGCCAAGCCGCTGGGTGGCGTGGCCGACTACTCGCTGGATGCCGAGGTTGGCCTGCGCTACAAGGTCACCGAGTGGGCCTCGCTGAACCTCAAGGCGGAGAAGGATATCATCACCGGCACGCGTGAGAGTGACCTGGACAAGACACGCTATACCGCGGGCTTCGGCGTTACCTGGTAAGGCGTCTGGATGCAGGTCAGTGGCACAGGCAGCTGATAATGCTTATCTTGTCCCCAACCCGTCCGCCAGGAGCCGCCCTCAAGTGAGTACCAACGCCATTCGCCCCGCCCGGGAACTGCTGCTCAAGGAATACCGCGGCGTGCTTTCGACACATTCCAGGTCGATGCCTGGCTACCCCTTCGGTTCGGTCGTGCCGTACTGCCTGGACGCCCAGGGCAACCCGCTGATCCTGATCAGCCGCATTGCCCAGCACACCCACAACCTGCAGAAGGACCCCAAGTGTTCGCTGCTGGTGGGTGAGCGCGAGGCCGAGGATGTGCAGGCGGTAGGGCGCCTGACGGTGATGGCCGAAGCGCACAAGCTGGTCGACGAGGCCGTCATCGAGGCCGCCGCCGAACGCTATTACCGCTATTTCCCGGACGCGGCCGACTACCACAAGGCCCACGATTTCGATTTCTGGGTGCTGCAACCGGTGCGCCACCGCTACATCGGCGGCTTCGGTGCGATCCACTGGCTTGACCATGTGACCTTGGCCAACCCGTTCGCGGGCAAGGCCGAGGGGAGCATGATCGAACACATGAACAGCGATCACGCCAGTGCCATTGCCCACTACGTCGAATTGACCGGGTTGCCACAGCACGTACCGGCGCAGATGGTTGGGGTAGACAGCGAAGGCATGCACCTGCGCATCGGCCAGGCAGTGCACTGGTTGCCTTTCCCCACTACTTGCAACACGCCGACGCAAGTCCGCGAGGCCTTGGTTTTGCTGGCTCGCGCCGACCATTGGCCGCTTGTGATGCAAGCCGAGGGTTGAAATCCGGAGCGCAGGCATCCATTTGAGGTCTTATTGGAAGGTTATCTTCCGTCGAGGAACCCTTGATGCGTGCTTTTCTACTGCTGTTTCTGATTTTTCCTGTGCTGGAGCTGTTCGTCTTCGTGAAGGTCAGCGCGGCTATCGGTTTCTTCCCGGCGTTGCTGCTGATCATCGCCGGCTCCGCCCTGGGCGTACTGGTCATGCGGGTGGCCGGCCTGGCGACTGCATTGCGCGCCCGTGAAAGCCTGCAGCGCGGTGAATTGCCCGCCGAGGACATGTTCCAGGGCATGATGCTGGCCGTGGGCGGTGGCCTGTTGTTGCTGCCCGGCTTCATCAGCGACGTGCTGGGTGTGCTGTGCCTGCTGCCATTCACCCGCCGCCTGGCGGCGCGCAAGATGCGCGAGCGTGCCGAGGCCCAGGCCATGCGCCAGCGTGCATTCCAGGATGACCCCTTCCAGGCGCAGCCGCGTGATGGCGGCCACCGCCCGAACGTGATCGAAGGCGAGTACGAGCGCCGCGACAAGTAACAAGGACCGGGGCCGCGCAAGCGGCCCCGGTTTTTTTGGGCCTGATGAAAAATTTTCTATCTCGAGCCTTGTAATTGGATGTGGCGGCCTCATGTATGTGGTCACCGCAAGGTTTCTGGTGGCAACACCAGACATTACACAGGTGGTTCGCTCACAGCGGGCCACCCCCGGCAACGCCGGACAGCATCAAAACCGCCGGTGTCGAACCGGCCGATGAAAACCACAATTTGGGAGAGATCGACAATGAAACTTCGTCCTCTGCATGACCGCGTAGTCATCCGTCGCAGCGAAGAAGAATCGAAAACCGCTGGCGGTATCGTCCTGCCGGGTTCGGCCGCTGAAAAACCAAACCGCGGCGAAGTTGTAGCCGTCGGCACCGGTCGCGTTCTGGACAACGGCGAAGTTCGCGCGCTGGCCGTGAAAGTGGGTGACAAAGTGGTTTTCGGCCCGTACTCGGGCAGCAACACCGTGAAAGTCGATGGCGAAGACCTGCTGGTCATGGCCGAGAACGAAATCCTCGCCGTTGTCGAAGGCTGATTTCCCCCGACTTCCCGTTACTCCAAAGTTTTTCAAGGATTAAACGATCATGGCTGCTAAAGACGTAAAATTTGGTGATTCCGCTCGTAAGAAAATGCTGGTTGGTGTCAACGTTCTGGCTGACGCGGTAAAAGCGACCCTGGGCCCGAAAGGCCGTAACGTGGTACTGGCCAAGAGCTTCGGCGCGCCGACCATCACCAAGGACGGCGTTTCCGTCGCCAAAGAAATCGAGCTGAAAGACGCTTTCGAAAACATGGGCGCCCAGCTGGTCAAGGAAGTTGCTTCCAAGGCCAACGACGCTGCCGGTGACGGCACCACCACCGCTACCGTTCTGGCTCAGGCCATCGTCAACGAAGGCCTGAAAGCCGTCGCTGCCGGCATGAACCCGATGGACCTGAAGCGCGGTATCGACAAGGCCACTGCTGCCGTTGTTGCCGAGCTGAAGAACCTGTCCAAGCCATGCGCCGACTCCAAGGCCATCGCCCAGGTAGGTACCATCTCTGCCAACTCCGACAACTCCATCGGTGAAATCATCGCCGAAGCCATGGAAAAAGTCGGTAAAGAAGGCGTGATCACCGTTGAAGAAGGCTCGGGCCTGGAAAACGAACTGTCCGTCGTAGAAGGCATGCAGTTCGACCGCGGCTACCTGTCGCCGTACTTCGTCAACAAGCCGGACACCATGGTTGCCGAGCTGGAAGGCCCGCTGCTGCTGCTGGTCGACAAGAAAATCTCCAACATCCGTGAGCTGCTGCCAGTTCTGGAAGCCGTTGCCAAGGCCGGCCGCCCACTGCTGATCGTTGCCGAAGACGTTGAAGGTGAAGCGCTGGCTACCCTGGTAGTCAACAACATGCGCGGCATCGTCAAGGTTGCTGCAGTCAAGGCTCCGGGCTTCGGCGATCGCCGCAAGGCCATGCTGCAGGACATCGCTGTCCTGACTGGCGGCCAGGTCATCTCCGAAGAAATCGGCCTGTCCCTGGAAACCGCTACCCTGGAGCACCTGGGTAACGCCAAGCGCGTCATCCTGTCCAAGGAAAACACCACCATCATCGACGGTGCTGGCGCTGACACCGAGATCGAAGCACGCGTCAAGCAGATCCGTGCCCAGATCGAAGAAACTTCCTCGGACTACGACCGTGAGAAGCTGCAAGAGCGTCTGGCCAAGCTGGCTGGCGGTGTTGCCGTGATCAAGGTCGGTGCCGGCACCGAAGTTGAAATGAAAGAGAAGAAAGCCCGCGTTGAAGACGCCCTGCACGCTACCCGTGCAGCCGTTGAAGAAGGCGTGGTGCCTGGCGGTGGTGTTGCCCTGGTTCGCGCCCTGGCAGCCATCATCGACCTGAAAGGCGACAACGAAGACCAGAACGTCGGTATCGCGCTGCTGCGTCGCGCTGTTGAATCCCCGCTGCGCCAGATCACTGCCAACGCCGGTGATGAGCCAAGCGTGGTTGCTGACAAGGTCAAGCAAGGTTCGGGCAACTTCGGCTACAACGCCGCTACCGGTGAATACGGCGACATGATCGAGATGGGTATCCTGGACCCAGCCAAGGTCACTCGCTCGGCGCTGCAAGCTGCTGCTTCGATCGGTGGTCTGATGATCACCACCGAAGCCATGGTTGCCGACCTGCCGGAAGACAAGCCAGCTGCTGGCATGCCTGATATGGGCGGCATGGGTGGCATGGGCGGCATGATGTAAGCCAGCCTTACCCCTGCACCATCAAAAAGCCCCGGTTCGCGAGAACCGGGGCTTTTTTTATTGCTGTCGGGGCCTCTTCGCAGCACAAGGCTGCACTTGAGCCTTGTGCTGTGAAACGAGTGGATCAACCGACCAGCGGATCACCGACGTGCAGGATTTTCATGCCGTTGGTGCCACCGATGGTGTGGTAGCTGTCACCCTTGGTCAGGATCACCCAGTCACCTTGCTCCACCAGGCCACGTTTGAGCAGCTCGTCGACCGCCGCCTGGCTCACCTTGTCGGCCGGCAGCGCGGCCGGGTCGAAGGCAATCGGGTACACGCCACGGAACATCGAGGCGCGCGCCTGGGTGGCGCGGTGCGGCGACAGGGCGAAGATCGGTACATGCGAACGCAGGCGCGACATGATCAGCGGGGTGTAGCCGCTTTCGGTCAGGGCGATGATCGCCTTTACGCCCGGGAAGTGGTTGGCAGTGTACATGGCCGCCAAGGCGATGCTTTCGTCGCAGCGCTGGAAGGTGGTGTGCAGGCGATGGCTGGACTTCTGGCTGGTCGGGTGCTTTTCGGCACCCAGGCAGATGCGTGCCATGGCCTGGACAGCTTCGATCGGGTAGGAACCGGCGGCGCTTTCGGCCGACAGCATCACCGCATCGGTGTTGTCCAGCACGGCGTTGGCCACATCGGACACTTCCGCGCGGGTCGGCATCGGGTTCTGGATCATCGACTCCATCATCTGGGTCGCCACGATCACGGCCTTGTTGTTGCGGCGGGCGTGCTGGATGATCTTCTTCTGGATAGCGATCAGCTCGGCGTCGCCGATTTCCACGCCCAGGTCACCACGGGCAACCATCACCGCGTCGGAGGCGGCGATCAGCTTGTCGAGGGTCTCGTCATCGGCCACCGCTTCGGCGCGTTCGATCTTGGCCACCAGCCAGGCGCTGCCGCCGGCTTCATCACGCAGCTTGCGCGCGTATTCCATATCGCTGGCGTCACGCGGGAAGGATACGGCCAGGTAGTCCAGGTCCATTTCCGCAGCCAGTTTGATGTCGGCCTTGTCTTTTTCGGTCAGGGCCGGTGCGGTCAGGCCGCCACCTTTACGGTTGATGCCTTTGTGGTCCGACAGTGGGCCACCGATGATCACCACGCAGTGCAGGGCATCTGCAGTGGCGGTTTCGACGCGCATGACCACGCGGCCATCGTCGAGCAGCAGTTCGTCACCAACGCCGCAGTCCTTGACCAGGTCGGGGTAGTCGATACCGACGATGTCCTGGTTGCCTTCGGTCAGCGGGTGGGCGGTGGAGAAGGTGAACTTGTCACCGATCTTCAGTTCGATGCGCTTGTTGGCGAACTTGGCGATGCGGATCTTCGGACCCTGCAGGTCGCCCAGCAGTGCAACATGGCGGCCGTTCTTGGCGGCGATGTCACGGATCAGGCGCGCGCGGGCCTTGTGCTCGTCCGGTGTGCCGTGGGAGAAGTTCAGACGTGCCACGTCCAGGCCGGCGAGGATCAGTTGTTCGATCACTTCCGGCGAGTTGCTGGCGGGGCCAAGGGTGGCGACGATTTTGGTGCGGCGGATGCTCATGCACAGACTCCTATAGTGAAGCGCAGCGAAAGGCTACTCCTGAATCTCGCTGTAGTCATTGTTCCGTTGCACTACCTGCAACCAAGGCAGGGTGGCATTTGAACGGGGCAGGGTATCCTTGCAAAAGGGTGTGAAGATTTGCAGGCAAACGCCGATACACTGGCATCAAAGGAGATCCCCATGCGAGCCCTGATCGTTTTAGCCTTGGCCGCCAGCGCCGTCGGCTGTACCCGCTGGTCCATGGACCACCACCTGAACAATGCCTACCGCGCCTACGACCGCGGCGATTGCGCACGGGTCATGCTCGAACTGTCGCAGGTTGATCGCACCAGCCGTGCCCGGCCGTTCATCCACCCCGAAGTGTCACTGCTGCGCGGCCAGTGCCTGGAGCGCCAGGCGTTGTACGTGGACGCGGCGCAGACCTATCAGTACCTGATCCAGCAGTACCCGGGCAACGAATATGCCTATCGCGCCCGGGCGCGCCTGCAGACCTTGGAAAAACTCGGCCATTTGCGCGGTGCAGAAACGGCCGTGGCCAACCCGGTGACGACCGTACCTTGGCGCTAACACAAAGGTGTGGTTTATTTCACGGGATTTGCTGCGCTTGCTGCGCTAATCTGTAACTCAGCTGTTACAACAACCGCCAGTACCTAGTATTCCTGGCATCAGGTACGGAATACACTCGCGATCATGTTCAACAAGCGCCACATAGAACGTCATCAGCTACCTTGTGTCCTCAAGGTGTTCAACCGCTTTACCGGTCAGGAGATCGGTCAGCTAGGCAATGCCTCTGAAAATGGGTTGATGGTCATCAGCCAGCTGCCCGTGTTGGTCGGGCCCGATTACGAGCTGCAACTGCGTATGCCCCTGCCTGGCGGCGGGCACCAGTTCGTCAACCTCACTGCCAGTTGCCTGTGGTGCCGCGAGGACCAGACGCCTGGGCACTACGATTCGGGCTTCATGCTGCTGCAGTCTCCGCGCGAGTACGATGATTTCGTACGTTCGTTGCGCGACTATTTCAGTTTCCGCCCCGCCAACGCTCCCGTCTGAACGTTCATTTTTCAGAATCGCGCTAGAATCGGGTCGACCTTGATACAGGACGACCCCGTGACCTCCAGCATTTTCTGGCACGACTATGAAACCACCGGCATCAACCCGCGCTGCGATCGGCCGCTGCAGGTGGCCGGCCTGCGCACTGACTTCGACCTTAACGAAATCGACGAGCCAATCAGCCTTTATTGCCGACCGTCGGACGACATCCTGCCGCACCCGGCGGCCTGCCTGGTGACAGGCATTACGCCGCAACTGCTGGCGGAGCAGGGCCTGTGCGAAGCCGAGTTCATGACTCGCGTGCATGCCCAGCTGGCGCAACCGGGCACCTGTGGTGCCGGCTACAACACCCTGCGCTTCGACGATGAAGTGACCCGCTACAGCCTTTACCGCAACTTTTTCGACCCCTATGCCCGTGAATGGCAGGGAGGCAATAGCCGCTGGGACCTGATCGACATTGTGCGTACCGCCTATGCCTTGCGCCCGGAAGGCATTGAATGGCCGCAACAGGACGGGCGCACCAGCCTGCGTCTGGAACTGCTGAGCAAGGCCAATGGCATTGACCACGGTCATGCCCACGAAGCGCTTTCCGACGTGCGGGCAACCATTGCCTTGGCTCGCCTGATTCGGCAGAAACAACCCAAGTTGTATGACTGGCTGTTTCAGCTGCGCAGCAAGCATAAAGTGATGGAGCAGGTCCGTCTGTTGCAGCCACTGGTGCATATATCCGGGCGTTTTTCGGCGGCGCGCAATTACCTGGGGGTCGTATTGCCACTGGCCTGGCACCCGCGTAATCGCAATGCACTGATTGTCTGCGACCTGCATCAGGAAACCCTACCGTTACTGCGGGAAAGTGCTGAAGTTTTACGTCAGCGCTTGTACACCCGGCATGATGAATTGGCCGAAGGTGAATTACCGGTACCGCTCAAATTGGTGCAGATCAATCGCTGCCCGGTAGTGGCGCCGCTGTCGGTATTACGCCCGGTCGATCAGCAACGATTGGGCCTGGACTTGACGTTGTTACAATCGCGCGGTGAACAACTGGCCAATCAACAGGCGCAATGGCAAGAAAAGCTGGAGCACATCTATGGCAAGGACGAGTTTGCCCCGAGTGAGGACCCGGAACAGCAGTTGTATGATGGTTTTATAGGTGACCGCGACCGGCGCTTATGCGAGCAAGTTCGTGCGCTGGAACCGGCGCAGTTGAGCCATGGCCAATGGATGTTCGATGATCCGCGTTTGCCGGAGCTGTTGTTCCGCTACCGGGCACGTAACTTCCCTGAAACCTTGACCGGCGAAGAGCGGCAACGTTGGTATGGCTTCTGCCAACAGCGCCTGAGCGACCCGCAGTGGGGGGCGCCGAATACCTTGGGCGACTTCGAAAAGGCGCGCCAGCAAGCCTGGGAGGGGGCCGACGAGGCAGGCAGGCGCGTGTTGGAGGCCTGGCAACTGCATGCTCGACAATTGCAGGAACGCTATTCAATCGGCTGATGGCAGATAAACAAAAACGCCGGCAATGTGCCGGCGTTTTTGTTGTGCGAAGCAAGAGGGCGTATGCGGATAATCAGTCCAGCAGGGTTGCCCAGCTTTCAACCACGTCGCCGCCCCAAGTGGCTTTCCACTCTTTCAGGGTCTTGTGGTTGCCGCCTTTGGTTTCGATCACTTCACCGTTGTGCGGGTTCTTGTATTGCTTGACCTTGCGTGCGCGCTTGGTGGCGGTAGTCTTGACCGAACCACGAGGTGCCTTGCTCAGTTTCGACTCTGGATCGAGCAGGGCAATCACGTCGCGCAGCGACTTGGAGTACTCGCCCATCAGTGTGCGCAGTTTGCCTTCGAACTCCAGTTCTTTCTTCAGCTTGTCATCCTGCGACAGATTGGCCAGGCGGGCCTGAAGTTCCTTGATGGCTTCTTCGGTGGCGCGGTACTCGTTGATCAGGGACATGGAGTGTTCCTTAATGCGTGTTCAGAAATGTGTGGGGCAATAATAGACAGCCCATACTCGCAAGTAAACATAAGATTGGGCAATTAACTGTTAATTAAGCTGTGACAGCATTTCTCTACGTGAACAAAATTTTACATATGCCCCGTGCGTTTCCTCTTGTCTGTCAGGCAGCGCCCGTGTGGCGTTTTCGGGCTTGCATATGCCATCGCGGTAACGATCAATACTGCGTTTTTTCTGGCGGACCGCTAGAATAGGCGCCTTTGCGAAGTTCTGGAGTCTCATTCATGCGCACCTATCGTCTGGTGATCGCCTGCCCCGACCGTGTAGGCATCGTGGCGAAAGTCAGTAATTTCCTGGCCTTGTACAATGGCTGGATCAACGAAGCCAGCCACCACTCCGATGAGCAGAGCGGTTGGTTCTTCATGCGTCATGAAATCCGCGCTGAATCGCTGCCGTTCGGTATCGAAGCCTTCCGTGAGGCGTTTGCGCCGATCGCCGAAGAGTTCTCCATGACCTGGCGCATTACCGACTCGGCTCAGAAAAAACGCGTGGTATTGATGGCCAGCCGTGAGTCGCACTGCCTGGCAGACTTGCTGCACCGCTGGCACACCGATGAGCTGGACTGCGAGATCCCTTGCGTGATTTCCAACCACAACGACCTGCGCAGCATGGTCGAGTGGCACGGTATTCCGTTCTTCCATGTACCGGTCGACCCCAAAGACAAGGCCCCGGCCTTTGCCGAGGTGTCGCGCCTGGTGCAGGAGCATGCGGCCGACGTCGTGGTGCTGGCCCGCTACATGCAGATCCTGCCGCCACAACTGTGCCGGGACTATGCCGAGAAGGTGATCAACATCCATCACAGCTTCCTGCCGTCGTTCGTCGGCGCCAAGCCTTACCACCAGGCCGCCCTGCGTGGGGTGAAGCTGATCGGCGCGACGTGCCACTACGTCACCGAAGAGCTGGATGCCGGCCCGATCATCGAGCAGGATGTGGTGCGTGTCAGCCATGCCGACAGCATCGAGGACATGGTCCGCTTCGGCCGTGATGTGGAGAAGATGGTGCTGGCCCGTGGCCTGCGTTATCACCTGGAGGACCGCGTGCTGGTGCATGGTAACAAGACTGTGGTGTTCGACTGACACCGTGCGGCTTGCTGTGAGATTCCGGGCTGCTGCGCAGCCCTGTCGCGACAGGGGCGCAGAGCGCCCCGGCAATCCTGGGTGAAACGGCAATGACCAAGCAACGCAACAACCCCGTCGCCTCACCTCCACCGACCGTTGGCGAAGGCTGCCTGGCCCGCTACGACCCTGAAGCCCTGGATGACACGGATGGCACCGACTTCCCCGGCGCCGCCGAACTCTGGCAACAGCTCAACCCGCCTGACGCCGCCAGCGCTCCAGCAACGGACGTCCCAGCAGGCACACAAACACCGGCCCCCCAGCCAGCAGATAAAAGTAGTACGTAACCGCCCGCCATATCAGGATTGCCGCAGCTGCGGTCGAGCTGCCCACCAAGGGTGTCAACAGGCTGGCCGACGTCAGCTCGGCGGCCCCGGCGCCGCCAGGCAGCAGACTGAATTGGCCGGCGCTGAGCGACAGCATCTGCACCAGGAAGCTGGGAATCCACTGCAGGTCTACCCCCAAGCCACGCAACACCAGGTACAAGACGCTGTAGCGCAGCCCCCAGTGGATGCAGGTCAGGGTGAATACCAGGCTCAGCCTGCGCTTGGGCAGGCGCCAGGTCTGCGCCAGTGCTGCAACGAAGTGCAGCAGTTTGCGCGCCCAGCGACGTTTGCGCGGCTGGCCCATCCCCATGCGCTGCAACAGCCTGCCGTTCATGCGCATTATCGGGCGCCGGTAGCGCAACAGCCCGATCACCCCGGCCAACGCTGAGCACAGCAGTAACGCACTGCCAAGCAACATGCTTTCCTGGCTGCGGCCCAGGCTGTGGAACAGCGCATAGCCGGCAATCGCCAGCATTGCGCAGAAGAAGAACACCAGGTCGTTCAACTGGTCCATGGCAAAAACGGCGCCGCTGCGCGCCGGGCGGATGCGGTCTCGCGCCAGCAGGGCCATCAGGGTCAGCGGCCCACCACTGCCGCCAGGGGTGGTGCAGATGGCAAACTCGGTGGCCATGACCACGCCCAGGCTGCGAGCATGGCTCAACTGTTTTGCCTGCTCACCCAGCAACAGGCGCAGGCGCAGCGCATTGATGACCCAGCACAACAGAATCATGCCTAGTAGCATGAGCAGCAGGTGCGGGTCGAACCGGCTCAGCCTCGGCAGCAGCTCGCTACCACCCAGCAACGCTGGCACCAGCGCTGCACCCAGCAATGCCAGCGCCAGCCAGGCCCAGCGCTTCATGCTGCCCCCTGGCGCTCCAGCCAGGCAGATTTGGTCAGCGGTTCGCGGCCATCCTTCAACAGTCTCTCCAGCGTGCGCAACCAATAGTCACGGGATGAGCGATGGCGCATGTCTACAGGGTGCAGCCCCAAGCGCAACGTGCTCGCGCCCCGCCAGCGCTGGCATTGCCAGTCGCACAGCGTGCGGGACAGTTTGCGACGCCATGCGCTGCGCGCGCTCCAGACCAGGCCTGGAGCATCAATGGCCGTAAAGTCTGGTAAGCGGTACAGATGCTGAGGTGTACTGGTGTATTTCAGTGGCAGGCGGCACAGCGCTTGCCGCGTGCCCTGGCTCATGAGCCAGGCCGGTGCGACAAACCCTGCCACAGGCCACCCTTGGTCCTCGAACAGTGCCAGGCCCTCCTGTAGCCGGGTAAGCGCTTCGTTCTCATCAAGGCTGTAGAACTCGCCTTCATGGGTATAAATGCGCCGCATGAAGTAGTCGACGGGGCTGCGCGGTACGGGGCCTTCGTCAGCATGGGCATAGCCGTGAAGCGCCAGTTCGTCGCCTTTGGCAAGGCGTTCGTCCAGCAGACGGCAGAACGAAGGTGCCTGGTGCAGCGGATTGCGTCGATGGAAGTCCGGGACCACCAGCCATGTCATTGGCACGTGGCCCAGCGCGTCCACGGCCCCTACGAACGGTTCATAGTCCGGCCAGGTTTCCGGGGCAACATCATGCAACACCAGCATGAGGCTGCGCTGGCTGGCGGAAGGCTCAAGCATGGGCGCGCACCTGCGGCTGGTGGCCGAGCACGGCCTGGTAGTGCTGGAGCAGGCCAGCTACCACGTTATCCCATGAATAATGTTGCTCTACATGGTGGCGGGCCTGCACGCCGAGCTCGCGGATACCTGCCTCGAACGCCTCGCGCACGGCGGATGCCATGGCCCGGCCATCGTTGGGCGTGCACAGGCGGCCACACTGTTCGTTGATGATTTCAGGGAAAGCACCGGCGCGCACGGCCACCACGGGGGTGGCGCTGGCCATGGCTTCGAGAATGACCAGGCCGAATGTTTCCTGGTCGCCAGCATGCACCAACAAGTCGGCGCTGGCGATCAGCCGGGCCACCTCTGCAGCCGGGCAGAAGTGATCGATGACGCTGACGTTGTGCGGCACGCTGGCCGGCATGTTCGAGCCCACCAGTAACAGGTGGTAGGGGTCGCCGAGTCGCTGCATGCAGTCAAGCAGCACCGGCAGGTTCTTTTCTCGCGAGCCGCGGCCGGCAAAGATCAACAGGCGGCTGGTGTCGGCAATGCCCAGTTCGGCACGTACATGTGGGTCGCGCCGGGAGGGGTGGAAAGTGGCAAGGTCAACGCCCAGCGGCTGCACATGGACATCGCGCACGCCCAAGCGGCGTAGTTTGTCGGCCATCACCTGGCTGGGGGCCAGTACCCGATCAAAATTGCCGTAGAGCTTGCTGACGTAGGCCTCGACATTGGGTGCGAACCAGTTGCCCATGCGGTTGCTGACCAGTAACGGCAGGTCGGAATGGTAGAAACCGATCACGGGCACGTCGAGCTGGCGCCGCGCCTCCAGCGCCGCCCAGGCGGTCAGGTAGGGGTCGCCAACTTCGATCAGGTCGGGTTTGAGCGTGCGCAGTGTATTGCACCAGGGGGCCAGGCGTACCGGAAAGCGGTAACCCTTGCCAAACGGCAAGGGCGGCGCAGGTACCTGATAGATGCCATCGCCGTGTTGGGCGCTGGCACCGGGAATCAACAGGCTGTGGCGTACGCCGTGAATGGCGTCGAGACGGTGATGTTTGGCATCAAGATAGGTACGTACGCCACCGCTGGCCGGGGCGTAGAACATGGTGATGTCGGCGATGTGCACGATCAGCATCCCTCCGGGATCGTCTTCGGGTCTGTCATCCGGCGTTGAATTGCCGGCGATGAAATGCCTAAAGGTGGACCTATCAGAAGGATAGTTTGTTCGATCGGTTTGAGAGGAGGGGAGTGCGTAATGCCTGGCGCAGCGCAGAGGCTGCGCCAGGCGAATGTGTAGCCTCTATCAGATACGGAAGCTGCCCACCAGGTGCTTCAGGCGGCCAGCCTGCTGCTCGAGGTCGGAGCAGGCGCGCAGGGTCGCTTGCAGGTTCTCCACGCCTTCCTGGTTGAGCATGTTGATCTCGTTGATGTCCATGTTGATCGCCTCGACCACGGCGGTCTGCTCTTCGGTGGCAGTGGCCACCGACTGGTTCATGCCGTCGATCTCGCCAATGCGCACGGTAACGCTGTCCAGTCGCTCACCCGCCTGGTTGGCGATCTGCATGCTGTCCTGGCTGTGGCGCTGGCTCTGCTCCATGGTGTCGACCGACTCGCGGGCACCGACCTGCAGCTCTTCGATCATGGTCTGCACTTGCTGTGCCGACTCCTGGGTGCGGTGCGCCAGATTGCGCACCTCATCGGCGACCACGGCAAAGCCACGCCCGGCCTCACCGGCGCGGGCCGCTTCGATGGCGGCGTTCAGCGCCAGCAGGTTGGTCTGCTGGGAAATGCTGGTGATCACTTCCAGGATCTGGCCGATATTCACGGTCTTGCTGTTCAGTGTTTCGATGTGCGCGCTGGAGGTGACGATCAAGTCGGACAGGCGGTTCATCGCGGCAATGTTGCGCTCGACCACTTGCTGGCCTTCTTCGGCCAGCAGGCGCGCGGAGCTTGCGTGCTGCGAAGCCTGGGCGGCATTGCCGGCGATTTCCTGAGCCGCAGCGCCCAGTTCGTTGATGGCGGCTGCGACACTGTTGGTGCGGTTGGACTGCTCGTCGGAGTTGGTCATCGATGAGTTCGAAGCGCTGATCACCCGCAGGGCCACTTCGTTGACCTGCTCGGTGGCCGAGGACACTTCGCGAATGCTGCTGTGAATGCGTTCGACGAAGCGGTTGAAGGCGTTGCCGAGGACACCGAATTCGTCGTGGCTGTGGATGTGCAGGCGCTTGGTCAGGTCGCCCTCACCTTCGGCGATGTCTTCCATGGCGCGGGTCATGGTGTGCAGCGGTTGCATCAACACGCGGATCAGCAGGCCGAGCAGGCCGATGATGATCACCACTGCCACTACCGTGGCGATCACCGCAGAGGTGCGGAAGGTGCTGAGCATCGAGAAGGCCTTGTCCTTGTCCACCGACAGGCCGATGTACCAGTTCGCCGACGGCAGGCCGGTAATCGGGCTGAAGGTCAGCAGGCGGGTCTGGCCATCGCTTTGCACTTCGGTCAGCTCGCCGGTCAGTTTCGGCGTGTGCTGCGGGAACAGGTCCGACAGCGACTTCATGACCAGATCCTTATCCGGGTGCACCAGGATCTTGCCCTGGTCGTTGACCAGGAAGGCGTATCCCATGCCGCCGAAGTTCAGCGAGTTGATGATCTGCACCAGACCGTCCAGGGCCAGGTCGCCGCCGACCACGCCAACGCTGCTGGAGACCTTGCTGAGGATGCCGATGACCATCTTGTTGGTGGTCATGTCGATGTAGGGTTCGGTCGGCGTCGCGCCGCTGGCGTTCATGCCGTCCTTGTACCAAGGGCGGGTGCGCGGGTCGTAGCCGTCGGGCATCTTCGCGTCCGGGCGCACGCTGAAACCGCCGTCGACTTTGCCCAGGTAGACCGTGAGGAAGCTGGATATCAGCGCATTCTGACCCATCAGGGTTTCGGCGTTGGCCGGGTCCTGGGCAATGTTCTGCGCCAGGTTTTCCACCAGTTTTATCCGGCCCTCGAACAGGTTGCGAATGTTGGTCGACGTGGAGGCGCCCATTTCAGCCAGATAGTTTTCCAGGTCCTCGCGGATCGCATTACGCTGGAGGTAATCGTTGTAGAGGGTGAAAAGGCTGAAGGCGAGTATCACGATCAGTGATGCCGCCAAAAGAATCTTGTGGCTGAAACGAAGGCTTTTGTTCATGGCGTAATCGGTTCCGCTAAGGTTTTATATCAGGCGTTCGCACGAGTGGAGCCGTAGGTTGTGCAACATCCCGAAAAGTCCCTTTTCGGCTGTTCCTCTCTATTAAGGCGAATAACACCCACAGGTATCGGCCGAATTAAGCTAAAGCTTGAGCAGAGGATTAAAGAGATGTCGGAATTTTCGACCATCGTTGTAGGCGCGGGCCCGGATGGCCAGCCAGTCGGGCAAGCAATGCGCCTGGCCAACCGCCACGGTCTGGTGGCTGGCGCAACCGGTACTGGCAAGACCGTCACCCTGCAGCGCCTGGCGGAGGTGTTCAGCGACGCAGGGGTGGCGGTGTTCGCCGCGGATGTCAAAGGCGACCTTTGTGGCCTGGGTGCTGCCGGTGCGCCACAGGGCAAGGTGGCTGAGCGCATCGCCGGCATGCCGTGGCTGGGGCATACGCCCAGGGCTTACCCGGTGAGCTTGTGGGATATCGCCGGGCAGTCTGGCCACCCGCTGCGCACCACCCTCAGTGAAATGGGGCCGTTGTTGCTGGGCAACTTGCTGGAACTGACCGACAGCCAGCAGGCGGCGCTGTATGCAGCATTCAAGGTGGCCGACCGCGAAGGCCTGCTGCTGCTGGACCTCAAAGACCTCAAGGCCCTGCTGGCGCATCTGAAGGACAACCCGCAGCTGCTCGGCGAAGACAGCGCGCTGATGACCACGGCCTCCACCCAGGCTTTGTTGCGCCGGCTCGCTACCTTGGAGCAGCAGGGCGCCGAGGCACTGTTTGGCGAGCCGGCATTGCAACTGGAGGACCTGCTGCGCCCTGATCCGGATGGACGTGGACGTATCCACCTGCTCGATGCCAGCCGATTGGTGCACGAGGCACCCAAGGTGTACGCGACGTTCCTGTTGTGGCTGCTGGCCGAATTGTTCGAGCAGTTGCCCGAGCGCGGTGATGCCGACAAGCCGGTGCTGGCGCTGTTCTTCGATGAAGCACACCTGCTGTTCAACGGCACGCCCAAGGCGTTGCAGGACCGTCTTGAGCAAGTGGTCCGGCTGATCCGCTCCAAGGGGGTGGGGGTCTATTTCGTTACCCAGTCGCCGGGTGACTTGCCCGACGCGGTGCTGGCCCAGTTGGGCTTGCGCATTCAGCACGGCTTGCGGGCGTTCACGGCCAAGGAGCAGAAGTCGCTGCGGGCGGTAGCCGATGGTTTCCGCCCCAACCCGACGTTCGACACCCTGGCGGTGCTGACCGAACTGGGTATTGGCGAAGCGCTGGTGGGTACGTTGCAAGAGAAGGGCACGCCGGCCATGGTGCAGAGGGTGCTGGTTGCACCGCCGCAGTCGCGTATCGGGCCACTGAGTGCGGCTGAGCGCAGTGCGCTGATTGCGGCTTCGCCATTGTCGGGGCGCTATGACAAACCGGTGGACCGTGAGTCTGCCTATGAAATGCTGAGCCAGCGTAAGGGCGAGCCGGTGGAGCCGGCGCCACAACCGAAGGCGGATGAAGAGAGTTTTGCCGACAAGGCGGGTGAGTTCTTGCAGAGTGCAGCGGGGCAGGCGATCAAGTCGGCAGTGCGCCAGGCGGCCAACCAGTTGGGGCGGCAGTTGGTGCGCGGCTTGATGGGGTCGTTGTTAGGGGGCAAGAAAAGGTAGTCTTCCTGCGCCGCGCCCATACCCTTGGTAGCACAAGGCTGCTTCGGCAGGCATAACGGCTATGAAAAAGGCGCCCGAGGGCGCCTTCATTCATTGCGGTGTCACTCAGCCAATGGCTTTGGACGCCAGCCAGAACAGGCCGGCCGCCAGGCCCATCGAGGTAGGCAGGGTCAGGACCCATGCCAGCAGGATGGTCTTCACGGTGCCGCCTTGCAGGCCACTTTTGTTGGCGACCATGGTGCCGGCCACACCGGACGACAGCACATGGGTGGTCGATACCGGCAGGGCGAATACGTTGGCCATGCCGATGGCGCAGGCTGCGGTGATCTGTGCCGACATGCCTTGGGCATAGGTCATGCCTTGTTTGCCGATCTTCTCGCCCACCGTCAACACCACGCGCTTCCAGCCAACCATGGTGCCCAGGCCAAGGGCCAGGGCGACGGCCACGATCACCCAGAACGGGGCGTATTCGGTGGTGGCGGTGAGGTCTTTGCGCAGTTTTTCAAGGTCGGACTTTTCACGGGCGTCCAGGCCTGGCAGCTTGCCAACCTTCTTCGCCGTGTCATCCAGGCACAACAGATAGCGGCGCACTTCAACGCGCTTCTCGGCATCGAGGCTGTGGTAGTCCGTCACGCCCTTCAGTGAGGTCTGCAGCGCAGCAATGGTCGGCTCGGTCTGCTGCGGGTTGCAACTGAACTGCTCCGGCAGGTCGCTGGCCTTGGCCTTGCCCAGTGCCAGGAACTCGCCCAGGGTGGCAGCGTTACGCTGGTAGAACTGGCTCATGTGCAGGGTGGCGTCGCGAGTACGTTCGATCTGGTAGGTGGTGCTGTTCAGGTCGAGTACGAACTTGGCCGGGACAATACCGATCAGCACCAGCATGATCAGGCCGATGCCTTTCTGGCCGTCGTTGGAGCCGTGCACGAAGCTCACGCCCATGGCGGAAACCACCAGGACCAGACGGTTCCAGAAGGGCGGGTGCTTCTTGTCGTCGAGCTTGCGGCGCTGTTCCGGGGTTTTGTGCATCTTCGACAGCGGGCGCCACCATTTCAGGCCGATCAGCACCAGGGCAGCAACGGCGAAGCCGGCCATTGGCGAGACCACCAGCGACATGGCGATATCGATCGCTTTCTGCCAGTTGACGCCGTCGCCCAGCGGAATGTCGTTGATCAGGGCGTTGGCCAGGCCGACACCGAGGATGGAGCCGATCAGCGTGTGCGAACTGGAGGCGGGGATGCCAAAGTACCAGGTGCCCAGGTTCCAGGTGATGGCCGCAGCCAGCAACGAGAAGACCATGGCCAGGCCGTGGCCGGTGTTCACATTGATCAGCAGCTCTACCGGCAACAGGTGCACGATGGCATAGGCCACCCCTACACCGCCGAGCAGAACGCCAAGGAAGTTGAACACGCCGGAGAAGAACACGGCGAGGTGCGGCGGCATGGCTTTGGTATAGATGACGGTAGCTACCGCGTTGGCGGTGTCATGAAAGCCATTGATGAACTCGAAGGCGAGTACGAAGGTCAAGGCGAGCAGCAGGCTCACCAACACCCAGGCATCCAGTCCGCTGAATAAATCGATCATGAAGGTTGTCTGGCGGGTCTTAGGGGGGCGGGATTATGCCAGAAAACCTTGGCAATCGATGCACCTGTAACAGGCAGATGACAGTCTTCATGGTGCAAGCGCGCCATGCAGAGGGGGGCGGTACGGGAGGTAAATAGCGGCTAAAAATCACAAAATAGGGCGAAAAAAGGCCGAAAGCTTGAGAAAAATCCATTTCGCAAAAATTCAAACGCCTGTATGAAATTTGTGTGATTCCATTTCATCATCGGCCAGACAGTAAAGATCGAGCTCGCCCGGGTAGGCCGGGCGACGATGCGCAGAGGGCCCCGAGGCTCAGGGATTGTCACTGCGCAGTTCTTTTTCGATGCGTTCCAGTTCCTGGCTGAAGGCCTGGTCGCGAACGCTGGCACGCTTGCGCCAGGGTTTGCGTTCCGGATCCGGTTGTGCGGCGTATGTGGTGACTTCGCCACCATAAACATCCTTGTAACGTTCAGCCTGGCGCTCGAGTTCCGCGCGCAGTTCATCTTTCGTCACGTGCAGTACCTGAAATAAGTGTAATGACTGTTGTCATGCATTGTGCAACATGCATTTTGCCTTGCTGGCCGCAACGGCTTGATAAAGCGGAAGGTTCAATGACCACGGTAAGCGGAGGGCCTGCGCAATCGATTATAGCAACCGATAATTCGCCGAACATCGATAATTTACGCAACCCCGACATCATCTGGCGTAAGTAGCAGATTGTGCCCGCGAACAGTTGGGACCTTTCGTACAAAGTTTGAAAGGAATGGCGGATAGAAGTTCGTTGCAATGTCAGGGCGGGCCGTAATGAAAAACGGCCTCGCCGAAAGGCGAGGCCGTTGCCTGGGGACTTCTACGGTGGGTACCTGACCAGTCTCTCCAAAGAAGCCACAAGTGGCATGGGAAAGGTATAAGCAAAAGTGTCGGCGGTCAATTGCGATTATCGGCCGTTTGTTCGATAATCGCACGAACCGGTGTTTTTTTTGAGGTGTGCGATGAGTGACGAAACCCTGGGCAACGATTCCGGCAATGCCGAGGTGGCGCGACCTGCTTCGGCTGCCATGGCGCCGCCGATCGTGGCTTCCCCGGCCAAGCGCATCCAGGCCTTTACCGGCGACCCGGACTTCATGACCTCGCTGGCACGTGGCCTGGCCGTGATCCAGGCATTCCAGGAGCGCAAGCGCCACCTGACCATCGCCCAGATCAGCCACCGTACCGAAATCCCTCGCGCGGCGGTGCGCCGTTGCCTGCACACGTTGATCAAGCTGGGGTACGCCACCACCGACGGGCGTACCTATTCGCTGCTGCCCAAAGTGCTGACCCTGGGGCATGCCTACCTGTCGTCGACGCCGCTGGCAATTTCTGCACAGCCGTACCTGGATCGCATCAGCGACCAGCTGCATGAGGCGGCCAACATGGCCACCCTCGAGGGCGACGACATCCTTTATATAGCCCGTTCGGCCACGGTCGAGCGGCTGATCTCGGTCGATCTGTCGGTGGGCGGGCGCCTGCCGGCCTATTGCACGTCGATGGGGCGCATTCTGCTGGCGGCCATGGATGACACCAGCCTGCGTGAGTACCTGGAACGTGCCGACCTCAAGGCGCGCACCAGCCGCACCCTGAATGACCCCGAATCGTTGTTCGCCTGCATCCAGCAGGTGCGCGCCCAGGGCTGGTGCGTGGTAGACCAGGAACTGGAACAGGGGCTGCGATCGATTGCCGTGCCGGTGTATGACGCTTCGGGGCAGGTGTTGGCTGCGCTGAACGTCAGTACCCATGTCGGGCGGGTGACCCGCAGTGAACTGGAGCAGCGGTTCTTGCCGATTTTGCTGGCAGCCAGCCGGGACCTTTGCCACCAGTTGTTTGGTTGAGACCACAGGGAGCACTTTGCGGCCCCGGATCAGAACAGGCAAAACCGTTTCCTGTGCGATAAACGCACAGTGTCGTGCCGGGTGAATTGCGTCACCTCGGCCGGCTGATTAATGTCTCTCGCAACGGTCGGCTAGCCGACCGAACAAGAAAAACACTAGAGGCACTCACTCATGAATACTGTCACCTCGCTGCTGCGGCCGCACCCGCATGCAGTATCGTTATATCCAGGCTGACCCAGGCCATATACCCCAATCATCGCCCTTGTACCGGATGCCCGCGTGCAATGGCCTGACTGTGCCCCACATTCTGGATAACAATAATGAACCAAGCGCAAACCAACGTCGGCAAAAGCCTCGACGTTCAGTCATTCATCAATCAGCAGCCGCTGTCCCGCTATCAGTGGCGGGTCGTGCTGCTGTGCTTCCTGATCGTCTTCCTCGACGGCCTGGACACCGCTGCCATGGGGTTCATCGCCCCGGCACTGTCGCAAGAGTGGGGGATCGACCGCGCCAGCCTTGGGCCGGTCATGAGTGCCGCGTTGATCGGCATGGTGTTCGGCGCCCTGGGCTCCGGGCCGCTGGCTGACCGTTTCGGCCGCAAAGGCGTGCTGGTGGGGGCGGTGCTGGTGTTCGGTGGCTTCAGCCTGGCCTCGGCCTATGCCACCAACGTCGACCAGTTGCTGGTACTGCGCTTCCTGACGGGCCTGGGCCTGGGTGCAGGCATGCCCAACGCTACCACGCTGTTGTCCGAATACACGCCGGAGCGCCTCAAGTCGCTGCTGGTGACCAGCATGTTCTGTGGCTTCAACCTGGGCATGGCGGGTGGTGGCTTCATTTCCGCCAAGATGATCCCGGCCTACGGCTGGCACAGCCTGCTGGTCATCGGTGGCGTGCTGCCGTTGCTGCTGGCGCTGGTGCTGATGGTCTGGCTGCCGGAGTCGGCGCGGTTCCTGGTGGTGCGCAACCGCGGTACCGACAAGGTGCGCAAGACCTTGTCGCCAATCGCGCCGCAAGTGGTGGCTGAGGCAGGCAGTTTCAGCGTGCCGGAGCAAAAGGCGGTTGCTGCACGCAACGTGTTCGCGGTGATCTTCTCTGGCACCTATGGCTTGGGCACCGTGTTGCTGTGGCTGACCTATTTCATGGGCCTGGTGATCGTCTACCTCCTGACCAGCTGGCTGCCAACCCTGATGCGTGACAGCGGCGCGAGCATGGAACAGGCCGCGTTCATCGGCGCGCTGTTCCAGTTTGGCGGCGTGCTAAGTGCAGTCGGCGTGGGTTGGGCCATGGACCGTTTCAATCCGCACAAGGTGATCGGCATTTTCTATCTGCTGGCCGGGGTGTTCGCCTACGCAGTGGGGCAGAGCCTGGGCAACATCACTCTGCTAGCCACGCTGGTGCTCGTCGCGGGTATGTGCGTGAACGGTGCGCAGTCGGCAATGCCATCGCTGGCGGCGCGCTTCTATCCCACCCAGGGCCGGGCCACAGGCGTATCGTGGATGCTGGGTATTGGCCGCTTTGGTGCGATTCTCGGCGCCTGGAGTGGTGCAACGCTGCTGGGCCTGGGCTGGAGCTTCGAGCAGGTGCTGACGGCGTTGCTGGTACCGGCGGCGCTGGCGACCGTGGGAGTGGTCGTCAAGGGGCTGGTCAGCCACGCCGACGCAACCTGAGGGCGAGGGCCGCGTTGCGGCCCATTCACAGCACAACGCCGCTCCCGCAGGGGCGGCGTTGTGCTGCAATCAGGGCGCACAGTTGCCCTGCGCGTGGGGTGGATAGTTGCGCAACAAATGGTTCGTTAATCGCACAGATAGTCGATTATCGGATTGTAAGGTACCTACCAGTCTCCTTAATCTGGGTTTACCGAAGCACCCTGACCAGGAGCCTCCAAATGCCACGCGCAGACCATTTCCGAACCCACCCAAATCGAGCTGTCCGCCATGCGTGACCTCGACGCCCGTACCGCCGCTGACCATGGCCAGCTGGCAGGAGAAGCCTGATGCACGACGTATTCATCTGTGATGCCATCCGTACCCCGATCGGCCGCTTCGGCGGCGCCCTGGCCAGCGTGCGGGCCGACGACCTGGCAGCCGTGCCGCTGAAGGCGCTGATCGAGCGCAACCCTGGCGTGCAGTGGGACCAGGTAGACGAAGTGTTCTTCGGCTGCGCCAACCAGGCCGGTGAAGACAACCGCAACGTGGCCCGCATGGCACTGCTGCTGGCCGGCCTGCCGGAAAGCATCCCGGGCGTCACCCTGAACCGTCTGTGCGCGTCGGGCATGGATGCCGTCGGCACCGCGTTCCGCGCCATCGCCAGCGGCGAGATGGAGCTGGTGATTGCCGGTGGCGTCGAGTCGATGTCGCGCGCCCCGTTCGTCATGGGCAAGGCTGAAAGCGCCTATTCGCGCAACATGAAGCTGGAAGACACCACCATTGGCTGGCGTTTCATCAACCCGTTGATGAAGAGCCAGTACGGTGTGGATTCCATGCCGGAAACCGCCGACAACGTGGCCGACGACTATCAGGTTTCGCGTGCTGACCAGGACGCTTTCGCCCTGCGCAGCCAGCAGAAGGCTGCCGCTGCGCAGGCTGCCGGCTTCTTTGCCGAAGAAATCGTGCCGGTGCGTATCGCTCACAAGAAGGGCGAAATCATCGTCGAACGTGACGAACACCTGCGCCCTGAAACCACGCTGGAGGCGCTGACCAAGCTCAAGCCGGTCAACGGGCCGGACAAGACGGTCACCGCCGGCAACGCCTCGGGCGTGAACGACGGTGCTGCGGCGATGATCCTGGCCTCGGCCGCAGCGGTGAAGAAACACGGCCTGACTCCGCGTGCCCGTGTTCTGGGCATGGCCAGCGGCGGCGTTGCGCCACGTGTCATGGGCATTGGCCCGGTGCCGGCGGTGCGCAAACTGACCGAGCGTCTGGGGATAGCGGTAAGTGATTTCGACGTGATCGAGCTTAACGAAGCGTTTGCCAGCCAAGGCCTGGCGGTGCTGCGTGAGCTGGGTGTGGCTGACGATGCGCCCCAGGTAAACCCTAATGGCGGTGCCATTGCCCTGGGCCACCCCCTGGGCATGAGCGGTGCACGCCTGGTACTGACTGCGTTGCACCAGCTGGAGAAGAGTGGCGGTCGCAAGGGCCTGGCGACCATGTGTGTGGGTGTCGGCCAAGGTCTGGCGTTGGCCATCGAGCGGGTTTGACCTGTACCGGCCTCTTCGCGGGGAAGCCCGCTCCAACAGGGATCCACGCAATCACCTGTGGGAGCGGGCTTCCCCGCGAAGAGGCCTCTCCTGTGAGACATAAGGCCCATTGCCAGCCCGATAGCGGAACGAGTGTGTTACTAGGTATGTCTAGAACTACCTAGGACCCTCCAGGAGTAAACCCGTCATGACCTCAACCTATTACACCGGCGAAGAACGCAGCAAGCGCATCTTCGCTATTGTCGGTGCCTCATCAGGCAACCTGGTGGAATGGTTCGACTTCTACGTCTACGCCTTCTGCGCGATCTACTTCGCCCCGGCCTTCTTCCCCTCCGACGACCCCACCGTGCAGCTATTGAACACGGCAGGTGTATTCGCCGCGGGCTTTTTGATGCGCCCCATTGGTGGCTGGATCTTCGGCCGCCTCGCCGACCGCCATGGTCGCAAGAATTCCCTGATGATCTCGGTGCTGATGATGTGCTTCGGCTCGCTGATGATCGCCTGCCTGCCCACCTATGCCATCGGCACCTGGGCCCCGGCGCTGCTATTGCTGGCCCGCCTGATCCAGGGGCTGTCGGTAGGGGGCGAATACGGCACCACGGCCACCTACATGAGTGAAGTAGCACTGCGTGGGCAGCGCGGCTTCTTTGCTTCGTTCCAGTACGTCACCCTGATCGGCGGCCAGTTGCTGGCGGTCCTGGTCGTGGTGATCCTGCAACAGCTGCTGACTGAAGATGAACTGCGGGCCTGGGGCTGGCGCATTCCCTTCGTGGTGGGCGCCATCGCCGCCCTGATCTCGCTGATGCTGCGCCGTTCGCTGCACGAGACCAGTAGCGCCGAAGCCCGCAATGACAAGGATGCAGGTTCGATCGGAGGTTTGTTCCGCAATCACGCAGCGGCGTTCATCACGGTACTGGGCTACACCGCGGGTGGCTCGCTGATTTTCTATACTTTCACCACCTATATGCAGAAGTACCTGGTCAACACCGCGGGCATGACCGCCAAGAACGCCAGCTACGTAATGACCGGGGCGTTGTTCCTGTTCATGGTGGTGCAGCCGTTCTTCGGCATGCTGTCCGACCGTATCGGCCGGCGCAATTCGATGCTGCTGTTCGGCGGCCTCGGTACCCTGTGCACCGTGCCGCTGCTGATGGCGCTGAAAACCGTGACCAGCCCGATCATGGCCTTCGTGCTGATCAGCCTGGCCCTGTGTATCGTGAGTTTCTACACCTCGATCAGCGGTCTGGTGAAGGCCGAGATGTTCCCGCCGCAGGTGCGTGCACTGGGTGTTGGCCTGGCCTACGCGGTGGCCAACGCAGCATTCGGCGGTTCGGCCGAGTATGTGGCCCTGGGCCTGAAAACCCTTGGGATGGAAAACACTTTCTATTGGTACGTGACGGCGATGATGGCGATTGCCTTCCTGTTCAGCCTGCGCCTGCCGAAGCAGGCGGCGTACCTGCACCATGATGATTAAGGACGCTGCATGAGCAACCAACTGTTCGACGCCTATTTCACCGCGCCGGCCATGCGCGAGATTTTCTCCGACCGAGGCCGCCTGCAGGGCATGCTGGATTTCGAAGCCGCGCTTGCCCGTGCCGAAGCCTCTGCCGGTTTGGTCCCGCACAGCGCGGTAGCGGCCATCGAGGCGGCATGCCAGGCCGAGCGCTACGACGTTGGCGCGCTGGCCAATGCCATCGCCACCGCGGGCAACTCGGCCATTCCGCTGGTGAAAGCGTTGGGCAAGGTGATCGCCACCGGCGTGCCTGAGGCTGAGCGCTATGTGCACCTTGGGGCCACCAGCCAGGATGCGATGGATACCGGTCTGGTTCTGCAGCTGCGCGATGCCCTCGATTTGATCGAGGCCGACCTCGGCAAGCTGGCCGAGACCCTGTCGCAGCAGGCCTTGAAGCACGCCGATACGCCCTTGGTGGGTCGTACCTGGTTGCAGCACGCCACCCCGGTGACCCTGGGCATGAAACTGGCCGGTGTACTGGGTGCTTTGACCCGCCACCGTCAGCGCCTTCAGGAACTGCGCCCGCGCCTGCTGGTCCTGCAGTTCGGCGGTGCCTCGGGTAGCCTGGCGGCCCTGGGTAGCAAGGCGATGCCGGTGGCCGAAGCGTTGGCCGAACAGCTCAAGCTGACCCTGCCCGAGCAGCCCTGGCACACCCAGCGCGACCGCCTGGTGGAGTTTGCCTCGGTACTGGGCCTGGTTGCCGGCAGCCTGGGCAAGTTCGGCCGTGATATCAGCTTGCTGATGCAAACCGAGGCGGGGGAGGTGTTTGAGCCTTCTGCGCCGGGTAAGGGTGGTTCTTCGACCATGCCACACAAGCGCAACCCGGTGGGTGCCGCCGTGTTGATCGGTGCCGCGACCCGCGTGCCGGGCTTGCTGTCGACGCTGTTCGCAGCCATGCCTCAGGAGCACGAGCGCAGCCTGGGCCTATGGCATGCCGAGTGGGAAACCCTGCCGGATATCTGCTGCCTGGTCTCTGGCGCCCTGCGCCAGGCTCAAGTGATTGCCGAGGGCATGGAGGTGGATGCCGCGCGCATGCGCCGTAACCTCGACCTGACCCAAGGCCTGGTGTTGGCCGAAGCGGTGAGCATCGTCCTCGCCCAGCGTCTGGGTCGCGACCGTGCCCACCACCTGCTGGAACAATGCTGCCAGCGCGCGGTGGCCGAACAGCGGCACCTGCGTGCCGTGCTGGGTGACGAGCCACAGGTCAGCGCCGAGCTGTCTGGCGAAGAACTCGATCGTCTGCTCGACCCTGCCCATTACCTGGGCCAGGCCCGCGTCTGGGTGGCGCGCGCCGTGTCCGAACATCAACGTTTCACTGCCTGAAGGAGACCGCTGTGGCGCACTTGCAACTGGCCGATGGCGTTTTGAATTACCAGATCGATGGCCCGGATGACGCCCCGGTGCTGGTCCTGTCCAACTCGCTGGGTACCGACCTGGGCATGTGGGACACCCAGATTCCGCTCTGGAGCCAGCACTTCCGGGTGCTGCGCTATGACACCCGTGGTCACGGCGCATCGCTGGTCACTGAAGGCCCTTACAGCATCGAACAGCTGGGCCGCGACGTGCTGGCCCTGCTCGATGGCCTGGACATTCAGAAGGCTCACTTCGTCGGCCTGTCGATGGGCGGCCTGATCGGCCAGTGGCTGGGTATCCATGCAGGTGAGCGCCTGCACAGCCTGACCCTGTGCAACACGGCCGCCAAGATCGCCAATGACGAGGTGTGGAACACCCGTATCGACACGGTACTCAAAGGCGGCCAGCAGGCCATGGTCGACCTGCGCGATGCCTCCATCGCCCGCTGGTTCACCCCGGGCTTTGCCCAGGCACAGGCGGAGCAGGCCCAGCGTATCTGCCAGATGCTGGCGCAAACCAGCCCGCAAGGCTACGCAGGCAACTGTGCAGCGGTACGTGACGCTGATTATCGTGAGCAACTGGGCCGCATCCAGGTGCCCGCGCTGATCGTTGCCGGTACGGAAGACGTGGTTACCACCCCTGAGCATGGCCGCTTCATGCAGGCCGGTATCCAAGGTGCCGAGTACGTCGACTTCCCGGCGGCGCACCTGTCCAACGTCGAGATTGGCGAGGCCTTCAGCCGCCGCGTGCTCGATTTCCTGCTGGCTCACTGAGGACAACACCATGGACGAGAAACAACGTTACGACGCTGGCATGCAAGTGCGCCGCGCAGTGCTGGGTGATGCCCACGTGGACCGCAGCCTGGAGAAGCTCAACGACTTCAATGGCGAGTTCCAGGAAATGATCACCCGCCACGCCTGGGGTGACATCTGGACCCGCCCGGGGCTGCCGCGCCATACCCGCAGCCTGATCACCATCGCCATGCTGATCGGCATGAACCGCAACGACGAGCTGAAGCTGCACCTGCGTGCGGCGGCCAACAATGGCGTGACCCGCGACGAGATCAAGGAAGTGCTGATGCAGAGCGCGATCTACTGCGGCATTCCGGCGGCCAATGCCACGTTCCACCTGGCTGAGTCGGTGTGGGATGAACTTGGCGTAGAGTCTCGCCAGTAAACCGTGATCACGGGCAGGCCCCTGCAACAGGGCGCTTGCCCGCGAATGGCCTTTACACCGATGCCTTTTTTTGCCGCATGGCAATCGGGCCGGCGTTGGCTTCCACGGCGCGCTTCAGGGTCGGGCACAGGCCCAGCATGAACGCAGCTTCCGCCACCACGAACAGTGGCCCGATGATCAGGCCGCTCACGTCGTCGACAAATGCCGGTTTGCGGCCTTCGTAGTAATGGCCGATGAACTGGATGATCCAGCCCACCACGAACGTCCCCAGCCCGGCGCCGAGCCATAGCGTTGTCGACTGCACTGCCAGCGCCTCACCGACCCACAGGCACAGGCCCAGCAACAGCCCCATCACCAGCCCGAAGCGCAGGTCCAGGCGCAAGTAGAACCACACAGACGCCGCCGCTGCCAGCAGGGCAGGGGACAGCCACATGCCAGCTATCTCCCAGCCTGGGCGTGAAAGCAGGATGGTGACTGCCAGCACGATCATGGGGATGCCGACGAAGTGGGTGGCGATGTTGCGTGGATCGCGGTGGTAGTTGGCGTATTGGCTCAGGTGGTCGACGAGGGTTTTCATTGTTGTGCCTCCCTGTTCAGCTTTGTTTCACCTGTAGCGGATAGTGATCAGGATAGCCTGCAGTCACCACCATCATCAGCTCAGCGAATGGCGGCAGCTCGCACTGGGCAATTCATGGCAGGGTTTTCATCACGCTGTTGCCAATGATGCTTTCAAAAGGGAGGGCGTCTGGCCTCTTCGCGGGGTTATTCGCGAAGAGGCCAATTGAGTCACAGAAGATTCAGCGGATAACTCACAATCAAGCGGTTCTCATCGAACGCGTTGGTGCTGAAGTCGCGACGCATGGTCGAGTTGCGCCATTTCAGCGACAGGTCCTTGAAGCTGCCCGACTGCACCACATAGGCCAGCTCTGTTTCCCGCGCCCATTCCTTGCCATCGTCCACGCTGCCCACGGTGACGTTGTCACCCTTGATATAGCGGTTCATCAGGGTCAGCCCGGGTACGCCGACGGTGGCGAAGTTGAAGTCATGGCGAACCTGCCAGGAACGCTCCTTGGCATTGTCGAAGCTTGAATTGTAGCTGTCGTTGGCCAGGGTACCGCCACTGGTGCCATTGACCCGCATCCAGGCATCGTCGCCGCTGACCTTCTGCAGGCCAACGTAAAAGGTGTGGCCTTGGTAGCGCGCGGAAAGCAAGGCGGAGGCGGTGCGGTTGTCCAGCTTGCCGGCCCGTTCGGCGCCATCTTCCTTGCCGATGAAGTAGCCCAGGTTGGCGCCCAGCGTCCAGTCGCCCAGCGGCTGGCTGTGCGTCAGGTTGAGGTATTGCTGGCGGTAGATGTCCTTGAGCTGGGCATCCCACAGGCCGATCATGGTGCGCTTGTCGTTGAAGGTGTACTCACCGCCGCCGAAGTTGAAACGGTCGGAGGTGAAGGCGGCTTTGCCGTTGAGCGACATGTCTTCCATGCTGGCATCGTTGCGCGGGCTGTTGCCGCGGAACTGGCCGGCGTACAGGGTCAGGCCGGCGATTTCCCTGGAGGTCAGCTGGCCACCGCGGAAGGTTTGCGGCAGTGAGCGGCCATCGTCCGAACGCAGGATTGGCAGTACCGGCATCCATTCACCGACTTTCAGCTCGGTTTCGGACAGCTTGGCCTTCAGCGCCACACCCAGCCGGCCAAAGTCATCGGCCGGGCGGCCGTCGTCATGCACTGGCAGCAGGTGGGTGTTGGTGGTGCCTTTGCCGCCGTCGAGCTTGACCGAGTACAGGCCCAGTACGTCCACGCCGAAACCGACCGTGCCCTGGGTGAAACCGGAACGGGCATCGAGGATGAAGCTTTGTGTCCATTCCTCGGCCTTGCCCTGTGGGTGGGCCGGGTCGACGAAGTTACGGTTGATGTAGAAGTTGCGCAGGTTGAGGGTGGCCTTGGCGTCCTCGATGAAACCACCTTCGTTGGCGGCGAATGCGGGGAGGGCGCAGGACATGGCCAACAGGCCAGGCAGCAGCTGACGTGCGGGTAGCGAAATGCTCATCTGTCGTGGATCTCTTGTTTTTATGGTCGAGCCGGTGCACTGCAGGATCGGGCCTGCAGGTGCGGGTGTTTTTGATGAACTTGGGTAACGTTGCGTGGTGGGGATGGTGCGGGGTAGTGCGGGGGTGAGGCAATTCGCCGCAAACGGAACGGGGCGATAATCGAACGGAATGTTCCGGTTGGTTAATAACTCTCCTGGGGCGGCCTCTTCGCGGGTGAACCCGCTCCTACAACGGCTTGCGCCCAACCACCGATATGTGTCCACCACACGATCCGCGTAGGAGCGGGTTCACCCGCGAATACGGTGGTGGCTGCGACGGTGAATCACCAGGGATACTGGCCGGCACAGGCACTAAAAAAGCAAAGCCCACCGCTAAGGGTGGGCTTGCGCTGTAACAAGGCCGATCAGCCTTTCGGTGTTTCCACCGATGCCTGCTGGTTGGCCTGCCCGGTCTGCTCGTACCAGCCACCGCCAAGCGCCTTGTACAGGTTGACCTCGCTGGTCAGCTGCGACAGGCGGTCTCCGATCAGCGCTTGCTGGGCACTGAACAGGTTGCGTTGGGCATCGAGGAAGGTCAGGTTGCTGTCAATCCCGATGCGGTAACGGCGTTCGGCCAAGCGGTAGTAGTCCTGGTTCGCCTGCACCAGGTCGCGCTGGGCCTGCAACTGCTCTTCGAAGGTCTTGCGTGCCGCCAGGCCATCGGAGACTTCCTGGAAGGCCGTCTGGATGGTTTTTTCGTACTTGGCGACGTTGATGTCCTTCTGGATTTTCGAGTAGTCCAGGCTGGCTTTCAGGCTACCGGCGTTGAAGATCGGCAGGTTGATCTGCGGCTGGAACAGCCAGGTGCCCTGGCCGCCCGAGAACAGGTGGCCCATGTCGGGGCTCAGGCTACCAGCGTTCGCGGTCAGGCTGATGCTCGGGAAGAACGCTGCGCGGGCTGCACCAATGTTGGCGTTGGCAGCCTTGAGCAGGTGCTCGGCTTCCTGAATGTCCGGGCGACGCTGAAGGATATCCGATGGCAGGCCGGCCGGTACTTCGGCCAGTTGGTCGGCATCAAGCTCCAGCGGCTTGGCCAGGTCGGCAGGAATGCCGGTGCCCAGCAGCACGGTCAGGCTGTTGACGTCCTGGGCGACCAGGCGCTGGTACTGCGAGTACTTGACCCTGGCGCCTTCCACGGCGGTACGCGCCTGGCTGACGTCCAGGGCCGAGGCCACGCCGACCTCGTTGCTGCGACGGGTGAGGTTGTAGCTTTCCTCGTAGGTCTTCAGCGTTTCTTCGGTCAGCTTGAACAGGGCCTGGTCGGCCTGCCAGGTGTAGTAGGCGTTGGCCACGCTGGCTACCAGGGCGATTTGCGTGGAACGACGCGCCTGCTCGCTGGAGAGGTAGGTTTCCAGGGCCTGCTCGGTCAGGCTGCGCACGCGGCCGAACAGGTCCAGCTCGTAGGCGCTGACGCCCAAGGTGGCCGAGTACTGGCTGGTGATGCCAGATTCGCCCGTTTGCGACATGTTCGCCGGGACACGCTGGCGGCTGCCGCTGCCGGTGGCCGAAACCGCCGGGAACAGGTCGGCGCGCTGAATGCGGTATTGCGCACGGTAGGCGTCGAGGTTCAACGCCGCGACCCGTAGGTCGCGGTTATTGACCAGCGAGGTCTGGATCAGCTGTTGCAGCGCCGGGTCGTGGAAGAACTGGCGCCAGCCCTGTTCAGCAGCGGCAACATCCGCCGATTGCGTCGGCGAGTAAGCAGGGCCTTGCGGCCACTGCGCAGCCACCGGCGCCTCTGGGGTCTGGTAGTCAGGGATCAGCGAGCAGCCGCCAAGAATGAAAGCGGTTACCGCCAGGGACAACAAAGACTTGGTCATTGCCCAGCCTCATAACGTGGATTTTCAGGGGTGACGTCTTTTTCCGGCTCTTTGCTGCCGAACAGCGACGACACTGCGACGAAGAACAGTGGTACCCAGAAGATAGCCAGCACGGTCGCACTGATCATGCCGCCGATCACGCCAGTACCGATGGCGTGCTGGCTGCCGGCGCCGGCGCCGCTGGCGATGGTCAACGGTACCACGCCCAGGATGAACGCCAGCGAGGTCATGATGATCGGGCGCAGACGCATGCGGCACGCCTCGATCGCTGCGTCGTACAAGCTGCGGCCTTGTTCGTGCAGCTCCTTGGCGAATTCCACGATCAGAATGGCGTTTTTCGCCGCAAGACCGATGGTGGTCAACAGGCCAACCAGGAAGTACACGTCGTTGGACAGGCCGCGCAGGCTGGTGGCGATCAGCGCACCGATGATACCCAGCGGTACTACCAGCACCACAGCGATCGGGATCGACCAGCTTTCGTACAGGGCCGCCAGGCACAGGAACACGAACAGCACCGAGAGGGCGAACAGTGCCGGCATCTGCGAGCCGGAGAGTTTTTCCTCGTAGGACATGCCGGTCCAGGAGAAGCCGATACCGCTCGGCAGCTCGCCTGCAATGCGCTCGACCTCGGCCATGGCTTCACCGGTACTGTAACCAGGCGCCGGTGCACCAAGGATTTCCATCGCTTCGACACCGTTGTAACGCGACAGCTTCGGCGAACCATAGGTCCATTCGCCTTTGGCGAAGGAGGAGAACGGCACCATCTCGCCTGCGCCGTTGCGCACGTACCATTTTTGCAGGTCTTCCGGGCTCATCCGCGCGCTTGGTTCGCCCTGGATGTACACCTTCTTGACCCGGCCACGGTCGATGAAGTCGTTGACGTAGCTGGCACCCAAGGCAATCGACAGGGTGTTGTTGATGTCGGCAATGGTCACGCCCAAGGCGCTGGCACGTTCGTCATCAATGGTCAGCTGGTACTGCGGTTCATCGTTCAGGCCATTCGGTCGCACGGCGCTGAGGATCTTGCTCTGCGCAGCTTTGGCCAGGAACTGGTTGCGCGCCTCCATCAACTTCGCGTGGCCGACACCGCCGCGGTCCTGAAGGAACACGTCGAAGCCGGTGGCGTTACCCAGTTCAAGCACCGCTGGCGGGGCGAAGGCGAACACCATCGCATCACGGAAGGTGAAGAAGTGCTGCTGGGCGCGCTGGGCCAGGGCGAACACGCTGTTCTCCTTCGAGCGTTCATCCCAGGGTTTGAGCATGATGAAGGCCATGCCCGAGCTCTGGCCGCGGCCTGCGAAGTTGAAGCCGTTGACGGTGAACACCGACGATACGGTATCGGCTTCGTCCTTGAGCAGGTATTCACGCATCTGGTCGACCACGACCTGCGTGCGCTCGGCACTGGAACCGGCCGGGGTCTGCACCTGAGCGAACAGTACGCCCTGGTCTTCTTCTGGCAGGAACGCGGTAGGGATGCGGGCGAACAGCCAGATCATGCCGACCACGATCAGCGCATAGGCCAGCAGGAATGGCACCTTGTTGCGCAGGATGGTGCCTACACTGCGCTCGTAGCCGTTGACGCTGCGGTCGAAGTTGCGGTTGAACCAGCCGAAGAAGCCGCCTTTGGCGGTGTGGTGCTCGCCCTTCTTCAGCGGTTTGAGCATGGTTGCGCAGAGCGCCGGGGTGAAGATAAGCGCAACCAGCACCGACAGGCCCATGGCCGAGACGATGGTGATGGAGAACTGCCGGTAGATCACACCCGTGGAACCGCCGAAGAACGCCATGGGCAGCAGTACGGCCGAGAGCACCAGGGCGATACCCACCAGGGCGCCCTGGATCTGTTCCATCGAGCGTTTGGTCGCTTCCTTGGGCGGCAAGCCTTCCTCGGACATGACCCGCTCGACGTTCTCCACCACGACGATGGCGTCGTCCACCAGCAAGCCGATGGCCAGAACCATGGCGAACATGGTCAGGGTGTTGATGCTGAAGCCCGCGGCGGCAAGGATGCCGAAGGTACCCAGCAATACCACCGGTACGGTCATGGTGGTGATGATGGTGGCGCGGAAGTTCTGCAGGAACAGGTACATCACCAGGAACACCAGCACCACGGCTTCGATCAGGGTGTGGATCACGCCGCTGATCGACTCGGTGACCACTGGGGTGGTGTCATACGGGAATACCGCCTTGACCCCCGGCGGGAAGAACGGTTCCAGGCCTTTGATGGTCTCGCGCAGTGCCTTGGCGGTGTCCAGGGCGTTGGCGCCGGTTGCCAGTTTTACCGCCAGGCCGGAAGCCGGCTTGCCGTTGAACTGGGCGCTGACGGCGTAGTTTTCACCCCCCAGGCCCACTTGGGCGACGTCACCCAGGCGCACCTGTGAACCGTCTTTGTTGACCTTGAGCAGAATACTCTCGAACTGCTCGGCGGTTTGCAGGCGGGTCTTGCCGATGATGGTGGCGTTCAGCTGGGTGCCCGGCAGGGCTGGCAGGCCGCCGAGCTGGCCGGAAGACACCTGCACGTTCTGTGCGGCCACAGCGGTCTTGACGTCGACCGGGGTCAGCTGGAACTTGTTCAGCTTGGCCGGATCGAGCCAGATACGCATGGCGTACTGCGCACCGAACACCTGGAAGTCACCTACACCCGCTGTACGCGAGATCGGGTCCTGCATGTTCGAGACGATGTAGTTGGCCAGGTCGTCCTTGGTCATGCTGCCGTCTTCGGAGACCAGACCAATCACCAGCAGGAAGTTCTTCACTGCTTTGGTGACGCGGATACCTTGCTGCTGCACTTCCTGCGGCAGCAGCGGGGTGGCCAGGTTCAGCTTGTTCTGTACCTGTACCTGCGCGGTGTCGGGGTTGGTGCCCTGTTCGAAGGTGGCGGTAATGGTCATGCTGCCGTCGGAGTTACTTTCCGACGACACATAACGCAGGTTGTCGATACCGTTGAGCTGCTGCTCGATCACCTGCACCACGGTGTCCTGCACGGTTTGCGCCGAGGCGCCCGGGTAGGTCACGGCGATGGCGATGGCCGGCGGCGCGATACTGGGGTACTGGTTGATCGGCAGCTTCAGGATGGACAAGGCCCCGACCAGCATGATCACCAAGGCGATCACCCAGGCGAAGATCGGGCGATCGATAAAGAACTTCGACATGGTTTACTCCGCTTTGGCGTCTGCTTTCGCCGCGTTGGCCTGATCAGGGCCGGCCGGCTTCTTGACGTTGGTGGCATCGCTGACCTTCACCTCGACGCCTGGGCGCACGTACTGCAGCCCTTCGGTGATCAGGCGGTCACCCGGGTTGAGGCCTTCCTCGATCAGCCAGTCGCTACCCAAGGTGCGGCTGGCCTTGAGCTGGCGCAGTTCGACCTTGTTCTCCTGGTTGACCACCAGGGCGGTGGGTGCGCCCTTGAGGTCGCGGGTCACGCCTTGTTGCGGTGCCAGGATGGCGTTGGTGTTGACCCCGGCCTTGAGCCGCGCATGCACGAACATGCCTGGCAGCAGGGTGTGATCGGGGTTGGGGAACAGGGCGCGCAGGGTCACCGAGCCGGTGGTCTCGTCGACCGCGACTTCGGAGAATTCCAGGCGGCCTTCCTGCTTGAACAGGCTGCCGTCTTCCAGCACCAGCTGAACCGAGGCGGCGTTTTTGCCGGCCTTCTGCAACTGGCCGCTTTCCAGGTCACGGCGCAGCTTGAGCAGCTCGGCGGTGGACTGGGTAACGTCGACATAAATAGGATCGAGCTGCTGGATGGTGGCCATGGCGTCGGTCTGACCGTTGCTCACCAGTGCACCTTCGGTGAACGAAGAGCGACCGATACGGCCGCTGATCGGCGCCAGAACCTTGGTGTAGCGCAGGTCGATCTGTGCGCTCTTGAGCGAAGCCTCGGCCTGCAATCGTTTGGCATTGGCGTCGTCGTATTCCTGTTTGGAGACGGCCTGTTCGTCAATCAGTTGCTTGTAGCGTTCGGCCAGTGAGCGTGTAGCCAGCAGGTTGGCCTTGGCATTGGCAAGGGTGGCTTCGTACACGGCAGGGTCGATCTGATACAACTGCTGGCCTTCCTTGACCTCACTGCCTTCCTTGAACAGGCGCTTGAGGATGATGCCGTTGACCTGCGGGCGCACTTCGGCGACGCGGTAGGCACTGGTTCGCCCCGGCAATTCCGAGGTGAGGGTGAAGGCTTGCGGCTGGATGGTCACGACGCCGACCTGAGGAGCCTGCGCCGCGGGCGCTGCTTCTTCTTTCTTACAGCCACTGAGCAGGGTTGCCAGGGCGACGGCGGAAACCAGAGCGGTAACGGCTGGCTTGAATTGCATGAGGATCCTCGGGTCGCTGGAGCAGGGAGACGCTCAAGAGTAATGGAAGAGATCTTGATCTGGAAAAAATGCTATCCGGTGGATAAATAGCTTGCTAAGGAATATACTTACATTCATGGTTGTTTGTAAATACTGCTGGGTTGTACTCAGGTACAGCCGCAGCGTTTGATTAGCTCATCCGAGAGGCCCCGGCAGAGGTGCCCCCGGAGCGTCCCCGCACGCGCTGCGCGTTCGGGCCAGATGAGGTTGTGCTGCCATGGTCCGTAGAACCAAAGAAGAAGCCCAGGAAACCCGCGCCCAGATCATCGAGGCGGCGGAAAGGGCCTTCTACAAGCGCGGGGTCGCGCGAACCACCCTGGCCGACATCGCCGAACTGGCGGGTGTGACGCGGGGGGCGATCTACTGGCACTTCAACAACAAGGCCGAGCTGGTGCAGGCGTTGCTCGACAGCCTGCGCGAGACCCATGACCATTTGGCGCGCGCGAGCGAAAGCGAGGATGAACTCGACCCGCTTGGCTGCATGCGCAAGCTGCTGTTGCAAGTGTTCAACGAGCTGGTGCTCGATGCCCGAACCCGTCGTATCAATGAAATCCTGCATCACAAGTGCGAGTTCACCGATGACATGTGTGAAATTCGCCAGCAGCGCCAGAGTGCGGTGCTGGATTGCCACAAGGGCATCACCCTGGCGCTGGCCAATGCCGTACGCCGGGGCCAGTTGCCTGGCGAGCTGGATGTCGAGCGCGCGGCGGTGGCCATGTTTGCCTATGTCGATGGCCTGATCGGGCGCTGGCTATTGCTGCCTGACAGTGTCGATCTGCTGGGCGATGTCGAAAAATGGGTCGACACCGGGCTGGATATGCTGCGCTTGAGCCCGGCTCTGCGCAAATGACACTTTGTTAAGGATTGTGAGGGAGTGTTTCCCCTTTGTGTTAAGGGGGTATTAAGGGCATGTCCGCCCTGCGGCTGTTCGCAGCACAAGGCGGCTCTTGCAGCGAGTGCGTAGCCTTCAGCGGCCGCGCAATTGCCGGTCGGGCAAGGCCAATGCCGCAAGCAGTCCCAGCACCGCGACGACCGCACTCCCCATCAGCAGCTGCCGGAACGTTTCCAGCAACCGTCCCTGAGTCACCGGGTCCACCTCTGCGGCCTTCAAGCTCCCCAGCAACGGATTACCCGACAGTTCGAAACCACCCTGATGCAGCAGTGCCAGCAACAAGCTGGACATGCATGCCACGCCCATGGCTCCGCCCAGCGAACGGAACAGGTTGGTGGTGCTGGTGGCCACGCCGATGTCTTTGCTGGCCACCGCGCTTTGTGTACCCACCAGGGAGGTCGGGAATTGCAGCCCGCAGGCTATACCGGTCAGCAGCATGAACAGCGCACTGAGCAACGCTGATTGCGGCGGGGTCAGTGCCATCGCGAAAATGGCCACTGGCATCAGCAGTGCACCGGCCAGGATCTGTGGCTTGTAGCGCCCGGTGCGGCTGGTCATGCGGCCACCTGTGAAGGCGCCCATGGGCAGCCCCATGGCCAGCGGCAGCAGATGCAGGGCGGCGCTGTCGGCACCGGCGCCGGTAATGCCTTGGAAACGCAGGGGCATGAGCATGGTCAGCGAAATGGACTGGAAGCTGGCGAAGAAGATCACCGCCCAGCACAGCACTGCCACACGGTTGCCGAACAGGCTGAGCGGCAGCAGCGGCTCCGGGCAGCGGCGTTCGTGGGCGATGAATAGCGCCAGGCCCAGCAGGGCGCAGCCGAACAGCGCCAGCACGGCCGGGTCGGCCCAGGCGTGGCCCTGGCCCACCAAGGTGATGCCCAGGAGCAGGCTGCCAAGGCCGAGAATCAACAGCATGGCGCCAAGGTAGTCCACCTGTGCCTCACGACGCTGCACTGGCATGTCAGCGAGCGCACGGCGAATGGCCCACAAGGCGACCAGCCCCAGCGGCAGGTTGATCCAGAACACCCAGCGCCACGACAGGTACTCGGTCAACCAGCCGCCCAGCACTGGCCCGGCCACGCTGGCCGCGGCGTACATGCTGCTGAAGTAGCCCTGGTAGCGGCCGCGTTCGCGCGGGGGCACGAAGTCGCCAATGATTGCCTGGCTCACCGAGACCATCCCGCCTGCGCCGATACCCTGCAGTACCCGGGCCAGCACCAGTTGCGGCATGTCCTGGGCCATGGCGCAGGCAATGGAGGCCAGGGTGAACAGGCTGATGCCGGTGAGGATCATCCGGCGCCGGCCGTAAAGGTCGCCCAGTTTGCCGTAGATCGGCACGGCCACGGTCATGGCCACCATATAACCGGAGATGACCCAGGCCAGCAGGCCGACATCGCTGAACTGCGCCGAGATGGCCGGCAGCGAGACGGCGACGATGGTCTGGTCCAGTGCGCCGAGGAAGATGGCCAGCATCAGGGCGGTGAGCACGTTGCGCAGGGCGGTGGGGGGCAGGGCGGCGGTCACGGGAATACCTTGTTTTGTCTATGGCGGCCCCTTCGCGGGCAAGCCTGCTCTCACAGAAGCCCTCGGATTGTAACCTGAGTTAGGTAGCTTCCTATGTACTATCTGCATCCCCTATGCAAGATCGGCATTGGCGCATTCATCCAGTGCTGCATGGCTGCGTGATATCGTTGGTATGCCACAGAGGCTGAAATCCGGGGCTTGCACCAGGTTGGTGCAGCATATTGCCGCAGGTTTTTCAGTCCGCTGTCTCCCACACCTTTTATTCCTCTGCCTGCATGTCGAGCATGACCGCCCAGATGGCGACGGTTGGAACAGGTCAGGTAGACCCGATTACAGGGGTCGGTAGTTACCGTTCAAATTTCAACTTTTTTGCGGAGTGATCATGCCCAAGGCTTCCCACCAAGATCTGCGTTTTGCCTTCCGCGAGCTGCTCGCTTCAGGTTCCTGTTTCCACACTGCCTCGGTGTTCGACCCAATGTCGGCACGCATTGCCGCAGACCTGGGCTTCGAAGTCGGTATCCTCGGCGGTTCGGTCGCTTCGTTGCAGGTACTGGCTGCTCCGGACTTCGCTCTGATCACCCTCAGCGAGTTCGTCGAGCAGGCCACCCGCATTGGTCGGGTCGCGCAACTGCCGGTACTGGCCGACGCCGACCACGGCTATGGCAACGCACTGAACGTGATGCGCACGGTGATCGAACTGGAGCGCGCCGGTGTGGCCGCACTGACCATCGAGGACACCCTGCTGCCTGCCCAGTTCGGGCGCAAGTCCACCGATCTGATCCCGGTCGAGGAGGGGGTTGGCAAGATCCGCGCGGCGCTGGAGGCACGGGTCGATTCGTCCCTGTCGATCATTGCCCGTACCAACGCGGGCGTAATCAGCACCGAAGAAATCATCGTGCGTACCCAGAGCTACCAGAAGGCGGGCGCTGATGGCATCTGCATGGTCGGGGTCAAGGACTTCGAGCAGCTCGAGCAGATTGCCGAGCATCTGACCGTGCCGCTGATGCTGGTCACCTATGGCAACCCGAACCTGCGCGATGACGAGCGCCTGGCGCGTCTGGGCGTGCGCATCGTGGTCGATGGCCATGCGGCTTACTTTGCCGCGATCAAGGCCACTTACGACTGCCTGCGGCTGCAGCGTGGTCGGCAGAACAAGTCGGAAAACCTCAGTGCCACCGAACTCTCGCACACCTATACCCAGCCAGAAGACTACATTCGCTGGGCCAAGGAATACATGAGCGTCGAAGAGTGATCGGCAGGGCGCCGTCCATTCAACGGACGGCGCTCAAGGTTGCACTGTGAGGCACGCAATGTGCCTGCTCGCAGCTATTGGCGACGCTTGGCTGGCTGCGTTGCAGTTCGGCGCGCCAGCAGGCCGAGCCATACAGCGCTGTAACTGCGGTAAGGGCCATGACAAGGGCGACTCTTCTGGATTTGATGCCCATGGTGCTCACCTCCTGTGACAGCGATAGGGGTGTACGCCACTAGTATAGATCCCGATCCCACTCCGGCTCGTCCTTGAAACGCTGTACCAGGAAATCCAGCATGCTGCGCAAGGTCGCCGGCATGTGTTTGCGCGACGTATACACCGCATTAAGGTTCAGTTCACGCGGTTTGGCCTCGGGCAGCAGACGCACCAGTTCACCCCGGCGTATGGCGTCTGCGGCCTGGAAGGTTGGCAGCATGGCGATACCTGCGCCAGCCAGCGCGGCCCTCTGCAGGGTCATCACCTCATTGGCACTGATGTTTCCCGATACGGGGACGGCGACCTGCTGGCCGGCTACCGCGAAATGCCACAAGCTGTGTCCGAAATAGGCATGGGTCAGGCAGTTGTGCAGGCTCAGTTCCTCAACCCGTTGCGGCGTGCCTCGCTCATTCAGGTAGGCCGGTGCCGCGCACACGACCGAGCGGCACACGCTCAGGCGCCGGGCGATGAGGCTGGGGTCCACGTCATTGCTGGTGCGAATGGCCAGGTCGATGCGCTCGTCCACCAGGTTGACGGTGCGGTCGAGCATCTGCAGTTCTACCTTCACGTCGGGAAAGCGCCGCACATAGGCGGCCACTGCATCCACCAGCTGTGCCTGGTCCTGGCCGAATGAGGTACTGACGCTGATACGCAGCGCCCCCCTTGGCGCGTCTTCCGGCTGCTGCACGGCAGCCTGCAGGTCGCCGGCCAGTTCCAGCAGTTGCCGGCAGCGAGGCAGGGTTTCCTGGCCGGCTGCCGTGAGGCTGAGCTTGCGCGTGGTCCGCTGCATCAGCCGCGCGCCAACCCAGTCTTCCAACTCTGCCAGGTAGCGCGACACGACCGGCCGCGATAACTGCAGATAGTCCGCCGCCGCCGACTGGCTGCCCAGGTCGATGACGGTGACGAATACACGCATGGCGTTGAGGCGATCCATGATTTGCCCGATTTCAGAAACAAACTATGTCTGAGCATCGCATTTTTTGTGACGAATCGGGTAACTAAGCTGTGCGCATTGTTTGCCGGAAGGCGTTATCCGAAGCCGGCAGACGAGAGCCCTGGCGCTGGCGGCGAAGGTCGCCAAGGGCAGTCATTTCGTTCAACTGATGGAGAGTATTTCATGAGCAAGATCGCAATCATCGGTGCCACTGGCCGCGCTGGCAGCCAGTTGCTGGAAGAGGCTCTGCGCCGTGGTCACCGTGTACTGGCCATTGCCCGCGACCCTTCCACGCTTGAAGGGCGTGAGGGTGTGACCGTCAAGTCGCTGGATGCCACGGACAGCGCGGCCCTGCAAGCAGCCGTCGCAGGTATGGACGCTGTGTTGAGTGCCGCGCATTTCTCGACAATGCAGCCGCACGCCATCATCGAGCCGGTGAAGCGCGCCGGGGTCAAGCGCCTGCTGGTGGTGGGTGGCGCCGGTAGCTTGTTGCTGCCGTCAGGGCATCGGGTGATCGACAGCCCGGATTTCCCGGAGGCATATAAAGCCGAGGCCAGTGCCGGCGTGCGTTTTCTGGAGGCGCTGCGGCGCGAGCCGAACCTGGACTGGACCTTCCTCTCGCCTTCGGCCGAGTTCGTTGAGGGTGAGCGCAGAGGTCACTATGCGCTGGGCAAGGATCATCTGTTGATCGGTGCGGACGGCAAGAGCTGGATCACGTTTGCCGACTATGCGATTGCCATGCTGGATGAGCTGGAGAAGCCGAAACACTCGCGGCAACGGTTCACAGTCGGCTATTGAGTCGCCTGCGAAAGGGCCGTCACAGGCTGGCCTGGCCCTCCAGCCAGTCCAGCAATTCCAGCAACCCCGGCGGCAAGCTCCTGGCCTGGCTCACCAGGTAATATCCCTTGCCTGTCAGCACCTTCAGCGCAAACGGCATGCACAACCGCCCACCGCGCAGGTCATCGCCAATCAGCGACCAATCGCCGATCGCCACCCCAGTCCCCTGCGAGGCCATGGCCATCGCCATGTCCAGTGTCTCGAAATGCTGTTTGGGTCCATGCGTGGCCAGCGTCACTCCAGCCGCCTGCAACCACAACCGCCAGTCGTGTTCATCCCGCGAGGGATGCAGCAGCATGTGCCTGGCCAGGTCTTCCACCTGCTGCAACGGCACTGGCCCTTCACGCAGTGACGGTGCGCACACCGGGGTCAGCTGCTCATCGAACAGCTTGCGCACCTGCAGCCCGTGGTTCGGCGCATCGCCATAGACCACTGCCGCATCGAAGCCCTCACGGCGCAAATCCACCCCGTGCTGCACGGTCGTGGTCAGCTCCACCGGTACGTCCGGGCGCAGTGCCTGCCACTCCATCAGGCGCGGCAGCAGCCAACGCATCACGCAGGTGGGTGCCTTGAGCTGCAGGGTAGTGCTGTGCTCACCCACCTCGCGCACCCCTTGTTCGATCAGGGCGAACACCTGCTGCACCCGCGGCAGCCAGTCCAGGCCTTCACGGGTCAGGCTCAACCCACGCGCCTCGCGCTTGAACAGGGCATAACCGAGGTGTTCTTCGAGGGCTGCAATCTGGCGGCTGACAGCGCCCTGGGTGATGTGCAACTGCTGCCCGGCGCGGGTGAAGTTGCAGTGCTGGGCGGTGACCAGAAACGTGTGCAGGGCAGGCAGGGGCGGGAGGCGTTTCATTGCAGTAAGCCATGATCACAGGACATGGCTAGTATGTGTTTTTTTACATTGTGGCGATAGCCGTGGCTTGGGTCCAATAAGGGCATACCCCAACAAGATTCATGGTGATCCCTGATGGCAACCTGCGGCGAAGTACTGGTCAAACTCCTTGAAGGCTATGGCGTCGATCATGTCTTTGGCATCCCCGGTGTACATACCGTGGAGCTCTATCGTGGCCTGGCGGGCTCTTCCATTCGCCACATCACCCCGCGTCATGAGCAAGGTGCCGGGTTCATGGCTGACGGCTATGCGCGCACCCGCGGCAAACCCGGGGTATGCTTCATCATCACTGGCCCGGGCATGACCAATATCACCACTGCCATGGGCCAGGCCTATGCCGACTCGATCCCGATGCTGGTGATTTCCAGCGTGCAGTCCCGTGACCAACTGGGCGGTGGCCGTGGCAAGTTGCACGAGCTGCCCAACCAAGCCGCGCTGGTATCGGGTGTGGCGGCGTTTTCCCACACCTTGATGAGTGCAGCCGACTTGCCGCAGGTGCTGGCCCGGGCATTTGCCGTGTTCGACAGTGCCCGGCCACGCCCGGTGCATATCGAAATCCCGCTCGATGTGCTGGTTGAACCGGCCGACTTCCTGCTGCCGGGCCGCCCTGTACGTGGCAGTCGGGCTGGGGCTGCACCGCAGGCCGTGGCGCAGATGGCTGAGCGACTGGCCAGTGCACGTCGGCCGCTGATTCTGGCCGGTGGCGGGGCGTTGGCTGCGGGCGCTGCGCTGGCACGCCTTGCTGAACACCTTCAGGCCCCGGTGGCGCTGACCATCAATGCCAAAGGCTTGCTGCCTGCCAGCCACCCATTGCAGATCGGCTCGACCCAGTCGTTACCGGCCACACGGGCGCTGGTGGCCGAGGCTGACGTGGTGCTGGCGATCGGCACCGAACTGGCCGAAACCGATTATGACGTGACCTTCAAGGGTGGCTTCGAGATCCCGGGCAGTCTGCTGCGCATTGACATCGACCCGGACCAGACCGTGCGCAATTATCTGCCGGAGCTGGCGCTGGTAGCCGATGCCGAGCTGGCAGCCGAAGCGCTGCTCGGTGCCTTGCAAGCCCAGCCGCAGCCAGTGCACGAAAGCACTTGGGGCGTGGCCCGCGTGGCCGACCTGCGCAAGGTCCTGGCGGCAGACTGGGACCAGCCCACCCTGAGCCAGACGCGTTTGCTGAGCGCCATACTGGAGCGCCTGCCGAATGCGATTCTGGTGGGCGACTCGACCCAACCTGTGTACACCGGCAACCTGACACTCGACATGGAGCAGCCACGCCGCTGGTTCAACGCCTCGACCGGTTACGGCACCTTGGGTTACGCGTTGCCAGCAGCCATGGGCGCCTGGTTGGGCAGTGCCGAGCAGGCCGTCGAACGCGCTCCGGCGGTGTGCCTGATTGGTGATGGTGGTTTGCAGTTCACCCTGCCGGAACTGGCCAGTGCAGTGGAGGCGCAGGTACCGCTGATCGTACTGCTGTGGAATAACCAGGGGTACGAGGAAATCAAGAAATACATGGTCAATCGGGCGATCGAGCCGGTCGGGGTGGATATCCATACCCCGGATTTCATCGGCGTGGCGCGGGCGTTGGGCGCGGCAGCAGAGAACGTGGCCGATATCGCCCAATTGCAGGCCGCGCTCGGGCAAGCGGTGGAGCGCAAGGGGCCGACCTTGATTCAGGTGGACCAGAATCAGTGGCAGGCCGCGGTATTGGGTTGAAGCATTGCGATTGCCTGTATCGGCCTCTCGTGCCTGCAGGCAGCGCGCAATTTTCGCATCTGTACAAAAACCTGTAGGAGCGGGTTTACCCGCGAAAGCGCCGGTGCAGGCGAATGTTGAGCTTCAGACCGCAGTAGCCCGCAACCGAGCCACATCACGAATCGGCGGCGCGCCGTAAAGCCGGCTGTATTCACGGCTGAACTGCGACGGGCTTTCATAACCCACCCGATAAGCCGCCACCGCCGCCTCCAGCCCGTCGTTCAACATCAGCCGCCGCGCCTCCTGCAGGCGCAGCTGCTTCTGGTACTGAAGCGGGCTCATCGAGGTCACGGCCTTGAAGCGGTGGTGCAAGGTCGAGGTGCTGAGGTTGACCTCACGGGCCAGGTCCTCGATACGCAGCGGTTGTTGGAAGTTGTTGTTGAGCCAAGTGATGGCCTGGCAAACCCGGTGGGTCTGGCTGTTGGCCAAGGCAATTTCATACAGCCGGTAACCCTGCGGCCCACGCAGCAGGCGGTAGAGAATCTCGCGGCGGAACAGCGGCGCCAGCATTGCGATGTCGCGGGGGGTGTCCAGCAGCCGCAGCAACCGCAGCAGGGCATCGAGTAACGCGGCATCTGTCCTTTCCACATACAAACCACGGCCGGAAGGCCTATTGGGTACCAGCATCGGACCGCTCTCGGCGATCAGTTGGCTGATCTCCGCCGGGTCCAGGTCCATGCGCAGGCCCAGGCTTGGGTTCTCGGGGCTGGCATCCAGCCTCACGGCGCTGAGTGGCAAGGTCACCGAAACGACCATGTAATGCAGTGGGTCGTAGGCGTACTGCTCGTCACCCAGGAACAGGCTTTTGCTGCCCTGGGCAAGGATGCACAGGGCAGGCTGCGCCAGGGTGGGTACAGAACGCACATTTTCGGTGTAACGCACCAGGTACAGGTCATCGATGGCCGATGCTGGGCCATAGGGCTCGCCCGCGTGGCGGTTGATCAGCTCGGCCAGCTCCAGGCGCTGCAGTTCCAGGGTCGGTTCGGTGGACGTGGCGGTGGTCATGATGGCTTTCCTCTGCTGACCGACGCAGCATAGGTTTGAGCAAAGACGGGCGCTAGTCGAAAGCTGCATGTGGATTGCCTGATCCTGCCGCGCAGCAGGATCAGGCAATCGACATGCAGTAATGGCCTAACGCGCCGCGCGGGTGAGCGCCTAACCTTGGCAGCCTGGCTTTTCCGTCCGCCTGCTTCAAGGAGATTGTGCAATGACCCTTAAACAACCGGTCACCCACCTTGCTTTCATCCGTGCCAGCAGCGGGCGCTCGGCAGAGCTGGGCGCGCGCCTGCGTGACCTGCTCGAGCCCTCGCTGCGTACACCGGGTTGCCTGAGTTTTACCGTGCAGCGTTCTCAGGCTGATGCTGACCTGTGGTTGCTCAGCGGAAGCTGGCAGGACCAGCAGGCGATGAGTGGTTACTTTGCTTCGCCGACACTGGAGGTGTTCGGTGAGCTGGTGCAGGCCCAGGTGGTCAGCAGCCTGGACTTGCATACCTTCGATTGAGCGTGAATGAGGTAAAGTGACGCCCTTGTTCAATCACGCGGACAGCAACATGGCACGTAGGGAATTCACTCATTTCGAAGCGGTATCGGCGATGGTGCCGGTGGAAGGTGGCGGCTATAACGCAGCCATCGCGGTCAAAGCCTTGGGCATGGGCGGCGCGCCGCGCTTTCACAAGGTTCTCGACGGGCAGGTGTTCAAGGGCGCCGTGGCCGCCGACGAAGCGGCCACCGCCGAGCTGCAACGCCTGCAGGGCGTCAGCGAAGAGGGTGAGCTGGTCTGGTGATCAGGCCGGCGGTCGGGCCATCTTGAACAGGTTGCCCAGCTCGAAATAATCCGCCGGGCCACCCCCACGCAGGATTGGCTCGGCGGCAGCGGTATCGTAGATGCCGTTGTTCAACAGGTGCTCGGCAATGTGCACCGCCACCACTTCTCCAAGGATCAGCCAGCTGGGCACCTGTTCCTGGTCGGCCCGCTTGAGCTGGACGATCTGGCTGACCTTGCACTCGAAGGCTACCGGCGTTTCACCCACGCGCGGCACCTTGACGATGCTAGACGGTGCGGCAGTGAGGCCGCTCAATTCGAATTCGTTCACTTCGGCAGCGACCGGTGCGCAGCTCAGGTTCATTTGCTCGGCCAGTGGGCGGGTGGCCAGGTTCCAGACGAACTCACCGGTCTGCTCGATGTTGTTCAGGCTGTCTTTGCGCCCGACGCTGCAGAAACCGATGATCGGCGGGATGTAGTTGAACGCATTGAAGAAGCTGTAAGGCGCCAGGTTCAGGCGGCCTTCGCGGTCCTGAGAGGAGATCCAGCCGATCGGGCGGGGACCGACGATGGCATTGAACGGGTCGTGCGGCAGGCCGTGGCCTTTGGCGGGTTCGTAGTAATACATCTGTGCTGGGCTTGTTGGCCCTACCTCCTGATGGACAAGGTGCCTAGTGTGCCAAGCCTGAGCTCGCCTGCAAATGATCAAGCCCGGCCGAAGCCGGGCTGGGTGCTCGCAATCAGGTATCAGCTGATGCGGTGCGCATTGGTGCGGTCGAAGCCGTCTTCAGCGAAGCGTTGGCCACCGGTGCGGTCGAAGCCGTCTTCAGCGAAGCGTTGGCCACCGGTGCGGTCGAAGCCGTCTTCAGCGAAGCGTTGACCACCGGTGCGGTCGAAGCCGTCTTCAGCGAAGCGTTGGCCACCGGTGCGGTCGAAGCCGTCTTCAGCGAAGCGTTGGCCACCGGTGCGGTCGAAGCCGTCTTCAGCGAAGCGTTGGCCACCGGTGCGGTCGAAGCCGTCTTCGGCGAAGCGCTGGCCGCCGGTGCGGTCGAAGCCGTCTTCAGCGTAGCTGGCTGACTGGGTTTGAACCGCGGCAAAGGTGTGAGCGTCGGTCCGGTCGAAGCCATCTTCGGCGAAGGCGCCAGCTGCGAAAACCGAGAGGGCCAGGGTAAGGATCAGTTTGTTTTTCATGGTCGTTGCTCCAGGGGTTTGTGAGTTGTTTGTTTCTATGGGTTTAATCCTACGCCGAATAATTTGATTAAAAAGAGCAAAAAATAGTGCTAAATAATCCATTTGTTCGATGTATTTGGGCGCGTATGTCGTGCTTCAGGCCGCAAGGCTGGCTTGGGAGCGTTCGCGCGGGCGCCAACGTTCTGCCAGCCATTGCAGCTTGCCAAGGTGGAATTAATAGGGCGTTAAGAAGGAAAAGTCTGAATAGAAAAGGGGCGCTCCATGCAATGGAGCGCCCCTTTTAGTACTGCCAGGCCAGCGTTACTCAGTGGTAATCCGCGAGTGCTGCTTGGTGTCTTTCATGGTCGCGTAAACCAGCAGCGAGCAGGCGATACAGGCGGTGACGTACCAGTAGAAGCCGCTCTCCATGCCAGCGCTCTTGAACCACAGGGCCACGTATTCGGCGGTGCCACCGAAGATCGACACCGTCAGGGCATACGGCAGGCCAACGCCCAGGGCGCGAATCTCGGTAGGGAACAGCTCGGCTTTGACCACGGCGTTGATCGAGGTATAGCCGCTTACGATGATCAGGGCGGCCATGATCAGGAAGAACGCACCCCACCAGGTCTGGATGGTGTGCAGGGTGCTGAGGATGGGGACGGTGAACAGGGTGCCGAGCACACCGAAAGCGATCAGGATCGGACGGCGGCCAATCTTGTCGGACAGACCACCGATCACCGGCTGCAGGCACATGAACAGGAACAGCGTGGCGGCCGAGATGGTGGTCGAGTCACTGATGCTCATGCCCACGGTGTTGACCAGGTATTTCTGCATGTAGGTGGTGTAGGTGTAGAAGGCCAGGGTGCCGCCCATGGTCAGACCGACGACGGTCATCAGCTCCTTGGGGTGACGCAGCAGGGTGCGCATCAGGCTTTCCTTGGCCTTTTCCTTCTTGGTGAACGAGGCGGTTTCTTCCATGCCGCGACGCAGGTACAGGGCCACCACCGCGCACAGCGCACCGATCACGAACGGCACGCGCCAGCCCCAGGCGTACAACTGCTCGGTGGTCAGGGTCTGTTGCAGGACGATCAGTACCGCCAGGGCGATGAGCTGGCCGGAGATCAGGGTCACGTACTGGAAGCTGGAGAAGAAACCACGGCGCTCCTTGCTGGCCATTTCGCTGAGGTAGGTGGCCGAGGTGCCGTATTCACCACCCACCGACAGGCCCTGCAGCAGGCGCGCGATGACCAGCAGGACAGGTGCGGCGACGCCGATGGTTTCGTAACCCGGGGTCAGGGCGATGACCAGCGAGCCTGCACACATGAGCAGGACCGACGCCATCAGCGCGGCCTTGCGGCCCTTGCGGTCGGCGTACAGGCCCATCAGCCAGCCACCGATCGGGCGCATCAGGAAGCCCACGGCGAAGATCGCAGCGGTATTGAGCAGTTGTGCGGTGGAGTCGCCGGCGGGGAAGAAGGCCTTGGCGAAGTACAGCGAGAATGCGGCGTAGACGTACCAGTCGTACCATTCGACCATGTTGCCGATGGACCCGCTGAAAATCGACTTCAAGCGGCTGGCGGTGGTTTTTTCTGCGGCAGGCGCGGTGGCCGCCCCGGCAGGCAGGGAGGTGGCGTTATCCATCAGGGATACCTTCTCGTTGTTTTTGTGGAGCGCGCCGTGGCGCAGCTTGCCAAGGCAATTGCAGAAGGTGTGCCAAATGGGTGCGGGCTGATTCATTTGAGGGCATCAAATAGCCCGAGCCGGCACAGCAGTGGGTGTTGCGCCGCCCTTTGCAGGAGCGGGCTTGACCGCGAAGGGCTGCAAAGCAGTCCAAAACCTCGACGTCATGAGCGGTTTTTTGCCTACCAGGTCTTGGTCATAAGCGGATTTCCGCTCATGCCTGCCCAATAAAATCCTCGCGCACCAGCCCATGCCGTTGCATCTTCTCGTTAAGCGTGCGCCGCGGCAGTTGCAAGGCCTCCATCACCGACTTGATCTCGCCCCCATGTTGACGCAAGGCCGCACGCAGGCATTGCGCCTCGAATGCTTCCATCTGCTCGCCCAGCGACTGCCCGGCAGGTGCCACCTCGATGTTTGGCGAACCCAGCCCCAACGCATGCCGCTCCGCCGCATTGGCCAGTTCACGCACGTTGCCAGGCCAGTCATGTGACAGCAGCTGGGCCAGCTGTGCACCCGATAGCGGCGGGGCCGCGCGACCAAGCTTTTCACCGGCAGCACGTGCAAAGTGTTCGAACAGCAGCGGAATGTCCTCCCGCCGCTCGCGCAGCGGTGCCAGGTGCAATTCGGCGACGTTCAGGCGGTAGGCCAGGTCTTCGCGGAAGCGCCCGGCACGAGCCTCCTCGAGCAGGTCAGGCTTGGTCGCAGCAATGATGCGCAGGTCGACGCTGATGCTCTGGTTGGCCCCCAGGCGCTCCAGTTTCTGCTCCTGTATCACCCGCAACAGCTTGGCCTGTTGGGCCAGGGGCATGCTCTCGATTTCGTCGAGGAACACGGTGCCACCGTTGGCATACTCCAGCTTGCCGATGCGTTTACCCTGGGCGCCCGTGAAGGCGCCGCTCTCATGGCCGAACAGTTCGGCCTCGAACAGCGACTCGGGGATGGCCGCGCAGTTAAGGGCTACAAAGGGCTTGGCGGCACGGGGGCCGAAGTCGTGCAGGCAGCGGGCCACCCGCTCCTTGCCACTGCCGGTTTCACCGCGGATCAGCACGTTCACCGGCAGGCCGGCCAGGTCCAGCACTTGCCGGCGCAGCTGTTGCAGGCCCTGGGACATGCCCAGCAGCGTGCCTTCCAGGCGTGACTTGAGGTCGGCCTGCTCGTGGAGCCGGCGGTTCTCAAGCACCAGCTGGCGTTTTTCAAGGGCGCGGCGCAGGCTGCCCAGCAAATCTTGCGGCGTGAAGGGTTTTTCCAGGAAGTCATAGGCCCCCATGCGCATGGCTTCTACCGCCATCGGTACATCACCGTGACCGGTCAGCAGAATCACGGGCAGGTCGGGGTCGTTCGCCTGCAGGCGTTCGAGCAATTGCAGGCCATCCATGCCCGGCATGCGCACATCGCTGATGATCACCCCAGGGAAGTGCTGCGGCAGGTGTGCCAGGCACGCTTCGGCGCGAGCGAACAACTGCACGCTGAAGCCAGACAGGCTCAGCCATTGCTCGACAGCAGTGCGGATACTGGCTTCATCATCGACGACGATCACCGAATTCAACATACAGGCTCCAGGTCACGGGGCAGGGTAAGGCTCAGGCGCGCGCCGCCAGGCAGGTTTTCGGCCCGCAGCTGGCCGCCGGCCTCGTGGACGATGCCGTAGGAAATGGCCAGGCCCAGCCCTAGCCCTTCCCCCACCGGTTTGGTGGTGAAGAACGGGTCGAAGACCTTGGCCAGGTCGGCTTCGGCAATGCCGCCACCCGAGTCGAGCACACTCAGGCGCCATAGCTCCCCGTCGGGTTCGATGCGGATCTCCAGGCGTTTGTAACGCTTGTCGAGCATGGCGTCGAGTGCATTGTGCAGGAGGTTTATCAGCACCTGCTCCAGGCGGATGGCATCCCCGCGTACCCAGGCCGGGCGTGCCAGGTACAGAGCCACTTCCACTTCCTCGTTGCGAAGGCGCGCTTCCAGCAGGTGCAAGGCCTGGTCGACCACGGTTGCCAGGTCAAGGCGTTCGCGCAGGCCCATCGGGCTGTTGCGGGCAAAGGTTTTCAGGTGGCTGGTAAGTGCTGCCATGCGCGTGAGCATCTGTTCCAGTGGCTCCAGCGCTTGCCGCGCTTCGTCATGGCGACCATGGTCAAGCAGCAGGCGCAGGGTTTCCAGCTGCATACGTTGGGTGGTCAGCGGCTGGTTGATTTCGTGGGCCATGGCCGCCGACATCTGCCCGAGTGCGGCCAGCTTGGCTGATTGCACCAGGCCTTCCTGGGCAGTGCGCAGCTCGCGGGTGCGTTCTTCGACCTGGCGTTCGAGTTCTTGCCGGCTGCGCTGGCGCAGGCGTGCCAGGCGCAGGCGTTGGCTGACGAAAAGGGCGGCGAACACCAGGCTCAGCCAGACGGCGGCGGCGCCAAGCGCGGCATTACGGCCGTCGGCAGCGACCTGCGGTTTGCGCAGCAGGTGCAAGGTCCAGTTTTCGCCTTCCAGCGGCAGGCTTTCCCACAGGTACTCGGTACTACCCTCGGGGCCTTGCACGCGGCTAAGGGTGCTGTAGGGGGCAAACCGCGTCAGCACCTGATGGTGTAGCGGCACCAGCGGTTGCTTGTCGTACTGACGGGTTTCGGCCAGCTCGGCACGGTCGGCGCCACTGAGCGGCTGAAGTTCGCGGTAGCGCCAGCCATCCTGGTTTGCGATGAAAGTGATGCCGCGGGCGTCGCTGACCAACAGGATATCGTTGCCCTGTCGCCATTCGCGTTCCAGCTCGGGGAACTCCAGCTTCACCACCATGGCGCCAAGGAATCGGCCATGCTCGTCGTTCACCGCGCTGGCGAGGAAGTAGCCCGGCACGCCACTGGTCACGCCCACGGCATAGAAGCGGCCACTGCCCTGGTTGCGGGTTTGCTTGAAGTAGGGGCGGAAACCGTAGTTGGAGCCGACGTAGCTGCTGGGCAGCCGCCAGTTGCTGGCGGCAATGGCCAGCCCGGTGCGGTCGAGCAGCTCGAGGGTGGAGGAATTGGCGGCGCCATTGATGCGTTCGAGCTTGAGGTTCAGGGCGTTCTGAACCTTTTCGTCGACCGGGCCGCGCAAGGCTGCGATCAGCTCCGGGTCCAGCGCCAGCACGGCGGGGAGGGCACGGTAGCGATCGATCAGGGTGTGCAGTGCGTTGGCGTACAGGCCCAGTTGCTGACTGGCACGCTTGGCGTCGTCTTCCATGGCCTGGCGCTTGGCCTGGTGCATGGCCCAGCCGGCGCTGAGTGCGGTACCCAGCACGATCAGCAGGGTGATCAGCCCCAGACGCAGGGCGCGAAAGGAAAAGGGCATCGGGGGCGGATCCGGTGGTGGGAGATCGGGGCCTGCCTCTTCGCGGGTAAACCCGCGCCTACAGGGACTCTGCAGCACCTGTAGGCGCGGTTTTACCCGCGAAAAGGCCGGAACAGGCGGCCTTTTTCAGTCAAAGCAATTCAAAGCTCTGCTGCTGCACCGCCTGGGAATCCAGCCCTATCTGGACATTGAACTCCCCTGGTTCGGCAACCCGCTGCAACTGGCCATTGTAGAACTTCAGGTCGTCCTCGCTGATGCGGAAGGTCAACGTGCGGGTTTCACCCGGTTCAAGCATCAGCTTCTGGAAGTTTTTCAGCTCTTTCACTGGGCGGCTCATCGACGCCGACACATCCTGCAGGTACAGCTGCACCACCGTCTCGCCTGCAACCTTGCCGGTGTTCTTGACCGTTACCTTGGCATCCAGCGTATCGCCGCGCTTGAGATCCTTGCTCGACAGGTTCAGGCCCGACAGCTCGAAGCTGCTGTAGCTCAAGCCATAGCCGAACGGATAAAGCGGCCCGTTGGGTTCTTCGAAGTATTGCGAGGTGTAGTTGCCCGGCTTGCCCGGCGTGAACGGCCGGCCGATGCGGGTGTGGTTGTAGTACATCGGGATCTGCCCCACCGACCGTGGGAAGGTAATGGCCAGCTTGCCGGAGGGGTTGTAGTCGCCAAACAGCACGTCGGCGATGGCATTGCCGCCTTCGGTGCCGGCGAACCAGGTTTCCAGGATGGCGTCGGCCTGCTCGCGCTCCCAGCTGATCGACAGCGGCCGGCCGTTCATCAGCACCAGCACCAGCGGTTTGCCGGTGGCCTTGAGCGCCTTGATCAGCTCGCGCTGGCTGGCCGGGATCTCCAGGGTGGTGCGGCTCGACGACTCGTGGGACATGCCGCGGGACTCGCCGACCACTGCGACCACGACGTCGGATTGCTTCGCCGCCTTGACTGCTTCATCGATCAGCACAGCAGGCGGGCGTGGGTCGTCGACGATTTCCGGAGCATCGAAGTTGAGGAAGTTCAGGTAATCGAAGATCGCCTTGTCGCCCGTGACGTTGGAGCCTTTGGCGTAGACCAGCTTGGCCTTGCCCTCCATGGCGCGGCGCAAGCCTTCGCGCACGGTCACCGAGTGAACGGGCTTACCGTCGGCTGCCCAGCTGCCCATCATGTCGATCGGGGCATCGGCCAGCGGGCCGACCAAGGCAATGGTGCCGGCCTTTTTCAGCGGCAGGGTCTGGTTGCGGTTTTCCAGCAGCACCAGGCTGCGGCGTGCCACGTCACGCGCAGCTTCGCGGTGCAGGCGGTCGTTGCCGTAGTAGTCCTTCAGGTCGGTTTCGGCCTTGCCGATGCGCACGTACGGGTCCTTGAACAGGCCCATGTCGTACTTGGCACCCAGCACTTCACGCACCGCCTGGTCCAGCTCGCGCTGGGTCACCTCGCCGGACTTCAGCAGGCCCGGCAGCTCTTCGCCGTACAGGGTATCGTTCATGCTCATGTCGATGCCGGCCTTGATCGCCAGCTTGGCGGCTTCACGGCCGTCACGGGCGACGCCGTGGCGAATCAGTTCCTGGATGGCACCGTGGTCGCTGATGGTCACGCCCTTGAAGCCCCACTCCTTGCGCAGCAGGTCGTTCATCAGCCAGGTGTTGGAGGTGGCCGGTACGCCGTTGATCGAGTTCAGCGCCACCATCACGCCACCGGCCCCTGCATCGAGCGCGGCGCGATAGGGTGGCAGGTAGTCGTTGTACATTTTCGGCAGGCTCATATCGACCGTGTTGTAGTCGCGCCCGCCTTCCACGGCGCCATACAAGGCGAAATGCTTGACGATGGCCATGATGCTGTCGGGGTTGGCCGGGCTGCTGCCCTGGAACGAGCGCACCATTACCTGGCCGATTCTCGAAGTCAGGTAGGTGTCTTCGCCGAAACCTTCGCTGGTGCGGCCCCAGCGCGGGTCACGGGCGATATCCACCATTGGCGCGAACGTCATGTCCAGGGCGTCGGCCGAGGCTTCGATCGCGGCGGTGCGGCCGACCTTGGCGACGGCCTCCATGTCCCAGGTCGCGGCCATGCCCAGGCCGATCGGGAAGATGGTGCGCTCGCCGTGGACGGTGTCGTAGGCGAAGAACATCGGGATCTTCAGGCGGCTGCGCATGGCCGCGTCCTGCATCGGCCGGTTTTCGGGGGCTGTGCGTGAGTTGAAGGTGCCACCGATACGGCCGGCGGCGATTTCCTCGCGGATCTTGTCGCGGGGCATTTCCGGGCCGATGCTGATCAGGCGCAACTGGCCGATTTTTTCGGCTTCGGTCATCTGGCTGATCAGATGCTCGATAAAGGCCTGCTTGTCCTGCAGGGGCGGGGCGGTGGGGGCGGCGAGGGCCGCCTGACTGGCAAGGCCCATGGCCAGGCCCAGCAAAGACAGTTTCATCATCAATTCCGTTTTGGGGCCTCTGCCGTATCCACGGTGATACGTGCGCGACCGAAGTTTTCAGGCGGCTATTGTTGTACGATTTGCAGGCAATTCTTCCAGCGGCGGATTATGCCTGAATATGTCGCCTGCGGATGAAGCCCCGAATGCCGGGATAACAACTATAAGAACGCTCAAGAGACCGACGGCATGACCCCCTTCGACGAATACCATCAGCGGCAGATTGCCGAAGCCATTGCCCGTGCCGAACGGCGTACCGATGCCGAACTGGTGACGGTGCTTGCCCGTCGTGCCGACGATTATGCGTATTGGCCGTTGTTGTGGGCCGCCGTGCTGGCACTGACCGTGCCCGGTCTGTTGCACTGGCTGCTGGCTTGGCCCAGCGTGCGTGGCGTGCTGATGGGCAACGTGCTGCTGTTCGTCGTTTTGTGCATGCTGCTGCGCAACCCGCGCCTGGCCGACTGGCTGATCCCCCGTACCTTGCGCCGCTGGCGTGCCTCGCGCCTGGCCCACCAGCAGTTTCGCGAGCAGAACCTGCAGCGCACAGCAGGCGCCACGGGCGTGCTGATTTTCGTCAGCGAGGCGGAGCGGCATGTGGAGATCCTGGTCGATCGGGGTATCGAGCACTGCCTGGATGCCCAAGCCCGCGCGGCCATCGGTGCCCGCTTGGCCGAGCAGGTGCGCCAGGGCCGTACCTTGCAGGGCTTTGTCGAGTGCATCGAAGCGTGTGGCGAGTTGCTTAGCCAGCACGTGCCGCCAACCCATGCACGCAACGAGTTGCCCAACCGCTTGGTGATTCTCGACTGAAGGAGCGTCCAGCCTTGCTGGATTTCCTGTGGGCACAGGCTTGCCTTGGAAACAGGCGACAGGGTGTCTGGCACCGGCTTTGCCGGTGTTCGCGGGCAAGCCCGCTCCCACAGGGTGCTTGGGGCACGTTAGAATAGGCGTTCCGCTTCCCAAGGCCCCCTTTTTCATGTCCGCCAGTACTTCTGCCTCTTGCGCGCCGGATGCGCGCGCTCAGTTTCTCGACCTGCTGAACGCCACCCTGCACGGCGAAACCCTGGTCAAGCTGGTGCTGGCGCGCCATGTCGGTGCCGACCAGACCTTGCAACGGATCATTGCCAAGCCGCTGCAGGTCAAGGGCCAGCCGTGCCTTTCGCTGGTCTACCGCCACCAGACCCGCGACATCACCCGCAACCTGCCGCTGGACCAGGCCCAGGTGCTGGTTGCCGAACTGCTGCCGGACAGCTTCCGCAATGCCCATCTGTTCGATGCTGACGGCGAAGTGCAGCTGACCTTCAGCAAGAAGGGCAAACCGATGCTCCAGCGCCACGGTGCCCAGGCACCGCGCGTGGCCGATGCGGGCAGCGGGCATGACCGCGAGAAGAAGCGTTATCTGGAGCTGTCGCGGCCGTTTCTGCGCGACCTCGGTGTGACCGACGCACAAGGCGCACTGATCCCGTCCATGTCGCGCAAGTGGAAGCAGATCAACAAGTTCATCGAGGTTTTCGACCACGCCCTGGCCAATGCACCGGTGTCTACGGAACAGGCGCTGCGGGTGGCCGACTTCGGTTCGGGCAAGGGCTACCTGACTTTTGCCATGCATGACTACCTGCGCAACAGTTTGGGCCGCGACGCACAGGTCACCGGCGTGGAGCTGCGCCAGGACATGGTCGACCTGTGCAACGCCGCGGCCGCACGCCTCGACCACCCAGGCCTGGAGTTCCAGTGTGGTGATGTGCGCAGCGTGGTGCCTGAGGCCATCGAGGTGATGATCGCCTTGCATGCCTGTGACATCGCTACCGACTACGCCATCCACACCGGCATCCGCTGCAACGCCGCGATCATCATGTGCTCGCCGTGCTGCCACAAGCAGATCCGCCCGCAATTGCACAGCCCAGGGTTGCTGCAACCCATGCTGCAGTATGGCCTGCACCTGGGCCAGCAGGCCGAAATGCTGACCGACAGCCTGCGCGCGCTGTACCTGGAAGCCTGTGGCTATGAAACCAAAGTGTTCGAATTCATCTCGCTGGAGCACACCAACAAGAACAAGATGATTCTTGCGGTGAAGCGGCGGCAGGCGGGAGATAACGGGGCGTTGCTGGAGAAGATTGCCCAGCTCAAGGCGTTCTATGGGGTGCAGGAGCATTGCCTGGAAACGTTGTTGCGCGCGGATGGGTTGCTCTGACGCCACCCACCGGCACGCCTCCGGGGACGCTGTCAGCGCCGAGCAGAGGGCACTTCGATAGCCAATGCTGCCTGCCCCAACGGGTGGGTGCTGGCATCGAAGAAATGCAGCGCCGTCCCCGGCAAATCCCCGAAACGATCTGCAAAATGCTGCTTCTGATTGATCACCGAAGCCTCGCCCAGCGGCCGAATGGCAATGGATAGCTGTTGCGGACGGGCTTGGCGCACAGCGTCGAGCAGGTGCCGGTCACTGCTGTCCAGATGCTGCCCGAACAGGCATATCCCGTGGTTTTCCTGCGCCAGCTGCCCCAGGCACCAGCTCAGGTAGTCCGAGTTGCGGATAGCGCGCAGTTTTTCGTCGCTGCGGTCTTCGTTGACGAACAGCGGTACTTCACCCGGGATGTTCACGGCAAACCCATCGAGCAGTTCGGCACTTTCAGCGCTGCGCTGGCGGGTGGTGCCGTCGGGCAGCTTGAGCAGGTGCAGGCCGCCATGCAGGTGCAGCACCCGGGTGCCTTCGCTGCCGGTGCGTCGCACGTCGAAATAGCCTTGTTCGTCGAACAGTTCGGCGAAGCCACTCGGGGCGTGCTGCACGGCCCATGGCAGCAGCAGGTCGTAGTTGCTGGTGTAGACGCTTCGATAGCCGCGCAGCGCCTGATTGAGGGTTGCCAGTGTGGCCTTCGGCATCAGCGGCCAGGGCAGATGCACTGTGCGCACGGCGTGAATCAACGCTTCCTTGATCGAGTAGTAGCGGTTCAGCGGCGCGGTGGAGTTGATGGCCAGGGCGGCGTTGGTACGCACGGTGGTGTTGAGGGCGCTGAGCACCGGCTCGAACAGTTCCGTGGCCAAGGACTTGAACAGTGCCTTGTCGCTGACCGCCAGGCCTTTCTTGCGGCCTGCGCGTTGCGCTTGCTCGAACAGCGAGAAGTAGCCGAACGGCTTCCATACTGCGCGGCTGGCGCCGTTGCCCAGCAGCAGGGCGTCGCAGGGATGGCGGGCGGCGAGTTCTGGCCAGGGGGTGAGGGTGGCATCGAGAGCGGGCATGCTGAGTCCGTTGGGTGGTGCGGGGAACGGGGCGACTTTAGCATGTCATGCGAGGTGTGCGAGGGTTGGTGTCAGGGCGATGGTTTTGTGTTGTCTGTGCTGGCCCTTTCGCGGGTGAACCCGCCCCTACAAGTCCATGTAGGAGCGGGTTTACCCGCGAAAGGGCCAGCAAAGGCGCAGCACGTTGAACAGGATGAAAGCCGCTCAACCCTGTTCGGTCACTTGCACACTGTGGTTTCGGTTGCGCCACACGCGGTACGCACGAATCCCTGCGCGTACCGAGCCGAATAGCAGTTTTTCTTCCATGTCCCGCGCCATCCCCGAGCGCACCAGCATGCGCAGGAAAGTGCCACGGGCGCGGGCGATGGCGAAGAAGATGCCTTGGGCCGCCAGGGTGTCGCGCACTTCGCGCAGGGCGGCGATGCCGCTGACATCGATGCTGGTTACCGCTTCGGCATCGAACAGCACGGCTTTAGGCTGGTCCTGGCTTTGCACGGCTTCAAGCAGGCGCATCTTGAAATAGTCGGCGTTGAAGAACAGGATGGCGTCGTCGAAGCGGTACACCACCAGGCCAGGCACGGTGCGGGCGTCCTTGAACTTGCGGATGTCGACCTGGCCTTCGGTGCCCGGCAGCCAGCCCAGTACGGCATCGGTGGGCTGGTAGATGCTGTAAAGCAGGCGCAGGATCGCCAGGGTCACGGCAAACACGATACCGGGCAGCACGCCCAGGCTCAGTACGCCCGCCGTGGTCAGCAGGCACAGCCAGAACTCGAAGCGGCTTAGACGCCGGATATGCCCCAGCGATTTGATGTCGATCAACCCCCAGCCCGCCATCAGCAGCACGGCGCCCAGCGCAGCCTGCGGGATCCAGGCCATGGGCGCGGTGAAGAACAGCAGGATCAGGGCGATCACCAGTGCCGCGATGATGCCCACCAGCTGGCTTTTGCCACCGACCATGTCGTTGACCGCAGTGCGCGAGTCGGCACCGCTGATGGCAAAGCCCTGGGAAACCCCGGCCGCCAGGTTGCTCACGCCCAGGGCGACGAATTCGTGGTTGGCGTTGATCGCATAGCCATGCCGGGCGGCAAAGCTGCGTGCGGTAAGCATGGCGCTACAGAAGCTGACGGTGGCGATACCCAGGGCGTCGCGCAGCAGGCTCTTCATTTCCGCCAGGTTGCTGTGTGGCCAGGCCAGTTGCGGGATGCCTGCAGGTACCGGCCCAAGGACGGCGACGCCAAAACGGTCAAGGCCGAACAGGCCAACCAGCAGCATGAACAGCGCCACTACCGTGAGGGCTGCGGGCAGGCGCGGGTAGCGCCGTGGCAGCCAGATGAGCAGGCCCAGGGCGGCCAGGCCGATGATCAATGTGACCCAGTGAATTTCGCCCAGACGCTGGAAGAAGTTGATCAGGCTGAGGATGAAACCGTCGCCCTCGATCTTGAAGCCCACCACCTTGGACAGCTGCCCGGCGATCAGGCTCAGGCCGATACCGTTGAGGTAGCCGATCAGGATCGGCCGCGAGAAGAAGCTGGCGATGAACCCGGCCCGCGCCAGGCCCGCGGCAATCAGCATCACGCCGACCAGCACGGTGACGATCACCGACAGTTCGACGATGCGCTGCGGGTCGCCCATGGCCAGCGGTGCCACGGCACCGGCGATCATCGCGCAGGTGGCGGCGTCGGGGCCGACCATCAGCTGGCGCGAGCTACCGATCAGCGCGTAGACCATCATCGGTAGCACACAGGCGTACAGGCCATATTGCGGCGGCAGCCCGACGATCTGCGCATAGGCAATGGCAATGGGAATCTGGATCGCGGCTACCGACAGGCCCGCTTGCAGATCGGCGTGGAACCATTCACGGCGGTAGTGCAGCAGGTTGGCAAGGCCCGGTAGCCAGCGGGAGAGAAACATGCGTTGTCCTTTCGAATGTTTTCACGAATCCAGTGAGCATATCCGCCACAAACCGTTTCGCTTGCGCACGCAAAGGCCCGATGCGCATTGAAGCGGATCGGTGGGTAATTGGCCATGGGCCAGGTCAAGGCAGGATGAAAAACGAAAAAAGGAGCCAAGGCTCCTTTTGACTGCGATGACGTTGCTGGAACGCCATGCGGGACTGCGATGTGGAGCGGGTAGAGGGAATCGAACCCTCAACTAAAACTTGGGAAGCTTTCGTTTTGCCACTAAACTATACCCGCATCTGAGCTCGACTTTTTACCAGAACCTTCAGCGAATTAGAAGCCCAAGTTATAAAAAAGCTTGTCGGCGCCCCGTGGCCTGCGGGTATTGGCTACAAGGCGCCGAGCCGCTCAGATGGCAAATGCATGCTGCCCCTGCTGCACGGGTTGGTAACGTTGGCGGGGTTCACGCACGGTTGGCTTGAGGAAGCCCAGCATGACATTGCGGGTGTTCTCGCAGGCGGTCTTGTTCTCCATGTCCAGGAAGTGGCCCGCATCGCGGATCACGCTGAACTGGCTTCTGCACACATGCTTGCTGAACTGCCGCGCATCCTCGACTGTGGTGTACTCGTCGCGCTCGCCGTTGATGAACAGCACCGGGATGTTGATATTGCGCGCGCCTTGCAGCGCACGTTCCAGGTCGTGCTCCAGCACCTGGTTGATGTGGAAGTGCATCTGTGCGTACTCGTGGCTGTCCAGACTGCTCACATGGCGGTAGTTGAAGCGTTTGAACAGCGACGGCAAGTGCTTGCCGATGGTGTCATTGACCAGGTTGCCGACCTGATAACGGTCGCAGGCGGCCAGGTACTGGCAGCCACGGTCCAGATAGTCGCGCATCGGCTCGTTGATCACTGGCGAGAACGAACTCACCACTGCCTTCTTCACGTACCGCGGCTGGTGCGCCAGCGCCAGCAGCGTGCTTGCGCCACCCCACGAAAAAGACATCACGTGGTCTGCCTGGAAGTGCTCGATCAGCTCAAGGAGGATATGCGCCTCGGTCTCCTTGCTGATCAGCCGTTCCTGGCGGTTGTGCGGCTTGGACTTGCCTGAATACGGCTGGTCGAACAGAACCACGTTGAACTGTGGGTGCAGGTTACGTACCGTCTGGGCGAACGAGGCCGTGGTGGCCAGCGAGCCGTTGATCAGGATGATCGTGTTTTCGGCCGCATCCGCGCGATAGAACTCCGTGTAAACCCGATACTGACCTTGGATATCAAGTACAGCGATTTCTGGCCTCATGTCATCGACTCCTGGCGCAAAAAGGGTATTCGCGTCACCTAGGGTGCACGTTCTTTATGACAGGTAGGCATTTGCCTGAAGATAAACCGGGGGCCCTGTGTCGATCCTTGGCACTTGCGTCGACGGTATTGTTTTTGGCGGGCAATTTGCCGTGCCCCAAGGCATCTAGGCTTTGGGTGGCCGGCAAAAAGTGTCATCGGCTGCAGGTGTGACTTGGTAGTCACATGCAGACTGACGATTTGGATTCAAGCAGTGGGTTGGGGATCGCGCAAGTGCCGTTCGGTAAGTAATGTGACTTTTGTCGCTGAGCGGTCGTATGACGACACGGGCGGTCTGTCACGGCCTAGACAGTGGCTATCTCATTGGCCGTCAGTTCACGATACTCCCCCGGCGCCAACCCCGGATCCAGCCGGATCGCCCCCATGCTCTCCCGATGCAGCCCCACCACCTTGTTGTTGAAATGCCCGAACATGCGCTTGACCTGGTGGTATCGCCCCTCGACGATCGCCAGCCGGGCTCGGTGGGGGCCGAGGATGTCCAGCTGGGCAGGTTGGGTGGTGAGGTCTTCGAAGGCAAAATAGAAACCCTCGCGAAACTTGGCCACATAGTGCTCGCCAATCTCGTCCTCGGTGTCCACCAGATAATGCTTGGGCAGCTTGGTGGCAGGCTGGGTCAGGCGCCGTGACCACTGGCCATCGTTGGTCAGGATCATCAGGCCGGTCGTGTTGAAATCCAGGCGCCCGGCTATGTGCAGGTCATCTCGCAACGCCGCTGGCAGCAGGTCGAGAACGGTACGGTGTTGCGGGTCGTGGGTGGCGCTTACGCAGCCAGTGGGCTTGTACAGCATCAGGTAGCGGGCCGGGCGGCCGGCCTGCAGCAGTTGCTCGTCCAGCTCTACGCGGCTGAATTCACGCACGTCGGTCAGCGGGTCGCTGACTACCTGGCCATCCACTCGCACGCGGCGTTGCGCCAGCATCAGGCGAACGTGCTGGCGGTTGTAACTGGGCAGGTTGGCGAGGAAACGGTCAAGGCGCATGGCAACGATCAGTGGGCAGCGGATGGACGGAGCTGTTCTTCAACGGCGGCGCAGCGCGGGCACAGACAGGCCTTGTTGCGCAGCTCGTCGGGCAGGGCCTGGAGCACGGCCGGGTCGATGGTCACGCTGTAGCACCAACACGCCTGGGTGGCACGGCGTGGGTCGGCCAGGCTGCACTGGTTGAGGGCACCGCAAGCGGGGCAGTGTTGCTTGTCATTCATGGCGGGTTTCACAGCAGACACGGTTGCGGCCAGCCTGCTTGGCACGATAAAGCGCGCGGTCGGCGCGGGTCAGCAGGGCGTGCAGGGTATCCCCCGGTTGCAGGCTGCTCAGGCCGATGCTGGTGGTCAGTCGCAGCGGTTGGTTGTCGTAACTGAAGGTCAGCTGTTCGGTGCGTCGCCGGATCTTTTCCGCCACCTCGATGGCCTGGCGGCCTTCAGCTTCGCGCAGCAGCACGATGAATTCCTCACCGCCCCAACGGCACAGTATATCTGACTGACGCAGGCTGCCTTGCAGCACATTGGCGAATTGGCGTAGCACTTCGTCACCTGCCAGGTGGCCGTGGTTGTCGTTCAGCGCCTTGAAGTGATCCAGATCGATCAGCAAGGCCACCAGTGGGCTACTGTCGCGCCTGGCTTCTCGCAGCGCCTGGGCGGCGAGCAGGTCGAAGCTGCGCCGGTTGTACAAGCCGGTGAGGCTGTCGAGCGTGGCCAAGGCCTCGGTGCTGGCCTGGTGGCGGCGGACCATGGCATGCACCAGTGCCAGCACCACCAGGGTGATCATCGTACAGATCGCCAGGTTCAGGTACAGCGCGTGGCGAATGCGGTCGAGGACGCCGGTTTCGCGTTTGTCCACCAACAGGTACCAGTCCAGTTCGGGCAGGTGGCGAACGTTGAGAAAGTGGCTGTGGTTTTCGCTGTCATGGTACTCGCGGCTGCCTTCGCCCGGCACCAACTGCTCGGCCAGCATGGCTTTCAGATCAGGGTTGTCGCTGAGTGACTGGCCAACTTGCAAACCATGCGGGCCACCCTCGGAGCCGGTCAACAGCACCTTGCCTTTGGCATCGGTGAATAGCACCGCGCGTTGGTAGCGGCGTTGGTACTGATCGATCAGCTTGACCACCGACGATACGCTCAGCCCTACGCCTGCCGCGCCGATGAAGCGCTGCTGGTAGTCGTGCACCTGGTAGTTGATGAACACGGTCAGGCTGTCCTGGTTGGCCATGTCCAGGTCGACGTTGATCTCATAAGGGGCCTTGAGTTCACGCAGACGGAAATACCAGGCATCACGCCAGGTGCCCGGTTCGACGTGCTTGAGCACGCCTTTGGCCTGGTAGTAGGTCCGCGTGCGATCGGACACGAAAAAGGACGTGAAGATGTCCTGCTTGCCCATGACCTCGCTCAGGTAGCGGGTCATGCGTTCGGTATCCTGCTCGCCGGACAGCACCCAGTCGCGCAGGAAGGTGTCCTGGGCCATCATCGAGGCGATCAGCACCGGGCGGATCAGGTCTTTCTGGATTTCCGAGTAGACAGTGTCGGAGGTCAGCGGCAATTCGGTATTGATGATGCCGTCGCGGATGGCGCTGCGAGAGGAGAAGTAGCTGAGCAGCGAGGTGGCCAGGAAGCCGCAGGCCAGTAACACGAGCAGGGTAACGATCAGCGAGCGTTGCGAGAACAGAGCGGAACGTAAGGGCATGATCTTCCCGTGATGTGTGCCGAGCCGCTTATTCTAGTGAGATGGCCGACAAATGACTGCAAGTTTTTCAGGGTTATTTCAGCTGTATCAAGTTATTGCAGAAATGGCACTGCACCTGCGCGCCGCTGTCTTAGTCAATGTCGATTGACGCATCTCGTATCGACGCTCGCCAGCGCCGCTGTTCGGGCACTCCAGCGGTCCAGGAGGCCGCCATGTCCTATCGAATCCTGTTGATCGCCCTGCTGGGGCTGATGACTTCGGCCTGCGCCCCGTACTATGAACGCGGGGGCTACTACCGTTCGGACTACTACTCCACCGACCGCTATGTGGCGCCGGGGTATTACCGCTATGACCGGTACTATGTAGCGCCTGCGCCGCGCTACTACTATCAGCCTGCTCCCCGTTACTACAATCGGTCGGCCCCTGTGCCCCATTACCGGCCCTATCCGCAGCCGAGGATGAACCAGTGGCATGGCAACCCGCGCTATGACTACGGCAATCGCCAGCGGCAAGACTACCGGCAGGACCGGGATCGCCATGACTATCGCAATGACAGCCAGCGTTACCGGCAGGGCGACCGGCACTCCAATCGGCAGGTTGACGACCGCGGGCGCTGGGACGGGCGGGGCGGGCAGGGGCGAGGAGGAAACTGGCAGCGCTAGCTGAGCGGAGGCGGGGGCTGAAAAGCAGCCCCCGCAGCAGCAGGCTAACCCACATCCGCCAATGGGTGCCGTCCTTCCCATGCCTTGGCAAAATGCGCCTCGACTACCGCCGCCGGCACTTGCGCCACATCAGGCCAGTGCCAGCGCGGCTGGTTGTCTTTGTCCAGCAGGCGAGCGCGCACGCCTTCACTGAATTCAGGGTGGCGGCAACAGTTCAGGCTCATGCTGTATTCCATCTGGAACACCTGCGCCAACGACAGGTACCGCGCCCGGCGGATCTGCTCCCAGACCAGATGCGCCGTCAGCGGGCAACCCTCATGCAGACGGTGGCCGGCATCTGCCAGCAATGGGTCGTCATGCTGCTTGAGCCTTTCCAGCGCGCGCCAGGCTGAAGCCGCATCCGCCACGTCGAGTAACTGATCGATCTCATGCCGTCGTGGCAGCCACTGGGCATCAGGCAGCTCGGCGCAGGCACGATGCTGCTCGGCCTTGAGCAGGCTGTTCAGTTGTATGGCGGTCTGCTCCTGCCAGTTGAGTTGCACCAACTCCTCGATCAAGGCCTCTTGCTGGTGCTCGCCCAGAAAACGGTCAGCCAGGCCCAGATCAAGGGCATCGCGGGCGTTGATCGGCGCACCTGTCAGGCCGAAGAACAAACCCAGCTTGCCCGGCAGTCGGGCCAGGAACCAACTGGCGCCTACGTCAGGGTACAGGCCGATGCTGATTTCCGGCATGGCCAGCCGGCTGCTGGGTGTGACGATACGTACATTGGCGCCTTGCAGCAGCCCCATGCCACCACCCAGCACATGCCCATGGCCCCAGCACAGCAACGGTTTGGGGTAGGTGTGCAGGGCAAAGTCCAGGCGGTATTCGGCGGCGAAGAAGGAGGCCGCCAGCGGTGGGACACTGCCGGGGTGGTCCCGGCAGGCTTGCGCCAGCGTACGGACATCGCCGCCTGCGCAAAAGGCTTTTGCCCCGTTGCCGCGCAGCAGCACGCAGACGATACCCGGGTCGCGGGCCCAGGCATGCAGTTGTTCGCCCAGCACCTCGATCATCGGCAGGTTCAGGGCGTTGAGCGCCTTGGGCGCATCCAGGGTGGCGATGCCGATGCGGGCGCCATCGACGCCGGTGAGTACCTCGCAGTGAATGGTCATGGACTACCTCTCGCAAGTCATCGCTCAAGTATGGCTTGCCTGGCCGATCATGCCGGTCGTCGGTCGGATCGTTTGACAAGCGCGAAGAGCTTACCTAGTGTCGCGCCATTGTTTATGGAAGGCCCCATGACTGACGACGATCGCATCAAACTCGAACCCAGCTGGAAGGCCGCATTGCGCGGTGAATTCGACCAGCCTTACATGCACCAGCTGCGCGAGTTCCTGCGTGGCGAGTACGCTGCCGGCAAGGAGATCTACCCGCCAGGGCCGCTGATCTTCAATGCGCTCAATTCGACACCGCTGGGTCAGGTGAAGGTGGTCATCCTCGGTCAGGACCCGTACCACGGGCCGGGCCAGGCACATGGCTTGTGCTTCTCGGTGCAACCGGGCGTGGCCACGCCACCGTCGCTGGTCAATATCTACAAGGAGCTGCAGCGCGACCTGAACATCCCGATCCCCAGCCACGGCTACCTCCAGAGCTGGGCGGAACAAGGCGTTCTGTTGCTCAACACGACCATGACCGTCGAGCGCGCCAATGCCGCGTCGCATGCCAAGAAAGGCTGGGAGTTTTTTACCGACCGGATTATCCAGGTGGTCAGTGAGCAATGCCCGAACGTGGTATTCCTGCTATGGGGGGCGCATGCACAGAGCAAGCAGAAGCTGATCGACGGTACCAAGCACCTGGTACTGAAGTCGGTCCATCCTTCGCCGCTGTCGGCGTATCGCGGGTTCATCGGTTGCGGGCATTTCAGCCGTACCAACAGCTTCCTCGAGCAGCGGGGGCTCGGGCCCATCGACTGGGCACTGCCCCCGCTGTGAGAAACCGGGGTGGGGTACGCAATCGCTCAGGGCGTCATGCTGATGCGCGGCTCGCTGCGCTGGCCAATAGCAATACCCCGCTCATGGTTCTGGCGCACATACGCCACCAAGGCTTCCAGGTCGGAGATGCCGGTGTCCTGGCGTCGCCTTCCTTCTTTGAAAGTGGCCAAGCCACCGCCACCATCGGCCAGGAACAGGTTGCTGACGACGCGATAATGGGTCAACGGCTCAACGGGTTTGCCGTGAAGACGCACACTGCCCTCGACGACACGGCTGCCGACAGGCCGTGAACCATCCCACTCATAATGAAAACCCTTCGATACTTGCAGCGGATTGAAACTGCCCCTGTTCCATTGAAGGTTGAGCAGTTCGGTAATCTGCTTGCCTGTCAGTTCCTGAACCACCAGTGGGTTATTGAACGGTTGTACGGCGAATAATTGTTCGTAGGTCAGGTCGCTATCGGCAGGCTGGATAAGATCACTGCGCAGCCCACCCAGGTTGAGAAAGGCAACCTGGGTATTGAACGCCTGGGTCATGGCCAATTGGGCATCCGTGACCAGGTTCCCCAAGGTTGTTTCACCGGCCGCATTTTCTTTGCGGTCAAGTTCTGCCGTCGAGATGCGTCCTATGGGTTCGAGCAATTTTTCCCCGGACCGCTGACGCACTTCCTCCAGCAAACTGGCCAACTGGGCATTCGGCAGGTAGTTCTGTGGGTCAGCAGGAATATTGCGGGCGGTGATGTTCGTGACGTGATGGGTGCCTGGCGTTACCTGCAACTTCAACTGAGTCAGGAAGTGGCCGTACTTGCCAGCCTGAGTGATGCTCAGGTCACCCACCTTGCATTGATAGCTGGCATGCGAGTGACCGCTGATGACAGCATCTACCGCAGGATCCAGCCGCTTCGCCACGTCGACGACCGCGCCACTCAGCTGGCTGCAATCCTGCGTGTCGAACGGCTCGGCGGTATCCCCTCCCTGGTGCATGACCGCAATGATTGCATTCACACCCTTGGCCTTGAGCTCCGGAATCACGTCATTGATGGCTTGCGCTTCATCCGTGGCTTTGAGCCCTGCGAATGCTCTGGCCGAGACCACTTTTTCCATGTTGCGCGGCACTGCACCGACGAACGCTATCTTCACCCCTTTTACCTGCTCAATGTGATAAGCCGGTAGCAAGCGCTTGCCCGTAGTGGTATCGATCAGGTTGGACGCTATGTAAGGGAAGCCACTTCCTGGGTAGTTGCCGCGAAACTTGCAAGCCTTTTCAGGGCGCGTCGACTCGCATCCTCCGTGGATCTGACGAAGAAACTCGGCCTTGCCTGCATCCAGTTCATGGTTCCCGGATGCGCTGACGATCATGCCCATCGCGTTCAAGGCCTCAAGCACAGGTTCGTCAGCCCACAGCGCAGAAATGGCGGGGCTGCCCCCTATCAAGTCGCCAGCCCCGATGAACAGCAGGTCGGGGTCCTGCGTTCGCAGTTCATCGAGCATGGCACCGAGTGTGGCGATGCCGCCGTAGGTCAGGCGGGTAGCGCCTTGCGCGCCGGCGTAGTCCTGGGGGTTGGGTTCCAGGTAGCCGTGAAGATCATTGATAGCCACGACGTTGATCTGGACGGGGGCAGGTGGCTGTGCGGCAAGGCTGCCTGCGCTGATGGCAAGGCATGCCCAGGCAATAGCCGAGCGATAGTTGCAAGAAAGACGGACTTTCATCATTACCTCTTGAATGCCGGGAAGTGTGGGTTTGCTGGCGATCAGGGCAGCAATCCGACTCTATTCATCCGGGCATTGGGCAAGTGGTAACTATCTATCTTCAGGGGGCTTGCCGCTTGAATACCTGTTGTCCCACCACCGGAAAAGCGGTTCTGCAAGAAACAACACCAGGATCAGGCGCATCACCTGCAGCGCGGTTACCAGCGGCACTGACAATTGCAACGTTTCGGCCGTGAGGCTCATTTCGGCGATCCCGCCAGGCATCATCCCCAGTGTCAGCGAACGCAAGTCCAGTGCAGTCATCATGCTCAGCACCCACGCGGCACTGGCGGCAATCGCCATGCACAACGCCGTGGCCATCAAGGTGCGTCCCAGGAACGACGGTGCGCGGCGGAAGAACGCGCGGTTGAAGTGGCAGGCCAGGCCGCTGCCGATGAGCCACTGGCCGATCTGGCTGGCGCCGTTGGGCAGGGCGATCTGCAGGTTGCCGGCCAGGCTGACCGTAGCCGCGACCAGCAATGGCCCGAACAGCCATGGATTGGGCTGGCGCAAGCGCTGCCAGAGCAAGGCAACGGCAACGCCCAAGGGCGCAATCAACGCCAGCCAGCCCCAGCTCACGCTACCGGTGTGGTTCAGTGGTACCCCGTCACCCAGCAGAAACTTGAACAGCGCCGGCACGCACAGCACCACTGCCAGCACACGCAAGCTTTGCGCTGCCGCCACCTGGCTGAGCACCGCGCCATTGCGCGCCCCAAGGTTGACCATCTCTCCCGAACCGCCCGGCATGCTGGCAAAGAACGCGGTGGCGCGGTCTTCGCCGGTTCGCCGCAGCAGCCATACGCTGATCACGCTGGACAGGGTGGTGAACAACGCACCGAAGAAAATCAGCGCGAAATGGCTGGCCACCTGCTCGATCACCGCGGGGGTGAAGTGCAGGCCAATACCGATGCCGATGATCCACTGCCCACACTTGCGGCCGTTGGGGATTTCCGAAAGCTGCCAACGCGTCAGGCAGCGCACCAGGATGATCGCCAGCAATGAACCGACCATCCATGGCAAAGGCCAGCCGACCTTGCTGGCGGCAAAACCGCCAGCAAGGCCGACCAGCCCGGTCGCGACGAACAATGGCAACGACCGATCAGGCATCGGCCAGGGCCCGGCGCTGCAGGCTGCGTTTGCGCCAGATGCGCAGCAGCGGCAGGGCGAGCATCAGCACTACCAGCGCCCAGACGCCCATGCTGATCGGGCTGGACCAGAGGATGCCCAGTTCACCGTTGGAGATCGACAGCGCCCGACGCAGGTTCTGCTCCATCAGCCCGCCGAGGATGAAGCCCAGCAGAATCGGCGACAGAGGGAAGTCCAGCTTGCGCAGGATGTAGCCCATGATGCCGATACCGACCATGAGGAACAGGTCGAAGGTGGTGGCATGCACGGCGTACACACCGATCGCGGTGATGATGGCGATCACCGGCACCAGCGCCCAGTTTGGCACGGCGAGGATGCGGGTGAAGATGCGGATCATCGGGATGTTGAGGATCACCAGCATGATGTTGGCGACGAACAGCGAGGCGATCAGGCCCCAGACGATATCTGGCTGCTGTTCGAACAGCAGTGGGCCAGGGGTGATGTTGTACAGGGTCAGGGCGCCGATCATCACGGCCGTGGTGCCAGAGCCCGGTACGCCCAGGGTCAGCATCGGGACCAGGGCGCCACAGCAGGACGCACCAATGGCAGTTTCCGGGGCTGCCAGGCCACGGGCATCGCCTTTGCCGAACTTGCCGCTTTCCCCGGCCATGCGTTTCTCGGTCATGTAGGCCACGGCGCTGGCCAGCGTTGCGCCGGCGCCGGGTAGAACACCCATGATGAAACCGAGCAGGCCGCAACGGATGTTGACCAGGAACACCGAGGCCGCTTCCTTGAAGTTGAATAGCATACGGCCGGTAGCCTTGACCGCCTGGTGGCCATGGTGGGTCTTTTCCAGCAGCAGGAGGATTTCGCTGATGGAGAACAGGCCCAGCACGAGGACCACGAACTGAATGCCGTCGGCCAGGTGCACGCTGTCACCGGTGAAGCGGTACACGCCGCTGTTGGCGTCGATGCCGACCGCCGACAGGAACAGGCCGATGAGAGCGGCAATGAAGGTTTTCAGTGGTTTGTCACCGGCCATGCCACCCAACGCGACGATGGCGAACACCATCAGCACAAAGTACTCCGCCGGGCCGAAGGCGATGGCCCATTTCGCCAGCAGCGGGGCGAACAGCACCATGCCGCAGGTGGCGATCAAGGCACCGATGAACGAGCTCCAGGCCGACAGCGACAGCGCGACGCCTGCCAGTCCTTGGCGAGCCATCGGGTAGCCGTCCAGGGTTGTCATCACGGTCGAGGCTTCGCCCGGGATGTTCAGCAGGATCGAGCTGATACGCCCGCCATATTCGCAGCCCAGGTACACCGCCGCCAGCAGGATCAGCGCCGATTCCGGCGGCAGGCCGAGGGCAAAGGCGATGGGGATCAGCAGGGCCACGCCATTGATCGGGCCCAGGCCCGGCAGCAGGCCGACCACGGTGCCGATCAAGGTGCCGGAGAGGGCGGTGACCAGGTTGTAAGGGGACAGGGCAATGCCGAAGCCCTGGCCCAGGTAGCTCAAGGTATCCATGTCAGTTCTCCAGTACGCTCAGCAGGCCAAGGGGCAGTGGCACGTCCATCACACGGTCGAACAGCCAGTAGAGGAAAATGCTCATGCCGGCCACCACAATGGCGCTTTGCAGCCAGCGGCCACCGTACAGCCGAGCCATGGGCAGGCCGACCAGGATGGCGCTGAGGATGAAGCCGAGCGCTTCGAAAGTGGCGGCGAAGACGATCAGCAGGCCGACACAGGCGGTGATCTTGATCAGGGTCTCGCGGTCCAGTTCCGGTTCGTCATCCTTGCGCACGATGGGCGTTGGGCGGAACACCAGGTACAGCAGGCCCAGCCCCATCAGGCCGAGCACCAGCAGCGGGTAAGCGCGCGGGCCCACCGGTTCATAGGAAAATGCAGCCTGATAGGGCCAGGCCATCACGGCCAGGGCGGCACACACCGCCAGCAGGGCCAGGGCGAAAATGCGTTGAAGGATCATTGGGGAATCCTCGTTGGGATTGCTCAAGTGAGATGCAAATCCTGTGGGAGCGGCCTTGTGTCGCGACCGGGCGCGAAGCGGCCGCTAAACCTGCCGATGCGATCTGTCCGAAGCATCGTATCGGCTGTGCCAGGGGCCGCTTCGCGCCCGATCGCGACACAAGGCCGCTCCCACAGGGGTGGTGGTGAGTTCGACAGGCTTACTGGATCAGGCCGAATTCCTTGGCCAGTGCCTTGTAGTCAGCCACTTGCTTCTTCACATAGCCGTCCAGCTCTTCGCCGGTCATGGCGAACGGGAACAGCTCGCGCTGGTCTCGCAGCTTGGCGAAGTCCTCGGAGGCCAGCATCTTGTCGAACGAGGCCTTCCACCAGGCGTAGTCCTCGTCGCTCACTTTTGGCCCCAGGTAGAAACCGCGCACCACCGGCCAGACGATGTCGTAGCCCTGCTCCTTGGCAGTAGGGATGTCTTTCATTTCCGGCTCGTCCAGGCGGTTTTCAGAGAACACCGCGAGGATGCGCATGTTGCCGCTCTGGATGTGCGGCATGGAGTCGGAAATGTCGGTAGAGCCGACCTGGATATGGCCGCCCAGCAATGCCGTGGCGATTTCGCCGCCGCCCTCCAGGGCCACGTAGCGCAGGTCGCGCGGGTTTATGCCTGCGGCCTTGGCGATCAACGCGGTCTGCATCCAGTCCTGGCTGCCGACGGTACCGCCGGAACCGATCACGACCTTGCTCGGGTCTTTCTTCAGCGCTGCGACCAGGTCATCAAGGGTCTTGTAGGGCGAGTCGCTCTTCACCGCGATGGCACCGTAGCTGGTGCCGACGGCAGCCAGCCATTTCACTGCGTTTTCGTCAAAACGGCCGAATTTGCCCTGAGCCAGATTAAGCAGCGAGCCGCTGGACCAGGCCACCAGCGTGCCGGCGTCTGCCGGGCGCTGGGCGACCACGGCGTTGTACGCGACCGCGCCGACACCGCCGGGCATGTAGGTGACGCGCATCGGCTTGCTGAGGATTTTTTCTTGTACCAGTGCGCTTTGCACCAGCTTGCAGGTCAGGTCGAAGCCACCGCCAGGGGAGGCGGGTGCGATGCATTCGGGGCGTTTCGGTTCTGCAGCGAGGGCGTTGCCGGCCAACAGCAGGCAGCCGGTAGCGAGGACGAGGCGGCGCAGTGAAAAGGTCATCGTCGATCTCCGTGAGCGTTGTTGTTATTGGATTACCGCTATGGGGTTACCACAGCGCCACGCTGTAGCTGACCAACAGCCTCACTTCATCCGCGTCACGGGCGAAGTTGGAGCGGAAGGTGGCGTTGCGCAGGCGCACGGCGACGTTCTTCAACGGGCCGCTTTGTACCACGTACTTCAGTTCGGTGTTGCGTTCCCACTCTTTGCCTTCGCCACCGGCAGCACGGCTGACGTTGTCACCGCTGATGTAACGGGTCATGAAGGTCAGGCCCGGTACGCCGAGCGCGGCGAAGTTGTAGTCGTAGCGCGCCTGCCAGGAGCGTTCGTCGGCACCGGCGAAGTCGTTGATCTGGACGAAGTTGACCAGGTACGGGTCGGCGCCATCCACATACGGGAAGGCACTTTCGCCAGACAGCTGCTGCCAGGCGGCGCTGACCTTGTGCCCGCCCAGGGCATAGCTGAGCATGCCGTTGACGGTGGTGTTGTCGATGTTGCCGGCCTTGGCTGCACCGGCGTCGTCGCTGATGGCAAGGCGCAGGTCGGCACCCAAGGTGCCCGGGCCCCATGGCTGGGTGGCGACCATGCCGATGAAGTGCTGGCGGTAAATATCGTCGAGCTGGGCGAAGTGGTAGCTGCCGGTGATGCGGTCGGTGAACTTGTAGTCGAGCCCGCCCAGGGCCAGGTTGTCAGCGCTGAAGGTGCCACCGAAGCGGCCGTTCTTGTTGTTCAGCGCCAGGTCTTCCCAGTTGGTGTCGTTGCGGTCCTTGGCCTTGTCCAGGCGGCCACCGGTGAAGGTCAGGCCCTTGATCTCTTTGGAGGTAAGCAGGCCGCCCTCGAAAGTTTGCGGCAGGATACGCCCGTCGTTGGGCTGCAGGGTCGGCAGCTCGGGAATCAGGGTGCCGATCTTGAGTTCAGTCTGGGAGATCTTCACCTTGCCGGTCAGGCCCAGCTTGGAGTACTCGTCGGCAGCCTTGCCGTCATCGTGGGTGGGCAGCAGGCCGCTGTCGGTACGGTCGGGGCTGGAGTCGAGCTTGATGCCGAGCATGCCCAACGCGTCCAGGCCAAAGCCCACGGTGCCATCGGTGTAGCCAGACTCGAAATTGAGGATGAAGCCCTGGGCCCATTCATCGCGCTTGGATTGCTGCGCGCTGGTGCCGTCGCGGAAGTCGCGGTTGAAGTACATGTTGCGGGTTTCGAAGGTGGCCGTGCTGTCTTCGAAGAAGGCGGCCTGGCTCATCGGGGCGACACCGGCAAGCGCGAGGGCGCTGGCGATGGCCGAGGGGCGAGCGATAAAGGAACGGGTAGGCGCGAACGCCTGCGGCTGCGATGACAGCATCGTCGATGACTCCGTTTATTGTTCTTATTCGTTGCACCTTGCTGGTGCTTTTTTCGGCGCGAAGGGCGACCGTGGTGCGATGCTAGGCAACGAACCTTTCGCTAACCTTTCAGCGTGAAAGGTTTGTCACGAGGGGCTTCACAGGCGTTGTGACAGCGGTACACTCCGCGCCACCGTCCCACCCGAGCAGGGAGAATCCGATGCGTGTGCTACTGGTCGAAGACCACCTGCAACTGGCCGAAAGCGTGGCCCTGGCCTTGAAAAGCCATGGCCTGACCGTGGATGTGCTGCATGACGGCGTGGCTGCCGACCTGGCGCTGGCCAGTGAGGAATACGCCGTGGCCGTGCTGGATGTCGGCCTGCCGCGCATGGACGGCTTTGAGGTACTGGCGCGCTTGCGAGGTCGTGGCAAGACCTTGCCGGTGCTGATGCTGACTGCGCGCAGTGACGTCAAGGACCGGGTCCATGGCCTGAACCTGGGCGCCGACGATTATCTGGCCAAGCCGTTTGAGCTGACCGAGCTGGAGGCGCGGGTCAAGGCCTTGCTGCGCCGCAGTGTGCTCGGTGGCGAGCGCCAGCAACGCTGTGGGCCGCTGGTGTATGACCTGGACACCCGGCGCTTCACCCTCGGTGACGACAACCTGACGCTGACCTCGCGCGAGCAGAGCGTGCTGGAAGCGCTGATCGCTCGCCCGGGCCGGGTGATGAGCAAGGAACAGCTGGCTGCCCAGGTGTTTGGCCTGGACGAAGAGGCCAGCCCTGACGCCATCGAAATCTACATTCACCGGCTGCGCAAGAAGCTCGACGGGCACCCTGTGGCCATCGTCACTTTCCGCGGTCTGGGCTATTTGCTTGAGCACCGCGATGCGTGACAACGGCAGCCTGCGCGGGCGCTTGCTGGGTAATTTGGCGCTGTTGCTGGTGGTGCTGATGCTGGCCAGCGGCCTTAGTGCCTACTGGAATGGCCGCGAGGCCGCCGACACCGCCTACGACCGCACCCTGCTGGCTTCGGCGAGAACCATCGCTGCAGGCCTGTCGCAGCGCGATGGTTCGTTGAGCGCGGATGTGCCTTACGTGGCGCTGGACACGTTCGCCTATGACAGTGCGGGGCGCATTTACTATCAGGTGCTGGATATCCAGCAAAGGCTGATTTCTGGCTACGAGAACCTGCCGCCACCGCCGCCTGGCACGCCGCGCACCGATGACTATCCGGCATTGGCACGGTTCTACAACGCCACTTACCTGGGCCAGGACGTTCGTGTGGTCAGCCTGCTGAAGCCGGTCAGCGAGCCGAACATGAACGGCATGGCAGAGATTCGCGTAGCCGAAACCGAAGAAGCGCGGGTGCGCATGGCCCGAGGGTTGATGGCCGATACCCTGCTGCGCCTGGGCATGCTGGCACTGGGGGCGTTGGTGATGGTGTGGTTTGCCGTGAGTGCCGCGTTGCGGCCGTTGGAGCGCCTGCGCACAGCGGTGGAAGAACGCCAGCCGGACGACTTGCGAGCGTTGCCGGTGGTGCAGGTACAGCGCGAGCTGGGCCCGCTGGTGCGCGCCTTGAACCACTTTACCGAGCGCTTGCGCGGCCAGTTCGAGCGCCAGGCGCAGTTCATTGCCGACGCGGCCCACGAACTGCGAACGCCGCTGGCGGCGTTGAAGGCACGGGTCGAGTTGGGCTTGCGCTCGGCCGAGCCGCAGGAGTGGCGGCAGACCTTGGAGTCGGCAGCCCAGGGCACCGACAGGCTGACCCACCTGGCCAACCAGCTGTTGTCCCTGGCGCGGGTCGAGAATGGCGCACGGGCGATTGCCGAAGGCGGTGCGCAGCGTCTGGACTTGAGTCAGTTGGCCCGCGAGCTGGGCATGGCCATGGCGCCTTTGGCGCACAAGCGCGGGGTGGCGCTGGCGCTGGAGGCCGAGGCGCCGGTGTGGCTGAAGGGGGAGCCGACATTGCTCAACGAGTTGTTGAGCAACCTGGTGGACAATGCCTTGGCGCATACGCCAGCGGGTGGCAATGTGATTTTGCGGGTAATGGCGCCGGCAGTGCTGGAAGTGGAAGACGACGGGCCAGGTATTCCCGTGGCCGAGCGCGAACGGGTGTTCGAGCGGTTCTACCGGCGAAGTGCGCAGGGCAGTGGGTTAGGGCTGGCGATCGTTGGCGAGATCTGTCGGGCGCACCTGGCGCAGGTGAGCCTGCATGATGGCGAGAAGGGCGGGTTGCGGGTGCGGGTGAGCTTTATCGCGGATTGAAGGTTTGCCTGTGTCGCCCCTTTCACGGGCTCACCCGCGAAAGGGGGCGACACAGGCTGCTACAGCTCAGCGCAACATGCTCCGCGCCTCCAGCAGTTCATCGACCTCCAGCTCGGTGCCAAACGGCAACCCCAGATGGCGGTACGCCGGCAGCGCAGCCAATGGCCGGTGACGCCCGCGCTGACTGATGCAGCGGGCGATCTGCACGATGTCGATGTAATCGATCTTGTCAGTCTGGCGGTCCAGGTCATGAACCTGGCTCGGCAGGTGGACCAACTGCTCCGGAAACTCCCAGGCCTTGAGGATCTTGTCCCCCAGCACCGGCTGGAGTTGCTCGATCACGTAATGCAGGCAAACCGGGTCGGACAACAGTTCGTTGTGCTCTTCGGCATAGATGAGTACCGGCAGCGCGCCAATCTGGTTGACCAGCCCACCCAAGGTGGCCTGGTCAGGCTTGAGAGGTGTGAAGCGGCGGCAGATTTCGTAGCTGATGCCCGCCACTTCCAGGCTACTGGCCCAGATATCGCGCAGTTTCTGCTCCACTGCCGGCGAGCGGGCATGGAAAATCTGCTCGATCACCAGGCCGATGGCCAGGTTGCAGCTGTAATTGATGCCTAGCCGCGTGATGGCGGTATGCAGGTCGGTCACCTCGACCGCAGCACGCAGCAATGGGCTGTTGACGACCTTGATCAGGCGCGCTGACAGGGCCGCGTCGCGGCCGATCACCTTGCTCAGGGCCGCTACGCTGATCTCGCTGTCTTCCGCTGCCTCGCGGATGCTCAAGGCAACCTCGGGCAGGGTTGGCAGGACCAGGTCATCCTTTTCGATGGCGTCGAGCAATTGTGCTTGAACCAACTCGGCCAGCTTGTTCATGGGCATGTCTACCGCAGTGGTGGTGCGGCCCCGCCACAGGGGTGGGGCAGGCTGGTCAGCGCTGGATTTCCCGGTCGCGGTCCAGTTCGTAAGGCAGGGTCAGCACCTGCAGGCGCGGGCCTTCGAGGCTGCCCAAGTGCAGGTTGCCGTCTTCCACCGCCTCGGCGCTGAGCACCGCGAGCAGTTCGCAGCCCGTGCCGTTGCCGGCAGCAATGACCACTTCGCCGACCGACGACCCATGGGTGGGCGAGAAAATCTCGGCGCCAGGGGCCGGAATGGCCTGCTGGTCCAGGGCCAGGCGGTACTGGCGGCGCTTGAGTTTGCCCAGGTACTGCATGCGGGCGACGATTTCCTGGCCGGTGTAGCAGCCTTTCTTGAAGCTGACGCCGTCGACGGCCTGCAGGTTGATCATCTGCGGGATGAACAGCTCACGGGTTGGGCCCATGACCTGGCCGATACCAGCGCGAATCTGCCCCAGCAGCCAATCGTTGACACTGCCTTCGGGCAGCGCTGCGGCAAGGGCCTGGCGCACAGGCTCGGCGTCAGCCGCCGGCACCCACAACTCGACCCGGCCGGCGGACACGGCGATCGCGATCAGCCCGTCATGGCGCACGGTGCTACCGGCGGCGGCGGGCACGACAAGCCCCAGCGCCTGCAGTGCAGCGTCGCCACCTTGCAGGCCGAAGCGTGCCCATGCGCTGCTTTCGTCGGTCAGCGTGGCCTTGGAGAACACGGCGTACTTTTTCAGGTCGGCCAGTTGCGCGTCGAGCAGTTCACTGGCCATGGCCAGCAAGTAGCCGTTGCCTTCGGGCACTATGCGGAAGCTCGACTGCATGCGTCCCTTGACCATGCAGCGGGCGCCGAGGCTTGCGTATTCCTGGCTGAGGTAGTTGATGTTGCAGGTCAGCTGGCCTTGCAGGAACTTGCCTGCATCGGAGCCGCGGACGGCGAGGATGCCCTCGTGGGACAGGGGGCAGAAGAAAGCGGAATCGGCCATGGGTCATCGCGGTGGCTAAAGACTGGCGGCCATCATAGAACGCCGGTAACAAAATAGGTAGGTGACTAGACCAACGCCCGGTGTCGCTTCGCGCGCCTGGCTGTATACTGGCGGCCCATTCGAGGAGGGCCCCATGGTCGAACAAACTGAACTCAACCGGCTTTTCTGGCACAGCCGCCGCGGCATGCTGGAACTGGACGTACTGCTGGTGCCTTTCACCCAGGAAGTCTACCCCACCCTCAATGAGACCGACCGTGAACTGTACGTGCGTCTCTTGAGCTGCGAGGATCAGGACATGTTCGGCTGGTTCATGGAGCGCACCGAGTCCGAAGACCCGGAACTGCAGCGCATGGTCCGCATCATTCTGGACCGTGTCCAGCCCAAGTGAGTGCTTCGAGTGCCGTTGGCAAGGCTCGCGCCTGCTGCTGACGGCCTACCTCGCTTGTCAGGTACTGGCGTGGCTTGCCGTGTGGGCGAGCCCGCTGCCCGGGTGGATGGCCTTTTTTGTTGTCGCCGCCTGTACGGCCCACGCTGGCTGGGCCATTCCCCGACGTATCCTGTTGACCCATGAGCATGCTGTTGTCGGCCTGCGCCGTGATGTACGGGGCTGGCAGGTGTTCAGCCGTGCCTGTGGGTGGCAGTCAGTGCGCTTGTGCCGGGACAGCGTGGCGTTGCCACGGCTGGTGGTTTTGCGCTTTGAGCGGGTGGGGCGTTGGCTGGGGGAAAGCCAGTGTATACCTCAGGATGCGCTAGGGGCTGACGAGCATCGGCGCTTGCGGGTGCGGTTGAAGTTCAGCCGGCGGCGCTGGGCTGCGGTGAGCCGGGCATAGATCGAGACCGGGTTAGCTTTTTCGCGGGCTCGCCCGCTCCCACAGGTCCAACTGCGCAATCCTGCAAGGCAGTCAAATTCCTGTGGGAGGGGGCGAGCCCGCGAAGGCCGCGACGCCGTTTTCAGAGCGGGCTGAGGATAGTGTCCTTGGCCTCGTCCAGCATCCCTGGATAGTCCAGTGTGTAATGCAACCCTCGGCTTTCCTTGCGCTGCATGGCGGACAGGATCATCAGCTCGGCCACTTGCGCCAGGTTGCGCAGCTCGATCAGGTCACGGCTGACCTTGTAGTTGCTGTAGAACTCGTCGATTTCATCCAGCAGCAGGCGAATGCGGTGCTGGGCTCGCTGCAGGCGCTTGCTGGTGCGCACGATGCCGACGTAGTCCCACATGAAGCGCCGCAGTTCGTCCCAGTTGTGCGCAATGATCACGTCCTCGTCCGAGTCGGTCACCTGGCTGGCGTCCCAGCCGGGCAAGGCCTTGGGCATGGCCACTTGCTCCAGGTGTGCCTGGATGTCGGCAGCGGCGGCGCGACCGTACACAAAACATTCCAGCAGCGAGTTGCTGGCCATGCGGTTGGCGCCGTGCAGGCCGGTGAAACTGGTTTCGCCGATGGCATACAGGCCAGGCACATCGGTGTGGCCGCAGTCGTCGACCATCACGCCGCCGCAGGTGTAATGCGCCGCCGGCACCACCGGGATCGGCTGGCGGGTGATATCGATGCCAAAGGCCAGGCAGCGCTCGTACACGGTGGGGAAGTGGCTCTTGATGAAATCTGCAGGCTTGTGAGTGATGTCCAGGTATACGCAGTCCACGCCCAGGCGCTTCATCTCGTGGTCGATGGCGCGGGCCACGATGTCCCTTGGGGCCAGCTCTTCGCGTGGGTCGAAGCGTGGCATGAAGCGTTCGCCGTTGGGCAGGCGCAGCAGGGCGCCCTCGCCGCGCAGGGCTTCGGTGATCAGGAAACTCTTGGCCTGCGGGTGATACAGGCAGGTCGGGTGGAACTGGTTGAACTCCAGGTTCGCCACCCGGCAGCCGGCCCGCCAGGCCATGGCGATACCGTCGCCGCAGGCACCATCGGGGTTGCTGGTGTAGAGATAGACCTTGGCCGCACCGCCAGTGGCCAGCACGGTGAAGCGCGCGCCGAAGGTGTCTACCTCGCCGGTGTTGCGGTCGAGCACGTAGGCGCCCAGGCAGCGTTCGCCGGGCAGGCCCAGGCGGCGTTCAGTGATCAGGTCGACCGCCACCCGCTGCTCCAGCAGCTGGATGTTCGGGCGCTGGCGAGCCTGTTCCAGCAGCGTGGTGAAGATTGCCGCGCCGGTAGCGTCGGCGGCGTGGATGATGCGCCGGTGGCTATGGCCCCCTTCACGGGTGAGGTGGAACTCGAAGCCGCCATCGTCGACGCTGTAGTGCTCATCGCGGGTGAAGGGCACGCCTTGTTCGATCAGCCACTGGATCGCTTCGCGGCTGTGCTCGACGGTAAAGCGCACTGCGTCTTCATGGCACAGCCCGCCGCCGGCATTGAGGGTGTCCTCGACATGCGACTGCACAGTATCGGTGTTGTCCAGCACTGCAGCGACGCCGCCCTGGGCCCAGAAGGTCGAGCCGTTGGCCAGGTCGCCCTTGCTCAACACGGCAACGCGAAGGTGGCTGGGGAGGTTAAGTGCCAGGCTGAGACCGGCGGCACCGCTGCCGATCACCAGGACATCATGTTGGAATTGTTGGCTCATGTCGGGACACTAGTAATCTTTGGGAGGGGCACGGCACAATGGTCACGCGCGGATGGCATTGTGAAACTATCGTTAAACGTGTCGGGATGCCTTTATAGCAGCCCCGGGTGGCCAATTTCCATGCTACCTGCCAGGTTGCGACAACCTTTGTGGGAACTTTCCGACATGGCCGGAAATCCTATGAAGGCTGCCCGTACGCCACAATTTGCCGCGGCGACGCAGGGCGGCAGGCCTTTCCAGGCTTACCCCTGTGTATTTGAAACCTGATTATCGACGTAGCCGGCCGTGACCGCGCCGCGTCTTCCGTGCAAGCCGACCAAGGGCTGCAGGAAACTTGCTTGGAGGGGAGAACTTTTGCGCAAAGCCCGAGTCTATGGTTGCAAGCCTGAACGATGGCTGATGCAACGCTCCTTCGAGTTCACTGAGGAGTGTTCATGCTAACCCAGGAAGAGGATCAGCAGCTTGTCGAGCGCGTTCAGCGCGGCGACAGGCGAGCTTTCGATCTGTTGGTGCTGAAGTATCAGCACAAGATTCTCGGGTTGATCGTGCGGTTTGTCCACGATACCCACGAGGCCCAGGATGTAGCACAGGAAGCCTTCATCAAGGCCTACCGTGCGCTTGGCAACTTCCGCGGCGACAGTGCGTTCTATACGTGGCTGTACCGCATCGCCATCAACACGGCGAAGAACTACCTGGTGTCCCGTGGAAGACGGCCGCCAGACAGTGATGTGAGCTCCGAGGATGCGGAGTTTTACGACGGCGATCATGGTCTCAAGGATCTCGAGTCCCCAGAGCGCTCGTTGTTGCGGGATGAAATCGAAGGCACTGTCCATCGCACCATCCAGCAACTGCCCGAAGACCTGCGTACGGCATTGACGCTACGCGAGTTCGACGGGCTGAGTTACGAAGACATTGCCAGTGTCATGCAATGTCCGGTGGGTACCGTGCGCTCTCGAATCTTCCGCGCTCGGGAGGCCATAGATAAAGCCCTGCAGCCGTTGTTGCAGGAAACCTGAGACAGCGGCGACAGCGCCAAGAGAGGAACCGCCATGAGTCGTGAAGCTTTGCAGGAATCGCTGTCCGCGGTGATGGATAACGAAGCGGATGAACTGGAACTGCGTCGGGTGTTGAACGCCGTCGACGACGCCGAAACCCGTGCCACCTGGTCGCGTTACCAGGTTGCCCGTGCAGCCATGCACAAGGAGCTGCTGCTGCCTAACCTGGATATCGCCTCTGCGGTGTCCGCGGCGCTGGCTGACGAAGCCGTGCCAGCCAAGGTCAAGAAAGGCCCTTGGCGCAGCATTGGCCGTCTGGCGGTAGCCGCCTCGGTTACTGTCGCGGTACTGGCCGGTGTGCGTATGTACAACCAGGACGAGATCACGGGTGCAGAGCTTGCTGCCCAGCAGCCTGTCCAGCAGGGCCTGAGTGTGCCACAAGCGCAAGGCCCGGCCGTTTTGGCAGGCTATAGTGAGAGCAGTGAGCAACCGACCGGGCCAATGGCCAATGGCGTGCTGCAGAACCAGGCCGGCTGGGATCAGCGTCTGCCAGGCTACCTGCGCCAGCATGCCCAGGAATCTGCGCTCAAGGGCACTGAAACCGCATTGCCGTATGCCCGCGCCGCCAGCCTGGAAAACCGTTAAGTAAGGAGGATCATGCGCGCGCTACCTCTCTTGTCGCTGCTGATTGGCAGCTGCATGACGGTGCCAGCATTGGCGGCCAATTCTTCGCCTGAGGCGAGTGAGTGGCTGAACAAGCTGGCACAGGCCGAGCAAAAACAGAGCTATCAAGGGTCGTTCGTCTACGAACGCAACGGCAGTTTCTCCTCCCACGACATCTGGCACAGGGTCGACGGCGGTAAAGTCAGCGAGCGGCTGTTGCAGCTTGATGGCGCCGCCCAGGAAATCGTGCGCGTGGATGGCAAGGTGGAGTGTGTCAGCGGGGCCTTGGCCAGCGGTGTCACGGCGCCGCCGGATACCGCACCGCGTGTGCTTGATCCGCTGAAACTGATGGGTTGGTACGATTTGAGTGTGGCAGGCAAGTCACGGGTCGCCGGGCGCGATGCCGTGATCATTACGCTTACGCCACGCGACCAGCATCGCTATGCGTTCGAATTGCACCTGGACCGTCACTCGGGTTTGCCGCTGCGTTCGTTGATGCTCAACGACAAGGGGCAGTTGCTGGAACGCTTCCAGATGACCCGTCTCGACACCGATGAAATACCCAGCGACGCAGACTTGCGCCCAGGTGCTGCCTGCAAGCCAGTGCAGCATGTGGCAGCCGGCAGCAATGATACCGTCGCGGGTTGGCGTTCGGACTGGCTGCCACCCGGTTTCGAGCTGGTCAACAGCTCGGTACGCCGTGATCCCAAGCACAACAGTTCGGTCAGCAGCCTGATGTATGACGACGGCCTGGCGCGTTTTTCGGTGTTCATCGAGCAAGTGAGCGATGATGGCGGCACCGACATGCGCACCCAGCTGGGCCCGACCTCGGCAGTCTCGCGTCGCCTGAATACACCCAAGGGCAAAGTGATGGTGACCGTGGTTGGCGAAATTCCGCTGGGTACGGCAGAACGCGTCGCCCTGTCGATGCGCCCCCAGGATGCCCAGGCGCGCCAGTAATGGCACGCTTTTGCGTGCCGAGCCAAGGCAGGTGGGCATACGCCTGAAATGAAATTAAAGCATTGTCATTTGCAATCCATCGGCAAATTTTCTATAGGTCAGGCTTTGAAGAGCCTGGCCTTTTCTGCGTTGTGCAGGGGTCTTTCCAAACTACCGCTCGTTGTGACGGGAGTCGTATGTCAATACCACGCTTGAAATCCTACCTAATGATGTTCGCTGCTGTGCTGATGCTCGGCCAAGTAGTCGCCGCCCAGGCCGAGGAAGCCCTGCCGGACTTCACCACCCTGGTGGAGCAGGCTTCGCCGGCGGTGGTCAACATCAGTACCAAGCAGAAGCTGCCTGACCGCCGGATCGCCGCAAACCAGATGCCGGATCTGGAAGGCCTGCCGCCGATGTTCCGCGAGTTCTTCGAGCGCAACATGCCCCAGCAGCCCCGTTCGCCGCGCGGCGACCGCCAGCGCGAGGCGCAGTCGCTGGGCTCGGGCTTCATCATCTCCAGTGATGGCTACGTGCTCACCAATAACCATGTAGTGGCCGATGCCGACGAGATCATCGTCCGCCTGTCGGACCGCAGCGAACTGCAGGCCAAGCTGGTCGGCACCGACCCGCGTACTGACGTGGCGCTGCTGAAAGTCGAGGGCAAGAACCTGCCGACGGTGAAGCTGGGTGACTCCGAGAAGCTCAAGGTGGGCGAGTGGGTACTGGCCATCGGTTCGCCGTTCGGCTTCGACCATTCGGTGACCAAAGGTATCGTCAGCGCCAAGGGCCGGACCCTGCCCAATGACACCTACGTACCGTTCATCCAGACCGACGTGGCCATCAACCCGGGTAACTCCGGCGGCCCGCTGTTCAACATGAAAGGCGAAGTGGTGGGGATCAACTCGCAGATCTTCACCCGTTCTGGCGGTTTCATGGGCCTGTCGTTCGCCATCCCGATCGATGTGGCGATCGATGTCTCCAACCAGCTGAAGAAAGACGGCAAGGTCAGCCGCGGCTGGCTGGGCGTGGTGATTCAGGAGGTCAACAAGGACCTGGCTGAATCGTTCGGCCTGGACAAGCCGGCGGGCGCCCTGGTGGCCCAGGTACTGGAAAACGGCCCGGCAGCCAAAGGCGGCCTGCAGGTGGGCGACGTGATCCTCAGCATGAACGGCCAGCCAATCGTCATGTCGGCCGATCTGCCGCACCTGGTAGGCGGCCTCAAGGATGGCGAGAAGGCCAAGCTGGAAATCATTCGCAATGGCAAGCGCCAGAACCTGGACATCAGCGTCGGCGCGCTGCCGGATGACGACGTTGACATTGGCGCTGGCACCGAAGGCAGCGCCGAGCGCAGCAGCAACCGCCTGGGTGTATCGGTCGCCGACCTGACCGCCGAGCAGAAAAAATCCCTGGAGCTCAAAGGTGGCGTGGTCATCAAGGAAGTGCAGGATGGCCCGGCAGCCATGATCGGCTTGCGCCCGGGTGATGTCATCAGCCATCTGAACAACCAGGCCATCGGTTCGGCGAAGGAATTCACCGAAATCGCCAAGGAACTGCCGAAGAACCGTTCCGTGTCGATGCGCGTGCTGCGTCAGGGCCGTGCCAGCTTCATCACCTTCAAGCTTGCTGAATAAGCGGTTTCGCAAGGCGAAAGGGCAGCTTCGGCTGCCCTTTTTCATGAATATTCACAATTGCCGGAATGATTGCTGTGTACAGTCGGACAGAGGAATCTCCCATAACCCAGCAGCTTAAGGTACAATTCCCGGCTATTTTTCGGCGGGCGTCCGGCTCGCAGCCTTTTCGAGTGTTGACCCGTGAGTGATTTGAGTCATATCCGCAATTTCTCCATCATCGCCCACATCGACCATGGCAAGTCGACGCTGGCTGACCGTTTCATCCAGATGTGCGGTGGCCTGTCGGCGCGCGAGATGGAAGCCCAGGTGCTCGATTCCATGGACCTGGAGCGTGAGCGCGGTATCACCATCAAGGCCCACAGCGTCACGCTTCACTACAAGGCGCAGGACGGCAAGACCTACCAGCTGAACTTCATCGATACCCCCGGCCACGTCGACTTCACCTACGAAGTCTCGCGCTCGCTGGCGGCCTGTGAGGGGGCACTGCTGGTGGTCGACGCCGGCCAGGGCGTGGAGGCCCAGTCCGTAGCCAACTGCTACACCGCCATCGAGCAGGGCCTGGAGGTCATGCCGGTCCTGAACAAGATGGACCTGCCCCAGGCCGATCCGGACCGCGTCAAGGACGAAATCGAGAAGATCATCGGTATCGACGCCACCGACGCCGTCGCCTGCAGCGCCAAGAGCGGCATGGGCGTTGACGAGGTGCTCGAGCGCCTGGTGCACACCATTCCCGCGCCGGAAGGTGAGATCGAAGCACCGCTGCAAGCGCTGATCATCGACTCCTGGTTCGACAATTACCTGGGCGTGGTCTCGCTGGTGCGCGTGCGCCAGGGCCGCGTCAAGAAAGGCGACAAGATCCTGGTCAAGTCCACCGGCAAGGTGCACCTGGTCGACAGCGTCGGTGTCTTCACCCCGAAACACACCCAGACTGCCGATCTGAAAGCCGGCGAAGTAGGCTTCATCATCGCCAGCATCAAGGACATCCACGGTGCCCCGGTTGGTGACACCCTGACCCTGTCCTCGACCCCTGAGGTCGAGGTGTTGCCAGGCTTCAAGAAGATTCAGCCGCAGGTCTATGCCGGCCTGTTCCCGGTCAGTTCCGACGACTTCGAGGATTTCCGCGACGCTCTGCAGAAGCTGACCCTGAACGACTCCTCGCTGCAGTACATGCCGGAAAGCTCCGACGCGCTGGGCTTTGGCTTCCGTTGCGGTTTCCTGGGCATGTTGCACATGGAGATCATCCAGGAGCGCCTGGAGCGCGAATACGACCTGGACCTGATCACCACCGCACCCAGCGTGATCTACGAGCTGGAGTTGAAAACCGGCGAAACCATCGTCGTCGACAACCCGTCCAAGCTGCCGGACGTCTCGGCTGTAGCCGACTTCCGCGAGCCGATCGTCACCGCGACCATCCTGGTTCCGCAGGAGCACCTGGGCAACGTCATCACCCTGTGCATCGAGAAGCGTGGCGTACAGCGCGACATGCAGTTCCTCGGCAGCCAGGTGCAGGTGCGTTACGACATGCCGATGAACGAAGTGGTGCTCGATTTCTTCGACCGCCTCAAATCCACCAGCCGCGGCTATGCTTCGCTGGATTATCATTTCGATCGCTACCAGTCGGCCAACCTGGTCAAGCTGGACGTGCTGATCAACGGCGACAAGGTCGATGCCCTGGCATTGATCGTGCACCGCGACAACGCGGCCTACAAAGGCCGTGCGTTGACCGAGAAGATGAAGGAACTGATCCCTCGGCAGATGTTCGACGTAGCGATCCAGGCAGCCATTGGCGGCCAGATCATTGCGCGGACAACCGTCAAGGCGCTCAGAAAGAACGTACTGGCCAAGTGCTACGGTGGTGACGTCAGCCGTAAGAAGAAGCTGCTGGAGAAGCAGAAGGCCGGTAAGAAACGCATGAAACAGGTGGGCAACGTGGAAATTCCACAAGAAGCCTTCCTCGCCGTGCTCAGGTTGGATAGCTAGGTCCTATGTCGCTAAATTTCCCGCTGTTGCTGGTCATCGCCGTCTTCATCTGCGGTCTGCTGGGCTTGATCGACCTGCTGTTCCTGGCCCCGCGCCGGCGTGCGGCAATCGCCAACTATCAGGGCAGCGTCAGCCAGCCTGAGATGGCGGTGGTCGAACGGCTGAACAAGGAGCCGTTGCTGGTCGAGTACGGCAAGTCGTTCTTTCCGGTGCTGTTCATCGTGCTGGTGCTGCGTTCGTTCCTGGTCGAGCCGTTCCAGATCCCTTCGGGATCGATGAAACCGACCCTGGAAGTGGGCGACTTCATCCTGGTGAACAAATTCTCGTACGGCATTCGCCTGCCGGTGATCGACAAGAAGGTCATCGAGGTCGGTGACCCGCAACGCGGGGATGTGATGGTGTTCCGCTACCCGAGCGACCCGAATGTCAACTACATCAAGCGTGTGGTTGGCCTGCCGGGCGACGTGGTCCGCTACACCAACGACAAGCGGCTGTTCGTCAACGGCCAGCCCGTTGCCGAACAACTGGTGGGCAGCGAGCCGGGTACCCTGGGCAGTGCTCAGCTGTACAAGGAAAAGCTCGGCGCGGCCGAACACCTGATCCGCAAGGAAATGAGCCGTTATCGCATGCCGCCGGACCAGCAGTGGACCGTACCTGCGGGCCATTACTTCATGATGGGCGACAACCGCGACAACTCCAACGATAGCCGTTTCTGGGATGACCCGAACATTCCCAAGGAACTGCACGGCATGGTTCCGGACCGGAACATTGTCGGCAAGGCCTTCGCGGTGTGGATGAGCTGGCCAGAGCCCAAACTCAGCCACTTGCCCAACCTGTCGCGGGTTGGCCTGATCCATTGATACCCATCGGCGCTGTCCAGCAGACAGCGCCGAATGCATTTCTGACATAGGCTGTGTTCTCAGGGATCGGGAGATTCGCCGCAAATCGATCGGCGGACCACAGCCAAACAGTCTTTCAGGATGTTGATTTGAACAACGCGTTGAACAACGATCGGGTGGCCGCATGAGTGCTTCCCTTGCCGGTCTGGAGCGAAAGCTCGGTTACACCTTCAAGAACCAGGACCAGATGCTCCTGGCACTGACCCATCGCAGTTACGCCGGGCGCAACAATGAGCGCCTGGAGTTCCTCGGTGACGCCATTCTCAACTTCGTTGCCGGCGAAGCGCTGTTCGAGCGTTTTCCGCAGGCCCGCGAAGGCCAGTTGTCGCGGCTGCGTGCGCGGTTGGTCAAGGGTGAGACCCTGGCCCGTCTGGCCCGTGGTTTTGACCTGGGCGATTACCTGCGCCTGGGTTCCGGAGAACTCAAGAGCGGCGGCTTTCGCCGCGAGTCGATCCTGGCCGACGCCCTGGAGGCACTGATTGGTGCCATCTATCTGGACGCCGACATGGACACCGCCCGGGAGCGCATCCTGGCCTGGCTGGCCGATGAGTTCGAAGGCCTGACACTGGTCGACACCAATAAAGATCCGAAAACCCGCCTGCAAGAGTTCCTGCAGTCGCGCAGCTGTGAGCTGCCGCGTTACGAAGTCGTGGATATCCAGGGTGAACCACACTGCCGGACCTTCTTCGTCGAATGCGAAGTGGTACTGCTGAACAACAAGAGCCGTGGTCAAGGCGTTAGCCGGCGTATTGCCGAGCAAGTCGCCGCCGCGTCTGCACTGATCGCCCTGGGCGTGGAGAATGGCAATGACTGATAGCAACCCGACCCGCTGCGGCTACGTAGCCATTGTCGGCCGTCCCAACGTCGGCAAGTCGACCCTGCTCAACCACATCCTGGGCCAGAAGCTGGCGATTACCTCGCGCAAGCCGCAGACCACCCGCCACAACATGCTCGGCATCAAGACCGAAGGTGATGTGCAGGCCATCTACGTCGATACCCCCGGTATGCACAAGGCCAACGACAAGGCCCTGAACCGTTACATGAACCGCAACGCCTCGGCGGCCCTCAAGGACGTCGACGTGGTTATCTTCGTGGTTGACCGTACCAAGTGGACCGACGAGGACCAACTGGTTCTGGAGCGCGTGCAGTATGTCACCGGCCCGCTGATCATCGCGGTCAACAAGACCGACCGCATGGAAGAGAAAGCCGAGCTGATCCCGCACCTGCAGTGGCTGCAAGAGCAACTGCCGAACGCCGAGGTGATGCCGATTTCCGCACAGCAGGGGCACAACCTTGAAGCGCTGGAAGCACAGATCGCCAAGCACCTGCCCGAGAACGATCATTTCTTCCCCGAAGACCAGATCACCGACCGTAGCAGCCGCTTCCTGGCCGCTGAACTGGTGCGCGAGAAGATCATGCGTCAGCTGGGTGCGGAGTTGCCGTACCAGATCACCGTGGAGATCGAGGAATTCAAGCAGCAAGGCCATGTGCTGCACATTCATGCGTTGATCCTGGTTGAACGCGATGGCCAGAAGAAAATCATCATTGGTGACAAGGGCGAGCGCATCAAGCGCATCGGTTCCGAGGCGCGCAAGGACATGGAAGTGCTGTTCGATTCCAAGGTCATGCTCAACCTGTGGGTCAAGGTAAAGGGCGGCTGGTCCGACGACGAGCGCGCCCTGCGTTCGCTGGGCTACGGCGACCTGTAATTACCTGACCGGTCGGTTATTCCTGTGGGAGCGGGCTTGCCCGCGAATGCGATAGTGGACTGCCCCCAAGAAGTTGGACACCAATCCAACCCTTGGGGGATCTATGGGTAAGTACACCGAGCAATTCAAGCTCACAGCGATCACAGCCTACCTGGATGGCAGCAACGGTTTCCGAAAGGTGGCTCAACACTTAGGTATCGATTTCAGCCTGCTTCGACGCTGGGTGGCCAGTTATCAGGCCAATAATGGCATTGGTCCAGGCTCGCATGGGCGGCGCTATACCAGTGATTTCAAACAGCAGGTGCTTAGCTATATGCACGAGCATCGGCTTTCGCTGCGCCAGACCGCTGCCCACTTTGGTCTTGGGCAGTCCTCTCAGATAGGCATTTGGCAGCGGCAGTACTACAGTGGCAGTCCTGCACCCTCTACTGCCATCAAGCCAAGAAAGCCAATCGACGTGTCGAAGAAGATCAAGCCTGCCAAACCCACCGATACCAATGATGATCAGAAGTCTCGAGATCAGCTGATGGCTGAACTTGAGTACCTGCGCATGGAGAATGCTGTCCTAAAGGAGCTCAAGGCTCTGCGCGAGGAAAAGGAACGAACACGCGGGAAAAAGTCCTGATCGTTTCCAAACTCAAGCGCAGGTTTCCTTTGCCTGACCTCCTTCAGTTGGTCGAGCTGGCGCGCAGCACCTTCTACTACCAGCTCAAAGCTCAGCAGAAGCCAGACCGACATGCTGAGCTCAAGGCATTGGTGCATCGCGTCTATCACGAGCAGAAACGGCTTTATGGTTATCGCCGTATCGCACTCGTAATCAGGAAGGAAAAGCGGGTGAACAAGAAGGTCATTGAACGGCTGATGGCTGAGCAGGGATTGAAATCAGTAGTGCGCCCCAAGAAATATCGCTCCTATCGAGGTACCGTCGGCAAAGTGGCAGCGAATGTACTGGAGCGAAATTTTGTCGCTCAACGCCCAAACCAGAAGTGGGTGACTGACGTAACCGAGTTCAAAGTAGCTCAACAGAAGCTCTATCTGTCGCCCGTGATGGATTTGTACAACGGCGAAATCGTGGCCTACGAAATGGCCAGCCGCCCGTGCTATAGCCTGGTTGGGAACATGCTTGGCAAAGCGCTCGATTGCCTGGGAGAGAAACCGAAGCTCGTGCTGCATTCGGATCAGGGATGGCATTACCAGCAGGCGCAATACCGCCGTAAGCTAAGCGAATGCGGGGTAAAGCAGAGCATGTCCCGAAAAGGCAATTGCCTGGACAACGCGGCCATGGAAAGCTTCTTCGGCACGCTGAAATCTGAGTTTTTCTACCTGAAGCGTTTCGAGAGCATTGATGAGCTGAGAGCGGGTCTGGATGAGTACATTCACTACTACAACCATGATCGCATCAAGCTGAGGCTCAATGGCCTGAGCCCTGTGGAGTACAGGGCTCAGGCTGCAGCTTAAAACTGTCCAACTTTTGGGGGGCAGTCCATAGTGGGTTCACTGACGCTTTCGCGGGCACGCCCGCTCCCACACGTACATCAGGCCCCAGAGATAGTGCATGGACCAACCCGCCCCCCAGCCAGCCTACGTGCTGCACAGCCGTGCCTACAAGGAAACCAGCGCGCTGGTGGACTTTTTCACCCCGCAGGGCCGCATGCGTGCCGTGTTGCGTCGCGCGCGCAGTAAGGGCGGCAGCCTGGTGCGGCCGTTCGTGTCGCTGGAGGTGGAACTGCGTGGGCGTGGCGAGCTGAAGAATGTCAGCCGCATGGACAGCACCGGCATCGCCGCCTGGCTTCACGGCGATGCGCTGTTCAGCGGGCTGTACCTCAATGAGCTGCTGATGCGCCTGTTGCCTGCCGAAGCGCCGTTCCCGGCCCTGTTCGAGCACTACACCTTGACCTTGCAGGCACTGAGCGCCGGTCGACCGCTGGAACCCCTGTTGCGCTCGTTCGAATGGCGGCTGCTGGACGAACTCGGTTATGCGTTTTCCTTGCACCATGACGTCAACGAGCAGCCCATTGCCGCCGATGGCCTGTACCGCTTGCGCGTTGACGCCGGTCTGGAGCGGGTTGAGCTGGCGCAGCCCGGCCTGTTCCGTGGCACCGAACTGCTGGCCCTGGCCCAAACCGACTGGGATGCCCCTGGCGCCTTGCTTGCCGCGAAGCGGCTGATGCGCCAGGCACTGGCAGTTCACCTGGGGGCAAAACCGCTGGTCAGCCGGGAACTGTTTCGCAAGCGCTGATCAGGACGTATGCTGTTGGGCTCAATCCTCAGGAGAGCCTTTCGTGACTCACAGCAACCGCATGCTTCTTGGCGTCAACATCGACCACGTGGCGACCCTGCGCCAAGCCCGTGGCACGCGCTACCCTGACCCGGTCAAGGCTGCCCTGGACGCCGAGGAAGCAGGCGCCGATGGCATCACCGTGCACCTGCGCGAAGACCGCCGGCACATCCAGGAGCGTGACGTCGTGCTGCTCAAGGATGTACTGCAGACCCGCATGAACTTCGAGATGGGCGTCACCGAAGAGATGATGGCCTTTGCCGAAAAGATTCGGCCGGCGCACATCTGCCTGGTACCCGAAACCCGTCAGGAGCTGACCACCGAAGGTGGCCTGGACGTGGCAGGGCAGGAAGCGCGGATCAAGGCTGCAGTGGAACGGCTGGCACGTACCGGTGCCGAGGTGTCGCTGTTCATCGACGCCGACGAGCGGCAGATCGAGGCCTCGCGTCGGGTCGGCGCACCGGCCATCGAGCTGCACACCGGCCGTTATGCCGATGCCGAAACCCCCACCGATGTGGCTGAAGAGCTCAAGCGTATCGTCGAGGGTGTGGCGTTTGGCGTGGGCCACGGGCTGATCGTCAATGCGGGTCACGGGCTGCACTACCACAACGTCGAGGCGGTGGCGGCGATCAAGGGTATCAATGAACTGAACATTGGCCATGCGCTGGTGGCCCATGCCCTGTTTGTCGGCTTCAAGGCTGCTGTGGCCGAGATGAAGGCGCTGATCGTGGCGGCTTCGCGCTGATTTGTCGGCTACTCGCCGCAAGTGTATTCAGGCGCCCCTGCGGGCGCCTTTTTTATTTGCGCGCCAGCAGGGTGGCGCGGCGCGGGGCAGGCAGGCCTTCGACGGTCTTGCTGTGGTCGTTCGGGTCGAGGAAGTCGCTCAGTGACTGGTAGCGCATCCAATCGGTGCTGCGCTGCTCCTCGACGCTGGTCACGCTCACGTCGACGCAGCGCACATCGCTGAAGCCGGCACGGCGCAACCAGCGGGCCAGCGCCGGTACCGACGGCAGGTACCAGACGTTGCGCATCTGTGCGTAGCGGTCTTCAGGCACCAGCACCTGGTTTTCGTCGCCCTCGATAACCAGCGTTTCCAGCACCAGCTCGCCACCCTTGACCAGGCAGTCCTTGAGCGCCAGCAGGTGCTCGATGGGCGAGCGGCGGTGATAGAACACGCCCATGGAAAACACGGTATCGAAACCTTCCAGGTTGGCGGGCAGGTCTTCCAGGGCGAACGGCAGGTGCCAGGCCGGCAACTCCGGCAGGTATTGCTGCACGGCCTGGAACTGGCAGAAGAACAACCAGTTGGGGTCGACCCCAATCACCATGTCTGCGCCGGCGCCGAGCATGCGCCACTGGTAGTAGCCATTGCCGCAGCCCACGTCGAGTACACGCTTGCCCTTGAGGTCCAGGTGCGGGCCGACCCGTGACCACTTCCAGTCCGAACGCCATTCGGTGTCAACGTGCACGCCAAACAGGTCGAACGGCCCTTTGCGCCAGGGCGACAGGCCCATCAGTGCCTGGCGCATCTGCGCGCGGGTGGCGTCGTCGCAGTCGCAATCCAGACGCAACCCGTTGACCAGGTCGATTTCACTGGGTTGCAGGGCGGGCAGGGCTTCCAGCGCCCCGCGCCAGCGGTCGAGGTCACCGTGACCCTTTTCCAGCTTGGCGTCCAGTTGTGCTTGCAGGCCTTGCGACCAGGAAGCCAGGGGCGTGCCCGCCAGGCGGCGGACGAGGGGAGACAGATCGATCATGGCAGGGCTATCAACGAGGCGAAGTTAAGGCATTGGAACCAAGGCACCACTTTCGAGAAGCCGGCTGCGCGCAGGCGTTCCTGGTGGGTTTCGAGTGTATCGGGCTTCATCACGTTTTCGATGGCGCTGCGCTTCTGGGCGATTTCCAGTTCGCTGTAGCCATTGGCCCGTTTGAAATCCAGGTGCAGTTCATTGAGCAGGTCCTGCTCTTGTTCATCGGCGAAGCGCAGCTTCTCCGACAGAATCAGCGCGCCGCCGGGCAGCAGCGCCTGGCGGATTCGCCCGAGCAGTTCAAGGCGCTGGTCAGGGGCGATGAACTGCAGGGTGAAGTTCATCGCCACTACCGAGGCGGGCTCGAAGGGCAGGGCAAGGATATCGGCTTCCAGTACTTGCACTGGCAGCAACTCCTGGAACATCGAATCCTGCGCAGTGAGGTACTGGCGGCAGCGCTCGACCATGGCGGCGGAGTTATCCACCGCGATTACCCTGCAGCCGTCGCTGCGCACATGGCGCCGCAGCGACTGGGTAACGGCACCCAGCGATGCGCCCAGATCGTACAGTGCGGTGCCTGGCTGGGCGAACCGAGCGGCCAGTACCCCGAGGTTCTCGACAATGGTTGGGTAACCGGGCACCGAGCGCTTGATCATGTCCGGGAACACACGCACGACGTCTTCGTTGAAGACGAAGTCGGGCACCTGCTCCAGGGGTTGGGAGAAAAGGCGGTCGGGTTGTTTGCTCACGGCGAATCCAGGCGGCTGGTGATAGGCAGGGGGCGCATTCTAGCCAAACCGCAGCCCGGATGCATGGTTGGCTGACCAGCGCTTTGCGCTCAATTGACCCGAATGGCGCAATCGAAGGTCTGTACCGGGCGCACTTCCGGGGCCCAGGGTTGCTGGTAGACCAACACCAGGTTCCCCTCGCCCGTAGCGCGGGCCTGGAAGCGCCAGGTCGATAGGCCCGAGCTGCCGACGATACCGGTGTCTTCAGGCGCGCTGTAAACCTCGGGGCCAAGGCTTTGCAATACGTTGGGCGCCGGGTTCTGTACCAGCCAGCGGTAGCCGGTGGTGGGGTTGCTGGGCAGGGTAAGCGTGAGGATCTGGCCGACCTGCAGGCGCTTGGGGCATTCGCTTTCGGCGTCCAGGTCAACGGGCTGCGAGGATTGTTGCGCGCAAGCAGAAAGCAGGGCGAAGCTCAGGGGAACGAGCAGACGAGGAGAGGTCATGGTGGCTCCGAAGGCTGGCGATGGCCTGAGGATACCCGATGATCGAGGAAATTTGTGCTGCCTGTGCCGGCCCTTTCGCGAGTAAGCCCGCGCCTGCAGGGGTAGCGTACCCTTGCAGGCGCGGGCTTGCCCGCGAAGAGGCCGGTGCAGGCTAGAACAGCACTTTCGCCACGTCGGCAAAGCGCTTGGCGAAATGCACTGTCAGGCCTTCGCGCAGGTAGTCCGGCAGTTCTTCGAAGTCACCGCGGTTGGGCTCCGGCAGGATCAGTTCGAAAATCTTCTGCCGCCGCGCTGCAATCACCTTCTCGCGCACGCCGCCAATCGGCAGTACCTGACCGGTGAGGGTCAGCTCGCCCGTCATGGCGACACCTTTTTTGGCAGACTGGTCGCGGGCCAGTGAAAGCAAAGCGCTGGCCATTGTGATGCCGGCACTGGGGCCGTCCTTGGGCGTGGCGCCTTCTGGGACGTGCAGGTGGATGAACGCTTCGTTGAAGAAACCTGGATCCCCGCCAAATTGCTTGAGGTTGGAGCTGATGTAGCTGTAGGCAATTTCGGCAGACTCCTTCATCACGTCACCCAGCTTGCCGGTCAGCTTGAAGCCGCGGTTGTGGGTGTGGATGCGGGTCGCCTCGATCGGCAGCGTGGCGCCGCCCATGCTGGTCCAGGCCAGGCCGGTGATGACGCCTTTGCCAGCCAGTACCTGCTCGCTGCGGAACACCGGTATGCCGAGTGCGTTTTCCAGGTCCTTGGTGCCGATCTTAAGCTTGGCGTCGGGGTTTTCCAGCAGCTTGACCACGGCCTTGCGCACCAGTTTGCCCAGTTGCTTCTCCAGCTGGCGCACGCCGGCCTCGCGGGCATAACCGTCGATCACCAGGCGCAGGGCGCTGTCGCTGATGCTGAGGCTGGTCTTGGAAACGCCGGCCTTCTCCAGCTGCTTGGGCCACAGGTGGCGCTTGGCGATGGTCAGTTTTTCTTCGGTGATATAGCCAGACAGGCGGATCACTTCCATGCGGTCGAGCAACGGCCCAGGAATCGAATCGAGGGTGTTGGCAGTGCACACGAACAGCACCTTGGACAAGTCCAGGCGCAGGTCGAGGTAGTGGTCGAGGAAGTCGACGTTCTGCTCGGGGTCGAGGGTTTCCAGCAACGCTGAGGCCGGGTCGCCCTGGTAGCTCTGGCCCATCTTGTCGATTTCGTCGAGCATGATGACCGGGTTCATCACTTCGACGTCTTTCAGGGCCTGCACCAGCTTGCCGGGCTGGGCGCCGATATAGGTGCGGCGGTGGCCCTTGATCTCGGCTTCGTCACGCATGCCACCGACGCTGAAGCGGTAGAACGGGCGGCCGAGCGATTCGGCGATGGACTTGCCGATGCTGGTCTTGCCCACCCCGGGCGGGCCCACCAACAGCACGATCGAGCCGCTGATCTCGCCTTTCCAGGCGCCCACGGCGAGGAACTCGAGGATGCGCTCCTTGATGTCGTCGAGGCCGGAGTGGTACTGGTCGAGGACTTTGCGCGCGTGCTTGAGGTCGAGCTTGTCTTTGCCGTACACGCCCCACGGCAGGGCGGTGGCCCATTCCAGATAGTTGCGGGTGACGGCGTATTCGGGTGAGCCGGTTTCCAGGATGGCCAGTTTGCCCATCTCTTCATCGATGCGCTTGCGTGCCTGCGGTGGCAGGGTCTTGCCTTCCAGGCGTTGTTCGAACTGTTCAAGGTCGGCGCTGCGGTCGTCCTTGGTCAGCCCCAGCTCTTGCTGGATGACCTTGAGTTGTTCCTTGAGGAAAAACTCGCGCTGGTGCTCGCCGATCTGCCGGTTGACCTCGGCCGAGATCTCGTTCTGCAAGCGCGCGACTTCCACCTCTTTGCGCAGCATTGGCAGTACTTTCTCCATGCGTTTGAGCATGGGCACGCAGTCGAGCACTTCCTGCAACTGATTGCCGGTGGCCGAGGTGAGCGCGGCGGCGAAGTCGGTGAGCGGCGAAGGGTCGTTGGGGCTGAAGCGGTTGAGGTAGTTCTTCAGCTCTTCGCTGTACAGCGGGTTGAGCGGCAGCAGCTCCTTGATCGCGTTGATCAGTGCCATGCCGTAGGCTTTGACCTCGTCGGTCGGCTCGGCGGGCTGGCGCGGGTATTCGACTTCGACCAGGTAGGGCGGGCGGTGGTGCTTGAGCCAGTTGCGGATGCGCACCCGGGACAGGCCCTGGGCGACGAACTGCAATTTGCCGTTTTCGCGGCTGGCGTGGTGCACCTTGACCAGCGTGCCGTACTGCGGCAGTGCCGAGGTGTCGAAGTGGCGGTGGTCCTCTGGCGGGGTGTCCATGAAGAACAGCGCCAGGCAGTGGTCCGGTGACTTGGCTACCAGGTCGAGCGTTTCGGCCCAGGGTTCTTCATTGACGATGACCGGCAGTACCTGGGCCGGGAAGAACGGGCGGTTGTGGATCGGGATGACGTAGACCTTGTCCGGCAGCTGCTGGCCGGGCAGGGCGAGGGCGTGGCCGGCTTCGGCCTGGAAGGTGTGTTCGACTTCGCTGTGTTCGTCAGGGTGTTCGGGGAAATCCTGCTGGTCGCTCATGGGGCACCTGCGTGAATGACTATGGTGCTTAGATGGGGCGGGGAGGGATGGGTTTCAATGGTTCGGGAGCAGCCTTGTGTCGCGATTGGGCTGCGCAGCAGCCCCAGAATCCATCCAGCATTCTAGATCGTTGGGGCCGCTGCGCGACCGAAACGCGACACAAGGCCGCTCCCACAGGGTTGAGCCTGTGGGAGCGGTGTCGCTTACTCAGCTAATTTGTAAGCGATGATGTAATCGCCCATCTTGGTGCCCAGCGAGCCATGGCCGCCGGCAGTCACCAGCACGTACTGCTTGCCGTCCTTGCCGGTGTAGCTCATCGGCGTAGCCTGGCCACCTGCTGGCAGGCGTGCTTTCCACAACTCCTTGCCGTTGTTCACGTCATAGGCGCGCAGGTACTGGTCGAGCGTGCCGCTGAGGAAGCCGACGCCACCGGCGGTGACGATCGAGCCACCCATGCTCGGCACGCCAACCGGCAGGCCGATCGGTAGCGGGGTGCTGTCGCGGGTGGTGCCGTTCTTGTGTTTCCACACCACCTTGTTGGTGAACAGGTCGATGGCGGCGACGTAGCCCCAGGCGGGTGCCTGGCACGGTACGCCGAGCGGCGACATGAACGGGTGCATGATCACTGCATACGGTGCGCCGGTGTTCGGCTGCACGCCGCTGGTCTCGCTTTCGCGCTTGCTGCCTTCGGCAACCTGCTCACGCGGAACCATCTTCGACACGAACGCCATGTAGTTGGGCGAAGTGAACAGCAGCTGGCGCACCGGGTCGACCGACACGCTGCCCCAGTTGAATACACCGACGTTGCCGGGGTAGACCAACGAACCTTGCTCGGATGGCGGGGTGTACTGGCCTTCGTAGCGCAGCTCGCGGAACTGGATGCGGCACAGCATCTGGTCGAAAGGCGTGGCGCCCCACATGGCCTGTTCGGTCAGCTCTGGGCCGAGCAGGTTGAGGTCGGAGCGGGCCTGGGTGGGCGAGGTGTGGTCGCCTTCCACTGCGCCTTGTGGGGTGGGGATCTCGCGGATCGGCACGATTGGCGTACCGTCGCGGCGGTCGAGCACGTACAGGCTGCCTTGCTTGGTCGGTACGATGATCGCCGGTTTCACGCCATCGTCGGTTTTCAGGTGTACCAGGGTCGGCTGGCTGCCGACGTCCATGTCCCACAGGTCGTGGTGGGTGAACTGGTAGTTCCAGCGTGCCTTGCCGGTGGCCAGGTCAAGGGCGACCACGCCGGCGCTGTACTTCTCGGCGCCCGGGGTGCGGTCGGCGCCCCACTGGTCCGGGGTCTGGTTGCCCAGCGGCAGGTAGATCATGCCAAGGTCTTCGTCGACGCTGGCGATCGACCACATGTTGGCCGAGTTGCGGCTGTACATTTTGCCGGCAGCCAATGGCTTGGTGTCGTCCGGGTTGTTGCTGTCCCAGTTCCACACCAGGTGGCCGTCGTGCACGTCGTAGGCGCGGATCACCCCGGACGGCTCATTGGTCGACTCGTTGTCGGTGACGTGGCCACCGATGATCACCAGGTCACGGGTAATCGCAGCAGGCGAGGTGGAGTAATAGCCGCCGGCGGTGAATGGGCCAATGCCGGTGGTGAGGTCGATCACGCCCTGGTTGGCGAAACCTTCGCAGACCTTGCCGTTGTCGGCGTTGATGGCGATCAGGCGGGCATCCGCGGTAGGCAGGTAGAGGCGACGCGGGCAGGCTTGGGCCACGGCCTGGCCTGCATCGGTAATTTTCGGCGCCGGGCTGCCGTCGCGGCTGACGTAGCGGTTTTCGTCATAGTACGAGACGCCACGGCAGGTCATGTGGGCAAAGCCCTTGAAGGTGCCGGTCGGGCTCTTGACCTGCGGGTCGTAGCGCCAGATTTCCGCGCCAGTGTCCGGGTCCAGCGCCAGCAGGCGACTGTGCGCGGTGCAGGCGTACAGCATGCCGTTGACCTTCAGCGGGGTGTTCTGGTTGGTCAGCTCCACCGGGTCGTTTTCGGTTGGCAGATCACCAGTGCGAATGCGCCAGGCTTCTTCCAGACGGTAGGCGTTCTGCGGTGTGATCTGGCGCAGCGGCGAGTAGCGGTCACCATGCTCGGTACGGCCGTAGGCCTGCCATTCGCCGTCGGGCATGGCCGGGGCGGCGCTGGCCATTTCGCTGCTGTCGCGGCCCAGTTCGCCGAACACTTCACCGGGATGGGTGAACTGGCTGGCCAGCGCGCAAGCGCCCGAAGCGACCACTGCCACGCCGAGCAGTGCAGTGTTGGCTTTGCTGGCTGGGCCGATCAGCGGGCGACGTGCCCACGGCAGCACCAACACCACGCCGATGGCGAACCAGATAGCCAGCCGTGGCACCAGTTGCCACCAGTCCAGGCCTACTTCGAACAGGGCCCATACGGTGCTGCCCAGCAGCACCAGGCCATACAGGCCCAGGGCGATCTGGCGTTGGGCCAGCAGCAGGATGCCCGAAAGGGCAAAGCCGATACCGGCGATCAGGTAGTACAGCGATCCGCCCAGCTGGCTCAGCTTGATACCGCCGGCCAGCAGGGCCAGGCCCATCAGCAACAGCAGCGCGCCAATCAGGCGCGGTAGCCAGCGGCTTCCTTGGTTCGCACCTTCAGTGCTCATCGTAGGTTCTCCGTCAGGTCAAAAAAGGGGTTAGAAACTGCTCTGGATCTTCAGGCCGCCGATCAGGGCGCCATCGACCTGCGACACCCCGCCCGGGTGGCGGATGTACTGCAGGTTGGGGCGTACCGTGAGCCAGTCGGCCAAATGGATGCCGTAGTACAGCTCGGCGCTGTACTCGGTGTCCTGCACTGGCAGGAAGCCCGGGTTGTCGTAGTCGTAGAGGCCGGCGGCCTGGTTGACCAGGCGGGCGTTCTTGCGATAGGCAGGGTTGACGTGCACGCGGGCCAGGGCGAAACCGATGTCGTCCTTGGCGCGGGCATCGAAGAGCCCTTTGAATACCAGTCCTGCCTGCACATAGTTGTCGATGGCATTGGTCTTCTTGTCATGCACCGTGGCGTTGGCGAACACGCTCAAGCCGCGCGACTGGTCGGACGCCAGCGAGGTGACCTGCTGCTGGGCGCCAATCCACAAGCCGTGCTTGCTCGAGCTGCTGCGGTAGGCGGCGCCGCTGATGGCGGCCGGCTGACCGTTGCTGTCCTTGAGAACATCTTGTGCCTTGGCATTACTGTAGTAGTAGCCGGCACGATATTCCCCTTTCAAGCCTTGGATACGTGGGGTCCATACCAGTTCGAACGGCATTACCGCACCCTGGGTGCCGCTGCCGCTGAGCTTGAAACCATTGCCGGATTCGAGGTTGGAAGGGTTCTGCTCGAAGACGCCGACCTGGGCGTACAGCTCGGGGGTAAGGTTGTAGCGCACGCGCAGGGCCCACTGGCTGACTGGCCAGTTGTACCAGATGCCACCCACCCAGTTGCCCACCTGCGAGCCGCAGAAAGCCAGGTTCTGGAAGTCGCAAGGGAAGCTGTTGAAGTCCTCGCCTTCACCGAAGCGGCCGAATTTCACATCCAGCGCACCGTCGAAGTACTTCTGCTTGATCCACATCTGCGTCAGCCGCCAGGTTTCGCCGCGGCCCCAGACTTCCTGGGCGGAGGTGAAGCCGCCGACACGCGGGTCGTTGATGCGGTCGTTGCTGATGTTGTCGCCGTGACGCTCGGTGACGGTCAGCTGGAATTCGGTGTCATGCCAGCCGAGGATCTTCTCCAGGTCCAGGTGGCTGCCGAAGGTGAACTGGTCGCTGTAGCGCGCGGTGCGGTCGTGGTCGTAGCCGCCGTGCAGGTTGCTGCCCATCTCGCCGGTGTAGCCAAGGGTGAAGTCGTAGCCCTTTTCCAGCAGTTCGCTGCGGGTTCCGCCCCAGTCGCCGAGCATCCAAGGGGAGTCGCTGGCGAACATTTCGCTGGCGCCGGCGGGGGTTGCCAAGGCACTGAGGGCCAGGCCGATGTAGCAGGTTTTAGGCAGTTGGAACATGAGATAGCGCTATCTTTTGATTATTGAAAAAAACGGCAAGCGCATCGAAGGGCGGGCCCCTCAATGGATATGGCGACAAGATTAATCGATGAAGCGTTTCAGCTTGCGGCGGGGAGGATATAGGGGAAGTTATAAGAAAAAAAGACAAATTGTCGCAGAGGATTGTTGTTGAACGGGCAACAGTCGTCATTAATCGAGGCAGGTGTAGGAGCGGGTTCACCCGCGAATGCGCCGGTTGCCCTACCATCGTATTCGCGGGTGAACCCGTTCCTACACCGATCTTCGTCGCTTGTGGTTCAGAAGGTGGTACGCAACCCGACTTCCACGCTACGCCCCGGCGCCGGTGCGATATCGCGCAGGATCGAACTGGCATAGCGCACGGTCTGGTCGGTCAGGTTTTCGCCGCGCACAAACGCCAACCACTGGCTTTGACCAATGTCGAAGCGGTAGCCAACGCTCGCGCCCAAGGTGGTGTAGCCATCAGTGCTGGTTTCGTTGGCGGGTTTGCGGTGCTGCGAAGCAGCGTGCTGCACGTCTACCCGCGCCTGCCAGCGGTCCAGCTCCCAGACCAGCCCGCTGTTCAGGCGCAGCGGGGCGATGCGGGGCAGTGGCTCGCCACTGTCGAGGTTCTTGGCCCGGGTATAGTCACCGGACATCTCCAGCGCGAAGCTGCCGTAACGGTTCTCGGCCAACTGCCAGCGGTCCTGGGCCTCGATGCCGTAGAAGCGCGCCCGCACGCCTTGGTACTGGTATTCCGGGAAGCCTTCATGTTCATGATCGTGATCCTCCTCCTCATGGTCATGCTCGCCTTCGCGGGTGTTGCCGGTGCCAATCAGGCCGATGTAGTTGCGGAAGTGGTTGTAGAACACCCCGACACTGCCTTTATGGGTGCCGTTGTCGAAGCGTAGCGCCAGGTCGGCGGAAATGGCCTTTTCCTTGTTCAGGCTGGCGTCACCGACTTCAAACGCGCCGGTGGCTACGTGCGCGCCATTGGCGTACAGCTCGTAAAAGGTAGGGGCGCGCTCGGTGTAGCCGAGGTTTGCGGCCAGCGACCAGACTGGGTCGAGCTGGTACACAGCCCCCGACGACAGGCTGAAGGCGTTGAAGCTGCTGGCGCTGTCGGCGTCGACGAAGTTCTCGTTGCCTTTGGCGTCCGGGTCTACGCGGGTGTGCTCCATGCGCGCGCCCAGGCTCAGGTCCAGGCGCTCGGTGGCTTGCCACTGTTCGAGCATGAACAGCGCCACGCTGTCGGTATCGGTATGCGGGACGAAGGCTTCCTCGCCGAGGGCCGAAAATTCGTTACGGCTGACCTGGGCCCCAATGACCCCTTCAACCGGTCCGAGCGGTTGGTGGCGGGCTTCGATACGCGCTTCGTAGCCCTTGTTCTTGAAGGTGGTATGGACCTCGCCTTCTTCGATTTCTTTGTGCTCGTAGTCGGTGTAACCAGCATCTACCTTGACCGAGCTGAACGGGCCGTCGAGGTCGCGCAGTTCGGAGGCGAAGGCGTAGTGATCCTGTTTCATGTCCAGGCGCACGCCGGACTCGGCCACCGAGCCATAGTTGCTGTCGTAGCCGCTGTACGACAGGCCGGCGTAGCCGTGGTCCCAGTGGTAGGCACCACCGATTGCGCCGCCGTCCTGGCGACCGTCGCTGTTTTCCAGGCGGTGTTTGCTGCCGGGCTCGTCGGCATCGCGCACCTTGGCGCTGCGTGCGTAGCCCGGGATGCGCAGGTCGTTGAACTGGCGGCTGTTGGCATCCAGGTGCAGGGCGAAGGCGCCGTCGCCGGCCTCCAGCTTGCCGGCGCTGCTGCGGGTGGTGTCGGCGCCGCCGTAACGCAGTTCACTGGCACCGTGGATGCCCTCGATCGGCGAGTCCGGGATGCGGTTGTCGAAGGTGTTGACCACCCCGCCAATGGCGTTGCCGCCGTAAAGCAGGGCGGCCGGGCCCCGGACGATTTCGACGCGCTCGACGGTTACCGGGTCCAGCGGCACGGCATGATCGTAGGACAGTGACGAGGCATCCAGGGCACCGACGCCATTGCGCAGGATACGAATGCGGTCGCCATCCAGGCCGCGGATCACCGGGCGGCTGGCGCCAGGGCCAAACCAGGTAGAGGCGACACCGGGCTGCTTGTTCAGGGTTTCACCCAGGCTGCCGTGCTGCTGTTGCAGCAGGTTTTCGCCTTCGAGCACGGTGCTGGGGGCGGCCAGTTGGCGGTTACCCAGCGGGTTGGCGGTGATGACCTGTGGTTCGAGTTCTACGGCCTGGCTGGGGGATGCAGCCAGCCAGAGTGCGACGGCAAGGGGGGAAAGGCGAAGCGGTGTGTACAGCATGGGGATGGGGCGTTCCTTGGCAGATGCTTTTTAGCGTTACAACATAACATAACTATTCCATCACAGAGGTTTTGCCTCTGACCAGCGATTTTTCTGTCGACTCGACGGATCCCGCCCACCACTACACTCGTGTAAGGTGCGCATCTTTCCTACGGAGCACAGCATGAGCACGGCCCAACACAACGCGCTGCACGGCAAGACCCTTGAACAAATCCTCACCGAGCTGGTGGCGCATTACCAATGGCATGGCCTGGCCGAGCGCATCGATGTGCGCTGCTTCAAGAGCAACCCGACCATCAAGTCGAGCCTGACGTTCCTGCGCAAAACACCGTGGGCGCGGGAAAAGGTCGAGCAGCTGTATGTGAAGCTGCAGCGTCAGGCCTGACATGCCGCGTCGCCCTTGGCTGACCGGCATGGCGGTGCTGGGCTGGTTCGGCCTGGCCGTGCAGGTGAACCTGGTACTGCTGGCGCGTTGGCAGGAACAGGCCAGCCTGATTGGTGGCCTGATCAATGTGTTCGGCTACTTCACCGTGCTGACCAATACCCTGGTGGCGACGGTGCTCAGCTATGCCGCATTCGGCCGGGAAGGCCGTGGCAAACGCTTTTTCCTGTCGCCCTCGGTAAGCTCTGCAGTGGCCGCCAGTATCGTGCTGGTGGCGCTGGCCTACAGCGTGCTGCTGCGTCATTTGTGGCAACCACAGGGTTGGCAATGGCTGGCGGACGAGTTGCTGCACGACGTGATGCCGGTGCTGTATGCCTTGTACTGGTGGAGCGAGGTGCCCAAGGGCAGTTTGCGGCTATGGCATTTGCTGGTGTGGGCGGTGTACCCGGCGGTCTACTTTGGTTATGCGTTGTGGCGGGGGAGTGAGATTGGCGTCTATGCCTACCCGTTCATCGATGTGGCCAGCCTGGGGTATGGGCAGGTGATGCTCAACGCCCTTGGGGTGCTGGCGGGTTTCTGGGGGATAGGGCTGGTGTTGCTTGGGCTGGATCGGTGGCGGGGGCTGCACCGGCTGGCTTGACCTGTACCGGCCTCTTCGCAGGCAAGCCCGCCCCCGCAGAGAAATCACAAGCCCAAGGGCTGTGGTATTCGCTGTGGAAGCGGGAGGCACGCGGCCCGGGTGTCAGCAGCAGAGCACAAGATTGCTGATATCCCCAAATGGCCAGGGCCGCGATGGAGCCTTAGTGCTTCTTCCCTTGCATGCTCGAAACCCATTGCTCGCTGCGACTATGCCCACTGGTTCTCAACACGCCCAGGTCCAGCGCATTTTCCCCATCCGCCGCCATTTTGCTTTTGGCTATCTCGGCGATTGCCGTGCCCAGATCCACCGGTGAGTTGGACGCATCCAACGACAGGTCTCGGCGATAGTCATTGCCGCTTAGCGTTTCCTGGGTGACCGATTTGGCGTCGAGCCTCACGTCGCCTTTGGCCGACTGCAAGCGTGCACCCACCAGATGAGCGTTGCCACCGACCTGCAGGTCGATGCCGTCGCTGCTTTTAAGCGTGGTCTGACGCGCCACATTGTCACGCTGTGCATGCGACACGTCGAGGCTGACGGTCGGCGAGAACCCTGGGTCTGCCTTGCTCAGGGCCGAACCGGCCTTTTTCTCGACCTTGCCTCCCAGCGGGCCAGCCACCGATTTGGCCGCATTGACATAGCCCTGAGGGTTTTTCTCCTGGCTCAGCCTGACATCGCCTTTCACGCTCAGGGTGTTGACGTTGTCCTTGAGGCTGGCGATGCGTAGGTCACCGTCGATTGTGCCGCCAATATGCCCTGCATCCAGGGTGGCACTCTCGATGCGGGTATCGCCGCGGCTTTGCAGGTCGATGCGCTCGGCGCGCAGGTCACTGGTATTCCAGGTGAGGTTGTCGCGCTTGTCGAGCTCTACCTTGAGCCGGCCATGCAGGCCGCGGGTGTCCAAGGCGCCCTTGGCCATGTTGAAACCAGCGCCGGCCGAGATGTCGAGGTTGTCGCGTCGCTCCTGGCTGGAAGAGGCTTCAACCAGCATGCCGCCATTCGAGGCGTCGAGGGTGATCTGTTCGGCCGAGGCCTGCAGGCCTTGCAGGTGCAGGGCGATGTCCTCGCGGGCGCTGCTGGTCAGGGTCAGTGTGCCGTTGCTGGCAAACTGGGCATCGACCGCCTGACGTGCATGTTCGTCCTGCTTGCCGTGGCTGAAGTGGCCGCCTATGGCTCCCCCCTGGGTCTGGCCAGCCTTGGCCGCCAGCTCCATGCCGCCACCCAGGTTGGCGCCTGTGGCCTGCTGGGTATCGCTGGCCGCCTTGACCTGCAACTGGCCGCCGCTTTGCACCCGTATGTCGCCAGCCTTGGCCTCGCGGTTGCCAATGCGGGTGCCTTCGAGCAACAGGTCGCCGGCGCTGGTCAGTTGAACTTCGCCCTTGGCGTCGATCTGTGCCACTTGTGCCTTGCTCTGCGTGCTCAGTTTCTGGTCCTGGTCCAGATAGCCCCGGCCATCGACACCGGTGCTGCCCGGGCGGTTACCGACTTTGGCCCAGGCATTGCCATCGAGCTGGCGTGACTGCTGTTCGGCCTGGTCGGTCGCCTGGGGTAGGGCCAGCGACCCTGCACTGTGCATGACCACGCTGCCTTCGCCGCCATCGATGCGGGCCCCTTCGTAGCGGCCATCGCTGCCCAGCTGTACCTGGATACCCTGTTGCCCGTAAAGGCTGCCGGGCACGGCGGTGCTGGCGGTATCCTTTTTATCCAGCGACCCTCCTTTGCCGGCGGCGCGTACATTCAGGTCTTCGCCGGTGCTGGTGTCCAGGCGCGCGTCGCCACCATAGGCCAGGCGTTGAACGGTGGTTTCCTGGGTATTTTCGGCGGCGCTCATCTGGTGCTGCTGCGCCTCGATTTTCAGCGAGCCGGCATTGGCCCGCCAGGCTGTGCCCTGGTCGGCCAGTGTGTCAGCCTTGACCTCGACCTTTGCTGCGGACAACTCGCTGACCTGAGCAATTCCACGGCGCTGGTTCTCCAGGCGCTTGAGGTGTTCGACCGTCATGTCGGCCCCCACGCTGGGAGGCGCCATGGCGTCTTCGGGCGAAGCTTGCTGGAAGCGCGGGGCTTCCTCACCCAGCACCAGGCGTTCGATAGGGCGGGTCAGGTCGCGGTATTCGATACTGGCGCCCAGGCTACCCGACCAGTCGTCACGGCTTTGTTCATGTTCATGGGTATCCTGAGCTGCACGGTTGTCGATGCGTTTGGCGGTCACCTTCAGGGTGTTGCCGGCCTCGACGTGCGCGGCCTCGGTGAGCAGTGCATCACTGCGCAATTTCAGATCGCCGCTGGCCTGCAACTCGCTGCGCTGCACCTTGCTGTCGCGATCGGCTTGCACCTCGCGGTTGTGATGGCCTTCGAACAAGCTGCCCAGACGGTCGATGCCACCGGTTACTGTCAACCCGCCACCACTTTCGGTGGTGCTGGTGGCTACGTCACGGTCATTGCGGGTCGCCCCCAGTGTCACTTCCCGCGCCTGCACATCGAGGTCGCCGGCAGTGGCCTGGACCTTGCTGCCGTTGACCTGCAGGTGCGCGCTGCTGCTCATGCCCACCGAGGCGCCCTTGAGCTCACTGGCAACCTGGTTGGTCGTGCGCTGCTTGCTGGTGGTGGTCACGACCTCATACGCCACGCCAGCCGCGTACTGGCGAGACTCGGGCTTGCCATCCTCGGCTTCCTGGGTCTGTCTGGCGCTGGCCGTGAAGCCCCGTTGTTGGTCGCGGGTTTCGCGTTCATCGACCGATTGCGAACTGCCAATCAACAGGTCGCCTTTGGCCTCGACTTGCAGATGCTTGCCAGCTTCGACCTTGGCGCCCTGGATGCGCATCTCTTCGGCGCTGGCCAGGCGCAGGTTGCTGGTCGAGCTGACGTCGCTGACCAGTACCTGCTGTTTGCGGTCCGTGCTTTCGTGCTTGCTGCCGATCAGGCCGAACAGTTTACTGTCGCTGGTGCGCTGGGTGGAGGTCGTGCTGCCATGGTCTGCCTCGATGGCCAGCGAGCCGTTCTCGCTGTAGAGCACCGCGTCCTGTTTACCGAACACGGTGCTGCCTTTGATGGTGACCTGGTCGGCGCTCACAGTGAGCTCGCCATCGCTGGTTATTGTGCTGCCCGCGACGACCTGGCCCTCGGTGTCGTTACCTTTGCGGTCACCAAAGAATGTGCCGGACACCAGGTCGCCTCGGTAGTCGCGTTTGGTACCGTGTTCCTGCAAGGTGGTTGTGCCGATGTCGGCCTGTTTCGCCTGGATAGCCAGATCGCCGCCGCTGTGCAGGCTGCTGCCCTGCACGTTGAGGTTGTCGCTTGCCTTTATCGACATGCGCCCGGCGCTCAGGGTACTGCCCTTAGCGGTTTCCTTGAGCTGGTCGCTATCGCTGTCACCGCGCCATAAATCCTTGCGATGACGCACCTGCTGTTCGGTGCGTTTGCTGTCGATGCCGGCGATGATGTCCAGGCCGGCACCGCTGTCGACCGTCAGCTCGTTACCGGCGTCCACCTTCGCTGCGGTCATGCGCATGTCGTCGCCGGACTGCAACAGCACACTCTCAGTGCCCAACAATTGACTGCCCTGTTGCTGCTGGTGGGTGGTGGTGGTTTTGCTGTTGTAGGTTTCGCGGGTGACGAACCAGAACTTCTTGTTCCAGCTGTCACTGTCGTGCTTGATGTGCTCGATTGTCTTGGCGTCCAGTGTGAGCTTCTTGCCAGCCCTTGCTTCGATTCGCGGGGCCTGGCCGTCGACCGTTTCAAGCATCAGGTCATCGGCAGCGGTGAGTTTCAGCACGCCGCGCTCGCTGCGCAGCTCGGTCGGGCGGTCGCCACTGCCGCTGACATGCAGGCCCCCGGCCGAGCTGATGTCGACCCCCTCGGTGCCCAGAATTTGCGAGGCCCCCACACGCACACCCGCGCCTTCGGCAGTACTTACCACACGGATACGCCCGGCGCGCATGGCGCCGAACAGGCTGGCGTCAATGCTCGAAGAGGGGCTGGGCAGGTGTTCGACCACCTCGCCGCTGCGGCTGTCGATACGGTTGCGGCCGACAGTGATGTCGAGCGTTTCGCTGGCCATTAGCAAGCCTTTGCTGTCCACGCGCGGTGCGATCAGTTCGAGTGCGCCACCGGCATTGCCCTGGCCATGCTCCAGTACCTGCAGGGTGCCACTGGCCGTGAGCGTATCGAGGTACCTGAGCTGTTGCTCCTCAAATTGCGGGGTGCCCACCACGAAGCCTGCGCGGGTGGTGTTGATGAAACTGCCGCCATTGAGGGTGATGCCATTGGGGTTGGCCAGTATGTAGTCGGCCGGGCGCCCGAAGATTTCCTGCGGCCCCTCGATCAGCGAGGCGTTGCGGCTGACCACTTCGTTAAGAATGGTCGAGGCGGCCTGGCCCTGGAACTGCGGGTTGGCCGCCAGGGCGCCGGCCAGTTGCGACTGCCCGGCTGCGGTGGCGTTGTTCAGCACCAGGCCCGGGGTGGCAACGTTGTAGTCGATGAACTGGTTGTGTGACAGCCCCGTGGCGTTGGGCGGCACGATGTCGATGACCGGCACCCCGTGGCCGTTATGGATGACCGGGGTCCCCCCGGGGCCGCTGGCTGCTTCCAGTCCTGTCTGAGCCAGTGCGGCGCTGGGCCCGAGCACGGCGAGGAAGATTGCCCAGCGCAAGGTATCCGGGCGAACAGGCGGTAACTGCGAGAGTGTTTGCATTTTCTCGTTCTCTTTGTTGTGGGTGAATCAGATGCTCAGGGTCCAGTCCAGCACCCAGAAGCCGGGCTCCAGCCGCGGGCGGGGCAGGTCGCTGGTGTACAAGGCGCGTTGGTAGTCCAGGCGCAGGCGGCTGCCGGGCAGGCTCAGTTCCAACCCTGCGGCGGCCCCGGCCAGGCGCTGCGACGGTTTGCCTTCGGCGGTGCGAACCCAGCCCAGGTCCAGGCCGATGTAGGGGCGTATCTCGAAAGGTGGGGCCCAGGTCCGTGGCAGCGCCTGGCTGAACGTATTGCGCCAGACGGCGCTGCTGGCACCGGAGTAAGTGTGCAGACGAAAGCCGCGGACAGCCGAATCGTCGCTGACCAGCAGCTGTTCGACGGCAGGCAGCGGGTCGCGGCTGTACTGCATGGCCAGCTCGCTCTGCCAGCGCCAAGGGCTGGGTGCCGGGCCTTGACGCAGGTGCAGCAGGTTGGCGCGGTACTTGCGAAAGTCCGGGCGCAGGCGTTGAGCACCCAGGGGCGAGCGGTCGGCACCCAATGCGTCAATGCCTTGGGCAACGCCGAAGTAACCGTTCCACAGGCCACTTTCGAGCCACAGCAGGTTGATGCCGGCCTCTACCGTGGCCAGCGTCGGGCTTTGCTGGACGATAACCGCGCCAGCACTGCGGTTGATCAGCTGCTTGCGGTCCAGACGGGCGCTGGCGCTGAGCATGCCTTGCTGGTTGCGCCACAATACCCGCTCGACACTCAGGCCCTGATAGCTGCTGCTGCCGTCGGCAGCCTTGTCGCTGTAGGGGAGGGGGGCTTGATAGCTTAGCTGGCTGGCGCTGAGGGCAAAGGTCCAGGCGCCGTAGGGGATGCTGTAGTACAACGATATCCCTTGGCTTTGGCCGGGCGTATCGAGCACCGTGCGGGTCAACGACAGGCGCAGCTCATCATTGAGGCCAAGCGGGCTGTCCAGGCCAATGCCGAGGTTGACGCGGTGGCGGCCGGTCAGCTCGCTGCCCCGGTTGTCGAAGCGGCTGTCCAGGTGCCAGCGTGAAGCAACCTTGCCCGGCTGCACGACCACGCGGGTGCCGCCCTGCAGTTCGCCGGGCAGCAAGGTGGCGCCCAGTTCATAGGCGCGAAGGCGGTTGAGCTGGTCCAGGCCTTGCTCAAGGTCGGGCAGGTACAGTGGCTGCCCAAGCAGGCCTGGGAAGGCATTGGAGAGAGACAGGGGCAGGTCGGGGCCAGCCAGTTCGATGGTTTCGACAAAGCCTTCGACAATGACGATGTCCAACGGCATGCCCTCTGCTGGGGGCTGCCGCAGGTAGGGGCGGCTGGTTGGGTAGCCGGCTTGTACATAACGTTGGGTGATGGCTTTGAGCAGCCGGTTGATGTCGGCGATGCCCATGCAGGCAGGCGTGAGGGCACGGATGGTGGGCGCCAGTGCCGAGTTCGAAAGCTGGTGCATGCCCGCCACGCGCACGCCATCGACTGCCCAGCAGCGATCATCGTGCGGGCGGTGGGAAGTGCTGTTGGTCGGTTCAGTCGGGGCGGGTATACGCTGCCAGCGTTCCAGCCGCTGCTGTTGCTCCAGTTGCCGCAGCCCATGCTGTTGATCGCGCAGCTGCTGGCTGGCAGGGTCGTCGGCCAGCACCTGGGGAACGGACAGCAAGCCAGAAAGGCAACCGGCCGACAGCCAATGGGCGATGCGGTGAATCAGGCACGGCATTGAAGCACCCCGCAAATGATGTACGGTTTTCGTACTCGTCTGCGTGGATGCTAGAAATTAAGCCACTCGTATGGATGCAGTACCCTGCCTAAGCACCTGTCAGGCAAGTTCGCGCTAAATGGTGAGAAGGTTCCTACAACTTTTGCCGGAAGGCTCTATATCAAGGGCGGATCTCGATCAGCGTTCCATCCCGAACCAAGTCCCATACTTCCTGCATGTCGCGGTTGCGCATGGCAATGCAACCATCCGTCCAGTCCAGGGTATGGAAGTACCATTCCGGGTATTCATCGTTGATCGGTGTGCCGTGAATCATGATCATGCTGCCGGCATTCACCCCTGCCCGGGTCGCGCGGGCGGCATCGCTGATGTTCGGGTAATTGATGTGCATGGCCAGGTTGAAGCGGTCGCTCTGCTTGCGCCAGTCCAGCCAGTACAAGCCCTCGGGGGTTTTCTTGTCGCCTTCGCGTTCCTTGGCGCCCTTGGGCTGCTTGCCCAGCGAGATGCGGTAGGTTTTCAGCGGCTCGCCGCGGCTGATCAACTGCAGGCGGCGCTCCGACTTGATCACCAGCACCTTGTCGATCAACGGTTGCATGGCTTGCTGCGAAGGCGAGGGGGTTTGCGCTGCCGGCGCGGGCTTGCGGATGATGGTTTCGGTGAAGGCCGCCTGGGACACCGAGGTAACGCAAAGGCAGAAAAGGGCAAGCAACCAGCGCATGTAACAGTATCCCTGAAGGCGTTTAGGTGTGTGGCGAAACGTTCATCGGCGGCAGGTATTCATGGCCTATGGGGTAGTGCTGGCCGATGCGGTCGCGATAGTAGCATTCTAGTGTGCGAGTGACGGTGCGGAAAGCCAGCTCGTCCCACGGTATCTCATGTTCTTCGAACAGGCGCACCTCCAGGCTTTCGACACCGACGGCAAAGTCCAGGTCCGCCAACTCGGCGCGGAAGAACACATGCACCTGGCTGATGTGCGGCAGATCGAACAGCTGGTACAGGGACGTCGGCCCGACCCGGGCGCAGGCTTCCTCGACGGTTTCGCGACGCGCGGCCTGGTCGAGGGTTTCGCCGTTTTCCATGAAACCGGCGGGCAGGGTCCAGAAACCCCGGCGCGGCTCAATGGCGCGGCGACACAGCAGCACCTGGCTGCCCCAGGTCGGCAACACGCCGGCCACGATGTTGGGGTTCTGGTAGTGGATGGTCTGGCAAGAGCCGCAGACGTACCGCAGGCGGCTGTCGCCCTCGGGGATCCGCTGAGTGACCGGTTGGCCGCATGCGCTGCAGAATTTCATGTGTGGTTCCTTATGCTCAAGGCTATCTTGGCGCGGCCACCGTGCCGCCGCAAGCGCTGGGGCTTGGGTGCTTCGCGGCTTTGGTGCATCATGCAACACAGGACCTGGATACGAGCGTGCGCAATGCTGGACGAGCTACTTCGCCGAATGAGCAACCACCAACCCGCGTCATTGGAAACCGACAGGCGGTTCCCCGAAGCGGCGGTCCTCTTGCCCATTACCCGCAGCGAAGCGCCCGAACTGGTCTTGACCCTGCGCGCCAAGGGCCTGTCTACCCACGGTGGCGAAGTAGCCTTTCCCGGTGGCCGCCGCGACCCGGAAGACCCGGACCTGGTCTTTACTGCCCTGCGCGAGGCTGAAGAAGAAATCGGCCTGCCCCCTGGCCTGGTGGAGGTGATTGGTCCGCTCAGCCCGCTGATTTCGCTACATGGCCTGAAAGTGACGCCATTCGTCGGGCTTATCCCCGACTTCGTCGAATATCGCGCCAATGATGCCGAGATCGCGGCAGTATTCACCGTGCCGCTGGAATTCTTCCGGCAGGACCCGCGCGACCATACCCACCGTATCGATTATCAGGGGCGTAGCTGGTATGTGCCCAGTTACCGCTATGGTGAATACAAGATCTGGGGGTTGTCGGCGATCATGATCGTCGAGCTGGTCAACCTGCTGTTCGATGCCGGTATCAGCCTGCATCAGCCCCCTGAGCGTCACATCGAAAATTGAGCGGGCCTACCCCGCCGTCTGCGTCGCAGCCTGAGGAACAAGCATGAAATATCGCCTGGGCGACCTGCGGGTCGAGAGCCACCCCACCAGTTGGGCCGCCCCCAACGCCACGCTCATTGGCAGCGTGCGCCTGCAAGCCCATGCCAGTGTGTGGTTTGGCGCGGTGTTGCGCGGTGATAACGAGCTGATCGACATCGGCGAAGGCAGCAACGTGCAGGATGGCACGGTGATGCACACCGACATGGGCTCGCCACTGACGTTGGGCAAGGGCGTGACCGTTGGCCACAATGCCATGTTGCATGGCTGCACGGTGGGCGACTTCAGCCTGGTCGGTATCAACGCAGTGATCCTCAATGGCGCGCGCATTGGCAAGCACTGCATCATCGGCGCCAATGCACTGATCGCCGAGGGCAAGGAAATTCCGGACGGTTCGCTGGTGATGGGCTCGCCGGGCAAGGTGGTACGCGAACTGACCGAGCAGCAGAAGCGCATGCTTGAAGCGAGTGCCGCACATTACGTGCACAATGCCCAGCGCTATGCGCGGGATCTGGTGGTTGATGATGAGTGAAGTGGTCGAGCGGCCGGTGGCATCACCGTGCGTGAGCATTTGCGCGCTGGACGAGCAGGATATCTGCACCGGCTGCCAGCGTACCGTGGCCGAGATTGGCCGCTGGGGGCGGATGGACAACGACGAGCGTCGGGCGGTGCTCAAGCGTTGCCATGAACGGGCAGTAGAAGCCGGCCTCATCATGCAGGCCTGACGCGAACCCTGTAGGAACGGGTTTACCCGCGTACACCGGCGAAGCCGGTGCCATGCACCGCAGTGGCAGCTTCGCGGGCACGCCCGCTCCCACAGGTACAGCGACAGCCTTGAGGGCTGCACAACATCTATGGGAGCGGGTTTACCCGCGAACGGCCCAGCGGTAATCTGTACGGCTTGCCCACAGACAGCCCGCCATGCTCTATCTGATTGCCTACATCAGCAGCGTAGTGCTGATCAACTATGCCTTCTCCAGTGCCCCGCACCTGGACATCATCTGGTCCGCCTGGGGCGGCCTGGTGTTCATCCTGCGCGACATGGTGCAGACCCGTTTTGGTCATGGCGCCCTGTTCGCCATGCTGGTGGCACTGGTGCTGTCCTATGTCACCTCGGAACCGGCCATCGCCCTGGCCAGCGCCACTGCGTTCTTCATCTCCGAGCTGATCGACTGGCTGGTGTTCAGCATCACCCGTCGGCCGCTGCGAGACCGCCTGTGGCTCAGTTCGGCGCTGAGCATCCCGGTGGATACCTTCATTTTCTTCGGCATGATCGGCGCGCTGACCCCGGCAGTGATCGGCACCGCGATGGCCTCGAAGTTCGCCGGTGTAACCGCGGTGTGGCTGGCCATGGCATTTCGCGCCCGGCGGGCCGCCGTGGCCGGTTGATGGTGTAGAATAGTGGTCCTTTTTCAGCGGGTGGCGCCTAGCCTGGCGCGGCCCCGGATGCCTTCGAGGACCTGAAATGACCCGTATCGGAACCCCATTGTCGCCCACCGCGACCCGTGTACTGCTCTGCGGCTGTGGCGAGCTGGGCAAGGAAGTGGTAATCGAGCTGCAGCGCCTGGGCGTCGAAGTAATCGCCGTCGACCGCTACGCCAATGCTCCGGCAATGCAGGTGGCGCACCGCAGCCATGTGGTCAACATGCTCGATGGCGTTGCCCTGCGCGCGGTGATCGAAGCCGAGAAGCCGCACTACATCGTGCCGGAAATCGAAGCCATCGCCACCGCCACCCTGGTCGAGCTGGAAAACGAAGGTTTTACCGTGGTGCCCACCGCCCGCGCCACCCAGTTGACCATGAACCGCGAAGGCATCCGCCGCCTGGCTGCCGAAGAGCTGGACCTGCCAACCTCGCCGTACCACTTCGCCGACACCTATGAAGACTACGCCAAGGCCGTAGCCGACCTGGGTTACCCGTGCGTGGTCAAGCCGGTGATGAGCTCGTCGGGCAAGGGCCAGAGCTTGCTGCGCAGCGATGCTGACCTGCAGGCGTCGTGGGACTATGCCCAGGAAGGCGGCCGCGCTGGCAAGGGCCGGGTGATCGTCGAAGGTTTCATTGACTTCGAATATGAAATCACCCTGCTGACCGTGCGCCACGTGGGCGGTACCACCTTCCTTGAACCCGTTGGCCACCGTCAGGAGAAGGGCGATTACCAGGAGTCCTGGCAGCCACAGGCCATGAGCCCGAAGGCGCTGGCCGAATCGCAGCGCGTGGCCAAGGCGGTCACCGATGCCCTCGGCGGTCGCGGCCTGTTTGGTGTGGAGCTGTTCGTGAAGGGCGACCAGGTGTGGTTCAGCGAAGTGTCGCCGCGCCCGCATGACACCGGTCTGGTCACCCTGATTTCCCAGGACCTGTCGCAATTCGCCCTGCATGCTCGCGCCATTCTCGGCCTGCCGATTCCGGTGGTGCGTCAGTTCGGCCCGTCGGCTTCGGCAGTGATCTTGCCCGAAGGCCAGTCCCAGCAGACCAGCTTCGCCAACCTGGGCGCAGCGCTGAGCGAGCCGGATACCGCCATTCGCCTGTTCGGCAAGCCGGAAATCAATGGCACCCGCCGCATGGGTGTGTGCCTGGCGCGTGACGAATCGGTCGAACTGGCGCGGGCCAAGGCGACCCGCGCTTCGCAGGCGGTCAAGGTCGAGTTCTGATCCGAGAGTGCTGGGGCTGCTTTGCAGCCCTATCGCGACACAAGGCCGCTCCCACAGGGATAGCGCAGCTTCCAGGCTTACGCGATCCCTGGGGCCTTGTGTCGCGATAGGGCCGCAAAGCGGCCCCAGTGGCTTACAGCGTGGTATTGCGCGTCTCTTTCAGGCACAGCACGGCAATCAGGCTGATCACCGCTGCCACCGACACATAACCCCCCACCCAGCTCAAACCCCCCATGCTCACCAGCTTCTGGGCAAAGAACGGTGCTGCCGAGGCGCCGACGATACCGCCCAGGTTATACGCCGCCGAGGCACCGGTATAACGCACGTGGGTCGGGAACAGCTCTGGCAGCAGTGCACCCATCGGCGCGAAGGTCACGCCCATCAGGAACAGCTCGATGGCCAGGAACAGCGCCACGCCTGCAGTCGATCCCGAGGTCAGCAGTGGCTCCATGGTAAAGCCCGAAGCTATCGCCAGCAGGCCGCCGACGATCAGTACCGGCTTGCGCCCGTAACGGTCACTGAGCCAGGCCGACAACGGTGTGGCCAGTGCCATGAACACCACCGCGAAACACAGCAGGCCAAGGAACGTTTCGCGGCTGTAGCCCAGTGTGGTTACGCCGTAGCTCAGCGAGAACACCGTGGAAATGTAGAACAGCGCATAGCACACCACCATGGCCGCAGCGCCCAGCAGGGTTGGCAGCCAGTATTTGGAGAACAGGTCGACCACCGGCATTTTCACCCGCTCGTGGCGGGCAACGGCCTTGGCGAACACCGGGCTCTCTTCGAGCTTCAGGCGCACGTACAGGCCTACCAGTACCAGTGCGGCGCTGAGCAGGAACGGAATGCGCCAGCCCCACTCGCGGAACTGCTCGTCGCTGAGCACCAGGGCCAGGGTCAGGAACAGGCCGTTGGCCGCCAGGAAGCCGATTGACGGGCCCAACTGCGGGAACATGCCGAACCAGGCCCGCTTGCCTTCCGGGGCGTTTTCGGTAGCCAGCAGGGCCGCGCCACCCCATTCGCCGCCCAGGCCCAGGCCTTGGCCAAAACGCAGCAGGCAGAGAATGATCGGCGCCCACACGCCAATGCTGTCATAGCCTGGCAGCACGCCAATGGCGGTGGTGGATACGCCCATCAGCAGCAGCGAGGCGACCAGCGTGGATTTGCGACCGATACGGTCGCCAAAATGGCCGAACAACGCCGAGCCCAGTGGCCGGGCGAGAAAGGCGATACCGAAGGTGAGGAAGGCGGCCAGCATTTGCGCGGTGCCCGACCCGGACGGGAAGAACACCGGCCCGATCACCAGGGCTGCGGCGGTGGCGTAGACGTAGAAATCGTAGAACTCGATGGCGGTGCCGATGAAGCTGGCAGTGGCTACCCGCGCAGGCGAGTTGACTGGCGCGGCAGGCGCTTGGGCATAAGTGCTGCTTGTCATTGAGGAGGTCCCTGACAGTCTGGTCCGGCTCCATGGGCTTGGCCCGCGACGGCATGCCCTGCAAAAGGGCGGGTACGGTTAAGCGGGCGCCGGAGCGTTTTATTGTGTGCGCCCGACTGACGATAGCCCAAGGGGGTAGGGGCGGGGCGGGTACTGTTCGGGGGTGTTGACGCAGGACCGCAGGGCGTATCAGTGGAGCGGACTGGCCGTGGAGCGCCGGGTGCGGGTAGCGGGCGTGACGGCGGGGCTGGGTAAGCGTGACCCGAGTATAGCTATCGGGTCACGGTCCACACCAGTACCTTGCTGGCGCAATTGTCCTCTGTTTCAAGGATTTCCAGGCGATAGCGGCCTATTTTCAGGCAAACAGCGCTTTCCGGGATGCTTTCCAGCGCCTCGGTGACCAGCCCGTTGAGGGTTTTCGGCCCGCCGTCGCAGGGCAGGTGCCAGCTCAGGGTGCGGTTGATTTCGCGTAACGAAGCGGTGCCATCGATGACGAAGGTACCATCGGGTTGCGGGTGCACATGCGGGTTTTCCAGGCTTTGCTCGTCCTCGAACTCGCCTACGATCTCTTCGAGAATGTCTTCCAGGGTGACGATACCCAGTACTTCGCCGTACTCGTCCACCACCACGCCCAAGCGGCGTTGCTGCTTGTGGAAGTTCAACAACTGCATTTGCAGGGGCGTGCTTTCCGGTACGAAATAAGGTTCGTAGCAGGCGCTGTGCAGCGCTTCCAGGGTCAGCTCGGCCTTGGGCAGCAGGTGGCTGATCAGCTTGGTGTTGAGGATCGCTTCGACCTGGTTGATGTCGTTGTGGTAGACCGGCAGGCGGGTGTGGCGGCTGACGATCAGCTGCTCGACGATGCGTTCGATCGGCTCGTCGAGGTTGATGCCATCCACTTCGTTGCGCGGCACCAGGATGTCGTTGACGGTGATCTTGTCCAGCGACTGCAGGCCGTCGAGCAGACCCTGGCGAGGTGCTTCGTGCTGTTCATCCTCATCGAAGTCGTCGGCCTCCTGCGTGTGCAGGGCCACCGCCGTGGGCTGTGCCCGGAACGGGCGCAGAATCAGCTTGGCGGCGCCGTCCAGCAGGCAGGCCAGTGGCTGCAGCAGTGCAAGAGGCACTTTCAGAAGGCTGGCACCAAGGCTCACGAACGCCTGCGGGTTACGCCGGGCCAGGCGCCGCGGCAGGTACTCGGCAAACACCAGCAAGGTGAGGGTCGCGGCCAGGCCTGCCAGCCAGAAGCCGTGCTCGCCACTCTGGCGCTGGCCCACCAGGCAGGCCAGCCCCAGCACCAGCAGCTTGCCCAGGCTGGCGCACAGCACCAAGGCCTGGGCTGGCAGCACGGGATGGCCGTCTTCGCCGGCGCGCAGTGTGCCATTGAGCTGCAGGCGGGCAGCCTCCACGGCAGTGAACAGTGCTGACCACAAAAGGGCCAGTGCCAGAGTGCCGAATAGCGGTGCGTACGGCAGGGTGTCCATGGGCGGCCGTCAGATATGCAAGATGAATTCGCGAACCAGCTTGCTGCCGAAATAGGCCAGCATCAGCAGGCAGAAACCGCTCAGCGTCCAGCGGATGGCCATGTGGCCCCGCCAACCCAGGCGGGTGCGGCCCCACAGCAGCACGCTGAACACCACCCAGGCGACACAGGCCAGCAAGGTCTTGTGCGCCAGGTGCTGGGCGAACAGGTTGTCGAGGAACAGCCAGCCGGAGATCAGCGACAGCGACAGCAGGCACCAGCCGGCCCAGAGGAAGCCGAACAGCAGGCTTTCCATGGTTTGCAGTGGCGGGAAGTTGCGGATCAGCCCGGACGGGTGCTTGTTCTTCAGCTGGCGGTCCTGCAGCAGCAACAGCAGCGACTGGAACACCGCGATGGTGAACAGCCCGTAGGCCAGGATCGACAACAGGATGTGCGCAAGGATGCCGGGTTCTTCGTTGATCAGCGGTACCGTGCCGGGGGGGGCGAACTGGGCCAGCAGCGCGGTCACCGCACCCAGCGGGAACAGCAGCACCAGCAGGTTTTCCACGGGTATGCGCAGGCAGGCCAGCAGGGTCAGGGAGATGACCGCCACGGCGATCAGGCTGGCGGCGCTGAAGAAGTCCAGGCTCAGGCCCAGCGGGGTGATCAGCTGGAAGAACAGTGCACCGGCCTGGGCCAGGACCGCGATGGCACCCAGCAGGCCAAGCAGGCGCTTTTCGGCCTTGCGGCCCTGGGACAGGTATGAGCCCTGGTAGATGGCCGCCGCTATATATAGGCCGGCTGCGATCAGGTTGGGGATGAGGCTGGGTGAGGAGACCATAAGTCCTGGTTGGCGAGCCTTTAAAGAGACGGAGTTTGGCATAGATTCCGCTGATCAAGGAAGACTGAAGGCTTGTGTCGGGGCATTCGTGGGCACGCCCGCTCCCACAGGGATGGCGCAGGCCTGCAAGCAGTGAGGATCCTGTGGGAACGGGCGCGCCCGCGAAGAGGCCAGCACAGCCACCGAATATCTACCAAGGTGTGCGTCGCCGCTGCACTTCGCTATAATCGCCGCCTTGCTGTGCCCGGCGGGTGTGTGTTTCCCCCCTGGCACCTGACAAACCTCGGCTTTACTGGGCCTGAAAGGATCACCATGTTCGAAAACCTGACCGACCGCCTGTCACAGACGCTGCGCCATGTCACCGGCAAGGCCAAGCTGACCGAAGACAACATCAAGGACACGCTGCGCGAAGTGCGCATGGCGCTGCTCGAGGCCGACGTTGCCCTGCCGGTAGTCAAGGATTTCGTCAACAGCGTCAAGGATCGTGCGGTCGGGACCGAGGTGTCGCGCAGCCTGACTCCGGGCCAGGCATTCGTGAAGATCGTCCAGGCCGAGCTGGAAAGCCTGATGGGCGCGGCCAACGAAGACCTCGCACTGAACGCCGCCCCGCCTGCCGTCGTGCTGATGGCGGGCCTGCAGGGCGCGGGTAAGACCACCACCGCCGGCAAGCTGGCGCGCTTTCTTAAAGAGCGCAAGAAAAAGAGCGTGATGGTGGTGTCTGCCGACGTCTATCGTCCGGCGGCGATCAAGCAGTTGGAAACACTGGCCAACGATATCGGCGTCACCTTCTTCCCGTCCGATATCAGCCAGAAGCCGGTGGCCATCGCCGAAGCCGCCATCCGTGAAGCCAAGCTGAAGTTCATCGACGTGGTCATCGTCGACACCGCCGGCCGTCTGCACATCGACGCCGACATGATGGACGAGATCAAGGCGCTGCACGCTGCCGTCAAACCAATCGAGACGCTGTTCGTGGTCGACGCCATGACCGGCCAGGACGCTGCCAACACCGCCAAGGCCTTTGGCGAGGCGCTGCCGCTGACCGGTGTGGTGCTGACCAAGGTTGACGGTGACGCCCGAGGCGGTGCTGCGCTGTCGGTACGTGCGATCACCGGCAAACCGATCAAGTTCATCGGTATGGGTGAGAAGACCGAGGCCCTCGAGCCGTTCCACCCCGACCGTGTCGCTTCGCGCATCCTCGGCATGGGCGACGTGCTCAGCCTGATCGAGCAGGCCGAGCAGACCATCGACAAGGCCAAGGCCGACAAGCTGGCCAAGAAGCTGAAGAAGGGCAAGGGCTTCGACCTCGAAGACTTCCGTGACCAGCTGCAGCAAATGAAGAACATGGGCGGCCTCGGCGGCCTGATGGACAAGCTGCCAAGCATCGGCGGGGTCAACCTGTCGCAAATGGGTAACGCCCAGGGCGCGGCCGAAAAGCAGTTCAAGCAGATGGAAGCGATCATCAACTCCATGACCCCGGCCGAGCGCCGCGACCCTGACCTGATCAGCGGTTCGCGCAAGCGCCGTATTGCGTTGGGTTCCGGTACCCAGGTGCAGGACATCGGCCGGCTGATCAAGCAGCACAAGCAGATGCAGAAGATGATGAAGAAGTTCTCTGCCAAAGGCGGCATGGCCAAGATGATGCGCGGCCTCGGTGGGATGCTGCCAGGTGGCGGCATGCCAAAGCTGTAACCCCTGATCCGGGTGCCTGCCTTTTGTCGGGCAGGCGCCCAGAACCCCCGCTGTAGCGGGGCAACAGCCGCGAATTTCGCGGCGCAACCGGCAAATCTGGACGGCAGGGCGAGGCCTTGCCGAAAAAGTCATTTGCAAATGTCCGTGTATTCCCCGAGAATATGCGGCCTTTTGGGCACCCGTGTGCCTATTTGGCATTCAGATTTGCAGTACCAGCTGCTGTATCAACTGCAGCACCGACTATAGGAACGATGTTCACATGGTAACCATTCGTCTGGCCCGTGGCGGCTCGAAAAAGCGCCCATTCTACCACCTGACCGTGACCAACTCGCGTAACGCCCGTGACGGCCGTTTCGTTGAGCGCGTAGGTTTCTTCAACCCAATCGCTGCTGGCGCCGAAGTTAAGCTGTCGGTCAACCAAGAGCGCGTCACCTACTGGCTGAGCCAGGGTGCACAGCCGTCTGAGCGTGTTGCTCAGCTGCTGAAGGAAGCTGCCAAGGCCGCTGCCTGAATAGTATGAACGCGACGCCAGAAAAGGCTGACGACCTCATCGTCGTTGGCAAGATTTTTTCGGTTCACGGCGTTCGCGGCGAGGTGAAGGTGTATTCCTTTACCGATCCGATTGAAAACCTGTTGGATTATCCACGCTGGACGCTTCGGCACGAAGGCAAGGTAAAGCAGGTCGAGCTGGTCAGCGGTCGTGGCTCCCAAAAGGGCCTGGTCGTGAAGCTGAAAGGTCTCGACGATCGCGATGAAGCCCGTCTTCTGAGCGGTTACGAAATCTGCATCCCGCGGAGCCTTTTGCCCAACCTGGCTGCCGACGAGTACTACTGGTACCAGTTGGTAGGTCTGAAGGTCATCAACCAGGACGAACAACTGTTCGGCAAGGTCGATCACCTGTTGGAGACCGGTGCGAACGATGTAATGGTGGTCAAGCCCTGCGCAGGCAGCCTGGATGATCGCGAGCGTCTGTTGCCCTATACGGAGCAATGTGTGCTGGCAATCGACCTCGAAGCAGGCGTGATGCGGGTCGAATGGGACGCGGACTTCTAAACGATGGGTAACCTTCGCGTAGACGTCATCACGTTGTTCCCCGAGATGTTCTCGGCCATCACGGAGTACGGCATTACCAGCCGCGCGGTGAAACAAGGGTTGCTTCAGGTGACTTGCTGGAACCCGCGGGACTACACCACAGATCGTCACCATACGGTAGATGATCGGCCGTTTGGCGGTGGTCCGGGCATGGTGATGAAAATCAAGCCTCTGGAAGACGCCCTGGTTAGCGCCAGGCAGGCGACCGGAGCAGCGGCGAAGGTGATCTACCTTTCGCCACAAGGCCGCAAGCTGACTCAGCAGGCGGTCAAAGGCCTGGCCGAACAGGAATCGTTGATCCTGATCGCCGGTCGTTATGAAGGCATCGACGAGCGCTTTATCGAGGCTCATGTCGATGAGGAGTGGTCGATTGGCGACTATGTGCTTTCCGGTGGCGAGCTGCCGGCCATGGTACTGATCGATGCGGTTACGCGACTGCTGCCCGGAGCTTTAGGGCATGTGGACTCGGCGGAAGAAGATTCCTTCACCGACGGTCTGCTCGATTGCCCGCACTACACCCGGCCTGAGGTGTATGCGGATCAGCGTGTTCCCGACGTGTTGCTAAGTGGCAACCATGCACATATCCGGCGTTGGAGGATGAAGCAGTCCCTTGGTAGGACCTTCGAACGACGCGCCGATCTTCTGGAAAGTCGCTCGCTTTCTGGAGAAGAGAAGAAGCTGCTCGAGGAATATCTCCGCGAGCGGGACGATAGTTAAACGTATCGATGGTGGATCGCGTATCCATCTTAGGAGCACAGCATGACCAACAAGATCATCCAGCAGCTCGAAGCCGAGCAGATGAGCAAGGAAATCCCAACCTTCGCACCAGGCGACACCGTTGTCGTTCAGGTTAAAGTGAAGGAAGGTGAGCGTTCCCGTCTGCAGGCGTTCGAAGGCGTCGTTATCGCCAAGCGTAACCGCGGTCTGAACAGCGCCTTCACCGTGCGCAAGATCTCCAGCGGCGTTGGCGTAGAGCGTACCTTCCAGACCTACAGCCCGCAAATCGACAGCCTGGCCGTGAAACGTCGTGGTGACGTGCGTAAAGCCAAGCTGTACTACCTGCGCGACCTGTCCGGCAAAGCCGCTCGCATCAAGGAAAAACTGTCCTGAGTGCAGTTTGCCCGGTGGCCGAGGCCGCCTAGCGAGAAAAAAGCAGCCTTCGGGCTGCTTTTTTGCGTTTTGAAACCCCGAAAATGTGATTGCCATGACGACCCGAGACCAGGAAATCCAGCGCCGCACCGAACTGTCGGTGACCCGCGTGACCAAGGCGGTGTTCCCCAATACCACCAACCACCACAACACCCTGTTCGGCGGCACCGCCCTGGCCTGGATGGACGAAGTGTCGTTCATCGCTGCCACGCGTTTCTGCCGCCTGCCGTTGGTGACCGTGTCTACCGACCGCATCGATTTCAAGCACCCGATTCCGGCGGGCTCGATCGTCGAGCTGGTGGGGACGGTGATCAAGGTTGGCAATACCAGCCTGCAGGTGCAGGTGGATGTGTTTGTCGAGAACATGTACCTGGATGGCCGTGACCGGGCGATCCATGGGGTGTTCAGCTTCGTCGCCATCGACGAGGACAAGCGCCCGGTGCCCGTGCTGCCAGGCGCCTGAGTATCACGGCTCTGGTGCTGGCTCGATCAATGCCACCAGGGTCCAGCCCGGTTGTGGCTGCAACGGGTTATCAGGGCTGGCTACATGGACCCAGCCCTGGCCATCGCGCGCGAACAGCAAGTGTGCCCGCTCGCCATGCAGCGCCTGGTAGGCATCCCAGCCAAAGCCTTCGGTCAGGTTGGTGCTATACAGCTCGGCGCCCTGATGCATGCGGTTGGCCAGTTGCAGGTAGGTCATCGGCTTGGCCCCCAATAGATGCCCACGGTGTTCTTCGGCCGCCCGATGCTTGTCGCTACGTTGTTTCTCCAGACCACTGGCTAGCACGAACAGCCGGCTGTGGCCGAAATCATGACGGAACCTGGCGCAGGCCAGGGCATTGATTTCGCCGGCGGGAGAGAGGCCCAGCAAGTGCCCGAGGCCGACCAGGTCAAGATGGGCGTCGGCATGCTGCGAGGCCGGGTTGCCAAAGTAGGTCGTGAGCCCGTCCATGCGTGCGGCGCGGATGTTTTCCCAGCTGGAGTCCGTCAGCAAAACCCGGCAGCCCAGGTGTTGAAGGGCTTTGGCAATGGCCCGGGCCGGTTCGTTGGCACCGACGATGAGAAACCCGCTGGGTGCCGGTTCGGCGACCTTGAGCAGGCGTGCCAGCGGCCTGGCCGTGGCGCTTTGCAGTACCACCGTGCCGATGATGACCGCGAAGGTCAACGGTACCAGCAGCAAGGCATCCTGGTGGCCGGCCTGGTGCAGGCGGATGGCAAAAATGGCTGAAACGGCCGCCGCGACGATGCCGCGTGGCGCAATCCAGGCCAGCAGCGCGCGCTCCCGCCAGTTGAGTGTCGAGCCCAGTGTGGCCAGCCAGACGTTGAGCGGGCGTGCCAGCAGCTGGATCACCAGCAACAATGCCAGCACAGCAGGGCCAAGGCCTAGCAGGGCATGCAGGTCAAGGCGTGCAGCCAGCAGGATGAACAGGCCGGAAATCAGCAGGACACTGAGGTTTTCCTTGAAGTGCAGGATCTGCCGCACATCAACCCCGCGCATGTTGGCCAGCCACATGCCCATCACGGTCACGGCAAGCAGCCCGGACTCGTGCATGATCTGGTTGGCGGCGATGAATATCCCCAGTACCGCCGCCAGTGACGCGAGGTTGTGCAGATACTCTGGTAGCCACTGTTCGCGCATGATTTGCCCCAGCAGCCAGCCCCCCGCCGCGCCCAGGGTGGTGCCGCAGAAGAGCACACCGGCGAAGGTGATGAGGCTCTGGCTCAGGCCGTTACCCTCGGCGCTGGCGATGATGAAGCTGTAGACCACCACGGCGAGCAGCGCGCCGATGGGGTCGATCATGATCCCTTCCCAACGCAGGATGTTCGCGATCGCTGCCTTTGGCCGCACCACGCGCAGCATGGGCACGATCACCGTGGGGCCGGTCACCAGGGTCAAGGTGCCGAAAAGAATCGCCAGCGGCCAGTCGAACCCGAGCAGCCAGTGGGTTGCCAGTGCAATCACCAGCCAGGTGACCAGTGCACCCACCGTGACCAGGCGATGCACCACGCTGCCAATCTCGCGCCACTGCGACAGGTGCAGGGTCAGGCTGCCTTCGAACAGAATCAGCGCCACCGACAGCGACACCAGCGGCATCAGCAATGGGCCGAACAGCGCCTCGGGGTCGAGCCATCCCAGCGCTGGGCCGGCAAGGATCCCGGCCAACAACAGAAACAGAATTGCCGGCAACTTCAGGCGCCAGGCCAGCCACTGGCAGGCGAGCGCCGCTGCGCCGATGCCGCCCACACTCAGAAGGATCTGCTGTTCGCTCATGCGGGCTCCCTATGCCGGCGTTGTTATGAAAGACTAAGCGCCATTTCGTCGTTTGCCACCGAGATTTCATGCCCGCCCTCGACCACCCCCTGATCGACCAGTTCCTTGACGCCCTATGGCTGGAAAAAGGCCTGTCCGACAACACCCGCGTGTCCTACCGCAGCGACCTGGCCCTGTTCAATGGCTGGTTGCAGGAGCATTCGGTATCGCTGCCGGACGCCGGCCGCGACCTGATCCTCGATCACTTGGCCTGGCGCCTGGATCAGGGCTACAAGCCACGTTCCACGGCGCGTTTCCTCTCCGGCCTGCGCGGCTTCTTCCGTTACCTGCTGCGGGAAAAGCTGGTGGCCATCGACCCGACCCTGCAGGTCGACATGCCGCAATTGGGCAAGCCGCTACCCAAGTCGCTGTCCGAAGCCGACGTCGAAGCCCTGTTGCAGGCTCCGGACCTGGGCGAAGCCATTGGCCAGCGCGACCGTGCCATGCTCGAAGTGCTCTACGCGTGCGGCCTTCGGGTTACCGAACTGGTCAGCCTGACCCTCGACCAGGTCAACTTGCGCCAGGGTGTGCTGCGGGTGATGGGCAAGGGCAGCAAGGAGCGTCTGGTGCCCATGGGTGAAGAGGCGGTGGTGTGGTTGGAGCGCTACCAGCGCGATGGCCGCGCCGAACTGCTCAATGGCCGGCCCAGCGACGTGCTGTTCCCCAGTCAGCGCGGCGAGCAGATGACGCGCCAGACCTTCTGGCACCGTATCAAACACCACGCACGGGTTGCCGGCATCGACAAGCCGCTGTCGCCGCACACCCTGCGGCATGCCTTCGCCACCCACCTGCTCAACCACGGTGCCGACTTGCGGGTGGTGCAGATGCTGCTGGGCCACAGTGACCTGTCGACCACACAGATCTATACCCATGTCGCCAAGGCCCGCCTGCAGCAGTTGCACGCCCAGCACCACCCGCGTGGATGAATGTTTTTCATGTTCCGCCGACCGGTCCTTGCGACCCCCTTCACGGGCAGCGTGATGTGGTAGGCTTGGGCGGTTTGCACCAAGGGCCGCACGGTCACCGCGTATTTTCCGCAGGTGGCGCCCTCCGGCCCCTGTCCGCCTTCAGGAGTTCCCATGCGCGTGACCCAGTTTTTCGCCGCCGCCGCGTTGGCGCTGGCCAGTACCTTTGCCGTTGCCGCGGCAACCGATAGCAACGCCGGTGCCGAGCAGGCCATCCGTAAATCGTTGCAGAACCTCGAACTGGAAGTGCCTGTGGAAAGCGTGGCCAGCAGCCCGCTCAACGGCCTCTATGAAGTCAAGCTGCAGGGCGGCCGCGTGCTGTACGCCAGCGCTGACGGCCAGTTCGTGATGCAGGGCTATCTGTTCCAGATCCAGGACGGCAAGCCGGTCAACCTCACCGAAAAAACCGAACGCCAAGGTATCGCCAAGCTCATCAACGGCATTCCAGCCGGCGAGATGGTGGTTTATCCTGCCAAAGGCGAGACCAAGTCGCACATCACCGTGTTCACCGACACTACCTGCCCGTACTGCCACAAGCTGCACGCCGAAGTGCCCGAGTTGAACCGTCGCGGTATCGAAGTGCGCTATGTCGCCTTCCCGCGCCAGGGCCTCGGTTCGTCGGGTGACCAGCAGTTGCAGGCGGTGTGGTGCTCCAGCGACCGCCGCGGGGCGATGGACAAAATGGTCGAAGGTGAAGAAATCAAGGCCGCCAAGTGCAGCAACCCGGTCAGCAAGCAGTTCCAGCTGGGTCAGTCGATCGGGGTCAACGGCACGCCGGCCATTGTTCTTGAAAGCGGCCAGGTCATTCCGGGCTACCAGCCGGCACCGCAGGTCGCCAAGCTGGCACTTGCCAAGTAATCCAGTTCAGTACGCCGTCGTCATGGGGTGACGGCAAGTTTCACGGTCGGCAAACGTGTCGGCCGTTCAATGGGGAGTTCACAGTGAAACCGGTCAAAGTAGGCATCTGTGGGTTGGGGACCGTCGGTGGCGGAACCTTCAATGTACTTCAGCGCAACGCCGAGGAGATTGCCCGCCGTGCCGGGCGCGGTATTGAAGTGGCACAGATCGCCATGCGCTCGCAGAACCCGAACTGCCAGATTACCGGTACCCCCATTACCGCTGACGTGTTCGAAGTTGCAAGCAACCCGGAGATCGACATTGTCATCGAGCTGATCGGTGGCTATACCATCGCCCGCGACCTGGTGCTGAAGGCCATCGAAAACGGCAAGCACGTGGTCACCGCCAACAAGGCGCTGATTGCCGTGCACGGCAACGAAATCTTCGCCAAAGCCCGCGAGAAGGGCGTGATTGTCGCGTTCGAGGCGGCCGTAGCCGGTGGCATCCCGGTGATCAAGGCCATCCGCGAAGGCCTGTCGGCCAACCGCATCAACTGGCTGGCTGGCATCATCAACGGCACCGGCAACTTCATCCTCACCGAAATGCGTGAGAAGGGCCGTGCCTTCCCGGACGTGCTGGCTGAAGCCCAGGCGCTGGGCTACGCCGAAGCCGACCCGACCTTCGACGTAGAAGGCATCGACGCTGCGCACAAGCTGACGATCCTGGCGTCCATCGCGTTCGGTATCCCGCTGCAGTTCGACAAGGCCTACACCGAAGGTATCACCCAGCTGACAACGGCAGACGTGAACTACGCCGAGGCCTTGGGCTACCGCATCAAGCACCTGGGTGTGGCGCGTCGCACCGCCGAAGGTATCGAGCTGCGCGTGCACCCGACGCTGATCCCGGCCGACCGCCTGATCGCCAACGTCAACGGTGTGATGAACGCTGTCATGGTCAACGGTGATGCTGCCGGCTCCACCCTGTACTACGGTGCTGGCGCGGGTATGGAGCCTACCGCTTCGTCAGTGGTCGGCGACCTGGTCGACGTGGTCCGTGCCATGACCTCCGACCCGGAAAACCGTGTGCCGCACCTGGCCTTCCAGCCAGACTCGCTGTCGGCCCACCCGATCCTGCCGATCGAAGCCTGCGAAAGCGCCTACTACCTGCGCATCCAGGCCAAGGATCACCCGGGCGTACTGGCCCAGGTCGCCAGCATCCTCTCGGAGCGCGGTATCAACATCGAGTCGATCATGCAGAAGGAAGCCGAGGAACAGGACGGCCTGGTGCCAATGATCCTGGTGACCCATGGCGTGGTCGAGCAGCGAATCAATGACGCCATCGTCGCCCTGGAAGCCCTGCAGGACGTGGTCGGCAAGGTTGTGCGCATTCGCGTCGAGCAGCTCAACTAACAAATATTGCCGACGGGCCGCCCGCGCGGCCCCGGCCCCAGCATCGAAGGTTTGCACCCATGCGCTATATCAGTACCCGCGGCCAGGCACCGGCCCTGAATTTCGAAGACGTGCTGCTGGCTGGCCTGGCCAGCGACGGCGGCCTCTACGTGCCGGAAAACCTGCCACGCTTCACCCAGGAAGAAATCGCCTCGTGGGCCGGCTTGCCCTACCACGAGCTGGCCTTCCGTGTGATGCGTCCGTTCGTCGAAGGCAGCATCGCCGACGCCGACTTCAAGAAGATCCTCGAAGAAACCTACGGCGAGTTCGCCCACGCTGCGGTCGCCCCGTTGCGTCAGCTGAACAGCAACGAGTGGGTGCTGGAGCTGTTCCACGGCCCGACCCTGGCGTTCAAGGACTTTGCCCTGCAGTTGCTCGGCCGCCTGCTTGACCATGTGCTGGCCAAGCGCAACGAGCGCGTGGTCATCATCGGTGCCACCAGCGGTGATACCGGTTCTGCCGCGATCGAAGGCTGCCGCCGTTGCGACAACGTCGACATCTTCATCCTGCACCCGCACCAGCGTGTGTCGGAAGTGCAGCGCCGCCAGATGACTACCATCTTTGGCGACAACATCCACAACATCGCCATCGAAGGCAACTTCGATGACTGCCAGGAAATGGTCAAGGCCAGTTTCGCCGACCAGTCGTTCCTCAAGGGCACCCGCCTGGTCGCCGTCAACTCGATCAACTGGGCGCGGATCATGGCCCAGATCGTCTACTACTTCCATGCAGCCCTGCAGCTGGGTGGCCCGGCGCGCTCGGTGGCGTTCTCGGTACCGACCGGCAACTTCGGCGACATCTTCGCCGGCTACCTGGCGCGCAACATGGGCCTGCCGGTCAGCCAATTGATCGTCGCCACCAACCGCAACGACATCCTGCACCGCTTCATGAGCGGCAACCAGTACGTCAAGGAAACCCTGCACGCGACCCTGTCGCCGTCGATGGACATCATGGTCTCGTCCAACTTCGAGCGCCTGCTGTTCGACCTGCATGGCCGCAACGGTGGTGCGATTGCCGAGCTGATGGCCAACTTCAAGCAAGGTGGCGGCTTCAGCGTCGAGCAAGACCGCTGGACCGAAGCCCGCAAACTGTTCGACTCGCTGGCTGTCAGCGACGAGCAAACCTGCGAGACCATCGCAGAAGTGTTCGCCGCCACCGGTGAAGTGCTCGACCCGCATACCGCAATCGGCGTCAAGGCTGCCCGCGAGTGCCGCCGTAGCCTGGACACGCCAATGGTGGTGCTGGGTACCGCGCACCCGGTCAAGTTCCCGGAAGCGGTGGAGAAGGCCGGTGTGGGCAAGGCGCTGGAGCTACCCGCGCACCTCAGCGACCTGTTCAGCCGTGAAGAGCGTTGCACTGTACTGGCCAACGACCTGAAGGCTGTACAGGGCTTTGTCAGCCAGCACGGCAACCGCGGCAAGCCGCTGTAATTGCATGGCGTTTGGGGCTGCAGAGCAGCCCCAACGTCTCAGCCTTTTCCCTCAGGTCTATCAGAAACATCCTATTCGGTCCGCCGAGCACCCCGCATAAATTAGCCGGTCCTCCCAACAGGAGCGGCTCATGCACCAGCCCTATGTGTTGATCCACCAGGCTCGCCCGTCCCACCAGATCCTCTTGCACCAGGCGCTTAACGGCCAAGGCGTCTTCAACGTGCGCATCAGCGAGAGCATCGCTGACCTCGACGCCTGCCTCTGTGCTGAGCGTCGCCCCGACCTGCTGATCCTCGACCACGCCATGCCAGCCCGGGCCGGCCTTGCTCTGTTCGCCCAGCCGCAGCGAGCGCGCGCATTGCTGTTCGTCGGCCAGCCTGCCCCAACGCGTCAAAACCTTGCCCAAGAGGCCAGGAAGCGCGGCATGTGGGTGCTCGACGAGTTGCCCTGGCCGCTGTCGATGCCACGCCTGCAGCAGGCCTTGCAAACACTGCAGGTGCGCCCAGGGAGGCGTATTCAAACTGTCATGCCAGCCCCGCATGCTCACTGAAGCGGGCGCGGTTTGACGAACTTTCTGCGGCGCCTGCTGGTCAGTTACTTTAGGTCCCACCACGCAGCGAGTGATCCGGATGGAAAGAATCTGCAGCCTGCTCAACGAAGCCCTGACGCCCTATCAGACCCACCTCGGCATCGCCGATCCCAGTGGTAATCGCCAACTGACCGTTCACGACCCTCTCTCAGGTATTACCTTGCGGCGCACGGTTAGCGAGCGCCAATTGCAGGAGCAACGCCTGCTGATCGACCTCGTGGACGGCCTGCACCGAGACCTGCAGATAGCTGAGGGGCGGTTGCAGCCGTGTGTCATCGCAGCATTGCAGCATCGCCAGCAACCGCAGGGAACCTTTGCCTGAGTGGTTTATCAGACAGTGTAAGGGCAGCCAGCCAGTGCTTTGCTCCGGCGCTGGCAAGGCCGTCACGGGAAGTCCTCAAGGGCTTTCGCTTGACCCCGGGCGTCTTCCCCAGCGCCTGGGGTTTCTTTTTCTGGGCAGGCACGTATCCCTCGGCTGCTCCTGCAACGACCGTGCAGACCGGTTAGGCTTATTTGTCCTCAAAGAAACGCCGGCTTTCCTCCAGATAGTCCTCCCGCAATGCCAGGTCCAGCCAGCGGGCATACAACCCTGGCAACACATCCCGGCGCAGGGTGGGCAGCAACTGGTCGATGTGGGCAACTGCCGCACGCCCCAATTCGCTGTCTGAACAGCCCACATGCAGAAACTGGTAGCGATTCACGCCCTGTACAGTATGAAACTGGTAGTCAGCCAGTGACCCGCCCTGTTGTTGGATCAGGTAGCGCACTTCAGGCCAGTAGCCGAGCACCAGGCGCAGGCGCCCCAACTGCTGCATCTGCAGCAGGTTGGCGGTGGCCTCGTTGCCGTAGTGGCGGCTGAGCGCGCTGTCGGGTAACTGGCGCAAGATGCTGTCAATCTGCGTGCCGTAGCTGCGTTCCGCGACAATCCCAAGCTTTAGCGGGGCCTTGCTCAGCAGGCCATGCAAGTCCACCTGCTGGCCGTCGAGGTAGGGTGCCACCAGCGCCTGGTTTTCCTTGCGCAACACCAGGCCGCCGCTGAGCACGCCCAGCGATGGAACAGAAAAATGCACATATTTGGCCCGTTCCGGTGTCCACAGCAGGGTTGGGTCGCAGGTGAAGGTGTCACGGTCTTGCAGCATCTGCAGGCTGCGGGCGCGGTTGACCCGCACGATGCTGTGTTCGTACTCGGGCATTTGCCTTATCAGCAGCGGTAACAACTGGTCGATGACCCCCCGGCCTTCTTCCGGGCCATCAAAAATGGTGAACGGTGGCAGGTCGCGTACCAGCCAGAAGAGGTGCTCCTTGGCATGTGCGGGCTGCAACAGCAACGCAGGTAGCAGCCCGCAGAGCAGGACCAGGTGGCGTAGGCAGCGGGGCGCGCACATGGAACCGGTCAGCGCCAGGATCAGACCGTGCCCGCTGCGCGCAGGCTGGCGATGGCCGCTGCGTCGTAGCCCAGGCTGCCGAGCAGCGCCTCGGTATGCTCGCCCAAGGCCGGGCCGACCCATTCGCTAGAGCCGGGAGTCTCCGACAGCTTGGGCACGATGCCGGGCATGTGGAATGGCTTGCCATCCGGCAACTTGGCCTGCAGGAACATCTCGCGTGCCAGGTACTGGGGGTCGTTGAACATGTCTTCGGCCGAATAGATACGGCTGGCCGGCACTTCGGCAGTGGTCAGCACCTGCATCAGTTGCTCCAGTGGGAGGCTGTTGGCCCAGCGGTCGATTACCCCATACAACTCGTCACGACGCAGGTCGCGGCCGTCGTTGCTGGCCAGGGTCGGGTCGTTGGCGAGGTCATCGCGACCGATGGCCTGCATGAAGCGCTTGAAGATCGCATCACCGTTGGCGCCGATCTGTACATGCTTGCCGTCGGCGCTTGTGTGGATGGAGGAGGGCGTGATGCCTGGCATGATGTTGCCGGTGCGTTCGCGGATGAAACCGAACACATCGAATTCCGGGACCATGCTCTCCATCATGGCAAAGATCGCCTCGTACAGGGCCACGTCCACCACCTGGCCCTGGCCGCCATTGACTTCCCGGTGGCGCAGCGCCATCAGCGCGCCGATCACCCCCCACAGGGCGGCAATCGAGTCACCGATGGAAATCCCCGTGCGCACTGGCGGGCGGTCATCGAAACCGGTGATGTAGCGCAGGCCGCCCATCGACTCGCCTACGGCACCGAAGCCTGGCTGGTCTTTCATCGGCCCGGTCTGGCCAAAGCCCGACAGGCGCACCATCACCAGGCGCGGGTTCAGCGCATGCAGCACATCCCACCCCAAACCGAGTTTTTCCAGCACGCCCGGGCGAAAGTTTTCGATCAGGATGTCGGCCTCGGCCAGCAGGCGCTTGAGGATATCGCGGCCCTCGGGGTGCTTGAGGTTGAGGGTGAGCGACTGCTTGTTGCGGGCCTGCACGAACCACCACAGCGAGGTGCCCTCGTACAGCTTGCGCCACTTGCGCAGCGGGTCGCCGCCATCGGGGGATTCGACCTTGACCACTTCGGCGCCGAATTCGGCACAGATACGCGAGGCGAACGGCCCTGCGATCAGGGTACCGAGTTCGACAACTTTAAGGCCGGCGAGGGGTTTGCTGGGCGTCGACATGGGGTGTCCGTGGCAGTTGGGCAGAGCCGTGGTTTTATCACACGTCGGTTTCGCCGGGTACTGCTGCGGGGCATGGAGGGTGCGGATGGGTTAGACTGTGCCACTTTCTTTTGCACGAAGCCCGTCGACCATGGCCCAGCCGTCCACCACCTACAAGTTCGAATTGAATCTCACCGACCTTGATCGCAACGTCTACGAAAGCGTCAAACAGACTATCGCTCGGCACCCTTCGGAAACCGAAGAGCGCATGGCCGTTCGTTTGTTGGCGTACGCGCTCTGGTACAACGAGAACTTGTCGTTTGGCCGCGGCCTGTCGGATGTCGATGAGCCAGCGTTGTGGGAAAAGAGCCTGGACGATCGCGTGCTGCACTGGATTGAAGTTGGCCAGCCCGATGCCGATCGCCTGACCTGGTGCTCGCGTCGTACCGAACGCACCAGCTTGCTGGCTTACGGCAGCCTGCGAGTGTGGGAGGGTAAAGTGGTGAGCGCGGTCAAGAACCTGAAAAACCTGAGCATTGCCGCTGTGCCGCAAGAGGTGCTGGAAACCCTGGCGACCGACATGCCGCGTAGCATCAAGTGGGACGTGATGATCAGTGAAGGTACGGTATTCGTGACTGACGACCGTGGCCAGCATGAAGTCCAACTGCAGTGGCTGCTCGGTGAGCGTGGTTGAAGCAACCCATGCGTATCGAACCTCGCCCGCTGCCGCCGACCCTGCCATTTCTGGGTAACCTGCCACCCTTGCTGACCCGCCTTTACGCCGCGCGCGGCGTGCAGAGCGAGGCCGAGCTGGACAAAAGCCTGGCACGCCTGCTGCCGTACCAGCAGCTCAAGGGCATCGAGGCCGGTGTGGACCTGCTGGTCGAAGCCATCGACCAGCGCCAGCGCATCCTCATCGTCGGCGACTTCGATGCCGACGGTGCCACCGCCAGCACCGTCGGGGTGCTGGGCCTGCGCCTGCTGGGTGCGGCCCATGTCGATTACCTGGTACCCAACCGCTTCGAGTATGGCTACGGCCTGACCCCGGAAATCGTCGAGGTGGCGCTGCAGCGCCAGCCGCAGTTGCTGATTACCGTGGACAACGGCATTTCCAGTGTTGATGGGGTGGCAGCCGCCAAGGCCGCCGGGCTCAAGGTGCTGGTCACCGACCATCACCTGCCGGGCGCGCAGTTACCCGACGCTGATGCCATCATCAACCCTAACCAGCCGGGCTGCAGCTTTCCGAGCAAGTCACTGGCCGGGGTAGGGGTGATCTTCTATGTGTTGATGGCCCTGCGCGCTCGCTTGCGCAGCCTTGGGCGCTACGAGGCGCAGCCACAGCCGAACATTGGCGAGCTGCTCGATCTGGTGGCGCTGGGCAGTGTTGCTGACGTGGTGCCGCTGGATGCCAACAACCGCATCCTGGTGCACCAAGGCCTCGAGCGCATCCGCGCCGGCCGAGCCCGACCGGGGCTGAAGGCCATTCTCGAAGTGGCCCGCCGTGATCACCGGCGCATCACCTCGACCGACCTCGGTTTCATCCTCGGCCCGCGGTTGAACGCCGCAGGGCGGCTGGACGACATGAGCCTGGGTATCGAATGCCTGCTGTGCGAAGACGCGGCGCTGGCCCAGGACATGGCCCAGCAGCTGGACGACCTGAACCAGGACCGCAAGTCCATCGAGCAGGGCATGCAGCGCGAAGCCCTGGCCCAACTCAAGGACCTGCCGGTCGAGTCGATGCCGTATGGGTTGTGCCTGTTCGATGCCGACTGGCACCAGGGCGTGATCGGTATTCTGGCTTCGCGCTTGAAGGAGCGTTACCACCGGCCGACCATCGCCTTCGCCGATGCTGGTGATGGCATGCTCAAAGGCTCGGCGCGTTCGGTGCCGGGCTTCCATATTCGCGATGCGCTGGATGCCGTGGCGGCGCGCCATCCGCAGTTGATCAGCAAGTTCGGCGGCCACGCCATGGCGGCAGGGTTATCGTTGCCCGAGGCCAATTTCCCGGCATTTGCCGAGGCGTTCGATGAAGAGGTGCGGCGTCAACTGCGCGAAGAAGACCTGACCGGCCGGCTGTTATCCGACGGTAGCCTGGCGGTCGAGGAATTCCACCTCGACCTGGCCAAGGCCCTGCGCCACGCCGGGCCTTGGGGCCAGCACTTCCCGGAGCCGCTGTTCCATGGCGTGTTCCAGTTGGTGGAGCAGCGTGTGGTTGGCGAACGGCACCTGAAAGTGGTGCTCAAGAGCGAATGTGGCTCGGTGCGGCTGGATGGCATTGCCTTCGGCATTGACCGCGAAGTGTGGCCAAACCCGACGGTGCGCTGGGTGGAGTTGGCGTACAAGCTGGATGTGAACGAGTTTCGCGGTAATGAGAGTGTGCAGTTGATGATTGCGCATATGGAGCCGCGCTGAGTTTAGCGTCAGGTGCCTGCCTTGGATCTTGCGCTGGGGCACAAATCGAGCGCCGTCCGCGCGGCGCTCGATCTCCCAGGTGCTGCTCAGGTTCAGTTGCACTCCTTTCTGGGGCGGTAGTAGATCGCCGCTGCCGCAATCAAGATGCTGATGCCGATAAATGAGAAAATGATAACTGCTAGTGTGGTCTCCCGGTTTCTTACATTGGTGACATGTGCCGCCATTGCAGAATCATAAAGAAACATTCCATTAGGAGCGATTAAGCGCTGAGCCGTTGCAGCGCTTTTAGAGGTTGCTATGTCAACAAAGAGTGGCGTATTTAGGTCCAGGTTCGCTGCATCATAGTATATTTTGTCTGCATAAAGATGAGCGTTGTGGTGCTTTCCATTTGAAGTTTTAAACTTGATGCTGAACGTATAAAGAGATTTGTCGCTATCCCAGGTTTCAGGCTTGGAGGTGAGAAAGGCTGGAACTCGCGACCATAACTCTTCATTGGTGTTTTTGTGTTCGCGCCACATGAATGTGAAGCTGGTGCCTAGGGTGAGATTTATAAGTCCGCCTATTAATAGCGCTTTGGCTTGTTTGTGAGGCGGGAGTTCACGTATGAGTTTTAGCGATTGCTGCCAGATATTCATATCGGCCCGTTACGGCGTGGAGGGTTTTACAGGTTGGCTAGAAGTACTGATCCTGCTGCGCGCTGCTACAGCATATGTAGTTATCTTGATTGTCCTGGTTGTCGTCAATAGGTACGGTAATTGATGGTGCTTGGTCGGGTGACTTTATACCATCTATACTTTCTATGCTTATAGTCAGTGTTGCGTCAGGGGCAGATATGTCAGGGGTAGATGTCACCGCTACTGAGTTGCTGCTGGAGTTTCCGCTAAGGGGAGGCGGTTGCGTTGAATTGAAAGTCTCGCTCCCTGTTGGGGCGGTGTGAGCCTGGCTGCTATCTGGAAAACTTAGTGGTTCGGTGCCTAGGGATATTTCTGAAGAGTCAGAGTTCCAGTTAACGGTTGTGATCATTCCCTGGTGGGTGGAAAGTATCTGGTCAGGTGAAGCGAGTGTGAAGTCAGGCGCAATCCGTGGCGCGGTAAAACCAGTAAGGTCACCTTGACTCAGCAGGCTGGTAAAGAGTGGAGCCATCTTGTCGTAAGCTGCTTTAGCCAGGTCAGAATTGAAGATGCTATAGAGTGTGGCGGTTACGCCCACGACTGTGGCCCCTCCAGCAATTAAAGGTGCTCCGGCCAGAATGGCGAACTAGGCCACGATGCCTGCGACGTTGCTTGCCAAACTTATGACATCTCCGCTCTTAATTTCCGCGCCCTCTTTGAGGTCTGCCGCGACTTTCAGGAAGGTCACGGTGCCAGAAAGGGTATTGGTAACAATGTTAATGAAGGGTACAGCACCTATCGGGAGGTGAGTGACGGAGACTACTGAGGCTATCGCCGTAGTTGTCTGTGCTGTTTGGATGACTAGTGAAAATCCGGTTTTATCTGTGTTGAATTGGTCGTGGATTGCTGCTGCTCCCCCAGTTTGATTGATGGGTTTTGCCGTTTTATCTATTACTGCTACTATCAGTTCGGCGCGTGTGCTCATTGTTTAATATCCTTATTCATGGTCTTGAAAGCGATAGTGATTCGCAATTTGTCGCAGTCAACGGTGGGCGCTCTGGCTCTGTGCGGTATGTGTCCGTCGAAAATCGCTATGCGTCCCGGCTTTGGTTGTATGGCAGCGATGGTGTCATTCTTCTGCTGATCGAATAGAATCAGTTCGCCGCCCCATGTGGTTTCCCACTGGGCATTGCAGAAGAGGACTGCGGTTTTTCCTGGTTCAATTGATTTGTTATCTCTATGAATAGGACTGTCTTGGCCGAAAGTCTGGCCGTTTGCGTAAACACCCAGCAGCAAACAGTCACGCATGTGAGCAAGCTGCGTGCGCCTCCAAATATCAAGTAGAAAGCCCCAATGGCTGTCGCTGGCCAGTTCATGCTCGCAGCACTCCAGTGAAGTACGTTTGCTACCGGCTATGAAGATGTGCCAGCAAGGACGTGCGAGGGGAATTGTATTAATGGGCCAGCCATATCTCCATATTGCACCCGAAAATGAATTTGTGAGTAAATTTTGCTCGTGTTCAGTAATGAACTTATCTAATACTTTCGGTTTTTCTGTAAAGGGGGTATCCGTCATTGACTCAACTCGCGAGCGTGGAGGTCGGGTTTGTGCTAACTGCGTGATTGGCTTCATTGGTCGCCGTGACGTGGTGGACAATAGTATTTGAGAGGCAGAACAGCGATAGGAGGAGGGAGATGTTGCTTGAGAAGAATTTCCCAAGAGAACGTAGAACTTTAAGTAATAGGCTGTAGGATTTTTCTAAGATGCCCGGTAGGCCGGGTGGAAAGGGTTGTCGTGGGTGGTACTACCCTAGCGCTTAAAGGGCGGTCGACTTTTGCTGATTACAGTCAGACCGCGGAATGAAGGAGGTTTCAGTCACCCAACGGTTTATGCGTCATGCCCAGCTCGGCATCATCCATCAGTGCCTTGGCCATGGCACTCAGGTAATGGGATGCCCAGATCATCATCGGTTTTTCATCCATCAGACCGATGATGGTCAGCTCTCTTACATAGCCCATCAACTCCGATGCCTGCTCGCGGGCATCCCGGCAGGGAATGCCTGGCTCGATGCGGAACAGGGGATGGGTCTGGTGTTCGCCTTGGAAGAAGGTGGTTTTGCCGACAGTGAATTGGGTGTCGTCTGTGGTCATCGATTCCTCTCCTGAAATTTCCTGATTGCCTGTTCTGGCCTCTTCGCGGCGGTTCGACGCCTCGATGAACCCGCTCCCACAGGTCAGGCGCAAGCCTTGGAGCCTGTGATGACCCTGTGGGAGCGGGTTCACACGCGAAGAGGCCAGCAAATCTAACCTCAATGAAGGCTGGTACTCCGCTCCAAGGCGAGTGACAGCGCATCCGCCTGACCCCAGGCAATCTGCATGGCACGCAGCCCATTCACCAGCGATTCCCGGGTGCGGTCATCTTCGATGGCATCGAGGGTTCGGTGGCAATGGTTATAGGCGAGCATCAGGTAATGGGTGATCTTCACCACATGATCGATGGGCACGATGCCATCGCTGACGGCGTTGGTGAGGGTCTTGTCGGAGGGAAGGTCGAAATGATGGGGTGGGTCGGGGGACGATCTTTTTCATAGCAATTCCTTGAAGATTTAAGGAGTTGCCACCGCCGTTTCCACACGAAGGGCGGCAACTGTACACGGGGTGGAAAACCGGTCTTCAAGGAACCCCGGTAGGCCATACGGCCTCCCGTGTACAGCTGCCATTACGACAGGCACTTGAAGATTGACCGGGTTTCCACACCCGCATCGCTGATGCTTTCAGCGACACGAAAAGCCTAAAGGGCGGTGTTTCCAGGAACAATCAGACGCGAGTCGACAGGGTCTGTAGGATATTTTCCTCAGCTAGGCATCGCCAGCTCATATGTGTAGGAAACGTCTGATACATGCGTCGGACCATTCAGAAATCCCGGGGCCGTACTAAGGCCATTAAGTGCCTGCCTTGATTCTTGCAGGAGCGCCGCCCGCGCGGCGCATCGCGGATAAATCCGCTCCTACAGTTTGTTTCGGGCCAGTCACTCCTGTGAGGCCACCGCTGTTCGCCTTGTTTGTTCCCTTCGATATCGAGGTGGGCACCACTGCTTTTCATCGGTCTTCAGCCATGCATCAAGGCGGTCCCTGTTGGCGGCACAGGAGTGATTGGCCCGAAACAGATGTGGGAGCGGATTTATCCGCGATGCGCCGCGCGGGCGGCGCTCGATCTCACAGGCGCTGCAAACCTTTCGGCGAACCCCTCGCCATCCCACAGAACCTTCCCCCCCACCAATCTGGTCTAGTCTCATTAATGACCGGCACCGGGCCAGGGATGTGCACTTGAGTGTCCGGGCCGGATCACCATTGGAGTCCTTGGGAGGTGCCCTCATGAGCCTGCTGCTCGAGCCTTACACCCTGCGTCAGCTGACCTTGCCCAACCGCATCGCCGTGTCACCAATGTGCCAGTATTCAGCCGTCGATGGCTTGGCCAACGACTGGCATCTCGTCCATTTAGGCAGCCGTGCCGTCGGTGGCGCCGGCCTGGTAATCACTGAAGCCGTGGCGGTGACCGCCGATGGCCGGATCACCGCCGAAGACCTGGGCCTGTGGGACGACGCCCAGATAGCGCCGTTGCAGCGCATCACCCGCTTCATCAGTGCCCAGGGGGCCGTGCCTGGCATCCAGCTGGCTCACGCCGGGCGCAAAGCCAGTACCTACCGCCCGTGGCTTGGCAAACCAGGCAGCGTCAAACTGGAGGAGGGCGGCTGGCAGCCGGTGGGGCCATCGAGGATCGCCTTCGATCCGCAGCACACGCCTCCACGCGAGCTGAGCCAGGACGAGATCCAGGATGTAATCGCCGCTTTCGTCGCCTCGACCGAACGCGCCTTGAAGGCTGGATTCAAGGTGGTGGAAATCCATGCTGCCCATGGCTACCTGCTGCACCAGTTCCTGTCACCGCTGAGCAACCAGCGCCGTGATCAATATGGCAGTTCCTTCGAAAACCGTATCCGCCTGACCCTGGAGGTGGTCGAGGCCGTGCGCAAAACCTGGCCTGCCGAATTGCCGCTGTTCGTGCGGGTATCGGCTACCGATTGGGTAGAGGACGGCTGGAACCCGGATGAAACCGTCGAACTGGCACGCCGCCTGCGGAGTTTGGGCGTGGATCTGATCGATGTTTCTTCTGGTGGCACCTCGGTCAACGCCGAGATCCCCACCGGCCCCGGCTACCAGACCCGCTTTGCCGAGCGCGTGCGCAAGGAATCGGAAATCGCCACCGGCACCGTGGGCATGATCACCGAACCGGCCCAGGCCGAGCACATCCTGCGCACCGGCCAGGCCGATATCATCTTCCTCGCCCGCGAACTGTTGCGCGACCCGTACTGGCCACTGCATGCCGACGACGACCTGGGCGGCAACAAGGCCACCTGGCCTGCGCAATACCAGCGTGCGACCAGCCGCGCCAACCCGATTCACGAGTCGGATTTGCGCGACTGACCCATGACGGCCCCTGCAGGAGCAGCCGTGTCTCGCGAAAGGGCCGCAAAGCGGCCCAGGGTTCAGCTATAGGCAGCCTTGCTGAGAATATCGCTTACCCATTGGTTGATGCTTTTTTCGGCCAGCTCCGCCTTGGCCGCCACACTGGCGTGAAGGGTAGGCTCAAGGCGTAGGCTGAGCTTGCCGGAATACGTTTTCTGCGGTTCCCGCCCAAGGCGTTCGCAAGTCTCAAGATAATCGTCAACGGCTTCTTCAAATGCCTGGCGCAACTCACTGATCGATTCGCCATGAAAACCTATCACGTCGCGAATACCGGCGACATGGCCGATCAACAACTGGTCTTCGTCGCTGTATTCGATACGAGCGGCGTATCCGCGGTAAGTCATTACATTCATGGTAATACTCCTGCCTGCTCAATGAACTGGCGGGCGTCTCTTGGTTGATTGGGCTTGGCGTGCCTGTCCGGATGAGGGCGGTGGAAGGTTGCCACTGCTCCATTGAGTTCAAAGCGAACCCGTGATCCTCTTCCTTCTATGACCCTGGCACCCAGCGATACCAGCAGAGACTCCACCCGCGCCCACTCCAGTGTTCTGGGAACCGGCCTTTTAAGTAATGCTTCAAGTGTGGCTTGCTGATGATTATTCATGGTATCAGATTATGATACCAGTCAAGAGAGCTCAATGAACGTGCAGTAGGAGGGAGTAGATCACGGTTGAAGGAAAATTCTGAGACGTTGGCCGAGGGGCATTCAAGCCCCTCGGTCAACGCGAGCACTTAGTGCTTGATCATCACATGCCGCACACAGGTGTAGTCCTCCAGCCCATACATCGACATGTCCTTGCCATACCCCGAATGCTTCTGCCCGCCATGGGGCATTTCGCTGACCAGCATGAAGTGGGTATTCACCCAGGTGCAGCCATACTGCAAGCGCGCCGCCAGGCGGTGGGCGCGGCCGGTGTCGCGGGTCCATACCGATGAGGCCAGGCCGTAGTTGGAGTCGTTGGCCCATTCCAGTGCCTGCGCTTCATCGGTGAAGCGGGTGACCGAAACCACCGGGCCAAAAACTTCGTTGCGCACGATCTCGTCGTCCTGCAGGGCGTCGGCCAGCACGGTAGGCTCGAAGAAAAAGCCATCGCCCGCTATTGGCTTGCCACCGGTTACCAGACGAATGTGCGGCTGGGCGATGGCCCGCTGAACCAACCCGGCGACCTTGTCGCGGTGCTGGGCGCTGATCAGTGGCCCCAGCTCGGTTTCTTCGGATTCCTGCAGGCCCGGCTTGAGGCTGGCTACGGCTTTACCCAGGCGTTCGACGAAGCGCTCGTAGATCCCGTCCTGCACATACAGGCGGCAGGCTGCGGTGCAGTCCTGGCCAGCGTTGTAGAAGCCGAAGGTGCGGATGCCGTCGATGGCGGCATCGATGTCAGCGTCATCGAACACCAGCACCGGCGCCTTGCCGCCCAGCTCCATGTGCATGCGTTTCACGCTGTCGGCGGTGGCGCTGATGATGTGCGCGCCGGTGGGGATCGAGCCGGTCAGCGACACCATGCGCACCTTGGGGTGGGTTATCAACGGGTTGCCGACCGTCTGGCCGCGGCCGAAGAGAATGTTCAGCACCCCGGGTGGTAGCAGGTCCTGGGCCAGTTCGCCCAGGCGCAGGGCCGTCAGCGGCGTCAGCTCGGACGGCTTTATCACCACGGTGTTGCCGGCAGCCAGGGCCGGTGCGATCTTCCAGGCCAGCATCATCAGCGGGTAGTTCCACGGCGCGATGGAAGCCACCACGCCCAACGGGTCGCGGCGGATCATCGAGGTGTGGCCCGGCAGGTACTCGCCAGCCGCCGAGCCGCCCAGGCAGCGCGCAGCACCGGCAAAGTAACGGAACACATCGGCAATCGCCGGGATCTCGTCGTTGAGTGCAGCGCTCAGGGGCTTGCCGCAGTTCTGTGATTCCAGCCGGGCCAGTTCATCGCCATGGGCTTCGATGGCATCGGCCAGCGCCAGCAAAGCCTGCGAACGTTCTTTAGGGCTGGTTTGCGACCAGCTGTCGAAGGCCTGGTCGGCAGCGCGCACGGCACTGTCCACCTGCGCCTCGGTGGCTTCGTTGATCTGCGCCAGGGCAATGCCCAGCGCCGGGTTGAGCACGGTCCAGGCCGGGCCTTGGCCAGCGACCAGCTGGCCATTGATCAGCATCTGCGTTTGCATCGGGGGCTCCTCCAGGGTCATTTGCCACCGCCCGCGACGCTGTCGCCGCCACGGGTCAGGTAATAGGCGCCAAGAATCGGCAGCATGGTCACCAGCATCACCAGCATGGCGACAACGTTGGTCACGGGCACGTCGCGCGGGCGGCTGAGCTGGTTGAGCAGCCAGATCGGCAGGGTGCGCTCGTGGCCGGCGGTGAACGTGGTGACGATGATTTCATCGAACGACAAGGCAAAGGCCAGCATGCCGCCCGCCAGCAGCGCCGAGCCGAGGTTGGGCAGGACGATGTAGCGGAAGGTCTGCCAACCGTCGGCGCCAAGGTCCATCGAGGCTTCGATCAGGCTTTGCGAGGTACGCCGCAGGCGGGCGATCACATTGTTGTAGACGATCACCACGCAGAACGTGGCGTGGCCGACTACGATGGTGAACACCCCGGGCTCTATCCCCAGCGTCTTGAACGCCGAGAGCAGGGCGATGCCGGTGATGATGCCTGGCAGGGCGATGGGCAGGATCAGCACCAGCGAAATGCTCTCCTTGCCGAAGAAGCTGCGCCGATAGAGCGCCGCCGAGGCCAGCGTACCGAGCACCAGTGCGATCAAGGTGGCCAGGCAAGCCACCTGCAGCGACAGCTTGATTGCCTCGAGCACATCGGGCCGGGCGAAGGCCACGTCGATCCACTTCAGGGTAAAGCCCTTGGGCGGAAAGCTGAACGCCGCGTCTTCGGTGTTGAAGGCGTACAGGAAGATGATCAGGATCGGGAAGTGCAGGAACAGCAACCCGCCCCAGGCCGCCAGGCGCAGCCCTGCAGACGCTTTTTCAGAGTGCATCGAAAGCCCCCAGGCGTTTGACGATGGCCAGGTATACCGCGATCAGCACGATGGGCACCAAGGTGAACGCGGCGGCCATCGGCATGTTGCCGATCGCCCCTTGCTGGGCATAGACCATGCTGCCGATGAAGTAGCCGGGCGGGCCGACCAGCTGCGGCACGATGAAGTCGCCCAGGGTGAGCGAGAAGGTGAAGATCGAGCCGGCGGCGATGCCGGGGATCGACAGCGGCAGGATCACCTGCACGAAGGTTTGCCCTGGCCGGGCGCCCAGGTCCGCCGACGCCTGCAGCAGCGACGGTGGCAAGCGCTCCAGCGAGGCCTGGATCGGCAGGATCATGAACGGCAGCCAGATATACACGAACACCAGGAAGCGCCCCAGGTGCGAAGTCGACAGCGTGCTGCCGCCCACGCCCGGCACGGCCAGCACCGCCTGCAGCAGGCCATCCAGGTGCAACTGCTGGACGAACCACTGGGCCACGCCGCCCTTGGCCAGCAGCAGGGTCCAGGCATAGGTCTTGACGATGTAGCTGGCCCACATCGGCATCATCACCGCGATGTAGAAAAACGCCTTGGTCTTGCCGCTGGTGTAGCGCGCCATGTAATAGGCGATGGGGAAGGCCAGTACCGCGCTGGCCAGCGACACTGCCACCGCCATGCCCAGGGTGCGCAGGATGATGTCGAAGTTCGACGGGTTGAACAGCGCGGCGAAGTTGCCCAGGGTCAGGTCCGGGGTCACCGCCATGGTGAAGTCGTCGAAGGTATAGAAGCCCTGCCACAGCAGGTTCAGCAGCGAGCCCAGGTAAATCGCGCCGAACCAGGTCAGTGGCGGGATCAACAGCAGTGCCAGGTACAGGTTGGGGCGCCGGTACAGCAGGTTGGACAGGGCGCGCAGTGTGCTCATGTCAGCGGCCCTCGGTTTCCTGCAGCACCGTCATGGCCTCGCGGGGCCAGTGCGCCTGCAGGCGTTGCCCGGGCTGCCAGGCCTGCACCTGCTTCTGCCAGCGGTCATTGGCCTGGCTTACTGCCAGCAGTTGACCGTTGTCCAGCTGCAGTTCGTAGCGGGTGGCGCTGCCTTGGTACTGGACATCGTGCAGCACGCCGCTGACCTGTACCTCATGGCTGGTCACTACCGGGTCGCCCAGGCGAATGTGCTCGGGACGGATGGAGAAGGGCGCCGGGCTGCCGTTGAGCTGCATGGCCAGCTCGCCCCGCACCACGTTGGACGTGCCGACGAATTCAGCGACGAAGGTTGTGCTGGGCTTCATGTACAGGTTGCGCGGGGTGTCGACCTGTTCGATACGGCCGCGGTTGAACACCGCGACCCGGTCAGACATCGACAGTGCTTCGGTCTGGTCGTGGGTGACGAAGATGAAGGTGATGCCCAGTTGGCGTTGCAGCTTTTTCAGCTCGCCTTGCATCTGTTCGCGCAATTTCAGGTCCAGCGCGCCCAGTGGCTCATCCAGCAGCAGCACCCGCGGCCGGTTGACCAACGCCCGGGCCAGGGCCACGCGCTGACGCTGGCCGCCAGACAGCTGTGCCGGCTTGCGCGCGCCATAGCCGGCCAGGGCTACCATGGCCAGGGCTTCTTCGGCGCGGCTGTGGCGTTCGGCCTTGCCCACGCCTTTTACTTTCAGGCCATAGGCGATGTTGTCCAGCACGTTCATGTGCGGGAACAGCGCATAGTCCTGGAACACGGTGTTGACGTCACGTTGGTAGGGCGGCAGGCCAGCGGCCTCGACCCCTTGGATGCGGATCGAACCGCTGGAGGGTTGCTCGAAGCCTGCGATCAGGCGCAGGCAGGTGGTCTTGCCCGAGCCGGAAGGGCCGAGCATGGAAAAGAACTCGCCATCGATGATGTCGATGCTGACCTGGTCGACGGCCTTGACCTCGCCGAAGGTGCGGGAAACCTGGGTGAACTGGACGGCTAGGGGCATGCGTGGACTCCGGACAACAAGGGTTCTCCTGTGCCGGCCTCTTCGCGGGTGAACCCGCTCCTACAGGGCGCGCCACCCTTGCAGGCGGTGAAGAACCTGGGGGAGCGGGCTTGCCCGGGAAAAGGCCGGTACAGGCATTCAGGCAACCTCAGCGACCACCCATGATCGCAATGTAGTCCTGGGTCCAGCGGCTGTAAGGCACGAACTTGCCCCCTTGGGCCTGCGGTGTTTTCCAGAAGGCAATCTTGTCGAAGTTGTCGAAGCCGTTGGTCTTGCAGCCCTCGGCCCCCAGCAGCTCGCTGCCGGTGCACGCCGCCGGCACAGCCGGCAACGAGCCGAACCAGGCCGCCACATCGCCTTGCACCTTAGGTTGCAACGACCAGTCCATCCACTTGTAGGCGCAATTGGGGTGCTTGGCCTCGGCGTGCAGCATGGTGGTGTCGGCCCAGCCGGTCGCGCCCTCCTTGGGGATGGTCGAGGCCACTGGCTGGTTCTCGGCCTTGAGGCCATTGACCATGTAGCCCCAGGAGCTGGAGGCAACCACGCCTTCGTTTTTCACGTCGCTCATCTGGACCGTGGCGTCATGCCAATAGCGGTGGATCAGCGGTTGCTGCTGGCGCAGCAGTTCCAGCACAGCCTTGTATTGTGCCTCGTTCAGTTCGTACGGGTCCTTGATGCCCAGTTCGGGCCTGGCCGACTTCAGGTACAGCGCTGCATCGGCGATGTAGATCGGCCCGTCATAGGCTTGCACGCGGCCCTTGTTCGGCTTGCCGTCGGGCAGGTTCTGCGGCTCGAACACCACGCTCCAGCTGGTGGGCGCCTGCTTGAAGGTGTCGGTGTTGTACAGCAGCACGTTTGGCCCCCACTGGTACGGCGTGCCGTACACCTGCTTGTCGACCACATACCAGCTACCGTTCTGCAGGCGCGGGTCGATGCTCTTCCAGTTGGGGATCAAGGCGGTGTTGATCGGCTGTACGCGCTTGCCTGCAATCAGCCGCAGCGATGCATCGCCCGAGGCGGTGACCAGGTCATAGCCGCCCTTGGTCATCAGACTGACCATCTCGTCCGAGGTGGCGGCCGTTTTCACGCTGACCTTGCAGCCGGTTTCCTTTTCGAAACCGGTCACCCAGTCGTAGGTCTTGTCGCTTTCACCGCGTTCGATGTAGCCGGGCCAGGCGACGATGTCCAGGCGCCCCTCGCCGGCCCCCAGGGCCTTGGGCGCTTCGGCGGCCTGCAGGCTGGCGCCGGCCAGCATGGCGCAGGTGGTGGCGCCGAGCAATGCGTTCTTGTGCACTGACATGGTGTTCCCTCTTCTTGGCGATCTTGTTCGGGCAGTCATGAGGCAAGCAGTGAAGCAATCGTTATAAGCGTAGTGCGTGAGTGCGAGGTATTGGCGATATCGAGTCTAGTTGGCTTTTTGCCAGCTAACGCAACATCCTGAAGCAAATCCCTGCATGGCGTGTGCTCCGTCAAGCCTTACTCTGGCGTTTGAATCTTCTTACGTGGAGACACGCGAATGAACACCCGTGGCTTGCTCGATCAACTCCTCAAATCCGGCCAGCAACTGCTCGAAAAGCAGGGGGGCGCCACCAAGCCTGGCAGCCCTTCGGGCGGGTTGGGCGGGTTGTTGTCCGGGGCAGGGGGCGGCCTGCTGGGTGGGGGCGCTCTGGGCCTGTTGCTGGGTAGCAAGAAGGCCCGCAAATACGGTGGCAAGGCCCTGACATACGGCGGCCTCGCCGCGCTGGGGGTACTGGCCTATAAAGCTTACGGCAACTGGCAGGCAAACCAGCGGGGGGCCGTAGCCGAGCCTCAAACCATCGACCGCCTGCCGCCGGCCCAGGCCGAGCAGCACAGCCAGGCGGTACTGCGCGCCCTGGTGGCGGCGGCCAAGTCCGATGGGCATATCGACGAGCGCGAGCGGGCGCTGATCGAGGGCGAATTCACGCGCCTGGACAGCGACCGCGAATTGCAGCACTGGCTGCATGCCGAGCTGAACAAGCCGCTGGACCCGGCCGAAGTGGCCCGCGCTGCGCAAACGCCGGAGATGGCTGCCGAGATGTACCTGGCCAGCGTGATGATGGTCGATCAGGAAAACTTCATGGAGCGTGCCTACCTGGACGAGCTGGCCCGCCAGCTGCGGCTGGACCCGGGCTTGCGTCAGGAACTGGAAAGCCAGGTGCGGTTGGCTGCAGCGTAGTGGCGGTGCTTGCCACGGCCTATTGAGCGCCTGTGAGATCGAGCGCCGCCCGCGCGGCGCTCGGTCTCACAGGCGCAAAATTCCTGACGACAATCACATCAATACCGTAAGACCTCTGGGCTATACTTCGGCGATTTTTCCCGCTCGTTGTGAATTCCTGAGGGCTGAATGTGAAGAACTGGACCTTGCGCCAACGGATCCTGGCAAGTTTCGCCGTGATCATCGCCATCATGCTGCTGATGATCGTGGCCGCCTACTCGCGGTTGGTGACTATCGAAACCGCCGAAGAGGCGGTGGGGACCGACAGCATTCCCGGCGTCTACTACAGCTCGATGATCCGCAGCGCCTGGGTCGACAGCTACGTCACCAGCCAGCAACTGGTGGGCCTGTCCAACCATCGTGAAATCACATCGGCCGACCTGGAACTGTTCAGAAGCTTCGATAACCGGCTGAAGCAATACATGGCCAGCTACCAGGCCACCATCCAGGACAAAGACGACCAAACCCGATTTGACAGCTTCGTGCAACTGGAAGAAAGCTACCTCAAGATCGTCAACCAGGTGCTGGATGCCTACGGTCAGCGCAACTACGACGAGGCCCAACGGCTGATCAACGAAGTCCTCACCCCGGCCTGGAAGGATGGGCGCGAGCACCTGAATGAAGTGATCGAGAATAATCGTGCCTCTGCCAATGCCGCCACCGACGATATCGTCAACGCGGTCAACACGGCCAAGGGCAGCATGGTGGTCTCACTGTTGCTGGCAATCGTTGCTGCCGGCATCTGCGGCCTGCTGCTGCTGCGTGCTATCACAGCGCCCATGCAGCGTATCGTGCATGCCCTCGACAAGCTGCGTTCCGGTGACCTGAGCATGCGCCTGAGCCTGGATCGCAAGGACGAATTCGGTGCCATCGAAAGCGGCTTCAACGAAATGGCCGAGGCACTGGCCAACCTGGTGGCCCAGGCCCAACGCTCGTCGGTGCAGGTGACCACTTCGGTCACCGAAATTGCCGCCACCTCCAAGCAGCAGCAGGCCACCGCCACCGAGACGGCCGCCACTACCACTGAAATCGGCGCCACCTCGCGGGAAATCGCCGCGACTTCGCGGGACCTGGTGCGCACCATGACCGAAGTGACTACGGCTGCTGATCAGGCATCCAGTCTGGCAGGTTCAGGGCAGCAGGGCCTGGCACGCATGGAAGAGACCATGCACCAGGTGATGGGCGCTGCCGACCTGGTCAATGCCAAGCTCGGTATCCTCAACGAGAAGGCCAGCAACATCACCCAGATGGTGGTAACCATCGTCAAGGTTGCCGACCAGACCAATCTGCTGTCGCTCAACGCCGCCATCGAAGCGGAAAAGGCCGGTGAATATGGCCGCGGCTTTGCCGTGGTCGCGACCGAAGTGCGCCGCCTGGCCGACCAGACCGCCGTGGCCACCTACGACATCGAGCAAATGGTGCGCGAGATCCAGTCGGCAGTGTCGGCCGGTGTCATGGGGATGGACAAGTTCTCCGAAGAAGTGCGCCGCGGCATGTTCGAGGTGCAGCAGGTGGGCGAGCAACTGAGCCAGATCATTCACCAGGTGCAGGCCTTGGCGCCGCGCGTATTGATGGTCAACGAAGGCATGCAGGCCCAGGCCACCGGTGCTGAGCAGATCAACCAGGCGCTGGCCCAGCTCAGCGATGCCAGCACCCAGACTGTCGAGTCGCTGCGCCAGGCCAGCTATGCCATCGACGAGCTGAGCCAGGTGGCCGCGGGCCTGCGTGGCGGCGTGTCGCGCTTCAAAGTCTGACCGCGATGAACGACTTGCAACTGCGCACCGCGCGGGCGGCGAACACCGAGGGGGCGTTGTACCTGCAGTTTCGCATCAGAGCGCAGCGTTTTGCCCTGAGCGTGCACGAGGTGATCGAAGTGCTGCCGCGTCAGCCGCTCAAGCCGATCGCCCAGGCACCTGCCTGGGTCGCGGGCATCCTCGCCCATCGTGGCCAGCTGGTACCGGTAATCGACCTTGCCGCCCTGAGCTTTGGCCAGCCGGCGGTGCAACGCACCAGCACCCGTCTGGTGCTGGTGCACTACCGAGGCGGCCTGCAGCTTGGCCTGATCCTGGAGCAGGCCACCGAAACCCTGCGTTGCCAACCGGACGAGTTCCAGCCCTATGGGGTGGACACAGGCGATGCGCCGTATCTGGGCCCGGTGCGCCAGGATGCCCAAGGCCTGCTGCAGCGCATCGAAGTCAATGACCTGCTGCCCGACACCGTGCACGCATTGCTGTACACGCAAGACCCGACAGGGATGCCTACATGAACGAACAGCGTTTCTTCCGCTTCTTGCGCGAGCGTATTGGCCTGGACGTGGAGTCGGTGGGCGCGCCCATGGTCGAACGCGCGCTGCGCCAACGTTGCGTGGCTGCGGGCGCGATGGACCTGGACGATTACTGGCTGCGCCTGCAGCAGTCGGCAGATGAGCAACAGGCGCTGATCGAAGCGGTGATCGTCCCGGAAACCTGGTTTTTCCGTTACCCCGAATCCTTCACTGCGCTGGCCAGCCTGGCCCATAAACGGCTGGCTCAACTGGCTGGCGCGCGCCCGCTGCGATTGCTCAGCCTGCCGTGCTCTACCGGCGAGGAGCCCTATTCGCTGGCCATGGCCTTGTTTGACGCCGGCATGGCGCCTGGGGCATTCCTTGTCGATGGAATGGACATCAGCCCAAGTTCAGTAGCCAAGGCCGGGCAGGCGGTATATGGGCGCAATGCGTTCCGGGGTAGCGAACTGGGCTTTCGCGAGCGCTACTTCGATGCTCTGGACGAAGGCCACCGCCTGCATGAGCGGGTACGCCAGCAAGTCAGCCTGCGGGTGGGCAATGTGCTTGACCCGGCGCTGGCCAGCCGCGACGGCCTGTATGACTTCGTGTTCTGTCGCAACCTGTTGATCTATTTCGACGTACCGACCCAACAGCGTGTATTCGAAGTGCTCAAGCGCTTGCTGCATCCGCAGGGTGTGCTGTTTATCGGCCCGGCCGAAGGCAGCTTGCTGGCACGCATGGGCATGCGTCCATTGGGGATCGCCCAGTCGTTTGCCTATGTGCGTCATGAAGGCGACAGCGCCTCCTTGGCGGCGGCACCCGCCCAACCTGCCAAGCGGGCGTTCACGACGTTGCCCGCACCGGTTTATCCGCAGCCCAGTGTGCCGTTGCCTCGTTCGCTGCGTGTGCTGCCGGTGGCGGCCAGGCCAGCGCCAGCCCGCGAGCACAGCCACGAGGGGGCCAGCGAGTTGCTGGCCGGCATTGCCCGGCTGGCCAATGCCGGCGCCAGCGAGCAGGCCCGTAGCGAATGCCAGCGCTACCTGAGCCAGTACCCGCCGTCGGCACAGGTGTACTACTGGCTGGGTTTGCTCAGTGATACCGAAGGCGATGCGCAGCAGGCGCTGAGCCACTATCGCAAGGCCCTGTATCTGGAACCACAGCACCCCGAGGCGCTGGTGCACCTGGCCGCCTTGCTGGCGGCCCAGGGTGACCTGGCCGGCGCTCGGCGCCTTCAGGAGCGCGCGGCGCGGGCTGGCCGGGAGTCTGAACGATGAACAGTGAATCCGCGATGCAATTGCTCGCCGAGGATGACGCGCACATCGACGACTGCTGGAACCGCATTGGCGTGCGCGGCGACAAGCAGTGCCCACTGCTGGAGCGGCATGTTCATTGCCGTAATTGCGAGGTGTATGCCGCTGCGGCCACGCGTTTGCTCGACCGCTATGCGCTGGTGCAGGAGCACCAGGCTGCAGCGGTGCAGCCGGACGCGGAAAACACCGGTCGCTCGATGCTGCTGTTCCGTCTGGGCGAAGAGTGGCTGGCGCTGGCTACCGCCTGCCTGGCCGAAATCGCCCCGTTGCAGGCGGTGCATTCATTGCCGCACCAGCGCTCGCGGCTGCTGCACGGGGTTGCCAATGTACGCGGTGCGTTGGTGCCGTGCCTGTCACTGGCTGATTTGCTGGGCGTGCAGGCAAGCTCCACCGAGCAACGCAGCGCACGGGCGATGCCACGTATGCTGATTCTGGCCGCCGAAGGCGGGCCGGTGGTGATGGCTGTCGAGGAAATCGACGGTATTCACCGGCTCGACCCGCAGTTGCTGGGCAGTGGCCGGGACGCCACACGCTTCACCGCCGCAGTCCTGCAGTGGCGCGGCCGCAGCGTGCGGGTTCTGGACGATCAACACTTACTGTCTGCCGTGCAGCGGAGCCTGTCATGACCCCAGAGCAAATGCGCGACGCATCGTTGCTCGAACTGTTCAGCCTGGAGGCCGAGGCGCAGACCCAAGTGCTCAATGCCGGCCTGATGGCACTGGAGCGCAACCCTACCCAGGCCGACCAGCTCGAGGCCTGCATGCGCGCTGCCCACTCGCTCAAGGGGGCTGCGCGCATTGTCGGGGTGGATGCTGGCGTCAGTGTCGCCCACGTGATGGAAGACTGCCTGGTGGCGGCCCAGGAAGGCCGACTGCGGCTGACCGCCGAGCATATTGACGCGCTGTTGCAAGGTACCGACCTGCTGATGCGTATTGCCACACCCGGCGATGCCGGGGCGCAGGCGACCTTGCCGGTGTTTCTTGCGCAAATGGCCAGCCTGCTCGACCCGGGCGCCTCTGCCAGGCCTGTCGTGCCACCGGCGGCATCCGTGCCGCCGCTGGCAACCCTGCCGCCTGCCCCCATGGTAATGCCAGCCGAACCACCGGAACCAGAGCCCGAACCCGCCCTGCGGCGCAAGGCTGGCAAGCGCGCTGGCGAAGGTACCGAGCGGGTACTGCGTGTCACCGCCGACCGCCTCAATAGCCTGCTTGACCTGTCCAGCAAGTCGCTGGTGGAAACCCAGCGGCTCAAGCCATATCTGGCTACCCTGCAGCGCCTCAAGCGCATGCACGGCCAGGGTATGCAGGCGCTTGACGGCTTGCGCATGCAGCTGGAAGACACGGGGCAGGGCAACGAGGTGCTCGAAGCCTTGGCACAGACCCAGCGCCTGCTGGCAGAGACCCAGCAGATTCTGCAGCAGCAGGCGGCCGACCTGGATGAGTTCGGCTGGCAGGCCAGCCAGCGTGCGCAGTTGTTGTATGACACTGCCCTGGCCTGCCGGATGCGGCCGTTTGCCGACGTGCTGACCGGGCAAAGCCGCATGGTCCGCGACCTGGGCCGTTCGCTGGGCAAACCGGTGCGGCTGGTGGTGGAAGGGGAGAAGACCCAGGTCGACCGCGATGTGCTGGAAAAGCTCGAAGCACCGCTGACCCACCTGTTGCGCAATGCCGTCGACCACGGCATCGAATTGCCCGAGCGGCGCCTGCTGGCGGGCAAGCCGGACGAGGGTGTGATCCGCCTGCGGGCTTCGCACCAGGCGGGCATGCTCAGCCTGGAGCTGATCGACGATGGCGCCGGTATCGACCTGGAGCGCCTGCGCAGCAGCATCGTCGAGCGCGCCCTGTCGCCCGCTGACACGGTGGCGCGGATGAGTGAGGCGGAGCTGCTGACGTTCCTGTTCCTGCCCGGTTTCAGCCTGCGTGACAAGGTTACCGAAGTGTCCGGGCGCGGCGTGGGGCTGGATGCGGTGCAGCACTTGATCCGCGAGCTGCGCGGCTCGATCGAGTTGACCCAGGTGGCAGGGCAGGGCTGTCGCTTCCATCTTCAGGTGCCGCTGACCCTGTCGGTCGTTCGCAGCCTGGTGGTCGAGGTGGGCGGTGAGGCTTACGCCTTCCCGCTGGCCCATATCGAACGCACGCTGGAAGTGACCGCCGAACAGATCGTGCAGATCGAGGGGCGCCAGCATTTCTGGCACGAAGGCCGGCATATTGGCCTGGTGGCGGCCAGCCAATTGCTCAATCGCCCGGCTGGGCAAAGCGATGAAGCCAGCCTGCGGGTAGTGGTGATTCGTGAGCGCGAGCAGCTGTATGGCGTGGCCGTGGAGCGGCTGGTGGGGGAGCGGGTGCTGGTCGTGATGCCACTCGACCCACGCCTGGGGAAGGTGCAGGACATTTCCTCCGGCGCCTTGCTCGATGATGGCTCGGTGGTCCTGATCGTCGATGTCGAAGACTTGCTACGCTCGTTGGAAAAACTGCTCAGCACGGGCAGCCTGGAGCGCATCGAGCGCGGCAGCAGCGGAGCCCGTGGCGTAGTCCGCAAACGCATCCTGGTGGTCGACGACTCGCTGACCGTACGCGAGCTGCAGCGCAAGCTGCTGGGCAACCGTGGCTACGACGTGGCGGTGGCGGTGGACGGCATGGACGGCTGGAACGCCCTGCGCAGTGAGGACTTCGACCTGTTGATCACCGACATCGACATGCCGCGCATGGACGGTATCGAGCTGGTTACCCTGGTGCGTCGCGACCAGCGCCTGCAGTCATTGCCGGTGATGGTGGTGTCCTATAAAGACCGTGAGGAAGACCGACGGCGTGGCCTGGACGCTGGCGCCGACTACTATTTGGCAAAGGCCAGTTTCCACGACGATGCGTTGCTGGATGCTGTTGTGGAACTGATCGGAGGTGCTCAGGGATGAAGATCGCCATCGTCAATGACATGCCCCTGGCCGTCGAAGCGTTGCGCCGGGCGGTCGCCCTGGAGCCCGCACACCAGGTCGTGTGGGTGGCCAGTAACGGTGCCGAGGCGGTGCAGCGTTGCACCGAGCAGTTACCGGACCTGATCCTCATGGACCTGATCATGCCGGTGATGGACGGTGTCGAGGCAACCCGGCGGATCATGGCCGAAACCCCGTGCGCCATTGTCATCGTCACGGTCGACCGTAAGCAGAACGTACACCGGGTATTCGAGGCCATGGGCCATGGCGCCCTCGATGTGGTCGACACCCCGGCGTTGGGCGCTGGCGATGCCCGCGAAGCGGCGGCGCCCTTGCTGCGCAAGATCCTCAATATCGGCTGGCTGGTCGGCCAGCAGCGGGCACCTGCCGCAAGGTCGGTCGCTGCGCCGCTGCGCGAGGCTTCCCAGCGCCGCGGGTTGGTGGCAATCGGGTCTTCGGCAGGTGGCCCTGCAGCACTCGAAGTATTGCTCAAGGGCTTGCCGGCAGCGTTTCCGGCGGCCATCGTGCTGGTCCAGCATGTGGACCAGGTGTTTGCCGCAGGCATGGCCGAATGGCTCAGCAGCGCAGCAGGCCTGCCGGTGCGCCTGGCCCGTGAAGGCGAACCGCCGCAGCCAGGGCAGGTACTCCTGGCCGGTACCAACCACCACATTCGCCTGCTACAGAATGGCCAACTGGCCTACACTGCGGAACCTGTGAATGAAATCTACCGGCCCTCGATCGATGTGTTCTTCGAGAGCGTGGCACGTTACTGGAATGGTGATGCAGTGGGCGTGCTGCTCACCGGCATGGGCCGCGACGGTGCCCAGGGCCTGAAGCTGATGCGTCAGCAGGGCTTTCTGACCATTGCCCAGGACCAGGCCAGCAGCGCGGTGTACGGCATGCCCAAGGCTGCTGCGGCTATTGATGCCGCCGTGGAAATCCGCCCGCTGGAACGCATTGCCGGGCGCTTGACTGAATTTTTCGCAAAATGACGAAATGTATTGAATCACGCCGCCAGGCCGGTAGTGATCGGGTGAACAATGATGAATGATTTACCGATCGAAGGTTTCGCGACCACCAACGAAAACTCGGCGATGGTGCTGCTGGTCGACGATCAGGCCATGATCGGCGAAGCGGTGCGGCGTGGCTTGGCCAATGAAGACAACATCGACTTCCACTTCTGTGCCGACCCGCACCAGGCGGTGGCCCAGGCCATGCGCATCAAGCCCACGGTCATTCTTCAAGACCTGATCATGCCTGGCCTGGACGGCTTGACCCTGGTGCGCGAGTACCGCAACAACCCGGTGACCCAGGACATCCCGATCATTGTCCTGTCGACCAAGGAAGACCCGCTGGTAAAGAGTGCGGCATTTGCCGCCGGGGCCAACGATTACCTGGTCAAGCTGCCTGACACCATCGAACTGGTGGCCCGCATCCGCTACCACTCGCGTTCCTACCTGACCCTGCTGCAGCGCGACGAGGCCTACCGTGCCCTGCGCGTCAGCCAGCAGCAGCTGCTTGATTCCAATCTGATGTTGCAGCGGCTGATGAACTCCGATGGCCTGACCGGGCTGTCCAACCGCCGGCACTTCGACGAATACCTGGAGCTGGAATGGCGCCGGGCGATGCGTGAACAGCAGCAGTTGTCGTTGCTGATGATCGACGTGGATTACTTCAAAGTCTACAACGACAGCTTTGGCCATCTGGCCGGTGACGAGGCCTTGCGCCAGGTCGCCGAAGCCATCCGTAGCTCGTGCTCGCGGCCGACCGACCTGCCGGCGCGCTATGGCGGCGAAGAGTTTGCCCTGGTGCTGCCCAACACCTCGCCAGGCGGGGCGCGGCTGGTGGCCGAAAAACTGCGCCAGACCGTGCTGGGCCTTGGCATCCCCCATACTGCGCCGACGGCTGATACGTTCTTGACCGTGAGCATCGGCCTGGCCACCCAGACTCCGGCTATCGGCAGCCATTGCCGGCAGCTGATTTCGGCGGCCGATAAAGGTCTTTACCTGGCCAAGAACGGTGGGCGTAACCAAGTCGGCATCGCCTGAGCTCCTGGAGACGCGCGGCCTGTGTGGGAGCGCAGGTTGCCCTATCGACATACGACCGCCCGGCGGGTCTGCCGCCATGCTGCGGACTCGGTTATACTCGCGGGCTTTTCACCGAATTCGCACGAGTAGCCCGCCCATGGAAATCCAACCGATCCTGAACACCATCAAGGACCTCACCGAGCGTTCCCAGTCAATTCGGGGGTATCTTTGACTACGATCACAAGCATGACCGCCTGATCGAAGTCAACCGCGAGCTGGAAGACCCCAACGTCTGGAACAAGCCTGAGTACGCCCAGGCTCTGGGCCGCGAGCGTGCCATGCTGGCCCAGGTCGTCGAGACCCTGGACAAGCTGTCCAACGGCCTGGGTGACTGCCAGGACCTGCTCGACATGGCCGTCGAAGAAAATGACGAAGGCGCCGTCGGCGACGTCGTGACCGAGCTGGAAAGCCTGGAAGAAAACCTGGCCCAGCTTGAGTTCCGTCGCATGTTCAGCGGCGAGATGGACATGAACAACGCCTACCTGGACATCCAGGCCGGTTCCGGTGGTACCGAAGCGCAGGACTGGGCCAACATCCTGCTGCGCATGTACCTGCGCTGGGCCGACAAGCGTGGTTTCGATGCCACCATCATCGAGCTTTCCGAAGGTGAAGTGGCCGGTATCAAAGGTGCAACCGTGCACATCAAGGGCGAATACGCCTTCGGCTGGCTGCGCACCGAAATCGGCGTGCACCGCCTGGTGCGCAAGAGCCCGTTCGACTCCGGTGCCCGTCGCCACACGTCGTTCTCGGCGGTGTTCGTATCGCCCGAGATCGACGACAAGGTCGAAATCGAGATCAACCCGTCCGACCTGCGCATCGACACCTACCGCTCCTCCGGTGCCGGTGGTCAGCACGTGAACACCACCGACTCGGCGGTCCGTATCACCCACGTACCGACCAATACCGTGGTGGCTTGCCAGAACGAACGCTCCCAGCACGCCAACAAGGACACCGCCATGAAAATGCTGCGGGCCAAGTTGTACGAACTGGAAATGCAGAAGCGCAATGCCGCCTCGCAGGCGCTGGAAGACAGCAAGTCGGACATCGGCTGGGGCCACCAGATCCGCTCTTACGTACTGGATGACTCGCGTATCAAGGACTTGCGTACCGGCGTCGAGCGTAGCGACTGCCAGAAGGTCCTCGATGGCGACCTTGACCAGTACCTGGAAGCGAGCCTCAAGCAGGGCCTGTAATTCGCACCCCCATGCCGCGCTACCTGGCCAGCCGCCGGTAGCGCGTGCCCTGCCCGGAACGGGCAACGAATACCTGATGGAAAGAATGACGACATGAGCGACCTCAAGACCGAATCGCAAGACCTGCAACAGGAAGAAAACGCCCTGATCGCCCTGCGCAAGGAAAAACTTGCCGCCGAGCGTGCCAAGGGCAATGCCTTCCCCAACGACTTCCGTCGCGACAGCTACTGCAACGACCTGCAGAAGCAATACGCGGACAAGACCAAGGAAGAGCTGGAAGCAGCCGCGATCCCAGTCAAGGTCGCCGGCCGCATCATGCTCAACCGTGGTTCGTTCATGGTTATCCAGGACATGACTGGCCGTATTCAGGTCTACGTCAACCGCAAGACCCTGCCGGAAGAAACCCTGGCCGCGGTCAAGACCTGGGACCTGGGCGACATCATCAGCGCCGAAGGCACCCTGGCCCGTTCCGGCAAGGGCGACCTGTACGTCGAAATGACCAACGTGCGCCTGCTGACCAAGTCGCTGCGCCCGCTGCCTGACAAGCACCACGGCCTGACCGACACCGAGCAGCGCTACCGCCAGCGGTACGTCGACCTGATGGTCAACGAAGAAACCCGCCACACCTTCCGTGTGCGTTCGCAGGTGATCTCGCACATCCGCAAGTTCCTCATCGAGCGTGACTTCCTCGAAGTCGAGACGCCGATGCTGCAGACCATCCCGGGCGGCGCCGCTGCCAAGCCGTTCGAAACCCACCACAATGCCCTGGACATGGCCATGTTCCTGCGTATCGCGCCGGAGCTGTACCTCAAGCGTCTGGTGGTTGGTGGTTTTGAGAAAGTGTTCGAGATCAACCGCAACTTCCGTAACGAAGGCGTTTCGACTCGTCACAACCCTGAATTCACCATGCTCGAGTTCTACCAGGCCTACGCCGACTACCGCGACAACATGGACCTCACCGAGGAACTGTTCCGCGAGCTGGCGCAACTGGTATTGGGCTCCACTGACGTACCGTACGGCGACAAGGTCTTCCACTTCGGCGAGCCGTTCGTACGCCTGTCGGTGTTCGACTCGATCCTCAAGTACAACCCGGAGCTGACCGCCGCCGACCTGCAGGACGTCGACCGCGCCCGCGAGATTGCCAGGAAGGCCGGCGCCAAGGTGCTGGGCCATGAAGGCCTGGGCAAGCTGCAGGTGATGATTTTCGAAGAGCTGGTCGAGCACAAGCTGGAGCAGCCGCACTTCATTACCGAGTACCCGTTCGAAGTGTCGCCGCTGGCCCGTCGCAACGACGACAACCCGGCCGTTACCGACCGTTTCGAGCTGTTCATCGGTGGCCGCGAAATCGCCAACGCCTACTCCGAGCTCAACGATGCCGAAGATCAGGCCGAGCGCTTCCTGGCCCAGGTGGCCGAGAAGGACGCGGGTGACGATGAAGCCATGCACTATGACGCCGACTTCGTTCGTGCGCTGGAGTACGGCATGCCGCCGACCGCCGGTGAAGGCATCGGCATCGACCGCCTGGTGATGCTGTTGACCAACTCGCCGTCGATCCGCGACGTCATCCTGTTCCCGCACATGCGTCCGCAGGCCTGAGTGAGCTGAACGAGCCGCCTTTCGAGGCGGCTTTTTCTTGCCTGAAGCTTTATGTTGTCAGTACCGGCCTCTTCGCGGGTAAACCCGCTCCTACAAAGGCCTTGTAGGAGCGGGTTTACCCGCGAATGGGCCAGCACTGACGAAACACTGCCCATGAGGTATCCCCCGTGACACCCGCCATGCCTGACCAAGGCGCCGCCGGCATCGCCACCGCCGTCGCCGAAAGCGTGCAATACCAAGGCCGCAAGACTGCCCGCCAAGGCAGCGAACAGCGTCGCCAGTTGATTCTCGATGCCGCCATGCGCATTGTCGTACGCGACGGCGTGCGCGGTGTGCGCCACCGGGCAGTGGCCGCCGAGGCCGGCGTGCCATTGTCGGCCACCACCTACTACTTCAAGGACATCGAGGACCTGCTCACCGATACCTTTGCCCAGTACGTCGAGCGCAGTGCGGCCTACATGGCCAAGCTGTGGGCCAATACCGAGGTGGTGTTGCGCCAGTTGCTGGCACAGGGCGATGGCAGCCCGCAGGCACGGGCGCGGCTGGCTGACGACGTGGCGCGCATGACCGCCGATTACGTTCAGCGGCAACTGCTGAACCGCCGTGACTTCCTGATGGCCGAGCAGGCTTTCCGCCAGGAAGCATTGCTGTGCCCGCGACTGGCTGAGCTGGTGTGCGCTCATGAGCAGATCCTGCTGCACGGCACCCGGCAATTGCTGCAGGTCGTGGGTTCGCGGCAGCCGGAGCAGGATGCACAGATGTTGACGGCGATTATCGAGCAGTTGGAATATCAAGGCCTGCTCAAGCAAGCGAATGCGCAAGCCGATGGGCAGATGCTCGCTATGCTTACCCGATACCTGCAGCTGGTGCTGGCATCGGCCTGAGCCGAGAACGACCTTTTCAAGGAGAACCTGATGAAAGCCTGGCGTGTGGTGTTGTTGACTTTGTCATTCCTGCTGCTGGGCGGTTGTCTGGTGACCTTCCATGAGCCCTTGCCCAGCAACCAGGCAGCGCCCAAGGCCCTGCTCGGCAAGTGGAGCAGCAAGGACGCCTGGGGGGAGCCGTTGAAACTGGTGATCAGCCGTAGCGGTGGCGACGCCTACAAGGCGGTGGCCACGGCCAAGGGCAAGGCCCCTGAAGAATACGTGTTCACCGTGTCACGCCACGGCAACCGCTGGTACTTGTCGGCTGGCGTGCCCAAGCGCCTGGGCGGCAATTTCCTGATTGGCGGCTTCGATATCGTCGATGGCAAGGAACTGGTGGTCTACAACCTGGATGTCGAGCAGGTACAGCAGGCGGTGGGCAAGAAGGAACTGAGCGGTCGTAGTACCGAAGTGCCGGAGGACAACGGCGACGGCGTGCTGATCGACAGCCCGGCGGCGCGGGTGCTGGCCTACCTGGACGACCCGGCCAACTCCGACCTGTTCGTCGAAGTGGCGCGGTTCCAGCGCTCGGGCAAATGACCGTGTTGGCGTCTTCGCGGGCTTGCCCGCTCCCACAGGTATTTCACAGGTATCTGATCCTGTGGTGTCCCTGTGGGAGCGGACAAGCCCGCGAAGAGGCCGGTACAGGTTTCGTGTACTAGAAAGGAGTCCCTGGTGGACGAATACCAGCAAACCATCCGCGCCCTGTCCGACCGCATCGTCGCGGCACAGACGCCTATCCGGGTCCTGGACGCGGTGAAGTGGGACGACAACATCCGCCAGGGCTTTCTCAAGGCCAAGGGCAAGGAGCCACCGGCGGTTGATCGCGCCTACTACCAATCGCGCCCGCTGTCGTTCGACTCCAGCGCGGTCAAGGCCGAGTTCCAGGGCATCGAGCGCGACATCATTCGCCAGTTGGGCCAGTTCAACCCGGTCGGGCAGATCATGAAGCGCATGTGCCGCGAATACCGCATGGTGGTGCGCATGCTCGAAGCGCGCGGTACCGAGGACTTCGGCCTGATCTCCCAGGAGCTGTACGGCGCCGCCTCGGATGCCTTCCACGCCGGTGACCCGACCCTGGCCGACCTTGGCCTGATGCTGTCGGACTACCTGAACAACATCGATGGCCGTGGTGACCTCAAGGATGAGCCAAAGAATCTCACCGCCAAGGAGGCGGTGGAGATCCTCCAGCACCGGCTGAACAACGTGTTCGGCGAGGCCGAAGGGACCATTCGCGTGTTCGAGTCCGACGGTATCGTCGCCGACGCCGCAGCCGGTGCCGACTACATCAAGGTGCGTGCCGATGCCATGTTCAACGCCCGCGATGTGCGCGCCCTGGAGGTGCACGAAGGGTTGGTGCACGTCGGTACCACGCTCAATGGCCTGAACCAGCCGATCTGCACCTTCCTGGCCAAAGGCCCGCCCTCGTCGACGGTAACCCAGGAGGGCCTGGCGATTCTCATGGAGGTGATCGCCTTTGCCTCCTACCCCAGCCGCCTGCGCAAGCTCACCAACCGCACCCGTGCCATCCACATGGTCGAGGAGGGTGCAGACTTCATGCAGGTCTACGGTTTCTTCCGCGAGCAGGGCTTCGAGATGGCGCAGAGCTACAGCAACGCCAGCCGGGTGTTCCGCGGCTCGGTGCCCAACGGCCTGCCATTCACCAAGGACTTGTCCTACCTCAAGGGCTTCATCATGGTTTACAACTACATTCAGTTGGCCGTGAAGAAGGGCAAACTGGAACAGATCCCGTTGCTGTTCTGCGGCAAGACCACCCTGGAAGACATGCGCACCCTGCGCCAACTGGTCGAGGAAGGGTTGGTCGAGCCGCCCAAGTACCTGCCTGAACAGTTCCGCGACCTGAGTGCGCTGTCGGCCTGGATGTGCTTCTCCAACTTCCTCAACCACCTGAGCCTGGATCGCATTGAAGCCGACTACGCGAACATTCTCTGAGCACTGCCGCCTGCTCGTCCTCGGCCTGGTCCTGCTGAGCCTTGGCGGCTGCAGCAGCCTGTTGTTCTACCCCGAGCGTGGTCAGGCCTTCACCCCTGAGCGTGCCAAGCTGGAATACCGCGATGTCACGCTGACCACTGCTGATGGCATCCGCCTTCACGGTTGGTGGCTGCCAGCCAAGGCCGGGGTCGAGGTCAAGGGCACGGTGCTGCACCTGCACGGCAACGGCGGTAACCTGCCAGGGCACCTGGGGGGGAGCTACTGGCTGCCGGAGCAGGGCTACCAGGTGTTGATGATCGATTACCGCGGCTATGGCTTGTCTCAGGGCCAGCCGAGCCTGCCGGAGGTGTACCAGGACATTGCTGCAGCCATGGCCTGGCTGCAGCAGGCGCCCGAGGTCAAGGGCAAGCCGCTGGTACTGCTGGGGCAGAGCCTGGGCGGTGCCATGGCCATTCATTACCTGGCGGCCCACCCCGAGCAGCGTCAGCGCTTCAGCGCCCTGGTGTTCGATGGTGTGCCGGCCAGTTACCGCGCGGTGGGGCGCTTTGCGCTCAGCACTTCCTGGATGACCTGGCCATTGCAGGTTCCGCTGTCGTGGCTGGTGCCGGACGGCGACAGCGCGATCCGCTCGATCGAGCGATTGAGCAGCCCGCCCAAGTTGTTTTTCCACAGTATCGACGACAACCTGGTGCCGATGGACAACGGCATCCGCCTGTATCAGCACGCGCCACCACCGCGGGTGCTGCAACTGACCCGAGGGGGTCACGTGCAAACCTTCGCCGACCCTACCTGGCGCCAGGTGATGCTGCGGTTCCTCGATGATCCCAGCCATTTCAACGGCCTGCGGCGGCTTGCCGAAGTGCCCAATTTCCCTGACGAGAAGAACAAGCAATGAGTGAAGAACGCAACGCCATCCCGCTGATCCTGACCGGCGTCGGCAGCATCATCGTGACGGTAGGGGCTTTGTGGTATTACGGTTACCTGCATTTCGCCAAGCCCGAAGATGCCCTGCTGCTGCAGGACTTCACCATGCTCAAGACCATCCCCGGCGAGGACTACAAGGTATCGCTGGACCCGGCACCGCAAGTGGCCCAGTGCGTCGACGGCGTGCTGGTGCTGTTCGACACCCAGCAGAAAGGCCTGACCGGCGTGCTGGTGGACAACCGCAAGCGCGCGGTGCGCTGCATGGGCGAAGAAACACCGCAGCAGGTGCAGTGAGCCATTATCCTTGCTGCCTGAACTCGCCTCTTCGCGGGCACGCCCGCTCCCACAGGGTCGCGCAAAACTCGAAACTGGCGCCGTACCTGTGGGAGCGGGCGTGCCCGCGAAGAGGCCCGAACAGGCAAAAGAAAGCCCCGCGTCGATCGCGGGGCTTGTCCTTTCAGCTAGCCAGCCTTAGCGCTGAACCTGGCTCACCGAGCGTGGTGCCACCGGCTGGTTGTCGTTGGAGATGGTCACCTCCACCCGACGGTTCTGCGCACGTCCCGAGTTGCTCGAGTTGTCCGCTACCGGGTACTCCTTGCCATAGCCCTGGGAAACGATACGCGCCGGATCTACCCCGGCACGTACCAGTGCCATGCGCACGCTGTTGGCGCGGCGTTCGGACAGTGTCTGGTTGTAGTTGGCCGAGCCGACGCTGTCGGTGTAGCCCTCGACGATCACCTTGCGTTCCGGGTTTTCCTGAAGGAACTGGGCCAGCTTGGTGATGTTCGGGTAAGCGCTGCTCTTGAGTTCGGCCTTGTTGAAGTCGAACAGCACGTCGCCGAAGGTCACCAGCGTTCCGCGGTCGGTCTGCTTGGCGTTGAGGCTGTCCTGCAGCTTGGCGATCTGCGCGTCGCGGGCATCCAGCTTGGCCTGCGCGCGCTGGGCCGAGGCGTTTTTCAGTTCAGCTTCGGCAGTACGCAGGGCAATGGTCTGCTTGGCCACTTCGACGCGCTGGTTGGTCAGGTAGGCCAGTTGGTCGACTTTCTTCTCGTCTTCACGGTCCATGTACGCCTTGTCGGCCTTGTTCAGCCAGTCCTGGGCGTCCTTGGTCTCCAGTGCCGCGACCTTGCTCGCTTGCGGGTCGCTCTGCAGCGAGGAGAAGTTGGTGCGGGCCGCTTCCAGATTGGCATTCGGATCGTGCGAGCAGGCAGCAAGACCGACGCTCAGGGCCAGCAGGGCGGGAATCATGACGTGTTTGCGCATAGTGTTCATCCTTTGATCGTGTGCGAAGGCTAAGGTTGGCGGGGCAGGGCTCACTGAACGCTGCGCAGGCCTTCCTCACGTACGTCCTGAACGCCCTGGCGGGCATCCTGCACGGCCTTCTGGGCTTTGGCTGCCTGGGCCTTGCGTTCGGCGAGGCGTGCATCCCACTCGGCCTGTTGGGCCAGGCGCTTGGCCTCGTCGTACTTCTTGTCGTGCATGGCGATTTCGGCTTGCTTGAACTTGTCCTGAGCCGCTTTCATTTCAACGGCAGCGAACTCGGTACCGCCAGCGCTGACGGCGGAGTTCACGGCGGACTGGGTGACGGCATACTGCTCGGTGGGCGGATTGCCCGCACAGCCGGCCAGGACCAGGCTACTGCCCAGCGCCAGCGCGGCCAGCTTGAACCCGCGCACATGAGTGGATGACAGTTTGCTAGTGCGGGTCTTCATGGTGGTCAGCTCCATTGGATCACTCCTGATAACGACGATGTCCGTAGCAGTCCATCGCTCAATCCCTGACATAACCGCGCGCTTCAGTTCAACGGTGCACGAGGGCAGTGTGCAGGGTTTTAGCGTGATGGCTATTGGCTCCGACTCGAAGGTTTTTCGAATAGTTCAGAAAAAAGCGCCGTGATCGGATAACTATTTCTGACTGATCGGTCAGTGCGATTTGCCTGGAACTTTCCCAGGCTGGAGCGGTATTCCGGGCCTTGAGCAGGCCCGGAATGCTGGCGCGCAGGATTATTTGTCGCTGTTGACTGTCGCGTTGCTCAAGTTGTGCAGGTGCTGGCGCGACAGGGAGAGAAAGCGCGGCGTAGGACCAACGTCTTCGTACAACGGGTCGCCTTCTTCGTCGGTGGCGATGACCTGGCGACCCTGTACATAGGGGAAGCTGGCTTCCAGTTCTTCAAGGGCGGCGGCGACCAGTTCGCCGAGCAGTTCTTCGGCGGTGCGCTTGGGGTACATGTCGATCAGCGCGGCCAGGCGCGCTTCGGACTCCAGGTCCAGGTGCAGGACATGACCGGTACGGCTGAGGGTGCCGGCGGCATTCTGTTCCCAATGCTGGGCGAGTTCACGGATTTTCATGATGACCTCTGTTGACGCCTGGAAAGGCTGCACTGCATGGGAGTGCTGTGCTTTCACTTTAGTTTGGTTTGGCCGATCACGGCTTGCCATCGTCGCCCGGCTGTGGGCACTCTTGGGGGATACCGCTCGCTCCTGCACAGGGCGCGCTGAGGCTGATAGGGATGCAACGGAGAGGGCGCCAATGACCGATATCGATGTGCGTTTGCGTGAAGATGTCCATGTGTTGGGTGAGCTGCTTGGCGAAACCATTCGCCAGCAGCATGGCGATGCGTTCCTGCAGAAAATCGAGGACATCCGCCACAGTGCCAAGGCCGACCGTCGCGGCCCGGGTGAGCAGCTGAGCTCGACCCTGGCGGACCTGGCCGAAGAAGACCTGCTGCCCGTAGCGAGGGCCTTCAACCAGTTCCTCAACCTGGCCAACATGGCCGAGCAGTACCAGTTGATCCGCCGCCGCGACGCCGACCAGCCCGAGCCATTCGAAGCGCAGGTACTGCCCGAGCTGCTGGGGCGCTTGAAGCAGGCAGGCCACAGCAACGATGCCCTGGCCCGGCAACTGGCCAAGCTCGATATCCAGTTGGTGCTCACCGCACACCCCACCGAAGTGGCCCGTCGCACGCTGATCCAGAAGTACGACGCGATCGCCGGCCAACTGGCCGCACAGGACCATCGTGACCTGACCCCGGCAGAACGCCAGCAAGTGCGCGAACGCCTGCGCCGGCTGATCGCCGAGGCTTGGCACACCGAGGAAATCCGCCGTACCCGGCCTACGCCGGTAGACGAAGCCAAGTGGGGTTTCGCAGTGATCGAGCATTCACTGTGGCATGCCATCCCCAGCCACCTGCGCAAGGTCGACAAGGCCCTGCTGGAGGCCACTGGCCTGCGCCTGCCGCTGGAGGCCGCGCCGATCCGCTTTGCCTCGTGGATGGGTGGGGACCGTGATGGCAACCCCAATGTGACGGCTGCCGTCACCCGCGAAGTACTCCTGCTGGCGCGCTGGATGGCCGCCGACCTGTTCCTGCGCGACATTGATGCACTGGCCGCCGAGTTGTCCATGCAGCAGGCCAACGACACCCTGCGCAAGCAGGTTGGCGACAGCGCCGAACCCTACCGCGCAGTGCTCAAGCAACTGCGCGACCGCCTGCGTGCGACACGCGCATGGGCGCATTCGGCCTTGACCAGCAACCAACCGGCCGGTGCCGACGTGCTGGTGGACAACCGCGAGCTGATCGCGCCGCTGGAGCTGTGCTACCAGTCACTGCACGAATGCGGCATGGGCGTGATCGCCGAGGGGCCGCTGCTTGACTGCCTGCGTCGTGCGGTGACCTTCGGCCTGTTCCTGGGCCGCCTGGACGTACGCCAGGACGCTGCCCGCCACCGTGATGCGCTGACCGAGATTACCGATTACCTGGGCCTGGGGCGTTACGCCGACTGGGATGAGGAGCAGCGCATCGCGTTCCTCCAGGCCGAGCTGAAAAACCGCCGGCCCCTGCTGCCTGCGCATTTCAAGCCGCAAGCGGACACCGCCGAAGTGCTGGCGACCTGCAGGGAAGTGGCCGCTGCGCCGGCCGCCTCGCTGGGGTCTTACGTCATCTCCATGGCCGGTTCCGCCTCGGATGTACTGGCGGTGCAACTGTTGCTCAAGGAAGCCGGCCTGACCCGCCCCATGCGCGTGGTACCACTGTTCGAGACCCTGGCCGACCTCGACAATGCCGGCCCGGTCATGCAGCGCCTGCTTGGCCTGCCGGGCTACCGCGCGGGCCTGCGCGGCCCGCAGGAAGTGATGATCGGCTACTCCGATTCGGCCAAGGACGCCGGCACCACGGCTGCTGCGTGGGCGCAGTACCGGGCTCAGGAAAACCTGGTGCGCATCTGTGCCGAGCATCAGGTCGAGCTGCTGCTGTTCCACGGCCGTGGCGGTACGGTCGGGCGAGGCGGCGGTCCGGCCCATGCCGCGATCCTGTCGCAGCCACCGGGTTCGGTGGCGGGGCGTTTCCGCACCACCGAGCAGGGTGAAATGATCCGCTTCAAGTTCGGCTTGCCGGGCATTGCCGAGCAAAACCTCAACCTGTACCTGGCTGCCGTGCTTGAAGCCACGCTGTTGCCACCACCGCCCCCGCAGCCGGCCTGGCGTGAAGTGATGGACCAGTTGGCCGCCGATGGTGTCCAGGCCTACCGCAGCGTGGTACGGGAGAATCCCGATTTCGTCGAGTACTTCCGTCAGTCGACGCCAGAACAGGAACTGGGGCGCCTGCCGTTGGGCAGCCGCCCGGCAAAACGTCGCGCCGGTGGCATCGAAAGCCTGCGCGCCATCCCGTGGATCTTCGGCTGGACCCAGACCCGGCTGATGCTGCCGGCCTGGCTGGGCTGGGAAACGGCGCTGACCAATGCCTTGGCCCGAGGTCAGGGTGAGTTGCTGGCACAGATGCGCGAGCAATGGCCGTTCTTCCGCACCCGCATCGACATGCTGGAAATGGTGCTGGCCAAGGCCGATGCGCAAATTGCCGAGGCCTACGACGAACGTCTGGTGCAACCGCACCTGCGTCCTTTAGGTGCGCACCTGCGCGACCTATTGTCGCAGTCATGCCGGGTGGTGCTGGGCCTGACCGGGCAGCCGGTGCTACTGGCGCACAGCCCCGAGACACTGGAATTCATTAGCCTGCGCAATACCTATCTGGACCCGTTGCACCGCCTGCAGGCAGAGTTGCTGGCCCGCTCGCGCAGCCGCGAAGCCGCTCTGGACAGCCCGTTGGAGCAGGCCTTGCTGGTGACCGTGGCGGGTATTGCCGCCGGGCTGCGCAACACCGGCTAAGGGCAAGCCCGGGTCATGTCTGGCGCGTGCCATGCAGGGCCGGCACTATGACGGGGAGGGTGGTTGCGCCTGGCGCAACCGCCTGCCCGGTCAGCCGCAAGTGGCGCATTCCTGCAACTTTGGGACGCTTGTCTGGCTGCCGGGCGCTGTGTATCTTGAGCAGCCTTCTGACCGATTTATGGTCATACCCGATTTTCCGGACTTGGCCCTGGTCGCCGAATCCATTGAATTTCATAAAAAAATTTGAGGAGCACGAGATGCGCGTAATTCTGCTGGGAGCTCCCGGGGCCGGTAAAGGTACTCAGGCAAAGTTCATCACCGAAAAGTTCGGTATTCCACAGATCTCCACCGGTGACATGCTGCGTGCCGCCGTCAAGGCTGGCACCCCGCTGGGCCTGGAGCTGAAGAAAGTCATGGATGCCGGCCAGCTGGTCTCCGACGAGTTGATCATCAGCCTGGTGAAGGAGCGCATCGCTCAGCCTGATTGCGCCAACGGCTGCCTGTTCGACGGCTTCCCACGCACCATCCCACAGGCCGAAGCCATGGTCGCTGCCGGCGTCGACATCGATGCCGTGGTCGAAATTGCCGTGGACGACGAAGAAATCGTCGGCCGCATGGCTGGCCGCCGCGTGCACCTGGCCTCGGGCCGTACCTACCACATTCAGTACAACCCGCCGAAAGTGGAAGGCAAGGACGACGAGACCGGTGAAGACCTGATCCAGCGTGACGACGACAAGGAAGAAACCGTTCGCCATCGTCTGTCGGTCTACCACAGCCAGACCAAGCCGCTGGTGGATTTCTACCAGAAGCTGTCGGCTGCCAATGGCGGCAAGCCGAAGTACAGCCACATAGAAGGTGTCGGCTCGGTTGAAGCCATCACCGCCAAGGTCCTGGCAGCCCTGAGCTGATCCGGCGCCTGACGCACCTCGACAACGGCCCGCTTGCGGGCCGTTGTCGTTTGTAGGCCGCACAGCGCCCCCTCAGGACACAACGCCGCTGCTGCTCTATACTGCCGCTCTTTTTCATTCGCACCTGGATACCCGTTCGATGACCACCCTGCTGGCCCTGGATACCGCCACCGAAGCCTGTTCCGTCGCGCTGCTGCATGACGGCAAGGTGACCAGCCACTACGAGGTGATCCCGCGCATGCATGCCCAGAAGCTGCTGCCGATGATCAAGCAACTGCTGGCCGACTCTGGCGTGGCACTGAATGCGCTGGATGCCATTGCCTTTGGCCGTGGCCCGGGCGCGTTCACCGGCGTGCGTATTGCCATCGGTGTTGTGCAAGGCCTGGCCTTCGCCCTCGAACGCCCGGTGCTGCCGGTGTCCAACCTGGCCGCTTTGGCCCAGGGTGCATTGCGCGAGCAGGGCGTGCAGCAGGTGGCCGCTGCCATCGATGCGCGCATGGATGAAGTGTACTGGGGCTGCTACCAGGCCACGGCGGGTGAAATGTGCCTGGTCGGCCGTGAAGCCGTATTGCCGCCCGAGCAGGTGGCGCTACCGGCAGGCAGCAATGGCGAGTGGTTCGGTGCCGGTACCGGGTGGGGCTACGCCGAGCGCCTGGCGGTACAGGTGGCGGCGAGCAACCCGGCTGCCTTGCCCAATGCTCTGGACATTCTCAGCCTGGCCACCTTTGCCTGGGCCCGTGGCGAGGCAATCGTCGCCGAGCAGGCGCAACCGGTTTATCTGCGCGATAATGTAGCCACGCCCAAGAAGCACTGAGTGCTGTTCGTCGGTTATCGCCGAACACGCTAAAACCTTTTGCGCGATCTGTGGTCCAGTTATCACTCAAGCATTAGCGACGGAACCCTGATGCTGCTAAATTGCCATCATTGGTCCTGAGTGCTCATGCCATGCGTATCGACGGTTTCTCATCGCAGTCCTACCCGCTCAAGCGCACCTCGCGCAAAGCAGCGGTGCGTGACGAGGCCATCGACGATGCCGAGGTGATCGAGGAGGCAGAGGCCGCCCCGCAGGAAGCCACTGCCCGCCGCCCTGGTGGTGGCCTGCCAGCCCGCCAGCAGGACATGGTTTTCCCTCGCGCCCGTGACCGCCGCACCGCCACCGCACTGGCCAGCTACCTGAGCACTGCCGGCTTTACTGACTGGGACATGGAAGTACTGGGGCTCGACCTGTACATTTGATGGATGAATCCCTCACCACTGCCTTACTTTCTCGGTTGCCCGTCGTGGAGCGAAAACGCCTGGCGCGACTACCTGTACCCCGCTGACGCCAACAGTAATCAAATGCTTGGCTTCTACAGCCAGGTATTCAACGCCGTCGAAGGCAACACCACTTTCTACGCACGTCCCGCTCCCGGCACCATTGCCCGCTGGGCGCAGGTCATGCCCGAGCACTTTCGCTTCACTGCCAAGTTTCCGCGGGATGTCAGCCATGAGGGCGACCTGCGTGACCAGCTTGAACCTGCCTTCGACTTCACTCGGCTGATGGCCCCGCTGGGCCAGCGCGTATCACCCTACTGGTTGCAGTTGCCGGCCCAGTTCGGCCCGGCGCGCCTGGGTGAGCTTTGTCACTTCCTCGATCAGATCGCCGTGCCCGTGGCTGTGGAAGTGCGCAACCAGGCCTTTTTTGCCAAGGGTGAGGAAGAACGCCTGCTCAATCGCCTGCTGCACGAGCGCGGTGTGGAGCGTATCTGCCTCGACCCGCGTGCGCTGTTCAGTTGTACCTCGCGCGACCCTGCCGTGCTGCATGCGCAGTCGAAGAAGCCCAAGGTGCCTCCGCGGCCGGCAGCCTTCAGCCAGCACCCGCAGGTTCGCTTCATTGGCCATCCTGAACTGGAGGCCAATCACACCTTCCTTAGCCCTTGGGTAGAAAAAGTCGCCGCCTGGATCGAAGAAGGCCGCAATCCCTATATCTTCCTGCACACCTCGGACAATCGCCAGGCTGCGGCGCTGGCCCAGCGTTTCCATCAACGCCTGATGGCACGCTTGCCGGGCCTGGCACCTTTGCCGGAATTGCCGCGCGCCCCTGAGGTCGAACAATTGGGGCTACTCTGACCTTTCCCTGACTGCCGGAGGTTGAACCATGGATGTGCAAACCCTGCGAGCTGAGGCCTTCAAGGCGTTACACGAGCGCGACGGCGCGTTCGTCATCCCCAACCCGTGGGATGCCGGCTCCGCCAAGTTGCTCGCCAGCCTGGGTTTCGAGGCGCTGGCTACCACCAGTGCAGGCCTGGCCTTCAGCCTGGGCCGGCCAGACGCCGAAGGCGCCTTGAGCCTGGACGATACACTGGACAATGCCGGCGAGATCGTCGATGCCACCGCGCTGCCGGTGGCCGCCGATCTGGAAAACGGTTTTGGCGACTTGCCCGAAGACTGTGCCCAGACCATTCTGCGTGCCGCCGAAATTGGCCTGGTGGGCGGCTCCATCGAAGATGCCAGTGGCCGCAGTGATGCGCCCATCTATGACTTCGGGTTGGCTGTGGAGCGCGTGCGCGCCGCTGTGCAGGCTGCGCGAAGCCTGCCATTCCCGTTCACCTTGTGCGCCCGGGCAGAAAACCTGCTGCACGGACGCATGGACCTCGACGACACCATCCTGCGCCTGCAAGCCTATGCCGAAGCCGGTGCCGACGTGCTCTACGCCCCCGGGCTGCGCACCGTGGAGGAAGTCCGTGCCGTGGTGCAGGCAGTCGCACCGCGCCCTGTGAATGTGCTGATGGGCATGGCGGGCGTGCCGCTGAGCGTCAATCAGTTGCAGGACCTGGGCGTGCGCCGCGTCAGCGTTGGCTCGTCGCTGGCCCGTGCTGCACTCGGGGCCTTCTACCGGGCGGCGCAGGAAATTCGCGATGAGGGCACGTTCGGCTACGGTGAGCAGGCAATGCCGTTTGCCCAGCTGAACGACCTGTTCCGCCGCTGATGAGGGCATTGCTGGCGCTACTGGCCGGCCTGCTGACGGTGGCCGGCCTGGCCTGGCACTTCGGCTGGCGCCTGCCTGTCACATGGAACCCCTGGGCGCCGCTGGACGTACGCCAGCCGCCCAACCTGCTGACCCCCTACAAACTGTCGCGCCTACGCGATGACCCAACGCTGTGCCGGCAGGCGCTGGAAACCAGCCACCTGCGTTACCGGGCACAAGCCGACAGCCCGGCGTCGGCCAACTGCCCGCTGCAGAACGTATGGCGCATCGAGGGCGGCCAGGCGCGGCTGAGCAGCAGCTTTCTGGCCAGTTGCCCGTTGGCGGTGGCCTATGCACTGTTCGAAAACCATGGCTTGCAGCCGGCGGCGCAGGAAGTGTTTGGGCAACCGGTGACGCAGGTCGATCACCTGGGCAGCTTTGCCTGCCGCAACGTCTACCACCGCAAGCAGGCCCGTTTGAGCCAGCACGCCACGGCCAATGCGCTGGACATCAGCGGTTTTCGCCTGAAGGACGGCCAGCGCATTATCCTGGCGCGTGACTGGCAGGCGGGCGGGCAGAAGGCGGAATTCTTGCGTCAGGTGCAGCAGGCCGCTTGCGAGAGCTTCAGCACGGTACTGGGGCCGGATTACAACGCTGCGCACCGCAACCACTTTCACCTGGACATGGGGCGCTGGCAGATCTGTCGTTAGCCTCAGGCGTACGCGCGCACGTTGTTCAGCACCACTGGGCGCGCCCAGTGGATGTCGAACGCCAGGTCATTCTGCTGCTTGGCCAGGGTGGCGTCGTCGAACGGTTCCGGGGCCGGGTCCAGCAGGTCGCTTTCCAGCTCGGCGATGGGCAGGAACAGTGACCGTGGCGTGGGGCCAGGGCCGGGTTCGGCGATCGGCTGACCCTGGCTCATCACCACCGGGCGCAGCCAGCTGTTGTTGATGTCGAGCTGGCGCTGTTGCTCGATCAGTTCCATGGCGCTGAACGGCTCGGGGGCGGGCGGCAGCAGCTTGGCTTCAAGTTCGGCCTTGGGCAGAAACAACGGTTCGGGCGGCGCCACGATGGTGTCGTGCACCGGGCAGGCGCGCTGGGCGTCGATCAAGGCCAGTGCACGGGCGCCGCCGATGGGTTCGCCGCTGTCCTGGTCGTACTGCACGAACGACTGGCTGACGCCGTCTACGGGCTCTTCCTGCTGCTCGGCCATGGCCCGGGCAAAGAAATCCTGCCACAGGTGGCTGACGCCCCCGAGTGCCTGGGTGTTGTGCTGACTGTAGTTGCCGACGGGCGACAAATAGGTCAAGCCGATGGGAAGAGTTTCTGACATGGCAGTCGTGCGCGCTGTGCTCTGGCAGAATAGCGGGATATTGCCTGTATCGGCCGTGGCTGCCGATTCATTAAGGGCTTGGTTTGATTTTTCGGGTGTGAACGATGGAAGAGCAAGGCACGGGTATCAGGGTCGAGGCGATGACAGCTGAGTATGCGCAACAGGCCAGGGCGTGGGCTGAACGCCTGGGCCTGCCGCTGCAGGACGATACCGCCGCCTTCGCGGTGCAGGTGGGCGCCGACGGCTTGCAGATTCAGCAGCTTGGCCCGCAAGCGCCCGGGCCGGTGCGTGTGGACTTCGTCGAAGGCCAGGCTGCGCATCGCCGCCAGTTTGGCGGTGGCAACGGGCAGATGATCGCCAAGGCTGTGGGCATTGCCCAAGGTATCCGGCCGCAGGTACTGGATGCCACGGCGGGGCTGGGCAAGGACGCGTTCGTGCTGGCCAGCCTTGGCTGCCAGATGACCCTGATCGAGCGCCAGCCGCTGATTGCCGCGCTGCTGGAGGACGGCCTGGCGCGGGCGCGAACGGATGAAGAAGTGGGCCCGATTGTCGGGCGCATGCGCCTGCTGACCGGCAACGCCATCGAGCGCATGCGCGCCTGGGAAGGAGAGGCGCCGCAGGTGATCTACCTCGACCCGATGTTCCCGCACCGCGACAAGAGCGCCCTGGTGAAAAAGGAAATGCGTGTGTTCCGGCCTTTGGTGGGCGATGACCCGGATGCCCCGGCGCTGCTTGAAGCCGCCCTGGCGCTGGCCAGCCACCGGGTGGTGGTGAAGCGCCCGCGCAAGGCACCGATCATCGACGGGCCGAAGCCCAGCCACAGCCTGGAAGGCAAGTCGAGCCGGTATGACATTTATCCGAAGAAGGCGTTGAAAGCCTGACGTTTGTGTGGCCTGCCCAGGCTTCTTCGCGGGTAAGTTCGCGAAGAGGCCTGCAAAGATATCCAGGTATCAGGGTTTGAATGCCCTCAAGAACACCCCCACCACCTCGCGCACATGCGCCTCGGCTTCATCGCCTTCCAGCGGCCCCGCACATCCCAGCAGCAACCGGTAATCCGGTGCCCCTTTGACCAGGCAGAAGAAGTGCTCCGCCGCCCTCAAGGGGTTGTCGATGCGCAGCAGCCCGCGCTCATGTGCCCCACGCAGTAGCGCTTCCATGCCTGCGAGCACGCGCTTGGGCCCGGCCTCGTAGAAGTACTCGCCAAAACTCGGGTCCAGGCTGCCCTGGGCCATGATCAGGCGGCTGAGCTTGATCGCTTCGTCACTGCTGATAAGCGCCTGGAAGTTGCGGGCAATCGTCAGCAGCACTTCTTCCACCGGTACCCCCTCGGGATACTCGAACAGCAGGTCAGGCAACTGGATCTGGCAGGTGGCCATGACCGCCGAACAGAACAATGTCTGTTTGTCGGTGAAGTGGCTGTACACGGTGAGCTTTGAAACACCTGCCGCCGCAGCGACCGCATCCATGCTGGTGTTGGCGTAGCCAAGGCTGAGGAACAGGGCCTTGGCCGCTTCGAGGATCGCCTCGCGCTTGGCCAGGTCCTTGGGCCGGCCTGGGCCGATGGGTGCGTCGTTGAGCATTGTGGTCTGCATCTGGTTTAAGAATCCCCATCTTAACGGGTCAGCCGCGATACGGCTAAAACTAGCTCACATTTACCTGCGGCCTGCCAGCGTTCAGTTGATCGACAGGGTGGGCGTTCAGCCGCCGCTTGATTTCACAGGCGCCAGAGGGCTCCAGCCAGGTCGTCGAAAAACCAGCGCATACCCTTCCCGGCATCGTTGCACTGATTTAATATACCAGCCAGTACAAATATTAAATGTGCACTCCGCGAAAGGATTCATCATGTTGCGCCATGCCTTGTCCATCGCTCTGCCCGCCGCCGCTGCCCTGCTTCTGGCGGCGTGTGGTCAGGAAGCCGCCCCACCCGCCGCGCCGCGCCCGGCGCTGGTGGTGCAGCCACAGCCTGCCGAAGCCGCTGCCGACAGTTACCCCGGCGAAGTACGCGCGCGCTTCGAGCCGGAGCTGGCCTTCCGCATTGGCGGCAAGGTCAGCAAGCGTCTGGTGGAGGAGGGGCAGCGGGTCAAGGCCGACCAGCCGCTGGCCGAACTGGACCCGCAGGACGTGCGCCTGCAACTTGAAGCCAACCGCGCCCAGCTGGCGGCTGCCGAGGCCAACCTGGCATTGGTGCGCGCCGAACGCGACCGCTACCAGAAGCTGCTGGAGCGGCAGATGGTCAGCCACTCCCAGTACGACAATGCCGAAAACCTCTACCGTGCAGGCCTTGCCCGTCTGAAGCAGGCCAAGGCCGAGTTCGATGTGGCGGGCAACCAGGCCGAATATGCCGTATTGCGTGCGCCGCAGGCCGGGGTGATCGCCAAGCGCCAGGTTGAAGTGGGCCAGGTGGTCGCCGCCGGGCAGACCGTGTTCACCCTTGCCGCCGATGGCGAGCGAGAAGTGGCCATCGGCCTGCCGGAGCAGCAGTTTGCCCGCTTCGCTGTGGGCCAACCGGTGAGCGTGGAGCTGTGGTCGCATCCGCAGGCGCGTTTCCAGGGGCGCATTCGCGAGCTGTCACCGGCCGCCGACCCGCGCTCGCGCACGTTCGCGGCGCGCATCGCCTTCACCACGGCCGCCGTACCGGCCGAGCTGGGCCAGAGCGCCCGGGTGTTCATCGCCAAGGACGGGCTGATCCCGCTGGCGGTACCGCTGTCGGCAGTGACTGCGGAAAACGGTCAGGCCTATGTCTGGCGGGTGAACAAGGAAAGCCGCCTGGAGCGGGCGACCGTGCGCCTGGGGGCTTATGGCAGCGACAGCGTGCCGGTGCTCGAAGGCCTGGACCCGGGTGACTGGGTGGTTGCCGCTGGTGGCCATGTACTGCGCGAGGGCCAGGAGGTACGCCCCGTGGACCGCAGCAACCGTGTAGTGAACCTGACGGCCAAGGAGTAAGTCCCGATGGGTTTCAACCTTTCTGCCTGGGCGCTGCGCAACCGCCAGATCGTCCTGTTCCTGATGATCCTGCTGGCCGCCATTGGCGCCATGTCGTACACCAAGCTTGGCCAGAGCGAGGACCCGCCATTCACCTTCAAGGCCATGGTCATCCGCACCCTGTGGCCAGGCGCCAGCGCTGAAGAAGTGGCGCGGCAGGTGACCGAGCGCATCGAGAAGAAGCTGATGGAAACCGGTGAGTACGAGAGAATCGTCTCGTTCTCTCGCCCCGGCGAATCGCAGGTTACTTTCATGGCCCGCGACTCGCTGCACTCCAAGGACATCCCCGAGTTGTGGTACCAGATCCGCAAGAAGGTTGCGGACATTCGCCACACCTTGCCGCCGGAGATCCAGGGCCCGTTCTTCAACGACGAGTTCGGCACCACCTTCGGCAACATCTATGCGCTGACTGGCGAAGGCTTTGACTATGCGGTGCTCAAGGACTACGCCGACCGTATCCAGATCCAGCTGCAGCGGGTCAAGGATGTGGGCAAGGTCGAGCTGATCGGCCTGCAGGACGAGAAAGTCTGGATCGAGCTGTCCAACCTCAAGCTGGCCACCCTCGGCGTGCCGCTGGAAGCCGTGCAGAAGGCGTTGCAAGAGCAGAACGCCGTGAGCACCGCCGGTTTCTTCGAGACGCCCAGCGAGCGCTTGCAACTGCGCGTGAGCGGGCGTTTCGACAGTGTCGAGCAGATCCGCCAGTTCCCCATTCGCGTGGGTGATCGCACCTTCCGGATTGGTGATGTCGCCGAGGTGCACCGTGGCTTCAACGACCCACCTGCACCGCGCATGCGCTTCATGGGCGAGGATGCCATTGGCCTGGCGGTGTCGATGAAAGACGGTGGCGACATCCTGGTACTGGGCAAGGCCCTGGAAGGCGAGTTCGAGCGCCTGGCGCATAACCTGCCTGCCGGCATGGCGCTGCGCAAGGTTTCGGATCAACCGGCGGCGGTCAAGGCCGGCGTGGGCGAGTTCGTGCAGGTGCTGGTCGAGGCGTTGATCATTGTGCTGCTGGTGAGCTTCTTCTCGCTGGGCCTGCGCACTGGCCTGGTGGTGGCGCTGGCCATTCCGCTGGTGTTGGCCATGACCTTTGCCGCCATGCACTACTTCGGCATCGGCCTGCACAAGATTTCCCTTGGCGCGCTGGTGCTGGCCTTGGGCTTGCTGGTGGACGACGCGATCATTGCCGTGGAGATGATGGCGATCAAGATGGAGCAGGGCTATGACCGCCTCAAGGCAGCCAGCTATGCCTGGACGAGTACGGCCTTCCCGATGCTCACCGGTACGCTGATCACGGCAGCAGGCTTTCTGCCGATTGCCACCGCGGCCTCCAGCACGGGCGAATACACCCGGTCGATCTTCCAGGTGGTCACCATCGCTTTGCTGACCTCTTGGGTGGCGGCCGTGGTGTTCGTGCCTTACCTGGGCGAGCGCCTGCTACCCGACCTGGCCAAGCTGCATGCGGCGCGTCATGGCAAGGACGGCCATGCACCAGACCCATACGCCACCCCGTTCTACCAGCGCGTGCGACGGCTGGTGGAGTGGTGCGTACGGCGGCGCAAGACGGTAATCCTGCTGACCATCGCTGCCTTTGTCGGCAGCATCCTGCTGTTCCGCTTCGTACCCCAGCAGTTCTTCCCGGCTTCCGGTCGCCCGGAGCTGATGGTTGACCTGAAGCTGGCCGAAGGCGCCTCGCTGGCCAATACCGCCGAGCGGGTCACGCAGCTGGAGGCGCTGCTCAAGCAGCAGGACGGTATCGACAACTACGTGGCCTATGTGGGCACCGGTTCGCCGCGCTTCTACCTGCCGCTGGACCAGCAACTGCCGGCAGCCAGCTTTGCCCAGTTCGTGGTGCTGGCCAAGTCGATGGAAGACCGCGAGCGCCTGCGCAGTTGGCTGATCAGCACTGTGGACCAGCAGTTCCCCGACCTGCGCGCCCGGGTCACGCGCCTGGAAAACGGCCCGCCCGTGGGCTACCCGGTGCAGTTCCGGGTCACTGGCGAGCATATCGAGAAGGCCCGTGCACTGGCCCGTGAAGTGGCGGACAAGGTGCGCGAGAACCCGCATGTGGTGAACGTGCACCTGGACTGGGAGGAACCCAGCAAGGCGGTGTTCCTCGAAATCGACCAGGACCGCGCCCGTGCGCTGGGCGTGAGCACTTCGCACCTGGCGAGCTTCCTGCAAAGCTCGCTGATCGGCACCACGGTCAGCCAGTACCGCGAGGACAACGAACTGATCGAGATCCTGCTGCGCGGCACCCTCCAGGAGCGCAGCGAGCTGGCCAACCTGGGTAGCCTGGCGTTGCCCACCGACAATGGCCAGAGCGTGGCGCTGTCGCAGGTGGCGACCCTGGAGTACGGCTTTGAAGAAGGCATTATCTGGCACCGCAACCGCTTGCCGACGGTGACCGTGCGTGCCGATATCTACGACCAGGAGCAGCCGGCGACGCTGGTGAAGCAGATTCTGCCGACCCTGCAGGAAATCCGCGCCAAGCTGCCCGATGGCTACCTGCTGGAGGTGGGCGGCACGGTGGAGGACTCCGAACGGGGGCAGAAATCGGTGAATGCCGGCATGCCACTGTTCATCGTGGTAGTCCTGAGCTTGCTGATGATCCAGCTGCGCAGTTTCTCGCGCACGGTGATGGTGTTCCTCACCGCGCCGCTGGGGCTGATCGGTGTGACCCTGTTCCTGCTGGTGTTCCGCCAGCCGTTCGGCTTTGTCGCCATGCTTGGCACCATTGCCTTGGCGGGGATGATCATGCGCAACTCGGTGATCCTGGTGGACCAGATCGAGCAGGACATCGCAGCGGGGATGGAGCGCTGGCAGGCGATCATCGAGGCAACGGTGCGGCGCTTCCGGCCGATCGTGCTGACCGCGCTGGCGGCAGTGCTGGCCATGATCCCGTTGTCGCGTAGTGTGTTCTATGGACCGATGGCGGTGGCGATCATGGGTGGGTTGATCGTGGCCACGGTGCTTACACTGCTGTTCCTGCCGGCGTTGTATGCGGCGTGGTTCAGGGTGAAGAAGGGCTGAAGGCCGCAGGGGGAGGGCTTGGCCCTCCCTTCGCGGGTGAACCCGCTCCTACGACGGCCTGTGTCCAACCCCGCCGCCGTGTAGGCGCGGGTTTACCCGCGAATACGGTGGCGGCAGCAACGGTGAGCGGCTGGTGAAAATTGGCCAGCAGGCCCGGCCCTTTCGCGGGTGAACCCGCTCCTACAGCGCGCCGAAGACCTTCTTGGCCAGGCTGGTAGCCGCCGCTGCCGGGTTCTGGCGAATGCTCTGCTCCTGCTTGCCGATCATCTCGAACAGGCCATCCAGCGCCTTCTCGGTCACGTAGTTCTCGATATTGGCGTCATCCTTGACCAGCCCCAGGCCTTTGGCCTGGGCGGCGAAGGCATTGTACTGCTGGGCCACGCCAACCTTGTCGGTGGCCTGCTTGACGATTGGCAGGAACTTGGCGCGGATCTGCTCGCGGCTGCTCTTGTTCAGGTACTGGGTGGCCGAGTCGTCACCGCCGCTGAGAATGCCCTTGGCATCGGTCACGCTCATGTTCTTCACGGCATCCACCAGAATCGCCTGTGCCTGCGGCACGGCGGCCTCGGCGGCCTTGTTCATGCTGGTTTCCAGGGCTTCGACCTGTTCACCCTTGCCGAACATCTTCATCGCCTTGGCGGCTTTGCCCAGGTTGCCTGGCAGCTCGATGCGCACGTCCGGGTTGTTGCTGAAGCCGCCTGGGGTGCTCAGTTGCTTGACGGCCAGTTGCGCACCTTGGGTCAGGGCATCTTTCAGGCCGCCGGTGGCGTCTTTCTGGCTGAGGTCGCCCAGCGACAGGGCCAGGGCGCTGGCCGACAGCAGCAGGCCGGCGCACAGGGTGGTGAAGCGCAGGGAAGTGCGGATCATGAAGCTTTCCTTGTAAACGGATGAGAACGGGTATCAGCGAACCTGATCTACCTTGATGCGTACCGATTGCGGGTCACTGCCATCGAGCGCGACACCGTGGTGTTCGGTATTGATGAACAGCAACTTGCCATTCAGCTCGATGCGCGCACTCACCGCATAGCGGTGGCCAGGCTTGACCTGCGCGGGGTCATAGGTGAGATGGAACGGCAGCGGCACGTTGCCTTTGACCGGGCCGGCCTGGCGCGCCAGGGTCACGGCAGGGGCGTCCATCAGCGACACATCCTGCAGTTCCACACTCAGGGTGGCTGCAGGCGGCAGGGCAATGCGCTGCAGGTAGAAGACTTCACCGTCCAGGCTGGCCTGGTTGGGTGGGGTTTGGCTGGAGCAGGCTGCAAGCAGGGATGCGCAACACAGCATAAAGAGCTTTTTCATGGAATCTCCGGTGTCCTTGGAGCTGGCTTGTGGCCAACCCCACGGACTTTAGCGGATTTTGCCGACCGATGAACCGTTAGAGGGTCGAAGTTTCCAGCCCGTCGTCACGGTGCAGGGCCACCTGGCGGATCGACAGGCGCAGCTCGGCCGACAGTACTCGCTTGGCCACGCCCTCGGCCAGCTCGCCGAGCTTGTCGTGATAACCCAGCTTGCCTTGCGCGTCGGCGTGCAGCACGCCTTGCTGAAGCAAGGTCTGGATGAAGTGGCGGAACAGCGTCTTGTCGAAGAACTCCGGTGCGTTCAGGCCATGCAGGATCGACAGGCGCTGGGCCATCATCACGCATAGGTCTTCCAGCGCTTCGGCGCTCAGGCTGTTCTGCCCGCTGTTGATCAGCAGCGAGGTTGCCATGTAGAAGCGCTGCAGGGTCTGGGTGATGGTGCGGGCGAGCAGGGTCAGCAACACGAACTGCCGCGAGCTGGGCGCCGGGCGCACGTACAGGTCGTTGTCCTGGCGCAGCAGGCCCTGTTCCACCAGCGCGACCAGCCATTGGTCGATGACCTCGTCCAGCTGTTCTGGCGTCCAGCGCAGGAACAGTTCGGCCTGCAGATAGGGATAAAGCGCATGCACATACTGGCCCAGCAGTTGGCGGCTCATGCGGGAACTGCTGAGGAAGAAGCTGGCCAGCAGCGCCGGCAGGGCGAAGATGTGCAGCACGTTGTTGCGGTAGTAGGTCATCAGCACCGCGTTGCCTTCATCCAGGTAGAGGATGCGGCCCAGGGCGTCCTTCTGCTCGGCCACCAGGTTCATGCTGCGCACATGTTCGATCAGTGCCTGGCCGTCGCCCTCGGGCAGGGTGGTGTGCGGCGAGTAGGGCACTTGGCGCAGCAGCGCCAGGTACAGGTCGAGTACGCGGGTCAGGGCGCGCTCGTCCAGGGCAAGGCGGCTGGTGGACAGCAGTGCCAGGGCCACCAGGTTGACCGGGTTGATGGCGGCCGCCTCGTTGAGGTGGCGGGCCACGGTTTCTCCCAGGCGGGCGGTGGTGGCGTTGAGCCATTCCGGTCGGTACTGCGGACCGTGATCCTGTTCACGCCAGCCGGGCTGCTGCTGGTCGAGGAAACCAGCCAGGCGGATGGGTTCGCCGAAGTTGACGTAGACCTGGCCAAAGCGCTGCTTGAGTGCACCGAACACCTTGAAGATGTCCAACACCGACTCCTTCTTCTTGCTGGCGCCGCGCAGTTCGCCCAGGTAGGTACGGCCTTCGAGCACGCGTTCGTAGCCGATGTACACCGGCACGAACACGATTGGCGTACGCGACGAGCGCAGGAAGCTGCGCAGGGTAATGGCCAGCATCCCGGTGCGCGGCTGCAACATGCGCCCGGTACGCGAGCGGCCGCCTTCGACGAAGTACTCGACCGGGAAGCCCTTGGTGTACAGGGTGTGCAGGTACTCGTTGAACACTGCCGTGTAAAGCGGGTTGCCCTTGAACGTGCGGCGCATGAAGAAGGCGCCACCACGGCGTAGCAGGTTACCGACCACCGGCATGTTGAGGTTGATGCCCGCAGCCACGTGCGGCGGGGTGAGACCGTTGCGGAACAGCAGGTACGACAGCAGCAGGTAGTCGATGTGGCTGCGGTGGCATGGCACGTAGATCACTTCATGGCCAGGGGCGATACCCTGCACCTGTTCGATGTGGTTGACCTTGATGCCGTCGTAGATCTTGTTCCAGAACCAGCTGAGCACCACTTCGAGGAAGCGGATGGCGGTATAGGTGTAGTCCGAGGCTATCTCGTTGCCATAGCGCAGTGCCTGGGCCTCGGCTTTGGCCGGCGGCAGGTTCTCGCGCTGCGCTTCGTCGGCAATCGCCTGGCGCACTTGCGGGGCATGGACCAGGCCTTTGACCAGGGTGCGTCGGTGCGAGATGTCCGGGCCGATGACGGCAGTCTTGAGGTTGCGAAAGTGCACGCGCATCAGGCGCTGGGCCATGCGCACGGTGCGCTCGTGGCCTTTGTTGTGCTGCACCAGTTCGCGCAGGTGGATTGGCGCGGAGAACTGTACCCGGGTCTTGCGCCCCAGGATCAGTACGGTCAGCAACCGGCGCAGGCGCCCGGTTACCGCCCAGCTGTCGGCGAACAGCAGCTTCCAGGGGCTGGACTCGCTGGCCGGGGTCTGGCCCCAGAACACGCTGACAGGAATGATCTGCGCATCTTCTTCGGCATGCTGGCTGACGGCAGCCACCAGGCGCTCGAGCGTGGGCGGGGCGCCGCTTTTGTCCTGGCGGCCGAGCCAGTCCGGGTCGGGGGTCAGGTAGAAGAACGCGGCGGGTTCCTGCAGTGGGCCGACGGCTACCGGCAGCACCGGGCGCGGCAGCCCCGCCTTGGTGCACTCGTGGTCGAGCACGGCCAGGTCGGTGAGCGCGGGCGAGGGCAACGCATAGAACACCGGCCGGCTGCGGTCGAGGTTGAGGGTCATGGAAGACTGGTTGATGGTCTCGGAGCGCACCCACAGGTACAACAGGCGACGCAGGCCGCCGAATATCAGGCGGTGCAGGGGGGAACGGGTCATGGGGTGTGTGCCCTGGGTGTGATTTTCAGGTGAGTATTCTGCTATTTAGTCTGCCGTATCGGCGTAAGTTCAGCAAAATTCGGCCAACGACGGGACCGTCATCAATTTTTTTTGTTCTGTGTCATATACTCGGCCTGCCACTTGCAGGATATTTCGGCAAGCGGCGTTGGCACGGGGCAGGTGACCTCGTGCCTGCAAGGCGATCTTCACAATAAAAATCCGGAGTAGTTCAGATGTCGTCTCGTGAGACTGGGAATGTAAAGTGGTTCAACGATGCCAAGGGTTATGGCTTCATTCAGCGCGAAGGTGGTGCGGATGTGTTCGTCCACTATCGGGCGATTCGCGGTGAGGGGCATCGTACCCTGGTCGAAGGGCAGCGGGTGGAGTACGCCTGCGTGCAGGGCCAGAAAGGCCTGCAAGCCGAAGACGTAGTGGGCCTCTGAGCCTCTGGTTTCAAGCCGTAGGAGCGGGCTTGCCCGCGAAGCAGCCACCACGGTGGCTGCCACGGGCATAGCCCGTGTTCGCGGGTAAGCCCGCTCCTACAGAAACGAGCAAGCCTGCCGTTTCATGATGTACGCCAGGTGATTTCCTCTTCACCGTCGGCGCTGATGCGGACCCAGCGGTCAGCATCTTCTTCCCCGTCTTCCTCGACCCAGCCACCCGGCGCGCAGCGCACTTCCACACCCAGCGCGGCAAATGCGGCGCGGGCGCAGGCAACGTCATCGGCCCACGGCGTCTGGTCGCTTTCCAGGTACAGGCTGTTCCATTTCCCTACAGCCTTGGGTAACCAAGTGACCGGAATGTTACCGGCCTGGCATTTGAAGGTATGGCCTTTCTGCTTCCACTCGGTGCACGGGCCGATTGCCTGGGCGAGCCACTCGGCAATCTGCTTGTGGTCGACGTCGGCGTCCTTCAGGTAGATCTCGATATCAGGTTGACGCATAAGGGCTCCGGGTGTGCTCAGTCTTGGCGCACGAAATAGTCATAACGCATGGAAACCGTGACCTCGAACGGCTCGGGCTGGTCGATCACCCGGGCACGTTTTTCGGCGCTGGCGCGCCAGCCGTGTGGGGTCATGGCCAGCAGGTCGGCGCGGGCCTTGGGCGCGGCCAGGCTCAGGCGGAACTCGAGGGTTTCGCTGTGGGCGTGGGCCATGCCTTCAGGGACCAGGGCCAGGTGCTTGTCGTCGGCGTAAGGGCGTACTTCATCGTAGAGCACTTCACGCAGTTCCATCAGGTGGCCGCTGGTCGGGCCGACCCGCATCAGGCCGCCGCCGGGGCTGAGCAAGCGCTTGGCCTCGGCCCAGTCCAGCGGGCTGAAAACGCTGGCGATGAACTGGCAGCTGGCGTCGGTCAGCGGCACGCGGGCCATGCTGGCGACCATCCAGGTGACCGCCGGTGCTCGGCGGCAGGCACGCTTGACCGCTTCACGGGAGATGTCCAGCGCATAGCCGTCGGCGGCCGGCAAGGCCTGGGCGATCTGTGCGGTGTAGTAACCCTCGCCGCAGCCGATGTCCAGCCAGGCGCCAGGCTGGCGTTCGGCGGCCAGCTCGGCCAGGCGGCGGGCGACTGGCGCGTAATGGCCGGCGTCGAGAAAGTCGCGGCGTGCCTCGACCATCGCCTGGTTGTCACCGGGGTCGCGGCTGTTCTTGTGCTGCACCGGCAGCAGGTTCAGGTAACCCTGGCGGGCGCGGTCGAAGCGGTGGCCGGCCGGGCACACCACTCCATTGTCGAGCCGGCTCAGCGGCGCCTGGCAAAGCGGGCAGGCAAGCATCAGGCGAGCAACCGGACCAGGGTCTGGTAGTAGATTTCGGTCAGCAGATCGAGGTCGCTGGCCAGGATCCGCTCGTCAACCTGGTGGATGGTGGCGTTGACCGGGCCGAGTTCGACCACCTGGGTGCCCATGGTTGCGATGAAGCGGCCATCGGAGGTACCGCCGCTGGTGGAGGGCTGGGTATCGCGACCGGTGACGCCCTTGATGCTGGCCGCCACGGCGTCGAGCAGCTCGCCTGGTTCGGTCAGGAACGGCAGGCCCGACAGTGCCCAGTCGACCGACCAGTCCAGTTCATGCTTGTCGAGAATCGCCGACACTCGGGCCTGCAGGCCTTCGACGGTGGACTCGGTAGAGAAGCGGAAGTTGAACAGCGCGGTCAGCTCGCCCGGGACCACGTTGGTGGCGCCGGTGCCGGAATTGAGGTTGGAGATCTGGAAGCTGGTTGGCGGGAAGAACGCATTGCCTTCGTCCCAGTGCTCGGCAGCCAGTTCCGCCAGGGCCGGGGCGGCCAGATGGATCGGGTTGCGCGCCAGGTGCGGGTAGGCCACATGGCCCTGTTTGCCGCGTATGGTCAGCTTGGCGCCCAGCGAACCGCGGCGACCGTTCTTGACCACGTCACCCAGCAAGGTGGTGCTGGACGGTTCGCCGACGATGCACCAGTCCAGGCGCTCGTTGCGCGCTTTCAGGCGCTCGACCACCGCTTTGGTGCCGTGGTGGGCGGGGCCTTCCTCGTCGCTGGTGATCAGAAACGCGACCTTGCCGCGGTGGTTCGGGTAGTCCTGCACGAAGCGCTCGCTGGCGATCACCATGGACGCCAGGCTGCCTTTCATGTCGGCGGCGCCACGGCCGCAGAGCATGCCGTCGGCGTCGATCAGCGCCTCGAACGGTTCATGCTGCCATTGCTGGACCGGGCCGGTAGGCACCACGTCGGTGTGGCCGGCAAAACACAGTACCGGGCCGTCCTGGCTGCCGTGGGTGGCCCAGAAGTTGTCGACGTCTTCAATGCGCATCGGCTCCAGCTGGAAACCGACGGCGCCCAGACGGTTCATCATCTGCGCCTGGCAATCGGCGTCGACGGGGGTGACCGAGGGGCGACGGATCAGGTCGCAGGCCAGTTGAAGGGTAGGCGAGAGCTCGGCAGGGGCCGTCATGGGGGACTCCGGGGCAAGGCAAGGCGGGGAAATCTGAGGGGCGTTATCTTATATCAAATGGTTTCGGGCAGCACGGCCCATTCGCGGGCACGCCCGCTCCCACAGGTACTGCACAGCTCTGAACGCCTGTGCCAAGCACGTGGGAGCGGGCGTGCCCGCGAATGGGCTGCACAGGTCAGCCCAGGCAACTTCAAGCCTGCTGCGCTTCGGCAGCCTTTTCTGCGGGCTTGGGCAGCGACGACAGGAACGCCATCACCAGCGCTGCCACATAAGGCAACGACTGCACCAGCAACATCGCCACCCAGAAGCGCATGTCCGAACTCGGCAGCCCCTGCACCAGGTAGATACCCAACGCCGCGCCCCACAGCAGCACCATGATGAACAGCTCTTCACGGGCTTCGGAAATCGCCACCAGCAACCCATGGCTGTCAGCGTTCTTCGGCGTGCGGAAGAACGGCATGCTGCTGGTGAAGAAACCATACAGTACCGCCTTGGCGATGGTGTGCGACAGTGCCAGCCCGGCCAGCGCAGCTGCGAAGGCATCCTTGAGGTTCACCCCCACCGCTCGGCGGTACAGGAAGATGATCTTGCCGACCTTGAAGAAGAACAGCGCCAGCGGCGGGATGGCGAAGATCATCAGGGGCGGATCGACCCGATGCGGCACGATGATCATCGCCGCTGACCACAACAGCGCGCCGATGGTGAAGAAGATGTTCATGCCATCGGCGATCCACGGTAGCCAGCCGGCCAGGAAGTGGTAGCGCTGGCCACGGGTCAGCTCGCTGCCTTTGCCGCGCAGCAGCGCGCCGGCGTGGTGCTTGATGATCTGGATGGCGCCGTAGGCCCAGCGGAAGCGTTGTTTCTTGAAGTCAATGAAGGTGTCGGGCATCAGGCCCTTGCCGTAGCTGTTGTGGGCGTAGGCGGCGGACAGGCCTTTCTCGAACACGCGCAGGCCCAGTTCGGCGTCCTCGCAGATGCACCACTCGGCCCAGCCCAGTTCTTCCAGCACACTGCGCCGGGTCATGGTCATGGTGCCGTGCTGGATGATCGCGTCACGGTCGTTGCGGGTGACCATACCGATGTGGAAGAAGCCCTTGTATTCGCTGTAGCACAGCTTCTTGAAGGCGCTTTCGTGCTGGTCGCGGTAATCCTGCGGTGACTGCACCACGGCAATTTTCGGGTCGGCGAAGTGCGGCACCATGTGCTTGAGCCAGTTGCGGTCGACGCAGTAGTCCGAGTCGATTACCGCGATCACTTCGGCGTCCTTTGCCGTGTGCGGGATCAGGTAATTCAGCGCGCCACCCTTGAAGCCGGCCAGTGGCGCGACGTGGAAGAACTTGAAGCGCTCGCCAAGCTTCTCGCAGTGGGCCTTGAGCGGCTCCCAAACGGCCGGGTCCTTGGTGTTGTTGTCGATCACCAGCACTTCGTAGTCGGGGTAGTCCAGGGCGGCCAAGGCGTCCAGGGTCTGTTTCACCATCTCAGGTGGCTCGTTGTAGCACGGCACATGCACCGACACCTTGGGCCGGTAGGCAGTGTCGGCCTGCACGGGCAGGAACTCGCGGCGGCGCTTGTGTATCCAGACCGCCTCGGCCAGTTCGTGGGCCTCGGTGAGCAGCACGATGAACACGCCCAGCGCGCCGAGGGCCAGCAGCACGCCCACGGTCAGGCTGAACCAGGTGCTGTATTGCTGGCTGTAGTCGTAGGCGATCCACACCAGTACCGACCCGCACAGGAAGGTGATGAACGTCAGGAAGGTACGGCCACGCTGGCGCAGGGCCGAGCCATCGATGAACAGCACCATCAAGGCGATCATTGCCAGCACCACCGACGCCACTGCCAGGGCCCGCCACTGCGGGATCGCCACCACGGGGCCGTCGAAGTTGAACTTCTGCTGGCGCTCGGCGTTGTAGACGCCCCAGTAGGCGCCTACCGAACCTTCGTCGCTGGCCTTCCAGGGTTGGTCATAGGCTTCAATGACAAAGTAGTTGTAGCCACGGCGGTTGAGAGTGTTGACCAGGGTGCGCAAGTAGATGGCCTGGTCGGCCTGTGTGGCATCGGCACCACCGCGCATGCGGCCGTTGCTCGGCCAGCCGACTTCCGACAGCAGCAGGGGTTTGCGCGGGAACTGGTGCTTCAGTTCACGGGCGCGGTCGAGGACGAACTCGACCGAATCCTTCATCGGCACGAACTCCCAGTAGGGCAGGATGTGCGCGGCAATCAGGTCGACGTGCCTGGCCAGCTCAGGATGTTCCTTCCAGATGTGCCATTGTTCACTGGTGGTCACGGGCACCTTCACGGCTGCGCGTACCCGGTCCAGGTATTTGATCAGGTTTTCCGGTGTGACCTCTTCACGGAACAGCGCTTCGTTGCCGACCACTACCCGCACCACGCTGCGCGACGTGTTGGCCAGTTGGATGGCCGTGGCGATTTCGCGCTCGTTGCGCTCCAGGTCCGGGCTGATCCATATCCCCAGCGTCACCCGCAGGCCGAACTCCTCGGCCAGGCGCGGGATGTCGGCCTGGGTGCCTTCCACGGTATAGATACGGATGCTGTCGGTCAGTTTGCTCAGTTGCTCCAGGTCCTGGCGCATTTCGTCGTCAGTGGGGTACTGACCCTTCTGTGGGCTTTCGCCCAGGCGGAACGGCGAATACGAAAAGCCAGAGATCTGTTCTGGCCAGGCGGGGGCGGAGACCGGGCGGTTGATCAGTGCCCAGAACCCGGTGAACAGTGCGGCGATGGCCAGCACCACTACCAGGTTCAGGCCGAATTTACGTGAAGACATCGTCGTCCATTCATGTGGAAGTGATAGGACATTAAAGCAGGGTTGGCAGTCTCTTTCCTAACGATGCAGGCCAAGGGCTCACTGGCATATAATGCGCGCCGGTTTTTTGGGGTATGAACATGAGCACAGAAGATCCACGCTTTGCCGGCGTTGCCCGGTTGTATGGCGACCAGGGGCTGCAACGTCTGGGCCAGGCCCATGTGGCTGTGGTCGGTATTGGCGGGGTGGGCTCGTGGGTGGCCGAAGCACTGGCACGCAGCGGCGTGGGCGAGATCACCCTGTTCGACCTGGACGATGTCTGCGTCAGCAACACCAACCGCCAGGCCCATGCGCTGGAAGGGCAGGTGGGGCGGCCCAAGGTCGAGGTCATGGCCGAGCGCCTGCGGGCGATCAACCCGGCGTGCACGGTGCATGCGGTGGCCGACTTCGTCACCCGCGAGACCATGGCCGAGTACATCACCGAGCACCTCGACTGCGTGATCGACTGCATCGACAGCGTCATGGCCAAGGCGGCGCTGATCGCCTGGTGTCGGCGACGCAAGATTGCCATTGTTACTACCGGTGGCGCGGGTGGGCAGATCGATCCGACGCAGATCCAGATCGCCGACCTGAACAAGACCTTCAATGACCCATTGGCTTCGCGGGTGCGTTCCACCTTGCGCCGCGACTACAACTTCTCGCGTAATGTCAGCCGCAACTATGGCGTGCCGTGCGTGTTCTCCAGTGAACAGCTGCGTTACCCCAAGGGCGACGGCAGCGTTTGCCTGCAGAAAAGCTTCGTGGGTGAGGGCGTGCGGCTGGACTGCTCGGGTGGCTTTGGTGCGGTGATGATGGTGACCGCGACCTTTGGCATGGTAGCGGCGAGCAAGGCGATAGAAAAACTGGTGGCTGGAGCGCGCCGGCCGTCGGAACGGGTCAAGCCTGAATAAGACCGCGTGGGTTTCTTCGCGGGCCTGCCCGCTCACACAGATACTGCATCTCTATCAAGCATGATGCCGTATCTGTGGGAGCGGGCAGGCCCGCGAAGAAACCGGCGCCGATTCAGCGGTTGGACGCCAACTCCGCCATCCGCTGCAACACCGCATGCAGCCCATTGCTGCGCGACGGCGACAGTTGGCGTTCCAGCCCGAGCTGGGTAAACCACTCGCGCAGATCAATCCCGGCCAGCTCCTCACTGGCCAGTCCCTGCACCCGCACCAGCAACAGCGCCAGCAGCCCACGCAACAAGCGGGCATCGCTGCTGGCCTTGAACCGCCACATGCCCTCGATCTGCTCGGCCACCAGCCACACCAGGCTCTCGCAGCCATGCACCCGGTTGGCCTCGGTCTTTTCGGCATCAGCCAGCGGCTCCAGGCGGTCACCCCACTGCATCAGCAGCCGCGCACGCTGTTCCCAGCCTTTGCCCTGTTGAAACGCTTCCAGCGCTTGGTGCGCCTGTTCCGGCAGGCTCATCGCAACAGCTCCAGGCCTTGGTCCAGCGCGTCGAAGAAACGCTGCACGTCATCGCTGTCGTTGTACAAACCCAGCGATACCCGTATCGCGCCTTCCAGCCCCAGCCCCTTCAGCAGTGGCATGGCGCAGTGGTGACCGGCACGCACGGCAATGCCCTGTTCAGTCAGCAGGTGAGCGATATCGGCGTTGTGCACGCCCTCAATGACGAAACTGGCCAGGGCCGTCTGCGGTGCGCCCAACACCCGCACGCCCTCGCGGTCGCCCAGGCCACGCAGCAGGTGCTGGTGCAGGCTGGCTTCATGTGCTGCGACCGCATGGGCATCGAGGCTGGCCAGATAGTCCAGTGTCGCACCCAGGCCGATCACCCCGGCAATCGGCGGCGTACCCGCTTCGAAGCCCAGGGGCGCGGGACGGAAGCTGGCGCTGTGGTACTCGGCCAGCTGCACCATCTCGCCACCGAACTGCCAGTGGCGCAACAGCTCCAGGGCCTGGGCGCGGCCATAGAGCACGCCGACGCCGTCCGGACCGTACAGCTTGTGGCTGGAAAACACATAGAAGTCGCAGCCCAGTTGCTGCATGTCCTGGCGACCATGCACCACGCCCTGGGCACCATCGACCACCGTCAGCGCGCCTTGGGCGCGGGCATGGGCCAGCAGCGCTGGCAGCGGTTGCCAGGTACCCAGCACGTTGGACAGCTGGCTGATGGCGAGCACTCGGGTGCGCGGGCCGATCAGTTGCAGTGCCTGGTCCTGGCCGATACGACCATGGGCGTCCAGTGGCAGCACCACCAGGCGCAGGTTGCGCCGGTGCGCCAGCTGTTGCCAGGGCAGCAGGTTGGCATGATGCTCCAGGGCACTGACGGCAATTTCGTCACCGGCTTCGAGGCGGTGCTCCAGGCCATAGGCCAGCAGGTTCAGTGCCGAAGTGGCGCCGTGGGTGAACACGATCTGCCGCGAGTCTGCCGCATTGAGCCAGGCGGCGACCTTGTCGCGGCTGGTTTCGAAGGCCTGGGTCGCCAGCGCACCTGGCAAATGCTGGGCACGGTGCACGTTGGCCGCGCCATGGCCGTAGTAATGGCTCAGGGCATCGAGCAAGGCTTGCGGCTTCTGGGTGGTGGCGGCGCTGTCCAGATAGGTCTGGTGCTGCCGTTGCAGGGCGGCGATGGCGGGAAAGTCGGCACGCCAGGGAGAGGGCTGGAACATGTTTGCGAGGCCTGGAATGAAAATCGGGTCTGGTGCATTGGCGCCAGACCCGATCTTAACACCTCAAACCCGGCAGGGTTCTCAGTTGTGAGCGTGCAGCGCTTCGTTCAGCTCGATGGCCGACTTGTGGGTCTTGCACTCTACCGCGCCGTTCAGCGAGTTGCGGCGGAACAGCAGGTCGGTCTGGCCGGCCAGGTCGCGGGCCTTGACCACTTTGACCAGTTCGTTGTTCTCGTCCAGCAGGTTCACCTTGGTGCCTGCGGTGATGTACAGGCCGGCTTCGACGGTGTTGCGGTCGCCCAGCGGAATACCGATACCTGCGTTGGCGCCGATCAGGCAGCCCTCGCCGACTTTGATGACGATGTTGCCGCCACCGGACAGGGTGCCCATGGTCGAGCAGCCGCCGCCCAGGTCCGAGCCCTTGCCGACGAATACGCCAGCGGAAACGCGGCCTTCGATCATGCCCGGGCCTTCGGTACCCGCGTTAAAGTTGACGAAGCCTTCGTGCATGATGGTGGTGCCTTCGCCAATGTAGGCGCCCAGGCGCACACGGGCGGTGTCGGCGATGCGCACGCCGGCCGGGACCACGTAATCGGTCATTTTCGGGAACTTGTCCACCGAGAACACTTCCAGCAGCTCGCCCTTCAGGCGTGCTTCCAGTTGCAGCTCGGCCAGTTCGCCCAGGTCGACCGCGCCCTGGTTGGTCCAGGCCACGTTCGGCAGCAGCGGGAAGATGCCGGCCAGGCTTACGCCATGCGGCTTGACCAGGCGGTGCGACAGCAGGTGCAGCTTGAGGTAGGCCTCTGGGGTCGAGCTCAGTGCGGCGTCTTCGGCCAGCAGGGTGGCGACCAGCGGCTTGTGGCTCTCTGCCAGACGGGTCAGCAGGGCGGCCTGCGCGGCGTCCACGCCCTTCACGGCTTCGGCCAGTTGTGCGGCCTGGGCGTTGCTGAAGGCGATGGCCTGGTTGCCACCTTCGTAACCGAGAACAGGGGCGACTGCAGCAACCAGTTCGGCGCTCGGATTGAGCAGTGGTTGTGCGTAGAACACTTCCAGCCAGGCGCCCTGGCGGTTCTGGGAGCCGACACCAAAGGCCAGGCTGAACAGGGTATTGGACATGTGATTACCTCGTGCGAAATAGGGTAGGGGCTCAGGCCAGGGCAGCGGCGTACAGGTCGGGCTTGAAGCCAACCAGGGTACGCGCGCCAAGGTCGAGCACCGGGCGTTTGATCATCGACGGCTGGGCCAGCATCAGCTCGACGGCCTTGGCCTGGTCGAGGTCTGCCTTGCTGGCGTCGTCCAGCTTGCGGAAGGTGGTGCCGGCACGGTTGAGGATGACTTCCCAGCCGTGCTCGTCGCACCAGCGGTTCAGGCTGTCGCGGTCGATGCCTTGGGTTTTGTAATCGTGGAATTCGTAGGCGATGGCTTTGTCTTCGAGCCAGGTACGCGCCTTTTTCATGGTGTCACAGGCTTTGATGCCGTAGAGCGTGTAGGTCATTGTGTACATTGGGGTTACAAGTCGCCCCAATCTCTCCGTTTTTCGATGTCAGTCGCGCGATTATGCGGGAACGATCCTCGCGGCGCCACGCCCGTGGCGCCCCTGTTTATTGATCAGGATGTGTTCAAGCGACCAGACGCTGGACCGACCCGATGATCTCATCGCCGTGTTGCTGTTCGGCTGTGCGCAGATCGAAGGCCGTCTGCAGGTTGAGCCAGAACTCAGGAGTGGTGTCCAGGCAGATGGACAGGCGCAGTGCCATGTCGGCGGAAACACCGCCCCGTTCGCGCAGGATGTTGTTGACGGTTGGCGTTGCTACACCCAACGCCCTGGCCAGAGCCGCGGCGCTGAAGCCCATTTCCTTCTGGAACTCCTCCCGCAGGATTTCACCCGGATGGATTGGACGCATACCGTTCTTGAGCATGATGCACCTCAGTGGTAATCGACAATTTCAACGTTAACTGGCCCGTGTTCTGTCCAGGTGAAGCAAACCCGCCATTGGTCATTTACACGGATACTGTGTTGGCCGGCGCGGTTGCCGCTCAGTGACTCGAGGCGATTGCCAGGTGGCGACCTAAGGTCTCGCAACTCTGTTGCGGCATCGAGCATGGCCAGCTTGCGCTCCGCGACTGACTTGATATCTGACCAACGCCGTGTCTTTCCCGTTGTGAAGAGCGCTTCCGTGTCGGCACAGCTAAAGCTTCGAATCATGAGCCTGAATGCTTAACGTTATTCGTTAATGGCGATTATACGACGGGATCGCTGTAGTTCAAGTCTTCAATAACGGGGCACGCGACTCGCAAGCTCCGGTCGCATCTGCTGGGTATCATCATGTTACATATTCCCCCGTCACCTGCGACTATCGTGCAGCGGCCCCGAACCGTCGGTCGCCGCTAACATATTGTTCCAATGGCGATGTTTCGCCTTGCTATCGTTTCTGGTTCACAAAGGAAGCTTTCCCGGATGCAGTCCGCCTACACCGTTCTCATCCTGCTGACGCTGGTCAGCCTGTCGAAGCTGGTCGGCCGTGTGATCCCGCTGCCATTGCCGCTGGTACAGATTGCCGCCGGTGCCTTGCTGGCGTGGCCGACGCTGGGCCTGCATGTAGCCCTTGACCCCGAATTGTTCCTGTTCCTGTTCCTGCCTCCGCTGCTGTTCGCCGACGGCTGGCGCATCCCCAAGCGTGAGTTATGGCGCATTCGTGGCCCGGTAGTGGCGCTGGCCGTGGGGCTGGTGTTGTTCACCGTGGTCGGCGCCGGTTACTTCATCCACTGGTTGCTGCCGAGCATCCCGTTGCCGGTGGCCTTCGCCCTGGCCGCAGTGCTTTCGCCGACCGACGCCGTGGCCGTTTCGGCCATTGCCCAGGACCGCCTGCCCACTCCCCTGATGCACATGCTGCAGGGCGAGGCGCTGATGAACGATGCGTCGGGCCTGGTAACCTTCAAGTTCGCCTTGGCGGCGGCGATCACCGGAGTGTTTTCGTTGGCTGACGCCAGCTTCAGCTTTGTGTTGGTCGCACTGGGCGGCCTTGCGGTGGGTGTGGTACTGAGCTGGTTGATCGGTCGCCTGCGCATGTGGATGATCACCCGGGGCTGGGACGATCCAGCTACCCATGTGGTGTTCATGTTGCTGCTGCCGTTCGCAGCCTACGTGCTGGCCGAGCGCCTGGGCGTTTCGGGTATTCTCTCGGCGGTCGCGGCCGGCATGATGCAGAGCTGGCTCGACCTGCTGCCGCGTCAGACCAGTACCCGCCTGCTCAATCGTAGTGTCTGGTCGTTGCTGGAGTTTGCCTTCAATGGCCTGATCTTCCTGTTGTTGGGCTTGCAGTTGCCAGACATCATCAAGGCTGTGGTCAGCCACGAAGCGACCCTCTGGCCGACATTGGCCTACCGCTGCCTGGACGTGGTGGCGATCTTTGCCGCACTGATTCTGTTGCGGTTCATCTGGGTCCAGAGTATCTGGCGCTCGATCGGTGTGGTACGTCGCTGGCGCGGCAAGCCGGCACTGGTGCTGATGCCTACGGCGCGTTCCTGCTGGTTGCTGACCTTGGGTGGTGTGCGCGGCGCTGTCACCCTGGCGGGTGTCATGTCGATCCCGTTGCTGATAGGGGCTGATACAGCTTTCCCGGAGCGTGACCTGCTTATCTTCATTGCTGCGGGGGTAATTCTGCTGTCGTTGATCAGTGCCTGCCTTGCCCTGCCGCTGTTACTGCGAGGGGTGACCAAGAGCCCTGACGAGCGCTTGCACCAAGAGGTACAGGAAGCCTGGCGGCGCACAGCCGAGGCGGCGATTCATGCCTTGGAGGCAGAAGAGGTGATCGACAGCAACGCACCGCAGGATGCTGCGCAGGCAACCTTGGCGACCGAGCTGAAGGCGCGCTTGATGGCTGAATACCGGGATGAGCTGGAAAGCTACGACGACAGTGCCGAAGCCAAGGCCCTGGCCGCACAGATGGACTTGCTGGAGCGGCGTTTACGCTTGCGTGCCCTGAGGGCCCAGCGGCTGGAGCTGTACAACCTGCATCGTCAGCACCTGGTGGGCGATGAGGTGGTGCGGCAAGTACTGGGTGAGCTGGATATGAGTGAGGCGAACCTAGGTTCAGTCAAGTAGACCCTATCAAGGCCCTTCGCGGGCGCGCCCGCTCCCACAGGTACTGCGCTGCGCTTGAAATCAGCGCAGTACCTGTGGGAGCGGGCGTGCCCGCGAAGGGGTTGATCAGCGGTTTTGCAGGTAGGCGCGAATGCGCTCCGCCGCTTCGATGCATTCGGCCAGCGGTGCAACCAGTGCCATGCGCACGCGCCCGGCACCCGGGTTCACCCCATCCACTTCACGCGACAGGTACGACCCCGGTACCACGGTCACATGCTGGGCTTCGAACAGGCCGCGGGTGAACTCGGCATCGTCGCCCGGTACCTTGGCCCACAGGTAGAAACTGCCGTCCGGGCGCTGCACATCCAGTACCGGCTGCAGAATATCCAGCACGGCATCGTACTTGGCCCGGTATTGATCGCGGTTCTCGCGCACATGCGCCTCGTCCTGCCAGGCGGCGATGCTGGCCAGCTGGGTTTGCACCGGCATCGCGCAGCCGTGGTAGGTGCGGTACAGAAGAAACGGCTTGATGATCCGGGCATCGCCCGCGACGAAGCCCGAGCGCAGCCCAGGCAGGTTGGAGCGCTTGGACAGGCTGTGGAACACCACGCAGCGCGCAAAATCGCTACGGCCAAGCTCGGCGCATGCCGACAGCAGGCCTGGCGGAGGCGCATCCTCGTCGAAGTACAGCTCGCTGTAGCACTCGTCGGCGGCGATCACGAAGTCGTGTTCGTCAGCCAGGGCAATCAGCTTCTTCAGGGTGTTCATCGGCACCAGCGCGCCGGTAGGGTTGCCCGGCGAGCACAGGAACAGGATCTGGCAACGCTTCCACACCTCGGCCGGTACGGCGTCGAAGTCCGGGTTGAAACCGTTGTTTTCCAGGCAGGGCAGGTAGTGCGGGGTGGCGCCGGCCAGAAACGCTGCGCCTTCGTAGATCTGGTAGAACGGGTTGGGGCTGATCACCAGGCCGTCATCGGCGCGGTTGACCACGGCCTGGGTGAAGGCGAACAGCGCTTCACGGGTGCCGTTGACCGGGAGGATGTGGCGGTCGGCGTCCAGCCAGCCGGCGGGCACGCCAAAGCGTCGTTCGCACCACTGGCCGATGGCCTGGCGCAGGGCTGGCAAACCGAGGGTGCTGGGGTAAACCGCCAGCTTGTCGAGGTTGTCGGCCATGGCCTGGGCGACGAACGCCGGCGATTCGTGCTTCGGCTCACCAATCGACAGAGCGATGGCGCGTTTGTCCGCCGCAGGCTTCACGCTGCCCAGCAGGGCGCGAAGCTTTTCGAACGGATAGGGCTGAAGCTGGGTCAAGGCATGGTTCATCGGCGCAAGGTCTCGTCAATCGTCTAATCGTTAAAAGGTCACGCGGGTCTGGCTGGTGTCGCTACCTTGGCCGGCCTGCAGTTGCTGCACGATGGCTTCCTGCAGGCGGCTGCACAGCTGCGGGTCTGACAGCGGCTGGTTGTCGGCATCGGTAATGAAGAACACGTCCTCTACCCGCTCGCCGAGGGTGGCGATCTTGGCGTTTTGCAGTGACAGGTCGAACTCCAGGAAGATCCGCCCCAGCCGGGCCAGCAGGCCCGGGCGGTCTGGTGCGGTGATTTCGAGGATGGTCACCGGCCGCTGGGCATCGTTGAGGATGGTCACTTGCGGCGGGAAGTCGAAGTGCTTGAGCTGCCGCGGTACCCGGCGCTGGATGATGGTCGGGTAGTCCTCGGGGTTGCGCAGCGCTTCGGTCAGGCCATCGCGAATCTGCTTGACCCGCTGCGGGTTGTCGCCGATCGAGCCACCGTCGTTGTCCAGCACAATGTAGGTGTCGAGGGTGAACTGGCTGCTCGACGTGATGATCCGTGCGTCGTGGATGTTCAGGTTCAACTGCGACATGGCCGCCACCGTCACGGCGAAGAAATCGTGCTGGTCGGGGGCATAGATGAAGATCTGCGTGCCGCCTTCGAACTCGCGCTGGGTGGTTTCCTTGATCAGCACCAGCGGCCCGCCATCGGCCGGTTGCTGCAGGATCGCATCCGTGTGCCAGGCGACGTCGGCGGCGGTGTGCTTGAGGAAATAGTCATCGCCCAGTTGCGCCCATAGCTGCTCGACGTCGTCCGGGTCGGTGCCCTCGCGCACCAGGATGTCCAGCGCTGACGACTGGGTCTGGCGAATCTGCTCTTCGCGGTCCAGCGGGTTTTCCAGGCCGCGGCGCAGGGCACGCTTGGTCTCGGTGTACAGCTGGCGCAGCAGGCTGGCCCGCCACGAGTTCCAAAGGCTCGGGTTGGTGGCGTTGATGTCGGCCACGGTCAGTACGTACAGGTAGTCAAGGCGCGTCTCGTCGCCCACGTGCAGGGCAAAGTCGTTGATCACCTGCGGGTCGGACAAGTCCTTGCGCTGAGCGGTGGTCGACATCACCAGGTGGTTCTGCACCAGCCAGACGATCAGGCGGCTGTCCCAGGCCGGCAACTGGTGCCGTTCGCAGAACTTCTGTGCGTCCACTGCACCGATTTCCGAGTGGTCGCCCTGGCGACCCTTGCCGATGTCGTGGTACAGCCCGGCCAGGTAGATCAGCTCGGGTTTGGGCAGGCGCCCCATGAGCTTGCTGGCCAGCGGGAATTTCTCGGACACCGGCGTGTATTGCAGCTTGCGCAGGTGCTTGATGAGGTTGAGGGTATGCGCATCGACCGTATAGATGTGGAACAGGTCATGCTGCATCTGCCCGACGATCAGGCCGAACTCTGGCAGATAACGGCCAAGAATGCCGTAGCGGTTCATCCGGCGCAGGTTGCGGTGGATGCCGATTTCGCACTTGAACAGCTCGATGAACAGGCTGGTATTGCGGATATCGGTGCGGAACGTGTCGTCGATCAGGTGGCGGTGTTCGCGCAGCAGGCGCACGGTATCGGCACGCACGCCCTTTATCTCGGGGTGTTGGGCCATCAGCACGAAGATTTCCAGCATGGCGAATGGCGTGCGTTTGAACACGTTCGGGTGGGTGGCCTCGATATAGCCGTCATGCAGGCGGAACCGCGCATTCAGCGGCTGGGTGCTGCCACTTTCCTCATCGGCGAGGATAACCTCTTCGAAGTGCTGGATGATCAGGTCGCACAGCTGGCTGATGCTCATCACCACCCGGTAGTACTGCTGCATGAACTGTTCGATCGCCCGCTTGGGGTTTTCATCGCTGTAGCCCAGCAGCGTGGCGATGCTGCGCTGGTGGTCGAACAGCAGGCGGTCTTCGGCGCGTCCGGCCAGCATGTGCAGGGCGTAACGGACTTTCCAGAGGAAGTCCTGGGACGAAGCCAGCAGTTCATTCTCGCTTTCCAGCAAGAAGCCTTCGCCGGCCAGTGCATGCAGGTTGAGCGTCCCGTACTGGCGGCGGGCCACCCACAGGACCGTCTGGATGTCACGCAGGCCACCTGGCGAACCCTTGACGTTGGGTTCGAGGTTGTACTCGGTGTCGTTGTACTTGTGGTGGCGGGCCTTGAGTTCGGCGCGCTTGGCCAGGAAGAACTCCTTGCTCGGCCACATGTGCGCGGTGCTGGTGACTTCCAGCATGCGCTGGCGCAAGGCCTCGGGGCCGGCGATGGTGCGGCTTTCCATCAGGTTGGTGATCACCGTCAGGTCGGCGCGGGCCTGTTCGGCGCACTCGTCGACGGTGCGCACGCTCTGGCCGACTTCCAGGCCAATGTCCCACAGCAAGGTCAGAAAGCGCTCGATGGCGTCGCGGTACTGCTCGTGCTCGGCAGCGCCCAGCAGAATCAGCAGGTCGATGTCCGAGTGCGGGTGCAGTTCACCGCGCCCGTAGCCGCCCACCGCAACCAGGGCAATGCCGCTCTGGTCGCCCCAGTCGAACTGGTTCCACGCCTGTTGCAGGATATTGTCGACGAGCCAGGCGCGGGCCTCGATCAGCGGGCGGATGTCGCTGCCGGCGCGAAAACGTTTGTCGAGCACCTCGCCGGCCAGGCGGATGGCTTTCTTGAAGGCGGCGATGGGGCTCGCCTTGAGGGCCAGTTCCGCCTGGAACTGGCCACGGTCGAACAGCTCGGGGTCCACCTGGGGCATCGCGTCACGTTCCTGTCGTGGGGTGGCCTGTCGGGGTGCGGTCAGGCCGAAGTGCGCGGGATGGTGTCGTCCTTGCGCAGGGTGAAGATCTCGTAGCCAGTGGCGGTCACCACCAAAGTGTGTTCCCACTGGGCCGAGAGCTTGCGGTCCTTGGTGATGGCGGTCCAGCCGTCGCCCAGCACCTTGGTGTCGGCCTTGCCCTGGTTGATCATCGGCTCGATGGTGAAGGTCATGCCTTCCTTCAGCTCCATGCCCGTGCCAGCGCGGCCATAGTGGAGGATCTGCGGCTCTTCGTGGAACACCTTGCCGATGCCATGACCGCAGAACTCGCGTACCACCGAGAAACCGTTCTTTTCCGCGTGCTTCTGGATCACTTCACCGATGTCGCCCAGGCGGCAGCCCGGCTTGACCAGCTCGATGGCCTTGTACATGCATTCCTGGGTGACCTTGGACAGGCGCTCGGCCCAGACCGGCACGTTACCGACGTGGAACATGCGGCTGGTGTCGCCGTGGTAGCCGTCCTTGATCACGGTGACGTCGATATTGAGCGTGTCACCGTCCTTGAGCGGCTTGTCGTTGGGGATGCCGTGGCAGACCACATGGTTGATCGAGGTGCAGATCGACTTCGGGTAGCCCTTGTAGTTGAGCGGTGCCGGGATGGCCTGCTGAACGTTGACGATATAATCGTGGCACAGGCGGTCGAGCTCTTCGGTGGTGACACCGGGCTTGACGTGTTCTTCGATCATTTCCAGCACTTCGGCGGCCAGGCGGCCAGCGATGCGCATCTTCTCGATGTCTTCTGCGGTCTTGATGGTGACGGTCATTACAGGCTCTCTACGGCGCCGTGCACGGCGCGAACAAACGGGAAAGGCCGGATTCTAGCAGAGCAGGGCGCCGATCGGTCGGGATAAAGGCGGTCATGCTGTTGTCTACAGCTCGCATTCTGGCGCGAAAGCCGGGGTGCTGCAAAAAGTGCTGACAGACGCAACAGTATCCGGGTTCCGTTCGCTCGCGGTCTGTGGTATAAAATGCGCCGCTTTCGGGGACGACCCCGTCAGCACTTAACCCACACACGTGTCGACACGATGACCTGGGTGCCCCGAGTTGCAGAATTCGCGGGTTGGTCATTGGGATACGTGGAGGCCCAACCCGACTTATCAAGGAACTATCATGTCCCAAGTCAACATGCGCGATATGCTGAAGGCCGGTGTGCACTTCGGCCACCAGACCCGTTACTGGAACCCGAAAATGGGCAAGTACATTTTCGGCGCGCGTAACAAGATCCACATCGTCAACCTGGAAAAAACCCTGCCAATGTTCAACGACGCTCTGTCGTTCGTAGAGCGCCTGGCCCAGGGCAAGAACAAGATCCTGTTCGTCGGCACCAAGCGTTCCGCCGGCAAGATCGTCGCCGAGCAAGCCGCTCGTTGCGGTTCGCCGTACGTTGACCACCGTTGGTTGGGCGGCATGCTGACCAACTACAAGACCATCCGCGCTTCGATCAAGCGTCTGCGCGACCTGGAAACCCAGGCCGAAGACGGCACTTTCGCCAAGCTGACCAAGAAAGAAGCCCTGATGCGCTCCCGCGACCTGGAAAAACTGGATCGCAGCCTGGGTGGCATCAAGGACATGGGCGGTCTGCCAGACGCTCTGTTCGTTATCGACGTTGATCACGAGCGCATCGCGATCACCGAAGCCAACAAACTGGGTATCCCGGTCATCGGCGTTGTCGATACCAACAGCAGCCCGGAAGGTGTTGACTACATCATCCCAGGTAACGATGACGCCATTCGCGCTATCGAGCTGTACATGACTTCGATGGCTGACGCAGTCATCCGCGGCCGCAACAACGTTGCCGGCGGCACCGAAGTTTACGCTGAAGAAGCGGCTGCACCTGCTGCTGAGTAATAGGCGCTAGCGTCTACTTGGCACGCAAAAAGGGGGCTTTGCCCCCTTTTTGCCACCTTGAAATCCTGCTGTCAGCATCGGCCCCGCATCATGGGCCTGCTGAAATGAAAACAGCGGATTAGCAGAATTGAACGCCCGTGATTGACGGGTGGAATGGTTGAAAAACTTTCCAAGAGGATTTTGAAATGGCAGCAATTACTGCAGCGCTGGTAAAAGAACTGCGCGAGCGTACCGGCGAAGGCATGATGGATTGCAAAAAGGCCCTGGAAAAGGCCGGCGGCGACATCGAGAAAGCCATTGACGACATGCGTGCCTCGGGCGCCATCAAGGCCGCCAAGAAGGCTGGCAACGTCGCTGCTGAAGGCGCTATCGCCGTCAAGACCGACGGTACTTCCGCCGTCCTGCTGGAAGTGAACTCGCAGACCGACTTCCTGGCCCTGCAAGACGACTTCAAGAACTTCGTGGCCGAAAGCCTCGAAGAAGCCTTCGCCCAGAAGCTGACCGACGCCGCTCCGCTGATCGCCTCGCGTGAAGCTGCTCGTGAAGCCCTGGTTGCCAAGTGCGGCGAGAACGTCAACATCCGTCGCCTGGTGCGCGTTGAGGGTGACGTTGTCGGTGCCTACCTGCACGGCAACAAGATCGGCGCTGTCGTCGTTCTGAAAGGCGGTGACGTGGAGCTGGCGAAGAACATCGCCATGCACGTTGCAGCTTCGAACCCTGAGTTCCTGGATTCGTCGGAAATCTCCGCCGAGGCCATCGAGCGCGAGAAGAATGTCTTCCTGCAGCTGAACGCCGACAAGATCGCCGGCAAGCCGGAAAACATCGTTGAGAACATGATCAACGGTCGTATCACCAAGTTCAAGGCCGAAGCCTCGCTGAAAGAGCAAGCCTTCGTCATGAACCCGGAAATCAAGGTTGGCGAGCTGGCCAAGAAAGCCGGTGCTGAAATCGTTTCCTTCACCTACTTCAAAGTAGGCGAAGGCATCGAGAAGCCAGTCGACGACTTCGCTGCTGAAGTTGCCGCTCAGGTCGCTGCTGCCAAGCAGTAAGACAGCCCCGTCTGTCGCCCCAAAGAGGCTGCCCGCTCACGCGCGCAGCCTCTTTGTCAAAACGGGGAGGGGTTTATACGACTCCCTCTTCGCTGGCACCGAAGCGGTGCCACGCTACAGTTAGCAGGCTGCAAACAGCCCGCACGAATTTTCTAAAAGTACGCCGCAGGAGAGACTCGCAATGGCTCAGCAGGTGAGTGGTCGCCAACCTCGCTATAAACGCATTTTGCTCAAACTTAGCGGCGAGGCCCTGATGGGCTCGGAAGACTTCGGGATCGACCCGAAAGTGCTGGATCGCATGGCGCTTGAAGTTGGCCAGCTGGTAGGGATCGGTGTCCAGGTCGGCCTGGTGATCGGTGGTGGCAACCTGTTCCGCGGCGCCGCGCTCAGCGCAGCCGGCATGGACCGCGTCACGGGTGACCACATGGGGATGCTGGCTACCGTGATGAACGGCCTGGCCATGCGCGATGCGCTGGAGCGCTCGAACATCCCGGCCCTGGTCATGTCGGCCATTTCCATGGTGGGTGTCACCGATCATTACGATCGCCGCAAAGCTATTCGTCACCTCAACTCCGGGGATGTGGTAATTTTCTCCGCCGGTACCGGCAACCCGTTCTTCACCACCGACTCCGCGGCCTGCCTGCGCGCCATCGAAATCGATGCTGACGTGGTGCTGAAGGCGACCAAGGTCGATGGCGTGTACACTGCCGATCCATTCAAGGACCCGCATGCCGAGAAATTCGATCACCTGACCTACGATGAGGTTCTGGATCGCAAGCTGGGTGTGATGGACCTGACCGCAATCTGCCTGTGCCGTGACCACAAGATGCCATTGCGGGTATTCAACATGAACAAGCCTGGCGCCCTGCTGAACATCGTGGTGGGTGGCGCTGAAGGCACACTGATCGAGGAAGGCCAAGCATGATCAACGACATCAAGAAAGACGCGCAGGAGCGCATGGGCAAGTCCATCGAAGCCCTGTCCCGCAACCTGGCTGCAATCCGCACCGGTCGCGCTCACCCAAGCATCCTGGACAGCGTCAAGGTTACCGCCTGGGGTAGCGAAATGCCGCTGAACCAGGTCGCCGCGATCACCGTCGAAGATGCCCGCACCCTGAAGATCGTCGCTCACGACAAGAACCTCAGCGCTGCCATCGAAAAGGCCATCCTCACCTCCGATCTGGGCCTTAACCCGTCCAGCGCCGGTACCACCATCCGTGTGCCGATGCCGGCCCTGACCGAGGAAACCCGCAAGGGCTACACCAAGCAGGCCAGCGGTGTTGCCGAGGATGCCAAGGTAGCCGTGCGCAACGTGCGCCGCGACGCCCTGGCTGACCTGAAAAAGCTGACCAAGGACAAGGAAATCAGCGAAGACGAAGAGCGTCGCGCCGCGGACGAGATCCAGAAGCTGACCGACAAGTTCGTCGCCGAAGTGGATGCTGCCTTCAAAGCCAAGGAAAAGGACCTGATGGCCGTCTAAGGCCGGGGTTTTTTAATGGAAAAGACCAAGCCAGCGGCGCCGTCCTCGGTGCCGCGTCATGTCGCGATCATCATGGATGGCAACAATCGCTGGGCGAAAAAACGCCTGCTGCCCGGCGTGGCCGGGCACAAGGCGGGTGTGGACGCCGTTCGCGCGGTCATCGAAGTCTGTGCCAAATCCGGGGTCGAGGTACTGACCCTGTTCGCCTTCTCCAGCGAGAACTGGCAGCGCCCTGCCGAAGAGGTCGGTGCGCTGATGGAGCTGTTCTTCTCGGCGCTGCGCCGTGAGGCCAAGCGCCTTGACGAGAACAATATCAGCCTGCGCATCATCGGCGACCGATCGCGTTTCCATCCTGAGCTGCAGGCCGCCATGCGCGAAGCCGAGGCAGTGACCGCCGGCAACAACCGCTTCATTCTGCAGATAGCAGCCAACTACGGTGGCCAGTGGGACATCGCCCAGGCTGCCCAGCGGCTGGCGCGGGAAGTGCAAGCCGGGCACCTGCGCCCCGAAGACATCACCCCGGGCCTGCTGCAGACCTGTCTGGCAACCGGCGAGCTGCCGTTACCAGACCTTTGTATTCGCACCGGTGGCGAGCACCGCATCAGCAATTTCCTGTTGTGGCAGCTGGCCTATGCCGAGTTGTACTTCTCCGACCTCTACTGGCCGGACTTCAAACACGAGGCCATGCGCAATGCCCTGGCCGATTTCGCTTCGCGCCAGCGCCGCTTCGGTAAGACCAGCGAGCAGGTCGAGGCTGGAGCTCGTGCTTAATGCTTAAACAACGCATCATTACTGCGCTGATCCTGCTGCCGGTCGCGCTGGGTGGTTTCTTCCTGCTCAATGGCGGGGATTTCGCCCTGTTCATCGGCTTCGTAGTGACCCTCGGTGCCTGGGAGTGGGCGCGCCTTGCAGGGCTGATGGCCCAGCCGCTGCGCATTGCCTATGCAGCGGTGGTCGCGGGGGCGCTGATGCTGCTGTACATCCTTCCGGAACTGGCGCCCTGGGTGCTGGGCGCTGCCGTGATCTGGTGGGGGTTGGCCACCTGGCTGGTGCTTACCTACCCGCGCAGCAGCGACCTGTGGGCCAGTGCTGCCTGTCGGTTGTTGATCGGCCTGCTGGTCTTGCTGCCCGCCTGGCAAGGGCTGGTGCTGCTCAAGCACTGGCCCTTGGGAAACTGGCTGATCCTGTCGGTCATGGTGCTGGTGTGGGCCGCCGACATCGGTGCGTACTTCTCTGGCCGGGCATTCGGCAAGCGCAAGCTGGCTCCGCAGGTCAGCCCGGGCAAGAGTTGGGAAGGCGTGTACGGTGGCCTGGCGGTCAGCCTGTTGATTACCCTGGGTGTCGGCATCAGTCGCGACTGGGGCTTTGGTCAGATCCTGCTGGGCCTGTTGGGCGCTACGTTGCTGGTGATGTCCTCGGTGGTCGGTGACCTGACCGAGAGCATGTTCAAGCGTCGCTCCGGCATCAAGGACAGCAGCAATCTGCTGCCCGGGCATGGGGGTGTGCTCGATCGCATTGACAGCCTGACTGCCGCAATCCCGGTCTTCGCCGTGCTGTTGTGGGCTGCCGAATGGGGTGTGATGTGAGTCGCCCGCAACGTATTACCGTGCTCGGGGCCACCGGCTCCATTGGCCTGAGCACGCTGGATGTGATTGCGCGTCATCCTGACCGTTATCAAGCGTTCGCCCTCACTGGCTATTCGCGCATCGACGAGCTGTTGGCGCTATGCGTGCGTCATCGTCCGGCCTTCGCTGTGGTGCCGAGCACTGAGGCGGCGGTGAGGTTGCGTGCGAGTCTGGCTGCGGCCGGTTGCACCACCGAGGTGCTGGAAGGTGAGGCCGGGCTTTGCCAGGTGGCGTCGGCCGCTGAAGTGGATGCAGTGATGGCAGCCATTGTCGGTGCTGCCGGCCTGCGCCCCACGCTGGCGGCGGTCGAGGCGGGCAAGAAGGTGTTGCTGGCCAACAAGGAAGCACTTGTGATGTCCGGCGCACTGTTCATGGAGGCGGTGCGGCAAAAGGGTGCCGTGCTGCTGCCGATCGACAGCGAACACAACGCTATCTTCCAGTGCATGCCAGGCGACTACGCCCGTGGCCTGAGTGCCGTCGGTGTGCGCCGGATCCTGCTTACCGCGTCCGGCGGGCCGTTCCGCGAAACGCCGGTCGAGGCGCTGCTGGACGTGACTCCGGAGCAAGCCTGTGCGCACCCCAACTGGTCCATGGGGCGCAAGATCTCCGTGGATTCGGCCAGCATGATGAACAAAGGCCTCGAGTTGATCGAAGCCTGCTGGTTGTTCGATGCCGTGCCGTCCAAGGTTGAGGTGGTGGTGCACCCGCAGAGCGTGATCCACTCGCTGGTCGACTACGTGGACGGTTCGGTACTCGCGCAGTTGGGCAACCCGGACATGCGTACGCCAATCGCCAACGCGTTGGCCTGGCCGGAACGGATCGATTCCGGGGTTGCCCCTCTGGACCTGTTCGCCATCGCCCGTCTGGATTTCCAGGCGCCCGACGAACAACGCTTCCCTTGCCTGCGCCTTGCGCGGCAGGCTGCCGAGGCCGGCAACAGCGCGCCTGCCGTGCTCAATGCGGCCAACGAAGTCGCGGTCCAGGCATTTCTTGAACGGCGCATCCGCTTCCCGGAGATCGCGGGTATGATCGAACAGGTACTCGACCAGGAACCCGTCGTACCGCTGCCGTCGCTGGATGCGGTATTTGCCGCCGATCAGCGTGCCCGGGAGCTTTCCCGTGAGTGGCTGAGGCGTCACGGCCGCTGATGCAGGCCCGCCAAGGTTCGTGAGGGGGCTGGGCAGGATGCCGGCCCGCTGAACATCATTCGGAGATGGACATGACAGCGCTCTACATGATTATCGGCACCCTCGTGGCTCTGGGTGTGCTGGTCACTTTCCACGAATTCGGTCACTTCTGGGTGGCGCGCCGCTGCGGCGTCAAGGTGCTGCGTTTCTCGGTGGGGTTCGGTACACCGCTGCTGCGGTGGCATGACCGCCACGGCACCGAGTTCGTTGTTGCGGCCATTCCTCTGGGTGGCTACGTCAAGATGCTCGACGAGCGCGAAGGCGATGTGCCGCCGGCGCTGGCCGGGCAGTCGTTCAACCGCAAGTCGGTGCGCCAGCGGATTGCGATTGTCGCGGCAGGCCCGATCGCCAATTTTCTGCTGGCTATCCTGTTTTTCTGGGTGCTGGCGATGCTGGGTACCCAGCAAGTCCGCCCGGTTATCGGCGTGGTCGACAGTGGCAGCCTGGCAGCATCTGCAGGGCTGACCGCAGGTCAGGAAATTGTTTCTGTAGATGGCAAGCCGACCAACGGTTGGTCGGCGGTCAATTTGCAGCTGGTTCGTCGTCTGGGCGAGAGCGGTACCTTGCAGATTGGCGTGCGCGATGAGGGCGCCAGCGCCGAGCGCCAGCTGCAGGTCAAGCTGGACAATTGGCTCAAGGGCGCCGACGAGCCGGACCCGATTCAATCCCTGGGGCTGCGCCCTTGGCGCCCGGCGATCACCCCGGTGCTGGCCGAGATCGATCCGAAGGGGCCGGCTGCCGCTGCGGGCTTGAAAACCGGTGACAAGCTGCTGGCTCTGGATGATGTGGCAGTGACCGAATGGCAGCAGGTAGTCGACCGCGTGCGCGCCCGTCCGGATGCCAAGGTCATGGTGCGAGTGGAGCGCGACGGCGCTGCCCTGGAGCTGCCGGTGACCTTGGCCCGCAAGGGGGAGGGCAAGGCAGTCGGTGGCTATCTTGGCGCTGGTGTCAAAGGTGGCGAATGGCCTGCCAACATGCTCCGCGAAATCAGCTACGGCCCGCTGGATGCGGTGGGTGAGAGCTTGTCGCGTACCTGGAACATGAGCGTCCTGACCCTTGAATCGCTGAAGAAAATGCTGTTCGGGGAGCTCTCGGTAAAAAACTTGAGTGGACCGATAACCATTGCTAAAGTGGCGGGCGCTTCAGCCCAGTCCGGCGTGGGGGATTTCCTGAATTTCCTGGCCTACCTGAGCATAAGCCTGGGGGTTCTTAACCTGCTGCCCATTCCAGTACTGGATGGGGGGCATTTGCTGTTTTACCTGGTCGAGTGGGCGCGCGGTCGTCCGCTGTCGGATCGGGTGCAAGGTTGGGGGGTTCAGATCGGTATCAGTTTGGTCATAGGGGTGATGTTGCTCGCCCTGATCAACGATCTGGGTCGACTATAAAGCTTCGCTCAATTGCGAACCTGCCGTTCTGTGACGGCAGGTTGTTTATTGCCAGTTGGAATAAAAGGACTTCATGAAACGTCTGCTGCTAACTGCGGTCATGTCCGCACTGATGATCGCTGAAGTTCACGCCGAGTCCTTCACCATCTCCGATATTCGCGTCAACGGCCTGCAGCGGGTTTCCGCCGGCAGTGTGTTCGGTGCCTTGCCACTGAACGTTGGCGACCAGGCTGACGACCGCCGCCTGGTGGACTCGACTCGTTCCCTGTTCAAGACCGGGTTCTTCCAGGACATCCAGTTGAGCCGCGATGGCAATGTGCTGATCATCAACGTGGTCGAGCGCCCGTCGGTGTCGAGCATCGAGATTGAAGGCAACAAGGCGATCAGCACCGAAGACCTGATGAAGGGCCTGAAGCAATCGGGCCTGGCCGAAGGCGAGATCTTCCAGCGTGCCACCCTCGAAGGTGTGCGTAACGAACTGCAACGCCAGTACGTGGCCCAGGGGCGCTACTCGGCCGAGGTCGACGCCGAAGTGGTGCCGCAGCCGCGCAACCGTGTGGCGCTGAAGATCAAGATCAACGAAGGCACCGTCGCCGCCATCCAGCACATCAACATCGTGGGCAACAACGTATTCGATGATGAGACCCTGGGTCAGCTGTTCGAGCTGAAGACCACCAACTGGCTGTCGTTCTTCAAGAACGACGACAAGTACGCCCGTGAAAAACTCTCCGGTGACCTGGAGCGCCTGCGTTCCTACTACCTGGACCGCGGCTACATCAACATGGACATCGCCTCCACCCAGGTGTCCATCACGCCGGACAAGAAGCACGTCTACATCACCGTCAACATCAACGAAGGCGAGAAATACACCGTTCGCGACGTGAAGCTGTCCGGTGACCTCAAGGTGCCGGAAGACCAGGTCAAGTCGCTGCTGCTGGTGCAGCCGGGGCAGGTATTCTCGCGCAAGGTGATGACCACCACGTCCGAGCTGATCACCCGCCGGCTGGGTAACGAAGGCTACACCTTCGCCAACGTCAACGGCGTGCCGCAACCAAACGACCAGGACCACACGGTCGACATCATGTTCGTGGTCGACCCGGGCAAGCGTGCCTACGTCAACCGCATCAACTACCGCGGCAACACCAAGACCGAAGACGAAGTGCTGCGTCGCGAAATGCGCCAGATGGAAGGCGGCTGGGCGTCGACCTACCTGATCGACCAGTCCAAGACCCGTCTTGAGCGCCTGGGCTTCTTCAAGGAAGTCAACGTCGAGACCCCGCAGGTGCCTGGCACCGACGACCAGGTCGACGTCAACTACAGCGTCGAAGAGCAGGCCTCCGGCTCGATCACCGCCAGCGTCGGTTTCGCCCAGAGCGCCGGCCTGATCCTGGGTGGTTCGATCAGCCAGAGCAACTTCCTCGGTACCGGTAACAAGGTATCCATCGGCCTGACCCGTTCGGAATACCAGACCCGTTACAACTTCGGTTTCGTTGATCCCTACTTCACCGCCGATGGCGTCAGCCTGGGCTACAACGCCTTCTACCGCAGCACCGATTACGACGACCTCGACGTCGACGTTGCCAGCTATGCGGTGGACAGCTACGGTGCCGGCGTCAGCCTGGGCTACCCGATCAGCGAAACCTCGCGCCTGACCTACGGCCTGAGCGTGCAGCAGGACAAGATCAAGACCGGCAAATACACCGTCGACGAGATCTTCGATTTCCTCGAGCAGGAGGGTGACAACTTCCTGAACTTCAAGGCCTCGATCGGTTGGTCCGAGTCGACCCTGAACAAAGGCGTACTGGCCACCCGTGGTCACTCGCAAAGCCTGACCCTGGAGTCCACCGTTCCGGGCAGCGACCTGTCGTTCTTCAAGCTTGACTACCGTGGCCAGCTGTTCAAGCCGATCACCAGCGACTACACCCTGCGCCTGCATACCGAGCTGGGCTATGGTGATGGTTACGGCAGCACCTCCGGCCTGCCGTTCTACGAGAACTATTTCGCGGGTGGTTTCAACTCCGTCCGTGGCTTCAAGGACAGCAGCCTGGGCCCGCGCAGTACCCCGAGCATCGGCGAGGCCGCAGGTGGCAAGCCAGGCACCATCGCCGACCCGGATCAGGATCCGTTGCCGTTTGGTGGTAACGTGCTGGTGCAAGGCGGTGCCGAACTGCTGTTCCCGCTGCCGTTCGTCAAGGATCAGCGTTCACTGCGCACCTCTGTGTTCTGGGACGTGGGTAACGTGTTCGACACCAATTGCGGCAACAAACCTGATTGCGAGAAGGTCGGGTTCTCGGGCATGGCCAGTTCGGTCGGCCTGGGCGTGACCTGGATTACCGCACTGGGCCCGCTGAGCTTCAGCCTGGCAATGCCGGTCAAGAAGCCGGACGATGCCGATACCCAGGTGTTCCAATTCTCTCTGGGCCAGACCTTCTAAGGTCGGCCCTTGCTTAATGACAACGGTTTATCCAGGAGTGCATCGTGCGTAAATTGGCTCAATTGGCCGTAGTGGCCGCGGCGCTGGTCGCCACCCCGGCTTTCGCCGAAATGAAGGTTGCCGTCCTGAACTACCAGATGGCCCTGCTCGAGTCGGATGCCGCCAAGAAGTATGCGGTTGATGCCGAGAAGAAATTCGGTCCGCAACTGACCAAGCTGAAAAGCCTGGAAAGCAGTGCCAAGGGCATCCAGGACCGCCTGATCAAGGGCGGCGACAAGATGCAGCAGCAGGAGCGTGAGCGCCTGGAGCTCGAGTTCAAGCAAAAGGCCCGCGATTTCCAGTTCCAGTCCAAGGAACTGAACGAAGCCAAGGCCGTTGCTGATCGCGACATGCTCAAGCAACTGAAGCCGAAGCTGGATGGTGCTGTCGAGGAAGTGATCAAGAAGGGCGGCTACGACCTGGTCCTCGAGCGTGGTGCGGTCATCGATGTCAAACCTCAGTACGACATCACCCGCCAAGTCATCGAGCGCATGAACCAAGCCCGTTGATATGAGTGTGACCATGACGCTAGGCCAGCTGGCCGAGGTGCTCGGAGCTACCCTCAAGGGGCCCGAGGCGCTGCAGATTACCGGGTTGGCCACCTTGCAGGAGGCTGGCCCGACGCAGTTGAGCTTCCTCGCCAACCCGCAGTACCGCAAGTACCTGGATAACAGCCAGGCCGGCGCGGTGCTGCTCAAGGCTGCGGATGCCGAAAGCTTTGCCGGCAATACCCTGATCGTGGCGGACCCGTACCTGGCTTACGCGCGGATTTCCCACCTGTTCGATCCCAAACCCAAGGCTGAGGCGGGAATACATCCCAGCGCCGTGGTGGCGGAAGATGCCCAGGTGGACGCCAGCGCCAGCATCGGGCCGTTCGCGGTCATCGAAAGTGGTGCGCGCATCGGCGCCAACGTCAGCATCGGCGCACACTGCTTCATCGGTGCCCGCAGTGTGGTCGGTGAAGGTGGTTGGCTGGCACCGCGGGTCACGCTGTATCACGACGTGACCATCGGTAAGCGTGTGGTCATCCAGTCGGGTGCCGTGATCGGCGGCGAGGGCTTCGGCTTTGCCAACGAGAAGGGCGTCTGGCGCAAGATTGCGCAGATCGGCGGTGTCACCATTGGTGATGACGTGGAGATCGGCGTCAATACTGCTGTTGACCGTGGCGCGCTGTCCGACACCCGGATCGGCGACGGGGTCAAGCTGGATAACCAGATCCAGATCGCTCACAACGTGCAGATCGGTGATCACACTGCCATGGCCGCTTGCGTCGGAATCTCCGGCAGCACGCGCATCGGCAAGCACTGCATGCTGGCCGGGGGTGTGGGGCTGGTTGGGCACATCGATATTTGCGATAACGTTTTCGTTTCCGGAATGACCATGGTTACCCGTTCGATCACTGAACCGGGTTCCTATTCTTCCGGCACTGCCATGCAGCCGCTGGCTGACTGGCGCAAGAGCGCCGCGCGTATCCGCCACCTGGACGACATGGCCAAGCGTCTCCAGCAGCTGGAAAAACGCGTCGATACCGTGACCTCAGGTGGCCTGCCGACATCAGAAGGCTGATACCATTCCCTGAGCAAGAGTGAACAGTCGCTAGCTGGCTCCTCTTTGGATTGCAAAAGGAGCGTGTGGTCAGCACCTGCGCTCCCTATTCTTATTACAGGCTTCCCCACCGAAATGATGGACATCAACGAGATTCGCGAATACCTGCCTCACCGCTACCCGTTTCTGCTGGTAGACCGTGTGACGGATCTGGACTTCGAGGCCCAGAGCATTCGTGCCTACAAGAATGTCAGCATCAATGAGCCGTTTTTCAATGGCCACTTCCCGGCACACCCGATCATGCCGGGTGTCCTGATCATCGAAGCCATGGCCCAGGCGGCCGGCATCCTTGGTTTCAAGATGCTCGATGCCAAGCCGGCCGATGGCACCCTGTACTACTTTGTCGGTTCCGACAAACTGCGTTTCCGTCAGCCGGTTCTGCCGGGTGACCAGCTTGTGCTGGAAGCCAAGTTCCTCAGCCGTAAAAGCATGATCTGGAAGTTCGAGTGCCGCGCCCTTGTCGATGGCAAGCCGGTCTGCTCGGCAGAAATCACCTGCGCGGAACGCTCCCTATGAATTCGATTGATCCTCGGGCCATTATCGATCCGTCGGCCAAGCTGGCCGACGGCGTCGAGGTCGGCCCTTGGTCGATCGTTGGCCCTGATGTAGAAATCGGGGAGGGCACCGTTATCGGCCCGCATGTTGTGCTCAAAGGCCCGACCCGCATCGGCAAGCACAACCGTATCTTTCAGTTTTCCTCTATCGGTGAAGACACCCCGGACCTTAAGTACAAGGGTGAGCCGACGCGCCTGGTGATCGGCGATCACAATGTGATTCGCGAAGGGGTGACCATCCACCGCGGTACTGTTCAGGACCGCGCGGAAACCACCGTGGGTGACCATAACCTGATCATGGCCTATGCCCACATTGGCCACGACAGTGTCATCGGCAACCACTGCATCCTGGTCAACAACACGGCGTTGGCAGGTCATGTACATGTGGGTGACTGGGCGATCCTGTCCGGTTACACCCTGGTTCACCAGTACTGCCATATTGGCGCCCACGCGTTTTCCGGCATGGGCACGGCCATTGGCAAGGACGTTCCGGCCTTCGTTACCGTGTTCGGCAGCCCCGCCGAAGCCCGCAGCATGAACTTCGAGGGCATGCGCCGCCGCGGTTTCAGCGACGAGGTGATCCATGTGCTGCGTCGTTGCTACAAGATTGTCTACCGTCAGGGCCTGACCGTCGAAGACGCGATCAAGGAGCTGGCCGAACCGGCCACGCAACACCCTGAGGTCGAGCTGTTCCGTCAGTCGATCCTGAGCTCCGCTCGCGGCATCACGCGCTGATATGGCCCAGCTTTGCGTAGCGCTGGTCGCCGGTGAGGCCAGTGGCGATATCCTTGGTTCAGGCTTGATGCGTGCCCTCAAGGCGCGCCACCCCGACGTGCGTTTCATCGGGGTTGGCGGCCCCTTGATGGAGGCCGAGGGCCTGCAATCCTATTTCCCCATGGAGCGCCTGGCCGTCATGGGGCTGGTCGAGGTACTGGGGCGCCTGCGCGAGCTGCTCAAGCGCCGCAAGCTGCTGATCCAGACCCTGATCGAAGAAAAGCCCGACGTATTCATCGGCATCGACGCCCCTGACTTCACCCTCAACATCGAGCTGAGGCTGCGCCAGGCCGGGATCAAGACCGTGCACTATGTCAGCCCGTCAGTGTGGGCCTGGCGGCAGAAGCGCGTGCTGAAGATCCGCGAAGGCTGCGACCTGATGCTGACGCTGCTGCCGTTCGAGGCGCGGTTCTACGAAGAGCAGGGTGTGCCAGTGCGTTTTGTCGGCCACCCGCTGGCAGACACCATACCGCTTGAAGCCGACCGCCCGGCCGCGCGCGCCGCGCTGGGCCTGGGCGAGGGGCCGGTGGTGGCGCTGATGCCGGGCAGCCGGGGTGGCGAAGTAGGGCGCCTGGGCGCGTTGTTCCTTGACGCCGCCGAGCGCCTCAGCCAACAAGTGCCGGGTGTGCGCTTCGTGTTGCCCTGCGCCAACGCCACGCGGCGCGCCCAGATCGAACAGATGCTTGAAGGGCGCCAACTGCCGCTGACCCTGCTCGATGGCCAGTCACACCAGGCCCTGGCGGCCTGTGACGCGGTGCTGATCGCCTCGGGCACCGCCACCCTCGAGGCGTTGCTGTACAAGCGGCCGATGGTGGTGGCGTACCGCCTGGCGCCCTTGACCTTCTGGATTCTCAAGCGTCTGGTGAAAAGCCCTTACGTGTCATTGCCGAACCTGCTGGCCCAGCGAGAGCTGGTGCCCGAGTTGCTGCAGGACGACGCTACCAGCGAAGCGCTGGCCAACACCCTGGCGCCGCTGGTGCGCGATGGAAGCCAGCAGACCGAACGTTTCGACGAAATTCACCGCACCCTGCGCCGTGACGCCTCCAATCAGGCGGCCGAGGCGGTACTGGCCCTGCTCAAGGACCGCTGACATGCAAATTGGACTGGACTTCAACCTGGTAGAAGACCTGGTCGCCGGCGTTGACGAAGTGGGCCGTGGCCCGCTGTGCGGCGCGGTGGTAACGGCGGCAGTGATTCTTGATCCCGCGCGGCCGATTCTCGGTCTGAACGATTCGAAGAAACTCACCGAAATCAGGCGTGAGGCGCTGTTCGACGAGATCTGCGAAAAGGCCTTGAGCTTCTGCATCGCCCGCGCCGAAGTCGAGGAAATCGACAGCCTGAACATCCTGCAAGCCACCATGCTGGCCATGCAGCGGGCAGTGGAGGGCTTGCACATTACGCCGAAGCTGGCCCTGATCGATGGCAATCGCTGCCCGAAGCTGGCGGTGCCGGCAGCACCGGTGGTCAAGGGGGATAGCCAGGTGCCGGCCATTGCGGCGGCATCGATCCTGGCCAAGGTGACCCGTGATCGGGAGATGAGTGCGTTCGAACTGATCTACCCGGGTTATGGCATTGGCGGGCACAAGGGCTACCCGACCCCGGTGCATCTCGAGGCCTTGGCGCGCCTTGGGCCTACGCCCATTCATCGGCGTTCCTTCGCCCCGGTGCGGGCGGCTTGGGAAGCGCGCGAAGGCGTCACCGATTCCCTGATCTGACCTATTGGGGCCGCTTCGCGGCCCTTGGCGGGCACGCCCGCTCTCACAGGATTCATCGGTCTGAGCGGCGGGGCCGTACCTGTGGGAGCGGGCGTGCCCACGAAGGGCTGCAAAGCAGGCCCAAAAAAAGCCCCTAGTTAGGCTACAATCCCGCCCTTGTCGTTAAGCTCTGCTACAGGATCTTCCATGTCGGTTCCCTTCGTTCACCTGCGCGTCCACTCCGAATTCTCGCTGGTCGACGGCCTGGTGCGGATCAAACCGCTGGCCAAGGCGCTGACCGGGATGAACATGCCGGCGGTCGCGATCACCGATCAGAGCAACATGTGCTCGCTGGTGAAGTTCTACAAGACTGCCATGGGCGCCGGCATCAAGCCGATCTGCGGTGCCGACCTGTGGCTGGCCGGTGCCGACCCGGAAGCCCCGCTGTCGCGCATCTGTTTCCTGGCCATGGACCCCAAGGGCTATCGCAACCTCACCGAACTGATCTCGCGCGGCTGGACCGATGGCCAGCGCAACGGCCTGGTCATCCTCCAGCGTGAATGGATCGCCCCGGCCAGCGAGGGCCTGATTGCCCTGTCCGCGGGCAAGGAAGGCGACATTGGCATGGCGCTGCTGGCGGGTCGGCAAGACGAAGCCGAAGCGCTTCTTCAAGACTGGATGGGCATGTTCCCCGAGCGCTTCTACGTTGAAGTGCAGCGCACCAATCGCGCACGCGACGAAGAATACGTGCACGCGGCGGTGGCATTGGCCGACAAGCTTGGCGCCCCGCTGGTGGCTACCAACGACGTACGTTTCATCAAGCAGGCGGACTTCGACGCCCACGAGACCCGCGTCTGTATCGGCGAGGGCTGGACCCTCGACGACCCGCGACGTCCGCGTTGCTACAGCGACCAGCAGTACCTGAAGTCGGCCGAGGAAATGGCCGAGCTCTTCAGTGACCTGCCCGACGCCATCGCCAACACCGTTGAAATTGCCAAGCGCTGCAACATCCAGGTGCAGCTGGGCAAGTACTTCCTGCCTGACTTCCCCACGCCCAACGGCATGGGCATCGACGACTACCTGCGGCATGTGGCCCACGAAGGCCTGGAAGAGCGCCTGGCCGTGCTGTGGCCGAAAGAAACCACGCCCAATTACGAAGAAAAGCGTCAGGTTTACCTGGACCGCCTGAAGTTCGAACTGGACATCATCATCCAGATGGGCTTCCCCGGTTACTTCCTGATTGTTATGGACTTCATCAAGTGGGCCAAGAACAACGACGTACCGGTTGGCCCGGGCCGCGGTTCGGGCGCTGGCTCGCTGGTGGCCTATGTACTGAAGATCACCGATCTCGACCCGCTGGCCTACGACCTGCTGTTCGAGCGCTTCCTCAACCCTGAACGTGTTTCCATGCCCGACTTCGACGTCGACTTCTGCATGGACGGCCGTGACCGGGTGATCGACTACGTGGCCGAGGCGTACGGCCGTAATGCGGTGAGCCAGATCATCACCTTCGGTACCATGGCCGCCAAGGCGGTGGTGCGTGACGTGGCGCGGGTGCAAGGCAAATCCTATGGCCTGGCCGACCGCCTGTCGAAGATGATCCCCTTCGAAGTGGGCATGACCCTGGAGAAGGCCTACGAGCAGGAAGAAATCCTGCGTGACTTCCTCAAGGGCGACGAAGACGCCCGTGAAATCTGGGACATGGCCCTGAAGCTGGAGGGTGTGACCCGGGGTACCGGCAAGCACGCCGGTGGTGTGGTTATCGCACCGACCAAGCTCACCGACTTTTCGCCGATCGCCTGTGATGAAGAGGGTGGTGGCCTGGTAACCCAGTTCGACAAGGATGACGTCGAGGCCGCCGGCCTGGTGAAGTTCGACTTCCTCGGCCTGCGTACCTTGACCATCATCAAGTGGGCGATGGAGATCATCAACCGCGAGCAGGCCAAGAAGAACCTGCCCGACCTCAACATCGACTTCATCCCGCTGGACGACCGCAAGACTTACGAGCTGCTGCAGAAGGCCGAAACCACGGCGGTGTTCCAGCTTGAATCGCGTGGCATGAAGGAGCTGATCAAGAAGCTCAAGCCCGACTGCCTGGAAGACCTGATCGCACTGGTTGCGCTGTTCCGCCCGGGCCCGCTGCAATCGGGCATGGTGGACGACTTCATCAACCGCAAGCACGGCCGCGCCGAGCTGGCCTACCCGCACTCCGACTACCAGTACGAAGGCCTCAAGCCGGTACTGGCGCCGACCTACGGCATCATCCTGTACCAGGAACAGGTGATGCAGATCGCCCAGGTCATGGCGGGTTACACCCTGGGTGGCGCCGACATGCTGCGCCGGGCCATGGGTAAGAAAAAGCCCGAGGAAATGGCCAAGCAGCGCGGTGGTTTCATCGAAGGTTGCGTAGCCAACAATATCGATGCGGACCTCGCCGGTAACATCTTCGACCTGGTAGAGAAGTTCGCGGGCTACGGCTTCAACAAATCCCACTCCGCCGCCTATGGCCTGGTGTCGTACCAGACCGCCTGGCTGAAAACCCACTACCCGGCGCCGTTCATGGCTGCGGTCCTGTCGGCGGATATGCACAACACCGACAAGGTAGTGGTGCTGGTGGAGGAGGTGCGCAGCATGAAGCTGCGCCTAGACGCGCCGGACGTGAACTTTTCGGACTTCAAGTTCACCGTCAACAACGACGGCCGTATCGTCTACGGCCTTGGCGCCATCAAGGGTGTCGGCGAAGGCCCGGTGGAGGCGATTGTCGAGGCGCGTGCCCAAGGCGGTCCGTTCAAGGACCTGTTCGATTTCTGTGAACGCATCGACCTCAAGCGGGTCAACAAGCGTACCCTTGATGCGCTGGTGCGCAGTGGCGCGCTGGACCGCCTTGGCCCGCACTTCCATGACGAGATCAAGGCCTACCACGCCAACATCGACATCAACCGGGCAACCTTGCTGTCGGCGCTGGGCGAGGCCATCAAGGCAGCCGAGCAGGCTGCGCATACCGCTGACAGTGGTCATGTCGACCTGTTCGGCAGCATGTTCGACGCGGCAGATGTCGACGTCTATGCCAACCATCGCAAGGTGCGCGAGCTCACCCTCAAGGAGCGTCTGAAGGGGGAGAAAGACACCCTTGGCCTGTACCTCACCGGCCACCCGATCGACGAGTACGAGACCGAGATCCGCCGCTTCGCCCGCCAGCGCATCGTCGACCTCAAGCCGTCGCGCGAAACCCAGACCATCGCGGGCATGATCATTGCCTTGCGGGTGATGAAGAACAAGAAGGGCGACAAGATGGGCTTCGTCACCCTGGATGACCGTTCCGGACGGATCGAGGCATCGCTGTTTGCCGATGCCTTCATGGCGGCACAGTCCTTGCTGCAGACCGATGCCATGGTGGTGGTGGAAGGCGAGGTCAGCAATGACGACTTCTCCGGGGGCTTGCGTCTGCGGGTGAAGCAGGTGATGACCATGGAAGACGCACGCACCAAGCTGGCCGAGAGCCTGCGCCTGAAGGTGGCGCACGACGCACTGAAGGGCGACCGGCTGAAGTGGCTGGGCGAGCTGATCACCCGCCATCGCGGTGCTTGCCCGATCACGCTGGAGTACACCGGCAGCGACGCCAAGGCCATGCTGCAGTTTGGCGAGCAGTGGGCGATCGACCCGGCCGATGGGCTGATTCAGGCGCTGCGTGACCAGTTCGGGCGTGAGAACGTCTTCCTGCAATATCGTTGAACCGACAAAAATTTAATCTCGACCTGAATGCGCCTGATCCCTTAAGGTATGGCGCCAAACGGATCAACCGGCCGGCCGCCTGGCCGTAGACCCAAGACGGATGACTATGAACCCGAATTTCCTCGACTTCGAACAGCCGATTGCCGACCTGCAAGCCAAGATCGAAGGCCTGCGCCTGGTGGGCAACGACAACTCGCTGAACATCAGCGATGAAATTGCCCGTCTGCAAGACAAGAGCAACACCCTGACCGAAAGCATCTTCGGCAACCTGACCAGCTGGCAGATCGCCCGCCTGGCCCGTCACCCGCGTCGTCCTTACACCCTGGACTACCTGGAGCACATCTTCACCGAGTTCGAAGAGCTGCACGGGGACCGTCACTTCTCTGACGACGCCGCCATCGTGGGTGGTACTGCGCGTCTGGACGGCAAGCCGGTCATGGTCATTGGCCACCAGAAGGGCCGTGAAGTGCGCGAGAAAGTGCGTCGCAACTTCGGCATGCCGCGCCCGGAAGGCTACCGCAAGGCCTGCCGCCTGATGGAAATGGCCGAGCGCTTCAAGATGCCGATCCTGACCTTCATCGACACGCCGGGCGCCTACCCGGGCATCGACGCCGAAGAGCGCAACCAGAGTGAAGCCATCGCCTGGAACCTGCGGGTCATGGCACGCCTGAAAACCCCGATCATCGCTACCGTGATTGGTGAGGGTGGTTCCGGTGGTGCACTGGCCATTGGCGTGTGCGACCAACTGAACATGCTGCAGTACTCCACCTACTCGGTTATCTCGCCGGAAGGCTGTGCCTCGATTCTGTGGAAAACTGCCGATAAAGCAGCAGACGCGGCCGAGGCCATGGGCATCACCGCCGAGCGTCTGAAGAGCCTGAACATTGTCGACAAGGTCATCCAGGAGCCGCTGGGCGGCGCCCACCGTGACCCGGCCAAGATGTCCGAAAGCATCCGTGCCGATCTGGTGCAGCAGTTGGACATGCTCGGCAAGTTCGACAACGATGCGCTGCTGGCTCGTCGCTACGAGCGCCTGATGAGCTACGGCCTCTGATTCTGATTTGCCCCGGGGGCCGTTTTGCGGTCCTTGTGATTGATGGCACCGGCTTCGCCGGTGTTCGCGGGTAAACCCGCTCCTACAGGTATTGCGCTGCCCTTGAGGCTTGCGCCGTACGTGTGGGAGCGGGCATGCCCGCGAATGCTTTCTGGAATCGAGCGAGGGCTAGATGATCAACCTCACTCCTTGGCTCAACGCCCCCACCTGGTACGTCGCCTTCTCCGGCGGCCTCGATTCCACCGTCCTCCTGCACCTGCTGGCCGAATACGCCCGCAACCACGCATCCCCCCCGCTGCGCGCCATCCATATCCACCACGGCCTGCAAGCTGCTGCCGACGCCTGGCCCGCCCACTGCCAGGCCATCTGCGACAATTTCGACGTTGAACTTCAGGTCATCCACGTCCAGGTCTCCCCAGGCGCCAGCCTGGAACAGGCGGCCCGAGATGCCCGCTATGCCGCCTTCAGGCAAGTGCTCGGCCCGGGCGATATCCTGTTCACCGGCCAGCACCGCGACGACCAGGCCGAGACCCTGCTGTTCCGCCTGTTGCGCGGTGCCGGCCTGCGGGGCCTGGCGGCAATGCCGGGGCAGCGGGCGCTGGGGCAGGGCAGCCTGGTCAGGCCGTTACTGGCCTGTTCCCGGCAACATTTGCAGGATTATGCGCAAGCCCAAGGGCTGACCTGGATCGAAGACCCGTCAAACCTCGACACACAATTCGCCCGCAACTACCTGCGCGGCGAAGTGATGCCGCACTTGCAGCAACGTTGGCCACAGGCCAGCCAGAACTTAGCCCGTGCAGCAGAGCATCTGGGCGAGGCGCTGGGTTTGCTGGACGAACTGGCCCAAGAGGATCTGGCGCTTGCGGGCAAGGGGGCGCCCATCGCCTGGCCGGGGCTGGATTCCCTCGACCTGGCCGCCCTGCTGGCGTTATCGCCGGCCCGTCAGCGCAATGCCTTGCAGTACTGGCTGAGCCAGCGCACCCGTTTGCCCGATACCCGGCACTGGGCCGGCTGGGCAGACCTGCGCGATGCCGCTGCCGATGCCCGGCCAGTCTGGCGGCTTGCCGATGGACGGTTGGTGCGTAGCCACGGGCGCATCTGGTGGCTGAGCGGTGATTGGCTACAGCAACCGGCTGGCTCGCTGGCCTGGCCCGACCCTGATGGGCCGTTGCGGTTGCCGGGCAATGGTTGCGTGCGTCTTGTTGGCGCAGCCGTGCCGAGCGGGTTGCGCATTGCCTACCGTCAGGGTGGTGAAATGCTAGAGGTTCCCGGCCGTGGCCGGCGGGACCTCAAGCGCCTGCTCAACGAACAGCAGGTACCGCATTTCCTGCGCTCGCGCCTTCCGTTGCTGTATCACGGCGAACGCCTGCTGGCGGTGGCCAACCTGCCCGGGCTGGTGCAGGCGGATTGCCAACTGCACTGGCAGTTACCGACGAACGCGCAAGGTTTGAGCTGAAGGGTACATTCCGGTAGACTACCCTCCCTTCTTGATACAACTTCTGTGGGTTCCGCGAAAACACAGGAGTTGCCGATTACCAAGCAGTTTTTTGCCGAGCTGATTCTGGAAATGACGAGCGAACGCCATGCCGGGTATAACCTGGCTGTACAGACGCGGCAGTTTTTCGAGATGCACTGTGATTGACGCAGGTGATCGGGGGCTTCGGCCTTCCTTCGCTTTCTCCGGCGGCGCTGGCCGCCTTAACGCAGACTTCTAGGGTTTTTCATGACGCGCTACATATTCGTCACGGGCGGTGTTGTTTCTTCATTGGGGAAAGGCATTGCCTCGGCTTCCCTGGCGGCCATCCTGGAAGCGCGGGGCCTGAAGGTCACCATGCTCAAGCTGGATCCGTACATCAACGTCGACCCGGGCACCATGAGCCCGTTCCAGCACGGTGAAGTGTTCGTCACCCACGATGGCGCCGAGACCGACCTCGACCTGGGTCACTACGAGCGGTTCATCCGCACCACCATGACCCAGAACAACAACTTCACCACCGGCCGTATCTACGAGCACGTGCTGCGCAAAGAGCGTCGTGGTGATTACCTGGGCGCGACCATCCAGGTCATCCCGCACATCACCGACGAAATCAAGCGTCGCATCATCAAGGGTGCCGGCGATGCCGACGTGGCCCTGGTGGAAATCGGCGGTACCGTGGGTGATATCGAGTCGCAGCCGTTCCTCGAGGCGATTCGCCAGCTGCGTGTCGAAGTGGGTTCCAAGCGTGCCATGCTGATGCACCTGACCCTGGTCCCGTACATCGCCACCGCTGGCGAAACCAAGACCAAGCCGACCCAGCACTCGGTCAAGGAGCTGCGCTCCATCGGCCTGCAGCCTGATGTGCTGATCTGCCGCTCCGACCACCCGGTCGATGCTTCGTCGCGTCGCAAGATCGCGCTGTTCACCAACGTTGAAGAGCGTGCGGTGATTTCGCTGGAAGACGTCGACACCATCTACAAGATCCCGGGCGTGCTGCATGCTCAGGGCCTGGACGACTTCGTCGTCGAGCGCTTCGGCCTGCAGTGCAATGGCGCCGACCTGTCCGAGTGGGACAAGGTGGTCGATGCCAAGCTCAACCCGGAGCACGAAGTGACCATCGCCATGGTCGGCAAATACATGGAGCTGCTGGATGCGTACAAGTCGCTGATCGAAGCGATGAGCCACGCCGGCATCACCAACCGGACCAAGGTCAACCTGCGCTACATCGATTCGGAAGACATCGAGAACCAGGGCACCAGCCTGCTCGAAGGCGCCGATGCCATCCTGGTACCGGGCGGTTTCGGCCTGCGCGGTGTGGAAGGCAAGATCACTGCGGTGCAATACGCCCGTGAGAACAAGGTACCGTACCTGGGTATCTGCCTGGGCATGCAGGTGGCCGTCATCGAATTCGCCCGTAACGTGATGGGCTGGAAAGACGCCAACTCCACCGAGTTCGACCGTAACAGCGGCCACCCAGTGGTCGGCCTGATCACCGAGTGGGCCGATGCCACCGGTGCCGTCGAGACCCGCGACGAGGCTTCCGACCTGGGCGGCACCATGCGCCTGGGCGCACAGGACTGCCAGCTGGCTGCCGGTTCCAAGGTGCACGACTGCTACGGCAAGGACGTGATCACCGAGCGTCACCGTCACCGCTACGAAGTGAACAACAACCTGCTGCCACAATTGGTGGACGCTGGTCTGGTGGTTTCCGGCCGTTCCGAAGACGGCGCGCTGGTGGAAGTGGTCGAGTCCAAGGATCACCCGTGGTTCGTCGCTTGCCAGTTCCACCCGGAGTTCACCTCCACCCCGCGTGACGGCCACCCGCTGTTCAGTGGTTTCGTCAAGGCAGCCCTGGCTCAGAAGAACAAGGCCTGATCGATGACCCAGAAGATCATTCGCGTCGGTAACATCGAGATCGCCAACGACAAGCCGTTCGTCCTGTTCGGCGGCATGAACGTTCTGGAATCCCGTGACCTGGCGATGAAGGTCTGCGAAGAGTACGTGCGGGTTACCGAGAAGCTCGGTATCCCGTACGTGTTCAAGGCCAGTTTCGACAAGGCCAACCGTTCGTCGGTAACGTCCTACCGTGGCCCTGGCATGGAAGAGGGGCTGAAGATCTTCGAAGAGATCAAGCGCACCTTCAACGTGCCGGTGATCACCGACGTGCACGAGCCTTACCAGGCCGAGCCCGTCGCCAAGGTATGCGACATCATCCAGCTGCCGGCTTTCCTGTCGCGGCAGACTGACCTGGTGGTGGCCATGGCCAAGACCGGCGTGGTGATCAACATCAAGAAGGCTCAGTTCCTCGCACCTCAGGAAATGAAACACATCCTGGCCAAGTGCGAAGAGGCCGGTAACGACCAGTTGATACTCTGCGAACGTGGTTCGAGCTTCGGCTACAACAACCTGGTGGTCGACATGCTGGGCTTCGGCATCATGAAGCAGTTCGAGTACCCGGTGTTCTTCGACGTGACCCACGCCCTGCAGATGCCGGGTGGCCGCGCCGATTCCGCCGGCGGTCGTCGGGCCCAGGTCACTGACCTGGCCAAGGCCGGCATGAGTCAGGGCCTGGCCGGGCTTTTCCTCGAAGCCCACCCCGACCCGGACAACGCCAAGTGCGATGGCCCATGCGCCCTGCGCCTGGATAAACTGGAGCCGTTCCTGGTCCAGCTCAAGCAATTGGACGACCTGGTGAAAAGTTTTCCGACGGTAGAAACCGCGTAAAGCTCATTTCTCGGGTAAAGTACCGCCCGATCCACCCCTGACCAGTCGGTCAGGGGCTCCCTTCATCAGGCCTGCCCAAAGCAAGTTCGCCCGGTGAACGGCAAGAATTTCCTAAGCTAAGTTGTTTTCGTCAAATTCTGGAGTGCTTACAACAATGGCAAAAATCGTCGACATCAAAGGTCGTGAAGTTCTCGATTCGCGTGGCAACCCCACTGTGGAAGCCGATGTACTGCTCGACAACGGCATCATCGGCAGCGCTTGCGCGCCGTCCGGTGCTTCTACCGGCTCGCGCGAAGCGCTGGAGCTGCGTGATGGCGACAAGAGCCGTTACCTGGGCAAGGGCGTGCTGAAGGCTGTCGCCAACATCAACGGTCCGATCCGTGACCTGCTGCTGGGCAAGGATCCTTCCGACCAGAAGGCTCTGGACCGCGCCATGATCGAACTGGACGGTACCGAGAACAAGGCCAAGCTGGGCGCCAACGCCATCCTGGCTGTTTCCCTGGCTGCCGCCAAAGCTGCTGCCCAGGACCTGGACCTGCCGCTGTACGCGCACATCGCCAACCTGAACGGCACCCCGGGCCAGTACTCGATGCCGGTTCCGATGATGAACATCATCAACGGTGGCGAGCACGCCGACAACAACGTCGACATCCAGGAGTTCATGGTTCAGCCGGTTGGCGCCAAGACCTTCTCTGACGGCCTGCGCATGGGTACCGAAATCTTCCACCACCTCAAGGCCGTCCTGAAGGCCCGTGGCCTGAACACCGCCGTAGGTGATGAAGGTGGTTTCGCCCCTAACCTGGCATCCAACGAAGACGCCCTGGGAGCCATCGCTGAAGCTGTCGAAAAAGCCGGCTACAAGCTGGGCACCGACGTGACCCTGGCCCTGGACTGCGCGGCTTCCGAATTCTACGAAGACGGCAAGTACAACCTGTCCGGCGAAGGCAAGTCGTTCGACGCCGAAGGCTTCGCCGACTACCTGAAAGGCCTGACCGAGCGTTTCCCGATCATTTCGATCGAAGACGGCCTGGACGAGTCCGACTGGGCTGGCTGGAAAATCCTCACTGACAAGATCGGTGAAAAAGTCCAGCTGGTCGGTGACGACCTGTTCGTGACCAACACCAAGATCCTCAAGGAAGGCATCGAGAAGGGCATCGGTAACTCGATCCTGATCAAGTTCAACCAGATCGGCTCGCTGACCGAAACCCTGGAAGCCATCCAGATGGCCAAGGCTGCTGGTTACACTGCAGTGATCTCGCACCGTTCCGGTGAAACCGAAGACTCGACCATTGCCGACCTGGCTGTGGGTACTGCTGCTGGCCAGATCAAGACGGGCTCGCTGTGCCGTTCCGACCGCGTTTCCAAGTACAACCAGCTGCTGCGCATCGAAGAGCAACTGGGCGCCAAAGCGGTTTACCGCGGTCGTGCCGAGTTTCGCGGCTAAGCAAGAGATGGTAAAAAGGCAGCAGCCGGAGTTGTAGGAACGTTCGTACTGAACTTTCCTACGTACTAACGGGTTTCTGTCGACGAAGCCTGGCCTCGGCCAGGCTTCGTGCTATTCGAGGCCCCGAAGTAAAAAGTACGCGGCAGCCTTTTTAACCTGGATAACGTGATGCGCAGTCCCTATTGGTTGTTCCTCGTTCTGCTCTTGCTGTTGGGTGGCCTGCAGTACCGCCTGTGGGTGGGTAACGGCAGCCTGGCGCAAGTGACCGAACTGAAGCAGCAGATTGCCGATCAGCATGCCGAAAACGAGCGCTTGCTCGAACGTAATCGTGTGCTCGATGCTGAAGTGCTAGAGCTCAAAAAAGGCATGGAGACCGTTGAAGAACGGGCCCGCCATGAATTGGGGATGGTCAAAGAGGGCGAAACCCTCTTCCAGTTGCCACAGAAATGATCGATACCTTACCGGCCTTCTGGGCCGTGATCCCTGCGGCGGGTGTAGGTGCCCGCATGGCTGCCGACCGCCCCAAGCAATACCTGGAGCTGGCTGGGCAGACCCTTCTCGAGCACAGCCTCGACTGTTTTCTTGGCCACCCGGCGCTTAAGGGCGTGGTGGTCAGCATTGCCGAAGACGACCCGTACTGGCCTGGCCTGCGCTGCGCCAGCGACCCACGCATCCAGTGCGCGGCGGGCGGGCGTGAACGCGCTGACTCGGTGCTTAACGCCTTGCTGGTGCTGCATGCCCAGGGGGCGGGGGATAGCGACTGGGTGCTGGTGCACGATGCTGCGCGGCCGAACCTGGCGCGCAGCGACCTGGACAAGCTGTTGTCGGAGCTGGCGGACGACCCGGTGGGTGGCCTGCTGGCGGTGCCGGCGCGCGACACCCTCAAGCGTGCCGACAGCCATGGCCGGGTGAGTGCTACCGTGGACCGCAGCACGATCTGGCAGGCGTACACACCGCAGATGTTCCGCCTTGGAGCGTTGCACCGGGCGCTGGCTGAGTGCCTGGTGTCGGATGTGGTGGTGACCGATGAAGCTTCGGCCATCGAATGGTCCGGTCAGGCGCCGCGGCTGGTGGAAGGGCGCAGTGACAACATAAAGGTGACCCGGCCCGAAGATCTCGAATGGTTGCGCCAGCGCTGGGCGGGTAAACGCTGAGCGCTCTCCTGGGCTGGCCTTTTCGCGGGTAAACCCGCTCCTACACTGGATTGCATCGGTGGTTGGACACAGACCGTCGTAGGAGCGGGTTCACCCGCGAAAGGGCCGGGCCTGCTGGCCAATCCCCACCCGCCGTTCCCCGTTGCCGCCGCCGCCGTATTCGCGGGTAAACCCGCTCCTACACAGGCTTCGGTGGTTGGACACAGACCGTCGTAGGAGCGGGTTCACCCGCGAAAGGGCCGGGCCTGCTGGCCAATCCCTACCCGCCGTCCACCGTTGCCGCCGCCACCGTATTCGCGGGTAAACCCGCTCCTACACGGTGGTAGACACACACCGGTGGTTGGACGCAGGCCGTCGTAGGAGCGGGTTCACCCGCGAAGAGGCCAGTACATGCAGCACATCCCGTCAGCCGAAACGATATTCCGGCAACCCCGCCAACCCCTCCTTCAGGTAATCCACCAGCCGCCTTACCTTCGGCGACAGGTGCCTCTGCTGCGGATACAGCGCCCACACCGCCGTATTCGGCGGTTGGTGCGACTCCAGCAGCGACACCAGCGCACCACTGTTCAGGTGTTCCAGCACGTAGTAATCCGGCAACTGGCACAACCCGATCCCTTGCAGCGCCGCATCCAGCACTGCCTGGCCACTGTTGCAGCGCCAGTTACCCTGTACCCGCTGGCTGATCTCACGGCCATCCTGCTGTAGCGCCCACAAGTCCGAACTCCCCACCAGGCAATTGTGCCGCGCCAGCTCCGACAGGCTGTGTGGCCGGCCATAGCGCTCAAGATAGGCCGGCGAGGCACACAGGTACATGCGCCTTGGCGCCAGGCGGGTAGCCACCAAGCGAGAGTCGGCCAGGCGGCCCAGGCGGATGGCCAGGTCCATGCCTTCATGCAGCAGGTCGAGGGTGTGGTTGCTCAGCTCCACATCCACGCGCAACTGCGGGTACAGCGCCATGAATCGCGTCACCAGCGGCACGATGAAGCGCTCGCCGTAGGCCACTGCGCACGTCATGCGCAACAAGCCCTTGGGTTCGCTGGCCAGGTCGCCCATGGCGCGCAGCGCTTCCTCACGGCCATCCTGCAAGCGTTGGCAATGCTGCAGGAAGGTCTGCCCCGCTTCGCTCAGGGCTACACGGCGGGTGCTGCGATACAGCAGACGCGTTTGCAGGCGGTCCTCCAGCCGGGCGATCTGCCGGCTGATGTGCGATGAGGAAACCCCCAGGCGTTCGGCGGCGGCAGTGAACTGGCCCGATTCGGCCACGGCGACAAATTCGTCGATGCCTTCCCATCGGCTGCTCATCGATTATCCCTGTGTGGCAATAATGTTTTGTCTTTGGCCTGATTATTCATCAAAAGGCGCTGAATTACACTGCATGACTGAATCGATCCACTGTCTGGAGACCTTTGATGATCAAGTCCCGTGCTGCCGTAGCCTTCGAAGCCAAGAAACCCCTGGAAATCGTCGAAGTCGACGTGGCCATGCCAAAGGCCGGTGAAGTGCTGCTGCGCGTGGTCGCCAGCGGTGTCTGCCACACCGATGCCTATACCCTCTCCGGTGCTGACCCGGAAGGTATCTTCCCGTCGATCCTCGGCCACGAAGGCGGTGCCATCGTCGAAGCGGTAGGCGAGGGGGTGACCTCGCTCGCCGTGGGTGACCACGTCATCCCGCTGTACACCCCGGAATGCGGCAAGTGCAAGTTCTGCCTCTCGGGCAAGACCAACCTGTGCCAGGCCATCCGCGCCACCCAGGGCAAGGGCCTGATGCCGGACGGCACCACGCGCTTCTCGTACAAGGGCCAGCAGCTGTTCCACTACATGGGCACCTCGACGTTCTCCGAATACACCGTGCTGCCGGAAATTTCCGTGGCCAAGATCCAGAAAGAAGCACCCCTGGAAAAGGTCTGCCTGCTGGGTTGCGGCGTCACCACCGGTATCGGCGCGGTGCTCAACACTGCCAAGGTCAAGCCCGGTGATACCGTGGCCATCTTCGGCCTCGGTGGCATCGGCCTGTCGGCCGTGATCGGTGCGGTCAAGGCCAAGGCCTCGCGTATCATCGCCATCGACATCAACCCGGCCAAGTTCGAAATCGCCCGCCAGTTGGGTGCCACCGATTGCGTCAACCCGAAAGACTACGATCGCCCGATCCAGGAAGTGATCGTCGACCTCACCGATGGTGGCGTGGACTTCTCCTTCGAGTGCATCGGCAACGTTCAACTGATGCGCGCCGCCCTGGAATGCTGCCACAAGGGCTGGGGTGAGTCGGTCATCATCGGTGTGGCCGGTGCCGGCCAGGAAATTTCCACGCGTCCGTTCCAGCTGGTTACCGGTCGGGTTTGGCGTGGTTCGGCGTTCGGCGGCGTGCGTGGCCGCAGCGAGCTGCCGAGCTACGTGGAAATGTCCGAGAAAGGCGAGATCCCGCTGGACACCTTCATCACCCACACGATGGGTCTGGAAGACATCAACAAGGCCTTCGACCTGATGCATGAAGGCAAGAGCATCCGTAGCGTGATCCACTTCTGAGGTCTGCCATGAGCCTGGATAACATCTCCTGCCAGAAGAGCTTCGGCGGCTGGCACAAGCGTTACCGGCATCAGTCCAAGGTGCTGGGTTGCGATATGGTGTTCGCGGTGTACCTGCCGCCGCAGGCCGAGCAGGGCGAAAAGCTGCCGGTGCTGTACTGGCTCAGCGGCCTCACCTGCACCGACGAGAACTTCATGCAGAAGGCCGGCGCCCAGCGTCTGGCCGCCGAGCTGGGGCTGATCATCGTTGCCCCCGATACCAGCCCGCGTGGCGAGCAGGTGCCGGGCGACCCGGACGGCGCTTGGGACTTCGGCCTGGGTGCTGGCTTCTACCTCAACGCCACCCAGCAACCCTGGGCCCAGCACTACCGCATGCACGACTACGTGGTGGAGGAGTTGCCAGCCCTGATCGAGGCGCACTTCCCGGCGTCGGGCGAGCGCAGCATCAGCGGCCACTCCATGGGTGGGCATGGCGCGCTGGTGTGCGCCTTGCGCAATCCGGGGCGCTACCGCTCGGTGTCGGCATTCTCGCCGATCAGCAATCCGATGGATTGTCCGTGGGGCGAGAAGGCCTTCAGCCGCTACCTGGGTGAAGACCGTGGACGCTGGCGTGAGTGGGATGCCAGTGTGCTGCTGGCCGAAACCCCTGCTGGCCAATGCCCGCCGTTGCTGGTGGACCAGGGCGACCGTGACGACTTCCTCGAGAAGCAACTCAAGCCTGAAGCGCTGGAGCAGGCGGCACGCAAAGGTGGCCATGAAATGACCCTGCGTATGCAGCCGGGTTATGACCATAGCTACTACTTCATTGCCAGCTTCATCGAGGAACACCTGCGCCATCATGCGGTGGCACTGGGGCGGGTTTAACGCCTCCTGTGGGAGCGGGCGTGCCCGCGAAGGGCTGCACAGCAGCCCCAATCCCACAAATCCCCTGCAAAGCAGGTAGAATCACGCCCTGACTCATTCAGGGCGTTTTCTTATGCGTATTGGCCACGGCTACGATGTGCACCGTTTTTGCGACGGTGATTTCATTACCCTGGGCGGGGTGCGTATCCCCCACAAATACGGCCTGCTGGCCCACTCCGACGGTGACGTGCTGCTGCACGCCCTGAGCGATGCCTTGCTTGGCGCTGCGGCGCTGGGCGACATCGGCAAGCACTTCCCTGACACTGACCCGCAGTTCAAGGGGGCTGACAGCCGCGTGCTGCTGCGCCATGTGGTCGGCATCGTCAAGGCCAAGGGCTGGAAGGTCGGCAACGTTGACGCCACCATCGTCGCCCAGGCACCGAAAATGGCCCCACACATCGAAACCATGCGCCAGCTGATCGCCGAAGACCTGCAGGTCGAGCTCGACCAGGTCAACGTCAAGGCCACTACCACAGAGAAGCTTGGCTTTACCGGCCGCGAGGAGGGCATTGCCGTGCATTCGGTCGCCCTGCTGCTGCCAGCATGACCGAACTGGAACTGCTGGGCCCGCGCGCATCGGGCGAACCCCTGGGCACCGCCATCCTCAAAGCGGTCGCCGAAGACTTTCAGGTTGACGAAGTCCTGGATATACCGCTATCGGGCCAAGGCGAGCACCTGTGGCTGTGGGTCGAGAAGCGTGATCTGAACACTGAAGAAGCTGCCCGGCGCCTCGCCCGCGCCGCTGGCGTGCCGGTGCGCAGCATCAGCTACGCCGGCCTGAAGGACCGCCAGGCGCTGACCCGCCAGTGGTTCAGCCTGCACCTGCCGGGCAAGGCCGACCCGGATCTGTCGCGTGCCGAGGATGCCAGCCTGCGTGTGCTCAAGCAGGTGCGTCACCAGCGCAAACTGCAGCGCGGCGCGCATTCGGCCAACGGGTTCACCTTGCGCCTGACCGCCCTGGCTGCCGATCACCAGGCGGTGGATGCCCGCCTGGAGCAGCTGAGGCAGCAAGGTGTGCCCAACTATTTCGGCACCCAGCGCTTCGGGCACGGGGGTGGCAACGTCCATGAGGCCCTCGATTGGGCCGCGCGCAAGGCTTTGCCTGAACAGCGCAACGTGCGTTCGCGGCTGCTTTCGGCCGGGCGCAGCTACCTGTTCAATCAGTTGCTGGCTGCGCGTGTGGCTGACGGTAGCTGGGCCCGAGCCCAGGTCGGCGACCTGCTGGCGTTCACCGACAGCCGCAGTTTCTTCCCGGCGGGTGAGGCGGAATGTGCCGACCCGCGCCTGGCGATTCTCGACTTGCATCCAACCGGCCCGATGTGGGGGGAGGGCGCTTCACCTGCTGGCGGTGCGCCTGCGCAGCTGGAAAACGCTATCGGCGCACGTCAGCCGGCACTTTGCCAGTGGCTGGCCCAGGCGGGCATGGATCACGAACGGCGAATTCTGCGGCTCCCTATTGGCGGCCTGACGTGGCATTATCCCGAGCCTGATATCCTGCAACTGGAATTCGTCCTGCCGGCCGGATGCTTCGCCACCGTGGTGGTGCGTGAAGTCGTGGATCTGGTGTCGGCAGGGCAGACGGACAGCCCATGCGTATTCTGATTTCGAATGACGACGGTGTTACCGCACCTGGCATCGCCGCGCTGCACGCTGCGCTGGCGGATTATGCCGAGTGCGCGGTGATCGCCCCGGATCAAGACAAGAGCGGCGCCAGCAGTTCGCTGACGCTGGACCGGCCACTGCATCCGCAGACCTTGGCCAATGGCTTCATCAGCCTCAACGGCACGCCGACCGACTGCGTGCACCTGGGGCTCAATGGGCTGTTGCCGCAGATGCCGGACATGGTCGTGTCGGGGATCAACCTCGGTGCCAACCTGGGCGATGACGTGCTGTATTCGGGAACGGTCGCTGCGGCGCTGGAAGGCCGCTTCCTCGGCGGTACCTCGCTGGCGTTCTCGCTGTTGTCGCGCCAGCCGGACAACCTGCCGACTGCGGCCTATATCGCCCGTCGTCTGGTCGAGGCACAGTCGCGCCTGGTGTTGCCGCCACGCACCGTACTCAACGTCAATATTCCCAACTTGCCGCTGGAGCACATCCGTGGCATCCAGCTCACCCGTCTCGGTCACCGGGCGCGGGCGGCGGCGCCCACCAAGGTGGTCAACCCGCGTGGCAAGGAAGGCTACTGGATTGCCGTGGCCGGTGATGCCGAGGACGGCGGCCCGGGCACCGACTTCCACGCGGTGATGCAAGGCTACGTATCGATTACCCCGTTGCAGCTCGACCGCACCTTCAATGATGCCTTCGAGCAGCTCGATGGATGGCTGGAGGGCCTGCTTTGATGCGTGAGGACGATATGCTGCGGCGTGGCATCGGCATGACCTCTCAGCGTACCCGGGAGCGGCTGATCCAGCGCTTGTGCGAAGAGGGGGTTTCGAACACCAAGGTGCTCGACGTGATCCGTCGTACGCCGCGCCACCTGTTCGTCGACGAGGCGCTGGCGCATCGGGCTTACGAAGACACCGCGCTGCCGATCGGCCACAACCAGACCATCTCCCAGCCGTTCATGGTTGCTCACATGAGCGAGTTGTTGCTCGAGGCCGGGCCGCTGGACAAGGTGCTGGAGATTGGCACCGGTTCGGGCTACCAGACGGCGATCCTGGCCCAGCTGGTCGAGCGAGTGTTTTCGGTAGAGCGCATCAAGGTACTGCAGGACCGGGCCAAAGAGCGCCTGGTGGAGCTTAACCTGCGCAACGTGGTCTTCCGCTGGGGTGACGGTTGTGAGGGTTGGCCGGCGCTTGCGCCGTACAACGGCATCATCGTCACCGCCGTGGCGCCGGAAGTGCCACAGGCACTGCTCGACCAACTGGCACCCGGTGGGCGCATGGTCATCCCGGTAGGGCCGGCCGGCGAAGCGCAGCAACTGATGCTGATCGTGCGCGAGGAGCATGGATTCTCCCGTCGGGTACTGGGGGCTGTGCGTTTCGTGCCGCTGCTCAATGGTCCCCTGGCCTGAGGCCTGTTGATCCGAGCTGTGCGGGCATGAGGCGCGGTGTATTTTTGTGCCGGTGGCGAATTCTTGTCGCTTCGCCCTGTCTATCAGGCGGTGCGAAGCGCTGACGCACAGCGTGCACCGGGGTTTTATGCCCGTCTTTTGTACCCGTCTGCCATTACCGGCTGGCTTGGTTATAATTGCAACAATATTGCATTTCTTGTCTTCATATCGATTTTCGGCACCATGAGGGGAGCGCGGGTGGGTCACACAGTCATTCGGCAGCGCAAGGACGGGTCGGGTTTCAAGCTTCTGGTGATTGCATTGGCCATGGGCTCGCTTCTGGTGGGTTGCTCAAGCACCAGCAGCAACAGCGCGCGGGTGGTCGACCGCAACAACACCGTGCCCAAGCGCCCGGCGGTGACTTCTGGGCAATACATCGTCAAGCCAGGCGACACCCTGTTCTCCATCGCCTTCCGTTATGGCTGGGACTACAAGGAGCTGGCTGCACGCAATGGCATTCAGGCGCCTTATACCATCCGCCCGGGCCAAGCGATTCGTTTCAGCAGCGGTTCCAGCAGCCGCACCACGGTGGTGTCCAGCCCGTCCTCGTCAAGCCGCACCACGGTCACGCGGCGGCCTGTGGGCAGCACTGCCACGGCGCCTGCCAGCACCAGCAAACCGGCCACGTCGGCGCCTTCCGCCCCTGCCCCTGTGGTTGCTACCGTACCAGCCGCAGAGCGCGCGGTAGGTGGGTGGACCTGGCCTGCCAACGGTGTACTGATTGGAAAATTCGCTTCAAACGGTAGTTTGAATAAAGGCATTGATATCGCCGGTGATTTGGGACAGCCTGTTTTTGCTGCGTCTGATGGTGCGGTGGTTTATGCCGGGAGTGGTTTGAGGGGCTACGGCGAGCTGATCATCATCAAGCACAGCGACACCTACGTCAGTGCCTACGGTCATAACCGCAGGCTGTTGGTTCGGGAGGGGCAGCAGGTCAAGGCAGGGCAGTCGATTGCTGAAATGGGGTCTACGGGCACAGATCGGGTGAAGCTGCATTTCGAGATTCGCCGCCAGGGCAAACCCGTCGATCCACTCCAGTTCCTGCCACGTCGTTGACCGTTGTACCCAGCCTGTTCCTGTGATGTAGAGGGGACAGGCTCAAGCGCTGCCAGGGAGAAAGGTGCCGCTCGAGTCTGAGTTCGAACTCAGCAAAGGATTATAACAATGGCTCTCAGTAAAGAAGTGCCGGAGTTTGACATCGACGATGACGTCCTCCTGATGGAGACGGGTATCGTTTTGGAAACGGATGTGGTGTCAGACGAACCTGCTGTATCTTCGGTTCGGACGAGGGCCAAATCGGGCTCTTCGCTCAAGCAACACAAGTACATCGATTACAGCAGGGCGCTCGATGCCACCCAGCTGTATCTCAACGAGATTGGTTTCTCGCCGCTGCTTTCGCCGGAAGAAGAAGTGCATTTTGCGCGCTTGTCGCAAAAGGGTGACCCTGCCGGCCGCAAGCGCATGATCGAAAGCAACCTGCGCCTGGTTGTCAAAATTGCCCGTCGTTACGTGAACCGTGGCCTGTCGTTGCTCGACCTGATCGAGGAGGGCAACCTGGGGCTGATCCGGGCGGTCGAGAAGTTCGACCCGGAGCGTGGTTTCCGTTTTTCGACCTATGCGACCTGGTGGATTCGCCAGACCATCGAACGGGCGATCATGAACCAGACCCGCACCATTCGCCTGCCGATCCACGTGGTCAAGGAACTGAACGTCTACCTGCGCGCCGCGCGCGAGCTGACGCAGAAACTCGATCACGAGCCCTCGCCGGAAGAAATCGCCACCTTGCTGGAAAAGCCGGTCGCCGAGGTCAAGCGTATGCTCGGCCTGAACGAGCGGGTGTCTTCGGTAGACGTGTCGCTTGGCCCGGATTCGGACAAGACCCTGCTCGATACCCTGACCGACGACCGCCCGACCGACCCGTGCGAACTGCTGCAGGATGACGACCTGTCGCAGAGCATCGATCAGTGGCTGGGTGAGTTGACCGACAAGCAGCGTGAAGTGGTTGTACGCCGCTTTGGCCTTCGCGGCCATGAAAGCAGTACCCTGGAGGATGTTGGGCTGGAGATCGGCCTTACCCGTGAACGCGTGCGGCAAATCCAGGTGGAAGGGCTCAAGCGCTTGCGCGAGATCCTTGAAAAGAATGGTCTGTCCAGCGAGTCATTGTTCCAGTAGCTAGCGCTGTAACAAAAGACGCCCCGATCATCTCGGGGCGTTTTTGTTTGTGGCGAAAAGCGAGTTGCCCTTCAGATTGCCCGAGGCGCATGGCGCCCATACGCTACCTGGCAAGACATCTATCAAATGTGTACCGCGCTACCCCGGTAACATCGCGTGTAAGCCTTTGCTTACTCGTTGTGTAAGCTTTCCATGCAACCTTCAGTAAATCAAAGTCGTTTCCAAAGGCTGCCTTTTTACAACCCATTGAAAAGCATGGTTTATTCACCGGTGAGTAAATGTGTCCGCGGAAATACCTTGCAAGGTCCATCGCTTGCTCGCCGGGCTGAACCCGCTAGTATTCGAACTGTGCACAGGGACATGCACAGGCTTTCAGGATGAAGGCCAGGGACATCGCAAGAAGCGATTTCATCAGGATGATGTTTGGGACAAGCAGGGACTACGGAAAAAATGTGGGCGGGTCAAACCGCCCCTTTTTTTTGCCTGTAGGAAAACAAAAAAGGCCCCGAAGGGCCTTTTTCGCGTCTGGGCGCTATCAGCGCTCCAGGTCGGCAATCTTGCCAGGCTTGCCATCCCATTCTTCAGCGTCCGGCAGGGCGTCCTTACGCTCGGTGATATTAGGCCAGATTTCCGCCAGCTCGGCGTTCAGCTCGATGAAGTTTTCCATGCCCGAAGGCACTTCGTCTTCCGAGAAGATGGCTTGCGCTGGGCACTCCGGCTCGCACAAGGCGCAGTCGATGCACTCGTCCGGGTGGATGACCAGGAAGTTCGGGCCTTCGTAGAAGCAGTCCACCGGACAGACTTCCACGCAGTCGGTGTATTTGCATTTGATGCAGTTGTCGGTGACGACGAAGGTCATTTCTAATTCTCTCCTCAGGCGACGGCGGCGGCCCTTCCTCTCAGGGCCGCGCGGTTTACGGGTATGTGGCTGCAGGCCAGGCTAATAACCTGCAGCACCAGCAAACCGCGGCGGATTCTACCAGCTTGTAATGGGCGCCGTTATAACAGGTTCTTTAGTTGATATAGCATTTCGATAGCTTGACGCGGGGTCATGTCGTCCAGTTGCAGCTTGCCCAGCTTCTCGATGGCTGGATGAGGCAGGCTGGCAAACAAGTCGCTCTGGTGCGGCACTTGCGGCGCGTCCTTGGCCTTGTGGGCCGCAGGCTGCTCATGGGGCAGGCTGGTGGTTTCCAGCCGGCCAAGGTGCTCGCGGGCACGCTGGATCACTGCCGTCGGTACGCCGGCCAGCTGCGCAACGGCCAGGCCGTAGCTTTGGCTGGCAGGGCCGGGTAGCACGTGGTGCAGGAACACGATGCGTTCATTGTGCTCGGTGGCGTTCAGGTGCACGTTGGCCACCAGCGGCTCGCTCTCCGGCAGCACGGTCAGTTCGAAGTAGTGGGTGGCGAACAAGGTGTAGGCACGCAGCTGGGCCAGGCGCTCAGCGGCAGCCCAGGCCAGCGACAGGCCGTCGAAGGTGCTGGTGCCGCGGCCCACTTCGTCCATCAGCACCAGGCTGCGGTCGGTGGCGTTGTGCAGGATGTTGGCGGTTTCGCTCATCTCCACCATGAAGGTCGAGCGCCCGCCGGCCAGGTCGTCACTGGAGCCGATGCGGGTGAAGATGCGGTCGACCAGCGACAGCTCGCAGCTGGCTGCCGGCACGAAGCTGCCGATGTGCGCCAGCAGCACGATCAGGGCGGTCTGGCGCATGTAGGTCGACTTACCGCCCATGTTCGGGCCGGTGATGATCAGCATGCGCGTACTGTTGTCCAGGCCCAGGTCGTTGGCCACGAACGGCGTGGTCAGCACCTGCTCCACCACCGGGTGGCGGCCCTGCTCGATGCGCAGGCAAGGCTCGTCGACGAAGCGTGGGCAGTTAAGGTCGAGGTTCAGTGCGCGCTCGGCCAAGTTGCTGAGCACATCCAGCTCGGCCAGCGCGGCGGCGCTGTCCTGCAGCGGCGCCAGGTGGCTGATCAGGGTTTCCAGCAGCGCGTCGTAGAGCATCTTCTCGCGGGCCAGGGCGCGGCTCTTGGCCGACAATGCCTTGTCCTCGAACGCCTTCAGCTCCGGGGTGATGAAGCGCTCGGCGCCTTTGAGGGTCTGGCGGCGGATGTAGTCGCCCGGGGCCTGTTCGGCCTGCTTGGTCGGCAGTTCGATGAAGTAGCCGTGCACGCGGTTGTAGCCGACCTTGAGGTTGGCCAGGCCGGTGCGAGCCTTTTCTCGGGCTTCCAGGTCGATCAGGAACTGGCCGGCGTTCTCGCTGATTGCCAGCAGCTCGTCCAGTTCGTTGTCATAGCCGGCCTTCAGTACGCCGCCGTCGCGGATCACCGCCGGCGGGTTATCGATGATCGCCCGCTCCAACAGGCTGGCCAGCTCCGGATAGGTACCGGTAATGGCCGCCAGACGCGCCAGGTGCGGTGCTTCGAGCTCGGTCATGGCGTTCTGCAGCTCTGGCAACGCACCCAGCGCATCGCGCAGGCGTGCCAGGTCGCGCGGGCGGGCATTGCGCAGGCCAATCCGGGCGAGGATCCGCTCGATATCGCCAATTTCCTTCAACTGCGGCTGCAGCTTCTCGAAGCGGTAGCTGTCGAGCAGGCAGCGGATCGAGTCCTGGCGTGCTTGCAGCACCTTGAGGTCGCGCAGCGGGCGGTTCAGCCAGCGGCTCAGCAGGCGGCTGGCCATGGCGGTCTGGCAGCGGTCGATCACCGATTGCAGGGTGTTGTCGCGCCCGCCGGCCAGGTTGATGTCCAGCTCCAGGTTGCGCCGGCTGGCCCCATCGAGGATGACCGTATCGTCCAGACGCTCGTGGCGCAGGCTGCGCAGGTGCGGCAGGGCGGTGCGCTGGGTTTCCTTGGCGTAGGTCAGCAGGCAGCCGGCGGCGCCGATGGCCAGGGTCAGTTTGTCGCAGCCGAAGCCCTTGAGGTCCTTGGTCGCGAACTGCTGGCACAGGGCCTTGCGTGCCGAGTCGCGGTCGAAGTCCCAGGGTGCGCGGCGGCGGGCGCCTGGGCGTTTCTCCGCAGGCAGGTCCCGTGGCCAGTCGTCGGGGATCAACAGCTCGACCGGGTTCAGGCGCTCGAGTTCGGCCAGCAGGTTTTCCCAGCCCTTGATCTCCTGCACGCTGAAATTGCCGCTGGTGATGTCCAGTACCGCCAGGCCGAACAGGCGCTCGTCACCGAGCAATGCTGCAATAAGGTTGTCGCGGCGCTCGTCGAGCAGTGCCTCGTCACTGACCGTACCCGGGGTGATGATGCGCACCACCTGGCGCTCCACCGGGCCCTTGCTGGTGGCGGGGTCGCCGATCTGCTCACAGATCACCACCGACTCGCCGAGCTTGACCAGCTTGGCCAGGTAGCCTTCCAGCGAATGGAACGGAATCCCGCACATGGGGATGGACTGGCCGGCCGACTGACCGCGGGCGGTCAGGGTGATATCCAGCAGTTTCGCGGCCTTTTTCGCATCTTCGTAGAAGATCTCGTAGAAGTCGCCCATGCGGTAGAACATCAGCTGGTCCGGGTGCTGGTTCTTCAGCTTCCAGTACTGCTGCATCATCGGGGTGTGTGCGGAAAGATCTGACATTCAGGGCCTTACAGGGGGGATCTGGTTGGCGATGGTAAACCCGTAATGGTACAGGCTTTTTCGTTGCGATGCAGGCGCGTGCTTTGGGGCATGCGCGCAGTCTGGCGGGCAATGGTGGAGCTGGGCCGCGTAACCCTCTAGAATGCGCGCCCCTCGATGAATGCCCCTAGCCGTGACCTGCACGATGAATGTGTCCAGCCCTGTCCCTTATGTAACGCAACAGCTGATCTACCTCCTTTATGGCGAGCGCCGGATCTATCAGCTGGAGGCAAAACTCAGCATCCTCACCGCCCTGGCCCGTTGCAAGCCGGCTGAGCTGCCGGTGATCCGCGTGCTTACCGACCAGCCACAGGCTTTTGCCGGCTGGCCGGTGGAAGTGATCGCACTGGACGAGCAGACCTTGCAGGCCTGGGCCGGCGACGGCGGCTACACCCATCGGCGCAAGGCCTGCGCCATTGCCCAGGCCGGGCAGTGGGCGGACAAGACCGTGTTCATCGATACCGATACGGTATTTCTGCAGTCGCCGCAAAAGCTGTTCAGCCAGGTCGATGTCGGGCAATTCTTGGTCGACGAGGTGGAAATGAGCTGGGCCGAGGCCTCGCGCAGCAGCTATTACCGCAGCTTCGTCGAGGGGCTTGCGGAGTCGGGCGAAGCACCGGCCGATGCCCTGCGGCTGTGTAACAGCGGTGTGATGGGCTTTACCCGCGACAACGTTGGCATCGCCGAGCGCGCCATCGTCCGGATTGACGACTGGACGCCGTATGCCCGTGACTTGCATACGATCGAGCAGATCGCCTTTTCCTTCGAATTGCATGGCGCGCCGATCAACGAGGCGCGCGGCGTGATCAGCCATTACTTTGCGATGAAGCAGTACGTGCATGCCATTCTAGAAATCTTCTTTGCCCGGCATGGCGAGCATTTTCATTCGAAGATGCCAGGTCTGGCCCTGAAGGTGCCGGCGCATCGCCCGGTGCCCTCGTGGTTGGCTCGGCTCTCGGTAAAATGGAGCCTCAAGCATGTACCCCGGGAGTTGCGTGGCATCGGCCGCAAGTTGCTCTACGGCAGTGTGATGAGTGGTGATGATTACCAGCGCGCGTGCAAGGTGGTCTGGTGGCGTTCGGCAATCGAGGACATGCGCACGCTGGGCGGCTTCGACTGGAGCCGGGAGTGGCCTGAGGGGCTGCCGCGGTTGGGGCAGCGTGACGAACTGGCGTTCAGCGAAATCGCCCGGGCCAGCCTGAAAGTTTCCTGAGCCAGAGCCCGAAGCAGGGTGATAGGGTAGAGAGCCGCCCTCAAGGAGCACCCACATGGACCCGATCACCACGCTCGCCACCCGCCTGGGTGAACACCTGCGCCGATTCAATGCGCAGGTGACTACCGCCGAATCCTGCACCGGTGGTGGCATTGCTGAAGCCATTACCCGCATACCTGGCAGCTCGGCCTGGTTCGAAGCCGGATACGTCACCTATTCCAATGCCCAGAAAACCCGCCAGCTGGGGGTGCCTGAAGCGTTGTTCGGTCAGGTGGGGGCAGTCAGCCAGGAAGTGGTCGAAGCCATGGTTCGTGGGGCTCAGGCCGCCAGTGGCGCACGCTTCGCCGTGGCGGTGAGTGGTGTGGCCGGGCCGGACGGCGGCTCGCCAGCCAAACCGGTGGGCACTGTGTGGCTGGCCTGGGGTGATGGCGACCGGGTATTCAGCGAACGTCGGCAGTTCGACGGTGACCGCGAGGCGGTGCGCCGACAGACGGTGATCGCCGCGTTAGACGGCTTGTTACAGCTTGGTGCCGAGTAAATCGACGACAGGGGTTTGCGCGGGCGTCTGCCTGTGGAATAATACTGGCTACTTATACAGGTATTCCGGCCGTCAGGGCCAAGTCGAACACGTGAGGATTTCAATGGACGACAACAAGAAGCGCGCCTTGGCTGCGGCCCTGGGTCAGATCGAACGCCAATTCGGTAAAGGCGCGGTCATGCGCATGGGTGACCATGAGCGTCAAGGCATTCCGGCCATCTCCACCGGCTCGCTGGGGCTGGATATCGCACTGGGCATCGGCGGTCTGCCAAAAGGCCGTATCGTCGAGATCTACGGCCCGGAATCGTCGGGTAAGACCACGCTGACCCTGTCTGTCATCGCTGAAGCGCAGAAGAACGGTGCTACCTGCGCCTTCGTCGACGCCGAACATGCCCTTGACCCTGAGTACGCCGGCAAGCTGGGCGTCAACGTCGATGACCTGCTGGTTTCGCAGCCGGACACCGGTGAGCAGGCCCTTGAAATCACCGACATGCTGGTGCGTTCCAACGCGGTCGACGTGATCATTGTCGACTCCGTTGCGGCGCTGGTACCGAAGGCCGAGATCGAAGGCGAGATGGGTGACATGCATGTGGGCCTGCAGGCCCGCCTGATGTCCCAGGCGCTGCGTAAGATCACCGGTAACATCAAGAACGCGAACTGCCTGGTCATCTTCATCAACCAGATCCGTATGAAGATCGGTGTGATGTTCGGCAGCCCGGAAACCACTACCGGTGGTAACGCCCTGAAGTTCTATGCTTCGGTCCGTCTGGACATCCGCCGTACCGGCGCGGTCAAGGAAGGCGACGAAGTGGTCGGCAGCGAAACCCGCGTCAAGATCGTCAAGAACAAGGTCTCGCCTCCGTTCCGTCAGGCTGAGTTCCAGATTCTTTATGGGAAAGGTATCTACCGTAACGGCGAGATCATTGATCTGGGGGTATCTCAGGGCTTGGTCGAGAAGTCCGGCGCCTGGTACGCCTACCAAGGCAACAAGATCGGTCAAGGCAAAGCCAACGCTGCCAAGTACCTGGCTGAGAACCCGGCTATTGGTGCCGAGATCGAGAAGCAGATTCGTGAGAAGTTGCTGAAAGCGGGTGCTGCTGCTGAAGCCGGCAAAGCTGCTGCTGCCGAAGCTGATGCCGATGACATGGCCGACGCTGACGCCGGTTATTGATTGCGCAGTAGATAGCCCAATATGTCTGCCGTACTCGACACCCCCGTCGCCATCCGGCGGACAGCCATGGACCTGCTCGCACGACGTGAGCACGGTCGAGTCGAGCTGACGCGCAAGTTGCGTCAGCGCGGCGCTTCGGACGAGTTGATCGAGCCTGAACTCGATCGCCTCGCCGAAGAAGGGCTGCTTAGTGAAGCCCGCTACCTCGAGAGTTTCATTCGTTATCGTTCCGGCTCTGGCTATGGCCCTGCGCGTATTCGCGAAGAGCTGTGTCAGCGTGGTTTGGCGCGTGCAGATATCGACCAGGCCCTGCGTGAAAGCGAGGTGAATTGGGGCGAGCGTATGTGCGACGTGTGGCAGCGCAAGTTTGCCGGGCAGCGCCCGCAAGATCCGCGCAGCCGCGCCCAGCAGACCCGGTTCCTGGCTTACCGTGGGTTCCCTATGGACATGATCGGTCGTCTGCTCAGCGGGCGTGATCTCGACGATTATTGACGCTCTAAACCACAGTGGCACGTGCCCGTAGCGGATAATCTGTTTTGCCAAATGCCCCAGGCTGTCTCCATTCCATTGTAGGAGCGGGTTCACCCGCGAATGCGGTGGCGGCTGCGACGGTGAATGACCAGGGAAATTGGCCAGCAGGTCAGGCCTTTTCGCGGGTAAACCCGCTCCTACGACGGTCTGAGTCCAACCACGGGGTAGGAGCGGGTTCACCCGCGAATGCGGTGGCGGCTGCGACAGCGAATGACCAGGGAAATTGGCCAGCAGGTCAGGCCCTTTCGCGGGTAAACCCGCTCCTACGACGGTCTGCGTCCAACCACTGGTAGGAGCGGGTTCACCCGCGAATACGGTGGCGGCTGCGCCGGTGAATGACCGGGGAGATTGGGCAGCAGGTCAGGCCCTTTCGCGGGTAAACCCGCTCCTACGAAGGTCTGCGCCCAACAACCGATCATGTGCAGGAGCAAACAGCCTAAGGTTGCTCCTGCAGGTATCACGCGAGCTGTTATAGAAAAGCATCAACTCACTTTCAGCGCCTGCCTGGCCCTCTGCGTGGTATGCATGGGTTGTGGCTTGGCCCAGTTCTCCGGCAGGTTGATGAAATCCACCAGCTCACGCAAGCGGCCCTGATCCCGGCCGTTGAAGGCGAATGACAGGCGGGTCAGGTGGCTGTAATTGCCAACTTCGTGCTCGGCGCTGCTATCCGCTTGCTGGTGATATTTGCCACTCAGGCGCAAATCGGCAAACCCTTCCTGAATGTCATACAACGCCGCCTCGCTGAGCGCATGGTGCATGCGGATCACGAACTGGCTCTTCAGCCAGCGGCTGGAGTGGTAGTTGCTGTAGAACTGGTTGATTTCCTCAACCGCCTCGTCAGCGCTGTGCACCAGGCGCACCAGCTTCAGGTCGCTGGGCAGGATGTAGCGGTTTTCTTCCAACTGGCGGCTGATGAAGTCCAGGCAGTCGTGCCAGAAGCTCCCGCCCGGCGAATCCAGTAGCACCACCGGCACCAGTGGGCTCTTGCCGGTCTGGATCAAGGTCAGTACCTCCAGCGCTTCATCCAGGGTGCCGAAGCCGCCAGGGCACAGCACCAGGCCATCGGCCTCCTTGACGAAGAACAGCTTGCGAATGAAGAAAAAGTGGAACGGCAGTAGTTTGTCGGTACCGTTCACCGTCGGGTTGGCATGTTGTTCGAAGGGTAAGGTGATGTTGAAGCCCAGGCTGTGCTCGCTGCCGGCGCCTTCGTGGGCGGCCGCCATGATGCCGCCGCCGGCGCCGGTGATAACCATCAGGTCGGAGCGCGCCAGAGTGGCGCCCAGCTCGCGGGCCAGGGCGTACATCGGATGCTCCAGCGGGGTGCGTGCCGAGCCGAACACGGTCACTTTGCGTCGGCCCTTGTAGCGCTGCAGGGTCCGGAACGACTGGTCCAGTTCGCGCAGGGCCTGCAGGGTGATCTTGGCGCTCCAGCGGTCGCTGTCGTCATGGGCCATGCGCAGGATGGTCAGCATCATGTCGCGGTAGAGCGGCAGGTTGGGGCTGTTGGGGGCAACCAGTTGCAGTTGTGCTTCGATATTGCTCAGGTCGATATTGTTGTCGCGGAAGTGGCTGAACAGCAGTTCATTCGAATGGTAAGGCATGCGACGTCTCCTTCTGCACCAATACCTCTGACCTCAATCTAGACCCTTGCGCCCGATCGTGCCGAGGTGTTCGGCGCAGCCGCCTGTCGGCCTGCGGCCATCGGCAGCACGGGTTTGGTTAACTGGTAGAGTGAAACGTGTCGATGCAGGAGGTGGCGGTATGCATCGCTTGGTCATCGAAGTGGACTGGCAGCTCTACCAGCAGCTGGAGAATGCGGCCCAGGTGCATCACCTGAGCCTTGAAGCCGAGTGCCGCCGCAGGCTGTCGGGGCTGGAGTGCCGGTCGCGATACTTGCAGGCGCTGTTGGCGGAGATGCGCGCCGATGACGTTGAAGGGCGCTGGCACGCTCATGAGGACGAAAAGGCGTAGCGTCGTCGCTGTGCTTACTTCTTCTTGTTGCCGGCCACGCAGCTGGCGTTGTCGAAGGCCTGGTCCATGACGGGCTGGTTGGTCTTGTAGACCGTGAAGCGGTAGACCATGACGGCACCCTTGGACATCAGGTTGCGGAAGCCGTTGTTGCGGCACACGCTGTCGCCGAGCTGGCTGCGCACCTGCTCAGGGTTGGCCTGCATGCGCGCTGCGTGGCTCTGGCGTACGCTCAGATGGTTGACCAGTGCCTTGCCTTCAACGGTGTAACCCTGATCGAGAATGTCCTCGTTGATTGCGCGTGGGGTGCCGACGCTGCTCTCTTTGGCGACCTTCTGCAGCAGGGTGTTCAGGTCGTAATCCTGCTTGGATGCCGCCTGGGCTGCCAGAGGCAGGGCGAGCAGCAGGCTCAGGGCGGGGGCGATAAGGCGCAGCATGAATCTCTCCTGGTTCGATGACTGGCGCTTTGACATGCGCGGGTCAACGGTGTTCCGTAAAATTGCGCGTGGCGAGGACCGGCACGGTAGAAACCCGATTATAAGGAGCGCATTGCCGGCTGCACAGCAATTGCCACCTGTTCTGGTAGACTGGCCGCCTTGTTTTCTCCGAGTCATCCTTGTGCCCATTTTCAATCTGTCCAGAGGCCTGCCGGCATGAGCCATGCGGTAGCGCGTCTGCGCGCCGAACGCCTGGCCCGCAGCAACAAGCCTTTCATCGCCCGTGGCTCGCGTGCCGAGCGTTGCCCGGATTGCCGGGTCATCGCCACCCATTGCCTGTGTGCCTGGAAGCCTAGGGTGCAGGCTGACGCGGGTGTGTGCCTGCTGATGCACGACACCGAGCCGCTGAAACCCACCAACACCGGCTGGTTGATTGCCGACCTGATTGAAGACACCTGGGCCTTCGGCTGGTTGCGCACCGCGGTTGACGAGCGCCTGCTGGCCTTGCTCGATGACCCGCGCTGGCAGCCCTATATCGTTTTTCCGGGCGAATTCGTTGCCCAGGAGCGGGTGGTCAGCGAGGTGGTGCGCGAGCCGGGCAAGCGTCCACTGTTCATCCTGCTGGATGCCACCTGGACCGAAGCGCGCAAGATGTTCCGCAAAAGCCCGTACCTGGACCGCTTCCCGGTGTTGAGCCTGCAAGCCGAGCAGATGTCGCGCTACCGCCTGCGGCGCTCCAAGCGCGATGATCATTTCTGTACGGCAGAAGTTGCGGCCATGTGCCTGGACCTTGCTGGCGATAGCCAGGCTTCGCAGGCGCTGGATGCTTATCTGGATGTGTTCAGCCTGCATTACCTGAGTGGCAAACGGCGGCTGCCGCTTGACGAGCAGGACGACACCCACCAGCGTTTGCATACCTTCCTATAGTCCAAGGGGCACAACCCCTGCTTTGGTTCATAATGACGGAGCTGGCAGCCAGGGTGGGCGAGACGGCAGGGCGATTGGCTTGATCTCCCTTGACCGTGCTCGGCCTCCTTGGCGCCGATTCCCCGCCGGGCGCTTCCCTTCCACTCGAGTGCCTGGCACAGAACAGGATCCTTAGATCGATGGCCACATACGAAATCCTGATTGCCGATGACCACCCACTGTTCCGTGGCGCCCTGCGCCAGGCCGTTACCCTCGGGCTTGGCTCCGATGTGCGTCTGGTCGAAGTCGCAAGCATTGCCGAACTGGAAACCCGCCTGAGCGAAAAAGCCGACTGGGACCTGGTGCTGCTGGACTTGAACATGCCGGGTGCCTACGGTTTTTCCGGTCTGGTGCTGCTCCGCGGGCAGTACCCGCAGATCCCCGTGGTGATGGTTTCGGCACAGGAAGAGGCCGCCGTGGTGGTCAAGTCCCGCGAGTTCGGCGCCAGTGGTTTCATTCCCAAGTCCAGCACCCTGGAAGTGATCCAGGATGCGGTGCGCAAGGTGCTCGACGGCGAGGTCTGGTGGCCGCCGCAGGCGTTCGAAAAGGTCGATGTTTCGGCCGAGGCCAAGGCCGCCAGCGAAGGCTTGGCCAGCCTCACGCCGCAGCAGTTCCGCGTACTGACCATGGTCTGCGAAGGCTTGCTGAACAAGCAGATCGCCTATGAGCTGAGCGTGTCGGAAGCGACCATCAAGGCCCACGTAACCGCGATCTTCCGTAAACTGGGCGTGCGTACCCGGACCCAGGCTGCACTGCTGCTGCAACAACTTGAATCGGTTGCCAGCAACTGACTGCGTGTGGCTTCACGCTTTTTTGACCCGAGCCGGTCTAGTCTGCTGGCCTTTCTGCTGTGAAGTGACTCACATGACATCGCCATTCAAGGGCCAGACCGGCCTCAAACGCATCTTCAACGCCGCTGGCTACTCGCTGGACGGCCTGCGTGCCGCCTTCAAGGGCGAGGCCGCATTCCGCCAGCTGGTGCTGCTCAACGTGCTGCTGATCCCGATCGCCTTCTGGCTGCCGGTCAGCCGCGCCGAGCGGGCCATCATGATCGCCGTTTGCCTGCTGGGGCTGATCGTCGAGCTGTTCAACTCGGCGGTGGAGGCGGCCATCGATCGCATTTCGCTGGAGCGCCACCCGCTGTCGAAAAATGCCAAGGACATGGGCAGCGCCGCACAGTTGGTGGCACTGACCATGGTGGCGCTGGTGTGGGGAGTGATCCTGCTTTAAGCGATCGGCGGCAGCACGATCTCGTCACTGCGGGTAAAGCCCGCAGTGAAGCTGCGGCATAGCTCGAGAAACTCACGCATGGCCGAGGTCTGGTACTTCTGTTTGTGCCAGATGAAGTAGAACTGGCGCAGCAGGTCCAGCTCCGGTGTTTCCACAGGTACCAGGCTGCCGCGGCGGAAGGCGTCACGCAGGGCCAGGCGTGAAATGCAACCGATGCCCAGGCCTGACTCCACCGCGCGCTTGATCGCTTCGGTGTGCTCCAGCTCCAGGCGAATATTAAGGTTGGCGCGGTGATGGCGCATGGCCTGGTCGAAGGTCAGGCGCGTGCCTGAGCCTTGTTCGCGCAGGATCCACGCCTCCTGCGAGAGGCTTTCGATATCGGCGCGGCCCAGTTTCGCCAGTGGGTGCTGTGGCGCACAGAACACCACCAGTTCGTCCTCGACCCACGGCTGAACTTCCAGGTCGGGGTGGTTGCAGTCACCTTCGATTAGACCCAGATCAATTTCGTAGTGCGCGACCTGTTGCACGATATGCGCAGTATTTTGGACATGCAGTTTTACCTGGCTTTCCGGGTGTGTCTGCATGTAGTTGCCGATCAGCAGGGTGGCCAGGTAGTTGCCGATGGTGAGGGTGGCGCCGACCGCCAGTGAGCCGAAACCGGATTTGCCGTTGAGCAGGTCTTCGATTTCCTTGGCCTGGTCAAGGAGGGCTACTGCTTGTGGCAGCAATTGATGGCCCAGGGCATTGAGGGCCAGGCGTTTGCCGGCACGGTCGAACAGCTGGCAGCTCGATTGCCGCTCCAGTTCCGTGATAGAGGTACTGGCGGCCGACTGCGACAGCGCCAACAGGCTGGCGGCCCGAGAGACGCTTTGGTGCTGGGCGACGGCGACGAAGACTTGCATTTGACGGAGTGTGAATCGCATATCGATATAACCGATAACACATATCTTGATAATCCAGTTAACAGATATTGTCGCTGCCCCTAAACTATTGCGCAACTGTGCGCTTTGCGCGCGCGTTTTTCTTCAGGAGCCCCATCGATGAGCAACATGAACCACGAACGTGTCCTCAGTGTGCACCACTGGAACGACACCCTGTTCAGCTTCAAGTGCACCCGCGACCCGGGCCTGCGCTTCGAGAACGGTCAGTTCGTGATGATCGGCCTGCAGCAGGACAACGGCCGTCCGCTCATGCGTGCCTACTCCATCGCTTCGCCAAACTGGGAAGAGCACCTTGAATTCTTCAGCATCAAGGTGCCGGACGGCCCGCTGACCTCGCAGCTGCAGCACCTGAAGGAAGGCGATGAGATCATCATCAGCAAGAAGCCTACCGGCACCCTGGTGCTCGACGACCTGAATCCTGGCAAGCACCTGTACCTGCTGAGCACCGGCACTGGCCTGGCGCCGTTCATGAGCGTCATTCAGGACCCGGAAACCTACGAGCGCTTTGAAAAAGTGATCCTGGTGCACGGCGTGCGCTATGTGAACGAAGTGGCCTACCGCGAGTTCATCACCGAGCACCTGCCGCAGAACGAGTTCTTCGGTGAGTCGGTTCGCGACAAGCTGATCTACTACCCGACCGTGACCCGCGAGCCGTTCGAAAACCAGGGCCGTCTGACCGACCTGATGCGCAGCGGCAAGCTGTTCAGTGACATCGGCCTGCCGCCGATCAACCCGCAAGACGACCGCGCGATGATCTGTGGCAGCCCGAGCATGCTCGACGAGACCAGCGAAGTGCTGGACAGCTTCGGCCTGAAGATCTCCCCGCGCATGCGCGAGCCGGGTGACTACCTGATCGAGCGTGCCTTCGTCGAGAAGTAAGGCGCAGGCGGGTACAGGAAGGCGACTCTCGGGTCGCCTTTCTCATGCCTGGGATTTGTGCATGGCCTGTTCCGGCCCTTTCGCGGGTAAACCCGCTCCTACGGGTGCAGCGCACGTCCCGGGAATTGCACGAAACCCGTAGGAGCGGGCTTGCCCGCGAAAGGGCCGGTGCAAGCGACCCCCGATCTATTCGACCCGCGTCTCGCCGCTGTACACCAAGATTTCCCGGCACCGCTTGCACAGGTATCGCCGCCCTTGGTGCACCAGCTTGTGCCGCTGCGCGGTAAACGGGAAGTCGCTTTGCGGGCACGGGCAGCGGTAGATGTAGCGGGTCACTGCGCGCCGTTGCACGTCATAGTTGTGGCAACGATTGGGCGGCAGTTCATACACCCCGCGCATGATCAACTGCCACTCTTCACCATGGGCCTGGATGCGGTCGCCAAACAGCTGGTGGGCAACCAGGTGTGCCACTTCATGGGCCACGGTCTGGCGCAGGAAGTCTTCCTGGTTTTCGCGGTAGAGCTGCAGGTTGAAGCGCAGCAGATTCTCGTGCAGGTGGGCGACGCCGGCTTTTTGCCCGCGCAGTTTGAAGCTGACTTCGGGGCGCGGGAAGCGGCGTTTGAAAAAGGCTTCGGCTTGCTGGTAACAGGTTTCGACGCGTTGTTTGAGCTGCTCGGGCATGGCGGGGCGGTTCTCCTGACCAGGCATTATGCCGCAAGCGCAGGTGGCTTGCCGAGTCACCGGTCAGCGCACAGCCAGAGGCCGCCTTGCGGCGGCCCCTGGTTGATGCCCCAGTGTTGGTTCGGTCTGTTCTAGTTGGTGTAGACGGGCCCCACGCCCAGTCCCCAGATAATCACGGTAGCGGCCATGATAGCCACCAGTACCACCAAGCCCACTGCCAGCACCGAGCTGGAGAACAGGAAGCCTTCATCCGACGGTATGTTCATGAACGTCGGCAAGCCGACATACAGCAGGTACACCGTGTAGCAGATGGCGGCAGTGCCGATCAGCATGCCCAGCCACAGGTGGGGGTAGAGCGCCGCCAGGCCACCGATGAATAAGGGGGTAGCGGTGTAGGTGGCAAAAGCGATGCATTGCGCCATGGACGGGTTGGCATCGTAGGTGCGGGCCATCCAGTGGATGAACGCGCCCATTACCGCCACCCCGGCGAGCATGGCCAGGTAGGACATGATGCTCATCCAGATTGCGCTTTCCATGGTCAGCATCACTGCTGGCCGGTCACCGATCACCCAGCCCACCTGGGTAGTGCCGATAAACGCCGAAACGGCAGGAATCGCCGCGAGGATCAGGGTGTGTGTCAGGTACATGTGGCTGATGGTTTCTTCTTCGCCACGAATCTCCCGCCATTCCTGATCGGGATGGGTAAACAGCCCCACAACGTGATGAATCATGCCGATCACTCCTCTCAATGTTGCCAAACGCCCCCCAATATGGAGCGCAAGCGGCCCGAGGCCCTAACACCGATGCAAGCGGTAATGTGGCCTTATGTCGCAGTATAGGAAGCCGTTACCCACATAAACCGCGCTTTTTAGAGCAAATTGCGCTTTAAGCCGTGCTGTTGATTGCAATGAAGTCTTTATCGGAATGCCTACAGCGGCATCGCGTTTGTGCGTAAAATAGTCGGCTTTTGTCACACCTCGCGGATCCAAGCGCTATGGGCACCCTCTCGGTCAACCAGAACAAACTGCAAAAACGCCTGCGTCGTCTCGCTGGCGAAGCCATCACCGACTACAACATGATCGAGGATGGCGACAAGGTCATGGTCTGCCTGTCCGGCGGCAAGGACAGCTACACCATGCTCGACGTTCTGTTGCACCTGCAGAAGGTGGCACCGATCACGTTCGAGATCGTTGCGGTGAACATGGACCAGAAACAGCCGGGCTTCCCTGAGCACGTATTGCCGGCTTACCTCAAGGAACTGGGGGTCGAGTACCACATCGTCGAGAAGGATACCTACTCGGTGGTAAAGGAGCTGGTACCCGAAGGCAAGACCACTTGCTCGCTGTGTTCGCGCCTGCGCCGCGGTACCCTGTACACCTTCGCCGACGAAATCGGCGCTACCAAGATGGCGCTGGGGCACCACCGCGACGACATCGTCGAAACCTTCTTCCTCAACATGTTCTTCAACGGCGCGCTCAAGGGCATGCCGCCGAAGCTGCGCGCCGACGATGGCCGCAACGTGGTGATCCGCCCGCTGGCCTACTGCAGCGAGAAGGACATCCAGGCCTACTCGGACATGAAGGAATTCCCGATCATCCCGTGCAACCTGTGCGGCTCGCAGGAAAACCTGCAGCGCCAGGTGGTCAAGGACATGCTGGTGGAGTGGGAACGCAAGCACCCGGGCCGTACCGAGAGCATCTTCCGTGCCCTGCAGAACGTGGCACCGTCGCAGCTGGCCGACCGGAATCTGTTTGACTTCACCAGCCTGAAGATCGACGAAAACGCTACCCCGCGTTTCCTCGACGTGCTGAACATCTGAGCCCATGCGTGATTACCAGTGGTTGCATGAGTATTGCCTGAACCGCTTTGGTTCGGCCCAGGCGCTGGAGGCTTTCCTGCCGCAGCCGCGCACGCCGGCGCAACTGCGCGACATCAGTGACGACCGCTACCTGTCGACATTGGCCCTGCGCGTGTTCCGCGCGGGGCTCAAGCACAGCCTGGTGGATGCCAAGTGGCCGGCGTTCGAGCAGGTGTTCTTTGGCTTCGACCCGGAGAAAGTGGTGCTGATGGGCGCCGAGCATCTGGAGCGGTTGATGCAGGATGAGCGCATTATCCGCCACCTGGGCAAGCTCAAGAGCGTGCCGCGCAATGCGCAAATGGTGCTGGATATCGCCAAGGCGCATGGCAGTTTTGGTGCGTTCATCGCCGACTGGCCAGTGACCGACATTGTCGGCTTGTGGAAGTACCTGGCCAAGCACGGCAACCAGTTGGGCGGGTTGTCGGCGCCACGATTCTTGCGCATGGTCGGCAAGGACACGTTCATCCCGACCGATGACATGGCAGCGGCGTTGATTGCGCAGAAGGTGATCGACAAGCAGCCAACCAGCCAGCGCGACCTGGCTCTGGTGCAGCAGGCATTCAACCAGTGGCATGCAGAGAGCGGGCGGCCGCTGTGCCAGTTGTCGGTGATGCTGGCGCACACCGTCAACCATTGAGTCTTGTGTTGCTCCCATTCGCGGGCACGCCCGCTCCCACAGGAATCGCACCGCACTTAAGGCCTGTGCAGTACCTGTGGGAGTTGATTGCGCAGAAGGTGATCGACAAGCAGCCAACCAGCCAGCGCGACCTGGCTCTGGTGCAGCAGGCGTTCAACCAGTGGCATGCAGAGAGCGGGCGGCCGCTGTGCCAGTTGTCGGTGATGCTGGCGCACACCGTCAACCATTGAGTCTTGTGTTGCTCCCATTCGCGGGCACGCCCGCTCCCACAGGAATCGCACCGCACTTAAGGCCTGTGCAGTACCTGTGGGAGCGGGCGTGCCCGCGAAAAATCTAACTGCCTTCGCCTGCCATGCGCCGTTCATGCTGGAACTTCCAGCGCACGTACAGTAGCCCGGCAATGAACAGCCCCAGGCTCCCCAGCACTTCAAGCCAGCCGAATACCGCCCGCGACGGGTCGAACGCTGCCAGCACGCCCTTGATGAAATAGATATTCACCACGAAGCAGGTCCAGGCATGCGCCCGGGCGCTGCCTTTCAGCATGCCTGGCAGCAGCAACAGCAACGGCACCAGCTCGATCGCCAGGATCACCTCGACCCTGGCCCCATGCAGGTTGGCGAACCACAGGTTGTTCACCACCAGCAGGGCGATCAGGCCGAAGAAGCATGCCAGGCTCAATGCCCGCGTCAGGCGCAGGCGTGGTACCAGCCATTGGACCGGCGGCAATGCCTTGGGCTTTCTAGCCACGCGCCGCCTCCAGGGCCTTGGCCGTGGTCGCCAGGCGTTGGCCCAGGGCGCGGCACAGGGCGATTTCGTGTGGGTCGAGTTCGCGCTTGCCATCGGCGCCTGCGTGGTGGCTGGCGCCATAAGGCGTGCCGCCGCCACGGGTCTCGAGCAGTGCCGACTCGCTGTAGGGCAGGCCCATCACCAGCATGCCGTGGTGCATCAGCGGCAGCATCATCGACAGCAGGGTGGTTTCCTGGCCGCCGTGCAGGCTGGCGGTGGAGGTGAACACGCCAGCCGGTTTGCCGACCAGCTCACCGCCTAGCCAAAGGCTGCTGGTGCCATCGAGGAAGTACTTGAGTGGCGCTGCCATGTTGCCGAACCGGGTCGGGCTGCCCAGTACCAGGCCAGCGCAGTGGCGCAGGTCGTCAAGGGTGGCGTACAGCGCGCCACTGGCCGGAATATCCGGGGCCACCGCTTCGCATTCGGTGGAAATAGCTGGCACCGTGCGCAGACGCGCCTCCATGCCGGCCAGCTCGATACCGCGGGCGATGTGCCGGGCCATTTCGCTGGTCGCGCCATGGCGGCTGTAATACAGCACCAGGATGTAGGGCGCGCTCACGGCAGGATCTCCAGCACTTTTTCCGGCGGGCGACCGACCACGGCCTTGTCACCGGCTACCAGGATCGGCCGCTCGATCAGTTTGGGGTGCTGGGCCATGGCCTCGATCAGTTGCGCGTCGGTCAGTGCCGGGTCAGCCAGGTTCAGCGCTTTGTATTCGTCCTCGCCGCTGCGCAGCAACTGACGCGGGGCGATGCCCAGCTTGCCGAGCAGGGCCTTGAGGGTGTCCGCGTCGGGCGGAGTTTCCAGGTAGCGCACGATGGTCGGGGCCAAGCCGCGGGCTTCGAGCAGTTCCAGGGCGCCGCGGGATTTCGAGCAGCGCGGGTTATGATAGAGCGTGAGATCAGTCATGTCGGGTCGCATCCAGCTGGGTGTGGCGGCTATTCTAACCGCAGCGACTGACCAATTTGCTTTAAAACTCGAGAAGGATTGACCCATGGCAAGGCGTCTGGCAGCAGTACTGGCCATCACCGCGAGCCTGTTGCTCGGTGGTTGCGGTGCCGATTACGGCGTGGACCAACACGGTAATACGGTTAAGGCCGAACAGATCGAAGGGCACTGGCTGGTGCTCAACTACTGGGCTGAATGGTGCGGACCGTGCCGTACCGAAATCCCGGAACTGAATGCGGCGGCCAAGCAATGGGCGGCTGAGGGCATCAAGGTGGTGGGGGTGAACTTCGACGGTTTGCAGGGGCAGGACCTGAAGCAGGCTGCCGAAACCCTGGGTATCGGTTTCACCGTGCTTGCCCAGGACCCGGCCGAGCGCTATGACCTGCCGCGCAGCGAGGCCTTGCCGGTGACCTACATCATCGACGACAAGGGCAAGGTGCGTGAGCAGTTGATGGGCGAGCAGACCCTTGAAGGGTTGCAGGCCAAGATCAAGGCCCTGAAAGGCGCCTGATGCATTCGGGCCGCTTTTGCGGCCCTTTGCGGGCAGGCCCGCTCCCACAGGGGGGTATAAACTGTGGGAGCGGGCGCGCCCGCGAAGGGCCGCAAAGCGGCCCCGGCAATCCTCAGCCTTCCTCAGGCCAGAAGCGCAGCGGCTTGCCTTCGGCCGGCCAGAAGCGCATCTGCTCCACCGGTGACACATCCCAACGCTCTACCGTTTCCAGCGCCTGCAGGAAGCGTTTTTCCTGTTCCATCAGCGCGGGTGAGCACAGCTTGCGGGTCTTGCCGACCTTGCCGAAGCTCAGGTGCTCGCCATCGAGCGTGTAAGGCGCAAACCAGTGGTTGCAGCCGCCGTTGCCATAGGCACGGCCGTCGCTGGCCAGGGTCAAGGTCAGGTGGCTGTAGTCGATCAGTGGTCGTTCGCCAATCCACTCCAGCACGTAGCTGCGTTCCTGCTGCAGCCTGGAAGGTTCAGTGGCGCAGCCGAGCAGGCCGGTTGCAATCAGCACGCCGGTCAGCAGATTCTTCACTCGGCGCTCTCCTGGCAACGCGGGCACAGGTGTTTTTCGCCACGGCTGGCCCAGCCCAGCTCTGCGATACGGGCGCTGGCAGCCGGTTGACGAGCTGCCTTGCCGAGCTTGGCGTCTACTGCGAACTCGAAGCCCAGCACCGCATCGCAGCGATCGCATTCGACCTGCCAGGTGAGGATTTCCAGCTCGTTGAATACCGGGCCACTCGCCACGGCCACCCACTGGCCGCGTGGGTTGATCAGGTGGCGCACGCTTTCCACGGTCAGGCGCATGGACAAATCCTTGCTGCCCTTGAGCGTGACCAGCAGGCTGTCGCCTTTTTGCATCGAACCGCCGTTGCCCGTGACCTGATAGCGGCCCGGCACCAAAGCGCGGCACTCGATCAGGGTGTGTTGCGGGTTGAAAAGGGTGTAGCGAAAATCGTGTTCGACCATGGGTCCTCCAGAAATGCCGCGTATCCTAGCATTAACCCATCACCAGGTTCTGTGGATTGCCTGCCGCCCAGCGGTTGATGTTGTCCAGTGTGGTCGCGGCAATGGCATCCAGCGCCTCGCGGGTGAGGAAAGCCTGGTGAGCGGTGATGATCACGTTGGGGAAGGTCAGCAGCCGAGCCAGCACATCGTCTTGCAAGGGCAGGTCGGAGCGGTCTTCGAAGAACAGTTGGGCTTCTTCCTCGTAGACGTCCAGGCCCAGGTAGCCAAGCTGGCCGCTTTTCAGTGCGTCAATCAGCGCCGGGGTGTCGACCAGCGCACCGCGACCGGTGTTGATCAGCATGGCGCCGGGCTGCAACTGGGCCAGGCTTTGCGCGTTGATCAGGTGGCGAGTGTGTTCGGTCAGCGGGCAGTGCAGGCTGATGATGCGGGCTTCGCGCAACAGCTCGGGCAGGGGCATGTAGCGGGCGCCAAGGGCCAGCAGCTCTGGGTTGGGGTAGGGGTCGTACGCCAGCAGCTGGCAGCCGAAACCGGCCATGATGCGAGCAAAGGCGGCCCCGATCTGGCCGGTACCGACCACCCCGACGGTTTTGCCGTGCAGGTCGAAGCCGGTCAGCCCGTGCAGGGTGAAGTCACCTTCGCGGGTGCGGTTGTAGGCCCGATGCAGGCGCCGGTTGAGTGCCAGGATGAGCGCCACGGCGTGCTCGGCAACGGCGTGTGGCGAGTAGGCCGGCACCCGCACCACGGCCAGGCCCAAGCGCTGGGCTGCGGCCAGGTCGACGTGGTTGTAGCCGGCCGAGCGCAGGGCGATCAACCGCGTGCCCGCATCGGCCAGGCGCTGCAGCACCGGCGCGTCGAGTTCGTCATTGATGAAGGCGCAGACCACCTCAAAGCCCTCTGCCAGGGCGGCGGTGTCGAGGGTCAGGCGGGCGGGCTGGAAATGCAGCTCCAAGGGGGTGCCGCTGGCAGCCTTGGTGAAGCTTTCCTGATCGTAGTGCTGGCTGCTGAACAACAGGGCGCGCATGGTGGAACTCCTTTGCAATGCATGTCTTGGTTGGGTCGCTGCCTGTCAAGGCATACCCAGCGTGGCCCAGAGCCACTCAAGCGCTCAATCTGGCCTGTGCCGCCAGCCGGCTGATCGCGCTGTCCAGTTCATCCAGGGCTTGCTGCGCCTGGGGATTGTCCTGCTTCAGCAAGGTCTCGCTGCGTTGGCACGCTGCCCGTAACTGCGGCACGCCGCAATAGCGTGAGGCACCGTTCAGACGGTGTACCTGCTCGATCAGGCCGTTGCGGTCATCGGCGGCGCGGGCGGCGCGTATGGCTTCGCGGTCTGCATCCAGCGAGGCCAGCAGCATGCTCAGCATGTCAGCCGCCAGATCTGCCTTGCCAGCGGCCAGGCGCAGGCCCTCTTCGGGGTCGAGTACCTTCAGTTCGTCGCCGTTGGTCAGCAGCTCGGCCTGTGCCTGCTGCGGTGTGCCCAGGCTCAGGCCGGTCCACTTCATCACCACCTGGGCCAGTTGCCGTTCGCTGATCGGTTTGGTCAGGTAGTCGTCCATGCCGCTGTGCAACAACGCGCGTTTTTCGTTGGCCATGGCATGGGCAGTGAGGGCGACGATCGGCAGCGGGTTGCCGCTCTGGGTGTTTTCCCACAGGCGGATCTGTTCGGTACAGGCGCGGCCGTCCATGCCGGGCATCTGCACATCCATCAGCACCAGGTCGAACAACTCTTCCTGCACGGCCTGTACCGCCGCATAACCATTGTTGACGGCCAGTACCTCGGCACCCAGGTCTTCGAGCAGGGTTTTTACCAGCAGCAGGTTGGCGGCATTGTCGTCGACGCAGAGTATTTTCGGTCGTCGCTGGCCGTTGGGGTTGCTCCCCTCGGCCAGCGGACGGCGAGGTTGTACCAGCTCCAGCAAGAGGCGCCGCAGCTTGCGGGTGCAGGTCGGCTTGGACAGCAACTGGCCATGGCCGTTGGGCAGGTACGGGTGGTACAGCGCCTGCTCGGTGGTCGGGCACAGCACCACGCATTGGCAGTGGTAACGCTCGAGCTGCTGATGATAACGGCCCAGTTGCTCGGGCGACAGGTTGCCCAGGTTGGCCCCGAGCACCGCGAACTCGAAGGGCAGGCCGGCCTGGCTGGCGGCCTGCACCCCCTGCAGCAACTGGTCGTAGGAGGCGAACAGGCTCACGCTGAGGCCGCAGTCTTCCAGCTGGTGCTCCAGTGCCTGGCGCGCCAGTTCGTGGCCATCGACAATGGCAGCACGGCGGCCCAGCAATGGCTGCGGTGGCAGCGCTTCGGCATCGTCATGAGCCTTGGGCAGGTTGAGGCTGATCCAGAACTGCGAACCTTCGCCCGGGGTACTGTCGACACCGATCTCGCCGCCCATCTGTTCGATCAGGCGCTTGGAAATCACCAGCCCCAGACCGGTGCCGCCGGGCTGGCGGGCCAGTGAGTTGTCAGCCTGGCTGAAGGCCTGGAACAGTGTGCGCACATCCTGTGGTGACAAGCCGATGCCGGTGTCCTGCACGCTGATGCGCAACTGCGCGCAGTCTTCGTGCTCGTCTTCCAGCATGGCGCGCACGACGATGGTGCCTTCGCGGGTGAACTTGATGGCGTTGCTGACCAGGTTGGTGAGGATCTGCTTGAGCCGCAACGGGTCGCCCACCAGCGAAGCAGGCGTGTCGCGGTAGATCAGGCTCAGCAATTCCAGCTGCTTGGCGTGGGCGGCCGGAGCGAGGATGGTCAGGGTGTCCTGGATCAGGTCCCGCAGGTTGAACGGTATGCTGTCGAGCACCAGCTTGCCGGCCTCGATCTTGGAGAAATCGAGGATCTCGTTGATGATTCCCAGCAAGTTGTCAGCAGACTTCTCGATGGTGTTCAGGTAGTCGAGCTGGCGCGGTGTCATCTCGCTTTTTTGCAGCAGGTGGGTAAAGCCGAGGATGCCATTGAGCGGGGTGCGGATTTCGTGGCTCATGTTGGCCAGGAACTCCGACTTGATGCGGCTGGCCTCAAGGGCCTCTTTGCGCGCCATGTCCAGCTCGATGTTCTGGATTTCGATGGTTTCCAGGTTCTGGCGCACGTCTTCGGTGGCCTGGTCGATGCTGTGTTGCAGTTCTTCGTGGGCGTTCTGCAGGGTTTCGGCCATGCGGTTGATGCCGTGGGCCAGTTCGTCCAGCTCATGGCTGCCCATGGTCGGCAGGCGTTCTTCGAGGTGGCCGTCCTTGAGCTGATTGACCGCGTGCTTGATGCGTTCGATGGGGTCGTTGATGGTGCGGCTCATGCGCAGCGCCAGCAGGCCACTGAGTGCCAGGCAGGCGAGAATCAGCAACAGGCTGGTGAACAGGTTGCGGTAGCCGCGCAGCAGCGTGCCGTCGTGCGACAACTCGATCTCTACCCAGCCCAGCAGCCGCTCGGCTTCGGCCGGCACGGCGTCGGTCGCCAGGTCGCGGTGGTGACCGAACACAGGCATCAGGTAGCGGGTGGCGTCGTTGCCACTGCGCTGCAGGAGTTGGGTGCCGGTACCGCCGCTGGGCGGCAGGTTGAGCATGCTCGGGCCGGCGTGGGCCAGGCGCGTGCGGTCCGGGGCCAGAAACGCCACTGCGCGCACATCGGCCTGCTCCAGGGTTTGTGCGGCAATTCTCTCCAGTTGCGCAGGCGCGAGCCGGGCCATGGCGGGTGCAGCCAGGGGCGCCAGTTGTTCGGCGATCATCTTGCCGCGCTGCAGCAGCTGGGTGCGCAGGTCGTTCTGTTGCAGCCAGGTGAAATAGCTACCCAGCACCAGGGCCATCAAGCCGGCCGGTAGCAGTGCCAGCAGCAGTACCCGGCTGCGGATTCCCAAGCGATCGAGCACACTCGCCTCCTCTGATGTGCCTGGATGCCGTCAAGTGGTAACGGCCAAGCCGCGAAGTTACTCCGCCTGCCGCACCATTGCATCTCTTTAGTACGTGTTATGCGCCGTTGCCGGGGCATTGGTCGCAGTGCGGTTGCCTGGCAGGTGGCGAATGCTCAATAATCACGTAATTGAGAATGCATGGCAGTTGCCAATGAATCCTGTATCTATTTACAAGACCAACATCCTTGCCATCGAGGACGACCCGGTGCTTGGCGCCTATCTGCAGGAAGAGCTGCAGCGTGGAGGCTGCCAGGTCACCTGGTGCCGCAATGGCCTGGAGGGCCTGGAAACGGCTGGCCGCCAGGCTTTCGATGTGGTGCTCATGGACATCCTGCTGCCCGGGCTTGATGGGCTGGACGCCTTGGCGCAGTTGCGCAGGCACAGCACCACACCGGTGATCATGATGTCGGCGCTGGGGGCCGAGGCGGATCGTATCAGCGGCTTTCAGCGCGGCGCCGACGATTACCTGCCCAAGCCATTCAGCATGGCCGAGTTGCAGGTGCGCATCGAGGCGATTCTGCGCCGCGTGGCCCTGGAGCGGCGGCATCAGGGCCCGCTGGAGCAAGCCGGCTGCGGCGAGTTGCAGTTCGATGAGGGGCTGTGTGACGTGCGCCTGAATAGCCGCCTGGCAGGCCTGACCCCCAGCGAATACCGCCTGCTGGACATCCTCAACCGCAACCTCGACGAAGTCCTCAGCAAGCCATTCCTGTACCAGCACGTGTTGCAGCGCGGCTATTCACGGCATGACCGCAGCCTGGACATGCACGTCAGCCAGATCCGTCGCAAGCTCAAGGGCATCGGTTATCACGAACGGCAGATCCGCACCGTGTGGGGCAAGGGTTACGTGATCAGTGCCAGCGAGGCGGAGTGAGCCATGCTCGACCGCCATTCGCTGTTCTGGAAGCTGGCCATCTTGCTGGTGGGCTTTTGCCTGCTGATGATCGGCCTCAGTTATACCTGGGGCCGGCACATGGAAACCCAGAATGCCTTCCTCTCGGAGCCGGCACGGCAGACCTTGCGGGGTTATGCCGCCGAAGCTGAGCAGGCCTGGCGCAGCGGCGGGCGGGCAGGGCTGGACCAGTGGGTGGCGGCCATGCATCAGCGCGAACGGGGCTGGGTCGGCGTGCTCGACATCAACCTGCGCCCGCTCGACAGCGCCACCCTCAACCCACAGATCATGCAGCGTCTGACACGCCTGCGCGGTGTCGATTGGCCGATGAGTCGGCGCAGTGTCGACCAGCCGTGGGTGCGCATACCATTCCCGGGGGCGCCGGAGCAGGGCATGCTGGTGATCGAACTGCCGCAGCGCTTCAATCCGGGGCAGCACCGCTTGCTGTGGCGCATTGTCACCAACGGCATCATCCCGGGGCTGTTCACCTTGCTGTTGTGTGTAGGCCTGTACCGCATGTTGATCGTGCCGCTGAACCAACTTCGCGAGCAGGCCAATGCCTGGCGGGCCGATCAGCTGTCGGCCCGGCTGGACTCGCGCACCATCGCCCGGCATGACGAGCTGGGCGAACTGGCGCGTGCCTTTGACCAGATGGCCGAGCGGCTGCAAGGCACGGTGGCTATGCAGCAGCAGTTGCTGCGCGACCTGTCCCACGAAATGCGCACGCCGCTGAGCCGGTTGCGGGTGGCCTGCGATGGTGAAACCGACCTGCAGCGTTTGCGTGACCGCCTGATCCGTGAAGTGGACTGCATGCAGCAACTGGTCGAAGACACCCTGCAACTGGCCTGGCAGGACGCCGAGCGTGCGCCGATGAACCTTGAGCCGATCGAGGTCCACGCCTTGTGGGAGTTGCTGGCCGAAAATGCCAGCTACGAGAGCGGCTGGTCGCCTGCGCAACTGCGCTGCGAAGTACCGGCCGACTGCTGGGTGCAGGGCAACCTCAACCACCTGGCTCAGGCGCTGGAGAACATCTTGCGCAATGCCATTCGCCACTCGCCGGCCGAGGGTGTGGTGCGGTTGGGTGGGCAGCGTGAGGGCAGCTATTGGTGGTTGTGGCTTGAGGATGAGGGTGGCGGGGTCGCTGAAGAAGACCTGGAACGGATCTTCGCGCCGTTTTCGCGGTTGGACGGTTCGCGGCCCGGGGATGGTGGCTTCGGCCTGGGGCTGAGCATCGCCCGCAGTGCCATCCAGCGCCAGGGCGGCACCTTGTGGGCGCAGAATGGCAAACGCGGGTTGCGCTTGTGGATGAGGTTGCCGTTGCATGTGCCGGCCGCTTCGCGGGTAAACCCGCTCCTACAGGCTAGCGGATCCCCTGTAGGAGCGGGTTCACCCGCGAAGAGGCCAGCACATGTCACACCGTTATAGCTTGTAGCTATATGCACTACAGATTGCGTGATATGGCCGCGAAGGGTTTGCCGGTATGATAGGCACCCCCGCCGTCCGGATTGCGAAATACGCCATGACCTTGCAGTACCCAACCATCGCCGATTGCGTCGGCAATACGCCACTGGTTCGCCTGCAGCGCATCGCTGGCGAAACCAGCAATACCCTCCTGCTCAAGCTCGAAGGTAACAATCCTGCCGGCTCCGTGAAAGACCGCCCGGCCCTGTCGATGATCGCTCGCGCCGAATTGCGGGGCCAGATCAAGCCAGGCGATACCCTGATCGAAGCCACCTCCGGCAACACCGGCATCGCCCTGGCGATGGCGGCGGCGATCAAGGGCTACAAGATGATCCTGATCATGCCCGACAACTCCACCGCCGAGCGCAAGGCCGCCATGACGGCCTATGGCGCCGAGCTGATCCTGGTGACCAAGGAGGAGGGGATGGAAGGCGCCCGTGACCTGGCCGAGAAGCTGCAGGCCGAAGGCCGTGGCCTGGTGCTCGACCAGTTCGCCAACGGCGACAACCCGATCGCCCACTACAACAGCACCGGCCCGGAGATCTGGCAGCAGACCCAGGGCACCATTACCCATTTTGTCAGCTCCATGGGGACCACCGGTACCATCATGGGCTGCTCGCAGTACCTCAAGGAACAAAACCCTGCGGTGCAGATCATCGGCCTGCAACCGATGGAAGGCTCGGCTATTCCAGGCATTCGCCGCTGGCCCGAGGAATACCTGCCGAAAATCTTCGACGCCACCCGCGTCGACCGCGTGGTCGACATGTCGCAGCAGGAAGCCGAAGACACCACCCGTCGCCTTGCGCGTGAAGAGGGCATTTTCTGCGGCGTGTCTTCTGGTGGTGCGGTCGCGGCCATGTTGCGCCTGTCCCGCGAAGTGGAAAATGCCGTAATGGTCGCGATCATTTGCGACCGCGGCGACCGTTATCTGTCCACCGGCCTGTTTGATCCACGCTAAATGTCCAAGAAAAAAAGCAACAGCGGCCTGCGCTTCCAGCCGGCCGGCGGCAATCGCACCCCCCAGGTCCCAGTGGGCAAGAAGCAGCGCCTGGACATCGAGCGCCTGGCCGGTGACGGCCGTGGCATTGCCTTCCTCGACGGGCGTACCTGGTTCGTCAGCGGTGCCTTGGCCGGTGAGGCCGTGGAGGCGCGGGTGCTCAACGCCCGTGGCAAAGTGGTCGAGGCCCGCCTGGAGCGGTTGCTGCAGGCCGCGCCCGAGCGCCGTGAGGCGCCATGTCGCTACTACGACCGCTGCGGTGGCTGCAACCTGCAGCACCTGCCGCACGAAGCGCAACTGGCGCTGAAGCAGCGCACCCTCGCCGAGCAGCTGCAGCGGGTGGCCAGTGTGCAACCCGAGGCGTGGGCCGCCCCCCTGAGCGGGCCGGAATTCGGCTACCGGCGCCGGGCCCGTGTGGCCGTGCGCTGGGACGTCAAGGCGCGTCAGCTGGAGGTGGGTTTCCGCGCCGAAGCCAGCCAGGACATCATTGCCATCGACGATTGTGCAGTGCTGGTACAACCCTTGCAGTCCATTTTGCGCCACTTGCCGACTGTGCTGCGTTCGTTGAGCAAGCCGCAGGCGCTGGGCCATGTAGAGCTGTTCAGTGGCACCGCCGAGGCGGTTCTGGTGCGCCACGTCGCGCCATTGCCGGCTGAGGACCAGGCCAGGTTGCAAGCGTTCTGCGAGCAGGCCAACGCCCAGCTGTGGCTGCAAGGCGAAGGTGAGCCGGCGCCAGTGGACCCAGCGGCGCAGTTGGGCTTTGCCCTGGCACCCTGGCAGCTGGAGCTGGCCTGGCGCCCGGGCGATTTCGTGCAGGTGAATGCCCAGGTCAATACAGCGATGATCGAGCAGGCCCTGGCCTGGCTCGCTCCACAAGCCGACGAGCGTGTGCTGGACTTGTTCTGCGGTCTGGGCAACTTTGCCCTGCCGCTGGCCCGCCAGGCGCGTGAGGTGGTGGCAGTGGAAGGTGTACAGGCCATGGTCGATCGGGCCGCGGCCAATGCCCGGAACAACAATGTGCATAACGCACGGTTTTTTCAGGCCGATTTATCGCAGCCTTTGGCAGGCACCGGATGGGCCGCCGAGGGCTTTTCTGCGGTACTCTTGGATCCACCGCGCGACGGTGCTTTCGAGGTGGTGCAAGGCATCGCCCGCCTCAAGGCCAGAAGGCTGGTCTACGTATCGTGCAACCCGGCCACGCTGGCGAGAGACGCCCAAGTGCTGGTCGGCCAGGGGTACCGGTTAAAAAGGGCCGGGATTCTCGACATGTTTCCTCAGACGGCGCATGTCGAGGCCATGGCGTTATTCGAAGCGGGCTAGCTGACTGGCCCCTTGGTGCGGTTGCCACGGAAGGGCGGCCGCACGGTGATCGCCAGCACACCCGTATGGTGTGCTGCATGGAAAGGTAAAACAAAGATGGTACAGGTGAGAGTGCACCAGCCGGTCAACACCGACGGCAGTATCAATCTCGAAGCATGGTTGGACCATGTGGTAAGCGTCGATTCGGCACTGGATCGCGCAGCGCTGAAAGAAGCCTGCGAGTTTGCCCTTGAGGTAGAGAAAAAGGGCAACCCGGCCAAGCATTCCTGGGCGGATGGTACGTCCAGCTTCCAGGCAGGCCTGGAAATCGCCGAAATTCTGGCTGACCTCAAGCTCGACCAGGACTCTCTGGTGGCTGCGGTCATCTACCGCTCGGTGCGCGAGGGCAAGGTCACCCTCGCCGAGGTCAGCCAGCGGTTTGGCCCGGTGGTGTCCAAGCTGATCGACGGCGTGCTGCGCATGGCCGCCATCAGTGCCAGCCTCAGCCCACGACAGTCGCTGGTGCTGGGCTCGCAGGCGCAGGTCGAGAACCTGCGCAAGATGCTGGTGGCCATGGTCGACGACGTGCGCGTGGCGCTGATCAAGCTGGCCGAACGCACGTGCGCAATCCGGGCGGTGAAGTCCGCCGATGACGAGAAACGCCTGCGTGTCGCGCGTGAAGTGTTCGACATCTACGCGCCGCTCGCGCACCGCCTGGGTATCGGTCACATCAAGTGGGAGCTGGAAGACCTGTCCTTCCGCTACCTGGAGCCCGACCAGTACAAGCAGATCGCCAAGTTGTTGCATGAGCGGCGGCTGGACCGCGAGCGCTTCATCAGCGACGTGATGAACCAGTTGCAGAACGAGTTGCTCGCTACTGGCGTGAAGGCCGACATCAGCGGCCGGGCGAAACATATCTATTCGATCTGGCGCAAGATGCAGCGCAAAGGCCTGGAGTTCAGCCAGATCTACGACGTGCGTGCGGTGCGCGTGCTGGTGCCGGAAATCCGCGACTGCTACACCGCGCTGGGCATCGTGCACACCTTGTGGCGGCATATTCCCAAGGAGTTCGACGACTACATCGCCAACCCCAAGGAGAACGGCTACCGCTCGTTGCACACTGCGGTAATCGGCCCCGAGGGCAAGGTGCTGGAGGTGCAGATCCGCACCCACGGCATGCACGAAGAGGCCGAACTTGGCGTATGCGCCCACTGGCGCTACAAGGGCACCGACGTCAAGCCCAGCTCCAACCACTACGAAGAAAAGATTTCCTGGTTGCGCCAGGTGCTGGAATGGCACGAAGAGCTGGGCGACATCGGTGGCCTGGCCGAGCAGTTGCGGGTCGACATCGAGCCTGACCGGGTTTATGTGTTCACCCCCGACGGCCACGCCATCGACCTGCCCAAAGGCGCCACGCCATTGGACTTTGCCTACCGCGTGCACACCGAGATCGGCCACAACTGCCGCGGCGCCAAGATCAACGGCCGTATCGTGCCGCTGAACTACAGCCTGCAGACTGGCGAGCAGGTGGAGATCATCACCAGCAAGCACGGCAACCCTAGCCGTGACTGGTTGAACTCCAACCTGGGCTACGTCACCACCTCGCGGGCGCGGGCCAAGATCGTCCACTGGTTCAAATTGCAGGCCCGCGACCAGAACGTTGCTGCCGGCAAGACCTTGCTTGAGCGCGAGCTCAGTCGTCTGGGCCTGCCGCAGGTTGATTTCGAGCGCCTGGCCGAGAAGACCAACGTCAAGACCGCCGAGGACATGTTTGCCTCGCTCGGTGCTGGCGACCTGCGCCTGGCTCATCTGGTCAACGCTGCCCAGCAGTTGCTGGAGCCTGAGCGTATCGAGCAGATCGAGCTGGTGCCGCGCAAGCCTACCGGGCCGCGTACCGGCAAGCGTGGCGACATTCAGATCCAGGGTGTCGGCAACCTGCTGACACAGATGGCCGGCTGCTGCCAGCCGCTACCGGGCGATGCCATTGTCGGTTACATCACCCAGGGCCGTGGCGTGAGCATTCACCGCCAGGACTGCGCCTCGGTATTGCAGCTGGCAGGCAAGGAGCCAGAGCGCATGATCCAGGTGAGCTGGGGGCCGATCCCGGTGCAGACCTACCCGGTCGACATCGTCATCCGCGCCTACGACCGCCCGGGCCTGCTGCGCGATGTGTCGCAGGTGCTGCTGAACGAGAAGATCAACGTGCTGGCGGTGAACACTCGTTCGAACAAGGAAGACAACACCGCGCTGATGTCGCTGACCATCGAGATTCCAGGCCTGGACGCGCTGGGGCGCCTGCTGGGGCGGATCTCGCAGTTGCCGAACATCATCGAGACGCGGCGTAATCGTACCCCTTGAGACCGGGGCGTCCGCTTCGCGGGTAAACCCGCTCCTACAGGATGGATGCAGGTTTGAAATCTGCACCGTACCTGTGGGAGCGGGCAAGCCCGCGAAGAAGCCACCACCGAAGGACCTGCCTGTATGACCTACACCCTTGACGACCTGCTGCACCTCATGGCCCGCCTGCGCGACCCGCAGTACGGCTGCCCGTGGGACCTGAAGCAGAACTACGCCAGCATCGTCCCTCACACCATCGAAGAGGCCTACGAGGTCGCTGACACCATTGAGCGCGGCGATTTCGAGCACCTGCAAGGCGAGCTGGGCGACTTGCTGTTCCAGGTGGTCTACTACAGCCAGCTGGCCCGCGAAGAAGGGCGTTTCGAGTTCGATGGCGTTGTCGACAGCATCACCCGCAAGCTCATCCGCCGCCACCCGCACGTATTCCCCACTGGCGAGCTGTACGCGCCGGTGGACACGCCCAGTCTGAGCGAAGCCCAGGTCAAGTCGCGCTGGGAAGAAATCAAGGCCGAAGAGCGCGCGGAGAAGAGCCAGCCCGAACAGCTGTCGCTGCTTGATGACGTGCCGGCAACCTTGCCGGCGCTGTCGCGGGCAGCCAAACTGCAAAAACGTGCGGCCACGGTCGGTTTCGACTGGCCGGCGGCGTTGCCGGTGCTGGACAAGGTCCGCGAAGAGCTGGATGAAGTGCTGCAGGCCATGGCCGACGGCGACGCCGATGCGCTGGAAGATGAAGTCGGCGACTTGCTGTTTGCTGCGGTCAACCTGGCCCGCCACCTCAAGCAAGACCCAGAGCATGCGCTGCGCCGCGCCAATCGCAAGTTCGAACGACGTTTCCGTTTTATCGAACAGGCATTGCGCGACAGTGGCCGCCCCATTGAAGATTGTGACCTTGACGAGCTGGATGCCCTTTGGGGGGAAGCCAAACGTCAGGAAAAGAACCTGCCCAGCTGCGGCTGAGCTGTTGCATAAGTGAGTGAATATTCATGAGCCTTTCCCTTCGCGACCAATTGCTCAAAGCCGGTCTGGTCAACCAGAAACAGGTCTCGCAGACCAACAAAGCTGAAAAGAAACAGAAGCGCATGGAGCACAAAGGCCAGGTCGAAGTCGACGACAGCCAGCAGCGCATGGCCAAGGAAGCCATGGCTGAAAAAGCCCGGCGTGACCAGGAGCTGAACCGCCAGCAGCAGGAAAAGGCCGAGCAGAAGGCCCGTGCCGCACAGGTCAAGCAACTGATCGAGGCCACTCGCCTGCCCAAGCTGAGCACCGAGGATTACTACAACTTCGTCGACGACAAGAAGGTCAAGCGCATTGCCGTCAACGCCCTGATGCGTACCAAGCTGAGCAACGGTGCGCTGGCCGTGGTAGCCCATGCCGGTGGTTACGAGGTTATCCCTCGTGAGGCCGCCTTGAAGATCCAGGAGCGCGACCCTGGCCGTATTCTGCTGCTCAACAGCCATGTCGAGGAAACGGACGAAGACGACCCGTACGCGGCTTACAAGATCCCTGATGATCTGATGTGGTAAGCACGAAAATCCCGCCTTGGCGTTAATGCGGTTATTCAAGATTGCAGGGCCGCTCTGCGGCCCTTTCGTGACACGCGCGTTCTCAAGAGGACGCTGGCCTTGTGTCGCGAAAGGGGGGCGTCGCTCGCCGAACCGGCGCAGTTAGTCAGTTGCACTATCGTCTTGGTTCCCTCCGTTCGTCGGACATTTCCTAGGGTTCCGGCACAACGGCTAGCCTCCAGCTTAGCGTCAGGGATAGCGCTGAACATTCGGTCCAGGAAGGGCCACTACGCCTCGTCGTCCCGACGCTTTATCTGCTGAGGAGACGACAATGAAAATAACCCTTAAACGGCTGGCGTGTCTGGGTGCAAGTTTCACCAGTGCGTTCGCCATGGCCGATGCGGCCAGCCCGCCGGTGCTGTCACCTGCGATTCCCTTCGATGTCACCGCCAATCCCCCCTTCACCCTGGACAACCTGCAACACGATTTCGACGTGCTGTCGTGGCAAACCTTCGTCGCCCTGAACTGGCCCGCCAATGCCGACGGCAGTGCCAACACCTCGGCGAAGATCGGCGCGCCCGGCAAGACCGTGTGGGAGTCGTGGAAAGAAAGCTACGAGATCTTCCTGCCCAAGGGTCAGAAGCCCGTCGCCTGGGACCAGCAGGCGCCCGTGCCTGAGGCCTGCCAAGGCAAGGGTGACTTGCCGGTGCTGCAACAGATGGGCAAGGTCGCCGGTGTGCTCGATGAGTTCATCCAGCCGTTCAAGACCGGCCCGCTGGTTGACCAAAGCGGCACCTACACACGCAACGCGATCATGGTCAACCAGCCGATGTTCGATGACATCGTCAACAATGGCCTTTACAGCAAGGAAGGCCAGCAAGCGTTTCTGAGCAAGGCCGACAACCGCATCGCTTTCGCCTGCGGTTCGCAAAAGGCCCAGCAGGTCGGCGCGATCATGGTCAAGTCGGCCTGGAAAGTGCTCGATGGCAGCGACAACCCGCAGGAGTTCCACGCCGTCGACGCGCTGGTCTACACCCCCGGCAACGCCGACCCGAACAAGGGGGCGGTGATCCCCGAGTCGTGCAATGCGCAGAAGGTCGGGCTAGTAGGCCTGCACATCGTGCACAAGACCGAAGGCGCACCACAGTGGGTATGGTCGACGTTCGAGCACGTGCGCAACGTGCCGGAAAAGACCACGCCAATGAACGAGCGCAAGGGGCCTTACCTGTTCTACGACGCCCAGGCCAGCGACCGCCCGGTGAACGAGCCGCCCGCGCCACCGTGGGACCCGTCGAAGAAGGCCATCCCCTCGCAGATCGTGCGTGAAATTCCCATCACCGCCGCTACCCAACAGCTCAACGCGCAGTGGCAAGGCGCGCTCAAGGGCACGGTGTGGGCCAACTACCACCTGATCAGCACCCAGTGGCCCACCGCCCCGGCCGATGACTGCCAGGTGCCGTCGCCGACCAACCCGCTAGGTACGCCTGCGCCGAACTTCCTGGCCAACGCCACCCTGGAGACCTACAACCAGGGCACTACCCCGCAGGCCTCGTCCAGTTGCATGGAGTGCCACAACAACGCGACCACCCGCGTGACCCAGTCACCGCGCACCAGCTTCGCCGATTTCACTTTCCTGCTTGAACGTGCCCAATCCACCGGCGCCAAGGAGTGATGCCATGAGCGACCAGAACCTGCAAAACTTCATCGGCTTGTCCGCCGTGCTCACTGGCCTGTCGGCCAAGCTGCTGGCGCCTTCCGTCGACCCGATCAACCTGCCGCCGGTGTTCTTCGCCACCGCCCAGCAAGGCATGGGCCTGGAGGCGTTCAGCAGCCTGCTGGAGCTGTACGCCAGCATCCAGAGCCAGCCGCCCGCGCAAATCGCCAGCGCCGTGCTCGATAACGCGAACCCGCAAATCGCCCAGGGCGCCCGCTCAATCATGAAGCTGTGGCTGCTCGGCAGTTGGTACCAACCCTACGACCTGGGCAGCGCCCGCAAGGGTGACACGCGTGTGGTCTCCGACCAGGCCTACAAGGAAAGCTGGGCGTGGAAGATCGCCCAATCCCACCCCATGGGCTACAGCCAGTTCCACTTCGGATACTGGGGTGAGCAGCCACCGACCCTCAAGCAATTCACCGGTGTCGACGCCAAGGAAGGGCAGCAGCCATGAGCAATGTACAAACCCAGAACATCGAAACCGCCGATGTGATCGTGGTGGGCGCCGGTATGGCCGGCAGTGTCATGGCCTACCAGTTGGGCCTGGCCGGGTTGAAAGTGCTGGTGCTCGAATCGGGCCCGGCCATTCCACCGAATCGCAGCGAGTACCTGGAGCGCTTCTACAACGCGGTGCTCAAGGCGCCCGAGTCGCCGTACCCGCCTGAGCAGAGCGAGCAGACCCCGGCCACGCAGTTCGCGCCACGGGCGACCATCCAGGACCTGATCACCGCAGGTAGCCAAGACCCGAACAAGGCGCAGAAAAGCTACCTGGTGCAGAAGGGACCGCACCTGTTCGCCAGCACCTACGAGCGGGTAGGCGGCGGCACCATGTGGCACTGGATGGGCACGGCCCTGCGCCTGTTGCCCAACGACTTTCGCATGCGCACTGCGTACAACGTCGGGGTCGACTGGCCGATCAGTTACGACGACCTGCAGACCGCCTACTGCCGCGCCGAGGAGGAGATGGGCGTGTCCGCCGATGTCGCCTCGCAGACCTACCTGGGCGTGACCTTCCCGCAGGGCTACAAATACAGCATGCATGGCATCCCGCCGTCGCTGGTCGACCAGGGCCTGGGCAAGCACGTCACGGGCACCGTGTACCAGAGCCCGGAGAAGGGGCCCGACGGCAAGCCGTACCCAGGTGTCACGCTCAACGTCCGGCAGACCCCGGCCGGGCGCAACTCGCAGAATGATAACGGCCGCCGGGTGTGCGCAGGCAACACCAGCTGCACGCCGATCTGCCCGATCCAGGCCAAGTACGACGCCACCGTGACCATGGCCAAGGCACTGGATACCGGCAACGTGCGCATCCTTTACCAGACCGTGGCGAGCCAGGTACAGGTCGATGCCAATGGGGTCACGGGCATCGATTTCATCCAGTACCAGAACAACGGTACGCGCCAGAACGGCACGGCCCAGGGCAAACGCTACGTGATCGCCGCCCACGCGATCGAAACGCCGAAGCTGCTGCTCAACTCCATCGGCCCGAACAGCCCTAAAGGGGTTGCCAACAGCAGCGGCCAGGTCGGCCAGGCATTGGCTGACCACCCGGTGTACCTGGCCTGGGGCCTGATGCCCGAAGGCAAGCCGCTGTTCCCGTTCCGGGGGCCGTTGTCCACCTCGGGGATCGAGGACATGCGCGATGGCCCGTTCCGCAGCCAGCGTGCCGCCTGGCGTATCGAAATCGGCAACGAGGGCTGGAACTGGTCGGTGAACGACCCCTACACCTCGGTCTGTGATTTCATCGACGGCACCAACCACGGCGGCGCTAACCCCAGCAATCTGGCGTTGTCCGGCCAGGCGCTGGTGCAGCAGCTCAACAGCGTGCTGACCCGCCAGTTCCGTCTGGGCTTCTTGGTCGAGCAGGTGGAGAAAGACCCCGATAATGCGCTGTGCCGGGTGGAGAGGAGTACGGAGTTCTCCGACGGATTGGGCCTGCCTCGGCCGCAGATCACCTACGAACTGTCCGACTACACCAAGGAGGGTTTCAAGCAGGCGCGCCTGGCCGCTACGTACATCATCACCGAGCTGATGGGCGCTACCGAGCTGACCGACCTGAACCCTAAGCTCGAGCCCGGCTCGCAAACGGTGTTCGAGTACGACGGCCAGAACTACGCGTTCTACGGCGCTGGCCACCTGATGGGCACCTACCGCATGGGCTCGGACCGCACCAAGTCGGTGGTGGACAAGGACCAGCGCAGCTGGGACCACCCCAACCTGTTCCTGGTCGGCGACGGCGTGTTCCCCACTACCGGCACCGCCAACCCGACCTTGACCATCACCGCGTTGACGTTCCAGGCCGCCGACGTGGTGGCCAGCGACCTGCTCAAGCGCACCGTGCAGGTGCAGGCCAACCAGGCATGGCAGGGCACGGGCATGCAGGTCAATGGGCAGAGCTGGCAGTTGGCGGTATGCACGGGCGGGCAGTGGACGGCGAACCCGGCCACCGGCATGGTTGGCGCGGCGGGCAACCCAAGGTTGATCGCCAAGCCCGGCTATGCCTTGCCTGGTCAACCGGAAGGGGCGTTGATCGGGCGTATCGGCAACAGCGGCGTGCCGTTCCTGGTCGGCAACCAGGTGCAATTGCCGCGTGGCCAGCAAGGTGAGTTGCAGCTGTGCATCAATGACGACCTGGACGGGCGTTACGGGGCTGGCCTGAGCGATAACCTGGGCAGCCTGTCGGTAGAGGTGCGTTTCGGGGCGGTGTAGGCCCTGTCATGGCAACCCCACGATGCTCCGGCAATGCCGCAGCATTGTGGGGTTGCTCACTCAGCCCAGGCGAGTCAGGGGTTCGCCGCAATGGGCAGGGTCATTGTGTGGCGCGCTGGTTTTCCAGGTCTTCAAGCTCAACGCGGTATTGGTGTGCTTCGTGTTCGTTATGGAACATGCCCACCAGTTGACCTTGTTGGTACACATCCCAGATCCGCACGCCAGCGGCCAGGCCTTCGTGGGACATTCTCGATTCGTCGCGTTCGGTTACTTGGACAGTCATCGGTAAACTCCACTTCTTCAAGATGGCTGCGACAGTGTGTCGCACGTCTTCTTTATAGAGTTTGTTAGCAGACTAAGTAAGTAAAACAGGCATGAAACAAGTTTCATGAAGCTCGAAGGGATGCTGCCTGGAGGGCTTCTTCGCAGCAAAGAAAAGCCCCGCACAGGGCGGGGCTTCAGGTGTTACAGGCAGTGCGCGATCAGTTGCCCTTCACCGGTTTGCCATCGACCGTGCCATCCTGCAGCACGATCACGTACTCCTTGCCATCGGTCTCTACCTGGCGCAGTTGCACCAGCAGGTAGTCCCAGTTCTTGGCAAACCACAGCTCGGTGATGCGCTTGCTCTGGCTGGGATCGCGCACGCGCTCGACCTTCACGGCATCGACCTGGCCGGTCTTGGTGGTGACCTTTTCGGTGCCCAGCACGCGGAAGTCGTAGGTGTCGATCTCGTCGCCGTCGACCACCTGGTAGGTCATGCTCTTCTTGCCTGCGGCCACGTCGTGCTGCAGGGCCAACTGGTAGGAGGACTTGTCCAGTACGCCGCGGTTCAATGGCAGGCTGACGGCATCGCCACGGTCGCTGCCGGTGATCTCCTTGGTGCTCCAGTCGAAGTCAAGGTCGACCTTCTTGGCCTTGCCCAGGCCGCCGCGCTCGAAGTGATACTTCTGCGGCAGCAGGGTGTCGTTTTCCAGGCGCAGGGTGCTTTGCTCGGTCAGGCTGGCGATCATCATGGAAGCCTTGAAGTTAAGGTCCCAGGTACCGTTGGCATTTTTGACCAGGCTGCGCTCGGCGGTGCCGCTCATGGGCAGCTGCTTCCAGTCGGCAGTGTAGCTTGCCGAGAACGGCTTCAGATCAGCTGCCTGGAGGGGCAGGGCGAGCACGGCGAGAGCCAAGAGCAGGGCGCGACGCATAAATTCTCCTAGGATCGAATCAAGTGACCGCTGGCCGCCAGTGGCTGGCCGTCCAGTAATGCACCCTGTTCGCCAAGACGCAAGCGCCCTTCAGCGAACCAGCGCACCGCCAGTGGGTAGATCAGGTGTTCCTGATGGTGTACCCGCTGTGCCAGGCTTTCGACGGTGTCATCAGACGCCACCGGTACCACAGCCTGTACGACCAGTGGGCCGCCATCGAGTTCCTCAGTCACGAAGTGTACGCTGCAGCCATGCTCGGCGTCGCCAGCTTCCAATGCCCGGCGATGCGTATGCAGGCCCTTGTACTTGGGCAGCAGCGACGGGTGGATGTTGAGCAGGCGGCCCTGATAGTGGCGCACGAAGCCGCCACTGAGGATGCGCATGAAACCGGCCAGCACGACCAGGTCCGGGGCAAAGCCGTCGATGCGCGCCATTAGCGCGGCATCGAAGGCTTCACGGCCGTCGAACTGGGTGTGGTCGAGCACGACGCTGTCGATGCCGGCCGCTGCGGCGCGTTGCAGGCCGTAGGCATCGGCGCGGTTGGAAACCACCGCGCGGATACGCACCGGGCTGTCCTGCCCTTGGCAGCTGTCGATCAGGGCTTGCAGGTTGCTGCCGGAGCCCGACAGCAGTACCACTACATTGCAGGTCTTGCTCGGCATCAGTGTGCCTTGAGGTTCTGCAGCTCGACCTGGGCAGCGCCTTCGGCGGCTTCGGCGATGTGGCCGATTACCCACGGTTGCTCACCGGCGGCGCGCAGTTCGTTCAGGGCGGCTTCGACCTGGTCCTGGGCCACGCAGATGACCATGCCCACGCCGCAGTTCAGTACGCGGTGCATTTCGTGCTCGTCGACGTTGCCCTTTTCCTGCAGGAAGTCGAACACCGCCGGGCGCTGCCAGCTGGCCACGTCAACCACGGCCTGGGCGTTTTTCGGCAGTACGCGCGGGATGTTGTCCAGCAGGCCGCCGCCGGTGATGTGGGCCATGGCCTTGACTGCGCCGGTGTTCTTGATCAGCTGCAGCAGCGGTTTGACGTAGATGCGGGTCGGCGCCATCAGCAGGTCGGTCAGCGGCTTGCCGTCCAGCTGGGTGTTCTCGATGTCGGTAGCCGACACTTCGAGGATCTTGCGGATCAGCGAGTAGCCGTTGGAGTGCGGGCCCGAGGATGGCAGGGCGATCAGCGCGTCACCGGTGGCAACCTTGGAGCCGTCGATGATTTCGGCCTTTTCCACCACGCCTACGCAGAAACCAGCCAGGTCGTAGTCTTCGCCTTCGTACATGCCAGGCATTTCGGCGGTTTCACCACCGACCAGCGAGCAGCCGGCCAGTTCGCAACCGGCGCCGATGCCGGTGACCACGGTGGCGGCCACGTCAACGTTCAGCTTGCCAGTGGCGTAGTAGTCGAGGAAGAACAGCGGCTCGGCGCCGCACACGACCAGGTCGTTGACGCACATGGCGACCAGGTCCTGGCCGATGCTGTCGTGCTTGTTCAGGTTCAGCGCCAGGCGCAGCTTGGTGCCGACGCCGTCGGTGCCGGAGACCAGCACCGGCTGCTTGTAGCCGGCCGGGATCTCGCAGAGGGCGCCGAAGCCGCCCAGGCCACCCATGACTTCAGGGCGTGCGGTGCGTTTTGCCACGCCCTTGATGCGTTCGACCAGTGCTTCGCCGGCGTCGATGTCTACACCGGCGTCCTTGTAGCTCAGGGAGGGTTGCTTGCTCATTGATCCAGGCCTTTAGGAGGGAGGGATTCTTAAAAACGACCATGACGGCCAAGGCCGGCTGATAAGCGGCGGCGGTCTGAAACGTCAGTGGTCTGTGAAGGCGCGCGATTTTATCAGGGTTGCCGGGCAGCGGCCATCCTCAGGCCGACGGGCAGGGCGGTAATTGTTGAAAAAAGCTGGAGGGTGGTTGATGTGGTTGCATGTGTATAAGCTGCAAGCAACGAGCTTTACGCTGCACGACAATGCAGCCCGGCACTCGGCCTGCTTTTTCTTGCAGCTTGAAGCTTACGGCTTGAAGGTCGACTGGACAGGAATCCTCCATGCGTTTGTTCAATATTCTGGCAGCTGGTTGCCTGGCCCTGATCTCGGCCACGGCCCTGGCTGAAAATGTCTCCGGCCTTTATCAGGTGCGCGAGCCGGTCACCGGGCCGGGTGCCGAAGCCCGTACCGCAGCCACAGTCAAAGCCCTGGACACGTTGGTGCAGCGTCTGACCGGTGACCCAAAGGCCGTGCAGAGCCCTGCATTGGCCGAGCTGCGCAAGGACCCACAGCAAATCATCAACCAGGTGGGCAGCGAAGCCGGCCCGCCCGAGTCAGTAGTGGTCGAGTTCGACCCCGGTAGCACCGAGCGGGCTTTGCGCAAGGCTGGCCTGGCTTTGTGGGGCAGTAACCGGCCCTCGATACTGGGGTGGTGGTTGAACGACACCGTTGAGGGCAGCAGCCTGGTCGGTGATGGCCAGGCCAGTGCCCAACCCCTGCGCCGCGCCGCCCAGCACCGTGGTCTGCCGTTGCGCTTGCCGCTGGCCGACTTGCAGGAGCAGCTGGTCGCCAATGCCAAGCAGATCGAAGGCAACGATCCGGCGCCGCTGCGCGAAGCTTCCGAGCGCTACGGCGCCGATGCTTTGCTGGCGGTACATGCCCAGGAAGCCGACGGCAAGTGGCAGGGCAAGTGGCAGCTGTGGCTGGGCGACCAGCGTGAGCAGGGCACTGCCGAGGGCGCCGACCAGGCCGCCTTGGCTGACGCGGTGATGATGGCGGTAAGCAGCCGCCTGGCGCCACGCTACGTTACCCGGCCGGGTGCCAGCAGCCAGTTGCAGGTGCAAGTGCAGGGCATGAATCTGCAGCGCTATGCCGAGCTGGCCCGCGTGCTGGAGCCCTATGGCCCACGCTTGCAGGCGGCTGAAGGCACTACCCTGACCTACGGGGTTACGGGCAATCGTGAACAGCTACGTGCCCAGCTTGGCCTGGCCAAACTGCAGGAAGTGCCGGTCGAGCAGGCACCGACGGTGCCGGCCATGCCAGCACCGGCAGTGGACGCCGCAGCCGCGAAGCCCGCGCCTGCGCAGCCAGTACCCAAGCCGTTCGACGGCTTGCGTTTTCGCTGGTAAGGGGCGCTTGCCGTGACTGACATGCGTCGCTGGATCTGGCTGGGCGCTGCACTGCTGATCGCTGTGCTGCTTTATAGCCTGCACAATATTCTTACGCCGTTCCTGGTCGGCATCATGCTGGCCTACCTGGCCGACCCGCTGGTCGATCGTCTCGAGCGCCTGGGGCTTTCGCGTACCTGGGGTGTGGTGGTGGTGTTCGGCCTGTTCACCCTGTTGCTGTTGGCGTTGTTGCTGGTGCTTGTGCCGATGCTGGCCAAGCAGTTGGTGCGCCTGTACGAATTGGCGCCGCAGATGCTCGACTGGCTGGAGCATGTCGCACTGCCGTGGGTACAGAGCCGCCTTGGCCTGGCCGATGGTTTCTGGAAATTCGACAAGATCAAGGCCGCCATCGGCGCGCACATGGGGCAGACCACCGATATCGTCGGCATGCTGCTGTCCCAGGCCACTGCCTCAAGCCTGGCGTTGGTGGCCTGGTTGGCCAACATGGTGCTGATCCCGGTAGTGGGCTTCTATCTGCTGCGCGATTGGGACTTGATGATGGGCAAGCTGCGCGGCCTGTTGCCGCGCCAGCGCGAGCCGCAGGTGATGGGCCTGGCAGGTGAATGCCATGAAGTGCTGGGGGCATTCGTGCGCGGGCAACTGATGGTGATGCTGGCCCTGGGCGTCATCTATTCAGCCGGCCTGATGCTGGTGGGGCTCGAACTCGGTCTGCTGATCGGCATGCTTGCAGGCCTTGCGGCCATCGTGCCGTACATGGGCTTCATCATTGGCATTGGTGCCGCGCTGGTGGCCGGCCTGTTCCAGTTCGGTGGCGACCTGTACCCGATGCTGGGCATCGTTGCGGTGTTCATGGTCGGGCAGGCGCTGGAGGGTATGGTGCTGACCCCTCTGCTGGTGGGCGATCGCATCGGCCTGCATCCGGTTGCGGTGATCTTTGCCATCCTCGCCGGTGGTGAACTGTTCGGCTTCACCGGTGTGCTGCTGGCGCTGCCGGTGGCGGCGGTGATCATGGTGCTGCTGCGGCATGTGCATGCCCTGTACAAGGAATCGGATATGTACGCTGGGAACATCGACCCGGAGCTTTGAACACCCTGTGTTTCGTCTTGAGCTGTTTCGCGCCCGCGAAATTGAGCGTCGCCTCGCGGCGCCCGATCTCGCGGGCGCTGAGCACGGTTTGTCCTGCATCCGCCGCTCGCTTGTGCTGCGCAACTTGTTGATTTTGCTTGCCCTATCTGCAGTCGAGATTGTGCGCCCCGCGTTGCGGGTATAGACTTTGCAGATTGTTCACCAAAGGCCCCCAGCGGTCCCGTCGACCGCCCGCGAGCATGAAACCACCGATCCAGTTGCCCCTGGGTGTGCGCCTGCGCGATGACGCCACCTTCATCAACTACTATCCGGGCGCCAATGCTGCGGCATTGGGTTACGTCGAGCGGCTATGCGAAGCCGACGCCGGCTGGACCGAGAGCCTTATCTACCTGTGGGGCAAGCAGGGTGTTGGCCGTTCCCACCTGCTGCAGGCCGCCACCCATCGCTTCCAGCAACGTGGCGAGCCCGCTGTCTACCTGCCGCTGGCGCAGTTGCTCGACCGTGGCGTGGAACTGCTCGACTACCTAGCCCAGTACGAACTGGTGTGCATCGACGATCTGCATGTGATCGCCGGCAAGGCGGATTGGGAAGAGGCCATGTTCCACTTGTTCAACCGCCTGCGCGACAGCGGCCGACGCTTGCTGCTGGCTGCCTCGGCATCACCGCGTGAGCTGCCGATCAAGCTGCCGGACCTGAAGTCGCGATTGACCCTGGCCCTGGTGTTCCAGATGCGCGGCCTGTCCGACGAAGACAAGCTGCGCGCCTTGCAGCTGCGAGCTTCGCGCCGTGGCCTGCACCTGACCGACGAAGTCGGCCATTTCATCCTCACCCGTGGCGCGCGGAGCATGAGCGCGTTGTTCGACTTGCTCGAGCGCCTCGATCAGGCGTCGCTGCAGGCACAACGCAAGCTCACCATTCCGTTTCTCAAGGAAACCCTCGGCTGGTAACCCCCTGAAAACCTTGGGCCAGAGCGGTAAAACAAAAAAGTCACATCTTTTTCGATAAAATTTGCAAATGGCCATGATAGAGGGCATAGTTTCACCCTTCTAAAGGATTACAGACACGGTCGTGCCCATGCTGAAGCGCTTCGCACCCCTCGTGCCACTCGCACTCGTGACCCTGCTTTTTGGCTGCGCGGCCCAAGGCCCGGTATCTCAGCCCCAGGATCACACCCCGATCACTGCACAATCGGCAATCAAGGCCAAGGCCTCTTCCTCGTCGGTATTCGGCGAGCCGGAAGAGCTGGCCACCGAAGATGACCTGGCGTCTTTCTCCGGCGGCAAGCCTTACCAATTGCCGGTTCTGGCTGACAGCATTCTCGAGCGCGGCATGTCGTTGATCGGCACCCGCTACCGCTTTGGTGGTACCTCGGAAAAGTCTGGCTTCGACTGCAGTGGCTTCATCGGTTACCTGTTCCGCGAAGAGGCGGGCATGACGCTGCCGCGCTCCACGCGTGAAATGATCAACGTCGATGCGCCGAAAGTGGCCCGCAACAAGCTCAAGCCAGGTGACTTGCTGTTCTTCAGCACCAATGGCCGCGGCCGGGTAAGCCATGCCGGCATCTACCTGGGTGACAACCAGTTCATCCATTCCAGCAGCCGCCGCAGTGGCGGTGTGCGCATCGACAGCCTCGGTGATCGCTACTGGAGCAAGACCTTCATTGAAGCCAAGCGCGCCTTGGCCATGGCGCCGACCAACATCGCGCGCAACTGATATCAAAATGATGTACCCTGCCGCGGCGGTGATGCTTTGAAAAAAAGCTCGCCGCCGTGCGCATTTACAGAAAGCGTCTAATCTAAACTCTCAACTCTTTTCGGCTGCAGCGCAGCGGTCTCAGACAGGATGTTCTGGCCATGGTAAAGATGGCGCGCTTCGCATTTCTCTCCTTGGCAGCCTTGCTGGCTGCATGCTCCAGCCGTGCGCCTGCGCCGGCCCCTGTGGTACAGCCGCAGGTTACCTATAGCCAGCCCAGTCCTTCACCGATTGCCGATGACGTGCTGATTCGCGCCATTGGTCTGGTAGGCACGCCCTATCGTTGGGGGGGCAATACCCCGGACTCCGGCTTCGACTGCAGCGGCCTGATCAAGTATGTGTACCGTGATGCTGCTGGCATCAGCCTGCCGCGCTCGACGCGAGAGATGATTGTCATGCGCGCACCGACGGTGGATGTCAGTTCGCTGCAGTCTGGTGACCTGGTGTTCTTCGCCACCAGTGGCGGCTCGCAGGTCAGCCATGCCGGCATCTATGTCGGGGACGGCCGCTTCGTACATGCACCTTCCACCGGTGGCACCGTGCGCCTGGACTACCTGTCAAACAGCTACTGGGCCAAGGCCTACCTGCAGGCCAAGCGGGTGATTCCGCAAGGGCATCTGGCACAGAACCCTTGATGTCCATGCCTGTCTAGCGGCCCCCTCGGGCTCGGGGCCGATACCGGCTGCCTGGATTCAAGGTGTTTTGCTCACCCGCCAGACCACCCGCTTCGATTGACGCTCCCGGTGCAACCCTCTAACCTTCGCGGCGTGTTTCAGGTGCCCTGCCAGCCCCGACTGGGCAGGGTGAAACTGGGAAGCCGGTGGGCGCCAGCATGGCGCGATTCCGGCGCTGCCCCCGCAACGGTGGATGAGTAAAAGGCCGCGCAGGGCCACTGGGTGCCAGCATCCGGGAAGGCGCGCAGGCCAGGGCCAAGGCCCACTCACAAGCCCGGAGACCGGCCTGATACTGCCAACGGCATCACGGAGGGTGATGCGCGGTGCACCGTGGCGCCCAGCCATGGCCTCTGCGCGTTCTCCGTTTGCCTGCCTATTACCTGTCGCCGCGCATTGCTGTGGTGCCAGCCAGCGGAGAACCCTGATGAGCGATTCCACCGAACGCGACGAACGCCACCTGGCGCGCATGCAGCGCAAGAAGGCGGTCATCGACGAACGCATCGCCAATTCCCCTAACGAATGTGGCCTGCTGCTGGTGCTGACCGGCAATGGCAAGGGCAAGAGCAGTTCGGCCTTCGGCATGCTCGCGCGCGCCTTGGGCCACGGCATGCAATGCGGTGTGGTGCAGTTCATCAAGGGCCGCAACAGCACCGGCGAGGAGCTGTTCTTCCGTCGCTTCCCCGAACAGGTGCGCTACCACGTGATGGGCGAGGGCTTTACCTGGGAAACCCAGGACCGCCAGCGTGACATCGCCGCTGCGCAAGCCGCCTGGGCGGTGTCGCGCCAGTTGCTGCAGGACCCGGGTGTACAGTTCGTGGTGCTGGACGAGCTCAACATCGCCCTCAAACATGGTTACCTCGACCTGGACCAGGTACTGTCCGACATTCAGGCCCGCCCGCCCATGCAGCATGTGATTGTCACTGGCCGCGCTGCGAAGCCCGAGATGATCGAACTGGCCGACACCGTGACCGAAATGGGCATGCTCAAGCACGCCTTCCAGGCCGGTATCCGCGCACAGAAAGGCGTCGAACTGTGAGTCGATCGCGGCACTGCCCCGCCGTGTTGATCGCGGCGCCGGCCTCTGGCCAGGGCAAGACTACCGTCACTGCTGCGCTGGCCCGCCTGCACCGCAACCTCGGGCGCAAGGTGCGGGTGTTCAAATGCGGGCCCGACTTTCTTGACCCGATGATTCTCGAACGGGCCAGTGGCGCGCCGGTGTATCAGCTGGATCTGTGGATGATCGGTGCCGAGGAAAGCCGTCGTCTGCTGTGGGAAGCTGCTGGCGAGGCTGACCTGATCCTCATCGAAGGGGTGATGGGGCTGTTCGACGGTACCCCGTCAAGCGCCGACCTGGCGCGCCACTTTGGCGTGCCGGTGCTGGCGGTGATCGACGGCACAGCCATGGCCCAGACCTTCGGCGCCCTGGCCCTGGGCCTGGCGCGGTACCAGGCCGATCTGCCGTTCGCCGGCGTGCTGGCCAATCGGGTAGGCAGCCTGCGTCATGCGCAACTGCTCGAAGGCAGCCTGACCGAGGGCTTGCGCTGGTATGGCGGCTTGTCCCGCGAGCGCGGCATCGAGCTGCCCAGCCGCCACCTGGGCCTGGTGCAGGCCAGCGAGCTGAATGACCTGGACACCCGCCTCGACGCTGCCGCCGAAGCGCTGGGCGCCAGTTGCGATGCGGCGTTGCCGCCGCCAGTCAGCTTTGCCGAGCCGGAACCGCAAGCCAGCGTTGCCTCGCTGGCCGGTGTGCGCATTGGCGTGGCGCGGGACGAGGCGTTCGCCTTCATCTATGGCGCTAACCTCGACCTGTTGCGCAACCAAGGTGCCCAGCTGGTGTTCTTCTCGCCGCTGCACGACCACGAACTGCCGGCGGTAGACAGCCTGTATCTGCCGGGTGGTTATCCTGAGCTGCATCACCATGCGCTGGCCGCCAACGCACCGATGTGCGAGGCGATCCGCGCCCACCACGCGCAGGGCAAGCCATTGCTGGCCGAGTGCGGCGGCATGCTGTACCTGCTCGATGCCCTGACTGATGTGGCCGGCGAACGTGCCGAACTTCTCGGCCTGCTGCCGGGTGAGGCGACCATGCAGAAGCGCCTGGCTGCCCTGGCGCTGCAGGCGGTGGAGCTGCCGGAGGGGACCTTGCACGGTCACACCTATCACCATTCGCTGACCAGCACTGCGCTGGAACCGATCGCCCGGGGTCTGAGCCCCAACGGCGGGCGGGGCAACGAGGCGGTTTATCGTCTGGGCCGGCTGACGGCCTCTTACGTGCACTTCTATTTCCCTTCCTGCCCGGATGCGGCGGCGGCGCTGTTGCGACCATGAATGATCACGCCTACAGCGACGCCGAGCGCGCCGCCATTTACCGGGTCATCGGCGAGCGCCGCGACATGCGCCATTTTGCGGGTGGCCAGGTGGCGCCCGAACTGCTTGGCCGCTTGCTGGCCGCCGCGCATCAGGCGCCCAGTGTCGGGCTTATGCAGCCGTGGCGCTTTATCCGCATCACCCAGCGTGACCTGCGCGGGCGCATCCAGGCCTTGGTGGAAGCGGAGCGGGTACGCACGGCCGAAGCGTTGGGCGAGCGATCCGATGCCTTCATGAAGTTGAAGGTGGAGGGCATAAACGATTGTGCCGAGCTGCTGGTGGCGGCCTTGATGGACAACCGCGAGCCACACATCTTCGGCCGCCGCACCCTGCCGGAGATGGACCTGGCCTCGCTGGCCTGTGCCATCCAGAACCTGTGGCTGGCCGCGCGTGGCGAAGGGCTGGGCATGGGCTGGGTGTCGCTGTTCGACCCGCAGGCGTTGTCCGCGCTGCTGGGCATGCCCGCCGGGGCCAAGCCGGTTGCGGTACTGTGCCTTGGGCCGGTCGCCGAGTTCTATCCGGTGCCGATGTTGGTGCAGGAAAGCTGGGCCGAAGAGCGGCCCCTGAGTGAAATGCTTTACGAAAACCAATGGGGAGAGCGTCAATGAGCGTGGCCTTGCTGACCGTGGCCGGGGTGGCCCTGGACGCTTTGCTGGGCGAACCACAGCGCCGCCACCCCTTGGTGGCGTTCGGCAACATGGCCGGCAACCTGGAGCGCCGCCTGAATGCGGGGGGGCGCGGCTGGCGCAGCCACGGCGTGAGCGCGTGGTTTCTGGCGGTGGTGCCGCTGACCCTGGTGGCGCTGGTCCTTTCGTGGCTGCCATATATTGGCTGGCTGGTTGATGTGCTGGCGCTTTACTGCGCGGTGGGGATGCGCAGCCTGGGCGAGCATGTGCTGCCGGTGGCCAATGCCTTGCGCCAGGGCGACCTGGCGGAGGCTCGGCGCCGGGTTGGCTACCTGGTCAGCCGCGAAACGCGCGAACTGGACGAGCCCGCGGTGGCCCGAGCGGCGACCGAGTCGGTGCTGGAGAACGGCAGCGACGCAGTGTTCGCCGCGTTGTTCTGGTTTGTGGTGGCCGGTGCGCCCGGTGTGGTGCTGTACCGCCTGAGCAACACGCTGGATGCCATGTGGGGCTACCGTAACGAACGTTTCGAGCGCTTTGGCTGGTGCGCGGCGCGCATCGACGATGTGCTCAACTATATACCTGCAAGGCTGGTGGCCCTGACTTATGCCCTGTTGGGCAAGACCCGTCTGGCCCTGGCCTGCTGGCGCAAGCAGGGCCCGCTGTGGGACAGCCCCAACGCCGGGCCGGTGATGGCTGCCGGCGCCGGCGCGCTGGGCGTCGAGCTTGGTGGCCCGGCGGTGTACCACGGCGAACTGCATGAGCGGCCGCGTCTGGGCGAGGGGCCAGTGGCCGATGCCGATGCCATCGAGCGCGGCTGGCAGCTGGTGCAGCGCGGCGTGTGGCTGTGGCTGCTGATGATCTGCCTGGGGGCCTATATCAATGCTTGAACATGGTGGCCGCCTGTTACGCGCGGTGCAGCAATACGGTATCCCCCGCGAGCAGTGGCTCGACCTGTCCAGCGGCATTGCGCCCTGGCCATTTCCTGTCCCGCCGATTCCCGTCGACGCCTGGGCCCGCCTGCCGGAAACCGAGGACGGCCTGGAGGACGCCGCGCGCTTGTATTACGGCGCCCGCCAGTTGCTGCCGGTAGCCGGCTCCCAGGCCGCGATCCAGGCCTTGCCGCTGCTGCGTACAACCGCCCGGGTTGGCGTGCTGACGCCGTGCTATGCCGAACACCCCTATGCCTGGCAACGGGCGGGGCATCAACTGCTGGCGCTGGATGAAGCGCAAGTCGAGGCTGCGCTCGACGGCCTCGATGTGCTGGTGCTGGTGAACCCCAACAACCCGACCGGCCAGCGGGTGTCGCGCGAACGCCTGCTGGCTTGGCATGCTCGCCTGGCTGCTCGCGGTGGCTGGCTGCTGGTCGACGAAGCATTCATGGACAACACCCCGGCGGACAGCGTGGTGGACTGCGCCGAACGCCCGGGGCTGATCGTGCTGCGCTCGTTTGGCAAGTTCTTCGGCTTGGCCGGCGTGCGCCTGGGCTTCGTTGCCGCCGAACACAGCTTGCTGCTGCGCCTGGCCGAGCTGCTCGGACCCTGGACCGTCAACGGCCCGACCCGGGTGCTGGCCCAGGCCAGCCTGTCTGATGAGACTGCCCAGCGCGCGCAGGCCGAACGCTGTGCTGCTGCCAGCGAGCGGCTTGCGCACGTATTGCGCAGTGCCGGCCTGGCGCCTAGTGGTGGCTGCGACCTGTTCCAGTACGTGCGTAGCGAGCATGCTGCGCGGCTGCATGAATTTCTCGCCCGGCGCGGCATCCTGGTACGGCTGTTCGAACAGCCAGCGGCAGTGCGCCTGGGGTTGCCTGCCTGCACGGCGGACGAACAGCGCCTGGCCCAGGCCCTGGCGGCTTATCAGAAGGAAACGGCATGACCACCCTCATGGTGCAAGGCACCACCTCCGACGCAGGCAAGAGCACACTGGTGACCGCGTTGTGCCGCTGGCTGTTGCGCCAGGGCGTCGCTGTGGTGCCCTTCAAGCCACAGAACATGGCGCTGAACAGCGCGGTGACGGCTGATGGCGGTGAAATCGGCCGGGCCCAGGCGGTGCAGGCCCAGGCCTGCCGGCTACAACCGCACACCGACATGAACCCGGTGCTGCTCAAGCCCAACAGCGACACCGGCGCCCAGGTCATCATCCACGGTCGCGCGGTCACCAGCATGAATGCAGTGGCCTACCACGACTATAAAACCACTGCCATGCAAGCGGTGCTGGCGTCTCACCAACGCCTGAGTGCCGCGTACCCGGTGGTCATGGTCGAGGGTGCGGGGTCGCCGGCAGAGATCAACCTGCGTGCCGGCGATATCGCCAACATGGGCTTTGCCGAAGCGGTGGACTGCCCGGTGATCCTGGTGGCCGACATCAACCGCGGTGGTGTGTTCGCCCACTTGGTGGGCACGCTGGAATTGCTGTCGACCAGTGAGCAGGCGCGGGTCAAAGGTTTTGTCATCAACCGCTTCCGTGGCGACATTGCCCTGCTGCAGCCAGGGCTGGACTGGCTGGAACAACGCACCGGCAAACCGGTACTGGGCGTCCTGCCTTACGTTACCGACCTGCACTTGGAAGCCGAAGACGGTATCGATGTGCGTCAAGGCGTCAAGCACGAGCGAGTGCTAAAGGTGATCGTGCCAGTGCTGCCGCGCATCAGTAACCACACCGACTTCGACCCGCTGCGCCTGCACCCGCAGGTGGACTTGCAGTTCATTGGCCCGGGCCAGCCGATTCCGGCTGCCGACCTCATCATCCTGCCAGGCTCCAAGAGCGTGCGCGGCGACCTGGCACAACTGCGCGAGCGCGGTTGGGACACGGCCATCGAGCGGCACCTGCGCTATGGCGGCAAGCTGATCGGTATCTGCGGTGGCCTGCAGATGCTGGGGCGGGAAGTGCATGACCCGCTGGGGCTGGAGGGGGCCGCAGGCTCAAGCCAGGGGCTCGGCCTGCTCGACTATGCCACGGTGCTCGAAGCCGAGAAGCAACTGCGCAATGTGGCCGGCACGCTGAGCCTTGAAGCGGCAACGGTAACCGGTTATGAAATTCATGCTGGCGTTACGACGGGGCCTGCGCTGGCGCAACCCGCGGTCCAACTGGCTGATGGCCGCCATGATGGTGCTGTCAGTGCCGATGGCCAGATCCTCGCCACCTACCTGCATGGCCTGTTCGAAGGCAGCCAGTCGTGTGCCGCGCTATTGCGCTGGGCCGGGCTGGAGAATGTGCAGGTTATCGACTACGAAGCGTTGCGCGAACACGACATCGAGCGCCTGGCCGATCTGGTGGAAAAGCACCTGGACACCGCGCAGTTGCGCCAACTGTGTGGGGTAGCCTGACATGCGTAACCTGATTCTCGGCGGCGCCCGGTCTGGCAAAAGCCGCCTGGCCGAACAACTGGCCAGCGCCAGCGGCTTGCCGGTGACCTACATCGCCACCAGCCAGCCGCTGGATGGCGAAATGAACGAACGCGTGTTGCTGCACCGTCAGCGCCGGCCGGATGACTGGGGGTTGATCGAAGAGCCCTTGGCCCTGGCCGCGGTACTGCGCGCCGAAGCGGCCGAAGGGCGCTGCCTGCTGGTGGATTGCCTGACCCTGTGGCTGACCAATTTGTTGATGCTGGAAGATGACCAGCGCCTGGCCGAGGAGCGTGATGCCCTGCTGGCATGCCTGGAACAGTTACCTGGCACCCTTATCCTGGTCAGTAACGAAACCGGCCTGGGCGTCGTGCCCATGGGCGAGCTGACCCGGCGCTATGTCGACCTGGCCGGCTGGCTGCACCAGGCCGTGGCCGAACGCTGTCAGCGTGTAGTGCTGACCGTGGCCGGCCTGCCCCTAATCCTCAAAGGACCTGCACTATGACCCAAGCCTGGTGGCGTGATGCCTGCCAACCCCTCGACAACGCCGCCATGGATCAGGCCCGCGCCCGGCAGCAGCAACTGACCAAACCAGCTGGCTCGCTCGGCCAACTTGAAAAGCTGGCGATTCAGCTGGCTGGCCTGCAGGGGCTTGAACGACCAATGCTGGATCAGGTAGCCATCAGCATTTTTGCCGGCGACCACGGCGTGGTCGAAGAGGGCATCTCGGCCTACCCGCAGGCGGTGACCGGGCAGATGCTACGTAACTTCGTCGGCGGGGGCGCGGCGATCAGTGTGCTGGCGCGGCAACTGCAGGCCAGCCTGGACGTGGTCGACCTGGGCACCATTGACGCGCAGCTGGAACTGCCCGGCGTGCGCCATCTGCGCCTGGGCACCGGTACTGCCAACTTTGCCCGTCAACCCGCGATGACCGAAAACCAGCTGCAAGCGGCCTTGCAGGCCGGTCGCGACAGTGCCCAGCGCGCCGCCGAACAGGGCGCACAGCTGTTCATCGGTGGCGAGATGGGCATCGGTAACACCACAGCCGCCGCAGCCTTGGCCAGTGTTCTGCTGGGGTGTCCGGCGTCGGAGCTGAGCGGCCCTGGTACCGGCCTGGATAACGCCGGGGTGCAGCACAAGGCTGAAGTCATCGAGAGGGCGCTGCGCCTGCATGGCCTGCGTGCTGAAGACCCGTTGCAGGCACTGGCTTGTGTTGGCGGTTTCGAGATCGCGGCGTTGGCGGGTGCCTACCTCGGTTGCGCGCAGGCGGGTGTCGCAGTGCTGGTGGATGGCTTTATCTGCAGTGTCGCTGCGCTCGTGGCAGTGCGCCTCCACCCGCAGTGTCGAGCCTGGCTGTTGTTCGCTCACCAGGGGGCTGAGCCTGGGCACAAGACCTTGCTTGCTGCGCTGCAGGCCGAGCCCTTGCTGGCCTTGGGCTTGCGCCTGGGTGAGGGCAGTGGCGCTGCCCTGGCGGTGCCGCTGTTGCGCCTGGCCTGTGCGCTGCATGGGCAGATGGCGACCTTTGCCGAGGCCGCGGTGGCGGACCGCCCGGCATGATCCTCGACTTGCTGCGCCATGGTGAAACGGGACAGGGCGGCCTGCGTGGCAGCCTTGATGATGCCTTGACCGACAAGGGCTGGGCGCAGATGCGCCGCGCCGTGGCCGACGCCGGCCCGTGGCAGGTGCTGGTCAGCTCGCCGCTGCAACGCTGTGGGCGTTTCGCCGATGAGCTGGGTGCGCAGTTGAACCTGCCAGTGCAGCGTGAGCCCGCCCTGCAGGAACTGCACTTCGGTGATTGGGAGGGCCAAAGTGCCGCGCAGATCATGGAGCACCAGGCTGATGCACTGGGCCGTTTCTGGGCCGACCCTTACGCCTTCACACCGCCCAATGGCGAGCCGGTCGAGGCGTTTGCCGAACGGGTGCTGGCGGCTGTCGAGCGTTTGCGCCTTCAGCATGCCGGCAAGCGCGTGCTGCTGGTGACCCATGGTGGCGTGATGCGGCTGTTACTGGCCCGTGCCCGTGGCTTGCCCAGGGAGCAGTTGCTGCAGGTCGAGGTTGGCCATGGCGCGTTGATGCGGCTGGTGCCGGGTGGCGATGGGCAACTGGTCGAGGCGCCCTGAGATGTTGCCGTTCTGGATCGCCCTGCAGTTTCTCAGCAGCCTGCCGGTGAGCCTGCCGGGCATGCCGGCACCGCGTGAGGTAGGGCGTTCGCTGCTGTACTACCCGCTGGTCGGGCTGCTGTTCGGCTTGTTGCTGTGGTTGGCCAGTCACCTGCTACAGGGTGCGCCGTCGCCGCTGCATGCGGCTTTGCTGCTGACGTTGTGGGTATTGCTCAGTGGTGCCTTGCACCTGGATGGCCTGGCGGACAGTGCCGACGCCTGGCTCGGTGGTTTCGGCGACCGTGAGCGCACCTTGCGGATCATGAAAGACCCGCGCAGTGGGCCGATTGCCGTGGTCACCCTGGTCTTGGTGTTGTTGCTGAAGTTTTGCGCATTGTGGGTGCTGGTCGGGCAGGGCATCGGGGCGCAATTGCTGCTGGCGCCGTTGATCGGGCGGGCGGCGATGTTGGGCCTGTTCCTTTGTACACCTTATGTGCGACCTGGCGGGTTGGGCCAGGCATTGGCCGAACATATGCCCCGCCGCGCGGCGGGGTGGGTATTGCTGGTTTGTGTGCTGTTCTGCCTCTTTCTGGGCGGATGGAGCGTGCTGCTGGCGCTGGCGGTGTTTGCCTGGTTGCGGCATCTGATGTGCCGGCGCCTGGGCGGGACCACCGGTGATACCGCCGGTGCGTTGCTGGAGCTGCTGGAGCTGGCCGTCGTGCTCGGGTTGGCGCTGGGGCTTTGAGCGCTTGATCTGGACGACCCTTTAGCGGCTGCTTTGCAGTGCTTTCGCAGCAGGCCATAGGTGTGGAGGGAGCCAGTAACTTCCAGAAACGGTCCGGTAGCGCCTGCCTCTTGCTTGTCGGCGTATCCTCAGCGTCCCCCAAGCAACCAGGTAGGCTTTCCGTGCGTCACTGGATCTTTGCCAGTCTATTGGTCCTGTCCACCCTCCCAGCCACTGCTGCAGATCTCATGGCGTTCTGGGACACCCCACGCCACGGCGGCAACAGCTTCAACCGGCTGCCACCCGATCAAGCCTACTTCGATGCCCTGAGGGGGTACGGCGCCACATGGGTGCGGCTGTCGTACGACAAATGGCAACCGGTGAGACGAGATTTCCTCCTTGGCAGCGCCGATACCTATGAAGGCCTGCCCGACGCCGACCTGGCTGTGCTGCGTGCCACCCTCGACCGGGCGCACCAGGCGGGGCTCAAGGTGGTCATCGCGCCACTCTCGCTACCGGGTATGCGCTGGTCGCAAAACAACCAGGGCCAGTTCGATGATCGCCTGTGGCAAGACAAACGCTACTGGTCCCAGGCTGCGGCGTTCTGGCGAGATATGGCGCGCGAACTGAAAAGTCATCCGGCCATCGCGGCCTACAACCTGATCAATGAGCCAGCACCGGAGAAACAGGGTGGCCTGGCTGAACATGCCGAACTTGGGCAGATGCAGCAGTGGTATGCGCAAGCGCAGGGCGGTGCGCGCGATCTGCCCTTGCTGTACCGGCAACTGATAGCGGCCATCCGCGAAGAAGACGCTGATACGCCGATCATGGTCGATGCCGGCTGGTATGCAGGCGCAGACGCGTTCGGCTACTGGCCGGCGCCGCTGGAGGACCCGCGAGTGCTGTACAGCGTGCACATGTATGAGCCCTATGCCGCAACCAGTGCGCCGAACATGGCGCGCAAACAGCCCATCGCCTATCCAGGCCCCGTATCTTTTGCCGGGCAGACACAGCTGTGGGATGGCCGGCGAGTTGAAGGCTACTTGCGCCAGCCGCTGGCATGGGCTGAGGCCGTGGGGCTACCGCTTTCTCGTCTGGTGGTGGGCGAGTTTGGCTGCATGCGCAGGCTGCCGGGTTGTCGGCAGTACCTTGAAGATGTACTCGTCGTGCTGGATCGCAACCGGTTGCACTGGGCGTTCTATAGCTTTCGTGAAGACAACTGGGATGGCATGGACTACGAACTGGGCACGGCGAAGGTGCCGTGGCGCTACTGGCAAGCGGTCGAGCAGGGCGCGCCAGACCCCTTGGCGCGCAAGGCCACGGTTGAGTTCGAGCCGATCCGCAGGCGCTTGAACCCGGACTGACGCTTCTCTATTCCTTGTGAAACTTCTTGCAACACTCCGTACGCGGGTATATACACGTATCCATGCTGACCAGTGAATGCATCTGTACCCACCTGCGTCGCGCCGCCCGCGGCGTGAGCCGGCATTACGACGAAGCCCTTGCCGGCTTCGGGGTCAATGTTGCCCAGTTTTCTCTGCTGCGGCACCTGCAGCGGCTCGACCGACCCAGCATCACAGCCCTGGCAGAAGCCATGGGGCTCGAGCGCAGTACCCTGGGCCGCAACCTGCGTGTGCTGGAGGCGGATGGGCTGGTAGCACTGGGCGAGGGCGACGACCAGCGTAGCCGCGTGGTGCTGTTGACCGCGGCGGGTAAGCAACTGCTGCACGTTGCCCACCCGGCCTGGGAGCAGGCCCAGAAAGAGCTGGTTGAACGGCTCGGGGTGGGGCAGCGGGATGAACTGGTGCGACTGCTGGAACAACTGGCCTGATTTGATACGACTATAAGCGGGTATATACCCGCAAACCTTGCGATGTGCTGGAGATAATGACAATGACTTCGGTGTGGCGAACCAGCGGATGGGTGTTGGTGGGGGCGGCCTTGATACTGGCGCTGTCTCTGGGCGTACGGCACGGCTTTGGCCTGTTTCTGGAGCCGATGAGTACTGATTTTGGCTGGGGGCGTGGGGTGTTTGCCTTCGCCATTGCCTTGCAGAACCTGATCTGGGGCCTGGCGCAGCCGTTCGCTGGCGCCTTGGCCGACCGGCTTGGCGCGGCGCGGGTGGTCATCATCGGCGGTATTCTTTATGCCGTCGGCTTGATCTTGATGGGCTTGGCTGATTCGCCCTGGTCGTTGTCGCTGAGTGCGGGCTTGCTGATCGGCATCGGCCTGTCCGGCACGTCGTTCTCGGTCATCCTCGGTGTGGTCGGGCGTGCAGTGCCGGCCGAAAAGCGCAGCATGGCCATGGGGATCGCCAGCGCCGCCGGGTCGTTCGGCCAGTTCGCCATGTTGCCGGGCACCCAAGGCCTGATTCAGTGGCTGGGCTGGTCGGCAGCGTTGCTGGTACTGGGCCTTTTGGTGGCGTTCATCGTGCCTTTCGTCTGTCTGCTGCGCGATCGCCCGTTACCCAGTCACGGTGCCGAGCAGACCCTGGGCCAGGCGCTGCGCGAGGCGTGCACGCACTCCGGCTTCTGGTTGCTGGCACTGGGCTTTTTTGTCTGTGGCTTCCAGGTCGTATTCATTGGCGTGCACCTGCCGGCCTACCTGGTTGACCAGCACCTGGCTGCGACCACCGGTACGACAGTGCTGGCGCTGGTGGGCCTGTTCAACATCGTCGGTACCTTCACCGCAGGCTGGTTGGGCGGGCGCATGTCCAAGCCGCGCCTGCTGACCGGGTTGTACCTGCTGCGTGCGGTGGTGATCGTGCTGTTCCTGTGGGCGCCGGTGAGCGAGTTCAGTGCTTACCTGTTCGGCATTGCCATGGGCCTTCTGTGGTTGTCCACGGTACCGCTGACCAATGGGACCGTGGCCACCGTGTTCGGGGTGCGCAACCTGTCCATGCTGGGCGGTATCGTGTTCCTGTTCCATCAGTTGGGTGCGTTCCTGGGGGGCTGGCTGGGTGGGATAGTGTATGACCGCACCGGTAGCTACGACCTGGTCTGGCAGATTTCCATCCTGCTCAGCTTGCTGGCCGCTGCCCTTAACTGGCCGGTGCGCGAACGCCCGGTTTCACGCCTGCAGGCCCAGGCTGTATGAACCGCTACCTGATACGCGGCCTGTTGGCTATTGCCGCTCTGTTGCTGCTGGCACTGGTGTGGTGGGGCTGGCATCAGGGTGGGATGGCGCTGATGCAACTGGGCATGAGTGTGTGTTAGGCGCTACCCTGCAAGCTCAAGGATTGTCATGCGGGAGAAACGAGTCATGCGTGCACATTGGTTGACGGTGCCGGTGCTGGCCCTGCTTGCCAGTACATCGAGCTGGGCTGCAGATTGCCCGGCATTGTTGCAGGGTAGCCTGCCGGAATTGCGCGGCAAGGGGCAGGTCGAGCTGTGCAAGCGCTTTGCCGGCAAGCCGCTCGTGGTGGTGAATACCGCCAGTTATTGCGGTTTTGCCCCGCAGTTCGAGGGGCTTGAAGCGACGTACAAGGAGTATCACGAGCAAGGCCTGGAAATGCTCGGCGTGCCGTCCAATGACTTCAAGCAGGAAGACGCCGACAGCGAGAAGACTGCCAAGGTTTGCTATGCCAACTACGGTGTCACCTTCACGATGACCAAGACGCAGGCGGTGCGGGGCAAGGATGCGATACCGCTGTTTGCGGAACTGGCCAGCCAGAGCAGTGCGCCGAAGTGGAATTTCTACAAGTATGTTGTCGATCGCAAGGGCAAGGTGATCGGTAACTTCTCCAGCCTGACCAAACCGGATGATCCCGCGTTCCGCGCCGCTATCGAAAAGGCCATCGCCTCACAGCAGTAACCAGGCTGCGCTTGCTGCGGCGTTTGCTTTTAAGCGCGAGGCAGTTCAGGCGACGCAGATTGCGACTTCAGGAGGCCGTACGTCGTCCTGCTGAAGTCGCGGGATCAAGATCAAGAACAGGAAGTGGCTGGCTGCTGGTCACTTCACCGTGCGTGCACGGTAATCGCCACCAACCGCACCACCACCGGCCGGACCAGCAGCACACACACAAATGCCACCGGCATCGCCAACTGATAGGCCTTGAGCACATTGCCCAGATACTCAGGGGTAAACCCGGCATTGGCCGCCGTGATCACGAAGCACATCAACAGCGCCATGATCGACGACATGTAGAACGCGAAAACGTAGGGAGTAGCGACCGGGTGCAATTTACGTCGACTGCGCGACCGGGACAGATTGCTCATGCGAACTCCTGAAAGCTGAGTGGAAGCGCAGATTAGCAACCTGCACCCTGCAGCTGTAGACCGGCAGCATTGAGTTCTTTATAAAGAAACACTTACGAATCCAAGCGCTCACCATGGACCTGCTCAACGCCATTCGCTGCTTCATCAAGGTGGTCGAGGCCGGTAGCATCGCTGCTGGTGCCCGTATCCTCGGCCTCAGTCCGGCAGCCGTCAGCCAGAACCTGGCGCGGCTGGAAGGCCACCTGCAAGTACGCCTGCTCAGCCGAACCACACGCAGCATGGCCCTGACGCCCTCTGGCGCCCAGTATTACGAGCGTGTAAAGCATATCGAGCGTGATCTGGCCCTGGCCGAACAGGCAGTGACAACACCCGACAGCGAGCCTCAGGGGCGGCTGTGCATCGCCTCGACCTCTGCCTTTGGGCGCCATGTGCTGGCGGCGTTGATACCTGCTTTCAGTGCCCGCTACCCTTTACTTTCGATAGAGTTGGTAACGACTGATCGTCGGGTCAACCATGCCCGTGAAGACGTTGACGTGAGCCTGCGCATTGCCCCGCAGCTCGAAGACCAGCTGCTGGCCCGGCGCATTGCCCGCATCCCGTTCATTTGTTGTGCCTCACCCGGTTACCTGCAAAGTGCTGGCGTACCTGCCACGCCCGAGGCCTTGCGCGGGCACCGTTGCCTTGTGTTTCGCTATCCGGTGGATGGCCGCTTCTTGCGCTGGGGCTTCATGCGGGACGGCCTGCGCTTCGAAGCGGAATTCGGCAGTGTATTGATCAGCGACGATATCGATGTCCTGACCCAGATGGCCTTGCACGATGGTGGCATCACCCGTCTGGCCGAGTTCATCGTGCGGCCGCACCTGGCGTCGGGGGCCTTGGTGCCGCTGTTCGAATACTGCGACAGCAGCCAGGCATACGCCCAGACCGAGCCCATGGACATCTACCTGTGCCTGGCCGATCGCTTTGCCATGACCACCAAGGTGCGCGCTTTCATGGACTACCTGCGCGAATGCCTGGGCGACAGCTGGCAAGTGCAGGCATGAAAAAAACCGCCACGAGGGCGGTTTTCATGTAACGCACAGGAATCAGAAGCGGTAGGTGAGGGATGCACCGATACCGTGAGCGCTGTTCTCGTACTTGGCCTGGTAGCTGCCTTTCAACAGCCCTTGTTGTTGCGAGCTTGGCAGGTTGTTGACCTTGGTATCCTCTTCCCACAGATACGAATAGGCAACGTCGATGGTCATGTCATCGTTCGGGCTCCAGCCGGCACCAAAGCTGACCGCTTTACGATCGCCAGTCGGAATGCGTGGCGAGCGATCATGGTTGTTGGTGGGCGACTGGTCGACGGAGAAGCCTGCGCGCAGGGTCCACTCCTTGTTCACCTTGTAGGACGCGCCAATGGCGTGGGCCCAGGTGTCGTGCCAGTTCTGCTCTTCGGTGATGGTCTTCAACGGGTAGCCTGCCGGCGCTTCGTTCTCGACGACGATGCTTTCCAGGCGGCTCCAGCGCGTCCAGGTGCTACCCGCATACAGTGTCCAATGGTCATCCAGTTCATGAGTGACCGAGAAGTCCACTGACTCTGGCGTCTTGATCTTCAGGCTGGCGTCGAACCTGCCGTTCAGGCCAAGCTGTGGAATCGGGTAGGAAACGCGGGTATTGCCTTCAAGCTTGTAGTCGACCATCGAGTGATAGGTCAGGCCCAGACGGGTACGGTCCGTAGCTTGCACCAGAACGCCGATGTTGTAACCAATCGCAGTGTCATCGCCCTTGATCTTGGTCTCGCCGTCAGGGCCATTGGGCCCCAGGAGGGCCTTGCTGCTCAGGTTCGAACCCAGTTCACCCTTGATACGGTTGATAGTCGGGCCAAAACCGATCGACACTTTGTCGTTGAAGGCGTAGCTGACGGTTGGCTGGAAGGTGACAACCTCGACCTTGCTCTTCTTGCCCCAGTAGCGTGCAGCGTCATCGCTACCGTAGTCGGTGATCAGGCCATATGGCACGTAAACGCCGAAGCCAACGCTCCAGTGATCATCAATCGGCTTGACGTAATAGCCCATGGGTACGCCAACGAGAGGCACCATGTCACCATCGGTTTCCCCCCCGAAGTTGCTACCTGGGCCCGATATGTCGGTCTTGGCGATGACGGCAGCGCCGCCCACGGTGAATTGTTCGCGCTTGAGGCGGGACATGCCGGCCGGGTTGCCATACACAGTGCTGGCATCGTCGGCAGAAGACGAGCGCCCAGCAAAACCGGTTCCCATGCCGCTGATACTTTGTTCGTTCAGCGCGAACCCGGCGGCGAGCAGTTGGCTGGAAGCAAGCGCAACGGCTACGCCGAGGGAGGTTTTGAGCATTACTTTTTTCATTATTAGAAAACTCCTTGGGTCTCCGGGGCGAAAAGCTACCAACAAATCACGCGCTGCGCTATAGGCTCAATCGCAGGAGTTAGAGCGGTTTTGTAGGACAATCCGACCAAAATTCCATTTTTTCCGGGTTACTTGTAGGACGCGTCTCAAGATGCCTGTGGCAATTTCTGATCTATGCAGGCATGCCAGGCATGGGTGAAGTCGCGCAGACGACCCTGGGGGTTGAAAATCTGTCGCCAGATACGCGCCAGTGCCAGCAGATCGTCCGCCGCAGGCAATGGGGTGGCCTGCTCTTCGATGAGCATCCAGGCAATGGCAGTGGAATAGCGCAGGTTGACGGTGAGCTCCAGGTGCGGGCCACCAAGGAAGGCGTGCTGACTGGCCAGGCCGCGGACCAGGCTGGCGAGGTCGGGGTCACGGGCCAGGTATTCGTCCCAGAGCGCCTGGTGACGATGTTCGCCGATGCGGTAGAGGCCGTGCCCGCGTCGGTCGTGCAGGGCTGAGCCGAGTGCTGACTGGCTGGCGGCGATACCCAGGAGCAAGGCTTCGGCGCTGGCGCAGTGACGGTTCAGGTAGACCAGGGTGGGTCGGATCACATACTGACACAATTCATTCGCCGCAATACCCATGATGCCCTCGAGCAGGTAAGGGCCGGACGGGCGCTGGAGCTTGGCAGCTGGTGAATGATCAGGCCCGCCGGGAGCGGAAAGCACCGCTCGAGTTGAAGTGTAGTGTGATAATCGTGGTGTAAAGAGCTGTTTTTAAATCGATTGCTGCCTGATGCTCCGGGCTATATGCCCTAAGGCAATTACGCCCAGAGCGTTCAGGCAGTCTTGCGATCGGAGGATTCAGCGCTTGAATACCTCGGTATTCGCCGGTCACGCGGTGAGCGACTGACGCGTCCGGGCGATCACCGCCTGCAGCGGTTCATGGCGGCTGTACTGTTCGTGGTACAGGCGTTCGGTATGGCAGGCAACGCCGTGTTCGTCTACCAAGGTAAAGCTGAAGCTGCCCTTGCGTGGGGCAACGATAAGGCACTTCAACGGCGAGAAGGCCTGGGAGAGGGTGCCAATGGCAGCCTGAATCTGATGATGAGTTTGCATATTGTTGGAGGTTCCTGCTTTAAACACGGGGGTTATGATCCGTGCATGATAGAAACGTTCCAGTGACGCCTTTATTAAGGGACGAACGAACCTGACTGGAACAGGGCAGCCAGAGGGGGCGCAATCAAATGTAGGCGCTTGGGCTGACTGGTAGGTACTTCGGAAGGCAGGCAGCACGCCGGGGCCAAGGTTCTAGGCCGTCGAGGTGGGATCCTGATCAATCTGTCATGTGATTCGTGCTTGCGCAGCGTAAGGCTGGCGAGTGAATCATTGAATGGGCCGGTCCTTGTTTCAGCAGGGACGCTCTTGGGGGGAGCGAGTCTGCAAGGACGCTTGCGGCCAGAATTGACTTTCAGCTTGGTACTAACGAGGGGCACCTTACCGGAAGTGCAGATGTTTGGCAAGCGCTACGTTTGTTCAGGTGAGCCGCGCAGTATGGCGCGAATTTTCGTTGCTGGGAAGAGGGGGTAAATGGCCCGAATGCCGGCCGATGTGCCCTTTTCGTGCACCCAAATGGAGGTTTATGGTGCACTTGTTCACATTCGGGGCAGCGCTTGTAACGGCCTGGTAACACCACCCGGCAGCCTCGCCAATGCCTTGACTGCGTGGTTAAGTCAATGAAAAAAAACACTATTTTTAGCTGGTGAAAAAATCGTCAGTTTGACCAAAGCCCCCAATTCACGGGGGTTTGAGGGGTGTGAGAGGGGGTTGTCCACCGAGTTATCCACAGGAACTGTGGATTGTCCCGAGCGCTTGCTCTAGCACGGGCGTGCCAGCAATGGGATGGACTGTCCGACAATTGCCATGCTCCAACAGACTGGTTGGTCATCCACCTGAAAACGTCAAGAAAAGATCATGGAATTTTTTTTCAATCCTCCAGAAATCGACAGGCCAGGGCGAAAAAAAAAGAGTAGAGTGGCGCGCCTTTCGAGTTACCAAACCTGTTGCTCATGAAGTTTCGCGGTAAAAACCTCGCCAGCCCTGCTGCATCGACACTTGCACCTCCCGCCAAACGCTTTTCCCTGAAAGTGGCCCTGTGGTTGCTCGACAGTCCGCGCCTGGGCGACAACCCTCAGGTCAAGCATCTGGCCGGGCGCTTGTTGAAGCAGCCGGCGCGCCAAGGTGTGGTTGTGGCGCAGAGCCGCCTGGGGCAGATGCTGTGCCGAGATTGTGGCAACGCCCGTGACCGGCGTATAGGCCATGAGCTGCTGCGTCAGGCTGCCCGCGCAGGGGATCGGCGGGCGCAGCTGGAATACGCCCGGCTGTGTCAGCACAACGAGCCGGAGCAGGCGCGCTATTGGCTTGAGCTTGCGGCAGGGCAGGGATCGCAGGAAGCGCGGCGGTTGTTGCGACAGTGGTTTCCTGCCTGAGCTTTTTTGCCTGCGCGGGCCCTTTCGCGAGCAATCACCTATGTGTGTTCACCACCGTGGTAGGAGCGGGTTTACCCGCGAATACGGTGGCGGCTGCGACGGTGAACGGCGGGTGGGGATTGGCCAGCAGGGCCGGCCCTTTCGCGGGTAAACCCGCTCCTACGGCGGCCTGTGTCCAACCCCCGATGCGTGTGTAGGAGCGGGTTTACCCGCGAATACGGTTGCGGCGGCAACGGTGAACGGCGGGTGGAAATTGGCCAGCAGGCCCGGCCCTTTCGCGGGTAAACCCGCTCCTACGGCGGCCTGTGTTCAACCCCCGATGCGTGTGTAGGAGCGGGTTTACCCGCGAATACGGTGGCGGCTGCGACGGTGAACGGCGGGTGGAAATTGGCCAGTAGGGCCGGCCTCTTCGCGGGTGAACCCGCTCCTACGGGCGACCGCGCGGGCTTTTCTTTCAGGCTTGCGCAGCGGGCTTGCCCGCGAAGAGGCGGATGCAGGCAACACACCCATCAGGCTGATAAGCTGCACTCAATTTGCATCAGAGCGTTCGGGGTAAGCATGACAGTGGATCTGGCCAGCATTCTGCTGGGCTTGGTGGCAGGCGCAATACCCTGCCTGGTGTGGGTCATGCAGGTGCAGCGCCGCCAAGGCGCCCGGCAAGCTGAGCAGGCCTTGCTCGAAGAACGCCTCAATGCAGCCCAGCTGGCCCAGGCCGGCCTGCAGGCGCAACTGGACGCCAGTCGCGACGAGGTCAGCGACCTCAGTGAGGCCAACGCCGTCAAGCAGGCCCAGTTGGCCGCCCAAAGCCGTGAGCTGGAGCTGCTGCAGATCGATCGCGACAACGCCCGTGACGCCGCCCACGCCTGGAGCCTTGAGCGCGCCAATCGCGAAGCCGAACTGCGTCGCCTGGAGGCGCAAACCGCGCGCCTGGACGCAGAACTGCGCGAACAGCAGGAAAGCCACCAGCAACGCCTGGAAGACCTGCAGGAGGCCCGTGACACCTTGCGCGCCCAGTTCGCCGACATGGCCACCAAGATCTTCGACGAACGCGAGCAGCGCTTCGCCCAGACCAGCCAGCAGCACCTTGGCCAGTTGCTCGACCCGCTCAAGGAGCGCATCCAGGCCTTCGAAAAACGCGTGGAGGAAAGCTACCAGCAAGAGGCCCGCGAGCGCTTCTCGCTGGGCAAGGAGCTGGAGCGCCTGCAACAGCTCAACCTGCGCCTGTCCGACGAAGCCACCAACCTTACCCAGGCCTTGAAGGGCCAGAAAACCCAAGGCAACTGGGGTGAGCTTATCCTCGAACGTGTGCTGGAACATGCCGGCCTGGAAAAGGGCCGCGAATACCAGACCCAGGTCAGCCTGAAAAGCGCCGACGGCGAGCGTTTCCAGCCGGATGTGCTGATCATGCTGCCCGGCGACAAGCAGGTGGTGGTGGACGCCAAGGTCAGCCTCACGGCGTACCAGCAGTTCGTTTCCGGCAACGACGAAGCTGCGCTCAAGCAGCATGTGCAGTCGCTGCGCAGCCACGTCAAAGGCCTGTCGAGCAAGGACTACAGCCGCCTCGAAGGCCTGCACAGCCTGGATTTCGTGTTGTTGTTCGTGCCCATCGAGGCGGCCTTTTCGGCGGCCCTGCAGGCCGAGCCGAACCTGTTCCAGGAGGCTTTCGACCGGCAGATCGTGATTGTCAGCCCTACCACGTTGCTGGCCACCTTGCGGGTTATCGACAGCCTGTGGAAGCAGGAGCGTCAAGGGCAGAACGCCCGCGAAATTGCCGAGCGGGCCGGCTGGCTCTACGACAAGTTCGTGCTGTTCATCCAGGACCTGGACGAGCTGGGCAGCCGCTTGCAGCAGGTAGACAAGGCTTATGCCGCCGCGCGCAACAAGCTGTGCGAAGGGCGTGGCAACCTGGTCAGCCGCAGCGAGCAGCTTAAGCTACTGGGCGCCCGTGCCAGCAAGAGCTTGCCGGCAGACCTGCTGGAGCGGGCGCTGTCCGATGAGGCGCTGCCCGAGGTAGCGGTTACTGAGCCAGGCTCAGATGGCGATTGAGCAGGGCGCGCAAGGCCGCGGGCTTGACCGGTTTGGCCAGGTAGTCCAGCCCTGATGCATGTACCAGAGCGATGGTTTCCTTGCTGCCGTCGGCGCTGATCACTACACCGGGTACCGGCTCACCCAGCCGTGCTCGAAGCCAGCCCATCAGCCCGGTACCGGTCTCGCCGTCGTCCAGGTGGTAGTCCACCAATGCCAGGTGCGGGCGCATGCCTTTGGCCAGCAGGGCTTCGCATTCGGCCTGGTTGCGCGCGGTCCATACCTGGCAACCCCAGCGGCTCAGCAGGCTGTTCATGCCGATCAGGATGCTGTCTTCGTTGTCCACGCAAAGCACTTGCAGCCCCGCCAGTGGCTGGCCGCCCTGTTGTTCTGCAGGCGCGCTTGGTGCCGCGGTGGCCTGGCGTGCAATCGGTACGCTGACGCGGAACACCGTGCCCTTGCCTGGCCATGAGCGCACTTCCAGCGGATGCCCCAGCACCCGACACAGACCGTCTGCAATGGCCAGGCCCAAGCCTAGCCCCTTCTCGGCACGGGTCTGGTGGCTGTCCAGGCGCTTGAACTCCTGAAAGATCACTTGCAGCTTGTCGTCAGCAATGCCCGGGCCACGGTCCCAGACCTCCAGCCACAGGCGCTCACCCTGTCGGCGCGCGCCTAGCAGGATCGGGCTCTTGCCGTAGCGCAGGGCATTGGTGAGGAAGTTCTGCAGCACCCGGCGTAGCAGTTTCATGTCGCTGTCCACCCTCAGGCGGCTGCCGCGCAGGCGGAACTCCAGGCCCTTCTCGGCCGCCAGCAACTTGAACTCGGCGCCCAGGGTGTCGAACAGCTCGTTGAGGGCGAAGGGTTTGGCATCCGGGGTGATCTTGCCGTTTTCCAGGCGCGAGATGTCCAGCAGGTCGCTGATCAGCTCTTCAGCCGAGCGCAGCGAGCTGTCCATGTGCTGTACCAACTGCCGGGCCTCTTCGTTCATGCCCTCGGCCTGTTGCGACAAGGCGGCAGAGAAAAGCCGTGCAGCGTTCAACGGTTGCATCAGGTCATGGCTGACGGCGGCCAGGAAGCGGGTCTTGGAGTTGCTCACCGCTTCGGCCTGGCTCTTGGCTTCGGACAGCGCCTGGTTCAACTGCGACAGTTCGTGGGTGCGCTCCGCCACGCGTTGCTCAAGGCGTTCGTTGGCATCGCGCAGGGCCTGCTCGGCCTCGCGGAACGGGGTGATGTCGGTGAAGCTCATGACAAAGCCACCGCCCGGCATCGGGTTGCCGATCAGCTCGATCACCCGGCCATTGGGGAACAGCCGCTCGGAGGAGTGCGCGCGGCCCTGGCGCATCCAGTGCAGCCGCCGCGCCACATGCACCTGTGCCTCGCCGGGGCCGCACAGGCCGCGCTCGGCGTTGTAGCGGATGATGTCGGCAATCGGTCGCCCTACACTGATCAGCCCGTCCGGGTAGTTGAACAGTTCAAGGTAGCGGCGGTTCCAGGCCACCAGGTGCAGGTTCTGGTCGACCACGCTGATGCCTTGGTTGATGTTCTCGATGGCGCCTTGCAGCAGGGCGCGGTTGAACTGCAGCACCTCACTGGCTTCGTCAGCGATGCGCACCACGTCTTCCAGTTGCATGTCACGGCCTTCGATGGCCGCCTTGACCACCGCGCGGGTCGACGAGGTACCGAGCACCCCGGCCAGCAGGCGCTCGGTGTGCTCGATCCAGTCGCCATCGGCGTTCTGGTTAGGGTTGAAGCCCTTGCCCTGGCGGTAGGCAAAGCGGATGAAGCTCTGCCGTGCGCGCTCTTCCCCGACAAAGCGCGAGGCCAGGGTCAACAGGTCGTCGATCTGCACCGCCAGCAGCGGCTTGCTGCTGGGCCGCGCGCTGGTCTGCTGGCCAATGAACCGGCCGGCCTGCCAGTGCTCGGAAACCCGTGTGCGCGACAGCACCGAGACCCAGGCGAACAGGGTGAAGTTGCCCGCCAGTGACAGCACCACACCTTGGGTCAGTGGACTGATCGGCAGGTTCAGCGGGTTGCCGTGCAGCCACGCCAGGCCAGGGAACAACTGCAACGACCAGCCCAGGCTGTGCGCGGCAATCGGCAGCACCAAGGTGTAGAACCACAGGAAAATGCCAGCGGCCAGGCCGGCGAACACACCGCGACGGTTGGCCTGCTTCCAGTACAGCGCGCCAAGCATGGCCGGGGTGAGCTGGGTCACAGCGGCAAAGGCGATCTGGCCGATGGTCGCCAGGCTGGCGGTGGAACCCAGCAGGCGGTAGCTGACATAGGCCAGCAGCAGGATCACCACGATGGTTACCCGGCGTACCGAAAGCATCCAGTGGCGGAACGCTTCGAAAGGCCGCTCGGCGTTATTGCGGCGCAGCAGCCAGGGCAGCAGCATGTCGTTGGACACCATGGTCGACAGCGCCACGGCCTCGACGATCACCATGCCGGTGGCCGCCGAGGCACCGCCGATGAACGCCAGCAGGGCAAGGCTCGGGTGCGCCTCGGCCAGGGGCAGGCTGATGACGAACGAGTCGGAGATCACCGTGCCGGGCAGCAGCATCTGCCCGGCCAGGGCAATCGGCACCACGAACAGCGCGGCCAGTGCCAGGTACATCGGGAATACCCAGCGCGCCAGGCGCAAGTCCTGCGGTTCGATGTTCTCCACCACGGTAACGTGGAACTGCCGGGGCAGGCAGATGATTGCCATCATCGCCACGGCGGTTTGCACCACCATGGAAGGCCAATTGATGGTTTCTTTCCAATAGTCCTGCAAGTGGATCGACTGGCGGGCCTGGCTGAACAGGTCGTCGAAACCGTCATACAGGTTGAAAACGATGAAGATGCCCACGGCAAGGAACGCCAGCAACTTGATCAGCGATTCGAAGGCAATTGCCAGGACCATGCCGCGGTGGTGCTCGGTCACATCCAGGCTGCGGGTACCGAAGACGATGGCGAACAGCGCCAGTACCAGCGATATCACCAGCGCGGTGTCCTGCACGCGGGTGCCGGTGGCGTCGGCGTTGGCGCCGATCAGCAGGTTCACGCCCAGTACGATGCCCTTGAGCTGCAAGGCGATGTACGGCAGCACGCCGACCAGGCAGATCAGTGCCACCACCACTGCCAGGGTCTGCGACTTGCCGTAGCGCGCGGCAATGAAGTCGGCGATCGAGGTGATGTTCTGCTGCTTGCTGATCAGCACCATCTTCTGCAGCACCCAAGGGGCGAAGATCAGCAGCAGTACCGGGCCCAGGTAGATGGGCAGGAACGCCCAAAGCTGTTCGGCGGCCTGGCCGACCGCGCCGAAGAAGGTCCAGCTGGTGCAGTACACGGCCAGCGACAGGCTGTACACCCAGGCACGCAGCTTTGGCGGCAATGGCGTGCTGCGGCGGTCGCCATAGAAGGCGATGGCGAACATGATGGCCATATAGGCCAGGGCGACCACGGCGATCAGCCCGCTGGACAACGACATGAAGACTCCGAAGCAAAAAGGTAACGCGGTCCCGATCAATCAGTCTGGCACGCAAGTGCCGCTTCGTCAGCGCAGACGATGGTTGTAGGAGCGGGTTCACCCGCGAATGGGCCGGAACAGGCAACATCAACCCCTGCGGGTGCCCAACCAATAGAACACCCCTGCCAGTATCACCGACAACACCAGCAGGTAGAAGACTGCCCCTGGCCACAGGTGTACCAGTGCAAACCCCACCATCACCGGCCCCAGCGCCGCCCCCAGGTTGGACAGGTTCTGCGCGCCGTAATACACCCCGCGCAAGTGCTCCGGTGCGATCAGGTCGATAAACATGTACTCGGCCGGGATCACGATGATTTCGCCCAGCGTGAACACCAGCATCGCCAGGCACCAGGCCAGTACCGAGCCCGCCAGCGCAAAACCCAGCAAGCCGGCGATGAACAGGCCCATGCCGGCCAACAGCCACGGCATCAGGCGCTGGCGGCTGATACGCCGGCCAATCAGGTACTGCAAGGCAATGACCGTCACGGCGTTGGTGGTGACCAGATAGCCGATCAGCCGTGCCGCTTCGGCCGGGTTGCTGGTGACCACCAGGTACTGGGACAGGTAGGCGGTGAACTGGCCGAACACCACCGCGCTCAGCACCCCACCCACGGTAAAGCACACCAGCCGACGATCCCGCGCCAGCCCCAGCGCCACTTGGCCGAAGCCGGCCGCAGGCTTGTCCGGCGCGCTGGCCTGCAGGCTGCGATCACCCAGGCGCCAATAAGCCAGGCACATGGCCAGGCCAAGCAGGGCAGAGGCGAGGAACGGCACATGGTCGTTCAGTTCAAGCATGGCCACGCCCAGCAACGGGCCGGCGGCGTAGCCGACGTTGCTGAGGGTGTACTTGATGGCGAACACCTCGGCCCGCTCATCCACCGGCAGTAACGCGCAGAAGCCTGCCTTGGCGGCGATATCGACCACTGCCAGGGCCAGGTTGATCAACACCAGACAGAAGAAGAACGGCAGTGCCGAACGGCTGGCGACCGCGCCGACGAAGGCCAGGGCGAACAGCAGGGTACTGGCGCTGACCAGCGTGTGGTTGCTCAAGGTGTCGACCAGATGACCACCGTAGAGACTCAACAGGGAGGCAACGATCAGCGCGCCACCGATCAGCAGGCCGATCTGGCTGATCGGCAGCTGGAAATTGTCGGCCAGGTAAACCACCAGGTAGGGCAGGGTGAGGGCGCGGGCGACGGTAAGCGTGAAGGTGGTGGTGAGCAGCAGGCGAACGGTGTGCGGATAGCGTTTTATGGCGGCGAGCATTGCCACGTCCTTGTTGTGCGGGTTTGCCGAGCACAAGCATAAGCCACATGCGGTCCTCCCGACACAAGGCCGTTTCGCCTACCAAAGGGCGACAGGCGGAGGATTGACAGCCCGCCAGGCTCAGGGAATACTCTCGAGAAATTCATATATATGTTTATATAACAAGACGAGAGCGAGACCCATGCACCCATTGACCGGTGATGCTCGACTGCCCCGCTACCAACAACTGCGCGATCACATGGTCGCGCAAATTGCCAACAACCGCTGGCGCCCGGGGGAAGCGATCCCCACCGAGGCAGCCTTGGCCACCGAATTCGACCTGTCGATCGGTACCGTGCGTAAAGCCGTCGATGTCCTGGTGGCCGAAGGCGTGCTGGAGCGCCAGCAGGGCCGCGGCACCTTCATTCGCCGCCCACAGTTCCAGTCGTCGCTGTTCCGCTTCTTCCGTTTCGAGGCCGCCAATGGCGAGCGCATAGTGCCGGAAAGCCGCATTCTCTCCATCGAGTCGCTGCCGGCGCCTTCCGCGGTGGCCGAGGCATTGGGCCTGGCAGGGGAGGCAGAAGTGATCCGCATCATTCGCACACGTCTGCTCGGCGCCCAGCCGGTGCTGGCCGAAGAAATCTGGCTGCCGCGCCAAACCTTCCAGCCGCTGCTGGACGTGGATCTGAACAGCGAGGGCCCGCTGCTGTACCCGATCTACGAAGCGCTGTGCGGTCAGGTGGTCGCCTACGCCGAAGAAACCCTGACCGCCGAAGCGGTCGACGCGGTGCATGGCCGCTTGCTGCAACTGCCGGCCGACAGCCCGGTGGTCGTGATCGAGCGCCTGGCCCGCGACTACGCCGGCAAACCTCTGGAATGGCGCCGCTCGCGCGGCCATGCGCAGCACTTCCGCTACCGCATCGACATTCGTTAAACCGGTCGCTTCACCTTTTTACCTGTCTGCGCCGTGCTGCCACGGCGCAGTGGCTTCGCCTGCCCGTCACACCCACGACTAGAAGGATAACAATCATGTTCAGCTGGTATCGCGAGATCACCTCACGGGAACGCAAGACATTCTGGGCCTGTTTCGGCGGCTGGTCGCTCGATGCGCTGGAAGTGCAGATGTTCGGCCTGGCCATCCCCGCGTTGATTGCCGCGTTCTCCCTGACCAAGGGCGATGCCGGCCTGATCAGTGGCCTGACCCTGGTGACCTCGGCAATCGGCGGCTGGCTGGGTGGCACACTGTCCGACCGCTATGGTCGCGTCCGTACCCTGCAATGGATGATTCTCTGGTTTTCGTTCTTCACCTTCCTTTCGGCGTTCGTCACCGGCTTCTACCCGTTGCTGTTCGTCAAGGCCATGCAAGGCTTTGGCATCGGTGGCGAATGGGCAGCCGGCGCTGTGCTGATGGCCGAAACCATCAACCCCAGGTATCGCGGCAAGGTCATGGGCACGGTGCAGAGTGCCTGGGCTGTGGGGTGGGGCCTGGCGGTGGCATTGTTTACGCTGATCTACTCGCTGGTGCCGCAGGAGTTTGCCTGGCGGGTGATGTTCTTCGTCGGTCTGCTGCCGTCGCTGCTGATCATCTGGGTACGCCGCAACGTGCCTGAGCCGGACAGCTTCCAGCGCCTGCAGAAAGAAAAGGCCATCCCTTCCAGCTTCTTGCAGTCGATGGCTGGCATCTTCCGCCCGGAACTGCTGCGTGTGACCCTGCTGGGCGGCTTGCTCGGCCTGGGTGCCCACGGTGGCTACCACGCGGTGATGACCTGGTTGCCGACCTTCCTCAAGACAGAGCGCAACCTTTCGGTGCTGAACTCGGGCGGTTACCTGGCGGTGATCATCCTGGCCTTCTGGTGCGGCTGCGTGGTCAGCGGCCTGCTGATCGACCGTATTGGCAGGCGCAAGAACATCCTGCTGTTCGCCCTGTGCTGTGTACTGACCGTGCAGGCCTACGTGTTCTTCCCGCTGACCAATACCCAGATGCTGTTCCTCGGCTTCCCGCTGGGCTTTTTCGCCGCCGGCATCCCGGCCAGCCTGGGTGCGTTTTTCAATGAACTGTACCCGGCTGACGTGCGCGGCGCCGGGGTGGGCTTTTGCTACAACTTCGGTCGCGTGCTGTCGGCCGTGTTCCCGTTCCTGGTCGGGCACATGAGCGAGTCGATGTCGCTGGGCAGTGCCATCGGCATCGATGCCGGCATCGCCTATGGCGTTGCGGTGATCGCAGCCCTGTGCCTGCCCGAAACCCGTGGCCGCAACCTTGAATCTGCACCTGCGCCGGAAACGGCCGGTGCCGTCGCCAAGTAATCTGAACCTGTTTGTATGAGAACCATGCCCGACGCACCCGCTTTGCACCTGACTGCCATCGACAGCCACGCCCACGTGTTCAGCCGTGGGCTGAACCTGGCCAGCCAGCGGCGTTATGCGCCCAGCTACGATGCGCCGCTGGGCGACTACCTGGGCCAACTGCGGGCCCATGGTTTCAGCCATGGCGTACTGGTCCAGCCCAGCTTCCTGGGTACCGACAACCGCTACCTGCTCAGCGCCTTGCAGACCGTGCCAGGGCAACTGCGCGGGGTGGTGATGCTGGAGCGGGATGTCGAGCGGGCGACCTTGACGGAAATGGCCCGGTTGGGAGTCAGGGGGGTACGCCTCAACCTCATGGGGCAAGACATGCCTGACCTGACCGGCGCGCAGTGGCGGCCCCTGCTGGAGCGCATCGGCGAGCAGGGTTGGCACGTGGAACTGCACCGTCAGGTGGCGGACATTCCAGTGCTGGTGCGGGCATTGCAGCCCTATGGGCTGGACATCGTGATTGACCATTTCGGCCGGCCAGATGCCCGCCTTGGCCTGGGCCAGCCGGGGTTTGCCGAACTGCTGACCCTGAGCGGTCGGGGCAAGGTGTGGGTGAAGGTGTCCGGCATCTACAGGCTGCAGGGCTCGCCGGAGGAGAACCTGGCATTCGCCCGTCAGGCGCTGTGCGCGCTGGAAGCCCATTACGGCGCAGAGCGGTTGATGTGGGGCAGTGACTGGCCGCATACCCAGCATGAGTCGGAGGTCAGTTTCGGCACCGCTGTCGAACAGTTCGAGGCCTTGGGTTGTTCAGCGCCGTTGCGCCAGGCACTGTTGCTGGATACCGCGCGGGCGTTGTTTGGCTTCGAGTGACCTAGCGCCAGTGCTGCAACTGCCAGCAGGTCCTTGAACGCAAGCTTGTGTGGTCATGCCTGAGCCGGTGCTTGCCAGCCAGCGCATTTCCCATGCAGATTTGTGGCCCGGCGCGCTTGGCGAGCCTCCAATTGAAAAGCCCTCAGGACCAAGGACGATGAGTCACTCTTCGCAATTCACCTTGCTCGGCAAGCGGCGTTTCCTGCCGTTTTTCATCACTCAGTCGCTGGGTGCCTTCAACGACAACCTGTTCAAGCAGTCGCTGATCCTGGCGATTTTGTTCAAGCTCAGCCTGGGCGATGGTGACCGATCGATCTGGGTCAACTTGTGTGCCTTGCTGTTCATCCTGCCGTTTTTTCTGTTTTCGGCGCTGGGCGGGCAGTTTGGCGAGAAGTTCGCCAAGGATGCGCTGATCCGGGCTATCAAACTGGCCGAAATCGTGATCATGGCGATTGGTGCGCTGGGCTTTGTCACCAACCATCTGTGGCTGATGCTGGTGGCGCTGTTCGGTATGGGGACCCACTCGGCGCTGTTCGGCCCGGTGAAATATTCGATCCTGCCGCAGGCCCTGCGCGAGGAAGAGCTGGTGGGCGGTAACGGGCTGGTGGAAACCGGCACCTTCCTCGCCATCCTCGCCGGCACCATCGGCGCGGGCATGATGATGTCGGCCGACAGCTACGCAACGGTGGTAGCCGGTGGCGTGGTCGGCACGGCGGTACTCGGCTACCTCGCCAGCCGCTGGATCCCTCGGGCGGCTGCCGCCTCGCCGCAAATGCCGCTGGACTGGAACATCTTCAAGCAGTCGTGGGTGATCTTGCGCATGGGCCTGGGCCAGCCGCCGGCGGTGTCGCGTTCGATCGTCGGCAACTCGTGGTTCTGGTTTGTCGGCGCCATCTACCTCACGCAGATCCCGGCCTACGCCAAGGATTGGCTGCACGGTGATGGCACGGTGGTGACCCTGGTGCTGACCCTGTTCTCGGTGGGCATTGCCCTGGGCTCTCTGCTGTGCGAGCGGCTCAGTGGACGCAAGGTGGAAATCGGCCTAGTGCCGTTCGGCTCGTTCGGCCTGACCCTGTTCGGCCTGCTGTGGTGGTGGCACTCCGGTGATGTACCGGCTGCAGCAGCGCCGCACGACTGGCTGGCGCTGCTGGGCATGAGCCAGGCCTGGTGGATCTTGCTGTCGATCATTGGCCTGGGTGTGTTCGGCGGCTTCTACATCGTGCCGTTGTATGCGTTGATCCAGGCCCGCACGGCCGAGGACGAGCGCGCCAGAGTGATCGCGGCCAACAACATTCTCAATGCCTTGTTCATGGTGGTGTCGGCGGTGCTCACCATCATCCTGCTAGGCGTGGCCAAGCTGAGCATCCCGCAGCTTTTCCTGGTGGTGTCGCTGCTCAATATCGCGGTCAACACCTATATCTTCAGGATCGTGCCCGAGTTCACCATGCGTTTCCTGATCTGGCTGCTCAGCCATTCGATGTACCGCGTGCAGCACCGAGACCTTGAGCGCATCCCCGACGAAGGTGCAGCGTTGCTGGTGTGCAACCACGTGTCGTTCGTCGATGCGTTGCTGCTGGGCGGGGCCATACGCCGGCCGATCCGCTTTGTCATGTACTACAAGATCTACAACCTGCCGGTGCTCAACTTCGTGTTTCGCACTGCCGGTGCCATCCCGATTGCCGGGCGTAACGAAGACCAGGCGACGTACGAGCGGGCCTTCGCGCGGATTGCCGAGTACCTGGCTGATGGCGAGCTGGTGTGCATCTTCCCGGAAGGCAAGCTGACGGGCGATGGCGAAATCGATGTTTTCAAGGGTGGGGTCAGCCGCATCCTCGAAGAAACGCCGGTACCGGTGATTCCGCTGGCCTTGCAGGGGTTGTGGGGTAGCTTCTTCAGCCGCGACCCGGCCAAGGGCTTCTTCAAGCGCCTGTGGTCGCGGGTGACCATCGTGGCAGGCGCCGCCATCCCGGTGGAGGCGGCGCAGCCCGAGGTGTTGCGCGAACAGGTCAGCCGCCTGCGCGGCCCTCTGCGATAGGGGTTAGCTGGCGCTGACTTTCAGGCCGACAAGGCCGCAGACGATCAGCGCCACACTGACCAGCCGCACCAGGGCCATGGACTCGCCGAACAGAATGATCCCGGCGATGACCGTACCGACTGCGCCTACGCCGGTCCAGATGGCATAGGCGGTGCCCAGCGGCAACTCCTTCATGGCCAGGCCCAGCAGGCCCAGGCTGATGACCATGGCGCCGACGGTAAGGACAGTGGGTAGCGGTCGAGTGAAACCGTCGGTGTATTTGAGGCCGACGGCCCAGCCAACCTCGAACAGGCCGGCGAAAAACAGGATGATCCAGGACATGAGTGTGTCTCCATCGTTTGAATGATGGGGCCGTCCCCGGAGTGGTCACGCGGTGCGTCGTGAGGTCGTCCTCACAGTGGGCACCATGGTGCCTGTCTGCGGCCTTCCGGGCAAGTCCACGCCTGCTGGCCAATTTCCACCCGTCGTTCACCGTTGCCGCCGCTACCGTATTCGCGGGTAAACCCGCTCCTACACCTGATCGGGGGGGCACACATTGGTGATTGGGCGCAGGCCGTCGTAGGCGCGGGTTTACCCGCGAAGAGGCCGGTGCTGGCAGAAACGCTTCAAGCCAGCACCGCAACTCATACCCGTCAGACCCCTTGCGGGATCTCTTCCCCACCCAGCGCCTCGAACAGCACCGGCAGGAATTCGGCAAAGGTCATCATCATCAACTGGAAGCTGGCATCGAACTGCTGCGCAGCCTCATCGCCACCGTCCTGCTCGGCCTGCTCCTGCAGCAGTTCTTCGAACTTCAGGCGCTTGATGACCATCTTGTCGTCGAGGATGAACGACAGCTTGTCTTGCCAGGCCAGGGCCAGCTGGGTCACCACTTTGCCGGTGCTCAGGTGCAGCTGGATCTCTTCGCCAGTCAGGTCCTGGCGCTTGCAGCGTACGATACCGCCATCTTCGGCGGTGTCGCGCAGCTCGCACTCGTCCAGCACATAGAAGCCTTCGGCGGCTTGCTGCGACTTGACCCAGTCGGTCATGGTGGCCACTGGCGCAATCTTCACCGTGGCCGGGCGCACGGGCAGCGAGCCCATCACTTCACGCAGGGTCGACAGCAGGTCTTCGGCGCGCTTGGCGCTGGCCGAGTTGACCAGGATCACGCCCAGGCGCGGGGCAATGGCAGCGAAGATCATCGAGCGGCGGATGAACGCACGCGGCAGGAACGCCTGGATGATTTCGTCCTTGATCTGGTCGCGTTCCTTTTTATAGACCTTGCGCATTTGCTCGGTCTCGATCTCTTCGACCTTTTCCTTGACCGCGTCGTTGACCACGCTGCTCGGCAGGATGCGTTCTTCCTTGCGCGCGGCAATCAGCAGGTACTCGCCGCTGACATGCACCAGGGGAGCGTCTTCGCCTTTGCCGAACGGCGCGACGAAACCATAAGTGGTCAGCTCCTGGCTGGCGCAGGGGCGGGCCGGCTTGCTGGCCAGGGCGGCTTCCAGCGCTTCAGGCTCGAACGGAACTTCCTGGGTCAGGCGGTAGGTCAGCAGGTTCTTGAACCACATGAGGGGCAATCTCTCCTTAATGCATAAGGCGGGCATTATTCTCCGAGCGGTGAATTGAGGCCAGCCCTGTCAGAGGGCCAGCAGTGGCTTATGCATGAAAGAATCGCCCGACAACGCTAGGTCTTTGAAAGGCCTGAGGTTTTTTTTGCAAAAAGTTTAAAAAGTGCTTGCCAGGGTGTGGGGCGCTCCGTAGAATGCGCGCCACACCGAGACGAAGGGTGATTAGCTCAGCCGGGAGAGCATCTGCCTTACAAGCAGAGGGTCGGCGGTTCGATCCCGTCATCACCCACCACTCGATGTATAGCGCAGCGGTAGTTCAGTCGGTTAGAATACCGGCCTGTCACGCCGGGGGTCGCGGGTTCGAGTCCCGTCCGCTGCGCCATATTCCACTTCCAGGGCCCACTGAACACCCGGAAGTAACAAAGAAAGCGACCTTAGGGTCGCTTTTTTTGTGCCTGATTTTTGGTGTTTGACCGAAGTGTGAAAAAACTTCGATAAGTGCTTGCCAGAGCGCCAAGTCGCCCGTAGAATGCGCGCCACACCGAGAGACATGGGTGATTAGCTCAGCCGGGAGAGCATCTGCCTTACAAGCAGAGGGTCGGCGGTTCGATCCCGTCATCACCCACCACTCGATGTATAGCGCAGCGGTAGTTCAGTCGGTTAGAATACCGGCCTGTCACGCCGGGGGTCGCGGGTTCGAGTCCCGTCCGCTGCGCCATATTCCACTTCCAGGGCCCACTGAACACCCGGAAGTAAAAAAGAAAGCGACCTTAGGGTCGCTTTTTTTATTTCTGCATCATGCGATCGTCTCCGCCCCTCTGCAACAAGGGGCTAGCTGCGCCACTCTTCTTCCCGCAGCGTCAGCACCTCAAACCCGTCCTCGGTCCCCGGCCGTGCCTTGAGCGTATCGACGATGAACGCCTCGGCGCGGTCGTTGATCTGCATCGTGGTCACATCGGGGCGGATGAAGCTGTCGAGTTTGGCAAACACCTGGGTCAGCAACTGACCGGCGCGGCGCGTCAGTCGAGTTGGGCGGGGGGCTTGAGGATCACCTGGGACATGGGGGGAGGGCAGTTGCTCATGCTGGAAATTGCCCCAGCAAAGCGCCTGGGAGCGTGAGGTTGCCACCGCATGGTGCGTAACCTGTGCAGGCCTCTTCGCGGGCACGCCCGCTCCTACAGGTACTGCGCCGCCCTCAGGCCTTGCGATATCCCTGTGGGAGCGGGCATGCCCGCGAAAGGGCCGGTATAGCTGGCCCATAAATTGCTGATCTACTCTCACCCCGGGCTGTCAACGTCGACAGCCCTCACCATTTCACGACAAAGGCGCCGTGTTGCCCCGCTTGCATATCAGCATGCCGGGGCAGCCGGCGCCTTTTTGCGTTTTCCACAGGAGCCCGCCCATGGCCAACAGCGAAGTACGCAGCGTCTGCCCCTACTGCGGCGTGGGCTGCGGCATCGTCATGAGCGTTGCCGATGGCAAGGTCGGCAAGATCAGCGGCGACAAGCTGCACCCGAGCAACTTTGGCCGCCTATGCACCAAAGGCCTCACCGCACACCAGCCACTGAGTGCCAGCGGGCGCATGGCCGACGCCTACCTGCGCCAGCAACGCAGCCAGCCGCCAGTGCGCACCAGCATGGACCTAGCCATCGCTGCCACTGCCGAGCGTCTGCGCAGCATCATCGACCAGCACGGCCCGGATGCCGTGGCGCTGTACGTGTCCGGGCAAATGTCGCTGGAGGCTCAGTACCTGGCCAACAAGTTGGCCAAGGGCTTTATCCGTACGCGCCACATCGAGTCCAACTCGCGCCTGTGCATGGCCAGCGCCAGCAGTGGCTACAAGCTGTCGCTTGGCGCCGATGGCCCACCTGGCAGTTACCAGGACTTCGAGCACGCCGACGTATTTCTGGTGATCGGCGCCAACATGGCCGACTGCCACCCGATCTTGTTCCTGCGCCTGCTTGATCGGGTCAAGGCCGGTGCGAAGCTGATCGTCGTCGACCCACGGCGCAGCGCCACCGCCGACAAGGCCGACCTGTTTCTGCAGGTGCGCCCCGGCAGTGACATGGCCTTGCTCAACGGCCTTTTGCACCTGCTGCATCGCAACGGCCACACCAACCCCGATTTCATCGCCCGCCACACTGAAGGCTGGGACGAACTGCCGGCCTTCCTCGACGACTATACCCCCGAGCGCGTCGCCGCCATCACCGGGCTGGCCGAGGCCGATATCATCAAGGCCGCCGAATGGATCGGCAGCGCCAACAACTGGATGAGCTGCTGGACCATGGGCTTGAACCAGAGCATACACGGCACCTGGCACAGCAACGCCATCTGTAACCTGCACTTGGCCACGGGTGCCATCTGCCGCTCCGGTAGCGGCCCGTTCTCGCTGACCGGCCAGCCCAATGCCATGGGCGGCCGCGACATGGGCTACATGGGCCCCGGCTTGCCAGGCCAGCGCTCAGCGTTGGTGGAAGATGACCGCGCGTTCGTCGAACGGCAGTGGCAACTGCCACCCGGCAGCCTGCGCAGCGAGGGCGGCGAGGGTACGGTGGCGCTGTTCGGGCAGATGAAAGCCGGTGAAGTGAAAGCCTGCTGGGTCATCTGCAGCAACCCGGTAGCCAGTGTCGCCAACCGCCAGCAAGTGATCGACGGCCTGCGCAAGGCCGAACTGGTCATTACCCAGGACGCCTTCCTCGACACCGAAACCAACCGCTACGCCGACATCCTGCTGCCGGCCGCGCTGTGGGCCGAAGGCGAGGGTGTGATGATCAACAGCGAGCGCAACCTGACCCTGATGCCACGCGCTGTCGAGCCCCCCGGGCAAAGTCTGCCGGACTGGCAGATCATTGCCCGCGTAGCGTGCGCCATGGGCTATGCCGACGCCTTCGACTACCCCAATGCCGAAGCGGTGTATGAGGAAATACGCCGCTTCCACAACCCTGTTACCGGTTATGACCTGCGCGGTATCGGCTATGCCGAATTGCGTACGCAGCCGCGCCAGTGGCCCTGTGCACCGGGAAGCGAACAGCATCGCAGCCCGCTGCGCTACCTCAACGACGGCAGCAGCCAGGCGCTACTGCTCGATGCCCGGGGTAGGCGGCCGGCACTGGCCTTCCCCACCGCCAGCGGCAAGGCGCGCTTCTTTGCGCGGCCCTGGTTGCCGGCAGCGGAATTGCCGGACGATGACTACCCCATGGTGCTGAATACTGGGCGTGTGCAGCACCAATGGCACACATTGACCAAGACCGGCAAGGTGCCGGCACTGAACAAGCTGGAGCCCGGCCCCTACCTTGAGATTCACCCTGAGGATGCCGCCCGGCTGGGTGTCGCTGAAAAGGACCAGGTAGCCGTTCGCTCACGCCGGGGGCACGCCGTGTTGCCGGCGCGCATCAGTGACCGGGTCATGCCGGGCAACTGCTTTGCGCCGTTTCACTGGAACGACCTGATCGGCGAGCAATTGGCGATCAATGCCGCGACCTGCGATGCGGTCGACCCGCTGTCGCTGCAGCCTGCCTTCAAACACTGTGCCGTAGCCCTGGAGCGGGTCGCAGGCGAGCGCATCGACGCCCTTGATCTGAACACTGCCACTGTAGAGCCTGTCCGCATGCCGACCGCCACCCTGTCCCGTCTGCTTGGCCTGCACACTTTGCCGGTTCCGGTGCTGGCCGAAGAAGAGCGTCATTACCTGCAAGGTTTCCTGCTGGGCCTGGACCAGGCCCGCGCCGAGGGCGTACCCCGCCTGCCGGCCAGTGCGCCGCTGGCTGCCAGCCGTCGTTTGTTTGTCGACGGCTTGCTGGCCGGGCTGTTCGCCCAGCCTGCAACTGCACCCATCGCGGCACAGGCCGCGCCATGGCATCAGGTGCTGTGGGCCTCGCAGACCGGCAATGGTGAGCAGCTGGCGGAACGCTGTGCCGCGCGCCTGCGCGGTGCCGGTCTGAACGTGCAACTCAGCTGCCTGGAGGCGGTCAGCCCAAGCCAGCTGCAGGGTGCTGCCAGTGTGGTGTTGATCGCCAGCACCTTTGGCGATGGCAACGCGCCCGACAGCGGCGCGGCCTTCTGGCAGGCTTTGCAGGGCGAGGAGGGCGCTTACTGCGCCGGGCTGCCCTATGCCGTACTGGCCCTGGGCGACTCCAGTTACGACCAGTTCTGCGGTTTTGGCCGCAAGCTCGACCAGCGCCTGGCCGAGCTGGGAGGGCATCGCCTGCTGCCGCGGGTGGACTGCGAGCCAGACTTCGACGAAGCCTTTACCGGCTGGCTCGAAGCGTTATTGCCTGCACTGGGCACTGCCACAGCGCCGCCTCCGGCGAGTGAACCTGCACCCGTATCGGCCTTCAGCAAGCAGCAACCCTGGATGGCCACCGTACTGGAAAACCGCCTGCTCAATGGCCCCGGCGCCAGCAAGGAAACCCGTCAGCTGGTCTTCGATCTGGGCGGCAGCGGCTTCAGTTACGCTGCCGGCGATGCCCTGGGCGTATGGCCGCGCAACTGCCCGGCCCTGGTAGAAGAGCTGCTGACACTGATGCAGCTCGATGGCCAGGCTATGGTCGAGCTTAAAGGTCATAGCGCCATGCCATTGGCCGAAGCCCTGCAAACACACCTGGAAATTGCCAAGGTCACTGCGCAACAACTGCAGGCATTTGCCAGCAACGCGCCTGACCTGCAGCGCTTGCTGCAGCCTGAATGCAAGGCCGAGCTGCAAGATTGGCTGTGGGGCCGGCAGTTGGTCGATGTGCTGCGCGCCTTCCCCCAGCAGTTGTCGCTGGCCAGCTGGCTGGAATTGCTCAAGCCATTGCAGCCGCGGCTCTATTCGATCAGCTCCAGCCCGCTGGCGCACCCAGGCCAGGTGCATCTGACGGTATCGACGGTGCGTTATGGCGAACGTAAAGGCGTGTGCTCAAGCTTTCTTGCCGACCGTGCGCAGGTGCAAAAGGTGGCGATCTTCCCGCAGGTGTCGAAGCACTTTCGCTTGCCCGAGGACGACAGCGTGCCGGTGATCATGGTGGGCCCTGGTACCGGCATTGCACCGTTCCGTGCGTTCCTCGAGGAGCGAGAGGCACGGGGCGCAAAAGGCGACAACTGGCTGTTCTTCGGCGAGCAGTATGCAGCGACCGATTTCTATTACCAGGAGCAGTTGCAGGCCTGGCAAGCGGCGGGGCATCTGCGGCTGGACACGGCGTTCTCGCGGGACCAGGTCGAGAAGATCTATGTGCAGCAGCGCATGCTCGAGCAGGGTGCGCTGTTGTGGCAATGGCTGGAGGCGGGGGCGTATTTCTATGTGTGTGGCGATGCGCAGCGCATGGCCAGGGATGTGGATGCGGCGTTGCGGGTGATCGTCGCCGAGCATGGCCGGATGGATGCGGCGGCGGCTGCGGCTTATGTCGAAGGCTTGAGCAAGGCCAGGCGTTATCGGCGCGATGTGTACTGAAGTGCTCCAAGATGGGGTGTTGTGCACCTTGAATGTGCATTGGCTGGGCGGGCCCAGCGCAAGTGTAGGAGCGGGTTTACCCGCGAAGAGGCCGACACAGGCAACCCACGCAACCCAGGCAACCCAATTGGCACGCTCCCTGCTTAACCTCGGATACAACAAAGCCCACTGATCAACGGCGATCAACCGGGCCCCCTACCGTGATGAATACAGGCAAAGGCGCCTGGAGCTTCGGCTCCAGGCGCTTTTTTTTTGATCGAGGATCGGCTTATGAAGGCAACAGCGAGCAGCGGGCAACGAGAGCGACTGGTCATCGTCGGCAACGGCATGGTCGGCCACCATTGCGTCGAACAACTGGTCAGTCGCGGCGCCCTGCAGCGCTTCGAGGTGCGGGTATTCGGCGAAGAGCGCCAACGCGCGTATGACCGCGTGCACCTGTCCGAATACTTCGGCGGCAGCTGTGCCGAAACCCTGGCCCTGTGTGAGCACGATTTCTACGAGGCCAATGGCGTGCACCTGCACCTGGGTGAGGCCGTGCTGGAGATCGACCGCGAGCGCCGCGAAGTCGTCACTGCCGAAAGTCGCTATGGCTACGACCAACTGGTGCTGGCCACCGGCTCCTATCCCTTCGTGCCGCCGATCGAAGGCTCCAGCGGCAATGCCCGTCTGGTCTACCGCACCCTGGACGACCTCGATGGCATTCGTGCTGCCGCAGCCGGTGCCCGCCGAGGGGTGGTGGTCGGCGGTGGCCTGCTTGGCCTGGAAGCGGCCAACGCCCTCAAGTCGCTGGGGCTGGAAGCCCACGTGGTGGAATTCGCCCCACGGCTGATGCCGGTACAGCTGGACGGCGAGGGCGGTGCCGCGTTGAAGGCGCAGATCGAAGCACTGGGTGTGGGGGTGCACCTGTCACGCGCCACCCAGTCGGTCAGTGCCGGTGAAACCTACCGCTACCGCATGAACTTCGACGGCGGTGAGCACCTGGAAACCGACCTGATCGTGTTCTCCGCCGGTATCCGCCCACAGGATGCACTGGGCCGGGGTTGCGGCCTGGACATCGCCGCGCGCGGTGGCGTGGTCATCGACAACCACTGCCGCAGCAGCGACCCACGCATCTTCGCCATCGGCGAGTGCGCCTCGTGGAACGGCAGCGTGTTCGGCCTGGTCGCCCCTGGCTACAGCATGGCGCGCAACCTGGCCGGGCTGCTGATGGGCGAGGCGGCAGTGGCGTTCACCGGCGCCGACATGTCGACCAAGCTCAAGCTGCTGGGTGTGGATGTCGGTTCGATCGGCGATGCCCACGGTGCCACGCCGGGCGCGCGCAGCTATCGCTTCATCGATGAAGCCAACAGCGCTTACCGCCGTTTGGTGGTGGATGCCAGCGGCAAGCACGTGCTCGGCGCGGTGCTGGTCGGCGACAACAGCTATTACGACACCCTGTTGCAGTACGCCCAGAACGGCATCGCCCTGCCGGCCGACCCGGCAGCGCTGATCTTGCCGCAAGGCGGTGGTGCGCCGGCCCTGGGCGCCGATGCGCTGCCCGACAGTGCGACCATCTGCTCCTGCCACAACGTCAGCAAGGGTGCGGTGTGCGCCGCGATCGACAGTGGCTGCAGTGACCTCGCTGCGGTCAAGGGCTGCACCAAGGCCGCGACCGGCTGCGGTGGTTGCGCGGCCCTGCTCAAGCAAGTCTTCGAGCACGAGCTGACGGCCCGCGGCGTGGCGGTGGACAAGAGCCTGTGCGAGCACTTTGCCTACACCCGGCAGGAGCTGTACGGGTTGGTGCGGGTGGAGGGTATCCGCACCTTCAGCGAACTGCTCGAACGCCATGGCAAGGGCCATCTGGGTTGTGACATCTGCAAGCCGGCGGTGGGCAACATTCTCGCCTCGTGCTGGAACCAGCCGATCATGGACCCGGCGTTGGTGCCGCTGCAGGACACCAACGACACCTTCATGGCCAACATGCAGAAAAACGGCACCTATTCGGTGGTGCCGCGCATTCCCGGTGGTGAAATAACCCCCGACAAACTCATCGTCATCGGCCAGGTGGCCAAGAAATACGACCTGTACACCAAGATCACCGGTGGCCAGCGCATCGACCTGTTCGGCGCCCAGTTGCACGAGCTGCCGCTGATCTGGGGCGAACTGATCGAGGCCGGTTTCGAAACCGGCCACGCCTACGGCAAGTCGACCCGCACGGTGAAGTCGTGCGTGGGCAGCACCTGGTGCCGTTACGGCGTGCAGGACAGTGTCGCCATGGCCCTGCGCCTGGAAGATCGCTACAAGGGCCTGCGCAGCCCCCACAAGCTCAAGTTCGCGGTATCGGGTTGCACCCGTGAATGCGCCGAGGCGCAGAGCAAGGATATCGGCGTTATCGCCACCGACAAGGGCTGGAACCTGTACGTGTGCGGCAACGGCGGCATGCGCCCGCGGCATGCCGAGTTGTTCGCCACCGACCTGGACGACGAAACCCTGGTACGCCTGATCGACCGCGTGCTGATGTTCTACATCCGCACGGCCGACAAGCTGCAGCGCACCTCAGTGTGGCGTGAAAACCTGGAAGGCGGGCTGGACTACCTGAAGCAGGTGATCATCGACGACAGCCTGGGCCTGGCCAACGAGCTGGAAGCGCAGATGCAGCATGTGGTCGACCAGTATGAATGCGAATGGGCCAATGCCCTCAACGACCCCGAGAAGCTCAAGCGCTTCCGTACCTTCGTCAACGACCGACGCGCCGACCCGGACGTGCACTTCGTGCGCGAACGCGAACAACGCCGGCCCGCTGCACCGCTGCACCTGATCCCAACTGTCGAGGAGGCTGTCTGATGAACCTGGCCAATGTTGCTGTGAACACGCAAGAAAACTGGCAGACGGTGTGCCAGGCGCAAGACCTGGTGGCCGATTCCGGGGTCGTGGTTTGGCTCGATGGGGCCCAGGTGGCGTTGTTCTACCTGCCGGGGCAGGCGCAGCCGTTATACGCGGTGGACAACCGTGACCCGCGCTCCGGCGCCAATATCATCGGCCGTGGGCTGGTGGGCAGTGTGCAGGGCGAGCTGGTGGTGGCGGCGCCGTTGTACAAGCAGCATTTCAGCCTGCTGAGTGGGGAGTGCCTGGAGGATGCCGGGCAGAGGTTGCGGGTGTGGCCGGTGCGGTTGAAGGGGGAGGCGGTGGAGCTGGCGGTGGCCTGATACCCCTTTGCTGCCTGTGCCGGCCTCTTCGCGGGCAAGCCCGCTCCTACGGAATCTGCACCGCCTTCAAATACGGCGCTGCACCTGTGGGAGCGGGCTTGCCCGCGAAGAGGCCAGCACAAGCCGACTAGATAACCAACCCCTGCGGCGTGCGCCCGGCAAACACATCCACCAGGCTGGCCACCACCATCTCGCCCATGCGCGTGCGTGTCTGTACCGTGGCACTGGCGCGATGGGGTTGCAGGACTACATCTTCACGCTCGAACAACGCCTCGGGCGCTCGCGGTTCATCGGCAAACACGTCCAGCGCCGCGCCAGCGATCTCGCCAGCCTGCAGCGCGGCGATCAACGCAGGCTCATCTACCAGCTTGCCGCGTGCGATGTTGATCAGGTACCCCTCGCTGCCCAACGCCCGCAGCACGTCGCGATTGATCAGCGCCTCGCCCTTGTCAGCCGCCGCCGCGAGGATCAGCGCATCGCTGTCCTTGGCCAACTGCAGCAGATCTGCCTCGAACCCGTAGGGCACATCCAGCGCCTGTAGATCGGTGTAGCGGATCGGGCAACCGAAGGCTGCCGCCCGCTGTGCTACCGCCCGACCGACCCGGCCCATGCCGACGATGCCCACGCGCATGCCCGACACCTGCCGGGCCAGTGGCAGCGGTGCCAGGGGCGTGGTGCTGGTGGCCCAACGGCCGGCGCGAACGAAGCGGTCACCGGTGCAGATACCCCGGCACAAGCCGATCAGCAGGCCGATGGCAAGATCGGCGACGTCCTCGGTGAGCGCACCGATGGTCGCCGTCACCTGGATGCCGCGATCGCGGGCATAGGCCAGGTCTACCGCGTCGGTGCCGACGCCATTGACGGCGATCACTTCGAGGTTGGGCAGGCGCGCCATCAGCGCCTGGCTGATGCCGGTGTGGCCGCCGGTGATCACGCCGCGAATATTGCCAGCATGCTGGCTGACGTAGGCCTCCTTGTCGGCCTGTTCGTAGTAGCGGTGTACGGTGAACAGCTGTTCCAGGCGCTCACGGATCTGCGGGATCAGGATAGGGCTCAGTTGCAGGACTTCTGGTTTCATCGGTCACTCCATCATAAACAGGGATCAGCCACGGCCAACGAATGGCATGTTGCTGGCCATCACGGTCATGTTCAGTACGTTGGCGTCGAGCGGCAGCGCTGCGATGTAGCGCACCGCATCGGCCACATGGCGCACGTCGAGCATCGGCTCGGCGGCGATCTCGCCATTGGCCTGGCGCACCCCCCGGGTCATGCGCTCGGACAACTCGGTCAGGGCGTTGCCGATGTCCACCTGGCTGCACACGATGTTGTAAGGCCGACCATCCAGCGCCAGCGCCTTGGTCAGGCCCAGTACCGCATGCTTGCTGGCGGTGTAAGGTGCGGTGAACGGGCGTGGGGTGTGCGCCGAGATCGAGCCGTTGTTGATGATCCGCCCGCCTTGCGGCTGCTGGCGGCGCATCAGGCCGAAGGCGGCGCGGGCGCACAGGAATACACCATCGACGTTGGTGGCGATGACGTTGCGCCAGTTCTCCAGCGGCAGCTCGTCGACGGGTACAGCGGGGGCGTTGATGCCGGCATTGTTGAACATCACGTCGAGGCGGCCATGCACCTCCTCGATGGTGGCGAACAACTGCGCAACGCTTTGCTCATCGCGCACGTCAGTGGGAACGGCCAAGGCCTCACCGCCCGCTGCTTGCGCTTGCTCGACGACGGCTTGTAGCGGTTCGGCGCGGCGCCCGGCGAGGACCAGGCTGAAGTTGTCCTCGAGCAGGGCGAGGGCGACGGCACGGCCGATGCCACTGCCAGCACCGGTGACCAGCGCGACTTTCTTGTTTTGGCTCATCGATAGGCTCCAACAGGTTTAGGCGGCGTTGGCGGTATGCCCGGCAGGGCGAGGACCGACGTGCAGGTGCAGCTCGCCAATACCGTCGATCCCGGCGTGTATCGTGTCGCCCGGGTTCAGCGGGGCCACGCCGGGCGGGCTGCCGGTCATGATCAGGTCGCCCGGGCGCAGTGGCAGTTGGCGAGACAGCCTGCTGATCACTTCGGCCAATGCCCAGGTCTGCTGGCTGAGGTGTGCCCGTTGGCGCTCCTGGCCATTGACCTGCAGCCATAGGGACGCATCCAGCGGCCAGTCGCATTCGCTGGCGGGGACGATGGCGGTCATCGGTGCCGAAGCCTCGAACACCTTGGCGCCTTCCCACGGCAGGCCCTCGGCCTTGGCCTTGCGCTGGTGATCGCGACGGGTCATGTCCAGACCGGCGGCAAAGCCGAACACGTGCTCCAGGGCATGCTCGCTGGCGATGTTGGCGCCGCCTTTGGCGATGGCCGCGACCAGCTCGATTTCATGGCAGAACTCGTCGGTCTGCGGCGGGAAGGGCAGTTCGCCCAGTGCCTCGACCACGTTGCTTGCCGGTTTCATGAAAAACACAGGCTCCTGCGGCGCCGCGCCGTAGGATTCCGGCCACGGGTAGTTGCGGCCGAGGCAGAACACCCGGCCGACCGGGAAGCGCGCATCGCTGCCGCGGATCGGCAGGCTGACGATGGCCGGCGGGTTGAACAGGTAGGTCATGGGTGGATCCTCCGTACTGGAGTGGACAGCGTATCCAGCGGCTGGCCGGCAAAGTTGGACGAAAACGGGGTTGGGTTGGACTATCCAAGGCACCTGTACCGGCCCTTTCGCGGCTAAAGCCGCTCCTACAGGGCTAGCGTCAAACCCAAGGCCAATACCGTCCCCCCGTAGGAGCGGCTTTAGCCGCGAAGAGGCCGGTACCGTCAATACACGCCTTGGCTCAGCCCGCAGTCTTCAGCTCGATGCGATAAAGCTTCCCAAGCAGCAGCGAGTAAGACAGTGTGCCCATCAACGCCACCCCACCGATGAACCAGAACGCCATGGCGAACGAGCCACTGGCGTGCACGATCGCGCCGATCACGATCGGTGTGACGATGCCACCGATGTTCGCCGCCAAACTTGTAATGCCGCCGGTCAGGCCGATCAGCTCTTTTGGCGCCACTTCCGACACGGCAGCCCACGACGACGAGGCGATGCCCTGGGCGAAGAACGCCAGGGTCAGCACGGCGATGCACAGCACATTGGAGTCGGTGAAGTTCACCAGCACGATCGACATCCCCAGCATCGAGCCCACCACCAGCGGCAGCTTGCGGGCAAACGACAGCGAGTAGCCCTTGCGGATCAGCAGGTCGGAGACGATGCCCGCCAGGAGGATGCCGACCGTGGCACCAATGAACGGCATGACCGCGAAGATGCCGACCTTGATCAGCGTCAGCTGGCGTTCTTCGATCAGGTAGGTGGGGAACCAGGTGAGGAAGAAGTACAGCGCCGAAGTGCTGGCGAACTTGCCCAGGCAGATCGCCCAGATCTGGCGATAGCGGAACAGTTCGGCAACCTGGCGCCAGTCGAAGCGGGTACGTTGCTGGCTGCTCTTCACCAGGCCACCGCCGTGCTCGATATAGGCCAGTTCCTCCTTGCTGACCTTCTTGCAGTTCAGCGGGTCGCGGTACATCACCAGCCACACGACGCCGAACAGGATTCCCACCAGACCGGTGCTGTAGAACACGTGGCGCCAGTCATAGGTGGTCGCCAGCCACAGGAGCGCGCCGGTGAACAGCGCGGTGCCCAGGTACTGGCCACATACGTAGATGCTGCTGGCCATGCCGCGCTCGCGAGCGGGGAACCATACCGTAACCGCACGGCTGTTGGCCGGGAAGGCCGGGGCCTCCATGGCGCCGACCGCCAGGCGCAGGCCGAACAGCGAGGCGAAGCCACTGGCCAGGCCCTGGGCCACGGTGACCGCCGACCAGCTGATCAGCGACACGCCATAGGTCAGGCGTGAGCCGAAGCGGTCGGCAATGAAGCCAGCCGGTACCAGGGCCAACGCGTAGGTCCAGGCGAAGGCGGAGAAAATCAGGCCCATCTCGACCTTGTCCAGGCCAAGGTCTTTGGCCATGAACGGCGCTGCGATGGAAATGTTCACCCGGTCGACGTAGTTGATGATGGTCGCCACCAGCAGCAGCGACAGCATGAACCAGCGGCGGCGGGTAGGCAGGCGCTGGGCGGGGGCCGCGTCCAGCGTGTACGACGACGCGGCGGGGGGGGTAGGCGTGCTCGACATGAGTCGACCTCGTTTGTTGTTGTTGGTAGAGGTTGGGCTGCAGTCCCTTTTCTAAGGTGGTCGTACAACGAGGTGAATGCAACGGGGTATTTAGACCGTTTTTTTCATTGGAGGCGGGGCAGTGCTGTGCTGTCCAAGAAATTTCTCAGCCGGGGTTTCGCCTGAAAAATTGGCTGAATAGCGCATTATCAGAGGGCTGCGTGGATTTTCGGTTGCGCAGGTTTTTGCATAAGGGGTTAAATTGCAGAGTTTGGACGTCGTACAACTTAAAGCGCCCGTATCCCGGAGATTGCCCATGCCCCCCAAGCGCGAGGTTCCGACCTATGTCATGCAGCAGCGCAGCGAGCTGATGGATTTCTATATCCGCGATCAGCGCGGGCGTCCCGCCGAGACCGCGCCGCATCGTCATGAGTACTTCCAGATCCAGGTCAATCTCGGCGGCGACACGGTGCAACACATCGGCAGCGTGCAACGCCCATTCAGACGCAACACCCTGGCCTTCATCCTGCCGCACCGGGTGCATGTAATACCGCATCCGGCGGACAGCGACTTCGTGGTGATCAATTTCTCCCAGACGTTCCTGCTGCCGCACCTGGCCTGCGACCCGATGGACCTGGAGGAAGTGTCGATCCTGCAGGCGCCGGAGCTGTCGCCGTTCCGCTTTCAGGAGCATCTCGACTTCCACCTGAGTGACCCGGACTTTGCCGAGGTACGGCAAACCCTCGAGCGCATGCGTGCGCTGGATGCCAACCGCCGTTTCGGCACCCGCGAAATCCTCAAAGGCCTGTTGCTGCAGCTGATCGGCCAAGTCTGTGGCCTGTATGCCGAGCCGCTGCGCGAACTGGCCGACAGCAACGCGGCCCAGCTCAGCCGCCGTGCCGCGCTGGGCCGCATGAGCGACTACCTGCGCCGGCATATCGACGACCCCGACCTGAACCTGCAGAAAGTCGCCGCCGCCACCTACCTGTCGCCGACCTACCTGACCCACTGGCTGCGCAAGGAAATCGGCAAGACCTTCAGCGAGCTGGTGCTGGAGCGGCGCATGCACGCCGCACGCAACTACCTGCTCAACGGCAGCCGCCCGGTGGGCGAGGTGGCGCGGCTTTGTGGCTTTGCGGACGAAGCTTACTTCTCTCGACGTTTCCGCCAGATCCACGGCCTGCCACCTGGCCAGTTCCGCCGCCAGCAACGTGACCCGGATACGCCGCAGGCGGCAATGCTTTAAGCCTGCCCGCTTCTGCCGTGGCGTACTACTGGTCCGGTTTCAGAGAGAGGGCGAGCAGGCAGGGGAGTCGGTAGCCCTGCTGTACGTCTTGCCTGCTCACCAGCATGCGCTGGTTGTCGGTATCGATTACCATCGAGTCGGTGTGAGTGATGAAGCCAAATTCCCCCGAAAACGCTCCAAACTGACCGTAGCCATATGGGGGGGGCAAAGCGAGTGTCCAGTTGGCCGCTTGAGTGGTAGCGCACCGCTATGTTGAAGGCATAGAAACCACCGTAACCGATCAGGCCACCCTCGGCATTCTTGATTCGGACCATGGTATTGAGCTCCACTCACAATAATCGCTGAACACCTATTGAGCGATGCTTCGCCAGGATCGGCTACTGGCAGAAGTGACAGGTGCGTCAACGATCTGGACATGCAGGGCAGCCTGGCCAGGGCGTCCGATATCCTGTCGAGCACTTAAGTCTTGATACTCGTTGATACTGCGTTGAAAACAGCCTCGGAATGTTGATTTACAGTCCGTAACGTCCGCTTCCTCGGCTGTTTTCGCCTTGCCTGAACTTCGCCTCAAGACTTTTATGCAGTCTCTGGTAAAGTGCCAGTTCGTCTCATTTTTGTTGCTTCAATGAGACAGCAATGACACAAGGGGTGGAACCCGTCCGTGCTTCCCGCCCCGCTACGAGGAGACGTTGGCTTTCTGGCATTACCGTTGCGGAATGGCTGTTACCATAGAATCCTGGTTCAGGCACCGTTGCCGTAAAAACACCGTAACCATTCGGCGGCACGAATGTAGTGTCGAGTTGGCCGTCCAGACGGTAACGCACCGCCATGCCGCGAGTGAAAAATGAACCATAACCTACCAGTTTTCCATCGGCCTCTGTCATATAGTCCCAGCCACCCTCAATTGGGAATAATAGGACACGACCCTCGTTGAATTCTTTAGCAGGTTTTCCTGTGTAGTCTAGCCGATAGATCATGGGATTAACGGTCCCTTCGGACCACATCGCGCCGTGGACGGTGATGCGCTGACTGGCGTTATTTAGCGTGAAACCATAAATGATAAGGCCAGGCTCTGGCCAATAGACCCCGTTGTCAGCGAAGCGCTGGTCGAGCTCTCCGGACACTGTCAGTGCTGCGATTCCGTTTACGCTCGCCGAATCGGTGTAATAGCGCGTGTAGATGATGATGCGCACCTTCTCACCAACCTCCAGCATCTTAGGCGCCCCAATGACATATCGGAGGTTCGGAATAAGATCTTGCATCTTGAGGATGCCTAGCTTACCAAAGCTCTCGCGTGGGACACCTTCATGGGTGAGCACGAAAAGGATTGGAGCGTCTTCGAGGGAACCTGAGAAGATATAGTCGTTCTTGTAAATGGTGAATTCGTAGAGCCTGATATCTTTAAAATTGAAAAAATTATTTAGGATGACGTAGCCGTTGTTGCTGCCGAAATCAGTATCTGGCTTTCCGTTTGGCTTAAGCTTCCACAGGTGGGTGAAGCCTTGGGTTAGATCATTCATAGTGAGCAGGATGTGACCCTCCGCATCCTCGGCCATGTGCAGGTAACTATGATAATCAAAAACTGTGCTCAGGTCAGTCAGATAGACAAGACCAGTTTTGTTGAAAGACGTATCCAGCTCGCCATCTTTCAAGGTCCGCGCAATGAAAGGTTTCGTGCCGTTGTGGACGCCTCTCAAGTAAATTCGCTCGGGATAGTAGTTGCTTTCCAGGATTTGCGAAACCTCGTTTCTATGACTCACGATAGGCTCGCCGATGTGAAGGTGACCTTTGTCGGCATAGGTTACGTCAATGGGCGCCTTGAGTTCCTGACTCTCGCCTTGGTAATCACGGGGGGTGTGTTGAGTCTGGGCAAAAAAAACCATATTTGGATGCATGATATGACCTGTCACTTGGGGAAGTGGTTTTTGCGATCTCATTTAATGCGATCCGGATGGTTGCGGGTACTGGCAAAAATGATAGGCGTTGGTGGTCGATGGATAACGATCCGGTCCTGGAGTTTGGGCTGCAACGGGGAGCACGGGGCGGCAGACCTGGATACGCCGCAGGTAGCGATGCGGTAAGCTTGCTGCCATGAACCTCGACACCCGCATCAAATACCGCCACTTGCTGTGCTTCCTGGAGATTGCCCGGCAGGGCAGCCTGGCCAGGGCGGCCGATATCCTGTCGATCAGCCAGCCGGCGATTTCCAAGACCCTCAAGGAGCTTGAGGACCTGCTCGAGGCGCGCCTGTTCGAGCGTAGCCGCCAGGGTGTCGAGCTGACTCCGGCCGGCACCCGCTTCATGCGTTACGCCGGGCCCAGTGTGCAGGCGCTGCGCGATGGCGTCAGCAGCCTGCGCGGTGAAGCGCGGGCGCCGTCGCAGGTGCGCATTGGCGTGCTGTCCACGGTCGAAGGCCTGCTCATGCCCGAGGTACTGTGCCGCCTCCACCAGCGCCATGAAGCGCTGGTGATCAGCGTGGTCACCGGGGTCAGCGCGCAGTTGCTTGGCCAACTTCACCTGGGGGAGCTGGAACTGGTGGTCGGGCGCATGACCGACAGCCCACAGATCCAGGGCCTGTCGTTCGAGCACCTGTACAGCGAGTCGATGAGCCTGGTGGTGCGCCCGGGTCACCCGCTGCTGGCCAGCACGCCCGTGGAGCGAGGGCAGGTGGGGCGTTACCCGCTGGTGCTGCCGCCGGCCGGCACCACCATCCGCCAGCATGCCGACAGCCTGTTCGTGCAATGCGGCATCCAGATGCCGGCCCAGCGCCTGGAAACCCTGTCGCTTGCCCTGAGCCGGCGCTACCTGCTGGGCAGCGATGGCCTGTGGGTGGCGCCGCGTGATGCCGTGCTGCTCGACCTGCGCCGTGGCGAACTGGTCGAGCTTGACCTGGGTGTGCGTGAGCCGGGAGGGTCGGTGGGGATTTGCCGCAATGCCGCCTTGCCGTTGAGTTTGCCGGGGCAGTGGGTGGGTGAGGTGCTGCGGGAGGTGGCGGGGGAATATCGAGAGGGTTGGTATCCTTGAGGTTTCGGGGGGCTGCCTGGCCTGATGTTCCCCTCCTCAGAACCCGCAGAAATAAAAGGCCACAAAAAATCGGCAAACCAGGCACAAAGGGTCAATACTGGCCAATGGCTGTAAAGCTTCGATGAAGAAGCTTTTAATGACTGAACTTCCTTACGAAAACCCGCTCCTATGCCGGTAGCCATTGGTCATGGCCGCCTGATAAGCTCGCGGCTTTACCCTGATTGCCCTCATGGCGCATGAACAAGGAAATAGCATGAAACAGCATCGTTTGGCGGCTGCGGTTGCCCTGGTAGGCCTGGTACTGGCTGGCTGCGATCAACAAGCCAGCAGCCCCGAGCTGAAGACTCCGGCGCAGAAAGCCTCCTACGGTATCGGCCTGAACATGGGCAAGAGCCTGGCTCAGGAAGGCATGGAAGACCTTGATTCGAAAGCAGTCGCCCTCGGTATCGAAGACGCCGTTAGCAAGAAAGAACAACGCATCAAGGACGAAGAGCTGGTAGAAGCTTTCACCGCGTTGCAGAAACGCGCCGAGGAGCGCCTGGCCAAGGCCAGCGAAGAAGCCGCCTCCGCCGGCAAGAAATTCCTCGAAGAAAACGCCAAGAAGCCAGGCGTGGTTACCACTGCCTCGGGCCTGCAGTACGAAGTGGTCAAGAAGGCCGACGGCCCGCAGCCCAAACCGACTGACGTGGTCACTGTCCACTACGAAGGCAAGCTGATCGATGGCAAGGTATTCGACAGCTCCGTCGAGCGTGGCAGCCCGATCGACCTGCCGGTCAGCGGTGTGATCCCAGGTTGGGTCGAAGGTTTGCAGCTGATGCACGTCGGCGAGAAGTACAAGTTGTTCATCCCGGCTGAGCTGGCCTACGGCGCACAAAGCCCAAGCCCGCTGATCCCGGCCAACTCGGTACTGGTGTTCGACCTGGAACTGATTGCCATCAAGGACCCGGCCCAGTTGCAAGGTGCCGAGCCGCAGGCCGAAGCCCCTGAAGAAGCACCTGCCAAGTAACATTGGCTGGTTGTCGGAAACGCCCCACATTGTTGGGGCGTTTTCGTTTGTGCCGATTGGACGAACCTGCAACAGCTGATACTGTCCGAGGAAATGCAGCGTGAAGAAGTAGGATGTTTCTGACGCAAATCGTTTGCGCCGCAGGTAGTCATGGCGTGAAACGACTGTGTAAAAAACGCCCGATCTGACCGGGCCCCTTGCCTGGCAGGCACCTGGGGTCGGAAACGTCGCCCTGTTCACAAGGTTATCCACAATAAATGTGGATAACCTTTTCCTCTCGGAGGCTCCATGAGCGCACCCTGGAATTTCGCCCGTTTCCTGCCATTGGCCGAGCGCCTGCTCAGCCGCGGTCGTTTGCCGGCCTTGTTGTTCGCGGTGGCGCGCAAAGGCCCGCGCCTCGGCCAACTGCGTGAAGATGTGAAGCTGCTGCAGTCGCTGTGCCTGGCCTGGTGGAGGGGTGAGTACCGTGCCATCAGCCCCAAGGCACTGGTCACTGTCGTGGCGGGCCTGCTGTATTTCGTCAGCCCCATCGATGCCATCCCGGACTGGTTGCTGGGGGTGGGTTTCCTCGATGACATCGCGGTGCTGGGCTGGGTGCTGAAAACCGTGGCCGACGAGTTGGCGCGCTTCAAGGCCTGGCGCGATAGCCAGGCACCCGAACGGCTGCGCGTGGTCGAGCGCCTGCCGGCTACCCCGGAAGCGTTGCAGCTGGAGCGCAACAAGTAATGAAACCGGCCTGAATCTCACCTCAACTGCACAGACCTCGGAGTTGGTAATATAATTGGCATAAGGGTTATGCCTACGGATTACATGCTGTAATCCTTTTTAAAGGGGTTTGTAATGGGTATTCAGGTCATCAGCCGGGACGGTCAACCCGAGTACGCCGTCGTTCCCTGGGAGCAATACCAGGCGTTGCTCAGCGCTGCAGGGCAGGCACCAGCCGAGGCGGTTTCCAGTGAGGCGCAGGGCGTTGCTGCCAGCGCGCCCCTGCCAGCCTTCAGCGAAGTCGCCCAGATTCGCCAGGCCAAGGGCATTGCCCCGGAGCAACTGGCGCGCAATGTCGGTGTGAGCCCGGCGTATCTGGCCATGATCGAATCGGGTGAACGCCAGCCAGATGCTGCCATCCGCCGCGCCCTGGCATGGCATCTGGGGGTGGCTGGCTGGAGCGAGCCATCATGAGCCAGGTCAGGATCAGCCGTCAGCACTGGGATAACCTGCTGGGCGAGCTTGACCTGGCCCGTCGTCAACGTCACTTGCTGACATACCGAGCGCTGATCGAGCGCTTGCAGCTACCCAGCCCGGCCATGCAGACGCTGACTGCCGCGCTGGAATACCTGGCGGTGCTGGATGCCCGTGCCGAGCAGCCATTGCGCAGTTCGCTGGTGATCAGCCAAGGCGCCAGCCGTTTGCCGCGTACTGGCTTCTTTGAGTGCGTCGAGCGCCTGGGGCGGTTTACCGGGCCGGTCGATGGCATGGAGGCCGCCTCGTGGCATGCCTCTGAGGTGGTTCGGGTGTTCGAGTACAGCTATCCCGAAACGGCCTGAAGCGTTGCCCGTTCCAGCCTATTCGCTACAGGTGGTGACCCTGAGCGAAAGGGCAGGGCCTGCTGGCCAATTTCCACCCGTCGGTCACCGTTGTCGCCGCTACCGTATTCGCGGGTAAACCCGCTCCTACACGCCTGATCGAGGGTGGACACATGTCTGTGGTTGCGCACAGGCCGCCGTGTAGGAGCGGGTTTACCCGCGAAAGGGCCGGGCCTGCTGGCCATTTACCACCCGCCGTTCACCGTTGTCGCCGCTACCGTATTCGCGGGTAAACCCGCTCTTACACGCCGGATCGGGGGTGGACACAGCTCGGTGGTTTGGCGCAGGCCGCGTGTAGGAGCGGGTTCACCCGCGAATAGGCCGGCACAGGCAGCGCATCCCTGTGAATCAACCCGCACCCCCTGCCATCGGCATCCACCACTTCCAATGCCTCCAGGTGCTGGTATCGGCCAAACAGCTCCAGCAGCTGCCCGATCGTGGCATTCAAGCGCACTGTCGGTTGGTCAGCCAGTGGCACCTGCGTCAGTGCTGGTAAAAGCCCGCTGTCGCGTACTCCCATCTCCTGTGGCCGCCCTAGCAAATAGCCCTGCACCAGGTCCACGCCCATCTCCACCAGCACCGCCAGCTCTTCCGCCAGCTCGATGCCCTCGGCAATCACCTGTGCCTTCGATGCCCGGGCGATCTGCAAGATAGAGCCTACAAACTCGCGCTTGAGCGGGTCACGGTGGATGCCGTCAATGAAGTGCCGGTCGATCTTCACGTACTCGGGGCGCAGCTCCGACCACAGGCGCAGGCTGGAATAGCCCGCGCCCAGATCGTCGATGGCAATCGAAAAGCCCATGTCGCGATAGTGGTGCACGGCATTGGACAGCAGCTGGAAGTCGTCGGTGGGCGTGTGCTCGGTCAACTCGATCACCACCCGGCTGGGCGGCAGGCCAACCTGTTCGAGCAGTTTCAGGGTCAGGCCGGAGGGGTAGTGCGGCTCCAGCAGCGATTCGGGTGAGATGTTGAGAAACAGTTTGCCCTGCAGTTGCTGCTCGCTGAAGCGTCGGCAGGCGCTTTCTCGGCAAGCGGCTTCCAGCTCGGTCAGGCGGCCGGCCTGGCGGGCGATGGTAAACAGGTTGAGCGGTGCATGCAGCGGGCTGTTGGACGGGCCACGGCTCAGCGCCTCATGGCCGAATACCCTGTGTTCACTCAGGCACATGATTGGCTGGAACAGACTGTGAATACTGCGCTGAGCCAGGATGGCACTCAAGGCACTGAGCTGTTCGGCAACGGTCATGATGGATTCCTGAAAAGTAAGGGCCGGGCATCTGCATGCCCGGCCCTCATATTTCACGACAGCACGATGACTGTTTGATGACAGGTCACATTATTCTGCCATCATTGCTGAGGTGCCCTACTTCTTGGCCACCTTGGTGCTGGCACTGAGGTAGTCGATCAGGATGCGACCGGTTTCCGCGAGGTAAGCGTCGTCTTCCGGCTTGGTATTTTCATCCTCGACCGGCAGAGCGTCTTCGTCCTCTTTCTTCAGCTCTTTCAGCGGTTCTTCACCCTTGGCCTTGCGGCGGGTGTTTTCCAGCGCCAGTTGCTTGCTCTCGATGCTGTCGTGGCGTGCGCGGCGTTCCTGCTCGTTGAGGCTGACGGTTTTCTCGTTCATCAGCTTCTGGGTCAGGGCCAGGCGGTCGCGGATGTAGGTGAACTCGGCATCCTTGTCGCTGCGCGCCTCATGTTGCGCCTTGAGCTGGGCCAGGAACGGCCTGAACGGATCGGCCGCAGGCTTGACCACCGGGCGGATGGTGTCCCACGGCATGGCCTCTGGCAGGGCGCTCTCGCCGATTTCCTTGGTGTCGATGATCGATGGGTAGTCGATGTCCGGCAGCACCCCCTGATGCTGGGTACTCTGCCCGGAAACCCGGTAGAACTTGGCCAGGGTCAGCTTCAGCTCGCCATGGTTGAGCGGCTGGATGGTCTGCACGGTGCCTTTGCCGAAGGTCTGGCCACCGATGATCAGCGCGCGGTGGTAGTCCTGCATGGCACCGGCGAAGATCTCCGATGCCGAGGCCGATAGGCGGTTGACCAGCAGTGCCAGCGGGCCCTTGTAGAAGGCCCCCGGATTTTCGTCTTCCAGCACGTCGACGCGGCCGTCGCTGTTGCGCACCAGCACGGTCGGGCCTTTCTCGATGAACAGGCTGGTCAGCTCGGTGGCTTCCTGCAGCGAGCCGCCGCCGTTGTTGCGCAGGTCGATGACCACGCCGTCGACTTTCTCTTTCTGCAGTTCGGTGAGCAGCTTCTTCACGTCACGCGTGGTGCTCTTGTACTCGGGGTCGCCAGCGCGGTAGGCCTTGAAGTCCAGGTAGAAGGCCGGGATCTCGATGATGCCCAGCTTGTAGTCACGCCCGTCCTGCTTGAGCTTGAGCACCGACTTCTTCGCCGCCTGCTCTTCAAGCTTCACCGCTTCACGGGTAATCGACACAATTTTGCTGGTCTGGTCGCTAGGCGCATTGCTGGCCGGGATGATTTCCAGGCGCACCACCGAACCTTTCGGGCCGCGGATCAGCTTGACCACTTCGTCCAGGCGCCAGCCCACCACGTCGACCATTTCCTTGTTGCCCTGGGCCACGCCGATGATCTTGTCAGCCGGGGCCACCTGCTTGGTCTTGGCTGCCGGGCCTGCTGGCACCAGGCGCACGATCTTGACCTGGTCGTTGTCGCTTTGCAGCACTGCACCAATGCCTTCGAGCGACAGGCTCATGTTGATGTCGAAGTTTTCGGCGTTGTCCGGCGACAGGTAGTTGGTGTGTGGGTCGTAGGACTGGGCGAAGGTGTTGATGTAGGCCTGGAAGATGTCCTCGGCACGGGTCTGGTCCAGGCGCGTGAGCTGGTTCTTGTAGCGCTTGATCAGGGTTTCCTGGATCTGCTTGGGTTCCTTGCCGGCGATCTTCTGGCGCAGCACTTCGTCTTTGACGCGTTTGCGCCACAAGTCGTCGAGCTCGGCCTGGTTCTTCATCCACGGCGCGTCCTTGCGGTCGATCAGCAAGGTTTCCCTGGTGGTGAAGTCAATCTTGTCCACGCCCTTGTTCAGCTCGGCCAGGGCGAAGTCCAGGCGTTGCTTGACGCGGTCGAGGTAGCGCTTGTAGATGGTGAAGCCCGGGTCCAGGTTGCCGCTCTTGAGAAAATCGTCGAATTGCGTTTTCCATTTATCGAATTCGGCAATGTCGGCAGCGGTGAAGTAGCTGCGCGCCGGGTCCAGCAGCTTGATGTAGCTGTCGTAGATAATGACCGAACGGGCATCGTCCAGGGGCGGCTTGCTGTAGTGGTGGCGCTTGAGCAATTCCACCACGTTGAGGCTGGCGACGATCTCGTCGCGGTCGGGCTGCAGGCTGTCCCACTTGTTGGCGGCCGCCGCATTGCCGCCGAGCGTGAGGCTGCCCAGGCCGATCATCACAGCCAGTGCGGTGCTTGGAAGGAAATGCTTCATGCTGATTCGACGTGGAGGCAATTGATCACGCATAGTAGGCCGTCTTTTCCGTTGCCGGTTCCATGGAGCCGGGCAAATACTGCAAAAGGCCTGAGGTAAGCGACCTCAGGCCCAGTCATGATTCAACTATGGAGGCACTGTGAAGGCATTGCAAGGCGTTGACGGACATGTGGAGTGGGTCGAGGCCGAACGCCCGACCTGTGACGCGGGCCAAGTGCGCATTCGCGTGGCCGCTGCGGGGCTGAACCGCGCCGACCTGCTGCAGATGAAAGGTTTGTACCCGCCACCACCAGGTGCCAGCCCATACATGGGGCTGGAGTGTTCCGGGGTGGTTGAAGAGGTGGGGGCTGGTGCCGCCTGGCGCGTGGGTGACCGCGTTTGCGCCCTGCTGGCCAGCGGCGCCATGGCCGAGGAAGTGGTGGTCGATGCCCGTCACGTATTGCCGGTACCCGAAGGCCTTGGCCTGCATGAGGCGGCAGCGTTGCCGGAGGTGTATGCCACCGCCTGGCTGAACATCTTCCAGCTCGGTGCAGTTAAGGCTGGCGAGAAGGTGCTGGTGCACGCCGGCGCCAGTGGCGTTGGCTCGGCCGCCATCCAGCTGTGCAAGGCGTTCGGCAGCCCGGTATGGGTCAGCGTCGGTTCGCAGGACCGCCTGGCCTACTGCCAGGCGCTGGGCGCTGCGGGGGGTGTGGTACGTAACGAGAACCTGGACGAGCTGGAAGCTTTCGGCCCGTTCGATGTGATTCTCGACCCGGTGGGCGCCAGCTACGGTGAGCTGAACCTCAAGCTGCTGGCCCGTGACGGGCGCTGGGTGATCATCGGGCTGATGGGCGGACGCAAGTTCGAGCTGGACCTGGCCCAAGTGCTGGGCAAGCGTCTGGAAATTACCGGTTCCACCCTGCGCAACCGTGATGACGGCTTCAAGGCCGAGTTGCTGCGCGAACTGCAGCAGCAAGTATGGCCGCTGTTCGCCGAGGGGCGGTTGTCGCCGCAGCTGGTCGACACCTATCCGGTGGAGTTTGCCCAAGCGGCGTATGCCGAGCTGGAGACCAACCAGGTGTCGGGCAAGCTGGTGATGGTGATCGACCCTAGCCTGGTGTAAGCAGGCCTGGCCCCTTCGCGGGTAAACCCGCTCCTACATCGGGATCGCCATAATTTGAACACTGTGCGATGTAGGAGCGGGTTTACCCGCGAAGGGGCCGGCACAGCCCATAAAAACCTTCAGCTCCAGCTCAGAATCGGCCACCCATTGATCTCGGCATGCTCGCGCAACACCGCATCCGGGTTCACCACATGCGGGTGATCCACTCTCAACAACAACGGCAAGTCATTCCTCGAATCGGAATAGAAACTCGCGCCCTCCAGGTTTTCCTGCTCCTGATCCAGCCACTCCAGCAACCGGGTGATCTTGCCCTCACGATAGGTCAGCACGCCGTGGGTCTTGCCGGTGTACACCCCGTTCACTGCCTCCAGCTCGATGGCCTGGTACTCATCCACGCCCAGTCTCGCGGCAATCGGCCCGACCAGGTGCGTACCCGAAGCGGAAATGATCAAAATGCGATCTCCACGCTTGCGGTGCTCGGCAATGCAGCGGCAGGCGTCACCGTAGATGATCGGTTCGATCACTTCTTCGACCCACGGTGTCACCAGGTGCTCGACTTCTTCCAGGGTACGCCCGGCAATCGGCTCCAGGCTGAAGGCCATGTAGTCCTCCATCTGCAGGTGGCCCCTGCCATAGGCTTCCATCAGTTCATGATCGCGGCGCAGGAAATCCTTGCCGTCGACCCAGCCCAGCCTGGCCATCTGCTCGCTCCACAGTGATGCGCAGTCGCCGTGGATCAGGGTTTCATCCAGATCGAAAATTGCCAGTGCCATTGTATTGAGTCTCCTTAAGCCACTTCCCGCAGCGCAGTGGGGTCGATCGACACGCTTACCCGTTTTCCGTCCGCATGCAAGTCGGCCGGCGAGCGGTTGAGCACATCGACCACCAGCTCCACTTCGCGCACCCGCACCCGGTAGCGGATCACGTTGCCCAGCAGGCTGTGGCTGCGCACCTCGGCGTCCAGCTCGCCGTGCTCGCCAAGGGTGATCGACTCCGGGCGGATCGCCAGGCGGCTGGCCACCGGGCGCTGCAGCAGGCGGCTGGCGCTGTCGGCGTCGAGCAGGTTGTAGTTGCCGATGAAGCCGGCGGCAAACAGGTCCACGGGTGCGGTGTAGAGGGTTTCGGCATCGCCACTCTGAACAATGCGCCCCTGGTTCATCAGGAAGATGCGGTCGGACATGGTCAGCGCTTCCTCCTGATCGTGAGTGACGAAGATGGTGGTCAGCCCCAGTTCGCGCTGGATGGCGCGGATCTGCTCGCGCAGGTGCTTGCGGATACGCGCATCCAGCGCCGACAACGGTTCGTCGAGCAGCAGCAGGCGCGGGCGGGTGACCAGTGAGCGTGCCAGGGCCACGCGCTGGCACTGGCCACCGGAAAGCTGGTGCGGGTAGCGCCCGGCGAACTTGCCCAGCTCCACCAGCTCCAGCACCTCGCGTATCCGCAGCTGGCTTTCATCGGCCTTGACCTTCTGCATGCGCAGGCCGAAGGCGACATTCTGCTCCACGGTCATGTTGGGGAACAGCGCGTAGCTCTGGAACACCATGCCGATGCCACGCTTTTGCGGGCTTAGCGGCACGATGTCGTGGCCGTCGAGCAGTATCTGCCCGCTGTCCACCGAGGTCAGCCCGGCAATGCAGCGCAGCAAGGTGGACTTGCCGCAGCCGGACGGGCCGAGCAGGGTGACGAATTCGCCGCGTTCGATGTGGCAGTCGATGCGCTCGAACACCGGGCTGCCGGCGTAGCTTTTCTGCAGTTTCTGTACGCTGACGAAGCTCATGTCAGGTCTTGTCCTTATTCAGGCGGTAGGCGACCCAGGTCAGTACCAGCACGAAGGCGAAGTAGGAGATGACCAGCGCGCTGTTGAAGTGGCCGCTGCTGTTGCGCATGTTGTTCAGGTACACCTGCAGGGTCTCGTAGCGGGTGCCGACCAGCAGGTTGGCAAACACGAATTCACCGAACAGGAACGAGAACGACAGCAGCACTGCCACCATCAGGCCCTGGCGCAGGTTCGGCAGCACCACCAGCAGTGCGGCCTGCCAGGTGCTGGCGCCGAGCAACTGCGCGGCGTCCATCAGGTCGCGCAGGTTGATGGCCTGCAGGTTGTTGGTGATGGCCCGGTACATGAACGGCAGGGCGATGGTGAAGTAGCAGCCGATCAGGATCCACGGTGTGCCGACCATGGCCATCGGCCCGCTGCCATACAGCTGCAGCAGCCCCACCGACGACACCACCGGCGGCACCGCGAATGGCAGCAGGATGAGGATGTTCATCAGCGCGTCGAGCCGCGGGAAGTGGTAATGCACCACGAACAGCAGTGGCAAGATCAGCACCACCGACAGCAGCAGCGCGCCTACGCACACCAGCAGCGACTGGCCGAAGGCCGCGAGGAAACGCGGCTCGCTCCACAGCGCCGCATACCACTTCAGGGTCAGGCCACTGGGCAGCAGGCTCGCCGACCAGCTGGTGGCCAGCGAGTAGAGGAGGGTGCCGGCCAGGGGCAGCAGCAGGATCAGGAACAGCAGGTAGACCACGAGGCGGTGGTACCAGCCGCCGGAACGGATGTCAGCGCGCATGGTAGCTCCTTTTCAGCAGCCATTGATGCACCACCGTGACCAGCGTCATCAGCCCCACCAGCACCATCGCCAGGGCGCTGGCCAGGTTCGGATCGAGGCTGATGTCGCCCGCCACCAGGCCGGCGATGCGGATCGGCAGTACGTTGAAGTTGCCGGTGGTCAGTGCGTACACCGTGGCGTAGGCGCCCAGGGCGTTGGCCAGCAGGATGACGAAGGTGCCCAGCAGTGCCGGGGCCAGCACCGGCAGGCCGATGTGTCGCCAGAACTGCCAGTGGTTGGCGCCCAGCAGTGCGGCTGACTCGCGCCAGTCTTCGCGCAGGGCGTCGAAGGCGGGGTACAGCAGCAAGACGCCCAGCGGGATCTGGAAGTAGGTGTACACCAGGATCAAGCCGCTTTTGGAATAGATACTGAAGTCTTCCAGCAGGCCGACCTGCTTCAGCAGCAGCGTCAGTGCGCCGTTGAAGCCAAGCAGGATGATGAAGGCAAAGGCCAGCGGTACGCCGGCAAAGTTGCTGGTCATGTTGGCGAAGGCGCTGACGAAGTCGCGCAGCTTCGAGTCCACCTGGCGCAGTGAATAGGCGCCGAGGGTAGCGATGACGATGCCGAACACGCTCGACCAGAAGCTGATTTCCAGGCTGCGTTGCAACGCCTGCCGGTAGAATTTGGAGGCGAACACCTTGCTGAAGTTGTCGATGCCCCAGCCGGCCTCCGATTGCAGGCTGTTGATCGCCACCCAGGCCAGCGGGGCGACCTGGAAGATGACGAAGAACACGGCGAACGGCAGCAGGCAGAGCAGGGCCAGGTAGCGGCCACGTATGCCGCCATTCACTTCAGCAGCTCCCGGCAAACAGTCTTGTCGTGCGCGGCACCCAGCAGCTCGCAGATGGTGCCGCACAGTTCGGTCTGCAGCGGTTGGGCGGCCGGGTCCAGGCTGAAGGCGTCGCCGAAGACGAACAGCGGCACTTCACGTTCTTCCGCCAGCAGGCCGTTGTGCGAGCGGTCGTTGTTCATGCCGTGGTCGGCGGTGACCAATACCTGGTAGCCCTCTTCGAGCCAGCCGGGCAGATAGTCGGCCAGCAGGATGTCGACGCTGCGCGCAGCGTTGCGATACTGGCTGCTGTCCAGGCCGTGGCGGTGACCCACGTCGTCAACGCTCATCGGGTGCACCAACAGGAAGTTGGGCGCGTGGCGGCGGCGCAGGTACTCGCCATCGGCCAGAAGGTGCGAATCGGGGTAACGGTCGTCCCAGTAGAACAGCCCATGCTGGATCGGCAGTTTCGGCGCGTGGGTATGGCGGTCGCGCTGCGGATCGAAGGGCGAGCGGTTGTACAGCTCGCTCATCCAGTGATAGGCCGCCGCCGCAGTGCCCAGGTTGGCCTCGCGGGCGTAGTGAAACACGCTGCGTTGGTTGGACAGGCGGTTGATGTTGTTGTGCACGATGCCGCTGTCGATCGGTGGCACGCCGGTGAGAATGCATTCGTACAGCGGCCGCGACAGCGAGGGCAGCTCGCATTCCACGCGGTACAGCGCGGCGCGGTCGGCCTCGACGTAGGCGTGCAGGTGGCCCATCGCATGATGGGCGACCTGGTAGTTGAGGCCGTCGAGCAGGACCAGGATGACGTTGTGTTGCATGTTTTCTCCAGTCATGAACCGCGTTGGCATCTTCGCGGGTAAACCCGCTCCTACATGTATCGCGTATCCCTGTGTAGGAGCGGGTTTACCCGCGAAAGGGCCGGATCAGGCACTACAAAGCCCAGCCCCTTACTCCATCTCGATGATCACCTGCTCCTGCCACATCTGCGGCAGTTTCTTCGAGGTGGCTTCCCAGGCTTCGGCATTCTTGATCGGCTGGGCGGCAGCGTACTGGTCGTTGGGCAGCAGCTTGGCCTGCACATCCGCCGGCAGCTTCAGGTGCTCGGCCCGGATCGGCCGCGCATGGCCCTTGGCCAGGTTGATCTGCCCGGCGTCGCTGAAGATGTATTCACGGGTCAGCTTGGCCGCGTTGGGGTGCTTGGCGTACTTGTTGATGACCGTGGTATAGCCGGAAATCACCGAGCCGTCCGAGGGGATAAGCACTTCAAAACGTTTTGGGTCGATCTGTTCACGGTAGCTCAGGCCGTTGAAGTCCCACACCACGCCAACTTCCACCTCGCCCTTCTCCAGTGTCTGGATGGTCGGGTTGGCCAGCGACAGGCGCTTCTGCTGCGCCAGCTTGGTGAACAGCTGCAGGCCCGGCGCCACGTTGCTTTCGTCACCCTTGTAGGCGATGGCCGCAGCCAGCACACCGTTGGCGGCCTGGGCGGCGGTGCCGACGTCACCGATGGCGACCTTGTATTTGCCTTTTTCCAGGTCATGCCAGGTTTTCGGCCGTTCCTCTTCCTTGACCAGGTCCTTGTTGATGATGAAAGCGATGGTGCCGGTATAGGCCAGCGCCCAGTGGCCGTCCTTGTCCTTGGCCCATTCCGGCACCTGGTCCCAGGTGCTTGGCTTGTAAGGCTGGCTGACGCCCTTGGTCACCGCGATCGGGCCGAAGGCGGCACCCACGTCACCGATGTCGGCGCTGGCGTTGTCCTTCTCGGCTTCGAACTTGGCCAGTTCCTGGGCCGAGCTCATGTCGGTGTCGCTGTGCTTGAGGCCGTACTTGCTGGCCAGGTCTTCCCAGGTGCCTTTCCAGTTTGCCCAGGCGTCGGGCATGCCCACGCTGTTGACAGTGCCTTCCTTGCGGGCGGCGTCTTCCAGGGCCTTGAGGTCAGTGCCGGCGGCCATGGCCGTGGTGCACAACGCGATGGCCGAACCAAGCAGTGACGCCATGAAGAACTTTTTCATCCGAAGCTCCTTTGGGTGGGTGCCTTTGCGATCGTTGTTCTGGGTAAAGCCGTTGCAAGCCTTTGACTGGCACCTTTGGTCTAGGTCAGCAAACCTTGAGCCAAAGTAGGCCGCTTGCGTGACAGTTTGATGTAGGGAGGGGGCCGGCAAGGGCCCTGAAGCTACAGCGTAGACCAGGTAATCGCCCCGGTTCTGCTGGCTTGGCGCGTTTCTGGCAGTGCCTGGCCCAAGCTTTGTCACAGGATGTTCATCAGCCCTGCCTAGGCTTGCACTATTCTCAACCTGCCCTGTGATGGGGCTGGACTAGTCCAGATAGGTAACCTTTCGATGCAGTCGACGCCCCCGCGTGCGGTAACAGCCATCTGCCATGCCCTGCAGGAGCAGATCGAGCATGGCCTGCTGGCGCCGGGCGGCAAGCTGCCGGCCGAGCGGCGGCTCAGCGAGGTGTTCGACACCACGCGCATTACCCTGCGTGAGGCGTTGGTGCAGCTGGAGGCCCAAGGCTTGATCTACCGAGAAGAGCGCCGAGGCTGGTTCGTTGCGCCGCAGCGCTTGACCTACGACCTGATCGAGCGCAGCCACTTCCATGCCATGGTACGCGATCAGGGGCGGGTGGCCAGTACCGAACTGCTGTCGGCGAGGCTGCAGCCGGCTTCGGCGGCCATCTGTGCACGCTTGCAGCTGCCGGCGTTGTCCAGTGTGGTGCGCGTCTGCCGGTTACGGCGGATTGACGGGCGGGCGGTGCTGTATGCCGAGCATTACCTCAACCCCCGTTACTTTCCAGGCATTCTCGAACACGACCTGGCGCAGTCACTGACCGAGATTTATGGGCGGGTGTATGGCATCGAGTACGGGCAGGTGTGCTTCGAGATCCTGCCGACAGCGTTGCCGGTGGAGGCGGCCAGTGCCTTGAAAGTGTCGGCGGGCAGCCCGGGGTTGCACATTACCCGGGTCAACAGCGACCAGCATGGGCACTTGATCGACTGTGACCTCGAGTATTGGCGGCATGATGCGATCCGCATTCGTGCCCAGGCTGGATGATGTGTTGCCTTCTTCGCGGGTAAACCCGCTCCTACGAGCCGGCCTCGGTCATTCCACCCCCACCGGCTGTCACCACCTGCACCGACAACCGCGGCGTCGCCAGGTCCAGCCCGGCTTCATCCAGCTGCCGCTTCAAGGCCAGGTTGAACGCCCGCGACACCTCCCACTGCTTGATCGGCGCGGTCTTGAACCGCGCCCGCAGGATCGCCGACCCTGACTCGAAGCTCTCCACCCCCTGTAGCTCGAGCGGCGACCAGATATTGCGGCGCATCAGCGGGTCGTTGCGCAGCTTCTGCCCCACTTCGCGAACCAGCGAGATCGCCTGGTCGATGTTCATGCTGTGCGGGATTGCCACGCGGAAGATCGCGTAGCCGAACTCCCGCGAGTAGTTCTTGATGCTCTTGATTTCGCTGAACGGGATGGTATGCACAATGCCGTCGATGTCGCGCAGGCGCACGGTACGAATGGTCAACCCTTCTACCGTGCCCAGGTGGCCGCCGACATCCACGTAATCGTCGATGGCCAGCGAATCTTCGATGATGATGAACAGGCCGGTGATCAGGTCGGCCACCAGCGACTGCGCGCCAAAACCGATGGCCAGGCCGATCACACCGGCACCGGCTAGCAGTGGGGTGACGTTCATGCCCATGTTGGCCAGGGCGACGATGACCGCGATGATGAAGATGACCACGAACATCACGTTGCGAATCAACGGCATCATGGTTTGCGCACGGGCGTTGGCCAGCCCCCGGCGCGAGCGCACCAGGGCATGGTGTACGGCGGTGTCGGCAAGGATCCACACCAGCCAGGCCACGATCAGCGTGCCGGCCAGGCCCAGCAGGCGCAGGCTGATGTCATGGCCGTCGCCCTCGGCGAAGCTGATCATCGACACGCCCCACACGCGCAGGCCCAACTCGATGAACACCAGCCAGATGAACAGGTGCACCAGCAGGTAGCCAAAGTTGCGCAGGCGTTCGGTGTACACCGCCTGGCGCTTGCTGGCCCGCTTGGGGTTGGCGGCATGGCGGCGCACCAGGCCGTTGAGCACCATGCACACCACCACCAGCACGGTGCACATCAGCGACTGGCGCAGGGCGGTGCTGGTGTCGCCGGCGGAGACGAAGGTGGCGAACAGCGAAATGGCCACCAGGATCAGCGCCGGAATGAACCAGAAGCTGCCGAGGATCTCGATGGTATCGCTGAGGGTACGTCGGGTCAGGCGTCGCGACAGTGGCTGGTTGCGGATCAGGTGGGCGATCGGCCGGCGGAAGCGCAGGATGAACAGCCCGGTACACAGTGCCGCAATCACATTGGCCAAGGTAGCCAGGGTGTGGGCCAGGTGGGTACCGAGGGCAACCAGCATGCGTGGATCGCTCATCGCCTCGCCAAACGCGGCGAAGCTGCCAATAAGCCACAACGGGCGAAACGCCTGGCGCCGCAGGATGTGCAGGGCGCGGTGGCGGTGTGGGCCGTCCAGCAAGGAAAAGGCGATGACGCAAATGGCCGAAAAGCAGGTACCGACCACCAGTGCGTAGGCCAGCACCATTGCCAGGGATTTGCCCAGTGATGGCGGCAGCACGAAACTCAGGTACACCGTGAACACCAGCGCCACCAGCCAGGGGCCGAGCTTGCGCAAGGCAAAGCGCACCAGGTCCCAGGTCCGCGGGTGCTGTGGCAGTTCCTCGCTCAGGCCAAAGCGCAGGCGGACCCGATGGCCGACCCAGTTGAAGGCATAGGCCAGCACGCTCCACACGGCAATCACTGCAGCAAAACCGAACAGGATCGCCGGCCACTGGTGCACGGGCACCACCAGTTCCGCCAGTTCGGCCTGGGCCTGTTCGATTTCCGCGGCCCAGCGGTGGAATGGGCTGGCATCGCCGCTGAACTGTTTTTCAAAGTCATGCAGGGCACCGCCGATCAGGCCGAGTACGCCCTGTTCAACGCTGGGTTGCGATTGCCGGGTGGCGTCGCGCAGTTTTTTCAGGTCGGCCAGCAGCTTGGCCCGTTGCTGGTCGTTTTCGAGGTTCTTGATCACCTCGTCCAGCGACTTGCCCAGCGGCTCGGTGGCCTCTGGTTGCGCGGGCGCACTGCCGCCCAGCAGGCTAGGCAAGCCCGCCGCTTGTACCGGGGCAATGAAAAGCAAGAGCAACAGGAACAGGTAACGCAGGAGGGCAGGCACTGGCAAATCTACCTCAGGTCAAACGATTGACCGAGTGTAGAGGTTTATGTCGGCAGTTTCTCGAGGATCTTCCAGCAGGTGAGGCCGAATATACCCAGGGTGCCGACCCACATCATCAGTACACCGATGTTGCGTTCGCGCATGCTGAAGCCGATGGTCAGCAGCATCAGGAACAGGAACACCGGTACGAACAGTGACAGGAACGGGGACATGGACAGCAATCCTTTTGCAGTGGGGCCATGTAACAAGCATAGCGCTTGGCCAACGAGGCGTGATTGACCTTGAGCACGTTTAAGCAGGCGCGGCCTGTTCGCGGCGGTTCGACGCCTCGATGAACCCGCTCCTACGGGGACCGCACAACCCCGTAGGAGCGGGTTCACCCGCGAATAGGCCGCGCCTGCTTACATCACGGCAGCTCGCGGCTACGGTAGAACGCGGTCAGTACCTTCACCAGGTGCGCCAGGTCATGGCTGCCACACAGCTCGCGAATGGAGTGCATGGCAAAGGTCGGCAAACCAATATCCACCGTGCGCACACCCAGGTGGCTGGCGGTGATCGGCCCGATGGTCGAGCCACAGCCCATGTCGCTGCGCACCACAAAGCTCTGCACCGGTACTTCCTCGGCCATGCACAAGTGGCGGAAGAACCCGGCCGTCTCGCTGTTGGTGGCGTAGCGCTGGTTGTTGTTCACTTTGATCACGGGCCCGGCGTTGAGCTTCGGCCCGTGGTTGCCGTCATGCTTGTCGGAGTAGTTGGGGTGCACGCCGTGGGCATTGTCGGCCGACACCATCAGCGAGCGCTGGACGGTGCGCACGTAGGTGTCGCCATCGGGCAGCAGGCGCTGCAGGGTCTGCTCCAGCATCGGGCCATCGGCACCGCAGGCCGAGCAACTGCCGACTTCTTCGTGGTCGTTGCACACCAGCACACAGGTCTCGTCGCTGTCGGCGGCCAGCAGGGCCTGCAAACCGGCGTAGCACGACAGCAGGTTGTCCAGGCGGGCGCCGGCGATGAAGTCGCCATTCAGACCGATCAGCGCGGCGTCCTGCGTGTCATAGAAGCTCAGCTCGTAGTCCAGCACCACGTCGGCGATCAGCTCGTGCTCGCGGGCCAGTTGCTCGGTGAGCAGGGCGCGGAAGTCGATGCGTTCGTCACCGGCCACTTGGGCGAGGATGGGGGGCAGTTCGTTCTGCGGGTTGATCGCCCAGCCTTCGTTGGCGGTGCGGTTCAGGTGGATCGCCAGGTTGGGGATGATCGCGATTGGCAGCTTGAAGTCGATCAGCTGGCTTTCGACCTTGCCGTCACGGCGGTAGGTGACGCGGCCGGCCAGCGACAGGTCGCGGTCGAACCAGGGGGCCAGCAACGCGCCGCCATACACTTCCACGCCCAGTTGCAGGAAGCCCTGGCGCTGCAGCTCGGGCTGAGGCTTGACCCGCAAGCACGGGCTGTCAGTGTGGGCGCCGACCATGCGGATGCCATTGAGCAGCGGCGACTGCTTGCCCAGTTTGATGGCGATGATTGAAGAATCGTTGCGGGTGACGTAGTAGCGGCCGCCAGTCTCGGTGTCCCAACTGTCGCGCTCGTCCAGGCGCTTGTAGCCGGCCGCCTCAAGGCGCTGGACCAGGCTGGCGGTGGCATGGAAGGGCGTGGGGGAGGCCTTGAGAAATTCGATGAGGCCGGTATTCAGTGCGTCGCGCATAGCTCACTCCAGACAGCAGTGGCGCGAGTTTAACGCAGAATGTCGACAATTTGTGTCTGCATCTTCGCGGCTAACGCCGCTCCCACAGGCATTGCACAGCCCCTGAGCGCAGTGCGGCCCTTGTAGGAGCGGTTTTAGCCGCGAAGAGGCCGTTACAGGCCCTGCAAAATCAGAACGGCGCAGGGCACTCGAACTTCAACCGCTGCCCGGACACCGGGTGGGTAAAGCTCAGCATCGAGGCATGCAGGCACAGCCGCTCATGGGCCGCCAGGGCTTGCGGGTTGGCGTACAGGCGATCACCCAGCAGCGGGTGCCCGATCGACAGCATGTGCACGCGCAGCTGGTGCGAACGCCCGGTAATCGGCGTCAGCTCCACCCGACAGTGATCGCCGCAGCGCTCGACGATACGCCAGAAGGTCAGGGCGTGCTTGCCCTGCTCGTGGTCCACCACATGCCGTGGTTTGGTCGGTGGGTCGTAGCGCAGTGGCAGGTCGATGCTGCCGCTGTCCAGCGCCGGCTGGCCCCAGCACAGTGCGGTGTAGGCTTTCTCCGTTTCACGGTCGTGGAACTGGCGCGACAGCTCGCGGTGGCTGTCGGCATCGCGGGCCAGCAGGATGATGCCGGAGGTTTCCCAGTCCAGACGGTGCACGATCAGCGCATCGGGGTAGCCGTTTTCCTGCAGACGGGTGATCAGGCAGTCCTTGTTGTCCTCGGCACGGCCAGGTACCGACAGCAGCAGGGTCGGTTTGTTGATCACCAGGATGGCGGCGTCTTCGAAGAGGATCTGGACATTCGACAGCGGCATTGCAGGTCTCACGAAAATAGCAGTAAACGCTGGGGCCGCTTTGCGGCCCTTCGCGGGCAAGCCCGCTCCTACAAAGGGTATGCGTTCCCCTGTAGGAGCAGGCTTGCCCGCGAAGGGCTGCAAGGCAGCCCCAAATTGTCGACTACGCGGATCAGCGATCCGGCAGGGTGATGTTCAGCTCCAGAATCGAGCAGCTGCCCTGGTTTTCCAGCTCGATATGCACATCATCGTTGCCGATGTTCACATATTTGCGGATCACTTCCAGCAGTTCTTTCTGCAGCGCGGGCAGGTAGTCCGGTTCGCTGCGTTGGCCGCGCTCGTGCGCCACGATGATCTGTAGACGCTCTTTCGCTACCGACGCGCTGGTCTGTTTCTGTCTGCCACGAAAGAAGTCAAAAAGGTTCATGGTTTATTTGCTCCCGAAAATGCGCTCGAAGAATCCCTTCTTCTGTACATCGATGAAGCGCATCGGCTTCTCTTTGCCCAGCAGGCGGTCGACCGCATCACTGTAGGCCTGGCCGGCATCGCTCTGGTCATCGAGAATGACCGGGATACCTTGGTTGGACGCCTTGAGGACGGCCTGCGATTCCGGGATCACACCCTTGAGCTTGATCGACAGGATTTCTTCCACGTCGGCCACGCTCAGCATTTCGCCTTTGACGACGCGCTCAGGGTGGTAGCGGGTGATCAGCAAATGCTCCTTGATCGGCTCTTCACCGTTTTCGGAGCGGCGCGACTTGCTCGACAGAATGCCCAGCATGCGGTCGGAGTCACGTACCGACGAAACTTCCGGGTTGGTCACCACGATGGCTTCGTCAGCGAAGTACATGGCCAGGTGAGCACCTTTTTCGATACCGGCCGGCGAGTCGCAGATGACGTACTCGAAGTCCTTCTTCAGGTCCATCAGTACCTTTTCCACGCCTTCCTGGGTCAGCGCGTCCTTGTCACGGGTCTGGCTGGCGGCCAGCACGTACAGGTTCTCGAGGCGCTTGTCCTTGATCAGGGCCTGTTGCAGGTTGGCTTCGCCGTTGACCACGTTGACGAAGTCGTACACCACGCGGCGTTCGCAGCCCATGATCAGGTCGAGGTTACGCAGGCCCACGTCGAAGTCGACAATGACGGTCTTGTGGCCGCGCAGTGCGAGGCCGGTACCAATGGCGGCGCTGGTAGTGGTCTTGCCCACACCCCCCTTGCCGGAAGTAACCACGAGAATCTTGGCCAAGGTGTTTCACCCCTAAAAATAGTCGGGACACTTGTCCCTGCAAAAAACTGAAATAGCGAAATAAAGGCAACGGTAAAAAAGTTGCTCTAAAAATGCTGGCAAGTATCCGTTAAAGACGGGTGATGTTCAACACGTCACCAGACAGGCTGACTTGCACGCTGGTCCCCCACAGTGGATCCCGGCGCAGGTCTTCGCAGACTTTGTACTGGCCGGCGATCGAGACCATTTCGGCGGTCATCTGCTGGCAGAAGATACGCGCCTTGGTGTTGCCTTTGATGCCAGCCAGGGCGCGGCCGCGCATGGCGCCGTACACATGGATGTTGCCATCGGCCAGAAGTTCCGCACCTGGGCTGACCGAAGCCGTCACAACCAGATCACCTCCCTGAGCATAGATCTGTTGGCCACCGCGTACTGGCGAAGTAATGATGCGGGTCGGGCGCACCTCGGGTTCGGGGGGCGGTGGTGGCGCCGGGGCCGGTTCGGGCTTTTTCACCACCTCGGGCTCGGGCTCCAGCGGCCGTTCGCGGGCCCCCGAGGGCGGCAGCACCGGCAGGTCGATGGCGATGGCGGCGGCGATGTCCTCGATGCGGTTGGCGCGGATGGCCAGGGTACGCAGGCCGTGGTGGCGGCAGATTCGCATCAAGCCGGGCAGGTCGACCGCCCCTTCGTCGGCCGGCAGCTTGTCCAGCGCCAGCACCAGCGGTGTATTGCTGAAGAAGTTCGGGGCCTGGGCGACTTTGGCCGCCAACTGGCGGTCGAGGGCTTCAAGGTCATTGCGTGCCAGTTCCAGTACCGTAATGGCGAGCATGCTGCCCTTGAGCTGGAACACGGAGGCGGTGTCGGATGTGTGGTTTGGGCTCATGGTCTGCATAGACGGCTTGTTGCGAAAAAAGTGCCCTGACTTATAACGAGAACACCGGTTGCCCGCAACATGCGCTGATCCGTTGTAGAATGCGCGGCCTTTGTCTTTCCGGATGCTTCAATGGAACGCCCGCGTTTTCGTCCCTATTTCCTTCACCCCAAGTTCTGGGGCCTGTGGCTGGGCCTGGGCCTGCTGTGGCTGGTGGTTCAGTTGCCGTACCGGGTGCTGCTGAAGATCGGTGCCGCGCTGGGCGCCGTCATGTATTGCTTTGCCGGTGAACGTCGGCGCATCGCCGCGCGCAACCTGGAGCTGTGCTTCCCGGAGCTGTCGGTCGACGAACGGCAGCGTTTGCTCAAGGCCAACTTCGCCTCCACCGGCATCGCCTTCTTCGAAATGGCCATGAGCTGGTGGTGGCCCAAGGCCAGGCTGGCGCGCCTGGCCCATATCGAGGGCCTTGAGCACCTGCAGGCCGCCCAGCAGGCGGGGCAGGGCGCGATCCTCATGGCGGTGCACTTCACTACCCTGGAAATCGGCGCCGCGCTGCTCGGCCAGCAGCACACCATCGACGGCATGTACCGCGAACACGGCAATGCACTGTTCGACTTCATCCAGCGCAGCGGCCGCGAGCGTCACAACCTCGATTCGCTGGCGGTGGAGCGCGAGGACGTACGTGGCATGCTCAAGCTGCTACGTTCGGGCCGGGCTATCTGGTACGCACCGGACCAGGACTACGGTGCCAAGCAGAGCATCTTCGTACCGTTGTTTGGTATCCCCGCGGCGACGGTGACCGCTACCACCAAGTTCGCCCGGTTGGGGAAGGCGCAGGTGATTCCGTTCACCCAGAAGCGCCTGGAGGATGGCAGCGGCTATCGGCTGGTCATCCACCCGCCGCTGACGGATTTCCCCGGGGAAAGCGAAGAGGCCGATTGCCTGCGCATCAACCAATGGGTCGAGAGCGTGTTGCGCGAGTGCCCCGAGCAGTACCTGTGGGCGCACCGCCGGTTCAAGTCGCGCCCCGAGGGTGCGCCGCGGCTGTATGACAAGAAGAAGCGCTGAAAACACATCAACCCCAGGAAGGACGCCATGGCACCACCCCCGGTAACCGGTCTCATCCTGTCTGGCGGCGGCGCCCGCGCCGCCTACCAGGTCGGTGTGCTGGCGGGCATCGCCGAGTTGCTGCCCGCCGGCGCGGACAACCCTTTTCCGGTCATCGTCGGCACCTCCGCCGGGGCCATCAACGCCGTCACCCTGGCCAGTGGTGCGGTGCACTTCAACGACGCCGTGCAGCGGCTCACTGCCTTCTGGCAGAATTTCCGCAGCCATCTGGTCATCCGCAGCGACTGGCCCGGGGTCGTGCGCCAGGCCAGCCGTTTCGTTGGCCACAGCCTGCTGGGGCTGGGTGGTCAGGCCCCTGTGGCGTTGCTCGACAGCAGCCCGTTGCGCAGCCTGCTGCAAACGCACCTGAACCTGGATGGCATCGGCCACGCCTTGGCCGCCGAGCAACTGCGCGCCGTGGCGGTGACCGCCTTTGGCTACGAGTCTGGCCAGGCGGTGACCTTCTACCAGGGCCGCGGCACCATCGAGGCCTGGCTGCGCCACCGGCGTATCGGCGTACCCGCACCGTTGACCATCGACCACTTGCTGGCCAGTGCGGCGATCCCGCTGCTGTTCGCCCCGGTGCAACTGGGCGGCGAGTATTACGGCGACGGTGCAGTGCGCCAGTCGGCACCGATCAGCCCGGCCTTGCACCTGGGCGCCAGCCGGGTGCTGGTGGTCGGGGTCAGCGGAAACCCGCAGCGGCCAGCGCCACCTGTACCGCCCCAGCGTGTGTTCAGCGGGCAGCAGCCGAGCCTGGCGCAGATCGGCGGCCACATGCTCAACAGTACGTTCATTGACAGCCTGGAAGGCGATATCGAACTGCTGCAGCGCCTCAATCACTTGAGCGGGCTGTTGCCGGCGCACCTGGATGCCCGGCGCCTGGGGCTGGCACCGATCGACGTGCTGGTGGTGGCGCCCAGCCAGCCGCTGGATGAGATTGCCGCTCGGCACCGCCGCGAGTTGCCGGCGGCGCTGCGCCTGTTCTTACGGGGGCCGGGGGCAACGCGCACCAGCGGGGCGGGGGTGTTGAGCTATTTGCTGTTCGAGGCCAGCTATTGCAGTGAACTGATCGAGTTGGGGCGGCGCGATGCCCTGGCCAAGAAGCGCGAGCTTTGCGAATTCCTGGGGATTTGATGTTGCCTTTGCGGGCCCTTTCGCGACAAGGGGTTGCGCCAATACCTGTGTAGGAGCGGGTTCACCCGCGAAAGGGCCGCAGCAGGCTTACTCGGCTATCTGCAACTTGCGCGCCTGGGTATACACATACCGCACCTTTTCATACTCGAACGGCGAATTCAGCTGGCCATAGCGGAATTTGGTCGTATAGCGCCTGTCCACCACGCGCAGTGCGAAGATTTCCGGATGATCGGTGCTGGCTTCGGCCACGTTCAGGTAGTTGACCGCCTGCTCTCCCGCATAATCCACCACCAGCCCGGTGGTATCGCGAAGGTTCGATGGGCCTAGCACCGGCAGCATCAGGTACGGCCCATCCGGTACGCCATAGAAGCCCAGGGTCTGGCCAAAGTCCTCGCTCTGGCGCGGCAGGCCCATGCTGGTCGCCGGGTCCCACAGCCCACCCACGCCGATGATCGTGTTGAACATCAGTCGCGCGGTGATTTCTGCCGAGCGCTTGGCTTTGAGCTGCAACACGCTGTTGAACAGGTTCGGCACATCGCCAAGGTTGTTGAAGAAGTTGCTCACCCCCGTGCGCACGAAGCTTGGGGTGACATACTGATAGCCATTCACCAGCGGCAGCAGCACCCATTGGTCCAATCGGTAGTTGAAGTGGTAGATGCGCCGGTTGATCGACTCCAGCGGGTCGTACACGTTCAGCGCCTGCAGGGTTGAGCGCTCGAACTCGCGCTGGTCCAGCCCCGGGTTGAATTTCAGCTCACGCAGCGGGTCGAGGAAGCCATCGGCTTCGGGCACCAGTGGCGCGGTGCCGATCACCTGCGGGTCGGCCTCGACCACACTGGCTCGGGGTGCGGTTTCGGCGGCCAGGGTGTGGCCAGCGGCAAGCAGGGCAGTGGCGAAGAGGAGTTTGTTAACCACGGAAGAACTCCAGCATGGCGTCACTGTTGACGCGGTAGTTGAGGTTGCCGCAATGGCCGCCATGGGGGTAGAGGGTCAGCCGTTCGCCGAACACCTTGCGCAGGAAGCCAATGTCGCCCGGGCCGAGAATGACGTCGTCGGCGTTGTGCATCACGGCGATCTTGTCACTGCTGCGCAGGTAGTCTTCCAGGGCATACAGGCTGACCTGGTTGACCAACTGCAGGATGCTGTTGCCGTCGGTGCGGGCGCGCCACATCGGAATTACCTGTTCGGTCATGTAGCAGTCGAAGTCGCACTGCAGGGCGCGCTTGAAGAACGGCGTGAGGCTGCTGCCTTCAGTGATCGGGAACTTCGGCGGAATGATCAGGCCACGGCGGTTGATCAGGTCGGAAGTGAAGGCGATGTCGGCTGCCGAGAAACGGAACGAGGTGCCGATCAGCATGGCCATCTGTTCGTTGGACAGGTGCTGGCGCGACTGCTGGAAGTCGTACAGCAGGGCGTCGTTCAGGTCGATGTAGCCCTTGTCCTGGAAGTAACGGGTGAGTTTTTCCAGCATCAGCTCGTAGAACGTGGTGCTGCGGTCGATGCCCTTGACCTGGGTCTGCACCAGCTTGTCGAGGTTGTTGATCGAGGTGTAGAGGTTGACCGGTGGGTTGAGCAGCAGTACACGCTTGAAGTTGAAGCTGCGGCGGGTTTCGTCCAGGTGGCTGACGAAGGCTGCGTCGAGCGCGCCCAGGCTGTAACCGGTGAGGTAGAAATCACTGACCGGCAGGCGTGGATGCTGGGCGCGCACGGCCTGCATCACCCGGTACATGTCTTCGGCGTCTTCCTGGCTGATGCCGGGGGTAGCAAAGCGCGAGGCCGCACTCATGAAGTCATAGCTGGTGGGCGATGACAGTTGCACCACGTGGAAGCCGGCCTGGTAGAACAGCTTTTTCAGGTATTCATTGATGCTGCTGCTGTAGGGCGCGCCGGTGCCGGCGATGATGAAGATCAGCGGCGCTTCGCGATCCTGGCGGGCCAGGCGGTACTTGAGCTTCTTCACTGCCCAGAAGTTGTCGGGCAACGTGAACTCGCGTTCCGGGCGCAAGTTCAGGCTGTAGTCGGACTGAGTGATTTCATCGTCGCTGGGCAGGTCAGGGCGCTTGTCCGGCGGCGTGGTGGCGATGGTGGCCTCGAACGGGTTGGTAAGAGGGTAGCCATAGCTGGCAGCGTCGATATCCCGCGCTGAAGCGGCCACAGCCATGAGCAAGCTGCCGAGCAGGGCAGCGAGGCGCAAAGATCGAAGCATGTAATCCCCCAAAAGAACGCAAGGTCGAGCAGTGTGCAGGCTAGGACCACAGCCAGGTGGGCAAAGTTGCCCGCTGCGGTGGCATTTGGCGTACTTGCTATCTGCAACATAGCTGCCGGGGTGTGATTTTGCCTTAGAAACGGGCATAAGCGATCATGGATGCTTTCGATTACCGCTATTGGAGAACAGGATGTCTCGTTCGCTGCCGACGGCGCTGTTGCTGCTGTTCCTGGGGGGTTGGCTCGCGGCCAGTTATGGCGTGCGTTACGGCCTGATGGAGGACGGCCAGTGGGTAGGGCTGTGCGCAGTGCCGACCGCCTATTGGCAGTGCGAGGTGCGTTCGCTGCTGGGGTTGGGCATTCACCATCAAGTCATGGCCTGGGGCGGATTGGGCCTTGCGCTACTGGCCCAGTTCGTTTCCGCGCGTGCCGGCTGGTGGCTGGCAGTGTTGGCACTGGTGTTCGCGGTGCCGGCGCTGGTGCTGTACACCGCCAGCATTGCGGTGTTTGCGCTGGTGCTGGCGGGGTTGCGCCTGGTCAGGCAGCCCCCATTGTAGGCAGCTGCGCGTACCTGTGGGAGAGGGCTTGCCCGCGAAGCCAACACCGTGGTGGATGGCACGGGCTTCGCCCGTGTTCGCGGGCAAGCCCGCTCCCACAGGGATCGCGCCAGCTTTCAGAAATTGAGCAAGACAGTTGCTCCCACAAGGTCCGCGCCGGGCTTGAGGAATATACAGTATCAAGCCTGGCGCATCCGCAGGCTTCGCCACAATGCCGCTGTCATCAGCACACTCACCACTGCCCAGCCCCAGGCCTGCTGGTTCTCCAGCCCTTCCACGAACAACTGCGGCGCCACCCCGGCGCCGACGATGAACGCCAGCAACGCCACCTCCGCCCGCCGTGCCCGCACTGGCCACAGCACATACACCAGCGCCGGCAACGCCAGCGCCGCGCTGGGGAAGCTGCGGTAGCGCGGGTCGAACACCATTGCCAGCATGCTCACCGCCGCAGCGAAGCCTGCCGCCAGCAACAGCCAGCCGGCTCGCTCCTGCAGCCAGGCGAACAAGCGTTCACGCCAGCCGGCCCGCCGCGTCAGCGCCAACAACGCATGGGCCAGTACCAGCAGGTTCAGCCCGGCCAGCATCAGTGCCCACAGCCATTCCCCGGCAAAGCGCGCATGGGTGCGCATCAACTCGCCCCACAGGCCCAGGCAAGCGGCACCAAACGCTGCCAGCAGTGGCAGCAGCAAGGCGGCCATCGGTGTAGCGGGGCGCCCGGCCAGCCCCAGCATGATCACCGTCAGCACGGCGCTGGCCAGCAACCACTGCGGCCAGTCATGCAGGTTGCTCACTGGCCCTTCGAGCACGCCCTTGTCCTGCCGGTCCGCGTCGTATAGCCCCCAGTAACCACCCACTGCGCCCTCATTGGCGCGTTTCCAGGGCTGATCGAAGGCTTCGATCAGGTTGTAGTGCCAGCCATTGCGCTCCGCCATGGCCACGAAGCCACGGATGAAGCGCGCCTCATTGACCCGGCTGGGCACCGCCGTTTCGCGTTGGCGGCCTTCGCTGGGCCAGCCGGTTTCGCCAATCAGAATGTCCTTGGGCGCGAAGCGTGTGCCGAACACCCGGCGCACATCGGCAACGTGGGCCAAGGCATCGTCGATGCCACGCGGGTCGTCCTCCCAGTAGGGCAGCAGATGGATGGTCAGGAAGTCCACTGCCGGGGCCACCTGCGGGTGCTGCAGCCAGAATTCCCAGACATCGGCGTAGGTCACGGGCACCTTGACCTCGCGCTTCACCCGCGCGATCAATTTGGCAAGGTGGGCACCGGTCACCTCCTTGCGCAACAGTGTCTCATTGCCGACGATCACCGCGCTGACCACGTCCGGGTTGGCGTTGGCAGCAGCGATCAGCAGGTTGATTTCCTTCTCGGTGTCGGCCGGGTGGGCGTTCACCCAGGCGCCCAGCATCACCTTCAGCCCATGCTTGCGTGCCAGCGCCGGGATTGCCTCAAGACCGCTCATGGAATAGGTACGGATGCACTGAAACCGCTCGGCCAGTAACGCCAGGTCGGCGTCCATCCGCGCTGGGCGCAGGCGAAACGGCTGGTCGTAAGGCGACTGGTCTTTGTCAAACGGCGTGTACGAAGCGCATTGCAGCTTGTGCGCAGGGCTGGCCGCATCGGGCAGGTGCACAGGCTTGCCCAGCCCGTACCAGAGCCCCCCCAGCCCGAGCAGGGCCAGCAGGCAGGCAAGCAGGTACAACGGCAATAACAGGCGGCTACAACTGGGCATGTGGCGGTCCATCGTCTGGCACAAAAGGTTAGATAGTAGCCCGGCGCCAAACCTTTGGCATGCAAGGATCGCGCAGGCCGAGGCAGGCCGATGGCGCTAATGGCACAGTGCTGTCGCATATGGGGCGGGTGCAGGTCGCAGGTGGATCAGGTCGACTTGTGTTGCAGGAAGATGATGCAATCTCCAAGACCTGACGAGGGGATGCTTTGATGGCAACTTTGAAGAAAATGCGACGTTTCCTGGGTGTGGGCACCGCCCTGGTAATGGCCATGAGCACTGCACAGGCTATGGCCAAAGAAGTAAGCATTGGTTACGTGGATGGTTGGGCCGACAGCGTGGCGACCACCAACGTGGCTGCCGAAGTAATCAAGCAAAAACTCGGCTATGACGTGAAGTTGCAGGCCGTGGCCACGGGGATCATGTGGCAGGGTGTGGCAACTGGCAAGCTCGATGCCATGTTGTCGGCCTGGTTGCCGGTGACCCATGGTGAGTACTGGTCCAAGAACAAGGACAACGTGGTCGACTACGGCCCGAACTTCAAGGACGCCAAGATCGGCCTGATTGTCCCAGAGTACGTCAAGGCAGTGAGCATTGCCGACCTCAAGACCGATAACAGCTTCAAGGACAGGATTGTTGGCATCGACGCAGGCTCCGGTGTGATGCTCAAGACCGACCAGGCGATCAAGGACTATGGCCTGACCAGTTACAAGTTGCAGGCCAGCTCGGGTGCGGCGATGACGGCGGAACTGGGCCGTGCCTATGCCAAGCAGCAGTCGATTGCGGTGACCGGCTGGGTTCCGCACTGGATGTTCGCCAAGTGGAAGCTGAAGTTCCTCGAAGACCCGAAAGGCGTATATGGCGCGGCAGAAACCGTGAACAGCATCGGCAGCAAGGAACTGGCCACCAAGGCACCGGAAGTGGCGGAGTTCCTGAAGAAGTTCAACTGGCAGTCCAAGGACGAGATTGGCGAGGTGATGCTGGCGATCCAGGAAGGGGCCAAGCCTGAAGCGGCCGCCAAGGACTGGGTCGCCAAGCACCCTGATCGTGTGAAGGAGTGGACTGGCAAGTAATAACCTTCCAGGGCCAATAGGGTTTCTTCGCGGGTAAACCCGCTCCTGCAGGAGCGGGTTTACCCGCGAACGGGTCATTACTTTGTTACGCAATCGGTAAAACACCGTTGCATCTAAGACTAAGGTCGTCTGGTTGGCGTCCATCGGCAGCATAAAGTAAGGGTGTGGGTTCCATCCCGTATCTGTGCTGCTAGGACAAAAACAATGAACGACAGCATTTACCTCTCGATACAAAACAGCCCCCGTTTCAAGGAGCTGGTCACCAAACGCGAACGGTTCGCCTGGATTCTCTCGGCGATCATGCTCGGCCTGTACTGCGCCTTCATCCTCCTGATCGCCTACGGTCCTCATGTGCTGGGCGCCAAGCTCAGTCCTGAGTCATCGATTACCTGGGGCATTCCCCTGGGCGTCGGCCTGATCGTTTCGGCATTCGTCCTGACCGCCATCTACGTACGCCGCGCCAACGGCGAATTCGATGAGCTGAACAAGGAAATCCTGAAGGAGGCGCAACAATGATTCGCCAAACCAAAGCCCTGGCCGTACTGGCCTGCGGAGCCTTCGCACCCGCCGTGTGGGCCGCCGATGCCCTGACCGGCGAGGTGCAGAAACAACCGCTGAACGTTTCCGCCATCGCCATGTTCGTGGCCTTCGTCGCCTTCACCCTCGGCATCACCTACTGGGCTTCCAAACGCAACAAGTCGGCATCGGATTACTACGCTGCCGGGGGCAAGATCACCGGCTTCCAGAACGGCCTGGCGATTGCTGGCGACTACATGTCGGCCGCCTCGTTCCTGGGTATTTCCGCGCTGGTGTTCACCTCGGGTTACGACGGCCTGATCTACTCGATCGGCTTCCTGGTTGGCTGGCCGATCATTCTTTTCCTGATTGCCGAACGCTTGCGCAACCTGGGCAAGTACACCTTCGCCGACGTGGCCTCGTACCGCCTCGGGCAAAAGGAAATCCGCACCCTGTCTGCCTCTGGTTCGCTGGTGGTGGTGGCGTTCTACCTGATCGCGCAGATGGTCGGCGCCGGCAAGCTGATCGAGCTGCTGTTCGGCCTGGACTACCATGTGGCGGTGATCCTGGTGGGTATCCTGATGTGCCTGTACGTGCTGTTCGGCGGCATGCTGGCCACCACCTGGGTACAGATCATCAAGGCTGTGCTGCTGCTGTCCGGTGCCAGTTTCATGGCGCTGATGGTCATGAAGCACGTGGGCTTTGACTTCAACACGCTGTTCTCCGAAGCGATCAAGGTACACGCCAAGGGCGAGGCGATCATGAGCCCCGGTGGCCTGGTCAAGGACCCGATCTCGGCATTCTCCCTGGGCCTGGCACTGATGTTCGGTACTGCCGGCCTGCCGCACATCCTGATGCGCTTCTTCACCGTCAGTGACGCCAAGGAAGCGCGCAAGAGCGTGCTGTACGCCACCGGCTTCATCGGCTACTTCTACATCCTCACCTTCATCATTGGCTTTGGCGCGATCCTGCTGGTCAGCACCAACCCGGAATTCAAGGACGCCGCAGGCGCTCTGCTGGGCGGCAACAACATGGCCGCGGTGCACCTGGCCAATGCGGTGGGTGGCAGTGTGTTCCTCGGCTTCATCTCGGCGGTAGCCTTTGCCACCATCCTGGCGGTGGTGGCTGGCCTGACCCTGGCCGGTGCCTCGGCAGTGTCCCACGACCTGTACGCCAGCGTCTGGCGCAAGGGCAAAGCCAACGACAAGGACGAGATCCGCGTATCGAAGATCACCACTGTCGCCTTGGGTGTGCTGGCGATCGGCCTGGGGATTCTGTTCGAGAAGCAGAACATTGCCTTCATGGTCGGCCTGGCGTTCTCCATTGCGGCCAGCTGCAACTTCCCGGTACTGCTGCTTTCGATGTACTGGAAGAAGCTGACCACCCGCGGTGCCATGATCGGCGGCTGGCTGGGCCTGGTGAGTGCGGTGACGCTGATGATCCTTGGCCCGACCATCTGGGTACAGATTCTCGGCCACGAGAAGGCCATCTACCCGTACGAGTACCCGGCGCTGTTCTCGATGGCCATTGCCTTCGTCAGCATCTGGTTCTTCTCGGTCACCGACAAGTCCAAGGCGGCTGAGGATGAGCGCGCGCTGTTCTTCCCGCAGTTCGTGCGTTCGCAGACTGGCCTGGGTGCCAGCGGGGCGGTCTCGCACTAACGTCAATCCCCTGCATTGAAAAACGCCCCGCCTGTCGGGGCGTTTTTTATTTTATGCAGTCAGAAACAGCCTACATACATAGTGAGGCTCTGCCCATAAAGTTCCCTCATGTCGTAAGTGCATCTATAGATGCCGGCACATTTGGGGAATATTCAATGAAGTTACGCTGTTTAATCACCTTCGCTCTCCTTGGCGTGGCGGGCGCTGCAGGGGCAAAGGAAATACCGCAGGACATCAGTGTCCAGGCTGTCGTGTCGGCACCTGAATTTCAGGTGAACTCGGTTGGCAATTGGTGGGAAGACGTACTTCAGGCTGAATATGACCCGGACCGGGGCGTCTTCAAGCAAATCGAAAAAGAGGTGTTTGTAAAAAGCACCTACGGCCCGATTTACGCGAAAACAGATCGTTCGGAGTATCGGTTCACGCGGGTGGGCGGTGCGGTAGCGCCCCGTCGATACCACATCATGTTGAATCGCAAAAAAATGGGCACGGCGCCGGTTGAAATCATCAGTGCTGCTGAAGCTGCTCAGGGAAAAAACATTCAATTCAGGTTCTATCCGATGGCGGAATCGTCGTCGACTCGCATGCCTGGTACTTACACTACGCAAGCCACCTTGATGTTTGAAACAGGGGCGCCCTGATTCGCAATTTCATTCGGGTGCCCCAGGGCGCCCGCTATTTGATGTGCAACCGTTAAAGGAAGTTTGATGTGAAATCCTATGTATTGGCTGTCCCGTTCCTTGCATTGTTTGCCGGTGCCGCTGTCGCGTCCGCCCCTGAGCCGATCACCCAGAGTATTTCAGTGACGGCGATCATTCCCGGGAATGATTTTTCAGTGGCCCCCGTAGGGGACTGGCTGGAGAAAGGCGTGACGCTTGAATATGAGCCGGAGCGCGAAGACTTCAAGGCGGTCAGTGAAAAGTTCTCGGCACAGAGTGATGTCGGCGCTATTCAGGCCCACCTGCTGCACACAGCATCGCTGCAAGACCCACAAACCGACCAGAAGATTGATCTTATCATCACTGTCGGGGATAAAAAGTTGGAGTTGACGCCCGCGGAGGTCATGAGCGCGGAAGATGCTAAAGCTGGCAATGATCTTCCCATTACGTTTAAGGCCATAAAGCCCGACAATGGTTATCTGAAGGGTGAGTATGCCGGGACAGTGAGCGTGTTGTTTGAAACTTCCTCCACCAGCCTTTGATTGAAGCAGTGCCGCCTGCCTCAACTTACTGGATGTCTACCAGTGTAGGGGCAGGTGTTGAAGTGGATTGAATCATGTTCCAGTTTGCTGCACCCGGCCGCGCACTCGCTGTCTGGCTGCTGGGTGCTGCCTGCATCATGCCCCTCGAAGTGTTGGCCGAGCGCGCGTCCAGTGCCATTGACCTGAATACATTCGGGCGTCTGCCAGAAGACTTCGAGGCGCACTTTTTCGATGTGCCGCTTGCCGTGCGAGTGGAGCTTGATCAACGCTACCTCGGTGATGCCATGGTGGTATTGAGCCGTGATAACCGTGTGCAGTTGCTGGCGTTTACCGACACTGAGCAGAGCGCAGAGCCGGCCACGCTCAGGCAGTTATGGCAACAGCGCCTGGAGGGCGGGCGCATGCTGGGCGACTGCCTGCAAAACTGCCCGGACGGGTTGCAGGCTATCCATTACAGCCTGGCCAATTCCCAGTTGTCATTGCTGACCTCCAATGCCGAGAAGCGGGAGCAGGACGCGCTCTTCCACCGCCTCCCGGAGCAGAGTGACGCTGGGTTGCTGCTGCGTAACCAGCTCAACCTGGTCAATGATGGCAATCAGACCACGGGCAGAATCGGCCTGCTCGGTCAGGGCAACCTGCATAACTGGACGACGCTTGCCGATGCACGCGTGGATCGTAGCCCATCTGAGCAAGGCGATATGCGTTACCGCATGAACCAGCTTTACGCGGAGCGCCTGCAGGAAGAGCATTTCTTTCGGCTGGGTTACTTCTCCACTGGCGCACAAGGCCTGGTGCGCCAGCCATCGCTACTCGGGCGCCGCCCTGATAGCACGCTTGGCTTGATGCTGGGCAGCAGTGACAGCCTGCTGGTCGACAATGGCCAAGCCAGCGCCATCCCCGTCTACGTCACGCCGAACCGCCCGGGTATCGTCGAAATCTATCGCAATGGTTCGCTGATCAACAGTCAGCCGGTACAGCCGGGTTTGCAGGCGATCGACACGCGGGTATTGCCCGGCGGCATCTATGATGTGGAGCTGCGTTTGCTCGAAGACGGCCTGGAGACCTCGCGCAGCGAAGTGTCCATCTACAAGCCCAGCCGGTGGCAGAACATGGATAACCGCTGGCGCTACAACCTGTACCTGGGCCAGCAGGTCGAGCTGCTGAGCAACTCGGATGGCAATCGTGAACAGAGCCCGGTGTTCGGTGCCCTTTCCAACTACCTGATGCATCCTGCCGCGGTGCTGGGGTTGTCAGTGCAACAGGTCGATGCTGACCTGCAGTTGGGGACCTCGCTGGACTGGGACGTGCATGAACGGTTCAAGCTTTACGCCAGCCTCAATCAGACTCAGGGCCTGGGCAACGGCGGCGATCTGCAGTTGACCTACACCCACCCTTGGGGCTCGTTGTTGCTGAGCCACAACCAGACCTGGCTGGAGCCTGGCAGTAGCGGTCACGACGATACTTCCCAGCGCCAGGTGCGCAGCCGCACCGCCTTTTCGATCAACCAGCGGGTAACCGCGCGCAGTTCAGCGACGCTGCGTCTGGAACACAGTGCGGGCTCGGCAAGCGGCCTGGGGGCCGACCTCAGCTGGGCGTTCTTCGGGAAACTGCGGGGGCATCAGAGCAGTGTTCGCCTGTCACTTTTCGACAGGCCTGGAACGCGCAGCAGCGCCGGTGTCCGCAGCCGCGGCGTCAACGTTGCTGTAAGCATGAAGCTTGAGCGCGATGGCAGGCAGCTTGGTGTCGATGTGGGTAGCCGCGCCTCGCGTGAGGGGGGCAATGACCCCTACGCTTCGCTGTGGTATCGGCAGAACGTCGACCTGGGCCCCGTGCACAGCCTGGGGGGCAGCGCGACGCTCGACGGCTATGGCACCAGCCTGGCGGCCAATGGGCGATTCCACAGCCAGGCGCTGCAGGGCGATGCCTATGCCCAGAGTTCCTCTTTCAACAATAACCTCAGCGGTGGCCTCAACCTGGAAAGCACCCTGGCGCTGGGCGCCGGGAAGCTGGCCATGGGCGGCAGCAACCTGCCGCTCGAAGCCGGCTTGATCATCGATGTCGAAAGCGATCTGCACGGTGTGAAGCTGCGCGCCAACGATGGCCAGGGCATGAGTGCAGTGCTGCACCCCGGGCGCAATATCGTGCCGGTGACGGCGTTCAAGTCTGGCCATGTGCGCTTCGACTTCGACACGAAGGACGTGCCGCCAGCTCAGATCCAACCCCTCGCTGTGGACTATCACCTCAACCGCGGTGGGGTGGGGTACCACACAGTGAAGGTCATGCGAACGGTCACCGTGTTTGGCCGGCTGCTCGACGGGCAAGGCCAGCCACTGCACGGCGCGCATGTGGTCAATGACGCCGGGCGCACGGTTGTCGAGGTGGATGGCTATTTCAACGTCGAAATGAGTGAGTCACGGCCCACCTTGGAAATTCGCCATGACACGGCAGGTAGCTGCCTTCTGACATTACCGCCGGACAACTTTGATCGCGAGGATGACCTGCTGATCGTGGGTGATCAGCGGTGTGTGCCCAGTGTGGGCTGAGCCGGCTTTCGGCATGACGCTGTAGAGGGCCCGATTCCCGGGTCGATGGATTGGATGTTGAGTAAACAGAGGTTGAAGATGCACAGGTTCACATTTCACTTGTCACCCTTGTTGTTCGTTGCGCTGATGCTGCCGTGGTTTGCCCAGGCCGGGCCACAGCTGGATGTCGGCGCGCTCTATGACTACCTCGAGCCAGGCAAGGGCACCTATGCCAAACGCATCTACAACCGGGGGGACAGTACCGCGTTCGTCAAGGTCAGCGTGCTGGAGCTGGTCTACGACGGCCAGGCCGAACCCCGTGAGGTGGAAGTCGATGAGCTGCCCTTCGACCAGCGCAGCGTTGTTGCCAGCCCTGCGCGGATGATCATCCCGGCACGCGGCATGCAGGCCGTGCGGTTGCTGTATCGCGGTGAACGGAACCAGGAGCGTTACTACCGGCTGCGCTTCGTCCCGGTGGTGCCGGAACAGGATGACAGCTTCGCACTGGACGAAACGGAGCTTGACGCTTACCGCAAGGAACTCAGTGCCGGTGTGCAGTTTCTGGCCGGCTACGGCACCATTTTGATTACCAAGCCTGCTGCCACGCGGTATCAGACCTCGATCGAGCGAGCCGGTGGGAAATGGACCGTGCGCAACGAGGGCAATGCCACGGTGCTGCTCGACAACGTCCAGGTCTGTGTGCTGAACGAGGACGAGTGTGAGCCTCCGGCCAAGCACCATCTTCGTCCTGGACGTACGCGCGAGTTCGTCGAGAAGCCCGGTGTCGAATACCGCTTCGAACAGGTGGAAGGCGATGCGCGCAAAGCCATGAACTTCAAGGCAGAGTGAGAGGTAGGGGCATGTTTCGCAAGTGTGCAATGCTGGTACTGCTGTCTGGCGTGTTCGGCTCATCGTGGGCGCAGGCGGCCGACATTACGCTCAAGCTGCGTTACCGCGGCGAGACCCGGCAATTTGAAAACCTGACACCCCGGTCATCCCCTGTCTGTACTCAGTTGTCGCAGCTTTGTGGCGATCCGCTGCAGGATCTGCTGGATGTGGGGGTCGAATACTCGAAAACAGTCGATGGCGAAGGCACCGATGGCTTCTACCTCTCGGCCCCTGTCCAGCCAACAGCGCTACTGATGGTGCGTGACAAGACCGGCGAGCAGGTCAGCATGGACTTTGCCATTACCCACCTGGGCGGTGCGGTAACTTCGGACGATGGGGCACCTACGCTTGCGGCGCGCACGGGCCTGGACTCGAGTGGTTGCCAGGTTGCGTTGGCGAGCGCGGCGCATCGCCTGTTTCTGTGGTCGCCAGCCAGCAACGGGTGCTGGGCCAACCTCAACGTGGAGAATGCGAGCACTTACCATGTGAGTCACCTTACGCTGGGCTACAGGCTGAAGACGCCTTTGCCGGCGAGCTTGAAGTCGGGCGTGTACCGAGGGCGCGTGGTCTATTCGATAGGCCCCGACAGGGATATTGGCCTGGGTTCGAGCCGAACGGTCGCCGGGCTCACGGCCGATTCAGTGGCGATCAACGTCGAACTGGAGGTGGTGCATGACCTTGAGGTGCGTTTTGAGCCGGGTTCCGAGCAGGTGGTACTGGTGCCGCAGCAGGCGCACGGGCCTGGGAGCCGAGGACGGGGTGTGGCAGAGAAACTGGAAAAAGACGTGGGCTTCAGCCTGACTGCCAGTGGGCCATTCAACGTCTGGGCGCTGTGCAGCACCGGGTTGGATAGCACGTGCAATCTACGGTCGGCCAAGGGCCATGGCATACCGCTGTACCTGGCCATGACCTTGCCAGGGGTTTCCTACAATGGCCGTTCGCTCTATCGGCAGGCAATGACCTTTGGCGGAGCTGAGAACGCCATGAGCCTGGAAGTCCCGCCAGAGGGTGTGACCGGCAGCCAAGGGCAGTTGCATTTTCATGTATACCCTCGCGGCCACACCGAGAAACAGGACATGTTGCCTGGTATCGAGTATCAGGCCGTCGTGACAATGGTGTTCGATGCGAACCTGTAGAATGGCAACCGGGTGGTGTGACCCGCTTGCCATTCACCTCAAGTGACTGTTTGAAGTGGCTATCCGCAGCGCGTCATATCATCCCAAGCAACAGTAATACCAACAGAATCACCAACACCACGCCGATTATGCCGGAAGGGCCATAGCCCCAGCTGCGCGAGTGGGGGAAGACCGGTAAGCCACCGATCAGCAGCAGAATCAGGATGATGATAAGGATCGTGGTCATGTCAAAGTCCTTGCGTGATTAGGGGGCAAGAGCCTGAGATTGCTGGCCTCTCGATAATTCGGACCGGTGCGGGTTGGTAAAGATTCCATCCCCGTGCAGCCGTCTACCCAATCATGCCCGCCTATTCACTGCCCTGATGAATCCTCCCGGATGGCGACGCCTTGATTAGACTCACCGGACTCCCTGTCAGAACAAGGCCTGCGACCATGCAAAAACGCATCATGATCACCGGCGCCGGGTCTGGCCTCGGCCGCGAGATCGCCCTGCGCTGGGCCCGTGAGGGCTGGCGCCTGGCATTGGCCGATGTCAACGAAGCCGGCCTGCGCGAAACGCTGGAGCAGGTTCGCCAGGCCGGTGGCGACGGCTTCGTCCAGCGCTGCGATGTGCGCGACTATAGCCAGCTGACGGCCCTGGCCCAGGCCTGCGAAGCGAAGTTCGGTGGGGTCGATGTGATCGTCAACAACGCCGGCGTCGCTTCGGGCGGGTTCTTCGCCGAACTGACGCTGGAGGACTGGGACTGGCAGATCGCGGTCAATCTGATGGGCGTGGTCAAGGGTTGCAAGGCCTTCCTGCCGCTGCTGGAGCGCAGCAAGGGGCGCATTATCAATGTCGCCTCGATGGCCGCACTGATGCAGGGCCCGGGCATGAGCAACTACAACGTGGCCAAGGCCGGTGTGCTGGCCTTGTCGGAAAGCCTGCTGGTGGAGTTGCGTCAGGTGGAGGTGGCGGTGCACGTGGTGTGCCCGTCGTTCTTCCAGACCAACCTGCTGGACTCGTTCCGCGGGCCGAACCCGGCGATGAAGGCGCAGGTGGGCAAGCTGCTCGAAGGTTCGCCGATCAGTGCGGCGGACATTGCCGACTATATCCATCAGCAGGTCGCTGCAGGCGAGTTCCTCATCCTGCCCCATGAGGCAGGGCGCCAGGCCTGGCAACTGAAACGCCAGGCCCCTGAGCGGCTGTATGACGAGATGGCCGAAATGGCGATGAAAATGCGGGCAAAAGCCCCGTCGCGATGATTGGTCTGTAGGAGAAGTTACTCAAAAGTGTAAGAAGCTTCTGAATCGTAGTGGAGCTATTGAGTAGCTGAATACCTACGGGGCAGGCTCCGGTTTTCCCTTTCGCAGGAGGATCGGAACATGCTGGTAATAGGGCGCGAAGTAGGGGAGGTCATCGTGATTGGCGATGACATCCGGATCATGGTGGTAGAGACCCGGGACGGCGTGGTGCGCTTTGGTGTGGCTGCTCCGCGTGAGGTGCCGGTGCATCGAGCCGAAGTTTACAAGCGCATCAAGGCGTCCAAGCAGAGCAAGGCCTGAAGAGGCCTGGCCTGCTATTCGAGCAGCTCGCGGGGCACATCATGCTTGGCCAGCAACTGGCATTGCTGGCTTTCCAGGTCGAACAGGATGAAAGCCTGGCCTTTGGCCAATGCCTGGCGTACCCGCAGCACGCGGGTTTCCAGCGGTGTGTCGTCGCCATTGTCAGTGCCGTCGCGGGTGACGAAGTCCTCGATCAGGCGGGTCAGGGTTTCGGCTTGCAATTGGTCGTAGGGGATCAGCATGGTCGGGCGGTGTCTGAAATAGGTATGGGCATGCTACGCGAAACATTCGAGGTGTTGGGGCCGCTTTGCAGCCCCAAGTGCGTTTAGCCTTTGTTTCCGACCAGGCTGTCCACGGCCGGTACCCGCGTGTCGCTCTCCATCTGCGCATCATGCTCCAGCTGGTGGCTGAAGCGCTCGAGTGACGTATTGGCCGGCTGCGAGTCGCTGGCAAATACGGGCGGGCTCAGCAGGTAGGCTGACAACAACCGGCTCAGCGCTGCCAGGCTATCGATATGGGTGCGCTCGTAACCATGGGTGGCATCGCAACCAAAGGCCACCAGCGCGGTACGAATATCGTGCCCGGCAGTCACCGCCGAATGGGCATCGCTGAAGTAATAGCGGAACAGGTCGCGCCGCACCGGCAAGTCATGGTCGCCGGCCAGTTTCAGCAGGTGCCGGGACAGGTGGTAGTCGTAAGGCCCCGACGAGTCCTGCATGGCCACACTGACCGCATGCTCGCTGGAAGCCTGCCCGGGCGCCACCGGGGCGATGTCGATGCCGACGAACTCGCTGACGTCCCAGGGCAGGGCGCCGGCTGCACCCGAGCCGGTCTCCTCGGTGATGGTGAACAGCGGGTGGCAGTCGATCAGCGGCTGGCGGCCGCTTTCCACCACGGCCTTCAGTGCCGCCAGCAATGCCGCTACGCCAGCCTTGTCGTCCAGGTGACGGGCACTGATGTGGCCGCTTTCGGTGAATTCGGGCAAGGGGTCGAAGGCCACGAAATCACCAATGCTCACGCCCAGCGCCTCACAGTCGGCGCGCGTGGCGCAGTAGGCATCCAGGCGCACTTCCACGTGGTCCCAGCTGATCGGCATCTGGTCGATCGCCGTGTTGAAGGCATGCCCGCTGGCCATCAGCGGCAGCACGCTGCCACGGAATACCCCGGTATCGGTAAACACGCTAACCCGGCTGCCCTCGGCAAAACGGCTGGACCAGCAGCCGACGGGCGCCAGGGCCAGGCGGCCATTGTCCTGCAACTGACGCACGCTGGCGCCGATGGTATCCAGGTGGGCAGAGACGGCGCGGTCGGGGGTGGCCTGCCGGCCTTTGAGGGTGGCGCGAATGGTGCCGCGGCGGGTCAGCTCGAAGGGGATGCCCAGCTCGTCAAGGCGTTCGGCCACGTAGCGCACGATGGTGTCGGTGAAGCCGGTGGGGCTGGGGATGGCGAGCATTTCCAGCAGCACGCGTTTGAGGTAGTCGAGATCGGGTTCGGGGTGTTGCTCGGACATGGTTGGGGACTCCTTTACTCCTGTGCCGGCCTCTTCGCGGGTAAACCCGCTCCTACAGGTACAGCGCCGTCTTCGCGGGTAAACCCGCTCCTACGGGTACAGCGCCGTCTTCGCGGGTAAACCCGCTCCTACAGGTACAGCGCCGTCTTCGCGGGTAAACCCGCTCCTACAGGTACAGCGCCACCTTCAAGGGCGGTGATATCCCTGTGGGAGCGGGCTTGCCCGCGAAGAGGCCGGCACCGGTTTACGCCAAAGGCCGGCTATGGGGAAACAGCAGGTCGATAAAACGCTCGGCCGTGGGCTGCGGTTCATGGTTGGCCAGGCCAGCACGTTCGTTGGCCTCGATGATCACGTACTCCGGCTGCCCGGCATCGCGCACCATGAAGTCCAGCCCAACCACCGGAATTTCCAGTGCCCGTGCCGCCCGCACGGCAGCATCGGCCAGCACCGGGTGCAGGCGTTCGGTGACGTCTTCCAGGGTGCCGCCGGTGTGCAGGTTGGCCGTACGCCGCACGGCTAGGCGCTGGCCGGCCGGCAACACGTCGTCATAGCCAACGCCCGCTGCGCGCAAGGTGCGCTCGGTTTCGTCGTCCAGCGGAATGCGGCTTTCGCCACCGGTGGCGGCCTGGCGGCGACGGCTCTGGGCTTCGATCAACTGGCGCACGCTGTGCTTACCGTCGCCCAGCACCTGCGCCGGGTGGCGGATGGCGGCGGCCACCACCTCGTAGCCAATCACCACGATGCGCAGGTCGAACCCGGCATGGAAGCTTTCCAGCAGCACGCGGCTGTCGAACTGGCGGGCATGCGCCACGGCACGGGTGATGTCGTCGATGCAGGTCAGGTTCACCGCCACGCCCTGGCCTTGCTCGCCATCGACCGGCTTGACCACCACCGCGCCATGCTCTTCGAGAAACGCCAGGTTGTCATCGGCATTGCCCGCCAGCTGTTGCGCGGGCACCTGCAGCCCGGCGTTGTGCAGGGCGTGCTGGGTCAGGCGTTTGTCCTGGCACAGGGTCATGGTCACGGCACTGGTCAGGTCGCTGAGCGATTCCCGGCAGCGAATTCGCCGCCCGCCAAGGCTCAGGGTGAACAGGCCGCCAGCGGCGTCGTCCACCTGCACCTCGATGCCCCGGCGCAGGGCCTCGTCGACGATGATGCGTGCGTAGGGGTTGAGGTCGGCTTGCGGGCCAGGCCCGAGGAACAGCTGCTCGTTGATACCGTTCTTGCGCTTGACTGCGAAGGTGGGCAGGTTGCGAAAACCCAGTTTCTGATACAGGCGCTTGGCCTGGCGGTTGTCGTGCAGCACCGACAGGTCCAGGTAGGCCAGGCCACGGCTCATGAAATGTTCGATCAGGTGGCGCACCAGCACTTCACCCACGCCGGGGCGGGTGCAGTGTGGGTCCACCGCCAGGCACCACAGGCTGCTGCCATGCTCGGGGTCATCGAACGCCTTGGCGTGGTTCAGGCCCATGACGCTGCCGATAACCGCGCCGCTGTCTTCGTCCTCTGCCAACCAGTACACCGGGCCACCCAAGTGGCGAGGGGTAAGCAGCTCGGCGTCGACGGGGAGCATCCCGCGCGCCTGGTACAGCGTGTTGATCGCCTGCCAGTCGGCAGGGTTCTGTGCCCGGCGCACGCGGAAGCCGCGAAATACCCGCTGCGCCGGGCGGTAATCGGTGAACCACAGGCGCAGGGTGTCGGACGGGTCGAGGAACAGCTGCTGAGGGGCCTGTGCCAGCACCTGCTGCGGGGCGGCAACGTACAGGGCGATGTCGCGTTCGCCCGGGTGCTCGTCGAGCAAATCCTCGGCCAGGGAAACCGGGTCGGGGTAGGTGTGGCCTATCAGCAGCCGGCCCCAGCCGCAGTGCACGGCACGCGGTTGGTCGTGAGGCTGGCTGCCGTCGCCGGCCAGGCGCGCTTGCAGGCGCTCGTAGGACGGCGTCTGGCCGCGCAGCAGGCGCTGACCATAAGCGATTTCATGGGCTTTCATCGGTCAGATTCCTTGTTCGCTCAGCCACAGGTTCAGCGCCGCCAGTTGCCACAGCTTGGAACCGCGCAATGGCGTCAGCTGGCCGTGCGGGTTGCTCAGCAGGCGGTCGAGCATGGTCGGGTTGAACAACCCTCGGTCCTGGCTGGGGTCGGTCAACAGTTCGCGTACCCAGCCCAGGGTGGCACCTTCCAGATGCTTCAGGCCCGGTACCGGGAAGTAACCCTTCTTGCGGTCGATCACCTCATGCGGGATCACCCGTCGCGCCGCCTGCTTGAGCACCTGCTTGCCGCCGTCGGGCAGCTTGAAGCGGGCGGGAATGCGTGCCGACAGTTCCACCAGGCGGTAATCGAGGAACGGCGTACGCGCCTCCAGGCCCCAGGCCATGGTCATGTTGTCCACCCGCTTGACCGGGTCGTCGACCAGCATCACGGTGCTGTCCAGGCGCAGCGCCTTGTCCACGGCAGCCGGTGCGCCGGGGCGCGCGAAGTGTTCGCGCACGAAGTCGCCGGCAGCGTCGGTTTCCAGCAGCCAGGGCGCCTGCACGGTTTCGCGGTATTCGGCATGGCTGCGGTCGAAGAAGGCGTCACGGTAGGCCGCATAGGCATCGTCGGCGCCGTCCACCTGCGGGTACCAGTGGTAACCGGCGAACAGCTCATCGGCACCCTGGCCGCTCTGTACGCCTTTGCAGTGCTTGGCCACTTCCCGCGACAGCAGGTAGAAGGCGATGCAGTCGTGGCTGACCATCGGTTCGCTCATGGCGCGGAACGCGGCCGGCAACTGGTCGATGATTTCGTGTTCGGCAATGCGCAACTGGTGGTGACGGGTGCCGTAGTGTTTGGCGATCAGGTCCGAATACTGGAACTCGTCGCCGCGCTCGCCGCCGGCATCTTCAAAGCCGATGGAGAAGGTCGACAGGTCGTCAACGCCCACTTCGCGCAGCAAGCCGACCAGCAGGCTGGAGTCGACGCCGCCGGACAGCAACACACCCACATCGACGGCTGCCCGTTGGCGGATGGCTACGGCGTCGCGGGTGGCGTCGAGCACGCGGGTGGTCCAGCCTTCCAGGTCCAGTTCACGCTCGTCGGGGTGGGGGCCGTAGTGCAGTTGCCACCAGACTTGGCGTTCCACTTCGCCATGGCGGTCGATGCGCATCCAGGTGCCGGGCTCCAGCTTCTGCACGTTGGCCAGCAGGGTGCGCGGTGCCGGTACCACGGCGTGGAAGTTCAGGTAGTGGTTGAGGGCCACCGGGTCGAGCATCGGGTCGATGTCGCCGCCCTTAAGCAGTGCCGGCAGGGTCGAGGCAAAGCGCAGGCGCTCGCCGTTGCGCGACAGGTACAGGGGTTTGACGCCCAGGCGGTCGCGGGCCAGGAACAGGCGCTGGTTGTCGCGCTCCCAGATGGCCAGGGCAAACATGCCGTTGAGCTTGGGCAGCAGCGCCGCGCCCCAGGCGTGGTAGCCCTTGAGCAGCACCTCGGTGTCGCCGTCGGACCAGAAGGTGTAGCCCAGCGCCTGCAGTTCCTCGCGCAGTTCGGGGAAGTTGTAGATGGCACCGTTGAAGGCCAGCGACAGGCCCAGCGTATTGTCGACCATCGGCTGCGCCGAGCCGTCGGACAGGTCCATGATCTTCAGGCGCCGATGGCCCAGGGCGATCGGGCCCTGGCTATGGAAGCCCCAGGCATCCGGGCCTCGCGGGGCCAGGTGATGGGTAATGCGCTCTACCGCAGCCAGGTCGGCTGGGCGAGGGGCTTGGTCGATGGGGGTGAAACGTAACTCTCCTGCTAATCCGCACATAAGTCCTTACCGGTTTTTCCGTTGGGGAGGTGATGCCCCGGATTAGGGCACCTTAAGGAACTGACCTATGTGCTTTTCGAGAGTTTTAGAATGTTTGGTTATATGTGACCGGGCAGGCAACCCGATGCAATCATTTCCCCCGGATCAACCGGCGCAATCCAAACCGGTTCGGATGGCAAGCCTCCGCCACCGCCCGCGGCAATGGCAGCGGTTCCCCACATACCCAGGCCGCCACCAGCTCGCCACTCAACGGTGCCGTGATCAACCCGCGTGAGCCATGCCCGCTGTTCACATACAACCCGCCCAGCCAAGGGCAGGGCACATCCGGTACTTGCCGCGCATCCCGGCCCAGTACTGCATAGGCTTCGGCAAACGCCTGCGCGTCGGCGATAGGGCCGACGATCGGCAGGTAATCCGGGCTGGTGCAACGAAACGCAGCACGTCCCTGCAATTGCTCGGGGTCCAGTTCAGCCACAGCCAGCCGTTGCGCCAGATCGACGGAAATTTCGTCCAGCAGCGCCAGGTTGCCCTGGTGCTCGGCCACTGTCGGCGCAAGGTCTTCGCTATGGAAGTCAAAACTGGCGCCCAGTGAATGTTCACCCTCGCGCGGCGGTGCCACATAGCCTTCCGCGCACACCACGGTGCGCAGTGCCTGGCTGCTGGCGGTGGCCGGCAAGCGGGTGATCTGCCCGCGGATGCGCTTGAGTGGTAACTGCGCGCAAGGTTCGAAGCGCAGCACATCCGCCGCGCCGGCCAGGACCACCACTGGAGCGCGGGCTAACAGCTGGTCGCCAGCCCAGGCTTGCCACTGTTCATCCACTTTGCGCAGTTCGAGCACTTCCTGGTGCGTCACTAAATGAATACCAGGGTGCTGCAACTGCTGCTGGCACAGCGCCGGCGGGTGCACCCAGCCACCTTCGGGGTAGAACAACCCGCCGCCAGGCAACGCCACGCCGGCGATGGCTTCGGCCTCGGCGCGCGCCAGGCAGTGCAGCAAGCCGTGGTCGAAGGCGGCAGCCAGCTTGCCCTGGCGTTCGGCCTCCTTGCTGTCGAAAGCCAGTTGCAGCACCCCGCAGGCATCCCAGTCACGGCCACGCTGCAAGCGCTGCAGCTGGCGCCGGGTGTAGCCGAACCCGGACAGGATCATCTGCGACAGTGCGGTGCCATGGGCAGACAGCTTGAGGTACAGCACCCCTTGCGGGTTGCCTGAAGCCTCCTGGGCGGGGGCTTCGTGGCGCTCCAGTACAGTAACCTGCCAGCCGCGCCGGGCCAGGCTGGCGGCGCTGCTGCTGCCGGCAAGTCCGGCACCGATCACCAGCGCCTCGCGCGGCCCCTGTGTCACAGCGGGGCGCGCGTACCAAGGCGCGCATGGGCCGGGCAGGGGGCCGACGTAGGCGCCGCTCATCACCTCCCACTTCTTGCCGATGCCTGGCACCTTCTTCATGGCGAAACCGGCTTCGACCAGGCTGCGACGTACCCAGCCGGTGGTGGTGAAGGTACCCAGCACCGTGCCCGGATGCGATAGCCGGGCCAGTTGCGCAAACAGCTCCGGGGTCCACATGTCGGGGTTCTTGGCGGGGGCGAAGCCGTCGAGGAACCACACATCGATTTGCGCATCGAGTTGCGGCAGCTGTTCCAGCACATCGCCTATCAACAGGGTCAGGGTGACCCTGCCACCGGCGAAGGTGAACTGCTGAAAGCCCGGGTGCACCGCCACGTATTGCTCCAGCAGCGGCTCGGTATAGGCGGCCAGTTCAGGCCACAGGCGCACTGCGCGGGCCATGTCGGCGTGGTCGAGGGGGTACTTCTCGACGCTGACGAAGTGCAGGCGCGCGTCGCTGTGTGCGTGCTGGTCGAACAGCTGCCAGGCGCAGAAAAAATTCATGCCGGTGCCAAAACCGGTTTCGCCGATCACCGTGCAGGCGTGCGGCGCCAGGTTGGCAAAACGCTCGGCCAGGCGGGTCTGGCCGAGGAACACGTGCTTGGTTTCTTCGATGCCTTCGTTGACTGCGAAATAGACGTCGTCATAGTGCCGCGAATGGGGGCGGCCCTGGTCGTCCCAGTCGATCTGGGCGTGCTGGAGGAGGGTGGGCATGGTGGGCTCGGTTGCAGCGGATGGCGGGATTTTATGCCATCCGGCTGAGCTGTGGGAGCGCGTTCATTGGTGAAGAGGTCAATACAGGCCGAAATGAAATCCGCTAGTCTTGCTTATCCATTGAAGGAGCCAGTGCATGTTCGAATCTGCCGAAATCGGCCACAGCATCGACAAGGAGGCTTACGACGCCGAGGTACCCGCTTTACGCGAGGCCCTGCTCGAAGCCCAGTACGAACTCAAGCAGCAGGCGCGTTTTCCGGTGATCGTGCTGATCAACGGCATTGAAGGCGCCGGCAAGGGTGAGACGGTAAAACTGCTCAACGAGTGGATGGACCCGCGCATGATCGATGTGCTCACCTTCGACCAGCAGACCGACGAAGAGTTGGCCCGCCCACCCGCCTGGCGCTATTGGCGGGCCTTGCCACCCAAGGGGCGAATGGGTGTGTTCTTTGGTAACTGGTACAGCCAGATGCTGCAGGGGCGGGTGCACGGTGTGTTCAAGGATGCCGTGCTCGATCAGGCCATTACCGGTGCCGAACGCCTGGAGGAGATGCTGTGCGATGAAGGTGCGCTGATCATCAAGTTCTGGTTCCACCTGTCCAAGAAGCAGATGAAGGCACGGCTCAAATCGCTCAAGGACGATCCGCTGCACAGTTGGAAGATCAGCCCGCTGGATTGGCAGCAATCGCAAACCTACGACCGCTTCGTGCGCTTTGGCGAGCGCGTGCTGCGCCGCACCAGCCGCGACTATGCGCCATGGCACATCATCGAAGGGGTAGACCCGAATTACCGCAGCCTGGCGGTGGGGCGCATTCTGCTGGAAAGCCTGCAAGCCGCGCTGGCCAACAATCCCAAGGGCAAGCACCAGGGCAACGTGGCTCCGCTGGGCCGCAGCATCGACGACCGCAGCCTGCTTGGCGCCCTGGATATGACCTTGCGCCTGGACAAGGCCGACTATCAGGAACAGTTGATCACCGAACAGGCGCGTCTGGCCGGCCTGCTGCGTGACAAGCGCATGCGCCGGCACGCCCTGGTGGCGGTGTTCGAAGGCAACGACGCCGCCGGCAAGGGGGGCGCCATCCGCCGCGTGGCGGCGGCGCTGGACCCGCGTCAGTACCGTATCGTGCCGATTGCCGCGCCGACCGAAGAAGAGCGCGCCCAGCCGTACCTGTGGCGGTTCTGGCGGCACATCCCGGCACGGGGCAAGTTCACCATCTTCGACCGTTCCTGGTATGGCCGGGTGCTGGTGGAGCGGGTGGAAGGCTTCTGCAGCCCTGCTGACTGGATGCGTGCCTATAGCGAGATCAACGACTTTGAAGAGCAGTTGGTGGATGCCGGCGTGGTGGTGGTCAAGTTCTGGCTGGCGATCGACCAGCAGACCCAACTGGAGCGCTTCGAAGAGCGTGAGCAGATTCCGTTCAAACGCTACAAGATCACCGAGGATGACTGGCGCAACCGCGACAAGTGGGACGAGTACTCCCAGGCGGTGGGCGACATGGTCGACCGCACCAGCAGCGAGATTGCCCCTTGGACGCTGGTGGAGGCCAATGACAAGCGCTGGGCGCGGGTGAAGGTGGTGCGCACCATCAACCAGGCGCTTGAGGCGGCGTTTGCCAAGCACAAGAAATAGCCGAAGGTGAGGTTGCCTGTTCTGGCCTCTTCGCGGGTAAACCCGCTCCTACCGGGGATCGCGCGCTGAGCTGCGCCCCGGATGTTGGACAAAAAATCCAACACCGGGGCGCAGCTCACGCTCCCGTAGGAGCGGGTTTACCCGCGAAAGGGTCAGCACAGGCAACACCTCCCCCCAGCCATGCTCCAAAAGAATGACCTGATGAATTCTTTTCTCGGCACTCTCCACCGTCTCCGTCCTCCAACCCCGTAGAATTCAACAACCCCCACCACGGGCTTGATCGAGGATTTTATGCACACCACTTCTGGCCGCTGGGGCTATGGGCTGTTCCTGGCACTTCTGACGGCGCTGCTCTGGGGCATCTTGCCGATCAAGCTCAAGCAGGTATTGCAAGTGGTCGACCCGATCACTGTCACCTGGTACCGCCTGCTGGTCTCCGGCAGCCTGTTGTTCGCCTGGCTGGCGGCTAACCGGCGTTTGCCGTCCATACGCAAGCTGGCGCCCAGGGGCAAGGGCCTGGTGCTGGTAGCGGTGCTCGGCCTGATGGGCAACTACGTGCTCTACCTGATCGGTCTCAAACTGCTTAGCCCAGGCACCGCACAACTGGTGGTACAGATCGGCCCGGTGCTGTTGCTGGTGGCCAGCGTGTTCGTGTTCCGCGAGCGCTTCAGTGTGGGGCAGGGCATGGGCCTGTTGGTGCTGCTGGCAGGGTTTGGCCTGTTCTTCAACCAGCGCCTGGAAGAGCTGCTGACTTCGCTGGGTACCTACACCACCGGCGTGTTGACCATCTTGCTGGCGACCAGCATCTGGGTGTTCTACGCCCTGAGCCAGAAGCAGTTGCTGACCGTGTGGCACTCGCAGCAGGTGATGATGGTGATCTACCTCAGCTGCGCTGCGTTGCTGACACCTTGGGTGCACCCGCTGGAGGCCTTGCAACTGACCCCGGTGCAAGGCTGGCTGCTGCTGGCCTGTTGCCTGAACACCCTGGTGGCTTACGGCGCGTTCGCCGAAGCGCTGGCGCACTGGGAGGCGTCGCGGGTAAGTGCCACGCTGGCGCTGACCCCGCTGGTGACCTTTGTTGCGGTAGCGCTGGCAGCATGGGTGTGGCCTGAGTATGTGCATGCCGAGGACATCAATGCCCTTGGCTATTTGGGGGCGGTCACGGTGGTGTTCGGTTCGGCGCTGGTGGCGCTGGGGCCCTCGCTGGTAGCAGGTTGGCGGGCCCGCAGGGCGCGGTTGGCCTAGGTCTGTCGATTGCCTGTACCGGCCCTTTCGCGGGTGAACCCGCTCCTACGATGGATTCGCCTCTCGGCGTAGGAGCGGGTTTACCCGCGAAAGGGCCGGTACAGGCTACAGAGCAGTCAGCCCTTGCCGCCCGGCGCCAGCATGTTCTCCGGCCGCACCCACTGGTCGAACTGCTCATTGGTCAGGTACTTCAACGCCAAGGCCGCCTCGCGCAAGGTCGTGCCCTCGCTGTAAGCCTTCTTGGCAATTTCTGCCGCCTTGTCATAGCCAATATGCGGGTTCAGCGCCGTCACCAGCATCAACCCGCGCTCCAGGTGCGCGGCCATCTGCTCGGCATCCGGCTCGATACCTGCCACGCAATGCTGCTGGAAGTTGCGGCAACCATCGGCCAGCAACTCGATGGATTGCAGCAGGTTATGGATGATCACCGGCTTGAATACATTCAACTGCAAATGCCCCTGGCTGGCGGCAAAGCCGATGGCTGCGTCGTTGCCCAGTACCTGGCAGGCCAGCATCGACAGCGCCTCGCACTGGGTGGGGTTGACCTTGCCCGGCATGATCGAGCTGCCCGGCTCGTTGGCTGGCAGGCGCACCTCGGCAAGCCCGGCGCGAGGGCCGGACCCCAGCAGGCGCAGGTCGTTGGCGATTTTCATCAGGGCCACGGCCAGGGTCTTCAGGGCCCCCGCCAGGCTGGTCAGCGGTTCGTGGCCGGCGAGGGCGGCGAACTTGTTGGGTGCAGTGATGAACGGCAGGCCGGACAGCGCCGCCAGCTCGGCCGCGATGGCCTCGGCAAAACCCTGCGGGGCGTTGAGCCCGGTACCCACGGCAGTGCCGCCCTGGGCCAGTTCGCACACCGCCGGCAGGGTGGCGCGGATAGCGCGCTGGGCGTAATCGAGCTGGGCGACGAAGGCCGACACTTCCTGGCCGAAGGTAATCGGCGTGGCGTCCATCATGTGCGTGCGGCCGGTTTTTACCAGCTTGTGGTGACGCATCGACAGCTCGGCCAGCCCCGAAGACAGTTCAGTGACGGCCGGCAGCAGCTTTTCATGCACCGCCTGGGCTGCCGCAATGTGCATGGCGGTGGGGAAGCAGTCGTTGGAGCTCTGCGAGCGGTTGACGTGGTCATTTGGGTGTACTGGCGCCTTGCCGCCACGGCCTTTGCCGGCCAGTTCGTTGGCGCGTCCGGCGATCACCTCGTTGACGTTCATGTTGCTCTGGGTGCCACTGCCCGTCTGCCAGACGACGAGCGGGAACTGATCGTCGTGCTGGCCATCCAGCACTTCATCGGCGGCCTGTTCGATCAACCGGGCGATGTCGGCCGGCAGGTCGCCATTGCGGTCGTTGACGCGCGCCGCGGCCTTCTTGATCAGTGCCAGGGCGTGCAATACCGCGAGGGGCATGCGTTCCTTGCCAATGGCGAAGTTGATCAGCGAACGCTGGGTCTGCGCACCCCAGTAGGCGTCCTCCGGAACTTCGACCGGGCCCAGGCTGTCTGTCTCGATACGGCTCATTCTGTACTCACTCCTGTGTAGTTCGAAATCGCAGTTTAGGCCCTGATTCGACCGAGCGGTTCCGTCGCTCGTCGTGCCACTTGAGCACATCGCCACCACGGCGCAGAATGCTCTACTCTGAGGTGCCCGCCTCCCCCTCTTTGAAGGAAATGCAATGACCCGTCTCCGTGTCCTTTGTGCCGCCGTTGCCCTGGTTTGCGCCAGCGGCCAGGTACTCGCTGCCACCGCCAGCCACAACGCTGCTGCCGAGAAATTCCTGACCCTGGCCAACGCCGACAAGCTGGGCACCCCGGTGTACATGCAAGTGCAGCAGATGTTCGCCCAGCGTTTCGCCCAGACCAAGGCCCCGGCCGCCAAGCAGCCCGTGCTGGAAAGCTACCAGGCCAAGGCCAATGCCGCGCTGGACAACGCCATCGGCTGGAACAAGCTGAAGCCAAAGATGGTCGACCTGTACACCCGGACCTTTACCGAGCAAGAGCTGAAGGACCTGGTCAAGTTCTACGAATCGCCGCTGGGCAAGAAAGTGCTGCGTGAAATGCCCAAGGTCACCCAGCAGTCGGCACAGTTGACCCAGCAGAGCCTGGAGCCAGCAGTACCGGTGGTGAACAAGCTGCTGGAAGACATGACCAAAGAGCTGGACCCGAACGCAGGCAAGGCCGCCGCCCCAGCGAAGAAGTGAGTACGCCGCAATGACCATGCAACAACGTATCGAACAGCAACTGGCCGCGCTGGCGCCGCAACACCTGGAAGTGCTCAACGAAAGTCACATGCACAGTCGTGGTCAGGAGACCCACTACAAGGCGGTGATCGTCAGCGAGCAGTTCGCCGGGTTGAACAGCGTCAAGCGCCACCAGAAGGTGTACGCCACAATGGGTGAGCTGATGGGCGAGATCCATGCCCTGGCCATCCACACCTACACCGCCGAAGAGTGGGCCAAGGTCGGCGTTGCTCCGGCCTCGCCGGTGTGCGCCGGCGGCGGGCACTGAAACCTTTCTGTTGTTCTGGTAGAATCCTGCAAGATCCGGGGGCCGCTTTGCGGCCCTTTCGCGACACAAGGCCGCTCCCACAGGAACCGCACTAGCCATCGGGTTACGCGGTCCCTGTGGGAGCGGCCTTGTGTCGCGAAAGGGGCACAAAGCGCCCCCCTGCTTTTTCTGTACCTGTCAAACCCGGTCCGCCCCTTACGAGGGCAGCCACCTGGAGATTCCGTTACATGTCTCAAGCCATCGTCGTCGCGGCGCTGTACAAGTTCGTTACCCTGGAAGACTACGTCGAGCTGCGCGAGCCGCTGCTCAAGACCATGCTCGACAACAACGTCAAAGGCACCCTGCTGCTGGCCCAGGAGGGCATCAACGGCACCGTGTCGGGCACCCGGGAAGGCATTGATGGCCTGCTGGCCTGGTTGCGCAGCGACCCGCGTCTGGTCGATATCGATCACAAAGAATCGTACTGCGACGAACAGCCGTTCTACCGCACCAAGGTCAAGCTCAAGAAAGAGATCGTCACCCTCGGCGTGCCGGGCGTAGACCCCAACAAGGCCGTTGGCACCTATGTCGAGCCCAAGGACTGGAACGCCCTGATCAGCGACCCGGAAGTGCTGTTGATCGACACCCGCAACGACTACGAAGTGGCCATCGGTACCTTCAAGGGCGCCATCGACCCGAAGACCGAAACCTTCCGTGAGTTCCCGGAGTACATCAAGGCCAACTTCGACCCGAGCAAGCACAAGAAGGTCGCCATGTTCTGCACCGGCGGCATCCGTTGCGAAAAAGCCTCCAGCTACATGCTCGGTGAAGGCTTCGAGTCGGTCTATCATCTTAAGGGCGGCATCCTGAAATACTTCGAGGAAGTGCCTCAGGAAGAAAGCCTGTGGGACGGCGACTGCTTCGTCTTCGACAACCGGGTCACGGTGCGTCATGACCTGAGCGAAGGCGAGTACGACCAGTGCCACGCCTGCCGCCATCCGATCAATGCAGAGGAGCGCGCGTCCGAGCACTATTCGCCAGGTGTCAGCTGCCCGCATTGCTGGGACAGCCTGAGCGAGAAGACCCGGCGCAGTGCCATCGACCGGCAGAAGCAGATCGAGCTGGCCAAGGCCCGCAACCTGCCGCACCCGATCGGTTACAACTACAAAGCCGAGGCTTGAAGCATGTCTGCACGCCTGATCTATGTGATGGACCCGATGTGCTCCTGGTGCTGGGGTTTTGCGCCAGTGGCCGCGGCCCTGATCGCCCAGGCGCGTGAGGCAGGCGTGCCTGCCCGCTTGGTAACGGGCGGGCTGCGTACCGGCGGCAGCGCCCTGGACAGCTCCACTCGCAAGTACATCCTGGAACACTGGCAGGCGGTGGCTGATGCTACCGGCCAGCCGTTCCGCTTCGAGGGGGCCATGCCGGACGGCTTCGTCTACGACACCGAGCCGGCCTGCCGCGCCCTGGTCACGGCCCGCGAGCTGGATGCCGAGCGCGTCTGGCCGCTGCTGGCGTTGATCCAGCGTTCGTTCTACGAACAGGGCATCGATGTGACCACCGCGCCGCAGCTGGTCGAGCTGGCCTCGCAGTGTGGCTTCGACCGTGCCGCGTTCGCCGAAGCCTTCGCCCGTGCCGATACCCGCGCCGCCACCGCGGCCGACTTCGCCTGGGCCCAGGACCTGGGTATTGCCGGGTTCCCGACCCTGCTGGCCGAGCGCAATGGTCAACTGGCCTTGCTGACCAACGGCTACCAGCCGCTGGAGCGCCTGCAACCCTTGCTCGGCCGCTGGCTGCAGCAGGCCGCCTGTGCTTGATGTACCAGGGTCACCCGACCCGGTACCGGGCAAGCCATACACTGCGGGCGATCGGCTGAGCTGGGCGGAAATCCGCCGCCTGGCCCTGCATCACAAGAAAAACCTCTGGTCCGCCAACCTCATTGCGTTACTGGCGGCGAGTTGCAGTGTGCCCATTCCGCTGCTGCTGCCGCTGTTGGTGGACGAAGTACTGCTCGGCCATGGCGATGCGGCGCTGAAGTGGATGAACCATCTGCTGCCGTCCAGCTGGCAGGTGGCAGCCGGCTACATCGGCCTGATGCTGGCGCTCACCCTGTGCCTGCGCCTGGCTGCGTTGGCCTTCAACGTGATCCAGTCCAAGCTGTTCGCCGGGCTGGCCAAGGACATCGTCTACCGCCTGCGCATCCGCCTGATCGAGCGCCTCAAGCGTATTTCGCTGAAAGAGTACGAAAGCCTGGGCAGCGGCACGGTGACCACCCACCTGGTCACCGACCTGGACACCCTGGACAAGTTCGTTGGCGAAACCCTCAGCCGCTTCCTGGTGGCCATGCTGACACTGACCGGCACGGCGGCCATCCTGATCTGGATGCACTGGCAGCTGGCCTTGCTGATCTTGCTGTTCAACCCGCTGGTGATCTACTTCACCGTGCAGTTGGGCAAGCGCGTCAAGCACCTGAAAAAGCTCGAAAACGACAGCACCGCGCGCTTTACCCAGGCGCTGGCTGAAACCCTCGATGCCATTCAGGAAATCCGCGCCGGCAACCGCCAGGGCTACTTCCTTGGCCGCCTGGGCTTGCGTGCCCGCGAGGTGCGCGATTACGCCGTGGACTCGCAATGGAAAAGCGATGCCAGTGGCCGTGCCAGTGGCCTGCTGTTCCAGTTCGGCATCGACATCTTCCGCGCGGCGGCGATGCTGACCGTGCTGTTTTCCGACCTGTCGATCGGCCAGATGCTGGCGGTGTTCAGCTACCTGTGGTTCATGATCAGTCCGGTGGAGCAACTGCTAAATCTGCAATATGCGTACTACGCCGCAGGCGGTGCGCTGAGCCGCCTCAACGAGCTGCTGGCGCGTGCCGACGAGCCGCAATACCCGGCCGCCAGCGACCCGTTCGCCGGGCGCGAAACGGTGGGCATTGAAGTGCGCGACCTGCGCTTTGCCTATGCCGACGAGCCGGTGCTCGAGCACCTCGACCTGTCCATCGCTGCGGGTGAGAAGGTGGCGATTGTCGGTGCCAGCGGCGGCGGCAAGAGCACGCTGGTGCAGCTACTGCTGGGCCTTTACAGCGCCCAGGCCGGGACCATCCGCTTTGGCGGGGCCAGCCTCCAGGAAATCGGCCTGGAAACCCTGCGCGAGAACGTCGCGGTGGTGTTGCAGCACCCGTCGCTGTTCAACGACAGCGTGCGTGCCAACCTGACCATGGGCCGCGACTGCAGCGATGATGCGTGCTGGCAGGCGCTGCGCATCGCCCAGCTGGATGCCACCATCGCCGCCTTGCCGCAGGGCCTGGACAGTGTGGTAGGGCGTTCAGGCGTGCGCTTGTCCGGTGGCCAGCGCCAGCGCCTGGCCATTGCCCGCATGGTACTGGCTGAGCCCAAGGTGGTGATCCTCGACGAGGCCACCTCAGCCCTGGATGCCGCCACCGAGTACAACCTGCATCAGGCCTTGGCGTGCTTTCTCAGCGGCCGCACCACGCTGATCATCGCCCACCGCTTGTCGGCGGTGAAACAGGCCGACCGGGTGCTGGTGTTCGATGGCGGGCACGTGGCCGAAGACGGCGACCATCAGCAGCTGATTGCCGAGGGTGGGTTATACGCCAAGCTGTATGGGCATCTGCAGCAGAGCTGATTATCTGGCTGCCTTCACCGGGCTTTTGGGAGCAACAGTCTTGCTCAATTTCTAAAAGCTGGTGCGACCCTGTGGGAGCGGGCTTGCCCGCGAACACGGGCGAAGCCCGTGCCATCCACCGCGGTGTCTTCTTCGCGGGTAAACCCGCTCCTACAATGGCCAGCGCGTACGCTGTAAAAATCCCCGATTCCTTGTCATAAAAATCCCCGCCACAGCGATGGCAAATGGCCTACGCTGTGCTTGTCTGGGTCGATTTACGCCTTATCTGCTCTGTGACAGGGACTCCATGAAGGGACATCGCACACTCGAAGCGCCAAAGTTGCTCGGCATCACATGGCCTTTCATCGCCGTCGTGGTCCTTCAGGTGGCGTTGGGCAGCCTCAGCCTTTATACGCTCTCGGCCGTGCGTGCCTATGTCGCGGGCGAAAGCCTGTGGTCCAAGGCGCAGAAAGATGCCATCTACTACCTCAGTCTGTACGGCGAGACGCAGGACGACAGCACCTACCAGCGCTATCGCCAGGCCATTACCGTGCCCCAGGGTGACCATCGTCTGCGCGAGGTGCTCGACCACCCCAGCCCTGATCTGAACGCCGCGCGACAGGCGGTTCTGCAAGGTGGCAACCACCCTGACGATGTCGATCGGATCATCTGGTTCTACCGCAACTTTCGCCATGTCAGCTATATGCAGACAGCCATCGATTACTGGGACATCGGTGACGACTATCTGGCCAAGCTGGATGTACTGGCCGGTGAAATGCGCCAGCGTTTTGCCAATGGCCCGGCGGATCCAGACACTGTCAGCGATTGGAAGGCCCGCATTGTCGCCATCAACGAAGGCGTGACCCCGGCGGCCAAGGCTTTCAGTGATGCCTTGGGCGAAGGCTCGCGCATGTTGCTGCGGGTGCTGCTGATCACCAACCTGCTGACCGCGATGTTCCTGATCGCCATTGCCTGGCGCCGCTCCAGCAAGCTGTTGGCCCAGCGCCAGGCCTTTGCCAGCGCCCTGCAGGAAGAAAAAGAGCGTGCGCAGATTACCCTGCAGGCCATCGGGGATGCGGTGATCACCACCGATGTCGAGGGCAGTATCGGCTATATGAACCCGGCCGCCGAGCAGTTGACCCACTGGCAATCCGGCCAGGCCCAGGGCCTGCCGCTGTCGGCACTGTTCAGCCTGGTGGATGAACACGCCGAGGAGGACGGTCGCAGCTTGGTCGAGCAGGTGCTCAGCGGCAGCCTCAAGGGCGGCTCCGAGCATGCCCGGCTGATCCAGCGCCTGGACGGCAGTACGGTGTCGATCAACCTGGTAGGCTCGCCGATCCTCAATGATGGCCAGGTCAGTGGCATCGTGCTGGTGCTGCACGACATGACCCAGGAACGCCAGTACATCGCCAACCTGTCCTGGCAGGCAACCCACGACGCCCTGACCGGGCTGGCCAACCGCCGCGAGTTCGAATACCGCCTGGAGCAGGCGCTCAACGACCTGGCGCGCCAGGCCGGGCGGCATTCGCTGATGTTCCTCGACCTCGACCAGTTCAAGCTGGTCAACGACACCTGTGGCCACGCTGCCGGCGATGAGTTGCTGCGGCACATCTGCGCGGTGCTGCAATCCGGCCTGCGTGAGGGCGATACGCTGGCGCGGCTGGGCGGCGATGAATTTGGCGTGCTGCTGGAAAACTGCCCGCCCGACCAGGCCGAGCGCATTGGCGAACAATTGCGCCAGATGGTGCAGAGCCTGCACTTCGTATGGAAAGGGCGGCCGTTCGTGACCACGGTCAGTATTGGCCTGGTGCATATGGCCCAGGCCCCCGGTACCCTGGAAGCCTCGCTGCGCGCCGCCGACATGGCCTGCTACATGGCCAAGGAAAAGGGCCGAAACCGTGTGCAGGTGTACCACGCCGACGACAGCGAACTGTCCATGCGTTTTGGCGAAATGGCCTGGATCCAGCGCTTGCATGTGGCCCTGGAAGAAAACCGCTTTTGCCTCTACGCCCAGGAAATCGCCCCGCTCAAAACCTTCGAGGGCCCGGGCCATATCGAAATTCTGTTGCGCCTGCACGACGAAAGCGGCCGCACCATCCTGCCCAGCAGCTTCATCCCGGCGGCCGAGCGCTACGGCCTGATGACTGCGCTGGACCGCTGGGTGGTGCGCAATGTGTTCATGGTCATACGCCAGTGCCTGGAAGAAGGGCGTGAAGGGCCGTTGTCGACCTGTGCCATCAACCTGTCGGGGTCCAGCATTGGCGACGACAAGTTCCTTGAATACCTCCAGCGGTTGTTCGTCGAATACGCCATTCCGCCGCGAATGATCTGCTTTGAAATTACCGAAACCAGCGCCATTGCCAACCTGGGCAGCGCCATTCGCTTCATCAACGAGCTGAAAGGACTGGGTTGCCGTTTCTCGCTCGATGATTTTTGCGCCGGCATGTCCTCGTTCGCTTATCTCAAGCATTTGCCCGTGGACTACCTGAAGATTGACGGCAGTTTCGTCAAGGACATGCTCGACGACCCGGTCAACCGGGCCATGGTCGAGGTCATCAACCATATCGGCCATGTGATGGGTAAGCGCACAATTGCCGAGTTCGTCGAAACACCCTTGATCGAGCAGGCCTTGCAGGAAATAGGCGTGGATTACGCCCAGGGCTACCTGATCGAACGCCCCCAGGTGTTCACCTGTGACAGTCTGCAGCGCCAACGGATCGCCGCCCGGCCTCTGTTGCAGCGAGCACCTGGCACATTTCGCTAGTTGGAAATCACAAGGATCAAGGAGCTGAAAGTGATTGACGCATTCGTTCGTATCGGGCCTTTGATGGACCCCGCCAGTTACCCCCAATGGGCCCAGCAACTGATTGAAGACTGCCGCGAGAGCAAGCGCCGGGTGGTTGAGCATGAGTTTTATGCACGACTACGCGATGGCCAGCTGAAGCAATCGACCATCCGTCAGTACCTGATCGGGGGCTGGCCGGTGGTGGAGCAGTTTTCGTTGTACATGGCGCATAACCTGACCAAGACCCGCTATGGCCGGCATCAGGGCGAGGACATGGCGCGGCGCTGGCTGATGCGCAACATCCGCGTCGAGCTCAACCATGCCGACTACTGGGTGAACTGGTGCCAGGCGCACGGTGTGCACCTGCACGAGTTGCAGGCGCAAGAAGTGCCGCCCGAGCTGAACGGCCTGAACGACTGGTGCTGGCGGGTGTGCGCCACCGAGAACCTGGCCATTTCCATGGCGGCGACCAACTACGCCATCGAAGGCGCGACCGGTGAATGGTCAGCGGTGGTGTGCTCGACCGACACCTATGCGCAGGGGTTCCCTGAAGAAGGGCGCAAGCGGGCGATGAAGTGGCTGAAGATGCATGCCCAGTATGACGATGCGCACCCGTGGGAGGCGCTGGAAATCATCTGTACCCTGGCCGGTGAGAACCCCACCCTGGGGTTGCGGACCGAGCTGCGCAGGGCGATCTGCAAGAGTTACGACTGCATGTTCCTGTTCCTGGAGCGCTGCATGCAGCTGGAAGGGCGCCAGCAAGGCCGTATGCGGCCGGCGTTGGCTGTGGGCTGATCGCTTTCCTGTACCGGCCTCTTCGCGGGCTTGCCCGCTCCCACAGGATCACCGCAACCCTCAAGGACTGCGCCCTACCTGTGGGAGCGGGCAAGCCCGCGAAGAGGCCGATGCAGGTTTATTGGGCGTTGAACGCCTGCCCGTTCACCCCTGTGCTGTCCGGCCCCATCAGGTACAGGTACACCGGCATGATCTCTTCGGGCAGCGGGTTGTTCTGCGGGTTCTCGCCGGGGTAGGCCTGGGCCCGCATCGCCGTGCGCGTGGCGCCTGGGTTGATACTGTTGGCGCGCACCGGCGCCACGCCTTCCAGCTCATCGGCCAGGGTCTGCATCAGGCCTTCGGTGGCGAACTTCGACACACCATAGGCGCCCCAGTAAGCCCGGCCCTTGCGCCCCACGCTGCTGCTGGTGAACACCACCGAAGCGTCTTCCGACAGCTTCAGCAGCGGCAGCAGGGTGCTGGTGAGCATGAAGGTGGCATTGACGTTGATGTGCATCACGCGCATGAAGTTGTCGCCCGACAGCTGTTCCAGCGGCGTGCGCGGGCCGATGATCGACGCATTGTTGAGCAGGCCATCGAGGCGGCCGAACTGGCCTTCGATCATGGCCGCCAGCTCGTCGTACTGGTGTGGCAGGGCGGTTTCCAGGTTGAACGGGATGACCACTGGCTGCGGGTGGCCGGCGGCTTCGATCTGGTCGTAGACCTCGTTCAGGTTGGCCTCGGTCTTGCCCAGCAGCAGCACGGTGGCACCCAGCGCGGCATAGGCCTTGGCAGCCGCGGCACCAATGCCACGGCCGGCACCGGTAACCAGGATGACCCGGCCTTGCAGCAGGTCGGGGCGGGCGGTGTAGTCGAACATGGTTCTGTCCTTCGAGTTCGTGTGGGCGGCCTGGGGCTATTGTAGGAGCGGGTTCACCCGCGAATGCGTCCGATCAGGCGCCAGTGTTGTCCGGGCTGGCACATTCGCGGGTGAACCCGCTCCTACAAAAGGGCGGTGCCCGGTCATCGGTCTGGGTTCAGCACCCGCACAGCGCGCTGTCGATCACTTTGCGCAGTTCCAGCGGGTGGTCCACCACCACGTCGGCACCCCAGTTGTTGGGGTTGTCCTCTGGATGAATATAGCCGTAGCGCACTGCTGCCGTGCGGGTACCTGCGTCGCGGCCAGACTCGATGTCGCGCAGGTCGTCGCCAACGAACAGCACACTGGCCGGGTCCAGGTTCAGCGTTTTGCAGGCCAGGATCAGCGGCTCGGGGTCGGGTTTGCTGTTTTTCACGTGGTCCGGGCAGATCAGCAACGCCGAACGCTCGGCCAGGCCCAGTTGCTGCATGATCGGCTCGGCGAAGCGCACCGGCTTGTTGGTGACGACGCCCCACAGCAGGTTGCCTTTCTCGATGTCGGCCAGCAGCTCGGCCATGCCCTCGAACAGCTTGCTGTGCACCGCGCAGTCGCGCTGGTAACGCTCGAGGAACTCCAGGCGCAGGGCCTCGAAGCCGTCAGCCTCCGGGTCCATGGCGAACGCAGTGGCAACCATGGCGCGGGCGCCACCCGAGATCACGCCACGGATCAGGTTGTCGTCAACGGCCGGCAGCCCGCGTTCGGCGAGCATGGCCTGGCAAATGGCGATGAAGTCCGGCGCCGTGTCCAGCAAGGTGCCGTCCATGTCGAAGAGTACTGCTCGCAAACGCATGCTTATTCCTCGCGCAGGGTCTGGATCATGTAGTTGACGTCGACGTCGCTGTTGAGCTTGTAGTGCTTGGTCAGCGGGTTGTAGGTGAGGCCGATGATGTCCTTCACCTGCAGGCCGGCATCGCGGCTCCAGGCGCCCAGCTCGGACGGGCGGATGAACTTCTTGAAGTCATGGGTGCCGCGCGGCAGCATCTTCAGGATGTACTCGGCGCCGACGATGGCCAGCAGGTAGGCCTTGGGGTTGCGGTTGATGGTGGAGAAGAACACCTGGCCGCCCGGCTTGACCATGCGGTAGCAGGCGCGAATCACCGAAGACGGGTCGGGCACGTGCTCGAGCATTTCCAGGCAGGTGACCACGTCGAACTGTTCAGGCATTTCCTCGGCCAGGGCTTCGGCGGTGATCTGCCGGTATTCTACCTGCACGCCGGACTCCAGCTGGTGCAGCTGAGCCACCGCCAGTGGCGCCTCGCCCATGTCGATACCGGTGACCGTGGCGCCGCGCAGGGCCATGGCTTCGCTGAGGATGCCGCCACCGCAACCCACGTCCAGCACTTTCTTGCCGGCCAGGCTGACGCGCTCGTCGATCCAGTTGACGCGCAGCGGGTTGATTTCGTGCAGCGGCTTGAACTCGCTTTCGCGGTCCCACCAGCGGTGGGCCAGCGCTTCGAACTTGGCGATTTCGGCGCGGTCGACGTTGCTCATTGAACAGTCCTCTGAAACTTCGCAAAATTGCGCCGGAGTATACCCGAGCGCTTGGCCGCGAGGGTCGCTATAATCGCCGGTTTTTGATATCCGAATGACGGGGAGAGGCGATGCGCGAGCGACTTTTGGCGGCGGAGAAGGTGACCGCGATCCGCTGGCAGGGCGGCGCCTTGCACCTGCTCGACCAGCGCCTGCTGCCGTCGGAGGAGCGTTGGCTGGCCTGCGACAATGTTGCGCAGGTGGCCGCAGCCATCCGTGACATGGCAGTGCGCGGCGCCTCGGCGATCGGTATTGCCGCAGCTTACGGCCTGGTACTGGCCCTTGAAGAGCGGCTGGCCGAAGGCGGCGATTGGGAAATGGACCTTGAAGACGACTTTCTCACCCTCGCCGAGGCGCGCCCTACTGCCGCCAACTTGTTCTGGGCGCTGAACCGCATGCGCGAGCGCCTGCAGCGCCTGCGGCCGGAAGAAGACGTTCTGGCAGCGCTGGAGGCCGAAGCGGTGGCCATTCACGACAGCGACCGTGAGGCCAACCTGACCATGGCCCAGCAGGGTATCGAGCTGATCCGTCGCCATCAGGGCAATGCCCAGGCCCTGCTCACCTTCGGCAACGCCGGCGCCCTTGCCAGTGGTGGCTTTGGCACCGCACTGGGGGTGATCCGTGCCGGCTACCTGGAAGGCATGGTCGAGCGGGTTTATGCCGGTGAGACTCGCCCTTGGCTGCAGGGCTCGCGCCTGACCGGCTGGGAGCTGGCCAACGAGGGCATCCCGGTGACCCTTTGTGCCGACTCGGCGCTGGCCCACCTCATGAAGACCAAGGGCATCACCTGGGTGGTGGTGGGGGCGGACTGCATCGCTGCCAATGGCGACATGGCCGGCAAGATCGGCACCTATCAGCTGGCCGTCAGTGCCATGCACCATGGCGTGCGCTTCATGGTCGTGGCGCCGAGCACCAGCATCGACCTGAACCTGGCCACGGGTGAGGATATCCCGCTGGAGGAGCGTGACGCCGACGAGTGGCTGGACTTCGGCGGTACCCGGGTGTCGCCGGGTGTCGAGGTGTTCAACCCGGTGTTCGATGTGACGCCGGCCGACCTGATCGATGTGATCGTGACCGAGCGCGGCATCGTCGAGCGCCCGGATGCTGCCAAGCTGGCTCAGCTGGTTTGCCGCAAGCGCCTGCACTGATTTTGTATCGCCTCACCGGCCTTTTCGCGGGCTTGCCCGCTCCCACAGGGATATCGCATGGCCTTGGGGCTGTGGTGAACCTGTGGGAGCGGGCGAGCCCGCGAAGAGGCCGGTGCAGGCAATACAGAAACCAGGTTTCAAACGCGGCTGAGACCAACTGCCACCTCTCCCCACCGCCCCCGCGTTTGTGATAACATCCGGCAGTTTCCAAGACCGCCCATCACGGCGGCCTTCATTGCGCAGATCCATGGCACAACTCATTGATTTGTCGTAAGTCGTCGCACCCTTATGCGCTGCGGCGGCGAGCTTCGTTCGGCCCTTGATGGAGCTGCGAAGTTTCACCAGAAAAAGGAATCAGGCTTCTCATGGGCGAACTGGCCAAAGAAATCCTCCCGGTCAATATCGAAGACGAACTGAGACAGTCTTACCTCGACTACGCGATGAGCGTGATTGTCGGGCGAGCGCTGCCCGATGCGCGTGACGGCTTGAAGCCCGTGCATCGCCGCGTTCTCTATGCGATGAGCGAACTGGGCAACGACTGGAACAAGCCGTACAAGAAATCCGCCCGTGTGGTCGGTGACGTGATCGGTAAGTACCACCCGCACGGCGACACTGCGGTCTACGACACCATCGTGCGTATGGCCCAGCCGTTCTCGTTGCGCTACCTGCTGGTCGACGGCCAGGGCAACTTCGGTTCGGTGGACGGCGACAACGCTGCCGCCATGCGATACACCGAAGTGCGCATGACCAAACTGGCCCACGAACTGCTGGCGGACCTGCACAAGGAAACCGTCGACTGGGTGCCCAACTACGACGGCACCGAGCAGATCCCGGCGGTCATGCCGACGCGTATTCCCAACCTGCTGGTCAACGGTTCCAGCGGTATTGCCGTGGGCATGGCGACCAACATTCCGCCGCATAACCTCGGCGAGGTCATCGATGGCTGCCTGGCGCTCATCGACAATCCTGAAGTCACCATCGATGAGCTGATGCAGTTCATCCCTGGTCCGGACTTCCCGACTGCCGGCATCATCAACGGTCGCCAGGGCATCATCGAGGCCTATCGCACCGGCCGTGGCCGCATCTACATGCGCGCCCGCTCCGAGATCGAGGACATCGACAAGGTTGGCGGCCGCCAGCAGATCGTGATCACCGAGCTGCCGTACCAGCTGAACAAGGCGCGCCTGATCGAAAAGATCGCCGAGCTGGTCAAAGAGAAGAAGATCGAAGGCATCACCGAGCTGCGCGACGAGTCCGACAAGGACGGCATGCGCATCGTCATCGAGCTGCGTCGCGGCGAGGTGCCGGAGGTGGTGCTGAACAACCTCTACCAGCAAACCCAGCTGCAGAGCGTATTCGGCATCAACGTGGTGGCCCTGGTCGACGGCCGTCCGCGCCTGCTCAACCTCAAGGACCTGCTCGAAGCGTTCGTCCGCCACCGCCGTGAAGTGGTGACCCGCCGTACCGTATTCGAGCTGCGCAAGGCCCGTGAACGTGGCCATATCCTTGAAGGCCAGGCGGTTGCGCTGTCCAACATCGACCCGGTCATTGCCCTGATCAAGGCCTCGCCGACGCCGTCCGAAGCCAAGGAAGCCCTGGTCTCCACGCCGTGGGAATCCAGTGCCGTGCAGGTCATGGTCGAGCGCGCCGGCGCCGATTCCTGCCGCCCTGAGGACCTGCCCGAGCAGTACGGCCTGCATGACGGCAAGTACTTCCTGTCGCCGGAACAGGCCCAGGCCATTCTCGACCTGCGCCTGCACCGCCTGACCGGCCTGGAGCACGAGAAGCTGCTGGCCGAGTACCAGGAAATCCTCGAGCAGATTGGCGAGTTGATCCGCATCCTCAGCAGCGCCGAGCGCCTGATGGAAGTGATTCGCGAGGAGCTGGAGGCCATTCGTGCCGAGTACGGCGATGTGCGCCGCACCGAAATCCTCAATGCCAGCCACGACCTCAACTACGGCGACATGATCCCGGAAGAAGAGCGCGTGGTCACCATCTCCCATGGTGGGTATGCCAAGACCCAGCCATTGTCCGCCTACCAGGCCCAGCGCCGCGGCGGCAAAGGCAAGTCGGCGACCGGCGTGAAGGACGAGGACTACATCGAGCACCTGCTGGTCGCCAACAGCCATGCCACCCTGTTGCTGTTCTCCAGCAAGGGCAAGGTTTACTGGAAGAAGACCTACGAAATCCCCGAAGCGTCCCGCGCTGCCCGCGGTCGTCCGCTGGTCAACCTGCTGCCGCTGGAGGAGGGTGAGCGCATCACCGCCATGCTGCAGATCGACCTCGAAGCACTGCAGCAGAACGCCGACCTCGACGAAGAACTGGACGAGGCTGAAGACACCGTGCTCGAGGGTGAGCTGGTAGAGGCCGAGGAAGTCGACGAAGAAGACGGCGACACCCCGGAGTGGGTTGCAGAGCCGACCGGTGCGTACATCTTCATGGCGACCGCTTCCGGTACCGTCAAGAAGACCCCGCTGGTGCAGTTCGCCCGTCCGCGCTCCAACGGCCTGATCGCCCTGAAGCTGAAGGAAGGGGACACCCTGATTGCCGCGGCCATCACCGATGGCGCCAAGGAAGTCATGATGTTCTCCGACGCTGGCAAGGTCATTCGCTTTGCCGAGAGCGTCGTGCGTGAAATGGGCCGCAACGCCCGTGGTGTGCGCGGCATGAAGCTGGGCAAAGGCCAGCGGATCATTTCGATGCTGATCCCGGAGTCCGGCTCGCAGATCCTCACCGCCTCCGAGCGTGGCTTTGGCAAGCGCACCCCGCTGTCCAAGTTCCCGCGTCGCGGCCGCGGTGGCCAGGGTGTGATCGCCATGGGTACCAAAGGGCGCAACGGCCTGCTGATCGGGGCGATCCAGGTGCAGGAAGGCGAGGAGATCATGCTGATTTCCGACCAGGGCACGCTAGTTCGCACCCGGGTTGGCGAGGTGTCCAGCCTCAGCCGCAACACCCAGGGCGTTACGCTGATCAAGCTGGCGGCCGATGAGACACTGGTGGGCCTGGAGCGTATCCAGGAGCCGTCCGAGGACGAACTCGATGCAGTGATCGAGACGGACGAGGAGGGTGTCGAGGCTGTAGCGCCAGACAATGAAAATGAAGAAGCTGCAGGTGCCGACGAGGCCCCGCAAGAGTAAGCAAGCGTAAACCCGAGCGGGGCGACCAAGGTCGCCCCGTTTGACTGATAACAGCTGGCAAAGCCCGGCCTTGTGGGAGCGGGCATGCCCGCGAAGCAGACACTGCGGTAGATGGCACCGGCTTTGCCGGTGTTCGCGGGCTCGCCCGCTCCCACAGGGTCGCTGCTAACCCATGTGATAGTTTTTGTTCTATTTGGCAGAGCGAGAGTGGATGTGAGCAAACGAGCCTTTAACTTCTGCGCAGGCCCTGCCGCGCTTCCTGACGCTGTCCTGCAGCGCGCACAGGCCGAGATGCTGGACTGGCGTGGCAAGGGGTTGTCGGTGATGGAGATGAGCCATCGCAGCGACGATTACGTGGCCATCGCCGAAAAGGCCGAGCAGGACCTGCGTGACCTGCTGTCCGTCCCCTCCAACTACAAGGTGCTGTTCCTGCAAGGGGGCGCCAGCCAGCAGTTCGCTGAAATCCCGCTGAACCTGCTGCCGGAAAACGGCACGGCCGACTACATCGAAACCGGTATCTGGTCGAAAAAGGCCATCGAGGAAGCGCGCCGTTTCGGCAACGTCAACGTCGCCGCCACTGCCAAGCCTTACGACTACCTGGCCATCCCCGGCCAGAACGAGTGGAACCTGACCAAAAACGCAGCCTACGTGCACTATGCGTCCAACGAGACCATCGGTGGCCTGCAGTTTGACTGGGTGCCGCAAACCGGTGACGTGCCGCTGGTGGTCGATATGTCGTCCGACATCCTCTCGCGCCCGATCGATGTGTCGCAGTTCGGCCTGATCTACGCCGGCGCGCAGAAGAATATCGGCCCAAGCGGCCTGGTGGTGGTGATCGTGCGCGAAGACCTGTTGGGCCATGCCCGCAGCAGCTGCCCGACCATGCTCGACTACAAGGTTTCGGCTGACAACGGCTCGATGTACAACACCCCGGCCACCTACTCCTGGTACCTCTCGGGCCTGGTCTTCGAGTGGCTGAAAGAGCAGGGCGGTGTCGAGGCCATGGAGCAGCGCAACCGTGCCAAGAAAGACCGCCTTTACGGCTTCATCGACCGCAGCGAGTTCTACACCAACCCGATCAGCGTCAACGCCCGTTCGTGGATGAACGTGCCGTTCCGCCTGGCTGACGAGCGCCTGGACAAGGCCTTCCTCGCTGGCGCCGACGCGCGTGGCCTGCTCAACCTCAAGGGCCACCGTTCGGTTGGCGGCATGCGCGCCTCCATCTACAACGCCCTGGGCCTGGAAGCGGTAGAGGCGCTGGTAGGCTACATGGCTGAATTCGAGAAGGAGCATGGCTGACATGTCCGAACAGGAGCTCAAGGCGCTGCGCGTGCGCATCGACAGCCTCGACGAGAAAATCCTCGAGCTGATCAGTGACCGCGCCCGCTGCGCCGAAGAAGTGGCCCGGGTCAAGACGGCCTCGCTGAAAGAAGGCGAGAAGCCAGTGTTCTACCGTCCCGAGCGTGAAGCTGCGGTGCTCAAGCGCGTGATGGAACGCAACAAGGGCCCGCTGGGCAACGAAGAGATGGCGCGGCTGTTCCGCGAAATCATGTCGTCGTGCCTGGCCCTGGAAGAGCCGCTGAAAATCGCCTACCTCGGCCCTGAAGGCACCTTCACCCAGGCGGCGGCCATGAAGCACTTTGGCCATGCGGTGATCAGTCGGCCGATGGCGGCCATCGACGAAGTGTTCCGTGAAGTGGCGGCCGGTGCCGTCAACTTCGGTGTGGTGCCGGTGGAAAACTCCACTGAAGGTGCGGTCAGCCACACCCTGGACAGCTTCCTCGAGCATGACATGGTGATTTGCGGTGAGGTCGAGCTGCGTATCCACCACCACCTGCTGGTGGGCGAGAACACCAAGACCGACAGCATCACCCGCATCTACTCCCACGCCCAGTCGCTGGCCCAGTGCCGAAAGTGGCTGGACGCGCACTACCCGAACGTGGAGCGCGTGGCCGTATCGAGCAATGCCGAAGCGGCCAAGCGGGTCAAGGGTGAGTGGAACTCGGCGGCGATCGCCGGCGATATGGCGGCCAACCTGTACGGCTTGACCCGTCTGGCCGAGAAGATCGAAGACCGCCCGGACAACTCCACGCGCTTCCTGATGATCGGTAACCAGGAAGTACCGCCGACCGGCGACGACAAGACCTCGATCATCGTTTCGATGAGCAACAAGCCAGGTGCGTTGCATGAGTTGCTGGTGCCGTTCTATCAGAACGGCATCGACCTGACCCGTATCGAGACCCGCCCGTCGCGCAGCGGCAAGTGGACCTACGTGTTCTTCATCGACTTCGTCGGCCACCACCGCGACCCGCTGATCAAGGCGGTGCTCGAGCAGATCAGCCAGGAGGCTGTGGCGCTGAAGGTGCTGGGCTCTTATCCGAAGGCGGTGCTTTGATTCAGGGGCCTTGGGGCTGCCTTGCAGCCCTTCGCGGGCTAGCCCGCTCCCACAGTGAGCATGTGATGCCGATCTCTGTGGGAGCGGGCTAGCCCGCGAAGGGCCGCGCCGCGGCCCCAATGGCCCTCACAGGCTACCTAGATTTCAGAACAGGGTTCGCACCAGTGGTAAATGCAGCAAAAACCAAACCCGCGCCCATCATCGACCGCCTGGTCGTGGTCGGTCTCGGCCTGATCGGCGGCTCGTTCGCCAAGGGCCTGCGTGAAAGCGGCCTGTGCCGCGAAGTGGTCGGTGTCGACTTGGATGCCCCCTCGCGCAAGCAGGCCGTGGCCCTGGGCGTGGTCGACCGCTGCGAAGAAGACCTTGCCGCCGCTTGTGTGGGCGCCGATGTCATCCAGCTGGCCGTACCGATCCTGGCCATGGAAAAAGTCCTCGCGCGCCTGGCCCTGCTCGACCTGGGTGATGCGATCATCACCGACGTCGGTAGCGCCAAGGGCAACGTCGTGCGTGAGGCGCGTGCCGTCTTCGGTGCCCGCCTGCCGCGCTTCGTCCCGGGCCACCCCATCGCCGGTTCCGAGCAGAGCGGGGTAGAGGCGTCCAATGCCACCTTGTTCCGTCGGCACAAGGTCATCCTCACGCCGCTGGCCGAAACCGACCCCGCCGCGCTGGCCCTGGTTGACCGCCTGTGGCGTGCGCTGGATGCCGATGTGGAGCACATGTCGGTCGAGCGCCATGACGAAGTACTGGCCGCCACCAGCCATCTGCCACACCTGCTGGCCTTTGGCCTGGTCGACTCACTGGCCAAACGCAATGAAAACCTCGAGATCTTCCGGTACGCTGCGGGTGGGTTCCGCGATTTCACGAGAATCGCCGGCAGCGATCCGACCATGTGGCATGACATCTTCCTCGCCAACCGCGACGCTGTCCTGCGCACGCTTGATACATTTCGCAGTGATCTCGACGCCCTGCGCGACGCGATCGCTGAAGGGGATGGGCACCAGCTGCTGGGTGTATTCACCCGCGCACGGGTTGCCCGCGAGCATTTCAGTAAAATCCTGGCCCGCCGGGCCTATGTGGACGCTATGAACGCCAACGATCTGATTTTCCAGGCCCAACCGGGTGGCCGCCTGAACGGGCGGATCCGTGTACCGGGCGACAAGTCGATTTCCCATCGCTCGATCATGCTCGGCTCGCTGGCCGAAGGTACTACCGAGGTCGAAGGCTTCCTCGAAGGCGAAGATGCGCTGGCGACCCTGCAGGCATTCCGTGACATGGGTGTGGTCATCGAAGGCCCCAACCACGGTCGTGTGACCATTCACGGCGTGGGCCTGCATGGCCTGAAGCCGCCACCAGGGCCGCTGTACGTAGGTAACTCCGGTACTTCGATGCGCCTGCTGTCGGGCCTGCTGGCCGGTCAGCCGTTCGATGTCACCATGACCGGCGACGCCTCGCTGTCCAAGCGCCCGATGAACCGTGTGGCCAACCCGCTGCGCGAAATGGGTGCTGTGGTCGAGACCGGCCCGGACGGCCGCCCGCCGCTGACCATCCGCGGTGGCCACAAGCTCAAAGGGTTGACCTACACGCTGCCGATGGCTAGCGCCCAGGTCAAATCCTGCCTGCTGCTGGCCGGCCTGTACGCCGAAGGCAAGACCACTGTCACCGAGCCTGCGCCTACCCGTGACCACACCGAGCGCATGTTGCGCGGTTTTGGCTATTCGGTCGACAGCAATGGCCCGGTGGCCTCGCTGCAGTCCGGTGGCAAGCTGACCGCTACCCGGATCGAAGTGCCGGCTGACATTTCCTCGGCAGCGTTCTTCCTGGTCGCAGCCTCTATCGCTGAAGGCTCCGAGCTGGTGCTGGAGCATGTCGGCATCAACCCGACCCGTACTGGCGTGATCGACATCCTGCGCCTGATGGGCGGCGACATCACCCTGGAAAACCAGCGTGAAGTGGGTGGCGAACCCGTGGCTGACCTGCGTGTGCGCGGTGCCAAGCTGAAGGGTATCGACATTCCTGAAGCGTTGGTGCCGCTGGCCATCGACGAATTCCCGGTCTTGTTCGTGGCCGCTGCCTGCGCTGAAGGGCGTACCGTGCTGCGTGGCGCCGAAGAGCTGCGGGTGAAGGAGTCCGATCGTATCCAGGTGATGGCCGATGGCCTCACCACCTTGGGCATCAAGTGCGAGCCGACCCCGGACGGCATCATCATCGACGGCGGCCAGATGGGCGGCGGCGAAGTGCATGGGCATGGTGACCACCGCATCGCCATGGCCTTCAGCGTGGCTTCGCTGCGCGCCAGTGCGCCGATTCGCATTCACGACTGCGCCAACGTCGCCACCTCGTTCCCCAACTTCCTGGCGCTGTGCGCCGAAGTGGGGATTCGCGTGGCAGAAGAGGGCAAGTCGTGAATTCAATGGCACCGGTTATCACCATCGACGGGCCAAGCGGCTCGGGCAAGGGCACGGTCGCCGGGCTGATTGCCCGCGAGCTGGGATGGAAGCTGCTGGACTCCGGCGCGCTGTATCGCTTGCTGGCATTCAATGCCAGCAACCACGGCGTCGACCTGACCAACGAAGAGCTGCTGACCAAGCTTGCCGCCCATCTGGATGTGCAGTTCATCGCTGCCGAGCCCGGTAAGCTACAACAGATCATCCTTGAGGGTGAGGACGTCAGCAACGTCATCCGTACCGAAACCGTCGGTGCCGGTGCATCGATGGTGGCCTCGCTGCCGGCAGTGCGTGAAGCGCTGCTGGTCCGTCAGCGTGAGTTCCGCGAAGTGCCGGGGCTGATTGCTGACGGTCGCGACATGGGTACCGTGGTGTTCCCGGATGCGCCATTGAAGGTCTTCCTCACCGCCAGCGCGGAGGAGCGCGCACGTCGCCGCTACCTGCAGTTGAAGGGCAAGGGTGAAGATGTTAGTCTGTCGAGTCTGCTGGATGAGATTCGTGCGCGTGATGAGCGCGACACCCAACGTGCAGTGGCCCCGCTGAAACCAGCGGCCGATGCCATTCAGTTGGACTCTACCGAGTTGTCCATCGAGCAGGTGTTGCAACGTATCAGAAGCGAGATCGCCCAGCGCGACCTTATCTGATAGCCAGGAAAGCAGGCAGGGGCACCAGTCAACGTCCTGCCGGCTTTCCTTTACTTAAAACGAACCCACATTGTCTGGAATGTGGTTATGGGCGTCTGTTTCGCCCGAATCTACAGGAATTAAAATGAGCGAAAGCTTTGCAGAACTCTTTGAAGAAAGCCTGAAAACCCTCAATCTTCAGCCGGGTGCGATCATCACCGGTATCGTTGTCGACATCGACGGCGACTGGGTTACCGTACACGCTGGCCTGAAGTCCGAGGGCGTCATCCCGCTCGAGCAGTTCTACAACGAAGCTGGCGAGCTGACCATCAAGGTCGGTGACGAAGTTCACGTTGCGCTGGACGCGGTCGAAGACGGCTTTGGCGAAACCAAGCTGTCCCGTGAAAAAGCCAAGCGCGCCGAGTGCTGGATTGTTCTGGAAGCAGCTTTCGCCGCCGAAGAAGTGGTCAAGGGCGTTATCAACGGTAAGGTTAAGGGCGGCTTCACTGTCGACGTTAACGGCATCCGTGCGTTCCTGCCGGGCTCCCTGGTTGATGTCCGCCCAGTGCGCGACACCACCCACCTGGAAGGCAAAGAGCTGGAATTCAAGGTCATCAAGCTGGACCAGAAGCGCAACAACGTTGTCGTTTCCCGTCGCAGCGTGCTGGAAGCCGAGAACAGCGCCGAGCGCGAAGCCCTGCTGGAAACCCTGCAGGAAGGCCAGCAAGTCAAAGGTATCGTCAAGAACCTCACCGACTACGGCGCATTCGTGGACCTGGGCGGTATCGACGGCCTGCTGCACATCACCGACATGGCCTGGAAGCGCATCAAGCACCCATCGGAAATCGTTAACGTTGGCGACGAAGTCGACGTACGCGTTCTGAAGTTCGACCGTGAGCGCAACCGCGTTTCGCTGGGTCTGAAGCAGATGGGCGAAGATCCGTGGGTAGCTATCACTGCCCGTTACCCAGAAGGTACTCGCGTACAGGCTCGCGTTACCAACCTGACCGACTACGGCTGCTTCGCTGAGCTGGAAGAAGGCGTTGAAGGTCTGGTACACGTTTCCGAAATGGACTGGACCAACAAGAACATCCACCCGTCGAAAGTCGTTCAGGTTGGCGACGAAGTGGAAGTCATGGTTCTGGACATCGACGAAGAGCGTCGTCGTATCTCCCTGGGCATCAAGCAGTGCAAGTCCAACCCATGGGAAGACTTCTCCGGCCAGTTCAACAAGGGTGACAAGATCACCGGTACCATCAAGTCGATCACCGACTTCGGTATCTTCATTGGTCTGGACGGCGGCATCGACGGTCTGGTTCACCTGTCCGACATCTCCTGGAACGAAACCGGCGAAGAAGCCGTGCGTCGTTTCAAGAAGGGCGACGAGCTGGAAACTGTCATCCTGTCGGTTGACCCAGAGCGCGAGCGCATCTCCCTGGGCATCAAGCAGCTGGAAGACGATCCGTTCTCCAACTTCGTTGCTGTCAATGACAAGGGCGCTATCGTCAAGGGCATCGTGAAAGAAGTTGACGCCAAAGGCGCCATCGTCACCCTGGCCGACGACATCGAAGCCACTCTGAAAGCTTCCGAAATCAGCCGTGACCGCGTTGAAGACGCGCGTAACGTTCTGAAAGAAGGCGAAGAGATCGAAGCCAAGATCATCAGCGTTGACCGCAAGTCCCGCGTTATCAGCCTGTCGATCAAATCGAAAGACGACGCTGAAGAGCGCGAAGCTATCCAGAGCCTGAAAAACGCTCCGGAAGCTGCTGCCGACACCACCATGGCTGCGCTTCTGCGCGAAGCAATGGCCAAGCAGAACTGAGTTCTGTTTGATCGGTAAAAAGGGCGACCCTCGGGTCGCCCTTTTTTTTGCTCCGCAACCAGGTGGCGCGGCGGATGGCACTGCTGGAACACGCCAGCTTCAGGCTGGCGAAGCCCGTTGTAGGAGCGGGTTCACCCGCGAATCAGGCGGCGCGGTGGATGGCACCGGCTTCGCCGGTGTTCGCGGGTAAACCCGCTCCTACACCGATGGCGCTGGATCACACTCGCCTCAGGCCGACACGCCCCGTTGTAGGAGCGGGCTTGCCCGCGAATCAGGCAGCGCTGGCCTGCCTGAGTGGTAGACCATTCTTGAATTACTTCAATCTTGAATTTTTTTATTAAGTCAAGATCCACCCTGTTCAAATCCTTCCCAGCGTGCTACAAACTGGTTAAGCAATGATCTAGCTGCTTGATAACGAAGGGAAAAATATGACGAAGTCGGAGCTGATCGAACGTATTGTCACCCATCAGGGGCTGCTCTCGTCCAAGGATGTGGAGCTGGCCATCAAGACCATGCTTGAGCAGATGTCGCAATGCCTGGCTACCGGCGATCGCATCGAGATCCGCGGTTTTGGCAGCTTCTCGCTGCACTATCGCGCCCCTCGCGTAGGCCGTAACCCGAAGACCGGCCAGTCGGTCAGCCTCGAAGGCAAATTCGTGCCGCACTTCAAGCCCGGCAAAGAGTTGCGTGACCGGGTCAATGAAGACGAGCATGAAGAGGCCCACACCTGATTCCACAAGGAGCAATCTGATGCGTAACCTCAAGCGCGCCCTGGCGGCGGTGTTCGTGCTGCTATTGGCGGCTGTGGTGTTGTTCTTCGTGCTGGAGAACCAGCAAACCGTGTCATTGGTCCTGTTCGGTTGGGCTGCACCCGCCATGCCGGTTGCTGTCCTGGTGTTGGCTGCCTTGGTCATTGGCCTGGCAGTCGGGCCGTTGCTGGGGGCCTACGGCGTGCAGCGCAGCAAGCGCAAGATCAGGGCTTCTGCTCGTCAGGCGGCATTGAACGGCAACTAAGGAAATTTCCTACACCTACTAAAGAAAGGTTCACCTATGCATGCGTCGGCCGTCATGGAGTAATAGTCCACTTCATTTTCGGTCCAGGCGAGTGTGCGCAGCATGGAATATCCCAGCCTTTCCCATCACGGTGGTACCCGGGGTGTCACCGGGTCCTGTCACCAGTTGCACCTCGGCCCATCCACCAGTTTGCTGGTCGACTGCGGGCTGGAACAGGGAAGTGATGCGCCGCCCGGTGCAGAATCCGCCCCCCTCGGTTTTGACATCCAGGGTATTCAGGCCCTGGTCATCACCCATGTCCATCTCGACCATGTTGGGCGCATCCCTGCGCTGCTGGCAGCGGGTTACCGTGGCCCTATCCTGTGCAGCGAGCCCTCGGCCCGGCTGCTGCCGCTGGTGCTGGAAGACGCCTACAAGCTGAGCATCAGCAGCGAGCCTGCGCAGGTGGCGCGCTATCTCGATTTCATCCGTGACCTTATCGTGCCGCTGCCCTTCGAGCAGTGGCACACGGTGGTTGAGTGCCCTGGTCTTGCCTGTCGTATTCGCCTGCAGCGTGCAGGGCATCTGCTGGGTTCCGCTTATGTCGAGTGCGATATGCAGCATGAGCAAACCAACACCCGGTATGTGTTTTCTGGCGATCTGGGCGCTTGTGGCAACCCGCTGCTGCGCCCGGTGCAGCCCCCGGAGCGTGCTGACGTGCTGGTGCTGGAAAGCACCTACGGCGACCGCCTGCACCCGCAGGCAGACGACCGCCGTCAGCGGCTGGAAGACGCCATCGACCGAGCCCTCGCCGACAAGGGCACCCTCCTGATTCCTGCATTCAGTCTTGGTCGCACGCAGGAGCTGTTGTACGAGCTGGAAGACATTCTGCGCCGCAAAGCCCTGCTGAACACTACCGGCCCGGCTCCGGACGGTGAGCCAATCGACTGGTCACAGTTGCCAATCATCCTCGATTCGCCGTTGGCTCAGCGCATCACCCGCGTGTACCGGGAGCTGCACGAATACTGGAATGCTGAAGCCAGGGCGCGTGTTGCAGCAGGGCGCGATCCACTCGGCTTCAGCCAACTGATCTGTGTGGACACCCATGCCCGCCACCAGCAGGTGGTCAATTACCTCAAGAGCACCGGGCGACCGGCGATCGTGATTGCTGGCAATGGCATGTGTTCGGGTGGGCGCATCGTCAATTACCTCAAGGCCATGCTGGGGGATCCGCGGCATGAGGTGATGTTTGTGGGGTACCAGGCTAAGGGGACGCCGGGGGCGGTGATACAGGCGAGTGAGGGGGCGGAGGGTTTTGTGCAGATCGACCTGGATGGGCATATGTACGAGGTGCGGGCTAAGGTCATGACGTTGTCGGGGTACTCGGGGCATGCGGACCAAAAAGGGTTAGTGAGCTTTGCAACACGAGGCCCTAGCTCGGCAGTGAATATCCTCTTAGTGCACGGTGATCCTAATGCAAAAGCTGCGCTGAGCCAGGCCTTGATGTCCGCAAGCTTAGCGTTCAAGCACAGGGTAGAGGTGAGCATTCCTCGATAACGACCTGACAGTCTGAACAGGCCTTGGTGGAACCAGGGAACTACTTTTACGGTCATTGCCTCTCAGGTCACATGTGTGGGGCAGCATTTTTTCCAAGCTTCCTTCGGTCAGGTCCAGGATCAAGCAGAGGCTAATTGCCGCTGCGCTCGATTTTAGTTACCGTAGGAGCGGCCGCTATAGAATTCAGCGCTGCTTGGTATACCAGTAGTCTGTTCAGCTTTTCGGAATCAAGGAAAAATAAAAGAAATGCGCAATGACCTCGAGCGCTTCAAGCAAGAGCGTGAATTTGATATTTTCGATTTGACTGAGGGGGTATGGCGGCAGCGTTGGTTGGTGCTGGTGGTTACTGCAGTGGTGGTCGCGGTCTTCGCTATTTACGCGATTGCAGTGACGCCCGTTTATCAAGCCAAGCTGAATGTTCAGCCTCCGTTAGATAGCGATATCAATCAGCTGAATGTCGGGCGGTCGGATGGCAAAGGGCTTCTTGTGCCAATAACGGCAAAGTTTGTGAATGACGTTTATTTGCGAAACTTGCAGTCAAATGTTTTACGACAGATGTTTTACAAGCGTGTCTATTTGGCGAGTCTTGTTGAAAATGTTGACGGTGAATCGCAAGCAGGGCTTTATGCAAAGTTTAATGCTCAGTTTTTGGTTGGTATCAATCAGTCAGAGCGATATGCCACAGTAACAGTGTTGGCGGAGGATCCTAAACAAGCCGCTGATTGGGCTGTGCGCTATGCGGAGATGGCGGGTGAGCAATCAAAAAAAGAGTTGATGGAAAGGGTGGCGTCTGACTTTAAAGTAGAAGCTGATAACATTCAGCAATCTATAGATTCTGCGCGGGCGAAAGCCAAACTTGAGCGGGATGACCGCATTGCCCAATTGACAGAAGCCTTGAAAATATCAAGGTCGATCGGTTTGGAAAAACCGCCAATTATTGAAAATAATCTTTCGTCTGAAGTTTCTGCAGGTATGAACGGGTCGCTAATGTACATGCGAGGGAGCAAGGCCCTGGAGTCGGAAATTCAGAATCTCCAGACACGCTCATCTGATGATCCATTCGTCAATAACCTCCGCGAGCGTGAAGAGCAGGTGGCCGTCTATCGATCTTTGAAGGTTAGTCCTGATCAATTCTCGGTGTATCGTCAGGATGGTGTCGTCGAGATACCAGAGAGGCCGATTAAACCAAGGAAGGCATTGCTGGTGGCTGTCGGAATATTTGCGGGCTTGTTTCTAGGGATCTTTATTGCTCTTGTTCGTGAGGCTTGGCGTTTCCGTCAAGCGCGTTTGCGCACGTAGCCAGTAGCCGATTGGCCGGTGCAGTAAGTTATCGTATTCCGTAAAGTCAAGAGTCATGGAATGACTCACCAGACTGAAGCAATGATCAAATTTTTTAAGGGTTCGATTGAAAATGAGTGAGCGATATCTAGTCTCAGTGGTAGTGCCAACCCATAACCGCTCAAAGTATGCGATCCCTTGCGTGAAAAGCCTGCTGGAAATTAAAAGCGACCGGCTGCAGATCGTTGTGCACGACACCAGCAATGATGACTGTGCTCTCGCGGCATGGGCGGTCGCTCAGACAGATTCGCGTTTGGTGTACGTACATTGGAAAAATCGTCTGTCCATGACCGAGAATCATGAGCGTGCGATTGAGCTGGCAGAAGGCGAATACGTATGCCTGATCGGTGACGACGACACAGTCTCCGCGAGAATCATCGAAGCAGCCGAGTTCGCGAAATCTGAGGCGATCGAAATGCTGACGCCACAGGTAAAAGCGTTTTACTACTGGCCTGACTTTCGTACCAGGTTCTATGGCGCCGCGCATGCCGGGCGCATTTACTTGGACGATTTTTCCGGTAGATGCACGCAGTATGACGTGAAAGCACGTTTGAATATTGCACTGCATGAGGCTTGTCAGGGAACTGATGCGTTACCCAAGCTTTATCACGGATTGGTCAAGCGCTGCCTTCTGGATGAGCTTCGGCAGCGTAGCGGCAAGATCTTCTATGGAACTAGCCCGGACATGTCAGCATCCATCTCGCTATCTCTGATAGGTAAAACATACTCGCTCATAGACTTTCCCTTTACCATGCCGGGCGGTGGTGGAGGCAGCAATAGCGGGCGCAGTGCTATGGGGAAGCACAAGGGAGATCTTAAAAGCGATCCACACATGAAGCCGTTCACCGATCTACGTTGGCCGCCTGAGTTGCCGATGTTTTTCAGTGTGGAGACTGTCTGGGCCCACGCTGCTTGGGCCACCCTTGATGGCTTAGGTGATAAAACTCGTCAAGCCCAGTTCAATCTGGCTCGGCTTTATGCTTTATGCCTTTTCCATCATCGGGATTATGCAAAGGAGGTGCTCTCGGCGCGGCGTGCTGCTAAGCAAGGCGGATGCACCCAAGTCGGTACTGCCCGGATCGTTTCGGAACTGTTCTCTGTCGCCTGCAAGTATGCGCTTGCCAGGTTTAAACGCGTTTTGAAGCCCAAGGCTAGTAATGGTCGAGAAGTAGTAGCTGTGGTTGAAGACGTGTATCTTGCCCGGCAGGCCTTGGATCAGCGACTGCCTTTGAGCTTGTCAGGCTCAGCACAAAGCGGGTCATCGTCAGTAAGCGCTCAGGGTAGTGAGTGATTGTGCAGCCATGAAGATACCTAACCTATCATCGCTATTGCTTGCCAGTTTTTCTGGAAAATTGATCTATGCGTTGGCGAGCTTGGCTTCCCTGCCTGTGGCAGCACATGTATTGGGGGCCGAAGCGGTGGGGTTGGTCGGTTTCTTCACCACGCTTCTGATGGTACTGATGGTGCTCGAGGGAGGGCTTACCAGTAGTGTAATACAGCGCTTGGCGAGTATCAGAGGCTCACGATTAATCGGGCGCTCACATCGTCCCATTTTCGCGCTCATCAATACCTATTTGCTGGTGTTCACCTTAATGGGATTGGTGGCGGCGTTAGTGATTGTGATGGCTTCACCTATGCTTGTGTCAAGTTGGCTGAAGCTCACCGTGATTGCTGAGCAGCAAGCACTATATTGTTTGTATTGTATGGCTATATTTATTGGATTGAATCTCCCGGTGATGTTGTTGCAGGGGATATTTGTCGGCCATGAGCTACAGCAGTCGTTAAATAAGATTTATATTCCGTACTCTATAATGCGGACGCTGGGCGTGCTTCTGGTTGTTAGCGAGGTTTCGCGTCTTAATAGTGTTGTTGGCTATTTTCTTGTTCAGGTAGTGGTGCAATTTGTTTATGTCGTTTCCTTGCTCTTGGTGTTGAAAAAGCACGGAGTTCTCGGGCGAGCCAGGGTTCACTTTAAATATCTGAAGCACGGAATTGCTTTTAGTCGAGGGGTTTTTCTCATCTCACTGACCTCGCTGATAACGGTGCAATACGATAAGGTATTCATGAGTGGTAAGCTTGGCTTGGAAGAGTATGCCTATTACAGTCTGGCGAGCACGGTCGCTGGATTTCCCTACATATTCTCGACAGCTTTTAATGCTGTTTTGTTTCCGAGGTTTTCAAGTAACTTGCGGCTTGGCCAGTTTGACGTAATAGAAAAAATATTTCGTGCTGCACTGGTTTTGTTCTCCCTTGTCATGACAATTATGTGTAGTGCGGTATTTTGGTTTGCTCAGCCCGTTCTACTTATGCTGTTTGAGCCGTTCCTTGCAAACGGAATGGCGATCGTGTTGCCGTGGTTATTGGTTGGTACAGCATTACAATCTCTCTTAATTATTCCCTTTGCGCTGCAGTTGGCGGCAAGTTGGACTTCACTGTCTTTTCGCTTGAATTTGGTGGCAGTGCCCGTCATGCTGTTGGCGCTACCCACTCTGGTTGCTCACTTTGGAGCGGTCGGCGGAGGGTACACTTGGGTGCTTTACAATTTGTTTTCGCTTGCGTGTACTGCATATTTCACATGCCGTCGCTTTCCTTGGTTAAAGAGCGCATATAGGACCTGTCTGATAGCGGTGCTTTTCACTACCGCACTGGCGAACGGAATTTTTTTCCTATGTTCAATTTGGTTAAGCAGCGGTTTGGCTGTCTTGGTCGTGACGTGTCTTTCTTCGGCAGCGTTGTGCGCAGTAGGCTTGGTAGTTTTTCGACGGCATCTTGCTGGACTCAGATGACGTGACCGTATACGCTTTCCTGATTAGGGAGAATGACAATGAAAATCATGGTGCTCGGTGCGTCCGGGATGTTAGGTAGCGCGGTATTCAGGCATCTGGCGTCTGATCCACGCTACGACGTGTGTGGTACCGTCCGTAGTGCGGGAGTGTTACGATTTTTCTCACCGGCTGAGCAGGTGCGCATTCAGGTGGGTATCGATGTGCTTAACCAGGATGAGATTTTAGCACTGTTTAATCAGCACCGTCCTGACGTAATAATCAATTGCACCGGTTTAATAAAGCAACTGGCATCTGCAAACGATCCGCTTGCTGTACTGCCGATCAATTCTTTGCTACCCCATCGGTTGCAAAAAATAGCCAGTTTGATTGGCGCTCGTCTAGTTCATATTAGTACGGATTGCGTGTACGCCGGAACTCGAGGGATGTACATTGAGTCAGACCCGTCTGATGCAGAGGACCTTTATGGTAAGTCGAAGTATATTGGGGAGGTCACTGATGCGACCAATGCCATTACACTTAGGACTTCCATTATTGGTCATGAGCTGAGCAGCAGCAAATCACTCATTGACTGGTTCTTGTCGCAAACAGGTCCTGTGAAGGGTTATCAGCGAGCGATTTTTTCAGGTTTGCCCACCGTTGAATTAGGTCGGATCATCGGCAATCTCGTCTTGCCTAATGCTGAGTTAAGCGGCCTTTATCACGTGTCAGCTGATGCCATTGATAAGTATTCGCTGTTAAGTAAAGTCGCGAGGATTTATGGTAAGACTATCACTATTACAGCCGATGATGAGGTAGTCATTGACCGGTCTCTCGATTCGACACGTTTCCGAGAAGCTGTCGGATATGTGCCTCCCTGTTGGGATGATTTGATATCTAGTATGCGCGACTTTAAATAGAGTTATCAGGGTAAATATATGTTTAAAAATAAAGTATTGATGATTACCGGTGGCACTGGATCGTTCGGTAATACAGTGCTAAAGCGCTTTCTGGATACTGATGTTAAAGAAATAAGAATATTTAGTCGCGATGAAAAAAAACAAGAAGACATGCGTATCGCCTTGGGTAATGACAAGGTAAAGTTTTATATTGGCGACGTTCGGGATTACGGCAGCCTTATACAGGCCATGGTGGGCGTGGATTATATATTTCACGCAGCAGCACTAAAGCAAGTTCCATCTTGTGAGTTTTTTCCAATGGAGGCCGTGAAAACCAATGTCATGGGGACTGAAAATGTTCTCAATGCGGCGGTTGAGTGTAAAGTCAAGCGCGTCGTTGTTTTGAGTACGGATAAAGCGGTTTATCCCATAAATGCGATGGGTATTTCCAAGGCTCTTGCTGAAAAGTTGGTAATCGCGAAATCTCGGATGATTCCCGATACTTCACCCACTGTTATATGTGCCACTCGTTACGGCAATGTCATGGCGTCCCGCGGGTCAGTGATTCCGCTATTTGTGAATCAGCTTAAGAGCGGGCAGGCGTTGACGGTCACAGACCCCAATATGACCCGTTTTCTGATGTCATTGGAGGACTCGGTCGATCTGGTTTTGCACGCGTTTGAACACTCCCAGCAAGGTGATATTTTTGTTCAGAAAGCACCCGCTTCGACAGTGGGAGATTTGGCGGAAGCGCTCAAGCAGCTCTTTGTATCAAGCAGTGAAGTCAAGGTGATTGGTACACGGCACGGCGAAAAGCTCTACGAATCATTGATATCTCGCGAAGAGATGGCTAAAGCTGAGGACATGGGGCGGTACTATCGGATCCCTGCTGACAATCGCGATCTGAACTATGAGAAGTATGCTTCTGATGGCGAGCAGGAGGTCTCTCAGCTTGATGACTACACCTCTCATAATACAACGCTGCTGTCCATCGAAGAAATCAAGGAGACTTTGTTGAGGTTGGAGTATATTCAGCAAGAGTTGAAGGTTTGACTGCGATGTCTCTGTGGTTGCAGTGCATTATCTTTAATGGTGCTGGAAAAGGTGGTTCGCAGTGACAAAGGCTTCTGTCAGTGTAATTGTTCCTTGCTATCGGAGCAAAGCATCAATTTCGCGTGCGGTCGAATCGGTGTTTACGCAAACCCTAAGACCGATCGAAGTAATTTTGGTTGATGACTGTAGTCCAGATGATACGCTTGAACAACTGTATGCCGAGCAGCAAAAATACCCGGCAGGTTGGATAAAAGTGATTAAACTGCCGCAGAATGGTGGGCCAGGGAACGCACGCAATGCAGGCTGGGCACAGGCGAGCGGCAAGTATGTGGCCTTCTTAGACTCCGATGACTGTTGGCATGCTCGAAAAGTCGAACTTCAGTACAACTGGCTTGAACAGCACCCCGAAGTAACTTTATTAGGACAAAAATTTGCTTCGGGGATGCAGCGAGAGCCGGCTATAGAGGATGTGAGTTGTACTCAGGTAACAAAGCGACAGCTGCTGTTTTCTAATCGATTTACTACATCGTCGGTAATGCTGCAGCATGGCGTGAAAAGTCGATTTAAACAAGGGAAGCGCTACTGTGAGGATTATCAGCTCTGGTCTGATATCCTTTTTAAGGGTGGTGTGTGTTGCAATATGGATTTTCCGTTGGTCAAGACCTTTAAACCTGTTTATGGGGATTCTGGTTTGAGCGGGCAGTTATGGTCTATGGAGTTGGGTGAATTAGGTGTTCATGGCGCACTGTTGCGGGAAAAGAAAATTGGAATCCTGCCATTTTTGTTGGCCGTGTCGTGGTCGATGCTGAAGTTTGCCCGGCGTGTCGTAAACTCATATGTGCGAAGACGTTAATGATTTATATCTTCGGCTGGGCAATGATGCTGTTGGCGCTAGTTGCTTCTGAAATTACCAAGAACAGGAGCCGCATTCCTGTGGCTTTGGTGATTTTGTTTGTTGCGATAGTGGCTGTATTGCGCGGTGCTGTGGGTACGGATACTAACACCTATGAGTGGTTGTTGGGTTTGTCTACCTTGGATCCTTTGGCGGGAGGGGTTGAGCCTGCCTTTACTTTCCTGGGTTGGATTTTCATGGGCGTTACAGGCTCTTCTGTTGGCGCAGTGAGATTATTTGGTCTTTTGCTATTTATTGTTCTTTTTTATTATTTGTTACGTTCCAATGGTAATGAGCGATTTTTTTTGTTGTCCTGTTTCTTGCCTTCCTTTATTTATCAATACAGCATGAACACATTGCGGTTAGGTTTGGCTAGTGTGTTTTTGCTTTTAGCATTCCAATGTGCTCGACGGATTCGTTACTCAAGACGCGTAGGTTTTTCGTTGATCGCTTTGGGGTTTCATTACTCCTCGATTTTTAACGTCGCCTATCTGATGATGTTGCGCGTCCCGTGGGCGCGCTGGAGCAGTGCGATCGCCGTCCTTGGTTTTGCAGTGTGCGTGGCGTTACTGCTGATCCTTAAAAGTGATTATTTCCTGATGAAGCTCAGTGCTTACAGTGCAGTTTCATCGCCTGGAAAGTTTTCTGGCATGAGTAAGGTGGTGGTCATTGCAGTCATGCTCATGGCGGTTGCGGCTTCGCGCATGCCGCGCAGCGACAAAATGAAATTAGTGATTCTTACTACTGTTTTGACAATTGCATTTTTTGCGTTAGCAAGCATTAGTTATGCTGGGTTGCGATTTCTCGATTTGTTGTCGTTCTCGCTGCCGTTAGCTGTTCTGGTGGCGTATAACGATAATGAGCGCTCCTTGGACTGGGCGATAAAAATAGGGCTATCGGCAGTTGGGATCTTGTCAATGGTGGCTAGTTATAGGAACTATCTCCAGGAAATGGGGCAGGGTCCTAGCCCTTTTTTGCCTTATCATTTACTGGATGCACTCGGCGGCCTGTAAGTTGGTGTCGCAAGGTTGCGATAGGAGCGGGAACTTGAAAATCCTAGTATTGGGCGCAAATGGCTTCATTGGGGGACGTTTGATGACGGTCCTCGCCGAGCAAGCGCACTCGATTCGAATGTTGACCCGTAAGCCCGGGAAAGCATCCAGTGAAAAACTGGAAGTGCTAGTGGGTGATCTCACGAGTGATACGCTGGACGTTGAACGTCTTGTAGATGGCTGTGATGTGATCATCAATTGTGCGGGTGAAATCAAGAATGAGCAATTAATGCCCGCTTTGCATGTCAGCGCGGTGAAGCGCCTACTCGATGCCCTTGGCCGCAGGGGCCGGGGAGCGCCTCACGTTCGCTGGGTGCAATTGAGCAGTGTTGGCGCGTATGGACCAGCGGCGGGCAAAAGACGAGTGGTCACCGAGCAGTCCGCACCTAATCCTCAAGGAATGTACGAGATTACCAAGACCGATGCGGACAAGCTGATCATGTCTCATGCTGCATTGCAGGGAGAGTCGGGTGACTGGGTAATACTTCGACCATCCAATGTGTTTGCTTGTGACATGCCCAATGGGTCCATTCGTCAGTTGGCCAGGATCATTGGTAAAAAGATGTTCTTTTACGTAGGGCGCGAAGAAGCGATTGCGACTTACATTCATGCGAATGACGTTGCAGCAGCCCTTGCCTGTTGTTCGAGTGAGCCACGTGCGGCGAGGCAGATCTACAACTTGTCCAATGATTGCGGGCTGAGGGATGTGGTCGAGGCACTTGCAGATTGTCAAGGTGTTAAACCGCCGCAATTGTGGTTGCCGGAACGGCTAGTCAGACTGGCTGTTTGGCTTGCTGGGAACATGATGCGTTTGCCGTTAACACAAAATCGCGTAGACGCTCTGGTAAATAAAACTTCTTATCCTGCAGAGAAAATACGCAACGATTTGAACTTTACGCCTAAGTACAGCGTCCCCTTGCATATATGTGAAGTGATAAAAAATAATGGAAGTATGAATTGAAGGCTATTGGGTAATTTTATCTGTGACTGGCGCATTGGAATCTAACAGTATGTCAATTAAAGGTTTACGGGTGGCACGGATTTCTACGGTCCCGTTTTTTGTGGTTACGCAGCTTAGCGCTCAATTGCGAGCGCTAAATGAAGCGGGAGCAGAGGTCGACGTGATCGCCAGTAACGACGACATGAGTGGAGTGCTTCAGTCAAGGAAGGATTTGAATTTCATACCTGTCGAGATAGCCCGCGAAATCAGCCCGCTGAAGGATTTGCGCAGCCTGATTAAGCTTATCATCTTGTTCAGGAAGCAGGGCTATGACATCGTTCATTCCACGACGCCTAAAGCAGGACTGCTGGCGGCTATTGCTGGTCGGATCGCAGGCGTCAAGATACGTTTGCACACCTTCACAGGCCAGCCTTGGGTAACCATGAATGGGTTTAAAAAGCATCTGCTAAAATTTTGCGACGCGCTCATCGCTAGATTAAATACCCACAACTTCGCCGACAGTGTCAGTCAGCGAGAGTTTCTCGTTCAAGAAGGTGTGATTCCACAAGAGAAAGTGTCAGTGATTGGCTTCGGTTCACTGGCGGGTGTTGATATGGAGCGATTTGACTGTCAGCGTTTTGCACCGGAGGTGATTGCGCAGACCAGAAACGAACTCGAAATTCCTCAGGATGCCAAAGTTCTTCTCTTTGTTGGGAGGGTCACTCCTGAAAAGGGTATAGGTGAACTCATGGAGGCTTTCACCACGCTGAGGGCACTGCATGCTGACCTTTTTCTCGTGCTGGTCGGGCCTTATGAGGCTGAAGGGCGAGAGGTTGTCGAGTCTCATTTTGCAGCGGGGACCGCTTATGTAAAGGTGCTGGGCCTACAGGAAGCGCCTGAAAAATTTATGGCAGCGGCCGATTTGCTCTGTTTGCCAAGCTACCGGGAAGGGTTCGGTACGGTAGTGATCGAAGCGGCAGCGATGGGCCTTCCAACAGTTGGAACGGATATCTATGGCCTCAATGATGCTGTCGTCAATGGCGAAACCGGGCTATTGGTGCCTGTCCGTAACCCCGGGGCTTTATCCGATGCGATTGATGCTCTACTGTCGCACCCCCAGCGGCTGATTAGCATGTCCACAAAGGCAAGAGAGCGCGCGAGAAGGGACTTCGATTCCAGGCACTGCTCAGCGCTTTTAATCCAACAGTATGAAGGATTTTACAAGTGAGTCATTCAGCAGAGCTGTCAGCCGGTGAGCGCATTCTGGTGACGGGATCCACCGGTTTTGTGGGGCGCGCGCTGTTGAACGGGCTTATAGAGGCGGGGCGTTTTGATGTAGTCGCACAGTACCGTGAGAGGCCTGAAGCGATCAGCACTCTGGTAGACGCGGTATGTGTGCCTTCTATCAACGGCGAGACTGATTGGAAGGCTGCGCTGGAAAAGATTGATGTAGTCGTACATTGCGCGGCGCGTGTTCACGTAATGACTGAAACTACGAACGATCCCTTGGCTGCTTTTCGTCGCGTGAATGTTGATGGAACGCTTGCACTCGCCCGCCAGGCCGCGAGTGCTGGTGTCCGTCGATTCATCTACTTGAGCTCCATCAAGGTTAATGGTGAGGAAACGAGCGAAGCTCCTTTCAATGCGCAGGACAACTGTTCACCTACTGATCCCTACGGTATATCCAAGTGGGAGGCTGAGCAGGGTTTGCTGGCCTTGGCAGCCGAGAGCGCAATGGATGTCGTGATTGTTCGACCGCCACTGATCTACGGTCCAGGGGTCAAGGCGAATTTCCTTAAGATGGTCAAATGGATGGATCGAGGTATACCGTTGCCTTTGGCGTCAGTGCACAACAGCAGAAGCCTGGTGGGCTTGAGTAACCTTATTTCCTTCCTGATTCATTGCATTGAACACCCAAATGCTGGAAACCAGATATTTCTGGTGTCAGATGGCCAGGATCTGTCGACGCCAGCTCTGTTATCGAAAGTAGCAGGCGCGCTAGGTAAATCGTCCCGTTTGATACCTTTCCCGGTGTCACTTTTGATGGGGCTGGCAGCGTTGGTTGGGAAAAAGGCAGAATTTCGCCGACTGTGTGGCTCGCTGACGATAGACATTGAAAAAAACAGACGGTTGCTCGGTTGGCAGCCGCAGTCTTCGGTATCCGATGAATTGAAGCGAACTGTCAAAGCCTATCGTGAGCAGGAATCCAAATGAGCCTTTGGTTGCTATTACCCATTACCGCAGTTCTTTCATATTTTTTGACCGCCGCCCTTCGTCGCTATGCGCTCTCGGCGAGCATGATAGATGTGCCGAATGCACGCAGTTCCCACACCGTGCCCACGCCTCGTGGTGGTGGCGTTGCTATTGTGTTGTCGTTCCTTATAGGGTTGGTAGTACTCGGAATCGTGGGAGTTTTGCCTGGCGCTCTGGCAGTAGGGCTTTTCGGGGCAGGTCTGATCGCAGCACTGATAGGGTTTCTTGATGACCATGGTCATGTGCCTGCACGCTGGCGATTGCTCGGGCATTTTTCTGCCGCGGCCTGGGGCTTGTTCTGGATGGCTGGTGCTCCCCCCTCGAGCTCTTTGGAACGGTTTTAGATCTGGGATGGGTGGGAAATGTTCTTGCGACCGTGTATCTGGTCTGGTTACTCAATTTGAACAATTTCATGGATGGAATTGATGGCTTGGCCAGTGGCCAGGCCGTGACGGCATGCATCGGTGGCGCATTGCTCTGTTGGCTGGGCGGACAGGCATCGCAACTGTGGCTTTGCGGCTTGTTGCTGGCCGCAGTGGCAGGTTTCTGGATCTGGAACTTCCCTCCAGCAAAGATTTTCATGGGCGATGCCGGCAGTGGTTTCCTCGGGATCATGATGGGGCTACTGGCCCTGCAGGCTGCTTGGATTTCGCCTGCTTTTTTCTGGAGTTGGCTAATACTGCTAGGAGTATTCGTTGTTGATGCAACCTGGACCCTGATTCGAAGGCTCCTGCGTGGGGAGAAGGTCCACGAGGCACATCGCAGCCACGGCTATCAGTATGCGGCCAGGCACTACAAAAGCCACAGAGTAGTCACTCTCACTGTGTTGTTGATCAATGTACTCTGGCTGACACCACTCGCGTTGCTGGTGGGATCGGGGCTCCTTAACGGAGCTGGCGGTCTACTGATCGCCTATGCGCCGCTATGTGTACTGGCGGCAAAGTTTAACGCCGGACGGCGGGAGGCCTGACTATCTATGAGACCAGGAGGCGATAACAAGATGCGCAGTTGGCTTCTACAGCTTACGCGGCGCCAGAAACGGATGCTGCAATTGTCTACTGATGTGCTGCTGATATGGGTGGCGCTCTGGCTCGCTTTTGTGGTCCGTCTAGGCATTGAAGAGATGGCTAACCCCATAATCGACCATGCGTGGCTGTTCCTCACTGCTCCGTTGGTGTCCATTCCGTTGTTCATTCGCTTCGGTTTGTACCGTGCGGTGATGAGATATTTCGGTAACGACGCCTTGATCGCCATCATCAAGGCCGTGACACTCTCGGCGCTCATTCTCGGCTTCATCATCTACTGGGCTAGCAACCACCAGAATGTTGTGCCACGGTCCATCACCTTCAATTACTGGTGGTTGAGCCTGATCATGATCGGCGGTCTTCGCCTGGCCATGCGGCAGTATTTCTTGGGTGACTGGTTTGCCGCTGCAGTGCAGCATGTTCCTTTTGCCAATAATGGCCGTGGCGACGGCCTGCCGCGGGTCGCCATCTATGGCGCCGGTGGTGCTGGCAATCAGCTTGCTGCCGCCCTGCGCTCTGACAAGGCCCTGCGCCCGGTTGCCTTCATCGACGATGATCCTAGCATCACCGACAGGGTCATTGCCGGCTTGCAGGTGTACCGTCCTGACCAGTTACAAGACATGATCGATGCCACCGGTGCGCAGGAAATCCTACTAGCCATACCGTCCTCTACCCGCACTCGCCGTCGCGAAATCCTCAACTTCCTTGAAGGCTACCCGCTGCACGTGCGCAGTATTCCCAGCTTCCTGGACCTGGCCAGCGGTAAAGTAAAGGTGGACGACATCCAGGAAGTAGATATTGCCGACCTGCTGGGTCGCGACGCCGTTCCCGCACAGGCTGACCTGCTGGAGCGCTGCATTGTCGATCAGATCGTACTGGTAACCGGTGCCGGCGGCTCCATCGGCTCGGAACTGTGCCGGCAGATACTGGGCCAGGGGCCGAAAACCCTGCTGTTGTTCGACCATAGCGAATTCAACCTCTACAGCATCCTCTCCGAGCTGGAGCAGCGTGTTGCCCGTGAATCCCTTACGGTCAGCCTAGTACCCATCCTGGGCTCGGTGCGCAACCAGTCCCAGCTTCTGGACATCATGCGCACCTGGCACGTCGACACTGTCTATCACGCAGCCGCCTATAAGCACGTGCCGATGGTGGAGCACAACATCACCGAAGGCCTGATGAATAATGTCATCGGCACACTGCACACTGCCCAGGCCGCGTTGCAGGCCGGGGTTGCCAACTTCGTGCTGATTTCCACCGACAAGGCCGTGCGCCCGACCAATGTGATGGGCAGCACCAAGCGCTTGGCCGAGATGACCCTGCAGGCGCTGAGCCGTGAAGTGGCGCCGGTGCTGTTTGGCGACAGCAGCAACGTTTCGCAGGTGAACAAGACCCGCTTCACCATGGTGCGCTTCGGTAACGTGCTGGGCTCATCGGGGTCGGTGATTCCGCTGTTCCACAAGCAGATCAAGGCGGGCGGCCCGCTTACCGTCACCCACCCCAAGATCACCCGCTACTTCATGACCATTCCCGAGGCCGCGCAGCTGGTAATTCAGGCTGGTTCCATGGGCAAGGGTGGCGATGTGTTCGTGCTGGACATGGGCGAGCCGGTGAAAATTGTGGAACTGGCCGAGAAGATGATTCACCTGTCTGGCTTCAGTGTGCGCTCCGAGCGTAACCCGATGGGTGATATTGCCATCGAGTTCACCGGGTTGCGCCCGGGGGAAAAGCTGTATGAAGAGTTGCTGATCGGCGATAACGTCATTGCGACCCGTCACCCGATGATCATGAGTGCCAACGAAGACTTCCTGCCCTGGGATACGCTCAAGGAGTTCCTGCGGCAGCTGATGGCGGCAGCGGCGGTTGATGACTTTGTGCGGGTACGGCAGTTACTGCGCGAAACCGTGAGCGGCTATTCGCCGGAAGGCGAGATTGTCGACTGGATTTACCAGCAGCGGCGCCTGGAGCCTTGACCTTGCTTTGCAGGTAAACCTGCTTCCACAGGGCCGCAGCGCGGCCCCTGTATCTCCGCCATTCCAGCCTGAATGTCACGTTGCCATCGTCTTCGCTCTCGAATCAACCGCCGACAGGCTAGAATCCTGAAAGTGGAAGCGCAGACCCTGACAACGGAAGCAGACAAACATGACCATTCTGGTAACCGGCGGTGCAGGCTTTATCGGGGCGAACTTCGTTTTGGACTGGCTGGCCGGCGATGACGAACCCGTGGTCAACCTGGACAAACTCACCTATGCAGGCAACCTGCAGACCCTGAGCAGCCTGCAGGGCGACAAGCGCCATATCTTCGTGCACGGTGACATTGCCGATAGCCGGCTGGTCGCGGAATTACTGAATGCCCATCAGCCCCGCGCCATCATCAACTTTGCCGCCGAGTCTCACGTCGACCGCTCGATCCATGGCCCGCAAGCCTTCATCGAAACCAACGTCGTCGGCACGTTCCAGTTGCTGGAAGCCGCGCGTGCATACTGGGGCAGCCTTGATGAGCCGGCGCGGCAGGCATTCCGCTTCCTGCATGTGTCTACCGACGAAGTGTATGGCTCTCTGACTGCCGATGAACCGGCTTTCACTGAAACCCACCAGTACCAGCCTAACAGCCCGTACTCGGCCAGCAAGGCTGCCAGCGACCACTTGGTGCGTTCGTACTACCACACCTACGGCCTGCCGGTGCTGACCACCAATTGCTCGAACAATTACGGCCCTTATCACTTCCCGGAAAAGCTCATCCCGCTGATGATCGTCAACGCCCTGGCCGGCAAGCCACTGCCGGTGTATGGCGACGGTCAGCAGATTCGCGACTGGTTGTACGTAAAGGACCACTGCAGCGCCATCCGCCGCGTACTGGAGGCCGGCAAAGCCGGTGAGGTGTACAACGTCGGCGGCTGGAATGAAAAGCCCAACCTGGACATCGTCAACCGCGTATGCGCGCTGCTGGACGAACTGCGCCCACGCGCCGACGGCAAGCCCTACGCCGAACAGATCACCTACGTAAGCGACCGTCCAGGTCACGACCGCCGTTACGCCATCGATGCCCGCAAGCTGGAGCAGGAGCTTGGCTGGAAGCCTGCGGAAACGTTCGAAACCGGCATCCGCAAAACCGTGGCCTGGTACCTCGACAACCAGGACTGGGTGCAGAACGTGCAGTCTGGCAGTTACCGCGACTGGGTAGAAAAAAACTACGCAGGGCGTTCTGCATGAAGGTGCTGCTGCTGGGCAAGGACGGTCAGGTAGGATGGGAGCTGCAACGCAGCCTGGCCCCACTGGGGCAGTTGCTGGCGCTGAACGCCCGCAGCCAGGCGTACTGTGGCGACCTGGCCAACTTGCCGGGCCTGGCCGAAACTGTCCGTGTCTACGCCCCCGATGTCATCGTCAATGCGGCGGCCTACACTGCCGTGGACAAGGCCGAGAGTGACCGTGAGCAAGCCTTCAAGGTAAACGCCGACGCCGTCGGCGTGCTGGCCCGCGCTGCCGCCGAATGTGACGCGCTACTGGTACATTACTCCACCGACTACGTGTTCCCGGGGCAGGGCACCCAGCCGTGGCGCGAAGACGATGCTGTTGACCCATTGAATACCTATGGCGCCAGCAAGCTGGCCGGCGAGCAAGCGATCCAGGCTGCCGGTTGCCAGCACCTGATTTTCCGCACCTGTTGGGTGTATGCCGCACGCGGCAACAATTTCGCCAAAACCATGCTGCGCCTGGCTGCGGAGCGTGACAGCCTGGGCGTGATCGATGACCAGCACGGTGCCCCGACGGGGGCCGAACTGATCGCCGACATCACCGCCCACGCCATTGTCGCCACGCGCCGCAACCCATCCCTGGCTGGCCTGTACCACTTGGCCGCTGAGGGTGAAACCACCTGGTGCGGCTATGCCCGTTACGTACTGGAGCAAGCGGCGGTCCATGGCGTGCCGCTGAAAGCTCATGCCGATAACGTCACCCCCTTGACCACAGAGGCTTACCCGACGGCGGCCATGCGGCCGGCCAACTCGCGTCTCGATACCCATAAACTGCAGAAGGCCTTTGCCCTGACCCTGCCAGATTGGCGCCTGGGTGTGGCTCGCATGCTGACGGAAATCCACGAGAAAGGACCACTATGAAGCGTAAAGGCATCATTCTGGCGGGTGGGTCGGGTACCCGCCTGCACCCCGCGACCCTGGCAATTTCCAAGCAACTGTTGCCGGTGTACGACAAGCCGATGATCTATTACCCGCTGACCACACTGATGCTGGCGGGCATTCATGACATCCTGATCATCTCCACCCCGCAAGACACCCCGCGCTTCGAGCAGTTGCTGGGCAACGGCCACCGCTGGGGCATCAACATCACCTACGCCGTGCAGCCATCTCCGGACGGCCTGGCCCAGGCGTTCCTGATTGGCGAAGACTTCCTCGGCAACGCCCCCACCGCGCTGGTGCTGGGTGACAACATCTATTACGGCCACGACTTCCAGCAGTTGCTGCGCAACGCGATGGACCGCCAGGGCAGCGCCAGTGTGTTCGCCTATCACGTGCAAGACCCCGAGCGTTATGGCGTGGTCGAATTCGACGGGCAGGGTAATGCCATCAGCCTGGAAGAGAAACCGGCCAAACCCAAGTCCAACTATGCCGTGACCGGGTTGTACTTCTACGACAACGACGTGATCGAGATTGCCAAAAGCATTCGGCCATCCGCGCGTGGTGAGCTGGAGATTACCGACGTGAACCGCGCGTACCTGGAGCAGCACCGCTTGTCGGTAGAGATCATGGGGCGCGGGTATGCCTGGCTGGATACCGGGACGCATGACTCGTTGCTCGAGGCAAGTGGGTATATCGCGACGATCGAGCGGCGGCAAGGGCTGAAGGTGGCCTGCCCCGAAGAGGTGGCATTCCGGCAGGGGTGGATCGATGCCCAACAGTTGGAAACGCTGGCAGCACCGCTGGCCAAGACCGGTTATGGCCAGTATCTGCTGCGTTTGATTCAAGGCACGGTTTATTGAGGTAACAACCTCGGTGGGGCGGGGCCGCCATTCCACGGGCGGTTCAAGCCCCGAAGGGGCTGGGCCTGCTGGCCAATTTCCATCCGCCGTTCACCGTTGCCGCCGCTACCGTATTCGCGGGTAAACCCGCTCCTACGCAGATTGGTGGTGGACACACCTCGGGGGTTGGGCACGGGCCGTCGTGTAGGAGCGGGTTTACCCGCGAAAGGGCCGGCCCTGCTGGCCAATCCCCACCCGCCATTCACCGTCGCAGCCACCACCGTATTCGCGGGTAAACCCGCTCCTACGCAGATTGGTGATGGACACACCTCGGGGGTTGGACACAGGCCGTCGTGTAGGAGCGGGTTTACCCGCGAAAGGGCCGGGCCTGCTGGCCAATTTCCACCCGCCGTTCACCGTTGCCGCCGCCACCGTATTCGCGGGTAAACCCGCTCCTACGCAGATTGGTGGTGGACACACCTCGGGGTTGGACACAGGCTGGTGGTGGACACAGGTCGGCGGGTGGTCACGGGCCGCCGTAGGAGCGGGTTTACCCGCGAAAGGGCCGCCCCTGCTGGCCAATTCCCATCAGCCATTCACCGTCGCCGCCACCACCGAATTCGCGGGTAAACGCGCTCTAACGCCGTGAACCATCCCTCACCCCAGGGTTTTCCCACCCCCACAACCCGCGTATCATCTGCACACACAAATCTGAACATTCCCACGCCAGTTCCAGACCATGAGTCTTGCGCCCCCTGCGTGCATGGCAGTTTCAGGTACCCAGACAATCATCAGTGACATATAACGAATGGCCAGTTTCGTGGCCAGGCCAGGCATGCCGGCTGTCCGACGGATGGGACGGTGCCCGATGAGATTTGAAGGAATAGGTTTTGATCAAGCGTAGAAAGGTTGCAATCGTTGGTTGTGCGTACCGTTTTCCTGGCTCTTCCAATGCAGGCTTCTGGCAAAACCTGATGGAGGGCCGCGACCTGGTGACCCAGGTTGACCCGTCGCGTTGGAACAAACGCGAGTTCCTGCACCCGGACAAGGCCAGCCCTGCATCCAGCTACACCTTCGCCTCAGGCACCCTGGGTGATATCAGCGCTTTCGACGCTGGCTTCTTCAGCATCTCGCCGCGTGAAGCCGCGATGATGGACCCGCAGCAGCGCATGCTGCTGGAAATGTGCTGGGAAACCTTCGAAAACGCCGGGGTCAAGCCATCCAGCCTGCGTGGCAGCAACTGCGGCGTGTACCTGGGCATCGCCGGTGTCGAGCAGTCCTACCGCCTGCTCGAGGACCTGTCGGCCATCGATGGCGCCACGGCGACCGGCAACACCATGAGCATCGCGGCCAACCGCCTGTCGTTTTTCTACGACCTGCGTGGCCCGAGCATGGCCATCGATACCGCCTGCTCGTCGTCGCTGGTGGCCTTCCACCAGGCGTGCCAGGCCATCCTCAGCGGTGATGTCGACCAAGCCGTAACGGGCGGTATCAGCCTGCACATGCACCCGTTCGGCTTCATGATCTTCGCCAAGGCGACCATGCTGTCGCGTACCGGGCGCTGCCAGTCGTTCGACGAAAACGGCGACGGTTACGCCCGCTCCGAAGGCGGCGGGTTGTTCCTGCTCAAGGACTACGACCAGGCAGTGGCCGATGGAAATACCATTTTGGCGGTGGTGGCGGCCAGTGCAGTGAACACCGACGGGCGCAAGTCCAGCCTGACCCTGCCCAATGCCGAGGCCCAGGCGGCGTTGCTCAAGCGCGCTTACGCCCAGGCCGGCATCGCCCCCGAGCAATTGGACTACCTGGAGGCCCACGGCACCGGTACCGCCGTGGGAGACCCAATCGAAACCCGCGCCATCGGCGAGGCACTGGGCCAGGCGCGCGGCGCCGGCAACCCGCTGCCAATCGGCTCGGTGAAGAGCAACCTCGGGCACCTTGAAGCCGCCTCTGGCGTGGCTGGCCTGATGAAGGCACTGAACTGCCTGGCCGAGCGCACCGTGCCCGCTACCATTGGCGTGCAGGCGCTCAACCCGAACATCGCGTTCGCCGACCTCAACCTGCAGGTGGTCACCGAGCCCCTTCCGCTCAAGGCCGATGGCCAGTTGACCGTGGGGGTGAACTCGTTCGGCTTTGGCGGCGCCAACGCCCATGTCATCCTGCAAAGCCCCGAGCCACAGGCGCCGGCAGCGCAAGCGGGCAGCGCCCGGCGCGTGCCGTTACTGCTCAGTGCCAAGAGCGAGCAAGGCCTGCGCGCAACCGCTGAACGCTTTGCCGCCTACCTGGCCGGGCAGCCCCAGGCCGACTATTACGATGTGGCCTACCAGGCGATGTTCCGCCGCGATGCACACAGCCACCGCCTGCTGCTGGTCTGCGACAACGCGGCCGAAGCCGCCCAGGCGCTGGACGACTATGCCCAGGACCCGACCCTCAGCGAACTGAGTGCAGTGCTGGAGGCCGGCCAGGCTCTGGACGGCGCCTCGGCACCGGTGTTTGTCTATTCCGGCAACGGCTCGCAATGGCAGGGCATGGGCCGGGCGATGCTCGACCAGCCGCTGTTCGCCGCCGCCGTGGATGAAGTGGACGCGTTGTTCCAGCCCTTGGCGGGCTACTCGCTGCGCGCCGAGCTGCTGGGTGACAACGGCGAAGGCCGTTATGCACGTACCGAAATCGCCCAGCCTGCGCTGTTTGCCCTGCAAGTGGCGGTTACCAAAGTGCTGGCTGCCGAAGGCATCCACCCGGTGGCGGTGATCGGCCACAGTGTGGGTGAAGTGGCGGCGGCCTGGGCCAGCGGCGCGTTGAGCCTGGAGGACGCCACCCAGGTCATCTACCACCGCAGCCGCCTGCAGGGCCTGACCCGTGGTACCGGGAAGATGACGGCGGTCGGCCTCTCGGGTGAGGCCACGGCGCACCTGATTGCCGAACTGAAACTGGATGGCCGCCTGGTGGTGGCGGGCGAGAACAGCGCCCGCGGCGCCACTGTGGCTGGTGAGGTCGACGCCCTGGCACTGCTGGAAGCGGCCCTGGAAGAGCGCCAGGTATTCGCCCGTCGCCTGGACCTGGACTACGCCTTCCACTCGCCGGCCATGGACCCGATCAAGCAAGCGGTTATCGACGACCTCGCGCATATCCGCCCGCAGGCTACGAAGATCCCGTTCTACTCCACTGTCGTCGGTGGCCAGTTGAACGGCGAACGCCTGGACAGCCAGTACTGGTGGCAGAACATTCGCTTCCCGGTGCTGTTCCAGGGCGCGCTGGCTGCCTTGGTGCGCAATGGCCTTAACCTGTTCGTCGAAGTGGGCCCGCATGCGATCCTGCGCAGCTACGTCAACGATGTGCTGGTTGAGTGCGAACAACCGGGGCAGGTGATTGGTACCCTCAAGCGCAACGACCACAGCCCGCTGCTGCTGGAACGTACCGTAGCCCGCCTGCAGATTGCCGCCGTCGAGCCACAGTGGCAGGCACGCTTCCCGGTGACCGGGCGCCCGCTGCGCCTGCCTAACTATGCCTGGCAGCACGACCATTTCAGCTTGCCGGTCACTGCCGAGGCCTATGGCCCGCTGAGCCACGAGCGCGTGCACCCGTTGCTGGGTTACCCGGTAACAGACCAGGCGCTGACCTGGGAAAACCGCCTGGATACCCAGCAGTACCCGACCCTGGCCGACCACAAGGTGGGTGAGTCGGTACTGTTCCCGGGTGCAGGCTTTACCGAGCTGGCCCTGGCCGTGGCGCAACTGCACCAGCCGGGCGAGTTCGTCGATGTCGAAGAGCTGGAAATCCACAACCCTCTGCTGCTGAGCAGCGAGGTCATCAAGAAAGTGCGCGTGCAGGTCGAAGAGGCCGACGGCACGTTGCGCATCAGCTCGCGCACGTTGATGCAACGCGAAGACTGGGTACAGCACGTGGTCGCACGCTTGCCGGGCGAAGCGCGCGGTGTGCTGCTGGACTCCCGGGCACCGGCGTTGCCAGCCCGCCCGGCAGACTTCACTGGCGAGCAGCACCTGGCAATGACCAGCGCGGTTGGCCTGAACTACGGCCCCGCTTACCAGACCGTGGCTGCAGCCTGGGTGGAAGGGGAGCGCGTGTTGGCTCAGTTGGTCGTGCCTGCTGCCATCGAACACGAACTGGCCAGCCTGCACCTGCACCCGGCTTTGCTGGATGGTGCCTTCCAGCTGATTACCGAGCTGCTGGCCAGCCGCCAGGGGCATGACGATGGCCTGGCGTTCATCCCCGTCAAGCTTGGGCGCATTGCCTTTACCAATGCCGGCGGTGTGCCGGTGCTGGCCGAGGTGCGCCAGCGCAAGCGCACCGCGCATTCGCTGCTGGTCGACTTCACCCTGTTCGATGCCAGCGGCGCTGCCGTACTGGCGATCAAGGATGCGCGCATGCGTGCCGTGCGCCTGCAGTACGACCGCAGTGGCGACATCAAGCGTATGGGCCATGTGGGGCAGGCCGCGCCAGGCGCGGTTGTGCCTGTGCAGCGTAACGCCGTGGCCTGCTCGCCGCTGGTCGAGGCCTTGCAGTGCCTGGCCGACGAGCCGGCACAGGTGCGTTACCTGAATGAAGTGGAGCCACTGCTGGATGTGCTGTGCAACAGCTTTGTCCTCGATGCGGTGGAACAGGCCGGCGGCCGCATCAGTGCCGAGCAGGTCGCGCAGTGGTCGCAGGGCCAGGGCGACTTCCTGGCGATGCTGTTGCGCCATGCCGAGCACGACGGCAGCCTGCAGCGTAGCGCGGACGGCAGCTGGCAACTGGTCGACCAGGGCGAGCGCCCGACCTCGCAGGCTATCTGGCAAGAGCTGTTCAAGAGCTACCCCGAGTACTTCCAGATTATCCATTCCGTAGGCCGTATCGGCCGGCATCTGTCGGCGTTGCTGGATGGCAGCCAGGCCTTCGACACCCTGCAACCGCGCGAAACCAGCGGTGCCAGCCTGGCGCGCCTGGTGCTGGGTGCAGCAGGGCAGCAGCACCTGCTCAGCGGCATTGGCCAGACCTTGGCCGCGCGCCTGGCGCAACTGCCGCCCGGCCAGCGCCTGCGTGTGCTGGAATTCGGCTTCGGTGGCGCTTCGTTTGCCGAGCTGTTGTACGCCGGCCTGGATTTCGATCGCCTCGATTATGCCTACTGCGTCGCCGAGCCTGAGCTTGAGCAGCGTCTGCGTGACGATTGCCCGGCGCTGGAGGTGCTTGGCCTGGAGCAACTGGCCGACGCCGGTACGTTCGACTGGGTGCTGGTGCCTACCGACTTTGGCCCCCTTGGTACCGTGGGTGACGCCCTGCGCCTGGCCAGTGGCCGGCTCAACCCGCACGGCCAGTTGGCGCTGCTTGGGCAGTACCCGGCGCGCTGGGCCGATTTCGTCTTCGGTGCCCAGCCAGACTGGTGGCTGGCCGGCCCGCAGCAGGCGTTGTCGCGCCAGCAAGGCCCGGCGTTCTGGAGCCATGAGCTGCAGCGACATGGCCTGACCACGCTGCGCACGCTGGAGGCGTTGCCGGGTAACGCCTGTGGTAGCTATCTGTTGCTGGCGGACAAGCCCGCCGGTGCCGACACTGCTGCACCCGTGGCCGTGCAGCGCTGGGCCGTACTCGCCGAAGCCGGGCAGGGCGCTGCCCTGCGCCTGGCAGAGCAACTGCGCGCCCAGGGCCAGCAGGTTGACCTGTTGCAGCCGGGTGACGCCCAGGCGCTGGCAGCTCAGCTTGGCGCCTTTGCCCAGCCCCCTGAGCATGTGCTGCACCTGGCCGGTTTTGACAGCGGCACAGGCCTCGATGGCCAAGCCGAGCGCTGCATGCAAGCGGCCGCGCTGGTGCAGGCCTGTGAGTCGCTGACGATCGCCCCGCAGTGCTGGCTGTTCAGCCGTGGCGCTGCCGAGCACCTGCACAGCGCCGACACCGCCGCTGACGTTGCGGCCATCGGCGACGCGGCGTTGTGGGGCTTTGGCCGTACCCTGGCCAACGAATCCCCGAACTGTCGTATTCGCCTGCTCGATCTGGCCCACGCGGCAGCGGTCGAGCTGGCGGTACCTGCGTTGCTGCACGCCGACAGCGAAACCGAGCTGGCCCTGGACGCCGAAGGCCGTCGCTACGTGCCGCGCCTGCGCGTGCTGGCCGACCAGCCGCGCCGCGCAGTGGGCGATGCGCAGTGGGTGTGCCTGGGCTTCGACCTGCCGGGCCAGCTGCGCAACCTGCGCTGGGAAGTGCGTGAGCCGCGTCAACCGGCGGCGGATGAGCTGGACATTCAGGTGCGCGCGACGGGCCTTAACTTCCGTGACGTGATGTTCGCCCTCGGCCTGCTGTCGGATGAAGCCATCGAAAACGGCTTCTCCGGCCCTACCCTGGGCTTCGAATTTGCCGGTGTGGTGCAGGGCAAAGGCGCCGAGGCAGTGGGCAACTTCGCCCCGGGTGACCGTGTGGTGGGCTTTGGCCCCTGCAGCTTCGCCAACCGCCTGGTCACCAACGCCAACGCCGTTGCACGCATCCCCGAAGGGATGTCGTTCGAGGCGGCGGCGACCATTCCGAGTACCTTCTTCACCGTGTACTACGCGCTGCATCACCTGGCGCGCCTGGAGCCGGGCGAGAAAGTGCTGATCCACGGCGCTGCCGGTGGCGTGGGCATCGCTGCCATCCAGATCGCCAAATGGCTGGGCGCAGAAATTCACGCCACCGCAGGCAGCGACGAGAAGCGCGACTTCCTGCGCCTGCTGGGCGTCAGCCACATCTACGACTCCCGTTCGCTGGCGTATGCCGACCAGGTGCTGGCAGCCACCGGTGGGCGTGGCGTGGACGTGGTGCTCAATTCGCTGGCCGGTGAGGCCATCAACCGCAACCTGCAGGTGCTGAAGCCGTTTGGTCGCTTCCTGGAGCTGGGCAAGCGCGACTTCTACCAGAACACCCGTATCGGCTTGCGCCCGTTCCGCAACAACATCAGCTATTTCGGTATCGACGCTGACCAGCTGATGAGCGAGCGCCCTGCGCTCACCCGCCGCCTGTTCGCCGAAATGATGGAGCTGTTCGAGCAGGGCATCCTGCATCCGTTGCCGTTCCGCGAGTTCGACGCCAACCAGGTGGTCGAAGCCTACCGTTACATGCAGCAGGCGCGGCAGATTGGCAAGGTCGTGGTGACTTACGCCAACCCCATCCAGCAAACCGTCGACACCCGTGTGCAGCCGGTGCGGGCATTGCAGCTTGCCGCCGATGCCAGCTACCTGGTCACCGGCGGCCTGGGTGGCTTTGGCCTGCGTACTGCGCAGTGGCTGATCGACAAAGGTGCCCGTCACCTGGTGTTGCTGGGCCGTCGTGGCCCGGCCAGTGAAGAGGCCCAACCGCAGCTGGCGTTGTGGCACGCCCAAGGTATCGATGTGCAGGCCGTGGCGTGCGACATCACCGACCGTGAGCAACTGCGCGGGGTGTTTGATCGCATTGGCGCCAGCCCATGGCCACTGCGTGGCCTGGTGCATGCCGCGACGGTGATTGACGACAGCCTGATCCGCAACCTTAACGGCGACCAGTTGCGTCGCGTGCTGGAGCCCAAGGCCAAGGGCGCGCAGTACCTGCATGAGCTGACCCAGGGCCTGGCGCTGGACTTCTTCGTGATGTTCTCCTCGGCCACCACCTTGTTCGGCAACCCCGGCCAGGCCAACTACGTGGCGGCCAACCACTGGCTTGAAGCCCTTGCGCGGCACCGTCGTGCTCAGGGCCAGGCAGCCACCGCCGTGCTGTGGGGCGCCATCGACGATGTCGGTTTCCTGGCGCGCAACAGCCAGATCAAGGACGCCCTGCAGAGCCGCATGGGGGGCTCGGCGCTGCGGGCCGAGGCCGCCTTGGCACAGCTTGAGGCCATGCTGTTGCAGGGAGATAACGGCCACGGCGTGCTGGAGCTGGACTTCAAGGCCCTGGCGCGCTTCCTGCCGAGCGCCACTACGCCGCGCTTCAGCGAACTGGCCCGTGCCTATGGCGGCGATCATGAGGATGAAGGTGGCGGTGAAGACATCCAGCGCATGCTGGAGGAGCTTGACGATGGCGAACTGCTCGAACGCTTCGTAGACATGCTCAAGCACGAGGTGTGCGAGATTTTGCGCCTGCCGCCAGCACGCCTGGATGCCCAGCGCCCGCTGCAGGAAATGGGGCTCGATTCGTTGATGAGCGTCGAGTTGGTAGTGGCGCTGGAAGAGCGTTTCGGTATTCGCCTGCCGGTGATGGAGCTGAGTGACAGCTCCAGCATCGACAAGCTTGCCGCACGCTTGCTGGAGCTGCTGCGTGGTGAAGCGGGCAGCGGCGAAGAGCAACTGGCGCAGAATGTGCTTGCCCGCCATGGCAGCGAGCACAGTGCCGAAGAGTTGGCGCAGTTGAACGCAGCCTTGGCCGACAGCAACGCGGCACCCAACCGATTGATTGATTAAGAGTGCCAGATGACAGCCAGAACCCCGACCGGCCTTGGTGGCGATGCCAAGCAACGCCTGATCCAGCAAGCCCTCGCCCGGCGCCGCCATGTGGCTGCCGAGGGCGAGCAGGGCGCCACCCTGGAGCAGGTACAGCAGGCTGCCCTGAAGGTGCCCGAAGCGCACTATCGCTTTGATCTGCACCCGGGGTACCAGCAACTGCGGGTACTCCAGCAAAGCGCCATGCAGTTGGGCGTGAGCAACCCGTTCTTCCGTATGCACCAGGGCACCGCCGGTGCCCAGACGCAGATTGGCGAGCGCGAGTTTCTCAACTTTGCCAGTTACAACTACCTGGGCTACTCCGGCCACCCGACCGTGGCCGAAGCGGCCAAGGCGGCGATCGACCGCTACGGCACCTCGGTGTCGGCCAGCCGCCCGGTGTCTGGCGACCGCCCGCTGCACCGCGAGCTGGAGCGCGAACTGGCGCGCCTGTACGAGGTGGACGATGCGGTGGTGATGGTCAGCGGCCATGCCACCAACGTCACCACCATCGGCTACCTGTTCGGGCCACGCGACCTGGTGGTGCATGACGAGCTGATTCACAACAGCGTGCTGCAGGGTATCCAGCTGTCCGGTGCCCGCCGTCTGAGTTTTGCCCACAACGACTGGCAGGCGCTGGACCGCCTGCTGGGCGAGCAACGCCAGCACTTCGAGCGGGTGCTGGTGGTGGTGGAAGGCATCTACAGCATGGACGGCGACTACCCCGAGCTACCCCGGTTCGTCGAGCTCAAGCATAAGCACAAGGTTTTCCTCATGGTGGATGAAGCTCATTCGCTGGGGGTGATGGGTGCGACGGGCAAAGGTATTCGCGAGCACTATGGGTTGGCTGGCGATGACGTCGACATCTGGATGGGGACCTTGAGCAAGACCCTGGCCAGTTGCGGCGGGTACATTGCGGGCCGCACGGCACTGATCGAGCACCTGAAGTTTCTGGCGCCGGGCTTCTTGTACAGTGTTGGCATGCCGCCGGCGGTCACGGCCTCTGCGTTGGCAGCGTTGAAGCTGCTGGCTGCTGACAGCGAGCGGGTTGCGCAACTGCAGGCGCGAGGGGAGCTGTTCCTGCGCCTGGCGCGTGAAGCTGGGTTGGACACGGCGACCAGTACCGGGTTGGCGGTGATCCCGGTGATTACCGGCAGTTCGTTCAAGGCTGGCCGCTTGTCCAGCGCCCTGTTCGAGCGTGGCATCAATGCCCAGCCGATCCTGTACCCCGCGGTGCCGGAGCATTCGGCGCGGGTGCGGTTTTTTGTGTCTTGCGAGCATACGGAAGAGCAGATCAGGCATACCGTGGCGGTGGTGGCGGAGGAGATGGCGCGGCTGGGGTGAGGGGCACGCCTACAGCCAGATGGCATCCCAGTGTGGGTATTCGCCGACATTGGGTGCCAGGCCGGCCCTGACCGGGTTGGCAATGATGTAGCGAGCGGCGTTGAGCAGGTCATCATCCTTGCGCATGGCGTGATCGCAGTAGCCCGCCTGCCAGATGGGGTTGGTTGTTACGCCAGCCTTGTGCAAGGCAAGGCTGGACCTTGATTTGAAGCGGCGCATCAACGTGGCCAGTGTCACCTGTTTCAGTTCTATCAGCCAATGCACATGGTCGGGCATGACCACCCAGGCCAGCGTGGCGCAGCTGTTTTCCCGGTCTGCCTGGCGCAGGTGATTGACCACCACTCTGGCCAGGTTGAAGTTGTGAAACAGCGGGCGACGCTGGTGGGTGACGGTTGTCAGCATGTACAGCCTGCCGGGGTGTGAAACCCGGTGGCGGCGCAGATGGTGGGCGTGGGCGTAGTGCATGTGGTCATCCTTGAGGCTTCGATCGTTCGAGCCAGCGTAGACGCCCACATGACGCCAGCAGCGATTCAACCATTGCAGAATGTGCCCACTGACCAGGGGGACGGTGTTTGGCCAGGGATATTGGCCAGCAGGCCCGGCCCTTTCGCGGGTGAACCCGCTCCTACGACGGCCTGCGCCCAACCACGGATGCGTTTCCGTGTAGGAGCGGGTTTACCCGCGAATACGGTGGCGGCGGCAACGCTGAATGACCAGGGATATTGGCCCGCAGGCCCGGCCCTTTCGCGGGTAAACCCGCTCCTACGACGGCCTGCGTCCAGCCACCGGGCCGGGGACTGGGCGTGGGTCAGATATGCGGTGCCTCATACGCATTCAACTGCTCCACAAACCGCCAATGGCTCTTCTTGCCAAACCCCATCAACCGCTTCAACCGGATATCCCAACGCATGTGGTGGTTGGCAATCCATGGCAATGCAAACAGGTGCGCCCCGCGCCATGGAATGAACGGGTTACGCCGCAGGCTGGCATAAATCTCGACGCGGTGGCTGGCCTGATGGCTCGCACAGCGGGCATGGAAACCAGACGTGTCCGCCACCACCAGGGTGTTGGCTGGCACCGCAAAGCGACGGGGCGGCGGCAGACCGAGGGCCGCCAGCTCGGGCTCGTCGATGCGGAACGAACCTTCACGGTGCATCTGCTCGCTGGAGCGCGCGGCCCCCAGGCTTTGACGATACTCCCAGGCCAAACGCTCCGGCGTCAGGCGGTGCGACCCCGGCACATAACTGAACGGCCCTTGGTCATCCGCCACATCGTCCAGAAACAACCACGCCTTCGCCGTGGGGTGGAAGGTGTCGGCATGCAGGCGGGTCTGCGGGTCCTGGTCGGCATTGGCGGCGTCGATCACGATCGACTGCAACTGGTAGGTAATGCCACCGGTATTGGACGACGCATAGGCAATCAGGTCGCGCACCCCACGGTCCGACACAAACGCCGCACTGGCCGGGTTTTGCGCCAGCACGTCCTGGTCAAGGCTGACCCGGCGGGTAACCGCGCGGCCCTGGCGCATTTCCCATCCAGTGCTGCGCAATGCACCCAGCTCGGCGCGCAAGGCCGCAAACTGCTCGGCAGGCAGGGCGTTTTCACGAATAAAAAAACCGTTCTGCTCAAAATGCGCGCGCTCACCGGCATCCAGCCGCGAGGCCAGCGCATTGCGACGGTAACCTGCCATGGCCATCGCCAACTGACGACGCTGCACATGCAGGCCCAGGGCATTGAGCCGGGCGCTGCCCAGCACCGGGTTGTTCTCGAACGACTTGGCATGGGTAGCCAACTGCAGGCAATGCCAGGGGAGTGCCGCGTAACGGCCGATGTCCTTGATCGAAACAGGCATGATCTAGTCCTTTGATGGGGCCAATGGCCGGCCACAGCCGAGCATGGTCCGGGTATAGTTGAGCAACGGCGCCACTCGCCGATAGGCCACCGGCGCCGGGTGGGGCGCGCTGAGGCAGGCGAGGGCGTGCCAGGCATCGCAGGGCAGGTCTTGCTGGACGTCGGCATAGCGCGCATAGCGCAACAAGGCGCCGGCTACCAACTGGTCCAGGGTTAAACGCCGGGTGCGGCGGGGCAAGGGCTGATGGTCCTCGGTCAGGCCCCAGCCGGCATAGAACGGCGTGCCATAGGTGACCACCGGCAGCCCGCGCAGCAAGGCTTCGAAACCGGCGGTGGAACTGAGCGTATGCAGTGCATCGACCTGGCCATACAGGCTGGCGATGTCCACACCCGCCAGTACCTGATCGGCCAGCCCCACCAGCTGTGCCGGGGCGATGTGCCCGCGGCGCTTGCCGGCTTCCACGTCGGGGTGCGGCTTGTACAAAATCCAGGCATCCGGCAACCGCGCGCGCACCTGTTGCAGCAGCCGCAGGTTGCACCCGGCACCGCCACCGCTGCACAGCGCCGAGGCGTCATCTTCGACCTGGCCCACCACCAGTACCCGCAGCTGCCCCGGCTGCCCTAGCAGCGCCGGGCGCACATTGCTGCGCAGGTTGAACTTGCTGGTGCCGCTGGCAACGATCTGCGCCCGCAAGCGCGCCGCTTCGGCCAGGCATGAGGCGTCGAATTCGCCATGCTGCAACAGCTGCTCCAGGTCGCTGGCAGACTGCGCATCGTAATGAATGCCACCCCGGTCCAGCACCAGTGACAGCGCCGGGCTGTTGGTAGCCCCCAACCCCGTGGAGCGCAAGAAACCATCCTCGACCCGCCACAGAGGCACCCCCGCCTGGCGCGCACGTTCGGCCAGGCCGGCCGGCTCGCGCGCAGCCCACACCAGCAGCCGGCCCTGTTCGGCCGCTACCTGGCTTATCAGTTGCGGGCTGTCCACGCTGAAGCGCAACTGCCCCCAACGGCTTGCGAAAAAGCGCCGGATGTTGTGCTGCTTGTGCCGCTTCACGCCCAGTACCGTGGTAGGGCCGGCAAACGCAGCATCGCGGGCTTTCTTACTGGCCAACTGGCGGGCAACGGTCAAGGCATCGGTCAATTGGCCGCTCAATGGGTCGACATAACGGCAGTAGCGCACATAGGCCGCCGCCACCAGTTGCACAAGGTCTGGCCGTGCCTGCCGGCGAGCAATGGCCATGCGGTCATCGGTCAGCCCCCAGCCCGCATAGAACGGCAGCCCGAAGCAGGTGACCGGCACACCCTGGATCAACGCCTCCAGCCCGGCCTGGCTGGTCCCCACGTACACCTGCCGGGCACGCCGGGCCAGTGACGCCCAGGCTACCGGCCGCGCCTCCAGCGTTACCCCGCGGGCCCGCGCGGCATCCAGCAGGCAACTGGGCTTTTGCCCGCCCAGGCAGTCCGGGTGAATGCGCACGCGCACGTCGGCATCCGGGTTTTCTGCCAGGGCCTCATCCAGCATTCGCACATAGTCGGCTTCGCATAGCCCGCCGCCCGGGATCGAATAATCCCCGGCAGTTTGGTCCACCACCAGCACCAGCGGCCGCTCGCGGCCCAGCGGGTCGTCGTCGGGCAGGTCCTGGGCGTTGTTGTACTTGCCGATGCCGCTGCTGCGCATCAAGGCAATCAGTTCGCGGGCGCAATTGAGCTCGTATGCGCTGAGCGCCTCGGGCTGCTGCAGGATGTTTTCCAGCAGCGAAGGGCGGTCCGCCAGGTAGTGGATGCCTACCGGGTCGACCACCATGGACATCGGCGTATCGCCCTCGATGCCCAGCGAAGAAGAACGCAAAAAGCCGTCTTCCAGCGCAATGTAGGGCAGCCCCCAGCGCTGGCACAGCACCCGGGCATGGGCCGACGACTGCTTGTAGCCGATACCGGCAATCGCCTTGAGCCCCTTGGGCGCCTTGCGGCCACGGCGCCACAGCCAGAAGGGCGGGCCTTCCGGGCCGAGGAACTGCGGCAGGTGCAGGACCTTCCAGGCCACCCATTGCGACATGATGCCGACCCAGCCGGTGCCGTCTACCAGGGCATCGGGTGGCGAGTAACCTTCGGGCGGGTGGGGTACAAAGGGAGGCGTGTTGTGCATTACACGGCCCGCCACATGTTGCGCACCGGCGGGAACGGCACCCAGCGCTTGCGGCGCAGGGCAAAGCCATTATGCAGGTACAGGTGCTGCGCCCGATGATTGCTCAGCGGCACCTCCAGCTCTACCTGGGTAAAGCCCTGGCCGGCGGCGTGCGCGCAGCACGCCTGCACCAGCGCCGAGCCTACGCCGTGCTGGCGTGCGGCCTTGCTGACCCGCAGCCCGTACAGCAAGAACGGGTAGCGCCATTCGCGCAGTTCGCTCAGGCAGAACCCGATAAACCGCACCCAGCCGCTCAACAGGCCAAACTCACGCACGAACGGCCGCCAGTGCCAGGCAAACGGCCCGCGCCGGCCATGCTTGAATGCGGCAAAGCCCAGTGCCTGCTCGCCGTCGAAGGCCAGCAGCACACGGTCCCAGTGGATAGCCGACCCCAGCAAGCGATAGCGGCAGGCCGTATTGCCAATCAGGAACGCCAGCGACCCCCGCCCCTCGGTCAGCAAGCGGGCCAAGGCAGGGTCTGCGGCACGCTCCGGCGACAGGTCCGATCCCAAAACGATACGCACCACGTTGTCAGGCTACCCCGGCACTGGCCACAGGCGTGTCCTGGCAGGTTGCCGGCGCCAGGGCATGGGCCAGCAATGTGCTGGAAAGCTGCTGCACCGGCATTGGCCTGGCCCCGCAGCCAGGCTGGCGGCGGTTGGACCACACCAGGTAGTCGGTATCACCCGCAGGCGCACCAACAGCCTGGTACACCTCGGGCAGGATCGGCACATGGTCGCCAAAGAAGCACAGCAGCGCCTCGTTCGGCTGGGCCAGCAAGGTGTCGCGCAGCATGCCCAGCATGCGGTCGGCATTGCCGATGTGCCGCAGGTAGGGCGCCAGGTCTTTCATGCCCGGTTGCAGCGGGCGGTCGAACCAGGTGGGCAGCTCGTGCGCGGCTACGCTTTCCAGGTGCAACGGGCCATGGTTTTCCATGGTGACCGCATGGATGAACAGCGGCTGGGTGCGGCCTGGCGCCTGCAGAAGCGCGCGGATTTTGTCTGCCACGGCGCAATCACCAATGAACGGCCCGGCCTTTTGCGAAGCGTTGAACGCCTTCACATCGATGAATTCATCAAAGCCCAATGCCGGCAACACCTTGTTGCGGCCATAGAAACCACCATCGTACGGGTGGATGCAAATGGTCCGGTACCCCAGCGCCTTGAGCCTGGCGGCGATACTGGGCAGGCCTTGGCGGGCCAGCACCCGGTACGGGTTGAAGCGGTGCACGCCCAGCCGGTCGGCAGGGATGCCGGTAAGGTAGGCGAACTCGGTCCGCACCGTATTGGCGCCCCAGGCCGCCACCTGCAGTTTGCCCCGGGCCAGCGCCTGGCTGGCCAGCAGGTCGTACTGGTCGAGCACTTGCGGGCGCACGCCAGGCCACAGCCCACGCACATCGAAGAACGACTCGCTCTGCACCGAGACCAAGTCCGGCAGCGCCCCGGCCTGGGCCACTGGCGGCTGCGAAGAGGCCGACGCCGCCCCACCCGCAAACGGCGAGCCCAGCCCGTCCCGATCCACCGGCGCCCGCGCCGCCCAGAAGTACCGCCACAAGCTGGCCGCCAACCCCCAGCCACGCACATCCTGCTCGGCATCAAAACTCGGCTTCACAGGCCGATGCCCCAGGCGCAGCAAGCCCAGGCCCAGCGCCAACGGCAGCAACGCCTCAAGCCGCGCGCCCGCCACCTCGAAGCTCAACCCCGCCCACAGGTAAACCAGAAAGCCCACCGCCAGCAGCGCGGCCTTGCCAAAGCCAAAGAACGGCAAGTACAACCGCGGGAACTTCACTGCATCGCTGAAATACTCGAAATCTGCACACACAAACGGCTCACGCAGCGAGTGATACTTGGCGTTGCTTACCAGCACGATCAGCAGCCACAGCAGCAACACATTCACGCCACTGAACAACGGCCGCGCCGTCAGTGCATACAACAGCCCGAAGGCCACACACCACAGCCCCGTGTGCAGCAGCCAGCAATCGGCCGGGCGACGCAGGGCAGGGCGGGGAACCAGCAGGCGCTCGACCGCGACGGTCAAGCCCAGGCCGATCAAAGCGACCGGCAACATGGAAACATCAATCACTGTACTTCAACCCACGCAGGATCATCGAAGAAAGCCACTGCGGGATAAGCCCCAGCAGCCAGGTGCCCAGGTTGAGCGGGAACGGAAAGCTGATACGCGCCTGGTTCGCCGCCAGCCCGCGCTTGATACGCCTGGCCGCTTTGTCGGCGGGCCACAGAAAAGGTTTAGGCCCGGGCATTTCGAAGCACATCTTCGACTCCACATACCCCGGCACAATCACATTCACTTTCACCCCTTCCGGCGCCAGCCAGTCGCGGATGGCCTCGCCGTACACCCGGATGGCGGCCTTGCTGGCGCTGTAGGTCGGCGTGACCGGCAAGCCACGCCAGCCCGCCAGCGAGCTGAACAGGGCGATCTGCCCGTCGCCACGGCTGCGCATGGCGGGCAGGGCGGCCTCGACGGTGGCCAGGGCGGCCATCACGTTCACTTCCATCAGGGCGCGGCTCTCGTCCCAGTCTTCCGCTTCGCCATTGGCGCCCACGGCGGTGTTAAGCCCTGCACCGACCAGCACCAGGTCGGGCTGATGCTGCTCGCTCACTCGGCGCACCATGGCCCGCAGGGCGTCCAGGTCGCGCACGTCGAGGGCCTCCAGTAACACCTGGGCACCCAGGGCGCGGCATTGTTCGGCCATTTCGGCCAGGCGGTCCTGGCGCCGGCCTTGCAGGATCAGCGTCACCCCCGGGGCGGCGTAGGCAGGCGCCAACGCGCCACCGATACCGCCTGTGGCGCCGGTGATGAGGATGCAGCGGGGTGAGGCATGCGAACTCATAGGTATTTTTCGATTCTTGAGGTTTTCGCCATCAGCACTTCCAGGCAGTTGGCCACGGCCATGTCCATGCCGCAGGCGGTGTAGAAGCCGCCGTTGACCTGGGTGGTGTGGATGACGGTGTTGCGGAAGCGTTGAAACAGCGTGTTGTCGGGCGCTTCTGGCTGCTGCCAGAAATCATCCAGCCCGCCCTGGTGGGTTAGCCCCGGCATCGCGTAGATCGGCTCGGCCAGCGTGCAGGTAGGGCGGTGGTGCAGCAATGCTGAAGCCCCCGCGGTACTGTTGACGGTGATCATGCCGGTGATGTGCGAGAGCAGCGTAGGCATGTGCCCGCTTTCCATGAAATCGACACGCTCGGCCACGTCGTACTTGCGCGCCAACTGCTCGGTGACCTTGCGGTAGTTGACCAGCCCGGGCGTCAACGGGTGGTTTTTCACCAGCAGGCGCGCATCGAAGGGCGCGTTGAGCGAGAACGAGTCGATCACATGCTCGATCACCTGGGTCATGTTCTGGAACGGCGAGTGGTCGCGGATTTGCGCATCGCTGTCCAGTTGCAAGGGCAGCAAAAACGTGGGGTGCCGTTCGCGGGCCACTTCGGCCACCAGCGCGTCGTCATGCACACGGGCACGCAGCAGGCGCATGCCCTGGCGAATGAAACCGGCGTACTCCACGGCTGCGTTGAACGGGGCATGGGTGCGGTAGCGCGGGAAGCACAGCCGGTTCAGCGCGCCGCCGGCGTGGTACAGCACATCGTGCGTGGCACGTGCGGCGAACGACAGCTTGAACGGGTTGCCATTCTGATAGCGCGGAATGTACTTGCCCACATCGCGGTACCACTGCGGGTCACGTGGCAAACGCGAGTTGTTGTTGACCCCGTCGCGCTCCAGCGTCACCCAATAGGGCCGAAAGTAGCCTTCCTCGAACACGTGCACGCGAATACCCGACAGCCGCGCCAGGGTCACGGCCGGGCGGTGTACCGGGCGGCAGTCGCCGAATAGCACCAGGTCGGTGATATCCAGTTGGCGGAACACCTGTGAATACCAGGCCTCCATGTCTTCCGGGGCATGCGGGCAGGTCAGCTGCGCGCCGCCGGGGCCGTACAGGGCGTCACCGACGTTGAAGCGCACACTGTGCACCCGCTGGCCGATATCCCGCAGCCCCTTGGCAAGGCGGCTGAAGAAGGGCGAACTGACACCCTGAAGCAGCAGAAAATTATGTGACGGGATACGCAGCAGCGGACCACGCGTCGCCCTTGCATTCAGTTGGTCGGGCGCTTCATGCCCAACAAACTGCTCAAGCGTCGTTTCAAGTCCTGCCATCGGGAGGGAGCTCCAGGCTGCGGTAAGGCGTGCCAATTTTGTAGTTCGTATAAGGTTCGTTCGGCGGTGGTGAAGCGGTTGGTCACCAGGCTTACGTAAGTGGGGTAGAGCAGCAGCGTGCCCGCTACCAGCTGGTCCAGCGTCAGTTGTCGGCTGCGCCGTGCCTGCACCGGTGCTTGAAGGTCCATGTCGCGGGTCAGCCCCCAGCCGGCGTAGAACGGCTGGCCATAGGTCGTCACGGGCACACCGCGAAGCAGGGCCTCGAAGCCCGACTGCGAGGTCAGTACATGCAATTCATCGACCACTTCCAGCAATTGCTGCAGTGGCGTATCGCCGATCACTTCATCGCACCAGTGCACGGTTTGCGCTTCGTCGTCACCGCGGGCGCGCGTGCCGGCCAATACCTCTGGGTGGGGTTTGTACAACACCCACGCATCAGGGTTTTGCTCACGCACGGCGCGCAGCAGTTGCAGGTTGCTGCGGATACGGTTGCCGCCAAAGCGGATGGACGCATCGCCCTCCACCTGGCCAGGCACCAGGATCACCCGTTGCGCATGCGAGGGGCGCTGCCAGCTGGCGCCGGGCAAGTTGTACTTGGTCAGCCCCGCCGCGCAGATGGCCAAGCGCAAAGCATGCGCGCGGGCTAACAACTGCGGGTCGAACGGCTCTTCAGCCAGGATGCGCTCCAGGCGCGAAGGCCGGGTGGCGTCGTAGTAAATACCCAGGTCATCGACCACCCACGACAACGGTCGCGCCTTGCCGGCGCCCAGGCCGACCGAGCGCAGAAAGCCGTCTTCCACCCGGTTGACGGGCAGAGGGTGGGCGCTAAGGTGGGTGTCGTGCTTGCAGCCCCAGGACACCACGGGCAAGTCTTGCGCCAGCGGTTGCTCGGGCTTGACGAAGCGAATGGCCGCGCCATTGAAAAACAGGTTTGCCAGCGGTTCTTTCCAGCGGCTGAAACCCAGCATCTGTACGCTGCCTGGCAACACGCTGCGGTGCCGCCGTTGCAGACCCAGCCAGTTGATCAGCACCTCTGGCGTACACGGCTGACCACGTTCTGGGCAGACATAGCGCGGGTAGGCCACCAGGCTGGCATGAATCAGTTGCGCCAACGGCACAGGTTTGCGGCGCGAAGGTGCCGGCAAGCGGTCGTCGGTCAGCCCCCAGCCGGCATAGAACGGCATGCCCCAGGTGTGCACCGGTACGTCCCAAAGCAGGGCATCGAAGCCCAGTTGCGACGTCATCACGAACACTGCACGCATGCGGGGCAGCAAATCGGCCGGGTGAACATTGTGGGCCAGTACCTGCACCCGCGGGTTGCTGGCCAGCGCTGCCAGGTCGAAGTGCCCGGCCTTGCGCCCGGCCACCACGTCGGGGTGCACCTTGAGCACGATGGTGCTATGCGGGTAGCGGGCCAATGCCGCCTCCAGCATGGCCCGGAAGTCGCCGGCCCCTGCACCTTGCAACGAGGCATCGCCACAGGTCTGGTCGGCCACCAGCACGCAGTCGGCCGGCAACGCTGGCAGCTCGATGCGTGCGTCGTTGTACTTCGACACCCGTTGTTGCTGCCACAGGCCACGTAGCGCCAGGGCACGTTGGGTTTGCTCGGCGTCGAGGGACGTGGCGATCAACTGTTCGAGGCGGGACGGCTGGGAAGCGTCGTAGTACACGCCCACGTCATCGACGATCAGCGACAGGGGCGGCTCGTCGGCGCCCAGGCCCACGGAACGGATGAAGCCGTCTTCCAGCGTGAGAACGGGCTTGCCAGCCTTGTGCGCCTCGGCCATTGCCTTGATGGCGCTTGGCTTGCGGCCCCAGGCCATTACCCAATCAGCGAGCTCGATATCGCGCACAGCACCGCTTTGCAGCGCGAATTCGGGCAGCAAGGCAGGCAACGTACTGATGCGCTGAGCTCCTTTTGACAGGATCAGCAGGCGAGGGCGGGGCGAAGCGTCGTCCATATACGTGGAGCGGCATCCATTCAGCAAAGGGGCGGCATGGGCCTATAGCCCTGCGGGTCCGGTGGAAACAAAGGATGGCGAATCTTAATACAAATTCACATTTGTAGGCGTGCCGCTGAGCAAAAATCGCGAAAAGAAATTAGACGATATGTGCAGATGATGACCTATGGAATCAAAATGACATCTGATTCCGGCAAACTCCCCGAAACCGCGGCGTACCACACCGCTGGGGAACGTAACGCACGCCTGTAGGAGCGGGTTTACCCGCGAAGCTTTTTCCCCGGTGGGTACAAAAGCTCATTTACTCCTGATCCAGCATCCCCAGCAAATAGTTGTATTTCTCCAGCAGCAACGCCATCCGGTCGCGCTCCTTGTACTCAGCGACCGTTTCTGGACGCAAGCAATGGAACAGCGCCGTGAGGAGAAACACGTAGCGCAAGTTCCTTAGCGCCCGTTCCACATCGAAGCGCTCCGGCAGGGCAGCTCGGTAAGCCTCTATGAACTCTGCCTGTGCTGCCAGGAATACCTTCATGTCTTTGCGCCGGAACAGGCTGCCCAGGTAGGCCCCGCCGTCAAAGCCTATGCGCCCAACCTTTACCTCGCTCCAGTCGATCAGGTGCAATTGGCTCTTGTCGACGAAGAGATTTTTTTGCAGGTAATCCATGTGGCTGATGCAGCGCTCGCTGCGCCGTGCTTTGGCTGCCATTTTTCGGGTCAACGGCACAAATGCCTTGAAGCGCTCGGCAAGTCCAGCAAACCTTTCGTCTTCGAGCCCAAGCTTCACCAATCCAGGCAAACACCGGGAGAAATTGAAGCGTGGGCGAAGTTGGAACCAAGGCCTGAAGAAATCCATGCTCCAAAGCAGAGGTACCTTTACAAGTGGCTGCGCTTGTAGATAGTCATGGCTTAACGTCTCCAGTTCTGCAATACCTAGCGCCAGCGGTTTGCCGATCTTGTGCATTCGTGGGGGCTTGCCGCGTACGAACTCGGTGAAGATCAAGCTTTCCCATGGTGTTTCAATAACCCCCAGGCAGGCGGGGTAGTGAAAATGTATGCTGCCGGTCAGCATGCCATCTGCGCGGTGAAAGCGCGCCTCCTGGCTGCCGATAAACGCTATTTTGCGAATCGATTTTTCCACGACCTCTACAGGTTGACCGGTACAAGGGTCCTGTAGCCGATGGTGGCGTACGTAGTTCACGAACGAAGCATTACCGCCCAGCACCTCGGTCGTAATCTCCAGCGTCTTTCCTTCCCATTGTGGGACTAGAGCGTGAAGATGACTTTCGAGAGAGGCGCTTTGCCAGCGGTAGTGTGTTTTGCTGGCTACGTGCCGGCGTGTAGGAGGATTCATAACATCCATGTTGCCACTGCCATACGTCCAATTTGAAGCTGAGAAAGGGGGGTATGCTGCTGTATGAGCGGCCTGTGTACAACGAAAAGTTACAACAAGATATTGATTTGGAGGGGGGGGGAGGGCTGAACGCCTTGTGGTTCAAGGGTTGCCGCTGGGGGTGGGGTTTGTGCAAGGCCAAGCGATGCATCCCACTTTTTTGTTGTCGTTGCGCGGGAGTAGCTCCACCAGTATTTATCTGCCGGCGCGCCGAACAGGCCGAGGGTCTGCATAGGCAACAAGCCTTCATCGATCGTCCGAGAGTTGTGGTATCCACGTCTAATCACTTAATGATTTGCGTCAGAACGAGTCCAATGGCTAGGGCGTTCACGGGCAATCAGGCCGAGTTGGCACCGTGTATAAGGCACTCCTACGAAGTTAGTTAACTGGTTGCCGGGTGTAAAAGCCTGCTGAGGCTGGGGTGTGAAGAAACAGATTAAATTTGATATCTCAATGCCATCATTGGCGCAAAGTCGGTGCTTAGTTCTCTGTTCTGTTGGCGTCGCCGTCAGTCAGATTGCTCTGAGACTGGGGCTTCCGCACTATGCTTCCAGCTGTAAAAACCTTAACATTCGCGCCTTCGTATACATTCGCTGTCGTCAGGGACGAAAATGAATCACCTCAGCATCGCCAAAGAAGCCCTTATCGCTCAAGCTCAAGCCGTGACTCAGTTGGCCGACCGCCTGGATGGCGAGTTCCAGAGCGCCGTTGAACTGATCCTTGGTTGCCAGGGGCGTACCGTGGTGTGCGGCATGGGTAAATCTGGCCTGATCGGCCAGAAGATGGTCGCCACCTTCGCATCCACTGGCACCCCCAGCTTTTTCCTGCACCCGGCCGAAGCCTTCCACGGCGACCTGGGCATGCTCAAGCCAATCGATGTGCTGATCCTGATCAGCTACAGCGGCGAGACCGAAGAGCTGATCAAGCTGATTCCTAGCCTGAAGTCTTTCGGTAACAAGATCATCGCCATGACTGGGAACGGCAAATCTACACTGGCCAAGCATGCAGACATCTGGCTCGACATTTCGGTTGAGCGTGAAGTCTGCCCGAACAATCTGGCCCCCACCACTTCGACGCTGGCGACTATGGCCATGGGTGATGCACTGGCAGTGGCGCTGATTGAGGCTATCCAGTTCAAGCCAATGGACTTCGCCCGCTACCATCCCGGTGGCAGCCTGGGTCGCAAGCTGCTGACCCGTGTTTGTGACGTCATGCACTCCCCGGCACCTGTTGTTTCACCGTCTACCAGCTTCCATGATTGCTTGCTGGTCATGACTCGTAGCCGCTTGGGCATGACGGTGGTGATGGATAACGACAAGCTGGTCGGTATCGTTACGGACGGCGACCTGCGTCGGGCGCTTCTGGAGGACGAGAGCGTTATTCAAGCCTCGGTTGAGCAGTTCATGACCGCCAGCCCACACACTATTCGCGAGGATTCTCAGCTTTCTGAGGCTGAGGCCTACATGCTGGACAACAAAATTCGGGCGTTGGCTGTAACTGACGGTGAAGGCGCTGTTGTGGGGGTTGTTGAGATTTTTGACTGATCGGTCTTAGACCTTGTAGGCGGTCTTGTTTGTCTTGGCAGCGTGCGCTCTGGTGCGCTGCCTGGGCATTTCCCCTTCCCCCCCCCACCCCTCCGGAAATGCTGGCTTTGTCGGCACTCCTCCACGCTCATTTCTCACTCCCTGCTTTTCCACGCTCGAATAATGATCTATATTCGAGTGGAGTGAAGTGGTGGTTGCATTAAGGATGCTGAGATCCGCTTTCAATAATGCTGTTTTAAGTTGATCTGTATAGAGATGAGACATGATGAACGCCGTTGAATCGCCAAATAATACGAATATAAAGCAGGCGGAATTATCCAAAGTTGATATTTTGAAATATGAAATTCAGCGGAATGGTGTTGAAGCTTTGGTGATGTCTGGGGCTAATCCCAAACGAGCAGTAATTTCGTTTTCGAGCATGAATCCCGGTAAGTATGAGCGTTGGTCATGGTTTTTTGAGCGTCATGCGGGAGGCTGCGAAGATCTATACATGATTTTCAAGGATGACTCGCAGCATTACTACCTGGGGGATAGTACGTCCTCTATGTATATTAGGCATATTAAGTTTATTAATGAGCAGCTAGAGTCGCGCGGGCTTAAAGCGTCCGATGTATATATGATCGGCTCTTCTATGGGCGGATATGCTGCGCTTTATTTTGGGTTTACGCTTGGTGTTGCAGGTGTAGTCTCCATAAATCCCCAAATTGATTATGCAAGTACCCGTCGTCACTCCTTGCAAAACTGGGAGAGGCAAATTCGGGCGATTGGAGATACTTGGGTTGATTTAAATGACTTTGTTTATCGTTTTGACGTTAAGCCAAAGATACATATTGAGCATGGCGATTATCCCGCAGATGTGGCGGCTGTTAACAAGCTCATTGGATCGCTTACAGATTTAAAAATTTGCTACAGTCGAGAGTTCACTGGCGGTGGGCATAGCGAGACCACTATCAATAAACACCGGCTATTCGACATTATTGATTTCTGGGCAAAAGGGCGTGCTGTAAGCTAGGCCAACTCTAGTATTGGCTTCCTTTGAAAAGCATGGGGAAAGTAGAATTACTCTCCCTCATGCGCCTTGTTATTGAGCCATAGCGCTCATTACCTTGGCATAACCTAATGCTGTGCTGAGCACACTTTCTTTATCTTGGGCGCATAGAATGGCATCGGCCACCTCACGGAAAGCCCCTGTTCCCCCGCTGGCCAGTAGCGTTTGAGTCGCTGCTGCCTTCACGTAAATAGGGGCATCCGCTACAGCGAAAGAAATGCCGCAAGCTGAGAAGGCTGGTAGGTCAATACTGTCATCACCAATGCATGCTGTTTGCGCAGATGTTACACCTGCTTCATCCATCAATTGCATGCAGGCACTGTGCTTATCTTTAACCCCAAATTGGCACAGACTGATACCTAAGTCAGACACGCGTTTTCGTAAGGTAGCAGAGTCACGACCCGACAGCACTGCAACTCGTACACCGTTCTCTTCTAGCATGCGCATTCCCAGTCCGTCACGCACATGGAAGCGTTTAATGCATTCTCCCGTAGCATCATAGTAGATGCCACCATCAGTTAGAACACCATCAACGTCGGTGATGACTAAACGGATATCTTTGAGAGTCGGTTTGGGTGTAGGTTGTTGGCCGGTGATGATAGCTCTGACGTGTTCTAAGCACTCTGGCGTATCTACGCCAGGTCCTGTCGGTTCGACTATATAGGCTCGAATGCAATATCCAGCAGCCATTAGACGAAGTTGCTCAAGCTTCTCAGCATGCTCCATCATTGGTTGGGGTAGTGTAGAATACTGCGCAACTACATCACGCCTATACGCATAGACACCAACGTGCTTCAAATAAGAAGTCGCTTCTTTGTCTCGCGGGTAAGGGATTGGCGAGCGACTGAAATACAATGCGTTACCGTTAGTGGCAAGCACAACCTTCACGGTGTTGGGGTTTCTAGCCTCCTGTTCGTCGATCGGGTGACAAAGCGTTCCAACGCTCACTCCAGCGTCGGCAAGCATGCCTGCGGCTAGGGACTCAATATCAGCCGGACGTACTAGCGGTTCATCCCCCTGGAGATTAATGTAGATATCTGCATCAACCTCACGCATCACTTCTGCTAGTCGATCAGTACCAGAAGGGTGATCCGGTGAAGTCATAACGTATTTTCCGCCGAATGCGCGTACCGCTTCTGCGACACGTTCATCGTCGGTAGCGATGACTACATCATTTGCGTTAGCAACCTGAAGAGCACGCTCGTAAACGTGCTGTACCATTGGCTTTCCTGCAATATCGGCCAGCGGTTTACCTGGCAAGCGTGTTGAGCCGAATCGGGCTGGGATAACGATCGCGATCCGTTGTTCAGAGCTTGGCATGTTCACAATCCTTGCTACCTAAGATCTGCTTACGAGATTTGCAGGGGTGGGAATGATTTAACCAGATCATCAAGTGCTTTAATCTGCATCAGGAATGGTTCCAGCTTATCTAGCGGCAGGGCGCTTGGTCCGTCACATTTGGCTTGGTCTGGGTTGGGATGGGCCTCAAGGAAAAGTCCCGCAAGACCGACGCCCATGCCCGCGCGTGCAAGGTCTACTACTTGGTCGCGGCGACCACCCGATGCGGCACCAGATGGGTCGCGGTTCTGGAGTGCGTGGGTGACGTCAAAAATGATTGGCAGATTGTCACAGGTGCGCTTCATCACACCGAACCCAAGCATGTCGACTACCAAGTTGTCGTAGCCCATGCACGAACCACGATCGCAAAGAATTAATTGATCGTTGCCTGCTTCTTTGAACTTATGCACGATGTTCTGCATTTGTGACGGGCTCAAGAACTGAGGCTTCTTGATGTTCACCGGCTTCCCTGTCTTGGCCAAAGCGAGGACCAAGTCGGTCTGGCGAGCCAAGAACGCTGGGAGTTGAAGGATGTCTACAACTTCTGCAACAGGAGCAGCTTGATAAATCTCGTGAACGTCAGTAATGATAGGTACGCCGAACTCAGATTTTACCTTCTCGAAAATTCGCAGGCCTTCTTCCATGCCTGGCCCGCGATAGGAATGGATGGAGGACCGGTTAGCCTTGTCAAAGCTGGCTTTGAAAACATATGGAATGCCAAGCTTTTCTGTGACACGTACATATTCAGCGCAAGCAGTCAGGGCGAGGTCTTCGGACTCCAATACGTTGATGCCTCCGAAGAGGACAAATGGGCTGTCGTTAGAGCATTTGATATGTTGAGAAATTTGGATCATGTTTAGGGTCGCCCGTTAATCTAGGTGTTCGAAAGTCAAAAATGGAAGTGCCTGCTCTAATTCCGATGCGCTCATGGTGGTCATCAGAATATTGAAGTCTGGTGGCTCAATCGACGCTGGAGGAGTCTGAGTTTCAGTCAGGATTAGAGATGACTCCGATATTCTATAATATCTGTAGCCATGTGGCTTCAGTGAGGCATGAATCGTTTCAGTTAGAGATGTGGGTAGTAGCTCGCATATAATATCAGGCTTAGATGCTCCGATAATGTTCTGCGCGCTGCTAAGGATAAGGTGCTCAGCACCCTCCGCATCAATTTTCAGAAGCTCGATTCTGGGGATGTTTTGATCCTGCACAAATTTATCAAGGCTGGTGGCCCGGACAATACGGCTTTCTACTGGTGAGCGATCAGTTACTTCTGAAACTGTAGTCGAGCCAGAAACGAGAATGTCTTCACCAGAGTAAATGAATAGCTCTACTTCTGGACTGCCATCCGTAATGGCTATATTGAAGCACTTGAGGTTGGATGCCCCATTGGCACGCTTATTGGCGAGCAGGCGGGAGTAAACCCGGTCTAAAGCCTCTATAGCAAAGACTTTAGACTTAGGGTTGCTTTTCGCTGCAGCTAGGGAGTAGACGCCGGTGTAGGAGCCAATGTCGATGACATGTGACGACAACTTGGCGAGCGTAGTCCAAAGCCTAAGGCTTGTGGATTCGTACGCATTTTTTCCATGCCAGAAATAAGTGCGAGCAACGAAGTCATCATTGTTGCTGAACATGGAGAATAAGATATCATCAATCTCAATGTCGACGAATCCAAAGTATGAAGTTTTCTCCATTAAAGATTCAAATTGAGCTTGGTCGATTCTTGTGTTGGCTTTAAGTTGGTATAGTCTTCTTAGCGCCAGCGAAGCTTCGTTCTTATTCTCCATGAACTTCATGCGGCTACCACCCGTTTCCCGAACAGTGAAGAGAATTCCTCGTAATCTAGATAGGGGCGCAAGAAAGACGCTTTGCTGCAGTTGACTATGCGTTTCCCCTCTTTGTTCATGATGGCATTAGCGTTTGCAATATTCCAGATCTGAATACTGGTGAAGCTATCTTCCAGTTGCGGGTTGCTTTCTTTGTAAAAACGGGGCGACTCAGCCGAGTACTTGAGGTCGCAGCCGAGTAGATAAATGTCTTTGATGCCGAGATAGTAGGCGAACTGAATGGCAAGCATAGTCGTCGTGCAGCCAAAGAAATAGCCGGCGCGAATATCTCTTGAAAAACCGTCCCGCTGGAGAGCTGGGACGTAGTAGCTCTTGTTCGGAAGTGTTCTATCATCAACTTCACGAAGCTCTTCGCGAAGGATTCGAATCGTCTTGGGGTCGAGGTCGGTAGTGCCGAAATGGCTTTTCTCGGGGTGCGTCAAGAAGCGCTTGTCCGAGAGCACATAATAGTCAGTGGTGAAACCATGCTGCTCTTCCAGCATGGTGGAGGCATTCATGCCAATGGTCACTTCTCCTTTCAGAAGAGAAAGGTCTTCTGAAAGAATAGAAGGGCCATTTGCCAAGATAAAGGCACGTTTGCCTTTCTCGCGATTTTTCAGAGACGAAATAGATTTAAAAATTTTCATAAGCGTTATCGAACACCCTAGCCATTTTTTCTGGGGTCAAGTAGGACTTGAAGTAGTCCAGGCTTGCTTCTTGAAGTTCAGCGGTCTTCTTCCAGTCATTCGCTAATTCATGAAGCGTGTCAGCGATCGACTCACCTGTGGCATAGAAAAATGGAGGCTTGTTGCCGTCGGCGAATGTCGAAAATACTGCCTTACTGAAGTAGTCCGCCCTGTTAATTGTGACGTTGCCAGCTGCTAGACCTTCAATTGATACCTGGTGGAATCCGCCAGTGGCAATCTCATCAATAGTAACGTGGCACGTCTTTCGTACTGCCATCAAAACTTTTGGAGAAACAGGTTTGTCAGGTACCACAGCTTCGATCTTGCCGAGGCTAACAAGCGAGTTCATCGCTGTTTCAAGCTCTGCCACATACTTGTTGTTCCAGCGGCCAGGCCTTAAGTGAGTTGGGCTGAAGATAACTCGAAGCTTCTCACCTTTTTGCCTGATGCTCGCCATGGGCGTGTCGTGAATGATGTTTGGGACAAAAATATGATTGTTATGGATCCTGGGCTGGAATTGTCCCACTACAAAATTGGCCAGGAATGGTAGATTGATATCATTCTGGCGTGGCACATAAAGCGGCCCTTCTCTCAGGGGAGAGTGGACTTGGTAAAAGTATTTTGCTGCTTGGTTGGCGTGAATCAGGCGCTCAGCCCAAGCGGGGGGTAGATCGTTGTGAATTTGAATAATATCCGCTTCGCGAATAGCAGCATCAATCAGTGGCTTGGTGAACTCGGTTTCAACGATGTAATCTTCAATAAATTTTTGAAAGAGTGGGCCGTTGTTGGGGTAATCGTTCAGCGCAATGGCGATGGAGTCATGACCAATCAGACGCTGGGCGAGCGCGACTTTCGCGGGGGCAGCCACCAGCGGAGTCTGAGAGATATGGACTATCTTATACTTCCTGGACATCAATCATCACTCCATCTTTCAAGCAGGCTTTAATGAGGTTGAGAGGCGAACCACCTTGTTCGACGGCCTCGCATTGTGAGCGATACCTCATATAAACCGATTCCAGTAATGCAAAGCCAACTGTCGACTTAGCAAGGTCTTCATAAATCTCGATCATATTGGTTGATGCGGCATGATCAACCGGGCGTATTTTCATTACACCTTGGTAGTAGCGATGATCAAAATTGAAAAACTCCGATCTATCGAATTTCGCCTCTTCGTTCATAAGGACTGGCAGTAGCATGTCTTTCTTACGAGGGAAACCTTCCTGCAGGGCTCGTCGGATGGCTACAGGGATGTCGTCAATCGCTTCTAGAGTGATTAAACGACTCAGGCTAGTGGCTTCTTCCTCGGGGAAGAGAGTGATAACAACATCCACTGCCTCAGGATTAACTACCAAATCTTCCTCAGTTTTGATCAGAATGATTCTCTGGTCAGTTCCTGAGTATCTCAGGGCGTAGCACAGGTTGGCAGGGGCGTTTAGCATAATCAAAAAATTGATTTCTGCCAGGTTGCCTTTGTTTTTTGCGTCAATCCTGTTGATTATGGAAAGTGGCGACTGATCTTCTGAGATGTCAAAGGTACCCAGCTGCATTCTCTCCGTATTCACATACATGAAATCATCATACGTGTTCAGCTTATCGAGAATGGATAGAACCAGCTCGGGGTCGACATCGCTTTGGTGAAGAAAAGCTGTCCCATATCCCTTGGGTTTGGCGGGGCGTACTTTAAACTCAATACGACCTTCATCGCTAATTGAAGTGATGTAATTTTCCAAAATTGCCTTTTTTTGCTTCGGTTGGGCGTTGTCCACTATGGCTTTCACTGTAGGGGATTTCACTATGACGGTAACGGGAGCCGCAGGTTTTTCTGCGATTATTGGGTGATCTTTGAACTCAATCTTTAGGTGCGTCAATTGCTTCAATCGACGCTCCTGAAGTTTCCTCCTGATGTACTTCGCTTCTGTGGAGTCGCGAAAAAAATCGATAGGATGCAGAAATAGCTTTTTAGTTTTTTTTACAAAGGGGGACTGTTTTTTCTTCATGATATTTTTTAGTTGGCTTTTGACCAAGGTTTTTAGATGTTTTTCAATGCGCTTTTCGGGCCTGGTGGTCAGAGAAACCTTCTTTCCCCCTTTGAGTGTCTCTGTGAGACCATTTCTGAACGCTAGGTTTATTTGAGCGGTAAGGCCAAAGTTCTCAACTGTCCTAGGTAATTTGTAGGTTTTCGAGATTTTGTCCGAAAACTTCTGGATGTCACCGGGCTTGACAGGGATAAGCTCTGCCAAGTTGGAAAAGTACTCGACCACCCCAAGGTGTTGCCAAAGTACTACGTGACACCCGCGTGTTAGCGCTTCGATGGCGACCATTGACGATGTTTCGAACAGGCTTGGAATAATTACTACGTTTGAGAGCGCGTAAATTTCATCCTTGTCCATAGAGGTGCCATCTAAAAAAGCCATATTGTTGGCTGCTGGAGCCGCATCGATTGGCGGGCATACGATGGCGAATTTTAGGTCGGGAAGATTGCTGGCAAGTTGCTCCAGAGTGGAAGTGCCTTTGAGCTTCTGGTAGCGCCCAACGAACGTAACGTCATATTTTTTTTGCGCTAACTGTGGTTTAGCATTCGAGGCGGCAGGATTTGGGAAAACGTTTGGAGTTTTCTTGAATCCAAATAGCTCTTTGCTGGCAATAAATGACGCCCAGGACGGAGAGCTTAAGAAATTCGAGCGTTCAATCTCGATTTTCTCGAAATGGACTTCCTCTTTGCTAAATGGTAAGCCTTGAACAACTGCGCCCAAACTCCTGGAACAATGAAGTCTGATGTGTAGCGGAATATTATTAGCAACAAAGCGCGTGCTGCTAAGGGACTCCGGTGCCTCGACGCACAAGATGTTGGGAGTTTGCTCTACTTCATCGCGCACACGAAGGCGAAAAGCCTCGAGTGTCTCTTCCAGTCCCTTTTCGATGACCTTGACTGTCAATCCAAGGATTGCTAACTGCTCGGATGCATAGCGGGTATATGTGGTGACACCACTGTCTTTTCGGTTGAACGGGTCAACTAGTATGTAGATTCCATTCATCGCGGGGTCCATGCATCCCTTACTGGAGCGGTCAGCAAATTTGCAATCCGGCAGCTGGGCTGCCGGAAATAATATTAATTTTTACTGGTACGCACCAACGGAGCGCCCAAGAATCATCGTTTGAACTATAGGCGAAATAACTTTTTGCCACTCATAAACTGCAGCGTTGGTTACGTAGATCGTATCGTCTGGTTTGATCATAACCTGGCGGGCATAGAAAATGGCGGCCGGATCGCGCATGTTCAACCGTAAGACAGTTGGCTTGCTTGCACCGCTTGCCATGCGGAAGACGAAAACACCCTCAGGGTTTGCATTGGCTTCTCGCAGGCCGCCAACACTTCCCAGTGCATCCAGCAGGGTTGTATGCTGGCTGGGCAAATCCTTCAGTCCAGGTTCAGTGACAGCCCCCATGGCTACGAAGCGCTGACGAGCTCTGTCGAGCACTACTTCAGAATTTGGTCGCAAAACCATGTTGTTGCCAGCAAGCACGTCCTCGTAGTTGAACTGCTGAACTTGGCTTCCGGTACGCACAGTGACGTTGACCAAGTGTGGTTCGATAACAGGGCCGCCAGCTTGGTTGATTGCATCTAGCAAAGTCAACGGACCCTGCAGGGTGCTGAAACGTCCTGGGCTTTTTACTGCGCCTGCCACCAATACAGAGCCAGATAGGTCACCAACAAGCTCTACATGTGTCTGGACATCTGTAGTTATGCCTTTCAATTGGCGTCGAATCATGTCCTCAACCTGGTTGAGCGTCATCCCTCCGACGAACTGCCGGCCTACATATGGCAGGGAGAGCATACCTTGAGTGTCAATTCGCGATTTCAACTGGGTTCCACCGCTCGCGAGAGGAGCAAACAGGGCGGATCCCTCCGGAGCCGTATCGGCAATCAATACGTTCAGAGTATCTCCAGGCATTAGGCGAACCTCTGGTGAAACAGGCTTGCTAACTGTTGCCAGAGGAGGAGGCTCAACACCGCGCATATAAGGGGAAATCGTATTTGCATTAATGTCGACGAGATTGTACGCCTCATTTTTGCTTTCGATTTCACCTTTGTATGGGCCGGCCCCCGATATGGCACCGCCGCAACCGGCAAGACCAACGGTCGCCAAGGCCAGTGCCGCCAGTTTCAGGTTAAATATCTTGGACACAGGCTGAAGTTTAATCACGATGATCCTCGATGGAAGCCAGGATGAAGCGGGTAATACCGTATAGCATCAGTAGACCGAGCAAGATGGTTGCCAGGTTGTACAGGCGTTCGGGATACAGTGCCAATTGAGGGGTGTTTGGGCTCACTACAGTAACGAGTGTCCGAATTTTTTTACTCGCTTCGATCCGGGCGTTGTCCAGCGCAGCTACAGCACTTTTGTAGGTCTCTTCTGCAATCCCGGCGTCTAGCGTCAGTTGTTGAAAGCGCGATGCTACTACGTTCAACTGCGAGCCTTGCGGAGAAGATACAAGTAGACGCTTCTCTTTAACGAGCTGCTGGGTAATCGCTTCTACTTTTTGCTTCTGCTGTCGCACCTGCGGAGCGTCACCGCGAAGCTTGAAGGTCATTTCGGTGAGCACTGCTTGCTCTTTAGTGTACTGGCTCTCCAACTCAGCGATAATAGTGGCACGATTTTGGGCAGTGTTGCCTCCGTCGAGAACCTTGTTATCGTTCTGGAAATTAAGTAGTTGCGTTTTTCGTTTTGTGTAATTTACTCGAGCAGTTTCCAGTTCGCCTTGCGCGAACTTCATTTGCTCGCGAGCAATATTGTGGCTCACTTCGTTTACAAAGTGTTCGCTTGCTTGAAGAATAGTACGCAACATCTTCTCCGAAAGCTCTGGAGTGAAGGCCTGAACTTCAACCCGGAGCAACCCAGTTGTTTCGTCGTAGTGCGCAGATACTAGGCGTTGGTAGTACTTTAGCAGGTCCTCGCGAGGAGCATCGCTGTCAAGCCAAAAGAATATATCGCTTCTCTGGGCTGCGTAGGCTTCAACCCATTGAACTTCTTGCTCTAGGAGTAGCATCATATCCATGGAAGTGATGTACTCGCGCAAATAGAGGGTTTCTTCTCGCGAGGCGGGATTAGTGCCGGTAAGCAGGGTGGCTAAGCCAGGAACCTGAGCACCTTGGTTGTTGCCATCTTGGCGCACTACCACTTGGGCGGTGCTCACATAGCGGTCTACGGCGAAAACGCTGTAATAAACGGCCGCTAGGACCATGGGCAGGACTACCATGGCGATCGCCAGTCCCCAGCCTTTCTTGTTGCCCGAACTGCTCATAGTTGGATGCATCCTTGATATGTAGCGGTGTTGCAAAGTTAAGTAAAGGGTTGGTCAGCTGTTATAGGCTTGGATGCCTTCATCGACATCGTCGTAAACGTGGATTCCCCCGCCGCGAACCAATAGTACGATATCGCATAATTTCTTGATTTCCGGCATCGAGTGCGAGACCAAGACAACGTTGGATTTCTTTAATCTATCTTCGAATACTTCGGCGCATTTTCGTTTGAACTGTGCGTCGCCGACCGACATGACTTCATCGATCAAATAATAGTCAAAATCGAAAGCCATGCTGAGCCCGAATGCGACTCTGGAGCGCATGCCGGATGAGTACGTTTTGATTGGCTCGTCGATCCAGTCGCCAATCTCTGCAAACTCCTGTACAAAGCGAATTTTTTCACGCATTGACTCGCCCTCGGCGCCGTAAATGCGACACACAAACTTTATATTGTCACGACCGGTCATGCTGCCTTGAAATCCGCCAGTCAAGCCTACAGGCCAAGAAATACTTCGGTCGGTCACAATGCTTCCAGAGTCTGGTACATCAGCCCCGCCGAGTAGGCGCATTAGTGTTGATTTGCCTGCCCCATTTCGGCCGATTAGACCAATGTTTTTACCTGGTGGAATGGCTAGCGAAAGATTACGAAATACGTATCTGCGCCCATTGGGTGTCAGGTAAGACTTGGTTACGTTTCTAAGCTCGAACACGTTTGACCCGTACTCAACCGTTCTTAGTGGAAATGAGGTGCATCCTGCGAGCGCGATAGGCGCCAAGCGACAGGAACATTAGTACTACTGTGACTGTGACAACATAAGCTTCGGAAACGCCGTCAACCGGAATATAATTCGGCAGAACTTCCGCTCGAATAAGCTCCAGCAGGTGCAGAAATGGGTTTAGTAAAAGTGCAGGCATCATCGCTGGTGGTAGGTAGGCCGGTGGAATTAACACGCCTGAGATAAAATACAGCGGGAAGAATGCCATTCTGATAATTATTTTAATGCTTGGGAGTGCATGTGTGATCATCGCGAAAAACATGCCCAAGCCAAACGCGAAGAAAAGCCCTAGGGCGAGTGTCGTTATCCATTCTAGGGGGCTGTGTACGGACATGTTAAAGCCGAACCAGGCAAAGCCAAATACCAAAATGGCGTAGACAGTTGCACTAATGCATGTTTCAACTATCACTCGCGCGACATAAGTGTCAAGCGGTTTAATTTGTTTGTATCCGAATAGCGAACGGTTTTCGCGCAGACTATCCATCAAGCGCAATGCCGTATTTCGGTAAAGCAAAAACGGAGCCATACCAACTAAAACGAATACAGGGTATTCGACGTCAGCGACAGTGCGGGCGCGGAGCATCGCAAACAGGATGGAGAAGATAAGCAGGTGGCATACTGGTTCGAGCAGCAGCCACAAGGCTCCCAGGCGACTATCGCCAACACGAGACCGTGCCTCGCGAAGCACGAGGGCGAAGATGACCGATTTCTGGATCTGCAGAGACGAACGAGCTTTCAAGATGGCGACCGCAAAGCAATGCAGCGCGCCTAGGCACGCCGGAATTCATCTTCAGGAAAGGTTCGCCCTGAGGCGATTTCAGACGGATCTTCCGGACACTTCCCTGTTCTAAGGGGCGGAAGGGTAAGCGCGAGAGGGCGTAAGCGTCAAGCAAGACGCTGCAAATGCAATCGAAAGTTCTAATCCTTTAGCCGCATTCGAGACGAATGGCGTAGATGGATGGTGGCATATTGATATCGTTTTGGGAAGTCTTGAGCCTACAGATTTTTGTTTCCGACATTGCTTCACAGCTTACGCTGGACGGACAGTTTTGGAAGTGAATGGGTTCACACTATGCAGTCAAGGCGTAGGGTTTCGATGGTCAGTCACTGACTGTAAGGTTTGCCACCCAAAAATGCACCGGACCCGCAGATTTTTGCAGCGATAATTGAGGGGTAGCGGTGCCTTCCGAAGGCGGAGGTAGCTTTAGAAAGCGTAAGTCCAAGCGCAAGCGGAGCTGCGACATTGGCCGCGAAACCCATGTATTTACAGCAAAATCTGCAAAATTATGGCAATCTGCCAGACCTCGCTAGCCTTCTGGCTCGACTTGTACCCGTACCGTGGCATCCGCCCGGCACGCCTGCCTGACCGTGAAACGATGAACATCCCTAACTTCAAGAAGTTGTTTATGCCTGATATTTCAGCAGACGCAGCCAGCCTTATCCATGCCATAGCCTCTGCCACTGCGGTAATCGCAGCGCTGATCGCCGCCAGTGCGATGATCATTGCCCATATGACCTCGGATGTAAAAAACCAGCAAGCCGAAGTGCCCGTTTCCCGTGGGGCGCAGACGGTCACTGTCGTCCACGAGTCGGACGTGCAGGCCAGGCTGGAGATCGAGCAACTCATTGAGCAGAACGATGCGCTCAGGGCCGAACTGGAGCGCGAGAAGGCCGAGCGGTTGAAGCTGGAGGCCAGCCTGAAGCCCAGAGCGCTGACGCCGCAGGCGCATGATGCGTTCAAGGCATTGGCGGGCGAGCTGAAGGCTAAGACGCTGGCGCCGGTGGTGTTGCTGAATATCCATAAGGATGACAAGGAAGCCGTGCGCTTTGCCAAGGAAATTGCCGTTGCGCTGACCAAGGCGGGTGTGCAGGTTCAGATCAAGCAGCTGCCTCTGCAAAAGCACAATACCGGTACCCAGGTGGTCGTTTATGCCGGGGTGGGCGGTGACGAGCTTGAGCAGGCATTCAAGACCGCTGATTTTGCCTCGGATATCAAACGCTCGGGGCAGAGCCCGCGGGTGAAGGTGGATGATGGGGATGCAATTGCCATTTCGGCGTTTATCAGTGTTTATCCGCGCAGTGAGATTTGAGCGGCGGGTGGGGGCTGTGATCCTGTAGGCATGGGGTGGATGGCACCGGCGGTGCCGGTGTTCGCGGGCGCGCCCGCTCCCACAGTGTGGGGGCTTGGCCAATGCAGTGGTTTGCCCTCGTCACGACTGGCCTGATGAAGCCCATTTCTTCGACTGCAAGCGAGGCGTAGCCTCGCCTGGTCTCGCGTCATTCCCTTCAGTGGTGCCTGTTTTTCGCAATCTCGATGTCGTTCATCAGGGCTTTTGCGGTGGCCAGCAGGTAATCCGCTGCGCCCAGCATCTTGTGGTCGTCTTCCATGTCACCTTCGCGTACCAAGTGCTTGCAGTAGCCCAGCAGGACGGAGACGTGTTCATAGGCGTCATCGACGGGGATGCCGGGTTGGACGCGCAGCAGGTCCAGGGTGGGGTTGCCGGCTTCGAGGAAGGTTTCGATGCCTGCGGTGAGGAGGGGGGATTGGTTGTTGTTTTTCATGGTAGTTGCTCCTGATAGGTGGAACTGCCACGCAGATCTTTCTCACGGACCAGGGCGGCAGTCGTACACGGGGTGAGAAACCGAGGGAGCTACAAAGCTCGGCCAGACCGAAGTCTGCCCGCGTACGACTGCCATGACAGGCAAGTCAGGTAGCTCGCATCAGGTTCTCACACCCGGTCACCAACATGGCGACCCGGTGACGTTATCCCTGAGACATTTCCCCGACAATTCAGCTGCTTCTGACTGGCGCGTAGGATAGTTCGCTTGGTTGCCCGAGCTGAAGAGGTGGGGCGGGGTTTCAGGAAAGTCTGACGTGCGGAATGTGCATTCCAAGGCAAATATCTACGCGGTGATTGTTGACCGTTGTTGGGGCGGGTTTACACGCGGAAGGGGGGCTGCTGGCCAGTTTTTACTGGGAGTTCAGCGGTGCTGCAGCTACCGTATTCGCGGGTGAACCCGCTCCTACGCCGAGCGGGGGTGGGCTCAGGTCGGGGTGGGGCTGCTGGCCAGTTTTTACTGGGGGTTTAGCGGGGCTGCGGATATCGTATTCGCGGGTGAACCCGCTCCTACGTCGAGCGGGGGTGGGCTCAGGTCGGGGTGGGGCTGCTGGCCAGTTTTTACTGGGGGTTTAGCGGGGCTGCGGATATCGTATTCGCGGGTGAACCCGCTCCTACATTGAGCGGTGGGGGCTGGTCCAGGTGGCCAGGGCTTCGCGTATGCGCGCGCAGGCCTTGCCATCGCCATAGGGGTTATGGGCGAAGCTCATTTCGCGATACGCCGCCTCATCGGTCAGCAAGGTACTCAACGCCCGTACAATCGATGCCACTTCGGTGCCCACCAGCTTGACCGTACCTGCCGCCACGGCTTCCGGGCGCTCGGTAGTGTCGCGCATCACCAGCACCGGTTTGCCCAGGGCCGGTGCTTCCTCTTGAATGCCACCCGAGTCGGTCAGAATCACATAGGCCCGGGTCATGAGGTAAACGAACGGCAGGTAATCCAGCGGTTCGACAAGGTGGATGTTGCTTACATCCCCCAACAGCCGGTTGACCGGCTCGCGCACGTTGGGGTTGAGGTGGACCGGGTACACCACGTCCAACTCGGGGAATTGCCGCGCAATCTGCACCAGGGCCTGGCAGATGCGCTCGAAGCCGCCACCAAAGTTCTCGCGCCGGTGGCCGGTGACCAGCAACAGCCGGCGTTCGGCTGCCAGGTAGCTGAAGTGGCTGGCGAAACGGGCCTTCAGCGCGGGGCTTTGCAGCTTTTGCTCCACCTCCAGCAAGGCGTCGATCACGGTGTTGCCGGTGGTGAAGATGTGCGCCGGGTCGGTGCCTTCGCGCAACAGGTTGTCGCGCGAGGTGGCGGTGGGCGCGAAGTGCAGCGCGGCAAGGGCCCCGGTCAGGCGCCGGTTGCCTTCTTCGGGCCAGGGTGAATACAGGTTGTTGGTGCGCAGGCCGGCCTCTACATGGGCAATGGGGATTTGCTGGTAGTAAGCCGCCAGAGTGGTGGCAAAGGTGGTGGCGGTGTCGCCGTGCACCAGCACCACGTCGGGCTTGAACGCGGCCAGCACCGGTCGGATGCCTTGCAAGATGGCAGTGGTCACACCGGTCAGGTCCTGGCCGGCTTTCATGATGTTCAAGTCGTAATCGGGGCTGATGCCGAACAGCTCCAGCACCTGGTCGAGCATTTGCCGGTGCTGGCCGGTGACGCACACGCGGGCTTCGAAGCGGCTGTCCTGGGCCAGTTGCAGGGCTAACGGGGCCATCTTGATGGCTTCTGGGCGGGTACCGAAAACAGTCAGGGTCTTGAGGGGCACGGCAGTGATCCTCTTGCTCGGGTCCTTGAAGCAGGCCGGTTTCCATTGCTCAACAATCTAGCAGGCGGGCAATGGCGTGCCAGTTTGCCGGGGGGAAGCTTACCGACTGGGGAAGGGCGGTTTACCGGGCGGGCCTTGTTCGGCGGGCGTTGTAGGAGAATGGCCGGGCAATGGTGGGCAGCGGGTATCGGACAAACGGGGATTTGGCTACAGCTACAAGGCCAGGGCCTTGTGCGTTCAGGGCCGGGCCGAGCGGGGCGTAAACGGCCACGGTTGATGGGTGGGCGAAGTTGACCGTTTTGCTGACCGATTCGGTAACCATTCGCCGGGGTAGTTGGGTATTGTGCGGCCGGGTTACCCGCTAGGGTTGGTTGCGCAGCCGAAGGAAAGCGGTTGCTGGAAAATGACCAACCCAAGGAGTGTTGACCATGCGCAATAACGTTCTGTCGTACCTGCTGCTGCCGCTGTTCGCCAGTCTATCGTTCTCCCTGAGCGCCGCCCCGGCCAGCACCATGGCTGTGCCCGAACCGGTGCCAGTGGTGGCCCAGGCCCAGGCACAGCAGGCGCCAAGGCTGGACTTGAACACGGCGGATGCACTCACCCTGCAAAAGGAGCTGAACGGCATTGGCAAGGCCAAGGCGGAGGCTATCGTGGCCTACCGCGAGGCCAATGGGCCGTTTGCTTCGGTGGATGAGCTGCTGGAGATAAAGGGGATAGGCAATGCGTTGCTGGAGCGCAACCGGGACAAGGTGATGGTGGAGTAAGCGGGCAGGGGCCGGGGTGATGCCCTGGCCCGGCCTTTAGCGGTCCTGCGCGTCCTTGGCATCCGCTTCGGCATTACGCTCATGTACCTTGCGCAGTTGTTCTTCGGTCAGCGGCAGTTTCTTGGCCGTGTCGCGCAGCAGCATCAACCCGCCGACAATCGAGCCGAGGGCTATGATGAGTATCAGCCAGGCATACCAGGGCATTGTCGTTCTCCTTAGATCGGGCCGTGGGCAACGGTTACATGAATTTTGAGCAATTGCCCGTTCCGTTGGTTCAATTATAGGTGCCAGGCCTTGTTGGGCCAATTCCGTGACCTGCGGGCCCCAAAGCCTGCGCCACTTCGTTTACAATGCGCGCCGTTTTCGACTTGCCAAGAGACCCTGCCCATGTCCGCCTGCCAGACGCCCCTGATCGTCGCCCTGGATTTCCCTACCCGTGAGGCCGCCCTGAAGCTGGCTGACCAGCTTGACCCTGCGCTGTGCCGGGTGAAGGTTGGCAAGGAGCTGTTCACCAGCAGCGCTTCGGGCATTGTCGAAACCCTGTGTGACAAGGGCTTCGAAGTGTTCCTGGACCTCAAGTTCCACGACATTCCCAACACCACCGCCATGGCGGTAAAGGCTGCCGCCGAGATGGGCGTGTGGATGGTCAACGTGCATTGCTCCGGTGGCCTGCGCATGATGGCGGCCTGCCGTGAAGAACTGGCCAAGCGCAGCGGCCCGCAGCCGTTGCTGATTGGCGTGACCGTGCTGACCAGCATGGAGCGTGAAGACCTGGCCGGCATTGGCCTGGATGTCGACCCCCAGGAGCAAGTGCTGCGTTTGGCGGCGCTGGCGGAAAAAGCGGGTATGGACGGTTTGGTGTGCTCGGCGCTCGAGGCCCCGGCACTGAAGGCGGCGCACCCCTCGCTGCAATTGGTGACCCCGGGCATTCGCCCGGCGGGCAGCGCGCAGGATGACCAGCGCCGCATCCTCACCCCGCGTCAGGCACTGGATGCCGGTTCGGACTACCTGGTAATCGGCCGGCCGATCAGCCAGGCTGCAGACCCTGCGCAAGCGTTGGCAGCGGTCGTGGCGGAGATCCGTGGGTAATTAACCTGCGGCTGTCCAGCAAGGGCCTGTGCCGAACCACCGATGCCTGTGTCGAACCCCTGATGTGGCTGCACCCCCGATCCGTGTGTAGGAGCGGGTTTACCCGCGAATACGGTAGCGGCGGCAACGGTGAACGGCCGGTGGAAATTGGCCGGCAGGCCCGGCCCTTTCGCGGGTGAACCCGCTCCTACGACGGGCTGTGCCGGGCCATCGAGGTGTGTCTCCCGCGAATACGGGAGCGGTGGCAACGGTGGACGGCTGGTGGAAATTGGTCGGCAGGCCTGGCCCTTTCGCGGGTGAACCCGCTCCTACGACGAGCTGTGTCGAGCTATCGATGTGTGTCACCGCGAACACGGTAGCTGCGGCAACGGTGAACGGCTGGTGGAAATTGGCCGGCAGGGCTGGCCCTTTCGCGGGTGAACCCGCTCCTACGACGGGCTGTGCCGAGCCTCGATGTGTGTGTCCGGGAATGCGGGGGCGGCGGCAACGGTGGACGGCCGGTGGAAATTGGTCGGCAGGGCTGGCCCTTTCGCGGGTGAACCCGCTCCTACGACGGGCTGTGCCGAGCCATCGATGTGTGTCCCCCGCGAATACGGGGGCGGGGGCAACGGTGGACGGTTGGTGGAAATTGGTCGGCAGGGCTGGCCCTTTCGCGGGTGAACCCGCTCCTACGACGGGCTGTGCCCAGCCACCGATGTGTGTCACCGCGAACACGGTGGCGGCGGCAACGGTGGATAGCCGGTGGAAATTGGCCGGCAGGCCTGGCCCTTTCGGTCCACCGATGCCTGTGTCGAACCATTGATGTGGCTGCGCCCCCGATCCGTGTAGGAGCGGGTTTACCCGCGAATACGGTGGCGGCGGCAACGGTGGGCGGCCGGTGGAAATTGGCCGGCAGGCCCGGCCCTTTCGCGGGTGAACCCGATTACAAGGGCATGTGCCGGGCCATCGGTGCCGTGCAGGGGCGTTTAAACCTTCAACACCAACTTGCCAAAATTCTCCCCGCTGAACAGCTTCAACAAGGTCTCCGGGAAGGTTTCCAGCCCTTCCACCACATCCTCTTTGCTCTTCACCTGACCACTGGCCAACCAGCCGGCAATTTCCTGCGCGGCCTTGCCGTAGTCCTTGGTGTAATCCATCACCACAAAACCTTCCATGCGCGCGCGGTTCACCAGCAGCGACAGGTAGTTGGCCGGGCCTTTCACCGCTTCTTTGTTGTTGTACTGGCTGATCGCGCCGCAAATCACGATGCGTGCCTTGAAGTTGATGCGCGTCAGCACGGCATCGAGGATGTCGCCGCCCACGTTGTCGAAGTACACGTCCACGCCTTTGGGGCATTCGCGCTTCAGGCCGGCCAGCACGTCTTCGGCCTTGTAGTCGATCACGCCATCAAAGCCCAGCTCGTCCTTCAGGTACTGGCACTTTTCGGCACCGCCGGCAATGCCGACCACGCGGCAGCCTTTGATCTTGGCAATCTGCCCGACAATGCTGCCCACCGCACCGGCCGCGCCGGAAATGACCACGGTGTCGCCAGCTTTGGGTTGGCCGACCTCAAGCAGGGCGAAGTAGGCGGTCATGCCGGTCATGCCCAAGGCTGACAGGTAACGGGGCAGGGGGGCCAGCTTGGGGTCGATCTTGTGCAGGCCCTGGGGCTCGCCGGTGAAGTAGTCCTGCACACCGAGGGCGCCGCTCACGTGGTCGCCGGGCTGATAACCGGGGTGATTGGAGGCAACCACCTCACCGACGCCCAGCGCACGCATTACCTGGCCCAGGGCCACGGGCGGGATGTAGGACTTGCCTTCGTTCATCCAGCCACGCATGGCCGGATCCAGCGACAGGTACAGGTTGCGCACCAGTACCTGGCCTTCGCCGGGTTGTTCGGCGGGTACGGTCTCGAAGCTGAAGTCGTCACGGCGCACGGCGCCGACCGGGCGTTTGGCAAGCAGGAAGCGGCGGTTGGTCTGGGTCATGGCGGGTCCTTGTGGGCGGTGGAGGGCGTAAGGCGTTCAATCTACCTTGTTGATGAAGACGGTTCCTTAAAATCACTGACAAGCATGGTAGCCCAACCGTTGCTGTGATGATGCTGCCCGGCCGAGTGGTGGCTGACTATGCTCTGAACCCCACCCCAAACCCTCACAGGAGCACGCGATGAGCATGACGTTTTCTGGCCAGGTAGCCCTGGTGACCGGCGCGGGTGCCGGCATCGGCCGGGCAACCGCCCTGGCGTTCGCCCACGAGGGCATGAAAGTGGTGGTGGCCGACCTCGACCCGGTCGGCGGCGAGGCCACCGTGGCGCAGATCCACGCGGCGGGAGGCGAAGCGCTGTTCATTGCCTGCGACGTGACCCGCGACGCCGACGTGCGCCAGTTGCATGAGCGCCTGATTGCCGCATATGGCCGGCTGGACTACGCCTTCAACAACGCCGGGATCGAGATCGAGCAGCACCGCCTGGCCGAAGGCAGCGAAGCGGAGTTCGATGCCATCATGGGCGTGAACGTGAAGGGCGTGTGGTTGTGCATGAAGTATCAGTTGCCCTTGTTGCTGGCCCAAGGCGGTGGGGCCATCGTCAATACCGCGTCGGTGGCGGGGCTTGGGGCGGCGCCGAAGATGAGCATCTACAGTGCCAGCAAGCATGCGGTTATCGGCCTGACCAAATCGGCGGCCATCGAGTACGCCAAGAAGGGCATCCGCGTGAACGCTGTGTGCCCGGCCGTGATCGACACCGACATGTTCCGCCGCGCCTACCAGGCCGACCCGCGCAAGGCCGAGTTCGCCGCAGCCATGCACCCGGTAGGGCGCATTGGCAAGGTCGAGGAAATCGCCAGCGCGGTGCTGTACCTGTGCAGTGATGGCGCGGCGTTTACCACCGGGCATTGCCTGACGGTGGATGGTGGGGCTACGGCGATCTGAGTGGATGCCGTGCGGGCTGCTTCGCGGGCAAGCCCGCCCCTGACAAATGCGATCACCAGGCCGAAGCCTACGATGTCGCGCATGGACAGGAGGGGCGTGCCCAGGCCGTTCTGAGCAAGCCGGGCAGCCAGCCGGTCACCCGGCTAAAAGCTGACGCCTATTTTCAGGCCATACTCGTCACGGGTTTGTTCGTCCGAGTCGGTCATCAGGAACTGCCCGTCCAGTTCATAGTTGTAGCGGCTGAAGTAAAGCGAAGCGTATACCGGCACAGTACCGTGTTGGTTGAACAGCACGCTAAGTTCGGCAAAGGGGTTGGTGGTATCTTTCAAATCAACCTCTTCGTTGCTGATGCCATGTATTTTCAATTGCGAATCGCCATTGATAACCTGGCGTATGCCCGCTTCGAAACGCAAGGTGGCATTATTGAAGCGGTAATTGTACCCCGCCGCCAGTTTGGCGAACGGCGTGCGGTTGGTAAGGTCGATATCATGGCGGCTGGTATTGGGTTCCAACCGGTTCCATTTGTAACCGGCGCCCAGCAGCAGGTCGACTGAATGCCGTTCGGCCAGCGCCAAGCGCCAGCCCAGGTCCAGGTCGGCCTGGCCGTCCTTGAGCTTCTGGTCATGCTGTTTCGAGTACATGCCACTGGCCTCGGCCTGGTAGACAAGGCCTTGCGTGGCCGTCATCTTGTTGCCGAAGTTGATGAATAAGCCACCTTCGGGCATATCTTCGGTTTCATTATTACGGCCGTTGAGTTCCAGTTGGGTGTAGCTCCCTTGTAGGCCAAGGGTGAACAACGGGGCGGTGGAAGTTTCGGCATAGCCAACGGTTGGCACAGTAAACAGTAGCAACGGGGTGACCACAGCAGTAAACATGGCTGTTTTCATTGCAAACTCCAGGGTGCACTGCAGGTCCGGAGAACGGGCCAGTTACCGATCACGATAGCGACGTTTTTATTGTGTGCAGGGGTGTTTAAAAAAATTTCAATACCCCACTTTTGGCGCAAATTTAATGGCGTCAATAGTGTTCGATAAAGTGTGGATTGGAATAAATGAATGTTTTACTTGCGTCGATTTAATATGGGTAGGTGCCGTCGCAGGTTGAGGGACGGGCTATCATTGATGGCCTAGTGATATCTTTTACAGCTGGCACTGAAAGCGACCCTTTTGCAGCCAAAAACGACAAGACATAGCTATTTGACACTATTTTGACGCCAGGCCCTTGTTCATTGGCAGATAACGTTGCCACCCTTAGCCTTCGGGATAACCTCACTGGCTGAAAGGGGATCGGTGATGGGCACGAGCAAGCACGGTGTGCTGGCCAACCTGGGCATGGCCCGCAAACTTGGCCTGGGCTTTGCCTTGGTGCTGCTGCTGACGCTGGCGGTGGCGGCCATCGGCGTCGTGGCGTTGCAAAGCGTTGGCCAGCGCTTCGACAGCTTGCGTCAGCTGGCCCAGTTCAATACCGACTTGCTGCGCTTGCGCGAGCATGAGCAGGCGTTTGCCCTGCGCTCCGACATGCAGCAGGCCGACGCTTTGCGTGGCGGCCTGCAGGGTTTGGTCGAACGCGCCCGAGGCCTGCCGGCGCTGGCGGCGGCGCAAACCGATCTTGCCGCCTATGGCCAGGCATTCGAAGCCTTTGTCGAGGCCGTGCAAGCCAAGGAGCTGGCGCTGGACATGGCCAGCTGGTCGGTTTCCAACGTGTCCAACAACCTTGATGTGCTGCAGGCCGGCCTGGCCGATGACGGCGTGTACACCCTCAAGCAGTCCCAGGGCCAGCAGGGTGGCGAGTTTCTTGAGCAAGCCGCGCAGGTGGCCCAGGTGTCGCGGCTGATGCTGCAGGCCATGGACGAAGCACGGGTACGCCTGGAAAAAAGCCGCAAGGGCGAGGAGGGTGTGAGCCAGGAGCGTATTGCCCAGACGGTGGAGGCCGCTGGCCTGGTCAGCCAGTTGCAAGGCGCGGTTGGCGATGCCGGTTACCAGAGTGTGTTGGGCGAAGTGGCGGGGCACATTGGCAGTTTCTCGGAAAAACTCAACGAATACACCGACCAGCTGGCCCGCGAGCAGGGGCTAAAGGCGCAGTTGCAAGCCAGCGCCGAGCGGGTTACCGGTCGTGTCGACCAAGCCTATCTTGGGCAGGAGCAGGCCCTGCAAGGCGAGCTGCAGCGCAATGCCATCGCCATCGGCCTGGCCACGGCGCTGGCGTTGCTTGTCGGCGTGCTGGCGGCTTGGCTGATTACCCGGGCTGTGGTCGGCCCGTTGAAGCATGTGATCGCCCGCGCCCAGCGCATTGCGGCGGGTGAACTGGGCTTCGACGCCCAGGCGCCGCGCCGGGATGAGGTGGGGCAACTGATGCAGGCCATGCAGCAGATGGCGGCGGGGCTCTCGGGCATTGTCAGTGGCTTGCAGCAGGGTATCGAACAATTGGCCGGCAGCGCCCAGGCGTTGTCGACGGTGACTGAGCAGACCAACCGCGAGGTGGGCAGCCAGAAGGAGGAAACCGAACAGGTGGCGACCGCCATGCAGCAGATGACTGCCACCGTGCACGATGTGGCGCGCAATGCCGAGGAGGCGGCGCAGGCGGCCCAGGCCGCGGACGAGAAGGTCGACACCGGCCAGCAGGTGGTGCGCCAGAGCATGCAGCGCATCGAGCAGCTGGCGTCGGCGGCAGAAGCTGCCAGTGCCGGCATCGACAGCCTCAGTGCCGAAATCCACACCATTGGTGACGTGTTGGAAGTGATCAAGAGCGTGGCCGAGCAAACCAACCTGCTGGCGTTGAATGCCGCCATCGAGGCTGCCCGCGCCGGCGAACAGGGGCGCGGCTTTGCCGTGGTGGCCGATGAAGTGCGCGCCTTGGCGCGGCGCACCCGGCAATCCACCGAGCAGATCGAGACCTTGGTGGCCAGCCTGCGCGGCAATGCCCAACAGTCAGTGGCGCAGATCCGCGGCAGTACCGAGCTGGTACGGCTGGCCGTGGCTGATGCACTGCAGACTGAAAGTGCGCTGGGCAGCATTGCCGCAGCGGTGTCATTGATTCAGCAGATGAACCAGCAGATTGCCGCAGCCGCCGAGCAGCAGAGTTCGGTGGCGGAAGAGATCAGCCGCAGTGTCACGCAGATTCGCGGCAGTGCGGACCAGGCGGCATTGGCGATGCAGGACAATGCCCGGTCCAGTGTCGAGCTGGCGCAGCTGGGCACTGATTTGAAGGGCATGGTGGGGCATTTCAGGTTGTAATCTCGTTGTCTGTGCCGGCCCATTCGCGGGTTTTGTGATTTCCCGTCGTAGGAGCGGGTTTACCCGCGAAGAGGCCACCACAGGCAACAAATACCCTCACCCCCTACGCGGGTTAAGAATCACCAAAGCCAACACCCCCGCCACAATCCCCCAGAACGCCGAACCAATCGAGAACAAGGTCAGCCCCGAAGCGGTCACCATAAAGGTGATCACTGCTGCCTCCCGCTCGCGCGCCTCGTTCATGGCCACGGTCAAACCGTTCATGATCGAACCAAACAGCGCCAGTGCCGCAATCGACAGCACCAGTTCTTTCGGCAATGCCGCGAACAGTGCCGCCAAGGTGGCCCCGAATACCCCGGCAATGCCGTAGAAAATCCCGCACCACACCGCCGCGGTGTAGCGTTTGCCCGGGTCTTCATGGGCATGCGGCCCGGTGCAGATCGCCGCGCTGATCGCCGCCAGGTTGACCCCGTGCGAGCCGAACGGCGCCAGCAGCAGCGAGGCAAAGCCAGTGGCCGAAATCAGCGGCGAGGCCGGTACCTGGTAGCCGTCGGCACGCAGGACGGCCACGCCGGGCATGTTCTGTGAGGTCATGGCCACCACGAACAGCGGAATGCCGATGCTGATGGTTGCCGCCAGCGAGAAGCTTGGGGTGGTCCACACCGGCTTGGCCACTTCCAGGTGGAAGCCGCTGAAGTCCAGCAGGCCCAACGCGCCGGACAATGCCGTGCCCACCAGCAGCGCGGCCAGCACGCAATAACGCGGCGACAGGCGCTTGACCAGCAGATAGCTGAAGAACATGCCCAGCACCAGCAGCGTGCGGTGCTGCGCTGCCACGAAGATTTCGCTGCCGATCTTGAACAGGATGCCCGCCAGCAGTGCCGAGGCCAGCGAGGCCGGGATGCGTTTGACCAGGCGCTCGAAGCTGCCGGTCAGGCCGCACACCAGCACTAGCAAGGCGCAGGTGATGTAGGCGCCAATGGCTTCGCCATAGCTGACCCCACCCAGGCTGGTGATCAGCAGCGCCGCGCCGGGGGTGGACCAGGCGACGGTGATCGGTGTGCGGTAGCGTAGCGACAGGCCGATGCTGCATACCGCCATGCCGATCGACAGCGCCCAGATCCAGGACGAGATCTGCGCGGTGGTCAGCCCGGCCGCCTGGCCGGCCTGGAACATCAGCACCAGCGAACTGGTATAGCCGGTGAGCATGGCAATGAAGCCGGCGACCACCGCCGAGGGGGAGGTGTCTGCCAGGGGCCGCAGGCGTGCGGAAGTGGCATCGGTCATGAACAAAATCCTTGTAAAGGTGTAAGCAGTTTTTTCAGACTACAGCGAGCAAGGTTGATCCTTGCCATACAGCGGCCATTGCTTTTAGCCGTACAGTCGCCAAATATTGGGCGCAATTGCGAAACTGCTTTGCAGGGAGGGTCGATGTACAAGGTTTATGGCGACTACCAGTCGGGTAACTGTTACAAGGTCAAGCTCATGTTGAGCCTGCTGGGCCGGCCGTATGAATGGCACCCGGTGGACATTCTCAAGGGTGAGACCGAAACGCCCGAGTTTCTGGCGATGAACCCTAACGGCAAGGTACCGGTGCTGGAACTGGAAGACGGTAGCTACCTGTGGGAGTCCAACGCCATTCTCAACTACCTGGCCGATGGCAGCGAGTTCCTGCCCAGCGAGCCGCGCCTACGTACCCAGGTGCTGCAGTGGCAGTTTTTCGAGCAGTACAGCCATGAGCCTTACATTGCCGTGGCGCGGTTCATCCAGTTCTACCTGGGGCTGCCGGACGAGCGCCTGGACGAGTACCGCAAGTTGCACAAGGGCGGTTACAAGGCGCTGAAGGTGATGGAGCGACAGTTGCAGATGACGCCTTACCTGGTGGGTGAGCAGTACTCGATTGCCGATGTGGCGTTGTATGCCTACACCCATGTGGCGCAGCAGGGCGGGTTCGACCTGGCAGAGTATCCGGCGGTAAGGGCCTGGCTTGAGCGGGTCAGCAGCCACCCGCGGCATGTGCCGATGGTGGGCTGAAAACCGACCTGTTTTCCAGGCTTGTGGGAGCGGGCGTGCCCGCGAACACGGGCGCAGCCCTTGCCAACCACCGCGGTGCCTGCTTCGCGGGCTCGCCCGCTCCCACAAGGGATCTGCGGCGTCAGTCAGATGGCAGCAAACCGCTTATTCCGGCGGTTAGGGTCTGGCTTGAGCGGGTCAGCAGCCACCCGCGGCATGTGCCGATGGTGGGCTGAAAACCGACCTGTTTTCCAGGCTTGTGGGAGCGGGCGTGCCCGCGAACACGGGCGCAGCCCGTGCCAACCACCGCGGTGCCTGCTTCGCGGGCTCGCCCGCTCCCACAAGGGATCTGCAGCGTCAGGCAGATGGCGGCAAACCGCTTATTCCGGTGGTAAGGGCCTGGCTTGAGCGGGTCAGCAGCCACCCGCGGCATGTGCCGATGGTGGGCTGAAAACCGACCTGTTTTCCAGGCTTGTGGGAGCGGGCGTGCCCGCGAACACGGGCGCAGCCCGTGCCAACCACCGCGGTGCCTGCTTCGCGGGCTCGCCCGCTCCCACAAGGGATCTGCAGCGTCAGTCAGATGGCGGCAAACCGCTCATCCAGGTAAGCGATGATTGCCTTGGACTCATACATCCAGGTCACCTTGCCGGCTTCTTCAATGCGCAGGCATGGCACTTTCACCCGGCCGCCACCTTCTTGCAGGGCCTGGCGGTGCACCGGGTCGTTCTTGGCGTCGCGCAGCGCCACCGGCACGTTCAACCTGTGCAGGGTGCGGCGGGTTTTGACGCAGAACGGGCAGGCGTGGAACTGGTACAGCGCCAGCCCCTTGGCCGCTTGCTCGATGCGGGCCTGGGCGGCGGCGTCGCGTTTGCGCTTGGCCGGGCGGCTGATCCAGTCACCGAAGACGATGAGCTGGCCGAGGCCAACCCGCAGGGCTTTGACGATCATGGGCAACTCCTGAAATGCAAAAGCCGACCTTGAAGGGTCGGCTCGGGGTCAGCAACCAATCACTTGATCAGGCTGAGGAACTCGCTACGGGTGGCGGCGTTGTCGCGGAACTCACCCAGCATCACCGAGGTGATCATGGTCGAATTCTGCTTCTCGACACCGCGCATCATCATGCACATGTGCTTGGCTTCGACCACCACGGCTACACCCGCGGCACCGGTTACCTGCTGCACGGCTTCGGCGATCTGGCGGCTGAGGTTTTCCTGGATCTGCAGGCGGCGGGCGTACATGTCGACGATACGTGCCACCTTGGACAGGCCCAGTACCTTGCCCTTCGGCAGGTAGGCAACGTGTGCCTTGCCAATGAACGGCAGCATGTGGTGTTCGCACATCGAATACAGCTCGATGTCCCGGACCAGCACCATTTCGCTGTTGTCAGAGCTGAACAAAGCGTTGTTGGTGACTTCTTCCAGTGTTTGCTCATAACCGCGGCAAAGGTACTTCATCGCCTTTGCAGCCCGCTTGGGCGTGTCGAGCAGGCCCTCACGGGAGACGTCCTCGCCAATCTGGCTGAGGATCTCGGTGTAGTTCTGTTCCAGGGACATGGATCTACCTGTGGGAAAAAATCGCAAAAACGAAGGGTACGGCGGTGAGGGCGGCGCTGCAAGCGCGGCGTTACTCGTCGCGGCCTTCGAGCATGGTTCGCTTCAGCATCACATACACCGCGCCGGTGCCGCCGTGGCGGGCACTGCACGAGGCAAAACCGAGCACTTGCGGGTGCTGGCGTAGCCAGGTGTTGACGTGGCTTTTGATCATCGGGCGCTTGCCGTCCAGGCGCGCGGCCTTGCCGTGGGTCACCCGCACGCAGCGCACCTCCAGTCTGGTGGCTTCGGCGATGAAGTCCCACAAGGTTTCGCGGGCCTTTTCCACCGTCATGCCGTGCAGGTCGAGGCTGCCCTCGAACGGAATCTGCCCCAGCTTCAGCTTGCGCAGCTGGCCTTCCTGCACGCCATCGCGGCGCCACATCAGCTCGTCTTCGGCGCCTACGTCGATGACGAACTGGTCGGACATGCCATCGATGACCAAAGCCTTGTCACTGCGCACGGTCGCCGCCTGGCGCAGGCCGGCCAGCTTCTGGCGGTCGGCCTTGGGCTTGCCGACGTCGGCACGGTCGTGGCGGATCGGCTTTACGCCGCGCACTTCGGCCTTGAACAGGGAAAAATCGTCGTCTTGCATGATGCCTCCACGTAGGCGGCGTAGTTTACGCGACTGTGGGGCCGTGTGCAGCCTGTGCGGGCCTCTTCGCGGGTGAACCCGCTCCTACGGGGATTGCACATGGCTTCAGGCCGATGCGATCGGGGTGGGCCTTGTGTCGCGAAAGGGGTGCGCAGCGCCCCCGAGGATTTCAGCTTCACTGCATGAGTTGCCGGGGCAGCCTGTGCGGGCCTCTTCGCGGGTGAACCCGCTCCTACCGGGATGTCACAGAGCCTGAAGGCGGCGGGGTACCTGTAGGAGCGGGTTTACCCGCGAAGAGGCCCGCACAGGTTACGCAAAACCATCAATCGTGCTTCTTCATCAGGTGCGGCGACAGGTTAAGCTCCCGCCCGCGGCGCAAGCGGATACGGCTGCGCCGCCAGAAGCGCACACCCAGCCATAGCAATACCAGGCCCGCCACGGTCAGGGTGCCGGACAACGGTTTGTTGGCATTCAATTCCTGCAGGGCAGGGTAGTTGCCCAGCAGCCCGGCGACGCCGGCCATGGCCAGCAATACGCCCAGCGTCGCCAGCAGGGCCGACAGGCCGGCCGCCAGGCGGGCGCCCCAGTTACGCGGTTCGCGCGGGCGCAGGCGCTTGGCGTCGAAACTGCCTTTAAGCTTCATTCCGCTCTCCTCGGTGGATATCCGGAATTCGACCTGCTGCTGCCCATCGGGTTCCGCCCGGCTGCCGGGCGGTCCTGCAAGCCGCTCAGATCAGGCTGGCGGTGGGGGCCACGCAAGCGAAGTTGTCAGCCATCACGGCCATTTCGCACTGGTGAATCTGCGCGGCCGGAATGACGCCGTCCTTGAATGCCAGGTCGCGGGTGGCCGACGCGTCTTCTACCAGGGTGCACCGATAACCATAGTCCTTGGCGCGGCGAACGGTGGTGCTGACGCTGGAATGGCTCATGAAACCACAGACGATCAGGTCTAGGTGGCCCAGCTCCTGCAATGTTTCGTGCAGCTTGGTGTTCTTGAACGCATTGGGCATGCGCTTTTCGATGACGATTTCACCTTCCAGCGGCTCCAGCCCCGGAATGAACTGGCCAGCCGGCCCTTGGGGATCGAAACGGCCACCAACAGTGCCCAGGTGGCGAACATGGATGATCGGACGGCCGCTTTTACGGGCGGCGTCGAGCAACCTGGCGATGTTGGCCACGGCCTCGTCCATGCCCGACAGCTTCAGGGGACCACTGAGGTACTCCTTTTGTGCATCGATGATGATCAGGCTGGCGTGGCTCAGCTTGGCCGGCGGATAGTCGCGGCCAGTGAGGCGAAACATCGTGGTTGGAACGGACATCAAGGGCTCCTTGGATAGGGCTTTTGTATACCTATTCTCCCCTGCCTTGGCGCCAATGGGAATGGTTGACAACGCAAGCGGCGTGGTTACTGGCCTGTGGCTAGCCTTTGGGCAACGCAAAGGAACAAATGTGCGGGTGGGGCTGTTAGACTTTTGTCCGGTCTGAAAATAGGAGTACCCCGTGATCACATCCCGTCTGCGCACGCTGCGCGACTACATCCGCTGGGCGGTCAGCCGCTTCCACGAGCATGATCTGTTCTTCGGTCACGGTGCCGACAACGCCTGGGACGAAGCCCGCCTGCTGGTGCTGGGTGCGGTGCACCTGCCATGGGAGGTGGCCGACAGCTACCTGGACTGCATGCTCGAGGACGATGAGCGGGTACGCCTTCAGCACCTGCTCAAACGCCGTATCGAAGAACGTGTACCGGCCGCCTACCTACTGGGCGAGGCCTGGTTCTGCGGCATGTCGTTTATCGTCGACGAGCGGGTGCTGGTACCGCGTTCGCCCATTGGTGAGCTGATCGAAAAACGTTTCGAGCCGTGGCTGGCCAGCGAGCCGGCGCGCATTCTGGACCTGTGCACGGGGTCGGGTTGCATCGGCATCGTCGCCGCCGACGTGTTCCCCGAGGCCGAGGTGGTGTTGGCCGACCTGTCGTTCCAGGCCCTTGAAGTGGCCAACCAGAACATCGAGCGCCATGGCCTGGACGGGCGCGTGTACACTGTGCAGGGCGATGGCTTTGGCGGTTTGCCGGGGCAGCGTTTCGACCTGATCCTGTCCAACCCGCCGTATGTCGATGCCGAAGACTTCGACGACATGCCGGCCGAGTACCACCATGAGCCCGAGCTGGGCCTGGCCTGCGGCAGCGACGGCCTGGACCTGGTACGGCGGATGCTGGCCGAAGCGGCTGACCACCTGACCGAGAAGGGATTGCTGATTGTCGAAGTGGGCAACAGCCAGGTGCATGTCGAGGCGTTGTACCCCGAGGTGGACTTTGCCTGGCTGGAATTCGAGCGTGGCGGGCATGGGGTGTTCATGCTCACCGCTGAGCAGTGCCGCCAGCATCAGGAATTGTTCAAGGCCCGCGTTTAGGCTGTTTGGGGCTGCTATGCAGCCCATCGCGACACAAGCGTTATCCGTGTGGGTTTACCCGCGAAGAATACACCGCGGTGGATGGCACGGGCTTCGCCCGTGTTCGCGGGCAAGCCCGCTCCCACACGAATCGTGCCAACTTTTAGAAATTGAGCAAGACACAAGCGGCCTTGTGTCGCGAAGCGGCCCCAATCTCCACCGGCTGATGCGGTCTTAGCGAGTTGCAATCCAGATCAACAGCCCTGCCTGGAACACGGCAAACGCCACCAGGCAGGTAATGGTGAAACGCAATCCGCCGTCTTCGCGCTGGTATTTGGCCACGCGCTCATCCCGCTCGCGCAGTTGCCCTTCCTTTTCCTGCAGTTGCTGGTCAGCCTGCTGCAGCAGGTTGGCGGCATCCAGAATCTCCACCCGCTGCAGGCGCTCGCTGCTCCAGGCGGCCTTCAGCTGGCCCACTGTCATATCCGCGATACGGCCCTTCAGGTGCTGGCTGTCCTCGTACTGCACCTCGATACCCACCCCGCGCAAGCACTGGTCACGGCGCAGGCGTGAGTCCTCGTTCAGGGCGTCCTTGCTCGGCAGCGCCATGCCTTCCACCCGGTAGTGCGACCACTTGCGCTGCAACCACTGAGCGGCCTGGGCCAGCATGAAACGGCCGATGCCACGGTTCACCGGTTCCAGTTGCAGGCCATGTTCATTGCCAATGCGCACCAGGCGCTCGGCATGGTCGACGCGGATGTCCAGGCGGTTCTGCTCTTTGTGCACTTTCTGCCCAGGCAACTGGATTTCCATGCGCAGCAGGCTGTGTGCCTTGTCATGGCGCTCGGCATAGCCGAACTGCACAAAACGCAGCGGCCGCGCGCCGGTGCTGCGGTCGGTAGGCAGTGCTGCCAGGCGTAGCAGCTGGAAATGTTCGGCGGTCAGCTCGGCCCAGGGCAGGGCGGGGATTTCCTGGGGTTCTTCGGCCGGCTCGACGGCGGTGGGGGAGGTGGTCATCAGGGCTTGTCCTCAGCTATGCCTGCTGTATCGGCAGGCATGGCTGAGACCTGAGCCTGTTTGACTTACGCCGAAGGCAAATGCTGGATGAACGTCACAATTCGCTCGCCCAGCTCACGCGCCAGCGGCAGCTCGGGGTTGAGGTAGCTGTCGCGCTGCTGGCTCATGCCCTTGGGGCTGATGCGCAGCATGTGGTTCATGCCATCGATCAGGACCAGTTGTGCATCTGGCTTGGCCGCTTTCAGCCGTTGGGCGTCGGCCACGTCCACCTGCACGTCGTTGCGCCCCTGCACGATCAGCGCGGGCATGGGCAGGCGGGCAAAGGCGGCTGCCGGGTTTTGCTGGAACAGCGAAATCAGGTACGGCTGCACGCTGGGGCGAAACACCTGGCGCAACGGCGCTGGCACATCCAGGCTGGTCTGCCCGGCCTGCAGGCGGTCGAGCAGGGCACTGCCACCGGCCAGTTGCGCGGGCGGCAGGCGCTGGGCCAGTTGTTCGTGCAGTACCTCGGCCAGCGGCCGGCCGCTGCCGGCCAGGGTGATGACTGCGCTGGCGCCAGCCTGCTCGGCGGCCAGGCTGGCAATCAGTGCGCCTTCGCTGTGGCCAATCAGGATCAGCGGGCCGAAGCGCGGGTCGGCTTTGAGCTTGTGGCTCCAGGCGACCACATCGGCCACGTAGCGCTCCACGCTGAGGTCACGCTCGTCAGGCGTGGCCGGCTGGCTGGCGGCCACCCCGCGTTTGTCGTAACGCACGCTGGCAATGTGTTCGTTGGCCAGCAGCAGGGCCAGGCGCTTCAGGTTGTCGACCCGGCCCGACGCCGGGTTGTTGCCGTCGCGGTCGGTGGGACCGGAGCCGGCGATGATCAGCACCACTGGCGGCGGGGTGGCCTGTTGCGGCAGCAGCAGGCTGCCGTGCAGCACGCCCTGGCCGGTGTCCAGGTCGATCGGGCGTTGCAGTACAGTGGGGGCGGCGGCCTGGGCCAGGCCGGTGCACAGCAGGAAGAGCAAGGCGACGAGGCGCGACATCATGCGGTACTACATGGGGAGATGTGGGTTTGACCCACTGTTGGCGGGAAGGTTCTGGGAAGCGAATGGCAGGTTTGGCCCTTTCGCGGGCACGCCCGCTCCCACAGGTATTTCACAGCATTTGGATCTGTGGTGATCCTGTGGGAGCGGGCATGCCCGCGAAGAGGCCCGCACAGGCGATCAAACCATCTGTATACTGCTGCTTTCGTCCATTTCAGGCAGAACTCGCGGAGCGTCCATGTCCGGCAATACCTACGGCAAGCTGTTCACTGTCACCACCGCTGGCGAGAGCCATGGCCCGGCGTTGGTCGCCATTGTCGATGGATGCCCACCGGGCCTGGAAATTTCCCTCGCCGACCTGCAGCACGACCTTGACCGGCGCAAGCCCGGCACCAGCCGGCACACCACCCAGCGCCAGGAAGCCGACGAGGTGGAAATCCTTTCCGGCGTGTTCGAAGGCCGCACCACCGGTTGCTCGATCGGCCTGCTGATCCGCAACACCGATCAGAAGTCCAAGGACTACTCGGCCATCAAGGACCTGTTCCGCCCGGCCCACGCCGACTACACCTACCACCACAAGTACGGTATCCGCGACTACCGCGGTGGTGGCCGCAGCTCGGCCCGTGAAACCGCCATGCGCGTGGCCGCCGGTGCTATCGCCAAGAAGTTCCTGGCCACCCAGGGCATCACCGTGCGTGGCTACATGAGCCAGCTGGGCCCGATCGAAATCCCGTTCAAGACCTGGGAGTCGGTGGAGCAGAACGCCTTCTTCAGCCCCGATCCGGACAAAGTACCTGAGCTGGAGGCCTACATGGACCAGCTGCGCCGAGACCAGGATTCGGTGGGCGCCAAGATCACCGTGGTCGCAGAAGGCGTGATGCCCGGGCTGGGCGAGCCGATCTTCGACCGCCTGGATGCAGAGCTGGCCCATGCGCTGATGAGCATCAACGCGGTCAAGGGCGTGGAAATCGGCGCCGGTTTCGCCAGTGTGGCCCAGCGCGGCACCGAGCACCGGGACGAGCTGACCCCGGAAGGCTTCCTCAGCAACAACGCGGGCGGCATTCTGGGCGGTATTTCCTCGGGCCAGCCGATCGTTGCCCACCTGGCACTGAAGCCCACTTCCAGCATCACCACCCCGGGCCGCTCGATCGATGTCGATGGCAACCCGGTGGACGTCATCACCAAGGGCCGCCACGACCCGTGCGTGGGCATCCGTGCCACGCCGATTGCCGAGGCGATGATGGCCATCGCGTTGATGGACCACCTGCTGCGCCACCGTGCGCAGAATGCCGATGTGCAAGTGAATACCCCGGTGCTGGGCCAGCGCTGATCCAACTGCACCGGCCTCTTCGCGGGTAAACCCGCTCCTACATTGGGATATCACTGCCCTCAGGTGCAGTGACAGGGTGAAATCCGCGTAGGAGCGGGTTCACCCGCGAAGAGGCCGGCCCAGGTCCCCACAAGGCCACCCCATGCAACCCATCCCCTACTGGCGCCTGTCCAGCTTCTACCTGTTCTACTTCGCCCTGCTGGGCTCCACCGCACCGTTCCTGGCGCTGTACTTCGACCACCTGGGCTTTTCCCCGGCGCGCATCGGCGAGCTGGTGGCCATCCCCATGCTGATGCGCTGCGTGGCCCCCAACCTGTGGGGCTGGCTGGGCGATCGCACGGGCCAGCGCCTGTTGATCGTCCGCCTTGGCGCGCTGTGCACCCTGGCCACCTTCGCCCTGATCTTCTTCGGCAAAAGCTACGTCTGGCTGGCGCTGGTGATGGCCCTGCATGCGTTTTTCTGGCATGCGGTGCTGCCGCAGTTCGAGGTCATCACCCTGGCCCACCTGCATGGGCAGACGTCGCGCTACAGCCAGGTACGTCTGTGGGGTTCGATCGGTTTCATCCTCACCGTGGTTGGCCTGGGCCGCTTGTTCGAATGGTTGAGCCTGGACATCTACCCGGTGGCGCTGGTCACGATCATGGCCGGCATCGTCGCCGCCAGCCTGTGGGTGCCCAATGCCCAGCCGGTGGAGCAGGGCGGGCGCAGCGGCACGGGGGGCTTCCTGCAGCAGTTGCGTGCCCCGGGGGTGATCGCGTTCTACGTGTGCGTGGCCCTGATGCAGCTCAGCCACGGGCCGTACTACACCTTCCTTACCCTGCACCTGGAGCACTTGGGCTACACGCGCGGTGCCATCGGCCTTCTATGGGCGCTTGGGGTGGTGGCCGAGGTGCTGATGTTCATGGTCATGAGCCGCCTGTTCGCTCGTTTCAGCGTGCAGCGCGTGTTGTTGGTCAGCTTCCTGCTGGCGGCATTGCGCTGGCTGCTGCTGGGTAACCTGGCCCACGAGCCGGCAGTACTGATCTTCGCCCAGCTGCTGCACGCGGCCACCTTCGGCTGCTTCCATGCCGCCAGCATCGCTTTCGTCCAGGCCAGCTTCGGCGCCCGCCAGCAGGGCCAGGGCCAGGCGCTTTACGCAGCGCTGTCGGGGACCGGCGGTGCGCTGGGGGCGCTGTACTCAGGCTACAGCTGGAAGCTGCTGGGCCCCACCTTCACCTTTGGTATGGCCAGTGCCGCAGCCTTGGCCGCAGCCGTTATCATTGCCCTTTGTTCGCAACCGACCAGGACCCGCCCCTGATGAGCATTCTCAGCGTTTTCCACCCCGCCAGCCCGGCACTGCCGAACAAGGTGCTGACTCACCACGACGACATCGCCGCTACGTTGGCCGAGCAGGGCGTGCGCTTTGTGCATGCCGAACCTGGCCTGCGGGTGCGCCCGGGCACGGCCCAGGACGAGGTGCTGGAGGTTTGCCGCGCGTATCTGGATGAGTTGATGACGGCGCATGGCAGCAAGGCCTTCGCGCTGCTCAACCGTGACGGTGAAGACCCGGCACAGGTCGACGTGCGTGATGAACATGTGCATGATACCGACGAGCTGTTTGCCGTGGTCAGCGGGCGGGCGCAGGTTGGCCTGCGGCTGGGGGACTGGGTGTATTCAGTGCTGTGCGAGAAGGGTGACCAGCTGCTGGTGCCGGCCGGGACGCGGCGTTGGGTTGAGTTGGGTGATACACCGTTTTGCCTGGCGTTGCGCTTGTATGGCAGCGAGCAGGGCATGCAGGCGCGGTTTACCGGGGATGTAACGGCACGGGCGTTTCTGGGGATCGACGAGTTGTAATGGCATTGCCGGCCTCTTCGCGGGTGAACCCGCTCCTACATTGACTGCGCGATGCCAAGGGCGGCGCAACCGTCGGTCGTAGGAGCGGGTTTACCCGCGAAGAGGCCAGGTCAGGCGACACAAATCTCAACGATAGGTCGGCAGTGCAAACCGCTGCTGGCTTTGCAGCATCGAGATCACCGGCAATTCACTGGCCTCTTCAGCCAGGTCACGACGGATGGCACTGATCGCCCAGGACAGCTGCTCGGCACTGTGCAGTTGCCCATAGGTCAGCACCCGGCGGGTAACCTTGCCATCCGCTGCGCGCAGGGTAAGCAGTACACCGCCATCGGGCCGGGCTTTGGTATTCACCTGATAGGCCGAAAATACCGATGCGAACTTTTGCTGGATGAGGTCCATATCAACTCCTGGCTGTTGTGTGGCAGACATGAGTTGATGGTTGCAGTGACCGTGCCAGAATCCTGTTTAGCGAAAAACCTAGTAAATACAGGCGGTTACGGGGGATTTGCAGAAGCGGCATCGTGCAGGCTGCACGGTCGTGCATTTTGCACAGTGCATTTTGCACGGGTCAGGGTTTGCCTATCGGCTTCATAGAATCTGAACCTTTGACCGCAATGGCATGCCTGACGAACACTTGGGCCATCAATTATGCCAGGAGGTTCCCTATGTCCAGCCAAGCCGCACCCGCCACCATGACCGATGACGAAACCGCTGTGTTCGCCGAGCAGGTGTTCGAACGTGCCCGCCAGGGCGACGCCGACATGCTCGGGCGCCTGCTTGCCAGCGGCCTGCCGGCCAACCTGCGTAACCACAAGGGCGATACCCTGCTGATGCTGGCCAGCTACCACGGCCACCACGAGGCGGTGCGCGTGCTGCTGGCGCAAGGTGCCGATCCGCTGATTGCCAACGACAATGGCCAGCTGCCGATTGCCGGTGCCGCATTCAAAGGGGACCTGGCGATGATTCGCCTGCTGGTGGAGCATGGCGTGCCGGTGGATGCCGCCGCGCAGGACGGTCGCACCGCGCTGATGTTGGCGGCCATGTTCAACCGCAGCGAAATCCTCGACTACCTGCTGGCACAAGGGGCCAACCCGGCGCACCAGGATGCCCGCGGTATCACCGCCCTGATGGCGGCGCAAACCATGGGCGCAGCAGACACCGCCGCGCGCCTGCAAGTGCTGGCCGGCTAACCGCCTGGGGGCATTTGCGGCTATCCTTGGCGACTTTTCACCCGTCGCAGGCCCCCTTTCATGAAAACTCAGTTGCTCGAATTCATCAGCCTCATTGGCGCCGGCTGCATGCGTGAGGCAGACATCGAGCGTATCGCCGACGAGGCCGCCCAGGCCTACGCCGACCCTGTCGCCTTCCTGGCCGCCAACCCCGACATCAACTACGACGACACTTTCCCGATTCCCCTGGGCGAATGGGTGGTGCTGGGCAGCCTGCCGGATACCGTGGTGTTCCAGGCCGACAGCTATCAGGAGCTGTTCCAGCAGATCAGTGATTCGTTCGACAACAGCGTGCCGTTTACCCTCAAGCCCAAGCAACTGGCCCGTACCGAGCCACTGACTGCGCTCAACCGTATCCAGGTGCAGATGGGCGCGCTGAACAAGGAGGCGGGTGGTTATGTGCTGCTCAACTTCAGCCAGTTGCTGGATGACGAGCTGCAGATGGTCATGGTGGGGCAGCAGGACCTGGCGCGGGTAATGGAGTTGGGAGCAGAGCTGGGCATCAAGGTCGAGCCGGCGCTGGAGGCTTTGAAAGTCGCCGTCCACATCTGATACCAGTGATTGCTTGTTCGCGGGCATGCCCGCTCCCTCAGGTACTCCAGCGCATCAGGCCCTGTGATAACCCTGTGGGAGCGGGCGAGCCCGCGAAGAGGCCGGCTCACGAAACATCAATCTTCAGCCCAGCGCAGTGTCGAGAAACATCATCACCGCAAACCCGCCCATCAACCCCAGGGTCGCCGCTGTCTGGTGCCCGTTGCGGTGGGTTTCGGGGATCACCTCGTGGCTGACCACAAAGATCATCGCCCCTGCCGCCAGCCCCATGCTGATCGGGTAGGCGAGGGCAAAGCCGGTAGAAATCCCCAGCCCGATCACCGCCCCTAGCGGCTCCATCAGGCCCGACCCTATCGCCACCAACGCGGCCTTCAGGTTGGAAAGCCCTGTGGCGCGCAAGGCCAGTGCCACGGCCAGCCCCTCGGGGATGTCCTGGATGGCGATGGCACTGGTCAGCGGCAGGCCGATGTTCATGTCGCCATTGGCAAAGCTCACGCCAATCGCCATGCCTTCAGGCAGGTTGTGCAGGGTAATCGCCAGCACAAACAGCCACACCCGGCTGATGCGCTCGGCTTCGGGCCCGCACGGGCCGGTGCTTTCGTGTTCATGCGGGGTGAAGCGGTCCAGGCCCAGCATCAGCAGCACACCCAGGCCCATGCCCAGCACCACGGTAAACGCGGCGGCCGGGCCGTTGCCCGTGATCTCGCGGGCAGCCTCCAGGCCCGGCAGAATCAGCGAAAACGAACTGGCTGCCAGCATCATGCCGGCAGCAAAGCCCAGCATCACATCCTGGGTGCGTGCATTGACATCGCGCAGCACCACCGCCAGCACGGCGCCCAGTGCGGTGGCGCCAAAGCCCGACAACCCGCCCAGCATGGCCAGGTGCAGGTTTTCGGCATGGTCGCCGTTCACCGCGTTCCAGAGGCTGGCGGCCAGCAGCACGCACACCGCCAGCAGGCTCAGCCCCAGGCCGGCACTGAGCCAAGGGGTATCGATGGCCTGTTGGCGCCAGGCCTGCAGCAGTGAAGGTGGGGCGGCGCTTTGGCTATGGGTAGGTGGCATACGAACCTCGAATCAGTGAATGCAATCAGTCTACCGAGGGACCTGCGACATCCGCCAAGGATTCCCTTCTATTGGCGCGATAGCTGACTATGCTGTGCAGCAAAGCCTCTGGACAGGAATTCAGACATGGGATCTACCTTTAACAGCCTGGTCGGGCTGATCATTCTGGCGCTGGATATCTGGGCCATTCTCAACGTGATCAAGAGTGGCAGCGAGGTGGGCATCAAGGTGTTGTGGATCTTGTTGATCGCCTTGCTGCCGGTGGTGGGGCTGGTGATCTGGGCGATTGCCGGGCCGCGGGGGAATGTGCGGCTCTAAGCGCGGTACTGACATAGCCAGTAATAGGGCCGTGACAAAATTTTCACATTGGTTTAAACAGAATCCGCACCCGCATAATGCTGCGTTGGCCTAGCGCCATCGCCTCTTCGCAAACCGCAATCCTAGGACCTTCCCATTCATGGCTAACACGGACGCCTTGAAGCAACAGGGCGCGCGAACGTCATTTTCGCCGACCTTGAAATCCCACCTGGCCTACACGCTGCTCAGTGGCCTGGTGATCATGCTGATGCTCAGCCTCGTGCGCCTGGCGCTGCTGGCCTACAACAACGACATGGTCGGCGATACCCCTTATTCGACGGTCGCCGAAGGCTTCCTCAACGGCTTGCGCTTCGACCTGCGGGTGGTGGTTTACATCAGTATTCCGCTGCTGCTGGCCATCCTCAGCCCCTGGGCCATGGCCCGGCGTGGCGTGTTCCGTTTCTGGCTGACCCTCGCTTCGAGCGTGGTGATGTTCCTCGGCCTGATGGAAATGGACTTCTACCGCGAGTTCCACCAGCGCCTCAACGGCCTGGTTTTCCAATACATCAAGGAAGACCCGAAAACCGTCATGAGCATGCTCTGGTACGGTTTCCCGGTGGTCCGCTACCTGCTGGCCTGGGCCTTCGGGACCTGGCTGCTGAGCCTGCTGTTCAAAGGTATCGATCGCGCCACCCGTGCCGAAGGCCTGTACCGCGTTGCCCCGTGGTACAAGCGCCTGGCGGTATTCATGGTGATCTTGCTGGTGGCCGTGGTCGCTGCCCGTGGCACCCTGCGCCAGGGCCCGCCGATGCGCTGGGGTGATGCCTTCACCACGGACTCCAACTTCGTCAACCAGCTGGGCCTGAACGGCACCCTGACCCTGATCGACGCTGCCAAGAGCCGTTTTGGCGAGGACCGTGCCAACATCTGGAAGCCAGTCCTGCAGCAGGACGTGGCCACGCAAAGTGTGCGTGAGCAACTGCTGACCGCCCACGACACGCTGGTCGACGCCGACGAAGCCGCTATCCGCCGCGACTTTGTGCCGCCGGCTGACCGTACCCTGCCGATCAAGAACGTGGTGGTGATCCTGATGGAAAGCTTCGCCGGCCACTCGGTAGGCGCGCTTGGCAGCCCCAACAACATCACCCCGTACTTCGACAAGCTGGCCAAAGAAGGCCTGCTGTTCGACCGCTTCTTCTCCAACGGCACCCATACCCACCAGGGCATGTTCGCCACCATGGCCTGCTTCCCCAACCTGCCAGGTTTCGAATACCTGATGCAGACCCCGGAAGGCGGCCATAAGCTGTCGGGCCTGCCGGCCCTGCTCAGCGCCCGTGACTACGACGACGTGTACGTCTACAACGGCGACTTTGCCTGGGACAACCAGTCCGGGTTCTTCGGCAACCAGGGGATGACCACCTTCATCGGCCGTAATGACTTCGTCAACCCGGTGTTCTCCGACCCGACCTGGGGGGTTTCCGACCAGGACATGTTCGACCGGGGCAACGAAGAGCTGGCCAAGCACGATGGCAAGAAGCCGATCTACGCGCTGCTTCAGACGCTGTCCAACCACACGCCGTATGCCCTGCCGAAGGACTTGCCGGTTGAGAAGGTTACCGGCCAGGGCCGTCTGGACGAGCACCTGACCGCCATGCGTTATTCGGACTGGGCGCTGGGCCAGTTCTTCGAGAAGGCGCGTAAGGAGCCTTACTTCAAGGAAACCCTGTTCGTCATCGTCGGTGACCATGGCTTTGGCAACCACCAGCAGGTTACCGAGCTGGACCTGGGCCGCTTCAACGTACCGCTGCTGCTGATTGCCCCGGGCATTCAGGAGAAGTTCGGTGCGGTGAACCACACCGTGGGTACCCAGGTCGACATCGTGCCGACCATCATGGGCCGCCTGGGTGGCAAGGCTCGCCACCAGTGCTGGGGGCGTGACCTGCTCAACCTGCCCGAGGGTGACCAGGGCGTGGGCATGATCAAGCCGTCGGGCAGCGAGCAGATTGTCGGGCTGGTGCAGGGTGACCGTATCCTGATCGAGTCCAAGGACATGAGCCCGCGGATGTACCGCTACCAGTTGGGCAGCGAGTTCAAGGCCGAACTGATCGAAAGCCCGGACCAGCCGGAAATGCTCAAGAAGCTGGAAGCGTATATCCAGACGGCGACCAAGAGCCTGCTGGATAACACCGCTGGCGTGGTGCACGGCACACCGAAGTAAACCGGGGCCGCGTTGCGGCCCATTCGCGGGCTTGCCCGCTCCCACAGGCATTGCACAGGGTTCGAACCTTGTGCTGGCCCTGTGGGAGCGGGCAAGCCCGCGAATGGGCCCCGCACATTTTTCCCGGACTGAACATTATCCCTGCCCCAAGGTCAGTTATTCAGGCATCACACACCTGGTGTTCGTTGACTGAGAGGGTCCGTTCAATGAAAGAGTGGGAAGTCATTTTTGCCGACCAGAAGGGCGAACCGTCCGCATTGCTGTTGCATGCCGAGCATTGCCCCAGCGAGGAAGACGCTGCACGGGCCATCCGCTCACACCTGTTTCCGGTGATGGACGAGCTGGACCTCAACGACTTTCAGGACCGTATCATCTCCCCGACCGCACGCTGGCTCAAAGAGCATAGTGGTGTGACTATCACCAGTATTCACGAAGTACCCTGAACCACACGTTTGCGTGGTGCCTTGGCAGGCACTACGCTGGAGAAGGGCCTGCCTGTTCTGCGGGTTGGCGCCGCTTCAATTCGCGTCTTGCATCAGCTCGAACTGCCCGGCCTTTGCCGGCAGGTGCGTAGTGCACGGAAAGTCTATCCATTGCTTTATTCAGGAGGACGATTCATGAGCAGCCAGAACGACGATATCAGCAGCAACGTCCTGCGTCAGATGAAGGCAGGCGGTTTCGACTTCACCCAGATCCACCCCATCGAGTTCTATGCCGTATTCCCAGACGAAGCAGGGGCCCGTCGTGCAGCCGGGCAGTTTCGCGGGGAATCGCTCAATGCCCAGGTGAAGGAGCTGGGCGACGGTGCCTGGCACCTGGAACTGAGCAAGGTCATGTACGCCACCCATGGCGGGATTGGCGACTTTGAAGAGGCCTTCGAGCAGTTGGTGACACCGTATGGGGGTGAGGTGGAAGGGTGGGGCGTCAAGCACGAGCGGCTCACGGCCTGACAGTTTTGTGTTGGCCCGTTCGCGGGTTAACCCGCGCCTACACATTGATGGATGGTGGACACCACCTGCCGTTGTAGGAGCGGGTTCACCCGCGAATACGGTGGCGGCAGCAACGGTGAACGACCAGGGATATTGGCCAGCAGGCCCGGCCCTTTCGCGGGTGAACCCGCTCCTACGACGGTCTGTGTCCGACCCCAGGTGTGTGTCCAACCCCCGGTGTGCGTCCACCACCGTGTAGGAGCGGGTTTACCCGCGAAGAGGCCCTCAAGGCTTACGCGTTGCCATGTGCCCCAAATAGGCCAACAGCGCATCCAGTTCCTGTTCACTCAACACACTTTCGGCAAACCCCGGCATCTTCGCCTGCGGCCACCGCCGCAGGCCTTGCGGGTCGCGTATCAACTTGCGTAAATAAACCGGCTGAAAATACTCGGTCGGGTTATACGGCACATTCAAGTCCGGCCCCACCTGCCCATCCCCCGCACCGTTCAACCGGTGGCACACCAGGCAATTCTGCTGGAACAGGGCAAAGCCCTGACGCACCGGGCTGTCGGCCGGCAGCTTCGGGTCGGGTAGCAGTGCAGGAAACCGCTGGTCCACCGGGGTCAGCTTGCGAAGGGTGGCAATCTGGAATGGCCACTGTTCAGGGCGGATGCCGCTGGCCTGCGGCGCAGTCCACACCAGGTAGAACGGCCCGGCACTTGGCTTGCCTTGACCCAGTGGCGGCCACGGCTTGCCTGGGTCTTCCACGGCCAGCCAGGCCCGTGCTGGCCCTGGCTGCAGCAATGCCGCAGCGGGCATTTCGGCGGCAAAGCCATCCAGCGCCACGGCCTGCAGGTGATCGCGGGCGCTCACGCCTTCCAGCAGCGTGGCCAGCGGCACCGCCCGATAGTGCATGGGGCGTTTGTAGGATACGTCCTGCTCGATACTGATGTCCTGGGCCTCAGGGTGGCCAAGCAGTTCGGCGCTGCTCCACTGGCGCGGTGTCGCGCCCAGTTCAAGGTGCAGTTGCGCCGCCGACAATGGCAGGCTCAGGAGCAACGCTAGCAGGGCAAGGCAGTGGCGCATAGGCAATCTCCGACCATCAAGGCCAGCAGGTTACCTGTGCGTTGCCCGTTGGCGCCACCGCTGCCGTCAGCCAAACAAACGTGTCAGGTTCGGCAAGATCAATAGCAACGTGGTGGCAAATAAAATGAGCCCGGCTTGGCGAATTTTCGATTGTCTGAACATGGCGGACCGCCTTCTTGTTGTTATTCCTGAATACCCGTTGGCTTCCTTGTCGTCGCGCTTCGGGTCGATCGCAGTGGCGTTGCATGGCGCCGGACTGCTTGCCTCTTGAAAGTGGATATACCTTCAACAGTAGGGTGTGCGTTATCCATATTTGAGAACCCTTTGTTCTAACCGTGCACTAAAACCATTCCTCTGGCTATGAGGCCAAGTGCTATCTAGCTGGCACGCTCTATCTAGACAGTGGCGCAACTACCCGGCACGCGCCGACGAAATGTGACCGTTCGTCAGTGCAGCCTACTTGCTTGTACGTGCCTTTCGCGGCAGTCTCTACAGCAGATTCCCACCCATGTCGTTCAGGACTACCCCTATGTCGTTACGCATCTGCATCCTTGAAACCGATGTCCTGCGACCGGAGTTGACGGCGCAATATCAGGGCTACGGCAGGATGTTCGAGCAGCTCTTCTCGCGTCAGCCGATTGCCGCCGAATTTTGTGTGTACAACGTGATGCACGGCGACTATCCCGCCGACAGTGAAAAGTTCGATGCCTACCTTGTGACGGGCAGCAAGGCCGATTCGTTCGGTACCGACCCGTGGATCCAGACGCTAAAGGCCTACCTGCTCAAGCTGTACGAGCGCGGTGAAAAGCTGCTGGGCGTGTGTTTTGGCCACCAGTTGCTGGCCTTGACCCTGGGTGGCAAGGCCGAGCGGGCTGAGCAAGGCTGGGGCGTGGGTATTCATCGCTACTCGTTGGCGGCGCATGCGCCGTGGATGGACCCGGAGGTGTCGGAACTGACCTTGCTGATCAGTCACCAGGACCAGGTGACCGAACTGCCGGAAGGCGCTACGGTGATCGCCTCCAGCGATTTCTGCCCGAATGCCGCGTATCACATTCGCGACCAGGTGCTGTGCTTCCAGGGACACCCGGAATTCGTGCATGACTACTCCCGCGCACTGCTCGATGCGCGCCAGGAATACCTGGGTGACGAGGTGTACCACAAGGCCGTCGCCAGCCTGGCCACCGAGCACCAGGGTGATTTGGTAGGGGAGTGGATGTTGCGCTTTATCCAGCAGCCGTCAAAGGCCGGCGACAGCGCCGCGTAATCGGTGGCAACCCTTCGCGGGCACGCCCGCTCCCACAGGTGATGCACAATTTCCAGCATTGTGTGCGACCTGTGGGAGCGGGCGCGCCCGCGAAGAGGCCATCAAAGCCAACCCGATTTCTTGAAGCTGGCATACAACCCGGCACACCCCGTCGCAATCACCCCCAGTACCGCGAAGTAACCGTAGTGCCAACTCAGCTCCGGCATGTTCTGGAAGTTCATCCCGTAAACCCCGGCAATCGCCGTAGGGAATGCCAGAATCGCCGCCCAGGCCGCGAATTTGCGCTGCACGATGCTTTGCCGTGACGACTCCAGCAGCATGCCGATCTCGATCGTCTGGCTGGCAATGTCGCGTATACCGGCCAAGTCCTCCATCTGCCGCGTCACGTGAATCTGCACATCACGAAAGTACGGGCGCATGTTCTTGTCGATGAACGGGAAGCTCAGGCGCTGCAGTTCTTCGCTCACTTCAACCAGGGGTGCCACGTAGCGGCGCAGGCGCAGGATGTCTCGGCGCAGGCTGTGCAGGCGGCGGATGTCGTCTTCCCGCAGCGAGCCGCCCAGTACGCTTTCCTCCAGCGCTTCGATCTCGCCATGAATGGCCTCGCTGACCGGTTGGTAGTTCTCGGTGACGAAGTCGAGCAGGGCGTACAGCACGAAGTCTTCGCCATGTTCCAGCAGCAGGGGCCGAGCCTCGCAGCGCTGGCGGACCATGGCGTAGGATTTGGAGTGGCCGTTGCGGCAGGTGATGATGTAGCCGTTGCCCGCGAAGATATGGGTTTCGATGAATTCCAGCTTGCCTTCGTGGCGCACTGGCGAATAGGTGACGATGAACAACGCGTCACCGAAGGTTTCCAGCTTGGGCCGGCTGTGTTTTTCCAGGGCATCTTCGATGGCCAGTTCGTGCAGGTTGAACTGCGACTGCAGGTTGGCCAGCTCTTCGGCATTGGGCTCTTCCAGGCCGATCCACACGAAATGCCCCGGCTTGCGCGCCCACTCGCTGCCTTCGTCGATGCTGATGTTGGTGACCTTTCTGCCGGCGCTGTACACCGCCGATGCCACGACTCGACCCATGGTTGTCCGCTTATTCGTTTGAACACGGATACAGCTTGGGCTGTACCCGGCTCCAGAGCAACCCCGGATCAGGCCAGTTCTTTTTCCATGCGGTCAATGCACTGCTGCATTTGCCCACGGCATTGCTCGATCAGCGCTGGCAGGTCCTGCAGCGTCATGCCCGTCGTGGCAATGGGCGGCAGCGAGCGCACGATTACCGTGCGCTGGCGCCAGCTGTTCAGGCTCAGGCGCCTGGCATAGCGGCTGACGCAGACCGGCACGATCGGCACACCGGCCTCGATGGCCATGTGAAATGCGCCTTTCTTGAAGGCCAGCAGATGCTCGCCGGGATTGCGGGTGCCTTCGGGGAAAATCCAGATCGAGGTGTCGTCCTGCAGAACCCGGGTGGTCTTCTGTATGGCCCTGCGCGCCTGATAAGCATTCTTGCGGTCGACCAGCACGTTGCCGCCCAGCCAGAACAGTTGGCCGAACAGCGGGATCCAGCCCAGGCTCTTCTTGCCGATGGCGACGGTGCGCTGCGGCACCACTTGGCCCAGCACGAACAGATCGAAGTTGGACTGGTGGTTGGCCACGATCACGCAGCCGGGCGGGTGGTCCCACAATGGGCCGACTTCGGCCTTGACCTTGATGCGCATCAGCCAGGTGGCCGGCAAGCTGTAGAGCCGGGCGAAAACGCGGCTGTTGTCAGGGTTGAAGGGGCGGCACAGGCCAATGAGCAGGCCCACGGTGCCAACGGCAAGAAAATGCAGCCCCAGCAGGAACATACGCAATGAATAAAGCATGGTACGACTCACACCAGACGGTCGCGGGGCAGTGTACGGGTGTGCACTGGCTGGGGCAAACCTTGGTGCAGGCCTGTTCCGGCCCTTTCGCGGGCAAGCCCGCGAAAAGGGCCCGTGCGGCTAGCCCATGTGCTGCTGATCCAGCTCGATCGCCTTGTCCAGCGCCTCCAGCAGCCCTTTGCGCACTTTCAGCTTGGTGTTCTTGTGCGCCAGCATGTTCAGCTTCTTCAGCTCCCGCGCTGCGGTCATTGCCGCTTCCTGCAACTGCTCGGCCGGCACCACCTTGTCGAGGAAGCCGGCATCCACGGCACCCTGCGGGTCAAACACTTCGGCATTGATCACCGAGCGGTGGAAGGCCGAGCGGCGCAGGCGGTCGCGGGCCAGTTCAATGCCGGCGTGGTGCATGGTCATGCCGATCTGCACTTCGTTCAGGCATACCTTGTACGGCCCTTCGACGCCGATGCGGTAGTCGGCCGACAGCAGCAGGAAGGCGCCCTTGGCCACGGCATTGCCGGGGCAGGCGACCACCACCGGGAACGGGTGCGACAGCAGCCGGCGGGCGAGGGTGGAACCGGCGGTGACCAGGCTGATGGCCTCTTGGGGGCCGCGGGTCATCACCTTGAGGTCGTAACCGCCTGACAGAATGCCCGGCTGCCCGGTGATGATCACTACTGCACGCTCCTCGGTAGCGCGGTCCAGCGCTGCATTGAAGGCAGTGATGACGTCCGGCGAGATGGCATTGACCTTGCCGTTGTTCAGGGTAAGGGTGGCGATGCCGTCTTCGGCGTGGTAGGTAATCAGCTCGCTCATGGCAGAGTCCTTTTGTTGGCGTGGCGACGACGTTACCCAGCGCCAAGGGCGAGGTAAAGCAGCAAGGCTGACTGGTCGGTCAGTGCTCACGGCAGCCCAAGTGCAAATACATGAAAAAATTGAAAAAAATGCTTGCCAAAGGGAAAGTCTTTCACTAAATTAGCGCACCTCGACGGGCTGCAAGGCTTGAAGAGAAACGGTGAAGTGTCCGAGTGGTCGAAGGAGCACGCCTGGAAAGTGTGTATACGAGAAATCGTATCAAGGGTTCAAATCCCTTCTTCACCGCCACATTCTACGAAAAGCCCCCGCGCTGAAAAGTACGGGGGCTTTTTGTTTTCAGGGCCATTGGGGCTGCTGTGCAGCCCATCGCGACACAAGCGGGCTTGCCCGCGAAGCCAACACCGTGGTGGATGGCACGGGCTTCGCCCGTGTTCGCGGGCAAGCCCGCTCCCACAGGTCGCGAAAGGGCCGCAGAGCGGCCCCGGCAATCTAGAAGCTGATCGAAGCCGAAAGCCGAGCGGTACGCGGTGCCCCCTGGAACAGGTAGTTATCCCCCAGGTAATCCCCCACATCGCGCCAGTAACGCTTGTCCAGCACGTTATCCACCGTCAGCCGCAGCACCGTGTCATACCCGGCAACACGGGTACTGTAGCGGCTGCCAAGGTCGAACACGGTATACCCGCCAACCTCCACATTGCCCGCCTGGCTCGCATACTTGCTGGCGCTATACCGCGCACCGCCCAGCAGCGCGAGCCCCGGAACCGGCAGGGTATATTCCGCATGCAGCGCCGCCCGGAATTTAGGCACGTTGATCGCCTGGTGCCCTTCATAGGCTTCGGTACCGCTGTTCTGCACCCGCGCCCGAATGGCTGCCGCACTGGCCTGTACCTGCAGGTTCGGGGTCACCCGGCCGCTGGCGCCCAGTTCCAGGCCGGTATTCTTCTGCTGGCCTTGCTGCACGTAGGTGAAGTTGCCGGTGCCGTCCGGGCGCGCGTACTGGTAAGCCTGGCGGATCTGGAACAGGGCGGCACTCAGGCTCAGGCCTTGCCAGTCGTGCTTGACGCCCAGTTCCAATTGGCGGGAGGTGGTGGGTGCAAGGATCTCAGCTGCATTGCTGGCGAACCAGGGGGCCGTGCCTCCGGCAGACAGGCCCTTGGCGTAGCTGGCGTATACCGTGGTGTTCGGCTGCGGTTTGTAGATAAGCGCAGCGTTGGGCAGCAGCTCGTATTGGCGAGTATGGCGCCCGGCTACGCCGTTCTCGTCCCAGGTCTTTTCATCCAGGCGCACTTCACGGGCGCCCAGCACGGTCTGCCATTGCTCGTTGAAGCTGATGCGGTCGCTGACGAACAAGCCGTACTGGCGGCTGTCCAGCCGGCGTTCGCTGGCGCCGACGGGTTTGTCGGACGGATCGAGGTCTGGGGCGCCGGTATGGATGTTGCCGGTCCCAAGCCACTCGTTGTAGTACGGGCGCTGATCCAGTGTGCGTCGCTGCGCACTGGTACCCACAGTCAGCTCGTGCCCCACCCCCAGCGCATCGAAGTGCCCGTTGAGCATGGCCTGCGCCTCGTCGGTTCGGCGGGTATCGTCGGGGCTGCGGAAGTCATAGATGTCGTAGTCACCATTGCTGCCGAAAAACGCCCCCTCGCTCGAACCCCAGGCAAACGCGCTGTAGTCGTCGATCACCACTTTGCTGCGGGAGGCGCTCACGGTGCCGGTCCAGGTATCGTTGAAGCGGTATTCGAAGCGCCCGCCCAGGTTCAGCGAGTCGTTCTGCACGGGCTTTGCCCAATGCTGGTAGGCCAGGCGGTCTTCCGGGTCGATGCCGTGGGGCACTTCAGTGCCTCCGAGCAGTTGGTAACCCGGCACCGACGCCTGTTCGCGATGCTGGTACTCGGCATCCAGCTGCAGGGTGGCATCCGGGTTGATCTGCCAGTCGAATGCCAGCGAGGCGAAGTCGCGCTTGCCGTCAGCGTGGTCGACGTAGGTGCGGATGTCTTCATGGGCCAGGTTGGCGCGCAGGCCGAACTGCTTTTCGCTGCCGAACCAGCCGCCAAGGTCGGTGGCCAGATAGCGTTCGCCCTGTTCGTTGGTCGATACCGTGACGCTGCGTATGTCTTCGGCGCGCTTGGTCACATAGTTGATCAAGCCGCCCGGCTCCGACACGCCGGTCTGCAGCCCGGACAGGCCCTTGAGCAATTCCACCTGCTGCTTGTTTTCCAGGGCTACGTTCTGCTCTCCGGCAATGGTCTGGCCATTGATGCGGTAGCTACTGGCGGCGTTCAGCTCGAAGCCGCGCACATTGAAGTTTTCGTAGTAGCCGATGGGTGCATAGCTTTCGCCGACCGAGGCATCGCTTTGCAACACTTCGCTAAGCTTGCGTACCTGGCGGTCTTCCAGCAACTGCTGGCTGAACACGCTGACAGAGGCGGGGGTGTCGAGCAGGGGCGCGGGCTGGAAGCCGCCCACAGCGGCCTGGCGTGCCTGGTAGCCATCATTGGCGTAGGTGTCGGAGACCTGCAACGGGGCCAGCATCACGCTGTCTTCGGCAAACACAGAGGGGCACTGCAGGGCCAGGCCCAGGCTGAGCAGGCTCAGGGGCAGGCGGGGGTGATGCGGGGGCATGCGGTGGGGCTCCTGGATGCGCGATACCTGTGCCGGCCCTTTCGCGGGTAAACCCGCTCCTACACCGGGTGGTGATGCACCGGTTGGTGATACACCGGGTGGTGATACACCGGGTGGTGGTACATCGGTTTATGATGTACCGGTTGGTGATACACCAGGTGGTGATACCCCTGTAGGAGCGGGTTTACCCGCGAAGAGGCCGGCACAGGCCATGAAAAAGGCGGCATCTTACCAGCCGCCTTCCACATAAAACGATCCGGGCCCGGTGTATTCAGTCAGCCAGTCCTGATCGGCCGCTTGTGCTGCCGCCAGTTGTCATCGATCTTCGACCAGGTCTTGCCATCGGTAATGGCCATCAGCTTGCGTCCATCCTTGAAGGTGGCCAGAAAGGTCGCTTCTTCTTCCTTGCCACCCAACCACAGCCCGGCCAGCAGCCCTACTGGCCCTGCCACCAGGGCGCCGGCCACGCCCCAGCCCAAGGCGCTGCCAAGGTTGCGGTTGGTTTCCAGGCTGGCCAGCCGCAAGTCGCTGATGCGTGCCAGGGAAATCCGTTCACCGGGTGAGGGGCTGCGCGCGGTCTTGAGTGTGAGCGATCCATTGCGATACTCGCCTTCACCTTGCAAGAAATCGCCGGACTGTACCGTGAGTCTTGTCATAAATTCATCCTGTCAGGGAAAGGGCATTCCAGCGCTTACTGAGCGCTGCCCCGGCAGGCAAGTCAACGGCATTGCGACGGAGGGTAGTGCGGTACTTTGTCGCCATGGCTGGCCTCTTCGCGGGCATGCCCGTACCCACCACTGCCCTGAGTTTTGTGAGGCACCTGTGGGAGCGGGCGTGCCCGCGAAGAATCCAGCACGCATTTTTCAGGCCACCTGCAAGGCATTCTTGCGCTTGCGTTCGGCCCATCCCCAGGCCAGCAACGCCAGCCCACCAATCACCAGCCCCGCCACCACGATCCCCATCCAGCCCTGGCGCTGGAACAGCTGCGTGCCCAGCAACGACCCAAGCGCCCCGCCAATGAAGTAGCAGGTGATATAACCGGCATTCAGCCGCGTACGTGCCTCGGGCCGCAGGGCGATCACTGCGTTCTGGTTGCTCACATGCACCAGTTGTACCGCCAGGTCGAGCATCAGCACGCCCAGCAGCAAGGCGAGCAGGGACTGTTCGGCAAACCCCAGCGGCACCCACGACAGCAGCAACACCACCAGGCCCACGGTGGTACCCAGCGCGCCCTTGCCGCGGTCTGCCAGGCGCCCGGCCCAGTTGGCCGACAATGCACCCGCCGCACCGGCCAGGCCGAACAGGCCGATCACTGCATCCGAATAGTGGTAGGGGCCTTTTGCCAACAGAAACGCCAGGGGTGTCCAGAACAGGGCGAACAGGCTGAATGCCAACAGACCGAGCAGCGAGCGCAGGCGCAGCACGGGCTCTTCGATGAACAGACGGAACACGGAGCCGATCAGCGCCGGGTATTTCAGCCCGGCGTGGCTGTGGTGCTGTGGCAGGCTGCGGTACAGCGCCACGGCGGTAACTGCCATCAGCACTGCGGCCAGCACGTAGATACTGCGCCAGCCACCCAGCTCGGCCATGAAGCCGGCAGCAGTGCGCGCCAGCAGGATGCCCAGCAGCAGGCCGCTCATCAGTGTGCCGACCGCGCGCCCACGCTGATGGGGCTCGCTCAGGGTCGCTGCCATCGGCACGAGGATCTGTGCCACCACCGAGAACAGCCCGGTCAGCGCCGTGCCGAGCAGCAGCCAGGGCAGGCTGGGTGCACAGGCGCTGATGACCAGGCCCAGGGTGGAGACAACGGTCATCACGGTAATCAGCCGGCGCTGCTCGAACAGGTCGCCCAGCGGTGCCAGCAGCAACAGGCCGGCGCCATAGCTGAGCTGCGCGGCAATCACGATGCTGCCGGCGCTGGCGGTGCTCAAGCCAAACTGCTGGGCGATGCTGTGCAGCAGCGGTTGGGCGTAATAGTTGCTGGCCACGGCCAGGCCTGTGGCGGTAGCCATCAGCAGGATCAAGGCGCGGCTGAGAGTGGGGGTGTGCATGCAATTCTCGTGGGGGCAGTGGTGTGTGGTGATGATTATCAGGAAGTGTCAGGCATGACACCAATGTATAGTTTTCAACCTATTCATCTTGAAAGCAGATAGATCGATGAACCTCAAGCAGCTCGAATATGCCCTTGCCGTGGCCGACACCGGCAGTTTTACCCGCGCGGCGGAGCGCTGCCATGTGGTGCAGTCGGCCCTTAGCCATCAGGTGGCGCGGCTGGAGGCGCAGCTGGGGGTGAGCCTGTTCGAGCGTAGTTCGCGACGGGTGCGCCTGACACCTGCGGGGGAGGCCTTTGTGCTCAGTGCACGGCCCGCGGTGGAGGCGGCCCGGCGCATTGCCGATGACGTGGCAGCGGCCTGCGGCCAGGTGCGCGGGCGGCTGGCGATTGGTGAAATCAGCTCGCTCACCGCGCTGGACCTGGTCGACCTGTTGGCGGTGTTTCACGGTCGTTTCCCGGATGTGGATGTACGCTGGCTCACGGCCAAGAGCGAATTGCTGATTGCTGATGTGCTCGAGCGGCGCCTGGACGTCGGCTTTATCGGGCTGTGGCAGGGCGAAGTAGTGCAGGGGGTGCAGCATCGGTTGCTGGCCCGGGAAGAACTGGTGGCGGTGTTGCCGTTGGGGCACCGCTTGGCGGGTAGGGCACAACTGGCGCTGGCTGACCTGGCAGGCGAAGTGTTGGTGGACTTCCCCGAAGGCACCGGGGCGCGACGACAGACCGACGAGGCGTTTCAGGCGGTGGGGTTGCAGCGCAGGGTGCAGTTCGAGATCGGGCATGTTCGTCTGGTAGAGAAATTCGTGCAGCGGGGCATGGCCGTCGGCCTGGTGCCCGAGCGGGTGGCTCAAGGCATCGAAGGTGTAGCAGTGGCGCGGTTGGTGGATGCGCCGGTGCGGCACTTGTATGCGGTGTGGTCGTCCAGCCCCACACCGGCTGCCCGGGCTTTTCTGGACGTGATGGAACAGTGCCTGGGGGCAAAGAAAGGCTAAGCCTGTGCCGGCGCTGTCGCGGCACAGGCAACCTTTGAATCAGGCTGCAAACCCACCATCTACAGTCAGGCTGGCCCCGGTGATATACCCGGCTTCAGGCCCTGCCAGGTAAGCCACGAAGCTGGCAATCTCCTCCGGCTCGCCATATCGCCCAATGGCCATGAGCGGAATCAGGCTCTCGGCAAACTCGCCACTGGCCGGGTTCATGTCGGTGTCCACCGGGCCGGGCTGCACATTGTTCACGGTAATGCCCTGCGGCCCGAGGTCGCGTGCCATGCCGCGGGTCAGGCCAACCAGTGCCGACTTGCTCATGGCGTACGGTGCACCACCGGCAAACGGCATGCGCTCGGCGTTGGTGCTGCCAATGTTGATGATACGACCGCCCTGGCCCATATAGCGTGCCGCGGCCTGGCTGGCGACGAACACGCTGCGTACGTTCACGGCCAGCATGTGATCGAAGTCGGCCAGGTCGAACTCTGTCACTGGGGCCACTGCCAGCACACCGGCGTTGTTGACCAGGATATCCAGCCGGCCCAAGGCCTTCACGGTGTCATCCACCGCCAGCTGCACGGCCGCGGCATCAGCGCTGTCAGCCCGCAGGGCCAAGGCTTTGCCGCCGTTCTCGGTAATTTCCCGGGCCAGTTCTTCGGCCGGGCCGGCAGAGCTGACATAGGTGAAGGCCACTTGCGCGCCTTCGCGGGCCAGGCGCCGTACGATGGCTGCGCCAATGCCTCGGGAACCGCCCTGAACCAGGGCCACTTTGCCTTCGAGTGTAAGTTGCTTGGACATGCTGTTCTCCTGCTGGAAGCCAGGCCGAAATGCCTTGGATGGGCACAGTATCGGCGCTCGATTGCCTACTGATAAGATGGTAATCACTATCAGCAGAGTAAACCTTTGGTTGCTAATCATGGCCATGGAATCATTCAGCGCGTTGGAATGCTTCATCCGCAGTGCCGAGGTCGGCAGTTTTGCCGAAGCCGCCAGGCGCCTGAGCCTTACCCCGGCTGCCGTGGGCAAGCACGTTGCGCAGCTGGAAGCGCGCCTGGGTGTGCGGTTGTTCCAGCGTAGTACCCGCAAGCTGACCTTGACCGAAGCGGGGCAGCGTTTTCTCGGCGAGGTCAGTGACAGCTTTCGCACCATTCAGTACGCCGTGGCCAACCTGGCCAGTGCAGAAGGCCAGCCGGCCGGGTCGTTACGGGTGAGCATGGGCACGGTGTTCGGGCGTTTGTATGTGCTGCCGTTGCTGGGGGAATTCTTGCGCCGATACCCGGCGATTACCCCGGATTGGCATTTCGACAACCGCCAGGTCGACCTGATCGGCCAGGGCTTCGATGCAGCGATTGGCGGTGGTTTCGAACTGCCGCCAGGGGTGGTGGCGCGCAAGCTGACCCCGGCGCACCGGGTGTTGGTGGCGGCGCCGGCCTATCTGCAGCGGCACGCGCCGATAGAAGACCCGCAGGTGCTGCAACGCCATGACGGCATCCTGGTGCGGTCACCGCAGACCGGGCGGGTGCGCTCGTGGCCGTTGACCAGCCGTTGGCAGGCGCAGCAGCCGCTGCAATTGCGCCAGGCGATGACCATGAGCGATTCGGACGCGGCGTGCGCGGTGGCCGAGCAGGGGCTGGGCATTGCCCTGGTGAGCCTGCCGTTTGCCGTGCCCTACTTGCTGGCCGGGCGGCTGCTGCGGGTGTTGCCGGACTGGTATGTGGACGATGGGCATATCAGCCTGTATTTCGCCGAGCACAAGCTGTTGCCGGGCAAGACCCGGGCGTTCATCGATTTTGTGGTGGAGCAGTTTGCCGAGCAGGGGCTGGCGGGGCGGTTCGATGCCCTGCAGGCCCTTTAGAGAATTATTGCCTGTGCCGGCCCTTTCGCAGGCCCGCCCGCGCCCACAGGGATATCACAGCCCTGAAGACAGTGGGGTCCTTGTGCGGGCGTGCCCGCGAAGAGGCCGGTTCAGACAACATCGACAATGAACGATACCTGCGCCCCCAGGCTCACCTCGTCATCCACCCGCTTGCCCAGCAACAGCTGCCCCAGCGGCGAACGCGGGGTAATCACCGTCACCAGCCCGTCACCCTCGCCAATCTTCAACCCCGCTGCCTCAGGCCCGAGAAACAGCCGGCGCTGCCCGCCATCTTCATTTTTCAGGGTCACCAGGTTGCTTACCTGCACACCGCGCGCCGGGTCGTAATCACGCAGCAGCAACTGCTGGTAGATCACCAGCGCCTGGCGGATCTCGGCACTGCGGCGGGCCTGGCCAGTGGCCAGGTACGAGGCCTCCAGGCCCAGCGTGTCGTACTTGTTCTCGGCGATGTTCTCTTCGGCGGTGGCAGCCTCGTAGGCGGTTTGCGCCGCGCGGGTCAGCACGTCCAGGTCATGCTCGAGGGTGGCGACAATCAGCGCCAGCAGGTGGGGCTTGTCCATGGTCAGTAACAGAACTCCAGCACGTTGGCCTGGCTTTTTTCGGTGGGCGCGGTACGGTTTTGCTGCAGCCAGAACTGGCACTTGGGGCTGTTGAGGTTGCGCGGGTTGCCTTGGGCGGCATCGGCGGCCTGTTGCAGCTCCTGTTTGTGCAGGATGTCCTTGTAGCGTTCGAACATCTCGGCCTGGGCATCCTGGGCAGTGGCCGGTGCAGGCGTTGCAACGGGGCGGTCTGCATGCGGGGCTACAACCTGGGCCAGAGGTTGCACCTGCTGTGGCCACAACTGCTGGGCCAGCCACAGGCTCGCGGCAATGGCCATGGCGCCTAGCCACAGGCCCAAGGCAACGCACATGATCAACGGCAACGGCTTGAGGGTGATCTTCAATTCACGGTGGCGCGGCATGGCAGCTTCCTGGCAACGTGGTAGGGGGGCATTGTCGCATGCGCTTGGGCATTTTTCTGCGCAGATGCTTTTGTCAGCGCCAATTTATGCGCAGAATTCGCGGTTTTTGCACCAGCACGGGAGGGGCGCATGAAAGCCACCTGGGACATCTTCTGCAGCGTCGTCGACAACTACGGCGATATCGGCGTTACCTGGCGCCTGGCCCGGCAGTTGGTGGCCGAGCACGGCCTGGCGGTGCGCCTGTGGGTGGATGACCTCAACGCTTTCACGCCCATGTGCCCTGGCGCCGATGCCACGGCGGCGCAACAGTGGCAGCACGGTGTGGATGTACGCCACTGGCCGGCAGCGTGGTTGCCGGTGGCGCCGGCCGATGTGGTGATCGGCGCGTTCGCCTGCCAGTTGCCCGTGGCGTATGTGGAGGCCATGCGCGCCCGTCCGCAGCCGCCGCTCTGGCTCAACCTCGAGTACCTGAGTGCCGAGGAATGGGTGGAGGGTTGCCATGGGTTGCCTTCGCCGCAGCCCAACGGTTTGCGCAAGGTATTCTTTTTCCCGGGCTTTACCGACAAAACGGGCGGTTTGCTGCGCGAAGGCTCGCTGCTGGCCCGGCGTGATGCGTTCCAGCAGTCGGCGGAGGCGCGCCGTGCGTTTTTGCAGGGGCTTTGTGTAGACCTAGTGCCGGGTGCGCTGCTGATTTCGCTGTTCGCCTATGAAAACCCACAGCTGGGCAACTGGCTTGATGCCCTGGCCACGGCTGACCAGGCCTGCCACCTGCTGGTCCCGCAAGGGCGCGTTGTCGCGGGGCTCAGCCAGTGGTTGGGCGAGGGGCCGCTGCACGTGGGTGATGTGCGCACCCGTGGGGCGCTGACCGTTCAGGTGCTGCCTTTCGTCAGCCAGGACGACTTCGACCGGCTGTTATGGTGCTGTGATTTCAATGCCGTGCGTGGCGAAGACTCATTCGTGCGTGCGCAGTGGGCGGGGCAGCCGATGCTGTGGCACATCTATGTGCAGGACGAGAATGCCCATTGGGAAAAGCTCGAAGCGTTCCTCGCGCATTATCGCTGCGGCCTGTCAGACGATGCCGATGCAGCCCTGCTGGGCCTGTGGCGTGCCTGGAACATGGATTTCGACATGGGCCAGGCCTGGCGGGCGGCCCGCCAGCATTGGCCGGAACTGCAGCAGCATGCTCGCCTTTGGGGGGCGCGACAGGCCGCTCAGCCGGACCTTGCCACAGCGCTAGTACACTTTTACCGAAATTCGCTATGATACGCGGCCTCGATTTTTATAAATCCATCCAGATTCGGATACTTCGTAATGAAAACTGGTAAAGAACTGAAACCCGGTACCGTCCTGCGGATCGACAACGACCCGTGGCTGGTTCAAAAAGCTGAGTTCACCAAGTCGGGCCGTAACAGCGCGATCATGAAGACCAAGCTGAAGAACCTGCTGACCGGCTACAAGACCGAAACCGTATACGGTGCGGACGACAAGCTGGACGACGTGATCCTGGATCGCAAAGAAGCGACCCTGTCGTTCATCAATGGTGACGAGTACACCTTCATGGACACCACCGACTACACCATGTACGAGCTGAACGCCGAAGACATCGAAGCCGTTCTGCCGTACATCGAAGAAGGCATGGAAGACGTCTGCGAAGCCGTGTTCTTCGAAGGCCGTCTGGTGTCGGTTGAGCTGCCGACCACCATCAGCCGTAAAGTTGTCTACACCGAGAACGCTGCTCGCGGTGACACCTCCGGCAAAGTCATGAAGCCTGCCAAGCTGGCGAACGGTACCGAGATCTCGGTTGCCGACTTCATCCAGATCGACGAGTGGATCGACATCGACACTCGCGACAACAGCTTCAAAGGCCGTTCCAAGAAGTAATGCTTCTTGCGAGACGCAAAAAACCCGGCGCAAGCCGGGTTTTTTATGCCTGTGTGCTCGTGCTTTGTGGGTGCAACTGTCGTGCTCAATTTCTAAAAGCTGGCGCAGATCCGTGTGGGAGCGGGCTTGCCCGCGAACACGGGCGAAGCCCGTGCCATCCACCGCGGCGTATTCTTCGCGGGTAAACCCACCCACAGAGGATCGCGCAAGCCTTTGCGTCTTAGACGGTTACGTGCAGGCGCACATCCACATTACCCCGGGTGGCATTGGAGTACGGGCACACCTGGTGCGCCTTTTCCACCAGCCCTTCGGCATCGGCCTGGGCCAGGCCCGGCAGGTTGATGTGCAGGTCGATGTCCAGGCCGAAACCGCCCGGGATCTGGCCGATGCCCACCTTGGCGGTGATCGAGGTATCTGCCGGCAGGGCTTTCTTCTCTTGCCCGGCCACGAATTTCAAGGCGCCGATGAAGCAGGCCGAGTAACCGGCGGCGAACATCTGCTCGGGGTTGGTGCCGTCACCGCCCGCGCCGCCCAGTTCTTTGGGGGTGCTGAGCTTGACTTCCAGCTTGCCATCGCTGGAGCGGGATTTGCCGTCGCGCCCACCGGTGGAGGTTGCTTCTGCGATGTACAGCGGAGTGACCTTTTGCATCTTGAGCCTCGCTAATGTGCTGTGCACTCCCGTTTGCAGGAGGGCGGGGGTTGGTGTGGGATTTAAATTAGCGCGCAATTAGTTAGCGCGCAAGATAAATAATCACCGTTCATCGGAACGGCCATTTCACAGCATAGCGCTCAGAGGTTTTTTTGCAGGTTGTCGCGCAGGATCAGCAGGTCGGCTTGCAGTTGCTGCAGCTGCTCCAGGCTGCGCCCGCTGGCCTTGAGAATGCATTGCGGCACCTCTTTGGCCTGCTGTTGCAGGGCGCGGCCCTTGTCGGTCAGTTGCACCATCACTACCCGTTCATCTTCGCGGCTGCGGTTGCGCTGCAACAGGCCTTCGCTTTCCAGGCGCTTGAGCAGCGGGGTCAGCGAGCCTGGGTCGGTCAGCAGGTGCTGGCTGATTTCGCCCACGGTCAGGCCGTCACGCTCCCACAGCACGAGCATGGCAAGGTATTGCGGGTAGGTCAGGCCTAGCGCCTGCAGCAGCGGCTTGTAGACCTTGGTCATCAGCAACGAGGTGGAGTGCAGGGCGAAACAGACCTGGTTGTCCAGCAGCAGCTCGTCACAGGAGGCTTGGGTGTCGGCGTTCATGCAGGTCCTTGAAAGTCATCAATGGAAAATTCTGGCACGCTGATCATCAGTGCGCGAATTAATCGCGCAATTCACTGCGCAAGGCCAGGTCCCAGGGTGGAATCGGGCTGAAGCGGCTCTTGAGGAATTCGAGCAGCAAACGGCTGCGAGAGTTCGTTTCATGTGCCAGGCGTAGCGCGTAAATGCCGCTGGTCTCGGCTTCAGGCAAGCCGCCGTCGCAGAACAACGGGATCAGCTCGCCGCGCAGCAGGTATTCACTGATCAGCCAAGTGGGAAGGTGGGCTATCCCCAGGCCGGCGAGGGCGCCGAACAGCAGGGTTTCGGCATTGTTGGCGGCCATGCGCATGCGCGCGGGGCGATACAGGCGGGTTTGCCCGGCCACACTGAAGCGCCAGGCGAACGGCGGCGCCAGGCCATCCCAGTCCAGCCCGTCATGCCCGGGCAGTTCGCTGGGGCAGGTGGGGATGCCGCGGCTGGCCAGGTAGGCGGGGCTGGCGCAGGCGATGCGTACCATGTAGGCGAGCGGTGTGGCGACCAGGCGGGTGTCGGCCAAGGGGCCGGCGCGCAACACCAGGTCGACCTCGCCCAGGTGGCTGCCCTGCAGGTCGACAAAGCTGTCGATCAACCGCAGTTGCACGTCCAGGCCCGGGTAGGCCACCAGGAAGTCGGCAATGGCCGGGGCCAGGTGGCGGCGGCCAAACGCGGCAGGGGCGTCGATGCGGATCAGGCCTTCCGGGGCATTGCTCAGTGACACCGCTTCAGCCCGGGCCAGGCGCAACTCCTCGATGATGCGCCTGGCCCGCTCGGCAAAGGCGTTGCCTGCAGGCGTGGCCCGCACCGCGTGGGTGCTGCGGGTGAACAGGCGGCTGCCGACGGCGCTTTCCAGGTTGTCGATGCGCCGTGCTACCGCAGACGGGGTCAGCGGGTGGCGACGGGCGGCGGCAGAAAAGCTGCCGGTTTCCAGCACATCGAGGAACAGGCTCAATTGGTCGGTCAGGATATCGGGGCTCATGGCTGCCTTGCTTTTGCGAAAAACGCACAGCCATTGTGCGCTGCTGTGCGTTTCCCCGCCAGCGCACAATCGTTAGCATGCTCGCATTATTGGTACAGGCGGACGAGGCCCTGATGATCGAGTGGTTGTTGTATATCGTGCTGGGCGCTGCCCTGGGCACCATGGGGGGCTTGTTTGGCATAGGCGGCGGGCTGATTGCGATTCCGGCGCTGGGCGTGCTTTTTGGCCTGGACCAGCAGTTGGCGCAGGGGACCGCGTTGGTGATGGTGGTGCCGAACGTGCTGCTGGCGCTGTGGCGGTATCACCAGCGCAACCGCATCGCGTTGCGCCATGCGTTGCCGCTGTCGGCGTGCAGCTTCCTGTTCGCCTGGTTGGGGTCGATCTGGGCGGTGGGGCTTGATGCGCATTCCATGCGCCTGGGTTTTGTCGGCTTCCTGGTAGCGTTGGCGGTGTGGAACGTGGTGCGGATGTTCATGAAGGTGTCGCCGCCGAGTGCCGAGCTGCGTCATGCCTGGCCGTGGCTGGGTGTGCTGGGCAGCTTTGCCGGCACCATGGGCGGCTTGTTCGGGGTGGGTGGGGCCGTGGTGGCCACGCCGATCCTGACCAGTGTGTTCGGCGCTACTCAGGTGGTGGCGCAGGGGCTGTCACTGGCGCTGGCGGCGCCGAGTACCTTGGTCACGCTGGTGACCTATGGCGTGCACCATAGCGTTGACTGGGGGGTTGGGATTCCCTTGGCAGTGGGTGGCTTGCTCAGCATCAGCTGGGGCGTGAAGCTGGCCCACGCGTTGCCGGAGAAGGTATTGCGGGCGATGTTCTGTGTGTTCCTGGTGGTCTGTGCGGTGATGCTGGGGTTTGAGCTTTGAGATTGTGGGGCCGCTTTACGGCCCCCGATCACTTGAAACCCTCAACGATGTAGTCGGCCATGCAGTCGGTGATTGGCGAGGGGGTCTGCGTACTGCGCACCAGCATTACATTGGCCATGGGCAACTGTGGCAGTCCTTCGCTCTCACCCAGAATGCGGATGTTGCCCCCGATCAGGCTCTGCAGCTGCGCGGTCACTGCCAGCCCGGCGGTGACGATGGCAAAGATCGCCGCCAGGCTTGGGCTGGTGTAGGCAATACGGTAATCGATGCCCTGTGCCTCCAGCGCATTGCAGGTCCAGGCGCGACAGAAGCAGTCGGTGTTGAACAGCGCCACCGGCATCGGCCGCTGTTCATGCGGGCAAAAGCCTTCTGCCGCGGCCCACACCAGGCGTTCCTGGCGCAGCAACTGGCCAATCTCGTTACCGGGCTCGCGGGTGACGATGGTCAGGTCCAGATCTTGGCGCAGCATCAACTGCTTGGACGAATCGCAATGCACTTCCACCTGCACCAGCGGGTAGGCCTGGGCAAAGCTCGACAAGATGGTCGGCAGGAAGCGCATGGCGTAGTCGTCTGGTGTGCCGATGCGCACCAGCCCCACCATGTGCGGCATGCGCAGGGTGTTGAACACTTCGCCATGCAACTTGAGAATGCGCCGGGCATACCCCAGCAGTACCTGGCCTTCGGCGGTCAGCCGCACCTGACGGCCATCACGTTCGAATAGCTGGCGCTGCAGAATGTCTTCTTCCAGGCGTTTCATCTGCATGCTGACCGCTGACTGGGTGCGGTTGACCACTTCGCCTGCGCGGGTAAAGCCGCCTTGCTCGGCAATGGCGACGAAGGTGCGCAGGACGTCCGCGTCGAGGCTCTGGTACTGGGACATTGCATCAATCTCCGAGATGCATCGCATCAGAAACATTCGTTGGATTGATCTTAAGCCTGGCGTGAGACTGAGGCCATCAACACGGAGGGCTTCACGATGAAAGGTCATGTCAGCAGCATCCAGCAACCTGCCTTTTCCCTGAGCTACCTGTGGCATGCGGCCTTGCAGCGTCCGGCGCGCTGGCTGGAGTTGTACCGTCAGCGTCAGGAACTGGCCAGCCTCAGTGATGCAACCTTGCGCGACTTGGGGTTGAGTCGGGCGGATATCCAGCAAGAGGCCGAGCGGCATTTCTGGGATGATCCACTGAGGAAGTGATGCCATGCGTGGCAGTCGCTTCAGCTCCAGCTCCAGCTCTTGCTTTGGCTTTTGCTTCTAAGCGCGCGGTAGTTCAGGCGATGCAGATTGCGACTTCAGGAGGCCGAGCGCAGGGCTTGCGGAGGGAGGTGACGGGCATGGATGCCCGTCAAGCGCTGGGCCCCAGGATGGGGCCTGCAGCGCGGTCCTCCCGGGAGCAAGCCCGGAGCGAGGGGACCCCGGAGCGTAGCGTAGGGGCCGGATGATGGGAGCCGACGGTTTTGGTTACTTTGGCCACGACCAAAGTAACCCGCCGGAAGGGCGGAAGGGTGAATAGGCGCCTCCATCGTGAATGAATGTCTACTTGATGTGAAAGCGCACAACCCAAAGGCCCAAAAGCTCAAAGCTTAAGCGCTGGTTCTGATCGAGCGTACAGTCCGTTTGCGATGGCGACGCCAACTCACCTTTCCGCCCTTACGGCGGGTCCCTTTTTGTCGTGGCAAAAAGGGACCAAAAACCGTCGGCTCCCATCATCCGGCCCCTACGCTGCGCTCCGGGGTCCCCTCGCTCCGGCCTTGCTCCCGGGAGCACGCGCTGCAGGCCCCATCCATGGGGCCTCAGCGCTTGACGGGCATCCATGCCCGTCATCTCCCTCCGCAAGGCCTCCACTCGGCCTCCTGAAGTCGCAATCTGCGTCGCCTGGACTACCGCGCGCTTAGAAGCAAGATCAAAAGCGAAAAGCGAAAAGCGAAAAGCGCTCAGCGCCGCACTTGCTTGAGGGTTTCGGCAATCAGGAATGCCAACTCCAGCGACTGATCAGCATTCATCCGCGGATCACAATGGGTGTGATACCGGTCAGACAACGCATCCTCGGTGATCGGCCGGGCACCGCCGATGCATTCGGTGACGTTCTGCCCAGTCATCTCGATATGGATACCGCCAGCATGGCTGCCCTCGGCCTGGTGTACCTGGAAGAACTGCTTCACCTCATCCAGAATCTGCGCAAAATCGCGGGTCTTGTAACCGCTGCTGGCCTTGATGGTGTTGCCGTGCATCGGATCGGAACTCCACAGCACCTTGCGCCCCTCGCGCTCGACAGTGCGGATCAGCCCCGGCAAGTGGTCGCCAACCTTGCCCGCGCCCATGCGCACGATCAGGTTCAGACGCCCCGGGTCGTTCGCCGGGTTGAGCGTGTCGATCAGGCGGATCAGCTCTTCGGGGTTCATGCTCGGGCCAACCTTGACCCCAATCGGGTTGTGCACGCCACGCAGGAACTCCACATGAGCCCCATCGAGCTGGCGGGTGCGGTCGCCAATCCACAGCATGTGCGCCGAGCAGTCGTAGTAGTCGCCAGTCAGGCTGTCCTGGCGCACGAAGGCTTCTTCATAGTTCAGCAGCAGCGCTTCGTGAGCCGTGAAGAAGCTGGTTTCGCGCAGTTGCGGCGCACTGTCCAGGCCACAGGCACGCATGAACGCCAGGGTTTCATCGATGCGATTGGCCAATTGGTGGTACTTGTCGGCCAGCGCCGAGTTGGCGATGAAGTCCAGGTTCCACTTGTGCACCTGATGCAGGTCGGCAAACCCGCCCTGGGCGAACGCACGCAGCAGGTTGAGGCTGGCGGTGGCCTGGTGGTAGGCCTGCAGCAGGCGTTCCGGGTCCGGAATGCGGCTTTTGGCGTCGAAGCCGATGCCGTTGACGATGTCGCCACGGTAGGCGGGGAGGGTGACGTCGCCGATGGTTTCATCGCCAGATGAGCGCGGTTTGGCGAACTGCCCGGCCATACGCCCCACTTTCACCACCGGGCAGCCGGCGGCAAAGGTCATGACAATGGCCATTTGCAGCAGCACCTTGAAGGTGTCACGGATTTTTGCAGCCGAGAACTCCGCGAAGCTCTCGGCGCAATCGCCGCCCTGAAGCAGGAAGGCACGGCCTTCGGTGACCTCGGCGAACTGCCGGCGCAGCTCGCGCGCCTCACCCGCGAACACCAGCGGCGGGTAGCTGGCCAGGGTCTGTTCAACCTTCAGCAGGTGCGCGGCATCGGGGTAGGTCGGTTGCTGCTGGATCGGCAGGGCGCGCCAGCTGTCGGGGCTCCACGGTTGGTTCATCTTGGGCTCGGTCTTGTCGGTTGTAGGCTATGAGCCATGGTAACAGTTGGCGCTGCGCTTGTTGCATCAAGGGTGTTGGCGGACAATGCGCGTTTTTGCGCAGGTGGGTGGTGGACATGACGGCGGAACGGCAAGAGCGGCTGCTGGCACGGGTGGAGGATGCGTTTGGCGTCATCAGCGTGTACGAAGTAGACGACTACCGCTTTCTGGAATTCGGCGATGCGATCGAGCAAAGCTGCGTGTTCACCGCCGACCCCAGCTGGCTGGAGTACGACTATACCCGCGCCATGCTGGTGGGGGCGCTGTGCCACGAATCGCCGGAGAGCGCACTGTTTCTGGGCCTGGGCGCCGGCACGCTGACCCAGGCCTGCATGAAGTTCCTGCCGCTGGAAGACATCGAGGCCATCGAACTGCGCCCGGATGTGCCGCGCCTGGCCATGGATTACCTGGGCCTGGATGACGACCCGCGGCTGTATGTGCGCATCGGCGATGCCCTGGAGCTGCTGCCCACGGCAGAGAAGGCCGACCTGCTGTTCGTTGACTTGTACACCGACCATGGTCCTGGGGTCGGGCACCTGGCGTGGAACTTCCTGGAGAACTGCCAGCAGCACCTGAACCCGGGCGGCTGGCTGGTGATCAACCAGTGGGCCACCGATGATGGCAGGCCGCTGGGCGCGGCGTTGCTGCGCGGGTTGTACCACCGGCATTACTGGGAGCTGCCTGTGAAGGAGGGCAATGTGATTCTGCTGGTGCCGGCAGACCTGGAGCAGTCGCTGGACCTGGACGGTTTGAGAGCCCGGGCCGAGGCGCTGGCGCCGCGTTTGGGGTACAGCCTCGATGGGCTGATCCGCGAGATTCGGCCGGCTACGTGAGTGGCTGACGCGCGCCGACACCGAGCGCGTAAGGCTTCAGGGGATTATCGATTCAGCCTGTCGTGCGCGATGGCCCGATACTGGCCCTGCCTCCATGAAAATTTTCCTCACGTACGCGACTATTTCAGGTATAGTACGCGCCGGTCTTTTAGCGGACCTCAAAATCAGGTGGTGCAAATCCTCCGAGTCCAGCTTCGGCTGCGCGTCCGCTAGGCGGACCTTCCCAAGTTTTCTTTTTCAATCGTTTTCGCAAATCCCCGCCGCCAAAGCTGCCTGGGTGACCTGACGGTCTTTCAAGGCATGTGCAGCTTTGGAGCATGGGTCTTTGCGGATGCACCTAGAGGCAGACCCATGACCCAGGAAACCGGCGGCTTCGCCGCTCTCGATCTTAACCCGAACATTGTTGCTGCCGTTGTGGCTACCGGCTACGAAGAGCCGTCCGCCATTCAGCAACAATCGATCCCGATCATCCTCGCCGGTCACGACATGATCGGCCAGGCGCAGACTGGCACCGGCAAAACCGCTGCCTTCGCCCTGCCGATCCTGAACAAGATCGATGTGAGCAAGCGCGAACCGCAAGCCCTGATCCTGGCGCCAACCCGTGAGTTGGCGCTGCAAGTTGCTACCGCTTTCGAAACCTACGCCAAGCAGATGCCGGGCGTGAACGTTGTCGCCGTCTACGGTGGTGCCCCGATGGGCCCACAGCTGCGTGCGATCCGCAACGGCGCGCAAATCGTCGTGGCCACCCCGGGCCGTCTGTGCGACCACCTGCGTCGTGACGAAAAAGTCTTGTCGACTGTACAGTACCTGGTACTGGACGAAGCCGACGAGATGCTGAAGCTGGGCTTCATGGACGACCTCGAAGTGATCTTCGACGCAATCCCGGCTACCCGTCAGACCGTACTGTTCTCCGCAACCCTGCCGTCTTCGATCCGTTCGATCGCCGAGCGTCACCTGCGTGAACCCAAGCACGTCAAGATCCAGACCAAGACCCAGACCGTTACCGCGATCGAGCAGGCCCACCTGATGGTCCACGCGGACCAGAAGATCCCGGCTGTGCTGCGTCTGCTGGAAGTGGAAGAGTTCGACGCGCTGATCGCCTTCGTGCGTACCAAGCAAGCCACCCTGGACCTGGCCGCCGCGCTTGAAGCCAAAGGCTACAAGGCTGCTGCACTGAACGGCGATATCGCTCAGAACCAGCGTGAGCGCGTGATCGACTCGCTCAAGGATGGCCGCCTGGACATCGTCGTCGCCACCGACGTCGCTGCCCGAGGCCTGGACGTACCGCGCATCACTCACGTGTTCAACGTTGACATGCCGTACGACCCGGAGTCCTACGTACACCGTATCGGCCGTACTGGCCGTGCCGGTCGCGATGGCCGTGCACTGTTGCTGGTTACCCCGCGTGAGCGCCGCATGCTGCAGGTGATCGAGCGTGTTACCGGGCAGAAGGTTGCCGAAGCGCGCCTGCCGAATGCCCAGGCCGTGCTGGATGCCCGCATCAAGAAGCTGACCTCGAGCCTGGCGCCGCTGGTAGCCGAAGCAGAAGCCACCCACGGCGAGCTGTTCGACCGCCTGACCACCGACCTGGGTTGCAGCGCGCGTGCCCTGGCTTCGGCCCTGCTGCGCAAGGCCACCAATGGCCAGGCGCTGGACCTGGCGGCGGTAGAGCGTGAGCAGCCGCTGGTGCCGAGCTTCGCCCCGCGTGGTGAGCGTACCGAGCGCGGTGAGCGTGGCGAGCGTCCTGACCGTGGTGACCGTGGTGACCGTGAGCGCCGTGCACCGCTGCCGTTGGCCGAAGGCCGCGTGCGTTGCCGTACCGCCCTGGGTGCCCGTGATGGCATCGCTGCCAAGAACCTGCTGGGTGCGATCCTCAACGAAGGTGGCCTGGCGCGTGACGCTATCGGCCGCATCCAGGTGCGCGACAGCTTCAGCCTGGTCGAGCTGCCGGAAGACGGCCTCGAGAAGCTGCTGTCCAAGCTCAAGGACACCCGCGTGGCTGGCAAGCAGCTGAAGCTGCGTCGCTACCGCGAGGATTGATCCTGGCGTAACGGAAAAATCCCCGGCTTAGGTCGGGGATTTTTTTTGCCTGTACCGGCCCTTTCGCGGGCTTGCCCGCTCCCACAGGTACTGAAATCTGTGGGGTACCTGTGGGAGCGGGCAAGCCCGCGAAAGGGCCCTTCAGTCGAACCGATAGATGTCCATCCCCAGCGCGCCCAGGGTAAACCCCTGATGCACCACGCCGAACTTGCTCCCGGCCCCGAGGGCAAAGAACAGCGGCAGCAAATGCTCATCACTGGGATGGTTGCGCACCGCAAACGGCGCCTGCTGCCGGTAATCCAGCAACGCCGCCTGGTCATCCTCCTGCAGCCGGTCTACCACCCAATCCCTGAACGCCAGCGCCCACGGCTCGATCACATCCGGCCCTGCATGCCAGTCCAGCTCACCCAGGTTGTGGGTAATGCTGCCCGAACCTATCAGCAGTACATCCTCGGCACGCAACCCCGCCAGTGCCTGGCCCACCTTCAGCTGCAGCGCCGGCCCCATGTGGCTGGGCAGGGAAACCTGCACCACGGGAATGCTGGCATCCGGGTACATCAGCGACAGCGGCACCCAGGCGCCATGGTCGAATGGGCGTTGCATGTCCAGCCGCGCGGGTAACCCCGCAGCCTTCAACCGCTCACTGACCTGACCAGCAAGCCCGGGCTCGCCCGGCGCCGGGTACTGCACCGCATACAGGGCCGGTGGGAAGCCGTAGAAGTCATGCCAGGTTTCGGGCTGTTCGCTGCCGGTGACCAGCAGCTCGCGGCTTTCCCAGTGTGCCGACACCACCACGATCGCTTTCGGCCGGGGCAGCGCGTTGGCCAACCCGGACAGTGCCGGCCCGCTGGCGCCGGGTTGCAGGGCAAGCATGGGGGAACCATGGGAAATGAACAGGCTGGGCAGCATGGCGGGGTCCTGAAGGTTAAGATGCAACCATCATCGATTAACTACAGATCGAAATCCAAACCAAGTTTTACCGACAAATCATCTAAAAATCGGGAGTAATCATGGAACCAGCGTTCTGGCAGCAGCGGTGGGCCGACAACCAGATCGGCTTTCACCAGGCGCAGGTGAACCCCTATCTGCAGACGTATTGGCCACAGTTGCAGTTGGCGCCCGGCAGCCGCGTGCTGGTGCCGTTGTGCGGCAAGAGCCTGGACTTGGCCTGGCTGGCAGGGCAGGGCCATCGCGTATTGGGTGTGGAGCTGTCGCGGCGGGCGGTGGAGGATTTTTTCCGTGAGCACGGGCTTGAGGCCGAAGTGCGGCAGCAGGGCGCATTCGAGGTTTGGCGCAGTGGGGATGTACAGCTGTGGTGTGGCGACTTCTTTGCCTTGCGGGCAGAGGATGTGGCTGACTGCGTGGGGCTGTATGACCGGGCGGCGGTGATTGCGCTGCCGGTGCAGATGCGTGCGCGGTATATGCAGCTGTTGTCGGGTTTGCTGCCGGCGAATTGCCGTGGGTTGGTGGTGACGCTGGAGTATGACCAGTCGTTGTTGGCCGGGCCGCCGTTTTCGGTCAGGGATGAAGAGCTGAGACAGGGGTTTGCGGGGTGGCAGGTGGAGCAGCTGGAGGCTGTGGAGGTGATTGAGGACAGCCCGAAGTTTGTGCAGGCCGGGGCGTCGAGTTTGTTGGAGCGGGTGTACCGGCTCAGCCGGTAAGCAGGTAGGGCAGGCTGACCCGCTCCCACAGAAGGCTGCGTAAGGCCGGGAATAAAAAAGGGCGACCGAAGTCGCCCTTTGTTTTCTCAGGTGAATCAGCCGCGCTGACGCAGGGCCTCGATGCGGTCTTCCAGCGGTGGGTGGCTCATCAGCAACCCGGCCAGGCCGTGCTTGAGGCCGCCATTGATGCCGAAAGCCTTCATGGTGTCCGGCATGTGCACTGGCAGGCCTTGTTCCACGCGCAGGCGCTGCAGGGCGCCGATCATTGCCGCGTTACCGGCCAACTGCGCACCGGCTTCGTCGGCGCGGAATTCGCGGCGGCGCGAGAACCACATCACGATCATGCTGGCCAGGATGCCAAGGATCAGCTCGGCAACAATGGTCGCCACATAGTAGGCAATGCCTTGGCCCTCTTCATTCTTGAAGATGACCTTGTCCACAAAGTTGCCGATGATGCGCGCAAAGAACATCACGAAGGTGTTCACCACGCCCTGCACTAGCGCCAGGGTGACCATGTCGCCGTTGGCAACGTGGCCGATTTCGTGGGCCAGTACCGCGCGCACTTCATCGGGCGAGAAGCGCTCCAGCAGGCCCTGGGACACCGCGACCAGCGCGTCGTTGCGGTTCCAGCCGGTGGCGAAGGCGTTGGCCTCGTAAGCCGGGAAGATACCCACCTCAGGCATTTTGATGCCCGCTTCGCGGGACAGCTCTTCGACCGTTTGCAGCAGCCACTGCTCGTGGCGGGTGCGCGGCTGGCTGATGATCTGGGTGCCGGTGGTCATCTTCGCCATCCACTTGGAGATGAACAGCGAGACGAGGGAGCCGGCAAAGCCGAACACGGCGCAGAACACCAGCAGGCTGCTGAGGTTCAGGTCGACCCCGTTGGCGGCCATGAACCCGTTGAAACCGAACAGGCTCAGGGTAATGCTTGCAACCAGCACCACCGCGAGGTTGGTGGCTACAAACAACAGAATGCGCATCATGGTTGTTACGTTCTCCTGACGGATGAGTTGTCGCTTACTGCGGGGTATATAAGGGGCCTGCCGCGCCGATTCAATCGGGGGACTATTTCAAACTGTGTACGGCGGAGTATGGCAGAGGATGGCGTGGGGGCTGTGGGATAGAGCGTTGCAGGATGTAAGAAACATTCGGCTTGGGGCTGCGTCAAGGCCGCTGGGGGTTTGCCGCAAGTGGTGTGGCGCCTGTGAGATCGAGCGCCGCCCGCGCGGCGCTTCGCGGGTAAACCCGCTCCTACGTTTGTTTCGGGCCAATTATGCCTGTGGGATTTGCGCGCGAACGCCCTGGCGCATGCCTCGATATCGCGTCGTACAAACAAGGCGATCGCGCGCGCCTGGCACAGGATGGACTGGCCCGAAACAAACGTAGGAGCGGGTTTACCCGCGAAGCGCCGCGCGGGCGGCGCTCGATCTACGCCCCACCACCAACCCCGCGTCGAACCTCTCGTCGCCCCCGGCGCCCCCCGGCGCCCCCCGGCGCCCCCCCCCGTCGAACCCTACTGCGAATAACCCTTCAGGAAATTGCCGATCCGGCCAATTGCCGCTTCCAGGTCATCCACCCGCGGCAAGGTCACCACGCGGAAGTGGTCCGGCCAGGGCCAGTTGAACGCCGTTCCTTGTACGATCAGCAGCTTCTCCGACAGTAGCAGGTCAAGGGCGAACTTCTCGTCGTTGAGGATCGGGCAAACCTTCGGGTCGATCCGCGGGAACGCATACAGCGCACCCATCGGCTTCACGCAGCTGACGCCAGGGATGTCGTTGAGCAGTTCGTAGGTGCGGTTGCGTTGCTCCAGCAGGCGGCCTGGCGGCAGCACCAGGTCGTTGATGCTCTGGTAGCCGCCCAGCGCGGTCTGGATGGCATGCTGGGCCGGCACGTTGGCGCACAGGCGCATGTTGGCCAGCATGTCGATGCCTTCGATGTAGCTTTGTGCGTGGTGCTTGGGCCCGGAGATGATCAGCCAGCCGGAGCGGAAACCCGCCACCCGGTACGACTTGGACAAGCCGTTGAAGGTCAGGCACAGCAGGTCCGGGGCCAGCGAGGCGGTGCTGATGTGCACGGCTTCGTCGTACAGGATCTTGTCGTAGATCTCGTCGGAGAACACCACCAGGTTGTGCTGGCGCGCCAGCTCCAGCATGCCCAGCAGCAGCTCCTTGGAGTAGACCGCGCCGGTCGGGTTGTTCGGGTTGATGATCACCAGCGCCTTGGTGTTCGGGGTGATCTTGGCCTTGATGTCCTCAAGGTCCGGGAACCAGTCGGCCTGCTCGTCGCACAGGTAGTGCACCGGCTTGCCGCCGGCCAGGCTCACGGCGGCTGTCCACAGTGGGTAGTCGGGGGCCGGGATCAGCACTTCGTCGCCGTTGTTGAGCAGCGCCTGCATCGACATGACGATCAGCTCGGACACACCATTACCCAGGTAGATGTCCTCGATGGTGACGCCTTCGATTTCTTTCTGCTGGCAGTACTGCATCACCGCCTTGCGTGCGCTGAACAGGCCTTTGGAGTCGCTGTAGCCCTGTGCGGTGGGCAGGTTGCGGATCACATCCTGAAGGATTTCATCAGGCGCCTCGAAGCCAAACGGCGCCGGGTTGCCGATGTTCAGCTTGAGGATGCGGTGACCTTCCTCCTCCAGGCGTTTGGCGTGCTTGAGCACTGGGCCGCGAATGTCGTAGCAGACATTGGCGAGCTTGTTCGATTTGCTGAACTGCATGATGGGATCCCGATTGAGAAAACGCGCTACGCCCCGCCGAAAGGTTTGAAAGGGCAGGAAGCGGGTGCCAGACTGAACGCCTGGCACACGAAGCCAACTAATATACGTGCCACCCGCGCCCCGGAAAAGACGGTGCGGGGTGAAATTCAGCCTGCCGAGGTCCCTACATGAAAAAGATCGAAAAAACCCTGGACGAATGGCGGTCGATGCTCGACCCCGAGCAGTACCAGGTCTGCCGCCTCAAGGGCACCGAACGGCCATTCAGCGGCAAGTACAACAGCGAGCGCCGCGACGGCATCTACCACTGCATCTGTTGCGGCCTGCCGCTGTTCGATGCGCAGACCAAGTTCGACGCCGGCTGCGGCTGGCCGAGCTTCTACGCGCCGATCGAGGACAGCGCGATGATCGAGATCCGCGACACGTCCCACGGCATGATCCGCACCGAGGTCACCTGCGCCCGTTGTGACGCGCACCTGGGGCATGTGTTCCCTGATGGCCCGCCACCGACCGGCCTGCGCTACTGCATCAACTCGGTGTGCATCGACCTTCGTCCGCGCGACTGACCGGAGCCCGACCATGGCTGCAACGATGCTGAACATTCCCTGCGTGACCCTGGGCGGCGAGCACAAGACGCTCGGCGACTTCCCGGGCAAGGTGCTGTTGGTGGTCAATACCGCCAGCCAGTGCGGTTTTACCCCGCAGTACAAGGGCCTGGAGCAACTGTGGCAGGCCTACCGCGACCGTGGCCTGATGGTACTGGGTTTCCCGTGCAACCAGTTCGGCAAGCAGGAACCTGGCGATGCGCGGGAAATTGCGCAGTTCTGTGAGCGTAATTTCGGCGTGAGTTTTCCGCTGTTTCGCAAGGTCGAGGTCAACGGCCCGGGCGCTCACCCTCTGTTCGTCGAACTCAAGCAGCGCGCGCCGGGTATTTTGGGTAGCCAGAAGATCAAGTGGAACTTCACCAAGTTTCTGGTCGACCCGGCCAGTGGCCAGGTCAAGCGCTATGCCCCCACCACCAAGCCACAGGCCCTGGAGGCGGACATCGAGCGTTTGCTCAGCCGCTGAAGGGCACCCAATGGTCGACCAGGGCCATTAGCTCTTCGCGGCGGAATGGCTTGGCCAGGTAGTCGTTCATGCCCGCCGCCCGGCAGCGTTCGCGTTCTTCGGGCATGGCGTTGGCGGTGAGGGCGACGATGGGCAACTCGGGCCAGCGGCCGCTTTGGCGGATACGCCGGCTGGCCTCGTAGCCGTCCATCACCGGCATGTTGCAGTCCATCAGCACCAGGTCGAATTCCTCACGCGCCAGCAGCTCAAGGGCCTCCGCGCCCTGGGTGGCCAGTTGCACCTGGCAGCCGAGCTTGGCCAGCATGCCCTTGGCCACCAGCTGGTTCACCGGGTTGTCCTCTACCAGCAGGATCCTCGCACGGCCTTGTTCCTGGGTAATGGCCGGGATGGCCAGCGGGTGTTCGGGCTCATGGCCTTGCAAGGTGCGGCGCAGGGTCTGGTACAGGGCGTTGCGTGCCAATGGTCGGGCCAACTGGTGCAGCGGGGCCAAAGCCAGGGACTGCTCGTTGGGCAGGAAGTTGCCGTAGGCAGTCACCAGCAGAATCGGGGTTTTCAATGCCGGGCGCAGTTCGAACAGGTGCTCGACGTCGTCGGTGATCAACAGGTCGATCACTGCCGCATCCAGCGTGGTGCAACTGTCATGGCGCTGGTAGGTCAGGCCCCAGGCGGGCAACAAGTGCTGCAACAGTTCATTGAGCCCGCTGCCGGCTGCGCTCAGTGCGGCCACGCGGCCATGCAAGGGCACTGGCGGGATGGCTTCGGTGTGCACGGTCAGTGGCAACTCGGCGGTAAAACAGCTGCCAAAGCCCGGCTCGGAGCGAATGTGCAGGTGGCCCTGCATGGCCTTGCACAGGTTGCGCGTCAGCGCCAGGCCCAGGCCGGTGCCACCGTACTGGCGGGTGATGCCGGCGCCGGCCTGGGTGAAAGGCTGGAAGATGCGCGCCTGGGCGTCTTCGGGGATGCCGATGCCGGTATCCCGTACCTCCAGACGCACACCACCGACAATGGCCGCCAGGCGCACGTCGACGCGGCCGAAGCGGGTGAATTTCAGCGCGTTGGACAGCAGGTTGCTGACGATCTGCCGCACACGCGTGGGGTCGCCAAGCACGCTGCTGGGGAAGTCGCTGTCGATCAGGCAGGTCAGCTCCACGCTTTGCGCGGTGTTCTGCGACAGCAGGTTGGCGGTGTCTTCCACCATCGAGCCCATGTCGAACGCAATGCGTTCCAGCTCCAGCTGGCCGGCATCGAACTTGGACAAGTCGAGAATATCGTTCAGCAGCTCTACCAGCACCTTGCCCGAGTCATGGGCGATAGCCAGTTGCTGGCGTTGCTCGCTGGGCAGCGGGTTGTCCAGCGCCAGGGCGATCATGCCGAGCATGCCGTTGAGCGGGGTGCGGATTTCGTGGCTCATGTTGGCCAGGAAGGCGGCGCGTGCCTGGGCCATGTCCAGCGCTCGGCTGCGGGCTTGTTCCAGCTCCTGGTTGGACAGGCTCAGGCTGCTGTTGCTGGCCTTGAGCTCGTTGGTGCGCGCCGACACGATGTCTTCCAGCTCGTTCAGGTACTGGGTCAGGCGGTTTTCCGCGGTGCGCCGCTGTTCGATCTCGGTGGCCATGCTGACGAACTGCTGGTTGGCGACCTTCACCAGCACGCCGATTTCGTCATGCTCGTGTCCGTGTGGGCATTCCAGGCGAGTTTGCCGGGGTTTGCGCGGATCGCTGCCGCTGAGTGCGCCAATCACCGTCACCAGCGGCTTGGTCAGCATCATGTAGAACAGCGCCAGCAGGAGGCCGGTGAGCACCAGGCTGCGGGCAAAGCCATTGAGCAGGGTGATGCCGGCACGGTCGAGAAAGCGGCTGCCGAAGGCGAAGGTGTCGATGTCCAGGTACAGGGTGCCCAGGTATTCCTCTGGCATGTGGGTCAGGTACAGGCGCTCCTTGAACTGGCGTTGCTCGCCGAACAGGAAGTCGCTGAGTGGCCGGGAGCGGTCCTGCAGTTTTGGCCGCTCGACATCGGCCAGCACCGTTTCGTTGTTGTCGATCAGCCGCGCGCGGATGACGGCCGGCGACTGCAGCAGGCCGCGGGTCAGCTCCAGCGCCAGTTCCGAGTCGATGTTGTAGGCGATGCGCGAGGCCGGGTTGTGGCTGATTTGCAGCAACGCGTTCACTTCACGGTTGATGGACGCGTCTTCGCTGGCATAATCGATGCCGATCTGGATGAGACTGAGCAATGTTCCCAGGATGAAGCCGACCAGGACTGTCAACCGGGCTTGCTTGTATGACAGGCGATTGGTGAACTTGATATCCATGAGTCCCGAGCCGGTTTCCCGTTCCTTGCGCTGCGCAAGCATAGCCGAATAGCCCTGGCTGCTGGTGGGTCTGTCTGTTCATTTCAGTTGATCGCCAAGCGGGGGTCGCTTGGCGCCCCTTCGCGGGCTTGCCCGCTCCCACAGGTACAGCTTAGCCCCAGGCTGCAAGCCCTGTGGGAGCGGGCAAGCCCGCGAAGGGGCGCGCAGCGGCCCCCAAAAAACTGAAATTGTTAGGAGTCGTCATGGACGCTCGCTTGATCGCTTTTCTGGACCGCGCCGAATCGGTACTGGCGCGCCTTGAACCCCTGTTGCCGGCACAACGCCCGCACATCGACTGGGGCACCACACTGGCCGCGCGCTGGCAGCGTGATGGCCGCAGCGGCTACCTGCTGCCGCTGGACGTCAGCCTGGACATCCGCCTGACCGACCTGATCGGCGTCGACAAACAGCGCGACCAGCTGGGCCGCAACACCCACCAGTTCATCAACGGCCTGCCAGCCAACCACGCGTTGCTGTGGGGCTCGCGTGGTACCGGCAAGTCGTCGCTGGTACGTGCCCTGCTGGCCGAGCACGCCAGCGCCGGCCTGCGCCTGATCGAAATTGAACGTGACCACCTGGCCGACCTGCCACGGGTGGTCGAGCAGCTGCAGAAGCTGCCGCAACGCTTCATCCTGTTCTGCGACGACCTGTCGTTCGAAGCCGGGGAGGGTGACTACCGGGTGCTCAAGAGCGTGCTCGACGGCTCGCTGGAGCAGGCCCCGGACAATGTGCTGCTGTACGCCACCTCCAACCGCCGCCACCTGGTGCCCGAGAAGGAAAGCGACAACGAGAACTGGAAGCGTGTCGACGGCGAACTGCACCCCAGCGAAGCGGTGGAGGACAAGATTGCCCTGTCTGACCGTTTTGGCCTGTGGCTGTCGTTCTACCCGTTCACCCAGGACCACTTCCTGAACGTTGTCGAGCACTGGATTGGCCAGTTGGCACAACCTGCGGGCCTTGTGTGGCAGCGCACCGAAGAACTCGACATCCTCGCCGTGCGCTGGGCCACCGGCCGCGGTAACCGTAATGGCCGTTGTGCCTATCAGTTCGCCCGCTACTGGGTCGGGCTGCAATTGCTGGAGCAAAAGTAAATGATCGACCTCAATGCCAGTGGCGCCGGCCTCGACGGCTATAACCTGCTGGCGGCGCAAGTGCAGGCGCTGTTCGCCGACGAGCGTGACTTCATCGCCAACGCCGCGCAGTTTTCCGCGTTTCTGTATAACCAGGTGGACGACCTGAACTGGGCGGGGTTCTACCTCAACCGCAACGAAGAGCTGGTACTGGGCCCGTTCCAGGGCCAGGTGGCGTGTGTGCGTATTCCGTTCAGTAAAGGTGTGTGCGGGGCTGCGGCGGCAACGCGGCAGACCCAGCGGGTCGAGGATGTTCATGCATTCCCGGGCCACATTGCCTGTGACAGCGCTTCCAACAGCGAGCTGGTGATCCCGTTGGTGAAGGACGGCAGGTTGATTGGCGTGCTGGACCTGGACAGCCCGACGGTCGGGCGGTTCAGCGAGGCGGATCAGGTGGGGCTGGAGCGTTTGGCAGCGATCTTTCTGACGTTGACTGACTGCTGATCGATGTTGCCTGTGCCGGCCTCTTCGCTTGTAGGAGCGGGTTTACTCGCGAATACGGTGGCGGCGGCAACGATGAATGACCAGGGATATTGGCCAGCAGCCCCGGCCCTTTCGCGGGTAAACCCGCTCCTACGACGGCCTGCGCCCAACACCCGATGTGGGTCCACCGCCGTGTAGGAGCGGGTTTACCCGCGAATACGGTGGCGGCGGCAACGATGAATGACCAGGGATATTGGCCAGCAGCCCCGGCCCTTTCGCGGGTAAACCCGCTCCTACGACGGCCTGCGCCCAACACCCGATGTGGGTACACCGCCGTGTAGGAGCGGGTTTACCCGCGAATACGGTGGCGGCGGCAACGATGAATGACCAGGGATATTGGCCAGCAGCCCCGGCCCTTTCGCGGGTAAACCCGCTCCTACGACGGCCTGCGCCCAACACCCGATGTGGGTACACCGCCGTGTAGGAGCGGGTTTACCCGCGAATACGGTGGCGGCGTCAACGATGAATGACCAGGGATATAGGCCAGCAGCCCCGGCCCTTTCGCGGGTACAGGTTAACCAATCAGTCGTAGATCACCTTCTTCTTCCAGGTTTCTTCCTCATCGGTCTTGAGCCCATCGGTCAATTCGTTGTGCTCGTCCTCCGCCGGTGCCATGCGGTCCAGCACCTGGGCATTGGCCCGGGCCAACAGTTTCTCAAGATACGTCAGCTGCTCTTCATACACCTTCGGCTCCGGCTGCTTGCGCAAATACTGCACGCCGCGCTCGAAGGCCAGGCGCGCCTGGCCGGGTTGGCCTTTTTGCAGGGCCTGTTGGCCGAGGTTGTTGAAGAACTCTATATGCAGCAGCACCAGGATATGACGGATTTCCTTGACCCAATGCTTGGCCTCGACGGCGGGCAAGAAGCCCTCATGGGCAGCGCGGGTCACCTGGTTGTGCAGCGCCTCCAGCAAGAAGCGTACGTCCTTGGCCTTGATCTCGGTGTGGATCGGGTTAGGTGGGTTGTTGACCGGGATCTTGTCACCCAGGGCAATCAGCCCTTCCAGTTCGGCGATGCGCGCCTTGAATTCGGCATTGCGCTTGTCCACCGCCAGCAGGCGCTGGTTGAGGTTCAGCTCCAGGCGGGTCAGCAGCAACTTGAGGGCCGGGGTCATGAACTGGCCGGGGAACGTCTCGGTGATCTCGCCACAGCGACGCAGGCGGTCGGCGAGCTCGATCTTCATCCGGGCGCGCTCAAGCTTGCCATTCTCGACCACATTGTTGAGGTAGCCGATCACGATCAGCAACGCGATGCCCGCCACGATGAGCAGGGTGATCAGAAGTGGTGTCACCGTTAATGCCTCATGAATAGGTTTGCATGATTGAGTGTAGGAGCGAGCGTGCTCGCGAGAGGCCCTGACAGCCATTCTCTTTTTCTATCGGCAAACTGTGCCATGACTGGATGCTGGCACATTAATGCTGACTTGACGCCAGAAAATCAACGCCAAACCCCAGCAGGCTTGCCAAAACAGCGCTGGGTGTACCCGGAAGTCATTGATTTAAATAAATTTCTACAAAGGGGTTGACGCCTTCCCGAACCATCCATAGAATGCGCGCCACTTGCAGCGTAAAGCACACAGCGAAACGCGGCAGGGAGTGAAAGCAGGCAGTAATGCCAGCAGCGTGTCCCCTTCGTCTAGTGGCCTAGGACACCGCCCTTTCACGGCGGTAACAGGGGTTCGAGTCCCCTAGGGGACGCCAATGCGGGAATAGCTCAGTTGGTAGAGCACGACCTTGCCAAGGTCGGGGTCGCGAGTTCGAGTCTCGTTTCCCGCTCCAGTTTCTCCGGCACTGCTTAACGGCGGGGCAGGAAAAGAAAATCCAGGCTGAATCGTGAGGTTCATGTTCTGGTGCACTGAAAAGTGTTGTGTGTCCCCTTCGTCTAGTGGCCTAGGACACCGCCCTTTCACGGCGGTAACAGGGGTTCGAGTCCCCTAGGGGACGCCAAATGCGGGAATAGCTCAGTTGGTAGAGCACGACCTTGCCAAGGTCGGGGTCGCGAGTTCGAGTCTCGTTTCCCGCTCCAGTTTAAATACTGTGGCGTCTATGCGGTGCAGTGGTGGTGAAGGCTGTAAAGGCGCTTCACGCCGAACGTGGTAATGCTTCAAATTGCGGGAATAGCTCAGTTGGTAGAGCACGACCTTGCCAAGGTCGGGGTCGCGAGTTCGAGTCTCGTTTCCCGCTCCAAATCAAGATCTACAGAGTCGCATGAGATTCTGTAAGTCCTCGAAAAAAGACGCTTCGGCGTCTTTTTTCGTTTCAGCGCAGTTTGCCTGAATCCATCATCAGCCTTGAAATTCAAAGTGCCACTGCTAGGCGCCCTTCCCACAGACGAACAGTGCAAAGCCTGCGGGGGCTATGAGGGCGTGGTTCCTTGTCGAAGCCGGTTTCCTTGAGCAGCCAAGGGAGTGGTTTTGTCAATCCACCAGTTTCACGGGTACGTGAGGGAACGGGATCCAGGTGAGTTTGTTGTCCACGCTGAAATAGCACAGGATGTCGATCTGAAGAGAGACCGTGAACACGCCCAGCGCTGCCGGGGTTACCGAACCTACCGTCATGATCCCTGTTGCCGACGTTACCGGGGTCGCGTCTGTGACCACGACAGGACCGTTGCCTCCATCGTTACGCTTGCCGGTGATGTGCAGCCTGACGAACTGACTGGTATCCCTGAGTGGCCAGATGTTGAGGGTAAAGGTGGCTTGGGCTCCCATCCCAGTCAGGCTCAGTTCACCGCCCTGGATCGCCTCACACTGAGGTGCGGGCAGATTGTTGGGGGCTCGTACCGTCAGCGTGTGAAGCCCGGATGTATGAGTTGTGCCGCGACGGGTTACCGTGTAATACAGCGCAAGGCTACTGCCCATGCGTGCCGCAACGTTGGTTCTGGGGATGGGGCAGGCAATGTCGCCGGTAGCCACCTCGACGGGTGCGTCATAGGCGCCGTGTTCCCCCGGGTTTGCCCAGTAAACCCTCACGCTGTCAGCGGGCTCGAAGGGGTTACCCGCTTTTATGATGACGGTTGCGCCATTCGAGGCCCGAACCGGGTCCAGCGTGCTGCTGCTTCCCGTACTGCCCGTTTCCTTCAGGTAGGGTGTGGAGAAGTTCACGGGTAACGGAGTGGGTTTGGCGTCCAGCAGCACAATTTGCGACTGCAGCTCTGGCGTGCCCACATAATCCTGAACCGTGTACCGCGCATAGCGCAGGCCGTCAGCCATATCACGGATGTGCTTGCCTGGAATGATCACCTTCAGCGGTTTGTTGATGTCTTCCTGTGTTACGGGCCTGCTCCCCGCCTGGTGCATGCCGGAGGGGGAGGTGGACCAATACCAGGTCAGCACATCACCTACACGGATACCTGAATAAAGCGGCACAGTGGCCTCCAGTTCTTCATTGTGCTCCACCAGATAGGCGTCGGTGACACCGTTTTGGACCACCTCAGGGTCGAACACCAGCATGTTGTCCGCCGGTAGTTGAGGGGGCGTTCGGTCGATGGTGATGTGAAAGGGTAGTGAAGACGAATGGTTGCCGTTGTAGAGCTCCACATCATGAAACAAGGTATGTCTCCCCTCGCTGAGCAGCAGGTGTTGCGGTACATGGAGGAACAGGTCGTCCTCGGGTACCGGCGCTGTCCATGACTTTTGAGCGACTGCTGTATCGTCCCAGTACAGCGTCAGCGTTTCCTCATCCATTGCGGGATTGGAGTTCTTCCACATCTTGAACCTGACCTCAAGCGGCTGATGGGTTGCGCTGAAGCGCAGCAAGTGGGTTTCGCCACCCTCTAGGTCTGGTAGCAGCGCCGCGATCTCGGGTGGATCGAGTGGGTCTGCCTGAGTGGTCCGCCCCTTGAGCGAGGACCAGAGTGAACGGATCAGGGTAATCAATGGCATGGCTTGGTCTCCTGTCAAGGACAAGCATTGAGTGCTGATTTGTGCCCTGCGTGCGCCGGACGGCGCCGCAGGGTGCTGCAATCACCAGTTGTAACGGACGCCCACGCTCACCCCCCAAGGCTGTTCGAGCTGCTCGCCGTTGGCATAGTCGAACTCCGCATGTACCTGCCATTGCTGGTCCCAGGCTGCCACCACACCGGCGCCCAGTTCGGCGCGCGAGCCCGCCAGGTCATTGTCGAGGCTGTTGCCGTTCACCTTCACGCGGTTGTTGTTGACGAACTCGTGAGCCCCGGCAACCCGTACATAAGGCTGAATCATGCGGCCCTGGCCGTAGTCGAAGGTGCGCCCGGCAGTTGTACCCAGCTTGCCCTGCAGCGAGCGGGTGTCGTCACCGCTGGCCTGCAAGCCATTGGCCAGGTGATACGACTGACCTTCGATGGTCATGGCTGCCAGTTGGGCATAAGGCTCGATGAAGTAACCATCCTCCAGCTTGATATGCCGACCGGCCTCCAGTGACACCCCGATGCCGTGATTGCTGTAGTCGCCTTTGGTCTTGCTGCCATCACTCAACTGCACATCGGCACGGTTCTGGTAGCGGTTGACTTTTACAACGCCATCGAAGTAGTAGCCGTTTTGCGAGTCGAGCCAAGTGGTGTAGGCCCCCATGTGGTAGCTGTCGACCTTGCCCGAGCTGCCGCCCTGCAAGTTGAGGTCTGAGTTGCTGTAGCCCGCTGTGACCCCGACCAGCCAGTTGCCATCGCCGATTGGCAGGCGACCGTCGGCACCGAACGACAGCCCTTGTTGCTGCTGCTTGTAGCCGAAGCCGGAGGTAGAAGCGTTGAACTGGTTGCCATAGCTGCGCATCCAGCCACCCGCTGCGCCGTCGTTACGGCGTACCTCACCCATGCGGCTGCGCAAGGTGGTAAGTTCGCCATACCAGACGGTAGGGGCGGTATTGGCCAGTGCCAGGATGGTCTTGGTGCCATTACTGAGCGAGCGCATCGAGGCGTCCAGGTACCAGTCATTGCCGCGCTGGGTCAGGCCATAGGCGAAGGTGCCCAGGTCAACCGGGCCGCCCGCCAGCGAGAAGCTCGCATCGCCTGCGGCGGTATGCACCAGATGCAGTTCGGTGTCGGCCAGCGGGTCTTTGCCTGTGCTGGTCACGCGGATCTCATGGTTGCCGGTGGCGGTACCCGTCACCTCGAGCAGGTCGCTTTTGCCGTCGGCAAAGTCGGCGTTCATGATGAAGGTGCCGCTACCTTCCAGGTTGGCCACCTGCAAGGTGTAGAACTCGCCATTATCACCAAACGCCACTGCACCGCCGTCCAGCGCCAGGTCCTTGAGCTGTGCGTCGCCAGTCATGGTCCATTGGCCACCACTGTTCAAGGCCAGCAGGTCAAGGTTTTCCAGGCGGCCTTTGAGGGTTGCCTGGTTGGCCAAGGTCAGCTTGCCGCTGCCGCCTTCGGCGACGACGATATCGCCCTCCAGGGCGCTGGCGCTCACCACGATGTCGGCGGTGCCGACGGCGCCGACTTCCACCAGTGTGCCATTACCGGCCTTGAGGGTGGAGCCGTTCAATACCTTGATACTGGCACTCGCCGGTGCGTTCCCCGCCGTGGCGACGGCAATGGCAGAACCGTTCAGGCCCTCTACGTGGCTGGCATCCAGTACCACTGTGCTGGTTCCGGCGGGCTGGCCGCTGTCGCCACGCACGCGGAGGCCATCCTGGTCGCCGACGATGCGGCTGCCTGCAGTGGCCTGCAGGTTGCCATCGAACAGGTTGATCCCGGCACTGTTGGTGTTGGTACCAGTGACGTGGCTGGCTGACAGCGTCAGCAGGCTATTGTTGATGACTGCGCCCACCGCGCCGCCGCTGATGGTGCTGTCAAACGCGTCAACCTGTGCGCCGCTGCCTATGGACAGGCCCTGGAAGGCAGATGTCACGCGGCTGTTGCTGATAGTGGCCCCGGCCGCGCTGATGCGCAGGCCTGCGGCGTTGCCAGTGGCGTTTACCTGGCTACCATTGAGCACCAGCCTTGAGCCCTCCAGCACCCTGATGTCACGGGTAATGGCGCCGTTGGCCGTGAGGGTGGCGCCGTCCATTACCGTGTAGTTGTCAAGTGCTGCGCTGCCATCGATCGTTGTGTCATTCTTGATCGGTGTCTGGGCCCAGCTGTCCGGGCTGAGCAGGAGCGCAGGGGCGAATGTGGCTGCGCGCAGAACCTGGCGTAGGGGCAAGGGGGAGAATGCTGACATGCGAATACCTGTGTCTTGTCCAAGTCGGAACCGGCCAGCGCCTGTTGCAGGCTGGCCATTGGTGCCGAAGTCTATGGATTTAGCGGACATTTCCTGTAGGAAAAGCCTGATTAGGCTTGCGGCTTTTCCTATATATGAGCGCGGGCTACCTTGCCAGCCCGTCCATGGGCGCCCCGTTCATGGAATCGGACAGGTGCCTGATCCTGTGCCCAGGCTGACCACTGCTTCGGCTGTTTTCGATGTGACGGTTTCTCCCCCGTGCTGGAAGCTGTACTGCACGCGGCCGCGACCATCCGCACCAAGACCAGCGGGGTCATAGATACTGAGGATGTGGGGATCGTAGGGTTTGACTTCCCAATAAAAGCCCGCAGCCGCTTCTGCTGCGCTGATTGTGCGGGGATGGGTCAATCTGGCTGCCGGGATCTCATTATCCCCGGTGTAGCCACCCCATCCAGTCCATGTCAGGGTTACCTCACCGCCATTGGGCAGGTACTGATTCAGCGGTGGCACGAACACCTTGAACGCAGGGTCGCCAGTTGGGTTCAGTGGGTCTTCCCAAAGGGATTCACAGTTGAGGAATCTACTATTGTAAAGGCGTTGAAACTCGGGAGCCTCCGGCTCGATGACAACGGCGTTGGCATTGACCACTGCAGTAGGCGAATTTTGCTCGTTACCTGCCCCGGTCGCTTTGCGGATGGTGTAGTGCACCGGTAGCGTGGGGTTATTGCTGGCATTAAGTATGTAGGTCCAGGGAAGCGGTCGCTCGATATCTGCAGGGTCGCTTAAATCGACATCGTACCTGGCCTCGGTGACCAGCGTGCCGGCCCAATAGAATTCCATGATGTCAGTATCTTTGGCATCGTCATGACGTTTGACCTTGAATGTGGCCTCCTCGCCGGTATCACTCCGATCCAGCACGTTTTCCTGTTGGGAGTTCTTGCCCCAGACCGCGGGGGCGTCGAGTTTGCTGTTGATGGGGTCTGGCCAAGTGGGGTCGGGGTCGGGACGCTCGGGGCCTGCGACAGAGAAATCAACCTTGAGCTGGGTGCTTTCTGGGCCATAGGGAACGCCATGGCGCAGTACACGATAACTGACATCGGTCTCTAGTTCGGTATCTGCGGCGCCATAGGCTTCACGCAGGCGATCGTGGGGGACACTGATGGAAAGCGGCAGCTCACGCGAGCCGATCTCTTCGGTGAAAGGTTTGGAGGTGCCCCAGGTGACCTCGACAATGTCGCTTCTTCGGTAGTTGGTATAGTCGACTTCAACCGTGACGCCTGCCTGCGCATCGGCCAGGTCGATCAAGCCATCACCTTGGGCGAGGGGTACTACTGGCGCTTGCAGCGCGGTGGGTAATGACCCAAGGTTTACATAAACCTCCGCGATCTTGGAGATGCGGCTGCGGTTGGTGGCTTTATCCAACAGGATATAAACAATGTAGAAGTGACCGTCACTCAGCCTTTCTATGTCGGCCTTGGTTATTAGTAGTTCCCGGTTCGCGGGTAGTGGGCCATAACCAATGGCGGGTGGTATTTGCCCCTCAACCGGAACGGTGTCAGAGTAATAAAGTGCGTAAGTATCCTTTACGTCCTGGTCAGTATAAGGCGGTAATGTTACTGTCAGGCCGGTTGGGTTGGTGCCGAAAAAAGCGTCTGTCACCACGTTTCCATTGAGTGCCGCTGCTTCAGGTTCAACAGCATCCCACGGCGGTGTTTTATCGAATATCAGATCGATTGCGGGAGAGTATTCTGGCGTAGGCGTATTGTACCTGTCGATTCTATAGCGCAGTTGGCGCTTGCCGTCATGGGGGTAATCAGCTTTGGGTATCTGCAGCGTCGTAGGGAATACACTGTCCTTATCGTATTGGGCGCTGGCGCCAACTTCCAGAAAGTCACCGACACCCTGCCCGTCAACGATAGCCATTTCCAGTTGCAATGTGTCCTTGTCACCCAGGATTGGGTCGGGCAGGTTTAGCCATTCCTGTATGACCACATCAAGGTCCGCATCGAGGACGTCCTTGTTCAAGGTCCCGTCCGCTGGGTCGACTATCCCTTGAACTTCAGGGGGCGCCAGGGCATCGACCTGCTGCGCCGCCAACCTGGCAACACGCTGCTTTTGATAGTCAAGACGTGCCTTTGCTGCAAGTAGACGTGCCGAGTCATTACTCATGCGAAGTGCTCCCATACACATCACGATAAGGAGGGGCCGGGTTGGCCTGCTACCGGTTGTTGGTGAGAGAAGGCTAGCGTGGAGTGGAAGTTGTGGATACTGGTAAAAATGCTAGGTGGGGCGATGAGAAGAATAAGAAAATAAAAAGCCAGCCCAGTTTAGGCTGCAGCCCAGGATTAGGGTTGCAGGTACTTGCTGGGCCGGCGTTTTAGGTGGTATCTATTTGTGATTTAAGATGGAGTTGTTTTAGTTTTAAACAAGCACTAGTGGATCGTATCGCTCGGTCAGCGGTGAGGCATGCGAGAAAAACGATTAAAAATTGGGTATCTGGCTATAAAGTTCTTACGTAAAAACTGAGTATTATAAGCACCAGTTGCACCACCAGTTGCACCACCAGCAGCGTCGTCTACATTCTCAGCTACCTCCTGCACTACCCCCAGTGGTGATACATTAACCGCTTTGCTGCCAGAGAAAGCCAACTTGCCCACACTGTATGTCACTCGTGCAATTGCCGTGGAGGCAGCTGCTATACCCAGAATCATTGCCGCCGTTCCCGCAGCCTCATCGTTGTTGATGACTGAAACTGCCTGCGCTGCGGTACCGCCAAGGGACAGCCCTGCAAAGAGGGTGTTCATGAGCGCTGCTTTAATGGAGGTAGCTGCAACCTTGACCAGTACTTTTTGCAGGAAGCTGGCGGTACCTGCTCTGACGGCCAGGGTAGCAGCGCTCATCCCGGCTTTCGCGGCAGCGCCGAGTGCCCCTACCGCAGCCAGTGACGCACCTGCGGTAAAAACTGCTGCGACGGTAAGCACTACCCCAAGGCCCAACATGATCCAGTTCAATGTGCCGCCACCAGGCTTCCTGCGCCCCAGCCAGTTCGGGTCATCTTCGTCAGGGCGCCGCGGTCTGCCACCGTCGCCCGTGGCAGTCAAGCCGCTGGGGTCGCGCAAGGCGATCGGGTTGTTCAGGCAGTAGGTATAGGGGTTCAGTTCACCGGTGTCGAACACGCTACGCGGATCGGGGCTGTTGAAGCGCCTAAGCCCCGGATTATAGGCGCGCACGCCCCGCCCCAGCAGGTACCAGTCACTGCCTTCATCCAGTGCCTCACCGTTGAAGCCCAAGTTGCTGTGGACAGGCACCGTGACGTGCCGCTGACCGTAGGCGCTATAGCGTATGTCGCGAACCGCGCCAGCTTCGCATTCGGCGATGACACTGTGGCTGGAATCGGTTTGCAGCAACAACGTTCTGGCGGGGGCATCGCTTTGCTGGGCCAGTGGTATATCGGCATGGAAGCTAAATCGTGTGTAGTTGCCGTCCTGGATGGCCAGACTCAGCCGGTTCTCGTCGAACCACAGTTGCCTTGGCGAGCCACTGGCTGCCTGGCTGGTCAGTAGTTGCCCTTCACCGTCGTATTGATATTGGCTTTGGCCTCTGATTTGCAACAACTGGCTTTCTTCGTCGTACTCCAGCACGCGGCCATGCTGGTCGACCGTCAGGTTACCATTGGCATCATGGGAGAATGTGAAGGTTTCTGGCGTACTGCCGCTCGTGGAGAGCGTCAACGATTTCAGCAGGAAACGGTCGTCTTTGTTGTATTCATACGTCGCAATCTCACTGGTGCCGTCATCAAAGCGGGTGATGCAAACACGAATATTGTCAATGCTGTCGTAATCGAATGCCTGTTGGCGGGGCGTGCGGCCTGCCTCGTCTTTGGGGATCTCGCGGCCGCTGTATTCGACCGTGCTCAGTCGCCCCAGCCGGTCGTAGCGGAATGCTTCCTCGAGCACAACATCATCAGGCCCGGGCCCGTCGCGCAATACGCGGCTTTCGAGCAAATTGTCCTTGCCCCACACCTGAGTCAACGTAGGCAAAGGCCTTGTGTCTAGCTGCTGGGTGCGCTTGATTTCACGCCCGTGGTCGTCGTACTCAAGAGATGTGGTCAGTGTGCTGTTGCTAACTGTGTCGGTGCTGGTTAGGGATATCAGTCTGCCCAGGCCGTTGTAGCCGAAGGATGCCAGCAGGTTGCCTTGGCGTGTTGCCGTGATGAGCCCTTTCTCGTCGTATTCATGGACGGCAGTCATGCCCCCGGCATCTTTGCTCGATGTCAGGCGGTTGTGGAAGGTGCTGACATACTCGGCCGTGCGCGGCACATCGCCTGCCGTTTCGAGGGTTTCGCCGGTCAACTGATCATGCGCATTGTAGTGATAGACCCGTTTGCCGTTGGCACCGCGCGACTCCTTCATCCTGGCTGTGATCGGGTCATAAATGTACTCGTCGCCTTTTTCGTCAGCATTCACGCGCATTTGGGTAGGAAAAGGGGAGAGCGCCAGGTCGTACTCGTAGCTGATGGTATCGCGTGCGCCGGTGATCATGGCCGCTGGTTTCGATTGGCCGGGTTTGTACCGCAACTCCTCGGTGCGCTTGCCAATGGTGCGCGAAGTCACCTTGCCTACCCCGTTATAGCACTGGCTGCCCACCTCGAAGGGAGGGTCGGACTCGCGGTTGGAAAAGGCGGTGATACTGGTCGACCATTCGGCGTCCGTGTGGTGGGCATAACGATGCTCGATACGCGTTTCGGTTGGCCGCGTGCTGGCACTCAAGCGGCCGAACGGGTCGTATTCGAATGTTGTCTCATACTGGCGTTCATCGATTTTGCTCACGCATCGGCCAAGGCCGTCGTAGTGCATCACCTGTTCCGCCTCGATCATATCGTCAGGGCTCAGGCGTTCTATCCGTACCTCCTTCTCGAACGCATTGCTCCAGGTCCTGACCTTCTCGCTTTTCTCCGTTTGCTGCGCCACCTGCAACCATGTGGTCTTGCACACGTTCCTGTTTTGATCTTCCACGGTGGGGTCGAAAAGCGTGTGTTCCTGAACGTTGTCGTGGCGGATCACCACACTGCGCCCTTCCCAGTTGTCGTACAGGTATCGCTGGGCCAGGAACGGCACGTCGGCAGGGAAGGGTTTGCCCTCCAGCCAGTCGTACTGCCTGTCTTCAATTTCGCGTCCCCAGGCGTCGTGCACCAGTTCCTGGACCTGGAACAAAGCGTTGGGCCTTGTCGGGTCTATATGGCTCGCCAGCACCTGGTGCACGCGGCCCAAACCATCGAACCGCGTTTCAGTGATCACGGATGTAGGTGAGGTATAGCGCTGGCTCGCCTGCTCACCCTCTTCGGCACAAAGCGCATACTCATTACTGCGCACGGCTTCGCTGGCGCCACCCCCTGCCACGACTTCAAAGATCTTGCGGTGCAGTTTGTCGGTGACGATGCGTCTCTCTACCCTGTCCTCGTCGGTGCTCAGCACCAGTTCGCCAGAGAACAGTGAGTGCCCTTCGCTGGTCTGCATGCTGGCCTGGTCATGCCCCACGGTGTCATGCACCGTTTTCAGCACGGTAATTGGAGCCAAATCATGCAAACGCTCGTCGCGCATCTTGTCCCAATCGAGCGTCTCGAACTGGTAGGCATAGTCAACAGTGCTTTCCAGCATTTCAGGCTGGCCCGGCTCGCCAAAGGCGGGGTTCGGGAAGCCCGTGGTGCGTTTTTGCAGGCGACCATGTTGCAATGGCTCTGCCTGTTGCACTTCTTCATTTTCCTGCTCGTGATAGTCATAGGCCGTGACTTTCAGTGTGCGATCGTTGTGGCTCAGTGTTTCGCTATGAAGGGCACACCAGCTTTCCTGCCCGGTCGCTTCGCTGCTGCTGGCCAGTACTTTGATTTGATTGTACGTATGCGTCGTGACCAGTGTTGGGGCGTTTCCACCGTGCCCAGCCGCCGGTGTCACGGTTTTCGTGTGTAGGTCGCACACAAAGTTTTCAGCATTGCCTGGGTAACCCGCATCCCCATTCCGGTACCAACGGTTTGTCTCCACGACGCCGGTCGCTGCTTGCTGCATCAACACATTTCCGTGATCGTCGTACTCGGCCCTGATGGTTTCCACGTGTTGACGGCCGCTATCGCGCAGCCGCCAACGGGTTTCGATCTTGATCGGGTACTGACAGGCGTTCACTTGCTCCTCGAAGCGCCCGGGCTTCAGGTTATACGTCGTGATTTTCTCTTCAATGAAATTGCCGATGACTTCAGTGTTGTCGGCGTTCAGCTTGGTGCCCCGATACACAGCTTCACGGGTGTTCAGGTGAAACTTGTTGAACTCTCGGACGGTGCTGCGTACGGGCCTTTCATCCACCCAGAGTGTCTCTGTGGTGGCATAGTCATAGTCGATATCCTTGCGGAACAGGTTGTCCAGGCCATCGTCTATCCACTCCAGTGGTGCATTGCCACCCAGGAAGTTGTGACCGTTGCTGGAATAGGTGTAACGCGTGTCGATCGGGGGTTGCTTATTGCCTGGGTGCTGCACATGCCGGGTTACTCGAGGCAGCGGGTCCAGGCCCGAACCGATCGGGAACTCGTGGCCGTAATCATCGTATTTCAGTTCTTCGAAACCGCCCGCAGGGGTGTACACCGTGCTGATGCAATCGACATTCCTGACGCGGATATAGGAAAAACGCCAGCTCGCCTGGTTGTCGGTGGGCAATTCGATGCGGGTTACCCGGTTGTCGGTGCCCAACACCATGGTATAGGTGGCGTTTCCCGTGTCAGTTGGCATCCTCAACTGCACATCTCTGTTGCGAACGGCCTCCAGCAGCGTGACGCCGCGCATGTCGGTGATCTTGGTCAACATCGGGAAGCCGTTATGGGTGCCGTATTCCAGGTTCAGCCAATGCCCCTGGCGGCTGAAGATGCGGGTCGGCACCGCCCTGCCATTCGCGCTTGAACCTTTTCGCTCGAGCACTTCCACCATGCCGGAGCGGTGCACCACCCGCCAGCGGTCTTCAGCGTCCTCGTAAAGGTGGAACGTGTCGATCTTTTTCTCCGACATCGTCAACTGGTTGGTAGTGCCAACACGGCCGTCGGCTTTGAACGTTTCGCCATTGGCCAGAGAAATGATCCTGCGTTTCTGGGCAGGGTCGAACTCGGTGGTGGGCAGGCTCCAGCCCCTGCCAAAGCCGCGGTCCTGCGTGTTCAGTTGGCTGTAGCGTAGGTTCAATTCGATTTCAGGCGCCAACAGGTCACTGCCGTAAAACGCGGACAGGGCGATTTGAAAGGAATAAAGGCCCGTTCGCGAGTCAACACCGCTCTGCATGTGATTGAAAAAATTGAAGGCATTGGAATTGATACTGGATTCGGTGGCCATGATGAAGAGCGCTCCGGGTGAGAGGTACGGGATGCATAAGCACGGACACTAGCAAACGGCATAACCGTTGCCACCTGTTAAAAGTGCTAGTTTCGGCAAGTCAGGCCAAGGTGTAAAAAATCCCCATCGAGATCAGCAGTTAAAACCAGTGCTGATCAAAGCAATTAATACGGTGGGGATTAGTGAATGAAACTTCGCAAGCGGCATGGCGAGCAATCAGAGGGCTTATTGGCTTCAACTGCGGCGCTGCCGCGCCCCGAGATTCCGTTATTGAAGGGTGATTCGCTGAGCCTTGAGGACTTAGGGGCTGAAGCGCTGAAAACGTACATCAAGTACCCAGGAATAGACCTGGGGCATTTCGTCGCTCCGCGCTTTTTCGGGTGTGGCGCACTGGGGGAAATTCACGACCGTGACCCAAACCCGCTACCTGTGACTGATCTGGAGCCTGATGGCAGTTTCTTGATTGAAATAGATAATGGCCTGCTGCAAGGCCTGAACAAGGGCTATGCGTTCTATTCATACGCGCGAACCGATATTCGGGGTAACGTCATACCAGGCCCTGCCCTGGAAGAGTCATCCAGCCGGCTGTTTTTTTACATCAACAAGCAAGTTGAGCCTGCTCTGATGTTGCCGCCGCCGCACTTCATGGACAGTGACGGTCTTGTAATTGACCTCGCACGCTTGAAGGGGGATGGCCGTGTTGTGACCACCCATTATCCCTTCATGACAGCGGGTGATAACGTTGTGCTTTCATGGCGCGACGAATTAGGTAATTCCGAAGAATACACCAAAGAGTTGGCTGAGGGTTCTGATGAGCCATTGCTTTGGGTAATTGACGAAATCAAGTTTTTAATAGCCGGTGGGTGGTGCGAGCTGAGCTATACCGTCAACTATAAAGACGGTGGAAAAAGCCAGTCTCCGGTCCAGCGCTTCACCATCAAGCAAAACGCGGGGCAGTCGCCAAGTTTGCCCCCCCCGGTAATACCGGGGCACAGTGACGACTGGCTTGACCCGGCCAAGTATGGGGACGGCTTACCGGTTGAAGTGGATGATTACGGCATTCGACACGGTGATGAACTGCTGCTTACGGCTGTGAGCAAGAAGGTTAGCCGACACATGCTGCGTATAGACCGTTCAATTCTGGACAGCAAGCGTTTGCGTTTTCTTGTGCCGGCGCAATGGTTGCAAGAACACATCGGTGAAGCGGTAAAGCTGACTTGGCAATGGGCCAGGGTGGGCGGGGCGGCCGACTCCACACCCTTGGACCTTATCTTGAAGAAGCCGTTGGTTCTTAAACCACCGTTCAACCCGGATGCTACACAGCAAGAACCTGATCCGGGCGAGGAAGTTGATCCAGAGATGGTTTCATTCGCTTACATCAGCCCGAGTCTTTTGACGTTGGGGACAAAAATCCGGGTGCCGCAGGAGTCGGAGACCAATGATGGCAAGATAACCATGTACTGGGAGGGGTTTGGTACTACAGGTAAGTACCAAACCGATACACCGACCATAGGTAATCCCTGGGAGTTCCAGATTCCCCGTGCTGTGGTACCTGCCAATTTTGGCAAGCGGGTCAAAGTGTTTTATACCGTTAAAGATGCTGATGATGGCGAGCAGCGCTCACCTGCCTATGGCTTGAAAATTCAACCACTGACATCCGATGCTTTTCAAGCGGTTCAGTGCCCGGACTTTGCGACCTCGGACATTCCAGTGTCGCAGGTCATCGATAGTGTGACTTTTACTTTGAACAGTAATAGCTGGCATTTCTTCGCGCAGGGCCAGATTGTACGCGTTTATGTTACGGGGAAGTCAAAGCCGGGTGAGCCTTCCTTGCCAGATGAAGTGATACGCGATGACAAGCCGGTCTCTGCGGATGAATGGAAAGAGGGGTTGTTGCGAATGAGCCTGAGCAAGGAATATCTGTTGAAGCTCGAGGCGAATACCCCTTTCCATGTGTACGTAAAAGTCAGTTTCGATGAAGGTACAAGCTTTGTCCAAGGCCAGACTGCCGAGTTTAAGGTGGTGCCTTGAGTTCGAGGTCATATGGCAAGTTTTGGTTGCGAAGAGTCGTGATTGATAAGTATCAACGATCTGAGTTTTTATGAGGATAGAACCATGGCTGAATATAACTTTGAGCAACTGTATGCGTGGCTGAAAGAGGAGGAGCGCAGCCTGAACTGGGGAATGATTTCTTTCATGGACAGAGAGAAACTGAATCGTCTGCTGCTGCAGGTTTACATTCGTCGGTTCAAAACAGACTCTTACCTCAAGCCCTTGACCGGAAGTATCGAGAATGGCGCGGACCGGCGTTTTGCACTGAACCAGTTTACCCTGGATTGGCCGCGATTGGGCTTCCTGGGTGGTCACGCCAACGATTCCACCGCGCGCTTGACCACACAGATCATGTCGGGAACACAGTTGGGTCTGCGTAACGCAGCCGGGGAGTGGGAAGTTCGGGAAATACGCGAAACCAGTCCGCTGCTGGGGCCGGAACTTCACCTGAAACTGCTGTTGGCCAACGTGCCCGGTGTGGTGGGTGAAGAGGGGCGCGTGCGACTTGATTTGAAAGAAAGCTCCGATTTTAGCATCAACGTGTCAGACGATCCCGGTGAGCAACGGCTGGTGGGTGAGTGGTTCAAGCAAAAGTTTGACGGGCTGGAGGCCCCAGAACGTGTATTTACGCTTGGCCAGATAGAAGCAGGCGGTGATCCGTTACTGCGCGCCAAATCGTTTGCCTTGCGCACGCAGGCACGCATGCGGGACGCAGACGATGACGAAGGCGCGGTACTGGCCATGGTGCGCTTTGAAGGGGATGAAGAAGGGCACATCCCTGGCAATGATTTTCGCTACCTCCTTCCCAGCGACAGGCCCTATGACGCGACGGTGTTGTTTGGACCCACTCGAATCATGTTGGCGCAGTTGGTGCAGTCCCTGAAAACGATCGTGAGTAACGTCGAGTTTGATCTTCGTCACGACGAAGAGGGCAGGCTGATAGGGGCAGTTGCCAAGAATGGAGAAATGATCATTGAGGAGCAGACTCTAACGCACATGTTCTGGTCAGAGCCCATCCAGGGGATACCCCTGCTGGTGACCTTCATAGCTTACGTGCCGAAAATTGTTCTGAAACTTGGGCAAGAATTCGAGGTTTCGATAAATGGAAATAAGGTGGAAATCAAGTGGAAAATCGAGGGTGTACTAGGCATGATACCAGCTTACTTCAACGATCAAACGAATTTCATAAAGCGGATGCTGGACTCTGGATTCTTTGATTCTTCGGAGTTTTTTAGGTATACCGAGGATGATTTTAGCTACACATTTACAAGCACCTATGAGCTCGAGGATGTGGATGGAGGGCGCTTGAAGTTCGTTTCTCTGGAGGTGCTAGAACACAAGGCTGCAGCGCCTGTGCTCGGAGAAATTAAAGTAATAAAGCGGCCGCCAGTTGACTCGGAGGAAGCGTACTTTTTAGCCTTGCTGGATTTAATGCTTGCTCCGATAATTACCGTAATGTGGGCTTTGTTTCACAATTTCTTTAAGGGAATAGATGTCGAAGTTCCCAGTGTCGAGGGCATCTTGCGTGAGGCTTTCGAGAAAAACTTTAAGTTCACCAGCAACCTGCGGGAATTGGTCGATCAGACCATCAAGCTCAATTTTGGCAATGCCCTCATCGGTCAAGACCAATTCGCGCCACGTGATATCGCTTTCTTTGGCGCTGTCAATCCCACCGTAACCGCGTTCGCCATCGATCCCATGCAACATACCCTGGTGGCGGGAAGCGCGCCCTTGCAGTTCAACACGGTCCCGGCACACCCCGGCCTGATTCGCTGGACGTGCGAGCCTGTACTGGATTCTGTTTCCAACGGGCAGATCGGTTCGATCGATGAACATACCGGCTTGTACACACCGCCGGCTGCCTCGGACTTCGATGGCGACTTTGTACGGCTGCGTGTCAATGCGCGACACATAGACACCGACTTCAGCAGTTCGGCACTGATGACTGTCTTGAGGTCGGGTTTGCACATCAGTCCGCTCCTCTATGTGACACAGGTCAACAGCACGCCCCCCACGGTCAACTTGCGAGCCGGCTACCTGGGTGATGTCACGAACCTGAAGTGGGAGCCGCCTCAATACGGCCAGTTGACCGCCGACGGTAAGACTGCAGTTTATACCCCCCCTGCAGTGATGCCCCCCCTGGATGACTACCCTGACGAGTCTGCCTCTTTCGCGCTCGATAAAATTACGCTGAGTGATTCCACTGATGGGGAGACCGCGCGCGTCGCATTGGTAATCACCGAAGGCAATGCGGGGCTGCCAATGAAAATTACGCGTGAAGTGGATGTTGCGGCTGGAACTGTGCAATTGAAAGCCAAGGTGGGTAACGTTGAATTAACTCCGGATCAAGCCCAATGGAAAGTAGTGTACGGCTCGGGTGTCATCGACCCCATTACCGGTATCTATACCCATGATGCGTCCAGCAGTGATCCATTTGCTGTGATAACAGCAACGCATGATACGGTTTATTACGGAGTTTCCCACCAGTATGTGGTGCAAACTTTGCCCCCGGCGAGGCTGGAGGAGGCTGTGCGCGGCGTAGGTGCTTTCCAACTGCCCAAAGTATAAAGGAAGACTCGTCATGAGCATGAACAAACCGTCATTGCTGGGTGATTGGTTGGTCGATAACCCGGACCTGATGAAATGGGACAGTATTACGGGCGTGTGCCTGACCGCAGGCAATACCGCGCTTCGGCAAACCCATGCCACCCATCTAAGCCAGGGACACGAAATTGCAGGTTTATCTGGCCAGCTTGAAATTGACATGAGCGATATCGTTTACCACTTTGCAGGGTACCAGTTGTCAGGGCCACAAGTGGGTATTAAGCGCGCGAGTTACGAGAGCACCCGGTTGGAAATGGTGGCCAACTTGCATGGTGGAACCCTTGTCATGACCGAAGGCGGCAATAAAGTGCTCAGCCTATCCGAGCATGATGCGCTACAAGGCCTTGAGCTTAAACAACAAGCCAGCGCAGATTTCAAGAATGGCGCATTGGTGCTGGATGTGTCCAAAGGCGAAGACATGCGCCTTGCAGTGAGTGAGTACGACAGCGAACAACTGTTGGCGGGTGCCTGGTTGCGTCAGCAATTGCCAGTAGAGGCCGAAAAACTTGAGTACCCGCTGGTCAAGGGGTTGCAGGGGCAACCGGAGCTTGAATTGAGGGTTGCCCAGCTTGCCACACAGGCGGATGCCCAGGACAAGGGTGACACCTTGGTCGTGTTTGCTTCTTCGCAATATGGCAGTGCGGGGGACTTGCCCAATATCAATGGCGATTTCCCACGTCTGCTGCCAGACCCGCCTGGGCCAGAAGATGCGGTGCAGTTGCTCAGTTCACGTGTGCTACACCGTAATGCCTTCCTCGCTGGTTTCACCCAGCTGTTGGACGGGGGGCGTTTCAGCCACCGCAGTGAAGACGGGCGGCTTGTCGAGGTGGTTGCTGAAGCGGGCACCTTGCAGATACCGCCTACGAATTATGAGTCCCAAGGATATATCTTTGCCGCCAAGCCCTTCCAAATAGGGGCGGCAGGTGGGGTTGCAGCCACTTTCGAGCTGGACCTGATCACCTTGCAGTGGCATGGCGAGGCTACGATTGACTTCAGCTGCCTAGCCAAGGGTGAAGAGGTCCCTTCGGAGTTCAAGGCGGATTTTGCCCTGTCACTGCGACACCGTTTCTATTTGCTACCCAACATTGAAAACGATCAGGGCTTGCTGGAGGGGCAGTTTTTCTCCCCCTGGCCGGAAGCACAGGAAGCCCATGCCCGGCGCGGCCTTCCCGAGGGTGATGAATACGAGGAACTGCGCTTGCAGGCAGGGGACTTTGCGGCCTACGCGGTGAAGCGGGCAATCCTGCTGGCGATTGCGAAAAAACTCAACCCTGCAGCCCCGGAGCAGTGGATGGAAGCGCTGACAATCGGGGGTGGCCATACCATAAAGTTCAACCCTGCCGACCTGGCGTTTCCCGGTGCGCTGTTGGCTTCGGGTTCGCTGAGCCACGATGCTGCGTTTCGCATTCGCGATGACGATGTGAATGTGCTCGCGGGCGGCTTTCATGAATTCATAGTGGATAACCCGCAAAACGAGGCGCTGACCTGGACATTGGAAACCCTCCCTGGCGGGCCTTCCGACCCTGGCAGCTTCGTCGATGGCAAATTCCGGGCACCTCCTGCGCACACCTTGCAGAGGCGCTCGGGGCAAGTGCTGGTGATCGCCTCCAACGCGGCTGGCCAGAGAAGCGTTGCCGTCGTTACGGTGCTGCGCCAGCCACTGACGGTCAACCCCTTCATCACCGTGATGCAAGCCGGCACACAGCGCCTTTTGAATGCAGGGGTGCTGGACGAAGCGTCCCTCGACACCAAACCGCTGAAATGGACGATGGTCAATCCTGACCCTAAGTACAGCGGCGAGAAGGTGGAAGAAGACCAGGGGCGTCGTTGCCGCTACACGGCCAAGGCAGCCGATTCGAACGAAGAACAAACCTATTGGGTGGAATCGTTTGAGGTGGAGCTCGAAGAGCCCGCCGGCAAGCAGGCCGTACATGCGCTGGTCACCCTGCGGCAGCCCATGCTCAGGGTGACGTTGGCCACTGCACCCCAGCGCGATGGCAGCATGCAATTTGAGGCTTATGTAGGTTCGAACAAAGACCCGGTGGCCGCACAGTGGCGCCTGGCAGTGGGGACGGGGCAAATCGACCCTGACACCGGCCTGTACGTGCCCGCGCAGAGTGGGCCGCAATCCCCCGGCATTGTGGTGATTGCCTCCCATGAATCAGAGGGGTACGGGCTCTTTGAAGGGCACCTGGTCATGCCCTCGCAGCCCAGCCGCTTTACTGGCTTGTGCCAACAGATGCTGGCATCGAAGACGCGCTCGGTATGACCCACTCGCGTTCACTGACAGGAGAATGACATGTCAAACCCCATTTCCTATGTGTTGCAGCGGATGGACAAGCACAACATCACAGAAGGTTGGGGTGCCGTTGCGGCGTTCAGCCGCGCGCGCCTTAACGACGTGCTGCTCGAGCAATACAAACAGCGTTTTAGTGCGTTGAGTTTCGTTCCGCTGTTCAATGCAGATGTCGACCATGAAGACCATATCCGCACACGAAGTGTGTTGCGCAAGATCGAATTTGGCCCGCCGCTGCTTTCATTTGCCAATGCGTCGCTGGAGAACTCCACAGCACAGCTGACCTTCCCTATCCTGGCCGGGGTCTACAGGCGTCAATCGCCATTGGCAGAGAACCTGCAGACGCGCTTCATCATCGATGCGTCCATGGGTTATTCGCTGGTGATGAACGTCGACCTCAAGCTGGTGACCGGCGAGATCGACCGGCGCGGGAGGGTCTCGCTAGACCTGGCGGAGGCGTCCAGTTTCAGCTGCAACCTGGGGGGTGAAGACGAGCACCTCAATGGCCTGATCACTGCCGCCATGCAGGATTGGTTCAAACGGTTACCCGCGCACCAAGGCCAGTTCGAACTGGGCATGATTGACTTCTCAGGCTACTCGGCTTTGTCGCCCGTCAACTTCACTATCCTGACTCAGCCGGCGCCAGGCGCCAACGTCTTGGGGGCGGACAATTATGGCGACGGTGCGGTACTCACCTTCATTCAGTTGCGGGCAAATACGCAGCCAGGCCAGATACCAAAGTTGTTTCCCTACCTGATTCCCGATGACCTGGACGAAGACGGAAGCGAGCTTTATTCGGCAACCATCGTTGTGGACAAAGCCCTGCTAGGCCATGTGCGTGACGACAACCTGGATGTTCTGGCATCGATACTGTTCGGGACGTTGCACAAGTTCGAGGAGCGCGAACGGCATACCCCGCACGACCTCGCAGTATTTGGCAATATTGTCGCTGTACCCCCGTTATATACCATCGACTCGCCCACCACTACCGTGCCTGCGGGCGGATCAGTCAAGTTTACCCTGCGCGATCAGGCTGGGGAGGAGGTGCAAGCCAGCCAATGGTATGCCCGCAGCCGCCAGAGCCATTTGGCGGTGGGCGATGGTGAAATCGGCCCTGATGGTTTCTACCAGGCTGTTGGGCTTGAGGATATTGGCCATCACAGCCTGACAATCTTGATTACAGCCGAGCTTGATTCTGACGATGGTAAGAAAACGCATCGCGTGACCACCCAACTGATCGTGCAGTTCGAGCAGGTGCAGATCGCGCCGCGGGTGGGTGTGTTTGCAGCGCGCACGCCGATTGCACTGAGCGCGGCCATGCCGGGGGGCAATATCGAGTGGTCGCTGCTCGGAGAGCCGCGCGGTCAGCTTGCGCAGACCAACGGCCACCGAAATTCCTATACCGCCGAAAAGGCCGCCAGCCGGCGCCAGCTGACTGTCCAGCAAGTGCAAGCCACAGGCAGCCAGCAGCGTATGTCGACACTGGTCATGCTCAATGGTTTGCAATCGATGGTCATCGACCCTGTACGTGCAACCGGCCTGAAGCCAGGTGAGGTCGTGCCGCTGATAGAGCGAGACCCGGAATTACTGCCAGACGCACGTCGGCGCTGGAAACTGATCGGCCCGGGTACCCTGGATGGCGAAGGTAACTATATCGCCCCTTCAGGTGAAGAACAGGGCGCCAGTGTCGTGACCTGCGAGTTGGTGGAGAATGGCGTGGTGCTGGCGTCAGGCTACAGCTTGCTCGAATTTGGCGAAGCGCAATTGGTGGAAGAAGGCTCCTGGGTCAGGTTGACGAGCTATACCATCACCGTACCGGGAGGGACCGAGCAAGGTGCCAAGGGCGAACTGCTGAGGAACGGGTTCCAGTCTTTACGGCTGCAGGTAGTTATCGAAACCGAGCCTGTGGATGGCCAATACTACAAATTGACTGAAGACGAACGCGCCACCATCGGCTTGACCATCAAGCAAGATAAACAGGAAGTGGCTTCGCTGCCTGATCACAACAACCCCAGTGGCGGCTTGGATGCAGCTGACAAGAGGGAATGGGGTACCCGTCGCGTGGCTAACCGTTTTGATTTGGTGTATTCGCAATTGGCCGAGGCACTTCCTGCCAGAAACGAAGAGACGACAACCCGGCAGGATCTCTACCTTCATACCAAGGCGAGGGCGGGGCAGGCCACCACCTTCTACAGCATGTTCATGGCCGACACGGGGGGGACCTATAAATCCGATGATAACAGCGGCAGCGTGGGGGCCACGATTGAAGTAACGCCAAAATTACCTCCTGACTTCGGGGAACAACACTATTCTTGGACGCGCGTGCGCGTAGAAGGCAGTACGGGTCTCCCGAACGAACCCGGTGACCCGGCGTTCGATTATAATTTGGTTACGCAGGATTACTGGATACTCAAGTTGATTAACAGCCGCTTCGAAACCATCGAGTTTCTGGCGCGTAACGAATCAGACCCCCATATCAGCACTTCCATGATTCGTTGGGAGTCCCAAAACAAAAACGAGGTAATGTTAAGTTTTACCGGTTCTATCTTCCGGGACAGCGAAGCCAAGGACGCCGATAAATGGAAGTCGGGGGTGCCTAATAGCGTCCCGATCGACTTTGATGAGAACTTGTCAAAGCTCATGTCCGGCCGAGAGGAACTGAAAAGCACGGTATTTGACGATGCTTTTGAACAGGGCACTTTGGTAATCACTAATCATCGGGTGATGGATTTCCTCTACGTCGGGGGAGAGAACGCTACGCGTGATCAGCTTTCGAGATCCATAGTGGTTTTGCTACGGGATCGACAGGGTAATGCCCATTATCGGCGCTTCGCCTACAGAGGCGCCACTACGCTCGGTCATCGAAACTACATCGAACATACTTTGTTCACACCAGTTTAAGCGGATGGGCCACCTGTTGCGCGGGCGGCCTGTTCAATATATAGAAAGGAGTGAAATCATGAGATTCTGCCAGTCTGCGTGGCGTGTCGTTATGCTCTCAGCTTTGCTTTCAGTGGCCGCAGGTGTTTATGCACTTGACAAGCCTTCTGAGACGAAAGGCACGGCACAACTGTATTTAGCGGGAGGTAAGGATGAGCCTGATTCTGGAAATACCTGCTCAATCGAAATCAAACCGGATGGACCTCATGAATATGATTTTCCGGATGAGGGTTGTAAAAACGACGATATGTATTGGTATCGAATCGAGAACGCCCCGTCGGGTACATTGATTACACTGTACTCCGAGGCTGATTGCCGCAATGAAAAGTCGTGGTGGTTCAAAATTAGAACATATATACAGCCGACAACGACCACATGGCGAAAGATTGCAGATTTGGCGCCGGCCCCAGTAAATTCTATTATTACGGCCGGTATTCTTCTTGATTTAAAGAAGTATGAAGATGATCAACAAGTGGGCGGTAAACTCTCTTGCGTCAAAATCGACCTCTAATCCCGAGCTACTCCAAGGAGAACGATGATGTCCGATGAACGTTCGGTGCATTCCAACGCCTTCAATTTCATGAGCCACTTGACGGGCGGCGTCGATTCACGCACAGGCTTGTACACTTTCACCGCCAAGCTTCGCAGCATTTCGGGCAACGACCAGTCGGGGCCCGAGTTTGACGTGACGTTGCGCTATAGCCCGCTCAGTCTTGCCGACAGTGGTTTTGGTACAGGCTGGAACCTGCGCACCACCGAATTCGACCCTGCCCAGAACCGCCGGATCATTTCCCTGGCCAATGGCGAAACGTTCAAAGCCGATGGCCGTGCCGGCACTACCAACCAGTTGACGATGTCCGAGAAAAAGATCGACACGTTCCACCTTTATGAGGACGCTGAAGACCGCTGGCGGGTGGTGCACCGCTCCGGCGTGGTGGAAGTGCTCGAGCTAAAAGGTTCGAGCCCGAACGTCAGGGCAGTGCCGACCCGCATCTTCAGTCGCCAGGGCCATTGGCTGAACCTGGAATACGGCACTCATAACGGCTTCCCGATGTTGACCAAGATTACCGACATGCGCAATGACACGTTGTTGGAAGTCGTTCGCAATGACAACGTGCAGTTGACGATGCCAACAGATACGGGTATCGCCACCTATACTCTGGTGCTGGGTACCGGCAACCGGGTGGACCGCATCGAGCTGCCCATCGACAACCCGGAGGGCGGCGCCGGGCTGCGCACTGTAAAACCGCCGAGGTGGCACTTTACGTATAGCCGCATCAGAAATATCGATTGCATCAGCACGGTCTACACCCCTTCGGACGGTAAGGATGAACTCACTTATGGTGATGGCGGCCACCAGTTCCCGATCGGTTCGGGCCTGGACCCGTTGCCTCGGGTAACCCGGCATGTGCAGCACCCAGGCCATGAGCAACCCTCGATCGACACGCGTTATACCTATTCCAGCAACGGTTACAATTTCCTGGGTGGCAATGCACCGCTGACCTGGGTAAACGATGGCCTGGACAATCTGTTCCGCCAGGTCATCGACTATGACTATGCCACCACAGAGACACTCTGGGTTGATGATAAGCCCGTACGCAGCACCGTCCGCGAGTTCAACAAGTTCCACCTGCTTACCAGGGAAACGACCTATGTAGGCGAGGCGCTGAATGCCGACGAAACCGAAGTTATCGGCAACCAGATCAAGGAAGTCCAGACGGGGTATAACCTCAAGCCTGGCGCCCTGTTCAAGGAGCAGCCCAAGTATTGTCAATTGGTCCACAGCATCGATACGTCCTGGTGGTTGAAGGACGACCCGTCCGCCAGGTTCAGGCTGGCGGAAGCCAGCACCTACGACGATCACGGCAACCTGAAGACGCATAGGGCCGTCACTGGTATTGAAGAGACTTACACTTGGTATGAGGCAGAAGAGCCGGGCTTCCCAGGCCATGCAGAAGGCTTCGTTACCTACCTTAAAGAAAAAATCCAGAAGCCGGCAGCCGGCTATCCCGGCAGTGCTCCGGTACGCACCACGCATTACACCTATCAGCAGTTGCCAACGCTGACCAGTGCCCAACCGCATACCCAGCAGCAGGACTGGCTGGAAGTGCAGGTGGAAACCTATACCAGTGGCAATGAAACAAAAGCTACACACCATGCTTTTGAGCAGGCTAAGGATGAAACGGGCAATGAGGCTGATAAACCATTGCAACATGGCCGCCTCAAGAGCCAGCAAACGCGCTACCCGAACCCGAAAAAGGGTGAACCGAACGAACCGGACACGCTCGACACCCTGATGGCGCACACTTACACCTTCGAAACACTCAGCTGGGATGCTGCCAGGGGTCGGGGCCCCTTGGTCAAGGGGACCATGAAAGTGCTGCAGGACAAGCAGCTACTGACCGGCTACGACGGCACCAGCAAGGAAATCAGAGTACAGCGCTCCCTGGCATCGGGAGAAACGGTGCTCAGCCGTGATGAAACCAATACGGAAATCATGACCGTATGGGACGCACTTCTGCGCGTCGAGCGGGAGATCGTCAGCCCGGGCAAGGAAGAAGAGGCATTTAAACGCTACGAATACCAACTGAGCAACGACGAGGGCGTTCAGGCCACCCAGACACAATACGATGTGAAGGGTGTGATGACTGTGGCCTATTTCGATGGTGCTCATCGCACGATCAGGGAAGAACGGGAAGACCCGGACAATGGTCTGCCCAAAGGAAATACCAAACCCATCTACACGGCCCGTTTCGACGCATGGGGCAGGTTGCTGGAAGAGACTGAAATTGACTGGCTCAAGGGCCGTGACCTGCCTTTGAAAAGCCGCTACAAGTACGATGCCTGGGGTGAGCAATTATGTGTCATCGGCCCTGATGGCGTCGGCGAGTTCGCGCAAACCAACCCGATCGGCGATGGAGAAACCGGCCCGATCAAACGCGAGTGGCGGCAGAAGGTGCTGGACGATGAGGGGAACGAACTGGAAAACGGCGCCAAGACCGGGGTCACTGAAACCCAGCTGAACCGCTTTGAGTTGCCTGTGCAGGTTCGACGGTGGGTGAAGGAGAAGCCGACTGATGAACAGGAAACCGTACTCAAGAGCGAAACGCTGACCCAATACGATGGATTGGGTCGCAAACATCAGGAAGAGTCAGGGCTGGGTAACGCGGAGCAAAAGCAGAGAGAAAAATTCACCTACGATGGTTTCGATCGCCTGCTGGCTCATGAACTACGTAAGGATGAGGTTGTTTACAGAACCTTTGCGGCACACACCGACAAGGATTTACCCATCACCATTCGGGTGAATGACCTTGAGCTGCTGGGTGAGCAACACTTCAACGGCCTGGACCTGATGGATTGGTCGAAAACCGGTGGCCGTTTACAGGAATATGAATACAAGACGGGTGAGCTCAAACCCAACAAGGTAAGCACGCCATTGGGTGTTATCGAATACGATTATCGTCCCTACCTGACAGAAGAGCCTGTGCTACGAAGACTGGGGGGCAAAGAAGCCAATTATGTATTCGACAAGCAGAACGCACGCCTGGAAAGTTGTGTCGAGGCCCAAGGGCAATCGATTTCGCGCACGTACTACAGCACGGGTGAAGTACGCGTTGAAACGCGTGGTAATTACGACATGGAGTATGGCTACAGCTACAGGGGGCGAATGGAATCGTACCGGGATGTGCTGAACCAGACCCAGATCAATGAATACGATAATGTGGGTCGACTTGATACCACCACGCTGGGAGACCTGTCGAGCCAATTCGCATACGACGAGCTAGGGCGTACAGCGAGCTATGCAACCACCGATGCATCAAGCGAACCGGTCAATACGCTTAAAACGACGTTGGAATATGATGATCTGGAGCGCGAGCGTTCGCGAACGTTCACCTTCAGCCAAGGGCCCGAGCAAGTACTGACCCAGGAATATGACGAATTTGACCGCATCATTGAGCGCGTTCTTGCAGAAGGCCCTGCGACACCGCCCACCGTATTGCGGAAAGAAACGTACAGGTATGATTTGCGCGGTCGGCTGGTCGATTATAACTGCGAGGGCGACCTGTGCCCAATTGACCCTCATGGCAAGAAGATAGCCCGCCAGGTGTTTGGCTTTGACGCGGTGGATAACATTCGTCAGGTGGTGACGCAATATGACGGCGGTGGGCGTAATCTGGCGATCTACCATTTCAAAAACCCTGCGGATCCTGCTCAGCTTTCAGGCATTGAAAACAGAGTCGACGATCTTGAGCCCACCTATACAGAGCTTCATTACGATGAAAATGGCAACCTGACACACGACGAAGCTGGTCGTATTCTGGAATATGATGCGCTCAACCGTCTGATCAAGGTGACAGACCCTGAAAAAGGGGAGTGCCTGTACGGTTATGACCCGCAGAATATTCTGAGTTCGACCGAGAGTGAGGCTTGATACTGCAACCTGAACCTGGATCAATCCGGCGCCCAAGTTCTTAACGGACATTGGGCGCCGTTTTGTCCGCTCGGTTCAACGGTAGCGAAGGGTGAAGTTCAAAGCGCCGAACGCGTCGCCGGCAACGACTGCGCTGGCCTCGTCAGTCTGGTAGAAGCGTGCGCCAAAATTCAGCACGGTGGTGTTTTCCTGGATCGGCTGGAGGTGCTCTTCCCGTTGCAGCGGTAGGGGGGTGCCATCATCTTTCAGCACCTGGATGCCAACCCCTTCCGCCGTGGAGTCAGTGGTGAGCGTGAATACGCCGTCCAGCCCCGGTACGGGGGTCGACCCCTTGGTGGGGTCGAGTTCGATGGTTGCCATGGTCAGTCCCCCTGGGTCTGTCTTGCAGTTGCTCAGGGTAATTGAAAACGGCACGGTCGCTGTTGTGGTGCCTTTGCCGACGAAATGCGATTTGTCCCATGTCTGCAGCTCTACGGGGGTGTCGCTTATCGGGTCGCCGATGAGGGCGCATTGGGTTTGCAACACCTGGGCCTGTAACCGATAGCGCAGTACCAGGCCCAAGCCTGTGGCATCGAAATGCCCGGTGAACAATTCGGTGTCGACCGTATGCTGGCCGGGGGCAATATCCCCCGTTTTGACCAGGGTGACCTCGCTCGTGATACCGCTGAGCTTGAAGCCCCCAAGCTGGTTGTTGGCCTGCATGGTCGACCGCATCGGGATGAAAGGGTTGTGTGGGCCACCCTCTGGCATGAAGAAAGTGGGGACTGCGCCGTTGAAAGGTGCACGTAGCCGGATGCGCGCGCCGACCCCGTCGATGTTGGTTTTCAGGATATAGCCATCGGAGGGCTCACCTTCAACGGGGGGGAGCGGGTCGGGAAATACATCCCTGGCGTTCATGTCGAAACGCCAGAGTACGTCGCCATCGTTGAAGCAGAGCAGTTCCGATCGTGGCATGGACTGGGTATACGAGGACAGGTTGGGTGTGCCGATGGCGCTGCCTGGCTCGGCGTTCGCAGGGACATGCATCACGCCGCTGAGTATGCGGGTTATGGTCATTGGCTGGCTGCCAGTGTTCCAATTGCAGCGGTCGGCGGCGTGGGCTTGATAGCTGCTGAGCAGCGCTATGGGCAGCGCCCAAGGCATGAGGCGTTTCATTCGCGGTTCCTGGTGTTGAGCGGCCGTTCTGGGCACGAGTTGCATGGCGAGAAGGGCGCGGGTGAAGTCATTCACATGTCAGCGATAGCACGCGATAGCCTTGCTGTTGAGCAATGGTCTGCGGGTCCAGCGCGAAGCTGCAGCGGTTTTCGGACGCTTCGCCCCAGCGGGCTTCGAGGCGCTGCAGGCCGTCGGCAACAGACACCATCACGCGGCCTGCCGGGCCGACCATGCCCAACACGTTTTCATTGGCGTCGTGGAGCTGGCTGCCAAAGGGCAAAGGCTGCTGGTCTTTGGTGGCAAGGGTCAGCACCACACGGTTGGCGCGACGGGCCTGGAACTGGGTTTTGATGACTGCGCCGCGGCGAGGTATGGCATTGGCGATGCCATTGCTGATCTCGACCTCCGGGTTCAGCCGGTCGGTGTCGAGCACGAACTGGTTCAGCCGGTAGGGACGCAAATGGGGAACCAGGGCATAGCCTTTGGTGTTGGTGCGCACGGCGCCGTGGCTCTGTAACCCCACGTCAGCGGTATCGGGGACATGCAACAGACCAATGGTTTCGCCCAGGTAGGGCCCGAATTCCAAACCATCAGCGTGCAGCAATGCCGCGCCACTCATGTTCAGCGACAGGCTGCTGTAGTCATCCGATACTGACAGGCCGGCGCCGAGGGTTGCCTGAGGTGCCTGGTAGGCCACGGACAGGCCGGCGCTTTGTTGCCGCTGTTCGCTGGATGCGACTGTGGCATTGTAGCTTACGCGGTCCACTTGGCCGTTCAACGCTGCCCGCTGCGAAGTACCGTGGGCAGAGTTTTGCAAGTCGAGGCTTAAACTGCTGCTGCGGCCGAACTCCAGCGGCAGCGATATGCTCAGGCCGAACTGACGGTCACTGCCCGAACTGTTTTGCGTCAGTGATTGCGACCCGTAGAGGTTGTAGCTGACGCCGTTGTGCGAGGTGTTGAAATTGAGCTGGAACTGACGCTGGCTATCGCTGCGTTGCCAGTAATCCTGCTGCGAAAGCGTAAGGCTGAGTGTGCTGCGCTCGCCCACACGCTGGTTGATCGAGCCCTCTATTCGGCTACGCCGGCTGCCCAGGAACAATCGGTCGCTGCTGCGCTGGCTGACCCACTCGTCGAAGTCTCGATAGCCTTGGGTGGAATAGCGGTACCCGGCAAAGCGCAAGTGTGTGCCGTTGTTGAAGGCTTTGCTGTATCTGGCACCATAGCTCATGCCTTGCAGGGAACGATGTTCCATGGGGGCGATATCGCTGCGTGCATGGGTGATATCGAAGGAAAGCGCCCCGATTGCCCCCAGGTCCCGGGCGATGCCGATGGCGCCGGCGGTGTAGCCTTGGCTGGCCATCAAGCCGCCATACAGGGTGGCATTCCAGACCATGCCCAATGCCATTGTTCCTTGCCACAGCAGCGGGTCATCATGGCTTTGGGCCGGGTTGTAGCGGCCCAGCGTGGTGCTGTAGCGCCAGACCCCGGGACGAAGCAGGTTGGTAATGCTGGCATAGGGCTGGATGAACCGCCGCACCTGGCCATCGGCTTCGGTCAGTACCACCTCCAGCTCGCCCGTGGCGCCCACGTTCAGGTCGTCGATAGCGTACGGGCCAGGGCTGACATACGTTGAGTAGATCGGGTAGCCGTTCTGCCACACTTCGAGTTTGGCGCGCGATTGCGCCACGCCGCGCAGGGTGGGGGCATAACTGCGCACCGCGTCAGGCAGCATGTCGAAATCGGAGGCAAGCCGCACGCCGGTGACTGGCACGCTGCGGAATATGTCGCTGCTGGTGAAGGTTTCGCCCAGCGTGATGTTGCCCCAACTGCCTGGCAGGTCGTGCTGGGCGTAGGTGTAGGAACGGTCCCAGGTTTGCCGGCCCTGCTCGTCGCGGCGCCAGGACTGGTTGCTGCGCAAACGCCAGCCGGCAAGGTTGATGCCGCTGTTCAGGAACAAATCCTGGCTGTTCTGGCTGCCGCGTCCGCGGCTTTGGCTTTGCTGCGTGGCCGCCTGGTAACTGACGAAGGCGGCCGGTATGCCATCTTCCCAGCGCGCCGGGTCTACCTGGCCTGCCATATCGCGCTGCAGTGCGATTTGCGGTATGGAAATAGCCAGTTGCAATAGGCTGGCATCGAAGTCGACGCGTGCGCCCGGCACCAGCCTGGGCAGGTCGAGGCAGGCGTTTTCAAGTGTGGTGGGGTCAGAAATGGCATCCAGTCGCAGCCCCAGTTCGGCCATCAGGCCGGGGGGCAGGCACGGCTGCAATTGCCCATCCCCAGCTGGCGGCTCGAACACAAGTTCATGCACGCCGGCGGGGCTCAGGTTGACCAGCACTTGCACGGGATAGCGCCCGGGCGGCAACTCTTGCTGTTCGGACAGCGCGTGCAGGGCCTGAGCGGCGTTCGTCCTGGGCTGCCCAGGGGACAGGTACAGAAAGCTTGCCTCGAACTCGGCGCCTACCGGTGGTGTGGGTGTTGCCAGCACCTTGCCGGACGCCAGGCAGAGAACCATTGGGCAAACGTGGCGCAGGCGAATACGCCTGCACCCGTGGGGTTGCAGGATCATTGTGGTTCCTTCAGGAGTAGCCGGATGTCAGGGGGTGTCGTGCACCGGAAGCGTCAGCGGTTTGCTGATGCCGCCGTAGTCATTGATCACCGCTACGATGGCCTGCAAGCCAGGGCCTTCCAGACTGGGTGGCAGCAGGTAGCTGAGCTCGGACATGGGGGGCACCATGTCTACACCCGGCAGGGCTTCCTGTTGCTTGCCCTTGACCAGGTCCAGCCGGTTGAAGGTGTAGTGATAGGGCGTGGGGTTGTGCAAAGTCAGGTGTGGGCGGCCGTCGCGCAGGGTTCTGACCAGGCGTAGCTCCTTGAGCCTGTGCACCGGATTACCTTGAACCTGCGTCGGGCGGTAGAACAATTTAATCCGCGTGCGCAGGGCAATGTTCAGGGTGTTCTGTTTACCGTCGATGGCCTGGGGAATTTCTTGCAGGTTGAAAAAGAACAACGATTCGCGGTCCTGGGGCAGGTCGTTTGGCAGGCCGCTGATCTGAACCGACTGGTCCTTGCCTGCAGCCAGCCTGAACAAGGCCGGGGCGGTCATGAGCGGTACGGCCGTGGTGGTGTCATCGGCCTGGGTATTGACCCAGGTCTGGGCGGCGAAGGGGCGTTGGCTGGGGTTGGCAACTACCACCGAAGCGCTGCGTTGACTGCTTTCGTAGATGATGCGCGTGCTGCTGATGGTAAGGGCGGCCTGGGCGCTGTTCAGCAAGCTGGCCAGAAGCAGCAGGCAACCGCCCAGCATCGTCGAAGTGCGGGTGACGGGGAGCATGGAAAATGACCGATTTTGAGTGACAGTGGGATCCAGGTGCGCGAAGGCACCTGGCAGGGCATCAAGGCAGCGTGATACTGAAGTTCACATCTGCGTTGGCATCACCATCGGTCACTGTGCCGGTCTTCAAGTACGAAGCGTAGAACTTGAGGTCCGTTACGCCTGTGGATGCAATGTCGTAGTCCTTGGATGGCGTTCGCGGAGCGATATTTGTGAACGTATCATCCTTGATGGTCAACGCCAGGCCCTGCGCTAATCCACCGCCGCTGCGAATGGCATAGTGAGCATTTCCCGGGCCTGCATCGCCGTGGTGAGAGTTGAATGTGACTTGGCTTTTGTAAGGATTTGGAATATTGCAGCTGCCTACATCTGCATCAACGCGTAACGCGAATGGGATGTCGGGGGTGACGGTGTTGGTGTCGAAGTATTTGACCGCGTAGTTTCCAAGCTCAACGGCGCCAATTGCGCCCGAGCCCGGTATGACAATCTCGATCGGGCAAGTACCGCCGCCGTTGATATGCCCTTTGAAAAGGATTTGGCCCCTTTCATCGGCAAAAGCCGTGGTACTTGCCAGGCCCAAGGCTAGCGTCATGAAGATCTTGTTCATGGTTCAATCCGTACGTTGATAGGTTGGCTGGCTGCGTGAAAGGCACGCAGCGTCTCAGGGTTGCCAGGGCATCCTTGAAACGAGCGACAGCGTACGGGCGGGGGGGCGAAGCGGATGTAGGGCGGAGTGCGACCAGCGTGTTGAAATGTCGACAAGCACCCGGCTAGAGCGCCGGGTGCATGGAAAGATCAGTGACGGGAGGCTGGGCCGGTTGGGCTCAATAGCTGTTTTTCAGCATGCCAGTCGAAGGGTTCGTCATTCTGCTCTGCCTCGTAGCGGCGCTCCTCCAGTTGCTGGTAAACGGACAGTTCTTCATCGGGCATGTAGTGCAGGCAGTCGCCCCCGAAGAACCACAGCAGGTCCCGTGGCACCAAGTGGGCGATTTGCGGGTAGCGCTGAATCACCTGGCATATCAGGTCCTGGCCCAGGTATTGGCTTTCCAGTGGGTTTTGCGGCAGCAGGGTCAGCAGTTCGTCGAAGCGTTCGAGGAACAGGGCGTGGCTTTCCTCCGGCACCTGCTCGGCTTCACCCAGGGCCACCAATATGGTGCGCAGGTGGTTCAGCAGTTGCAGGTGATATTCCAGGTGGGGGTTAGCCATTGGGGTGGTCCTCGAGGTGGTTGAAACGGGGCGCGGAGTATACGCCGGTTGGGGAAGGGGCCGCAAAACGGCCCCTGTTTCAGCGTATCTTGCCTTGCTCCGGCAGCAGCTGTGCCTTGTCGAAGGCATCCACGTCGATCACCGCACGGCGCGCTTGCTCGGCTGCATGCAGGCGTTGCGCCTGATCAGGCTGAAGTACACCACTGTCGACTGCCGCATCGATCACCGACTGCCCGGGCGCCGGTCGTACCTTGCCTTCCTTGATTGCCTGATGCAGCGCGTTGTGCAGCGGCGTCGACGCCTCCAGCAGGTCGCAGGCCCGTTGCAGGGCTGCCACCGGGTCGCCGTCGGCTTGCGGCCTGAAGCAACCGGCAAGCAGCTCTTCCAGCGCAGGGTCGCCTTTGCTGCGTCCGATCAGCGCTGCTACCTCGGCGTCCAGTTCATCGCTCGGCCCGGTGTGACGGCGGCCGAAGGGGAACACCAGCACCCGTAGCGCGCAGCCGACGAAGCGGTTGGGGAAGTTGTCGAGCAACCGGTCCAGGGCGTGCTCCGCCTGGCCCAGGCTTTCTTCCATGGCCCAGCGCAGCAGGGGCTGCATGTGCTCGGGCGAACCGAGATCGTGGTAGCGCTTGAGTGCGGCACTGGACAGGTACAGGTAGCTGAGTACATCGCCCAGCCGCGCACTCAGGCGCTCCCGGCGCTTGAGCGCCCCGCCCAGCAGCATCATCGACAGGTCGGCCAGCAGGGCAAAGGCGGCGGCCTGGCGGTTGAGGGCCCGGAAGTAGCCTTGGCTCAGCGTGTCCCCCGGTACTTTCTCGAAAAGCCCCAGCCCCAGGTTGAACACCAAAGTGCTGGCCGCATTGCCGGCGGCGAACAGGATGTGTTTCATCAGCAGGTCATCGAATTCCTGAAGCGCCTGATCGTGGTCTTCACGCCCGGCCAATGCCATTTCCTTGAGCACGAACGGATGGCAGCGAATGGCGCCCTGGCCGAAGATCATCAGGTTGCGCGAAAGGATGTTGGCGCCTTCGACCGTGATGAAGATCGGCGCCCCTTGCCAGTTGCGGCCCAGGTAGTTGTTCGGGCCCATGATGATGCCCTTGCCACCGTGCACGTCCATGGCGTGCTGGATGCATTCGCGGCCACGCTCGGTGAGGTGGTACTTGAGTATCGCCGACAGCACCGAGGGTTTCTCGCCCAGGTCCACGGCCTTGGCGGTCAGCAGGCGGGCACTGTCCATCAGCCAGGCGTTGCCACCGATGCGTGCCAGTGATTCCTGGATACCTTCGAAGGCTGCCAGTGGCACGTTGAACTGCTCGCGGATATTGGCGTACTGGCCGGTCACCAGGCTGGTGTACTTGGCGGCCCCTGTACCCACGGCAGGCAGTGAGATGGAGCGACCTACCGACAGGCAGTTCATCAGCATCATCCAGCCTTTGCCGAGCATGGCTTGGCCGCCAATGAGGAAGTCCAGGGGGACGAACACGTCCTTGCCGCTGTTGGGGCCATTCATGAACGCGGCGCCCAGTGGCAGGTGGCGTTTACCGATTTCCACCCCGGGGGTATCGGTGGGGATCAGTGCCAGGCTGATGCCTAGTTCTTCCTCATCGCCCAGCAGGTGGTCCGGGTCGTAGGCCTTGAATGCCAGGCCCAGCAGGGTGGCGACTGGGCCGAGGGTGATGTAGCGCTTTTCCCAGTTCAGGCGCAGGCCGATCACTTCTTCGCCTTGCCACTGGCCTTTGCAGATGATGCCGGTGTCGGGCATGGCGCCAGCGTCGGAGCCGGCCAGTGGGCCGGTGAGAGCGAAGCAGGGGATTTCCTCGCCTCGGGCCAGGCGCGGCAGGTAGTGATTGCGTTGTTCGTCGGTGCCGTAGTGCAGCAGCAGTTCGGCAGGGCCCAGGGAGTTGGGCACCATCACTGTGGAGGCCAGGTCACCGCTGCGGGTGGCCAGCTTCATCGCCACCTGGGAGTGGGCGTAGGCGGAGAAGCCCTTGCCGCCGTATTCCTTGGGGATGATCAAGGCGAAAAAGCCATGCTGCTTGATATGTGCCCAGGCTTCGGGCGGCAGGTCCAGGTCCTGGCCGATCTGCCAGTCGCTGACCATGGCGCACAGCGCTTCGGTAGGGCCATCGATGAAGGCTTGCTCTTCTTCAGTCAGCTTTGGTGCCGGGTAGGCCAGCAAAGTCCGCCAGTCGGGGCGGCCACTGAACAGTTCGCCGTCCCACCACACGGTGCCGGCGTCGATGGCTTCGCGCTCGGTCTGCGACATGGGTGGCAGAGTGCGCTGGAACCAGCGGAATACCGGGGCGGTAAAGACTTTGCGTCGCCACTGCGGGAGCGCAACCAGGGCGATCTTCAGGGCCAGCACCACCCAGATCAGCGCCAGCAGCCAGCCGGGGGCACTGCTGAAAATGCCCATCAACAGCACATAGGCCGCCACGATGCCGAGAATCTGCAAGGGCGCCAGGCGCCGGTGCGTGAGGTACGCCGCGCCGATCACCAGCACCACCAACCACAACAGCAACATAATCGGTCCTCCTTGGAACCAAGGGCTTGAGCCATTCCAGACAGCTTAGACGCAATGCTGTGAACGGCATGTTCAGAACAGTGACAGGGTGTGGCGGGGGGAGTTTCAGTTCATTTGTTCGCTTGTACCGGCCTCTTCGCGGGTAAACCCGCTCCTACGACGGTGTGGCGAGCCCCCGATCGATGTGGGAGCGGGCTTGCCCGCGAATGCGATGGTGCTGCGACGGTGAATGATCTGGGATATTGGCTGGCAGGTCCGGCCCTTTCGCGGGTGAACCCGCTCCTACGACGGTATGTGGCAACATTACAGAGCGATGTAGGGGCGGCTTGCCCGCGAAGAGGCCCGTACAGGCGGCGAAGGTCTGGAGTAGACTGTGCCACCTCCGCACTCAAAAGGATGTTGCCATGCTGAAGATCTGGGGCCGCAAGAATTCGAGCAATGTGCGCAAGGCGCTGTGGATCGCCCACGAGCTGGGCCTGGACTTCGAATCCATCGACGCCGGCGGCGCCTTCGGCGTGGTCAACGAGCCGCACTACCGCGCCCGCAACCCCAACGGCCTGGTGCCGATGCTCGAAGACGGCGACCTGACCTTGTGGGAATCCAACACCATCGTCCGCTACCTGTGCGCGGAGTACGGTACGGAGCAGGGCTGGTATCTGGCAGACCCACGCCAGCGCGCCCTGGCCGACAAATGGATGGACTGGACCACATCGTCCTTCGCTACCCCATTCCGGCCCCTGTTCTGGGGCCTGCTGCGCACGCCGGAAGACCAGCGCGACTGGGTGGCGATCAACGCCGCGCACAAGCAGTGCGCGCAATTGCTGGCCATTGCCGACGAAACCCTGGCCAGTCAGCCATACCTGTCCGGTGACCAGATCGGCATGGGCGACATCCCACTGGGTAGCTTAATCTATGCCTGGTTCGAACTGCCCATCGAGCGCCCGGACATGTACCACCTTCAAGCCTGGTATGAACGCCTGAAGCAACGCCCGGCCTACCAGGCCGCCGTGATGACCGCGCTCACTTGAACCCGCTTCGATAGTCATTATCAATAGATGTGACTGTACTTGTGCAGCCTGGCCTTGCACCATGGCTGCACTCACTGCGCCAGTGACTTTACCTGGCGTGTCCTGCACCTTTTTCTTCGGTAAGTGACCCGCTATGAGTTCCGCCCTGTCCATCCGACAGCTGACCAAGACCTACGGCAATGGCTTTCAGGCCCTCAAAGGCATCGACCTTGATGTTGCCGAAGGCGACTTCTTCGCCTTGCTCGGCCCCAACGGCGCCGGCAAATCCACCACCATTGGCATTCTCTCGACCCTGGTGAACAAGACCAGCGGCACAGTGAACGTGTTCGGTCACGACCTGGACCGCGAGCCCTCCGCGCTCAAGCGTTGCCTGGGCGTGGTGCCGCAAGAGTTCAACTTCAACCAGTTCGAAAAGACCTTCGACATCGTCGTGACCCAGGCCGGGTACTACGGCATCCCGCCCAAGCTGGCCAAGGAGCGCGCCGAGCAGTACCTGACCCAGCTGGGCCTGTGGGACAAACGTGATGTGCAGTCGCGTTCGTTGTCCGGCGGCATGAAGCGGCGCCTGATGATTGCCCGTGCATTGATCCACGAACCGCGCCTGCTGATCCTGGACGAACCCACCGCCGGGGTGGATATCGAGCTGCGCCGCTCGATGTGGAGCTTCCTCACCGAGCTGAACCAGAAGGGCATCACCATCATCCTCACCACCCACTACCTGGAAGAGGCTGAGCAGCTGTGCCGTAACATCGGCATCATCGACCATGGCACCATCGTCGAGAACACCAGCATGCGCCAGTTGCTGGGCAAGCTGCATGTCGAAACCTTCGTGCTCGACCTCAAGCAGGACCTGGCCGCGGCGCCGGTACTGCAGGGCTACCCGTGCCGGCTGCTGACCCCGCATACCCTGGAAGTGCAGGTGGAGAAGGACATCGGCATCACCGCGCTGTTCGGCCAGCTGGCGCTGCAGAACATCGAGGTGCAGAGCCTGCGCAACAAGACCAACCGACTTGAGGAGCTGTTCGTGTCCCTGGTGGAAAAAAACCTGTCGAAGGTGGCCGTATGAGTGTGGAACTGCGCACCAACTGGGTCGCCCTGAACACCATCGTCTACCGCGAAGTGCGGCGCTTCCTGCGCATCTGGCCGCAGACGTTGCTGCCACCAGCGATCACCATGGTCCTGTACTTCGTCATCTTCGGTAACCTGATTGGCCGGCAGATCGGCGACATGGGTGGCTTCACCTACATGCAGTACATCGTGCCGGGGCTGATCATGATGTCGGTGATCACCAACTCCTACGGCAACGTGGTGTCGAGCTTTTTCGGCAGCAAGTTCCAGCGCTCGATCGAAGAACTGATGGTGTCGCCGGTGTCGCCGCACACCATTCTCGTCGGCTATGTGCTGGGTGGGGTGCTGCGTGGTTTGGCGGTGGGTGTGATCGTGACCATCCTGTCGATGTTCTTCACCGACCTGCAGGTGCACCACCTGGGCGTGACCGTGGTGGTGGTGCTGCTGACAGCCACCATCTTTTCGCTGCTTGGCTTCGTCAACGCAGTGTTCGCGCGCAACTTCGACGACATCTCGATCATCCCGACCTTCGTGCTGACGCCGCTGACCTACCTGGGCGGCGTGTTCTACTCGATCAACCTGCTGCCGCCGTTCTGGCAGACCGTGTCGTTGGCCAACCCGGTGCTGCACATGGTCAACTCGTTCCGCTACGGCATTCTAGGGGTGTCGGATATCAGCATTGGCACGGCGATCACCTTCATGCTGGTGGCCACTGCGGTGCTCTACGTTGTTTGCGTTCGCTTGCTGGTCAGCGGCCGCGGCATGCGTGCCTGAAGCCCTGCACCGGCATTGGCGACGACGCCACTGCCGGCCCACCCACCAGCGCCAGTAGAACATGGTGGAGAAGTAGGCAAGGATGCCCAGCACCACGCCGCACACCACCGAGCCGAGCAGGAAGGGTTGCCACAGCGTCGACAGCTGGTCGGTGATCCACTGGAAGGTCAGCTCGTCGGGCAGGGTGCGCGGCGGTACCTGCATCAGCCAGGCACCGGTCATGTAGGTGACGAAGAACACCGGCGGCATGGTCAACGGGTTGGTCAGCCACACCAGGCTGACGGCGACCGGCAGGTTGCCGCGCACCGGGATCGCCAGGGCCGCCGCCAGCAGCATCTGCATCGGGATGGGAATAAGCGCCGCGAACAGGCCCACACCCATGGCTCTGGCCACCGAATGGCGGTTCAGGTGCCAGAGGTTGGGATCGTGCAGCAACTTGCCGAAAAAGCGTAAGGATTTGTGTTCCCGAATGCTGGTCGGGTCCGGCATGTAGCGTTTGAAAAGTCGGCGCGGCATGTAGGCTCCCGGAGCGTTGACCCTGGCAGTATGCCCTTAATCCTGCTCCGACTCGTTTAGAGTTTGTGACAATTGTTGAGCAAGCGTTGCCGGCAATTGGGCTATGCCTCAGGAGGTGATTCGCCTTCTGGAGCTCTACCTCATGCGCACAGGGATGTTTGCGCTCGCGCTCGGGCTGTTGTGCCTGGGCTTTCTGCCCGCATTGCCATCGGTCGGATGGTTGATAACCCTGGCAGCCTGCGCTGTCGGCAGCCTGTTTACCCGCGTCTGGCCGCTGGGTTGGTTTCTGCTGGGCTTGTGTTGGGCGTGCGGGTCTGCTCAGCAGGCCCTTGATGATCGTCTGGCTGCCGGCCTGGAGGGGCGCACCTTGTGGCTGGAGGGGCGGGTGGCGGGTTTGCCGGCCCGTACTGCACACGGTGTGCGTTTCGAGCTGGAAGCGCCACGCTCGCGGCGGGCCGAACTGCCTCAGCGCCTGCAACTGAGCTGGTTCGACGGCCCGCCGCTGCGGGCGGGCGAGCAGTGGCGGCTGGCCGTGACCTTGCAGCGCCCGGACGGGCTGCTGAACCCGCATGGGCCCGACCGTGAAGCGCAGTTGCTGGCGCGACGGGTGGGCGCTACGGGTACGGTCAAGGCGGGGCAGTTGCTGGCGCCAGTCGCCGGTGGTTGGCGCGATGCACTGCGTCAGCGCTTGCTGATGGTCGAAGCCAATGGCCGACAGGCAGCGCTGGTGGCCTTGGTGCTTGGCGATGGTGCGGGCCTGGCCCGGGAGGACTGGCAGACGTTGCAGGCCACCGGCACGGTGCACCTGCTGGTGATTTCCGGCCAGCACATCGGCCTGGTCGCCGGTTTGCTCTATGGCCTGGTCGCCGGGCTGGCGCGTTGGGGGCTATGGCCGGCAAGGCTACCGTGGTTGCCCTGGGCCTGCGGCCTGGCCATGGCCGCAGCGCTGGCCTACGGGTGGCTGGCTGGCGGTGGGGTGCCAGTACAGCGGGCCTGCCTGATGCTGGCCGTGGTGTTGCTCTGGCGTCTGCGCTTTCGCCACCTTGGCGCGTTTTTTCCGTTGCTGCTTGCACTGGTCGCCGTGCTTGTCTTCGAGCCACTGGCGGCGTTGCTGCCTGGGTTCTGGCTGTCGTTCGCCGCCGTGGCCACGCTCATCTACTGCTTCAGTGCCCGGTTGGGTGGTTGGCGGCCCTGGCAGGCCTGGACACGAGCGCAATGGGTGATCGCTGTCGGCTTGCTGCCGGTGTTGCTGGCCACCGGCTTGCCGGTGAGCCTCAGTGCGCCGCTGGCCAACCTTGTGGCGGTGCCGTGGGTCAGCCTGGCGGTCTTGCCGTTGGCGTTGCTGGGCACGCTGATGTTGCCGCTGGGGGGTGTTGGCGAGGCGTTGCTCTGGCTGGCAGGTGGCCTGCTGGATGTGCTGTTCCGTGGGCTGGCGCTGGTGGCGCAGCAGCGCCCGGCATGGGTCCCGCCGGCCCTGCCGTTGTGGGCCTGGCTGCTGGTATGTCTGGGTGTGCTGTTGGTTTTGCTGCCCCGTGGTGTGCCGCTGCGCGGGTTGGGAGGGGTGATGCTGCTGGCGCTGTGGGTGCCCCGGGAGCCGGTGCCGTTCGGCCAGGTCGAGGTCTGGCAGCTGGATGTTGGCCAGGGGCTGGCGGTGCTATTGCGTACGCGGCATCACAGCCTGCTCTACGATGCCGGGCCGGCCAGGGGGGAAAGCGACCTGGGGGAACGCGTGGTGCTGCCAACCTTGCGCAAGTTGGGGGTGGGCGGCCTTGACGTGATGGTGATCAGCCATGCGCACGCCGATCATGCGGGCGGGGCCGGAGCCATTGCGCGTGGTTTGCCGATCAAGCGGATAATCGGTGGGGAAGCGCTGGTTGATGTTCCGTTGCAGCCTTGTGCCAGTGGTGAGCAATGGGATTGGGATGGCGTGCGCTTTTCGCTGTGGCGCTGGGTGGACGGGCAGAGCAGTAATGACCGTTCCTGTGTCTTGTTGGTGGAAGCGCAGGGCGAGCGCTTGCTGCTGGCGGGGGATATGGAAGCTGCTGCCGAAAGGGCCTGGCTGGCGGACACTGAAATGCCGCGTATCGACTGGCTGCAGGCGCCGCATCATGGCAGCCGCAGCTCGTCCACCGAGGCGTTCGTCCGGGCTACCGCACCGCGCGGGGTATTGATTTCGCGGGGGCGCAACAACAGCTTCGGGCACCCGCACGTGCAGGTGGTCGAACGGTATGGGCGGCATGGGGTGGTGATGCATGATACGGCGGTGGAGGGGGCATTGCGGTTGGTGCTGGGGCGGCATGGGGTAGTCGAGGGGGTTAGGGGGCAGCGGCGGTTCTGGCGGGTTCGAGGGGAGTGAGGCAGAGGCAGGCATCTGCCAGCCCAGACCCCAATTCCCTGACCTCCGGCAGATGAGCCCTCGGCGCGCCTATGGTAGAGTGGCGGCCTTTTTCCGAAGGGGCGTTTATTGTGTGGGAATTGGTCAAGTCCGGTGGTTGGATGATGCTGCCGATCATTCTGAGCTCCATCGCTGCCATGGCTATCGTCGTCGAACGCCTGTGGACCTTGCGCGCCAGTCGCGTCACCCCGCCGCACCTGCTGGGCCAGGTATGGATGTGGATCAAGGACAAGCAACTGACCAGTGACAAGCTCAAGGCCCTGCGTGCCGATTCGCCACTGGGTGAAATCCTCGCGGCGGGCCTGGCCAATTCGCGTCACGGTCGGGAGATCATGAAAGAGTGCATCGAGGAGGCCGCCTCGCGCGTCATCCATGAACTGGAGCGCTACATCAGCACCCTCGGCACCATCGCCGCCATGGCGCCTCTGCTGGGCCTGCTGGGCACCGTGCTGGGCATGATCGACATTTTCAGCGCCTTCATGGGCTCGCAGATGACCGCCAACGCCGCCGTGCTGGCCAGTGGTATCTCCAAGGCCCTGGTCACCACTGCGGCTGGCCTGATGGTCGGTATCCCGGCAGTGTTCTTCCACCGTTTCCTGCTGCGCCGCATCGATGAACTGGTGATCGGCATGGAGCAGGAGGCGATCAAGCTGGTGGAAGTGATCCAGGGTGACCGTGAAGTGGAAGTGGCCGGAGGCAAGGCGTGAAGTTCCGGCGCAATCGCCAGCGGGAGAACGTCGACATCAACCTGGCGTCGCTGATCGACGTGGTGTTCGTCCTGCTGCTGTTCTTCGTGGTTACCACCACTTTCACCCGCGAAACGCAACTGCGCGTCGAGTTGCCCGAAGCCACCAGCGCCGAGCCGGCGCCGGCCGACACGGGCAAGCTGGTGGAAATCACCATCAGCGCCGAAGGCGTGTATTCGGTGAACAACCACCTGCTGCCCAAAAGCGACCTGGCCACCCTGAGCGAGGCCATAGCGCGCGAGTCGGGCGGCGACAACACGCTGCCGCTGGCCATCAGCGCCGACGGCAAGACCCCGCACCAGGCTGTGGTCACCGCAATGGATGCTGCCGGCAAGCTCGGTTTCAGCCAGTTGCGCATGACCACCGTCGAGGCGGCCCAGGGCACGCCTTGATGGCGTTCGCCGACCGCTTGCTCGCTGCCTGGTACGCCGGGCATCCGGCGCTGGCGCTGCTGCGTCCGCTGGAGGCCTTGTATCGCCGCGTGGTCACGCGCAAGCGCGCGCGTTTTCTAAGGGGTGACAGTGCCAGCTACCGGGCACCGGTACCGGTCATTGTGGTGGGCAACATCACCGTCGGTGGCACCGGCAAGACGCCGATGATTCTCTGGTTGATCGAACACTGTCGCCAGCAAGGGCTGAAGGTGGGCGTAGTCAGCCGCGGTTATGGTGCCAGGCCTCCACGGCTGCCCTGGCGGGTGCAGGCCGATCAGCCGGCCGATGAGGCGGGCGACGAGCCGCTGCTGATCGTGCAACGCACCGGCGTGCCACTGATGATCGACCCGGATCGCGCCCGGGCCGTGCAGGCATTGCTGGCCAGCGAACCCCTCGACCTGATCCTGTGCGACGACGGTATGCAACATTACCGCCTGGCCCGTGACCTGGAACTGGTGCTGATCGACGCTGCCCGCGGCCTGGGCAATGGCCGCTGCCTGCCGGCGGGGCCGTTGCGTGAGCCGGCCGACCGCTTGCGTGAGGCTGACGCGGTGCTGTTCAACGGCGCCAGCGAAGACCGCACCGAGGGTTTTGGTTTCCGCCTGCAGCCGTCGGCCCTGGTCAACGTGCGCACTGGCGAGCGCCGTGCGCTCGACCATTTCCCCGCCGGCCAGCGCCTGCATGCGGTGGCCGGTATCGGCAACCCGCAACGTTTCTTCAACACCCTGCTGGGGCTAAACTGGCAGCCGGTGCCGCATCCCTTCGCCGACCATGCGCAGTTCAGTGCCCGGAGCCTGGTTTTCAGCCCGCCACTGCCGCTGGTCATGACCGAGAAGGACGCGGTGAAATGCCGGGCCTTTGCCGCTGACGACTGGTGGTACCTGGCCGTCGAAGCGCAGCCTACGCCGGCTTTCAGCGCCTGGTTCGACAACCAGCTGCAACGCTTGTTGCGCAAACCCTGAGCCCGTTTTCAATTTCCGGCCACCTGGCCTAAAGGAAGCCTCCAATGGACACCAAACTGCTTGATATCCTGGCCTGCCCGATCACCAAGGGCCCGCTCAAGCTGAGCGCCGACAAGACCGAGCTGATCAGCAAAGGCGCTGGCCTGGCCTACCCGATTCGCGACGGTATCCCGGTCATGCTGGAAAGCGAGGCACGCACCCTGACCGACGACGAGCGTCTTGACAAATGAGCCTGGAATTTACGGTAGTAATCCCCGCCCGGCTGCGCTCCACCCGCCTGCCAGGCAAACCGCTGCTGCTGATTGCCGGCAAGCCAATGGTGCAACATGTGTGGGAGCAGGCCCGCAAGAGCGGTGCCAGCCGTGTGGTCATCGCCACCGACGACACCAGCATCCTTGAAGCCTGCCAGGCCTTCGGCGCCGAAGTGCTGATGACCCGTGCCGATCATGAATCGGGCACTGACCGCCTGGCCGAAGTGGCCGCGTACCTCGGCTTGCCGGCTGACGCCATCGTGGTCAACGTGCAGGGCGACGAGCCGCTGATCCCGCCGGTGATCATCGACCAGGTGGCGGCCAACCTGGCTGCGCATCCGGAAGCGGGCATCGCCACCTTGGCCGAGCCTATCCATGAGCCGGAAACCGTGTTCAACCCTAACGCGGTCAAGGTGGTGAGTGACAAGAACGGCCTGGCTCTGACGTTCAGCCGGGCGCCGCTGCCCTGGGCCCGCGATACCTTCGCCAAGGCCCGCGACGTGCTGCCGGAAGGAGTGCCATATCGCCGCCATATTGGCATGTACGCTTACCGTGTCGGCTTCCTGCACGACTTCGTCAGCTGGGGCCCATGCTGGCTCGAGCAGGCTGAAGCGCTGGAGCAGCTGCGTGCCCTGTGGCACGGCGTACGCATTCACATCGAGGACGCCATCGAGGCGCCTGCCGTGGGTGTCGACACCCCTGAGGATCTGGAGCGCGTACGGCGCTTGCTGGAGGCCTGATGCGCGTCCTGTTCGTGTGCCTGGGCAACATCTGCCGCTCGCCCACTGCCGAAGGCGTGCTACGCCATCAATTGCAGGCCGCCGGGCTCGCCGACAAGGTGCAGGTGGCTTCTGCCGGCACCGGCGATTGGCATGTCGGCAAGGCGCCAGACAGCCGCACCTGCAAGGCGGCGCTGGCGCGTGGTTACGACCTGTCGCAGCAACGCGCCCAACAGGTCAAGGCATCGCACTTCGCCGAATACGACCTGGTGTTGGCCATGGATGAGCACAACCTGCGCGATCTGCGGGCCTTGCGCCCGTCCACGGCAGTGGGCGAACTCGACCTGTTCCTGCGCCGCTACGGTGCAGCCCTGGATGAAGTGCCAGACCCGTACTACGGTGGCGCCGACGGCTTCGAGCAGGTGCTGGATCTGGTGGAAGCGGCTTGCCAGGCGCTGGTACTGGAAATCAAGGGGCGTCTATGACAGTGCAGTGGCAGGAGCAGGTATCGCTCAAGCCTTACAATACCTTCGGCATCGACGTGAAGGCGCGCTATTTCAGTCAGGTGCAGGACGACCAGCAGGTGCGCCAGGCATTGGACCAGGCACAGCAAAGGGGCCTGCCGGTACTGGTGATCGGGGGTGGCAGCAACCTGCTGCTGACCCGCGATATCGATGCACTGGTGCTGCACATGGCCAGCCGCGGTCGGCGTGTGCTCAGTGACGATGGCGAGCGTATCGTGGTCGAGGCCGAGGCCGGTGAGCCGTGGCACGCGTTTGTGCAGTGGGCGCTGGCGCAGGGCTATTGCGGGTTGGAGAACCTCAGCCTGATCCCCGGCACCGTCGGTGCTGCGCCGATGCAGAACGTGGGCGCATACGGGGTGGAGATCAAGGACGTATTCGCCGGGCTGACAGCCCTGGACCGTGAGACGGGCGAGCTGCGTGACTTCGGTTTGGCAGAATGCGCTTTCGCCTATCGCGACAGCCTTTTCAAGCGCAACCCTGGCCGCTGGTTGATCCTGCGGGTGCGCTTTGCCCTGACCCGCACCCTGCACGCTCATCTGGATTACGGCCCGGTGCGCCAACGCCTGTCTGAGCGGGGTGTGACCGAGCTGACCGCGCAAGCGATCAGTGATGCAATCTGCAGCATTCGCCGCGAGAAGCTGCCAGATCCGGCAGAGCTGGGCAATGCCGGGAGCTTCTTCAAGAACCCGGTGGTAACGGCTGATCTGGTCGAGCGTATTCGCGCGCAGTATCCCGGTGTCGTGGCATACCCACAGGCTGATGGCCAGGTGAAACTGGCGGCGGGCTGGTTGATCGAGCAGGCGGGCTGGAAGGGCCATCGTGAGGGTGATGCTGGCGTGCATCGCTTGCAGTCGCTGGTGCTGGTCAACTATGGCCAGGCGAGCGGGGCGCAGATGCATGCGCTGGCGCGCAAAATTCAGGCGGATATCTTCGAGCGGTTTGGGGTTGAGCTGGAGATGGAGCCTAATCTTTACTGATTTGCCGGCTGTGAACCCCCGTAGGAGCGGGTTTACCCGCGAAAGGGCCGGGCCTGGTGGCCAATTTCCACCTGCTGTTCACCGTTGCCGCCGCTACCGTATTCGCGGGTAAACCCGCTCCTACACGGTGATCGGTGGTGGACACACATCGGGGGTTGGACACATGCCATTGTAGGAGCGGGTTTACCCGCGAAGAGGCCAGTCAGGCAAACCAAAAAAAAGCCCCGCCAGTTCGCACTGGCGGGGCTTTTTCATTCAGCTCTGGCTATCAGCCGTGATGAGGTTTGTGTTCATCGGCGGTTTCCAAGGCTGGTTCCTGGGAGGCTGCAGCAGCTTCCTGTGCGGCTTTGGCAGCAGCCTCGGCCTCGCGCTTACGGCGACGCACTTCACGTGGGTCGTTCGGTGCGCGGCCGTTGGCCAGCATGACAGTGGCAGGTTCGACCACTGCCGGTGCCGGTGCAGGCTCGGCCACTACTTCTGGCTGGGCTTCGACAACCGGGGCAGGCTGCACGGCAACCGGAGCGACTTCGACCACGGCCGGGGCCTGTTCGATTTCACCGGCTTCTACCGCTGGGGCTTCTGCCGGGGTTTCAGTGACCACGGTTTCTGCAACCACGACCGGCTCAACAGCAGGTGCATCTTCAGCGACAGGCTGCGGGGCCATTTCGACCACAGGCTCGGCAGTTGCCTCGGCTGCGGCCACTGGCTCGGTGACCGGCTGCTCGACCGCTGGGGCCACGGACGCTTCTTCAGCTTTGGTGGCCGCTTCGACCTGCTCGACCGGTTGGGCGGCTTCGCTGTTGTCGGTTTCTGCAGCGGCAGCGACTTCGGCGGTAGCACGCTCGGCCTGCTGGTTAGCCTGGGCTTCTGCGTCCGAGCTGATGTTGCTGCTGGCAACAGCAGCCGTCACGGCAAGGCCGGCAGCCAGTTCGGCACCCAGCTCGGTGGCCTGGTGCTGTTGTGGCTGCTCTTCGCTGCCTTCTTCTTCACTGCCGTCGATCAACTCGCCATTGGCATTGCGCTGACGCTCACGACGGTTGCTGCGACGACGCTGGCCACGGGAGCGGCGGCGCGGGCGCTCGCCATCGGTGCCTTCCTGCTCGTCTTGCAGCAGCTCTTCGCCTGGCAGTTGCTCTTCGGCCAGCTCGGCTGCCTGTTCGGTTGCTTCTTCGGCAGCGCGTGGTTGGCGCTCTTCGCGTGGTGGGCGCGGGGCGCGTTCTTCGCGTGGAGCACGCTCTTCGCGCGGTGCGCGTTCCTCACGTGGAGCACGTTCTTCGCGAGGGGCGCGTTCTTCACGTGGAGCACGCTCTTCGCGAGGGGGGCGTTCTTCACGCGGTGCGCGTTCTTCACGTGGAGCACGCTCTTCACGCGGTGCGCGCTCTTCACGTGGCGCTCGCTCTTCGCGGGCTACACGTTCTTCACGCGGCTGGCGCTCTTCGCGTTCGGCTGGCGGGGTAGCGTCCAGCGGCTCGCGCAGTTCGCGAACGCGCTCTTCGCCGCGGTTGCCACGGCGGTCTTCGCGTGGTTGGCGCGGCGCACGTTCTTCACGCGGTGCACGCTCTTCACGTGGGGCGCGTTCCTCACGCGGCGCACGCTCTTCGCGTGGGGCGCGTTCCTCGCGCGGTGCACGCTCTTCACGCGGTGCGCGCTCGGCACGCTCTTCACGCGGTTTACGTTCTTCGTCGCGGCGGCCGTTGCGGTTGCGGCTTTGCTGGCGGCCGTTGCGGCGTTCTTCGTTACGCGGGCTGCGCTCGGCAGCCGGTTTTTCGGCGGCGGGAGCCACTGGCGCGGCGGCAGGCTCGTCCTTGCCGGCGAACAGGCTCACCAGCGACTTCACCAGGCCTTTGAACAGGCTTGGCTCCGGAACGCTCGGGGCAGGGGCTACCGGCGCGGCAGCCTGGGGCTCTTCAGCGGCGGCCGGTACCGGTGCGTTGGCGCGGGCCGGGGCCGTTTTCACTGCGGCTTCCTGGCGTACCAGGGTGCGGGTGGCGGTCGGTTGCGGCGCTTCTTCGGCTTCGGCGGCGGCGATTTCGTAGCTGGACTGGTTGTTCAGCACTTCAGGGTTGTCGTCGCGCAGGCGCTGGACTTCGAAGTGCGGGGTCTCCAGGTGGTCGTTCGGCAGGATGATGATGCGCGCACGGGTGCGCAGCTCGATCTTGGTGATCGAGTTACGCTTTTCGTTCAGCAGGAACGCGGCTACCGGGATCGGCACTTGAGCACGTACTTCGGCGGTGCGGTCCTTCAGGGCTTCTTCTTCGATCAGGCGCAGGATGGCCAGCGACAGCGATTCGACGTCACGGATGATGCCGGTGCCGGAGCAGCGTGGGCAGACGATGCCGCTGCTTTCGCCCAGCGATGGGCGCAGGCGCTGACGGGACATTTCCAGCAGGCCGAAGCGCGAGATGCGGCCTACCTGGACGCGGGCGCGGTCGGCTTCCAGGCATTCACGCACGCGCTCTTCAACGGCGCGCTGGTTCTTCGCCGGGGTCATGTCGATGAAGTCGATGACGATCAGGCCGCCGATGTCACGCAGGCGCAGCTGGCGGGCGATTTCCTCGGCCGCTTCCAGGTTGGTCTGCAGGGCGGTTTCTTCGATGTCGCTGCCTTTGGTGGCGCGCGCCGAGTTGATGTCGATGGACACCAGGGCTTCGGTCGGGTCGATCACGATCGAACCGCCGGACGGCAGGTCGACCACGCGCTGGAAGGCGGTCTCGATCTGGCTTTCGATCTGGAAGCGGTTGAACAGCGGTACGCTGTCTTCGTACAGCTTGACCTTGCTGGCGTACTGCGGCATCACCTGGCGGATGAAGGTCAGCGCTTCTTCCTGGGCATCGATGCTGTCGATCAGCACTTCGCCGATGTCCTGGCGCAGGTAGTCGCGGATGGCGCGGATGATGACGTTGCTTTCCTGGTAGATCAGGAATGGCGCGGCGCGGTCCAGGGACGCTTCCTTGATGGCGGTCCACAGCTGCAGCAGGTAATCCAGGTCCCACTGCATTTCTTCGCTGCTGCGGCCAAGGCCGGCCGTTCGCACGATCAGGCCCATGTCACCCGGTACGGTCAGGCCGTTCAGGGCTTCGCGCAGTTCGTTGCGCTCTTCGCCTTCGATGCGGCGCGAGATGCCACCGGCACGCGGGTTGTTGGGCATCAGCACCAGATAGCGGCCGGCCAGGCTGATGAAGGTGGTGAGGGCGGCGCCTTTGTTGCCGCGCTCTTCTTTCTCGACCTGAACGATGACTTCCTGGCCTTCGCTGAGCACTTCCTTGATGTTGACCCGGCCTTCAGGGGCCTTCTTGAAGTACTCGCGGGAGATTTCTTTCAGCGGCAGGAAGCCGTGACGTTCGGAACCGAAGTCGACGAAGGCGGCTTCGAGGCTGGGTTCGATGCGGGTGATCTTGCCTTTGTAGATGTTGGCCTTTTTCTGCTCGCGCGCGCCGGACTCGATGTCCAGGTCGTAGAGACGTTGGCCGTCCACCAGGGCTACACGCAACTCTTCGGGTTGAGTCGCGTTAATCAGCATTCTTTTCATGTTGTACCGTCGGTTTCCGGGCTGCCGGAAACGGCGTTCGGCACACACGACGTCTCATGGTCGGTGCCAAGGTGCGCAAAGGGTGGCCGGGCCACCCCCGTGTCGAGCGACGTTCGGCACCAGCCGGTTGCCCAGCCTGCCGTTGTCGCGACGACGCGTCCTGTTTGCTGCGGTGCCAACAAGGCCCCGGTGGCTTCGAATAGGTATCCGAATCAACCAAGCGGGCCTTGTGCACTCAGTCAGGAGGAGGAATCAACCGTCAGCCGTGGACGCCCGGAGGGCATCTGTTCAGGACCTTATCCGCTCACCAGCCGTCAGTGGGCTGGTGGCCGGACGCGGTGCTACACGGTCCGAGGGCTGTGCATCTCCACCCTGCACGTATCCCTGATAATTCGGGTGCTGCCGCGCGCTGAATCCGCAACGGGTTGCATTTTTCGCCAGCGCTGGTTCTGCGCTGGCGCCATTCATGTCCAAGGCAGGTATTTCCGAAGCATTCGCCGGGCGATGCGTGGAAGCGACTCGCGGGCAGAGGTGCAGCGAAAAGAATCGGGTAAGCAGGTGAAACACCGCACTTGTCGTTTTTTTTCGGTCTTCTCTACACGGCGCTGGTGGCGATTCCAGGCATTTCGGTAAACTGGCGAAAACCCCGTAGGACGGCCTCGCGTCCTGGAGAATTGCGAAGGTCAGGGACCGGCAAAGAGCCTGGTGCCGCTGGCCTGCCGCTTTTGGCGGCGTTCGCGACTATAGCAGCAATGATTAAGTGCTTCAATTCCATAAAAAATTGTTATGATCCCGTAATGACGACCAATACCCCTCCGACTTCCGGCGTTCAGCTGATCGAAGTCGCGCCGGAGCTTGCCGGCCAACGCATCGATAATTTCCTCATCACGGCCCTCAAGGGCGTGCCCAAGACACTGGTGTACCGCATCCTGCGCAAGGGTGAGGTGAGGGTCAACAAGGGCCGCGTCAAGCCGGAGTACAAGATCCAGGCCGGCGACATCGTGCGGGTTCCGCCCGTCCGCTTGCCGGAACGAGACGAACCGGCGCCGGTGGCCCAAGGCCTGCTGCAGCGTCTGGAAGCCGCCATTGTCTACGAGGACAAAGCGCTTATCGTGATGAACAAGCCGGCCGGCATTGCCGTGCACGGCGGCAGTGGCCTGAGCTTCGGGGTGATCGAGGCGCTGCGCCAGTTGCGCCCGGACGCCAAGGAGCTGGAGCTGGTGCACCGCCTGGATCGCGACACGTCTGGCCTGTTGATGATCGCCAAGAAGCGCAGCATGCTGCGCCACCTGCATGCCGCCCTGCGCGGCGATGGTGTCGACAAGCGCTATATGGCGCTGGTGCGCGGCCATTGGCCAACCTCGAAAAAGCAGGTCAACGCGCCGTTGCTCAAGAGCAACCTGCGTTCCGGCGAGCGCATGGTCGAAGTGAACGATGAAGGCAAGGAGGCGCTGACCCTGTTTCGCGTCCTGCGCCGTTTTGGTGACTTTGCCACCATTGTCGAGGCGCGCCCGATCACCGGTCGTACCCATCAGATCCGCGTGCACACCCTGCATGCCGGGCACATGATCGCTGGCGACAGCAAATACGGCGACGAAGACTTCAGCCGGGAAATTCGCGAGTTGGGCGGCAAGCGCCTGTTCCTGCATGCCTACGCGTTGACTGTACCGCTGCCGGACGGTGGTGAATTGAAGCTCGAGGCGCCTGTGGATGAGGTCTGGGCGAAAACCGTTGAACGTCTGAGTGCGTCCTGATCCATGAAAAAAGGCTATGAGCTACTGATCTTCGACTGGGATGGCACCCTGGCCGATTCCATTGGTCGTATCGTCGAGGCCATGAATGTCGCTGCAGAGCGTGCCGGCGAGGCACAGAGCAGTGACGATGCGGTCAAGGGTATCATCGGCCTGGCCTTGGACGAGGCGATCCACACCTTGTACCCGCACCTGGTGCCCGCAGAGGTTGCCAGCTTCCGCCAGCACTATGCCGATGTCTACGTCGCACTGGATCAGCAACCTTCGCCGTTGTTCGATGGCGTGGTCGAGTCGCTGGATGCCTTTCGCGCCGAGGGTTACCGCCTGGCGGTGGCCACCGGCAAGGCCCGTCGCGGGCTGGATCGGGTGCTCAAGGCCAATGGCTGGGAGCGGTTCTTCGACATCACCCGCGCGGCTGACGAGACCCGTGGCAAGCCACACCCGCTGATGCTTGAGGAAATCCTCGGGCATTGTGGCGTCGAACCGTCGCGTGCGCTGATGGTCGGAGATTCGGCATTCGACCTGCAGATGGCCAGCAATGCCGGCATGCATTCGGTGGCGGTTGGCTATGGTGCCATGTCGCTGCAGGCGCTGGCCGAGTTTGGCCCGCAGGTGTGCATCGATCACTTTTCCCAGTTGCGCGAGTGGCTGGGTGGTTCCGCAATTCCACTTCCAAGGTAGGTAAGCATGGCAGACGAATGGAAAGCCCCTGAGGCCGAGCCCGGGGAGCGCGAAGAGCGCAACAGCTGGAAGCTGCTGGAAAAGACCTTGCTGGCCAGCGTGCAGGAGCAGCGACGGTCGCGGCGCTGGGGGATCTTCTTCAAGCTGCTGACCTTCGTCTACCTGTTCGGCATTCTGGCGTTGTTCTCGCCGCTGATGGACATGGACAAGGCCGCTTCGCGCAGTGCCAGCCATACCGCGCTGGTCGAGGTGCGCGGGGTGATTGCCGATCAGGAGGCTGCCAGCGCCGATAACATCGTCAAGAGCCTGCGCGAAGCGTTCAAGGACGACAAGACCAAGGCTGTGGTGATGCGCATCAATAGCCCGGGTGGCAGCCCGGTGCAGGCAGGTTACGTGTATGACGAAATCCGTCGCCTGCGTGCCGAATATCCCGCCATCAAGCTGTATGCGGTGATCGCTGACCTTGGTGCTTCCGGTGCCTATTACATCGCCAGTGCGGCGGACGAGATCTATGCCGACAAGGCCAGCCTGGTGGGTTCCATTGGGGTGACGGCGGCGGGTTATGGCTTTGTTGGCACCATGGAGAAGCTAGGGGTCGAGCGCCGTGCCTATACATCGGGTGAGCACAAGGCGTTCCTTGATCCGTTTTCGCCGGAAAAACCAGAAGAGACCCGGTTCTGGCAGGGTGTGCTGGATACCACGCACCGGCAATTCATCGCCATGGTCAAGCAGGGGCGGGGTGAGCGCCTGAAGGATAAGGAGCACCCGGAGTTGTTCAGCGGCCTGATCTGGTCGGGTGAGCAGGCCAAGGCGCTGGGGCTGGTGGATGGCTTGGGCAGTGCCAGCTATGTGGCGCGTGAGATCGTGGGCGAGAAGGAGTTGGTTGACTTCACTGTTCAGGAGTCGCCTTTCGATCGCTTCTCCAAGCGCGTGGGTGCCAGCGTGGCTGAGCACCTGGCGATGTGGATGGGGTTCCAGGGGCCGCAGTTGCGTTGAGTTCGTCGCAGTTCTTGTGGTGTTTGGCAGATCAAGCGCCGCCCGCGCGGCGCGTTGCGCGCAGGTTCGCTCATCGATCAGGGTGCCCAGCGGTGCGTTGTAGGAGCGGGTTTACCCGCGAATAGGCCGGACCCGCCGTCCAATATCCCCGATCGTCCACCCTCCCGGGCGGCGCTCGATCTGCCGGGCGCCCAAATCCCCAGCCAGGTTACGGAACCATCACCCCTTCCTTGGTCAGCATATCCACCAGCCGAATCAGCGGCAGCCCTATCAGGCTGGTCGCGTCGCACCCGTGCGTGCTCTGGAACAAGCTCACCCCCAGCCCCTCCGCCTTGAAACTCCCTGCGCAATCCAGCGGCTGTTCTGCTGCCACGTAACGCTCGACCTGCTCCCTGCTCAGTTCACGCAGTGTCACGGTAAAAGGCACGCAATCCACCTGGCAGTGCCCGGTGGTGCTGTTCAGCAGCGCCAGTCCGGTCAGGAAGCTCACCTGTTGCCCGCTGCACTCCAGTAGTTGCTCGCAGGCGCGCTCGAACGTATGCGGCTTGCCCAGCACCTGCTCGCCCAATACCGCAACCTGGTCCGAGCCTATGATCAGGTGTCGGGGGTGGCTGCCTGCCAATGCCTCGGCCTTTTGCCTGGCCAGCCGGCGCACCAGCTCTACGGGCGGTTCGCCATCCAGGCGTTGCTCGTCTATATCGGGGCTTGCCCAGGTGAAGGGCAGGTGCAGGCGTGCGAGCAGTTCGCGGCGATAGGCAGAGCTGGAAGCCAGTAACAAAGGAAGCATGGTAGACTCCGGGTTCGGTTGAACCAATTCTATCACGCACGATGCCGCCTAATTTCCTTTGACAGGGGCGGGGGGCATCCCTAGAATGCTGCGCCTATGTTGAATGACCCGATTCCACCTCACGTTGACCCGCGCAAATTAGCCGATCGTGGCGTAACCCTTAACGGTTCGCTGCAACTCGCTGATTTGGAAAGACTCTGCGACCCGCTTTCCGACAATGTCGGTACGGTGCAGGCGAAGTTCGATTTTGAACGAGATGAACAGCACGTGGTGGTTATCCACAGCGAGCTGGACGTCGAAGTCAAGATGGTTTGCCAGCGTTGTCTTGAGCTGGTCACCCTACCGATCCACAGCGAATGTACATACGCCGTGGTGAAGGAGGGTGCGAATACCCAGTCGTTGCCGAAAGGCTATGACGTGCTGGAACTGGGCGAAGATCCTTTGGATCTGCAGGCATTGGTCGAGGAGGAGCTTTTGCTCGCCTTGCCAATCGTGCCTGCTCATCATCCGGAAGAATGCCAGCAGCCGGCGGGCGCAGACGAGCCCGAATCGAGCAAGGACGAGGTATCGCGGTCCAACCCGTTCAGTGTTTTGGCGCAGTTAAAGCGTGACCCAAACGTTTAGGAGTTAATCAATTATGGCTGTTCAGCAGAACAAAAAATCCCGCTCTGCCCGTGACATGCGCCGTTCGCACGACGCCCTGTCGGAAAACGCGCTGTCGGTAGAGAAAACCACCGGTGAAGTTCACCTGCGTCACCACGTTTCGCCAGAAGGCGTATACCGTGGTCGTAAAGTGGTCGACAAGGGCGCTGACGAGTAATCCTTGTCCGCTCAGGTCATCGCGATCGACGCAATGGGCGGGGACTTCGGTCCCCGCAGCATTGTCCAGGCTAGCATTGCCTGCCTTTCGGCTACCCCCTCGCTTCATCTGACCCTCGTCGGTCAACCCTCCCTCCTTGAAGATCTCGTCAGCGGCCTGCCAGCTGCGGATCGCGCGCGCCTGCAGATTGTCGCCGCCAGTGAGGTAGTCGGCATGGACGAGCGGCCATCCCAGGCGTTGCGTGGCAAGCCGGATTCGTCGATGCGCATCGCCCTCGAACTGGTGCGCGACGGAAAAGCCCAGGCCTGTGTCAGTGCCGGTAATACCGGGGCGCTGATGGCGTTGTCGCGCTTCGTGCTCAAGACCCTGCCGGGTATCGACCGGCCGGCCATGGTGGCGGCGATCCCGACCCAGACGGGTTACTGCCAACTGCTCGATCTGGGCGCGAATGTCGACTGCAGTGCCGAAAACCTCTACCAGTTCGCGGTAATGGGCTCGGTGGCCGCTCAGGCCCTGGGTGTGCATCGGCCACGCGTGGCGCTGTTGAATATCGGTACCGAGGACATCAAGGGTAACCAGCAGGTCAAGCTGGCTGCCACGCTGTTGCAGAACGCCCGCGGCCTCAACTACGTCGGTTTCGTCGAAGGGGATGGCCTGTACCGGGGTGAGGCAGACGTGGTGGTGTGCGACGGTTTTGTCGGCAACATACTGCTCAAGTCCAGCGAGGGCCTGGCGACGATGATCGGTGCGCGCATCGAAAAACTGTTCAAGGGCGGTGCTTTTGCCCGCATTGCCGGGGCTGTTGCCATGCCGCTGCTCAAGCGTCTGCAGGCCGACCTGGCGCCGGCGCGGCATAATGGGGCGAGCTTCCTGGGGCTGCAGGGCATCGTCATCAAGAGTCATGGCTCGGCGGGTGTGCAGGGCTTTCAGAGTGCCATCCAGCGGGCGCTGATCGAAATTCAGGAGAACCTGCCGCAGCGGCTGCACGGCCGCCTTGAAGACCTGTTGCCTTAGGCATTTCGCCGATGAAGTGCTTAAATGTGACCGCTTGGTCTATGTTTCCATCCAAGTTTTCAGATTCCGCGCCTGGCTTCGGCCCTGGCGCACACTATCCGACGACAAGATCATAAGGGCTTGTTCAATGTCTGCATCCCTCGCATTCGTCTTTCCCGGTCAAGGTTCCCAGTCGCTGGGCATGCTCGCCGAGCTCGGCGCCGAGAAGCCAGTGATCATCGAAACCTTCAAGGAAGCGTCCGAAGCGCTCGGCTACGACCTGTGGAAGCTGGTCCAGGACGGCCCGGAAGAGCAACTCAACCAGACCGACAAGACCCAGCCGGCAATCCTTACTGCGTCCATCGCACTGTGGCGCCTGTGGCTGGAAGAGGGCGGTGCCAAGCCTGCCTTCGTTTCCGGGCACAGCCTGGGTGAATACAGCGCCCTGGTCGCCGCTGGCAGCATCAGCCTGAAAGATGCCGTTCGCCTGGTCGAGCGCCGCGGTCAGCTGATGCAGGAAGCCGTACCGGCCGGTCACGGCGCCATGGCTGCCATTCTCGGCCTGGACGATGCTGTGGTCGTGGAACTCTGCGCCGAAGCCGCTGAAGATGAAGTGGTCAGCGCCGTGAACTTCAACTCGCCTGGTCAGGTGGTCATCGCCGGTAACAAGGCGGCGGTAGACCGCGCCATGGAGCTGTGCAAGGCCAAAGGTGCCAAGCGCGCCCTGCCACTGGCGGTGAGCGTCCCGTCGCACTGCGCCCTGATGAAGCCCGCCGCCGAGCGCTTTGCCGAATCGGTCAATGCCATCGAATGGAAGGCCCCGCAGATTCCGGTGGTGCAGAACGTCACCGCCGCCGTCGCTGCCGACCTCGATGCTCTCAAGCACGACCTGCTGGCACAGCTGTACCAGCCGGTACGCTGGGTCGAGTGCGTGCAGACCCTGGCCGCCAACGGTGCGGTCAACCTGGTCGAGTGTGGCCCGGGCAAGGTCCTGGCTGGCCTTAACAAGCGTTGCGCCGACGGCGTGACCACCTACAACCTCAACACCCCTGACGCCGTTGCTGCCACCCGCGCGGCACTGGCCTGATTTGGAGAAGCTTGCATGAGCCTGCAAGGTAAAGTTGCACTGGTTACCGGCGCCAGCCGTGGCATTGGCCAGGCCATCGCCCTCGAGCTGGGCCGCCAGGGCGCGACCGTGATCGGTACCGCCACTTCGGCGTCCGGCGCCGAGCGTATCGCTGCCACCCTGAAAGAACACGGCATCACCGGCACCGGCATGGAGCTGAACGTGACCAGCGCCGAATCGGTTGAAGCCGTGCTGGCCGCCATTGGCGAGCAGTTCGGTGCGCCGGCCATCCTGGTCAACAACGCCGGTATCACCCGCGACAACCTGATGCTGCGCATGAAAGACGACGAGTGGTTCGATGTCATCGACACCAACCTCAACAGCCTCTACCGTCTGTCCAAGGGCGTGCTGCGTGGCATGACCAAGGCGCGTTGGGGTCGTATCATCAGCATCGGCTCGGTCGTCGGTGCCATGGGTAACGCGGGTCAGGCCAACTACGCGGCGGCCAAGGCCGGTCTGGAAGGCTTCAGTCGCGCCCTGGCGCGTGAAGTGGGTTCGCGTGGCATCACCGTCAACTCGGTGACCCCGGGCTTCATCGATACCGACATGACCCGCGAGCTGCCGGAAGCTCAGCGCGAAGCCCTGCAGACCCAGATTCCGCTGGGCCGCCTGGGCCAGGCTGACGAAATTGCCAAGGTGGTTTCGTTCCTGGCGTCCGACGGCGCCGCCTACGTGACCGGCGCTACCGTGCCGGTCAACGGCGGGATGTACATGTAATACTGCAACTCAATGTGACGGGTTTCGTAAAAAAAGAGTCATACTGCGAGCCTAAAATCCGTTATAAAGCTGCAACCAGATTCCAGGCAGCGGGTGTGGTGACTAGCCTGAAGGTGCGTTTAGCTTGAAAAGCGAACGTCTTTCTATAAAATTAGCCACCGGCCAGCTGCCTGACATATATCCATTAGGAGTGAAAACTAGGTATGAGCACCATCGAAGAACGCGTCAAGAAAATCGTCGCCGAGCAACTGGGCGTCAAGGAAGAAGAAGTGACTGAGACTAAGTCCTTCGTCGATGACCTGGGTGCCGATTCGCTTGACACCGTTGAACTGGTGATGGCTCTGGAAGAGGAATTCGAGACCGAAATCCCTGACGAAGAAGCCGAGAAGATCACTACCGTTCAAGCCGCCATCGACTACGTCAAAGCCCACCAGGCCTAAGACGCGACAGTCGACGTTTCTTGTCGGGGAAAACCGCACTGCCTTCGCCGGCGTGCGGTTTTTTCTTTGCGAGCGCCTCGCATTTATCAGGCGGCTTCGTTCACCGCGCACCAAGAGCTTGTTGCCATTTCATTCCAGCACTTGAATGCAATGGCAAGAGACTCTGTTATTAGAAAAGGAGAGTACTGTGTCGCGTAGACGCGTCGTGGTCACCGGTATGGGTATGCTGTCGCCACTGGGTACCGATGTACCGAGCACCTGGCAGGGCATTCTGGCTGGCCGCAGTGGCATCGGTCCGATCGAACACACGGACCTGTCTGCCTACTCCACCCGTTTTGGCGGCTCGGTGAAAGGCTTCGAGGTTGAGCAGTACTTGTCGGCCAAAGAGGCCCGCAAGCTCGACCTGTTCATCCAGTACGGCCTGGCGGCTGGTTTCCAGGCCGTGCGTAATGCCGGCCTGGAGGTCACCGATGCCAACCGCGAGCGTATTGGCGTGGCCATGGGCTCGGGTATCGGTGGTCTGACCAACATCGAAGAAACCAGCCGCACCCTGCACGATTCAGGGCCGCGCCGCATTTCGCCGTTCTTCGTGCCGGGTTCGATCATCAACATGATCTCCGGTTTCCTGTCGATCCACCTGGGTCTGCAAGGGCCGAACTATGCCATCGCCACTGCGTGCACCACTGGCACCCATTGCATCGGCATGGCCGCGCGCAATATCGCCTACGGTGAAGCTGACGTGATGATCGCAGGTGGCGCCGAGATGGCCGCTTGTGGTCTGGGCATGGGCGGTTTTGGCGCTTCGCGCGCACTGTCTACCCGCAACGATGAACCAAGCCGGGCCAGTCGCCCGTGGGACAAGGGCCGTGACGGCTTTGTACTGTCCGACGGTGCCGGAGCCCTGGTGCTCGAGGAGCTGGAGCACGCCAAGGCCCGCGGTGCGACTATCTATGCCGAGCTGGTTGGCTTTGGCATGAGCGGCGACGCCTACCACATGACCTCGCCACCCGACTCTGGCGAGGGCGCTGCCCGCTGCATGGCCAACGCTTTGCGCGATGCCGGTATCCAGCCGGAAGAAGTCAGCTACATCAACGCCCACGGCACTTCTACCCCGGCGGGCGATGTGGCCGAAGTGGCGGCGATCAAGCGCGTGTTCGGCGAGCATGCCTACAAGCTGGCGGTCAGCTCGACCAAGTCGATGACCGGTCACTTGCTGGGCGCCGCGGGCGCGGTGGAGGCGATCTTCAGCGTGCTGGCCATCAATAGCCAGATGGCCCCGCCGACCATCAACCTGGACGAGCCGGACGAGGGGTGTGACCTCGACTTCGTTCCCCACCAGGCGCGCAGCATGCCGATCGACGTGGTGCTGTCCAACTCGTTCGGCTTTGGCGGCACCAACGGCTCGCTGGTATTCCGCCGGTTTGCCGGCTGATGCACAGCTGGATCGACGGCCAGCCGGCGACTGCACTGAACCTGCAGAACCGCGGCCTGGCCTACGGCGATGGCCTGTTCGAAACCATCGCTGTGCGAGGCGCCCGGCCCAGCTTGCTGGACGGCCACCTCGCACGCCTGGCACTGGGCTGCCAGCGCCTGGCGATCAACGCCGATCTGGCGCTGGTACGCGACGAGCTGCTGCGCTACGCCAGCCAGTTGGGTGAGGGTGTCGTCAAACTCATCCTTACCCGTGGCGATAGCCAGCGTGGCTATGCGCCAGCTGTCGATGCAGCGCCGCGGCGTATCCTGCAAGGCAGCCCATTACCCCGTTATCCTGTCGAGCATGCCGAGCATGGCGTACGTTTGTTCCCTTGCCAGACCCGGCTTGGGGAACAACCACTGCTGGCCGGCCTCAAACACCTTAACCGCCTGGAGCAGGTGCTGGCCCGTGCCGAATGGCAGGACAGCGACCATGCCGAAGGCCTGATGCGTGACGCGCAGGGCAGGGTGATCGAAGGGGTATACAGCAATCTGTTTCTGGTGCGCGATGGCGTGCTGCTTACCGCCGACCTTGGCCGTTGTGGCGTGGCGGGCGTGATGCGTGCCGCACTGCTGGAACAGGCCCCGCTGCTGGGTATTGCGGTACAGGTCTGCGACCTGTCGTTCGAGGCGCTGGAGCAAGCGGATGAAGTATTTGTTTGCAATAGCGTTTACGGCATTTGGCCCGTGCGTGGCGTAGCCGCGCTAAACTGGTCGCCGGGCCCGCTCACTCGTAAACTGCAGGCCGTTGCCCGTACGTTACTGGAAACCTGAATTCGTGAGACGTAAATTCCTGCTGTTGCTGGAAATGGGCTTGATCCTTGCCGGCCTGGCGTTTGGCTGGTCGGCCTGGAAGGTCAACTCGGTCCTGGAGCAGCCCCTGCACATCACGCAGGAACGCCTGCTGGATGTGCCCAATGGCACTAACCCCAACCGCATGTTCTACAGCATGCAACGAGAAGGGTTGCTCGACGATGCCGTCTGGTTGCGTTTGTACTGGCGCTTCAACATGGCCGGCACCCCCCTGCACACCGGTGAGTACCGTCTTACCCCTGGCATGACCGTCGAGCAGTTGTTCGACGCCTGGCGCCGTGCCGACGTGGTACAGTACAACCTCACCCTGGTCGAAGGCTGGACCTTCCGCCAGGTGCGTGCGGCCGTGGCCAAGCATGAAAAGATCAAGCATACCCTGGACGGCTTGTCGGATGCCGAGGTCATGGACAAGCTCGGCCATACCGGTGTGTTCCCCGAAGGCCGCTTCTTCCCCGACACTTACCGCTTTGTGCGGGGTATGACCGATGTCGAGTTGCTGCAGCAGGCCTACATGCGTCTGGACGAAGTGCTGGCCAAGGAGTGGGCCGAGCGCTCCACCGACCTGCCGTATCGTGACCCGTACCAGGCGCTGATCATGGCCTCCCTGGTCGAAAAGGAAACCGGCATTCCGCAGGAGCGCGGGCAGATCGCCGGTGTGTTCGTGCGGCGCATGCGCCTGGGTATGATGCTGCAGACCGACCCGACGGTTATCTATGGCATGGGTGAACGCTACAACGGCAAGATCACCCGCGCCGACCTGCGCGAGCCAACGCCCTACAACACTTACACCATGACTGGGCTGCCACCGACCCCGATCGCCATGGTCGGCCGCGAGGCGATTCACGCGGCGCTGAACCCGTCCAATGGCACCAGCCTTTACTTCGTCGCCCGCGGCGATGGCAGCCATGTGTTTTCCGACGACCTCGACGACCACAATTCGGCAGTGCGCGAGTTCCAGCTCAAGCGCCGGTCGGACTACCGCTCCAGCCCCGCGCCGCAGCAAGAGGCCAAGCCAGGTGCCGATGATGCCGAACAGGCATCGGGCGCCGACGATGCGCAGCGCCCTGAGCCCCCAGCAGCGGACCCGTCAGCAGCGGACGAGCCAACTGCGCAGCCAGCCCCCGATGAAGCGCCCGCGCAGGATGCCCCTGCCGGCGGTGCGCAAGCGGCCGAGCGGCCGACGCCTGACGAACAACATTAAGGACTGCCTGTGAGCGGCTTGTTTATTACTTTGGAAGGCCCCGAAGGCGCGGGCAAGAGCACCAATCGCGACTACCTGGCCGCGCGCCTGCGCGAGCACGGCCTGGACGTGGTGCTGACCCGTGAGCCAGGCGGTACGCCGCTGGCGGAAAAGGTGCGTGAACTGTTGCTGACACCCAGTGACGAAGGCATGGCGGCCGACACCGAGCTGTTGCTGGTGTTCGCCGCTCGCGCCCAGCACCTGGCGCAGGTCATCCGCCCGGCGCTGGCCCGCGGGGCTGTTGTACTGTGTGATCGTTTCACGGACGCCACCTATGCCTATCAGGGTGGCGGGCGTGGTCTGTCGGTCGAGCGTATCGCGGTTCTGGAACAATTCGTCCAGGGCGACCTGCGCCCGGACCTGACCCTGGTCTTCGACCTGCCGGTGGAAGTGGGCCTTGCCCGCGCCGCCGCCCGTGGCCGCCTGGACCGATTCGAGCAGGAAGGGCAGGCGTTCTTCGAAGCGGTGCGCCAGGCGTACCTGCAGCGCGCCCAAGGCGCGCCACAGCGCTACAGCCTGCTTGATGCGGCACAATCCCTGGAGGCGGTGCAGCGTGACATCGACGTACTGCTGCCAGGCATTCTGGAGCGTTGCCGTGGCTGAGGCCTACCCTTGGCAGCAGGCGCTGTGGCAGCAACTGGCCGGTCGCAGCCGCCACGCCCACGCTTACCTGCTGCATGGGCCGCAGGGTATTGGCAAGCGGGCCATGGCCGAGCGTCTGATGGCGCGCCTGTTGTGCCAGCAGCCGCAGGGCCTGGACGCTTGTGGGGCGTGTAAGTCGTGCCTGTTGCTCAAGGCCGGCAGCCACCCGGACAACTTCGTCCTCGAGCCGGAGGAGGCTGACAAGCCGATCAAGGTCGACCAGGTACGCGAGCTGGTGGCCTTTGTGGTGCAGACCGCGCAGTTGGGCGGGCGCAAGGTGGTGTTGATCGAGCCGGTGGAGGCGATGAATGTCAACGCCTCCAACGCCCTGCTCAAAAGCCTTGAAGAACCTTCCGGTGATACCGTGTTGTTGCTGGTGACGCACCAGCCCAGCCGTCTGTTGCCGACGATCAAGAGCCGCTGCCAGCAGGTGGCCTGTCCGCAGCCCAGTCTGGCCCAGAGCCAGGCATGGCTGACTGGCGCGTTACCCGACTGCGACGAGGTCGAGCGCGATGAGCTGCTGACGCTGGCGGCAGGTTCGCCATTGATGGCGGTCAGCCTGCAGGCGCAGGGTGTGCGCGAGCAACGCGCGCTGGTGGCCGATGGGGTGAAGAAGCTGCTCAAGCAGCAGCAATCGCCGAGCCAGCTGGCCGATGCCTGGAGCGGTGTGCCGTTGTTGCTGCTGTTCGACTGGTTCTGCGATTGGTCGCACCTGATCCTGCGCTATCAGTTGACCCAGGACGAGGAAGGGTTAGGCTTGGCCGATATGCGCAAGGTCGTGCAATACCTGGCGCAGAAGAGCCGCCAGGCCAAGGTGCTGGAGGTGCAGGCATGGATCCTCGAACAGCGCCAGAAGGTACTGGGCAAGGCCAACCTCAACCGCGCCTTGTTGCTTGAATCGCTGCTGGCTCACTGGCTGCAACTGCCGGGTGCCCGCTGATTTTCCATTTTTCATGTGTGCCGTTATCCCATGCTCGTAGATTCCCATTGCCACCTCGACCGTCTTGACCTCACTGCTCACCAGGGCTCCCTCGATGCTGCCCTGCAGGCGGCGCGTGAGCGTGGGGTCGGGCATTTCCTGTGCATTGGCGTCAGTGCCGAGAATGCGGGTGCAGTGAAGGCGCTGAGCGAGCAGTACGCTGACGTCGACTGCTCGGTGGGCGTGCACCCGCTGGACCTGGCCCCTGGCGAAACCCCGGCGTTGGAATGGCTGTTGCGCGAATTGGCCCACCCGCATGTGGTGGCGATTGGTGAAACCGGGCTGGATTACCACTACGAGCCGGAGGCGGCAGAGCTGCAGCAGGCCTCGTTCCGCCTGCACCTGGAGGCCTCCAGGCAGACCGGCAAGCCGGTGATCGTGCATACCCGGGCGGCGCGTGCCGATACCCTGGCGCTGCTGCGTGAGGCCAACCTGCCGCAGGCTGGCGTACTGCACTGCTTTACCGAGGACTGGGACATGGCCAAGGCCGCGCTGGACCTGGGTTATTACATCTCGCTGTCGGGCATCGTGACCTTCCGCAATGCCGAAGCGTTGCGTGAAGTGGCGCGGCAGGTGCCTGTCGATCGCTTGCTGGTGGAGACCGATTCGCCGTACCTGGCGCCGATTCCGCATCGGGGCAAGCCGAACCTGCCGCAGTATGTGCGGGAGGTGGCGGAGTATGTGGCTTCGTTGCGTGGGGCCAGTTATGAGCAGTTGGCCGAGCAGACCACGGCCAACTTCAAGCGATTGTTCCCATTGGCGCGGGTGGCTTGAATTACCGGGTTTTAAGATTGTGTGAGGGGCACAAGGTGCCAGCCTCAACCCTTGCAGCGTCTGTCAGATCGAGCGCCGCCCGCGCGGCGCTTCGCGGGTAAACCCGCTCCTACGTTTGTTTCGGGCCAGTCCGTCCTGTGCCAGGCGCGCGCGACCGCCTTGTTTGTACGACGCGATATCGAGGCGTGCGCCAAGGCGTTCGCACGCAAATCCCACAGGCCTAATTGGCCCGAAACAAGCGTAGGAGCGGATTTACCCGCGAAGCGCCGCGCGGGCGGCGCTCTTCTGTGCCAGGCGCGCGCGACCGCCTTGTTTGTACGAAGCGATATCGAGGCGTGCGCCAAGGCGTTCGCGCGCAAATCTCACAGGCCTAATTGGCCCGAAACAAGCGTAGGAGCGGGTTTACCCGCGAAGCGCCGCGCGGGCGGCGCTCTTCTGTGCCAGGCGCGCGCGACCGCCTTGTTTGTACGACGCGATATCGAGGCGTGCGCCAAGGCGTTCGCGCGCAAATCTCACAGGCCTAATTGGCCCGAAACAAGCGTAGGAGCGGGTTTACCCGCGAAGCGCCGCGCGGGCGGCGCTCGATTCCACAGGCGCTGAAAATCTTGCGGCACGCACCTGACAGCCGTCACACCATTCTCCCCACAAAAACACAAAAAAAACCCGGGTTCTGGGGGAGGAATCCGGGTTAAGACCATTAGGAGTAAAACAAAGGTACGCGGTCCCTGAGCACCTTTATCGGCGCGCCACTGGGGGGGATGCGCCGCGCCAACACTTCAAGTATTGGTCAGGTTTGGCGCAGTGCCAGTGCATATTGGACGTTTTTTAAACAGATTTGGAATACGTCAACGTTTCGTTCCTCCCGCAGCGCATGGCCGTATGCATCGTGAAACATAGACATGCGTGGATGATCCGTGCAATTTCCCGCAAGTTAGGCATAATAAACCGCTTCGATTGTCATCCAGTCCTTCCCATGCAGAAAGAACCTCGTAAGGTCCGTGAGTTTCGCCGTCGCGAACAGGAAATCCTCGATACCGCGCTCAAGCTGTTTCTCGAGCAAGGTGAAGACAGCGTCACCGTCGAGATGATCGCCGACGCCGTGGGCATCGGCAAAGGCACGATCTACAAGCACTTCAAGTCCAAGGCGGAGATCTACCTGCGCCTGATGCTCGATTACGAGCGTGACCTGAACGAGCTGTTGCACTCGGCCGACGTCGACCGTGACAAGGAAGCGCTGTCGCGCGCCTACTTCGAGTTCCGCATGCGCGACCCGCAACGCTACCGGCTGTTCGACCGCCTTGAAGAAAAGGTGGTCAAGGGCAATCAGGTGCCGGAAATGGTCGAGCAGCTGCACAGCATCCGTGCCTCCAACTTCGACCGCCTGACCCAGCTGATCAAGGGCCGTATCAGCGAAGGCAAGCTCGAAGACGTGCCGCCGTATTTCCACTACTGCGCTGCCTGGGCGCTGGTGCACGGCGCTGTGGCGCTGTACCACTCGCCGTTCTGGAGCAACGTGCTGGAAGATCAGGAAGGCTTCTTCCAGTTCCTGATGGACATTGGCGTGCGTATGGGCAACAAGCGCAAGCGCGACCCGGAACCCTCGAACTGAGCATTTAGCGAAACGGCGTCGTGCGTCCTCTGCGCGGCAGTGCAGCCCGAAGCGTTTGGCTATCGTTTGGAAATTCGGCATTGCGCATTGGGGCTTGCAAAAACCTGATTTATGAGTCAGGTTTTGCCGGCCCCTTCATCCATGCCGGAGTCATTCATGATTGTCGATCGTCAAGGCAGGCGCTTTCGCAACCTGCGCGTCAGCCTGACGGCTGCCTGCAACTACGCCTGTACCTACTGCGTACCTGACGGAAAGCGGCTGGTGGCGGCGCAGGACGAGCTGTCGGCGGATGCCTTGGCCCGTGGCGTGGCCTATCTGATCGAAGCCGCCGGCATCGAGCGCCTGCGGATTACTGGCGGTGAGCCACTGGTCAGCCCGCGCCTGGATGCCTTTCTGGCTGCCGTGGCCAAACTCGACCTTGATGACGTCTCGCTGACCACCAACGGCCAGTTGCTGGCGCGCAAGTTGCCGCAACTGCAGGCGGCTGGGATTCGTCGGCTGAACGTTTCCCTCGACACCCTCGACCCGCTGGCTTTCCGCCAGATTGCCCGTGGCGGCGACCTGGGCACTGTGCTGGATGGAATGGAGCAGGCCAGCGCCCTGGGTATGCGAATCAAGGTCAACATGGTGCCGATGCGCGGGAAAAACCTTGATCAGGTACTGCCCCTGCTGGATTACTGCCTCGCGCGCGGCTTCGAGCTGCGCTTCATCGAACTGATGCGCATGGGCCACCTCTCTCACGATCGCAACGCCTTCCTCCAGCAGTTTGTAGGCCTCGACCAGCTGCTTGCGCTGATCGGCGGCCAGCATACCTACGCCCAGGTGAGTGCGCCGCTGGACGCCACTGCCATGCGTTACCACATCCCCGGCAGGGGCCACTTCGGCGTCATTGCCAACGAAAGCGTGCCGTTTTGCCGTACCTGCTCGCGGTTGCGCCTGTCTTCTACGGGCTGGCTGCATGGCTGCCTGTCGTCAGGTAACCGGCACTTCGTCGGCGACCTGCTGGAAAAACCGCGTCATCAGGCGCTGCCGGCCTTGCAGAGGTTGTTGGTCAAGGCTTTGGCTGACAAGCAGGACGTGGCCTTTTCCGGCGGCGTGACCGTCATGAAGGTGATCGGTGGCTGAAGCTGGCGCAAAAGCTGCATCCGCCGGCTATTCGCCGGTTTTTCGTCGCCGGCCACTGGAGGAAAGATGCGTAGCCTGGTCTTGCTGCTGGCGCTGATGGCGCTGGGCGGCTGCATGAATGTCAGCGATATGGGCGAAGGCGTCCGCTATCACATGAGCGATGCCGGTCTGCTGGACCACAGCGAAACCCGTCGCTCCTTGTCGATCCGCCTGCAGCCTGATTCGTTCATCTTCATTGGCCAGGGTGCATTCGTGCCGCCGGGCGAGGGGCCGGTGCCTCGGCAGAATGCAGTGGCCCAGCAGGCCTTCAAGAGCTTCGTCGAATACTTCCCGATGGTACGTCGCGCCCAGGGCCCGCTGGGCCTCGAAGAGGCCATCGCCCAGGCGCGCGCGGTGGGTGCGGACTACGTGTTGTACACGCGCTTCGCTCGTACCGACGATCGCATCGGCAATGGTGACGAGTGGTATGACGAGCAGGCCGTCGACCGCTTGGGCTGGGACACTGGCGTGGTGCAGATGATGCTGATCGAAACCAGTACCCGCTACCTGATCGACACTGCACGCATCAAGAGCCGTGGCGGTTTGTTGACGTTCCACGACAACACCCCGGAGGATTTGCTTGGTGCGCCGATGCGCGAGTACGCTCGTAGCCTTCTGGGCATGAGTGAATGAGGCAAGCGTGATGAGCGACTCCGGCAAGGCCAATGACCTTCTGGCGCAGATCCCCAAGGCCAAGGGGCTGCCGCCGGTGCACCTATGGAACCCGGAATTCTGTGGTGACATCGACATGCGCATTGCCCGCGATGGCACCTGGTACTACCTGGGCACGCCGATCGGGCGCAAGCCGATGGTGCGGCTGTTCTCTACCATCATTCGCCGCGACGGCGATGACTACTTCCTGATTACCCCGGTAGAGAAGGTCGGCATTCGTGTTGACGATGCGCCGTTCGTGGCCGTGTTGCTGGAAGTGCAGGGCGAAGGCGAGCAGCAGGTGCTGCGTTTTACCAGCAATGTCGAGGACCAGGTCGAGGCGGGGCCGGATAACCCCCTGCGGGTGGTGATCGACCCGCTGACGCAGGAGCCATCACCGTATGTGCTGATGCGCAGCAACCTGGAGGCGCTGATACATCGCAATGTGTTTTATCAACTGGTGGAGCTGGCGGTGCCGCATGTGATCGACGGGGAGGAATGGCTTGGGGTGTGGAGCCGGGGGGCGTTTTACCCGATTGGGCGCAGTGATTGAGGCCTCTGTTGGCGATGCCGGCTTCTTCGCGGGTAAACCCGCTCCTACGCCGGATCGGTGGTGGACACACATCGGTGGTTGAACACAGGCCGTCGTAGGAGCGGGTTTACCCGCGAAAGGGCCGGGCCTGCTGGCCAATCTCCGCCCGCCGTTCACCGTTGCTGGCCAATAATTCCAGCGCAACGAAAAAGCCCCCGGTTGCTTGCGCATCCGGGGGCTTCTTCAATGTCTGGCTCCGCGACCTGGACTCGAACCAGGGACCCAATGATTAACAGTCATTTGCTCTACCGACTGAGCTATCGCGGAATCTGCGCGTATCTTACTGATTGCCCGGGAGAAGTCAACCCACCCCCAGGCAAAACAATGAGTTACAGCACTTCCACGATCGCTTTGGTCACCACGTGGATGTTGCTCTGGTTCAGCGCGGCCACCGCGATACGGCCGGTGTCCAGGGCATAGATGCCGAAGTCGTTCTTCAGGCGGGTGACCTGTTCAACGGTCAGGCCCGAGTAGGAGAACATGCCGACCTGGCGGCCAACGAAGCTGAAGTCGCGGTTGGCACCGTATTCGGCCAGCAGCGATACCATCTGCTTGCGCATGCCGTGGATGCGCTCGCGCATTTCGGCCAGTTCGGTTTCCCACATCTGGCGCAGTTCTGCGCTGTTCAGCACGGTGGCAACAATGGTTGCGCCGTGGGTTGGCGGGTTGGAGTAGGTGGTGCGGATCACGCGCTTGACCTGCGACAGCACGCGGGTGCTCTCGTCCTTGGAGGCGGTGACGATCGACAGTGCGCCGACGCGCTCGCCGTACAGCGAGAACGATTTGGAGAACGAGCTGGAAACAAAGAACTCCAGGCCCGACTCGGCGAACAGGCGCACGGCGAAGGCGTCTTCGGCGATACCGTCACCAAAGCCCTGGTAGGCCATGTCGAGGAACGGCACGTGGCCCTTGGCCTTGACCACTTCCAGAACGTTCTTCCAGTCGTCCAGGTTCAGGTCGACGCCGGTCGGGTTGTGGCAGCAGGCGTGCAGCACCACGATCGAACCGGATGGCAGGGCGTTGAGGTCTTCGAGCATGCCCGCGCGGTTGACGTCGTTGGTCGGCGCATCGTAGTAGCGGTAGGTCTGCACCGGGAAGCCGGCCGATTCGAACAGCGCACGGTGGTTTTCCCAGCTAGGGTCGCTGATGGCAACCACGGCATTGGGCGAGAGGCGCTTGAGGAAGTCGGCACCGATTTTCAGCGCGCCGGTACCACCGACGGCCTGCACGGTGACCACGCGGCCGGCGGCCAGCAGTGGCGACTCGGCGCCGAACAGCAGCTTCTGCACAGCCTGGTCGTAGGTGGCGATGCCGTCGATCGGCAGGTAGCCGCGCGAAGCGTGCTGGGCGGCACGCTGGGTTTCGGCTTCGATCACGGCGCGCAGCAGCGGAATGCGGCCTTCCTCATTGCAATACACGCCTACGCCCAGGTTGACCTTGTCGGTACGTGGGTCGGCGTTGAATGCTTCGTTGAGGCCCAGAATAGGGTCGCGGGGTGCCAGCTCGACAGCGGAAAACAGGCTCATTGTTACCTTGGCTCTGATTGGAGTGTGATAGGGCGTACACGCTCCAGCCGAATGCACTGAAGCGGTGCACAAACGGGGAGTCAGTATAGTGATACCGATCGGTCACCGCGACACTCTGGCGCAGCTTTTGGGGCTATTTGCGCAAATATTTTTCGACCATTGGTCTAAATGCCGTGTCCACCGTTGCATGCGCCCACACCTGTGCCTTGAAAGCGCCCCCGAACGGGCGCATTTGGGTATAGACTACTGGCTAAATTTACAGCTGCTGCACCGCGAGGTCCTTCATGTCCGAGTTCCAGCTCGTCACACGTTTCCAGCCGGCTGGCGACCAGCCCGAGGCTATCCGCCAGTTGGTCGAAGGCATAGAGGCGGGGCTGTCGCACCAGACGTTGCTCGGGGTGACCGGTTCGGGCAAGACCTTCAGCATTGCCAACGTCATCCAGCAAGTGCAGCGCCCGACGCTGGTGCTGGCGCCCAACAAGACGCTGGCCGCCCAGTTGTACGGGGAGTTCAAGGCATTCTTCCCCAACAACGCGGTGGAGTACTTCGTTTCCTATTACGACTACTACCAGCCGGAAGCCTACGTGCCGTCGTCGGACACCTTCATCGAGAAGGACGCCTCGATCAACGACCACATCGAGCAGATGCGCCTGTCGGCGACCAAGGCGCTGCTGGAGCGGCGTGACGCGATCATCGTGACCACTGTGTCGTGCATCTACGGCCTGGGCAGCCCCGAGACCTACCTGAAAATGGTCCTGCACGTTGACCGTGGCGACAAGCTCGACCAGCGCGCGCTGCTGCGCCGCCTGGCCGACCTGCAGTACACCCGCAACGAAATGGACTTTGCCCGCGCCACCTTCCGGGTACGCGGCGACGTGATCGACATCTTCCCGGCCGAATCGGATCTGGAGGCCATCCGCATCGAGCTGTTCGATGATGAAGTGGAGAACATCGCCGCCTTCGATCCGTTGACCGGCGAGGTTTTCCGCAAGCTGCCACGTTTCACGTTCTACCCCAAGAGCCACTACGTGACCCCGCGGGAAACCCTGCTGGAAGCGGTGGAGGGCATCAAGGAAGAACTGAAGGAGCGTCTGGAATACCTGCACAAGGCCAACAAGCTGGTCGAAGCGCAGCGTCTGGAGCAACGCACCCGCTTCGATCTGGAGATGATCCTCGAGCTTGGCTACTGCAACGGCATCGAAAACTACTCGCGTTACCTGTCCGGGCGCCCGGCCGGGGCGCCGCCGCCTACCCTGTACGATTACCTGCCGCCCGATGCGCTGCTGGTGATCGATGAATCACACGTCAGCGTTCCGCAGGTCGGCGCCATGTACAAGGGCGACCGTTCACGCAAGGAGACACTGGTCGAGTACGGCTTCCGCATGCCTTCCGCGCTGGACAACCGGCCGATGCGTTTCGACGAGTGGGAGGATGTCAGCCCGCAGACCATTTTCGTTTCGGCCACTCCGGGCCCCTACGAGGCTGAGCATGCCGGGCGCGTGGTGGAGCAGGTGGTGCGCCCGACCGGGCTGGTCGACCCGCAGGTAGAGGTGCGCCCGGCGCTGACCCAGGTCGACGACCTGCTGTCCGAGATCCGCAAGCGTGTCGCGGCAGGCGAGCGAGTGCTGGCGACCACGTTGACCAAACGCATGGCCGAGGACCTCAGCGATTACCTGGCCGACCACGACGTGCGGGTACGCTACCTGCACTCGGACATCGATACGGTGGAGCGGGTGGAGATTATCCGCGACCTGCGCCTGGGCACCTTCGACGTGCTGGTGGGCATCAACCTGCTGCGCGAGGGCCTGGACATGCCCGAGGTGTCGCTGGTGGCCATCCTCGATGCGGACAAGGAAGGTTTTCTGCGTTCCGAGCGCTCCCTGATCCAGACCATTGGCCGCGCGGCACGTAACCTCAATGGCCGGGCCATTCTGTACGCCGATAACGTAACAGGCTCCATGCAGCGAGCCATCGACGAAACCGAGCGCCGCCGCGAGAAGCAGATCGCCTTCAACGAAGCCAACGGCATCGTGCCCAAGGGCGTGGTCAAGGACATCACCGACATCATGGAAGGTGCCACCGTGCCCGGTGCGCGCAGCAAGAAGCGCAAGGGCATGGCCAAGGCGGCGGAGGAGAGCGCCCGTTACGAGGCCGAACTGCGTACGCCGGGAGAGATCACCAAGCGCATCAAGCAGCTGGAAGAGAAAATGATGCAGTTCGCCCGCGACCTGGAGTTCGAAGCTGCGGCGCAGTTGCGTGACGAGATTGCGCAACTGAGGGAGCGGTTGATTAGCAGCTGAAGCCGGGCGCGGGCCCTGTGGGAGCGGGCGTGCCCGCGAAGAATTCAACGCGGTGGCTGGCACCGGCTGCGCCGGTGTTCGCGGGCATGCCCGCTCCCACAGGGACCGCATCTAATCTGTAATAGCCTCAATGGGCTTCCCCAGCCTTCAACCCTTCCGGCAACTTGCGGGTCATCAACACCGCCACCATGCTCACCGCCAACCCGATCCCGACAAAGTGGAAGGCATCGTTGTAAGCCATGATCAGCGCCTGCTGGTGGGTAATCTCGCTAAGTTTGCCCAGCGCCGCATTGTCATTGCCCAAGCGCTCCGCCAATTGCGCCAGCCGCTCAGCCACCTGTGGGTTGCTCGGCACCACCGATTCGCGCAGGTAGTCGAAGTACACCTTGGTGCGCGCATCCAGCAGGGTGGCCAGCAAGGCAATACCAATCGCGCCACCGAGGTTACGCAGAATATTGAACAGGCTCGACGCGGACCCTGCATCCTGTTGTTGGATATACGCGGTGGCAATCAGCGAGATGGTCACCATGATCATCGGCTGGCCCAGGGCGCGGATGATCTGGATATGGTTGAACTGCGGCCCGGCAAAGTCCGGGTTGAGCACCCCCGAACCGAAACTGGCAGCGCCGAACAGGCAAAACCCCAGCGCGCATAGTACCTTGGGCGATATCACCTTCATCAGTTGCGGCACCAGCGGGATCAGGAACAACTGCGGAATACCCATCCACATGATCACCTCGCCAATCTGCAAGGCGTTGTAACCCTGTACCTGCGCCAGGTACAGCGGTAGCAGATAGATCGAACCGTACAGGCCCACACCCATGCCCAGGCTGGCGATGCTCGACAGGCCAAAGTTGCGGTTGCCGAGGATACGCAGGTTGATCAGCGGGTGTGGCTTGGAAAACTGCAGGATGACGAAGGTGATCAGGCTGACCAGGGCAACGCTGCCCAGGCCGACGATCAGGTGCGACTCCAGCCAGTCCTTGCGATGGCCTTCCTCGAGAAACACCTGCAGGCAGCCCAACCCAAGGCCGAGCGTGACGATGCCGGCGTAATCGGTACTTTTCAGCAGCTCCCAGTGCGCCTCCTTCTTCTCAAGCCCGTATAACAAGCCGGCGATCATTAGCAGGCCCGGTGGGATATTGATGTAGAAGATGTATTCCCAGCCCCAGTTCTCGGTCAGCCAGCCGCCCAGGGTGGGGCCGATGGAGGGGGCAAAAGTGGCGGTCATGGCGAACATCGCCATGCCTTTGGCGCGGTGGTGCTCGGGCAGCTTGATCAGGGTCAGGGTGAAGGCCAGCGGGATCAGCGCGCCGCCGGTGAAACCCTGCAAGGCACGGAACAGGATCATGCTCTCCAGGTTCCAGGCCATCGAGCACAGCAGCGACGACAGCAGGAAACCGCCGGATACCCACACCGCCAGGCGCCGCGCCGACAACAGCTGCACCAGCCAAGCCGTCAGCGGGATCATGATGATTTCCGCCACCAGGTACGAGGTGGAAATCCATGAGCCTTCTTCCAGGGTCGCCGACAGAGCGCCCTGGATGTCCTTCAACGAGGAGTTGGTGATCTGGATATCCAGCACTGCCATGAAGGCGCCGAGCATCACGCTCATCACCGCGATCCAGTCGCGTCGGGTTGGCTCCGCCGTAGGGCGCAGCAGCTGGTCACCGGCCATTGTGGCCTTCGTCTTCGCTGCGCAGGTCGACGGTGGCGGTCACCGACATGCCGGGGCGAATACGCCCATGCAATGGGTTGTCGGCGTGGAACGTGAGTTTTATCGGGATACGCTGCACAACTTTGGTGAAGTTGCCGGTGGCGTTGTCCGGTGGCAGCAGGCTGAACTGCGCACCGGACGCGGCGAACAGGCTGTCCACCCGGCCTTCGATCGGTGTGTCGGGGTAGCTGTCGAACAACAGCTCCGCGCGCTGGCCGGGGTGCATGCGCCCGATCTGGGTTTCCTTGAAGTTGGCCTGCACCCAGATGTCTTCATCCGGCACGATCGACAGCAGGTAGGCGCCGGCCTGCACCACCTGGCCATTGCGCGCATTGCGCTGGCCGATGGTGCCGCTGATCGGTGCATGGATTTCGCAGCGGGTCAGGTTCAGTTCGGCCTGGGCCAGGTCGGTGCGGGCATTGGCGATTTGCGCATCGAGGCGCTTGAGCTCGGCGTTCAGGGCGGTGACCTGTTGGCGCTGGCTTTGCAGGTCGGCGCGGGCCTTGTCGACCTGGGAACCGGCGACATGGCTGTCCGCCGACAGGGTAGTGACCCGCTCTTCAGAGACAAAACCCGGTTTGCGCAGCTTCTCGGCGCGGCTCAGGTCCAGCCGCGAACGGTCGAACGTGGCCTGGGTCGCCGCCAATTGGGCCTGGCCGGCGGCAATCAGGCTGCCTTGCTGGGTGAGGCGGCTTTGCGCTTGTGCGTACTCGGCTTCGCGGGTGGCCAGGGCGGCACGGGCGCGTTCGACCGCCAGCTCGAAGTCGGCGGCTTCCAGGCGCACCAGCAGGTCGCCCTTGCTGACGTGCTGGTTGTCCTCGACCGGCACCGTTTCGATACGTGCGCCAAGCTGGCTGGAGATACGGGTGATCTCACCCTGCACGTAAGCGTTGTCGGTGCTCTCGTAGAAGCGGCCCTTGAAGTACCAGTGGCCCAGGAAGGCGAGGGCGATGATGGCCACCAGGGCGAAGAAGAGCGTCAGGCGGCGTTTGAGTTGGGCAGGCATGAGGACTATCGTTCCAGAAATGTAAACAAATTTAACAGCGGCACAGGGCCCGTCGACAAGTGACGTTCGCGCCATTGCTGGAGCCCGGTGCCCGCCTCCTGCTAACATCCCGCCTTTGTTTCATCTTTCGTTCGAGACTCTCCATGACCACCGTACGCACGCGTATTGCGCCATCGCCTACCGGCGACCCCCATGTCGGCACTGCCTACATCGCCCTGTTCAACTACTGCTTTGCCAAGCAGCACGGCGGTGAGTTCATCCTGCGCATCGAAGACACCGATCAGCTGCGCTCCACGCGCGAGTCGGAGCAACAGATCTTCGACGCTCTGCGCTGGCTTGGCATCGAATGGAACGAAGGCCCGGATGTCGGCGGCCCACATGGCCCTTACCGGCAGAGCGAGCGTGGCGAAATCTACGCCAAATACGCCAAGGAACTGGTAGACGCCGGCCACGCCTTCTACTGCTTCTGCACCGCCGAAGAGCTGGAACAGATGCGTGCCGAACAGCAGGCCCGCGGCGAAACCCCGCGCTACGATGGCCGTGCGTTGCTGATGAGCGCCGAAGAAGTGCAGCGCCGCCTGGACGCTGGCGAGCCGCACGTGATCCGCATGAAGGTGCCGAGCGAAGGGATCTGCGTGGTGCCGGACATGCTGCGCGGCGATGTCGAGATCCCGTGGGACCGCATGGACATGCAGGTGCTGATGAAGAACGACGGCCTGCCGACGTACTTCCTGGCCAACGTGGTCGACGACCACCTGATGGGCATCACCCACGTGCTGCGTGGGGAAGAGTGGCTGCCATCGGCGCCCAAGCTGATCAAGCTGTACGAGTACTTCGGCTGGGAGCAGCCCAAGCTGTGCTACATGCCGCTGCTGCGCAACCCGGACAAATCGAAACTGTCCAAGCGCAAGAACCCGACCTCGGTCACCTTCTACGAGCGCATGGGCTTCATGCCTGAAGCGATGCTCAACTACCTTGGCCGCATGGGCTGGTCGATGCCTGACGAGCGCGAGAAGTTCTCGCTGGCCGAAATGGTCGAGCACTTCGACCTGTCACGTATCTCGCTGGGCGGCCCGATCTTCGACATCGAGAAGCTGTCCTGGCTCAACGGCCAGTGGCTGCGCGAGCTGCCGGTAGAGGAGTTTGCCGCACGCCTGCAGAAGTGGGCGTTCAACAGCGACTACATGATGAAGATTGCCCCGCACGTGCAAGGCAGGGTCGAAACCTTCAGCCAGGTTGCCCCGTTGGGCGGGTTCTTCTTCGAAGGCGCGCTCAAGCTGGACGCCAAGCTGTTCGAAAGCAAGAAACTGTCGGCCGACCAGGTGCGCCAGGTGATCCAGCTGATCCTGTGGAAGCTTGAAAGCCTGCGTCAGTGGGAAAAAGAGCGCATCACCGGTTGCATACAGGCCGTGGTCGAAGCGCTGGAGCTGAAGCTGCGTGACGCCATGCCGCTGATGTTCGCCGCCATCACGGGCCAGGCCAGCTCGGTTTCGGTGCTGGACGCCATGGAAATCCTCGGCCCCGACCTGACGCGCTACCGCCTGCGCCAGGCCCTGGACCTGCTGGGTGGGGTGTCGAAGAAAGAAAACAAAGAGTGGGAAAAGCTGTTGGCTTCCATCGCCTGATTCAGCTTTGCACCTAACTTGTGGGAGCGGGCGTGCCCGCGAATGCAATGGTAAATTCAATACCGCATTCGCGGGCACGCCCGCTCCCACAGGCCAACTAAGCCCCAAAAAACCGAGGTAGGGCGGTAAGTGATTGTTATCTGTGAAAAAATTTTTGAATATTTTTCAAAATTAGTTTGACAGCCCTGCAATCCGAACTTAATATGCGCCCCGTCCACAGCGATGAACGAAAACGAAACGCCAGGCACCCAGCCAGCGATTCAGTTCAAAGCGACATTGTGGGGCTATAGCTCAGCTGGGAGAGCGCCTGCATGGCATGCAGGAGGTCAGCGGTTCGATCCCGCTTAGCTCCACCAAATTCCGCTTAGCAGCCAAGGCTGGTAAGCAAGACCGGGTCCAGCAACCGGGTCTTGAAGGTAAGAAGGTTCGTCCCCTTCGTCTAGTGGCCTAGGACACCGCCCTTTCACGGCGGTAACAGGGGTTCGAGTCCCCTAGGGGACGCCAGTTTTACACAAGCGATGTTTTTATGTCGCTGGGCCGCGAGGCTAGAAATCCGGGGCTATAGCTCAGCTGGGAGAGCGCCTGCATGGCATGCAGGAGGTCAGCGGTTCGATCCCGCTTAGCTCCACCAATTTTGCCGCGGTTCGCGTTAGCGGATCGGCACGAAGGTTACGTCCCCTTCGTCTAGTGGCCTAGGACACCGCCCTTTCACGGCGGTAACAGGGGTTCGAGTCCCCTAGGGGACGCCACTTTTCCTGCGTTTTGCAGGGCTTAAAAAGGCTCGTCGATTATTGATGAGCCTTTTGTTTCGGGGCTATAGCTCAGCTGGGAGAGCGCCTGCATGGCATGCAGGAGGTCAGCGGTTCGATCCCGCTTAGCTCCACCATTTCTGCCAGGGTTCACGCAAGTGGATCTTCGCGAAGGTTACGTCCCCTTCGTCTAGTGGCCTAGGACACCGCCCTTTCACGGCGGTAACAGGGGTTCGAGTCCCCTAGGGGACGCCACGTTTACCCGCGTTTTGCGGGACTTTAAAGGCTCATTCGCTTATTGAATGGGCCTTTTGTTTTTTCCCTCCAGCATTTTCCCCGACAAGCGGCCGCAGATTTTGCTTGCCAAAAAATATGATGAGAATAATATTTCGATCATCATATTTTGTTTGGTGCGTGCCAGATGAGCGACAAGAAGAGCAGAACCCGCGAACGCATTCTGGAGGCGGCGCGTAGTGCGCTGATCCAGCACGGCCCGGCCGAGCCCAGCGTCAGTCAGGTGATGGGCGCGGCAGGCCTGACCGTCGGCGGCTTCTATGCGCACTTCGACAGCAAGGACGAGCTGATGCTCGAAGCGTTCCGCCAGTTGTTGGGTGAGCGCCGTGCCTTGCTCGCCCAGATCGACCCCAATCTCGATGGCGCCGGGCGGCGAGCGCTGGCCGGGGCCTTCTACCTCTCGCGCAAGCACCGGGACTGCGAAGTACATGCTTGCCCGCTGCCTAACGCGTTGGGCGAAATGCAGCGCCTGCCGGAGGTCTTCCGCGAGGTGCTGGCCGAGCATATCGAGTTGATGACTGCCGCGATGGTCGACCGCCCTGAGGATGCCGACAAAGCGCTGGCCGACCTGGCCCTGATGGTTGGGGGGCTGGCGCTGGCCCGGGCCTTGGGGACCAGTGACCTGTCTGACCGTATTCTGCGCGCCGCCAAATCGGCGGTGCTTTAACCCTGGAGCATGGCGATGACCACCCTGAGCTGGATTCGCGGTGTCAATGGCACCTTGGGCCGCCTGGCCCCCGAGCATGTCGCGGGCAAGATGCGCCGTGCCTTCATGACCCCGCGCAACCTGCCGCCGCGGGATTGGGAGCTGCCTGTGCTGGCCAGCGCCGAGCGCATTACACTGCGCTTCGGGCTGTCTGCCTTGCGCTGGGGGCAAGGGCCGACCGTGCTGCTGATGCACGGTTGGGAAGGGCGCCCGACGCAGTTTGCCGCCTTGATCGAGACCTTGGTTCAGGCGGGGCATACGGTGGTGTCGCTGGAAGGGCCTGGGCATGGTCGTTCGCCTGGCGAGCAAGCGAATGTGGTGCTGTTTGCCCGGGCGCTGCTTGAGGCTGCGGCTGAGTTGCCGCCCTTGCGTGCAGTCATTGGCCATTCCATGGGTGGGGCGAGCGTGCTGCTGGCTTTGCAGATGGGGCTGCGTACAGAGGCGGCTGTCAGCATTGCAGCGCCGGCGCGGTTGCTCGGTGTGTTGCGTGGTTTTGCCCATCGCCTGGGGCTGCCAGCCCGGGCACGGGCAGCGTTCATTCGCCAGATCGAGCGCGATGTGGGCATGCAGATTGCGCGGCTGGATGTCACGGGTTACCAGCTGGAGCTGCCGGGGCTGGTGGTGCATGCTGCCGATGATGCTCTCGTGCCCGCAGATGAGGCACATGTCATCCACAAGTCCTGGTTCGACAGCCGGCTGATGCTGCTGGAAGAGGGTGGTCACCAGCGAGTGCTGGCCGACCCGCGGCTGAGTGAAGCCGTGCTCGAATTGCTGGCTCGGGCTGAAGCGGTTAGTGTCGGGGCGGCTTCAGCCGCGAACATCGGTATCGCCGCCGGTGCCATCCGCCGCGGTGTCTGATTCGCGGGCAAGCCCGCCCCTATAACGACTGCCTCAGGCCCACAGGGGCTGGACATTGCCCCGCAGATCGCTGCTAAATCGCCTTTTGCGCCAAGGAAGCGAAAATGAGCTGGGACCTGGCAACACCCTTCGTCATCGACCTGCGCGTCGGCAGCGAGGACATCGACGGCCTTGGCCATGCCAACAATGCCGTCTACGTCACCTGGCTTGAGCGCTGCGCCTGGCGCCACTCCCAGCGTCTGGGGCTGGACCTGGCCGAGTACCGGCGCCTTGACCGGGCGATGGCTGTGGTGCGCCACGAAATCGACTACCTGGCCGCCGCGTATGAAGACGACGAGCTGCAACTGGCCACCTGGATCATTGACTGGGACCAGCGCCTGCGCATGACGCGGCGGTTTCAGCTCAAGCGTCCGCGCGATGGTGTGACGCTGCTGCGCGCGCAAACCACCTTTGCCTGCATCGAGCTGTCCAGCGGCAAGCCCAGGCGCATGCCGGCGGAATTCGTCGAAGGTTACGGTCCGGCGCTGATCGGCGCCTGAGTGGCCGGCATTTTTTGTTAAACTGCCGGCTTTTTCCGCTGAGACCCCGACATGCAAATTGCCCTGGCCCCCATGGAGGGGCTGGTCGACAACATCCTGCGCGACGTATTGACCCGTGTGGGCGGTATCGACTGGTGCGTCACCGAGTTCATTCGCGTGTGCGACCGCCTGCTGCCGGCGTCCTCGTTCGACAAGCTGGCGCCTGAACTGCGTCAGGGCGCGCGCACGGCTGCCGGTGTGCCCATGCGCGTGCAATTGCTGGGTTCTGACCCGGTATGCCTGGCGGAAAACGCCGCACTGGCTTGCGAGCTTGGGGCGCCGGTGATCGACTTGAACTTCGGTTGCCCGGCAAAGACGGTGAACAAGTCGCGTGGTGGTGCGGTACTGCTCAAAGAGCCGGAGTTGCTGCACGCCATTGTGCGTGAAGTGCGGCGGGCGGTGCCGGCGAACATCCCGGTGACCTCGAAGATGCGCCTGGGCTTCGACAGCCCCGACGGGGCACTGGAGTGCGCCACGGCTTTGGCCGAAGGCGGTTCGGCACACCTTGTGGTGCACGCCCGGACCAAGGTTGAGGGCTACAAGCCGCCAGCGCACTGGGAGTGGGTGGCGCGGGTACAGGATGTGGTCAAGGTGCCGGTGTTCGCCAATGGTGAGATCTGGACGGTCGATGACTGGCGGCGTTGCCGCGAGGTCAGTGGCGCTGAAGACATCATGCTCGGGCGTGGGCTGGTATCGCGCCCGGACCTGGGCCTGCAGATTGCGGCGGCGCGGGACGGGCGCGACTATCAGCCGATGAGCTGGCAGGACTTGTTGCCCCTGTTGCGTGAGTTCTGGCGCCAGGCCCAGGCCAAATTGTCGCCGCGTTATGCGCCGGGGCGGATGAAGCAGTGGCTGGCGATGCTGACTCGCAGTTACCCTGAAGCGGTGGTGTTGTTTGCCGAGTTGCGCCGGGAAGATGACTGCGCGCGGATCAGCCGGTTGCTGGGGGTAGAGGCTCAAGCCTTGGAGGCTTGCGTCGCCTGAGCAGGTCGCTGGTACTGCACCTGTAGGAGCGGGTTTACCCGCGAAAGGGCCGGCCCTGCTGGCCAATCCCCACCCGCCGTTCACTGTTGCCGCCGCTACCGTATTCGCGGGTAAACCCGCTCCTACGCAGATTGGTGGTGGACACACCTCGGGGGTTGGACACAGGCCGCCGTAGGACCGGGTTTACCCGCGAAGAGGCCGGGCCTGCTGGCCAATTACCACCCGCCATTCACCGTTGCCGCCGCTACCGCATTCGCGGGTAAACCCGCTCCTACGCCTGATCGAGGATGGACACAGGTCGGTGGCTGGGCACAGGCCGCCGTGTAGGAGCGGGTTTACCCGCGAAAGGGCCGGGCCTGCTGGCCAATTTCAACCATCCGTTCACCGTTGCCGCCGCTACCGTATTCGCGGGTAAACCCGCTCCTACGCCGGATCGAGGGTGGACACAGGTCGGTGGTTGGGCACAGGCCGCCGTGTAGGAGCGGGTTCACCCGCGAAAGGGCCGGGCCTGCTGGCCAATTTCCACCCGTCGTTTACCGTTGCTGCCGCTACCGTATTCGCGGGTAAACCTGCTCCTACGCCGGATCGGTGGTGGACACAGGTCGGTGGTTGGGCACAGGCCGCCGTGTAGGAGCGGGTTCACCCGCGAAAGGGCCGGCCCTGCTGGCCAATTACCCCCGCCGTTCACCGTTGCCGCCACTACCGTATTCGCGGGTAAACCCGCTCCTACGCCTGATCGAGGATGGACACAGGTCGGTGGCTGTGCACAGGCCGTGTAGGAGCGGGTTTACCCGCGAAAGGGCCGGCCCTGCTGGCCAATCCCCACCCGCCGTTCACTGTTGCCGCCGCTACCGTATTCGCGGGTAAACCCGCTCCTACGCCTGATCGAGGATGGACACAGGTCGGTGGCTGTGCACAGGCCGTGTAGGAGCGGGTTTACCCGCGAAAGGGCCGGCCCTGCTGGCCAATCCCCACCCGCCGTTCACTGTTGCCGCCGCTACCGTATTCGCGGGTAAACCCGCTCCTACGCCGGATCGGTGGTGGACACAGGTCGGTGGTTGGGCACAGGCCCCGGTAGGAGCGGGTTTACCCGCGAAGAGGCCGGCCCTGCTGGCCAATTACCACCCGCCGTTCACCGTTGCCGCCGCTACCGTATTCGCGGGTAAACCCGCTCCTACGCCGGATCGGTGGTGGACACAGGTCGGTGGCTGGGCACAGGCCGTGTAGGAGCGGGTTCACCCGCGAAGAGGCCATCAAACCCCGTGCAAAAAAATCAAATTTTTTCTGTTTGCCCCTTGAAAGCGTTTCCCTCGGCCATATCTTTTGAGTACGCGATGCCGAAGCCGGGTCGCGTAATGACTTACTTGCTGAATCTCAGGAGTTTATGACCATGACTACTGCTTTCTCTCTTGCTCCACTGTTCCGTCATTCCGTTGGTTTCGACCGTTTCAACGACCTGTTCGAATCCGCGGCACGTAACGAGGCCGGTAGCAGCTACCCGCCCTATAACGTGGAAAAGCATGGCGATGACCACTACCGCATCGTGGTTGCTGCAGCCGGTTTCCAGGAAGAGGACCTCGACCTGCAGGTCGAAAAAGGTGTCCTGACCGTGACCGGTGGCAAGCGCGACAATAACGCCGCTGAAGTGACCTACCTGCACCAGGGTATCGCACAACGCGCCTTCAAGCTGTCGTTCCGCCTGGCAGATCACATCGAAGTGAAGGCTGCCGGCTTGGCCAATGGCCTGCTCAGCATCGACCTGCTGCGCATCGTGCCTGAAGAAGCCAAGGCCAAGCGCATTCCGATCAATGGTGAAAAACCAGCGCTGAACTGATCGAGCTGCAATGAAAAAAGGGCACCTCCAGAGGTGCCCTTTTTCGTGCTTCTCACGCGTGCGCGGCCGTCATGCGATCAGTAATCTGCCGGCGCCTCCAGCAACATCTGCCGAAACTCCGGTAACGGTAATGGCCGGCTGTGCAGATAACCCTGGTAAAGATGGCACCCCAGCCGCTCGAGAAACGCCAGCTGTTCGGTCAGTTCTACCCCTTCGGCAATCACCGCCAGGTCCAGGCTGCGCGCCATGGCGACAATGGCGCGGACAATTTCTGCGTCGTTGGGGTCGACCGGTGCATCGCGTACGAAGCTCTGGTCGATCTTCAGCGCATCGACCGGCAGGCGCTTCAGGTAAGTCAGCGAGGAATAGCCGGTGCCGAAGTCATCCATGGCAAAACTCACCCCGTAGCGCTTCAGCTCGCGCATCTTGCTGATGGTGTCTTCCAGGTTCTGTATGACGATGCCTTCTGTGATTTCCAGCGTCAGCATCTGCCGCGGCAGGCGGTAATCGTCCAGGCTGCGCAGCACCCGCCCGACAAAGTCGTTCTGGCGGAACTGTCGCGGGCTTATGTTCACGCACAGGTTGAAATCATCAGCGTCGATCAGCCCGTCGGTCAGCATGCGGGCGCAGGCGTCGCAGGCTTCGTCGAGAATCCAGCTGCCAACTTCAAGGATCAGGCCACTTTCTTCCAGTACCTGGATGAACTGCGAGGGCGGTTGCTGACCCAGTTGCGGGTGGTGCCAGCGCAACAGTACTTCGGCACCGACGATGCGGTTGTCGCGGGCATCCACCTGCGGCTGGAAGTGCAGTGCCAGCTCGCCACGGGCCAGGGCCAGGCGCAGGTCGTTTTCCATGCGCAGGCGCTCGCTGGCGGCCTTCTGCATGGTGGTGTGGAACAGCTGGGTGGTGTTGCGACCAGAGTCCTTGGCCCGGTACAGGGCGATATCGGCACGCTTGAGCAGGTCGGCCGGTGTGGTGCCGTGGTCGGGGATCAGCGCCACGCCGATGCTGGGCGTTACCTGCAGGCGCTGGCCATCCAGTGACATTGGCTCGGCCAGCAGTTCGCGCAGGGTGTCGGCCAGCTCGCGCACTTTCTCTTCCACGTGTTCGCGGCTCCCTTCCAGGCCACTGAGCAGCACCACGAATTCGTCGCCCCCCAGACGCGCCACGGTGTCCTCCAGGCGCACGCTGGCCTCAAGGCGGGCGGTGATGATCTTCAGCACGGTGTCGCCCACCGGGTGGCCCAGCGAGTCGTTGATGTGCTTGAAGTGGTCGAGGTCGAGGAACAGCAGGGCGCCACGCAGGTTATGGCGCTTGAGCAGGGCGATCTGCTGGCTCAGGCGGTCCATCAGCAAGGCGCGGTTGGGCAGGTTGGTCAGCGGGTCGTGATAGGCCAGGTGGCGTATCTGCGCCTGGGCGTTCTTCAGCTGGCTGACGTCGCGGGCGGTCAGCAGCAGGCAATCCACTTCGTTGAGGGTGATCGGTTCCACCGAAACCTCGACCGTGAGGATATCGCCACGCTTGTTGCGCCCGAGCATCTCGCGGTGGTGTACCCGGCCGCGCTCGCGCAACTCGGCCAGCAGCGCGCTGCGCTGCTTGTCGTCGGCCCAGATGCCGATCTCATACACCGTGTGGCCGATCACTTCATCAGTGCTGTAGCCGGTCAGGCGGCAGAAGCCGTCGTTGACCTCCAGGTAGCGGCCGCTGTGGCGTTCGGTGATGGTGATGGCGTCGGGGCTGGAGTGGAAGGCCTTGGCGAACTTCTCCTCGCTGGACTTCAGCGCGGCTTCGGCGCGTTGTTGCTGGGTGATGTCGCGCAGGGTGGTCACGCTGCAGGGCTGGTCGTCGACGGTGATCAGGCGGCTGGAAATCACACAGGTCAGCGGGTCGCCATTGCGGTGGTTGAGTACCACGGCGACGTTGCTCAAGGCCTGTTCGCGGATCACCTGCTCGATACGTTTCGCGCGCTCGACGGACTCGGCCCACAGGCCGATTTCCTCGGCGGTACGCCCAAGCACCTGCGCGCTGCTCCAGCCGAAGGTCTGGGTGAACGCCGGATTGATCTCGATGAACTGGCCAGTGTCCTGGCGGGTGACGCAGATCGGGTCGGGGCTGACCTGGAACAGGCTGGCAAACTTCTCTTCCGAGGCGCTCAGGCGCTGTTCGCGCTCCACCTGATCGGTGATGTCGAGCAAGGTGCCCGCCATGCGCAGGGGGATGCCCTGGTCGTCGCGGTACAGCCGCGCGCGGCTTTCGATGTAGCGTGAAGTGCCGTTTTCCAGCTGCACCCGGTAGGTGATCTGATAGTTTCCGGCGGGCCCTTCGCGCAGGCTACGGTAGGCTTGTCGCATCGAGTTGCGCTCGTGCTCCGGCACGCCCTCGAAGAACGCATCGAACGATTCATGAAAGGGGATGGGCGGCAAGCCATGCAGCTGCGCGGCGCGGGCCGAGCCGTAGAGCATGCCGCTTGGGATGTGCCAGTCCCAGGTGCCAAGTTGCGCCGAGTCCAGGGCCAGGTCCAGGCGCTCCTGGCTGTCCTTCAGGGCCTGCTCGGCGCGCTTGCGTTCGGTGGTGTCGACGAATGTACTGATCAGGAAGGTCACGCCTTCCAGCTCGATGCCCTGGGTGCACAGGATGCCGTCATGCACCTTGCCGCTGGTTGCGCGGAATTGCACCTCCATGATCAGCGGGCCGCCGTTGGCGCGGGTCGACTCCACTATCTGGTGGCGCTGTTCGGGGTTGACCCACAGGCCCAGTTCCAGGCTGGTCTTGCCGATCACCTGGCTGCCGGGCCAGCCGAACATGTCTTCGAAGTGCTGGTTGACCTCGAAGATCATGCCGTCGTGGCGGCGGGTCAGCAAAATGGCGTTGGGGCTCAGGTGAAACAGCGTGGCGAAGCGCTTTTCCGAATTGATCAGCGCCGTTTCCCGCTCGCGCTGGCGGGTGATCTCGCGGATCACACCGATCATCTGCGGTCGGCCGTGCGGGTCGCGGGTCAGGCTGCCGTTGATCTCCAGCCAGTGCAGGCTGCCGTCCGGCCAGCGGATACGGTGGCGCATGGCCTGCTCCACCGGCTCGCCGTTGAACACTGCCTGGAACATCTGGCGCGTGCGGGCGCGATCCTCCTCGGGCAGCAGGTCGAGGTAATCGATATCGGCGGGCAGTGGCCGCTGTGGATCGAAACCGAACAGGGCCTGGGTACCCCGCGACCAACTGACCCTGCCGCTTTCGATATCCCATAGCCAGGCACCCAGGTGCGCACCGTTGAGCGCTGCCAGCAGTTGCGGGGCGTTCTGCCAGGCCTGCTCGGACTCCTGGGGATCAGCTGCGGGTATTCGCGGCAGGCGCAAAAAGCGGTTTGCTGATTTGGGCATTGGTACCAGACCTGTGGCGTATGACGTGTCCTTGGAATACGAATAGCTGGCTGACAGCCGGTCAGGTGGGCCCTGAGTGGCTGTCGAGCAGGGCCATGAATGCCCTGGCCGCATTCGATAGCGTACGCTCCGTGTGCAGAATGTAGCCTAGCTGGCGCGACAGCTGTATGCCGGGTAAAGCGATGGGTGCAACCTGTTCGTCGAGCATGGTGCGTGGCAGCACGCTCCAGGCCAGGCCGATCGACACCATCATCTTGATGGTTTCCAGGTAGTTGGTGCTCATGGCGATGTTCGGCGTCAAGCCCTGGCTTTCGAACAGGCGCTGGACAATATGGTGGGTAAAGGTATTGCCGCCGGGAAATACCGCCGGGTGGCGGGCGATGTCAGCCAGGCTGACCGACTGGTTGTTGGCCAGCGGGTGCTCGGGGGCGGCGACGAAGTCCAGGGCGTCGTCCCACACCGGCACGGCCTTGACCAAATGGTGCGGCTCGGGCGCCAGGGTGATAACGGCGATTTCGGCGCGGCCATGCAGAATCTCGTCGTAGGCCTGTTCCGAATCCATGAACTGAATATCCAGTGCCACTGCCGGGTACTGGCGGGTGAAAACCCGTAACAACGGGGGCAGGCGGTGCAGGCCGATGTGGTGGCTGGTGGCCAGGGTCAGGCGACCGCTCACGGCCCCGGTCAGATTGGTCAGCGCCCGTCGGGTATCATCCAGGACGTTGAGGATCTGGTACGCCCGCGGCAGCAGTGCGCGCCCGGCTTCAGTCAGGGTCACCTCGCGGCCCAGGCGGTCGAACAGGCGTACGTCCAGTTGCTGCTCCAGGCCGGCGATGCGTTTGCTGATGGCCGGCTGGGTCAGGAACAGGCGTTCGGCTGCGCCGGAAAAGCTGCCGGTTTCGGCAATGGCGATGAAGGCACTGAGGTTGGCCAGGTCCATGGTGTCGTATTCCTTTGGGTTATCCAAAGCATAAAAATTATGAATTTGAGTTATTCAATCTAACCCCCTAGCATCGTCCGTACAAGCCAAGGGGTCTTTGGCATAGAAAGACGCTGATGAGGAACAGTCTGATGGCTGGCAAAACGCTCTACGACAAACTCTGGGAAGCCCATGAGGTCAAGCGCCGTGATGACGGCTCGTCCTTGATCTACATCGACCGCCACATCATCCACGAAGTGACGTCGCCCCAGGCCTTCGAAGGCCTGCGCCTGGCCAACCGCAAGCCATGGCGTATCGACGCCAACATCGCCACGCCCGACCACAACGTGCCGACCACGCCAGAGCGCAAGGGCGGTATCGAGGCGATCGTCGACCAGGTGTCGCGCCTGCAGGTGCAGACCCTCGACGAAAACTGTGACGAATACGGCATCGTCGAATTCAAGATGAACGACGAGCGCCAGGGCATCGTCCACGTCATCAGCCCGGAGCAGGGCGCCACCTTGCCGGGCATGACCGTGGTCTGCGGTGACTCGCACACCTCCACCCACGGCGCCTTCGGTGCCTTGGCCCATGGCATCGGCACTTCCGAGGTCGAGCACGTGCTCGCCACCCAGTGCCTGGTCGCCAAGAAGATGAAGAACATGCTGGTGCGCGTGGAAGGCCAATTGCCGGCCGGCGTTACCGCCAAGGACATCGTGCTGGCCGTGATCGGCAAGATCGGCACCGCCGGTGGCAACGGTCACGCCATGGAATTCGCAGGCAGCGCCATTCGCGAATTGTCGATGGAAGGCCGCATGACCATCTGCAACATGTCCATCGAAGCCGGTGCCCGCGTGGGCCTGGTGGCAACCGATGCCACTACCGTTGCCTACGTCGAAGGGCGCCCGTACGCGCCGAAGGGCGAGCAGTGGAAGCAAGCGGTCGAGTCGTGGAAAGACCTGGTGTCGGATGACGATGCCGTATTCGACACCGTGGTCGAGCTGGATGCCAGCCAGATCAAGCCACAGGTCAGCTGGGGCACTTCGCCCGAGATGGTCCTGGCCGTCGACCAGCGTGTACCAGACCCGGCTGCCGAAACCGACCTGGTCAAGCGTGGTTCGATCGAGCGTGCCTTGAAGTACATGGGGCTGACCGCCAACCAGGCGATCACCGATATCAAGCTCGACCGTGTGTTCATCGGCTCGTGCACCAACTCGCGAATCGAGGACCTGCGCGCGGCGGCGGAAATCGCCAAGGGCCGCAAGGTGGCCGCCAGCGTCAAGCAAGCCATCGTCGTGCCAGGTTCCGGTCTGGTCAAGGCTCAGGCCGAGCGTGAAGGCCTGGACAAGATCTTCCTCGAAGCCGGTTTCGAATGGCGTGAACCAGGCTGCTCGATGTGCCTGGCGATGAACCCGGACCGCCTTGAAAGCGGCGAGCACTGTGCGTCCACCTCCAACCGCAACTTCGAAGGCCGTCAGGGCGCCGGTGGCCGTACCCACCTGGTCAGTCCGGCCATGGCCGCCGCTGCTGCTGTAGCGGGCCACTTCATCGATGTCCGCGAGTTGATCCAAGGGAGCGCAGCATGAAAGCCTTTACCCAGCACACTGGCCTCGTCGCACCGTTGGACCGTGCCAACGTCGACACCGACCAGATCATCCCCAAGCAGTTCTTGAAGTCGATCAAGCGCACCGGCTTTGGCCCGAACCTGTTCGACGAGTGGCGTTACCTGGACGTGGGTCAGCCCTACCAGGACAACAGCAAGCGCCCGCTCAACGAAGAGTTCGTGCTCAACCACGCGCGCTACCAGGGTGCCAGCGTGTTGCTGGCGCGGGAAAACTTTGGTTGCGGCTCCAGCCGTGAGCATGCCCCCTGGGCGCTGGACGAGTACGGCTTCCGCAGCATCATTGCGCCGAGCTTTGCCGACATTTTCTTCAACAACAGCTTCAAGAACGGCTTGCTGCCGATCATTCTCAGCGATGAGGAAGTCGACGAGCTGTTCAAACAGGTCGAAGCCAACCCGGGCTACCAGCTGACCATCGACCTGCAGGCGCAGGCGGTGACCCGCCCGGATGGCAAGGTGCTGCACTTCGAAATCGATGCGTTCCGCAAGCACTGCCTGCTCAACGGCCTGGACGATATCGGCCTGACCCTGCAGGACAGCGATGCGATCAAGGCCTTCGAAGCCAAGCACCGTGCCAGCCAGCCTTGGCTGTTCCGTGATGCCTGAAGTTCGTAGGTGACAGTACGGGCCTCTTCGCTCCTACAGAAAGTTACGCGGTCGCTGTAGGAGCGGGTTTACCCGCGAAGAGGCCGGCACAGGCAACAAAAATCTAAAGGAACGAGACATGACCAGCACCCAGCACATCGATGTGGTCCAACGCCAGTTCGGCGAACAGGCCAGCGCCTACCTCAGCAGCGCCGTGCACGCCCAAGGCAGTGAATTCGCCCTGCTGCAGGCTGAGCTGGCAGGGCAGGCCCATGCCCGCGTGCTGGACCTGGGCTGCGGTGCCGGTCATGTCAGCTTCCACGTCGCTCCGCTGGTTACCGAAGTGGTCGCCTACGACCTCTCGCAGTCCATGCTCGACGTGGTCGCCAGCGCCGCCGCCGAACGCGGCCTGGCCAATATCACGACCGAACGCGGCGCTGCCGAACGCCTGCCGTTCGCCGACGCTTCGTTCGACTTTGTCTTCAGCCGTTATTCGGCCCACCACTGGAGTGACCTGGGCCTGGCCCTGCGCGAGGTGCGCCGGGTGCTCAAGCCAGGTGGTGTGGCGGCGTTCATCGACGTGATGTCGCCGGGCAGCCCGCTGCTCGACACTTACCTGCAAACGGTCGAAGTGCTGCGCGACACCAGCCACGTGCGCGACTACTCCGCCGCCGAGTGGCAACGCCAGGTCAGCGAAGCCGGCCTGCACGTGCGCAGCCACACCCGCCAACCGTTGCGCCTGGAGTGGAGCACCTGGGTTGAGCGCATGCGCACCCCCGAGCCGATGCGCGTGGCCATCCGCCAATTGCAGCAAGCCATGGGTGAAGAAGTACGGCAGTATTACCAGATCGAGGCCGACGGCTCGTTCAGCACCGATGTGCTGGTGTTGTGGGCCGAGCGTTAAGCACTTTTCGGTGGGGCCCGCTTGGCCACGCCGCGTGAATGGATAGAGGAAAGCATGAGCAAGCAGATTCTGATTCTCCCAGGTGACGGTATCGGCCCGGAAATCATGGCCGAGGCAGTCAAGGTACTGGAGCTGGCCAACGACAAGTTCCAGCTCGGCTTCAGCCTGGCGCACGACTTGATTGGCGGTGCCGCCATCGACAAGCACGGCGTGCCGCTGGCCGACGAAACCCTGGAGCGTGCGCGCAAGGCCGATGCGGTGCTGCTGGGGGCTGTGGGCGGGCCGAAGTGGGACAAGATCGAGCGAGACATTCGCCCCGAGCGCGGCCTGCTGAAGATCCGCTCGCAACTGGGTCTGTTCGCCAACCTGCGCCCAGCCATCCTTTACCCACAACTGGCCGATGCTTCGTCGCTGAAGCCGGAAATCGTATCGGGCCTGGACATCCTCATCGTTCGTGAGCTGACCGGCGGCATCTACTTCGGTGCCCCGCGTGGCCAGCGCGAGCTGGAAGGTGGCGAACGCCAGGCCTACGACACCCTGCCGTACAGCGAAAGCGAAGTGCGCCGCATTGCCCGTGTCGGCTTCGACATGGCCCGCGTGCGCGGCAAGAAGCTGTGCTCGGTGGACAAGGCCAACGTTCTGGCCTCCAGCCAGCTGTGGCGTGAAGTGGTCGAAGACGTGGCCAAGGACTACCCGGACGTGGAGCTCAGCCACATGTACGTCGACAACGCTGCCATGCAGCTGGTGCGTGCACCCAAACAGTTCGACGTGATGGTGACCGACAACATGTTCGGTGACATTCTGTCGGATGAAGCTTCCATGTTGACCGGTTCCATCGGCATGCTGCCGTCGGCGTCCCTGGATGCCGACAACAAGGGCATGTACGAGCCGTGCCACGGCTCGGCACCGGACATCGCCGGCCTTGGTATCGCCAACCCACTGGCGACCATCCTGTCGGTGTCGATGATGTTGCGTTACAGCTTCAATCAGTCGGCTGCCGCCGAGGCGATCGAGAAGGCCGTGAGCCTGGTTCTGGACCAGGGGCTGCGTACCGGCGACATCTTCTCGGAAGGCTGCCGCAAAGTTGGTACGCAGGAAATGGGCGACGCAGTAGTCGCAGCGCTGCGGAATCTGTAATCTCTCTGGCCCGCCCCCCAAAATTCCCGGTGGCGGCCCACTTTTAGCAAAGGTGTAGTTGCGATGAAACGTGTAGGTCTGATCGGTTGGCGCGGTATGGTCGGTTCCGTGCTCATGCAGCGGATGCTGGAGGAGCAGGATTTCGACCTTATCGAGCCGGTGTTCTTCACTACCTCCAATGTTGGTGGCCAGGGTCCGAACGTGGGCAAGGATACAGCGCCCCTCAAGGACGCTTATTCGATTGAAGAACTCAAGACCCTCGACGTGATCCTGACCTGCCAGGGTGGCGACTACACCAACGAGGTCTTCCCCAAGCTGCGTGAAGCCGGCTGGCAGGGTTACTGGATCGACGCCGCTTCGTCCCTGCGCATGCAGGATGACGCGGTGATCATCCTCGACCCGGTCAACCGCAAGGTCATCGACCAGCAGCTGGACGCCGGTACCAAGAACTACATCGGTGGCAACTGCACCGTCAGCCTGATGCTGATGGGCCTGGGTGGCCTGTTCGAGGCCGGTCTGGTCGAGTGGATGAGCGCCATGACCTACCAGGCGGCTTCGGGTGCCGGCGCGCAGAACATGCGCGAGCTGATCAAGCAGATGGGTGCTACCCACGCGGCAGTGGCCGATGACCTGGCCAACCCGGCCAGCGCCATTCTCGATATCGACCGCAAGGTTGCCGAGACCATGCGCAGCGAAGCGTTCCCGACCGAGAACTTCGGCGTGCCGCTGGCGGGCAGCCTGATCCCGTGGATCGACAAGGAACTGCCGAACGGTCAGAGCCGTGAAGAGTGGAAGGCCCAGGCCGAAACCAACAAGATCCTCGGTCGCTTCAAGAGCCCGATCCCGGTCGACGGCATCTGCGTGCGCATTGGCGCCATGCGCTGCCACAGCCAGGCGCTGACCATCAAGCTGAACAAGGACGTGCCGATCGCCGACATCGAAGGCATGATCAGCCAGCACAACCCTTGGGTGAAGCTGGTGCCGAACCAGCGTGAAATCAGCATGCAGGAACTGACCCCGACCAAGGTCACCGGCACCCTGAACATCCCGGTTGGCCGTCTGCGCAAGCTGAACATGGGTTCGCAGTACCTGGGCGCGTTCACCGTGGGTGACCAGCTGCTGTGGGGCGCCGCCGAACCGCTGCGCCGCATGTTGCGGATTCTGCTGGAGCGTTGATCGTTCAGGCTTCACCTGAAAAATACCGCACTGGTGACAGTGCGGTATTTTTTTATGCCTGAAAGTATGCATTTGGGTCGCGGGCCTAATCGCCGGATAATTCATGCCGCTGTTTAATGGCGAAATGTCTGCTCTGACAGCCCCTTGCTCTTGCTCTTGCCGTTGCTTTTGCTTCTAAGTGCGCGGTAGTTCAGGCGACGCAGATTGCGACTTCAGGAGGCCGAGCGCAGGGCTTGCGGAGGGAGGTGACGGGCATGGATGCCCGTCAAGCGCTGGGCCCCAGGATGGGGCCTGCAGCGCGGTCCTCCCGGGAGCAAGCCCGGAGCGAGGGGACCCCGGAGCGCAGCGTAGGGGCCGGATGATGGGAGCCGACGGTTTTGGTTACTTTGGCCACGACCAAAGTAACCCGCCGGAAGGGCGGAACGGTGAATAGGCGCCAACATCGTGAATGAATATCTGCTTGATGTGTAAGCGTGTAACCCAAAAGCTCAAAAGCTTAAGCGCCGGTTTTGATCGGGCGTACAGTCCGTTTGCGATGGCGACGCCAACTCACCTTTCCGCCCTTACGGCGGGTCCCTTTTTGTCGTGGCAAAAAGGGACCAAAAACCGTCGGCTCCCATCATCCGGCCCCTACGCTGCGCTCCGGGGTCCCCTCGCTCCGGCCTTGCTCCCGGGAGCACGCGCTGCAGGCCCCATCCATGGGGCCTCAGCGCTTGACGGGCATCCATGCCCGTCATCTCCCTCCGCAATGCCTACGCTCGGCCTCCTGAAGTCGCAATCTGCGTTGCCTGAACTACCGCGCGCTTAGAAGCAAGATCAAAAGCGAACTCGGTGATCGGTCGGTACCGCCGACGCATTCGGTGAGGTTCTGCCCGGACATCTGGATAAGGATATCGCCGGCATGGCTGCCCTCGGCCTGGTGTACCTGGAGGAACGCCGTTGCTCTTGCTCTTGCTCTTGCTTTGGCTTTTGCTTCTAAGCGCGCGGTAGTTCAGGCGACGCAGATTGCGACTTCAGGAGGCCGAGCGCAGGGCTTGCGGAGGGAGGTGACGGGCATGGATGCCCGTCAAGCGCTGGGCCCCAGGATGGGGCCTGCAGCGCGGTCCTCCCGGGAGCAAGCCCGGAGCGAGGGGACCCCGGAGCGCAGCGCAGGGGCCGGATGATGGGAGCCGACGGCTTTGGTTACTTTGGCCACGACCAAAGTAACCCGCCGGAAGGGCGGAAAGGTGAATAGGCGCCAACATCGTGAATGAATGTCTGCTTGATGTGAAAGCGCACAACCCAAAGCCCCAAAAGCTCAAGCGCCGGTTTTGATCGGGCGTACAGTCCGTTTGCGATGCGCCACCTGCGCGAATGAATACCTACTCGGTATGAGTGCCCACATCCAAGAAGCAATAGTCAACGCCGGGGGGGCACAGACAAAACCCTACAATCCGAGTAAAGTGCCGCCCCCGCCGTCTACAGCAAAAGGATCCCTTCCATGACACACCCTTTGGATATCGCCGTCGTCGGCGCCACCGGCAGCGTCGGTGAAGCCTTGGTGCAGATCCTCGAGGAACTGGCATTCCCGGTTGCCACCCTGCACCTGCTGGCCAGCATGGAATCGGCGGGCAGCAGCGTGATGTTCGCTGGCAAGAAGCTGAAGGTGCGCGAAGTCGACAGCTTCGACTTCGCCCAGGTCAAGCTGGCCTTCTTCGCCACCGGCGCCGCCGTCAGCCGCAGCTTTGCCGGCAAGGCGCTGCAGGCGGGCTGCACGGTCATCGACCTGTCCGGCGGCCTGGACGACGCCCTGGCCCTGGTGCCGGAAGCCAACGCCGAACGCCTGGCCAGCCTGTCGTTGCCAGCGCGTATCGTCAGCCCATGCTCGGCCGCAGTAGCCCTGGCCGTCGCGCTGGCGCCGCTCAAAGGCCTGCTGGACATCGAGCGGGTGCAAGTGATGGCCGCATTGGCGGTGTCTGCGCAAGGCCGTGAAGCGGTCAGCGAGCTCGCCCGGCAAACCGCCGAACTGCTCAATGCCCGCCCGCTGGAGCCGCGTTTCTTCGACCGCCAGGTGGCATTCAACCTGCTGGCCCAGGTCGGTGCTGCCGACGAGCAGGGCCATACCGCGCTGGAGCGCCGCCTGGTCAGCGAACTGCGCGTGCTGCTGGGCCTGCCTGAACTGAAGATTTCCGTGAGCTGTGTTCAAGTCCCGGTGTTTTTCGGCGATAGCTTCAGTGTGGCCGTGCAAAGCCGTCGCCCGGTAGACCTGGCAGCGGTCAACCAGGCCCTGGAGGCAGCCGACAGCATCGAACGGGTGGAAAACGATGATTATCCGACCCCGGTAGGTGACGCAGTGGGCCAAGACGTGGTCTATGTTGGACGTGTACGTCACGGTGTTGATGAAGACCAGCAACTCAACCTCTGGCTAACCACCGACAACGTGCGCAAAGGCGCCGCGCTCAATGCCGTGCAAGTGGCGCAATTGTTGATTAAACACATGCCGTAAAAGATACTGGCGAGCACTTTTGTCCTGCTCCGCATGCAGGTTCCGGGACGATTCATACAAGGGAAGAGGTCATGCTTCGAATTCGCAAACTGGTTCTGGCCATGGCTGCAGCATCCGCGCTGTCGTCTGGCATGGCGAATGCGCTGGGCCTGGGGGAGCTGACCCTGAAGTCGGCACAGAATCAGCCGCTGGACGCCGAGATCGAATTGCTCGACGTGCGCGACCTCAAAGCCGCCGAAGTGGCGCCGAGCCTGGCGCCACCGGAAGAGTTCAGCAAGGCCGGGGTGGCGTTTCCAACCTACCTCGAAGACCTGACCTTCACACCGGTGATCAACCCCAACGGCAAAAGTGTGCTGCGCGTGACCTCCAGTCAGCCGCTGCCAGGTCCGGTGGTCAAGTTCCTGGTGCAGGTGATGTGGCCGCAGGGCCGCCTGCTGCGTGACTATAGCGTGCTGCTCGACCAGGCCAAGGCACAGGGCGACCAGCCGGCGGCAGGCAATGTCACACCGGCCATCACCGGTGCCAGCAGCTACACCACCCAGCGTCGCGACACCTTGTGGCAGATTGCCGCGCGTAACACCCAGGGTGGATCGATCCAGCAGACCATGATCGCGATCCAGGCTTTGAACCCGGACGCCTTCATCGGCAACAACATCAACCAGCTGAAGGTTGGCCAGGTACTGCGCCTGCCCGACCAGCAGCAGATCCAGAGCATCGCCCAGGGCGAGGCGAACCGCGAGGTGGCCGAGCAGTATGCGGCCTGGCGTGAAGGCCGTCGCCTGGGGCCGCGTGCCCGCCAGCTGGATGCCACCCGCCGTGGCGCCGCCGAGGCTGCACCGTCGCGTATCGCCCAGGGCGACAACCTGCGCCTGGTCAGCCCGGGCAAGCAGGCCGGTGCAGGCCAGGCCAAGGCGTTGAATGACGAGCTGGCCATGGCCCAGGAAAGCCTGGACACCAGCCGTCGCGACAACGAAGAACTGAAAAGCCGCATGGCCGACCTGCAGAGCCAGCTGGACAAGCTGCAGCGCCTGATCGAGCTGAAGAACAACCAGTTGGCACGCCTGGAAGGCCAGGGCGCAGCCGCGTCGGCTGCGGCTGCCGATACCCCGGAGCAGCCCGTGGTCAATCCGGCACCTGCTGCTGCCGATACCGCACCCCAGCCTGTGCCGGACACCCAGCCAGCACCCGCCAGCCAGCCGAAGGGTGCGCTCGACTCGGTCCTGGGCAACCCCTGGCTTCTGGGGGTGATTGCCGGTTCCAGCATCCTGGTGCTGGCACTGCTGCTGTGGCTGCTGGCGCGCAAACGCAAGGCCCAGCAAGAAGCCGAGAAGCACCTGCGCATGGCGCGGGCGCTGGAAGAAGAGCAGGGCGCAGGTTTCGACAGCGATACCGAGAGCTTCGACGGCGTCGAAGCCCGGGAGCCTGGCGTAACCCTGTCGCCGGCTGTGGTTGCCGCTTCGGCTGCAGCTGCCGTCGCTGCGGAAAAAGTGGCAGAGCCGGTCGCCGAGGCAGCACCCGAGCCTGAACCACAAGCAGACCCGCACGCCGCGCTGCTGGCGCAAGTCGACCAATGCCTGGCCGAAGGCCGCCTTAATCGTGCCACCGAGCTGCTGGAGCCCGCCGTGGCCGCCGCGCCGGAGCGTGACGACCTGCGCCTGAAACTGATGGACGTGTACGCCCGTCAGGGTGACCAGAGCGCGTTCGCCGAACAGGAGCGTCAGTTGCCGGCCAGCGAGCAGAACGTTGCTGAAGTCGCCGGCCTGAAAGAGCGTTACCCCGCCATGCTCGGCCTGGCCGCTGCCGGCCTGGGTGCGGCGGCGCTGGCTGCCGAAATGGATGAGCAGTACGTGCAAGAGCTGCTGCACGATGAGCCCGAAGCGCCAGTGGTTGCCGATGTGGTGCCTGACGAGTTGTCCGGGTTCGAGCCGCAAGAGCAGGCTGAGCCAGAGGTTGTCGCGCAGGCAGCGCCTGACGCTGAGCTGGCCGCCTTCGATGATGTGCCAACGCTCGATGCAACGGACCTGGCCGAGCAGGATCTGGACAGCGCCTTCGACCTGAGCCTGGGTGAAGACCTGGCCGATCAAGACCCTCTGGCCGCGTCCGTACTGGACGAGCCGATGGCACAGGGGGGCGTACCCGACGAACTGGTAATCGCTGAGCCTGTGCTGGATGAGCCCGTACAGGAAGAAGCTCAGCCAGACGAGCAACCCTTTGCCGTGGATGCCGAGCTGCAAGCCGACGCCGACGCTGATTTCGAGGCCATGCTGGCTCAGGCCGAGCCTCAGCCTGCCGTGGACCTGTCTGATTTCGATCTCGACGTCAGCGAGCCGGTTGCCCCGGCTGCCCCTGAGGCGCTGGAGCAAGATCCGCTGGATGTCACCGCCGAACTGGCTGCCTTCGACAGCGAACCGGAGTTTGATCCGGTCTCCGAGTTCGACTTGCCGTCGGACTTCGACCTGTCCCTGTCGCTGGAGGATGATTCGCCGGCAGCCAAGAGCTTTGCCTCGGAGCTCAATGACGTCAACGCCGAGCTGGACAAGCTGTCGCAGAGCCTCGAAACGCCATCGCTGGAGCCGCACTTCACCAGCGAAGACGCGGTGGCGCAACCAGAGCCCGAGCCTTTGGACGACCTGGACTTCGACTTCTTCTCCGGCAGTGACGAAGTTGCCACCAAGCTCGACCTGGCCCGTGCCTATATCGACATGGGTGACAGCCAGGGCGCGCGCGACATCCTGGATGAAGTGGTCAAGGATGGTGACGACAGCCAGCGTCAGGAAGCCGAGGACATGCTCTCCCGGCTGGTCTGATGCAAGCAGGGCAGGCCTCTTGCCGTGCTGGCCGCGCCCACAGGATCTCCACAAATGTTCGACCTTGTGAGTGACCTGTGGGGGCGGGCGTGCCCGCGAAGAGTCCCGCAAATACAGTGCGCATCCATCGGCAGCCCTACGAGGCTGCCGTTGTCGTTATAATCCCCGCCATTCCGTACACCCCACAGGTTTCATGCTCTTGGACATCATCGACACCGCTACCGCCGAATCCGCGGCCGAAGGCTACTCCCGCATCGCCCTGGGCGTGGAATACAAAGGCGCGCGCTACCGCGGCTGGCAACGTCAGGCCAGCGGCGTGCCGAGTGTCCAGCAAGCCCTGGAGCAAGCGCTGTCCAAGGTCGCCAACGAGCCGATTTCGGTGGTCTGCGCCGGGCGTACCGACGCCGGCGTTCACGGCTGCGGGCAGGTCGTGCACTTCGATACCCGTGCCGTGCGTGACGAGCGCGCCTGGACCATGGGTACCAACTTCAACCTGCCGCACGACATCAGTGTGGTCTGGTCGCGGCCCATGCCGGCCGATTTTCATGCCCGCTTCAAGGCCTGCGCCCGGCGTTACCGCTATGTCATCTACAACGACCCGATTCGCCCGGCGCACCTGGCCGAAGAAGTGACCTGGAACCACCGTCCGCTGGACGTCGATCGCATGGCCGAGGCGGCGCAGTACCTGCTCGGTACCCACGACTTCAGCGCCTTCCGTGCCAGCCAGTGTCAGGCCAAGTCACCGATCAAGCACATCTACCACCTGCGTGTTACCCGCCATGGCCAGATGATCGTGCTGGACGTGCGTGCCACCGCCTTCCTGCACCACATGGTGCGTAACATTGCCGGTGTGCTGATGGCCATCGGCGCCGGCGAGCGTCCGGTTGCCTGGGCACGCGAGGTGCTGGAAGGGCGCAACCGCCGTGAAGGTGGGGTAACGGCCCACCCATACGGGCTTTACCTGGTGCAGGTGGAGTACCCCGAAGCGTTTGCGTTGCCCAAGCGTTACATCGGCCCACACTTTTTGAGTGGTTACGAGGCGTTGGCAGACTGACGAGCGAAAAGCCATTTGCTAACATCCGCTCTTTCGCCGCAGCAATCAGGGTTCTTGTTCCATGAGCAATGTTCGCAGCAAGATCTGCGGGATTACCCGCATCGAAGACGCACTGGCCGCTGCCGAAGCGGGGGCCGATGCCATCGGCTTCGTCTTCTATGCCAAGAGCCCGCGGGCGGTGGACGTGCGCCAGGCGCGGGCGATCATTGCCGAGTTGCCACCCTTCGTGACCACGGTCGGGTTGTTCGTCAATGCCTCGCGCTGCGAGCTGAACGAGATCCTCGAAGTGGTCCCGCTGGACCTGCTACAGTTTCACGGCGATGAAACCCCGCAGGACTGTGAAGGCTACCACCGCCCCTGGATCAAGGCCCTGCGTGTGCGCCCTGGCGATGACCTGGAGGCGGCCTGTCGGCTTTACGCGGGTGCCCGCGGCATTTTGCTGGACACCTATGTGCCGGGCGTGCCAGGGGGAACCGGCGAGGCGTTCGACTGGTCATTGGTACCGGCGCGTCTTGGCAAGCCGATCATCCTTGCGGGCGGGCTGTCGGCCGATAACGTTGGCCAGGCCATTGCCCAGGTAAAGCCTTATGCGGTGGATGTCAGCGGTGGCGTCGAACAGGCCAAGGGCATCAAGGATGCGGCGAAGATCGAGGCCTTCATGCGTGCGGTGAAACAGGCTTGATGGCAGATGTGACGGCTGGCTGCGCGCCATCGTCCATAGCTTTCGCAGCCCTGCGGGCCGCATGCCAGCACCTGTGGCGGCAAAAAAACACATTAGCGGTGGAGTGGCGCGCTGGAAGCCCCGGCGGCCGGTTCACCATCGTTTCATAAAAGATTTTGAGCTCAAGGGCAGGGCAGGGCCGGTGACGCCGTCCCCCGCCTGCCAATACTGGAGAAAGAAAGCATGAGCAACTGGTTAGTCGACAAACTGATCCCTTCGATCATGCGTTCCGAGGTGAAAAAGAGCTCGGTGCCTGAGGGCCTGTGGCACAAGTGCCCGTCCTGCGAGGCCGTGCTGTATCGTCCGGAGCTGGAAAAGACCCTGGATGTCTGCCCCAAGTGCAACCACCACATGCGCATCGGCGCACGTGCGCGCATCGACATCTTCCTTGACGCCGAAGGCCGGGCCGAACTGGGCGCTGACCTGGAGCCGGTCGACCGCCTGAAGTTCCGTGATGGCAAGAAGTACAAGGACCGCCTGACCGCTGCGCAGAAGCAGACCGGCGAAAAGGACGCGCTGATCTCCATGAGCGGCACCCTGATGGGCATGCCGATCGTGGTTAGTGCCTTCGAGTTCTCGTTCATGGGCGGCTCCATGGGTGCCATCGTCGGCGAGCGCTTCGTGCGCGCGGCCAACTATGCCCTGGAAAACCGCTGCCCAATGGTTTGCTTCTCCGCTTCGGGCGGTGCGCGCATGCAGGAAGCGCTGATCTCGCTTATGCAGATGGCCAAGACCTCTGCCGTGCTGGCGCGCCTGCGCGAAGAAGGCATCCCGTTCATCTCGGTCCTGACCGACCCGGTGTATGGCGGTGTTTCCGCCAGCCTGGCGATGCTCGGCGACGTCATCGTCGGTGAGCCGAAGGCCCTGATCGGTTTCGCCGGCCCACGCGTGATCGAGCAGACCGTACGCGAGAAGCTGCCTGAAGGCTTCCAGCGCAGCGAGTTCCTGCTGGAGCACGGTGCCATCGACCTGATCATCTCCCGGGGCGAATTGCGCCCGCGTCTGGCCCGCCTGCTGGCGCAGATGACCGGTCAGCAAACGCCGGAAGAAGCGCGTGAGGCGGCTGCCGTCGCGTGATGAAACAACGATCCCTGGGCGAATGGCTCGCCTACCTCGAGCAGTTGCACCCCTCGGCCATCGACATGGGCCTGGAGCGGTCGCAGAAGGTGCTTGCCCGCTTGGCGCTGGGCAAGCTGGCGCCGCGCGTGGTGACGGTAACCGGCACCAACGGCAAGGGTTCGACCTGCGCCTTCGTGGCGTCGTTGCTGCGTGCCCAGGGGCTCAAGGTCGGTGTGTACAGTTCGCCGCACCTGCTACGTTACAACGAGCGGGTGGTGATCGATGGCCAAGAGGCCAGCGATGAGCGCCTGTGCGAAGCCTTCGCCGCCGTCGAGGCGGCGCGGGGCGATATTTCCCTGACCTACTTCGAGATGGGGACGTTGGCCGCGTTCTGGTTGTTCTACCAGTCGCAGCTGGATGCGGTGGTGCTGGAGGTGGGCCTGGGTGGCCGCCTGGATACCGTCAACGTAGTGGATGCCGACTTCGCCCTGGTGACCAGCATCGGTGTCGACCATGTTGATTACCTGGGTGATACCCGCGAGCTGGTGGCCTTCGAGAAGGCGGGCATCTTCCGCCCGGGCAAGCCGGCCCTGTGCGGTGATCTGGATCCGCCCGGGCCGTTGCTGGACAAGGCCGCCGAACTGGCCGCGCCACTGTTCCTGCGCGGTCGGGAATTCGACCTGGCCAGCGCCGATGGCTGCTGGAACTGGCGTGGTACTGCCGCCGATGGTGCGCAGGTCGAGCTGCATGACCTGCCTTTGCTTGACCTGCCCATGGAAAACGCCACGCTGGCCTTGCAGGCTTACCTGCTGATGGGGCTGCAGTGGGACGCGGCGCAAGTTCGCCAGGCGCTGCTGGATACCCGTATCACTGGGCGTCTCGACCTCCGTAACTTGAACTGGCACGGCAAACCGGTAGCGTTGCTGCTGGATGTCGGGCACAACCCGCATGCGGCGCAGTACCTGGCCAGGCGCCTGGCGGCCCGGCCGCTGAAGGGGCGCCGCCTCGCGGTATTTGGCCTGCTCGCCGACAAGGATCTGGAGGGCGTTATCGCGCCGCTGCAGGGCCTCATCGACGACTGGGCGGTGGCGCCGCTGGATACCCCGCGCAGTCGCCCGGCCGCAGAGCTGGCCTCGTCCTTGGCGAACCTCGGTGCCACGGTGAAGTCTTATGCCAGCGTCGACGCCGCCCTTGAAGGGCAATGTGCGCAGGCGACGGCGGATGATCAGATCCTGCTGTTCGGTTCGTTTTTCTGTGTCGCCCAGGCGCTGGAATGGCTGGAGCGGCACGCCCTGGAGGGTGGAATAGATGGCTGTGCTGGATAAAGGGATGAAACAGCGCATGGTGGGTGCGCTGGTGCTGGTGGCGCTGGCGGTTATCTTCCTGCCGATGCTGTTTACCCGCCAGGACGAGATGCGCCAGGTGCACGTTGAAGCCCCGCAGGCACCGGCCATGCCCAGCCTGCCGGAAGTGAAGGTGGAGCCGGTTGCCGTGCCGGAGCCACAGGTTATTGCGCAGGAGGCGCAGCAGGCGCCGGTGGTGATCGACGAGGCCACTGCGCCGGCGAGTACACCCAGCCAGCCAATCACCCCGTCGCCACAGACCCAGGTGCAGGTTCAGCCACCCAAGCCCCAGGCGCCCGCGCCCAAGGTGGAGGCCAAAGCCGCTGCAACACCCGCGCCTGCCGCGCCATCGAAGATCGACGCCAATGGCCTGCCCGTCAGTTGGTCGATCCAGCTGGCCAGTCTGTCCAACCGCGCTGGAGCCGAAAAGCTGCAGCAAACCCTGCGTAGCCAGGGTTACAACGCCTATATCCGTACGGCGGGTGGCATGAACCGCGTGTACGTGGGGCCGTTGATCGAGCGCGCCGAGGCCGAGCGCGTGCGTGACGCCATCAACCGTCAGAACAGCCTCAAGGGCTTTGTGGTGCGCTTCCAGCCTGAGCGCAGCTGATTCCCCGGGGCGGCTAGGCCGCCCATTCGCGGGTGAGCCCGCGCCTGCAGGTGCTGTGCCGCTGCAAGGCTTACCCAGAAGCTGTCGGGGCGGGTTTGCCTGCCAATGGCCCAACACCAATCCAGCTGACATTCCGCTTACTCCCGGCCCTCTGCTCTGGTAAAATGCGCCGCCTCAAACGTCTGCAGGCAACACCGTGGCATTTACCTTGGTTGATTGGGCGATCATCGCGATCATCGCCGTCTCCACACTGATCAGTCTCAAGCGCGGCTTCGTCAAGGAGGCCTTGTCCTTGCTCATCTGGATCATTGCCGGTGCGGTTGCCTGGATGTTCGGCGGTTCGCTCTCGGTGTATCTTGAGAGCTATATCCAGACGCCATCGATGCGCATCATCGCTGGCTGCGCCATTCTTTTCGTCGCCACCTTGCTGGTGGGGGCCATGGTCAACTTCCTTGTCGGTGAGCTGATCCGCGTGACCGGGCTGTCCGGCACCGATCGTTTCCTGGGCATGGCCTTTGGCGCTGCGCGCGGGGCCTTGCTGGTAGTGGTGGCCATAGGCCTGATCAGCCTGGGGCCGGTTCAACAAGACACTTGGTGGCAGGAATCACGCCTGATACCACAATTTCTCTTGGTCGCCGACTGGTCGAAAAACCTGATTCTGGGTTTCACCGACCAATGGACGCCCAGTGGGCTGATCAGCACTCCGGCTGATCTTCCGTTCAAGGAACAGTTGCTCGGGCCGTCCAAGCCCTGAGCGCTATTCACTCAAGTTTCATCAAAGTAGGGGTTGCGTCGCATGTGTGGCATCGTCGGTATCGTCGGTAAGTCGAACGTCAATCAGGCGCTGTATGACGCGCTTACGGTCCTCCAGCACCGCGGCCAGGACGCTGCCGGTATCGTGACCAGCCATGACGGCCGGTTGTTCCTGCGCAAGGATAATGGCCTGGTGCGCGACGTGTTCCAGCAGCGCCACATGCAGCGCCTGGTTGGCAACATCGGCATCGGCCACGTGCGCTACCCGACTGCGGGCAGCTCGACCTCGGCCGAGGCCCAGCCGTTCTACGTCAACTCGCCTTACGGCATCACCCTGGCTCACAACGGCAACCTGACCAACGTCGAGCAGTTGGCCAAGGAGATCTACGAGTCCGACCTGCGCCACGTCAACACCAACTCCGACTCGGAAGTGCTGCTGAACGTGTTCGCCCATGAGCTGGCAGTGCGCGGCAAGCTGCAGCCGACCGAAGAAGACGTGTTCGCTGCGGTCTCCCATGTGCACAGCCGCTGCGTTGGCGGTTACGCTGTGGTGGCGATGATCACCGGCTACGGCATCGTCGGTTTCCGCGACCCCCATGGCATTCGCCCGGTGGTGTTCGGTCAGCGTCACACCGACGAAGGTGTGGAATACATGATCGCCTCGGAAAGCGTCGCCCTGGACGTGCTCGGCTTCACCCTGATCCGCGACCTGGCGCCGGGCGAAGCGGTGTACATCACCGAAGAAGGCCAGTTGTTCACCAAGCAGTGCGCCGAATCGCCAAAGTTGCAGCCGTGCATCTTCGAGCACGTCTACCTGGCGCGCCCGGACTCGATCATCGATGGGGTCTCGGTGTACAAGGCGCGTCTGCGCATGGGTGAAAAGCTGGCCGACAAGATCATGCGCGAGCGCCCCGATCATGATATCGACGTGGTCATCCCGATCCCGGATACCAGTCGTACTGCCGCGCTGGAACTGGCCAACCGGTTGGGCGTCAAGTTCCGCGAAGGTTTCGTCAAGAACCGTTACATCGGCCGTACCTTCATCATGCCCGGCCAGGCCGCGCGCAAGAAGTCGGTGCGTCAGAAGCTCAACGCCATCGAGCTGGAGTTCCGCGGCAAGAATGTGATGCTGGTGGACGACTCGATCGTGCGCGGCACTACCTGCAAGCAGATCATCCAGATGGCCCGCGAAGCCGGCGCGAAGAATGTCTACTTCTGCTCCGCGGCCCCTGCAGTACGCTACCCCAACGTCTACGGCATCGACATGCCGAGTGTTCACGAACTGATCGCCCACAACCGCACCACCGAGCAGGTGGGTGAGTTGATTGGCGCCGATTGGCTGGTCTATCAGGACCTGCCAGACCTGATCGACTCGGTCGGCGGCGGCAAGATCAAGATCGAGCAGTTCGATTGCGCGGTGTTCAACGGCGAGTACGTCACTGGCGATATCGACGAAGCCTACCTCGACCGCATCGAGCAGGCCCGTAACGACTTGGCCAAGGTCAAGAACCAGGCCGTCAGCGCGATCATCGACCTTTACAACAACTGATTTTGGGAGCGACGGCATGACGGATCAATGGGATGCCGGGCGACTGGACAGTGACCTCGAGGGTGTCGGTTTCGACACCCTGGCGGTACGCGCTGGCCAAAACCGTACCCCGGAAGGCGAGCACAGCGAAGCGCTGTTCCTGACCTCCAGCTATGTGTTCCGCACGGCAGCCGATGCTGCTGCGCGCTTTGCCGGCGAAACGCCGGGCAACGTCTACTCGCGCTACACCAACCCGTCGGTGCGTGCCTTCGAGGAGCGCCTGGCGGCCATGGAAGGTGCCGAACAGGCCGTGGGTACGTCCACCGGCATGGCGGCGATCCTGGCCGTGGTCATGTCGCTGTGCAGCGCCGGTGACCATGTGCTGGTGTCGCAGAGCGTATTCGGCTCAACCATCAGCCTGTTCGAGAAGTACTTCAAGCGCTTTGGTGTAGAAGTGGACTACGTGCCACTGGTCGACCTCACCGGTTGGGAAAAGGCCATCAAGGCCAACACCAAGCTGCTGATCGTCGAATCGCCCTCCAACCCGCTGGCCGAGTTGGTCGATATCACCGCGCTCAGCGAAATCGCCCATGCTCAGGGTGCCATGCTGGTGGTGGACAACTGTTTCAGTACCCCGGCGTTGCAGCAGCCGCTGAAGCTGGGTGCCGACATTGTGTTCCACTCGGCCACCAAGTTCATCGACGGCCAGGGCCGCTGCATGGGCGGTGTGGTTGCCGGCCGTACCGAGCAAATGAAGGAAGTGGTCGGTTTCCTGCGTACCGCAGGTCCAACCCTCAGCCCGTTCAACGCCTGGATCTTCACCAAGGGCCTGGAAACGCTGCGCCTGCGTATGCGAGCGCACTGCGAAAGCGCTCAGGCCCTGGCCGAATGGCTGGAGCAGCAGGACGGCGTGGAGAAGGTGCATTACGCCGGCCTGCCCAGCCACCCGCAGCACGAACTGGCCAAGCGCCAGATGAGCGGTTTTGGTGCAGTGGTCAGCTTTGAGGTCAAGGGTGGCAAAGAGGGCGCGTGGCGTTTCATCGACGCTACCCGTGTGATTTCCATCACTACCAACCTGGGTGACAGCAAAACCACCATCGCGCATCCGGCGACCACCTCACACGGTCGTCTGTCGCCGCAGGAGCGTGAAGCGGCGGGTATCCGCGACAGCCTGATCCGCGTTGCCGTGGGCCTGGAAGACGTGGCCGACCTGCAGGCTGACCTGGCGCGTGGGCTGGCAGCATTGTGATCGAAATCAGCGGCAGCACCCCGGGCCACAATGGCCGGGTAGCCTTGGTCACGGGCGCCGCCCGCGGCATCGGTCTGGGCATTGCCGCATGGCTGATCTGCGAAGGCTGGCAAGTGGTGCTGAGTGATCTGGACCGCCAGCGTGGTACCAAAGTGGCCAAGGCGTTGGGCGACAACGCCTGGTTCATCACCATGGACGTTGCCGACGAGGCCCAGGTCAGTGCCGGAGTGTCCGAAGTGCTCGGGCAGTTCGGCCGGCTGGACGCGCTGGTGTGCAATGCGGCCATTGCCAACCCGCACAACCAGACGCTGGAAAGCCTGAGCCTGGCACAATGGAACCGGGTGCTGGGGGTCAACCTCAGCGGCCCCATGCTGCTGGCCAAGCATTGTGCGCCGTACCTGCGTGCGCACAATGGGGCGATCGTCAACCTGACCTCTACCCGTGCTCGGCAGTCCGAACCCGACACCGAGGCTTACGCGGCAAGCAAGGGCGGCCTGGTGGCTTTGACCCATGCCCTGGCCATGAGCCTGGGCCCGGAGATTCGCGTCAATGCGGTGAGCCCGGGCTGGATCGATGCCCGTGATCCGTCGCAGCGCCGTGCCGAGCCGTTGAGCGAAGCTGACCATGCCCAGCACCCAACGGGCAGGGTAGGGACCGTGGAAGATGTCGCGGCCATGGTTGCCTGGTTGCTGTCACGCCAGGCGGCATTTGTCACCGGCCAGGAGTTTGTGGTCGATGGCGGCATGACCCGCAAGATGATTTATACCTGAGCACCTTGTTTAAACTGCGCCGGCCTCTTCGCGGGTAAACCCGCTCCTACAACGGTTAATGTCCGACTGTAGGAGCGGGTTTACCCGCGAAGAGGCCGGCACAGGCAATCACATCACGTTGCCTTTTTGAAAAAAATTCAATGGGGCTATTGACTTAGCTTCGCCACCTGCGTAAATTTCGCGGCCTCAGCGAAGCAAACGCAACAAGCAACATCGCGAGGGTGATTAGCTCAGCCGGGAGAGCATCTGCCTTACAAGCAGAGGGTCGGCGGTTCGATCCCGTCATCACCCACCACTTCCTGAGATGTTCCTGGAGCTTCGGGTTCGCAAGAAGCCGATAGCCAGAGAGGAACGCACTGCGCAGCGGTAGTTCAGTCGGTTAGAATACCGGCCTGTCACGCCGGGGGTCGCGGGTTCGAGTCCCGTCCGCTGCGCCATTTTTCAGTAACAGATGGGTGCCTGGCACCGGTCTGAAGCCACAAGGCACACGCCTTGGGCTGATCCCAGTTTCAATCGGGCGCAAGCCTGAACGATACGCAGCGGTAGTTCAGTCGGTTAGAATACCGGCCTGTCACGCCGGGGGTCGCGGGTTCGAGTCCCGTCCGCTGCGCCATCTTCGCTTCAAGGTCCCTAGAACACCTTGAAGCAAACACAAGAGAAGCGATCGCGTTATCGCTTTTTTTGTGCCTGCCCTGAGGCCATCGCGCCGGAAGGGTAGACCCAGGTTTCAATCGGGCGCAAGCCTGAATGATACGCAGCGGTAGTTCAGTCGGTTAGAATACCGGCCTGTCACGCCGGGGGTCGCGGGTTCGAGTCCCGTCCGCTGCGCCATCTTCGCTTCAAGGCCCCATGAACGCCTTGAAGCAACGTTAAAGCGACCTTCGGGTCGCTTTTTTCGTTAGTGCGCCTGGTAAGTGCCTGCCTTTACCCAGATTTACACCAACCTGACAGATTCTTCACCGACCAGCGGTTCCTGTGCCTGCCTGCTGTGTTGCACAATAGGCACTTTCCCGACATACCCGGAATCCGCAATGACCAGATCTTCCGTCTTTGGTGCGCTCGGGCTGGCCCTGGTGCTGGCGGGCGTGACCGGTTGTTCCTCGAAAAAAGCGGCCGTCTACGAGCACGAGAACTTCGATGACTCGGGTACCTTCTCGCGCAGCTTTCCGGTGAGCGATGCTGGCTCTTGCGAGGCCGCCCGGCGTGCTTTGCTCAGCCAGGGTTACATCATCACCAGCAGCGGCGCCAACCAGGTGGTGGGTAACAAGAGCTTTCAGCAAAACAGCGAGAACCACCTGCAGATCAGCTTCAATGTCACCTGTGCGCCGGACGTGAGCGACGATCAGCACTCGACCATGTTCGCCAACGCCCTCCAGGACCGCTATGCGCTGAAAAAGTCCAACACCTCCGCCAGCCTGGGCGTGGGGGTGCTGGGTTCGGTGTCGATGCCGATCGGCTCCAGTGACGACTCGATGGTCAAGGTGGCCAGTGAGACGGTGACCGCGGCGCAGTTCTATGACCGTTATTTCGCCTTGGTGGAGAGCTACCTGCCCAAGCCGAAGAAGGTCGAAAAGGCCAAGGTCGAGGCGCCCAAGGTGGAAAAGCCGGCGGTGGACCTGGGGCTTCCGGAGCAGGCGGCGGCGAACCCGGTGGCGCCGGCCCCGGCAGTTGCACCTTTGGTTGAAGCGACGCCTGCACCTGCGGGGGTAGCCCCGGCCAGCGAGGCGGCAGCGGCACCGGTGGTGGATGACAGCCAGGGTTCGCAGCCGGTCGCCCCGCCGGCGGAAGCTGCACCCATTCAGGTGCAGCAGGATGCCCAGCCAGCCGAGGCCGCCGCCCCCTCCCTTTGATGTGTCGCCTGAACCGGCTCTTTCGCCGGCAGCCCGCGAAAGGGCCGGTTCAGGCTGTAAACATCCCCTGTTACAGACGCCCCGCGATAACTTTCTGAACACCTGCTACGTTTACCACTCATAAGCTTGTCATCATCCCTTCATCCCACCTGCTTAGGCTGAAGGCGATACCTACAAAGGCAAAATGAGCAAAGAGGACGCAGGGCAATGGATGAATACCAGGAAGAACTACTCGAAACCCAGGCTTACGAACTGGACACCCCGGAACCGGCCGACGACGCCACCGAACTCTAGCCCGGCTGCCGCTGGCTGCGGCGGAACTCCCCCGGCGTGAGGCCCGTCCAGCGCTTGAATGCGCGCTGGAAGGCCTCGGCTGAAGCAAACCCCAACAGATAGGCAATCTCGCCAAAGGCCAGCGCCGTGTCACGGATGTAGGTCTCGGCCAGGTCGCGCCGGGTTTCGTTGAGCAGGTCGCGAAAGCGCGTGCCTTCCTCGGCGAGCTTGCGGCGCAAGGTCCAGCTTGGTAGCTGCAAGTGCAGCGCCACTTCTTCCAGGTCCGGTTCACGGCCGCCATTGAGCAGCGGGCCCAGCAGGTGGGTGATGCGCTCACCCAGGCTGCGCACCCGCGTGCGCTGCAGCAGCTCTGCTTCGCACAACTGCAACAGGTGCTGCCAGGTACTCGGGCAATGCCCGGGGTTGGCCAGTTGCAAGGTAGCGCGGCTCAGACGCAGCTGATTGCCGTCGGCGGCGAACTGCACAGGCGTGCTGCAAAGCGGTTGATAGCGCGCGGCATAGGAGGGCGCGGCAAACTCGATCTCCAGGCGTTCGGCCTGCACCGGGGTGCCGGCAAGGTCGGCCAACTGGGCCAGCCAGCCGGCCAGCAGTGAGTCGACCACAAAGCGGTTGTAGTCGTTGTAGGGGCTGATGGAGTAGAAGCGCAGCCAGGCGCCCTGGGCATCTTCCTCAAAGCTGGAATGGCCGCGGTAGTTGGCCGCGTAAAGCGGCTCGAAACGCAGCAGCGTACGCGCGGCTTCACCCAGGGTGGGGGCCTGGGCCGCAGTGACCCCGGCCAGGCCCGTATGCGCCAGCCGGCTGAGGCGCCCCATATGCAGACCTAAAGCGGCCTCACCGCTCATTTCGATGGCTGCGTGGCCCAGGTGCATGTAGCGGGGTATGGACAGGCGTGCGCCGGCTTCGCCCAGGCGGGTCGCGTCCAGGCCGTAGCGGCGCAGCAATGGTTCAGGGTCGTGGCCCAGCTCGCGCAGGGCTTCGCTCAAAGGCTGGACAAAACCAACCGACAGTTCGCCCAGGCGCACGCGGGGGCGGGCCATGGGCTTACAACCACACATTCAACAGGCGGGCGCCTGGGCTGGGGGGGCCGGCGAGCAACGCGCCCGACTGGCGGGCAAAGCCCTGGCCATCGCTGCCCTGTTCCCAGAACTGCCCGCGCATGAATACGCTCATGCTGCTGATGTCGGTTCCGGCCACTTCGGTCAGGCGTTGCCAAGCCGTCTGTTCACTGACTTCGCCGCGCTGCAAGGCTAGCCCGGCGCTGGCATCCTGATGGCGATTTCCCCGCCAGGGTGCTTGCCAGCTGCCCTTGCCACTGAGAAACGCCGGGTTGGCGACCAGTTGTACGGCTTGTTCAGTCAGTTGCTGGTGGTTTTCCGGGTACCAGCTGTCACTGCCCACCAGTATCCCGAGGCGCCCGGCCGGGGTCTGCACGACCTGCAGCGGGTGCTGGCGGCCGTGGTGGACGTAGCGGCGCATTTCACTGTCGGGATATTGCTGGCGCTGGGGCTGCCCCAGTAGCGAGCCGTCTCCGGCAAACACCACACTGCTGTTGAACAGCGGGCCACGGCCGGTATGCAGTACGCCTTGTTTCACATAAGGTTCGGGCAGCACGATCGAACCGGCCACCAAGGTCACGCCAAATTCCTTGGCCAGGCCGCCGAACAGCTGCTGGTAGTCTGCGGCCATCTGCTCGGCCTTCATGCGCAAGTGCGCATCGGCGCGCCAGTCGTCGCCGTCAGCGCCAAGAACCGCGAGGCCATAACGCAGCGGGTTGCTCAGTTCCAGCCATTGTTGGGCTTCGTGGCTCTGGGTGACTTGATACAGCTCGTTCTTCTCTCCGCGCGCCCACAGCCAGGTACCGATGTGTTCCGGCAGCACCACCACCGTGCGTGGGTTCACCAGGCCTTGGGCGCGGGCTTGCTCCAGATAGGCTGCGAGCTTGCGGTGCAGGCGTTGCAGGTTCTGATAGTCGCCCGGGTACAGCAGTGGTTCGACACCGAGCAGGTTGCCTTGCTCGCCCGGCACGCCATGGTTAAGCGCCAGTTCGATGCGCAGGTCGGACAGGTAGTGGCCTTCCGGGCGCTGTTGGGTCCAGAAGCCATAGCCGCAGAGGGCGGCGATCATCACCAGCGCCAGGGCGCTTGCCAGGAGTTTTCGCATCAAGCGTGGGTATTCGCTAAAAATGGAGTGGCCATGCAGGAAATCAAGGACATGGTGCGGCCTTATTCATCAGCATCGGAATCCTTGTTGCGCTGCCTTCTTGCAGAGTCGTGTTTGATCATACCAAAGCTACCGCGCGCTTATGAGCATTCTCTGCAGACAAGAGCGGGTGTCACGGCCGGCAAGCCAGGCGCTGACGTTCATAGTTAACTGCCTTGTCCCGTTCCGGAAGGTTGTAAGGTGCCGAACACTGGCGCTCACCCCACTTGATGGTCAGGCTGCCCTGGTCCTGTTCCAGGAGTAACAATGCCTTGCCGCTCGGGTCGGAAATTGCCAGTTGCTGGCCCGCAGCGTCCTCGACCGAGGCCCCGAACGGTATCAGTTGACCGCGCTCGTCGAACAGCTCGAACTGCACCCGACGCCCGCTCTTGCCGGTATAGCGGGCAAGCACCACGGCACCGCGGCGAGGCACCAACTGCTGGGTGGCATTGTCGATTTCGATGTCGCCCCCCAGGTCACTGGTGTCCAGGCTGATCCAGTTGACGCGATAGGGCTGGGCGCTTGGGATCACCGCATAGCCATTGCGCCCGGTCTCTACACCGCTATAGCTGCTGATCTTTGCGCCCTTCACACCCGGCACTTCGGCCAGGGCGAAGGTCTCACTGAGCGACTGGCCGAGGTTGATGCCGCCCTGGTGGGCAACCACGGCGCCGGCAATGTTCAGGTTCTGCGAGTCGTAGCCGCGCCCTTGGCTATAGCCCAGGCTGATGTCGGCGACCGAAGTGCGGGTGTTCAGGTTGGCCGATGCCGAGCTGCCGCTGGTGCGGCTGTGGCCGCCCTGGATCGAGTAGAAGGTGTCGCTGGTCTCCGACAGGTAGCCGTTGATGCCGGCCTGGGTGGTGTCGTTGCCCTTCTGTGTGCTGGTGGTGACGAACGCCCTCGGTGCGCGGGCGCGGCTGCCGAGTGGGAACGATACCGACAGGTTGAGCTGGGTATCTTGCCCCGAAGGGCCTGAGTTCCCCAGCTCCTTGGTGCGGCTGACGTCCAGGTTGTAGGAGATCTCGCCCCAGTTGTTGCTGTATCCGGCGGTCAGGCTCTGCGAACCGCCGCGGTTCCAGTAGCGCTGGTCGGTGGCCGTCAGGTACAGGCTGCCGAACGCGCGGTTGCGGCCCAGGCTCTGGTTGATGGTCAGGTCGGTGCGGGTCTTGGAGTTGCCACTGCGCTTGATCGCGTTGGCGCTCAGGTCCTCGACATGCTGGGTGAGGGTACGGAAGCCCTCGGTGGAATAGCGGTAGGCCGCGAGGGTAAAGTTGGTGTCGGTACCGGTGAACGTCTTGGCGTATAGCGCCCGCAAGCTGTTGCCCTGGGTGGTCTGGCCCTGGGCCTTGCTCGAGGAGTGGGTGACATCGAGCGAGAAGGCGCCCAGCAGTGTGTTCAGGCCGCTGCCCACGGCCATTGCCTTATAGTCTTGCGTGGCTTGCAGGCCAACGACGCCGGTCACGTTGTTGGTCAGACCGTAAGCCAGCGTCGTACTGAGCATCTGCGGTGTGGCCAGGCCCTCCGTGTTGCTGTTGTAGCGTCCAGCGGACAGGCTGTACTTGACCTGACCGCCACGGACCATGAGCGGCAGGCTGGAGAAGGCCTGCACGGTGACCCGCCGACGGCCGTCGGCCTCGATGATGGTGACTTCCAGGTCGCCATTGGAGCCGCTGGGGTAGATGTCGCTGATCTCGAACGGGCCGGGCGGCACGTTGGCGGTGTAGAGCACGTAGTTGTTCTGGCGAATCTCGACCCTGGCGCTGGTCTGCGCCACGCCACGCACCACAGGTGCGTAGCCGCGCTCGCTGTCGGCGCGCATGCCTTCGTCCGAAGCCAGCTTCAGGCCCCGGTAGCGCACGCTGTCGAACAGGTCGGTGTCGCTGAAAATGTCACCGGCGCTGAACTGGCCTTTGAGCGCGGTCACGTCGTGCTGCATATAGCTGCGGTTGCTTTTGAAAGTGTCCGGCTGCCCGGTGCCGCTGCTGAAGTTCGACTCGTTGCGCAAGCGCCAGCTGCCCAGGTTGATGCCGTTGCGCAGGCTCAGGTTGTTGGCGATGCGGGTCTCGGCATCGCCGGCGCTGCGGCTGGTGTTGAACTGATAGTTCACGAACGCAGCAGACACCCCTGCGTCCCACAGTTGCGGGTCGACGTAGCCGCGCAGGCCGCGTTTCATGGCGACCTGCGGGATGCTGGCGGACAGGCGCAGGTGACCCGAGTCGTAGCTCAGGCTGGCCTGGTCGATCAGTGCGGCCAGGTCGTGGCAGGCCAGGGCGGTATCCAAGCGCCCCTGTGCCTTGAGCTTGTCCATGTCGATACCCAGTTGCTCGAGCAGTTCCAGGGTCAGGCAGGGTTCCACCCGCCCAGTCTGTGGGTGGCGGTTGAATTCGATGTCACGCCGGCCTACCAGCACTTCGTTGCTGTACAGGTCTACCCGGTAGTTGCCCGGCAGCACGCTGTTGGCCGACAGCAGCAGTTGCAGGTCGACCGCCGATTGCGCGCCCTGCAGAAAGGTGGTGTTGAAGCCCTGCAGGTGGGCGGCGTCCTGCGCCGATGCAAGGCTGGGCAGTGCGGTGCAGATGACCAATGACAGGGCGTTGAGCTTCCAGGCCGGACGAAGCGTGCCGCCACTGAACGCGTGCGCGCCTGCATCGGCTCCCTCGACAGGGTGGGGGGCGATGGACAGAGACATACCAGAAACCTATTTCATATCGCGGCACGGGCGGGGCACGGGGAGGCCGCACGCGACCAGGGCACAAGGTGGGGGCTACGATTTCACAAGGTGATGGCGGGTTCGGCAGGCTTGGCGCTACCCGGCTGGGCAGTGTTCAAACGCAAGAAATATCCATGTTGGGCGCCATAGTCGTTGATGCTCTTGAACGTCAGCGTCAACGGTCCGTCTACCTGGGAAAATACCGAGGTGAATGTTTTTTGTTCGCCAGGGGCGATCATGGTCGAATCGGCGCTGAGCACGGTTTGTTTCCCGCTCTTAAGTTCGATATCGGCCATCGACACGTGATACAGGCTGGGGTTGTTCACGGTCAGTTGTGGCTTCCCGGCGCGCCGGGTCAATTGCCAGACCAGTTGTTCGGGCGCCAGCAGGGCGTTGCCGGGCAAGTTGGCCGGGCGGAAGAAAATCTTGATACGTTGGCGCACCGCCAACTGCAAGGTATTGGCCTTGGTACTGGCTTGCGGAATTTCCTGGACATTGAGCCAGACCACCGACTCGCGATCGGTCGGCAGGCCTTGGCCTTCATAGAGAATGCGCAGCAGTTGTTCCTGCTTGGGCAATACCCTGGCCAACGGTGGAGTAATGGCGAACGGCGCCTGCGCGCTGTCGCCGGCATCCACCCAGGACTGCACCAGGACTTCCTGGTTGCCATTGCGCACGATGACATTGGCTTCTTTGTGCGCACCGTCGAACACGACGCGCGTAGCGCTCAGGGAGATGCTGGCAGTTGCCTGGGCGGCGACGAGCATGCCCAGCAACCCGAGAACGGGATACAGAGAACGACGCAACATGGTTGGGTACCTTGCGGGGGCGAAGAAGTGGCGAGGCTGTTCAGCCTCGCGCAGGGAGCAGCGCCGAAGTGATTACTCGTACTGCAGGATGAATGGCAGGGTGGCGTCACCACGACCGGCGGTGGCAGTGCCGGCGGCGCCAGTGGTCACGTACGCCGCAGAGAAGCTCAGGGTAGCGTCGCCGCCCTCGGCGCCAGTGCCGTGTACATCGCTCTGGATCTTGGCGGTGGCGGCCGAGCTCAGGTCGATCAGGTTGCCATTAGGGTCGAGCAGGGCAATGCCAACGTTGGCAGCAGTGCCGGTGCCTTTGGTCAGGGCCAGGACCTTCTTGCCGGTCACCAGGCCCGAGCCGCCGCTGTTGGCATCGAAGATCATCGCCACCTTGGTGCCGAGGTTGCAGTTGACGTTGAGGTTGAAGTCCTTGCCGGTCACGCGGCCAGCCGTCGGGTTTTCGGCGGTGCCCATGTCCTTGATCGAGACGCTGCCCATGTCTACGGCGATCACGCGGTCGGCGTTGGCGCCATCGACCGAGCAGGCGTCATTGTTGATCACGCCAGTGAAGGAAATCTTGCCGCTGCCGCCGTTGACTGGCCCGGTGGCCTCGACGGCCAGTGCGCCTGCCGAAGCGGTCAGGAGCGAGAGGGTCAGGGCGGCCAGGGAGAATTTATTCATATTGATGTCCACATGAGAGTGAGTAAGTGCTGCAACTTAATGCCCGCTCACAATAAGTCAGGTGGTTTCTCTGGCCCATCAGACGAATCTTAATGGTGGAACAATGACGCTCGCTAGTTAATTAAAGATATGACTCGCCAGGCAATAGGCCAACAATTCCTGATCGCTGTTCACTTCAAGTTTGCGCATCGCGGAAACTTTCTGTGCACTAATGGTCTTGGTACTTCGATGTTGGCTGCGGGCGATCTCACTGACACTTTGTCCGGCAACAAACAGGCGCAGTATTTCGAATTCCTTGGGTGACAGGTTTTCCACCCGTTGATCGATGGCGGTGTTACAGGCGATCACCGATTGCCTTGCCGGTGCCGGCGCCCGGTAGGTGCTGTTGCGGGCGACGGCATTGAGGGCCTTTTCGATTTCGCCATGCAACTGGCTCTTCTGGATCACGCCGTCCACGCCCAGTTCCTGCAGCCGTGTCAGGATCAGCGGGTTGGAAATCATCGTCAGCACGAGGATGCGGACGGCGGGATAGTGACGTTTGAGGTAGTCGATCAGTTTCAGGCCGTCACCGTAGGGTGAGTCTGCCGGCATGTTGTAGTCGGAGATGACCATGTCCACGGGTTGGCGTTCGAGCAGTTCGATCAGCCCTTGCGAACAGACGGCTTCGCCGACCACGCTAAAGCGTGGGTCGCGTTCGACCAGTTCCCGGACGCCGAGCAGCACGATGGGGTGATCGTCGGCGATGATGACCTTGAGTTTTTCCATAAAAGACGACCCGTTAGCCGGTGCGGATGGGAGGGTTGTTTCCATGCGCTATCAGCGCTGAAGTTGATTCTATGCGAGGGCATCGAGTATTGCTGACAGCCTGTCCAGCACCCCCCCCAGCTTATCGGCCAGGGCCGCGTCGAGCGGCGACTCGGCCAGCGCGGACTCCAGTGCACAGCACTGCTCGGCCAGGGACCTGGCCTGTACCGCGCCCAGGGCGCCGGCGATGCTGTGCAGGCGCTCGCCAAGGCGCCGCTGGTCGCCTTGCTCAAGGGCCAGGCGCAACTGCTGCATATCCTCGCGCAGGGTGGTGATGAACAGCGCGCGCATGGCGTCGGAAACTTGCACGGTATCGGTGGCTGCAGGGGAGGGGGAGGCGTTGAGGCTGTCCGCTTGCGCACGGCTGGGCGCTTCGGCCAGTGCTGGCCGACACAGACGGACCAAATGGCTGCGCAACGCCTGCAGGCTCAAAGGTTTTACCATCCAGGCATTCATGCCCACCTCGAGGCAGCGCTGGCCTTCTTCTCGCAGTGCATTGGCGGTGACGCCGATGATCGGCAACCGGGCGTCGTGCTGGCGCAGGGTCCTGGCCAGTTCGTAGCCATTCATCAACGGCATGTTTACGTCGGTCAGGACCAGGTCGAACAGGCCTGGCTGCCAGCGTTGCATGGCCTGTTCGCCGTTGGCCGCGACCACCGTGGTACAGCCCAGCGCCTCGAGTTGCTCCTGCAGGATCGCCTGGTTGATCGGATTGTCCTCGGCCACCAGGATATGCAGGCGCAGAGCGGCGCGTTGCTGATGCGCGGTGTTCTGGTCAGCGGGCGACCCGCCCTGGCGCACGACCGCGATGAGCTGGGCGATGGCCCGCACGTCATGCAGATCCACCCGCCAGCAGCCGTCGATGAACGCGCCGGGGGCAGGGCCGTCGCTGCTGGCGCAGATCCGCTGGCCATGCCAGGTGGCAGCGTCCGGGCAGTCGAGCAGGTCTACCAGCAGGGCCTGGTGGTTGTCCTTCTCCAGGGGGGGAATCGTCAGGGTCGCGGCGATACCCAGACGCTGCAGCCAGTCAACGCCATGCTGGGCAAGCTCCGGTATCGGCGCACGCACATACACCGGGGTCGGGTCGGGCACTACGCTTGGGCAGTCGCTCAGCTCCCCCTGGGCCAGTGGCAGGCTGATGTTGAGGGAAAAGCTGCTGCCCAGGCCCGGCTCACTGACCACCTTGATCTGGCCACCCATCATGTCGGCCAGCCAGCCGCAGATCGGCAGGCCGAGGCCCGCACCGCCCTCGCTGGAGGCGTCGGCGACCTGGTAGAACAGCTCGAAGAGCCTGGCCTGCTGCGCCTGGGAAATGCCAATGCCGCTATCGGCAACCTGCCATTGCAGGCGCACGTGGGTGTCGTCGAGCGCCAGCACGCGGGTGCGCAGTACCACCCGGCCGGTGTCCGTGAACTTGATGGCGTTGCTCAGCAGGTTGTTGAGGATCTGGCGGATGCGTATCGGATCGCCCACCACCTGCGCCGGCAGGCGGGCGTCATGGCAGGCATAGAGCAACAGGCCCTTGCGCTCGGCGAAGGCGCGATAGGTGCGCACGGTGTCTTCGAGCATGTCCAGCGGGCAGAACGGCACGGGTTCGAGCGCCATCTGCCCGGATTCGATCTTGGTCACGTCGAGCACGTCACTGATCAGCTGGAACAGGGTTGCCGAGGAGCGCTGGATAGTGTGCAGGTAGCCTTGCTGGCGTGCATCCAGGTGCGTCAGGCCGAGCAGCTCGAGGGTGCCCAGCACGCCGTACAGTGGGGTGCGGATCTCGTGGCTCATGGTGGCCAGGAACAGGGTCTTGGCGGTGTTGGCGGCGTCGGCGGCGCGCCGGGCTTCGTCGAGCGCCTGGGCGTCCTCGACATGGCGGGTGACGTCGTTGAATGCGTAAAGGCGCACGTCTTCGCCGTGGTAGCGGGTGGATACGAAACCGACCTGCAGGTGGCGGCCTTCGACCTGCAGATAGTGCTCGCCACTGCGGGTGCTGCCCACTGCCGAGGCGAGGGTGCTGACCAGCTCGCGGGTGCCCTGCCATTGCTGCGCCCGCTGGTTCTCCAGCAGCACCTCGTTGTCGGCGCTGCGGACCACGCACAGGCCGGTCGGGGCGGTGTCGATGACCACCCGGCTGAAGGCCTCGCTCTCGGTGATGATCTCGTGAGCCGCGCGCGCAGGCAGGATGACCTGGCGCTGATACCAACGGATGACCACCCGGCCCAGCCCGATGAGGACCAGGAACGTGGCGGCGATGCCGGCCAGCGACCAGAACGCGTAACGGAAGAAGTGCCGGTAGGTCACGGTGTAGATCGCACTCCAGCCACCGTTGGCCTGTTCGTGGAGTCGGAACACCAGGCCTTCGGGCTTGATGTTGAGACCTTCATGCACCCCCTTCAGGGGCGCGGGCGCGCCGATCAGCACCTCGCCGGATGGGGTGATGAGGTTAAAGTGGTCATACACGGTCCAGTCCATGATGCGTTCGAAATCATCGATCTGGGCCAGGTCCACCAGCGATGCAACTTGCGTGGCTTGGCCCTCTGCCTTGCCCGAGCGCAGGGGGACGTTGGCGTAGGCCAGCACGCGTGGCGGGGAGGCCTGGTCCGGCTGCTCGACATAGCTGCGCCAGACGATCCTGCTGCCTGGGCCCCAGTCCTTGTCCTGAGGCTGGCGCACAATGACCTGCCTGATCACATCGATGAACGGTTCATTCTCCAGCTTGCCCCGCCCGCGTCCTGCGGCGGGAACCGTGATGTCGTAACGGGCATCCGGCGAGAACAGGAACACCTGTGGCGAACGGTACGGAGAGGCCGACCAGAACATGCTGTAGAAGCTGGCCAGGTTCGCCCCCAGGGTGAAGATGTCCGATACTTCGCGGTCAGCCAGGTTGCGTGGGTCGAATTTGAGGCTGAACGGCATGGAAAATGGAAAGATCTGGCCCTTGTAGATGTCCGGCCCTTCCTCGGGCATGGGTGCCAGCGCCGGCTCGAGCGCACGTGGGTAGTCGAGCAACTCCCCCTTGGCGCTGCGTTGCACGAGGGCCTCAAGGAAGGTTTCCTGCTCCTGTACATTCTCCATCAGCCGGGCGAAGTGGATGCTGACCGTGTCGCTGTGTTCGTCGATCAGGCGCTCGAGCGACCAGAGACTGAAGCCGGCCAGCAGCAGCGCCAGGCCCAGCAGGACGGTCATGCCTTTGTTCAGGCGCAGAGAGCTGCGGGCCAGGTTTTCCAGCAGGGCGTTGTACTGTTTCATGCAAGGGTCCGCAAGGGCGTGGGGGCATCGATACCCAACGAATATTACCTTTGATGCCCGGCCGGCGCTGAGAGTTACAGCCGGTCAGTAGGCTGACGGGGGACCGTCGTTGTGCAGCAGGCGCTGGAACTGTTCCGCCGACACGGCATGGGAGATCAAAAAGCCCTGCACCTGGTTGCAGTCGACCTTGCGCAGCATTTCGAGCTCCTGAGGCGTCTCGACCCCTTCGGCGACCACGGTGAGCCCGAGCTTGCGACCCAGGGCAACGATGCTGGCCAAGGCCGAGGCCAGGCTCTCGCTTTCATCGCAACGCTGCACCAGCGCCCGGTCTATCTTCAGTTCGGTGAAGGGCGTCGAGACCAGGCTCATGTACGAGCTGTAGCCTTTGCCGAAGTCGTCCTGGGACAGGCCGAAACCTTTCATGCGCAAGCGGCAGGCGCCTGCATAGAAGTTGCTCAGCTCTTCGGGAATGGAGCATTCCATCAGCTCGAAGCACAGCTTGCCGGGCACGCCTTGGTGGTGCAGGACGAATTCCAGCAGCCGGTCGGCCAGGTCATGGCTGTTCAGCAGGTGGGTCGGCAGGTTGATCGAAACCGGGATGTCATAGCCCCGTTCGCGCCAGCGCGCCTGGGCATCCATGGCTTGCTTGAGCATCACCCACAGCAGCCTTTCCTCCAGGCCAAAGGCATTGATCGTTGGCAGGAAGGTGCCTGGCAGCAACACCCCTTGCTCCGGGTGCATCCAGCGCACCAAGGCCTCTGCCGCGACGATGCGACCATTGTGCAAGGACTTCTTGGGTTGGAACCAGGCCTGAAAAGCTCGGTTGTTCAAGGCATCGACCAAGGTCTGGCGATCGAACTCGGGCGCGGCCGGTACCGCCTGGGCCGGTGCCTGATGGTGCAACTGCAATTGGTCGATCAGGCTGCGCAGCGCGGCGGGTTCGACCGGCTTGGAGATCAGCCCGAGCACGTCCACGCCGAGGTTCTTGGCCACCAGGCTCGCCGCCATGAGCATGCGCCGCGAGGCCACGCTCATGATCGCCAGGCCTGGCTTGTGGCGCAGGCCGGCAAGGTGCTGGATGAATTGCACACCGTCCATGCCGGGCATCAGCAGGTCGGTCAGCACCAGGTCGAAGTCACGCTGGCGCAGGCGCTCCAGCGCTTCCTGGCCATCCCGGGCTGCTTCCAGGTTGAAGCTGCCAAGCTCGCTGAACAAGTGTTGCAGGTACATATGCTGGAAGGGGTGGTCTTCGACGATCAGGATGTTAAAGGTCTTCAAGGGCTACCTCGATACGGGGCCAGGCAGTTGAACAGGACTTGCAGGTTGAAGGGCTTGATCAGGCAGCGATCCATGCCGGCGGCCAGGCACAGTTCTTCCTCGCCGCGCAGGGCATTGGCAGTGGCGCCGACGATGGGGCGGGTGCAGCCCAACTGGCGCAGGGCCCGGGTCAGTTCGTAGCCGTTCGTGCCGGGCATGTTGACGTCGGTCAGCAGCAGGTCGAAATGCTCGCGCTGCCAGGTTTGCAAGGCCTGCTCGCCATCGCTGACCAAGGTCACGCTGCAGCCGAGCTCCTCGAGCTGGTCGCGCAGGATCAACTGGTTGATGACATTGTCCTCGGCAACCAGCACGTGCAGCCCGAGCGGCTCGGTCAAGGGGGCCGGCGCGGCGGGGTCCCTGGGACGGCGCAGGCCCTGGGCCTGGCCGACAGCATGGTGCAGGGCGCCCAGGTCGTTGAGGTTGACCTGCCAGTGACCGGCCTCGTGCCGCGCCTCCCAGCAGTCCTGGGCGCTGGCCAGGATTCGCGGGCCGGGCCATTCGGCGACCAGCCAGCGTTCGACAGTGCCGGGATGCAGCTCGACCAGCAGTTCGCCGGGCAGGGCGCTGCCTGGCGCCGGCGCGCCGACCTGCGCACGCGCCCCCCAGCGGCAGAGCCAACCACTGATGGCTTCAGCCAGTTCGTGTACGGGCGATACCACGTGAATGCGTTCACCCAGCAGGTTGAACGGGGCGCTGGTGCGGCCTGACGCCACTTCCAGGGGTAAGGTCAGGCTGAAGCTGCTGCCCAGGCCCAGCTCGCTGACCAGGCGCAGCTGGCCATTCATCAATTGCGTCAGGCGCTGGCAGATCGGCAGGCCGAGCCCGGTGCCGGGAATGACTTGGCTATGGCCTTCGGTCTGGTAGAAAGGCTCGAAGATGAACGGCTGGTCCTGTTCAGCGATGCCCTTGCCCGTGTCCGAGACCTGCCACAACAGGCAGGAGCGTTCGCCGTCGCGGTTGAGCAGCCTGGCCCGCAGCACCACGCGGCCGCAATCGGTGAACTTGACCGCATTGCTCAGCAGGTTGTTAAGGATCTGGCGGATCCGGTTGACGTCGCCGATCAGGTGTTCCGGCAGGCGTGGGTCCAGGCAGCTGTAGAGCTGCAGCCCCTTGCTCCTGGCTGCCGCGCTGTAGCCCTGGACCACCTCGCGGACCAGGTCCGGGGCACTGAACTCGCTGAGTTCGAGGGCCAGCTGACCGGCCTCGATCTTGGACACGTCCAGCACGTCGCAGATCAACTGCAGCAAGGTTGACGAGGAGCCTTCGATTGCCCGCAGGTAATCGCGCTGCTGGGCGTCGAGCACGGTGCGCGACAGCAGCTCCAGGGTACCCAACACGCCGTACAACGGTGTGCGGATTTCGTGGCTCATGGTCGCCAGGAACTGGGTCTTTGCTTCGTTGGCGGTGTCGGCCGCGCGCCGGGCGTCCTCCAGCGCGGCCTCGATCTGCTTGCGTGCGCTGATGTCGCTGAACGCGCAAAGCAGCACCGGCTCGCCCTTGTAGCGGGTTGGCGAGCAGCTCAGGTACAGGTGGCGCCCTTCGGCACTCTCGAAATAGTCGCTGCACTGGCCTTCGGGTCGCTCGAAAGCCTGCTCGATCCATTGCGCGCTGCGCGCGCCGCGTGCCGGGTCCTGGCCCAGCCACTGCTGGGCCAGGTGGTTCTCCAGCACCACCTGGCCATCGCTACGGCGCAACACGCACAGGGCGACGGGGGCGGTTTCGATGACGTCACGGCTGAATATCTCGCTTTCCACCAGTGCACGGATGCGTTCGACCGTAGGGGTGAACAAGCGCTGGTCGAACCGCTGGATCAACACCCGTATCAAGGTGATGCTGAGCACGCAGAACAGCAGGGCACCGAGCAGTTGCTGCCACAGACCGGCAAGGATCGCGGACAGGTCGATCGCGTAAACCAGTTGCCAGTCCGAGGACATCAACGGCTTGCTGATGACCAGGTACTCCGGCAGGAGCCCCTGGCCGGCGAAGCCGAAGAAGTTGTTACCCACGGGATGGCGCAGCGAACGGTCCAGCGTCGGGCCTGGGGTGTTGGTGAACACCAGCATGCCGTCGGCATTGAACATCATGAATTTACCCGCGCTGGCATCCTCGAGCGACGGCGACACTGCCTGGCTGTCGATTTCCAGGCCTAGCCAGCCAGAGTCCGGGTCGCGTGCGTCCAGGCGCAGGAAGATGAACAGGCGCGAACCTTGGGCGCCCTGGTCGGCCAGCCACAGTTCCCGAGGGGCCGTGGCCCGCAGTTCCGCAGCGCGCAACTGCTCCAGCAGGGCGGGCGAAGGCAGCGAGGCCTGGGCGTCAGCGTTGTACAACCAGCGCATGGGGGCCTGAGCCGCTGTGTCGACATACAGCAGGTTGACCCGCCGGGCCTCTAGGTAGGCACACATGCGCTGGGTCAGCCACAGGCTCCAGCGTTTGCCCGGCTGGCTGCCCAGTTGCAGGTGCACTTCCTCGCCCGGTGCCAGGGGCAGCCAGTCGACACCCGGCGCCGTTTGACGCACGGCTGCCAGGCTCAGGCTCTCCAGCAGCGCCTCGCGGTTGGTGAAGAAGGTATGGGCCTCGGCGATCGCGCTGCTCATGGCACCATGGCGCCGAGCGATATCGGTGTTGAAGGTAAAGGACAGGAAATTGTAGGCCGCGCCGAGAATGCCGGCCGATAGCACGATCGCCAGCAACCGAAGCAGGCGGCGTGCTGCCTCGGGGTTGGAGAGCAGGGGGTTGATCTGTTGCAGGTAGGCTTTGAGTCGCATCCCGCAAATTTAGGCAGGCCGCTGGCAACTGGACATCAGACGATCCTTAAAGGCCGCCTGGCCGAAGGTTTTACTGGTAGTACAGGTCGACCAGCGCCGTGGCTTCGAACGGACCGGAAATGGGCGCCGAGCGCCAGATCAGGTCGGCGCGGAACGGGTTGTGGATCACGCCCGGCGCAGCCAGGTCGGCCAGCTTGAACCAGGTGGCGAAAGGCACCGGCTGGTTGCTGTCCTGCTGGGTCAGGGCAATGCCGACGGAGGTGTTGTTGGCGGGCACCAGCAGCTTGTCGATGACGCTGGCGCTGCCAGCGACCGGGGTGAAGCGGGCGCTGACGGTGTAGGGCGTGTCGCAGGATCTGGTCAGGTCGAGGCTGAAACTGGCCGAGCTGGCGACCTGGCCGACCTGTGCCGAGCTGGCCAGGGCCCGGCGGAAATTGACCACCGAAGGCAAGATGGTCAACTCGGGAGAGCAAGGCACGAAGCGGATGTTGTTCATGCCGGTGACGACATAGTTGAGGTTGCTGTCGGGTTTGGGGTTGAGCATGTACCCGCCGTCCAGCTGGAATACCCGGTATTCGCTGAGCGTGCTGGCTTGTCCGTTGGTTGGCGTTGCGCCGTACTTTTCGATGAACACCGTAAAATTCAGGGTGAAGCGGGCCTTGTACCAGCCTGTACAGTTCGCCCAGTCGCAACCATGAAACGAGTTGTAGCCAGTGGTGACGGCGCCCGAAGTCTGAGTGATTTTCTGCGAGCCGTAGCGAATCCCGACCCGTATGCCCTTGCCTATACTGGCTTTGGCCGGGTTGACATAGAAATAGACATCTTCCTTGATGCCGGTTTCATAGTCGTCGGCGCAGATGACCGGAAGCGAGTGTGGTGCCGACTCCCAGATGATCGTGCCGTCAGGCGCGTCGGCCGGTACCGCCAGTGCAGTGCCCAGTGCCTCCTTGAATACCGTCGCCATGGACGGGTCCAGCTTGCAGGACAGCGCGTAGCTGGTGGCGGGGCAGCTGGCGGCGACGAAAAGCAGGCCAAGCAAGTGTTTCCGGATCAGGTTCATGAGTGGGTATCCTGTGGCGGTGTGTTCACGGCAGCGCGATGTGGTGGCGCTTCTGCAGGCCGATATCGGTGAGTTCGCTGAACGCCACGCGACTTTGCGCGGGCAGGGGCGAGGGCGCCTCGAGGGTCAGCGATGCCCCCGGGCGCAGGAGGACGTAGTCCGCAAGCTGGCGCGACTGCCCGGGGCTGTCGAGCTGGAGGTTGACCAGCGAAACATGAAAGGCACTCGGGTTGCTGACTTCGATCAGGCCAGGCTGACGTGCGCGCCATGCCAGGCCCTCGACCGCCTCGCTGGCCGAGCCTGGCAGGCCGGCAGGGCGGTAGAACAGCTTCAGGCGCTGGCGAACGGCGAATTGCAGGGTATTGGCCTGTTCGGGTTTGCGCGGGATCTCGAGGATGTTCAGCCAGAACAGTGACTCCCTGTCCTCGGGCAGGCCCTTGCCGGCGTACAGCACTCGCAGCATGTGCCGGCCGTTGGGCGGTATCAATGCCAACGGTTGGACGATGGCGAAGGGCGCATCGGCGCTTTCGTCGGTACTGCTGACCCAGCTTTGCATGACGGTGTCGAGGTCGCTGCGATTGACCACGCTGATGCTTGCTTCCTTGTTCGAGCCTGGGTAAATGAGGCGTGTGCCCTCGACTTTGAGCTGGCCCCAGGCACCGGACGCCAGGCCCAGCAGGACCAGCGCCGCCATGGCTGGGCGCGAGAGGGTATGAAGCAAGCGCGACATGGTCAGGGCAGGGCTCCGGTGAGGGTGACTGGGAAGGGCCTGGGCATCCTAGACAGCTGGGCCGCCCCCGGCTTTGAGACGTTTCTTAAATTGCCGCGTGGTTTAAATGCCTGCTTTGTGAACTGCCTCACGCGCGCAGACGGCCCGGTCCCTGCTCATCCGATAGGCTCAAACGTGGGTATCGGGGAGTGGAAACCATGAGCGGCAAGCGATTCGCATTGAGTGTTGCAATGAGTCTGGCCCTGGTCGGTCAGGCCCAGGCAGGCGCCGTCGTCGCCTCGGGCATGCTGCAGTTCACTGGCAGCATCGTCGAGCCGTCCTGCACGACTACCGTGGGCAGTGCCGGTTGGCGCATGGATGACTGTCCGGCGCTGGCGCGTGACAGCCTCATCGGCATTGAGGGCGTGGACGGCCAGGCACTGCCGGTGCAGGCGGTACGCGTCGATCAGGGGGCCACGGTCGACCAGGCCTACAGGCTGGTCGACGGGCGCGGCGAGCCGCTGACCCAAGGCCATTACGTGGTGATCCTGACCTCACCTTGAGGGCGGGCAGCCGCTCGCTCGCGCTTTGGAGAACATCTTCAGCTTCAGCGCTCAACACAACATGAATTGCCGTACAGGCAATCCGCCAGTTCGTTTGGATGGCGGCTCGGGAAGCGAGCCGCTGGTTCTCAAACCTGGGACGCTGGAAAATCGACGCCGCGAGCGGTGGCTTCCCAGAGGCTGAACTCCGTACGCATGGCGGACAGCTTGGCCATCGCCACATCGAATGCTCTGTTGCCCAGCAGCAGGCGGTGTGGTGGCTGAGGCGAAGTAACCGCAGTATGAATCGCCGCAGCTGCACGGGCCGGGTCCCCCTCCTGCTTGCCGACCGAAGCGTGGTAGGCACGGCGCGCCTTACCTGCGGTAACCTCGTAATCCGCTATCGGTTCCGGCACTTCACCCGATGAGCCTGCCCATTCGGTGCGAAATGCGCTGGGCTCGACCGTCATGACACCGATCCCCAGGGGCTCAAGCTCAGCACGCAAGGTTTCCGATAACCCCTCGACAGCGAACTTGCTCGCGCAGTAGTAGCCTACTGCGGGGAAGCCCGCGAGCCCACCTATGGAGGTCAGGTTCACGATCATGCCCTGACGCCGCTGGCGCATGCCGGGCAGCACTGCCTGGATCATATGGGAGGTGCCGAAGAAGTTAACGTCGAACAGGCGGCGCGCCGCCTGCGGGTCTGTTTCCTCGACAGCGGCGAAGTAACCGATACCGGCGTTGTTGACCAGTACATCCACCCTGCCGAATACGCGTTCAGCTTCAGCCACCACGGCCTTGGCCTGTTCGGCATCGGTTACATCCAGTGGCAGTACCAGCGATTGGCCGAGGCTGGCGAGATCCTGCACCTGTTCGGTCTTGCGTGCGGTGACAACCACGCGCTCGCCTTGCTTGAGCAAATGGGCTGCAATGTGGCGGCCAAAACCGGTGGAACAGCCGGTTACCAGCCAGGTGTTCTGTGTACTCATGGGAGGGTCCTCCTGCAAGTGGTCGGGTTCAGTGCTTGATCGTCTAGGCGCGCCGCTCGAACGTATGGACCTTGGGGACCTCGCTGCAGAACGTGTCGAGTTCGGTCATGAAGGCCTGCACATAAGGTGTCTGCAGATGTCCGTCAAAGGCCTCGGACGAGTGCCAGTCCTCGTAAACGAGCCAACCCTCGACCGAGTCGCCCGATTGGTAGATGTCGTAACGGACGCAGCCAGGCTCCTGCCGTGTGGGGCCGACCAGCGCCAACAGGCGCTGGCCGAGGGCACCGCTTTGCCCGGGGCGTGCGGTGAAGAACGCGAGCTTTGTGAGCATGCTATGGGCTCCTTTATGGGTGATAGACCGATCAACCGGCGGTCACGGTCATGCCGCCGTCGGCCATGACAACCGAACCGACCATGAAGCTGGCCCGTTCGGACGCGAGAAACGCGACGAGCTCGGCAATTTCTTCCGGCTGTGCGGCACGGCCGATGGGGGCCGCTTCGCCGTGCTTGGCAAGAAAGCCAGGACCGTCTTCGACCACGTCATTGAGGATGTTGGTGACCACGTCGCCGACGCCGATGGCATTGACGCGGATACCGTACTCGATGGCTTCGAGTGCCAGCGTACGGGTCAGCTGTGCCAGCGCACCCTTGGAGGCGGTGTAGGCCGCGATGGTTGGAAAGGCGAAGTAGGCGGCATAGGAGGCGATATTGACGATTGCGCCGGACTTGTTAGGCATCATTGCCTTGACTGCCTCGCGGCAATGCAGAAAGGCCGCGGTGGTATTAACCGCCTGGATGCGCTCCCAGTCTTCGCGGGTCATGTCGATGACCAGTTTGTTGATGATGATCCCGGCGTTATTCACCAGGATGTCCAGCCGGCCGAACCGCTCGACGGCAAGGCCGACGGCACGTTCTGCAGCGCCATCTTCGCTGATGTCCGCCACCAGTGGGACCAGCCCTGGACGTGCGAGGTCTTCTACGGCAGGGTCGATATCTTCGGCAACGACCTTGGCGCCACGTGCATGCAGCAAAAGCGCAATTGCCTTGCCGATGCCACTGGCGGCGCCGGTGACCAGCGCGACTTTGCCTTCGACTTCATGGGGAATGTTGGGCGTGATAGTAGTCATGATGCTCTCCTGCGTTGTGAGCCGAGGAGACATTCGCCGGCTCTAGCCTGTAAGGGACGGCTTTACTGTCGCGCAACGCGCAGAGAGAGGCTTTCGTAAGCTTGCCGAGGCTGTCGGGATTTTGCGCCGATATGCAGTCCCTCGGTCCGTAAGCGCGAATCATGCTTTGAATCGCCAGCCAACCCCGCCATCGAGGAGCGGAGTAAACACAGGGGCACCTGGCTCATCGGGGCTTTGACCCGCTGGCTTACCTGCAAACCTCAGATAATATGAGTCGGAACGTTCGAGAGAAGAGCAATGATTTCAGACCCGGGTACCCCAACGCTCGATCAACTGCGGGTATTTCTTGCAGTAGTCGATGTCGGCAGTTTTGCTGGAGCAGCGCGCAAGTTGCATCGCGCCACTTCAGTGGTGAGCTACTCCATTGCCAACCTGGAACTGCAGCTGGGCGTCAGCCTTTTTGATCGCAAAACCACCCGTAAGCCGCAATTGACCGACGCCGGCCGGACAGTGCTGGCCGAGGCGCGCACCATCTACAGCAGCATTGACGGGCTGCGCGCCAAGGTTCGCGGTTTGCTGCATGGCCTTGAAGCCGAAGTGCATCTCGTGCTTGACGTAATGTTGCCTCGCGAGCGTATGGTCGATGCGCTGAAAGCCTTCCGAGTAACGTTTCCAACCGTATCCCTACACCTGCATATAGAGGCGCTTGGCGCAGTGACCCAACGGGTGCTCGACCGTGGCGCCACGTTGGGTGTGAGTGGCCCTCTGTCCACAAGCATTGATGGCATTGAACGTATCGGCGTAGGTAAGGTGGCGCTGGTTCCGGTGGCCGCGCCTGACCATCCGTTGGCGCAACCGGGCCCACACCCGCCGGGCTCAGGTCGCGCACATGTCCAACTGGTCCTGACAGATCGCTCACGGCTCACTGAAGATCAGGAATTCGCGGTGGTCGGCACACGCACGTGGCGCCTGGCGGATTTGGGCGCCAAGCACATGCTGCTTCGCGAAGGCATCGGCTGGGGCAACATGCCGATAGACATGGTTCGCGATGACCTGGCCACCGGACGCCTCGTGCAAGTCGAACTGCCCGACTGCTTTGGCGGCGATTACGCGTTCGATGTTATTTACCGCACCGACACGCCTCCCGGCCCGGCCTCGAAATGGCTGATCGAACGGTTTAAGGCTCAGGCCCGATCCTCCTGACCATTCGAAAAAGTCGAACCTGACGCCCGGCGCATCTATGAACAGGAGTATGTGCTCTTCGTGCGTGTCAAGGACGGCAAGCTTGCCTTTATCCGTGAGTACTTCGACCCGGTCCGGGCTGCCGTTGCACTGAATGCGCCGTTTCCTGCGTTGGCCAGTTAAGGTGTCGCTCGCGCTTACGCAACGCCGCTGCACGGTTGCCGCTTCGCTGAGCCCCTGGCTGTCGGCTGGAGGGATCTTGAAGGCACACTGGGCGGTCGGTAACAAAAACCGATGCGTTCGCCGAGCTTCTATACGGCATCATGTTCCCCTATTGGCGGTATTGCGTGGGCGTTACGCCCACCTCGCGTTTGAACACCTGTGAGAAATGGCTGTGACTGCTATACCCAACCTCCAGGCCTACATCGATGATGCTCTGATCGGTCTCGAGGAGAAGCTGCCGGGCCCGAGCCATCCTCAACCTGATGAAGAACTGCAAGGGTGAATATCCGGCGGCTTTTTTGAACATTCGGCTGAAGTGGCATTCACTCATCCCGGCAACCTCGGCCAACTGCCTTAAATTGAAGTCCCTTGCCAGATCGGCTTCCATGGCCGCCAGCACGCGCCGAAACTTGTACGCAGGGAGAGCGTTGCGGCGTGGGCGATCGTCCGCTGAGCTATCCAGGTAATTGCGGGCAAGGTAGACGGCGATGCATTGGGCCAGACCCTGCAAATACAGCGGGCTCGCGCCACGTCCCATGAGTTCCAGCCGAACCTGCTCCAGCAGTACCGACAGTCCTTCGTCACGCCCGCCTGACACTTCCCGCAGGCGAACGGCCTCGACAGGCCCGCCCAGTATTTCATGGATGGCTTTTTCCAGGAGCGGGACACCGAGATAGATGTGCATGACTTCAAAGTCGTCTGCGCTGGAGACGTTCCAACGCATCTCATACGGTTGCGCCGAAGTGGTCAAAAAGAAATCGCCTTTAGCAACTTCGCTGGTTTCCCATTGGCCCCCAAGCTCACGTTCCTGTACGGCAGCGTTTCCCGAAATGATCCAGACCAGCAAGGGTTCGGCCACCGCTGGGACGATGAAGTTACCTTCCTCACGTTCCCGGTTGAAAATCTGCACCAAGATGTCCCGGTCGGCCAGCACGTCCGAAGCGGCAATTCGCTTGCCCCGGATGTGTGCCTCCAAACCATGGGCAGAAGTCCGCTCTGTCACATCCATGGTCATATTGTCCTCCCTCTTTTTTGGCGAGTGCGCAGGATAAAAGCTGCCTCGCTTCCTGGGTGCCGTACTGACAGGTACAGGTTCAAGGCGGACAGAGTGCGGTGTATTTCACCTGATCTGGTCACGGCAGTGAGAACACACTCTGGACGCAACGGCAGGGCTTTCAGGGTTCAGAGTCACGACAAAGCCGGAATGTCTCCATTCCGGCTTGCGCTTCAACGTTCGGGGTATAAAACCATCCCGGCGTGGTACAACACATTGTTGCGAAACTCACCATCAGCGGTAAATCCAGTGTCATCGACATACTCGATGTGATCACCCTCCAACCAATAGCGGCCTTGGTAAGCACTTGCTTGCCGACCGCGTGCTTCGTCGTAGCGGCCCCCGGGCAAGAGTTCATGGCGGATCCGACCGTCAGCCGTCACCCACATGCCAACGTATGTGTTCTGGTTTCCATATGGCTTGCCCATCTCTGTTCCTCGCTATCGTCAATAGAGCATCAGAATGGACTCGCGGTTGGACGCACGATCAGCTCGCTGACGTCGACATCCGCTGGCTGCTCGACCGCGTAGGCAATCGCACGGGCAATGGCCGCAGCGGGAATCGCGATCTTGCGGAACTCCCTCATCTCCGTGCGTCCGCCTTCATCCGAAATGCTGTCGGCCAGCTCCGATTCGGTAACGCCTGGTGCAATCACCGTGACTCGAATATCACCCCCGACCTCTTGACGCAGACCTTCGGAAATTGCCCGGACGGCATATTTGGTGGCGCAGTACACCGCAGCGGTAGGGCTCACGGCGTAGGCACCAATTGAGGCGATATTGATGATCTGGCCAGCACGCTGCTGTTGCATGAGCGGCAGCGTTGCAGCAATACCGTGTAGTACGCCGCGAATGTTCACGTCGATCATCCGGTTCCACTCATTGACCTTCAACGCTTCCAGTTTCGAGAGTGGCATTACGCCGGCATTGTTGATGAGTACGTCGACGCGACCATGCAATTCGACAGCGAAATCGATGAAGGACTGCATGTCGTCCAGGCTGGTGACGTCCAGTGCCAGCACGTCAGCGGTACCGCCTGCTGAACGAATGTCATCGGCCAGGGCTTCAAGGCGGTCGGTACGGCGGGCCCCCAGAACGACGCGAGCGCCTTTGCTGGCGAGCAGGCGGGCTGTGGCTTCGCCGATACCACTGCTGGCGCCTGTAATCACGATGACTTTGTGTTCGATGCCGTGCATTTTTCTCACTCCTGTTCCTGGTTTCAGAGGCACCTGCTGAACGGCAGGTGTTAAGGCAAGAGTAAGAATCCTGGGGGGAACAGCGTTATGTGATTCCTGCGACGGTCATGCACGATCCTGCATGATTGATCTGCGACTTATGTCAGCCCTTTGCCCGATCCTGGACTGTCTGAGGGCTGCACGAACCGGATACAACTTTTCTATTTATTCGAACATAAATGCCGAAACTAACCGGCTATTAAGCAAAGGCGTATGGAGCCACACTCTCACCCGAACTGCTGCAGTCGTACTGGCGTTGTTCAGTGTTCTCACCGCAGCGATTTTCCACAGCGCGCTGGCCGACCAGGCCCAGTTCATCCATTTCTTCAAGAACATCGCGATGGCCGGTGGCTTGCTGCAGACCGTGGCTTTTTTGGTGCAGGCCGCTTCAGCTTGGACGCCCGTCGTCAGTAGTCGAAGTGCAGCACCACAGAGCATCTGGGGCATCATCACCTTACCAATGGGAAAAACTATGAAAGCTATCCAAGTGGCACAGTACGGTCAGGTTCAGGGGTTGGAACTCAAAGATGTCCCAGATTTGGTGCCCAATGACGACCAGGTTTTAATCAATGTCGCGGGGAGTGGAGTCAACCCGATTGACTGGAAGATCCTCTCAGGGGCAATGAAGCAATTCATCCCATTGTCTTTGCCCTATACGCCGGGGGTCGAGGTTGCCGGTACCGTTGCAGCGGTTGGCAAAAATGTCCACGGGTTTGTTGTGGGGGATGAGGTATTCGGTTTCATAGGCATAGTCGGTGGCTACGCGACTCAGGCCGTGGTAGCCGCCGACAGGCTTGCGCATAAGCCCGCCGGCCTGCCGCTCCTCCACGCCAGTGGCATTCCTGCTGCAGCGCTTACCGCCTGGCAAGCACTGCATGAACACGCCAACCTACAGTCGGGTCAAACAGTGTTGATTCACGGGGCTGCGGGAGGTGTAGGAAGTTTCGCCGTACAGCTGGCTCGCCTGGCCGGTGCCTATGTATTGACAACGGCCTCGGCCGGCAACCGAGACTACCTGTTTTCACTCGGGGCGCAGCAGGTCATTGACTATACCGCGCAACGGTTCGAAGACGTGGCTGAAGAGATCGATGTTGTTCTCGACCTGGTAGGAGGAGAAACGCAAGACCGTTCGTGGACGATTGTCAAACGAGGAGGTGTACTTGTATCTACCGTCAGCCCACCCGACCCGCAGAAGGCGCTTGAACACGACGCTGTCGGCAAACATTTCGCTACCCGTTCGGACGGGCGCCAGTTAGCACAGATCGCGCAATTGATTGCTGAGGAGAAGTTGCGCGTCGAGGTTGAGGTGATGCCACTTTCCAAGGTGACCGACGCTATAACGCTGAGCTCAGGGGGGCATACCCGCGGCAAGCGTGTCCTGGATGTCAATCGTTGAACAGCGGTTAACTGTATTAGGCTCTTTATGCAAAGCCTGGGAAAGGGATGCCTGCTCCTGCCTGAAGCCTGAGCCCCGAGATGCCTCGCCGCAGGAATGTGCAAAATCATCGCAGGAAACCCATAACGGGTTCATTACCGCCGCCTTAATCTGAGCCCAAGCAGCAAGCGAACCCACTGCTGCTGCCGGCCATCAGAGCGACCAAGCCTAGAAGCATACAGGCATCAACGTCACGCATTGCACTGACAACCGGCAACGAATCCATCGCTAATTTCGGAGTCGCTGTCATGAAAAATGTTAACAAAATGATGATTGGAGTCGCCTTAACTGTTCTGAGCGCAAGTTCGATGGCGCTTCCAGCCAAAGAGCAAGGCAACTGGACCCATAAACCTTGCAAATACCTGTGTGCACCAATCCTGGTCGAGGACGGTGCAGACCGACTCAATGGCCGTCGGGTTGCCGAGGACGGTGCAGACCGACTCAATGGCCGTCGGGTTGCCGAGGACGGTGCAGACCGACTCAATGGCCGTCGGGTTGCCGAGGACGGTGCAGATCGACTCAATGGCCGTCGGGTCGCCGAGGACGGTGCAGACCGACTCAATGGCCGTCGGGTTGCCGAGGACGGTGCAGACCGACTCAATGGCCGTCGGGTCGCCGAGGACGGTGCAGACCGACTCAACGACCGGCGTGTAGCCGAGGACGGTTCGGACCGAGTCATCAATGCCTGATGTGCCTGGGCTGCGCCAAAAGCCCGGAAAAACCGGGCTTTTGGCAGATCAAATGATCCATTCGGCATCTACCCAAATGGATGCGAACCCACCTATCCTCTGCAATCGGGACAGCCGAACGGGGAGGTAACGGTAGTGAGTGATCTGGACGATGAGCTGACACGCCTCAGGGCCGAACTGGCATCAGCGATGCAACGTTTTGCTCCGACATACGGCGTCTATCAAACGGCGATTGATCCGTTGCATTTCATACGCAGCGACACGCCAACAGACGTCATCCATACGGTTCATAAACCGGGATTGTGCATAATTGTACAGGGCCGGAAACAGATCCAGTTGTGGGATGAAAGCTATACCTACGATCAACTGAACTATCTGGTTGTCTCTGTGACACTGCCTCTGGCTGGGCAAGTGATCGAGGCCTCTCCACAGAGGCCCTACTTCTGCATTCGCCTGGATATCGACCCGGCAGAAATCGCTCAGCTGATTGCCGATGTCAGCCCGATCGGCGTACCCAGCCAGCCATCTCGCCGCGGCCTCTATCTGGACAGGATTGATACCCCATTGCTTGATGCCATGTTGCGACTGGTACGTCTGTTGGATGTGCCCTCCGATATCCCGGCATTGGCTCCGCTAGCCCTCAGGGAAATATTCTACCGGTTGCTCAAAGGCCAGCAGGGCCAGCGATTACATGAGATAGCCATCAACGACAGTCAGACCCATCGAGTGACAAGAGCTATCGAATGGTTGAACAACAACTATGCGCAGCCGTTGCACATCGATGAGTTGGCGAGCTATGTCAATTTGAGTAATTCCACGCTTCACCACCGATTCAAGGCAATCACCGCGATGAGCCCGTTGCAGTACCAGAAACAACTGCGCTTGCAGCACGCACGAAGGTTGATGATTTCAGAAGGGCTGGATGTTTCCACGGCCGGGTTCACGGTGGGCTATGAGAGCCCGTCACAGTTCAGCAGAGAATACAGCCGGATGTTCGGAGCCCCTCCAAGCAAGGACATCGCCAAGATTCGATCGATGGGATGAGTTGCAAGGTGGAACGGGCATGCAAAGAGGCTCCCCCTATGCCCCGCAAGCAAGTAAAGGGGGGCAGTGTAGGGGTATTGATACCGGTCGGGCCTATGCGTCAGCCCTCAGCAGTCTCGCTGTGCGCCAGGATCAATAACTTGTCAGTTTCGATCATTGAGCCCGTTCAAACGGCTGTTTAATGTCGCAGGCAGACAAACGACGGGGCCCGCCACCCAGTGAGGTGCCCGCATTCCGTGATCACGCCATCAGGGGACCTTTCCATGGCCGCCGACCGCTACCCGCACCTGCTTGCTCCGCTGGACCTGGGCTTTACCACCTTGCGCAACCGCACCCTGATGGGCTCGATGCACACCGGCCTCGAAGAGCGCCCAGGCGGCTTCGAGCGCATGGCCGCGTACTTTGCCGAGCGCGCCCGGGGCGGCGTTGGCCTGATGGTCACGGGCGGCATCGCGCCCAATGATGAAGGCGGGGTGTATTCCGGTGCGGCAAAGCTCAGCACCGAGGAAGAGGCCGACAAGCACCGCATCGTCACCGAGGCGGTGCACGCCGCTGGTGGCAAGATCTGCCTGCAGATCCTGCACGCCGGGCGCTACGCCTACAGCCCACGGCAGGTGGCACCTAGCGCGATCCAGGCGCCGATCAACCCGTTCAAGCCCAAAGAGCTGGATGAGGCGGGCATCGAGAAGCAGATCGCCGACTTCGTCAACTGCGCGGTACTGGCTCAGCGTGCCGGTTACGACGGCGTCGAAATCATGGGTTCGGAAGGTTACTTCATCAACCAGTTCCTCGCCGCGCACACCAACCACCGCACCGACCGCTGGGGCGGCAGTTATGAAAACCGCATGCGCCTGGCAGTGGAAATCGTCAGCCGGGTACGCGGTGCGGTAGGGCCTAACTTCATCATCATCTTCCGCCTGTCGATGCTCGACCTGGTCGAGGGGGGCAGCACCTGGGACGAGATCGAGCTGCTGGCCAAGGCCATCGAGCAGGCCGGCGCGACCTTGATCAACACCGGAATCGGCTGGCACGAGGCGCGCATTCCGACCATCGCCACCAAGGTGCCGCGTGCGGCCTTCAGCAAAGTCACCGCCAAGTTGCGCGGCGTGGTGAGCATTCCGCTGATCACCACCAACCGCATCAACACCCCGGAAGTGGCCGAGGCGGTGCTGGCCGAGGGCGATGCGGACATGGTCTCGATGGCCCGACCGTTTCTCGCCGACCCGGACTTCGTCAACAAGGCCGCTGCCGGTCGCGCGGATGAAATCAACACCTGCATCGGCTGCAACCAGGCCTGCCTGGATCATACCTTCGGCGGCAAGCTGACCAGTTGCCTGGTCAACCCGCGGGCCTGCCACGAGACCGAACTCAACTACCTGCCTGTACGTACGGTGAAGCGCATTGCCGTGGTTGGCGCTGGCCCGGCTGGCCTGGCGGCGGCCACCGTAGCGGCCGAGCGGGGCCACGCGGTGACCCTGTTTGACGCCGCCAGCGAAATCGGCGGCCAGTTCAACGTGGCCAAGCGGGTGCCGGGCAAGGAAGAATTCTTTGAAACGCTGCGTTACTTCCGCAACAAGGTCAAAAGCACGGGCGTCGACCTGCGCCTGAATACCCGCGTGGATGTGCAGGCACTGGTGGGCGGCGGCTTTGATGAAGTCATCCTGGCTACCGGCATCGCCCCGCGTACCCCGGACATCGCGGGCGTGGAGCATGCCAAGGTGCTCAGCTACCTGGACGTGCTGCTCGAGCGCAAGCCTGTGGGCAAGTCGGTGGCCGTGATTGGCGCGGGAGGTATCGGCTTCGATGTGTCCGAGTACCTGGTACATGAGGGCGTGGCCACCAGCCAGGACCGAGCGGCATTCTGGAAAGAGTGGGGCATCGATACCCACCTTCAGGCGCGAGGTGGTGTGGCCGGGATCAAGGCCGAGCCGCATGCCCCGGCGCGGCAGGTGTACCTGTTGCAGCGCAAGAAATCCAAGGTGGGCGACGGTCTCGGCAAGACGACCGGCTGGATTCACCGCACCGGGTTGAAGAACAAGGGGGTGCAGATGCTTAACAGTGTCGAGTATCTGGGTATCGACGATGCCGGCCTGCACATTCGTGTGGACGGCGGCGAGCCGCAGGTGCTGGCGGTGGATAACGTGGTGATCTGTGCCGGGCAAGATCCGCTGCGCGAGCTGCAGGAAGGGCTGGTGGCGGCGGGGCAGTCGGTGCACCTGATTGGTGGCGCGGATGTGGCGGCCGAGCTGGATGCCAAGCGGGCGATCAACCAAGGCTCGCGGTTGGCGGCTGAACTCTGAGGGCGTCGGGGCTGCGTGAGCCCGATACCTGCACGTGTGTGTGCGGGCATGCCCGCGAAACAGGTGACGCGGTGGATGGCACCGGCTTTGCCGGTGTTCGCGGGTGAACCCGCTCCTACGACGGCCTGTGCCGGGGCATCGATGCCTGTGTCGAACCACTGGTGCGTATCCACCCCCGGTCCATGTAGGAGCGGGTTTACCCGCGAATACGGTGGCGGCGGCAACGGTGAACGGCCGGTGGAGATTGGCCAGCAGGCCCGGCCCTTTCGCGGGTGAACCCGCTCCTACGACGGTCTATACCGGGCCGTCGATGCATGTGTCGAACCACTGATGCGCGTCCACCCTGGCACTGTGATGCCTCGGCGGGGGCAGGTCATCGATTACAAGCGCGTGCGGGATTACCCTGTAAACTGCGATCCATGCATGTATTCGACCTCCCCCAAGCACCGCTGCAATTTCTGAACTTGCCCTGGCTGGAACAAGCCCAGGTCCAGGCCGCCATTCTGCGCCTGGACCTGATCGACCCGCTGATCAGCGGCAACAAGTGGTTCAAACTACGCCACCACCTGCAACAGGCCGGCGCCAGCAATGCTCCAGGCCTGATCAGCCTCGGCGGTAACCATTCCAACCATCTGCACGCCTTGGCCGCTGCCGGCAAGCGTTTCGGCTTCGCCACCGTCGGCCTGTTACGCGGCCATGCCCAGGACACGCCAACCGTGCGTGACCTGCAGGCGCTGGGCATGGAACTGCATTGGCTAGGCTACGGCGGCTACCGTGCGCGCAACGAGCCAGGATTCTGGGCCCCCTGGCAGGCCCGCTACCCAGGCTGGCACTGTATCCCCGAAGGGGGCGGCGGGCTGGCCGGTGCGCAGGGCTGCGCGCTGATCATGCAGCAGGCGCGCGCGCAGATCGCGGGATTGGGCTGGTCGGACCATGACGCCTGGTGGCTGGCTGCCGGAACGGGGACTACCTTGGCCGGCCTTGTACTGGCCGAGGCGGGTGCACATGCCGTACATGGCGCGCTGGCAGTGCCCAGGGATCATGGGGTGCCGGAGACGGTGGCAGCACTGGCCGGCACGCACGGCTACCAGCTACACGACGCCTGCCGTGGCGGTTTCGGGAAGTTCGACGATGAGCTACTGACGTTCATCGCCGACTGCGAGCAGCGCACTGGCGTGCCGCTCGAAGCCCTCTATACCGGCAAGGCTCTGCTGGCCTTGCGTGATCAGGTCGCTGCCGGGCTGTTCAAGCCCGGCAGCCGCCTGATCTTCGTACACACGGGTGGCCTGCAGGGGCGACGCGGTTACTTGTAGGGCAGCATGCGCAACAGCGTGTTGTCGCGCTGCACATAGTGGTGGTAAAGCCCGGCCAGTGCATGCAGGCCGATCAGCCAGTAGCCCCAGCTGCCAATACGCTCATGCCAGCCTTTGATGAACTTGGCCTGGTCCGGGTTCGGGCCGATCAGATGGGGCAGCTCCAGGCCAAAGAACGGCACCGGTTTGTCGGCGGCACTGAGGATCAGCCAGCCGGCCAGCGGCAGGCCGATCATCATCAGGTACAGTGCCAGGTGCATCAGGTGCGCCAGGCCGGTCTGCCAGGCCGGTGGTTTGGGCACGATGGGCGGAGTCGGGCGGCTCAGGCGCATGGCCAGGCGCAGCCAGACCAGCACGAACACGCTGAGCCCGAGCATGAAGTGCAGGTCCTTCATCAGGTTGCGTTCGGCGCTGTCCTTGGGGAACAGGCCACGCAGTTCGATGAGGGCATAGACAGCGGCCAGCAGCACCAGCATCAGCCAATGCAGGGCGATGGACAGGCGCGCGTAATGGGTGGTGGTGGGGGATGAAACCATGATTGGTCCTCGTCATCAGGTCTGAATGGCGCTCTTGCTGGCGCTCAGGAGTCATTTTAATGGCTACCGGAAACAGATCTTTGCGCCAGGTCTGTGAAAAATGTGTTGCCAGCCACCGGCCCCTTCGCGGGCCCGCCCGCTCCCACAGGTACTGCACAGTCTTGGAAGCCTGTGCAGTTGGACTGTGGGAGCGGGCGTGCCCGCGAAGGGGCCGGAACAGGCGACATCAGTTACCGGGCAGATACGGCCAGTCATCACCCACCAGAAACACCCGCTCTGCCTCCTGCCAGGCACCATCGGCATCAGGCACCAGTCGTACCAGCAAGTGCGCCGGTGCCTGCTGCTCCAGCACATGCAGCCAGGCTGCAAACTGCTCCGCCTGCCAGCACTCACCTGACTCCACCCTTGCCGGCGCCAGCCAGGCATGCCGCTGCAGCGGCTGCCAACGCTCGCCCTCGGCCATCACCCAGTCCCGCCGACGAAGCCAGCGCCCACGCAAATGTTGCGGGTTGGCGCCCTGCGGCGCCTCGGCATGCCCAGGCCGTGGATAGAACAGGTAACCACCCAGCCACATTTGCGCCTGCACCTGCTCCACCCCTAGCTGCGCCAGCGCCTGACGGCTGTGCGCCCCCTTGGACATGGGCAACTGGTGCCCCGCCAGGTGCGCAAGCTTGGTCCCCAGCCGGTCATGGCAACCTGGCCCCAGCCAGGCATGGGGATCGTGCCCGGCGTCTTCCGGGCCCAGGTACAGCTTGATCGCCAGTTCCAGGTGGTGCACGCCGTCGCGGTCGCGCAGCACCACGTCGAGCTCGCCCAGGGTGTGCCCGCCGTCGCGAATCGCCAGGTTGGCGGCCAGCAGCTCGATGCCTGGCGCCTGGCCCAGGGCAAATTGCCACAGGCGTTCGTAGTAATGCCCCAGGCGCCGGCTGCCCAATTGCGCCAGCCAGGCGCGCAACGGTCGGTCATCGGCATCCAGGGCCCGCAACCATTGTTCAAGGCGTTGCGGCTGCTGCGCCCACAGGCTGCCCGCCAGCGGGTGTCGCTGGGGGCAGGGTGGGGCGCTGAGCAGGGGCGGCGACAACAAGGCCCATGCCAGGTCACGCACGGTGGAGTGCTGCAGTTGTCGGGGCAGGTCGTGAAGCTGGGCGAATGGCGTCATCCTGCGAGCATAGCCGGTTTGCCGCTGCCCGGTGGTTTCGCCCATAATCGGCGCATCGTCACCCGCCGCAGAGCCTTGCAGGAGCCCCATGGAGCAATTTCGCAATATCGGTATCATCGGTCGCCTTGGCAGCTCGCAGGTGCTCGACACCATTCGCCGACTGAAAAAATTCCTCCTCGATCGCCACCTGCACGTGATCCTCGAGGACACCATTGCCGAAGTGCTGCCCGGCCATGGCTTGCAGACGTCCACCCGCAAGCTGCTGGGCGAGGTCTGCGACCTGGTCATCGTGGTCGGCGGCGACGGCAGCCTGCTGGGTGCTGCCCGTGCGCTGGCCCGGCACAACATTCCGGTGCTGGGTATCAACCGTGGCAACCTGGGTTTTCTCACCGACATCCGTCCCGACGAGCTGGAACAGAAGGTCGCCGAAGTGCTCGACGGCCACTACCTGGTAGAAAACCGTTTCCTGCTGCAGGCCGAGGTGCGTCGCCACCACGAGGCCATCGGCCAGGGCGATGCGCTGAACGACGTGGTGCTGCACCCGGGCAAGTCCACGCGCATGATCGAGTTCGAGATCTACATCGACGGCCAGTTCGTCTGCAGCCAGAAGGCCGACGGCCTGATCGTCGCCACCCCCACCGGCTCCACCGCCTATGCGCTGTCGGCCGGTGGCCCGATCATGCACCCCAAGCTCGATGCCATCGTCATCGTGCCGATGTACCCGCACACCTTGTCGGGCCGGCCGATCGTAGTCGACGGCAACAGCGAGCTGAAGATCGTGGTGTCCAAGGACCTGCAGATCTACCCGCAGGTGTCCTGTGACGGTCAGAACCACTTCACCTGTGCCCCCGGCGACACCATCACGGTCAGCAAGAAGCCGCAGAAGCTGCGCCTGATCCACCCGCTGGACCACAATTACTACGAGGTCTGCCGCACCAAACTGGGTTGGGGCAGCCGCCTGGGGAGCAGTGACGACTGATGCTCGATCCGGCGCGAAGTTTTGACATCATCGGCGACGTGCACGGCTGTGCACTGACCCTTGAACGCCTGCTCGACGCCCTCGGATACAAGCGCGTGGCCGGCGTGTGGCGCCACCCGCGACGTCAGGCGCTGTTCCTTGGCGATATCGTCGACCGCGGGCCACGCATTCGCGAGGCGCTGCACATCGTCCACGACATGGTCGAAGCCGGCCAGGCGTTCTGCATCATGGGCAACCACGAATACAATGCCCTGGGCTGGGTCACCCCGGCGCTGCCTGGCAGCGGCAAGGCCTATGTCCGCGAACACACGCCGCGGCATGCCCGGCTGATCGACGAAACCCTGACCCAGTTTGCCCAGCACCCCGGCGATTGGCACGATTTCGTCAACTGGTTCTACCAGCTGCCGTTGTTCATCGACGCCGGACGCTTCCGTCTGGTGCACGCCTGCTGGGACCCGCGGCTGATCGAGCCGCTGCGCCAGCAATACCCCGACGGCCGCATCGATGAACACTTCATCCAGGCCTCGGCGGTCAGTGGCAGTTTTGCCGACACAGTGTGCAACCGCCTGTTGCGCGGTACCGACATGCGCCTGCCGGACGGGCTGACGCTGACCGGCGGCGACGGCCTGACCCGCGCGTTCTTCCGCACCAAGTTCTGGGAAGAAGACCCGAAAACCTACGGTGACATCGTGTTCCAGCCCGATGCCCTGCCCGAGGAAGTGGCCAGCACCCCGCTCAGCCACAGCCAGAAGAACGCCTTGCTGCGCTATGACGAAGACCAGCCGATGCTGTTCGTCGGGCATTACTGGCGCAGCGGCCGGCCGGCACCGATCCGCGCCAACCTGGCCTGCCTGGACTACAGCGCCGTGCTCTACGGCAAGCTGGTCGCCTACCGGCTGGATGATGAAACCCGTATCGACCCACACAAGTTCGTCTGGGTCGACGTCGACCGCCCACAGGCCAACCAATGAACATTATCGAAGTGATGCGCCTGCCGCTGTCGGTCGACCTCAGCGGCTTCGTCCACCTGTTGCAACGCCTGCAGGTGCCGCACCGGGTCAGCGAGGAGGGTGATGCCCAAGTCCTCTGGGCCCCCGACACCCTGGCCGAAGATGTGCTGCAGCTCTACCAGCGCTACCCCGACGGCAATGCCGACCTGCCGGCCACCGCCGACCCTGTAGGGGCGGGGTCACCGGCGAATGCCCCCACACAACCTTCCCTGGCAGCCCAGGCCAAGGCCTGCAAGATCACCACCCTGACCCTGCTGCTGTGCTTCATCGTCGCCGGCCTCACGGGCCTTGGCGACAACTTCACCACCATCAGCTGGTTCACCTTCCTCGACTTCCGTGTCCAGGGCGACTACCTGTACTTCAGCCCGTTGGCGCAAAGCCTGGATGAAGGCCAGTGGTGGCGCCTGGTATCGCCCATGCTACTGCATTTCGGTGTGCTGCACCTGGCCATGAACAGCCTGTGGTACTGGGAGCTGGGCAAACGCATCGAACTGCGCCAGGGCCCGTGGGCGTTGCTGGGCCTGACCCTGCTGTTCAGCCTAGTGTCCAACCTGGCCCAGCACTACACCAGCGGGCCGAGCCTGTTTGGCGGCCTGTCCGGCGTGCTGTACGGCCTGCTCGGGCATATCTGGCTGTACCAGTGGCTGGCGCCCGACCGTTACTTCAACCTGCCCAAGGGCGTACTGGTGATGATGCTGATCTGGCTGGTGGTATGCCTGACCGGCGTGGTCGGTACGCTCGGCCTTGGCCAGATCGCCAATGCCGCCCACGTCGGCGGGCTGCTCATCGGATGCCTGACCGGGCTCTTGGGTGGGGCGCTGGCCCGGCGTAAACTGTCGGCTTGAATCAGGAGACACTATGTCCACTTTCGCGCAAATGATTGAAAACATCACCCCGGAAATCTACCAGAGCCTGAAACTGGCGGTGGAAATCGGCAAATGGTCCGACGGCCGCAAGCTCACCGCCGAGCAGAAAGAGCTGTCGCTGCAGGCGGTCATCGCCTGGGAGATGAAGAACCTGCCCGAAGACCAGCGCACCGGCTACATGGGCCCACAGGAATGTGCGTCGAAGTCCGCGCCCATCGCCAACATTCTGTTCAAGTCGGACTCGGTACATTGATCGAACTCGCACGTGGCTCGTTGAGCAAGATGGCCGTAAGCCTGCAGGCACCGGTGGTGCAGTACAGCTTTCGCCTGGATGACACCCAGGTGCCGGTCAACCCCATGATCGGCCAGCGCCTGCGCCTGGAATACCTCGGCGCCATTCATTGCAGCCATTGCGGCAAGCGCACCAAGACCAGCTTCAGCCAGGGTTACTGCTACCCGTGCATGACCAAGCTGGCCCAGTGCGACGTGTGCATCATGGCCCCGGAAAAATGCCACTACGACGCCGGCACCTGCCGCGAACCGTCGTGGGGCGAACAGTTCTGCATGACCGACCACGTCGTCTACCTGGCCAATTCGTCGGGGATCAAGGTCGGCATCACCCGTGCAACCCAGCTGCCCACCCGCTGGCTCGACCAGGGCGCCAGCCAGGCGTTGCCGATCATGCGCGTGGCCACCCGGCAGCAATCGGGCCTGGTTGAAGACGTGTTGCGCAGCCAGGTGCCGGACCGGACCAACTGGCGCGCGCTGCTCAAGGGCGATGCCGAGGTGCTCGACCTGCCGGCCATCCGGGAGCAGGTCTTCGAAGCCTGCGCCGACGGCCTGCGCGAGCTGCAGGGGCGCTTTGGCCTGCAGGCGATCCAGCCGCTGCCGGACGCCGAAGTGGTGCAGATGAACTACCCGGTCGAGGCGTACCCGAAGAAGATTACCAGCTTCAACCTCGACAAGGACCCGGTGGCCGAGGGCACGCTGCTGGGCATCAAGGGCCAGTACCTGATCTTCGACACCGGTGTGATCAATATTCGCAAGTACACGGCCTACCAGTTGGCCGTGCTCCAGTAAAAAGGACCTGCACATGCGTACCGAACAACCGCAAGTGATCTACCTCAAGGATTACCAGGCGCCGGAGTACCTGATCGACGAGACGCACCTGACCTTCGAGCTGTTCGAGGACCACACGCTGGTTCACGCGCAACTGGTCATGCGCCGCAACCCGGCACGCGGTGCCGGCCTGCCGCCACTGGAACTCGATGGCCAGCAGCTGGAACTGCTGCGCGCCTCGCTGGATGACCAGGAACTGCAGCCAGGCGACTACCGGCTCGACGCCGACAGCCTGACCGTGCAGCCCAAGGCCGAGCGCTTCACCCTCGACACCAGCGTCAAGATCCACCCGGAAAGCAACACCGCCCTGGAAGGCCTGTACAAGTCGGGCAAGATGTTCTGCACCCAGTGCGAGGCCGAGGGCTTCCGCAAGATCACCTACTACCTCGACCGCCCGGACGTGATGAGCACCTTCACCACCACGGTCATCGCCGAGCAGCATCGCTACCCGGTCTTGCTGTCGAACGGCAACCCGATCGGCAGCGGGCCGGCCGAAGACGGCCGCCACTGGGCGACCTGGGAAGACCCGTTCATGAAGCCGGCCTACCTGTTCGCCCTGGTGGCCGGTGACCTGTGGTGCGTTGAAGACAGCTTCACCCGCCAGTCCGGCCGTGAGGTGACCCTGCGCATCTACGTCGAGCCCGAGAACATCGACAAGTGCGACCACGCCATGGTCAGCCTGAAAAAGTCCATGCGCTGGGACGAAGAAGTCTATGGCCGCGAGTACGACCTGGACATCTTCATGATTGTTGCGGTCAATGACTTCAACATGGGCGCCATGGAAAACAAGGGCCTGAACATCTTCAACTCCAGCTGTGTGCTGGCCCGCGCCGAAACCGCTACCGATGCTGCGCACCAGCGCGTCGAAGGGGTGGTCGCCCACGAGTACTTCCACAACTGGTCGGGCAACCGTGTCACCTGCCGTGACTGGTTCCAGCTGTCGCTGAAGGAAGGCTTCACGGTATTCCGCGATGCCGAGTTCAGTGCCGACATGAACTCGCGCACGGTCAAGCGCATCGAAGACGTCGCCTACCTGCGCACCCACCAGTTCGCCGAAGACGCGGGCCCCATGGCCCACCCGGTGCGCCCGGAAAGCTTCATCGAAATCTCCAACTTCTACACCCTGACCGTCTACGAGAAGGGCGCCGAAGTGGTGCGCATGGTCCGTACCCTGTTGGGTAGCGAAGGCTTCCGTAAGGGCAGCGACCTGTACTTTAAACGTCACGATGGCCAGGCGGTAACCACCGACGACTTCATCAAGGCCATGGAAGACGCCAACGGCGTCGACTTTACCCAGTTCAAGCGCTGGTACAGCCAGGCGGGCACCCCACGCCTGGAGGTCAGCGAGGCGTATGACGCCGCCGCGCAGACCTACAGCCTGACGTTCCGCCAGAGCTGCCCGCAGACCCCGGACAAGGCCGAGAAACTGCCGTTCGTGATCCCGGTGGAGCTGGGCCTGCTGGATGCCGACGGCAACGACCTGCCGCTGCAACTGGCTGGCGAAGACGGTGCTCAAGGAACCAGCCGCGTGCTGTCGGTAACCGATGCCGAGCAAACCTTCACCTTCCAGGGCATCCAGGCCAAGCCGCTGCCGTCGCTGTTGCGTGGCTTCAGCGCCCCGGTGAAGCTGAGCTTCCCGTATGACCGCGACCAGCTGATGTTCCTGATGCAGCACGACAGCGACGGCTTCAACCGATGGGAAGCGGGCCAGCAGCTGTCGGTGCAGGTACTGCAGGAACTGATCGGCCAGCATCAACGCGGCGAAGCCCTGAAGCTCGACCAGCGCCTGATCACCGCCCTGGGCACTGTGCTGGGCAATGTATCGCTGGACCCGGCCATGGTGGCCGAAATGCTCTCGCTGCCAGGTGAGGCGTACCTTACCGAGATCAGCCAGGTGGCCGACGTCGACGCCATCCACGCCGCCCGCGAGTTCGCACGCCAGCAGATCGCCGAACACCTGTTCGACGCCCTGTGGGCGCGTTACCAGGCCCACCGTGAAGAGTCGCGCAGCACTGCCTATGTGGCCTCGGCCGAGCACTTTGCCCGCCGCAGCCTGCAGAACATCGCCCTGTCGTACCTGATGCAGAGTGGCAAGCAACAGGTGCTGGAGGCGACCCTGGAGCAGTTCGAGCACTGCGACAACATGACCGAGCGCCTTACCGCGCTGGCGGTACTGGTCAACTCGCCGTTCGAGGCCGAGCGCGCCAAAGCGCTGGAGGCGTTTGCCGAGCACTTCAAGGACAACCCGCTGGTCATGGACCAATGGTTCAGCGTGCAGGCGGCCAGCACGCTGCCGGGCGGGCTGGCGCGGGTCAAGGCGTTGATGCAGCACCCGGCCTTCACCCTGAAGAACCCGAACAAGGTGCGTGCGCTGATCGGTGCCTTTGCCGGGCAGAACCTGGTCAACTTCCATGCTGCCGATGGCTCCGGGTATCGCTTCCTGGCGGACCTGGTGATCGAGCTGAATGCGCTGAATCCGCAGATTGCCTCGCGGCAACTGGCGCCGCTGACACGCTGGCGCAAGTATGACGATGCGCGTCAGGCGCTGATGAAGGGTGAGCTGGAGCGCATTCTGGCTTCGGGTGAGTTGTCCAGTGATGTGTATGAGGTTGTGAGCAAGAGTCTGGCGTAATTCTTGTGAATTGGGGCTGCTTTGCAGCCCTTCGCGGGTGAACCCGCTCCTACAGGGGGATGTAAACTTTGTCGGGCGGGTTTACCCGCGAAGGGCCGCCCAGCGGCCCCGGCTTTCCCCGGCCGACAACAAAACATAACACCCCGCCCGTTGTACTCCCGCAAACATCCCCGCTACGATCTCCTCAAGCTATTGCAGGCCTCTAGATCAGGCTTTTTGCAAAGCCTGCAATGCATTGACCCACCAAAAAAGAACACAACAAGGGGGCAGTCATGAGGGAACAGTTACGTACGTCAGCCAGGCGTGGTGCCTGGCCATGGGCAGCCAGCGCGATGCTGGCACTGGCATTGGGGGTGTGGGCCGACAGCGCCCAGGCCGCAGCAGCCGACCAATACTCCACCGAATCGGCCAAGGCCAGCCAAAGCCTGTTGATCGACGCCACCCATGCCGGCAAGCGCCTGGTGGTGGTGGGTGATCGCGGCCACATTCTGTTCTCCGACGACCAGGGCAGTACCTGGACCCAGGCTCGGGTACCCACCCGGCAATTGCTCACTGCCGTGTTTTTCCTCGACGACAAGCGTGGCTGGGCCGTCGGCCATGACGCGCAGATCCTCGCCAGCACCGACGGCGGCGCCACCTGGAGCAAGCAGTTCGAAGACCTCGCCCGTGAAGCACCCTTGCTCGATGTCACCTTCCTCGACGCCCAGCACGGCTTTGCCGTGGGGGCCTATGGTGCCTTGCTGGAAACCACCGATGGTGGGCAGCACTGGCAGGATGTGGCCGAGCGGCTGGACAACCCGGACCAGCTGCACCTGAACGGTATCGCCCAAGTGCGCGATGCCGGCCTGTTCATCGTGGGTGAGCAGGGCGGCATGTTCCGCTCCACCGACAACGGCCAGACCTGGGCCAAGGTCGAGGGCCCCTACGAGGGCTCGCTGTTCGGCGTGATCGGCACCGCCAGGCCGCAGACCCTGCTGGCCTACGGCCTTCGCGGCAACCTGTTCCGCTCCAGCGACTTCGGTGACAGCTGGCAGCCGATCGAACTCAAGGCCGCGCGCGGTACCCTGGAGTTCGGCCTGGCAGGCGCTACGCTTGTCGATGATGGCAGCCTGGTGCTGGTCGGCAATGGTGGCAGCGTGCTGCGCAGCACGGACGACGGCCAGACCTTCAGCGTGTACAACCGCGCCGACCGCCTGGCCCTGGCCGGCGTCAGTGGCCTGGCCAACGGCGGCCTGCTGCTGGTGGGGCAGGGTGGTGTGCACCTGGCCAGCGCCGAAGGGGCTGATCAGCCTGCTCCGGAGGTGCGCCCATGACCAGCAGGGAGAGCATTACCATGCACCCGCATCACCAGGATAAAGCCACGCTGCTCGAACGCCTGATCTTCAACAACCGCCCAGTGGTCATCGCCCTGTGCGTGCTGGTCAGCATTTTCCTGTTCTGGCAGGCCACGCAGATTCGCCCGTCCACCAGCTTCGAGAAGATGATCCCGCTGCAGCACCCGTTCATCGAGCAGATGATGGAGCACCGCAACGACCTGGCCAACCTCGGCAACACCGTGCGCATCTCGGTGGAGGCGGTGAACGGTGACATCTTCGACAAGGACTACATGGAGACCCTGCGTCAGATCCATGACGAGGTGTTCTACATCCCCGGTGTCGACCGGGCCGGGCTGAAGTCACTGTGGAGCCCCAGCGTGCGCTGGAGCGAGGTCACCGAAGAGGGTTTTTCCGGTGGCGAGGTCATCCCTAACACCTACAACGGGTCGCAGGACAGCCTCGATACCCTGCGCGACAACGTGCTCAAGTCAGGCCAGGTGGGGCGCCTGGTAGGCAACAACTTCAAGTCCAGCATCGTCGACGTGCCGCTGCTGGAAAGCTACCCCGACCCGCAGGACCCGGGCAAACAGGTGAAGCTGGACTACCAGCAGTTCTCTCACCTGCTGGAAGAGAAGATCCGTGACAAGTTCCAGGCGCAGAACCCCAATGTAAAAATCCACATCGTCGGCTTTGCCAAGAAGGTCGGTGACCTGATCGATGGCCTGGTGATGGTGGCGATGTTCTTCGGCGTCGCCCTGGTGATCACCTTGGTGTTGTTGTACTGGTTCACCTGGTGCATCCGCAGCACTGTCGCCGTGCTCATTACCACGCTGGTGGCGGTGGTCTGGCAACTGGGGCTGATGCATGCGGTGGGCTTTGGCCTGGACCCGTACTCGATGCTGGTGCCGTTCCTGATCTTCGCCATCGGCATTTCCCACGGGGTGCAGAAGATCAACGGCATCGCCCTGCAGTCGAGTGATGCCGACAACGCCCTTACCGCTGCCCGGCGCACATTCCGTCAGTTGTTCCTGCCGGGAATGATCGCCATTCTTGCCGACGCAGTGGGCTTCATTACCCTGCTGATCATCGACATCGGGGTGATTCGCGAACTGGCCATTGGCGCTTCCATCGGCGTGGCAGTGATCGTGTTCACCAACCTGATCCTGCTGCCGGTGGCCATCTCCTATGTTGGCATCAGCAAGAAGGCCATCGAGCGCAGCAAGAAAGACGCGACCCGCGAGCACCCGTTCTGGCGCCTGTTGTCGAATTTCGCCAGTGCCAAGGTGGCGCCGGTGTCGGTGGTGCTGGCGCTGCTTGCCTTCGGCGGTGGCCTGTGGTACAGCCAGAACCTGAAGATCGGCGACCTCGACCAGGGCGCACCGGAGCTGCGCCCCGACTCGCGCTACAACCAGGACAACAACTTCATCATCAGCAACTACTCGACCAGTTCCGATGTGCTGGTGATCATGGTCAAGACACCGTCGGAGAAGTGCTCGGTCCATTCGACCATGGCGCCGATCGACGAGCTGATGTGGACCATGGAAAACACCCCTGGCGTGCAGTCGGCGATTTCCTTGGTCACCGTTTCCAAACAGGTGATCAAGGGCATGAACGAGGGCAGCCTGAAATGGGAAACCCTGTCGCGTAACCCGGACATCCTCAACAACTCCATCGCCCGGGCCGACGGCCTTTACAACGGCGACTGCTCATTGGCACCCGTGCTGGTGTTCCTCAATGACCACAAGGCTGAAACGCTGGAGCGCGTCACCGCCGTGGCCAAGGCATTTGCCGACAGCCATGACAAGGAAGGCCTGCAGTTCCTGCTGGCGGCGGGCAACGCCGGTATCGAGGCTGCGACCAACGAAGTGATCAAGTCGGCCGAGCTGACCATCCTGATCCTGGTGTACATCTGCGTGGCAGTGATGTGCCTGATCACCTTCCGCTCGTTCGCCGCCACGCTGTGCATCGTGCTGCCGCTGGTGCTGACCTCGGTGCTGGGCAACGCGCTGATGGCCTACATGGGTATCGGGGTGAAAGTGGCGACCTTGCCGGTGGTGGCGTTGGGGGTGGGCATTGGCGTGGACTATGGCATCTATATCTACAGCCGCCTGGAAAGCTTCCTGCGTGCCGGTTTGCCGTTGCAGGAGGCGTATTACCAGACCCTGCGCTCGACCGGCAAGGCGGTGCTGTTCACCGGGCTGTGCCTGGCCATTGGCGTATGCACCTGGATCTTCTCGGCGATCAAGTTCCAGGCGGACATGGGCCTGATGCTGACCTTCATGCTGCTTTGGAACATGTTTGGTGCGCTGTGGCTGCTACCGGCATTGGCGCGGTTCCTGATCAAGCCTGAGAAGATGGTGGGCAAGGAGGGTGGGTCGATCTTCGCCCATTGATTGAGGGGGCCGCATTGCGGCCCCCCGGTTATACTGCCAGCTCATTTCAGATGGGTACCCCTATGTCCCCCCTCGCTACCGCCCTGCAGTCCTGCGATATGCTTTTGATCGACGGCCTGCACGCCTTCGATTTCACCGTTGATGAAGCCGGCCTCACTGTCGAATGCATGGACGGCCGCCAATTGCGTCGCTGGTCGTTCACCCCTGAGCAAATCGCTGCCGCCATCGCCACCGGAGACGAGTGGCAACTCGACGATGCCAACGGCGCGCATCGGCTAGTCTGTATGAGTGCCTTTCGCGCCCCGGATGATGACCAAGATGAACCGGACCTGGACGACCCTGCTGACCGCTAGCCTGATGAGCCTGACTATCCACGCCCACGCCTCGACGTTGCTGGTGGGCAGCTACACCGATGGCGCCAGCCAGGGTATCTACCGCTACCTGTTCGATGACAAGGCCGGCCGCATCGAGCCCACACCGCAACAAGTGGTCAAGAGTGTCAATCCTTCCTGGCTTGTGCTGTCGGCCGACCAGCGCCAGCTGTTCGTGGTCAATGAAACCCCGGGTGGCCATGCCAGCAGTTTCAGCGTCAGCACCAAGGGCGAAATCAAGCCGCTCAACCAGGTGGCCACCCAAGGTGACGAACCGACTCACGCCAGCCTCAGTCGTGACCAGCGTTATCTGTTCGTGGCCAACTACGCGGTCACGCCTGACCCCGGCGGCAGCCTGGTGGTAATCCCGGTGGCCAGGGACGGCAAGCTCAAGGCCGTGGTGCAACAGGCCCGGCACAAGGCGAGCGGGGTCAACCCTGAGCGTCAGGCCGGTGCCCATGTGCATGCACTGGTGCTGTCGCCCGATGGCCAGCATGTCTATGCCTGCGACTTGGGCGCAGACAAGGTATTCATCTACCGCTACGACGGCGCCAGTGTGGACAAACCGTTGAGCCCGGCAATCCCGGCATCGGTGGCCTTGCCGCCAGGCAGTGGTCCCCGTCACCTGCTGTTCGACGCCAAGGGCCAGCACGCCTACCTGACGTTGGAAATGAGTGGCGAAGTGGTGATGTTCGACGTCGAGGACGCTGCTTTGCTTGAGCGTCAACGCCTACCGCTGACCGAGCAGCAGGATGCAGCGGCCAAGGCGGCAGGAGGCTTGCACCTGTCGGCGGACGGCCGTTTCCTGTACGTGAGCAACCGTGGTACGGCGAATGAAATCCTGGTGTTTGCGGTTGGCAAGAATGACGGCCAGTTGACGTTCGTGCAGCGCCGCTCCGTGGAAGGCGACCACCCCCGCGAGTTTGCCCTGGACCCTAGCGGCAATTTCCTGCTGGTGGCCAACCAGAAGAGCAACCAGATCGTGGTCATGCGCCGTGATCTCTTGACTGGCGAGTTGGGGGAGACCGTGCAGACCATGGCGCAGGACGCGCCTTCGGACCTGAAGTTCATCGATTGAGGGGTTGGGAGGGTTCGCCCATAGGCGAACTGGCCAGACACACACTGCAAGAAGTGGATTTATCCGCGAAAGGGCCGGTCCTGCTGGCCAATCTCCCCCAGCCGTTCACCGCCGCAGCCGCCACCGTATTCGCGGGTAAACCCGCTCCTACATGTGCATCGATGGTGGACACAGGCCGTCGTAGGAGCGGGTTCACCCGCGAAAGGGCCGGCCCTGCTGGCCAAATTTCCACCCGCCGTTCACCGTTGCTGCCGCCACCGTATTCGCGGGTAAACCCGCTCCTACACACGCATCGGTGGTGGACACAGGCCGTCGTAGGAGCGGGTTCACCCGCGAAAGGGCCGGGCCTGCAGGCCAATCTCCCCCAGCCGTTCACCGCCGCAGCCGCCACCGTATTCGCGGGTAAACCCGCTCCTACACGCGCTCGTTGGTTGAACACAGGCCGTCGTAGGAGCGGGTTCACCCGCGAAAGGGCCGGCCCTGCTGGCCAATCTCCACCCGCCGTTCACCGTTGCCGCCGCCACCGTATTCGCGGGTAAACCCGCTCCTACACGCGCTCGGTGGTTGAACACAGGCCGTCGTAGGAGCGGGTTCACCCGCGAAAGGGCCGGTCCTGCTGGCCAATCTCCCCCAGCCGTTCATCGCCGCAGCCGCCACCGTATTCGCGGGTAAACCCGCTCCTACATGCGCTCGGTGGTTGAACACAGGCCGTCGTAGGAGCGGGTTCACCCGCGAAAGGGCCGGGCCTGCCGGCCAATCTCCACCCGCCGTTCACCGTTGCCGCGCCACCGTATTCGCGGGTAAACCCGCTCCTACACACGCATCGGTGGTGGACACAGGCCGTCGTAGGAGCGGGTTTACCCGCGAAGCAGGCGACGCGTTGCATGGCACCGGCTGCGCCGGTGTTCGCGGGTGAACCCGTGCCTACGGCCCCCATTTGTAGCCAAGTGTCTGTTCAGCGAATCATGATCGCTTTGAACAGCTCCGAAGCCAGCCACCCCTCCAGCCAGCGCCGCACGCGCGGATAAGCCGCCTCGGCGAACCACTGCGGTTCCACTCCGGCAAACTGGCGCATCAGGGGCAGCAACGCGGCATCGGCCATGCTCGGGTGGTCGGCCAGCAGGTAAGCCCGCCCCGCCAGCAAGCCTTCGAGCTCCGCCAGCCAGACCTCGGCCTGCTGGCGGTAATGCTCGCGGGAATGCTCCGGGTAACGTTCAGCATACTTGTACAGGTTCACGTGCGCCTTGAACGTGGTGTCATTGCGCGCAATCAGCGTTTCAGCCTGCTGCGCAGCCGCAGGGTTGGCCTGTAGCCGCCAGTCCTGCGGGTCGTTCTGCGTCAGCGCCCAGCGCATGATGTCCAGGCTCTCTTCCAGTACCTCGGCACCGGTGTCCAGCACCGGTACCGTGCCCTTGGGCGACAAGGCCAGCAACTCTGCCGGCTTGTTCTTCATCGCCACTTCGCAGATCTCCACCTCGCAGCCGGCATAGCGCAGGGCCAGGCGCGCACGCATGGCCCACGGGCAGCGGCGGAACGAGTAGAGGATCACCCGCACACCTCCACGTCACTGAGGCCATTACCCTGGCGCCGCACCTGGATCTGCACCGGGATGCGCTCGTGCATTTCCTGTACGTGGGAAATCACCGCCACTTTGCGACCCTGGGCTTGCAAGCCGTCGAGGGCGTCCATTGCCAGTTGCAGCGACTCGGGGTCGAGGCTGCCGAAACCTTCGTCGATGAACAGCGACTCGATACGCAAGGTGCTGGACGCCATCGACGCCAGGCCCAGGGCCAGGGCCAGCGACACCAGGAAGGTTTCCCCGCCCGACAGCGAGTGCACCGAACGCAGCTCGTCGCCCATCTCGGTGTCCAGCACCAGCAGGCCAAGGGCGCTGCCGCCGCGCTTGAGGCGGTAGCGACGGGCCAGCTGACGTAGCTGGGCGTTGGCGTGGTGCAGCAGCAGGTCAAGGTTGTAGCCTTGGGCGATCTTGCGGAACACATCACCGGAGGCCGAACCGATCAGGGCATTGAGGCGGGCCCAGCGTTGCCACTGCTGGTGGGCCTGTTCGATTTCTGCCGCCAGCGCCTGGTGGGCCTGCTGGCGGCGCTGGTCGTCGGCCTGTTGTGCACGCAATTCGGCGCATTGCTGCTCGTGGCTTGCCAGGCGTTCGCGCAGTTCGGCCAAGGCTTGCTCCAGGGCCTGGACCGTGGTTTCCACGGTCATCTGCGCAGCGTGGTGCTGCAGGCGCTGTTCGCGCTCCTGCAGCAGGACGCGGCCCTGCTCGATGGCTTTTTCCGCGCCTTGCAAACGCTGGCGCAATTCATTGACTTGCGCGTCATCCATGGCCAGCAGGCGATCGAGGCCGGCATCGTCCAGTTCAGGATGCTCGCTGCGCCACTGGGCGATCTGGGCCTGCAACTGTTGGCATTCGGCATCCAGTGCCTGTTGTTGCTGGGTATTGGCCTTGAGCTCGCTGGCCAGTTGCACGCCTTGGGTGCGCAGATCTTGCAGGCGCTGGGCGGTGTCGGCATCGAGGGCGCGGGCTTGTTCCAGCGTGGCTTCCATATGCTGCTGCCAGGCTTCGGCACTGGCATGTTCGCCAAGCAGCTCGCCGAGCGACGCCTGGGCCTGCTGGCGCTGTTCGTCGAGGGCAGCGAGCTTGTGTTGCAACTGCTGCAGGCCTTGCACGCGCGCCTGTTGCTGATCGCGCAGTTTGTCCAGCTGGGCTTGCCGGGCTTGCTGTTCTTCCTGTTCGTCCTTGCGCTGTTCCAGTTGCTGCAGGCGCTGGGCAATCTGTTGGTCGAGGGCGAGGAAGGCATTGGCCGGGTCGTCGTTGAGGGCCTTGAGCGCTTCCTCTGGTAGTACGCCGGCCAGGTCGTTCAGGCCTTGCTGCAACAGCTGCTCGTCGTTGGCCAGGGCCTGGTGCTGTTGCTCCAGGTGGCGCTGGGCCTGTTGTTGGGCGTCGTGGGCAGCCTGCAATTGCTGGTTGAGGCGGGCCGCGTCCCGTTGCAGGGCGAGCAGGGCGCTCTGGCGTTTCTCGTCCTGGCTGATTTCTTCATCCAGGCGACGCAGCTGGCTGTCGAGCCAGGCGCTACGGGCTTTGTCGTCCTGCGGGGCGAGGGCTGGCCACAGGCTGTGTGCCTGTACCTGAGCCACCAGCGGTTGCAACTGTTCGCCCAGTTGCTGCTGCTGTTGCTGGAAGTCCTTGAGCTGGGCATTGACCACACCCAGCTGGGTACGCAGCTCCACCAGCTTGCTGTTGAGCGTTTCGACCTGCTTCTGCGCGGCGTGCTCTTCGGCCTGGTCATGGCGGCCAAGGCTCTGCAGCAGCGCTTCTGGCTGATGGAACGGGTGTTCGGCGCTGCCACAGACCGGGCAGGGTTCGCCGTCACGCAGTTGGTTACGCAGTTCTTCGACGCTGGTGTTGCGTGCCAGGCGTTGGCGTTCCAGCAGTTGACGGGTGAGCATCAACGCCTGTTCGGCGGCCTCCAGCTCGGCCTTGGCGGCAGTGCCTTCGGTAATCAGTTGCTGGCGTTGCAGCATGGCCTGCTGCTGGCGTTCGCGCAGGGCATCCAGCTGCTGACGCAGCTCCTGTTCACGGCCGTGCAGGCGTGACATTTCCTCTACGGCGCGCTGCTGTTTGCGGTTGTCCTGCAGCATGCCGCCGAGCAGGTCGATCTGCTCGGCCAGGGCCTGGGGTTCGGCCTTGGCTTCACGGAACAACAGGTCGTAGGCGTCGCGCTCGGCCTGCAAGTGCGCATTGGCCTGGCTGGCCTGGGCCTGCAAGCCGGGTAGCTCTTCTCGGCCCTTGGTCAGGCGGCCACCGATCAGCATCACCTGTTTCAATTGCGGCAGGTAGGCGTGCCAGGCATTGGCCAGGCCCGCCAGGTGCTGGCTGTCGGCAAGCGCGGTGTCGATCAGCGCCAGTTGTTGCACGCTGCGCTGCTGGTTGTCTTCCAGCTGCTGCAGTTGCTGCTGGCCGTCAGCGACCTGCTGTTGCGCCTGCTGGTTGATGCTGCGCTGGGCGGCCAGCTCCTGGTCCAGGCGTGCCAGCGTATCCTGGGCGGCAAAGGCCTGGCGCAGGCGCGGCGCGTTCTCGCCGTGCTCGGCCTGGCGGTCGGCAAGCGCTTGGCGCGCAGTGTCCAGCGCCTGTTCGAGTTCGCGGGTGCGCACCTGCAGTTCGGCTTGCTGCTGTTGCTGTTCGGTAATTTTCGCGGCCACTGGCGCCAGCTGTGCGCTCAGGTCCTGTCGGCGGTGGAACTGGTGACGCTGTGGGGCCAGGCGCTCCAGGCGTGCCAGGTCCAGGCGTGGTTCGGCCAGCTGTTGCCATTCCAGTTCGGCGGCCTGCAGCGCGGTGCTGGCTTCGGTGTGTTGGGCCTGTAGCTGGTGTTGTTCATTCAGCCAGTTGCGTTGCTGCTCCAGCTGGCGCTCGCCGGCCTGGTCGGCCTTGAACTGCTGTTGCGCCTGCTCCAGGCGCTGGTCGAGCTCGGCACGGGCCTCGGCAGCCATCGGCAGCAGATGGCTGGCGCGTTCTTTCAAGGCGTTGTGTGCCTCGCCGGTTTCGCGTGCCTTGCTGAAGGCACGCTGGCCCAGACGGGTGTAGATCGCGGTGTTGGTGAGCTTTTCCAGCAACTCGCTGCGGTCTTTGTCGTCGGCCTTGAGAAACGCGCCGAACTCGCTCTGGGCCAGCATCACCGCACGGGTGAACTGCTCGAAGTTCAGGCCCAGGCGGGCTTCGACCAGTTGCTTGTATTCGTTCTTGCCACTGCCGAGCACTTGCTCGCTGTCGAGGTCGTAGAAGCTCTGACGGCTGTGTTGCAGTTTGCCGTTGGCCTTGTCGCGGGCGCGGTTGGCTTCCCAGCGGGCGCGGTAGCGGCGGCCATCGATACCGACGAAATCGACCTCGGCAAAACCGCTGCCGGTGCCACGGCGCAGCAGGTTGCGCGGGTCGGAGGTGGGGATGTCGCCGTCGGCATCCGGCACCTTGGCCTCACGGCCAATGGCATTGAGGCGTGGCACGGTGCCGAACAGCGCCAGGCACAGGGCGTCAAGCAGGGTGCTCTTGCCGGCACCGGTAGGCCCGGTGATGGCGAACAGGCCAGCGCTGGCCAAGGGTTCTGCGGTGAAATCGATGTCGATCGGGCCGGCCAGCGATGCCAGGTTCTTCAGGCGGATGGCGAGAATCTTCATGGCTGTTCCTCTTCCTGCTGCACGTCCTGCAACAGCAGGGCGAAGTCGGCCAGCGCCTGCTCGTCGGCGGGGTTGCCATAGGCTTGCTCCCAGGCGCGGCTGAACAGGTCTTGCGGGGTCATCTGGGCCAGTTCGACAAAGGCCAGGTCATCGTCTTCGGCGTTGTTGCGGCCGGCGTACTCGGCGCTGATGCGGATCAGCCGTACCGCCTTGCCTTCAAGCGCGGTTTCAATCTGCTGGCGCAGGTCGGGTTGCGGCTCGTCGAGCATCACCCGCACCTCCAGCCAGGGCTGGCGGTTGGGGTCTTCAAGCAGGTCGATCACTGGCAGGTCGGCCAGTTGCTGCAACAGCTCGCCCAGCGGTGCCGGGCCCACCCGTTGCAGGGCCACGGCGCGTGGTACGGGGCGTGGCTCGACGCTGACCAGGCCGTTGCCGTCCAACTCCACTTCCAGGACCTGGTGCGGGTAGTTGATTTCGGCGAACGACAGCGGGATTGGCGAGCCGCTGTAGCGGATGCGCTCTTCGCGGTTGACCTTCTGCGGCTTGTGCAGATGGCCCAGGGCGACGTAGCTGATAGCCTTGTCGAACAGCTTGGCCGGCAGCGCCTCGGCGTTGCCGATGATCAGGCTGCGTTCGGAGTCTTCCGACACCGCGCCACCGGCCATGTGCGCGTGGCTGATGGCGATCAGCGCCTGGTCTTTCTTGCGTTTCTTCAGTGCGGCGGCGATCAGTTGCTGGTGCACCTGGGTGATGCCTTGCAGGTAGTCGTCACCCAGCTGCGGGCCGGTCACTTCGGCCGGGCGCAGGAACGGCAGGGCCAGGCACCAGGCGGCCACCTTGCCACGGCCGTTGGTCAGCGGAATCAACAGGCGTTCGGCATCCAGCTGGCCCTCGTCCAGCCAGTGCACACGGCCCAACGCATGGGTGCGCAGGCGGCGCATGAGTGCGGCCGGCAGCTCGATGCGCGAACCGGAGTCGTGGTTGCCGGCGATCATTACGATGTCCAGCTTGGGTTGTTGCTCGTGGGCCTGGACGATGAAGTCGTAGAGGCGTTCCTGGGCTTTGACGGGCGGGTTGACGGTGTCGAAGATGTCGCCCGCAATCAGCAGCGCATCCGGCTGGCGCAGGCGCAGCTGGCCGAGCAGCCAGTCGAGGAAGCAGGCGTGTTCGAAGTCGCGTTCCTGGCCGTGCAGGCTTTGGCCCAGGTGCCAGTCGGAGGTATGAAACAGACGCATGGATGACCTGTTGGTGTCGAGTCGGGCAAGCGGGGAAAGGGCGGTATGGTAACCCAAGCGGGATTCGGGGTGCAGGGCGAGGGATTGGGGGGCAGATGTTCGTCCCAAGAATTTCAGCGCCTGTGACAGGCGCTGAAAACCTTATGGCGAACACCTGCTGGCCTACTTGGGATAGAGCGGCGGCAAGCTGCCGCTCTCGCCCGTCGGCAGCAACACCTGCTCAGCTGGCGGAATGGTACCAATCGCCCGCCACAAATCCTCCCCCTGCCAATACTGCCCGCTCTCGCTATACAACGCCCCGTTCAAACCATCCAGCGCATCCGACAACGGCACGAAGCGCGCCGCCATCTCGGCCAGGGTTTCCGGTTGCTGCCGGGCCCAGGCATCCAGCGCCTGGCGCGTAGCCTGGGGGTCGTTGGCCTGGCATGCGCGCTTGAGGTCGTCCAGCAAGGTGCGTGGGCTTGGCCCGTTCTGCGCCGTGCGCAGCACCGCTGGCCGCGAACGGGCGCGCCACCACAGGGCAAAGCCCAGCACGGTGGTCAGGGCAAACACCAGTGTGGACAGCTGCCAGGGCCACAGCAGGGTGCTGGCGCTGCTGTTGTCGCCCACCGGGGTGTCGGCGCTCAGTGCCGGGTTGTCCAGCACGTTCAGCGTGCGCGCCGGCAGGCTGCTGTGTTCCAGGTGGTCTTCGCGGGTGTTCCACCAGGCCACTTCCAGCGCCGGCAAGGCCAGCGTGCCGCTGTGGGTCGGCACCAGGGCCTCGCGCTCTTCGCGGTTGGCGGTCATGCCCCGTTCGCTGATTTCGTTGCGCAGCAGCGGCTGGTCAGGGTAGCGGCGCAGGCCGATGATCTCCGTAGCCGGCAGCGGCGGCAGTTGGGTGCTGGACAAGCCTTCGGCACGCAAGGTGATGTTGCGCGTCAGCGAGTCGCCAATCTGTACCTGCTGGCTGCCCGGGTCGGGGCTCCAGTGCTCTTCCAGGGTCAGGCTGCTGGCTGGCAACCACGGCAAGTCAGCCGGCCAGGCTGCCGGAATCGGCCGTACCGTGAGGCGCAAGGGCAGCGAGCTGACCTGCACCTGGTGGCCGGCGCGGGCCGTGCCATTGGCCTGCGCTGCTTCGTCGCTGCTGGCAGCTGCCGTGGCGGTGAACGTCAGTGACGGGATGTCGAGGGTGCCACTTTGCTGGGCATACACCGCATAGCGGGTTTCGATCACGCCATGACGCACGCCGTTGATTTCCTTTTCATACGTGCGCGACTCGCCCAACGGCTCGACCTTGGCGTTCTCCAGTTGCAGGGGGCTGAGGCTGCTGTCGTCGTACAGCGCTACCGAGTGGTAGATGCGCAGGGTCAGCACGGCTTGGGCCTGGACATAGACGTCTTGGCTGTCGAGGGTCGCTTCGATGAATACCTGAGCGTTGTCCTGGCGGCTGGCATCGGCCTGCAGCACTTGCAGTTCGATGGCCTGGCTGTGCGACTGGCCCAGCCGCAGCTCGGGGATGCGCAGGGTACCGCTGCGCCGTGGCAGCAGGGTAATGATCCAGCGGGTGCTGGCGCGGGTTTCGCCGTCCAGGGTGTGCAGGCTGTTCAGCTGTCGCGTGCCGCGCACTTCGAAGTCACCTTCCAGGGCGCGCAGGTCGGGCTTGCCGAACTGGGTGACGTCCTGGCTTTCCAGGGTCAGTTCCAGGCTTTCGCCAGCTTCCAGGCGGGTGCGGTCGACGCTGGCCTGCAGCAGCGGTTCGGCCTGTGCCAGCACGGCCCACAGCAGGGTGAGGAGAAGGACGCCGAAGCGACTCATCGTGATTTTTCCTGATGCAATTGCTGTTCATACCAGAATTTGCGTCGTAGCAGCTCTGCCGGGTTGTCGGGGATTTCCCGCAGCCATTGCTCCAGGGCTTGGCGCTGTTCGCCGTCGAGGCTGGTCGACACCGGGCGCTGTGGCGGCTGGATGACACTGTCGTCGCTCCCGGCCTGGTTGCCGGGTGCGGCCTGGCTGTTGCTGCTGCTTTCGCCGGGTTGTTCGGAGCTGGCCTGTTGGTCGTCGCCGGGTGTGCCTTGGGCCGGGCTGCTGGCCGAGCTGCTGTTGCCTTCGGTTTCACTGCCGGGCGTGTCTTGGGCATCGCTGCCGGGTGGTTGTTCCTCGGCCTTGGCTTCACGTTGTTGCAGCAGTTGCTGCACCAGCGCCTGGTTGTCCAGCGCGGCCTGCAGGTCGGGCTGACGCTCCAGGGCTTGCTCGTAGGCATCCAGGGCGGCTTCCAGCTCGCCACTGCGGGCCAGGGCATTGCCTCGATTGTAGTGGGCTGCTGCAGTGTCGCCTTGGGAAAATGCCTCGGCGGCACCGGCATAGTCGCCGGCCTGGTACAGGGCCATGCCGCGCCATTGCGGGTTCTGGAAGTGACGCGCAGCGCTGGCCGGGCGGTTTTGCTCCAGCAGCATCTGGCCTTGCTGGTCGGGACGCAGCCACAGGTCGTTGAGCTCGAAAGCATGGCCAGGCTGCGGCAAGGCCAGCAGCAGCGGCAGGCAGAACAGCCAGCCGCGCCGGCCGGCGCAGGCGGCCAGCAGCAACAACGGAATCAGCAGCCAGTACCCTTGGTCGGCCCAGCTGTCCAGTTGCAGGGTCTGGCCGTCATTGCGCCCGCTCCGCGGGTTGTCGAACAGGCCCAGGCCACGCAGGTCGAGGTCGTCGATGCGGGCGTGCCGGTAGCGCCCGCCCGTGCCGCTGATAAATCCCTTCAGGCTGGCGCTGTCCAGGCGAGGCAAGAGGATGCCGCCCTGGTCGTCTTTAAGGTATTCGCCATTGACCTGGCGCACCGGGGCGCCTTCGCGGCTGCCGATGCCCAGCATCAGCAGGCTTGGGCCCTGGCGGCCGAGGGCCTGGGTGATGCCCTGGCGCTCGGCGGCGCTGAGCGCCGAGCCTACCAGCAGCAGGCGGCCTTGGCCGAGGCCGCTCTGGGCCAGGAGCGCCAGGCCTTTTTGCACGGCCAGGTCGGCACGCTGGCCGGGTTTTGGCATGATCGACGGGTCGATGGCCTCGAGCAAATTGCGGGTGGTGGCCAGGTCGTCGGACAGCGGCACCAGGGTGTGCGCGGAGCCGGCATACACCACCAGCGCCGTCTGGCTGTCGCGGCGGTGTTCAAGCAGGTCGAGGATCTTGCGCCGGGCCTGTTCCAGGCGGTTGGGCGGGCTGTCCTCGGCGAGCATTTGCGGGGTCAGTTCGAGCAGGATCACCAAGGGGTCGGCCGGGCGCTGACGGCTTTCTTCCAGCCGCTGCCAGCTGGGCCCGAGCAGCGCCAGGATCACCAGTAACCAGGCAAGGCCCAGCGCCACCCACGGCAGTTTGCTGGTGCTGCCGCTGCCGCCACCCAGCAGTACACCGTGGAAGGCTGGCGGCAGAATCATCTGCCAGCGCCCGGCGCGCTTGCGCCGGTGCCACAGCTTGTACAGCAGCCAGCCGAGCACGGGAACCGCCAGCAGCCAGAGCGGGCGCAGCCATTGGGGCCACAAGTCGATCATCGCCGCCTCCTTAAACGCAGGCGCTTCAAGCGCTGGCGCCATTCCGGGTGCGGCTGCAGGAAGCGCGGCTTGCGCAGCAGGCGCTGCAACAGGTTGTCGGGCCACTGCACGGCCACCACCAGCAGCACGCTGAGCAGCAGCGCCAGCGCCAGGGGCCAGGCGTACAGGGCTTGGGCTGTGCGCGCCTGGGTCGGTTGCTGGGCCACTGGCTCCAGTTGGTCGAGGGTATCGCCGATAGCGTCCAGTTCGGCGCCGTCATGGGCGCGGAAGTAGGCACCGTGGGTGATGTCGGCAATTTCCTTTAGCGCGGCTTCGTCCAGGTCCAGGCTCGGGTTGAGGCCGAGCAGGCCTGGGGTGCCACTGGCTTCGGGGTTGGCGCCGATACCGATGGTGTAGATGCGCACGCCTTCCTGGGCCGCCAGGCGGGCGGCTGTCAGCGGGTGAATCTGCCCGCCGTTGTTGGCGCCGTCCGTGATCAGCACCAGCACCCGGCTTTGTGCCGGGCGTTCGCGCAGGCGTTTGACCGCCAGGCCAATGGCGTCGCCGATGGCGGTGTTCTTGCCTGCGATGCCGATTTGCGCCTCGATGAGGAAGGTGCGCACGGTGCGCCGGTCAAAGGTGAGCGGCGCCTGCAGGTAGGCCTGGCTGCCGAACAGGATCAGGCCCACGCGGTCGCCTTCACGGTCTTGCAGGAAGTCGCCCATCAGCGCCTTGACCAGGTCGAGGCGGCTGATGTCCTCGTTCTGCCACTGCATGTCGGGGAAGTCCATCGACCCGGACACGTCCACCGCCACCAGCAGGTCGCGGCCGCTGGCGGCGATCGGCACGGGTTCGCCCAGCCATTGCGGGCGCGCGGCGGCGCACAGCAGCAACAGCCAGATGACGACGAACGGTGCCTGCTGGCGCCAGGTGGGCAGGTTGAGCCGCGCGCGGCGCCCGGCCAGGCCTTCCAGTTCGTTGAGGAAACCCACCTTGAGCACCGGTTCACCACTGTCGGCTGCGGGCAGCAGCAGGCGCGCCAGCCATGGCAGCGGCAACAGGGCGAAGACCCACGGCCAGGCCAGTTCAAACATGCTTGCGGATCCAGATTTCGACGGCTTGGCTGAGCCCGGCGATGGCCTTGTCGTCGAGCTTGCACTCGGGTTTATAGGCGCCTTCTACCAGTACCATCCAGCGGGTCAGGCCGGCGGCCGGGCAGCGGTTATCCAGAAAGGCCAGCCACTCGCGGCCGTTGAGGGTGTGGCTGTTGGCGCCTGGGTAGTGGTTGCGGCACAGGCGTTTGAGCAGGGCGTTGATCTGTTGCAGCCAGGCGCCGGCCGGGGCGCCGTCATACGGGCGTGGCAGGCGGGCCAGCTCGGCCAAGGCCTCCAGGCGCACCGGGTCCAGGGGTTGTTCGGCGCGCACGATGCGGCGTTTGCCCGGGCGCCAGCGGCGCAGCCGCCACAGGCCCCAGCCCAGGAGTGGCAGGACGGCCAGCAGCAGCCACCAACCCGGTGCGGGTGGCCACAGGCTGACCGGTGCCGGGGCGATCAGTGGGTGCAACTGGTCGAGCGGGTTCATGACGCGCTCCGTGGCCGCTGGGCGTTCAGGTACTCGCGCAGTTGTTCGACCATTTCACTTTGCGTGCTCAGTGGCATCAGCACCACCCTCAGCTTTTGCGCCATCAGCTCCCAGCGCTCGATGCGGGCTTCGGCCTGCTGGCGGTAGGCCTGGCGCAGGTTGGCGTCGAGAGTATCGAGCTCCAGCTGGGCACTGCGCTGGGCGAAGCGCAGCAGGCCGGCGGCGGGCAACGCGTGGTCGAGCGGGTCGGATACTGGCAGCAACAGCAGGTCGCAATGCCGTGAGAGCATGGCCAGGTGCTGTTCCACCTGGGCGCTGAGCGAGCGTTCATCGCAGATCACGATGGCCAGGCTGCCGGGGCGCAGCACTTCGCGGGCGCGGCGCAGGGCCAGGCCGAGGCTGTCGGCCCCGGGTATGGCTTCGGTGTGCAGTGACTGGTTGACCTTTGCCAAGCGGTTGAGCAGTTGCAGCAGGCTCTGCTTGCTGCGTCGGGGCTTGATTTCGTGGTGTTCGTTGTCGCCGAACACCAGGCCGCCGATGCGGTCGTTGTGGCCCAGCGCTGCCCAGCCGAACAGCGCCGCAGCCTGGGCCGCCAGCACGGACTTGAACATCAGCCCTGAGCCGAAGAAAAGCCGTTGGCTTTGCTCGACGAGGATGAAGATCGGCCGCTCGCGTTCTTCGTGGAACAGCTTGGTGTGCGGCTCCTGGGTACGCGCAGTGACACGCCAGTCGATGTTGCGCACATCATCGCCGGCCTGGTAAACGCGCACCTGGTCGAAGTCCACGCCGCGCCCACGCAGCTTGGAATGGTGCAGGCCCACGAGTGGGCTGCGCTGGCCGGGCTTGGAAAACAGCTGGATTTCGCGCACGCGGTGGCGCATGTCGATCAGCTCGGCAAGGCCAATGCGGATGCCGTGTTCGGCCAGCTGCGCAGTGGGCATGGGGTCAGGCAACGGCGACGACGTCGAGGATGCGCTGGACCACGCGGTCCTGGTCGATCCCTGCCGCCTCGGCCTCGAACGAGAGGATGATGCGGTGGCGCAGGACGTCGAACAGCACGGCCTGGATGTCTTCGGGGCTGACGAAGTCGCGCCCGGCCAGCCAGGCGTGGGCACGCGCGCAGCGGTCCAGCGAGATGGAGCCACGCGGGCTGGCGCCGTAGGCGATCCAGTCGGCCAGCTCGGTGTCGAACTTGGCCGGGGTGCGGGTGGCCATGACCAGCTGCACCAGGTATTCCTCCACTGCGTCGGCCATGTACAGGCCAAGGATTTCCTTGCGCGCGGCGAAGATGGCCTGCTGGCTGACCCGGCGCTCAGGCTTGGTCTCGCCGCCGAGGGCTTCACCCCGGGCCTGCGCCAGGATACGCCGCTCTACGGCGGCGTCGGGGAAGCCGATTTTTACATGCATCAAGAAGCGGTCGAGCTGGGCTTCGGGCAGCGGGTAGGTGCCTTCCTGCTCGATCGGGTTCTGTGTGGCCATGACCAGAAACAGCGGCGACAGGTCATAGGTGCTGCGGCCCACGCTGACCTGGCGCTCGGCCATGGCTTCGAGCAGCGCCGACTGCACCTTGGCCGGTGCGCGGTTGATTTCGTCGGCCAGCACCAGGTTATGGAAGATAGGCCCCTGCTGGAACACGAAGCTGCCGGTTTCCGGGCGGTAAATCTCCGTGCCGGTGATGTCGGCCGGGAGCAGGTCGGGGGTGAACTGGATGCGATGGAACTGCGCTTCGATGCCTTCTGCGAGTTCTTTGATGGCTTTGGTCTTGGCCAGGCCCGGTGCCCCTTCGACCAGCATGTGGCCGTCGGCCAGCAGCACGATCAACAGCCGTTCGACCAGTTTTTCCTGGCCTAGGATCTGGGTAGAAAGAAAAGTGCGCAGCGCGATCAGCGCTTCACGGTGTTCCATCGGCGACGGTTCCTGGTAGGGGGCCTGAGGCGGCGTGAGGCAGCAGCCTTGGCAAGGGGGGATACTTTAATCTATCCGGGGGGGCGACCACCAATGGCGGCGGGTAAATTTATCGTTGCAGACGGGCCTGCGGGCAAAGAAATGTCCCACGCATGGCTGGCCTTTGCCTGATGGTCCGTGACGGCGTGCTGGCGCCTGCTTGTGCTTTTCGGACAAGCAGGAGGCACGATGATGAAAATGAGCAGCGCCAGCACGGCAAACCTTACGCCGGTCACCCTGCGTTTTGGCGTGTTCTTCGATGGCACCGGAAACAACCTGCACAATGCGACGGCGGAGGGTGAGCAGGGTGACAAGGGCGGCAGCTATGGCAACGCCTTGAGCAATGTGGCCCTGTTGCATGCGTTGTATCCGGCTGATGCGGTCTATGCCGACGGGCCGCAGGCGTTCTTGAAGCGCTATGTGGAAGGCGTGGGCACGCTGGCGGGTGAAGCCGACCATGTCTACGCCTCGGCCACCGGGCATGGGCGCACAGGGGCCGAGGCCCGGGTTGCCGAGGCGTTGCAGGGAATGGCCGAGCAACTGCAGGCATGGCGCCAGGCGCATCCGCAGGCGACGCTGGAAGGGGTCGAGTTCGATCTTTTCGGTTTCAGCCGCGGCGCGGCAGCGGTGCGGCATCTGGCCAACCTGCTGCACGAGGGCGCGGGCGGGCTGTTGTCGTTGGCGTGCAAAACCTCGATCAACTTTATCGGCCTGTTCGACACCGTGGCGGCGATCATCGCGCCCTTACAGGGTGACTTCGACCCTGCAGACGGCCGCCACGGTGGCCTGCGCCTGGGCCTGGGTGCGGATATTGCCCGGCACGTGGTGCAGCTGGTGGCCGAGGACGAGCGGCGGCATAACTTCTCCCTGGTGCGCAGTGGCCACGACATCGTGCTGCCGGGCGTGCACTCGAATATTGGGGGTGGTTACCCGGAGACCCTTCTGGAGCAGGTGCTGCTGTGCAAGCCGCAGTCCCAGTGCGTGCCTGCCGGCACGCGTGTCGAGCAGTGCCGCGTACATGCCAAGGTGAGTGCCTTGCTGGCTTCGACGTTTGCCGATATGGGCGAACCCAGGCCGCAAGTGATGACCTGGGAGGAGCCGATTGCGGGCGGGCGGCGGGACGAGGCGCAAAAGCAGGTCTATGCGGCGGTGTACCGGGAGCGGCACGTGGCGGGGCACTTGTCCCGGGTGTACTTGAGCGTGATGCGGGCGTTGGCGGTGCGCGCTGGCGTGCCGTTTGCCCCGTTGGGGGCGCAGGCAGAGCATCGGCTGCCGGATGAGTTGTCGGGCATCAGCCGCAAATTGCATGCGTTCGCCTTGGGGGAAACTGGCCAGGTGGGGTTGAGCGAGGAAGAACAGCGGCTGCTGCGCGACAGATACGTGCATGCGTCAGCGAACTGGAACGCCCTGAAGGGCTTGCGCAACAGTGTGCTTGATGTGCTGTTCGTCAATCGGCCGGGGGCAGGCGGGCGCGTGGTGCATGCCAACCCGGCGCAATGAATGACTGATCCTGGCCTGGCAATGCTGCACCGGGCCTACAGGGCGCGCGCCAGCTGTTCAGTCGCGCGCCTTCTGGCTGAATACATCTCCTGTGCCAGGGTCAGCAGCACCGTCAGCAGCATGAACACCACCGATGCGATGAAAATCCCGTTGGGCAGGCGCTGATCGAGCATCCAGCCGAATGCCACCGGCCCGATGGCACCGCCGACGTTGAACCCGGTCGACACCAGGCCGAAGGTTTTGCCCTCGGCCCCGGGTGGCGCCGCCGCCTTGACCAGCATGTCCCGTGATGGGGCGATGACCCCGGTGAGCAAGCCGATGGCACCCAGTACGACCACCAATGCCCAGCCCTGCAGCAGCCCCAGCGCCACCAGTGCAGTCAGCGCAGCCGCCAGCGCGAAGGCCAGTGCCGCCACCAGGCCATGGCGCCGGGTACGGTCGGCCAAAGCGCCCCCGCACAGCACGCCGGCTGCGCTGCTCAGCAGGAAAGCGGTGAGCGCGGCGTTGGCCCAGGCCAGTGTCAGGCCTTGGCCCTGGACCAGGGCGGCTACGGAGAACTTCTCGATGGCACTGGTGCTCAGGTTGAGCAGGATGAACAGCACCGTCAGCACGCCGATCATGGGTGTGAACAAGCGTACCCGGCCTGTTGCTGCGGCCGGGCCTGCGCCTTGTGGGTTGGCAGGCCTGGCGACCCGGTACACGCCGCTGCCGGGTATCGATATCAGCAGCAACGCGGCTACCCCGAATACCGCGCCCGCCGCCAGGGCTGCCCGCGTGCCGAACGCTGCGGCGATGCCGAGAAATACGGCTGGGGTAACGGCCGAACCGAGGAAACCGGCAAAGGTATGAATAGAGAACGACCGCCCCAGGCGTGCGGGCTCGATGCCGTTGGCCAGCAGCGCATAGTCGGCCGGGTGGTACACACCATTGGCCAGGCCAGCCATGGCCATCGCCACCAGCAATACCGCATACCCGGGGCTGGCCGCCAGCAGCACGAAGCTGAGGCTGCCCAGCAACAGCCCGGCCTTGAGCACTTTACGTGCACCATAGTGGTCGACGGCATAACCCAGCGGGGCCTGTACCAGCGCGGAGACGATGTTGAACACCGCCAGGGCTACGCCCAGCTCTACGAAGCCCACGCCCAGCAGGCTGGGCAGCACGGGCAGTAGCGCCGGGATCAGCATGATGTGCACGTGGCTGACGAAGTGCACGGCAGCAATTTGGGTCAGCAGCTTGGGGCCAGCGTGGGGCATGTCGATACCTGTTGAACAGCGTGCGCCCCTGGCGCACGGCAAGGTGGTGGAAAGCTCGCTTAGCGGGAGGCGCCGCGCAAACCGGGCAGGCGACCGTTCAGGACAACATGGGCCAGCAGACCAATGACCAGGCCCCAGAAAGCCCCGCCAATGCCCAACAGGCTGATGTTGGCCGCCGCCGCCAGGAAGGTGATCAGTGCTGACTCGCGTGAACGGGCATCGGCCAGGGCGCTGGCCAGGCTGGCGCCGATGGTGCCCAGCAGGGCAAGGCCCGCCAGGGTGGTGATAAAGGTGCCCGGCAGGGCCATGAAGACACTCGCCAGCGTGACCCCGAACACCCCGACGAGGATGTAGCAGACACCGGCAGCGATACCCGCCACCCAACGCTTGTCCGGGTTTTCATGGGCTTCCTTGCCGGTGCAGATGGCCGCGGTGATGGCCGCGATGTTGAACGCGTGTGAACCGAAGGGCGCCATCAGCAACGAGCCCATGCCGGTGACGGCGACAATAGGGTTGGCGCTGGTCTTGAAACCATCGTTGCGCAGCACCAGCATGCCGGGCATGTACTGGCCGGTGAGGGTGATCAGGAACAATGGCAGGGCCACGCTGAGGGCCGCGTTGAGGGAGAAGGTGGGCGCGGTGAAAACCGGTGAGGCAAATTCCAGCCGCAACGTGGTCAGGCCCACTTGCCCCTGCAGCAACAGGTACCCCAGGCCCAGCAGCAGTATCGCGACCACGGCGTAACGGGCGGTGAAGCGTTTGAAGGTCACATACGCTGCAATCAGCAACCCGGCTAGGGTGGGGTCGACCGACAGGCTGGCAAAGGCACCGATGCCGAACTGCAGCAGGATGCCGGCCAGCAGGCCGGCGGCAATGCCGCCGGGCACGACGCGCACCAGCCGCTCGAAGCACCCGCTCAGCCCCAGCACCACGAAGCCGGCGGCCGACAGCAGGTAGGCACCTATGGCCTCGCTGTAGGGCACGCTGGCCAGGGCGGTGACCAGGAACGCGGCGGCTGGCGTGGACCAGGCTGTGATGACCGGCTCGCGGCTGTACCAGGACAATGCCAGGCCGCTGAGGCCGACGCCGATCGACACCGCCCAGACCCACGATGATGTCAGCTCCGGGCTCAGCCCGGCCACTTTGGCCGCCTGGAACACCAGGATGAACGTGCCGCCGTAGTTGACGATCACCGAAACGAGTCCGGCAATCACCGGGTGAAGGATGTCTGTCAGCCTGAGCGGGGTTGCAGAGCTTTGAGCAGGCGCGTCCATGGTTGCCTCTGGTAATGGTCAGATGAGGAGCAGTTTTGTGCGGCGAAGGGGTAATCCGACTGCAGCGTCATTGGCCCGTTCGCAGCCCAAGGCTGTTCCTGAAGAAAAAGGCTGCCCGACAGCGACAGGCTGCCGGGCAGGTTTGGGCATCAGTTGGTCAGCGCCACCAGCAGGTTTTTCAGGTGGTTGCTGCCTTGCGCATCCAGCGGCTGCAGGGGCAGGCGTGGGGCGCCGACATCCTGGCCGAGCATTTTCAGGCCGGCCTTGATGGTGGTCGGCAGGCCACGGCGGGTGATGTACTCCAGCAGCTCGTACTGGCGGTAGAACAGCGCACGGGCTTCAGCCAGATCGCCTTGTTGTACGGCGTCCCACAGCGCCAGGTTGAGTGCCGGGATCAGGTTGGGCGCGGCGGTACACCAGCCCGTGGCGCCGGCCACCAAGGCTTCCAGGGTCAGCGGGTTGCAACCGTTGTAGAACGCCACCTGCCCATCTGTAGCCGTGAACAGGCGGTGCATGCGCTGGATGTCACCGGTGCTTTCCTTGACCATGGTCACATTGGGCACTTCGCCGAGGATACGCAGGATCAGCTCCACCGACAGGTCGGTGCCGCTGGTGCCCGGGTTGTTGTAGAGCATGATCGGAATGTCGATGGCGGCGCCGACCGCCTTGTAGTGGGCGACCACTTCGGCTTCGGTGAGCTTCCAGTAAGAGATGGGCAGCACCATCACTGCCGTAGCACCGCAGGCCTGTGCCAGGCGGGCACGCTGCACGGTGCGGGCGGTGGTCAGGTCGGAGACGCTGACCACGCTGGGTACGCGCCCGGCAATGCGTGCCTGGCTGAAGCGCACCACGGTTTCCCATTCGCTGTCGGACAGGTAAGCCCCTTCGCCGGTGCTGCCCAGCGGCGCGATGGCGTGCACGCCGTCTGCGATCAGGCTATCGATGGACGTGCCCAAGGCATCCAGGTCGAGTGTGCCGTCTGCGGTGAAGGGAGTGATGGTGTAGCCGATAACGCCGCGAATTACAGGTGTAGACATGACCAGGCACCTTTGCCGTTGTTGAGGAAAGAGTACAGCTTCGATCAGCCCAGGCAGTCGCCATGGGCACGCAAGGCACGGCGCGCGTAGTAGCTGAAGGCAGCACCGTGACGTTTAGGGGTGGAAATCCAGTCGTGGGCCTCTTTGCCCAGTGCTTCGGGGATGGGGCGGATGTCACCGGCGCCCATGGCCAGCAGTTGCATCTTTGCTGCGCGCTCGAACAGCAGGGCGAGCACGCAGGCTTCCTCGATCGAACGCCCAGCGATCAGCAGGCCATGATGGGAAAGCAGGATTGCGCGCTTGTCGCCAATCGCGTTCGCGATGATTTCGCCTTCTTCGTTGCCCACCGGTACACCGGGCCATTCCTTGAGGAATGCACAGTCGTCGAACAGGGGGCACAGGTCCATGTGCGAGATGGCCAGCGGAACTTCCAGCATCGACAAGGCGGCGCTGTGCAGCGGGTGGGTGTGGATGATGCAGTTGACGTCGGGGCGGGCGCGGTACAGCCAGCTGTGGAAGCGGTTGGCCGGGTTGGCCATGCCATGGCCTTGCAGCACCGTCAGGTCTTCGTCCACCACCAGCAGGTTGGAAGCGGCGATTTCGTCGAAGCCAAGCCCCAGTTGTTGGGTGTAGTAGGTGCCAGGTTCCTGCGCACGCGCAGTGATCTGCCCGGCCAGGCCAGAGTCGTGGCCGCCGTCGAACAGGATACGGCAGGTGAGGGCGAGCTTTTGTCGCACGGTGTAGGTGTTGTCGGTCAGCGCCGTCAGCATCTGTTGCTGGGCGAGTTTGACAAGCTGGTCCTTGGGGGTGTGCATGGTGGTCGTCATGGGCGGTACCTGCAGGGGGTTGAGACTAGGGATGGCTGATCGGCGTGGAGGCGACGCCAGGACACGGCGTTGATCATAATGACACAAAGTGTCATATGCAAGCGATGTGTCATCCTTGCCTCAGGGGCGTCAACCCATCAGTGCCAGCGCAATCTGTTATGGCGTGCATACGCAACTGGTATTACTTGCCCCGGCTTCACGCTGTTTAGCATCGATCGGGTCTTAACCGTCGACGAGAACAACAACGTGAACCTTGGAACCCTATCCAGTCGAAGTGCCAGATACTGGCCTGAACGTCTGGCGGTGATCGACCGCCACACCCGGCTGACCTTCGCTCAGCTCGAACAGCGGGCCAACCAGCTGGCCTCGGCCTTGCTGGCACAGGGCATCGCCACGGGCGAGCATGTCGCCATCCTGGCGCCCAACCGCGCCGAACTGGTGGAAGCAGAGGTGGCTTTCTACAAGGCCGGCCTGGTCAAGGTACCGGTCAATGCGCGCCTGGCACCGGATGAAGTGATTCAGGTGCTCAACGACGCCTGCAGTGTCGCGCTGATCGCCGATGCGCAACTCGCCCAGGCGTTGCTGGCCCGCAGGCAGGAGGTACCTGCGTTACGCTTGATCGTGACCTTGGGTGAGCGGGGCGGTGACATCACCTATGCCGCACTGCTGGCCCAAGGCAGTAGCCAGCCAATCAGCTGCGACCTGCCTGACGATGCCCTCGCCGTTTTGCATTACACCTCTGGCAGCTCTGGTGTGCTCAAGGCTGCGATGCTCAGCGTGGGCAACCGCAAGGCGCTTATCCGCAAGAGCCTCGCCAGCCCTACCCGTCGCGCCGCCCCGGGCGATGTCATGGCCCACGTCGGCCCTATCACCCATGCCAGCGGCATGCAGCTGATGCCACTGCTGGCGGTCGGTGCCTGCAACCTGCTGCTGGAGCGCTACGACGACCAGCTGTTGCTCGAGACCATCCAGCGCGAAGGCGTAACCCGCTTGTTCCTGGTACCTGCCATGATCAATCGCCTGGTCAACTTCCCCGATGTCGAGCGCTACGATCTGAGCAGCTTGCGCCTGGTGATGTACGGTGCCGCGCCGATGGCACCAGCGCTGGTGAAGCGGGCCATCGAGGTATTCGGGCCGATCCTGGCCCAGGGTTACGGTGCTGGCGAGACCTGCTCGCTGGTAACCGTCCTGACCGAACAGGACCATTTGTGCGAGGGCGGCGACTACCGGCGCCTGGCCTCATGCGGGCGTTGCTACTTCGAGACCGACCTGCGCGTGGTGAACGACCACTTCCAGGACGTCCAGCCGGGAGAGGTGGGCGAAATCGTAGTCAAGGGCCCGGACATCATGCAGGGCTACTGGCGCGCACCCCACCTCACCGCCGAGGTGATGCGCGACGGCTACTACCTGACTGGCGACCTGGCCACGGTGGATGAGCAGGGGTATGTGTTCATCGTCGACCGCAAGAAAGAAATGATCATTTCCGGTGGTTTCAACATTTACCCCAGCGAGGTCGAGCAGGTGCTCTACAGCATGCCGCAGGTGTTCGAGGCGGCGGTGGTGGGGGTGCCTGACGAGCAGTGGGGCGAAGCGGTGCGGGCGGTGATCGTGCTCAAGCCGGGGATGGCGCTGCAGGAGCAGGACGTCATCGAACATTGTGCCCAGGCCCTGGCCGGTTTCAAGAAACCACGCGCCGTGGATTTCGTCAGCGAGCTGCCGAAAAACCCCAACGGCAAGGTGGTGCGCCGGTTGATCCGTGACGCCTACTGGCAAAACAGCGAACGCCGTATCTGACACGAGGAACGACCATGTATCAGCCAAGCGAAAAGGCCCAGCAGATCATCGAGGCCATCAGTGGCTTCGTGCGCAACGAAATCCTGCCCCTGGAACAGCAAGCCGGTCTCAGTTGGGCAGAGCCGCACCCGCGGGCGGTGCTGCAGCAGGTATGGCAGCGCTCGTGCGAGCAGGGCTTCTACAACATCATGCTGCCCGAGGCGATAGGTGGCGCCGGGTTGAGCGTGTCAGACCTGTGTGCGGTCAAGGAAGCCACGGTGCTCACCGGCTCGATGCTGGCGCCGCATATTCTCGGCGAGCTTTCCGGGCCGCCCCGTATCGGCCATCTGTTCAAGGTGGCGAGCCCGACACAGATCGAGGCGTTCCTGCAGCCGGTGTGCCGTGCCGAAAAGGCCGTGTGCTTCGCCCTGACTGAAAGCGAAGCCGGCTCTGATGCAACGGCGATCAAGACCTCCGCACGGCGGGAAGGTGAACACTATGTGCTCAATGGCGCCAAGCGCTACATTTCAGGGGCGCCCTATGCCGACATCGCCGTGCTGCTTGCGGTGACGGATCCCGGGCGCGGTGCCCAGGGGATTTCGGCATTCTTCGTCGACCTGAGCGCACCGGGGGTAAGGGTTGAAAGCGATTATTCGGTCATGTCAGGCGGTGGTGCGCATGGCGACATCATCCTTGAGGACGTACGGGTGCCGGCGGCCAACCGCATCGGTGAGCAAGGGCAGGGTTTCAAGCTGGCGATGGGGCGCATCACCCTCAATCGCCTGCTGCATTGCCCCACCTTGCTGGGGCTGGCCGGCCTGGCCCTGAACCTCTCGATCGACTATGCCCGCACGCGCAAGCAGTTCGGCCAGCCTATCGCCATGTTCCAGTCGATCAACCACATGATCGCCGACATGGCCACCGAGCTGCATGCTGCACGCAGCATGGTCTACGCCACGGCAGCGGTGAATGACGCCGGCGGCAATATCCGCACCCAGGCCCCGATGTGCAAGCTGTTCGTTTCGGAGACGGCCTTCCGCATCGCCGATCGCGCCGTGCAGATACACGGCGGTGCCGGGCTGCTGCGTGGCAACCCGGTGGAGTGGATATTCCGTGCGACACGTATGATGCGCATTCTCACCGGAACCAGCGAGATCCAGCGCAACACCATCGCCAAGGGCGTGCTCATGCCTGAGCAATGACGCGGTATGCCCGGCCCGTGGCGGCCGGGCTCTCCAGACAATAACAAGAACGAGAGATCATCATGACTCATACTGACACCCCCGCACGTGCAGGCACGGCCTGGATGATTGCGGTACTGCTGGCGCTGTTGATGCTGGTGAACTTCCTGGACAAGGTGGTCATCGGCCTAGTGGCGGTGCCGATGTCCAGGGAACTGGGCTTGTCCCCTGCCGAGTTCGGCCTGGTAGGGGGCGCACTGCACTGGTTCTTCGCCATCTCGGCGGTGATAGGCGGCTTCATGGCCAATCGCCGGCCAACCCGCACCCTGCTGCTGGGCATGGGCGCGTTCTGGGCGCTTATCCAGTTGCCCATGTTGTTCGTCAGCTCGCTGTGGGCGATCGTCGCCTGCCGGGTGCTGCTGGGTATTGGCGAAGGGCCGGCCTCACCGGTGGCTACACATGCCTTGTACAAGTGGTTCCCCAACGACCGTCGCAACCTTCCCGTGGCGCTGTTGCATACCGGCAGTGCGCTGGGGCTGCTGGTAGCCGGTGCCATGATCCCATGGATCAGTGTGCACTACGGCTGGCGCATGAACTTCATTGTGCTGGCGGTGATCGGCGCGGTGTGGTGCTTGCTGTGGTGGCGGCTGGGCAGCGAGGGCAACCTCGACCGCATTCGCCCGGGCCAGCTTGAAGAAGGGCAGGCCCCTGTTCCCTATCGACGGCTGCTCGGTGACCGCACGGTATTGGGCAACTACTTGTGCCACTTCGCCGCCAATTGGTCCCTGGCATTGACCCTGACCTGGGTACCGAGCTACCTGGAAACCGGGCTGGGTATCGACCCGATCATGACCGGCCAGGTGTTCGTCCTGTTCGTGGTGGTTACCACGCCGCTGAGCCTGTTCATGGCCTGGCTGTCCCAGCGCATGATGCGTGCCGGGGTTGCCACACGCTGGTCGCGCGGTGCGTTCGTTTCCGTGTGCCTGATCGCCAGCGGGCTGCTGTCGGCGGCATTGTTTCTGCCGGGTCTGAGCAACGTCGAGCGGATCGTCAGCCTCACGTTCAGCGGCGGGCTGGCGCTGGTGATGTACTCCGTGGGGCCTGCCATGCTGGCGGAGTTCACGCCCAGCGGGCAGCGCGGCGGCATTCTGGCGATCGGCAACGGTATCGCCTCGTTGGCCGGGCTGTCGGCACCGGTGGTCACCGGTTTGCTGGTGCAGGGCGCCGGGGCCGGGCACACGGCAGGGTTTGGCCAGGGTTTTCTGGTGTGCGGCGCGGTGCTGGTGATTGCCGGGCTGATCGGGCTGGCCTGGATGGACCCGCAGAAAACCCGGCAACGTCTGGTGCAGGTTGGCACGGCTGCGCCAGCCCAGGCGTGATGTTCACAGCGCTCAGAGGCTCTGCTCCGCCAGGGCCTCGCGCTCGATCAAGGTGCCTTTCCAGCGCTCGCTGCGCACCGCATCCACCAGCAGTGCGCGCACCAGGTCGCGCATGCAGGCGGCGGCGAACGACAGCGGCTTGTGCTGCGAGTGGGCCAAGGCGATGGTGCGGGTGATGCGCGGCTCCACTATCAGCCGCGCGCTGGCAGGCGCGGCCAGATCCAGCAGCGGCGGCCAGTTGCTGATGGTGGCCGCCAGGCCAGCACGGACCAGGCTGGTGATACCGGGGGCAGACTGCTGTTCGTAGCTGGAGTCCAGTGTCACACCGGTTTCCATGGCAGCCTGCTCGATGCGCCTGCGCAAGTGCAGGCTACGGGGTGGCATTACCAGGCGGCTCGCTGCGGCCTCAGCCAAGGTGATGGGCGACTCGTCAGGGCCGTGCCCAGGCAGGCCGACCCAGTACAGGTCTTCGGAAAACACGGGCTCGGCGACCACATGGACAAGCTCTTCGGCGTTGGGCACCACGCCGAAATCCACCTTGCCCAGCTCGATCGCCTGGCCACCTTCGCGGCTCAGGCCATCCCATACGGTGAGCTTGATCCCCGGGAAGCGTGCCTGGGCCTGGGTAATGATGGCCGGCAACAACAGTGCGGAGGCAGTGGCGGGAATCGAGATGGCCACGTGCCCCTTGGGGTTGCCGCGGCTGGATTTCAGCTCGTCCTTCACCGAATCGAGCTGCTGCACGACCGATCGTGCCACTTCGTACAACTGCCGCCCGGCATCGGTCAGTTCGATACCGTCATGCTGGCGCGCCAGCAGTTGCATTTCCAGTTCGCTCTCCAGCAGGCCTATCTGTCGGCTCAAGGCCGGTTGGGCGATGAACGCCTGGCGTGCGGCATTGGAAAAACTGCCGGCTTCGACAATGGCGATCAAATAACGCAGCTGTTTCAAAGTCATCGTGATTCTCAGGCTATGCCGAAGTGATATGGCAACCATCGGGAGACGCTATTTGTTTCAGCCCCGGTGGCCTACTTAGTATCGGTAAGCAGCAAAACGAGGATAACAGAAACGTTCGAATAATTACCCAAGCCCTTGCCTGCAGGCCTTTGCGCCGTACTTAAGCATTAACTCGCAATTCACTCTCTAATAAACACAATAAGAGGTTAAGAGTGATGGCATCTCGTATTTCCGGTCGCTCGGGACCGTTGTCGGTACTTGCCTCATCAGTACTTTTTTCTGCATCTGCCGGTGCCGCTCAGTTTCACTGGGGTGAACTTGAGGGGCAATTCGACTCGGCGCTTTCCTTTGGTACCAGCATTGCGACTGTCAACCCTGACCCGGCCCTGCACAACAGCGCCAACAGCGATGACGGCCGCCTGAACTTTGCCTCCGGCGATGTGTTTTCAGCGGTGTTCAAAGGCACCCATGACCTGGAGCTCAAGCACGACAACCTGGGGGTGTTCCTTCGCGGTACCTACTGGTACGACACGGCCCTGCGTGATCACGATCAGCGCTTCAAGCAGGTCGAGGACAACAACCGCAAGCGCTCAGCCAAGACCGCAGGCAGCCAGCTGCTCGATGCCTTCGGTTACTACCTTTACGACATCGACGGCCAACCGGGTTCGCTCAGGCTGGGCAAGCAGGTGGTCAACTGGGGTGAGAGCACCTTCATCCAGGGCGGACTGAACGTCATCAACCCCTTCAACCTGGCGGCCTTGCGCCGCCCCGGCTCGGAAGTGAAGGACGCGCTGGTGCCGGTGAACCTGTTCTACTTCACCCAGAACCTCACCGAAGCGCTGTCGGTCGACGGTTTCTATCAGCTGGACTGGGAACAGACCCAGCTCGACAACTGTGGCACGTTCTTTTCGAACAACGACTTTTTGCCCGATGGGTGCGATGGCCTCGACGTGGGCGCCAAATTGCTCGGCAACCCCACAGCCGTGGCGGGGCTTGCGCCGTTCGGTGTGAACCTCACCAGCGAAGGCGTGCGCATACCTCGCGGCAGCGACCAGGATGCCCGCAACAGCGGGCAGTGGGGCGTTTCGCTGCGCTGGTACGTGGCGGCGCTGGACACCGAGTTTGGCGCTTACGCGGCGAACTACCACAGCCGCACGCCTTACCTGGGTACGGTCAGCAGCCCGTATTTCGACAACCGCCGTTTCGCCCCGCAGTTGTGCGCCAACCTCGCTATCGGGCTTGCAGACTGTGCCGCTTTTCTGGGTTCCAGCGCAGGCCAGTCGCTGGTCGGCGCGCTACGCCTGGGTACCTCGCAGTACCGGGTGCAATACCCCGAGGACATTCGCCTCTACGGCCTTTCGTTCTCCACCACCCTGCGCACCGGCACGGCGCTGCAGGGGGAGCTGAGCTACCGGCCGAACATGCCCATGCAGCTCAACGGTACCGACATCATCCAGTCGCTGTTGAACGTCGATGGCCGCTCGCCATTGCTGGGTGACGGCCTGCGGCCAGACAGCGCCAGTACGTTGTTCGACGGCTACCGCCGTAAAGAGATGACCCAGTTGCAGGTAACCGCTGTTCACGCTTTCAGCCAGGTGATGGGGGCCAACCAGTTGCTGTTGATAGGCGAGGCGGGCGCCACCTACGTCGGCGGTCTGGAGGGCGCCTATGGCCCCCGTTACGGGCGCTCGGGCACGTTCAACAGCGGCGAACTGGCGGACAACAGCGTGTGCGTGGCCATTTCCAAAACCCCTGAGCATTGCAACGACGAAGGCTTCATGACCCCGTTTTCCTGGGGCTACCGGCTGCGCGCCACCTGGGCCTACCCCAACGTGATTGCCGGCTTCGACCTGCGGCCGAACCTGTCCTGGGCACATGACGTGCACGGCACCGGCCCGGTGGAGGGGTCGGCGTTCAGCGAAGGCTCCAGGGCCATCAGTGTCGGGTTGGATGCGACGCTCGCCAGCACCTACAGCCTGAGTGTGTCGTACACCGACTTTATCGACGGCGACTATGGCACCCGCGGCGACCGGGACTTCATCTCGCTGAGCCTGGGCGTCACTTTCTGAGGGCATGACAATGAAAATGCGCATGGTGATGATCGGTCTGTTCTGGGTCAGCGGCGCGCTGGCGGCAGCCGGCCTGCCCGACAACCTGACCCCGGTGGGGGCCGAGCGTGCTGCCAGCCCCGACGGGCGCATCCCGGCCTGGCAAGGTGGGTTGAGCGCGGCCCAGCAACGCCTGGGCGACAACGGCACGCCGCTGGACCCGTTTGCCGATGAGCAGGCTCTGTACCGGATCACGGCCGCCAACTACCGGCAGTACCGAGGTCAGCTTACCGACGGCCAGGTGGCCTTGCTCAAACGCTTCCCAGCCAGCCTGAGCTTGCCGGTGTATCCCACCCACCGCAGTGTTGCGGTTCCCGACGCGGTCGCGGCATCGGCGGCACGCAACGCCGAGCAGGCGCAGCTGGATGACCAGGGCAACGGTGTGCGAGGTTTCACGGGTGTCATCGCCTTTCCGCGGCCAACCAACGGCCTGGAGGTGATCTGGAACCACCTGACCCGGCATCGCAACGTGAGTTACAGCCTGAGCTCCGACAGCGTCACGCCGCTGAAGAATGGCCGCTTCGTGCTGATGAGCGCGCGTCAGGAAGTGGCCCGGCCCGAAGGTTTGGCCCGCCTGGGGGAGGGCAATGTACTTTATTACTTCACCTACCGCATGACGGCGCCCTCGCGGCTTGCCGGTGATGCGATGGTGGTGCACGAGACACTGGACCAGGTCGCCGAGCCGCGCTTGTCCTGGGTGTACAGTGCCAGCCAGCGGCGGGTACGGCGGGCGCCGAACATCGCCTATGACACCACCGGCCCAGGCACCGCCGGCCTGCGGACCGCCGACAGCCGCGACATGTTCAATGGCGCGCCGGACCGGTACGACTGGAAGCTGCTGGGCAAGCAGACACTGCACGTGCCCTACAACAGTTACCGCTTGGCATCGCCCGAGCTGCGCTATGCCGACCTGATCAAGCCAGGCCACATCGACCCGGCACCGACCCGCTACGAACTGCACCGGGTATGGGTCGTGGAGGCGACGTTGAAGCCCGGGGCGCAGCATATCTACGCCAAGCGCCGGTTCTACCTGGATGAAGACACCTGGGCCATTCTCGAAACAGACAGCTACGACGCGCGTGGCGAGCTGTGGCGCACCTCACAGGCCCATGGTTTCTTTCACCCCGGCGGCCAGGTGGCAGTCAACGCCATGGAGGTCACCTACGACCTCAAGAGCGGACGCTACCATGCATCGGGCTTGATCAACGAGCAGCGTCGGCCCTTTGCTTTCAATGTGCGCACCAGCCTTTCGTACTTCTCGCCCGGCGCCCTGCGCAGCTTTGGTGTGCGCTGATGGGCGTGCCTGAACCACGGCCTGACTGGTCGCGGCGGCTGTTGGGGCAGGGTGAAGCGCCTGATCCGCGCTTCACGCTGGCCAACGAACGTACCTTCCTGGCCTGGGTCCGGACCGCGCTGGCGCTGCTGGGTGGCGCAATCGCCATCGAAACCTTCGCCGGCCACGTCCTCGAGACACCCCTGCGGCTGTGGCTGGTCGCTGGCCTGATGCTGCTGAGTGCATTGCTGAGCGCTGGCGCCTGCCTGCGCTGGCTGCGGGTAGAGCGGGCATTGCGTCAGCGACGTCCGTTGCCGTTGCCGGCACTGGTGCCCTTGTTGGCGCTGGGCTGCCTGGTCGCCGTACTGCTGGCAGGTCTGGTCCTGTGGCCACGCTGGCATGGGTGATCCGGGCCTGCAGGCAGAACGCACCGAGTTGGCCTGGCGGCGCACTGTGCTGGCGCTGGTGGTGGTGGCGGGGTTGGCCTGTCGTCAGGGCGATGTGTACGTGCTGACATTGGCGGGCGTGGCCGCGCTGGCGCTGCTGACTCGCCAGGGACGGCGTTACGAGCGGGGCCTGGCGATGTTGCAGGCCGAGCGCGGTCAGCCTGCGCCCTGGGGAGTGCTGGCACTGGGCAGCGTGGTGTGGCTGATGGCACTGGCAGGCTTGTGCCGGTTGGCGAAGGGCGGCTGAGCACAGTGCCGGCGCCGCCCGCTGCCGCTCAGGGCGTGACGATATTGAAGCGCGAATCAGCCTCTTCCAGCCCCCCCATGAATTGCAGGAACTTCACCCGCTCGCCTTTGATTTCGATTGCCCCTGCTGTGGCTTCCTTGAGAAAGCCTGTCTGCTTCAAGGCAATGCTGTCCAGTGTCTGTTTGCGCATGATGACCTCTACATCGGCCTTGGCGTGGCGCGCCAGGTCGCGGTGGGTGAGGACGCCGTTGCGCAGGGTGAGGGCGTAGTCTTCGTCCAGGTCGGAAAACCGCCAGTTGATGGTCAGGTCGCTATCGGCAGCCTTGTAGGCATTCACCCGCACGCCCAGGTAGTCGAAAAACAGGCTGGGTGTCAGGGCCCGCACCATGTCATCGGCATTGCCGCCACTACCCGCACCGGCGGCCACGCCTGAGCGCAATTCCTGCGCGCCACTGAGGTAGGCATTGCGCCAGGTGGTGTTCTCACTCTGGTAACCCAGCTGCTCGAGCGCGTCGGCCTGCAATTCGCGGGCCTCGGTGTTGTCCGGCTCGGCGAATACCAGATGGTTGACCAATTGCGCCACCCAGCGATAGTCGCCCTCGGCGAAGGCCTGGCGGGCCTGGGTCAGCACCTGATCGGCACCTCCCATGGCCGCCACGTAACGCTTGCCGGCCGCTTGCGGTGGCAATGGGTCGAGGTTGGCCGGGTTGCCGTCGTAGAACCCCATGTAGCGTTGATAGACGGCCCTGACGTTATGGCTGAGCGAACCGTAGTAGTCGCGGCTGTACCATTTGCTTGCCAGGCGCGGCGGCAGATTGGCCAGGGTCTGGGCAATTTCCATGGGTGTCTGGCCTTGATTGATCAGGCGCAAGGTCTGGCTGTCGAGGAAGGCGTACATATCACGCTGGTCAGCCAGGTAGTCGCGGATGGCCGCTTTGCCCCAAGTGGGCCAGTGATGCTGGGCGAACACCACCTCGGCCTGGTCGCCATAGCGCACCAGCGACTGGTCCAGGTAATGGGCCCACACTTTCGGATCGCGCACCAGTGCCCCGCGCAGCGTCAGGACGTTGTGCTGCACGTGGGTGGCGTTCTCGGCCATGCACAGTGCCTTGAACGCCGGGAAATAGATGTTCATTTCCGCCGGCGCCTCGGTGCCCGGGGTCAGTTGGAACTCCACCTCCACGCCGCTCAGGGTCATGCGTTGCAGCGGTTGGCTGATTTCGAGCGTCGGCGCGATGAGGCTGATGGTGGCATTGGCCGGGACGCCCTTGCCCAGTCCGGCATCCACCTGGCCTCGCGGCCCGCGAGGCAGGGGGGCGCCGTACATGTACTGGGCGCGGCGCTTCATGGCCGGACCGGCCAGCACGTTCTCACCGATGGCATGTTCGAAGAACCCCTCGGGCGCGATGACCTGGACTTTGCCAGCCTTGACGTCCGCCTCGTTGATCACCCCGCGCACGCCGCCGAAATGGTCGACGTGCGGGTGGGTGTAGATCACCGTGGTCACCGGCTTGCGCGGACGGTGCTTGAAGTACAGTTCCAGGCCCGCTTTGGCGGTCTCCACGGCAAGCAGCGGGTCGATCACGATCAGCCCGTCCTGCCCCTCGACGATGGTCATGTTGGCCAGGTCCAGGCCGCGAAGCTGGTAGATGCCCTCGGTGACCTTGAACAGCCCGGCGATGTTGTTCAACTGAGCGAGTCGCCACAAGCTCGGGTTTACCGTGGCAGGGGAGTGCGCCGGCGCCAGAAAAGCATACTGGGCCAGGTTCCACACGGTCTTGCCATCGGCCGTCGCGACTGGCCCGTCGAACCGCTCGACCAGCCCACGCCGGGCTGTTTCGTAATCGACGCGATCCTCGAAGGGCAACCGTTGCAGCCACTGCTGGTTGCTGGCCTGTGTGGCCGGGGTGGCATCCTTGGCCGCTGTTGCGGCCAGGCTCGGAAGGGGGGCCAGCAGGGCAAGCGCCAGCATCGACAGTGAAAAGCGCATGGGATGTCCTTGTTGTTATTGGGGCAGAACACTCTAGGGGAGGGGCTTGCGCACCAGCCAATACCAGAGCGGCATGGCCGCTATCGCGTTTCCTGATGGCTTCAGGCGGGGGGGAGCGTGAGGATCTGTTCGACCAGCCAGGCCAGGGCGGGGTCGTGCTGACGGTGGCTCAGGTGCACCACTTCCAATTCGAAAGGCTCCAGGGCAAATGGCAGTTCGTACACCGCCAATGGCAGCAGGTGCGCAAACTGCTGCGCCAGTTGCCGCGGCAGCACCACACACATGTCGGTGGCTGCGGCCAGATGGGCGGCCTGCAGGTAGTTGGGCGTGGTATAGGCGATTTGCCGGGTCAGGCCTTGCTCGGCCAGCCACTGGTCGACCATGCCCCGGGTCTGGCCGCCGTGCACCCAGATGTGCCGCAAGCCCAGGAACGCGTCGAGGTCCAGTGCCTGGCCCGGCACCAGGTGCGGGTGCTGCTGGCGCAGCGCGATCTGCAGGGTTTCACGGCGCCAGGGGTGGCGGGTGAAGCGCGCCGGCACCTCGTCGAAACGGCCCAGTACCAGGTCGAGGTCGCCCCGGTCCAGCGCCTCGGCCGGCAGGTTGGGGGCCAGGTGCACCACGTCGATGCGCACGTTGGGTGCCAGTAGCTCCAGCCGCGCCAGGAGTGGCGGCATGCACAGCTGTTCGACGAAATCGGTGAGGGCGATGCGCAACTGGCGATGGCTGCGCTGAGGCTCGAAGCCATCGCCGGTGCCCAACGTCTGCTCGATCTGCTGTAACGCCGCACGTATTGGCCCCTCCAGTGCCAAGGCCCGTGGCGTCGGGCGCATGCGCCGGCCCACGCGGACCAGCAGCGGGTCGCCCAGCTGGTCACGCAGGCGCGCCAGGGCATTGCTCACGGTCGGCTGGGTGAGGGCCAGACGCTCGGCTGCCCGCGATACGTTCTGTTCACGCAGCAACATGTCGAAGACGCGCAGCAGGTTCAGGTCGAAGTTCGAAATATTCATGCTGAAAATATATGGCATACGAAATGGAAATTTCAAAAATACCTTCGGCCTGCTTAGGGTGATCACAGTCCTCATACCTACAAGAAAGCAGGAGCGTTGCGCGTGAATACTCCCTTCCCGATCAATCAGGTGGCTGTGATAGGTGCAGGCACCATGGGCCGCGGCATCGTCATCAGCCTGGCCAACGCCGGGCTGTCGGTGCTGTGGCTGGACTGCAACGCGGCAGCGCTCGAAGCCGGGCTGGGCATGGTCAGCCAGGCCTGGGCCCAGCAGGTGGACAAGCAGCGCATCACCCCGGCCCAGGCCGACGCTTGCCTGGCGCGTGTGCAGGCAGTGGACGGCTATCCGGCGTTGGCGGAGGCCGACCTGGTGATTGAAGCGGTGTATGAAAACCTGGCGCTCAAGCAGGAAATCTTCCGTGCACTGGATGCACACCTCAAGCCACGTGCGATCCTGGCCAGCAACACCTCGGCGCTGGACATCGATGCGATTGCCGCCGTCACCCAGCGGCCGTCCCTGGTCCTGGGGCTGCACTTCTTCAGCCCTGCGCATGTCATGAAGCTGCTCGAAATCGTGCGTGGGACGCACACCGATCAGAAGGTGCTCGATGCCGCCAAAGCGCTGGGCGAGCGCATGGGCAAGGTGGCGATAGTGGCAGGCAACTGCCCTGGTTTCATTGGCAATCGCATGTTGCGCAGCTATGTGGGCGAAGCGCGCAAGTTGCTGCTTGAAGGGGCGTTGCCACATCAGGTGGATGCGGTACTGCAGCAGTTCGGCTTCGCCATGGGGCCGTTCCGCATGTACGACGTGGTGGGCATCGACCTGGAGTGGCGCGCCCGGCAGTTGGCCGGGCAAGGCATGCACGACCCGCTGGTGCAGGTCGATAATGCACTGTGCGAGCTCGGCCGCCTTGGGCAGAAGACCGGGCAGGGCTATTACCGCTATGCCCCCGGCAGCCGGCAGGCCGAGCATGACCCGCAGGTCGACGCGTTGGTGCTGCAGGTGTCTCAGAACCTTGGCTACCGACGTCGGGGCATCAGTGCCGAGGAAATCCTCGAACGGTGCCTGCTGGCACTGGTCAACGAAGGGGCGAAGGTTCTCCAGGAAGGTATCGCCGCCAGCAGCAGCGACATCGACCGGGTCTGGCTCCACGGCTATGGCTTCCCGGCTGCCACTGGCGGGCCCATGCGCTGGGCTGACGAGCAGGGGGCGCCGTTTATCCTGGCCCGGCTGGAATACCTGCAGGGCGTGCTTGGCGAGCATTGGCGCCCGGCAGGGCTGCTCTACTCACTCGTGGCCGGTGGCAAGCGTTTCGAACCGCGCGGGGAGGTTCAGGCATGAACTACCAGGCGCCCCTTCGCGACATGCGTTTCGTGCTGCATGAACTGTTCGACCTGAGCGGACATTGCCAGCAACTCGGTATCGAACTGGACCGCGACACCCTCGACGGCATCCTTGAGGAGGCCGCACGCTTCACTGGCCAAATCATCGCACCACTCAATCGCAACAGTGACGAACAGGGCTGCCAGTGGGTGGGCGGCGAGGTCACCACCCCGGACGGCATGCGGGACGCCTATCGGCAATACGTCGAACATGGCTGGGCCAGTATGACCGGGCCGCAGGCCTACGGTGGCCAGGGTTTGCCGCAGATGGCATCGGCCAGCTTCCATGAAATGCTGATGGCAGCGTCGTTGTCGTTCCGCATCTACTCCGGCCTGACCGAGGGCGCGGTCCTGGCGTTGCATCGCCATGGCAGCGAGCCACTCAAGCAGGCCTACCTGAGCCGGATGGTCAGTGGCGAGTGGGCCGGCACCATGTGCCTGACCGAGCCGCAGGCCGGCACCGACCTGGCGTTGCTGCGTACCCGCGCCCAGCCGGAAGCGGACGGCAGCTATCGCATTACCGGCAGCAAGATATTCATCAGTGGTGGCGAGCAGGACCTGACCGACAACATCGTTCATCTGGTACTCGCGCGCCTGCCTGATGCGCCGGCCGGTGTCAGGGGCATCAGCCTGTTCCTGGTGCCCAAGCTGTTGCCCGGTGGCGAGCGCAATGCGCTGGGCTGCGGGGCGCTGGAGCACAAGATGGGCATCAAGGGGGCATCGACCTGCGTGATGAACTTCGACGGTGCCCAGGGCTGGCTGGTGGGGGAGGCCAACCAGGGCCTGGCCTGCATGTTCACCATGATGAACGATGCCCGCTTCCAGGTCGGCCTGCAGGGGCTTGGTATTGCCGAGGCCGCTTTTCAGGGAGGGCTGGCCTATGCCCGGGAGCGTCTGCAGTCGCGCTCGCTTGCCGGGCCGGTGGCAGCGGAAAAGCCTGCCGATCCGATCATCGTCCATCCAGACGTGCGGCGCATGCTGCTGACCCAGAAGACCCTTACCGAGGGCTGTCGCATGCTGGGCATCTACACCGCTCGGCAACTGGACCTGGAGCATGCTGCGAAAAGTGCACCGGCGCGCCAGGCCGCAGCTCGGCGGGCGGCGTTGCTGATCCCTATCGTCAAGGCGTTCTTCACCGACGTCGGTCAGGAAGTCGCCAGTCTTGGGGTGCAGGTGTATGGCGGTCACGGCTACATCCGCGAGTGGGGCATGGAGCAGTTGATGCGCGATAGCCGCATCACCCAGCTTTATGAAGGCACCAACGGCATACAGGCCCTTGACCTGATACGCCGCAAGGTCCTGGGGGACGGCGGGGCCGAGCTCAATCTGCTGATCGACGAAATGGCGCTGCACGTCAGGGCTGCCAATGCGCTCGGCGGCCTGCAGGCCATGGCGACGGCCGTGGGGCAACGTTTGGAGGAGTGGCGCGCCTTGTCCGCCCACGTGGTCGAGGCCTGTGAACGTGACCCTCAGGAGTCAGGGGCAGTGTCGGTTGATTTCCTTGCCTACTCGGCCTACGTGCTGTTGGCGGCGATGTGGTTGCAAGCGGCTGTGCGCGCTCAGGCAACGCTTGCCGCCGGCAGCGCGGAAACAGCCTTCTACAGGGCCAAGCTTGACGCCGCAACGTTCTACTGGCGGCGGATCCTGCCCCGCGCCACTGCTCACCGCGAGGCCCTGCTGGGTGGCGCGGATTGCCTGATGGCGCTACCGGCGAGCGATTTCGCGTTCTAGCGCACGGCAAACCACACGAACAAGGAGAGTGCGATGCAGCCTTTCAGCTTTGCCACCACTGCGCAGATCCTCTGCGAACCCGGCGCGGTGCAGCGCCTTGCAGGTCTGTGCCGTGAGCGCGGTGCCAAGCGTGTATTGATCGTCAGTGACCCGGGTATCGCCCGCCTTGGCATGCTCGATGACCTGCTGCCGGGGTTCACGGCAGCCAAGGTCGGTGTGGCGATCTTCAGTGAGGTTACGGCCGACCCCAGCGAGGCATGCGTGCTGGCGGCCGCCCAGCGCGCCCGGCATATCGGCGCCGATCTGGTGGTGGGGTTCGGCGGCGGCAGCTCGATGGATGTGGCCAAGCTGGTTGCGCTGCTGGCCCACCGCGACTGTTCGCAGCCCATCGCCGAGCTGTACGGCATCGACAGGGCCAAGGGCCGCCGGCTGCCGTTGATCCAGGTGCCCACCACGGCAGGTACCGGTTCGGAGGTGACGCCGATCGCCATCGTCACCACCGGTGCCACCACCAAGATGGGCATTGTTTCGCCGCTGCTGTTGCCAGACCTGGCAGTGCTCGACGCCGTCTGCACCCTCGGCCTGCCATCGGCGGTGACTGCTGCTACCGGTATCGACGCCATGGTGCATGCCATCGAAGCCTATACCAGCCGCCTCAAACGTAACCCGCTATCCAGCCTGCTGGCCCGTGAGGCGCTGCGGCTGCTGGCGGATAACCTTGACCAGGCTGTGCACAATGGCGGCAACCTGCAGGCCCGCCAGGCCATGCTGCTGGGGGCTTGCCTGGCCGGCCAGGCCTTTGCCAATGCACCGGTGGCGGCGGTGCATGCCCTGGCCTATCCGCTGGGTGGGCACTTTCATGTTCCCCATGGCCTGGCCAACGCGCTGGTGCTGCCGCATGTGCTGCGCTTCAACCTGCCGGTGGCGGCAGTGGACTACGCCGAATTGGCCGTGCCGCTGTTGGGGGCCCGTTTGCAGCCCGGTGATCAGCGCCAGCAGGCAGAACAATTCGTGGCCGAGCTGGCCGCGCTGAGCAGCCGCTGCGGGTTACCTGACCGCCTGCGCGACGCCGATGTACCGCGTCATCGGCTTGGCCAGCTGGCCGAGGACGCGATGCAACAGCAGCGCCTTTTGGTCAATAACCCGCGTGAAGTCACCCAGGCCGATGCGCTGGCCATCTACGAGGCGGCCTACTGATGAGCTACCTCCGGCAACGTGAACACTATCGGCACTTCACGCCTATAACCACCCGGTGGCAGGACAACGATGTCTATGGCCATGTGAACAATGTGGTCTATTACAGCTTTTTCGACAGCGCCGTGAACCGCCTGCTGCTGCGGGAGGGCGGATTGGATATCGACCAGGGGAGGGTGATCGCGCTGGTGGTCAGCTCCGCCTGCGACTACCAGGCGCCGGTGGCCTTCCCGCATGACATCGAAGTGGGCCTTGCGGTGGGCCGGTTGGGCAACACCTCGGTGCACTATCAGTTGGCCGTGTTCCTTGCCGGTCAGCCATTGGCCTGCGCCACCGGCCGCTTCGTCCATGTATTCGTCGACCGCGAAGGGCGGCGTCCGGTGCCGGTACCTGAATGCCTGCGGCGCGTGTTGAGCGAACTGCAGCCCCAATCCCCTGAGGAAGATCCATCATGAAAGACGCCGTGATCGTCGCCACTGCTCGCACACCTATCGGCAAAGCCATGCGTGGTGCCTTCAACGACCTGAAAACCCCCAGCATGACGGCTGTCGCTATCCGCGCCGCGGTAGAGCGGGCCGGTATCGAACCGGCGCAGGTCGATGACCTGGTGCTGGGGACTGCCATGCAGAGCGGCACTGCGGCGATCAACCCGGGTCGGCTGTCGGCGCTGGCCGCCGGCCTGCCCCAATCGGTCAGCGGACAAACCGTCGACCGCCAGTGCGCTTCAGGCCTGATGGCCATTGCCACGGCGGCGAAGCAGATCATGGTTGATGGCATGCAGGTGACCATTGGCGCAGGCCAGGAGCAGATCAGCCTGGTGCAGCAGGTGCACAACCAGCTGGCCAGTGAGGCTTATGACCCCGCAGTGTTGCGCATGAGCGAGCACGCCTACATGCCGATGCTGCAAACGGCCGAACGGGTGGCCCGGCGTTATGGCATAAGCCGCGAAGCACAGGATGTCTACGCCCTGCAGTCTCAGCAGCGCACGGCGGCGGCGCAGGCGGCAGGGCTGTTCGCCGCTGAAATCGTGCCGGTGATCGCACGCAAGAAGGTGGTTGACAAGCTGACAGGTGTCGTCAGCCATGAAGAGGTGCGCTTGACCCAGGACGAAGGGAACCGGCCGGCGACGACCCTGGCCGATCTGCAGGGGCTCAAGCCCGTGGTCGAAGGCGGTTGTGTCACGGCCGGCAATGCCAGTCAGCTGTCCGATGGCGCCAGTGCCTGCGTGCTGATGGAGGGTGCGCTGGCGGCGCGCTCGGGCATCGCGGCCCTGGGGCTTTACCGCGGTATCGCCGTGGCTGGCCTGGCCCCCGAGGAAATGGGCATCGGCCCGGTATTGGCGGTGCCCAGGCTACTGCGCCAGCAGGGCCTGACGGTAGACGATATCGGGCTATGGGAGCTGAACGAGGCGTTTGCCTGCCAGGTGCTGTATTGCGCCCAGCAGTTGCAGATCGACCCGGCGAAACTGAACGTCAACGGCGGCGCCATTGCTATCGGCCACCCCTATGGCATGAGCGGCGCGCGGATGGTCGGCCATGCGCTGCTGGAGGGCAAGCGTCGTCAGGTGAAGTACGTGGTCGTGACGATGTGCGTGGGCGGCGGCATGGGCGCAGCGGGCTTGTTCGAGGTGCTTTAGGCCCGTACCCAGGGCCAGCCCATGGCGCTGACCGGGACGCAGGCGCAACCCGCGCCCACAGTGTCCCGGCCAGGGCTGGTTATGAGCCTACAGCAACCGCGTGGCGCGAAGCCGGCTGTGGCAATTGGCGGAAGCCTTCACGGATGGCAGCGATCAGTTCCGCTTCCTTGACGGGGCACAAGCCGGGGAACGGTTTTTTGGCATGGGTGAGCACGGCTTCGACGCTTGCCTGGTTATCGCGGTAAACCTGCCTGATTGCCTGGCTTTCCAGGTCCTTGCTGTTGCTGCAGTTCAGCGCATGGTGAATGGCGAGCCCGGCGCCAAACGCCAGGGCCGGGGTTGCAATACCGTGCTTGCGGGCCAGGTCGATGCTGCTGAGGATGCGTTCGTTGCGTTGCAGCTTGCGCAAGGGGTCGCGGCCTACCCGGGCGCAGGGGTCTTTGAACGAGGTTTTGCAGCGCTCGAGAAATGCCTCGGCAAAGCGGCTGACCACCTCGGCCATCTGTGGGTATTCGGCCACCAGTGCGGGCGCGACCTCCTGGCGAATCAGGCGCTCGGCCAGTTCACTCACCCGCGCATCGCCCATGCCCTGGCCGACCCAGGCATGGCCCAGCAGGCTGGCGTACCAGGCCACGATGGCATGCGGGCCGTTCCACAGGCGGTTCTTGATGATCTGGATCTGGGCGATGTCTGGCACTGTCTTCACCTGGCGCAGGCGTTCGAGCAGATCGCTGCCGCGTTCGGCGTAAAGCGGCATGTCAGCTTCGCTGTTGAACAGCACCAGATGCAGTTGGCTCATGGCGCTGCTGGGCTGTGCAAAGGGCCTGAAGTGGCCGATCAGCCGTTCGTACTCTGGTAGCGGCGTTGAAGGTTTGCGTGTGCTTGCGGGCTCGTCTTCCAGGCTGTTCTGGAACATCTGCGACTTGATGCGCAGCTGCCGTACCAGCGCGTCATTGCCCAGTTTGGACACGATGCGGCTGACCACCGTTTCGGCGAAATGGGTCTTCTGCAAAACCTGCTCGCTGATCGCAGGCGGGCACAGTAGCGACAGCTCGGCTTGCACATGACGCCGCACGAACGCCGCACCGCCAACCTTGTTCAGCACGATCAGCAGGGTCAGCTCCCGGCCTCGGCGCTCGAAGCGTTGCAGCAGGCCTTGGGCGATCACTTTGGCCTGGCTTCTGATGGCCTGCTCGGGCAGGCTCAGGCCGATGATTTCGGCAGTGGTGTACATGCCGATGACGGCGTCGTCGTCATCCATGTCGATCATGCGCACGTTGTCGATGGTCTGGTCGAACGACGTGGCACCGTAGCGCACGCTGTAGCGGCCGAAGGCGCTGACGCTTTCGCGCAGCATGCGCGAGCGGGTTGCGGCAATGATTTCACGCGGTCGGGTGTAGCCGTCCCAATGGGAAAATACCTGCGTCAGGTAACCGCCGCCGATGGCGCCGAAACCATGAATGCCCACGCTGAACTGGTTCATCGAGGCCGGGAACGGCTCGCTCAATGCAGGCATACCCAGGTCGGGTACGCACTCGCTCAGGTCGGCGAGAAATTCATGCATGCTGCGGTAGGCTTTGAGCGCGCCTGCCTTGATTTCCGGCGCAGGCGGCTTGATGTCCTCGATCAGGATCGCCTGCCCTTCGGCGCGCATCGCTGACAGCATGCCGTTTTCCGAGTCCTCGACCATGAAGCACTGGCCTGGCTCGCAATTGAGCGCGCGGGCGGCTTTCAGGAAAATCTCGGGGTGGGGTTTGCCTTGGCTGACTTCATCGCCACAAACGGTGATGTCGAAGTACTTCAGCACGTTGGCGTTGATCAGGTATTCCTCGGCGATGGCACGGCGGCTGGAGGTGGCCACCGCCATGGTCAGGCCCGACTTGCGCAGGCGCTCCAGCACCTCCAGCAGGCCGGCCTTGATCGGTACGCCGTGATTGCGCACATACTCCAGTTCAAGTTCATCCGCGCGTTGGCGGATTTGTGCGTACGGGAAGTCTTCGCCGTTATGCGCCTTGGCGAGGGCTTCGGCCTTCTTTGCGCTCAGGCCCAGCGAGCCAATCAGGGTCTGCTCGCTCAGCGCTTTGCCGAAGATTTCCAGAGAAGCTTGCTTGAGTGTCTTGAAGCGCAGGCGCTCGGTGTCGAAGAGGGTGCCATCCATATCGAAGATGGCGCTGAAAATCTGTTTACCGTGAAAGAAAAGCATTGGCTGTTGCCCCTTGTCGTTGCGTCAGGCACTCCGCCTACAACAGGCGAGTACGGTGTGTGAGCTGCAGAGGAGGCAGTCAGGTCGGGGGCACACGTTCGACAGGGGGACGCTCAGGAGTGACGCAGAGGTAAGGCGGGGCGGAGCGGGGCGTGCAGAGGAGGTTGGCAACCGTTGAGGCGAGGCGGGTGGCGCGTTTGGCCTTGAGGTCACGCCCACTGGCTGCAGTCGGTTTCGCAGGCAGTGGGCGCAAATAGCGATGGATACGTGTGATTCCAGGCATGAGGTGCTTTGCTTCCTTTTCGTCATGGGTGATCCTTTTTCAGCCTTGCACGTATGCGCCGCGACATGCAAGGCTTGGCCTCCCGCTCGCATTGCGCAACAAGGTGAACCCCAATGACCCAAGCTACCGACCAGGCCTTTTACGATCGCGCCGATGCGCACATCGAACTGGCGAACCAGCAGATCGAAAAGTTCGAGGACCTGGGCAAGGTAAGCGCCTCGCTGACCTTCGGTGCCGCGCGCTTCAGCGCCTGGATGAGCGCCCGCAGCTTCAAGAGCGGCGCGGAGCTGGGTGCGGCACGGGAAGAGATTCTGAAGTACTTCTGTGATCAGTACCGGATGATGCTCGAGGACAACCTCGATGAGCATGTCGAGCATTTTGACCGGTACATGCTGGGCAAGAACGACTAAGCCAGGTGCGCCGCTTCCCTCAGCGATTTGGCCATTTCTGCAGCAGGATCGAAACGAATTTCTCCGCAGCCGGCGACAGCGATGCGCCGCGCCGGTACACCAGCCCTAGCGTGCGGGTGACTTGCGGCTCGATCAACGGCACGCTCACCAGCGTGGGGTGGTCGGCATTGGGCATGGCCAGGCTGGGCATGGCCGACACACCCAGCCCGGCCTCGACCATGCCCAGTGACGTGGACAGGTGTTGCACTTCGTAGAACCACTTGGGCCGCAGGTTGAGCCCGGACAACGCATGGTCCAGCAGCATGCGGTTGCCACTCAGGCGGCCGACGCCGATCAGGCGGTAATCAGCCAGCTCTGTCCAGGTAACGGAGGCGCGATTCGCCAGTGGGTGGTCACGCCGGCAGGCCAGTACAAAGTGCTCCTGCACCAGCGAGACAAACTCGATGTCCGGGTGCTGGCCGCTCATCATGTTGATGCCGAAGTCGGCCTCGCCGCGCAGTACGGCTTCGAGCCCGTCGTTGGCGCTAAGGTCCAGCAGGCGAATGCGGATTTTCGGGTATTGCTCGTTGTAATCGCGAATCACCGACGGCAGGAAGTAGAACGCTGCGGTAGGGATGCAGGCGAGGGTAACCTGACCGGTCTGGCGCTCGGCCAGTTCGCGGATGCTGAGGATCGAGTCTTCAAAATCATCCAGCAGGCGCCTGGCCTTGGGCAGGAAGTCGCGGCCCACGCTGGTCAGGCTGACCCGGCGAGTGGTGCGTTCCAGTAGCGAGGTGCCCAGGCCTTCCTCCAGTTTCTTGATCCGCCGGCTCAGGGCCGGTTGGGACAGGTGAAGCGCTTCGGCGGCCTCATGAAAACTGCCAAGTTCGGCGATTTTCACGAAAGATCTGATGTCTTGCAGCTCATATTCCATAAGAAACCTTCGACTGGCCTGGCGCTATATTGATGTTTGAATCGCAATAATAGCTACGATATTTGCATTGGATTGATTTATCCATCCCTGTCACTCTTTTGCTCACAGCATCAATGATGTCCATTGATCAACAAGAGTGCGAAATCATGCAACGAATTCCTTGCGTACTCATGCGCGGCGGTACCTCCAAAGGGCCGTTCTTCCACGCCTGGGACCTGCCTGCCAATGTGGTCGAGCGCGACGAGTTGCTGATCAACCTCATGGGCTCTGGCCATGAGCTGGAAATCGACGGCATCGGTGGCGGCAGCCCGCAGACCAGCAAGGTGGCGATCATCAGCCCGTCACTGCACGCCGACGCCGACGTCGACTACCTGTTCGTGCAGGTCATGGTCGCACAGCGCCGGGTCGATACCGCCCCCAACTGCGGCAACATGCTGTGTGCGGTTGGGCCGTTCGCCATCGAACAGGGGTTGGTAAAAGGCCAGGAAGGCAAGACCTTGGTGCGCATTCGCAACCTCAACACCGGCACCTTCGTCAATTCGCTGGTCGAAACGCCCGGCGGTATCGTGCGCTACGAAGGCCGCACGGCGATCGATGGGGTACCGGGCACTGCCGCCCCGGTGCACCTGACCTTCCTCGACGCGGTCGGCAGCAAGACCGGCAAGCTGTTCCCCACGGGCAAGGCCCAGGACGTGATTGATGGCGTGCCGGTGACCTGCATCGACATGGCCATGCCGATGATGGTGGTAGAGGCCAGCCAGCTGGGGGTCAGCGGCTCGGAAACCCCTGCTCAGCTAGACGCCAACAGCGCGCTGCTCGAACGCCTGGAAGCGTTGCGGCTGAAGGCCGGAAAGGCCATGGGCCTGGGCGATGTCAGTGGCATGGTCATCCCCAAGCCAGTGCTGGTGTCCAAGCCGCGCTACGACGGCACGCTGCAGGTTCGCTATTTCATGCCACACAACTGCCATCGTGCCTTGGCGATCACTGGAGCCGTGGGGCTGGCGACTGCCTGCGTCAGCCCTGGCACCGTGATTGCCGACCTGTTGGGCGAAGGCGCGCAGCAACTGGCCGAGGTCCGCCTGGAGCACCCAAGTGGCGGCATCGATGTTGCGCTGACGCGCAGCGGTGCCGATGGCCAGACCATCCAGGCTTCGGTGGTGCGAACCGCCCGGCGGCTCTTCTCAGGGTTCGTCTACGCCCCTACATTCCGCAGGTTGGCCGGGTAGTTCCAGGCACCGATCCAGACCTGCACATTCGTAACAAGCGCATCCGCACAATTTCAACAATGGGTGATGCCATGAGACTCGCCAAATCGCTGTATTTCCAGATTCTCTGCGCCGTCCTGCTGGGCGTGGTGGTCGGACACTTCTGGGCGCAACAGGCCGTGGCCCTCAAGCCGCTGGGTGATGCGTTCATCAAGCTGATCAAGATGATGATCGCGCCGGTGGTGTTCTGCACCATCGTCACCGGCATCGCCGGCATGACCGACAAGCGTTCCCTGGGCCGCTTGATGAGCAAGACCCTGCTGCTGTTCCTGGGTCTGACGGTGGTCAGCCTGGTGATCGGACTGGCGGCGGTCTATCTGTTCAAGCCAGGTGCCGGCATGAACATCGATCCTGCCACCTTGAGCACGGCGGGCCTGAGCCAGTACACCGCGTCGGCTGCCAAGCTGAGCGTGGTGGACTTCTTCATGCACATCATCCCGGACACCTTCATCGGTGCCTTCAACAAGGGTGAGGTCTTGCCGGTCCTGTTCATCGCCGTACTCAGCGGTTTCGCCCTCTCGTCGATGGGCGAAAAGGGCAAGCCGGTACTGGACGTGCTGGAGTCGGCCTCGACCATGGTGTTTCGCATCTTCGGCTACCTGATGCGCTTTGCCCCGGTCGGCGCTTTCGGCGCACTGGCATTCACCGTGGGCCAGTACGGGATTACGTCCCTTGGTGCGCTGGCCAAGCTGGTGGGGACGTTGTACATCGCCTGCGCCTTCTTCGTGCTGGTGGTGCTCGGTGGCATCTGCCGCGCCCATGGCTTCAGCCTGTGGAAGTTGCTGCGCTATTTCCGCGAAGAGTTCCTCGTGGTGCTGGGTACTTCCTCAACCGAGCCGGTGCTGCCGCGCATGCTCGAGAAACTCGAGAAGCTTGGGTGCAAGAAAGGCGTAGTTGGCCTGGTGCTGCCCACTGGCTACTCGTTCAACCTGGACGGTACTGCCATCTATCTGTCGTTGGCAGCCGTGTTCATCGCGCAGGCTTGCAACATCGACCTGAGCCTGGGCCAGGTGGTCACTATGCTGGCGATCATGCTGCTGTCCTCCAAGGGTGCGGCAGGTGTCACCGGCAGCGGTTTCGTGGCCTTGGCCTCGACCCTTACCGTGATCCACGACATTCCCCTGGCCGGCCTGGCCCTGTTGATCGGGGTCGACCGCTTCATGTCGGAAGCCCGTGCGCTGACGAGTCTTGCCAGCAACGCAGTGGCTACGGTGGTAGTTTCGCTGTCGGAAAACGCCTGTGACCGCCAGACGCTGCACAGCCGCCTGAATGGCGAGCCGGTGGTCAGCCCCGTCGCTGAAACAGCCGGCTGGGTCGCCGAACCACACCGCCACGGCTGAGCCTCGACACCCTCAAGCTTTTTGCAGGCCCCCACCAGGCGTTGCCGGGTGGGGGTCAGGGGGCCGTCTGCGCTGCAGGTGGCCACGTAGACAATAAAAACAAGAGAACAAACCATGCTCGCACTTCTGGGCCTGATCATGGTGGTGACCTTCACCTACCTGATCATGAGTAAACGCCTGTCCCCGATCGTCGCGCTGACCATCGTGCCGATTGTTTTCGCCCTTGTTGGCGGTTTCGCGCCAGACCTGGGCAAGATGATGCTCGATGGGCTGAAAATGGTCGCACCGTCTGCCGCGCTGCTGCTGTTCGCCATCCTGTTTTTCGGCCTGATGATCGACGCCGGCCTGTTCGACCCGCTGATCCGCAAGATTCTCAAGCGGGTGAATGGCGACCCGATAAAGATCGCCATCGGCACCGCCTTGCTATCGCTGCTGGTGGCGCTGGACGGTGACGGCACCACGACCTACATGATTACCTGCGCCGCCATGCTGCCGCTGTACAAGCGCATCGGCATGAACCCGATGATCCTGGCGACCGTATCGATGCTGTCATTGAGCATCATGAGCGGCATGAGCCCGTGGGGTGGTCCCGCCACCCGTGCCATTGCAGCGCTCGGCCTGGATGCGACCGAATACTTCATTCCGATGTTGCCCACCGTCATCGGTGGGGCGGCATGGGTCGTGTTCACCGCCTACCTGCTGGGCCGTGCCGAGCGCCGGCGTATCGGCAATATTGCCCTGGAGTCCGGTGGCGGCAACTGCTACATCAAGGAAATCCTCGGCGACAATCCGCACAAGCGCCCGCGCCTTGCCTATGTGAACCTGGTGCTGGTGATCGCCGTGATGACCGCGCTGGTGCTGGGGCTGATGCACGCGGCCATCCTGTTCATGATCGGTTTCGTCGCCGCACTGATGATCAACTACCCGCAGCTGGACCTGCAGAAAGAGCGCATTCTCGCCCATTCGGGCAACGCCATGACCGTGGTGCTGCTGGTGTTCGCCGCGGGCATCTTTGCCGGTATTTTCTCGGGTACCAAGATGGTCGATGCATTGGCCCAGACGCTGGTGGACTGGATTCCGGAAGCGTGGAGCCACTGGTTCCCGCTGGTGGTGGCGCTGACCAGCATGCCGCTGACCTTCGTGCTGTCCAACGACGCGTACTACTTCGGCGTTGTGCCGATCCTGGCCAATGCCGCGGCCGCGTACGGCATCGACCCGGTGGAAATCGCCCGCGCCTCGGTGCTTGGCCAGCCGGTTCACCTGATGAGCCCGCTGGTGGCCTCGACCCTGCTGCTGGTGGGCATGGTCGACCGCGATATCGGTGATTTCCAGAAAGCCACCTTCAAGTGGGCCGTGCTCACTTCTCTGGTGATCACTGCGCTGGCACTGCTGACGGGCGCCTTGTCCTTCATGGTTTGAAGCACCCAGGGCGCCGCTCGGCGCCCCGCTGACTCACCCAAGAACAACAACAGAGTAACCATCATGTCCCGATTTCTTTTCCGTGGGGCCACTTGTGGCCTGCTGTGCGGCTGGCTGCCTGTGGCCGGTGCCGCCGGTTTCATCGAAGACAGCAAGCTCAAGCTGCAGTTGCGCAACGTGTACTTCAACGAGAATTTCCGTGACGAGCAGGGTATGAGCGCCCGCGCCGCCGCCACTGCCAAAAGCGAGCGGGTGGAATGGGCTCAAGGCTTTCTGCTCGATTACCAGTCCGGGTTCACCCAAGGCACCCTCGGCCTGGGTCTCGACGCCTTGGGCCTGGTCGGCTTCAAGCTCGACTCCGGCCGTGGGCGCAGCGGCACCGGGTTGCTGCCAGTGCATGACGATGGCCGCGCGGCCGACGAATTCGCCAGCGCCGGTATCACGGCCAAGGCCCGCCTGGGCAGCACCGTGGTCAAGCATGGCACCTTGCTGCCCAAGACGCCGGTACTGGTGTACAACGATGCACGCCTGCTGCCGCAGACTTACCAGGGAACCCAGCTGACCAGCACCGACATCGACAACCTCACCCTTACCGCCGGCCACCTGGATCGCTTCAAACAGCGCGACTCATCCGATAGCACCGGGTTGTACCTGGACGGGTATGGCGGCCCAGCGTCTGGCGACTTCAGCTTCGCCGGTGCTGACTACGCCGTCAGCAAGCAACTGCGCCTGAGTTATTTCCATGGCGAGCTCGAGCATTTCTACCGCCAGGACTTCGCCGGGCTGGTGCACGATCTGCCGCTGGGCGGCGGTGTGCTGACCACCGACCTGCGTTACTTCAAAAGCCGCGACAGCGGTACGGCGTATGGCGGTGGCATCGACAACGACATGTTCAGCGGCCAACTGTCGTACGCCCACTCCGGGCATACCGTCGGCGCAGGTTACCAGGTGCTCGACGGTGAAGCGGGGCTGCCGTATATCAGTGGGGCAACGGTCTATTCGTTCAGCAACGTCGGCATCGGCAAGTTCATCGAGGAAGAAGAGAAGACCTGGATGGCCAGCTATGCCTACAACTTCGCTGCCGCCGGGGTACCGGGGCTGACCTTCATGACGCGCTACCTGAGTGGCGACAATGGCCGTTCAGGTAGCGAGGGCATCAAAGAATGGGAGCGTGACGCCGAGATTGCCTACGTGGTGCAGGGCGGGCCGCTGAAAGGGCTGGGCGTAAAGCTGCGAAACTACGTGTATCGATCAGATTTCGCCCGCGGCCGAGACAGCAATCGCCTTTACCTGACCTACGATATCGCCATCTGGTGATGGCGCAGGCCGGACAAGATATCCGGCCCTGAACCGCCTGAGGCGCCGTGGTTCAGCGGCGCAGGAGGCGAGAGACCACCAGTGTGACGGCGGCGGTGATGGCCAGTGCGGCGAAGGGCTTTTCCTTGACGAACGAGGACACCGTGTCCAGGGTGTCGCCGTAGGTCTTGGTCACCTGGCCTGCGGCCTGACGCGCATCGCCTTCGGCTTCCAGCGCCGGGTCTTCGACCAGGCGACCTACGGCGCTTTGCGCCTTGCCAGCCAGGTCTTCTGCTACACCTTCGATCTGTTCGCGTTTCATGATGGCTTAGTTCCTTCCTGTGAGCGGCTTTGGGTTAACAGCACAGGGTTAGGGCGGTGAATCGTCGCAATGGTTCAAAGCGACTGTTTGTCACCTGCAGGTCATGCGCGCCGGCATAGAGTCGCACCTGGCATGAGCGCGCGAGGTTAGCGCGCCTTCTTTTCGAGGATCCGCGCCCCGGTCCCTTCCTTGCCCAGCACATCCTCGGGGTTGCGCAGCGGGCAGTCCTCCAGCGACAGGCAACCGCAGCCAATGCAGTTGTCGAGGCTGTCGCGCAGTGCTTCCAGTGTGCGAATGCGGGCATTCAGGTCTTCGCGCCAGGCCGTGGACATCTCGCTCCATTGTGCTGCTGTGAGCTTGCTGTTGGGGGCATAACGGCTGAAGGCCTGTTTGATTTCCTCAAGCGGAATTCCCGTGCGCTGGGCTACCTTGATGATCGCCAGGGTACGCAGCACCAGCGAGGGATAGCGGCGCTGGTTGCCTGCCGTGCGGACGCTGGCGATCAGCCCCTTGGTTTCGTAGAAGTGCAGCGCAGATACCGCCACGCCGCTGCGCTTGGCCACTTCACCCACTGTGAGCATCCGTGTGTTGTCCGCTGCCATGCCTGTTGACCTCAAGTAAAGTTGAGCTCTTATAGTCCTGCCCGATCTTCCCTGCAACCGCTTTCCCTGTGATCGGAGCTGTGCATGAACAAACGGACGTTACTGGCCTGGGCCGGCGCTGTTGCCGGTGCGCTGGCCGCTGCCTATGCGCTGGTGGGAAGCGGCTCGGCGCCGCCCGCTGCGGCGGTGTGGCCGGCGACCAAGGTGGCGCTTGCCACGGCCGAGCAGGTACAACTGGCGCGGCAGCGCTTTGCTTCGGGGGAGTTGGAGGCGGTCAACCAGGTGCAGGTGGCGGCCGAGATGGCAGGGCGTATTACCCGCATCGCCTTCGAATCGGGTCAGACAGTAGCAGCCGGGCAGTTGCTGGTGCAGCTCAACGACGCGCCCGAGCAGGCCCTGCGCGTGCAGTTGCAGGCCAGGTTGCGTAACGCTGACGTGGTGCTGCAGCGCAGCCGCAAACTGCGCGCGATGAATGCCGTGTCGCAAGAGCTGCTGGACAACGCCGCCACTGCCGTGGACGTGGCCCGTGGTGAGCTGCAGCATGTCGAGGCGCTGATCGCGCAGAAGGCCATTCGCGCACCGTTTGCCGGCAAGCTCGGCATCCGCCGTGTGCATCAGGGCCAGTACCTGGGCGCTGGCGAGACCATCGTCAGCCTGGCCGACATCAGCCAGTTGCATGTGAACTTCGCCTTGGGCGAGCAGGCCGCCCCCGAAGTGCACGCCGGGCAAGTGCTGGCACTGACGGTGGACGCGGTGCGTGGGCAAGACTTCCAGGCGCGGGTGGTGGCGGTCGACCCGGTGGTCAGCAAAGCACGCCTTGTGCAGGTACAGGCGGCCTTGCCGAACCCGCAAGGGCAGTTGCAGCCGGGTATGTACGCCGGCGTGCGGCTGGATGCCGCGCAGCCGTCGACCGTGCTGGCCGTGCCGGAAACCGCGATCACCTACACCGCCTACGGGCAGACGGTGTTTGTCGCGACCCAGGACCCGCAGCATGGCACCCGGGTGAGCCGGGTGCAGGTAACCACCGGTGAGCGCTGGCAGGGGCGGGTGGAAATCACCTCCGGCCTGACGCCCGGTGACCGTGTGGTGGTTTCCGGCCAGCTGAAACTGAGTGATGGCATGCCGGTCGAGCCAGTGGCGCAGGACAGCCTGCAGGCCAGCCAGGGAGGGCGGCAGTCGTGAGGTTTACCGACGTCTTCGTGCGCCGCCCGGTGCTGGCGCTGGTGGTCAGCAGCCTGATCATCCTGATGGGGCTGTTTGCCATGGGCAAGTTGCCGATCCGCCAGTACCCGTTGCTGGAAAGCTCGACCATTACCATCAGCACCGAGTACCCCGGTGCCTCCGCCGAGTTGATGCAGGGTTTCGTGACGCAGCCGATCACCCAGGCGGTGTCGTCGGTCGAGGGCATCGACTACCTGTCCTCGTCGTCGCAGCAGGGGCGCAGCCTGATCACCTTGCGCATGGTGCTCAACCGCGATTCGACCCAGGCGCTGGCCGAAACCATGGCCAAGGTCAACCAGGTGCGCTATCGCCTGCCGGAAAAAGCCTACGACCCGGTGGTGGAGCTGTCGGCAGGCGACTCCACTGCCGTGGCCTATGTGGGGTTTGCCAGCGACAGCCTGTCGATACCGGAACTGAGCGATTACCTGTCGCGGGTGGTGGAACCGCAGTTCTCCGGTATCGACGGCGTGGCCAAGGTGCAGTCGTTCGGCGGGCAGCGCCTGGCCATGCGCCTGTGGCTGGACAGTGAACAGATGGCCGGGCGCGGGGTGACGGCGGCGGACGTGGCGCAGGCGGTACGTGCCAACAACTACCAGGCAACGCCGGGCCAGGTGCGCGGGCAGTACGTGCTGGCCGATATCCAGGTGGACACCGACCTGACCCGGGTCGAAGACTTCCGTGAGCTGATCATCCGCAACGATGGCACCGACCTGGTGCGCCTGCGCGATATCGGCACTGTCGAGCTGAGTGCGGCGGCCACGCAGACCAGCGCCACCATGGACGGCAAACCTGCCGTGCACCTGGGGCTGTTCCCTACGCCCAGCGGCAACCCTCTGGTGATCGTCGAGGGTATTCGCCAACTGCTGCCACAGATCCAGCAGACCTTGCCGCCTGGCGTGAACGTGGCGCTGGCCTATGAAACCGCACGCTTCATCGATGCGTCGATCCATGAAGTGCTGCGCACCTTGGTGGAGGCGATGCTGATCGTGGTGTTGGTGATCTGGCTGTGCCTGGGTTCGCTGCGCAGCGTGCTGATCGCGGTGGTGGCCATTCCGCTGTCGATGCTGGGGGCCGCGGGCCTGATGTTGATGTTCGGTTTCAGCCTCAACCTGCTGACCTTGCTGGCGATGGTGCTGGCCATCGGCCTGGTGGTGGACGATGCCATTGTGGTGGTGGAAAACGTGCACCGGCATATCGAGGAGGGCAAGTCGCCGGTCGCGGCAGCATTGACCGGGGCGCGGGAAATTGCCGGGCCGGTGATCGCCATGACCCTGACCCTGGCGGCGGTGTATGCGCCCATTGGCTTGATGGGCGGACTGACCGGCACGCTGTTCCGTGAGTTTGCCTTGACCCTGGCGGGGGCGGTGATCGTGTCCGGCATTGTGGCGCTGACCTTGTCGCCGGTGATGAGCTCGCTGTTGCTGCAACCCGGTCGGCAGCATGGCGCAATGGCCGCTATCGCCGATCGGTTGTTTGGTACGCTGAGCGGGGCCTATGGACGGGTGCTGGCCTACACACTGGCACACCGCTGGATCAGTGGCGGCGTGGCGTTGCTGGTGTGTCTGAGCCTGCCCTGGCTGTACCTGCTGCCACAGCGCGAGCTGGCGCCGCCCGAGGACCAGGCGGCGGTGCTGACCGCCATCAAGTCGCCGCAGCATGCCAGCCTCGAATACGCAGAACGCTTTGCGCTGAAGCTCGACCAGGTGATGAAGTCCATTGCCGAAACCACCGACACCTGGATCATCAACGGCACCGACGGCCCGGCCGCCAGTTTCGGTGGCATCAACCTCAGCGCCTGGCAGGCGCGCGAGCGTTCCGCCGCACAGGTGCAGGCGCAGTTGCAGCAGGCCGTTGCGGATATCGAGGGCAGCAGCATCTTCGCCTTCCAGGTCGCGTCGCTGCCGGGCTCCAGCGGTGGCCTGCCGGTGCAGATGGTGCTGCGCAGCGCCCAGGATTACCCCGAGCTGTTCCAGACCATGGAAGTGCTCAAGCAACGCGCCCGCGACAGCGGCCTGTTCGCCGTGGTGGACAGCGACCTCGACTACAACAACCCGGTGGTCAAGGTACGCGTGGACCGGGCCAAGGCGGCGAGCCTGGGCATCAGCATGCAGGCCATTGGTGAGTCGCTGGGCGTACTGGTGGGCGAGCAGTACCTCAACCGCTTCGCCCTGTTCGGGCGTTCTTATGACGTGATCCCGCAGAGTATCCAGGACCAACGCCTGACGCCTGCGGCGCTGAGCCGCCAGTATGTGCGCGCCGAGGATGGCAGCCTGGTGCCGCTGGCCACGTTGGTGCGCCTGGATATCGAAGTGGCACCCAACCGCCTGTTGCAGTTCGATCAGCAGAACGCCAGTACCCTGCAGGCGATCCCGGCCCCGGGTGTATCGATGGGCAACGCCGTGGCATTTCTGGAACAGCTCACCGCCGAGCTGCCACCGGGCTTCAGCCACGACTGGCAATCGGAATCGCGCCAGTATGTGCAGGAGGGCTTTGCCTTGATGTGGGCATTTCTCGCCGCCCTGGTGGTGATCTACCTGGTGCTGGCGGCGCAGTACGAAAGCCTGGTCGACCCCCTGATCATTCTGGTGACCGTGCCGCTGTCGATCTGCGGTGCGCTGCTGCCGCTGGCGCTGGGCTGGGCCACGCTGAACATCTACACGCAGATTGGCCTGGTGACGCTGATCGGCCTGATCAGCAAGCATGGCATCCTGATGGTGGCGTTCGCCAACGAGATCCAGGTGCGCGACAACCTCGATCGTGCCGCCGCCATTGTTCGCGCGGCGCAAATACGCTTGCGGCCAGTGCTGATGACCACGGCGGCGATGACGTTTGGCGTGCTGCCACTGCTGTTCGCCAGCGGCGCCGGCGCCAACAGCCGTTTCGGGTTGGGGGTAGTGATTGTGTGCGGGATGCTGGTGGGGACCTTGTTCACTTTGTTCGTGCTACCGACGATCTACGCCTGGCTGGCACGCGATCACCGGGTGAGCACGGCGCGGGCGAGGCAGTTGGTCGAAGCTGAAAGGCAACTGGGGGCGCTTTAGGGGCAACGGTCTGTTCATTGGCTGAAAGTTGCACCATCCCTGTACGAGCGGGTTCAGGCGGGGGAGCGGTCGCGGCGCATCTGGGTGACCAAGGTAAAGCGGTCATCCGGGTGCACGGTCTCGGAAACCGCCATCAAATCACCATTTTCCTCGCGGTAGTGGCGGATGATCTTCAGCCCCGGCGAGCCCGCCTCGGCCTTCAGCACCTGGGCCATTTCCGCTGTCAGCAACACCGCGCGCACCTGCTGGTCGACCACTGCGATTGCCCGGCCATAGTGCTGTTCGATCAAGCCGGCAATCAGCTGGTCAGGGTGCTCGCGGGCCAGCTCGATGACCGCGGTGTAGTCGCGCTGTGCATACACGTCGGTCCAGCACAGCGGCGCGCCATCGTGCTGCCGGTCGACGCGGATGCTCGACACGCAGAAGTAATGCTCCCCCGGCACCAGCCCCAGCCTCGCCGCCTCGCTCAGGTCGGCGACAAAGTGGCGCACGCCCTGGATTTCCCGCTGCTGGGTGTCTGCCAGGTGCGCCAGCTCAGCCACGCTGGCCAACGACTGCGAATAGCCGCCGCGTGGGCTGCTGGCCTCCACCCGGGTGCCCACGCGCTTGCGCCGCGACACCAGCCCTTGGGTGAGCAACTGGTCGATAGCGGCACGCACCGTGTGCCGGCTCACATTGTAAAGGTCGCACAGCTCGAACTCGGTCGGCAGCAGGCTGCCCACCGGGTAGCGGCCGCTGGCAATCGCTTGCATCAAGTCCTTTGCCACGGTGGAGTAGCGCGTTGGGTTCATACCTTTGCTCGGGCTCGCCAGTTTCATCGGTTGACAGTGTAACAGCGGCCGAATGCCGAACGCTCCGGCCGCCCACAGAGGTCAATGCTGCTGCCTGGCCCGGAGCAGCAGCGCTGCCAGGGCACACCCGACCAATGCCAGGCACGCCAGGTAGAACGCATCACTGTAGGCCATCAGGTAAGCCTCTCGCCGAATGGTCGCCGCCAACGCTTCCAGCATTTGCTGCTGATGCGGCAGCCAGCTTTGCACCGTCTGGTTGATGCGCGCCTGCACGCTTGGCTCGAACAGCGTCACCTGCTCGTGAATGCGCTCACTGTGAAAGCGTTCACGGGTCGCCACGAGTTGCGTCAACCCGGCCGTGCCGATGGCGCCACCCAGGTTGCGCAACATCGAGAACACCGCCGAGGCTGAGCCGGCTTCACGCTTGTCCAGCCCGGCCACCGCCAGCACCGATAACGCAACCATGATGAAAGGCTGGCCAATACCACGCACCACCGTGGACGGGATGATCACGTTGTCGGCACTGTCGGCGCTCAGGCTAGCCCCCAGCCAGCAGCCCAGCGCCATGATCAAAAAGCCGCTGGCGACCATGAACTTGGCACTGGTCCAGCCCATCAGCCGGGGCATCAACGGCGCCAGCAGCAACTGCACCACGCCATAGGCGATCAGCGCCACGCCCACGTCGTGCGCGCTGAACCCCTGCAACTGCGAGAGGTAGTTGGGCACCAGGAACACCAGGCCGAACGTGGCAGCGCCAAAGATGAACATCGCCACGCTGGCAACGCCGAAGTTGTAGTGCCCCAGCAAGCGCAGGTTGATGAACGCGCGCTGGCCGAACAGCTGGGTCACCACGAACACCACCAACGCAATGGCGGCGACCACGCTCATGCCGACGATGAGCGGCGAGCCGAACCAGTCCAGCCGGCCGCCTTCTTCCAGCACGATCTGCAAGCCGCCCAGGCCGATCACCATGGCCGCGATACCCAGCCAATCACCTTTGCGTAACAGTTCGAGCTTCATCGGCTTGGCCTCGATCGACCAGGCGATGGCCAACAGCAGCGCAATGCCGGGGAAAAGTTGCAGATAGAAGATCCAGCGCCACGAATAGGCATCGGTCAGCCAGCCGCCAATCGACGGCCCAGCGGCCTGCGCCACGCTGTTGGCCAGGCTGAACAGTGCCATGCCCATGGCCATCTTGCTGGCCGGCAGTTCGGTGATGATCAGCTGGAACGACAGGGGAATCAGCACCGCGCCCGCAGCCCCCTGGATCACCCGGATTACAATCATCGCCTCCAGGTTGGGCGCCCATGAGCAGGCCACCGAGGCGATCAGAAAGATGAGCGAGCCGGTCCACATGACCCGGCGCAGCGAGAACACGTCCACCAACCAGGCCGTCAGCGGAATCATCACGATTTCCGCCACCAGGTAGGCGGTGGAGATCCATGAGCCTTCCTCGAAGCTGGCACCCAGCGAGCCGCGGATTTCCGGCAGTGCGGCGCTGGTGACATGCACGTTCATGCCCGCCATGAAGCAGCCGAACAGGCCGCCAAGCACCGCTACCCAGGCACGCAGCGAGACCGTTTGCTCAGTGCGCATCGGCAACCTCTGCGGGGCGTGTGTCGACTGTACTGACCACCGACATGCCGGGCAGTACCTGCGGGCCATCCAGCGGTTTGTCGAGCAGAATGCGCACCGGGAAACGCTGGACGATCTTGGTGAAGTTGCCGGTGGCGTTGTCCGACGGCAGCAAGGCGAAGACATTGCCCGAGGCTGGCGAAAAACTGGCCACATGGCCATGCAGTGGCTGGCTGGCGAAGCTGTCGACACGTATTTCTACCGGTTGCCCGGGGCGCATGCGGGCCAGTTGGGTTTCCTTGTAGTTGGCCACCACATAGGCTTGCTGCAGGGGCACCACAGCCAGCAGCGGCTGGCCCGGCACCACGTACTGGCCGGTGCGCACGCGGCGCTGGCCGACCACGCCAGTGATCGGCGCGCGGATCACGGTGTCCTGTTCGTCCTGCTCGGCGAGCTGCTGGTGGGCCTGGGCGCGTGCCAGGGCCGCTGCCCGTTGTTGCAGTTCGGCCTCGGCCTGGGCTGACCGGGCCTTGGCCATGGCCAGTTGTGAGCGTTGCTGGCGCAGCGCGGCCTGGGCACCTTGCAGCGCGGCTTGTGCCTGGCTGGCATGGGCACTGGCAGTTTCCAGGCGCTGCACGGTCGCTGCGTCGTCACGCACCAGGCCACGGTAGCGTTGGACATCCAGTTCACTGCGACGCTGTTCGGCGGTGGCGCTGCGCACGACGGCCTCGGCCTGCAGGATGGCTTGCTGTTGCTGGTCGATGCGCTCGGTCGCTACCTGTTGGCTGGCCTGGGCGGCGGCCAGTGCCGCCTGTGCCTCGGTCACACCAGCCCGGGCCTGGTCGAGGCGGGCGCGGTAGTCGCGGTTTTGCAGGCGCACCAGCACATCGCCGGCTTTCACCGGCTGGTCGTCAGCCACCTCGACCTCGGCTACGTAACCCGCCACGCGTGGGCTCAGGGCCACCCAGTCGGCGCGGACATAGGCATCGTCGGTGGTTTCCAGATAGCGGCCGGTGCTGAACCAGTAGCTGGTGAAGGCCAGCAGGGTGATTGCGGCCAGGCTGCCGCTGGCGATGACTGCCAGGCGGCGACGGGTTTTAGCGCTCGGCCGCTGTTCAGTTTCGGCGGGTGAGGGTTTGTCTACGGCAACATTCATGGTTGGTTTCCAATCTCGAATTGGGCCTGCTGGCTGTCGGTTGTGGGAGCCACTGTCTTGCTCAATTTCTAAAAGCTGGCGCGATCCGTGTGGGAGCGGGCTTGCCCGCGAACACGGGCGAAGCCCGTGCCATCCACCGCGGTGTATTCTTCGCGGGTAACCCCGCTCCTACAGTGGGCGGTGCTCGCTGCTGGTCTTGCTTCTCGCTACCACCGCCCGCCCAGCGCGCGGAACAGGTTTACCTGCGCTTGCGCCAGGCGCCCTCGGGCTTCTGTGTGGTTGGCCCGCAGGCTGATCATTTCGCGCTCGCTGTCGAGCAGGGCCAGCCCGTCTACGGTGCCGGCACGGTAGTTACCCTGGGCTAGGGCAAAGCTGTGCTGGCTGTGCGCCAGGGCTGCGTCCAGCGCCTGCAACCGTTGTCGCTCGCCGTCGTAGCGGGCCAGTGCCTGGCGCACGTCTTTCAGCGCGCTCAGCGCTACGCCGCGGTAACGGGCGACCTGCGCCCGCTGCAATGCCTCGGCCTTGCTCACCCGTGCGCGGTTGGCTTTCAGGTTGGGAAATTCCCAGCGGATCAGCGGGCCAATGCCGAACATCACCGCGCGGCTGGCGCCGAGGTTGGCAAGGTGATGGTCCGAAGACGTCAACGAAGCGCCGAAGCTGACCTTTGGGTAAAGGTCGGCCCGCACGATGTCGGTCTCCAGGGTGGCCGCCTGCAGTTCCCGTTCGGCCTGGCGCACATCTGGCCGGCGTTCGAGCAAATGCCAGCCATCGCCAGCCGGCAGCGGCACCGACAGCGTGGGGATGGCTACGCAGGTCGTGGGTTCGTCCACCGAGGCCTGGCCACTGAGCATGCTCAGTTCGTAAAGCGCCATCTGCCGCCGGGCTGAGAGCATCGGCAGTTGCGCACGCACCTGTTCCCGCAAGCCCAACAGGCGCTCGCTGTCGAGGGCAGTGGCCACACCGGCCTGGCGCTGGCGCTGGCTAAGTTGCACGCTGTGGTCGAGGGTTTGCAAGGCCTGCTTCGCTGCCTCCAGGCGAGCCGCGTAGGTGCACTGGTCGATGTAGGCGCGGGTGGTCTGGGCGACGACCTGCAGGCGTACCAGGTCTAGTGCCGCAGCGCTGGCTTCGGCTTGCACCCTGGCACGTTGGATGGCGGCGCGTACCTGGCCCCAGATATCCACCTGATAGGCCAGTTCGATGCCCGGGTTGAATTGCCATTGCGACGGCGCGTTGCTGTCGGTCGCCTCGGCCAGCGTCTGGTCATCGGCGCTTCTTCCATAGGTAGCGGCAACGCCCATCGCGGTAGACGGCCAGCGCCTGGCGTCGAACTCGCCGATGCCGGCCAGCATGGCCTGCACGTTGGCCTCGGCCTGTGCCAGGCCTTGGTTGTGCGCCAGGGCTTGCTGTACCCAGCGGTTGAGTTGGGGGTCTTGATACAGTGCCCACCAGCGTTCGGGCAGGGGCTGTTTGCTGACGCTGGCCGGCATGTTCGCCAGCGGGTCTGCCAGCAGCGCTAGAGGTGGTTCGGCAGGCGTGGGTTGGTGGCCGCACGCCGCGAGTGCAGCAAGCATGCCGAGGGCTGTGGCAAGCCGGGCAGGGCCGGGAAATGAGTGCAGTAAGGGCATCACGATTGTCGCTCAAGGGTCGTGATACGAGGTTAACGAGGGTTGCATGGGCGTCGCTGTCGCAAGCGGGACAACCCTGCGCGCAAGCGGGACAACCTGAGGCTCAGTACTCGCGCGCGGTACCGTTTTGCCAATCACTCGGCGCATGGCCGAGGATGCGCTTGAACATGGCAGTAAAGGCGCTGGCGCTCTGGTAGCCGTGCTCCAGCGCAACGTTCAGGATCGGCTTGCCATTGGCCAGGCACTGCTGGCTGAGCATCACCCGGGCACGGGCGCGCCATTGGCCATACGACATGCCCACCTCGCGCTGGAACAGCCTGGCCACACTGCGGGCACTCATGTTCAGTTGTGCGCCGCATTGCTCCAGGGTCAGGTCCTGGGCCGGGTCCTGCAGGAAGCGCTCGCACCAGGCACGCAGGCGTGCGTGCTGCGGCGTCGGGACAAAGGCATCGATGCGCCGGGCGGCGGCGAGCTCGTACAGGATCAGCGCCCGAGCATGCGCGCCGTCGCGCAGGTTCAGCACCCGTGACGCCGCCAGGATCAGTTCGCGCAGCAGGCCGGACACGACGATGACCTGGCAGCGTTCGATGTGGGCATCGAGCAGCAAGGTGCGCATGCAGACCACACCTTCCATGCGGATGGCATGGCTGACCCCGGCGGGCATCCACAAGGCATGCCCGCCGGGGATCACCCAGCTGCCGCCTTCGCTGCTGACCCGCATCACGCCGCTGGCGGCGTAGATCAGCTGGTCTTCGGCGTGGCAGTGGCTGGCCACTTCATCGCCGTGTCCGTAGTCCCTTTCCAGTGCTTGCATGCAGGCCATCCTCGTTATTGGATCCAATTATATCGAGGCGACCCTGTGCCGGGTTGCGAAGTGTGGGCTACGAGCGAATTGCCATGATTAGAAATGGCTGTAAGGCGATTTTTTATGGTTAATTATTGCTGTGAAGTCAGCGACTACAGCTTGAAAGTTGTGAGTGTTGTTAAATCCAGACATCGCTCTCTGCTGTGCGGTTACCCCCTTCATGACCGGTATTCAGAATGCCCCGCGGTTCGATCATCATCAGTTTCGCTTCGCCTTGCGCAGCGGTCCGGTGCTCGACGCCGCGGGGCACAACATAGAGTTCCCCGGGGTTCACATGCACGCAGCCATCCGGCAGGTCGATACGCAGGGTGCCTTCCAGCACCAGGAATGCTTCGTCGGTCTCCGGGTGCGCGTGCCAGATGAATTCGCCTTCGATGCGCACGACCTTGAACTGGTAATCGTTCATCTCGGCAACGACCCTGGGGCTCCATTGCTGTTCGATAAGCGCTGCCTTGTGGACCAGGTTCACTGGCAGGGAGGGATGTGGGTGACGGGACTCAGGCATGACAGTTCCTCGGAAAGTGGAGTGTTCAGCCTATCGCTCCGGGCGAGTCCGGTTCTTGTACGATCCTGCAAGCCTGTTCTCACGGGGTGCGCGGGCGCCTGCGGTAACTCAGCGTGACGCTCGCAAACGCTCCAGCCAGCGTAAGGGCGGTACGCCGTAGCAGCGGCTGAAGTGCCGGGTCATGTGGCTCTGGTCATGAAAGCCTGCGGCAAGGGCGGCGTCGACCAAGGTGAAGCCGTCCAGGATCATTCGGCGCAAGCAGTCGAGGCGGCGCAGGGTGACAAAGCGATAGGGGCTGGTGCCGTACAGCGTGCGAAAGTCCCGCGACAGGCTCCAGCGTTCGCGGCCACTGGCCTGTTCCAGCATGTCCAGTGTTATGCCCACATGCAGGTGTTCCATGATGAAGGCTCGGGCGCGTTCGGCTGCCTGGTAATCCAGGCGCTTGCGCCCGCGCGGCTTGCCGCCGACGGCCCGCAAGGCGATCGCCAGGTCATACAGGGCGTCCTGTTCTTCCAATGGTTCCAGCGCGTGGTCCACTGCCTGTACGAACGCTTCGCTGGCGTGGTACAGACGCGGGTCGCTGGACAGCCCGCCAGCGATGAAGGGCAAAGGCTGACCACCCAGCACGTTCTGGATCAGTGCCGGGTCGACGTAGGCCATGCGGTAGCGAAAGCCTGCGTCGGTGCCGGCCATGCCGTCATGCAGTTCGTCCGGGTGCAGCACCAGCGTGTTGCCCGGTATGCCGTGGCGCAGCGAACCCTTGTAGTGGAAGCTTTGCACGCCGGCCAGCGTACGGCCGATCGAATAGGTATCGTGGCGATGCGGGTCGTAGCCGTGGCTACCGAACCAGGCTTCGATACGCTCGATACCGCCCGGTTGGGCACTACGGATGACCCAGTCGGACGGCGGTAGGGGCTTCGCTTTGCGGGCCATCGCGGTCAGTGCCTCCTGCTCACGCCCGGGTGGACAGGCTCATGTGCAGCAAGGGGAACGGGCGACCTTCGCCATCCAGTGGTGAACGGCCAGTCTGGACGAAGCCATAGTTCTGGTAGAACGCTGTTGCCTGTGGGTTCTGCTCGTTGACATCGACACTCATCGCACTGCGTGACTGGCGGCCGAAATCCAGCAATGCACGGCCAATGCCCTGGCGGTGGCGCGCTGGATCGACGAAGAGCATTTCCACATGGTTTTCATTGAAGCCGATAAAGCCCAGTGGCTGGTCATCGGTGTCTACCGCAACCCACAGCTCGACGGCCGGGAAGTACACGTCGCGCAGCTGTGGCAACAGTGCGTCGATGTCGGAGGGTTGCAGGAAGTGGTGCGTCGCGCGAACAGCGCGCAGCCAGATGTCGAGCAGCTGCGGGTAGTCTGCAGCGATGCCTTGGCGAATGATCATGGTGTCATCCTGAGTGTATTGATGGCGGATGGGCGCGCCAGTGAGCGGCGGCCATGCAAGTGTCGGCATCATGAATGCCCGCTTCGCGAGTCAACGCCTGGGCGGTGCACGGCAGGGGAGGCCGGAAGGGAAGAGAGCGGAAGATTACCCCGGTCGCTCAGTAGGGGGCAATGGCGATTGCATAGGGTGCAGTGCAGGTTTCGACTCGGCTAGGATGCATGTCGATGCTGGTATTGAACCCTAACAACATGCACGGCCCGGGAGCGCCCATGAACCGCAACGAACTGCGCAAAGCCGATATCAACCTGATGGTGGTGTTCGAAGCGCTGATGCAGGAGCGCAACCTCACCCGTGCCGCGGAGAAGCTGTTCGTCGCCCAGCCCACGGTCAGCGCCGCGCTGGCCAGGTTGCGTGCGATGTTCAACGACCCATTGCTGGTTCGAGTGGGCAACCGCATGGAGCCCTCGGCCAGGGCCGAAGAGGTGATCAAGTACCTCACGCCAGCCTTGGATGCGATGTCCGTCGCCCTCAGCATGACCCATGATTTCGACCCGCTGACCAGCAAGATGACCTTCCGCATCGGCTTGTCCGATGATGTCGAGTCGGGCCTGTTGCCGCCGCTGTTGCGGGCGCTGCGGGTGGAGGCGCCAAACGTGGTGGTGGTCGTGCAGCATGTGGACTACTGGCGCATTCCGGACCTGCTGGCGGCGGGCGACGTGACGGTGGGTATCAGCCAGACCAAGGGCCTGCCTGCCAATGCCAAACGCAAGGTGCTACGCACCCTGCAAGCCAGGGTAGTGCGGGCCGACAAGTCCAGCACGCCGCTTTCACTGGATGAGTTTTGCCAACGTCCGCATGTCCAGGTTTCGCCAACCGCCAACACCCAGGGTGTGGTCGATGACTGGTTGAAAGACATCGGCCGTGAACGCAAGGTGGTGTTGTCGGTGCCGCAGTTCAGTTCGCTGCCGGCGATTCTGGCCGGTACCGACCTGCTGGCCTGTTGCCCGGACTATGCCGCACAGGGTATGGAACGCTGGGGCAACCTGCAGGCCGAGACGTTGCCGTTCGAGACTGCTGCACTGGAGCTGGCCATGGTCTGGTTGAGCACAACCGACAGCGACCCGGCCGAGCGTTGGCTGCGTAGTCGCCTGGAGCACTACATGGGCGGACTACGGGAAGCGGTCATGGGATGATGGCTTTGCATCGTGCTGCAACTGGCTGCCGATGAAGTGAAAGTGTCGCAGATGTACCAGCGCGCCGGGTGCAGTTTGATCAGTCACTTTCGTTGGCCTGTTGATGTGTAGAGCGCTTGCGTGGTTTTTTCGCCGGCCGCTTGCCGGGCTTGAGCTGCCAGCGGTCGGCGTTGGCGAGCAGGCGTGCCTGGATTGCGGGTGGATAGTCGCTCAGGGTTGTCACGGGTGGGACTGGCTTGCCGGGCAGGCCGGCCTCGCGGATGACCTTCGGCCAGCGCGGTCGCCAGCACAGCAGCAGGCTGAGCCAGTGGCCGGTGCCGATGATGACGAAAGCGGGCCAGACAAACAGCAGCGCAACTTTGAACAGCCAACTGCTTTTGCGGAAGAAACGCCCAAGGCCTTCGAACTGGGCGCTGAATGCCTGGATGGGTGAGGGTAGCTGGGTGCTCAGGCGGGGGCGGGGGACGGCGTGTGGGCCTTCTTCCATGTAACGACGGATGAATTCCCACTCATCACGCAGTTCGCTGCCGCCTTGGCCTTGTTTGCCGAGCAGGGCCATTTCCATGTGGGGCAGGCCGGTGCGGCTGGGGTGCCAGATTAGACCAAGTCGTACTCCAACGCTTAGCGAATCATCTTCTGGGCGAATGCCCGTGCTGCCGGTCGTTTTCCATGGGAAGGTGACGATGCCACCACAGTAGCTGGGGCGGTGGAGGTGGACCTGTTGAGTTATTCGATTGAAGCGAATGAGCAGATGCCGACTGGTCAGCATTTCCAGTCGGGTCAAGCTTACTCCATACTTTGTGTAAAAAAATATCGTAGCACCTGATACGAGTGCCATCATGAATGTCAGTGCCACCATCAGAAGTGATCGAGCCTCATGGTCTGCTATGTCTTCCCAGAGAAAATACAATGTGGAGATTGTCGTAACACCTATAATGGGCATGATTCCGCATAGCGTTGCAATGGTTATGAGTCCGCGCTTTTCCTCTGAGCCACCACATCGCATTTCAATAAATGTTTCGTTGAAAGCGAAAATCGGTCCGCGTGTGTGGGGTTTTTCGCTAACAGTTTGGAAGTGTATGTCCTCTTCCAAATCCCCTTCGTAAAATTCCTGGGCGGCACGCTTCTCAGCAGGTGTTAACTCAGCTTCGTACGCTTTTCGTTCGGTCTCTGACTCGGTTGCCATTTGCCAGAATCCCCATTCAATCAAATACATTACAGAACCTCGCTGAATGCGGCATGTAGTGCCACCAATTCTTCTTGCTCTTTGTAAGGCTCCGAATTTTTCCCCACGCGGAAGCTGCTGCGTTTGCACCACTTTTCCAAAGCGTCATCTTCAAAGATGTAAATGATCACCGTCAAAACGAGCCCTATCCAGAACGCGCCGAGAACTAAACGAACGAGCAGTAGCCTCGCTGCCTGTGTACCCAGTCTTTTTGCGAGTCCTGACATTGATTGACTAAGAAGTCTTACTATTTTGTTAGCGCTGGAGTTTGCAAGGTGATCGAATAAAGGGGCGGCGGCAAAAACTGAGTGCAACACCTGACCTTTCCGGTAGGGTGTTGCCATGTCTTATCACGAACTCAGCGTTGAAGAACGCTCCGATATCCAGGTCAGTCTGCTGCGTGGCATGAGCCAGCGCGCCATTGCCCGAATGCTCAACCGCAGCCCCTCAACGATCAGTCGCGAGATCCGTCGCAATCGTGATGCCCGGGGTGAGTACACCACCCAGCATGCCCAACAAGCCATGCGCGATCGTCGATTGCCCTGCCGGCCCCGGCAAAAGCTGGTGCCCGGCAACGAATTGTTCGAGCTGGTCGCCCACCTGCTGCGACAGCGCTTTTCTCCCGAGCAGATTGCCGGCAAGCTGCGAACCATGAAATCCCCAAGCTTCGAAGACGCCTACGTCTGCCGCGAGACGATCTACAACGCGATCTATGCCCTGCCGGTCGGCGAACTGCGCAAGGAGCTGATCATCTGCCTGCGGCAAGGCAAAACCTCCCGCCGTCCGCGTTCTGGCGGCGTAGATCGCCGTGGCCAGATCCCGGACATGGTCAGCATCCATGTGCGTCCGCCGGAGATCGAGGATCGCGTGATGCCGGGACATTGGGAGGGCGACTTGATCAAGGGCAAAGCCAACGCATCGGCCGTGGGTACGCTAGTCGAACGCACCAGCGGCTACCTGATGCTGGTGAAGATGCAAGACGCGACGGCGACCTCGGCCGTGGAAGGCTTCAGTTCGGCGCTGAACCATATGCCGCTGGCGGCCCGCAAGAGCATGACCTACGACCAAGGGCGGGAGATGGCGCGTCACGCGGAAATCACCCAGAAGACCGGGGTGGCAATTTACTTCTGCGACCCGCACAGCCCCTGGCAGCGCGGCAGCAATGAGAACATCAACGGACTGATCCGCCAGTACCTGCCCAAGGGCACGGATCTGTCGGTGTGCAGCCAAGAGCAGTTGGATGCGATTGCCTACGAGTTGAACATCCGACCGCGTAAGCGCTTCGGTTTCAAGTGCCCCATCGAGGTCATGACCGAGCTGATGGCCAAGCATCACGAGGCTCCCGCCTCAATCCAGTAACTGTGTTGCACTCAGCTCCTGCAACCGCCAGGCTTTGCGATGGCGATGGCGGTTCCAAGTTCACCCAATGATAACGTTATGGTAGCTACTCCTCGGAGCGCGTAAGCAGTAGCCAAAATTCTCGATTTCCTCTTGCCCTGCTTCGTGGTTGGATCGCTTCGGAGATGTTGAAGCCAGTCAGTAAAGTCCCACCATGCCAGCATTCCGCCCCCGATCCCCGCCAGGCTAGCGCCCCACAGCTTCAACCTCCCCAATGTTACGGCCGCCCCTTTTCCGGTCACACTGTTTGCGCCGTACCGCGCGACCACCTGGTCCACATAACTGGCTCCAACTTCGAAGCCCGCCGCAGCCGTGGTCATCGCGGCCGCCAGGAGTTCGGTCTTCACCCGCGCATCACCGTCAGGCAATTCGCGCGCTTTGAAGGCCATCAGCATCCCCTCCAGCAGGCACACCAGCCCGGAAACACGCACTTTGTAGAAGTCACTGTTCCGGGCCTGCATCAACCCTTCAGCCCAGGCCTGGTCGAGGTACCTTGATACCTGGCCTGCACTGCGTTGTGGGTTGATGGGCTGCCCGCTACGTGCAGCTTCACTCAGGCGAATATCGACAGCAGTTTCATGCACCGAAGCGAACAAGGTCAGCCGCAAACCCTGGTGCAGCGCGCGGTCCATGCTGTTGGGTGTCGCGGTGCGCAGCACTTGCCGCCCCAACGCGACGTACCAGGCATACAGGCCGATGCTGGCCGTGCTGCTCTGTGCCTGCATCTGTTCGTACAGGGTGTTGATGCGCCCAAAGGCATTGGCAGCGGCATGGGCTTGCCTGGCAAGCGCTTCCGGCAGGGCGAAGGATGACGCTGACGGCGGTTCGGCCTTGGCGGCTTCCAGCAGCGCCGCCAGTTCTTCCCGCAGGTCCTCCTGGTTGTAGGTGATGCCGCGTATTGCCAGGTTGCCCCGGTCTGCCACGTCACTGCGCCACCAGTGGTCCAGCACCTTCGTGCCCCCTTCACTCAACTCCATGCCGATCACGCACTGGCCGGTCTGTTCGGCAAAGGCCAGGCCGTTGATGAGGTCGGCGTTGTCGTAGCGGTCCAGTGCCTGCAACAACCGTTCGCTGACCACCCAGCGGGCATGATCCTTGGCGCGGTCTTCGGCGGCTTGCTGGGCGTGTTGCATGGCCTGCTCGAAACCGTCGAGCTGATCGTGCATGGCCTGGCGGTCGACCAGGTGGCCGTATTTCTGGTCGAACCGCTTGCGGAACTCGCCGGCATCCTGGCGGGCCTGGACTTTGCTGCGGACGCCGCGCTCGAACTGCGCCATGTGCGGCTTCATGCGTTCATCATGGGCATCGGCCTGTTGCCTGGCCCGTTCGGAGAACAAGTAGATCTCGGGATGCAGGTGGAGCTGGTTGCGGACTTTTTCGGCCATGACTTCGCGCTTGACGATCTGCTCGGCCACCATCTGCGGGTAGAGTTTTTCGATTTCCAGGAACGACTGCGCGACCAGCAGCTTGCGTTCGTTGTCGACCCCGGGTTCCACGGTGCGCGCCAGCCACTGGGTCTTCACATCCTCGACAGCGGCGTTGCGCCAGGCGTTGAGCTCCTGGGTGATGCCGATGGCGTCTTCGATGACGATGGCGGCGCCACGGGGTTTGCTGTGGTTCACCAGCGGTGCCAGCGCTTGGCGTGATGCGTGCGGCGAGACGATCTGGTCGTTGTTGAACGGCTGCAGGTCCAGTAGCGCCTGCAGGTCTGCATCGTCCTGGGCCTTGAAGTCGGCCACCCAGTTCAGTTGGTCATGCTTGAGGACGTGGGGCTGTGGCGGGGCGTCGGAAGGCTGGATGAAGCGGGCGATATCGATCGTGGGCAGGCTGCTGCGGTATTCGTCGTCGAGCAGGCGGTAGTTGTCGAGCATGCGCGGGGTCAGCGGGGAAGGGCTGAACAATGGGCGCAGCTCCTGGATGTCATCCAGGTCGTAGAGGGTGATGGTCCAGCCGAAACCGCGAAGGATCTCATCCAGATTGCCGGCGCTGGGGGCAGGCTCCCAGGGGGCGTCGCTGCTGATGTACAGCAGCGAGCCATTGGGCGCCACGCGGTACTGGCTGTGCCATTCGTAGGCCGGCGCGCTATGGCGCTTGATCAGCAGGTAGAGAAAGCCCTCGCGCAAAGGGCGGATGGCGTAGCTGGAATGGGTCAGCTCGCCGACCTCCTGGAACGGGCTGAGATAGCCCGGCAATTTGGGCAGGCGGGCACGTTGTGCCGGGTTGCCGCCGACGGCGGCGTAGCGCAGGGGCAGCAGTTCGAAGCGGCGGGTGCAGTCGGCGACGGGGCTGTTGCGCAGGGCCGGGCGGTAGCCGGAGGTGATGCGCCTGCACAGTTCGAGGGTTTCTTTCAACGAGTCCATGTATAGCTCCAGCGAGCAGGGATAATCATCAAATGCATGCAAGCGTTGCATTCGACCCAGGGCTGGACACTAGCGAGGAATCACTTCTCAAAGGAGCGTTGCGCTTCCGATAGGTGCGTAGGAAATTTCTGATTAAGCGGTATCGTTGACGTTACCAGGGTTTTCATCGCCTTTCACGTCAACCCGTCCGCTGTCACGGGGCAGGCCCATCGTTACTGGGTGGAGGCGCCACCCTGGTCGCTATTTTAAATACGGTCCGCATCCAGACAGGGCCGCAAAGCGGCCCGATCGTTCCCCGGAAAGTACTTCAGAACGCCCCTTGCAATGTCACCATGAAATTGCGCGGTTCACCATAGAAGTTGCCCCACGCCGGCGCGCCGATGGTGGCGTAGTACTTCTTGTCGAACAGGTTGTTGCCGTTGAGCGCGACAGTCCAGTTCGGGTCGAGGCGGTACTGCACACGGCCGTTCCACACGGTGTAGCCCGCCTGCTCGACACGGGTAGTGCCGGTGGTACGGAAGTTCTCGCTCTGGCTGTTCAGGCCTGCGCCGAGGGTCCAGCGCTCCAGAGCACCGCCCAGCTGGTAGTCACCCAATACCTTGAGCATGTGCCGTGGGATGAAGCTGGAGGTGAAGGTCAGTTCGGTCGGGTCAGTGTCTTCGATGGTACTCAGGTACTTCGTCTGGGTGTAGGTGTAGCCCGCCAACAGCTGCAACCGCTCGATCGGCGAGCCGCTGATCTCGGCTTCGAACCCCTGTGCGCGTACCTTGCCGCTGTCGTTGTAGCAATACCCGTCGCCTGAGGGGCAGGTATCGACGTAGTCCGTTTCTGCGCGGTGATTCTCGACAGTGCGGAACAGGTTGAAGGAGGTGTTCAACGCGCCGTCGAGCAGCTCGCCCTTGATGCCGACTTCATAGTTGGCGCCGGTCTTTGGCTGTAACGCCTGCCGCTCGGCATTCACCTTGTCGCTTTGTGGCTGGAAGATGTCGGCGTAGCTGGCATAGGCGGTCCACTGCTCGTTCAGGTCGTACAGCACGGCGGCAAACGGCGTGACCTGACCGTTTTCCTGGCTGCGATTATGCACCCAGTAATCGTAGAACTGGGTATAGGAGTCGCTCTTGTTACGGTACCAGCTGACCCGCGCGCCCAGCACCAAGGTCAGTGGCTCTGCCAGTTTCAGGCGCAGGTTGGCGTAAGTGCCGTACTGGGTGGTAGTGGTATCGGTTGGCACACTGCCACCGCGGCTCGGGTTGACCAGGTAATCGGCCTTGGACGGGTGTGTGAAGTTCGCGGATGGGTTGAACGGGTCCTGCTTGCCGTCCAGCAGCATCAGCGCGAAGTAATCATGGGTTTTCTGTCGGCTGGCGTTGACACCCATGATCAGCTCATGCTGCAGGCCGAACGCCTCGAACTTGCCATCGACATAGCTATCGAAGCCGTAGTCGTCCTGGTCGTAGTCGAAACGGCCGGCCCGGACGTTCATGCTGGCGGTGCTGGCGCCGACGGGTACCGTGCCTTCGGAATAAGCGTATTCGATGTCCTGGGTGTTGTGGGTGTAGATCGAGGCGAAGTTCAGGGTCCAGTCATCGTTGAAGCGGTGCTTGAGGTCGGCAAAGCCGGTAATACGCTGGCTTTGCATGTCGTTCCAGCTGGCCCCCAGGCAGGTGGAGCGCGACAGCTTCAGGTCACTGCCATCGGCGTAGCGTGGCAGGCCGGCGTAGCAAGGGGTGGCATCGACATCCTCGTAAGCCAGGCCAGCGCCCACGGTGGTGTCGGCCGTGACGTCCCAGTCGATGGCGCCGTACAGTATCTGGTCCTGGCGCTTGGCCGTGTCATAGAAGTACTGGCGGTCCTGCAGCGTCGCCACGGCGCGCCCCCGCACGGTGCCCGACGCGTTCAGCGGGCCGCCCACGTCCACTTGCCCGCGGTAGTTGTCCCAGCTGCCGGCTGATAGGGTGACGGTGGTGGCGGCTTTTTCCTGCCCCCGTTTGCGCACGAAGTTGACGCCCCCGGCGGAGGAGCCAGAGCCTTTCATCATGCCGGCCGCACCTTTAAGCACCTCGACGCGGTCATAGAACGCCATGTCGCTGGAAAAGCTGTTGGCCTGCACGTAGTTGCCGCCCACGTCCAAGGGCACGCCGTCGTACTGGTACTGGCCATCCAGGTTGAAACCACGGGAATAGAAATACTTGCCGCCCATGGGCGAGTCATACACGGTGATGCCCGGGGTCTTGTCCAGTACCTGCTCCAGTGTGTTGAGGTTCTGGTCGTCGAGCATCTTGCGGGTCATCACGGTGACCGACTGCGGGGTTTCTTTCAGCGTGTGTACGCCCTTGCCGATGGTGATGGCACGGGCGGCGTAGGACTGGGTGCCTTCGCTGGTCGCATCCAGGCGGTTGGCGTCGATGTTCATCGGCGCCAGTTCCATGGCCGAGCCGTTTTGCGCAGCGACCAGCACATAGCCACCATTACCCTGACGCTGCGCCTGCAGGCCACTGTTGCCCAGCAGCCGCGCCAGACCTTCCTCGACACTGAAGCTGCCTTCCAGGCCCGCGCTGTCGAGGTTGCGCGTCTGTGCGGTGTCGAACGAAATGGTCACACCCGCCTGTACGCCAAACTGGGTGATGGCGTTGCCCAGTGAGCCAGCGGGGACATGGTAGGTGGCCTGGCTTTGGGCCATTGCCTGGGCAGGCATCAGCAACAGGCCGGGCGCGCTGGCCAGGGACATGCCGAACAGCACCAGGCGGACGGCCTGGCTGAGCTTGGTTGCTGGGGTAGGGTGCAGGTGTGGCATTTCGTGGTCCTTCCGAGTCATGGCAGAAAGTCGCTGTCGTCGCGGCTTGTGTCAGGGACGGACGAGAATAGAAATCAGCAAGATTGCGGCGAAAGTTTTTCCGCAGTTGCTCAGGCGGGCTCCACACTCACCCAGTAGCGGCTTAAGTAGCGCACTTTCACGGGCAAGGTTTTCGGCAGGTTGGCCAGGGCGATATCGGTGTCGTCAATGCGGAACGCACCGGAAATGCTCATGGCCTGGATCGACGAGGCACAGCGCAGCACACCTGGACGATAGCGCCCCAGTTCTTCGAGGAAATCGCCAAGGCGCCAGTCGTTCACGCTGAGCATGCCTTGCAACCAGGCCGTGGAATCGGCGGGGAGGGCATGGGCGTCGAGGACGACATCCTGATCAAAACTCACTTGCTGGCCAGCGTGCAGTTGCAGCACTCGATCAGGGTGGCGCAGGGGGCGAACTTCGACGCTGGCCTCAAGCACACCCACGCGGGTCTGCTGCGCCAGTTTGCGGACGCTGAACGCGGTACTGCGGGCCAGTACGCTGCCGTCATCGGTGTGCACGATAAACGGGCGCTGCTGACGATCGCTGACCGGACGCACCAGAATTTCCCCCTGATACAGCTGAATCGCCCTCACCTTTGTGGCGTAGCGCACATCCAGCGCGGTATTCACGTTCAGTTCCAGCTGTGAACCATCCTCCAGGTGCAGGGCGCGGCGCTCGCTGCTGCGGGTACTGTGCTGGGCCAGCAAGGCACGATAGGGCACCTGCTCGGCCGCCAGCCAGCTGCCGCCCCCCATGGCCATCAGCAGGCCCAGCACTTTCAGCACGTCACGCCGCTGCGCCTGGGCCGCGCCAAGGCCGGACAGCGCCGCCTGCGGCGGCACCATGGCCCATTGCTGCTGCAGCTTTTCTACCCGCGCCCAGGCGGCTGCGTGCAGGGGGCTGGCCTGCAGCCACTGTCGCCAGGCCTGGGTGCGGGCCTCGCTATTGGCGCCGTCGTTGAGCTGAACATACCAGGTGGCAGCGGCTTCGAGTGTCTTGAGATCCATGGGCGTCAGCCTTCGACTGCCAGCAGGCAGCGAGTCATGGCCTTGATCAGGTGATTCTTCACGGTGGTGATCGACACGCCGAAGCGCTCGGCCGCAGCGCCGTAGGTCAGGCCTTCGAGTTGAACGGCAAGGAAGATGGCGCGGGTCTTGGCGCCGAGTTCGTCGAGCAGGCTGTCCACGGCCACCAGCATCTCTATGATGGACAAGCGCACCTCCGGCGACACCTCTACCGGTTCCGGACGCAGGGCCAGCGCCTGCAGGTAAGCTTTTTCGATGATGCGACGGCGAGCTTTGTCTATCAGAAGGGCGCGGGCGATAGCGCTGAGGTAGCTGCGCGGCTCACGGATCGGCAACGGGTTACGCGCGGTCATTACCCGCAAGAACGTGTCGTGCGCCAGGTCGGAAGCGTCGGCGGCGTTGCCCAGGCGGACGCGCAGCCAGCCCTTCAGCCAGCTGTTGTTTTCGCTGTACAGCTGGTGCAGGGCCTGGGGATCGAGCGTTGCCATGGCGTCAAGATCGCAATATTAATGGGAATTGATCGCATTGTCGCGAGAGGCGGGGCTTATTGCAAGGACCGCGAGCACACACCCTGTGGGAGCGGCCTTGCGTCGCGATTGGGCCGCAAAGCGGCCCGGGTTTCGGCATCGCGGCTACATTTGTGGGGCTGCTGTGCAGCCCTATCGCGACGCAAGGCCGCTCCCACAAAGAGTCGTGCAGGCTTGCAGGGCAGTGGTTAGAACCCGGCCTCCAGGCTCAGCAGGTCCTGCACCGTCTGCCGCCGGCGGATCATCCGCAGGGCACCGTTCTCGATCAGGAACTCCGGCAGCAGCGGCCGGCTGTTGTAGTTCGACGACATCGACGCGCCATAGGCCCCGGCATCGTGGATCACCAGCAGGTCGCCCACCTGTGCCTGGGGCAGGTCCTGCGGGGTCAGTGCCTGGTCATCCTGAGTGAACACGTCACCCGATTCACACAATGGCCCGGCCACCACGGTCGGCTGGCGCGGGCGATCTACTGCCTGGCCATCGGCATCGAGCAGGGTCATGCCGTGGTAAGCGCCGTACATCGCCGGGCGCATCAGGTCGTTGAAGCCGGCGTCGATCATGACGAAGGTATTGCGCCCCACCTGTTTCACGGCACGGACTTCGGCCACCAGGTAGCCCGACTCCGCCACCAGGAAGCGTCCGGGTTCGATCTCCATGCGCACCGGGTGGCCGAGCATCGTTTCGATCTCCTTGCGCGCCACCGCCCAGGTCTGCGCATAACGCTGCAGGTCGACCGGTTTGTCGGTGCTGCGGTAAGGGGTGGAAAGCCCGCCGCCGATGGAGAACGCCTCGATGTCCACGCCCAGACGGCCGATCAGCTCGATCATCGAGCGGGCCACCTGTTCCAGGTGCTGGTAGTCCACCCCGGAACCAATGTGCATGTGCACGCCCACCAAGTGCAGGCCATGGGCCTTGATGCACGCCAGCGCCTCGTCCAGCTCCTCGTGCCAGATGCCATGCTTGCTGTTTTCGCCGCCGGTATTGGTCTTGCGGCTGTGGCCATGGCCGAAGCCCGGGTTGATGCGGATCCACACGCGGTGGCCGGGCGAGCGTTCGCCCAGTTGGCGCAGCATGTCGATGGAGCCGGCGTTGACTTCGATCTTCGACGCCACCACGCGTTCCAGGGTGGGGCGGTCCAGCGCGTCGCAGGTCAGCACCACGCCGGCAGGGTCACCGTCAACGCTCGCGCCGGCGGCGAAGGCCCGTTCCATCTCACCCAGCGACACGGCGTCCAGCACCAGGCCATGGGCGCGCATCAGGCGTAGCACATGCAGGTTGGGGTTGGCTTTCTGGGCGAAGCGCACGGTGTCGAATACGTTCAACTGCTCGACACGCTCGGCGATGGTGCTGGCGTCGTACGCCCAAAGCGGCGAGCCGTGCTGGCGAACCGCCTCGGCCAGAAGGGTGAAGGGTGCGGTCATGGTGGCGCTACTCGTATTAGGAAGGCCACGAGGATGAATCAAAGCGGGAATTCAGAAAAATAGCTATTTTTCTGCTGGTCATTCATATCTGATATACCAATTGTCGACTCACCGGGTGCTGCCGTGAAACTGTCCGTCCGCCACATCGAAGTGTTCCGCGCCATCATGGCCGCTGGCAGTGTCACGGGGGCGGCGCGCCTGCTGTTCACCTCGCAGCCGACCGTCAGCCGCGAACTGGCGCGGCTGGAGCAGGTGACTGGCCTGAACCTGTTCGAGCGCGAGGGCGGGCGCCTGGTGGCGACGGCCCAGGCGCTGCTGTTGATCGAAGAGGTCGAGCGGGCCTACGTCGGGCTGGAGCGGATCGATCGCTTTGCCCAGGCCATCCGCAACTTCGAGCAGGGCCGGCTGGCCATCACCTGCCTGCCGCTGTTCTCGCAAACCTTGTTGCCCAAGGCTTGCCAGCGCTTTCACCAGCAGCACAGTGGCGTGAGCGTGAGCATTCTGGCGCAGGAGTCGCCGTTGCTGGAGGAGTCACTGGTTGCCCAGCAGCATGACCTTGGCCTGACTGAAGTCGAACAGATACCGCGCGGCGCGTATGGTGAATTGCTGTTCAGTGCCAACATGGTGTGCGTGTTGCCCGAGCATCACCCGCTGCAGGTGAAGGCTGAACTGGAGCTGAGTGATTTCCATGAGGTCGATTTCATCAACCTGGCCAGCCTGGATACCTACCGCCAGCGTCTGGATCAGCACTTTCGTGCGGCCGGGGTTAACCGCCGCACGGTCATCGAGACCACCAGTGCCGCTTCGGTGTGCGCCATGGTCAGGCAAGGCCTGGGGGTGGCGATCATCAACCCGCTGAGCGGGCTGGAGGCGGCGCAAGGCGGGTTGCCGATCCGCAGGTTACGGGTTTCGGTGCCCTATCAGGTAATGCTGATACGCCCGGACCATCGGCCAGCATCGGCAGCGGTGGAGCCGTTTTGCGAGGCGTTGCGGGTGCAGGCCAAAGAGATGCAGCAGGCGCTGGCCTGATCATTGTGGGGGCGGCCTTGCGTCGCGATAGGGGCGCGAAGCGGCCCCAGGTCTTCAGCTCCGCCGCAAAGATTGTCAGGGCCGCTTTGCGGCCCGATCGCGACGCAAGGCCGCTCCCACAGGGTGGACCGCGTTCCCACTAGGCAGGGGCAGGGTTCAAAGCTCGCAGACCAAGGTTCCAGTACCGGCCAGGATGTTCTCCAGGGTTTCCTTCACTTCATCCATGTCACTCAAATCGCTGGTCAGGTTGATTTCCAGTACTTCATCCCCCTTCAGCGCGTCCCGGTCGCCGGCCGCCACTTCGATCAGCAGGCGCTTGGCGCTCAGGGTCACTTTAAGGCCATCCAGCGTCGACGGCTCGTCATCCAGCGTCAGGTCGACGGTGTCCTCGTCCGGGTAACGGGTAAGCAGGAACATCTGACCCTTGTCGCTGTGGCAGCACAGGGTCGCCATGTTGTCTTCCTCGTCATCGCAAGGGGTGGCGAACAGCAGGGCGGTGTTGATTTGCATGAGCAGGCTCGGGTCAAAGGAAACGGAAGGGAATTCTGACAGTCTTGCGTACAGGCATAAACGTAAAGTTACCGCCCCTTGACCGAAATTGTCGCAGCGCTGCAAGCGTAGATGACCGATCAGTCGTTAAGCTTCGGCGAGCCCTGGGCGTGCCTGCGCACGTTCAACGTCTGGTTTTTACCGTCCGTCATGCCACGGGTTGGCTATCGTTGATCCGTACACGGCGCACGCAGCGACGCTTCAATTATTACAAAGCCCAAGCGGAGTACCACAGATGGCGTTCTTCACCGCAGCCAGCAAAGCCGACTTCCAGCACCAACTGCAAGCGGCCCTGGCGCAGCACATCAGCGAGCAGTCCCTGCCACAAGTGGCGCTGTTCGCCGAGCAGTTCTTCGGCATCATCTCTCTGGACGAACTCACCCAGCGCAGGCTTTCCGACCTGGCCGGCTGCACCCTGTCAGCCTGGCGCATCATCGAGCGTTTCGACCCCGAATACCCGCAAGTGCGGGTGTACAACCCTGATTACGAACGCAATGGCTGGCAGTCGACCCATACCGTGGTCGAAGTGTTGCACCATGACTTGCCGTTCCTGGTCGACTCGGTGCGCACCGAGCTCAACCGCCGTGGCTACAGCATCCACACCCTGCAAACCACCGTGCTCAGTGTGCGCCGTGGCGCCAAGGGCGAGCTGTTGGAGCTGCTGCCCAAGGGAACCCAGGGCGAGGGCGTGCGCTACGAGTCATTGATGTACCTGGAGATCGACCGCTGCGCCAATGCCGCCGAGCTGACGGTGCTGACCCGCGAGATCGAGCAGGTGCTGGCCGAGGTACGGGTGGTGGTGGCCGACTTCGAACCGATGAAGGCCAAGCTGCGTGAAGTGGTAGCGCAGGTGGAGCAAACCGCCTTCGGCCCCGCCCAAAACGAGAAGGGCGAAGTCAAGGCCTTCCTCGAATGGCTGCTGGATAACCACTTCACCTTTCTGGGCTATGAAGAATTCACCGTCAAGGGCGGCGCCGATGGCGGCCAGATGGTCTACGACGAGCAGTCGTTCCTCGGCCTGCCGCGCCGCCTGCGCGTGGGCTTGACGGCAGAAGAGCTGCGCATCGAAGACTACGCTGTGGCCTACCTCAACGAGCCGCTGCTGCTTTCGTTCGCCAAGGCCGCGCTGCCCAGCCGCGTGCACCGCCCGGCCTACCCGGACTACGTGTCGATCCGCCAGCTGGACGCCGACGGCAAGGTCATCAAGGAGCACCGCTTCATGGGGCTGTACACCTCGTCGGTGTATGGCGAAAGCGTGCATGCCATTCCGTACATCCGCGTGAAGGTGGCCGAAGTCGAGCGCCGTTCGGGCTTTGATCCCAAGGCCCACCTGGGCAAGGAACTGGCCCAGGTGCTGGAAGTGCTGCCGCGCGACGACCTGTTCCAGACGCCGATCGACGAGTTGTTCAGCACGGTCATGGCAATCGTGCAGATCCAGGAGCGCAACAAGATCCGCGTGTTCCTGCGTAAAGACCCGTACGGCCGCTTCTGCTACTGCCTGGCCTACGTCCCGCGGGAAATCTATTCCACCGAAGTGCGGCAGAAGATCCAGCAGGTGCTGATGGAGCGCCTGAAGGCCAGCGACTGCGAGTTCTGGACCTTCTTCTCCGAATCGGTACTGGCCCGTGTGCAACTGATCCTGCGGGTCGACCCCAAGAACCGTATCGACATCGACCCGCAGCAGCTGGAACGCGAAGTCATCCAGGCCTGCCGCTCGTGGCATGACGACTACTCGGCACTGGTGGTGGAGAACTTCGGCGAAGCCCAGGGCACCAACATCCTCGCCGATTTCCCCAAAGGCTTCCCGGCCGGTTACCGCGAACGCTTCGCCGCGCACTCGGCGGTGGTCGACCTGCAGCATGTGCTGAACCTGTCGGAAAGCAAGCCGCTGGCCATGAGCTTCTACCAGCCGTTGACTCAGGTGGGCGAGCGCATCCTGCACTGCAAGCTGTACCACGCCGACACCCCGCTGGCGCTGTCCGACGTGCTGCCGATTCTGGAAAACCTCGGCCTGCGCGTGCTCGGCGAGTTCCCGTATCGCCTGCGCCATGCCAATGGCCGCGAATACTGGATCCACGACTTCGCCTTCACCTACAGCGAAGGCCTGAGCCTGGATATCCAGCAGCTCAACGATACCCTGCAGGACGCTTTCATCCACATCGTCCGGGGTGACGCCGAGAACGACGCCTTCAACCGCCTGGTGCTCACCGCCGGCCTGCCGTGGCGCGACGTGGCCTTGCTGCGTGCCTACGCCCGTTACCTGAAACAGATCCGTCTGGGCTTCGATCTGGGCTACATCGCCAGCACCCTGAACAACCACACCGACATCGCTCGCGAGCTGACCCGGTTGTTCAAGACCCGCTTCTACCTGGCGCGCAAGCTCACCCAGGACGACCTTGACGACAAGCAGCAGCGCCTGGAACAGGCCATTCTGACTGCGCTGGACGACGTGCAAGTGCTCAACGAAGACCGCATCCTGCGGCGCTACCTGGACCTGATCAAGGCCACCCTGCGTACCAACTTCTACCAGCCCGACGCAAACGGCCAGAACAAGTCCTACTTCAGCTTCAAGTTCAACCCCAAGCTGATCCCCGAACTGCCCAAACCGGTGCCAAAGTTCGAGATATTCGTCTATTCGCCTCGGGTCGAGGGCGTGCACCTGCGCTTTGGCAACGTTGCCCGTGGTGGCCTGCGCTGGTCCGACCGCGAAGAGGACTTCCGTACCGAAGTGCTGGGGCTGGTGAAAGCCCAGCAGGTGAAGAACTCGGTCATCGTGCCGGTCGGCGCCAAGGGTGGTTTCCTGCCGCGTCGCCTGCCGCTGGGCGGCAGCCGTGACGAGATCGCCGCCGAAGGCGTGGCGTGCTACCGCATCTTCATTTCCGGCCTGCTCGACATCACCGACAACCTCAAGGACGGTGGCGTGGTGCCGCCGGCCAACGTGGTGCGCCATGACGATGACGACCCGTACCTGGTGGTAGCGGCCGACAAAGGCACCGCGACCTTCTCCGACATCGCCAACGGCATTGCCATCGACTACGGCTTCTGGCTTGGCGATGCCTTTGCCTCGGGCGGCTCGGCCGGTTACGACCACAAGAAGATGGGCATTACCGCGCGCGGCGCCTGGGTGGGCGTGCAGCGTCACTTCCGCGAGCGTGGCATCAACGTGCAGGAAGACCCGATCACCGTCATTGGTGTGGGCGATATGGCCGGTGACGTGTTCGGCAATGGCCTGCTGATGTCCGACAAGCTGCAACTGGTGGCCGCGTTCAACCACCTGCATATCTTCATCGACCCCAACCCCGACCCTGCCACCAGCTTTGCCGAGCGCAAGCGCCTGTTCGACCTGCCGCGTTCGGCCTGGAGCGACTACGACACCAGCATCATGTCCGAAGGCGGCGGGATCTTCCCGCGCAGTGCCAAGAGCATCGCCATCAGCCCGCAGATGAAAGAGCGCTTCGCCATCGAAGCCGACCGCCTGACCCCGACCGAGCTGCTTAACGCGCTGCTCAAGGCCCCGGTGGACTTGCTGTGGAACGGCGGTATCGGTACCTACGTGAAGGCCAGCACTGAAAGCCACGCCGATGTCGGCGACAAGGCCAACGATGCGCTGCGGGTCAACGGTAACGAACTGCGCTGCAAGGTAGTGGGCGAGGGCGGCAACCTGGGCATGACCCAGCTCGGCCGCGTCGAGTTCGGCCTGAACGGCGGCGCCACCAACACCGACTTCATCGACAACGCCGGCGGCGTGGACTGCTCCGACCACGAGGTCAACATCAAGATCCTGCTCAACGAAGTGGTGCAGGGTGGCGACATGACCGAGAAGCAGCGCAACCAGCTGCTGGGCAGCATGACCGACGAAGTGGCCAGCCTGGTGCTGGGCAACAACTACAAGCAGACCCAGGCGCTGTCGCTGGCCGCCCGCCGCGCCCGCGAGCGGATTGCCGAGTACAAGCGCCTGATGGCCGATCTCGAGGCGCGGGGCAAGCTGGACCGTGCCATCGAATTCCTGCCGTCCGAAGAGCAGTTGGCCGAACGCCTGGCTGCCGGCCAGGGCCTGACCCGCGCCGAGCTGTCGGTGCTGATCTCGTACAGCAAGATCGACCTCAAGGAGCAACTGCTCAAGTCGCTGGTACCGGACGATGACTACCTGACCCGTGACATGGACACCGCTTTCCCGCCGTCCCTGGTCAGCAAGTTCGCCGAGGCCATGCGCCGCCACCGCCTGAAGCGCGAAATCGTCAGCACCCAGATCGCCAACGACCTGGTCAACAACATGGGTATCACCTTCGTCCAGCGCCTGAAGGAGTCGACCGGCATGAGCCCGGCCAACGTGGCCGGCGCTTACGTGATCGTGCGCGACATCTTCCACCTGCCGCACTGGTTCCGCCAGATCGAGGCGCTGGACTATCAGGTGCCGGCGGAAATCCAGCTTACCCTGATGGACGAGCTGATGCGCCTGGGCCGCCGTGCCACCCGCTGGTTCCTGCGAAGCCGCCGTAACGAACAGGACGCCGGGCGCGATACCGCGCACTTCGGGCCGAAGATCGCGCAGCTGGGTCTGAAGCTGGATGAGCTGCTCGAAGGCCCTACCCGCGAACGCTGGATGGTCCGCTACCAGGGCTTTGTCGACGCCGGTGTGCCGGAGTTGCTGGCGCGTATGGTGGCGGGTACCAGCCACCTGTACACCCTGCTGCCGATCATTGAAGCGGCCGACGTGACTGGCCATGAGCCTGCGCAGGTGGCCAAGGCATTCTTCGCCGTGGGCAGCGCGCTGGACCTGACCTGGTACTTGCAGGAAATCAGCAACCTGCCGGTGGAAAACAACTGGCAGGCGCTGGCCCGCGAGGCATTCCGCGATGATATCGACTTGCAGCAGCGGGCGATCACCATTTCGGTCCTGCAGATGGTCGATGCACCGGAAGACATGGATGCCCGCGTGGCGTTGTGGTCAGAGCAGCATCGGGGAATGGTGGAGCGCTGGCGCGCCATGCTCGACGACCTGCGCAATGCCACGGGCACTGACTATGCGATGTACGCGGTGGCCAACCGCGAGCTGGTCGACCTGGCCATGAGCGGGCAGGCGGCGGTGGTGCCGTCCTGAGCCTTGTGGTGAGGTAAAACAAAGCCCCGGCAGTGATGCCGGGGCTTTTTTGTATTCCTGGGGTGGCCCTTTCGCGGGTGAACCCGCTCCTACACCGATTGGTGGTGGACACACATCGGGGGTTGGACACAGCCCGTCGTGTAATCGATGGACTCGCCCCCGCCGAGGCATCACAGTGCCACGGTGGTGTTCGAAGAAGCCAACGGCAGCGAGGGCGAGACCATGAAAAAGCATAGTTCGAAACACGATTCCCTGTCTTCCACTGATGTGGAGCTTTGCACAACCATCTGCGTAGACCTGGCCAAACAGGTCTTCCAATTAGCAGGCGAGGACGCTACTGGTCGGGTGATCTACGAAGATCGCATCAAATCCCGCCAAGCGTTCCACGATTTCCTGCTCAGGCTGCCAACGACCGTGGCCGTCTTGATGGAGTGCGGTCCAGGTGCACAAGCCTGGGCCAGACTGCTGCAGGCCAAAGGTAATCCGGTTCGCATCCTGCCGGCGCAACGTGTCGCCGAACATCGCAGCGGTGCTAAGAACGATCGTAACGACTGCTATGCCATTTTGCGTGCCGGTCGCGATACGAGCATCGCTTCGATACCGATCAAGAGCACCACAGCACTGGCTATTCAAGCGCTGCACCGTATCCGGCGCGGTAACATCAAGCGACATACCGCGCTGGGTAATCAGATCCGTGGTTTGCTACTCGAGCATGGCGTATCCATGCCCCAGGGCGATGCCGCGATCAATAAGCATGTGCCTCAGGCGCTTGAGGATGCTTCCTTGCCTCTACCCGACCTGTTGCGCGAGTTGCTCGATGAGTTGCTGATGGACTGGTTGTCTCTAGGTGAACGCATAGCGGCGCTGAGCCGCCGGCTCGAAGCGACTGCCCAAGAGGATAAAGTCGCTCAGCGACTGATCACCATTCGTGGCGTCGGCCCTATCATTGCCACGGCGATCGTGGCGAAACAGACCGACCCCAGCCGCTTCGCCAGTGGCCGAATGTATTCCGCCTTCTTCGGTATCGTGCCCGATCAGCACAGCAGCGGAAACAAAATCAGATTGGGCAAGATGAGCAAGCGCGGTGACGGCTACATACGCAGCCTGATGATCCAGGGCGCGCATGCTGTCTTGAGTCAGTTAAGGCCTGATTCCGATCAGCCAGATGATCGCCGCCTCTTGCGCTGGCTATCCCGCCTTGGGCGCAAGGAGGCGGCGATCAGGCTGGCTAATCGAAATCTGCGGATTATCTGGGCCCTGTTACAGAGCGATCAGGTTTACCAACGCAAACCGAACGAAAAACCGGAGGCGGCTATGAGCCTCTGACCAACCGGGTAATGCCACCGGGGCGCTAGGCGCTCCAACCCCTGCTAGTGAACATTGACCCTAGGTAAGACCGTCGCAGACCGATGCCTCCGCTCCTACAGGCCTGATAGTGGCCTCCATGTAAACGGCACACTGCGAGCTCACCACGATGTTGGCCAGAAGCAAAAAGCTTCCTCGAACAGGCCTGATACATAGATGCAACCGGGTTCCTATGTTCAAAAAAGCAGCTAGACAGTGTGGGCGAGTCCATACATAGGAGCGGGTTCACCCGCGAAGAGGCCGGCCCTGCTGGCCAATTTCCACCCGCCGTTCACTGTCGCTGCCGCCACCGTATTCGCGGGTAAACCCGCTCCTACAGGGGGGGCGGGGGCGTTACTTGAACCGCCTCTCCACGCCTTTTTCGACCAGAATCTTGGCGGAAATCTCTTCCACCGAAAAATGCGTGGAATTGATATTGGGAATGTTCTCCCTGCGGAACAGGCTTTCCACTTCACGCACTTCGAATTCGCACTGGGCAAAGCTGGAATAGCGGCTGTTGGGCTTGCGTTCGTGGCGGATGGCGGTGAGGCGGTCGGGGTCGATGGTCAGGCCGAACAGCTTGCTGTGGTGCTTTTTCAGCACCGCCGGCAGCTGCAGGCGCTCCATGTCGTCCTCGGTCAGCGGGTAATTGGCGGCACGGATGCCGAACTGCATGGCCATGTACAGGCAGGTTGGGGTTTTGCCGCAACGCGACACGCCAACCAGAATCAGGTCGGCTTTGTCGTAGTAGTGGGTGCGTGCACCATCGTCGTTATCCAGGGCGAAATTCACCGCCTCGATGCGTTCCATGTAGTTGGAATTGCCGCCGATCGAGTGAGATTTGCCCACGGAATACGACGAATGGGCGATCAATTCCTGCTCAAGTGGGGATAAAAACGAAGAAAAGATGTCGATCATGAAGCCATTCGACGTCGCCAGGATCTCGCGGATGTCTTGGTTGACAATGGTGTCGAAGATGATCGGGCGTACCCCATCCCGCTCGGCCGCAGCGTTGATTTGCTGGACCATGACCCGCGCTTTGTCCGGCGAATCGATGTAAGGGCGGGTGAATTTGTTGAAGGGAATGCTCTCGAATTGCGCGAGCAAACTCTGGCCCAGGGTTTCGGCAGTGATACCGGTGCCGTCGGAGATGAAGAACGCGGTTCGTTTCATTTGCGATCTGGGCCTTAAGCTGATGGCGATTCTTGGATATGATAAGTTCGGTTTGCCGAATGCGGCTGTCGACATTCTGCCACATTTGCAGCGCCTATTTTCCAGGTACAGGCCACAAACGCCCGGCCAAGTCATAGAAGACAGGCGGGCGCCTTTTGAGCTTTTCCAACACAGTTAGTGGAGAGATCACCTTGGTAGAGTACGTAGTTTCCCTCGATAAGCTCGGCGTCCATGATGTGGAGCATGTGGGGGGCAAGAACGCATCCCTGGGCGAGATGATCAGTAACCTCGCCGGTGCCGGCGTGTCGGTGCCGGGCGGCTTTGCCACTACGGCTCAGGCGTACCGTGACTTTCTCGAGCAGAGTGGGCTGAACGACCGCATTCACGCCGCGCTCGACGCGCTGGACGTTGACGACATCAATGCCCTGACCAAGACCGGCGCGCAGATTCGCCAGTGGGTCATGGAAGCCGAATTCCCGCCACGCCTGGATTCGGAAATCCGTACGGCCTTCGCCGAAATGGCCGCCGGCAACGACAACATGGCCGTTGCCGTGCGTTCCTCGGCTACCGCTGAAGACCTGCCGGACGCCTCGTTCGCCGGCCAGCAGGAAACCTTCCTCAACATTCGCGGCGTCGATAACGTGATCCGCGCGGCCAAGGAAGTGTTCGCTTCGCTGTTCAACGACCGCGCCATCGCCTACCGCGTGCACCAGGGCTTCGATCACAAGCTGGTTGCCTTGTCTGCCGGTGTGCAGCGCATGGTCCGCTCGGAAACCGGCACTGCCGGGGTGATGTTCACCCTCGACACCGAGTCGGGCTTCCGCGACGTGGTATTCATCACTGGCGCCTATGGCCTGGGCGAAACCGTCGTACAGGGTGCGGTCAACCCTGACGAATTCTACGTGCACAAGAACACACTGCAGGCCGGCCGCCCGGCCATCCTGCGCCGCAACCTGGGCAGCAAGGCGATCAAGATGGTCTATGGCGACGAAGCCAAGGCCGGCCGTTCGGTCAAGACCGTCGAAGTCGACCGCGCCGAGCGCGCACGCTTCTGCCTGACCGATGCCGAGGTCAGCGAGCTGGCCAAGCAGGCCATGATCATCGAGCAGCACTACCAGCGCCCGATGGACATCGAGTGGGCCAAGGACGGTGACGACGGCAAGCTGTACATCGTCCAGGCCCGCCCGGAAACGGTGAAGAGCCGTTCCAGCGCCAACGTCATGGAACGCTACCTGCTCAAAGAGAAAGGCACCGTGCTGGTCGAAGGCCGTGCCATTGGCCAGCGTATCGGCGCCGGCAAGGTTCGCGTCATCAACGACGTATCGGAAATGGACAAGGTCCAGCCGGGCGACGTGCTGGTCTCCGACATGACCGACCCTGACTGGGAACCGGTGATGAAGCGCGCCAGTGCCATCGTCACCAACCGCGGTGGCCGTACCTGCCACGCGGCGATCATCGCCCGTGAGCTGGGTATCCCGGCGGTAGTCGGTTGCGGCAACGCTACTCAGGTACTGAAAGATGGCCAGGGCGTGACCGTTTCCTGTGCCGAAGGCGATACTGGCTTCATCTTCGAAGGTGAGCTGGGCTTCGACATCAAGCAGAACTCGGTCGATGCCATGCCGGAACTGCCGTTCAAGATCATGATGAACGTCGGCAACCCGGACCGCGCCTTCGACTTCGCCCAGCTGCCCAACGCCGGTGTCGGTCTGGCACGCCTGGAGTTCATCATCAACCGCATGATCGGCGTGCACCCCAAGGCGCTGCTGAACTATGCGGGCCTGCCTGCCGACCTGAAAGAAAGCGTCGACAAGCGCATCGCCGGCTACAACGACCCGGTCGGCTTCTACGTCGAGAAGCTGGTGGAAGGCATCAGCACCCTGGCGGCGGCCTTCTACCCGAAAAAGGTCATCGTGCGCCTGTCGGACTTCAAGTCCAACGAGTACGCCAACCTGATCGGTGGCAAGCTGTACGAGCCGGAAGAAGAAAACCCGATGCTGGGCTTCCGCGGTGCTTCGCGTTACATCAGTGAATCGTTCCGTGACTGCTTCGAGCTCGAGTGCCGTGCACTGAAGCGTGTGCGCAACGAGATGGGCCTGACCAACGTCGAGATCATGGTGCCGTTCGTGCGTACCTTGGGCGAAGCCAGCCAGGTCGTCGACCTGCTCGCCGAAAACGGCCTGGCCCGCGGCGACAATGGCCTGCGCGTGATCATGATGTGCGAACTGCCGTCCAACGCCATCCTCGCCGAAGAGTTCCTGGAATACTTCGACGGCTTCTCGATCGGCTCCAACGACCTGACCCAGCTGACCCTGGGCCTGGACCGTGACTCGGGCATCATTGCCCACCTGTTCGACGAGCGTAACCCTGCGGTGAAGAAGCTGCTGGCCAACGCCATTGCCGCCTGCAACAAGGCTGGCAAGTACATCGGCATCTGCGGCCAAGGCCCATCGGACCACCCGGACCTGGCCAAGTGGCTGATGGAGCAGGGCATCGAAAGCGTGTCGCTGAACCCGGACTCGGTACTCGAGACCTGGTTCTTCCTGGCCGAAGGCCAAGGCGCGGCCTGATGCAGTAAACGCGGGGGGGCGTCTGGCGCCCTCCTGCCTGGTTTTTTCCAGGGCGAGCTCCAGCAATGGACCCCGCCCTTTTTTGTGCACCAAGCAACCTTATGCAAAGCAGCAGCACTTTATTCCCCGTGGCCCTGCTCAGTGCCGAGCGCCGCGGCGATCTCAGCGAAGACGTGTATCGGATCAAGGCCGGTAATGGCCCGGACCCCAGCGTCGAGCTCGCCATCACCCGTCTGGGGCTGGCCGACCAGGTTCAGGCCCAAGGCGTGCCGGTCATTCTCCTGCACGGCAGTTTTTCCAATCGGCGCTTCTGGTATTCGCCCAAAGGGGTTGGCCTGGGTGCCTACCTTGCGCGCGCCGGTTTCGATGTCTGGATCCCGGAAATGCGAGGCCACGGCCTGTCGCCGCGTAACCATGACTGGAAACACAACAGCGTTGCCGCCTACGCCCGTGATGACCTGCCGTTGATCAACGCGTTCGTGCGCGAGCAGTCGGGCCAGGCGCCGCACTGGGTGGGCCATTCGCTGGGTGGTACGACATTGGCGGCAGCACTGGGTGGCGGCTTCCTGGAGCCCGGGCAAATCGCCAGCGTGGCGCTGTTCGGTACCCAGATCAGCCGTGTCTATTGGCCGTTGAAAGTGCCGCCGCTGGCTTGGGGCGCGAAGCTGGTGCTCAAGCGTTGGGGGCAGATATCCGGGCCACGTTTCAAGCGTGGGCCTGAAGACGAGCCGATAGGCCTCGCCCTGGAGAGCATGCGCTGGCACGGCCTGTTCGGGCGCTTTGGCGACAAGAAGCACGATTGGTGGGCAGGGCTGGCTGAAGTGGATGTACCGCTGCTGGCGGTGGCCGGTGCCGGGGACTTCCAGGACCCGGTGTGGGCCTGTCGCAAGCTGTTCGAGCAGTTGGGCGGCGAGCGCAAGCAGTTCCTGCGGCTGGGTCGTGAAGAAGGTTTCGAGGCCTTCGGGCATGTCGATATGCTGGTGAGCAAGGCCGCGCAGGTGCAGGTGTGGCCGCTGGTGGAGCGCTGGCTGCGCAACCCGCTGCTGCCGGTGCATGCGTCCACTGTCGTTGCGGAACCTGTGCCTGCCAGCTGAGTTTGCTGGCCGCGTGTAGGAGCGGGTTTACCCGCGAAAGGGCCGGGCCTGCTGGCCAATCTCCACCCGCCGTTCACCGTTGACGCCGCCACCGTATTCGCGGGTAAACCCGCTCCTACACAGCGGCGCGTTCCTGTGCAGGAACGGGTCACGCGTGGAAGGGCCAATACAGGATGAATACAAATGACTGCCCGGTCCCGGATGACTGCGACAGCCTCCAAGGTGTAGCCTTGGCCGATACCCGCTTTCGTTGTGACTGACAGGAGCTTCCCATGCAGCATTACGTAACGCCCGACCTGTGTGACGCCTACCCGGACCTGGTACAAGTGCTGGAGCCGATGTTCAGCAATTTTGGTGGCCGCGATTCGTTCGGTGGCCAGATCGTTACCATCAAGTGTTTCGAGGACAATTCGCTGGTCAAGGAGCAGGTCGAACTCGACGGCAAGGGCAAAGTGCTGGTGGTCGATGGCGGGGGGTCGCTGCGCCGTGCGCTGCTCGGCGACATGCTCGCCGAAAAAGCCGCAAAAAACGGTTGGGAAGGCTTGGTGATCTACGGCTGCGTGCGTGATGTCGACGTGCTGATCCAGACCGACGTTGGTGTGCAGGCACTGGCCAGCCACCCGATGAAGACCGACAAGCGGGGTATTGGCGATCTCAACGTGGTGGTGACCTTCGCCGGGGTAACCTTCCGCCCGGGTGAGTATGTGTATGCCGACAACAATGGCGTGCTGGTCTCGCCGAAACCGCTGAAAATGCCGGAGTAATGCGCCGCACGCGCTGATGGAGCTTTGATGTTCGAGGAAGACAACGCGCAGTGGGGGCTGGTGCATGCCCTGGTGCTCGATGGCAAAGGTGGCGCGCGCTCGATTGCCCGTACCGAATTGGACGACCTGCAGTTGCAACCGGAGCAGAGCCTGTGGCTGCACTGGGACCGCAGCCATCCGCAAACCCGTTCCTGGCTGCTGCACGACAGCGGCCTGAGCGAGTTCGCCTGCGAGCTGCTGCTGGAAGAAAACACCCGGCCGCGCCTGCTGCCCATGGCGGACGAACAGCTGTTGCTGTTCCTGCGGGGGGTCAACCTCAACCCGGGTGCCGAGCCCGAAGACATGGTTTCGGTACGCATCTTCGCCGAGGCGCAGCGGGTTATTTCGCTGCGCCTGCGGCCGTTGCGCGCCAGCGATGAAATTCTCCAGCTGCTGGAACAGGGCAGGGGGCCGAAATCGGCCTCGGAACTGTTGCTGTTGATGGGCGAGTTGCTGACCGAAAAGGTCCAGGGCCTGGTCAGCGACCTGGCCGAGCTCGTCGACCTGGAGGAAGAAAAGGTCGAATCCGACGAGCGGTATGCCCCGGAGCAGGGCAGCCTGCAGCAGATCCGCCGCCGTGCCGCTGGCTTGCGCCGCTTTCTCGCCCCGCAACGGGAAATCTACGCGCAGTTGTCGCGCAGCAAATGGAGCTGGTTCGCCAATGCCGACGCCGATTACTGGAATGAACTCAACAACAGCCTGATCCGCTACCTCGAAGAGCTGGAACTGGCCCGCGAACGCGCTGCGCTGGTGCTGGAAAGCGAGGACCGGCGGCGTAGCGAGCGGATGAACCGCACCATGTACCGCTTTGGCATCATCACCTGCATCTTCCTGCCCATGAGCTTTGTCACCGGGCTACTGGGCATCAATGTCGGCGGCATCCCCGGGGCGGAAAACCCTTTGGGCTTCCTGTTCGCCTGCATCGTCGTGCTGGGGTTGGCCGTGGGGCAGTGGTGGCTGTTCCGGCGGTTGCGGTGGGTATAGCTGTGCAATTTGAAACCTTCGTGCCAACAGGATGTGTGACCCGTCGCCCGGCCATCTCGTCTCTTGCTGACACTGCGCGAGGTGCCCATGCACGATCCGTTTGAAGAATCCCTGCGCGACCTGCTCAAGGCGTCACCCTCCGGCAATGACCGGGACGACCGGGACGACGCCGCTTGCCTGGGTCGCGTGCTGAAAACCGCCAACCGCCAGGTTGGCGCGGGTGATCTGTTCAGCCTGCTTGGCCGCTGGAGCCAGGCGCTGCTGATTGCCGTGAACAATGGCTCGGCGCATGTTGCGCCGGTGCGTCGACACTCTTCCCGCAACGCTGCCACTGGCAGCAAAGCAGATAAGGCCGATTGAATATGGAACTCGATCTCTGGACCCAGAGCCTGGTCACCGCGATGACTGCCCTTTGGACCAAGGTAGCGAACTTCATCCCCAACCTGTTCGGCGCGCTGGTCGTGGTGCTGCTCGGTTTCGTGGTGGCCAAGCTGCTCGACACGCTGCTGTCCAAACTGTTGGCCAAATTTGGCCTGGACCGCCTGATGGCCGGCACCGGCCTCACCAAAATGCTCGGTCGCGGCGGTATCCAGGTGCCGATCTCGACCCTGATCGGCAAGATCGTCTATTGGTTCGTGCTGCTCATCTTCCTGGTCTCGGCTGCCGAATCGCTGGGCCTTGAGCGGGTTTCGGCAACCCTCGACATGCTCGCCCTGTACTTGCCCAAGGTGTTCGGCGCGGCCCTGGTGCTGCTGGCCGGCGTACTGCTGGCGCAGGTGGCCAACGGCCTGGTGCGTGGCGCTGCCGAAGGTATCGGCCTGGAATACTCGGCGGGTCTGGGGCGTATTACCCAAGGCCTTGTGATCATCATCAGCATCTCGGTGGCCATCAGCCAGCTTGAAGTGAAAACCGACCTGCTGAACCACGTCATCGTTATCGGGCTGATTACCGTTGGTCTGGCCGTTGCCTTGGCCATGGGCCTTGGCAGTCGCGAAATTGCCGGGCAGATCCTGGCCGGCATCTACGTGCGCGAGCTGTACCAAGTCGGCCAGCAGGTGCGGATTGGAGAGGTCGAAGGGCATATCGAGGAGATCGGTACGGTGAAGACGACGCTGCTGACCGATGATGGCGAACTGGTGTCACTGGCTAACCGCGAGCTGCTTGAACAGCGCGTCAATAGCCGCTAACCGCACAAAAGCTGTTAATGTATGCCGCCGCGAAATTCGACCCACGGGGTCGCGCGGCGACATTGACCTGACTGTCGGCCAGATCCGTTTTGAATAAAGTTCATTCGCCGCCCATGCGCTATGACCCCCGCGAGCTCACAGACGAAGAGTTGGTGGCGCGTTCGCATGAGGAGCTGTACCACGTTACCCGCGCCTATGAAGAGCTCATGCGGCGCTACCAACGGACCCTGTTCAACGTCTGTGCGCGTTATCTGGGGAACGACCGTGACGCGGACGATGTCTGTCAGGAAGTGATGCTGAAAGTGCTGTACGGGCTGAAAAACTTCGAGGGTAAGTCGAAGTTCAAGACCTGGCTCTACAGCATCACCTACAACGAGTGCATTACCCAGTACCGCAAGGAGCGCCGCAAACGTCGGTTGATGGATGCCTTGAGTCTGGACCCTGTTGAAGAGGCGTCCGAAGACAAGGCTCCAAAGCCGGAAGAAAAAGGCGGGCTGGACAAGTGGCTGGTGCATGTGAACCCGATTGACCGGGAGATTCTGGTGCTGCGTTTTGTCGCAGAGCTGGAATTTCAGGAAATTGCCGACATCATGCACATGGGCCTGAGCGCGACGAAAATGCGTTACAAGCGCGCGCTAGACAAGCTTCGGGAGAAATTTGCCGGCCTTGATGAAACTTAGTGGCGTGCAAATATCTCTAACGAACCGGCGAGTTCTGCTAGACTCGCCGTCGAGTTGTCCCTCTTGTTTGTGGTGGGACTGCTTAACTATCACCAGATGGGGATTTAACGGATGAAATTGAAAAACACCTTGGGCTTGGCCATTGGTTCGCTTGTAGCCGCCACTTCGATTGGCGCTATGGCACAAGGTCAAGGCGCCGTCGAGACTGAAATCTTCTACAAGAAAGAATTCTTCGACAGCCAGCGCGACTTCAAGAACGACGGCAACCTGTTCGGCGGCTCGATCGGTTACTTCCTGACCGACGACGTTGAGCTGCGTCTGGGCTACGACGAAGTACACAACGCTCGTGGCGAAGACGGCAAGAACATCAAGGGCTCGAACACTGCCCTGGACGCCGTTTACCACTTCAACAACCCGTACGACGCCATCCGTCCGTACGTTTCCGCTGGTTTCTCGCACCAGTCGCTGGGCCAGACCGGCCGTGGCGGTCGTGACCACTCCACCTTCGCCAACGTTGGCGCTGGCGCCAAGTGGTACATCACCGACATGTTCTATGCCCGTGCCGGCGTAGAAGCTCAGTACAACATCGACCAGGGCGACACCGAGTGGGCCCCGAGCGTTGGTGTTGGCCTGAACTTCGGCGGTAGCCCGAAGCAAGCTGAAGCTGCTCCTGCTCCAGTTGCTGAAGTCTGCTCCGACTCCGACAACGACGGCGTGTGCGACAACGTCGACAAGTGCCCAGACACCCCGGCCAACGTTACCGTTGACGCCGACGGCTGCCCGGCTGTTGCCGAAGTCGTTCGCGTTGAGCTGGACGTCAAGTTCGACTTCGACAAGTCGGTCGTCAAGCCTAACAGCTACGGCGACATCAAAAACCTGGCTGACTTCATGAAGCAGTACCCACAAACCACCACCGTGGTTGAAGGTCACACTGACTCCGTGGGTCCAGACGCTTACAACCAGAAGCTGTCCGAGCGTCGTGCCAACGCTGTCAAGCAAGTGCTGACCCAGCAGTACGGCGTAGAATCCAGCCGTGTTGACTCGGTTGGCTACGGCGAAACCCGTCCGGTTGCTGACAACGCCACCGAAGAAGGCCGTGCTGTCAACCGTCGCGTTGAAGCTCAGGTAGAAGCCCAGGCCAAGTAATTGGTTTGAAGCTTCATGAAAAACCCGGCCTCGGCCGGGTTTTTCTTTGCCTGGGTTTAACCGGCCTCGAAGGCCGCTCCTGCAGTCAGCCTGCGATTGCGATCCGCCCCACAGCCTGCTGCTCCCCAACCACCTCCCCAATCACCAGGATTGCCGGGCTACGCAGGCCAAACGCCCGCGCAGCTTCCACCATTCCCTGCACATCGCTTCTGCACTCCCGCTGCTGCGGCAACGAGGCATTTTCGATCATCGCCACCGGCATTCCCGGCGGCATGCCCCCCGCCAGCAATCCCTGGCGCACTTGTTCCAGCCGCGCCACCCCCATGTAGACCACCAGCGTTGTCCCGCCCTGAGCCAAGGCCGCCCAGTTCAGCTCGCTATCGTCCTGGGTGTGCGCCGTCACCAGCGTCACCCCTCGGCTCACGCCCCGTGAAGTCAGGGGAATCCCGCATTGGGTGGCCCCGGCCAGGCCGGCGGTGATGCCATTGATCACCTCCACTTCGATGCCATGGCCCTGCAGCCACAGTGCCTCCTCACCGCCACGGCCGAAGATGCAAGGGTCGCCGCCCTTGAGCCGCACCACGCAACGGCCCTGTCGCGCGTGGCGCAGCATCAGGCGCTGAATGAACGCTTGCGGTGTAGAGCGGCAGCCGCCGCGCTTGCCCACGGTCATTATCCGGGCCTGCGGGCAATGCTCGAGCACTGCCGGGTTGACGAGGTCGTCGACCATGACCACGGCGGCTTGCTGCAACGCACGCACTGCCTTGAGGGTGAGCAGTTCAGGGTCACCAGGGCCGGCACCGACCAGCCATACTTTTGCATTCATCAACGTTTCCTCATCGGCAAGGTGCGTTCAGCCCTTGAGCAGGGTGAACAGCAGTATCAGATTGATCAGCAACGACAACAGGGCCAGGGTGCGCCACACCTTCAGCGGCTCGCGTTCCAGCAGCGGCCGGGGTCGGCAGGGCAGTTCCTGGCGGTCGCCGCGCTCGAGCAGCAGCAACCAGTGTTCGGCGGTTTCGAAGCGCTGCGCCGGGTCGCTCGCCACGGCCTGCAGCAGGTTGTGCTGCAGCCATTCCGGCAGGTCGGGTCGGTAGCGCGCGGCGTTGACCGGCTGGCCGAAGCGCGGGCGCTGGAAGGCCTCTACCTCGCCGTACGGGTAGTGTCCGGTCAGCAGGTGGAACAGGGTCACGCCCACTGCATACAAGTCCTGACGCGGGCTGGGCGGGTGGCCATCGAATGCTTCAGGGGCGATGTACGAGGGCGTGCCGGGCAGCTCGTGCAGCGGGTCTTCGGACAGGCCCGGGCAATAAGCCAGGCCGAAGTCCAGCAGGCGCAGCTGGCCATCACGGCCCAGGTGCAGGTTGTCTGGCTTGATATCGCGGTGCAGCAAGTTGCGCCGATGCAGCACACCGACTGCCTGCAGCAGTTGCCGGGCGACTTCCAGCCATTGCGGCAGGGGCAGCGGGCCCTGTTCGGCCAGCAACGCCGCCAGGTTCTGGCCGGGATATTCGCGCATCACGTAGTACAGGTGCTGGCGCTGACTGGCGGCGTGTAGCTCGGGGAAGTGCCGGCCGGCGATGCGGCGCAGAAACCACTCTTCCAGCAGCAGCCCTTGCGCCGCCCCCGGTTCCTGTTCGCGTGCAGTGGGCAGGGTCTTGAGCAGCCAAGGCTGGTTCTGGCTATCGCGCACTTTGTACAGCAAGGACTGGCGGCTGTGCGCATGCAGTGTTTCGACCTGCCAGCCGTCGATCACCTGGCCTTCGCGCAGCGGGCCGGGCACTGGCCATTGTTGCAGTTGCGCCAGGGTATCGCCCAGGGTGGCCGTGCCCAGTTGTTCGACTTGCACGAGCAAGGCGCTGGCGTTGTCCTTGCTGCCGTTGAGGTGGGCACTGGCCACCAGGGTGTCGGCGGCCAGTTGCAGGTCAGTTTGCTCGCGCAGCACGGCCTGGATGTGCTGTTCGCCCAGGCTGGCCCAGACCCCGTCGCTGAGCAGCAGAAAACATTCGCCCGGTTGCAGCTCGCCTTCCAGGTAATCCACCAGCAGGTGCTGGTCCAGGCCCAGCGCCCGTTTCAGTACATGCTGCATGCCCGGTTGGTCCCAGACATGGTCTTCGCTCAGGCATTGCAGGTTCCCCTCGTGCCAGCGGTACACCCGGCAGTCGCCTACATGGGCCAAGGTAAAGCGCCGGCCGCGCAACACCAGCGCGCTAAGCGTGGTCAGCAACGGCTGGCCACTGCCCTGGGCGCGCAACCAGCGGTTTTGCGCCAGCAGCAGGCGGTCGAGGGCCTGGGCCACGCTCCAGGTGGCCGGCGTGGCGTAGTAATCCAGGGCCAGTGCCTGCAGGCTGGCGCGCGCCGCCAGGCCGCCGTCGGCACATTGGCTGACGCCGTCGGCCAGGGCGAACAGGTAGCCTTTGCTGGCGGCCAGTTCTGGTGCCGGCGTGACCAGGCGCAGGGCGTCCTGGTTTTCCGCGCGCGGCCCGGTGGCGCTGGCCTGGGCAAAGCTCAGTTGCAGGCTCATCGGCGTGCCTCAGACCCGTGCTGCAGTGACTGCAGCCGAGCCCCAGGTGGTGCGCCAGCGCTGTTTCACCCCGTGCAGGCCGAACCAGGCCAGCAGGCCCAGGCTGGCGAACAGCCACAGCCCCAGTTGGTAATCGCCAGTGTGCTGCTTGATGGTGCCAAGCCCGGCCGCCAGCAGGAAGCCGCCGATGCCCCCGGCCATGCCGATCAGGCCGGTCATTACCCCGATCTCTTGGCGGAAGCGTTGTGGCACCAGTTGGAACACTGCGCCATTGCCGGCACCCAGGCCGAGCATGGCGCTGACGAACAGCGCCAGTGCGGCCGCGGCAGAGGGCAGGTTGAAGCCGACTGCGGCAATGCAGATGGCGGCCACGCCGTACATGCCCAGCAGGGTGCGGATGCCGCCAAAACGGTCAGCCAGGGCGCCGCCGAGCGGGCGCATCAGGCTGCCGGCGAACACGCAAGCGGCGGTGTAGTAGCCGGCGGTGACCGGGCTCAGGCCGTATTGGTCGCTGAAGTAGCCGGGCAGGGCGCTGGCCAGGCCGATGAAGCCGCCGAAGGTCACGCTGTAGAAAAACATGAACCACCAGCTGTCACGGTCGCCCAGTGCCTTGAGGTAGTCGGCCATGGCTTTCGGCTTGGGCCGTTGCGGGGCATTGCGCGCCAACAGGGCGAACACCACCAGCGCCAGTGACAGCGGGATCAGCGCAAAGCCGAACACATTGTTCCAGCCAAAGCCGGCTGCCAGTGCCGGTGCCAGCAAGGCCGCGAACACCGTGCCGGAGTTGCCGGCGCCAGCGATGCCCATGGCCTTGCCCTGGTGCTGTGGCGGGTACCACTGTGAGGCCAGCGGCAGCGAGACGGCGAATGACGCACCGGCAAAGCCCAGGAACACGCCTAGCAGCAGGGCCTGTTCATAGCTGTGCACGCCAAGGTACCAGGCTGCGGCCAGGGCGACGATGACCACCACCTGGCCGATCAGGCCAGCCGTCTTGGGCGACAGGCGGTCGACCAGAACGCCCATGGCAAAGCGCAGGATTGCCCCGGCCAGGATCGGCGTGGCCACCATCAGGCCCCGTTGCTGTGCGCTCAGTTGCAGGTCGGCAGCAATCTGCACCGCCAACGGGCCCAGCAGGTACCAGACCATGAAGCTGAGGTCGAAGTACAGAAACGCGGCGAACAGCGTGGGCACATGCCCGGATTTCCAGAAGCTGGCACTCATCGAACACCTCACTCGGTAGTACAACGGAACGAAAAAGACGCCGCTACCCGCTCCATGGGTGTGGAGGGGAGAGCGACGTCTTTGTCGGGATTCAAGTGGGGTAACCGCCGTTGGCTACCGGTGAGATTTGTTCAGCAAGAGATGGGCCAACTTCCGGGGCGGCTTGCTCGGATTTTTCAGCACATCAGCCGAGCATCTCATGCATGGCAATGATCTGTTCGGCCACCTGGATCAGCTTCTGCTGCCGGCTCATGGCCTGGCGACGCATCAGGGTGTAGGCCTGCTCTTCGTTGCAGTCCTTCATTTTCATCAGCAAGCCTTTGGCCTGCTCGATGCGCTTGCGTTCGGCCAATTGCTGGTCGCGCGCCAGCAGCTGCGCCTTTAGTGCCTGGTCGCTTTCGAAGCGGGCCATGGCCACGTCCAGGATCGGCTGCAGCCGCGCAGCATGGATACCTTCGACGATATAGGCACTGACCCCTGCCTGGATCGCCTGGCGCATCATCCCGGGGTCGTGCTCGTCGGTGAACAACACGATGGGCCGCGGCTGGTCACGGCTGACCAGCACTACCTGTTCCATCACATCGCGGTCTGGCGAGTCGGTATCGATCAGCACCACGTCCGGGCGCACCGTTTCGACGCAGGCGGGCAGGTCGATGGTCAGGTCTGGGGCTTCGATGATCTCGAAGCCGGCCTCACTCAACGCAGCCCTCAGGCGACCGAGCTTGCTCTGGGTGTCGTCGATCAGCAGGATGCGCAACATGTTCGTCCCCCTCACGCGCCGACACGGGCATCGGGCAACTCGCCCAAGGCATGCAAGCTGAAACTGCGGGCATAGCCGAAGGGGTCGCTGCCGTCCCAGCGGGAGCCATCGATCAGCAGGCTGCTACGCATCGGTTGGCCTGGGCAAGCGATGCCCAGGCTCTGTGCGGCCTCGCTGTACAACTGCAGTTGCTGGACCTGCCGGGCCACGCCGAGGTAGTCGGGGTCTTCGCGCAGCAGGCCCCAGCGGCGGAACTGGGTCATGAACCACATGCCGTCGGACAGATAGGGCAGGTTGGCCCGGCCTTGGTCGAACAGGCGCAGGGCGTGTGGGTCTTGCCACTGGTTGCCCAGGCCATCCTCATAATGGCCGAGCAGGCGGGGGGCTATGCTGTCCAGCGGGGTGTCCAGGTAGGCGCTTGCGCTGAGCAGTTGCGCGGTGCTGCGGCGGTTTTCCGGGCTTTGCTCGATGAACCGGCTGGCGGTGAGGATCGCCTTGACCAGCGCACGGGCGCTGTTGGGGTATTGCTCGGCAAAGATGCGGGCGCAGGCCAGGACCTTTTCCGGGTGATCCGGCCAGATCGACTGGCTGGTGGCCAGGGTGAAGCCTTGGCCTTTGTTCACGGCGTCGGCGGCCCAGGGCTCGCCGACGCAGAAGCCGTCAATGCGCCCGGCCTGGAGGTGTGCAGCCATCTGCGCCGGTGGCACCACTACGCTGTCGACGTCGCGCAGCGGGTGAATGCCCTGGCTGGCCAGCCAGTAATACAGCCACATGGCGTGGGTGCCGGTGGGGAAGGTCTGGGCGAACGTCAGGCGTGCGCCATGCTGGTGCACCAGACGCGCCAGTGCCTCAGGGTTGGTCACGCCCTTGCGCTGCAGGGCAGGGGACAGGTTGATAGCCTGGGCGTTCTGGTTCAGCCCCATGAGCACGGCCATGTCGCTGGCAGGTACGCCGCCGATGCCCAGGTGCACTGCGTAGACCAGGCCATACAGGCAATGGGCGGCGTCCAGTTCGCCGCTGACCAGCTTGTCGCGCAGCCCGGCCCACGAGCCCTGGCGCTGGAGGTTGAGGGTAAGGCCGTGCTGCTGGGCGAAGCCCTGGGTGGCGGCGACCACGACCGAGGCGCAGTCGGTCAGGGCCATGTAGCCGATGTTCAGGCTGGTTTTTTCCGGCGCGTCGCTGCCGTTGACCCAGGCCAGGGGCGTTGCTCGGGGTACAGTGTTCACAAGAGTCCTCGCCCTTACTGATAAGGCTGTGGGCTGAACGGGTGCAACCGATGTGCCAAGCGCTCCACGATTTGCTGTCCTGTCAGCCCCGCGCTGGCTATAATCGCCCCCTCACTCACCCTGAGCCTTGCCCGCCCATGTATACCCTGGCCCGCCAGCTGCTGTTCAAGCTTTCCCCGGAAACTTCCCACGACCTGTCCCTGGACCTGATCGGCGCCGGTGGCCGTTTGGGCCTCAACGGCATGCTGTGCAAGCAACCGGCGTCATTGCCGGTTTCGGTCATGGGCTTGAACTTCGCCAACCCGGTGGGGCTGGCAGCTGGCCTGGACAAGAACGGCGCGGCCATCGACGGCTTCGCCCAGCTGGGCTTCGGTTTTGTCGAAATCGGCACTGTCACCCCGCGTCCGCAGCCTGGCAACCCCAAGCCACGGTTGTTCCGCCTGCCGGAAGCCACGGCCATCATCAACCGCATGGGCTTCAACAACCTGGGCGTTGATCACCTGCTGGGGCGCGTACGCGCCTCGCGCTACAAGGGGGTGCTGGGAATCAACATCGGCAAGAACTTCGATACCCCGGTCGAACGTGCCGTCGATGACTACCTGATTTGCCTGGACAAGGTCTACACCGCCGCCAGCTACATCACGGTCAACGTCAGCTCGCCCAATACCCCGGGCCTGCGCAGCCTGCAGTTCGGCGACTCGCTCAAGCAGTTGCTCGACGCCCTGGCCGAGCGCCGCGAACGACTGGCCGGTGCACATGGCAAGCGCGTGCCCCTGGCAATCAAGATCGCGCCGGACATGAGCGACGAAGAAACGGCGCTGGTGGCCGCCGCGCTGATGGAGTCGGGCATGGATGCGGTGATCGCCACCAACACCACGCTGGGCCGTGAAGGTGTCGAAGCATTGCCGTACGGTGGCGAGGCGGGCGGCCTGTCGGGCGCACCGGTGCTGGAGAAGAGCACCCATATCGTCAAGGTGCTGGCAGGTGAGCTGGGCGGCAAGTTGCCGATCATTGCCGCCGGGGGCATTACCGAAGGCCGCCATGCTGCCGAGAAGATCGCGGCCGGGGCGAGCCTGGTGCAGATCTACTCGGGCTTCATCTACAAAGGGCCGGCGCTGATTCGCGAAGCGGTGGATGCTATCGCGGCAATGCCGCGGTGACCAGCCCGCCCCTGCAGGGGGCGGGTGGGTGCAGCTGATGAGGTTTGCCAAGGCATAAAAAAGGGCCCCTTCAAGGGGCCCCTGGGCCTTCGCCCGCCGCCCGGATGGGGCGTGCATGGTAAATCGAATTCAGTGTCCTCGTTCAGCCAACGGCGTGATTTTCGTTGAGTCTATGGATGCCAGCGGTGCCAGTCATTCCGTCCCAGTTATCACCGCGACCTTCACGCCAGCCGTTGATCCAGGCTTGGCGAACAGAAGGAAGATTGAAGGGGCAAAGTTCGCGGGATTTGCCGGTGACCCCGTATTGGTAGCCACGTGAATATGCTCTTTCCAACGGATCACGCTTAAGTCTTCTCATAGGGTGTTGCCCTCACTTGTTGACTGTAATGTCCCGTCGGCCTCTCCGAGGCCGGGCAGAGTCGTTCTGCCGGTTTGCGCTCGCTGCCGGCGTGGCGAGCTGAAAGTGCCGCCTCGTTGCGAAGCGGCCTAAGACCAGTTCTATCGAATGCGAGTCACGGTGTGAATGACCGATTTGTCATAAGCACGTAACCTTTCCAAGGGTGAGGGGATAAGTAAATAAATGCGACTCAACCTTGTTTGGTGTTTAGCCCTGCAATGATCGGGGTTTGCCGATCTTTGACGTCATTTCGCCAGCGTTGTTTGCGGATGACAGAAATAATTTGAAATGCGACGAAGGGTCACATTGGCCCGGAGATCGCCAGAATTACGCGTACTGCCTGATGATCTAAGCTGTCCTTGCCACTGGGCCAGGCACGGATCGGTCAGGCGGCCCGGCTTTTCTGCAGCACGTTGTGTGTCGCAGAAGGCCACCCGCACGCCTGCTGGAAAGGTGTACGGGCAAACATCGCGGGGCGATGCGTCGCCCCGTCAGTCAAATAGCCCAAGGCGCTGGAATACTCATGTCGGACCGTTTCGAACTTTACCTTACCTGTCCCAAAGGCCTTGAAAGCCTGCTCGCCGAAGAGGCCAAGGGCCTCGGCCTTGACGAGGTGCGCGAGCACACCTCGGCCATTCGCGGCGCCGCCGACATGGAAACTGCTTACCGCCTGTGTGTCTGGTCACGTCTGGCCAACCGCGTATTGCTGGTGCTCAAGCGCTTCTCGATGAAGAACGCCGACGACCTTTACGACGGCGTGCACGCGGTCGACTGGGCCGACCACCTGGCAGCCGACGGCACCCTGGCTGTGGAGTTCAGCGGCCATGGCTCTGGCATCGACAATACCCACTTCGGTGCGCTGAAGGTCAAGGATGCGATCGTCGACAAGCTGCGTAACCGCGAAGGCCTGCGCCCGTCCGTGGAAAAGATCGACCCTGACGTGCGTGTGCATCTGCGCCTGGACCGCGGGGAGGCCATTTTGTCCCTCGACCTGTCCGGGCACAGCCTGCACCAGCGTGGCTACCGCCTGCAGCAAGGCGCCGCGCCGCTGAAGGAAAACCTGGCGGCAGCGGTGCTGATCCGTGCTGGCTGGCCGCGTATCGCTGCCGAAGGTGGTGCGCTGGCCGACCCGATGTGCGGTGTGGGTACCTTCCTGGTCGAGGCCGCGATGATCGCCGCCGATATCGCCCCCAACCTCAAGCGCGAACGCTGGGGCTTCAGTGCCTGGCTCGGCCATGTGCCGGCGCTGTGGCGCAAGGTGCATGACGAAGCGCAGGCGCGCGCGCAGGCCGGCCTGGCCAAGCCACCGCTGTGGATCCGTGGCTATGAGGCTGACCCGCGGCTGATCCAGCCGGGCCGCAACAACGTCGAGCGTGCCGGCCTGGGCGACTGGGTGAAGATCTACCAGGGCGAAGTGAGCACCTTCGAGCCACGCCCGGACCAGAACCAGAAAGGCCTGGTCATCAGCAACCCGCCCTACGGTGAGCGTCTGGGTGACGAAGCCAGCCTGCTGTACCTCTATCAGAATCTGGGTGAGCGCCTGCGCCAGGCCTGCATGGGCTGGGAAGCAGCGGTATTCACCGGTGCGCCGCAACTGGGCAAGCGCATGGGCATTCGTAGCCACAAGCAGTACGCGTTCTGGAACGGCGCATTGCCGTGCAAGCTGCTGCTGTTCAAGGTGCAGCCGGACCAGTTCGTCACCGGTGAACGCCGCGAAGCGCAGCCTGAAGGCACCGAAGCCCGACAGCAGGTGCCGCAGGCCAGCGAGCCCGCGCGGCTCTCGGAAGGGGCGCAGATGTTTGCCAACCGCCTGCAGAAGAACCTCAAGCAACTGGGCAAGTGGGCCCGTCGCGAGCAGATCGACTGCTACCGGCTGTACGATGCCGACATGCCCGAATATGCCCTCGCGGTCGACCTGTATCAGGACTGGGTACACGTGCAGGAATACGCCGCGCCACGTTCAGTCGACCCGGACAAGGCTCAGGCCCGTCTGCTCGACGCACTGGCTGCCATCCCGCAGGCGCTGGGCATTTCGCCGCAGCGTGTAGTGCTCAAGCGTCGCGAGCGGCAGAGCGGCACGCGCCAGTATGAACGCCAGGCTACCGAGGGCCGCTTCCAGGAGGTGAACGAAGGTGGCGTCAAGCTGCTGGTCAACCTCACCGACTACCTGGATACCGGGCTGTTCCTCGACCACCGCCCGATGCGTATGCGCATCCAGCGCGAGGCTGCCGGCAAGCGCTTCCTCAACCTCTTCTGCTACACCGCCACGGCCACTGTGCATGCGGCCAAGGGTGGTGCGCGCAGCACTACCAGCGTCGACCTGTCGAAAACCTACCTGGACTGGGCACGGCGTAACCTGGCGCTCAATGGCTATTCCGAGCGCAACCGCCTGGAGCAGAGCGATGTAATGGCCTGGCTGGAAGGCAACCGTGACAGCTACGACCTGATCTTCATCGACCCGCCAACCTTCTCCAACTCCAAGCGTATGGAAGGCGTATTCGACGTGCAGCGTGACCATGTGCAGCTGTTGGACCTGGCCATGGCCCGTCTGGCGCCGGGGGGCGTGCTGTATTTCTCCAACAACTTCCGCAAGTTCCAGCTGGACGAGCACCTGATGGCGCGTTACGTGGTGGAAGAAATCAGCGCCCAGACCCTGGACCCGGACTTCGCCCGTAACAACCGTATCCACCGCGCCTGGCGTTTGCAGCTTCGTTGAGGCGACGAGGTACATTGCGCGGCTAATGGCCAATAGCTATAACTGAGGGCAGGGCAAGATAATCCGCAGGACGCTGACGTGACGAGATGGGTGTATGTCAAAGTGTGGCGTGCGTGCGCGGTTGCTTGGCTTGTGCACAGAGAGGGCGTCCGCCTGGGCGATGGCGCTGATTGCACTGGTGGCGGGCGGCTTGTTGACCGCTGCCTTGGCATTTGCCGCGCACACCTTCTACAAACAGCAGCTGCGCCAGCGCTTCGAGCTACTGGCCAGCGAGCGCGCCAGCCGTATTGCCGAGCGCTTTGACGAACAGCAGCAGCGCCTGGACGGGCTGCGGCGGTTCTTCAGTTTTTCCAGCGAGATCACCCCGCGCGAATTCGACGGCTATGCCCGACCACTGCTGCAACGCACCTTGGCCTATGCCTGGGCGCCGCGCGTCGAGGCTGCGCAACGCGCCGAATTCGAGCGCCTGGCCAGTGCCCATACCGGCCCAGGTTATGTGATCCGTGACCAGGACGCGCAAGGCCAATGGCGCCCGGCTTCGCAGCGCGACCATTACTTCCCGGTGCTCTATACCCAATCGAGCGAGCGGCCCGGGTTGCCTTACGGCCTGGACCTCGCTGGTCAAAGCGAGCCCCAGGCGGCCCTGGCGCGGGCGCTGGCGCCGGGCAGCATGGCGGTGTCCGAGCCATTGGCCCTGTTCGATACCCACTCGGCAGAGCGCGGCCTGCTGATGGTGGCGCCGGTATTTTCCGATGCCGATCCCCGCGGTGCGGCAGTGGGCTATGTGATGGCGTTGCTGAGCATGCGCGAGCTGGTCAGCGACGGTCGACCGGTAGCGGTTGATGACAACCTGGTCGTGCGCATCACGGACCCGTCCGGGTTACAAGGCCCCGTCGTGTTGTTCGACTCGCAAAATCCGGTCGCGCCCTTGGCTCTGGCCAGCAATCAGTTGTTGCGCCTGGCCGATCACCATTTCCAGCTGAGCATTCAGCCAAGCCAGGCCTTCGCGCAGGCGAACCGCTCCTCGGCGGTGATGGCGGTCGGTTTGTTGGGCGGACTGTTGAGCCTGTTGCTCAGCGTGCTGCTCTACAGCCTGTTCAGCCAGCGTCAGCGCGCCCTGGCCCTGGTCGCTCAGCGTACTGCCGAGTTGCAGGTCAGCGAGCAGTCGTTGCGTGGCACCCACAACCAACTGCGCAGTGTGCTGGATGCCGCGACCCAGGTGGCGATCATCGCCACCAACCTCAAGGGGGTGGTCAGCACGTTCAACGCCGGTGCCGAACGCATGCTCGGTTACGCGGCCAGAGAAGCGATCGGCCGCTTGCGCCTTGAAGACCTGGTACTGCCGGAGGAGCTGAACCTGCGTGCCCAGGCCTTGAGCTTGCGTTTTGGCCGCGCCATTGCTGGCGGCCAGGCGATGTTCGCTGAAACGGTGCAGGAGCACGGGGCCGAGCCTGGCGAGTGGACCTTGCTACGGGCCGATGGCAGCCAGCTGGTCGCCAACATGCTGGTGACTGCCATGCTCGACGAACAGGGGTTGTGGGTTGGCTACCTGGCCATCTGCATTGACGTGACCGAGCGGCGCCGGGTGCATGAGGCGTTGGCAGCGCGTGACCGGTTGCTGGAAAAGCTCAGTGCCGAGGTGCCGGGCGGCATCTACCAATATCGCCTGGATGCCAACGGCCATTCGTGTTTTCCATACGCCAGCATGGGCCTGTATGACATTTATGAGATCGACCTGATGCAGTTGCGTGAGGATGCCTCGGGGGTGTTCGAACGTATCCACCCCGATGACCTGGAACGCGTGCGCCGCTCGGTGCGCTATTCGGCCGAACACCTGTCACCCTGGCGCGAGGAGTATCGGGTCTGCCTGCCACGGGCCGGACTGCGCTGGGTGCGTGGCGAGGCGACCCCGGAAGTGGGCGAGCAGGGCTGCACCCTGTGGCATGGCTACCTGACTGACATCTCCGACCTGAAGGGCGTGGAGGAAGAGTTGCGGGCGCTGTCGGTCACCGACTCGCTGACCGGTATCCATAACCGTCGCTATTTCCAGGAGCGGCTCAAGATCGAACTGGAAAGGGCCCAGCGCGATGGCTTGCCGCTGGCGGTGATCATGCTCGACATCGATCACTTCAAGCGCATCAACGACCGCTTCGGCCATGCCGTCGGCGACCGGGTGCTACGTAGCCTGTGCCAGCGCATCGCTCAGCGTTTGCGGCGTACCGATGTGTTCTGCCGCTTGGGCGGGGAAGAGTTCATGGTGCTTTGCCCGGGCAGCGATGCCGATCAGGCCCGGCTGCTGGCGCTGGAGTTATGGCAAGGGGTGCGCAATGTGCCGGTGGAAGGCGTGGGCCAGGTGACTGCAAGCTTCGGTGTGGCGGGCTGGCGGTCGGGCGAAGGCGCCGATGCCTTGCTGTTGCGCGCCGATGCCGGCGTGTATGCGGCCAAACAGGCCGGGCGGGACCGGGTGGAGGGGGAGTCGGCCTAAGCGCTGTCGGTTGCCGGTACCGAGCCTTTCGCGGCGAAAACCGCTCCTACAGGTTGCACAGGTTTGGTAAGCCGTGCTCACCCCTGTAGGAGCGGGTTCACCCGCGAAAAGGCCAATACAGGCTAACCAATCAATTAGCTGCTGTACTGCCAGCCAGCTTCGGCTGGCGATACAGGTCAAGCAACACCTGATCCAGCACCTGCGAGGCACCCCACGGTTTCGGGTCGTTGAGAATCGCCGCTACCGCCCAGGTATGGCCGTTGCTGTCGCGGCTGAAGCCGGCAATCGCCCGCACAGTGTTCAGTGTGCCGGTCTTGATGTGCCCTTCGCCGGCCATCGCGGTGCGCTTGAGACGCTTGCGCATCGTGCCGTCCATGCCCACCAGCGGCATCGAGCTCATGAACTCGGCAGCGTAAGGGCTCTTCCAGGCGGCTTTCAGCATCTCGGCCATTTCCCGGGTACTGACCCGTTCGGCACGCGACAGGCCAGAGCCGTTTTCCATCACCAGATGCGGCGCGGTGATGCCCTTTTTCGCCAGCCATTGGCGTACCACGCGCTGGGCAGCACGGGCGTCGTCGCCATCGGCATCGGTGCGGAACTGCGCGCCAAGGCTCAGGAACAGCTGCTGGGCCATGGTGTTGTTGCTGTACTTGTTGATGTCGCGGATCACTTCCACCAGGTCTGGCGAGAAGGCGCGGGCCAGCAGGCGAGCACTCTTGGGCACATTCTCGATGCGGTCGCCACCCTGGATGTTGCCACCCAGTTCGTTCCAGATTGCGCGCACGGCACCGGCGGCGTAGGTGGAATGGTCGAGCAGCGACAGGTAGGTTTGCGAGTTGCAGCCGTCACCCAGTTGGCCGCTGACCGTGACACTGATGCCGTCGGCCTGGGGCACCGGGTTGTAGCGCACATCACCGGTGCATTTCTTCGAGGCTACCGGCTTGACCTGGTTGTCAATGCGGATGCGGGCAATCGGCGGCTCGACTGCAACGGTGACCTTGCCACCATCATTGCGCGCCACGAAGCGCAGGGCCTTGAGGTTGACCAGCAGCGAGTCGGGCTTGACCAGGAACGGCTTGTTTTCATCACCGCCGTCGTCGTTGAACTGCGGCAGGTTGGGTTGCACGAAGTGGCTGCGGTCCAGCACCAGGTCACCGGTGACGGTGCGCACGCCATTGGCGCGCAGGTCACGCATCAGCAGCCACAGCTTTTCCATGTTCAGTTTGGGGTCACCGCCACCTTTAAGGTAGAGGTTACCGTTAAGCACTCCGTTGCTCAGGGTGCCGTCGGTGTAGAACTCGGTTTTCCACTGGAAGGTCGGGCCAAGCAGTTCGAGGGCGGCGTAGGTGGTGACCAGTTTCATGGTCGACGCCGGGTTCACCGACACATCGGCATTGAACACGGTCGGGGTGCCGGGGCCGTCCAGCGGCAGCATCACCAGCGACAGTGCGGTGTCCTGCAGCTTGTTGGCCTTGAGCGCCTGCTGCACTTTGGCAGGCAGGGTGGTATTGACGGCGGCGTGGCTGGGCAAGGCAAGTGGCAACAGCAGGCCGGCAAGTATGAGGGGACGAAGCGTTTTGATCATAGCGAGTGAATACCCTGCGGCGAGGGAAAAGGGCTTTGGGGCTGTAAGAGATGATGGCCCCACGACGTAAACAGTACGCATTATGCCCCAAGCGCAGCCGCGATGCGTCACGTTCGACGGAAAAGCATCGCCAATAAAAAGGCCACCCGAATGGGGTGGCCTTTTCAGCAATCAACCTTTCAGCCCGAAGCTGACAAGTATCACTCAGCCTTGTTGATAGGCTTTTCCGGGTACCAGGCATCCAGCAGCGGGCTGACTTCGATCTTGGTCAGTTCGCTGCGGCCTTTGAGCCAGGCTTCAACGGCAGCGCGCTGTTCTTCGCTGACCGAGCCGCGTTTGACCGAGCACACCAGGCCGAAATCGTCACCGCCTACATAATCCAGGCCGTTGGCGTCCATGGCTTCTTCCAGGAACGCGTCGAGGAAAGCATCGATTGCCTGGTCATCCAGATCTTCCTTGAATTCCAGGTTCAGCTCGAAGCCCAATTCCTGAAACTCGTCGACACACAGCTTCTTGCGCAGACGACGGGAGCGGTTTGTGGCCATGAAACAATCCTCTTAGGTAATAACGCCGCGCAGTCTACCAGTTAACACGTGTGGTTGCCTGCCTGAGTATCCGTGCTTGTGGCCAATTCCTTGGCCAGGGCACGTTCCACTCGGCACATATGCCGTGCCAGTGCCTGGCGCCGCAGGCGCACCTGGGCAATGGGCAAGTCGCTGGCCTCGAGGGCTTCACACGCCGCCATCAGGTCAGGGGCTTCCAGCATGCGCGCGGCGCTGAGCACCTTGTGGGCCTGCTCGGCAATGGCGCCGCTGTCGTGTTGCGGGTGAAGCGCCATCAGGCTGGCCAGGTCGGCCTGAAGGCTCTGATGCAAGGTTACCAGGAAGCGCTGACGGTCAACCGGGTCAGGCCCGACCACGGCGGCCAGGCCGTCCAGCTGGTACAGCTTGCGTCGGGGGCGTTGCTGGCGGCGCGGGCGAATGCCAGCCAGGCGCTGGCTGAGGGTGCTCAGGCTGATGGGCTTGAGCAGACAGTCGTCCATGCCGGCGGTCAGGCACTTGCGGCGTACTTCCGGCTGTGCGTTGGCGGTATAGCCGAGGATGGTGCAGGGTGGTCGCTTGCCATGGCGTTCTTCGGCACGCACGGCAGTCGCCAGCTGGTAACCGTTCATGTGCGGCATGTTGCAGTCGAGTACCAGCACATCGAAGTCGCCTTCCCGCCAGGTCGCCAGGCCTTCCTGCCCATCGCGGGCGCTGGCGTGCTCCAGGCCCAGGTAGCCAAGTTGTTGCGCCATCAGTTGCAGGTTGGCCGGGTGATCATCGATGACCAGCACGTTCAGCCGTGGGTCGGGCACGTCGAGCTGCTCGGGCAGCGGTTTGGGCTGCTCTGCGCCATCCACCCGTTGCAGCGGCATCTTCAGGCGCACCTGGGTACCGACATCCTCCAGGCTCTTCATGGACAGGCTGCCGCCCATCATTTCGCACAGGTTGCGGCAGATGGCCAGGCCCAGCCCGGTACCTGCGCGGGCGCCCTGGCTGTGCGGGTTGGCCTGGATGAACGGGTTGAACAGGCGCTGCAGGTCGTCGGGGTGGATGCCGATGCCACTGTCGCGCACCTCCAGCTCCAGTACGGCTGGTGTGCTGGTTCCGTCATCCAGCAGCCTGACGCAGATGCGCACCTGACCGTGCTCGGTGAACTTGATGGCATTGCTCACCAGGTTGGACAGCACCTGCTTGAAGCGCAGCGGGTCAAGCAGGACATGGCAGCGTGCGGCCGGGGCGATCTGCACCTCCAGGGCCAGGCCTTTCTGCCGCGCCTGGCCATCGAAAATGCGCGCCACCGATTCGACCAGCGCCGCCAGGTCGACCACCTCCGGGGCCAGGGACAAGTGCCCGGACTCGATGCGCACGATGTCGAGAATGTCACCGATCAGGCCTAGCAGGTCTTTGGCCGAATGGTGTGCCAGTTCCAGCGCGCTGCGGTCCACCCGGCCCTGGTCGGCGCGCTTGACCGCCAGTTCCAGCATGCCGATGACGGCATTCATCGGGGTGCGGATTTCGTGGCTGATGGTCGCCAGGAACGTGCTCTTGGCCCGGTTGGCATCGTCGGCCTGCTGCTTGGCCTGGCGCAGCTCCAGGACCAGTTGGCGGCGTTCGCTGATGTCGATCCAGCCGCCGATGATGCCCTGCACCTCACCCAGGGAGTCGCGGTACGGCAGGATCCAGTGGTAGATGGTCAGGTCCCGGCCCTTGATCCGTAATGGACGGTCCTTGATCAGTGGTGAACCCGCCGCCATGACTTTCTGGTAATCCGCCTGGATCTGCCGAGCCTGCTCGGAATCGGCAAACAGGCTGTCCTTGAGTTTTTTGCCGATCACCTGATCGGAGCGGGCCTGCACGGCTTCAAGGTAGCTGTAGTTGCAACTTTTCAGGCAACCCTCGCGGTCGCGCACATACATGGGGTGGGGCGTACCGTTGAGCAGGGCGCGCATGAATGCCAACTGGTCGTTCAGCGCGCGTTCGGCGCGCTGGCGCTGGCGAATCTGCAGGCGCAGGCGGGCATTCCAGAGCAGGGCAAGCAACAAAAGCACGGCCGTGGCCAGCACCACCTGCAGGGCAAGGCGGCTGTAGCCTTTTGTGTTGTCATCCTCATGCCTGCCAAAGCCACGCCAGCGGTTGTTGATTACCCCCAGCTCCTCCGGTGAGATGCTCAGCAAGGCCTTGTCGAGGATCGACAACAGCGCCGGTGACGGGGCAATGGTGGCCATGGCGAAATTGGCGGGTTCGCTGCCGACCGAGGTGCGGATGACCAGTTCGGGGTTGCTGGCCAAGGCGTGATTGGCGTCGATCAGGGTGGTGATCACCGCATCGACAGCCCCGCTGTTGAGCAACGCCATGGAGTAGAACGCGCTTTCGGTCTCGACCCAGCTTATCTTTGGGTAGTCCCGGGACAGCATGGCGTTCATGGTGCTGTAGCGGGTAATGGCGATACGATGCCCCTGCAACTGCTCCAGTGAACTCAATGCATTGTTGTCCTTGTGGTTGACCAGCACATAGGCGCTTTCGAGATAGGGGCGGCTGATTTGCAGGTCGTCCCCTGCTTTGCCGGCGCTGGCCAGTGCGGCGATGACATCGGCCCGGCCATCCTTGAGGCGGGCGACCATGTCGGCAATGCCACTGGCGCGCTGCACTTCGAAACGCAACCCGGTGCGCAGGCGAATGAGGTCCAGCAGGTCGGCGGTGATGCCTCGGAAATGCCCCGAATCATCGAAGTAGGACAGTGGGGCAGCCGCGTCATCGGCTGCCACGCGCATCACGGGGTGCTTCTCCAGCCACTGCTGCTCGGCCGCGCTCAATTGCAGTTGGCGATCGCTCAGTAACAGGTCGCTGCCGGCGCTCCAGCGCTTGAAGATACTGGAGCGAATGGCCGGGCTTTGCCTGTCCAGGATGGTGTTTACCAGGTCCAGCAGCACGGTATCTTGCTGACGCAAGGCAAAACCGAAGCCGATGGCCTCGTGTTTGCCGAAGTTGGCCATGCGCAGGCGGGGCAGATGACCACGGTTGAGCTGGTAGTGCGTGGAGATGGTATCGCCGATGAACACGTCGGCCTGCCCGAACGCGACAGCATTCAGTGCCTGGCTGGAAGAACCGAAGGCCAGCAGCTCGGCCTTGGGGTAGGCGGTGAGTACTTCTTGTCTGGGCAAATAGTGGTAGAGCATGCCCAGGCGCATGCCGGCAAGGTCCGTGTCCAGTGCCCGGTTTTCGTCTTCACGCGTTACCAGTACAGGTTGGTCGACGGCATAGGGGCGCGACAGTGCCAGGCCGTCACTGGCCGCTTCGTAGCCATTGGCGCTGCCCAGCAGGTCGATATCACCGTGCCTGAGCGCCTCCACCGCCGCCTGCCGGCTGGAGAAACGCAGCACCCTCACTGGCAACTGCAAGGCCTTGCCGATCAGGTTTGCATACTCGGCGGTCAGGCCCTGGTAGTCGTTGCCGCCACCGGTGATATCGAACGGTGGATAGTCGGGTGCCGACGTGCCCAGCACCAGTTCCTGCCGGCCTTCGAGCCATTGCCGTTGTTCGGGCGTGAGCACGGGCTGGACGGGGCGGGCCGATGAGCGCGCCAGCAACGTAAAGGACGCGGCTTCGCGATGGCCAGCCTGCGTCGCGCCGCTGAGCAGCAGCAAGACGAGCAGCAGGCGATTGATAACTCGGGCCATGACCACGTTCAGACCAGCGCGTTGCGCTTGGCCATCTCGATCAGATCGACCAGCGTATTGACTTGCAGTTTGTGCATGAGGCGCTTCTTGTAGGTACTGACAGTCTTGCTGCTGAGGAACATGCCCTTGGCAATTTCCTTGTTGCTGCGGCCTTGGGCGAAAAGTTGAAGCACCATCAGTTCTCGGTCATTTACCTGGCGGAAAAGTTGCAGGTCGCTGTCGGTCGTCTGGTTGTTTTTTATTGCCTGGCTGGGGAAGTAGTTATACCCGGCCAGTACGGCCTTGATTGCACTGAGCAGTTCACTCAAGTCTTCCTGTTTGCAGACATAACCTGCTGCGCCCGAGTGCATGCAACGTACGGCAAACAATGCCGGGGACTGTGCGGTCAATACCAGAACCTTCAAGGGCAGGGCCATGCTCTGAAAGCGGGCCAGCACCTCCAGGCCGTCTAGCTTGGGGATGCTGATGTCGAGAATGACCAGGTCGGGGTTGCTCTCGCGGATCATCTGCATGGCGTCTACGCCGTTGTCCGACTCGCCGACAATCTTGTAATTCTGGTTTTCCAGCAGCATACGGACGGCCAGGCGAATCACCGGATGGTCGTCAACGATAAATATGGAGTGCATGTTCAACTTCCCTGCGGTCGATTGAGGGTGACAGTGGGCACCTTATCGCAGTTGGAAGTCCTCAGGCGTGCGAGGAATGGCTGTTAGGCCTATATGGGAAACGGCTTACAAGATAAAACAAAATGGGCTACGGAATAGGTGTGCTTAACTCGCTGTCAAAGCGATTTTGGTAACTTTTCATTAGTTTTTATTCGTGCCGTTTAGTGTGGCCCCCGTTGGTGTAGGAAGTTTCCTGCAAGCGTGGTGCAGCGCCTGGCCGAGCCTGCGCTGCACCGACGCGTTTCAGGTCGGGCTGGAGCGCCCGGTCATCTCCCGGGCCATTTCGCTGGCATAGCTGTCGGTCATGCCGGCGATGAAGTCGATCATGCGCAGGAAGGCGCTGTGCAACGAGGCATGCGGGTCTGGCGCATTGTTGCCGATCAGGTCCAGCACCCTGCGACTCTTGAACGATGGCGTACGTCCACCGTGCTGCTCGAGGGCTGCACCGCAGAACGTGTTCAGCAGAATCTCCAGGGTGGTGTAGGCGCCGATCTCGTGCAGGGTCTTGCGTTTGTCCTGGAAGATCTTGTTGCGCGCCATGTCCTTGGCTTGCAGTACACAGCGTTTGGCTGGGCCATGCATGTGTTCCACCAGGTCGCCCGGCAGTTGCCCGGCCAGCAACGCCTGCTGCTGCTCGACGAATGCGTGGGCGGCGGCGTTGGTCAGGTGCTCGATAGCCTTGCCGCGCAGGATGGCCAGTTTGCGCCGACGAGAATCGCGTGGGCCGAGCTGGCGGTAGGTTTCTGGCAGGTCTTCGCCGACCAGGTCGAGCAACAGCGCCTCGACTTCTGCGTATTGCAGCAGCTCCATTTCCAGGCCGTCTTCCAGGTCGATCAGCGCGTAGCAGATGTCATCGGCAGCCTCCATCAGATACACCAGCGGGTGGCGCGCCCAGCGCTGGTGTTCCAGCTGCGGCAGGCCGAGTTTGCGGGCGATCTGTTCGAGCAGGGGCAGTTCGCTCTGATAGCTGCCGAACTTGTGCTTCTTGTAGCCCAGGGCGTCGGCGTGGCGGGCGCTCCACGGGTACTTGAGGTAGGTGCCGAGGGTGGCATAGGTCAGCCGGGTCCCCCCATCGAACTGGTGGTATTCCAGTTGGGTGAGCACGCGAAAGCCCTGGGCATTGCCTTCGAAGTTGAGAAAGTCGGCCCGTTCGTCATCGCTCATGTCGTCCAGCCAGCCACGCCCGGCCGCCTGCTGGAACCAGTGGCGAATGGCGTCTTCGCCGGAGTGGCCGAATGGCGGGTTGCCGATGTCGTGGGCCAGGCAGGCTGACTGCACGATCATCCCCAGGTCACTGGGGGCGCACCAGTCCGGCAGGTTGTCGCGCAGGGTCTCGCCGACGCGCATCCCCAGCGAGCGGCCGACGCAGCTGACTTCCAGCGAATGAGTCAGGCGCGTATGGATATGGTCGTTGCTCGACACCGGGTGCACCTGGGTCTTGCGGCCGAGGCGGCGGAAGGCACCGGAGAAAATGATGCGGTCGTGGTCTTTGTGGAAGGGGCTGCGCCCGAGTTCATCGGCGCTGTACAGGGCTTTGCCCAGCCGTTCGCGGGTAAGCAAGGTGTGCCAGTCCAAGGCGCGGTCTCCTGTCGTTCGAAGGCAGCAGCATACCCTGCAGGAAGCGCATTGTGCTGCGAAGAAGAGGCCAGCCCCACGATGCATTCGTATCGATGGAACGGGCCTCTTCGCAGCACAAGGCTGCTTCTGCCGGGGCGAACCCTGGTCAGGGGCGGCGGCTGCCTTGCAGGTAGAGGCGTACCAGTGGCAACAGGGTGCTGCCCAACCGTATCAGGCGTGTCAGGTTGCCGCTGCGTACGCCTTTGCCGGTGAGAAATCCCAGCGCCACCACGGCACCGATGCCCCACAGTGGCGCATGCTTGATACCCAGGCCTTCATGTAGCGAGCTGCCCATACCGCGCACGCGGCGCAGCGGTTCAAGCAACTGACCGGACTCATGACGGATTTCCTGGCGGTGCATTTCCATGCGCAGGCGCAGCAGCGCCTTGCGCAGTTCGCGCGGGTTACGCGTGTTTGGCAGTTCTGGCAGGCTCATGGCAACAGGCGCTCCCTGTCCTTGGCAAGTTCGTCGAGGGTGGCGCCGAAGGGCGATGATTCGTCGAACACCGCCGCCTTCAGGCGCACGCCGCAGTACAGTGCAGCAATGCCATAGAACACGCACAGACCAATGATACCGGCCAGTCGATAGCTGTCCCACAGCAGCACCAGCAGCAGCCCGGACAGCGCGGTCAGCAGCAGCAGGGCGAACACCAGCGCCAGGCCGGCGAACAGCAGCAGGCTCAAGGTACGGCCCTTCTGCTCCTGCAACTCGATACCGAACAGCTCGATGTGACTGTGCAGCAGCCCCAGCATGGCCGCGCCCAGGCGCTTGCCCGAAGCGCTGGCGCCGTTGGCGTCATTCTCCATGGGTTCCCCTTAGCGCCGGTTGGCCAGCAGACCGATCAACAGGCCGACGCCGGCGGCGATGCCGATTGCCCGCCACGGGTTTTCCTGCACGTACTGCTCGGCGCTGCCAAGCGCTGCCTGACCGCGTTCACGTACCGAGTCCTGGGTCAGTTGCAGGGTTTCGCGGGCCTGGGCCAGGCGCTCGTGAATCTGCTCGCGCAATTCGTCGGCCTGGTCGCCGGCCAGGTTGGCGGTGTCGGCCAGCAGCTTCTCGGTGTCGCGCACCAAGGCCTGGAAGTCAGCCATCAATATCTCTTGTGCATTCTTTGCCGATTTGCTGGCCATGGGTCTCTCCCTGTCGATGAGTGTTGGTACTTCGAGTGACAGCACGCATGGAAGGTTCAAGTGCGGCTGCTGGTATGGGCCTTGCTATGTTTTTGCCACGTTGCGGAGCGCCTGTGACCGGTTATGCGCCGATTCAGGGCGCCCGCGCAGCGGATACCGATAAACCTTAACCCAATCCACGACAAACCCAAGAAAAAACCACGCAGGCTTCACCCCGCTCACCTGAACAGGGTAGGGGCTGGCACCGATTCGGTGCAGGGATGCAGGTTCTTGAACTGTCCTGGTGCCTTTTTCAGCAGGTCTGCCTATTTCATGGAAAACATGCACAGCGCTATGGACTCTCTGGTCCACGGTTCCAACACCCTGTTCATTCTCATGGGCGCCATTCTGGTGCTGGCCATGCATGCCGGCTTCGCGTTCCTTGAAGTGGGCACGGTGCGCCACAAGAACCAGGTCAACGCCTTGTCGAAGATCCTCAGCGACTTCGCCATCTCGGCGCTGGTCTACTTCTTTATAGGCTACTGGATCGCCTATGGGGTCAACTTCTTCCAACCGGCGGCAACGCTGGCTGTCGACCATGGCTATGCGCTGGTCAAGTGTTTCTTCCTGCTGACCTTCGCGGCGGCGATTCCGGCGATCATCTCCGGAGGCATTGCCGAGCGGGCGCGGTTCGTGCCGCAGTTGTGCGCTACGGCGTTGATCGTGGCGTTCGTCTATCCGTTCTTCGAGGGTGTGGTGTGGAACGGTAATCTGGGCCTACAGGCTTGGCTGCAGGCACGCTTCGGCGCACCGTTCCACGACTTTGCCGGGTCTGTGGTGGTACACGCCATGGGGGGCTGGCTGGCGCTGGCGGCGGTGCTGCTGCTGGGGGCGCGCCGTGGGCGTTACCGCGATGGGCGTTTGGTGGCTTTTGCGCCATCGAGCATTCCCTTTCTGGCGCTGGGCTCGTGGATCCTCATCATCGGCTGGTTCGGCTTCAACGTCATGAGTGCCCAGACCTTGCAGGGCGTCAGCGGCCTGGTGGCGATCAACTCGCTGATGGCCATGGTGGGTGGCACCCTGTCAGCGTTGCTGGCCGGGCGCAACGACCCGGGCTTTCTGCATAACGGCCCGCTGGCCGGGCTGGTGGCGATTTGCGCAGGTTCCGATCTGATGCACCCGGTGGGTGCGCTCGCCACCGGCCTGGTGGCGGGGGCGCTGTTTGTCTGGACCTTCACCGCCGCGCAAAATCGCTGGAAAATCGACGACGTCCTGGGTGTGTGGCCGTTGCATGGTCTGTGTGGCGTGTGGGGTGGCATCGCCTGTGGCGTGTTCGGCCAGGTGGCGTTGGGTGGCATGGGCGGTGTCAGCCTGGTCAGCCAGTTGCTGGGCAGCCTGATGGGCGTGCTGGTGGCCTTGGCCGGTGGCTTTGCCGTGTACGGAGCAATTCGTGCGCTGCATGGCCTGCGCTTGAGCCATGAGCAGGAGTTCCAGGGCGCGGACCTGTCGCTGCACCGGATCGGTGCTACCAGCCAGGATTGAGCCAGGTCAGGTGCAGGGTGGGCGTGGCGCGCCTAGAATAGGCTTCTGTGTATGCCAACCCGGGACCTGCCACATGCTGCCTGAATGTCAACTGTTCGGCACCCTCGGCTGCCACCTCTGCGAAGTGGCCGAGGCTGTGTTGATGCCTCTCGTCGATCATGGCCTGCTGGTAGAGCTGGTCGACATCGCCGAGAGCGAGCCTTTGTTCGAGCGTTATGGCCTGATCATTCCGGTGCTGCGGCGCTGTGACAACGGCGCCGAGTTGCACTGGCCGTTCGATACCGAACAAGTGGTGGCCTTTCTTGGGCAATGATGGCTGCAGAGGAGTTGCAACCCTGCTCCATGATCTGTGAAGCGAGCTGATGATCCGGTGGAGGCGCACCGTCGCCGGTAACCTTCTCCATCATCGGAATAGCTCGCCATGTTGATCACTCCACATTTCACCCTCGATGAAATGACCGTTTCCCAGCTCGCCGCCCGCGACGGGTTCGATAATGCACCGCCCCTCGAAGCCAGGGCCAACCTGCAATTACTGTGTGGTGCGCTGGAACAGGTACGTGCGTTGTTCGACGCGCCCATCATCATCAGCAGCGGGTATCGCAGTGAAAGGGTCAATCGGTTGATCGGTGGCGCCTCCGATAGCCAGCACGTGCAAGGGCTGGCGGCGGACTTCACGGTGATCGAGGTCAGCCCGCGCGAGACCGTCCGGCGAATCAGCGAAAGTGCGGTGCCCTTCGATCAGCTGATCCTGGAATTCGACAGATGGGTGCATCTGTCGGTGACGCGCGGCACGCCACGCAGGCAGGTGCTGACCCTGCGCAAAGGCAGCGGCTACCTGGCGGGGTTGCAATGAAGCGCATTGACGGCAGCAAGGGGATGTTCGTATGCTGTATATAAATACAGTATCGAGGTGAAGCCATGCTCAATGTCGAGCAACTCAAGTACAGCGTCAACCGCATGCCCGTGGATCGGGTGGCTGACGCCGTTCTGGAACTGCGCCTCGAAGGCCTGGTGACGGGCGACTGCACGCCGTTCGGCAAAGTCCACTTCAATACCTGCTTCGCCGAGATCGAGGCCTTGTTCCAGCGGGCCGGTTATCACCGAGGGCTGGATGTGGTGGGCTATGAGGGGTTGCTCTATGCACTCTACGACCCTGGCCGCTGGGAGCCGGTGCAAGTACTGCGCTGGCTGAAGGATCGCTGCGAGGCGATGGCCCAGGCTGGTTGAGGGGGCGGGCTTGGGCGATAATGCGCGGCCATGAACGTCTCGAGCCCAGCCATGACCACGCCTTTCGACCCCGCCCGCCAGCAAGCCAGTACGGTGTGCCTGCCACCTGGTAACTGGGTCACGGTGCTCGATTGCTTGTGTGATCATTTCAAGGCTATCGACCGCGCCCAGTGGCTTGACCGCTTTGCCCGTGGCCGGGTGCTGGATGCCGAGGGGCAGGCAGTTGCCGCCGACCTGCCTTACAAGCGTGGCATGCGTTTGCATTATTTCCGCGAAGTGCCGAACGAACGGCCGATCCCGGTGCAGGAGGTGGTGCTGCATGTGGACGAGCACCTGGTGGTGGCCGATAAACCGCATTTCCTGCCGGTGACGCCGACCGGTGAATACGTCGAGCAGACCTTGTTGCGCCGCCTGATCCGGCGCCTGGACAACCCGCACCTGGTGCCGTTGCACCGCATTGACCGGCACACCGCCGGGCTTGTGCTGTTTTCCGCCAACCCGCACAGCCGCAGCGCCTACCAGCGGCTGTTCCCCGAGCGGCGTATCGACAAGCGTTACCAGGCCATTGCCGCTGCCATGCCACAGCATGCCTTTCCGCTGGTGCACAAAAGCCGCCTGGTGCATGGCGAGCCATTTTTCCGCATGCATGAGGTGGAGGGTGAGGCCAACAGTGAAACCCTGGCCGAGGTGCTGGAGAAGAACGGTGAGCGATGGCGCTATGGGCTGTCGCCCGTGACCGGCAAGACCCATCAGTTGCGTGTGCACATGGCGGCTTTGGGGGCAGGGATCAGCAATGACCCGTTCTATCCGCAATTGCTCAACGAAGAGGATGACTACCAGCGGCCGCTGAAACTGCTGGCGCAGAGCCTGCGTTTCGAGGACCCGCTGAGTGGCGAAGAGCGCTACTTCGAGAGCCGCTTGCGGTTGGACTGGTAACACAGCAAGCGGACTTGCCTGCTAAAGGGGCGGGCCTGCTGGCCAATCTCCACCCGCCGTTCACCGTTGCTGCTGCTACCGTATTCGCGGGTAAACCCGCTCCTACGCACGCATCGGTGGTTCGCCACAGGCCGTCGTAGGAGCGGGTTCACCCGCGAATGGGCCGGGCCTGCTGGCCAATCTCCACCCGCCGTTCACCGTTGCTGCCGCTACCGTATTCGCGGGTAAACCCGCTCCTACATGGACCGGGGGTGGACGCGCATCAGTGGTTCGACACAGGCATCGACGGCCCGGCACAGCATCGGTAGTTCGGCACAGCCGTTGTAGGAGCGGGTTCACCCGCGAATGGGCCGGGCCTGCGGGCCAATTTTCACCCGCCGTTCACCGTTGCCGCCGCTACCGTATTCGCGGGTAAACCCGCTCCTACATGGACCGGGGTGGACGCGCATCAGTGGTTCGACACAGGCATCGACGGCCCGGCACAGCATCGGTGGTTCGGCACAGCCGTTGTAGGAGCGGGTTTACCCGCGAACACCGGCAGAGCCGGTGCCATCCCCAGCGGAAGTCTCGAGCTTCAGCGGTTGAAGCGCTCCACCAGCGAATACTGGCTGCCCGCCGTGCTGGTCAGTTCTTCGCTCAGCAGTGCCGAGTGCTGCGCCTGTTCGGCGGTCTGGTCGGCCAGTTCGGCAATGGTGCTGATGTTGCGGCTGATCTCGTCAGCCACTGCGGTCTGCTCCTCGGTTGCAGCAGCAATCTGGGTGGCCATGTCGGTGATATTGGCCACCGCTTCGCTGATGCCTACCAGCGCTTCGTCGGCCTGCATTACCCGATCGACGCCTTCCTGTGCCTGGCGGTGGCCGGTTTCCATGGTCAGCACTGCGTTGCTGGCGGTCTGTTGCAGCTTGGCGATCAGGCCGTGGATCTGCCCGGTGGATTCGGCGGTGCGCTGGGCCAACTGTCGCACCTCATCAGCCACCACGGCAAAGCCACGGCCCATTTCACCGGCGCGCGCCGCTTCAATGGCTGCGTTCAGCGCCAGCAGGTTGGTCTGGTCGGCGATGCCCTTGATCACGTCGACCACGCCCCCAATCTCGTCGCTGTCTTTGGCCAGTTGCGTAACCGTCTGGCCGGTCTCGCCCACTGCCGCCGACAGGCGCTCGATGGCCTCGCGGGTTTCTCCGGCAATCTGCCGGCCCTGGCTGGTCAGGCGGTTGGCTTCCTGGGTGGCATCGGCGGTGCGCTGTACATGGTTGGCCACTTCCTGAGTGGTGGCGGCCATCTGGTTTACCGCGGCGGCGACTTGCTCGGTCTCCACCCGCTGGCGCTCCAGCCCCGAAGAGCTCTTGTGCGCCAAGGCATCGGACTGTCGTGCCTGTTCGCTCAGGTGTTCGGCACTGTCTTGTAGGCGCGTCAGGCAGGTTTTCATGCGTGCGTCCTGGCTGAGCATGGCCATTTCCAGGCGCGCCTGCACGCCACGGCTGTCGGTGAACATCTGCGCGATCAGTGGGTCGGAAGTGGTTTGCTCGGCCAGGCGCAGCAGGCGCTTGAGGCCGCGCTGCTGCCAGCTCAGGCCAAGCAGGCCCAGCGGTACCGAAAGCCCTGCGGCCAAGGCAAAGCCCCAGGAATGACCCAGCCAGTTGCCGATCAGGAAGCCCACCTGGCTGATCAGGATGAACGGTAGCCAGTCCTGCAGCACTGGCAGCCACTTGTCGCGACGCGGTACCGGCGGCTTGCCCTGGTTGATGCGCTGGTACAGGGCCTCGGCGCGGCGGATCTGTTCGGCGGTGGGCTTGACCCGCACCGACTCGAAGCCGACAACCTGGTTGTTATCGAAAATGGGGGTGACATAGGCGTTGACCCAGTAATGGTCGCCGGACTTGCAGCGGTTCTTGACGATACCCATCCACGGCTGGCCCTGCTTGAGGGTTTGCCACATATGGGCAAACACGGCAGGCGGTACGTCGGGGTGGCGCACCAGGTTGTGCGGTGCGCCCGTCAGCTCCTCGCGGGTGAAACCACTGATTTCGATAAAGGCATCGTTGCAGTAGGTGATCACACCCTTGGCGTTGGTAGTGGAGATCAACCGCTGCTGGGCTGGGAAAGTCCGTTCTCTCTGGGTAATCGGCTGGTTGTTACGCATGGGTGATAGTCCGCAGGGCTTTCGACAGGTATCGGCAAGCGGCTGGTTTTATTGAATGGATATTTGATTCATTGATTGCAGAGATCGAGCGCCGCCCCCGCGGCGCTCGGTTTCAAGAACGGAACGAATCTTCGGCCAGACTCAACTGGCGATCATCTGGCGCAACACATAATGCAGAATCCCCCCCGCCTTGAAGTATTCCACCTCGTTCAGGGTATCAATCCGGCATAGCACCTCGATCTGTTCCTGTTGGCCATCCTCGCGGGTAATGCGCAAGGGCAGGCTCATGCCAGGGTGAATATGCGCGCCGTCCAGCCCCAGTACATCGATCTGCTCCTTGCCGGTCAGCCCCAGCTGTTTGCGGTTGTGCCCAGCCTTGAATTGCAGCGGCAATACGCCCATGCCCACCAGGTTGGAGCGGTGAATACGCTCGAAGCTTTCTGCCAGCACGGCCTTGACCCCCAGCAGGTTGGTACCCTTGGCTGCCCAGTCGCGGCTCGAACCGGTGCCGTACTCCTGGCCGGCAATCACCAGCAGCGGGGTGCCTTCCTGCTGGTAACGCATGGCCGCGTCGTAGATCGACAGCTTCTCGCCAGTGGGCACATGCAACGTGTTGCCGCCTTCTTCGCCTGCCAGCATTTCGTTGCGGATACGGATGTTGGCGAAGGTGCCGCGCATCATCACTTCATGGTTGCCACGCCGCGAACCGTAGGAGTTGAAGTCGCGTGGCTCCACACCCTGTTCCCGCAGGTAGCGCCCGGCCGGGCTGTCGGTCTTGATGTTGCCGGCGGGGGAAATGTGGTCGGTGGTCACTGAATCGCCCAGCAGCGCCAGCACCCGTGCGCCGTGAATATTGGCAATTTGTGGCGGCGGCCCGCCGATGCCGTCGAAGAACGGTGGGTGCTGGATGTAGGTGGAGTCAGCCTGCCACACGTAAGTGGCGGCCTGTGGCACCTCGATGGCCTGCCATTGCGCATCACCGGCAAACACTTCGGCGTACTCCTTGTGGAACATCGCCGTATCGACCTTGGCCACGGCCTCGGCAATTTCCTGCTGACTCGGCCAGATATCCCGCAGGTAGACCGGTTGGCCGTCCTTGCCTGACCCCAGCGGGTCGCGCGTCAGGTCCAGGCGCACGCTGCCGGCCAGGGCGTAGGCCACCACCAGCGGGGGCGAGGCCAGCCAGTTGGTCTTGACCAGTGGGTGCACGCGGCCCTCGAAGTTGCGGTTGCCCGATAGCACCGAGGCCACGGTGAGGTCGGCGCTGCCAATGGCTTTTTCGATCGCCTCGTCCAGCGGGCCGGAGTTGCCGATGCAGGTGGTGCAGCCATAGCCGACCAGATCAAAACCCAGTTGGTCGAGGTAAGGCGTGAGCCCGGCTGCCTTGAAGTAGTCGGTGACGACTTTGGAGCCCGGCGCCAGCGAACTCTTGACCCAAGGTTTGCGTTGCAGGCCCTTTTCCAGTGCTTTTTTCGCCACCAGCCCGGCAGCCATCATCACACTGGGGTTGGACGTGTTGGTGCATGAGGTGATCGCGGCAATCACCACGGCCCCATCGCGCAGGGTGTGGGTCTGGCCCTGATGGCTGTAGTCGACTGCGCCGGTCTGGTCGGCGTTGCCCACTGCCACACCGCCGCCACCTTCGCTTTCCAGGCGGCCAACTTCTTTGGCCAGCGGTTTGGGCTGCAGCTCGATGAAGTGGTCGAAGGCTTGGCTGACCTGGCCCAGCGCTACGCGGTCCTGCGGCCGTTTGGGCCCGGCCAGGCTGGCTTCGACGTCGTCCATGTCCAGGGCCAGCGTGTCGCTGAATGACGGCTCCTGGCCGGGCAGGCGCCACATGCCCTGTGCCTTGCAGTACTGCTCGACCAGTTGCACGGTCGCTTCGGGGCGGCCCGAGAGGCGCAGATAGTCCAGGGTGACTTGGTCGACCGGGAAGAAACCACAGGTGGCGCCGTATTCCGGTGCCATGTTGGCGATGGTTGCGCGGTCGGCCAGGGGCAACTCGGCCAGGCCGTCCCCGTAGAACTCGACGAACTTGCCCACCACGCCTTTCTTGCGCAGCATCTGCGTCACGGTCAGCACCAGGTCAGTGGCAGTGATGCCCTCCCGCAGCTTGCCGGTCAGCTTGAAGCCGATCACTTCGGGGATCAGCATCGATACCGGCTGGCCTAGCATGGCCGCTTCCGCTTCGATGCCGCCGACACCCCAGCCGAGTACGCCCAGGCCGTTGATCATGGTGGTGTGCGAGTCTGTGCCCACCAAGGTATCGGGGAAGGCATAGGTGCGGCCGTCGGCCTCACGGGTCCACACCGTGCGGCCCAGGTATTCCAGGTTGACCTGGTGGCAAATGCCGGTGCCCGGGGGGACCACGCGGAAATTGTCGAAGGCGCTCTGGCCCCATCGCAGAAAGGCATAGCGCTCACCATTGCGTTGCATTTCGATGTCGACGTTTTCGGCGAAGGCCTGTGGCGTGCCGTAGCGGTCGACCATTACCGAGTGGTCGATCACCAGGTCGACCGGTGACAGCGGGTTGATCCGTTGCGGGTCGCCGCCAGCCTTGGCCATGGCGGCGCGCATGGCCGCCAGGTCGACCACGGCGGGCACGCCGGTGAAGTCCTGCATCAACACCCGCGCCGGGCGGTACTGGATCTCGCGGTCGGAGCGCCGTTCGCCAAGCCATTGGGCAATGGCGCGCAAGTCGTCGCCGGTGACGGTCGCGCCATCCTCCCAGCGCAGCAGATTTTCCAGCAGCACTTTCAGCGACATGGGCAGGCGCTGCAGGTCACCCAGCTGGCGGGCGGCCTCGGTGAGGCTGAAGTAGTGGTAGGTCTTGTCGCCGACCTTGAGGGGCTTGAGGGTGTTCAGGCTATCGAGCGAGGGCATTGCCAACTCCTTCTGCACCGGTGCCCGGCAAATATTCACGGTTTGCCGGCAGCACCGCTCTGTATCGGTCCGCACGGCACGGACCTGGCTGAATGGTCAGGTTAGACCGGTTTACGCTACCTGACCTTTTTCTGGACCGGCGGGGCGTGTCGCAGGTTCCGAACTTCCTTTATCATCGCCGCCCTGCCGGCGCCTGTGGTGCGCCAGCCGTAGTGGAGTGAGAGATGAATACCCTGTTCATGCATTGCCGGCCCGGTTTCGAGGGCGAGGTTTGCGCCGAAATCAGCGAACATGCCGCCCGCCTGGGTGTTGCTGGCTATGCCAAAGGCAAGCCGCAAAGTGCCAGTGCCGAGTTTGTCTGTAGCGAGGAGGGCGGTGCCGAGCGCTTGATGGGGGAACTGCGTTTCAACCAGCTGATTTTCCCGCGGCAGTGGGCACGTGGCGGTTACGTCGAACTGCCGGAAAGTGACCGCATCAGCGTACTGCTGGCGCAGTTGGCTGACTTCCCGGTGTTCGGTAGCCTTTGGCTGGAGGTGCTGGACAGCAACGAAGGCAAGGAATTGTCTACCTTCTGCCGAAAGTTCGAAGTGCCGTTGCGCAAGGCCCTGGAGAAGGCCGGCCGCCTGGTCGACGACCCTGGCCGTCCACGCTTGCTGCTGACCTTCATCAGCGGCCGGCGGGTATTTGTCGGCGTTGCATCGGCCAGCAACAGCGCCTTGTGGCCCATGGGCATCCCGCGCCTGAAGTTCCCTCGTGAGGCACCTAGCCGCTCGACACTCAAGCTGGAAGAGGCCTGGCACCAGTTCATCCCGCGTGAGCAGTGGGAGCAGCGCCTGGGTGATGACATGACCGGCGTCGACCTGGGAGCCTCGCCGGGTGGCTGGACCTACCAGCTGGTGCGCCGCGGTATGCTGGTGACAGCCATCGACAACGGGCCGATGGCCGAAAGCCTGATGGACACAGGCCTGGTCCAGCACTTGATGGCCGATGGTTTTACCTGGCAGCCGAAGCAGCCGGTAGACTGGATGGTGTGCGATATCGTCGAGAAGCCGGCGCGTACCACCTCGCTGATTGAAACCTGGCTGGGTGAGGGGCTGTGCCGCGAGGCGGTGGTCAACCTGAAGTTGCCGATGAAGCAGCGTTATGCCGAAGTACGGCGCCTGCTCGACCGTATGGAGGCAACATTCAAGGCACGCAAGATCAGGGTGTCGATTGCCTGCAAGCAGCTGTACCACGACCGCGAGGAAGTGACGTGCCACCTGCGGCGGCTCGACTTGAAGCCACGCTGAGGCCAGCGCGTCGTTCTGCTTCTGCTTCTGCTTCTGCGCCTGTGTCTGCTTCTGCTTTTGCTGTTGCATCTAAGCGCGCGATAGTTCAGGCGACGCAGATTGCGACTTCAGGAGGCCGAGTGCAGGGCTTGCGAAGGGAGGTGACGGGCATGGATGCCCGTCAAGCGCTGGGCCCCAGGATGGGGCCTGCAGCGCGGTCCTCCCGGGAGCAAGCCCGGAGCGAGGGGACCCCGGAGCGCAGCGCAGGGGCCGGATGATGGGAGCCGACGGTTTTTGGTTCCTTTTTGCCACGACAAAAAGGGACCCGCCGTAAGGGCGGAAAGGTGACTATGCGCCACCTTCGCGAATGAATACCTAATTGATGTGGATGCTCACATCCAAGAAGCAAGAAGCAAGAAGCAAGAAGCAAGAAGCAAGAAGCAAGAAGCAAATTCGTCTGTTTTGACTCAGCGAACCGTCCGTTTGCGATGGCGACGCTGACTCACCTTTTCGCCCTTACGGCGAGTCACTTTTTGTCAAACGCGACAAAAAGTAACCAAAAAACGCTGCGCTCCCATCATCCGGCCCCTGCGCTGCGCTCCGGGGTTCCCTCTCTCCGGCCTCGCTCCCGGGAGGACCGCGCTGCAGGCCCCATCCTGGGGCCCAGCGCTTGACGGGCATCCATGCCCGTCACCTCCCTCCGCAAGGCCTGCGTTCGGCCTCCTGAAGTCGCGAAGATCAAGATCAAGATCAAGATCAAGATCAAGATCAAGATCAAGATCAAGATCAAGATCAAGATCAAGATCAAGATCAAGATCAAGATCAAGATCAAGATCAAGATCAAGATCAAGATCAAGATCAAGATCAAGATCAAGATCAAGATCAAGATCAAGATCGAGATCGAGATCAAGAGCGCTGGGTTTGAAAGCCGTGCTTGGACCGCGTCGCGCTATGCGCGACAATAGCGATCATTTTCGGAGCCCCCCATGACCGATTTCACCCCCGACGCCATCCTCGATGCCACCGGCCTGAACTGCCCGGAACCCGTGATGATGCTGCACCAGCACGTACGCAACCTGGCCGCCGGCGGCCTGCTCAAGGTCATCGCCACCGACCCGTCGACCCGCCGCGACATCCCCAAGTTCTGCAACTTCCTCGGCCACGAGCTGCTGCAGCAGCAAGAGGACGCCGGCACTTTCCTGTACTGGATCCGCAAGAAAGCCGACTGAATCGCTCTGGAACACGCCCGGCGTTGCGCCTACACTGCGCTCCCCAGACAGGAGAGCGCCATGCTGATAGTTGCCGACGAGAACATCCCGCTGCTCGATGCCTTCTTCCAGGGTTTCGGTGAAATTCGCCGCTACCCCGGCCGAAGCCTCGATGCTGCCAGCGTCAAGGACGCCGATATCCTGCTGGTGCGCTCGGTGACCAAGGTCGACCGTCAGCTGCTCGAAGGCAGCCGTGTACGCTTTGTCGGCACCTGCACCATCGGCACTGATCACCTGGACCTGGACTACTTTGCAGAAGCTGGCATCCACTGGAGCAGCGCACCTGGCTGCAATGCCCGCGGCGTGGTCGATTACGTGCTGGGCAGCCTGCTGACCCTGGCCGAACTGGATGGCGTGGCATTGCCTGAGCGCGTGTATGGCGTAGTGGGCGCGGGTGAAGTGGGTGGCCGCCTCGTGCGGGTGCTGCATGGCCTGGGCTGGAAGGTGCTGGTGTGCGACCCGTTGCGTCAGGCCGCCGAGGGCGGCGACTACGTCAGCCTCGAAACCATCCTGCAGCAGTGCGATGTGATCAGCTTGCATACCCCGTTGCAACGCGGCGGCCAGCACCCGACCTGGCACCTGCTGGGGCAGGCGCAGCTGGCACAGTTGCGCCCGGGCGCCTGGCTGTTGAACGCCAGCCGTGGCCCGGTGGTGGACAACGTGGCCCTGCGCGAGCTGCTGCTGGACCGTGAAGACGTGCACGCGGTGCTGGATGTGTGGGAAGGGGAGCCGCAGGTCGACCTGACGTTGGCCGACCTGTGCACCCTCGCTACGCCGCACATTGCCGGCTATAGCCTCGATGGCCGCCAGCGTGGCACGGCGCAGATCTACCAGGCGCTTTGCCGCTACTTGAGTGTGAACGAGCAGGTGCGACTGGCCGAGCTGCTGCCCAAGCCACCGCTGGCGCAGATCGAGCTGGATGCCAGCACCGACCTGTCCTGGGCCATGGCCACCCTGTGTCGCGCCGTGTATGACCCGCGCCGTGATGATGCCGATTTCCGCCGTAGCCTGAGCGATGATCCGCAGCAACAGCGGGCGGCGTTCGACCAGTTGCGCAAGCAATACCCGCCAAGGCGCGAGATCGAGGGGCTGGCCGTGCGCTTGCACGGGGAGGCGCCGCAGTTGGCGCAGTTGGTCAGTGCCTTGGGTGGGGTGTTGGTCTAAGCAAGCCTTGTCTTGATCTTGCAGGTAGGTGCGGTTGCCGGTTGGGGCGGCCAAGCCCACTGCCTGGGCAGATAAAAACCCGGCGCAAGCGCCGGGTTGCAAAGAATTCGCCGATCAACCTTTGCGTACGCGCTCGACACGGCTTTCTTCCAGGGCCTTGCAGGCCTGCTGGATCATCTGCTCGGTGATCGGCACTTCGCGCCCCTTGGCGTCGATGATCGAACCGCATACTTGCGGTTGCGGGGAGGTCTGGGGCTTCTGGTTATCACTGCCATGCTGCAAGCTCATGCACTGTCTCCTCTTCAGGTTCAAGCTCAGGGTAGCCCTGCGCCGTGACTGGCCTGTGACAGCTTCCGGGTCACGGCAGCAACAGTCCAGCAGAAACCCTGTGAAAGCTCCATAAGCTGTTTAGATCGATGCGTTATAGCAACCTTCATGCAGTCTCCCGACCGGGATGAGTGGTAGGCTGCCGCTTCCCCACCCTTTGTGGTCGTCGCCATGCCCGAATCGGTTTCCCCGCGCCAACGCCGCGCCTTGCGCCTGGCCTGGCAGTTCGTTCGCCCTTATCGCCGCCAAGTGCTGCTGGCATTGCTGGCGCTGGTGGTCACCGCTGCCATCACCCTGTCGATGGGCCAAGGTATCCGCCTGCTGGTGGATCAAGGCTTCATGACCCGCTCCGCGCACCAGCTCAATCAGACCATCGGGCTGTTCCTGCTGCTGGTGCTGGCGCTGGCGGTGGGTACCTTCAGCCGTTTTTATCTGGTGTCGTGGATTGGCGAGCGTTGTGTGGCCGATATCCGTCGTGCCGTCTTCGATCACCTGATCGGCCTGCACCCAGGTTTTTTCGAAGACAACCGCAGCTCCGAGATCCAGTCTCGGCTGACTGCGGACACCACCTTGCTGCAATCAGTGATCGGTTCATCGCTGTCGATGTTCCTGCGCAACGCGCTGATGGTCATTGGCGGTGTGGTATTGCTGTTCATCACCAACCCCAAGCTCACCAGCATCGTGGTGGTAACGCTGCCGCTGGTGTTGGCACCGATCCTGTTGTTCGGCCGTCGTGTGCGCAGCCTGTCGCGGCAGAGCCAGGACAGGGTCGCCGATGTGGGCAGCTACGTGGCTGAGACGCTGGGGCAGATCAAGACCGTGCAGGCCTACAACCACCAGGCGCACGACCGCGAACTGTTCGCCGATACGGTCGAAGCAGCGTTTACTGTTGCCCGCAAGCGGATTACACAGCGTGCCTGGCTGATTACCCTGGTGATCGTGCTGGTGTTGGGGGCGGTGGGGGTGATGCTGTGGGTCGGCGGCATGGATGTGATTGCCGGGCGTATATCCGCAGGCGAGCTGGCAGCATTCGTGTTCTACAGCCTGATCGTCGGCAGCGCCTTCGGTACCCTCAGTGAGGTGATCGGCGAGTTGCAACGGGCCGCGGGTGCCGCCGAGCGCATTGCCGAACTGTTGGCCGCGCGCAGTGCCATCCTGCCGCCCGCCGAGTCGCAGCAGCTGCCACAGCAGCGGGCCAGCGGGCGTATCGAACTGCAGCAGGTGGTGTTCGCTTACCCCTCACGGCCCACGGTGGCAGCTGTCGACGGCCTGAGCCTGACCATCGAGCCCGGGCAGACCGTCGCCCTGGTTGGCCCTTCCGGGGCAGGCAAGTCGACCCTGTTCGATTTGTTGCTGCGCTTTTACGACCCACAGCAAGGGCGCATCCTGCTCGATGGCCAGCCGGTTACCGAATTTGATCCCGACCAGCTACGCCGGCAGTTCGCTTTGGTGGCACAAAACCCCTCGCTGTTCCGTGGCACGGTGGAGGCCAACATTCGTTATGGCCGGCCCGAGGCGACCTTGGCTGAAGTCGAAGCAGCAGCCCGCGGCGCCCATGCCGACGAATTCATCCGGCAATTGCCCCAAGGCTACCAGACCCAGCTGGGGGAGGGCGGCATCGGCCTTTCCGGCGGGCAACGCCAGCGCCTGGCGATTGCCCGGGCCTTGCTGGTCGATGCGCCGATCCTGTTGCTGGACGAAGCCACCAGTGCCCTGGATGCACAAAGCGAATACTTGATCCAGCAAGCGCTGCCCAGCCTGATGGCCGGCCGTACCACGCTGGTGATCGCCCATCGCCTGGCCACGGTACAGCATGCCGAGCGCATCGCGGTCATCGACCAGGGCCGGCTGGTGGCGGTGGGCACCCACCGTCAGTTGATCGAGGACAGCCCGTTGTATGCGCGGCTGGCAGCGCTGCAGTTCACCACGGGCTAGCGTGTCGTGGCTTTGTAACATTTCTGTAGTAATTGCCTGAGAAGATTTGCCTCAACTGTTGCGTAAGTGCTCGACCTGGCTGCCATTGCGTGATGGCAGCTTTTTTTTGGCCTGCCAGTAATGAGGCTGTACAGCGGCCTCTGCCTACTCCCTCTGGTTCCGAGACCCTCGATGTTGCGTAAATCCCTCAGAGTGCAAATTCTCTCGCTGCTCGGCGGCAGTGTGCTGGCGATGCTGCTGATCGCCCTGGTGTGTTTCCAGTTCCTGTCGTCCAGCGTGCGTGGCTACGCCGAGCTGGTCGACGGGCCGCTGCGGGCCTCGCAATTGATTGACGAAGCCAACCTGCAGTTCAAGATCCAGGTGCAGGAATGGAAGAACGTGCTGTTGCGAGGGCGCCAGCCTGCGGAAATGGACAAGTACTGGCAGCAGTTCCAGGCCCGCGAAGAGCAAGTACAACAACTGCTCGGGCAATTGATCGACAACAGTGATGCCAGGCTCAAGGCGTCGCTGCAGCAATTGCGCGACAGCCACCGCCAGTTGGGCCAGGCCTATGCACAAGGCCGCCAGGCGTTCCTGGCGGCAGGCGGCGACCCGGTAGCGGGCGACCGGGCGGTCAAAGGCGTGGACCGTGCCGCCAGTGAGCAAATGAGCGAACTGGTCGAGCAACTGCGCGCCGATGCTCGCCAGCGTGCAGCCAGCATCAATGCCAGTGCCGAGCGCACGGTATGGTTGGGCCTGCTGGTGATGCTGGCTTCTGCGGTGCTGGTGGGGCTGCTCAGCCTGTGGCTGGTCAACCGTAGCCTGATCGAGCCGATCCGCCAGTTGATCGAGTACGTCGCGCAGCTCAGCCAAGGCAGCTTTGCTGCCCGGGTCGACAGCCGTCGGGAGGATGAGCTGGGGCGTCTGGCGCGGGCGGCCAACACCCTGCGTGACTTCCTTGCCGATACCGTCGGCCGGCTGCAGGACAACGCTCAGGAGCTGGAAGGTGCCAGCGGCCAGTTGCGCAGTATTGCCGGTGACATGGCCCGCGGTACTCATGACCAGTTCCAGCGTACCGACCAGGTAGCCACGGCCATGCACGAAATGTCCGCCACTGCCCAAGAGGTCGCTCGCCACGCTGCCGAGGCGGCCCGCGCGGCCGATGACGCCGACCACAGCGCCCAGGCCGGCGAGCAGGTGATGCAGCAGACCATCGACATCATCGGGCTGGTCAACCGCGAAATCGCCGGCACGGCAACGGTAATTCGCGATCTGGAGCATGACAGCACACGGATAGGCAAAGTGCTGGAAGTGATCCGCGGCATTGCTGAACAGACCAACCTGCTGGCGCTTAACGCGGCCATCGAAGCAGCCCGTGCTGGCGAAGCCGGGCGTGGTTTTGCAGTGGTCGCCGATGAAGTGCGTAGCCTGGCCCAGCGCACGGCAGCGTCGATTGCAGAAATTCACCAGATCATCGAGGCGGTACAGTCGGGGGCTGTGGAGGCGGTCAAGGCCATCGAAAGTGGCCAGCAACGTAGCCAGGAAGGGGCTGAGCAGGTCGAGCAGGCCGGGCAGATGCTGCAACGTATCACCCAGGCGGTGGAGGCGATCCGCGACATGAACCGGCAGATCGCCACAGCGGCCGAGGAGCAGACCAGCGTGGCCGAAGATATCTCGCGCAACCTGATCGAAATTACCCGGATTGCCACGGCCAACCAGGAAGCGGTGCAGCATACCGAGCAGGCGGGGCAGCGCCTGCATGGTTTGTCAGGGCAGTTGGGCGAAGTCACCTCCCGCCTGAGCGCCTGACTCGGTTTGCAGGAGTTGCAGGTGCCCATCGAGGCTGAAGCCGCGCACTGACGTATTTTTCGCACACAACAAAAAGCCCGCACATGGCGGGCTTTCTGACAAGGATTTGGTCGGAGAGACAGGATTCGAACCTGCGGCCTTCTCGTCCCGAACGAGACGCGCTACCTGGCTGCGCTACACTCCGATGAACAAAATCCTACTGCATCCCGTTTTTGCTCGCAAGCCCTTGTTGTTTAAAGGGCCATAGCCTGAACGGGGCCTTGATCAGAGCTCTTTGACGGTGCGGATCTGGTCCTTGTTCAGGCGTGTGCGCTTGCCGTCGAGTTGCTCGAATTCATAGAAGCCAGAGTCTTCATCGTAGGACGGTTTGTCGGTTGCCTGGATCTCCCGGCCATCGTTCAGGGTAATGACGGTTGGGGTCGAGCAGCCAGCAAGGGCGCCCAAACCCAAGGCAAGCAGGAAGGCGGGTAGGGTCCGTTTGATCATCGTGTTTCTCCAAGTGCGATGGTGCTAGATGACATTTAAGACGCAGGACGTTAGTGCAAGTTCACTCCAAGTGCAGCATAGCGACTAATTTGTCCCCTTGACCCAAGGCAAGGCTGAGGGGGGCAACGCTGGAAAAGGTGCGCTGTGATATAACTGCATCCATCTCATCCTGTTGTGACGGACACCCATGAAAGCCAAGGCAGATACCCCCTTCGTGGCGCTGAACATCGCCGTGCTCACGGTCAGCGACACCCGTACCTTCGACACCGACACCTCTGGCCAGATGTTCGTCGACCGCCTGAGCGCCGCCGGTCACCGCCTTGCCGAGCGCGTGCTGCTCAAGGATGACCTGTACAAGATCCGGGCCCAGGTCGCCACATGGATCGCCGATGACAACGTGCAAGTGGTGCTCATTACGGGCGGTACCGGGTTTACTGGTCGTGACAGCACCCCCGAGGCGGTGGCCTGCCTGCTGGACAAGCAAGTAGACGGTTTTGGTGAGCTGTTCCGGCAGATTTCCGTGGCCGACATTGGCACCTCCACCGTGCAGTCGCGTGCCTTGGCCGGGCTGGCCAACGGCACGCTGGTGTGCTGCCTACCGGGCTCCACCAACGCTGTGCGTACCGGTTGGGATGGCATCCTGGCCGAGCAGCTCGATGCCCGTCATCGCCCTTGCAACTTCGTGGCGCACCTGAAGCAGGCAGCGGCCTGTGACAGCCGTGGCTGAGGTCAGCCAGGCCCGGCCGCTGATGCCGGTGGAACAGGCGCTGGAGCAACTGCTGGCGCTGGCCGAAGCTGCACCGATCCGCGAGACCGAAAGCCTGCCGCTGGCCGAAGCCGAGGGCCGCGTGCTGGCCACCGACCTGGTGGCCTCGCTCGACCTGCCGCCCTGGCCGAACAGCGCCATGGACGGTTATGCCTTGCGCCTGGCTGACTGGCAGGGCCAGCCGCTGCCGGTCAGCCAGCGTATTTTCGCCGGCCATGCGCCCCAGCCGCTGCAACCGGGTACCTGCGCGCGGATCTTCACCGGTGCGCCTGTGCCGGAGGGGGCCGACTGCGTCGAGATGCAGGAAAACACCGAAGTGCTCGAAGATGGCCGGGTGCGCTTTCTCGACGTGTTGCGCACCGAGCAGAACATACGCCCTCAAGGCCAGGAAACCCGTAAAGGCGAGCAGGTGATGAGCGCCGGCACCCGCCTTGGGCCGATCGAACTGGGCCTGGCGGCGACCTTGGGGCATGGCCGTCTGGACGTGGTGCGCAAGGTGAAAGTGGCGGTGCTGTCGACCGGCGACGAACTGGTCGAGCCAGGCCTGCCGCTCGGGCCCGGGCAGATCTACAACAGCAACCGCAGGCTGCTGGTCAGCTGGTTGCAGCGGCTGGGTTGCGAAGTGGTCGATGCCGGCATCCTGCCGGATGACCTGGCACGCACTCGCACCTGCCTGGCTGAACTGGGTGGCGTAGACCTGATTCTGTCCACCGGAGGTGTCTCGGTGGGCGAGGCCGACTACCTCGGTGCTGCCCTGCGCGAGGCTGGCGAACTGGCGTTGTGGAAGCTGGCGATCAAACCGGGCAAGCCGCTGACCTTCGGCCACTTCCAAGGCGTGCCGGTGATTGGCTTGCCGGGCAACCCCGCCTCGACCTTGGTCACCTTCGGGCTGCTGACCAGGCCCTACCTGCTGCGTCGTCAGGGTGTGATTGACGTCACGCCGTTGCGGTTCGACATGCCGGCTGGGTTTGACTGGCCCAAGCCGGGTACGCGCCGCGAATACCTGCGCGCGCGCATCGAACAGGGCCGCGTGCGCATCTACAAGAACCAGAGCTCGGGTGTGCTGCGCAGCGCTGCCTGGGCGGAGGGGCTGGTGGAAGTGCGTGAGGGCAGCACGCCAAAGCAGGGCGACAACGTACCATTCATCCCCTTCAGCGAGCTACTTGGCTGAGCGGCCCAGCCAGGCACTGGCCAGCGGCGCGGCCTCGGCCGGTGCCGCCTGGGTCAGGCGTATGTGCACATTCTCCAGTTGTTGGGCAGCCACGCTCCAGTCGTGGCGCTGGCGGGCAAACTGGCGCCCGGCATCGCTCAACTGGCTCATGCGCCAGGGTTGATTGAGCAACTGGGTGATCAGCAATGCCAGTTGGTCACCGTCGTCACTGCCCACGTAGTGCTCGCCGTTATTCACGGTGAGGCCTGAAACGCCCTTGTCGGTGGTGATCACGGGTAAGCCGGCGGCCATCGCTTCGAGGATTTTCACCTTCGAGCCACCGGCATAACGCAGGGGGGCAAAGAACAGCGCGGAACGTCGTTGCAGTTCACGCAGGTCGGGGCGGTAGCCGAACCATTCAATGCGTGGGTCGTTCCAGTGAAGCTTCCAGTTGGCCGGCATGGCATGCCCGGCGATCGCCAGACGCACTGCCGGGTTGCTCATCCACACCTTCGGCATGATGTCGTCCAGTGCCCATTCGATGGCCTCCAGATTGGCGCCATATTCGAAATTGCCGACGAACAACAGACGCTGGCTGTGCAGCGCAGGTTGCACCTGTTGGTAGAAATCACAGTCCACGCCGTTGACCACCACATTCACCGGGCGCCCGCTGATCTGCGCGATCAGCTCGGCATCGTGGGCGCTGACAGCCACCAGTTCGGTGGGCTGGCGCAGCACACGGTGCTCCCAGCGCCGGTAGCGCCAGCGGTCGAAGGCGTTGAGCGGGCGCAGCCACAGCGGCAGGCGATCGTGGCAGGCACCGCCCATTACCGACTCCAGGGTGTGCTCGCTAAGCATGAAGGGCAGCCTGCGAGCCTGCAGGGCTTTTTCGAACGGCTGGAAGCTGTAGCTGTGCTCGATCTGGATCACGTCCCAGGGTTCGTCCAGCAGTTGCTCGAACCGGTGCCGCAAGCAAGGTGCCAGGCCATTGATGATTGCCCGCATGGGGTAGTCGATGATGGGGGAAGCCAGCAGGTTGAGTGGGCTGTGCAGCGGCCTGCGGGGTAGCACGATCAGGCGTTCGAGGAGTGGCTCGAGGGCCTCGCGTGCTGCGTCGCTGAGAGGGATTTTCGACTGCACCAGCAGGGTGATCCGGTGACCGCGCTGGGCCAGTGCACGCAGCAGATGGTATTGCCGGGTCTTGTGGCCGCTGGTGGTCGGCCAAGGCAGGTAGGGCAGTGTCCAGAGAATGCGCATGACCCAAAGTCCTCGCAAAAGGCTGCAGATAGCAAAACGCGCCCGTTGACAGCAGTGGGGGAGCCACTGCCGGGCGCGTCCATGGCAATAGGGGTATTTGCTGAGCATAGCCGGGATTGCCAAGTGTGGAAAAAATGACCGGCGACGCGATCAGTTGCAGGCGTGGCGCCGGCCCAATGTTTTTTTCAGGCCATGCAACGATCCGCGCAGGCCAGTGGTCGAGATAGGGGGTGGTCCATTTTACGGAGACGCGCACATGCAAGGGCGCAAGGCAATGCTCGTGCTGCACGGCAAGCAGGCGATGAACGAAGACGTGCGCAGCGCCGTGGGCGACCTGCGCGATAGCGGCTGGGTGCTGGATGTACGGGTTACCTGGGAGGCGGGCGACGCCCAACGGCTGGTCGCCGAGGCACTGGCAGCGGGCTACAGCCATATCGTCGCCGGTGGCGGGGACGGCACGTTGCGTGATGTGGCCGAGGCCATGGGCCTGGCCGCTACCCAGGCCAGCCTGGCCTTGTTGCCCTTGGGTACGGCCAACGATTTTGCCAAAGCCGCTGGCATCCCCTTGGAGCCGGCATCGGCGCTGGCCTTGCTGAATGTCGCGCCACAACCGATAGACCTGGGGCAGGCTGGCGATCAGCTGTTCCTCAACATGGCCACGGGTGGCTTTGGCAGCCAGGTCACCGCCAATACCTCCGAAGACCTCAAGAAAGTGCTGGGCGCTGCGGCTTACCTGTTCACCGGGTTGTCCCGCTTCAGTGAGCTACAGGCGGCTTCGGTGGAGCTACAGGGGCCAGGCTTCCATTGGCAAGGGGATTTGCTGGCGCTGGGTATCGGCAATGGCCGACAGGCTGGGGGCGGGCAGGTGCTGTGCCCCGAAGCCATGGTCAACGACGGTTTGCTTGACGTCGCTATTCTGCCTGCACCACAGGAAGTGGTGGGGGCTCTGCGGGACCTTTTGGGCGGTGACGGCCTGTTCGTTCGGGCCAGGCTGCCATGGGTCGAGATCAAGAGTTCGCAAGGGTTGGACATCAATCTCGATGGCGAGCCGTTGCAGGCTGCCAGCCTGCGCTTTCAGGCAAGGCCGGCGGCGTTGCACCTGCACCTGCCGGCCGGGTCGCCGTTGCTCAGTCATCCAGGCTGATGATTTTTTCGCGTACGGCGAACAGCACCAGGCCGGCCACGTCGTGAATCTGCAGGCGCTTCATGATTTGCGAGCGGTGAGTTTCCACGGTCTTGATCGACAGGCCCAGGCCCGCAGCGATTTCCCGGGTGGACTTGCCGCGCACGATCAGGCGCAGGATCTCAAGTTGCCGTGACGTCAGATTATGCCGTTCGCCAGCGCTTGGCTTGCCTTGTTTGGTGTGCCGCAGCGCCTGGTTGATGACGGTGTGGGCGATGGCCGGGCTGAGGTAGCGCTCACCGTGGCGTACGGCACCCAGCGCCTGTTCCAGCTCGGTGGCGCTGGTGTCCTTGAGCAGGTAGCCGTGGGCGCCGCTTTCCAGGGCCCGCATGATCAGGTCCGGGTCGGTGTGCATGGACAGGATCAGCACCTTGCAGGTACTGCCGCTGGCCCGCAGTTGGGTGAGGGCGTCCAGGCCGCTGGTCGAACGCATGGAGATGTCCAGCAAGATGATGTCGGGCGCCAGTGTGCGTACCTGGTCGAGTAACTGGTTGCCGTCGTCGGCCTCGCCGACCACGTCATAGCCGGGGATATCGCAGACCAGTGCCCGCACCCCGGCGCGGATCAGCGAGTGGTCATCTACCAGCAGTAGTCTACAGGTCATGGTTGGTAATACTCCTGGCGCGTTGCTGGGTGCGCGGGGACCACGGGAACATCGCTTCGATCTGCGTGCCTCGGCCAGGCTGACTGGTGATGTCGAGGCTGCCCTGCAGCGCGATTACCCGCTCCTGCATGCCGGCCAGGCCGCGCTGACCGGCCTCGGCCGGGTGCCGGGCAGGGGCGAAACCACGACCATCGTCCTGGATCGACAACGACAGCCCTTCAGGGGTGCGTTGCAGGCGGATGACCAGGTTGTGTGCCTGGGCGTGGCGCAGCATGTTGGTCACGGCCTCCTGGGTAATACGGAACACTGCCATGGCCACGGCTTCGTCGATGCCGCCCAGGCGCTGGTTGCACGCCAGGCTCCAGTGCACGCCGCTGGTGGCCAGGGTGCGTACCAGGTGTGCGCGCAGGCTGGCTTCCAGGCCAAGGCTGGCCAACTGCCGGGGGTTGAGCAGCGCGGAAACATCGCGCACGTTACCGAGGGTGTCATCCAGCGTGCTGCGCAGGGCGTCGCAGTGCCCCTGCAACTCGTCGGGCATGCGCCGTTGCAGCCACTGCAGTTGCAGCTTGGCAGCGGTGAGCAGTTGACCGATGTCGTCGTGCAGTTCCCGGCCCAGATGCTGGCGCTCGTCTTCTTGTACCTTGAGCATGCGCTCGGCCAGCTCGGCCGGGCGCAGGTGGATCGACCTGGCGCCCAGGCCCAGTTGTACAACAGCACCCAGCGTGGCGACCAACTGCAGCACCAGCAGGCTGGCCGGGATTGTCTGGTTGGCCAGGTACAGCGCCATGTTGGCAATCAGTGAGGCCACGCACAGCCCGACCGTTGCCCAGCGCAGCACGGCGGCGCGGGAGCAGCAATGCAAAGAAGTCTTCAAGCGTGGAAACATAGGTAGGGAGGCCACTGAAGTATTGCTGATGGAGGCCTTGCACAATGCTGCTCAGAGGCTTTGGCGCAGTACTTTCGTTGTTTTTTTGAACACGTATTCCTGCCACCGTTGTTCCGGCAGCAAGCGTTTGTGGGGGCGCATATTATCACTTTGCATTGCATTGGTCGCGGCCGTGTAACGCGTTGAAACGCCTACTGGTCGGGCCTTTTCGGGTAGCAAAGTGCCACCCTTTAATCGCGCTGTACCCACTTGTGCTGTAACTAGCGCGGCAATGATTCAACGGCATGCACCGAAAGCCTGGTGAACTTTCCAAGTTCGACCATGGTCGGGTTTCAATCAAGTTGCTTAGTTGCACTTTGCGTCAGGTTAATGCATGCGATTAGAGCGGCTGGGGCGGTTGCCGGTTGCCACGTCACTGTGCGGGTGAATGCACGCGCTGCCTTCTTCATCGCAGGACGCGCAGGCTGGCGCAAAGGGTGCTTGTACGACTTTGGCCAATTCACCCAGCAGCACCAGTTGCTCGCCGATGTCCAGGTTCAGCCGCCCTGTACGGCTATCGACCAGCTCCAACTGCCAGGCCAGCAAGGTCAGGCATGCCCCTATGGCGGGTAGGGCTTCACGCTGCAGGCAACCACCGTGACAGGCCGGGGCGAGCAACTGTTGCAGGGCGGTGGTGTAGTGGGCAACTTCACGCAGGCCCAGGCGCGTAGCTTGACGGGCGATAGTGTCGAGGGTGTTGTTCAGGCAACTGCAGGCATCCGGGTCATTGTCTATAAGCTCCAGATGCTGCAGGCATTCCTGGGCCTGGGTCAGCAGTACCTGGGCATCCAGCAGGAAGCCCTGCAGGGCGTCATCGAACGATAAGGCAGTGTCCATCATCAAGTCCCCGCGCGTGGGGTAGGCGCAGGGGGCGGGCACGCCGAAACGATAGCTAGCAAAAGCCTGACTCCATTCATGCAATGAGAATGGCGTCACATTAATGGCTAAAGGATATCGCGAACATCAGGTTGCACCCGATTGCTGCTAAGGGTTTCCCTGATCAAGGGCTAGGGTAGGGAACTTTTGTCGTGCCCCTGATTTGCCCTGGCGTGTCGGCAGTAAAGCATGATGGTAAAGTGATATCAATTATCTGCGCGGCATTTTCCCGCAGGGGTCAAGGTGTGCGTGAAGCCGCCGATACAGGGTAGATGATTTCACCTTTTAAGACTCAAGCCTGGGGGCTTTCCAATGGCTGGCATTCTCGACACGGTAGACCAACGCACGCAACTGGTGGGTGAGAACCGCCTGGAAATTCTGATGTTTCGTCTGGCCGGTCGCCAGCTGTTCGCGATCAACGTGTTCAAGGTGCAGGAAGTACTGCAACTGCCCAAGCTGACTTTAATGCCCCAGCGCCACGCCTATGTCTGCGGTGTGGTCAACCTGCGCGGGCAGACCCTGCCGGTCATCGACCTGTCCCAGGCGATCGGTATGCGCCCACTACAGCCGGGGCCGGACAGCACCATCATCGTCACCGAATACAACCGCTCGGTGCAGGCCTTCCTGGTGGGCGGTGTCGACCGCATCGTCAACATGAACTGGGAGTCGATCATGCCGCCGCCTTCCAGTGCCGGTCGCCAGCACTACCTGACTGCCATCACCAAGGTTGATGAGAAGCTGGTGGAAGTGATCGACGTGGAAAAGGTGCTGGCCGAAATCGTGCCCTACAACGCCCGGGTTTCTGGCGACAAACTCGCCGACCCAGTGCTGGCCCGGGCCCGCGGCCGCGAAGTGCTGCTGGTGGACGACTCCAGTGTGGCCTTGGCGCAATTGCGCGATACCCTGTCTCAGTTGGGCATGAAGCTGCACGTGGCCAGTGATGGCCTGAAGGCGCTGCGCATGCTCAAGGGCTGGGCCGACGCCGGCGAGGACGTGTGCGAAAAGCTGCTGATGGTGTTCACCGATGCAGAAATGCCGGAAATGGACGGCTATCGGCTGACCACCGAGATCCGCAGCGATGCCCGTCTGCGCCAGCTCTATGTGGTGCTGCACACCTCGCTGTCGGGCAGTTTCAACGAATCCATGGTGAAGAAGGTGGGCTGTGACAACTTCCTTTCCAAGTTCCAGCCTGATCGCCTGGTCGATGTGGTCAAGCAGCGCCTGCTGCTGGATACCACCGCTGCGTGAACGTTGTGCCGGCCAGGTATAAGCTTGGCTTTTGGCATGAAGCGAGGCAGCAGGGATGTTTCTCAGTGAGTTGTATCGATACCCGGTGAAGTCGGGGCAGGCGCAAAGCCTGAAGGCCTCACCGGTGGGGTTGCTGGGGTTGCAAGGCGACCGGCGCTGGATGGTGGTCGAGGAAGAAAACGGACGCTTCCTGACCCAGCGTGCCTGGCCACAACTTGGCCAGATCGACGCGAGCGATGACGACAGCGGCCAGTTGCTGCTGCAAGCCCCTGGACAGGCGCCGTTGCGGGTGCCTGTACCGCCTGCCGATGACGCCCTGCGCGGTGTGACGATCTGGCGCGATACCCTGCGTGTGCCGGACGCTGGCGATGCCGCGGCGGCCTGGTTGAGTGAGTTGCTGGGCAAAGCCGTACGCCTGGTGCATTGCCCGGAGCAGCGTGCGCGTTACCTGCCCAATGGTTACGGCTTCAACAGTGACCGTGCGGCGTTTCCGGATGGTTTCCCCTTGCTGCTGATTGGGCAGGGTTCGCTGGACGAGCTTAACCGGCGTATTGGCCGGCCCATGTCGATGCGGCGCTTTCGGCCCAACCTGGTGGTGCAGGGTGCGGAGCCGTTTGCCGAGGATGGCTGGAAGCGGATTCGCATCGGCAGCTTGGTGTTTCGCGTGCTCAAGCCCAGTGTACGGTGCATCTTCACGACCATCGATCCAGCCACCGGGGAGCGCAGCGCTGACCGTGAGCCGATGGCTACGCTGAAGACTTTCCGCGAAAAAGAAGGCGACGTGCTGTTCGGCCAGAACCTGGCTGTGGATGGCAGTGGGTGGCTGGAGGTGGGGATGGAAGTAGAAATCCTGGAATAGGTGTGTTGCCTGTGCCGGCCTCTTCGCGGGTGAACCCGCTCCTACAACGACCGCGTAACCCTTGTAGGAGCGGGTTCACCCGCGAAGAGGCCGGTACAGGCTCAACAGCAATCACATGTCATCGAAATACCGTTCATGCCAATCCACCAATGGCTGCGGTGAATTCAGCTTCTGCCCGTAGATCACCGAATACGACAGCACGTTCTGTACATACTGGCGCGTTTCGTCGAACGGGATCGACTCCACCCACACATCGAAGCTCAGGTGCTTGGCCCCTTTGAGCCACTGTCGCACGCGCCCGGGCCCGGCGTTGTAGGCTGCCGAAGCCAGCACCCGGTTGCCGTTGAACTGGCTGTGTACCTGGCTCAGGTAGGCCGCACCCAGCTGGATGTTCTTGTCCGGGTTCAGCACTTGCGCCGGTGAGGCCAGCGGGATGCTGAACTTGCGTGCGGTTTCCTTGGCGGTGGCCGGCATCAGCTGCATCAGGCCGCTGGCGCCCACGGGTGAGCGTGCGTCCTCCATGAAGGCGCTTTCCTGGCGAGTGATGGCGAATACCCAGCTCGAATGCAGGCCGCGAACCTTGGCTTCACGCACCAGCGTGTCGCGGTGGGCCATGGGGAAGCGGATATCCAGGTCGTCCCAGTACCGGGCCTGGCTGATGGTGCGGATGGCCGGGAAGTACCAACGCAGCTCATAGCCCAGGCGTGCCTGCGCAACCATCTCGTCACGGGTGAAGTGGCGGCTGACGTGGTACCACTCACGGCGGCCGTCGACGATCTGGCCGCGGGCGTGGAATTCCAGTGCGCGCTGGATGCCGGGCGTGTTGCGAACCTTCTTGACCAGTTGTGGGCTCAGCAGCAGCGGCTTGTTGTTCAGCTGGTACGGTGTCTGTGCCCGGTCGGCGGCGAGGAAGCCATAGAAGTCACGCTCACGCGCTGCGGCCTTGTAAAGCAGCGGGACCTGCGGGTTGTTTGGCTGTGCCAGCTCCAGGCTGCGAGCCTGCCAGTACTTCCAGCGGCTGGTGCTGGCCAGGTCCTGGGGAAGGCGCTTGGTCAGCTCGTAAGCGTCCTCCCAGCGGCCCAGGCGCAGCAGCAGGCGAAGGCGCCATTCGCTGACGGTGTTGTCACGCAGCTCGGGGTCATAGCGGGTCATCAGGTCGAGCGCGCGTGGGTCGTAGCGGCGTGCGAGGGTCAGGCCGATTTCGCGGGCGATGGCCACCTTTTCGTCACGCGAGAAGTGCATGCGCTGGGCGTAATCGTCGAGCAGTGCCATGGCCCGTTCCGGGTCCTGCCGGGCCAAGCGACGAAGGCCGAGGCTGACCACGTCGGACATGGCCTCGTTGACCGGGGTAAAGCGCGACGGCTGGTTGAGCAGCTCGGGCTTCTGCGCGACGTCGATCAGCAGGCGCCCCTGCGGGCCGAGGGTGGTCAGGGTCTTGACCAGGGTGTTGGCCAGGCCGTAGTTGCGCGCCTGGGCTGCCAGCTTGGTGCGTTCCCAGCGCTTGGCCTCGGTCAGCTGGCCTTCGGCTGCCCACATGCCGAACAGCGTGTCGCAGGCGGCAGGTTGCGATTTGCCGACGTTCCACAGCTTGTCGGCGGTGGCGTAACCTTCGGCGCGCAAGCCGTGGCTGAGCTGGTATTGGCCGTTGAGGCAGTCCAGCTCGGTGAAGTTGAGCTTGGGGTCGTAGTACTTGACGAAGGTATCCCACTCGCCGCGTTCGGCCAGCCAGCGCAACCAGCGCAGTTTCATCCAGTTGGCCTGGGGCAGGTCGCCATGCTTGGCCAGGAAACCTTCGATTTCCTGGTTGCTGGCGCTTTTCAGGCGGGCGGTGAGTTCGTCGTAGGCCAGGTAGGGCGTCAGCGGGTAGTCGCTCAAGGCCTGGGCATAGCGCAGGTACGGGCCTTTGTCGCCTTTGGCCAGCGCTCGCTTGGCCTCGTCATAGTACTGGCGTTGCAGGGTCAGGTCGGTGGCCTGCGCCGCGCTGGTGGCAGCGGTAAGCAGCAGGCAGGATGCGATATGTAACAGGCGGCTGCGCATGATACGTCCGGGCAGTTGAACCATGGGAAGTGTCGGCGGAGCCAGCACTGTTGAAAGCTATTGCCTTAGCTTAGCTGTTTGCCGGCAGTGGGTGAAAGCACTGTGCTTGTATCGGGATATTAAGTTCGACCAGATGTCGCCAGGTGCCCACCGGTTGGCCTGGCGGATGCCGTCGGGGGCCAAGTCAGGTAGAATGCGCGCCCGATTTATGGAGACGAACATGACCCTGCTCAAATTCAGCGATGTGTCCCTCGCATTCGGCGCCATGCCGCTGCTGGACAAAGTGTCCTGGCAGATCGCTCGTGGCGAGCGGGTGTGCATCATCGGCCGCAACGGCACCGGCAAGTCGAGCATGCTGCGCCTGGTCAAGGGCGAGCAGAAGGGCGACGACGGTGAAATCTGGCGTGCTCCTGGCCTGAAGATCGGTGAGTTGCCACAGGAATTGCCGGTGGCCGACGAGCGCACGGTGTTCGACGTGGTAGCCGCTGGTCTGGACGGCGTGGGCGAATTGCTGGCGCAGTTCCACCACCTGAGCATGAACATCCAGGGCGATGAAGACCTGGAAAAACTCATGCACGTCCAGCACGAGCTGGAAGCCCGCGACGGCTGGCGCCTGCAGCAGGTGGTGGAAAGCACACTCAGCCGCCTGCAGCTGCCGGCCGACAAGACCCTGGCCGAGCTGTCCGGTGGCTGGCGCCGCCGCGTACTGCTGGCCCAGGCGCTGGTGTCCGAGCCCGACCTGCTGCTGCTCGACGAACCGACCAACCACCTGGACATCGGTGCCATCGCCTGGCTCGAAGAGGCCCTGCGTGGCTTCAACGGCGCGGTATTGTTCATCACCCACGACCGTTCGTTCCTGCAGAACCTGGCCACCCGTATCCTCGAACTGGACCGCGGCGGCCTGATCGACTGGAACGGTGACTACGCCAGCTTCCTGGTGCACAAGGAGGCCGCACTGGCCGCCGAAGAAACCGCCAACGCGCTGTTCGACAAGCGCCTGGCCCAGGAAGAAGTGTGGATCCGCCAGGGCATCAAGGCCCGCCGTACCCGCAACGAAGGCCGCGTGCGTGCACTGAAGGCCCTGCGTGTGGAGCGTGGCGAGCGCCGTGAACGACAGGGCAAGGCCAACATCCAGATCGAAGCCGCGGACAAATCCGGCAAGCAGGTGATGGTGCTGGAGAATGTCAGCTTCCATCACGCGGACGGCCCCCTGCTGGTCAAGGACTTTTCCATGGTCCTGCAGCGGCAGGATCGCATCGGTCTGCTGGGCGCAAACGGCACTGGCAAGACCACGTTGCTCAAGATGATGCTGGGCGACCTTGAGCCCACTGCGGGCAAAGTGGAGCGCGGTACCAAGCTTGAGGTGGCCTATTTCGACCAGATGCGCCACCAGCTCGACCTGGAAAAGACCGTGATCGACAACCTGGCCGAAGGCCGTGATTTCATCGAGATCGATGGCCAGAACCGTCACGTGCTGAGCTACCTGGGCGACTTCCTGTTCAGTCCCCAGCGTGCGCGCACGCCGGTCAAGGCGCTGTCAGGTGGTGAGCGTGCGCGGCTGCTGCTGGCCAAGCTGTTCAGCAAGCCGGCCAACCTGCTGGTGCTCGACGAACCGACCAACGACCTGGACGTGGAAACCCTCGAGCTGCTGGAAGAGGTGCTGTCCAACTACAAGGGCACCGTGCTGATGGTCAGCCACGACCGGGCCTTCCTCGACAACGTCGTGACCAGCACCCTGGTGTTCGAAGGCGAGGGCAAGGTGCGTGAGTATGTGGGCGGCTACGAGGACTGGATTCGCCAGGGCGGCTCGCCGAAGCTGCTGGGCGTGACCGAGAGCAAGGGCGGTAAGTCTGCGCTCAACAGCGCGGTGGTGGAGAAGGTCGAGGCCAAGCCTGAGCCTGTTGCGGCGCCGGTGGTGGAAGAAGCTTCGAAGAAGAAGCTCAGCTACAAGCTGCAGCGTGAGCTGGAGATGCTGCCGGGGCAGATCGATGAGCTGGAGCAGCGTATGGCTGAAGCCCAGGAAGAAGTGAATGCGGCGGGCTTCTATCAGCGGCCGATTGCAGAAACTTCGGCGGTGCTGGCGCGGATCGAGAAGCTGCAGGGCGAGCTGGATGTCTTGGTAGAGCGCTGGGCTGAGCTGGAAGGCTGATGGGCGTTAGCCTGTTCCGGCCTCTTCGCGGGTAAAGCCGCACCTACAGGGGGTGCCATACCCTTGTATGTGCGGGCTTGCCCGCGAAGAGGCCGGTTCAGGTCCAGTCAATCCTTCTTCAGCAAGCGTACAGCCAGCACGTCACACGGCGCACCGTGCAGCACATCGTTGGCCGTGGAGCCCAGCAGCAACGCCAGGCCGTGACGGCCATGGCTGCCGACCACGATCAGGTCGCACTTCTGGTCCTTGGCCAACTGGTGGATTTCCTGGCGAGGCTGGCCGTAGGTCAGGTGCGAGTCGCCGCGGTTGATTTCCGGGTATTTGTTGAACAGCCGGTCCATGCGCTCCTTGGCCTGGTCGAACTGCTGCTGTTGCAGCTGCGACAGGTCCATCGGTACGTCACCGCCGAAGGCCATGGCCATCGGCTCGACGATGTGCACCAGGGATACCTTGGCTTTCGAAGGCTCTGCCAGCGCCATGGCGCGCTTGATCACCGGGTCGCATTCTTCGGTCAGGTCGACGGCGACCAACAAATGTTCGTATTGCATGAGCGGTACTCCTGACAATCGCGATAGAAGAAGTATGGTCGCTTTAGGGCGGGTCTACCGTGAAAAATGGCTAACCAGCTCATTTGCAACGCTTTATGGGAACTACTGATATGACGGTATTGCTGGTGGTGTCAATCCTTGCGCTGATTCTCAGTCCGCTTTCCTGGCTGCGCAGCTCGCGCAAGCAGAGCGAGCAGATGAAGTTGCGCCTGGAGGCGCGGCGCATGGGTTTGGCCATGCAGCTGGCGCCGCAGCAGTGGCCGCACTGGCTGGAAAAGGAGCCGCCAAGCCCTTGCCCGCAGTATCACCGAGCCCGGCGCCGTGGGCATGAGGACAGCTTCAGCTTCTGGCAGGTCAGCCCCGGGGTGTGGTGGAACCAGTGGCGCGAACCCTGCGAAGACCCACGCTTCATGGGCGCCTTGTCGCGTTTGCCGGCGAGTGTGTACAAGGTCGAGGCCGATGCGCGGATGATTGCCCTGTACTGGACCGAGCGCGGCGATACTGCTGTGTTGCAGGATGTTGCCTACGCCCTCGAAACCTTGGCTTGAGCGCCGCCCCATGCGCGACCCCTGTAGGCGCGGATTCATCTGCGAACTCTGGCAGAGCCGGTGCCGAACTCCGCGGTGCCTGCTTCGCGGGTAAACCCGCTCCTACGGGGCATCCAGGCTGGTCAATCTGTTCTGTAACGACAAAGCGGCGGCTCGGCATAACCCTGAAGGGGTGGGGTGCCAAGTCGCCGCTTTGCGTTCTGCTGCGCAGAAAAGGCCAGGCAGGCCGGGTTATTCATTCAAGCAAGTGCCAGTGTAGTCGCCTTGGCTCTTCGCGCAAGCGCAAAGCAATCAGCCGATGCTTGTGGTCAATCGCTGACATGAATGACCGGCGATCACTGTCATCATGTTTTGTACCCGGACGATAGAAAATGACTGGAAAGTCGCGTTTTCGCCGTGCTCGTGAGCATTTGACAACGCCCATCTTTTCGGAGAATGTGTGCACACCCAAATCAAACGGGCGTATGAATTGAGCGTTTGTATGTCATGACGCCAAGCCATACTTCCGACTAGCGCGCTGACGGGTGTGCCTGGGGCAAGGCAGCTTAGGCCTGCTTCTGCTGCAGCGATCGGCGTGTACAGTTCAGCTTCCATATCGTGGAGATCAGTTGATGATTTACGAAGGTAAAGCCATCACGGTTAAGGCTCTTGAAAGTGGCATCGTCGAGCTCAAGTTCGACCTCAAGGGTGAGTCCGTCAACAAGTTCAACCGCCTTACCCTGAACGAGCTGCGCCAGGCCGTCGATGCCATCCGGGCCGATGCTTCGGTCAAGGGCGTGATCGTCAGCAGTGGCAAGGACGTGTTCATCGTCGGCGCCGACATCACCGAGTTCGTCGACAACTTCAAGCTGCCTGAGGCCGAACTGGTCGCTGGCAACCTGGAAGCCAATCGCATCTTCAACGCCTTCGAAGACCTCGAAGTGCCGACCGTTGCCGCCATCAACGGCATCGCGCTGGGCGGCGGCCTGGAAATGTGCCTGGCGGCCGACTACCGGGTCATGTCCACCAGCGCCAGGATCGGCCTGCCGGAAGTCAAGCTGGGTATCTACCCGGGCTTCGGCGGTACCGTGCGCCTGCCGCGCCTGATCGGCTCGGACAACGCCATCGAGTGGATCGCCGCCGGCAAGGAAAACCGTGCCGAAGATGCCCTGAAAGTGGGGGCCGTCGACGCCGTGGTCGCCCCTGAGCTGCTGCTGGCCGGTGCCCTCGACCTGATCAAGCGTGCCATCAGTGGCGAGCTGGACTACAAGGCCAAGCGCCAGCCGAAGCTGGAAAAGCTCAAGCTCAATGCCATCGAGCAGATGATGGCCTTCGAGACTGCCAAGGGCTTCGTCGCTGGCCAGGCCGGCCCGAATTACCCGGCCCCGGTCGAAGCGATCAAGAGCATCCAGAAAGCCGCCAACTTCGGTCGCGACAAGGCCCTGGAAGTCGAAGCAGCAGGCTTTGCCAAGCTGGCCAAGACCTCGGTCGCCGAGAGCCTGATCGGCTTGTTCCTCAACGATCAGGAACTCAAGCGCAAGGCCAAGGCGCATGACGAGATCGCCCACGACGTGAAGCAGGCCGCCGTGCTCGGCGCCGGCATCATGGGCGGCGGTATCGCCTACCAGTCGGCGGTCAAAGGTACGCCGATCCTGATGAAGGACATCCGCGAGGAAGCCATTCAGCTGGGTCTGAACGAGGCCTCCAAGCTGCTTGGCAACCGAGTCGAGAAGGGCCGCCTGACCCCGGCCAAGATGGCCGAGGCCCTCAACGCCATTCGCCCGACCCTGTCCTATGGCGATTTCGCCAATGTCGACATCGTCGTCGAGGCTGTGGTCGAGAACCCGAAGGTCAAGCAAGCGGTACTGGCGGAAGTGGAAGGCCAGGTGAAGGACGATGCGATCCTCGCTTCCAACACTTCGACCATCTCCATCAACCTGCTGGCCAAGGCGCTCAAGCGCCCGGAAAACTTCGTCGGCATGCACTTCTTCAACCCGGTGCACATGATGCCGCTGGTTGAAGTGATCCGTGGCGAAAAGTCCAGTGAAGTGGCGGTCGCCACCACCGTGGCCTACGCCAAGAAAATGGGCAAGAACCCGATCGTGGTCAACGACTGCCCGGGCTTTTTGGTCAACCGCGTGCTGTTCCCTTACTTCGGCGGTTTCGCCAGGCTGGTCAGCGCCGGTGTCGATTTTGTGCGCATCGACAAGGTCATGGAAAAGTTCGGCTGGCCGATGGGCCCGGCCTACCTGATGGACGTGGTCGGCATCGACACCGGTCACCATGGCCGCGATGTGATGGCCGAAGGTTTCCCGGACCGCATGAAGGACGAGCGTCGCTCGGCCGTTGATGCGCTGTACGAGGCCAACCGCCTGGGCCAGAAGAACGGCAAGGGCTTCTACGCCTACGAAACCGACAAGCGCGGCAAACCGAAGAAGGTCTTCGATGCCGCCGTGCTCGACGTGCTCAAGCCTATCGTGTTCGAGCAGCGTGAAGTCACTGACGAAGACATCATCAACTGGATGATGGTCCCGCTGTGCCTTGAGACCGTGCGTTGCCTGGAAGACGGCATCGTCGAAACCGCCGCCGAAGCTGACATGGGCTTGGTCTACGGCATTGGTTTCCCTCCCTTCCGCGGTGGTGCGCTGCGTTACATCGACTCGATCGGTGTGGCCGAATTCGTTGCCCTGGCCGATCAGTACGCCGACCTGGGGCCGCTGTACCACCCGACCGCCAAGCTGCGTGAAATGGCCAAGAACGGCCAGCGCTTCTTCAACTGAGCGGTCAACGAGCTAGAGCGAGAGATTTGATATGAGCCTGAATCCAAGAGACGTGGTGATTGTCGACTTCGGTCGCACGCCAATGGGCCGCTCCAAGGGTGGCATGCACCGCAATACCCGCGCTGAAGACATGTCGGCGCACCTGATCAGCAAACTGCTGGAACGCAACGGCAAGGTCGACCCGAAAGAAGTCGAGGACGTGATCTGGGGCTGCGTCAACCAGACCCTGGAGCAGGGCTGGAACATCGCCCGCATGGCTTCGCTGATGACCCCGATCCCGCACACCTCTGCGGCGCAGACCGTCAGCCGCCTGTGCGGCTCGTCCATGAGCGCCCTGCACACGGCTGCCCAGGCGATCATGACCGGTAACGGTGATGTGTTCGTGGTGGGTGGCGTGGAGCACATGGGCCACGTCAGCATGATGCACGGCGTCGACCCCAACCCGCACCTGTCCTTGCATGCCGCCAAGGCTTCCGGGATGATGGGCCTGACTGCAGAAATGCTTGGCAAGATGCACGGCATCACCCGTGAGCAGCAGGACCTGTTCGGCTTGCGCTCACACCAGCTGGCCCACAAAGCCACGGTCGAAGGCAAGTTCAGGGATGAGATCATCCCGATGCAGGGCTACGACGAGAACGGCTTCCTGAAGGTGTTCGATTTCGACGAAACCATTCGCCCGGAAACCACCCTCGAAGGCCTGGCGTCGCTCAAGCCTGCGTTCAACCCGAAAGGCGGTACGGTCACGGCCGGTACCTCGTCGCAGATCACCGACGGCGCCTCGTGCATGATCGTCATGTCCGGTCAGCGTGCCATGGACCTGGGTATCCAGCCATTGGCGGTGATCCGTTCGATGGCCGTGGCCGGTGTAGACCCGGCAATCATGGGCTACGGCCCGGTGCCATCGACCCAGAAAGCCCTCAAGCGTGCGGGCTTGACCATGGCCGATATCGACTTCATCGAGCTCAACGAAGCCTTCGCTGCACAGGCCCTGCCCGTGCTGAAAGACTTGAAAGTGCTCGACAAGATGGATGAGAAGGTTAACCTGCACGGCGGCGCCATTGCTTTGGGCCACCCGTTCGGTTGCTCCGGGGCGCGGATTTCCGGCACCCTGCTCAACGTCATGAAGCAAAATGGCGGTACGCTGGGTGTTGCGACCATGTGCGTCGGCCTGGGCCAAGGTATCACCACTGTCTTCGAACGCGTCTGATCGCGTAGCGGGACAGCAGCCGGGGCCTAGTGCCCCGGTTTTGTTTTTTCAGGTTTTATTCAGGAGGTGTGCAGCATGCAGATACAACCAGGCGTATACCGGCATTACAAAGGGCCTGAGTACCGTGTCTTCAGTGTTGCGCGGCACTCCGAAACCGAAGAGTGGATGGTGTTCTACCAATGCCTGTATGGTGATTACAGCTTCTGGGTACGTCCCCTGTCGATGTTCCAGGAGTCCGTCGAATTTGACGGCGAGCAGGTGCCACGCTTTGCTTTGGTCAAGGCCGAAGAGGGGCTGCCCGGGTTGCTGGGCAAGTCGCACGCGTGATCGTCCGAGCTTGACCTCACACTTTTGCCACTATATATAGCGGTGCCGCGTCTGGCACTTGGCGCGTTTTTTATCTTCAGATTCAGGAATACTCCGATCCATGGGCAAATCGCTGGTCATTGTGGAATCCCCGGCCAAGGCCAAGACCATCAACAAGTACCTGGGCAACCAGTACGTGGTGAAGTCGAGTATCGGCCATATCCGAGACCTCCCCACCAGCGGTTCGGCCAGCGCGAGCAAAGAGCCGGCCGCCAAGCGTGGCAAGGCTGCGGGTGAGGCGCCGGCGCTTTCGCCGAAAGAGAAGGCCCGCCGCCAGCTGGTGGCGCGCATGGGCGTCGACCCCGACCATGGCTGGAAGGCCAAGTACGAGATCCTGCCTGGCAAGGAAAAGGTGATCGAAGAGCTGCGCCGCCTGGCCAAGGATGCCGACACCATCTATCTCGCAACCGACTTGGACCGCGAAGGGGAAGCCATTGCCTGGCACCTGCGCGAGGCCATCGGGGGTGACGACACCCGCTACAAGCGCGTGGTGTTCAACGAAATTACCAAGAAGGCCATTCAGGAAGCGTTCTCGCAGCCAGGCGAGCTGGACATCGACCGGGTCAACGCCCAGCAGGCGCGGCGTTTCCTCGACCGCGTGGTCGGTTACATGGTTTCGCCGCTGCTGTGGGCCAAGATTGCCCGCGGTCTGTCCGCTGGCCGTGTGCAGTCGGTAGCGGTAAAGCTTGTGGTAGAGCGCGAGCGTGAGATCCGCGCGTTCATCCCGGAAGAGTACTGGGAGATCCACGCCGACCTCGGCACTGCCAAGAACGCCAAGGTGCGTTTCGAGGTGGCGCGCGAGAAGGGCGAGGCCTTCAAGCCGCTGAACGAAGCTCAGGCCATGGCTGCGCTGGAAAAGCTCAAGGCTTCCAGCTACAGCGTGGTCAAGCGCGAAGACCGCCCGACCAGCAGCAAGCCATCGGCACCGTTCATTACGTCCACCTTGCAGCAAGCGGCCAGTAACCGCCTGGGCTTCGGTGTGAAGAAAACCATGATGATGGCCCAGCGCTTGTACGAAGCTGGTTACATCACCTACATGCGTACCGACTCGACCAACCTGTCGGCTGACGCCCTGGATATGGCACGCAGCTACATCGAGCGGGAGTTCGGCAAGCAGTACCTGCCGGAGGCGCCACTGGTTTACGGCAGCAAGGAGGGCGCCCAGGAGGCGCACGAAGCGATTCGGCCTTCTGACGTGAATACCCACCCGACCAAGCTCAGCGGCATGGAGCGTGACGCCGAGCGCCTGTACGAGCTGATCTGGCGCCAGTTCCTGGCGTGCCAGATGCCGCCAGCGCAGTACCTGTCCACCAGCGTTACCGTCGCGGCCGGCGATTTCGAGCTGCGTGCCAAGGGCCGCATCCTCAAGTTCGACGGTTACACCCGTGTGCTGCCACAGCAGAGCAAGCCCGGCGAAGACGACGTGCTGCCAGAGATGGTGCAGGGTGAAGCACTCAAGCTGATCCAGATCGACCCGAGCCAGCACTTCACCAAGCCACCTGCACGCTTTACCGAAGCCAGCCTGGTCAAGGAAATGGAAAAGCGCGGCATTGGCCGCCCATCGACCTACGCGGCGATCATTTCCACCATCCAGGACCGTGGCTATGTGACGCTGCACAACCGCCGCTTCTACTCCGAGAAGATGGGCGACATCGTCACCGAGCGTTTGTCGGAGAGCTTCTCCAACCTGATGGACTACGGCTTTACCGCCGACATGGAAGAGAACCTCGACGACGTGGCCCAGGGCGAGCGTGACTGGAAAAACGTGCTCGACGAGTTCTACGGCGATTTCAGCAAAAAGCTGCAGACTGCCGAGTCCAGCGAAGACGGCATGCGCGCCAACCAGCCGACCATGACCAACATTCCGTGCAAGGAATGTGGTCGGCCGATGATGATTCGCACGGCCTCTACAGGTGTGTTCCTGGGTTGCTCTGGCTACAGCCTGCCGCCGAAAGAGCGCTGCAAGGCTACCGTCAACCTGGTGCCGGGCGACGAGATTGCCGCTGACGACGAGGGCGAGTCGGAATCGCGCGTGTTGCTGGGCAAGCACCGTTGCCCGATCTGCGCCACGGCGATGGACGCCTACCTGCTGGACGAGAAACACAAGCTGCACATCTGCGGTAACAACCCGGATTGCGCCGGTTACGAGATCGAAGAAGGCAACTACCGCATCAAGGGTTACGAAGGGCCGAGCCTGGAGTGCGACAAGTGCGGTAGCGAGATGCAGTTGAAGACCGGCCGTTTCGGCAAGTTCTTCGGCTGCACCAACCCAACGTGCAAGAACACCCGCAAGCTGCTCAAGAGCGGCGAGGCGGCGCCACCGAAGATGGACAAGGTGGACATGCCGGAGCTCAAGTGCGAGAAGGTCGACGATACCTACGTGCTGCGCGACGGTGCTTCCGGGTTGTTCCTGGCTGCCAGCCAGTTCCCCAAGAACCGCGAAACCCGTGCGCCGCTGGTGCTGGAGATTGTGCCGCACAAGCATGAGATCGACCCGAAGTACCACTTCCTGTGCGATGCGCCGCAGAAAGACCCGGATGGCCGCCCGGCGGTGATTCGCTACAGCCGCAAGACCAAGGAGCAGTACGTGCAGTCCGAGGTCGATGGCAAGCCGACCGGCTGGAAGGCGTTCTACGACGGCAATGCCTGGAAGGTTGAAGACAAGCGCTGATCCATCGGTGCTGTGATTTGGGGCCGCTTTGCGCCCCTTCGCGGGCTTGCCCGCTCCCACAGGTATCGCGCCGCCATTGAATGTGGCGCTGTACTGGTGGGAGCGGGCAAGCCCGCGAAGGGGCGCAAAGCGGCCCCAATCATTTATGATGCAGATATCCGCCTTGTAGCCTTATGGGAGGGCACTGAAATGGCCCAGGAACTCTACACCCGTACCAACCAGAAACTGTTCTTCGCCGGCCTCGCCCTCGAGTCCATGGCCAAGGCTGAACAAAGCCAGGCCATGAATGCCCAAGGTCTGGTCCAGGCTGAGCGCGAGTCGGCGCTGTTCCACCTGTATGGCGCTTTGTTGGGGCTGTGCCATGAGATCGGGGGCTTTTACCGCCTGCCGGTTGTCGCAACGGTGGAGCAAGCCCTGGCTGACGATGCCCTGAACGGTATCGCCATCCCGGAAGTGGCCGAGTTGCTGGAGCTGGCCCGCCAGCGGGAAACCTGGCTGGCGCAAATGCTCGGTGCTTATGCCGATTTGTTCCGACCACCGGTCGCCAGAAAAGCGCCGAAAACCGACGTTACCCAGCCCCTGATTCAAGCTGTCAATCTTGATGAGCCTGAGCATCCAGCGCTGTCGCGTGCCGAGCTGGAAAGCTGGCGCAATGACCTTAAAAGTTTGGTGAGACGTTTCCGTGACGCGTTGAGTGAGTGCTGATAGCCGCAACGGCTGGTACAATAATCGCCTTTCGCGGAGAACTGCCATTTATGTCTACGTCTTTTCTGGAAATTGTCGAGTTGCCTGACGGCCGCATCGAACTTCGTCGCGCCGAGGATGAGGGCTCTCTGGTAACCCTGGATTTCTCGGAAGACGCCAAGGTGTTCCTGCAGGGTCAGCATGTGGAAGTGGCAAAGGCCATGCTCAGTGTGGGCGTGCAGATGGCCGGTCGCCTGATGGATGGCGAGCTCGAGCGTGATGAAGGGCCGCGTGTGCTGCACTGAGTGTGCAGCAGCGTATCAGGCTATTTGAAGTGACAGGCAAAGCCTGAACATCAGCCGAGGCGGATGTTCAGGCTTTGTGCGTTTCCGGCACTGGCTGCACGTAGCAGTTGTTGGCGTGCAGTGGCATTGACGTTGCCCAGCCAGCTCACCACGGTGTGGCTGAGGCCCAGGTGCAAAGCCTCACAGGCCAGTTGCAGCGCGCTTTGATTGCTGCGGGGTTGCAGCAGCAGAATACGTTCACGGTTGAGCCCGGCATCGCGCAGCCAGGCCTGGGTCAGGCTTGGCGGTGGGGCGATCAGGGTCAGCCAGCGGGCCTCGTCCTCTTCGCTCAGTTCGCGCAGCACGGGGGCCAGCAGGCTTTGGCAGTGGCCAGGGGCGCCGCGCAGCGACAGTTCGCTGAACAGCTCGGGCTGGCTGCTCTTGCGCGCCGGTTCCCTGGCTTTCAGGCCTGGCAGCACGGGCTGGGCGAGGAATGCTTCGAACAGGGGCAACTGGGCTTGCTCGGGTGCGTGAATGAACTGCTGCATGACGCCTCCTGGATCAGCGGCGAATGACGCCGACGCTCAAGCCCTCGATCACCAGCTCCTGTTCTTTCAGGTCGACTTCGATGGGGGCGAATTCGGGGTTTTCGGCAAGCAGCCAGACTTTGCTGCCTTCGCGCTTGAAGCGCTTGACGGTGACTTCGTCACCGATGCGCGCCACAACGATCTGGCCGTTGCGGGCTTCACGGCAGGTGTGCACCGCCAGCAGGTCACCGTCGAAGATGCCGACGTCCTTCATGCTCATGCCGTGTACGCGCAGCAAATAGTCGGCTTGGGGGTGGAAGAAGGCAGGGTTGATGTTGCAGGATTGCTCGATGTGCTGTTCGGCAAGAATCGGCGCACCGGCAGCGACCCGGCCGATGATGGGCAGGCCGGCTTCTTCGGCCTTGGCTTCCAGGCCAGGGATGCGGATGCCGCGGGAAGCGCCCGGCGTCATTTCGATCGCGCCCTTGCGGGCAAGGGCCTTGAGGTGCTCCTCGGCGGCATTGGGCGACTTGAAGCCCAGCTCCTGAGCAATCTCGGCGCGGGTAGGCGGGAAGCCGTTGTCTTCCAGGCAGCGCTTGATGAACGCGAGAATTTCGGCTTGGCGTGGCGTCAGTTTCAACATGGTAAGCGCTCTGTCTTTTTGTACAGTGACTGGGATTATATACAGTGTCGGGCCCGCTGCAAGCGCCAAGCTGCAAGAAAGGGCGAAACGGCAGTCCTCCTGCGCTTTTCAGCCACCCCAGAAGCGATTTCGCGATATCCGGCGGGTGTTGCTGTCACTTCACGCTTGCAGCTTCCAGCTTGCACCTTTTAAATGGCGACCGCCCAGTCACCGAGCCTTGACAGAAGCAGGGCTGAAACGTATGTTTCAAACACCTGTTTGTCTGACGGAGTAGTCGGAGTAGTCATGGCCCAATCGGAAACCGTTGAACGCATTCTCGACGCTGCCGAGCAGCTGTTCGCGGAAAGGGGGTTCGCCGAAACCTCGTTGCGGCTGATTACCAGCAAGGCCGGGGTCAACCTGGCGGCAGTCAACTATCATTTCGGCTCCAAGAAGGCGCTGATCCAGGCCGTTTTCTCGCGTTTCCTCGGCCCATTCTGCGCCAGTCTGGAGCGTGAGCTGGAGCGCCGCCAGGCCAAGCCGGAGCACAAGCCCAGCCTCGAAGAACTGCTGGAAATGCTCGTAGAGCAGGCGCTGGCCGTGCAGCCGCGCAGCAACAACGACCTGTCGATCTTCATGCGCCTGCTGGGCCTGGCGTTCAGCCAGAGCCAGGGTCACCTGCGGCGCTATCTGGAAGACATGTACGGCAAGGTGTTCCGCCGCTACATGCTGCTGGTGAACGAGGCTGCGCCACGCATTCCGCCACTGGAACTGTTCTGGCGTGTGCACTTCATGCTGGGTGCCGCGGCCTTCAGCATGTCCGGTATCAAGGCCCTGCGGGCGATTGCCGAGACCGACTTCGGCATCAACACCTCGATCGAGCAGGTGATGCGCCTGATGGTGCCGTTCCTGGCGGCAGGCATGCGCGCTGACAGCGGTGTGACCGACGAGGCGATGGCCACTGCGCAGCTACGCCCGCGCACAAAGACCGGTTCGGCTACCGCCAAGGCCTGAAGGCTGGGCGTGGCGGGGCGCTTCCGCTAAGCTAGCGCCCATGCCCGATTTCGATCTACTTCGCATCTCCCTTGCTGACCAGTGCCTGTACGGCTTCGCCTGTGGCCAACGGCGCGTGTCTGCCGGTGTCTGCTGCCCCTCGGTGGGCCTCTCTCTGTCTTCAATGAAGGATTACCCATGACTGTCAGCCTGCAAGGCTCCCTGATGGTGGATATCGCCGGTAAATGGCTGACCGCCGAAGACCGTCAACTGCTTTGCCAGCCGGAAGTGGCTGGCCTGATCATCTTCGCCCGCAATATCGACAGCCCGCGCCAGGTGCGCGAACTGTGCGCGTCCATCCGCGCCATTCGCCCCGATCTGATCCTGGCAGTGGACCAGGAAGGCGGGCGCGTACAGCGTCTGCGCCAGGGCTTTGTGCGCCTGCCGGCCATGCGTGCGCTGGCCGATAACGACAATGCTGAGTACCTGGCTGAGCAGTGCGGCTGGCTGATGGCGACTGAGGTGCTTGCGGTTGGCCTGGACCTCAGCTTCGCTCCGGTGCTCGACCTGGACCACCAGCGTAGCGCCGTGGTGGGCAGCCGCGCGTTCGAGGGTGACCCGCTGCTTGCAACGCGCCTGGCCGGCGCGTTCATCCGTGGCATGAATGCGGCGGGTATGGCTGCCTGTGGCAAGCATTTCCCGGGGCATGGCTGGGCCGAAGCCGATTCGCACGTGGCCATCCCCACTGATGAACGCAGCCTGGAACAACTGCGCCAGGCCGACCTGGTGCCGTTTACCCGCCTGAGTGGGCAACTGGCGGCAGTGATGCCGGCGCATGTCATCTACCCGCAGGTTGACAACCAGCCCGCTGGCTTCTCGCGGCGTTGGTTGCAGGACATCCTGCGTGGCGAGCTGGGTTTTGACGGGGTGATCTTCAGTGATGACCTGTCGATGGCCGGTGCGCATGTGGTGGGCGATGCAGCCAGCCGTATCGAAGCGGCGCTGAGCGCCGGTTGTGATATGGGCCTGGTGTGCAATGACCGGGCGGCGGCGGAGCTGGCGCTGAGTGCAGCGCAGCGCATGAAGGTCAAGCCGTCGCCGCGGATTGCGCGGATGCGTGGGCAAGGGTTTGCGCGAACCGATTATCGCCAGCAGCCGCGCTGGCTGGAGGCGTTGGGGGCATTGAAGGAAGCTCAGCTGGTCGATTGACTGCGCGGGCCTGTTCGTTCCCACAAGTCGGGTTTACCCGCGAATACGGTAGCGGCGGCAACGGTGAACGGCGGGTGGAGATTGGTCGGCAGGGCCGGCCCTTTCGCGGGTAAACCCGCTCCTACACGCGGCCTGTGCCCAACCACCGACCTGTGTCCACCCCTGATCCGTCGTAGGAGCGGGTTTACCCGCGAATACGGTAGCGGCGGCAGCGGTGAACGGCAGGTGGAGATTGGCCAGCAGGCCCGGCCCATTCGCGGGTGAACCCGCTCCTACACGCGGCCTGTGCCCAACCACCGACCTGTGTCCACCCCTGATCCGTTGTAGGAGCGGGTTTACCCGCGAATACGGTAGCGGCGGCAACGGTGAGCGGCAGGTGGAGATTGGCCAGCAGGGCCGGCCCATTCGCGGGTGAACCCGCTCCTACGCTCTATCCCCCTTTGGCCTACCGCCCGCGCTTCCCGGGCAATGGCGCAAACAGGGCCTCGATTTCTTCATCGCCAAGCCGCCATTGTCCAGCCTGCCCGCCGTCCAGCAGGCTGGCTGCCAGTGCTGCCTTTTCCTGCTGCAACAACTGGATCTTCTCTTCCACCGTACCCCGGGTAATCAGCTTGAACACGAACACCGGCTTGTCCTGGCCGATGCGGTAGGCACGGTCGGTAGCCTGGTTTTCGCTGGCCGGGTTCCACCAGGGGTCGAAGTGGATCACGGTGTCCGCCGCCGTCAGGTTCAAGCCTACGCCCCCAGCCTTGAGGCTGATCAGGAACACTTCGCTTTCACCTTGCTGGAACTGCTGCACTGGCGTGCGACGGTCGCGAGTGTCGCCGGTCAGCAGGCTGTAGCGGATTTTGCGCTTCTCAAGCTCCTGCTCGATCAGCGCCAGCATCGAGGTGAACTGTGAGAACAACAACACCCGACGCCCTTCGCTGAGCAGTTCTTCGAGCATTTCCAGCAGCGCACCCAGCTTGCCCTTGTCGGCCTGGTTGCCTTTGCTTTCTACCCCCTTGACCAGGCGCAGGTCACAGCATACCTGGCGCAGCTTGAGCAACGCGTCGAGGATCACGATCTGGCTGCGTGCGGCGCCATTGCGGGCGATTTCGTCGCGGACTTTCTGGTCCATGGCCACTCGCACGGCTTCATATGTATCGCGCTGGGCATCACTGAGCTCGACCCAGTGCACCATCTCGGTCTTGGCCGGCAGTTCTGTGGCCACCTGCTCCTTGGTGCGGCGCAGCAGGAACGGCCGGATGCGGCTGGCCAGGTGGGCCATGCGCTCGCTGTCACCGTGGCGTTCGATCGGGTTGCGGTAATCCTGGTTGAAGCGCTTCAGGTCGCCCAGCCAGCCGGGCATCAGGAAGTGGAAGATCGACCACAGCTCGCCCAGGTTGTTTTCCATCGGCGTGCCGGTCAGGCACAAACGCTGCCCGGCCTGTAGCTCGCAGACGGCGAGGGCAGCCTTGCTGCTGCTGCTCTTGATGTTTTGCGCCTCGTCCAGTATCAGCACGTGCCAGGCCTGGGGGCGCAGCTGTTCGAGGTCGCGCGGCATCAGGGCGTAAGTGGTCAGGACCAGATCGTACTCATGCAGCTTGGAGAAGTGCTTGCTGCGCCCCGGCCCATGCAGTGCCAGGACGCGCAGGTCGGGGGCGAAGCGCTGGGCTTCGTCCAGCCAGTTGGGAATGAGGCTGGTCGGCATGACTGCCAGGGCTGGTGCACTCAGGCGCCCGGACTGTTTCTCCAGCAGCAGATGGGCCAAGGCCTGCAGGGTCTTGCCCAGGCCCATGTCGTCGCCGAGGATGCCGCCGGTACCCATCTCGCGCAGGGCCTGCAGCCAGTTCAGGCCTTGCTGCTGATAAGGTCGCAAGCTGGCCTGCAGCCCGATGGGCGGTTCTACCTGCAGGTCGCGGGCATCGCGCAAGCGGCGGCCCAGGTCGCGCACGTGCTCGCCACCTTCCCAGTGCAGGGGCAGGCCTTCGATTTCGTTCAGGCGCGCGGCGTCGGCACGCTCCATGCGCAGGGACGGGCCTGCCGTGTCCTCGTGCAGGTACAGCTCGCCCAGGGTGCCCATGACTGCCTTGATGCGGCCGTAGGGCAGGGCGACGCGCAAAGCCGGGGCATCGAGACGGCCGCGGTTGAGGTCGATCAGCAGATGTTCATCATCGCTGCGCCGGGCCAGTTCGCTGGGGCGTAGCAGCTCCGGGCTGCTGCGCAGCAGGTGCAACACGATCGGCAGCAGGCTGTGGCGCTGGCCATCGACCACGATGCCTAATTCCAGGTCGAACCATTCATGGCCGGGCGCTTCGTCGATGGTTGCATACCAGTCGTCCACCTCCTGCAGGTTGAAGGCGAAGTCGCGGTGAATGTCGATGTCCCAACCGGCTTCGCGCAGGCGTGGCAGGCCCTCGCGGGCAAAGCGCAGCCAGGCTTCGTCGTCAGGCAACTGGTACATTTCGCCGGCGCTGTCGGGTAGGGCCTTGCTCTGCCGTGTAGCGGGTTTGAAGCCGAAATCGCGCAGCATCTGGCGCAGCGTCTGCTCGGCTTGAGGCTGGCGGCGAATGCGCTGGCTGGTGCTGCCTGCCAGGCGGGTCAGCGGCTTTTCGTCGGTGCCGCTGGCCTGCAAACCGTCATAATCGAACGCCAATGCGGCGCGATGTTGCATCTGCCGTTGCATGCGACCGGTTTTTGGCATGTAGGCGGTGTATTCAAGGCTGCCGAGAGCAAGAAGGGGCTTTGGCTGGATGTTATCGAGCAACTGCTCCTGCACTTGCGTCGGGGTCGGCACCTTGTGGCTGAGGGCATTGAGCTTGTGGCTCAGGGGTACGACCAGGTGTTCCGGTACATCGGGTGCAATAGTCAGCTGCACGGCGACGTGCGGATCCAGGCTGTGCTCGACCTTGCCCACTTCACGGGTTGGCAGGTCCAGGTAGTAAAGCGGCAGCAGCGGGATGACGCAGCGCAGCATCGCTTCGCCGCTGTACCACCGCCCCCGGTAATTTCCGTTGTCCAGGCGTACCCAGCGAAACTCGGCGTGACGCACCGGGCCTTCATGCAGCAGGGGGAGGTCGGTATCGAAGAACATTCGGCCGGTTTCGAGGGCGCGCTGGAACAGCTCGCCACCTTCATGGCCCTTCAGTCGGTAGCCGCGATCCTGGCCGCCGCCCTGATTCAGGGCCGAGAGCAGGCGCAGAATGCGGATGTCTTCGTCTGTTACGAAGCGCGGTGGCTCGTAGAGAAAATCGTAAAGGGACTGGACGCGGCTGAAGCGGATGCCGTCCTCCGTTCGCGTGCCCTTGCGCACAAGCAGGGCGCAGCCGGCATCGTCGGTAAGTTGCAGCTGATAGCACACCATGCGCCCGCGTTTTTCTTCGGTAGCGTCGGCTTTGGGCGGGGCCTGCTCCAGGCCGCTCAACCAGTGCTGCAGTTCGGCAGACAAGGCGCCCGGGTTGGCTTGCGTGTCCTTACTGCTGGAAAATCGCTCGCTGACGCAGAAAAGGACAGCGGCGCAATGCTTGCAGTTTTGCCGTACCGGGCAATCGCAGTCACCGCGCACATGGCAGCGGCCGCCCGCTACGTGCAATTTGATGTGTTGCCGGTAGTGGTTGCTGCCGCTCCCTTGGCAACTGGCCGTTATGGTTGGCCCATGAATGCCTTCCAGTTCGGCCCTGCCTTCCTCGGCATAGCGCTCACCGCGCTGCAGGGCAGCTTTGCTGAACGATTGAATCCAGTTCGGATAGGCGTTCACCATTTCGGCGGCATCGTCCTTCATGGGCTTACTGCTCCATCATCTCCGGGTCCATCACCGGCATTTTCGGCGTGCCTGGTGGGGTCACCTTCAGCAGCACCGCCAGGTGCCCGCCGTCGAGAAAGGTCAGCTGGCCGCCCTTGACGTTGCTGTTGCTCTGCCTGAACTGCTCGCTTTGCAGCACGCTGCCGTTGCCATCCAGCTGGTTGACCCAGAAGTTGGCCTCGACGGTGATGAAGCGGCCTTCAGCGATGCTCAGGTTGCCTTCGATCGGGAAGTGCCCGAACTGTTCGGTGCCTTCGCCCAGGGCGATGCGGCTGGGTTCGCTGCCCACCTGCTGTTGCCAGGCCTTGTGCATCAGCACCGTGTAGTCGGCGGTGGCTTCCAGGCGGGTGGCTTCATCTTCCAGTGCTGGGGGGCGCTCGGCATCTTTCGCCAGGCGTGGGGCGCCAGCGCTCCAGTCTTCGGGGGCGAACGGGCTGGTGAAGGCGGGCACGCTGTTCTGCCGCACCAGAATCATTTCTACCTGATACAGGCCTTCGGCGAAGGCAGCTGGGGCGAACAGCGCCAGCAGCAGGGTCAGGCAACGGATGGCACGCATGAGTCTTCCTTAGGCAGGCTGTGGGGTCAGGCGCTCGAACAGCGCCTCCAGGGTATTGAAACGTTCGTCGGGGCGTTCCATCGGTACCAGGAAGCGGAACTGGGTGGCCCCTTCGAACTTGTAACGTTTGGGCTGACCCTGGATCAGCTTGATCAGGGTCAGTGGGTCGACCGGTGTTTCGGCTTCGAACTCAAGCTTGCCACCGTTGGGCCCTGCATCGACTTTCTTGATGCCGAGCTTTTCCGCGTGCAGCTTGAGTGACGTCAGGCGCATCAGGTTCTTGGTCGGCTCTGGCAACAAGCCGAAGCGGTCGATCATCTCCACCTGCAAGTCCTTGAGGCCTTCTTCGTCGGCAGCCGAGGCGATGCGTTTGTACAGGATCAGGCGCGCATGCACGTCAGGCAGGTAGTCCTCGGGGATCAGTGCCGGCAGGCGCAGGTTGATCTCCGGGCCGCCGCCCAGTGGTTGCTCAAGGTTCGGCTGGGTACCTTTACGGATTGCCTTGACCGCACGTTCGAGCATTTCCATGTACAGGGTGAAGCCCACCGCCTGGATCTGCCCGCTCTGGCCTTCGCCCAGCAGCTCGCCGGCACCGCGGATTTCCAGGTCGTTGGTGGCCAGCACAAAGCCTGCGCCAAGGTCTTGCGTGTTGGCGATTGCCTCCAGACGCTTTTCGGCGTCGGCGCTCACCTTCTGACGGGTAGGTGTAAGCAGGTAGGCGTAGGCCTGGTGGTGGCTACGGCCAACCCGGCCACGCAGCTGGTGCAGCTGGGCCAGGCCGAACTTGTCGGCGCGCTCGATGACGATGGTGTTGGCGCTGGGCACGTCGATACCGGTTTCGATAATGGTCGAGGCCACCAGCACGTTGAAGCGCTTGTGGTAGAAATCGCTCATCACCTGTTCCAGCTCGCGTTCGCGCATTTGCCCGTGGCCGATGCCGATGCGTGCCTCGGGCACCAGCTCGGCAAGGTCGGCGGCGCATTTTTCGATGGTTTTCACATCGTTGTGCAGGTAATACACCTGGCCACCGCGCAACAGTTCGCGCAGCAGCGCCTCCTTGACCGTGCTCTTGTTCTGTTCCATGACGAAGGTGCGCACCGACAGGCGGCGTGCTGGCGGCGTGGCGATGATCGACAGGTCGCGCATGCCCGCCACCGCCATGTTCAGCGTGCGCGGAATCGGCGTGGCGGTCAGGGTGAGGATATCGACCTCGCTGCGCAGCGCCTTCAGCTGTTCTTTCTGGCGCACGCCAAAGCGGTGCTCTTCATCGATGATGGCCAGGCCCAGGTCCTTGAAGCGCACGTCGTCCTGCAGCAGCTTGTGGGTGCCGATGAGGATGTCGATCTTGCCTTCGGCAAGGTCCGCGGCGGCGGCGGCCACTTCCTTGGCCGACTTGAAGCGGCTCATCACTTCCACGGTCACGGGCCAGTCGGCAAAGCGGTCGCGGAAGCTGTTGTAATGCTGCTGGGCAAGCAGGGTGGTGGGCACCAGCACGGCCACCTGGCGGCCACTGTGCACGGCGATGAACGCCGCGCGCATGGCCACTTCGGTCTTGCCGAAGCCCACGTCGCCACAGACCAGGCGGTCCATTGGCTTGGGTGCCAGCATGTCGGCGCGCACGGCCTCGATGGCGGCCTGCTGGTCCGGGGTCTCCTCGAACGGGAAGCCGGCGCTGAAGGTGGCGTAGTCAGCCGACGGGTCGGCAAACGCGTAGCCCTTGCGCGCGGCGCGGCGAGCATAGATGTCGAGCAGTTCGGCGGCCACGTCGCGGACCTGTTCGGCGGCCTTGCGCTTGGCTTTCTGCCAGGCCTCCGAACCCAGCCGGTGCAGCGGTGCCAGGGCGTCGTCGCTGCCGGTGTAGCGGGCGATCAGGTGCAGGTTGGCCACCGGCACATACAGCTTGGCGTTCTCGGCGTATTCCAGCGTCAGGAATTCGGCGGCCTGGCCGTCGATTTCCAGGGTGGCCAGGCCAAGGTAGCGGCCGACACCATGGTCGATGTGCACCACCGGCGCGCCTTCGCGCAGCTCGGTGAGGTTCTTGATGACCGCGTCGTTGGCGGTTTCGCCGCGCTTGTCACGGCGCCGGCGCTGCATCACCCGCTGGCCGAACAGTGGGCTTTCGGCAATCAGGGCCAGGCCTGGGTCGTCCAGCAGCAGGCCGTCGTCCAGCGGGGCGATGGTGATCGCCAGGCGCTCGGCACCGGTAATGAAGTCGTCCCAGCCTTCGACGGTATGCGGGCGCAGCTTCAGCCGTTCGAGCAGTTCCAGCAGCACTTCCCGGCGGCCCGCTGATTCGGCAGTGAAGAGCACGCGGCCGGGGAACTGGTCGAGGAAGTTGGCCAGCTCGGCCAGCGGCTGGTTGGCCTTGGCCTCGATGGCCAGGTTGGGCAGGGCGCGCGCCGGGAAGCGCTCGCGGCCCACGCCAGGCTCCAGCTCTTCGCTGCTGACCACCACCCGGGGCCACTGCTTGAGCCGGGTGAAGCAATCTTCCACCGGCAGGAACAGCTCGGCCGGCGGCAACAGCGGCCGGCTGAGGTCGCCGCGGCGGTCTTCATAACGCCCGCGCACGTCGTTCCAGAAGTGCTCGGCGGCCTGTTCCACACCGGGTAGCGAGAACACCTGGGTGTCGGTCGGCAGGTAGTCGAACAGGGTCGAGGTTTCTTCGAAGAACAGCGGCAGGTAGTACTCGATACCGGCGGGGATGATGCCGCTGGCCAGGTCCTGGAAGATTGCACTGCGGCGGAAGTCGACGTCGAAGCGCTCGCGAAAGCGTGCCTTGAAGCGGGTCACTTCTTCCTTCTGCATCGGGAATTCGCGTGCTGGCAGCAGGCGCACCGAATCCACCTTGTCGATCGAGCGCTGGGTCTCGGGGTCGAAGGTGCGCAGCGTCTCGATCTCGTTATCGAACAGGTCGATGCGGTAGGGCAGTTTGCTGCCCATCGGGAACAGGTCGATCAGCGCGCCGCGCACGGCGAACTCGCCATGCTCGTAGACGGTGTCGACACAACGATAACCGCTGGCCTCCAGGCGCAGGCGCATCTGTTCCACGTCGATGGTCTGGCCCACATCCAGCACCAGGCTGCTGCCCAGCAGAAAACGCGTGGGCGCCAGGCGGTGCAGGGCGGTGGTGATCGGCACCACGAGGATGCCGTGGCTCAGCTCCGGCAGGCGGTACAGGCTGGCGATGCGCTGGGAGATGATGTCCTGGTGCGGCGAGAACAGGTCGTAGGGCAGGGTTTCCCAGTCGGGGAACGGCAGCACGGGCAGGTCCGGGGCAAAGAAGCGCAGCTCCTGCTCCAGACGGTCGGCGGCCTGGCTGTCGGCCGTCAGCAGCAGGGTGAAGCGGCCAGCGCTGCTGGCGGCTTCGGCGATGGCAAGGCTGAGGGCGGCACCGGGCAGGTTGCCCCAGGTTTGTTTGCCGGCCGTGGCCGACATTTGCGGTAGGCGCAGAACTGACACGGGAGATTGCACTCCAAGCGTTGCGGCAAAGAGACCGATTGTACCGGTGACAGTGCCGGCTGTCAGGCTCGAAAGGGCATGAACACTGGCTTGCGTCACTGCGACAGGCACTCATTGCCGGTTCCGCGTTGGGGCGTCATAATGTAGCCCCTTTTTTCTGTCCCTACATGTGGAAGGTTCCCGTGACTCAGAAGCCCGACCAGTGTCTTGGTGAGTGGATTGATCGTGAAGCCCTGGCTGAAGCGATGATCCCGCTTATCGGTCAGCTCTACCGCAATAACAATGTGGTGAGCTCGATTTATGGCCGCAGCCTGATCAACCGTTCGGTTATCTCGATTCTCAAGGCGCACCGCTTTGCGCGCCACCGCCAAACCGACGAAACCGAACTGTCCGTCCACGAGACATTCCCCCTGCTCAAGGCCATGAGCGAGCTGAAACTGGGCGCCGCATCGGTCGACCTGGGCAAGCTGGCCAACAAGTTCAAGCAGGAAGGCAATGGCCGCACTGCCGAGCAGTTCGTCCGTGAAGAGCTGGCCGACGTGGTCGGTCAGCAGAACGCTTCGGCGCGCAAAGGCACCGACGTTGTCCTGTACGGCTTCGGTCGCATCGGCCGCCTGCTGGCGCGCATCCTGATCGAGAAGACCGGTGGTGGTGACGGCCTGCGTCTGCGTGCCATCGTCGTGCGCAAAGGCGCCGAAAACGACCTGGTCAAGCGTGCCAGCCTGCTGCGCCGTGACTCGGTGCATGGTCCGTTCGATGGCACCATCACCATCGACGAAGCCAACAACACCATCACTGCCAACGGCAACCTGATCCAGGTTATCTACGCCAAGAGCCCGAGCGAAGTCGACTACACCCAGTACGGCATCGACAATGCGCTCATCGTCGACAACACCGGCGTATGGCGTGACGCCGACGGCCTGGGCCAGCACCTGGCCTGCCCGGGTGCTGCCCGCGTGATCCTCACCGCACCTGGCAAGGGCGCGCTGAAGAACATCGTGCACGGTATCAACCACGGTGATATCACTGCCGATGACAAGATCATCTCGGCGGCCTCCTGCACCACCAACGCCATCGTGCCGGTGCTCAAGGCCATCAACGACCAGTACGGCATCGTCAACGGCCACGTCGAAACCGTTCACTCGTTCACCAACGACCAGAACCTGATCGACAACTTCCACAAGGGCAGCCGCCGTGGCCGTGCCGCGCCGCTGAACATGGTAATCACCGAAACCGGCGCCGCCACCGCTGCTGCCAAGGCACTGCCAGTGCTCAAGGGCAAGCTGACCGGCAACGCCATTCGTGTCCCGACGCCGAACGTTTCGATGGCCATCCTGAACCTGAACCTGGAAAAGGCCACCACCCGCGACGAGATCAACGAGTACCTGCGCCAGACCGCCATGCACTCGGAGCTGCATAAGCAGATCGACTACGTGGCCTCCCAGGAAGTGGTTTCGACCGACTTCGTCGGCTCGCGCCACGCCGGTGTGGTTGACGCAGAAGCGACCATCGCCAACGACAACCGCGTTGTTCTGTACGTCTGGTACGACAACGAATTCGGTTATAGCTGCCAGGTGGTTCGTGTGATGGAAGACATGGCTGGTGTGAACCCGCCAGCGTTTCCACGCTGATTCGCTTGTAAGGCAATGAAAAAACGGGAACCTTCGGGTTCCCGTTTTTTTTATTCTGAATGTGTGTTGTCAGTGCCGGCCCTTTCGCGGGTAAACCCGCTCCTACAGGATTATGGACTGCCCCTGTAGGAGTGGGTTTACCCGCGAAGAGGCCAGCACCGGCAACCGAGAAACCCTACTGTGCGCACAGCCCTACTGTTCATTCTGCTGCTACTCACCGCCTGCAACCAAGGCCCCACCCTGGAGCGCCTGGGTGGCCCGACCATGGGCAGCAGCTACAGCATCCAGTACGTCCGCGAGCCTGGTGGCCCGCTGCCGGCCCAGGTGCAGATGGCGGTGGAAACCATCCTGCACGAAATCGACCACCACTACTCGACCTACCGCGGCGATTCCATCGTAAGCCAGTTCAACCGCTTGCCTGCGGGCCAGTGCCTGGCCCTGCCGCCTGACATGCTCGCGTTGGTCAGCCTGGGCCAGCACCTTGCCGAGCAGAGCGATGGCGCTTTCGATCTAACGGTAGAGCCATTGCTCGACTTGTGGGGCTTCGGCCCTCAGGCCCGTCACGAGCAGGTACCCGAACCACAGGCACTGGCCCAGGTGCGCCAGCGCGTGGGTTACCAGCACTTGCGCGTCAAAGGTCGAGCCCTGTGCAAGGATGCCCCGGTGCAGCTCGACTTCAACAGCATCGTCGCCGGTCATGCTGTCGACTTGATCGCTGCGCGCCTGCAGGCCATGGGTGTCAGCAGTTTTGTCGCCGAGGCCACTGGCGAGCTGAAGGCGGTTGGCCGCAAGCCTGACGGCAGCCCTTGGCGTATTGCCCTGGAACTGCCCCGCGAAGACCGTCAGATCGCCCGCCAGATCATCCCGGTCAATAGCCTTTCAGTATCAACCTCGGGTGACTATCGGCACTATTTCGAGCAGAATGGCCGGCGCTATTCGCACACCTTCGATGCCCGCCTCGGGCGCCCGGTCGAACATGACCTGGCTGCCGTTACGGTGCTGGACGCCTCAGCACTGCTGGCCGATGGCTATTCGACGCTGCTGCTCATCCTGGGCCCACAGCGAGGCTGGGATTTTGCCGTGGCGCATGATCTGGCTGCGGTTTTGGTGACTCGAGCAGAGGGAGGCTTCGTCTCCCGAGCTACGCCCGCGTTCGAACGGGCAGTGAAAGGCCAGTGAAAGCACAAGCAGGGATGATTGCCGCCAGGGAATGGGTGAAGCATATGTAGTGCGGGCAAAATTGGCCTACGACGCGACCAAGGGTTAATGTGCGCGGCGTTCAGGGTTGATTAGACTGCACCCGAATTTTCTCATGGCGCCCCGGCGGCATGATCGTGCCCCGCGAGCGACCGTGGCTTGCGGGCCAGTTCTGAAGGAGTACGCATGGCTGTCTACAACTACGACGTAGTGGTGCTGGGTTCCGGCCCGGCCGGTGAAGGCGCGGCAATGAACGCCGCCAAAGCAGGGCGCAAGGTAGCGATGGTCGATGACCGTCGCCAGGTCGGTGGCAACTGCACCCACTTGGGTACCATTCCGTCCAAGGCACTGCGTCACTCGGTGCGGCAGATCATGCAGTTCAACACCAACCCGATGTTTCGTGCCATCGGCGAGCCGCGCTGGTTCTCGTTCCCGGACGTGCTGAAAAGCGCCGAGAAGGTCATCGCCAAGCAGGTCGCATCGCGCACCGGCTACTATGCCCGTAACCGCGTCGACGTGTTCGTCGGCACCGGCAGCTTTGCCGACGAGCAAACCGTGGAAGTGGTGTGCCCGAATGGCGTGGTCGAGAAGCTCAACGCCAAGCACATCATCATCGCGACCGGCTCGCGCCCCTACCGCCCGGCCGACATCGACTTCCACCACCCGCGCGTGTACGACAGCGACACCATCCTCAGCCTCAGCCATACCCCGCGCAAGCTGATCGTGTACGGCGCCGGCGTGATCGGTTGCGAATACGCTTCGATCTTCAGTGGCCTGGGCGTATTGGTCGAGCTGGTTGACAACCGTGGCCAGCTGCTGAGCTTCCTCGATTCGGAAATTTCCCAGGCGCTGAGCTACCACTTCAGCAACAACAACATCACCGTGCGCCACAACGAAGAGTACGAGCGCGTCGAAGGCCTGGACAACGGGGTGATCCTGCACCTCAAGTCGGGCAAGAAGATCAAGGCCGACGCCTTGCTGTGGTGCAACGGCCGTACCGGCAACACTGACAAGCTGGGCCTGGAAAACATCGGCATCAAGGTGAACAGCCGTGGTCAGATCGAGGTCGACGAGGCCTACCGTACCACCGTGCCGAACATCTACGGTGCCGGCGACGTGATCGGCTGGCCAAGCCTGGCCAGTGCCGCCCATGACCAGGGCCGGTCGGCCGCTGGCAGCATTGTCGATAACGGCAGCTGGCGCTTCGTCAACGACGTGCCGACGGGTATCTACACCATTCCCGAGATCAGCTCGATCGGCAAGAACGAGCAGGAGCTGACCCAGGCCAAGGTGCCGTACGAAGTGGGCAAGGCCTTCTTCAAGAGCATGGCGCGTGCGCAGATCGCCGGCGAGCCGCAGGGCATGCTGAAGATCCTGTTCCACCGCGAAACCCTGGAAATCCTCGGCGTGCATTGCTTCGGCTACCAGGCTTCGGAAATCGTCCACATTGGCCAGGCGATCATGAACCAGCCAGGTGAGCAGAACAACCTGAAGTACTTCGTCAACACCACGTTCAACTACCCGACCATGGCCGAAGCCTATCGGGTAGCTGCCTATGACGGCCTGAACCGGCTTTTTTGAGCGGCTCCGACCGGTGGCCTGAGCCGGTCGGAGAGACCGATTTCAACCCTACCCGAGGGTGGTCTTGGCCAAACCGGGAAAGTCTGTAATCAGGCTGTCCACACCAAAGTCAGCCAGCCGGCGCATCAGTGCCGGCTCGTTGACCGTCCACACCGACACATGCAAACCCTGGCCCTGTGCTTTGAGCAGGCGCTCGGGGGTGCACAGCGTCCAGTTCAATGCCAGCAGTTCGCAGCCGTAGTTCTGTGCCACTTTCAGCGGGTCAAGCCAGGCGTATTCGGCCACCAGCCCGCGCTTCACATCTGGCACCAGTTCCAGGGCGGCGCCCAGTACTTCGCGTGAACTGGAGGTGATGGTCACCTTGTCCAGCAGGCCATATTGCTGGGCCAGTTCGCGGATCGCCAGGACGGTGGTGGCCGCGCGGGTGCGCGAGGCGCTTTTCACCTCCAGTTGCCAGTGTTCGAACGGGCATTTTTCGAACAGCTCTTCCAGTTTCGGGATCGGGCAGGGCTGCACATGGCCCGGGCCGCCTTTGCGGGCATCGATCTTGACCAGTTCGGCGGCCGGGTGCTCGACCACTTTGCCGCGCCGGCCCGTGGTGCGCTTGAGGGTGGGGTCGTGGATGACCATCAGTTCGTTGTCGGATGACAAGTGCAGGTCCAGCTCGCAGCGGGTCACGCCATGGGACAGGCATTGCTGAAAGCTCTTCAGGGTGTTCTCGGGTGCTTCGCCCTTGGCGCCGCGATGGCCGTAGATCAGGGTCACGTTCGTTCCTTCAAATCAGGGAAAAATTGGCTCAGGAGGCGGGGTCGTTCAGTTCCAGCTGCTGGCGCCGTTGTTGTTGCTGGCGCTGCAGGATGTATCGGGCCAGCAGTTGTCGTTGGGCGTCGGTCATGTCGATGAACTCGGTACCGACCTCGAAGCCGCCCTCCGGGCGAGGGTCGCAATGGGTAACCTTGCCGCGCAGCAGCAGGCCGTGGGCGCGCGGCATCAGCACCATTTTCACTTTCACCCGGGTACCGGGGGCAATCTGTGTGGCGTGGACGGATTCGACGCCGCCTTCGGAAATGACCACCGGCAGTGGTTCGCCGACCTCGCCAAGCAGGGTTTGCCCAACCACCGCGCTGAGCAAGTCGAGGCGCTTGTTCTGTGCCCGCAGGAACGCGGCGAGGGTGCGGTCCTTGTCGCTTAACTGGCGCAACAGGTGTTGCGACTCGAAGTCGGCCAGGTGCAGCTCGCTGAGCAGGTTGAACAGCGGCGAATCATCTTGCAACACATCTGGTTCAAGGGCTTCGGCCGCGCTAAGGGGGCTTATTTGAAGTGCGATCCGATCTTCGATGCGGTAGTATTCGCGGCGATCTTCTTCGTCTAATGTCGTCATGGCGAACCCAAGGTAGCGGCGGTGGTCCGAGTGTAAAGCCGCCGTAGGCGCCTCGCCACAAGGACGTTCCCTTTCATCCGAACAAGCCCCGACATGTTCAGACCTCTTTTCGCATTCATCGGCACGCGTTATACCCGTGCCAAACGTCGCAATCACTTCGTCTCGTTCATTTCCCTGACCTCGATGATCGGCCTCGCCCTGGGCGTGGTGGTAATGATCGTGGTGCTGTCGGTGATGAACGGTTTCGACCATGAGATGCGCACCCGCGTGTTGGGGATGATTCCTCATGCCACGCTGGAGAGCGGCCAGCCCATTGCCGACTGGCAGGCCCTTGCCCAACAAGTAAAGCAGAATCCGCAGGTGGTAGCGGTTGCGCCGTTCACCCAGATGCAGGGCCTGCTGACCCATGATGGCAAGGTGCAGAAGGTGCTGCTCAATGGCATCGACCCCGCTCGCGAGCGCGAGGTGTCGATCATCGACAACTTCGTCCTGCAAGGCCGCCTGGACCAGTTGGCGCCGGGCGAGTGGGGCATCATGATCGGCGACAAGGCGGCGGCCAAGCTGGGCGTTGCCATCGGCGACAAGCTCACCTTCGTCGCCCCCGAGGTCAGCGTGACGCCCGCCGGCATGTTCCCGCGCATGAAGCGCTTCACCGTGGTTGGCACCTTCCACGTTGGCGCGGGGGAGATCGACGGCTACCTGGGCCTGACCAACATCAGCGACCTGTCCCGCCTGCACCGCTGGAAGCCCGACCAGGTCCAGGGCCTGCGCCTGAAGTTCGACGACCTGTTCCAGGCGCCGCGCGTAGCCTGGAGCATCGCCCAGCAGCTGGGCGACCAGGAATTCTATAGCCGTGACTGGACCCGTACCCACGGCAACCTGTACCAGGCGATCCGTATGGAAAAGGCCATGATCGGCCTGCTGTTGCTGCTGATCGTGGCGGTAGCGGCGTTCAACATCATTTCCACCCTGGTGATGGTGGTCAACGACAAGCGCGGCGACATCGCCATCCTGCGCACCCTGGGCGCCACGCCCGGGCAGATCATGCTCATCTTCATGGTCCAGGGCACGGTGATCGGGGTGATTGGTACGCTGATCGGCGCCGTGGTCGGGATCTTCGCGGCACTGAACGTGAGCGCGGCGATCGCCGGCATCGAGACACTGATCGGCCACAAGTTCCTCAACGCCGACGTGTACTTCATCGATTACCTGCCGTCGCAGATCCTGGCCCAGGACGTGTACATGGTCTGTGGAGCGGCACTGGTCCTGAGTTTCTTCGCCACCCTGTATCCGGCCTGGCGTGCGGCCCGCACCCAGCCTGCAGAGGCGCTACGTTATGAGTGAGTCGCGCATGAGTGATAAAGCCGTTCTGAGTTGCCGCAACCTGGGCAAGTCCTACGACGAGGGCCCGGAGTCGGTGCAGGTGCTGTCCGGGCTCAACCTGGAACTGCGGGCCGGTGAGCGGGTGGCCATCGTTGGCAGTTCCGGCTCGGGCAAGAGTACCTTGCTCAACCTGCTGGGCGGCCTCGACCGGCCGACCCAGGGCAGCGTGTGGCTGGCTGGCGAAGAGTTGTCGGCATTGGGCGAGCGTGCCCGTGGCCTGCTACGCAACCGCGAGTTGGGCTTTGTCTACCAGTTCCACCATCTGCTGCCGGAATTCACCGCCATCGAGAACGTGTGCATGCCGCTGCTGATCGGCCGGACGCCCATCCCCGAGGCACGGGAGCGTGCCGAGGCGCTGCTCAAGCGGGTAGGCCTGGGCCACCGCTTGAACCACAAGCCGGCCGAGCTTTCCGGCGGCGAACGCCAGCGCGTGGCGATTGCCCGGGCGCTGGTCAACCGCCCCGGCCTGGTGATGCTCGACGAGCCAACCGGTAACCTCGACCACCATACCGCCCAAGGCATCCAGGAGCTGATGCAGGAGCTGTCCAGCGCTTCGCGCACGGCATTCCTGGTGGTCACCCACGACCTCAACCTGGCGCGGCAGATGGACCGTGTGCTGAAGCTCGACGATGGCCACCTGGTGGCCATCTGATCGACTGCCGGGGTGGCAGGTGCTGCCCCGTTTTCCTGTTTCCATTGGGTGATTTCGTACATGTTCAGACCCTTGCCCATCTTTATCGGCGCGCGCTACACCCGAGCCAAGCGTCGCAACCACTTCATCTCGTTCATTTCGATGACTTCGATGATCGGCCTGTCGCTGGGCGTGCTGGCGATGATCGTGGTGCTGTCGGTAATGAACGGCTTCCAGCGCGAAATGAGCTCGCGCATTCTCGGCCTGGTACCGCATGCCGCCATCCTGGGCGTGCAGCCGCTGGACGATTGGCACAAGGTGGCCGACGCAGCCATGAAGAATCCGGCGGTGATGGCGGTGGCGCCGATTACCGAGATGGAAGGCATGCTGTCGTACAAGGGCGCCATGCAGCCGATCCAGGTGGGTGGTATCGACCCGGCCGAGGAGGGCAAGGTTTCCATCGTTGGCCAGCACATCGTCCAGGGCCGCCTGCAGGGCTTGCAGCCCGGTGAATTCGGCGTGGTCATCGGTGAGCTGACCGCACGCCGCTTCCGCCTGAACACCGGCGACAAGCTGACCTTGATCGTGCCGGAAATCAGCAAGGAACCGGGTGGCATCACCCCGCGCATGCAGCGCCTCACCGTGGTTGGCATCTTCAAGGTCGGCGCCGAGCTGGATGGGTCGCAGGCCTATATCCATGTTGCTGATGCAGCCGAGATGCAGCGCTGGGCGCCAGGCCAGGTGCAAGGTGTGCGCCTGAAGCTGCACGACCTGTATGCCGCTCCGCAGGTGTCCAAGGCAATTGCTGCCGGGCTTGGTGACGCCTACCGGGCCGATGACTGGTCGCATACCCAGGGCAGCCTGTTCAGCGCCATGAAGATGGAAAAGACCATGATCGGCCTGTTGCTGATGATGATCATCGCGGTCGCGGCGTTCAATATCATCGCCACCCTGGTGATGGTGGTGAACGACAAGGGGCCGGACATTGCCATCCTGCGTACCTTGGGCGCCACGCCGGCGCAGATCATGGGCACGTTCATGGTCCAGGGCAGCCTGATCGGCATTGTCGGCACGCTGATTGGTGGCGTACTGGGCGTGATTGCGGCGTTCAATGTCAGCCAGATCGTCGGCTGGCTGGAGCGGGTGAGCGGGCAGCACATCTTTACCTCGGATGTGTACTTCGTCAGCAGCTTGCCGTCGCAGTTGCAGTGGGGGGATGTGGCGATCATCTGCACCGCCGGCCTGGTGATGAGTTTCCTGGCGACCATTTACCCGGCCTACCGGGCGTCGCAGGTGCAGCCGGCGATTGGCCTGGCGGTTTGATGTCTGCCTGAGATCCTGGGGGCGTGAAGCCCCTCAGGGTTACCGGTCTTGAGTGAACTCGATCACGAATCGGGTCCACCCATCCTCGCACTCCGCCCGTATGCATCCGCCATGGGCCTGCACGATCGACCGGGTAATCGCCAGGCCCAGCCCCGCATGCTCGCTGCTGCCTTCCCGTCGAGCCGGGTCCACCCGGTAGAAGCGGTCGAAAAGCCGCGGTAGCGCGGCCGGGTCGATAGCCAGCCCGGTATTGGCCACGTTGATCGTCGGCCCCGGCCCCAGGGTCACCTTGATCTGTCCTCCAGCCGGGGTAAAGCGCATGGCGTTGTCCAGCAGGTTGGACAGTGCCCGGCGCAGCATATGCCGGTCACCGTGCAGTACGGCTTCACCCTCGCGCAGCATCTGCACGTCGCTGTCTTCTGCCAGGGGCGCGTAGTACTCCAGCAGCGCATCCACCTCGTCATGCAGCGCCAAAGGCGCGTCCCCTGGTACCAGCAGGCCGTGGTCGGCCTTGGCCAGAAACAGCATGTCGTTGATCATCTGCGCCATCCATTGCAGTTCTTCCAGGTTGCCATGCAGCGCCTCTCGGTATTCTTCGAGGCTGCGTGGGCGGGTGAGGGTGACCTGGGTGTGCGTCAGCAGGTTGGACAGCGGCGTACGTAACTCGTGGGCGATATCGGCGGAAAACGCTGACAGGCGCTGGAAGGCATCATCCAGGCGCTGCAGCATCGCGTTCATGCTGCTGGCCAGCTCGGCCAACTCTTCGGGCATCTGCGCCACCGGCAGACGGGTGGTGAGGGAGCGCGCTGACACGCTGGCGGCCACCTGGCCCATCTGCCGCAATGGGCGCAGGCCGCTGCGGGCGGCCCAGGCACCCAATAGTGCGGTGATTAGCGCCGACAGGCCGACCGTCAGCCAGATCAGCCGTTGCATGCCCTGCAGGAAGTGCTGGTGGTGGGTGATGTCGAGGTACAGGGTCAGTCGCGGCGACTGCATGGCGCCCTGTGTCAGGGGCACGGACAGGCTGCGGTAGTCGATGCCTGGCGCATGCAGCGTGGCCAGCCCGGTGGCCTGCGCTGCATGCGGCAGCCCGCTGCGGCTTTCGAACCAGGTGGCGCCATTGCTGGCACTGATACGCAGGGCCAGGTCGGCCTGGTGACTCAGTTCATCGCGCAGGGCAGGCAGGCGGGCCTGGAGCTCATCAGCCGTGCTGACGCCAGCCAGTTGCGTACGAAACAATGACAGGCGCGAGTCCAGCAGTTGTTGGTCGAGTTCGACGAAGTGCTGCTCGCTGGCCCGGCTGAACAGCAGACCGGCGCCCAGCGAGACGGTGGCGGTGCAGGCGGCGAACAGCAGGGCCAGGCGGCTGCCGAGGGAAACCCGGCGCATCAATCGGTGCGCTCTTCGAGTACGTAACCCATGCCGCGGACAGTGTGGATCAGCTTGTTGGGGTGCGGGTCGTCGATCTTCAGGCGCAGGCGGCGGATGGCCACTTCGATCACATTGGTGTCGCTGTCGAAGTTCATGTCCCACACCTGCGAGGCGATCAGCGATTTTGGCAGTACCTCACCCTGGCGGCGCAGCAGCAGCTCAAGGAGTGAGAATTCCTTGGCGGTCAGGTCGATGCGCAGCCCGGCGCGCTCGGCGCGGCGGCGGATCAGGTCCAGGCGCAGGTCGGCCAGGCTCAGGGTCGTGTCCTGGCTCGGGCTGGTGCCACGGCGCAGCAGGCTGCGTACCCGGGCCAGCAGTTCGGAAAAGGCGAACGGCTTGACCAGGTAGTCGTCGGCGCCCAGTTCCAGGCCATGCACGCGATCCTCGACGGCGTCGCGGGCGGTCAGGAACAGCACTGGCGTATCCAGGCCAGCCTGGCGCACGGCCTGAAGAATCTGCCAGCCGTCGCGGCCGGGCAGCATCACGTCGAGGATCAGCAGGTCGTGGTCGCCGGTCAGGGCGAGGAACTGGCCGGTCTCGCCATCGGTGGCCAGCTCGGTGGCAAAGCCGGCCTCGCTCAGGCCTTGGCTCAGGTACTGGCCGGTGCGGGCCTGGTCTTCGACGATCAGCAGTTTCATGCGCTGTCCATATTCTGAAAGATTGTGCGTAGCCTATGGCGCCGCTTTACCGCTAGCACAGGGGCAATGGGATGGCTGAAATGATACGTGACGATGCGCCCGCTCGCCCAAGCTGACAAAGTTGTAATGTGCCTGTCAGGTAGCTGCCAGTCGCCCCCGGCTAATGTGGCTTCATCCTGCTGTGTATTCCCGGAGCCATCATGAAACACCTGTTCATTGCCGCCACCCTTGCCCTGGGCAGCCTGCCGGCTTTCGCTGGCCAGGCGCAGACCTTCGCCTTTGGTGAGCCTGCCCCGGCGGCCAAGGCCACCCGCACGGTCAACGTGGTGCTCAAGGACATCGCCTTCGAGCCAAAAAGCCTGCAGGTAAAAGCCGGCGAGACGGTGCGCTTCGTGCTGGTCAACGAGGGCAGGCTGCCGCACGAATTCAACCTGGGCGACAAGGCCATGCATGCCGAACACCAGAAGGAAATGGTCGCCATGCAAGGCAAGATGTTCACCGAGGCGATGAACCACGAAGGTATGGATCACGGCAAGATGATGAACCACGGCCAAATGATGGACCATGGTGACGGCCATGGTCACGGGGGTGGCAACACTGTGATGGTCATGCCCGGCCAGCGCGCCGAACTGACCTGGACCTTCCGCCAATCGGCGCCCATCGAGTTTGCCTGCAACGTGCCGGGGCATTACCAGGCGGGTATGGTCGGGGCATTGACCATTGAGTGACTGGCCCTGCAAGGCGGAGTGCAAAACCGGTAGACTAGGGGCATTTTCGAACCTCTAGGTCAGTTTCCATGCATCCCGCTGCCGAACATTCCCCGCTGGGCAAGTCCAGCGAATACATCGCCACCTACTCCCCGGAGCAGTTGTTCCCGATCCCGCGCACTGCCAAGTGGGCCGAGCTGGGCGTCACTGCACAGACCTTGCCCTGGCAGGGGGTGGATTACTGGAACTGCTTCGAGCTGAGCTGGCTGCTGCCTTCGGGCAAGCCGGTGGTAGCGATCGGCGAGTTCGCCATCCCGGCTGATTCGCCAAACATCATCGAGTCCAAGTCATTCAAGCTGTACCTCAACTCGCTGAACCAGACAGTGTTCACCTCGCTGGGCGCGTTGCAGGCTTGCCTGGAAAAAGACCTGTCCGCCGCTGCCGGCAAGCCGGTGGGGGTGAAGGTGCGCACCTTGGCCGAGGTTGAAGCCCAGGGTGTGGTGGCTTTGCCGGGGCAGTGCATCGATGCACTGGACGTGGCCATCAGCAACTACGAGCAGCCGCAGCCAGAGCTGTTGCGCTGCAACCCGGAGCGGGTGGTGGAAGAAACCCTACATAGCCATCTGCTGAAGTCCAATTGCCCGGTCACCGGCCAGCCGGATTGGGGCAGCGTGGTGGTCGAGTACAAGGGCAGGGCGCTGGACCACGCCAGCCTGCTGACCTATCTGATCAGCTTCCGCCAGCATGCCGACTTCCATGAGCAGTGTGTGGAACGGATTTATCTGGACCTGAAGAATCTGCTGCAGCCGGAGCACCTGACGGTCTATGCGCGCTATGTGCGCCGCGGTGGGCTGGACATCAACCCGTATCGCAGCACCGGGCCGATCAGCCCGGATAACAAACGGCTGGTCCGGCAGTAATACAGGGGGGGCCGCTTTGCGGCCCCCGCTATTTCAGATCCCCATGCTGTGCAGCGAGTTGGCAATGCTGCGCAGGGTGGCTGTGAGGTCGGGGTGTTCGGCCTCGAAGCGTTCGATCGCCAGGTTCACGCCGTCCACCAGATTGTTGTCTGGCGTGGCTTCCTCAAGTTTCAGTTGCGCCTCGATCTGGCGCGCCTCTTCGTGCAGGGCGGCCAGCTCTTCTTCCGAAAGCGGTACGTTGCGGTCCAGTTGCTCGCGCAAGCTGTTCAGGCGCTCTTGCAATTCGCGGGCAGGCATTGGCTATTCTCCATCAATGGCTTGGCAAGCCATGGACCTCGGCGACGTGGCAAAGGTTCTGGCCTGTCTTCAGGGTAATCTACCTGCTGCCGATTTGCATGATCCGCGTCAAGACGGCTGTATCAGGGTTTTTCACCCTTGCGCCGGCGCTGGGCGATGTCCACCAGGCAGGTGTCCAGCGCTTCCAGATGGTCGATCACCGAGTGCACGCCCAGGCTGAACAGCGCCAGCGTCGCCTTGCTGCGCGCCAGATCCTGCTCTTGCGGGCTCATGGCTTGCCATTGCGCAGAAGTGCGGTCGCATAACGGGCTGCAGGCGGCCAGGCCTACTGTCCACAAGCCGGCGTTAAGGCCAGACTGCAGCAGGCGCGGGTCGCCGCTGACCAATACGCAGCCATCCAGGCGCTCGCTGTCCAGCGCCATCAGTGCCTGCCAGCAAGCGTTCGGCGCCGGCCAGCGCACGCCGTTGACCGCATGCCCTGGCAGCCAGTCGGGCAGTACATGGGCCAGGCGTTCGCTTTGCGCGGTATTGAGGTCATCCAGCCAGATGCACGGCACTTGGCGCTGACGCAGGCTGGCAAGGGTGGCCAGGGCGCCGGGGGCGGGTGATGGCGCGCCATGGGTAGCCTGCACCAGGCAGCCGCGCAAGCCGAACAGTACAGCAGTGAAGGCGGGCGCAGTGTCCATGGCAACTTCCCCCAAATGGTTCGAAGGCTATGCGTTGATTGTTACCGTCCTGTGACATCGGCCGCTGCGCAACAGTTGTTCACAAAATATTGAGCAAAAATGTGTAAGGCTGTTTATCAGCCCGCAAGTCTCTATACTGCCGCCTTGATAGCAGCGCGATGTGTTGCGCTTGCGGCCAAGAAATTCGATGGAGAAACATCTATGCGTAGGATCGGTGCCAGTGTGATCGAACGAGTCACCCAGGCCTGTGTCTGCGCCAGCATGCTGCTGGCGCCCGCGGCAGCCACCCAGGCCGCCACCGAGGAAGATCCCTGGGAAGCGGTCAACCGCCCGATCTTCCGCTTCAACGACACCCTCGACACCTATGCCCTCAAACCATTGGCCAAGGGCTACCAGGCGGTCACTCCACAGTTCCTCGAAGATGGCATCCACAACATCTTTCGCAACCTGGGGGACGTGACCAACCTGGCCAACAACGTGTTGCAGCTCAAGCCGCATGCGGCGGGCGTGGATACGGCGCGGTTGATCGTCAACACCACCTTCGGCCTGGGTGGCTTCTTCGATGTGGGTACCAAGATGGGCCTGCAGCGCAACGACGAGGACTTTGGCCAGACCCTGGGCTACTGGGGTGTGCCGAGCGGGCCGTATGTGGTCATCCCACTGCTGGGCCCAAGCACTGTGCGTGATGGTGTGGCCAAGTACCCGGACACCTACACCAAACCCTATCGCTACATCGACCACGTGCCTACGCGCAATTCGATCTTCGCGTTGGACCTGATCGACACCCGCGCCAGCCTGCTCTCGGCCGAAAAGCTGATTCAGGGTGACAAGTACATCTTCATTCGCAATGCCTACCTGCAAAACCGCGAGTTCAAGGTGAAGGATGGCGAGGTCGAAGACGACTTCTGATCTGTGAACCTGGGGCCGCAAAGCGGCCCCTAGTTCAATGCATGGCCAGAATCCGCAGCCCGAACTTCTGCTGCCCGCCCGGCTGGTCGGCAATCCATACCACTTCGGTGCTGGCATGCAGCCCCTTCAGCGCCGGATGGTCGGAGTCGATCCGTACCTCGATCTGATCACCCACCAGAAAGCGCTGTGGCGCCTGCACTTGCATGCCGCCGCTGGACAGGTCCAGGCACACCGCCGCAATCACCTGGCCTTCGTGCAAAAGGCTGACCTCGGTGTCGATGCGCATGCGAATGAAGTCGCGTTTCTCGCTATGGCTGGAGGGCGTGTGGGGCATGCTGCATCCTTCCCGTCGGGTTGCGCTGGTCGACTTTCTTATAACTCCCGGTGATTTGCCCTGTAAAGAGCGGCGAGGTCGACCCCAGCATGCTTGAAACCCCTGCCGGATGGGAGTACCGTCTGCGCCTTACAAGGTACCTCTGACAGTTGCCGGGCAGGTGTTCTTGTCCTACAACTCAAGTAGAGTGTGACCATAAAGAATTCCCGTAGCTGGCCGTCTGCCTTGCCGACACCGCTGCACCAACCTAAATCGGCGCCGTTCGCCCACATGCAGAAAACCAGTGCAACGCTGCTGATCATCGATGACGACGACGTGGTCCGTGCCAGCCTCGCCGCCTATCTTGAAGACAGTGGTTTCAGCGTCCTCCAGGCCGGTAATGGCCAGCAGGGGCTTCAGGTCTTCGAAGAACACCAGCCCGACCTCGTGATCTGCGATCTGCGCATGCCGCAGATGGGCGGCCTCGAACTGATCCGTCAGGTCAGCGAGCGTGCGCCGCAGTTGCCGGTGATCGTGGTGTCCGGTGCCGGCGTCATGAGTGATGCGGTGGAAGCGTTGCGCCTGGGCGCCGCCGACTACCTCATCAAGCCGCTGGAAGACCTGGCCGTACTCGAGCATTCGGTGCGCCGCGCCCTCGACCGCTCGCGCCTTGTGCTGGAAAACCAGCGCTACCGCGACAAGCTCGAAGCCGCCAACCGCGAACTGGAGGCCAGCCTGCACCTGTTGCAGGAGGACCAGACCGCCGGTCGCCAGGTGCAGATGAACATGTTGCCGGAAAGCCCCTGGGTGGCCGGCGAGTTCGCCTTCGAGCACCAGATCATCCCGTCGTTGTATCTTTCGGGTGATTTTGTCGATTATTTCCGCGTGGACGAGCGGCGCATTGCTTTCTACCTCGCCGATGTATCCGGGCATGGGGCGTCGTCGGCCTTTGTCACCGTGCTGTTGAAATTCATGACCACGCGCCTCATGTTCGAGCTCAAGCGCAGCAGAATGCGTGAGTTCAAGCCGTCTGAAGTGCTCAGCCACATCAACCGCGGCCTGATCAACAGCAAGCTGGGCAAGCACGTCACCATGGTCGGCGGGGTGATCGACGAAGAGTCCGGCCTGCTGACCTACGCTGTCGGCGGCCATTTGCCGTTGCCGGTACTGTACACCCCCGAACATTGCCGCTACCTGGAAGGCCGCGGCCTGCCGGTGGGGTTGTTCGATGAGGCCACATACCAGGACTTGGTGGTGGAGCTACCCCCGCAGTTCAGCCTCAGCCTGATGTCCGATGGCATTCTGGACCTTTTGCCGGGTGATACGCTCAAAGATAAAGAAGCCGCCTTGCCGGAGATCGTCAAGGCAGCAGGTGGCAGTCTGGATGGGCTGCGTCAACGATTTGGATTGGCTACGCTTGGGGAGATGCCGGATGATATCGCCCTATTGGTGTTGAGCAGGAACCTTCAATGAGTACCGGTAGAATTCAGTTCGCCGAGCAGAGCGGTACCTTCGTACTGAAATTCGTTGGTGAAGTGCGCCTGACCCTGTGTTCGGCGCTGGATGCGACGATCGAGAAAATTTTCACTGCGCTGAACTTCTCGGCGATTGTCATCGACCTGACTGAAACCGAGAGTATCGACAGCACCACGCTGGGCCTGCTGGCGAAGCTGTCGATCCTGTCGCGGCAGAAGGTGGGCCTGCTGCCGACGGTGGTGACTACCAATCCGGACATTTCACGGCTATTGCAGTCGATGGGCTTCGATCAGGTGTTCAACATCGTCGATCGGCCGATACCCTGCACCGATTGCCTGACCGACTTGCCGTCGCAGGACCAGAATGAAGATGTGGTGCGCTCCAAGGTGCTGGAGGCGCACAAGATCCTCATGGGCCTGAATGACTCCAACCGCGAAGCCTTCCATGATCTGGTCAATGCGCTGGAGCGGAGCTGATCTCTGGCCTGTGCCGGCATCTTCGCGGGTAAACCCGCTCCTACGACGGCCTGCGCCCAAACACCAATGTGTGTCCGCCCCCAATCAGGTGTAATCGATGGACTCGCCCCCGCCGAGGCATCACAGTGCCACGGTGGTGTTCGAAGAAGCCAACGGCAGCGAGGGCGAGACCATGAAAAAGCATAGTTCGAAACACGATTCCCTGTCTTCCACTGATGTGGAGCTTTGCACAACCATCTGCGTAGACCTGGCCAAACAGGTCTTCCAATTAGCAGGCGAGGACGCTACCGGTCGGGTGATCTACGAAGATCGCATCAAATCCCGCCAAGCGTTCCACGATTTCCTGCTCAGGCTGCCAACGACCGTGGCCGTCTTGATGGAGTGCGGTCCAGGTGCACAAGCCTGGGCCAGACTGCTGCAGGCCAAAGGTAATCCGGTTCGCATCCTGCCGGCGCAACGTGTCGCCGAACATCGCAGCGGTGCTAAGAACGATCGTAACGACTGCTATGCCATTTTGCGTGCCGGTCGCGATACGAGCATCGCTTCGATACCGATCAAGAGCACCACAGCACTGGCTATTCAAGCGCTGCACCGTATCCGGCGCGGTAACATCAAGCGACATACCGCGCTGGGTAATCAGATCCGTGGTTTGCTACTCGAGCATGGCGTATCCATGCCCCAGGGCGATGCCGCGGTCAATAAGCATGTGCCTCAGGCGCTTGAGGATGCTTCCTTGCCTCTACCCGACCTGTTGCGCGAGTTGCTCGATGAGTTGCTGATGGACTGGTTGTCTCTAGGTGAACGCATAGCGGCGCTGAGCCGCCGGCTCGAAGCGACTGCCCAAGAGGATAAAGTCGCTCAGCGACTGATCACCATTCGTGGCGTCGGCCCTATCATTGCCACGGCGATCGTGGCGAAACAGACCGACCCCAGCCGCTTCGCCAGTGGCCGAATGTATTCCGCCTTCTTCGGTATCGTGCCCGATCAGCACAGCAGCGGAAACAAAATCAGATTGGGCAAGATGAGCAAGCGCGGTGACGGCTACATACGCAGCCTGATGATCCAGGGCGCGCATGCTGTCTTGAGTCAGTTAAGGCCTGATTCCGATCAGCCAGATGATCGCCGCCTCTTGCGCTGGCTATCCCGCCTTGGGCGCAAGGAGGCGGCGATCAGGCTGGCTAATCGAAATCTGCGGATTATCTGGGCCCTGTTACAGAGCGATCAGGTTTACCAACGCAAACCGAACGAAAAACCGGAGGCGGCTATGAGCCTCTGACCAACCGGGTAATGCCACCGGGGCGCTAGGCGCTCCAACCCCTGCTAGTGAACATTGACCCTAGGTAAGACCGTCGCAGACCGATGCCTCCGCTCCTACAGGCCTGATAGTGGCCTCAATGTAAACGGCACACTGCGAGCTCACCACGATGTTGGCCAGAAGCAAAAAGCTTCCTCGAACAGGCCTGATACATAGATGCAACCGGGTTCCTATGTTCAAAAAAGCAGCTAGACAGTGTGGGCGAGTCCATACATAGGAGCGGGTTTACCCGCGAAGAGGCCGGCACAGGCTGTAAAAATTCTGAATCTCACTGCTCCCGGTTTTTAAACTCTGTAGCCTCACCCCCGCTCGCATCCAGCTGATACACCCGCGCCGGCCGCCCCTGTTCATCAAAAAACACCTGTCCCAGCCCGGCACCATTCCACAACCGCTCCCCCGCCTTGCTATGGTTCGGCGTGCGCGGCACTACTTCCATCTCCCGCCGCTTGGTAAACCAGTTCAGGGGTGAACGCGGCGCGTACAGCCAGCGGTTGAGCCGGTCGAGCACATCCAGCAAACGCCGGGGAAACTCGTTCTTGATTCCGCTGCTGGTCACCTGCCACAAGTGCGGGCTGCGCTGGCGGTGGCGAATCAGCACCTCATACACGAACGAGTAATGCACATCCCCCGACAGCACCACGTAGTGCCCCGGCGTGCGCGAGTGGCGGAAGATATTGAGGATGACCTGTGCTGCACCGCGGTGGGCCATCCAGTTTTCGGCATCCACCAGCAGGGGGTAGCCCAGCCAGCTGAACACCTTCTGCACCGTCTCGATCAGCTTCACCCCGAAAATCGGCGCAGGTGACACGATGACCGCCGAAGGATGATCGAGCAGTGCTTGCTGTAATTCACTCAGCGCTTCCCAGTCCAGCAGGCCGGACGGCTTGGCCAGGTTGCTTTCGCTGCGCCAGCGGCGGGTGCGGGTGTCCAGTACCAGCAGGGGTGGTTCTGTAGGCAGGCTGAACTGCCAGCCCTGGAAGCGCAGCAGCTCGCCGATCAACTCATCCTGGTTCTGGCGGGTCAGCACCTGGCACTGTTCGATCAGCGGATTGCAATCGTCCGGGTTGTTGCCCCAGGCCTGGCAGAGCAGGTAGCCGAGCAAGGCGTTGCCGATGATCCTTCGCGAGAATGGGTGGCCGTAGGCCGTTTCCTCCCACTGCGCCGAGAGGTTCCAGTCGTCGGTGATGTCGTGGTCGTCGAAGATCATCAGGCAGGGCAGGTGGGCCATCACCCGCGCCACCTGACCGAGATTGTCGGCAAACCCCTGGATCAGCGGCAGCTCTTGCCGGTATCGGGCTTGATGCTCGTCGCTGAGCCCGCCGGGGATGTCCAGGTCCACCAGCTGCCAGGGCACCGGCGACCACACCAACAGGTACATGGCCATGACTTCGGCGAAGGTCACCAGATGGTTGTCGGCGTTGCTGGACGAGAATATCGGCTTGCGCTTGCCGCCGAAAAAACGCTCGCGCAGGGTATCGTTGCGTTCCAGCGCCGGCAGCAGGTCGGCACGGTGGTAGTAGCTGGCCGGGTGCTGGTACAGCGCCTGGCTGTCGGCTACCACTGCACCTTCCAGTTGCTCGTCGAACAAGCCCAGGCGCGAGATCAGGCTATGGATGGCGCGCAGCATGGGACCCGCGACATCGTCGGCGTAAACCTGGTCGCCCGTCATCACTAGCACGGCGGGGCGGTCTTCGGGCTTCTTGCACCCCTGCAGCAGCCGGTCGGCGCACAGCAGGCCGTCGGCAGCAGGGTGGTGCGGCTTGCGGCAGGAGCCGTGCAGCAAATGGTCGAGGCGCTCACGCAGCACCAGGCTCGGGCGTGGGTTGCCGGGGTAGAGCAGGTGTGGGGCCCAGTCGGCGATACCCTGGCCGTTGATCAGTAGGTCGTAGTCGAGCAGCTGGTTGCAGGGCAGGGGGCTGGCGAATTGGATGTCCAGCAGGTGAACGTAGGCATGCCGGCCAATCGGCACCACTTGGCAATCGACATGGGCCTTGCTTGCCAGGCAGACGAACTCGGGCTGCAGTGGTTGGGTAGTGACCAGCCAGACGGCCAGACGCTGGGGTTCCAGGCGGCGCAGTACCGGGCCGGCGAGAACGAGGGGCAACGGGTTAGGGGAGGTCATCGACAGCTCGGGTGGCTATGGCGGCCTGTTCGCGGGCAAGCCCGCCCTTACATCGATCGGTGTAGGAGCGGGCTTGCCCGCGAACAGGCCCGAGAATTCAATACACAACTAAGGCGTGGCAAACAAAACGGGCGGAAAATACTGAACACTTCCCGCCCGTCGGGCAAACACGAACTGTATCAGGCCTTTTCAGCCATCAACTTCTCCAGCTTTTCCTGGTCCCGCGCAAACTGGCGGATACCTTCGGCCAGTTTCTCGGTGCCCATGGCGTCTTCGTTCATCGCCCAGCGGAACTGGCTTTCGTTCAGGTGCTGCTTGGCTTCACCGGCGTTGCCCGGTTTCAGCACCTGCGGCAACTCACCCTGGTCATCGCTGAGCTGCTGCAGCAATTCGGGGCTGATGGTCAGGCGGTCACAGCCGGCCAGTTGTTCGATCTGGCCGATATTGCGGAAGCTGGCGCCCATCACCACAGTGTTGTAACCATTGGCCTTGTAGTAGTTGTAGATGCGGGTGACCGACTGCACGCCTGGGTCCTCGGCGCCCACGTATTCCTGGCCGGTGCTCTTCTTGTACCAGTCGTAGATACGGCCCACGAACGGCGAAATCAAAAACACCCCGGCATCGGCACAAGCCTGGGCCTGGGCGAAGGAGAACAACAGGGTCAGGTTGGTCTGGATACCTTCCTTCTCCAGCTGCTCGGCGGCACGAATGCCTTCCCAGGTGGAGGCCAGCTTGATCAGTACACGCTCTTTTGCCACTCCGGCCGCCTCGTACAGGGCGATCAGCTGACGCGCCTTGTTCAGCAGGGCTGGCTCATCGAACGACAGGCGTGCATCCACCTCGGTGGAGATACGCCCCGGGATGACCTTGAGAATGCCCGAGCCTACCGCCACCGCAAACTTGTCGCAGGCCAGGTCGACATTACCCTTGGCGTCGGCCTTCACCTGTTTAAGCAGGTCGGCGTAGCCCGGGATGGCAGCAGCCTTGAGCAGCAGCGACGGGTTGGTGGTGGCATCGACCGGCTTCAGGCGGGTGATGGCGTCCAGGTCCCCGGTGTCGGCGACCACGGTGGTGAACTGCTTGAGTTGTTCCAGCTTGGAGGTCATGGGCGTGCTCTGTCCTGTGCATTTACTCGACATTACCCGAGCCCCGACAGCCGCTCAAGGGCCGCCGAAACCCTGCGGACCCGCTGGCCCGCACAGGGCTGTACGAAAGGTGAAGATTCGAGTCGCAAGCAAGCCCGAGGTTCCCTCCCTCTGAGGTCACCGCCCCTGCAACAACTCCACCGCCTGGTCAAACACCGCCAAGGGTTCAGCCGCCTTGTGAATGTCTGCCGACAGCAACTGGCGGAAGCGCCGCGCCCCTTTGAATCCTTGGGCCAGCCCCAGAATATGCCGGGTAACGTGGTGCATCGCACCGCCACTTTCCATATGCGCCACGATGTAAGGCCGCAGTTGCGCCAATGCCTCGCTACGGCTGACCACCGGCGCATCGCTGCCAAACAGTTGCTGGTCCACCTCGGCCAGCAGATAAGGGTTGTGATACGCCTCGCGCCCCAGCATCACGCCATCGAAGGTTTCAAGGTGTGCCTGGCATTCGTCCAGGGTCTTGATCCCGCCGTTGAGCACGATCTCCAGGTCCGGGAAGTCCCTCTTCAACTGCGCTGCGATGTCATAGCGCAGCGGCGGGATCTCGCGGTTCTCTTTCGGCGACAGCCCTTCCAGAATCGCGATGCGTGCATGCACGGTAAAACTCCGGCAGCCGGCCTCACGCACCTGGCCGACGAAGTCGCTCAGTTCGGCGTAGCTGTCACGGCCGTTGATACCAATGCGGTGCTTCACCGTGACAGGCGTCGATACGGCATCTCGCATGGCCTTCACGCAGTCGGCCACCAGCGCCGGGTGAGCCATCAGGCACGCGCCGATCATGTTGTTCTGCACCCGGTCGCTCGGGCAGCCAACGTTGAGGTTGACCTCATCGTAGCCCGCTTCTTCAGCCAGGCGCGCACACGCGGCCAGGTCGGCCGGCACACTGCCGCCCAGTTGGAGGGCTAACGGGTGCTCAGAAGCATCGTGGCGCAGGAAACGGTGAGCGTCGTTGTGCAGCAGGGCACCGGTGGTGACCATTTCGGTGTAGAGCAGGGTTTGCCGGGAGAGCAGGCGCAGGAAGAACCGGCAATGTCTGTCGGTCCAGTCCATCATGGGGGCAACGCTGAAGCGGCGTGACGGCTCAGGGCGCGTGGTTTGTGGCTTTGAAGCGTTTTCTAGGAGCATTCTGGGCTACGCATTTATGTACCATTTTCCGGGGGCGTGTTGGGTTTGACAGTGGTGCGGGCTACCGCCGCCAAACACACTCGTACCACCGGAAATCATGGCAACGATCAGAGCAAGGAAAAAGGCCGATGGAATGGTTAGCTATACCGTCCAGATCCGCCTCAAGAAAAAGGGTGTCCTAGTCTACCAAAGGTCCCAGACATTCGCCCGCCAGCAGGCTGCCCAAGCCTGGGCGACAGATGGTTGGCGTGGAGGATCTGCATTTTCGCGATCTGCGCCACGCAGGCGTGAGCTGGTTATTCGAAATGGACTGGGATATCCCTGCGGCGTTACACCCCTCTGCGGAGCGTGAAGCAGACCTAGCACAGAAGCTACACTGCACGCCCCGATCACCCACGACAGCCTGCTCCAATCAATCGCAGGCTTCTGAAAAGGAAGTCAAGCAAATGGATGTACGTTGCACCTCTCTGGACGAAGTCCGTCAACGGATCGATGAAATCGACCGCAGCCTCGTTTCGCTTCTCGCCAAACGTGGAAGGCTCGTGACGCAAGCAGCGAGCTTCAAGAAAACCACCGATGATGTGCGTGCGCCTGCTCGGGTCGAGCAAGTGATCAAGAAGGTTCGTGAGATGGCTGACGAAACCGGTGCCTCGGCTGAGGTGGTGGAGCAGGTCTATCGGGCGATGATTTCGGCCTTCATCGCTGAGGAACTGAACACCCATGCGAAGCTGGCCGTCGAGGCTTCAGCATCGTGATGAAACGCGGGGCTCATACGCAGCCCCGCCGCTTTCTCCTGCTTGCTATCTCTGGCTCAACGCCGCAATCGAGACGCCAGACGCGACGAAGGTGAGGCCTGCGCCCACGTTCAGCCCATTCACCAGCCGTGGCCGCCGGTACAGGTAGCGAGACAGTCCCGTGGCGAAAATGCCCATCAAGGCAAACCCCTTGGCCAAGAACACTGCACAACTGACCACGATGTTTGCGCTGTCGAACCATTTGATTGGGCGCCGATAGTTTATTGAACGCTGCGCTATCGGCCGAAAAATGGGCTGGCGGGGTCGAGATGTTGCTTACTACGCGCTCGGGAAACGTGATCGGCGTTTCCCTGGCAGCCTGTCGGAATGCGAGAACTTTGGTGTCTGTGTCAGGTCCAACCTGCACTTTAGCTATCCACTCGCGTCTCCGGAGCCGAACAAAAATGAGAAAACCTTTGGTTGCTGTCTTTGCTTGTGCATTGGCACTCGGAATGACGGCATTCTTGCCCGCCGATATCTCCCCTATCAGTTCCGCTTATGCCAAGGGCGGCGGTGGTGGCGGCGGTGGTCATGGCGGTGGCGGCGGACATGGCGGTGGAAACGGCGCCGGACATGGCGGTGGCATGGGAGGGCATAGTGGAAGCGGGAAGGGCCTTGGAAGTGATCACGCCGGAAAGGCGACACGCGATCATGGGGTAAGCGGCAATCATTACGGAAGCTCGCGCAACAGCGACAACGGTCATGGCACCACCACCTCGGGTGTCGCTCACTCCAAGGACACTCGCGGTTTGGCCAAGTCCACGGCCATCTCTGGAACGACGCCAGGCGATCATAATTCGAAAGGCCTCAGCAACGCTGTCGGGTCTTCTTCAAAAAATGATCGATGATTTGACCGCATCCATGCTGTACCGGCTTTAGCGTGCACGAAAGCCCAGCGTAGGCCGGGCTAAATGAACGGGTCACCCCCACACCCTGCGAGGGCTAAGCTTTCGCAGGGTGTTTTGTTTTGGAGGCCATCATCACGAGCGAGTCAGCACGGGTCGGGATCGATCTCGGTAAACACAGTTGCCACCGGCATGGCCAAGACACGTTGGGCCAAGCGGTGTTTCGCAAGCGGGTAGACGGCACGATCAGCCACACAGCCCAGATTCGCATCCCAAGTACAGGGGGCGCTTAGCTGGCGTAGCAAGTCTCTGATTGGCCAGGCCTGCGTTTTGCTGCTGCGCTCTGTGTCGTAGCGGCCATGCTTCAGGTCGTATCTGGATGCGGCCTGAATCTTACCGGTCAGTATAGTCAGCTCCGTCCCTTTGCCGGAGTGCCTTGAATTGGACAATACCCGTGAGCGTTTGATTGATGCCGCGCTGAAGCTGTTTCTGTCGCAAGGTTTGTACGTGACGGGGGTAACGGCCATTGCCGCGATGGCGGGTGTTACCAAAATGACGCTCTACAGTCATTTCCCCTCCAAGGATGCGCTGATAGTGGCTTGCCTTGAGGAGCGTGACCGACGCTGGCGTGAAGAGGTAGCGCGCACCCTGGCTGGGCATCCTGAGCCGGTCAGTGGCATGCTCGCTTTTTTCGATCTGTATGAACGCTTTCTTTTGAAAGATAGCGAGCGCGGGTGCCTGTTCGTTAACAGTGCGGCTGAGTTCCCCCAGTTTAGCCACCCCGTGCATTTAGCAGTGAGCAGGCATAAGCAAGGGATACGCGAAAACCTTGCTGCCTTGGCCATAAGCGCCGGTATAAACGACCCCGACGCAGTTGCCCAAGGGTTGTTTATCTTGTTGGAAGGCAGTTTTGTCAGCGGCGCGATGGGCCAGGACATGCGGGTATTCGACACTGCCCGGCAAATAGCTCATTGCTGGATTCAGAGGCAGGAGCAGGGCGTATGACCCTGGGCCTGTTAGCGGCCATTGCCGCCACCTTTTCCTGGTCACTGCTCTACATTTTTCCGGGGCTGGTCGGTGACTACAGCCTTTTTGACCTGGCGGTGGTGAGCTATGCCTTTGCCGGGTTAGGTAGCCTGCTGGTGCTGTTCGTTTACCGCAGCGAAGTGCGGCAATTGCGACTGAGTGACTGGGCCTGCGCCGCACTGCTGGGCTTCTTGGGATACATTGGCTACTTCTTCCTGATCACCACTGCGGTTTTAGCAGCCGGGCCGGTGATCCCCCCTGTGATGATGGGGTCAGTACCGATCGTGCTCGCGATTGCCGGCAACATGCGCAGCGCCAGCGTGCCTTGGCGCGCCATTGCCGGGCCACTGATGGTGGCGGCCCTGGGCATCAGCCTGGTCAATCTGAGCGTGTTTGATGCTAGCCGTGCGGCGGTAGTGCTCCCGACCGCGTCGTTACTGCTTGGGTTGCTTGCATCGTTGTTGGCAATCGCATTCTGGACCGGTTTTGGTCTGTTGAATGAAAGTGCTTTGGCTCGACGCCCAAGCATGTCTCCCATGTTGTGGTCAGCCATGTTGATCTTCATGTGCAGCGTCGAAATGCTGGCGTTCATCCCGGTTGGGCTGTACTTGAAACTGTCTCATTTCGCTAGCTATCCGAGCGGATTGGCAGGTACTCAGGCGCTGATCGTCTGTGGGCTGATTCAGGGGTTAGGGGCCACCCTTGCAGGTGCCTGGGCATGGTCAATCGCAACGCGGCGTCTTCCGCTGGCGCTGAGCGGGCAATTGATCGCCAGCGGGACCATTTATGCAACTACGATGGGCCTGCTCATCAACCAGCGCTGGCCGTCTCCTATGGAAGCGCTTGGTACAGCCTTGTTGTTCGTAGGGGTGGTGTGGGCTATTCACGCCTTTTATCGCAAGCAAACACGCCTCCAGACGCATGGCGAGGCATCCAGAGTACGTATCTGATCCCCGGCTCGGTTGCCCGGCCATGCGCCTGGGCCGGCCAAGTTGGCTACGCCCGCTGTGCATGGCTCAGCCTATTTCAGCGGCACGTAGATGTCCGTCTGCCATTGCTCCAGTGGCGTTTCCGGGTACACGCTCAGGTAATGAAAGAACAACGGATGATCACGCAGTTCTTCGTTGCTCGATGGCAGCCAGTCACGATAAAGCGGGTAGATGGTTTCGCCAATGTAGTCAGGCGAACCGGTATGTCGAATCACGGCACAGCGCCCCGCCGGTATTACCCGTTCATGCACCCCGAAATCGTTGGGCTGCACTGTCTCGTCTATCTCGCCGCACACGGCAAAGCGAAAGGCGTGGGCCGGGGTGGTGTCGGGGTTGTCGTAGGGGATACCGAAGGTACGGCTGCTGGCCACAGGCGACTGGCCGCTGTGCATGCGCCATTGGCGAAAACGCGCGACGCTTTCGCTGACCAGGCCGGGCGGCCCTTGGTGTTCGAGCGCGGCCACGCGGGTTTCGGCGAAATTCACGATACGGATCTGCATGGTGATACTCCTGGATCGCTGAGGAACATTGAATACCGCACTCCAGGCCTGCCAGTTCGGTGCCTTGGCGAACGCGCTCGGCGCCATGCCGAAGGCGCGCTTGAACGCTCTGGCAAAGGCTTCGGGGCTTTCGAAACCGGCGCCGAATGCGGCCTCCAGTATGGGCGTCGCGGGCGAGGCGACCAGTTGATGCGCTGCGCGTCGAAGCCTCATCAGTTGCACATACCGTGAAACCGGAACGCCCATGTAGGCCGTGAACTGCCGATGGAAGTGAAATGCCGAGAAGTTGGCGATGCGGCTCAAGGCATTCACCGACAGGTCACCTTCGAGGTGGCTGTCGATGTAGGCAAGCACGGTTTCGAACCGTTTCATGTAGCTAGGGTTGTGCTGTGAGTCAGTCAACGAACGGAATCTCTGGAAGGTGCGGTAAGCGCTAGCATCCGTTGTTCAGGCACCGGGGTGCCTAGCCGTGATTGCTCTATCGGGTGGCTTGATGTGCTGCCAAGCGTTATGAGTCAGGGTTACACGGTGAGTACCAAGGGGCAGCAGCGTCGACGTGAACATGTTTCTGCTTCCTGGGCAGGAACGGTGTATCAAGCGTTCCCAGTGCTATCGAAATCCAGTCGGCAAACTCACCTTGGGCGCGTGACCAGAACAAGGTCGAGCCGCACTCCGTGCAGAACTCGCGCGTAACCGTCGGTGATGAAGAAAAGGCCTTGATGCTGGACGCGCCGCGCAATATGCGCAGCATGCTGCGCGGAATGCTGCCGTACGAAGCGAATGCGGCGCCGTGACTTTTGCGGCACTGGCTGCAGTGGCAGTGGCTCACTGCCTTGGGTGGGGTGAGTAGCAGGTAAGAGACGGCTGCGCACAAGCAGCTTCCTTGGTATGCCTCTGTCATTGGCGCTTCCGTGCAGGTGGGAAAGCGCCAGCGTAAACGCCTTGGCCCGATCAGTCGACTGGCCTGCGGGCCGACAGGCAATCAAACGCTACGTGTCAAGCCGCCATCGACCTTGATGTTCTGCCCGGTGATGTAGGCAGCGCCTTCGCTGGCAAGAAACGCAATGGTGGCGGCGATTTCCTCGCAGGTGCCATAGCGTTTGAGCGGCACGCTGTCGCGGCGCTGTTCGGTGGCTGGCAGGCTGTCGATCCAGCCGGGGAGGACGTTGTTGATCCTCACGTTGTCCCCGGCGAATTGGTCGGCGAAGATTTTGGTGAATGCGGCCAGGCCCGAGCGGAACACTGCAGACGTCGGGAACAGCTCACTCGGCTCGAACGCCCAGGCGGTGGAAATGTTGATGATCACACCCCCTTTCTGGTGCTGCATGTAAGGCGTCACCAGGCGAGTCGGGCGGATGACATTGAGCAGATAGGTGTCCATGCCCTTGTGCCAGTCTTCGTCGCTGATTTCCAGGATTGGCGCGCGCGGACCATGGCCGGCGCTATTGACCAGCACGTCGATGCGCCCCCACTTTTCCACCACGGCATCGACCAGGCGTTTCAGGTCCTCAACCGACTGGTTGCTACCCGTTACGCCAATACCACCAAGCTCGGCAGCCAGGGCTTCGCCCTTGCCCGAGGAGGAAAGGATGCCAACCTTGAACCCGTCAGCGGCCAGGCGCCGTGCCGCTGCCGCGCCCATACCACTGCCACCTGCTGTGATGATCGCAACTTTTTCTACTGACATGCTGCCTCCGGAACGTTAATCGCTGAATGCTTAGGCGCACTAAAATTAGCAGCAGTTATGGCAGCGAGGGAGACAGCTAAACTTCACCAAGGCAGTAGATTAACTATTGCCTGCCTGTTGCTTGAGCCAGCGCTGGACAATGCCGAGCGACTCCGGCTGCTGCAACTTTCGTGGCCATACCAGGTAGAACGACTTATCGAGCCTGAGTTGCTGAGCGAAGACCTGGGTCAGCCTGCCCGCGACGATGTCATCACTGACGAACGCCAGGCTTGCCAACGCAATACCCTGACCACTGATGGCGGCATCGATGGCCAATGAAGTCTGGTTGAACCGCAGGTTTCTGGCAGTCGCTTGCCCGTGTTGCGGGAACAGTTGTGCAAGGAACCGAGGCCAGAAATCATGGGCATCGTGGAGCAGGGTGAACGCTTGAAGCTGCTCGAAGCTGGTGGGGGTTTTGCTGGCTTCGAACAACGTTGGGCTGGCCACGGCGACGATACGCTGTTCCATCAACAGTTCGCTGTTCAAGCCCGCGCCGATGTCGGGCTTGCCATAGCGGACTGCGAGATCCACGCCGTCGGTATTGAAGTGGGACAGCCGATCTGTGGCCAGTACACGTAAATCGATGTCCGGATGGCTGTGCGCAAAGCTGCCCAGCCGGGGAATGAGCCATTTGGAGGCAAAGGTTGGTGTCACGCTGACCGTCAGGTGAGACGCCTGTGGCCGCAGCAGGCGGGTTGCCTCATCGATCATCGCCAAGGCGTTGCGAATGCTGCCGCTGTAGCCCAGCCCCGCATCGGTCAGTGCCAGGCCCCGGGGCAGGCGCTCGAACAAACGAAGGTTCAGGCTCGCTTCCAGCCCGCGTATCTGTTGTGCCACTGCCGCCTGGGTCACCCCCAGCTCTTCGGCGGCCAGGCGGAAGTTCAGGTGGCGGGCAACCACTTCGAACACACGTAGCGCATTGAGCGAGGGCAAATCAGGGAAACCGTTTGGCATGGCGATGGACAGGGTCGGGCTGGAGGATTCAGCCACGAGGCTACTCGCCGAGCGCCAGTAAAGAAACCCGCGCCACCGCAGCCAATCCGCCACGCTGCGCAGCAAGCCCTCTGTTGGCGGCTGCACATTTCCATCGTTTGGCTTGACGCGTGAAATTTTTCATGTAAATTTTCATGAAAAATAAGTCTAAAAATTTCACGGCAGTCCGAAACGATGAAGATGCACGAAGAGGTTGAAGCCCTCGCGATCCTTATTCACGACCTGCGCAAATTCAAGAACCTGACCTTGGGTGAACTGGCCGAGCGCATCAACCGCTCGGTGGGTTTCCTCTCCCAGGTCGAACGCGGCGTTTCGCGCCCGACCGTGGCAGACCTCACCGCTATCAGCGAAGCGCTCGGCGTATCGACCGCGTACTTCTACAACCTGAGCAAGCCCCGCAGCATTGGCTGGGTCACGCGCCCCCACGAGCGGCGCACGTTGTACCTGGAGTCGGGCATCACCGATGTACTGGCTTCGCCGACCATCGCAGGCGCCTTCTCCATGCTCGACAGCCTCCTCGAGCCGGGCGCCACCAGTGGGGAGGCGTACTTGAGCGACCGTTCCGAGCAGGGCTGTTTCGTGCTCGAGGGCGAACTCACGGTGTGGCTGGACCAGGGCGATGCCGTGACCCTGCAAGCCAACGACTGCTTCCAGCTGCAACCCCATGCGCCGTTCCGTTACGCCAACCTGACGGACAGAACCACCCGCGTGCTCTGGGTCTTCAATTGAATTCGTTCACCTCACAAGGATAAGAAGATGAGTGTCATCTTTCCGGATCTGCTGGCTGAAGTGCGCTCGTTCCGAGCAGAACACCCGGCAATTCGCTATGTCGACCTGATTGCGCTGGACATCCCCGGGCACTTCTACGGCAAGCGCTACCCCATGGACATGCTGGAAAAAGTCGCAGCCGGTGCGCCACTGAAGCTGCCGCAGAACTGCGTGCTGCTGGGTACCCAGGGCGGCCTTTACCCGATTGGTGACTATTGCTTCGCCGACGGCGACCCGGATGCCGCCCGGCGCCTGGTGCCGGGTACGCTGAAGCCGGTGCGTTGGGAAAAGGAAGTGATCGCCCAGATGCTGATCACGTCCGACGGCACTGCTAAGCCGATCGAATTCGAGCCTCGTGAAGTGCTGGCGCGTGTGCTTCAGCGTCTGGCCAAGCGTGGCATCCGCCCGGTGGTGGCGTTCGAACTGGAGTTCTACCTGTTCGACCGCAAGCTTGATAACGGCCTGCCACAGTATCCACGTGACACGGCGACCGAGGATCAGGACGATCAGCCGAACATGCACATCGAGCGGTTGTCGCGCTTTTCGTCGGTCCTGCACGAGATGGTCGATGGCGCCAACGAGCAGGGCGTGCCGGCGAACGTCATCACCGCAGAGCTGGGCCCAGGCCAGTTCGAGATCAACTTCTCCCACAGCGACGATGCCCTCAGTGCGGCGGACTGGTCGGCACTGTTCTGCCGCAGTACCCGCGGTATCGCGATGAAGCATGGCTACCGTGCCAGCTTCATGAGCAAACCCTACCTGGACGCGCCAGGCAGCGGCATGCATGTGCACGTCAGCCTGTACGACGCCGCCGGCAATAACATCCTGGCGGGAAGCGAACAGCGCAAGCTGCGCCATGCGGTGGCAGGCTGCCTGGAACTGCTGCCGCACTGCATGCCGATCTTTGCCCCCAACCACAATGCCTACCGACGTTATGGCGCCATGGTCAACGCGGCGAGCAAGGCCAGCTGGGGTTTCGAAGACCGTGACGCGTGCATCCGCATCCCCGAGTCCGACCCGCGCAACCTGCGCATCGAGCACCGCCTCGCTGGTGCCGACGCCAACCCGTATCTGGTACTGGCGGCCATTTTGACCGGGATGGAGCATGGCCTGGATCGCGGCGTGGAGCCCATCGCCCCGCTGAACGACAACCGCCAGAGCGGCATCGACTTCCCCAAGGATGCCCTCAGTGCCTTGGCCGCCATGCGTCATCACCCGGTGGTCAACCAAGGCCTGGGCAGCGAGTTCGTGATGGTCTATTGCGAAAACAAATACCAGGAGCAACTGGACTTCATGCACCACATCGATGCCCGCGAATACCGCTGGTTCCTGTAGGTACCGAGGTTGGAACAGCGACGCTGCACCCTCCCTTTCTACCGTTTCAATACAACGCGCAATATGGATTTGCCGGAGGAAGATATGCCACGTGTGCCCGTGATCGGCATTACCGCATGCACCAGCATGATTGAGCTGCATGCAACCCAGACCATCAGCGAGAAGTACGCGCGCGCGGCAGCCAAGGCAGCGTGTGGGCTGCCCATCGTCATTCCCAGCCTCGGTGAGTTGATGGACAGCGCCGATATTCTCGACGTGGTGGATGGGCTGATCTTCACCGGTTCGCCGTCCAACATCGAGCCGTACCACTACAACGGCCCGGCCAGTGCCGAGGGCACCCATCACGACCAACTGCGCGATGCCACCACGTTGCCGCTGATGCGCGCCGCCATCGCCGCCGGCGTACCGGTACTCGGCATTTGCCGTGGCTTCCAGGAAATGAACGTGGCGTTGGGTGGCACCCTGCACCAGAAGGTCCACGAGACCGGCATGTTCATGGACCACCGCGAAGGCAAGGATGAGCCCCTCGACAAGCAATACGGGCCGCGCCACACCCTGCATGTAGAGCCTGGCGGCATGCTCGACCGCATGGGCTTGCCGGCGATATTCGATGTCAATTCCATCCACGGCCAAGGCATCGACGTACTGGCCCCCGGGCTGAGGGTGGAAGCGCTGGCACCCGATGGCCTGGTGGAAGCGATTTCGGTCGAGAGCAGCAAGGGCTTTGTCCTGGGCGTGCAATGGCACCCCGAGTTCCAGGTCATGGATAACCCCCATTACCTGGCCATCTTCCAGTCCTTTGGCAAGGCCTGCCGGCACCGCTCGGTACTGCGCCAGAGGCTGTTGCTGTCTGCCTGAGCAGCCACCTTTCCCACCTGTAGAAAATACCCTCGCAGCGCGGCTGCGCAACTTGATGGAGTGAAGTCAATGAGTGAACAGAATTCGCAGACCCTTGCCTGGCAAACCATGAGCCGCGACCATCACCTGGCCCCGTTCAGCGATGTCAGGCAACTGGCCGAGAAAGGCCCGCGCATCATCACCTCGGCCAAGGGCGTGTACCTGTGGGACAGCGAGGGCAACAAGATTCTCGATGGCATGGCCGGCCTGTGGTGCGTGGCGGTCGGCTATGGTCGCGATGAGCTGGCCGAGGTCGCCAGCCAGCAGATGAAGCAGTTGCCTTACTACAACCTGTTCTTCCAGACCGCGCACCCGCCTGCGCTGGAGCTGGCCAAGGCGATCGCCGAGGTGGCCCCGCAAGGCATGAACCACGTGTTCTTCACCGGCTCCGGCTCCGAAGGCAACGACACCGTGCTGCGCATGGTCCGCCATTACTGGGCACTAAAGGGTCAGAAGAACAAGAAGGTCATCATTGGCCGCATCAACGGCTACCACGGCTCTACCGTGGCGGGCGCGGCCTTGGGCGGCATGAGTGGCATGCACCAGCAGGGCGGGGTGATCCCGGATATCGTGCACATCCCGCAGCCATACTGGTTCGGCGAAGGCGGCGACATGACCGAGGCCGACTTCGGCGTGTGGGCGGCCGAGCAACTGGAGAAGAAGATCCTCGAAGTTGGCGTGGACAACGTTGCCGCCTTCATCGCCGAGCCGATCCAGGGCGCCGGTGGCGTGATCATTCCACCGCAGACCTATTGGCCGAAGATCAAGGAAATCCTGGCCAGGTACGACATCCTCTTCGTCGCCGACGAAGTGATCTGCGGGTTCGGCCGTACCGGTGAGTGGTTCGGCACCGATTACTACGACCTCAAGCCTGACCTGATGACCATCGCCAAGGGCCTGACCTCCGGTTACATCCCCATGGGCGGGGTGATTGTGCGTGACGAGGTGGCCAAGGTCATCAGCGAAGGCGGCGACTTCAACCACGGCTTCACCTATTCCGGCCACCCTGTGGCGGCGGCGGTGGGCCTGGAGAACCTGCGGATCCTGCGTGACGAGCAGATCATCCAGCAGGTGCATGATAAAACCGCGCCGTATCTGCAACAACGCCTGCGCGAACTGGCCGACCACCCGCTGGTAGGCGAAGTGCGCGGCCTGGGCATGCTCGGTGCGATCGAGTTGGTGAAAGACAAGGCCACCCGTGCCCGTCATGAAGGCAAAGGTGTCGGCATGATCTGTCGCCAGCACTGCTTCGACAACGGCCTGATCATGCGCGCTGTAGGCGACACCATGATCATCGCGCCACCGCTGGTGATCAGTATCGAAGAGATCGACGAACTGGTGGAGAAAGCCCGCAAGTGCCTGGACCTGACTTATGAGGCTGTTCGGTAGCGGCAGAAGCTGTTCTCAGCACCTGTGAGATCAAGCACCGCCTGCGCGGTGCTCGATCGGTGCCGCAATCGTACATTTCACGTCAGGCACCACCCGCAAAGCATTTTGCTTTGTGAAATGAATCCTGTACTTTTCTGGGCATCCATTTCCCGTCTGAAAGTCGCGATTCAACCATGAAAGTGCACGAAGAAATCGAAGGCCTGGCAGTACTGATTCGCGACCTGCGCAAGTTCAAGGGCCTGACTCTGGGTGAGCTGGCACAGCGCATCGGCCGTTCGGTGGGCTTTCTGTCCCAGGTCGAACGCGGCGTATCACGCCCGACCGTGGCCGATCTCACAGCCATCAGTGAAGAGCTCGGTGTATCCACAGCCTACTTCTACAAGCTGGAAAAACCCCGTGAGCTCGACTGGGTGACCCGCCCGCACGAGCGTCGCACGCTGCACCTGGCGGGTGGTATCACCGATGTGCTGGCATCGCCCTCGATAACGGGCGCGTTTTCCATGCTCGACAGCCATTTGCAGCCGGGAGCCAGCAGTGGCGAGGAGTACCTGGACGACAGCTCGGAGCAGGGTTGCTTCGTGCTCGAAGGCGAACTGACGGTGTGGTTGGGCGATGCTGAGCCGGTCACGCTGCACGCCAATGACAGTTTTCAGTTGCAACCCCACGCCCGTTTCCGTTACGCCAACCTGACCGACAAGCCCACACGTGTGCTTTGGGTGTTCAGCTGAGGGCCGTCGCACGGGCATGCGCGTTGTGCTTCGGCTAGCCGGGAAAGTTGGCCTGCAAGCAATGTGCAGGCTGCATGGGGTATCCTTGCACCACGCAATCAACTTCGAAGCAGTGAATGAACAATGGGTTTTGAACAACTAGCTGAGCTACGAGACCGCCTGCGGGCGGAAAAAGGGCAGGTAAAGGCCGATAGCGCGAAACCGCCCAAGCGCAAGTCGCCCCCGCAGGCGAAGCCGCGTGAGATGGACCCGGCGGTGGCAGCGATCTGGCCACTGCAGAAGCATTTTCCCTTGGCTTTCCCGGTCAACCCGGCCCCCAAGGTGCCGCTCAAGGAGGGCATTTTCAAGGATGCCGAGCAACACCTGGAGCTGCTTGGGTTGACCCGCGAACAGCTCAAGCTGGGCATTTCCACGTGGTGCCGGGGCGCTCGATACTGGGCGAGCATGGTGGAGAATGCACCGCGCCTTGACCTGAATGGTCAGGCCGCAGGTACTGTGACCGCCGCTCAGGCGCTGCATGCCAAGCAGCAAGCTGCGCGGCAACGCAGCCAGGACCGACGCAATCGTGCGAAGTCAAAGGCCCAGGCCCAGGCTCCGGCCCCCGCCGCCGACACCGCAACGGTGCAGTCTACCGACTGAACTCAGTCGCGTTCTGCCCCGTAGCCATGCTGGATGGCATCCCATTGCCGGGGCTGCCGTCTGGCAGGCCCGGCAATGGACCAGGTTCGGTTTCGAGGGCCTGGTGCATGCAACGATGGTTTCAAGACCCACCTGATCGGCAAGCCGTGGCAGATGATGCCGGGGCGTAATCACGTGCGTCGGTTTCAGAATGCGCCTGGTCGCTCGCATACAACCCCTCGGCGCTACAAGTGCCATGCTAGCAGGATGCCCAAGGGTCAGTGCGCGCAGACGTGCGGCCGTGGGCGAGGAGGCCACCCGTACCATGCAACTGTGACGTGGACGGTGCGCCGCAGCAGAACACGCCGGAAACCTGCCCTTTAAAAACAATCAGGCAGGGTCCGTGATGCCGAGGTCCGCTGTATGCCTGATGAATTGCTCCACCTGCCTGTAATCCAGCGCATTCTGGCCCGCGACAAGGACACCCCCGGTGCCCTGTTGCCGATCCTGCATGCCGTCCAGCACGAGATAGGTTACATCCCCGATGCCTCGGTCCCCGAAATCGCCCATGCCCTGAACCTCAGCCTGGCTGAAGTACGTGGGGTAATCAGCTTTTATCACGACTTCCGCACCGCGCCGCCCGCGCGCCACACCCTGCGCCTGTGCCGTGCCGAGTCGTGCCAGAGCCGTGGCGCCGAAGCCCTGGCCGCGCAATTGCGTGAACAGTTGGCACTGGACGACCACGGCACCAGCGCCGACGGGTCCATCAGCCTGCGCCCTGTTTACTGCCTGGGTGCCTGTGCCTGTTCGCCAGCGCTGGAGCTGGACGGCCAGGTGCACGCGCGACTCACCCCTGAGCGCCTGCGGGACTTGGTCAACGGTTGCCGGGAGGACTCAGCATGCTGAAGCTGTATATTCCCTGTGATTCGGTAGCCCGTGCCGTGGGTGCCGACCAGGTTGCCGAGGCCCTGCTGCGCGAGGCCGAGCGCCGCCAGTTGCCGCTGGACATCCAGCGCACCAGCTCGCGCGGGCTTTACTGGCTGGAGCCGCTGATCGAGTGCGACAGTGCGCAAGGGCGCCTGGGTTTCGGCCCGATTACGCCACAGGATGTGCCGTCACTGCTTGATGCCCTGGCGGGGGAACCCGGTGGCCACTCGCTGGCATTGGGGCCGGTCGAAGAAATACCCTATCTCAAGACCCAGCAACGCTTGCTGTTCGCTCGCGCTGGCATCACCCGCCCATTGTCGCTGGACGACTATCGTGCCAACGGCGGTTTCGCAGGCCTGGAGGCCGCTGTGGCGCTGGACGGTGCCGAAGTGGTTGCCGCAGTCCTCGACTCCGGCCTGCGTGGCCGTGGTGGTGCGGCGTTCCCGGCCGGCATCAAGTGGCGCACCGTGCGTGATGCTGGCGCCGGGCAGAAGTACGTGGTGTGCAACGCCGACGAGGGTGACTCGGGCACGTTCGCTGATCGCATGCTGATGGAAGGCGACCCCTTCCTGCTGATCGAGGGCATGATCATTGCCGGCCTCGCCGTGGGTGCCGACAAGGGCTATATCTATGTGCGCTCGGAGTATCCCGATGCCATCCGGGTACTCGACCAGGCCTTCGCCATCGCGCGTGACGCAGGCTACCTGGGTGCTGACGTAGCCGGCAGCGGCCAGGCGTTCGACCTGGAGGTGCGGGTGGGCGCCGGCGCCTATATTTGCGGCGAAGAAACCGCACTGCTCGAATCCATCGAAGGCAAGCGTGGCATCGTCCGCGCCAAGCCACCGCTGCCTGCGCTGCAAGGGCTGTTCGGCCTGCCGACGCTGGTGCACAACGTGCTTACCCTGGCTTCGGTGCCCATCATTCTGGCCAAGGGTGCAGCGTTCTATCGCGATTTCGGCATGGGCCGCTCGCTGGGCACCATGCCGTTCCAGCTGGCCGGCAACATTCGCCAGGGTGGCCTGGTCGAGCGCGCGTTCGGCCTGACCCTGCGCGAGCTGGTGGAAGGCTATGGCGGTGGTACGGCCAGTGGCCGCCCGCTGAAGGCCGCGCAGGTCGGTGGCCCGCTCGGGGCCTGGGTACCTCCCAGCCATTTCGACACCCCATTGGACTATGAAGCGTTTGCTGCCGTGGGCGCGATGCTCGGCCACGGCGGTGTGGTGGTGGCCGACGATACGTTGAACATGGCCAGTATGGCGCGTTTCGCCCTGCAGTTCTGTGCCGAGGAGTCCTGCGGCAAGTGCACCCCGTGCCGTATCGGTTCCACCCGGGGCATGGAAGTGGTCGACCGGCTGATCGCCAGCAGCGACATCACCGAGCGCCATGACCAGGCGCTGTTGCTGCGCGACCTGTGCGACACCCTGCAGTACGGTTCGCTGTGCGCCATGGGCGGTATGACTGCCTATCCGGTGGCCAGCGCCCTCAAGTACTTCCCCGCCGACTTTGGGCTGACCACCACGGAGGCCGCACAGTGATCAATTTCTTCGACCCCGCTTCTGATAAAAGCAGCGACCTCGGCACACCGGCCCGCGAAAGCGACGTGCAGGTCAGCCTGAGCATCGACGGCCGCGCCATCAGCGTGCCTGCTGGCACCTCGGTCATGCGCGCCGCCGCCATGCTGGGCACCAGCATCCCCAAACTGTGCGCCACTGACAGCCTCGAAGCCTTCGGCTCCTGCCGCATGTGCATGGTGGAAATTGAAGGCATGCGCGGCTACCCGGCATCCTGCACCACGCCAGTCAGCGAAGGCATGGTGGTGCGCACCGAAACCCCGCGCCTGGCCGGCCTGCGCCGCAACGTGATGGAGCTGTACATTTCCGACCACCCGCTGGACTGCCTGACCTGTTCGGCCAACGGTAACTGCGAGCTGCAGACCGTCGCCGGCCAGGTGGGCCTGCGTGAGGTGCGCTACGGCTATGACGGCGCCAACCACCTGGACGAGAAAAAAGACGTTTCCAACCCGTATTTCGACTACGAGCCGAGCAAGTGCATCGTCTGCAGCCGCTGTGTGCGCGCCTGCGAGGACATCCAGGGTACGTTCGCCCTGACCATTACCGGGCGTGGTTTCGAATCGCGGGTGGCGGCAGCGGGTGGCGAAAACTTCCTTGCGTCCGAATGCGTGTCGTGCGGCGCCTGCGTGCAGGCCTGTCCGACCGCGACCCTGACGGAAAAGAGCCTGGTGCAGCTTGGCCAGCCTGAGCGTTCGGTCATTACCACTTGCGCCTACTGCGGCGTTGGCTGCTCATTCCGCGCCGAAATCAAGGGTGACCAGCTGGTGCGCATGGTCCCGGACAAGAACGGTGGCGCCAACCACGGCCACGCCTGCGTCAAGGGCCGCTTTGCCTGGGGCTACGCCACCCACCCGGACCGCATCACCAAACCGATGATCCGCAAGCGCCTGGAAGACCCATGGCAGGAAGTCAGCTGGGACGAGGCCGTGACCTATGCCGCCAGCGAGTTCCGCCGCATCCAGCTCAAATACGGGCGCGACTCCATCGGCGGTATCACCTCCAGCCGCTGTACCAACGAAGAAGCCTATCTGGTGCAGAAACTGGTGCGCACGGCCTTCGGTAACAACAACGTCGACACCTGCGCACGGGTATGCCATTCGCCCACCGGTTATGGCCTGAAGCAGACCCTGGGTGAGTCGGCCGGCACGCAAAGCTTCGACTCGGTGATGCAGGCCGACGTTGTGCTGGTGATCGGCGCCAACCCCACCGATGCGCACCCGGTGTTCGGCTCGCAACTCAAGCGCCGCCTGCGCCAAGGGGCGCGGCTGATCGTGATCGACCCACGGCGCATCGACCTGGTCGACTCGCCGCACGCCCGCGCCGACCTGCACCTGCAACTGCGCCCGGGTACCAACGTGGCCATGCTCAACGCCCTGGCCCACGTGATCGTTACCGAGGGCCTGCTGGCCCAAAGCTTCATCGATGCCCGCTGCGAAACCGAAGACTTCGCCCGTTGGCGCGACTTCGTCAGCCTGCCAGACAACGCCCCCGAGGTGCTCGGCCCGGTTTGTGGCGTGCCTGCTGAGCAGATCCGCGCTGCGGCCCGGCTGTATGCCACCGGCGGCAACGCGGCCATCTACTACGGCCTGGGTGTGACCGAGCACAGCCAAGGCAGTACCGCAGTGATGGGCATCGCCAACCTGGCCATGGCCACTGGCAACATCGGTCGTGAAGGGGTAGGGGTGAACCCGCTGCGCGGGCAGAACAACGTGCAGGGCTCGTGCGACATGGGCTCGTTCCCGCACGAGCTGCCCGGCTACCGGCATGTCTCCAACGAGGGCGTGCGCGCCGAGTTCGAACAGGCGTGGGGCGTGACCTTGCAGCCCGACCCGGGTCTGCGCATTCCCAACATGTTCGAGGCGGCGCTGGATGGCAGCTTCAAGGCGCTGTACTGCCAGGGTGAGGACATCGCCCAGAGCGACCCCAACACCCAGCACGTCACCGCGGCCTTGCTGGCCATGGAGTGCGTGGTGGTGCAGGACATCTTCCTCAACGAAACTGCCAAGTTCGCCCATGTGTTCCTGCCGGGCAGTTCGTTCCTGGAAAAGGACGGCACCTTCACCAACGCCGAGCGGCGAATTTCGCGGGTGCGCAAGGTCATGGAGCCGCTGGCCGGCAAGGCCGACTGGGAAGCTACCGTGGCCCTGGCCAACGCCCTGGGCTACCCGATGAACTACCGCCATCCTTCCGAGATCATGGACGAGATCGCCCGCCTGACGCCGACCTTCCGTCGTGTCAGCTACGCGGAACTCGACCGCCACGGCAGCCTGCAGTGGCCGTGCAACGACGCTGCCCCAGACGGCACGCCGACCATGCACATCGACCAGTTCGTGCGTGGCAAGGGGCGCTTCATGCTCACCGGCTACGTGCCCACCGACGAAAAGGTCAACAACCGCTACCCGTTGCTGCTGACCACCGGGCGCATTCTCAGCCAGTACAACGTCGGCGCCCAGACCCGGCGTACCGGCAACGTCGCCTGGCATGACGCCGACCGCCTGGAGATCCACCCGACCGACGCTGAAAGCCGTGGCATCCAAGACGGTGACTGGGTCGGCATCGGCAGCCGCGCCGGGCAGACAGTGCTGCGTGCCAAGGTCAGTACGCGGGTGGCGCCGGGAGTGGTGTACACCACCTTCCACTTCCCCGAGTCGGGGGCCAACGTGATCACCACCGACAACTCCGACTGGGCCACCAACTGCCCCGAGTACAAGGTGACGGCAGTGGAAGTGGTGAAAGTGTTCCAGCCATCGCAATGGCAGAAGCGCTATCAGGACTTCAGTGATGAACAGCAGCGGCTGCTGAAAGAGCGCCGTACTGCGGAGAAAGCCGAGGTTCGCCGATGAGCAGCGAAAACCTGGTCAAGATGGCCAACCAGATTGCCCATTACTTCGACAGCGAGCCCGACCGGGCGCTGGCGGTGCAAGGGGTGCGGCAGCATTTGCAGAGCTTCTGGACGCCGGCGATGCGCCGGCAGCTGGCGGAATGGAGCGAGGCCCATGCGGGGGAGGGGCTTGACCCGAAGGTGCGGGAGGCGTTGGTCTAGACTCCCGGGCGGCAACGGAACCTTGGGGCGGGTTTGCCTGCGAATGTGGCGTTGAAATCAATGACGCATTCGCGGGTGAACCCGCTCCTACAAGGGGCCTGCATATTGCCTACTTAGCCGCGGGCCAACTCCGCCAGGTGGGCGATGGCTTCTTCGCTCTTGAGCACCAGCACATCGCCCTCCAGCGCATCCAGCACCACTTCCGAGGTATTGCCAATCAACGCCCCGGAAATCCCCGTGCGGCACACCGTGCCTATCACGGTCACCACTGCATCAAGCTTCTTTTCGGTATGTGGAATCAACACATCCGCTGGCCCTTCGGCCACGTGCAGGCACTCATCGCTGATGCCGTATTCGGCCTGGAACGCCTTGCATGCTTCACGGTAGCGTTTTTCGATCGTATCGCTCAGCTGATAGGCCGGGTCCGACGCTGACAGCATCGGCGACGGGTGGGCACTGATGACGTGCAGTTCTCCCTTGGCCAGTTTGGCAATCTCGAAGCCGTGGTCGATGATGCTGGCATGCAGGCGGCGGTGGTCTTCGTCCTGGTTGCCCACGTCCACCGCCGCCAGGATTTTGCCCCCGGTCCATGGCCGCTCGCTCTTGACCATCAGCACCGCACACGGGCATTGGCGCAGCAGCTTCCAGTCGCTGGGGGTGAGCAGGGCCTTTTTCAGCGGGTTGTCCGGGCGGTGGTCCTTGATCACCAGTTCACAGCCTTCGGCCTGCTGTACATGGATGATGGTGTCGTGCAGGTTGTCGCGCCAGCCCTCTTCATGGGTGACATTGTCGAAGCCGTCATCATGCAACTGGCTGCTCAGCAGGCTCAGCAGCGCACTGTGATCATGCCGTTTGTCGCACATCAGCAAGTGCAGGCGCGCGCCGGTGATGCCGGCAATCAGCTTGGCCCGTGTAAGCGCCCGGCTGTGGGCGTGCGCGGGGTCGAGGACGACGAGGATGCTGCGGACGGCTTGCATGGGCGTAAACTCCCTTCGATGATGGCGACCAGTGCCTGACTATAGTCGGCGCTTTCCCCTCCAGCGCTTGATGTACATCAAGCATAGTCACTGGCGTCGCCAGCCGCCGCCGGTATAATCGCCGGCCCTGCCTGTTCTGTGTGGTTGCACGCTTATGTCCCTGATCCCCGAAATCGACGCCTTTCTTGGCTGCCCGACGCCAGACGCCTGGATCGAAGCGGCGCTCGCCGACCAGGAAACCCTGCTGATCGACCACAAGAACTGCGAGTTCAAGGCCGCCAGCACGGCCTTGAGCCTGATCGCCAAGTACAACACTCACCTGGATCTGATCAACATGATGTCGCGCCTGGCCCGCGAGGAGCTGGTGCACCACGAACAGGTGTTACGCCTCATGAAACGCCGCGGTGTGCCGTTGCGCCCGGTGTCTGCAGGGCGTTATGCGTCGGGGTTGCGCCGGCTGGTGCGCGCCCACGAGCCGGTCAAGCTGGTGGATACGCTGGTGGTGGGGGCGTTCATCGAGGCGCGCAGTTGCGAACGTTTTGCCGCGCTGGTGCCGCATCTGGATGAAGAGCTGGGCCGCTTCTACCACGGGCTGCTGAAAAGCGAAGCGCGCCACTACCAGGGCTACCTGAAACTGGCGCACAACTATGGTGATGAAGCGGACATCGCTCGCCGCGTCGAGTTGGTACGCGCGGCGGAAATGGAGCTGATCCAGTCACCAGACCAGGAGCTGCGCTTCCACAGCGGCATCCCGCAGGCTTTGGCCGCCTGATGGGCACCAGGCGGCGCAGGCCTTAACTGCGCCGGCCCAGTAGCAGGCCTACCGCCAGCCCGAGGCCGGCGGAAATGGCCACGGTCTGCCAGGGGTGGCCGCCGATGTAGTCCTGAGTGGCGTCCACCACCGGTTGCGCCTTGCTGCGCACGTTGCTCGCCGCCTGGCGTGCCTGGCGCAGCTTCAGGCTCACCTGGGCGCGCAACGTCTCTGCTTCTTCGCCGACCAGTGCGGCACTGTCGTTCAGCAGTTTTTCCGATTCTTCTATCAGCGATTGCAGTTCGCTGAATACCTGGTCCTTGATCTGATCGCTGTCAGCCAGCGTGGCGTTTTTCCGGGCCATGAACTCGTCCTCGTCAATGGGGGTATGAACAATGGATGCCGCCACGTCGGGAAAGTTGCGGCGGCTTTCCGATGATGGGTTGCCTGGGTGTAAGATAGCGGCCATTTTCAAACCTGCAGGTAACTTCATGAGTTTCAATCTGGCCAACATGAGCTTTGAGGAACGGGCGCAGATCGAGGCAGAGAAGGCCCGGCTGTTCGAGATGTGGCAGAACAACCTGGGCAAAGCCAAGGGCGAAGCCGCCCGGCTGATTGCCGAAAAGCCACGGCGCAAGGGCAAATGGGCCGAGTGGGTGCGCGCCGAACTGGACGGCATGACGCCGCCTGAATACGCCAGCATGGTGCGCAGCGAAGTCAACAAGCTGATGGCCGCAGCCAGCGCCAACCGCTGAGCACACCCGCCCGGCGCTTGTCAGTAGGTGCCCTTGGGCAGGTCCAGCTTGCCTTCATCGGTAAAGCGCACGGTCCCCAGCGGCCCGCCGGCCAGTTTGCCGCGCAGCTTGTAGGGTAGACCCTGCAGCGAATCCAGCTTGCCCAGCCCATAGGCCTGGCGCAGGAAGGAAAACGCCGTGATGCTTACCGGCACCACGATCACCGCTTCGTCGTAGCGGCCAATATGCCCCTGCTGGTCACTGACCCCAGCGGCCAGCGGCTGGCCGTTCACTTCCAGGTTCAAGGCGATGCCGTTGTAATCGATCGGCGCCTCATTGGGGTTTTGCACCCGCATTTTCACCGCCATGCGCAGTTCCAGCTCCTGACCGGGCAGTGGTTCGATGCCGATTACGCTGATGTTTACCGGGTCGCGTGGCTGGAACAGCGCACAGGCCCCCAGGCCACAGGCCAGCAGCAGGACCAGGAACAGGCGGGTGTAGCGGTAAAGACGGGCAGTCATGGGCTGTGACCTTGCCGGAATGGAGCTGGCAGTGTGGCAAATGCGCGTCGGCGTTGAAAGTATCGGTTCATATGAAAGATACTGTTTCTCATTAACGCCCGATAACCTCTCTTACTGGCTGTTCCCAATCATGCTGACTTCACCCATGTCGGGCCTGCTGGCAAGTTTCCAGGAGCACTACGACGACCTGCTGCAGTTTCTGACACGGCGCATGAGCGACCGCCAGCGCGCGGCCGATGTGGCGCAGGAAACCTACCTGAAGCTGGTGAACATCGACGAGCAGGCGGTGCCGGTGTTGCACGCACGCAGTTTCATCTTCCGCGTCGCCGGCAACCTGGCGATTGACGCCTTGCGCCGTGAGCAACGCATCGCCGCCAGCCACGACGACAGCGACGGAGCCTGTGAGGTGGCCTGCCCGGCGCCCGCCCCTGAGGCGGCGTTGCTGGCCCGCGAGCGTTTGCAGATTCTTGACCAGGCGCTGTTGCAGTTGCCCGACAATGCCCGCCAGGCGCTGTTGCTCAACCGTGTCGAGGGCCTGACCCAGAAGCAGGTCGCTCAACGCCTGGGGGTTTCCGAGAGCATGGTGGCAAAGTATATCGGCCAGGCCCTGCGCCATTGCCGCGGCCGGTTGAAACAGGCGGGTGTGGCGGCTTCGGTGGTGTTGCTGGTCGCCGCCGTGGCGGGTTGGCAGCAAGCCCCGATGCTGCTGGCCGATTATCACACCGCCGTGGGCGAGCGGCAGGTCATTACCCTGACAGATGGCACACGGGTGACGCTGAACAGCGCCAGTGCCTTGAGCGTGGCGTTCAGCGAGCATGAGCGGCGTGTGGTACTCGATGCGGGTGAGGCGTTGTTCGAGACCGCCGATGATTCACGTCCGTTTGTGGTCGAAACGGCCGGTGCGCGGGTGCAGGGCAATGCTGCCACCTTCAGCGTGCAGCGCGATGGCCACGTCGTGTTGGCTCGCGGTGAAGCCAAGGTGGGTGAACATGAACTGGCAGTGGCGGCCGATGCCGGCACGCAGATGGCCTGGCAGCGTGGCAAGCTGATCTTCAACGGCAAGCCGCTGGGGCAGGTGCTGACCGAGCTTGAGCGATACCGGCATGGGCGCATTGTGTTGTCCGACAGCAAGCTGGCTGCGATGGAAGTGAGCGGGGTGTTTGACCTGGATGAACCTGAGGCCCTGTTGCGGACGTTGGAGCAGCGGTATGGCCTGAAGGTGACTTACCTGCCGTGGTTGGCCGTGGTGCATTGATCAGCCTGTGCCGGCCTCTTAGCGGCAAGCCCGTTCCTGCACAGATCGCACAATCTTCAGGCGGGCGCAGTCGTTGTAGGAGCGGGCTTGCCCGCGAAGAGGCCGGACATAAATAAAAATATTTTCCATTTGGCACTGCAAGTTCCTGCAAGCCAGATCGTCGTAGTGAGACTGATCAGCAACCCATTCTCATTTACGACTTGTCAGGAAGCTCATTCGTGCCTCTGATGCTCAAGCCCTTGCACCGCCGTCGCGGTTCTTTTCACCATGCCTTGATGTCTTGCAGTGCCGTGGCCCTGTTGCTCGGACCCATGCACGCAGGGGCCGCGACGACTGCCGAACAGACCCAGATGCAAGCCCGCCAGGTCCAGCTCGACCTGCCAGCCCAACCGCTGGACCAGGCGCTCACCACCTTCGCCGACCAGGCCGGCCTGCACCTGCTGTACACCACAGGCGATGTCGCCGGCCAGGTCAGCCCGGCGTTGCAGGGTAACTACAGTGTCGAGCAGGCCCTGCAGCAGTTGCTGGCCGGCAGCGGCATGAGCTGGCAGTTCAGCGAGGCTCGCACCGTCACCCTGCGCAAGGCCGAGGCCGCGCCGCAGGCGGTCAACCTCAAGCCGATCGAAGTCAGCGTAGCCTCGCGCACCAGCACCGCCATCAGCGAAATCCCCGGGACCGTCTGGGTAGTGGACCAGCAGCAATTGCGCGAGCAGATCGACAGCGGCGTCAGCCTGAAGGAAGCCATCGGCAAGCTGGTGCCGGGCCTTGACCTGGCGCCGGAAGGGCGCACCAATTACGGCCAGAACATGCGTGGGCGCAACGTGCTGGTGATGATCGACGGGGTCAGCCAGAACAGCTCCCGCGGCCTGTCGCGCCAGTTCGACAGCATTTCGCCGTTCAACGTCGAGCGCGTCGAAGTGCTGTCTGGCGCCAGCGCCATCTACGGCGGTGGCGCCACCGGCGGCATCATCAACATCGTGACCAAGAAGGGCGAGCCTGGCCCGGCGCGCTTCGAAACCCAGTTGGGGGCCAGCAGCGGTTTCAACAACAGCGACGACCTGGCCACCCGCTTCGCCCAGTCCGTCAGCGGTGGTAACGAGCGGGTCAATGCCCGGTTGGGTATTTCCGGTGAGCAGAACGAAGCCTTCTACGATGGTGCTGGCGACCAGATCTTCATCGACAACACCCAGACCGACCTGCAGTACAACCGCACCATCGACGTACTCGGTACCTTGGGCCTGCAACTGAACGACCAGCAGAGCCTCGACCTGTTGGCCCAGTACTACGACTCGGGCAACCACGGCAGCACGGGTATCTACTTCCCCAACCTGAACTACAACGCGCCATCCGACCTGGAAGACGCCGAGCTGCGCAGCGGTTATTCATCGGACCTGGAGCCGCGTACGCGGCGCTTGCTGCTCAACGCCAATTACCACCACACCGACGTGCTGGGCCAGGACTTCTACCTGCAGGCTTCGTACCGCAAGGAAGACGACAACTTCTACCCGTTCCCGTACTACAACCGTGCCACGCCCACCGGCTCGCGCGGGGTGTACTTTGCCGCCTCGCAGCAGAACTTCGAAGTCACCAGCCTCAAGGGCCTGTTTGCCAAACAGTGGGATACGCTGAAGCTGACCTACGGCGTTGACCTGGACCGCGAGCGCTTCAACGCCGAGCAGACCACCTTCAACGCCCAGACCTCGTCCGAGTCGGGTGGCCTGGAGCTGGAAAAAGACAGCAAGGCCGACCGCTACCCCAGCTACCGGGTGGATGGTGTGTCGGTGTATGCCCAGCTGGACTGGCATGCCACCGACAACCTGACATTGTCCGGTGGTGCCCGGCGGCAGCAGATGGACGTGGATGTCAGCGACTTCAAGGGTGTGCCAGGTGGCAGTAACGACTATCAGGTCAACCTGTTCAACGTCGGTGCCATCTACGACTTCAAGAACGGCCACCAGGTGTGGAGCAACTATGGCGAAGGCTTCGACCTGCCTGACCCGGCCAAGTACTACGGCAAGCCGGGCCTGAGCGTGGCCGATAACCCGTTGGCCGGTATCAAGAGCCGCCAGGTGGAATTGGGCTGGCGCTATGCCGACCTGGATTGGGATGCACAGGCAGCGCTGTACTACATCTGGTCGGACAAGATCATCAACGTCGATTCACAAACGCTGACCATCGACGTGGAAGAGCAGAAAAGCCGCGACTTCGGCTTTGAAGGTGCACTGACCCGGCACTTCCAGACCGGCTGGGAAGCTGGCGGCACATTGCACATGACACGCTCCGAGGAAGAGGCCGAGGACGGCGGCTGGATCAAGCGCGATGCCCGTTATGCCTCGTTGTCCAAGGCCACCGCGTTTGTCGGCTGGAAGGGCGATGGGCGCAGTGCACGCTTGCAGGCCAACCATGCCTTCAGCCTGAAGGACGATGCCGATCACGAGATTGACGGCTACACCACCTTCGACCTGCTGGGCAGCCAGGACACCGGTTTCGGCACCTTCAGTGCCGGTATCCAGAACCTGCTGGACAAGCAGTACAGCACGGTATGGGGACAGCGTGCGACGTTGTTCTATTCGCCGACCTACGGGCCGGCGTATCTGTATGACTACCAGGGGCGTGGGCGGACCTATACGCTGAGCTGGAGCATGGCTTACTGATTGTGGTGGCCTGAACGGGCCTGTTCGCGGAGGCAACGGTGAACGGCGGGTGGGTGAACGGCGGGTGGAGATTGGCCAGCAGGGCCGGCCTCTTCGCGGGTAAACCCGCTCCTACACGACGGTGCCTGTGCCCAGCCACCGATGCGTGTCCACCCTCGATCCGGCGTAGGAGCGGGTTTACCCGCGAATACGGTAGCGGCGTCAACGGTGAACGCCTGGTGGAAATTGGCCAGCAGGGCCGGCCTCTTCGCGGGTAAACCCGCTCCTACACGACGGTGCCTGTGCCCAGCCACCGATGCGTGTCCACCACCGATCCGGCGTAGGAGCGGGTTTACCCGCGAATGCGGTAGCGGCGTCAACGGTGAACGCCTGGTGGAGATTGGCCAGCAGGGCCGGCCCCTTCGCGGGTAAACCCGCTCCTACACGACGGTGGACTGTGCCCAGCCACCGATGCGTGTCCACCCTCGATCCGGCGTAGGAGCGGGTTTACCCGCGAATGCGGTAGCGGCGGCAACGGTGAACGCCTGGTGGAGATTGGCCAGCAGGTCCGGCCCCTTCGCGGGTAAACCCGCTCCTACACGACGGTGGACTGTGCCCAGCCACCGATGCGTGTCCACCCTCGATCCGGCGTAGGAGCGGGTTTACCCGCGAATGCGGTAGCGGCGGCAACAGTGAACGGCGGGTGGAAATTGGCCAGCAGGGCCGGCCTCTTCGCGGGTAAACCCGCTCCTACACGACGGTGCCTGTGCCCAGCCACCGATGCGTGTCCACCCTCGATCCGGCGTAGGAGCGGGTTTACCCGCGAATACGGTAGCGGCGTCAACGGTGAACGCCTGGTGGAAATTGGCCAGCAGGGCCGGCCTCTTCGCGGGTAAACCCGCTCCTACACGACGGTGCCTGTGCCCAGCCACCGATGCGTGTCCACCCTCGATCCGGCGTAGGAGCGGGTTTACCCGCGAATACGGTAGCGGCGGCAACGGTGAACGCCTGGTGGAAATTGGCCAGCAGGGCCGGCCTCTTCGCGGGTAAACCCGTTCCTACACGACGGTGCCTGTGCCCAGCCATCGATGCGTGTCCACCACCGATCCGGCGTAGGAGCGGGTTTACCCGCGAATGCGGTAGCGGCGGCAACGGTGAACGCCTGGTGGAGATTGGCCAGCAGGTCCGGCCCCTTCGCGGGTAAACCCGCTCCTACACGACGGTGGACTGTGCCCAGCCACCGATGCGTGTCCACCCCCGATCCGGCGTAGGAGCGGGTTTACCCGCGAATACGGTAGCGGCGTCAACGGTGAACGCCTGGTGGAAATTGGCCAGCAGGGCCGGCCTCTTCGCGGGTAAACCCGCGAAGAGGCCGGTTCAGGCAAACGCCGCCAGCAAATCCTGCGCAAATACATGGGCTGCCTCGCCAACCCCCTGTGCCCGGTGCCGGGCCAGGGTGAACGGCACCCCAAAATCAAGCTCAGGGTCCAGTGCCCATAACAGCCCCTCGGCCTCCCAGGCCTGTGCACAATGGCATGGCAAGTAGCCAATATGCCGACCAGACAGAATGAACGTCAGCACGCTTTCGATCTGCTCCGCCACTGCCGTGCTGCGTCTGCTCTGGAACGGTTCGCCCCCTTTGAGAAAACGGTACGGATGGCGCACCTGGTCCATGTCCAGCAACCGCTCAAGCCCAACATCCGTTTTGCCATACAGCACATGCCCCCTGCCGCAATACAGCCGCTGTCGTTCCGCGAACAAGGGCTGGTAATCAAAGGCCGCCTGATTGCCGGAAAAATAGCTGATGGCATAGTCCAGCCGCTGCTCCAGCAACAGCCGTTCCAGCTCCGCCGGCGGTGCACTGACAAGCTCCAGTTGCACCGATTCCTCTCGCCTGCGAAATGCCGCAATGGCCGCCGCCAGTTTCAGGCTCACCGCCTTGCCCTGATTTTCCGCCATGCCTATGCGCACAGTCCCCAGCAGCCGCCCGGCAACGCCGTTGGTCTGCTGGCGAAACTGCTCGATGTTCAGCAGCAGCCCACGCGCCGCCTCCAATAGCAATTCACCTTTTTCCGTCAGGCGAAAACCACCCTTGCCGCGGCTGCACAGGCGGTAACCCAAGCGTGCCTCCAGTTGCGCCATGCGCTGGCTGATGGTGGGCTGGCTCAGGCCCAGCACGCCTTGAGCGGCGCTGAAGCCACCTGCCTCGACTACAGTGACGAACAGCCGCAGCAGGTGCAGGTCGGGATCGTGCACTTGTCCGAGCATTACATTGCTCCTGATGAATGTCAGCTTTGCAAACTTGTCATTGGTGCAATGTAACCCGGCTGGCATGCTCGCGGCATCCACCCATTTACCGAGGTGTCCGCCATGCGTCAATCGTTGTGCCTTTTGTCTCTGGTTCTGGCCCTGCCGCTGCAGGCCGAAGAGAAGGTCGTCAACCTCTACAGCTGGGCCGATTACGTCGCTCCGCAAACCCTGCAGCGCTTCGAACAGGAAACGGGCTACAAGGTGCGGTACGACACCTTTGACACCCCCGAAGTGCTGGAAACCAAGCTGTTGACCGGTGGTAGCGGCTACGACGTGGTGGTGCCGTCATCCACCGTGCTGGCCCGGGCGCTCAAGGCCAATGCCCTGCAACCGCTGGACGCTCAGGCCATGCCTGGTTATGGCAACCTCGACAAGGACCTACTGGGCAAACTGGCCGAGGTTGACCCCGGCAACCGCCATGCTGTGCCGTACACCTGGGGCACGCTGGGCCTTGGGGTAAATGTGGAGGCAGTACGCCAGCGCCTTGGCGATGTACCGCTGGACAGCCTCGACCTGTTGTTCAAGCCCGAGTACGCCACCCGCCTGAAGGGTTGCGGCATCGCTTTGCCTGACTCGCCCCAGGAGGTGATCGGCGTAGCCCTGAATTACCTGGGCAAGGACCCTTACAGCCAGAACAAGGATGACCTGGCTGCCGCGCAGAACCTGCTCAGCCAGTTGCAGCCGTCGATCAGCTACGTTGCCAACGGCCGGCAGATCAACGACCTGGCCAATGGCAGCGTGTGCCTGGCGTTGACCTACAACGGTGATGCCGCGATGGCCGCCGACCAGGCCCGTCGTGCCGGCAAGCCGTTCGAGGTGATCTACCGCATCCCCCGTGAAGGCACGCTGGTATGGCAGGACAACCTGGTCATCCCCAAGGACGCCCCGCACCCCGAGGCCGCACGGGCGTTCATCGCCTTCATGCTCAAGCCAGAGTCGGTGGCAGCGCTGACCAACACGCTGTTCTTCGCCAATGCCAACCAGGCTGCCACGCCGCTGGTGGACGAAGCGGTGCGCAACGACCCGGATATCTATCCGTCGGCCGAGGTGCGTCAGCGTCTGTATGCCGACCGCAGCATGGCCTTGGCCGACCTGCGCCAACGCAACCGTCTGTGGACCGCCTTCCGCAGCCGGCAGTAGCCCATGACAATCAAGGAGCCCGACCGTGGACCAAGCCGCAAGCAATGACCAGGCCATGACCCGCGATAGCCTGTATGGTACCGCCGCAGAAAGCACCTACGCCGGTGTTGTCAGTTTTTCCCGCCGCCGCTACAGCCGCGACTTGCGCGGTGTGGATGTGGTGGTCAGCGGTGTGCCGTTCGACACGGCCACCAGTAACCGCCCCGGCGCGCGCTTCGGCCCGCGGGCGATCCGTGCGGCCTCGGTCCAGCAGGCCTGGGCCCGCCACTGGCCGTGGGCGTTCGACCCGTTCGACCACCTGGCGGTGATCGACTATGGCGACTGCCCCTTCGACAGCGGCACGCCGCAGTCGGTACCGGACAGCATCGAGGCCCATGCCGAGCACATTCTGCAGGCGGGTTGCGCCATGCTCACCCTCGGTGGCGACCACTTCATCAGCTACCCGCTGCTCAAGGCTCACGCCCGCCGCCATGGCCCGCTGGCGCTGATCCATTTCGATGCGCACAGTGACACCTGGCCGGACGAGGCGGGCAAGCGCATCGACCACGGCACCATGTTCTGGCATGCCGCCCGCGAAGGCCTGGTTGACCCGGCCCACTCGGTGCAGATTGGCCTGCGCACGACCAATGACGACAGCCAGCGCTTTGCCATTCTCGACGCCAGGCAAGTGCACCGCCAGGGCACAGAGGCGGTGATTGCAGCGATTCGCCAGCGGGTGGGCGAGCGGCCGGTGTACCTGACCTTCGACATTGACTGCCTCGACCCGGCCTACGCGCCCGGTACCGGAACGCCTGTGTGTGGCGGGCTGAGCACGGTGCAGGCGCTGGAGATTCTGGGTGGGCTGCGTGGCATCAACCTGGTAGGCATGGACTTGGTGGAAGTGGCGCCAGCCTATGACCATGCCGATATCACCGCCTTGGCCGGGGCAACCCTGGCCATGGAGATGCTGTGCCTGTATGCGGCGCGGCACAAGGTGGACAACGGCCAGTAGATTTTTGTGGCCATTCGCGGGCAAGCCCGCTCCCACACGTGTCTCACAGGGCCAGAAATCTGTGGGTGACCGTGGGAGCGGGCGCGCCCGCGAATGGCTGCAAAGCAGCCCTCCGCGGCCCATACTGAAACATCAGGAATCATCTCCACCCGCATTCACACTTTTGCCGCGAACCCCTCGCGCCTTAGGCTATCAAACCCACCAGGCGCGGCATTTTCGTACAGGAGGTGAAGCATGACCCCGACATTGCCCATCCTGGCCCTCGGCCTGGCCTTGTGCCTGCCCGCGCACGCGGCTGCGCAGCAGCCCGTGCAACGTGCTGCCGGCAACAGCAACCCTTACAACAGCCCGATCCAGCGGGCCAATCCCAACAGCCGTCAAGGCAGCATGCCGGCTGCGCCACCGGTACGTGGCCCGTCCACCGACCCGTACCAGCGCCCACCCACCCTGGACAACCGCGGCATCGGTAACGGCGACAACCTGCGTCGTCAGCAGCAAACCCCGAACCTGGAACCCACCCGGCCACCGCGCGACAACCCACGTGCGCCTTAAGCCCACTTGAAAGGAATCCGGCATGCTTCGAGCACCCTGGCTAGCCACCCTGACCGCCGCCGCGCTACTGCCACTGTGGGCGCATGCAGCGGCCGAACAGCGGTTCCCCAGCGAAGAAGGTACCTTGGTCGTCGACACGCTTGCCGATGGCCTGCGCAACCCCTGGGCCCTGGCCTTCCTGCCCGGTGGCAAGGACATGCTGGTGACCGAGCGCGCCGGCAACCTGCGGCTGGTCAATGCCGAAGGCAAGGTTGGCCCGTCGATCAGCGGTGTACCCAAGGTCTGGGCCGAAGGCCAGGGCGGCTTGCTGGATGTGGCGCTGTCACCGGAGTTCGGCAAGGACCGCACCGTCTACCTGTCCTACGCCGAGGAGGGCAGTGACGGCAAGGCCGGTACTGCAGTCGGCCGCGGGCAGCTGTCCGAAGACCGCGCCCGGCTGGAGAATTTCACCGTGATCTTCCGCCAGCAGCCCAAGCTGTCGGTGGGTAACCACTTCGGCTCGCGGCTGGTGTTCGACCGCGACGGCTACCTGTTCATCGCCCTGGGCGAGAACAACCAACGCCCCACTGCCCAGGACCTGGACAAGTTGCAAGGCAAGGTCGTGCGTATTCTGCCGGACGGCGAAGTGCCCAAAGACAACCCCTTCGTCGGCAAGGACAACGTGCGTCCGGAGATCTGGTCGTACGGCCACCGTAATCAGCAAGGCGCCGCGCTCAACCCCTGGACCGGTCAACTGTGGACCCACGAACACGGCCCGCGCGGTGGTGATGAAATCAACATTCCAAAGCCTGGCAAGAACTATGGCTGGCCGATCGCGACCCACGGCATCAATTACTCGCTGCTGCCCATCCCCGAGGCCAAGGGCGAGCATGTGGACGGCATGGTCGACCCGCACCATGTATGGGAAAAGTCACCGGGCATCAGCGGTATGGCGTTCTACGACAGCCCAACGTTCAAGGCCTGGGACCACAATCTGTTCATGGGGGCGCTGGCCACTCAGGAATTGATCCGCTTGCAACTGGAGGGCGACAAGGTGGTGCACGAAGAGCGGTTGCTCGGTGACCTGAAGGCGCGCATCCGTGATGTGCGGGTGGGGCCGGATGGTTACCTGTATGTACTGACCGATGACAAGGACGGTGCGCTACTCAAGGTCGGCCTGGCCGACTGACGCGCGCCTGCACCGAGGGTGACAGTCGGGTAGAATGCGGCATGGCCCTCGACCCCCAAACCCTCTACCAGCAAGCCCTGAGCACTCGGGGCTACGTCGCTGACCCCGCCCAGGCCCGCGTCGTCGAGGCCTTGCAAGCCTGCTTCCAGTCCCTCGAGCAGGGCCGCCCCACCCAGGGCCTCTACCTCTGGGGCCCGGTCGGGCGCGGCAAGACCTGGCTGATGGACCAGTTCCACCAGTGTCTGCGCATACCGAGCCGGCGCCAGCACTTTCATCACTTCATGGCCTGGGTGCATCAACGCCTGTTTCAGCTCAACGGCACCGCCGACCCGCTATTGGCCCTGGCGGCGGAGCTGGCGCGGCAGATCCGCGTGCTGTGCTTCGATGAATTGTTCGTCAGCGACATTGGGGATGCGATCATCCTCGGCCGCTTGTTCCAGGTATTGTTCGATCAGGGTGTGGTGATCGTCGCCACCTCCAACCAGCCACCCGAGCAGCTCTACCGCGATGGCTTCAACCGCGAGCGGTTCCTGCCAGCCATCGCCGCCATTGGTCGTCACATGCAGGTACTGCCGGTAGCAGGCGAGCAGGATCACCGCCTGCACCCCGGTGAAGCGCGGCAGCGCTATTGGGTAGCCGAGGCGGGGCAAGCCAGCCAGTTGGGCGAGGTGTTTCGCCAGCTCAGCCCGGAAGATGCCGGCACTGATCAGCCCTTGGGTATTGGCTCAAGGCACATTCACGTCGTGCGGCGCAGTGAGCAGGCTATCTGGTGTCGTTTCACCGATCTGTGCGATCAACCCTTGGCGGCCATGGAGTTCATGGCCTTGTGCGACCGTTTTCCCTCGATTCTGGTATCCGGCATTCCGGCGCTGGGCGGGGAACAGCGGGCGGGGCGGATTGCCCGTGGCACCGAGGATGGCGCGGCGAGGGTCGTGGCGGGTGACCGTGAATTGCCGGCGCTGTCACTCAAGGACGATGCGGTTCGCCGCTTCATTGCCTTGGTCGACGAATGCTATGACCGCCGGGTGGCGTTGTACCTGGAGGCACAGGTGCCGCTCGATGCCCTCTACACTCAAGGGTATCTGGCGTTCCCGTACCAGCGCACCCTGAGCCGGCTACGGGAGATGCAACTGCAACGCTTCGCCTGAAAAGGAGCCGACCATGCAGCCGTTATCGCATCATCTGCTGACCCAGGCCTATAACAATGGCTGGGCCAACCACCGCCTGTACAAGGCCTGCCTGCAACTGACCCAGGACGAGTTCGTCGCCCCGCGTTGCAGCTACTTCCCGTCGATCAAGGCCACCCTCAACCACTTGCTGACGGTGGATTGGTTTTACCTGCATATGCTTGAGTGCGAGCAGCGCGGCGAGCAGCCCGATGCCGACGGCGAACGCTTTTTCGACCCGGAACAGCCGTTTGCCACCTGCACCGATCTGCATGCCGAGCAGGCCCAGGCTGACCACCGTTTGATCGCCTACTGCCGGGGGCTGAGTGATGGCGACCTGGGCCGCTATGTGAGCGTCGTGCGGCCTGATCGGGTGCAACGCGAGCAGCGGCTGCGTTTGCTGGCGCATCTGTTCGAACATCAGGTGCATCACCGTGGGCAGGTGCACGCGATGCTCAGTGATACAGCGGTCAGGCCACCACAGCTGGATGAGTTTTTCTGCGAGGAAGAGGCCGAGTTGCGGGCGGGCGACTTTGCCGAGCTGGGCTGGACAGAAGAGCAGGTCTGGAAAGTGTAATGGCACCCTGTGGCAGCAGCGGTCTTGTGCAAAGTACAAAAGCGTGCGCTGCCACAGGGGCCAATCATTGGCTCACTTGCCCAGCCATTCGACCAGGGTGCGATTGAACCGCACCGGTTCCTCGATTTGCGGCGCGTGCCCCATGCCTTCGAACGTGATCAGCTCACCTTTGGGTATCAGCTTGGCCACCTGCGGCCCCAGCTCTGCATAGTTGCCCAGCTTGGCCTTTACCTCCGGCGGCGCGATATCGCTGCCGATGGCCGTGGTGTCCTTGTCGCCGATCAGCAGCAGGGTCGGCATCTGCAGGTGCTTGAATTCGTGGTACACCGGCTGGGTGAAGATCATGTCGTAGATCAGCGCCGAGTTCCACGCCACCGCTTCATGCCCCGGCCCTTTGTTCAAGCCCACCAGCATCTGCACCCAGCGTTCGTATTCAGGCTTCCAGCGCCCGGCGTAATAGGTCTTGCGTTCATATGCACGTACGCCTTCGGCATCCAGTTTGAGTTCGCGGGCATACCACTGGTCCACGGTGCGGTAGGGCACCCCCAGGGCTTTCCAGTCTTCCAGACCGATCGGGTTGACCATTGCCAGGCGTTCCACCTGCTGGGGGTACATCAGCGCATAGCGGGTGGCGAGCATGCCGCCGGTGGAGTGGCCGAGCACAATGGTCTGCTTCACACCCAGCTGTTCGAGCAGGGCATGGGTGTTGTCGGCCAGTTGTTGAAAGCTGTACTGGTAATGCGCCGGTTTGCTCGACGTACAGAAACCGACCTGGTCGGGCGCGATGACCCGGTAACCGGCCTTGCTAAGGGCGTCGATGGTGGTTTCCCAGGTGGCGGCGCAGAAGTTCTTGCCGTGCATCAGCACCACGTTGTGGCCGTTGGCCTGGCCCTGGGCGGGCACGTCCATGTAGCCCATCTGCAGGGCCTGGCCCTGGGACTTGAAGTCGAAATGCTTGAGGGGGTGCGGGTAGCTGAAGCCTTCGAGCTGGGGGCCGTAGGTAGGCGACTCGGCAGCGATGGCCGAACTGCTGGCAAGGCAGGCCAGGGCAAGGGCGGTTGCGCGCAGCATGGGGGCACTCCGTGTAGGGCCGGGTTGAATGGGGCGACTGTAACAGGCAGTGGACCACGCGAAACCTGAAAGGTGTTACCAGGCGTGAAACCAGCCCAGGGTAATCATCGCAAGCACCGCATAGCGGCCAGCCTTGGCCAGGGTCACCAGCAACAGGAAGCGCCAGAATGGCTCACGCATTATCCCGGCGATCAGCGTAAGCGGGTCGCCGATCACCGGCATCCAGCTGAGCAGCAGCGACCATTGCCCCCAGCGTTGGTAGCGCTGCTGCGCACGCGCCAGCTGGGCAGCACTGAAAGGGAACCAGCGCTTGTCGCGCAGGTGCTCGATGGCCCGGCCCAGCAGCCAGTTGACCACCGAGCCGAGCACGTTGCCCAGGGTGGCTACCAGCAGCAGGGTCGCCCAGGCCTCGGGCTGGCGCAGCAACAGGCCGACCAGCACGGCCTCCGATTGCAGCGGTAGCAGGGTGGCGGCACCAAAGGCGCTGAGAAACAGCGCCCCCAGGCTGAGCATCAGTAGTTGGCGACCACGGTGTCCTGGCCATCCTGGGTCACCCCGATGACCTGGTAGGCATCCTTGTGGTCACCCATCTCCATGCCGGGCGAGCCCATGGGCATGCCCGGCACCGCCAGGCCCTTGAGGTCGTTGCGCTTGGCCAGCAGGCGCACCTGCTCGGCCGGCACGTGGCCTTCGACGAACTTGCCGTCGATCACCCCGGTGTGGCACGACGCAAGGCGTGGCGCCACGCCGAGGCGTTGCTTGACGGCGCTCATGTTTGGCTCGACGTGGTCGTTGACGGTAAAACCGTTGTCACGCAGGTGGCTGATCCAGGCCTTGCAGCAGCCGCAGTTGGGGTCGCGGTAGACGTCGATGGTCTCGGCGGCCTGGGCCAGGCCGGTGACGGCCAGCAGGCTCAGGGTCAGCAGGTGTTTGCGCAGCATGGTGAAGCACTCCTTTAAAAACGCAGGCGGAAACCGGCGAGCAGGCGGGTCTGGCCCAGATCTTCGCCGTCTTCTCGGGCCTGGTTGGCACGCGAGCCGTGCAGGCGGTTGAAACTGAGCCCGACGTAGGGGGCGAAGCCGCGCGTGATCTCGTAGCGCAGGCGCAGGCCCACCTCGCTGTCGGCCAGCCCCGCGCTTTGCTCGCGGCCGGCGTCGTTGCGCCCGTAGAGGTTGGCCTCCAGGGTCGGCTCCAGTATCCAGCGGTTGGTCAGCAGCATAGCGTAAGCGGCTTCCAGGCGCAGCGCGGTCTGTTGCCGCTCGCCTGCATAGGCGGTGGCTTGCAGCTCCAGGCCGTACAACGGTGTGCCCTGGATGCCGAAGGCGGCCCAGGTTTGGCCACTGGCAGGCTTGAAGTCCTGGCGTACACCGGCCACCAGTTCCCACCACGGGCTCACGGCATGGCCCCACAGCGCCTGCAGCTCGGCCTTGTGGGTCTTGCCCTGTTCGCGTTCGCCTTCGGTGCGCAGCCACAAACGGTCGATATCGCCGCCGACCCAGGCGGTGGCGTTCCAGTTCAGGGCACTGCTGCTCTCGAAGTTCTGGTATTCGAGCTTGTCCACGATCACTGCCCAGTTCAGCGCCCGGTCATGCGCCTGGTGCCCTGGCAATGGCGGGAAGGCGGCGCGGCGGTCGGCGTCGGTGATGACAGGCAGGGGCGTGCGAGGCTGGCTGAGGGAAGGCTGGTCATGGCCCATGCTTTCATGGTCCATAGGCATGGCCTGATGGCCCATCTGGCCGTGGTTCGTGTGTTCGGAACCCGCGGCCATCGCCCGTTCACTGGCCAGCAAGGTCAGCAGCGCCACGCCTGCCACGATGCTGCGGTTGCGGGTGTCATTCATCGACGCGTACCTCGCGGAGCATGCCGGTCTCCATGTGGTAGAGCAAGTGGCAGTGGTAGGCCCAGCGGCCCAGCGCGTCGGCAGTCACCCGGTAGGAGCGTCGGCTGCCGGGCGGGATATCGACGGTGTGCTTGCGCACCAGGAACTGGCCATGCTCGTCTTCCAGGTCGCTCCACATGCCATGCAGGTGGATGGGGTGGGTCATCATGGTGTCGTTGACCAGGGTGATGCGCACGCGCTCACCGTAGGTCAGCCGCAGCGGTTCGGCGTCGCTGAACTTGATGCCGTCGAACGACCAGGCGAAGCGCTCCATATGGCCGGTCAGGTGCAGCTCAATGTCACGCGATGGCGGGCGGCCATCCGGGTCGGGGTAGGGGCTGCGCAGGTCGGCGTAGGTCAGCACGCGGCGACCATTGTCACGCAGGCCTATGCCAGGATCGGCAAGGTTTGGACGCGGTGCCATGGTCTGCATGTCCACCAGCGGGTTGCCGGTTTCACTGACCGGGTGTTGCTGCATTGCTGACATGGCGGCGTGGTCCATACCGGCCATGCTGCCGTGGTTCATGCCCTGCGGATTTCTGTGGTCCATGCCCGCCATGGCATCCATGCCGCCGTGGCCCATGTCCTCCATGCTCAGCACTGGGCGTGGGTCGGGGGCAGGCACCGGTGCCTGCAGCCCGGCCGCACGGGCCAGGGTGCCGCGGGCGAAGCCGGTGCGGTCCATGCTCTGGGCGAACAGGGTGTAGGCGGGTTGGTCACCCACGGTCACCAGCACGTCGTAGGTCTCTGCCACGGCAATGCGCAGTTCATCCACGCTCACAGGGGTTACCGGCAAGCCGTCGGCGGCGATCACCGTCAGCTTCAGCCCAGGGATGCGGAAGTCGAAGTAGGTCATGGCTGAGGCATTGATCAGCCGCAGGCGCACGGTTTCGCCTGGCTGGAACAGGCAGGTGAAGTTGCCTTGTGGTGGTTGGCCGTTGAGCAGGTAGGTGTAGGTGGCGGCGCTGATATCGGCGAGGTCGGTTGGGCTCATGCGCATGCGCGCCCAGGCCGTGCGTTCGGTGACGGTGGCGCTCCAGCCGTTTTCGGCTACGTCATCGATGAAGTCGCCAACCGTGCGCTTGTGAAGGTTGTACGCGTCGGACTGCTTCTTCAGCGTCGCCATCAGGTGTTCCGGTGCCTGGTCTGACCAGTCGCTGAACAGCAGCACATGGTCGCGCTGGTAGCGGTGCGTTTCGGGCTCGCGTGGCTCGATCACGATCGCCCCGTATACCCCGGCTTGCTCCTGCAGCCCCGAATGGCTGTGGTACCAGTAGGTACCGCTCTGGCGCAGGGTGAACTGGTACAGGTAGTCGCCGCCGGGCTCGATGCCAGCGAAGCTCAGGCCAGGCACGCCGTCCATGTTGGCCGGCAGGATGATGCCGTGCCAGTGGATCGAGGTGTCCTGCGCCAGTCGGTTGCGCACGCGCAACGTCACGGTGTCACCTTCGCGCCAGCGCAGCAGTGGGCCGGGCAGGCTGTTGTTGACGGTCAGTGCGGTACGCGGCCGGCCTGTGATGTTGACCGGGGTCTGGCCAATGAACAGCTCGAAATGCTGGCCGGCCAGATCTCGGCCTTCGGCGGCCTGGGCCAGCGGGCGCCACAGCCCCAGGCCCGCCAGCGTGCTGGCGGCGCTCAGGCCTTTGACAAACGTACGGCGGGAGGGGTTGCGCAACATGGCGTGGCCTCATGCGGAAGAGCCACGATGTTCGCTGCCGCCTGCTGTCAGGTAGCTGAGGTGCACATTACAGTGCTGTCAGCTTGCTGCTTCGTCGATGCGCAGGTCGCGCATCAGCAGGCCGTAGTCGAGGGCAACCTGTTCCGGGATCGGCAGATACACCACATGGCCATCGCCCGGTGCGACCTCGATGGCGTGCTGCTGGCGGTTGCACAGGCGGTGCAGGTCGAAGTGGTAGTTACCGCGCGGGGTCATCAGTTCCAGATGGTCGCCCACGGCGAAGCGGTTCTTCACCTTGACCTCAGCCAGGCCGTCGACGCGCACGCCAGTCAGTTCGCCTACGAATTGCTGGCGCTCGGACACCGAGTTGCCGCGCTGGTAGTTCTGGTACTCGTCGTGAACGTGGCGGCGCAGGAAACCTTCGGTGTAACCGCGTTGCGCCAGGGATTCGAGGTTGCCCATCAGGGCGCGGTCGAATGGTCGCCCGGCCACCGCGTCGTCGATCGCCTGGCGATACGACTGTACCGCGCGGGCACAGTAGAAGTGCGATTTGGTGCGGCCCTCGATCTTCAGCGAATGCACGCCCATCAAGGCCAGGCGCTCGACGTGCTGGATGGCGCGCAGGTCCTTGGCGTTCATGATGTAGGTGCCGTGTTCGTCCTCGAACGCCGGCATTTCAGTGCCGGGGCGGTTGCTTTCCTGCAGCAGGAACACTTGGTCGGTGGGTGCACCCAGGCCCAGGGTGGGCTGCACTTGGCGCACGATGTCACCGGTGGCGTTCTCGGTGGCCGGCGTGGCGTCGTACTTCCAGCGGCAGGCATTGGTGCAGGTGCCCTGGTTGGCGTCACGCTTGTTGAGGTAGCCCGACAGCAGGCAACGGCCGGAATAGGCCATGCACAGGGCGCCGTGCACGAACACTTCCAGTTCCATGCCCGGCACCTGCTGGCGGATTTCCTCGATTTCGTCCAGCGACAGCTCCCGCGACAGGATCACCCGGCTCAGGCCAAGTTGCTGCCAGAACTGCACGCTGGCCCAGTTGACGGTGTTGGCCTGCACCGACAGGTGCACCGGCATCTGTGGGAAGTGCTGGCGCACCAGCATGATCAGGCCGGGGTCGGACATGATCAGCGCGTCCGGCGCCATCTCGATCACGGGTGCCAGGTCCTTGAGGAAGGTCTTGAGCTTGGCATTGTGCGGGGCGATGTTGACCACCACGTAGAAGCGCTTGCCCAAGGCGTGCGCCTCCTCGATCCCCAGTGCCAGGTTGGCGTGATCGAACTCGTTGTTGCGCACCCGCAAGCTGTAACGCGGCTGGCCGGCGTAGACCGCATCGGCGCCGTAGGCAAACGCGTAGCGCATGGTCTTGAGGGTGCCGGCGGGGGCCAGCAGTTCGGGCTTGGCAGTAGGGTTCATGTGCGCACCGGGGCAAAAGGCGGGGATGCTAGGGTCGATGGACAAGGTGCGTATTGATTTGCGTCAAGTGAGCACGGCACTTTTGTCCAGGCGCGGTGCACTAATCACTCATAAGCCATTTGAGGAACTGCGATGAACGAAACCGCGCTACAGAACAAGGCCCTGGCAGTACTCTTGGCGTTGGTGACCATTGCCTTCTTCTGGATTCTTCTGCCGTACTACGGCGCAATCTTCTGGGCGGTGATCCTCGGCATCCTGTTCGCCCCGCTGCAGCGTCACTTGCTGATCCGCTGCGGGCGGCGGCGTAACCTTGCCGCGGCCACGTCCACGCTGGTGTGCCTGCTTGTGGCGATCCTGCCGGTGATCATCATCAGCGCCCTGCTGGTGCAAGAGGGCGCCACGCTGTACCAGCGCATCGAAAGCGGGCAGCTGGACATTGCCGGTTACGTCGAGCGCGGCAAGGACATGCTCCCGGCATTCGCCCAGCGTGGGCTGGACAACATGGGCATGGGTAACCTTGACGGGTTGCGTGACAAGATCACCAAGTGGGCAACCCAGGGTAGCCAGGTATTGGCCAGCCGGGCGTTCAGCTTTGGCCAGGGCACATTCGAGTTTCTGATCAGTTTCGGCATCATGATGTACCTGCTGTTCTTTTTCCTGCGTGATGGCCCGGAAGTTGCGCGCCGGGTGCGGATGGCCGTCCCGCTGCCCGAGCACCAGAAGCGTCGTTTGCAGTTGAAGTTCAATCGTGTGGTGAGGGCGACGGTGAAGGGCAACGTACTGGTGGCCATTACCCAAGGTGCGTTGGGAGGTTTTATTTTCTGGGTGCTGGATATCCCGAGTGCGTTGGTGTGGGCGGTGCTGATGGCGTTTCTGTCGCTGCTGCCGGCGGTGGGCGCGGGCATCATCTGGGCGCCGGTGGCGGCGTATTTCCTGCTGACCGGGGCGATCCTGCAAGGGGTGGTGCTTACCGCGTTCGGGGTGCTGGTGATCGGCCTGGTGGATAATGTGTTGCGGCCAATCCTGGTGGGCAAGGATACGCGCATGCCGGACTACCTGATCCTGGTGTCGACGCTTGGCGGGCTGGCGGTGTTCGGCCTCAACGGCTTTGTGATCGGCCCATTGATCGCGGCGCTGTTCGTCTCCAGCTGGGCGATCTTTGCCGCGACCAAACCGCGGGTGCAATTGCCACAATAGCGTTCTAGCTCAGGTTTGTCGGCCGTAGGAGCGGGTTCATCCGCGAAAAGGGCCGGGCCTGCTGGCCAATTACCACCCGCCATTCACCGTTGCCGCCGCTACCGTATTCGCGGGTAAACCCGCTCCTACGCCGGATCGGGGGTAGACACAGGTCGGTGGTTGGGCACAGGCCGTGGTGTAGGAGCGGGTTCACCCGCGAAAGGGCCGGGTCTGCTGGCCAATTTCCACCAGGCGTTCACCGTTGCCGCCGCTACCGTATTCGCGGGTAAACCCGCTCCTACGCGGGATCGGGGGTGGACACAGGTCGGTGGTTGGGCACAGTCCGTGGTGTAGGAGCGGGTTCACCCGCGAAAGGGCCGGACCTGCTGGCCAATTTCCACCCGCCGTTCACCGTTGCTGCCGCCACCGTATTCGCGGGTAAACCCGCTCCTACGCCGGATCGGGGGTGGACACGGGTCGGTGGTTGGGCACAGGCCGTGGTGTAGGAGCGGGTTTACCCGCGAAAGGGCCGGCCCTGCTGGCCAATTACCACCCGCCGTTCACCGTTGCCGCCGCTACCGTATTCGCGGGTAAACCCGTTCCTACGCCGGATCGGGGGTGGACACGGGTCGGTGGTTGGGCACAGGCCGCGTGTAGGAGCGGGTTTACCCGCGAAAGGGCCGGGCCTGCTGGCCAATTTCCGCCCGCCGTTCACCGTTGCCGCCGCCACCGTATTCGCGGGTAAACCCGCTCCTACGCCGGATCGGTGGTGGGCTCAGGTCGGTGCTTGGGCACAGGCCGCGTGTAGGAGCGGGTTCACCCGCGAAAGGGCCTGACCTGCTGGCCAATTTCCACCCGCCGTTCATCGTTGCTGCCGCCACCGTATTCGCGGGTAAACCCGCTCCTACACAGATTGGTGGCGGACACACATACAGCGAAACCGCAGGGGTCAGAAGGCTTGCGGCATCTCGCCCTTGGCCAGGCGCCGGTTGATGTCGGCAATCACTTCGGGCAGGTCGTTGATGGTGTCGATCAGGTAGTGCGGGCGGGAGCCGGCAAACAGTGCATGGATGCGCTGGCGCTCGCTTTCCAGTTTCTCGGCACTCAACGCCCGGAAGCCTTCCCAGGTCAGGCCCAGAGCATTGCCCGAGCAGACCAGCGCCACGGTCCACATGCCGGCACGGCGGCCTTCAAGAATGCCAGGCACGGTGTCGTCCACCTTCACGCAGGCCGCTACATCGTCAATCCCCAGCGCAATCACGTTGGCCAAGGCCTGGGCCGGCCATGGGCGGCCGTTCGGGGTTTCATCGGTGGCCACTACATGGTCGGCTACGTAGCCGTTCTGCGCAGCCAGTTCCACCACCTTGTCCATCACCACTTTCGGGTAGCCCGAGCACGAGCCGATCTTCAGGCCGTCCTGGCGTAGACCGGTGAGGGTGTCCAGCGCACCGGGGATCAGTGCCGAGTGCACGGCGATCTTCTCGATCTGCAGCGGCATGAAGCGGTTGTAGATGGCGGTGACGTCATCATCGGTCGGGGTACGGCCGAACACCTTGCGGTAGCGCTCGGCAATTTCCGGTACGTCGCACAGGGTGCGGATATGGTCCCATTTGCCCATGCCCATCGGGCCTCGGGCTTCCTCGATCGAAACCTGCACGTCGAACTCGGCAAAGGCCTCGACAAAGATCTGGGTGGGAGCGAATGAGCCGAAATCGACCACGGTGCCAGCCCAGTCGAGGATGGCGGCTTGCAATTGGGTGGGGTTGTTGTAGTTCATGTGCGCAAATTCCTGAGTTCGGGTGGGCAAAGCGTCAGATGTCCAGCACTTCCATTTCCCGCAGCACGTCGGCCACGGCATTCACGGCGGCCTGCATGCCGTCCGCCCCGACCACACCGATACAGCCGACGCGGAAGGTTTCGACCTGGGTCAACTTGCCCGGGTAGAGAATGAAACCCTTGGCCTTGACCCGCTCGTAGAAGTCCTTGAACTGGTAGCGGGCATCGGTGGGGGCGTGGAAGGTGACGATGATCGGCGCCTGGATCTCGGCAGGCAGGAAACTGCGCAGGCCGATGGCTGCCATGCCATCGAGCAGCGTCTTGCAGTTGTCTGCGTAGCGCTGGTGGCGGGCCGGAAGGCCACCTTCCTCGTTGTATTGCTGCAGTGCTTCGTGCAGTGCAGCGACCACGTGGGTAGGCGGGGTGAAGCGCCATTGCCCGGTCTTGGCCATGTAGGCGTGCTGGTCGTGCAGGTCCATGGCCAGCGAGTGGGCATTGCCTTCGGCGGCCGCCAGGGCGTTTTTTTCGGCGAAGACGAAGCCCATGCCGGGTACGCCTTCCAGGCACTTTCCGGAGGCCGCGATCAGTGCTTCGAAGGGGATTTCGCGGGCATCGATCGGCAGTGCACCGAACGAGCTCATGGCATCGATGATCAGGCGCTTGCCATGGCGTTTGATCACCTGGGCGATCTCGGGCAGCGGGTTGAGGATGCCGGTGCTGGTTTCGCAGTGGATCAGCGCCACATGGGTGATGGCCGGGTCTTCGGCCAGCAGCCGGTTGACGTCGGCGGCGGTGGTCGGCTGGTCTTCGGCCGTTTCGAAGGTGCTGTAGGTGCGACCCAGCACTTTGCAGATCTTCGCCAGGCGCTGGCCGTACGCGCCGTTGATCAGTACCAGAACCTTGCCATCGCGTGGCACCAAGGTGCCGATGGCCGCTTCCACGGCGAAGGTACCGCTGCCTTGCAGGGGCACGCAGTGGTGGCTGCTGGCGCCGTCGATGATGGCCAGCAGTTGTTCGCAGACGCTGGCAGTCAATTGGTTGAAGTCACGGTCCCAGGAGCCCCAGTCCACCAGCATGGCTTGGCGGGTGCGGATTGATGTGGTCAGGGGACCTGGGGTCAGCAGAATCGGGGCGTTGCTCATTCCGTTATTCCTCACAAGCGGTGGGCTGAAACTACGGGGCCTAGGTTGCAATTCACGCTGCCATCAATCAAATTGTTTGTTGTTATCCCAGCTATAAGTCAGGCCGATGAATATGAACCTGTTCCAGCTACGCGCCTTCGACGCCGTGGCCCGTGAGGGCAGCTTTACCCGTGCTGCCGAGCGCCTGTTCATCAGCCAGCCGGCGGTGACCGGGCACGTCAAGGCCCTGGAGGAGCACTACCAGATCACCTTGTTGCGGCGTACTGCACGGCGCGTGGAGCTGACCGAGGAGGGCACGCGCCTGGCGGCCATCACCCGCGCCATGTTCGGCCTGGCCGAAGAAGCGCAGGCCATGCTCGAGGCCAACCGCCAGTTGCTGACCGGGCGCCTGGAGGTAGCTGCCGACGGCCCGCACCGGGTCATGCCGATGCTGGCGCTGCTGCGTGAACGGTACCCAGGCGTCACCGTCAACTTGCGCCTGGGCAATGCTCAGGAGACCTTGGCTGCGCTGCTCGGCGAGCATGCCGACGTGGCGGTGCTGACCGAAATAGAGCCGCGCAAGGGGCTGCATCTGCAAAATCTCTGTGAGTCGCGCCTGTGTGCGCTGTTACCGGTGGGGCACACCTGGGCCAGCGAGCGGGAGGACTTGCCGTTGGCCGAGCTGCACCAGCAGATCATGGTGCTGCGCGAACCCAGCTCCACCACCCGGCGCACCTTCGACAAGGCCTGCATCAAGGCGGGCGTGCATCCGCGTGTATTGCTGGAGCTGGACAGCCGGGAGGCGGTAACCGAGGCAGTGGCCTCGCAGCTGGGGATTGGCGTTGTTTCTTCCACTGAAGTGGCCAATGATCCCCGTGTGGTGGCACGCCCATTGGCCGGCGAGGGCCTTGTCAACCAACACGTAATCGGCTGCCTGGAGCGTCGTCGCGAACTGCGCCTGATTCAGGCATTCCTGGGCCTGGCAGCGGGGCTATGATGGCTGTTTGCTGCGGGGCACCCTAGGTTCTGTATGAAAAGCCTTGATACTCGGTGATGCTGCGTTGAAAACAGCCTCGGAATGCTCATTTACAACCCGTAAACTCCGCTTCCTCGGCTGTTTTCGCCTTGCCTGACCTTCGTCTCAAGGCTTTTCATACAGACCCTAATATGGCCGGCAATCAGCCGACAGGACCGTCGATGAGCGACAAAGACACCATTTCCATGCAGCTGGTGCGCGAAGCGCTGTTGCAGACCTGCCCTGCCGGTGAGCCTGACAGTGGCTTGCTGGCCAGGGCGGGCATCGCCGTTGAACAACTGCACCTGCCAGAGGCAAGGGTCAGTGCCGAGTCCTATGCCCGCCTGTGGCGCTTGCTGGCCCGGCGCTGCAACGACGAATTCTTCGCGATGGACCCGCGCGGTCTGTGCAGTGGCAGCCTGGCGTTCATGTGCCGTGCCAGCATGGGCCAACCGACCCTGGGCGCAGGCCTGGAAACCTCGTTAGCATTTCTGTCGCTGATGCTTCAAGACATGCAGCCCAGCCTGGTGCGCCAGCAAGGCCTGGCCGAAATTGTCATCAATGAGCCGCGTGACGAACCGCGCCGCGCGTTCACCTATTTCACCTTCTGGATGATCGTGCATGGGGTGACCTGCTGGCTGGCCGGGCGGCGCATCCCGATTCTGAGCATTGATTTGCGTTGTGCCGAACCACCCTTTTGCGACGACTACCGGGTCATGTTTTCGGAGAACCTGCATTTTGAGCGTCCACGCACACGCATGATCATTGCTTCGCAATACCTCGACTTGCCCCTGCGGCGCAGCGAGGAGGAGCTGCAGCGTTTTCTGGCCGAAGCGCCGGGCAATATCCTGGTCAAGTACCGTGACCCGGCCAGCCTCGGGCGGCGTATCCGCACCGACCTGTTGCGCCTGGCCCCTGAGCAATGGCCCGATGCTGACCGCCTGGCCCGGCAGCTGTGCCTGTCGCCATCGACCCTGCGTCGGCGCCTGGCAGAAGAGGGGCAGAACTACCAGGGCTTGAAGGACAGCGTACGACGGGAGCTGGCGATCGCCTGGCTCAGCCAGGAAGACGTGGCCATGGGCGAGCTTGCCGAGCGTTTGGGGTTCGCCGACAGCAGCTCGTTCTATAAGGCATTTCGCAAGTGGTTCGGCTGCAACCCGGGGCATTATCGGGCATTGATCCAGGCGCGAGGGGCGGGGCACTGACGGGCGAACGCTTCCCGCTGTAGTGCATTACCGCACCGGCCCGGAAGGCTTGCCGAGCAGGCGCCGATCGAACCCGTTCCCTCTGCATCCTGGTCCGGCATTTGAACAACATGGTTGGCTTCGTCAAATAGCTGTGGAACCCACCATGATTATCAATGCGACTGACCATGACCCATTCATCGGTGCCCGATTACCTGAGTGGCTCAAACGCGCGTCAAGGGGCCAGATCAACACCCTGCGCACCAGCCTGAACGCGCACCACGCCAGCCAAGCACGCTTGAGTGGCCTGACACTTGAGTTACTGCCGCTCCAGCAGTTTGCCGAGAAGCACCTGGCGGCGTTGCTGGATGCACCGTTGCCGGACGGGCAGGTATTTGCCCAGCTCGAGTGGCTGCGGGTGGCGCCACGCTTCGGCACACTGCCAGGTACCTTGCAACAGACATACGGGTACAGCCAGACGCGTGAGAACGGGTTACTGCGGCTGATGCGCAACTTTGCTGCGAATACCCGCTACTACGAGGGCACGGGGCTGGTTTTGCCAGGCAGCGATAAACCATTGAATGCATCGCTGGAAGCATTGATTACGGCCTGTCGCAATCTGGACGTTGGTCAGCGTTATCAGGACGCGTTGCAAAGGATCTTCCCGCCAGCTACCCAGGCGGTGCTGGCTGAAGACAAACGTTCAGGGTTGAAGCTGGCGACCGAGCTTGCGGCTTTGCAGGGAAACATAAGCGTCGATGTGCAGCTTGCCTTGCGTGAGGTGGTGGACCCCGCTCAGGAGCGGCGACAACAAGGCCTCGAAGGCAAACCCATGCTGTTGAGGGCAATAGGGAAACCTGTGGTCGATGGCTTGCTGATTCACCTGCATGACAAGGCGGGAAATGAACGGGGCATCGTACTTTACCTGCCTGGTGATCCCCGGCAGGCATTGCGGTTCTTCGACAATGCCGCCTCCATGAACAGTACCGTGGCGATGTTGTTGCAAGATCCCGGTTACTGGCAGTACTTCACACAGCTCATCAGCCTTGAGCACCGTGCAGGTTTTGTCAGTACCCTCGGCAAGCGCCTGAAAGACAAGCTGCCGGACCTGGAGCTTGAGGGTGAAACACCTGGAGGAGGGGTTTTCACGCAACTGGCGACTCGGCAAGTGCAACGGGTCAAGGAAGATGCCCGGTTGCTGCTGGTACCAACCGCTGACGCTGATAGCCGGGCGATTAGCGCCAGACACGCTGAGTGGAAGGCGGCAGGTCTGGACCTGGTAAACCTCGCCGGCCTTTTCATCCCGGCTGTGGGGGGCGTGCTGCTGGGGCAGGTGGTTGCCCAGACGTGCGCCGAAGTGTTCGAAGGGATGAGGGATTGGTCGAAGGGGCACCAACACGAAGCGCTGCAGCATCTGCTGGGGGTCGCCGAAACCTTGGCGGCTACCGCGGCGACGGTGGCGGGTGTCAGTTTTGTGCGCAGTGCGTTTGTCGCGGGCCTGGAGCCGGTAAGCGTTGGGAATGGGCGCGGTCGGCTGTGGCAGTTCAACGCCAGGAATTATCGATCATTGCCGGGCCCTGTCGATCTGCTCGAGGAGGAGCGCGGTGGCGAGGCGGGCTGCCGCTGGGTCCGTATCGATGGACGTTCCCTCGAAGTGCACCAGCCCGTCGCCGATGGCCCCTATCGCCTGCGCCATGCAGCGAGTGAGGGGGGCTACGGGCCGGTCGTGTTGCACAACGGTGAGCGTGGCTGGCAGCTGATGCGTGAACAACCCTTAAGCTGGCAGGCGCCTGCCCGCATGCTGGATGCATTATGGCCACAGCTTTCCCCTGTCGACGCGCATCAGGCCGAGCAGATAATGCGGGTGGCAGGTATCGATGCAGACTTGTTGCGCGGCGTTCTCGTGGAGAATCGCCCGGCGCCGGTGAGCCTTGGCCAAACGTTGCGCGCCTTCCAGGCGCATGCACGCATTCAAAGGTTTTTCCAGCGTGTTCGGCTGAAGGCGTTGATGCCATCGGACAGGGAGCTGCTGGCCTGGTGTGAAGCAAGGCCAGGCGTGGGCGCCGGACTGGAGCAGATGCAGGTGCATGAGGCCGGGTTGCGGCCGCAATTGTTTGCTCACCTGACAGAACAGTCACTGGCAGCAGACCCGCTCAGCATGTTGGTAAAACGCGACTTCCCGGGTTTGCCTTCGGCCTACATAAATGAAGTAACCGGCCAGGCGCATGAGCTTGAGCACCAAATGGCGCGGGTCGAGCGGCGGCTGCCATTGCCGTGCGCGAAGAACGCCCGTTCGCTCTTGCGTCTGGCTCGCCTGAGCCGGGGGCTGGCGGGGTTGTATCTGAGCACGGCGTACAGTGATGTCACCGGCGAGTTGGCCCTTGCGTTGCTGGATAGCTTCGAACTCGAGCAACTTGACCTCGACTTGCGCGACCGCGGGCTGGATGGGCGGTCTATCAGGCGCCTCGGTAGCGGCGGGCGAACCGAGGCAAGAAGAATAGTGGTCCGGCATGAAGGCAGGTTTCTGATCTACAACGGGTCAGGTGTGCCACACGTGCTTATCGCTGACGAGCCGGGATGTATCTTCGAGGCGCTTTTTGCCGCACTGACATCAGAGCAGCGGGCAGCGATGCAACTGGTGGGCAGTGCGGCGGCGAGCCAACTGCGTGAGAAGCTTCTGGCGCGGTTACCCGCTACCCATTGGGATATCGCGCGCATGCTCGGCTGGCCAGAGGAGCAGGCCTGGCTCAATCCAGGGCGTCGCATGGACGATGGGCGCGTGGGATACCCGCTCAGTGGTCGCCCTGGCGCTGCTCCCAGGGATGAGCGAGCGATCATTCGCGATCAGCTACGATCGCTTTATCCTGGCCTGGACGAGGCCGCGCTCGATGTGGAGCTGGCGCGTGTGCAACAAGGCCCGCAGCCAGTCTTCGAGCGCCTGGTAGAACTGCAGGAAGCACATGACCAGCTAGTGCTGTACCTCAACCGCTGGGTCGGTGCCGAGTTGCAGGAGGGTCGACGCGCCGACCGCAGGTTGACGGCCGACAGCATCCTGCGAGCCTGGCGACTGCAGGGCGAGCCTGTTTCGGCCGGCGAGGGGCAAACACAGGGGCAGCGCTTGTCGATGAGCGGTTTGAGTTTGCGCACACTGCCGGCACTACCGCCGCACATCGATTTCCATCGCATTACCCTGCTGAGCGTGAACGACACCCTGATTACTGACATTCCGGCCGACTTCCTTCGCCCGTTTACTGCCTTGACGCACCTGAACCTCAACAACAACGCGTTGATGCGTCTACCAACAGGCATTGCCCATTTACCGAATCTTCAATCGCTTCGGTTGGCGCATAACGAGATACGCCTCGACGCCCAGGCGATCAGCGTTCTGCATGGTTTGTCCAACCTTGTGCATCTTGATCTCAGTCATAACCGGCTGGAAGCGCTCGACATGAGCTTCCACCAACTTTCTCGGCTGACAAGCCTGAACCTGCGTCATTGTCGGCTGGGCAGCTGGCCGCGTCGCCTGGAGCTCTGTGGTCTACTTGAACGTGCTGACTTGCGCAACAACCAACTCCGCGAAGTGCCCACCGAGATCCAGCTGATGCCTTATGCATTTCGACAGGCCATTCTGATGGAGGACAACCCCTTGTCGGTCATGCAGCAACGAAGGTTGTATGCCCTCGATGTGATCGAAGAACACCGGCACTCACCTGAGCAGTTGGGGTCAGTTGACCTGGCCAGGGCCCGTACGCGTTGGGTAGGCCATACGGATGCGACGGTTCAGGCCGAGCGTGAGGCCGTGTGGCTGCGGTTGCTGGCGCAAGCAGGTAGCAGCGGGTTGTTCAGGTTGTTGGCTCGCCTGGAGATGACTGCGGACTACAGCCAAGCGGGTGAAGGGCGGGATGCGCTGGTTGACGGGGTATGGACACTGCTGGCTACGCTGGACGGCGACCCGGTGCTGTGCCGGCGGATTTTTGAGCGGGCCGGCCTGCCGCTGTCATGTTCGGACGCCGTTGCCAGCCATTTCAGTGCATTGCAGGTATTGGTGAGGCAGGCGCAGGCCGAAGCCGCCGCAGTCAACCCTGAACGCAGGGGCGAGTTGCTTGAACTGGGCAGGCAACTGTTCCGGCTGGATCAACTGGAAGGGATTGCCTACCAGGATGGCCGGCAGCGTCTGGCTGCCAGTGAACATGTTGACCAGTTGGCATTGGGGCTGGCTTACAGGGTGCAACTTCGTAGCCGTTTGCGGTTGCCCAACCAGCCGTATGCCATGCGCTATCCCGAGTCTGTCGCGCTGACACAGGCCCAGGTAGAGGATGCGTTCCTGCGGGTTACGCGCGCGCAGACCATCGAGGGCCTGACCGATAGCCTGAGCCAGCGCGCGTTCTGGCGCCGTTACCTGCGCCAGCAACATGACCAAATGTTCGATGCCCTCAGTGCGGATTACACTCGGCGCACGCTTGAGCTGCAGGCTCAACGTCCTGTCTTGGCGCCCGCGGCCTTCGAGCAGCAACTACGCCGGCTGCAGGAACAGCAGGTCCTCGATATCGAGCGCCTGGTCGCAGGGCTCACCCAGTCCTACCTGCGTGCAGCCGAGCGCGCAGAGGGGTGATTAGCGGCGGCCAAACCAGTCATCCAGATTGACAGCTTTGGCCATTGCCGCCGCGCATGAGCGGCGCGAACATCGTCGGACCGATGCTTCAACTCCAAAAACAAGAAACCAGGAGTCCGATGATGCGCGATTACGCCGAGGCCGCTCGTACGTTCGACCATGACCAGGCCGTTGTGACGGCATTGCACGGCAACCTTGAAGCCCTTAATGCCTGTGTCGAATGCTGTGACCGGCATGCCGGTGACGGCAGGCTGGCACTGATTCATGAGGACCGCGATGGTAACAGCGCGCGCTATAGCTTCGATCAGCTTCAGGTGCAGGCTGCCCGGTTCGCCAATGTGTTAAAGGCGCAGGGGGTAGGCGCCGGAGACCGGGTTGCCGGCTTGATGCCGCGTACCCCTGAACTGCTGGTGACCATCCTCGCTACCTGGCGCCTCGGGGCGGTTTACCAGCCCTTGTTCACCGCGTTCGGCCCCAAGGCCATCGAGCACCGGCTTGAGCAATCCCATGCCCGAGTGGTGGTCACCGATAGCCACAACCGCGCCAAGCTGGACGACGTGCATGCCTGCCCGACCATCATCACTGTCAAGGCCCGCAGTGGTGAGCTGGACTTCCAGCAATGCCTGGAACGCGCAGCGGACGTATGTGAGCCGGTGATGCGCTCAGGCAACGATCCATTCCTGCTGATGTTCACTTCCGGAACCACTGGCCCGGCAAAACCCCTGGAAGTGCCACTGCGTGCGATCGTCGCGTTTCAGGGCTACATGCGTGATGCCATCGAGCTGCTGCCCGAGGACAACTTCTGGAACCTGGCCGACCCGGGTTGGGCTTACGGCTTGTATTACGCCGTTACCGGTCCGTTGTCGCTGGGGCACGCCACCACGTTCTACAATGGCCCGTTCAGTGTCGAGAGCTGCGCCCGGGTGATCGACAAGCTGGGTATCACCAACCTGGCCGGTTCGCCGACCGCGTATCGCTTGCTGATTGCGGCGGGCAAAGATTTCTCGGCACCGATCAAGGGCCGCCTGCGGGTGGTCAGCAGTGCCGGCGAACCGCTTAACCCCGAGGTGATCCGCTGGTTCGCCGACGAGCTGGGCGTGACCATTCACGATCACTACGGCCAGACCGAACTGGGCATGGTGCTGTGCAACCACCATGGCCTGCAGCATCCGGTGCACCTGGGTTCTGCCGGCTATGCCATCCCCGGCCACCGCATCGTGGTGGTAGACGAGCAGGGCAACGAACTGCCAGCCGGCCAGCCAGGCATCCTCGCCGTTGACCGTGAGCAGTCGCCGCTGTGCTGGTTCGGCGGTTACCACGGCCTGCCGACCAAAGCCTTCGTCGGCAAGTACTACCTCAGCGGCGACACTGTCGAGCTGAACCCGGATGGCAGCATCAGCTTCGTTGGCCGTAGCGACGACGTGATCACCACCTCCGGTTACCGGGTGGGGCCGTTCGATGTGGAAAGCGCGTTGATCGAGCACCCGGCGGTGATCGAGGCAGCGGTGATCGGCAAGCCCGACCCGGAGCGTACCGAGCTGATCAAGGCGTTCGTGGTATTGGCCAGCGGCTACGCCGGCAGCGTCGAGCTGGAAGAAACCTTGCGCCAGCATGTGCGCCAGCGCCTCTACGCGCATGCCTACCCCAGGGAAATCGAATTCGTCAGCGAGCTGCCCAAGACCCCGAGCGGCAAGCTGCAACGCTTCATCCTGCGCAACCAGGAAGTCGCCAAACAACAAGCGCAACAGGCCACCCCTGCCAGCGTCTGAAAGGAAAGTACTCATGCACATAGCCAATAAACATTTCATCGTCAGCGGCGCCGCTTCCGGGCTGGGTGCTGCGACTGCACAGATGCTGGTCGAGGCTGGCGCCAAGGTCATGCTGGTCGACCTCAATGCCCAGGCTGTCGAAGCCAAGGCCCGCGAACTGGGCGACAATGCCCGTTTCACCGTGGCTGATATCAGTGACGAGCAGGCGGCCCAGTCGGCTGTCGATGCAGCTGTCAGCGCCTTTGGCAGCTTGCATGGGTTGGTCAATTGTGCCGGCATCGTCGGTGCCGAGAAGGTGCTGGGCAAGCAGGGCCCGCATGGCCTGGCCAGCTTCGCCAAGGTCATCAACGTCAACCTGATCGGCAGCTTCAACCTGTTGCGTCTGGCTGCGGCGGCCATGGCCGAAGGGGCTGCCGATGAGAGCGGCGAGCGTGGGGTCATCATCAACACGGCCTCCATTGCCGCCTATGACGGCCAGATTGGCCAGGCCGCCTACGCTGCCTCCAAGGGGGCCATTGCCAGCCTGACCTTGCCGGCCGCGCGCGAACTGGCACGCTTCGGCATCCGCGTGATGACCATCGCTCCGGGTATCTTTGAAACCCCTATGATGGCCGGCATGAGCGAAGAGGTACGTGCTTCGCTGGCTGCCGGCGTACCGTTCCCGCCCCGCTTGGGCCGCCCGCAGGAATACGCCGCGCTGGCCCGCCATATCATCGAGAACAGCATGCTCAACGGTGAGGTCATCCGCCTCGACGGTGCGCTGCGCATGGCTGCCAAGTAAGGAGAGCGAACATGACCCTCGCCAATGACCCCATCGTTATCGTCAGCGCCGTGCGCACGCCCATGGGCGGGTTGCAGGGCGACCTCAAGAGCCTGACTGCGCCGCAACTGGGCAGCGCCGCCATTCGTGCTGCCGTGGAACGTGCCGGCATCGATGCCGCCGGTGTCGAGCAGGTACTGTTCGGCTGCGTGCTGCCGGCCGGCCAGGGCCAGGCGCCGGCACGCCAGGCCGCGCTGGGCGCCGGGCTGGACAAGCACACCACCTGCACCACCCTGAACAAGATGTGCGGCTCGGGTATGCAAGCCGCGATCATGGCCCATGACCTGCTGCTGGCCGGCACCGCAGACGTGGTAGTGGCGGGTGGCATGGAAAGCATGACCAACGCGCCGTACCTGCTGGACAAAGCCCGTGGCGGATACCGCATGGGCCACGGCAAGATCATCGACCACATGTTCATGGACGGCCTCGAAGACGCCTACGACAAAGGCCGTCTGATGGGTACCTTTGCCGAGGACTGTGCCCAGGCCAATGCCTTCAGCCGCGAAGCCCAGGACCAGTTCGCCATCGCCTCGCTGACCCGAGCGCAGGAAGCCATCAGCAGCGGCCGTTTTGCCGCCGAGATCGTGCCGGTGGAAGTCACCGAGGGCAAGGAAAAGCGCGTCATCAAGGATGACGAGCAGCCGCCCAAGGCGCGTCTGGACAAGATTGCGCAGCTCAAACCGGCGTTTCGTGAAGGCGGCACCGTGACGGCGGCCAACGCCAGTTCGATTTCCGACGGCGCTGCGGCGCTGGTACTGATGCGCCGCTCCGAGGCCGACAAACGTGGCCTCAAGCCATTGGCCGTCATCCACGGCCACGCCGCCTTTGCCGACACCCCGGCGCTGTTCCCGACCGCCCCGATCGGCGCTATCGACAAACTGATGAAACGCACCGGCTGGAACCTGGCCGAAGTTGACCTGTTCGAGATCAACGAGGCCTTCGCCGTGGTCACCCTGGCGGCCATGAAACACCTCGATCTGCCACACGACAAGGTCAATATCCACGGCGGCGCTTGCGCCCTCGGCCACCCGATCGGCGCTTCTGGCGCACGTATTCTGGTCACCCTGTTGTCGGCCTTGCGCCAGAACAATCTGCGTCGAGGTGTGGCGGCCATCTGCATCGGCGGTGGCGAGGCCACGGCCATGGCTGTTGAATGCCTGTACTGAGGTGAACCATGCTGGTAAATGACGAGCAACAACAGATCGCCGACGCGGTACGTGCCTTCGCCCAGGAGCGCCTGAGACCGTTTGCCGAGCAATGGGACAAGGAACATCGCTTCCCGAAAGAGGCCATCGACGAGATGGCCGAACTGGGCCTGTTCGGCATGCTGGTGCCGGAGCAGTGGGGCGGTAGCGACACCGGTTATGTGGCCTATGCCATGGCCTTGGAGGAAATCGCTGCGGGCGATGGCGCCTGCTCGACCATCATGAGCGTGCACAACTCGGTGGGTTGCGTGCCGATCCTGCGCTTCGGCAACGAGCAGCAGAAAGAACAGTTCCTCACCCCGCTGGCGACAGGTGCGATGCTCGGTGCTTTCGCCCTGACCGAGCCGCAGGCTGGCTCCGATGCCAGCAGCCTGAAGACCCGCGCCCGCCTGGAAGGCGACCATTACGTGCTCAATGGCAGCAAGCAGTTCATTACCTCGGGGCAGAACGCCGGCGTCGTGATCGTGTTTGCAGTCACCGACCCGGAGGCCGGCAAGCGTGGCATCAGCGCCTTCATCGTGCCGACCGATTCGCCGGGCTACCAGGTAGCGCGGGTGGAGGACAAACTCGGCCAGCACGCCTCCGACACCTGCCAGATCGTTTTCGACAATGTGCGCGTGCCAGTGGCCAACCGGCTGGGCGCGGAGGGTGAAGGCTACAAGATCGCCCTGGCCAACCTTGAAGGCGGCCGTATCGGCATCGCCTCGCAAGCGGTGGGTATGGCCCGCGCGGCGTTCGAAGTGGCGCGCGACTACGCCAACGAGCGCCTGAGCTTTGGCAAACCGCTGATCGAGCACCAGGCCGTGGCGTTTCGCCTGGCCGACATGGCAACGAAAATTTCCGTTGCCCGGCAGATGGTATTGCACGCCGCTGCCCTTCGTGATGCGGGGCGCCCGGCGCTGGTGGAAGCGTCGATGGCCAAGCTGTTTGCCTCGGAAATGGCCGAAAAGGTCTGTTCGGACGCCTTGCAGACCCTGGGCGGTTATGGCTATCTGAGTGACTTCCCGCTGGAGCGGATCTACCGCGACGTTCGGGTTTGCCAGATCTACGAAGGCACCAGCGACATTCAGCGCATGGTCATTGCGCGCAATCTTTGAAGGAGCAGACTGCATGGCATTCGAAACCATCCTGTTGGACATCCACGGCAAGGTTGGCCTGATCACCCTCAACCGCCCGCAGGCGCTCAATGCGCTGAACGCGCAGATTGTCGGCGAGATCAACCAGGCTCTGGACCAGCTCGAGCGCGACCCGAACATCGGCTGCGTGGTGCTGACAGGCTCGGCCAAAGCCTTTGCTGCTGGCGCCGACATCAAGGAAATGGCCGAGCTGCAATACCCGCAGATCTACGTCGACGACCTGTTCAGCGACGCCGACCGCATCGCCAATCGCCGTAAGCCGATCATTGCTGCAGTGTCTGGATTTGCCTTGGGCGGCGGCTGTGAGCTGGCGATGATGTGCGACTTTATCCTCGCTGCGGACAATGCCAAATTTGGTCAACCGGAAATCAACCTGGGCGTGCTGCCGGGCATGGGCGGTACCCAGCGCCTGACGCGTGCGGTGGGTAAGGCGAAGGCCATGGAGCTTTGCCTGACCGGCCGCCTGATGGGCGCGGAAGAAGCCGAGCGTGCAGGCCTGGTGGCGCGGATCGTGCCGCAGGCAGAGCTGGTGGAAGAGGCGCTGAAGGTGGCGGCGACCATTGCCAGCAAGTCGATTCCGGTGAGCATGATGGTCAAGGAGAGCGTCAACCGGGCATTTGAAGTCACCCTCAGCGAGGGGGTTCGCTTTGAGCGTCGGGTCTTCCATGCGGCTTTCTCCACCGAAGACCAGAAAGAAGGCATGGCCGCATTCATCGCTAAGCGCGAGGCACAGTTCAAGGACCGTTGATCAGACTCGGTTCGTTGCCGTTGCCGTTGCCGTTGCCGTTGCCGTTGCCGTTGCCGTTGCTGTGGCTTTTGCTTCGAAGTGCGCGATAGTTCAGGCGACGCAGATTGCGACTTCAGGAGGCCGAGCGTAGGGCTTGCGGAGGGAGGTGACGGGCATGGATGCCCGTCAAGCGCTGAGGCCCCATGGATGGGGCCTGCAGCGCGTACTCCCGGGAGCAAGCCCGGAGCGAGGGAACCCCGGAGCGTAGCGCAGGGGCCGGATGATGGGAGCGCAGCGTTTTTTGGTTACTTTTTGTCGCGTTTGACAAAAAGTGACCCGCCGTAAGGGCGGAAAGGTGACTATGCGCCACCTGCGTGAATGAATACCTACTCGATGTGAATGCCCACATCCAAGAAGCAAGAAGCAAGAAGCAAGAAGCGAACTCGTCTGTTTTGACTCAGCGAACCGTCCATTTGCGATGGCGACGCTGACTCACCTTTTCGCCCTTACGGCGAGTCACTTTTTGTCAAACGCGACAAAAAGTAACCAAAAAACGCTGCGCTCCCATCATCCGGCCCCTGCGCTACGCTCCGGGGTACCCTCACTCCGGCCTTGCTCCCGGCAGGACCGCGCCGAAGGCCCCATCCTGGGGCCTCAGCGCTTGACGGGCATCCATGCCCGTCACCTGCCTCCGCAAGGCCTGCGTTCGGCCTCCTGAAGTCGCGAAGATCAAGATCAAGATCAAGATCAAGATCAAGATCAACGGCAACGGCAACGGCAACGGCAACGGCAACGGCAACGGCAACGGCAACGGCAACGGCAACGGCAACGGCAACGGCAACAGCAACAGCAACAGCAACAGCAGGCGGATGGGCACTGCCAGAATCACAGTTTACTACTGGCCCTTCAGCTGAGCTGGGGTGCCGACCGGCGGATTGTGAGCAGTGGAAGCAAATTCGCACCCATTTGCAGTTGCTCCACGCGGCGTGGCGCCTTAGACTGCCGCCCCCTGTAAAAGAGTGCCGGTTGGCGCTTGAAGAATTCCGCTGGCGATGCATAGGCATCGACGGCACATGAATCGCCCAAATGCACATTTTTTCATAGAGAAATCGATGACCAAGGAACAGTTGCTGGCCATGTCGGCCGATGACTACATGAACGCCGACCAGCTTGCCTTCTTTACTGAGCTGCTGCAGGCGATGAAAGTCGAAACCCATGAACGCATCGAACTCAGCCGCACCACCATCGAAGGCCTGGACACTCCGTCAGACCCTGCCGACGTGGCTTCGGTCGAAGAAGAACGTAGCTGGCTGGTAAATGCCATCGACCGCGACCAGCGCCTGCTGCCACAGCTTGAAATGGCCCTGGACCGTATTGCCGACGAAAGCTTCGGCTGGTGCGATGACAGTGGTGAGCCCATCGGCCTGAAGCGCTTGCTGATCAGCCCGACCACCAAGTACTGCATCGAAGCTCAGGAGCGCCACGAGCAGCTCGACCGCCACCAGCGCCAGGTATAAAACCGCGCGTGGTGCCAAGCCCCTCGGAGCTATCCCTGGGGCTTTTTGCGTTTCTCGACGAGACCGTTTTTGTTGCGCCTTACGAAACACTGCTGTACCGCAATGCGCTGTTTCCGCACCACTGTCAGGCGTATCATGGCTTTATCGTTAGGGTGCTAATTAAGTTCCGGAGGGAATGATGAATAGCCGAGTCGATGTGGCTGTGATGATAGGGTCAGGTGTGCCGGCCACCTTGCAGGCGCTGGGCAAGCGTATTTGCTGGGTTGTGCTGGTCAATGGCGAGCGTCGCGGCACCGCCTTCGCCACGCGCGAAGAAGCGCTTGAGTGCCAGGCTGCCTGGCAGCAGCAGCTGAAGAAAGGGCTGGCTGCCTGAAAATGTTTATTGCCTCTCGACGGGTTTCGGTGTTTTCGGGCATATTTGTCCTACAGTAATGCGCACATGGATGCCAGGGCTTGTCTTCTAGCAGGCTCACGCCATTGGTTGCGTTTTCTGGCGAGTGATTTCAGGCATCACGCTTCCCAAGCCGGGAATGAGCCAAACGCCTTCGGTTGAAGGCGATTCTGGCAAACCAGAGTAAAGATTCCTGCGCGCTGCATCGTCAGCGAGCACAGACATTTCGCATATCGCTTTATTACTCTTTTTGCCTATCGATAAGAAATGGCCGTGCCTCCCCGAGCTTGGGTGAGGGCGGGTTGTAACCGGTTGAGGATTACTTCATTGGCAGTCAGCACACTTGATACACATGCGTTGTTCGCCCTGGGCGACTTGCGCGGTAAATTGGCCCAACTGTTTCAGGGCCGCTTCATCTATGTCACCGAACAGAGTCCCGAAGGCCTGTACATGGCCGAAATCGACACCGAGAGTGCACTGGTAGTCGATGACAAGCAGCGCCTTGAACTGAAAGTCGGCGACCACTTTCGTGCTGCCGTATTGCCCAGCCGCGAAGGTGGCAAGCTGGAAATGCGCTTTCGCGACATCAAGTTGAATGTGTATGGCGTGGGTGATTACGCCTTCGTTTCTGTGCCGGAAGGCGAGGGCATCGTATTTCGTGAAGGCCATGGCGTGATGCTGGTATTCGCCGCGCAGCAGCAAGTGCAGGAAGGCCTGGGCAAGTTGCTTAAAGCAGTGACTGGCAAAGTCGCCAAATGGCGCAAGGGTGAACTGACCACCTTCAAGGCCAGTGAATGACCGACAGTCACGACTCACCAGCCTCGCGGGCCGAGTTTCATCGGCAGCACCAGGCAGATGCCGTAGCTGAGGCAGAACGTTTGCTGGCCGGGCGTGAGAAGCTGCAAGGCGCCTGGTTGACTTGGGTGGCGGCTGAGCTCTATCGCCTCAGCCCGCCACCGTATGCCGCCATGGTCCGGCGCGAGTTGCAGCGTCTCAGCCAAGGTTGAGACGGCAAACCTTCAATTGCCACGGTCCCGGCCGCTGCTGACCTCTTCAGGCACCGGCTCTTTCGACATGCGCTTGCGAAATAGCGCCGCCCGCGCCAGCAACAGCGTGGTTATCGGCACGGTGATCGACAGCAGGATCGGAATCAGCCACGCGTGGAGCACAGGGGTGCCCTTGAGCCACGAAAAGTAGATGATCGAGGCCAGTGCAACGCACCAGGCACCAAGGGTCGAGGCCAGCGCTGGCGGGTGCATGCGCTGGAAGTAGTCTTTCAGGCGTACCAGGCCTATAGCACCGACCAGGGCGAACAGGCTGCCGGTGAGCAATAGCGCGGCGGTGACCAGCTCCAGCCAGAACGGCAGTACCAGGGCTTCAGTCATTCGATCACCTCACCGCGCAGCAGAAACTTGGCCAAGGCAAACGAGCCGACGAAACCAAACAGTGCAATCAGCAGGGCACCTTCGAAGTAGGTGTCACTGGCATAACGGATACCCAGCACCAGCATGGTGAGCATGGCCAGGATGTACAGGTAGTCCAGGGCCAGAACACGGTCTTGGGCGGACGGGCCACGGAACAGCCGGATCAGCGCCAGGCCCATGGCCAGGGCGAAGATGAACAGGCTGGCGAGGACGGCATTGGCGAGCAGGCCTGTCATTGGAAAATCTCCATAAGCGGGCGTTCGTAAGTGTCCTTGAAGTGCTGTATGAAGGCCGCTTCATCGTCCAGCTCAAACACATGCAGCAACAGCACACTGCGGTCCAGTGCCAGTTCGGACCAGACTGTGCCAGGCACCACCGTGGTGATCATCGACAGCGCTGCCAGGCCGTGGGGGTCACGCAATGCCAATGGTATGTGAACGAACGCAGAGCGTGGCGGCTGCTTGCCGGCCCGCAGCACACCACGGGCCACCAGCAGGTTGGAGGTGATCACATCGATGCCGACCCGGCAGATGAGGCGGGCGATGGCCAGGGGGCGCCTTACGTGTGCATGCTGCGGGCGCAGGGGCGCCATCAACAGTGGCGCCAGTATGCCAAGTGCAGCGCCCAGCAGCAGGTTGCCGGGGCTGACCGAGAGGTTCAGCAGCAGCCACAGGCCAAACAGCGAGACCGATAACAGTGGAGCGGGGAACAGTCGGTTCATGGCTGCACCTGTACGTCGCGCGAGGTGGGGCCAGGAATCGGCTGGGCGGCCATCACGGCTTTGATATAGGCATCGGGGGCCTGCAGGCTGGCGGCAGTGTCTTGGGTGTAGCGCAGCAACGGCTCGGCCTTGAAGCTGAGGATGAGGCACAAGCCGAGCAGGATGACGATGGGCAGGCATTCATAGCGCCGCAGCACCGGTGACGGGCGCTCTTCGGGCTTCCAGAAACGCTGGATGCCGACGCGGCCGAAGGCGATCAGCGAGGCCATGCCGGACAGGATCAGCAACGCTACCAGGCCCCAGCCGGCGGCACTCAGCGGCTGCTCGGCCGGTACGCCGAGGCCCAGTGGATTGAACAGCGCGCTGATCAGGTTGAGCTTGCCGACAAAGCCCGACAGCGGCGGCATGCCGATGATCAGTAGTGCGCAGGCAATGAAGCTGAGGCCGAGGAAGGCCATGGTCCACGGGATGATCTGGCCGATTACCACCTGCTGTTCATCGTCGAGGTTGATGCCCTTGGGCGGGAGCAGCGATTCCAGTGGCGGCGGCATGGCGTCTTCTTCTTCGTCCAGCGGCGCTTCATTGGCCGAGCGTGAGCGTTCGACCAGTTCGGCGAGCAGGAACAGTGCGCACAGTGCAAGGGTCGAGTTGACCAGGTAGAACAGCGCCGCGCCGGTCAGAGCCGCCTGGGCAAAACCCACCGCACCCAGCAGCGTGCCGGCCGAGACCAGGATACTGAGTGCCGCCATACGCTCCAGGCGCTGTGCCGCCAGGATTGATACCGCTGCCACCGCCAGGGTAACCAGGCCGCCGTAAACCAGCCATTCGCCGCCGAAATGCGCCGAGGCCCCGGCCTGCCCGGAGAACAGTAATGTCCAAAGGCGCAGCACGGCGTACAGGCCGACTTTGGTCATGATGGCGAACAGTGCAGCCACCGGCGCGCTGGCAGACGCGTAAGCTGGCACCAGCCAGAAGTTCAGCGGCCAGATACCGGCCTTGACCAGGAAGGCCATGGCCAGGATTGCCGCGCCGGCATGCAGCAGGCCACGGTCGGCCTCCGGTACCAGTGGAACTTTCAGCGCCAGGTCGGCCATGTTCAGGGTGCCGGTCACGCCATACAGCATCGCTGCGCCGATCAGGAACAGCGACGAGGCAAACAGGTTGATAGCGATGTAGTGCAGGCCTGCGCGCACCCGCGCACGCCCCGAACCATGCAGCAGCAGGCCATAGGAGGCGGCCAGCAGCACTTCGAAGAAGACGAACAGGTTGAACAGGTCGGCGGTGAGGAAGGCGCCGTACAGCCCCATCAGCTGAATCTGGAACAGCGCATGGAAGCTGGCCCCAGCACCGTCCCAGCGGGCACGGGCAAATAGCAGCGCGCTGAAACCGATGACCCCGGTCAGGGTCAGCAAGAGCGCGGACAGGTGGTCCACCACCAGCACGATACCGAATGGCGCCGGCCAGTTGCCCGGCAGGTACACGCCGATCGACGCTGCCTGGCCCTGGGTGCGCACCCACAGCAGCAGACAGACCGCGATTGCCAGGCCGGAGAAGGTAGACAGCAGGTTCAGCCTGGCCTTGATGTGCCTGTGCTTTTCACCCAGCAGCAACATTATCGCCGCCGTAATCAGCGGCAGCAGGATGGGGGCGACAATCAGTTGACTCAGATCACTCATTCGTCACGCTCCCGGCCATCCACGTGGTCGGTACCGGTCAGGCCGCGCGAGGCCAGCAGCACCACCAGGAACAGCGCGGTCATGGCGAAACTGATGACGATGGCGGTGAGCACCAGTGCTTGTGGCAGCGGGTCGGTGTAATGCAACAGGTCCTGGGTAACGCCATCCTTGATGATTGGCTCCTTGCCGATGAACAGGCTGCCCATGCTGAAGATGAACAGGTTGACCCCGTAAGAAAGCAGGCACAGGCCCATGATCACCTGGTAGGTACGCGGGCGCAGGATCAGCCACACTCCGGAGGCAGCCAGCACGCCGATGGCGACTGCAATCACTTCTTCCATCAGGCGGCTCCTGCTTGGCTGGTTTTTGCCGGGTTGCCCGGGCGGTAGGCGCGCACCGACTGGTGCGCCAGGGCCGTGAGGATCAGCAGGGTCGAGCCGACCACGACGGTGTATACGCCAATATCGAAGAACAGCGCGCTGGCCACGTGCACATCACCCAGCAACGGCAGGTGCAAGTGGGCGGTATGGGTGGTGAGGAACGGGTAACCCAGCAGCATGGCGCCGACGCCGGTCAGGGTCGCGCACAGCAGCCCGGTACCCATCCAGCGCAGCGGCCGCAGGCTCATCTGCGCCTCGACCCACTGGGTGCCGGCCACCATGTACTGGAGGATGAACGCCACCGACATGACCAAGCCAGCGACAAACCCGCCACCGGGCTGGTTGTGCCCGCGCATGAACAGGTACATCGACACCAGCAAGGCGATCGGCAGCAGCAGGCGCACCAGCGCTGCCGGCACCATCATGAAGCCCAGCGCGGTATCGGTGGCATGCCGCGGGTTGATCAGGTCGGTGACTACGTCCGGCGCCAGCTGGCGTTGTTGCGCCGGCAGCTGCATGCTCTCTTTCGGAGGACGGAAGCGCCGTAGCAGGGCGAACACCGTCAGCGCCACAGCCACCAACACGGTGATTTCACCGAGGGTATCGAAGCCGCGGAAGTCGACCAGCATGACATTGACCACATTGGTGCCGCCGCCCTGAGGCAACGCACGGCTCAGATAGAACGAGGAAATGTCGTTGGGCGTGGGCCGGGTCAGCATGGCGTACGACAGCACGGCCATGCCGCCACCCACCAGCACGGCCAGCAGCAAGTCGCGCAGGCGGCGCATGCGCGCGCGCTCCAGGCTACCCGGCAGCGGTGACACGCCTTCGATACGCCGTGGCAGCCAGCGCAGGCCGAGCAGGATCAGCACGGTGGTGACCACTTCCACCACCAACTGGGTCAGTGCCAGGTCGGGCGCAGAGAACCAGACGAAGGTGATGCAGGTCATCAGGCCGCAGACGCTGACCATGATCAGTGCCGCCAGGCGGTGGTACTTGGCCTGGTAGGCGGCGCCGATGGCGCAGGCAATGGCGATCAGCCACAGGGCGACGAATACACCGGAACCCGGAATCTTCGGGCGATCACCCCAGCTCAGGCCGCTATTGAGCATCGGCGTGAGGCCCGCGAGGAACGCGGCGAATACCAGCATGAACAGCTGCGACTGCAGCCGCCGGGTGGTGAACAGGCGTTCGATGCGACGCGCCAGCAACATCAGGTGAACCTGGCCGTGCTCGAACAGCCGCTTGCCATTGAAGCGCTCGATCACGGGCGGGTAGGGGAAGCGACCCAGGCGCAGTTGTTTGCGCAGCAACAGGTACAGGACGATGCCGCCGCTCATGGCGACCAGGCTCATGATCATCGGCGCGTTCCAGCCATGCCAGATGGCCAGGCTGTATTCCGGCAGGGTGCCGCCAACCACCGGCAGGGCCGCAGCGGCCAACAGGGGGCCGACCGACTGGGTGGGGAAGATGCCCACTACCAGGCACGTGAGCACCAGCAGCTCCACCGGAGCACGCATCCAGCGTGGCGGCTCGTGCGGGGTATGGGGCAGGTCCTGGGCTGTCGGCCCGAAGAACACATCGACGGTAAAACGCAGGGCATACGCCACGCTGAAGGTGCCGGCCAGGGTGGCGATTACCGGCAGCGTGGCCTCGACCCAGGCGGTGGAACTGATGAATACCGTTTCGGCGAAGAACATTTCCTTCGACAGGAAGCCGTTCATCAGCGGCACGCCGGCCATCGAAGCGCTGGCGACCATGGCCAGGGTCGCGGTGTAGGGCACCAGGCGGATCAGGCCGCTGAGGCGGCGAATGTCACGGGTGCCGCTCTCGTGGTCGATGATACCGGCGGCCATGAACAGCGAGGCCTTGAAGGTGGCATGGTTGAGAATGTGGAATACCGCGGCGACGGCAGCCAGCGGGCTGTTAAGGCCCAGCAGCAGGGTAATCAGGCCCAGGTGGCTGATGGTCGAATAGGCCAGCAGGCCCTTGAGGTCATTCTGGAACATGGCGGCGAAAGCGCCGAGCAGCAGGGTGAGGGCGCCGGCACCGCCGACGATCCAGAACCACTCCTCGCTACCGGAAAGTACCGGCCACAGGCGTGCCAGCAGGAACACCCCGGCCTTGACCATGGTTGCAGAGTGCAAATAGGCCGACACCGGTGTGGGCGCTGCCATGGCGTGGGGCAGCCAGAACTGGAAGGGAAACTGTGCGCTCTTGGTCAGGGCGCCGATGAGTATCAGGGGCAGCAGCACCGGGTAAAGCGCATGCTGGCGGATGGTATGCCCGGCAGCCAGGACCTTGTCCAGGTCATAGCTGCCGACCACATGGCCGAGCAGCAGGGCCCCTACCAGCAGGCACAAGCCGCCTGCACCGGTTACCATCAGCGCCATGTAGGCGCCGCGACGGGCGTCGGCGCGGTGGTGCCAGTAGCCGATCAGCAGGAAGGAGAACAGGCTGGTCAGTTCCCAGAAGAACACCAGTTGGATCAGGTTGCCGGAGATGACCAGGCCGAGCATGGCGCCCATGAAGGCCAGGAAGAACGCGAAGAAGCGTGGTACCGGGTCTTGCGGTGACATGTAGTAGCGCGCATACAGCGATACCAGCGTGCCAATGCCCAGTACCAGCAACGAGAACAGCCAGGCAAAGCCGTCCATGCGCAACACCAGGTTCAGCCCCAGGCTGGGTAACCACAGGAACTCTTCGCGAATGACGCCACCATGGGCAATCTGAGGGTACAGAAGTGCTACCTGGACGGTGCCGACCAAGGCTACGAGCCCGGCAAGAATGGACTCGGCGTTACGTGCGTTGTGCGGCAGCACAGCTGCCAGGCAACTGCCCACGAACGGCAGAAGCAATAGCACTATCAAGGACATAGCGGCCTATTCTGGAGAAGTTTGCAAGAATCATACGTGCCGAGGTGTTTATCACCAACACGCAAGCTGTCGCAGAATCCTACAAACCGGCTGTGACAAGCGGTTTTTTTATAACAGTTTTTTACAAAGAATAGCCGCTGCTGACTGTTTTACAGCCCCGCCTGGCGTTCGCCTGGGTTCTGCACATCGCGTGTTTCGACGGTTTCGCGAGGGCGTCGCACCTTGAGTTCACTGACCACCACGGCAACCACGATCAGCAGGCCGCCGAGCAGCGCCACGCCAGGCAGGCGCTCGCCAGCCAGACGCCCGACGATGCCGGCCCACACCGGTTCACCGGCATAGATGAGTGTGGCGCGGGTCGGCGAGACCGACTTCTGTGCCCAGTTCATTGCCACTTGGATCACCGCACTCATTGCGCCCAGGCCCACTGCGCTGGCAAGCAACAGCCAGGAGAAGTCGGGGATGCGCTCCTGGGTCGGCACGATCATCAGGAACGCCAGCAGCGATGCAGTCGCCAGTTGCACCACAGTAACCCGGCGCACATCGACCTGACCGGCGTAGCGGCTGATCAGAATGATTTCACCGGCGATGGCCACGGCGCTGATCAGGGTGACCAGTTCGCCCTCGCTGAAACGCAGGCTGCCGCCTTCCGGCCCGGCCAGCAGCATCAGGCCGATGAATGCCAGGCAGATACCCATGCTGGGCATCAGGCCAGGGCGACGCCCCAGCACCAGCCACTGCAGCAGCGGCACGAACGGGACGTACAGCGCAGTGATGAACGCTGACTGGCTGCTGCTGATGGTCTGCAGGCCCATGGTCTGCAGGCCATAGCCGAGCATGATCGACACGCCGATCAGCATGCCGGCCTTCAGTTCGGTGAAGGTCAGGCCGGGCAGCGCTCGCGCCGAGACCACACCAACGAACAGCGCGGCTGCCGCAAAGCGCAGGCCGACGAAGAACATCGGGCCGCTGACGGCCATCACGTTATGCACCAACAGGAACGTGCCGCCCCACAACATGGTGATGAATACCAGCACCAGTTCGGCCTTGCTCAGGCGGAAGGTGGCGGCAGGGGTGGGCTTGTTGCTGGGCTGGTTCATGGTCTTGCACACTCGGAAAGGGCGGCGCACAATCGCCGCAAAAGTGGGCAGTATACTGCGCAATCTCGACCAGTGAGCAATATAGTGCACAAGGATTCTTCGCACCGGGCATCGGTGCTGCAACATGTCAGCCTCAATGTGCGCCGCCTGCGCAACGCCGCCGGCTTGAGTCAGGCGGCGCTGGCCGAGCGTTCAGGGGTCAGCCGGCGCATGCTGGTCGCGATCGAGGCGGGCGAGAAGAATGTCAGCCTGACCACATTGGACCTGATTGCCGAAGCCTTGGGCGTGGCTTTCAGTACCCTGATCCAGGCGCCGGAGCTGCGCGACCCCGGGCGCATTGAAGAGCTGGCGTGGGCTGGCGAACACCCGCAGAGCCGAGCGGTGTTGCTGGGCACCAGCCCGGCAAGGCGCGAGGTGGAACTTTGGGAATGGACCCTGGCACCGGGGGAGTGCTATTGCAGTGAGGCCGATGCCGAAGGCTGGAGCGAGCAGATCTACGTGGTCGATGGGCAACTGACGCTGATCATCGAAGATGTCGAGCATCGCTTGCAGGTGGGGCAGTTCCATGTGTTCCCCAGCAATTGCCGGTATGCCTACCGTAACGATGGCGTGGTGGCTGTTCGGTTTGTGCGCAATGTGGTGATTTGAGGCAGCAGGCTTTGGGGCTGCTGTGCGGCCCCAAAGGTCTCAAGCCGATCAGTTTTTCAGCAGCTCGTCGGTCTTCACCACATCGGCATAGGCAAACGCCAGCGCCGCCATCGCCGAATCGTGCACATGAGCCGCCGGCACCTGCTTGCCGTCGAACGTCAGTGGCAGGGTTGCGCAGGCATCGTGCGCCACGGTCACTTGATAGCCCATATCGGCCGCAGCCCGGGTGGCAGCATCAATGCACATGTGGCTCATGCTGCCGACGATGGTCAGCGCCTCGACGCCATGCCGGTCCAGCGTGTGCTCAAGATCGGTACCGAGAAAGGCGTTGACCTTGTGCTTGAGCACCACCGGCTCGCCCGGCAATGGCTCGACCTTGGCGTGGATGGCCGCACCCTGCGAACCGGGGGCAAAGAAGGGGGCATCGGCAGTGTCGAACTCATGCCGCACATGCACCACCAGGTCGCCGCGCTTGCGTGCTGCTGCCAGCAGGCGGGCGGCGTTGTCGGCTGCCTGGTCGACGCCATCGAGGGGCCACTTGCCGCCGGGGAAGTAGTCGTTCTGGATGTCGATGATGATCAGTGCCTGCTTGCTCATGCTGCCTCCTGTGGCAGTAGTCGTCGAGAGACGTTAGTTATAGGCTGTGTTCACCCACCTGAGGATTGGCGCGAACGACACTATGCGGGCAAAAACTGACACCAGCGCTAACCTGGATATCGGCTTGCTGTTGTACCCCGGCGTGCAGCGCGCCGCTGTGCATGGCCTGGCCGACCTGTTCCTGGTGGCCAACCGGGTGGCGGCCGAACTGGGGGCCGTCGAGTTGCCACACATTCGCGTCAGTTGCTGGCAGGCAGATGAGACGGGGCAGTTGTTGCCTGCGTCGGATAACTCTGCTGTCACCGTACCGGGCCTGCGCGTCCTGATCATTCCGCCAAGCCTGGAGTCGGCCCCGCAAACCGAATTGCTCGAACGCCACCGCGCGCCGCTGTGCCTGCTGCACGGGCGTGGTACGGTGCTGGCGTCGGTATGCATCGGTGTATTTTTCATTGCCGCCAGCGGTTTGCTCGACGGGCGCCCGGCCTGCACGCACTGGAACTATGTACAGGCGCTTGCCCAGCGCTTCCCCAGGGTGCGGGTAGAGGCCCAGCAGCCGTTGCTGGATGACGGCGACATCGTGACCTCGGCAGGGTTGATGGCCTGGACGGACCTCGGTTTGCGCCTGCTGGAGCGCTTTTTGGGGGCGACGGTGGCTCAGGAGACTGCCCGCTATCTGGCCGTCGATCCGGTCGCGGCGCCGCTGCCCGGCGCTGTGTTCAACCCGCGCCTGGACCACGGCGACGAAGCCGTGTTGAAGGTGCAGCACTGGTTGCAGGGCAATGGCGGGCAGGATGCCGACCTGGCCACGATGGCGGCCTGCGCGGGGCTGGAGGCGCGCACTTTCTTGCGGCGCTTTCGTGCCGCTACCGGGCTGCGCCCGACCGAGTATTGCCAGCAGGTGAGGGTGGGGCGGGCGTGCCGCTTGCTGGAGTTTACCCGGCGCACCGTCGAACAGATCGCGTGGGGTGTCGGTTACCAGGATCCGGGCGCGTTTCGCAAGGTGTTCCAGCGTGTCATCGGCCTTACCCCGAGTGACTATCGGCGGCGGTTTGCGGTATCCGGCCAGGGTCTGTAGAAACCACTTGACCTTGACTTTACTTGAGGTCTTACCCTGCTCGGCATCGCGCTGCATGCGTACGTAGCCAGGAGACTGTCGATGTTGGCAACACCTCATGCCTTGTGGTTCACCCAGATGATCGAATACGAAGTACCCAGTATGTACCAGCAAGCATTGGCTCAGGCCCTGGTGGAGCGTAGTGAAGCATTGGCTGCGCGTTGCGAAGGGCTGCAGGGTGTGAGCATCCAGGCCAGCGACGATGGCTGTCGGGTGTTGCAGTACCTGCAATGGCAGTCACGCCAGGCCTGGGCTGCGGCGGCCGTGCACTTCGTCGAGGAATCGTTTCTTGACCTGCTGGGCCAGCATCAGGCACGCGGTGTCAACTTCGCCGCCTACCAGGCCCTGCGCAGCCTGGTGCGCGGGGACGATGGCGTGCTGCATTGCCAGATGGGCGGTCCTCAGGCATACCAAGGTGCGTAGTGCGGGTAGCGGTCCAGGCGGGCACCGATGACCATTTCGCTGATCCATGCCGCCAGGAGCGAGCTATACGCTTTCTGGCTCTGTTCGCTGGACAGCGCGTGGTCGGCGCCGTCGACGATGCGATGGGTGAGCGAGTGGGCGTTGATGAACGCCGAGCGGTAGTTCATCAAGGTACTGTGCGGCACGTAGTCATCCTGCTCGGACTCCACCAGCAACACATCCCCGCCGAATTCGGCGCACGCGGCCAGCGCGCGGTTGTCGGCCGGGCCCAGGGGGCGCTGGCGATAGGCATTCAGGCGTTGACGGTCAAGGGTTTGCTTCGGGCTGCCCCATTCGTCATCCCAGTACATGGCAGGTACCCGCAGGGCCAGCCATCTGACCGGCCGTTCGCGGGTCAGCAGAGTCGCCAGGTAACCGCCATAGCTGCTGCCGATAATGGCGATGGCGCTGCTGTCGACCGCCGGGTGGCTGACCAGTCGATCGTAAGCCACCAGCAAGTCCTGCAGGTTTTGTTCACGGGTGACCGTGAGGCGCTGGCTTTCAGTTTTTTCGTGACCGCGCAGGTCGAAGGTCATGCACACACATCCCAGTCCGGTGATATGCCGGGCGCGGGCTAGGTCACGTTGCTGGCTGCCGCCCCAGCCGTGTACGAAGAGAATGCCCGGCATTTTGGTGCCCGGGCTGACCAAGGTGCCGGCGATGCGGTCATTCTCGACCTGCAGCTCAACGGTTTCACTCTGAATGGCCATGGTCGCGAATCCGCGCAAATTTGCTGAGTTGTCCGAGTTCACTGTCGTTTCCTTGGTAAAAGAGGGTGGCGTCAGCGGGCAGGTCGGGGTTGCCGAATACTTCGTGGGTGGAAGCCCGCACCCGTTGCAATGCGGGGTCATCGGCAAATGCCTGCAGGGCCAACAGTTCGGCACTGCTGGCACCACCCAGGCGCCAGGATTGTTCGAGCACCCCGCTGCACAGATGGCCCGAAGGGCTGATGCCGCGGGCGATGTCATAGTTGCGACGTGAGGCGACAAAGCCCGGGAAGTGCTGCTCGGCGGCTTGTTCGTAAACCATGGCCTGGTTGATGGCAAGGCGCAGGTGGTCGTCCAGTGGGAGCTGTAGCAACGCCTGATAGTCGCCACGTACCACCACCAGGTCAGAACCGCCGTAGACCTCGGTACCCTGATGGTCGCGTGTCAGTTGCTGGGTGCCGTGGTAGCTGCAGGTCAAGCCGGCGACGCGCACCTGGCCGACGCTGAAGGTTTGCACCTCGCTCAGGTCTTCTTCGAGCACCAGGCCCCACTGCGCCAACGTGTGGTCATCCATATCGGCCAGCAGAGGCTCCAGGGCATCTGCAGTGGTGATGACCTGTTGCCCGCGTCCCGCACAAGCCAGTACCGGTTTGACCCTCAGCGGGCCGTCGAGCAGCAGCAACTGTGCGGCAGTGCGAGCGTCGCCTTTGCTGAACACGGTGTAGCCGCGCAGCAGGGCATCGCTGGCCTGTCGGGCGAAGTCGTCGGTCCAGCCTGGCGGGAAGCTGGCTCCGGCGGGTAACGGGTGAGAGATCGCCTTGGTCGCCATGTAGGGGTACGGCACCATGCCGCCAAACAGGTCCTGTTCGCTGCAAATACCCAAGGCGGCATATCGTCTGGGGTCGATCAGGGTCTCGGTTGGCAGATAATAGTAGGCATCGGCTGCATCTGGCGGCCGCATGGGCTGTATAAGTGGGCAGCCCAGCAAACGTGCCAGGCCTTCGGCGAGCTTGAGATGAACGCCGTGCTCGTGTTCGGGCGTGTGGTCGCGGGTGTCAAGCAACACCACGCCGGCTTTCGGTTCGAGGGCACTGGGCATGGTCATTTGCCTGTGTGCAATGAATGTACTGTGTGTGAAGCCGGTGTCCTGGGGAAGTTCAGGGGAACTTGATCGGTGGTCCTGGTCCTGTTGTAGGAAGTGTCCTATTGGCACAGGGCGTCGTGGGCAAGGCATGCCGTATCTTGGTCGTCGCGATTGCAGCGCCCTGGCGGCTGTTCCATTATCGGCCTATTGGATCAACCGTTATGAAGCCGCAGGAGAGCGCATGAACGTCCAGACCACCCTTGAGCAAAGCGTGCCGCAGCGACTGGTGCACGTGCGCCAAGCCATGGCGGCAGGGGGCATCGATGCCTTGCTGGTCCCCTCGGCCGACCCCCACCTATCCGAATACCTGCCCGGTTACTGGCAGGGGCGCCAGTGGCTTTCGGGGTTCCATGGTTCGGTTGGTACGCTGGTGGTCACCCCCGGCTTTGCCGGGCTGTGGGTCGACAGCCGCTACTGGGAGCAGGCAGCTCAGGAGCTGAAGGGCAGCGGCATCGAACTGATGAAACTGTTGCCGGGCAAACCCGGGGCGTTGGAATGGTTGGGCGAAAATGTCGAGCCCAACGGTCGTGTGGCAGTGGATGGTGCGGTCATGGCCCTGGCTTCGGCGCGCCAGCTGGCTGAGCGGCTGAAGGCGCGTGGAGCGCAGCTGGTGACAGACATGGACCTGCTGGGTCAGGTCTGGGACGGGCGCCCGGCGCTGCCAGGTAACCCGGTGTACCAGCACCTGCCGCCCCACGCCACGGTGAGCCGGGCGGAAAAGCTCGCGCAATTGCGCCAGGGCATCCAGGCCAAGGGTGCCGACTGGCACTTCATCGCTACCCTGGATGACATTGCCTGGCTGTTCAACCTGCGCGGCAGCGATGTCTCCTACAATCCGGTTTTCCTGGCCTTTGCCCTGATCAATCAGCAGCAGGCCATCCTGTTCGTGGGCCAGGACAAGGTGGACGAGCACCTGCGTCATGTGCTGGAGGTCGACGGCATCGAGGTGCGCGACTACAGCGAAGCAGGCAAGGCGCTAGGCACCGTTCCTGCGGGGGCGCGGCTGCTGGTGGACCCGGCCCGGGTCACCTGCGGCCTGCTGGACAACCTGGCGGCAGAGGTGATTCTTGTCGAGGGGCTAAACCCCACCACGCTGAGCAAGTCCTGCAAGGGTGACGACGACCTGGTGCATATTCGCCAGGTCATGGAGCAGGACGGCGCAGCCTTGTGCGAGTTTTTCGCCTGGTTCGAGGCGAACCTCGGCCGGGAGGTCATTACCGAGCTGACGGTTGACGAGCAATTGAGTGCCGCGCGTGCTCGACGGCCGAATTTCGTGTCACTGAGCTTTTCTACCATTGCCGCCTTCAATGGCAATGGCGCGATGCCACACTACCGGGCCACCGAGCAGTCGCATGCGCTCATCGAGGGTAATGGCTTGCTGCTGATCGACTCGGGCGGTCAATACCTGGGCGGCACTACCGACATTACCCGCATGGTGCCGGTCGGTAACCCCAGCCAGGCTCAGAAGCAGGACTGCACCCGTGTACTCAAGGGCATGATTGCCTTGTCGCGTGCCACGTTCCCGCGAGGGGTGCTGTCGCCGTTGCTCGACGCCATTGCCCGGGCGCCGATCTGGGCTGACCAGGTCGACTATGGCCATGGTACCGGCCACGGGGTGGGCTACTTCATGAACGTGCATGAGGGGCCTCAAGTGATCGCCTACCAGGCGGCACCTGCACCGCAGACGGCGATGCAAGTGGGCATGATCAGCTCGATCGAGCCGGGGACGTACCGCCCGGGGCAGTGGGGCGTTCGCATCGAGAACCTGGTGGTCAACCGCGAAGCGGGGAAGAGTGCCTTTGGTGACTTCCTGCAGTTCGAAACCTTGACGCTGTGCCCTATCGACACCCGCTGTCTGTTGCCCGAGTTGCTGACCAAGGAGGAGGTGGAGTGGCTGAACGGCTACCACGCCTGCGTACGTGAGCGCCTGGCGCCCTTGCTCCAAGGGGATGCGCTAGCCTGGCTGGAGATGCGTACTGCACCGCTGTAACGCAGCGGAAAAAGGGCAGTTTGCGAACTGCCCTTTTCTCTATTTACAGATGATGATCATGCTCCGGCTGGTGTAACCCGCCGGGTTGATGCCGAACAAATAGTCACCGGCCTCTTCATCGCTATCGCCCGAGCGCGCAATGACCCGGTAGCCGCGCGTGCTGCAGGCGCTTGCGGCCTTGCTGTAGCAATTGTCCCACGAGGAAGAAAGGCCGGAGCAGTTGATATGCAGGCCCTTCTTGCCCCTTTTGACCTCGGTCTTGGCTGTGGCGGCACATCCAGCAATGGCCAAGATGGCCAGGATGAGAAAAATTCGTTTCATTCCTGTCCTTAAATGCAGGGCAAATCAGTTGTCACGACCCTGTCGTTGTCGCTTCGGTTCTTCCTGAACCTTCCCCCAGCGTCCGTGTTCGGCCCAGTAGATAGCGTAAAGATGATGATTCTGTGACAGCTTAATCAGCGAGACAGGCTGCTACAATCATTAATCCTTTCTCAAATGAAAATATTTCTCATATCAGTCTGCTGCGATGGCCGGGCTGGGCGCCTTGCGCATGGATAGGGTGGTGCCGACCGAGGCGGTAATGATTGCCAGAATCGCCAGCCATTGAGTGAGCGTCAGCACCTCGCCGAGGAAAAGCAGGCCGGACAATGCGCCAAATGCCGGTTCGATGCTCATCAGGGTGCCGAACGTGCGCGCCGGAATCCGCGTGAGGGCAACCATTTCCAGGCTGTATGGCAGGGCGGTGGACAGTATTGCAACGGCAAACGCCATGGGGATCACGGCAGGTGTGAGCAGAGCGCTACCGGCGTGGGCGATACCGATGGGGGCGACGAACAGGGCCGCGACCACCACCCCCAGGGCCGCGCTCTGGATGCCGTGCTCGGCCCCTGCACGTTGCCCGAACAGGATGTACAGCGCCCAGCACACACCCGCCCCCAGCGCATAGGCGGCGCCCACTGGGTCGAGTGCCTGGCCGCTGTGACCTGCCGGCAGCAACAGCAGCAGGCCTGCGATGGCCAGGGCAATCCACAGGAAATCGATCGCTCGGCGCGAGGAGAAGATCGCCACGGCCAACGGGCCGGTGAATTCCAAGGCGACGGCGATACCGATTGGTACCGTTTGCAGGGCCATATAGAAGAGGAAGTTCATGCCGCCCAGTGCCATGCCGTAGATGACCACATTGCGCAACGTGTTGGCGGTCATGCGTACCCGCCACGGGCGCAATATAAGCAGCATGATGATGCTGGCGAAGATCAGGCGCAGGGTGGTGGTGCCTTGTGCGCCGACGATCGGGAACATGCTTTTGGCCAGGGAGGCGCCGGACTGAATCGATGCCATGGCGATAAGCAGTAGGCCGATCGGGAAGAGGGTGGCGGCCAGGCTGCGGGGTTGGGTGTTCATTTAAGTGCGGCAATCCTTGGGCGGGGGAGGTGGTGAGCAATATAGTGCGCAATTGGTGGGGGAGGTGGTAGCCCTCAAGCGGCTTTGCCAGAAATATTTCAAATCATTGAAATTAAAGGTTGACCTTCTCGATGGCCTCCCTATAATGCGCACCACTCCAACGCGGTAGCGAAGCAAAGCTAGCCACTGTGTTGAGTCAAGTGTTTGAAGCTAAACGAGTTTCTCGCAAAAAACTTCAAAATAAACGCTTGACAGGCTCTGAGGAAAGCGTAGAATGCGCGCCTCGGTTGAGATGAAAAGCTCTTAACCAACGCTCTTTAACAAATCGAATCAAGCAATTCGTGTGGGTGCTTGTGAGTACGGACTGATAGTCAAAAAGATTATCAGCATCACAAGTGGCCATGCGAGAAATCACATAGTCATTTGAGATTGCTGAGCCAAGTTTAGGGTTTCTTAAAAACCCAAGCAGTATTGAACTGAAGAGTTTGATCATGGCTCAGATTGAACGCTGGCGGCAGGCCTAACACATGCAAGTCGAGCGGATGACGGGAGCTTGCTCCTTGATTCAGCGGCGGACGGGTGAGTAATGCCTAGGAATCTGCCTGGTAGTGGGGGACAACGTTTCGAAAGGAACGCTAATACCGCATACGTCCTACGGGAGAAAGCAGGGGACCTTCGGGCCTTGCGCTATCAGATGAGCCTAGGTCGGATTAGCTAGTTGGTGGGGTAATGGCTCACCAAGGCGACGATCCGTAACTGGTCTGAGAGGATGATCAGTCACACTGGAACTGAGACACGGTCCAGACTCCTACGGGAGGCAGCAGTGGGGAATATTGGACAATGGGCGAAAGCCTGATCCAGCCATGCCGCGTGTGTGAAGAAGGTCTTCGGATTGTAAAGCACTTTAAGTTGGGAGGAAGGGCAGTAAGCTAATACCTTGCTGTTTTGACGTTACCGACAGAATAAGCACCGGCTAACTCTGTGCCAGCAGCCGCGGTAATACAGAGGGTGCAAGCGTTAATCGGAATTACTGGGCGTAAAGCGCGCGTAGGTGGTTTGTTAAGTTGGATGTGAAAGCCCCGGGCTCAACCTGGGAACTGCATCCAAAACTGGCAAGCTAGAGTACGGTAGAGGGTGGTGGAATTTCCTGTGTAGCGGTGAAATGCGTAGATATAGGAAGGAACACCAGTGGCGAAGGCGACCACCTGGACTGATACTGAC
>NZ_CP026675.1:4455000-6172256 GCF_002948105.1 Pseudomonas sp. SWI36
TGAGTTGAGAAGCTTGCTGGAGGTATCAGAAGTGCGAATGCTGACATGAGTAACGACAATGCGAGTGAAAAACTCGCACGCCGAAAGACCAAGGTTTCCTGCGCAACGTTAATCGACGCAGGGTTAGTCGGTCCCTAAGGCGAGGCTGAAAAGCGTAGTCGATGGAAAACAGGTTAATATTCCTGTACTTCCAGTTATTGCGATGGAGGGACGGAGAAGGTTAGGCCAGCCTGGCGTTGGTTGTCCAGGTTTAAGGTGGTAGGCTGAAATCTTAGGCAAATCCGGGATTTCAAGGCCGAGAGCTGATGACGAGTTGCCTTTAGGCGACGAAGTGGTTGATACCATGCTTCCAAGAAAAGCTCCTAAGCTTCAGATAACTGGGAACCGTACCCCAAACCGACACAGGTGGTTAGGTAGAGAATACCAAGGCGCTTGAGAGAACTCGGGTGAAGGAACTAGGCAAAATGGCACCGTAACTTCGGGAGAAGGTGCGCCGGCGAGGGTGAAGGACTTGCTCCGTAAGCCCATGCCGGTCGAAGATACCAGGCCGCTGCGACTGTTTATTAAAAACACAGCACTCTGCAAACACGAAAGTGGACGTATAGGGTGTGACGCCTGCCCGGTGCCGGAAGGTTAATTGATGGGGTTAGCGCAAGCGAAGCTCTTGATCGAAGCCCCGGTAAACGGCGGCCGTAACTATAACGGTCCTAAGGTAGCGAAATTCCTTGTCGGGTAAGTTCCGACCTGCACGAATGGCGTAACGATGGCGGCGCTGTCTCCACCCGAGACTCAGTGAAATTGAAATCGCTGTGAAGATGCAGTGTATCCGCGGCTAGACGGAAAGACCCCGTGAACCTTTACTATAGCTTTGCACTGGACTTTGAATTTGCTTGTGTAGGATAGGTGGGAGGCTTTGAAGTGGGGACGCCAGTTCTCATGGAGCCATCCTTGAAATACCACCCTGGCAACTTTGAGGTTCTAACTCAGGTCCGTCATCCGGATCGAGGACAGTGTATGGTGGGTAGTTTGACTGGGGCGGTCTCCTCCCAAAGAGTAACGGAGGAGTACGAAGGTGCGCTCAGACCGGTCGGAAATCGGTCGTAGAGTATAAAGGCAAAAGCGCGCTTGACTGCGAGACAAACACGTCGAGCAGGTACGAAAGTAGGTCTTAGTGATCCGGTGGTTCTGTATGGAAGGGCCATCGCTCAACGGATAAAAGGTACTCCGGGGATAACAGGCTGATACCGCCCAAGAGTTCATATCGACGGCGGTGTTTGGCACCTCGATGTCGGCTCATCACATCCTGGGGCTGAAGCCGGTCCCAAGGGTATGGCTGTTCGCCATTTAAAGTGGTACGCGAGCTGGGTTTAGAACGTCGTGAGACAGTTCGGTCCCTATCTGCCGTGGACGTTTGAGATTTGAGAGGGGCTGCTCCTAGTACGAGAGGACCGGAGTGGACGAACCTCTGGTGTTCCGGTTGTCACGCCAGTGGCATTGCCGGGTAGCTATGTTCGGAAGAGATAACCGCTGAAAGCATCTAAGCGGGAAACTTGCCTCAAGATGAGATCTCACTGGGATCTTGAATCCCCTAAAGGGCCGTCGAAGACTACGACGTTGATAGGTTGGGTGTGTAAGCGCTGTGAGGCGTTGAGCTAACCAATACTAATTGCCCGTGAGGCTTGACCATATAACACCCAAGCAATTTGCTGACGCAGATTGCGGTGGTGAAGACGAAAGACCCGAAAATTCGTGCTTTACACAAGAGCTTCGCAAACATCACATATCCGAATTCGCTGGGCTGTCCATCTGGACATTCTGGCAACAGAATTTCTTGACGACCATAGAGCATTGGAACCACCTGATCCCATCCCGAACTCAGTAGTGAAACGATGCATCGCCGATGGTAGTGTGGGGTTTCCCCATGTGAGAGTAGGTCATCGTCAAGATTCATTTCGCAAAACCCCTATCTGCGCATGCAGGTAGGGGTTTTGTCTTTGTGGGCAAAAAACTGGACATGCTCGAGAGCGGAGATGGCACCGGCTTCGCCGGTGTTCGCGGGTAAACCCGCTCCTACGGCGGCCTGTGTCCAACCACCGATGTGTGTCTACCACCAATCTGTGTAGGAGCGGGTTTACCCGCGAATACGGTGGCGGCGGCAACGGTGAACGGCAGGTGGAAATTGGCCCGCAGGCCCGGCCCATTCGCGGGTAAACCCGCTCCTACAAATCATGAAATGTGCGTCATTTATACCTGACGAATGACAGCGTAATGCTACGCTCGCGGAAATACTCACCACGGATACTTACCATGGAAATGAACTGGCATCAGGCCCTGCAAGAGAGCCTAAGCTGGCTGGCAATCGCCTCGTTCATCACCCTTGTCAGCTTCACTGCAGCCGCAACTCTGGCCGTGCGTTTTACACGCTGGGGCAGCCAGTTCTGGCAGCTTGCGGGGCCCTATTTCAGTTTCAGGCGCAGTTGGCGGCCGTTGCTGGTGTTTGCCCTGCTGCTGGTCCTGACGCTGTTTTCGGTTCGCCTGAACGTGCTGTTTTCGTTTTGGTACAACGGCTTCTACAGCGCCTTGCAGGGCCTCGACCAGGCGGCGTTCTGGTACCTGCTCGGCGTCTTCGCGGTGTTGGCCACCATCCATGTGCTGCGCTCGCTGTTCACCTTCTATGTCAGCCAGGCATTCAGTATCAAGTGGCGGGTCTGGCTGACCGAGCGCCTGACCCACGACTGGATGCAGGGCGATGCCTATTACCGTGGCCAGTTCCTTGCCGAGCCAGTGGACAACCCTGACCAGCGTATCGAACTGGACGTTAACGCTTTCGTCACCAACTCAGTCAGCCTTGCCTTGGGCGCAGTCAGTGCGCTGGTTTCACTGGTGGCGTTCACCGGCATCCTCTGGGGGCTGTCAGCACCGTTGACGGTGGCCGGCGTGGAGATCCCTCGGGCGATGGTATTTGCCGTTTACCTGTATGTCATCGTCGCCACCTGGGTCGCCTTCCGCCTCGGGCGCCCACTGATCCGGCTTAACTTCCTCAACGAGAAACTTACCGCCAACTTCCGTTACGCGTTGATGCGCCTGCGTGAGAACGCCGAGAACATTGCCTTCTACCAAGGTGCGCAAGTCGAGCGGGGCACGTTGCTCGGCCGTTTTGCTGCCTTGATCGTGAATGTCTGGGCATTGGTGTACCGGAACCTGAAGTTCAGTGGTTTCAACTTGGGTGTCAGTCAGGTTGCTGTTGTGTTTCCGTTCATTCTTCAGGCGCCGCGCTTCTTCAGTGGGGCGATCAAGCTGGGCGACGTTATGCAAACTTCCCAGGCCTTTGGGCAGGTGCAGGATTCTCTGTCGTTCTTCCGTGAGTCGTACGATGCGTTCGCGCAGTACCGCGCGACCCTTGATCGTCTCACCGGCTTTCTCGATGCCAACCAGCAGGCAAGTGCGTTGCCGCGCGTCACCACCGAAGACCAGGCGCATGCGCTGCAGATCGCGGGGTTGCAGGTGCTACGCCCGGACGGACATGCCCTTATCGCCGACCTGGACCTGAGCTTGCACGCCGGTCAGGCGTTGTTGATCAAAGGGCCATCGGGCAGTGGTAAAACCACGCTGCTGCGTGCCCTGGCGGGCCTTTGGCCGTATGCCGAAGGCAAGGTCAGGCGGCCAACGGGCCATCAGGCACTGTTCCTGTCGCAACGGCCGTACCTGCCGCTGGGTGACTTGCGTACCGTCATTGCCTACCCGGCAGCCAGCAACCCCAAGGATGAACTGCTCATGCAGCAGGCATTGCGCCAGGTCAACCTGGCCCATCTCGCCGAGCGTCTGGACGTCAGCTGTGACTGGTCACACATCCTCTCGGTGGGCGAGCAGCAGCGCCTGGCGTTCGCCCGGGTGCTGTTCAACAGGCCACAGGTGGTGTTCCTCGACGAGTCCACCTCGGCGATGGATGAAGGGCTCGAGCATGCCCTGTATGCGTTGTTGCGTTCGGAGATGCCGAGTGCATTGCTGGTCAGTGTCGGCCACCGTAGCACGCTGGCGGCGTTCCATACCCACCGGCTTGAGGTGGATGGGCATGGCGGTTGGTCGTTGCTGGAGCAGGAGGCTGCGCTGGCTTAGTTCGGCTTGTGGGTGAGATCGCCATCCGGCATCGCGATTAGCTTGGCCCCTTCACTGCGTGCATTGGCGACATCCTTACTCGAACGCTTTCACCGGCAGGCGGCGCTCCCTGTCCAGACGTTCGGCCTCTGCGGCGGGGCGTCCGGGTTACAGGATGGAACTGTTCAACCTGCGTACGCCGCAGCCGTGAACCGCCAGGCTAGCCAGGTTCAGCGCAGCAGCGTCAGTCCTGCAAGGGTGGTGACGGCAAAGCCCGCACCAACCAGGAAGGTTGCCTGGAACCCTGCACGCTCCCACAGCAATCCGGCAACCACGCTGGCTATCAGCAGCGCCGCACCGGTCAGCAGGTTGAACAGGCCGAAGGCGGTACCGCGCAAGTTGGCGGGGGCGCTGTCGGCGATCATGGCAGAGAAGATGCCCTGGCTGAAGCCCAGGTGCAGGCCCCAGGCCGTTACCCCGAAGGCAAGCCCGACCCATCCTGGCAAAAGGGCCAGCAGCAAGTCGGCAGTGATCAGCAGGCCTAGCCCGGCCATCAGCACGCCACGGCGCCCCACTCGGTCCGACAACACGCCGGCAGGGTAGGCCGACAGTGAGTAGGCCATCGCCATCAATACCAGTACCGCCGGCGCCCATAGCGGTGTCAGGCCTATGTTCTGAGCCCGCAGCAGCAAGAACGCCTCGCTGAAACGGGCGAGGGTGAACAACGTGGCCAGACCGATCAGGCGCCAATAGACCGGCCCGAGGCGCCGCAGCTCGTGCAGTGCCAACGGTGAGCGCACCGGACGCCCCATCGCTGGGGCCGCAGGTTCGTGAACGAAGGCAATCAGGATATACACCGCCACGAACGCCGGGATAACAGCTACCCAGAACACGGTCTGGAAATGGCTCGCTGTCAACCACATCAATACGATCGCCAGCAATGGCCCGAGGATAGCGCCTACGGTATCGAGCGCCTGACGCAGGCCGAACGCCGCGCCGCGCAGCTCGACCGGCGTAACATCGGCCACCAGCGCATCGCGTGGGGCCCCCCGAATACCCTTGCCGACGCGGTCGACGAAGCGTGCCGCAGTCAGCCACTCAAGTCCGGGAGCCATGGGAAATACCGGCTTCATCAGCGCACTGAGGCCGTAGCCGAGGACTGTCAGCAGCTTGCGTTTACCCAGTCGGTCGCTGAGGGCACCAGAGAACACCTTGGTGAACGATGCGGTCGACTCGGCGATTCCTTCGATAAGCCCCACCGCTATCACCGAAGCGCCGAGCACACTGACCATGTACAGGGGCAGTAGGGCGTGGATCATCTCCGAGGAAATGTCCATCAACATCGACACGAAGCCCAGCGCCCAGATACTGCGGGGCATCTTCGGCGGGCTTTTGGCAGTGTTCGCGCAGCTGTTGTCATCGCCACGCATCTGGTCTCTCCGCAGCGTTGTACGTCGAAACTGTAGATGCCTGCACACAGGATGCAAACTGGATAGGTGGATAGCAGCAACAGCCTGTGGAGATGACGAAACTTTCCATAAATGCAGGGGTGGTTATTCCGTCAGAGAGTGTCTTCGCCCGTTTCGCGGGTAAACCCGCTCCTACAGGCGACCGCGAAGGCTTATCAAATTTAGGGGGGCAGTCCGGCGTGGCTCACAAGCTTCGCTGTGGCAAAGATCACGGTTCAGCAAAGTTCAGTAACAAACATGTAAACTTCGTAAATAAGATTTACTCGCATTTGCGATTCTCTATATTTACCACCCCTGTTGGCCGCCAAACTGAGTGCGGGGCCGGTGGGCGAGGGCTCCCGGTTTCCGACAGGGATGTGCCTTTTCGCTCATGAATCGCAGGAGATGTACCCATGCAGTGCAGAACTTCACCCAACAGCCTGGCCCTGGCGTTCGTTGCGCTGGCGTCGCCGTCCATGCTGGCGACCGCAGCAGAGTCCGAGGAGCGGCGTGCGGGTGAGGTCCTGGAAGTGCCCGTCGCCGACAACGCTCTGGTGATCCAGGACACCCTGATCACCGCCGAGCGCGAGGCGCGACAGGCCCTGGGCACGTCGATCATCACGGCCGAAGACATCAAGCGCCACCCGCCGGCCAATGACCTGTCCGACATCATCCGCCGCGAGCCCGGGGTTAACCTGACAGGCAACAGTGCCAGTGGGGCACGCGGAAACAACCGGCAGATCGACCTGCGCGGCATGGGCCCGGAAAACACCTTGATCCTCATCGACGGCAAGCCATCCAGCGCGCGCAACGCCGTGCGCTATGGCTGGAACGGTGACCGTGATACTCGGGGTGAAACCAACTGGGTGCCGGCCGAAGCGGTCGAGCGCATCGAGATCTTGCGTGGCCCGGCCGCCGCACGCTATGGCTCCGGCGCCATGGGCGGGGTGGTCAACATCATCACCAAGCGTCCTTCCGACGAGTTGAAAGGCAGCGTCAGCCTGTACACGCAGCTGCCGGAAGACAGCGCAGAGGGCGCCAGCCGCCGAGCCAACTTCAACCTCGGTGGCGGCCTGACCGATAACCTGGGTTTCCGCCTGTACGGCGGCCTGGCAAAGACTGACGCCGACGATCTGGACATCAACGCCGGGCATGCCACCAGCGCCCTGGTAGCGGGGCGGGAAGGCGTTCGCAACAAGGACATCAACGGCCTGCTGAGCTGGAAACTGAACGACGAGCACCGCTTGGAAGCCAGTGCCGGCTACAGCCGTCAGGGCAACATTTTTGCCGGCGACACCATGAACAGCAACGGCGGCGGAGACGTTGACTTCGTCTCCAGCCTCTACGGCCACGAAACCAACGTGATGCAGCGCAGTACTTATGACCTGACCCACCTCGGTGATTTCACCTGGGGTACCAGCAAGACCACGCTGGCCTATGAATACGTACGCAACTGGCGGCTTAACGAGGGCTTGGCTGGCCGCACCGAAGGTGCCCCAAGCAACGAAGGTGGGGCTATGTCACGTTTGCGCAACACACGCCTGAGCAGTGAGGTGAACCTGCCGTTCGCCATGGGCAGCACAGACCATGTGCTTACCTTGGGCGGCGAGTACCTGTACGAAACCCTCAACGACCAAGGTTCGTTGCGCCCGCAAAGCTCCGACCCCACCAACAATGACGGCCTTGTCGGCTTCGATCGCAGCAGCTCGAAGATGACCGCACGCAGCTATGCGCTGTTTGTCGAAGACAACATCATCGTTGGCGACACCACCCTTACGCCGGGCCTGCGTTTCGACCACCACGAAACCTTCGGTGACAACTTCAGCCCCAGCCTGAACCTGTCGCACAAGCTCACCGAAGCGCTGTCGGTAAAAGGCGGCATCGCCCGTGCCTACAAGGTTCCGAACCTGTACCAGTCCAACCCCAACTACCTGCTGTACAGCCGCGGTAATGGCTGCAGCGTGCAACAGACCAACAATGGTGGCTGCTACCTGCAGGGCAACGCCGACCTCAAGCCCGAGATCAGCGTCAACAAGGAAATCGGCCTGCTGTACGACCGTGGTACCTGGCGCACCAGTGCCACCTACTTCCGCAACGACTACAAGAACAAGATCATCGGTGATACCGATGTGCTTTACACCATTGGTGCCGGCAGCCGCGTGACGCAGTGGGACAACGCTGGCAAGGCGCGGGTGGAAGGTGTCGAAGGCAACTTCTTCATCGAGTTGGCCCCGACCCTGGACTGGAACACCAACCTGACCTGGATGCTCGACAACGATAATCGCGAAACGGGCGAGCCGCTGTCGGTGATCCCGGAATACACCGTCAACACCAGCCTCGACTGGCGCGCCACCGAGCAACTGTCATTCCAGCTGGCGGGTACATACTTCGGCAAGCAGAAATCGCCGACCTACGACTACCGCACCCAGCAGGACTACGACAAGACCGCCCAGCAGGACGTCGAGGCCTATGGCCTGGTGGACGTGAGTGCCGGGTACAAGTTCAATGCCAACTACGACGTGCGGGTAGGCGTGAACAACGTCTTCGACAAGCAGATCCTGCGCGGCGGCAACGCCAGCAGCTCGGGGGCAAACACGTATAACCAGCCGGGCAGGGCGGTATTTGCTGCGCTGAATATCAACTTCTGATCCCAAGGGCCGCCCTGCGGCCCAATCGCGGTTCAATCGGCTCGCGAATGGCCGACGACATTGTTGCAGCCAAACGTCTCGCAGCGTGCTAAACCATGCACCCCAGCCCGCTGCGAGAAATGCCTGGTGAAAGCCATCCGCCTGACCCTGATCTGCCATGCCCTGACCCAAGCCCAGAAGAACGGGCGCCTGCACCATACGGATGACGGCATCCTGCCGCTAGCCCGTCAGTCAGACGCCGACCGTTCAGGCGTGCAACTGCTGAGTGCGCCAGAGCGGCGGGCTTGCGAGACGGCAGCGTGGTTAACGGGGGCAGTACAGATCGAGCCAGGTTTGGCCGATTGCGACCTTGGGCGCTGGCAAGGTGTGTCGTTGAAGCAGCTACAAGCCGAGCAACCGCAGGCCTTGGCTGAATGGCTGCAGGATCCGGCCAGTGCCGTGCATGGTGGCGAGTCGTTCGCTGCGCTATGCCAGCGCCTGGCCGCCTGGCTGGCGGCCTTCGACAGGCCGGGTGACTGGCTGGCGGTGACCCACCCGATGGTCATGCGCGCCATGCTGGTACAGGTGCTTGGGTGTCCGATGAGTGCCGGGCAGCGAATCGACGTGCTGCCGCTGTCACGTCTGCAACTGAGTTTTACCGGGCAGTGGCGGTTGCGCCTGTGCTAAGGCTCAGAACGCCAGCTTGTAACCGATCAGCAGCAGCATCGTTGCCAGGCAAGGGCGCAGCACGCGGTCGGAGATCCGCCCGGTGAGGTGGCTACCCAGGTAGATGCCTGGCAGCGAGCCCAGCAGCAGGTAGCCCAACAGCGACCAATCCATGTTGCCCATGCCCGCGTGGCCCAGGCCTGCTACCAAGGTCAGTGGCACGGCGTGGGCAATTTCAGTACCGACCAGGCGACGGGTGACCAGAAACGGGTACAGCAGGAACAGCGCCACCGTACCCAGGGCGCCAGCACCGATGGAGGTGAGGGTGACCATTATTCCAAGCACCACGCCGGTCAGCACTGTGAGGATGTTCAGGCTGCGGTCGCTGAGGTGATAGTGATCACCGGCATGGCGGCTGGCGAAGGCCTGCAGGCGCGATTTGAACAGGATGGCCAGCGCGGTCAGGATCAGCACCACCGCCAGGCCTTGCTTGATGATGGCGTTGAGCGCCGAGGTATCGGCGTGCAGGGTGCTGAGGAACCACAGGGTCAGCGCCGCTGCGGGCACGCTGCCCAGGCTGAGCAGGCCGGTGATCTTCCAGTCGATGTTCTTGTTGCGCGCATGCACCCAGACGCCACTGGCCTTGGTGATCGCTGCATACAGCAGGTCGGTGCCGACAGCGGTCGCCGGGTGGATGCCAAACCACAAAAGGATCGGGGTCATCAGCGAGCCGCCACCGACGCCGGTCATACCGACGATGAAGCCCACGACCAGGCCAGCAATGGTGAAACCGAAAGAACCTACATCCATACGCTACTCGACTGCCCAACTTTGCCCGTTATCGGATGCCAGTCAGCATATAGATTTTTTTATAGCCAAATAGACTTGTTCGTTATTAGGTTATAACCAGGCTTGCCTTGGCAGGCGCAGCGGATCAACGATCGGTCATCACTACCATGACATGGGCATCACCACCGTCATCGCTTTCCGACAGGTAGATGTGCCCCACCTGGCTGTCGAAATACGCAGTCTCCTGCGGCCCGATGCTGACCGCTTCTCCGGTCTCGAACTCGATGCGCACGCGCCCGCTCAGCACCAGCGCGAACTCTTGCCCGGGGTGGCGGATAAAATCGTCGAACTGGCCGCGTTCCCGGGCAATGATGCGGGCATAGGCAGGTGTCATGCGTCGTGCGGGGAAATCCCCGGCAATCGGATAATAGTCGTAGGTGCCGGTCGAATAACCCGCCGCTGCGGGCAGTGAGTCGACCACCACGGTCACCGGCACCGGGGCGCTGACCGTGCCGCTGGCGCGGAACAGCTGGGCAATATCGACATTCAGCGCCCGCGCAGCAGCGGCCAGTTTTTCATAGCTGACCGACACCTGCGCCAGTTCCATCTTCGACAACGTGGACAGCGGCACGCCACTGGCTTCGGACAGTTGCTTGAGGGTCATCTGGCGCGCCTTGCGCACCTGGCGCAGGCGCTGGCCGACGACGGCACGGTCAAGCTGGGGTAGAGCTGCGGGCATTCAGGGATCTCGGCATGCGGCGGTGGTCGGGCATCTTACCTTGGACCCTTGCGCATTTCTAAATTCTCATATATTAGAATTCTCATAAATGATAATTGCCTGGCAGGAGCGTGCATGACCCCGACCTACGACACCCTGATCATCGGTGCTGGCATCGCCGGCGCCTCGCTGGGCTACCGCCTGGCCGGCCAGCAGCGTGTGCTGCTGGTCGAGCGTGAATCGCAGCCTGGCTACCATTCCACCGGGCGTTCGGCGGCCATGTTCATGGAGGCTTACGGCACCCCACAGATCCAGGCACTGACCCGCGCCAGCCGGGCCTTCTACGAAGCGCCACCGCAGGGCTTCTGCGAGCACCCGCTGCTGGAGCCGCGAGGCTGTCTGTATGTCGCCAGCCTGGAGCAGCGGGAACTGCTTGAGCAGACTTACGCGCAGAACCTGGCCAATGGCACAGAAGTCACCCTGCTGGACCGGGACGCGGCCTTGGCACTGATACCCAGCCTGCGTGGCGAAACCCTGGCCGGCGCGGTGCTTGAGCCAGGTGCGATGGACCTTGACGTACATGCCTTGCACCAAGGCTTCTTGCGTGGTTATCGCACTGCCGGCGGTGAACTGCGCTGCAACGCCGAGCTGATCCAGGCCTGGTACCTGGACGACGTGTGGCAGGTGGAGTTGGCTGATGGCAGCCGCCTGCAGGCCCGATGTCTGGTCAATGCTGCAGGTGCCTGGGCGGACCGTGTGGCCGAGCAGTGCGGGGTGGCGCGCATCGGTTTGCAACCGTGCCGTCGTAGCGCCTTCACCTTCCCTGGTCCGGCAGAGCAGGACTTTACTCGCTGGCCTGCGGTGATTGGTGTCGATGAAAGCTTCTACTTCAAGCCTGATGCCGGCCAACTGTTGGGGTCGCCAGCCAATGCCGACCCGGTTGAGCCCCAGGATGCCGCGCCCGAGGAGTTCGACGTGGCCTTGGGTATTTACAACATTGAAGCCATGACCACCCTGGCGATCCGCCGCCCGAGCCACACCTGGGCCGGGTTGCGTTCGTTCGTTGCCGACGGCGACCTGGTGATCGGTTTCGATGCGCATGCCCCCGCGTTTTTCTGGCTGGCGGCCCAGGGGGGCTATGGCATCCAGTCGGCAGCGGGCGCCTCGCGCCTGGCCGCCGACGTGCTACTGGGCCAGCCGTTGTGTGCCAGCCTTGTCAGCCAGGGCGTGGCGCCCGAGCGCCTGTCCCCGGCCCGTTTCCAGCAACCCTGAAAGGAGCATCCCATGAGCAATGACATTCAGCGTTTCCCCAGCAGCTTGCCGTTCCCGTTTTCCCGCGCGGTAAAGGCCGGTGGCTTTCTGTTCCTCTCCGGGCAGGTGCCGATGAGCGCCGGCGGCGAAGTGGTGCGCGGTGATATCCAGACCCAGACCCGTGCTGCCTGCGAGCGTATCGCCGAAAGCCTGGCGGCCTGTGGCGCGCGTTTCGACCAGGTGGTGAAGGTCACGGTCTGGCTGTCGGACATGCGCCATTTCGCCGGCTTCAACGAGGTGTACAAGGCGTTCTTCGGCGCGGCGCTACCGGTGCGTTCCACCGTGGCTTCGGCGTTGGCCCTGGGCGTGGATGTGGAGATCGAAGTGCAGGCGTTCGTCGGCGACGCCTGACCGGGCAAAGAGCCCGTGTAGAGGCGACCTTGTGTCGCGATGGGCTGCAAGGCCGCCCCTACGACCGGTATGCGACGGCGATGACAAAACAACAATAAATCCAGAGGTTCACATGCAAGAGCAGCTGAAGATCGCCGGCGCATTTGTCGGCGTGATCGTGGGGGCGGGGTTCGCTTCAGGGCGGGAACTGTTGTTGTTCTTTGTCGATTTCGGCGTGTGGGGCTTGGCTGGCGCGTTGGTCAGCGCCGCCTTGTTCACCTTCCTCGGCATGGCGCTGGCGGGGCTGGGCAATCGTCAGCAGGCCACCTCGCACAAGGATGTGATTTTGGCCATCTGCGGCCGTCACCTGGGCATGTTCGTCGACTGGTTGATCACCTTTTTCATGTTCGCCGTCACCGTGGTCATGCTGGCCGGCGGTGGTGCCTTGCTGGAGCAGCAGTTCGGCATCCCGGCCCTGACCGGCAGCGTGCTGGTGACGCTGGTGGTGGTCGGTATCGTGTGCCTGGACGTGCGCAAGATGATGCTTGCAATTGGCGCCATCACACCCTTGCTGATCCTGGTGGCTTCGGCGATAGCGCTGTATGCGGTGATCACCCGCGAGCAGAGCTTTGCTGCGCTCGATCAGGTGGCCAGCCAGCAACAGGCCGGCACCCGCCATTGGCTGCTGGGTGCGTTCTTGTATGTGTCGTATAACATCGTCGCGGGTGCGCCGATCCTGGCTATTCTGGGCGGTTCGGCCAAGGGCGAGAAAGCCGCGGTGTGGGGAGGCCTGCTCGGTGGCGCGGCGCTAGGCGGCCTGATGCTGGTGATGAGTGCCGGGCTGCTGTCGCGCCTGGACAGTGTGGCCGACCAGCCGATGCCGATGCTGTCGATTGCCAACGAAGTGTCACCACTGCTGGGGCTGGTGATGTGCCTGATCATCTTCGGCATGATCGTCAACACCGCGGTGGGCACGCTGTTTTCCTTCCTCTCGCGGCTGTTGCCGGCGGGCACGACGAAGTTCCGCTGGGGCTCGGTGGTGACCGGGGTGGTGGCGCTCGGCTGTAGCCTGGTGGGGTTCATCAGCCTGGTGGGTGAGGTGTACCCGTTCTTCGGTTACCTGGGCTTTGTGCTGATGACGGCGGTATTGCTGGCCTGGGTACGGCGGGGCAGGGCTGCGAAGGCGGTGGCTGCATAAGGGCTTGGTACAGGCGACAACAGGCATAGGCTGTTGCCGCCTGTACCCGGCGTTTAAATCCGGAAGCTGCCCACCAACTGCTTCAAACGCCCAGCCTGCTGGGCCAGCTGGTCGCAATGACGCAGGGTCTCGTTGAGGTTCTCCACCCCCTGCTGGTTCAGGGCGTTGATCTGGGTGATGTCCAGGTTGAGGCTCTCGACCACGGCGGTCTGTTCTTCGGTCGCTGTCGCCACCGACTGGTTCATGCCATCGATTTCGCCAATGCGCTGGGTCACGCTGGCCAGGCGTTCGCCGGCCTGGTTGGCCACCTGCACGGTCTGCTCGCTGGAAACCTGGCTGGTGTTCATGGTGTGCACCGCTTCGCGCGAGCCCACCTGCAGGCTGGTGATCATGCGGTGGATTTCTTCCGCCGACTCCTGGGTACGGTGCGCCAGGTTGCGCACCTCGTCGGCCACCACGGCAAAGCCACGGCCGGCTTCACCGGCACGGGCCGCTTCGATGGCGGCGTTCAGTGCCAGCAGGTTGGTCTGCTGAGAAATGCCCTTGATCACGTCGAGGATCTTGCCGATTTCGTCGGTGCTGGCGTTGAGCGTTTCGATCTGCGCGCACGACTCGCTGATCCGTTGCGACAGGGCAGTCATGGCGCTGATGGCTTCTTCAACCACTTCACGGCCACCGTGCGCCTGTTCGCTGGCACCGCTGGCATGTTGTGAAGCATCCGCGGCGTTGCGGGCGATTTCCTGGGTGGCGGCGCCCAGTTCGTTGATGGCCGCAGCGACGCTGTTGGTGCGCATGCTCTGTTCTTCAGACCCGATGATCGACGCATTGGACGCGCTGACCACTTTCTCCGAAAGGTCATGCACCAGGCGGGTGGCCGAGGACACTTCGCTGATCGAGGCATGGATACGTTCGACAAAGCGGTTGAACGAGGTAGCCAGTTCGCCGAACTCGTCCTTGTTCTGCACGGCCAGGCGGCGGGTAAGGTCACCTTCACCCTCGGCGATGTCGCGCATGGCGCGGCCCATGGTGGTCAGCGGGCTCATCAGCACCGGAATCAGCAGGCCGAGCAGGCCGGCGATGGCTGCCACGGCAATCAGCATGGCAATGATCGCCGAGGTGCGGAACTGGCTGAGCGCGGCATAGGCCTTGTCCCTGTCGATCGACAGCCCGATGTACCACTGCGCCGAAGGCAGGCCGGCCACCGGGGCGAACGAGATGATGCGATCCTGGCCGTCGAGGGTGACATCCTGCATGCCGGCGGCAACCCGCAGGTTGCTGCCTGGGTAGATGTCCTTGAGGTTCTTCATCACCTGGTCTTTATTGGGGCTGACGATCACCTGGCCATTGGCGTCGGCCAGGAAGGCGTGACCGATGCCGCCGAAGTCGACCGAGTTGATGATCTCGACGAGGGTGTCGAGGGTAACGTCACCGCCGACCACACCGATCAGTTCGCCATTGCGCTTGCTCTTCACCGGCGTGGCGATGGTCACCATCAGGCCACCGACTGCCCCCTGGTACGGGGCGGTCAGCACGGTCTGCCCGGCGTTGGCGGCGGCGCCATACCAAGGGCGCTGGCGCGGGTCGTAACCGGCGGGCATCTGGGCATCCGGGCGCTGGGTGAATTCGCCGTTGGCCTGGCCCAGGTAGGTGAACAGGAAATTACGCGTGTAGGACGGCTGCTCGATCAGCCCTGCCAGGGTGTCGCCGGCGCCTTGCTGGCCGATGTCCTGGGCCAGGTTCTCCAGCACCAGAATGCGCCCGCTCATCCAGTTCTGCACACTGCTGGCGGTCAGTGCACCGGACTGCTGCACCGAGGCTTCGATATTCTGGCGGATGGTATTGCGTTGCAGGTAGTCGTTGTAGAGCGTGAACAGGGCAAATGCCAAAACCACGACGCCGCAGGCGCTGAGCAGGATCTTGTGGCGAAATTTCAGGTTCATGTTTCGAGACCTTGAGCCAATGAGGGGAGGGCGCAGCGCGCTCATGACGCGATGCGGGGCCTATCGACCGAGATATCGGCTTGAGGGGTAAAAGATTGAAGTGCTTAGGGAAAATTCTTACAGACGTTTCGACGGACGGCAGTCACGGGTCAGCCAACTGCTCGATCAGCAGGCGTGCAGCCTGCTGCAGCGGCTGTTGTTTGCGCCACAGTATATGCACGGGCAGTTGCAATTCGTTGCGTGTATTGCGGAATGCCAGGCGCACCAGACGCCCGCTGGCCAGCAGCGGGGCGACCCGCGACAACGGCAGATCGCCCCAGCCCAAGCCAGCTTCCACCATTTGCAAAGCCAGATCGAAACTGTCGGTGGACCAGTGTGTTGCACCGATCAGTGGGCGAGGGTCCGCCAGAGGCAGGTCGCGGCTGCGCACCAGAATCTGACGCACCTGGGTCAGGTCCTCAAGGTCGTGGATACGCCCCTCACGCAGGGCCGGGTGGGCCGGCGACAGGGTGGCTACCAGCGACTCCATGCCGATGTGCTGGAAGCCGCGACGGGCATCGACCTGCAGGCCGGCAAAGGCTACGCAGAGGTCGGCACGGCCGCTGTCCAGCAAGTGCAGGGCTTCTTCCTGTGGAGCGCTGAGCAGGGCAATGTCCAGCAAGGGGTGGCGCTTACCTAGGTTGGCGATGGCCGCCAGCAGCGGGCGGTGATCGATGTCGGGTACCACCGCCAGGGTCAGGCTGCTCTCCAGCCCTTGGGACAGCTCCAGGGCATGAACCTGCAGCAGCCCCAGTTGTTCGGCAATCAGCCTGGCGTGTGGCTCCAGGGCCAAGGCCTGTGCGGTTGGGCGAACTTCACGCGGGCCACGTTCGAACAGGCTGTAGCCAAGTTCTGCTTCAAGGTTGCCAATGGCCATGCTCACGGCTGAAGGCACCCGCTTGAGGGCGCGCGCGGCGGCAGAAAACGAACCGTGGTCGAGCACGGCCAGAAACAGCTGGATGTTGTCGCTGGAAAAGTTCATGGCAGCCTCCTGTCAGTTGATCTGACAGCTGCTGACTTTTTCTGTCAAGTGCGTTGAATCATGATCGCCCTCATCGCTTTTTGTCTTTGGAGGTAACCCCGGGTGCAGGGATTGAAACGCAAGTTGGTCTACGTGACTTTCTATGAACTGATCGGGCTGTGCATGTCGACCCTCGGGCTGGCCTACCTGTCAGATACGCAGGCGTCGCATACCGGGCCGCTGGCGGTGATGATCACCACCATCGCCATGCTCTGGAACCTGATCTACAACACCCTGTTCGAGTACTGGGAGAGCCGCCAGGCCAAGCGTGGGCGCAGCGTGGCGCGGCGGATGGTGCATGCCATCGGCTTCCAGTTGACCCTGGTGGTGTACCTGATTCCGCTGATTGCCTGGTGGCTGGACATGACATTGCTGGAGGCGCTGCTGGTGGATATGGCCTTCATCATCCTGGTGCCGTGCTACACCTTTGCCTACAACTGGGCGTTTGATCGTGTGTTTGGCTTGCCACGTTCTGCCCTGGCCACCGCTTGATACAGCCTTGCGCGGCGAAAACGCCGGCACAGGCCGCCACTAAGGTGGCAGGCGAATGATCAAAGGCGCCTGCTGCTGCTCGACCTGCTGCTCCACCGGCCGCGGCGCACTGGCCAGCAAGCTGTCCTCAACCTGCCCCGACAGGTAATAGACCCCCGCCATGGCCCCGCTCTGGCGGTTCTCCATCAACTCCTGCCATTCCTGGTTCAACGCCACGTTCAGGATCACCCGCAGCTGTTCGACCATCTGCGGGTGATCACGGTCATGGGTCATCATCCCGTAACCGGCTGCAGCAATCGAAATCATCGCCCCTGCCACCTTGCCCACTGCCGATGCCACGGCACTGGCGATACCGCGTGGGGCCAGGGTGGCGCCAAGCTTTTCGCTGGCCTGGGTGGCCACCGAGTTGAGCCCGACATCGGTCCTGCCAGGGCCTTTGCTGGCCTGCTGATGCAAGTGCTGGCGCATGGCTTGCCAGGCCGGTTGTTGGTCCAGTGACTTGGCCCGCAGCAGCTGATACAGGCTGGCATTGCGCGCATCCGGTGGCCCCAGGGCGATGGCGGGGATACGGTTGAGGCGCTGGCTGAACTGCTCGGGCGGCGGGTTGTACCGGCTGATGATCGCCGGCAGTTGCTGGCCGAGCAGTTGCAGGTACAGTTCGCAGGCGCGGTCGCGGATGCCCTCTGGGTTGATCTGCTCGGCTACCGGCTCAATCACCCGCGCGTGATACTGCTCCTGCAGGTACAGGGCCAGGCGTTTTTCTGCCGGTTCCCGACCCTCACCACTGTCGAGCTTGTACCAGGCCACCTTGAGGGTCAGCCACTGCTGGGTCCAGTAACCCGTGAACCAGGGGATGAAGTCGCTTTCGGTGCGTTGCTGCACTTGCTCCTTCCACACCCGCATGGAGCGCCGGGCATAGTCGTTGGCCGAGCCGGCGGCACCGACCGAGGCATCGATCAGTTCCTGGTCGATGCGTTGCCAGGCCGCGGGGGTGAGTATTGCGGGCGGCGGCGGGGCAGGGGGGCGCTTGCTGGCACAACCGCCGAGGGCCAGCAGAAGGCAGAGCAACAGGAGGACTCGAGAACTCACGCGACCGCCTCCCTGGTAGAGGCTGGGGGGGTTCTCGAAGTATAGGGTGGGGTTATTGGGGCTGCTGTGCAGCCCATCGCCCGCTCAGCACAGATGCAAATGGTTGTGTGAGCGCGGCCTGGGGGGGAGCGATCGCGTCCGTTTGGTCGGGTTATTCCAGGTCGAGCTTTTCTTCCAGACGGTCAAGGTGCCTGTGCATCAACCCCAGCGCCGCTTCGGCATCACCTTGCTCCACGGCATCGATGATTGCCGCATGCTCTTCCCACGCGCAGTGATCGCAGCACGGCGATTCGTAGCGAGCGATGATCAGCGAGGTCATCGGCACCAGCCCATTGAGAAATCGCGCCAGTGGTGCATTGGCCGCCACCTGCGCCAGTTTCAGATGGAACTCGCCGCCCAGGCGGATCGCCGCGCAGCGTTCGCCACGCTCATGGTGCTGGCGCTCGCGCTCTACCAGTTGCCGTAACTGGCGTACCTGCGCCGGCCGGGCGCGTTGCGCGGCCAGGGTGATCAGCGTGGTTTCGGCCAGACGCCGGGCACTGAGCACCTGACGTGCCTGGTCCGGGTCAGGCGCAGCCAGATGCGCGGTGTGGCTGGGGCGCTGGACTACCACCTGCTGGTCGGACAGGCGCCCGAGCACACGGCGGATCACCGTGCGGCTGACACCAAAGGCATGGCCCAGCGCCTGTTCGGGCAACAGACTGCCCGGCGGCAGGCGCTGTTCGAGAATGGCGTCGAACAGCCGCGGATAAATCTGCTCGGCCGACAGGCGGGTTTCGCCGGCCGCGAGCAGGGTAGGCAAGTGGGGGACGGCGTTCATGGGCACTCTCCTGAGGTCATGGATGCGGATGTTCGTCCGGGATATTCAGCGCGATGCCCATGCGCAGCCCTTCGGCCACGATGTGCTGACGCATCTGGGCACTGGCCTGGGCGCTGCTGCGTTCGCGAATGGCGCGCACCACCGCTTCGTTTTCCTTCAGCCGCGCGGCCAGGTGCTCGGGCGAGTTGCGCAGCATGTCGGCGCTTTGCTTCAGGGCATTGCCGGTCTGCTGCACCACGCTCTGGAAAATCGGGTTGGTGGTCAGGGCGAACAGCGCCTCATGGAAGGCAATGTAGGCTTTGACCCCGGCCTCGCTGTCATCGGCCTCCAGTGCTTCGCGCATGTCCATCAGGGTCAGGCGCAACTGGCCGATGTCCTGGCTGTTGGCCGACTGCGCCACCAGGCCGACGATGAACGGTTCGAGTGTGTAGCGCAGTTCCAGCACGTCGGCCAGGCTCGCCGCAGCACTGGTTTCCACGCCCGACGGCTGGGCATCGGCATCGAGCACCAACACGCCCTTGCCTGGCAACGAGCGCACCAGGCCCAGTGTTTCCAGCACGGTTACCGCTTCGCGCAGGCTGGGGCGGCTGATGCCCAGTTGTTCGGCCAGTTCGCGCTGGCCTGGCAGCATGTCGCCGGTGCGCCATTGGCCGCGGGCCAGGGCCTGGCGGAGTTTTTCCACCACTGAGTTGACGACGGTTGATGAGCTGATCACGGTTCGCTCCTGGAAGGGCCGGCGTCATGCCGGCCACGTTCGCTCAGAATTCCTGTTGATGGGCGTTGGGTTGCTTGCGTGGCGTGGGGGCAAAGCCAGGCTTGCCGTCGAGCACGTTCTGCGCACGTTCCAGGTCAATGTCCTTCTCCCAACGGGCAATGGCCACGGTGGCCACGCAGTTGCCGATCAGGTTGGTCAACGCCCGGCCGATACCCATGAACCAGTCCACCGCCAGCACCAGTACCAGGCCAACCACAGGGATCGCCGGTACCGCAGTCAGGGTGGCGGCAAGAATCACCAGTGCCGAGCCTGGGATGCCGTGAGCCCCCTTGGAAGTCACCAGCGACACCAGCAGGATGGTCAGCAGGTCGGTCATTTCCAGTGGCGTGCCGGTGGCGTTGGCGATGAACACGATCGCCAGGGTGAGGTAGATGGAAAAACCATCGAGGTTGAACGAGTAGCCGGTAGGGATCACCAGGCCGACCGTGGAACTGCCGATGCCCAGGTGCTCAAGCTTGCGCATGATCTGTGGCAGTACGGCGTCGGAAGAGGCGGTGCCCAGGACGATGGTCAGCTCTTCGCGCAGGTACTTGATCAACGGCAGCAGTTTCAGGCCCGACAGGCGCATGACGGTGCCCAGCACGATCAGCACGAAGCCGGCACAGGTGAGGTAGAACAGCGCCACCAGCCCGCCCAGGTGCTGCAGCGACGCCAGGCCGTACTTGCTGGTGGTGAAGGCGATGGCACCGAACACGCCGATCGGCGCCAGGCGCACGATCATGCCCATGATGCGGAAGATCACATGGCTCAGTTCGTTGATCAGTCGCGAAATGCCGGCGGCCGAGTCACCCACCAGGTTCAGCGCGCTGCCGAACAGCACCGAGAACAGCAGCACCTGAAGAATGTTGTTGTCGGCGAAGGCACCGATCACCGAGGTGGGGATCAGGTCCATGAAGAATGCCGTGGCGCCATGGATGTGCTGGCCGCGCTCGGCCAAGCCGTTGGCATCGGCGGCGGACAGTTGATCCAGGTGAATGTTGGCACCGCTGCCAATGCCACTGGTGAAGGCGAACACCAGGCCGATCACCAGCGCCAGGGTAGTCAGCACTTCGAAGTAGATCACCGACTTCAGGCCGATGCGCCCGACCTTTTTCAGGTCGCCCGCACCCGAAATGCCGCTGACCACCACGCAGAACACGATCAGGCCGATGAGCATCTTGATCAGCTTGATGAAGCCGTCGCCGAGGGGTTTGAGTTGCAGGGAGAGGTCGGGGAAGCTCAGACCGCAGGCGATGCCGAGGGCAAGGCCGAGTACGACTTGCAGGAAAATCGAACGCGAGCACCATTTGAGCATGGGAGGAGTCTCTGATCGGTGTCCTTGCTTCGGTAGCCGCACGGGGCGAAAGAGCGCAGGACTTAATTATTGTGGTCTTACCGGTTTGTTCAGCGCGAGGCCATAAAAGCGCGAAAAATCCCTGATTGCAAGGATTTTTGGCCTTACCGGTCTGACCAGTTGTGGGGCAATCCGGCCTGCCATGCTCTAGTTCGGTGCGTGCCGTGAAAGGGGGCGCATGAAATAGCTCAGGGCTTGGCCAGTGCCTGGTCCACCGCTGCAATCAGCTTGCCAAGATCTTTGGGCGGGGCGTTGTGGATGACACCGAACAGGTAGGCGCGCTGCTCCTCTTCGTCGTCCGGTTCAGCGAAGAAGTCCTTGGGCTTGACGCCCAGCACCTGGGCAAACGCCATGATTGCATCGATGCTGGGGGTGTAGGTGCTGGTTTCGAAACGGCTGATGGTCTTGGGGTCGAAGCCGGTCCGTTCGGCCAGTTGTGCCTGGGTCAGGCCCGCCAGCTTGCGGTAGCGGCGCAGGGCGATACCCAAAGCTGATCTCGTCATCGCTTAATTCCCATTTAGAATCAAGAACTTAACGATATCTATCAATGTGGCGCAACGCCATGATCGATCACCTTTGTTTTATTTATGTGATGAATTTCGTAGAATTCATGGCTTGACCGGTCAGTCATCGTCACCTTCCTTGTACCGTTCGGCCTCGTGCCGCAACGGCAGGAAGCGCTTTTGCCCATTGGAACGGATCCTCATGAATCGGTTCCGAAGGCCGTCGATGAACTGGGTGCCGGCTTGTCATTGAATGGAGTCTCATCGTGCGCCTCAACTTGCCGGTAACCCCGGTCGAGCAACGTTTTCCCCCCCATCAGCGGCTGATTTCTGCTACCGATACCGCCAGCCTGATCACCTACTGCAACCCAGAGTTTGCCGCCATCAGTGGCTACAGCGAGGCCGAACTGATCGGCAGCCCGCACAACCTGGTGCGCCACCCGGACATGCCGCCGGCGGTGTACGAGTTGATGTGGCGCTACCTGAAAGCCGGCAAGAGCTGGATGGGTATCGTCAAGAACCGCTGCCGTAACGGCGACTACTACTGGGTCAATGCCTACGTCACGCCCATCCTCGAAGGTGGGCGGGTAGTGGGTTACGAGTCGGTGCGCGTATGCCCTACGCGCGAGCAAGTAGCCCGTGCCGAAGCCCTGTATGCGCGGCTGCGCAACGGCCAGGCGGCATTGTCGGCGCCGCGCCGTCTGAGCTTGCTGGCGCAGGCCTTGGCCTTGCCACTGGCCGGTGGGCTGCTGGCGGTGGGTGCCAATCAGTTGTGGCCTGGCCTGGTGGGGCAGGGGCTGACCCTGGGGCTGTTCGTGGCCTGCGGCCTGTGGGCGCGCAATGCCCTCGGGCGGCAGCTGCAGCAGATTGTGCAGGGTGCCGAAGGTGCCTTCGCCGACCCGATTGCGGCCTTGACCTACAGCGACCTGTCGGGTGCTGCCGGGCAGTTGCAACTGATGCTGATCAGCGAAGAGGCACGCCTGAAAACCGCCTTGACCCGGCTAAGCGATCTGGCCGGGCAAATGGCCGTGGCCGCTCGCGATGCCGGGCAGTTGTCGCGCAGCACCGAGGCGGCATTGCTGGAGCAGCGTGCCGAAACCGACCTGAGCGCCACTGCAATGAACCAGATGGCCGCCTCCATTGGCGAAGTGGCCAACCACGTGCAGTTGACCGCCGCCGAGGCACACACGGCGCACCTGCTGGCCGAGCAAGGTAGCCAGGTGGCCGATGCCAGCGGTGCGGCCATTCGTAACCTGGCCAGCACCGTGACGCAGATCAACCAGGCGGTCAGCCACCTGGCGGGTCAGACCGGCGCCATCGCCGAGGCCGCGGGGATGATCCGCGGCATTGCCGAGCAAACCAACCTGCTGGCCCTCAACGCCGCCATCGAGGCTGCCCGTGCGGGCGAGCAGGGCCGGGGCTTTGCCGTGGTCGCCGACGAGGTGCGGGCACTGGCCGACAAGACCCGCCAGTCCACCCTGCACATCCAGGCCATCATTGATGCCCTGCGCAGTGGCGCCGCGGAAGCCGTGGCGATCGCCAGCCGAGGCATCGACGGTGCCGAGCAGGGCGTTGCCCAGGTGCAGGAAGCCCGGCAGGCGCTGCATGGCATTCGTGACGCGGTACAGCGCATCAGCGACATGAGCCAGCAGATGGCCACCGCCTCGCAGCAGCAGTCGGCGGTGGCAGAAGACGTTTCGCGGCAGATCAACGGCGTAGCCGGTATTGCCCAGCACAGCGCCCATAGCGCCAACGCCGCCGCCTCGCGCGGTACCGAACTGGAACACGTGTGCGCCGGATTGCGCGCCCTGGTGGAGCGCTTCAACCGCTAAGGCAGGATGCTTTATGGATGATAACTATCGCGCGGCCGTGGACGCGGCCGCGATCTTTTCGGAAACCGACCTGCGTGGGAACATCACCTACGTCAATCAGCAGTTCTGCAGCATCTCGGGCTACAGCCGTGAGGAACTGCTGGGGGCCAACCACCGCATCCTCAATTCCGGGCTGCATGAACCGACGTTCTTTGTCGGCATGTGGCGGGCGTTGGTCGCCGGGCGGGTGTGGAAGGGCGAAATCTGCAACCGGTCCAAGGACGGTTCGTTGTACTGGGTCGACAGCACCATGGTGCCACTGGTCGATCCGCTGACAGGCCAGGTGCGCAAGTATGTGTCGATACGCTTTGACGTCACCGAGAAGCGCCAGCTGCTGCATACCTTGCAGTGGCGGGTGGGGCACGATGTGCTCACCGGCCTGCCCAACCGCGCCTACCTGTCTGATTTGCTGAACCAGGCCCTGGCCTACTCGCGCCGCGAAGGCATCTCGCTGGCGGTGTGCATGCTCGACCTGGATGGTTTCAAGGCGGTCAACGACGGCTACGGGCATGCCGTGGGTGACCTGCTGCTGGTGGAAGTGGCGCAGCGCTTGAAGAGCATCCTGCGCGGTGGTGATGCCGTGGCCCGGCTGTCGGGCGACGAGTTCGTGCTGATCCTGCGCGACGTCGACGATGAGTGTCAGTTGCATGCAGCCCTGCAGCGGGTATTGCGTGCCTTGGCGGCGCCCTATGTGGTGCGTGAGCATACGCTGTCGCTCAGCGCCAGTATCGGCGTGACCCTGTACCCGCAGGATGACGAAGATGCCGACACCCTGGTGCGCCACGCCGATCAGGCCATGTATGTGGCCAAGCAGCGCGGGCGCAACCGTTACCATCTGTTCGACGTGACGCAGGAGCAGGAGCTCAAGGCCACCCACCAGACCGTGGCACGCGTGCGCCGGGCGCTGCGCAATGGTGAGCTGTGCCTTTACTACCAGCCCAAGGTCAACCTGCGCAGTGGCAAGGTACTGGGCTTTGAGGGTTTATTGCGCTGGCAGCGGCCAGGCCGTGGTGTGGTGCCGCCTGGCGATTTCCTGCCCTGGGTAGAGCAGACCGACCTGATCGTCGAAATCGGCGAGTGGGTGATCGGGCAGGCGTTGAGCCAGTTGCAGGCCTGGCAGCGCCAAGGGCAGCCCTGGTCGCTGAGCGTGAATATTGCCGCGCGGCATTTGCAGCGCAGTGACTTTGCCGAGCGCCTGCAGCAACTGCTGGCAGCGTACCCGGCGGTGGACCCGGCGCTGCTGGACCTGGAAATCGTCGAGTCGGTGGCCATCGACAACCTGCAGCATGTCAGCCGTTGCCTGGATGCCTGCCGTGCGCTGGGTGTGCGTTTCTCGCTGGACGATTTCGGCACCGGTTATTCGTCCTTGAGTTACCTGAAACGCTTGCCGACCCAGACGATCAAGATCGACCAGTCGTTCGTGCGTGACATCCTTCATGACCAGGACGACCTGGCGCTGACGGAGGCAGTGATCGGCCTGGCCCGGACGTTTGGCCGCGAGGTGATTGCCGAGGGGCTGGAGAGTGTCGAGCACGGCCGGGTACTGATGGGCCTGGGCTGCGAGCTGGCGCAGGGTTACTGCATTGCCCGGCCGATGCCCGCCAGTGACGTGCAAGCCTGGGCACAGGCCTACCGGCAGCCAGTGCAGTGGCGTGACCCTTGAAGGTCATCAGCGGGCCGTGGTCTTGACCTGCACGGGGGGGGCGCCAGCTGCTTGTCGATCAGGGGTGGCTTCGAAAACCTGCTGTGCGGCGCTTCAGGGCCAATCGATTCATCGCCCACGCAACCGCTTGTACAGTGTGGTGCGGCTGATACCCAGTCGGCGGGCCACCGCCGACAGGTTGCCATTGGCTTGCTCGACCAGGCTCTGCAGGTCCGTCTCTTCAGTCGCTATCGGCACCGGTGTTTTCGACTCGGCCAGAAAACCCGCAGGAAGGTGTTCGACGCCGACCGGCCCGTTGGCCGCCAGGGCCAACGCGACCTGTAGCACGCTCACCAGTTCGCGCAGGTTGCCCGGCCAGGGGTGTTGATCGAACAGGTCGATAATGGCCGGGGGCAGCCGCGCAGGTTGCCCGGGCTCGCGGTAGCGGGCATGCACCTGCTCAATCAGCTGGCGCCGGTCAGCGCGTTCGCGCAGGGGGGGCAGCACCAGCGTCAGGCCGGCGATGCGGTAGTACAGGTCCTGGCGAAAGCGCCCGGCGCGCACTTCTTCGGCCAGGTTGCGATTGCTCGCCGACACCACGCGGATATCCACCGGCACCGGTTCGCCACTGCCCAGCGGCTGGATGCTGCGCGACTGCAGTACGCGCAGCAGGCGGGCCTGGGTGGGCAGTGGCATGTCGCCAATCTCATCCAGAAACAGGATGCCGTGGTCGGCCTTGCGGATCAGCCCCGGGTTGCCCTTGTGGTGGGCGCCGGTGAACGCGCCTTTGTCATAGCCGAACAGTTCCGACTCCACCAGTTCGGCCGGGATCGCCGCACAGTTTACGGCGACCAGCGGCTGCCTGGCGCGGCTGCTGGCCCGGTGCAGGGTGCCGACGAACACTTCTTTGCCTACGCCTGTTTCGCCCTCGACCAACACCGGGATGTCCTTTTCCAATAGCAGGCGGGCTTGTATCAAGGCTTTATCCAGGCGCGGCTCGGTACTGCCGGCTTCGGGGCGGCGAGTGGTTTCGCGTGGGGGGTGCCACTGGCAGTGAAAGCGGTTGCGCCCGGTGGCCTGCAGAGCGAAGGGCTGTTGTCGGGGATGGCTGAGCAGCTGTTGCAGGGGTAACTGGAACAGTTGCTCGATGTTTTGCTGCAGCGGGTTTACGCCAAGCAGGCTATCGGCCCGGTGATTGGCGGCCAACACCTGCCCGCGTTCATCGAACACCAGCAAGCCGGCCCAAGGGCTGTCGAGGTTGTCGGAGGCGCTGTTGAAGATCAGTTGTGCATGCTGGTCAGCATGTTCGGCGAGGATCAGGCGGTTCTCCAGGCTCTGGCCCATCATGCGCACCAGCCCAAGCGTCTGGCTGGCCGGCAGGTAGCCGTCGCTGGCTACGTCGAGCGCCCCGACCAGCTGCCGTGCGGCGTCGAACAGGGGGGCGGCGGCGCTGGACATGTAGCGGTTCTGGCGCAGGAAGTGTTCGTCCTGGCCGACGTGAACCGCTTCGGCGCAAATCAGTGTGGTGCCCAGGGCGTTGGTACCGACGCCACGTTCGTGCCAATGGGCGCCGGCGCTGAAACCATGGTGCTGGCGCGGTTCGATGAAACGCCGCGAGCCCCAGCTGTCGAGCAGGCAGCCACTGGCATCGGCCAGCATCACCAGGTAGCTGGCGTTACCCAAGAGGTGCGCATAGTGCGGTAGCACTTCCTCGCGGGTCAGGCGCAGCAGGTTTTGGCGCCGCTCCAGCAGGGCACTGAGCTCGGCGCGGGACAGGCAGTCAAAGTCTGGCGCATGCTGCGGCTGCAGGCCGTGGGCGCGGCAGCGGTCCCAGGACGCCTGGATCAGTTGGGTGTGGGTCGAAGTGGATGCGGCCATGGGCCTGTCCTGTGTGATTGTTGTCATGGGTCGACCGCCGTTCAGTGTTGTTCACGGCTGTTCATTGTCAAACTGGCCACTGTCCAGCTGTGCAGTGATTGTGTTCACGTGCGAGCCCGCGATTTGCCAGCGCTGCCACCCAGGCCCCGAACCAGAGCATCGGGCACGGACTGGCACGGAACTGGCTGTACCCGGCAGACAACAATCACAAAAAGGCCACGCCATGTCCCTGGTGCTGGAGCAGGTCAGCCGTAGCGTCGACAACCAGCCGTGGATCGTCGATGCGTCACTGCGTTTCGAGCCCGGCTCGTTCAATGTGCTGCTGGGTCGCACCCTGGCCGGCAAGACCAGCCTGATGCGCCTGATGGCCGGGCTGGACCGTCCGGACCGAGGGCGGGTGCTGATGGATGGCCAGGACGTCACCGGTGTGCCGGTACGCCAGCGCAATGTGTCGATGGTGTATCAGCAATTCATCAATTACCCGACCTTGAGCGTGTACGAAAACATCGCCTCACCGCTGCGCCAGGCGCGCATGGCCGAGGACCAGATCCGACGGCGGGTGCAGGAAACTGCCGAGATGCTGCGCATCGAAACCTACCTGCAACGCCTGCCACTGGAGCTCTCCGGTGGCCAGCAGCAACGCACGGCGATGGCCAGGGCACTGGTCAAGGATGCCTCGTTGATCCTCTTCGACGAGCCATTGGTCAACCTCGACTACAAGTTGCGCGAAGGCCTGCGCCAGGAGCTGCGCGAGCTGTTCGCGGCGCGCCATTGCATTGCTGTGTACGCCACCACCGAGCCCAACGAGGCGCTGGCGCTGGGCGGCACCACCACCCTTGTGCACGAAGGCCGTATCGTGCAGAGCGGACCTACCGCCGAGGTCTATCAGCGACCCAGCAGCGTGCTGGCTGCCGAGCTGTTTTCCGAGCCGCCGATCAACTTGGTGTCTGGCCGTATCACGGGTAACGAGGTAAGCCTGGCCCAGACCGTGCACTTTGCCCGCAATGCCGACCTGGAGCCGCTGGCCGAGGGTGACTACCGCTTCGGCGTGCGCCCCAGTCATATCGCGCTGGTGCCGGCCCACGACGATGACCTGGAGCTGGCGGTACTGGTGGAGTTGGCCGAGATCAGTGGGTCAGAAACATTTCTGCATGTGCGCAACGAATACTGGCGCATGGTGCTGCACCTTCCCGGGGTGCACGAGTACCAGGTGGACACGCCGATACGCGTGTTCATCCCCACGCACAAGCTGTTCGTTTTCGACAGCGCCGGGGTGTTGGTGCAGGCCCCGGGGCTGCGCCAGGCGAGGAGAGGGTGATGGCCGAAATCCGCCTGCGCCAGCTGGCGCACAGTTACAGCCGCCAGCCCGCCAGCGAGGCAGACTATGCCCTGCACGCACTCGAACATGTGTGGGAGCAGGGCGGTGCCTATGCGTTGCTCGGGCCGTCGGGCTGCGGCAAGTCGACCTTGCTCAATATCATTTCCGGGCTGCTGACGCCGTCTCATGGCGAGGTGCTGTTCGACGGCAAGCCGGTCAACCAGCTGTCCCCGCAGGCGCGCAATATCGCCCAGGTGTTTCAGTTCCCGGTGGTGTACGACACCATGACGGTGTTCGACAACCTGGCCTTCCCCTTGCGCAACCAGGGGCTCGATGAAGCCCGGGTGCGTGCCCGGGTGGAAGAAATTGCCGAAGTGCTCGAACTGACTGCCGTGTTGCGCAAGAAGGCACGCAACCTCACCGCCGATGAAAAGCAGAAAGTCTCCATGGGGCGTGGCCTGGTGCGCGATGACGTGTCGGCGATCCTGTTCGACGAGCCGCTGACGGTGATCGACCCGCATCTGAAGTGGAAGCTGCGGCGCAAGCTGAAGCAGATTCATGAGCAGTTCAACATCACCATGATCTACGTCACCCACGACCAGTTGGAGGCCTCCACCTTCGCCGACAAGATCGCGGTGATGCACGGCGGACGCATCGTCCAGTTCGGCACACCGCGCGAGCTGTTCGAGCGACCGCGGCATACGTTCGTCGGTTATTTCATCGGTAGCCCGGGCATGAACTTGATCGACGTGCGTGCCGAGGCGGGCGCAGTGGTGTTCGGCGATGTCCAGCTGGTACTGCCCGATGGCCTGTGCGAGCGCCTGGCCTCACTGGCGGGCGGGCGGCTGCAGGTGGGCATTCGCCCGGAGTTCGTGCAGCTGTGGGACAGCCCGTTCGAGGGGGCCTACCCGGCGCGGGTGCTGGACGTCGAAGACCTGGGTACCTATCGCATCGTCACCCTCGAACTGGGCGGTGTCGCGCTCAAGGCGAGGCTGGGCGAGGACCGCCCGTTGCCTGTGGAACAGGCCTGGGTCAGCCTGCCGGCGCAGTGGCTGATGCTGTACGTCGACGATGTGCTGCTGGAGACCGGGCCATGAACAACAAGGTGCCGAACAACAAGGCCTGGTGGCTGGTGCTGCCGGTGTTCCTGCTGGTCGCGTTCAGCGCGGTGGTGCCGATGATGACGGTGGTCAACTACTCGGTGCAGGACATCTTCGACCAGTCCAGCCGCTACTTCGTCGGTGCCGACTGGTACCGCCAGGTACTGCGCGACCCGGCGCTGCACGACGCATTGCTGCGCCAGTTCATTTACTCGGCCTGCGTCCTGCTGATCGAAATTCCATTGGGTATAGGCATCGCCCTGGCCATGCCAACCAAAGGCCGCATGGCCTCGGTGTGCCTGATCGTCATGGCTATCCCGTTGCTGATCCCGTGGAACGTGGTCGGCACTATCTGGCAGATTTTCGGCCGTGCCGACATCGGCCTGCTCGGCGCTTCCCTGGCCAAGCTCGGCGTCAGCTACAACTACGCCGGTGACCCGTTCGACGCCTGGCTCACCGTGCTGGTGATGGATGTGTGGCACTGGACTTCGTTGGTGGCTTTGCTGTGCTATTCGGGGCTGCGTGCGATCCCCGACGTGTACTACCAGGCCGCGCGCATCGATCGGGCCTCGGGCTGGGCGGTGTTTCGCCATATCCAGCTGCCCAAGCTCAAGAACGTGCTGGTGATCGCGTTGATGCTGCGCTTCATGGACAGTTTCATGATCTACACCGAGCCGTTCGTGCTGACCGGCGGCGGGCCAGGCAACGCGACCACGTTCCTCAGCCAGACCCTCACGCGTATGGCTGTAGGGCAGTTCGACCTGGGGCCGGCGGCAGCGTTTTCACTGGTGTACTTCCTGATCATCCTGCTGGTGTCGTGGCTGTTCTACACAGCCATGACCCATGCCGACAAGGACTAGGCCATGAGCACACGCAAATCAATGGCCCTGCTGCTGTACTTCTTCTTCCTGCTGGTGCCGATCTACTGGTTGCTGAACATGTCGTTCAAGAGCAACGCCGAGATCCTTGGCGGCCTGACCCTGTGGCCGCAGGCGTTCACGCTCGACAACTACCGAGTGATCTTCACCGACGCCAGCTGGTACAGCGGCTACATCAACTCGCTGTACTACGTGTGCCTGAACACGCTGATTTCACTGCTCGTGGCGTTGCCCGCGGCCTATGCCTTCTCGCGCTACCGCTTTCCTGGCGACCGCCACCTGTTCTTCTGGCTGCTGACCAACCGCATGGCGCCACCGGCGGTGTTTCTGCTGCCGTTCTTCCAGTTGTACTCGTCGATCGGGCTGTTCGATACCCACATTGCCGTGGCGCTGGCCCATTGCCTGTTCAACGTACCGCTGGCGGTGTGGATCCTGGAGGGTTTCATGTCGGGCGTACCAAGGGAAATCGACGAAACCGCCTACATCGACGGCTACAGTTTTCCGCGCTTCTTCGTGAAGATCTTCATTCCGCTGATTGGCTCCGGCATCGGCGTCACGGCGTTTTTCTGTTTCATGTTCTCTTGGGTCGAACTGCTGCTGGCGCGCACCCTGACCTCGGTGAATGCCAAGCCGATTGCCGCGGTGATGACCCGCACGGTGTCGGCATCGGGCATTGACTGGGGTGTGCTGGCGGCGGCGGGGGTGCTGACCATCTTGCCGGGCATGCTGGTGATCTGGTTCGTGCGCAATCATGTGGCCAAGGGCTTCGCCCTGGGCCGGGTGTGAGGAGGGCAACGCATGGAGTGGATGGCCTGGACCCTGCCGACAGCGCTGTTCTTCGCCGCTGTGGGCCTGTTGCTGCTGGGCATGACCCTGCTTGAGCTGCGTCGCCCCTGCGTAGAGCGACGGGGCTTTTTGCCGCTGGTCACCAGCCGTGGTGACCGTTTGTTCATCGGCCTGCTGGCCAGCGCCTACCTGCACCTGCTGGTGGTCGGTGTCAGCGACTGGCCGTTGTGGGTGGCCTCGCTGCTGTCGCTGGCGTGGCTGGCGGTGGTGTTGCGCTGGGGCTGAGCGAGCGGCCCTGTGGGATAACTGAAACGGGAGATCACAATGTTCGACAACAAACACAACAGGCGACATTTGACCCTGGCCGCGTTGCTGGTACTGGCCAGCGTGCAAGGCACAGCCTGGGCCGACCAGTACGAAGAGGCGGCAAAGAAATGGATCGGCAGCGAGTTCAAGCCTTCGACCCTTACCCCCGAACAGCAGTTGGCCGAATTGCAGTGGTTCATCAAGGCAGCCGAGCCGTTTCGCGGGATGAAGATCAACGTTGTGTCGGAAACCATCACCACCCATGAATACGAATCCAAGGTGCTGGCCAAGGCTTTCAGTGAGATCACCGGCATCCAGCTGACCCACGACCTGCTGCAGGAAGGCGACGTGGTGGAAAAACTGCAGACGCAGATGCAGTCGGACAAGAACATCTATGACGGCTGGGTCAACGACTCCGACCTGATCGGTACGCACTTTCGCTACGGCAAAGTGGAATCGATCACCGACCTGATGGCCAACGAGGGCAAAGCCTATACTTCGCCGACCCTCGACCTGAAGGACTTCATCGGTATTTCCTTCACCACCGCGCCCGATGGCAAGGTCTACCAACTGCCCGACCAGCAGTTCGCCAACCTGTACTGGTTCCGCGCCGACTGGTTCGAACGGCCGGAGTTAAAGGCCAGGTTCAAAGAGAAGTACGGCTATGAACTGGGGGTGCCAGTGAACTGGTCGGCGTACGAGGACATTGCCAAGTTCTTCACCGAAGACGTCAAGGAGATCGACGGCAAGCGCGTCTACGGGCACATGGACTACGGAAAGAAAGACCCGTCACTGGGCTGGCGCTTCACCGATGCCTGGTTCTCGATGGCCGGCGGCGGCGACAAGGGCCTGCCCAATGGTTTGCCGGTCGATGAATGGGGCATTCGCGTGGAGGACTGCCATCCGGTGGGTTCCAGCGTGACCCGCGGCGGCGATACCAATGGGCCGGCCGCTGTCTATGCCACGCAGAAATACGTGGACTGGATGCGTGCCTACGCGCCCAAGGAAGCGCAGGGCATGACATTCTCCGAAGCCGGCCCTGTGCCGGCGCAAGGCAACATTGCCCAGCAGATATTCTGGTACACCGCGTTCACCGCCGACATGACGAAGCCCGGCTTGCCCGTTGTGAATGCCGACGGCACGCCGAAGTGGCGCATGGCGCCTTCACCGAAGGGGCCTTACTGGGAAGAGGGTATGAAACTCGGCTACCAGGACACTGGCTCGTGGACCTTCTTCAAGTCCACCCCCGAGAAGCAACGCTTGGCGGCGTGGCTGTACGCCCAGTTCGTCACCTCAAAGACCGTATCGCTGAAAAAGACCATCGTCGGCCTGACGCCGATTCGTGAGTCGGACATCAACTCCCAGGCCATGACCGAGTTGGCGCCCAAGCTCGGTGGGCTGGTGGAGTTCTATCGCAGCCCGGCGCGGGTGCAGTGGACGCCGACCGGCACCAACGTGCCGGACTACCCGCGGTTGGCGCAATTGTGGTGGAGCCATATCGCCGAAGTCGCCAGTGGCGAAAAGACCCCGCAGGAAGCCCTGGATGGGCTGGCCCGCGACCAGGACCGCATGATGGAGCGCCTGCAACGCTCCAATGCCCAGGCGACGTGTGCACCCAAGTTGAATCCGGAGAAGGACGCCCAGTACTGGTTCGACCAGCCGGGTGCGCCGAAAGCCAAGCTGGCCAACGAAAAGCCCATGGGCGAGACAGTCAGCTACAACGAACTGCTGAAGTCCTGGGAGGCGGCCAGGAAGTGATCGGCTGAACGCCGGGGTGGTTTCACCGACCGCGCGGGCCGTGCAACCGCTCGCTCGCGAAGAGTCCATTAGTCACGGGCAAAAAAAACGGCACCTGCAAAGGTGCCGTTTTCGCATCACGCGGTATTACTTGTGCAGCTCTTCTGCCGCATACAGCGTGTTCTCCAGCAGGCACGCCCGGGTCATCGGCCCGACGCCGCCCGGCACCGGTGTGATCCAGCCGGCGCGGGGCAGGGCAGTCTCGTAGACCACGTCGCCGACCAGCTTGCCGTCTTCCTGGCGGTTGATGCCCACGTCGATGACGATGGCGCCTTCCTTGACCCACTCACCCTTGACCAGGCCCGGCTTGCCGGCAGCCACGACCACCAGGTCGGCACGCCCGACGTGGCCGGCCAGGTCCTTGGTGAAGCGGTGGCAGACGGTCACGGTGCAGCCGGCCAGCAGCAGTTCCATGGCCATCGGGCGGCCAACGATGTTGGACGCGCCGACGATCACCGCGTTCATGCCGTACAGGTCCTGGCCGGTGCTTTCCAGCAGGGTCATGATGCCTTTCGGTGTGCACGGGCGCAGCAGTGGAATACGCTGGGCCAGGCGGCCGATGTTGTACGGATGGAAGCCGTCCACATCCTTGTCCGGGCGAATGCGCTCGAGCAGCAAAGAGGCGTCCAGGTGTGCCGGCAGCGGCAGTTGCAGCAGGATGCCGTCGACGGCCGGGTCGTCATTGAGACGGTCGATCAGCTCGGTCAGGGCTTGTTGCGTGGTCTCGCTGGGCAGGTCGAAAGCCTGCGAAATGAAGCCGACCTCTTCGCAGTCCTTGCGCTTGTGCGAGACATAGACTTGGGAGGCGGGGTCGGTGCCGACCAGGATCACTGCCAGGCCCGGCGTACGCAGGCCTTGCTGGCGACGCTCCACGACACGTTGAGCGATCTGCTGGCGCAGGCTGGCGGCGATAGCCTTGCCATCGATTAGGTGTGCAGTCATAGACGCGTGATTAACCATCGAGAAGGAACAATAAAGAACGTGCATTCTCGCACGACATGGGCCAAGGGCAAAGGCGGGTGGTCGGGCAAATCCTCTAACCCCTTAAATAATTTAAATTTTTTCGAAAAAGGTGTTGACGACTTTCGGGGTCGACTATAAGATTCGCCGCACTTGTCGGGCACAGCCTAGCACTGGTTGGCTAAGTCGGGCAGAATGAGTGGTTTAACAGTTCCTTGTTAGCGTCTCGTTCGGTTAGGCTTCAAGCTTAAGCGCCCGTAGCTCAGCTGGATAGAGCATCCGCCTTCTAAGCGGATGGTCGCAGGTTCGAGTCCTGCCGGGTGCGCCATTAGGCAGCTTTGGCAAGCAAGTAGGCTGTAATGCAATATGGTGGGCGTAGCTCAGTTGGTAGAGCGCTGGATTGTGATTCCAGTTGTCGTGGGTTCGATTCCCATCGTCCACCCCATATTTTTCAAGGGCGCCTCGATAGCATCTGGCGCCTTTGTTTTAAGCGTTACGCGGACGTGGTGAAATTGGTAGACACACTGGATTTAGGTTCCAGCGGCGCAAGCTGTAAGAGTTCGAGTCTCTTCGTCCGCACCATGCTTCTGTAAGGTTGTACCGCAAGACCGCAATATGGTGGGCGTAGCTCAGTTGGTAGAGCGCTGGATTGTGATTCCAGTTGTCGTGGGTTCGATTCCCATCGTCCACCCCATATTCCTGAAAGGCGCCTTGATCGTGAGATCGGGCGCCTTTTTGTTTTGGGTCTGCGTAGCGGTGATGAGCCGCGCCCCAGCCAAAACACCTCCTGCCCCTTGTAATCCACTGGTGGCACCCCAATAAAAGCTGTTAGATTTCAGCCGGTTGAAACACCGGCCCGTTTGGCCGGCAAAGGACACCACGATGATTGCAAAAGAAGCCCGTCAGGCCCTGGCGCTGCAGCGCTTTGCCGAAGCCAATCCGCAGTTGCTCGAGGAGATCCGCGAGCTGGATGCGCGTGAGCAGGCCCAGCAAATCGAGTGGGCGTTCGAGGATGCCGCCGAGGAGCAGGGTATTGAGCCTTGGGAGCTGGCGCTGCAATTGATTGCCGAGTCCCCGGAGCAGCTGCAGGCCATGCGCCTGGAAACGCACCGTGAAGTGGCCGAGGCGTTGGGGCTGGAATGGGAGGAATACTGCCAGTTCAACGACATTGATCCTCAATAAAGGAGGCAAATGCGTTGCGGGTAGTTGTTTGACAAAGTATTTCGGCTGCAGGCCGCCCCCGGCGCCGCGCAGCCCCTGTTGGAAGCAGGCCTGGCGCTGTGCCGTGCGGGCCTTGAAAGTTAATCGACCGGCGTTGTTTTCAGTCGTCCCGTGTGGGGTGACTTCTGCTGCGTGACTCACTAGAATGTTTGCCCTTGATTCTGGAGTCGGGCTAACGCCGGCTAACGTCTGTGCAACGAGGAATATCCATGCAAGTTTCTGTTGAAAACACTTCCGCTCTCGAGCGCCGCATGACCATCGCCGTTCCGGCCGAGCGCGTCGAGAACGAAGTCAACAAGCGTCTGCAGCAGACTGCCAAGCGCGCCAAGATTGCGGGCTTCCGTCCTGGTAAAGTACCGATGACCGTGATCCGTCAGCGTTTCGAGGCGGACGCCCGTCAAGAGGCTTTCGGTGACCTGGTCCAGGCCTCCTTCTACGAAGCCATCGTCGAGCAGAAGCTGAACCCGGCTGGCGCCCCGGCTGTAGAGCCCAAGTCCTTCGAAAAGGGCAAGGATCTGGAGTTCGTCGCCATCTTCGAAGTGTTCCCTGAGTTCACTGTTGCGGGCCTCGAGTCGATCAAGGTCGAGCGCCTGAGCGCCGAAGTGGCTGACAGTGACCTGGACAACATGCTGGAAGTGCTGCGCAAGCAGAACACCCGCTTCGAGGCCGTCGAGCGCGCTGCGCAGAACGACGACCAGGTCAACATCGACTTCGTCGGCAAGGTCGACGGTGAAGCGTTTGCCGGTGGTTCGGCCAAGGGCACCCTGCTGGTGCTGGGCTCCGGCCGCATGATCCCAGGCTTCGAAGAAGGTCTGGTAGGCGCCAAGGCTGGCGAAGAGCGCGTTGTCAACGTGACCTTCCCAGAGGACTACCAGAACCTGGACCTGGCTGGCAAAGCCGCTGAGTTCACCATCACCGTCAACAGCGTTTCGGCACCTGTACTGCCAGAACTGAACGAAGAGTTCTTCGCCCAGTTCGGCATCAAGGAATCGACGCTGGAAGGCTTCCGCGCCGAAGTTCGCAAGAACATGGAGCGTGAGCTGCGTCAGGCGATCAAGACCAAGGTCAAGAACCAGGTCATGGACGGTCTGCTGGCCGCCAACCCGATCGAAGTGCCAAAGGCCCTGCTGGAAAACGAAGTCAACCGTCTGCGCGTGCAGGCTGTTCAGCAGTTTGGTGGCAACATCAAGCCTGAGCAGCTGCCAGTCGAGCTGTTCGAAGAGCAAGCCAAGCGCCGCGTCGTGCTGGGTCTGATCGTGGCCGAAGTGGTCAAGCAGTTCGAGCTGAAGCCGGACGACGCCAAGGTTCGCGAGATGATCGAAGAAATGGCGTCGGCTTACCAGGAGCCTGAGCAGGTCATCGCCTGGTACTACAAGAATGACCAGCAACTGAACGAAGTGCGTTCGGTTGTGCTGGAAGAACAAGTTGTAGATACTGTTCTGCAGAAAGCGACTGTGACCGACAAGTCGGTCTCGTACGAAGAAGCTGTTAAACCAGCCGAGGCTCCTGCCGCTGCTGAGTAACGGGCTTCTCTCGTAGGAAACCTCCACAAGCCAGCCTTCGAGCTGGCTTGTGCGTATTCAAGCCATGACTATTTGGGAGTGAGCGCAGGACATGTCCCGCAATTCTTATATTCAGCAGAGCTCTGACATCCAGGCCGCAGGCGGCCTGGTCCCGATGGTTATCGAGCAGTCCGCCCGTGGCGAACGCGCTTACGACATCTACTCGCGCCTGTTGAAGGAGCGTGTGATCTTCCTGGTTGGCCCGGTAGAGGACTACATGGCCAACCTCGTCGTTGCGCAACTGCTGTTCCTTGAGGCGGAAAACCCGGACAAGGATATCCATCTGTACATCAACTCGCCGGGCGGTTCCGTCACCGCCGGCATGTCGATCTACGACACCATGCAGTTCATCAAGCCGGACGTTTCGACCATCTGCATCGGCCAGGCCTGCAGCATGGGCGCCTTCCTGCTGGCGGCAGGTGCCAAGGGCAAGCGTCATTGCCTGCCTAACTCGCGCGTGATGATCCACCAGCCGCTGGGCGGCTTCCAGGGTCAGGCCACCGATATCGAGATCCACGCCCAGGAAATTCTCAATATCAAGGCCCGTCTGAACGAGCTGCTGGCCTATCACACCGGCCAGGACCTCGAGACCATCAAGCGTGACACCGAGCGTGACAACTTCATGAGCGCCTCGCGCGCAGCCGAGTACGGCCTGATCGACTCGGTCTACGACAAGCGGCAACTGGCCTCCTGAACCGGGGGGTCAGAGCAGGTGGGCGTCGAAAGCGCCTACCTGCGGACTTGAAAAAGCCCGCAATTGCCTTCATCTTGTGTTGCAAGCCTACCGGATTGGATCGATCGAATGACTGACACCCGTAACGGCGAGGACAGCGGCAAATTGCTTTATTGCTCCTTCTGCGGCAAAAGCCAGCACGAAGTGCGCAAACTGATTGCCGGGCCCTCGGTATTTATCTGCGACGAGTGCGTCGACCTGTGCAACGACATCATCCGAGAGGAGGTGCAGGAAGCCCAGGCCGAGAGCAGCGCGCACAAATTGCCTTCGCCGAAAGAAATCAGCGGCATCCTTGACCAGTACGTCATTGGTCAGGAGCGCGCAAAGAAGGTGCTGGCCGTAGCGGTGTACAACCACTACAAGCGCCTGAACCAGCGTGACAAGAAGGGTGACGAAGTCGAACTGGGCAAGAGCAACATCCTGCTTATCGGGCCGACCGGCTCGGGCAAGACCCTGCTCGCCGAAACCCTGGCACGCCTGTTGAACGTACCGTTCACCATTGCTGACGCCACCACCCTGACCGAAGCCGGTTATGTGGGTGAGGACGTCGAGAACATCATCCAGAAGCTGTTGCAGAAGTGCGACTACGACGTGGAAAAGGCCCAGATGGGCATTGTCTACATCGACGAAATTGACAAGATTTCGCGCAAGTCCGACAACCCGTCCATTACCCGTGATGTTTCCGGTGAGGGCGTGCAGCAGGCGCTGCTGAAACTGATCGAGGGCACCGTGGCCTCGGTTCCGCCGCAGGGCGGCCGCAAGCACCCGCAACAGGAATTCCTGCAGGTTGATACCCGCAACATCCTGTTCATCTGCGGTGGTGCGTTCTCGGGCCTGGAAAAGGTCATCCAGAACCGTTCCACCAAAGGTGGCATCGGTTTTGGTGCCGAAGTGCGCAGCAAGGAAGAGGGCAAGAAGGTTGGCGAGTCCCTGCGTGAGGTCGAGCCGGACGATCTGGTCAAGTTTGGCCTGATTCCGGAATTCGTCGGCCGTCTGCCGGTACTGGCTACCCTTGACGAGCTGGATGAGGCTGCGTTGATGCAGATCCTCACCGAGCCGAAGAATGCCCTGACCAAGCAGTATGCCAAGCTGTTCGAGATGGAAAGCGTCGACCTCGAGTTCCGCAGCGATGCGCTCAAGGCCGTTGCACGCAAGGCCCTGGAGCGCAAGACTGGCGCTCGTGGCCTGCGCTCGATCCTCGAAGGCGTGCTGCTCGATACCATGTATGAGATTCCTTCGAAAAAGGATGTCAGCAAGGTGGTTATCGACGAGAGCGTCATCGAGGGCACCTCGCAGCCGCTGATGATCTACGAAAACAGCGAACCGCAAGCCAAGGCCGCGCCAGACGCCTGATTCAGGCAATGGCCGGTTCTCGGTTGCAAGCAAGAGGGGGCCTACGGGCCCCTTTCTGCTTTTCCTGTACAAGCGCTTGTAATTTCCCAAGCGTGCCCCCACATTAGGTCCAAGCATCATTTCCACCGGTTTCCGGCCATAAGGCCGCTGTAGAGGCGAAATCATGAAGACCACCCTCGACTTGCCTCTTTTGCCATTGCGCGATGTCGTTGTTTACCCGCACATGGTTATCCCGCTGTTCGTGGGGCGCGAAAAGTCCATCGAAGCCCTCGAGGCGGCGATGACGGGCGAAAAGCAGATCCTTCTGCTGGCCCAGAAGAATCCAGCCGACGACGATCCGGGCGAGGACGCCCTGTACCGCGTCGGTACCGTTGCCACCGTGCTGCAACTGCTGAAGCTGCCTGATGGCACCGTCAAGGTGCTGGTCGAAGGCGAGCAGCGTGGTGCGGTCGAGCGCTTCTCCGAAGTTGATGGGCACATCCGTGCCGAAGTCTCCCTGATCGACGAAACCGACACTGCCGAGCGCGAGTCGGAAGTGTTCGTGCGCACGCTGCTGTCGCAGTTCGAACAGTACGTTCAGCTGGGCAAGAAGGTGCCTGCCGAAGTGCTTTCTTCGCTGAACAGCATCGACGAGCCAGGGCGCCTGGTCGACACCATGGCCGCGCACATGGCCCTGAAGATCGAGCAGAAGCAGGAAATTCTTGAAATCGTCGACTTGACTACCCGTGTCGAGCACGTGCTGGCACTGCTGGATGCCGAAATCGACCTCCTGCAGGTCGAAAAGCGCATTCGCGGCCGGGTCAAGAAGCAGATGGAGCGCAGCCAGCGCGAGTACTACCTGAATGAGCAGATGAAGGCCATTCAGAAAGAACTTGGCGATGGTGACGAAGGCCACAATGAAGTCGAAGAGCTGAAGAAGCGCATCGAAGCCGCAGGTCTCCCTAAGGATGCCTTGGCCAAGGCTCAGGCGGAGCTGAACAAGCTCAAGCAAATGTCTCCGATGTCGGCCGAAGCTACCGTGGTGCGCTCGTACCTCGACTGGTTGGTGCAGGTGCCGTGGAAGGCTCAGAGCAAGGTGCGTCTGGACCTGGCCAAGGCCGAGGAAATCCTCGATGCCGACCACTATGGCCTGGAAGAGGTCAAGGAACGCATCCTCGAGTACCTTGCCGTGCAGAAGCGCGTCAAGAAGATCCGCGGTCCGGTGCTGTGCCTGGTCGGGCCACCCGGCGTCGGCAAGACCTCGCTGGCCGAGTCGATCGCTGCCGCCACCAACCGCAAGTTCGTGCGCATGGCCCTGGGTGGCGTGCGTGACGAGGCCGAGATCCGTGGCCACCGCCGTACCTACATCGGCTCCATGCCGGGTCGCCTGATCCAGAAGATGACCAAGGTGGGTGTGCGCAACCCGTTGTTCCTGCTCGACGAAATCGACAAGATGGGCAGCGACATGCGCGGCGACCCAGCCTCGGCACTGCTGGAAGTGCTCGACCCTGAGCAGAACCACAACTTCAACGACCACTACCTGGAGGTCGACTACGACCTCTCGGACGTGATGTTCCTGTGCACCTCGAACTCGATGAACATCCCGCCGGCGCTGCTGGACCGGATGGAAGTCATCCGTCTGCCTGGCTACACCGAGGACGAAAAGATCAACATCGCGGTCAAGTACCTGGTGCCCAAGCAGGTCAAGGCCAACGGCTTGAAGAAAGAAGAGCTGGAAGTCGACGTCTCGGCGATTCGCGACATCATCCGCTACTACACCCGTGAAGCCGGTGTGCGGGGTCTGGAGCGGCAAATTGCCAAGGTCTGCCGCAAGGTGGTCAAGGAACATACCGGGCAGAAGCAGGTCAAGGTCAAGGTGGCCAGCGAGCAGCTGGAGCACCTGCTGGGCGTGCGCAAGTTCCGCTATGGCCTGGCCGAGCAGCAGGACCAGATCGGCCAGGTAACCGGCCTGGCCTGGACCCAGGTGGGCGGCGAGTTGCTGACCATCGAGGCCGTGGTCATCCCCGGCAAGGGCCAGTTGATCAAGACCGGCTCGCTGGGCGATGTCATGGTCGAGTCGATTACCGCCGCGCAGACCGTGGTGCGCAGCCGCGCCCGCAGCCTGGGGATTGCCGCCGACTTCCACGAGAAGCATGACGTGCACATCCACATGCCTGAAGGCGCCACGCCGAAGGACGGCCCGAGTGCCGGTATCGGAATGTGCACCGCACTGGTGTCGGCGCTGACGCAGATTCCGGTACGTGCCGATGTGGCCATGACCGGCGAAATCACCTTGCGTGGCCAGGTATTGGCCATTGGCGGGCTGAAGGAAAAACTGCTGGCGGCACACCGTGGCGGGATCAAGACGGTGATCATTCCCGAGGAAAATGTTCGCGATCTCAAGGAGATTCCTGAAAATATCAAACAGGATCTTCAGATCAAACCGGTCAAATGGATTGACGAAGTCCTGCAAATTGCGCTGCAATACGCCCCGGAGCCCTTGCCAGATGTGGCTCCGGAGATTGTCGCGAAAGACGAGAAGCGCGACGGCGATGCTAAGGAAAGAATCAGCACGCATTAGTAGTTTTTGGCTGGGGGGCTTTCCTTGACAGTATTTTCGGCGCCTTGCTATAAAGCGGCACGTTATTGTCGCCATGCCTCCCAGCACACGTTTCATAAGCTTTTCATTACATACTTAGAAACAAACTCAATAGAGAAATAAGGGGACTTAGAGTGAACAAGTCGGAACTGATTGACGCTATCGCCGCATCTGCAGACATCCCGAAAGCTGTAGCCGGCCGTGCGCTGGACGCAGTCATCGAATCCGTCACCGGCGCCCTGAAGCAAGGTGACGATGTGGTACTGGTTGGCTTTGGTACCTTCTCGGTCAAGGAGCGCGCCGAGCGTACTGGCCGCAACCCGCAAACCGGCAAGGCAATCAAGATCGAAGCCGCCAAGGTTCCAGGTTTCAAGGCCGGCAAAGGCCTGAAAGACGCCGTCAACTAAGTCGTCTTTCAGCCGGACCCGGCCTGGCCTGGTCCGAGCACGGTGATGGCGGGGCGCAAACGTTCCCGCCTGACACGTTTGCTAAGAAAAGGCGCATCCTCGGATGCGCCTTTCTTTTATCAGGATTCTACCCACGCTCCGCGGTTGTCGACGCAGTGGTACAGCCGTTTCTGGGGGACGCATGCTGCAAAATATCAGGGACAATTCACAAGGTTGGATTGCCAAGACCATCATCGGCCTTATCGTCGTGTTGATGGCATTGACCGGTTTCGAAGCCATTTTCCAGGCCGCCACTCATAGCCAGGACGCCGCCAAGGTGAACGGCCAGACCATCAGCCAGAACGAACTGAGCCAGGCGGCCGACATGCAGCGCCGTCAACTGATGCAACAGTTGGGCAAGGATTTCGACCCGGCGCTGCTGGATGACAAGTTGCTGCGTGAGGAGGCACTCAAGGGGCTGATCAGCCGCAAGCTGCTGCTGCAAGGTGCTGAGGATGCCAAGTTCGCATTCTCCGAGGCCGCGCTGGATCAGGTGATCCTGCAGACCCCTGAGTTCCAGGTGGACGGCAAGTTCAGCGCTGAGCGTTTCGACCAGGTGATCCGCCAGATGGGCTACGGTCGCATGCAGTTCCGCGAGATGCTCGGCGAGGAAATGCTCATCGGCCAACTGCGCACCGGCCTGGCCGGCAGCAGCTTCGTCACCGATCAACAGGTCGATGCCTTCGCTCGCCTGGAGAAGCAGACCCGCGACTTCGCCTCCCTGACGTTCAAGGCCGACCCGGCCGCAGTCAAGGTCAGCGACGAAGAGGTCAAGGCGCACTACGACCAGCACGCCAAGGAGTTCATGTCGCCTGACCAGGTAGTGATCGACTACATCGAGCTGAAGAAGTCGGCGTTCTTCGATCAGGTCAAAGTGACCGACGAAGAGCTCAAGGCCCAGTACGAGAAGGAAATCGCCAACCTGGCCGAGCAGCGCCATGCCGCGCACATCCTCATCGAGGTCAACGACAAGGTCACCGACGCCCAGGCCAAGGCCCGCGCCGAAGAGATCGAGCAGCGTCTGGCCAAGGGTGAGGACTTTGCCGCTTTGGCCAAGGAGTTCTCTCAGGACCCAGGCTCCGCCAACACCGGTGGTGACCTTGGCTTTGCCGGCCCGGGCGTATACGACCCGGCCTTCGAAGAGGCGCTGTACAAGCTGCAGGATGGGCAGGTATCTGCACCGGTGCGCACCGAGTTTGGCTACCATCTGATCAAGCTGCTGGGCGTCCAGGCGCCAGAGGTACCGAGCTTCGCCAGCCTGAAGGACAAACTGACCCGCGATCTGAAGATGCCGCTGGTCGAGCAGCGTTATGTCGACGCCAGCAAGCAACTGCAGGATGCTGCCTACGAGGCTTCCGACCTGGCCCAGCCGGCCCAGGACCTGAACCTCAAGGTGCACACCTCCGCCGCCTTCGGCCGCGAGGGCGGTGAAGGCATTACCGCCAACCGTGCGGTGGTGCAGGCTGCGTTCTCTGAAGAAGTGCTGGATGAGGGTGCCAACAGCACCGCCATCGAGCTCGACCCTGAGACCACTGTGGTGCTGCGCGTCAAGGAACACCGCAAGCCAGAGCAACTGCCGCTGGACGCTGTGGCCAAGAATATCAGGGAGCACCTGGCCAAAGAGAAGGCGACTGCCGAACTCAAGGCCAAGGCAGACAAGCTGATTGCCGGCCTGCGTGACGGTTCCATCGCAGCAGGCAGCGTGCATGAAGGCCAAGGCTGGAAAGCCTATGAAGCCGTCACCCGTGGTGAGGACGGTATTGACCCGGCCGAACTGCAGGCACTGTTCCGTCTGGGCAAGCCGCAAGCCAAGGACAAGCCAGTGTATGGCAGCGTCGTGCTGCGTGACGGTAGCCTGGTGGTGTTGCAGCTCAAGGGCGTGAACGAAGGCGCTGCCGCCACCGACGAAGAGAAGCAGCAGATTCGCCGCTACCTCGCGTCACGTGCTGGCCAGCAGGACTTTGCCGCTTACCGCAAGCAGCTGGAAGCCAATGCAGACATCACCCGTTACTAAGGTGTTCGTTGCATGAAGAAACAGGCCGCCTCGTGCGGCCTGTTTCGTTTTCGCCAGCCGCGAGCACGGTCATCGTCGAAGACCACACCGCTTTCAGGGGCGGCGCCAACCAGGTTCTACCGCTTCACCCCTTCATAACTGTCCAGCGTATCGCGTGCAATCTCTCGCCCCAGGGCGATGAGCTCCGGCGCCTTGTAGAACTCGAAAAACCGGCACACCCGCTTGGGTACGTTGATCAGCACATCCGGTGGATAGCCGGCAATCTTGTACTGTGCCAGCGAAGTCTGCATGACCTCGAAGCTCTGGTTGATCAAGTCCAGGAGTGAGGCCGGCCCCACGTTGTCGATGATGAAAGAACCGGTGGCAGACTTCGGCGCGCCCTCGCGCTCCGGGGCCGCTGCCGGTTGCTGGCTTTCCGGGTCGGCGCTGTCGGCAAGCCACGGGCTTGGCGGTGCCAGCCCCTCGGCGACGATCTCCTTTTCGATGCGGATCAGCTCTTCCGCCGGTTTGCGCCGGAATGGCAAGCGTGAACCCAGCGAGCTCAACAAGGCGTCAAAGCGCATCTTGAACGCCGCCGGGCGCTCGATCACCGGCAACTGGTACTGCTTCTGGTTGGTGGCGTTTAGGTTTACCGCGATGATCAGGTCGCAATGGCTGGACACCACCGGCACGATTGGCAGCGGGTTGAGGATGCCACCGTCGACCAGCATGCGGTTGCCTTGCATCACCGGCGTGAACAGGCTGGGAATGGCCGCCGAGGCGCGCATGGCCTGATGCAGGCAACCTTCCTGGAACCAGATTTCCTGCTGGTTGGTAAGGTCGGCGGCCACTGCGGTGTAGGGTATGCGCAGTTGCTCGATGTTTATCTCGCCGACGATCTTGCGGATCTGCCCGAACACCTTGTCGCCGCGAATCGCACCGAGGCGAAAGCTGACGTCGACCAGGCGCAGCACATCGAGGTAGTCGAGGCTTTCGATCCAGTTGCGATAGTCGTCGAGCTTGCCGGCGGCATAGATACCGCCAATCACCGCGCCCATGGAACACCCCGCGACGCAGGCTATGTCGTAGCCGCGGCGCTCGATTTCCTCGATCACGCCGATGTGCGCATACCCTCGGGCTCCGCCCGATCCCAGTACCAGTGCCACACGTTTACTCATGAACATTCCCCGGCCAGTGCCATCATGGTCCTACAATGCACCCATCGCTGCCTGTGCTTCAATGTAGATCGTGCTGAGCTACTGTAATAAAACTGGCCAGGCAAAGCCGGCTGGGCATGGCACTTTCCAGCTGTCGGAGCGTCGAACAGCCACCGTTTTTCCATAGAGGTATTACTGATGAAAGCCTGGATTTGCCTTCCACTGATTGCCCTGGCCCTTGCTGGCTGCGCGGGCAAGACGGCCTACCGTGACAGCTGCGCGACCCAGCTGGATGCCGCCTGGAAGGAGCTGGACCTGGCCAAGGCCGAAGGCTTCGCCGGTGCCGTAAGTTATTCCAAGGCCTTGTCATTGCTGACCGGGGCCAAGACCCAGCAGCAGTTCGAAGGCTACGAAAGCTGTACCCGCAAAGCCGAAAAGGCGCGGTTCTACATTCGTGAATCTCGCGCCGGGCGCTGAACAGGGAGCATCGTATGTCTGCCATGCTCGACCATGTCGTTGCCCAGATACTGACCTTGCAGGTGCGCTTGCTGGCCTGTCGTGAACGCCTGGCTGCCAATACCGACAGTGAGGCCTTGCACGACTTGCGTACCACCTTGCGGCGCCTGCGCAGTCTGCTGAGGCCGCTGCGTGGGCTGCCTGGCGTGGAACAGCTGGAGGATGCTGCACGTTCGCTGGGGACCCTTACCACGCCGCTGCGTGATCGCGAGGTGCTGGCGGCCGAGCTGATCGGGCGCGGTCACACAGCAGCCGGGCAGCGGCGTCTGGAGGGGCGTGACAGGACCTTCGCCAGTGTCGCTGCCAGCCCACAGCTGGCCAGGGTATTGGCGATTCTCGACGCCTTTCCATTGTTCCTGCGGGCGGCGGGCCGGGAGGGGCTGGTCAAGTCGCTAAGCAAACGTATAGACAAGCGCTTGGTCAAGCAGTGGCGCAAGTTGCACAAAGCGTTGCAGGACCCTGCTCACGATCGCCACCGCCTGCGTTTGCTGATCAAGCGTGCACGCTATGGCGATGAGGCCTACCCGCAACTCGATCACGCTGGGAAGAAACTGCAACGTCTGCTGAAAAAGGCACAGGGCAGCCTGGGTGATTGGCACGACCGCCTGCAATGGCTGCTGCAAGCGCGCGACCATGCCGACTTGCTCCCCTGCAAAGCCGATTGGGAGCAGGAGCTGCATGAGGCGGAGCGCCAGTCGGATGTGACGCTGGATGCCCTGCAAGAGGCCCTGGCGCGGCGTTATCACGGAAAATGACCGATATGCGGGCTGAATGCTTGGCGTTTGCTGGCTAGGATGAACGGACCTTTTTCTTTGCAGGCAGGAGCCGGCCAATGAATTTCAACCAACTCCTCGACGCCGTACGGGCCAACCCGGATTCCGTCAGCATTCCGCCCAGCTGGGCCCAGGGGCGCGCTGCCTTTGGCGGGCTGATGGCGGCCATGGTCTATGAAACCATGCGCCTCAAGATCAGTGACAACCGCCCGGTACGCTCATTGGCCATCAGCTTCGTGGCACCCGCGGCGGCGGATGTGCCCATCCGCTTCGAGGTGGAGGTTTTGCGCGAAGGCAAGGCGGTTAGCACGTTGCTGGGCCGCGCTGTTCAGGATGGCCAGGTGGTGACTTTGGTGCAGGGCAATTTCGGTGCGGGCCGCCCTTCGGTGGTCGAAGTGCCGGCGTTACCGGCCATCGAAATGCCTGCGCTCGATGAGGCGGCCCCGGAGTTGCCCTATATCAAAGGCGTTACCCCTGAGTTCATGCGGCATGTGGCCCTGCGCTGGGCAGTAGGGGGGCTGCCGTTCAGTGGCAATCAGTCGCGCAAGATGGGCGGCTGGGTGCGCTTGCGGGATGTGGTGGAAGAACAGGTGAACGAGGCGCACCTGTTGGCGTTGGTCGATGCCTGGCCGCCCAGCCTCATGCCGTTTCTCAAGCAGCCCGCTGCGGGCAGTACGTTGACCTGGACCATCGAGTTCATCCAGCCAACGGCGAAGCTGTCGACCCTGGATTGGTGCCGGTACTGTGTGGAGACCGAGCATGCGCGGGATGGCTATGGGCATGCTGCTGCGGCATTGTGGACGGCGCAGGGCGAGTTGTTGGCGTTGAGCCGGCAGACCGTCACCGTTTTCGCCTGACCCTTGCAAGGCTGCTCACAAGCAGCGCTCCGGCAGCTGGCTCAGTGCCGGTGCTTGTGCCGCTCCCGCCAGGCCCTCCACCAGGCCCCGCTCACCACAAAGCGCGGAAAGGTGATGAACTGCTCGGTCAGTAAGCGCTGCACGGCATCCTGGCGGTTGGCGAACGGTTCGGGCTGCTGGGCTTCAAGGCGGTGGCCTTGGCGCTGCAGGCCCAACGCTGCGACCAGGGCAATCACACCCACCGCGATCTGGCCGAGGTCGAAACCAAACAGACCGGACAGCACCAGCAGTGTCCCCAGAATGAACAACGGCACAGCGATCAGGTGCAACACCAGGTTGGCCGGGTGGCGGTGATTGTGGTGGTAGCCGCGCCATTGCCAGGCGGGAAGATTGGGCAGGCGTTTGCTCATGGGGATTTCCTCTCGGTCATGCCCAAAGCTTAGTGCGGCCCCCAAGCGGGGGCCAATCGAACCTGGCTATGGTGACTATAGCTTGAGCTGGCCAATGGCCTTGTTCAGTTCGCCGGCCAGGGTCGCCAGTTCGCTGCTGGTGGTCGCCGAACCGACCGTTTGCTGCACGGTCCGCTCGGTGACATCGCGGATGCTGACCACCGCGCGGTTCATTTCCTCGGCTACCTGGCTTTGCTGCTCGGCCGCTACAGCGATCTGGGTATTGCTTTCGCGCATCTGCGCCACGGCACCGGTAATTTCCGCCAGCGCCTCACCGGCTTCCTGCGCCTGACGTACGCAGTCGTCGGCCTTGTACGAACTTTCCTGCATGAACTCCACCGCATCGCGGGTGCCCGACTGCAGGGCCGAAACCATGGTGGTGATTTCATCCGTGGAGGTTTGCACGCGTTTGGCCAGGTTGCGCACTTCATCGGCCACCACGGCAAAGCCGCGGCCCAGGTCGCCGGCGCGCGCGGCTTCGATGGCAGCATTAAGCGCCAGCAAGTTGGTCTGTTCGGCAATACTGTGGATCACACTGACTACACCGTTGATCTTCTGGCTGTCCTCGGCTAGCTGTCGAATCATCTCGGCAGTTTGTTGCACGCCGCTGGAAAGCCCGGAAATCGAATCCTGCACTCGGCTGACCACCGCTTGGCCGCTGCCGGCCAAGGTGTCGGCGGTTTGTGATAAATCGCGGGTGGCACCGGCGTGCTGGGCAATGTGGTGCACGGTCGCCGACATTTCGTTGATGGCAGTGGCGGCCTGGTCGGTTTCACTCTGCTGGCCGAGCATGCCATGGCGTACGTCGCTCATGCTGGCGGCCAGGCGTGCAGCGCCCGAGTCCAGCTGTGCTGCGCTGTGGGCGACGGTGCTGACCACGCGGTGATAGGTGGACTGCATGGCGTTGAAGGCCCCGGCCATCTGGCCGACCTCGTCGCCACTGGCTAGCGGTACGCGGGCCGACAGGTCGCCGGTTTTTTCCACGTGCAGCATCACGTCCTTGAGGGTGTTGAGTTGGCTGAGCAGGAAGCGGATCAGCAGTTGCGAGGCGCCGAGCATGGCCAGCATCAGGATCAGCACACACACCGCGTAATTGCTGAAGCGATCGAAGAAGACCTGGCGCAGGCTGGGTGACTGGGCCAGCACAGCCAACTGCTGGTCGCCATTGCGCAATACCTGTGCGCCACGCAGCGGGTTTTCACCGAGGATCCAGGCGCTCGGCAATGCTACCCAGCCTTGGGCGTTGCGCAGGGCATCGAGCGCCTCTCCGGCGTAGGTTGGCGTTTGCCCGGTTGACCAACTGATGACGTTGGCCGGGCGTGGCAGTGCTTGCCCGGCTGGCCAGGCGGCCAGCAACTGGGCTTGTGCGACCGCCAGGCCCTGAGCCGCCTCGGCACGTGCGCGTTGCTCCAGGTGCACGGCGTACAGCACCAGCAGCAAGGTGGTGACAAAGGCCACTGCGTTGACGGCCCAGAATTTGTACTTCAGGGAAACATTGCTAAGCCAGGCACCCATGGGCAGGTCTTCTCTGAGTTGAGCGGAAACAATATTGGCAAGGTGCCATCATTGTGCCCACATCCACCTGGACATGTGTTGATGCATATCAACTGTGTTCACCCGCCCCGCAACAACACGCGAGACTCAGGGGAGCTGGAAAAAATCGCGCGCCGTTGCCGTGGTATGCGCCGCCGTGTGCTCGGCTGATTCACCGCGATGCAAGGCCACCTCGCGCAGTACCTCCGGCAAGAACGCCGGCTCGTTGCGCCCGCTCTTGGGCTTGGGCCGCAAGCTGCGCGGCAGCAGGTAGGGCGCGTCGCTTTCCAGCATCAGCCGGCCTTCAGGGATGTTGCCCACCAGCGGGTGCAGGTGAGTGCCGCGGCGTTCGTCGCAGATCCAGCCGGTAATGCCGATGTGCAGGTCCAGGTCCAGGTAGGCGAACAGCGCCTCGCGCTCACCGGTGAAGCAGTGCACCACCGCGCCGGGCAGGTGGTCGCGGTAGTCCTTGAGAATCGCCAGCAAGCGCTCGCTGGCATCGCGCTCGTGCAGGAACACTGGCAGGCGCAGCTGCGCAGCCAGTGTCAGCTGGGCTTCCAGGGCTTTTTCCTGCAGCGGGCGAGGGGAAAAGTCGCGGTTGAAATCCAGGCCGCATTCGCCTACCGCGCGTACGCGCGGTTCGCTCAGCAACAGCCGCAGCTGGCGCTCGCTGTCGGCATCCCAGGCCTTGGCATCATGAGGGTGCACGCCGGCCGTGGCGAACAGGTGCGCGCCGCTGGCATCCAGTTGTTGGCACAGCTCCAGCGCTTGTTCGCTGACCGCCAGGCTGGTGCCTGTCAGCAGCATTTGCGTAACGCCGGCCTCCAGTGCGCGCTCGACGATTGCGGCCTGTTGGTCGTGGAAACTGCTGTTGGTCAGGTTGACGCCGATATCGATCAGTTGCATGGTGCTATCTCGTGCCGCGGGGCGGCCAGCATAGCAAAAACCGCGTTTTTCTGAAAAAACCAAGAACTTCATGCTGTTGCCGTGGTCTTTTACCGTCGTTTATCACTTGGCGGTGCAACCCATGGATGCCGCTCACCGACCACGGAAACGTTTTCGCATGCAGCGATGCTGGCTCATTTTTCTGCTGACGCTGGGGTTGGCCTTTGCCGGTCCCGCCCAGGCGCGCTCGCCGGGGCCGCAGCAAAACATACCGCCTGCCAAGGTGCGTGACCTGGCGCAGATTCGCACCAGCAAAGTACTGCGAGTGCTGGTCAACCAGAGCCGCAACAGTTCTGGTGAGGTCAAGGGCGAGCCAGTCGGCATCGAGTATTATCGCCTGCGTGCCCTGGAGCATTTCCTCAATGCTCGTACCGCCGACGACCAGCAGATCCAGCTAAAGCTCATCCCGCGGGCCAAGGAACAGTTGCTGGGCGCCCTGGCCCGCGGTGAGGGTGACCTGGCCGCGCCAGGCGAGCTGCTTGACCCCACTACGGTGAGCGGTGTCCGCGGCAGTGCGCCGATACTCGACCAGGTGCCGCTGATGCTGGTCGGGCGCAAAGGCGAGCGAAGTTTCAGCAAGATCGAACAGCTGTCAGGGCGTACCGTGGCCCTGACCAGTGCCAGTGCCGCCGGGCCGCTGATCCAGCAGGTCAACCAGCAACTGGCACTGCGCAAGCGGCCGCCGATCAAAGTGGAGTGGGTCGATTCGACGCTGGCGGTGGAGGATGTGCTGGAGATGGTACAGGCAGGCATCTACCACCTGACCGTGGTCGAGCAGCCCATTGCCCGGCGTTGGGCCCGGGTTATGCCGCGCCTGCGCCTGGACAGCCGGGTGCGCCTGGGGGCGCCGCAAGCCATGCGCTGGTATGTAGGGCGTGAAGCGCCGCAATTGCTGGCCGCAGTCGATCACTTTCTGCAAGGTTACCGCGCGCCAGATAACCAGGATGCCGCATTCGAGCGCATCTACCGCCGCCAGTACCGGGTACACAACCCGTTGGCCAGCAAGGACCGCCAGCGCTTGGCATCGGTGCGGGCGGTGTTGCAGAAGCATGGCCAGGCGCAACAGATCGACTGGCTCAACCTGGCTGCATTGGCCTTCAAGGAGTCGACGCTCAACCCGGCTGCACGCGGTACTGGCGGTGCCCATGGTCTGATGCAGATTACCCCTTCGGCGGCCCAGCGGGTGGGGGTGAGCAATACTGCGACGGTAGATGGCAATGTCCTGGCCAGTGCCCGTTACCTGGCGCTTATCCGGCGCAAGTTTTTTGCCAGTACCAAGATCAACGAGCGTGAGCGCATGGCCTTTGTGCTGGCAGCCTACAACCTCGGCCCCGAGCGGGTTCAGGCCATGCGTGCAGAGGCTCGACGGCGGGGGCTCAACGGCAACCAGTGGTTTTTCCAGACCGAACGCATCGCCATGGAGCAAGTGGGGATGGGACCGGTCAATTTCGTCAACAGCATCAACAAGTACTACCTGGCGTTCAACCGCGAACGCGCGGCACTGGAGCGTGTAGCGAAGCGTTAAGCATCGATTTTATCGATTGTTATGTTGGGTTTTTTGCGATTTTCATATCAAGAGAATTGATTATGATGGCGCCCATACCCACACAACTGCTTCACTTCAAGGACGCTTCGACATGAACAACACTACCCTCAACGCTCTGTTCTCTACACGTGCTGGCGCTGGCTTGAGCGTTATCCGCATCCTGGTCGGCATCATCTTCATGGCTCATGGTGCGCAAAAACTCTTCGGCCTGTTCGGTGGCTACGGCCTGGAAGGCACCGGCCAATGGATGGAAAGCATCGGCCTGGCGCCGGGTTACCTGATGGCCCTATTGTCCGGTAGTGCCGAATTCTTCGGCGGCCTGGCCTTGGTGGTCGGCCTGCTGGCTCGCCCGGCGGCCCTGGCGCTGACGGTGACCTTGATAGTGGCCATCGTTTCGGTGCACATCGGCAACGGCCTGTTCATGTCCAACAACGGCTATGAGTTCGCCCTGGCGCTGTTGGCCGGCACCGTTGCAGTCATGATCGAAGGCGCTGGCCGCTTCTCGCTCGACCGCCTGATCGCCCGGTAACCAGCTGCACGCTCTGAGCTACGAGACGCAGGCAAGCGCGGGCCAATACTCGGCTTGTTCTTGCTTGCGGCTTGTCGCTTGCAACTTGGGGCTCATCGCTCTAGCATACCGCCTGCGCCGATTTAAACAGCTACTTGCGGGGCGCAGGAAAGCCCCACCTCCGGGCCGTCCGAAATACCGCTAAAGCGCTGGTTCGGTGACGCCTCCCACCGCTGCCCAGCGGGATTCGCGAGGCGGAGAGAAGCTCCATGAGTTGCCCACGTACCAGTGTCTGTTTGAGCCCTTTGCCTGCCAACCAGGCGTCCCGCACACCGCGCATCCTGCTCGGCGGCCGGCATCAGCCCACCCTTTTGCGTCATCTTGAAGGCCTGTCACGGCGCAAGGGACAGGCGCGTGCCTTTCTGATCCAGTTCGCCGATAGCGACTGTCACCTCGCGCAGTATGGCAATGACCGTTTCGACCTGGCTGTGATCCAGGCGCCGGCACCGGACGAAGCCGCCGAAGTCATCGGCCATCTCACCCGCATCGCGCGTCAAGGCCTGATTACCCGCCGCTGAGGAATGCGCTATTGAGCACCAATATCATCACCACAGAAGGCCATGAGGCGCTGAAGAAAGAGCTGGACCACCTGTGGCGGGTGTATCGTCCGGAAATCACCCAAAAGGTTGCCTGGGCGGCTTCGTTGGGTGACCGCAGCGAGAACGCGGACTACCAGTACAACAAGAAGCTGCTGCGCGAAATCGACCGCAGGGTGCGATACCTGCGCAAGCGGCTTGAAGATGTGAAAGTGGTGGCGTACTCGCCCGAGCAGGAAGGCAAAGTGTTTTTCGGTGCCTGGGTTGAGATCGAAAACGACGAGGGCGAGACCATGAAGTTTCGCATTGTCGGCTACGACGAAATCTACGGGCGCAACGATTACATCTCGATCGATTCGCCCATGGCCCGTGCCTTGCTGAAGAAGGAGGAGGGTGATGAGGTGGTGGTGCATACACCTACCGGTGAAGCGACCTGGTATGTGAGCAGCATCCGTTACGGCCAGGGCGTCTCGACGGACTGACTGGCCCGTCTTGCGTCAGCTTGAGGCATGTGCTGTCCCGGTAGAAGCGCTGACAGCCAGGCCTCAAGCCTCGCGCAACACCGCCAGCGGGCTGGCATTCAACGCCCGCCGTGTTCCCAGCACCCCAGCACCACCCACCACCAGTGCCCCCGTCAGCGGCAACACCAGCAGCCACGGGTGCGGGCTCCACTGCAAATCGAAGGCATAGCGGTACAGCACCCAGGTAATCAGTTCGCAGCCCACGGCCGCCAATAGCCCGCTGGTCGCACCCAGCAGGCCGAACTCGATTCGCCGGGCCTTGACCAGCAACGGCCGCGCCGCGCCCAGTGCGCGCAACAGTGCGCCTTGGCGAATACGCTCGTCCAGCGTGGCCTGCAAGCCGGCGAACAGCACTGCCAGCCCGGCGGCCAGCACGAACAGCAACACATACTCCACCGCCAGGGTTACCTGGGCGAGAATGCTGCGCAGCTGGTCGAGCAAGGCATCCACCTGCAGGATGGTCACCGCCGGAAACGCCCGTGACAGCGCGACGACATCCAGGTCATGCCCCGGTGCCAGGTAGAAGCTGGTCAGGTAAGTGGTCGGCAGCCCCTGCAGCGTGCCAGGCTGGAAGATCATGTAGAAGTTCGGCTGGAAGCTGTCCCAATGCACGTTGCGCAGGCTGCTCACGCGGGCCTGGCGCTGCTGGCCGCCAATATCGAACGTCAGCAGGTCGCCCATCTGCAGTTTCAGGCTGCTGGCCAGCTCCGCCTCCACTGAAACCCCGGGGATGTCGTTGTCGGCTGGCAAGGCTTGCCACCAGTTGCCGGCGGTCAGCACGTTGCCTTCGGGCAACTCGGCGGCCCAGGTCAGGCTGAGGTCGCGCTGCACGGCGCGCTCGCCCGCCGAGTCCTTGCTGACCACCTGCTGTACCGGTTTTTCATTGATTTGCACCAGGCGCCCGGGCGTTACCGGGTACAGCGGCGCTGAAGCGGCATTGACCTGGTGCAGGTGTTGAATGAACGGCTCACGGTCATCTGGCAGGATGTTCAGGGCGAAGTGGTTAGGCGCATCCTTGGGTAGCTGTGCTTGCCAGGTATCGAGCAGCTCTGCGCGCAGCAGGGCGACCAAGGCCATGGCCAGCAGTATCAGGCCGAATGCCAGGGCCTGGCCTGCTGCCGCCATGGGGTGGCGCAATAGCTGGCCAAGCCCCAGACGCCAGGTGAGTGGCGCACCGGCCAGCAGCTGGCGCAGGCTGCGTAAACCGAGCAACAGCAGGCCGCCGAGCAGAAGTGCGGCGACCAGGCCGCCACCGAGCAGGGCGAAGGTGAGCAGCAGGTCGAGGCTCAGGCGCCACATGATCAGGCCCAGGGCGAGCAGGGCGGCGCCGTACACCAGCCAACTGCTCGCAGGTATCGGCAGCAGGTCACGGCGCAGCACGCGCAGTGGCGGCACCTGGCCCAGCGCCGCAATCGGCGGCAGGGCAAAGCCAGCCAGTGCCACCAGCCCGGTACCGATACCTGCCAGCGCGGGAACGATGCCGCCAGCGGGCACCACGCTCGGCAGCAAGCCGTGCAGCAGGCGGAACAGGCCCAGCTGAGCCAGCCAGCCGAGCAAGGCGCCGGCCAGGGCAGCGACCAGGCCGAGCATGGTCAGTTGCAAGCAATACAAGCCCAATGCCTGGTGGCGCGACAGGCCCAGGCAGCGCAGCAGGGCGCTGGCGTCCAGTCGGCGTGCAGCATAGCGACTGGCCGACAGTGCCACGGCCACGCCTGCCAGCAGCACAGCTACCAGGCTGGCCATGTTCAGGTAGCGTTCGGCTTTGCCCAGCGCGCCGCCGATCTGTTGGTTGCCATCGCGGGTGTCACGCAGGCGCTGGTTGGCGGCCAGGTCTTTTTCCACGGCCTGACGGTACTGCGCCAGCGCCTCGGCATCGCCGCGCCACAGGTCGCGGTAGGTGACCCGGCTGCCCGGCTGGATTACGCCGGTGGCCTCCAGGTCGGCCAGGTTCATCATCACGCGCGGGGTAAGGCTGTAGAAGTTGTTGGCGCGGTCCGGTTCGTAGGTAAGCACGCGGCTCATGCGCAGGGTTTTCATACCCACGTCGATGCTGTCGCCGATTGCCAGCCCCAGTGCTGCCAACAGGCGCGGTTCGACCCACACTTCGCCAGGGGCAGGCCCGCCGCCGGGTGTTTCTTCGGCATAGGGTGCCGGAGCGCTGCGTACTTGCCCGCGCAACGGGTAGGCGCCGTCGGCGGCCTTGACGCTGGACAGCTGGATGCCATTGTCGCCGCCGACCACGCTGGTGAACTCGACCACGTGTGCGTGGCGCAAGCCCATTGCCTTGCCGGCATCGAGTTGTTGCTCGCGGGCCGGGGCGCTGCCCTGCAGTACCAGATCGGCGCCCAGGAACTCGCTGGCGCGCAGCTGCATGGCGCCGTTGAGGCGGGCGCCGAAATAGCCGATGGCGGTGCTGGCGGCTACCGCCACCAACAGGGCAAAGAACAGCACGCGCACTTCGCTGGCGCGAACATCGCGCAGCAACTGGCGCAGTGCCAGGCCACACAGGCGGGACAGCGGCATACGGCTCACCAGACCTCCATCGGCGCCACAAGGCGGCCCGCGTCCAGGCGGATCTGGCGCCGGCAGCGGCGGGCCAGGCGTTCGTCATGGGTGACCAGCACCAGGGTAGTGCCGCGCTCCTTGTTCAGCTCGAACAACAAGTCGCTGATGCGCTCGCCAGTGTGGCTGTCGAGGTTGCCGGTGGGCTCATCGGCGAACAGCACCGCAGGCTGCGCGGCGAAGGCGCGGGCGATTGCCACGCGCTGCTGCTCGCCGCCCGAGAGCTGCCGAGGTGTGTGGCTCAGGCGCTTGCCCAGGCCGACCCGCTCCAGCAAAGTGCGAGCCTGTTCGCGGGCATCGCGGCGGCCGTCCAGTTCCAGTGGCAGCATGACGTTTTCCAGTGTATTGAGGCTGTCGAGCAACTGGAACGACTGGAACACGAAACCCACATGTTCGGCGCGCACACGGGCACGCTGGTCTTCATCCAGTGGCCCCAGGTCGTGGCCGGCGAGCATGACGCTGCCAGCGCTGGGCCGGTCGAGGCCGGCGAGCAAACCGAGCAGGGTCGACTTGCCAGAGCCCGAGGCGCCGACGATGGCCAGGCTGTCGCCTTGGGCCAGGTCGAGAGACAGTGCGTGGAGGATGGTAAGGTCACCTTCCGCGCTGGGGACCACTTTGCTAAGGTTCTGCGCAACGAGAATGCTGGGGCTCATGGAGAATCCGATGCGAGTGTGGTGGTTGAGTGCCGGTCTGGCCCTGTATTGCCTGGCCCAGAGCGCAGCGGCAGGAACACTGCTGGTTGTTGGCGATAGTATCAGCGCCGGTTTTGGCCTGGATAGCCGTCAGGGCTGGGTGTCTCTCTTGCAGGCCCGCCTCAGGGACGAAGGTTTTGACGACAAAGTGGTCAATGCTTCGATCAGTGGTGACACCAGCGCAGGTGGCCAGGCGCGGCTGCCGGCGCTGCTTGCAGCCCATAAACCGAGCCTGGTGGTGCTGGAGCTGGGCGGCAACGATGGCCTGCGCGGGCAGTCGCCTGCACAATTGCAACAAAATCTTGCCTCGATGATCGAGCATTCGCGTCAGGCAGGGGCCAAGGTGCTGCTATTGGGCATGCGCCTGCCGCCCAATTATGGTGTGCGTTACACCACCGCCTTTGCCAAGGTGTATGAACAGCTGGCAGCGGACAAACAGGTTCCTTTGGTGCCGTTTTTCCTCGAAGGGGTAGGGGGAGTGCCTGAACTGATGCAGGCTGATGGCATCCATCCGGCCCAGGGGGCTCAGCAGCGCCTGCTGGAAAATGCCTGGCCAGCGATAAAACCCTTGCTGTGAAGCTTTAAACGGGGCCGCCTTTGGGCTAATGTTGCGCCCCCCGTTTCGAGTGCTCCAAATGCCGCGCCCTGCCTGGTCCCTGTATGCCTATCAACTGATCGAGCCCGACGAGCAGCTCGACCTGTTCGCCTGCCAGGAAAGCCGCGTCCACCTCGTGGCCCGTCAGCTCGAGCTGGGCGTGCCGGTCGACCGTACTTTGTGTGGCGGCCTGCTGCCAGCCCAGCCGCGTTGGTCGGGGGTGCCGCGATCGATCTACCGCGATGGTCGCCTGTGTGAGCTGTGCCGTGCCATCCTCGATGCCCAGCGACGTGGCATGCGTCCGGTGTGGCCAGAGCTGCACGGCAGCTGAACGAAAAGCACCTTTCATCATCTGAAACGCTTGCAACGTGCCAATGCCTCCCGCTTGCATCGGCACGGGTGTACAATCGACCCTCTTGACCCACCTTTCGAAGGATTTACCGGATGTTGCCGCGCTTTCCTGCCGTCACCCGTAGCCTGTCCCTGGCCGCCCTGTTGGTAGCGGGCCCCGCTGCTGCGCTGGAGCTGCCACTGCCACCGCCCGGTGAAGACATCGTCGGCCAAGTGCATGTGATCAAGGCAAAGTACGAGGACACGTTCGCCGATATCGGCACCGCGAACGACCTCGGCTACCTGGAAATGATTGCCGCCAACCCCGGCGTGGACCCTTGGCTGCCGGGCGCCGGCACCGAGATCATCCTGCCGACCCGTTTCGTCCTGCCGCCGGGCCCGCGCGAAGGCATCGTCATCAACCTGGCCGAGTACCGCATGTACTACTTCCCCAAGGGGGAGAGCGTGGTGTACACCTTCCCGCTGGGCATTGGTCGCGAGGGGTGGGGGTCGCCGATCGCCAACACCCGGATCACCGCCAAGACGCCCAACCCGACCTGGACGCCGCCCGCTTCGATTCGCAAAGAGCACGCCGAGGACGGTGACATCCTGCCGACTGTGGTGCCGGCTGGCCCGGACAACCCGCTGGGGCCGTTCAAGTTCACCTTGGGCGTACCGGGCTACCTGATCCATGGTTCGAACAAGAAGTTCGGCATTGGCATGCGCACCAGTCACGGTTGCTTCCGCATGTTCAACAACAACGTGCTTGAACTGTCGAAGATGGTGCCGGTGGGGACTCCGGTGCGCATCATCAACGAGCCTTACAAGTTCGGTATCAGCGCTGGCAAGGTCTATCTTGAGGCGCACACGCCGCTGGATGACCAGGGTAACCCGTCGGTTGTCGACAAACACACCGCAGTTATCAATGCCTTGCTCAAGCGCGAAGACCTGGCCAATAACCTACGCATGAACTGGGACATGGTGCGTGACGTGGTGGCTGCAGAAGATGGTATGCCGGTAGAAATTGCCGTGCCGGTGGAAAACCAAGGGGCCGCACCGATGGTGACGAGCATTCCGCCCGAACTGCAGTAAGGTAATTTCGGCGTACCCAGGCCTGCCCTTAGTGCAGGCCTTTTCGTACCTGCTGACCGCGTTTGTCGGTTTCAAAGGCAATAAAAAAGCCGACCCACAAGTGGGTCGGCTTCTTAACAATCCGTGAGGATTATTACTTGCGGCTGGCTTTGTCCAGCATACGCAGGGCGCGCTCGTTGGCTTCGTCAGCGGTCTGCTGAGCCTTCTGAGCGGCTGCCATTGCGTCGTCAGCCTTACGGTAGGCTTCGTCAGCACGAGCTTGAGCGCGAGCTGCTGCGTCTTCAGTCGCAGTCAGACGAGCTTCGGTTTCTTTGGATACGCTGCTGCAACCGGTAGCCAGAACTGCGGCCAGAGCCAGAGCAGAGAATTTCAGAACGTTGTTCATCGTGTTCCCCTTCAAGGACTTTCTATTAAATAGCCATCTCTCAGGAAAGAGAAACTGGCCGGCGTACATAGTACCCATTACTTGTAGTAAGTAAACTGACAGAGCGCAAGAACTGCAAAAAAAATGTTGCTTGACTCCGCGCCGACAAGATTTGCGACGTGTCTGTGAAAAAAATCTGCAGGGTTCGCAAGCGGTTGTGGTACAGGAACTTTTTTGTTGAACTAAGGGTGACTTTAACTGTCGATCAGCGTCTTAAGCCCTAGTACATCCGGTGGCTGTTGGGCGGGCTTGGGAAAGTCGCCTACGCGGCGGTTTAGCCTTTTTTAACCGCCAGCACCTTGAGCAATCCCGCTTGCGGTGCCTACTATCTTGTCAGTGCCAGACGATCCGAACGATTACAATCGTCCAATGGTCGAAGCGGCAACAGGTGGCGTAGAGGATTCTGTGCCGGATAAACCACCATCGGTTAAGGTAAGGGTCTGCCGAGAAGACCTGCGAGGAGTAGTGATGAGCGAAGCGCTGACCATCCACCATGACCAGGCCGGTCATCAGTTCGAGACCAACGTGGACGGTCATCGTGCCTACTTGACGTACATGGATCTGGGCAAGCAGACGCTGGACATCTATCGCACCTTCGTGCCCAACGCCCTGCGCGGCCGTGGGATCGCTGCCGCCCTGACCGAGCGGGCTCTGGAGTACGCCGAGCAGATGGGTTACACGGTGATCCCGTCTTGCTCGTATGTGGAGCGTTACATGGAGCGCCAGCAGCGGCATTCGAGCAAGGCCTGAGCTGACGACAGGCACCAGACACAACAAAAAACGCCGGGCAGTGCCCGGCGTTTTTCATTCCCGCAATGTTCAGCCGCGCTTACGCTGCGGCAGCACATCCTTGAGCTTGGCATGCATGCTGCGCAGCGTTTTCTCGGTAGCCGACCAGTCGATGCAGGCGTCCGTGATCGACACGCCATACTGCAAATCGTCCAGGTTTTTCGGAATGGACTGACAGCCCCAGTTCAGGTGGCTTTCGACCATCAGGCCGATGATCGACTGGTTGCCTTCGAGAATCTGATTGGCGACGTTCTCCATCACCAGCGGTTGCAGGGCCGGGTCCTTGTTGGAGTTGGCATGGCTGCAGTCGACCATGATGTTGGCCTTGATCTTGGCCTTGGCCAGGTCCTGTTCGCACAGGGCGACGCTGACCGAGTCGTAGTTCGGCTTGCCATTGCCGCCGCGCAGTACCACGTGGCCGTATGGGTTGCCCTTGGTGGTGACGATCGACACGCCGCCCTCCTGGTTGATGCCCAGGAAGCGGTGCGGCTTGGACACCGACTGCAGGGCATTGATGGCAACGGTCAGGCCGCCGTCGGTACCGTTCTTGAAACCCACCGCCGAGGACAGGCCCGAGGCCATCTCGCGGTGTGTTTGCGATTCGGTGGTGCGGGCACCGATGGCCGACCAGCTGATCAGGTCTTGCAGGTACTGCGGCGAAATAGGGTCGAGCGCTTCGGTGGCGGTCGGCAGGCCCATTTCGGCCAGGTCCAGCAGCAGCTTGCGGCCGATGTGCAGGCCGTCCTGGATCTTGAACGAGTCATCCAGGTACGGATCGTTGATCAGGCCTTTCCAGCCGACGGTGGTGCGCGGCTTTTCGAAGTACACGCGCATGACCAGGTACAGCGTATCGGACACTTCTTCGGCCAGCACTTTCAGGCGCTCGGCGTATTCGTGGGCTGCCTTGATGTCGTGGATGGAGCAAGGGCCGACCACGACGAACAGGCGATGGTCCTTGCCGTCGAGAATATTGCGCACCACTTCACGGCCGGCAGTCACGGTCTGCAGGGCCTTGGCGCTGAGGGGGATTTCCTTCTTGAGCTGATCAGGGGTGATCAGGGTCTCGTTGGAGGCAACGTTCAAGTCATCGATCGGTAAATCAGCCATCGTGTTACTCGTCAGGTCACGGGTGCCGGCCGCCAACTATCCCCGTGCGGCCCAGCAGCAAGAATAATCGCAGCGGGGAGCCGAACCTTAGCGCGTTACAGATGGCACGACAATGGGCTGAACCCAGTCATTGTGGGGTTTTTACCTGAGCGAGGGTGTTGCGCGCGAATGGACTGCCCAGCGCTACGTAACCTGTGTAAAAAGAGTGCTGACCCTTTACCTGGAGATTGGCATGCATTCGCACCCCCCTCGCATCGGCATCATCGGCAGTGGCGCCATCGGCGGCTTTTATGGGTTGATGCTGGCCCGGGCCGGTTTCGATGTGCATTTTCTGTTGCGCAGCGAGTACCAGGCCGTTTGTGAGCGCGGGCTGAGCCTGGACAGTGCCGTGCATGGCGCAGTGCACATGAATGTGCAGGCTTACGTCAGTGCCGCCGACATGCCGCCCTGTGACTGGCTCCTGATCGGGGCCAAGGCCACCAGCAACGAGCAGTTGGCGCCGTTGATCGTCCAGGCTGCTGCGCCCGGCGCCAAGGTGGTGCTGTTGCAGAACGGCCTGGGTGTCGAGGAGCAGTTGCGTCCGGCCTTGCGCAGCGACATGCACCTGCTCGGCGGCCTGTGCTTCATCTGTGTCAACCGCCAGGCTCCAGGTGTAATCCGCCACCAGGCGCTGGGGGCGGTCAACCTGGGGTATCACAGTGGGCCGGCCACCGATTTCGGTGTCGCGCTGGTGAATGAAGGCGCCGGGTTGTTCCAGGCTGCGGGGATCGACTCGCAGGCCATGCCGAACCTGGCCTTGGCGCGCTGGCAGAAGCTGGTGTGGAACGTGCCTTACAACGGGCTGTCGGTGCTGCTGGGGGCCAGCACTTCGCCACTGATGGCCGACAGCAATAGCCGCGAGCTGATACAGGCCTTGATGGCCGAGGTGGTGCAGGGGGCGGCAGCCTGTGGCCATGTACTGCCCGCGGGCTATGCCGAGCACTTGTTCCAGGTGACCGAGCGCATGCCCGACTACTGGCCGAGTATGTATCACGACCATGTCCACAAACGCCCGTTGGAGCTGGAGGCCATTTACGCTGAGCCGCTGGCACGCGCACGGGCGGCAGGCTGCAGCATGCCGCGCACTGAAATGCTGTACCAAGCGCTGAGTTTCATCGACAGCAGCGACCGGCCGGCCTGAGGGTGGCCGAGGCTTCGGCGGGGCCCTCCAGCCCACGGCAGCAGCGCGCCGGACGGCAAAGCGAGCGTCCGGCGCGCTGCTAAGCTGAAGCTTGCTCTGCCGCTGCGGCAGTCGAGGAGGTCGAATGATCCGCTCCATGCTGTACGCCACCGACCTCGGTGTCTACGCCCCTTTCGTGATGCAACACGCGCTGGCCCTGGCGCGCACGTTCGGTGCCGAGTTGTATGTGATCCACGCGGTCGAGCCGATGGGCCAGTTCGCCGAATCCCTCCTGCAAAGCTACCTCGATGAGCAGACGCTCGATCAATTGCACAGCCAGGGGGTGAACACAGTGATGGCGAACATAGAGCAGCGTGTGCTGGAAAACTTTCGCGACGAGTTGGGCGAAGAGGCTGACCTAGCGGTGATCAAGGCCGTGCGTGTGCGTCAGGGCGACCCGGCGCAGGTGATTCTCGACCAGGCCCAGCGGCTCAGCGTCGACCTGTTGATATTCGGTAGCCACAGTGCCGGTGCCGGGGTGGATGTACCGCTGGGGCGCACGGCGGTGCGGCTGCTGCAGCTGTCGCCGGTGCCGGTGTACATGGTGCCCTTGGCGCAGCATCTGGGGCGTAGGAAAACGTGAAGATAGGTGCAGTCCATTTCCGCGGGCATGTAACAAAATAGTTCTAGATTTATTTCCAGAACCACTAATATAGTTATATATCGTCGCTGCCTGCTGCCGCGGACTCACCGCTGAACCGAGGGAAACCTATGAAGCTTCAACAACTGCGCTACATCTGGGAAGTGGCGCACCATGACCTCAACGTCTCCGCGACGGCGCAGAGCCTGTATACCTCCCAGCCAGGTATCAGCAAGCAGATCCGCCTGCTCGAAGACGAATTGGGTGTTGAAGTCTTTGCCCGCAGCGGCAAGCATCTGACCCGCGTTACCCCGGCCGGTGAGCGCATCATCAATACCGCAGGCGAAATCCTGCGCAAGGTCGAGAGCATCAAGCAGATTGCCCAGGAGTTCTCCAACGAGAAGAAGGGCACGCTGTCCATCGCCACCACCCACACCCAGGCGCGCTATGCGTTGCCGCCGGTTATCAGCAGCTTCATCAAGCAGTATCCGGAGGTGTCCCTGCACATGCATCAGGGGTCGCCCATGCAGATTGCCGAGATGGCTGCGGACGGTACGGTCGATTTCGCCATCGCCACCGAGGCGCTGGAGCTGTTCGGCGACCTGATCATGATGCCGTGCTACAAGTGGAACCGTTGCGTTGTGGTGCCACAGGGGCACCCACTGGCCAAGCTGCCGAAACTGACCCTGGAAGCCGTCGCCGAATACCCGATCGTCACCTACGTGTTCGGTTTCACCGGGCGCTCGAAGTTGGATGAGGCTTTCAATCACCGCGGCCTCACGCCAAAAGTGGTCTTCACCGCGGCTGACGCCGACGTGATCAAGACGTATGTGCGCCTGGGGCTGGGCGTGGGTATCGTTGCCGGCATGGCTGTGGACGCCAAGCTCGACAGTGACTTGGTGGCGCTGGATGCCAGTGAGCTGTTCGAAGCCAGCATCACCAAGATCGGCTTCCGTCGTGGCACCTTCCTGCGCGGCTTCATGTGCGACTTCATCGAGAAGTTTGCCCCGCACCTGACCCGTGAAGTGATGGCCAAGGCCATTCAGTGCCATAACAAGCAAGAGCTGGAAGAATTGTTCGAAGGCGTCGAACTGCCGGTGCACTGATTCGGGGGGTGATGGGGTCGCTGTGGGAGTAACGGCCCTTGCTCAATGTCTAAAAGCTGGCGCGATCCCTGTGGGAGCGGGCTTGCCTGCGAACACGGGCGAAGCCCGTGCCATCCACCGCGGTGTCTTCTTCGCGGGTAAACCCGCTCCTACAGGCCGCCCTAGCTATCTCAAGCCTTGCTGATCAGGTTGCCCGCATGCAACCCGCATTCCTTCTGCGTCGACTCTTCCCACCACCAGCGCCCTTCACGCTCATGCTGGTTTGGCAGCACCGGGCGGGTGCATGGCTCGCAGCCAATGCTGATGAAGCCACGCTCGTGCAGGCTGTTGTACGGCAGCTCGAGCATGCGGATATAACCCCATACCTCTTCACTGCTCATCTGCGCCAGTGGGTTGAACTTGTACAGCGTGCGCTCAGGCGTGGAAAAGGCGCTGTCGATTTCCAATGCCGCCACCTGGCTGCGGGTGCCCGGGCTTTGGTCGCGGCGCTGGCCGGTGGCCCAGGCGCTGACGGTGGCCAGCTTGCGTCGCAGCGGCTCGATCTTGCGAATGCCGCAGCACTCGCCATGGCCGTCCTTGTAGAAGCTGAACAGGCCCTTTTCCTTGACGAACGGGTCGAGCTTGGCGCGGTCGGGGCTGAGGATCTCGATGGGCAGGTTGTACTGTTCGCGTACCTGGTCGATGAACCGGTAGGTCTCCGGGTGCAGGCGCCCAGTGTCGAGGCTGAATACCTTTACCTGCTTGTTCAGCTTCCAGGCCATGTCGACCAGCACCACATCCTCGGCGCCGCTGAAGGAGATCCACAGGTCATCACCGAAGTGCTCGAAGGCAAGCTTGAGGATGTCCTGCGGGGACTTGTTGGCATAGGTCGCGGCCAGGGCGGCGACGTCGAAGGGTTGGCTCATCAGGCGGTTTCCATCTTGGCTGTGGCGCTGTGCGCTCGTAGTAGGGGGATGGTAACAAAAAAATCGTGGTCTAGATGGGCTCACAAGCCCTGCAGGGTCTGCATCAGCACCCGCACTTTTGCGATCGACTCTTCATACTCGGCCTGCCACTGCGAGTCGGCTACCACCGCGCCGCCGCCCCAGCAACTGACCTGGCCATCTTTGATCAGCAAGCTGCGAATGGCGATCGAACTGTCCATTTCGCCGCGCACATCCACATACAGCAGCGAGCCGCAGTACAGCGCGCGGCGCGCGGGTTCCAGTTCGTCGATGATCTGCATGGCGCGGATCTTCGGTGCGCCGGTGATCGAGCCGCCAGGGAAGCTGTCGCCGATCAGGTCAAGCGCATCCTTGTCGCTGGCCAGCTGGCCGGTGATGCTGCTGACCAGATGGTGCACATTGGGGTAACTCTCCAGGCTGAACAGTTCCGGTACCTTCACTGAGCCAATCTCGCACGTGCGCCCCAGGTCGTTGCGCAGCAGGTCGACGATCATCAGGTTTTCCGAGCGGTCCTTCGGGCTGTGCAGCAGCTCCTGGGCATTACGCTGGTCTTCCGCCGGGTCGCTGGCGCGTGGGCGGGTGCCCTTGATCGGCCGGGTTTCCACCTGGCCCTGGCTGACGCGGATGAAGCGCTCGGGCGAAAAGCTCAGCAGGGTACTGCCGTCGGCCAGTTGCTGGTAGCCGGAGAAGGGGGTCGGGCAGGCCTGGCGCAGGGCCTGGTAGGCCCGCCATGGATCGCCTTGGCAGGGTGCGCGAAAGCGTTGGGTGAGGTTGATCTGGTAGCAGTCACCGGCCTGGATGTAGCGTTGTACCTGGTCGAAAGCGGTTTTGTATTGCTCCGGCTCCAGGTCACCGGCCATCGGCGCGAGCAGCCGGAAGTCGCCGGTGGTGGCGCTGGTGTCCTGGAACAGGCTGATCAGGCGTTCGCGCTCGTCGCCGGCCAGGCTCGGGTGGAACACCAGCTGGCTGGTGCCGAGCAGATGATCGCTGACCAGTGCCCAGGCATACAGGCCCAGTTGTGCGTCTGGCAAGCCCAGGTCGTCCACGGCCAGACTTGGCAGGTGTTCCAGGCGGCGGCCGAAGTCGTAGCTCAGGTAGCCGATCAGGCCCCCGGCGAAGGGCAGCTCTACACCGTTGGGCAAGTCGGCGTGGCCCAGTTGTGCCAGGCCAGCGCGCAGGCGCTGGAGGAAGACGCGGCCATCTTCATCGGGCTGCGCCTGCAGTTGTTGCAGCGGCCAGGCGCTGAGCAGGTCGAAACGCCCGCGTTCGGCACCGGGGCGCGCGCTGTCGAGCAGGATCGCACCGGGGGCCTGGCGCAGGTGGGCGAAATAGGCGGCAGGGTCGGGCTGGTAGGGCAGGGGGTGTAGCGTGCAGGTCGGCATCAGTATGGACGGCGATGTAAAAGCGAGGAGGGCGATTGTAGACCTGTGCAGGAAAAGCGCCTAGCGCTGGGTACGACATTCAACATTGTGTTTGGCCCATACGCAGCACAAGGCAGTTCCTGCAGGTTGAGCGAAGCGCATGAATCAACTGCAGTGCTTGCAAGAGCAACCTTGTGCTGCGAATGGGCTGCAAGGCAGCCCCTGTATTTCAGCGGCTGGGCACATGCCCGAACAGACCCTGTGCTACCCGTACCCGCTGCTCGGCGTCTTCGGTCACACCCTCCTTGGCCAGTGCTTCGATGTGCGCCTCGATGGCATGGGTGCGCTGAGTCAGGCCGCAATCGTTGGCAATCTGGATGTTCAGCCCCGGGCGGGCGTTGAGCTCGAGAATCAGCGGGCCCTTGTCCTGGTCAAGCACCATGTCCACGCCGATATAGCCCAGGCCGCACAGTTCATAGCAGCCAGCGGCCAGCTTCATGAAACCGTCCCAGTTCGGCAGTTGCACGCCGTCCACCGCGTTGGTGGTGTCCGGGTGCTTGCTGATGATGTTGTTCAGCCAGGTGCCGCGCAGGGTCACGCCGGTGGCCAGGTCGACACCCACACCGATGGCGCCCTGGTGCAGGTTGGCCTTGCCGCCGGACTGGCGAGTCGGCAGGCGCAGCATGGCCATCACCGGGTAGCCCATCAGTACGATGATGCGGATATCCGGTACACCTTCGTAACTGATGCTCTTGAATATCTGGTCCGGGGTCACGCGGTACTCGATCAGCGCGCGGTCGCGGTGCCCGCCGAGGGAGTACAGTCCAGTGAGGATGCTGGAAATCTGGTGCTCGATTTCCTCATGGCTGATGATCTTGCCCGACACTGTGCGGTAGCGGTCCTCGAAGCGGTCGGCGATTACCAGGATGCCGTCACCGCCGGCACCTTGCGCCGGCTTGATGACGAAATCGCTGCGGCCGCCGATGATCTGGTCGAGCTTCTCGATCTCTTTTTCGGTCTCGATGATGCCGTACATTTCCGGCACATGGATGCCGGCCGCCAGTGCGCGCTCCTTGGTGATGATCTTGTCGTCGACGATCGGGTACAGGCTGCGCTTGTTGTACTTCAGCACATAGTCCGCGTTACGCCGGTTGATCCCCATGATGCCCCGGGCCTCCAGGGCTTTCCACGTCTTGATGAGGCCAAACATCAGGTGTCTGCCTTGTTCAGGAAGGCCTTGAAGCGCACGAGCTCGGTCAGGCGGTAGCCGCGATAACGGCCCATCGCCAGCATGAAGCCCACCAGGATCAGCAGCACCGCCGGGAAGGTGAACACGAAGTACACCAGCTCCGGCACCATCATCAGCAGGTGTGCCAGGGAGGCGGCGAACAGGGTGCCGATGGCCACTTTCATGGCATGGCCGCCACCACGCTCCTCCCAGGTGATCGACAGGCGTTCGATGGTCATGGTCAGGATCACCATCGGGAACAGCGCTACCGACAGCCCGCGTTCAAGGCCCAGCTTGTGGCTGAACAGGCTGATGGCGGCAATCAGTACCACGACGAAGGTCAAGACCACCGACAGGCGTGGCAGCATCTGCAGCTTGAGGTGTTCCAGGTACGAGCGCAGCGACAGGCCCAGGGCTGTGATCACCGTGAACAGCATGATACCGAAGCCCAGCTGGGTTTCGCGGAACGCCAGGGCGATCAGCACCGGGGTGAATGTGCCCAGGGTCTGGATGCCGATCAGGTTGCGCAGCACCAGGATCACCAGCACGCCGATCGGGATCATGACCATGATCATGAAGGTTTGCTGGGTTTGCAGCGGCAGGCCGTACAGCGAGTATTCGAGGAAGTCGGCGTCGGTGTTCTCGTCGGTCAGCTTGGCCAGGCGGATGGCGTTCATCTCGCTGTTGTTCATGCTGAAGGTGACGGTGGCCTTCTTGCCGCCATCGACGGTGATCAGGTTGTCGTCACCGGTCCACCACAGCAGGCGGTCGCTCGGCAGGCCTTGCTCACCGGTGTCCGGGTTGAAGTACAGCCAGTCGTCGCCGTTGAAGCTGCGCAGCCACAGCTCCGGGGTTTGCGGGGTGTCGGCCAGCAGGCGGATGGTGTGCACCTTTTCCATCGGCACGTGGGCGATCGACAGCAGCAGGTCGATGACCTGGGCCTTCTTCATTGCCGAAGTGTCGCCGGCCAGCAGCAGCTTGACGTTGTCGTCGTTGAGGTTGTTGACCCGCTTGATGGTCTCGCTGACGAAGGTCTCGACGTCGGCCGAGTGCTGGCGTATAGGCGCCATCAGCGCTTCAGCGGCGATCTTCTCGGGGCCTTCGACGGCCAGGCTGTCACGGAAGGTCGGGCCTTTGACCTTGGTCTTCTCGTTGCTGTAGCGCTTGGTCAGTACCAGGCGGTAGTAGAGGGTCTGGTTGCCACTGGCGCGACGTGCCGACCAGGTAACCTTGCGGTTGCCGTCGGCACGGTTGATGCTGACCCCGTAGTTGTTGGAGATGAAGCTCTCGTTGAGGCTGACGTAGTCGCGGTTCAGCGGTGGCACGAACATCTGCACCTTGACCGGGTCCTTGCTGCTGGCCACGAACTCGACCTTGGCGTCGATGTTCCACAGGTCGTCGGTTTCATCCTCGGTCACCGGGATGCCGAGCACGAAGATCTGATAAGCCGTGACCGCCACGCCCAATAGCACCAGCACGGTGATCAGGACTTTCAGATGGAGGGTAAGAGAGCGCATCGGGATTACTCTGCTTTGGGAGCGTCGGTGGCACAGGCAGGTTTGCCGGCCGCATATTTAAGGCTTGGGTCAACCAGTGCGTCGAAGTGCTTGAGTGCCTCGGAACCGATCAGCAGCGGGAACTGGAACGCGCTGCGGTCGGTGAGGTTGACTTCGATGGTGCGCCTGGTCTGGCCCATGCAGATTTCGAGTTCGATGACCGGGCGGGCCGTGTAGGCCTTGCCCGATTCGGCATCATAGTCGCCGGCCCGGCGCTTGATCTTGCTGACGCGTGCCAGTGGGCGTTCGATCGGGTGCGAATGGGCCGCATCGATGGCGAGGTAGAAGCGTACCCAGCTTTCGCCATTGCGCTTGAACCGCTTGATGTCGCGGGCGCTGAGCGACGCGGTCTTGGCACCGGTGTCGAGCTTGGCGGCCACTTCCAGGTCCAGGTCGCCCAGATGTGCGTATTCGTTGAGACCATACACGGTCTTGCCCGCAGCCTGGCCAAGGGCCGGCAGCAGGGTGAGGCATAGCAGCAATAAAACGGGTGTAAGTCTCATATTCCTGGCGCGGTGCATTGCAAGGTTCTAGGCAAGGTTCAGGTCAAGGTGACTGGCAATTACTGCGCAAGCTTCCTCGTTTATCTGTCAACAGGCACGAATGCATGACAGACAGGCTATCCATACCCCATCGGAGGCGCGGCATTCTATCACGCCGACGTCTTGACGCCAGCGGTGCGCGATCTGACAGCGTTGAAGTGGTGATAGTTCGCGATTAGACGATTGTCGACAATGTTCATTTTGTCTTTGACTTGCAGGTCTTGTTTCGCTAGTTTCTGACCAAGAGTTTTAAAAGGTGTCGACAATATGCAGGACCTTTCCACCCCCGGCCCGGTGCTGACAGACGAAACGGAAACCCTCTCCGAAAACGTCTTCCGACGCATCCAGGCGGCCATTGTCAAGGGTGATATCGCCCCCGGCAGCAAGATTTCCGAGCCGGAGTTGGCGCGCACCTATGGCATCAGCCGCGGGCCGCTACGCGAGGCTATTCACCGCCTTGAAGGCCAGCGCCTACTGGTGCGCGTGCCGCATGTGGGCGCGCGAGTGGTATCGCTCAACCACGCCGAGCTGATCGAGCTGTACGAAATCCGCGAGTCGCTGGAAGGCATGGCCTGTCGCCTGGCCGCCGAACGCATGAGCCAGGCCGACATCGACGAACTGCGCCGGGTGCTCGACACCCATGAGCGCGATGCCGCGTTCCAGGCCGGCCTGGGCTACTACCAGCAGGAAGGCGACTACGACTTCCATTACCGGATTATTCAGGGTAGCGGCAACCAGACCCTGGTCAAGATGCTCTGCGGCGAGCTGTACCAGCTGGTGCGCATGTACCGTATCCAGTTCTCTGCCACGCCTAACCGGCCACGCCAGGCCTTTGCCGAACACCATCGCATTCTTGATGCCATCGCCGACCGTGACGGCGAACTGGCCGAACTCCTGATGCGCCGCCACATCGGCGCGTCCAAGCGCAATATCGAGCGTCACTACCTGGACGCCCACAACAACAGCACACGAGGTGAGAAATGACAGTCAAGAGCACCCCCGGTCAGCGTTTCCGTGACGCCGTTGCCGCTGAGCATCCGCTGCAGGTGGTTGGCGCCATCAACGCCAACCATGCCCTGCTGGCCAAGCGCGCCGGCTTCAAGGCCATCTACCTGTCAGGTGGCGGCGTGGCTGCCGGCTCCCTGGGCCTGCCAGACCTGGGCATCACTGGCCTGGACGACGTGCTCACCGACGTGCGTCGCATCACCGACGTGTGCGACCTGCCGCTGCTGGTGGATGTCGACACCGGCTTCGGCGCTTCGGCTTTCAACGTTGCCCGTACCGTGCGCTCGATGAGCAAGTTCGGCGCTGCCGCCATCCATATCGAGGACCAGGTTGGCGCCAAGCGTTGTGGCCACCGTCCCAACAAGGAAATTGTCAGCCAGCAGGAAATGGTCGACCGTATCAAAGCTGCCGTCGACGCCCGCAGCGATGACAGCTTCGTGATCATGGCGCGTACCGATGCGCTGGCCGTCGAAGGCCTGAACGCCGCTTTGGACCGTGCCGAAGCGTGTGTCGAAGCTGGCGCCGACATGATTTTCCCGGAAGCCATCACCGAACTGCAGATGTACAAGACTTTCGCTGATCGGGTGAAGGCACCGATCCTGGCCAACATCACCGAGTTCGGTGCCACGCCGCTGTACACAACCGAAGAGTTGGCCTCGGTCGACGTGTCGTTGGTGTTGTACCCGCTGTCGGCATTCCGTGCCATGAACAAAGCAGCCGAGAACGTGTATACCGCGCTCCGCCGTGACGGCACGCAAAAGAACGTGATCGACACCATGCAGACTCGCATGGAGCTTTACGATGCCATTGGTTATCACGCCTTCGAGCAGAGCCTCGATGCACTGTTTGCCCAGAAGAAGGGCTAAGCGCTAGCGCCCGAATTAGCCAGAAAGCATCCATAACAAATTCAAGAAAGGAGAAACACCATGGCCGAAGCAAAAGTACTCAGTGGCGCAGGCCTGCGTGGCCAGGTGGCCGGCCAGACTGCACTGTCGACCGTGGGCCAGGCCGGTGCCGGGCTGACCTACCGTGGTTATGATGTGCGTGACCTGGCCGCCGGTGCCGAGTTCGAAGAAGTCGCCTACCTGCTGCTGTACGGCGAGCTGCCAACCCAGGCCGAACTGGCCGACTACAAGCGCAAGCTCAAGGGCCTGCGTGACCTGCCGCAAGCCTTGAAGGAAGTGCTTGAGCGCATCCCGCGCGATGCCCACCCGATGGACGTCATGCGCACCGGTTGCTCGGTACTGGGCACCCTCGAACCAGAACTGACCTTCGAAGCCCAGCGCGACAAGACCGACCGCCTGCTGGCGCTGTTCCCGGCCGTGATGTGCTACTGGTACCGCTTCACCCACCATGGCGTACGCATCGACTGCACCACTGATGAAGACACCTTGGGTGGCCACTTCCTGCACCTGCTGCACGGCAAGAAGCCGAGCGAGCTGCACGTCAAGGTCATGAACGTGTCGCTGATTCTCTACGCTGAACACGAATTCAACGCCTCGACATTCACTGCCCGCGTCTGCGCGTCGACCCTGTCTGACTTGTACTCCTGCGTTACCGCAGCCATCGGCTCGCTGCGTGGCCCGCTGCACGGCGGTGCCAACGAGGCTGCGATGGAACTGATCGAACGCTTCCAGAGCCCGCAGGAAGCCACCGCCGAGCTGCTGCGCATGCTCGAGCGCAAAGACAAGATCATGGGCTTTGGCCATGCCATCTACAAAGAGTCCGACCCGCGCAACGAGGTGATCAAGGGCTGGTCGAAGCAGCTGGCTGATGAAGTGGGTGACAAGGTGCTGTACCCGGTGTCCGAAGCCATCGACAAGACCATGTGGGAGCAGAAGCGCCTGTTCCCCAACGCCGACTTCTACCATGCCTCGGCGTACCACTTCATGGGCATTCCGACCAAGCTGTTCACCCCGATCTTCGTCTGCTCGCGGCTGACCGGCTGGGCGGCGCACGTCTTCGAGCAGCGCGCCAACAACCGCATCATCCGCCCGAGCGCCGAGTATGTCGGCGTCGAACAGCGCCAGTTCGTGCCGATCGAGCGGCGCTGAATAGCTATAGAGAGGCAACCCGTTCCCCTTGTGGGAGCGGGCGTGCCCCCGAATGCGCCGGCCTTGCAACCACTGTGCACCTGCTGACGCATTCGCGGGCACGCCCGCTCCCACAGGTACGGTGAAACCTTCCGAATCCTGTGACCGAGCCTGATTCCATGATGAACACTGCATACCGCAAGCACCTGCCAGGCACCGACCTGGACTACTTCGATGCCCGCGCGGCGGTCGAGGCGATCAAGCCCGGCGCCTACGACGGCTTGCCATACACGTCCCGCGTGCTCGCCGAGAACCTGGTGCGCCGCTGCGACCCTGCTACGCTCGATGCCTCGCTGAGCCAGCTGATCGAACGCAAGCGCGACCTCGACTTCCCGTGGTTCCCGGCCCGCGTGGTGTGCCATGACATCCTCGGCCAGACTGCGCTGGTCGACCTTGCCGGCCTGCGTGACGCCATTGCCGATAAAGGCGGCGACCCGGCCCAGGTCAACCCGGTGGTGCCGGTGCAATTGATCGTCGACCACTCGCTGGCCGTCGAGTGTGGTGGTTTCGACCCGCAGGCCTTCGAAAAGAACCGCGCCATCGAAGATCGCCGCAACGAAGACCGCTTCCACTTCATCAACTGGACCAAGAAGGCGTTCAAGAACGTCGACGTGATCCAGCCGGGCAACGGCATCATGCACCAGATCAACCTGGAGAAGATGTCACCGGTGGTCCACAGCGACCGCGGCGTAGCCTACCCGGACACCTGCGTCGGCACCGACAGCCACACGCCGCATGTCGATGCACTGGGTGTGATCGCCATCGGCGTAGGCGGCCTGGAAGCCGAAAACGTGATGCTCGGCCGCGCCTCCTGGATGCGTCTGCCGGAGATCGTCGGCGTCGAGCTGACTGGCAAACTGGCCCCGAACATCACTGCCACCGACCTGGTACTGGCCTTGACCGAATTCCTGCGCAAGCAGAAAGTGGTCGGCGCTTACCTGGAGTTCCATGGCGAGGGTGCCCGCGCCCTGACCTTGGGCGACCGCGCCACCATTTCCAACATGGCCCCGGAATACGGCGCCACGGCGGCGATGTTCGCCATCGACCAGCAGACCATCGACTACCTGCGCCTGACCGGCCGTGAAGAGCAGCAGGTCAAGCTTGTGGAAACCTACGCCAAGGCCACCGGCCTGTGGGCTGACAGCCTGGGCGGCGCCGTCTACGAGCGCACCCTGAGCTTCGACCTGTCGAGCGTGGTACGCAACATGGCCGGCCCGTCCAACCCGCATGCCCGCGTCGCCACCAGCGACCTGGCAGCCAAAGGCATCGCCGGCAGCTGGGAAGAAGTGCCGGGGCAGATGCCGGACGGCGCGGTGATCATCGCTGCTATCACCAGTTGCACCAACACCAGCAACCCGCGCAACGTGATTGCCGCAGGCCTGATTGCGCGCAATGCCAACAAGCTGGGCCTGACCCGCAAGCCGTGGGTCAAGTCGTCGCTGGCTCCCGGCTCCAAGGCCGTGCAGCTGTACCTGGAGGAAGCAGGGCTGGAGAAGGAGCTGGAGCAACTTGGCTTTGGCATCGTCGCCTTCGCCTGCACCACCTGCAACGGTATGTCCGGCGCCCTGGACCCGGTGATCCAGCAAGAAATCATCGACCGCGACCTGTACGCCACTGCCGTGTTGTCGGGTAACCGCAACTTCGACGGGCGTATCCACCCGTACGCCAAGCAGGCCTTCCTGGCCTCGCCACCGCTGGTGGTGGCGTATGCCATTGCCGGTACCATTCGTTTCGACATCGAGAAGGATGTGCTGGGGGTGGTCGATGGCAAGGAAATCCGCCTCAAGGACATCTGGCCCAGCGACGAAGAAATCGATGCGGTGGTGCGTGCAGCGGTCAAGCCGGAGCAGTTCCGCAAGGTGTACATCCCGATGTTCGCCATCGAGGAAGACCGCGGGCCGAAAGTTGCGCCGCTGTATGATTGGCGCCCGATGAGCACCTACATCCGCCGCCCTCCCTACTGGGAGGGTGCCCTGGCCGGCGAGCGCACGTTGCGTGGCATGCGCCCGCTGGCGGTGCTGCCGGACAACATCACCACCGACCACCTGTCGCCGTCCAACGCCATCATGCTCGACAGCGCCGCCGGTGAATACCTGGCGAAAATGGGCCTGCCGGAAGAAGACTTCAACTCCTACGCTACCCACCGTGGCGACCACCTGACCGCCCAGCGCGCCACCTTCGCCAACCCCAAGCTGTTCAACGAAATGGTGCGCAATGACGATGGCAGCGTGAAACAGGGCTCGCTGGCGCGTATCGAGCCGGAAGGCAAGGTTACCCGCATGTGGGAGGCGATCGAGACCTACATGCAGCGCAAGCAGCCGCTGATCATTGTCGCCGGTGCCGACTACGGCCAGGGTTCGTCCCGTGACTGGGCGGCCAAGGGCGTGCGTCTGGCCGGTGTCGAGGCGATCGTGGCCGAAGGCTTCGAGCGTATTCACCGCACCAATCTGGTAGGCATGGGCGTGCTGCCGCTGGAGTTCAAGCCGGGCACCGACCGCAAGACCCTGGGCCTGGATGGCAGCGAAACCTATGACGTGCTGGGTGCGCGTACGCCACGGGCGACCCTGACCCTGGTGGTTACCCGTGCCAATGGCGAGCGCCTTGAGGTACCGGTGACCTGCCGTCTGGACACCGCCGAGGAAGTGTCGATCTACGAAGCGGGCGGGGTGCTGCAGCGCTTTGCCCAGGACTTCCTCGAAGCGACCGCCTGAGCATGAATCGGGGGCCGCTTTGCGGCCCTTTCGCGACACAAGGCCGCTCCCACAAAGGGCGGCGCAGTACCTGTGGGAGCGGCCTTGTGTCGCGAAAGGGCTGCAAGGCAGCCCCAGGGTATTTCACCGGACTATCAGGATGCCCAAGAAAATGGCACATGTACCCCAGATCAAAATCCCCGCCACCTACATCCGCGGCGGCACCAGCAAAGGCGTGTTCTTCCGCCTGCAGGACCTGCCCGAGCAGGCGCAAATTCCAGGTCCCGCTCGCGATGCGCTGCTGCTGCGGGTAATCGGCAGCCCCGACCCTTACGGCAAGCAGATCGACGGCATGGGCGGCGCCACGTCGAGCACCAGCAAGACCGTCATCCTGTCGCAAAGCATCAAGCCCGAGCACGATGTCGACTACCTGTTCGGCCAGGTCAGCATCGACAAGGCCTTCGTCGACTGGAGCGGCAACTGCGGCAACCTGTCCGCTGCGGTCGGTTCGTTTGCCATCAGCAGTGGCCTGGTCGACCCGGCGCGTATTCCGCGCAACGGTATCGCCACCGTGCGTATCTGGCAGGCGAATATCGGCAAGACCATCATCGCCCACGTTCCGATCACTGAAGGTGAAGTGCAGGAAACCGGCGACTTTGAGCTGGACGGAGTCACCTTCCCGGCGGCCGAGGTGCAGCTGGAGTTTCTTGACCCTGCAGCCGATGAAGACGGCGGTGGCGGTGCCATGTTCCCCACTGGCAATCTGGTCGATGACCTGGAAGTGCCGGGGGTCGGTACGTTCAAGGCGACCTTGATCAATGCCGGCATCCCGACCATTTTTGTCAATGCTGCCGATATCGGCTACACCGGTACCGAACTGCAGGACGCCATCAACGGCGATCCGCAGGCACTGCTGCGCTTCGAGACCATTCGCGCCTATGGCGCCGTGCGCATGGGGCTTATCGACAACGTCGACCAGGCTGCCGGGCGTCAGCACACGCCGAAAGTGGCGTTCGTCGCGCCGCCGAACACCTACACTGCCTCCAGTGGCAAGGCGGTGCAGGCCGGTGAGATCGACCTGCTGGTGCGGGCCTTGTCGATGGGCAAGCTGCACCATGCCATGATGGGTACGGCTGCGGTGGCAATTGGCACTGCGGCGGCCATTCCGGGCACGCTGGTCAACCTCGCCGCTGGCGGGGGCGAGCGCAGCGCTGTGCGTTTCGGTCATCCTTCGGGCACCCTGCGGGTCGGGGCCGAGGCACGCCAGGTGAATGGTGAGTGGACGGTAACCAAGGCAATCATGAGCCGTAGTGCTCGCGTGCTGATGGAGGGCTGGGTTCGCGTGCCTGGCGACAGCTTCTAACGCACCACTGGCGCTCGGCTTTAGTTCGTTGGGGCCGCCAAGCGGCCCTTCGCGGGCTTGCCCGTTCCCACAGGGTAACCACAGGTTCTGAATGCCGTGGTCAACCTGTGGGAGCGGGCAAGCCCGCGAAGGGCTGCGCAGCAGCCCCGGCAATTCTGAAGGGAGCTGGATATGAGCGCCAACGTAGACCTCAACGACCGCCCGGATTACGACCGGGTGCTACAAACCCTGGCCGATTACGCCCTCGGCTACCGGGTCGAATCCCGCGAGGCCCTGGACACCGCGCGCAACTGCCTGATGGACACCCTCGGTTGCGGCCTTCTCGCCTTGCGCTTCCCTGAGTGCACCAAGCTCCTTGGCCCCCAGGTGGAAGGCACGCTGGTCCCGAATGGTGCTCGCGTCCCCGGTACCTCCTATCGCCTCGACCCGGTCAAGGCCGCCTGGGACATTGGCTGCACGGTGCGCTGGCTGGACTACAACGACACCTGGCTGGCCGCCGAATGGGCTCATCCCTCGGACAACCTTGGCGGCATCCTTGCAGTGGCTGACCACCTGTCACAGAAACGGGTTGCCGCGGGTGAAGAGCCACTGCTGATGCGTGATGTGCTGGAGGCCATGGTCATGGCGCATGAGATCCAGGGCGTGCTGGCGCTGGAAAACGCCTTCAACCGTGTCGGCCTCGATCACGTGATTCTGGTGAAGGTCGCCTCGACCGCCGTGTGCGCCAGGCTGATGGGGGCCAATCGTGAGCAGATGCTCTCGGCCTTGTCCCACGCCTTCGTCGACGGCCAGGCCCTTCGCACCTATCGCCATGCGCCCAACGCCGGTTCGCGCAAGTCCTGGGCTGCGGGTGACGCCTCCAGCCGAGGTGTGCGCCTGGCCGACATCGCCTTGCGTGGGGAAATGGGCGTGCCGGGCGTGCTCACGGCGTCGCAGTGGGGGTTCTACGATGTTTCGTTCAGCCATACCAACAAAGACCTGGCGCTCAAGCCCGCCGGGCAGTACGAGCTGCGCCTGCCCCAGGCGTTGGGCAGCTATGTGATGGAGAACGTGCTGTTCAAGGTCAGTTTCCCTGCCGAGTTCCATGCGCAGACCGCGTGTGAAGCAGCAGTCACCCTGCATCCACTTGTGCGTAATCGTCTGCATGAAGTCGACCGCATCGTCATCACCACCCAGGAATCAGCGATCCGCATCATCTCCAAGAGCGGCCCACTGGCCAATGCCGCCGACCGTGACCACTGCCTGCAGTACATGGTGGCCGTGCCACTGATCTTTGGTCATCTGGTGGCCGAGCATTATGAGGACGCCTTCCATGCCAACCACCCCAGTATCGACCGCCTGCGCGAGAAGATGGAGGTGGTGGAAGACCCGCGCTTCAGTCGCGAGTACCTGGAGCCGGACAAGCGTTCGATCGCCAACGCGCTGCAGGTGTTCTTCAAGGATGGCAGCAGCACCGAGCAGGTGGTGGTGGAGTACCCGATCGGGCATCGTCGGCGGCGCGGGGAGGGGATACCGTTGCTGGAGGCCAAGTTCAGGGCCAACCTGGCGACCCGCTTTGCCCGGCAGCGGTGTCAGCAGGTTTTCGAACTGTGCAAGGACCAGCAGAAGCTGGAAGGCACGGCTGTGCACAGGTTCGTGGACTTGTTTGTGATATGAGGTGGCCTGTGCCGGCCGCTTCGCGGCTAAAGCCGCTCCTACAAGGGCATGCGCAGGTCTCGAACACCGTGGGGGCCCTGTAAGAGCGGCTTTAGCCGCGAAGCGGCCGGCACAGGCCAAAACAACAAAGCCCCGGCATCGCTGCCGGGGCTTTGTTTACAACGTGTAACTCAGCTTACGCCTGGACCACCGGGATCTTGGCGTTGGCTGCCGCTTCGCGGAACTCGGCGATCTGGTCGAAGCTCAGGTAGCGGTAAACGTCGGCAGCCATGCTGTCGATGTCTTTCGCGTACTGCATGTACTCTTCGACGGTCGGCAGTTTGCCGATGATCGAAGCGACAGCGGCCAGCTCGGCCGATGCCAGGTACACGTTGGTCGCGTCGCCCAGACGGTTCGGGAAGTTACGGGTCGAGGTGGAGACCACGGTCGAACCGGTCTGCACACGTGCCTGGTTGCCCATGCACAGCGAGCAGCCTGGCATTTCCATGCGTGCACCGGCCTTGCCGTAGATGCCGTAGTAGCCTTCTTCGGTCAGCTGGTGAGCGTCCATCTTGGTTGGCGGAGCCAGCCACAGACGGGTCGGAATGCCACCCTTGACCTTCTCCAGCAGCTTGCCGGCAGCGCGGAAGTGACCAATGTTGGTCATGCACGAACCGATGAACACTTCGTCGATCTTCTCGCCTTGTACCGAGGACAGCAGGCGGGCATCGTCCGGGTCGTTCGGCGCGCAGAGCACAGGCTCCTTGACGTCGGCCAGGTCGATTTCGATGATTTCGGCGTATTCGGCATCGGCGTCGGCCGACAGCAGCTCAGGCTTGGCCAGCCAGGCTTCCATGGCCTGGGCGCGGCGCTCCAGGGTGCGGGCATCGCCGTAGCCTTCGCCGATCATCCAGCGCAGCAGGGTGATGTTGGACTGCAGGTACTCGGCGATGGCCTTTTCCGGCAGCTTGATGGTGCAACCGGCAGCGGAACGCTCGGCCGAGGCATCGGACAGCTCGAAGGCTTGCTCGACGGTCAGGTCGTCCAGGCCTTCGATTTCCAGGATGCGGCCGGAGAAGGCGTTTTTCTTGCCTTTCTTCTCGACGGTCAGCAGGCCCTTCTGGATGGCGTAGTAAGGGATGGCATGAACCAGGTCACGCAGGGTGATGCCTGGCTGCAGTTTGCCCTTGAAGCGCACCAGGATCGATTCTGGCATGTCCAGTGGCATGACGCCGGTGGCGGCAGCGAAGGCCACCAGGCCGGAACCGGCCGGGAACGAGATGCCGATCGGGAAGCGGGTGTGCGAGTCGCCACCGGTACCTACGGTGTCAGGCATCAGCATGCGGTTCAGCCAGCTGTGGATGATGCCGTCGCCCGGGCGCAGCGACACGCCGCCACGGGTGCGGATGAAGTCTGGCAGGGTGTGGTGGGTGGTGACGTCGATCGGCTTCGGATAGGCCGCGGTGTGGCAGAACGACTGCATGACCAGGTCAGCAGAGAAGCCCAGGCATGCCAGGTCTTTCAGTTCGTCGCGCGTCATCGGGCCAGTGGTGTCCTGGGAGCCGACGGTGGTCATTTTTGGCTCGCAGTAGGCGCCTGGGCGCACGCCCTGGCCTTCTGGCAGGCCACAGGCACGGCCGACCATTTTCTGCGCCAGGGTGAAGCCCTTGCCGGAATCGGCAGGCTGCTCTGGTTTCTTGAACAGGTCGGAAGCACCCAGGCCCAGCTCGGCACGGGCTTTTTCGGTCAGGCCACGGCCGACGATCAGCGGGATACGGCCGCCAGCGCGGACTTCATCCAGCAGCACTTCGGTTTTCAGCTCGAAGGTGGTGACCAGTTCGTCGCTGTCGTGACGGCGTACTTCACCTTTGTATGGGTAAACGTCGATGACGTCGCCCATGCCCAGGTTGGTGCAGTCGAATTCGATCGGCAGGGCGCCGGCGTCTTCCATGGTGTTGTAGAAGATCGGGGCGATCTTGGTGCCGAAGCAGAAACCACCGGCGCGCTTGTTCGGCACGTAAGGGATGTCGTCGCCGAAGAACCACAGTACCGAGTTGGTAGCGGATTTACGCGAGGAACCGGTACCGACCACGTCGCCGACATAGGCAACCGGGAAGCCCTTGGCCTTGACGGCTTCGATCTGGGCCAGCGGGCCGACCGAACCAGGCTGCTGCGGCTCGATGCCGTCGCGGGCCATTTTCAGCATGGCCAGGGCGTGCAGCGGAATGTCAGGGCGCGACCAGGCGTCCGGGGCAGGCGACAGGTCGTCGGTGTTGGTTTCGCCAGGCACCTTGAACACGGTCAGGGTGTACTTGTCGGCGATGGCCGGGCGCGAGGTGAACCACTCGCCGGCAGCCCAGGATTCCAGGACGGCCTTGGCGTGCGTGTTGCCGGCCTTGGCTTTTTCGGCCACGTCGTGGAAGGCATCGAACATCAGCAGGGTGTGCTTGAGCTGTTCGGCCGCGACGGCGCCCAGTTCGGCGTCATCCAGCAGTGCGACCAGCGTTTCGATGTTGTAGCCGCCCTGCATGGTGCCCAGCAGTTCGGTGGCGTGCTTGCGGTCGATCAGTGGCGACTTGGCTTCGCCCTTGGCGACGGCGGAGAGGAAAGCGGCCTTGACGTAGGCAGCTTCGTCGACCCCTGGCGGTACGCGGTTGGTGATCAGGTCTACGAGGAAGGCTTCTTCGCCGGCCGGCGGGTTTTTCAGCAGCTCGACCAGGCCTGCAGTTTGTTCGGCGTTCAGCGGCTGGGGAACGATACCCAGGGCGGCGCGCTCTTCGATGTGTTTGCGGTAGGCTTCAAGCACAGTTATTTCCCTCATCAGTGGTCCCTAAAGGGGGTCCGGGACGCTTATCCAGCATTCAATGCACCCATGCGCTGCCGCGGCTTTGTGGGCCGCCCAACCAGGGTCGCAAGGAATCCTTACAGAAGCTGCTTTCAAAGTTTTACGCCTGCAGAACGGGGACTGATGAGGGCTGGCGCGGGCATGCGAGGGATGCATGGCCCGGGCCAACGCCGTTCTACCGGATCAACTGTGCTCGTGACGCTTTGAAAACAGCTTCCAACGGACATTGTTGCCTTTGAAAAGGCCGGGTGATTCTACGGTAAAAAAAGCCTGAAGGTAAGGCGGTGTTCATGACTTTAACGAGTGACCCTGGTTAGACAAAGGGCTAACATGGGCCTGTGTTCCATCGCCAAGCTGTTGTTTTTCATGTCCAACAAGTCCATCAAAACCCCTTGCGTCGGCCTGTGCTCCACGGTGTACGGAGACACGGTGTGCCGTGGCTGCAAGCGTTTTCACCACGAAGTGATCAACTGGAACGGCTACGACGACACGCAGAAGCGCGCCGTGTGGTTGCGCCTTGAGCAGCTGCTGGTGCAGGTAATGATGGCCAAGCTTGAGGTGTTCGACAAAGGCCTGCTGCGCCAGCAACTGGAGCAGCGCTCCATCCGCTTTGTCGAGCAGCAGTCGGTGTATTGCTGGGCTTACCAGCTGATTGCCCGCGGGGCGCGGATGATCCGTGACCTGGAGGCCTATGGCATGGTGTTGCTGCCGGAGTTCCGTGACTGGGAACTGCCCCAATTGCGCGATGCGATCGATCGCGAGTTCTTCCTGCTTTCAGAGGCGCACTACCAGCGCTACATCGCCCCCAGCTTCCTGCGCGATGCCATGGGCAGCGCGCAGGGCCAGTGAGCCGGGCGAATCAGTCGCCGGTGTATTCGCAACCGCTGGTGCAGGTTTCGTGGATGCGAACCTTGGACAGCTCCGGCATCAGCGGCTTGACCTGGTCCCAGATCCACTTGGCGATCACTTCGCTGGTGGGGTTTTCCAGACCGGGGATGTCGTTCAGGTAGTTGTGGTCCAGCTGATCATAGATCGGCTTGAAGATCGCCTTGACCTCGGCGAAGTCGCGGATCCAGCCCGTGTGCGGGTCGAGCGGGCCGGTCAGGTGCAGGCCGACCTTGAACGAGTGGCCATGCAAACGGCCGCATTTGTGCCCTTCAGGGACGTGGGGCAGGCGGTGGGCCGATTCGAATGTGAATTCCTTGAAAATTTCCACGCTGTCATAACTCTGTGTGAATCAATAATGCGCGCAGTCTACCAGCATGGCCGCTACAAGGCTTGCAGGCGTTCATGCAGCCGCCCGGTGGCGGTCAGTTCCAGCAGTTCATCCCCCAGGCGCTGGCTTTCGGCAATGGCCTTGTACCAATAGCGCTTGCGCCCTGGCGCATCGCCCATGAAGCGCTTGAAGTCGTTGCGGTCGGGCAGCTTGCCGTAGGGCAGGGCGGCCAGGTATTGCGGCGAAGGCGTCATCAGCAGCACGTTTTGCAGGCGGGTGGCATCGCCCTTGCGCCAGGGCAGGGCCTTGTCGAACCAGCCGGGTACCACCTTGTCGGTGAAGTGCGGGTACAGCACCAGGTCGTCGCCGCGATAGGGCAGGTCGAGGTGATAGTCGAGCAGGCCGCCGTCGCGGTAGGTGCCGGCGCCGGCGCCGGGGATGTCTTTCACGCCCTGCATGACCATCGGTATCGACCCGGAAGCGAGCAGGGCGTGGCGCAGGTTGGTCAAGTCCAGCGGCAGGTAGCGTGAGGGGAAGTCGGTCAGCGTGTCGAGCGGAGGCGCGGCGCGCCCATCGTGCAGAATGATGCGCTCGAAGTGACGGGCCAGGCGCGAACGGCCCAAAAGGTTACTGGCAACCACCGAGCCCAGGCCCAGCCCCAGGCGGCCGCGATGGTCGTGAGCGAGCTGGCCATGGCTTTTCACCACCAGGATGTTCAGGCGGTAGTGCGGGTTGGCCAGCAGCTGGCCGTCGCGGCCCTCCAGCAGGTCATCGAGCATGCGTTGGCAACTGCGGCTGATTTCGGCCGGGGTGACGCCCTTGGCGAAATCCTGCTCGGTGTATAGCTCGCCCAGGCGACGGATGCCGGCGACCGGGTCGTCGAGGCAGGCGCTGGCAAAGCGCCAGGCACCGATCGAAGCACCGATCAGGGCACGCTGACGGGGTGCCGAGGGTAGCCACTCGCCGAACAGCGCCAGGTCCAGGCCCTGGATGCCCAGCGGCTTCGGCCCACCCGCCGCGCCCGGCAATACCCCGACATCGGCCGCCAGCAGGCCACGCTCGCGGATGTGTCGCAAGGCACGCTGGCCGGCCTTGAAGGTGAGGGCGGGGTATTTGATGTGGATGGCGCTCATGGCGGGTCTCTTGGGCATAGGAGCAGCCTTGTGCTGCGAGGGGGCCATTACAGATAACACACCTGTAGGTGCCTGTATTGGCCCTTTCGCAGCGCAAGGCCGCACCTTGCACGGCGTCGAGTCGGGTTGGCGGCGTAACTGCGCTATCATGCCGCCAGCTGTTTTCAGGTTGAATTAAGGACCGCTGGTTAATCTTAACCCCGTAGACAACTTGCACAGTTCTCAGGAGAGAAGAACGATGAAAACCATGACTGCCCTGATCACCGCCGCTGCCCTCGCCCTGGGCGCCAATGCCGCCTTCGCCAAGGACGTTCAGCCTGACGAAGTGGTCAAACTGGTCAACGCCAAGACCATCAAGTCGCTGGACGAGCTCAAGGCCGCTGCCGTGGCCAAGCACCCAGGCGCCACCGTCACTGACTCGGAACTTGAAGACGAGTACGGCCGCTACATCTACAAGGTCGAGCTGCGTGATACGCAGAACGTCGAATGGGACGTCGACATGGATGCCAAGACCGGTGAGGTGCTCAAGGACGAACGAGACAGCTGATGATCCATGTATCCCGGACGGCACGTTACCTGGCGCTCTCGCTGCTTGCCGTCTGCTCCCTGGCTGTTGCCCGCGACCTGGACCAGGATGAAGCCCTGAAGCTCCGTCAGAAGGGCATCATCCTGCCGCTCGAACAGCTGCTCGAGACCGCCCTGGGGCGTCACCCCGGGGCGCGTCTGCTGGAAGCCGAGCTGGAAGAAGACGATGATCGCTATGAATATGAAGTCGAGTTGCTGACGACTGAAGGTGTGGTGCGCGAGATCAAGCTCGATGCCAGCACCGGCGCCCTGCTCAAAGACGAGGAAGATGACTGAATGCGCCTGTTGCTTGTCGAGGACAACGTACCGTTGGCCGATGAACTGACCGCCGGCCTGCAGTGCCAGGGCTATGCCGTGGACTGGCTGGCTGATGGCCGTGACGCGGTTTACCAGGGGCAAAGCGAGCCTTACGACCTGATCATCCTGGACCTCGGCCTGCCTGGCTTGCCCGGCCTGGACGTGCTGGCCCAGTGGCGTGCCGCTGGCCTGGCCACACCGGTATTGATCCTCACCGCCCGCGGCTCCTGGGCCGAGCGCATCGAAGGGCTGAAGGCCGGGGCTGACGATTACCTGAGCAAACCCTTCCACCCCGAAGAGCTGCAACTGCGCATCCAGGCGTTGCTGCGCCGCGCCCGGGGCCTGGCCAATCAGCCGAAGCTGGAAGCGGCCGGCCTGCACCTTGACGAAAGCCGTCAGTGCGTGAGCCGCGACGGGGTGGATGTGCAACTGACCGCCGCCGAGTTCCGCCTGCTGCGCTACTTCATGCTGCACCCGCAGCAGATCCTGTCCAAAAGCCACCTGGCCGAGCACCTCTACGACGGTGAAACCGAGCGCGACTCGAACGTGCTGGAGGTCCACGTCAACCATTTGCGCCGCAAGCTGGGCCGCAGTGTGATCGAAACCCGTCGCGGGCAAGGCTACATCTATGCCGGGAGCGGCGAGTGAAGTCGATCCAGGCGCGCCTGAGCCTGGGCCTGGTGGCGGTACTGGTGGTGGTCGGCGTGGTGCTGGCGCAACTGACCTTGTGGCTGTTCGAGGCCGGCCTGCAACGTTATCTGGAAAACGGCCTGCGCAACGAAAGCGAGAACCTTCTGGTGGCATTGGTGCGCGGGCCCTCCGGCCTGCAGTTGGATGAGCGGCGCATCTCGGCTGCCTATCAGCGGCCGTTTTCCGGTTACTACTTCCGCATCGATTTCGACCAGGGTACCTGGAGGTCTCGTTCGCTGTGGGACCTGGACATGCCCAAGCCCGCAGCGCCCGGGCTTTCCGATAGCCATGAACTCGGCCCGGAAGGCCAGCAACTGCTGGCCCTGCGTGCCGACTACCGGCGCCTGGGCCAGGACATTTCGATCAGTGTGGCTCAGGACTATTCGCCGGTGCGCGAAGGTTTTCGGCGCTTGCAGCAGATCGGCCTGGGCATGGGCCTGGTGGCGCTGATCCTGATTCTGGTGCTGCAGCGCATCACGGTTACCCGCTCGCTGCGGCCGCTGGAGCGGGCGCGCCAGCAGATCGCCCAGCTGCAGCAGGGGCAGCGCTCGCAGCTGGATGCCGAGGTGCCCAGCGAGTTGGTACCGCTGGTGGGGCAGATCAACCATTTGCTTAGCCATACCGAAGACAGCCTGCGCCGTTCACGCAATGCCCTTGGTAACCTCGGCCATGCGCTGAAGACGCCGCTGGCGGTGCTGCTGAGCCTGGCCTCCAGTGAACGCTTGCAGGGTCTGCCGGAGGTGCGCGCGCAAATGCGCGAGCAGTTGCAGCAGATTCAGGAGCGCCTGGCGCGCGAGCTGAACCGTGCGCGCCTGGCAGGGGATGCGCTGCCGGGCGCGCAGTTCGATTGTGATGCCGAACTGCCGGGGTTGCTCGGGACCTTGGGCATGATTCATGGCGAGGGCCTGCTGCTGGCAAGTGATGTGTCGCCCGGGGTGTTGTTGCCATGGGACCGCGAGGACGTTCTGGAACTGTTGGGTAATCTGCTGGACAACGCCTGCAAGTGGGCAGACAGCGAAGTGCGCCTGGGTATCACGCCGAACGCCGAGGGCTACCGGCTGTGGGTTGATGACGACGGCCCGGGTATTGCGCAAGACCAGCGGCAGCAGGTGCTGGAGCGTGGTTCGCGGCTGGACGAACAGGTGGCTGGGCATGGGCTGGGGTTGGGCATCGTGCGCGATATCGTTGATGCCTGGGGAGGGCGCCTGGCCTTGCTGGAGAGCCCGCTGGGCGGCCTGCGGGTGAGCATCGACCTGCCGCGCAAGGCCTGATAATGCCGGGGCCGCTGTGCGGCCCATCGCGACACAAGGCCGCTCCCACAGGTGTACGCAATCCCCTTTGGCCCTATCAGTACTGCAAAAAAATTGCAGTACAGCCGCAGTTTTTTGAATTAGCCCAAATTCCCCCCACCCGGCAAAATCCTCCCCACGAAACCCTGCGGTTTCCATCTCTCCACGGACGGAGCCCCTTGTGGTATTGCATGCGCAATACGAGGCCCAGGCCAACTCGGCTGGGCTTTCTTTTTGAACAGAAAAACCAAAGATCCCGATTGCCCAAATGTCTGCCTCGCGTTCCGAAAGTCGTCTGCAGCGGCTGTTGCCGGCCTCCCTCAACATCCCCCCGAAAGAATGGTTGCGTGCCGGTATCGGTGCGCTGCTTGGCCTGTTCCTCGCGGGCTGGCTGACCAGCCTGGCCTATGGCTCCAGCATCGCCCTGCACTTGCTCGGCCCGCTGGCTGCTTCGGCGGTACTGGTGTTTGCGGTGCATTCCGGCCCCTTGGCCCAACCTTGGCCGGTGTTGGGCAGCTACGCCCTGGCGGGTGCAGTGGGGCTGGCCATGCGCGAAGGCTTCGGCCCCGAGCTGTGGGTGGCTGCTGCGGCGCTCGGCATCTCGATCCTGGTCATGTGCCTGTTGCGCTGCCTGCACCCGCCGGGTGGCGGTGTGGCAGTGAGCGCGGTGCTGGCCGACCCGGGGTTGACCGCCCTGGGCGATCACCTGCTGGAGCCGGTGCTGCTCAATGCGTTGATCCTGGTGACAGTGGCAATCGCCTACAACCGTTTGACGGGGGTGCGCTACCCGAAAGGCGCGGTGCCACGCAAAGACCTGCACCACACCCATGACCCGCTGCCCGGCGAGCGGGTCGGCATCCGCAGTGAAGACCTGGACCAGGCCCTGGAAGAGCTGGGCGAGTTCGTCGACGTCACCCGTGACGAGCTGGAGCGCATCATCCGCGCCACCGAGCAGCACGCCCTGCAGCGCAGCCTTGGTGGTATCACCGCGGCCTCGGTGATGTCCCGCGATGTGCAGTTCGTCACGCCTGATACCACGCTGGAGCAGGCCTGGAAAATGCTCGCCAGCCATCACCTGAAAACCCTGCCTGTCCTGCAGCACGGCGAGCTTGTAGGCATCGTCAGCCTCAGCGACCTGGTTGGCCCGGCGATGCAGCGTGGGCGTTTCAGCTGGCGCGGTCTGTTCGGCCGCCAGGCAGTGCGCATGGCGCAAGTGATGAGCAGGCGGGTTGTCAGTGTCAGCAGCCAGCACCCGTTGGAACGCCTGCTGCCCTTGTTGTGCGAACAAGGCCTGCACTGCTTGCCGGTGCTTGATGGCGACAAGCTGGTGGGGGTGATCACCCAGACCGACCTGATTGCCGGCCTCAAGCGTCAGTTGCTCAGCAAGACCGAGGCTTCAGATAACCGGGTCCCAGCGCTGTGACCAGTCGCTGGCGCCGGCAGCGACCAGCCGGCGCAGGATCGCGAAGGCCTGTTGCAGGGCTTCGCTGTCACGTTTTCGCGGGTACACCAGAAAGGTCGGGTAGGTGAACTCCGGTGCCTGCGGTACCCGCTCGAACACGCCGCTGTCCAGATAGGCCTGCACCACCCGCGTGCGGAAGTAGCCACTGCCACCTTGGTCGAGTATGAACTGCAGGGCCAGCGGGCCAAGGTTGAAACTTAGCGCCGGGCGTGCGCAGTCGGGCAGGGCCGCATCATGCTGGCGGCGGAAGGCCTCGCCCCAGTCGATGTAGATGTACGGCTCGGGCCGCTCGACCCGGCGCACGCGAATCAGCTTCTCTTCCATCAACTGCTCCACCTGCAGGCCTGGACCGTAGGTCGGCTGGTAGACCAGCGCGGCGTCCAGCAAGCCCATCTCGACCTTGCGCAGCAGCGACTCTCCATCGCTGACCTCGCTGCGGATGGCATGGCTGGGCAGTTCACGGTGCAGGGCACTTACCCAGTCGAGCATCATCGGGTTGCCCAGGCTCACCTCACCGCCCACATGCAGCACCTGCTGGCAACCTTCAGGCAACGGCAGGTCGCGGCGCGCGGCTTCCCAGGTTTGCACCAACTGGTTGGCATAACTGACGAACGCTTCGCCATCGCTGGTCAGGCTGGCGCCGCTGCGGCTACGCACGAACAGCTGGCAACCCAGTTGCTGTTCCAGGCGCTGCACGCGCGCGGTGATCGCGGTTTGTGACACGAACAGGCGTTCGGCCGCGGCGACCAGGCTGCCGCAACGCACAATTTCCAGGAAGGTACGGGCCTGCTCGATGTCCATGGGCTGCTCGGTGGTTGAAGGGGAGGCCTATTCTAGAGGCTTTGCACCGTTATGGGGCGTAATTGCGTTGTCTGCAAATTTGCAGGTCGGTTGTGACTTTAGTCCCATGGCGGCGTGGGTATAGCGGTCCATACTCAAGTTTCGCCCTTCAATAACAACAAGTACCGGGTTTCTAACGACATGAGCTACCAGCACAGCTACGCCCATTCCATTTCCGACCCTGCCGCTTTCTGGGCGGAACAGGCCGCACACCTGGCCTGGCACCGCAAGCCTGCCCTGACCCTGCAAGCTAACGCCGACGGTACTCACCGCTGGTTCGCGGATGGCCGCCTGAACAGCTGTTACCTGGCCCTCGATCACCAGATCGAGCAGGGCCGGGGCGAGCAGTTGGCGCTGATCTACGATTCGCCAGTGACCGGCGTGCAGCAGACCTACACCTACAACCAGTTGCGCGACGAGGTGGCACGCCTGGCCGGTTTGCTGCGCCAGCTGGGGGTGAACAAGGGCGATGGCGTGATCATCTACATGCCCATGGTGCCGCAAGCGGCCATGGCGATGCTGGCCTGCGCGCGGATCGGCGCGGTGCATTCGGTCGTGTTCGGTGGCTTTGCCGCCAACGAGTTGGCCCTGCGCATCGATGACGCCCGGCCCACCTTGTTGCTGACGGCATCGTGCGGGCTGGAGTTCGACCGGGTCATTGCCTACAAACCGCTGGTTGACCGTGCCCTGCAACTGGCCCGGCACCAGCCGCGCAATGTGCTGGTGCTGCAGCGGCCACAGGCGCACGCTGAACTGCTGCCAGGCCGCGACCTGGACTGGCAGGCGGCCTTGGCCGACGCCGAGCCGGTGGCGCCCGTCGAGCTTGATGCCGGCGACCCGCTGTACATCATGTATACCTCAGGCACCACCGGTAAGCCCAAGGGTATCGTCCGGGAAAACGGCGGCAATGCCGTGGCGCTGTGTTACGCCATGCGCCATATCTATGGCATGCAGGCCGGCGATGTGTGGTGGGGCATTTCAGACGTCGGTTGGGTGGTCGGCCATTCACTGATCGTCTACGGGCCGTTGATGAGCGGCTGTACCACGGTGTTCTACGAAGGCAAGCCGATCCGCACCCCGGATGCTTCGGCCTATTGGCGGGTGGTGGAGCAGTACCAGGTCAACGCGCTGTTCTGCGCGCCTACGGCCATGCGCGCCATCCGCAAGGAAGACCCGGAGGGCGACCTGATTCGCAAGCATGACCTCAGCTCGCTGCGGCAACTGTTCCTGGCGGGTGAAAAGCTGGATTCCAGCACCCATGAATGGCTGGAGCGGGTGAGTGGCAAGCCGGTGCACGACCATTGGTGGCAGACCGAGACTGGCTGGCCGGTCACCGCGCCCTGCGTCGGGCTGGAGGGCAGCGCGGCGAAGCCAGGGTCGAGCAACCGCGCGGTGCCGGGTTACAACGTTCGTGTACTGGATGACGAAGGCCACTTGCTCGGGGCCAACCATCAGGGTTCGATCGTGATTGCCCTGCCATTGCCACCCGGTTGCAGTCAGACGCTGTGGGGGGATCACGAGCGCTACCTGCAGGCCTATCTGCGCACGTATCCGGGGTACTACCACACGGGTGACGGCGGCTATCTGGACGATGATGGCTTCGTCTACATCATGGGGCGCACCGATGATGTGATCAACGTTTCCGGTCATCGGTTGTCCACCGGCGAAATGGAAGACCTGGTCGCCCGGCACCCGGCGGTAGCGGAGTGTGCTGTGATCGGCGTGCATGACGAAATCAAGGGCCAGGTACCGTTGGCGCTGGTGGTACTCAAGGATGGCGAGGGCATTGCCGAGGCGCAGTTGCTGGTGGAGCTGGTGGGCAGCGTGCGCGAGGAAATTGGCCCGCTGGCCTGTTTCAACCGGGTACGGCTGGTGAAGCGCCTGCCCAAGACCCGTTCCGGCAAGATTCTGCGGGCGGTGCTGCGCAAGATTGCCGATGGGCAGGATTATGTGCCGCCGTCGACCCTGGATGACCCGGCAGTGCTGGGCGAGATCGAAGCGGTGCTGGCGGATTTGCCCAGGGCGGGTTGATGGTTTGACCTCGATGGCCCCTTCGCGGGCGGGACGCGCAACGGTGGTTCGGCAGAGGCCGTGGACACACATTGGTGATTGGGCGCAGTCCAGGTCGTCGTAGGAGCGGGTTCACCCGCGAAAGGGCCGTTTCAGGCATTGCAGGCTCAGGGGGCAATCTGGTGCAGTTGCCCCAACCGGCTGCGGGTACGCATCAGGTCGGCCAGCGGGCCGCCCAGGCTCTCTTCCAGCGGACGTTTACCTATGACAATCACCCGCCGATCCTGGTCATACAGCACATCCACCAGGTTGACGAAGCGCTGCTGAGCCGCCAGCGAACACGCCGAGAGGTCATCCAGCCCATCGATCACCCACTCGTCATACTCCCTGGCCAGCACCAGGTAGTCGATGACCGCGGTGGCCTTCTCGCACAGATCGTCAAAGCCAAGCACCACCCGCCGGCCATCGATGGCCAGCGCTCGCAGCGGGCGCTTGTTCACGTCCAGTATCACCGGTTGTTCGCTCGGCACATTCAGCGCCTGGCGCTGCGCCGCATCACCCGGCCAGACATAATGGCCCTGGGTAAAACGCTGATGCTCGCGGTTGGCCGGCAAACTGCGAAAATCCGTGTCGCCACCGACTTCGAGCACGTGCATCGAGCTGTTGATCAGGCGAATGACCGGCAGAAAACGTTCGTGATACAGCGGGTTGGGCAACAGCCCTTCGGGCGCGTAGTTAGAGGTCACCAGCAAGTACACGCCACGGGCGAACAAGGCGTTGAACAGCCGGGTGAGCAGCATGGCATCGCCTATGTCATGCACGTGGAATTCGTCGAAGCACAGCACCCGGTAACCACCCACCAGCTCGTCCAGCGTTGCGCCCAGCGCGTCGTCCAGCGCCCGGTGGCGGTGCATGCCCTGGTGCAGGCGTGCAAAGAAATCATGAAAATGCAGGCGCAGCTTGGCGGCTATCGGCACGGCCTGGAAAAAGCCATCGAGCAGCCAGCTTTTACCCCGGCCGACCGAGCCGTACAGGTACAGACTGCGCGGTTGACCTTGTTCAAGCTGCGTCAGTTGTTCGGCCATGCAGTGGATTACCCGCCGCTGACCGTCACTCAGCTGATAACCGCGGCTGTGCGCCTTGTCCTCGAACCAGCCGAGCAGCTCGCTCTGTTGATTGGCGGTGCCGCGCAAGCGTTGGCCAAGCTGGCGCAGCGGGGTAGGGATCCAGGCAGACAAAAGCAACGCTCCTTGGGCGATGGCGGGGCAGCCTGCAGCTTGCCCGAGAGCGGCCATTTTGACTAATAGAGAAAGTGCCGGGCAATCATCACTTCTTGCGATAGGTCTGGCCGCCTCTTGTGCCTCTACGGGCTATGCCTTTCGCTCCAGCTGGCGTTCGATCATGTACTTCACCGCCAGGCGACGCTCCTTGAGGTGGCGCAGGTCTTCATCGACGAAGTTACCGGCCGATATCGATTCGGCAGCCAGCACCTGGTTGTCGATGTCCACGTACTCGTCCAGCAGGCGATCCAGCGCCTTGTCCTGCTGACGGCGCTGCTGGACGATTTCGCGCGGGTAGTGCAGGTCCTGGTAGAGGTCGTGAGAGACAGGCATGGGGTCCTCCTTGGTCAATGCAATGGGCTTATCTGATTGGAAGTGCGGAATGCGATTGTGTTGAAGCGAGGCGGGCGGAAACCGACGGACGGTCGCTGCACCAGCAGCGAAATGACTAACTCGCTGTTTTTTGGCAATTTTTTTTATCAGGGGGGTTCACAGACCGAAAGTTTGTTGTTAAAGTGCCGCGCATTCCAAGACAACAACCCAGTTGTCACTCAGTTGGAATTGTCAGAGCAGCAAATGCTGCATCCGATACAGGGGCGTCGCCAAGCGGTAAGGCAGCAGGTTTTGATCCTGCCATGCGTTGGTTCGAATCCAGCCGCCCCTGCCATTTTTCAAGATTCAAACGTATTCAACCCGGTGCCAGGAAAGATGAGCACTGGGTTTTTGCGTTTTTGTGATTTTGCGCGCCTCCGCGCCTCCTGAGCGCGGGTCGTGCCGTACCGGGTTACCCGGAAATCCCCAGCATTTCGTTCAGCGCCCTGGCCAGTTCATCAGCCTGCACCGGCTTCTGGATCACCAGGCTGCCCGGCAGTTCCAGCCCCTGCAACTCCGCATAACCGGTAAGAAACACCACCGGCAGGCGGGGGTACCGTTCGCGGGCAGCCAGCGCCAGTTGTGCACCATTGAACTCGGGCATGGCGAAATCAGTCAGCAGCAGGTCAATGTCGTCATCCAGCAAGGCCAATGCCTGCTCGCCGCTGTGCGCCTGGCGCACCTGGTAGCCGTATTGGCGTAACACATCGCCTAGCATGTCGCGCACCAGATGGTCGTCGTCCACCAGCAGCACCGTGCGGTTATGGCCGCTTTCGCTGATCGACTGACTGAGCACTGCTGGCACGGGTTCGTTCACCATCTCCTCTTTTACCGCCGGCAGGTATACCGCCACTTCGGTACCGCGACCGAGTGTGGTGTCGATGCGCACACCGCCACCGGACTGCTTGGCGAAGCCGAACACCTGGGCCAGGCCCAGGCCCGAACCTTTGCCGATGTCCTTGGTGGTAAAGAAAGGCTCGAATACCTTGGCCAGCACCTCTTCGCTCATGCCGCAACCTGTATCGCGGATGCTCAGCATCACGTACTCGCCCGGGTCCGGGTCTTCCGGACGTTGCGGGCGCTGGTCGATGTGGGTGTTGCGCGTTGTCAGGGTCAGCTGACCGCCGTCGGGCATGGCATCGCGGGCATTGATCGCCAGGTTGAGGATGATCATCTCGGTCTGGGTGGGGTCGGTCAGTGCCTGCCACAGGGCCAGGTCAAGGTCCAGACGCACCGAGACGTTGCCACCCAGCGTGCGGCGCAGCAGCTCTTCCAGGCCGGCCAGGGTACGGTTGAGGTTCAGCGGCACCGGCTCCAGACGCTGGCGGCGGGAGAAGGCCAGCAACTGCGAGGTCAGCTTGGCGCCACGCTCGCCCGCTTCGCGGATATGGGTGAGGCGAGTGCGGGCCTTGTCCAGGTCGGCCTTGGCCAGATCGCGCTCCAGAAAGCTGGCACCTGTGAGTATCACCGTCAGCAGGTTATTGAAGTCATGCGCCACGCCAGCCGTCAGTTGCCCAACCGCTTCCAGCCGCTGCATCTGCTGCAGAGCGGCCTCGATGCGCTCGCGCTCGTTGATCTGTTCGCGCAGCCGGGCGTTGGCATCTGCCAGGCCCAGGGCGGCTTCGCGCTCGCTGGTGATGTCGCGTGCCACCACGTACAGCAGGGTGTCCTCCGGCACCACCACCCACGACAGCCAGCGCTGTTGGCCGCCGGCATGCAGGATGCGGCCGACAAAGCGTGCGCTGGTGCGGCCGTGGGCGAGGGCGGCCAGTTCGGTGAGTAACTGTTCCTGGTCGTGCTCAGGCAGCAGGTGCAGCAAGGAGGACTGGCTCAGGCGTTCGCGCGAGAAGCCCAGGCTGGCTTCCCAGGCGGGGTTCAGTGCGACCGGGGTCAGGTCTTTGTTCAGCACGGCCAGCAAATCCTGCGACAGCTCCCAGGCACGATCGCGTTCGCGGGTACGGCGTTCGACCCGCTCGCCAAGCATCTCGTTCAGCTGACGCAGCGCCTGGGTGGCCTGGCGTTGCGCGTGGATGTCCTGCAGTACGCCGGAGAAGCGAACGCACTGATCATCGACGAACTGGCTTTGGCCGCTGCTCAGCAACCAGCGAGGCTCCAGGCCATTGGGTTGCGCGATCCGAAACTCCACGCGGTAATGACCGTCACTTTCCGGGCGCATGGCATGTTCCACCGCCTCGCGCACCAGTGGCAGGTCGTCGGGGTAGATGCCGGCGTAGAACACTTCAAGGCTCATTTCGGTGCTGGTGGGCAGGCCGAACAAGGTCTTGCAGCGGTCATCCCACAGCAACAGGCCCTCTTGCGGGCGCAGGTCCCAGGTGCCCATGCCGGCGGCGTCGATGGCAATGCGAGCACGTGCTTCGACGTCCGCCAGGGCCTCTTCGGCGCGGCGACGGCGCTGGCGTTCCTGCACTTCGCTCAGGGCTCGGCGCACGGCTTTGGGCAGCAGTGGCAGGTTCTTCTTCAGCACATAGTCGGTCGCGCCCAGGCGGATCATTTCCACCGCGTGCTCTTCGCCATAAATGCCGGACAGGAATATGAACGGGATGTCGGGTGCCAGGCGTTGGGCGATGGCCAGCACTTCTGTGCCGGACGAGCCTGGTAGCACGCAGTCACACAGGATCAGGTCGTAGCGGGCCTGGCGCAGGGCATGTTCGACACCCGCATGGTCGAATACCAGCTGCGACTGCACATGCAGCCCGCTGCGCTCCAGGCGCATCAGGGTAAGCTCGGCGTCCATCGAGCTGTCTTCGACCATCAGTAGTTTCAACGGCGTTTGCTGCATCGTCGCGGCGGCCTCAGTTGCTACCGCGACGGTTCAGTCGCAGTGAGCCGGGTGGCGGTTCGTTTAGCACTGCCCAGAATACCCCGAGGTCGGAGATGGCGGTGACGAATTCCTTGAACTCCACGGGTTTGACCACATAAGCGTTTACCCCCAGCTCGTAGGCACGCAACAGGTCGGGCTCTTCGCGCGAAGAGGTCAGCATCACGGTGGGGATGCTGCGCAGCTCGGCAGTGGCGCGCACTTCCTTGAGCACTTCCAGGCCGTCGACCTTGGGCAGTTTCAGGTCGAGTAACAGCACGGCAGGGTTGCCGTCATCGCGCTTGGCATAGGCGTTGCGGCGCAGCAAGTAGTCGAGGGCATCGGCGCCGTCACGCAGCACGATGACCTCGTTGGCCAACTGGCTGCGCTCCAGGGCCAGCAGGGTCAGCTCCAGGTCTCGGGGGTTGTCTTCGACCAGCAGAATGGGCTTGAGCATGATGGTAGCGATGCCTCAGGTAGCAGTGTTTCGGGGTAGGGTGAAGTGGAAGCTGGCGCCCTGGTCGACCTGGCCAGTGGCCCAGACTCGACCGTCGTGGCGCTCGATGATGCGGCGTACACTCGCCAGGCCAATGCCGGTGCCTTCGAAATCTTCCATGCGGTGCAGGCGCTGGAAGACGCCGAACAGCTTGTTGGCGTAGGCCATGTCGAAGCCCACGCCATTGTCGCGGATGCAGACCTCGGTTTCTTCAGGGTGCTGTACGGCACTGATGCCGATGCGAGCAGGATTGCGGCCGCGAGTGTACTTGATGGCATTGGCTATCAGGTTGTGCAAGGCCATGTTGATGAATGCCGGGTCGCCGATCACCTTGGGCAGTGGGGCGATGTCCCAAACGATTGCGCGGCCTTCGTAATCGGGGGCCAGCTCGCTGCGAATGGCCTCGACCAGGGCGTTGAGGTCGACGTCGGACAGGCGCAAGGCCGAGCGGCCCATCTGCGAGAAGTTGAGCAGGTTGTCGACCAGGCTGCCGGCAAAGTGCGCCGCTTCACCGATATGCTGGAGGAAGCGCTTGCCGCGTTCGCTCAGGCCCTGGCCTTCGATTTCGCCAAGCAGTTCGGTATAGCCGGCGATGTGCCGCAGCGGTGCGCGCAGGTCGTGGGAAACACTGTAGGAAAACGCTTCGAGCTCCTTGTTGGAACGGCGCAATTCGCCAGCCAGTTGTGCCAGCTCTTCCGCCTTGCGCAGGACAATGCCCAGCACAGCGCTGCGCAGCTCCATCACGCCCTCGATCACCAGTGGGTCCCACGCCTGACAATAGCCGCGCAGTTCTTCCTGCCAGCGTTCAAAACTGTGCCGTGGGTCGAGGTTGCCCTGTGGCCCGACCTGCTTGGTCGGCTGCCCGGCCCAGTTGACCGTGCGTATCTGCTCGGGGCGGAACCACAGCAGGTAGTGCGAGTGGATCTGCGAGATGGCCACTGCCAGCACCCCGCCAGCATGGTTTGCCAGCTCGGGCAGCTCAGTGATGTCGCGGCGCAGGTTGTCGCTATGGAACACGCTGTCTTCGTCACGTTGGCCTAGCCAGTGCACCAGCGCCGTCACCTGGGCCTCAGGCGGGGTCTGGCCGATCAGGTCACAGCGCTCGGCCGAGATCACTGCCGCGCCCTGGGCGTCGGCGAAGGCCAGCAGCACGTGGGGCAGGTCGCGCAAGCCGTCACTGACGCTGTCGTGGTCGGCCATGGACGAGATCATGCGTACGATGTGCTGGCGCAGCGCCAACAGCTTGCGCGTGCTGGCATGGGACTCGCGGGACTCTATCTGCAACGACAGCACGCTGGCCAACAGCTCGCAGGCCGTGCGGGTGCGCAGGTCCACCGGGCGTGGCTGCTGATGGTGGCAGGAAATCAGCCCCCACAGCTCGCCGTCGACCACGATCGACAATGACATCGAGGCCAGCGTGCCCATGTTGCGCATGTACTGCAGGTGCACGGGTGACACGCTGCGCAGTACAGCGAAACTCATGTCCAGCGCCTTGCCTGTGCGCGGGTTGGTTGCGGGCAGCAGTGGCGAGGGCTGATAGTTGGCATCTTCGATTACGCGGATTCGGTTGACCCGGTACAGCTCGCGCGCCTGGCGCGGGATGTCTGCAGCCGGGAAGCACAGGCCTGCGTAGCTGGGGTAGCCCGGGTCGGCCACCTCGGCCAGCACCTGGCCATTGCCTTCGGCATCGAACCGGTAGGCCTTGACCCGCCCAAAGCCGGTGATGCGCTTGAGCTGCAGCACCGCTTGTTGCAGCAGGTCTTCGATACTGCCGGCCAGTTGCAGACTGGCGACAAAGCTGCGCACCAACGGGTAGTAGTCGCCTTGCCCGACCAGGTCTGCTGGCAGGCGGGGCGGTTCGAACTCGGCAATCAGTACCTGATCGTGGCAATGGACCAGCATGTGCAGCAGGGCACTGATGGGTGCGCCCTGGCGCAAGCGCACGTCGCCAATGTGGAAGGGGAAGACTTCATCTTCGGGAAGCCGTGTGAGGTGCGCGTGCAGGTCAAAGCCCTCGTGAACCAGGTCGGCGAAGTGGCAACCGATCAGTTCGCGGGCTGGCAAGCCCAACCAGTGCTCGACATTTTCACTGGCCTGCAGCACGCACAGGTCGGTGGCATCCAGCACCAGCAGAAAGCCGTGAGGCTGGATGCTGCCCGGAACCTGGATCGGTTCTTGGGCACAGCGCTCCATGGCGTCTGCCAGTGAGTTGTCTGCAGTCATGATTGAAAAAGCTCCTGTCATGTCCGTCCGTGTACGGCACAGGTGTCTGGCGCGGGACGAATACGATTCACCCTAACAGAATCCCGGCGAATTTACCGGCTCCTGGCCATTGGAGGCACGGGGTGGCCACGGGTTCTGTGCGGTACAGGCTTTTTTTGATGCCACGGTATCGCTTTGTCGCTAATACAAAAAAATGGCTTTATGCCACATCGGCTGCGCCGCCTCACTGCTACGCTCAGTTCAAGACGTTTCGATAAGGATAACAAGGTGACGGAGCGCATGCTGGCCGCGCTGTTCGGCCTGTTGTTCAGCGGCAGTACCGTGGCTGCGGATTTTCTCGTGGAGGTGCGGGTACTGGTGCAGCGTGGCTGCATGCTGGTCAACCAGACCCGCGATGCGGGAGCCCAGGCCCTGGGGCGGATTGACCTGGGTGCTACGGCGCGCCTGGATGGCCCTGGCGCGCCCTTGAGTGGTGTGCTGCTGAGCCAGCGTCCGCCGCGCCTGGAGTGCAACCCGGATACGCCTTATCAGGTGCGCGTCGATGGTGGCCTGCATGGTGGCATCGGCGAACTGCGCTACCTGGCCAGCGACGATCTCCTGGCGCGGCCCATTCCTTACCGCTTGTACCGTGACGCTGCCTGGCGTGAGCCGCTGGCAGTGGGGGTAGCCCAATCGGCGCGTGTACCGGGCAGCGGTTCGGTGGAATTGCCGCTGTATGCACGTATCGACAAACTGGCCTGGGTGCCGGATGCAGGGGTTTATGCCGATCTGCTGAAAGTCACCGTCACCTGGTAAGGACGCCACCATGCACAAGGACGCCATGCCATGAGCCGCACTTCGATCCTGTTGCTCACCCTCGGCCCGCTGCTGGTCCCCGGCGGTGCGGTGCATGGCAGCACCACCGGTTTCATCCAGGCGCGGCTGGTGATCAGCGCGTCTTGCCAGATCAGCAGCAACGAGACGCAACCGGCCGTGCTGGGTGACCCAGGCGTACTGGACTTTGGCGAGCGCGGTCCGAACTGGGACCAGCCGTTGCGCAGCCAGGTGGACGAAGTGGGCGGTCAGGGTAGCCTGCAGATCAGTTGCACGCCTGAGGTTCGGGCCTTCAACGTGCGTATCAATGGTGGCCTCAATGGCGACGATGGCATTCGCCGCCTGAGCAACGGCCGTGAACTGATTCCATACCAGCTGGCGGTTGACCCAGGCGGCAGCAGCCGCTACGGCGTCGGCCAGGCACGGGCCTTCACTATCAGCAGCAGCCAGCAAGTACCGATTCCCATCTACGGTGTGGTAGTGGCGCAACCGCGTGCGCTGCCGGCCGGGCTTTACCGCGACACCCTCAGAGTGACCCTGGACTGGTAACCACGCAAGGAGACTCCGATGCGAACGAACCTTTCATATTGCGTCCTCGCAGGCCTGGGCCTGGCGTTGGCTTCCCAGGCCCAGGCGGCCACGGTGACGGGGAGTATCAGCTCGACCCTGACGCTGACTGCGGCGTGCCAGGTCAATGGCACATCGGGCACGTCGGGGCTTAACTTCGGAGCCCTGGACTTCGGTACCCAGGATGCCTTGTTCGTTACCGCCGATGCCCAGGTGCTGGGAGGCGGGGGAGGCGCCATGAGCATCCTGTGCTCGGCAGGTACGGTGCCTGTGATCAAAGTGCGTGCCGGCCTGCATGACGGCCAGTCGAGCGGCGGCTCCCGTGCGCTCGCCGATGGTTCTGGCAACTTTGTGCCGTATGACCTCTATACCGACGCTGGGCGTACGGCGTTGCTGGCGGTCGACGACACCATCACCCTGCCGACCAGTACCGGCGCCGCTCAGACGGTCAACCTTTACGGCAAGGCCGTCGGCAAGGCAGGCCTGCCCGCAGGGGTCTACAGCGACACGATCTCGGTCGAGCTGTCGTTCTGACCCATGCGCGGCTGGCTGGCAGGGGGCCTGACTGGCGTCAGCATGTTGTTGGCCGCCCCATTGGGGGCAGTGACCACCAGTACCTTCACGGTGACGGCGCAGGTTGTCGCCGGGTGCCTGGTGGTGGGGGGTGTCACCAGCTACGGCACGCTCGATTATGGCTCGCAGTCGGCGCTGTCCACGGGCCTGCTCAGCACATCGCTGGGTGGTTCTACCGTGACGTTCCAGTGCACGCCGGGCGTGGCCATGAGCATGAGCCTGGACGGCGGGCAAAACAGTGCCAGTGGCACACGCAACCTGAAGCGCACCAGTGGCACGCAAGTGCTGGCCTACCAGTTGTACCGGGACGCCGCCTATAGCCAGGCCTTGGGGATCGGCCAGAGCGTGGCGGTGAGCTATTCCGACCCGACGGCGATCAAGCTACCGGTGTACGGGCGGGTTCAGCTGACCGGCACGCAGCCGGCAGGGATCTACACCGATGTGGTGCAAGTGACGGTGACCTGGTAACGGCCAGCGCCACCCATGACAAGTGTCTAAGGAGAGCTGCATGCGGGCAGGCGCGAAGTGGACGCGTGGATTGACTGGATTATTGTCGCTGGCAAGCCTGCCGGCCTGGGCGGCCACTTCGGTGCTGATCTGGCCGATCGACCCGGTGCTGGAGGCCGACCAGAAGGCAGGTGCGTTGTGGCTGGAAAACCGTGGCACTGCGCCGGCAAACCTGCAGGTGCGAGTATTCGCCTGGCGCCAGGGTGATTACCAGGAGCAGTTCCAGGCGCAGCGCGAGATTATCGGCAGCCCGCCGGTCGCCAACATTGCACCCGGGCAGAAGCAACTGATCCGCCTGACCCGTACCGGCCCTTCACCGGCCGGCCAGGAGCAGGCCTACCGCATCATCATCGACGAGATTCCTCCCGCCATCCCGGTCGACAAGGCCGAGCCCGGCGCGACGGCGGCCATTCGTTTGCAGATGCGCTATTCGGTGCCGCTGTTCGTCTACGGCGAAGGGCTGTGGGGCAAGGCCGACCCTGAAGGCAGACGCAATGCCGAGGGCGTGGGCAAGCCGCAGCTCAGTTGGCGCCCGGTGACGGTGCAGGGCAAGCCCTACATTGAACTGCGTAACACGGGCCCGGTACATGCGCGGCTGACCGATGTGGTCGTGCAGCAAGGTAGCCAGAGCAAGCCACTGGCTGAAGGCCTGCTGGGTTATGTGCTGCCGGGGGCAAGCATGCGCTGGCCGGCTCCCGTGGCGTCCGGCAACGGCAGCGTGCTCATGGGCAGGGTCAACGGTCAGCGCTCGGCGGACGCGATCCGCCAAGGCCAATGAGCCAACGACTGAATGAAGTGCAGGGGCCAGGGAGGACCCGGCAATGGTTGGAAACCGTGTGTGAAATGGCTCTCGGCGACGACGTGCCGCTGGTGCCTGGGGCTGGCCATGGTCAGCCCCGCGCTGGTACTGGCCGACGACTTGCCCCCACCGCCCACGGAGATGTCCGCCATCGCCGAGGCCACCCTTTACCTCGACCTGGTGGTGAACCAGATGCCCAGGGTTGACCTGATACCGGTGCAGCAGCGGGCCGGGCGGTTTTACCTGGACAGCGACGTATTGCGTGCAGCCGGCGTCTCGCTGCCGGGCAACCCTCAGGGGGAGGTGGCCCTGGACAGCATCGCGGGGCTGCACACCGACTACGACAGTCAGAACCAGCGCCTGCTGCTGCAGGTTCCGCCAGCCTGGTTGCCAGAACAGCAAGTGGGTGATCGCAACCTTTACCCGGCCAGCGATGCGCGCAGCAGTTTCGGCGCCTTGTTCAACTACGACCTGTATCTCAACGACACCGATGAAGGCGGTACCTACCTGGCCGCCTGGAACGAGCTGCGCCTGTTCGACAGCTGGGGTACCTTTTCCAGTACCGGGCAGTGGCGTCAGTCTTTCAATGGCGCACAGGTGGACGATACCCGCCGTGGCTTCATGCGTTACGACACCACCTGGCGCTTCACCGACGAGCAGCGCCTGCTGACCTACGAAGCCGGTGACTTCGTGACGGGCGCCTTGCCCTGGAGCAGTTCGGTGCGGGTGGGCGGAGTGCAGCTGTCACGCGACTTCGCGGCGCGTCCGGATCTTGTCACTTACCCGTTGCCTGCGTTCGCCGGCGAAGCGGCGGTGCCGACGTCGCTCGACCTGTTCATCAACGGTTTCAAGTCCAGCACCACCGAACTGCAGCCAGGCCCGTACACCCTCACCAACGTGCCGTTCATCAACGGTGCCGGGGAGGCGGTGGTGGTCACCACTGATGCCCTTGGCCGGCAGGTGTCGACCACCTTGCCGTTCTACGTCACCAGCAGCCTGCTGCAGAAGGGCCTGTCGGACTACTCGGTGGCCGCCGGCAGCCTGCGCCGTGATTACGGTGTACGCGATTTCAGCTATGGGCCGGGTATCGCCTCGGGCAGCCTGCGCTATGGGCTCAGTGACATCTTCACCCTGGAAACCCACGCCGAAACGGCGGAGTCGCTGATGCTGGGTGGGTTGGGCGGCAACATGCGCGTGGGCAACTTCGGCGTGCTCAACGCTGCCTTGGCGCAAAGCCGGTTCGAGGGCGACAAGGGCCACCAGGTCGCCCTTGGCTACCAATACAACAGCCAGCGCATCGGCTTCGGTTACCAACGCCTGCAACGCCATGGCGATTATGCCGACCTGAGCCGGGTGGGCTCCCCGGACATGCAACTGAGCAAAAGCAGCGAACAGGTCACCCTCAGTGTCAACCTGAACGAGTACGGCAGCATTGGCGCTGGCTACTTCGATGTGCGCGCCGGTGACGGTACGCGTACCCGGTTGATCAACCTGAGCTACAGCAAGCCGCTGTGGGGCAGCAGCAGTGTGTACCTGTCGGCCAACCGTGAAGTGGGTGACAGCCAGTGGGCGGTGCAGGCGCAGCTGGTGATCCCGTTCGACCTGCACGGCACCCTGGCGCTGAGCATGGAACGCAGCAATGAAGGCGAGACCCTGCAACGGGTCAACTACAGCCGTGCGGTGCCAGCCGGTGTCGGCGTCGGTTACAACCTGGGCTATGCCGCAGGCAGCGACCGTGATGCCTATCGCCAGGCCGACGTCACCTGGCGCCTGCAATCGGTGCAATTGCAGGCCGGTGTGTATGGCAGCAGCGGCGAGATGACCCGCTGGGCCGACGCCAGTGGTTCGCTGGTGTGGATGGATGCCGGCGTGTTCGCCGCCAACCGTATCGATGATGCCTTCGTGGTGGTCAGCACCGCAGGTTACGCCGATGTACCGGTGCGTTATGAAAACCAGGAAATCGGCCGTACCGATGCCAAGGGGCACTTGCTGGTGCCTTACAGCAGCGGTTACTACCGGGGCAAGTACGAGATCGATCCCATGAACCTGCCACCGGATGTCCTCGCGCCGGACGTTGAGCAGCGTGTGGCGGTACGACGGGGCAGTGGCTACTTGCTGGAGTTCCCCCTCAAGCGCGTCATGGCGGCCAGTGTCGAATTGGTGGATGGCAATCAGCAGGTGCTCAAACTGGGTAGCCGTGTTACCCACGCAGAGAGTGGCACCCAGGCGGTGGTGGGGTGGGACGGGTTGGTGTATCTGGAGAACCTGTCGTCGCATAACCGCCTTCAGGTGGCGCTTGAAGGGGGTGGGCATTGCGAAGTGGCGTTCGACCTGCCCGAAGCGCAAGGCTCGATCCCTTTGATCGGTCCGTTGGTGTGCCGATGAATGCCTGGCGGCGGGGCCTGGTGGCGAGCGTGCTGCTGTTGCCGAGCAGTACGGCCTGGGCGCTTTGCTCGTCGGTGGCCACCTTGCCGGCAGCGTTTGGCAGCCTTAATTCAACGCAGGTTCGCAACACGGTACAGACGGCTTCCAGCCTCAACTCGGGGTTGCAGTGCACCGGTTCGCTACTGACCTTGCTTAGCAGCGGTGATCATTTCTACGCCACGATCACGCCCGCCTCGGGTGGGCTGGTCGGCCCGACAGGCGATGTCATTCCCTACACGCTGTATGCCGACAACACCACCCGCTACCCGATTACCCGGGGTGTGGCCTACGACTTCGCCCGCAACGGTATCCTCGACTTGCTGGGGCTGCTCGGCGGTACCACGCCCAAGGCGGTGCCGATCTACATGCGCACCCAGATTGGCAGCAATGTCGCGGCCGGGTTGTATCAAGAGGCCCTGACCGTGGCCTGGAGCTGGGATTATTGCTCGGGGATTGGCGCGTTGGGGATATGCCTTGGGCGCGACATCGGCTCGGGTAGCCAGCTCTTGAACGTGAGCCTGACGGTGACCAACGATTGCCAGATCACCACGCCTGACATCAGCTTCGCCAGTGCGCCGGTGGTGGCGGGGTTCGGCACGGTGAGCCAGGGCATAAACGTGTCATGCACCAAGGGCAGCAGCTACACGGTAGGGCTGGGTGACGGGCAGAACGTGTCCGGTGGGCGGCGGCGGATGAAGTCTTCGGCCAACAACTACCTGGCCTATGACATTTTCAAAAGTGCCGGTACCGTGCGCTGGGGGGCGTCAGGGGCTGCCAGGCGTTCCAGTACGGATGCCGACATCAACCCCGGCGTAGGTACCGGCACGGGTAGCCAGGTGTTCAACTACAACGCCAAGGTCTATACCGATCAGGCGACACCGCCGGCTGCGACCTATACCGACAGTGTGATACTGGATGTGCAGTTCTGAACGGCGATCAATACCCCCGAAGCAGCCGCCGCGTGTCGCGACGGGCTGCTCCTGCAGGGGCTGCGCAAGGCGAGGTTCAGCGCAAATCGCCTACCATCCTGGCCAAGGTCTCCAGCACCGCCCCGGCCAGTGCCTTGGAGCGCGCCCCCGACCACCCGGTGATTGCATCGGGCGCATCGTCATGGTCCTTGAACGGCATTTCCAGCGTCAGTGACAGGCAGTCATGGGCCATGCCCACCGCATTGCAGGCCAGCGTCGTATTCGCCTGTCCGGGTTCGTCACGGGTATAGCCATGCACTGTCTGGAAGTCGCGGGTCAGGCTGCACAAGGTGCTACGGAACTGCTCTTCGAGTTTGGCCAGCCGAGGGGTGTAACCCGGGTTGCCCTCGCATGCGGCCGTGAACACGTGGGGGATCTCTTCGTCACCGTGCACGTCGATGAAGGCATCCACACCGTACTGCTTCATCTGCGCTTGTGCAAAGAACACTTCCGGGCTGAATTCGACGCTGGCGTCCTGCCAGGCGCGGTTGAGGTCCTTGCCCTTGAAGTTGGTGCGCAGGTGGCCGAGGAAGGCGCCGTCGGGGTTCATGTTGGGGATCAGGTAAAGGTCGGCCTTGGCCAGCAATTGCTGGACCACCGTATCGTTGGCCTGCAGGCGGTCGATCACGCCTTCCATGAACCATTCGGCCATGTGCTCGCCCGGATGCTGCTGGGCAATCAGCCACAGCTTGCGCTTGCCTTCGGCACCGTCGCCTGCCCGCAGCAGTGGGATATCGCGGCCCTGGACACTGCGGCCGCTGGCCAGCAACTCGACCCCCGGGAGTTGGCAGGCACGTTCGATCAGCTGGTTGTGGCGGGCACGCGGGTAGGGCTCGAAGTAGGCGAACCAGATCTGGTCCTGTTCAGCCTTCACCTCGAACGATAGCGCCGTACCGTCGAACTGGCTTGGCACACGGAACCAGCGCTGCTGGTCGTAGCTGGCCACAGCGTTGTAGCCGCTCCACGCATTCTTGTACGAGGAGCCAGAAGCGTTGTCCAGGCTGAAGCGATGGACCTGCCCCGGTGTGAGCCCGCTGACCTTGAAGTGGAACCACTGGTAGTGGCCGCTGTGGGTGTCCGGGCGAATGGCCAGGTGTACCTGGGCCGGGTTGCTGGCATCCAGTACCTGTATGTTGCCGGAGTCGAAATCGCAGTCGATCTGCAGGGGGGACAGCGTCACGGTCATGTGCCGGGCTCCTTTGCGGGCATTGTTGTAGGGGTACTGTATACGGCTTGGCGGGGATGCTGTGCAAGAACAGGCAGGGCGAGCCCTCAGCGGACAGCCCGTATGCGGGGGGCCAGTGCCGGCAAATGCGTGGACTTCAGGTTATCTGAAGAACTGACTGGGCGTGGTACCGAACTGGCGCTTGAACATGCTGGCGAAGGCACTTGGGCTGTCATAGCCCAAGGCCCCCGCCACATCGATGATTCGCTCGCCCAGGGCAATCCGCTCCAGTGCCTGCATCAGCCGCGCCTGCTGGCGCCACTGGCCGAAGGTCATGCCGGTTTCCTTGCGGAACAACCGCTGGATGGTCTTTTCGTCCACCCCCAGGCGCAGGCCCCAGTCGGCAACGGTGGCATTATCGTCGGGCCGTTCATGCAATGCCGTGCAGATCACCCGCAGGCGCTGGTCGCTGGGCTGCGACAGTTTCAGCGGCAAGGTCGGCAGTACGCAGATTTCGTCGAGGATGAGGCGCATGACCCGGGCTTCGCGCGAGTCCTCGGCAAACGGTGCGGTGAACCCCACCGAGGCCTTGATCAGTTCGCTGAGCAAGGGCGAGATGCTGATGGCCTTGCTCTGCAGGGGCAGGCCGGTTGCCGCGTCGCTGCGCACGAACACACTGCGCATCTTCACGTCGCCGACACAGCGAATGGCATGCACCTGCCCGCAAGGCATCCACACACCGCGGCTGGGTGGCACCGTCCAGCATTCGTTTCCGGACTCGACGATCATCAGGCCTTTGATGGCATAGATCAGTTGATGCTTGGTATGGCTATGGGGCTCGATGAACCAGTCGCTTGGGTAGTCTGTCGCACGGCTACCCACTTCCCAGGTCCACTCATCGACCTCCACCAGCAATTCACGCTGCGGCTTTACCATCGTGACCTCGTATCGAAGCAGCCTGGCAGCGCCACTTTAGCAGCAACGGCCAGGGCGGGCCTGCGAGCGGGTGGCCGGTAGGAAGGCGGTGGCCAACCCGAGCAGCGGCAGGAACGCGATGGCCTGGTACACCCACTCGATGCCATGCCGGTCGGCCAGTGCGCCCAGGCCGGCTGCACCCAGGCCGCTGATGCCGAACATCAGCCCGAACATCACCCCTGAAACCATGCCGACCCGGCCCGGCACCGCCTCCTGGGCATACACCACCAGGGCAGCGAATGCCGAGGACATCACCAGGCCGATGGCCACCGCCAGCACGGCTGTCCAGGCAAGGCTGGCATGGGGCAGGGCCAGGGCGAAGGGCGCCACGCCAAGGAACGAGACCCAGATCACGGCCTTGCGCCCGATGCGATCACCCACCGGGCCACCGGCAAAGGTGCCCAGCGCAACGGCTGCGAGGAACACGAACAGGTACAGCTGGCTGTGCTGCACACTCAGGCCGAAATGCTCGATCAGGTAGAAGGTGAAGAAGTTGGTGAACGAAGCGATGTAGACGAACTTGGCGAACATCAGCACGGCGATCACCGCCACAGCGCGCCACATGGCACCCCGCGACAGGCCGGGGGCCTGTTGGCCAGCGAAGGTCTTGAGCCGGGCCTGGCCGTGGCGCACGCTCCAGCCCGTCACCCGCAGCAGCACCAGAACAGCCAGCGCAGCGGCCAGCATGAACCAGGCAATGGCCGGTTGGCCGTGCGGAATGATGATGGCAGCAGTGAGCAGCGGGCCGAGGGCCGAGCCGGTATTGCCGCCGACCTGGAAGGTGGATTGCGCGGTCCCGAAGCGCCCGCCGGAGGCCATTCTGGCCACCCGCGAGGCCTCTGGGTGGAAGGTGGCCGAACCCACGCCGACCACGGCGGCGGCCACCAGCAGCATTTCATAGCTGCCGGCAAAGGCGAGCAGGGCGATGCCCACCAGCGTCACCAACATGCCGGCAGGCAGCAGGTAGGGTTGTGGGTGCTTGTCGGTGAACATGCCGACCCAGGGTTGCAGCAGGGAAGCGGTCACCTGATAGACCAAGGCGATCCAGCCGATCTGGGCGAAGCTCAGCGCGAAATCGCTTTTCAGCATGGGGTAGATCGACGGCAGTACGGCTTGAATCAGGTCATTGAGCAGGTGGGCGAATGCAGCAGCACCGACGATGCGCACGACAAAGCCCTGAGGCTGGTCGGCAGGCGTGGCGGCGGCTACGGAGGCGGCGGAGGTTGTCATGGGCAAGGTTCTTCTATGGCAAGGGAGCAAGGCGTTGCCGCAGCAGGTTATCCAGTGCCGAGGTTGCCTGTCTCACGCCGAACAGGCAGCCAATGTCGCGTTTCGGGCATCCGTGCCCACAGCCTGACAGGAGAACGGAGGCGCTCCTGCAGGTGATTGCCTTCAGGCCATATCGGCTGCGGTCTTGCCGGCGACCTTGTTGCGCCCGCCCAGCCATACCAGCAACAGCCCCGCAGCCGCCAGCACACCTCCGGCCATTGGCACGGCGGCGTAGCCCAGGTTCAGGCTGATAACCGCACCACCCAGCGCCGCGCCCACGGCGTTACCCAGGTTGAACGCACCCACGTTGATCGACGATGCCAGGCCTGGCGCCTCGATGGCGGCAGTCATTACGCGCATTTGCAGCGGCGGTACCACGGCGAAGGTGAACATGCCCCAGACCAGCAGGGCGATGGCAGCGCCGATGTGGCTACCCAGTACCAGGGGCATCGCCAGCATGATCAGCGCCAGCATGGCGAGGAAGATCTTCGCCGCGCCATCCAGTGACCAGTCGGCCAGGCGGCCACCCAGGCTGTTGCCAAGGGTGAAGCCAACCCCGATCAGTACCAGTCCCAAGGTTACGAAGCCGTCCGAGGCCCCGGTCAGTTCGGCCAGCACCGGCGCCACGTAGGTGTACAAGGTGAACATGGCGCCGGCACCGAGCACGGTGGTGGCCATTGCCAGCAGCACGCTGGGGCGGGCAATGACCGCCAGTTCCTTGCGCACATGTGGCACGCTGCCGCGTTCACCCTTGGGCAGGGCGTACCACAGTGCGGCCATGGCCAGCAGGCCGAGTACGGCGGTACCGGCAAATGCCATGCGCCAGCCAATCTGCTGGCCGATCCAGGTGGCGGCCGGCACGCCGCCGATGTTGGCGATGGTCAGGCCCATGAACATGGTGGCCACGGCGCTGGCCTGTTTCTCCTTGGGCACCACGCTGGCTGCCACCACGGCTCCCAGGCCGAAGAACGCACCATGGTTGAGGCTGGTGACCAGTCGCGAGGCGAGCAGGGTGTAGTAGTCCGGCGACAGTGACGACAGCAGGTTGCCAAGGGTGAAGATGGCCATCAGCGCCATCAGCGCAGCGCGCTTCCCAAAGCGGCTGAACAGCAGGGTCATGATCGGCGCGCCGACCATCACGCCAATGGCATAGGCGGTGATCAGCATGCCGGCGCTGGGGATGCTTACCTCCACGCCTTGGGCGATGACCGGTAGCAGCCCCATCGGGGTGAACTCGGTAGTACCGATGCCAAAGGCGCCAATGGCCAACGCGAAAAGCACGCGGCCGGGTCTCATTGTTTGAGCAGTCATCGGTGTCAGTCCCAGGTTGGGGCCAGGCCGTCAGGGCTGACCTCGCGGCCATTGCGCTCCAGCTTGGCGATGCGTGCCATGTCGTCGCTGTCCAGCTTCAGGCCACGGGCAAGCAGGTTGCTGGCCAGGTTTTCACGCTTGGTCGACGACGGGATCACGGCATAGCCCAGTTGCAGGGCCCAGGCCAGGGCAACCTGGGCGACGGTAGCCTTGTGCTTGGCGGCGATCTGGGCCAGTACCGGGTCTTTCAGCACTTTGCCGTAGGCCAGGGTCATGTACGAGGTCACGGTGATCCCTTGTTCCTTGAGGAACGCGGTCAGCTTGCTGTTCTGCAGATAGGGGCTGAGCTCGATCTGGTTGGTGGCGATTTCCCCTTTGCCGACCACGGCAATGGCTTGCCTGGTCAGCTCGATGTTGAAGTTGGAAACGCCGATCTGGCGAGCCAGGCCTTGCTGCTTGGCGTCGGCCAGGGCCTTCATGTACTCGGGCAGTTCTACGCCGTTGCCCGGCGCTGGCCAGTGGATCAGCAGCAGGTCGACGTAGTCGGTGCGCAGTTTCTGCAAGCTGTCACGCAGGCTGGGGATCAGCTTGTCGGCGGCGTAATTGTCGACCCAGATCTTGGTGGTGATGAACAGCTCGCTGCGCGGCACGCCGCTTTCGGCGATGGCCTGGCCGACTTCGGCTTCGTTCTTGTAGATCTGTGCGGTATCGATGACACGGTAGCCGACTGCCAGGGCAGACTTGACCGAGTCGATGACGGTTTGGCCGGTGAGGCGGAAGGTGCCAAGGCCGAAGGAAGGAACGCTCATGGGGTTGCTCCTGAATAGGGGGAGGATCATGTGGTGCCCAGTGTGCAGGTTTGAACGGCAGCGAATAAGCCGCTACGGCGCCAAAGTCATTTGACCTGTAGGCACAAATACATTTTCAAGCTGTGCATTCACTACATAAATAGGGCCAGAGGGGATTGGAACCTTGTTCAGCTAGCGCTTTTTATCAAGCGTTGAGGCTGCCCATGACCCCTTCAGTAATACCCGCCGACTCCATCGATGCGCTGATTGCCCGTCAGTTGCCAGGCTGGCTCAAGCGCGCGTCTGCCCAAGAGCTGACAGGGCTGCGCGCCGCTGCTTTGCGCCAACAGCGGGCGCAGGACCAAGTAGACGCCTGGTTAGGGGCCATAACCCCCTTGGATGAGTTCGCCGAGTCGTTGCTCAAAAGAGCACTTGAGGCCCATTCGATCAGGCAGGTAGACCTGCGCCAGGCTCAGCTCAAGCTGGTGACCCTGCAGCCAAAACCGTCGATATCACCTGCCTTGCCAAGCACTTCGACACGCATCGTCAGCACCCAGACGCTGCTCTCGGCGGCACTGCACAACTTCCACGAAAAGGAAATGCAGCCTGGCTGGTTCGCGACCGGGTCGCAGTTGGTCACTGCCAGCGGGCACCTGCTGCCGCTAAGTGCGCAAGCCTTTGTCCGCCTTTGCAGAGACCTTGATATCGGCGGGCGTTATCAAAGCCATTTGCAATCGAAGCTTGAAGGCGAGGGGGTGGCCGTCGAGAGCACCCTGGAGGAGGCGTTGAGCGCCAACCTGGCGCTTGCTGCAATCGCCGCAAGGATCAAGGGTGAAATCGATGAGCAGACCTGTCAGTGGATCAACCAGGTTGTGGGCACCGCGTCTTTCCTGCCAGCCGCCAACACCATGTTGAAGTGTCACACCCTGCGGCTGTTGGGCAAGGAGGTCATTGGTGCACTGGTGATCGAAGTGCGTCAGAACGCCCGCCTGCTTGGTGTTATCGCGTGGTTGCCTGAGGACCCGTATGCCCCGGTGAGTTGGCACACCAGCTGGGAGCTGCTGTACATGACGCTTGGCATACGCTTGCGTAATGAGGCCTATCGGCGGTACTTCCAGCGCTTCGTCGCAGAGCGTGATCGCGTCACCTTCTGCGCGGCCCTGAACGCACTGCTCAGCCACGGTAATACTGTTCTTCCGCTTGAGCTGGATGGCCGCTGTTTTGCGATCGAGGGCGACGTGTTCGTCGCGCTGCGCCAAGCCCGGATCGAAAAAATGCTGGATGACGCGAGGGTATTGGCGGTTTCGACAGAGGATGAAGATGTCGCCGACCGCCGCGCACGTTTGCAGGGCTATCTGGATTTGGGGTTGAGCGTGGCAGGCCTGGCAGCGCTGTTTGTGCCTGTGTTGGGGCAGGCCCTGCTGGGGCTTACGGTGGTGCAGCTGGCAGGTGAGGTGTACGAAGGCTACCAGGATTGGCAGTTGGGTGATCGCGACGCCGCGTTGGGCCACTTGTTCAACGTGGCCGACACGGTTGTGATGACGGCGGTGACGACGGCCGGGGCGACGGCACTTGGCAAGCTGGCCCAGCGAGTGGCGCAGGTGGATGCCTTGGTGCCGGTAAGCCTGGGCGATGGCCAGTTGCGGCTGTGTGATCCGTCCTTGTCGGGCTATCAGCGTGAGGGCGTCGATCTGATGGTAGGCCAGGCCGTGAATGAAACTGGCCGTTCGCTGAGGCGCCTGCACGATGCTGTCTATGAGGTGAGCGAGGGGGACGATGGCGCATGGCGTATTCATCACCCATCAAGGCCAGGGGCGTATTCACCGGCACTTGAGCACAATGGTGCCGGGGGATGGGTGCATGAGTTCGAGCAACCGCAGCGCTGGCATGACCCCGCCTACATGGTGCGCCGCCTTGCCAGCCGCACGGCGCAGGTGCCCGATGAGGCGGTATCTGTAGCGCTGCAGACCACCGGTTTCGAGGCTGACTGCCTGCGCCGTTTGCTGTTGGAAAATGCGCCCGCGCCGGCACGCTTGCTCGATGCCATCGAACGCCAGCAATTGCACCGTGATTTCCCGATGTTGCGGGGTGACGCTTTCGAGGAGGTCTTCAACGAGCGACAGATCAATCCGCAAGCAGCGGACCGCGTATTGATGCGGGACTTCCCAGGCCTATCCCACCGCTGCGCACGGGAAATCGTCGAGGGGGCCAGCAGCGTCGAGATGGAGAGCCTGACGGGTGCAGGCCGGGTACCCCTGGCGCTGGCGGAGCGTGCCCGCTGGGCAATACGCGACAGCCGGATAGACCGTGCCTGCGCAGGGTTGCGCCAGGCCGCCGCAGAAAATGACGATACCGGTAAGCTCGCGCTGGGCCTGATCGATGCCATCGCCCCTTGGTCGGCTGGGGTCAACGTTGAGCTGCCTGCCGCGGGCAGGGGTGGGTTGCTGCAGACGTTGAGACGGCAGCTGGACAGCCGCCAGCGACAGTTGCTTGGTATTAGCCAGATGACGGATGACGCACTGGGTGAGCGGCTTGGGCGTGAGGCGCTCGCTGACCGTGAAGCGGCGGCCCGAATGATTGGGCTGGCCCGTGTGGGGCAGGGGATTCGCCCTCCTGTACGGTTGTTCGATGGGCGGTTGGGCTACCCGCTCAGTGGCCACCTGACAGGGACTCGCCAGGCACTGCGGCGCACGTTGAACCACGTGTATCCGGTGATGAGCAGTGAGCAGCTGGAGGTCTACCTGCAAGACCTGGCTTGGCGGGGAGTGGACCCCTGGAACCATGTGAGCCAACTGTTACAGGCCAAGGTCAGCCTCAAGCAGGCATTGCAAGCCTGGCGAAACGACGCAGGACTGAACATTGTTCGCCGCCTGCGTCGTATCAAGGTTGCCAGGCGTATTACGGCAAGCTGGCAGCGCTTTACCCCAGGGGAGGTGGCGGGTGACTACCACCTGACCCTCATGGGTGAGCGGGTGGGTGACCTGCCAGCGTTGCCTGATAATGTGAGTTTCGACCACATCACGCACCTGACCCTGCGCGATATGCAGGTGACGAGCCTTGATGCGGGCTTTCTTGGTCGCTTCAGCAAGGTGCGTAACCTGGACTTGCGGAACAACCAGCTGACGCGCCTTCCCGCAGGTATCGAGCAACTGACCGAACTGAGGACCCTGCGCCTTGGCGGCAACCAGATCGTGCTTTCCAGCGAGGATAACCTGCGTTTGAGCCAGCTTGTGGAGCTGCGCCGCTTGGAGCTCAACGGTAACCCGGTCGGCTTGCTGCCACCCTTGGCGTCTTTCCCCCTGCTGCGCCGGCTGTCCTTGCGCAACACCGGGCTGGGCGATCTGCCCGCTGATCTGGCCAGGCACGGTAATCTGGAGTTGCTGGACATGCGTGACAACCAGATCCAGACGCTGCCTGAAGCGCTGTCTTTAGTGCCGCTTCGCTTGTTGCGGGGCCTGGAGCTGCACGACAATCCACTCTCGGACGAAACCTTGCAGCGCTTGCAGTTGGCCAGGGCGTCGGCCGGGGCCGTTGAGCGTCGACGTGCAGCTCATGCCACTTCGATCCCGAACGCTGCAGCCCCTTGGTTTTCAGGATTCACGCCAGCCCAGCGCGAGGTGCGATTGGCGAGCTGGAACCGCTTGAGCCAGGAAGCCGGGGCGCAGGATCTGTTCCGCTTTTTCTCTGATTTACGCGCCCTGCGTGAATACGACGCACAACCGCGCGACCTGCAGGCCCGGGTGTGGCATATCCTCGAGGCCTGCGAGCAGCACGCTGAAGTACGCGCGAGCCTGTTCGAGCAAGTTGCCCGGCCGCGCAGTTGCAGTGACGAGTTGCTGCTGACGCTCAGCGAGCTGGAGGTTGGCGCGCTGGTCGCCAAGGCCGGTACAGCCGGTACCGGGTTACAGAAGGAGCGGGCGCTGGTCAGGCTGGGGCGTTCGTTGTTCCGCCTGGACAAAGTCAACGCAATTGCCGCGCGGCATATTGCGGATTACTTTTCGAACGATCCCGTTGAGGTTTACCTGACCTATCGCGTCAGGCTGGCAGATAGTCTCGACCTTCCCGTGCAGCCCAGCCATCTTTCGTACGAGAGTTTCAGTGGGGTTGGCCGTGAAGACCTGGACGCCGCGCGCAGCGAGGTGCTGCGGCAGGAAACGCCACAAGCCTTGGCGCAGGCGCTGGCAGATCGAACCTTCTGGCAGGACTACCTGCAGGAGCAGCAGGCGGCGCGCTTCAGCCGCTTGGACGAGCCTTTTCAGCAGCGCCTGGATGCGTTGCTCGAGCAATCGAAAACGCTGAGTGATGGCGACTATTTTGCCCAGGTCGAGCATATCTGCGCAGCGCGTGAGGTCGCGAAACGGCAGCTTTTGCTTGAGTTGAGCCGTGAGGCAATCCAGCGCCACGGCCTGTGAACGAAACAGCCCGCCGAGAGGCGGGCTGTTCGCTGGGGCGGGACGATCAGCGGCGGCGGAACAGCGGCAGCGGTTCGTCGGTGGCGGCCTGGTAGGTCACCGAGAAGTCCTTCAGGCTTTGCAGCGCGTCTTCCGGGTCCTTGTCGGCACGGATGGCGAATGCGTCGAAGCCGCAGCGGGCCATGAAGAACAGCTGGTCGCGCAGCACATCGCCGATGGCGCGCAGTTCGCCCTTGAACTTGTAGCGGTCACGCAGCAGACGCGCATTGGAGTAGCTGCGGCCGTCGGTGAATGCCGGGAAGTTCAGGGCGATGACCTGGAAGTGGTGCACGTCTTCACCGATTTCCTCCGCTTCCTGGTCGCTGTCCAGCCATACGCCCAGGCCGCCATCGCGGGCCTTGAGCACGTGGGCATGGTCGCGCCACATCTGCAGCGGCACGATGTAGTCGTCGCAGTTGGTCAGCTCGTCGAACGAGGTTTCCTTGGGCAGCAGGTGCCAGGTTTCGTCGACGATCTGGTTGTTCTTAATGATTCGCTGCATAGACGCGTTCCTTGAAGGGGTCGATGCCGATACGCTGGTAGGTGTCGATGAAACGCTCTTCCTCGGTGCGTTGCTCGACGTACACGGCGATCAGCTTCTCGATCACATCGGCCATGTCATCCTGCGCGAAGGACGGGCCAAGGATCTTGCCCAGGCTTGCGCCGCGTGCGGCGTTGCCGCCCAGCGACACCTGGTAGAACTCCTCACCCTTCTTGTCCACGCCGAGGATGCCGATGTGGCCCACGTGGTGGTGGCCGCAGGCGTTCATGCAGCCGGAGATGTTCAGGTCGATTTCGCCGATGTCGAACAGGTAGTCCAGGTCGTCGAAGCGGCGCTGGATGGACTCGGCAATCGGGATCGACTTGGCGTTGGCCAGCGAGCAGTAGTCGCCACCCGGGCAGCAGATGATGTCGGTCAGCAGGCCGATGTTCGGGGTGGCGAAGCCGCTCTCGCGCAGTTCAAGCCACAGCGCGTGCAGCTGGCGCTGCTCGACGTCGGCGAGGATGATGTTCTGCTCGTGCGAGGTGCGCAGGAAGCCGAAGCTGTAGCGTTCGGCCAGGTCGGCCACGGCGTCCAGCTGCTTGTCGGTCACGTCGCCCGGGGCAACACCGGTAGGCTTGAGTGACAGGGTCACAGCCACGTAGCCCGGGCGCTTGTGGGCGCGGGTGTTGCGCGAGCGCCAGCGGGCGAACCCTGGGTGCTCGGCATCCAGGGCGGTGTAGTCGACGTTGTCGAGTGCCAGGTACTCGGGGTCGACGAAGTGGCGCGAGACGCGCTGCACTTCGGCTTCGGTCAGGGTGGTGGTGCCGCCACGCAGGTGGACCATTTCGGCCTCGACCTTTTCGGCGAACACTTCCGGGGTCAGCGCCTTGACCAGGATCTTGATCCGCGCCTTGTACTTGTTGTCACGGCGACCGTAACGGTTGTACACGCGCAGGATGGCGTCGAGGTAGCTGATCAGGTCCTGCCATGGCAGGAACTCGTTGATGAACGAGCCCACCACCGGGGTACGGCCCAGGCCACCACCGACCAGCACACGGAAGCCCAGTTCGCCGGCAGCGTTGCGCACCGGCTCAAGGCCAATGTCGTGCACTTCGATGGCGGCGCGGTCTTCCTGCGAGCCGTTGATGGCGATCTTGAACTTGCGTGGCAGGTAGGCGAATTCCGGGTGGAAGGTGGTCCACTGACGGACGATTTCACACCACGGGCGCGGGTCGACGATTTCGTCTGCGGCCACACCGGCGAACTGGTCGGTGGTGGTATTGCGCAGGCAGTTGCCGCTGGTCTGGATCGCGTGCATCTGCACGGTGGCCAGTTCGGCGAGGATGTCGGGGATGTCTTCCAGCGCCGGCCAGTTGAACTGCACGTTCTGGCGGGTGGAAATGTGGGCATAGCCCTTGTCATAGTCGCGAGCGATCTTGGCCAGGGTGCGGACCTGTTTGGCGTTCAGCTGGCCGTACGGCACCGCGACACGCAGCATCGGCGCGAAACGTTGGATGTAAAGGCCGTTCTGCAGGCGCAGAGGGCGGAATTCTTCTTCGCTCAGCTCACCGGCCAGGTAGCGGCGGGTCTGATCACGGAACTGCTTGACGCGGTCCTCGATGATCCGCTGATCGTACTCGTCGTATACGTACATAAAAGTCCTGTCTCAGGCATGCAGCTATTCGCGCGCACGGCCGCGCACTCCGGTACGGAGCCGGGGAACGATAGCAGGTTGCGGTTATGCGCTAAAGTGATGTTTTTGCATATGAAAAGAACCAAATGGACTATGTGAGATTGACTGCCATTTGTGCGCGGAGCATCGCCAGGCGTTTATAATCCGGCGTTTGCTTCGCAGAGATGTGACCCCATGCTCAAGGCCCTGTGCCAAAGCTTGTGCCTTGTCTTGCCATTGGTGGCAAATGCGCAATCGGCTTCGGTGGTGTTCCTCAACCCGGGGCTGTCCAACGAGACATTCTGGACCAGCTATACCCGCTTCATGCAGGCCGCCGCGGACGAGCTGGGCATGACCCTGCAGGTGCAATACAGCGAGCGCCGCGCCGACCTGGCACTGACCCAGGCCCGGGCGATCCTGAGCGCGCCGCAGCGGCCGGATTACCTGGTGCTGGTCAATGAGCAGTACGTGGCACCGGAAATCCTGCGGCTGTCGCGTGGCACCGGGGTGAAGCTGCTGCTGGTCAACAATGGCCTGACCGCCAGCCAGCGCCTCAGTATCGAGGGCCAGCCCGACAAGTACGCCGAGCCACTGGGTACCTTGATTAGCAACGACGAGCAGGCAGGCTTCCAGATGTTGCACCTGTTGCTCGCACAACTGCCTCGCGACGCAGGGCCGGTGGATCTGGTGGCTTTTGCCGGGGTCAAGACCACCCCGGCCTCGCAGTTGCGCGTTGAGGGCATGCGCCGCGCCTTGGCCGATTTCCCTCAGGTGCGCTTGCGGCAAGTGGTATATGGCGGCTGGAACCGCCAGCGCGCGTACGAGCAAGCGAAGCAGTTGCTTGAGCGTTACCCGGCCACCCGGCTGGTGTGGTCGGCCAATGACCAGATGGCCTTTGGTGCCATGCAGGCGTTCGAGGAGGCCGGGCACACGCCGGGGCGTGACGTGCTGTTCGCTGCCGTCAACAGCTCGCCCGAAGCCTTGCGCGCGCGTATCGATGGGCGCCTGAGCGTACTGATGGGTGGGCATTTCACCCTTGGCGGTTGGGCCATGGTGATGCTGCACGATGATGCCCATGGGCTGGCGTTGAACCGCGACGGCGTGCGCGAACGCCGTGTTCCGGTATTGCAGGAAATCGATCAGGCCAAGGCCAGGCGTTGGCTGAAGCTGTTGGAAAGGGACGACTACGGCGTCGATTTTCGGCGTTACAGTGCCGAAGGGCGGCCGCCCGGGTACCGTTACCCGTTTCTGGCGTCACCGGTCGAATATTGAATGACCCTGCTTGAGGGAAGGGCATTGCTCGTCTTAACTGCTGGTGGTGAAGTGCATTCCCATAACCACTACAAGAGGCAATGCAATGGGAAACTCAACCAAGGTCCGCAAAGCTGACAGCAGCGTCGATGCCTGGGCGATCCTCTGCCTGATCGTTCTGGTGGTGGTCACTGCCGTGTATTGGGTCAGCCACCAGTGACTTGCAACTCAAGACCGTGATGTAGCAGGGGCGTCTGCGGGAGGGAATCTCGCAGGCGCTTTATTATTGCCTGTGGCCGCCTCTTCGCGGTGAAAACATATCCCTTGAGAATGTCGCAGGACCGTCGTAGGAGCGGGTTTACCCGCGAAAGGGCCGGCCCTGCTGGCCAATCTCCACCTGCCGTTCACCGTTGCGGCCGCGACCATATTCGCGGGTAAACCCGCTCCTACACAGATCGGTGGTGGACACAGGTCGGTGGTTGGACACAGGCCCTCGTAGGAGCGGGTTCACCCGCGAAAGGGCCGGGACTGCTGGCCAATTTCCACCCGCCGTTCACCGTTGCCGCCGCACCGGATCGGTGGTGGACACAGGTCGGTGGTTGAACACAGGCCGTCGTAGGAGCGGGTTCACCCGCGAAAGGGCCGGCCCTGCTGGCCAATTTCCACCCGCCGTTCACCGTTGCCGCCGCACCGGATCGGTGGTGGACACAGGTCGGTGGTTGAACACAGGCCGTCGTAGGAGCGGGTTCACCCGCGAAAGGGCCGGGCCTGCTGGCCAATTTCCACCCGCCGTTCACCGTTGCCGCCGCACCGGATCGGTGGTGGACACAGGTCGGTGGTTGGACACAGGCCGTCGTAGGAGCGGGTTCACCCGCGAAAGGGCCGGCCCTGCTGGCCAATTTCCACCCGCCGTTCACCGTTGCCGCCGCACCGGATCGGTGGTGGACACAGGTCGGTGGTTGGACACAGGCCGTCGTAGGAGCGGGTTCACCCGCGAAAGGGCCGGGCCTGCTGGCCAATTTCCACCCGCCGTTCACCGTTGCCGCCGCACCGGATCGGTGGTGGACACAGGTCGGTGGTTGAACACAGGCCCTCGTAGGAGCGGGTTCACCCGCGAAAGGGCCGGGCCTGCCGGCCAATTTCCACCTGCCGTTCACCGTTGCCGTCGCGACCGTATTCGCGGGTAAACCCGCTCCTACGCCTGATCGAGGGTGGACACAGGTCGGGTGTTGGACACAGGCCCTGTAGGAACGGGTTCACCCGCGAAGAGGCCGGCACAGGTTAGCGGGTCAGGTGCAGGGCCAACTGCACCAGGCCGATCAATACCGCAATGAACACCAGGGTGAACAGCCCCCCCAGCGCAATGAAATGGCTGGCCTTGCCGTGGGTGAAGTCGCGTGCGCGGTTTTTGCCGCTTTGCACGCCGAAGGCGGCAGCGAGGATGCTGTGCAGCATCTGCCAGAAGGTCGGGGGTTTGCCCTGGCTGGAATCGTCCATGGTGGCTCCTGGGGAAATCAGAGGCAATCAGGGACAGTGTAGGCAATGGTTGTGAGGTTGCCCGTGCCGGCCTCTTCGCGAGGAAACCCGTTCCAACAGGTAAATGACTGCCCTTGAGGGCTGTTTCTTACCTGTGTGGGCAAGCCCGCGAAGAAGCCAGCGCAGTCGTTTAGCTGTCATACCCCAGGTTAGGCGCCAGCCAGCGCTCGCTCACGCTGATATCCTGGCCTTTGCGTGCGCTGTAACGTTCGATCTGATCCTTGTCGACCTTGCCTACGGCAAAATACTTCGCCTGCGGGTGGGCGAAGTACCAGCCGCTGACCGCCGCCGCCGGGAACATCGCGAAGTGCTCGGTGAGGTACACCCCGCTCGGCCCGGTTTCACCGATGGCGGTGCCATCGAGCAGGCGGAACAGGGTTTCCTTTTCAGTGTGGTCGGGGCAGGCCGGATAACCCGGCGCAGGGCGGATGCCGCTGTACTGTTCCTTGATCAGCGCCTCGTTGTCCAGGTGCTCGTCGCGGGCATAGCCCCAGTGCTCTTTACGCACCTGCTCGTGCAGCCATTCGGCACAGGCTTCGGCCAGGCGGTCGGCCAGGGCCTTGACCATGATCGAGCTGTAGTCGTCGCCCTTGTCCTGGTAAGCCTTGGCCACTTCCTCGGCACCGATGCCGGCGGTGGTGATGAAACCACCTACGTAGTCGGTAACGCCACTGTCTTTGGGTGCGACGAAGTCGGCCAGCGACCAGTTGGGCTTGCCGTCCGGCTTGATGGTCTGCTGGCGCAGGTGGTGCAGGGTGGCCAGTGCCTGGCCGTCTTCGCCGTAGACTTCGATGTCGTCATCGTCCACCTGGTTGGCCGGCCAGAAGCCGAATACCGCGCGGGCGCTGATCAGCTTCTCGTCGATCAGCTTGTCGAGCATCTCGCGGGCATCCTTGTACAGCGCCGTAGCAGCCTCACCAACCACCTCGTCGGTGAGGATGCGCGGGAACTTGCCGGCCAAGTCCCAGGAGATGAAGAACGGGGTCCAGTCGATGTACTCGGCCAGGGTGCGCAAATCGATGTCTTCCAGCACCTTGACGCCGGTGAAGGAGGGCACCGCTGGCTGGTAGCTGGCCCAGTCGTACTGCGGCTTGGCAGCGATCGCCTGGGAGTAGCTGAGGCGCTCGGTGCGGGCGCTGCGGTTGGCGGTGCGCTCGCGCACGTCCACGTATTCCAGGCGGGTCTTCTCGACGAAGCCCGGCTTGAGTTCTTTGGACAGCAACTGGGTGGCCACGCCGACCGCGCGCGAAGCGTCGGTGACGTAGATGACCGCGTCGTTGCTGTACTTGGGCTCGATCTTGACCGCCGTGTGCGCCTTGGAGGTGGTGGCGCCACCGATCATCAGCGGCAGTTCGAAGCCCTGGCGCTGCATTTCGCGGGCAACGTGGACCATTTCGTCCAGCGACGGGGTAATCAGGCCGGACAGGCCGATGATGTCGCACTTCTGCTCGCGGGCCGTCTGCAGGATCTTCTCCGCCGGTACCATCACGCCAAGGTCGACGATGTCGTATCCGTTACAGCCCAGCACCACGCCGACAATGTTCTTGCCGATGTCGTGCACGTCGCCTTTCACCGTGGCCATCAGGATCTTGCCCTTGGCTTCTGGCTTGTCGCCTTTTTCGGCTTCGATGAAGGGGATCAGGTGAGCAACGGCCTGTTTCATCACCCGGGCCGACTTGACCACCTGCGGCAGGAACATCTTGCCCGCGCCGAACAGGTCGCCGACCACGTTCATGCCGTTCATCAGCGGGCCTTCGATCACTTCGATGGGGCGCGCGCACTGCTGGCGGCATTCTTCGGTGTCTTCGACGATGAACGCGGTGATGCCCTTGACCAGCGCGTGCTCCAGGCGTTTTTCCACCGGCAGCGAGCGCCACTCTTCGTTTTCCACTTCCTTGGTTGCGCCGCCACCCTTGTAGTCGTCGGCGATGGCCAGCAGTGCATCGGTGCCATGCGGGGTGCGGTTGAGCACCACGTCCTCGACCTTTTCACGCAGCTGGGCCGGGATCTCGTCGTAGATCTCCAGCTGGCCGGCGTTGACGATACCCATGGTCAGGCCGTTCTGGATCGCGTGGTACAGGAACACCGAGTGGATCGCTTCACGCACCGGGTTGTTGCCACGGAACGAGAACGACACGTTGGACACGCCACCCGAGCTCAGGGCGTGGGGCAGGTGGTCGCGGATATAGGCACAGGCCTCGATGAAGTCGACGGCGTAGTTGTTGTGTTCTTCGATACCGGTGGCGACAGCGAAGATGTTCGGGTCGAAAATGATGTCTTCTGGCGGGAAGCCCACCTCGTTGACCAGGATGTCATAGCTGCGCTGGCAGATTTCCTTCTTGCGCGCGGCTGTGTCGGCCTGGCCGACTTCGTCGAAGGCCATGACCACCACGGCAGCGCCATAGCGCTTGCACAGGCGGGCGTGGTGCTTGAACTGCTCGACGCCTTCCTTCATGGAAATGGAGTTGACGATGCCCTTGCCCTGGATGCACTTGAGGCCGGCTTCGATCACTTCCCACTTGGACGAGTCGATCATGATCGGTACGCGCGAAATGTCCGGCTCACCCGCGATCAGGTTGAGGAACCGGACCATGGCCGCCTGGGAGTCGAGCATCCCTTCGTCCATGTTGATGTCGATTACCTGGGCGCCGGCCTCGACCTGCTGCAGGGCGACTTCCAGGGCTTCGGTATAGTTCTCTTCGCGGATCAGCCGGGCGAACTTGGCGGAACCGGTGATGTTGGTGCGCTCACCGACGTTGACGAACAGCGACTGGCGGTCGATGGTGAACGGCTCCAGGCCCGACAGGCGGCAGGCCTTGGCGATTTCCGGGATCTCGCGCGGCTTGTACTTGGCCACGGCTTCGGCAATGGCCTGGATGTGCCCCGGCGTGGTGCCGCAGCAGCCGCCAATGATGTTGAGGAAGCCGCTGGCCGCGAATTCTTCGACCACCGCGGCCATCTCGGCCGGGGTTTCGTCGTACTCGCCGAAGGCGTTCGGCAGGCCGGCATTGGGGTGGGCGGACACATGGGTATCGGCCTTGGTCGCCAGTTCTTCCAGGTACGGGCGCAGGTCCTTGGCGCCGAGGGCGCAGTTCAGGCCCACGGAAATCGGCTTGGCGTGACGCACCGAGTTCCAGAACGCTTCGGTGGTCTGGCCCGACAGGGTACGGCCGGATGCGTCGGTGATGGTGCCGGAGATCATGATCGGCAGTTCGACGTTGTCGTCCTCGAACACTTGCTGCACGGCGAAGATCGCCGCCTTGGCGTTGAGGGTGTCGAAGATGGTTTCGATCAGGATCAGGTCGGCGCCGCCTTCGATCAGGCCGCGGGTGGCCTCGATGTAGTTTTCTACCAACTCGTCGAAGGTGACGTTGCGAAACCCTGGGTCGTTGACGTCCGGGGAAATCGAGCAGGTTCGGCTGGTAGGGCCGAGCACGCCGGCAACGAAGCGCGGCTTGTCCGGCGTCTCCAGGGTCTTGGCATCGGCAACCTGGCGAGCGATGCGCGCGCCTTCGACGTTCAACTCGTAAACCAGCGACTCCATGCCGTAGTCGGCCTGGGAAATCTGCGTGGCATTGAAGGTGTTGGTTTCGAGAATATCGGCACCGGCATCCAGGTAGGCCTTCTCGATGGCGGCGATCACGTCCGGGCGGCTGAGCAGCAAAAGGTCGTTGTTACCCTTCACATCGCTTGGCCAATCGGCAAAACGCGTGCCACGATAGTCGTGTTCCTCCAGGCGGTAGCTTTGGATCATAGTACCCATGCCGCCGTCGAGGATCAGGATGCGCTCTTTGAGTGCGTTCTGGAGTGCTTGGAGACGAGCGCTGCGGTCGGACATAGGAACTACCTGGTCGGGCGAATATCAGAAGGTGCCGAATCATAACAAAGCTGCGCGGTTTTTAGGCATGTCGCCCATTTGCATGAAAACTGCTCATGTTGGGCGGGTGGAGGCAGCGCGAAGCACCCAGGACGACCAGGCAACAAATCGTGATGGCTTTCAAGAACCAGGACTTTCCGCACATGGTGCATCGTATCCTTGCCGGCGCCTTCGCCCTGCTCATCAGCGGCGCGGTATTCGGGCAGGCCCCCCAGTCGAGCCCGGCTATTTCCTACACCCGGGACATTCAACCGATCTTCACCGAGAAGTGCGTGGCCTGCCATGCCTGCAACGACGCCGCCTGCCAGCTCAAGCTGGAAAGCCCTGAAGGCGCGGTACGCGGGGCCAGCAAGGTCCCGGTGTACCAGGGCGAGCGGAGCAAGGCGGTGCCCACCACGCGGCTGTTCTACGACGCACACAGCGAAGAGCAATGGCGCAAGAAGGGCTTCTACTCGGTGCTCGACAACCAGGGCGGTCAGGCCGCGCTGATGGCGCGCATGCTGGAGTTGGGCCACAAGACCCCGCTTACGCCCAACGCCAAGCTGCCCGAAGAGATCGTCCTGGGCCTGAGCCGCAACAACATGTGCCCGTTGCCCCATGAATTCGACGCCTATGCCGGCGCACACCCCAAGGAGGGCATGCCGCTGGCGGTGACCGGGCTGACCGACAAGGAATATGCCACCATGCGCCGCTGGCTGGCCGCTGGTGCGCCGGTGGAGTACCAGCCGATCCAGCCGAGCGCGGCCGAAGCCAGGCAGATCGCAGAGTGGGAAGAACTGCTCAACCGCCCGGGTTCTACCGAGGCGCTGGTGGGACGCTGGCTGTACGAGCACCTGTTTTTGGCGCACATCCATTTCGCTGGCGGCGAGCAGGGCCACTTCTTCCAGTGGGTGCGCTCGCGCACGCCAAGTGGCAAGCCGGTCGATATCATTGCCACCCGCCGCCCCAACGACCCGCCAGGCACGGACTTCTACTACCGGTTGATCCCGGTGCAGGGCGTGATCGTGCACAAGACGCACATCACCTACCCGATGGGGCCGCAGAAGCTCAAGCGCGTGAAGCAGCTGTTCTATGCCGGCGACTGGCATGCCGCCGCGCTTCCGGGCTACGGCCCGCGCCACCGGGCCAACCCGTTTGAAACCTTCGAGGCGATCCCGGCCGTGGCGCGCTACCAGTTCATGCTGGATAACGCCGAGTACTTCGTGCGCACCTTCATCCGTGGCCCCGTGTGCCGCGGGCAGATTGCCACTGACGTGATCCGCGACAACTTCTGGGCGCTGTTCCAGGAGCCGGCCTTCGATCGCTATGTCACCGATGCCGAGTACCGGGGCGAGGCTACCCCGCTGCTGGCCATGCCTGGTCAGATCGATGACGTGGGCAGTGTGCTGAGCCTGTGGCACGCCTATCGTGACAAGCGCAACGACTACGAGAAACTGCGCCGTGAAGCCTATGCCGAAATGCCGGCACCGAGATGGTCGACGCTGTGGGCCGGCAACGACAATGCGCTGCTGAGCATCTTCCGCCACTTCGACAGCGCATCGGTGACCAAGGGCCTGGTGGGGGATGTGCCGCTGACCGTGTGGCTGTTCGACTACCCGTTGTTCGAGCGCACGTATTACCAGTTGGCGGTCAACTTCGATGTGTATGGCAACGTATCGCACCAGTTGCAGACGCGCCTGTACTTCGACCTGATCCGCAATGGTGCCGAGGTCAACTTCCTGCGCCTGATGCCGGCCGACCAGCGCAAGGCGATCCTTGGCGACTGGTACCAGAACAGTGGCAAGGTGAAGATGTGGATGGATTATGAAGACATCGACACCGACACCCCGAGTGGCATCAAGCTCGACCCGCGCAATCCCAAACGCGACTTTGGCCTTAAGCTGCTGCAGCGCACCGGCAGCCTGAATGCCGCGCCGGACCCGATCAACCGCTGCCAGGGCGCGTTCTGCTCACGGCCGCAGATGAGCGAAGAGTTCCGCAATGCCGAGCAGTCGCTCAGCCGACTGGTGTCGCGCCCGGCGGCCGGGCTGAAGGTGATCAACCAGTTGCCCGAGGCGACCATGCTGCGTATCGAAGGGCAGGACGGCCAGCGTCAGGTGTACAGCCTGCTGCGCAACCGCGCGCACAGCAACGTGGCGTTCCTGCTGGGTGAGGCGTACCGCTACCAGCCGGGGCTGGATACCCTGACCCTGTACCCGGGGGTGCTCAGCAGCTACCCGAACTTCATCTTCAACATCCCGACCACGGATGTGCCGGAGTTCGTCGAGGACATGGAGTATGCCAAAGATGACGCGGCGAAGTTCGAGCGCATTGTCATGCGCTGGGGTGTGCGCCGCAGTCACCCAGCGTTCTGGCGCTACTTCCACGACCTGAACAGCTATATCAAGGAGACCGAACCGGTCGAGGCGGGCGTGCTGGACATGAACCGCTACCAGAACCTCTGATCGGGTTGGCTGACCTTTCCGATTTGCCTGCGGTCGGACACGGTAGGTGGTCTGGATCGATTGCTGGGGGCTGCTTTGCAGCCCTTCGCGGGTGAACCCGCTCCTACGACAGGTACGGCGCTGCTTTCAAGGCTGGCGCTGGCCTCTGCACTCGATACGGGCCTCAATGCACCGCCAAGCGCAGGGTATTCCATGCTGTATTCGCTTCAGGCATTGCGGGCGTTCGCCGCCTGGGTGGTGGTCTGCCACCATTTCATGCAGATCTTCTTCGACTTCCACGCCACCGGCCCCATCGGCCAACTGCTTACCGACCGTGGCGCCGTAGGTGTCGACATCTTTTTCGTCATCAGCGGGCTGGTCATCTACCTGTCGACCCGCGACAAAACCATCGAGCCGCGCCAGTTCCTCCTCAATCGGGCGCTGCGCATCGTCCCTGCCTACTGGTTCTACACAGCCCTGATGGCCATGTTGCTGCTGGCATTCAGCCAATGGATGCCACATCAGGCGTTTGACTGGCGGCACCTGTTCCTGTCGCTGCTGTTCATCCCGGCGGAAAACCCAGGTGGTTATGGCCTTTACCCGACCCTGAACGTGGGCTGGACGCTGAACTTCGAGATGTTCTTCTACCTGCTGTTCGGCCTGGCGTTCCTGGTACGCCAACGGCATCACCTGCTGCTGGTGACTGCCGCTCTGTTGCTGGTCAGTGAGGTACTGGGGCGCATGGGCGTGGTCAGCCGCTTCTACAACAACGACATCATCTACGAGTTTCTGTTGGGCATTGGTGTCGGTGTACTGTACCGCCGCGGGCTGATCCGCCAGGGCCGGTGGTTGCCGCTGGCGTTGCTGGGTGTGGCGGGCATGGCGATCTACTGTCTGGACGCTTCCCAGCGCTTGCTGCACTGGGGGTTACCGAGTGCGATGGTCGTCCTGGCCTTCGTGGCCATGGAGCCGCTGTTCCAGGGCAATCGGCTGCTCAAGGCCCTTGGCGACTGTTCGTACTCGGTGTACCTGATACATGTGCTGGTGCTGTATGCCGGTTGGTTCGCCAGTGAGCGCCTGCATCTGAACCCGTTCCTGACATTTGCCCTGTGCGTGCCGTCCATTGGACTAATGTCGTGGTTCAGCTACCAGTGGCTGGAGCGCGGCCTGTACCGGCGAATGCAGGCCTGGCTGGCGGCGCAACGGGGGCCGGCCCCTGAATATGCGCTTTCCCGAGTCAATTGCTAGGACTTTGTTCGAAGGCTGGGTTGGCGTACACTTGGCCGCAAGTCTGTGAGGAACCTACATGAGCGCTATAACCATTACCGACGCCGCCCATGACTACCTGGCCGATCTGCTCTCCAAGCAGAATACGCCCGGCATCGGCATTCGCATTTTCATCACCCAGCCGGGCACCCAGTACGCCGAGACGTGCATCGCCTACTGCAAGCCGGGCGAAGAGAAGCCTGACGACACCGCCGTGGGTCTGAAAAGCTTCACTGCCTACCTGGACGCCGTCAGCGTACCGTTCCTGGAAGACGCGATGGTCGACTACGCCACCGACCGCATGGGTGGCCAGCTGACCATCAAGGCGCCAAACGCCAAGGTGCCGATGGTCAACGAAGACAGCCCGATCAACGAACGTATCAACTACTACCTGCAGACCGAGATCAACCCCGGCCTGGCCAGCCATGGCGGCCAGGTGAGCCTGGTGGACGTGGTCGATGACGGCATTGCCGTGCTGCAGTTCGGTGGTGGCTGCCAGGGTTGCGGCCAGGCCGATGTCACGTTGAAGGAAGGCATCGAGCGCACCCTGCTCGAGCGTATTCCGGAGCTGAAGGGCGTGCGTGACGTGACTGACCACAGCCAGAAAGAAAACGCCTACTACTGAGTTGAAGGCGGCTCCCTTAGCAACAAAGTGTTACGGTTTCAACCCCTGCGACAACAGGCCGCAGCCCGTATTCAAAGGGCTGCAGGCCATACCCGCCATGGTCAGGTAGAACCCCTCTGGGTGTCATGCCAGAATGCCCCGGTTTTTCGACCGGCCCGTCCCGAGGGCCGGCACCTTCCCTGTAAAGGATGGTTTCATGAATGATCTTTTGACCCGGCGTGCGGTTGTCGCCGGCATGGGCGTTCTCGGGCTTGGCCTGCTGGCAGGCTGTAGCCCGGCCCGGGGGCTCGAGTTCAAGTACGGCAAGAACATGAGCAACGAAATCCTCGGGCGCAAGTTCAGCCTCAAAGACCCGCAAGGTAACGTGCGCACCCTGTCGAGCTTCTACGGCAGCATGCCGATGGTCTTCTTCGGCTTCACCCAGTGCCCAGCCGTCTGCCCGACCACGCTTGCGCGTGCGGCGCAGATTCGCAAGCTGCTGAGGGGCCGCGACCGCGACCTGTTCCAGGTGGTGTTCATCACCCTTGACCCGGAGCGCGACACGCCCGAGGTGCTCGATGCCTACGTCAAGGCCTTCGACCCGACGTTCACCGCGCTGACCGGCACCCCCGAGGAAATTGCCGCCGTGGCCAAGGAATTCAAGGTGTTCTACGAGAAGGTTCCGGCCGGAGACACCTACACCATTTCTCACTCGTCCACCAGCTACGTCTACGATACACGTGGCACCCTGCGCCTGAGCCTGGGCCATTCCCTGAACGCCAAGGAATGCGCCGAAGATCTGGTCACCCTGATGGAGATCTGCTGAATGTCGATGCAACCGATCAAACGCGGTCTGGCTGCCCTGGTACTGATGGGGCTGGCCCTGCCGGCCCTGGCCCAGACCACCGTGAGTGATGCCTGGGTGCGTGCCAGCGTGCCGCATCAGCAGTCCACCGGTGCGTTCATGGTCCTGACTGCCAGCAGCGACAGCAAGCTGGTGGGTGTGGCTTCGCCCGTGGCCAAGACCGTGCAGGTGCACGAGATGACCATGAACGGTGACGTGATGGGCATGCGTGAGGTCAAGGCTGTCGAATTGCCAGCCGGCAAGGCAGTGACCCTGGACCCGAATGGCCTGCATGTCATGCTGATGGGCCTGAACAATCAGGTGAAGGAGGGTGACAAAGTGTCACTGACCCTGACCATCGAGGATGCCAAGGGCGCCAAGGAAACCCTGGACGTTCAGGCGCAAGTGCGTGCGCTCAACGCCGACGCAGGTGGTGGGCATGATCACATGCACATGAACCACTGACAGATCAAAGGGCCGCGTTCAGCGGCCCTTTTCTTTTCAACTGCGCCTTTCAGCTACGAAAGCGCGGCAGCGGTCTGTCGAGGGTCAGCGACGTCAGGGTCTTGCGAACCTGGGCCTCATCGGCCTCCAGTGCCTTCAGGCTAGCGCGGATCTTGCCGGCGGCGGGCACATCGCCCTGCCGGTCGATCCAGTCGGCAATCTCCTTGCAGGCACTGCTCAGACAGGCCTGGCGCTGGTTCATCAACGACAGAAGGGTGGTGAGCTCTCTTTCGGACATGACAGGATCCTCCATTCAGCCTTGTCAGTGTAGCAGAGGGTTGGCCAGGCTCTTGCGGCCTTTGCAAGGCGCGCTGCGGCAGCTGCAAAGGGCTACTGCCGCGTCTCAGTAACAACGCGTTACTTATAAACAGCATGTTTTTAAAGTTGATGCTCGTCTCGTGCGTGGGATCCAAGGCTCGGGATCTGAAAGTGACCTGTTGAAGTGCTCAACTGCACAGTCTGGTAGCTGCTGGCGGGTCTGCATTCTCGAGAGGGCGCTGCCGCCCTCTCACGCGCGTAGAGCAGAGTGAACGCAGGCTTGTCGATACGCCCCCGGGGTCACCCCATAGGCCTGCTTGAACTGCCGGCTCAAATGGCTCTGGTCGGCAAAGCCGAGGTCGAACGCCACTTGCGAAGCGGCCAGGCCGTGCTTCAGCATTTCGCGGGCGCGGGCCAGGCGGCGTTGCTTCAGCCAGGCATGGGGTGGCAGTCCGGTGGCCTGGCGGAACACCCGGGCGAAGTGGAACGGCGACAGGTTGACTGCTGCCGCCAGCGCTTCCAGTGAGGGCGGGTCGGCCAGTTGGCTTTCCAGCAGTTCGCGGGCGCGGGCTACGGCGAGGGGTTCGTGGCCAGGGGCCGAAGGCTCGGCGCACTGCCCGTGCCGCTGCACCAGGGCCAGCACCGCCTGGCGCCAGGCCGTCTGCTGCTGCAAGGCGCTGGCGCTGGCTTCGGACAACTGATGCAGCTGGCTGAACGCGAGGGCCAGGGCCGGGTCATGGATCACGCTGTCCTTGAAGCTGGGCATGCCGTGGCGGCCCAGTTCCAGTTCGTCAAGCACACCGGTCACCCGCTCGTGCTCGGGATAGAAGCCGCGATAACGCCAGCCGGCTTCATGGGCCGTAGCGCCGGTATGCAGTTCGTCGGGGTTGATCAGCACCATGCTGCCGACCGGTGCCAGGTGCTCGCTGCCGCGGTGCCAGAAGCGCTGGGCGCCCGACTCGATCACGGTGAATACATAGCCCTCGTGCACATGCGGGGCGAAGCGCTGCTGGTAATAGCGAGCGTGCAGCATCTCGACGTCGCCAAGGGCTGGCGCCTGCCAGAGGTGTGTCTGCTCGCGCAAGGGTGGGCTCATGCCAGCCAGCTGCGCAGAAGGAAGAAGATCAACATGCTCACCAGCATGCTCAGCAATACGCTGCGGGTCAACAGCACCAGGGCGATGGCCACAAGGGAGCCCAGCAGGTAGGGGTTGAGCAGGCTCAGGTTGAGCTGGTGGTCAGCCATGAAGATGATCGGGCCGCAGATGGCAGTGAGCATGCCCGGCACGGCAAAGCCGAGAAACTGCCGGGCATTCGAGCTCAGGCGCAAGGGCAGGCGCGGCTCCAGGAATGCGTAGCGGTTGAGGAACACGATGGTGCCCATGGCGAAAATCAGGATCCAGGTCATGCGCGGGCTCCGGCGAATTTCTGGCAGATGAACCCGGCGCTCATGCCCAGCAGGCCTGCGACCACCAGGGCGGTTTCCCAATGCCAGTAACTGAACAGCACTGAACAGAACAGCGACACGGCTACGCACACCACGGTGGCCAGGTTGCGCACCAGCGGGGCGATCAGGGCGACAAAAGTGGCGACAATGGAGAAATCCAGGCCGAACTGGTCCAGGTGTGGAATATTCTGGCCCAGCAGTATGCCGGCCAAGGTGAACAGGTTCCAGGCAATGTAGAAGGTCAGGCCCACCCCCAAGGCATACCAGCGGTTGAATTGCTGCTGGTCGTACTGGCTGGTCAGGGCGAAGAATTCGTCGGTCAGCAGAAAGCCCAGGCCCAGGCGCCAGCGCAGCGGCTGGCTGGACAGTACCGGGCGCATCGACAGGCCATACAGCAGGTGCTGCGAGGTCAGCAGCAGGGTGGTGAGCAGGATCGACGCCAGGTTGGCACCCCCCTTGAGCATGCCAATGGCCACCAGCTGCGCGGCGCCGGCGAAGACGATGGCCGACAGCCCTTGCCCCTGCCAGGCGCTGAGGTTGGCCTCGATGGCCATGGAACCGGCCAGCAGGCCCCAAGGGGCAACGGCCAGGGACAACGGGAGAATGGCAATGGCGCCGTGAAGAAAGGCTTGGCGGGCGATGTGGGGCATGATGGCTGCATGACGGCTACGAGGCAGGCCAGCATGACAGACGGGGCAGGGGATGGCTTGAACGATCTTGCTGGTCTAGGCGTGTTCGCCTCAACCTCAGTGGCCAACTGACAACAGGGCCGTAAGGCGGCCCCGAATGACCCTGGGTTATGGGCGGCTGGTCAGCAGCTGTTGCGCCGTTGCGCAGCCATTGATGTCTACGGCTTTCTGCAGCAGGCTCGTGCGCTGCTGTGGGTCGAGGTCGCCAAGCAGGCGGTACACCTCGGCCTGGTAATCGCGCTGACGCCCCCACAGCATTTCCAGGCCTTGTGGCCGGCTGCGGTTGCAAGCCAGGCGTGTGGCCGGTTGCGGGTAGTAGGGGGCGTACACGGTGGCCATGCTGGGGATGGCCTCCAGCGCTGTACGGTACTCGCTGCTGACGTTGTACGGCTGGCACCAGGTGGCAATGGCTGGCGCCGGTGCGGCAAACCCCTGCTGGAGGCTGGCTTCGAGCAACGGGCAGGCGGCCTCCGGGATTTGCGCGGCGGGCAGGTACGTCATGTAGTACAGGGCCAGGCGGTACTGTGCGACAGGGTGGCCAAGCTCTACCGATTTTTTCAGCAGGGCAACCGCTGTCGGCAAGGTGTGAGCCATGGCCTGGCCCTGGCGGCTAAGCTCAGGGTCACCGCCTACTGCGGTGCGCAGCGTGCTGTTAGCGTCGCCCTGATCATCGGCCTGCTCCAGCAGCGGCAAGGCCTGACGGTAGAGCAGGTCGGCATGAGGGTCGATGCGTACCTCCAGCGCTTGCGCGACCAATGGCATCAGCGCAGCCAATAGCGGGGGCAGGCGCCGCACAAGGTTCACAGGCAAACCCCATGGATGGCCAGGTACGGAAGGACGGCTTCGGTGTTCATGGCGGTCAAGCGTGCGCCTCGGGCAAATCGTAACGACGACGTATTCTAGCCACCCAAGGGGGGTGGCCGAAAGACCACCCGACAACTGTCAGACGAGCTTGATCGGCGTGACCTTGCGCTGGGCATGTTTTTCCTGGGCCAGCCCAAGCTTGGCGGTGATCACCTTGGCCAAGGCATTGTTGCCCAGATCGTTCAGGTGCAGGCGGTCGATGAACAGGTCGGCGCCGAACACGGGCGAGCTGTCGAGCATGCAGTTCATGTCGTAGCAGGGCACCGGGTCGGCCTGGCTTTTGATGCGGCGGAAAAATGCCGAATGCAACTGTCTGTCGAACGCGCCCTCCAGCAGCCGGTCGAAGTTCGCCGGTTGTTGCTGCAGCGCGGTCAGCATGGCTTGCTCACCGGCGGGCAGAGTATCCCGGCACCAGGGCAGCAAGGGTTGCAGGATGAAGGTGAGCGTGGCGTGGCTGTCTGCCAGCAGGCGATCCCATTGGCGCAAGGTGCGGCCAATGTTGTCGGCGGCACGGGCCAGCCGTTTTTCCGGGGGCGACAGTGGCCAGCTGACCGGGGGCGCGGCCACAGGAGGGGCCAGCGCCTGGCCGATGCGCCGCCACAGCGACTGCCGACGAGGTGGTGCGCAGGGCTGCAGGCCTTCGCTGAAACTGTTGAGAAAGGCCTGGTAGGCCTTGGCGTGCTGCGGGTCGTTGGTACCTGCGAGGACTTCACACAGGGCTTCGTGGGCCAAGCTGTTGAGGCCACTGAGCACCACCACATGGCCGAGCTGACCAAGGCGGTGCTGGTGGGTCAGGAACATCATCAATTCCTGGGTGGCGTTGAGCCCGCAGCCGGCCAGGCTCAGCCAGACTTCGCCCGTGAGCATCGACAGGTGCGAGGCCACCGTGTGTTCGTCGGAGCTGGCGCCGATGCCCAGGGCTGTGGAGCCGCCGACCAGCAGGTTGATGCGCGACGCACCACCGTGCTCGGCCGCCGAAAAGCGCTTGCCGGCGCAATGGCTGTAGCGCAGGCCAAGGGCATCGGTGTTGATGGTGCCGGAGCGGTAGCCGGTTTCGTGCACATGCAGGGTATAGGGGGCACGGCGACTGCCCAGCAGGAGAAAACGCTGGTAGTCCTGCTGCAGCGGCGAAGGAGACGGGCGCGTGTCAGTCGTGGTCATGGTCTCTCCTTCGCTGATGCCGGGTGCTTTGCAGCAGGTTCAGGCCGCCAGTTCCTTGAGGTTGTACAGCAGGCCGCCGGCGGCGATCAGCAGCAGGGCGACGCCCGACGCCAGGCTGATGATGCGGTTGCTGCGCTGCGAGGCGATCTTGCCGATGGCGAAGATGTACAGGCTGAGCACGGCGAAATCGATGGCCACCCACAGTAGCGACAGCACCACCATGCTCTTGCCGAACGACTCGGTGATCTGAATGAACTGCGGGAAAAAGGCGATGAAGAAAATGATGTCTTTCGGGTTGGAAATGCCCACCATGAAGCCTTGCATCAGCCCGCCGCGCCCAGCCTTGGGGGCCTCGCTCGCCGCGTCTGACGCGGGTGCCTGCAGGGCGTCCCTCAGCGTGCCCACGGCAATGTAGCCGATGAACAGGCAGCCCAGCAGGCTCATGGTGCTGAGCCATGTTTTGTCGATGGCGGCACTGGTGAGGATGATCCACGCTGCCGCGCCAATCAGCACCAGTGATGCCCAGTTGGTGCCGACGGCGGTGAACATGGCCTTGCGCGAGCCGGAGGCGGCCGCAGTGTTGACGATCAGTGCAACCACCGGGCCGGGAGTGGCGATCAGTAGCAGCACGGTGAGGGCGTAGGTGGCGGTGAGTGCGGTATTCACGGTCAGTTCTCGATCAGTATGTCGGGTGTCGGCTGGTGTGCGGCATGGGCGTGGAACGGGCAGCGTGACGGGTTGAGCGAGCCTGCCTCCTGCAGTTGATACTGCTTCCACTCGTAGTTGTCGGTATCGCCGAAAAAGCCAAGGGTGTCGGGCACAACGCCGTCGTTGTAGTGGTGCACGCGCTCGCGAATGCGCTCGCGGATGCGCTTGCCACTCTCGGTGTTGGCGTTGGCCACTTCGTCGAAGTTCTCCCGCGGGTTGATGACGAAGGTGATGTGCTGGCCCAGGTTGCGGCTTTTCATCTGCTGATGGCCGGGGAAGTTCATGTTGATGAACAGCGGCATGCCGGCATAGCAGAACGACCAGCCGGTATCGTCGGGATCGGTCGGGATGCCTTGAGGCCAAGGGTGCGGGTCGCGCGCATGCACGCCGCGCAGTACCTTCCAGGCCAAGGCCTGCTGCTCGGCCAGGCTGCTGCCGGCTGCGGTTTCGAGAAACACCACCAAAGGGCTGCCGATGCGCTGCTTGGGTGCGATCGGTGCGACGGTGCGCACATAGTTGGCCAGGCCCTGCGCGATATCATCGGCCAGTTGCTCGGCGCGGGCGAAGAGAATGTGGCAGGTTTCGCCGTTTACCGCCTTGCGGCCGAACAGGCAGGGGAATTCGGGGTTGGCGAGAATACTGCGAAAGTGTTCTATGGTTTTGAACGTCCAGTGTTGCATGGTGTGACCATGTTCAGCGGCAAGCTCCAGCGCATCCAGGCGATAGCAATTTCCATATCCCGTAAACATGATTTCCCCAGGCGTTGATTTAAGTGAACGTTCCAGTCACATGCAGGCAGGATCTTGGTTATGTTTGTTATTTACCGGCATTTTCCGAGACGCTCTTGTCGTTGTAAAACGCGTGGAGTTATGACCTACTATTAGTCCTACTCATGCTCGGGACGCCGCCATGTCGGAACGGATTCAGGCCTTGCACGCGCTGCGTGCCTTCGAGGTGGCCTCTCGCTATGGCTCTTTCACCCGTGCGGCTGAAGAGCTGGCCCTGACCCAGGGCGCCGTCAGCCACCACATCAAGACCCTCGAAGCCCTGTTCGGCTGCGACCTGTTCGAACGTCGGGGCCCGAAACTGAGCCTGACCGAGCACGGCCGCCTGCTGGCGCAAGAGCTGAAGGTCGGTTTCAAGATCATCGAGAATGCCTGCGCACTGCTGCGTCAGGATCGCTATGGCCTGCGCCTGAAGGCGCCGTCCACGCTTACGGTGCGCTGGCTGCTGCGGGCGCTGGATGCGTTCAAGAAGGTCGAGGACAACTGCAGCGTGCAGCTGTCCAGTGTGTGGATGGATATCGACAGCGTGGATTTCTATTCCGAGCCCTACGACTGCGCCATTCTCCTGGCAAGCGGGCGTTTTCCCGCCGATATCGAGAGTTTCAAGCTGTTCGATGAATGGCTGATCCCGGTATGTCATCCGGATTACATGACGCAGGCACAACCGCAACTGTCCGACCTGCCCCGATGCGAGTTCCTCCACCCGTCACCCGACCGGCGTGACTGGCGGCGTTGGCTGGCGCGAATGGACGCGCTGGACATCAGCATCGACCAGGGGCAGGTGTTCGATACCCTCGACCAGGGCATATCGGCCGCCCAGCAAGGCCTGGGCATTTCAGTGGTCGATCTGGTACTGGCCAGCACCGACCTGGCCGCCGGGCGCCTGGTCACGCCTTTCAAGCATGCCGTGGCCACCGGCGACGGTTACTACATGACCTGGCTCAAGGCCAGCCCAAAAGCGCGGCAGATGCACAAGCTGCGTGACTTCCTGCTCGGCCAGGTACCGCCGCTGGCCTACAAGGACATCAACTACCTGTACGGTTGAATACCCGAGCGAGCATGAAGTCGATGAATACCCGCAACTTTGGCGGCATCTGCCGCCCGGAAGGCCACAGCAGATAGAAGCTGCCGCGCCGTTCCATGAAGTCGTCGAGGACACTGACCAGTGAGCCATTGGCCAGTTCGCGACCCACGTTGAAGTCCGGCAGACAGGTAATGCCGCGGTGGTTCAAGGCAAAGCAGACGCGCGTTTCGACGTGGTTGCAGACCATCGAGATGGGGATGTCATAGGCTTGCTCGGGATGCTCCTGGCGCAGCGGCCAGGTTTCCAGCTTGCCGTTGCTGGGGAAGCGATAATGCAGGCAGGTATGCGCCGCCAGGTCGCGTGGGTGCAAGGGTGTGCCGCGTTCGCGCAGGTACTCGGGCGAGGCTACCAGGCGGTGCTGAAAGTGCCCGAGGAATTTGGCGCTGAGCCGGGAATCCACCGGCTGCCCGCCGCGCATCACCACATCGAAGCCTTCGCCGACGATATCCACCATGCGGTCGGAGAAGTCCAGGTCCAGTTCAACCTGTGGGTACAGTGCCATGAACTCGGCCAGGGCCGGCATTACCAGTCTGGTCACCTGCGGCATGCTCACCCGCAGGCGCCCGCGCGGCGTTTCGCTGGCCTGCGACAGCTCCTGCTCGGTGGCTTCGATTTCGGCGAGGATGCGCCGGCTGCGTTCGAGGAACATCGTGCCCTCGGCGGTGAGGGTGATGCTGCGTGTGCTGCGGTGGAACAGGCGCACGCCCAGGCGGCTTTCCAGGCGCGCCACGCGCTTGCCCACTGCAGAGGCACTGATCCCCAGTGACTGGCTGGCGGCAACGAAGCTGCGGGTTTCGGCCACCCGGTTGAAGACCACGAAGCCGCTGAGGCTGTCCATGTCGCACTCCTGATTGCGGACGCTGATGTCCTGGGTGAGCGGCATTGTAACCGTCTTTTTCCGTAATGGCCTTGTCTAGCAGACTGTTCGCCTCGTTTCTCACTCAAGGCATTTGCAATGTCCCAGACATCTTCCGCACCGTTGCTGGCTGCCAGCAACGAACGTCTACCCGTTGGCGGTCTGCTGGCGCTGGCCATGACCGGTTTCATCGCCATTCTCAGCGAAACCCTGCCGGCGGGTCTGCTCGATCAGATCGCCGATGGCATGCACATCAGCCAGGCCATGGCTGGGCAATGGGTCACGGCGTATGCCTTGGGCTCGTTGCTGACCGCCATCCCGTTGGTGACGTTGACCCAAGGCTGGTATCGGCGCCGGGCGCTGTTGCTGGCGATCATCGGCTTCGTGCTGTTCAACGGGCTGACGGCCTTGTCGGACTCCAACACGCTGACCCTGGTGCTGCGCTTTTTCACGGGGGCTGCGGCCGGCCTGGCATGGGGCCTGATCGCTGGCCATGCCCGGCGCATGGTGCCGGTGCCGTTGCAGGGCCGGGCCATGGCCCTGGCCATGCTCGGTCAGCCGATTGCCTTGTCGCTCGGCTTGCCGATTGCGACCTGGCTGGGAGCGGGGCTGGGCTGGCGCGCGACGTTCGTGGTTGTCACGCTGGTGGCGTCGCTGCTGGTGGTGTGGGTGTTGCGATCCGTGCCGGACTACCCGGGGCAGGCTGCCGGCAAGCGCCCGGCGGCCATGCAGGTATTGCGCACGCCGGGGGTGTTGATCGTATTGCTGGTGATCCTCACCTGGATCCTTGGCCATAACATCCTCTACACCTATATCGTGCCGTTGCTGGCGGCGGCTGGCATGGCTGCGGACATTGGCCCTGTGCTGATGGTGTTTGGTCTGTCGGCGCTGGCCGGGATCGGCCTGGTAGGGCTGCTGGTCGACCGACACCTGCGCAAACTGGTGTTGCTGAGCCTGGCCGGTTTTGCCTTGGCCACGCTGGCATTGGGGCAGGCATCGTCGTGGTTTGTGTACTTGAGCATCGCCTTGTGGGGAATGACCTATGGCGGCGCCCCGACCCTGCTGCAGACAGCGTGCGCCGACGCCGCAGGCCCGGGTGGTGACGTGGCGCAGTCGATGCTGGTGACGGTGTGGAACTGCGCCATTGCCCTGGGCGGGATCATTGGCGGATTGCTGCTGGCTGGGGCCGGTGTGGAGTGGTTTGGCGGGGTGGTGCTGGTGTTGATCGCCTTGGCCTGGCTGCTGGCCGTGGCCGGGCGGGGGAGCGGTTTTGTGGCGGGGAAGCGCTAAAACACTCATGCCAGGCACGACACAGGTAGAATAACGCCATCTACAGACAATCCAGAGGTCGACGCAGTGGAGTTGCAGCAGGGTTTTGTCCTGACCCGGCACTGGCACGATACGCCGGAAGGCACCTGCGTGGAGTTCTGGCTGGCCACCGATGACGGGCCGCGGCTGTTGCGGCTTGCGGCGCAGGAGTCGGTGGCTTTCATTCCTCAGGCGCAGGCCGAGCACGCCCGTGTGCTGCTGGCCAACGAAACCGGGACGAAGCTCAAGCCACTGCGCCTGAAGGACTTCGAGCATCGCCCGATGCTCGGCCTCTATACCCGCCAGCATCGCCAGTTGATGCAACTGGAGCAGCGTCTGCGCACGGCCGGTATCGACGTGTTCGAGGCCGATATCCGGCCGCCGGAGCGTTACCTCATGGAGCGGTTCATCACGGCGCCGGTGCAGTTTACTGGCCAGCCGGATGCGCAGGGCGTTTACCGGGAAGCCCAGCTCAGGCCTCTGCCAGGCTATCGCCCGGCGCTGCGCCTGGTGTCGCTGGACATCGAGACCAGCGAGCGTGGTGAGCTGTACAGCATCGCGCTGGAGGGCTGTGGCCAGCGCCAGGTGTACATGCTCGGCCCGGCCAACGGCGATGCCAGCGGGCTTGACTTCGACCTGGAGTATTGCGCCGATCGCGCCGCCTTGATCACCCGGCTCAACCAGTGGATGGCCAGGCATGACCCGGACGCGATCATTGGCTGGAACCTGGTGCAGTTCGACCTGCGCCTGCTGCATGAGCACGCCAAGTCGTTGCAGGTGCCACTGGCCCTGGGGCGCAACGGTGCGGTCATGACCCTGCGCAGCCATGCCGGTGGCGGCCATGTTTTCGCCGATGCGCCGGGGCGGCTGCTGATCGATGGCATCGAGGCGTTGCGTTCGGCCACCTGGAGCTTTGCCTCGTTCAGCCTGGAGAACGTTGCCCAGACCCTGCTGGGTGAAGGCAAGGCCATCGACACGCCGTACCAACGCATGGACGAAATCAATCGCCGCTTCGCCGAAGACAAACCGGCCCTGGCACGCTACAACCTGAAGGACTGCGAACTGGTCACGCGCATTTTCGCCCATACCCGGCTGCTCGACTTCCTGCTCGAACGGGCCTCGGTGACGGGATTGGCCGTGGACCGCAGCGGTGGGTCGGTAGCCGCGTTCTGTCACTTGTACATTCCACAGATGCACCGCCTTGGCTTTGTCGCGCCCAGCCTTGGCAGCCGGCCGGACGAAGCCAGCCCCGGCGGGTTTGTCATGGATTCGCGGCCAGGGCTTTACGACTCGGTGCTGGTGCTGGACTACAAGAGCCTGTACCCGTCGATCATCCGGACCTTTCTCATCGACCCGGTCGGGCTGATCGAAGGCCTGCGCCAGCCTGACGACGCACATTCGGTCGAGGGCTTTCGCGGTGGGCGTTTTTCACGCACACAGCACTGCCTGCCAGCCATCGTCGAACGGGTGTGGCAGGGCAGGGAAGCGGCCAAGCGCGAGGGCAATGCGCCGCTGTCGCAGGCCTTGAAAATCATCATGAATGCCTTTTATGGCGTGCTTGGCTCCAGCGGTTGCCGTTTCTTCGACCCGCGCCTGGCGTCGTCGATCACCATGCGCGGCCACCAGATCATGCGCCAGACCAGGTCCCTGATCGAGGCGTGTGGCTACGATGTGATCTACGGTGACACCGACTCCACCTTTGTCTGGCTCAAGGGTGCCCACGCCGAGGAAGACGCGGCGCGTATTGGCCGCGAACTGGTGGCAAAGGTCAACCAATGGTGGCAAGCCCATCTGCACGAGACCATGAACCTGCACAGCGCCCTCGAACTGCAGTTCGAGGTGCACTACCGGCGCTTCCTGATGCCCACCATCCGCGGCACCGACGAGGGCAGCAAGAAGCGCTATGCCGGCCTGGTGCAGCGGGCCGACGGTGCTGAAGAAATGGTTTACAAGGGCCTGGAGTCGGTGCGCACCGACTGGTCACCGCTGGCCCGGCAGTTCCAGCAGGAACTCTACGGCCGTGTGTTCCGCAGCGAGCCCTACCGTGATTATGTACGCGAGTATGTACGGCGCACGTTGGCGGGCGAGCAGGACGAACTGCTGGTTTATCGCAAGCGCCTGCGTCGCCCGCTGGCCGATTACCAGCGCAACGTGCCGCCGCATGTGCGTGCCGCACGCCTTGCCGACGACTACAACAAGCGCCTGCAGCGCCCTCTGCAGTATCAGCGTGGTGGCTGGATCAGCTACGTGATCACCACCGCCGGGCCTGAGCCGCTGGAAAACCTGCAGGCACCGATCGACTACGATCACTACATCAGCCGTCAGCTACTGCCGGTGGCCGACGCCATCCTGCCCTTTGTCGGCGATGATTTCGCGCGCCTTACCGACCATCAGTTACTGCTGTTCTGAGCGGGTGGTAGATAGCTAGGCGTCAGCATGACGCAACAGTCTTCAGACTCGGCCTTCCATGTCGTCGCGGAGGCAGAGATGCAGAACAATAGCAGTCAACCATCGGCTGCGGTCGATACCCTTGCCATGGCACAAGCATGCCAGGACCACTACATCGCACAGCGGTTGCCGGCCTGGATGAAGCGGCTGAGCATGGCCGAATTCACCCTGCTGAGCGAGGCGCTGCCTGAACTGCTGGCCTGCCGTGCAGGCTTGTCGTCAGTGCTGGCGCGGCTAGGCAACCTGAATGCATTTGCCCGGCCCTTGCTGCAGCAAGCGCTCGGTGCCCACGGCGACCTTGATGTCGATCGCCTGTACTTTCGCCAGTGGTACACCTTTCCCTCACACACGATCCATTATGTAACCAGTAGGTTTCCGGTTGTCGGCAGCGACTACTACGACATTCCTCTGCTCGAGGCCGCTTTGTGCAATTTCACTGCAGACCAGCAGCGCGACCAGGCACAGGGCAATTGCCTGGTCGATGTGCGCGGCGCAAGGCGCAGTGAGCTGTCTGCACCGGGCTTCGCCAGGCTGTGTCGAGCGCTGGATCTTGGGCAGAAATACCAGGCGCATCTGGATTCGGTACTTCAGCCCGAAGTCAGGGGATTGCTGACGCGACGGCAACGCTACAGCATGCTGGTGGATGCCCTGCAGGCCAGGGCGCAGGGCATATTGAGCGCAGACGAACTGCAGTGGGTGGTGGCGCTCTGCACCAAGGACACGCTCGACAAGCTCGAAGGCGCATCGGTTCGCGTGCGCCAGTTGGCGGTGTTCGGTTGCCGCTTGCAGCAAATCGTCGTGCTGGACGTGATCGACGCGGGCTTGCTGTTCAACACCAGCAAGCGCGTGCTGGTCTATGTACCGGGTGACCCGCACGGCCCCTGGAGCGTGCGCAGCGACCTGGAAGATTATGCCCGCCGGGTGCTTGGCAAACGCCTGCGCAAAGATGACTACCGGCGTTTCTTCAACCGCTTCGTGCGCCGACGCGATAGCCAGCGATTCTTCTCGGCCGTCAGTGAGCGGCTCGATGACGTGCCCGGCTGGGCAACCCGGGACCTCGATGAGCAGACCTTTGCCTATCGCCTGCCATTGTTCGAGCACCTTGCTGACGACTGGGTCGCGCGGATCAAGGACGATGCTGCGATCATCGCCCCGCCCGTGGCCTTGCTTGATCGCGAGGTCCAGGCCGAACACGCCCGCCGTTTGCGTGCTGAAGGCTGGACCCTGTTGGGTGTCGCAGGGTTCTTCGTTCCGGGCATCGGCGCGGTGTTGTTGGGGGTGATGGCCTGGGAACTGCTTGAGCAGACGTTCCAGGCTGTAGGGGACTGGCAGGAAAACGAACGCAATGCAGCGCTGGCGCACCTGCTGAATGTAGGCAAAGGGCTGCTGGCTGTCGGGGCAACCGTTGCGGTAGTCGCCACGGCCCGACGCGCCTGGAGTCTGGTGGACAACCTGGTACCGGCGCAGCTGGAAAACGGTGAGGAAAAACTGTGGAACGCAGACCTCGGCCCCTATCGCTGCGAAAGCCCGCCAGACACGGCGGTGCCGGACATGGAGGGTGTGCACCGTGTTGGCGAGCGCCGCTGGATCAGCATGGACGGGCACTGGTATGAGATGACCTGGCACAACGACGATGAACAGTGGCAATTGCTCCCTTATCAGGGCTATGCGCCGCCGCTCCGTCACAATGGGGCCGGTGCGTGGCGGCTGTGGTGCGAACAGCCCGCCGGGTGGGGCGACACACGCCAGTTGTTCCGCCGCCTGGGCGGGCCATTCAGCGACCTCGACGACGCGCAGATCGACCGGTCGCTGGCAATTCATGGCCTGGATGATCAGCATCTGCGGGCATGGCATGTGTATGGCCGACCGCCGGAGGCCGCGCTGCTCGACACCGTCACACGCGTGCGGCTCGCTGGCAGGATTGGTACGTTGGTCAACCAGTTGCGCGAGGGCGGTGTAACCGCAGACCCGCAACTGCTGGAGCGGGTCATGCGCCTTCCACAAGCCGCCGGCAAGGAAGGAGCAGCGTTGGCCGATGTGGCTTGGGCCGGGCGACGAGAACTGCTTCAGGCGTTGTACGAAGAGCAGAATCCCGACACTGAAACTGGCCGCCTCTTACGACAGAACTTTGCCAGCCTGCACCGCTTGGCCGCGGATGAGGTGCTGCGCGATGCCAGCGAGGATGACCTGCAGCTTTTGCGTGAGACGGGGCGTGTGCCGTTGCTGATGGCCGAGGCAGCAAGGTTGCAGGTTGCGCGGATTCGAATGGCGCGGGTGTACGAGGCGCTGTGCATCGATACGCCGCAAAACCTCGACCTGGCGCGTGTGGTCCTGAACCTGCTGGTGCATGTGCCGGGGGCTGGCGGGCCGGGGTGGCGATTGTACGACGGTGATGCCAGCGAGCCGTTACTGACGGTCGAGGGATCGGCGCAGACGTTTGACCTGCTTCATCGTCATGGGCTGTTCCGCCTGCGTGCCCCAACGCACACGGTTGCCGGTGAGAGGGGCGAGTTGTTCGAGACCTTGGCCGCAGCCTATGACGACGCATCGCAAGCGGCCATCGGCCAAGGCCAGCCCTTCGTGCCTGCGTTGCGCCAGGCGCTGACCAACGTTGCTTTCGACCAGCGCCAGACCGTGGTGAACCTGCTCAGGCTGGAACAGCCGAGCGGCTCGTTTCTCGCGCCGCAACGTCTTGCTGATGGCCGGATTGGTTACCCCATGGCGGGCGGCAGGCTCTGGGGGGCGTTAGGGCGAAACCGGCCAAGGGCGCTTCAGGCCCGGTTGCGAGACCTGTACCCGGCCTTTACCGACGAACAGATCGGGCGCTGGTTGGCCTCAAGTGACGCGCAGGCCCGGTTATCTGTGCTGGAACAGCAATATGGGGTGCTCAAAAGGCACTTGACCCAGTGGGCACGCAGTGCCTTGCTGTCACCAGAACTGGCCGCCCGGCGTGAGTTCAGAAAGGGGCTGATCAACTGCTGGCGCTGTCTTGTGCCGGAACTGCAAGGGCAAGCGGCACTGGACGACGGGCGTTTCATGCTGACCCAGACCATCAGCCGTTTGCGCCATCTGCCGGCCCTGCCCGCGCAAGTGGGCTTTCCTCACGTCTCGATCCTGGCCTTGCGCGCCATGCGCGTGGAGCACGTTCCGGACGAGTTTCTGCGGGCGTTTCCCAACTTGCGCAACCTGGAAATCACCCATTGCCGACTCACGCGCTTGCCATTGCCTCTGATGCTTGTCCAGAAGCTGGAGGTACTCGACTTGTCTGGTAACCAGATCACGCTCGACCAAGGCCAGGCGTTGGTCCTGGCAGATTGCCGGTCCCTGGTGTACCTGAACCTTTCGGACAACCCGTTGCGCAGGGCATTTTCCGTCCAGGCAATGACCGAGCTGAATGCCCTCTACCTGTCAAACACCCAGATGCCCGGGTTTCCCTACGGGCTGATGGACGCGCCAGAACTGCACACCCTGAACCTCAGCGACAACCGTATTTCTGAACTGCCCGAGGGTTTTCATCAGTCGCAGTTGTGGCGTTCGGGCAGGGTCGAGCTTTCCGGCAATCCGCTGGAGGCAGCATATGACGGGGTTTCAACCTGGCATTTGCTTGAGGCCAGTCGCGTGCCTTACCGGTTGCGCTTTCTGGATGCGTTACCTGGCGAACGTCGAGATGAAATGGCCGCACTGTGGGCCCATGTGGAGTCCGAGGAGCAGTCGGAGGAATTCTTCAATACCCTGTCGATGCTGACAGAGTCGGGTGCCTTCAATCGCTCATCGACCGCGTCCGCGCTCGCGGCCCGTGTGTTCGACATGCTCCAGGCGATGTCTGAGCATGATGCCCTCAGGCATGAGCTGTTCGAGCACGCAGCGGCGACCGGTTGCCAGGATAATGCCACCGCTCGTTTCGCTGACCTGGAACTGCGACTGATGATATGGCGCACGCGGCACGGTGAATCTGCCCGGCGGCCTGAGCTGGCCTTGCTAAGGCTCGGTGCCGGGATGTGGCGCTTGGCGTTGCTCGATCAGCTTGCCGCTGAACATGCCTATCGGGTGGGGGCGGGCGCTGAGTCGATCGAATTTGCCTTGGCCTATCGAATCGCCTTGCGCAATGTCCTGGACTTGCCTGCCCAACCCGGTGAAATGCTCTATGCAGGCATCCCGGCGCTGAGCCATCAGGACCTTCTCCTGGTCCGTGAAAGGGTCCTGATGAAACAAACCCGGGAAGATATCGCTCATTATCTGTCACGGCAGTGGTTCTGGCAGGATTACCTGCACAAGACTTTCCCGGTTCGCTTGCAAGTGCCACCCTCCATGCACGCTGAACTGGAACGGCTGATGGCGTTGGGAAATCGGGAAGAGGATATCGCACGGCTGCAGACCAGCAACCAGCAACGCGAGCATGCGGTGTTGCTGCAGTTGACGCTGGAGGCGCTGGACCGGAACACGGTGCAGCGTCCGCTCAGCTAGCGGGTTGGCGGTTGTCTGAGCGCAGGCATTAGCTATATAGCGCCTGGCGGGGAGCAGGCAACTTAGTCTGGCCTCTTTTCATGAAGAGGCCCCCGCTATGGACACCACTTTGCCGTCAGATGCGCAGGCCGCCATCGATGCTTTCCAGGACGGCATCATCGGCAGGCGCCTGCCACCTTGGTTGCGTCATGCACCTGCTGAGCAACTGCCTGAGATCGGCAGGGCATTGTCAAACAGCCTTCGCTGCTGTGAGCAAGTGAACACGGTGCTGCGAGGTATCGAGGGCATCGACAGTTTCGTCGCATCAGCCCTGGGGAAGGCCCTCGACGAGCGTTATGGGCTTGGCCGTAACCCTTACTCGCTCAGGTTTCTGGAGGGCCGCCGGGAAGCTGTGATCAACAGTCAGCCGGTGGGCGCGCACCTGACGGCCGTGGTCTATGAAGAAAAGCCGCTGCTCGAAGTGGCATTGCGCAACTTCACGGCCGCCCAGGCGCAGGAAGGTGGCCAGCCGCGCGGTAACCGCCTGCTGCTTCCACGCCACGGCACGGTCAAACCCCCTACAAGCATCGAGTTTGCCGGACTGTGTCGTGAGCTGGACCTGGGTGAGCGCTATCAACGTCATCTGGATGCCATCCTCACGCCCGCTGGCAGTGCCGAGCGCCTGGTGTCTCAGTTTGTAGATGCCAGGCGCTACACCATGCTTGTGGACGCCTACAAAGCCAGGCAGGAGGGAACGCTGGATGCCAGCGAACTCAATGTGATGGTGGCTGTGTGCGAGAAGGGGGAACTGCCGCGCCTGGCGGGCGACCTTGTGCTGGCCAGGCAACTGAAATTGCTGGGTTGCCCGATCGAGCAGGTCACCGTGTTCGTTGTCATTGAGCAGGGCGTCCTGTTCAACACGACGCGGCGGGTTTTGCTTTACGTGCCTGGGGACCCTTTTTCGCCTTGGCGCGCGTTCGAGAGCATCGACAAACTGAACCGCGAACTGGGCCGTTGCTTGCGAGACAAGGCCTACCAGCGTTTTTTCAGCCGCTTCGTGCTGCGGCGAGACAGCCAGGCTTTTTTCGCCCAGGTCGCGGAGCGCTTCGATGACCTGCCGAGCTGGGCTTTTCGCGATCTCGAACCGCGCTTGCAGGCTTACCCGCAGCCGTTGTTCATCAGCCTGGCACAGGCACGTATCCACCAGATCAAGGACGATGCGGCGATGATCGCGGTCCCTGTGGCCAGGCTGGATCGTGAGGTTCAGCGCCAGCATGACCTGCGCCTTGAAGCCGAAGGATGGGCGCTGCTCAACCTGGCCAGTTTCTTTCTGCCAGGGCTTGGCCTGGCGCTGCTGGCCGTGACGGCCTGCGAACTGCTGGGTGAGGTCTACCATGGCGTCGAGGCCTGGCAGGAAGGCGATCGCCAGGAGGCGCTCGACCATTTGATCCATGTGGCGACAGACCTTGCCGTGCTGGCGACCACGGTAGCCGGGGTGGGTGTGGCTCGACGGGTTTGGGCACGCTCTGCGAAGGTCGATGCCCTGGTGCCGGCTCGGCTGGAGGACGGCACAGAGAAACTCTGGCAACAAGATTTGACCCCGTTTCAAAGCCAGGCACCCGTTGCAGCCTCAAGCCCGGACGCCTTGGGTATTCGGCGTCAGGACGGGCGGGCCTGGATCGAAATGGACGGGCATCACTATCGCGTGACAGAGGCGGGTGATGATCAATGGCAGTTGTATCCGGTCGACGGCCACGGGCCGTTGCTGCGTCCCAACGGCTCAGGTGCCTGGCGGTTGTGGTGCGAGCAACCGGCTCGGTGGACCGACAAATACCGCATGTTCCGGCGTCTGGGCGAACCCTTCAGTGGGCTGAATGACGAACAGATCGATCAGGTTCTGCTGTTCCACGGCCTTGATGGCGACGACCTGCGTGGCCTGCATGTACACGCCCAGGCACCGAGCCCCGGGATGATCGACAGCGTGGCGCGGGTCAGGCTTGATCAACGCATCCGCAGCATGATTGGCCGTTTGCGCAGCGGCGAGCCGGTAGACGATACAACAGTGCTCGATCACGCTCGGCGCTTGCCAGGCGCGAGTGGCCTGGCAGATCAGGCACTGGCCGCGTTGGCCTGGACGCAGCGGCGAACACTGCTGCAGCACCTTTTCGAAGCCTTGCAGCCCAGCGATACCCCTGGCAGCGCGGCGCTGCGCCGGGTGTTCCCGGGGCTGAGCGCGCGCACTGCGCAAGCACTGGTACAGGCCGCCAGCAGCGTTGATCGCATGCGGCTGCTGTCCAGCGGAAGGGTTGCACTGGGGCTGGCCGAGGCGGCAAGGGGCAGCGTGCTGGCTACCCGCCAGGCTCGGGTATTTGAAGCGTTGTACCTTGATACGCCGCAGCATGCAGACCTGGCACGGGTGGCCTTGGGCTTGTTGCGGTATCTACCCGGAAGCGAACAGGGTGTGTGCTGGCGCCTTTACGAAGGCTCCCTGGGCGGGCCGATACTGGCGAAGACCGAGCAAGGGCAGCGGGCGTTCGATCTGGTGCACGTTAACGGTAGGTTTCAACTGCATGGCAGCCAGGGCACGGGGCTGGGTGAGGCAGGTGAGTTGTTCGACGTCATGGCGCCAGCCTATACCGAAGCGCAACGGCAGGCGATGGGGATCGGCGATCCCTTCGAGCACAACCTCAGGGTGATACTGGCGCGCGAAGCGGCACGCCATCGTGATGAGATCAGTCGTTTGCTTGGCGCGGTACGCCCAGGTGCTGTCCGAGGGCCCGTGCGCTTGGCCGATGGACGTATTGGCTACCCGCTGGGTGGTGGCGGAGTGGGTGGTTTCGCATCAAGGGGGAGTGCCCTGAGGGCAACGCTGCGCGATCTCTTTCCGTGGTTGAGTGATGAGCAGGTCGAGACCTTCGCCGATGACGCCAGGCGTTCAGGGCATCAGATTGAACACGTACTGGCTGACCTTCGCAATGAGTTCGCCATCCTGCGCATGACACTGAATACCTGGGTGGCACGAGGGCAGGGCGATGTCAGGGAAGATCGAGAGGCTCTACGCCAGACGTTGTTCAATTGCTGGCGGCGGTCGGTGGGCGTGGGGGAACTGCAAATCAATGCACAGGAAAACCTCCACGTCATGTTCTGCAATTTCAGATCGAGCGGCTTGCCCAACATACCCCCACAGGTCAGCTTCAGAGGTGTGACCAGCCTGTCGCTGCTGCACCTTGACCTTCTGGAGGTGCCCAGCAGCCTATTGCTGGCTTTCCCTAACCTGCAAACCCTCGATCTGGGTGGGAACCTGCTGACGCGCCTTCCGCAGCCGTTGCTGCAGATAGCGCAGTTGCGGCATCTGAGCCTGACCAACAACCGGATCGTCCTGAACATTGCACAAACCGCCACACTGGCCAGTTGCACGAGCCTGCAGTCTCTCGACCTGTCCCACAACCCCCTGGGGAGCAGGTTCACGTTGGCGGGTTTGGCTGAATTGCGTTGGCTGAACTTGCGCGACACACAGATCTCGCAGTTTCCACTGGGCGTGTTCGACAACGCTCAGTTGGTATCCATTGACTTGCGGGATAACCGGATCAGGCACATTCCAGAGGGTTTCTACCAGTTGCCCGTGTGGCAGCGGCGGCGGTTCCGCTTGAATGCGAACCCCTTGGGCGAGGCCCAGACACTACGCTTGCAGGCTTCGTTGAGCAGCGACGATCCTGCCCTCGACGAGGAGCAAGTGCTTCTGCGGCTGCAGCACGCGCGTGAAGTATGGGGGGATGCCGTGGCCCCGGAGCATCGCGGCTTGATGCTTGCTGCCTGGGACTCGCTGGATTCGGGGCAGGACGCCGAGCGTTTTTTCCGGGTGCTTCGCCAGTTGTTGCTGTCCGAAGACTTTCGTGTCAATGCGCGTGCATTGGGCAATCGGGTCATGGCGGTACTGCAAGCGATGGCCATTACGCCAGAGCTGCGGCAGAACTTGCTGTCGGTGGCCAATGATGAGTGGGGGTGCCAGGACGGTGCAACCTGGTGCTTGAGTAACCTTGAACTGAATTTGCTGGTTTGGCAGGTTGAGCACGCGGCTCAGGGAGGAAGCGAACGCGCTTTGCTAGACCTGGGCAGACGTTTATGGCGCCAGGATGCAGTCGACCTGTTCGCTACCCGATGGGCGCTACAGCATGGCAGGACGCAGGAAGGAAGCGAGGTGGGGTTGGCTTTCAGGATCGGGCTGAGGGAGCGTCTCGACCTGCCATTGCAGGTGGGAGAAATGAGCTTTCTTGCGATCTCAGGCGTCCTGGATGCGGACCTTGCACAAGCAGAGGCTGCGGTGCGGGATGCAGAAACCCCGGAAGAGGTTGCCCGCTCCATGGTTGACCGTGAATTTTGGCAGGCGCACCTGGAGCGTTCCCATCCTGAGCGATTCGCTGCGGTCGACCTGCCGTTCAGAAGGCAGCTTGAAAGGGTGCTTGACGACGAAGCGCTGAGCGAAGGGGCCATGATCGACCAGGCGGATGCCATTCGTGATGCTCAGCGCGCTGCACGCAGAGGGCTGATGCTGGATATGACGATTCAAGCGATGGAAGAGGGACCCAAGGGGCCATCGATCGATGTGCGTTGACATACGCTCAGGGCAAGGGCTCGCCTGGCCCTGCCAAAGCGGCTTTGGGCTATGCTCAATCAAGCTGACTGTGGTTTGTACCAGCGACGTAGTCTTGGCTTCAGGTGGCTCGGAAATCGACAGTTACTTTTGCACACCCCGTTCTGGAATGAAGTGGTTTAGGCTCCCTGTCGGATTTTTCTCCATGATCTGTAGTCATTGGTTTATCGAGACAATAAGGAGATACGCATGCTTGTCCGGTCACTGACCCTCGCAACCTTGCTTGCTGTTGCCGGCCCCCTGTTTGCCGCAGACAGTGATGCGCCTCTAGCCAAGGAACTGGGCAAGGCCAGACCATTGGTGGTTATCGCTCCCAGCAGTGCCGACCCGACGTTGCGAGGGCTGAACAAGGCGCTTGAGGACCCGGCCACCCAGGCCGCGTTCAAGGAGCGCAACCTTGTCCTGTACAGCGTCGCCAACATGATGGGCAAGCGAGAAGACAAGAACCTGGAGCAGCAGACCACAATGGCCCTGATTCGGGAACTGAAGCTGGGGGCGAGCAAGGGTACCAAGGTGATTCTGGTGGGCAAGGACGGTGAGCGGCACATGCTCAAGGACGACGACACCGGCGAGGCCATCGACCCGCAGGTGATCCTCAAGGCGGTCGATGATCTACCTGCCAGCGAAAAGGCGGTGGCGGCACCCGAGCCCGTAGCGGCGGCCCCGCAAGCCAAGGAAAAGGACAGCAAGCCGGCCAAGCCCGCCAAACCAGCGGCCCCGCCCAAACCGCTGGAAGACTGATCACGCCTCATGGCCCCAAGGCACCTTGGGGCCCGTTGCCGGGTGGTGTGTATCGCACTGTATCTGCCTGTGCTGCAGACCTACTGCCATACAAAAGCGCGCCTGGCACGATACATCCCCGACAAACCGCAACGGCCTAATGGCTCCACTTTCCAACCCCAGTGGAGCTGCATCATGACTCAAGCAAAAAACACCCTCGGCCTGCTCGGCGCCGCCCTGATCGGCAGCATGGCATTGAGCAACAGTGCGTTCGCCGTCGAGCCGCTGGCTCAAGGTTACCAACTGGCCTCGGCCAAAGTGGCCGGCGAGGGCAAGTGTGGTGAGGGCAAGTGCGGGGGGAGCGGCAAGGCTTCCCAAAGCGAAGGCAAGTGCGGTGAGGGCAAGTGCGGCGCCGGCGCCAAGGCCGGGGCTGAGGGCAAGTGTGGTGAAGGCAAGTGTGGTGACGCCTCGTTCGCCAGAACCGACAGCAATCACGATGGCAAGGTCTCGCGCGATGAGTTTCTGGCGGTGGCCAAGGACCGTGCCGGTGATTTCGACACGATCGACCGCAACCATGACGGTTTCATCTCCGAGCAGGAAGCGGCGGATCACCTCAAGGCGATTTACCAGGCCAATGGCAAAGCCATGCCGGACGGCTTGTTCAGCCACCTGACCGGCAAACCCTGACGTTCTACCCCATGAAACGCCACAACGCTCCTCCTGCTGGCCAGGTGGGGCGTTGTGCCTGTTGGAGAACTTTTATGTTTCCTGCGATGTTGAACGTCGGCCTAGGCTTGCGTCGCGGCCTGTTGCCGGAACTGCTGGCCATGGAGGCGGGTGCAGTGGACTTTCTGGAGTGTGCGCCGGAAAACTGGATTGCCGTGGGCGGCGCCTATGGCAAGGGCTTGGCCCAGTTGGCGGAGCGCTTTGCTGTCACCTGTCATGGGTTGTCTTTATCGCTGGGTGGCAGTGCGCCGCTGGACCGCCATTTCCTCGAGCAGACCCGGCAGTTTCTCGACCGATACCAGGTGCGACTGTACAGCGAGCACCTGAGCTACTGCAGTGATGACGGGCACCTGTACGACCTGATGCCCATCCCGTTCACCGATGAAGCCGTACGCCATGTGGCCGCGCGCATACGCCAGGCTCAGGAGCAGCTGGAGCGGCGCATTGCCGTGGAGAACATCAGCTACTATGCCGCGCCGTATCAGGCGATGAGCGAGCTCGACTTCATCCAGGCGGTGCTCGAAGAAGCGGATTGTGACCTGCTGCTGGACGTCAACAATGTCTATGTCAACGCCTGCAACCATGGCTACGACGCCCAGCAATTCCTTGCAGGCTTGCCCCAGGCGCGGGTGACCGGGATGCACGTTGCCGGGCATTACGATGAAGCGCCGGACCTCAAAGTGGATACCCACGGGGCAGCCGTGAAGGAGGATGTCTGGGCGCTGTACGCCAGCGCTTGTGCGCGCTTTGGCGTACAGCCGACGGTGCTTGAACGTGATTTCAACTACCCGCCCTTGGCCGAGCTGTTGGCCGAGACGGCGCGTATGCGTGCTGTGCAATGCGCTGCCGGAGGGCAAGCAGATGAATGAGACCCTGCGTGCGCAGCAGTATGCCTTGGCCCGTCACCTGCGCGACCCACAGCGCCATGCCCCGCCGCCCGGCGTCGAGGCCCGGCGCCTGAAGGTTTACCGTGAGTTGTTCTATGGTGCCATCGAAGGCTTGCTGGCTGGCAGCTTCCCGGTGATGCGCCAGGCGTTGGGCGAGCAGCGCTGGCATGCCCGAGTACGTGATTTCTACGCCAGTTACCGTTGCCAGACGCCGTTGTTTACCGAAATTGCCGAGACGTTCGTCGACTACTTGCAACATGTGGCGCTGGACACCCCTTGGCAGCTGGAGCTGGCGCACTATGAGTGGGTCGAGGCGCAACTGTACCTGAGCGATGCCGAGGACCCGGCGCATGACCCGGGTGGTGACCTGCTGGCTGGAGAGCCGTTGTTGTCTTGTGTGGCGCGGGTCCTGGCCTATCGTTGGCCGGTGGAACGCATTGGCGTGGACTACCAGCCAACGGCTGCCCCAGCATCGCCGAGCTTGCTGCTGGTTTATCGCGATGCCCGGTTGCAGGTGCGCTTTGCCCGGTTGGCACCTATGGCGTATCGGTTGCTGGTGGAGCAAGGAACTGGAAGAGAGCGGCTGCAGGCATTGGGCGGAGATATGCAGCAAGGGTTGGCATTGTTGGAAGCATTGCGCGAGCAGGGTGTCATTGTCGGAACAGTTTGAAGGCATTGGGGGGCTGCGCAGCAGCCCCCGATCCTCATCTGCCGAACCGCATGCCCAGCCAATGATCGAGGCTAAGGCGCCCGGCGCCCTTGAGCAGCAGTGGCAGCAACGCCACCAGGTAGATCAGCGGCAACTTGTAATTGCCGAAGCCCTGGTCGGTAATGGCATAGCCTTGGGCCAGCTCCGCCAGGCCCGACCAGTGCGCCGGCCAGTGCACTGCCGCTATCGCTACAACGGTCACCACCATCAAACCCAATGATGCCAGCCGGGTACCCAGGCCCAGCAACAGCAGCAACGGCAGTACCAACTCGGCCCACATCGACAGCTGCCAGTTCAGCTCCGCGGGCAGCAGGTTGAAGGGGAACGGGAAGCTGGTCTGCAGGTCGGCGAACCAGTTGCTGCCGTTGAATTTCTCCAGGCCGGATTCGTAAAACTCCCAGGCCAGAAATACCCGTAATGGCACGTCGGCGCTCCAGCTGCCGAGGCGGTCAACGGTGGTCAGGGTACGGGTCAAGGTCGTCATTTGCGGTTCTCTCTTCAGGCAAGGGCGCGGGTGCTGCGGCGTTGTTTACGGGCCATTTTGGCGGTTAGCTTGACGGCGATGGCGCTGAACATCAGGGCGAACGCCAGCGGGTACCAGCCCCCCATGGGTATGCGCTTGTAGAACGACAGGCAGAACACGGCAGCCAGCACCCACATGCCGCTGCTGTGCAGCGCTTGCCAGGCACGGCCGCCCAATAGCCGCATGGGGGCCTTGAACGAGGTGGCGGTGAGCAGCAGCAAGAACAGGTAGCCGACCGTGCCGGGCAGGCTGGAAGTGAGCGTGCGGCCGGCCCAGAACAGCTCGGGGAATTGCTGGGCGTAGCGATAGATCAGCACGCCATGCACGGTGTGGGAGAACGCGAATGCCAACCCCAGGTAGCGTCGCTCCTGGAGGATGCGGCGGCTTGCTGTGCCAGGCAGCAAGGTCACCAGCGACGAGGCCAGGAACGCCAGCAGGAACAGTGCGAACGAGCTGCGTGCGGTGGCACGGATGGCACTGCGCAAGCCGTCCGGGTCAGGTTGGCTGGCCAGGACTACGGCGGTCATCGCCAAGGTCAGGCCGGCGAGGGCGGCGAACAGCGTCCAGCCGGTGGGCAAGGTGAAGGCTTTCATCAGGGACTCCCGGGGTGTGGTTGTGTGACCGGGAGTGTCTCGAGGCGGGGTATCTGCAGTGTGTCAGGGGGATGCAGTTGTGTATCTGTTTGTAGAGGCGACCTCGCGTTTTACAGGAACGGCCCGATCGAGACACAAGGCCGTTCCTGCCAACGATCGCACTTCAGGTGAGTTCGATCTGCGCGCACAATCCGCCCTGTTCGCGGTTGCTCAGGGTCAGCCGGCCCCCCATGGCCTGGATCAGCTGGTGGGCAATGGCCAATCCCAAGCCGGTGCCACCCGTGCTGCGATTGCGTGAACCTTCCACCCGGTAGAACGGCTTGAGCACTTCATCCAGCTCGTCACCGGGTATCCCTGGCCCGTTGTCGAGCACGCGGATGATGGTGGTACTGCCCTCGCGTGACACTTGCAGCTCGGCAGCACCTGCAAACTTCAGGGCGTTGTCGACCAGGTTCACCAGTACCCGGCGCAGCGCATGCGGGCGGGTTTCCAGCAGAGTCCCGCTGCTGCCGTGGCGTTCAACCTGGGCGCCGCTGTCCTGGTAGTCGAATACCAGGCTGTCGAGAAAGGCATCAAGGTTGACCCGGCAGGTCGCTTCGGTGCTGCTGTCCATGCTGCGGGCGTAAGCCACGCCTTCGCGCACCAGGTGTTCCATTTCATCCAGGTCGCTCCCGAACTTGTCCCTTTCGACCCCCTCATCCATCACTTCGACCCGCAACTTCATGCGAGTGATCGGTGTTTGCAGGTCGTGGGAAATGGCTGCCAGCAACTGCATGCGTTCCTTGAGGTGGGCAGCAATGCGCGCCTGCAGGGCGTTGAAGGCCACGGCAGCGTAACGCACCTCGCGTGGGCCGCTTTCATCCAGTTGCACGCCGGGCTGGTCCGGGTCGAGGTTGTCCACTGCCTGGGCCAGACGGGTTAGCGGGCCGATGGCCAGGCGTACCGCCAGCCAGGTACACAGCAACAGCACAGCCAGCTGAATCAGCAGCACCACGGGCAACCAACGGGCTACCGGGACCGGTGCGGGTGTCACGTCGATGGTCAGTGGCGCGCCGTCGGCCAGGTTCAGGTGCGCCTGGAAGTGCGCATTGGGCCCCGGGATTTCCAGGAAGGTCAGGCGGTAGTCGCTGCCAATGGCCTTGACGATCGACGCGGCGGCCATCGGTGGGTCACTGCTCGGCATCGCTTCGCCTGCCAGGCCCTGGTCGAGGCGATAGCGGTAGGTGCGCCGTTCCAGGCGTGGCAGCCAGGCGGCACGCTCGGCTGCGGGCAGGCGGTCAAGGATGGCAACCGAGGTCGCCACGTCCTGTTCGAGGTTGCTGAGCATCATCGAACGGCTGCTGATATATCGCTCGTAGGCCTGCAGGCCGAACGACAGACCATAAGCCAACACCAGGCCGGTGAAGAAGATCAGCGCCAGACGCGAGGCCAGGGTGCGCGGCCATTTCATGAGGGGGTCTCGAGCAATTGCACCGGCAGCGAAAACACGTAGCCCTCGCTGCGCACGGTCTTGATGCAGCTGGGCTCGCGGGCATCGTCACCCAGGCGCTGGCGCAGGCGGCTGACCAGCAAGTCGATGGAGCGGTCGAAGATGTCGGCTTCGCGGCCCTGGGTCAGGTTAAGCAGCTGTTCGCGGCTGAGCACCCGCTGCGGGTGGTCGAGGAACACCCGCAGCAGGCGGTATTCGGCGCCGCTCAGGGCCACCAGGGTTCCTTCGCTGTCGAGCAGGTGGCGCGCGGTGGTGTCCAGGCGCCATTGACCGAAACCCAGCAGGCGGCTGCTTTCACTGATGGTCAGGTTGGGGGGCAGCATGCGTGTGCGGCGCAGCACGGCGTTGATGCGGGCGAGCAGTTCGCGGGCCGAGAACGGTTTGGTCAGGTAATCGTCGGCGCCCATTTCCAGGCCGATGATGCGGTCGGTTTCGTCATTGCGGGCGGTCAGCATCAGCACCGGCGTATTGCGGTGCTTGCCGGCGCGCAGCTCGCGGCACAACAGCAGGCCGTCGTCGCCAGGCATCATGATGTCGAGCACGATCAGGTCGACGCTGTTGGCTTCGAGAAAGGCGCGCATCTGCCGGCCGTCGGCAACGATGCTGGTGCGCAGGCCGTTCTTCTTCAGGTAATTGCCGACCAGTTCGCGGATCTCGCGGTCGTCGTCGACGATCAGGATGTGATCGACGTGTTCCATGCGCTGGGTTCCTGTGCAAAGTGGGTTGGGCGCAGTGTACCGAGCGCGTTCGCCCTTGCCTGCGGGAGTTTGTATTGCAGTGTATCTGGCACGGGTAGGGATACAGCAGGAGGCACATCACAACGTTGGGCGACACATGCGGGATACCTGGCTGACGTGAAATGGCTCTCGACCGGGGAGCAACACTCCCCACCCCTAAGTGTTACCCAGGAGAGAAGCCATGAACGTCAAGACTATCGCCAGCGCCAGCCTGTTCGCCGTGCTCAGCTTCGGCGCCATCGCTGCCCAGGCCGCCACTGCCCCGATGCAGGATGGTGGGGTCATGCAGTACCGCTACGATGAGCCTCTGGATGTGAAGAGAGTGCTGTCGGTGCAGGATGATCAGCGCAATGCCTGTGGCCTGGTGAATACCCGAATGGACTACCTTGACTCCCATGGCCAGCGGCAAAGCGTGCAGTACCTCACCTATGCCACGGACGGTTGCCATGAAAACTGATCGGCGCCGGATGCTCAAGGCAGGTGGTTTTGCGCTGGCGCTGACGGGGCTTGGATTGGCGGGGCACCTGAAGGCACGCGACAGCTACGGCGCCATGCCATCGCTGGCGGGCGCCAGCCAGTGGTTGAATTCGCCGCCCCTGGATGCCCCGGGGCTCAAGGGCAAGGTGGTGCTGGTGGACTTCTGGACCTGGGACTGCATCAACTGCCGGCGCAGCCTGCCGCATGTGAATGATTGGGCGCGGCGCTATGCCGATCAAGGGCTGGTGGTGGTGGGGGTGCACACGCCCGAGTTCGACTACGAGCATGATGTGGCGACTTTGCAGGACAAGGTAGCCCGGTTGGGTATCGGGTATCCGGTGGCGGTAGATAATGACTACAAGGTGTGGAATGCCTGGGGCAACCAGTTCTGGCCGGCGCATTACTTTGTCGACCGCAAGGGGCAGGTACGCCATGTGCACTTTGGCGAGGGGGATTATGGTGGGCAGGAACAGGTGATACAGGCTTTGCTGGATGAAAAAGGGTGATTCTCCTGTACCGGCCTCTTCGCGGGCATGCCCCACAGGGAGAGTGCAATCAGTAACGTTTGCGCAGTACCTGTGGGAGCGGGCGTGCCCGCGAAGAAGCCAACACTTTTCTATCAGGTGAAACTGGCAAAGTGCGCCTGCATCCGCGCCGCATCCGCCTGCCGCCCGCTGAACAGCTCGAATGCCTTCACCGCCTGGAACACCGCCATGTTGCTGCCATCCAGCGTGCGGCAGCCCAGTGCCCGGGCCGCGCGCAGCAGTTCGGTCTCCAGCGGGAAGTAGATGATCTCTGCCACCCACAGGCGGGGATGCAGCAACTCCACCGGCAGTGGCGTGCCCGGTAGCTTGGCCATGCCCACCGGCGTGGTGTTGACCAGCCCGTCCGCTTCGGCCAAGGCTGTGGCCAGGTCGGTGCCAAGCACGGCGCGCTCCGCGCCGAAATGGGTGTTCAGGTTGTCCACCAACGCCTGCGCACGGGTCGCATCCACTTCGAACAGCACCAGCCGTTCTACCCCTTCACCCAGCAGGGCATGGGCCACGGCCGAGCCAGCGCCACCGGCACCCATCTGCACCACCTGGCGCCGTGCAACGTCGGGCAGGCCACGGCGCAAGCCTTCGGCAAAGCCCAGGCAATCGGTGTTGTGGCCGACGCGCTTGCCGTCCTTGAGCACCACGGTGTTTACCGCGCCGATACCACGGGCCTCGTCGGACAGCTCGTCGAGCAACGGCAGGATTGCCTGCTTGAACGGGTAGGTAATGTTCAGCCCGGTGAAACCGGTATGTTGCGCGGCTTCGAGCAGGCCAGGCAGGGCGCTGTCGTCCAGTTGCAGCTGGTCGGCGTCGATCAGCCGGTACAGGTAGCGCAGGGCCTGGGCGTCGCCTTCGTGTTCGTGCAGGGCCGGGGTACGTGACAGTTGGATGCCGCGGCCGATCAGGCCGGCAAGGATGGCTTGCTGGCTCATGCCGCACGCTCCTGCAACAGCTCGGCGAAGTGGCTCAGCGCCATGCGGTAGCCGTGGCTGCCCAGGCCGCAAATGACACCGACGGCGATGGACGATACGAACGACAAGTGACGGAACGGCTCGCGTTTGTGCACGTTGGACAGGTGCACCTCGATTACCGGCAGTTCGCTGGCCACCAGGGCATCGCGGATGGCGACCGAGGTGTGCGTCCAGGCGCCAGGGTTGATCACGATGCCCGCGCAGCGGCCACGGGCGGCGTGGATCCAGTCGATCAGTTCGCCTTCGTGGTTGGTCTGGCGGAATTCGATTTCCAGGCCGTGGGCCTGGGCAGTATCGGCGCATCCCTGAGCCAGGTCAGCGAGGGTTTCGTGGCCGTACTGGGCAGGCTCGCGGGTGCCCAGCATGTTCAGGTTGGGGCCGTTGAGCACGAGAATAAGGGGCTTCATGACGGGCATCGCTTTGTTGTTGTTGAATGCCCGTAGTTTTGTACTGACTGGTTAGTTCCGTCAATTGGACAAGGTCGTCGCACCGGGAAAGTGGGCGATTATCGAACTTCTTCAAGGGGATTGGCGTGAAAGGCAGCAGGAAGACATTTGTGAATGTGGGGCTGCAAGGCAGCCCCAGAACGCTTAAACGGTCCTTCGGGCTCCAGCCCGCACACCGTCCACGCCTACGTCCTCATGTAAAGAAATCCGCGACGTTTCCGGCAACGCCAACCCGCCCACCAACGCCACCAGCGCAATCACCACCAGGTAGAACGCCGGTGCCAGGCTGCTGCCGGTCTGTCCGATGAGCCAGGTTGCCACCAGCGGTGCTGTGCCGCCAAACAGCGTGTAGGCCACGTTGTAGGTAATCGCCGAAGCGGTGTAGCGGGTACGGGTAGGGAAGCTTTCCGACAGCAATGCTGCGGTAACCACGCCGCTGCACAACGCCCCCACCGCGAGCAGGATCACCCCCAGCAGCGCACCCGACATCGAGCCAGAGCTGGCCAGCCAGTACGCCGGGAACACGCAAAGCATCACCCACAGGCAGGTAAAACCGATGGTCTTGCGCCGCCCCACCCGGTCCGAAAATGCCCCGGCCAGCGGGCAGCCCACGGCAGCGAACAGCAGGGCCACGGTGGTCACCAGCAGTGACTGCGCACGGGTCAGGTTGCCGACCAGTTGCAGGTAGGTGGCGAAGTAGGTGGTGAACATGTAGAACGACAACGCGGTCAGCGAAATGAACGCCCCCAGGTTGCGAATGACCCGGCCATGGTGGCGCAGGGTTTCCTTCAGCGGTGAATGCTCGTGCTCCTTGCCCTGGGCGACGGCTTCGCGGAACGCCGGGGTTTCTTCCATGCGCCAGCGCAGGTACAGGCCGACCAGTCCCAGCGGTGCGGCAATCAGGAACGGAATGCGCCAACCCCAGGCATTCATCGCCTCGGTCGACAGGCTGGCTTCCAGGCCATAAGCGATCACTGCCGCACAGGCAAAGGCGGAAAAGGTCGACACAGGCACGAAGCTGCCATAAAAGGCACGCTTGTCGTCAGGCGCGTGCTCCATCAGGTAGGCGCAGGCCCCGGCATATTCGCCGCCGGCAGAAAAACCCTGCAGGCAGCGGGCCAGGGTCAGCAGCGCCGGGGCTGCCAGGCCGATACTGGCGTAGGTCGGCAGCAGGCCGATCAACGTGGTGGAGCCGGCCATCAGCAAGATGGTCAGCGACAGGATGCGCTTGCGTCCCAGGCGGTCGCCCAAGGCGCCGAAGACGATGCCGCCCAAAGGGCGCAGCGCAAAGGCCACGGCGAATACCGCGAAGGTTTTGAGCAAGGCCACGCTGGCGTCTTCGCTGGCGAAGAACTGGCTGGCGATCAGCGTGGCGAGAAAGCCGTACACGGCGAAGTCGAACCATTCGACGAAATTGCCGATGGCCGAAGCGGCAATTACCCTGCGCAGGGTGGCGGGGGATACCTCATGATGTGCGGACATGCGGGTGCTCTCCGGTTTCCTTTGGCAGCCATGTTGAAAGTGGCGCAGTCGGGCCGCGCCATCGTTATTGTGCTTGCCAGTAGATAGCCGAGCGCTGCAAGGCGCTTTGTCGAGGGCGACCTCGGTATACCTGATTCGACCGGTGCAGCAGGTTACAGCCGGAGTGCCCCCAATGGCCTGTCAGGCCGCACGCTCAAGCACATCCAGCAAATCGATGAACTCCAGGGCAAGTTTATGCCGCGGCGCCAAATGCACCAATGGCACCGAGGCATGGTGCGATTCACGCATCTTGATCGAACTGCTCAGGTACACCGGCAGCACCGGCATGCCTTCGTTGCGCAGCTGCTCAACCAGGGTCTGGTGCAGCGCGGTGCGGCCGGCGAACTGATTGACCACCACACCTTCCACCTGCAGCGCGGGGTTGTGGTCCTGGCGCAGTTCTTCGACCTCGGCCATGACACTGTGCAGGGCCTGGCGCGAGAAACTGTCGCAGTCGAACGGAATCAACAGACGCTCGGCCGCCACCAGCGCGCTGAAGGTGTAGAAATTCAGCGCGGGTGGGGTGTCGATGTAGATCCGCTCATAGTCCTCGTCCAGTGCCACCAGCAACTTGCGCAGCTTGTTGATCTTGAACTTGCTCTCCAGCTTGCTTTGCAGGTCGCTGAGGTCTGGGCTGGCGGTGACCAGGTGCAGGTTGTTGTAGCGGGTTTCGGTGATTGCCACGCGGTGCTTCTTGCCGGCGGCGGTAACTGGCGACAAGGTCTGGCGGAAGAAGTCGGCGATGCCGGGTGGAATGGTGTCGTTGACCAGCCCGGTGAGGTAGAAGGTGGCATTGGCCTGCGGGTCGAGGTCGACCAGCAAGGTTCGGTAGCCCTCGGCGGCGCTGGCAGCGGCGAGGTTGCAGGCGATGCTGGATTTGCCGACGCCACCTTTCTGATTGAAAACCACACGACGCATGAGACGCTCATCCATGAAGTAAAAATGTCAGGTCGGGGTCAATCCTATGACTGAAACGCTGCAGTTTTATGACAGGAATTGTTACAAGCCACCGAATCATCGTAGCCTGTACCGGCATTTTCACGGGCAAGCCCGCCCAATGGGGACAACACAAGACGTTCAGGCAAAAGCGACCCGGTTGCGCCCCTCTTGCTTGGCCCGGTAAAGCGCCCGGTCAGCCTCGCCCAGTGCGTTCATGGGCTCACCGTGAGTCTCGCCATCCCAGTGCGTCACTCCCAGCGAAATCGTCACGGCGCCCACCGATTCCACTGGCATCTCCTGTACGGTCACACGCAACCGTTCGGCCACCGCGGCCGCCACGTTCAGGGTGGCCCCAGGCAGCAAAATCAGGAACTCCTCGCCACCGGTGCGACACAACAGGTCGCCCTCGCGGCAACAACGGCGCATGAGCTCCGCCAGCTGGCGCAGCACCTGGTCGCCCACGTCGTGTCCATGGCTGTCATTTATCCGCTTGAAGTGGTCGATATCCAGCGCAATGGCTGCAAACTCCCGGTTTTCAGCCTCCAGTAACGACAGGCTGATTTCCAGGCTGCGGCGGTTGCCCAGGCCGGTCAGCGGATCGGTCTGGGCGTCCCGATTGAGCCGGCCGATACGCTCTTGCAGCAAGTTCAGGCTGAACAGCAACGCGCGCTTGAGCTCGGCCGCCTCGAAGTACCAGGCCCGCACCTGATGCAAATGCTCGGCGGTACCGGCGCGGTCCATCGTGCGGGCACCGGCGGCGAGTTTCCACAGCGGGCGGGCGATGGTACGGGCCAGCCACCACAGCAGCAGGCTGCCAACCAGCGCCAAGGGCGCCGAACTGGCGATCACGTTCAGCACCAGGTGGTGCAACGGCGCCACCGTCTGCACCAAGGGCTGCTGCGCTACCACGCCCCAGCCGGCGCTGGGCACAGTGGCGAAGCCAGCGAGCATTTCCACGCCCAGGCTATTGGTCAGCTGCCGGGTACCACTGTCCAGTTTCGCCATCTGGTCGATCAGCGCATTGCCCTCCACCACCGTGCCTACCCGCTCGCTATGGGGGTGGTACAGCAGGCGTCGGTTGCGGTCGACCACATACAGGTACGAACCGTCCTTGTAGAAATGCTCGCCCAGCAGGCTGTTGAGGATGTTGCGTTCACGCAGGTACAGGCTGCCACCGACATACCCCAGGTAGCGGCCGTTGCGATCGAAAATGGGTTGCGACAGCGCGACCACCAGGTTGTCGGCCGCCGACAGGTAGGGCGTGGAAACCAGTGGACGGCGTTCGTGCAGGGCTTCGAGGGCGCCGGGTGACTGCACGTGGGTGCCGACCAGGTGGCGTAGCGGGGCGGGGGATACTGCCAGCAGTACACCGTTGGCATCGATCACGAAGGTGGAGTTGAAGGCCATGCTCTGGCCCAGTACGCGGTCGCTTTCCACCTGCAGCGCAGCGGCATCGCTCAACTGCCGGCTTTGTACGCTGGCGCTGAACATCAGTTGCTGCAAGGCATTGCCTATGAAGGTTTCGGTGATGCTGGCCAGCTTTGTCGCATACACCCGGTTGGCTTCCAGGGCATTGTCGATCAATAGCTGGCGCTGCACCCGGTAGCTGGCGAAATAGCTGGCGCACAGCATGACCACTGCGGTGAGGGCGCAGAGCACCAGAATGAGTGTACGTAGATCCAGGCGCAATCCATGCTTGGTGTGTGTCAATCCTGACCTCGGGTGATCGTAAAGGGCGGCTGAACGGAAGTTACCTTGGCCAGCAGCGCTCAAGAGCCTGCATTGTCCAGCGCCTCAAGTTCGTCTTCCACCCGTTGCATGCGCTGCTCGACCAAGGCCTGCACGTTCACATCGCGGGCGGTTTCGCGCATCAGGGCGGTGAGTTTTTCGCTCAAGCGTTTGCCGGCTTCGGTGTCTTCCAGGGCGCGAGCTTTGGCTGGGTCCTGGGTGGCGGCGACGATGGTGGCGAATTCGGCGTCGCTGAAGTTCTTTTCGCTGTACAGGCGGAACAGGTCCCGGCGCTGGTCCTCGACGGTGAGGTGCTTGCGCAGTACGTCCTGGATGGTCGCTTGCGACAACTGCGGATGACTGCGGCCCAGCAGCGCGGACATGCGCTCGATGTTGTGCGTGTAGGCGTCCTGCAGCGGCAGCTGGCTGAGGATCTGATCTTCACGGGAGGGTTTCTGGTCGCAGGCGGTGAGTGCAGCAGCCAGCAACAGGGGTAACAGCAACTTCGGGAGGCGAGGCATGGTGTGGCCTGGTCGGGCAGTGAAGACTGCTGATTATACCGATGTCCGCCTTGCCGCGACGAGCCCCGTGATTTGCCTTGAGCGGCACGCTGCGGTAGAACCCTACGCTCCCAACCACACTGGCAACAGCCCGATGCCGAACTGGACCCTGCAACCTGTGGCGCGTGACGCCATTGCCGAAGTGCTGGCGTTTGTCGACAGCGCTCGCCGCGCGCTTTTTCCGATGCTCGCCAACGCACCCTTGCCGCGTGACCTGGGGCATTTCGCCGACACTTACCTGGACGGCGCCGGCTGCTTTCTGGAAGCCCGTGAGGGTGGGCGGCTGGTTGCGGTGATCGGTTACTTGCCCTATGACCATCGCTTTGCCCAGCTTGATTACCGCGCAGAGCGGGTAGTCGAGGTGGTGCGGCTGTTCGTGTTGCCGGCCTACCGCAGGCATGGCCTGGCGGCTGCCTTGTTTGGTGCCTTGCGCGAACGGGCGATGCAAGCGGGCTTGGACTGCCTTTACTTGCATACTCATCCGTTTCTGCCGGGTGCCATTGCGTTCTGGGAGCGGCAAGGCTTCACGGTGGTGGATGTGGAGCAGGACCCGGTGTGGCAGACCACGCACATGCAGTTGCGATTACGCTGACCTGTGGGAACGTGCCTATTGGTGATGAAGATCGCGCCCTGGGTCACTGGGTCGAACGCACTGCGGTTGAGGAGGTTCCAGTTGCCATCCTCGGTAAAGCCCATGCTTCGCAACGGGGCGGAGCCGGCCAGGGTGTGAGCGGCCCGAATAGCCGCCTCACTGCCCGGCCTCGAGCTTTTGCAACTGTGCGGCAAAGCGGGCTTTGGCCCGCGCCGGCAAGCTGGCCGGCAATTCGTCTGCAGGCGCGTCACCGACCTGGATCACCATGACCATGCCCATGGCCATGTGTGGAATGCACTGGATACCGTAAACGCCCGGCACGCTGAAGGTGTGCTCGAACGGCTGGTTCAGCTTGCTCTTGAACGGTTCGGCACCGGTGGGTAGCAGGCCCGCCACGCTGGCGGCATTATGCCCGCTGTGGCTCGGCAGGAAGCGCACGCTGTCGCCGGGGGCAATGTGCAAGTGGTCAGGCTCGTAGACCATGGCGCCGTCGCTGCCACGGTTGAGCATTTTCACTTCATGCACTTCGGCCAGTGCGGTCGGGGCTAGCAGGGTGCTGGCGAGCAGCAGGGCGACAGGGCGCAACAGCATGGGCAGGGCTACCAGGTTCAGGGGGCGCGAAAGCGCAGGATGCGCACGCCGTCGAAAGGGTCGGTGAGGTAGTGGGCGTGGACGCCGAAGGTGCTTAGCAGGCGCTCTGGGGTAAGCACTTCGAAGGGGGTGCCGAGGGCGACGAGACGGCCCTTGTCGAGAACCGCGACACGGTCGCAGGTCAGCGCCTGGTTGAGGTCATGCAGCGCCACCAGGGTGGTAACCGGCAGCGCCTGCACTTGTTGCAGCAGGCTCAGCTGATGCTGGATGTCCAGGTGGTTGGTCGGTTCGTCCAGCAGCAGCACCTGCGGCCGTTGGGCCAGCGCGCGGGCGATGTGCACACGCTGGCGCTCGCCACCGGACAGCGACCCCCACAGGCGCGTGCGCAGGTGCAGGGCGTCGAGGTCGGCCAGGGCTTGCTCGACGATGGCGCAGTCTTGCCGGGAGAACGGTGCCAGGGCCGAGAGCCACGGCGTGCGGCCCAAGGCAACCGCGTCGAACACGCTGATCGCATCGAGTGTGTCGGCCTGTTGCTCGACCAGCGCCAGCGCCTGGGCAACACGGCGGCGGGGCATCTGTGCCAGTGGCTCACCCAGGAGCTGCACGCTGCCGCAGGCGGGTTTGCGCAGCCCTGCCAGCAACTTCAACAGCGAGGACTTACCCGAGCCGTTGGGGCCGACGATGCCCAGGGTTTCACCGGCGACAACGCGAAGGTCGATATCGCTGAGCACGGTATTTCCGGCCAGTTGCAGCCCCAGCCCATGGCAGGCCAGCGGAGGGATGCGAACAGCTGCCATGGCGGTCATGGGCGCCCCCGACGGCTGACCAGAATCAGCGCGAATACGGGGGCACCGATCAGCGCCGTAACCACGCCCACCGGGATCACCTGGCCGGTGATCAGCGTGCGCGAAAGAATGTCTGCCGCAATCAGGAACAGCGCACCGCCCAGTGCGCTGGCGGGCAACAGACGGCTGTGCCCGGGGCCGAGCAGAAGGCGCAGGGCATGGGGGATAACCAGCCCGACAAAACCGATGGCGCCGACAATGGACACCATCACAGCCGTCACCAACGCTGCGCAACTGATCAGCAGCAACTGGGTGCGCCGCACCGGGATGCCCAGCGAGGCGGCCGAATCGGCACCGAAGGTGAAGGCATCCAGCGCACGGCGATGCCACAGGCACACCAGCAAGCCGAAAACCGCCACCGGTACGGCCAGCCACACCGAAGGCCAGCGCACGCCGCTCAGGTTGCCCAGCAGCCAGAACAGGATGCCGCGCGCCTGTTCGGCGGTGGCCGACTTGGTGATCAGGAAGGCGGTCAGTGCATTGAACAGCTGCGAGCCGGCGATACCGGCAAGGATGACTTGTGCATTGTTGCTGCTCGGGCCGGCCGCGCGGGCCAGCACCAGCACCAGGGCGAATGCGGCCCCGGCACCGATGAAAGCCCCTGCGGACATGCTTAATGCCAGGCTACCCAGGCCCAACAGGCCGACGAGTACCGCGCCGGTCGAGGCGCCGGCAGACAGCCCCAGCAGGTAGGGCTCGGCCAGTGGGTTGCGCAACATCGCCTGCAGGATGACACCGCAGGTGGCCAGCCCGGCGCCACAAGCGGCCGCGACCAGGGTGCGGGTCAGGCGGTAGTTCCAGACGATGCCGGCGTCGATCGGGTCCACCGGGTAGGCGGCTTGCCACAGGTGGTTGGCCAGCACCTGACCGACCACGCTGGGCGACAGGTTGGTTTCGCCGATGGCGGTCCCGGCCAGCAGGGCGGCCAACAGGGCGGCCAGGGCAACCGCGATGCAGGGTAACAGGCGGATCATCACGGGGCTGCTTTACCGCTGGCGAAGGCCGTGGACAGCGTCTGCACGCCGCGGAACAGGCGGATGCCGGCCTGCATGGCGTCGGCGTCGAGGATAATGATGCGGTCGTGCTTTACCGCGTCCATGTTGCGGGTTACCGGGTCACTGCGCAGGAATTCGAGCTTTTTCTGGTAGTCGTCGGCGGGGAAACGGCGGCGGTCCATGCGCGCGATGATCAGCCAGGTCGGATTGGCCTTGGCCAGGGTTTCCCAGCCTACGCTTGGCCATTCTTCGCTGGACTCGACCACGTTGCGCACACCGAGGGTGCGCAGCATGAAGTCGGCGACACCCTGGCGGCCGGCCACATAGGGGTCGATGTCCAGGTCGGCGCTGGAGAACCAGAACAGCGCCGAAGTTGCCGACAGGTCCTTGCCGGCCAGTTGTGCCCTGGCGCTGTCGAGGCGCCCTTGCAACTCGGCGTTCAGTGCCGCGCCGCGGTCCTGAACGTCGAAGATCTCGGCCAGTTCGCTGACGCTCTTGTAGATGCTGTCTACCTGGAACGCTTGCAGGCGGGTGCCGTCTGCACCGACCAGGTTGTCCTTGCCCTCGCAGTCCGATGGCAGCACGTAGGTGGGGATCTTCAGCTCATCGAACTGCTCGCGGGTGGCGACCACGCCCTGGGCACCGACCATCCATTCAAACTGCGCCGCGACCAGCTGCGGGCGCTTGCCGACCACCGCCTCGAAGCTGGGGTCGTTGTCGGCCAGGCGCGGCACCTTGGCGTTCACCGCCTGGTATTCCGGCAATACGTTGTTGAACCACAGCGAGGTGCCCGCCAGCTTGTCACCCAGCCGCAGGGCATAGAGCAGCTCGGTACCGGCCTGGCCGATGGTGACGGCGCGCTGCGGCGCCTGGGCAAAAACCTGCGGCTTGCCGCAGTTGTCGACCGTCAGCGGGTAGTGGGTGGCAGCGGCCTGGGCCAGGCCAGTGAGGCTTAGGCCCGCGAGCAGGGTGGCGAAACGGGGCAGCATGCTGGGCGATCTCCTATCGGACAGTTCTGGTGAGGAACGCACGGACAGGCATCGCCGAGCCCCAGCGGGTGGCTGGGGCAACACGGATGGCCAATCCCGGACACCCCGCCGGTTGGTGAATGTAGGCCGGCAGGTCTCCTGACTGGTGCGTCACGGCCCGGCTCCGGCCTTCCCGGGCGGTAGGCCCAGTGGCATCGATGGAGCAGGCTCGGCACCTACAGTTGCGGGGGCAGTTCCGATTGGCCTGTACTGGCAGGCTTGGGATTCCCTTTTAGTTCCGTGGTGGAAACCGGCGGCCCGCATGGTAGACCATCGCGCCGCCAGGTGAAAACGCTTTTCAGAAGTACTTCAGCCAACGGATGTCGCGGCGACGCTGCTTCAGGCGGGCGAACCCGCGCACCGGCAGGTACAGCGCAACCGCCAGCAGCACCGCGCCCAGCCACACCGCTGCAATACCGTCGAAACCGAAGTAGTCGCCATGGTTGAGCCCGAACAGCGCCACGCAGGCCAGGTACAGCAGCTTCAGCACATACAGGTGCAGCAGATAGAAGAACATCGGTGCCGCACCGAACACCGCCAGGGCAGTGATCCAGCGCGCCTGGCCGGCCCGTTCGAACGCGCGCAACAACAACAGGCCGCAGCCCAGGGTCAGGGTCAGGAACAGCAGCGACGGTGGGTATTTGGTGATGTTGAAGAAGCTCATCAGGGTTTGCATGAAGGTTGGGTAACCGCTCCACGGTGCCTCACCGTAACCGTTGAACATGCGCAGCAGGACAAAGCCAAGCAGCGCGAGCAAACCCGCCACCAGCAGGTGTTGCTGGCGTTGGCCGGCATCGCTGCCGCGGGCGAACCAGGGGCCAAGGCCGTAGCCCAGGGCGATGACGCCGATCCACGGCAGCACCGGGTAAGACGTGCGCAGGTGCAGGTTTTCGGAAAACGCCAGCCAGCCGCGATCATGCAGGATTGCCCACGGCACATGCAGGGCTGAATCCACGCCAAAGTGCAGGCCGTCGAGCAGGTTGTGGCCGGCGACGATGCTGGCGCCCAGGGCGAGCAGTGCGGCGCGCGGCAGCCACACCAGCAGCGACAGGGCGATCATGCTGACGCCGATGGCCCAGATCACTTGCAGGTAGATCACGCTGGGGGGCAACTGGAAGGTCCAGGCGAAGTTGACCAGGGTGAACTCCAGCACCACCAGGAACAGCCCCCGTTTGAACAGGAACGCCGAGACGTCGCCACGGCCCTGATGCTTCTCGCCATACAGCCAGGCCGACAGGCCGGTCAGCAGGACGAACACAGGCGCACACAGGTGGGCGAGGGTGCGGCTGAAGAAAAGCGCCGGTTCCGTGGTGTCGATGGCCATGGGGTCGCCGACCTGGCGGTGCAGGAGGAAAGTCTCGCGGACATGGTCCAGGAGCATGAACAGGATCACCAGGCCGCGCAGGGCATCGATGCTCTGCAGGCGCTGGGTGATCAGAGTGGGCGTGGCGATGGCGCTTGTCATGGGTGGACGCTAATAGTAATGAATTTCATATAGAACGTTATCTTATAACCAGCAGATGAAGGGTTGGTAGCGGTTTTTGTGCATCGGTGCTGTGAAGGGGTATTCAGGTCAGAAGCTGTAATCCACCGTCGCGAAGTACGACCGCGGCATCCCCATCAACCACTGCTGGCCGCTGAACGCCGACTGCACATACTCGCGATCGAACAGGTTGTTCAACTGCAACCCCAACTTCACATCCGGCAACACCTGCCAGGCGATGTTGGCATCGACCACGGTGTACCCGGGGGCGCTCTGGGTATTGGCGGTATCGGCATAGCGCTCATCCACATAGCGCGCCCCAATGCCGGCCTCCACCTGCTGGCCGAAGCCTTTGCTCAACCAAAGGTTGGCGGTACGCCGTGGCACGTTGGCCGGCCGGTTGCCTGCCCGGTCCTGCGGCATGCCGCCGACCATTTCGTCGAAGTCGTCGTACTTGGCGCGTACCAGCGATGCGTTGGCCGATACCTGCCACTGATGGGCCAGGGCCAGCTCCAGCGTCGCTTCCAGGCCATCGGAGGTCTGCTGCCCGGCTTGTTGCTTCTCGTGCGTGATCGGGTCGTCCACCAGCAGCTTTTTCTTGACGATGTGGTAGGCGGCAAGCGTCCATTCGCCACGTCCCTGCCAAAAGCGCTGCTTGAGGCCTGCCTCGGTCTGCTTCGCCTCGGTCAGGTCATAGTTCATCTGCGCGGGGCTGAGGCTGATGAGGTTGTTGACCCCGTCCTCGCTGGTCGAGTACTGGCCGTACAACGACAGGTCGTCGTTGAGTGCGTACACCAGCCCGACGCGCCAGTTGCCCCCTTGCAGGCTGCGATCGCTGCGGCTGTCGTTGGTCAGGTTGTCGCGGTCGATGTGGTTCTGGTCGCGACGCACACCGGTAACCAAAGACAGGCGGTCGCTCAATTGCAGGCGGTTTTCGGCAAACAGGGCAAAGGTATGGGTGGTCGAGAGCGTTTGCGGCCGCAACGGCGAGGCGCTGTGAAACCAGCCTGGCTGTGGCTGCCACGGGTCGATGTAGTCGCCGCCCACATCGTTGTAGGGTGAATTGCTGTCGACGTTGAATCGCACCTTGTTGTACTCGGCACCGAGTACGGTCTTGCTGGCCAGGCCGAACAGGCTGTGGTCGAAGGTGAAGGTCTGGCGGTCACCGAACTGTTCCTGGTTGTGCTTGATCTCCAGGTAGCTGCCGCGCAGCAGCTGCTCACGCCCGGTGTCCCAGCTGTAGTCCTCGGCGTTGCGCCAGTGGCGGCGGCTTTTGATGTAGTACAGCTGGTTGCTGGCGCTGAGCTGGTCGTTCAGCGCCCAGTCGGTCGTGAGCCGGGTCCATTCATCAACGTACTGCTGCACGTCGTTCTGCACGTTGTAGTTCTTCTTGCGCAGGCTGCTGCGGTAGTGGCCGTCGATCAGCGGGGTACCGTAGTAGTTGGCAGGTTGTGCATCGCCGCGGTCATGGGCCAGCGTGAAGCTGAGGTCATCACTGGCATCGAAACGCAGCGCGGCGCTCAGGGCCAGGCTACGTGAAGTGGTGCGGTCGACCCAGCCATTGCCGGCCTGTTGGTTCAGCGTCAGGCGGTAGCTCAGGCGCTCGCTGAGGCTGCCGCCGCTGTCCAGGCCGAGCTGCTGTCGGTCCCACGAGCCGTAACCCAGGCGCAGGTGGTTGCGCACCTCGCCGGCAAAAGGTTTTTTCGGGATCACGTTGATCACTGCGCCGGTGGCGCCTTCGCCATGCAGTACCGAGGCCGGGCCGCGAATCACTTCGATGCGTTCGACCATCCACGGGTCGACCGGGAAGGTCTGGGTGCCGGCACCGGTGTACAGGCGCGCGCCGTCGAACAGGGTCATCACCGAGCTGTGGCCGGCAAAGCCGCGGGCAGACAGGCCAGTACCGCCGTCCCCCGGGGAGCCGACGAAGGTGATGCCCGGCGAGCGGGTCACTGCATCCTGCACCGTGATGTTGTTGCGCTGCTGAATCTGCCGTTCGCTGATGCTGCTGGTGCTGGCCGGTGTTTCCAGGGCGCTGAGGCCAAGGCGCGAGCCGGCCTGGGTCGGCGTGGCCAGGTCGATGGCGCGGCTGTCCTGGGTGTCGGTGATGGCCGTGGAAGGCAGGGCCAGAGGTTGCGGGTCGCGGTCATCAGCCAGCGCCGGCAGGGCGACGGCCAGGCAGGCCGCCAGGGGGTGAAGCTTGAACATACGGGACATGTCGTTCCACTGCTGCAGGAATGAATGGATCCCGGTGGAAAACACGCAAAGGCGAACCATGCAGGCAGGCGCGCGCACGGATTCCGGCCTGCGCCCGCCCACCGCGGGTTGCCAAGTGAAGCTCCAGGCCGGTCTCCGGGCTTGCGAGGGGCATGAAACCTTCACCTTCCCATGCTTGAGCACAGTGGTATCTCGAAGGGTTCGCTCGCTTACCGTTGCGGGGGCAGCACCGGACTTGTCGTGGGCAACACGACGCACCGGTTTCCCGTTTCACCCTGCGCGCGGCGGCGCAGGGCACCTGAAACTGGCGCGCATCTGACCACTGAAATGCTGGGGCGTCAAATGTTGGCGTGCTGTGAATGCTGAGAAAAAACAACAGGTTGTGCGTTCTTGGGGTGCCGATACCCCTTTGGCAAGAACATCAGGCCCCAGCGTGATGAGCTTGCCGGGAAGGCAGGCTTGCCTGAGATGGCTAGCGCCCGCGGCGCCGCGATACCCGTGCCTCGATGTTCTTGCGCCCGATCAGCAGGGGTGGCTTTTCCACCACCGGCTCATCCGCCAGCCACTTGTACATCACCAGGCAGTCCACCAGCCCCAGGCGGGCATGACGGTAGGCCTTGGGCAAACGGCCGACTGTTTCAAAGCCCAGCTTGTGCCATAGCGCCACGGCCACTTCGTTGCTAGCTACCACCGAGTTGAACTGCAATGCCAGAAAGCCTTCCTGGCGCGCCAGCTTTTGCGAGTGTTCGCACATCAAGCGCGCTACGCCCCGGCCGCGCGCCTGTTCGCAGACCATGTAGCCGCAATTGCCCACATGCGCACCAGGCCCGGCAGCATTGGGCTTGAGGTAATACGAACCCAGTAGCTCGCCATCTTCTTCGGCCAGCAGCGTGTGCAAGGGCAGCTCCAGCCACAGCTGGCGCGCCTGTTCGAAGCTCAGGGCCGGGTCGAAAGCGTAGGTTTCACGGGCTTGGACAATGGCCTGGAAGGTGGGCCAGAAACGATCGAAATCGTCCGGCGTCATGGGGCGAATGTGGATCATGCGGGTTCCTGCGCGGGGTGAGCCGCTCAGTCTGGGTGGCGCGGCGCCGTCGCGCAAGGGCGGCGACGCCGTTTGTGCTCAACCGTTGGCCTTGCCCACCGCGTCCATTGCACGGGCGGAGTACACCAGCGCGGCACCGGCGTTCATGGCCACGGCCACGCCGAGGGCCTCGGCAATTTCCTCGCGGCTGGCACCCGCTTTGACGGCCTGCTGCGAATGCACGGCGATACAGCCGTCGCAGCGGGTGGTCACAGCCACGGCCAAGGAAATCAGCTCGCGGGTCTTGGCATCCAGGTGGTTGGTCTTGGCGCCTGCACCGCTGGCGGTCATGTAGCCGGCTACGGTGTCGGGTGAGAGTTGCTTGAGATCGCCGATGCCGGCCATCAACTGCTTACGGTAGGCGTCCCAGTCCATCATGCTCATCGTCTTCACCTTGGGGTGGTTGCGAGTGGAGCTTTCAGGCTAGTCGAAACGTGGCACGTGCGAGGCGGTACTTTGGTGGGTAAACGCAGGCCACTCGTACAGTGGCCTGCGTTGCGCCTTCAGATGTAGATGAACACCAGCACCAACGCCGCGACCACTGCCCATTTTTCCAGGTAGTAGCGCATGCGGTTGCGCTTCTTCAGCGCCTTGCCACGCTCGCGGATCTTGTAGATGCGGGTGAACAGGCGGTTGATGCCACCGGTCTTGTCGCTGGCGTCGTTGGGCGCAGCGGCAGCGGCCATCACGTTGCGGCTGAACCAGCGGTTGAACGCGGTTGCCCAGCGGTACTTGAGCGGGCGTTCGACGTCGCAGAACAGGATGATGCGGTTGTGCTCGGTGGTGTTGGCTGCATAGTGGATGTAGGTTTCGTCGAAGATCACCCCCTCACCATCGCGCCAGGCGTATTTCTCGCCGTCCACGTCGATGTAGCAGCCGTCGTCATTCGGCGTGTCCAGGCCCAGGTGGTAGCGGTACGAACCGGCATACGGGTCACGGTGGCGCACCAGCTTGGCTCCCGGAGGCAGGGTGGCGAACATGGCGGCCTTGACCGTGCCGATGCCTTGCAGCAGCTCGGTCGTGCGTGGGCAAAGGGCCATTGCCGACGGGTGGCTTTCGCCATACCACTTCAGGTAAAAGCGCTTCCAGCCGGTCTTGAAGAACGAGTTGAAACCGACGTCATCGTAATTGTCGGATTTCTTGATTTCGCCTACGTGCAGCAACTGGCGGCCTTCCTCACGGATCTCCTGCCAGTGGTCCTGCAGCGGTTTCAGTTCCGGAAAGGCCTCGACCGGCAGGTAGGGCTTGGCCGGGTGTTTGGAGAACAGGTACAGGAAGCTGTTGATCGGGGCCAGGAAGCTGGAGTGGTCGCCCAGCTGGCGAGTCAGCTTGTGGCGAACCCGACCGCGCAAGTGAACATAGGCGATCGAGAGGGCGAAGATAAGTACGAGTGCAATTTTCATGGACGTTTACTTGTCGAAAAATGGCCATGCGCCATGGCATGAGCCCGCCAGCATAAACAATCATGGGGGCAGTTTGTACTTATTGTTATGAAACTGCGGGGCGACATTGGTGTAATACCTACCGTCTTGCGCAAACGTTTCATGTCAGGGAGTTTGTATGGTTCAGGATATACGTCCCAGCGGTAGCCCGTTCAAGCGGCTGTTCTTCGCCTTGCCGGTCAGCGACGCCCAGCGCCGTGACCTGGCCCAGTGGCGGCGCGGGCTGAACCTGCGCAGCGGCAAGCCGGTGCCGACGGCCAACTTCCACGTCACGCTGCTGTTCCTCGGTGATGTAGATACCGCCCAGGTGCCTGCGATCTGTGCGGCAGTCGATCAACTGGCGCTGCCGGCCAGGGCACCGCGGCTTCTGCTTGACCGCTTGCAGGTGTGGCAGCGGGCCGGCGCGCTGGTGCTGGAGCCACAGCAGACACCGCCAGCCCTGTTGCAACTGGTGTACGGCTTGCAGCAGGCACTGCTGCCGTTGGGGGTGGAGGCGGCCAACCGTGAGTATCGGCCACACTTGACCCTGTCCAGGGATTACCGCGGGCAACCACCCGAGGCCAGCAGCGCGCCGGAGTTCTACCTCAGCGCGCGCCACTTCACGCTTTACGAGTCACGCAAGGGCGCTTACCGGCCCTTGGCGCAGTGGCCGCTGGCAGGCTGACCCAGGGTCAGAGTTGCGGGGTGTATTTCACCGTCAGCATGAAGTTGCGTGGCTCGCCATAGTTGTTGCTGCCATTGAGCTGGTTGAAGCCTGCAACCCAGTACTTCTTGTCGAACAGGTTGTTGGCGTTGACGGCAAGGTTCACTTCGGGGGTTAGCTGGTACGCCAGGCGTGCGCTCCACACGGTATAGCCAGGCACGGTATAGGTACGCTCGTAGCCGAGGGTGTGGCTCTGGGTGGTGAAGCCCAGGCCGGTGCTCCAGCGCTGGCCGTCCAGTGGCAGGGTGTAATCGGCCCATGCACGCAGCATGTGCTTGGGTGTCCACTGGCTGAAGGTGCGGCCTTTCTCGTCAGGGTCATCGAGGAACTTGGTGGTGTTGTAGGTGTAGCCTGCGAACAGCTGCAGGCCACTCAGCACTTCGCCGCTGATTTCGGCTTCAACGCCTTGGCTGCGCACCTTGCCCGCTGCGGTGGAGCAGTACCAGTCATCGCAGGCGAAGCCCGAGGCTACGTCGGTGACGGCGCGGTTTTCCTGGTCGTAGCGAAACAGTGCGATCGAGGCGTTGACCCGGCCGTCGAGGAGTTCGCCCTTCAGGCCCGTTTCGTAGTTGCTGCCGATCACCGGTTTGAGCGGCGCATTGCCCACGGCGCGTTCGGTTTGCGGTACAAACACGTCGGTGTAGCTAGCGTACCAGGCCCATTCGCGGGTCAGGTCGTAGACAAAGCCGGCATAAGGGGTGACTTGGCCCGTTTCGGTCATGCGGCTGGTGGGGTAGCGGGTACCGGAGTCGGTCAGGCTCTCGAAGTCGATCGAATCCCAGCTGTAGTCGAACCAGCTGACACGCGTGCCGAGGATCAAGGTCAGATCCTGGGTAGGCTTGATGCGCCAGGCGCCATACAGGCCCTTCTGGCGGATGTCGTAGCTGGCCCTGTTGGAGCGTGCAGCTTCGCCATCGAATACGCTGTCGCGGCTGGGCTCCGGGCGGTCATGGTCGATATCGAAGATGTTGCCGCCGGCGTCGAAGTTGCGCCAATAGGCGTCATCCGAGGTCAGTTTGGAGTAGTTGCCTCCCACGGTGATTTCGTGGGCCAGGGGACCGGTGTTGAAGTGGCCCACCACGTTCATGTCCAGGCCCAGCTTGGTCGAGTGAAAATCGGTGAGCCAGTCGGCGTAGGTGATGCCGCTGCCGTCAGGCGCAACGCCCTGGCGGGTGCTCTGCACGCGCTGGTGGGTGGATGTGTTGGTTTCATCCATGCGTACGGCTGCGGCCTTGAAGGTCCAGTCATCGTTGAAGCGGTGCTCAAGGTCCAGGTAGTACGTGGTGACGTCGGTTTCTGCGCGGCTCCAGCGGGCGCCGGTGTAAGTCGAACGCGGCAGGTCGACCGGTTTGCCACTGGCGTAGCGTGGGAGGCCGCGCAGCATCGGCCGGGACTGCTGACGGTTGTAGCTTATGCCGCCGCCCACTGTCGTCGCATCGGTCAGGTCGATGTCCAGCGCACCGTACAGCGAATGGTTTTTGCTCCAGACATAGTCGATGAAGCTGTCGCTTTGGTCCTCGTCAGCGACAAGCCGCCCGCGAACACGGCCGTCGGTCGTCAGCGGGCCGCCGGCATCCAGCTGCAGGCCATAGTGGTCCCAGGAGCCAGCTTTGCCTGTCAGCGTAACGGCCGGCACCGTTTGGCCACGCTTGCGCACCAGGTTGATTGCGCCACCTGGGCTGCCGGTGCCTTGCAACAGGCCCGAAGCACCGCGCAGCACTTCCACCCGGTCGAAGAACACCAGGTCCTGGGTTGCCCAGTTGCCCAGCGAATAGTTGTTTCGCGGGATCGGCACACCGTCGTATTGCCAGTCATCAATCTGAAAACCACGCGAGGTCACGACCACGCCAGGGCCAATGCCCTGCGCGCCGACAATGCCTGTGGTGTGGTTAAGCGCGTCCTGCAAGTCGGTGATGCCCTGGTCATCCAGTTGCTTGCGCGTGATGACGGTGACCGACTGGGGAATCTCCTTGAGGGTGTGCGTGCCTTTGCCCAGGGTCACCGCGCGGGCGGCATACGACCCGGTGCCTTCGCTGGTTGCGTCCACATAGTTGTCGGTGATGCTGGTGCTGCCCAGCTCCATGACGTCGCTGCCCAGGTTGCCGGGCGCCACACTGAAATGGCCCTCGGCGGAAACCCGCAACTGCAAGCCGCTACCGGCCAGCGCAGCTTGCATGGCCTGCTCGGCACTCATCTGGCCGACCACGGCAGGTGCCTGCTTGCCGTGCACCAGTGCTGGCTCCAGCGCGATGATGTGGCCGCTCTGGCTGGCGATGCGGTTGAGCGTGTGAGCCAGGCTGGCGGGTGGCAGGTCGAACACTTGGGTTTGCGCCTGGGCAAGCACGTTGAAGCTGGCCAGGGCAGCGACCAGGGGCAGGGCGCGGGGCAAGGGGTTGTACACGGATTACTCCCGAATGAAGTGGCTGTCAGGAGGTATGTGGGATGAGCAAAGAAAACTTGCCACGATTGCGAATGATTTTGATAAATATTTCTATCTGGCGGAGTTCAGGTCGATCAACATCAGCCACGGGCCATAGCGCTCCACGCTGATTGGAAGGGCCTCGGCCAAGGCCTTGAACGCCTGCTGTGGCTGGTCCAGAGGAAATACGCCCTGCACCCGCAGATCGCGTGCCGCGGGGGCGAGCCGGATGTAGCCGCGCTGGTAGGGGCGCAGCGCGTCGACCACCACATGCAGAGGCTGGTCGAGGACCTCCAGGCGGCCCTCCAGCCATGCAGCACGTTGCTGTTGCTCGCCTGTCAGGCGCTCAATGGTGTTGTTCCGTAGCAGGGCAGCCTGCCCTTGCTGCAGCTCCGCCCACTGTCCATTGGCCAGACTGGCGCGGACGCTGTGCTGCAGTACCACAACACGTGTGGCGTCCTGCTCCTGGCTGACCAGAAACCGCGTCCCCAACGCCTGCACTTGCCCTTGCGCGGTGCGCACGCGCAAGGGGCGCAACGGATCGCGCGCAACCTGGATCAGCAACTCGCCGTGACGCAGCACCAGAAGGCGCTGCCCGGCATCGAACTGCACGTCGACCGCACTGGCACTGTTCAGGCTCAGGCGGCTGCCGTCTGCCAAGGTAAAACTGCGCCGCTCGCCACGGCCCGTGTGCAAATCGGCCAGCCAGCCCTGGGTGGTGTCGCTGCGCCAACCACCCCACAGCGCCGCGCCGAACAGCCCCAGACTGGCCATGGCGCCAAGTACGTCACGCCGTGAGCGAGTAGGCTGCATCAGCAATCGGCGTGCCTCTGCTGCTTGGCCAGGGGCCCGCTGATCCAGGGCGAGCAACGCGGCGAACGGATGGCCAAGGCGTTGCTCCAGGCGGTTCCAGGCCTGTTGGTGAGCGGGGTCTTGCTGCAGCCACAGCCTGACCCGTTGCAGCAGCGCCGGGTCAGGCGTAGCGGCCCTGAGCTCCACCATCCAGTCGATGGCCTGCTCGCTGACCCGGTCCAGAGCAGGCCTGCTCATGGCTGCACTTCGCACAGGTAACATTGGCGCAGCGCCTGTTTCATGTAGCGGCTGACAGAGCGTTCACTGATCTGCAGCTTTGCCGCGATGTCGGCGTAGTGCATGCCGTCGAGCTGGCTGTAGAGGAAGGTGGCTTTGACGACTGCCGGCAAGCCGTCCAGTGCCTGATCGATGTTCACCAGGGCCTCGATCAGCAGCAGTTGCTCCTCGGCCGATGGCGCTACGGCCTCAGGCAGCCGTGCCAGGTGTTCCAGGTAGGCCTGCTCGAGCTGGCGACGGCGATGGCGGTCGAAGATCAGCCGACGGGCGATGACGGTAAGGTAGGCGCGAGGCTGCAGGATGCTGTCCGGGTCGACACGTGCGCCGAGCATCTGGCAGAACGTTTCGGCGGCGGTGTCCTCTGCGTCGGCGTGGTTGCGCAGGCGTTTCTGGATGTGCTGGAGCAACCAGCGATGGTGGTCGCTGAAGAAAAAGCCCAGTTTACGGGTCGATGTGCTGTCCAACGCCTGGCTTCCGGTTGTGAGTGTGAATCGTTCTCAATGGTAGCCGGGTCGTCTGATTTCCTGCAATGGGGTGGCTTGCAGAACCGAGGCTGCCGCTACCTGAGTAGCGGCACTGTGCCGGTTCAGGCTGCGGCCTGGCAATCTGCAAACAGTTTTTTGCCCAAAGCGTGTGCGTGGTGCAAGTGGGGAAGTTGGTCAGCCCCTTCGCTGTCATCCAGCAATGTGGAACTGAGTACTTCTGCGCCGCAATAGTCGAAGATGCCGTGCTCGATCTGCACGCGCATCGCCTCGCCATAGCCATGCCGGTCGAAGGTGCCTGTATCGGCACCTGCAATGCCGACCAGGTGAACCTTCATGCCGCGCAATTTCTTGACCGTGGTGCCCCCTTCATAGTCGAACGCCCAGCCGTTGCTGAATACCCGCTCGACCCACCCCTTGAGCAAGGCCGGCAGCGACCACCAGTAGATCGGATAGACCAGCACCAGGGCATCGGCGCGCTCGATGCGTGCCTGCTCGTTGAGTACATCGGCCGGCGGTGCTGCCAGCCGGCGGTGCACGGCATGGTCTGCCAGGCTGAAGCGGGGGTCGAAGCCTTCGCTGGCCAGGTCGGCGATTTCGCTGCTGTGGCCGACGCTGGCCAGGCCGTCGGCAACCTGCCGGGCCAGCGCGTGGGTGAGGGATTGCGGGTCATGGTGACCGACGACGATCAGAGCGTGCATGGTGGCTCTCCATTCAAGGATGCAGGGTAGCCTGAAGCGTTATATACTCCAGGTAAGTTACGATTAGTAAGTTACTTTTGGTAGGTAATCGATGTCAAGCGATCATCAAGCACGTTCCCGCAAGCGCCTGAGCCGCGACGACCGACGCAGGCAGTTGCTGGATATGGCCTGGCAATTGGTGCGGGAGGAGGGTACCGATGCCTTGAGCCTGGGCCGCCTGGCCGAACAGGCGGGGGTGACCAAGCCGGTGGTCTACGACCATTTCGAGACCCGCAACGGGCTGCTGGTGGCGCTGTATCAGGAATACGATGCGCGTCAGTCGCAGATGCTGGCGCGAGCCTTGGCCAGCTGTGAAGCCAGCCTGGCCAGCCGCGCCCGGGTGATCGCCGAGGCCTACGTGGACTGCGTAATGAGCCAGGGCCGGGAGATACCTGGAGTGTCGGCAGCGCTGGCCGGGTCGCCGGAAATGGAGGCGCTGAAGCGGGCGTACGAGCAGCCGTTCCTGGACAAGTGCCGCGAAGCCTTGGCCGGGTTTTCGCCCAGCGGCAATGTAGGGGTTGCCGGCATGCGCCTGCTGGTGGGGGCAGCGGATGCACTGTCCCAGGCGGCTGCAGCAGGGGAACTGGAGGCCGGGCAGGCCAAGGCTGAGCTCAAGGCCGCAATTATCGCCATGGTCGAACGGCAAACATGAAGCGCCGACCACTGTGTGTGGGCATGCTTGATAAACTGGCTTCGCTACACAGGCAAGCTCTGATAGGGCTGTTCATCCCCCGGGCTGCGTTCGAACTGGCGCTTGTACTCGCGGCTGAACTGCGAGGTGCTCTGATAGCCCACCCGGTGCGCAGCCTGTGCCACGCCCAGGCCTTCGCCAATCAGCATTTGCTGCGCCTTGAGTAGCCGCAAGCGCTTCAGGTACTGCATCGGCGCCATGTCGGTGCAGCGCTTGAAGTGTTCATGGAAGGTCGAAACGCTCATGTTGGCCCGCGCGGCCAGTGCCTCCACGCTCAGCGGCTCGGCGTAGTGCTCGCGCAGGTGGGCGAGGGCGGCGCCGATGCGGGCGAAGTGCCCCTGTTGCTCCACCAGTGCCCGCAAAACACCGGCCTGCGGGCCGCGCAGCGCGGTATACAGCACCTCGCGTACGCGCGCCGGGCCCAGTACCTTGGCGTCAAGCGGGTCGTGCAGGCAGTGCAGCAGCCGTTCCACACTTTCGCGCATGGGTGCATCCAGTGCCGCCGAGGTCATCGATTGCGGGGTTTGCGCCTGCACTTCAGCGTCCGGTGCCAAGCCCATGCTCTGCACCAACTCGCCCAGCACGCCACGGTCGATGCCCACCGCCACGCCCAGCAATGGCGCGTCAGGGGTGGCGAAGGTTTCGCACATGAACGGCACCGACAACGCCTGCACCAGGTAATGCCCGGCGCCGTACTCCAGGGTGCGAGGCCCCAGGCGCGCCAGTTTGCTGCCCTGGGCCAGGATCATGAGGCTGGGTTCGTAGATCTGTGGGCTGCTGGCCACATAGTGGTCCCAGCTCAGCACCTGCACCTGGGGCAGGAGGGTGGGCACGAAGCCCGGGCGCGTGGTGAGGCTGCGGATCAGTGAGCAGAGCGGCGCATTGGCATCGACGTGACGGGTCAGTTGCATGGTGGACCAGGGGCAGAGAATCAGACAGCTTGATCATCGCAGATTGAGGGCGTGGCGCCAGCCATGGCTTGGCATCTTCGTAGAATCAGGCATGCATGCCGGAGAATCAGCCGTGGGCGAGGCGGCGAACGACGCGCAGAATGCGTCGCCTGAATCGTTTCACTTCACTGCGAGGCCCTGCATGTATACCGCCATCGGTTATGCCGCTCAAACCCCCACCAGCCCCCTGGCTCCCATGACGTTCCAACGCCGCAGCCCGCGCCCGGATGACGTCGCCATCGACATCCTGTACTGCGGCGTGTGCCACTCCGACATCCACCAGGCGCGCAACGAATGGGGCATTGCCGTGTACCCGCTGATGCCGGGCCACGAGATCATCGGCCGGGTCACGGCGGTGGGCGACAAGGTCACCGCGCACAAGGTCGGTGACCTGGTGGGCGTCGGCTGCATGGTCGACTCGTGCCGTACCTGTGAAGCCTGCGCCAAGGACCTGGAGCAATATTGCCTCGAAGGCCCGACCATGACCTACGCCACCCCGGACCGGGTCGACGGCAGCAACACCATGGGGGGGTACTCCAGCAGCATCGTGGTCAGCGAGCACTTCGTGGTGCGCATACCGGCCGGCATGGACCTGCCCAGCGCTGCACCTATTCTGTGTGCCGGCATCACCACCTATTCGCCGCTCAAGCACCACGGCGTTGGCCCAGGCCACAAGATCGGCATCCTCGGCATGGGCGGCCTGGGTCACATGGGCATCAAACTGGCCAAGGCCCTGGGTGCGGAAGTGACCCTGTTCACGCGCTCCCAAGCCAAGGCCGAGGAAGCGCGCCGCCAGGGGGCCGACCATGTGATTGTCTCCACTGATGCCGAGCAGATGCGCGCCGCTGCCGGCCGTTTCGATTTCCTGCTCGACACCATTCCGGTGCAGCACGACCTCAACCCGTACCTGGAAACGCTGAAGTTCGACGGTGTGCACATCCTGGTCGGCCTGATCGAACCGATCGACCCGGCATTGCACGCGGCCAACCTGGTGATGAAGCGCCGGGTGCTGGCGGGGTCGTTGATCGGGGGGATTGCCGAGACTCAGGAAGTGCTGGACTTCTGCGCCGAGCACGACATCCGTTGCGATATCGAGATGCTGGACATCCGCAACATCAACCAGGCCTATGAGCGGATGATTGCCGGTGATGTGAAGTACCGGTTCGTGATCGACATGGCCACGCTACAGGGCTGATTGATCGGTTGCCTGTACGGGCCTCTTCGCGGGCAAGCCCGCTCCTACACAGGGGTGATGTAGGGCTTGCGCACGGTGGGGCCCGTACAGGCAGCAACGATGCAGCCGTTTTACCAGGCCATTGGCTTGTCCCAGCCCTTCCAGAACAACCATCGCCGCACCTCGCTGTGCGCCCCGGTACCGATCTGCCACTCGGGCCGCCCGCTATCCAGCGCAATCACCGAAATAACCCCCGCATGGCTCGCCGCCACCAGCGTTTGCCCGTCGGCGCTGATATCCATCGCACTGATGGTCGAGCCCAGGTAATGCTGCCAATGCTCCGTACCCTCTTCGCCAAACGCCCGCAGGTAGCCATAAGCATCCCCTACGATGTACTCGCCATTGCGCGCAACCCCCGCATACACCCTTGCGCCATCCTGCACCAGCGGGGTACGCGGGTCCTGGCTGTAGTAATCGGTATCCAGCCCGTGCAGGTCTGCCACCCTCACGGCCAGCGTGGCACCGCTGTAGAAATGGCAGGCATTGACGATCAACTGGTCCCCCGCGCGGTTGAACAAGGCAAAGTGCGGGTATTCACTGCCCGGGCCGATGTGCGCCAGCGGCTTGAGTCGTTCGTCCAGAACAAGATGTCGGCTGCCTTGCTCACCCACGACGATCAGCCGGCCATCCGCCGACACCGCACCATGCTCCATGCTCAGCCCCAGGCTGATGTCGTCCGGGTCGGTGCCCTCGGCCAGCTCTTCGAGCACGCGTGCCTGCTGTGGCAGCAGGCGAGTCGCACCTTGAGTGGCCAGCACGAAGATACCTTCGGCGCTCACCAGCAGTACTCGCTGGCCATCGGGGAAGGGGATCAGCGCGGTCGGTGTGGGCGGCAGGTCGAACGGCTCGAACGGGTAACCTGGCGGCAACCCCTCCAGCCCCGTGGGCCAGGCCAGGCGTTGCACTTGCGGGCCGCCCCAGCCATCGGTCACACGCACGCCCTCGGCATTGGCCAGGGCGAAGTAGCGCCGCGCGGGGCAGCGGCCAAAGTGTTCGATGCCGATGACCGGGGTTACCCCATGGTGGTCGATACGCACCACCTGGCCCTTGTCGTAAGGCATGCCGATGCGGGCCAGCAGGCTGCCATCTTCCAGCAGCAGGACATGGCTGATGCCTTGGCCGTGGTCTTCGAGCAACGGTATCAAGGGGTGGTGTGCGGGTGGCCAGGCCTTGCGGAATGCCTGGCGCTGCGGTTCGTCGACGCCAGGGCGGTTGGCTGCCTGCAGGGCTGCCAGCCAGGCATCGAGCAGGTGTTCGGTGGCGGGTGCCTGCGGCTCTTCGAGGTTGTCCCAGCCGTGCACACGGCCCTGCGCGACGTAGTCGTTGACGGCCTGGGCATAGGCGATGACTGCCTGCTGCCACTGCTGCTGGGGGTGTTGCTTGTCCATGAGCGGATCGGGCTCCTTGTTGCACACGCGTTTCACACAAAGCGCGCATGGTACTCCTTCTGCCTGCCTTGCGGTTGTGAGGCCCCAGCTTGGCGCGTACCATGCCGGGCATTCCTATCCATAACAAAAACGTACGTTGGCAGCCCTGCAAGCGGGTGGCTGGCGTGCGACCTGTTGCCTTGTCTGCGGAGAAGCGGTTTCCACCCATGAACGGACCCATACCCACTCACCTGCCGCCCACAACGGGCAGCGGCAGCTGGCTGAGCGTCATCGCCCTGGCCTTGGCGGCCTTCATTTTCAACACCACCGAGTTCGTCCCGGTGGCGCTGCTCAGTGACATTGGCCGCAGCTTCGACATGAGCACTGCCCAGGTCGGCCTGATGCTGACCATCTATGCCTGGATCGTGGCGCTGGCCTCGTTGCCCATGATGTTGCTGACCCGCAACATCGAACGGCGGCGTCTGCTGCTGTTCGTGTTCCTGGTGTTCGTTGTCAGCCACTTGCTGTCCTGGCTTTCGCAAAGCTTCGCCATGCTGCTGGTCAGCCGCATCGGCATTGCCCTGGCGCATGCGGTGTTCTGGTCCATCACCGCTTCGCTGGCGGTGCGTGTGGCGCCGCCGGGCCAGCAGGCCAAGGCGCTGGGCCTGCTGGCCACCGGTACTACCCTGGCCATGGTCCTGGGCATCCCGCTGGGCCGTGTGGTGGGCGAGGCACTGGGCTGGCGCATCACGTTCCTGAGCATTGCCGGGGTAGCGCTAGCCGCCATGCTGTGCCTGATGAAATCGCTGCCGCTGCTGCCCAGCCAGAACTCCGGTTCGTTGCGCAGCCTGCCGGTTCTGTTCAAGCGCCCGGCACTGGTCATTACCTACTTGCTGGTAACGCTGGTCATTACCGCGCAGTTCACGGCCTACAGCTATATCGAGCCGTTCGCCCTGCACGTAGCGCAGATCGGCGGCGACCGCACCACGCTGTTGCTGCTGTTGTTCGGCGGTGCCGGGGTTTTTGGTTCGTTGTTGTTCAGCCGTTACAGCGAACGCTTCCCGCATGGCTTCCTGGTGGGTTCGATCGGGGTACTCGCCGCGTGCCTGTTGCTGATGTTGCCGCTGTCGGGCAACTTCTATGTGTTCGCAGTGCTGAGCATGTTCTGGGGCGTGGCAGTTCTCAGCTTCAGCCTGGCGCTGCAGTCCAAGACCCTGAAGCTGGCGTCCGACGCCACCGATGTGGCCATGGCGCTGTTCTCGGGTATCTACAACATCGGCATTGGCGGTGGTGCGCTGCTCGGCAGTATCGTCAGCAGCCAGATGAACGTGGCGGATATCGGCCTAGTGGGCGGCAGCGTGGCAGTGGTCGGGCTGGTACTGGCCGTTGCCAGTACCCGGCGCTTTCGCGAGGCGTTGACACGTTGAGCCGAGGCCGCTCAGGCCCCTTGCCAGTCAAGCAGAGACTCAGGCCAATACTGCAGCCCATGCTGATATCAACAAAACCCCCGCCAATACCTGGTTGAACACCCGCAATCGCCCCGGTGCCTGCAGCCACCGGGCGCTCCCCACCCCCAACACCGCCCAGGCGGCCATGCTCGGCAGAGCGATCAGCAAGAACACCAGCGCCAGCTGCCACACGGGCAACGACGGCGCGGCAAATACCCCGACCACCGCCACGGCCATCAACCACACCTTGGGGTTCACCACCTGCAACGAGGCCGCACTGAGCGCACTGAAGCCTTGTGCCGTGGCCGCGTGGAGCGGGGCGGCGGCACTGCGCAGCATCTTCCACGCCAGGCTGCTCAGCCACAGCACCCCGGCCCAGCTCATCAGCTGTTGCGCCAAGGGGTAGCGCAGCAGCAGTTCGCCCAGCCCCAGCCCGACGAGCAGCACAATGGAGGCAGCCGCGCCACACGCCGCCACGATCGGCGCCAGGCTTGCGCGCAGGCCCCGGCGGGCGCCATGGGCCAGGATCAACAGGTTGGTCGGCCCCGGGCTGATACTGGACACCAGGGCAAACAGAATGAAGGGCAACAGCGACTCAGACATGGTTCATGGGCTCCGTAACATCGAAGCACCATGCTCGCTGCCCGCCGGCACTCAGTCTGGAAGGTTTGAGCAGCGCCTGCGGTAGTCGGCGGGGGTCAACTGGTAGGCGCGGCGGAACCAGCGCCCCAGGTGGCTCTGGTCGGCAAAGCCCAACGCCACGGCCACTTCGGCAGGTGTCTGGCCTTGGGCAAGCAGGCGCCGCGCGCGGGCCAGGCGCAGCTGGATCAGGTAGGCATGGGGTGCAATGCCGAACGCTGCCTTGAACGCACGCGTCAGGCGGAAGCGGTCGATGCCGCAGGCCTGGGCCAGGTCCTCCAGGCCGATGTCGCGTTCCAGGTTGGCATGCAGGAAGTCCCGGGCGCGCTGTGCGGTCAGCGGCAGGCGCGGGTCGGGGTTGATGCGGCGGCGCCAGTGCAGGTGGCGGGTCAGGCAGGCCAGCAGATCGTCCATGGCCGTTTGCCTGACGATGCGCAAGTCCTGGTGATGCACGGCCCTGAAGGCCAGGGCGGTGGCCCGTGCCAGGCGTTCGTCGTGGCACAGGGTGTCGGCGAAGCTGGGCAGGCTGTCGCCCGGCGCGTGCTCGTACAGCGCGCGCAGCTGTTGGTCGAGCCAGGCGGGCTCCAGGTACAGCGTCGAATAGGTGAAGCCTTCTTCGGTGGGCGCCAGGCCATCGTGGATGTCGCCAGGCTCAAGTAAAAATACCTGCCCCGGCGTGCTGCGGTGGCGCACCCGGCGGCAGTTGAACTGCTGCACGCCCTGCTCGGTCACGCCGACCAGGAAGCTGTCGTGCCAGTGGGGGTCATAGGCATGGCCGACAAAATGCGCACGGACCGACTCGATGCCGGTGTCGGCGTCTTGTTTGAAGTCGATCCAGTTGCTCATGGACGTGTACCGTGGGGTAAATGGCTACCTTAGCGCAACGCCCCCGGCTCAGTCTGGAACGATTGTGCAGCCGTTGGTCAGTGCCCGGGCGCGCAGGGCCTCGAAGCGTTCGCGTAGCCACAGGTGCAATTGCGTCACGGCAGGCGTGAGCTGCTTGCGATGAGGGCAGACCAAGGCCAGCGGGGTAGGCTCGCCGATCAATTCGGGCAGGACGATTTCCAGTTCACCTGCCGCGATGTTGGCGCTGACATCCAGCCACGACTTGTAGACGATACCTTCCCCCTGGATGGCCAGGCGGCGGATGACGTCGGCATCGTCACTGACCAGCGGCCCACGCACCTGCACGGTGCGGTTACCCAGCTGCCACTTGTCGTACACCCGGCTGTGCTGCATGTACAGCAGACAGGCATGCTGCTGCAGCGCGTCGGGGGTAAGCGGGCGGCCGTGGCGGGCCAGGTAGTCGGGCGAGGCCACCAGCACGCGGCGGTTCCATTCGGCCAGTGGCAGGGCGATGTAGTTGGCATCCTGGTTGAGGCCATAGCGGATGGCCACATCCACAGGGTCGCGGTTGAGGTCGGCCATCTGGTCGGACAGGAAGAAGCGCAGTTGCAATGCCGGGTGGTCGCGGCGGAAAGCGCTGAGCCAGGGCAGCAGCATGTTGCGGCCCATGTCGGAAGGGGCCGACACCTGCAGGGTGCCGCGCAGGCTATTGGGGTTGCCATGCAGATCTTCATGGCCCTGGCGCAGGCTTTCCAGCACATTCAGCGCGGTTGGCAGGTAGCGCTCGCCCTCGGCGGTCAGGCGCAGGCTGCGGGTGGTGCGGGCGAACAGGCGTACATCCAGGTCGCGTTCCAGGCGTTTGATCGCGGCCGCCACCTGGCCTGGCAGCAGGCCTGCTTCATGGGCAGCGGCAGTGAAGCTACCCAGCACGCTGCTGCGGGCAAACAGTTCGAGGTCGGTGATGCGCAGCATTTTCATTCCAGGGATGAAAGTGTTGTTACATTGTGCCGCTTTTTCTTTTTTGCTGGAAAGATAAGATGCCCGGCAAACCCATTGTTCACTCCGGAGTTGTCGCATGGATACCGTATCGCTGGCCAAGCGCCGTTACACCACCAAAGCTTACGATGCCTCACGCCGCATTCCCCAGGCCACTGTCGATGCCCTGCTCGAACAACTGCGCCACAGCCCGTCGTCGGTCAATTCCCAGCCTTGGCATTTCATCGTCGCCGACACGGCCGAAGGCAAGGCCCGCCTGGCCAAGAGCACTGCTGAGGGTTATGCCTACAACACGCAGAAGCTTCTCGATGCCTCGCACGTGATCGTGTTCTGCACCCGTACCGAGATGACTGAAGAACACCTGAACGCCGTGCTTGATCAAGAGGCCGCCGATGGCCGTTTCCGTGATGAGCAAGCGCGCGCCGGGCAAAACCAGAGCCGCCGCCACTACGTCAACCTGCACCGCTTCGACCAGAAGGATGTGCAGCACTGGATGGAAAAGCAGACCTACCTGGCGCTGGGTACTGCCTTGCTGGGTGCGGCGGCGCATGGGCTGGATGCCACGCCGATCGAGGGCTTCGACAGCAAGGTCCTCGATGCCGAACTGGGCTTGCGTGAGCGTGGGTTCACCAGCGTGGTGATCCTGAGCCTGGGTTACCGCAGCGAGGCGGATTTCAACGCCGGGCTGAACAAGTCGCGGTTGCCGGCATCGCAAGTGTTCACCTTCCTCTGAAGTTTTTGGGGCCGCTTTGCGGCCCTGGCAACGCTGGCGGTCAATCTGGCAAAGCCCTGGCTTCGACCGCCCGACCCGGCAAACTGGCAATGACCCGGCATATACCGCATACTTGTCGGCAAATGCCGAAAAGGAGCATGCCATGCTTGCCGAAGTGCTTCGCGACAACGGTTATCACGAGTACCGGGCGCGCCTGCAGGCGCTGCTGGACATTCCCGAGCTTGCCAGCGACTTCGAAATTCACACCCGCATCACCGATGGTTTTGCCGCCACCTGGTTGGTGAAGCTGACCGAGCGCGGTGTGCTCACCCCGGTGGAGCGCGACCAGATCATTCCGCTGCGCACCCTCAAATCCCGTATCGAGCGTGACCAACCGCTGACCGTGGATGAGAGCGATCGGCTGTTCCGCTCGGCCCACATCACCGCCATGGCCGAGGCCGTGTTCGGTGAAGCGGGCAAGGCCAAACGCTGGCTTTCCAAGCCCAAGGAACGTTTCTCGGGGCTGACGCCGATGCAGATGCTCACCACCCAGCAAGGCACCACTCAGGTCGAAGAAATGCTGCTGCAGATTGCCGAGGGCTATGGCCTGTGATTTTGTGGCGAATCAGCGCCTATGCAGACTTGAGCGGTACGGGGGGCTTGCGTGTAAGTGGCCGCTGGCACCAGGCGGGTCGGCCGGTGGTGTATGCCGCCACCAGTCCTCCCGGGGCGATGCTGGAAGTGTTGGTGCACCTGGAGATCGACCCCGAGGATTTCCCTACCACCATGCGCTTGCTGCGCATCGAACTGCCTGACACGGTTTCCCAGGCGCAGTTGCCCGCTTTGCAGCCCGGCTGGTCTGCCCAGCCTGAGTTGACCCGTACGCTGGGCAATCGCTTTCTGGATGACTGTTCGGCATTGCTGCTGCCGGTGCCAAGCGCGATCATGCCCAGCACCACCAATTACCTGTTCAACCCACGGCACCCGCAGGCGCAGAGCGCGAAAATCCAGGTTGAGGATTTCACGCCGGACAGCCGCCTGTTCTAGTGTGGTGTTTCTGAAACACCACACTAGGGCGTGGTCACCACAGTGCGGCCGATGCTGACGCCAGCACCCGGCCAAACACGTCGAGTGCCTTGTCCACGTCCGCCTCGGTGCTGAAACGGCCGATGCTCAAACGCACACTGTTGCGTGCCTGACGCTCATCCAGCCCCAGTGCCAGCAGCACGTGCGAGGCAGCGTTGCTCGCCGAGTTGCAGGCCGAGGTGGTCGACAAGGCCAGCTCGCCGGCCAGCGCCGCGCTGTTGAAGCCCTTGCTGTCGATGCACAGGTTCAAGGTATGGGGAATGCGTTGCTTGGCGCAGCCGTTCAGGGTAATGCCGGGCATGGCCAGCAGGCCTGTGCGCAGGCGTCTTGCCAGTTGCTCGAGGCGCTGGTGTTCGCTGTCGCCAGGTTGGCCGGCCAAGGCAAAGGCACTGCCCATGCCCGCTATCTGATGGGTCGCCAGGGTGCCGGAACGCAGGCCCTGCTCATGGCCGCCGCCGTGCATCTGCGCACGCATCAGCACGCGGGCGCGCGGCCCGACATACAGCGCGCCGATGCCTTTTGGCCCGTAGACCTTGTGCGCCGAAAAAGACATCAGGTCCACGGCCATCGTATGCAGGTCGATAGCCAGCTTGCCCACGGCCTGCGCGGCATCCACGTGCAGCAGGGCACCGTGGGCACGCACCTGCTCGCCGATCGCGGCAAAGTCGGTGACCGTGCCCAGTTCGTTGTTGACCGCCATCAGCGATACCAGGCGGGTGTCAGCGCGCAACGCTGCCTGCACGCTTGCAGGCTGGATCAGGCCATCGGCATCCGCTGCCAGGCGAGTAACGGCCCAGCCCTGGCGCTCCAGTTCGGCCACGGTGTCGAGCACGGCCTTGTGTTCCAGCTGGCTGGTGATCAGGTGTCCGGGCTGGCCGATGCCTTGGGCAATACCCTTGAGCGCCAGGTTGTTTGACTCGGTCGCGCCCGAGGTCCATACCAGCTGCTCGGCGTGCGCGCCGACGCACTCGGCGACTTGCTGGCGCGCCTGCTCCACGGCGTGACGTGCAGCCTGGCCGAAGGCGTGGCCGCTGGAAGCCGGGTTGCCGAAGTTGGCCTGGTTACCCAGGCAGGCGAGCATGGTTTCGATAACCCGGTCGTCGACGGGGGTAGTGGCGGCGTAATCGAAGTAGAGTGGGGCGCTAGGCATTGAGGGCAGGTCCGTGTCAGTGGCCGTGAAATCGGCGATCATTGACGTAAGCGTACCTGCCAACAGCGGTATTTTTTTCGTTTCCCTCAGGTCGATTCGCGATTATTTTAGAAAAAAATTCTCTATCGAAGATCTTTCATAGAATTTTCTACTTTGTCTGGTGAGGGGCCATCAATGGCACCTCACCGGCACCTTCAGGCGTGCTCCAGAGCCTTTTCTTCCTCTGCCACCACGCGCTCGCACAATTCGGTGATCTGTTCGCGCATCCAGCGGTTGGCCGGGTCCTGGTCGGTGCTTTCATGCCAGTACAGGTGCGTTTCCAGTGCGGGGACCTCCACCGGCAGCGCCTGATAACGCAACTGATGGCGACGGGCGAAGCGCTCGGGAACCGTCATCGCCATGTCGGTCTGCTGCAACACCTGCGACGCCATCAGGTAGTGTTGCGAACGCAGGGCGACTTTGCGTTGAACACCCATCTTGCCCAGCGCCAGGTCGACGTAACCCAGGCCGTTGCGGCGGCTGGAGATATGGATATGGGTCATGCCCAGGTAGCTGTCGAGGGTCAGCTTGCTGTCAGCCAGCGGGTGGCCCTGGCGCAGGGCGCAGACATAGCGGTCTTGCATCAGTTTGATGTGGCGCACCTGCGGGTCGGTGTTCAGTGGCGCGTCGATGGCAAAGTCCAGGCGGCCGGCCGCGAGTTCCTTGGTGGTCTCGCGGCGCTTGCACAGGAAACTCTCGATCATTACCGCCGGCGCCAGGCGGCGCAGGCGCTGGAACAGCGGCGGCAAGATGACCGCCTCGGTCAGGTCGGTCATGCTGATGCGGAAGGTCTTGTTGGCCTGCTGCGGGTTGAACGTGCGGCTTTCCTGCACCGATGTCCGCAACAGCGCCAGCGCGTTGCGCACAGGGCCGATGATGTTCTGCGCCATGGGTGTGGGCACCATGCCTTGCGCGGTACGCACGAACAGCGGGTCATTGAAGGTTTCGCGCAGGCGCGACAGGGCATTGGACACTGCCGGCTGGGTAATGCCGACGATCTGCCCGGCGCGGGTCAGGTTGGCTTCGGTGTAGATCGCATCGAACACGATGAACAGGTTGAGGTCGACCTTGCTAAGGTTCATGGGCGCCGCTCTTTGTTGGAATTATCGGCCGATCATATATCGGTTATGAATGTTTATACACGCGGAAAATAGACTAGGTGGATGGAGCAATGCTGCTCTAGGCTCTGGCCCACGTACTCCGAACTGTGAAGGTAGCCCAGATGGATTTCGCCTATTCGCCCAAGGTCCAGGCACTGCGCGAGCGTGTCACTGCGTTCATGGACGCTTATGTCTACCCCGCCGAAGCCGTGTTCGAGCGCCAGGTCGCCGAGGGTGACCGCTGGCAGCCCACTGCAATCATGGAGGAGCTTAAAGCCAAGGCCCGCGCCGAAGGGTTGTGGAACCTGTTCTTGCCCGAGTCGGAATACGGCGCTGGCCTGAGCAACCTGGAGTACGCCCCGCTGGCAGAGATCATGGGCCGCTCGTTGCTCGGGCCGGAGCCGTTCAACTGCTCCGCGCCGGACACCGGCAACATGGAAGTGCTGGTGCGCTATGGCAGCGAGGCGCAGAAACGCCTGTGGCTGGAGCCGCTGCTGCGCGGCGAGATCCGCTCAGCGTTTGCCATGACCGAACCGGACGTGGCCTCCTCGGACGCCACCAACATGGCTGCTACCGCCATACGGGACGGTGACGAGTGGGTGATCAACGGCCGCAAGTGGTGGACGTCCGGCGCCTGCGACCCGCGCTGCAAGGTCATGATCTTCATGGGCCTGTCTGACCCTGAAGGGCCACGCCACCAGCAGCATTCCATGGTGCTGGTGCCTACCGACACGCCGGGCGTGAAGATCGTCCGCCCGCTGCCGGTGTTCGGATATGACGATGCGCCCCATGGTCATGCCGAAGTCCTTTTCGAGAATGTGCGGGTGCCGTACGAAAATGTGATCCTTGGTGAAGGACGCGGCTTCGAAATTGCCCAGGGCCGCCTGGGTCCAGGGCGTATCCACCACTGCATGCGCTCGATCGGCATGGCCGAGCGCGCACTGGAGCTGATGTGCAAGCGCTCGGTGGAGCGTACTGCTTTCGGTCGGCCACTGGCACGCCTGGGCGGCAACGTCGACAAGATCGCCGACTCGCGCATGGAAATCGACATGGCCCGGCTGCTGACGCTCAAAGCGGCCTACATGATGGACACTGTCGGCAACAAGGTGGCTCGTAGCGAGATCGCCCAGATCAAGGTGGTGGCGCCGAACGTGGCCTTGAAAGTGATCGACCGGGCTATCCAGATACATGGTGGGGCAGGGGTAAGCGGCGATTTCCCGCTGGCCTACATGTATGCCATGCAGCGCACCCTTCGTCTGGCTGACGGGCCGGATGAAGTGCACCGGGCCGCGATTGGCAAGTACGAAATTGGCAAGTATGTGCCGGTGGAGATGTTGCGTAGCGGGCGGTGAACGCGTCAGCCTGCGCCGGCCCATTCGCGATCAAACCCGCGCCTGCAGTGATTGCGCAAAGTCCTGCAACTTGTAGGACGTATCTGAATTTTGGCTGAGGCCACTTGAATCTCCCTTGCAGGTGATAGGTTTCCAACCTGAATCAAGTACAGGGAGTTCATATATGCGCGTCAATCTAGAGGGGAAAGGTCAGGCGGTAGATGGCGATGTCACCACAACGGGTGCTGTCTGTATTGCGACGGGGGCCGGCTATCTAGACGAAGGCCGAATGGTGCTCCGTGAAGGCGACCACACCACGCCATGCCCTCTTTGTGGGCAGGCGGGAACTGTCGCCGAAGGTGTGGATCACTTTATTTCAGATGGCCAGCGGGTGGCTATGGATGGTGCGTTGGTTGTCTGTGGCTGTTCGCCGGGCACCAACCGGGTAGTCGCGCCCTTGTATGAGGCTCCGCCCTCCATGCACTCCATTGCAGGGCGTGCCAATACCCACGCTGCCGAGCTGTCACCCACCTTCAACCCCGAGCGCTTCTCCCAACCGGTAATAGGTGCACTGCCTGGTTCGCTGGAGCCTGGCTTCTACGTGGTTCCACGACGCATGTCGTTTCCCCAGATACTGCTTCAACTGGCCGGTCACGATTCCACGTTGCCGGTCTCACGGTTACAGCGGCTCAATCCCACGTATGCGCAAGGGTTCAAAGCTGGGGAAATCTTCGTTATCGGTGATCCTGACAATGGAAATGCCTGCACGCGCGAAGAGGGAGAGCTTATGGCGGCTGCGCAGCATGCGCGGCGTGCGCTGGAGGCACTCGACTACGTCGAAGCGGATTTCATGATGCAGCACCAGGCCGAAATCGCCGGCTTGCTCAGCAACGCCAGTCTGTCCATGGGCGTGGGCAAGGACATGCTGGATCAAGGCTTGAAACAAGTAAGCGATACCTTGACCAGCATCGAGCAATTGCACCAGCGTGAGTTCATGCACCATGGCCATTTGAATAGTCCGGGTTTCTTCGCCGAGCGCAGGCGGTTGTTGCAGCAACTGGATGGCCAGTTGAAAGCGGCGTTGCTTAATAAGCAACTGAATCTGGGGAGCTATGAGCGGCTGAAGAAGAGCTTGAATATCTCTACCAAGAGCCTGGTGCACCATTGGTCGAAAGCGGGCGGACCGGGGCAGATTCCGGGGTATGCGACACATCTTGAGAAGGTGGCGCGGTTAAGTAAGTACCTGCAATACGGAGGGTATGCAGCGATTGGGCTGGGCGGGACCTCGTCTTATCTGAAAGTAAAAGAAGTCTGTCGGGCCGGGGAGACTCGTGCTTGTCGAAAGGTTCGGTTTACTGAAGCGGGAAATTTTGTAGGGGGTCTAACGGGAGGGTTGGTAGGTGCCTCTGGTGGAGGTGCTGCAGCAGCTGCGTTATGCGGTATTTTTGCGGTGGGTACCGGTGGGTTTGGTGCAGTGTGCGGGATTGCGATCGTTGGCGCAGCCTCTTCTGCAGGCGCTATTGGTATTGGCGCCCTCGGAGAGCGGACCGGTGAACTCCTTCATGAGGTGACTGATGATTGACTTTGACAATTGGTCCCCATTGTTGCAGATAGGATTCCTGATTGCGCCTTTCGTCCTGGGCCTTGCGGGGATCGCTATCAATGTGAAAATTGCTTTGTCGAGTGATTTTGATGTCGCCCTTTCAGCGATCACGAGCAACCCCTATCTTGAGCAGATGAAACCCGTATGGGGCGGACGAAACCTAAGGCATCGATGCCTACTGATGAGTACAGTAAGCGCTTTGGTCACATTCCCAAGGTTACATTCACGCCTCGGATGGTTGAACGAAGCGGAGCTTGACAATTTTCCCCCAAAGTTGAGGCGAGATATGGGAGCAGCCCTTTGGTTGATCTTGATTGCCTCACTTTGGGGAGCGGTTGGTTACTTCATCATCAAGCAATGATTGCAACTCAGACCCGTAACTGTGGGTCATTCTTTTTTTGTCCCGTTGTTTTCTTATCGTTAGCTGCTTTTTCTATCGTCTTGTCGTCTTTATTCAACGTCTGCCCCCGCGTCTTGATCAACGAAATCACCACCCCACCCAGCAACAACCCGAATGTCACGCCCAACGACAGCAGCGCCGGCACCTTGCCCACCATGCCGTGGTAGAAAATCTTGCAGCCAATGAAGATCAACACCAGCGCCAGTGCGTACTTGAGGTAAACGAACCGGTGCATCAGCGCCGCCAGCGCGAAATACAGCGAGCGTAAGCCGAGGATGGCGAAGATGTTGGAGGTGTAGACGATGAACGGGTCCTGGGTGATAGCGAAGATCGCCGGCACGCTGTCGACGGCAAATACCAGGTCGGCCAGTTCGATCAGTACCAGCGCCAGAAACAGCGGGGTGGCATAACGCAGCGCCTTGCTGTGCCCGGCCGGGGTGTGGCGTACGAAGAAGTGCGAGCCATGGATCTGGTCGGTAACCCGCATGTGCCGCCGCACGAACTTGAGGATCGGGTTGTTGGCCAGGTCTGGGCGGCTGTCTTCCTTCGACAGTGCCATTTTCACCCCGGTAAACAGCAGGAAGGCACCGAAGATGTACAGGACCCAGGCAAAGTTCTGTACCAGCGCCGCGCCCACGCCGATCATGATGGCCCGCAGGAACACCACGCCCAGGATGCCCCAGAACAGTACGCGGTGCTGGTAGCGGCGGGGGATGGCGAAGTAGCTGAAGATCATCGCCATGACGAACACGTTGTCCATCGACAACGATTGCTCGACCAAAAAACCGGTGTAGAACTCCAGTGCCGACTGCGCGCCCAACTGGTACCAGACCCCCGCGCCGAACAGTACACCGACACTGAAATAGCCTGAATACAACAGCAGGCTCTCGCGCATTTCAATTTCCCGGTCGTGGCGGTGCAGCACGCCCAGGTCGAGCACCAGCAAACCGATGACGATGGCCATGAACACCAGCCACAACCAGGCGCTGGTACCGAGGACAGGTGTTGTGAGGAATGCTTGCAGAGCTGTCATGAGCCCCTCCTTGAATGTCGACGTTGCAAGGCAACAGTGATCCGACATGGCGGCTTGGCAGCCGTCAGAGGGGCCCGGTATCACATGGGCTTGAGCCTAGACCCGTTTGCCCGTGATGCCGAATGGGGAGCTGTTACATTTCTTTGCCAGTGCAGAGCTCAGGTCCGCAATCCTTTGCTCAGCCCTTTCCCTTCTATTAAGTAGCCCCGGTTATAGCCAAAACCAATCGAAAGCATGAGCTTTGCCAATGAGCCTTCAGCGGGATGATTAGTTAGGATTCTATCCATCAACTGATTCCAACCCCATGAAGGAGCGTCTCTCATGCCAATCATCAACAGCCAGGTCAAACCCTTCAACGCCACCGCCTACCACAAAGGCGAGTTCGTTCAGGTCAGCGAAGCCGATCTGAAAGGCAAGTGGTCTGTCGTGTTCTTCTACCCGGCCGACTTCACCTTCGTTTGCCCGACCGAGCTGGGTGACCTTGCTGACAACTACGCCGAGTTCCAGAAGCTGGGCGTGGAAATCTACGGTGTTTCCACTGATACCCACTTCACTCACAAAGCCTGGCACGACACTTCGGACACCATCGGCAAGATCGAATACCCGCTGATCGGTGACCCGACTCACGTCATTTCGCGCAACTTCGACGTGCTGATCGAAGAAGCTGGCCTGGCCGACCGCGGTACCTTCGTGATCAACCCGGAAGGCCAGATCAAGATTGTCGAGCTGAACGACGGTGGCGTAGGCCGTGATGCTGCTGAACTGCTGCGTAAGGTCAAGGCTGCCCAGTACGTTGCCGCTCACCCAGGCGAAGTGTGCCCGGCCAAGTGGAAAGAAGGCGAAGCCACTCTGGCGCCGTCGCTGGACCTCGTAGGCAAGATCTAAGGTCATGCCCATAACGCGGGCGGTAAGCAGCCGCCAAAGCTGAAATACCTACCGCCCCGTCAAGCGCCCGGGCGACCTCGCCTGGGCGTTTTTGTATCCGAGTTTTGAAAAAGGAATCGCCCGTATGTTGGACGCCACGCTTAAATCGCAACTGAAAACCTACCTGGAGCGGGTCACCCAGCCGATCGAGATCGTTGCTTCCCTCGACGACGGCGCGAAGTCCCGCGAATTGCACGACCTGCTGGTGGAGATTGCCGGCCTGTCGAACCTCATTACCTTCAGCGCGGACGGTACCGATGCCCGTCGCCCTTCGTTCTCGCTGAACCGCCCAGGTGCCGATATCAGCCTGCGCTTCGCCGGCATCCCCATGGGTCACGAGTTCACCTCGCTGGTGCTGGCACTGTTGCAGGTCGGTGGCCACCCGTCAAAGGCCAGTGCCGAAGTGATCGAGCAGATCCAGGCCCTGGAAGGTGAATTCAACTTCGAAACCTACTTCTCGCTGTCGTGCCAGAACTGCCCGGACGTCGTCCAGGCACTGAACCTGATGGCGGTACTCAACCCCAACGTGCGCCATGTTGCCATCGACGGTGCGCTGTTCCAGGACGAAGTGGAATCGCGCAAGATCATGGCGGTACCGAGTATCTACCTCAACGGTGAAGTGTTTGGTCAGGGCCGTATGGGCCTGGAAGAAATCATTGGCAAGATCGACACCAACGCTGGCGCCCGCCAGGCCGAGAAGATCAACGCCAAGGAAGCCTTTGACGTGCTGGTCGTCGGCGGTGGCCCCGCTGGCGCCGCTGCTGCCATCTACGCTGCCCGCAAGGGCATCCGCACCGGTGTTGCCGCCGAGCGCTTCGGCGGCCAGGTGCTGGACACACTGGCCATCGAGAACTTCATCTCGGTGCAGGAAACCGAAGGGCCGAAGCTGGCCACGGCGCTGGAAGAGCACGTCAAACAGTACGACGTCGACATCATGAACCTGCAGCGCGGTGAAGCGCTGATTCCGGCCGCCGAGGGCGGTCTACACGAAGTGCGCCTGGCGGGGGGCGCTTCGCTGAAGGCCAAGACCGTGATCCTGGCCACCGGCGCCCGCTGGCGCGAAATGAACGTGCCGGGTGAGCAGGAGTACCGCGGCCGCGGCGTGGCTTACTGCCCGCACTGTGACGGCCCGCTGTTCAAGGGCAAACGTGTGGCAGTGATTGGCGGCGGCAACTCGGGTGTGGAAGCGGCCATCGACCTGGCTGGTATCGTCGCCCAGGTGACGCTGATCGAGTTCGACAGCCAGTTGCGTGCCGATGCGGTGTTGCAACGCAAGCTGCGCAGCCTGCCGAACGTCAACGTGATCACCAGCGCGCTGACCACCGAGGTGCTGGGCAATGGCGAGAAGGTGACCGGCCTGCGCTACAAGGACCGCACCACGGATGAACAGCACGAAGTGGCACTGGAAGGCATCTTCGTGCAGATTGGCCTGCTGCCCAACACTGACTGGCTGAAGGGCACCGTCGAGCTGTCGCCGCGTGGCGAAATCATTGTCGACGCCAAGGGCCAGACCAGCATCCCGGGTGTGTTTGCCGCAGGTGACGTGACTACCGTGCCGTACAAGCAGATCGTCATTGCGGTGGGTGAGGGGGCCAAGGCATCGCTGGCGGCCTTTGACCACCTGATTCGGACTTCGGCACCGGCGTAAGCCTGTACCGGCCCTTTCGCGGTTAGAGCCGCCCTCACAGGACTGAGCAGTTGTTGAAACTGTGAAGATCCCCGTAGGCGCGGGTTTACCCGCGAAGAGGCCGGCCCTGCTGGCCAGTCTCCACCCGTCGTTCACCGTTGTCGCCGCTACCGTATTCGCGGGTAAACCCGCTCCTACCACACTGATCGGTGGTGGCCACACATCAGGGGTTGGCCACAGGCCGTCGTGTAGGAGCGGATTCACCCGCGAAGAGGCCGGCCCTGCTGGCCAATCTCCACCCGCCGTTCACCGTTGCCGCCGCCACCGTATTCGCGGGTAAACCCGCTCCTACGCAGATTGGTGGTGGACATACCTCGGGGGTTGGACACAGGCCGTCGTGTAGGAGCGGGTTCACCCGCGAAGAGGCCGGCCCTGCTGGCCAATCTCCAACCGCCGTTCACCGTTGCCGGCGCTACCGTATTCGCGGGTAAACCCGCTCCTACCACACTGATCGGTGATGGCCACACATCAGGGGTTGGCCACAGGCCGTCGCGTAGGAGCGGGTTCACCCGCGAAGAGGCCGGCCCTGCTGGCCAGTCTCCACCCGTCGTTCACCGTTGCCGCCGCTACCGTATTCGCGGGTAAACCCGCTCCTACGCAGATTGGTGGTGGACACACATCGGGAGTTGGACACAGGCCGTCGCGTAGGAGCGGGTTCACCCGCGAAGAGGCCGTCCCTGCTGGCCAGTCTCCACCCGTCGTTCACCGTTGCCGCCGCTACCGTATTCGCGGGTAACCCGCTCCTACGCAGATTGGTGGTGGACACACCTCGGGGGGTGGACGCAGGCCGTCGTGTAGGAGCGGGTTTACCCGCGAAAGGGCCGGTGCAAGCAAAGCAGCACCTGAAGGTGTCTATGCTTACTGCAGACCCCTCAGGAATCACACCCATGACCCTGATCAGCCGCGAACCCTGGTGGCTAGTCCCCCCAAAGCCCGGGCAGCAAGAGCAGGACCTGCACTGGGGCTACCTGGAAATCTACGCCGACGGTCGCGCTGTGTTTGTCGACCAGCGCCCCACTGACCGGGAACTGGCCGAGCGCAAGAGCTGCCGCAATTTCCCCGACCCCGAGCCGTGACGGCTCAGCCTTCCAGCTCAGCCAGGCGCGCTTCCAGCGCCGCAATGCGGGCTTCGAGGGCTTCGATGCGGTCTTCTGACACACTGCCGCCAGTGGTGCGCGCGCCGCCTTCCTGCTGCCGTGCAGCGAGAATCGCCTCGATTTCCGCCGGGTCGCCCAAGGCATGGGTGTAGCGGTCTTCACGCTGGCCGGCCTGGCGTGGCAGGTGCAAGGCCAGGTCCCGCGAGATCAGGCGCTCCAGCTGATGCTGGATCTGCTCGGTGTCGTCAAAGTCGTGCAGGCGGTTGCTACGGGTCAGCAGTTCGTTGAGGGTTTGCGGGCCCCGCAGGAACATCAGGCCCATCAGCACCAACTGCGCTGGCACCAGCTCCAGTGCCTTGTCTACCCGATGTTCCCAGCGGTCGGCACGGCTGCCCATCTGCAGGCGGGTCATGCCCTGACCTTCGAGGGCGCGCAATGCCTGGCCGACCTGGCCTTGGGTGAGGTTCATCACCGGCTCGCGGCTGGTCTTCTGGTTGCAGGCCAGGACTAGGGCATTGAGGGTCAGCGGGTAGCTTTCCGGGCTGGTGGCCTGCTTTTCGATCAGCGAGCCGAGAACGCGGATCTCGATGCTGTTGAAGCGGCCTTCACCTGCGGTTTCGTGTTCTGACATGGCCCTGTCTCGTGGCTGGGGAAAGGCCACTAGGGTAGGTAATGCCATCGCGTAAGGCAATTGGGGCCGCAAAGCGGCCCCGGCCCTCTTAGCCGTTGCGCTGCTCTTGAGCCTGGCATGCCGCGGCAGTGAACAGCACATCGGTCGAAGAATTCAGCGCCGTTTCGGCCGAGTCCTGCAGCACGCCGATGATGAAGCCCACCGCAACCACCTGCATGGCAATTTCGCTTGGGATGCCAAACAGGCTGCACGCCAGCGGAATCAGCAGCAGCGAACCCCCGGCCACGCCCGAGGCGCCGCAGGCGCACACTGCTGCCACCACGCTGAGAAGCACGGCAGTCGGCAGGTCCACCTGGATACCCAGGGTATGCACTGCGGCCAGGGTCAGCACGGTAATGGTGATCGCCGCACCGGCCATGTTGATGGTCGCGCCCAGCGGGATCGACACCGAGTAGGTGTCTTCATGCAGGCCAAGGCGTTCCGACAACGCCAGGTTCACCGGGATGTTTGCGGCCGAGCTGCGGGTGAAGAACGCGGTAATACCGCTTTCACGCAGGCACAGCAGCGTCAGCGGGTAGGGGTTGCGGCGGATCTTCCAGAACACGATCAGTGGGTTCATCACCAACGCCACGAACAGCATGCAGCCGATCAGTACCGCCAACAGGTGCAGGTAGCCGAGCAGCGCGTCCAGGCCCGACTGGGCCAGGGTGGAACTGACCAGGCCAAAGATGCCCAGCGGGGCGAAGCGGATGACCACGCGCACGATCAGGGTTACACCCGTGGACAGGTCTTCGACCACGGTACGGGTGGTTTCGCCGGCGTGGCGCAGGGCCACACCCAAGCCGATGGCCCACGTCAGCACGCCGATGAAGTTGGCATTGAGCAGGGCATTGACCGGGTTGTCTACCGCACTCAGCAGCAGGTTCTGCAGCACCTCGGTGATGCCGCCTGGCGCGCTCAGCGTGGCTTCGCTGGTGCTTAGTGCCAGGTGCGACGGGAACAGCATGCTGGCAACCACGGCCACCACTGCTGCGGCAAAGGTGCCCAGCAGGTACAGCCAGAGGATCGGGCGAATGTGGGTTTCCTGGCCGTGACGATGGTTGGCGACCGAAGCCATGACCAGGATGAACACCAGCACGGGCGCAACCGCCTTCAGGGCGCTGACAAACACCTTGCCAAGAAAGGCCAGGTCGCGGGCGATGGCAGGTGCCAGCAGGGCGAGGGCGATGCCGGCGAGCAGGCCAATGACGATCTGAGTCACCAGGCTGGTGCGGTTGAGGATGCGGAGGAAAGGGGTCATGTGCAGCGGTATCTCGGAATCTGGAAAGGGCGGACTTTACCATAGAGCACCTATGGCGCATGTCGGGCCGTGTTCTTTGTCAATCAGGCTTTTGCGGCTACCAGTGAAACAACTCCCGCCGGGCCCCCTCGGTAATCGCCACGATCCCTGGGTGCTTGACCTTGCGCTCCACCGAAATGGCATAGAACGATTCGTGCACGGCCTCGGTCTGCCCGATCAGTTGCACGCCATACTGACGGCACACCTCCTCGGCGATTACGCTGGGCGCTACGAAAATGCCGCTGCCCGACTGTCCGAACGCTTGCATCAAGGCACTGTCATCGAACTCCCCCACGATCCGTGGCTGCACCTGCTGCTCGCCCAGCCACCGCAGCAAGCGGCTGCTTACCACGGTCTCCTGGCCGGGAACCAGCAGCGGAGCATCCTGCAGGCAAGCTGGAAAAGGACCTTCAAGCCGTTGTGCCAGCGCCGGGGTGGCGAAGAAGCTCAGCCCGCACTCGCCCAGCTTTTGGCTGTAGCACTTGATGTCCAGGTGGTTAGGCATGGGGCTGTCGGATATCACCAGGTCCAGGCGCTGGATAGCCAGGTCTGCCAGTAACCGCTCAAGTTTGTCCTCGCGGCAGTTGATGCGCAGCACCTCCTCCAGGTCCATGGTCGGTGCCAGCAGGCGGTAGACAATGGATTTGGGCACCACGTCAGCCACCCCCACACGGAACAGGATCTGCTCTTGAGGGCCGGCACGCAGCATGGCTTCAAGCTCGCTGCCGATCTGAAACATCTGCTCTGCATACACCAGGGCCTGACGGCCGGTTTCTGTCAGTTCCAGCTGCCGGCCGGCGCGCTGGAACAGTTCCAGGCCGTAGGTTTGCTCGAACAGGGTGATCTGCCCGCTGATGGTTTGCGGTGTGAGGTTCAGCTGTTGGCTGGCGCGGGTGATGCTGCCCGTCTTGGCCACGGCCCAGAAGTAATGCAACTGGCGATAGTTAAGCACCGTCGGTCGTTCCGATTCGTAAAAACCGAAGTATATGCCATGAAAATACGAATTTTCCTGAACTATTGCCGTCTCTAGAATGCACGGCTATCAGGCGCCATGCGCCGCCGGGTTATTTCAAGCGAGGACACCATGCTGCAACTCAAATCCATAGGCACCCCGTTGGTGCTGGCTTTGGCCCTGTTCACCCTGGCAGGCTGCGACCAGGCCGAGAAATCCGCGCAGCAGATGCTCGATCAGGCCGCGCAGTCGGCCAAGCAAGCCATCGACGACACCAACAAGGCTGCCCAGCAGGCGCTGAGCGAAGCCATCGGCAGCGAAGGGCAGAAGCCCAAGGATGCCGAGAAGAAAGAAGAAACCCAGGAAATCTGACCCCAACCGCTGCTGCAGGATTTGAACAATGGAATATTTGCTGGAACTCGCCGCTAGCCCTACCGCCTGGGTTGCCCTGGCTACGCTGGTGGCCATGGAAGTTGTACTGGGCATCGACAACCTGATCTTCATCTCGATCCTGACCAACAAACTGCCGGTGGAGTACCGCTCCAAGGCGCGGCGTATCGGTATCAGCATGGCCTTGGTCATGCGACTGGCCTTGCTCAGCACCGTGGCCTGGATCGTCCAGTTGACCGACCCGGTGTTCGAAGTGTTCGGCAACGCCTTCTCGTGGAAGGATGTGATCCTGATTGCCGGTGGTCTGTTCCTGCTGTGGAAGGCGACCAAGGAAATTCACGAAAACGTCGACCCGCATGGCGCCAAGGAGGAAGCCAAGGTCTCCTCCACGGTTACCCTGGGCTTTGCTGCGGCGATTTTCCAGATCCTGCTGCTGGACATCGTCTTCTCGGTCGACAGCATCATCACCGCCGTGGGCATGACCGAGCACCTGCCGATCATGATTATCGCCGTTATCACGGCTGTGATCGTGATGATGGTGGCCGCCGATCCGCTGGCCAACTTCATCAACGACAACCCGACCGTGGTCATGCTGGCGCTGGGCTTCCTCATCATGATCGGCATGACGCTGATCGCCGAAGGCTTTGGCGCCCATGTACCCAAGGGCTATGTGTATGCGGCCATGGCGTTCTCGACGGCTATCGAGGTCCTCAACATCCTTGCCCGTCGAGCGCGTTTGAAGCGTGAGGCGGCTGAAGGCTGATGTAAAAAAGGGGCGTTCTGCGCCCCCCTCGTGAACAAGCCCGCTTTCACAGGTACCTCGAGCCGTACTGGCATCGCGAAATACCTGTGGAGCGGGCTTGTCAGTGATCAGGCTTCGGGAAATCCTGAGGTTAGCTCACCCCGACATGCCGCCGCGCCCGCCTTGCTGGCTGTGGCTTGGGTGTTGCCTGCGGGGGCAGGTGGTGATGGTGTGCGTGACGCCGCACGATACGCAGTACACCCCACAGCATGGCGGCTGCGACGCTCAGCCACATGCCTACCAGCATGAGAATTGCCATGGTCAGGCTCATCTGTGCCTCCATCTCTGCGGCAAGCGCTTGATTGGCCCGCGTTTACCTTCCAGACACTGCTTTAGTCTAGCCCTTCGTCCGTGACGTTCCATCGAACAATGGTCTATCTCTAGGGCCGATTCGCTCCAAGGCGCTGTCGGACTATACCCGCGCCGCTGTCGGACCTATGATCGGTGGCCAGAGCCGGGCGCTGCCTGCCTGGCGTTGGAACAAGCGAGTGTCCATGGAGCAACATTCCTTCAAGGCTGCCCCCCGGCGGCTACTGGCGGCCTGCCTGCTGGCTGCCACCCTGGCCGGCTGCGCCAGCGCACCGCCCGGCAACCTCAAGGGCCTGCCGCAGCGGGTCGAGATCAGCAGCGTGCCGTTCTACCGTGGCAACGCCAACCACAGCGGGGCCATGGCGCTGGCAGCAGTGCTGTCGCAGCAGGGGGCACCTATTACGCCAGGCTTGCTGGATAAGCCGCTGAACCTGCCTCAGGGTGCCGAAACGCTGGATTCCGCTATTCCCCGTGTGGCGCGGGACTACGGCAGGGTGGTGTACCCGCTGGACAAGCAACTGGACGCGCTGCTGGCCCAGGTGGCGGCGGGCAACCCGGTGCTGCTGCGTTACGAGGAAGGTTCGGCCTGGTGGAGCGAGCCGCGCTATGCGGTGTTGATGGGGTATGACCGGTACAAGCAGCGGGTGCTGCTGCGTTCGGGCATGCACCGGCGGCAGGTGATGGCATTCGATGACTTTGCATCGGCGTGGGAGAAGCAGGGGAGTTGGGCGGTGCTGGTGCAGCCACCTCGGCAACTGCCGGCCCAGGTTGATCGCCAGCGGTGGTTGCACGCTGCGGATGAACTGGCCAAGGCGGGGCAAGAGAGTGCGGCGAAGCAGGCGGTCAATAGCCTGAACAAATAGCGTTGCCAGTGCCGGCCCTTCGCAGGTAAGCCCGCGCCCACACGGACTGTGCAAGCAGCACAAATCCTGTGGGCGCGGGCCGCCTGAATCAGAAGCCCAGGCGATCGCGCAGGCTGTAGTACCAGGCACCGATGGCGCTGAAGGGTACGCGCAGCATCTGGCCACCCGGGAACGGGTAGTGCGGCAGGCCGGCAAAGGCGTCGAAACGCTCTGCCTGGCCACGCAGGGCCTCGGCCAGCACCTTGCCCGCCAGGTGGGTATAGGTCACGCCGTGGCCCGAGCAACCCTGCGAGTAGTAGATGTTGTCGCCGATCCGGCCAACCTGAGGCAGGCGCGACAGGGTCAGCAGGAAGTTACCGGTCCAGGCGTAGTCGATCTTCACGTTCTTCAGCTGCGGGAAGGCCTTGAGCATTTTCGGGCGGATGATCGCCTCGATGTTGGCCGGGTCACGCGCGCCGTACACCACGCCGCCACCGAAAATCAGGCGCTTGTCGCTGGTCAGGCGGTAGTAGTCGAGCAGGTAGTTGCAGTCCTCGACGCAGTAGTCCTGCGGCAGCAGAGTGCGTGCCAGTTCTTCGCCCAGTGGCTCGGTGGTGATCACCTGTGTGCCGCATGGCATGGACTTGGCGGCCAGCTCGGGTACCAGGTTGCCCAGGTAGGCGTTGCCGGCAACGATGATGAACTTGGCGCGGACCTTGCCCTGCGGGGTATGCACGACCGGGTTGGCACCGCGTTCGATGCGCACGGCCGGGGTTTGCTCATAGATGATGCCACCCAGCGACTCGACCGCGGCAGCTTCACCCAAGGCCAGGTTCAGCGGGTGGATGTGGCCGCCGCTCATGTCGAGCATGCCGCCGATGTAGCTGTCGCAGGCAACCACTTCGCGGATGCGCTTCTGGTCCATCAGCTCCAGCTGATTATGGCCAAAGCGTTCCCACAGGCGCTTTTGCGATTCCAGGTGGCCCATCTGCTTGCTGGTAAGGGCGGCGAATACGCCACCATCTTTCAGGTCGCACTGAATGTTGTACTTGGCCACGCGTTCACGAATGATGCGCCCGCCCTCGAAGGCCATGTGGCCCAGCAGTTGCGCCTGCTTGGGGCCGACGGTGCGTTCGATGACATCAATGTCGCGGCTGTAGCTGTTGACGATCTGGCCGCCGTTGCGGCCCGATGCGCCGAAGCCGACCTTGGCCGCTTCGACGATGCTCACCTTGAAGCCGTTCTCCAGAAGGAACAGGGCGCTGGACAGGCCGGTGTAGCCGGCACCGATGATGCACACATCGGTTTCCACCTCACCCTGCAGCGCCGGACGTGGCGGCACCGGGTTGGCCGAGGCGGCGTAGTAGGACTGGGGGTAGGGGGTGTTAGCCATGCTGCAGGAACCTCGTGTTTTATATTTTTAACGAATGTACCGATGCTATCAATAATAATAAACACCCGCTAGTCGTCTGGTGAAAATCCTTTACGGGTCCCCCCTTAGCCAGCCTCTCTATAAAGAGTTTAAGATTCAGTAGGTTAGCGCGAAAAAAAGTGTTGACAGGGTTTTTGTAATGCGTAGAATGCGCACCACACGACAGGCACATAGCTCAGTTGGTTAGAGCACCACCTTGACATGGTGGGGGTCGTTGGTTCGAGTCCAATTGTGCCTACCAAATCGAAAAAGGGGTGATCCGAAAGGGTCACCCCTTTTTTCATTGTCCATTGCGCGTGTGCCGGAAAACCGCGGTCTGGACGCGAAGCGCCTGCATTCGAAAGTTTTTGATTTTTCTCAAAAAAAAGCTTTACAGGTACGCATCGGGCCACTAATATGCGCACCACACGACAGGCACATAGCTCAGTTGGTTAGAGCACCACCTTGACATGGTGGGGGTCGTTGGTTCGAGTCCAATTGTGCCTACCAAATCGAAAAAGGGCGATCAGAAATGATCGCCCTTTTTGCATTTGCGCCCGAAGCAGCGTGTAACGTTTGGTCGCGGTCCGGGCATACCCCGGCGTGCTAGAATCCGCCCCTTCGAATCTGGAGGTACACGCGTGCGCAAACTGGCTGTGGTAATGGCAGTGCTCGCCCTGGCGGGCTGTGAGAACGAGGTCGAAGGCGTGCACAAGCAGGTGGCCGAACACCTGCACAACCCCAAGACCGCCAAGTTCGGCAACGTGCGGATCGACACCCAGGGCACCATCTGCGGTCAGGTCCGCGGCAAGGACGATGCCGGGCAGTACGAAGCCTACCGCAGCTACGTGGCGATCAAGCGCGATGGCCAATACGACATCATCGTCGACGATACCGGCAACAACCTGCGTATCCGTGAGCTCTGCGGTGGAGCCGACCTGCAGCGCCGTGCCGAGGCGCTGGCAGACCAGCCGGCGCCACAGGGTTGGGACGTGGAAGTGGTGCAGGGCGCCAATATGGGTGCGCTCAGCGACATGACGGCGCGCCTGATCGAAAAGGGCATCCCGTCTTCGGTGGAGTACCGTGACGGCAAGCCGGTGGTGCTGCTGGGGCCGTTCCCCACCCGTGAAGAAGCGCAGGCGCGCAGGGACGAAGTGATGGCCAAGCTGGGTACCGATTCGGTGGTCATCCAGCACGGCGCAGCACGCTAAGCCAGTAAAAGTGGCGCCGCAGTCAAGGCTTGTGTCAGGCGCTGTTCACACAAGTTTGGCTATGCTTGGGGTGGTAGCTGCCAAACGGGGAGGGCCTCATGTCTACACTGGAGCGGGCCATTGCCGTGGCCGCCAGGGCGCATGAAGGGCAATACGATAAGGGTGGGGCGGCTTATATCCTCCACCCGTTACGCGTGATGATGCGGGTTTCCACACCTGAACAGCGGATTGTGGCGGTGCTTCACGATGTGATCGAAGACACCCCGCTGACCCTGTCCGACCTGGCGCGTGAGGGTTTCGCGCTGAAAATCCTGGCTGCGTTGCTGGCGCTTAGCCGCCGCGAAGGCGAGCCTTACCAGGATTTCGTAGTGCGCCTGGGCGACGACCCGCTGGCGCGCACCGTCAAGCTGGCCGATCTGGCCGACAACAGTGATCTCTCGCGCATCCCCTGTCCGGGCCCCGCCGACCTGGCGCGGCTGGCCCGTTACCGGGAAGCCAGCGCCTACTTACAAACGCTGGCCTGAGGATCAACCGCACGCCTTGAGGTTGACCGGCCCCACGAACGCGTTTCCCCGCCCCATCACGCAGGCGACCTGTTGGTTGCGTTGCCGCTCCCAGGCTTGCGGCGGGTAGGTCTTGTTCCAGGCCTCGAAAAGCTGGCGGTCCTGTTTGGACAGGCGCAGGTTGTACTGCTTGCTCATGTAGAAGTAGGTGCGGGCGATCATGCCGCGGATCGACGGGCGCGGCATCACCTTCCTCGCCTTGAAGTCGACCTGGGTCAGGCAGCGGCCATACTGGCCGCGTTGTTCTGGTAGCCAGCCGAAACTGAAGTTGCTGCGGTCGCCGTTGACCTCACCGATGCTTGGCACCAGGTTGTGCAGGTCGGCTTCGGCGCGTTGGTACACTTCGTCATGCTGCGAGCACTGCTTGCGCCCGCCACTCTGCCAGCATTGGCGCTGATGGCCGATCTGCCAGGCGGGTACGATGTGCTCCCACTCGATGCGTGACGCGCGCTGGGCATTCTTGCGCGGGGCATAGCCGCAGGAGGCCAGGTCGACCTTGTTGCCCTTGTATTTACAGCCGCAATAGAACTCGGTCGATTGTGGCGCGTAGAGCTTCCAGGCGACCTTCTTGGCCTCCTGGAAGGTACGCGGAGCGTCGGCTTGAACAAACGGAGCGGTCAGTAACAGGCAGGCTGCTGCGAAAAGCGAAACTCTCATGCGCAGTCAATCTTCCTTCGGTACCGTCCAGAAAATCTGCACACCGCCATCGTCGCGATGGGCGAGGGTGACGTTGTCGTTTTCTGCGATCTCCTGAAGCAGGGTCTCCCAGTCATCCGGGCTTTCCTGTTCCAGGCGGAAGATCAGCGCCGCACGGCTGCGCTGGGCGGTGGGGCTGTTGATGATCTTCTGGATGCGTACACCCAGCTGTTCATAGCTGCTCGGGGTGGCGGAGGCGGTGCTGGACACAGGAGTTTCCTTGTTTTGCTGTATGTGCATACAGTATTTCACTGTAAGTAAATTCGCAACAGCTTGTCAGGGGAAATCCAGCGTTGGTCTGTAAGCCATGACACCGTTCTGAAATGTAAACGATGTTCGGGTTAGAGGCAGTGCAAAGCAAAACCTCTTTTTTGTCCTGGATATGAAGGAGACAGGCGGCGACTGAGGCTGCCTGCCTTCTTTATCGCTTCAGCAGGTTGTTGCGCTGGTGGCTTTCTTCGCGGCCGTACGGATGTGGGTGCCGTACAGCGTCAGGCCTGTGAAGGCCAGGCCGCCCACCAAGTTGCCCAGTACAGTAGGGATTTCGTTCCACACCAGGTAGTCCATGAGCGAGAAATCGCCGCCCATGATCATTGCGGAAGGGAACAGGAACATGTTCACGACCGAGTGCTCGAAACCCATGAAGAAAAACAGCATGATCGGCATCCACATGGCGATCACCTTGCCGCTCACAGAGGTGGAGATCATCGCGCCGACCACGCCCATCGACACCATCCAGTTGCACAGCACGCCACGCAGGAAGATCGTCAACCAGCCTGCCAGCCCGTATTGCTCGTAACCCAGGGTGCGGGCCTCACCGATGCTGGCAATTTTCTCTCCCACGGCACCGGGGGAAGCATGGAAACCATAGGTAAAGACGAAGGCCATCATGCAGGCGACCGTAAGGGCGCCGGCGAAGTTGCCGACGAACACCAGGCCCCAGTTGCGCAGAATTCCCCTAACGGTGACCCCGGGGCGTTTGTCCAGTAGTGCCAGCGGGGTGAGCATGAAGACCCCGGTGAGCAGGTCGAAGCCCATAAGGTAGAGCATTGAAAAACCAACCGGAAACAGTACTGCGCCTATCAGGGCTGAGCCTGTCTGCACTGCGATGGTCACTGCGAATACGGCCGCCAGGGCCAGAATTGCCCCGGCCATATAGCTGCGGATCAGCGTGTCGCGAGTGGACATGTGGACCTTTGATGCGCCGGCATCGAGCATCTTGGTGACAAAATCGGTGGGTAGCAGATAAGACATGGCGGTTCCCTCAACTGCGGGTAATAGGCGGCACCCCCGGAGGGATGCCGAGGGTTGGATGGGTTTACCAGGAACGGTATGGCAAGAACTTGCCATTGAGAGTCAACAAAACCCGGTCGCCTTTGGGATCTTCGATTCGCTCGACATGCATGGAAAAGTCGATGGCACTCATGATGCCGTCGCCAAATTTTTCCTGGATAACGTCTTTCAGGGTTGGGCCATAGACGCCCACGACTTCGTACAGTCGATAGATCAGCGGGTCTTGAGGGATGGACTTGTCCCAACCCTTGACCGGGAAAGCGGTTAAGGTAGCGGCGACTTGATCATCCAGCTCCAATACCTCGCAAAGATGCGTTGCCACTTCCAGCGGCGCGCTGTTCATGCCGTAGCAAACCGATGCAAGCCATACCGGGGCCTTGCCCACTGCGTTGGCAAGATCATCCCAGCTCAGGCCCTTGCGTGCTTTCGCGGCCATGATCAGGTGATGCATTTCAAGTTTGTCCATTATTTCTGCTCCCGCAGTTTTGTTTAAGGTGAGAACACCCATAGCGAGAGCTGTGCCAACTTCCAATATTTTGTAACTACCTGATTTTATTGATTTATTTTTTGGTTGATGGCGAGGTGTATTTACGAAATTTCGTAAATTACGAATTGTCGTAATATTGTTCACGAAATTTCGTGAAAATCGGTTCGAGGATATCCATCAGTGACAGACGCCGTCGCCCTCGGAGTCGCGGCCGACTCCGCCGTTGCCATGCTGTTAATCCACCCGGTAGATGATCGGGTACTGCAAGCCAACAACGCCGCGCTTGATTTACTTGGCTGCGCCGCAAATGAGCTGCCCGGTCATGCCTTTAGCCATTTTCTGCGAGGGGGAATCGCACTGTGGGTGAGCTTTACGGATGAGGTGCTGACTCAAGGCGAAGCGTGGTCGGACGACCTGCTGCTGGTGGATCTGCAACTGCGGCAAATAGCGGTGGAGGTTTCGGCTAGCGCGGTTGAGGGCGGGAAAATTGTACTGGCGGTGCAGCGCCGCGACCTTCTGGAGCAGCGTCGAAACCGTGCTGAGGCGCGCCGGCAACACCGTTTGGGCCACGTAGGGTGGGAACGAATCAGCCAGGTGTTCGAACGCATCCAGCAGCAAAACCGGCTGATTCTTGGTGCAGTTGGCGAGGGCATCTATGGGCTCGATACCCGGGGCCAGACCACGTTCATCAACCCCGCCGCCGAGCGTATTTTGGGGTGGAGTGCCGTCGACATGATTGGCCAGGATGCCCACCATTTGTTCCACCACAGCCATAGCGACGGACGTGCGTTCGAGGTCAATCAGTGCCCCATCCATGCTTCGTTCAGCGATGGACAAGTTCATCGCGTGGACCACGAGGTGTTCTGGCACAAGAGCGGCGAACCAATCGCCGTCGAGTACACCAGCACTCCAATCTTCGAGATGGGAAGGCTGGTAGGGGCGGTGGTGTTGTTTCGGGACATCCGCGAACGACAACGCACTGAAGCGCGCCTGCGCGATGCGCTAAGTGAAGTAGAGCAGTTGAAGACTCGGCTGGAAATGGAAAACCAATACCTGCAGGAGGAAATCAACGCCCACGGCAATCACCACGAGATCGTCGGCGAAAGCCCTGCGGTCAAGCATCTGTTACAGCAGATCGACCTGGTCGCAGCTACCGACGCCAACGTGTTGGTCACCGGCGAGTCAGGCACGGGTAAAGAGCTTGTTGCTCGTGCTATTCATGCCAGCAGCCCCCGGCGCGACCGCCCTCTGATTCGGGTCAATTGCGCCGCGGTGCCCCGTGAATTGTTCGAGAGCGAGTTCTTCGGCCACCTCAAAGGGGCCTTCACCGGAGCGGTCAGCAACCGAGTGGGTCGCTTTGAGTTGGCAGACGGCGGTACCTTGTTTCTCGATGAGGTGGGAGAGATTCCGCTGGAGCTACAAAGCAAGTTGCTCCGCGTTCTACAGGACCGCCAGTTTGAGCCTGTAGGCGACAATCGCACCAGGGCCGTTGATGTGCGAGTTATCGCCGCAACGAACCGTGACCTACGCGATATGGTCGCCCGAGGTGCGTTCCGAGAAGATTTGTACTTCCGCTTGAATGTGTTCCCTATACGCTCGGTGCCCTTGCGGGAGCGACTTGAGGACATTCCTTTGCTCGCCAGCCATTTTCTTGAAAGGGCTAGCCTGGCGTTCAACAAACCGGGCATTCGCATGTCGCTGACCCAAGTCGCGGTGCTTCAGCAGTACGCTTGGCCAGGCAACATTCGCGAGCTTCAAAATGTGATTGAGCGACAGACCATTGTCTCCCGAGATGGTCGCGTGAGCTTTCATGAGGTTCTGGCGCCAAGCGCCCCGTCCAGTGGCCCTGTATCTTCAACTTCACAATGCCCGCCCGAGCCGACTGCCGACAAAGACTGGGAGCGGCAGATGAAGCTGAATGCGATCTCTGTGCTCAAACGAACAGCAGGGAAAGTCTCCGGCGAGGGTGGTGCTGCGCAATTGCTGGGGTTGAAGCCCACAACCCTGGCGTCTCGACTCAAAAAGTGGGGCGTTGATCCGAGAGATTACAAATAGAGCTACTCGCGCAACCCTGAGAAGAAACCCACTGATGCGAGCCCCAGTTGAGTGGCGGCGGGGGGGATCTGGAAAGGAAGAATGGCCGGTGATGTGGGGCACCGGCCATGGGTGGTTGATCAGTACTCCCAGAAGATGCGTTGCAGCTCTTTGCTGTCCTGGGTCTTGGTCATTGCCACCATCGCCAGGATCCGCGCTTTTTGCGGGTTCAGGTCGTGAGCCACGACCCAGTCGTTCTTGTCATCCGGCTGTTCGGCGTTACGCAGTACGAAACCACCCTGGTTGACATGCGACGAGCGGATGATCTGCACGCCGTTCTTGCGCAGTTCTTGCAGCGCCGGGACTACCCGCGACGATACCGAACCGTTGCCGGTACCGGCATGGATCAGCGCCTTGGCACCGTTCTGTGCCAGCGCCTTGTAGGCGGTGTCGGTGACGTTGCCATAGCCATAGGCAATGTCCACCTGCGGCAGGCTGCTGATCTGCTTGATATCGAACTCGGAATTGACCGTATGGCGCTTGGCCGGCAGGCGGAACCAGTACGATTTGCCTTCCACCACCATGCCCATCGGGCCCCAGGCGCTCTTGAAGGCTTCGGTCTTGATGTTGACCGCCTTGCTTACATCGCGGCCGGACTGGATCTCGTCGTTCATGGTCACCAGCACGCCCTTGCCACGCGACTGCTTGTCGCTGGCTACGGCCACGGCGTTGTACAGGTTGAGCATGCCGTCGGCGGACATGGCGGTACCCGGACGCATCGAGCCGACCATCACGATTGGCTTGTCGGTCTTCTCTACCAGGTTGAGGAAGTAGGCGGTTTCTTCGAGGGTGTCGGTGCCGTGGGTGATGACGATGCCGTCCACGTCCTTGCTTTCGGCCAGCTCGGCGACGCGCTTGCCCAGCTTCAGCAGGTCGTCATTGCTGATGCTCTCGGAGGCGATCTGCATCACTTGCTCGCCACGTACGTTGGCGATGTCGGCCAGTTCTGGCACGCCCGCGATGAGCTTGTCGACGCCCAGCTTGGCAGCCTGGTAAGTGGCGCTGTTGGCAGCGCTGGCGCCGGCGCCGGCAATGGTGCCGCCGGTGGCGAGGATGACCACGTTGGCCAGCTTCTGTTGGGTTTCGGCTTCTTTGGCCGAGGCGCTGGATGGCAGGATCAGCAGCAGGGCGAGTGCGCTGGGGGCGAAGGTTTTGAGTGCGGCATTCATCGTTATTGTTCTCGCTTCCTAGTGAGATAGTTATTGAGTCGCGCAGGGCTATAGGCATTTTTCGTACCAAGGCACCACGCGTTGCCTGGGTTAGAGTGGCTGTGCTTTGCAATGGGCTGTGTAGCAGCCCCGACAATGTGTGGTGTTGCACCGAACCGCGCCTGCCAAAGGCAGCATTGCATTCGTAATTCCGAACAAATAAAGGAAAAGGTGTTCGGTTTTTCGGAAAAGACTGCATAATCGGCCCCAGCAGCACTTTGGCCTCCGAAAGCCAAACGGATTTGACAAACAACGGTCCTGTTACCATAGTTGGTCAACGCAAACGTTTGCGATCCGATAAAAAACACAAGATTCGGAGTCATCGTTCATGAAGCTGCCGTTCCCCGGTCGTCTGCTGGCCCTCGCTGTCATTTCCTCGCTTAGCCTCGCCTTGCCATTGTCTGCTGCCCACGCTGAAGACAAGCCCAAGGTCGCCCTTGTCATGAAGTCGCTGGCCAACGAGTTCTTCCGCACCATGGAAGACGGCGCCAAGGACTACCAGAAAACCCACGCCGACGAGTTCGACCTGATCGCCAACGGCATCAAGAACGAGACCGACACTGGCGAGCAGATCCGCATCGTCGAGCAGATGGTCAATGCCGGCGCCAAGGCGCTGGTGATTGCCCCGGCTGACTCGAAAGCACTTGTGTCGGCGGTGAAGAAGGCCATGGACCAGGGCGTGGTGGTGATCAACATCGACAACCGTCTGGACCCTGATCTGCTCAAGAGCAAAGGCATCAGCGTTCCCTTCGTCGGCCCCGACAACCGCAAGGGCGCGCGCCTGGTTGGCGATTACCTGGCCAGCCAGAAGCTCAAGGCCGGCGACCAGGTGGGCATTATCGAAGGCGTGTCGACCACCACCAATGCCCAGCAGCGCACCGCCGGCTTCAAGGACGCCATGGACGCCGCGCAGATGAAAGTCGTCTCGGTACAAAGCGGCAATTGGGAGATCGACAAAGGCAACGCCGTCGCCGCCTCCATGCTCAACGAATACCCCGACCTGAAGGCCTTGCTGGCCGGCAACGACAGCATGGCCCTGGGCGCTGTGTCCGCCGTGCGTGCCGCTGGCAAGACCGGCCAGGTGCAAGTGGTGGGCTATGACAACATCAATGCCATCAAGCCAATGCTTGAAGACGGTCGGGTGCTTGCCACCCTCGACCAGGCAGCCAGCCAGCAGGCGGTGTATGGCATTCAGGCGGCACTGAAAATGGTCAAGGGCGAAAAGCCTGATGTGGATGCCGACAACGTCATTCAGACCCCGGTCGAACTCATCACCAAGAAGCCCTGATGCTGCCAGGAGAATCGGCCATGCCTGCATCGGCCAATGAAGTGGTGCTTGCCGCCAGCGGCCTGGGCAAGACCTACGCCCAGCCCGTGCTCGGCGAGGTCAGCCTGAGCCTGCGCGCCGGTGAAGTGCTGGCCCTGACCGGCGAGAACGGCGCGGGCAAGAGTACGTTGTCCAAGCTCATCAGCGGCCTGGAGGTGCCCACCACCGGGCACATGACCTACCGTGGCCAGGCCTACGCGCCCGGCAGCCGCAGCGAGGCCGAACGCCTTGGTGTGCGCATGGTCATGCAGGAGCTGAACCTGCTGCCGACGCTGACCGTGGCGGAAAACCTGTTTCTCGACAACCTGCCCAGCCGTTTCGGCTGGATCAGCCACAAGCGCCTGCGTCAGCTGGCAACGGCCGCCATGGCTCGGGTCGGGCTCGACGCCATCGACCCGGACACCCCTGTCGGCGAGCTGGGCATCGGCCATCAGCAAATGGTCGAGATTGCCCGCAACCTGATCGGTGACTGCCATGTGCTGATCCTGGATGAACCCACTGCCATGCTCACTGCGCGCGAGGTGGCGTTGCTGTTCACCCAGATCGAGCGCCTGCGCGCGCGCGGCGTGGCCATCGTCTATATCTCGCATCGCCTGGAAGAGTTGCAGCGGGTGGCCCAACGCATCGTTGTGCTGCGCGATGGCAAGCTGGTGTGCGACGAGCCGATCCAGCGCTACAGCAGCGCCGAGCTGGTCAACCTGATGGTCGGCCGCGAGCTGGGCGAGCATATCGACCTGGGCCGACGGCAGATGGGTGCACCGCTGCTCAAGGTCGACAAGTTGTGCCGCGGCGACAAGGTGCGCGAGGTGTCGTTCGAAGTCAGGGCAGGGGAGATTTTTGGCATCTCCGGCCTGATCGGCGCCGGCCGTACCGAGCTGCTGCGCCTGATCTACGGTGCCGATCGCGCCGACAGCGGCGGTATCGCGCTGGGCCAGCCGCCGCAGGCGGTAAACATCGACTCGCCCAAGGCTGCAGTGCGGGCCGGTATCGCGCTGATAACCGAAGACCGAAAAGGTGAGGGCCTGCTGTTGACGCAGTCGATCAGCGCCAACATTGCGTTGGGCAACCTGGGCGCGGTATCGCGGGCCGGCGTGCTCGATGGCGAAGCGGAAAAAGCCTTGGCCGAACGCCAGATCCAGGCCATGCGCATTCGCAGTGCCGGCGCGCAGCAGGTGGTGGGTGAGCTGTCTGGTGGTAACCAGCAAAAAGTGGTGATCGGCCGCTGGCTGGAGCGCGATTGCCAGGTGCTGCTGTTCGACGAACCCACGCGTGGCATCGATGTGGGCGCCAAGTTCGACATTTATGGCCTGCTGGCCGAGCTGGCGCGCAAAGGCAAGGCCTTGGTGGTGGTGTCCAGTGACCTGCGCGAACTGATGCTGATTTGCGACCGCATCGCCGTGCTGTCCGCCGGCCGCCTGATCGACACCTTCGCGCGTGATCATTGGAGCCAGGACCAGTTGCTTGCCGCCGCCTTCGCCGGTTATCAGAAACGTGACGCGCTGCTGCATGATGCAGCCCCCAGGATGGATGCATGAAAACCACCCCGCTCAACAACCAGGACGCCGCCCCCGTGCGCCGCGGCGGTACGTACTTTGGCCTGGGCACCTACCTGGGCCTGGCTGGCGCCTTGCTGGCGATGATCGTGCTGTTCTCGTTCCTCAGCAGCCACTTCTGGTCGTATGGCACCTTCAGCACGCTGGCCAACCAGATCCCGGACCTGATGGTGCTGGCGGTGGGCATGACCTTCGTGCTGATCATCGGCGGCATCGACCTGTCGGTGGGCTCGGTGCTGGCGCTGGCCGCCTCGACGGTGAGCGTGGCGATACTCGGCTGGGGCTGGGGCGTGCTGCCCTCGGCGCTGCTGGGCATGGCTGTGGCCGCATTGGCCGGCAGCATTACCGGTGGCGTCACCGTGGCCTGGCGTATCCCGTCGTTCATCGTTTCGCTTGGTGTGCTGGAGATGGCCCGTGGCCTGGCCTACCAGTTCACCGACTCGCGCACCGCCTATATCGGCGACGCCTATGCCTGGTTCTCCAACCCGGTCGCCTTTGGTGTTTCGCCAGCGTTCATCATCGCCTTGCTGGTGATCGTGCTCGCCCAGTTGGTCCTGACGCGCACGGTGTTCGGTCGTTACCTGATCGGTATCGGCACCAACGAAGAGGCCGTGCGCCTGGCCGGTATCGATCCGCGCCCCTACAAAGTGCTGGTGTTCGCCCTGATGGGCCTGCTCGCCGGCCTGGCCGCGCTGTTCCAGATCTCGCGGCTGGAAGCGGCCGACCCCAATGCCGGCTCTGGCCTGGAGCTGCAGGTCATTGCCGCCGTCGTGATCGGCGGCACCAGCCTGATGGGTGGGCGTGGCTCGGTCATCAGCACCTTCTTTGGCGTACTGATCATTTCCGTATTGGCCGCCGGGCTGGCGCAGATCGGCGCCAGCGAGCCGACCAAACGCATCATCACCGGGGCGGTGATCGTCATCGCCGTGGTGCTCGACACTTACCGTAGCCGGCGCGCAGGCCGGCGGAACTGACACCATGGCAACTATCAAAGACGTCGCGGCACTGGCGGGTATTTCCTACACCACCGTGTCCCATGTACTCAACAAGACCCGTCCGGTCAGCGAACAGGTGCGGCTGAAAGTGGAAGCCGCCATCATCGAACTGGATTACGTGCCCAGTGCGGTGGCGCGCTCGCTGAAGGCGCGCAGCACGGCCACCATCGGCCTGTTGGTGCCCAACAGCGTCAACCCGTACTTCGCCGAACTGGCGCGGGGTATCGAAGACGCCTGCGAGCGCAACGGCTATTGCGTGATCCTGTGCAACTCCGACGACAACCCGCAGAAGCAGCGCAGCTACCTGCGCGTGCTGCTGGAAAAACGCATCGATGGCCTGGTAGTGGCCTCGGTGGGCCAGGACGACGACCTGCTGCAGAGCCTGGCCAGTGTGCGCACGCCAATGGTCATCGTCGACCGTGAGCTGGAAGGCGTCGATGCCGACCTGGTGCGCATTGACCACGAGCAGGGGGCGTACCTGGCCACCCGGCATCTGCTGGAGCTTGGTCATCGCGACGTCGCCTATATCGGCGGCCCCGCCGAAACCGGGGTTACCCAGCTGCGCCTGAGCGGCTTCCGCCGTGCCATGGCCGAAGCCGGTGCGCCCGTGCCGGGCAGCCGTGTACTGCACTGCGACTTCACCAGCCCGGGTGGCCATGCAGCGGCGGCGCAGATGCTGGAAGGCAAGCGGCCCTCGGCGATTTTTGCCGGCAACGACATGATCGGCTTTGGTGTGCTGCGCGCTGCAGCCGAACGCAATATCAGCGTACCCGGCGAGCTGTCGGTGATCGGTTTCGACGACATCGAGCTCAGCCGCTACGTGTACCCACCACTGACCACGGTGGGCCAGTCGATCCGCGAGCTGGGCGAGAGCGCTGCCTCGTTGCTGCTGACGCGTATCGCTACGCCCCGGCAAGGCGCGGCGGAGCAGCGCATTGTCGCCCCGCGTATCGTCTTGCGTGAGTCCACCGGGCCGCGTCCGGACCTGTTCAATGATTACCGCTAACGCTAAGGAAACGTCATGAATGCCAAGGTTGTGGTGGTTGGCAGCCTCAACATGGACCTGGTGGTCCGCGCCCAGCGCCTGCCACGGGCCGGCGAAACACTCCCCGGCGATAGCTTTTTCACGGTGCCGGGCGGCAAGGGTGCCAACCAGGCGGTGGCAGTGGCGCGGCTGGGCGGCAGCGTGGCGATGATCGGCAATGTAGGGGATGACGACTACGGTCGGCAGCTGCACCGGGCCTTGTATGTCGAGGGGATCGACTGTCAGGGCGTCAGCACCTGTCCAGCCATGTCCAGCGGTGTGGCGCTGATCACGGTGGATGCTGCCAGCCAGAACTGTATTGTCATCATTCCCGGCGCCAACGGCCTGCTGACGCCGCAGTCGGTGCTGCGTTTCGATGCACTGCTGCAGGCCGCCGAGGTGGTCATCTGCCAGCTGGAAGTGCCCACTGACACTGTGGCGTGCACACTGGCCAGGGCGCGTGAGCTGGGCAAGCAGGTCATCCTGAATCCAGCACCCGCTAGCGGCCCCTTGCCAGCGGACTGGTTTGCGCATATCGATTACCTTACCCCTAACGAAAGCGAGGCCGAAGCCTTGACCGGTGTGGCGGTGACCGACCAGGACAGTGCCCGGCGCGCAGGTGAGCGCTTGCTGCAGCTGGGGGCAGGCAAAGTGATCATCACCTTGGGTGCGCAAGGTGCCTTGCTGGTTACTGCCCAAGGCCATCGGCACTATCCGGCGCCGCGCGTGCAACCGCTGGACACCACCGCTGCCGGCGATACCTTCATTGGTGGCTTTGCTGCCGCCCTGGTGCGTGGGCTGAAGGAGGGCGAGGCGATCGCCTTTGGCCAGCGTGCCGCGGCATTGTCGGTTACCCGTGCCGGTGCCCAACCGTCGATTCCCTACCTGGCGGAGCTGACGCCATGAAGAAAACCCCGCTGCTGAACGTTGCCCTGTCGCGAGTCATTGCCGGCATGGGGCATGGCGATATCCTGGTGATCGGCGATGCCGGGCTGCCGGTGCCGCCGGGTGTCGAGCTGATCGACCTGGCCATTACGCCTGGCCTGCCGGACTTCGCCAGCGTGCTGCGGGTGGTGCTGAGCGAATTGCAGGTTGAGCGGCACGTGCTGGCTGAAGAAATGCAGAAAGTGGTGCCACCTGCGCTGGTCGAAATCGAGCGACTGAAGGGCAAGCTGGGCAAGCGCGAATGGCTGACCCATGAGGATTTCAAAGTGCTGTCGCGCAGTGCCCGTGCGGTGGTGCGTACAGGCGAGTGCCAGCCCTACAGCAACATCGCCCTCATCTCCGGCGTCACCTTCTAGCCGCTTCCACAAAGGACGCCGGGCTGTGTAAACGCATGATTCATAGGCAACAGGAGTGCCATCCATGCTCAAGTCCCTGCTACAAGGAGTTGTTTTCATGGCCACAGCCTCCACCCTCCAGGCCGCACCCATCGACCTGATCATCGACACCGATCCCGGCGCGGACGACGTGGTCGCGCTGTTTCTGGCCATGGCTTCGCCCAACGAACTCAATATCCGCGCCATCACCACCGTGGCCGGCAACGTGCGCCTAAACAAGACCTCGCGCAATGCCCGCCTGGCCCGCGAATGGGCGGGGCGCGAAGACATCCCGGTGTATGCCGGTGCCGGCCGCCCATTGGTGCGCACGCCGATCTACGCCGCCGACGTTCATGGCGAAGAAGGCCTCACCGGTGTACCGGTGCACGAGCCGAAAGCGCCCCTGGCCCAGGGCAATGCCGTGCAATACCTGGTCGATACCCTCAGCGCAGCCAAACCGCACAGCATCACCGTCGCCATGCTCGGCCCGCAGACCAACCTGGCCCTGGCGCTGATCCAGCGCCCGAGCATCGTCAACGGCATCAAAGAGGTGGTGGTCATGGGGGGAGCCCATTTCAACGGCGGCAACATCACCCCGGTGGCGGAGTTCAACCTCTATGCCGACCCGCACGCCGCCGAAGTGGTGCTGGCCAGCGGCGTACAGCTGACCTACCTGCCGCTGGACGTCACGCACAAGCTGCTGACCAGTAACGCCCGCCTGAAGCAACTGGCAGCCGTGAACAACCAGGCCAGCAAGCGCGTGGTGGATATCCTCAATGCCTACATCACCCACGATATGGACGTGTATGGCATACCTGGCGGCCCTGTGCACGACGCCAGCGTCATCGCCTACCTGTTAAAGCCCGAGCTGTTCGGCGGCCGGCGTATCCACATGAGCATCGACAGCCGCGAAGGGGCCACTTTCGGCCAGACAGTTGCAGACTGGTACGGTGTGCTCAAGCGGCCGGCGAATGTGCTGTGGGTGGAGCAGGGTGATGCCCAGGGGCTGTTCGACCTGCTCAGTGCCCGTCTGGCGCGATTGGAATAGCCGCGTGCGGCGCGTAGCGCTCGAACACCTGGTCGATGAAGCTGCGTGCCGCCTCGGCACCGTTGTCGCGCACCAACAGGTCGATGGCGATCAGCAGCAACTCTTCCGGTGTGCCAGGGCTGTACGCGCTCTGGCCCTCGGCCCATTTGACCTTGATATCGGCATCGATGCTGTGGGTGCTCATGAAAAGCTCTCGCTAGGGGCCCGGAACGAAGGAGGAACACCTGACCCTGGTGTTCGATGGAGGCGGGATGCGCTCCACTTCTTGCAGCAAATCATGGCTTTGCGCCGGTGACCGTGCGGGCTAAGCATATGGCAAACACAGCACGTTGTGCAAAATCCGGTCACGATTGCTTTTCGCCTCGCTGCTGCAGTTCAGGCAGACTTGACCGGTTTTGCAACAAATGATGAGCGGAGCTGTCGGATCAGGCAGTTCCCGGACCGATTTAGGAGGCTTCATGTTTCGTACCCGTGCTTACCTGGCAACTCTGGCTGTGGCTGCTGTCCTGGCGGGTTGCAGCACTGGTGGCAATGCTGATGGCGGTGGTGCGCCGGCCGCGTCAGCGGGCAACGATGGCCGCTGCGAAGCCAGTGGTGCCGACTTTGCCATGGGCAAGCAGGCCAGCGCCGAATTGCTGGAGCAGGCACGCAAGGCCAGCGGCTCGCAGATGGCGCGCATTCTCAAGCCGCACGACGTGGTCACCCTGGAGTACCGCTCCGAGCGCCTGAACCTGAACGTGGACGAGCAGGGCAGGGTAACCCGCGTCAACTGCGGTTGATGCACGCGGGGGCAACTGCCTTGCGCAAAATGTGAAAAGCCTGCGCGGTCGCCTGTAGGAGCGGGTTCACCCGCGAACACGGGCGAAGCCCGTGCCATTCACCCTAAAGTCTGTTTCGCAGGCAATCCCGCCCCTTCAGATGATGCATCACCCATAAAAAAACCCGCCACAAGGGCGGGTTTTTTTACAGCTATCCGAATTACTCCGGACGAACCTGTGCAGCCTGCATGCCCTTCTGGCCGCGCTCGGCGACGAAGGAAACAGTCTGGCCTTCTTTCAGGCTCTTGAAGCCGTCAGATTCGATGGCTTTGAAGTGTACGAACAGGTCGTCGCCGCCGCCTGCTGGGGTGATGAAGCCGTAGCCTTTCTCATCATTGAACCATTTGACGGTGCCTTGTTGGCGATTGGACATGGGTGAATCTCCAGAACATTTAGTTTTTTCAGTGGTGCAATGCGGCCGAGGCTACGGAGCACGGGATACATCATAGTCTAATTCTGCGCATCTAGCGCCTTTTACCTTCGCAGGATATTGATCCAGCTCAAAGAATGGCTGGCCATCACCGGCTTTAAGGTTTCAGCTCTTCGGTGCGCAGGCCTGTTTCACCACCGACTGCGCCTTCTGCATCAGCTTGGCGTCAACGCCATCCTTGCTGTCGAGGTCGGCAATCTCGGCGTCGGTGAAATTCTTTTTGATGGCTTGCGCGCCGCAGTCGCAGTGTTTTTTCGCGGTGGCAGCGTCAACGCCCTGGCCGCTGGCCACTTGCGTGCACTGGGTCATGTAGGCGGCCTCCTTCCCGGCTGGGAAGTTGCCGGCGTTCGCAGCCACGGGCAGCAGCAGGGCGCCAGCGGCCGCCAGGGCCAGAAGAGACGGAACTCGCATCACCAGTTACTCCTTGGGTTAAGGTCTCATCAAGAGTAGGTTGCTTCCCAAAGTCTGAGCGGTATTTTTCCGCGTTAGTTCACCGCTGCGGTGCAATTTCCAAATATTTCTGCCTGGGGTGCAACCCGCGTGCTAGCATGCTCGGCTTGCAGTCGCGCTGTTGCCGGCTGCAGCTATCTTTTTTCTTTCCAGTCACTCTGGTTCGTCCCTGACAAGCCGAAAGGCTTCTGCCACTGTGGGGCAGGCTTCCTTTTACCGGAAGGCAGGTCGGATCTTGTACTGGCTCATCCCAACCCACGTGACCTTTGGTAGGGGTCACCACTAGGAGAGGAGGCGCCATGCCCGTTATTACTCTTCCCGATGGCAGTCAACGTTCGTTCGATCACGCCGTATCCGTAGCCGAAGTAGCCGCTTCCATCGGCGCTGGCCTGGCCAAGGCCACCGTTGCCGGCAAGGTCGACGGCAAGCTGGTCGATGCGTGTGACCTGATCAGCAACGACGCCACCCTGCAGATCATCACCCCTAAAGATGAAGAGGGACTGGAGATCATCCGTCACTCGTGCGCCCACTTGGTTGGCCACGCCGTGAAGCAGCTGTACCCGACCGCCAAGATGGTGATCGGCCCGGTCATTGACGAAGGCTTCTATTACGACATCGCCTACGAGCGCCCCTTCACCCCAGAAGACATGGCCGCCATCGAAAAGCGCATGATGGAGCTGATCGAAAAAGACTACGACGTGGTCAAGAAAATGACCCCGCGCGCCGAAGTCATCGATGTGTTCACGGCCCGTGGCGAAGACTACAAGCTGCGTCTGGTCGAAGACATGCCGGATGAACAGGCCATGGGCCTGTACTACCACGAAGAATACGTCGACATGTGCCGTGGCCCGCACGTGCCGAACACCCGCTTCCTCAAGGCATTCAAGCTGACCAAGCTGTCCGGCGCCTACTGGCGTGGCGATGCCAAGAACGAGCAGCTGCAGCGCGTGTACGGCACGGCCTGGGCTGACAAGAAGCAGCTGGCTGCGTACATCCAGCGCATCGAAGAAGCCGAAAAACGCGACCACCGCAAGATCGGCAAGCAGCTCGACCTGTTCCACCTGCAGGAAGAAGCCCCGGGCATGGTGTTCTGGCACGCCAACGGCTGGACCGTCTACCAGGTACTCGAGCAGTACATGCGTGGCGTGCAGCGCGAAAACGGCTACCAGGAAATCAAGACCCCGCAGGTTGTCGACCGCATCCTGTGGGAGCGTTCCGGCCACTGGTCCAACTATGCCGAAAACATGTTCACCACTTCGTCGGAAAGCCGTGACTACGCGGTAAAACCGATGAACTGCCCGTGCCATGTGCAGGTGTTCAACCAGGGCCTGAAAAGCTACCGCGACCTGCCGCTGCGTCTGGCCGAGTTCGGTGCCTGCCACCGTAACGAGCCGTCCGGCGCACTGCACGGCATCATGCGCGTGCGTGGCTTCGTACAGGACGATGCGCACATTTTCTGCACCGAAGATCAGGTGAAGAAAGAGGCCGCCGACTTCATCAAGCTGACCCTGGACGTGTACAAGGACTTCGGTTTCAGCGACATCGCCATGAAACTGTCCACTCGTCCGGCCAAGCGTGTCGGTTCCGAAGAGCTGTGGGATCGTGCTGAAACAGCGCTGGCCGACGCCCTGAACGAATCCGGCCTTGAGTGGGAATACCAGCCGGGCGAGGGTGCCTTCTACGGCCCGAAAATCGAGTTTACCCTGCGCGACTGCCTCGGCCGTAACTGGCAGTGCGGTACCCTGCAGTATGACCCGAACCTGCCAGAGCGTCTGGATGCCAGCTATATCGCCGAAGATAACAGCCGAGTTCGCCCGGTCATGCTGCACCGCGCCATCCTCGGTTCGTTCGAGCGCTTCATCGGCATGCTGATCGAGCACTACGCGGGCGTGTTCCCGGCGTGGCTGGCCCCAACCCAGGCGGTGATCATGAATATCACCGACAAGCAGGCCGATTTCGCCCTCGAGGTTGAGAAATCTCTGAACGGAAGCGGTTTCCGTGCCAAGTCGGACTTGAGAAATGAGAAGATCGGCTTTAAAATCCGCGAGCATACTTTGCTCAAGGTCCCGTACCTTTTGGTTATAGGGGACCGCGAAGTCGAAACGCAAACCGTCGCTGTGCGTACTCGCGAAGGCGCAGACCTGGGCTCCATGCCCGTCGCCCAATTCGTTGAGCTGCTGACACAAGCGGTTTCCCGGCGTGGTCGCCAAGAATCGGAGTAATGACTATTAAGCGTGAAATGAGAAACGATAAGCGTGCTGTACCGAAGGCCCCGATCAACGAGAATATCTCGGCCCGCGAGGTTCGGTTAATTGGCGCAGACGGCGAGCAGGTTGGCATCGTCTCGATTGATGAAGCGCTGCGTATCGCTGATGAAGCGAAGCTGGACCTGGTAGAAATCTCTGCAGACGCGGTACCACCCGTCTGCAAGGTCATGGACTACGGCAAGCACCTCTTCGAGAAGAAGAAGCAGGCTAACGAAGCCAAGAAAAACCAGAAGCAGATCCAGATCAAAGAAATCAAGTTTCGTCCAGGGACGGAGGATGGGGATTACCAGGTAAAACTACGCAACCTGGTACGTTTCCTTACCGATGGGGACAAGGCCAAGATCTCTCTGAGATTCCGTGGTCGTGAGATGGCCCACCAGGAGCTGGGCATGGAGCTGTTGAAGCGGGTCGAAGCCGACCTCGCCGAATACGGCACCGTTGAGCAGCATCCGAAGATGGAAGGACGCCAGCTTATGATGGTCATCGCCCCCAAGAAAAAGAAGTAATCTCCCGGGCACGGCAGGCCTGATGATTATGTGTAATTTTATCGAATGCGGAGTTCCAACATGCCAAAAATGAAAACCAAGAGCGGTGCTGCGAAGCGCTTCCTGAAGACAGCTTCGGGCTTCAAGCACAAGCACGCTTTCAAGAGCCACATCCTGACCAAAATGTCGACCAAGCGTAAGCGTCAACTGCGCGGTGCCAGCTTGCTGCACCCGTCCGACGTCGCAAAAGTCGAGCGCATGCTGCGCGTTCGTTAATTCTGGTTAAGATAGAGGAAGTTACTCATGGCTCGTGTTAAGCGCGGCGTTATCGCTCGTAAGCGTCACAAAAAAATTCTGAAACTGGCTAAAGGTTACTACGGTGCACGTTCGCGCGTATTCCGTGTAGCCAAGCAAGCGGTCATCAAGGCAGGCCAATACGCCTACCGCGACCGTCGCCAGAAGAAGCGTCAGTTCCGCGCACTGTGGATCGCTCGTATCAACGCCGGTGCCCGCACCAACGGTCTGTCCTACAGCCGTCTGATTGCTGGCCTGAAAAAGGCTTCGATCGAAATCGACCGTAAGGTTCTGGCTGATCTGGCAGTGAACGAAAAAGCGGCGTTTGCTGCGATTGTCGAGAAAGCTAAAGCCGTTCTGGCTTAAGTACCCGCGACAATCACCCGGCGGTGCTAGCGCTGCCGGGCATTGAACGTCATCGATAGGGGAAGAGCCTTCAAAGCTCTTCCCCTATTTTCGTATCTGGAGTCTGTACATGGAAAACCTGGATGCGCTGGTCTCCCAAGCCCTAGAGGCCGTGGAGCGCGCTGAAGACATCAACGCCCTGGAACAGATCCGGGTTAATTATCTCGGCAAGAAGGGCGAGCTGACCCAGGTGATGAAGACCCTGGGCAACCTGCCAGCCGAAGAGCGGCCGAAAGTCGGCGCGCTGATCAACGACGCCAAAGAGCGCGTCACCGTTGTGCTCAATGCCCGCAAGGCTGCCTTTGAAGAAGCCGAGCTCAGCGCTCGCCTGGCTGCCGAATGCATTGACGTCACCCTGCCAGGCCGCGGCCAGGCCACCGGTGGCCTGCACCCGATCACCCGTACACTCGAGCGCATCGAGCAGTTCTTCACCCACATTGGCTACGGCATTGCCGAAGGCCCAGAAGTGGAAGACGACTACCACAACTTCGAAGCGCTCAACATCCCCGGCCACCACCCGGCGCGGGCGATGCACGATACCTTCTACTTCAATGCCAACATGCTGCTGCGTACCCACACCTCGCCGGTGCAGGTGCGGACCATGGAGTCCACCCAGCCGCCCATCCGCATTGTGTGCCCGGGCCGCGTATACCGCTGCGACTCGGATATCACCCACTCGCCGATGTTCCACCAGGTCGAAGGCCTGCTGATCGATCGCGATATCAACTTCGCCGACCTCAAGGGCACCATCGAAGAATTCCTGCGCGTATTCTTCGAGAAAGAACTGGCGGTCCGTTTCCGCCCATCGTTCTTCCCCTTCACCGAGCCGTCTGCAGAAGTCGACATCCAGTGCGTGATGTGTTCCGGCAACGGCTGCCGCGTGTGCAAGCAAACCGGCTGGCTGGAAGTGATGGGCTGCGGCATGGTGCACCCGAATGTGTTGCGCATGTCCGGCATCGACCCAGAAGAGTTCCAGGGCTTCGCCTTCGGCATGGGTGCCGAGCGCCTGGCCATGCTGCGCTATGGCGTCAACGATTTGCGTCTGTTCTTCGACAACGACCTGCGGTTCCTAGCCCAATTCCGCTAGGCCCAATCGACGCAACTTTCAGGAGAACAGCATGAAATTCAGTGAACAGTGGCTGCGCGGTTGGGTCAACCCGCAAGTCTCCCGTGACGAACTGGTCGCCCGCCTGTCCATGGCCGGCCTCGAAGTTGACAGCGTTACCCCCGCTGCCGGCCAGTTCAGCGGCATCGTCGTGGGCGAAATTCTCGCCACCGAACAACACCCGGACGCCGACAAGCTGCGCGTGTGCCAGGTAAGCAGCGGTCAGGAAACCTTCCAGGTTGTGTGCGGCGCCCCTAACGCCCGCCCAGGCATCAAGATCCCGTTCGCCATGATCGGTGCCGAACTGCCAGGCGACTTCAAGATCAAGAAGGCCAAGCTGCGCGGTGTCGAGTCCTTCGGCATGCTGTGCTCGGCTGCCGAACTGCAGATCAGCGAAGAAAACGACGGCCTGCTGGAACTGGCTGCCGACGCTCCGGTTGGCGAAGACATTCGCACGTACCTGAGCCTGGATGATGCCAGCATCGAAATCGGCCTGACCCCGAACCGCGGCGACTGCCTGTCCATCGCCGGCCTGGCCCGCGACGTCAGCGCCCTGTACGACACCCCGGTCACCCGCCCGGTGGTGCCAGCCGTAGCGGCCACCCATGACGAAGTGCGCCCGGTCGAAGTCAGCGCCCCGGCTGCCTGCCCGCGCTACCTGGGCCGCGTTATCCGTAACGTCGACCTGAGCAAGCCAACCCCACTGTGGATGGTGGAGCGCCTGCGCCGCAGCGACGTTCGCAGCATCGACGCCGCCGTCGACATCACCAACTACGTGATGCTCGAACTCGGCCAGCCGATGCACGCCTTCGACCTGGCAGAAATCAACGGCGGCATCCGCGTGCGCATGGCCGAAGAGGGCGAAAAGCTCGTCCTGCTCGACGGCCAGGAAGTTGCCCTGCGTGCCGACACCCTGGTCATCGCCGACCACACCCGCGCCTTGGCCATCGCCGGCGTCATGGGGGGCGAGCACAGCGGTGTGAACACCGAAAAAACCCGCGACCTGTTCCTGGAAAGCGCCTTCTTCGAGCCGATTTCCGTCGCCGGTAAAGCCCGTTCCTACGGCCTGCACACCGATGCATCGCACCGCTACGAGCGCGGCGTCGACTCGCAACTGGCCCGCGAAGCCATGGAGCGCGCCACCCAGTTGCTGCTGGACATCGTTGGCGGCGAAGCCGGCCCGGTGGTCGAAGCGGTCAGCGAACAGCACCTGCCACAAGTAGCCCCGGTCACCCTGCGCGCCGAACGCATCACCCAGATGCTTGGCATGGAAATGGACCCAGCCCAGGTCGAGCAGTTGCTCAACGCCCTCGAGCTGACCACGACCAAGAGCGGGGAAGGGCAGTGGACCGTCAGCGTACCAAGCCACCGCTTCGACATCAGCCTGGAAGTGGACCTGATCGAAGAGCTGGCCCGCCTGTACGGCTACAACAACCTGCCGGTACGCTACCCGCAAGCCCGCCTGGCCCCACAGGGCAAGCCGGAAACCCGCGGTGACCTGCCGACCCTGCGCCGCCTGCTGGTTGCCCGCGGCTACCAGGAAGCCATCACCTACAGCTTCATCGACCCGAAACTGTTCGAACTGTTCAGCCCGGGCGTAGAGCCGCTGCTGCTGGCCAACCCCATCTCCAGCGACATGGCCGCCATGCGCGCCTCGCTGTGGCCGGGCCTGGTCAAGGCACTGCAGCACAACCTGAACCGCCAGCAAGACCGCGTGCGCCTGTTCGAAAGCGGCCTGCGCTTTGTCGGCCAACTGGGTGACCTGCAGCAGCAGCCAATGATTGCCGGCGTCATCACCGGCAGCCGCCTGCCAGAAGGCTGGGCCAACGGCCGCGACGGCGTCGACTTCTTCGACGTCAAAGCCGACGTGGAAGCCCTGCTGGGTTACTCCGGCGCCCTGAGCGACTTCACCTTCAGCGCCGGCAAACACCCAGCCCTGCACCCAGGCCAGACCGCTGCCATCGAGCGTGACGGCAAGCTGGTCGGCTACCTCGGCGCCATCCACCCGGAGCTGGCCAAAGCCCTGGGCCTGGACCGCCCGGTGTTCCTGTTCGAGCTGGTGCTGGGCGACGTGGTCGAAGGCCGCCTGCCGAAATTCAGCGAACTGTCCAAGTTCCCGGAAACCCGTCGTGACCTGGCTTTGATCGCAGGACGTGATGTAGCTTCTAGCGCGGTGCTTGAATTAATTCGTGACAATGCAGGCGAATGGCTCACAGACCTCAGGCTGTTTGATGTGTACCAAGGTAAAGGCATTGATCCTGATAGAAAAAGCCTTGCCGTCGGCTTGACCTGGCAGCATCCATCGCGCACTCTTAACGACGATGAGGTGAACACTACCCTGCAAAACATCCTCACCTCGCTCGAACAAAGGTTGAACACCACGTTAAGGAAATAACGGCATGGGTGCTCTGACGAAAGCTGAGATGGCCGAAAGGCTGTACGAGGAGCTGGGGCTTAACAAGCGTGAGGCCAAGGAGCTGGTCGAGCTGTTTTTCGAAGAAATTCGGCACGCACTTGAAGAGAACGAGCAGGTCAAGCTGTCCGGTTTCGGCAACTTCGACCTTCGCGACAAACGCCAGCGGCCGGGCCGTAACCCCAAGACAGGGGAAGAGATCCCGATCACCGCACGGCGCGTCGTCACCTTTCGTCCAGGGCAGAAGTTGAAGGCCCGGGTTGAGGCCTATGCTGGAACCAAGCCATAACGACGAACTGCCCCCCATACCGGGCAAACGCTACTTCACCATTGGTGAAGTGAGCGAGTTGTGTGCCGTAAAGCCACACGTGCTGCGGTATTGGGAGCAGGAGTTCGACCAGCTAAACCCTGTGAAGCGGCGAGGGAACCGGCGGTATTACCAGCGGCAGGACGTGCTGATGATCCGCCAGATTCGAGCGCTGCTGTATGACCAGGGGTTCACCATTGGCGGGGCGCGGTTGAGGCTCTCCAGTGATGAGGCTAAAGATGAATCCAGCCAGTACAAGCAGCTGATTCGGCAGATGATTGTTGAGTTGGAGGATGTGTTGGTGGTTTTGAAGAAGTAAGCTGGGTTTCTGATGAGTGGAAAATTTTTTGAGAAAAAGCTTTCATTTATCAGAGGGTTAGGGTACATTTCTCAACGTTCTCGGCAAGATTGAGAACATGCTTCAAAGCCCAGTCGGGGCGTAGCGCAGCCCGGTAGCGCACTTGCATGGGGTGCAAGGGGTCGAGTGTTCGAATCACTCCGTCCCGACCAAATAACTCCAAAAAATCCAGTCACTTAGCGGTGACTGGATTTTTTTATGAGCATCAGAAATTTCACTGATCGGAAAAATACCCCTACTTATCCCCCACCCGAGAAATCGCCTGCGTTTCTCTGCGGAGGTCATTATCGGCCAGTCGAGCAGATAGGCGGACTGATTGTGATAAGTGCCGCGGAAGCGGCTTTTGTATAATTTTTCGGGTGGAGTGTTCCCGGATATGTGGTCGAATCTCTACGCTTCCGCCACTAATCCTCATTAAAGCCCTGATTTTTCAGGGTTTTTTTGTGCCTGGTCGTTTTTGGTCCCCCATTTGGTCCCCCATTTTCAGGTCGGCTTTCTATGGTGCTGTGCGGATAGTGGTGCACATGCTGACCCAAAGCCCCGGCTGGTATGCTGGGCTGTGCTTGAGAGATTTGAGTATTTCTCTTGCTTAGCTTACTAGTCAGTCATGTTTGGTTTCGCAGAAAAATCACGCAGCACTAGAAACCAGAAGAGGATGCGTGAGCGCTGGGCGTTGCTAGCTCGTTCTGAATCGATGCCTCGCTTTCATCAGACTTGAAAGGCATTACCCCGCGTAGGCCACGCCGCATGCGGTTTTGAATGCAGATCCGCCCGAAATGGTTCGGTTCCTGACAGCCAAACACGCATACTCAAAAGGTTGCGCTCACCATCGGTGCTCACGCGGCTATTTTGACCTCGACCGTAGTTATGTGTCGGCCTTCCGCGCCTTGGCGTAGGGCGAGCCGATCAACGGTAAGGCCAAACACCCTGAATTGGATAATCAAAATGCACGACACGCTCAGCGGTCTCGCTGAAGTGGCGCAAACCATGAGTTGCACAGTAAGTCATGATCGAGTGATAAAGCGTGCACCTAGAAGCTTGGGAGCAGGTCACCTGAATTCCGAGATCTGCTGTTTAGTGACACGCAAATTTTCTACAAGAGAGTCTATCGAGTCAAATTGACTTCATTCTTGACTTTCATTCATGCACGAATCCATCGTGCACAACGGCTGCGAGTCTTCGATTAAGTACTGTTGCGCTCGCATCGGTTAACTATAACATGATGGCCACTTGATATCTGTGGCTGGTTCGTCCATGCTCGCTTCCTTGCTTGCGGGTTGCCAAAAAAAGGCTCTGGCTATGTATGGTGCGAAGGTGTCACGGAGATGTTTTTGATTGCTGTTGAGCATGCTCTGCATGGAAGTTATCGGGTCTGAAACGCATTTTATATCTTAATCGCGGCAGTTGGGGCTGTACCAGTATGGGCTTTAACAAAAAAGAAGAACGGAAAGATCTTCATTCGGGGAATCTAGAGGATCTTTGGGAAGTACTTTCAAATTTTGAGCTTCAGCGGATCAAGATGTACTGGCTATCAAAGATAGCTTTGGTGCGGGATAATGGAGTCTATCTGCTTGCGCTGATAGCCGTAGTTCCTATTCTATTCGTGACTGGCGCCGTAATCGTGCACTTTCAGTATGGCATAGATCTTCCTTGGTTTGACGTTAAAAATGCCGGTACTGCAGCGCATTGGGGGCAGATCGGAGATTTTGTTGGTGGAGTGCTCAATCCATTATTAAGTTTTGCAGCGCTAGTAGCGGTTATATATAGCCTAAGAGTTCAAAGTAAAGAATTGGCTCTTGCAAGAGACGATGCTAAGGAAAATCATAGAATCCAAGTTCAGCAAAGCCAGATATTCGAAAGGCAAAATTTTGAGTCGGTTTTCTTCAGGCTGTTGGATGTTCACTCTAGGCTGGTTAATGACTTGCAAGTAAGTGTGAGTGAGTACGGTGTGGATGGCAGGGAGGCAAGCAATATTTATCATGGTGTATTGGCTTTTGATAAGCTTGCGGAAATGTATTTTCCACAGCCATATTCAGGATTGACAGTCGCTCGCTACGAACAGCGGTTTGATACTAATAGTGCGAATATGCAAAAGTACTATAGTAGTAGGCTTGCTCATTATTGCAGAAATCTCTATCAGATAATGAAGCATGTAGATGGTTTTGGGATGGATGCATTGCGAGTTTCAAAGCCAAGCTCTAGGGCAAATTTAAGGGCGTGGATTGATAATTATATCTCTCAAAGGAAATATGCGAACATGCTTCGAGCTCAATTGAGCCCGAGCGAATTGCGAGTGATTTTCTTAAATTGCTTATCTGTCCAGGGTCACGGCCTTAAGTATTATGTAGAGCGCTTTTCTTTACTTAAGCACATGGATCTTGAAGTGTTTGGAGATCACTCGGAGGTTCCTTTTAATCTGTACAATGAAATGGCATATGCAGGCTATGAAAAGATTGATGGCTTTAAGCTCAGGGCGCATTTAAGTACGAAGCGGTAGATGCTGCGTTCGGGCTAATAATTAGAGCTAAGTGGGGCGTGCAGTATATGCTATTGATGCTTGCGTTAAGTTAGGCTGGTCCCTTTTGTTCATGCAGCATTAAGGTCTTCGGCTTTTCTCACGCCTCCCTCGCATCTGTGCTTGTGGACAAGTCTTGAGTTAAATTGAGTGCAAGGCTTGAACCTTTGGGTGGCGTCTTGTTATGTGAAGTGTATTGAATCATTATTTTAGGGTTGTGGTGTTAAATGATGTATTTCTGATTGCTTAGAAGTCGAAACATGACTGCTTTGTGGGTGGTGTTGTCATTTTAGGCCTGATCTGCAAAATCCCTAGTTGTGGTACTTTTTGCCTAGATCGCTATAAATTATCTCGAGAGATTCTTCGGATTCAGCATATGGCCAAAGTTCTTTGAGTGCTAAAGGCTGCTCGACGGCCAAGAGGTAGGCGAGAATTGATACCGGCTGAGACCAAAAAATATTAGAGTCTAAGCGAGATTTTATCCTTTCTGTTATGTATGCTCTATCACCTAGCAAATGGCGGACATTATCCAGTGTGTCCTCGTTGATGACGTCGGATAAATTATCAAGGACCAACATATTGAACTTTTGATCCTTAAATTTTGAAGTGGTTATTGTTGAGTCGTAAATATCCGTTAGCTCTTCGAGAAGGCTACCTCGGATTTTAGATTCTGACTCAAGTATGTTCATGGTTTCACAGAATAAGTGGTCCGCCGTTTCAATCAATGCTGCGCTGCTTGAAACAAATCTTACCGCACGAGTAGGGGCTTTCCAAGAGCTTTTATAAATACTATCATGAACAACTTCTGCATAGGCATGCTGCATCAGTGTTCGGATTTGCAATTCGCAGCAAGTTGTTTTAGATATTTTAGATCCTCCCAGCTCTAAGTCTGTTTTTGGACGAATCTCAAAGTGATGTGATTGATATCCAAATTTGTCTGGCGCCTCTTCATATTCTTTTGAAGTGTCTCTTGATTTTTGAATTTCCCATCCGGATGTTGCGGTTATTGCCTGGCAGAGTATTTCTACATCGGCTGATAATAAGCAGACTGCTCGGACTCCGACTAGGTCGGTCATTTCTTGTAGCGGGTTGGTATAAGACTTTCGCGCAAGTTTCCCTATTGCGGAATCTATATCCTTCACTCGTAGTGATAATATTTGTAACTTTATGTCATGATCTTTTGAGATTCGTTTTATACTTTTTTTAACGAGCTCTCCCCAAGCTTTGAGGCCGGGTTGAGCAGCTGAAAGATGTTCTTTAAACTGCTCAATTTTCATTACTCTTGGCTCTCCACGGCGCCCTTAATTCTGACGTTAGTGTAGCCGTTCTCTTGGCCCAGTGTTTGAACATGATCTCGGAAATCTAAATCTGCGGGTACTTGGATTTTTACTCCTGTACTAAAATCGACACGACGAGGCCGCCGCAGCTTGGACTTGATGTAGGCAAGATCTTTGACCATGGCTGTTTCTGGAAGGCCTTTGGCAGTCATCACCGCGATATACTCGGGTTTTATCTCGACTGGCATATGCTCTGCAGCGAATGTAGAAACAGACATTGTGCCCTTATTGCTTCTGAGCTCAGATCGCAAGGCCTCAATCAACTCAACTCTTTCTGGCTGTGGTAAGGGTAGTGTGTTGATATAGGTCTTGGTTTCTTCATAGAACTTCCGGGTCTGATATTTTGATGATTTCAAAATATTCATGCCTAGGAACGCGTTGTAAAAATAAGCAGCAGCTGCTTTTGTTTCTGTGCTGGTAAGTAAATGGTCAAAAAGGAAAAACTTATAGTTATCTAGTTTGTACAGGCTCCCAATTGGAGGTTCGTAGGATACTTCTACGCTGACACCAATTTTATAGAGGCGCTGAGTCTGTGAAAGTAGCATCTTTTTAATTAGTGTGAGGCTCACTGATCCATTTTTTTCAACAATATTGAAGCCCTTGTCCGTTTCTGCTTTGATTGCTGCGAGGAATGGGTGTTGGTGCTTTCCGACTTTACCAGTGAGCACAATTAATACGCCGCCGGGCCATTTGGGATTTGTCTGTGCCTCTGCGAGGTCGGCTGCGATGACTTTTGAAATCTCTACAAATCTTGCTTCGTTCGCTCGAATTGCTTCAGCCGATTTTTGCATGAACGACGAAGAATCAATTTTATCAGCATTTATCTCAATTCCGTGAGAGTTGCTGCCTAATGCATCAGTGATTCGTACTTGAAGAAGATCTTTGGAGTCGACGTCTAGCTGGATCAGCTCTTCGGAAAGCTGTGGAGGAACGAGTACGCCATCTTTGGTTCTGGCGAAGATTGTATGCGCGATCATCCTTTCTATTGAAAGCGCCTCAAAAATGAATTTTTCCATGATATCCCAAGTGTTGGCTAATTTTTCTTTTGGTCTTGAGCGAAAACTAACTGGGCTCAAGTCGGCCACCCCATCGCCAGTGCTTGGGTGTGGTAACCGGCTATTAATATAGTGTGCTTTCAATCAGGAGGCAATAAGTAAGTCGGTCTCGTTGTCGAAAAGTTTACGCTGCCCATCTTGCGAGCCAAGTCGTGGATAAGGTGCACCGTTGGTAGGGATGTGTTGTTAGGTAATAGTAACGGCTCGTACGTCTGCTGATTTTTGCAACGATTGTGGTTTGGTTTGTGGTTGGGCGTATGTGGCGCGCGCTTGGTGCATTTGGAAATGCATGATTAGTTTTTCTCGTGATTTGTCACTCACTTCTGCGATGCTGAGTTTGGTTTTTGAGGTGTTGTTTTTAATTGGCGTGTTATTTTTTAGGCTGACGATAATATCAAGTGCGGATTATTATTTGGGATTGCACTTGCAATGCTTATGCCGTTCTGAAGCAGATAGCCATTGAGTGATCCGGATTTGCGTCGACCTTTTACCACACAGGTCCAGATGTTTTGGCCGTTCGGCTGTCTTTTATGAACTTCCAACTTCTCAAACTGGCGTTGGACCCAGCGCCAGATATCACTCTCGGTATCTCTACCGACCAATTCTGGATGCTCGGCCGCATATCGTTGGAAAATACCTGGCGAAACCAGAAAAAATGTGTCGTTGACTGTGTGAATCTTGGCCCTGCTGTCGTTGATCACTAAGCGATGACTGTGAACCCCTTGGCGCAGCCACTCAAGAAAGGCCAGCCCCACCGCATTCTCTGGTGGAGCAGTGGCGGATCGCGTCTTTTCAGCGCCTGATCCACTCTCGTGTTCGCCCGGTACTTGCAACATTTCTATTAGATCGTCGAGGTAGTCGAATTTCTGATCTCGCAGCACGGCAACGGGTTGATTAACTTTTGGTGCCGCTGGATGCCGATCCGGAGATAGTTCGTTTGTTTCACCGGTCGTTAGGGAACCGTCGATTAACGGCTCAACCTTGCCGCTGAAGCAGTCTGGCCGGGGCTCATCGGCCCAAATCAGGCCCGGCCGCAGGCGAAGAAAGGTAAAACGATACTGCCAGTCCCCGTCTGTGACTGCGGCGCTCCACACCGCTTTCCCTTCACCTGTCGCATCCACCAATCCATGTGATTGCAGCTCATCGAACAAGGCGATATTGGAGGAGGGAATACCGTCCACCGATTGAGCCAGCAGGTAGGCACGCAGTTTGTCGGTCGCGGTTTTGCTGACCAGCCACAGATGATCCGCGGTGAGCCAGCCGGCAGCCCCAGGCTGGTTGAGCTTGAACTCGTTTTTGACCAGGTGGCGTAGCCCCATCAGCAGGTGATGCTGCAGCGAATGTTTAGGTGCCTGCAGTGCTTTGGTGGGGTTGGCGCCGATGTTCTGTGCCGTGGATACCCGGTCGGCTTGCAGGACCAGCTCTCCGAGGGTGCCGGCGTGCTCGTAGTGGTCGGCCAGCAAGGAGAGCAATTGTTTCCACAGTTCAGGGTAACTGCTGAGCCAGTCAAGTAGCGCGGGCGTCAAGATCTGCGTATACAGCAGCCCGGCGGCGGCACCGTGTAGCTGGTAGTCCCGGTCGGTATTGTAACGGAAGCGGTAAGGCTGGTTCATGGGGCCGTGCCAGGGGTGCCAGCGTTCACCATTCTGGTACTCCACCTGGACATCGACGGCAATTTTACCAACGTCATGCAGCAGGGCGCCGTAGGCAATGGCGGCGCTCCAGGCATCAGCCTGCGCAGCTTGGTCTTCCGGTGCGGCACCACTGGGGAGTAAGTAGGACTGGCGTAACTTCAGGCTGCACGCCACCAGTTCCAAACCGTGGTCGAGCATGCCACCTGGATAGGCATGGTGATGGCTCTCACTGGCCGGTAGTTGCTGTACATAGGTGGCGTAGCGATGAATCGGTTCGAGGTAGAGTTGTTCGAACTGTAGCGGGGAGAGGGCCGTGTATTGCCAGATGCGCTCGAGTAGCCTTTTCCGGTGGCTGGCAGCAAGCAGTGATTCCGCCGTTAGAGGTTGATGAAAGCCCACGACGGCGGGGGTGGTTTCTTCGGGAAGGCCTTTTTGCGGTTTGAACCACCAGCATCTCATCGCAGTACCTGCCTTGCGTTCAAAAGGTCCTTTTGCCTTTTCGGATAAGTCTCTTACCCTTGCGCCCCCTTCCATTGACACCATTACCCTTTACCGCCTTTGCCTTTTTCGCGAGTGCGATAATCCGAAGTGTGGCGCATCGGATTAGCCGGTCGATCGGCATAGCCGACCCTTTCGAGTGGGGGTAGACTGACCGGCATCATTTTTCTGAGCTGGGGCGCTGATGACGCTGAGTGATGCTGTATTGATCGTGTTGCTGGCGGACCGAATTCATGGCACAGATGCTGCCATTCGGTCTGCCGCCAAGCGCTGTGCGAAAAAGTTGCCGCGCAGCCAGCGCGACATCTTGTTCAAGATTGGCAGCAGCGGGGCGCCTCGCGAAGTGGTGGCGCATCTCTGTCAGAACTTGGCTGACTGATCTGTCACAGAGTTTTGCAATTAATGCGCATTAAATGACTCTTAGATTGGGAATTAATACTCGGATATTGAGTGTGTCTCAGTTATTATGCATTCACATGTCTCATACCTAGGAAAGATCTCTCATGTCCAAACTTGCTGAATTCAAAGCACTGGAAGCGCAGCTGGCCGCGCAACTTCAACAGCTGGATGCGATGAAAAACGATTCCGGCCTGAAGCAGGAGATCGAGTTTGAACAGAAGCTGAAAGCCTTGCTGGAAGAGTACGGCATGAGCCTGCGCCAGGTGATCACCATTCTGGACCCGTCCAAGGGCGTGAGCGTGGGTGCCGCAAGCGTGTCGAGCGGAGCTCAGCGCAAGCCGCGTGAAGTTAAGCGCTACAAGAACCCGCACAGTGGCGAGGTCGTGGAAACCAAGGGTGGCAATCACAAGATCCTCAAGCAGTGGAAGCAGGAACACGGCTCGGATACCGTTGAGAGCTGGCTGCAGTAATCGACTGCGCATTTGCAGCGGCCGATCCACGGCGCTGCAGGCAAAACAAAGGCCCCAAATCGGGGCCTTTTTGCTGGGTGCGCCAGGCATGGCGCGTTGCGCGTAGCGCAACCCGCTTGGTTGTGGTGGCCAAAGCGGGTGACTTGGAGGTGAAAGTCCTCTACACACCCGGCAAGGGGAAGTGTTAGCCGGAGGCAAGGGTGTCGTGGGTGACCGCGAATCTGAAGGAAGCCCGAGGCAAACTGCTGGCCTGACGAACAGGAAGCGGATAGAGGCGGCACAGCGGGGTGAGGCGGCCCAAATCGTCAAAGCCCAATACTTGCACGGGGCGCTGTGACGTAAATCCGACAGGCATAAGCAGGAAGGTCGCGCGAATTACCCTGGGAGATCTGCACGTTTGCCGATGTGCTACCGAGCGTCGAGAGGCGACGGGATGAACGTGCAGAAGTCAGCCGAAGCCGTAGTAAGTGGCGGATAACCGCGCCACCAAGGGCCGAACAGGTTATGCCGCTAGTAGGCGTCACTGTCTCGTTGGTAGCCGTAATGCAGAAATTTCCTACAACGGAATCTGTCACTCCGAATCCCGGCCAGAAGCCGAGGGTGATGCCTGACAGTGCAAAGGTGCCGGCGGCGTCAGCGACGTGGACGAACGCGGAGCCGGACACGCTGATGGAGCGGGTGCTTGCACCGGCCAACCTCAGGCGTGCGTATCAACGCGTGGTTAGCAACAAGGGGGCTCCGGGTGCCGATGGCATGACGGTCGCTGACTTGGCGGGCTACGTGAAACAGTATTGGCCAACCCTCAAGGCCAGGTTGCTGGCCGGTGAATACCATCCCCAAGCAGTGCGAGCGGTTGAAATTCCCAAGCCGCAGGGCGGCACACGGCAACTGGGAATCCCCACCGTCGTGGATCGCCTGATCCAGCAAGCATTACAGCAACAACTCACGCTACTCTTCGATCCGCTGTTTTCGGACTACAGCTACGGTTTTCGTCCGGGCAAAAGCGCTCACCAAGCCGTTGAAATGGCCCGCTCCCATGTGGCGGCGGGGCATCGCTGGTGCGTGGAGCTTGATCTGGAAAAGTTCTTTGATCGGGTCAACCACGACATCCTGATGGCCTGCTTGCAGCGTCGCGTCGAAGACAAGCGAGTGCTTAGGCTCATCCGCCGCTACCTTGAAGCTGGGGCCATGTCGGGCGGTATCGTCAGCCAACGGCAAGAGGGGACACCGCAAGGCGGCCCACTCTCGCCGTTGCTGTCGAATATCCTTCTGGATGAGCTCGACCGCGAATTGGAACGGCGGGGTCATCGCTTCGTGCGCTACGCCGATGATGCGAACATTTATGTGCGCAGTCCTCGGGCGGGCGAGCGGGTGTTGGCCAGTATCGAGCGCTTCCTGTGCCATCGTTTGAAACTGACGGTGAACCGGAAGAAGAGCCAAGTAGCAGGGGCTTGGAAGTGTGACTACTTGGGTTACGGGATGAGCAGGCACCAGCAACCAAGGCTGCGCGTGGCAACAATGAGCCTGGGGCGCATACGCGACCGACTCAGAATACTGCTGCGCAGTGTAAGGGCTCGCAAAGTGGCGACCGTCATCGAGCGAATCAATCCTGTCCTGCGAGGCTGGGCTGGCTACTTCAAGCTCAGCCAGAGCAAACGCCCACTTGAGAAATTGGATGGTTGGGTCAGGCATAAACTTCGCTGCGTCATCTGGCGTCAATGGAAACGGCCCTCAACGAGGGCGCGCAACCTGATGCGCCTGGGCCTGAGCGAAGAACGTGCCTGTAAATCGGCCTTTAATGGCCGAGGCCCGTGGTGGAACTCGGGAGCATCTCATGTGAATCAGGCGCTACCGAAGAGGCTATGGGATAGGTTCGGACTGGTCTCGATACTGGATACGATAAACCGGCTTAGCCGTATAACCTGAACCGCCGTGTACGGAACCGTACGCACGGTGGTGTGAGAGGACGGCGGCTGTGAAGCCGCCTCCTACTCGATTTAAGGGAAATTACGCCGTGAGTCGCTGAGTCGCTTCTATGGCGTGGTCGGACTGCAGTGCCAATAGGTATTCCGAGGCCTCACGGGCTTGGCCACTGGCGCGGAAGATCGCGCGCTTGTCTTCCTTGAGGATCTTCAGCCAGGAGGCCAGGTACTCCTCGTGGCGCAATTCTCCCTGGGTGGCGGTCAGTGCGCAGAGAAACGCTGCGCCCATTTCCGCGACCAACTCCTCGAAGGCATAGGCTGCGGAGCCGAACGCGTGCCCGCCGGTGATGCCGTCGCGGTTCAGGCGCGATCGATGACCCGACCAGTGAGTCAGCTCATGCAGGGCCGTCGCGTAGTAGCTGCCGACGTCTTCGAACTGGGCCTTGGTGGGCAGCTGGATGCGATCGCGTAGCGGCTGATAGAACGCGCTATCTCCATAGCAATGCTCGATCTGCGCGCCGCTGGCTAGCAGCAGCTGCTCGGCCGGGGCATGGTCGATGAAGGCGGGCGGCTCGGTGAGCTCATCAAGGACTGGCTGCTCGTCAGGCATGCCTTCGGTCTGCTCGATGTTGAACAGGCAGTGCGTGCGCAAGAGGGCGAACTGCACCATTTTGATATTGCCCTGGTCATCGCGAACGACCTGGCCGTCTTCGTCGTGCGCCTCCTTGCTCATCGGTTTGTACAGCACCGCGAGGGTGGATTGCTCGCCCTTGCGCACATGGCCACCAGCTTTGCGTGCCTGGTTGAAGGTCAGCCAGCGATCCTGGGTGAAACCTCGCAGGCGCGCCTCGGCCCACAGCAGTGGAATGTTGATGCCGGCGTAGGGCCGTCGGGTGATGGCGTTGATGGGAAAAGGGGAGTCAGCACTTGAACCGGTGGTGGTCCAGGGTTTGATCCAGGGGATCACGCCTTGGCTCAAGGCGCTGACGATCTTGTTGGTGACATCCAGGTAGATATCGGACATGGCGTTCTCCGGGCGTGTAGGGGGAACGCTGCCCAGCCGGGAAGGGTTCCCGGTGGGGTAGTGAGGCAGTAGCGGTGTTGACAGGGTCAGAGGGCGGCGATATCGACTACGATTTCGCCGGGCAGCCTGATGAGCAGAAAAACCGGGCCGCAGTGTGGCGTGATGCGAGCCAGTTGAAGCTGCGGCAAGTGAGCAGATACCGAAGTGCCGTTGCGCCGCGAGTAGTCGAGTTGCAGCTCAATGGGGCAGTGTGAGGTACGCGGTACCGAGTTCAGTACTCTGTTGAGCAGGTCTGCCAAGCGCATGGCTGACTGTCCAATCGGTTCCTCGCCTGTGGCAGGTGCAATGAACTGCTGCCAGACACCTGGGCTCAGTACCACCGCATCGGAAAAGCGCTTCATCCTGGACATTGGGACCTCCGCGTAGCTGATCCCGCGACACCTCATGTGAGGTTCGTGCGTGGACTTGCTCAATCTGAACAAGGCATTGAGCAGGGGGCGTCCATCTATTAAACCGCGCTTGGACGTGAGGTCAATCTCCGATCTACACCTCATATGGAGGGCTCTATCCAGGGAGTTCCAGCGAAGACTTCCGTCCTTGGACTCCTGACAAACGGCGATCTTCAACCGACTGAAAAAGGATGCGAGAGGCGCCCAGAGAGGCCGGTTAAGGTGCCGCTCTGGGAACGCGTGGAGCTCGCTTCTGCGTTCAAGACTTGCCTGCGGGGTCAACCTCGGCGGCCAGGTACAGGTGGGTGGACGTGGCCTCCACCACCAGCGATCCTGCGGTACCGCGAAGGCTGGCGAGGACAGGATCATCAATGTCGAAGTACTCGGCAAAATCGTCGCCGCCGAATTCATCGCGGGCGCGATTCCACCAGGTGTCGAAGTCGTCGACGTTGGGGTTGCAGCCAGTGGCATAGGCCACGCGTTTGCGGCCACCGCCATCCGGCTTGCTTTCGCCAATCTCGGACATGAGGTAAACACCGTGGTCCTTGACCAGTATCAATCTGCAACCATTGATACCGGCCTCGGCCAGCACGGCGTGAAGTTCAGTGCCTGTGAAACGCAGCATGATGAGATCCTCCAGAGGGTGCGGAGGAACGCCATCCCGTGTGGGAGAGTTCCCAGCACTGGAATGGATGTGAGTAGGGTGCAACGAAAACGCAGGTTCAGTGAACCCGGGGGAGTAGAAAGCGTTCATCACCGGGGAACGGTGACCATGCGAGCTGCCGAACGCGTATCGCATTTTGGGGTAACCATCACATGTGTGACGTAGCCTCCAAGGTTATGGCTACCTGGGGTGCTGGAAAACCAGCGATTGCACACTTGATTTACCAAGCGAACCGGCACTGCGTCAACGGTGCTTTTCGGCGAAGGCAATGTTCCCTATCCATTGAGCGCCACCGGCGATAATCCGCGTTGTCTAAGTGATCAACGGTCATGGAATTCAGCGACAGAGGAGTAAGCTAAAGCTTGGATCCAAATTAGCGGTAGCGGCTGGACCGCGTGCGCGGTTATAGGTAAGGGAGGCAATCAAATGTCGACTCAAGCATCCTCGGCTTCTGGCAGCACCGGTATCGGCAAGCATCTTATTCGCGCTGCGGTTGGTGCTGGTCGAGTGGTGAACAGATTCGAATCCACGGTTTTGAACTCCCGCGTTTTGGCCGCCGTGCCGTTCAAATATCGCAAAATTGGCTTTCAGGTAGTTAAGTTGATCCTGATGCTCGTCGTTGCTTCAGTTGCGATATCTCTCGCGCTCGGGATGCTTGCTTTATGGACCATTGCCGCGCTGCCAATCAGTACTGAGAGAGAGCCCCGGATCCATGAAATGAGCCACCCTCGACATCATCTTAGATTCCCAGAAATGTACGACGATAACGGGGCCCCCAGGTGATTGGTTACTTGAGTCTGCGGGCACCGGACATGATCTGTGAAGATCCCTTTTCTGCTTGTACCTGAGCACCTTCTGATCCCCGGGTGAGGAGCGTTTGCATACCGCTGCCCACGTTGTATCCCGCCCAACTCATGACGCCGAGGAAAAACATCGGCAGCACTACGAACATTGCACCCATCACGTACTCGATCACCTGCGCGGTAACTGTCCCGTCCATGAGGCCTGCTGTCGGCAATGACAACAGCGCCTGGTCTGTGACCGATACCTGGTTGTACAGAGTTTCCAGCATGCTCGAGTCGATCCAGCGCGCGAGCTCCCACCAGAACGTCAGCATGTGCAGCGTGAACAGTGCGAACGTGATCGTCATGAGCGCCTTGAGCTGGTAAGTGCTGATCAGCAGCACCAGCGGCAGACTGATGATCGTGCCCATGATCAGAAAGGCCTGGACCATCGGCAATGCCGCGCGCAGCGCATTCATCGCCGGGAAATTACTAAATGAGCCGAGGGCCAGGCCGGTGTTGGTGGCCAGGTTGTTCAGCCCTTGCGTCAGCGAACCGCCACGGGCGCTGCTGCCGTAGTCCTGGAACACTTGCCCAGGCGCCATGCTCAAAGACTGCTGCCGTGGACTCACCAGCTCGCGTAAGGTGGCGTCTTCGACTTCTGTAGAAGTGTGCCCCGTCAGCCAGCCCCGCAGCTGCGAGAGCAGCGATGGATCAACCTCGGCCACCAAGCGATCGCGCAGTCCGATTGTGCCGTCGCTCCACCACTGTTTGCAGGTGGGGTAGCCGGCGCCGCTGTCGAGTTTGGGCAGGGAGGTGTCTCGGGTCTCGTCGTACGGCCAATCGGCCCTGGGCATTCGCGAGCGATCAATATCGTAGTAGCCCGGTGTGTTGAGCAGGTAGGTCGAGCCTATCCAGGACGCATCGTAGCTTTGCGACTCGTCCAGCTCGGGCCGATTGGTGAACAGCCGCGAGCGCGAAAAGCCGTAGCAGTCTCGGGTGAAGTCGGCGACTTCCTGCAGCAGTACCTGGTCGTTGATCCGCGAGCTGTCGATCTCCATGCGCATCGCCCGGATGTCGGGTGCGCAGGGAATCGACGCGGTCGCTGCGGCGGTAATGCCTTTGCTCATGGCATGCACGAGGAACCACCACACCGGCACGTTTGCTGACTTCTCGCCGATGGTATTGAAGGTCGTGCCCCAGGCCGTGTCGGCAGGCCTGGCCATGGACACCCCACAGCGCTGGCTCGCGGCATCGTCGAAAGTCACGGATGAAAGGCTCAACGGGAAGAACGGCATACAGCCGAACAGAATGACCACGTAGCTCATCCACAGCCGGTTCTCTACGCGAGGGATCGACAGCAGGCCCTTATTGCCCTCGTCGGCACCCTGTTGGCGAGCTGATAGCCATTCCTGGAGGATGATCGCACCGAAAGGGGCGGCGAACAGCCCGGTGTCCGCCAAGGTGTTCCAGATGCCGTTGTTGATGATCCAGGCCAGCAGCGACAGGTAGTACTCAAGGTAGCTGTTGGTGCTCATGTTCATGGCTGCACCTCACACGCGAGACAGCTCGACCAGGATGATCGAACTGAAGCCGATCAACCCCAGACGCTTTAGCCGTTGCTGGTCCACAGGCGTAGCTCGCATACGCAACGCTGCGGCCCAACCGGTGAATATCAGGGTGTACAGCAGGGCGCGCCACCACGCGAAGTAGGCGGCAGTTGCCCGCGTTGGTGCGAGCCCATCCAGTTGGGCAGCGGGCAGTTGTAGTGCCATCCAGGCAATCAGCAACATGATCAGCATGGTGCCGAGGATCAGCAGCACTTGGGCGATCATGGACCTCACAGAAATCGGCATCATGGCGTGCTCCTTTCCTGGTCAGCCCGACGCAGTCGGTCCGGCTCCGGATCGCGCTGATCAATACTGCGCGAGGCGTCGGCGCCGCCGGCGTGGCGATCAAGGACCAGGCTGGCGGTATTGGTGGCCAGCGACTGGCGTACCTGCAGCTCGGTTTGCAGCAGGCGGATCTCCCGTTCCAGGGTTTCGACGTTGCTGTTGAGGGCGGTGGTGGCGGGCTGCGCCGATGCCACGTTCGGTTCGTGGCTGCCGGCGAACAGCGTGCGCTGTAGCAGCATCGCCTTGTAGATCACGCTGGACAGCGCGGTCTCACTGGCCAGGCGCCGGGCCAGCAAGTTCTGGTCGGGGTCATCGCGCAGCCCCTCGATGACGCCGCGAGAGACCTGCAACAAGGGGCTGGAGACCTTGCTGAGGTTCTCTGGGGTAGGCTGGTCGGCACCCGAGACCATGTGCTGCAGGCCTTCCAGGTGTTTCGTGTAGGTTTCCTGGATCAGCGGCGACAGGCCCGTACCGGCGGTTACACGCAGCGTCTCGCAGTCATCGCAGGTTTCCACCTCGGTTTCACCGAGCACCCGTGTCGCCCATTCCGAGGCCTCCTCGGGGCTCGACCAGGCTTGGCAGATGGCGCCATTCTGGCAGCCCGAACCGACGGCCGAGGTGTCCTCGACGGATCGGTTGTGCAGCAGGTTGTAGCCGGCCTTTACCACATCCGAAGTCACCCGGATGGGTTGCTGTCCGTTACCTCCGGCTTTCTGCCCACCGACCCAGCTGACGCCGTTGTTGCCGTTGTTCGACTCGGTATCCTTTACCGCCATTACGGCATCGCCGCCGGACTGCTCAAGGTTGTGCTGCATCTCCTGGTTCTGGGCCAGCGCACCCCATCCGGCCTGGTCGACCTTGTCGGCCATTTTTGCCGCCATCGCTTGGCAGGTGAGCTTGGAACGATCGAAGTCGATGCGTCCCTGCAGCACGCCATTACTCAGCAGCTCATACAGCCCAGGGTTGGCGCGCTGGATGATCATCGCCGGCAGCGACATCACCGCTTGTGTGGCGTTCTGGATGACGTTGCCCATGATCTGCTGGAAGCCCTGGGTGGTACCATTGAGCTGGTTCTGCAGGGTGTTCGAGAGGTTCATGTTTCCGCACATCATGTTGGCCCGCCAGGACATGCCGACGCCGAGGCCGTTTGGACGGTAAAGCGAGGAGGGCGCTCCTGCCGCGGAGCCGCCGCCGATGGTGTACATCACGCGGTCATCCAGGACCTGGGCTTGGTCACCGAGGTGGTAGCCGTTCTCTGCGGCATGGCCTGCGGCAGACACAAGGAAGCACACCAACCCGAGCGCGAGGTTTTTCATCACTGGCCTCCATCAAAGTCGATGCTGAACAGAAACGTCTGACCCATACGCTGGCAGCAGCGGTAGGGCCGCCACAGCGACCAGGCATAGGCGCCGTCGGCGCTCTGGATCGTTGGGCTGGGGAAGATGACGCAGGTGTTCTGGATCACCGGAACCAGCAACTGCCAGCGGTGGTTGTCGACGTTGTTCTCCATCACCGGCTGCGGCGGCCAATAGCCGGGAGCCGGTATCGGCTGCAGCGGAAGATAAACGTGCGGCTGGCCGACGCGGGTGATGAAGTCGCTGGCGCGCTGGGCCATCACGGCAGCCGCCTTGAAATCATCAGGTTGCACCAGAAAACCGTGGCGCGGATACACGCTGCCCCACATGTCTCCGAGTGCCTGGTTGCCGATCTCGCGCATCCCCGGGACCAGTGCCTGTGGGTAGACGGACTCGGGGATCGCCTGGCGCCACGCCAACGGGTCGAGCGTGCTGAGGTAGTAGGGCGCAAACGGCACGGCTCCGCTTGGGCAGGCATATCCGAATGTATGCGCGAGAGCTGTGAGGGCTGCCCCGCCGGGATGGCCAATGCCGTCGACATTCTTGAACCTGGGCAGGTTATCGCGCTGCGGCGAAGGCGTGATCAGGTTGCCACCCCCTTGCGACGCCGGCGTCGGCATCGACAGCGCGGACATCTCGCTCCAGGGATTGGCGCCCGTGTCGGCATAGCTCGATATCACCAACTCGGGAATGAAGTGACGGATCTTCGGTGAGGTGCGCACCGTGCAGCCGAAGGGTGTGCATAGCAGCCAGTAGCAGATTCCGACGACTCGGTACTCCAGGCACTGCAGCGACCCGACGGAGGCGATGATGGTAGGCGTGGTCAATGCCAGGCACTGCTCGGCGGCGACCAGCAGAGCTGCCGCGGTGAAGGCTCGGCCACGGCGAGCCGTTCTGGGTTTAGGCGCTTTGCTTCGGGTGAAGGCGGTGACGTTCATGGGAAACGCTCGGCAGGTGGCAGCGGTGTGCATCCGTGCGCCAAGTTTCAGCATCCCGGATCCGGTGCTGGAGGAGGGCGGACAAACCGAGTCCGGGGTGATCGGTTTCGTCGGGCGCTCGATTTAGCGGCGCGAGATGAGCAAAATGGCGAAGGAGTACAAATGTGCTCTTTTCTAATTTTTACTAAGCAGAAGGGCTCGGATAGCCCTGACGGTGTCGTTCACGAGATGCCGCGCAGGCGATCAATCTCCGCCGCGACCTGCAGGGCGGCTTCCAGCTCGGACTGCTGGTGCTCTTCCATCAATCGCCAGCGCTGAGCTTTTTCCTCGGGCTCGGTCATGGCCAAGGCGAGGTATAGGCTCGGTGGTACCGCGCGGAACAGCGTCTCTAGGTTCTTCGACAGGACGACGCCCTCGGTGTACTTGCCCGAGGCCTTGCTTGCGGAGAGCAGCAGCGCTTTCTGCGCCGGCGTGAGTTTCTTGAAGCGGGCTATTTCCTCAATTTCCGCTGGCGGCATGTTTAAGCAGATCCACCATTCGATCATGTTGAGCATGGTCTGCGCCGCGTCGGGCAAGTCGGCCATGTTCTGCGTTGCCAGCCAGAACCAGGCACCGAGCTTGCGCCACATCTTCGTGCCCTTGACCACGAAGGGTGCCAGCAGCGGATTCTTGGTAATTATGTGGCCTTCGTCGGTGACCATGATGATCGGTCGTCCCAGGTACTGATCGCGCTCAGCGATGTTGTTTACCGTGTTCATCAGGCTGATGTAGCTGATCGACATCTGCGCCTCGTAACCCTCACGGGCGTACGTGGCGAGGTCGACGATCGTCACGTCGCTCTCCGGCCAAGGTGTGCCGGGCCGGTCGAACAAGGCACCTTCGAAACCCTGGCAGAACAGGTCGATCGACTCGGCCATCTCCTGCGCTCGCTCGCGGCGTTTGTCGGGCAGATGGGTGTCGCTGGCGACCTTACGCAGGGCATCGCGGACATGGCGGGTCAGCACCTGCTGCTCAGTCGTCGCGCAATGTCGGGCGGCGTCGAGGATGCACTCGCGGATCAGACTGCGGTCTGCTCGGGTCAGGCGCGCCTCTTCCTTGGCTTCGCCGCCGGTGATCATCAGCCGCGCGGTAATCTCCAGCTCGCCCAACACATCGCGCTGCTCGTCACTGTCCGGCGCGGCCTCATCCAGATCTTCAGTCGACAGGCTGGCGACCTGGTCTGGATGTTCAATTAGGCGCCGGGCATGGGCGAACGGCGCCAGGCTCACATCGCTGCCCGGTTTGAGCTGAACCTTGTTGATGGACAGCCCGAGGGTGGCGAAATAGTCACCCTGTAGACCAAAGGAGTTGCCCGCCTCGACGATAAACAAACGTGGCCGGTACACGGCCATGACCTGCATGAGGATTGAGACCAAGGTGGCCGACTTGCCGGCGCCGGTCGGGCCGAACAACAGCAGGTGGCCATTCATCGAGCGGTCGAAGCGTGACAGCGGATCGAACGACAGCGGCGCACCGCCACGGTTGAAAAAGGTGATGCCCGGGTTGCCGGTACCGATGCAGCGACCCCAGAGCGGCAGCAGGTTGGCGACGTGCTGGGCAAACAGCAGTCGGGTGTACCAGTTACGTGTGTCCCGCGCCGGGTTGTAGGCCATCGGCAACCAGCGTAGGTAGCTGTTGCACGCGGCCACTTCATCGCCCTCGCGCACCGGCTGCAGGCCGGCACCTAGCAGCACGTTGGCAGCCTGGACCGAACGCTGGCGCAGCTGCTGTTCATTGGCGCCGCGCAAGTACAGCGCCAACGTGCCGCGGTACAGCTTGTGCTGGCGACCAATCAGCGCGCGGGCCTCTTCCACGTCCTGGCGTGTCTGGGTCGAGGCGAGGTTCTCGCCGATGGCTTTGCGCGCCAGACGATTGAGCTGCTCCTCGAGCACATCCTGGGGTGTGATCACCAAGGTCAGGCTCATCACCGCCTGCTCGGGCAACTGATCGAACAAGGCGTTCAACGCTTCGCCCTTGCGTGTTTCACCGGTCAGCTGGCCGATATGCGGTGGCCTGCGTAGCTTGTCGACCACCATCACGGCGTGGGGCTGTTGATCGAAGTACCACAGACCCTGCTCGCTATCGGAGCGCGGCTCTTGAAAGAACAGCCGCTCGGCGAAATCGTGGTCGAACGGCAGCGGCAGCTCCTCGCCGTCATCCCCTTCCGGATAAGGCACACGTCGATAGAACGCGGCAGGCGTTTCTTCGGTGAGGGCAGGGGCCGGGTTGAACCAGGGCAACAACCAGGCGTAGAAGTCGCGCCCGGTCAACCGTCGAGGGCTGACCCCGCAGGCCTGCAGCGAGGCCACCAAGCGGTCGCAGGTGCGGCTCAACAGCTGAACCGGGTTCTGCCCATCCTCGTCAGCCTGCTCCCCGAGCCAGCGATAGACCACCAGGCGAATACGCCGATTGCTGCCGCGCCACGGCAGGTGAGACACCACATGGTCGTCGAACAGCCCGCCCGGTTTGCCGACGGCGTCGAGGTGACGCTGCATCGACGCGAGGAAAGCCTCGGTGAACGGCGTACCTCGCGCGCGCGGCGCGATGTAGCGCTCCAGGCGTTCAAGGTACGGGGCAAAATCACTGTCGTCCTGGCAGAAGAACTGCACCACCCAAGGCGCCTGATCGAGCTCGTCGAAGCTGTCCTGCAGCGCATCTTCCAGGGCGTCGCGTGCCGCCATTAGCCACTCGGGCTCGCGGCCCTCGGTGCCGATTGGTTGCAGCTCGAACACGGCCCCCACGGAACGGTTGTCATCGAGCAAAAAGCACTGCTCATCTTCGAGGTATTCGACCCAGGGCAGGTGGTCGGCGAAGCTGGGGTTGTGCGCGTACTGGGCGGCCTCATCGGCCAGCGTGGCGCGCCGACGCTGCGCCTCGCGCCAAGGCCTCCAGCGTAGCGGGTCGCGACTCGCGTCATCGGCCATCACAGATCGTCCAGGCGCTCGCCGGGCAGCGCGTACTCGACCTTCTCGTACAACGGGAATACGGTCGAGTAGCCAGGCACCGGTGCCTGTTGGGTACCGGCCAGGTGCGGGTAGACGTACATGACCAGGTCTGGGTTAGGCAGACGCGGAAACTGGGCACGGATTTCGTTGGCCGCAGTGCGCGTATAGGCGCTCTGGTCGTTCATCAGGCGCTCGGGATCCAGCACCGGGCGACGCAGTTCGCCCCGCGCCTCCAGCAGCTGTTGCTGAGTACCGACCGAGCCACCGCCGTTCCAGATATCAAGCATGGTGTGATCGCCATGGGGCAGCATTTCCTCTTTGCTGGTGGAGCAACCGGCCAAGTGCAGGCCGAGCAGCAGGCTAATCCAGATCCAGTACCGAAACGGATGGGCTTTCATGGTTCACTCTCCGGCCTTTTGGTTCGTAATCGATGCTGATTTCGTGGTCCAGGTGCAGAGCCACCTTGGCCCCAGGGGGCACGTAGATGGCGGCGAAGGCTTCGCCGTAGAGCTTGTTGATCCACTCACGGATGTCGCCAATGCCACCGCTGATCACCGAGTTCAGCGCGCTGTTGCCGCTGTTCTGGCTCAAACCCAGGCTGCCGCTGGCCGAATTAATGAAGGAGGTGTTGGTTTGCTCGCTGCCCAAGGCCGCGGCGAAGCCGGCGCCGGCCGCAGTGATCAGACTCTGGCTGCCCAGGTACTGCTGGGCGTTGGAGCGGCGCTCACCGGAAATGCAGGGGATGCCGTAGGGGTCGGAAATGTAGCCCAGGCCGCCGCGGATCTTCTCGGTGTCAGAGGTCTGGGTGCTGCTGCGATTGCGGCTGACGACCTTCTGCGGCTGCGGCACCGTGCGAACGGTGCCGTCGCCGAAGACAAAGGTGATCGACTCGACCTGACCACGCACGCAGGACAGCGTCCAGTCACCCGCAGCGGTGCCGCTCATTACCGCGCCGACCACGTCCGGCAGGTCGATGCCGTTGGCAGTGAGGTTGTCTGGCCCCACCAGCACCTTGAACGGATAGGGATCGTTCACTGTGCCGTCCACCGGCACCCGGCCAATCAGCGCGGTCATGGCGATCGAGCCCATCAGCGTCGAATTCTCGGGGATGGTGTAGACGGGGCGGGCACCTTCGGTACGGTCCTGGGCGTTCTCCAGGTCACGTTCGCCTTTGGCGACGGCACGCAAGCGATCCTGGCCACGGTCGATGGCGTTGTCGTCCAGACCGTGCAGATCCTTGAACTTCGAGGTCAACGACGACAGCGGTCCCTCGGCTTTGCCGGTGTTCTCTTGGCCGGCGCGGGAATTCGATGGTTCGATCCACTGCACCGCATCTGCCGGTGCCTGAGGGCCTGCAAACTGCTGCTCGTCGCCTGGCTCAAGACCGAAGCCCGCAGGAACATCCGACTTTACGGCGGGCTTACCGGTGAGCTGATCCTTGAGCCTGGAGAGTAGCCCCTGGGTCTCGCGGTGCTGTTGCTCGGCCTTCTGCCGTGCATCGTTGGCCTGCTGGCGCTGTTCGGTAACCTGTTGGGTGACACTGCTCAGCGTGCTCTGGATGCGCGTATCGATATTGCCTTCGCGCGTGCGCAGCCGGTTGTTCTCGGTCTGCAGGGCATCGTTGCCTTTCTTCAACATCTGCATTTCGCTGCGCATCGCTTTTACCTGGCCGATCAGCGTGGCCACGGTGTCGCGTGGGGTGTCGCCGGCGATGCCCAAGGCTTTGGCCTGTTCCGCGCTGAGCGTGGCATTCTCCGGATCGTGAGTGGGCTGGCCATCCGGCGCGGTCACCCAGGACTTGATGATGATCAGCACGATGCCCAGCAGGACCGCAGGCACAAACCATTTCAGCAGGCCGTTAGCTTTCATGATCGGCAGCCTCCGGTTTTGGCGGGGGCAACAGCAGCGCGTGCTTCAGGTCGCCGCCGCGGGTGACGAGGTATGCCACGGTGGTGTCTTCAGGCGTACCGGTGAGACCTAGGTCCGCATGCTGGAAGGTTGCGGCGTACAGCGTGGCCTGTAGGTGACGCGGGTCCAGCGCGACCTTGCCAGGACCGCGGTTCACGATCTTTACCGCCGTCACCCAGTAGTCGCCCAGCCGCCAGGCCGCGAGTGCCTTGATCGAAACCCGCTCGGTGGGCAGCAACGAACTGAAAGCAACGGCGTCGCTTAGCGGCACCCGTCGCACACCGGGCAGTGGTGCCACGGTACGCAGGGGCGCATAGAGGTTCTGCGCCGCATAGCGGGTGAGCACCACAGGTACCGGCGTAGCTGCCGGTGCCGCCTCCTTCGCAGCTTCCACGCCCGGTACCGAAGCCTGGCCCACGATCCTGACCGGCTCCAGTGCCTCGCTGCCCTCGAGCGCCTCGATGTCGATCAGGATGATGTCACCTGACTTCACCGACTGCAGTTGCAGCCGGGTAGGGGGAAGGGTTTCAGCGGCGCGCAGATAGACCGTGCCGCCGACGGACTGCACGCGCAGCTTGCCAGCGATCGCACTGGGCAGCCCGACACGCACATCCTCATCCAGCATCAAGACCCGCTCCTGGCCCACCGTAAGCGGTACGGCCAGCGGCAGGCGGTCCCAGTATTTGACCTCGATCGCACCGACTGCAGAACACCAACCTGCGGCAACCGCCAGAATCATGATCAAGACACGCATCATCCCGCACCTCCAGGCAGCGTCAGTTTCTGCGGTGTGCCTTCGTAGCAGTCCAGGGCCAGGCCCCACTTGTTGTGCTCGGGGTCGACGTCGAAGCGCACCACACGCAGCGGGTAGCGCACGACGACGCGTTTCACCGGCTCGGCGGCGTAGTACTCGTCGGCATTGAGGTCGAGTTTGACCAGCCAGCTGTGCTTATCCAGCTGCTTCACGCGCAAGTCGGGATCGTCGCTGTAGCCGCGGCCCAGCACCTCGTACACCCCGCGCACCCGGCCGCGCAGTTCGCCGGCGGCCTTGCGGTACTCGAAGTCACCGTCGAAGAAGGTCTTGCACGCCGGTGTCAGGTAGGGCTGCAGAGCAAAGATGGCACGGTGGTAGTCGACCTCACCGTCGGTTGGCCAGCGGTTGAGTTGGCCGAAGATGTACAGAGCGAAGCCGTAGATGTTTTCCGGGGGTACATCCCACCACTTGCGCGTACTGCCGGAGCGCAGATCGGGCGGCACATGAATGGTCAGCTCGGAGGGTGCGGACTGCCAGCCGTACCACAGCCCGCAGCACAGCAGTGCCAGGATCGATACGGCCAGACGCAGGCTGAAGATATGCGCCTGCTGCGCGTCGACTTTGTTGCGGAAGCGGCTCATTCAACAGCCCTCACATGTCGACGTGTACGGCGGACGGTCCAGGGCCCCGAATGCAGGATCAGCTGATGAGTGCCGATGCCCCAGTGCACTGCCAAGTGCCACTGTAGACGCCGGTACAACCAGGTTTCCGGCCGGGCGCGCTTGGCTCGGCGCATCAGCTTGCCGCCGCCCAGCAACACCAAAGCCATGCAAATGAACATGCAGGTGGGGAGGGTAGCGATGGAGGCGGTGGCCACCGCCAGCGGCGCACCGAGAATCACACCTAGCCCTGCGCCGACGATCAGCGCGACCCACATCTCGTCGTTGGTGAGCCCGCGAAGAACGGCCGGGTCATGGTTGAGGCGCTCCGGGAGGAAGGTCAGCGTTCCGTCAGGCAGAGTGGCTGGGGAGTCGGACATGATGACCTCACAGGATCGTCGCAGCTTTGGTGAGGAACCACAGGATCACCACCACTAGCAGCGCGCCGACGCCGACCACCGCGCCGAGATCCTTCCAAGTCTTACGCTGGTTCTGCACGTCGGCGTAGACGGTGAGCGAATGCCAAGCCACGCCGAGGAAGGCGAGAGTGGCTATCAACAGGCCGAGCAGAATGCCGCCGTCGTAGGCGTAGTTCTTGATGGTGTCGATCAGACCCGAACCTTCGCCGCGAGAGGGCGCTTCCATGGTCGGTAGGTCAGCCCAGGCCAGCGTCGAGCTCAGCAGCACTAGGCTACCGAACAGGACTTGCGGACAGGATTTCCGGAACAGAGCGAGCGGGCGATGGCAACGACGGTAGAGGTTCATAGCAAGGACTCCTGATTACGACAACATGAAAAACATCAGCACGATCAGGGCGAGGACCAGGCGCAGCGTGCTGCCACCGAGCGCACCGAAATTGAGGTTGCCGGCTGCCCACCCGCGGTAGCCGGTCCACAGGGCCCAGCTACACCAGAGCAATGCGAGCACGAGCACAGATGAGCGCCACAGCACCGAGCTGAGCTGCGGGGTGAACCCGGCAACGGCAGAGAACGCGTTTAATTGGGCGTCAGTCATGCTCATCGGAAGGACTCGAGTTAGCCGCTTCAGCCCGGTAGTCACCAGTGAACTCGACCAGATCGGCAGGCTGCGCGCGGGAGGGCGACAGGTAGTTGTGGATTCCTTGACGCATACGCTCGAGGTCCGCAGCGAACCTCGGATAATCGAAGCGATAACGGGGCCCTGCAGCATCGACAGATCTGCTGCTTGCGCTCTTGGCCAATAGCTCGATGGCGGTGATCTGCCGCTGCACCAAGCCCAGACTTGAGCGCTCGCGTACGTCTTGAGCCGCAGCAGAGAGCGTTACAAAACACGCAAGGAGCAATGTGTAGGGAATAGGAGTCATGATTAAATCCAGCCGGGTAACTGGCTTTTACCTTGAAGGCGCAGGCGGGTTATTGCATGACCAAAAGGGATTTTCGGTCATTCACATTCGAGGAGCAGGGGTGGATGCAGGGGGGGGGCGGTTTGCCCTTACGCAGGTTGACTACAGCAGCTAAAGCTCCAGGTATGTTGGGTTGCACATGAATCGGTGCTTGCGTTTGTCGGCTGCTCCGACTGTTCGAGTGACCTTGGTCGTTGTGTTCCTCCTCCAGTCACACTGGGTAATAGATTCGGTTTGGAAAGTAAAGCTTTCGTCAGAAAAGTATGATATTAAAATGCCTTTACGTTGCAGATTAACACGGAGGGTTTATGGCGTATCGAAATAAAACTTACGTCGCTTTCGCAAGCGAAGACATTAACTTGTATCGGCTCATGGAAGCATGGCGCGAGAATGATAAGATAGACTTCGATTTTTTTGATGCTCACGATCTATTCATTTCGAGGGATACAAGTCAGCGGGAAACGATTAAGCGAAATCTTCGCCAGCGTATGAAAAATGCAAAGCAGGTTGTCTTGATTGGCAGTCCAGATGCCAAGAGGAAAGGCGGGGATGGATATTCGTTTTTGGCTCACGAGCTTGAGCTAATTGTGGAGTTTGACTTGCCCGTTGTGGTGGCGAATAAAGGCGGCAGTCGCGAAATTCAACGAGCGTTAATACCGACTCCCCTGCTGAATGCGGACTACTATACAATGTCAGTTTCGCTGCAGCCAGCTATAATAAAGTTTGCGCTGGATGAGTATGTCCCAGCGTTCGCCCAGAAGGTGAGAAAAGGTCCGCATTATTATCCGGCGGATATTTATAAGAAGCTTGGTATCTAGCGGGCAGGTGGAAAGTTATCGCTCCGGCAGAGGTTTTAATCTGCCGGATCTTAATTAATCTTGTGTTAGGTTACAAACCGTTCCTGGCGGACTTTATGTCAAGTAAATTAATTTGACTAATTTTGTCTTTGTGAATTATTATGTTGAGCTTTGCTGGGTGCTTGAAGCGCATCTCGCTTATTCTAAAAGTCCAGAGCATGATCTTTAGTAGTTCTTCGTCGCTTATATTTCGATGTTCTTTAATGCGCGTGATGCCCGATCCGAATATTGGTGTTGAAACGCTTTGCTGTGCGTACACTCTATTGACGTTGTCCCAGAATTTTATCAAAAACCCTAGGTACTCAGGCATCGTTAAATAGGCTTGGTTGCGGTCGTTGAATTTTGAGAAGGCTGCAAGAAGAAAATCCTCGTACACACATATAGTGCCTATGTCGTATCTCTGTTTCTTTCCAGTTGCCCTAGTTTCGTTTAACTCTAAGATTTCACACTCGTCGAATCGATAGGCGGTCAGATGATTTTCAAGGTCTACTAATGCTTTTGGTAAGTGCCTGTCTATGAATATTCCGTTTAAAGAGCTGTGAGAGATTATTTCGTCGTCAACTTGTGTATCAAAGTACTCGTTAAAGGCGATCGCTTTAAGGCCGGGTTGCTTGAATATGTCGCCTACTTTTACGATGACTGTTGTGCTTTCTATCTTTAGTTCTACTTCGGTTAGGTTGTTAGATGTCCACCAAAAGTAAATATAAATTAAAATCAAGAATGCCACACAGGCGATCCCCGCTGTGACCTTTCCAGTTTCAGGTATGGTTACGAAAATTAGTAGTAATGACAGCGCTGTGCCGGTCGCGGCGAGCGCGCCCCAGAATCTCTTGATTATCCGCTGATCAAAAAAGCCTATTTGACTCATCCTGATGCTCCTAGCGTCGCAGGCGGTTATTAGTTTATGGGTGAAGTCAGAATGAGATCCAGTCACGATTAGGAAAAGCGAACGCACTCGCTCAAACCCTCTAAGGTTTCACTTCTTGTGTCGACGCCAAATGCTTCAAGAAATTTCCTCGCGAAAATATCCTTGGGGCCTTCTTTTCCCTCCTCTTTATTCATTATTCTAGAGATGGAGCTAACAAATAAGTCGGAAATTTGCATGAGTGGAGATATGCTGGAGTCTTCCGCCTCAACTATGTCAACATACACGTTTCCTTGGAAGATGTTGCTGGCAGCATTTTTCAATTGTAATTCTATTTCCATTAGCGCAAGTTTGTCTTTTGACGCTTCTTCTGCATCCTTTCTAAATTGCAGGTTTCGTGGGAGAATGGCTCGGCCAGATTTGTTTTCTTCGGTAATTCCTTGGATTACCATATGGTAAAATAGCTTATTGAGCGTGTCGTCGACATTGTAAAGGCCGCTACGATTTACTCCGAGGCCTTTGAATGAGATTGAGGAGGAGTTCTGTACGATAGAGCCAAGCAGCGCCTCGTAGGCTTCGAGATTCCCCTTGTTGATTTCTTTAAAATGCATTTCGCCTTTGAATCCTATCTCTGCCTTCTTCCTGTTAATGGCGGCAGTGATCTTCATGGTTTCGTAGCTTCTTAAAATCCAAAGGCTACCGACTAATAGGTACTTTCCGGTTTTTCCGCTCTCATCGGCATAGATGCAATATACTGGGTGCGAAGGTCGGACCTCAAGAGCACGCTGCTTTTCTTCCTCTTCCAGCTTCCCTCTGTATTTTCTAACTTCAGGTGATGCAATGAATAGACCCAGTATGTTTTGTACCACCGCTCTGGCGCGTGCTATAGAGTGCAATCTCTGCAGTTTGGGGTAATTTTCAAATGAAATATCACCCCCGCTATAGAGGTCGGTTTGGAAAGTCTTCCAATAAATGATTTGGCACTTGATGTCAGAGTCTCGGGCCTGAGGATAGTGATTAAGAATCCACGCAACTCTATCGGTCACACGCGTCGGGCTGTTACTGGCGATTGCAGAAAGTACCCGAATTTTTTCGGACTCTTTGTCGCGATTTTTTCTTTCTGACGCAATTAGAAGCGCTTCCTGCTCCGCACCTTCCTCTTCTTCTTGTGAAATGACAGCAATGTCGTTCATGTGAAGTCCCTTTACTAATCGAGCGTTGGCGATATGCCAGCATTGCCCGAGAGTGGTTGTGTAGTCAACTCTCAAGAGGTGGTGCTGGTCGCGCGTAGATAACCTGCGATCAATGATAGGGAGCCGTGGTTGTGCCGTCGGTGTGGCTACTGCTTGTTTTGCCTCAACCGTGTACGTTCTAAGGCGTTGATTTTAAATAACATATTTCGGCATTCGCCGAGGTGGGCAGTCAAAGGTATTTTTTGAATGTAGTAGCAGTGATGGCCACCATGATGCCAAGTAAAATGGCGCATGGCAGCAGCACCCAGATGGGATTCACCGACCAGGGCAAGGATAAGTAGATCACCCAGGGGCTGACCACCAGCGGCAGTAGTGTCCGCTTTGCTCGGTGGTAGACGAAACTGCTTTCGCGGCCTGCTCCGAACTTACGCAGGTCGCGACGCATCAAGCCATCGATCGCGCCGGTGATCACCGCGAGCAAGAACAGTGGGGTGGCCAAAGTGAGTACGGCCAGCCGCACTGCGAAAGTGAAGGTCGTGAACAGGGCTGCGAGCAGGTAGTCCTGCATCACAACGTAGACTTGCGCGAACTGCCCCTGCATTGAAGGTTCCTGACTGAGCAGTTTCAGCTGGGTATCAGATGTCGCCCATCCAGACCGCACTACGATCCAGTCGTTCAGGTGTTCGAGTACCTTGACGGTCGCTTGCGCCGGCTCTTGCACGAGCAATGACTTCTTGAAGTGATCGCTGAGCCAGCCTAGCTCGCTCAGCCACATGGCATGGCTATGGTGCCAGCCCTGCTCGGACCAGAACCACAGCATGCCCACGAATTCCAGCACAATGGAGAAGATCAGCGAAGCGAACAGCAGGCCGAGTAGCCGCAGACACAGTTCGAGCATGCCGAAGATGAGTCCCGGACTTCGTTGTGGAGGCGGTGGGCTGTCTGGGGCAGTCGGCATATGGGCTCCACAGTACTCGGTTGCTCACGGCGCGCAGATTAGGAGTGCCTGCGCCCTTGTGGAGGCATCTCGGGATCAAAATCGACCGTCGGCGCACCGCCAGCGCTGCTCCACCAACTCCCCGCATTGGCGTTGTAGGACTCGCGCATGCGCGCGGCCAGGGCCTGCAGATCCGCCGGCATCGCATCGTCGCTAGCCGACTTCGGTAGCGGCATGCGCACCTTCCACAGCTGTCCTCCCTCCTGGAACGAGAACATCTGGCCCTTGGGCAAGGCGATGATGTGCGCGGGTTCAATCAGTGGTACCGAAGTGGTGGTGACCCGATCCTGCGAGGAGGAGGTGAAGTCGGTGCGGGCGTCCGGATCGGCGGTGTCCGTCGCGCCGGAGACCAGGGTGCGGGTCTGCACGTTGACCTTGGGCAGTTGTTTGGTCAGCAGTTCTGCGGTCGCGGTTTCCCGCACGCGAAGCATCTGCAGGGTGTTGAAGTTGCCGATGACCTGGCCGGCCTTGGCCCGGTTGCCGATCCGTGCCTCGATGTCGCTCAAGGTCTGGGTGTAGGCGGTGACCTGGATACCGGCGCCACCACCCTTGTTGATCAGCGGAATGAACTCGTCGCCCATCAACTCGTTGAACTCGTCGGCATGCAGATTGATCGGCACCTTGTCCGCAGCGCTGGAGGAGCCTGGCAGGCCATGATCGATGCCATGCTTGTAGATGTGGCCAGCTACGGAGACCAGGTCGGCAAACATCGAGTTGCCGACGGCAGCGGCAACTTCAGCATCGGACAGCGCGTCCAGGCCGACGTAGACGATGCCGCGTTTGCGGATGACCTGCAGCCAGTCGAAGATCGGCCTCGGATCGTCGAGGTCGGTGTAGTTGGGGGCGAGCAACTGTGCGGTCTTGCCGCTGGTGAGTTTTTCCAGCAGCGGCAGCAGCGAAGCCACGATCTTGTCGAAGTAGGTGCGGTCGTAGCGCACGGCCGAGCGCAGGCCGTCCATTACAGGATCGAAAATGCGCTTGGCAGTCAGGTATTGCTCGATCGCCACCACGCGCTTTTCCCGGCCAATCATATGCCGTGGGATGTTCTTCTCGTTCAGGCGGCCTTCGATCTGCACGATCGCTTCCCAGGCCTGAGGATCATGGCGGGCGAAGAAATGCTGAGCGTACTCGATGAACAGCGCATCGATGTTCACCACGTGCCGCTGGATCTGCAGGTAGTCAGGGCGGCGGCCGAGCTCGATCAGCGCCCGGGCGATGATGTTGACGAAGCGCCAGGCAAACTCGCGAAACGCCGCCGAGTTGCCTTCACCGCTGAGCTGGCCAGCGATGCGGGTGGCGACTTCCGAAATGCGGCCAAAACGACCGATGGCGTTGTAGCGGGCGGAGATCTCCGGCCAGCCCAGGTGGAACACATAGAACTCACGCTCGCGGCCGGCGCGCCGCGCCTCCACGTACATGCGCTTGAGCAAGTCGGCATCGCCCTTGGGGTCGAAGACGATCACCACCTCCTGGCTGGTTCGATGGATGTCCTGGGTGATGTACACCTCGGCCAGGCGCGTCTTGCCGACCCGGGTGGTGCCAAGTACCAGGGTATGCCCGACGCGTTCGCCCAGCGGTAGGCTGGCTTCTTGCTCCTTCGGCTCGACGCCATGCAGCAGTGGCGAGCCACCCACCGGTGGCAGTGGCCGCACCGGGTTCAATGGGCTGTCCCAGGCGGTCAGGCGGGGCAGCAGCGACAACCCGGGTGGAGCCTTCTCCAGCAAGTGCTCCATCCGCCGTGCCCACTGGTGGGCCGCCGATTGATTGACATAGCGGGCCAGCGCCGGGTCCTGCGCCTCGAGCAGACGCTGGGTGTGCAGGCGGGTCCAGCGAAAGCCGCGGCCCATGAACAGGCGCTTGCCGCTCACCGGAATCTGGCGACTGGTCAGCGAATAGCGCGGCAGGCGGCGGATGTTGCGTCGATAGCGCAGGACGATCCGTGCCTCATTCAGCCGCTTCAGGCCGAATGCAGTGTAGGCCAGTGCCATGCCGGCCCCCACCTCGGGCGACAGGGCTACCGCCCAAGGTGAGTGCAGACATAGGGCGCCAGCACCCGCGCAGATACCCACGGTGTATAGCTCCACCGCAGGACGCAGCAGAGACTCCATCGCATGTTCGCCCATGATGCACCCTCACTGTTCCAGGCCGGTGGGCGTGATCAGCACCGGGTAGTGCTGCAGCTCTAGGCGTTCGGCGATGTCGTCACCACTCACCGGCCAGATGTTCAGTCCCGGGGCTGCCGCCTGGATACGTCGCAGCGCCTGGGCGTCGGTAACTTCAACGGCTAGACCGCTGGCGCCCAGCTTCTGCAGCGTCTGCGCATGCTGGGCCAACCATTCCAGAGAAGCGGCGTCGTGCCCGACCAGGAACAGCGGCGTGAACCCTGGCAGGCTCAATGCCCTTGGCGACACGGCACCGGGTGAAAGGCGTGTACTGTGTATGGGCAGGGTCCAGGTCAACGCGCGGGGATCGGGCAGTTGGCTGGGGGCCGCGAGCGCGCCAACCGTCCACCACAGGCAGGTAAACAGCGTTATCCAGCACCGATGGGTCATGGCTGCGGCCCTCTCGGATAGGACACGACTGCCTGCACACGCTGCCAGTGCTGGCTGAACTGTCGGCGGTAGCGCGCTGCAGGTTTACCGCCGGCAGGGCGGTGATAGCGGCCCGCCGCCACGACCCAGTCACCGCTGTCGGCGTAGTGGGCGCGCAGCAGATCTGCCGTCACGGCCAGGTTGGCGCGTGGATCGAGGGCCTCGCAGGCACTGTGGTAGCGGTCCGGGTGGTAGCCGAGGTTGGTCTGCCCGAGCCCGACATCGATGCGCTTCGGATCGTGACGGACCAGCGCTTGTTTGAGTGCGGCACACGCCTCATCACGGCGGGCGAAGCGCAGCGATGTGCCGGCGACATTCAGGGTCCAAGGCCAGGGCATTAGGTGACCCCGCAGCGGCGTACCGCTCTCTTGCAGGGCGATGGCGAACAGCACGGAGGCGGGGATGCCGGCGCGCGCGGCTGCCAGTTGATACGCAGGCGGCGGCAGCGCTCCCGCTTGAACGGCCGCGGCACCGGTCAAGGCCAGCGCTAGGATCACTCGATACGCTGCCATTTTCCGTCCACCTGCTGGAAGCGCGCCGGCAAGGGGCGGCTGGCACCCAGGGCGAACCAGCGGCCGCGGTCATGGTTGAGGGTGACCTGGCCACTGCTGACCTGGGCGGGGGTAATGCCCGCGCCACGTGCCCACTGGCGCAGACGCCCGTCGTCACCTTGGCTGCCGACCAGGTACACATCGAGGTGCGTACCGCCACGCAGCCATTGCTGGGTGCTGGAGACGCAGGGCGGGCAGCGTTCCTCCACAAACACGGCAAAGCGGCCAGCAGGCGTAGCCGCTGGATCATCGGCCATGCCCTGTACGGGCAGCATCCCAGGTAACAGGCGTGCCCAGGCGGCGGTGTAGGCCTTCTGGTAGGCCAGCTCGCGCTCGGCACGTTTGGCTTCGAGACGGACCTGCAACTCGGCGTAGCGCTGCCTTTCCTGGTCAGAGTCGGCCTCTACGCCGAGGGTGGTGAGCGGATCGAGTTGCGGCGACCAGTAGTGGCGGGGCCCAGCCTGCAGGCGCTCGAACTTGGCCCACTCATCATCGGTTAGCCCCCAGGCCTTGGCCCGAGCCGTATCGGATACCTGCCGATCCAGCAGCGTTTGTTCGCTGAACTGCGGGGCTGAGTCGACCAGTTTTGGCGCGCTCAACGCCAGTTCTGCGAATAGGCAGCCGGGAAGCAGGATGAACGAGAGAATGGAGAGCCGAGTCATACGCACCTCTTCACGGCAGTGGCAGCGTGCGGTCGCCATGCCCAGGAATGTGGAATACCACCTGGTCCGCACGGATCGCACGCAACTGCCAGCTGTTAAAGCTGTCTCCCGGTTGCAGCAGGTGCACGGTTGTCAGCGAATGGGCGCCGACCGGCAGGGCAGCCACGAACCTGACGTCACCTCGGGTCTCGATACCCAGCAAGGTGAAGGGCGGTGTCAGCGCCTTGGCCTTGGCTTTTTCACCGATGGAGGCCTGTGGCTGCGTGCTGGCGGCCGCAGACACAGAAGGGCGGGCCGACAGTCTCTCTAACGTCGCCTCTGCCGCGGCCAGCCGTTGTTCCAGCGCTGTCATATCGGTGCTGCTTGAACCTGGCGGTGCCGCCTGGAGCGTCTTGAGCGAGGCGGCCAGCTCATCCTGCTGCTGGCCGAGGGCGACCTGCGCCGTGGTGTGTCGACTTTGCGCCTCGCCCAGCGCCACGACCTGCGGCTGTAGCGTCGTGAGCTTGTCGGCCAAAGCATCGATATCGCGGCGCAGGGCTGGCGTTGGATCCGCCGGGGCATTGCGGGCCGCAGCTTGAAGCTCGGCCAACTGTTGGTGATGGTTGTACGTTTCGGCGGCGAGCACCGCGGCGCCCAGGCACAGGGCACCGACCACCAGCGCCTGAAAATGGAGGACCTTCATGGCGCAATCTCCAGTGTGGAGAATGGAGGTGCAGGCGACGGCACGCGCAGGGCGTAGCACACGCTCCGCTCGACCGGATCGATCTCGAGTCGCCAGGCCGGGCCGCCGATGATGGTCAGGGCGTCCAGCAGCGAGATCGGTCCGAGCTGATGCTGTACCGCGGGCAGAGGGCGACGGAACAAGCGATCCACCGCTGGGCTGTCGGCACACAGCGCGTAGCCCGAGCGGTGCAGCACGTGACGTAGGGCTTCACCGACGGTGGCATGCAGGGCTGGCGAGATCTGCACGTTGACCAATTGATACAGCGGCTGGCGCTGCTCCACCGTGGGACGCGTGGTGACCAGGGTGTAACGGTCCTGGCGGACCCAGGCCGGAAGCTGGGTTTTCGGCTTGGGCGATGTCGCCGGCAAAGCGGGTGGTGCTGCGGGTGCAGGAGCCGGAGGTGGGGTGCTGCAGCCAGCCAGGGCGATCATCAGACCGAGGGTGGGAAGTAGGGATGTGTGCATGACCGAGTCTCGACAAATGTTGCCGATACCATGGCGAAGGCGCGAGGCGAGTCCCCACTGGAAAACCGAATCTGTCGAGCTAGTTTTTCTGTCAGCCACCACAAAAAAGGCGCCCGGGAGGGCGCCTTGGTCATTCTTCGGTGAATAGCGGTAGCTCCGAGAGCGGTGCCGCGTCAGGGTCAAAGATCAGCAGGCGGATGTCCGCCTGGCCTGCTAGTAGGAGCAGCTTGAGTAACACTGGGGGAACACGGTCAGCGAGCATCCGCCCACTGACCTCGTCGGCGCTGCAGGGGCTGCCCCGGGCTTCAGCTTCTGTTGCCCAAGGCGTCGAATAGAGTTTGCAGCCGACGGCATGGCTGGCGTTGAGTTCGAAGCACTCGAAGAAGCCCGCCGGTGAATTGCACCAAGCGCGCACCTGCAGGTACTCGAAGTCGTCTGCGGGCAGGTGGGCGCTGCTGATTTCCCAACTGCGGCTGTAGTGCCCGGTGGCAAAGGACAGTTGCTCTATCAGGTTACGCGCGGCTTCCACGTTGCCGAGGTCGCCGATATGCATCGAGCGTCCGAGCTGATTGCCCATGATCTGGTAGAGCACTGTGTTCACCAGGCCATCGGCCGGGCAGCGCATGCGCAGAAACTCGGGTACGCACACACCGTCGGTGATCACCGCGACGTCGTCATCGAACAGGCACGGCTGCAGGTTGATGGCTTCATTGGGCAGCTCGTTCTGAGCCGGGTGCAGTGCGCGGTAGCACGGTGGGCAATCGTTGGCATAGCTGATCTGCAGGACACGCTCGTAGCGCAGGTCTTGGAAGCCGCGAAGAAACGGATTGGGCAGGGAAGGGTGCATGGTGGTTCTCCGAAAGCGCCGAGGTCACCCCGAACGGGCGGTGACCTCAAGGGCAAGGTGGGCTGTCAGATCCAGCCGTATTCGGCCAACGAAAGCGGAGTGCCTTCGCCGACGATGATGTGGTCCAGGACGCATACCTCAACCAGGGCCAAAGCCTCAGTCAGGCGGGTGGTGAGCACCCGATCGGCGCCGCTCGGTTCCGAGCAGCCGGAGGGGTGGTTGTGGCTGAAGATCACGGCGGCGGCATTGTGTTCGAGTGCCTTGATCACCACCTGGCGGGGATACACGGAGGCACCGTCTATGCTGCCGGTGAAGAGGATGTCGAAGCTCAGCACACGGTGGCGCGAGTCGAGGCAGAGCAGGGCAAACACTTCGTGGTGGTAAGGGGCGAGTTGCAGTTTCAAGTAGGCTGCGGCATCGGCGGGAGTTATCAGCACCTCGCCGCGCTGGAAGTGACGTTGGTCCAGCAGCTGCAGGGCCTCGGTGATCAGCGCATCCTCACGGGCGCGTTGAGCCAGTACGGGATCGAGCGGCTCGACGAGGTTCAAGGTGGTGTTCATGGGCAATTCCTCGTGGCTGATGGAGCGCCCCCTTGGGGCTTGCCCCAGGCTGGTTTAGGTGTGTGATCAAAGGCGCGTGAAGCGATTCCGAGTGCCGTGCAGGGGGCTTTGGCAGACTTCGCACGGTTGCGTGGAAAAGGCCTCGATACCGGCGCCGGTATGCGGATCGAAATCGGCGCTCAGGGGCAGCAGGGCCTGCAGTTGTAAGCGCAAGTGAGCGATGCGGTGTTCGACTTCAGCCTCGCTGTAGTACAGCGACAGCGCACTGAAGTCGTCGTAGGCGACCGCCTGCAGGCAGTCTTCACAGAGCCAGAAGCTTTCCATGGCGACCTCCGACATGAAGGTACAACAGGCGCTCATAAGAGCGCCTGCTGCGGGCGGCCAACCTGCCTTAGGCAGACTGACGTGCGGCAGTGGATTTACGTGCAACGGGTGGGGTTGGCTGGCCTTGGTCAGCGTCACCCTCGCTGCTCGCTGTTTCCGATTCTGCTGCTTCAGCAGCCTCAGGGGCGGCGGCAGCGTCGGTCCGAGCCGGCGCACGGTAGCTGAACTGACCGTCGACCTTGATCCACTCGATGAAGATCAGTCGGCCTTTGAGGCTGGCGCCGGGTTGCCCCTTGCGTTCGCCTTTCTCGTACATGAACGGATCGACCCAGAGGTCACCGATGCGAAACGCGATAAGGACCTTGCGTTCGGCTTGGACGTCTTCCAGGTGTTCACGGATCAGCCGGTCGGCTTCACCGCTGGCGACCTTGCAGTCGAAGCGTGTGTACTCGACGTCGTCCGAGGCACCGTGCAGGGCAGCGATGTCACAGGCCATGAACGCTTGGCCGCGGCGAACCGGGACTTCGCGGACACGGTTCAGGTAACCGATGCCTTGGGTGTGCAGGTTGAAGTAGGTGGTGGGGGCGTTATTGCTTGCAGTAGTCATGATGAAGCTCCTGTTCAGCAGAAACGCGGACATCCACCGGCCCTGGCGGCTGGTGAGTTCCGCAAGGGGAGGTGCAAACACATGGTCGGTTGAGAAGGCGCTCATCACCGATGGGGCGGTGACCGTGCGAGCTGCCGAGCGCGAGTCGCACTTTTGGGGAGAACCACCCGAAGCGGGCGTAGCCTTGAAGGTCCTGGCTACCTGGGTGCTGTCAACGACAGCGAGGTACAGGTCATCTATAAGACGCTGCAAAAGGCCCGTCAACCGTGGTTTTCAGGCGGTCTGGGCGGGCGGAGTCGGGTGGCTTTCGGTGGATTCTCGGCGACGAAAAAATAGCCCGACGGTCATCAGGCTAGGAGGAGTTGGACCACCCTTGACCCGGCGATGTGGCACCGAAGTCCGTCGCAGAACTCCACTGCCGATCCACCTGGATCAACCGACCCTTGTCGTGGCCTGGGTCGGAATCAACTGGCACGCATCCGCGCACAAAAGGTGCCCAGTGTTTCGCCGGCGGGCACCGGAGCTGAGCATCGTCGCCGAAGCGGATGACCCCTAAGGCTTGGTACAAGCCGCACGGGTCATCCACCTGGGGGACTTGGAACGCTGAGAAGTCATCCGCAGATGTGCTGAAGTGTGGCTCCGAACTCTAGGAGTCTGACCGAGCTGCCCGGAGCGAATCGGTCTAGGTCGCCAAGCGGCGAGGGGCCAGATCACTACACCAGCGCTGTGGTGTGCCGTCAAGTCATGTGTTTTTCGCCCGCTTGGTCTTGGCCAAAGCTTTAGTGCCCTTGCACTCGGGGTAGCGGATGCACGACCAGAAGCTGCCGGTGCGACCTTTGCGCTGGCGCATGGCGCTGCGGCAAACCGGGCAGAACGGCCCCTTGCTGGGGGGCGGGCGCAGGGTGAGCGTGGCGTTACTGCGCACCAGTCGAGTCAGCCATTCTGCCTGCTTGGCGAGAAAGGTCTCGACGCTCAGCTGGCCCGATTCGATGCGGTCCAGCGCCTGCTCCCACAGCGCGGTCATGACCGGGTCGGCTACTTCTGGCGGCACCGCTTCGATCAAGGTATGCGCCGCGGCGGAGGCAGCCAGGCTGCGTTTCTTCTTGGTCAGGTAACCGTGATCGATCAGGCCCTGGATGATGGCCGCGCGGGTGGCCTCGGTACCGAGCCCGCAGCTCTCCTTGAGCTTCTGCTTGAGGCGCGGCTCGGCCACCTGGCTGGCGATAGTTTTCATGGCTTTGATCAGGGTGCCTTCGGTGTAGGCCTTGGGTGGCAGCGTGCGCTGTGCGTTGAGCGTGGCGTCGACCAGCGCCACCGTCGTGGATTCACGCAACGTCGGCAACCGCTGCACCGGTTCGGCCGGCTCGTTGCCGTCGGCCTCGTTGATCATCGCCTTCCAGCCGCGAGCCAGGATCTGCTTGCCGCGCGCCACCAGTTGGTCTGCCTGGCTGTGTAACTGCGCCTGGGTTTTCAGGTACTCGTGCTCGGGCATGAACTGCGCGAGATAGCGGGCGCGAATTAGCGTGTACACCGCCAGCTCGCGCTCGGAGAGCTGCGTTAGGTTGAGGGTGACGGCGGTGGGAATGATGCCATGGTGCGCGGTGACCTTGCTGCTGTTCCAGGCGCGGGAGCGGCGACAAGGGTCGACCTCCTTGAGGACTGCCCCCAGCGAAGGCGCGGCGGCGGCCAAGGCGTGGAGCACGCGCGGCACCTCATCGAGCATGCTCTCCGGCAAGTAGCCGCAGTCGCTACGCGGATAGGTCGTCGCCTTGTGTGTTTCATACAGGGCCTGGGCAGTGGCCAAGGTCTCCTGTGCACCGAGTCCGAGCTTGGCCGAGCAGATTTCCTGCAGTGTGCCCAGGTCAAACGGCAGCGGCGGGCCTTCGCGCACGCGCTCGACTTCGACACTGTCGATCTGCGCGCTGTCGGCTTGAGTGAGGCGCCTGAGCGCCTGCTGCGCAGCGTTTTCGTCGATGCAGCGTCCAACCGCATCGCTGACGGCGGCGGTGGGCTGCCAGCGCGCTTGAAAACGGATGCCGTCCTGCTCCAGGTGTGCATCGACGGTCCAGAACGGTTGCGGCACAAAGCTCGCGATCGCCCGGTCGCGCTCGACCACCAGGCGCAGGGTGGGCGTCTGCACGCGTCCCACCGGCAGCAGACCATCGAAACCGGCGCGGCGGCCGAGCAGGGTGAACAGCCGACTCAGGTTGATGCCGACCAGCCAGTCCGCACGGGAGCGGGCGAGGGCACAGTGGTACAGCGGCAAGGTCTGCTCTCCCGGACGCAATGCGCTCAGGGCTCGGCGGATCGACGACTCATCCAGCGCGGATAGCCATAGGCGCAGAATCGGCCCCTGGTACTGGCAGCGTTCGAGAATCTCCCGGGCGATCATCTCGCCTTCGCGGTCGGCATCGGTCGCGATCACTACTTCGCTGCAGGTGCGCAGCAGCTGGATGATGACTTTGAGCTGGCCAGCAACCTTGGGCTTGGGCACCAGTTGCCAGCGGCTGGGAATAATCGGCAGGTCATCCAGCGACCAGCGCTTGTAGTCGCCGTAGGCTTCAGGCGGCGCGGTTTCCAGCAGATGACCGACGCACCAGGTGACGGTGAGGTTTTGACCCTTCAGGCAACCATCACCGCGGCGGCAGGCCTGCAGCACTCGGGCGATGTCGCGGGCTTGGGATGGTTTCTCGCAGATGAACAGGCGCATACGCGGGCCCTCTCGGTGGGTACCGACAGGGTGAGGGTGTAATCGCGGAGCGCTAGGGTAAATCCGAAGGTGCCGAGCTCATATCGGCGGAGGGGCATTACTTGCGTTGCGCAAGGTGGCTCGCCAGCGCTTTCAGAGACTCCAAGGCGAATTGCTTATCCGCATCATCGAGCTCCTTGATGATCGAGTTGATCTGCACGCCCAGGTCCTGCGGCCGAGGGCTGATCGCGAGCAGCAGCTCATCGGCGGGGCAGCCGTATAAGTCGGCCAACTGCAGCAGCTTGGAAACTGAGAGCTCAACGAAGCCACGCTCCAGGCGCGACACCGCTTCGCCAGAAATCTGCAGATGCTCGCCGACCTGTGTCTGGGTCAAGTGCCGGGCACGACGATACTTCGCCAACTGGCGACCAATGTGATGTGGGCTAGGCTCTTTCACGGGCAATGGGGGCGCTCTCCAATTCGACCCATATGGTCGAACAGCACCCCAAAGATATGAACGGCTCAAAAGGTTGACTAACAACCCTGTGGGGCGTATCACCGAAAAAAGCTGGATGACCCGACCGTCACCACGGAGGCAACAAACTTGCACGGATCCCACCAGAGTGAGGCAGATGCGCTAGCGATCAAGGCCTATGAGCTGTTTATGGCCACCCATCTGGAACCGGACAAGGAGCAGGCTCGCGCCCGGCTGATTGCTTGGCTTCAGGAGAGTCCGCTGCACTGGCGGGCGTTCCTTGCCCTGGACCAGTATTTGGCGGAAGTGAAGCAAATGCTGGAACATGAGCGGCATAGGAGTGCCAGGCGAGAATGAAACATCGGCAGCAGCCGGTGTTGCCCGCTGAGCTGACTGTATGGCTCCAGCGATGTCGCGCTGCGGGCGCCAATTCCACTGAGTGCCACGCACTTATCCGGACTTGCGTGGCGCTTTCTTGCCACCCCCCTTGCGTGAAGTGCTGGCGTTATCGTTGGCTTTCTCGCGCATGGTGACCGAGGCCAGGCGGTGCGGCAGAATACCGATGCGCCGGGCCTCCACCTTGAACGTCACGCGGGCGTTGTCCTCGCTGTCCTCCCATTCCTCCTTGACCGTGCGCCCTTCAACCAAAACGCGCATGCCTTTCTGGTACAGCGTGGCCCAGTGCTCGGCGTCGCGGTTCCAGAGCTCGACGGGCGCCCAGTAGCCGCCGCGATCCTCGTAGCCGCCTTCGCGCGGTACCGGGTTGTCGAAGTAGACATTCAGCCGCAGCAGGCGCCGCGGCTCATCCGGATTGGTGTTGAACTCCTGATACTCCGGCACGCTGCCGATGTTGCCTTCACCAACAAACAAAGTACTCATGCGGGTTACTCCTCGGTGGGGGAACGGGTTAGGGCGAGCTCGGCGGCCTCGAGCTTGCTGGCGCCAGTGATGGCCTGGCGATACAGCGACTGCAGGCTGCTCATCTGCAGGTTCAGCACCACGCGGTTGGTCTCTAGCTGATACAGCGCCTGCCGCAGTTCAGGGTGTAGCCGCGGCTGAACCAGCGTCTCCTGCCACACCTGCACGCCCATGCGCAGAAAATCCGGGCTGCGCCAGCGCAAGAATTCAGTGCCCGTCGCGCTGTGCTGGACGACCAAACGCAGATCCAGAAACGAGAAGGGTGGTTGGGCCATGATCGCCAACATTACCGCCATCAACTCGGCGACTTGGGTGCGCAGGCGCAGGATCGTCTCGGCGAACTGCTGCAGCTCCCCCTTACCCTTAAAAGGCTTTAAAAGGCCTTTTAGGGAGGCACCTTGTGCAAACTCGCGATAGGCATCGGCTGACAAACGCCGGGCAATGGCTTCGGCCAGGGTCATGCCTCACCCCCGTCGTTCGCGGTGTCCGCTGTAGGCTGCTCCTCGGCTTCCGGCGGATTCGGGCCTTCGATTTCGGAATGCGCGTTGTTACGGGCGATCGGTGGGGCGAATTGTGAGCGGCGTGTCCCTTCAAGAATGTCCTGCGGCAGGGTGCCGAACTTGTCGATGGCTTCGCGGGCGCGGGCGTTGTTGGCGGCCATGTCGTCGCGGCTCACCCCGGCCAGGCGGTAGCGCTGCGCCAGGCCGAACAGGCTGCGCAGCAGATGTGCGCCGCCATCGATCCAGGACTCCATGTCGCCCCGGCCGATCAGCGCTGTGTGGTGGGCGAGCAGTACCCGCCGGACCAGGGTGTCGTAGTCGGTGAGCAGGTAGATCGCGAGAAAGCCCAGCTGGCTGCCGATGAACAGCGGCAGGGTGACTGGGTGGATGTTGAGGTTGTCACCGACGTCGACTTGCGTGGGCAGGGCCCGTTCCACGCGGCTCATTTGCTGCGTCAGCGTGGCCATGTCCAACCTGGCCTGCAGCAGCTTTTCCTCCAGCTGCAGCATGAACCAGTCGGCGTATGGATCGCCCTGGCTGCTGGCGTGCTTGAGCAGGTTGGTGACGCTGATGTAACCGGGCATGCCCAGAATCGGGTGTACCCCGTCGCGGCCGCTGCGCCCCTGCCACAGGCGTGCCGCATGGTGGGTGTGCAGGGTGAGGGTGATGCTGCTGCGCAGGGAACCCAGGTTGAGTTGGTAGTGATCGACCATCGCCAGTACCTCGCCGTCGGAATGACGCCGACGATGGACCGATCCTTGGCTGGCGATGCGGATCTACCTGAAGGTGGATTGCTCGCATTTTCCCGAGAGTGGATCCCCCTGGAACCGATGGCATCGACATTAGATCCACCGAGTTCCAGCCCTATGTAGCCGCAGTGATCCCTCGGCAGCGTTGTTTCAGTTCCTCCAGGCAGGAGAGGGCAAGTGGCGACGCGGTGCGCTGACCGCGGCGCTTGGATCGCTCGCGGGGCGGTTGCTCCGACGCAGGCTTGGTTGTGCGTGAGGGAGGGGTCGAGGATTTCTCTTCCTCGGTACGCGCGGCCCACAGGGTGAACTCGCCCTGGCAGGCGCGCTTGATCAAGCCCATCAGGTAGGCGACGGGTTTTCGGATCTCACCGCGGGCGCAGCGCACCGCCGCTTCATTGATCACCGCTTGTTGCTGTTCCGGCTCGAGCTGACGCATCGCCTGGGAGGCCATGCGCCGCTCGTTCGGGTTCAGCGGTAAATCTTCGGGCCATCGCGCACGACCAAACTCCACCTGCCCCAGTACCGTACTTTTTTTGCTTTGGTCTTTCTGTACTGTACGGCCAGCGTCGGTATTCCGAACCACAGGCAAATCCGGTGCATTGCCGCAGGGTTCGGGATCTGTTGCGCCAGCCGGAGAATTCCGAACGAGGTCGAGTGCGCCAGGTTCGGAATCCTTTGCATCTGATTCATCGCTCATCAGCGGCAGTGTTTGCTGGTGGACCGGCGGCAGCGAGCCGAGCCTGTCCTTGTCGAGCTGGGACAGCTGGGGGTCGGCCTGGATCTCGGCGATCACATGCTGCGCCACGTCTCGGACGCCTTTGGTGGCATGGGAGAGGTTCTGTCGTAGCAACGCCGCGTAGCCGCTGTCCAGCTCCAACTGTTCGGCTGCGGTCAACGGATCGCCGTGCAGCACATAGACGCAACCGCGCAGGCAGCCGTTGGCATCGCGTGAGCGTTCCACCAGACTGAGCCAGCGAGTGGTGCGCAAAACGTTGAGTGCGCGGGCGATGGTTTCGCGTGAGGCCTGAGCGCCGCAAGGACTGGTGGCCAGGTAGGGCTGCAGGTCCTGATAGCGTGGCGTCTTGACCTTACGTTCGGTGATCAGCCAGCGCAGGACCTGCCAGGTATTACGTTCCAGTGGCGTCAGCCGGCGGTCCAGCAGCAAGGTCTGCGGCAGCGGGTTGTTGTCGCCGTAGTAGATCGTCCGCACCGCGGGCTCCTCGGTGGGGACAGCCAGTTTGCCGTTCGCCGCGTACCACTCATTTCGGCGCCGAAGGGCGTCGTAGCATTGACGCACCACGTCCTGCCAGTCGACCTCGTAAAAGCTCAGCATGGTGTGCCTCCGTACAGTTCGATCTGTTGCCAGACCAGGGTCAGGCTGATGTGTTGTTCCTCGGCCAGCATCATCATGGTGTCCAGCGGATCGTTGTCCGGATCCTCCGTGCGCAACTGGCTCCAGCGATTCCACACGGCATGCTCCTGCACTTCACTGAGCTGGACTGGCCGACCGCGGTGCGTCTCGATCTTCAGCACACGGCGGCGCAACGCGGTCTCCGAATGGTCCAGTCCGAAGCAGCGGTACATGATGTTTGAGCTCGCGCCCAACTTGAGCGCCCGGTTGATCAACCGCTCGTTCTGTTCGTCGCGTTCGGCCTGGACGATCAGGCGTCGCAACACGGTGATGTCGACCTTCACTTCGACCCAGGCGATTGACGAGTGCGCCAGGTGGGACAAGGTAGTTGGCGGCAGCGACTGCAGCACCTCAATGTCTTCATCGGCCAGACCTAGGGCCTTGCAGCGCTGTAGGCGGCCATGGCGCAGCTCATGCAGCACCTGGTTCAACATGGCATGGTTCAATAGATTGAAAGTCTTGCTCATGAGGTGGCTCCTCACGTTATCGAGTGGACGACAGCGTCAGTTCGATCAACTGTCGGGCGTGGCGGATCAGCGTGAACAGCTGCTCCAGCTGAGCATCAGGAAGTCGTTCAAGGCCCACCGTCAGGGCTGGGCGGTCGGTGAAGGGCAGGTCGTAGACGCCGATCAGCAGCTGACCAAACAGTGCTGCCGGCAACTGCTGACGTTCCTTCCAGGCCACGTCGTCCTGCAGGCGCAGCAGGGCCGAGAGCAGCAGCTGGATACCGGTGTGCCGCGAGCTGAGTCGCTCGCCATGACCCGGTGAAAGGGTGAAGCCCAGGCCGTCCAAGAGGGGGCTGACCATGTCGCCGGCGTCTGCGTAAGCGGCAAGGTCGGCAGCGAGGGCGGCGCATCTCGCGCGCAAGTCGCTGATATCGTCCAGTGGCTCGGGGCGTGAGGGTGCCGTGTCAACCGGGCTCGGAGTATCCTCGAGCTCTTCCAAGGGCTTGTCTTGCAACGGTTCGTCACCCAGCGCCTGGCGTATTTCGGGTAAGCGTGGAGCTTGCCGTGGCAGGAGCGTTCCACCAGCTTGTTTGGGCTCGGGATTGGACACCGCGGTCGACGTATCCGATGGACGTTCTGGTGTCAACGAGGGGACCGGAGGCTCGCCAGCTTGATTTTTTGGAGGGACCTGAGTGCTGTCCGCTGGAGGCAGTGAGGGACGTTGCCCCTGATGTAGTTCTAGTGCCAGCAGACGAGGTGTCTGCTCCAGGCTCACTGCCATCCTGGCAATCAATTCGTCCTGCAGCTCACTCAAATCGAGCTCGGGCTTTTCACCGTCGAATGCTGACAGCGCTTCAAACCACAGCAGCGGGAACTGCTCGGGGCTGCCGAAGTACTGGTTCCAGATCGACTCTGTCCGCCGTCGCAAGCTGATGAGGCGCCCGATGGCAGGTTTGCCCAGGCCCGCATACAGTTTCTGCGGGATGACGGGGAGCAGGTGCTCGAGCGCGTCGAACATGCGACTGATGTGTGACTGCGAGATGGGATAGCCACCCTCACTCAAGCGCGTCGCGAGCTCACGCTGGGTGAGGTGGGTATCGCCGAGCTGAAACATGTCCTGGAGCTTCGCTACCGCGAGAGCCCGCTCGATAAACGTCAACTGGCCGTGCAGGTCACTCTCGGCCAGGTGCCCAAGCAACGTATGCGCTTCCGAATGCCAAGGGCGGAACAGGCAATGGATACGGAAGAAGCGCTCTTGGCGCGTTTCCTGCCAAAGTTCACCGAGAATGCTCAGACGAGTGTTGCCGCCGTTGCGGATGACGAAATGCGACTCATCGGGGCGGCGGGTGATGGCGGGCGGCTGATCCAGGCCGCGCTCGCGAATTGAAGCCTTGATATCGTCATACAGTGGGTTGCGCACCACACGCGGGTTCAGCTCGTAGGGCCGCAGTTGCTCGAGACTGACCACCATCGGTGTATCGCCAACTGGGGCCGCCGCTAGGTCGCGTCCGTGCTTGTGCGGAAAGTGCGCCTGCTGCAGTTGGCGTGTGATGTCTTCGGAGGTCGGCGGCTTCATCACTTATTCTCCGGTCAGCCGCGACGGATCAACTGGTGCTCGGCAGTGGCCGGGCGACCAGATGCAGGCGCGGCAAGAGCACCGAGCTGCTCGGCCCATTGCGGGAACAACTCAATGGCCAAGCCGCGCATGATCTCGGCGGCACAAGGGCTGCGGCTGCCGGGCGGTGGAACTGGCTCTACGCGGTGCACAGGCAGGCCGAGCGAGGCGGCATTGGGATAAGCCACGCGGTCGGGGAGCAGCGAACGGCAGACGCTGACATGGGTATCGTCCTGAAAAGAGGCTTGCAGGCTTTGCATGATCAAGCGCGTATCACGGCGATTGGCGTTGACCTGGTTGAGCAACAGCTTCACCGACGGCAAGGCAACGCCCAAGTAGCGGTAGGGCTCCAGCTCTTCGAATAGGCCCAGCGTTCCGCGACGCAGTTCGCGCGCGGCAAGCATTTCTGGAAGGACCGGGCACAGAGCGCAAGCGGAGGCGAGGATGACCATCTCCACCACTACGCTGCGTGCGCCTTGGGTGTCGATGATCAGCACATCGTAATGATCCTCGAAGGCGGGCAGGAGGTTGCGCAGGCGCAGACGGCCATCGGCCGCGTGCAGCAGCAAGGTGCTGATGTGTCCGGCGCGGTCGTTGGAGACGATCAGGTCTAGGTGCTGAATAACGGTCGTCGAGACTATCTGCTCCGGCGCTGTGAGTTGCTGAGCGATCAGCTCGTAGCTTCCGGCGTCCTTGGCATCGCACAAAGCGTAATAGCTGGACAGCGTCGGTTGGCTGTCCAGATCCAGCAACAGAATGCGAAGGCCAGCATCGGCGAGCACACCGCCCAGGTTGGCGGCGACGGTAGTTTTACCCGCGCCGCCCTTGGTCGAGATCAGCGAGAGGACGTCCATGGTCAGTCTCCCGTGGACAGTCGGTCCTGGACCCATTGTTCGATCTCCATTGAGTCCCAACCGACGGCGCGCATACCGATGCGCCGGCATTGCGGGAACTGGCCGGCCTTCATCAGGTTGTAGATGTGCGAGCGTTTGAAGCCGGTTTTCTGCTCCACTTCATCGCGGCGCATGATGTGGCGGTCGGCTGGCAGAGGGGCAAGGTTGGTCGGTTGCATGATGTCACTCCGTAGCGCCGGGTGGCGCGTGGTGGGAAGTGACAGTCAGTGAAGGTCGGAAGAGGGTAAAAAACATTGTCAGGCAATGCCCGGCATCGCCTGACAATGCGGCGTCAGCCCCGTTTTACCTGGGCTATAAGACGGCGCGCGTCGGCAAATCGCCGATCAATGGTACTTTTGCTAAGGCCATCCACTCCTGGGAATCGCAGCAGAATGGCTTGGACCAACTCTGCCTGGCTGGGGTAGATTGACTGAACCTTGCCGTTTTGGTTTTTCCCGAGCGTGGTCATGAGCATCGCGCCGATCAGCCTGTTCTGCATGGCTTCAGACGTCTCGGACGGGATGCCAAGTGATTCGAGTCGCACTTTTAGCTTGTCGTTGAGCGTGGTGAGCGCCGCCACTTCATCAGCGGTGACAGCATAGGTTTGCTGCAACTGCTGAAGCGTACTCAGGGCAAAGTCGAGCTCGGCTTGTTTCGCCAGATGCGCAGTCAGGCTTACGCATCCTGAGTGATCAACATCTTGGGAAAACAGAAAGGGGGGTTTCTGATCTGGCAGGCTGCGTAGGAACCAGAGCAGGAGATCGGCGCGCCGAACGGAGTAGTACACCCGGTGAATGTGACTATCCGACGTAATCGGCTGCCCCAGGTAGGTTGCGGGCAATTCGCCGCTGAGAATGGCGTCGTAGATGCACTCGAGGTGTTCGAGCAGACCTGGCCACTGTAAAAAATGCTTTCGTAGGCTGCTAGGGTGGGAAAACTCTACCTGCAGGATCTCTTCTTCATACTCTGAAAGGCCACACCACAGAATCGCGGCGTCGATCGGATGGTACGAGCTTCTTATCGAGATCATGGCACACAGCCTCCTGCTGCGTTCGTCCTAGAATCGCTGGCCGGGGCTGCTGTGCTGCGCCTCTGTCGAGCGAGCCAGATTCCGAAGTCGGTTTCGGATCCAATGAAAGTGACATCGCCACTTTCAATTTGTTCTGCACGCATTTTTTCATTGCGACAGGTTTTGACGTTCTGGACGCGAACGTTCCGCCTGCCAAAGCATGAGTGCGCCAGTGTTGAGCGAGGACAGTTGTTAAGTCTTCAAAGGCGCTATCAGGTGTGCACCGTGTCTGCTGAAAAAACGTGTTGCATATTGCATTATCCGCGACATCGGCCACGTACTGCGCGTCAGACAGTACTTGAATTACGGCATGCTCGGAGTCGGCAATCGCCAACGAGATGGCGCCGTTCGGCGATGTCAAGCAAACGGGCCTTGGCCGCGGAGGACCTCGCTACGCCATCGAAGAGTATCTTGAGTTCAAGTACAGGTGCCTCGGTGGCGTTGATCGCTGAGGACTGGCACAGGGGGGCAGGTACTGCCCCCTTTTAGGTCGGTTCGTTTTTTATCGTTTTTGTCCTAGGCGGTGACCACGAGTCGGTGTCTTTGGTGAAGCAGATCACTGATAAGATTCGATTGAACCTGTTTCTCCGTTGATGCTATGGATATAGTTACCGAGTCGCGGTTGGCCATCGCCATCGAGCGTGAAGGCGGTACCATTCACAACAATCTCCCCCTTAGCAGCAGGCGGATAAAGTGGCACTTGTGAAGCGATACGAGGCGGGTGGGGCCTTGCGGTGAAACGCTCATGTATTTCACAAGCAAGGCCCTCGATCGAATCACTGGCCGATGAACTGAGGAGGCCGGCGCTCTGCGAACGCGGTGAGCCCTTCAGTGAAGTCTCTGCCTTCGCAGGCTTGCTTGCGCAGCTCGGCAATGCGCTCCATCACATGAACCGGTACCGGCTGCATGTCCTCAAGCATGCGCAGTTGCTCTTTCACTGATTGCACCGCCAGAGGTGCTTTGGTCGCCACAACTTGGGCAAACTCAACGGCAGTCGACTCCAGGTGTTCTACGTCGACCAACTTGTTCACCACCCCAAATTGGGCCGCCCGAATGGCGTCCAGCTTTGAGGCGGTGAAGAACATTTCTTTGAGCAGGTGGATCGGCAGATTGTTGAAGAAGCGCAGCAAACCGCTGGTGCTGTAGGGGAGGCCGATGTTCGCCGGTGTCATGGAGAAACTGGCGTTCTGATCGGCGATAACCATGTCACAAGTCATCGCGAGATCCACCGCACCTCCCCATGCGGAACCACCGACCATCGCAATGACCACGCCCGGGTAGGTGCGGATGTTCCGGAGCACTCTTTCGAGGGGCTTGTCGTATGCGATCGGGTCGCGGTCGTGGCTGAGCTCCTGGATGTCATGGCCAGCACTCCAAACACTTTGTCCTGGTTCGCTGCCGATGATCACCACGGGGACACGCTCTGCCGCGAGCGCTGCCAGGCTCTCCTCGAAGAGGCTGAGCAGTTTTGCGCTGAGCGCGTTACGTCTGGCGGCGTTGCTAAAGGTGAGTCGAGCAATGCGCTCATCCACCATTTCTACTTTCACGAATTCAGTTGGGGTGTCGGTCGTTGCCATGATCTGACTACTCTCTGGATTTGTTGTAGGGCGGGTCAGCCTTGGAAGGCCGCTTTCGAGGTCAATAGGGAGTCGATGGTTGATGGGTCAATACCGGCCTCACGCAGCACTTCGATCGTGTGCTCACCCAGCAGTGGTGGAGCACGGTGCACCTCGGGTTCTTTGTTGCCAAATACGGGCGTGATCACCTGGCGTACCGGCCCGAGAGAGGGGTGTTCGAGCGTGCGGGTCAGCTTGCAGTGCTGCACCTGTGGGTCTTCGAACACTTCGTCCAGCGTGTTGATTGGGCCTGCCGGCAGACCGGCATTGATAAAGACTTCAGTCCATTCTCGCTTACCCCGGGTTTTCAGGCGCGACTCCAGGATCTGTTTGAGTTCGTCGCGATTGGCGACCCGGTCATCGTTGGACAAGAACCGAGAATCTTTTGGCAGTTCTTGCAAGTCCAGCAGGTCGCACAGGCGCTCCCACATCGCAGTCGTGATAGGAGCCAGGTTCAACGGGCCATCCTGAGTTTGGAAGACGCCATACGGGGCGATGACAGAGTGGGCATTGCCGGTGCGGCGTGGTATGTCACCAACGCTCAGGTACCGCTGGCCGTGGACGCTGAGTAGGCCAACCAGGCTCGACAAGAGTGAGGTGCTGACATGTTGCCCACGACCGGTATGTTCGCGCTCTACCAATGCCGCCAAGACTGCCATGGTGAGCCACATACCGGACGAGAGATCGCCGATCGCTGTCCCAGTCCGAGTCGGGTCACCATCCGGATAGCCGGTGAGGCTCATCAAGCCTGAGTAACCTTGAGCAATCTGATCAAAACCAGGCCAATGGCTCATCGGGCCGTCAGTGCCGAATGCATTGATGCTGCCCATGACAAGGCGTGGATTGCGGGCACTCAGCGTGGCGTAATCGAGGCCCATGGCTTCGGCGGTGCCGGGTTTGAAGTTTTCCAGGAGGACATCGGCGCAGTCGACGAGCTTGTGAATGGCGGCCATGCCTTCTGGGGTGCGGAAGTCCAGGCAGATCCCGCGCTTGTTACGGTTGCAGGAGAGGTAATAGGTGCTGACACCGCGATCGAATGGGCCCCAATCACGGCTCATGTCACCCTTCGGGCCTTGCTCAACTTTGACCACATCAGCCCCGAGATCGGCGAGAGCCATGGCACTGAAGGGCCCAGACAAGGCACGGGTGAGATCTACAACCTTGATCCCTTTTAAAGCTTGCATGTTATTACCCTCATTATTCTTGTGGGATTAGGTGGTTGACCCTGCACAGGCTTCAAATGTGAGCGGAACGAGTAAGGGCTAAGCAGCTTCGAGCGGGTGGCCTGGGTAGCGGCCTAGTAGGGTGGTGACCCTCATGAGGCAACTTGGGGCGCTGCTTGTGGCAGACCTGTGCGGAGGTCGTGATCTCAGTCTATGAGCCGTTTGCCATAGGCTTCAAATATGATATTCCTCTAGAAAGATCATAAAAATGTATGGCAGGGGGTGAGTATGGATCTTCGGCAGCTTCGCTATTTTGTCCGTGTAGTCGAGTGTGGAAACATCACCCGAGCTAGCGAAGGTCTGCATATTGCTCAGCCCGCGATCAGCCAACAGATCAGAAACCTCGAGGAAGAGATGAGCATGAAGCTCCTGGAAAGGAGTGTTCATGGTGTCGAGCCGACTGCAGCAGGACGGACGCTCTACAGGCATGCTATCGAGTTGCTACGGCAGGCTGACGCCACTCGAGAGTTACTCTTGCAGGATGCGGAGTACCCGCAAGGTAGGGTTAGTGTTGGTATGCCCTCCAGCACCGCACGCATGCTCGCTATGCCACTGGCGCGCATGATTCGAAGCAAGTTTCCCGGGATCAAGCTTGAGCTCTTCGACGCTCCCAGTGCTGACATCGAAGGTCTCATCACCACGGGGAGGGTGGCCATGGCAGTCATGGTCGATGCCGTGGAAACCCGGGGCATCGCCACACAACATCTGCTCACTGAGCGTTTGTACTTGATGTCGTGGCCAGAGCTTCAACTTCCTGACACACCCATCTCCATTGAAGCGCTGTCCAGGCTACCTCTGGTGCTCCCGTGCGCGCCCAATGGCATACGGAGCAGAGTCGAATTCGCTCTTCAGGAGGCTGGTCAAGCATGCCAGGTGGAGTTTGAGGTCAACTCAACAGACATGCTGCTGCTGGCGGTGAAAAATGAACTGGGGGTTACTGTTCTGCCATGGGCGGCAGCGCAGGATAACCTGGAACCTGGTCGGATCACGCTAAGGGAAATTGACCATCGGCTCTTCGTGCGTGAGCTGTCCCTTTGCTGGCATGAAGCAGGCGTTCAGAGCAACGCGGTCGACAAAGTGCGGCAAACCATTGTGTCGCTTTTCGCCGGCTTCAAGGAAACGGGTGGGTGGTCGGTGTGATCCAAATGGCCCAATAGCCATACGAAATTCTGATGAATGATCATCGAAAAGCTTTGGGGTTGAGTAATTTTTTTTGCATGCTTAAAGTGCATTTGAGCCTTCTGCGCCCTGGCTTGGGGCGCCATGGCGCTAAGTGAATTAAGGAAGGAAAAGCCCCCTTCAAGGCAGCATTGAGCGTTTAGCTGATTCCATCGTAAAAAGTGATCGCTTCATCATTAAATGCTAGTAGCGCCCCTATAGACCTGGGCTTAGATTGGAGACCGCAAGGTGAAAATAAATCCAATCTAAGCAACCTGGCTGTTCGAGGCTCGACTCAAAATGAAAGCGAATGAAAACTATAAAGTGGCCGCTGCTCATGTCGCTCCTATCTACCACGATACTCAAAAGACCGTAGATAAAGCCTGCTCCATCATTGAGGAGGCTGCGCGAAAAGGCGTGCAGTTGATCGCTTTCCCTGAAACGTTTATCCCTGGTTTTCCTGTGTGGGCTAACGTCGGGGCGCCAATCCACACGCATCGCTACTTTGAAGCACTTACCCAAGGGGCGATCAGGCTGGATGGCCCGGAGATCCAGCAGCTGCGTCGTGCCGCTCGCAAGCACGGCATCATCGTTTCCATGGGCTTCAATGAACTGGCCTCGGCCAGCAGCACCTGCATGTGGAACGCCAATGTCCTGATCAACAATGACGGGGAGATCATCGGACATCGGCGGAAGCTGGTACCTACGTTCTTCGAAAAACTCGTGTGGGCCAATGGCGATGGAGCGGGGCTACGAGTTGCCGATACGGATGTGGGTCGAATCGGCATGCTGATCTGCGGAGAGAACAGTAATCCTCTGGCACGCTACTCCATGATCGCTCAGAACGAGCAACTGCATATCTCTACCTATCCTCCGCTCGCCGTCATGCGGCCTTTGTCTGAGGCCGGTGGTTATGACCTGGAGCAGGCGATTCGCATCCGGGCAGCTGCTCACTCATTCGAAGGCAAAGTTTTCAACATCGTAGCGTCAGGCTACTACGACACGACCATGCGCAAAGAGCTTGAGGGTATGGGGGATGAGGTGCTCGAGCTCTTGGACAAGTCCCCGAAATCCGTATCGATGATCCTGGGGCCGGATGGCAACGTCATCGGCGACACCTTGTGTGATACGGAAGGTCTCTGCATCGCTGAGATCAATTACTCGCCTGTCGCTGAGCTGCGGCGACTGCACGACGTGGCGGGGTACTACAACCGCTTCGATATCTTCCGTTTGGAAGTGAATCGGGTAGCACTTGAGCCGATCCACTTTGTTGAAGGCCAGTCGACTCCGTCAGCAGGGCAAGAGCAGTTTGATTCCCGCCTGAAGTCTATTCAATCGTTCGTCGAGTCGAGTGAGATGGAATCGCTGTAACTCAGCGAAATAGCTTCCTCTCATCTATTCATAATGATATTTTCCTGGCCACGTTGCGTGGCCGAGGAAGAGGAGGAGTCATGTCTGATTCTTTGTACTATCCGTATGGCTTGAATACCCAGGTAGGCCCTAAAAAAAAGGGTGGTATGCATTTGATTATGGCGCTGATCGTAAGTGCCTTTTATTCGGTGTTTGTAATTCTCTGCGTTGCATTTCCAAGAACACTGACGTACGAAGTTTTTCCGGATATTCCATTGAGCCTGGTAATGGGCCCCTCCGTGATCCTCGTTGCGATCTCGGTGGCTGTTTTGAGCCTCAAGACAAAGTCCGATCACACTATGGTCGGCAAGGTGGTACATCATGCAATCTAACCAAGCGGTTTCCATTGCATTCTTCCTGCTCTTTCTCTGTGTGACGGTAGGCATTACCGCCTGGGCCTCCCGACGCAACCGGTCTGCTGGGCAGTACCTTGTGGCATCTGGTGGTATCAAGGCTTGGCAGAATGGCCTGGCCATGTCCGGCGAGTACATGAGTGCGAGTGCTATGCTAGGGATGACCGGGCTTTTGGCGACGATGGGATTCAGCAGCTATGTGTATCCCGTGGCGGCTGTCGTAACCTGGCCGCTCATCCTGCTGTTGCTTGCAGATCCAATACGACGCTTAGGCCAGTTCACGCTCACAGATGTCATCGCGTGGCGTTTGAAGCAAAAACCGATCAGGCTAGCCGCTGTGCTCGTCAGCATACCCATGACCCTGCTCTACCTCGTCGCGCAGCTGGTAGCGGGTGGAATCTTGATCAAGGTTCTGTTCGGAATTCCCTACAGCGCCTCTGTAATCTTTGTTGGTTTGCTGACCATGAGCTACGTCCTGTTCGGGGGCATGCTGGCAACGACCTGGGTGCAAATTATCAAGGCGATACTTCAGCATCTGACGGTGTGCGTGCTGACCATGCTCGTGCTGAGCCATTTCGACTACAGTCCCTTCGAACTCTTTCGGAGGCTTGGGGAAACCGAACAGGCACACATGCTCGTGCCTCGCGATATGGACCCGGTGGGCCGCTGGGAAATGATTTCGCTGGCTATCGCGCTTGTCTGCGGCGCTATCGGGATGCCCCAGATTCTGACGCGCTTCTTCACAGTCCCTGATCCGATGTCGGCCAAGAAGTCTGCTGTCTACGCCACGATGATCGTTGGTTCGTTCCACCTCATGGTGTTGGTCGTAGGGTTCGGCGCTTTGGCTTTGCTTGGGCGCGAGGCCATCTTGGGAGCAGGGGCCAGCGGTAACATGGCAGTGCCAATGCTAGCAAAGTATGTCGGCGGTGACACCTTCTTCGGCATCGTTTGTGGCGTGGCGTTCGCCACTGTTATTGCAGTGGTGGCAGGTTTGACTCTCACGTCTGCGACCACCTTTGCACACGACTTGTGGTCACGCGTAGTGCATGCTGGCAAGCAAGGAGGGGAGGCTTCGTTGTCTGTGGCGCGGATCGGCGCGGTGATTGTTGCCTCTATCGCAACACTGCTTGCATTGATGTTTGAAAGCATCAACGTAGCTTTCCTGATTGGTTTATCCCAAGCGATTATTGCTGCGACAAACTTTCCACTCCTGATGCTCACGTTGTTCTGGAGCCGCCTTACTACGGCTGGAGCTGTTTCTGGGATGGTTGTAGGTTGTGTTTCATCAATGCTGTTGATATTTGTATCACCGGCTGTTCAAGTTGCCCTGATGAAACTTGATCGTTCAGTGCTTGATGGTGTCTGGTGGTTCTATCCTTTGAATAGCCCGGCCATTGTTTGTGTGCCTCTTGCATTCGTGGTAATGATATTGGTTTCACTTCTCAAGCGAGAGCCAAGCTCGGAGAATAAGTTTTCGGAAATGCAGGGTTTGCTAATGGAGCATGAAGGTAAGACCTTTGCGGTCAATCATTAGTGATTGCGTGAAGTGGTGTCTATTGTAATTATTTGGTCGCCCTGTCACTTATCTTGGGTGACCTTTTAGCCCAAGCTCTGCTTGGGTTTTTCTCTTATTTATCTTTCATTGTTGCCTATTTTTTTTGGTGGGCATCTTTGGCCTAGGTCGATGCTCTGCGGGTTACGTCAGTCCTTCTTGAACTGGCAATTTTTTCTAACCGCTTATGCAAAGCCATCACAACCTTCAAAGCAGGAGTTGTCCGTGGCAGCTCGAAAGCCGACAGCTTACTTGAAATGGACAACAAGTTGCTTGGCAAAACTGGTATCAGATCGCCGGGTTACCAGCAGTCGGTCGGCGATACTCCTTTCATCTACCTTAACGCCAGCGACACCTACATTTTCGGTCAGTTGGTGGCAAGCAATTTCGCCCAGCCAGCGAAAAGGTCTGGCACACCCGTTATGACTACGACTTCGCGACATTGGGTATGCCTTGCCTGAGTTTCAGCGTGCACTACAACCTTGGTCATGAGGTTGCCCCACAGATCATCAGCGAGCCCAAGGTGGCGAGTTTGAGGGCCGCTGGCGATGACGGCCATGAATGGGAGCGCGATACTGACCTGATCTACACCGTACAGAGCGGGCCGTTACGTCACCTGTCGCTGCGCTGGCGCAATGCCGTGAGCCGCGCCACATTTACCGATGATGCCGACGAGAATCGGTTGATCGTCAGTTATCAGGTCAAGTTCTGATACGTTTTACTCGGCTATTGCTCTGGTGACATCACGAACGGGTGGAGTTACCGGGCATACCCATTCAAGTCTGCATTTGCATCAGGCATCCCGAGTTCGGCGCACTGGCCAAGGTTTCCAGCTGAAGTGCGTGGCGGGCACTGGTAATGAACAGGGTGGTGCCTTCCTCCCCGCCAAAGCACAGGTCGGTCGGGCTCGGCACCGGCAACCCGATCATACGGTCCAGGTTGCCCTCGGCATCGAAGCGCGCCAGGCTCCAGCCTTCCAGTTGTGTGGTCCACACCCCCCTTTGCCATCCAGCGCGAGCCCGCCCAGGCTGCCGCCACCACGGGGCAGTGAAGCCAGCCGGCGCACGCTGCTGCTGCCCGGTTGCAGCAACAGGATGTCCCCGGCCTCAGGTGCCAAGGCATAAACCGCGCTGCCCTTGGCATCCCAGCGAAAGGCACTGACCGGCTCCGGCAGTGACCAGCCATGGCGCAGCTCGCCCTCGGCGCTGAGTTCGCCGATCAAGCAACCATTGCCACTTTTGGCGCACGCCCACAAATTGCCGGACGGGTGTGTGGCCAATGCCAGCAGGCGGCTGCCGAGCAGGTCCTGGCGGGGATGCTCGTTGCCTTGCCAGTCGATCAATGACCAGCCCCCGGCCTGGGCCACCAGTAGGCCGTCGGGGTGCAGCTCCATGCCGCGTATCGGCAGGTCGAGGCGAGTCAACAAGCGACTGGACTGGCCGTCCCAGCAATGGATGGCCGGCGCCAGGGTGTCGGCCCAGTACAGCACGCGCTGGCCCGCGTGCCAGCGCGGGAACGCGCCGTGAAACGCCCAAGGGCCGGGCAGCACGCTGAGCTCGCCGGCAGCGCGTGGGGTGGCGTCCGGGCGCAGCTGCTCACCGACCCGGCGCGCCGCGTCAGCCAGTTCCGGGCCGAGCAGGGTCAGCCGCTCCAGTGTCAGGCGGTAGGCGGGTCCGGCCACGCTCAGTGCCCCGCGCACCAGGCCCTGCTTGTCGACGATCGGCGCGGCGACGCAGCGGATGCCCAGGCGAATTTCCTCGTCGTCGAGGGCGTAGCCACGCACTTGGGTAATCTGCAATTCGGCCAGCAGACGGCGGCGGTCGGTGATGGTCAGCGGTGTCAGTGGCGTCAGCACCAGGCCCTTGAGGATTTCGTCGCGGGCCGAAGGGGAGAGGGCGGAGAGGATCGCCTTGCCCTGGCCGGTGCAGTACACCGGCTTGCCTTGGCCAAGGCTGGCGGCCGAGCGCTGTGTGTGGGCGCCTTCGCAACGCTCCAGCGACAGCACTTGATTGCCATCGAGCACTGCCAGGTAGGAGGTTTCGCCGGTGAGGTCGCGCAGGGCACGCAGCTCGGCGCTGGCGGCAGCCACCAGGTCCGGTTCCAGGTAGGCGTTACGGACCATCTCCAGGTAGTTGAAGCCCAGGCGATAGACCTTGCGCGTCGGGTCGCGGCGGATCATGCCGCGCTCCACCAGCGTGGCGATGATGCGGTACAGGGTGGTGCGCGGCAGCGGCACCTGCTCGGCCAGCTCGGCCTGGCTGATGCCGGTGGCGGTTGCGCCAATGGCCTGGAGCACGTCCAGGGCCTTTTCCAGTGCGGCGGTGCCTTCACCTGTTTTCATTGTTTGTTTCCCACCTGTTGGAACTCGACTGCCTGAGTACCGATTCTGCCCCTTTTCCTCCCAGTTTTCCGCCATAGAATCGGCCTCAACAGGGCTTGCAGTGAACGCATGTTTCATATGTTGGGAATTTGCCCTGGCCGCCCATCGGATGAACCCGCGAGGAGAACCTACAACAATGTCCGTCATCCACAACTACGCCGATGCCCATGAGAGCGTTTCCGGTAAACAGGTCGTCGTCAGCGACGAAGTACTGGCCAAGCTCGCCACCTGCAGCAGCGGCTCGCTGACCACCCAGCTGTTCAAGCGCGGCTTCCGTCAGCCAGCCCTGGTCGGCCTGCGCGCCATGTGCCCCGATGCCAAGCCATTCGCCGGGCGTGCCTTCACCATGCGCTTCATTCCCGCCCGTGAAGACATCGACACCTATTCGACCATGACCACCAAGCCCAACGATGACAACCTGCAATGGGTGGGTGTGGAGCAGATCCAGCCGGGCGACGTGCTGGTGATCGACAGCCGCAACGACCCGGCTGCCGCGTCGGCAGGCAACATCCTGGTGACCCGCCTGCTGGCCCGTGGCGCCAAGGCCATCGTCACCGACGGCGCACTGCGCGACGGCAGCGAGATCGCCGCCATGCGCCTGCCGGCCTATGCCCGTGAGATCACCGCGACCACGCGTATTTCCTACCACCATGTGGCTGACCTGCAGGTGCCGATCGGTTGCGCCGGCGTTGCCGTGTACCCGGGCGACATCATCGTCGGCGATGCCGATGGCCTGACCGTGGTCCCGGCGCACCTGGCCGAGGAACTGGCCGAAGTGTGCAGCGTGCAGGACGACATCGAAGGCTACCTGGCCATGCGCATTGCCGCCGGCGAAGCGCTGTGGGGCGTGTACCCGCCAAGCCCGGCGTCGGTGTCCGACTACCACGCCTGGGTCGCCGCCGGCCGCCCGGCCATCCCTTCGATCATCGACCGCGAGGAGGGCTGAGTCATGGCCGAGCACAAGCATGCACAACTGATCCGTCGCTACTTCGACGCCTGCAACGAAGGCGACTACGACAAGCTGGTGTCCTGCTTCACCCCGGACGCGGTGCACTACTTCCCCTCGGGATTGCCGGAAATCCCGTGGCGCACTGCCGACACCATCGCCCGCAAGTGGGTCTGGTGCGTGGAGAACTTGGGGTCGCAGTGGACCATCGAGAAGATCCTGGTCAGCCACGACAGCAACGAAGCGGTGATCGAGTGGACCCACTGGAAGAGCAAGCTGGGCACGGCCTTGCGCGGTGACGAGTGGTACGTGTTCGACGAGCAGAGCGGATTGATCAAGGAGATCCGCGCCTATTACGCCTCGCCGGCCGAGAAGGACGTGGTGATCAACGAGCTGGTCGACTTCGACTATGTCGGCCGGGGGTATCACCTGGAGCCGAAGGCGCGTTAAGGCCACTGGCCTCTTCGCGGGGCAAGCCCGCTCCCACAAGGGCCGCGCTGTACCTGTAGGAGCGGGCTTGCCCCGCGAATGGCCGCACCGCAATTTTTGAAGGAGTGCCCCATGACCACCCCGCAAAACCCGAATTTCGCTGCCATCGACGCAGTCGTCGCCCAAGCGGCCGCCGCCGCCGACTTCTGGGTCGATTCCAGTGCCACCCAGCGCGCCACCCTGCTGCGTGGCCTGGCCGATGCCCTGGAACAGCAGCAAGCCGAACTGGTCGTCATCGCCGACCGCGAAAGCGGCCTCGGCGAAGCCCGCCTGAACGGCGAAGTGGCCCGCACCGCCTTCCAGCTGCGTGGCTTCGCCAGCGAAGTGGAAGCCGGTGTGCCGTACCGTCAGGTCGATGATCACGCCATTGCCGGTGCTCCACCTGCCGGCCGTCCACGCCTGACCCGCGTGCAGCGCCCGCTGGGCCCGGTGGCGATGTTCTCGGCCAGCAACTTCCCATTCGCTTTCTCGGTACTGGGCGGCGATACCGCCTCGGCCTTGGCCGCCGGTTGCCCGGTGGTGATCAAGCCGCACTCCGGTCACCCGGAGCTGTCCCGCGCTGTGTTTGCCTTGGCCGCTGGCGTGGTCCGCGCCCAGGGTCTGCCGACAGGCCTGCTGACCCTGGCCGAAGCGCCCAATCGTGCCGCCGGCACCTACCTGGTCCAGCACCCGTCAATCGCTGCCGTGGCCTTCACTGGCTCCTATCAAGGTGGCAAAGCCTTGTGGCAGGCCGCTAATGACCGCGAACGCCCAGTGCCGTTCTTCGGCGAGCTGGGTTCGATCAACCCGCTGGTGGCTTTGCCGGCTGTGCTGGAAAAAGACAGCGAAGCCTTGGCCAAGACCTTGGCTGGCTCGATCACCCTCGGCTGCGGCCAGTTCTGCACCAGCCCCGGCGTGATCGTGCTGCTCGACTCACCCCACAGTCAGCGTTTCGTCGCCCAGCTGGCCGAGGTCATTGCGCCGATTGCCACGCACCGTATGCTCACCCCGGGCATGCAGCAAGGCTTCGAGGCGGCAGCTGCCACGGTAGCTGCTAACGCCGCAGCAGTGTTCGCCCCGCAGGCCGATGGCGCTGGCCCGGCGCCACGGCTGTTCGCCACCGATGCCGCATCGTTCATTGCCAACGCTCACCTGCGTGAAGAAATGTTCGGCCCGGCGGCGCTGATCGTTACTGCGCATTCCGTGGCCCAGGCGGCCGAGGTGCTGGACGCCATCGGCGGCACCCTGACCACTACCCTGTGGGGCCTGGACGCCGACAGCGCCGACAACCGCCAGTTGCTGCGCGCCGCCCAGCGAGTGTCCGGGCGCGTGCTGTTCAGCGGTGTGCCGACCGGCGTTGCCGTGTGCCACGCCCAGCAGCATGGCGGGCCATGGCCGTCGTCCACCGCGCCACAGTCCACTTCGGTCGGTTTTGCCGCCATCGAGCGCTTCCTGCGCCCGGTGGCATTGCAGGACGCACCGGACTGGGCACTGGGCTGAGGAGGGCAGGGCGATGATGCGACATATCGTGCTGTTCCGCCGCCTGCCGGGCGTCGAAGCGCAGCCTGAACGGGAAGCGGTGCTGGTGGCGCGGATGCGCGACCTGACTGCAGAAATCGACTTCATCCGCGACTGGCGCGTCGCGGCCAACGAACTGGATCGGCCGATCTGCTGGGACTACATCCTCGAGTCCAGCTTCGACGACGCCGACGCGGTACAGCGTTACCTGCCACACCCGGCGCACCAGGCCCTGGTCGCCGACCTCAAGCAGTACTTCGAGTGGGTGGCAGTGGACTACAGCGTCTGATTGACCCCAGAGGCACCTGGCCCTCTGCGGGGCCAGGCGTTATAACAAAAAAGATCCGGCATCACAGGTGCCGGGCGGAGTCGTACATGAACAAGAAAAACAACTACCGCTGGACGATCCTGACCATGTTGTTCCTGGCCATGATCATCAATTATGTCGATCGCGCTGCCCTGTCGATCGCCATGCCGTTCATTACCCAGGAGTACCACCTCACGCCCGCCGAGAAGGGCATGATCTTCAGCAGCTTCTTCTTTGGCTATGCGCTGTTCTGTTTCGTCGGTGGTTACCTGGCCGACCGCTTCGGGCCCAAGCGTGTGCTGACCTGGTCGATGAGCTTCTGGTCGCTGCTGTGCGGCTCCACCGCGCTGGCCTTCAACTTCTGGTCGCTGCTGATCGTGCGCGCGCTGTTCGGCGTCGGCGAAGGCCCGGTGTCGACCACCGCCAACAAGACCGTCAACAGCTGGTTCCCGATCAAGGAGCGCGCCCGCGCCATCGGCATCAACCAGGCTGGCGGCCCGCTGGGCGGCGCCCTGGCCGGCCCGATCGTGGGTTTTCTTGCCCTGTGGCTGGGCTGGCGCGTGGCCTTCGTGGTGATCGCGGTGATCGGCGTGCTGTGGGCCATCGCCTGGTACCGCCTGGCGGCCTCGACGCCCAAGGAGCACCCGCAGGTGTCGGCCGAAGAGCTGGCGCTGATCAACGAGGGCCGTGAAGCCCCGGTCACTGCCGTCGCAGACGCCCCGCGCACCCCGGTGCTGCAGATCATCCTGCAGCGCTCGGTACTGGTCACTGGCGTTTCGCTGTTCTGCTACAACTACATCCTGTACTTCTTCATGACCTGGTTCCCCAGCTACCTGATCGAGGCCAAGGGCATCGACCTCAAGGCCATGAGCATCGTCACCGCACTGCCGTGGCTGGTGGGTACCGTCGGCTTCATCTGTGGCGGGCTGCTGATCGACTGGGTGTACAAGCGCACCGGCAAGCAACTGTTTTCGCGCAAGGTGGTGCTGGTCAGCTGCCTGCTGGTGGCTGCGGTATGCATCGGCCTGACCGGCCAGGTACAGAGCGTGACCAGCACCGTGGTGGTGATGACCGTGGCCATCGGCTTCCTGATGCTGACCGCGCCCGCCTACTGGTCGCTGATCCAGGACGCCGTGCCGGACCATCAGGTAGGTACTGCCGGCGGCTTCATGCATGGCCTGGCCAACCTGTCCGGTATCGTTGCGCCGACCGTGACCGGCTTCATCATCCAGTCCACTGGCACCTACAGCAGCGGCTTTGGCCTGGCTGCCGTGCTGGGCATTGTCGGCGCGCTGATCGTGGCCTTGTTCGTCGGCCAGAAACCGGCCCGGCAAGCCAATGTCATCGCAGCCGCTTGAACTGAATGCAACCCACGTTTTACGGGACTACACCATGCCTACGCTTCTAGTCACCGGCGCCGCCGGAATCGTCGGAACCGCCCTGCGGCCGTACCTGCGCGAGCGCTTCAGCCTGCGCCTGCTGGACCGCCGGCCGGTCAGCGAGCTGGCCGCCAATGAAACCGCCCTGGTCGGCGACCTGACCGACCCGGCCTTCGTCCGCCAGGCCTGCGAGGGTGTCGACGCGGTGCTGCACCTGGCCTGTGCCCACGGCACCGATATCCAGTTCCAGGCCACGGTAGAGCCCAACTACCACGCCACCCTGTACCTGCTCGAAGCCGCCCAGCGCGCCGGGGTGCGGCGTTTCGTGTTCGCCAGCAGCCACCATGTGCTGGGGCAGTACCGCACCCAGGCTGGCGAACAGTTCGACGACCACCCGGTGGCGCCGGACAGCTACTACGCGTTGAGCAAGGTGTTCGGTGAAGCGGCCTGCGCGACCTTCTCCCAGCGCAGCGAGCTGGCCACGTTCATCGTGCGCATCGGCAACGCCGACGCCAAGGTCGCCGATGCCCGTCGTCTGCGCCTGTGGACCAGTGCCCGCGACCTGGCCCAGTTGGTGCTGATCGGCCTGGAGCACCCCGAGGTGCGCCACGAGATCGTCTACGGCGTGTCGGAATGCCCCCAGGCGCTGTTCCACAACAACCGTGCCCGCGCCCTGGGCTACCGGCCACAGGACCATGCGGCCGAGCACCTGGCCGACAACTTCCTCGCCTATGACGCCATGGCTCCGGTCGGTTCCGGCCGTGACCATGTAGGTGGCGCCTATGCCGGGGTGGCCCTGGCCAGTGTTCTGGAGCAAGCATGAAGATCGTCCGCATCGATACCCAGATCGTCGAAATCCCCTTCCACGACGGCGGTCGCGGGGTGGGCGGCACGCCTTCGGCCTGGCGCACACTGGAGAACGTGCTGGTGCGCGTCGAAGACGAACTGGGTAACGTTGGCTGGGGCGAGGCGTTCGGCTACTTCGTCGCCGACGCCACCAAGGCCCTGATCGACCGCCTGGTGGCGCCCCAGGTGCTGGGCCGCGAGGTCACCGACATTGCGGCGTTGAACATGGAGCTGCAGCAACGCCTGCACCTATTCGGCCGCTACGGCGTGACGATGTTCGCCATTTCCGGCCTCGACATCGCCCTGTGGGACCTGGCCGCCCGCCGGCAGCGCTTGCCGTTGCACCGCCTACTCGGCCAGGCCTATCGCGAACAGGTACCGGCTTATGCCAGCCTGGTGCGTTACGGCGATGACCAGGTGGCCCCGGCCACCTGCGAAAGGGCGCTGGAACAGGGGTTCAGCGACATCAAGCTGCACGAGGCCACCCTGCATGACATCGGCGCTTGCCGGCGTGCTGTCGGCGATGATGTGCCGCTGTCCACCGACGTCAATTGTTCCTGGACCGTGCAGGGCACCCGCGACTGGCTGCCGGCGCTGGCAGAGCTGAAGCTGGCCTGGCTGGAAGAGCCGATCTTCCCGCCCGAGGACTTCACTGCCCTGGGCAGCCTGCGCGGGCAGGGCGTGGATATTTCTGCCGGGGAAAACTGGTGCACCGCCGTGCAGTTCGAACAGGCCCTGGTGACCGCTGCGGTGGATTCCATACAGCCCAGTGTGACCAAAGTCGGTGGCATTTCCGAATGCCTGCGCATCGACCGCCTGGCCGAGCAGCATGAGGCGGTGATTCTGCCGCACTGCCCATACTTCGGCCCGGGCCTGATCGCCACCCTGCACCTGGCCGCCGTACAGCGTCGGGTGCCGCAGGTGGAGTACCTGTTCGTCGAGCCGGCTGGCTGGTTGTACCCGGTGGAGCAACTGCGCCAGGGTAACCAGCTGCAGATCCCTCAGGGCCCAGGTTTAGGCCTGGACATCGACCTGCAAGTGGCCGAGCGCTTCCGCCGCTAACCCGCCCCGTTAACGCCTCACCGCCGGGCCTCGGCACGGCGGCAGAGGCTGTGCATGCCTGAAAATGGCATTGGAGGTTCTATGCACACCGTGGTTCTGAGCAATGCCACCTGGTCGCTGGGCGTGCTGCCGGCCTGGGGCGGGCGCATCGCCCACCTCAATGCCGAGGGGCTGGACATCCTGCTGCCGATCAACGCCAACCGGTTCAACCCGCTGGACTGGCCACGGGCTGGCGCCTACCCGCTGATGCCGTACTCCAACCGCATCCGCAACGCGCGGTTGCAGTTCACCGGCACCGAGTACGCGTTGCCCGCACATCCGGCGGCACTGCCCCATACCTTGCATGGCGTGAGCCACACCCAGCCTTGGCAGGTAGTGGACAGCGGCAGCGATCGCTTGAGCATCACCTGCGACTACTTAGGCGAGCACTGGCCCTGGGCGTTTCGCGCCGAACAGCACTTCGCACTCGACGGCGCACGCCTGCGCATCACCTTGGTGCTGATAAACCTGGGGCAAACGCCCATGCCTGGCGGCCTCGGGCTGCACCCGTACTTCCAGCGCCACCCCGGCATGCGCGTGCAGTACCGCACCGGGCGCGAGTGGCAGATCGATGGGGAGTACATGGCGACCGGCGCGTACCAGGAGGGCGCCAGGGACTGGTCGATCAATGCGGATGCCGGCGAACCGCTCGCGCATTACCAATCACGCTGGAATGGCCAGATGCAGATCGATTACGCCAATGGCCATGTGCACCTTCAGGCCTCGCCGGTGCTGAACCACTTCGTCGCATTCGCCCCGGTCGGCAGCGCGTACCTGTGCCTGGAGCCGGTATCGCATCTGGCTGACGCGTTCAACCAGCCCCGCGACAGCTGGGCCGAAACCGGCACCCATGAACTCGCCCCGGGCCAGCGCCTGGAGGCCACCCTCGAATTCACCTGGCAACACCGCTAACGCAACACCTCACATACCTATAAGAAGAGCACAACAACAATGAAACACTCCTCGACTGGAGCGGGCTTTGCTCGCGTTGCAAAACCCTTGTCCCTGCTGCTCGGGCTCGGCCCGCTGTATGCTCAGGGAGCATTCCTCGAAGACAGCAAGGCCAACCTGACCTTTCGCAACTTCTACTACAACCACGACCTGCGCGATTCGACCAAACCTGCCCAGTCGAAGCTGGAGGAGTGGGCCCAGGGCTTCATTCTCAAGGGCGAGTCGGGTTATACCGATACGGCTGTCGGGGTGGGCGTGGATGTATACGCAGGCCTCGGCCTGAAGCTCGACTCGTCGCCCTCGCGCAGCGGCACTGCGCTGCTACCCGGGGCCTACAATCGCGCCGGCGGGCCGCGCAATGCCGACCCGCGCTCGGTGGACGAGTTCTCCGAGGCCACGGCGGCGGTCAAGTTCAAGTACTCGAAGAGCGAGCTCAAGGTGGGCGGGCTGTTCCCGAAGATTCCGCTGGTCAGTTCTGGCGACGCACGCCTGCTGCCGCAGTTCTTCGAAGGGGCGATGCTGGATATTCGCGAACTGGACAACGTCGATATCGGCCTGGGCCAAATGCGCAAGGTCAATCAGCGCGAGTTCGCCGGGGCCCGGGATATCCAGGTGGGCAACTACTACAGCGTGTTCAGCGACCGCTTCGATTACCTCGGTGGCACCTGGCGCGCCACGCCGCAAACCTCGTTGGGGGTATGGACCGGCCGCCTGGCGGATGTCTACCAGCAAACCCTGTACACCGGCACCCACACCCTCAAGGCCGGTGACTGGAACCTCTCCGGCACGCTCAACTACCTCGACACCGGCGAATCCGGCAGCGAAAAGGCCGGCCAGCTCGACAGCCGCATGACTTCGGCAATGCTCAGCGCCAACCTGCGTGCCCAGACGTTCCGCCTTGGCTACCAGTACAACGCTGGCGACAGTGCCTTGCCGTTCATCCACGACACCGACTTGCCCGGGGTGGCCAACGCCGTGCAGGTGCTGCGCTTCGACCGCGCCCAAGAGCGCTCCTGGCAGGCCCGCTACGACCTTGACTTCGCTGCCCTTGGTGTACCGGGGCTGACGGCATTCGCCCGCTACGTGAAGGGCGACAACTTCAAGGTGGCCGGCGAGGACGGCAGCGAATGGGAGCGCAATGTGGACATTACCTACGTGATCCAGAGCGGGCCCCTGAAGAACCTGGCGCTGCGCTGGCGCAACGTCCAACTGCAGGGCGATGCCACCGGCCGGCGTGATGAAAACCGGGTGATCATCGCCTACACCTTGCCTTTGCTCTGACCTGGAGGATTGCCCGTGGTATCCCGTCCGCTCGACCCTGCCATGCAGGCCTACATCGACAACAGCCAACGCTTCGCTCCGCATGACGGCAGCCTGGCGGCCCGGCGCGAAGCCTTTCTCGCTGCCTGCCTTGCCTGCACGCCGCCGCGGCCGGCGGGCTGGCAGGTTGCCGATATCGACCTGGAGGGCTTGCGCCTGCGCTGTTACACCCCCCCGGGCGCAGTGCCGCCCGGGGGTGGCCGACGCTGCTGTACCTGCACGGCGGCGGCTGGGACCTGGGCAATCTCGACACCCATGACTGGTTTGCCCATGCCCTGGCGCGGCGGGTGCCACTGGCGATCGTCGCCGTGGAGTACCGGCTGGCGCCGGAGCATGCCTATCCGGCGCCGCTGGAGGACTGCCTGAACGCATGGCTCGGTTTACGGGCCGGGGTTGTCGACCCCCGTCTCAGCACGGCGTGCCTGATGGTGGCGGGGGACAGCGCGGGTGGCACGCTGGCTGCGGGCTTGTGCATGGCATTGCGCCGTGACGGGTTGGAGCAGCCGCGGGGGCAGTTGCTGGTGTATCCGGTGCTGACGGCTCGGCAGCACTTGCCATCGATGCGCGAACAGGCCGAGGCGCCGATGATGACGGTGGCGGGGTTGATGAAGTCATTGGCAGGCTTCGTGCCCGCAGCGCCGCAGCGTAATGACCCCTGCGCCATGCCGCTGGAAGCTGAAGACTTTTCCGGGCTGGCACCGGCGTTGGTGCTGGTGGCGCGAGTCGACCCGCTGTGCGATCACGGGCTGGCCTATGTCGATGCGCTGGCGGCGGCGGGCGTGGCGGCCCGTGCTTGTGTGGGCGAGGGCATGGTGCACTCAAGCCTGCGGGCATTCGGGGTGGCCGAAGTCGAACAGGCCTGGGATCACATGGCGGCGCAGCTGCAGCGCTGGGCTGGCGATTGACGCGCGCAGCCCTCAGGTGCTTTCGCGAACCACCAGGTTGAAGCCCACATCTTCCACCTGTTCCCCACGCCCCAGGCTGCCTTCGATCCGCTGCAGCAGCAACTCTGCCGTACGCAAGCCAATGCGCCCGCCGTCAACATTCACCGTGCTCAAGCGCGGATGGGTGTGTGCGGCGAATTCCAGGTTGCCAAAACCCATCACTGCGAGGTCCTGAGGCACCCGCAGGCCGTTGGCCTGGGCCTCGGCCATGACCCCCTGGGCGAGCAGGTCGATACTGCAGATCACTGCATCCATCGGCACCTTGGCCGCCAGCAGCCGGGCCATGGCTTCACGGCCGTGGCCCATATCCACCGGCACGGCTTCGAGCTCGCAGGCGACCACTTTGACGCCTGCCTTGCGCAGGGTATCGGTACACGCCTGGCGCCGTCGGGTGGCGCGGGCGTCGTCGCTCCAGACCAGGCCGACGCGGCAGTGGCCGCGTTCGATGATGTGCTCGGCCATGGCCTGGCCGACGGCCTCGTGGGAAAAACCGACCACAGTGTCGATCGGGTCCTGCGCCAGCTCCCAGGTTTCCACCACCGGAATGCCACGGGCGATCAGCTTTTCCCGCGCTTCAGGGCTTTGCAGCTGGCGGGTCAGCACGATGCCGTCGGGGCGGCGGGCGAGTATCGCATCGATCAGTTCCGCTTCACTGCTGTTTGCCAGGTCTGACTGGCTCAGCAGCAACTGGTAGCGTGCCGTGGCCAGGCGCTGGCCGAGCTGGGTGATGGTGTCGACGAAGGCACGGTTGGCGATGTTCGGCACCACCACAATGACCAGCCGACTGCGCTGCGAAACCAGGGCGCCCGCGAGCATGTTCGGCACATATCCGGTCTTGCGGATGGCATTGCGCACCTTTTTCTGGGTTTTCTCCGACACCAGTTCCGGCCGGTTGATCACTCGGGAAACGGTGATGGGCGAGACCTTGGCCATCTTCGCCACGTCATCGAGGGTGGCAGGGGCAGCCAGCAGTGGTTTCGGATCAGCGACGGTAGCGGGCGTTTCCAGCATGGGGGCCTCTGGACGGGAGCTTTGAGCATATTGCCGATTCTACCGGAACGGCGCGCGTTTTTTTGCATTTCCTGCTAATTCCCAATGCATGGGAATTCACTGCGAACAGCGATTTGCAAAGCCCGCCAGCTCAGGCCTAGGATTAATGACAGCGCTGTCATTTGATAACGCTGTCATTGGTCGGAATCAGCTCTTCAAAAGGGCTGCGAGCTGCCAGAATCCGAAGCAGGTGCCGGTGCAAGGCCCTGCACGACGCCAATAAAAACAATGAGGCTACCGCGATGCACAACCACGACACCTACGCCGCCGGGCCTGCCCCTGGCGCCGTGGCCGCGTCCACCACGGCTACCCGCTATCGTTATTTGATCCTGGCCCTGATCACCATGGTCTTGGCCCTGAGCAGCGGTGATCGCGCCGCCCTGTCGGTGGCCGGTTCCGACATGAGCAAGGAGCTCGGCATCAGCTCGGTGGAAATGGGCTACCTGTTCTCCATCTTCAGCTGGGCCTACGTGATCTTCCTGATCCCTTCCGGCTGGCTGGCTGACCGCTTCGGCTCGAAGAAAACCATGGCCCTGGCCATCTGCGTGTGGTCGGCATTTACCGTGTGCATGGGTCTGGTGCACTTCGTCGGCATGATCGTGCCGCTGCTGCTGGCTCTGCGCTTTCTGCTGGGTGTGGCCGAGGCGCCAGTGGGGCCGGCCTCGACGCGGGTGATCGCGTCCTGGTTCCCGTCGGCAGAGCGGGGCATGGCCGGGGCCATCTTCAACAGTGCGCAGTACATCTCGCTGGCGTTCTTCACCCCGTTCATGGGCTGGCTGTGCTACGCCTTCGGCTGGGAATACGTGTTCATCGTCATGGGCATCGTCGGCTTCGGCATCGCCGCGATCTGGTGGAAAAACTACTACCTGCCGGTCAGCCACCCAAAGATGAATGGCGAGGAACTCGACTACCTGCGCAAGGGTGAAGCGCTGGTCGACCTCGAAGCCCAGGCCTCGCTGCCCAAGGAAAAGCGCCGCAGCTCGCTGGCGGAAGTCGGCCTGCTGTTCAAGAGCCGCATGCTGATCGGCATGTTCATCAGTCAGTACTGCGTCAGTGCGGTCACCTGGTTCTACGTCACCTGGTTCCCGATCTACCTGGTCAAGGAGCGTGGCTTCGACATCCTCCAGGCTGGCCTTGTCGCTTCGATTCCGGCCCTGTGCGGGCTGATCGGCGCGGTGTCGTCGGGCTTCTTCTCTGACTACCTGCTGCGCCGCACGAAGTCTCTGAGCATTGCCCGTAAAACGCCAATCATCACCGGCGTGCTGCTGAGCTCGACCATGATGCTGTGCAACTACGTCGATGCCCAGTGGCTGGTGATTGCGGTGATGAGCCTGGCGTTCTTCGGCAAGGGCTTTGGCAACCTCGGTTTCAGCGTGGTGGCCGACACCGCGCCGCGGGAAATGATCGGCATGACCGGCGGCGTGTTCAACGCCCTGGGCAACACCGCCGGCATCGTCACTCCGGTGGTGATCGGCTACCTGCTGCACTCCAGCGGCTCGTTCAACAGCGCACTCATCTATGTCGGCGCCCACGGCCTACTGGCGGCGTTCTCCTACCTGGTGATCGTCGGCCGCATCCAGCGTTTGCAGCTCTCCGACCTGACCGGCAAACCGGCCAATGCTCAGTGATTCAGAGGACCACGCCATGATCGAAAGCAACGTCTACATCGACCCGAAGATCGCCGCCCTGCAACCTGGGCCAGCGACCACTGACAGCATCGCCTGGATCAAGCTGTCGTACACCGTGCTGCTGCTCGGCGCGCCAATCAGCGATGCCAAGGTACTGACCGGGCGGCAGAAGCCGCTGACCGAAATCGCGTTCATTTTTGCCGAGATCCGCACCCGCGAAGGCCATGAAGGCATCGGCTTCGGTTACTCCAAGCGCGCCGGTGGCCCAGGCATGTACGCCCACGCCCAGGAAATTGCCCCGACCTTGCTGGGCGAGGACCCCAACGACATCGCCAAGCTCTACAACAAGCTGCTCTGGGCCGGTGCCTCGATGGGCCGCAGCGGCCTGACCACCCAGGCCATCGCGCCGTTCGACATCGCCCTGTGGGACTTGAAAGCCAAGCGCGCCGGCTTGCCATTGGCCAAGCTGCTGGGCGCTCACCGCGACTCGGTGCAGTGCTACAACACCTCCGGCGGCTACCTGTCGACGCCGCTGGAAAAGGTTCTGGAAAACGTACAGACCTCCCGTGGCAATGGTATCGGCGGCATCAAGATCAAGGTCGGCCAGCCGGACACCAGCATCGACTTCAATCGCGTGCAGGCGGTGCGCGAGCAACTGGGCGAAGGCTTCCCGCTGATGGTCGACGCCAACCAGCAATGGGACCGCGTCACCGCCCAGCGTTTCTGCCGCAAGCTCGAACAGTTCGACCTGACCTGGATCGAGGAGCCGCTGGACAGTGCTGACGTCGAGGGCCACGCCGCCCTGGCCGCATCGCTGGACACTGCCATCGCCACCGGCGAGATGCTCACCAGCTTCAACGAGCACGCCCAGCTGATCACCGCAAACGCCTGCGATTTCGTCCAGCCCGATGCGCCGCGGGTCGGCGGTATCACGCCGTTCCTGCAGATCATGAGTCTGGCCAGCTTCAAGGGCCTGAAGCTGGCGCCGCACTTCGCCATGGAAATCCACCTGCATCTGGCCGCGGCGTACCCGGAAGAGCCATGGCTGGAGCATTTCGAATGGCTCGAGCCGATGTTCAACGAGCGCCTGGAGCTGCGTGAAGGCCGCATGTGGGTACCCAATCGCCCGGGCCTGGGCTTCTCCCTCAGCGAACAGGCCCTGGCCTGGACCCAGCACAGCATCGAGTTCGGCAAACGCCCTTGAGCAAGCCATGGCGGTGGCGCTTGTGTCGCCACCGCCATGGGTGACAACACCCACAGGAAAACACCATGAGTCACCGTGAAGTCAGTCCAGTCATTCGCCTCGATGCCGCCGACAATGTCGTGGTCGCGCGTATCGAAATCCCTGCCGGCACCGCCATCACCGGTGAAGGTGTCACCACCCAGCAAGCCGTGCCGCTGGGGCACAAGGTCGCTGCCCGGCTGATCGCCAAGGGCGAGCCGGTGCTCAAGTACAACACGGTGATCGGTTATGCCGCCGAGGACCTGCCGCCTGGCACCTGGATGCACAGCCACAACATCGCCTTCGGCGAAACCGACCGCGACTACCGCTACGGCCTGGACTACATCCCCACCGACCTGCTGCCGGCCGAACAGCGCGCGACCTTCCAAGGCATCGTCCGCGAGGACGGCCGCGTGGCCACGCGCAATTACCTGGGCGTGTTCGTTGTTGGCAACTGCGGCGCCACGGTGGCGCGCAAGATCGCCAACCACTTCGACGAGCGCCGCCTGGCCGGCTTCCCCAACATCGATGCCGTGGTGCCCTATGTGCACGAAATCGGCTGCGGCATGGAAATGACCGGCGAGCCGATGGACCTGCTGCGGCGCACCATCGCTGGCTACATCAAACACCCCAACACCGTGGGCGCGGTGGTAATTGCCCTGGGCTGCGAGCGCAACAACATCCATGGCTTCTTCGAGCAGGAAGGGCTCGTGGAAGGCGATATGCTGAAGAAGCTGGTGATCCAGGACGTTGGCGGGGTCAAGAGCGCCACCGACCAGGGCATCGCGCTGATCGAAGGCATGCTGCCCAAGGCCGACCAGGCGCGGCGCGAGCCGGTGTCCGCCGAGCACTTGATGATCGGCATGCAGTGCGGTGGTTCAGATGGTTTCTCCGGCCTTTCGGCCAACCCGGCGCTGGGGGCGGCGGTGGATATCCTGGTGCGCCATGGCGGCACCGCGATCCTTTCGGAGACTTCGGAAATCTTCGGTGTCGAACACACCCTGACTGCCCGCGCCGCCACCCCGGCGGTGGGCCGAAAGCTGATCGAGCGCATCGAGTGGTGGCTGGAGTACAACCGCGGCCGCGATACCCAGATCAATGGCCGGGTCAGCCCCGGCAACAATGCCGGTGGCCTGGCCAACGTGCTGGAAAAGTCCCTGGGCGGCGCGAAGAAGGGCGGCAACGCGCCGCTGATGGACGTGTACGAGTATGCCCACCCGGTGAAGACCCACGGGCTGGTATTCATGGACACTCCCGGCTACGACCCGGTCTCGGCCACCGGCCAGATCGCCGGCGGTGCCAACCTGATCGCCTTCACCACCGGCCGCGGCTCGTGCTTTGGCTCGGTGCCGGCGCCGACCTTCAAGCTGGCAAGCAACTCGCCCATGTACCAGCGCATGAGCGACGACATGGACATCAACTGCGGGCAGATCATCGACGGCGACAAGACCATCGCCCAGATGGGCCAGGAAATCTTCGAGCGCCTGCTCGCCCATGCCTCGGGGGAGGCAACCAAGAGCGAACTCAACGGCCTGGGCGAGGATGAATTCTGCCCGTGGCAGATAGGCGTGCTCGCCTGACCCGGCCTCTTCGCGGCTAAAGCCGCTCCCACAGGATTCACCTTGATCCCAGGGGCTGCACAGTCCCTGTGGGAGCGGCTTTAGCCGCGAAAGGGCCCTCTCGGAAAATCACAATAACAATGGCCGGTGCGAAACCCGGCCAAGGGACCTGTCATGCATAAAAACAACAAGACGCTGCCCGCTGCCATCCTGCTGTCCGCTACGCTCCCGGCCCACGCCCAAGGTTTCCTTGAAGATAGCCAGGCCTCGCTGAAAGCCCAGAACTTCTACCTCAACCGCGACTTCCGCGAAGACGCGGGCATTTCCAAGCGCGAAGAATGGGCCCAAGGCTTCATCCTCGACTTCCGCTCCGGCTACACCCCCGGCACCCTCGGTTTCGGCGTCGATGCCCTCGGCATGCTCGGCCTGAAGCTCGATTCAGGCCCTGGCCGCAGCGGCACTGGCCTGCTGCCGGTCGGCGACGACGGTCGCGCCCCGGACCAGTACAGCAAGTTCGGCATCACCGCCAAGGCGCGGCTGTCGAAGACCGAACTGAAGATCGGCACCCAGCTGCTCAAGTACCCGACCATCGCCTCCAGCACCGGACGCATCCTGCCGCAGACCTTCCAGGGCGGTGTGCTCACCTCCAAAGAGTTGGATAGCCTGACTTTCACCTACGCGCAGATCGACCGCACCACCAAGCGTGACTATTCCCACACAGAGGCCATGAGCCTGGTCAATAAGAACCGGCGTTTCAGCGGCACGCCCGAGGCTGACGACTTTCGCATGGGCGGTGTGGACTTCGTGGTCAACCCCAACTTGAGCCTCAGCTACCAATACGGTGAGCTCGACGAGATCTACGGCCAACATTATTTCGGCCTGCTCGGCAGCACCGCGCTGGGCCCTGGCAAATTGGCCCTGGATGCGCGCTACTTCATAAGCGACGACAAGGGCGAGGCGCTGGCCGGCCCGGTCGACAACCGCACGCTCAATGTGCTGCTCAGTTACAGCCAAGCCGGGCACACCTTCGGCGTCGCCTACCAGGGCCTGTCCGGCTCCACGGCCATGCCTTACCTAGTCGGCACCGACGCCTACTTGACCAACTACATGATGGCCGCCGACTTCATGGAAACCGGCGAGCGCACCTGGCAGCTGCGCTATGCCTACGACTTCGTCGCCCTGGGTATTCCGGGACTTACGTTCTCGACCCGATATAACCATGCCGATCATGCCAACCCGGCCACCTTCGCCGGGGAAGGGCGCGAGTGGGAGCGCGACACCGACCTGGGTTACACCATCCAGTCCGGGCCACTGAAGAACGTCAACGTGCTGTGGCGCAACGCGGCGCTGCGTTCCAACTATCAACGCGATATCGATGAGAACCGGCTGATCGTGAGTTACACCTTGCCGCTGTTCTGATTGCTCAAGTCATGTACGAGGAGTAGCCGCCGGGTATTGGCGGTGTGGCCGGTAAAGTCTTTTACCGGCCTTTTTTTCAATGGCGGACTCAGAAATGATTTTTCATCGTCGGCTGCAGGCCAAGGTGCTCCCGTGTGCGAGCTACCGCCTGAGCCTCGACCTCGGGGGCGGCGTTGCCCCAGCTATTGCGCACATAGGTCAGCACGGCGGCGATGTCGCTGTCACTGAGCTTCCAATCAAATGAAGGCATGCCGGCCCCGGTGACGTTGCCTTCGGTGACCACCGCCTGGCCGCCCTTGAGCACCGTGCTCACCAGGTTCGCACCACTGGGTGTGCGGATTCCGGGGTTGTCGGCAAAGCCCGTGACCATGCCGGGCAGGCCTTCGCCCCTGACATTATGACAGGCCATGCAATTGAGCTCGTACACCTGCGCACCGCGCTGCATGATCGGTTCGCTGGCGGCAATGGCGGGTGGCGGGGTGGTCTTCGAGCCGTCGACTGATTTGAGATATTCGGCGATCGCAGCCAGGTCCTGGTCGTTCAGGTGCTGAGTGGAAAATTCGACCGCTTCACCCATCGGCCCCGAGGCGATCGCCTGGTGGTTGGCCCCGGTCCTGAGGTAGACCGCTATCTGCTCCGCGCTCCAGCTGCCCAACCCGCGATAACGGTCGCCGGTGATCTCCGGCGCGTAGCTGTCGAGCAGCTCGGCACCCTGCAGGTAACGACCGGTGTCGCCACCGAGCAGGTTCTTCGGCGTATGGCAGGCCGCGCAATGGCCGGCGCCGTCAACCAGGTAGCGCCCGCGGTTCCATTGTGCGGACTGTTCGGGCTGTGGCACGAACGGGGTGTTGTCGAAGAACAGCAGATTCCAGCCCAGCAGGGTCTGGCGAATGTTGAACGGGAAAGCCAGGGTGTTGGGCGTGGGCGCCTGCTGCACCGGTTGCACTGTGCGCATGTACGCCCACAGGTCGTGCAGGTCGGCGTCGCTGATCTTGACGTAGGCGTTGTAGGGCATGGCCGGGTACAACCGTTGCCCGTCCTTGCGCTGGCCATGGCGCACCGCACGGAAGAAGTCGCGCTCGGTCCAGCGGCCGATGCCGGTCTGCGGGTCGGGGCTGATATTGGTCGAGTAGATCACGCCAAAGGGCGTCTGCAACCCGTAGCCGCCCGCGAATGGAGCGCCGCCTGGCGTGGTGTGGCAAGCGGCGCAGTCGGCCTGGGCCGAAACGTACGCGCCGCGGGCGACGGCGGCAGGGTCGACCGCAAGGGTGTCGGCGCCAGTCAGTTGGTCATCGGCGACGTTGTCAGCGGCACTGTCGTTGCTGTGCAGCACGGCGGCGGCGAGGCCGGCCAGCGCCAGCGCGATGCAGCTGGCCAGCAAGGTCTTGGTCTTCATGGCAGCTCCTTTCACGCCTGCACCAGCGGGCCGGGGTTCTTGATGTATTGCTCGATGATCGCCTTGGCCGTCCACAAGGCCAGGGCGCCGATGGTCACGGTGGGGTTGTAGCCGGCGTTGTTGGGGAACGACGAGGCGCCGAGCACGAACACGTTGTGCGCTGCCCAGCACTGTTGGAAGCGGTTCAGGGCACTGGTGCGCGGGTCGGTGCCCATCACCACACCGCCATTGGTGTGTGAGGAGTCGTTGGCGCGGAACGGCGTGTAGTGGTCGGCGGCGAAGTTGTAGGACTCGATGTGCTGGCCGCCGACGGCCTGGGCGATCCGATCGCACTGCTTGCGGATGAACTCGCCCGAGCGCTTGTCGTTGAGGTTGTAGTCGAAGGTCATGCGCATCAGTGGCCGACCGTAGTTGTCCTTGTAGGTCGGGTCGAGGTCGAAGTACATGTCCTCGTGGGCATAGCTGGTGCCCTGGCCCTGGATCATCGCCCAGTTCTGGTAGCTGTGCCGGAAGGCCTGCTTCCAGCCTTTGCCCCAGGTCGGCGCGCCTTTGGGCAGCACGCCGGCCATGCCGATCGGCAGGCCGCTGTTGGACAGCGACTGGATGCCCGCGCCGCCAATGAAGCCCAGGCCGCTGTGGTCGAAGTTGTCGGCGTTGAAGTCGTCGATCTGGATGGCCAGGCAGCCGGTGTTGATGAACGGGTTGAGGTGCTCCTGCTCGAACCACAGGTAGGCGTAGGAGAGTGTCTGGAAGCTGTAGTTGCGCCCGATCACGCCACGGCGGGTGCGCGGGTCATAGGGCTCGCCGATGCCCGAAAGCAGCATCAGGCGCACGTTGTCGAGCTGGTAGGCGGCGACGATGACGATGTCGGCGGGCTGTTCACCCTGCATGCCGTGCTTGTCGATGTAGCTGACCCCGGTGGCGGTCTTGCCGTCGGCGGACTTGTTGATGTGCAGTACTTCGGTTTCGGTCAGCAGTTCGAAGCTCGGGTGGCGCATCAGCGCCGGCACCACGCAGGCGTTGGGGCTGCTCTTGGACCAGTTGCCGCAGCCGAACAGCTGGCAGTAGCCGCAATAGGTGCAGGGGCCCATGCGCACGCCCAGCGGGTTGACGTAGGCCTGGGAGATCGTGCCGGCGGGGACCGGGAAGGGGTGGTAGCCCAGCTCGGTGGTCTTGTGGGTGAAGATGTCATTCCAGTGGCTGGGCACCAGTGGCGGTGTCGGGAATTCACGGCTGCGTGAACCTTCGAAAGGGTTGCCGCCGGGCATCACCTGGCCCTCGATTACCCCGGCCTTGCCGCTGGTGCCGGCGATGCGCTCGAAGCGGTCGTAGAAGGGTTCGAGTTCGGCGTAGGTCACACCCCAGTCCTGCACCTGCAGGCCCGGCACCAGTTGCTGCTTGCCGTAGCGCTCCACGGTCTTGCTGTACGGCTCGAAGTCGAACGGGTTGAAACGCCAGGACGCGGCGGCCCAGTGGGTACCGGCGCCGCCAACGTTGTTGCCGAGGGTCAGGTTGCTCCACTCGCGCACCGGCAGGGCTTGCTGGCCGGCGTGGTTGCGCACGGTGTAGGTCTCCAGGCGCGGCGGCTGGAGGATTTCCTTGCGGGTGGCCCAGCGCAGTTCGTCGGTGTCCACCGAGGGCGGAAAGTCCGTGGCGGTGTCGCGCCAGGCACCACGCTCGATGGCCACCACCTTGAGTCCGGCCCGGGCCAGTTCCTCGGCGATGATCGAGCCGGACCAGCCCAGACCGATCACCACCACGTCCGCTTTGGCTCTTGTCGTTTTCATCTGTATTCCTTGGGGCGCGCGCAGGCGGGGGCCGGCAGGGCCACGGGGCTGCCTCGCGCAAAATTGGGGGGAAGGTCCGGGTGGACTCAGCCTGCCCGGTCGAGCAGGCTCACCGGCTCCAGGTCGAGCGGCAGGCCTTTCCTGTGCAGATACGGGCGATAGTCGTAGCGGGCGCCGGGGAAGCCGATCAGCCGCCAGCCCACCATGTCGCGGTTGCCGCCATACATGGGGTCGGCCAGGTAGCCTTCGCGCACGTTCTGCAGCAGCAGTGCGAAGAAGTCGGCATCCAGGGGCGCAGTACCGGCTTCCATCGCTCGCAGCAGTGCATCCTGCTGTTCACCGGTCAGGCCGCTGAACGGCCGGGCATGCTGCTGCTGGCAGTACTGACCGAGCCGCGCCAGGCCATCGCGGTAGCGCTGCGCAGGCGTCAGCCTGAACTGCGGCCCTTGCTCGGGCGTTCCCTGCACGTAGGGGCCGAGGCGGTAGGTGCTGGCGGCCTGGCCGTAGGGCCCGGCCAGTTGCCGGTCGATAAACACCACGCAGCCGGCCTGGCTGGCGCTCATGCCCAGTTCGTCCTCGGGGATCAGGCGGTCGAAGATGGCCGCCACTTCCCGGGCTTCGTCTGAGGTGAGGTAGGCTAGGGCGCCGGATTTCGGCGGTTGGGGCAGGGCGTCGGCGTGGGTGCCGCTGGCCCGCGGGCGGTCGCTGGCGAGCACGCCGGCACTGGCGCTGCCGATGGCGCCAAGGGCGCTGATTTGAACGAGTGAGATCAGGGCTTCACGTCGATTCATGTCCATCATCCTCAGGACGTGCGTCGGCCAAGGGGCACTGGCGACGCGTGCGTTATTGTTATGGGGCCGGCCTTGTGGCTGGCGGGGCGAGTCTAGGGGCGCAGCGACGGCCCGCGCCATGACTGTTTTGACGGGTTTCCTTCAAGATTGTCGCAGGCTACTCTTGCCCGACTTCAGCAACGGTGCATCCACGGGGTAGGGCGGGTATGGCTTCAGACGGCAAAGGGCAGGTGCGTGCGGCAGTCACCTTGAGCGATGTGGCGCGCTTGGCCGGCGTCGCGCCGATGACGGTGTCGCGCTACCTCAACCAGCCGGACACCGTGCGCGAACCGACCCGCCTCAAGGTGCGCCGGGCCATCGAGCAGACCGGTTACGTGCACAACCGCCTGGCCGGCGCGCTGAAGTCCAGCCGCACGCGGCTGGTGGCGGTGGTGGTGCCGATGGTCACCAACCCGATCTTCTCCGACACCTTCCAGGCCATCAACGAGCGCCTGATCAAGGCTGGCTACCAGGTGCTGCTGGGCGTCTCGGGCTACCAGACCGAGCAGGAGCAGGAGCTGCTGGAGGTGATCCTCAGCCGCCGCCCGGACGGCATCATCCTCACCGGCACCCTGCACACCAGCCTCAGCCGCAACCGCCTGCGCGCGGCTGGCGTGCCGGTGGTGGAAACCTGGGACCTGTCTGCCGAGCCGATCGACATGCTGGTCGGGTTTTCCCACGAACAGGCCGGGCGCGAGGTGGCGCGGCAGCTGGTGGGCCAAGGCTACCGACGCTTCGCCCTGCTGGCCGTTGACGACCCGCGTGGCTTGCGCCGTGCCGACAGTTTCGTCCAGGCCCTGGCCGAGCAGGGCATCACCGACGTCCAGCGCCAGACCTGGCAGGGCCTGCCGTCCCTGGCCCAGGGTCGTGAAGGCCTGAGCGTGCTGCTCGAGCAGTCCGCCGTCGATAGCGAAGGCCCTTGCGCCGTGGTGTGCACCTCCGACACCATTGCCCAGGGCGTGCTGACCGAAGCGGCCGCCCGCGGCATCGCGGTGCCCGGGCAACTGGCGGTAATGGGCTTTGGTGACATGGCCTTCGCTGCGCACACCTTCCCGGCCTTGTCGACGGTACGTATCGACGGCACCCTGATGGGCGACACGGCCGCCAGGATGTTGCTGGAGCGCCTGGGCGGCGATGCGCAATCGCCCGCGACCGTTGATATCGGCTTCAGCCTGGTGCAGCGCGAGAGCACTCAGACGCTGGAAAGTTAACGTTAACATTTTCACGCTTCGGCAAACTTTTTTCTAAATCCTCTTGTCCTGTATTTCTGGATGCGCTAGGTTTTTTAGCGGAAATGGTAACGATACCATTTGCTGGAATGGACTCAGGACAAGAACAATGTCGAAGATCACCTGTGTTAGAACCCTGCGCCTGCCCGAACGCCCCAAGCTGCTCTGGCTGGAGATCGAAACCGATGAAGGCCTGATCGGCCTGGGCGAAACCTTTCGTGGTGCTGCCACCGTCGAGGCGGCCATCCACGAACTCATCGCCCCAGGATTGATCGGCCGCGCCTCACGGCAGATCGAAGCAATCTCCCTGGAACTCACCACGCCCTACGTCGGTTACCACAGCGCCAGCGCCGAAATCCGCGCCGCCAGCGCTGTGGACATCGCCCTGTGGGACCTCAAGGGCCAGCGCCACGGTATCCCCATCCATGAAGCGCTCGGCGGTGCCTGCCGCGAGCGCATCCGGGTGTACAACACCTGCGCCGGCTACGAATTCAACACCCAGCAGGGTGCCCGCCGCGAGATCAGCGCAAGCGACTGCGCCCAGGGCCCTTATGACGATCAGTTGGCCTTCAGCCGCGACGCCGGCGCCCTGGCGATCAGCCTGGTGGAGGAGGGCTACACGGCCATGAAGATCTGGCCGTTCGACCAGTTCGCCCGCCAGCCCGGGGCCAACACCATCAGCCTGGACGAGGTGCAGAAGGGCTGCGAAGCGTTCCGCCAGATTCGCGCGGCGGTGGGCAACCGTATCGAGATCATGTGCGAGCTGCACAGCCTGTGGGACACCACGGCAGCCCTGCGCATCTGCCAGGCGCTGGAAGCCTTTGACGTGTACTGGGTGGAAGACCCGCTGTGCAAGATGGACGACGCCCAGGCCCTGGCCGACCTGCGCAAGCGTACCCGGGTGCCGATCTGCGCCAGCGAAACCCTGGGCGGCAGTACGGCCTACCGTGACCTGCTCAAGGCCGACAGCCTCGATTACCTGATGCTCGACCTGGTGTGGTGCGGCGGTTTCACCGAAGCGCGCAAGATCGCCGCGCTGGCGCAGGCCTACAACAAGCCGCTGGCGCCCCACGACTGCACCGGCCCGGTGGCGTTGTTCGCCGGCTTGCACCTTGGACTGCATGCGCCCACGGCCGTGCTTCAGGAAGTGGTGCGGGCATCGCTGTCGAGCTGGTATGGCGAACTGGTTACCCAGCTTCCGCAGATCGATGGCGGCTTCGCCCTGGCACCGCAACGGCCTGGCCTGGGCACGGCACTGCGGCCTGAAGTGCGCCTGCGTACCGATGCGATCGTGCGTGAAACCCACTGCTGACTGATTGCTGCGCGGCAGCCTCCCAGGTTGCTCGCGCTTGCAAACCGGTATCGAGAATACAATGAAAAAAATACATTCTCTGCGCCGCTTCATCGCCGAACACCGGCGCCATGAAGTCATTGCCCTGCTGTTCGTGATGATGATCATCAACCAGGGCGACCGCGCCACGCTGTCCATCGCCGGCGCCAGCCTGGCCGATGAAATGGGCCTGGGGCATGCCCAGATGGGCTGGCTGTTCTCGGCCTTCGCCTGGGCCTACATGCTCCTGCAACTGCCGGGTGGCCTGGCCATCGACCGCTTCGGCAGCATTCGCGTGCTGGGGCTGGCGATCGTCGCCTGGTCGCTGTTCACCGGGTTGATTGGCACTGTCGCGATGATGCCGGTGGGCCTGGCCTTCGTCGCCGTATTCGCCCTGCGATTTCTGGTCGGCGCTGCCGAGGCACCGTGCTTTCCGGCCAACAGCAAGATCGTCTCGATGTGGTTCCCCACGGCCGAACGTGGCACCGCGACGGCGATCTTCAATTCGTCCCAGTACTTCGCTGCGGTGGTGTTCACACCATTGCTGGCGTGGGTCTCGACCCGCTGGGGCTGGCCGTGGGTGTTCTATGTGATGGGCGTGGCGGGCGTCGCCATGGGCGTGGTGTTCATTCGCCGGATCAAGGCGCCAGTCGAGCACCCGACGCTGACGGCGGTGGAACTCGAGGCCATGCGCCTGGGCGGGGCCAGCCTGCGCGAGCACGCTAGCAGCCGGCCGCCAGGGCAGGGCTGGCGCGACACCTGGACGCGCGCCCGTGGCCTGCTGCGCCAGCGCATGTTCCTCGGCATCTACCTGGCGCAGTTCTGCATCAGCACGCTGACGTTCTTCTTCCTCACCTGGTTCCCGGTGTACCTGGTGCAGCAGCGCGGGCTGTCGTTGCTGGATGCCGGCCTGTTGGCGGCGGTGCCAGCCATCTGCGGATTTGTGGGCGGGATTACCGGCGGCATGGCTTCGGACTGGATGTTGCGCAAGGGGATGTCGCTGACGTTGGCGCGCAAACTGCCGATCTTCATCGGCATGGCGCTGTCGATGAGCATGATCCTGTGCAACTACGTGGAAACCAACCTGCTGATCGTGCTGTTCATGGCCCTGGCGTTCTTCGGCAAGGGCGTGGGCGCGCTGGGCTGGGCGATCATCGCCGATGTCTCGCCCAAGGACAGCATCGGCATGAATGGCGCGATCTTCAACACCTTTGGCAGCCTGGCCGGCATCGTCACCCCGGTGGTGATCGGCTACATGGTGCAGTCGATGCACTCGTTCAATGGTGCCCTGGTGTATGTCGCGCTGAATGCCGTGGGTGCGTTCGTCAGCTACCTGCTCATTGTCGGCCCGCTGCAACGCCCCGACGACAACTCGAACCCGCAAGACCGCGACCGGCCCGCGCCATCGCTCAAGCCTGCTACTGCGCGCTGACTTTATTACTGACAAGGACAATAACAATGAATACATCAGGACGTACCTCCCGCGCATTGCGCATTGCCGGTTTTGCCCTCGGCCTTGCCTGCACCCCGCTGGTACAGGCGCAGGACCTGCCGCCCAGCGGCCAGCCGCTGACCGAGGTCGCTCGCCTGGACTGGCTGTGCAACGCCGTGGCACTGACTTCCGGTGGTCGCCTGTTCGTCGGCCTGCCGCGCTGGCCAGGCTTCGAGAAAACCCCGTCGATCGCCGAGGTGCTGCCCGACGGCAGCCTCAAGCCGTTCCCGGGCGGGCAGTGGAATGCCTGGGCACCGGGCAAGCCGAGTGCTGCGGCGCTGGTAAAGATCAACACCATCCATATCTTCGACGACGACACCCTGTGGGCCATCGACCAGGGCGAGGATGCCGGGCCCAAAGGCATCAACCCCGGGCAGAAGATCCTGCAGTTCGACACCCGCGACGGCAAGTTGCTGCGCAGCATCAGCCTGCCCGCCAGCGTGTTGCCGGCCGGCGCCCACCTCAACGACCTGCGCCTGGACAGCGAGCATGCCTATGTGACCGACTCGGGCCTGGGCGCGATCATCGTTGTCAACCTGAAAACCGGTGAAGCCGTGCGCCGCCTGGCCGGGCATCCGTCGACGCAGATGGCGCCCGAACGCCGGCCGATCGGTGAAAACGGCCAGCCGCTATTGCTGGCTGACGGCAGCGATCACCAGGTGCATTCCGACCCTATCGAGATCAGCCCCGACGGCCAATGGCTGTACTACCAGCCGCTGAGCGGGCCGTTGTGGCGGGTGCCGACCGCAGCGTTGCGCGACACGCGGATCAGCGAAGCGGAGCTGGGCAAGCAGGTCGAGTTCGTGCATGACACCAGCCCGCTGACTGGCACGGCGATGGACAGTGCCGGCAACGTCTACCTGGGCGAGTATGACCGGCCGCGCGTGTCGGTGTACGCGCCGGACGGCACGCTGCGCGTGGTCGCCGAAGACCCGCGGCTGTGGAACCCGGATGCGATGATCATTTCCGACCAGCGCGAGCTTTATATCCCGGTGCCGCAGAGTGCGCGCTTGGCCTCCAACCGTGGTCCTGGCGGCCAGGACGCGATCGTGCGGCCATTCATGATCTACAAGGTGCAACTGCCGGCAGCCCTGGGGGGGCGCGAGAAAGTCCCGGCCGTGGTCGGCAAGCCGCTGACCACCGTCGCCCGCTGATCCACTTACCCCATTAACCCACTTGATGCACTTGCGAGCCCCTGCGGCTCGCGAGCAGGGCGCCCCTGCGCCCGCATTCAGCCAGCCCTGCGCAAACACGCACAGGGCACCAACCAGGAGATGTACCGATGAAAACAACAATGACCATCGCCGCCTTGTCCCTTGCCTTTGCCATGGCGACTTCTGCCCAGGCCGCCAGCCCGGCGCCGACGGTGGTGGCCCAGGAAAACCTGTCCACCGCCGCTGCCCTGCAGTTGACGCAGCAAGCCACCGAGCTGGCCGCCAGCCGGGCCATGAAGATCTGCATCGCGGTCACCGATGCCGACGGCCACCTGCTGGCCTTCACCCGTATGCAGGGTGCATATGCCGGCTGCGTCGAGGCCTCGATTGCCAAGGCCACCTCGGCAGCGCGCTTTGCCATCAACACCATCACGTTCTATGACCTGGCGCGCAAAGAGAACCTGGCCATCGGCACCATCCCCGGCATCCTGCCGGCAGTGGGCGGGGTAGTGGTCAAGCACGGTGGCAATGTGGTCGGCAGCGTTGGCGTAAGCGGTGCCACCGACCTGACCGAGCAGAAACTCGCCGAAGACGTGGCGGCGACCTTCCGCTGATGGCCGTGGCCCTCTGTGCGAATGCGCGGAGGGCCAATCTGGATCGATTGAAAAGGAATTGCAGATGAACGTTTATTTCCGGCGCCTGCTCCTGGCTGGCCTCACTCTGTTTGCTGCGCCATGGGCCCAGGCCAGTGAAGGCACTGCCTTGCGTGGCACCACTCAGCTGTCCCTGGGCGGCGCGGCAGCGCTGCTCGACAGCGCCGTGGCCAAGGCTCGCGCCGAAGGCACTCACCCGTGCATCGCGGTGACCGACACCAATGGTTACCTGCTGGCCTTCAAGCGTATGGACGGCGCCGCCCCAGGCTGCATCGAGGCGGCGATCAAGAAGGCTAACTCGGCGGCGATCAACGACGTCGACACCGTGGTGTTCTACGACCTGGCGCGGCAGAAGAACCTGCAGCTGGGCAGCATTCCCGGGATCCTGCCCGCCGTCGCCGGGGTGGTGATCCGCCAGCAGGGCCAGGCAGTCGGTGCCTTGGGCGTGGCCGGCGGTGCCAGCGATGACCAGGAGCAACGCATGGCCACGGAGCTTGCGCGTGCCTTCGAGAAAACCCTGCCTGTCAGCCACCCTTGATCGAGGTTCGTGATGAACAGTCCTGTACGTTCCCTTGATGTGGTCGAGGGCGCTTATGCCAACGACTACGGTCTGCTCAAGCCGTCGCGCATGCCCAACGCACTCAGCGTGGCCGGGCTGGCGGCGACTCTGGTGGCCGCCCTCTATTGTGGTTGGGGCAACCATACGTTGCCAGATTTCGCCGCCTGGTCGAGCACGCTGTGGATGTGCGTCGCCTTGTTCAGTGCGGCGCTGATCACCCCCAGGGCGTTCGCCCCGGGCTTTCTGCTGTCGTTGCTGCCGTTCCTGATTGCCTGGCGCGTGGCGGCGATGAACGATGCACTTGTCATGGTCTGGGTCGCGAGCATCGCCGCCGTGCCGTTGCTGTTGCAGTTCGCCGACTGCGTGCTCGGCGACCTGCGTCGTGATCGCAAGAAGCCAGGGGCCTGGCTGGGGTTGCTGTTGTGGCAGGCGACGATCGTGCGCATGTACTTCGGCCTGAACGAGCTGTGCCACAGTTCCGAGAAGATCTTCGCCGGGCTGGGCTGGTTCCATCGCTTGGAGACGGGCTTCCAGGGCTTTGGCCTGGGTGAGGTCGCGGCGTACTTCGTGGTGCTGGGCGGGCTCATCGAGTTTGCCAGTGCCGTCAGCGTCGGGCTGGGGTTGTTCGCACGGCTGGGGGCATTTGTGAGCCTGGTGTATTTCCTGGTAGCTACGGTCGGTTTCGGCGGTGAGTGGAGCCGGGGCTATGCCTGGGCTTCGCCGGGCGGGGGCGGCTGGGAGTACGTGATGCTGCTGATGGTGGTGTTTGCCGGGGTGATGGTGACCGGGGCCGGCAAGTTCTCGCTGGATGGTTGGTTGTTGCGTCGGGGCTGGATGCCGCGTCGCTTGATGTGGTTGGCATTCAACGTTAAGGGTGCCAGTCCCCGCGAGTAGAGAAGGCAAGCGGAGTAGGCGAAACTTGCACAGCCATGGCAGACTCCGCACCTTTTGTTAGTGGATGTTTCCAGGTGGACAAGATTGACCGTCGCCAAGGCATGGCGGATGTCGCCCAACTGGCTGGCGTCAGCCTGAGTACCGTCGACCGTGTGTTGAACGAGCGCGGCAGCGTTTCCGACAGCAAGCGTCGCAAGGTGCTGCAGGCAGCCCAGGTGTTGGGGCTCAAACGCCTGCTGCCGTCTGCGCTGCATGGCTTGCTGCGCTTTGCTCTGATTAAGTTGATCGTCATTCGGTGAGATGAAAATTTGCTGGCGAGGCACCATGTTAAAACGGCCGTGTCCCAAAGGCGTGTGGCCGGCGACATACATCGAGGTGTGTTTTTCCAGAGGCCTGAAGACTAAAAGGAATCAACAAATCTCATCCAGATGCTAAGGAAATGTACGCTCCCTTGTGGAACACCAAGGGGGCTCTACCGTGATCGGTGAATGCAACGACTTGTCCAAGGATGACATGGTGGTCGCCTGCATCGATTTGGCCAAAAAGCTCACATTCAAGATGAGCAGAACACCCATAGAACACTGGGGCTCCCCCGGCCCCGCAGGTATGTTCGACTGCGGCGAACTTCTCCTCACCACTTCTGGCGAATCTGTTAGATAAGTCGATTTGTTCGGCGGCCAAGATGTTCACCGCGAAATGAGACGCTTGGCTGAATACCTCATAGCTAGAGGAGCGCTTGTCGATGCTCCACAAGATGAGGGCCGGATTTAACGATACGGAGCTGAAGCTGTTCGCCGTAACGCCCACCTTTCTGCCTGCTAGAACTGCGGTCATGATGGTTACCCCAGTTGGAAAATTACCAAGCGCATTTCTAAATGCGCGGGGATCTATTTGGGGGGGATACTTGAGTTTGGTTACTGGCGAGCTTTGCATCGGCGTGTTCCTTCGCGCTGCTGATATTGTTGGCACAATTTATCCATGGCGGGCCTCCAGGTGCATATCGTGGGATGCGCCTGGAGGCTTTTCGTCACGCCCAGCCCAGTTGCTTACCCGCGTGGCTGTCGTTCCACACCTTCGTCACCTCGGCCACTTTGCCGTCCTTCAACCTCATGACGAAAACGTAGTCCGAAATTACTGGTCTGCCGGTGGCTGGTACAGGTTCATTGATACCAGTGTGAGTCCCGCAGAACCGAGCAAACGCGATAACGGTTTGACGCTTTTCATCAGTCGCAACGTTGACCAGTTCGTAATGTGCGTCCGGCAAAATTTCGAGAAGATGCGGCATCGAGTCGCTATATGCTTCAACTGTTTTCATCGCCTCAAGAGACTCAGCTTGAACGTTGAATACAGCGCCGTCGTGGCAGTAATGGCGGCACTCCTTCCATCCTTTGCCAGACTCACAGACTTCAAAGAATGCCATGGCAGTTTCGGCGATAGTGCTCATGAGGTAGTCCTTCCAGTGAGTGATCAGATGAGAGAGTCTGCATATGCAGCCGAGCTCGAGTTCGCTGTACTACTCAAGGCGTTGAAGCCCGAGGAGCGACGCTCGGTACTGCCCTTGAGGTAAGCGAGCGGGTCTTCAAAATCGCGGACATAGCCCATGGCGAAGCATCCACACTGGTAGCCCATCAGCTTCAGCAAATCGTCAGGGAGAGTACGAGCTACTTCTGGTGGGGTGGCCAGATACTGGTTTTCTTCTTGGCGTACCCAGCCTACCGCGTAGGTGATGTTCAAGGCCTGGCGAACCTTGTCGCTCTTGTTCTCACCAGCGCCGTGGTAGATCTTGCCGGTGTAGAGCAAGACGGAGCCCTTCTTCATTTCCGCTGGAATGCCAGCTGTCGGAGAGTACTTCTGGCCAGGCCCGGCGAACTGGCTGTCTGGAACGATACGAGTAGCACCGTTTTCGGCGGTGTAATCCGTCATCGCCCACAGCGTATTGCACTGAACCTCGTAGTCGTTCGGGAACTGGAAAAAGTCCCAGGCCAGCTGATCCTGATGCAGCACCTGGGCGGGCGAACCCGGATGTACAGAGATCACTTGTGTCAGGTGCAACTGGAAGGTTGAAGCCTTACTCAAGTGTCTAGCAGCCACCCCAACCACCAAAGGATTCATGATCAGATCACGCGAGGTTTCCGAGCGGAGGATCATTGCGCCGGTACGCTGGGTAGAGAACCCTACAAATTTATCCTCTCCGAAAGGCGTGGTGTCGATGTACGGGCCCATCTCAGCGGCGACCTTGTCCATGACATCAGCGCTCACGAGTTCATCGATCACGACGTACCCATGCTCTTTCAAGGAATTACTGACTTCTTCGATGGTGGCGGTATTGGGCAAGCGGTTAATGAGCATTTTGATTTCCTCTTTGAATGCAGTGAAGGGACTGGGTTACGCCAACTGGCGCAGTGCCTCGTAGCGAACGGGATGTCGGGTTCGGAAACGCTCCGCTACCCAGAAGCCAAAGGCGAAGGTGGCCAGGAGAAACGAGACGACAAAGATCGAAACCGTTTTTGCACTATCGCCACCTATGAGATCGGGCAAGTTGGAAACGGCGACCCAAAGGCATCCCAGGATGCCCAGCAGACCTGCTGAAGGCGCGATGAGGGTCTTCCAGACTTGCCCCCGAACCTGCTCCCGCCGGAAGAACACCACCACCGCCGCGCAGGTCAGAGAGAGGATGGCCATATAGCCAAGTGTTCCGGCCATGGCACCCCATGCATAGATCTGGCTTGCCGGGTCAGCACCTATGGCTATCAGTAGGGCAAAGGCGATGACGCTGAAGAGTGACAGTACGATTGACGAAACGTGTGGGGAGCCATGCTCCGGGTGGACGCTGGAAAAACGGTCATTCAGTACACCGAACCTTCCAAGGGTGTACTTGTAGCGCACTACGATGTTGTGTAGTGACAGAGCACAGGCGAACAGGCTGGTGATCAGCAGCACATGCATCACGTCCATGAAGAGGACGCCGAAGTAGTGCTCGGTGACTGCGAGGTACATATCAGCACCGTGTGCCTCAGAGAACGCTGTGATGTTGTCCTTGCCGATAGAGCTGACCGCACACCACATTGAAATCACATAGAATGCTCCAACCAGAAGCACCGCTGTGTAGGTGGCTCGCGGGATTGTACGGTCGGGGTCTTTAGCTTCCTCTCGGTAGATGACGGTGGACTCAAAACCGATGAAACTGAAAATGGCGAACAGAATTCCCAGTCCTGGGGAGCCCGAGATGATGTTGTCGAGATGGAAGGATGCGCTCTCCAGACCGGTAGGGCCTTTATCGAGGATTACTGCGATATCAACCAGGATGACGACGGCGATCTCCAACACCAAGGCGATACCGAGGAACTTAGAGCTCAGTTCAATATCTCGATAACCTAGGCAAGCGATGACGCCAACCGCCATGAGGGAGTAAACCCACCAAGGTACTGATACTCCCAAGAAGTCGTTCACAACGGCGGCGGACGTGTAGCCGATATAGCCCTGCAGCGCGACAAGGATGAGGGCATAGGAAACCACGGCGAGGGTCGCCGAACCCAAGCCTACTGAGCGTCCCAGACCTTTTTGAATAAAGGCATAAAACGCCCCCGCATTGGAGATGTACTTGGACATCGCAACGAAGCCTACCGTGAAGAGAAACATGATCACGGTTGCGATGAATGCATCCACCGGAGCGGCGATGCCGTTACCCAGCGACACCATCAGCGGTGTGTTGGCGACCATCACGGTCAAGGGGGCTGCGGTGGCCACGACCATCATCACGATGGGGGTGACGCCAAGCGACCCCTTTAATTTTTGCTTCTCAACCTCTCCCATGGGAGCCTCCTCAATCTTTAGCTATCAGGTCATGAGTGCATGGACAGAGGCTGGATGCCTGCCACGACGCTGATGTCAGTATCGAGAAATCCCCTCCAGTAAAACTTGTTTTGATATGACAACTCGTTGTCTTCAGTCCACAAGCCAATGAACCGAAATAGCGCATCGAGCACGGGGATGGTGCGCTTTTGTCCCCTCGATATTCCCGGAGCCTTGTCCGGTTGGGCTTACGTGGGGTGGTATACGAGTTGCATAGTCAGGAATGCTTGGCTCTGTAACGATGGAGGTCTGAATGTACCGATCCACTGCTCAAGATTCCTCAAGACCCGCGACCGTGATGGGGGCTGTGGTTTCTGGATTCGCGTCTTTCCTGCGCCTTCAGGGCGCAGAGGCTGAAGACATATTCGAGCGCTCTGCGATAAATCCGGACGTGCTTGGTGACCCTAATCAACCCATTTCGCTGCCGGCCTTTCTCAAGGCTGTTGATACGGCGGCGACGTTAACGGAGAACGATAATTTCGGTCTCTGGCTGGGTAATCAGTACCGTCCCGAGTACCTGGGGTTATGGGGATATGTTGGGCTTTCGTCTGCAACACTCGGTGATGCCTTATTGAACATGAGCCGATTTTTCCCCGAGTTTCAGAGCCGTAGTTTTTTCAAGGTCAATCATTTCCAGGGCAAAGTTCGCCTGGAGTATGGGTTGTTGGACAGCACTATCATCAGTCGCCGCCACGATGCTGAGATGACGCTTGGGAACGTCTTCAATGTGATGCGTAGGGCTTTAGGTGAGCGCTGGGCACCCTTGGAGGTTCACTTCAGTCATGCTAGGCCGGAGTGCTGGCAGGATCACCAGAAGGCTTTTCGGACAGACGTGCGATTCGAACAGTCGTCGAATGCGATCATCCTCAATGCTTCTGATCTCTCCCGAGCGATGCCTGGGGCTGACCCGCAACTGCTTTTGATCGCACAGCAGAGTTTTGGTGTACTGCGGGTCGCAGGCTCAGTTCGGCTAACGACAGCCGAGCGAGTACGCTCTGAGATCATCGATTCGATTCCAGGAGGAGTGCCGCGTATTGAGCAAGTTGCTGACCGATTGGGGATTCCCGTGTGGACGCTGACTCGTCAACTCAAGGATGAAGGGCAAACTTTTTCGGGCTTGTTCGACTCGGTACGCAAGGAGATGGCCTACTACTACCTCGAAAAGACTGCGATCAACATATCGAAGCTCGCCGAGCTTCTTGGATATACAGAGACGTCTAGTTTCACCCATGCGTTTAATCGTTGGACTGGTGAATCGCCGAAACGCTGGAGGGATCAAGCTCGCTACGCCGAATCCTTAGGGGAATAGCAGGTATCAGCTCACTCTTCTTCAGTCCTACGCCTCGAGTGAATGTGGCCTCTTTCCAACAGGGAAAATCCGAGAGCTGTGAGCTCCTGCCCTTGCGATGACGCCGGCTCATAGGCACTGAGATAAGAAAGCCTTTCCCCTGCTCGTCGATTCAGCCAGGAGCGGGATTTACCCATCGACTGCATCACCCTGAGATCCCTTTCCAATGTTTTCACCACTCGCCGTTGTAGCCAAAGCCCCTTTGGCGGGCCTACTAGCGAGAATCCAACAAAAAGTAGTCCCAGGCCAGCTACGATACCTAAGTCGGTAGTTAGGGACTGATCCACCGCGAACGTCATGTAATTACTCGGCTGTATGGTTACCGCAAAGGTAAGGCAGAAGCCAAGACCATAGGGTGTCAGAGCAGGTGAGGTCATTGCCATAAGGCCTAGGAAAAGTGGCCCGGCCAGAACCACCATCAGCGCTAGGAAATGATTCGGGCCCTGGGCAAGCAGTGGCAGCACTATCAAAACGACAATAGGCACCGCTAATGCCACTCCGACGATAAGTCTCCGCACGATCAACGTCGGCGCTGGAGCTGCAGCGAACATTTGCGAAAAGAGCGTTGGAAGAACCATCATCATGATCAGTGTAGCAGGCCCATCCGACGATACCCAAAGCGTCGCCGCTGCCATGAAAACAAGGCTATTCCGAGTCGCTGATCTTGCAGCCGCGTGCCAATCACGATGACGCTTCAAGCGTTTACCTGGATGAGAGCACGGCTCGCCATTGGGAGAGGATTGAGTAGCTTCGAGTATGCTCAGCAGTGCACCGGTGAATGCTTGAAATGCATCGTTTAGACCGGCGTCAAGCCACTCCTCAGCAACAACCTGCATTTTCTCTAGTAGCGTTCTCAGCCCAATAGTTTGGCTGTTGGAATCAAGCTCAGAAACTCTGGTCAGTTCTTTCGCAAATAACTCGGTGATGTCTGTGAAGGCCTGGCTGGTAGCGCCATCCTGCTCACTGAGCAAACGCTGAACTGTGTGGCCACTGGCCGCTAGCGTGAGCGCGTTTTGGCACATCCGCAGTGCCCTTGGTACGCTGTTCGCCAGTTCATACCTGCCTGCGTTTGAATCATCATTTATCTGCGTAACCAAGCTGATTATTTCAGTGCGCTCCTTATGAAGCGTCGCTTGATCTTCAGGGGTATGAACGAGCGTTTGGGCGTACCCTAAGCATGCCAGATGCAGACGACGGGCGTGGCCGGTAAGCAGTGCTTCAACCTTGAAGGGAAAGAAAAAAACACTGGCTAATGTCGCGCAGCTCGCCCCAACAAGTACCTCTGTCAGGCGTGCCCGAACCACCAGAAAAATCGACTCACTGGTCGTGATGGTGGGGTCGGCCATGGCAAACATCACGATAAGGACGGCGGTTACGGATACTAGAGCCGTGCCAAAGATGAAATTTACGTGGCGCTCCGTTGAGGCAACTGCAGATGTGATCGCAACACAAACGGTCAACGCGCCGATCGCAAGGCTGGGATATGGCAATAGGTTGTTCAGGATGAGCACAGCAACACAAGCTCCGAGGGTTGAGCCGATCACTAGGCACATAGCCTTCTCGATCACTAACCCTGTCTCAGGCCGAGCCTGCAACATCATCGACGCAACCATGGCCCAAAACGGCTTGTCGAGATCCAAGCTCATCGACACAGCGAGTGCCAATGTGACTGCTGACAGCCCTTTGGCTGCAAAGAGGACGCTGCGCAGGCTGGGTTGCAAGTAATGAGTCAGGATCGCTTTCATAAGTTCACGACTCGCGAAAGCGATGGCGAAAGCTTCACCGAAGCGTTCATCCCGGCGCTTAATCGTGTCCCATCGGGAACTGAATCGAGTTTGATATCGACAGGAATACGCTGTGCCAGTCTCACCCAGTTAAAGGCCTGCTGCACTTGGGGTAATAGCATCGGATCAGCTTGCGTATTCGAGTTCGCTACCCCTTTTGCGATGCTTATCACGTGCCCCTTAAGCGGCTTACCTTCGCTCATCAACCTCACATCAGCAGCATCCCCCTCGCTGATGCCGGGCAATTTAGTTTCTTCAAAATAGGCGGTGACGTAAAACGAGCCGTCTTTGATTAGAGAAAATGCTGGGCCGCCCTGAGTAACGTAGTTCCCCTCTTGCAGTTTGACGTTTGTGATAGTTCCGTCAGCAGGGGCTGTCACTCGTGTGCGGGCAAGGTTGATCCGAGCTGTCTCCCATTGTGCTTTGCTAATCTCATAGGCGGATTTCGCTATCAAAACTTGTGATCGTGCATTGTCTAGATCCTCCGCACTGATGGCGTTGATCTTAGCGAGAGGGACACGCCGTCGTTCTTGAACTCGAGCAAGTTCCCAAGCATGCTTGGAGTGTTCCATCTTGGCCTTTGCTTCATCCAGGGTGGCTTGATAACGAGCCTCATCGATTTCAAAAAGCACATCGCCTGTCTTCACCATTTGGTTATCTCTCACATGGAGCTTGGTGACCCAACCCGCGACGTCCGGTGCAACGATCACCACATCAGCTCTCACTCTGCCATCGCGTGTCCAAGGTGACTGGCGATAGTGATTCCATACCCACGCCCCCGAAAAAACGGTTGCCGTTGCAATCAATAGCGTCATGGTGACTCGCAATGCGCCGTTCATTTCAGATCCCCGTCCAGGAATGCCACTGTTGCTGCGACGTAGCAGACGAATAGCGAAAGCCCCAGCCATGAACGCCTGAGCGTCCAGTGTTTGAGCAGTGTGTGAGGAACCAGCAACTGGGTGATCACCGTTAACCCGCCCGCGATGAGGGCGCATAACACCATCGGGCTGACCAGGAGGCCGGCAACTGAAAATTCTCGAAGCATGCATCACTCTCAGGGCGTGTACCACAATACGGTAACTGTATCGTCAATTGCCTCGTACCGCAATGTGGTACAGTGCTCGAAAATTGGAGGTGCCGATGGACGTAGTCAATCAACAAGGCGGAAACGAAGAGAAAGGCGGCGGAATTCAGGTCATCGCTCGAGCTGCCAAGATCATGTATTTACTAGGGAAAAAACCTGATGGTCTGAGCCTTGGGGATATTGCTCAGGAGGTAGGGCTACCTCGCTCGACTGTGCAACGGATCGTCGGTGCGCTTGAAGAGGAGGGAATGATTCGAAGTGAGGGTATTGGCGGGATTCGCCTGGGTGCAGGCCTCTTGAGACTCGTTACCTACGCTCACGCAGATCGAATCACTGTCCTTCGACCATGGTTACATCGGCTAAGCGAAGCAGTTGACGAGACCGTTGTGTTATCGAGGCCCAATGGATTGCAGCTGGTGATTGAGCATCGAGTTGTAGCTGACCGAGAGCTGCTAGTGATGCCCCGGTTAGGCCAACTGGATAAGCCGCTTTATGGTACGTCTGCTGGTCGGGCGATTATGGCCTTGTATAGCGACGAAGAGTTAGGTGTCTTGTTTCAAGGCCAGGGCAGCAGGGAACCTGACTCGGGTTCGGTTGCGAAAATCTTCAAGCAAGTGGGCCTAATTCGAGATACTGGCGTGTCATGTGACCACGGCGAGCTAATGGAAGGGATTACCACGACTGCCGTTGCCCTAGACACAGTGTTGGGTCGGTTCGCTATTTCCATGCCTATCCCGACCTTCCGTTTTGAAAAAAATCGGGAAATTTACATCCGGGAATTGCTTCACTGTAAAGCTGGAGTGAGCAAAGAAATCGCCTGCACGGGGTGACCAGCGCTTGCAGTGGCTGAGTCACCCAGTCACTTTAAGTTTTTTTAGAACTCCCGTAACCAGCGGAGCTTGGGTAAGTGTGCTTCCGTTAGGCGTGGTACAGCTCGTTCTAGCCGAAGGCCATCCGCATGATCGTCGTCTGCCACAACAGCGGCCCCAGCCAGGCCCTTGACGCCGAGTTGGCCTTCTTGATCACCGCCTCGATGTAGCCTGGGGCGGCACCGTCCATGCGCTTGAAGGCCGGCCGGTAACCATTGGCGTCGGTCACCGCGATGCACTGGTATGCCTGGGCGTCGCCGGGCGGGGGCAGTTGGGAATACGTGATGTTGCTGATGGTGGTGTTTGCCGGGGTAATGGTGATTGGGGACGGCAAGTTCTCGCTGGATGGCTGGTTGTTGCGTCGGGGCTGGATGTCGCGTCGGTTGATGTGGCTGGCATTCAACGCTAACGGCGCAAGTCTGCGCGGGTAGGAGTGGAAAGCGGAGTAGGCGAAACTTTAGCAGGCATGGCAGACTCCGCACCTTTGGTTACTGGATGTTTCTAGGTGGACAAGATTGACCGTCGCCAAGGCATGGCTGATGTCGCCCAATTGGCCGGCGTCAGCCTGAGTACCGTCGACCGTGTGTTGAACGAGCGTGGCAGCGTTTCCGACAGCAAACGTCGCAAGGTGCTGCAGGCAGCCCAGGCGCTGGGGCTCAAACGCCTGCTGCCTTCTGCGCTGCATGGCTTGCTGCGCTTCGACTTGCTGCTGGTAGACAGCGCCACCGATCATTACCGGCGCCTGGCGGCTGCCTTTGTCAAACAGGCGCAGATGCACCGCTCGCGGCTGGTGCTGCAGCGCCATGTCTGGCAGGAACGCGATCCTCAGCAACTGCTGGATCTCATCAACCAGCCCAGGGTGCCGCGCCAGGGGTTGATCGTGGTTGCCCAGGACACCCCACAGGTGCGTGAAGCCCTTAGTGCGCAGGTCGCTGCCGGCGTGCCGGTGATACTGGTAACCAGCAGCCTGCCCGGGCTGGAAGGGGTGATCTACGCGGGGATCGACAACCATGTCGCCGGCCGCGCTGCCGGGCGGCTGATGAGCCAATGGGTTGCCCCGACCCATGGCCGTGTGCTGCTGGTCACCAACTCATTGCTCTATCGCGCCCATCAGCAGCGTGTACAGGGCTTTCTCGAGGTCATGGCCGAGCGGGCGCCGCAAGTCGAGGTGCTCGGCCCGGTGGAGTGCTTCGACGACAACCAGCTCAATGCCGCAACGATCAGCGAGTATCTGGCTCAGGATGCTGGGGTGGTCGGGCTGTACACCACCGGCAGCGGCTCGACGGGTGTGCACCAGGCGCTGTCCGGCCATGCCGGGCGGCTGGTCTGGATCAGCCATGAGGCGACTGCGCAGCATGCCGACATGCTCCGCGCAGGGCTGCTGTCGCTGGTGCTCGATCAGGACCCTGAAGGGCAGGCCGAAGCCGCCATCCAGCAACTGCTGTACGCCAACGGTGACTTGGACGCACCGCCACAGGTGTGGCCGCAGCTGCGTATGGTGATCGACGAGACCCTCCCGCCTGCCACGTGTTGAAGCTATTTTGACGTAAACACGTCAACGCTTCGATGGCGCGGCGTTATGTCGCGCCATAGACTGGCCCCGCTGTGATCGGCAGGTTGCCAGGTTCACTCCCCAGTACACCGCGTTTTTCGTTCATCCGCCCAGATCCCCATCGCCCCTGACGAGCCTGTCTGTGCTCGCCGTGTGCCTTTGCGCGCCCGAAATTCCGCGACCTGCCGCACGGATCCCCGTGATTGTCGATAAGGAGAACTCCATGAAACGTAGGGACGCCTTGCGTTCAATGGGTGCGTTGTTCGCCGCCGCTGGCCTGGCCAAGGTCGGCGCAGTGGAACTCAAGTCGGTGCCGCCGGAAACCGGTCTGAACCGCGAAATGCTGCCATCGCCGGTGATGAGCGGCGGCCAGGGCAATGTGTTCAAAGGCCAGGCCCGTGCCACCCTGACTGCCGTGTTCGACCGCCTGATTCCCCATGACGAGCTTGGTGCTTCGGCCAGCGAAGCCGGCTGCGTGGATTACCTCGACGCGCAGATGAGCGGCCCCTATGGCGAGTCGAAGGACCTGTATCTGGAGCGCCCGCTGCAGGCCGACGAGTCTGCGCTGATGGGCCTGACCATCAGCCTGCGCAGCCGCCGCGACTACACCCTGGCCGGCCTTGCGTTCATCGACCAGCACGCCCGCCAGCTGCACGGCCGCGCCTTCGCCGAACTCGACGGCGAGCAGATGGACGCTATTTTGCGCCAGCTGGACGAAGGCCGCCTGGACTGGGAAGGCGCCGGCAGCGGCAGCCGCCTGTTCGAATTCCTGCTGCTGAGCGTGCGCGAAGGTTACTTCGCCGACCCGCTCTACGGCGGCAACCGCGGCATGGTCGGCTGGAAGCTGGTGGGCTTCCCCGGCGCTCGCTACGACTACCGCCAGTACATCGATCGTCGCGGGCAGGACCTGGGCCTGACGCCCATCAGCCTGATCCCGGTGAGCTGAGGCCAGAGGAAACCAACATGGCAATTACACGTAAAAAAGCTGACGTAGTCATCGTCGGCCTGGGTTGGGCTGGCTCGCTGATGGCCGAAGAACTGACCCGCGCCGGGCTGGAAGTGGTGGCGATCGACCGCGGCCCGTGGCTCGACACTTCCACCGACACCCCGCCTGCCGTCGACCCCGACGAGCTGCGCTGGACCATCCGCCGCGAGCTGCTGCTGCAGCCGGGCGATTACACCCTGACGTTCCGCAACCACTCCGGCCAGACCGCGGTGCCGACCCGCGAGCTGAAAGCCTTCCAGATGGGCAAGTCGGTGGGCGGTGCGGGCTTCCACTGGGCCGGCATGGCCTGGCGCTTCTCCGAGTGGGACTTCCGTGTGCGCTCGGCCACCCTAGAGCGTTATGGCGCGAGCAAGCTCAAGGGCCTGGAACAGGTACAGGACTGGGGCATCACCTACGCGGATCTTGAGCCGTTCTACGATCGCTTCGAACGCATCGCCGGCATCTCCGGCATTGCCGGCAACCTGAACGGTGAGATCCGCCCCGGCGGCAACCCGTTCGAAGGGCCGCGCAGCCGCGAATTCCCGACGCCTGCGCTGAAGGATTCGCGGCTGATGCAGATGTACCGTGACAGCACCGCGCAGATGGGCCTGCACCCGTTCTACATCCCGGTAGCTCACGTTGGCGCGGCCTACGTCAACCCGCTGGGCGTGAGCATGGCGCCGTGCACCTACTGCGGCTACTGCATGTTCCATGGCTGCGGCAACTACTCCAAGTCTTCGCCCCAGGCCTGCGTGATCCCGGCACTGATGCGGCGCAAGAACTTCACCCTGATCACCCAGGGTTATGTGACGAAAATCCACAAGGCCGAAGACGGCAAGACCGCCACCGGCGTCAGTTACTTCGACGAGCAGGGCCGCGAGGTCATTCAGCCTGCCGATATCGTCGCACTGTGCTCGTTCACCTACGACAACGCCCGCCTGATGCTGCTCAGCGACATCGGCAAGCAGTACGATCCGGTCAGCCAGACCGGCACCATCGGCCGCGCCTACAACTACCAGACTTGCGCAGGCGCCCACGTGTGGTTCGAGGACGAGACTCTCAACCCGTTCATCGGTGCCGGCGGCCTGGGCATCCAGGTGGACGACTACAACGGCGACAACTTCGACCACAGCCAGCTCGACTTCATCGGCGGTGCCGGCTTGCTCACCGTTTCCCGCGAGGGCATGCCGATCGGCCGGGCAGGGCTGTTGCCTCCGGGCAGCCCGCGTTGGGGCAAGGGCTTCAAGCAGACCTACAAAGACAACTACCAGAACTACGGGATCATCTTCGGCCAGGGCACCTCGATGCCGGCCCGCGATGCCTACCTGTCGCTGGACCCCAACTACAAGGATCGCTGGGGCACGCCGCTGCTGCGCATGACCTTCGACTGGAACCAGAACGACCGCAACATGGCCCGCTTCATCGAGCAGCGCGCCGTCGACATCGGCAAGAAGATGGGTGCCAAGCACGTGCACACCTTCAACTCGGCCGCCAAGGCGTGGAGCCCGTACGACGAGAACTCCAACCACACCCAGGGCGGCATGGTCATGGGCGAAGACCCGCGTACCAGTGCGGTCAACACCTACCTGCAGAGCTGGGACGCGCACAACGTGTTCGTGGTCGGCGCTTCGGCGTTCCCCACTAACGCCGGCTACAACCCCACCAGCACCGTGGGCGCCTTGGCCATCCGTACGGCGCGGGCGATCCATGAGAAGTACCAGCACAACCCCGGTTCCCTGGTGTGAGGCCTGTCATGATCAACAAGAAAACCGCCCTGATCGGCGGCGGCGTGGTGGCCCTGGCCGGCGCCGTGATGCTCGGCCTGGTGATCCAGGCCAACTCCACCGCGCGCTCGCAGGTGGCCGATGACAGTGTGCGCCTGAGCGACTTCAAGTCCACTGACGCGGCACTGATCAAGCAGGGCGAGTATGTGATGCGCGGCGCCGACTGCGCGGCCTGTCACACGGCCAAAAGCGGCGACTTTGCCGGTGGCTACGTGATCGGCACGCCGTTCGGTGACATCCAGTCGTCGAACATCACCCCCGATCGTGAAACCGGCATCGGCAATTACACCCAGCGCGACTTCTTCAATGCCGTGCGTCAAGGGCAGGGCCGCCATGGCCTGTTGTTCCCGGCCATGCCGTACACCGACTACACGCGCATGAGCGACGATGACCTGCGCGCATTGTGGGCGTTCTTCAGCACGCTCGAGCCGAAGGCGCACAAGGTCGACGAACTGGTCGGCATGAACTTCCCGTTCAACCAGCGCCTGTTGATGGCGGGCTGGAACTGGATGTTCTTCGACAACAAGTCGTATGTCCTGGACCCGGCGCAAAGCCCCGAGTGGAACCGTGGCCGCTATCTGGTCGATGGCGCTGGCCACTGCGCCGCCTGCCACAGCCCACGCAACGCCCTGGGCGGGCCAATCGCTGCCCAGGCGCTTCAAGGTGACCTCCTCGGCACCTGGTTCGCGCCGAACATCACCAACGACCCGCACCAGGGCTTGGGCGACAGCAGTGTCGAGCAGATCGTCGACTACCTGAAGACCGGCAGCGACGGCGTTGCCGTGGCCAGCGGGCCGATGGCCGAAGCGATCGAGAACTCCACCCAGCACCTGACCGACCAGGACCTGCGCGCCATTGCGGTGTACCTCAAATCGTTGCCCGGCAACCCGCAGCCAGCACCGGCAGCGCTGGCCGGTAATGATGCCCGTATGCAGCGTGGTGGCCAGGGTTACGAGGTGCATTGTTCGGCCTGCCACGGCACGGCGGGCGAGGGTGTGAGCCACATGATCACCGGATTCGCCGGCAACAAGGCGATCCTCGCGGACAACACCGACACGTTGACCAGCGTGGTGCTGGGCGGAGCGCGGGCGGTGCATACCCATACCTACGTCACCGGTGCGGGGATGCCGGCGTTCGACTGGAAGCTCAGCGACGTCGAAATTGCCGACATTCTCACCTTTGCACGCAACAGCTGGGGCAACAGTGCGCCGGCAGTGACGGCGGAGGAGGTGGCGGAGATGCGCAAGCAGCTCGACTTGCCGCAGCAGATGCGCGCCAGCGTTCAGTAAATACCAGGTCCGGCCCTATCGCCGGCAAGCCGGCTCCTCCAGATCTTGTAGGAGCCGGCTTGCCGGCGATAGGGCCCTGACAGGCACCACACCAATAACAAAGAGAACATGATGTTTACTTTCAAATACCGCGTACTGCTGGTCGCCATGGCTTGCGCTCAAACGGCCCACGCCGCCGATCCCTTCGCCAGCGATTCCCCCTGGGCCCTGGGCGACTGGAACGGCACCCGCACCACCCTGGCCGAAAAAGGCATCGACTTCGAATTCGCCTACGTCGGCGAATTCGGCGCCAACCTCGGCGGCGGCTACAACAAGGACCGCAGCGCCAGCTACAGCGACCAGTACTCGCTCGGCGCCAGCTTCGACCTGCAGAAGCTGCTCGGCTGGCACGACGCCCGCTTTCAGCTGACCGTGGCTGACCGCAACGGCGACAACATCTCCAACGACCGCGTCGGTGACCCGCGTGTCGGCACCCTGAGCTCGTCCCAGGAAGTCTGGGGGCGTGGCTCGCACTGGCGCATGACCCAGCTGTACTACCAGCAGGCGTTCTTCGACCGACGCCTGGACATCAAGGCTGGCCGCTTCGGCGAAGGCGAGGACTTCAACAGCTTTGACTGCAACTTCCAGAACCTGACCTTCTGCGGCTCGCAGGTCGGCAACTGGGGTGGCATCTGGTACAACTGGCCGATCACCCAATGGGCGCTGCGGATCAAGTACCAGCTCACCCCCGAGCTGTTCGCGCAAATCGGTGCGTATGAACAGAACCCGTCCAACACCCAGAACGACAACGGCTTCAAACTCAGTGGTAGCGGCACCGAAGGTGCGGTACTGCCGGTGGAACTGGTGTGGCAGCCGCGTATCGGCGGCCTGCCGGGTGAGTACCGCGCCGGCTATTACTACAGCACCTCCGATGCCAAGGATGTGCTCAAAGATAGCAACGGTCAGCCGGCCGTGATCAGTGGCGCGGCTTATCGCAGTGCCTCGAGCAAGCACGGGTTGTGGCTGGGCGCAATGCAGCAGGTTACTCGTGAGGCAAGCGATGCGTCACGCGGATTGAGCCTGTTCGCCATGGCCACGGTGCATGACAAGAAGACCAGCAAGGTCGACCACTATGTGTCGGTAGGCGCGGTGTACAAGGGGTTGTTCGCGGCACGGCCGCAGGATGACATCGGCCTTGCAGTGTCCGAGGTGCATGTGAACCCGGCGTACCGCAAGAATGCGGCGCTGACCAATTCGGCCAATGGTATCGAGGATTACGATGACCCGGCTTACCTGCCGGTCCAGCAAATCGAGTACAACGCCGAGCTCAACTACGGTATTCACCTGGCCGAGTGGCTGACGGTGAGGCCGAACCTGCAATTCGTCCGGCACCCAGGCGGGGTGAGGCAGGTGGACGATGCCTGGGTCGGTGGGTTGAAGGTACAGGCGACATTCTGATTTCCATCATCACGTGCTGAAGGCGCAGGACAGAGGTAAGCTTTGCCCGTCAGCCTTTCTACAACAACTGCTGGGCGCCGGCCGTGGCCTAGGCGCGTAGGCTTGCCAGATCCAGTCCAATCAACTGGCCTGTGCACTTGACGATGCGGCCGTCCGCGATGACGGTATCGACATCGGCAGGGCTTGCCGACTGGACGATGCATGCCAACGAGTCGTTCACCGGAAACATCCGCAGCCTGCGGCTGTCGACAAGCGGCAGGTCGGCTCGCTTGCCTACAGTGATCGAACCCGTTTGTCTGCCACTGTCCAGCCGCGTCAGCACATCCTTGAGATAGGCATACGGATCATGCCCATTCATACGCGCTGTTTGGATCAGGCTCATGATTGCAGCTGCCCATTTAGCACTGCGCAGCGACCCGGCAAACAGCCGGTTCGAGCGTCCAAGTGCCCATGGCAGCATCTGATTCTCGACCTGATTGTTGTCGATGGGCACAGCCCCATCGCCCAGGTAGCGCGTCAGCGCTACCCAGCGTTTCAGACTGTAATCGAAGGCTTTCGCCGTAGCTGATCCGCTGGGCACCAGGTCGCGCTGGGCCAACATCCAGTCATGCAGTTTGTTGATTATCGGTGCCGCCATTTCCTGCCGTATTCGCCAACGGTCATCATCACTCATGTCTCGCGCTTGGAGTTCGATCTCGTACAAACCGCTGATCGAGTGCAGCGCCTGTTCGGCCAACTGGCTTTTGTTCGCCACGTGCAGATCGAAAAACCTGCGACGGGCGTGGGCCATGCAACCGATTTCAGTGATGCCTTGCTCAAAACCAGCTTTGTAGCCTGCGAAGTCATCGCAGACCAACTTACCGTTCCAGTTGCCTAGGAAGTTACGCGCATGTTCGCCAGCACGGCTTGGGCTGAAGTCGTAAACCACCGCTTTTAGCGCCGAAAATGGCGTAGTGCTGTAGGCCCAGACGTAGGCCCGGTGCGTTTTCTTCTCGCCTGGCGCAAGCATTTGCACCGGTGTTTCATCGGCTTGAATCACGCCCTGGTTCAGCATGGCTTCACTCAGTGCATCGACCAGCGGCTGGAGCCGCACGCCGGTTTGCCCAACCCGCTGCGCCAAGGTCGAACGAGCTATTACCAGCCCGGCACGGCCAAAGATTTTCTCCTGCCGGTACAGCGGCAAGTGATCGGCAAACTTGGCCACCATTACGTGGGCCAGCAAGCCTGCGGTCGGGATACCTTTGTCGATAACCTGCGCCAGCACCGGCGCTTGGAGCAGGGCTTCGCACTGGCGGCAAGCCCACTTACCACGCACGTGTTGCTCGACGGTAATCACGCCCGGCGTGTAATCCAGCTTCTCGCTGACGTCTTCGCCAATGCGCTGAAGTTGGCAGCCACAGGCGCACTGAGTGTTTACGGGTTCGTGACGAATCACGGTGCGCGGAAACTGCGGCGGCAATGGCGCACGTTTCAGGGATTGCCGTGGTTCGGCTTGTGGCGAAGCTGGAAGGAGCCGTTTCAGCTCTGCTTCGATAGCTGCAAGGTCTGTGTCGAGCAGATCATCCAGAAAGCTGCCTTGCGCTGGGCTGATCTACTCGCTGCGCTTGGCAAACTTGTGGCGTTTAAGAAGGGCGATTTCGTAAGTGAGTTGCTCGATGATGGTTTCATCGTTCTGGATCCTCCTGCTCATCGCCTCAACTTGGGACTGCAATTGCAACGCCTGTGCCGCCAAGTCACGAAACTGTTCCGGGGGCATCTGGTCGAGGTTGAGCGGGAAGGCCAACGACAAGCAGACAGGTCAAATGGCCGGCGATTAAAGCATGCTGATCACACCACCTAAGCCGACTCGCTGCCACGGCAACCGCAGTACCAGCGCCTGGGGTTGTTCACTGTCGAGTTCGACCTCGCAACCATGGCGAATGCCGGGCCAGTGAAACTTGCCTTGATTCAGTCGCCGCGCGGCAAGCCAGATACCCACGCCATTGTGTACCAGCACTTTCATCCGGTTGGCCCGGCGATTGGCGAAATAAGCGCAGTGCGGCTTCGCCGCACCGAACACCGCGATCACCCGGGCTAATGCGGTTTCGGTGCCAGCGCGCATATCCATCGGCTCGGTGGCCAGCCAGATCGCATCGATGCGGATCATTGGGCCACAGCCCGGATAAATTGCGCGCAGCCCTCAGGATCTGAGACTGGCCATTTCACCGTGATCAATTGCCCGGCGATGGGCAGTTCGATGACCACTGACACTTCGGCTGGCCGTTTAGGGGCGGTCTTCAGCGGGACGAATGCTGGTAGCGAGGTTGTCGCGGGCTGATCTCGATAGAGCGGCATCCATTTGCGGATGACGTTGGCATTGATGCCGTGGCTGATGGCGACACTGGACTCAGTTGCGCCAGGTTGCAGACATTCCTGAACGACCTGGGCCTTGAATGGTTTGGGATAAGAGCTTCGTTGGCGCATGGAAATCCTGGCGATTACGGGTAATCGCGTCCGCTTAAAAATATGCGGACACCATCGCCCTTAACGCAGGAGTTCGGAAGGTGAGTTCGCCGGATGCTTACCAGCTACGGGCTGCATTCCAGCTCCTTCATGTAAACACCGGTTTACAAAAGCCAGCCTTTCAGTGTGGTTGCTTCGTTGCCCGACCGGCAGCTCCTACGGATGTGTTGACTTTTGATCGCGTGTTTCGTATAAGGAAACACGAGGTATTTTTGGATACGCCGGCGACGCGAGAAGTTACAGGTGCCGCTGGCGGTGAAGCTGGATATTGATGAGTGGTGTACGACCACACAGAAGGTATCGGAATGAAAATCCTTGTGGCTGAAGGGAATGTGCAGTTCGCTCGTGAGTGGTACCGATCGATAACGGGAGAGACGCAAGGCGAGCAGTACGCTTCAGTGATCAAATCACTGAGCTCAAATATTCAGGTAGACATCTTGAATCTACCGGATAGCGATCAAAACTCGCTGCTCGACTTTGATAGGTATGAGGGTATCGTACTAACTGGTTCATCATTGAATGTATATAACCAATCTCCCGAAGTGGAACGCCAAATAAAATTTGCGCGTCGTGCCTTTGATTCGCAGGTTCCGTTTTTCGGATCTTGTTGGGGGCTTCAAGTGGCTAACGTGGCTGCTGGCGGCGAAGTAGAACTGAATCATCGCGGGCCAGAAGTAGGAGTCGCTCGCAGAGTATCTCTCACAGATTTAGGCGCTCAACATCCTATGCATAAAGGGCGTAAAACTTCCTTTGATGCTTTAGCAATTCATTCGGATCATGTCACACGCCAGGCCGAAGGCATGAGTGTTACGGCTACTAACGAGATTAGCGAAGTTCAGGCGGCGGAAATTTTATATAAAAATGGCTGCTTTTGGGGTGCGCAGTTTCACCCAGAGTACAGTTTAAATACTCTGGCAGATGTATTGGGTATGTACGATCAAACGCTGATATCAAATAGAAATTTATTTTTGGGTGGGAAAGAATTCAAGGGCTACATTGAGGCGCTGCGAGTTCTGCACAAAGACTCTAGTCGTCAAGATATTGCGTGGCAGTTAGGTTTAGATGGTGACATTCAAGACGATTTTAGTCGAAGCTGTGAAATCAGAAATTGGCTTGAAACCAAGGTGGGGGCCCCAGTAAGGCAAAAAAGTGATAGATCTGTATTATTCAATTACAGCTATCTAGTAACAGCTACATTGCCGTATTGAGTGCTCGCTCGGTGAGAGTCTACGGCCTCGCTAAGCGCGTTGATGGATGTCTACGATTTTCAATGTACAAACAAAAACAAAATGAGGAAATCCTATGTCTAGTTACAAAATCGTTTCGCCTATCGATGGAATGCCTTTTCTGTCAGGTAACACTGCTAATGACACCGAGGTAGCTGCAGCCTTAAATTCGGCAGAGGAAGCATTCCAGTCTTGGCGATTCTCCTCCAAGCGCGAACGAGCAGACCTGGTAATTGCGCTGGCAGATGAGCTGATTCGGCGGTCGGATGAGCTGGCCAAGGCTGTATGTGTATCGATCGGGCGGCCAGCCGGTCAAGCTAACGAAGCGCCTAGATTTAAGAATGTGACTTTGGCGCAGATCGAGGCTCTTGAAGAACTCTTGGACGAGCGATACCCAAGTGACGAGCAAGTGACCCGATTCGTGAGACGGTATGGACAAGGCGTACATCTTTCGATTGCCCCCTGGAACTATCCTGTAGGATTGTTACCTTGGTTGATCGTAACGCCAATCTTGGGTGGCAATACAGTTATCTTGAAGCATGCTGCTCAAACGACTCAAGTAGGGCGTATAGTCAGAGAGGCCTATAAAGCTATTAATGGACCGGCTGGCGTTCTGCAGGTTCTCGAACTTGAACATCGCCAAGTCGATAGCATCATCAAGTCCGGGCGAGCGAAAGGAGTTAACTTTATTGGCTCTGTTAGCGGTGGGCTTTCAGTTCATGCTGCAGCTGCAGGAACACTGACTCATGTCCATCTGGAATTGGGTGGCAAGGATCCGGCTTATGTTCGTAAGGACGCAGATATTGAGCTTGCTGTGGCTGAGCTAGCGGATGGTTGTTTCTCAAATGCAGGCCAGTCATGCTGTTCGGTTGAGCGGATCTATGTGGATAGCAATATTCAAAACGATTTCATCGAGTGTTTCCGCAACGAAATGCTCAAATATCAGATCGGAAACCCAAATGACGCCAGAGCAACTGTCGGACCTGTTGTAAAAGCTTCGGCGGCTGAGTTTATCAAAAATCAGATTAAACAAGCAGTGCAGATGGGCGCTGCATCTTTTGAGAGCCCCATGCTTGACCTGGATGTAGCAGACCAATCTGCTTACGTGCGGCCGACTCTCCTTACGGGTGTCACTTCTCACATGGAAGTAATGCGAGAGGAAACATTTGGTCCAATCGCTTGCGTTCAAGTCGTTGCCAATGATGACGAAGCTATTCGTCTCATGAACGACAGTCAGTTTGGCTTGACGGCTGGAATCTGGACGCGTGATCAGGAAAGTGGATTGCGCATTGCTGATAAAGTTGACGCAGGAACAGTGTTTGTAAACCGTTGCGATCATGCAGACCTTTATTTGCCTTGGGGCGGGCTGAAAAACTCGGGTATCGGACGAGGAAATGGTAAAGAGGGGCTGTTAGGAGTGATGGATGCTAAGTCTTTCCACGTGAGAAAGCTGTCATGAGTATTGATGCTTTAGAGCCCAACATACTCGCGCGCTATGTTGATGCTGCGGTAGAAATAATTCCAGGAGGCGCAAATGCGGAAATTGTCCTGATCTGCGAACACGGTGGTAGCGCGGTACCGTCTGCTTGGAATAACTTAGGTTTGCCTGAGGCTTTATTTGCCACGCATTATGGACAAGATTTAGGTTCGAAAGAACTGACGCTGAGTGTTGCCAGGCGATTAGGCGCGACTGCAGTTGTTGCAAATTATTCACGCTTGTATTTGGATTACAATAGGAAGTTTGATGATCCCGACTGCATTAGGTTAGATGTGGGCGGCATCCCGATTCCGGCTAACATAAATATAACTGAGCGTGATAGAAAGCTTCGTGAAGATATCGCGCGCAGGCCTTTAGAGCGCGCGATTGCAAGTTGGATGGAGGGCACTTTATCAAAGGCTAAAGTAGCCGTTTCCATTCATTCATTCACGCCGGTCTGGTATAATAAATTTCGCTCGTGCGAAGTTGGCGTGATGTGGCGTGATAGTGAAGCATTCCCTGCTAATCTACTCCAAAAAATCGCAGAGCAGGATGTCTATCGTGTCGATGAAAACCAACCATATAGCTTCAAGGACAGTGATTGGTTTACGCTCGATCGGCATGGTTTATCAATCGGGGTCGCAAACGCGTACATTGAGGTGCGCAACGACCTAATTGATACGAAAGCCAAGTTGGAATCGATGTCTGCAGTACTTGCTAAAGCAATTATACGTTCCGCATCAGAGTTTAAGTAAGCTAACGCAATGTTGTCAGAAGCGGGGTCAATTTATTGATTCCGCTTTTTTTATTGTCAAGCACAAAACTCTCAGACGTCTGGATTAAACCATGCTATTGATCATTAGCACGTCCACGGTCCCTTCCGGGGCTACGTACGCATGGGGCTGCTCTGAGTCAAACAGAACGCTCTCACCCTCGTTCAAAATAATTGGGTCGTAATACTCGCTCAGCAGTTGGAGTTTACCTCTAATTACGAAAATGAACTCTTGACCTGGATGCTGACGCCAACCACCAACTTCTTCAAAAGATTTGGCGGTGATTGTGACCTTCCAGTAAAGATTGTGATACTCTTTGAAGTCGGCACAGAGGCTTTCAAGTCGCATGCCTTGAGTGGACTGTACTTCGGCGGAGTTGTTTCGAGTAATAGTACGCCTGCCGGTTGCTTTCGGTTTGCTTGATGATAGAAAATTCGATGCAGGGACTTTGAGAATGTCGGCAATCCGAAGTGCGACGCTTACGGTAAGCTTAGTTTTACCTGTCTCAATTTTGGACATTTGCGAAGCTGAAATACCGAGTTCTCGAGCCAATGAACGAAGGCTCATGCCTCGCAGGTTACGCTGTTCACGGATCTGGTTGACAATAGACACCTTAATGTTCCTACTCAATTATGCCTAGCGAAAATCGCTGAAATGTGAGCTTTATAGCACAGGATTTCCTAAATCTACAAATTATTCCATTTAGGAAACTCGATTGTCGCCCCATGCGTCAAGCATCGAATGCAGCGGGCAAATTGCATCGAAACGGTGCAGGCTAGAGGGGAGGTGTGGATTACTGAACAGTGACCGAGCAGTCATACTCAAATGCTAACGTATTGATAAAAAATAAAATTTTTTAAATTAAAATGTTACAAAAAGACGGGGGCTGCTTCAGCCCCCGCCCAGTCAATCCGCGCCTTGACGGCCGAACAAGTACCTTTTAATACTTGAGCATAAGACCGCCATCGACAATCAAGTCTGTGCCAGTGATGTAAGCCGATGCGTCAGATAGCAAGAACATAGCTGCATTCGCCATGTCGGCGGCTTCACCGACCCTACCCATGGGGACATAGTCAGCTGCGTTCTTGAGCTTCTCAGGTGAATCCCAGCGTGCCTGCATAGGGGTATGGGTGATACCTGGATAAATAGTATTGGAGCGAATCCCTTCAGCGGCTAACTGCATTGCAATTGATTTGGAGATCGCTGGGATACCAGCTTTAGAGGCTGCATATGCGTCTTGAGGAGCGGTGTCGCCACGCAAGCATTGGACAGTGGAGAAGTGCACCATTGAGCCGCCGCCTGATTTCCGCATGTAGGGAACAGTCGCTCGGATCGTATGCACCAGGGTTTTCAAATCGATGTCCATGACCTGATCCCAGACATCCAAATCGATATCAAGCAGCGACACATCCTTACCGAACCACAGTACACCTGCGACGTTGGCCAGGTAATCAATGCGGCCGAATCGATGATAAGCATTTTCAACTGCTTCGTTGACGAAGCGTGGGTCGGTCAAGTCGCCTTTTGCAAACAGGACCTTGTCAAAGCTGGCCAGCTCTTCAGGCATGTCTTTGACGTCAATTGCTAGTACCGAGGCGCCTGCCTCGAGCATTTTTTTTGACAGAGCCAAACCCATACCGCCACCTGCTCCAGTCACAACTGCCACTTTGCCAAAGAAATCGTAGTTAACCATGTCCACTCCCGCTTGATTGTTGTTCTGCATTCACAAGCTCAGATGATCCAGGGATGCCGGAGTTGAGCTATTGGTGTTTCCAGTGTGGAAACATGTTTCTTTTTATAGAACCTGGTGTGTTCTGTCAACACGCGCTTTGCGGAGCAATGGGTCAGTAGAAACGGTCGATACCATGCGCAAATGAGAGGTATTCGCATGGGGATTGCTGTGCTAGAGCTGGCAAAAATACGGCGATGTGGGCTAACTGACTGATTATTGGAGGGAAAAAAAATATGCTACAAAGCCGGCAAAAAAGTCTTGTCGTGAAACATGTTTCCAAATAGGATACACAAAACAACGACAAAAAGGGTGGCCGGATTATGAGCAACTCCAAGGAATTCGATCTAGTGATTGTGGGCGCGGGCCCGATTGGGTTGTATGCCGCCTACTACGCGGGTTTCAGGGGCCTTAAAACGGCCTTGTTCGACGGGTTGCCCCAGGTTGGTGGGCAGGTGGCAACCATGTACCCTGAAAAGCTGATCCATGATGTAGCGGGTTTCCCTGCCATCAAAGGCAGTGATTTCATTTCGAATCTGCTTGAGCAGTCGCGGCGGCAAGAATATGAACTGCATCTCGGTGAACTGGTTGTCGATCTGGTAGCGGAAGGTGATGGCTATGTACTCCAGACCGACCTCGGTGAGACTTACCATACAAAGGCAGTTGTACTTGCCGCCGGACTAGGAAAATGCACGCCGCGCTCTCTACCTGCATTGGAGGGTGTTCACTCTTCAAACGTAATGCATTTCATTTCAGAGCTCTCAGCGTTAGACAACAAACACGTAGTCATCGCGGGCGGTGGTGATAGTGCTGTCGACTGGGCAAATGCGGCGGCAGAAAGAGCTAAGTCAGTCACCGTTATACATCGTCGCGCACGCTTCCGAGCTCACGAGGCGAGTGTCAAGGAGATGTACAAAAAAGGTGTGCGAGTCATCGCCCCAGGCGAGGTTGTCGCTTACCACGAGGAGCAAGGACTCGAGTTCTTGGAAATCACGGGTGCTAACAATGAAAGTAAAGAAATTATTTCTTTTGACAAGTTTATTGTTGCGCTTGGGTTTCATTCGGATCTGGGCCCAATTGCTGAGTGGAAAATCAATATCGATGGTTTCAGGATTCCTGTTAAAGAGGATATGGAAACCAATATGCCACGCATATACGCTGTTGGCGATGTAAGTGAGTATCCAGGCAAGGTTCGGTTGATTGCTGTTGGGTTTGGAGAGGCAGCTATCGCTGTGAACCATGCTGCAGCTGCGATTTCTCCTGAAATGTCGGTTTTACCTGGCCATAGTACAAATGAGGTGAGCTAAATGCCTTATGTAATTACAGATGCTTGTATACAAAGTCGTGATCAAGCTTGCGTCGACGTATGTCCAGTAGATTGCATCTATGAAGCGAACAGCCGGCTATGGATTCAGCCGGACGAATGTACTGAATGCGGGGCTTGCGAGTCCGTATGTCCGGTAGAGGCAATTCACTACGTGGATATGTCGAGTGATAGTTCAGATCTGATTGAAGCTCGACAGTTCTTTGAAGAACCTCTACCTGGTAGAGGGGAAGTGATAGGTAGCCCGAAGGGGTCGCAAAAGATTGGAAAAATCCTGAGTGATCACCCAAGGCATCATGGTTGAGGTAGAAAACTAATAGCTGAGTTGTGCTAGTGCTCAGTCGGAATCTGAACAGGACATGCAAAATGAACAAAGACAACAATAAAGATCTCCTGAAAGTCCGTGAGTTTATTGAACGAAATAACATCGATACGATTCGGGTTGGAGCCGTTGATATTGATGGTGTCTGGCGAGGTAAGCAAGTTGGAGCTGAGTATTTTCTGGAACGAGTCGCCGTTACCGGAACTCAGGCTTCAAACGTATTGTTTGGATGGGATGTAACTGACACGTTGGTTGATGGCCTGTCTTATACAGGGTGGGACTCAGGCTATCCTGATATTTGTTTTATTCCAGACCTCAGTACCCTATCTCTTGTGCCTTGGCAGGCTAGAACTGCTTCAGTGATTTGTGATTTTTATACAACTGCCGGCAAGCCGTTATTTCTCTGCCCGCGGGGCATTTTAAAGCGTTCGATTGCTAAAGCAAAAAACATGGGCTACCAGTGCTTTGCGGCTTATGAGTTTGAGTTTTATCTAATTGAAGGCAGCGCTGATGATATTGCAGATAATAATTGGCAAAATATCGCGCCAGCCCGAAAAAGTGGGCACTGCTATAGTATGCTTCATTACTCGAGTTCTTCCGATGTCATGGGTGAAGTTCGCCAGTTTATGCGCGAAGCGGGCATACAGCTGGAGGCAACAAACAGCGAGCATGGACCAGGACAATACGAAGTCAACATCAAATATGGCGATGCACTCCAAGCAGCCGATGATGCGATTTTCGTGAAAAACGGCATCAAAGAGATTGCAGCTAAGCATGGCTTGGTTGCTACCTTCATGGCAAAGCCAAATGCAGAATGGGCAGGGTCTTCAGGCCATGTACATATGAGCCTGGCAGACGGTAACGGCGAGTCGCTGTTTGCAAACCCAGAAGATCCAGGCCAACTTTCGGCTCTTGGGAAGCATTTCTTGGCAGGCATGGTCAGCCATGCAAGAGAAATGTCCGCCATTTTTCTTCCCACCCTCAATTCTTATAAGCGTACTGCGGGTGCATCTTGGGCGGGCGGAAATGCTTCATGGGGGTTCGATAATCGAACCGTCTCACATCGCGCAATCACTTCTGCAGGTAGTGCAGCACGTGTCGAAAACCGCATTCCAGGAGCTGACACAAATCCGCACCTGGTGGTTGCGGCAATTCTTTTATCGGGTCTGGAAGGCATACAGAAACAGCTAAACCCGAATGAACCGATCCTAGGTAATGCTTATCACGTCAGCGCTGAGAAAGCAGATCCACTTGCGACTTCTCTGGAAGAGGCGGCGCGGCTCTTTAGTCAGAGCGAGACGGCACGTGAGATGTTTACCCCGGAATTTGTTGATCACTATGTACAAATGAAGAAATGGGAGCTCAGGCAGAACGCGGCGTTTATTACTGACTGGGAGCTTAAGCGGTATCTGAGCATTATTTAAGTTAGGAAATATCTGCCGTCGTCGATCTGGGCGGCGGCTAAAGAGTAGCGAGGAATGATGGGATGAGCGACGTAAATAAAATTGCTGAAAATTTTGATTTTCATGGCGAAGCACTAGACAATATTTTTGATACGTACGCAGCGTTGCGTAACGGTTGCCCAGTTGGACGCAGCAAGCACTATGGCGGTTTCTGGTTTTTGACCAAAAGTGACGATATCTTTGCCGCAGAGCAAGATCCTCAGGCATTCTCTGTTGCCCCGTCGATGATGGTCCCTTCCGTATCTGAAGGAATTCAGCTGCCTCCAATCGACATTGATCCGCCAGAACATACAGCCTATCGGCGAATCTTGCTGCCTTTGTTTACTCCACAAGAACTCAAAAAACTAGAGCAACCAATTCGAGATACTGCTCGAAGCTTGGCTGAAGAATTTGCTAAGAAAGGTAGCGGTGCTGACGCCTCGTATCAATATTCTCGACCATTGCCGACTATCATCTTTAGTCGTCTAGCTGGCTATCCAGAAAGTGACTGGCCAAAGTTCGATAAATGGGTCGATGACATTATTTATGAGCGGGTAGAAAAACCTGAAGTTGCTCAGCAAGCATGCAGAGATGTCTTTGCATACTTCGGGGACCTTCTCGATAAATGGGAAGATCCAGGTGAAAATCAGACCCTGATGGACTATCTCTGCAAGGCTAAGTTGGATGGGCGTCCACTGACCCGCGACGAACTTCTTCGCTATTGTTATCTGCTTTTCCTGGCAGGACTCGATACTACGGCATGGTCCATTCGAGCCGGTTTGTGGCACCTCGCAAATAACGTTGAGGATCAGCGCAAACTTCGTGAAAATCCCGAGTTGATCCCCATGGCCTGTGAAGAGTTTCTCCGTACATTGTCTCCAGTTCAAGTGATGGGGCGAACCTGCCTGAAGGACACCGTGATCAGAGGTCAAGAGATCAAGGAAGGTGACCGCGTCATGTTGGTCTTTGGCGCGGGCAATCGTGACGAAGAAATCTTCCCGGATCCAGACAAGATTGATATCGGGCGCCAAGAAAATCGTCATTTGGCTTTTGGCGGTGGTATCCATCGTTGCCTGGGTTCAAACCTGGGCCGTCGTGAGCTCGTTGTAGGGATCGAAGAGTTCCTGCGAGCCGTACCTGAGTTTCGCCCTGCAGACCCTAGTGAAAAATGGCATGGGGTCGGTCCGCTGAAACTCGCTTTTTGATGAGGGGTTAACTATGAAAGTTCAAGTTGATGAAGCTCGCTGCCAAGGTCATGCACGTTGTGTTTATTTTGCTCCGGAAGTATTTGAAATCGATGACGAGGGTTATGCAAAAGTAAAGCCTGGTTTTGAAGATGTCCCGTCAGAGCTACAGGATAGCGTAAAGAAAGCCTGCGCTAACTGTCCCGAATTGGCCATCAAAATTTCCTGACAGTGAGGGGCAGGGTTCGTGGTGATTATCCGAGTTTTGATTTGTGACGGTAATACCAGGGAAGATAGGGCGTCGTTCACTGAGTACACCGGGTGTACCCCAAGCGAGCATATAGCTGGGCTGCTCTTGGCTATGGACAATGACATAGTGATCGAAATCGTATTTCCGGCGGACCCTGATCCTGTGCGAACGCTCCCTTTGCATTTGTACGACGGCATACTCTTCACCGGATCAAATTCACACATTTATGATGGGCAGCCGAGTACTGCCAGGCAGTTGGATTTTGCGCGTAAAGCTTTCGCGTCCGGCGTACCGCTTTTCGGTATTTGTTGGGGGTTACAACTCGCCGCTGCAGCTGCTGGAGGCCGGGTGGGTCCTAACCGGGCAGACTATGGGATATGTGAGACGCCATTCGCTGCTGGTATCCAGCTCACGGATGCCGGAACGAAACACCCAATGCATAAGAGCCGTAACCTGCGATTCGATGAGTTTTCCTTTCATTCCGATGAGGTGATTGAGTTGCCTCAAGGTGCAGTTGTTACGGCTCGAAATGGAAAGTTCATACAAGCTGCTGAAATCAAGTTCGATAAGTCGATATTCTGGGGTGTTCAATACCATCCTGAACTTTTGGGAAGGGACCAAGCTGGATACCTTCGTGAAAGCGCAAAGTCGCTAGTTGCAGATGGGACGTTCGATAGTCTTAAAAATGTTGAGGAAATTGCAGCATTAATTGAAGGCTATAATCATGAATTAGATTCTCCTCGCTTGAATCAGCTTTGCTGCGGAGTTGACATGACACTGTTTGAGTACCGGCCGCTTGAATTAATAAACTGGCTGCAGCACCTTGTGATTCCTCGGGCCGCGAGCGACCGCGCTATTGGGTAAGGATGCCTCAACTCACAATTCCGTAAATGTGTGAAGAATGTTACGTATATCGTTAACGGAGAATAAGAAATGACTTCACCAAATGTTGAGCGCTCTGAAGATCCCGGAAATAAACAGCTGAAAGGGAACTTGGGGCCTATCGGAATCGCAATGATGGTGGTTGCCACTGCAGCACCACTAACGGTAATGGCTGGTATAAGTCCTCTCGTTATTAGTTTTGGTAATGGTATTGCGGCTCCGGTTGATGCCTTAACAGTTGGTTTTGTCATGCTGCTGTTTTCGGTTGGATTCGTTGCGATGTCTAAATACATCGACAATGCAGGAGCTTTTTATGCTTACATTCTGAAAGGAATGGGGCGAGTATTTGGCTTGGGTGCAGCTTCTCTGGCTGTATTTTCATATACACTCGTTTTGATAGCGCTTGAAGCCTATCTGGGGATCGTACTTAGCAATACATTTTCATCGTTGACTGATATGCATGTTCCATGGTGGGTCTTCACTGTAATGGTCATCGGTTTTGTTGGGTTTCTTGGCTATAGGAATGTGGAGCTCAGTGCCAAAGTTCTTGGTGTGGCTTTGGTGTTGGAGATTTTAGTTATTATGTTTGTCGATTTGTCCGTAATTATTAATACGGCACACGGTGGTTTTTCGATCGAGCCATTTTCTGTGTCTGAGGTACTGTCCGGATCACCTGGCCTTGGCTTGCTATTTACAATTTTCGGATTCATTGGGTTTGAGTCAACAGTTGTTTATAGAGAGGAGGCGGTTGATCCAGAGCGCTCTATTCCGAAAGCAACCTATATCGCTGTGGGGTTTATCTCATTGCTCTATTGCGTCTCCTTTTACTGTGTTGTAACGGGTATTGGTCTGGATAAAGTAGTTGATGTGGCGACGCATAATCCTGAAGGCATGTATCTTGATTTGGTGTCCACTTACTTAGGTCATGTCGCAAAGGACGCAGCTCAACTCCTCCTGATTACAAGTCTTTTTGCCGTCGTGATATCAATTCATAACATCGTAGCGCGCTACAAGTACGTGTTGGGCTCTTGTGGTGTTCTTATGGCACAGTTAGCTAGGGTCCATGATGTGCATTGCTCTCCATATGTTGCCTCGGCTGTTCAAACTATCGTGTCAATTATTCTGATTGCAGCGGCAGTTTTACTCGGTCTTGACCCAGCAACCGAAGTCTATGCTACTGGCGCCGCAGCTGGCACGCTCGGTTATATGATGATCGTTGTGTTGGCTTGCTTGTCGGTAATTCTGTATTTCGCACGGCACCAGGGCTTGGGAAGCGCTTGGAAAACAAAATTTGCGCCAGGTCTCGCATTTGTGGCGCTTAGCGGCTTTCTTTATATAGCCCTGATGAACTTGTCAGCCCTCACAGGTTCGGAAGGGAGCTTGGTAAACACACTGATTATTGTAGCCCTGGCAGTTGCGTTTCTTATAGGAAGTCTTGGTGGGATAGTTATGAAAATAAAGGCACCGAAACGGTTTGATGCGATTTTGGATGCTATGCGTTGACTTGTGCCTGCGCCACCGTTAGCCACGGCTTCGGTGGCGTATCCAGCTCCTCTCCATTAAGGGAAAACCATGGACGCACTTGCTAGGCATCCGATTTATGCACAGTATTGGCATGATAAGGCGCGACAGCAGCCGTATGAAGGTCGTTGTTTCATAAATGGTAGGTTTGTTGAAGCCCTTGACGGAGGGGTTTTCGATTGTTACTCACCTATTGATGGGCGGTTTTTGGCCCGTATCGCGTCAGGGAAATCTGCGGACGTAGATCTTGCAGTTGCAAGCGCTAGAACTGCATTTGAAGACAGGCGATGGGCCGGAATGCCTCTCATCATGCGTAAACAGATTTTAAACAAACTGGCGAATCTGGTGCTTGCCCGCAAAGACGAGCTAGCCCTTTTAGAAACCATGGATATGGGAAAACCAATTTCTTCTTCATGGAACGTTGATATCCCCGCCGTCGCGCAGTGCTTCCAATGGTACGCAGAAGCCATAGACAAACTCTACGAGGACATCGCACCTACCTCAGATGGACACTTGGGAATGATTACGAGGGAGCCTCTAGGCGTTGTCGGGGCCATTGTGCCCTGGAATTACCCTTTACTTACGGCTGCTTGGAAAGTCGCTCCAGCATTAGCAATGGGAAATTCGGTAATCCTTAAGCCTGCTGAACAGTCACCACTGACAGCCATTCGATTGGCTCAATTAGCGATTGAAGCCGGGGTTCCTAAAGGGGTCTTGAATGTGGTGCCGGGGTTAGGGCGTACTGCGGGAAAAGCTCTAGCCTTGCATAATGATGTTGACGGAATACTCTTTACAGGATCTACGGCAACTGGCCGTTTGTTGATGGAGTATACCGCCAGAAGTAATCTTAAGAAAGTTAGCTTGGAGTTGGGTGGAAAGAGTCCATCAATTATTCTTTCGTCGTACTCGGATATCGAGAAGGCGGCTTCAATAGTTGCAGAAAGGATGTTCAGCAATCAGGTGCAAACTTGCATCGCACCCTCAAGATTGATCGTGGAGCGTTCTGTACATTCGCGAGTTGTTGATGCAGTGATGAAGGTTGCCGAAATGATGCAGCCAGCGGACCCGCTGTCACCTGCCACTCGTGTAGGAGCAGTGGTTGATGCTCGCCACGCTGATCGAGTGATGGGTTACATAGAACGGGCTGTTACAAGTGGTGCTCAACTTATCACAGGGGGGCAGCGTGCATTTGTGGAAACTGGCGGATCTTATATTGTGCCAACGATTTTTGACAATGTATCGAACGACATGGAGATAGTTAGGGAGGAAGTTTTTGGGCCTGTCTTATCAATAATAACTGTAGACAGTGCCACTGAAGCGGTCGCTGTCGCCAATGATACGTCCTATGGTCTCGGGGCAGGAGTTTGGTGTGATAAGCTTTCTGAAGCTCATCAGATTGCAAAAAAATTGCGGGCTGGAGTTGTATATGTTAACTGCTACAATACATGCGATTTAACGACGCCTTTTGGCGGTATAAAACAGTCAGGGCATGGTCGAGATAAATCTATGCGTGCTTTTGATGAGTGCACTTCAGTTAAGACGACTCTAATGGATATTAAAAATTGAGCAGCTGTCAATGAGTAATTCACCTGCTGCTGTCGACTCCATTGATCGGCTAATCATAAAGGCTCTGTCTGTTGATAGTAATGTTAAGCTCAAAGCGCTTTCCAAAATTGTTGGGTTATCATCACATGCGTGTAAGAATAGAGTAAGTAGGCTTTTGACTAATGGTGTGGTTAGGAGGTTTTCACTGGATGTTTCTATTGCGGCACTGGGGTTCGGTGTTGAAGCCATCTTACGAATCCGTCCAGAAGCAGGTGAGAGGGAAAATGTTTATAATATGCTAGTGCAGATGAAGAATGTTACGCATTTTGATACAGTTGGCGGTGACTATCCGTTCCATTGTCGTGCGTGCGCAGCCAGCTTGGAAGAGTTGGATAATAGACTTGATAGTATTAAAAAATATGCCTACGTAAATGTTGATGTGGTGATTACTTCGCCATTCAGTTCGCGTATCCAAGGGCTTTTATAGTGGTGATTAGTTGCGTAGGCTGGGAATTGTTCTTGGCTCAGTCGCATTCATAGTCGATTTATTTAGACAGCCCTCGTTTGCTACGATGTGGTTCCGATGCTTTTCGATTTTTCTTAATTTGTAAGATCGGTATGGGAATTGATACCGCCAAGAGATATAAATCGAGTCGATTGCGACTGCGGTCGTAATGGCGCTACCAAGAGTTCTCCTCCATCGTAGACAGGTCAGGACTGCTTCATTGAGATCGTGTCGAGTCTTTTCAAACAGGCGATCGAGATCTCGGTCTCCATCTCGTGTTTCAAATAGTTTGCGGAGTTGTTCTGCGTCGTTCAGTTTCCTGGGAGCCCAGCCACCGTACGAACTGTGATTCCGCACATTGAGTTGTCTCAAACTTGGTGCTGCCTTACAGCTATCGACCGATTACTAGGCGATGCCTGACCATGAGCGACAATCTTCCAGAATACATAGTATGCCTATTTTCTGAACTGTCTCCCTTATTTATGCAATCAAAGGTTGGCTGTTTCTGGTGATAATGGCTATTGCTTCACCGGTAAGGGCAATCATGCTTTGTGTAGTTGCAATGGAGGGTATATGGCTTTTAGGGCTGTTGCCCTTCGATATATGGCAAGCCACTGGCCCGCTCTATCCAACGCTTTGGAGAAATCCCAGCCCATCGTTTCAAAGCATTAGTAAAGCTCGAACTCTCTGTATAGCCAAGAATCTCGACGTGTCTTGAGATACTCATTGGGGTTTTCTATGTAGTAACAAGCGAGCTTTTTGCGTACTGAGTCGAATAGGCTGGAGAAGGTATGCCCTTCATCTTTGAGTTGACGGGTCAATGTCCAGATCTTGAGCCCTAAGCGGTTCGTCACCTGCTCGATGCGTGGCACTTCAGTATGGATGAACTCTACGATTTCGAATCGGACTCATACGTCCACGGTAAAGAGCACCGAGTTGGATAGTCGCAACACACTGAAGCTTTGTTCAGCGATGAGAAGGACCTGGGGATCCGAAGCGTTCAAAATCAAGGCGTTGGAGTTCTGTTAAAATCGAACTTCGGTATGAAAAGCTTTCTGATAATCGTGCCCGCACTCTGGTCGGCCATGGTGAAGTGCACATCTAGCGGTGACCAGTGCTCGCCTAAAGCCCTTCGCATGATATTGAACACGTTGCCCAAAGTCATTCGCAGATCGCTGCCACCTTATCGAGAGCGGTACACACATACGCTAACGGCTGGTTTCGGTTGAATGCAACACCTAAGCGACTAAGCCGAGCCTCGGCGATGATCGAGTTGTCCATCGGCGGGGCATCGATCATGGTCAACCTCAGATCCAGCAGCTATGCCCACGTTATCCGGGGTGAGACGCATCGTTGCGTTTTGGCTCGCTACCGCACCGATGGAAGTACGTGCCAGCACCGAGGCAGCATAAGTTCGGCTGATTGCTGCGTTTGTGTGTTCAAATCGCACAGCGTTTCTCCGCTCACTACGTTCTGAGCGAGCCGAATGAAAGTCCTGAGGCGTGAAGGAATGGGTGTTCGGCTTGCGACCCTGCGCGTAAACCAAGGTAAGTTCCATTGACCAGGCATTGGGCATTTGCCGCTACAGAAGCAGAACTGAAGGCGGTTAAACCACCTGTCACGCCAGTTGAGTCTTACCAGCAGCCCGCGTGTGTCTCAATCGCCGCAGCTTCCCCGCACGGTAGCTCGCAACTAACCGAGAATCGCCTAATGCGCTCGCGATAGCCAAGTCCAGCGCATCGGCGAAGACATCTTTGAGAAGCTGAACTAGAAGCTGCATATGGTAACCATCGAGCAACACGAGCGTGGCGATTGGGCCTGCCGTCATTGCGAAACGCTGATCGAGGCACCACTGCGGGCTCGAGTGTTTTAGGTGAGCGCCACGGCAAGTCATGGCCGAACGCTTACGACTCATTAGCCTAAATCATATGCAGCCTTAGAAAAGCAGGTTTGGCCTGGCTTTTTGATGCGGCCCGGCCAAACCTGTAGGGAGGTTAGAAAATCTTGATGGGGATCGTGGTTACTAGGCGGAATTCGTCGTAGCTGCCATCAATCTGTCCCGGGGAGCCACGGTGGTTGTAAACAATCGTCTTGAAATTCCATGCCTGCAATGGCCCTGATTGCACCACGTAAGATAAGAGTAAGCCGTTCTCATCATGGGTGGCGCCGTCAAGGCCTCTGACGTTGTAACCTGTGGCATGTCCATTTCGATCGCCATTGTAATGCGTTCCGTCGATGTCCCAACCCTTAGCATGCCAGAGGGTCAGAGCCAGGCCAGGTACGCCAAACACGGCGAAATCTAAGTCGTATCGAAGCTGCCAAGATTTTTCGTTGGGGCCGTTGTAATCCGAAAACAGGGCGTTAGCGAGGTAGTTGCTGGTCGACTCGAACACGTAATCGAAATATTCGTCGCCCATCACCTGCTGCCAAGCGAGCGTCAGGCTATGGCCAGCATGGCTTCCTGTGACGGCCAAGCTATATGCGTCATTCTTTATGTACCCGAGCCGCATCTCGCCTTGGTCTTGGGTGTGGTAGTAGCTGAAGGCAGTCTTGAGGGAATAACCTTCGTTGGAGACGAGCTTGTGGGTGATGCCGAGATAACCTTGATCCCACATATTCTCAAACCTGGAGCCAAATAAGCTGACGTCAAGGTTCGGGTAAACTCGGGCTGTTGCTCCAAGGTAATTCAGGCGATCACCCTTGATCGCCCTGTTGCCATAATATGAGGCAAGGTCTTCGGATCTGCTGCCCGTACGCAGAATCGCTTTATCGAAGCTGCCTGCCTGTATCTTCAACCAATCCCATTCGTTACTCGAAATAGCAGTGCCTTGAAAGCTGGATGGAAGGGCGCGGTTGTCTTTTGGGCGTAGCATGGGATTGTCGACCATCATCCGGCCCACTTTGATCTCCGTTTTCGAGGCTTTGAATTTTACGTCCGCAACAGCTAGGCGGCTCCACGTCGGAATCGCATCGCCGTCGCTATCCACGAGAACTCGGTCGGCACCGTTAGCAATCGCGCCATGACCCCGCTCGAGGGTTACTGCACTGAACATGCTGGCATCCAAACCAAATCCTATCTTCCCAAGTGTATATCCAGAAGAATAATTCAGCATCGCTGCCTGGACCCAGGTCGTTCGATCACGGGTGGTCTCGGCACCCCACGGTTTCTTTACACTAAGCAGCGTGGTACCCGATGTACGTTGAACTGCGTAAAAATTACGAAGGTTCAACGAGAGTCTTGACCCTTCCAAGAAACCCTCACTGTCAGCACTCGGTGCAGCGAGTGCAACTTGAACAAATGGTGCGCACAGTGAAAATATTGTGAGTAGAGAATATCGAGATGGCATGTTTCAAGCCCTATATCCTGCTTTTTATGATGTTGGGCGAACGTAGGCTAGCTGGTCGTGTAAGATGGTCACCTTACTATTCGCCCAAGGATGGTTTTTGGCAGAGCTGAAGTTGTCGTTACTGGGTATTTAAGAGGGTTGATTAGGCGTTAACGAGATTGTCTAGAACTCTGAACATGAATTGACGAGCGACTATGATTTTCATCAGTTCCTCAGAGTCCTTTTCGGACATTTTATTGTGTTCGCCAGTTGGTAATGCTGTTGACTTATGTTTCCAGAGATATTCCATCGTCTCCGGTAGCATTTCTGGGTGGGCTTGGAATCCCAGAACCTGGTCATTCCACGAGAAAATCTGGTTGCGACATGCCTCTGTTGAACCAAGCAGAATACATGTTTCCGGAAGGATGAAGGTATTCCGGTGAAAAAAATAAAGAGGTGTTTTATTAGCCACGCCTTTCAATAGCCTGCTCTGAGTTCCAGCGTCATTCAGCAAGACGGGCAACCAGCCTGATTCAGAGTGCGTATGAGGAACCAGCTTCCCTCCTAGTGCCTCAGCGAGTAGTTGTGAACCGAGGCAAATACCTAGGACTTTTTTGCCGGCTAGAATGGATTCCTTGATAAATTCGATCTCGTCCTGGAGCCAGGCCTCGCATTCCTCTGGGTTTCCTCCTAATACCACCAATAGGTCAAAGCTAGATAGTTTGGGCCAAATGATTTGTTCGTGCAAGTTTGTGCCAGTTAAAGTGTGGCTTCGCTCACGCGCCCAATACTCGATGTTGCCGATGCCAGCTCTTGGCATATGAGCTAGGAAATGGACTCGCATTTGATGCCTCCCAATCGTTTGTTTTTTTTGAGCGCTAACAGCATGATGGTGCTTGCCACTAGAAAACCACACAAAATGGAAAGCCCAAGTTGGTTGCTGCCGCTTATTTTAGACAAATAACCCATGAGGTATGGGCCGGCGAATCCACCTAGACCACCGCATGAGTTGATAATGGCTATTCCGGCTGCAGAACTTTTTCTCGGTAGTAACTGGCTAGGAATAGACCAGAATGGCCCGTTGAATGCAAAAACTCCAACGATCGCAACGATCAGTGCTCCCAACATGCTTACGGTACTTGTAAGTTGCCCGCTGATCATCGCTGCGTAAGCCAAGATCACTAACAGCAATGGGGCCGCCGCATGTGCGTAGCGCTCACTTTTGCGATCGGAACGTCTCGCCCACGCGTTCATAAATACGCCGCCCACGATGTAGGGTATTGCAGAGATCAAGCCTACCTGAGTTGCCGAAGCTGTACCTGATAGTTGCTTAACTATTTGTGGTAGAAAGTACATCAATCCAAGCGTTCCGCTGATGTAAAAAAAGTACAGGGCCGACAGATACCAGACAGTAGGGTGGGTGAAAGCACTATGATCCTGCTCGTGCATCGTAGCCGATCCACCGGCATTGACTTCCAACAATAATGCCTGCTTTTCGTCTTCAGTCAGCCAGTGCGCCTTCGGCGGGCTATCTGTCAAGTAGAAGTAGGTAATTGGTGCAAGAACGACAGCTGCAGCACCTTCAATGATGAACATCCAGCGCCAGCCTTCCAGGCTAAGGCCCGTAACATTGTCAATCAACCAACCTGAAATTGGGCCGCCGATGATATAAGCCACAGGAATCGCAGACATAAACATAGCCACGTTCTTTGCCATGCTCTTCTTTGGGAACCATGAGGCCATGTAGTAAATCAGACCTGGAAATAATCCTGCTTCAGCGAGTCCCAGCAAAAATCTTAAAATATGAAGCTGAGTTGCATTTTGAACGAAACCAGTCAAAATGACCACAACTCCCCAACTCATTAGAATGCGCGCGATCCATATTTTGGCGCCGAATTTAGCGAGTAAGATGTTGCTGGGTACCTCAAAGATAAAGTATCCGATGAAAAATATGCCCGCTGCGAGTCCGTAAATACTTGCATCAAAACCCAGCGATGCATTCATCTCCAGTGCAGCAAAGCTAATGTTCGCACGATCAATATAGGCAACTACATAAAGTAAAAGTAGATACGGTATCAGTCGTAGCGTAACCTTCTGGAGTGCTGTGTCGACTGTTGACGTCATGGCCTGGATCTCCTTCTAAAACAGGGCGGCGGCAAAAACTGAGTGCAACACCTGACCTTTCCGGTAGGGTGTTGCCATGTCTTATCACGAACTCAGCGTTGAAGAACGCTCCGATATCCAGGTCAGTCTGCTGCGTGGCATGAGCCAGCGCGCCATTGCCCGAATGCTCAACCGCAGCCCCTCAACGATCAGTCGCGAGATCCGTCGCAATCGTGATGCCCGGGGTGAGTACACCACCCAGCATGCCCAACAAGCCATGCGCGATCGTCGATTGCCCTGCCGGCCCCGGCAAAAGCTGGTGCCCGGCAACGAATTGTTCGAGCTGGTCGCCCACCTGCTGCGACAGCGCTTTTCTCCCGAGCAGATTGCCGGCAAGCTGCGAACCATGAAATCCCCAAGCTTCGAAGACGCCTACGTCTGCCGCGAGACGATCTACAACGCGATCTATGCCCTGCCGGTCGGCGAACTGCGCAAGGAGCTGATCATCTGCCTGCGGCAAGGCAAAACCTCCCGCCGTCCGCGTTCTGGCGGCGTAGATCGCCGTGGCCAGATCCCGGACATGGTCAGCATCCATGTGCGTCCGCCGGAGATCGAGGATCGCGTGATGCCGGGACATTGGGAGGGCGACTTGATCAAGGGCAAAGCCAACGCATCGGCCGTGGGTACGCTAGTCGAACGCACCAGCGGCTACCTGATGCTGGTGAAGATGCAAGACGCGACGGCGACCTCGGCCGTGGAAGGCTTCAGTTCGGCGCTGAACCATATGCCGCTGGCGGCCCGCAAGAGCATGACCTACGACCAAGGGCGGGAGATGGCGCGTCACGCGGAAATCACCCAGAAGACCGGGGTGGCAATTTACTTCTGCGACCCGCACAGCCCCTGGCAGCGCGGCAGCAATGAGAACATCAACGGACTGATCCGCCAGTACCTGCCCAAGGGCACGGATCTGTCGGTGTGCAGCCAAGAGCAGTTGGATGCGATTGCCTACGAGTTGAACATCCGACCGCGTAAGCGCTTCGGTTTCAAGTGCCCCATCGAGGTCATGACCGAGCTGATGGCCAAGCATCACGAGGCTCCCGCCTCAATCCAGTAACTGTGTTGCACTCAGCTCCTGCAACCGCCATAATAAAGCCGAAATGAACGAGGTTTGGACGTCTTGGCTCAATGCGGAAACCCTACCGGCTCGAGCTACCATCGGCGTGTCTGATTTGGGTGACAATATTCTCGTTGAAGTCGTTGTAACTGCAGCTAAGTGCCAATAATGAATTCCACCCCATTCTAACTGCAGCGCTTCGCACTGCCGTTGAGAGAGCAATCATGAGTTCGACCGATAAGCATGTTGGAGTCATCGGAGCGGGAGTCGTCGGTGTTTGCACTGCGTTGATGCTTCAGCGTCGTGGTTTCAAAGTCACGATAATTGATCCAGATCCGCCAGGTGAAGGCGCGTCGTTCGGTAACGCTGGCTGCTTCAATGGATCATCTGTTGTTCCCATGTCTATGCCCGGGATGATTAAAAATGTCCCAAGCTGGCTCCTAGATCCGATGGGCCCACTTGCCGTTCGTTTCAACTACTTGCCAAATATAACACCTTGGCTTGTCAGATTTCTGCTCGCGGGTAAGCGCGCTAAAGTTTGGGAACAGTCCCAGGCGCTTAGAAGCCTCATCGGTTCTACCGTTCCTTTGATTAAGTCGTTGGCGAAAGAGGCGGGTGCTGAGCATCTTCTGCGACACGAAGGGCACCTCTATGTGTATCGATCCGAATCGGCCTTTGTCAAAGATCGCGGTGGTTGGGAGCTCAGGAACGCCAACGGAATATCAACTCAGACTTTGAGTGCCGAAGAGCTACGTGAGTTTGATCCAAGCATTTCCAGCGCTTATACCAAAGGCGTCCTTATTGCGGAAAACTCGCACACGACAAATCCACATGAGCTAGTAACTTCAATTTTTCGAAAAGTTCTAGAAAATGGCGGTCAATTTCTGTCCGCTCGTGCGACTGGCTTTGCTCTAAACGGGGAACAGTTAATAGGAATTGAAACCACCTCTGGCGTGGTGTCAGTTGACGCTGCGGTAGTCGCAGCCGGTGCACACTCCAAACCGCTCACTGAAATCCTGGGGGATAACATTCCGCTTGATACTGAGCGCGGTTACCATCTTCTCATTCGTGATCCTCTTGTGGTGCCCAAAATACCTACCACGGACGCCGAGGGAAAATTCATTGCTACACCAATGGATACCGGTTTGCGGATCGGGGGAACTGTGGAGTTTGCAGGGCTGCAGGCCCCACCCAATTGGAAGCGTGCGGACGTGCTGTATATGCATGCGCGAAATCTTTTTCCAGGGCTTTCTTCGACTAGACCGGAAAAAAATATTACCAAGTGGATGGGGTTCCGTCCGAGCATCCCCGATTCATTACCGGTAATCGGTCATTCCCGACGTTGCCAAAATGTCATCTATGCGTTTGGCCATGGGCACTTAGGAATGACGGGAGCGCCGATGACAGCGATGTTGGTTTCTGACCTTGTGGCAGGCGAAAAGACAACAATTGATATCTCACCTTTCTCACCTGCTCGCTTCAATCTGTTTGGAAGGATTCAGTCCCACCAAATGTATTGAGTTCCTCGTCTGCTCCGAGTCGGTGAAAGGTTAACTGTTTACGAAACATGAGGCATTCATGACTGATATTACAATTGTTAATACGAATAGCGCGCCTCAGCCTTTGGGGCATTACAGTCAGGCGGTCAAGGGTGGGGGGTTAATTCATATATCTGGCCAACTCCCCATAAAAGTTGATGCCCAAGGTATCTATGAAGCAGCTCCTTTTGCGGAGCAGGTTGACCAAGTACTGGGCAATCTTCTTGCGATTCTAAATGCGGCAGGTGCTAGCCCAGATAATGTGCTGAAGGTAACGGCTTATATTGTTGGGGTGGATCAGTGGGGTGTTTTCAACGCTGCATTTTCGAGAGCGTTTGGAAGCGCGAAACCTGCCCGCTCTGTAGTGCCCGTTCCAGAATTACACCATGGCTTCCTCATCGAACTGGACGCCGTTGCAATTGATCCGTCAAACCATATTTACAAATAGTCAAAAGCGGTGGAAGAGATGATTATTCCGACGATTCAAGACATGCTTGAAGCACGGGAACGGATCGCCCCGTATGTGCATAAGACTCCAGTTCTCACATCACGCTTTATCAACGATCTGGTAGGCGCAGAGCTGTTTTTTAAGTGCGAGAATTTGCAAAAAGCGGGAGCCTTCAAAGCTCGCGGTGCCTCGAATGCAGGGCGGCCGCGAAAACTGAGTGCAACACCTGACCTTTCCGGTACCGTGCTGCCCCTATGTCCTATTCCGAACTCAGCGTTGAAGAACGCGCCACCATTCAAATCGGCCGTGCCCAAGGGTTCAGCCTACGCAAGATTGCTTGCTTGATCACCCGATCCCCTTCGACCATCAGTCGCGAGCTGCGCCGCAATCGAGATGCCTGTGGCAGCTACTCGGCCCGCGTGGCCCAGCAGCAGATGCAGGCCCGCCGCCAACGCTGTCGACCGAAACGAAAGCTGTTGCCGGGTAGCGAGCGCTTCAAGTTGGTGGCCCACATGCTGCGTAAGCGTTTGTCTCCCGAGCAGATTGCCGGCAAGCTGCGCAGCATGACCATACCCAACCTCAGAGACGCCTACGTCTGTCGTGAGACGATCTATAACGCGATCTATGCCTTGCCGGTCGGCGAGTTGCGCAAGGAGCTGATCGTCTGCCTGCGCCAAGGCAAGACGACGCGCCGGCCGCGCTCTGGTGGCGTGGATCGGCGCGGCCAGATCCCTGAAATGGTCAGCATTCATGTGCGCCCGCCAGAGATCGAAGACCGGCTGATGCCGGGGCATTGGGAGGGCGACCTGATCAAGGGTAAGGCCAACGCCTCGTCGGTAGGCACGTTGGTGGAGCGCACCAGTGGCTACCTGATGCTGGTGAAGATGAACGACGCAACGGCGACCTCGGCGATGGAGGGCTTCAGTGCAGCGCTTAATGGCATGCCGCTGGCGATGCGCAAGAGTATGACCTACGACCAGGGCCGGGAGATGGCGCGACATGCCGAGATCACCCAAAGAACCGGCGTGGCGATCTACTTCTGCGACCCGCACAGCCCCTGGCAGCGCGGCAGCAACGAAAACATCAACGGCCTGATTCGCCAGTACTTGCCCAAGGGGACTGACTTGTCGGTACACAGCCAAGAGCAATTGAATGCCATCGCCTTGGAACTGAATATGCGCCCCCGTAAACGCTTTGATTTCAAGTGCCCGATCGAAGTCATGGGCGAGGTGATGCAGGAAGCCTTGGTTATGCGGCATGATGCTCCAGCTTTAATTCAATAACCGTGTTGCACTCAGCTCCTGCAACCGCCCAGGTATTTCGTGAGTGATGAATGGCAGATATTATTATTGAGCCCACAGTTGAATTCTACAAGTTTGTAGTCAGGCTGCAGTGCGCTTGAACGTTTTCTGGAAGTTTTCCTCGTTACGTATGCCGTTTGTCGCTCAGCGACGGTCCGTTAGCCAAGGCCTCATCTGAGCAGATGGCGCTGCCAGTGCCTCTTGACGTCGACGTGGAAGGGAATAGCCTTATTGTTGCTATAATGCCTAATATGATTAGATCCTCTATGAGAGTTCGTACGCTGGTTTCGAGTATCGTGAACTTGAGTTAATCCGAAAAGCAGAATAAACTTCGCTTAGGTATTAAAAAAACTAACACCGGAGGTCCGGGCTTGAATATTGACCGTCTGCCCCCCCTGAACGCAGTCCGTGCATTTGAGGCCGCCGCTCGCTTGGGCAGTTACGTTGCAGCTTCCCAAGCCCTGCACGTTACGCAGCCTGCCATCGGTAGGCATGTGAAAATTTTGGAGGATTGGCTGGGTGTTCGACTTTTTGATCGAACACCAAGAGGCGTGATCTTGACTGCCGCCGGAGCGGACTATTACCAAGCTGCATCGCAGGCGCTTCAGATCTTGGTAGAGGCGGGAGCCCGTCAATCGCAAAGAGCTGAGGAGCGCTGGCTGCGAATCCTTTGCGCTCCGGCGTTCGCCTCACGTTGGTTGACTCCTCGCATTGGTGAACTACGAGAGTTACGACCGGGGCTGAAAGTCGCTATTGAGCCAAATTCCTCCTTTACCTCAGTGGAGCATCGGCAGGCCGATTTGGGAATTGCTTATGGGTTACCGAGCAACCTTTCAGGCATACGAAAAGTTTTGATTCGTCCAGAGGCATTTGCGGTCTGTTCGCCTGGGTATCTCGCTAACCTGCCTAAACGACCCACGCTTGCTGAGCTGCCAAGCTGTCAGCTGATACACGTTGATGACGGAACGTGCTGGAATGCTTGGTTCGCTGCTCAGGGCCTCAAAATCCGCGTCAAAGCTGACGCTTCGCATATCAGCAACGAGCTGGTACTCCACCAGGCTGAGCGTGGTTACGGTGTCGCATTGGCGACAGAGGTGCTTGTCAGTGACGAGTTAAAGGATGGCACCTTGGTGCAGTGTGTAGAGCAGTCTGCTTTCATGGAGGCGTATTATCTTTTAACTCCATCACAACAGCTGAGCATTGATGCGGAGTGGTTTATGGAGTGGTTGACTAGAGCCCTTAGCGAGGCGTTTCCCAGAGCCGTGGTCTAGTGTCTTCGAAAGCTAATTTGCGGTCATGCTGGATTCTTCCTCCCGCCTTCGGCCGGCTTCTCTCTTGAAATTTAAGTCGTGAAGTCACGTCGGCGGCGAGTGTTGAAGGCTGTCCAACATCTTCGCCTTCACGCTGCGCGCATACGTCGAATGTCTAGGGCCTTGTCCAGGCATGGACTCTATATCATGGTCCTGTTTTTCCCAGCGCCAGGCCGTGAACGATTGTGCTGTCATCAGTTGAGGCCGAGCCAGTAATTGAAATCCTTGGAAAGAAGTCCAGAATCAAGGCTATTCCTTTTTAAGGGAACGTAGAAACCCCTTTATTTCAACGGCCCGCATGCCAGATGCGAGTCATATCATATCCTAGAATCCATCTTGGAGATTACCATTCAATGCTCAGGTTGATATGAAGTCTCACAGTGAAGAACCTGCCCGTGTGTCCTTCAATCCCTATGTCTATTCAGCACGCCGCCTAATCGTAACGCTGCTTCAATTTGTACCGGTCTTGGCTAACGCCCTTTCATTTAGCGTTGTCGAGAAAGTCTGCCCACTGCTGCATTAGCCCTATGCGCTTAGTGAACAAATCACCTCGGCGGTAAGCCGCTTCGACGCGATTTTCTACTGCATGAGCAAGCGCCATCTCGGCGACTTCGCGAGGCGCACTAGTGCATTCGGCGCACCAGTCGCGGAAGCTGGAGCGAAAGCCATGCACGGTAAAATGCCCGAAGCCCATCCGGCGCATCTGCATGAGGCCAATCATGTTTGACACCGGCTGCCCACGCTTGTGGTGCTCGAAAACAAAGGATCGTATTGGGTGTTGCATGGATTTAAGCAATGCAACAGCCTGAGGGGGGAGCGGTACTCGGTGAGCAACGCCGGCTTTCATTCGATCCTCAGGTATGGCCCAGACGCCGGCATCCAGATCGAACTCGTCCCAGCGTGCGTTCAATGCTTCGCTAGTACGCACGGCGGTAAGGATGATGAACTCCAGCACGCGCGGGCCGATTCCGGGCAAAGTGCGCACCTGTTGGACAAATGCGGGCACTTCTGCCCAAGGCATCGCCGGGTGATGGTGATGTTTGCTGAGACTCCTTCCGGATGGCAGCAGTTTCTCCAAATGACCGCGCCAGCGGGCTGGATTCTCGCCGCGGCGCAGCTCTTTGGCCTTGGCGTAGTCGAGGACCAGCTCGAGCCGATTGCGCACCCTGCGAGCAGTTTCAGGCACTCTGGTCCAGATAGGCTTCAACACATTCAAAACACCTTCGACGTCAACGCTGTCGACGGGGGTGTCGCCAATGAATGGGAAAGCGTAAGAGGTCAGGGTGTTGGTCCACTGTTGCGCGTGTTTGGCATTTTTCCAGCCAGCCCGATGGGTTGCAATGAAGTCTAGGGCGCAAGTGCGGAAAGTGTTCTCCAGCCCTTTCTCTTGAGCAACCCGGGCAGCTCTTCGACTTCCTGGTGTGTTTCGGCTTTCCGTACCAATGGATCGATGCCATCGCGGATCAATGCCCTGTGGGTGTCGGCGCGCGAGCGGGCCTCCTTTAATCCATAGCGAGGATAGGGGCCCAAGCCGATTTCCTTACGCTTGCCCGCGAGTTGGTAACGCAAAACCCATGCTTTTCCGGATTTACGGATGACCAGGCGAAGGCCGTCACCATCGTCGTACTTGCCGAAGTCGGTAAGGGTTTCAACCTGTTTCGCGGTGAGCTTGGGCATGGCGGAAGCCTCCAAACTTCAAATCTGGTCCCCCATTTGGTCCCCCACTCACAGCCTGGATGTGGAAGGAACACAGCGGAATAGGACAGAACGTACCAAGCTCTAAAATACGCCCAAGTAGCTGCTCTAGAGCGTCCGCACGTCACTCAGTGGATACCGGTGGTCGGGAGTGGAAAACTGCTGATAATGACTACGCTACATTCGAACTGATTTCCATATAATATTGATTTTTAACCAAAAAATCTTGACACATCGAACTATCCTGTTGAGTTCGAATCCCGGACCCTCCGCCAAACTCGGTTAGCGTGTTACGGGAAAGAAAGAAGGCAGAGACGTAACAGTTGGGGCTTCAAGCCAGGGGGCGCCAGATTAATCTGCAAGCGCTCGCTTAGTGTTGTTCCGAAGCTGATCTAAGCAGTTTGCCCACAGTTGCGCGGCTTTCCGGCCACTCAAGAGCTGAGCGCGTGCGTAAGCTGCTCCCAGCGCACCTCGCTTCCGATGCGATAGCGGCAGCTCCAGCACAATAGGATCGATGCCAAAATGCTCATGAGACATCTGCCTTGACGAGCTGGGCTTCAACGTTCAGTTACCCACCCCCGGCTCATTTCTTTCCTAGGCCAGTATTGTTTCTAGTCTGTCTCCAAGGAGGCGCCATGCTTCAGTTTTTTCCTTGGCATAATCATGGTGGAGGTAGTGCCTGCGTACTTTGGAGCCTGCGAGCAGGTGATTTTGGCAACGATCAATAATCTCTAGAGTGACGCCAAGTTCTTGCATCATGGTCGCCCCGGTACGGCGAAGGTCGTGTGGGGTCCATTCACCCTTTGTGCCGTTGTTCAGCACTAGCGAATCGTCATGGTGACGACCTGACAATGGTTTGCTGCGCTTCTTGAACCGGCACTGCCGATCACCAATCAGTTTACTCACGGTCTTGGTATCAACATGGCATTCACCGTGTTTGCTGGGGAAGCAGAAAGGGCTACTTCCAGTTTCTTCCTGCAAGCGTTTGAACTGTGCCAAAGCAAATTGTGATAGAAATACATGGTGATCCTGGCGCTTGCCTTTACGTCCTTTTGTGGCCTGTGCTGGGATGAACCAAGTGCCTTTCTCCAGGTCCACATTTTTCCATTCAGCTTTGAGTAGCTCACCTATCCGGCAGAGGGTGCTTAGGCAGATCCATACTGCGCACTGCACGCGAGAGTTAACAGGACGGATGCCGGAGTATTTCCGGCCGACGGGTAGGGTGTCATAGTCATGCTCCAGGCGAGCAAAGACGCCTTGTAGTTCATGGATTTCGTCGGGAGAGAGCAGGCGGTCACGTTCTTCTTGATAGTCGTGGTCTAGCAGTGTCCGCACATCGATCAAGTCGATTGGGTTGCCGTCAATCATCAACGATCGCCACGGTTTGCGCTTTTCGGCCCAGCGCAGCATCTGTCCAATGTCGTTGTATAGGATAACCACAGTGCGGTTTAGACCACGCGTACGAACTGCGCGTAAAGAAGCTAACAAGTCTTTCTCTGTCAGGGCACGCAATGGTTTTTTGCCAATGACAGGCAGTACGTCTTTCTTGAAACTGCGCTGCAGCTCCGCGTTGTCATCCTGTCGGGAGACACCGTCGCGCAACCATTCGTCGAACAAGTCTGCAAAAGTCTTGTTTTCCGCTGCATGGCGTTCGGCCTCTGCAATGGTGGCGGAGATGCTTGCTTGGGCTTCAATTTTGGCGGCTTTCTTGGCAGATGTCGGGTCAATACCGTCAGATACTTGTTGACTTGCCCTTCTATGCTCAGATCGAATTTCAGATAGTGTTCTACTCTTGCTGCCATTTTTGGCCCAGGTGCCGCAAGCATAGTCTTTGTGTTTTCCATCCCATTTGAAACGGTAATAGAAGCTCACCGAGACGCCTTTCTGACGAGAGATAACTTTGCCTAGTAGGTTGCCATCGTCTCGGATGGTTTTTCCGTGATCCTCAGCAGTGAGCGATTCGAGCTCTCTGACGGTTATCTTGGCCATTGTCTACCCCTTGCAGGCGGAAGGATGCCCCAAAAAACCCCTACTTATACCCCTACCGTGGCAGTGGCTCTCTGTAGAAATCTCTGGACTGGGTTAGACCAAATATTAGTCTGAAAGCCCCATGGTTGCTAGCTTTCGGTAATTCTTTTGAATGCTACTGATTTCCGCTGAATGCTTATAATTAACTGAATGGGGTGCAAGGGGTCGAGTGTTCGAATCACTCCGTCCCGACCATATATTCAATGACTTAGGCCATTTCCGAAAGGAGTGGCCTTTTTCATGTGCGTGACTTTTGCGTCACTTCTCAGGGTTTTACGCCTGCCGGCACTGTGCTTGCAACAGCTCGACCCGTACCTGGGCGACCTAGCCCTTGCGCGTAGCAGCGTGAGGCCATCCATGCCACCGGCTCGGCCCGGTGCTGGGCCGACATGTGCTAAACCGCACATCGGCCCAAGGCCAACTACAGGCTGGCCCATCGGCGCCGCATCCACCATGGCACTGACACAGAGTGATACGTCCCCTCAGCTGCCAGCGGCCCAGTGGCGCCGCTTGTCCATGATGAAGTCGACGAAGGCTCGCAGGCGCAACGGCATGTGTCGGGCTTGGGGATATAGCAGGGTGAACGGCCGCGAGCGGCCCGCGAAGGGCCGCAGCACCTCGACCAGCGAGCCCTCGGCAAGCTCGCGCTCGACGATGAAGCGGTAGGTCTGGAACAGTCCCGCGCCGTGCTTGGCCAAGGTCACGCCACCGAGCACGTCGTCCGAGCAGACGTAGCCGCCCTCGGTGAGGACTTCCCGCTCGCGGCCCTCCTCGTCGAACAGCCAGGCGATGCGCCGACCGCTGCTGGGCAGTTCGAACTGGATGCAGTCATGCCGCGCCAGTTCTTCAAGGCTCTGCGGCTCGCCCGCGTGTTCCAAGTAATCTGGAGTGGCCACCACCACCAGCCGGGCGTCTTCCAGCGGCCGGGCGATCAGGGTCGAATCCGGCTGTGCACGCACGCGGATGGCCAGGTCGTAGCCCTCGCCGACAAAGTCGATGTTGCGGTTGCCCAGGTGGATGTCGACCTGCACCTTCGGGTAGCGCCGTCGAAACTCGGGCAGCAGCGGCAGGATGCGGTGGTGCCCGTAGGTCGTGGGCAGGCTGATGCGCAGTGTGCCCGAAGGCTCCTGCTGCTGCCCAGTCACCACCCGTTCGGCCTCCACCAGCTGGGTCAGCGCCTGACGACACTGTTCGTAGTAGCCTCGCCCGCCCTCGGTCAGGCGGATGCTGCGGGTGGTACGGACGAACAGTCTGGAGCCCAAGCGCTCTTCCAGGCGGCTGATCGAGCGACTGACCGCTGCCGGCGTCACGCCCGCAGCGAGAGCGGCCGCGGTGAAGCTGCCCAGCTCCGCCGCCAGACAGAACAACTCGATGCTGCCGAGTAGGACGTCGTCGAAATGCCGCTGCATTGATTACACCATGTATCAACTTAAGTTCTCGCTGCCATATTTATCCTTATCTGAAGCAAAAATATAGTCCTCCCAACGGCGCACTTCGGCGCCACCTGATTGGGAGAAACGACATGAGCAACAGCAAAACGGTAGTGATCACCGGCGCCTCCAGCGGCATCGGCTTCGGCCTGGCCAAGGCTTTCCTCGCCAGTGGCTTCAATGTGGTCGGCAATGCCCGCTCCGCCGGACGCCTCGCTGAGGCCAAGGCACAACTGGACAGCCCCGCCTTCATCGGCGTGGCCGGCGACATCGCCAAGCCTGAGACCGCCCGCCGCCTGATTCAGGCCAGCATCGATGCCTTCGGCCAGGTCGACGTGTTGGTCAACAACGCTGGCTTCTTCCTGCCCAAACCCTTCATCGAATACAGCCCGGAAGACATCCAAGGCATGCTGGAGACCAACCTCAAGGGCGTGGTCTACGCCTCCCAGGCCGCCGCCGCGCACATGATCGAGCGGCGCCAGGGTCACATCATCAACATCACCGCTGCCGTGGCGCTGCAACCCAACATCGCCGTGCCCGCCGCCCTGCCGGTGCTGATCAAGGGGGGCCTCAACCAGGTCACCCGCGCCCTGGCGCTGGAGCTGTCGTCGCACAACATCCAGGTTAACGCGGTGGCTCCCGGCATCATCGAGACGCCGATGCACGATCCGGCCAGCTTCGACTTCCTAAACGGCCTGCAACCGGCCGGACACATCGGCCGCGTCAGCGACATTGCCGACGCCGTGCTTTACCTGGCCAACGCCGGGTTCACCACGGGCGTGGTGTTGCCGGTCGACGGCGGTATGAGTGTCGGCAAATGGTAATAGGCTGAACGTAACGGGGAGGCATCCCGCCTCCTTGCCCTGAATTCCCCACCCCATAGGAGTAATACCATGCCCTTCGTCAGCGTCCGCATCACTCGCGACGGCGTCACTCGTGATCAGAAAGCCCAGGTCATCAAGGAAATCACAGAGACCTTGCAGCGAGTGCTCGGAAAGAAACCTGAGCTCACCCATATCGTGATCGAGGAGGTCGACACCGATAACTGGGGCTACGCCGGCATGACCACCACCGAGTACCGCAGCAAAAAAACTCAGGGATGAGCTCCGAACTGCCCCGGCGGCGCGAATCAGCGCCTCCAGGGCGGCCTTGGCTCGACACGCTTGCGAAGGAGAACCCACTTGGAGACCGGGGTGGCCAATACGCTAGCGCATCTCGTATAGGGAGAGTCTCGCCCCATGTTACCGAGACTCAACTTCCTCAGGATAACGCTGGCACATAGACAACCTGGTCACGCCCCCCATGTTTGGCCGCATAGAGACCGCCGTCAGCGCGCTTTATTGCATCATCAATCTGCTCACCCTGGGTGAGCAGGGCGCATCCGATGCTCATGGTCATCTTCCGAGGGCCGCCGGGTAACAGAAACGGCGCGCTGCCGATTGACTGACGCAAGCGCTCCGCAATCTGCGTTAATTCTTGGCTATCTTTAACCCGTAGCAAGGCCACGAATTCCTCTCCTCCTTGGCGTACCAGCAGGTCATCTGGCCGAAGCGTAGCCCGCAGTCGGCGGGCGCACTCGCAGAGCACTTTATCGCCGGCATCGTGGCCATGCTCGTCATTGACCGATTTGAAACGGTCGAGGTCTGCGTATACGGCACCTAGCTGTAAACCTCGCTCCTCAGCCAAACGAAGCTCTCGGTTCTGAAATGCTGCCAATGCCCCGCGGTTCCATAGTTGTGTCAAAGGATCAAGCAAAGCCCTGCGCTGCCCGCGATCCATTTCAACACGCAGAGCGCGATTGACCTGAGCTAGGCTCCGCAGTTGCAAATAACCCTCGGTGAGCGTGGCTAAGTCCCGAAAATTAGCCTGTTGCGCTTCGCTGAGCTTCCGCGGCCGAGGATCGAACATGCACAGGGTGCCAATGGCTTTGCCATTTGAGGCACGTAACGGGTGGCCCGCATAGAACCGGATATAGGGTGGGTTCAGCACGAGGGGATTGTCCTCGAAGCGTGTATCGCACCTGGCGTCGGAAACCATCAAGGTATCTTCACCGAGAATCGCGTAGCCGCAAAAAGACACATTGCGCTTCGTCTCGCTTACCTCGATACCGATTCGAGCCTTGAACCACTGCCGATCCTGATCGATTAGGCTGATCAGAACGGTCTCCACCTGGGCTAGTTCTTGGGTGAGTCGTACCAAGGTATCAAGATAATGCTCGGCCGGCGTATCGACCAAGTCCATGTCATCAAGTGTGCGCTGACGAAGTGCTTCATCAGAGGGTAGGGGACAAGCTGGCATGTCTGTTACTCCACTCCTTGGTTCGTTTTTTCACAAATGCGGATAGAAAACTCTCAAGCATCTTGACCAATGCCGCACACGCTCGGCGCCTTCAGGCCAGGTCAGCCGGAATAGAGAGCATAGCAAACCGGTTGGCTCTATCCCGGATCCTCCAGTGGGTATACCTGCGGCGTTGATCGGCGCGGCTCGGTCGGTCGCCCAAGACCTCGACAAACTTCTCAGACCTACAGACGGCTTGAACGAACGGTTGAGGTTGTCGCCCCAGGCAGCCTTATTGGAAATCCGGTATTGACCTCGAGTTAAGTCAAGGTTTTAGAGTGGCGTCCGGACGCTCTCGCTGCTTTCGGAAACGAACTCACAAAGGACCAGGAATGGACACTCCGACTTCACTGCTGATTTTCCAGATCACCTGCTGCATTGGCTTGAGCCTGTGGCTGAGTATCAGCCTGATCAACAACCTGCAGGCCTTTGCCAGCTCAGCCGGGGCGATCGGGGAGACCATGTCGATGGCGCCGCTGGCCCAACCTCCCGCAATCAGCCTCCCTCTGCTGGTGAGAGCGATGACCTCTCACGCCATCCATCGCTTGGCCTTGTCGATCATAGTGCTGACACAGGCAGCCGCCGCTCTCGCGGCTTGGGTTGGCTGCTATGAACTGCTGCTTGGCGCCGGCTTGGAGGTGGCGCGGCCCTGGTTGAACCTGGCCTTGAGCGCAGCGCTCGGGTTCCTGCTTGCGATGCTGCTGGGCGGGATATGGTTCGGCTACTGGATCCGCCAGGAAGGGTTGCAACTGACCCATCTGCTGTTGATGGTCTGGATCCTGCTGCACTTCGTCGTACTGAATGTTCGGTGGAGTTGAGCGGCCCAGGGAAGCTTGCAGCATTTCAGTTAAAAGGAGCAACAGATGAAGATGATGATCGTAGGCGCCGGAAGAGGGTTGGGCCGGGCTTTGCTCGAAGGGCTCGGCAAGCTAGGGGACACGCTGATCGGCGTATCACGCAAACAGCCGTCAGACTTGGCCCTTGCCCCGGGCATCGACCTGCAGTGGGTCGATGCCGACCTTGCCAAGCCAACGGCGGCTGTAGCACAGATCGCGGATCGGGCACCTGCCGATCTGGATGTCCTGATCTACAACGTTGGCATTTGGGAAGAACACGCCTTCAGCGAGCACTATGCCTTCCTTGACGACAGCGACGAATCGATCACCAGCCTGGTCGAGGTGAATATCACGGCCACGCTGCTTTTGCTCAAGCGCCTGGTGCCCAAGTTGCTTGGTGCGCCCCGGCCGCAGTTGATCCTCACCGGTTCGACCTCAGCTCTTCGCCAGAGTGGGCGCCCCGAGGTAGCGTTCGGCGCCTCAAAGTTCGCCCTCAACGGCATGGCTGATGCGCTGCGCGAAGGTTTCAGGGATGACAACCTGGCGGTGACCGTGCTCCAACTGGGTTATCTCAATACCGACGACTCCCTGAACACGCCATTGGCGCAAGCCGCAGCACGTGGCGAGCGGCGCCAGGTACCGGTGCATGATGTGGTCACTATGGTCGACGCGCTGTTGCGCTTGTCCGGGGCTTCGTTCGTACGGGAGCTGATCTTGCCGGCTATCGGTGATGAGCGCTTCTGAGGCCAAAGCACCGGAGCCTTTGCGTGAGGGTTCGGCTTTGATGTCTCAGTCGATGGAACTGAATCTTGGACCGCGTCCAGCAAGAAAAGAGGCAAGGAGCTAGGTCGTTGGGTCGCCTTCAAAATCGGGAGTCGCATAGGTCTTGAAGGCACCCAGTCAATGATGAGTCATTCAGCGCATCATGCCCAGTTCAGCATCATCCATCAGCGCCTTGGCCAACGCGCAAAGGTAGTGCGAAGCCCAGATCAACTGAGGTTTATCTTCCATCAATCCATCCAGAGTCATGTCCCGTGCATAGCCCATCAGCTCGGACGCCTGTTCACGGGCGCTTTGGCAAGGGATGCCGGCTTCGATGCGGAACAGCGGATGGGTCTGGTTTTCACCTTGGTAGAAGGTGGTTTTGCCGACGGTGAATTTGGTTTCTTCTGTGGACATTGTTCAGTTTCCCCAAGATTGCTTCAGCCTGTACGGGCCTATTCGCGGGTGAACCCGCTCCTACGGGAGCACGGCAGTCTTCAAGGCTGAGGGAGTGCCGGTGAGGGGGTAACCGCGAAGAGGCCGGCCCAGGCAGTACATCAGCGAGACGTCAGTGCGTAGTGCGAGGTTCAGTGGGCATCTGCACCTGGGCTATTGCGGACTCGAGCAAAGCTCTCAAGGTCTCCAGTTCATGCATCGAGGTCATCATCAGAATCGACGCGGGTGACTTGGGCTGCAGCAGCATTGCCTGATGCACGACAGTTGCAGCGCAAAGCGCGTAATCCGTGGCCTGGATCAGGGTGTCTTCAAGGCAGAGGGACCGGTGGGGTGGATCTGGAACGATCTTGAGCATGGCGTAACTCCAACGTCGGAAAGTGGAGCTACCTCAACCTTGCTGTCAAACAAGATGGTGGCAGCTGTACGCGGGTTGACAGACCGAGACGTTGGCACTCGGCGCACCACAGGGTGCCCACACGTACAGCCGCCATGAAAGCGAGCACATGAGGACAACGTCAGCGGTCTGTCAAAACCGGTCGCTGAATTGGCAGCGACAGGCCGAGACTAGGGCTGACTATTTCCATGTGCAACGAAAATCAGGCGCGAGGAGTATCTTTGGGAAATGGCCTACAAGGAAGGGGTAATTTCTGATTTTTCGACCCGCTCCCGTTCCCCAAAACGTCGACAGGAAACATGCGGGCAAAAGAAAGCCCGCCGAGGCGGGCTAAGTACTATCACGTAGGGATAGCTTCATCCTGCCCAAGCCACTGTGAAAATTGGGTGAAAGAAAGGTCCCCATAACGTGATCATCCAGAGGGCCCCGCGCCTTTCAAAGCTCGGCTTTCTGCCGCTGGTGGCGCTGAAAGCGGGTAACCGCGATCTGGACGGCAGCTGCAACGAGGCACAGCAGGCCGACTTTCCAGCTGCCCTCCAGGCCGTAATGCTCGGCGATCTTCCCTGTGATGATGACGCTAACGAAGATGGCGAAAGGCAGGATCAGTTTGTTCATCGGGTCTTCCAGCAGGCTGCAAATGGCTCGGGTGAACATGCAGTTCACCCAGCGGAAAGGCCGCGATCTTAGCAAATCCGGTTGCGGCGTTGTGGTCACTTCCAGAGCGGTTGCAAGGTGTGCTGTCTGTATCGCGATAATGGCAAATGGTCAGCATGGACTTGCGCGACCCAGCCCTCGAAACTGATCCATTCGCATCTGGACCAGGGCCGGTCATGAATAACCTGCAACGCACACTCTCTCTCATGCTGCTGCTGGCAGCCGCTTCATTGACCGCCTGCGTCCCCTGGAAACGCGAACGCGCCGCCTACGCGGACCTTTGCGAATCCGAGTTCCAGTTCAAAGTGCCAGGCCCGCAGGGGGAGACCACCCTCTACCTGGAAACCTACCTCTACGACCACGCCGCCCTATGGGGCGAAAAGCGCTATGAGCAAAGCCTGTACGTGCAGTACCCGGGCGAGAAGTACTCGCGGCAGGAATTCTTTGTGCAAATGATCGCCTACAACAAAGACCGCCAACGCCCGTCGACCGATGCCAAGCGTGGCGAGCCGCCGATACCGGTGCTGTACGACAGCCGTCAGGCTTACATCACCTTTGAAGACGGCTCGCGCCTGAATGCGCGGCCCGAGGTGTACTTGGGCATCAACGAGACCTACGACTTTCCGTTGGTGAATGAGAAGACCGCCCGGCCATCGCCATACGACATCAACAGCGATGAAGTGCACCGGATGATTCCCAGGATGACCAACAACAAGCGCTATGGCTCGGCTTATGTGATCTTTCAGACGGACAAGTTCGAGGCAGATTCCAAGTGGACGATTCATCTGGGGGCACTGGATGTGCAGGGCCGCAAGGTGCAGATTCCGCCGCTGAAGCTCTGCTATCACCCCGTGAAGAAATGGATCGGGATCGAGCCGCTCATGCGGCCTTGAGTGGAAGGTGTCCGCCATGGGAGGTGTGGCGGCGCTCGATCTCACCGGCAACACAAACCCACCGGCGAACACCTCCCAGCCCCCCCATTGCGAATTTCCTGGTTTCAGCTAACTTATACAAAAACCTGTACAAGCATGAGAGGTTGTACATGTATTGTAAGTGGCCCTTCACCCTGTACTTTGACGGCGCCTGCCCGTTGTGCGCTCGGGAGATAGCCTTCCTGCGCAGGCAATCGACTGGGGGAAAGCTCATCCTGGTTGACATCAGTGCTGATGATTTCGATGCAGGGGCGTTGGGCTTGACGGTTGAGCAACTGAGGTCATGCCTGCATGGAAGGTTCGCGAGCGGGCAGTGGGTTACAGGCTTGGACGCCACCTTGTGGAGTTGGCGTGCTGCCGATGTGGGCCTGTGGGTCGCGCCACTGGCTTGGCGTCCGCTACGTCCCCTGTTTTCGGTGCTTTACAGGCTGTTCTGTCGATTGAGGCCACACTTGGCCTGGCTACCACATCCCGATGGCGGGCACCGTTGTAGCGGTGAGGAGTCCAAATGTCACATTCGTTAGCCGAGCACTATCATGAAATCCTGGTCGGTATTGGTGAAAACCCGCAGCGCGAAGGGCTTCTGGACACACCCCAGCGTGCGGCAAAAGCGATGCAGTACTTGTGCAACGGGTATGCCCAGGATCTTCACGAGGTCGTGAACGGTGCTCTGTTCGAGAGTGAAAACGATGAAATGATTGTGGTGCGTGACATTGAACTCTACTCATTGTGCGAACACCACATGTTGCCGTTTATTGGCAAGGCGCATGTCGCGTACCTGCCAACAGGACGCGTGTTAGGGCTTTCCAAGGTTGCACGCGTAGTGGATATGTTCGCCCGTCGTTTACAGATACAGGAAAACCTCACGCGGCAAATTGCGTATGCCGTGCAGGAAGTCACGGATGCCGCAGGGGTAGCGGTCGTGATCGAAGCCCAGCATATGTGCATGATGATGCGCGGGGTAGAGAAGCAGAACTCGGTGATGATTTCATCCGTGATGTTAGGTGCATTTCGCGACGCCCCCTCGACGCGGCACGAATTCCTGAACCTCATTGGACGACACAGTTGACGTCCGGTCCTGAACCGTCGCGAAGGGGCGCCCAGATGAATTCCGATGCTACTGCGTTATCTCCAAGCCGCTTCGCTGTCTTGGGTTACGGCGGTCTGCTGCCGTTTATTGGCTTGACGGCGCTCATCCTTTTTTGGGCTGAGTATCGAGCGTTTTTCTCGATGATGATGGTTGGCTATGGCGCGGTGATATTGAGCTTCGTCGGTGCCCTGCACTGGGGGTTTGCCATGACGTTGCAGGGTTTGCCCGCAAAGCAGCGTCAAGAGCGACTGGTGTGGAGCGTTATACCGGCCCTGATCGGTTGGGTTGGCACGTTGCTGCCTGTGCCGGTGGGGTGTCTGGTGTTGACCTTCGGTTTTGTCGGCCATCTTTGGCAGGATCGCAAACTGGCGCAAGCCGTGCCTGGGTGGTATCTGCCGATGCGCGTGCATTTAACGGCTGTTGCGAGCCTCTGTTTGCTGGTCAGTGCACTTTCGGTATCCGTTCATTTTTGAAACCCCCAGTAACCACCGCCGAACGCTGACGATCACTGCCGGCCGTGCTGACATGGGTTTGTGCAACCGACCCTGCATTACAGCTGCCTTCAAGGCCGTAACGCGCGGCGATCTTCCTGGCGATGACGACGCTGACGGTGATTTGTTTCTGAATGTGTGATCTCTCCCGCTCAGTCTTCGTCAAGAGGAATGCCCCTCGCCGTCGTCTGGGGATTGATACAGGGCCTTCCATGCAAACGCTGTTGAACGAGATTCTCGAAGAAGTACGTCCCTTGATCGGCAAGGGCAAAGTCGCTGACTACATTCCCGCGCTGGCTGACGTGCCGGCGAACCAGCTGGGCATCGCTGTCTATGGCAACGATGGCAGTTACCACTGCGCAGGCGACGCGCAGGTGCCATTCTCGGTGCAGAGCATTTCCAAGGTGTTCAGCCTGGTTCAGGCCATTGGCCATTCGGGAGAAACCATTTGGGAGCGGCTGGGGCATGAGCCTTCGGGGCAGCCGTTCAACTCGCTGGTGCAGCTGGAGTTCGAGCGCGGGCGGCCGCGTAACCCGTTCATCAATGCAGGTGCATTGGTGATCTGCGATATCAATCAGTCGCGCTTCGCGGCCCCCACGTTGTCGATGCGCGATTTTGTCCGACGGCTTTCAGGCAACCCCCACATCTCGATCAATACCCGGGTCGCTGATTCGGAATATCAGTTTCGCGCGCGCAACGCTGCCATGGCGTACCTGATGCAGTCATTTGGCAACTTCCATAACGAGGTCGAGACGGTGCTGCGCAGTTACTTCAGTTACTGCGCACTGCAAATGAACTGCCTGGACCTGGCGCGGGCATTCTGCTTCCTGGCCAATGATGGGTTCTGCAAGCACAGCGGTGAGCAGATCCTGACGCGGCGCCAGACCCAACAAGTGAACTCGATCATGGCCACCAGCGGGCTGTATGACGAGGCGGGGAATTTCGCCTTCAGGGTGGGTTTGCCTGGCAAGAGTGGCGTGGGTGGCGGGATCGTGGCGATCGTACCGGGGCAATTTACCGTATGCGTGTGGTCGCCAGAGCTGAATGCGGCGGGCAACTCCCTGGCCGGGATGGCGGCGCTTGAGCTGCTCAGTTCGCGGATCGGATGGTCGGTGTTCTGATCTGCGAACTCAGGGGGCAATCAGGCGTCGCCTTGGCGGGTCAGAACGCGTACACCAACGTGGCCGTGGCGCTGCGTGGGCTGCCATACCAGCCGCGCGCGCCAATCGCCGTGTAGTAGGTTTTGTCCAACACGTTGTTGAGGTTCAGTGAAACGCTGGTCTGCGGCGTGAAGGCATATTGAGCCATCAGGTCGACCACGCTGTAGGGGTCCTGGGTGAACGTTTCGTTGTTGGGCCCGGCGCTCTTGTAATACTCGGTACCCTGCCAGCGCACACCACCCCCTACCTTCAACTGTGGCAGGGTCGCCAGGCGGTAGCTGGTGAACAGTTTCAAGGTGTCTCGCGGTATTTCAGTGTTCAGGCGGTCGCCATCCGAATCCTTGCTCACCGCATAGGTGTAGCTGGCCGAGACCTGCCAATCAGGCAAAATCTCGCCCGCCATTTCCATCTCGAAACCACGTGTCTTGGTACCCGATTCGGCACGGTAGGCCTGGTTGCCGTCTGGCGCCAGGTTGCTTCCGTCGGCTACCGCCAGGTTGTCCTGGTGCACCTCGAAAACGCTGAAAGCCGCGGTCAGGCGCTGGTCCCAGAACTCACTCTTCAGACCGAGCTCGTAGTTCACGCCTTCCAGCGGGTCCAGGTAGGTACCGTTGATATCCTTGTTGCTCTGCGGCTTGAAAATGGTGGTGTAACTGGCATAGGCCGACCAGTGCTCGTTGAGGTCATACACCAGGCCAAGGTAGGGCGTGACGACCCCGGTTTCGCTACGTGAGGTGCGGCTTGTAGCGCCGGACGACAGGGTGGTAGAGGTTTCGTCGCGTTTCCAGTCGATCAGCCGCGCCCCGGTAACCAGCGACAGGTCATCCGCCAGGCTCCAGCGTACCGAAGCCACCAGGCCGTCCTGGGTTTCATCCAGCGCATCTTCCGAGGACTTGGCATGGATGGCGTCTGGTATCGCCAGCGAACCGTCCCAGGTGTAAATGTTGTCGATGGTCTGGATCGCCCACAGCGGGTAACCGTCGTTGCGGTAGTAGGCGCGGTAGTGACTGGCCCCGAGATAGGCCTGGTGCTCGCGGGACGACAGCGCGAACGGGCCCGACGCCGACAGGTCGAACGAGGTCTGCCGGGGCTCGCCGGCCCAACGCCCCGTCCAGGTGCTGATGCCACTGCCATCGGGATTGACGGTGCCGCTGGCCGCGGTGGCAAAGGCGTCGTCATAGCTGCGACGGCTGTGTTCGGCATTCAGTCTCAACTGCCAGCCGTTGTCCAGTTGATGCTCCAGCGTAGTGAATACCGTCTTGGTGCGACGCTTGTGATAGCTCCAGTCCGAAGCTGAATTGAACGTGCGGGAGGGGCTGAAGTGACTGCCATCTGAATTGAACATCGGGAAGCCGTGGCTGCCTGCCCCGTCGTTGTCCATCTCCTGATATTCCGCACCTGCTGTCAGCATCGTGCTGTCGGTGATGTCCCACTCCAGCACCCCATAGGCCACCTGCCGTTCCAGCGACTGGCGGTCGACGTAGCTCTGGCTGTCGGTATTGGAGGCGACAAAGCGCCCGCGGACATTGCCGCTTTGCGTCAACTTGCCAGAAACGTCCAGTTCGGTGCGGTAGTTGTCCCACGAGCCCGCTTTCAAGGTCAGCTTGCGTTGTGTTTCCAGGGTCGGCTTCTTGCGGATCAGGTTGACGGTGGCGCCCGGGTCGCCAGTGCCGGACATCAGGCCCGTGGCACCGCGCACTACCTCTACCCGGTCATAGGACACCATGTCGGAGAGGTCGTCCCTGAAGCCAAAGGTATCGGGGCGGTTGATGCCGTCCACCTGGATGCTGCCGACCTCGAAGCCGCGCACGTAGATATGGTTGGCGTCGCTTCCGGCGGGCCCCATGCTGTCAACGACCACGCCTGGTGTCTGTTCAAGCACCTGGGCAACATCGTTCAGGTTCTGGTCTTCAATCTGCTGGCGGGTGACCACGCTGACCGATTGGGGTGTCTCGCGTGCAGACAGCCGCAGCCCGGTTGCGGTATTGACCGAGCCGGTGGTGTAGCTGCCGGTGCCTTCGGTGGTGGCACCCAGGGCCATGCTGGAGACGGTGGTTGCCGCAAGCTCCATGGCGCCATCCTGCTCAGCGCTGACCAGCATGAAGTGCTTGTCGCCCGCTGCCTGCACCTGCAAGCCACTGCCTTGCAGCAGTTCTGCCAACGCCTGATGCAGTTCGTAATTGCCGTGCAGCCCTTTGCTGTGTAAGCCAGCGACTTCTTCTTGGCTGAAACTGATGACTGCACCGCTGGCGTCGGCAAACTGGTCGAGTGCGTGAGCCAATGACCCTGCCGGGATGCTGTAACCCACAGGCTCGGCCCAAGCATGTGCAGTGCCCAGCAGCGAGCCCGCGAAGCCGACCGCTAGCGCGGTTTGGCGAATACGGGTGGCGGGGGAGGAAAAGCGAGCGGACATCCATTGACTCCTTGCTGATCGAATACAAGTGCTCCCAGTAACAAACGTGTTGTTGACGGAAATACTTAGTAGCAAGGTGCTGATAGGGCTGAGGATCTACTTTGACAGTAATATCCTCATCGCAGCACAAGGCTGCTCCTGCCAGTGCTGTACAGGCTTTGAAACCGACATGCAGGCTCTCGGTACTTGCCCAGGGCAGCGTACGGACGGCGCCCGTGAACCCGCGCTTTCACCGGAAATGGAACCTACCGAAGATGACCCGCGAAGCGTTTGCTCCTTATCAGTGCCTTGCCACTGACTTGCTGAAGTATCTGCCGTCTGACCAGAATGATGGCTCCCACGACTTGGCCCATATTCAGCGCGTGTGGGTCAATGCGCACCGGATTCAGCGGGTAGAGGGTGGCGACCTTGAAATCTTGCTTGCGGCGACGGTGCTGCACGACTGTGTGGCGGTGGAAAAGCATTCGCCGTTACGTGGGCAGGCCTCGACGTTGTCGGCGAACAAGGCTGCATCAGTCCTTGCTGAGATGGGCTGGCCGAGCGGGCGTGTTGAGCAGGTAGTGCATGCGATCAAAACGCACAGTTACTCGGCGGGGTTCGAACCGCTGACACGTGAGGCCTGCATCCTTCAGGACAGTGACCGGCTTGACGCCATAGGCGCGGTGGGTATTGCCCGGTGTTTTTACGTCGCCGGGCGAATGGGGTCGGCGCTCTATGACGTCGAGAATCCTTTCGCGCAGCAGAGGGCGTACCAGGACGGGGCGTATGCCATCGAGCACTTCCAGACCAAACTGCTCAAGCTCGCCTCGGGCTTTAAGACCCAAGAAGGGGCTCGCCTTGCTGCCGAGCGTCATACCCGGCTTGAAACCTTTCTTACCCAGTTCATGGACGAGATTACCGGGGCCGGTTAGTCATGCCGGGCTTGTGCCGTCCTTGAATTCAGTCAGCCCAGCGCCACAGCGGCTCATCCAGCAACCCAACCCCCCGCAGCTGGGTTTGCCCTTGTATTTTTTCCAGCTCTAGCACATTGCACCCGTCACAGGCTGCCAGCGCGTTGATTAAGGGCGCACTGTGCGATACCACCCAAACCTGGCTACGGCCCGATGCACGAATGATCAGCCGTGCCAAGGCCGGGAGCAGGTCTGCGTGCAGACTGGTTTCCGGTTCGTTCAATACCATCAGCGATGGCGGCCGTGGTGTGAGCAGGGCAGCCATCAGCAGAAGATAACGCAGGGTGCCGTCCGACAATTCAGCACCCTCGAGCGGGCGCAAAAGCCCGTGCTGGTGCAGCCTTACACTGAACAGCCCGCCAGGTGGCGCATTGATCTCCAGACGGCTGCCGGGAAACGCGTCATTCAGCGCTTCCACCAGATCCTCCACATCGCCAATTTCGATAATGGTCTGCAACGCCGAGGCCAGGTTGCGCCCGTCGTGATGCAGTACCGGCGAGCGAGTGCCCAGTTGGGGGTGACGGCAAGGCGCATCACGGTCAATCCGGAAGTGATCGTAAAACCGCCAGCTGTTGATGAACGCGCGCAGGTCACCGATTTCCGGTGCCTGGCGTGGCCGGCCGACGATGTTGAAAAAGCTCTCGCCGCTGTCAGCATGCTGATCGAGCACTGCCCAGCGGTTGCCCTCGCGGGCCCGCACCAGGGCATTCTTGCGCTCGACCAGCAAGGAAGAGGGGCGATAGGCGCCAGCGCCCCAGATGGCCTCGCACTTTATTTCAGGGTCGAGCATGAACGCGCTCGGATACGGCAGGGGAATTGGCAGGCCGAGGGTGATGGCAAACCCGAGGTCCTCGGTGGCAAAGCCCAGGCGCAGGCGCCTGGCTTCGCTCGGATGCTGGCCTTGGATGGGCACTTCGCCGCGCCGCATTCGTGCGCTGGTTTCCGGGCCGGCCCACCAGGTCGAATCCAGCCCGCCCTCACGGGCGAGGGCTTCGACCACGCCGCCCTGTGCGGTTTCGGCCAGCAGGCGCAGCGCCTTGTACAGGTTGGATTTGCCGCTGCCGTTGGCACCGGTCACCAGGTTGAGTTGGCCCAGCGGCAGTACCAGGTGGTTGATCGAGCGGTAGTTGCCGATGGCGAGGGTAGTGAGCATGCAGTGCTTCCCAGCGTGGACCAGGCGACCGATTGTGGCCGAAGCGTGCCTGCCTTGTCAGCCACCCCTGCTGAGGCTGTTGCAAGTGAAGCAGGCGTGCGCACCGTCTATAGTGTGGGGCAACCTCTCGCGCAAAGGATGCTCACATGGCCAGATCAACAATCATGACAGCCATTGTCACCTCATTGGCGGTGGCCTTGGCCTCTGGCCCGGTGCTCGCCGACCCGGGTAATGGCAAAGGCCAGGGCCAAGGTCAGGGGCACGGCAAGGGTCAGGCGCCGCACGCCCAGGGCCAGGGTAATTCGGGCGGCCACAAGCAGAGTGCCGGCGGCAATGACTGGCACGGCGGCCCGTCCATCGACCGTGGCGATGTATTGGGCATCCTCGGAGGTCACCGCAACTACTGGAGCCCGGGCCCGGCATTGCCTCCAGGCATTCAGAAGAACCTGGCCCGCGGCAAGCCCCTACCACCTGGTATCGCCAAGAAACTGGATGGCCGTCTGCTGGGGCAGTTGCCTCACTATGACGGGTATGAGTGGATGCAGGCAGGCGCAGACCTGATACTGGTCGCCGTGGCGACCGGGATCATCTATGAGGTGTTGAACGGGGCGTTCGACTAAGGCCGCAGGTGCGAGCAGTCCGCCCGGTCCCTGCAGGCGCTGGCTTGCCTGCGATGGGCTGCGCAGCAGCCCAACCGCCTATCAACGCCGCCGTAACACTGCGGCCAGCCCAAGGGTCAGCACCACAGCGCACAGCATGGCCAGCCCGATGGTCACGCCAACGCCCCACGTTTCCAGCAGCCCCGCCAAGACCAGATAGAACGCAATCACCCCCACTGCGCCGATCGCATTCCCCCGCACCATCGCCGCCATCCCGGCTCGCCCGCCCTGCACATGGGCGAACACTACCAGCGGCCAGGCAATCACCGGAATCGGCGCCAGCATCCCGCTGGTCGCCGGGCCCAGCCAACTGGCCAGGCTGGTGGTGATCATCAGCAGGGAAGTGGCAGATACCATGCGCAACGGGATTTCCCAGTGCCGGTGCCGGGGGCGGGCCAAGGTATCAGGTTTGGGCTCGCGGCCGCTGGCGCGGATCAGCACGCCGATCAGCACCAACGCCACTGCAATCGACAGGTACAGGTTGCCCCAGTGGGTAAAGGCATAGGCGGCCAGGCCATAGAACAGCAATGCCAGCAGAACGGCCACGGCGATGCCGAGCGTGCGCGTGGCCAGCAGGTAGACGGTGTAGGTGGCCTGCACCGCCGCCAGGCCGCCCAGTGCGCCGGGCAATGCGCCCAGGGCGAAGGCCGTGCCCTGTTCCAGGCACAGGAAGGTCATCACCAGCGCCGAGGTGATCGGCAAGCCGGACAGCAATCCGCCTAGCAGGCCGCCCCAGCGCCGGGAGGCGAGGGAGATGGCCCACATCAGCAGGGGGGTGATGGTGAGTTTCAGGTAAAACAGGGTCATTGCGGGTGCATCCAGGCTTGATGAAGGTGCGCCCGCCTTCGACATTGGGTAGGGCGCGGAGGAATCAGCCGCGGCTGGCCTCCAAGGCCTGGGCCAGGTCGGCGATGATGTCGTCACTGTGTTCGATGCCGATCGACAGGCGCACCATGTCCCGTGGCACGCCGGCCTTCTCCAGTTCCTCGTCGTTGAGCTGACGGTGGGTCGTGGAAGCGGGGTGGCAGGCCAGTGACTTGGCGTCGCCGATGTTCACCAGGCGTACCACCAACTGCAACGCGTCGATGAAGCGCGCGCCAGCCGCCTGGCCACCCTTGATGCCGAACGACAGGATCGATGCCGGCTTGCCGCCGGTGTAGCGCTTGGCCAGTTCATGTTCGGGGTGATCGGGCAGCCCGGCGAACTTCACCCAGGCCACTTGCTCGTGGGCTTGCAGGTAATGGGCGACCTTTAGCGCGTTCTCGGTATGGCGCTCCATGCGCAGGGCCAGGGTTTCCAGGCCTTGCAGGATCAGGAAGGCGTTGAACGGCGACAGCGCGGCGCCGGTGTTGCGCAAGGGCACCACACGGCAGCGGCCGATGAAGGCGGCAGGCCCGAAGGCTTCGGTGTAGGTGACGCCGTGGTAGGACGGGTCGGGGGTGTTGAGCAGGGCGAAGCGTTCCTTGTTTTCGGCCCAGGGGAATTTGCCGGAGTCGATGACGATGCCGCCGATGCTGGTGCCGTGACCGCCGATGTACTTGGTCAGCGAGTGCACGACGATGTCGGCGCCGTGCTCGAACGGCCGGCACAGCACCGGGGTGGCCACGGTATTGTCGACGATCAGCGGCACCCCGTGGCGGTGGGCGGCCTCGGCCAGCGCAGCGATATCAACGATATTGCCGGCGGGATTGCCGATGGACTCGCAGAATACCGCTTTGGTACGCGCATCGATCAGCGCTTCGAGGGCGGCGATATCGTCATGGGCCGCGAAGCGGGTGTGGATACCCATGCGTGGCAGGGTGTGCGCCAGCAGGTTGTAGGTGCCGCCGTACAGCTTGGCCACCGAGACGATATTGTCGCCGGCTTCGGCGACGGTCTGGATGGCGTAGGTGATAGCCGCCATGCCCGAGGCTACGGCCAGCGCGCCAACCCCGCCTTCCAGGGCGGCCATGCGCTGCTCGAGCACGTCGTTGGTGGGGTTCATGATGCGTGAGTAGATGTTGCCGGCAACCTTCAGGTCAAACAGGTCGGCGCCGTGCTGGGTGTCGTCGAAGGCGAAGGAGGTGGTCTGGTAGATCGGTACGGCCACCGCCTTGGTGGTCGGGTCGGGGCTGAAGCCCGCATGGATGGCAAGCGTTTCCAGCTTCATGCAATCGTTCCTTGAGCGTGGGTGGAAGCGTTCGAGCATGCGGCGGCGAGCGCGCATGGGTCAAGGGTGTCGCTCTGGCGGATTACGGTTCGCGTGACAATTCGCTGATCGGCAGTTGATCCTGCTTCACGTCGGGTGCCTGAGGCGAGCGCACTCTGTTCGCCACCCCAAACGGTACATGCACCATCGGCAGGTTTCCCGCTGGCGATTGCAGGTGCGTGCGCTGGTCGTCGAAAAACACATGCGGCTTCAATATCGACAACACCCTGGGCTTATCCATGCCGCCTAGAAAAAAGCACTCATCCGGGGATACGCCCCAATCCTTCAAGGTCGTCACCACCCGCTCATGCGAAGGCGCGTTGCGCGCCGTGACGATGGCAATGCGCAGAATCCGCTGGTACGTCGGGTCCTCGGCCAGCTTGCGGTCCTCCAGCATGCGTATCCGCGAAAGCTTGCGGTAAAGGTCTGCCAGTGGCCCCGGCGAATGCGGGGTGCCCTTGTGCACGCGCTCGTGTTCCTGAAAGTCGTCCAGGTTGTCGTTGCGCTTGTAAACACTCTCTGCCTCGTCGTCGGCAATCACGCCATCGAAGTCGAAGGCCACCCGCAGCTCAGTGTCGATTTCATCATCGTAGATGCGCGTAGGCAGTACACGCCCGGCAGGGTAGTTGGCGTCGATGGCCTTTTGCACATCTTCCTCGTTGGCACTGAGAAACAGCGAGGCATTGAACGCCGGGATGTATTCGTAGGGCGAGCGGCCCGACATGAATGCCGCGCGGGTGATGTCCAGCTGATAGTGGCTGATGGAGCGGAACACCCGCAGGCCGGTTTCCGGCGAGTTGCGCGAGAGCAGCACCACTTCCACCGGCAACTGGTCGGGGAACGCCTTGTTGATGCTCAGGAAGCGGCGAATGAACGGGAGCGCCACACCCCTGGGGAACGGCTCGTCCAGGTTCTGTTCCTGGTGCTGGCGGTAAGCCTCGACACCTTGTGTCTGGTAGATGTCATCGGAAACGGAGAGGTCGAACAGCGCACTCGAGGCAACGCCGATGACCAGTTTTTCTTCAATGGGGTAAGGCATGCAGCGGCTCCTGCGAGTGGCATGAAGGCAAGTGTACGCGCACGTTCTGACGAAAGCCGTCAATTGCGCGACTGATCAGTGGATCCGGTAGTGTCATTTTGATAGCTTCTCGCCCCTTACCGCAGTATCCGGACAGTGATTGATGAACCAGCTACATGAACACGGCACCCTGACTCCGCTTGCCGAGGCGAATGGGAACACGATGCACGAAAGCCACCTTGAGGCAGACGCGTCGGCCCAGCAGGCCACCGAGCACGAAGCACTGCTGGCCAGTATCGAGGGGCTGAACAAAAAGCTCGTGGCAACTACCCTGGCCCGTGTGCAGAAGGAAGGGGCGATCCACAAGCGTCTTGAGCAGTGCCAGCAGCAACTGGCCGCCAGCAATCAGGCTCGGGAAGGGATGTCCATCACGGTGACCACGGCGCTGAAGAAGCTCGCGCTGGCAGCGAGCACCCAGGCAGACCGCGTGGACAGTGTGGAGGCGCGCTTGACCCGCCTGGCTGAGCGCCAATGTGAATGCACGTCGCAGTCAGCAGCCGGTTGGCCCGCGTATCTGGAGCGTCATGCCGTGTCGTTGGTTGCCTTGGCCGTGGCTGTGTTTACGCTGGGGCTGCATTTGCTCGGGTAGTGCAACTTCAAGGCTGCGCCGGGTTCAAGCGTTGAATTGCCAAGGCTTGCGGGTTGGCGACGTTCTTCGGCACCCCGTCGAAAAACGCCAGCACATTGTCGAAGGCGTCACCGAAGTACAGCTCGTAGCCGTTCTTCTCCACATACCCCAGGTGGGGCGTGCTGAGTACCCGTGGGTGGCGCAGCAGTGGATGGGCCGGGTCGAGTAACGGCTCCTCCTCATAAACATCCACCGCCGCGTAGCCCGGCCGCCCGGCATCCAATGCCTGCAGTAATGCGCCTGGTGCAATCAGTTCCGCGCGGCTGACGTTCACCAGCAAGGCGTCGGGCTTCATGTGGGACAGGTCGTCGAAGGTCACCCCATGGCGTGTCTGATCCGAAAGGCGCAGGTTCAGGCTGACAATATCCGCCTCGGCAAAAAACGCCTCGCGCGAGGCGGCAGCAGCGTGGCCATCGGCTTTGGCTGCGGCGCGGCTGTTGTCGCTGCCCCACACCAGCACGGGCATGTCGAAGGCCTGCGCATAACGCGCCAGGCGCTGGCCGATCTTGCCATAGCCCCAGATGCCCAGCGTCTGCCCGGCCAGCGCCTGGCCCAGGTTGACCTGCCATTGGCCTTGGCGGAAGGCATCAATGGCCGGCAGCAGTTGTCGGCGGGCATTGAGGATCAGCGCCCAGGCCAGTTCGGCAGGCGCTACCGGCGATCCGCGCCCCTCGGTCACGGCAATGCCGCGCGCGGTGCAGGCAGCCAGGTCGAGGTGGCTGGACACCTTGCCGGTCTGGCTGATCAGCTTGAGGTTGGGCAGGCGGTCGAGCAAGGCGGCGTCGATGCGTGTGCGTTCGCGGGTGAGTACCAGGGCGTCGGCATCGGCAAAACGTGCTGCAAGTTGTTCCAGCGTGGCAGGCGGGTGCTCATGAAGGACGCTGACAGCATGCCCGCTCAGCTTGCCGAAGCAATCGAGCGTACGGATTACATCTTGGTAGTCGTCGGGAATGACAATGCGCATGGTGGTCTGGCCCGGGCGGTACAGGGAAGCGTCGAAGATAACCTAACGGGGGGAATCGGTGTCAGATCAGGCTGCAGTCGCTGCACATCAGCACCGGCCTCTGCCGCCCAGTGATGCAACCGCCATGCGTTGGCGGCCCTGTCGCGACACGAGGCCGGCTCTACTGGCCACCAGATAGCTGCTCCACCAGAAAATCCACAAACACCCGCACCCGTGCCGGCATCGCCGGGCCGCCGACGAACACCGCATGAATCGGTTCCCGATCACCCGGGTTGTAAGCCTCCAGCAACGGCACCAGTTGCCCGTTGGCCAGGTCATCGGCCACGGTAAAGGTGCCGATACGCGCCACGCCGGCGCCCAGCCTGGCCAGCTGCGCCAGCGCCTCGCCGCTGCTGCATTCGATATTCCCTTTCACCTTCAGTGAGAACGTATGCCCGTCGCGGTGAAACGGCCAGTCAGGCATCGCGCGGCGGAAGTTGAAGCGCAGGCAGTTGTGCCTGGCAAGGTCTTCAGGTTCAAGCGGGGTACCGTAGCGTTGCAGGTATTCTGGCGAGGCCACCACTACCTGGCCGGTCTCGCCAATGGCGCGAGCGCTCAACGAGCTGTCCGGCAGGTGACCGAAGCGCAGCGCCACGTCGGCCTGGCCGCCGAGTATGTCGGCCACCTCGTCGCTGAGGGTCAGGTCAACCAGCACTTGCGGGTAGCGTGCGCTGAAGGCCGCCAGCAGCGGCACTACGGTCAACCGGGCATGGCCCAGCGCAGCGCTGACCCGCAAGCGCCCGCGTGGCACGCCTTGGTCAGTGATGGCTTCTTCCACTTCGAGCATGTCCGCCAGCACCCGCCGTGCGCCGCGCAGGTAGGCCTCTCCCTCGGGGGTGAGGGTGAGCGCCCGGGTCGTGCGCAGCAGCAGGCGGGTACCCAGGCGCTGTTCGGTGCGGGCGAGAATGCGGCTGACCGCCGAGGGCGTCAGGCCTAGCGCTCGGGCGGCAGCAGACAGGCTGCCCGCTTGCGCCACCTTGGCAAAAATCTCCATCTCGCCGGATCTGCCACTGAAGTCCATTTGTGCCTCTAAAGCAAAGGTGGTTCGCAAAAATGCAGTCTAGTGCGCGTTTTAAACGGATCGTAGCATTTGCGGCATAGATAAGGAGCTTGCCATGCGTATCAATCCACCGCTTGTCGCACTCGCCATCGGTGCCTTCGGCATCGGCGTTACAGAGTTCGCCCCCATGGGCATGTTGCCCAGTATCGCTACCGACCTTGGCGTTTCCATTCCTGCTGCCGGGCTGCTGGTCAGTGCCTATGCCCTCGGCGTGCTGATCGGCGCGCCGCTGATGACCCTGGCCACGGTGAAGATCCCGCGCCGTTACTTGTTGATCGGGCTGATGGCCATTTTCACCTTGGGCAACCTGATGTCGGCCCTGGCCAGCGACTACGCCAGCCTGCTGGTGGCCCGCGTGGTCACTTCACTCAACCACGGCGCCTTCTTTGGCATCGGCTCGATCGTCGCGGCCAGTGTGGTGCCGCCCGAGAAGCGCGCCGGGGCCGTGGCTGCAATGTTCATGGGTTTGACCCTGGCCACCATCGGCGGCGTGCCGTTGGCGACCTGGTTGGGTGAAATGCTGGGTTGGCGCATGGCGTTCTGGGGTATTGCCGGGCTTGGCCTGGTGGCGATGACCACACTCTGGTACGCACTGCCCAATGTTGCGTCGCCCAAGGGCGAGGGGGCCATGGCCGAGATCCGTGTGCTGGGCCGCAGGCCGGTACTGGCGGCCTTGTTGCTGACCGTGGTGGGTTCCAGCGCAATGTTCACCGTGTTCACCTACATTGCGCCGATCCTGCAGCATGAAGCGGCGGCGTCCACCCCCTTCGTGACGGCGATGCTGGTGCTGTTCGGTGTCGGCCTGACCTTGGGCAACGTATGGGGCGGCAAGGCGGCGGACCGCTCGATCGATCGCACCCTGATCCTGTCACTGGCTGGGCTGATTGCCGTGCTGCTGGTGTTTCCGCTGGTACTGGACTGGCCGCTGCCGACCGCCCTGGCGATCCTGGTCTGGGGTGCGGCCAGCTTTGCCCTGGTGCCGCCGCTGCAAATGCGGGTCATGGAAGCGGCCAAGGATGCGCCCAACCTGGCCTCGGCGGTGAACATTGGCGCGTTCAACCTGGGCAATGCGATCGGTGCGGCGCTGGGTGGCGCGGTGATCAACGCGGGGCTGGGCTACCCGGCGATTTCCCTGGCGGGGGCTGCGATGGCGACGCTGGGGCTGGTACTGGTGCTGCTGTTTGCCTGGCGTGGGCGAGGGGGGCTAGCCGGGCGGCAGGTTGCGGTGTAACAGGTCGGAACCTTGGGGCGCTTTGCGCCCCTCGATACACTTCCTTGCGGGTACTACGGGGTACCGTTTCGGCCATGCAAGTGATAGGCAGGGCGCTCGCTCAGGCGCTCGTAGTAATCGCGCACCGCGGGCAGGTGTGGGTGCTCGAACGGCGTTTCAAACCAGCGGTTGACCGACAGGCCGATCGGGATGTCGGCCAGGGTGAACTGGCTGCCGGCCACATAGGCACCGGTGCTGGCCAACTGGCGGTCGAGGATGCGCATGTAGCGTGACCACTCGGCACAACCGGCAGCCAGTGCTTGCGGGTCCTGGTGAGCGGGCGAATGCCTGACCAGCGACATGAACGCGTAGCTCCATGAGCGGTTCAGGTCCGAGGCCTGCCAGTCGATCCACTGGTCGATCCGCGCCCGCGCCTGGGCCTCGCCGGGATAGAACGCGGTGGCGCCGTAGCGGCTGGCCAGGTAACGGATGATGCTATTGGATTCCCACAGGGTGAAGTCGCCGTCCTGGATCACCGGAATCATGGCGTTGGGGTTCAGCGCGAGGAACTCGGTGCTGTCAGTGGCCTTGAAGCCAGAACCCCAGTCTTCGCGCTCGAACGCGATCTCGAATTCGGCGCAGGCCCACAGGACTTTTCGCACATTGATGGAAGAGGCTCTTCCCAGTATCCGCAGCATGGTGTTCGTCCTTGTGTGGGGGAGGTTGATCGTCCGCCACTGCGGGGGGCGGGTCAAGGGGGCTGAGCGGTGGCTTGGCGCTCCCTGTACAGGGTTCTTGTAGTCCATTTCCTAAAGTCACCCTTTCCACCCCTTTGTCATTGTAATGGGGTAGGCGGCGGCCTAGCCTCGGCAAGCGCCTAACCTTGAGGAATGGACATGGACAGCGAAACGCCGAAAAACAGCAGCAAGCCCTATGTCGTGCAAGCCGCGAGCCGCTTTGGCAACAGCGATGCCGAACTGGTGCAAATGAAACCGCAACTGCCAATACGCACCGCACTGATGGAAGCTTCGGGCATCATGGGCTGCATCACCGAAATTACCCGCAAGGCCATCGACAGGCCTGAAGACCGCCAGGTGATGATGAAGGCCACGCACTACCTGGCCGGGATGGCCAAGTCACTGATCGACGGCCAGCTGCTGCAGATGCGTCAGGCGCGCGAAGGCGGGGGCGAAGCCTAGCCAGGCTTGCCTGGGGGGCGCGAACTTGGCACCCTTGGGCGGTTTTAATCGTCTGTAACACGACTGAAGGAAGCATGCATTGAGCTGGGACAAGGTGGGGAAGCTACTCGTCGCCGTGCTGATCGGCCTGATGGTCCTGTTGGCCGCCTACGCGTTGCTCAGGGGCAATCCGCGCCTTGAGGCGTCACTGACCTATGCCTACCTCACTTACCCCAGCCAGTTCAGCGAGCGGATCAGCAAGGCCAGCGAGCAGCTCAAGTACGAGCAGTTGCAGGGGCGAATCAACGGTATCGTTCAAGGCCAGCTGGCCCATGATCAGGTCGAGCGGCTCATCGAAATGGCACAGGCCCCTTATGCCCAGCTGTTCGCCAAGCCTTTCGAGGCCGGGCTGGTGGACCACCGTACCGGCCTGCTGATCGAACTGCACAACAGTGGTGATGCGCAGGTCCGGCAGGTGAAAGTCCGCCTGCCAGCCAAGGGCCTGGTGCAGGTGCGCGATGCTGCCGGCAACGACACGCTGCTGGAAACCGCCATCGCCCAGGTTGATATCCCGGTCATCGAGCCAGGTGGCACCTGCAAGGTGTGGGTGTATTTCGATGCCGACTACTCGCAGATCCGCCATGGCGGGGTCAGTATCAGCCACGCCGACGGTGAGGCCCATGTGCAGGTGTACCGCGAGGTCATCGGTTTTCCGGCCATGGTAGCCCGTTACAGCCGTGAGCTGATGATACTGCTTGGCATACTGGCGGCCAGTGTACTGGCCTTGGCCTATGCCTGCCTGGCACGTCGTGCGCCGCGGTAAAACAGCCTGCAGAAAGGTGCGTGCATTCGTTCTGCAATCAAGGGTCATTTGCGCAAAACTCAACACGCCCCCGCAGACGACGCTCTATAGTGCTCGGCATGACGAAACCCCTGCCGAGCCTGCCTGATGATCCCTTCTCTGGACGCCATTTTTTCTCGCCTGCGCCTTCGCCAGTTGCGCTTGCTGATCGAGCTGGACCGCTGTGGCTCGCTGCATAAGGCAGCTGAAGCCATGGCCATTTCCCAGCCCGGTGCCACCAAGGCCCTGCGCGAGGTCGAGGAGGTGCTGGGCGTACCGTTGTTCCAGCGAATGCCCAGCGGCCTGGTTGCCAACGACGTGGGCCGCTGCGTGGTGCGCTACGCGCGGCTGATCCACAGCGACCTGGGGCATCTGCGCGAAGAGGTGTTGGGCATCGTCCAAGGCCAGGGCGGGCGGCTGGCGGTGGGCAGTATCATGGGGGCTATGCCCACACTGGTCAGCGCCCTCGGGCGCTTGCGCCGCAAACAGCCGCAGCTGGCAGTGGAAATCGCCGAGAATACCAGCGCCAACCTGCTCGCCCAGCTGGACGAAGGGCGCCTGGACCTGGCCATCTGCCGGCCAGGGCTGGGCCGTAACGCGGCGGAATATGGCTTTGTCGAACTGGCCCAGGAGCCGTTGGCGGTGGTCGCGCATCCGCAGCATCCGCTGGCCGGGGCGGCGGCACTCAAGATCAGCGACCTTAGCCATTATCGCTGGGTGGTTTATCCGGCCAACATGCCCATGCGCCAAGCGCTGGAACGCGAGTTGAGCGAGGCGGGGGTGGAGGTGTCACGGTATCCACTGGAGACCTTTTCCACCTTCGCCACCTTCATGCTGCTTGAAGATGACCCGACGTTGGTGGCAGTCATTCCCCGTGCGGTGGCGGCCTTTGCCGAGCAGCGCGGGTTGCTGGTGTCGCTTGCGGTGCCGCTACGGGCGCTGAGCGAGCCGTTCGGCATCGTGCACCGGGTCGCGGCGCCGTTATCGCCTGCGGCACGATTGCTGGTGGAGGAACTGACGGCGGGTGAAGTGTGACGGTCCCCATTGATTTCCAGTCCGTTGCCGAAGCGCTGGCAGGGATAAGCGGCGGTTATCGGTGGATCAGTTCTTTTCATTATCGGTGGCCCTGTCCCGTCCTCTAAATTGCCCCGGCAGCGCCTGTCAGTCACCCTGTCACCCTGATTGCATCAAGGAGCAAACCAATGGATCTAGGCATCACCGGCCGCTGGGCCATCGTCTGCGCGGCCAGCCAAGGCCTTGGCAAAGGCTGCGCCGAAGCGCTGGGCAAAGAAGGCGTCAACCTGGTCATCAATGCCCGTACCCAAGCCACCCTGGAGCAGACCGCCAGCGAGTTGCGCAGGGCCTGCCCGGGCATCGAGGTCCATACCGTGGCAGGCGATGTTGCCGATCCCAAGGTGCGCCAGGCGCTGTTGGCGGCCTGCCCGCAGGTCGACATTCTGGTCAACAACGCCGGTGGCCCGCCACCGGGGGACTTCCGTGATTGGGGGCGTGATGACTGGCTGAAGGCGCTGGACGCCAACATGCTCACGCCCATCGAGCTGATCAAGGCGGTGGTAGATGGCATGGCCGAGCGTGGTTTTGGCCGGGTGGTGAACATCACCTCCGGCGCGGTGAAGGCACCGATCGACATGCTGGGTTTATCCAACGGTGCCCGCAGTGGCCTGACCGGATTCATTGCCGGCCTGGCCCGGCAGCAGCGTCTGGCGGGCTGCAATGTGACACTCAACAACCTGTTGCCTGGGGCGTTCGACACGGCGCGCCTGCAAAAGACCTTGAAGGCTGCGGGTGGTGATGTGGAAGTCACTGCCCAGGCGCGGCGCAAAGCCATTCCGGCGTCGCGTTTTGGCGATGCCGCGGAGTTTGGCGCGTATTGCGCATTTCTGTGCAGCGCGCATGCCGGGTACATCACCGGGCAGAACCTGCTGATCGATGGCGGGGCGTATCCGGGAACCTACTGACGCCGTTGGCGCTATTGCTTGCAGCCGCCTTCGCCCTCATGCAGCGCCAGGCTCTGGCGCAATTGTTCAATCATGGCCGCACGCAGCGCCTGCGGCGCCTGGATGCGGATCGACCCCGCCTGGGACAGCAGCCAGCCCATCAGCGCGCGGTTGTCGTCGACGGTGGCCACCAGCGCTGCGCCGCCGCCAGCCTGCGGCGTCAGTTGCATATCGACGGACAGGGGGGATTGCTCCAGGCGGCGGGCCAGCGCGTCATCGACCCAGGCATACAGTACGACGTGTGTCGGTGGGGCAAGTGCGTCGGGTTGCAGCTGCTGCGCTTCGCCCAGGCTCAAGCCCGGTTGCCAGTACCAGCCATAAGGCATGCCTTTACTGTTGCACTGTAGGGGGAACAGTGCGGCGAGCTCGACCAGGTCGCGCTCGACCGTGCGTTTGCTGGTGGTATGGCCCACGGTTGTCAGGGCAGCCTGCAACTGGGTGGAGCTCATTCCCGGGTGGCGGCCGGGCAGCAACTTGAGCAGTTGCCACTGGCGGGCGATGGTGTGGCGGGTCGGGTGGCTGGGCAAAGGCTCGTCCTTGAAGGCAGGCACCGAGCCTGCCTGGGTAGTGGCGTTTAGCTATTGCCTAGCATACCCCGTCACAAGATGGGATCCAAGTTGTGGCGTAAGGCCTCGGTCAAGTGGTCCGCCGCCAAGTCAACGACGAGCGTGTCGTTGTGGTAGTGGTAATCAGTTGGCAAGCGCGAATGCTGAGCGGTCTATCGAGCGGCTCAGCGCGTCAGGTGATGACCCGCTGCAACGCCTCGATAAACATCTCCTCCGCCCGGCTGAATCGCTGCTCTCTGTTCCACAGCAGGTGAATGTCCACATCGGCAATCCCTTCGTGCGGCGACAGCTTCCAAAGCAAGCCCGCGTCAACATCCGGTGCCACCACATGTTCGGGCAGGCAGCCGATGCCAAACCCGGCAATCACCAGTCGGCGCACTTCTTCAAGGCTTGGCGATGACGCCACTATGCGCCCGGCAAACCCTTGTTGGTCGCGGAAAATGGTCAGCGGCGACAACATGCCGCCAATTTGGTCGCTGGTGAAACTGACAAAGTTCTCCCGCTGTAAATCGCCTTCGGCCTGGCCGAACAAGGCATGGTGCTTGCCACAGAAGAATGCATATCGTTGGCGCAGAAACAGCCGCTGCTCCAGCCGTGGCTGTGCACGCCGGTTGAGGCTGAGGCCCGCTGTAGCGGTTTTCTCCTGTAGGGCGGCGACGATATCGGAGCTGCGCATCACGTCGATTTCCAGCTCGACCCTTGGGTGCTGGCGATGGAAGTTGGCCAGGAAGTCATCGAAACGTTCGCTGACGATGCGACTGATCATCAGCAGGCGCACTTTACCCACCAGCTCGTCCGCCGGTTGCTCCAGCAAGCCGCCGATCTGCGACATCTGCCCGTACACCTCGCCAGCCAGCTGGAACAGCTGCTCGCCCATTTCTGTCAATACGAAGCGCGGTCCGCGACGGGCAATGAGCTGGCGGCCAAGCTGCTCTTCAAGGCGTTTGAGCGCCTGACTCACTGCCGGCTGGGTGAGGTGCAGGCGGGCGGCGGCACGGCTGATGGACAGCTCCTGGCCGATGACCCGGAAGGTGCGCAGCAGGTTCCAGTCGAGGCGGTCGTTGAGCAAGCGGTCAGGCATGGCAGGGCTCGATGATAAGCATGGCTAATAGTGCGCATAATAAATAGAAAATTGACTAATCATAGCCTCCGGCCGATAAATCGCAGTCATCGAAACCTGTTGCATCGACGTTGCCCCTCTTCGCGGGTGAATCCCCGCCTGCTGTGATCGCGCAGACGCTGTGGAAGCGGGTTGTCCCGCTGAAAAGGCACCATCGAGTCAACAGGCCAAGCGCCAGCAGAGCGCCCCGTGACCCTTGCAACTCCTGCCAGAACAACAAGCAAAGGAGCCCCCATGAAGCCGACCGCTTCCGCTCAACCGCGTCGTGCCGCCGCCGCCGCATTCATCGGCACCATGATCGAGTGGTACGATTTCTACATCTACGCCACCGCCGCCGCGCTCGTCTTCGGTGCCTTGTTCTTCCCCTCCGACGACAGCCTGTTCAGCACCATGGCCGCGTTCGGTACCTTCGCCGTGGGCTTCTTCGCCCGGCCGCTTGGCGGCATCATCTTCGGTCACGTGGGCGACCGTATCGGTCGCAAGAAGTCGTTGGTCATCACCCTGCTGATGATGGGCATCGTCACTGTCTGCATCGGCCTGCTGCCGACTTACGCACAAATCGGCGCGGCCGCGCCGGTGCTGTTGATCCTGCTGCGCATCGTCCAGGGGATTGCCGTGGGCGGCGAGTGGGGCGGGGCGGTACTGATGGCCGGCGAGCATGCGCCCAAGGGCCGCCGCAACTTCTTCGCGTCGTTCGCCCAGTTGGGTAGCCCGGCGGGCCTTATCCTGTCGCTGCTGGCGTTTGGTGCGGTCACCCGTCTGCCTGAAGAGGCGCTGATGAGCTGGGGCTGGCGCGTGCCGTTCCTGGCCAGCGCACTGCTGCTACTGGTGGGGCTGGCTATTCGCCTGGGCGTGAATGAGTCGCCCGAGTTCATGGCCAGCCGCGAGCAGGCAGAAAAGGCCAGGTGCAAGGAGCAGGCTCCGGCCCTCGAGGTGCTGCGCACCGCCTGGCGCCCGCTGTTGCTGTGTATCGGCGCCAATACCCTGGGCATTGCCGGGGTCTACTTCACCAATACCTTCATGATCAGTTACACCACCCAGCAATTGCACCTGGAGCGCTCGTTGATTCTGGAATGCCTGTTCTTCGTGGCGATCATCCAGTTCTGTGTGCAGCCCCTGGCGGCCTGGCTGTCGGAGAAGATCGGTGCAACTCGCTTCCTGGCCCTGGTCGCCTTGCTGGCGATGGCCTCGCCCTACCCGATGTTTGTGCTGGTGAGCTCGGGCCACGGGCCCCTGATTGTGCTAGGCATCGCCTTGGCCGCTGCCTGCATGGCCTCTTTCTACGCGGTGATCGCCGGCTACGTCAGTGGCATGTTCGAAACCCGCGTGCGCTACACCGCCATTTCCCTGGCTTACCAGATCTGCGGCGCCCTTGCCGGCGGCCTGACCCCGCTGATCGGCACCTGGTTGGCCCACACCTTTAGTGGCCAGTGGTGGCCGATGGCAGTGTTCTACACCTTCATCGCCACCCTTTCGCTGGTCTGCGTGCTTGCCCTGGCGCGCCAGTACGCCCGTAGCCAGCACCTGGAACTGGCCTGATCCGATTGACTCTGGAGTACCCGCACATGTTGAAAAGCAATGGCGAACGCCTGTGGGCGAGCCTGATAGCCATGGCCGAAATCGGCGCCACCGCCCGCGGCGGTAGCTGCCGCCTGGCGCTCAGCGACGAGGACAAGGCGGGCCGTGAACTGTTCAGCCACTGGTGCCGCGAAGCCGGCCTGACGCTGACGGTGGATGCCATAGGCAACCTGTTCGCCCGTCGTCCAGGTAGTGACCCGAATGCCGCACCAGTAATGATGGGCAGCCATCTCGACACTCAGCCCGAAGGCGGTCGTTTCGACGGTGTCTATGGCGTGCTGGCCGGGCTTGAAGTGGTGCGCCGCCTCAACGAGCTGAACATCCACACTCGCAAGCCGCTGGAAATTGCCGTGTGGACGAACGAGGAGGGCGCGCGCTTCACGCCGGCCATGTTTGGCTCGGCAGTGTTCACCGGCAGCCTCGCGCTGGCCGAAGCGCTGGCTATCCGCGATGCCGATGGCCTCAGCGTCGCCGACGAACTGCAGCGAACGGGCTTCGCCGGCCAGCGCCCTTTAGGTGGCCCGGTGGATGCCTATTTCGAAGCGCATATTGAGCAAGGTCCGATCCTTGAAGACAACGCCAAGGCCATTGGTGTCGTCAGCGGCGGGCAAGCGATTCGCTGGCTGGACGTCACGGTCGAAGGCATGGCGGCTCACGCGGGTACGACACCGATGCCCCTGCGCAAGGATGCCCTGTATGGCGCGGCGCGGATGATCCAGGCGGTCGAGCAGTTGGCAGCGGACTTCGCACCCGAAGGGCTGACCACTGTGGGCGAGTTGTCGATTGCCAAGTCCTCGCGCAACACCATTCCTGGCCTGCTGCGCTTTACGGTCGACTTGCGCCACCACTGCGATGAAGCCATCGAAGCCATGGAGCGCGACCTGAGCCTGAAGCTGCAAACCATTGCCAGCCAGCGCGGCCTGCAGGTACGCATCGAACGCCACTGGGTCAGCCCGGCCACGCCGTTCGACCCTGCATGTGTGGCTGCCGTGCAGCAGGCGGTGGACGAACTGGGCTACGCCCAGCAATCAATCGTCAGCGGTGCCGGTCACGATGCCATCCTGCTGGCCCGATACTGCCCGACGGCCATGGTGTTCATCCCCTGCGTCGGCGGCCTGAGCCACAACGAAGCCGAAGACGTATTACCCGACGATGCCCGACAGGGTGCCGATGTGCTGCTGAACGCCGTGTTGGCCCGTGCGGGCCGTGTCGAACAAGGAGAAGGCTGATGCGTTGCTACTTCCACCCCGAACAACTGCTGCACCACCCACGCAGTTACTACTCGCGCGGCGCCATGCGCACCCCGCAGGAAGTCCCCGAGCGCGCCCAGCGCCTGCTGAAGGCGGCCAAAGACCTGGGTTTCGACATCCGCCAGCCCGACGATGCCGGCCTTGAACCGCTAAAGGCCGTGCATGGTGAGGCCTACCTGGCCTTTCTCGAAGAGGCCCATGCACGTTGGAAAGAAGTGCCCGAAGACTGGGGTGACGAGGTCATGTCCAACATTTTCGTGCGTGAGCCCAACGCTCTTCGCGGCATCCTCGCCCAGGCCGGCCGCTACCTGGCAGACGGTAGCTGCCCGGTGGGCGAACACACCTGGCACTCGGCCTATTGGTCGGCGCAAAGCGCGGTTGCAGCGGCCAAGGCCATCCTCGACGGGGAGCCCGCCGCCTATGCCTTGTGCCGACCACCGGGGCACCATGCGCGGTTCGATGCCGCTGGCGGCTTCTGCTACATCAACAACGCCGCCGTGGCCGCCCAGGCCCTGCGCAGCCGCTACAACCGTGTAGCGATCCTCGATACCGACATGCACCATGGACAAGGAATTCAGGAGATCTTCTACGATCGCCGTGATGTGCTGTATGTGTCGACCCATGGCGACCCGACCAACTTCTACCCGGGCGTGGCCGGGTTCGCGGACGAGCGTGGCAGGGGGGAGGGGGAGGGTTACAACCTCAACCTGCCGATGGCGCATGGGGCGAGCGAGGCGGACTTCATGGGGCAGCTGGAGGTTGCGCTGGCTGCAGTGACGGACTTTCGTGCCGAGGTACTGGTGCTGTCGCTGGGGTTCGATATCTACGAACTGGACCCGCAGAGCAAGGTGGCTGTGACCACTGAAGGGTTCGCTGCGTTGGGTGAGCGAATTCGGGCGTTGCGCTTGCCTTGCCTGATTGTCCAGGAGGGGGGCTATCACCTGGAGAGCCTGGAGGTGAATGCGCAGGCGTTCTTTGCTGAACAGGCGGACTGGCGATAAGTGCCAGAGGCCGGCATCGGTGGTTTGGCTGCCGGCCTTTTCGCGTGTGAACCCATTCCCATGGGCGCTTTGCAGCTTTCGAGTTTTTGCCCGCCATCGATAGGGGTCGACACCCCCTACATCCCACCCCGTCGCACGTGCTTCACCAACACCTTCTCCAACAACTCCCACATCGCCGGGTCCGTACTGAACGCCACGTTGAACCGCATCCACCCGGTCGCCTTGGCGTCGACCATGAACAACTGCCCAGGGCCTAGCATGATGCCTTTCTCCAGCGCATCGTCCAGCAGCGCGGCACTGTCGGGAATCGCCGGGTGGCGGGTCCAGATGTACATGCCTTCATCCGATTCGGTGAACAGTTCGAAGCCCAATCGATGCAGATGCCGGCCAACTTCCTGATGCGCCTCGGCCAGGCGCTGGCGCAGGCGCTTGAGGTGCTTGCGCCAGCGCCCGTCGATGATCGCCGCATACACCACGCGCTCCATCACCTGTGAGGTGGTCAGGCCTGAGCGCATCTTCAGGTGCAGCAGTTTTTGCATCAGCTCGGGGTTGGCCAGCATGTAGCCGACCCGCACGTTGGGCGAAATGCTCTTGGAATAGCTGCCCACGTACACCACCTGCTGCAGATGGTCGAGGCTGGCCAGGCATGGCTGCGGCTCGGCGACCATGTCGGCGTACAGGTTGTTCTCCACCAGGCGGAAGCCATGCTGGCTGGCAAGCTGCAGCAGGCGGTGCAACTGCGGCAGCGGGGTGCGCGAGCACGTCGGGCTGTGCAGGTGCGGCTGGGTGAAGAACGCCGTCGGGCGGTGCTGGGTGAGCAGTTGCTCCAGCTGGTTCAGGTCGTAGCCGGCCGGTGTACGTGGCACGCCTACCAGGGTTGCGCCTTGGGTGCGCAGGATGCTCATGAGGTTCGGGTAGCCGGGGTCGTCCACCAGCACCACATCGCCTGGGCGCACCAGTGTGCGTGCGGCCAGGTCCAGCGCCTGGCTGGCGCCGTGGGTGAGCATCAGCTGTGCCGGGTTGGCGACGATCGACAGCTCTTGTTGCAGGTTCTGGGCGGTCAGCGCACGCAGCTCCATCAAGCCCATGGGGTCGCCGTACCCCGACAACTCAAGCGGGCTGCCGGCCACCTGGCGCAGGCCGCGGCGCAGGCCGTCTTCGTACATCCAGTCGTTGGGCAGCCAGCCGCACCCCGGTTTGTACGGCAACTGGCGGATTTCGAAAATCTGCTGCAGGTACCACTCGGAGTTGAACGTTGGTCGACTGGTGTCGGCCTCGGTGTTGTGCTGCTCCAGCAGTTCGCCCGCCGCACGGTTGACGAAGAACCCCGCATTGCCACGGCTCACCAGCAGCCCTTGGGCGACCAGGCGGTCGTAGGCCTCGACCACGGTGAAGGTACTCACCGAATAGCTTGCGGCAAAGGCGCGAATCGACGGGACCTTGGCGCCTGGCTTGAGGGTTTGGTTGTCGATCAGCTCGCGCAGCCCATCGATGATCTGGTTGACCAGCGGGGTTGAGGAGTCTGGATGTAATTCGAACATTCGGGGCCTTCAGGGTGCGTATCGCCTGGCGTCTGCAGGGTGTACTGCATGGGCGACCTATACAGTGCAGTGCGAGATTCATGCCACTGTGCATGGCTCTCTGCGTCGGACATTTTTACATTAGGTGTCGGATATCGCCACATAAAGCATGTTCAGTTCGCCTCAGGCAGTCGCCCTGGGGCGCGTCAGCAGGCCGCCATGGAAGGCCTGCGTGTGTAATTCACACCATCCTGCCCGCATTAGCACTGATGTACAGGTGAAATCGCCAGCCATCGGGGTTTCACAGTTTTCCTTGGATAAAAAGAAGCACGGGGTACACAACTGATGGACGCAACATCCACAACCACCACCGCGAAAAGCGGGCACGAGAGCAAGCTCAGTGCCTCGCTGAAGTCGCGCCACCTGACGATGATGTCGATCGCCGGGGTTATCGGCGGCGCCTTGTTCGTCGGTTCCGGCAGCGTGATCCACAGCGCCGGCCCAGCCGCTGTCCTGGCCTACCTGGCAGGCGGCATCCTGGTGGTGCTGATCATGCGCATGCTGGGTGAAATGGCGACTTCCTCGCCTGACACCGGCTCGTTCTCAACCTACGCCGACCGCGCCATTGGCCGTTGGGCCGGTTTCACCATTGGCTGGCTGTACTGGTGGTACTGGGTCATCCTCATGGCCTGGGAAGCCTATGTGGCGGGCAAGATCCTGCATGGCTTCTTCCCCGACGTCAGCGTCAACGTGTTCGTGCTGGCCACGACCCTGTTGCTGATCACCGTCAACTTCTTCAACGTCAAGCACTACGGTGAGTTCGAGTTCTGGTTCGCCTTGATCAAGGTGATTGCGATCGTCTGCTTCCTGATCGTGTGTACGGCTGCCGTGATGAACATCTGGCAGTTCGGTGAAGTGCGTGGCATCAGCCACCTCACCGCCGAAGGCTTCATGCCCAATGGCATCACCACTGTGATCGGTGCCTTGCTCGGGGTGATGTTCGCCTTCCTCGGCGCCGAAATCGTTACCATCGCGGCCTCCGAAGCCAAGGACCCGGCTGCGCAGATCGTCAAGGCGACCAACTCGGTGGTCTGGCGTGTGTGCCTGTTCTACGTCGGCTCGATCTTCCTGATCGTCTGCCTGGTACCGTGGAACGACCCGCACCTGGGTGTTTCTGGCTATGGCGCTTATCGCCGTACCCTGGAGCTGCTGGGCGTGCCGTATGCCGAGCTGTTGATGAACTTCGTGGTGCTGACTTCCGTGAGCAGCTGCCTGATCTCTGGCCACTACACCGCTTCGCGCATGCTGTTCTCCCTGGCCCAGCGTGGCGACGCGCCTTCGTTCTTCAAGATCACCCGCGCCGGTACCGGTGTACCGGTGTACGCGATCATGGGTTCGTGCGCCGTGGCCGTGGTATGTGCATTGATCAACTTCAGCGAGACCCTGCGCCCGAAAGACGTGCTGGACACCCTGATGAACACCACCGGCATGATCGCCCTGCTGGTGTACCTGGTCATCGCCTTCTCGCAGCTGCGCATGCGCCGCAAGCTGATTGCCGAGGGCAAGGAAGTACGCCTGAAGATGTGGCTGTTCCCGTGGCTGACCTACCTGGTGATCGCGTTCATCGTGGCTGCCCTGGTCACCATGGCCTTCATGCCTGACTACCAGATTCTGGTCATTTCCACCGGTATCGCTGCGGCGGTCGTGGTGGCGATGGGTGTGGTGCACCAGATCCGCTCTGGTAGCAAGCAGCACTAAGCGTCACTCGCGTCTGGAAACGGCCGGCTCCCTTGGGGACCCGGCCGTTTCGCGTTGTTGGGCCTGGGCTTTTTCTGCGGGCATGTGGAAACGCTGGTTCATCCACGGTGAACCGAGCAGGGCGGCCGCAGCGATCAGGGCCAGGATGGCGAGGGCGATGTAGGTCTTCACGGGCGTGCGCATGCAAGGACTGACTTCAAGCATAGGTGATCAGTTCCGGGGTATTCCGTTCGCAACCGTCCCGCCGGGCGACAGATGGCATATGCTAGGCACATAGTCCGCCCAAAGGAGCCGCACATGGCCTGGTCCGCCAACCAGTATTCCCTGTTCGAAGACGAACGCACACGCGCCGTACGCGACCTGATTGCCGCCATCCCGCCACGGCCGGTGCGCCACGCCACCGACCTGGGGTGCGGCCCCGGCAACTCGACCGAAGTGCTGCTGCAACGTTACCCCGATGCCCAGGTGACGGCATTGGACAGCGACCCGGACATGATCGACAAGGCCCGTGAGCGCAAGCGGCTGTGCATCCCGCGTGTGCGCACGGTCATTGCCGACATTGCCGGCTGGACTGCCCCCGAGCCGCAGGACCTGATCCTGGCCAATGCCTCGCTGCAATGGGTACCTGACCACGCCTTGCTGTATCCGCACCTGGTGCGCCAGCTCAGCGAAGGCGCCAGCCTGGCCGTGCAGACCCCGGACAATCTTGACGAACCGGCCCACCGGCAGTTGCGCGAGATCGCAAGCCAAGGCCCCTGGGCGGCGAAGTTCGCCGACTTGCAGCTGCCGCCACGGCACAACGCGGCGTTCTACTACGACTTGCTCAGCCCGCTGTGCGCGCGGGTGGACGTGTGGCGCACCACCTATCATCACCCGTTGGTGGGGGGCGCCGAAGCGGTAGTGGAATGGTTCAAGGGCTCGGCGTTGCGGCCTTATCTGGCCAGGCTTGATGAGCAGGAGCAGGCCGACTTCCTGCAGATGTACCTGCAGGCCATGCAGCGCGATTATCCGCCAGCCTCTGATGGCAAGGTCCTGTTGCCCTTCCCGCGGTTGTTCGTGATCGCTACCCGCTAGGGCGGCGCCAGCGCCAGGCCACGTAGCTGTAGATGCCGAGGTTCAGCGCCAGCACGAAAGTGCCCAGCAGCAGCTGGATCTGCGGGGTCAGGCCGGTGGGGTAGATCAGTGGCCAGACGTAGTGCTCGACGAAGCTGCCCTGGTAACCTGCGTCACCGGCGGCATTGCGCATGCGGTTTTCCCAGATGGTGAGCGGGCAGCCCAGGTGCAGGCACTCCACCGCCAGGCCCCAGGCCAGGACCGGCAGGTGCAGCAACAGGGCAGGGCGCCAGCGCAGCACCAGCAGCCCGCCGAACAGCACCAGCAGGATGAAGGCCAGGTGCAGCAGCACCAGGGTGTCGGCGGCAAGGCGGTAGAGCATGGGTTGGGTGCCCGGGGATTGGAGTTATCCCAGCATAGTCGGGTTGCCTGATCTGGCCCCTTCGCAGGGTCGCCCGCTCCCACGGCATCACCACAGATTCCGGATGCCGCGCAGGACCTGTGGGAGCGGGCGAGCCCGCGAAAAGGCCAGCACAGGCCTAGACTCCTTCCTCGACCATCTGCAGGAAAGTCGCCACCACCCGGCGCGTACGCTGCTCGCTCAGGCACACCAGGGTCTCGGTCAAATGCCGCTGGCAATCGACGATCGGCAATGCACACACCCGCGCATCGGCACCGAACTCCGCCGCCGACACCACGCCCACGCCAATCCCTACCACCACCGCTTCACGCGCCGCCTCCCGGCCTTCCACCTGGATCGCTGCGCGTATCCGCAGGCCGGCACGTTGCATCTCTTCCTCCAGCGTCTGCCGCGTCACCGAGCCGGGCTCGCGCAGCACCAGTGGCGTGTCGTCCAGGTCGGCCAGGCTGATCGAGCCACGGCTGGCCCATGGGTGGTGGTGGGAAACGAACGCCACCATCGGGTCACGACGCAGCGGCAGGCAATGCAGGCGCTCATCGTCGACATCGCGCCCCAGCAGGGCCAGGTCGGCCTGATAGCTGAACAGCCGCGCCAGCGATTCGTCGGTATTGCCGGTTTCGATCTTCACCTGGATGCCTGGATAGCGCTGGCAGAAGCGGGCGATCTGCGGCAGCACGTGCACCGGCGCATCCACTGCCAGCACTAGGCTGCCGGTGTGCAGCGCACGCGAGTCGTGCAGCAGCTCTTGTGCCTCGGCCTCGCAGGCGAACAGGCGCTGGCTGATGCCCAGCAGCCGCTCGCCAAGGTCGGTGAGCTGCACCGAGCGTTTGTTGCGGTGGAACAGCAATACGCCGAAGCGCTCCTCCAGTTTGCGTACCTGATCGGACACCGCAGGCTGGGTAAGAAACAGCTTTTCGGCGGCGCGGGTAAAGCTGCCGTGCACGGCCACCGCGTGGAAAGCCTTGAGTTGAGCGTGGGACACCGACATGACGACCTCAGTAACAAGCTGGGCTTATGTGTGTAATACGATAAATCGATTTTATTTATCTTACAGCAACTGTTTCCATGGATTTCAGCCCGACGCTGGCACCACGAATGCCGCCAGGGCCATGGCGCTCACACGGCGCCACCTGACCCGATGACAGCCTCGTCATCGCTGTGCGTAACACAAGAACAAGACAGGCGTTTCTTCACATTCTGCCGGCACACTTGAGCAAGAGGTCAGACTTACATGAATCAATCCCTAGCCGCGTTCAAACGCTGGCGCATCCAGATTTTCGCCATCACCTGGCTGGCTTACGCCGCCTTCTACTTCACCCGCAAAGCCTTCTCGGTGGCCAAGCTGGGCATCGCCGAAGACCCAGGTTTCATGCTCGACAAGGCCGCCATGGCCAACCTGGACGCCATCTACCTGGCCGCCTATGCCGTGGGCCAATTCACCTGGGGCATGCTTGCCGACCGCTTCGGCCCGCGCGTGGTCGTGCTGGGCGGGTTGCTGATTTCTGCGGCGGCGGCAGTAGTGATGGGCAGTTATGCAACCTTCCCGATCTTCGCCACCTGCATGCTGGTACAGGGCCTGGCGCAATCCACCGGCTGGGCCGGCTTGTGCAAGAACATCGGCAGCTTCTTCCCGGCTTCGCAGCGCGGGCGGGTGCTGGGCCTGTGGAGTTCCTGCTATGCCTTCGGCGGCCTGGTGGCCTCGCCGTTCGCGGGCTGGTGGGCCTACACCCTGGTGGGTACCTGGCATGCGGCGTTCTTCTCCAGCGCGGCAGTGGTGGCGCTGGTGGCGGTGCTGTTCTTCTTCCTGCAGCGCAACAAACCCGAGGACGTCGGCTTGCCGGCGGTTGAGCCCGAGCCGCAAAGCATGGCCCCGGCCGACAACCTGTGCAGCGTGTGGGCGCCACTGCGGGAGATCCTGCGCAACCGAACGGTGTTGACCCTGGGCCTGGCGTACTTCCTGCTGAAGCCTGCGCGCTACGCCATCTTGCTGTGGGGCCCTGTGATCGTCTTCGAGCAGATGCCCTCGGTGGGCAAAGTGGGCGCGGCAATCATCCCGACTGCTTTCGAACTGGCCGGGCTGCTTGGCCCGATCATGATCGGCCTGGCCTCGGACAAACTGTTTGGCGCCCGGCGCATGCCGGCCTGCGTGATCAGCCTGGTGCTGCTGACCGTGACACTGGCGTTGTTCATGGCGGCCATGCACACCGGCAGCGTGCTGCTGGTGGTGGCCTTGCTGTTCGTCATGGGCCTGACCCTGTACGGGCCGGACTCGATGATCAGCGGCGCTGCAGCCATCGACTTCGGCACCGCCAAGGCCGGTGCCACCGCAGCAGGTTTCGTCAACGGCTGTGGCTCGGTGGGCGCGGTGCTGGGTGGGCTGCTGCCGGGTTACTTCGACGGCGTCACGGTGTTCATCGTGTTCGCGGGCTGCGCGCTGTTCTCGGCGCTGGTGTTGCTGCCGCACTGGAACAGCCGCCCGGCCAGCAGCGCGCAAGGCACCGACGTGGCACCGAACACCAGCATGGCAATCAAGCCACTGCGTACTTAAAGGAAAGCGAGCGAATGAGACCCTTCTGGCTGCAACAGGCCCTGGATTCGGCGCAGGAGGCGGTATGTCCGCCGCTGCAAGGCGATACCCGTTGCGATGTGTGCATTGTCGGCGGTGGGTACACCGGCCTGTGGACGGCGCTGATGCTCAAGGAAGCGGTACCGGCCCTGGATGTGGTGCTGATCGAGGCCGACATCTGTGGTGCCGGTGCCAGCGGCCGCAATGGGGGCTGTGCGTTGTCCTGGTCGGCCAAGTACTTCACGCTCGAACGCCTGTTCGGGGCGGCGGAGGCGGTGCGGCTGGTGCGCGAGTCGGAGCGCAGCATCACAGACATCGGGGTGTTCTGCGCGGCCAATGGCATCGACTGCGACTTCCGCCTGGACGGCACGCTGTACACGGCCACCAACGCAGCCCAGGTCGGTGCCACCGACGCGGTGATCGCCGCGCTGGAGCACAAGGGCGTCAACTCGTTCCGCCGCTTGCCGCTGGAGCAGGTGCAGCGCCTGGCCGGTTCGGCACGGCACCTGGAAGGCTGGTTCTCGCCGGCCGCCGCCACCGTGCAGCCGGGCAAACTGGTGCGCGGCCTGCGCCGGGTGGCCTTGCAGCGCGGCGTGCGCCTCTACGAAGGCACCGCCATGACCGGCCTGGAGCACGGCGCCCCGGTGCAGGTACGCACGGCCCACGGCACGCTGCGCGCCGACCGTGTAGTGCTGGGCCTCAATGCCTGGATGGCCCGCGTCTTCCCGCAGTTCGAGCGCAGTGTGGCGATCGTTTCCAGCGACATGGTCATTACCGAACCGTGCCCCGAGCTGCTGCGCCAGATCGGCCTGGACAGCGGGATCAGCGTGCTCGACTCGCGTATTTTCGTGCACTACTACCACAACACCTCCGATGGCCGGCTGATGCTCGGCAAGGGCGGCAACACGTTTGCCTATGGCGGGCGCATGTTGCCGGTATTCGACCAGCCGTCGCCGTATCGGCGGTTGCTGCGCGAAAGCCTTGGCGGCTTTTTCCCGGCCTTGGCCGAGGTGCCACTGGCGGCCAGCTGGAACGGGCCGTCGGATCGCTCGGTGACCGGCCTGCCGTTCTTTGGTCGGTTGGACGGGCAGGGCAACGTGTTCTACGGCTTTGGTTACTCCGGCAGCGGTGTTGGCCCGTGCCACATGGGCGGGCAGATTCTTTCGTCGCTGGCGCTGGGGCTGGACAACCCGTGGACCCGGTCGCCGCTGGTCAAAGGGCCGCTGGGGCTGTTCCCGCCCGAGCCGATCCGCTACCTGGGCTCGCTGATGGTGCGCAATGCCATCCGCCGCAAGGAGCAGGCCGAAGATCGTGGTGTGCGCCCGCGAAGACTGGACGTGCGGTTGGCGCGGTTTGCCGCAGCGGCGGGCAAGGCCGATAAAGGCTGATGAGATTTCTTGTCGATCCCATGCTCGAGGGCGTATAAAATGCACCCACTTTTGGCCGGTCGCTTCCTGAACCGGCCGCTGAAACAAGAGAGTCGACATGGGCGCACAGTGGAAAGCCAAACATAGAGAAACAGCGGCCAATGCCAAAGGCAAGATCATGGGCAAGCTGTCCAAGGAAATCCAGATCGCGGCCAAGTCGGGTGCCGATCCTGATATGAACCCGCGCCTGCGCCTGGCCATCGTGCAAGCCAAGAAGGCTTCGATGACCCGCGAGACCCTGGATCGGGCAATCCGCAAGGGCGCAGGCCTGGACGGTGATGCCGTGCAATACCATGCGGTGAGCTATGAAGGTTTCGCTCCGCACCAGGTGCCGTTGATCGTCGAGTGCCTGACCGACAACATCAACCGCACCGTCGCGCAGATCCGCGTGCTGTTCCGCAAGGGCCAGCTGGGTGCCAGCGGTTCGGTAGCGTGGGACTTCAACCATGTAGGCCTGATCGAAGCCACGCCTGCGAGCGCTGACGCTGATCCGGAAATGGCCGCGATCGAAGCCGGTGCCCAGGACTTCGAGGAAGGTGAAGAAGAGGGCTCAACCCTGTTCATCACCGACACCACCGACCTGGACGCGGTGCAGAAGGCCCTGCCAGAGCATGGTTTCACCGTGACTGCGGCGAAAATCGGTTACACCCCTAAAAACCCGGTAAGCGCGGCCAGCCTGAGTGCTGAAGCGTTGGCCGAGGTCGAAGCGTTCCTCGAGGCGATCGACGAGCACGATGACGTGCAGAACGTCTATGTTGGCCTGACCGAGTAATCGTCGGGGCCGCGTTGCGGCCTGTTCGCGGGCAAGCCCGCTCCCGCAGGTTTTTCACGATGCTGAACCGTGTGAGAACCCTGTGAGAGCGGGCTTGCCCGCGAGAGGGCCCTTGAATTCCACCGCAGGGAGCCTGCATGAACCCCACCTTCGCCTCCCTAAGCCTCGCCCACCTGCGCACCCTCGACCACCTGTTGCAGCTTAAAAACCTCAGCCACGCGGCCGAGCGCCTGGGTGTCAGCCAATCGGCCCTGAGCCGGCAGCTGGCCCACCTGCGTGAAGCTTTCGATGATCCGTTGCTGGTGCGCCAAGGGCGTGGTTATGTGCTTAGCGAACACGCCGAAGCCTTGGTCGAGCCTTTGCGCCAGGTGCTCGAAGAACTGCACGCGCTGCGCCAGCCCGCCATCTTCGACCCGGCGCGTTGCGAGCGGCGGTTCTGCCTGGCCGCTTCGGACTATGTGGCCGAGCACATGCTGCCGCTGCTGGTGGCGGCGCTGGAGCGCGAAGCGCCAGGTGTGTCGCTGGAGTACCGCACCTGGCAGGCCGGCCAGTACGCCTTGCTGGCCAGCGGAGAAATCGACCTGGCGACCACCTTGTTCGACGAGTCGCCGCCCAACCTGCACGGACGGCTGTTGGGTGAGGACCGCGCGGTATGCCTGATGCGCCAGGATCACCCGCTGGCCGCGCAGGCCGCGCTCAGCCAGGCCGACTACCTGGCGTACAAGCATGTGCGCATTTCGGGCGGTGGCGACAAGGACAGCTTCATCGACCGGCACTTGCGTGCACAAGGCCTGCAGCGGCGGGTCAGCCTGGAAGTGCCGTTTTTCTGCGCCACGGTACAAGTGATTGCCAACAGTCAGGCAGTGGCCACGGTCCCCGAGCATATTGCCCGGCAGTTGTGCCGTTTACATCACCTGGCCTGGCGGCCACTGGGCTTCATTGACCACAGCCAGCGGTACTGGGTCGTGTGGCACCAGCGCCTGCAGGCCTCGGCCGAGCACCGCTGGTTGCGTAACCGGGTATTCGAGTTGTGGCGCCAGTCGCAGTTCGGGGTGCAGGGCGGGCATGCGGGTTCGCCATAGCAGCTATGCGGGAAGCGGGGTTATTCGGCTGGGGATAGGTGCCTAGACTGGGGCATTGTGTTGATTGTGCGGTTTCTTCGCGGCTGTAGGCGCGGGTTTACCCGCGAAAGGGCCAGCACAGGCAATGGATAACCCCCAGGAGAGCTAGCGTGACCCCCGAACAATTCCGCCAGTACGGCCACCAACTGATCGACCTGATTGCCGACTACCGCCAGACCGTGGGCGAACGCCCGGTCATGGCCCAGGTCGAACCTGGCTATCTCAAGGCCGCCTTGCCCGCAACTGCCCCTCAACAAGGCGAACCTTTCGCGGCCATTCTCGACGACGTCAATAACCTGGTCATGCCCGGCCTGTCCCATTGGCAGCACCCGGATTTCTATGGCTATTTCCCTTCCAATGGCACCCTGTCCTCGGTGCTGGGGGACTTCCTCAGTACTGGTCTGGGCGTGCTGGGCCTGTCATGGCAATCCAGCCCGGCCCTGAGCGAACTGGAAGAAACCACCCTCGACTGGCTGCGCCAGTTGCTTGGCCTGTCTGCCCAGTGGAGTGGGGTGATCCAGGACACTGCCTCGACCAGCACCCTGGTGGCGCTGATCAGTGCCCGTGAACGCGCCACTGACTACGCCCTGGTACGTGGTGGCCTGCAGGCCGAGCCCAAGCCTTTGATCGTGTATGTCAGCGCCCACGCCCACAGCTCGGTGGACAAGGCTGCACTGCTGGCAGGTTTTGGCCGCGACAATATCCGCCTGATTCCCACCGACGAACGCTATGCCCTGCGCCCAGAGGCACTGCAGGCGGCGATCGAACAGGACCTGGCTGCCGGCAACCAGCCGTGCGCCGTGGTTGCCACCACCGGCACCACGACGACCACTGCCCTCGACCCGCTGCGCGCGGTGGGCGAAATCGCCCAGGCCAATGGGCTGTGGTTGCACGTTGACTCGGCCATGGCCGGTTCGGCGATGATCCTGCCCGAGTGCCGCTGGATGTGGAACGGCATCGAGCTGGCCGACTCGGTGGTGGTCAACGCGCACAAATGGCTGGGTGTGGCCTTCGATTGCTCGATCTACTACGTGCGCGATCCGCAGCACCTGATCCGGGTGATGAGCACCAATCCCAGCTACCTGCAGTCGGCAGTGGATGGCGAGGTGAAGAACCTGCGCGACTGGGGGATACCGCTGGGCCGTCGGTTCCGTGCGTTGAAGCTGTGGTTCATGTTGCGCAGCGAGGGTGTCGACGCATTGCAGGCGCGGCTGCGGCGTGACCTGGATAATGCCCAGTGGCTGGCGGGGCAGGTCGAGGCGGCGGCGGAGTGGGAAGTGCTGGCGCCAGTACCGCTGCAGACCTTGTGCATTCGCCATCGACCGGCGGGGCTTGAAGGGGAGGCGCTGGATGCGCATACCAAGGGCTGGGCCGAGCGGCTGAATGCATCCGGCGATGCTTATGTGACGCCGGCTACACTGGACGGGCGGTGGATGGTGCGGGTTTCGATCGGTGCGCTGCCGACCGAGCGGGAGGATGTGCAGCGGCTGTGGGCACGTCTGCAGGACGTGATCAAAGGCTGAAGCCTTCGCGGGCAAGCCCGCTCTCACAGCATCGCATCAGGGCTGAAGCCTGTACGGTACCTGTGTGAGCGGGCTTGCCCGCGAAGGGGCTGCAAAGCAGCCCCTGCAATCTATCAGTGGCTCACCGCCTGAAAGCTACCTTTACGGCTGGCTTCATAGGCTGCCTTTTCCATCGGCTTGGCGTCCGGGTTGCCCAGGTCGTCCATCGCCAGGCGGTGGGTTTCCGGGGCAATGTAGGCCGCCAGGGCGCACACGCCGGTGATGAAGAAAGCCAGCCCACCGACTACCAGCGGAATGTTGTCCGAGCCGGGTGGGGCAACCATTGCGAACAGCGCAGGCAGCATGGCGGTCAGCATGGTGCCGATGTTCTGCGCGATGGCCATGGCCGTAACGCGGTAGCGGGTGTGGAACAGCTCTGGGTAGAAGCTTGGGAACACCGCGTTGTAACCCTGGTAGACCATGCCCCACATGACGATCGAGGCGGCGAACGCCATTGGCACGTTCTGGATGCTGATCGCATACAGGTAGACGAAGGCCAGCAGGCCAGAGCCCAGGCAGCCGGCGATCATGGTCGGGCGACGGCCGATCTTGTCCGACAGGTTGCCCACGAACGGGATCACCAGCACCGCGACGATGTTGCCGACCACCGGAATCCACAGGTACACGCTCTTGTCGAAGCCGATGCCATACGCCGGCTGAACCGCGTAGGCCGCACCGAAGATGGTGGCCACGACCGGGATCACGTTCATCAGGGCCATGAACATCACCAGCACCATGTGCTTCCAGCTGTGGCGGAAGGCCTCGCTGATGGGCGACTTGGCAACCTTGTCCTGTTTCTCTTCTTGAACGAACGCCGGGGTTTCGTGCACTTCCTTACGGATGATGAAGCCGGCAATCAGCACGATGGCGCTCATCAGGAACGGAATGCGCCAGCCCCATTCGGTAAAGGCTTCGCTGGGCATGAAGTAAGCCAGTGGCAGGAATACCGCCGCCGCCAGGACCTGGCCCGCTTGCACACCTTGCAGGGTGAAACTGGCGTAGTAGCCTCTTCGGCCAAACGGCGCGTGCTCCATGATCATCGAGCTGGCACCGGAAATTTCCCCGGCCACGGCAAAGCCCTGGATCAGGCGCAACACCACCAGCAAGGCCGGTGCGAGGTAGCCGATGTCGTGGTAGGTGGGTAGCAGGCCGACAGCCATGGTCGACAGGCCCATCAGGAACATGCACAGCAGCAGGACGTTCTTGCGACCGCGGGTATCACCCCAGTGGCCCAGTACGAAGGCGCCGATCGGGCGTGCCAGGTAGCCCACGCCATAGGTGGCCAACGAGGCAATGATGGCCATTTTCGGGTCGGTGTTAGGGAAGAAAATCTGCGGGAAAATCAGCGCAGCGGCCTGGGCGTAGATGAAGAAGTCGTAGTACTCGAGTGCCGAGCCTATCCATCCACTGGCGGTCGCTTTCTTTGCTTGCGAGCTGGAGTGAGCCATCGTTGTCTCCGTTGTTATTGTTGTTTGCGCAGGTTCCGCCAGAGGTTATGCCAAGGCAGGAGGCAACGGTCGGTGTGCCTGCGTCTGTGGTCCATGTTGACCACGGGCCCGCGGTCTAGCAATTCGCTAAAACGGGTTTTGTGCGATAATCGAACGCAAAACTAACCATTCCGTACAAAGAGATTGAAGCGACGACTTTACCTGCGAATAATCGATCGTGCCATAAACTGTGACAGGGGTTGTTTGCCCGAATGGCACCGTATTCCTCCAACAACAAGGAACTCCCGCCATGCAGCGTTCGATCGCTACCGTGTCCTTGAGCGGCACTCTGCCGGAAAAGCTCGAAGCCATCGCCGCCGCCGGTTTTGACGGCGTCGAGATCTTCGAGAACGATCTGCTCTATTACGCTGGCAGCCCGCGCCAGGTGCGCCAGATGTGCGCCGACCTGGGCATTGCCATCACCTTGTTCCAGCCTTTCCGCGACTTTGAAGGCTGCCGCCGTGACCGCCTGCAGAAAAACCTCGACCGCGCCGAACGCAAGTTCGACCTGATGCAGGAGCTGGGTACCGACCTGGTGCTGGTGTGCAGCAACGTCCAGGCCGATGCCCTGGGTGACGAGCAACTGTTGGTCGACGACCTGCGCCTGCTGGGCGAACATGCCGGCAAGCGTGGTCTGCGCATTGGTTACGAAGCGCTGGCCTGGGGCCGCCACGTCAACACTTACCAGCAAGTGTGGAACCTGGTGCGCCAGGCCGACCACCCGGCACTCGGGGTGATCCTCGACAGCTTCCACACCTTGTCGCTCAAAGGTGACCCCAGCGCGATCCGCGACATCCCCGGCGACAAGATTTTCTTCGTGCAAATGGCCGATGCGCCGATCCTGGCCATGGATGTGCTGGAGTGGAGCCGCCACTTTCGCTGCTTCCCAGGGCAGGGCGAAATGGACATGGCCGGTTTCCTGGCGCCGATCCTCGCCACGGGTTACCGTGGCCCGCTGTCGCTGGAAATCTTCAACGATGGCTTCCGCGCCGCACCGACCCGGCAGAATGCCGCCGACGGCTTGCGTTCGCTGCTGTACCTCGAAGAGCAGACCCGCTTGCGCCTGGAGCAGGAAAACACGCCGATCGAACCTGGCGTGCTGTTCTCCCCGCCGCCAGCCAGCGCTTATGACGGCGTGGAGTTCCTGGAGTTCGCGGTCGACGAAGCCGTCGGCGCGCGCCTGGGCAACTGGCTGAAGCGCCTGGGCTTTGCCGAAGCCGGCAAGCACCGCAGCAAAGAAGTGCAACTGCTGCGCCAGGGTGATATCAACATTGTGCTGAACGCTGAACCGTATTCCTTTGGCCACAACTTCTTCGAGGCCCATGGCCCATCGCTGTGCGCCACTGCGCTGCGGGTCAAGGACCAGCAAGCGGCCCTGAAGCGTGCCACCGCCTTCCGTGGCCAGCCGTTCCGCGGCCTGGTCGGCCCCAACGAATGCGAAGTGCCGGCGGTGCGTGCGCCCGATGGCAGCCTGCTGTACCTGGTGGAGCAGGGCACTGCCGGCCACACCCTGTACGACACCGACTTCAGCCTGGACAACAACGCAACCGCTACCGGCGGCCTGCGCCGCATTGACCACATGGCCCTGGCCCTGCCGGCCGAGTCGCTGGACAGCTGGGTGCTGTTCTACAAGAGCTTGTTCGACTTCGCCGCCGACGACGAAGTGGTGTTGCCCGACCCGTATGGCCTGGTCAAGAGCCGCGCCCTGCGCAGCCAGTGCGGCACCTTGCGCCTGCCGCTGAACATCTCGGAAAACCGCAACACCGCCATCGCCCATGCGCTGTCAAGCTACCGTGGTTCGGGCGTGCATCACATCGCTTTCGATTGTGACGACATCTTCCGCGAAGTGGCGCGGGCCAAGCTGGCAGGGGTACCGCTGCTGGAAATCCCGCTGAACTACTACGACGACCTGGCGGCGCGTTTCGATTTCGACGACGAGTTCCTCAGTGAGCTGGCGTACTACAACGTGCTGTACGACCGCGACGCTCAAGGTGGCGAACTGTTCCACGTCTATACCGAGCCGTTCGAGGAGCGTTTCTTCTTCGAGATCATTCAGCGCAAGGCGGGGTACGCTGGTTACGGCGCTGCCAACGTTGCGGTGCGCCTGGCAGCCATGGCCAAGGCCCGTAGCGGGGCGGCGCGCAAGCCGGTGCTGTAGTCGCCTGCACCGGTCTGTCTTGTGGGAGTGGGGTGAACCCTGCTTCCACAGGATTATTGCGGCCCGATTCAGTGATGCTCAGCCACCATCAACAACGACTGCGGCACCGCGCTCTGCGGATGCTGCGGTTCCTGCAGACTGACCAGCCTCAACCCCGCCATGTCCAGCGCATTCAGCCAGCTGGCCAGGGTGCGGAAATACCAAGGCATCGGTTGCCAATCCCCGGCGAACCCGGCAAAAGACTCCTCTCGCCAGCCATCCTGATAATCCCCGCCGGCCACGCTCCACGGGTGCAGGGTCTGGATCACCAGCGCACCGCCTGGCACCAGCAAAGTACGCATGGCCGACAACAGTTCAATGATGTCCTGGTGCAACAGCGCGAAGTTGGCGCAGATCAGGTCATAGTCCTTGCCAACAGGCACCTTCGCCTCAGCCAACTGCGCATAGCTGGCCAGGTGCACCTCACCCGCGCCCGCAACTCGCGCTGCATCCACCAGGGTGCTGTCGCCGTCGACGCCCACGGCCTCGATACCCCGGTCGGCCAGCGCGCGCAGCAGCCAGCCCTCACCGCAGCCCAGGTCGAGCACCCGTTCGGGCTGGCGGCCAAGGATGGCCAGCAGGATGGCCTGGTCAGTGACCTGGCGACGGCTCTCGATGGCGCTGTTGCGTACGGCGTCGATCCAGACTTGGGCGTTATGGTGCCAACTGTCGAGCAAGGCGTCTTCAGGGTTGCGCATGATCGGCTCCATCAGCGGAAAAGATGAAGGGCGAGCCCGGCAACGGCGCAGCCGATCAACACGTGTATCACCCCGCGCTTGTAGCGGAACAGCGCCACAGCCGCCGCGAGCGCTATCACAGCCGAGGACCAGTGGAACGCGCCATCGAACCCGTTCGGCCACAGCACGTGGTAGCCGAAGAACAGCGCAAGGTTGAGGATTACCCCCACCACCGCCGCAGTGATCCCGGTCAGTGGGGCGGTGAACTTCAGTTCGTTATGGGTCGACTCCACCAGCGGGCCTCCGGCGAGGATGAACAGGAACGAGGGCAGGAAGGTGAACCAGGTCACCAGGCTCGCTGCCACTGCGCCCGCTAGGAACGCCTGGTGGGCGCCGAACATCGGCTGCAGGTAGCCACCGACGAAACCGACGAAGGCCACCACCATGATCAGCGGCCCGGGCGTGGTCTCGCCCAGCGCCAGGCCATCGATCATCTGCGTGGGCGACAGCCAGCCATAGTGGCCGACAGCCCCTTGATAGACATAGGGCAGCACCGCATAGGCACCGCCGAAAGTCAGCAGCGCCGCCTTGGTGAAGAACCAGCCCATTTGCGTCAGTGTGCCGTGCCAGCCAAAGGTCGCCATCAGCAGGCCCATGGGCAGAAGCCAAAGCGCCGCAACCGTCAGCAGCAAGGTCACCAGGCGGCCCCAGCTGAAGCAGGCGTGCGCGGGTATCGGGGTATTGTCGTCTATCAGCGCCGGGCACTGGCGGGCCCTGACTGCGCTGTGGCCCCCACCGGGCGCGAACTGTGCTGGCCGCAGCCGGCCGCCGACATAACCCAGCAGTGCGGCCGCCAGCACGATCAGCGGGAAGGGGACGTCAAGCGCGAAAATGGCCACGAACGAGGCCGCGGCAATCGCCCATAGCCAGCCGTTCTTCAACGCCCGCGTGCCAATGCGGTGGGCGGCATGCACGACGATGGCGGTCACGGCCGGCTTGATCCCTTCGAAAAGCCCGGCGACCACCGGAACTTCGCGCCAGGTCAGGTACACCCACGACAGGCCGATCAGGATGAACAGCGACGGGAGCACGAACAGAGCGCCGGCAATCACCCCGCCCCAGGTGCGGTGCATCAGCCAGCCGATGTAGGTGGCCAGTTGCTGGGCTTCGGGCCCGGGCAGCAACATGCAGTAGTTGAGGGCATGCAGGAAACGCCGCTCACTGATCCAGCGGCGCCGCTCCACCAGCTCCTGGTGCATGATCGCAATCTGCCCGGCCGGGCCGCCGAAACTGACGAAACCCAGCTTCAGCCAGAACAGCAATGCCTGGCCCAGGCCGACAGAGGCGGGTGTTTGCCCGGCAGTTTCTTGCAGGTGTTCAGCCATGCGGTGTGCCCTTGCTTTCAGCCAGTCGCAGCGCGTTGGCGCTTGATTCGGTACATGTGCCCGTCAGCATGGCGCAGTAACATGTCGGCATCGTTGCCGTCTTCGGGAAAGCGGGCCACGCCAATACTGCAGGACGGTGCATCGATGCCGGCAAACTCGGCGTCGAGCGGTTCGGCCATGACCGCGAGAATGTGCTGTACGTGCGTGGCAATGGCCTCCGGCGACGGGCAGTCGGGCAACAGTACGGTGAATTCGTCGCCGCCCATCCGCGCTACCGTGCCAGCCGCCCCTACGCAGCGTTCCAGGCGGCGGGCCAGCGTGCACAGTACCCGGTCACCCACGCTGTGGCCGTGGTTGTCGTTGATCTGCTTGAAGTCATTGATATCGAGGAACAGCAAGGCCAGCCTGCGGTTGTGACGCCGGGCCGCGGCCAGGGCGGTGTCCAGCCGTTCATTGAACATGGCGCGGTTGGCCAGCCGGGTCAGCGGGTCATGATGGGCGAGGAAGCGCAGTTCGTCTTCGGCCTTGCGCTGGGCGGTAACGTCCCGTGCCACGCCGATACGCGCCTGGGCCTCATCAGACCAGCAGGCCGACCACAGAATGTGCACCACGCTGCCGTCCTTGCGAAGGTAACGGTTGCAAAAGTCGTAGTGCGGCTGGCCGTTCATCACCCGCATGATCGAGGCGCGCGTGGCCGCGAGGTCGTCAGGGTGCATGTAGCGGGTGATCGGCGTACCGATCAGTTCGCAGGCCTCGTAGCCCAGCAGTGTCTTGCAGGCATCACTGACGAACACGATCTGGTTGTCCCTGTCGACCACGAATACCGTATCCAGCATCAGGTGGATCAGCCTGGGATACAACGCTTGCAGGTCTACGGGCATGGCTCAGGGTGTCCGCGGCAGGGTGACCGATCATAGCCTGAAGGAATACGTCGCAGCTACGGCAGCCTTCAGGGTTGGTACCACCTTCCTTGAAACCGTGAACGACCGCATCGAAAAGGGCGGTCTGTACAGCGGTGGTTCGGGCCTAGGCAGGGGCAAAATGAACCAGGTAAATGGCATGGCACCTGACAAAACTGCCAGTTGTAGCGAAATCCGTCTGCACATCAAATGAAGCGCGAGTGTTCTGAACAGCCGCTCAAGTATTTGGCTCCCGCAATGTACAAATGGAGAGTGCCATGGATTATTCAACCGAAGAACTGGTCAAGTGGTTAGGTGAAGAATCACGTCTGTTGGGCTGGGACATGGTTTTCTTCTTTGATGGAGGAAAGATTAATGCGCTATTGAAGCAAACATCCATCCGGCGCTTCAATACAGCGGATCGTTTACCGCCCATTTCCGGATTCATCAGCAACGGGGCTGACTATCGTTTTGCCTTGTCCAATTGTAATCTCACTTTGCCCAGATTGATTTTCGATGTGAACCTTGCCGGTAACAAGGCGCACCTGCTGATGACAATTGCTGAAGCCAATGTGTACTCGCTGATGTACAAGAGTCAACAGTGGCAAGTGCGCCAGTTGGATGTGCTAGGGGGTGTGCAACACGCTGATCTGAGTCTGGACATTGATCTGGAAGCGTCTGGTGGCCACGTGGATGAAACTGACACGATCAGTCTGGATCTCAGTGAAACGGAAAATTTTTCCATGCCGTGCTACACCGGCGAGACCCGCTTGTTGACCGAGTTTTTCAGGCAGAAATTTTCGGCGCTGCCTGATGAACAGCGTCAGTTTCCGATTGGCCATTTGTCAAAGCTCAATGTCGATTTGCATCGCCCCGTCTCGTTTAGCCTGCGTACCCAGGCCAGGGGAAGGGGGCCCACCGATGTGGAGGGTGCAGTCGTGCTGTTTGTCGATATGAAGGATGGAGCGGGAGGGAATTTTCCTGGCGCGGATTACAAGTACGCAATACCCAATGACGGTGACTATTCGGCAACCGTCCTGTTCAACACGGAACGGTTGTTGCTCGCGCAGTTCGTAAGCGCCTTGAGCCGTGTGATCAAGAATGCTGAGTTTGAGTTGCTCCGGCGTGATGGTGATTTACCGAAAGTTGTCTGCAAGGCGGGATATATTACACTGCCGCACCAGTGGGTTGACGAGACGGTAGCGATTCCTGCGTTTGGCACTCATTGGACAGTGACGGGGACTTTTGAGTTTTTGGAAGCCAACATAGACATGGCCGATGCGTTGACCATCAGCAATGTAGATGATCAGTGGAAGATGAGTCTGTCCATGCGTGGCAACCTGACGGTCGGGTTTAGTAATATCGATGACGCCACGGGTGAAATACGAAACAGACTGGTCTTCGAAGACTTTGACCTGGATGACTTCCTGGCGCGTGTGCAAGCAGATTTTCACTATGAAGCAGAGTTGACATACAGCTTTGATCCCGAAGGCGTGACACAACTGGTGTGCGAATCCTATGAATTTTCCGAGCGGGTTGGCTTTCAACCGGTTTTTGGCGACATAAAGCCTCCGCCTGCACGTGATTCTTCCGGCTCCGCGAGCGAGTTTCTCGCGTATTTGGTAAAGCCGGCGATGGGCTTGTTAAGGCAGTCGCTCAGGAAACGTCTTACCAGTTTTGGTACTTCGGGGTTTGTCTCGCTTCAGGATGGTTTGGTGGAAAACCTGAAAACCAATCTGATTTTCGAGTCTCGCACAAGTAAAATAGCGAGCGATGTGCTGAGGTTAAATTTTCAGAGCATTTTTACGGGGACAAAACTCTTGGCCCCGCACGATATAGCTTTTTTCGGCAAGGTAAATCCCGCTGCTGGTTATTTCAACGTCAGTCCGATGGAAACTACCCTGCTCGCAGGTAAAACCACGAAATTCGAGGCCGAGCCTGCCTGGGCGCGGGTACGTTGGTCCGTTGAGGCCGTTTCCGGCATTGCAGAAGGTGTTCCTCTTTCTATCAACGGAGGCTTCTTTACCGCACCCAGTGCCAGCGACATGACAAAGTCATGCGCACACCTGCTGGTAACAGCCACCAATATTTTGATTCCGGCAATTCAAAGCAAGGCCTTGATCACCGTGGTTCGCGAAATGCTGCAAGCCAACCCTGCGGTTGTGGTTGCCCAGGCAGGCAGAAACGTCGATTTCAATGCCTGGACGCTCGGCAATCCTGCGACCTTGCAATGGCGTTATCAGGACGAACCTGTGGGCACGGGGCAGGCAGTGACGGTCACCAGCCCAGCCGACACGGGCACGGTTGCTTATGTCGTCGAAGAAATCCAGGTGACAGACCCTGAAAGCCAACAAACCAGTACCTGTGTACTGATCACCGAGATGGGGCAGTTGACGCCCATGACGCTGAGCGCCACTGTTGACCCGGCTGGTACGAAAGCGGTGTTGGATGTCAGTCAAACCCCGTTCCCGCCGGAGGGCTTCAACTGGGAGGTGCGCTACGGACCCGGTAGCGTTTCGGCAGGAGTTTATACACCGGGTATAGACGAGACAGCCCGCTTCGCATTGATAAGCGCAACCTTCGATAGCGGTGATTACGGTGTTTTCGAAGGGTATGTCCTGCTAGTCCTGCCACTTGCCGAACACCGAAATATCACAAGCGTTCAGGCAGATTGAACAATGGGTAGATGGTATCAACCCCCACTGCGCCAATGAGCGTTGACCAGGCCCTGGCGCCACGCGTAATACTCCGCGCCCACCGGCGCGCTGCTGATCAGCCTTGGGGACCGTTGCCACCGGTCAGGCCTTGCTGGCCTGTTCGCAGTTCAAGGCTGCTCGTGCAGGGACACTGCATGGCTTGAGGTGGCTATCAATTGCTGACTATCAGCTCCGGCCCCAGGTAATCATTGATCTGCTCGATATCATCATCCCCCAGGCTGCCCACCGACGAGGCCAGCCGCAGGCGCGACATCAGGTAGTTGAGCTTGGCCTCGAACAGGTCATGGCGGGCGTCATACAGCAGCTCCTCGGCATTGAGCACATCCGAGTTGGTGCTGGTGCCACCTTCCTTGAAGCCCTTGCGGGTCGAGGTCAGCGAACGTTCGTTGGAGGCCACGGCCTTTTCCAATGCTTGAATGCGCAGGGCGCCACTCTGTACGCCACGGTATTCGCGGGTCGTGTTGGAAATCACCTCCTGGCGAGTGGCGTCCAGCTCATCCAGGGCCTTGGAGCTGTTGGCGCTGGCCTGGCGGGACAGGGCACTGGTGCTGCCACCGCTGTACAGCGGGATGTTCAGCTCCAGCCCGATCGAGCTGTAGTGGTTGCGCTGGTTCAGCTCGGAAATCGACTGGCTGCTGCCCGCGGTGTAGCCCGCCACGAAATCCAAGGTCGGGTAATGCCCGGCGCGGGCGCGGTTGACTTCTTCCTCGGCCAGCGCGTAGCTGTGCCGGCGTGCATGAATCAGCGGGCTGTCAGCCTGGGCCTTGACCAGCCACTCCTGCAGGTTGCCCGGCATCAGCGGCGGGGTGCTGAAGCTCGCCTGCAGGGTGGTCAACGCCTGCGGGGTTTCACCGATGTATTCCTCCAGCTTGCGCCGGGCGTTGACCAGGTTGTCCTGGGCGTCGATCAGATCGGCCTCGGCCAGGTCGCGCCGGGCCACCGACTCGTCGACGTCGGTGATGGTGCCGGCGCCCAGTTCCTTGCGCCGCTTCGCCGATGCCAGCTGTTCCTCGAACGCGTTCAGCTTGGCCTTGGCCAGGGTGATGGTTTCGCTGGCCAGCAGCACGTCGAAGTAAGCATCGGCCAGGCGCACCGCTGCGTCCTGGCTCTTGGCGTCGAACACCGCCACGCTGTAGTCGGCCCGTTGCTGGCCCTGGCGGTACTCGGCCATCTTCTGCTTGTTGAACAACGGCTGGCGCAGGCGCACGTTGGCGCCCTTGGAGTCATAGTCGAGGTCATTGTCCTGGCCATTCTGGCGCTGGCTGCCATTGACCTGGTTGAAGTAGGCCGAGGCGTTGATCTGCGGCAGCAGGCCGGCCTCGCCGATGGCGCGGTTTTCGCCACCGGCTTGTTTTTCATGCACGGCAGCGCGGTAGATCGGGCCCTGGTACTGCAACAGGTCCCAGGCTTGCTTCAGGTCCATGGCACTGGCCTGTACGGCAACTCCCAGCAGGCACACCATCAGGCATGGGCGTTTCATGTCATTGCTCCTTGAACGCGGCGTCCACACGTTCGAGCATTGGTTTGAGCAGGTAGCTGAGCAGGTTGCGCTCGCCGGTCTTGATGGTGACGGTGGCAGGCATGCCGGGGCGGATGTGGTTGCTGCCCAGCAAGCCCATGCCGGCCGGCGTCACTTCGACCTGGGCCAGGTAGAACGGCTGCTTGCTTTCTTCGTCGAGCAGCCGGTCGGCGGAAATGGTTTTTACCCGGCCGGGAATGTTCGGTGTCTGCGCATGGTTGAAGGCCGGGAAAGCGATGTCCACGGCAAGGCCTGGGACCATCTTGTCGATCGCCTGCACCGGGATCATCGCATCGACCTGCAGCGGTTGGTCGAGCGGCACCACTTCCATGATCTTGGCCCCGGGCTGGATGATGCCGCCGACCGTGGCGATGCTCAGGCCTTGGACCATGCCGTCGATCGGCGAGCGGATCACCGTGTGGGTCACTTCATAGTCCAGTGCGCGCAAGCGGTCGGCCAGGGTGGTGTTTTCCTTGGCGGTATCGGTCAGTTGCGACTCCACCTCCTTCAGGTAGTCGTGCTGGCGCTGCAGGATGCGCAGCTTGATCTCGGTGGCCTGGCTGCGCGCCCGGGCAATGTTATTGAGGTTTTCGGCCTGGCCGGCGGACAGGTCGGCATTGCTGCGCTCCAGCTCCAGCAGGCGGTTGCGGGGTACATAACCTTCGGCGGCCAGTACTCGGGTGCCTTGCAGTTCCTGGTTGAGGAAGCCGATCTGCGAGGCGCGGGCGCCGTACACCTGCTGCAGGCCCTTCAGTTGCACTGCCGAGGCAGTGAGGTTTTCTTCAAGGATGCTCAGTTCACCGGCAAGGCCCGCGCGGCGGGTATCGAGCAGGCGCTGTTGCAGGTCCATGGCGGCCAGCAGGCGTGGGTCATTGGCGTAGTGTTCAAGCAGGGCAGGGTCGAACGTGACGGTATCGCGGCCATCGCGCTCGGCTTCCAGGCGGTTTTCCACGGTCTTGCTGACGATGTACTGGGCGCTGAGTGCGCCTTGTTCGGCCACTGCACGCAGGGCATCGAGGCGCACCACTTCCTGGCCTTTCTTCACCACATCGCCTTCGCGCACCATGATCGCTTCAACGGTGCCACCGCTCAGGTGCTGGACCGCCTTTCGGTTGCTGGTGACCTTGACCGTACCGGTGGCGACCACGCCGGCGTCCAGTGGCGCCAGGCAGGACCACAGCAGGAAGCCGCCGAAGCCGGCGATGACCAGCCATACGCCCCAGCGTACCGGGCGGCCCGCGTCCAGGTCGATCAGGTGGCTGCTCTCGGCGGGGATCAGTTCGGCATGTTGAGTCATCTGCATGGTCGGTTACTCCCGTACTTTGACCGAAGCCAGCGGTGCCGCAGCCGTTGCCGGAATCACCGCGGCCTTGCGCAGCGCGGCGAACACTTCGTCGCGGCTGCCAAGCATGTGCACACCACCGTCGCGCAGCATCAGTATCTGGTCGACCGCGCACAGCACATTGGGCCGGTGGGAAATCAGTACCACCGTAGCGCCGCGTGCCTTGAGCTCGGCCAAAGCATCGACCAGGGCTTTTTCACCCACGTCATCGAGGTTGGCGTTGGGTTCGTCCAGCACCACCAGGTTGGGCTCGCCATACAGGGCGCGGGCCAGCGCGATGCGTTGCTTCTGGCCGCCAGACAATGGGCTGCCATCGGCGGCCAGGCGGGTGTCGTAACCCTGCGGGAAGCGCAGGATCATGTCGTGTACACCGCTGCTGCGGGCGGCACGGATCACCGCGTCGCTGTCCACCTCGGCAAAGCGGGCGATGTTTTCGGCGATGGTGCCTTCGAACAGCTCCACGTCCTGCGGCAGGTAGCCCAGCCACGGGCCCAGTTCGGCTTTGTTCCAGGTGAAGATATCGGCGCCGTCCAGGCGCACCTTGCCGGCCTGGGCCGGCCACACGCCTACCAACAGGCGGGCGAGGGTAGACTTGCCCGAGGCTGAAGGGCCGATGACACCCAGGCTGTCACCCGGGGCCAGGCTGAAGCTTACCCCGCGTACGATGCTGGTGTTGCTGCCAGGGGCGCCGGCGATCACGTTCTCCACGGCCAGCATGCCCATTGGCCGCTGCAGCGACATGCTCGGTGGCCGTTGCGGGTAGTCCTGCAGCAGGTCATTGAGCCTGCCCCAGGCCAGGCGGCAGCCCAGCAGTTGCTTCCACGCGGCGATCACCTGTTCCACCGGGCCCAGGGCTCGGCCGGTCAGGATCGAGCAGGCGATCATCATGCCGGGGGTGATCGTGCCCTCGATCGCCAGCAGCGCGCCGGTGCCGAGGATCAGCGATTGCAGGGTGATGCGCACGAAGCGCCCGGTGCTGCTGATCAGCGCCGCGCGGTCGGAGGCCAGGGTCTGCATCTGCAGGATGCGCAAGTGGCCCTGGTACCAGCGCTTGCCGATTGACGGCAGCATGCCCATGGCTTCGATCACTTCGGCGTTGCGCAGGTTGTTGTTGGCGTAGCTGGCCGACGACATGGCTGCCTGGTTGGCTTCGGCCAAGGGTTTTTGCGTGGCCTTTTCAGTGAGGTAGGCCAGGCCGACGAGGATCAGCGAGCCAATCGTGGTGACCAGCCCGAGCCACGGATGGATCAGGTAGCAAACCAGCAGGTAGATCGGTGTCCAGGGGGCGTCGAAGAACGCGAACAGGCCGTTGCCGGTGAGAAACTGCCGAACCTGCGCCAAGTCCTGCAGGGCCTGGGCCGGGTTACCGCCGGCACGGCTCAGGTTGCGTTCGAAGGCAGCGCTGAAGAGGCGCCGGTTCAGGCTCATGTCCAGGCCGTTGCCCACCCTTATCAACACCCGGGTGCGAACCATCTCCAGCGCCGACATCAGCAGGAACAGCCCGACCACCAGCAAGGTGAGCATGCCCAAGGTGGTGACATTGCGGCTGACCAGGGCGCGGTCATACACCTGCAACATATAAATGGCTGGCGTCAACATCATGACGTTTATCACGCCGCTGAAGGCGGCCAGGGCGTAGAAGCTGCGGCGCAAGCGAAACAGCACGTCGGCCAGCTCGGAGCGGGTGCGTGGTGGCTTAGGCATCGGAGGCCTCCCTTTATCACAAAACGGGAAGCCCTTGCGGCGCCCCGTACAACGGCTGTTGTGGCTTCTTGGTCGGCTCGCAGGCGGGTCGCACTGATGGCGATATTGCTCAAAACGCTGCGCTGCTCCCCCAGGTAGCAGCGTAGGTTGCAACGAAACATCCAGTAATATCTTTTTGCTCTATAACTACTTTGAACTTTTTATAAGTCACATAAAAACAGTGAGTTGCATCGCATTATCATCGGCCGAGATTTTTTTGACGAAATATTGACAAGCTTTTGGCCTACGACTTTAGTCTGAAGTATTCGGGCCCTGTGCGAGCTGGGATCGATGCACGTGCGTTACACCTGTTGCGCACGGTTTACAGGGCCCCTCCCGCAACGGGGGTGCCAGCTTGCCAAGAAGAGGCCAGAGGTTTCAGCACACGAGTGCTGGGCTACTGAGCCCGGTACACCCAACCAGATTCTGCGCACGTCAACACTGACTGGGCGCGGGAAGGACCCTGTTGCCCTGTGTCATCTCCGGACAGATCGAGGGCAACTGCAATGGCCAATTTCAGCAAGTCGGACCTTGAATTCATCCTCAAACAGATCTTCATCGCTGAGGCGCACGCCGATGGCGCCAGCCTGAGCGACCTGCTGCCCAACAGCCAGGTACCCTTCGGCCTGCGCACGGTGGACGGCAGCTACAACAACCTGGTCGCCGGGCAGAGCGAGTTCGGCGCAGCCGACAACTCGTTCCTGCGCCTGCTCGAAGCCTCTTACCGCGCCAACTATGTCGGCACCGGCAATGTTGTCGATTCGCAACCGCGCACCATCAGCAACCTGATCGTCGACCAGACAGCCAACAACCCGGCCGCAGTCGAGGCCAACGGCGGTGCCGCGCCGGTGATGAGCCCTGGTATCGATGGCGTGTTTGGCACCGCTGACGACAAGCCTGTGTTCTTCATCCCCAACGTGTCGCCAGACGCCGGGCTGACCGCCGGTTTCAACGCCTGGATGACCTTCTTCGGCCAGTTCTTCGACCACGGCCTGGACCTGGTCAGCAAGAGCAGCACCGACATCGTGTTCATCCCGCTGCGCCCGGACGACCCACTGTTCGTGGCCGGCAGCCCGACCAACTTCATGGTGCTGTCCCGCGCCGTGCGCACCGCCGGCGCCGATGGCGTGGTGGGTACCGCCGACGATAGCCAGCCCAACACCACCTCGCCCTTCGTCGACCAGAGCCAGACCTACAGCTCGCATCCCTCGCACCAGGTGTTCCTGCGCGAATACACGGTCAATGCCGCAGGTGAGCCGGTGGCTACCGGGCGCCTGATCACCAACCGTGATCTGGGCGCCGATGACAAGTTCGGCACCGCCGACGATGGCAACGGCGAAAGCGGTGGCATGGCCACCTGGGCAGTGGTCAAGGCCCAGGCCCGCGACTTGCTGGGTATCAACCTGACCGATGCCGACGTGCATAGCGTGCCGCTGCTGGCCACCGATGCCTACGGCAACTTCCTGCGCGGACCCAACGGCATGCCGCAGGTGGTCATGCGCGTGAACAACGGCGCCGATGGCATTGCTGGCACCGCCGATGACGTCACCCAGCTGGTCGAGGGCGACCGCAATGCGCCGATCAGCCTGGCCAATGCCGTGAGCACCGGGCATGGCTTCCTTGACGACATCGCCCACAATGCCGCGCCCGTGGTGGTTGGGGGTGTGCTGCAGGCTGACGCCGACACCCTGGTGGGCAACGCACAGCCGGTCGGGCAGGGTGGCAACAACCTGACCTACGACAACGAATTGCTCGACGCGCACTACATCGCCGGTGACGGCCGGGTGAACGAGAACATCGGCCTGACTGCCGTGCACCATGTGTTCCACTCCGAGCATAACCGCCTGGTGCAGCAGACCAAGGACACCCTGCTGGCCGCGGGCGACCTGGCGTTCCTCAATGAGTGGTTGATCGACGACGTCACCGCCATCCCCACCACGCCTGCCGGCATCGCCGCGCTGGTGTGGGATGGCGAGCGGCTGTTCCAGGCTGCCAAGTTCGGCACCGAGATGCAGTACCAGCACCTGGTGTTCGAAGAGTTCGCCCGCACCATCCAGCCGCAGATCGATGAGTTCCTCGCCCCCAACGGCTACGACACCTCGATCAACCCGGCCATCCTCGCCGAGTTCGCCCATGTGGTGTACCGCTTCGGCCACTCGATGCTGACCGAAACCGTCGACCGCTACGACCCGGCGTTCAACCCGGTTTCTGCCGACCCGGCCAACCCCGACCAGCAGTTGGGCCTGATTGCCGCGTTCCTCAACCCGCTGGCGTTCGCCGGTAGCGGGGCCACGGCCGATGAAGCGGCGGGCGCAATCATCCGCGGTGTTACCCGCCAGGTGGGCAACGAGATCGACGAGTTCGTCACCGAAGCCCTGCGCAACAACCTGCTCGGCCTGCCACTTGACCTGCCTGCGCTGAACATCGCCCGCGGTCGTGATACCGGCATCCCCAGCCTGAACGAGGCCCGCCGCGAGTTCTATGCCGCCACCGGCGACAGCCAGCTCAAGCCCTACATCAGCTGGGTCGACTTTGCCGACCACCTCAAGCACCCGGCGTCGCTGATCAACTTCATTGCCGCCTACGGCACCCACAGCAGCATTACCGGGGCCACCACCGAGGCCGCCAAGCGCGCCGCCGCCGTGGCACTGGTACTTGGCGGAGACGGCGCCCCCCTTGACCGCCTCGACTTCCTCAACGGCACCGGTGCCTATGCCAACGTGACGCTGGCCGGCGCGGACGGCATCGCCGGCACGGCCGACGACATTGCCGGGGTGACCGTGACCGGGGTCGACGCCATCGACTTCTGGGTCGGCGGCCTGGCCGAGAAGAAAATGCCGTTTGGCGGCATGCTCGGTTCCAGCTTCAACTTTGTCTTCGAAACCCAGCTGGAAGCGCTGCAGAACGGTGACCGCTTCTACTACCTGTCGCGCACGGCGGGCATGAATTTTGGTACGGAGCTGGAAAACAACTCCTTCGCCAAGCTGATCATGGCCAACTCCGACGTCACCCACCTGTCCAACACCGTGTTCCTCACTCCCACGTTTACCCTGGAAGTGAACCAGGCCAACCAGTTCACCGGGCTGGGTGCCGACGGCAAGGCCGACCCCACTGGCGGCATCGAGATCAACGGGGTTGAAATCGTTCCGTTGGTGATCCGCGATAACCCCGATACTGTCGGGCCAGACGGCAACTTCCTGCATTACACCGGTGAAGACCATGTGGTGCTGGGTGGCACCGCTGGCAACGACATCATCATCTCCAGCGAAGGCGACGATACCCTCTATGGCGATGCCGGTGATGACCTGCTCGAAGGCGGTGCCGGCAACGACGCGGTGCTGGGTGGCGCGGGCGACGACATCATCACCGATTCGTTCGGCGACAACCGCCTGGAAGGCAACGCCGGCAACGACGTGATCGTCGCTGGCAGCATGGGGGTTGCCGGTAACCTGATCCTGGGCGGCGATGGCCAGGACTTCATCATCACCACCGAGGACATCAGCACCACCTTCGGCGGCCAGGGCGACGACTTCATCCTCGGCGCCAAGACCAACCTGCCACCTACCGGTAACGAAGGTGACGACTGGATCGAGAAGGGCACCCAGGACGGCGCACCTGGTGACAACTTCGCACCCTTGCTGGGTGACGAAGTCATTGGCAACGACATCTTCGTCGGGGGCGGCGGCTTTGACGAAATGATCGGTGAGGGCGGCGACGATATCTTCGTCGGCAGCGATGCCCAAGACAAAATGGACGGCATGTCCGGTTTCGACTGGGTCACCAACAAGAATGACCGCGTGGGTGTCACCGTGGACCTCAGCCTGGCCGCCTTGGCTCAGCCCCATGGCAACGCGCCTAACCAGAACGCTGGCGTGTTCAACCCGGTGGGCGCTTCGCCGGCATCGATTCTGGATCGGTTCGCCGAGGTCGAAGGGGTGTCCGGTTCGGCCTACGCCGATGTGCTCAAGGGCGACGACGTCGATGCCGTGACCATTCTCAACCATGGCGGCGCCACCGGCAGTGCGCTGACCAACGTGGCGCTGATACGTGGGCTGCAGCAGTTCCTGGCGGATGCCGGCCTGCCCACCACCGGCTTTGCCACCGGCAACATCATGCTCGGCGGCAATGGCAGTGACCTGATCGAAGGCCGGGGTGGCGATGACCTGATCGATGGCGACAAGTGGCTCAACGTGCGCATCGCCGTGTACGCCCCTGGCGACGTCGACCACACCGGCCCGGAAATCGCCAGCTTCGACAGCATGGCCGACATGATTCCGTTCATGCTTGACCGCACCTACAACCCCGGCCAACTCAAGGCCGTGCGCGAAATCCTGCCCGGGACTTCGACCGGCGGGGCCGCCTTCGACACGGCAATATTCTCTGGGCTACAGAGCGAGTACGTGGTGACCCAGAACACCAAGGGCACCGCCGATGTCGCCGATGACGTCTGGACCGTGACCGACACCGTGGCCGGCCGCGATGGCGTCGATACCCTGTTGCACATCGAGCGCCTGCAGTTTGCCGATAGCCAGCGCGTACTGGTGGAGGGGGTGAACGCACAACCCACCGGCAGCCCGACCCTGCTCGACGGCAACGGCGGTGCGATTACCGTGGGTGATATGCTGACGGTGAGCGTGGCCGCCGTGCTCGACGCCGACAACATCAGTGCAGGCAACCCGACGGGCTCGCTCGCCGACCGGTCGGTGTCTTACTACTGGCAGTTCGAGGCCGACCCGGGCAGCGGTGTGTTCCAGGACATCATCCTGCTGCCGGCCGGTGACCTGGCCTTCCAGAGCGCCGATGGCACTTCGTTCAAGGTGTCGCCAGACCTGGCCGGGCTGAGCCTGCGGGTCAAGGCGATCTATCAGGATGCCCATGGCACCACCGAAGTGCTGTACTCGCAGCCTACCACCGTGGTGCAACCTGGCGCGCCCGTGGTGCCGACAGTGGCCACCCCGGTGGTGGATGCCAGTGACGGCGGTGCCGGCCTGCACATGGTGCGCTCCGACCTGAACTTCATCCTCGCGCAAATCAAGATTGCCGAGGCCGATGCCGCCGGGCAGGACATCCTCTCGCTGATCCCCAACGTCCGCGCAGCCATGGGCCTGCGTGCGGTGGATGGCTCGAACAACAACCTGATGAACCTGAACGGCAACAACAACACCCAATACGGTGCCGCCGACAACGTCTTCCCGCGCGTGACCGACCCGGTATTCAACCCGGCCGAAGGTGCGCCAGCCGGTTTCTTCGGCCCAGGTTCCCCGGCGATCCCGGGGTCGTCGTACCAGCAGACCAGCGGGCCGGTGTTCGATTCGCAGCCACGTACCATCAGCAACCTGATTGTCGACCAGACCTCCAACAACCCGGCAGCCTATGCCACCGCGTATGACCCGGGTGCCGATGGCGTGCTCAACTTCGGCGCCGCAGGCAACGACGACGTGCTCAAGGATGGCGTGCGCATCGTCGCAAGCCCAGGCATGGACGGCCAGTTCGGCACCACCGACGACCATGACGTGTACCTGTTCGAGAACACCGCTGCCGATGCCGGGCTGTCTGCGCCGTTCAACGCGTGGATGACCTTCTTCGGGCAGTTCTTCGACCATGGCCTGGACCTGGTCACCAAGGGCGGCTCCGGTACCATCTACATCCCGCTGCAACCGGATGACCCGCTGTACGTGGAGGGTGGCTTCACCAACTTCATGGTGGTAACCCGTGCCACCAACCTGCCTGGGCCGGACGGCATCCTTGGCAACGCCGACGACATCCGCGAACACACCAACACCACCACGCCGTTCGTCGACCAGAACCAGACCTACAGCTCGCATCCCTCGCACCAGGTGTTCCTGCGCGCCTATGTCATGACTGACGACGGCCCGGTCGCCACGGGCCGATTGATCACCAATCGCGACCTGGGCGCTGATGGCAGGTTCGGCACGGCCGACGACACCGAAATTGGCGGCATGGCCACCTGGAAGGTGGTCAAGGCCCAGGCCCGCGACCTGCTCGGCATCAACCTGACCGATGCCGACGTCGACAACGTGCCGCTGCTGGCCACCGACGCCTACGGCAACTTCATCAAAGGCCCCAACGGCTACCCGATGGTGGTGATGAAAGGCCTGGACGGTATTGCCGGCACCGCTGATGACCAGGAGGTCGAAGGCAACCCGCTGGCGCCGCTCGACCTGACCAACGCCGTGCGTACCGGGCACCAGTTCCTTGCCGACATCGCCCACAATGCCGTGCCGGTGTTCAGTGGCGGCGTGCTGGCGCCGGATGCCGACAACGTGGCCGGCAATGCCGTGCCGGTCAACCCGCAGACCGGTGCCAACCTGGCCTACGACAACGAACTGCTGGACGCGCACTACATCGCCGGTGACGGCCGGGTCAACGAGAACATCGGCCTGACCGCCGTGCATGCGATCTTCCACTCCGAGCACAACCGGCTGGTGGCGCAGACCATGGACACCGTGCTCGACTCGGGTGACCTGGCCTTCCTCAACGAATGGCTGCTCAACCCGGTCAGCGCCTTGCCAGTCACCCCGGCCGAGATCGGTGCCCTGGTGTGGAATGGCGAGCGGCTGTTCCAGGCGGCCAAGTTCGGCACCGAAATGCAGTACCAGCACCTGGTGTTCGAGGAGTTCGCCCGCACCGTGCAACCTCGGGTCGACCTGTTCTTTGCCCCGACCCAGGTGTACGACGTCGACCTCGATGCCTCGATCGTGGCCGAGTTCGCCCACACCGTGTACCGCTTCGGCCACTCGATGCTGACCGAGACTGTCGACCGCTTCGACATCGACTTCAACGTCATCCAGGACCCGGCCAGCGCCAACCCCGACCAGCAACTGGGGCTGATAGCGGCCTTCCTCAACCCGCTGGCTTATGCCGCCAGTGGCGTAACCCCCGAGGACGCCACCAGCGCTATCGTGCGCGGGGTCACTCGCCAGGCCGGTAACGAAATCGACGAGTTCGTCACCGAGGCGCTGCGCAACAACCTGCTCGGCCTGCCACTGGACCTGCCAGCGATCAACATCGCCCGTGGCCGCGACGTCGGTATCCCTTCGCTGAACGCTGTGCGCCGCGAAATCTACGGGCAAACCGGCGATACCCAGCTCAAGCCGTACACCAGCTGGGTCGACCTGGTGCAACACCTGAAGCACCCAGAGTCGCTGATCAACTTCATCGCGGCCTACGGCACCCACAGCACCATCACCGCTGCCACCACCCTGCTGGAGAAACGCGCCGCGGCCATGGCCCTGGTGTTCGGCGGCGATGGCGCACCCGCCGACCGCATGGACTTCCTCAACAGCAGCGGCGCCTGGGCCAACGTAACCTTGCCCGGCAAGGACGGTGTACTGGGTACTGCCGATGACCTCAAGGCAGTCACCGTGACTGGTGTCGATGCCATCGACCTGTGGATCGGCGGCCTGGCGGAAGCAAAAGCGCCATTTGGCGGCATGCTCGGCAGCACCTTCAACTTCGTGTTCGAGAACCAGATGGAGAAACTGCAGGACGGCGACCGCTTCTACTATTTGGAGCGCACCGCGGGCCTGTCGATGAATGCCGAGCTGGAAAGCAACTCGTTCGCCAAGCTGATCATGGCCAACAGCTCAGCCACCCACCTGCCAGGCCTGGTGTTCTCCGACCCTGGCTTCTACCTGGAACTGGACCAGACCAAGCAGTACAACGAGGGCCTTGGCAGCGCCGACCCACTGGGCGAAAACGGCGAGCAGGTGGTGTTCCGCGACAGCCCGCTGACGGCTGGCCCGGACACCCACTACATCCGCTATGCCGGTGCCGAGCACATCGTGCTGGGCGGCACCAACGGGGACGATATTCTGGTCTCCAGCGAAGGCGACGACACGGTCTGGGGTGATGCCGGCAACGACCGCATCGAGGGGGGTGACGGCAACGACCAGCTGCGCGGTGGGGCCGGCGACGACATCATCAGCGACATGGGCGGTGACGACAACATCCAGGGCGGTGACGGCAACGATGTGTTGCACGGCGGTAATGGCATCAACCTGATCATCGGCGGTTTCGGCAATGACTTCATCGTCACCGGTGAGGACGCCTCCGAAGCCATAGGCGGCCAAGGCAATGACTTCATCCTCGGCAGCAAGGCCAACGAGCAGGACATGGGCAACGAAGGTGACGACTGGATCGAGAAGGGCACCTCGGACGGCGCGCCTGGCGACAACTTCGACCCGCTCGGCAACGACCCGGTCATCGGCAACGACGTATTTGTCGGCGGCAACGAGAACGACAAGTTCAACGGTGAAGGCGGCGACGACATCATGGTCGGCAGCCTGGGGTTTGGCGACCGTTACATTGGTGGCTCGGGCTACGACTGGGCAACCTTCAAGGACTTGGCCCAGGGCGTGTCCATCGACATGAGCGACCGCTTCTTCGATGTGCCAACGGTACCGGGTTCGGGCGCTTCGACGCTGGTGCGTTTCGACATCATGGAAGGCCTGTCGGGGTCGACGCATGGCGACTTCCTGCGCGGCGACAGCGAAGACGCCACCTCGCTGCCTACTGCAGGTGCTACCGGCAGCGTGCTGACCAACATCAGCCTGATCGACGGCCTGGTCGGCCTGCTGGCGTCCGGGGCGACCTTCTATGACGGCGGCAACATCATCCTCGGCGGCAGCGGCAGCGACTTGCTCGAAGGCCGGGGTGGCGACGATATCCTCGACGGCGACAAGTGGCTGAACGTGCGCATCAGCGTACGCGCCAACCCCGATGGCACCGGCCCGGAAATCGCCAGCTTCAACAGCATGGAGCCGATGCTGCCGTTCATGCTCAATGGCACCTACAACCCTGGCCAGTTGGTGATCGTGCGGGAGATCCTCAGCGGTACCGACCACTACGACACGGCGGTGTTCTCAGGGGTGTCCACCGACTACAGCGTGGTGGTCGATGGCAACTCGGTGACCGTTACCGACCTGGTGGCCGGTCGTGACGGCGTCGACCACCTGACCGGCATCGAGCGCCTGCAGTTCTCTGACAGATCGCAGGCCTCTGGCGTCGGTACGGCAGTCAACGCCGGCCCCACCGGCAACCTGGCGATTCTCGATGCTACCACCGGCCTGCGCGACGATACGCCAGTCAGTGGCCAGCTACTGAGGGTCAGCAACCTCGCCGTGCATGACGCGGACAATGTCAGTGCAAGCAATGCGACCGGTGCGGTGAACGGCCCCGTGGCCTACTACTGGCAAGTCGAGGCGCTGCCGGGTTCCGGGGTTTATGAAGACATCACGGTAGTGGCCGCTGGTGAAGCGACACGGGCCACCGGTACGACCTACCGCGTCACGGACGATGTCGCCGGCCTGAACATCCGCGTGCGTGCGGTGTACCAGGATGCCAAGGGCACGCTGGAAATCGTCGATTCGACGCCGAACAGCGCGCCGAGCGCCGGGCCGACCGTGACCGGGCTGCTGGTGCAGAACCAGACGCTCACCGCCAACCCGGCCACCATCGTCGATGCCGACGGCCTGAGCAACCCTCAGTTCAGCTTCCAGTGGCAGTCCAACCGGGGTGTCGGTTGGGTCAACATCGCTGGCGCCATCAGCAGCACGTTCGTCCTGACCCAGGCGCAAGTGGGGCAGAACATGCGCGTGGTGGTCAGCTACGTGGATGACTTTGGCGTGCAGGAAAGCGTCGCCTCCGACATCCTCGACCCGGTGGCCAACGTCAACGATGCGCCGACCGGTGCGTTGCTGATCAGTGACACCACACCCGACCAGGGCCAGACGCTGACCGCACTCACCGGCGCAATTGCCGACATCGACGGCCTGGGGGCCTTCAGCTTCCAGTGGCAGCAAGGTACCGGCGGCACCTTCGCCGATATCGCCGGGGCTACGGCGGCCACCTTCACCCCTGGCTTCGCCCAGGGTAACCAGCAGCTGCGGGTGATCGTGCGCTACACCGACGGCTTCGGCACCCTGGAGTCGCTGACCTCGGCGGCGACCGCCGCAGTTACCGTGCCACCGGGTGTAGTACTGGTTGGCACCAATGCGGCCAACACTTTGACCGGTACAACAGGCAACGACGTGATTTCGGGCCTGGGCGGCAACGACACGCTCAACGGCCTGGGCGGCAGCGACCAGCTGTTCGGTGGCATTGGCAACGACATCCTCAATGGCGGTGACGACCCCGACTTCCTCAATGGCGAGGATGGCAACGACACCCTCAACGGCGGGCTTGGCGCAGATGCCATGAACGGCGGCGCCGGCAACGATACCTTCCTGGTCGACAATGCCGGGGATACCGTCACCGAGGCACTCAATGGTGGCACGGACCAGGTGCAGACCAGCCTGGCCAGCTACACCCTGGGCGCCAACGTCGAGAACCTGACCTATACCGGCAGCAGCGCCTTTACCGGTACCGGTAACGCGCTGGCCAACACCCTCACGGGGGGGCCGGCAACGACCTGCTCAACGGCGGTGCGGGTGCCGACCGTTTGGTGGGTGGCGTGGGCAACGACACCTATGTGGTGGATGACGCCGGGGATGTAGTGGTCGAGGCGACGGGGGCCGGTACGGACCTTGTACGTACCACGCTGGCCAGCCACACCATGGCCGCCAACGTCGAGAACCTGGCGTATACCGGGTTGGGCAACTTCACCGGCACTGGTAACGGGCTGGCCAACATCATCGACGGTGGGGCAGGTAATGACACGCTCAGCGGCGACGGCGGTAACGATGTGCTCAACGGCAATGCCGGCAACGACATCCTCAACGGCGACGTCGGGAACGACCAGCTGTTCGGCGGCCTGGGTGACGACCAACTGCGCGGTGGAGGGGGGGACGACAGCCTCGATGCCGGTGGCGGCAACGACACGTTGCTGGGGGAGGCCGGTAACGACAACCTGAACGGGGGCGCTGGCGATGACAGCCTGGATGGCGGCAACGGCAATGACACCCTGCAGGGCGGCGATGGTAACGACACATTGTTCGGCGACGTGGGTACCGACACCCTGATCGGGGGGGCCGGCAACGACTTCCTCAACGGTGCGGCAGGTAACGATACGGTGGTGGGTGGGGCCGGTAACGACACCCTGATAGCCACCGATGGCAACGATGTGTTCCAGTTCGCTGCAGGCTTTGGCAACGACCTGATCATCAATTTCGATGCCATTGCGGCGGGTGGCCAGGACCGGCTGGATATCACCGCCCTCAACATCACCGCAGCCACCTTTGGTGCCAGTGTGACCATCGCCGATGTTGGTGCGGACACCTTGGTAAGCATCGGTGCTGCCGACTCCATACGTTTGGTGGGGGTGGCAGATGCAACCACGGTGACCGCCGCAGACTTCATCCTGGCCGGTTGAGGGGGCGCTGGGGTTAGCTGTTACGGGTACAGCAGGGGGCTGCGCAACAGCCCCCTTTTCCCGCGCAAGGGGTCGCCGAATGTTGCCCCGGGCTTGTCCCGCGACCACGGCAGTTGCTTCGCGTTATACTCCGCGCCTTTTGCCCGTGCCGGAATCCGCTCATGCGCCAGGTTTTGCTCATCGTCGATGTTCAGTCCACCTTCAGCCCGCCCGAGTGGCTGGTCGATGGTTTGCGGCGGTTGTCAGCGAACATTCCCACCATAGCCTCGGTCGAGTTGCACGATGAACAGGTCACGCCGTTCGAGCGCCAACTCGGCTGGCACCCGGCGGCCGAGGACGAGAGCCTGGTCGAGGCCGACCAGGTGTTCGTCAAGCATGGCTATGGGCAAAGTGCCGAAGCTATCGACTACATCCGGCAACTGGGTGTAGAGCGGGTGCTGGTGTGTGGGTTGCAGACCGAAACCTGCGTGCTGGCCGCCGGCTTTGCCCTGTTCGATGCAGGGCTGATGCCCACGCTGGTGACAGACATGACAATAGGGTCGTCGCTGGACCGCTCGGGCAAGCTGGGGACTGACCTGTGGAAGCACCACTTCCGCCAGGTCACCACCTCGGCCGAGGTGCTGGCTGAACTGGCCGGACGCGAGTAGTGCATGCGCTGGCGGGTCATCTTCGTTCAGGCAGAGGTGGCGCGTTCAGCTGTATCGGCTCCACGCGCCTGATGCTGCTTGCGCCTGCGGGTAAACAGCAGACGCAACAGGGTGTTCCAGCAATAGCTCACCAGTACCCCTCCAGCGAGTGCCAGGGCTATCTCGAACAGCGGGTGCCTGAAAACATGCTCCGCTACCGACTCGAACTGGAAATGCGTCAGGTAGATATACAAGGTTGACGAAGCGATCACCGCACCTGCCCGTGCAACCAGGGCGGGTACCGGCACCGAGCGGAACCAGACAAGTGCCAGCATCGCTGGCAGGGCGATGTCGACATAGTGTGTAAACGCTTGCCAGCCAACACCGGCAAGCGCCATCAGGTCCAACTCGCCAACCACCAGCACGGCCACTGCACTGACCACCCATTTGCGTGAGGTCGTGTCGGCATGGTGCACGGCCATGCCCAGTACCATCACCGCCAGGAAGTGCTGGGGCACCCGGTTGAGCAGGGCGCTGGCGTCGAATACGAACTGGTTGAGGAGCACATCCAGCGCCACCAGTGCACAGGCAGCGATGATCAGCCAGCGAAACGGGTCGGCAATCAGCACCTGGCGCACGCGCCTGATCGACAGCACCAGGCCAATGATCACGATCATCTGCACCAACACTTCGATGTACCAATAGTTGAACAGGCTGACCTCGCTGGCGGGGAACCAGTTGGAAACCAGCAGCAGCGATTGCCAGTGCAGCCGGGCGAATACCAGCTGGATCAATGCGCTGTACAACAGTGTTGGCACCACGATGGCTGCCAGTGGCCTGAGCAGCGTGCGTGCATCGCCACGCGCTTCGATGGCCTTGAGCTGAAAGCGCGCCAGGGCGATGCCGGAGACCAGGAACAGCACCGAGGTTTCGCCGAGTATCGGCCAGTGGTCGAAATCACCCAGGTGGCCGACCACAATCAGGATGATGGCGAGCATGCGGATGAACACCGGCATTTCCATTACCCGCCACGCGCCTTTGGGCGGCGCACTCAGCTCGGCCAGCTGGCACACCGGCAGGGTTTCCCAACGTTCAGGCAGGTGACCGATAAGCGCCTCCAGCACACGCGAGGCCTGTACGAACGACAGCGAGTCGCCGCCCAGTTCGACAAAGCTCAACCTGGCGTCCAGGCGCGGTACCTGGAGGATGCGGGCCCAGGCTGTACTCAGCTTTTCGGCCAAGGGTGACAACGGTGGGTTGATACTGTCGTCAAATGCCGCAGGCAGCGCGCGTTTGTCGACCTTGCCGTTGGGGGTGAGCGGCAGGGCATCAAGGAACACGAACAGCGCCGGAACCATGTAGTCAGGCAGCTGGCCGCTGAGGGCCTGGCGCAGTTCGTCAGCACGGATGGCCTGCTGCGCGACGCAATAGGCCACCAGACGGGTCGATGCACTGTCGTGGTTGGCCAGGACCACGCATTGCCCTATGTGCGGGTGACGGCAGATGGCGTTCTCGATTTCCGCCAGCTCGATGCGATGCCCCCGGATTTTCACCTGGCTGTCAGCGCGCCCCAGAAAACGGGCGCTGCCATCGGCCAGATAGGTGCCCAGGTCACCCGTGCGGTAACAGCGGTCGGCCGCGTCAGCGGTGAACGGGTTGGCGATGAATTTGGCTTCGGTCAGCCCCGGGTCGTCCCAGTATCCCCGCGACAGGTAGGGGCTGCGGATCAGGATTTCGCCTGTCTCGCCCTCGTTGACCAGCTGGTTGGCCGGGTTGACCACCAGCAACTGTGCATCGGCAATGCCTTTTCCCAAGGGCACCCGGGCATTGTCCATTTCCGGGTCGAGGGTGTGGAAAGCCATGGCCTGAGGGGTTTCGGTGGTACCGTAGAAATTCACATTGACGGCATTCGGTGCGATGGCGCGGACCTGCTGGTACTGCGTCGGGCTGAGTGCATCGCCACCCCAGAACAGGTAGCGCAGGTGGTCGAGAACCTGGCCGTTCAGGTGTACGCCAGTTTCGATCAGCTTGCCCAGCGGCGGGGTGAGGTGGATCACGCTCACACCGTGCTGGTGAAGCCAGCCGGCCAGCCGTGAGGGATCGGTCAGGGTCGACTGGGCCGGGCAGGCAATGGTCGCGCCCAGCGACAGTGGTGTGAACACGTCGCGGTATACCGGGTCGTGGCCCAGGCCAGAAAGCAGCGAGAAGGTGTCGGCCTGGGTAAAACCGTGCTGGCGCACATGCCAGTCGATGAAGTGCACCAGCGGTGCGTGGTGGGTAACGATGCCCTTGGGCTCACCGGTGCTGCCCGAGGTGAAGGTGATGTAGGCCGGCTGCTCAGGGCTGACAGCGGGCAGCGCGACAGGTTGGCCAGGGAAGGCCTGCAGCGCCTCAGCGGGGGCTTCAGGCACCGTGACGACCATGGGCTGGCCGACGTCGACGGTGGCCTCGGCGCAGCGCAGTATCACCGCAGGCTTCAGGGTGCTGACGATTTGCTCGATACGCGCGGCCGGGTAAGCGGCGTCAGCCACGGTGAAGGCCAGGCCGGCACGCAGGCAGCCGAGCATGGCGTATACCAGGGCGGCGCTGCGATGGGTGACGATGACCACACGATCGGTGCCGCTGGCGGCGTTTTTAACCAGAAACGCGGCAATGCCCGCGCTGATCTGCTCCAGTTGGGAGTAGCTGCAGGTTGTGTGCTGGCCAATGATGGCAATGGCCGCCGGGCAGCGGCTGGCCTGTTTGATGAACGCGTGGTGGATGGGCTGTTCGGCACGGTACGCCAGGCACAGCGTCGGGTTCGGGCGCAGGTCCGGCATGATGATCGAGTGCTCCGCAGGAACGTTGGGCTGGCTGGTAGCACAACGCTAGTGCAGGCTGGCTGATGGCGCCAATGCATGATCGCTGCTTGCGATAGCCGGGAGCTCCAGCGCAGCAAGCCAGCCCCCGCAAAACCCTGCTAACCCGACGGGTTAGCGGTTGTTCCAGGGGAGCCGCCTTGCGCTGCGACATGGGTTGTCACAGGCCTGGTTTTCAGGCCACATCCACGAGCACGATCTCGCTGTCCTCGATGGCGGTCACCCGCAGCACCGCTTCCTGCTCGATCGCCACGCCATCGCGCGCCTTGGCCCGCAATCCGTTGATCTCCACCAGCCCCTTGGCCGGCACCAGGTAACCCCGGCGTTCGGCATCGAAGCGGTACTCGGCGGTTTCTCCGGCTCGCAGGGTAGCAGCCACCAGGCGGGCATCGGTACGGATCTGCAGGCTGTCCTCGTCACCCGCGCGGCCGCTGGCCAAGGTCACGAAGCCCTCACCGCGCTCGCCTTTGGGGAACGGCCGGCTACCCCACTGCGGTGCTTCACCGGTGCGCTCCGGCACGATCCAGATCTGGAAAATACGTGTATCTATATCTTCCAGGTTGTACTCGCTGTGCACGATGCCGGTACCGGCGCTCATGACCTGAACATCACCGGCTTCGGTACGGCCCTTGTTGCCCAGGCTGTCCTGGTGGCTGATCGCGCCTTCACGCACATAAGTGATGATTTCCATGTCGCGGTGCGGGTGCGGCGGGAAGCCGCTGCCGGCTGCGATCAGGTCGTCGTTCCAAACCCGCAGGTTACCCCAGTGCATGCGTGCCGGGTCGTAGTACTCGGCAAACGAGAAATGGTGGTGGGCATCGAGCCAGCCATGGTTGGCGTGGCCGAGGCTTTCGAAGGGTCGCAGTTGCAGCATGGTCGTGCTCCTCAAATCAGTGGAATGACGCCATGATGCGCTATCGAAACATCGAAAATAAGCGTAAATATCGGCTTAAAACAATCTATTTTATAGATGTTTTTGCTGCGACGTTTTATTCGCTTCATCGCCTAATCCACTGATCTGCAAGCATTCGCTGGCGATTTTTTGTCGATGCGGCGAACATGCCTGCTGTTTTGAATTTCAACGGAGTGACCGTGGCCCACGAGCAACCCCTGGCCCCCGCCGACCTTACCCCTCCTGCCCAGTTGCCCTGGTTTCGCCGCCTGGCCGCCCGCCTGCTGGGGCGTGGCCTGACCCGCCTGCAAGCCCAGCACCGCGACTCATGGTTCCTCGGCCACGCCACAGGCCAGCGTACTGGCCATGCCGATGGTGTGCGTGAGGGGTTCGAGCGTGGTCGGGTGGAGGGCTATGAAGCGGGGCGCCAGGTGCTGGTGATCCGCGATACGCGCCCCGACAGCGCCGCCGTGCCAGGCCAGGATGACAACTTGTTCGACGACTGGCGCCTGCCGTTGACGGCCGAGTTGAAGAAGCGCTTCAAGGCCGATGTCGCCCAGCGCCTGCCCGCCGAAGCCCAGCCCAGCGCCGCGCAATGGAAGCTGATCTTCAGTGACACCCCGTCTACCTGCGTGGTGGCAGGCGCCGGGGCAGGCAAGTCCACGTCGCTGGTGCTGCGCATCCTGCTGCTGCGTCATTACCTGGGTTACGAGCTGGATGCGATGACCGTGGTCACCTTCACCCGCGAATCGCGCAAGGACTTCATCAAGCGCCTGCTGCAGGTGTTCGCCCTGTGGCAGATCAACCTGCAGCCTGCGCAGGCCCGCGAGCTGGTGCGCACGTTCCATTCGCGCATCCTGCCGCTGGTGCGCAGCCTGCCGGGCTTCGGCCAGGTGCGTGCATTTGAAACACTGGGCCACGAGATGCCTGCGGGGCGTGAGGCCGAGGCCGACAGCAACCCGTTCGACCTGCGCCTGAACGATGCCCAGCGCCAGCAGCTGAACCAGTGCTACAGCAGCTTGCTGGGCGAGAGCCCGCGTTTTGCCGAGCTGGTCGGCCAGTTGCGCAGCGAAGCCTTGCAACTGAAACCGCTGGACCCGAACAACCCCGATGTGCAAAAGCGCGCACAGGTGACCCAATTGGCCGCCCAGCGCGACGAAGAACTGTGCGACGTGATCGAGGACCTGTGGTTTGCCGCCGGCGTCTGGCCGATCAAGGGCATCGAGCCCTGCCGTGAAACGGTCGATATCCGTGGCAGCCGCTTCCATGTGCATGGCCGCCTGGAAGGCCAGGGGCCTTTGGTGGTGCTGGGCTTCGACCCCGCACAAAGCGCGCAATACCAGCGCCCCGGCGCCAAGCTGACCGTGCGTGCCGAGTGGGCGGTCAAGCGCACACTGTTGCAGGCGTTCTGCGACAGGCCGCTGATCTGGCTCGACAACTACGCCATGGCCAGGCGCCTGGCGGCATCGTTGGCGGGCGATGCCGTGGCCGGTCCTGGCTTCGAGTACAAGGTTAAAGGCGAACTGGCCCCGGCGCCGCTGCTGGATGCGTTCGTCAGTGCGGCCAATTTCATCGAAAACCTGGGGTTGGAGGTGAACAAAGCAGTGGCGGCGATGAGCTTCCCGTCCGGCGATAGCGATGCACTGTTCTTCGAGGCCCTGGCGCTGTACTGGAAGGCCCTGGAAGCGCACCTGCTGGACCAGTCGCCGCCGGTGATGAGCTACAACCGCATGTTCGCCCTGTTTGGCGAGAACAACCCGGAAAACCTGCACCTGCTGCCCGATCCGTTGCTGCGGCCGCTGGCGCACCTGATGATCGACGAGTTCCAGGACGTGTCGCCGCAGATCGTCAGCTGGTTGCGTGCCTGCCTCGCTGAAATACGGCGCCGCGGCCCGGCCATGCACACCGGGCGCCATGCCCAGCATTCGTCGTTGCTGTGCGTGGGTGACGACTGGCAATCGATCTACGGCTGGCGTGGCAGTTCGCCCAAGTATTTCATGGAGTTCACCAAGGCGTTCCCGTCGCCGGCCAACACGCGGGTGATGCTGGTCGACAACTACCGCTGCCAGCAACAGGTGATCGATGCGGCCGAGCACCTGGTCAAGGGCACCCCGGCGATTGCCGGCAAGAAAGCCCGCGCCAGTGGCCCGGCGGCCGAGTTGCCCGGCTCGCCGGTCAAGGTGTTCGACCGTGACGAGGCTGCGTTGGGCGAAACGCTTGTCGAGCACTACCAGCGGGGTGAGACGGTCATGATGCTGTACCGCAAGGGCAGTGACCGAGCGTTGATGAACGAGCACCTGCAAAGCGTGCTGCACGCCGAGGCGGCGCTACCGGCCGAACAGCGCCGGCTGCGTCAGCTGACCTATCACAGTGCCAAGGGTTTGCAGGCCGATGCGGTGTTCATGCTGGGTGACTGCCAGTACCTGACCAGCTCACCCTACAAGAACCAGGTATACCGCCAGGCTGGGCTGGGCAAGGCAGGTGATGCCCAACCGTTCGATACGGCACAGAAGGAAGAAGTGCAGCGCTTGGCCTACGTGGCGGTGACCCGTGCAGTACAACACTGCTATTGGCACGTAGAGGCCGCCAATGGTGACGCCGCAGCGGCCCCACGGGCGTCCAGCCAGGTGGACGGCAAGCAGGCCTTCTTCGAAGACCTGCGCGGGCAGTGAGTGGGGTCAGCGGCCGATTGTTTGCGTCTGGCGGGTGAGGCTGGTCAGCAGACCGGTTTCAACCTGCTGCTGCTCGGCAGTCAGCGCGTCAACGCCCTGGCGATACTGCTGCTCGTTGAGCACCACGCGACGCAGCCTGCCGTCAGCATCCACCGGGCTTTCAGGCATGACCCTGGCCAAGGCTCGTCGCACCGAGCTGTCCAGGGATGTCACCGGCTCGGCGGTTTCATCCAGGCAGTAATAGAGGTAATCAAGGCCTGGCCGCCAGAAGTCGGTGATCAGGCTGAACTGGGCTGCATGCTCTCGTTTCAAGTACTCGACCCAGCCCGGCTGCTGGGTCAACCATTGCTCCCGAGCGGTGGCATCCCTGTCCAGGGAAAGGACCTCAGCTTTCACCATTTCGATGATTGTGTCGTTGATTCTGGCCGTATTGCGGTACAGCATGCCTCGGCTCGGCTCAGGGTAGTCCAGCGCACTGGCCAACGACTGGCGCAGGGCCAAACGTACCTCCACATCGTCCACCAGCCCCGTTTGAAGTTCGCTGTCTGGAAAGGCTGAGGGGTCGTCCAGCTCATCGTAGGGGGGGAGGTTTTCATCGAAGGCCCCGTCGAGCAGCGCCTGTTTGCGCAAGGACCTTCTCCAGCTGATACGATCGGCCAGTTGATTGACCTGACTGCGTCGATACAACTTGCCATACAGGCTCAGTAGATCAGCCGGCCGACTGCCGGCGACGGCTGCAGCTTCGTGGGCCAGCACTTCTATCTCCAAGGCACTGAACGCGTCGGCACCCGCGTCGCCACAGGTTGGCGGGAAGTCGTCGGCCACGGTGGCGAGGCGCTCACGCAGCACGGTGTCGTGGGCAGCTTCATCCAGCAGCTTCCAGACGCGTGCTCTCAGGGCCTCGCCATCACGCTGCGCTTCTGCCGACTGGGCAAGACGTTCGAGTACGCCCAGCAGCGCTGCGTTTTCACCTTGGTCGAACAGCTCGCTCCACAGCTGCTCCTCGGCATTGCTCGCCTCGCCACGGAAAACGCCTTGCCACAGTGGCACGTCTTCTGCGTGTTCGAAGACGTTGACGCCGCTGCTGCCCAGGCGTGCACGTGTCTGGGCTTCCAGGGTGTTGTAGTTGAACAGCCAACGGCGCTCCGGCAAGTGCGCGGCGACATCGCGGGCAAAAGGGGTACGCAGCACACCAGGCAAGTCTGGCAGGGTACGAATGCGGTTGGACGACAGGTTCAGATAGCGCAGTTGGTACTGGGGCTGGCTCATCAGGACGGTCAGGCTGTCGGGCCACTGCTGCAGTTCGCAACGCTCAAGCTCCAGGTGGACAAGACGGGCCATGAAGCGCAGGTCGGGTGCCAGTCGCAGTGGGTTGCCTGACAAGTGCAGTAGTACGGGGTGGATCATGTCCTGAAACTGGGCAGCAAGGCTTTCGTCGAGGGTGATTTGATTATGGGCCAGGCCGAGGGCATCCAGGGGTAAGCGCGTCAGGAAGCCCAAACTGGTGGTGTCGAGTTGCAGCCGGTTGCGGCTGAGCCACAGGAGTCGCAAGCCGGGCATTGCCCCGATGGCCTGTTGGGCGGTGGGTGAAAGGGTGGTCAGGCCATTGTCGGTCAGGCCCAGCTCGCGTAGCCGCGGTGCCGACCTGAGCGCCTCGAACAATGTCTCGGCATCGATGTCCGGGTTGCCGACGATTTCCAGGGTTTCCAGGTTAGGGAAGTTTGCCAGGAAGCTGCCCTCCAGGTGCCGCATCTGCAGCCCCTCGAGCCTGAGATTGCGGATATGCAGCATGCGTGCAGTGAAAGCGGGTAGCGCTTCGAGCTGCATACGGTCCAGTACCAGTGTTTCGGCTTGCGCGCCACCTTCACGGCGGGAAGCGCTCATCAGTCGCTCGGTGCATTGCTGGCGATCAAAGCGCTCTTCAAGGGTGCGGGCGGTGCTTACCCAACGGTTGAGATCTCGGTTGAGAGTACGCTGCTCGACCTCCAGCTGGTTGATCGCGCTACCCAGGTCGCCTCCTCGAGCCAGTTCGGCTTGTAGCCCGGTGATTTGCTCGCTGCTGAGTTCGGGGTAGAGCGCCCGGAGTCGACGTGCAGCCGGCAAGGCTCGTCCCTGCAGGCCTCGGCCGCTCAGGGGATAGCCCAGCTGGCCGTTGGCCAATCGCAAAGGGGAGCGGAACCTGGGGTTGATGGGCTGTTGGCCAAGCAGTGAGGCGCAGTGCTGGCGATCACCAAGGGCAAGTTGCAGCAACCGGGCCGGTTCAGCCTGCGGGTGCGCGGCTTGCAGCGCCTGCTTGATGCGTAGACTGTCGTCGTTGGCCAGGCTGGGCCTGAACAGGCCGAGGAGGGCGCGGTCAAGCCGCGCTCGAGCTTGCAGAAGGCGTGCTTCCTCGGCAACGCGAAGCGGCACCCGGCCGTTGGTCAGGCGTTCCCGTTCGGCGTTGCTGATGTTGGCCAGCAATTCTTCAAGCGCGCTGTCCGGTAGCCCGGGAAACTGCCGGGCGAGGGTTTGTGCAGTGGGTGGGTGGGTGGGACGGCGTCGTTGTTGCAGGCTCTCGAACAGCGCCTCGCGATGCTGTTCCAGGTGTTGCGCGAGCTTGTTGTTCAGTGCGGACGATCGGTGCTCGGTTGGTGTGTCACCGAGCAACTGCTCAATGGCTTCTTCATCCATCTGATCCAGCACGGTCTGGCTCAACTGGCCATTGTCCAGGTCGGTACGGGTAATTTCGATTTCTGTCTGGCCCAGCGTGTGAGGGGGGCCGTAGCGCACCGATTCGCCCCAGGGTTCTGGCCCTTGGTAAACCTTCAGCACGTTCCCCTCGGGCCACCCCGGCAGGCGCAGCAACTCAGGCAAGGCAAAGTTCTTGTACGCAGCCAGCGGCAACCCATGGCGTACGCAGTTGATGATCTGTTGGGTCTGATTGTCCAGTTGCAACCGCTGCAGCGCGTCGAGCAACAAAGCGGGTGGACGCAGGCCCGCTGCTTGGGCACGGCGCAGCACGTCTGGATCGGTACCGGTAGTGCGCATGGCATGGTCCAGTTCGCTGTCGTCCAGGCCTGCACTATGGCTGCCGAGGCGGCGCGCGAGCTGTTCACGTTCCCATTCCAGAGGCTGTTCATGGGCCAGTTGCCAGCGGGCGTTACCATGATGCAGCAAGCGTGGGGCATAGGCCTGCGCATCCTCGGGGTGGCGCACGCGCCATTGCTGATCAGCGCCCTGAAACACTTCGTACAGGGTCCCATCCAGCTTCAGGTAGGTCTTTCCGTCGACGTGCACATGGCCGAGCAAATCGGGTTGAGCCCCCTCAGGAATAGCCGCCGTGCTCGCATAGGGTTTCATGTCGGGGTGCCAAAGCACTTCCTTGTCTTCATGCCATACACTTTTCAGTGCATCGACAAAGCCAGACGCCTGGACGATCCTGGTGCCCACTGCAAAGCCGGCAATCACGCCCGCGTTGATGGCCAATGATTCCAGCTGCGCCAGTGCCTGCCGGGTATCACCTTCTTCCCAGGCCTCGAACCCGGTGAAAACAGAGCTCATCAGGTCGTAAGCAAAAACGCCTAGCATGACCGTGTTCAACCCCGGCACGAAGAACGCGGCGACATTCAGCACGTTCATCCCCAGGTCGAACCAGTACTTCAGACGCTCATTGCGGGCGTTGGCGTCGACTTCGGCGGTAGGGACTGCAATGGTTTTTGCGTCGGCCTTCATGCGCGCAAGGTGTGCGTTGTATAGGTTCGTCCAAGGGTCGGTTCGGATTGGCGAGAGCGTGAAAGGGATCACTGGCATGATTCGGGGTTTGCGTATGCCCGCTTCATCCTCTTCGAACAGCGCAATTTCCAGCTTTACGGCAAGTTCTTTTTGCCTGTCCTTGTAGGCGAAATGCACCAAGGTGCGGCGAAACTCGCTTTGCAATAGCCGGCTGCGCAGGTGCTTGCCCGCTTCCTGACGAGAAGCGAACTCCCTTACCGGGTGCTCGCTGTCGCCAGGGACATACACAATGCAGGGGTTCTTGCGGTAAGGGTTGTCTGGCCCGATGAACAGTATTTCGTGGACGGGGATATCGAAAAGGTTGAAGTGCCAGCAATGCAACGCCTCGTTTTCATAGGTGGGGTGAGACTTGCCGTCGCACAGTTGCCCAAGCGCATCGAGCCCGGCCTCGCTCAGCAGGCCTTTGAGCCTGGCGATCAATGCCTGGACCCTCAAGGCCTCACGGTTCGCTGCAATCGACAGGCGCTGGATTTCAGCGCGATTGGCGCCTTCATGGGTTGCAAGCAGATGGTCTTGATAACGTTTGCCAAGGTCCAGCGCCCGACAATGCCTGACGAAGTCCGCCATCGTCAGGCCTGCCGGGGGCGTGTCGCTGCCTGGGGCGTTGGTGAGCCTGCTGTAGGGGCCGACTTCGTCCAGCCCCTCGAAGTTGTGCAGGGCAGCCTCCAGCAAGCTGCGTGTTTGCGGTTGGCCGACCGGGCGAGTAGCCAGCACATCCGCTTCCTCGTCCGGGACCAAAGGCGTTTCCACATCGGGAACGCCCACCCAGATGTTGGCCTCTGACTCAAAGGGCTGGAACACATACTGCGCGCTGTCTACAGGCACATTCAGCTTCAACCGCTCGGTCAACAGCGGGCCGCAGAACGCGATGATGTCCTTGAACTCGCCCAGCGCCTGTTTGACTTGCGCCAGCCGTTTGTTCCGGGTTTGCAATGCGTTGTGCAACTGCTCACGCGTTGGCTCATCGGCAGTGGCATACCACGCGTAAGGGCTGCCATCTTCATCGAGATATTCCTTGTACAGGCTCTGCACCACTTTGCGTGTATGCGTGGGTTGGAGCGCCTTGCTCCATTTCGGTAACGATCGGGTTATCTGGCTTTGGTGCAACGGTGTCGGGGTTGTCATGGTCACCATCTCTTTTGTGGGGGGAGATAGTCCACGCTGATCAAGGCGCCGGAGTGCGGTAGATAGTTGTTGGCCGCGGTCGGTCCTGCGCATGCGCGGGTCGGTGGGGGGCTGGCAGCGAGGGAGGATCTGCGAGAGGGTGAGGCAGGTCATGGTGCAGGCTTCAGCCAAGGAGAATTGCAATGCGTTCGCTGTGCAGTCCGAAAGACCACCTGCTAGACCTCGATGGCGTTGAAATAGCGGTTCGCACCTGGGGGGCAGAAGACGGTATCCCCATATTGGCCTTGCATGGCTGGCTGGATAACGCTGCCTCGTTCGAGCGCCTGGCACCGATGCTGGACGGCTGCTTCGTGGTGGCCCCCGACCTGATCGGCCATGGCCGTTCTGGCCATCGTCGCCACGACAGCGGCTATTACCTGTGGGAGCATGCCGAAGACATGCTGGCGGTGACCGACAGCCTGGGCCTGGCGCAATTTCATGTGCTGGCCCATGGGATGGGCACTGGTATAGCGTCGCTGCTGGCGGCGATGACCAGTGGCATTGCCAGCATGACCTTCCTCGACGGCATGGGCGCACCGTTCACGGTGGCCGAAGATGATCGCGTGCAGCACCTGGCGCGGGCCTACCGGCTCAAGCGCATGGTACAGCGCAGCCAGTTGCCGGGTTTTGCCGAGCCGGATGTTGGTCGCTTCGACGACCTGGACAACGCCCTGGCGCAACGCCGCGAGCGGCTGGACACCGAACTGTCGGAAGGTGCCGCTCGGCTGCTGGCGCTGCGCGACCTGCTACAGCTGGACGATGGCTATTGCTGGCGCCACGACCCGCGGCTGGTATTGCCCGAACCCATGCCACTGACCGAGCGCGAAGCCTGCGACCTGCTCAGCCAGATCCGCTGCCCGTTGTACCTGCTGTTCGGCCGCCAGGGGGCCTTCACCGGCGAGGCCTTTACCCGGCGTCAGGCCGCCTTGCCCAGCCAGGCGAAAGTCTCCTGGCACCCAGGCGGGCACCACTTCCACCTGGATGCGCCGGACCGGGCGCTGGTCGACCAACTGCTGCGTATCCTGACGCGCCATGAAGGGGGCGTACTGCAACGCTTGGTGAACGAGTAGCTGATTCTGGTCACGCCGGGTGAACCTGGGCTATGGTGGCGAACGTATTCGCAAACACGCCACAGGGAGCCCGGCATGCGGCCTTTCACCATCAAGCACATCGACCACCTGGTGTTGCGGGTCAGCGACCTGCCGCGCAGTGTTGCCTTTTACACCGAACTGCTTGGCTGCACCGTCAGCCGCGTGCGCGAAGACCTGGGTATGGTGCACCTGGCCACGGGCACGGCGATGATCGACCTGGTGACCCTGGATGGCCCGCTGGGGCAGCCAGGCGGAGCGGCACCGGGCGTGGAAGGGCGCAACCTGCACCATTTCTGCCTGCGCATCGAGCCGTTCGACGAGGCCGCGTTGACGGCCTATCTGGAAGCCGCCGGGGTAAAGGTGGAGCCTGCCGAGAAGCGGTATGGGGCCGAAGGCGAAGGGCTTTCGCTGTACTGCTACGACCCGGATGGTAATCAGGTCGAGTTGAAGGGGCCGGTAGTGCCTGGCGGGTGAAACCGCCCCCGCCAAAATCGTCAGCCAACCCGCTATCGCCCGGCACCCCGGTGCTGCGTGTCGTCCAGGCCGCCCTCTCGTGCAGGGCCCGGCGGGTGGATATCCAGCCAATCCCGATTATGCTTCATGAACCTTGCTGCGATCCGAGGCGGCCCGCCTCGTCGTGCTTCGCGCAACCAAAGCAAGCGCCAGGGCCTGGGTGCGACGGTGAAGTGGTTGTGAGGTGCTCCGGCCTATATGACAACATGACGGAGGCAACCCATGGCGGTTCTCGACAGCACATCCACGGGCAGCGCGCCCCAACGCGGTATCACCAAGGAGGAGCGCAAGGTCATCTTCGCCTCGTCCCTGGGCACGGTATTCGAGTGGTACGACTTCTACCTGTACGGCTCACTCGCCGCGATTATCGCCAGGCACTTCTTCGCTGGCGTCAATGAAACCACCTCGTTCATCTTTGCCTTGCTGGCCTTTGCCGCCGGCTTTGCCGTCCGACCGTTCGGCGCCATCGTGTTCGGCCGCCTGGGCGACATGATCGGGCGCAAGTACACCTTCCTCATCACCATTGTCATCATGGGCCTGTCCACCGCAGTGGTGGGCCTGCTACCGGGCTACGCCACGATCGGCGTGGCCGCGCCGATCATCCTGATCACCCTGCGCTTGCTGCAGGGGCTGGCGCTGGGCGGTGAGTACGGCGGCGCGGCCACCTACGTGGCCGAGCATGCGCCCAAGGGCCGACGCGGCTTTTTCACTGCCTGGATCCAGACGACTGCCACCCTGGGGCTGTTCCTGTCGCTGCTGGTGATCATGGCCTGTCGCACCGCCATGGGGACGGAAGCGTTCGAGGCCTGGGGCTGGCGGATACCGTTCCTGCTGTCGATTCTGCTGCTGGCGATTTCGGTGTACATCCGCCTGCAGCTGAACGAGTCGCCAGTGTTCATGAAGATGAAGGCCGAGGGCAAGGCATCCAAGGCGCCCCTGACCGAATCGTTCGCCCGCTGGGACAACCTCAAGGTGGTGATCATGTCGCTGCTCGGCGGCACCGCCGGCCAGGCAGTGGTGTGGTACACCGGGCAGTTCTACGCGTTGTTCTTCCTGTTGCAGACGCTCAAGATCGAGCCGCAGACCGCCAACCTGCTGATTGCCGGTTCGCTGTTGATCGGCACACCGTTCTTCATTTTCTTCGGCAGCCTGTCCGACCGGATTGGCCGCAAGAAAATCATCATGGCCGGCTGCATCATCGCCGCGCTGACCTACTTCCCGATCTTCAAGGCACTGACCGAGTATGGCAACCCTGATGTATTCGTTGCCCAGGAGCAGAACCCGGTTGTGGTGGTGGCCGACCCGGGCCAATGTGCATTCCAGTTCGACCCGGTGGGCAAGGCCAAATTCACCAGCTCCTGCGACATTGCCAAGAGCCTGCTGGCCAAGCGCGCCATCCCGTATACCAATGAAGCGGCGGAACCCGGCAGCGTGGCACAGATCCGCATTGGCGAACGTGTATTGCCGAGCTTTGATGGCAGCAGCCTGGCGGCGGCGGACTTCAAGGTGCAAAGCGAAGCGTTTACCGCAACCCTGAGTGGTGCATTGAAAGAGGCGGGCTACCCGGAAAAGGCCGACCCGGCGAAAATCCACTATCCGATGGTGCTGTTGCTGCTGACCATTCTGGTGATCTACGTGACCATGGTCTACGGGCCGATTGCCGCCTGGCTGGTGGAGCTGTTCCCGGCGCGCATCCGCTACACCTCGATGTCGCTGCCTTACCACATCGGGAATGGCTGGTTCGGCGGCTTCCTGCCGACCGTGGCGTTTGCCATGGTGGCAGCGACCGGGGATATCTATTACGGCTTGTGGTACCCGATCGTGATTGCCGTGATGACGGCGGTGCTGGGGATCTTCTTCCTGCCGGAGACCAAGGATCGGGATATCACTCACACCTGAAGGTCGAGTTTGCCTGTGCCGGCCTCTTCGCGGGTGAACCCGCTCCTACAGGTACCGTGTAGGAGCGGGTTCACCCGCGAAGGGCTGCAAAGCAGCCCCAACAATCTCTGCCCCCCTGCGGCCCCCGTAGGAGCGGGTTCACCCGCGAAGGGCTGCAAAGCAGCCCCAACAATCTCTGCCCCCCTGCGGCCCCCGTAGGAGCGGGTTCACCCGCGAAGAGGCCGGCACAGGCGATCAATCAGTCGAAGTAGCCACGAAGCCCGAATGCATACCCGGTATCCACAGCGGTCGCCTCACCCCGGCTCCAGCGCTTCTTCAGCACGAACTCGAACGCTGGCTCGTACAACCCGTCGCGCACCAGTGCCCCCGCCAGCACCTCCACGTCGTACCAGCCATTGTCCAGCTCGATGATCGGCCGCCCAGGCAGCCGGTAACGCGCCATCAGGTCACCCAGGGTCTTGGGCGTGAAGTGCTGCAGGATGCGCCAGGTGTACAGCATCAGCGCACCGTGCTCGATCCGCAGTACATAGCCATTGCGCCGGTGCTTCAGGCGGCTGCCGGCCTCGCGCAGGGCCGGTGTGTGGTTATCGAGGGTGAAGAGGATGCGGTAGGGCAGGTTGTCGACACCGGCCAGCGGCAGCACGATGCCTTCGCGCACAGCCTGGTCGCCGCTGTCACCGTGGGTGAACGCATGGGCCAGGTCGTCGGGCAGTTGCTGGTCTTGCTTGAAGCGTTCGAGCAACTGGATATCGCCAAGCAGAAAGTAGTCGACCAGGTCGTTGAGCACTTCGCTGAATTCGTGGCGCATCTGTTTTCCTTGTGGGTGCGCATTGGGTTAAGGGCAAGCGGCTAGTGCTTCTGGGCAATCTGGATCAGGTTGCCGCACGTGTCATCGAACACCGCCACGGTAACCGGCCCCATTGGGGTTGGTGGCCGGATGAACTGCACACCGGCCGCACATAGCCGGGTGTATTCGGCCTGGATGTCACGTACGCCGAACGAGGTGGCGGGGATGCCATCCTGCTTGAGCGCGGCCTTGTACACCTTGGCCGCCGGGTGCGCGTCGGGTTCCAGCAGCAGTTCGACGCCATTGGGGTCGTTGGGCGAAGTCAGGGTCAACCAGCGGTGCCTGCCCATGGGGATGTCGTGCCTGGGCTCGAAACCGAGTACGTAGTGGTAGAAAGCCAGGGCCTTGGCCTGGTCGTCGACGAGGATGCTGGTGACCACGATCTTCATAAGCACACACCGTTTACCTGGGGCCGATGACTATCAGTAAAGACGTTCGGGCGTTTTTGACCAGTGGCTGCAGTGCCACGGGGGCCCGTTACAGGCGCAAGCGTGGTGCGGCGCCGGTTTGCGCAGGCCTGTGAGCCGATGTACTGGCAGACCCTACAAAAAACCTGCTCAAGGCATAGGTAAATCCTTCAGCGCTCAGCGCCCGCAGAGCGGCAGCCAAGGGTAAAGTGTGAGGCATGATCCCAGCCTGCCCAGACTCGCGTCAGAGAGGTACCCTGTGGCTGCCTATACCTTGCGACAACTGAAGTACTTCGTCACCACCGTGGAAGCGGGCAGTGTGGCCGAAGCGTCACGCCAGCTGTACATCGCCCAGCCGTCCATCTCCACGGCCATCAAGAGCCTGGAGGAAAGTTTCGGTGTGCAGCTGTTCATCCGCCACCACGCCCAGGGTGTGTCATTGACGCCCAGCGGCAAACGCTTCTATGCCAAGACCAAGTCGCTGCTGCAGATGGCCCATGAGTTCGAACAGAACGCCCTGGCCGACAACGATACCGTCGCCGGGCAGATCGACATTGGCTGTTTCGAAACCGTGGCGCCACTGTACCTGCCGCGCCTGATCGCCGGCTTTCGCCAGCGCTACCCGGGTGTGGACATTCGCCTGCGCGACGGTGAGCAGCAGGACCTGATCCAGGGCCTGACCGCCGGAACATTCGACCTGGCATTTCTCTATGACCACGACCTGGATGGCACCATCGAGGCCGAGCCGCTGATGCCGCCGCAGAAGCCCTATGTGCTGCTAGCCGAGAACCACCGCTTTGCCGGCCAGGCCCAGGTCTCGCTGCGCGACCTGTGCCCCGAGCCGATGATCCTGCTGGACGTGGCCCCTAGCCGCACCTACTTCGTCAGCTTGTTCAACGAGATGGGCCTGGCACCGAACATCGTCTTCAGTTCGCCGTCGATAGAGATGGTGCGCGGCATGGTCGGTCAGGGTTTCGGTTTTTCGTTGCTGGTAACCCGTCCGCACTCGGAATACACCTATGACGGCCAGCGCCTGGTGATGCTCGACATTGCCGAGCCGGTGGCGCTGTCGGGGCTGGCTGCGGCGTGGTTGAAGCGAGTCCAGCTGACCAAGCCGGCGCAGTTGTTCGTGGAGTTTTGTCGGGAAGAGCTGGCGAAGTTCCTGAACTGAGCACGCCATGCCACCCCGGCAGGAGGAGCATGGCGTGGCGATTGCTCAGGGGTTGACCTGATAGCCGCGCCCTTGCAGGCAACCGCTGTAGGCACTGGCATGGGCCTGGGTTTTGGCCTCGTCCTGGCCGCGCCGGTCCTGGCGCCGGTCCTGACGCTGGCGCATGCCACCGACCGCGGCCCCGGCGGCGGCCACTTCGCCGGCACGGTTCTGCCGGTATTGCTGCTTGGCATCGTCACCCGCCCGGTCATACAACTCGTCATGCTGGTTGCCGCGCACCTGCGCGCCTACAGCACCGGCGGCGGCACCCGCAGCTGCACCGCGAACCCGGCCACCGACATGTGGGTCGCTGGACGTCGCTGTGCCGTTTGCGGCATTGGTGGCGACGGTATTGCAATCGTTGATATCCAGTTGCATCTGCTGGCTGCTTTGGCCCTTGAGCGGCACCACCGACTGCGCCTGGGCCGCCGATGCTGCGCACAGCAGCATCAACAGGTAACTCCACGTGAACGTACGCATGGCACACCTCCACCGGGCGGAAAGCCCGTCTCACAGAATAGTTCGCCTCTGATGTCGTGATGGAAGTTTTGCCCAGATGGTCTACACCGGATATCAGACGCCGTTCCGATTAGCCTCCTGGCCTGATCCAAGGCTACCCGTGGGCAAACCATGAGCCAGACGCAAGATCTGATCATCTGCGAGTATTGCGACACGGTGTACCACCGTGCACCGCTGCTCAAACATCAACGTGCCCTTTGCCCGTGCTGTGGCGGCGTGCTGTACCGGCACAGGTCACTGACCATCGAGCAGCGGCTGGCACTGAGTGTGACTGGCGGCGTCCTGCTGGTGTTCGCCAACTATTACCCGGTGATGACCATCGGCATGCAGGGGCTGACCCACTCGGCCACATTGTGGGACGCCGTGCAGATTCTCAGTCACGGCAGTATCACCTTCATCGCCCTGGTCATGGCGCTGTCGATCATTTTTGCGCCGCTGCTGCAAATTGCCCTGTTGTGCTGGGTGTTGAGTTTTGCCCTTGCCGGCCAGCGTGCCCCCGGCTTTGCCCTGTGCATGCGTGGCCTGGAAAGCCTGCGGCCCTGGAGCATGCTGGAGGTGTGTCTGCTGGGGGCAATGGTGGCAGTGATCAAACTGGCGGGGCTGCTCGATGTGATCCCCGGTATCGGCCTGCTGGCCCTGGCCGCATTGAGCATGTTGATCATCCACATTGCCGGCAAGGACATCCGCGACTTGTGGGAACAGGTATGACTGCCCCGGTCAAGGCGCACGACCTTGGCTTGTGTCTGTGCCATGGCTGTGGCCAGGCATGCGACACGCGCAGTGGCGCGCACACCTGCAACCGTTGCGGCGCCGTCATTCACCGGCGCAAGGCCAATGCCATCAGCCGTGGCTGGGCGTTTCTGCTGGCCGCACTGATTTTCTACATCCCCGCCAACCTGCTGCCGGTGATGCACACCGAAATGCTCGGCAGTGGTACAGAAAGCACCATTGGCGGTGGCGTGCTGGAGTTCTGGGAAGCCGGGGCCTGGGACATCGCGCTGATCATCTTCATTGCCAGCGTGGGTGTGCCCGCCATCAAGTTCTTCTCCCTTGGCCTGCTGCTGTTCACTGCCCAGCGTGGTTCTTCCTGGGCCTGCCGGCAGCGTTCGCAGTTGTACCGCTTCGTCGAGCTGATCGGCTATTGGTCCATGCTCGATGTGATGGTAGTGGCGCTGGTGGCTGCGCTGGTGCAACTACGCGGGCTGGGCACCATCGAGCCGCGTGTGGGCATTCTGTTCTTTGGCATGGTGGTAGTGCTGACCATGTTCTCTGCGATGAGCTTTGATCCACGCCTGATCTGGGATAGCCATGCCAACGAGGGGAGGCCGCATTGATGGGGCAACAGACTGACAAGCGCGAGGGCCCTGGGCAGGTTGAAGTGCGCACCCGACGTTGGAGTGTGTCGCTGGTATGGATCGTGCCGATCCTGGCGATCCTGATCGGCGCTTCGCTGGTGGTGCGCAACTGGATGCAGCAAGGGCCGGTGATTACCATTTCTTTCCACAGCGGGGAGGGATTGGTGGCGCACAAGACCCAGGTAAAGTACCGCAGTGTGGTGATTGGCGAAGTGACCACGGTGGATTTGGCCGACGACAAGAAGAGCGTGGTGGCCAAGGTTCAGCTCTCCAACGATGCCCGTTCATTCGCTACCCGGGGGGCACGCTTCTGGGTGGTGCGACCGCGCATCGGCGTGGGCGGGGTTTCCGGGGTGGACACGCTGCTTTCGGGCAGTTTCATCGGGGCTGATTCCGGCGAGTCGAAGGTGCCGGAAAAGTCTTTTGTCGGGCTGGAGCTGCCACCGCCGATCACCTATGACGAAAAGGGCAAGCGCTTTGTTCTTGTCGCCAGCGACCTCGGCTCGCTGGATATCGGCTCTTCGATCTACTACCGCAAGATCCCGGTGGGTGAGGTGGTGTCCTTTGCCCTCCAGGACGATGGCAAGGGGGTAGAGATTGGCGTGTTCGTGCAGGCGCCCTACGACACGTTCGTCACTGCTGACACGCGCTTCTGGAATGCCAGTGGCATCGACATGCAGATCGGTGCCAATGGCCTGAAGGTCGATACCGAATCGCTGTCGTCGATTCTGGTGGGCGGGCTGGCCTTCGGCTCGCCCGATTTCGCCGCGCAAGCCGAGCCTGCTGCCGACCAGGCCCGCTTCCAGCTATTCGCCGACCGCGACATGGCGCTGTCGCCTCCGCATGGCCAGGCGCAGTACCTGCAGTTGCGCTTCGACCAGGCCATGCGCGGCCTGTCGGTGGGCGCGCCAGTGGAGTTCAAGGGTGTGGAGTTTGGCCGGGTCACCTCGATCCAGCTCGATTACGATGCTACGCGGCAGAGCTTCCCGGTAGTGGTCGATGCGGTGATCTACCCGCAGCGGCTAGGGCCGGTGCACCGCAAGATGCTGGCGGTGTTCAAGCACACCGAGGGCGACATGCAAGGGGCGCGGAAACTGATTGGCACCTTTGTCGAACATGGGCTTCGGGCCCAGGCGCGTAGCGGCAACCTGATCACCGGGCAGATGTTCATTTCGCTGGACTTTTACCCCGATGCCCCCAAGGTGGCCTTCGACATGGCTGCCGACCCCATCATGATCCCGACGCTGCCCGGCAGCCTTGAGCAGTTGCAGGAACAGCTGCAGCGGGTGATGGAGCGCATTGCCAAGCTGCCGCTGGAAAGCATCGCCGGTAACCTGGACGGCAGCCTGCGTGAACTGCGCGCCAGCCTAAAGCAGTTCAATGGCCAGACGTTGCCGGAGGTGAAAGTGGCGCTGGACGAGGTGCACAAGACCCTGCGCACGGCCAACTCGGCCATTTCCGAAGATTCGCCGCAGCGCGAGCGAATGGGCGAAACACTGGACGAGCTGGAACGCATGTCGCGTTCGCTACGTGACCTTGCCGATTACCTGGGCCGCCACCCCGAGTCGCTGATTCGTGGCCGGCCGAAAGCGGCCGGGTCCGCAGACCTTGAACCCTGAGGAGACAGCCGATGCAACGACTGCGCAATGCATGTGTGGCCAGCCTGCTGGTGTGGCTCGGGGGCTGCAGCAGTACGCCGAACAACTACCACACGTTGGTACCGAGCGACCCGGTACGTGACAGCGGCCAGCGCATCCAGGTGGTCAGGGTGGCTGTGCCGCCCCAGGTCGACCGCCCACAGTTGGTGGTGCGGCAAGGGCAGAGTGGCCTGGCCATTCTGGAGACGGAGTGGTGGGGCGCCAACCTGGTGGATGAATTCCGCAGCGCCCTGCAGGACCAGTTGGGCGGCCCGGCGGGTGGCGGCAAGGCGTCGCTGCGGGTGGATGTGCAACGCTTCGACACGGTACCAGGGCGCTACGCCTCGCTGGAGGCCGTGTGGCGCCTGAAGCAGCAAGGGCAGGTCGAGCTGACCTGCCGTACGTCAGTGCAGACTGCTGCGGACAACAGCATCACCAGCCTGGTGAATGCGCACCAGGCCAACCTGCGCCAGTTGGCCGAGGCGGTGCGGGGGAGTGCCCGGCAGGGTAGCTGCCCTGCATGAACCTTGGCCTCATTACTGCCGGGTGCTGGCTGTTTCCTGTACCCCGTCGGCCTTGTCCAGCGGCAGGTGGTCGAACTCGCGCAAGCCATTCTTGCGGTATGGGTCGCCGATCCAGCGTGGTGCTACCACGAACTGTGGGCTCACCAGGCTCTTGGCCGGTTCATAGCGGTCATAGCTCAACCCGGCCAGGTCTGACAGGGTATGGATCAGGTGCGAACTGCTGTAGGGGCGATCGGCCATTGCCTGCAAGTCACGCGGGTGCTCGGCCTGCCAGCTAGGCGAGGTCCACAGCAGGAACGGGATGGTGTACATCGGCCGGGTCGGTGCGCCTTCGTTGCGCCCCAAGCGGTCGTGGTCACCGGAGCTGTACACGTCTTCACCATGATCGGACAGGTACATCAGGAACCCATTGGGGTTGCCTGCCGCATAACGCTTGATCAGGCTCGATACCACATAGTCGTTGTAGCGCACCGCGTTGTCATAGAAGTTGTAGGTTTTTGCCTGGTCCGCTGTCAGCTTGGCTGGCACACCCTGCCTGTCGTTGAAGTGCGCATAGTCGTCCGGGTAGCGGTAGCGGTAGTCCATGTGCGTGCCCAGCAGGTGCACGATGATGAACTTGTTGGGCGCAGGGTCTTGCAGGGCTTTCTCGAACGGCGCCAGCACCACGTCATCGTACTGGCGGGCATTCTGGTTGCGCTGGTTGTTCAGGTACACCGGCGCGTCTGTTTGCTGCGAGAAGGTGGTGAGCATGGTGTTGCGCTTGGTCAAGGTCTGCTGGTTGGTGATCCAGAAGGTCTTGTAGCCTGCCTGTTTGAGCAGGTTGATCAGCGACGGGTCGGTGAGAAAGCGATCCGGGTTCTGTTCGTCGCCGAACGTGAGGATCTGCTGCATCACTTCGATGGTGTACGGGCGCGGCGATACCACGTCGCGGAACACGGTCAGGCCCGAGTCGCTGGCGGCCAGCGCGTCGAGGTTGGGCGTGGTGTCGCGGTCATAGCCATACAGGTGCATGTGCTCGCGGGTGGTCGACTCGCCGAGCACCAATACCAAGGTGCGTGGCGCAGTGCCACTGCTGTCGCGCAGGTTTTGCAGCGGTGGCAGTGCGGCATTCTGAGCCAGCAGTTTCTGCATGTTGTCCAGTTGCTGGCGGTACTGTCGGTAACCGACCAGCAACTGCCAAGGTACGGCCGGTTCCATTCGCTGCTGCACTTTTTCGAGCGCATCGGCGAAGTTGCGCTCCTGGGTCACCATCTGCTTGTAGAACGGCACGACCAGGTTGGCCACCAGCAATAGCACGACCACCGGCAGGCGACTGCGCAGTGGCAGGCTGACCGGGCGCACGCGCCGCCACAGCATTACCGCAACCAGCGTGTACAGCACCAGTGCCAGGCCCAGCCCCACGCTGAAGTATTGGCTGAAGTACTCACCAGCCTCGGCGGTGTTGGACTCGAACATCACAAAGATGACGCTTTGTGAAAACTCCTGGCGATAGATGCCGAAGTAGCTCAGGCCCACCAGCGAAGCCGCCCACAGCACCAGACCGATGATTGCCGCGGTGGCGCGTGTGAAACGCGGCAGCAACAGGACGGGCGCCAGCCACAGGCTGCTGAGGAACAACGCATCGCGAAAACCGGCGAAGCCGGTCGTCCCGCTGAACAGCAGCAGCGCCTGGGTTACACCGGAGAAATACCAGAAGAACAGCAAGAGCCAGCCGAGGCCGGCCCAGTCCACGCGCTTGTGCGCGGCGGGGGATGTAGTGTGTGACACGTATGCCTCGTTGTACCTTGGCGGCCAGCGGTTGTGCGCGTGGCCGGAAAGGGCGTGACGCTAATCTGCGGACTGTGAAAATAACGTCAACGCGTTGAATCCTGCGACCTGCATGGCCGTAGCAGGCATTCGCTGGGCCGTTCACCGCGTTTTCCCCGCGCCGCCGGGGTATGATGGCGGCAGCGAAAACGTACTGACAGGCCCCTAGACCATGAACCGTCGTAAGAAGATCAAGCAGCTATTGCAGGCGCATGCCAAAAAGGCCAGTGCCAAACTGGCGCCACGCAAGCCCAAGTACATTTGCAAGGCGGACCGCTTGAAGATGGAGGCAGAGGCGGTGAGCGAGAGTTCCCAGCTGGCTGACTGACACCGCCCCTGCACCGATCGCATGGGCTTCAACGGCGGTAGTAATAATGCGCGTCATGATGACGCTGGCGCATGGCGCGCTCATGGCGGCGCTCCCAATCACGGCGCCGTTCCCAGTCGCGCCGCCGCTCCCAGTCCCGGCGGGCTTGTTCACGCCGCCACTGTTCGCGGCGCCAGTCGCTTCGGTGGTCGTGCCAGCGATCGTCATCATGCGCCAGGAGCGTGGCCGGCTGTTCAACGGCCACGCTGGCCACGCTCGACCAAGGGTTGCCGGCTGGCTTCAACGGTGACTGGACGGCCGGTAAAACGGGTTCGGCGGCTTTCATCTGCGTTGCCGATGCCGTGCCCATCGCCGCGAGCGAGAACAGGCCGAGCAGCACCAACCTTGCGACATGTATTTTCATGAGCGTAGCCAACCTCTGATAACGAATGAGCCATCTGGCCAGCAGGTGTGGGGGGCGAACCTTGTCTCGCGTTCCGCTACCTTTCTGTGCCTCACACATAGACAGGGAATCAAGAAAAAGTTCGCTACAGCAACAACTTGTAGAAAATCGCCGTGGCGGTTGGTGCTGTGCAGCGCCCGCTAAAGGTGCCGTTGCACTCGGTCAACTGCCTGCAAATACCTCACGCAGATGCCGCCGATAACTGTCGAACGCTGCAATCGCCCCCGCTACCACCTCTGCTTCCTCCTGCTCCCCCAGCACCAGGCTGTCCAGCCTGGCAACAAATTCGCGCCAATGCAGCGCTCGGCCATCCGGGTGAGGGGCCAGGTGGCGGGCCCCCTTGTCACCCTCCAGCCCAAGACGTTGCGTGTGCTTGTAGAGAAACGCCGCCCCCAGGTTCGAACCTTCACTGCAATACAGCCATCCCAAGGCCTGGGCCGAGCTGACACGGACCGGTTGGGCGGGTGTTGGCAGTGGCAGGCTGAGGTCGCGCAGGTCGGCCTCGACTGCCGCGAACCGTGACAGCGCCTCCAGCCCCGGCAGTTGCTGGTTGAGCTGTTCATCCTGATACAACGCCAACAGGCTGCCATGAAAGCGGTGCTGCACCTGCAGGAAGCGCCCATAACGCTCGCGGTTCTCGAAAGGCCGCGCTGCCATTACCAGTTGATCGACGCTGTCATGATCCCTGCTGCTGGCTGCTTTCAGGCGTTTGCAGCGGCTGGGTTCGGTGAAGGGGAAAGTTACAGCGGTCATCGGCGTATCCGTGGCAATAGAGCAAGGTCCCCATGATGCTTGCCCTCCTTGGCAGGCAGCAAGCGTCACACACTCGACCTGACCGAGTTCGCAATGATGGAGTGCAAGGTCGATGCTCATTTATCATGGCGGCTGCTTTTACCATTGCCAAGGATACCTGCCATGAGCGCCCTTCAGTTCCGCACCCCCGTTCCCGCCGATGCCGAGCGTTGCTACGCCATCGAAATTGGCGCCTATGAAGGGGATGAGGCGGCCACGCTGGAGAAAATCCGCACGCGTATCACGCAGTACCCCCAAGGCTTCCTGGTGCTGGAAAGTGACGGCGAGATCGTGGGTTTCATCAACAGTGGCTGCGCCCACGAGGTCGTGATGTCCGACGAGGCCTTCAAAGAGCTGGTTGGCCATGACCCGGCGGCCGCGAACGTGGTGATCATGTCGGTGGTTGTAGACCCGGCCCACCAGGGCAAAGGCTACGCCAAACTGTTGATGAACGAATTCATCGGGCGCATGCACGCGGCGGGCAAGCAGACCATTCACCTGATGTGCAAGGAGCAGCATGTGGCCCTGTACCAGAAGCTGGGCTACCAATACGTGAAACCGTCGCCGTCGGACCACGGCGGCATGGCCTGGCATGAGATGGTCATGGACCTTTGAGTGCACATGACATCGTAGTGTGCGCTACCCGCAGCTTGTCTAGGTGACAGCGCAGCCCAAAGGGCTGCGCATGCCCTTCATTCAACCCGGCGATGCCGAGCTGATGCCAGGCCTCAAGTGCCACTGACCAGCTGATGGGCCAGCTGGTTGTGGCGTTCCAGTACGCGCGGCAGGTCGACGGTGGCCAGCTGGCCGTCTTTCACTACGACGCGGCCGTTGATCACGCTGGTATGCACCTGGGTCGGGGTGCAGAACACCAGTGCCGCCAATGGGTCATGGTGGCCGCCGGCATACGCCACATGGCCCAGGTCGAAGGCGACGAAATCGGCGACCATGCCCGGGGCCAGGGCGCCAATATCATTGCGGTTGAGCACTTTCGCGCCACCCAGGGTGGCAATCTCCAGTGCTTCGCGTGCGGTCATCGCGTCAGGGCCAAAGCCCACCCGTTGCAGCAGCAGGGCCTGACGCACTTCACCGATCATGCTGGCGCCGTCGTTGGAGGCAGAGCCATCGACCCCCAGGCCCACCGGTACGCCGTGGTCGCGCATCTTGCGTACCGGGGCGATGCCCGAGGCCAGCCGCATGTTCGAGCATGGGCAGTGGGCGACGCCGGTGCCGGTGCGGGCGAACAGCTCGATGCCGTGCTGGTCGAGCTGCACGCAGTGGGCATGCCATACATCATGGCCGACCCAGCCAAGGTCTTCGGCGTACTCGGCAGGGGTCATGCCGAACTTCTCGCGGCTGTAGGCGATGTCGTTGACGTTCTCGGCCAGGTGGGTGTGCAGCGACACCCCATACTGGCGCGCCAGCACGGCAGCTTCGCGCATCAGGTCGCGGCTGACCGAGAACGGCGAGCATGGCGCGACCACGATGCGGCGCATCGACCCGTGGCTGGCATCGTGGTAGTCCTCGATCAGGCGTTGCGATTCCTTGAGGATGTCGGCTTCCTTTTCCACCACCGAGTCAGGTGGCAGGCCGCCTTGGCTCTGGCCCACGCTCATGCTGCCGCGCGCGGCATGGAAGCGCATGCCGATCTCGGCCGCCGCGTGGATGCTGTCGTCGAGCTTGCAGCCGTTGGGGTAGATATACAGGTGGTCGCTGGAGGTGGTGCAGCCGGACAGGATCAGCTCGGCCATGGCGGTCTGGGTCGACACCGCGATCATCTCGGGGGTCAGGCGCGCCCAGATCGGGTACAGGTTGGTCAACCAGTTGAACAGCTCGCCGTCCTGAGCGGCCGGTACCACGCGGGTGAGGCTCTGGTACATGTGATGGTGGGTGTTGACCAGGCCTGGGATGACCACCTTGCCGGCCATGTCCAGAATCACGTCGGCGTGCTGCGGGAGGGTATCGCTGGGGCCGACTTGCTTGATCAGGTTGTCTTCGATGAACAGGCCGCCGTTCTTGATTTCGCGGCGTTCGCCGTCCATGGTGACCAGCAGTGCGGCGTTTTTGACGAGGAGCGTTTTTGCAGGGTTTGTAGATGACATGGTGCAAGCCTGCGCAATACGCATCGGCGATTACCGATGTCATAGGCGCTCGGTATTGTAAGCAAGCTTTTTACTGATTGTATACAGCTCGAAGCGCCAGTGCCGGCCTCTCGGCGGCTAGAGCCGCGAAGGGGCCGGCACAGGTTGCAGCCATGAAAGATCACACCGCCTCGCGGCTGCTTACACCCTCCAGCAACCGGGCAATCCCCAGCGGGTTAGCGTTTTTCAACGCATCCGGCAGCAGTGCGTCCGGGTAGTTCTGGAAGCACACCGGGCGCAGGAAGCGGTCGATGGCCAAGGTGCCCACCGAAGTGCCGCGGGCGTCGGAGGTGGCCGGGTAGGGGCCGCCATGCACCATGGCATCGGAAACCTCCACGCCGGTCGGGTAGCCATTGAGCAGCAAGCGCCCGGCCTTGCGTTCCAGCAACGGCACCAGTGAGGCAAAGGCGCGCAAGTCGTCAGGTTCGGCAATCAGGGTGGCAGTCAGCTGACCTTGCAGGTGACGCAATGCTTCGGCCAATTGCTGGGCATCGGCCACTTCAACCACCACGGTGCTAGGGCCGAACACTTCTTCCTGCAACAGCGGGTCGCCATTGAGCAGCAGGCTCACGTCGGCCTTGAACAACTGCGGCTGAGCCTGTTTACCGGTTTGCGGTTGGCCGGCCAGATGCTGGATACCCGGGTGCGCCAGCAGGTGCTGCACAGCGTTCTGGTAGCTGCGCAGGGTGCCAGCGTTGAGCATGGTCTGCGGGCTCTGGTCGGCCATGCGTGCCACCAGCGTTTGCAGGAAATGCTCGAAGTGCGGCGAGCGGATACCCACCACCAGGCCCGGGTTGGTGCAGAACTGCCCGCAGCCCAGCACCACCGAGGCGGCCAGCTCGGTCGCCACCTGTTCACCGCGAGCCTGCAGAGCCTGCGGCAGCACGATCACCGGGTTGATACTGCTCATTTCGGCGAACACAGGGATCGGCTGCGGGCGCGCTGCGGCCATGTCGCACAGGGCGCGGCCACCGCGCAGCGAGCCGGTAAAGCCGACTGCCTGAATGGCTGGGTGCTTGACCAGTGCTTCGCCCACACCGGCACCGTAGATCATGTTGAAAACGCCTGCCGGCATACCGCTGCTGGTCACTGCACGGTCGATGGCCGCGGCCACATGGGCCGCAGTGAGCATGTGCCCGCTGTGTGCCTTGAACACCACCGGGCAGCCGGCGGCCAGCGCCGAAGCGGTGTCACCGCCAGCGGTGGAGAAGGCCAGTGGGAAGTTGCTGGCGCCGAACACGGCCACCGGGCCCACGCCGATGCGGTACTGGCGCAGGTCCGGGCGCGGCAGCGGGGTGCGCTGGGGCAGGGCGCGGTCGATGCGTGCAGCGTAGAAGTCGCCACGCCGTACCACTTCGGCAAACAGGCGCAGCTGGTTGCTGGTGCGGCTGCGTTCGCCGCGGATGCGTGCTTCAGGCAGTGCGGTTTCGCGCATCACGTCCTGGATGAAGTCATCACCCAACGCGTCCAGTTCGTTGGCGATAGCGTCGAGAAAAGCGGCGCGCTGGTCCGGGCGGGTGCTGCGGTAGCTCGGGTAGGCCACCTCGGCGGCCTGGGCGGTGGCCTCGACTTCATCGCCAGTCGCCTGGTGGAAGGCGTAGGGCAGTGTTTCACCGGTGTGGGCGTCGAGGCTGTGCAGCAGCACGTCACCCTGGCCACTGAGCTGGCCGGCGATGTGGTTCAGGCGGTGTTCGATGGACATTTCGTTTCCCGTTGGCAATGACAATCGTTGGTCAGGACTGTAGGGGGCGAACGGCGGGGTGAATAATGATTAATACGGATCGGGTGATAACGAGCAGTTATCACCCGGGTTCTCGCGATGCCTTGCAGGAGCGGTCATGCAAGGCGTCAGGGCTCACTCGGCCATCTGCAACTCTGGCAGCTTCACGCGCAACGCCCGGGTCAGCCCCAGTAGCACCAACAGGCCCAGGCCCATCCAGCACAGGCCGATGGTGAACGACAGGCTGGTCAGGCTGCTCCATAGCCACAACGTGCTGAGAAAGCCCAGGCCGGGAATGGCGCCGTACAGCAGGTAGTTGCGGCAACCGCGCAGTTTCTGATCAACCAGGTAGTGCTTGACCACCGCCAGGTTCACCGCCGAAAAGGCGAACAGTGCGCCAAAGCTGATCATGTTCGCCACGGTATCCAGGGTGATCACCAGAGCGATCAGCGACAGCAGGCTGACCACCAGGATGGCAGTGGCCGGCACGCGCTTTTTCGTCACCAGCTGGCCGAATGCCCGCGGCAATGCGCCGTCGCGGCCCATGGCGAACAGTACGCGCGACACGCTGGCCTGGGACACCATGGCCGAGGCGAAGCAGCCCGCCACGTAGGTAGCGGTGAAGGCGGTTACCAGCAGCTCGCCGCCCACCCGGCGCATCACGTCCACCGACGCCGAATCCGGGTCGGCGAAGCTGCCCCAGTCGGGAAACACCATCTGCGCGCAATAAGACACCACCAGAAACAGCAGACCGCCGATCAACGACACCGCCAGAATCGCCACGGGAATGCGGTAGGTCGGGTTACTGGTTTCCTCAGCCATGGTCGACACCGCATCGAAGCCGAGGAACGACAGGCACAGCACGGCGGCGCCGGTCATGATCAACGGCACGCTGAAGCCATCGTGGTGCAAGGGGGCCAGCAGCGACACCGGCTCCGCCTGTCCGCTGAGCTTGAGAATGGACAGGGCGACGAAGACGATGATGAACACCAGTTGCACCACCACCAGGATCCAGTTAACCCGGGTGATCGACTCGATGCCAATCAGGTTGAGGAAGGTGACCAGGGCAATGGAACCCGCTACCCACACCCAGGCATGGATGGTCGGGAAGTATTCCGACATGTAGATGCCGATCAGCAGGTAGCTGAGCAGCGGCAGAAAGATGTAGTCGAGCAGCAGTGTCCAACCGGTGATGAAGCCGATATGGCTGCCGAAGGCCTTGCGCGTGTAGGTGTAGACCGAGCCGGAGTAGGGGTGGGCCTGGACCATGCGGCCGTAACTGTAGGCGGTCAGCAGCATGGCGGCGAGCGTGAGCAGGTATGCGGTGGGCAGGTGCCCTTTGGTCATCTGGGTGACCAGTCCGTAGGTGGTGAATACGGCCAGGGGCACCATGTAGGCCAGGCCAAACAGCACCAGGGCGGTCATGCTCATGGACTTGCGGAAGCGGCCGGTGCTGGTGCCGGGTTGCGAGGGTGCATGCGGGGCGGGGCTATGGGCTGTACTTGTTGTTGTATGCATTGCTAACTCCTGAAAAGGGATGCAGGACACCGCGGCAGGCGAGCAGGCTCGCGACCGTCAGGTGTTGTGCAAGGAGGTCGAGCGGAAAGCTCGCAGCGCTGGGGCGGGTTGATGCTCCCACACCCTGCAGGCACCCGGAATCACCCTTTGGGGTGAGCGGACACAGCCCTTGCCCGGCTCACCCCAAAGGGTGATTCCGGTGCCTGCAGCGCCGTGGGAGTATCTGCTCAACGACGCACCGCACTGGCGGCGGTGCCACTGAAAAGAAACGGCAGGCTTACAGTGACCAATCAATTGCTTTCAGAACAATGGTTCGAGCACCAGGCCAAGGTCACCGAGGCGATCGGCCGGCCGGGCTTTGCCGCCAGCCTGTTTGCTGCACTGGGTGTGATCCGGCCGATCCAGGCGACCACGGTGTACCTGTACCCGCACGATGGCATGCCCTGTGCGCTGTTCGAGCAGGATGACAAGGCGCCCTGGCAGCCCGAGGGCAATGTCAGCCGCTACCTGTCGGGCTTCTACCTGCTCGACCCGTTCTACGGTGCTTGTGTGGAACAGGTCGAATCCGGTTGTTACGGCCTGTTCGAAGTGGCACCCGACCACTTCGAGGTCAGCGAGTACTACCAATCGTTCTACCGCCACTCGCACCTGGAGGATGAACTCAACTACATCCTGCAGGTGGCGCCCGGGCAAAGCCTGGCGGTGTCGCTGGCCTTCACCGACAAGCTGGATGGACAAAGCCGTACCCGGTTCGGGCTCATCACGCCTTGGGTGCTGGCGGTACTCGGCAAGCATTTTGCCGGGCTGGACAGCCGCGCAGGGCGCTTCGAGAACATCCTTGAGCAACGTATTCATGCCGCGCTGAACAATTTCGGCAGCTCGCTGCTGACCGAGCGTGAATGCCGTATCGCCCAGCTGATCCTGCGTGGCCACTCGACCAAGTCGCTGGCCGAGCGGTTGGGAGTGTCGGAGGACACCATCAAGTCGCACCGCAAGAACGTCTACGCCAAGCTCGACATCGGCACCCAGTCCGAACTGTTCTCCCTGTTCATCGATGCACTGGCCAATGCCCAGGGCGTGCTGGGCAAGGACCCGCTGGAAAGCTACATGGGCAAGCTGCGCTGAACGCCAGCTGCCCTGCAACCCCACCGCAAAGGAAAACCAACAATGAACGCGCCTTTCGCCCCGCAACGCCAGACCCGTGACTACCAGGCAGCCGATGCCGCCCACCACATTCATGCCTTCCTCGACCAGAAGGCGCTGAACGCCGAAGGGCCGCGGGTGATCGTCGGGGGCGAACGCCTGCACCTGTGGGACAGCGAGGGCAAGCGTTACCTGGATGGCATGTCCGGCCTGTGGTGCACCCAGCTCGGTTATGGCCGTCGTGACCTGACGGCCGCCGCGGCCACGCAAATGGATCAGCTGGCCTACTACAACATGTTCTTCCACACCACCCACCCGGCGGTGATCGAACTGTCCGAACTGCTGTTCAGCCTGCTGCCGGGGCACTACAGCCACGCGATCTACACCAACTCCGGCTCCGAGGCCAACGAGGTACTGATCCGCACCGTGCGCCGCTACTGGCAGGTGGTTGGCCAGCCAGGCAAGAAAATCATGATCGGCCGCTGGAACGGCTACCACGGCTCGACCCTGGCGGCCACGGCGCTGGGCGGGATGAAGTTCATGCACGACATGGGTGGGTTGATTCCGGATGTGGCACACATCGACGAACCCTACTGGTACGCCGAGGGCGGTGAACTGACCCCGGCAGAGTTCGGCCGCCGCTGCGCCCTGCAGCTGGAGGAAAAGATCCTCGAACTGGGTGCCGAGAACGTTGCCGGCTTCATTGCCGAACCCTTCCAGGGGGCAGGCGGCATGATCTTCCCGCCGGAAAGCTACTGGCCGGAAATCCAGCGTATCTGCCGCCAGTACGACGTACTGCTGTGCGCCGATGAGGTGATCGGTGGCTTTGGCCGCACCGGCGAATGGTTCGCCCATGAATACTTCGGCTTCGAGCCCGACACCCTGTCGATCGCCAAGGGCCTGACCAGCGGCTATGTGCCCATGGGTGGCCTGGTGCTGAGCAAGCGCATTGCCGAGGCGTTGGTGGAGCGCGGCGGGGTATTTGCCCACGGCCTGACCTATTCCGGCCACCCGGTGGCGGCGGCAGTGGCCATCGCCAACCTGAAGGCGCTGCGTGACGAAGGCATCGTGCGCCAGGTGAAGGACGACACGGGGCCGTACCTGCAGCGCATCCTGCGGGAAGTGTTTGCCGACCACCCATTGATCGGCCAGGTGCAAGGGGCCGGGCTGGTGGCGGCGCTGCAGTTCGCCGAGCACAAGCCGACGCGCAAGCGCTTTGCCAACGAGAACGACCTGGCCTGGCAGTGCCGCACCTTTGGTTTCGAGGAAGGGGTGATCATTCGCTCGACCCTGGGCCGGATGATCATGGCCCCGGCCTTGATCGCCAACCACAGCGAGCTGGATGAGCTGGTGGAGAAGACCCGGATAGCCGTAGACCGCACGGCGCGGCTGGTCGGCAAGCTCTAAGCCGCTGACAAGGGCAACGCACTTCCCTGTGGGAGCGGGCACGCCCGCGAACACCGGCGAAGCCGGTGCCATCCACCGTGTCGCCTGATTCGCGGGCATGCCCGCTCCCACAGAGGGAGTGCGGCGTGCTTGCGGACTGTGTGGTACCTGTTACTTGCGCAAGAAGGACCGCCACGACGGTCGTCTGGAGTACAAATGTACACTCTCGAATTCTGGCAACAACGCGCCTCGGACCTCTACCTTCCGGCCCATGCACTGATCGACGGCAAACCCGTCAACGCACAGGATGGCGCCACGTTCGCAGCCATCAACCCCGCCACCAACAACGTAATGGCACAGGTTGCCGCCTGCGGCCATGCCGAGGTCGACCTGGCTGTCGCCAGCGCCCGTCGAGCCTTCGAGCAAGGCCCCTGGCCGCGCATGGCGCCGGGCGAGCGCAAGAAAGTGCTGCTGCGCCTGGCCGAGCTGATCATGGCCCATCGTGAAGAACTGGCATTGCTGGACTCGCTGAACATGGGCAAGCCGGTGATGGATGCCTACAACATCGACGTGCCGGGCTCGGCACATGTGTTCGGCTGGTACGGCGAAGCGCTGGACAAGCTGTATGACCAGGTGGCGCCCACTGCTGCCAATGCGCTGGCCACCATCACCCGCGAAGCCCTCGGCGTGGTCGCTGCCGTGGTGCCATGGAACTTCCCGCTCGACATGGCCGCCTGGAAGCTGGCCCCGGCGCTGGCTGCCGGCAACAGCGTGGTACTCAAGCCCGCCGAGCAATCACCGTTCTCGGCCCTGCGCCTGGCCCAACTGGCGCTGGAAGCGGGGTTGCCGGAAGGCGTACTGAACGTGGTGCCGGGCCTGGGCGAGCAGGCCGGGCAGGCGCTGGGCCTGCACCCGGATGTGGACTGCCTGGTATTCACCGGCTCCACCCAGGTGGGCAAGTACTTCATGCAGTACTCGGCGCAGTCCAACCTCAAGCAGGTGTGGCTGGAGTGCGGCGGCAAGAGCCCAAACCTGGTGTTCGACAACTGCCAGGACCTGGACCTGGCGGCGGAAAAGGCCGCCTTCGGCATTTTCTTCAACCAGGGCGAGGTGTGTTCGGCCAACTCGCGGCTGTACGTGCAGCGTGCCATCCACGATGAGTTCATCGAGCGCCTGCAGGCCAAGGCTCGCCAGTGGCTGCCCGGTAACCCGCTGGATCCGGCGAGCCGCGCCGGGGCCATTGTCGATGCCGGGCAGACCGGCCGCATCGAGGCCGCCATCGTGCGTGCCGGGCAAGAGGGCGCGCGATTGGTGTGTGGCGGCCGACGCCTGACCATCGAAGGTTCGGACAACTACATCGAGCCGACCATTTTTGCCGGTGTCGAGGGCCGCATGAGCCTGGCGCGCGAGGAGGTGTTCGGCCCGGTACTGGCGGTCAGCGCTTTCGACACGGAAGAAGAAGCCGTGCGCCTGGCCAACGACAGCATCTATGGCCTGGCAGCCTCGGTGTGGAGCGACGACTTCAACCAGGTGCACCGGGTAGCCCGGGCGTTGAAAGCCGGTACCGTATCGGTGAACACAGTCGATGCGCTGGATGTGACGGTGCCGTTCGGTGGGGGCAAGCAGTCGGGGTTTGGCCGCGATCTGTCACTGCATTCGTTCGACAAGTATTCGCAGCTCAAGACCACCTGGTACCAGTTGCGCGGCTGATGTATTGATCATTGACCGCGTCGTCTGCTTCGCGGGCATGCCCGCTCCCAGGTTTCAGCACAAGTCTGAGGGTTGTGCTGGACCTGTGGGAGCGGGCGCGCCCGCGAAGAGGCCGTATCTGGCGCCGCAGCGGGACCCGGTTAGAAGTCCACGCTAGCCGAAAGCTGATAGGTCCGCGGCGCCCCCAACCCCAGGGTCTGGGTCAGTGGCACACCCCAGTAGTCCTTGTCCCCCAGGTTGGCGATGTTCGCTCGCAAGGTGACCGGCTTGTTGGCGACCTGGGTCACAAAGCGGGCGCCAACGTCGAAGATCGTGTAACCCGGAATCGACAGGCTGTTCTCGGCATTGATGTATTGCTTGGACTGTGAGGTCACGTTGCCGGTCAGGGTCAGCCCATCCAGGCCGGGGATGTCCCACTCCATGCCCAGCTTGCCCTGCACCTTGGGGTAGGCCGTGGCGGTCTTGCCATCGTTGGCACCGCCTGCGGTCTTGGTCAGCTTGGGGTCGACATAAGCCACGCCCCCCATCAGGCGCACGTCGGGCAGAGGGGCACCGAAGAAGCTCCATTCCACGCCCCGATTACGCTGCTCGCCACCGAACGAAAAGATGTTGGTGACCGGGTCGGTATAGCTGCCCGGGCGCTTGATTTCATACAGCGCCAAGGTGTGGCTGAAGGTGCCCAGGTCGAGCTTGAGGCCGATTTCCTTCTGTTTTGATTTGTACGGCGCGAACACGTCGCCATAGTTGGCAGCGGTGATCGGTGCGGCCGCGCCTTTGCTCAGGCCTTCGATGTAGTTGGCGTACAGCGACAGCTCATCGGTCAGCTTGAACAGGATGGCCCCGGCAGGGGTGGTGGCGTGGGTGTCATAGCCTGGTTTGTTGCGGGCACCGGTATTGGTGTTGTAAGTGTCGGTGACCACTTCCTGGCGACGTACGCCGAGGGTTAGTTGCACCCGGTCATCCAGCACCGACAGGGTGTCGGCGATGCCATAACTTTTCAGGTCGTTTTCCGTGTGGGCAATCAGTGGCCAGGCCTCCGATACCTTCGGGCCCCAGACAGGGTTGTAGATATTGGTCGTCCAGTTCGAGCCGGCGGCGCGGCGGCCGAAGTCCTTTTGCGTGTCGCTGTACTGGGTGGCGTTGACCGACCATTGGTGGTTGATGCCGAAGGTGTCGAAATGGCCACGCAGCCCCACCTCGGCAGAAGTCTTGTGGATCTCCATCTGCAACTGGCCCATCGCGGTGGTGAAATCACCGGCGCTGTTGTTCACCGTTGCTGTGAGTGCGCCGCTGTAGCGATAGTCCGTCTTGCTGGTGCCGACCGCGCCATAGGCCAGCAACTGGTCGTTCAGCTCGTACTCACCACGCAGGATGACGCCCTTGTCCTTGGTTTCCACATAAGCCCAGTCGGGGTTGAGCAGTGTGTCGTTTTTTGGCGGTTTGGGGACTGGTACCCCAGCGGCCAGGCCCATGCCGCGGTTCTGGCCGCTGATGTGGTCGTCGGTATCGAACAGGTCGAGCGACAGCTTGCCACGTTCGCCACGCCAGTCCAGGGCCAGAGAAGACAGCACATTGCGCTGGCGTTGATCGTCGATGGCAGTGTCGCCGTCGCGGTACATGCCGTTGAAGCGCACGCCAAACTGGTTGCCCTCACCGAAGCGCCGGCCAACGTCGACATGGCCGCCAAGCTGGGCATCGGAAGCGTAGGTGGCGGTCAGCCGGGTCAGCGGCGTGTCGCCAGCGCGCTTGGGAATCAGGTTGACAATACCGCCCACCGAACCGCCGGGCGGCATGCCGTTAAGCAGCGCCGACGGGCCTTTGAGTACTTCGATGCGTTCGTACATTTCGGGTGAGGCGCGGTAGTAGGGGGCCATGCCGAACAGGCCATCGATAGTCATGTCACTGACGCTGGTCTGGAAGCCGCGGATCGAGTAGTTCTCGCTGTAGGTGCCGGTCAGGCCGTTGCTGAACACTGACGGGTCGGTGGCGGCGATAACGTCGGTGATGTCCCGGGCCTGCAGATCCTGAATGTAGGTGTCGGTGTAGCTGACGGTGCTGAACGGCGTTTCCATGAAGTCTTTGTTGCCCAGCAGGCCCACCCGCCCGCCGGTGGCCACCTGGCCGCCGGCATACACCGGTGGCAGTGGATCGGCAGCGCTGGCTTGGGCGTCGATCAGGGTGGCGGGCAATTCCGGGGCGGCGGTTTTTTCTTCAGCGGCCTCGTGGGGGTTGGCTGCGTCGGCGTGTGCGGCGATTGGCGCCAGTGTGCAGCTACCAAGGGCCAGGCCAATGAATACGGCATGTGCCAGCGGGGTGCGCGGCAGCGCAGGCAATGCCAGGGCAGGGGACGAGAGTGTGTGCAAGGTACGGATGGACACGCGATGGCTCCAGAGGGACAGATGGCGGGTTGTGTTTTTGCATTTAAAAAGCAAAGACGTAAGGCAAATGAGAATCACGTGCTAACGCAGTAGCAGGCATTTGCAAAAAGGCAGTGCCTAGTCCTGATAGCCCCTGATCACGTCATCCGCGATCAAAGCCAGTGAGGTCGGGCTGGCGGCCGTGACGTACCAGGCCTGCGGGTCGACGAACACCACGCGGCCGTGCTTCCAGGCGTTGGTCTGGCGCAGCAGGGGGTTGTCCAAGGTGTCTGCCGTCATCATTGGGCGGTGCTCCATGACGGCGGTGCGATCCACCACATAGAGGATGTCGGGGTTGGCCTGCTGGATGAACTCACTGGAAATCGGCTGGCCATGCAGGCCGGTATCCAGGGTAGTGGTGGCCGGCTTGACGCCCAGGTCATTGAAGATGAAGCCGTAGCGCGACTGCACGCCGAAGGCGCTGAAGGCGCCGTTGTTGTGCAGCACCACCAGGGCCCGCTCCGGGCGGTCGCGGGTGACGCTGCGCACCTGGGCCAGCTTGGCCTCCAGTGCGTCAGCCTTGCGCTGGGCCAAGCCTTGCTTGCCGAACACCTGCCCAAGGCTGAGCAGGTGCTGCCTGACCATGGCGACATGCCCGGTTTCGCTGTCGCGATAGTCCACATCGAAGTGCAGGGTCGGCGCCATTTCGCTCAGTTCGTCATAGTGGTTGGCCTGCAGCGAGGTGATCAGGATCAGGTCAGGCCGCGCCGCATGCACCCGCTCCAGGTTGGGCTGCACGATCGAGCCGACATCTGCCGTTTGCCCGGCATCCTTATAGCGTGCAAGAAAGTTCGGCACGAAGTCCTTGGGCATGCCCGCCACGGGTACGCCCAACTGGTCGAGGAAGTCCACTTCGTTCATGTCCAGAGCCACCGTGCGCTGTGGCAGTTGACTGATCACTGTGGTGCCCAGTTTGTGCTGTACGGTTAACGGCGTGTAGTCGCCATGGTGCGTGGTGTTCGCCGGTGCCGCTGTGGCTGCCGTGGGCTCGTTGCAGCCGTGCAGGGCGAAGGTGGCGGCTAGCAGTAGCGCCAATGGCCAGCCGTTGGCGGGGTGGTTGCGGTTCATTGCTGTTCTCCGGGTGGGTTGAAGTAGTTGCACAGGCGGCCGCGCGCGCTGTGGGTGATGTCGAAATCCAGCCCGTACAGCGCGTGCAGCTGTCGCTCGGTCACAACCTGCTCGACGCTGCCGCTGCAATGCACACGGCCACCCTGCATGGCGACGATGCAGTCGGAGTAGGCGGCGGCAAAGTTGATGTCGTGCACCACCAAAATCACCGTGCGGCCGAACTCGTCGCACAGCCGACGCAGGGCGCGCATGATCTGCACGGCGTGGCGCATGTCGAGGTTGTTCAACGGCTCGTCCAGCAGCAGATAGTCGGTCTGTTGGGCGATGGTCATGGCCAGAAAGGCCATTTGCCGCTGGCCGCCGCTGAGTTCATCGAGGTAGGCCTGGCGCAGCGGCTCCAGGGACAGAAAGGCAATGGCCTGGTCGATGGCCCGACGGTCTGCAGCGGTGAGCGCACCACGGCTGTAGGGGAAGCGGCCGAACGCGACCAGTTCGTCGACGGTCAGGCGCAGGTTGAAGTCGACCGACTGGCGCAGGGTGGCCACGCGCCGGGCATAGTCGCCGATGGCGATGCTGTCGATGCTTTGCCCGTCCAGGCGTATGTCACCGCTGGCAGGCGCCAGCAGCCGGGCCAGCATCATCAGCAAGGTGGACTTGCCGGCGCCATTGGGGCCGATCAGCGAGGTCAGCTGCCCGCGCGGGAAGCTGGCGCTTACCCCGCTCAACACCTCTTTGCTGCCATAGGTTTTGTGCAGGTCGTGGACAGTAATCATGCGGCTCCCCGGTTGCGCACCATCAGGGCGAGGAAGTAGGTGCCACACACCAGGTTCACGAGGATGCCGACGGTGGTCCTGTAGTTGAAGACATGCTCGACCAGCAACTGGGCGGCAATGAACACGGCAATGGCCACGGCGCTGCCGAGGGCCAGGGTGACCCGGTGGCGGAAGGTACCGGCCATCGCATAGGTGATGTTGGCGACGAACACGCCCATGAATGCCGTGGGCCCCAACAGGCTGGTCGACACCGCGACCAACGCTGCGATCAGCGCCAGCAGCAGGCGCACGTTGCGCCGGTAGTCCACGCCCAGTGAAATGGCCTGGTCGCGCCCGAGTGCCAGCACGTCCAGCACCGGTACGGCCCGGGCCAGCAGCACACACACGCCCGCCACCAGCACGGCCGAATACAGCAGCAACTGCGGCGATGCCCGGTTGAACGAAGCCTGGGTGTAGCCCAGCAGCATCGAGAACTCGCCGGGGCTGACTTTCAGCTGGACGAACTGGGTGAACGTGGCCATGACCATGGTCAGCACCAGGCCGACCAGCAGCAGGAAGTACACGTTGTTTTTGCCGTCACGAAACAGCCAGCGGTGCAGGGCCCAGGAGTAGCCGAGCATCAGTAGCATCGAGAGCAGGAAATTGCCGTCACTGCCGAGCACGATCAGCCCCTGCACGCCCATGCCCAGCACCAGCAGCGCCTGCAGCAGCAGGTAAACGGCTTCGTAGCCCATGATCGCCGGGGTGAGGATGCGATTGCCGGAAAGGGTCTGGAAGGCGATGGCGGAGCAGGCCACGCACACGCCACCGATCACCATGGCCGCCAGGCGCACAAGGCGCTTGGGGATGAGGTATGCGAAATCCGCCCCGGCGTTGACGAACACGAACAGCGTGGCCAGAGCGACCACGGCCAGCCACAAGCAGTGTCGGCCTTTCATCGCTGCCTCCAGATGATCAGCCCGAGGAAGATCAGCCCGCCCAGGCCGCCTGCAGTCAGGCCGATGGGCACTTCGAACGGGTAGATCAGCAACCGCCCGAGCAGGTCGCAGACCAGCAGCAAGGCCGCACCGCCCAGCGCCACCAGTGGCAGGGTGCGGCGCAGGTTGTCGCCATGGCGCAGGGCGACCAGGTTGGGCACCACCAGGCCGACGAAGGGGATGGCGCCGACGATGATCACGCTGGCCGACACCGTCACTGCTACCAGCAGCAGGCCCACCGTCACGTTGGTGGTGTAGTTCAGGCCCAGGCTGGTGGCCATGCCTTCGCCCATGCCCAGCACGGTGAAGCGCTGTGCGTACAGGTAGGTGAGCAACACGATCGGTACAATCAGGTAGAGAATTTCGTAGCGGCCCTGCACCACCTTGGAAAAATCACCCAGTAACCAGCCCTGCATGCTTTGCAGCAGGTTGAAGCGGTAGGCGTAGAACTCGGCCAGCGCACTCAGCACGCCGCCGTACATCAGGCCGATGACCGGCACCAGCACCGCGTTGCGGGCGCGTATGCGGCGGATGAGGGCGACAAACAGCAGGCTGGCGGCAAAGCACACGGCCAGTGCCAACAGCATGCGCAGCAGTGCCCCGGCCGCGGGCGCCAGGCCCAGCGACAGCAGGATGCCCAGGCGCGCGGCATCGAGCCCGCCGGTGGTGCCGGGTTCAACGAAACGGTTGCGCACGATCTGCTGCAGGATCACACCGCATACCGCCAGCCCGACACCCACCAGTATCAATGCGGCCAGCCGTGGCAGGCGGCTTGCGGTCAGGGTCAGCCAGGCGTCGCCTTGCAGGGTAAGCAGCTGAGACCAGGCCAGCTCACGAACGCCGACAGCCAATGAGGCCGCGCACAACACCAGGAACAGGATGAGGCATGCAACACGCATCAGTCGTGTTCCACCCTCGGTGCCCCGATGCGCCAGCCGTTGGCGGCGTGGCGCTGTTCGAGCATGCGTGCATAGTGCCCGCCATTGGCGCGCAGTGTGGCCGGTGTGCCTTGCTCGACAACCTGCCCGGCGTCCAGCACCACGATATGGTCGGCCATGGCCACGGTGCTGAGCTGGTGTGCGATGACCACCAAGGTGCAACGCCCATGCAGGCTGTGCAGCGTCTGGGCAATCACGGCCTGGTTCTCGGCATCAAGGGCGGCGGTGGCTTCGTCCACCAGCAGTACTGGTGCTTGCCTGATCAGCGCACGGGCAATGGTCACACGCTGGCGTTCGCCACCGGAAAGCTGCGCACCACCTTCGCCCACGGACGTATCGAGGCCCCCGCGCAGCCGTTCGAGGGTGTGTCCCAAGCCGGCCATGTGTGCCGCTTGCAGTACCTCGGCGTCGCTGGCATCGGGTTTGCCGATACGGATGTTGTCGGCGATGCTGCCCTGGAACAGCCAGGTGTCCTGCAGTACTTGGCTGACTGTGTCGGTCAGGCTGGCGCGGGCCATTTGCCGCACGTCGACGCCGCCAATGCGCACACTGCCTTCGGTGGTATCGAAGAACCGTGCAATCAGGCGCATCAGTGATGTCTTGCCTGAGCCCGAGGCGCCGATGACGGCGGTCATGCTGCCTGCCGGGATGTGCAGGTTCACGTTTTGCAGCACGTCGGGCCCGGTGGGGTTGTAGCGCAAGCTCACCCCTTGCAGGTTGATTGCGCCGCCCGCCGGCCGGTGGGGCGAGACGGGTTCTGGCAACGGCTTGGCTGCCAGGATCCGTTCGATTTCCTGCAGCTGGCCATGGGCCCCGCGCAGGATCTCGACATGGCTGGCCACGTCCTGCAGCGGGTCGATGAAGCGGCACACCAGCACCAGTGCCACGATCACCGCAACTGCGTCCTGCGCTTGGCCACCCGCCTGATCGCCGAACCACAGGCCGGCGGCCACCAACAGCGCGGCAAATGTTGCCTGCACGGCCCAACTGTTGAGCAGTGCTGACAGCGAAGCACGAATGATCAGGCCCATGCCGCTGCTGCGCTGGCGCTCCAGGCTTTGCGCCAGCAACCGTGTGCCCCCACCCTCCCCATTGAAGGCCCGCAGCACCGACTGTGCCTGGGCGAACTCCACCATACGCTGGCTGGCGGCGGCGAAGTGCTGGTGAAAGGCGTGATCGGCCCTGCGCCCCAGGCGTGCGCTGAACAGCAGCACTGCAGCCAGCGCCGGCAGCGCTAGCAGGGCGACAAGCCCCAGCGGCGGGTGCAGGATGAACAGTGCTACCAACAGCACCAGCGGCGTGACGCTGCCACTGATCAAGGGCGTGAGCACATGGGCCGGCAGTTGAGCCACAGCCATCGTGCCCTGGGTGATCACATGCCCGAGCCGCGCGGTGTTGTCAGGGGTGAACCAACCCAGTGGCAGCTGTGCTACTTGGGCGCCAATGTGCTGGCGGCCGCCTTGCAGCACCGCTACCGCCAAGCTTATGCCGGCCTTTTCCACCTGGCGTCGCCAGGCCCAGCACAGCGTCATGCCGGCGGCCAGCACGACCAACCAGGCACTGGCAGCGTGTATTTCGCTGTTCAGCAGATGCAGCATGAGCGGCGCCAGGGTACTGATGGTCAGGCCACTGAATACCCCGTACAGCACGGTCATCAGCAGGTAACGGCGCCAGGCCGGGGCGCATTCGCCCAGCAGTCGAACGAAGGTTTTCAGCATGCTGGCAGCGCCTTTTTCACGGTGTCCTGATAACCACCCTGCGCCCACAGCCGTGCATAAAGGCCTTGGCGGGTGAGCAATTCGCTGTGGCGCCCTTGTTCACACAGGGCGCCTTGGTCCAGCACCAGGATCTGGTCGGCATGCATCACCGTGTCCAGCCGGTGGGCGATGACCAGTAGGGTGCGACCCCGGGCGAAACGCGACAAGGCATCCTGGATCGCCGCCTCGCTCTCGGCGTCGGCGGCTGCGGTGGCCTCGTCCAGTACGAGCACGGGCGGGTCGAGCAGCACGGCGCGAGCAATGCTCAGGCGCTGCTGTTCGCCCCCGGACAATTGCGCGTCTTCGCCCACCACTGAGTCATAGCCACGCGGCAGTTGCAGGATGCGTGTGTGAATGTTGGCCAGGCGCGCAGCCGCTTCGACTTGTTCGCGGGTTGCAGCCGGTTTGCCCAGGGCGATGTTGTCGGCCACGCTTGCATGGATCAGCCGCACCTCCTGCAGCACGAAACCTATGCGTCGGTACAGTTCGCGGCTCTCGATCTGCCGCAGGTCGACGCCACCCAGGGTGATGCGCCCGGCGTCTGGGTCGAAAAACCGTAGCAGCAGGCGCGCCAGGGTCGACTTGCCGGCGCCAGAGGGGCCGACGATGGCGGTCGTGGTGCCGGGGGCCAAGGTGAAGCTGACGTCATCGAGCACGTTGTTGCCGGGGGCGTAGGCATGGCTCAGTTGCTCCACGCGCAGTTCGCTGCCGTTGGGCAGGCTGCCAACCGCAGGGGCCGGCAGCACCGGGGTGTCCAGCAGGGCCTGCACCCGCTGGGCCGCCCCTACCGCGTTGTTGAGGTCGTGGGTGATGTAGTGCAACAACTGTAGCGGCGCGCACAACCCAGGTGCGACCAAGGCAAAGGGCAGTATCTGTAGCGGCTCTATCCAGCCCAGGGCCACGAACGCCATGCCTGCCAGCAGCACCACACCCACTACCGTCACCGGCGCGATCAAGGCATTGGCCCGTGCCATCGCCGCAACCAGTGGGCGGGTGAAACCGGTGAAGGTGTTGGCAAAGGCATCGACCGCGGCACGGTAGCGGTCCTGCGCGTTGCCGCGCCCGCCGAATGCTTTGACCAGCGGCATGCCATTGACGAACTCGACCACCGCGTTGTCGATGCGCGCCATGCCCGCAACCACATCACCCATATGCGCTGCGCTGGCCTTGATGGCACGGTGCAGAAACAGGAAGAACGCCGGGAAGGGCAGCAGCACGACCACGGCAAGGCGCCAGTCCATGGCGAACAGGTAGGCCACGGAAATCAGCACGGCGCCCACGGTGCGGCCCAGTGTGGTGAAAAAGTGCGCGGTCAGGCTGTGCAGTGTGCCGATGTCGTCCTGCATGGCCCGTTTCACTTCGCTTGATGCCCGCTCGCTGAACCAGCCGAGCGGCACTTGCATCAGGCGCTGGCCGATCGCCACGCGCAGGTGATGGGTGATGTGGTTGTCGGCCTGGTGCGCCAGCATTTCGGCTGCGGTGATCAGGGTCATGCCAGTGAACAGGCTGGCGATGCTGGCTGCGATGGCCCGGCCAATGGCGCCCGATGTGGCGGTTTCGCTCAACGCCAGGTGTGCGATGTGCGCAATGCCTGCCAGCGGTACCAAAGCCAGCATCGAACCCGCCGCAGCCAGCACCGCCGACAGCGCCAGCCGCCCGCGAATGGGGGAAAGCACACGGCTGAGCGGGCTGCGGGCTTTGTTTGTTGAAGGGGCGGCATCGTCAAGGGGCGTTGATGAATCGGACATGAAGCGGGCCTGGAAAGCTGCAAATTAATTAGTTGCATGACTATAAACTAATTTGCGAAAACCCGACAAGGCAGCTACAAGACTGTCTTCACAAAGCCTGGAGGAACCGATGCAACCACCACAACGCACCCCCGGACGCGGTCGCCCTCGCACCATCACCCGTGAACGGATTGCCGACGTGAGCATCGCCATCGGCTTGCCCAACCTCACGTTCGTTGGCGTGGCCGCTGCGTTGGGCGTAAGCCACATGGCGCTGTACAAGCATGTGCCGAACATCGAAGCACTCAAGTGCCTGGTGGCCGAGGAGATCTTTCAGCGCTGGCAGATCCCTAGGGCAGACGGGAATTGTGTAGAAGGGTTGCAGTCCTACCTGACGCGCTTTGCCACGTCGGTACAGGCATTCGTCAAGGCCCACCCGGGTCTGACGCCCTATGTGATCCGCAGGCTGGCAGCGACAGAAGCGATGATCGACAAGATCAATGACCACCAGGCGCACATCGCCCAGGCCTACGGCCTGAGCCTGGAACAGGCGCGCTGGTTGTTGTCGACGGTGGCGTTCCATGGCTTTGCCGTGGCCGATACGGTGTACACGGTGTCGGGGCGCGAGCCGCTGCTGGAGGCCGACCGGGCTGGCGAAGAATCGGAGATGGAAGTGGAGTTGCTTGAGGGCATGCAGGCGCTGATTGTCGGGGCGTTGGTCATGCTGGAGCAGCGGGGTTGAGCCTCATGTAACGGCTGTGCGCCTTTTACTGCCCAGGTTAACTTTTTTGCCATCCCGGCAGAAAGCCCACGTACGCTCTACACTGCTGCCAAGATGGACCAGGGCAGCTTGCCAACATTTGGCCCGTCACGCTGCCTGCGAATGGCCCTGGCCTGCATGATCGTTCTGGCTGCTCCTTCAAACTGCCACACATGGAGTACCTGGAATGGGCTGCGTGTCGAATGGCCGTGTTGCCGGTAAAGCCGGGCGTGGCATCTCGCTGCAATGGCTGGTGGCGCTGGCCATCGTGCTGGGCATGCTGCTGCTCGGCGCCGCCCTGGCCTGGCAGGGTTACCGCGGAATTCGCCAAACCCTCGTGGCCGCCGCTGGTGATGCCGCCCAGCAGGTTGCCAAGACGATCGACGAGCGCGCCAGGCGCCTGATCGAGCCGGCGCAAAGCAGCATTCGCCTGCTGGCCCACAACACGACGGTGCACACCCAGGCACAGCGCCTGGATCGGCTGCCACAGCTGGTGGAAATGCTGGACGCCAACCGCATGCTCAGCGCCGCCTATCTGGGTTACCCCAGCGGCGAGTTCCTGTTGGTGCGTCGCCTGCGTGACCCACAGCTGATGCAGCGTTTCGCCGCTCCACCGGGCACGGCTTTTCTGGTGCAGAGCGTCAGCCATGGCGACGGCGCCAAGGTGCAGGGCGAGTGGCGCTTTTATGATCGGGCGCTGAACTTGTTGCAGGCCCAGGCCAAACCTGACTATCGCTACGATCCACGCCTGCGCCCCTGGTTCGCTGAAGCCACGGTACAACCCTCTACTGTGCTGACGCGCCCCTATGTGTTCTTCACCACCCGCGAGGTCGGCTTGACCATGGCCCAACGTAGCGTCGACGGTGGGGCCGTGATCGGCCTGGACGTTTCGGTCAACGACCTGGCCAGCGAGACTCAGGACCTGCGCATGACCCCGGGTACCGAGATCGTGGTGGTCGATGACCAGGGCAACGTTGTGGCCTATCCGGACCCGCAGCGGGCAATCGTGCACGAAGGGCAAGGCGTGCGCCTGTCGCGGGTCGCCGAGCTGGGCGCTCCCAGCCTGGCGCAGCTATACGCTGACCTGCCGAAGGGCAACCAGCCTCAGCCTTATCAGGTGGACGGCCAGACCTGGTATGGCATTCGTGTGCAGCTGACCACCCTGGCCGGGCACGACTTGCACGTGCTGATTGCCGTACCAGGCCAGGAGCTGCTGGTGGGGGCACGCAAAGTCTTGTTCGAGCAGTTGCTCTGGACCGTGGCGCTGATGGCCGTGTTGCTGGTGCTCGGCGGTGTGCTTGGCCGGCGCATTGGCCGCCCGCTGCGGCTGTTGCGCGAGCAGGTTCAAGGTTTGGCCAGTTTTGATTTCAGCCGTGAAGTGGGCGTGCACTCGCGGGTTTCCGAGGTGCGTGAGCTGAGCCGTGTGCTGAGCCGCATGTCCGGTACTATTCGCCACTTTCAGGCGATTACCCTTGCGCTCAGCCGCGAGCGAGACCTCGAGCGCATGCTCGATGGCGTGCTGAGCCATCTGGTAGAAGCTGCCGGGGGCGACGCCGGCGGGGTTTACCTGTACGACGCTGAACAGACTTTGCTGCGCCTGGCCGCCTCGTGCCGCGGTGAACACTACCCAAGCGAGCTGGCAGTGGATGAAGGCGCCCGGCAGCACTTGGCTGCAACAGTGACCCAGGCCCTCGGCCTGCACGAGCGCAGCCTGGCCGTGGTGCTTAATGACCGTAGCCGGGCACTGTTGGGCATCCTGGTCCTGCAAATGGACGAAGAGCAGGCGCAGGAGCGGGTGGGCGAGGCATTTCGGCGCTTTGTCGAGGAGCTGTCCGGTGTGGCTGCGGTGGCTATCGAAACCCGCCAGTTGGTCGAAGCCCAGCAACGCCTGCTGGACGCCATGATCAAGCTGCTGGCAGACGCCATCGATGCCAAGAGCCCCTATACCGGTGGCCACTGCGAGCGAGTGCCTCAGCTGGCGCAGATGCTGCTGGATCAGGCAGTAGCAGCCGACAGCGGTCCGTTCGCCAGCTTCAGCATGACCGAGGCAGAGCGGTACGAGTTCCGTGTGGCAGCGTGGCTGCACGATTGTGGCAAGGTCACCAGTCCCGAGTACGTGGTGGACAAGGCGACCAAGCTGGAGACCCTTTACAACCGCATCCACGAAGTACGCATGCGTTTCGAAGTGCTGTGGCGCGATGCGGAGCTGGCCTACTGGCAAGGCCTGGCCAGTGGCGCCGACCAGCAGGTGCTGAAAGCCGCACTGCAGCGAAGCCAGGCCGAGCTGCAGGACGACTTCGCTTTCGTCGCCCAGGCCAACATCGGCGGCGAGTTCATGCAGGACACCGATATCCAGCGCTTGCAGGTGATCGGCAAGCGCCGCTGGCTGCGCCATTTCGATAACCGCCTGGGCATCTCCCGTGACGAGGCGGAACGCCTTGTTGGCGTGCCGCAGCCTGAACTACCGACAGAGGAGCCATTGCTGGCCGACCGCCCCGAGCACTGCGTGCCCTGGGGTACCCGCACGCCGCCGGTGGTGAAGGGCGACCCGCGTAATATCTGGGGGTTCGACATGCACCTGCCAGGCCACGCCAGCAACTACGGCGAGCTGTACAACCTGTCGATCCGCCGTGGCACGCTGACTGACGAAGAACGCTTCAAGATCAACGAACACATCGTGCAGACCATCATTATGCTCAGTGCACTGCCGCTCCCGCGCCAGCTCAAGCGGGTACCCGACATCGCCGGCAACCACCACGAAAAGATGAACGGCAGCGGCTATCCGCGCCGGTTGGACGGGCAGGACCTGGGCATTGCCGAGCGAGTGATGGCGATTGCCGACATCTTCGAAGCACTGACGGCAGCAGACCGGCCATACAAACCCCCGAAAACGCTGTCCGAATCGGTGAAGATCCTGGTGGCCATGGCCCGTGAGGGGCACGTCGACGGGCAACTGCTACAGCTGTTCCTCAGCAGCGGGGTATACCGCCAATATGCCGAGCGCTTCCTGCGCACCGAGCAGATCGACGAGGTGGATGTGGCCTACTGGCTGGCGCAAATTCAGGAGCGCAGCGCGGCGAGACCTGTGAGCTGAGGGGCGACAGCGCTGAACAATCAGACCGCGTGGCACTCGATTCAAGCGCCACGACCTTTCCCTGCGTCCTCCAGCAGAGCGCCGACCTCCCGGGTATTGTGGGTCAGCTCACTCGTACCCCTGCACCCCGGCAATGTGCCGCCCGGCGACATAGCCAAAGGTCAGCGCCGGCCCCAGGTTGATGCCGCCCGACGGGTACCAGCCACCAAACACGCTGGCCATGTCGGTACCTGCTGCGTACAGGCCTGCGATCGGTTGCCCGGCCTCATCCAGTACACGGGCATTGCCGTCGGTGCGCAGCCCGGCAAAGGTGCCAAAACAGCCGGGCTTTACTTTCACCGCATAGAACGGCCCGTGCTCGATGGGCGCCACGCAAGGGTTAGGGCCCTTGTGCTGAGGGTCACCCTGCTTGCGGTTGAACGGCGTGGAACCACGGCCAAACGCCGGGTCCTGGCCGTTACGGGCATGGCTATTGAAGTCAGTGACCGTGGCCCGCAGCCCGGACGGGTCAATGCCGCAGGCCTGGGCGAGTTGCTCGAGCGTGGCGCCGCGTTTCAGGTAGCCGTTGCGCACATGCGGCCCTACCGGCAGCGGTGCCGGGCGGGCATGCCCCAGGCCATAGCGGCGCAAGAAGCGATGATCGCAAACCAGCCACGAGCACACCTCCTGACCCTGCGGCACTGCAGCGACCATGGCCGACACATAGTCGTAATAGCCATGCGCTTCGTTGACGAAACGCTTGCCGTTGGCCAGCACGCCGATAACGCCCGGTTTGCCGCGCTCGATAATGTGCGGGAAGTGGCCGATGCTGCCGTCGCGATGCGGCACCTGTGAAACCGGTGCCCAAGCCACTGGCGACCTCAGGTCGGTATCAACCACACCGCCGGCGGACTCGCCCAGCCGCAGGCCATCGCCAGAACACCCCTTGGGTGGCAGCGCCAGATTGTCGTGGCCGCTGGCATCGCGCGGGAACAGTTGCTGGCGCCGGGCGTTGTCATTGGGGAAACCACCTGCCGCCAGCACCACGGCCTTGGCGCGTATCAGCTGCTCGCCCTGTGGCGTCGCGACCCACGCCCCGCGCACCTGGCCATCCTCGATCAGCAGGCGTTTGGCCGGCGCCGACGCTTGCAGGTGTACACCCAGGTCCTGTGCCGATTTAGCCAGGCGCGCCACCAGCGCCACACCGTTGACCAGGTGCATGGCCCGACCATGGCGGGCCAGGTGGTACAGGTGGCGGCCAAAGCGCTTGCACACGTGCAGCAGGGCTTTGGGCGAGCGGGTCATGTTGAGGAAGGCGGCAAGGTCGGCACCGGCCATGATCGGCATGCCCATGAACGAGGTTTCGCGCATGGTCTTGCGCAAGCGTGGCAGCAGGGCGCCAACCTCGCGGGCATCGTAGGGCGCGGCGATCACCTGGTGGCCGCCAAGGGCTGCCCCTGGCGTATCGCCATGCATGTCCGGGATGCCGTTGCCGTCGGCAAACTGCAACGCCGTGTACTTCTCGAAAAACGCCACCATGTGCGGGCACGCCTCAAGGAAGGCATCGACGCGCTCGGCATTGTAGTTTGCCCCCAGCTCATGGCGCAGATAAGTCCGCGGCTGTTCGATGTCTTCCTCGATGCCGGCCCTGCGCGCCAGCGGGTTGCGTGGCACCCAGGCCCAGCCGCCGGACCAGGCGGTGGCACCACCAAACACCGGTTCTTTCTCCGCCACGATCACCTTCTGCCCATGCCAGGCAGCCGTGACGGCCGCCGCCAGCCCGGCGGCGCCAGAACCTATGACCAGTACATCGCATTCGGTTTCGAGAGGAGCGGAAGGCATTGCGGGTTTCCTGTGTTTTTATTGGAACTAAGTTCCATATTCTTATCAGCAGGTAGGGGGCTGCAAGGGCGGAATGGCCAAGTCCGGCAAGAACTGGGCGATCATCGGACATTCGAGTTGGCCCGAGCTGCGCTGGGTAGCGACGATGTGGAATCATCTTCTAGAATCCGCAAAAAAATCAGGGACCTGTGACATGGCTGGTAGTCAGATCGAACGCGCCTTCAGTCTTGTAGAAAGCCTTACCGGTGAACCCCAAGGGCTGCCGTTACAAACCCTGGCCGAGCGCCTGGACATTCCCAAAAGCGCCGCCCACCGCATGCTCACAGAGCTGGTGCGGCTGGGCTACGTGCGCCAGAACCGGGAAAGCAGCCGCTATCAGCTGTCGGCCAAGCTGGTAGCGCTGGGCTTTCGTTACCTGGCCAGCAGCGGTGCCGACATCATTCAGCCGATTCTTGACCGCCTGGCCCAGGACAGCGGCGAACTGGTGCGCCTTGGGGTGATCGACGGTGCCCGGCAAACCTGGATCGCCAAGTCCCAAGGGGCCCGCTCCGGGCTGCGCTATGACCCGGATATGGGGCGCGACGCGCCGCTGTTCTATACCGCCTCCGGGCATGCCTGGCTGGCCAGCCTGGACGATGAGCAGGCGCTGCAGATGGTGTTGCGCCAAGGTATTGCCGACCCCGACCAGTTCGGCCCGAACGCGCCACGCTCCACCGACGAGCTGCTCGCCTACCTGCACCGCGCGCGCGAGCGCGGTTATGCCTGGGTCGAGGAAACGTCCGCCATCGGCACATCAGCCCTGGCCGCAGTGGTGCGCCGCCCGCAAAGTGACGAGGTGATCGGCGTGCTGAGCATCGCCGGGCCCAGCGCGCGGCTGGCACAGAGCCGCCTTACAGCGCTGGCACCGCTATTGCTGGCGGCGGCAGAAGAGCTGTCGGCGGCCAGTCCCGCCAGCGAGCTTTTTGCCTGAGGGGATATTCCGGTCGATTACCGCACAGTCTGTTCCGCCTGTTCTTCTGAAAAGCTGAACTTGGTTCTAAATTGTCGAGTGTGAATTGTGGAACCAGGTTTCAGAATTTCATGACAACAATGACAAGAGGACAGGCTGTTGAACGCACCCCTTCGTATTGCCTTGATTGGCGCCGGCATCATGGGCCGGCAGCATTACCAGCATTTGCGCAATGTGCCGCAAGCCCAACTGTGTGCCGTGGCCGACCCCGGCCAGCAGGCCGAGGCCTTCGCTGCCGAGTGCGGCGTGCCCTGCTTTGCCGACCACCGGCAAATGCTGGAGCAGGTGCGCCCTGAGGCAGTGATCGTCGCCAACCCCAACAACCTGCATGTCGCCACCGCCCTGGATTGTGTCGAGGCCGGGGTGCCGGTGCTGGTGGAAAAACCGGTGGGCGTGAACCTGGATGAAGTGCGTGCACTGGTGGAAGCCTCACGCCGCCGAGGTGTACCGGTGCTTGTAGGGCACCATCGCCGACACAATCCGCTGATCGCCAAGGCGCACCAGGTGATCAACGAAGGCAAGCTTGGCCGTCTGATCAATGTCACCGCGCTGTGGCAGCTGCAAAAGCCCGACAGCTATTTCGAAACGCCCTGGCGCCGCGAGCCAGGGGCCGGTTTCTTGCTGACCAACCTGATCCACGACCTTGACCTGTTGCGTTACCTGTGCGGCGAAGTGGTGCAGGTGCAGGCCTTCACCCGCAACGATGTACGCGGTTTTGCCAACGAAGACAGCGCCGCGGTGCTGCTGCAGTTTGCCAACGGTGCCCTGGGCAGCCTGACCGGGTCCGACGCGGTGGCTGCACCGTGGAGCTGGGAGCTGGACGCTGGCGAAAGCCCCGTGTACCCGCGCCAGGATGGCCAGCCGTGCTATCTGCTGGCCGGTACCCAAGGTGCACTGAGCATTCCCCAGCTCAAGCGCTGGCATTACGCCGAGGCAGGCTCGGGCTGGCATACGCCCCTGTTGCAAAGTTCGGAAAGCATCCCTGCCGGCGAGGCATTGACCCTGCAACTGCAGCATTTTGTGCGGGTTGCCCGGGGTGAACAGGCGCCGCTGATCGACGCTGCCGACGGAGGGCGCACACTGGCGCTGATCGAAGCGATAAGGCAGGCAGCCCAGAGCGGTCGGGCTTGCGCGCCCGCGCACATTGGCTGATGCAACCTTACTATTGCTGGTGATGATTAATGACTGATCGAATTTTTTCCCTCGCGGCCCTGACGGTGCTCGAGCTGTCTCCACCGGACATGGTCGAGGCCGCCGCCCGAGCGGGTTACAGCCATGTCGGCCTACGGCTGGTGCCAGCCACCGAACAGGAGCGGCATTTCCCGTTGATCGCCGATGCCGAACTGCGTCGGCAAACCCAGGCGCGCCTGCGCGACACGGGCATCAAGGTGCTCGACCTGGAGATCTTGCGTCTTGAGCCGGCAACCTGTGTGGCCGATTTCGAAGCGATCCTGGCGGTGGGCGCCGAGCTGGGTGGCACTGAATTGCTGGTAGCGGGCAACGACCCCGACGAAGCGCGCCTGACCGAACGCTTTGCCGCATTGTGCGAGCTGGCGTCGCGCTACGGCATTCACCCTCACCTGGAGTTCATGCCCTGGACCGACGTACGTGACCTGCGCCAGGCCATGCGGGTGGTGGCCAACGCCGACCGCGCCAATGGCTGCGTGCTGGTGGATGCCTTCCACTTCAACCGCTCTGGCTCTTCGTTGGACGACCTGGCGCAGCTGAAGCCGCAGCGCATGCGCTATGCCCAACTGTGTGACGTTGCTGGCCCGGTACCGGCCGACATGGACGAGATCCTGCGCCAGGCGCGTAACGAGCGTCGCTTCCCGGGTGATGGAGATGCCGACCTGGTTGGCCTGTTGCGCGCCTTGCCGCCGAGCGTGCCGCTGAGCCTGGAAATCCCCACGCGGCAATTGCTGGAGCAGGGCATCAGCGGCGAACAGCGCGCGCGCATGGCGCTGGAGAAAGCCAAGGCGGTGTTGGCCACCGTCTGATCGAGCGAACGTGGCGCCTGTCACCGACTGCGTCACGTTCGTGAGTGAACCCACACCGAACGCTGCATTGTCGTTGTCCGCTTCTCAAGAAACGCCAAGCCAAAAAAAGGGCCCGCAAGGGCCCCGTAGAGGTAAGTGGCTAGCGCTCTCAGGCGCTCTCGACCTTGCGCGGTGCCATGAAATACATCCACACCAGCGCCAGGAAGTACATGGCGGGGATCATGGTAAACAGCACGGCATAGTTGTTGTTGGTAGCGGTCAGCACGCTGCCGACAATCTGCGTCATGAACATTCCGCCAATTGCCGCACACATGCTGCCGAAGCCGAATACGGTGCTCACCAGATGCTTGGGTGTGTAGTCCATCACCAGGCTCCAGATATTCGCCGTCCACGCCTGGTGCGCGCCTACCGCGATCGAGATGGCCGCCACCGCGACCCACAGTCCACTGGCGTTGGCGGCAAAGATGACGCTGAGCATGGTGCAGGCAAAGATCAGCATGGACACCAAGCGCGCTGTCGTGGCGCGCACGCCCCGGCCGATCAGCCACGACGACAGGATGCCTCCCCCGATACTGCCGAAGTCTGCCGTCAGCCAGATGATGATGAGCGGGATGCCCATCTGGGTCACGTTGATGCCCAGGCTGTATTGCTGGTTCAGGAACGGCGGCAGCCAGTACAGGTAGAACCAGAACACCGGCGCGGTAATCGCATAGGCCACTGCAAAAGCCCAGGTGCCACGCAGGCGCAGGATACGGCTGAACGGCACGCGGGTCGGCTCGGGCTCGTCATCCTGCTGGATGTACTGCACCTCGCTCTGACGCACGCGGGGGTGGTCTTCAGGGTTGTAGTACTTCAGCACCCAAAACACGACCCACACCAGGCCCAGGCTGCCCATGGCGATGAACGCAGCCTGCCAGCCCCACACAGCCAGGATCAGCGGCAACAACGCGGGGGTGACCATGGCGCCAACATTGGTGCCGGCGTTGAACAGCCCCGTTGCAATGGCCCGCTCACCCGCCGGGAACCACAGGCGCACGGTCTTGACGCAGGCCGGGTAGTTGGCGGCCTCGGTCAGGCCGAGGATGAAGCGGCAGACCATGAAACCTGCCGCCGAGGTGGCCAGGCCGTGGGCACCCGTGGCCAGGCTCCACAGCAGTACAGCGAAGAAGAACGCCCGTTTGACCCCGACCTTGTCGATCAGCCGGCCTTGCAGCAGAAAACCGATGGCGTAGCCGACCTGGAACCAGAAATTGATGTTGGCGTAGTCCATCGCCGTCCAGCTCATTTCCTTGGCCAGCACGGGCTGCATGATGCCGAGGGCGGCGCGGTCGATGTAGTTCAGGGTGGTGGCGAAGAACACCAGGGCGAGCATGCCCCAACGGGTCTTGCCGACGCCGAAGGCGCCGCGGAGCTTGTCGCCGATCGAGCCCTGGGACATCCGGGGCGCGGCGGGGGGGATCTTGGAGTGGTTCATAGACTGCTCGTTTCTTGAAATTGTATTCAGCTGCGGTGCTACGGGTACGTGACCGTTTCCCAGGCAGGGGGGCACGCAAGGCCGGTGCATGGTGAGCAGTGAAGACGGCAGCGTCAATTCAAGAGACGGGCTACTGTTCGGTTATCGAACGGTTGCGTTGGCCTGCGGGCGCGGCAGGTATTCACCTCACTGAAGGGTAGAAGGCTTTGGCCCTGGTTGCCTGATGGGCGCAACACCGACATCAATGATGTGCACAGCCCCCGCTCAACGCTCTACCGGCCAGATACCCGAAGGTCATCCCAGGGCCAAGGGTAATGCCGCCGCTCGGGTAGTACCCACCCATCACGCTGTGCATGTCGTTACCCACTGCAAACAACCCGGGTATCGGCTGCCCTGCGTGGTCCAGTACGCGGGCTGAGGCGTCTGTATCCAGGCCGGCGAAGGTGCCAAGGCTGCCTGGCAGCAGTTTCACCGCATGGAACGGCCCCTTCAGCAACGGCCGAAGCGACGGGTTAGGTGCCTGCTGCGGGTCGCCTTGGGCCCGGTTGTAGGCCGACGCGCCACGTAGAAAGGTAGGGTCTTCACCTTGTGCCGCATGATGGTTGAAGCCCTCCACCGTGCGCTGCAACTGCTCGGCGTCGATCCCGCAGCGCTGCGCCAGTTGCGCCAGGGTAGCGCCGCTGTGCAAATAGCCACTGCGCTGATAGAAGCGGGTAGGGAAGGGAAAGGGCTTGGCCCAACCGATGCCATAGCGCCGTTGCGCAGCATGGTCGCAGATCAGCCAGGCCTCCGGCTGCTCAGCCTGCGGCGTGGCGGCGAACAGCGCGTTCATGAAGTCGTGGTAGCAATCGGCTTCGTTGACGAAGCGCCGACCATCGCGGCGCACGGCGATGAAACCGGGCTTGGCACGGTCGATCAGGTGTGGGAAATGGCCGAAATGGCCATTGCGGCGCGGTACCTGCGATACCGGCGCCCAGGCGCCCCCGTGGGCGCCTGCCGCAGACACCCGCCCACCCGCCTGTTCGCCCAGGCGCAAACCATCACCGCTATTCTCCCTGGGCGCAGCGGAGTAATGCTGGTCACCGTCCGGCGCGTGCGGTATCAGTTGCGAGATACGCTGGCGATCATGTGGGAAGCCCCCGCAGGCCAGCACCACACCACGCCGTGCGTAGATCGTTTGGCCATCGGCAAACAGCGCGCCGTTGACCCGTTCTTCGCACAACAACAGACGGCTGGCCGCTTTCTCGGTCAGCAATGTCACGCCACGATCAAGGGCGCTGCGCAGCAGGCGCGCCACCAGCGCGTTGCCATTGACCAGATGCAAGCCGCGACGGTGCAGCAGCAAGTCTCGGCCATGGCGCAACAGGCGCTTGCCAACATGCAGCGCTGCCTTGGGCGAGCGTGTGGCGTTGAAGAAGGCAGCCATGTCGGCGCCCCCGGCAATGCCCATGCCGGCCAGGCTGACGATGTCCAGCGGTGGGCGTAACTTGTGCAGCCAAGGCCCTAGCCGTCGCCCGTCGTAAGGTAATGCACACAGCGAGCGACCGCCGCGTGCACTGCCATCGCCTTCACGCATGTCGGGCATACGGCTACCGCACTGGAACTGCACGGCTGTGTGCTGCTCGAAGAACGCCACCATTTCCGGACCATGGCGCAGGAAGGCGCGTTGACGCGGGTCCAGCTCGCGGGTGTGGGTTTGCGCACGCAGATAGCGCTCCGGGGCATCGTCGGCTTCGACGATGCCTTCGGCGATGGCCAGCGGGTTGCGCGGTATCCACAACCAGCCCCCCGACCAGGCACTGGTGCCGCCCAGCTGGCTGGCTTTTTCCGCGACGACCACTGTCAGGCCATGATGCGCGGCGGTTACGGCGGCAGCCAGGCCAGAGGCGCCGGAGCCGATGATGAGTACGTCACATTCAAGGGGGGGCATGGAAGGGGTCCGCTCGGCTGTTGGAAGAGGTGGCGTGTGGCTTACTGCAGCGGTGAGAAACCGGTCGGGCGCAGCAGCCGCGATTGCAGGCGCAGTACCGCGCCCAGCTCGCGGTTGCGTCGCGAGAATTCCGCCCAGCGTGAGTCTGCCGCCATGGCTGCGCGGCGCGCCATGCGGTCGTCGAGGCTGGCATAGCCCCAGATGTGCACCACTTGGTTGACGTCGCCGAACTCGCTGGTGAAAAAGCCCACCAGGTTGCCCAGGTGTTCGCTCTGCACCTCGAGTGCGTGGCTTTGGTACAGGGCCAGCCAGTCGGCCATTTTCAATGGGTCGAGGGTGTAGGTTCTCAGTTCGTAGTACATGCCGGGTTCTCCGTAGGGGTAGCCGGCGCCTGCAGGCGCGCGGTGATGTGGTTGGCAGCAAGCCAGCCGAAGGTGAGGGCAGGGCCCAGAGTGATGCCGGGGCCGGGGTAGGTGCCCTTCATCAGTGAGTTCATGTCGTTGCCGACCGCATACAGCCCGGGAATCGGCAAGCCGTTGCGGTTCAGCACGTTGGCATCGGCGTTGGTCACCAGGCCACGGGCTGAACCGAGGTCGCCGGTGTGAATGCGGATGGCATAGAACGGCCCCTTGGTCAGGGGTGCCAAGCATGGGTTGGGCGTATGTTGCGGGTCGCCCATGTAGCGGTTGTAACTGTTGCCGCCTTTGCCAAATGCGCGGTCGATGCCATTGCTGGCATCGCTGTTGAACTGTGCAAGTGTTTGCGCAAACACCTGTGGATCGACGCCGATGGCCAGGGCCAGTGCCTGCGATGTGGTGGCCCGATACAGGTAGCCTGCATCGATCAACGCCTGGTTGTTGACGGGCTTGGGCCGCGCCAGGCCAAGCCCGTACCGGTTCATTGCCTCGGCATCGCAGACCAGCCAGCAGCTGGCAATGCCGTTGGCGAACATGGTGTGCACGAAGTGGTGGTAGGAGTCGGACTCGTTGACGAAGCGCCGCCCGGCTTGGTCTACCGCAATCACGCCCGGCTTGGCGCGGTCGGTGACCAGGTGCGGGAAGCGCTCACGTTCACCATCGGCATGACGTAGTTCGGAAACCGGTGCCCAGAAAAAGTTGGCCGCCAGGCTCTCGCCCTCGGCTGCTGCCACGGCCTGGGCAAGGCGCAGGGCGGCTCCGTCGTTGGCCGGTGGTGACAGGGTCAGGTGCGGCGCCTTTTGAGCCGGGCGGTAGTCGGCGGCCATTGCGCCTGCTGCGAATCCGCCCATGGCGCACACCACGCCACCACGGGCCATTACCCGCTCACGTCGGCCTTCGCGCTGTACGACCACGCCCGTGATCACGCCGTGCTCGGCGATCAGCTCCACGGCTTCGCTGCGCAACCACAACTGCGTGCCGTGGGCGAAGGCGCTGGTGGCCAGGCGGGCGATCAATGCGTTGCCGGTGGTAAGCCGGGTGCCGCGTGGGTGCTGCAGGCGGTCGCGCGCGTAACGCGCCATCAACTTCAGGCAATGCCACAGCGACCTGGGTGAGCGACGAATGCTGAGGAAATGCTGGATATCCACCCGGTTGACCATCATGCCGCCGAACAGCAGCATGCCGGGTGGTGGCATCTGCAGGTCCTTGAAGCGTGTGCCCAGGCGCTTGCCGTCGTACTCGACCATTTCCAGCGCCCGGCCGAACTGAGTGGCGCCGGGTGCATCCGGGTAATAGTCGGGCGAGAGTGGGCGCAGGGCATAACGCAGTTCGGTGTTCTGCTCCAGCCAGCGCAGCGCCTGGTGGCCATGCTCGATGAAGGCGTCGCCCAAGGCGGGGTCGTAGCCGTCGCCGATGACCTGCTTGAGGTAGGTGCGCATTGCCTCGGGGGAATCCTTGGCGCCGGCGTCACGGGCTTGGTCGGTGCCGTACAGCCACACCGCGCCGCCAGAAATCGCCGAGGTGCCGCCAAAGCGTTCGGCCTTTTCCACCATCAGCACCTTCAGCCCACGGCGGGCCGCGGTGGCGGCAGCGGCAAAACCACCGGCACCGCTGCCCAGCACAACCAGGTCGAAGCTGTTGTGTGTGTGCTCCAGAGTCGTCATGGCCTCAGATCTCCAACGGCGTGACGCCCATGAAGGCGCCAAGGTGGCCCAGTTGGGCGAAGGCCATTTCCGGGCCAGTCTGGATCCTGCAACCTACTTGCCGCGCGCGGTTCAGCAGCGGGGTGATCTCGGGTGAGGTGACCACGTCGGCAACCAGAGTGTCTGGCAGCAGGGTAGCCAGCAGGGCGGCGGACAACGGCAGCTCTGCGCGGGTGCCCATGCCGACTGGGGACGCGTTGGCCACCAGGTCGAAGTCTTCCAGCCCACTGAACTGTGTGCTGACCGTAAGCCCGGGGAAGCCGTTGCCGAGCAGTTCGCATACAGCACCCATGCGTGCTGTGCTGGGGTCGCTGAGGGTAATACTGGCGGTCCCTGCCTCAGCCAGTGCATAGGCAATGGCACTGCCAACACCGCCGCAACCGATCACCAGTGCCCGTTTGCCCGCCGGCTTGAAGCCATGCTTGTGCGCAGCGCCGAGGAAGCCGGCGCCGTCCACGTTGTCGCCCAGCAGGCGTCCGTCGCGCTCGCGGCGTATCACATTGACCGAACCCAGGGCAGCTGCGCGCACGCTCAGGCCGTCCACGCGGTTGGCCAGCGCCTGCTTGTAAGGCACGGTGACCACGCAACCGCGCAGGTTTTGCCAGCCACGCAGGGTTCCCGCAAAGCTGTCCAGCGCCGCCTCGTGCAGGTCGATGGGCAGCATGGCGAGGTTGCAGTTGTTGTGGTTGAACCAGGTGTTGAAGTTTTGCGGGGACTTCACCTGGGCGATGGGCGAACCGACGATGGCGACCAGTTCAGTGGAACCTCGAATCATGCTTACCTCCTTATTGGCGTTGTTATGGCGCCAAGGGTGAGGCAGAGGGGCGTGAGCAACAATGCGCCAAGCGGCCACTTAATGCGATAATCGCAGTCATGATCCGGTTATCGCAGTAATCGGCTGTTTTTATGCCTCTGGTAGCGAGTCGAATGCATGAACACACCCGTCATCCATCCCCGTGACCTGATCGCAGGCTTGCAGAAAGGCCTGGCGCTGATGCAACTGTTCAGCGCCGAGCAGCCGCGTCTGAGTGTGCCGCAGGCGGCCAGGTTATCTGGCCTTACGCCCAGTGCGGTGCGGCGGTTTCTGCTGACCTTGGTGCATGAGGGCTTTGCCGAAACAGACAGTCGTGAGTACTGGCTGACCCCCAAGGCCTTGCGTATCGGCCAGGCTTATGTGGACTCGGCGCAATTGCCGCGCATGCTGCGGCCGATTGTTGAACAGGTGGCGCGGCAGACCCAGGAGCACGTATCGGTGGGTACCCGCGATGGCGATGAGATCATCCATCTGGTGCGTAGCCGGTATAGCCATGTGGCGTCTTTGTCGATCAGGCCGGGCTCGCGGGTACCCATGTATTGCACGGCCAGCGGGCGAATCTGGCTGGCCTGGCTGGATGAGGGGGAGCGGGACGAATACTTTGCCCGTCACCCGCTGCGGGCGTTGACGCCCTACACACTGACAGACCGGGCGCAGCTGGACGCTGAGCTACAGCGCGTGAAGGGGCTGGGGTTCTGTATCGTTGATCAGGAATATGAAATCGGTATGCGGGTGCTGGGGGTGCCATTGCTGGGGCGGGCCGGCCAGTTGAAAGCCACGCTGACCATAACTACTCATGCATCGCGGTTGAGTATTGATGAGATACGGTTGCGGTATTTACCGACCCTGTATGAGGCGCAGGCGTTGCTTCGGCCAGTGCTGGATTGACGCAGACATGGCGCAGTTTGCGGGCTGGCGCCATGAATGTGAGAACGGGTCACCTGGAAAGGTGGCTTTGCTCGCCTTTTGGGCCGCTGGACGGCCCAAACCTGTTGACTGTCAGGCTTCAGCATCCGGCTCGGTGGCCGGTAGTGGCTTTCAATCAATGAGCCAACCCTGGTCCCCCTCGATCAAGGTCCCTCCATGACTGGTAGTGTCACCCTCCCTTGCTGCGGGCTGGCCCTCGATGATCGTGCAGGCAGCGCCGGTTTCGATAACGGCGCCACAACTGATGCGATCGCCCATACGAGCGACGGCCTTGCCATCCACGAATGTTGCACTTGCGCCGGATTCCACAGTGCCTTCGCCATGGAGCGGGCAGCTATGACGATGGCCTACCAGTACGATGGGTTTCATTTGCGCTTCCTTTTGCCGGGTTGAATGGGGGCTTCCTCAAATGCTTCGGGAGGCGGTGGCGCTGCTCGGACGTTGAACAGGCGGCAGATGCCGTACCAGCAAATGGCGACGCAGAGGTTGTAGGGAAACAGCACGGCCCAGAACGGCAATTGCCAGTTCTTTTTGCCCTGCATTTCACCGGGCTCGCCGGTTCGCCAGGGGGCATAGTGGCGCCAGGCTTCTGCCGGGGTCAGGCAGATGGCGTGCAATGGCTTGTGCCACCAGTTGGGCTCACCGGGCGGGGGGAGTTTGTCCGGGCCGTGGTCCATGAAGTGGCGGAGGTATTCCCATACCTCGGCCACATGCTTGACGCCGGGTTCGGTGGGTTCGTTGCTGTCGACCCAGAGGCAGTCTTTTTTGTGGAGGCTACCATCCTTCCTAGGCGGGGCAAAGGCAAGTGCATAGCTAGTGCTGAAGGATGAACCACCGAACTCTGTGCGCTTAAATACCCCTCCCTTGATATTGGTCCAATCGAATGAGATAAGTTTTTTGTTGCGTTGATATAGGATTTTTCCAGTTGCGCGATTGAGGTAGATGTTTGATAGGTTTTTTATGAAGAATATCCTGTAGGCAATGAATGGTGTAAATATTAGTGGTGCAATAACGTATTGTGCGAGTGAGTGAAGGTCCGCTAGCGCGGACTTTCTAAAATCCGCATATATAATGTCCGGGTAGATATAAGCTGCTAACCCTAATGTCATGGCGGTGTATAATTTTCCCATGAATACGGAGTCGGATACCCATGGGTTCACGAGGGATAAGTGATGTTTGTTTATGGTTGATAGTTGGCTTGAGATGTGTGGAGTGAACTGAGAGCGTGCGGAGGGTGTGAAAATCCATGAAATGGCCATTATCGTCCCTCAAGTTTGAATGTCTGGGAGGAGCCTGCTTGTTCATCTAAACCTAGATTTGGCAGATATTTGATGTTTAGTTTAATGTGGCGGTGGTTTCGAATTTGATTCTTGAAGTGGAGTATCAGTCCACCCCTAATTTCATAGCAGTCTGGTGTGGCTGGTAATATAGATATGCCACTGTTCTCGAGTTGGCTACTAAGGCTGGCTTGCCATTCGCTCTGGCCCAATAGAAATCCCCGTAGGAGGACTGTAAACTCAGCAGTGGGGGGGATGCTAGAAACTTGATTGTGTGTGATGGCAGTCCAGTTCGGAGTAGTCCATGTGTTTAAGTCAGTCCATTTGCTGTCCAGATGCCCTAGGTCAAATAGTTTTGTCTCGTTTTTTGAAAGCAGCGAGGGTGAGTAAAATACCTGGTGCCAAGCGTTGATTTCGTCTTTAATGTTGACGAAAGTTGGAAGTTTCTTGTCGGTATCTAAAATTATGTCTGGTCGGCTTTCGCCATCATTGAGACGGTTCCCAAATATACTTCGACTGGCCCATAGCTCTATAGGGGTGTGAAGGTGTTCGGTGGCTTTCGCATGGAGGTAGATGCCTCCAGCTATGATCGCAGCACCTAATAGGACTACTGCAGCTGCAGCCCATCCTGCAAAAGGGATAAGTGTTGTGGCGCCTGCAATAGCTAATCCACCTTCTAATACCAAGACGGAGCCTATTGCGACCGCGCCCCCCGCCATAGAAAGTTAAATCAGAAGCGGCAGTATTACCGTGCATCTTCTGCCTTTGGGATTTTTTATAGTCAGAGGCGAACCCTAGGAAAATAGCCGGGTAGCCGGCCAACCTTGCGAACAAATTACTTCCTAGGAGCTTGATTAGACCGTTACCAAAGGCCATGCCCGGCGCTGTGGCACTTAATCTCAGCATGACGGCCTTTTGCGTTGCCCGTACGCTGACCAACGTTGCCGCCGCTGCACCAATCACCCCGAAAACAGATGAGGCGAACCCTAGGGTGTATTCCGGTGCATCGCTCTTCTGCAGGCTGTTGTAGGCCGTCTTGAGCGATAAGATGTTGAACCACAGCATCCCCCCGTTTAAACCACCACCACCGCCCGAGGTGAGTAACCCAAGGAAGTTGGGTTTCACGCGCGCAGTGGTGGTCAGCTCGATGGACACCGTGCGGCTTCCTGATATGCGCAACGCTTTCATCTCTTCAACCTGCGCCATGCCGCTCTTCAGATACCTCTGCACTTCCTGGCTAAATGGATTTTCCGTAATGGCCTGCTCGGTGATTCGATAGCGAGCCGCCAGCAACCCCAGTGCTTTCTCGGCATTGGCCTCACGCGCTGCCAGCAACACTTGCTGGCGCAGGCCATGGCTGGCATCCCAACGGGTCTGGCCACGCAGGCGCTTGAGCACCACGGCATTGACCGACTGGGCGGTGAGGTCGGTGATGTCCGCCATGGCCGGGAAGCGCCCCGCCAATCCCTCGATCACGTTGTCGCTGGCGCCGAACAAGGAGCCGATGGCGTCGGCTTTGTCCTTGAACGGGTTGAACGGCGCCAAGGCGGTGTAAAGCGGGCTGTCGTGCTGGTCCAGCCATTGCTCCAGGCGTTTGAAGCGTCGGTCATGATCTTCGGTGCCGGGTGTCGGCTGGCCCATCGGGTGAATCAGCAACGCCAGTGAGATTTCCAGACCGCGGGCGGAGGTGCGTTCGTCGCGGTCATAACAGGCCAAGGCGGCTGCCAGGCTGTAGGGGTTATCGATGTGTTGGGATTCGGCCGTCGCCAGCCAGGCGTCATGATCGTTGCTGGCTTGCAAGGCCAGGTTGCGCAGGGCGGCAATCCGCCGTTCCAGCGCGTCGCGTTCGGCGAGGAAGCGCCGGTATTTGTCGACATCGAGGCGCTGTGCCAGGCGTGCGCCGTTGGGGGAGTAGTCTTCATGGGTGAGGGCCTGGAAATGTGACTCGGCCGGCGACAGGGCGGGCCCCCGGCGTGACGTGCCAAGCCTGAACGCGGCCAGTTCCGGCGAAGGGGCATCCGCCGGGTACAGGCTTTCCAGCGTCTTGTTCAGCAGCATGGCGACCAGGTTGCGATGGTGAAAGTCGCGGCTCTGCGGGCTGAGCTTTTCGGCATCCAGCCGGTAGCATGCCGGCACGCGCTCCTGCTCGGGAGGTTGGGCGGGTTTTGTGTGCTCCAGTTGCTCGGCCGGTATCAGGTCACGCAGTTGATGCTGGTAGGCCGAGACCGACAGGCTCAGGTCCAGGGCCATGCCTTCGGCATCGGCGAGCGCCACCACCACCGGCACTTTCGGTTGGGTCCAGGGGTAGTGGCGGGCGATGGCATTGAGGTTGCCGATGGGCAAGGTTTCGGTGACCGGGTCGCTGCTCCAGGTCAGCGGCATGCGCCGCTCGGTTGGCTTGAAGTCTTCGACCCAGGTTTGCAGGGCACTGACTGGCAACACATGGGGCTGGGTGGACGGCGCCGGGTTGCCGCTGACCAGCTCGGCCATGTCCAGCTGGCGCATGTGCCGTTTGCGCAGGGCTGCCGAACCGGTGATACGGGCGGTGATGGCGTTGGTCCACAGGTGCGGGCTGTAGCCGATCCACACTTCCTTGGCGGTGTCCTGGCAGGTGTCGGCCCACACCCAGCCGGTGCTCTGGCCGGACAGGTAGCGCTCACGGCGGTGGTAGTCCTCCAGCCCTTGGTAGCGCAGCTCCTTGTAGAGGCCCGCGCCGACGTGCTCATGAATGACCAGCTTTTCGCCCTGAGGGCCTTTCATGAACACGTAGACATAGCCCGGGCGCAAAGCGCGGAGGGTGTAGGCCGAGTGCTGCAGCGGGGGGAAGCCTTGTTCCAGGTTGAAGCCTGCATCGGCATAGCGGCAGGCGGGGGCGTCGGCGGTACGGGGCACGATGGCGTAGCGCACTGGCAGGATGGGCACGCGTGCGCTGCAGGTAGGGCCGGAGGTGGCGCTACTGACGGAGGCGTTAGTCATGGGCAGGCTCCTTGCTTTCGACCAGTGCCTGGAGCTCGCGAAGGCGGGCCTGGGGCGACTCTTCGAGGTTGGTGTAGATTTTTCCCGCCTTGTCATTGCTCATCAGCCACATGTGCCCGGCTATCAGCCGAATGAATTGGCCCGCAACTTCCTCGCTCCGGAAATTGAGGGCTGTCAGTTGCGGCAGGAGTGTTTCTATCCATTGGCGTATGTCCGCCAAGGTATGGTTGGCATGGGGCGGCATGGCCAAGACCTCATGCGCCAATGAGAGGACAAAGTGCTCGTGCATGCCTGCTTGCAGCCGATCAAGTTCAAGCTGCTGGAGGGTCAAAGGCAGTTCTGATTTTGAGCGGGCAGCAATCGGCTTGTTTTCGTGTGTTTTCCACTCATGAGCCGGCCCCCAGTTGACTCGCCATGCCAACCGAGACACCGGGCCAAGCCAGGCCTTGCGATGGTCGTCATCAAGCGCATTCAGCCAGGCTGCAAGATGGTCCGGTGTGACATGGTGAGTGGCAACGCTGTGGTCAGGGAGCACGACCTGCACCAGGCTGGTGAAGTGGTCTGCCAGCGCTGCCAGGCCAACCTCGGCATCCAGCGCGATGGCGCCACCGATAGGCATCCAGGTCGTGATTGCATGGGCAAGCAGCTCGTGAGCGTCTGCAACGTCCACCAGCAAAGGCCCAAACTCATGACGGTCATCCAGGGCGCTGTTCTTCCATAACCATGCCTTTTGAGTATTCCGGCTGACAGCGATTATAAGGTCGAGTACCGATGGGGCATAAGCAGGAACCAGTTCACCCTCCTGCGGGATGGGCCGATAGGCCCAGTACTCGATTGCCCTGGTCATGAGCAGCAGAAAGCGGCAGTTATGAGCGAAGTCTTCGCTGCGCGGAGCAGCTGATGACGGTGTAGTCATTGGACTGGCCCTCGGATACAGCGGCAATCGGGCAGGAGGCAGGTACCATCAGGGCGGCGCCCACACAAGCGCTCCAGAGGCTTGCCGGTGTTCGGGGCACTGCTGATGGAAAAGGGGCTTGTCGTCCCATTTGCCGACTTGAGCATCTGGCCGGTGATGCGAATCGTCGGGCTGTCCAGGGTGATGCCTGTTTCGTCGATTCGAATGGAGCCCCCAGGGCCTTGGATGACCACGGCTTCCGATGCTCGAAGTTCATAACGGCGAGTACGTCTGCGGATATCCCCACGGGCTTCCAGCTCGGCATGCCCTTCGACCCGTTGCTCGAAGTTGCCACCGATACGGGAGTGGTGATTGGCGGCGATCTGGTCGTGACGGTGATTGCCGATGTTTTCGACACGGTCCTTGGCGATCCTGATCGTGTGGTTTCTACCGATGTCGAGCGCGGCGTCCTGCCCAATGGTGATGCGCTCGTCATTGCCAACCGTTTCCATACGGTCGTGGCCGATCAGGATCGATTCGTCGTTATCGACCTGCTCTTTGCGGTCATTGCCGACCTGCGTAGTCTCATCGTGCTTGACCACATTGTTCTGGTCCCTCTGGGCATGAATGAACACTTCCTCCTGGCCCAGTTCGTCCTCGAAGCGCAGCTCGTTGAAGCCATCGCCCTTGTGGGTCTGGCTCTTGATGGTCATGCGGGTCTTGTGGCGGGGAAGGTCGTAGGGTGGCAGCTGGTTACCGCAGTAAGTACGGCCGGTGATCATCGGCTGATCGGGGTCGCCGTTGACGTAGTGGATGATCACGTCCTGGCCAATCCGTGGGATGGCCATCGAGCCCCAGCTGCCGCCGGCCCAGCCTTGGGATACGCGTACCCAGCAGGAGCTGAACGCGTTGTCCTGGCTTTCTCTGTCCCAGGGGAAGCTGACCTTGACCCGGCCCCATTCGTCGCAGTAGATCTCTTCACCGGGCGGCCCCACCACGGTGGCCATGTGCGGGCCGTCAACGCGTGGTTTGGGCAACGGAGCTGGGCGCCACTCGGTTCTGCCTGGCACCAGTACCGCCTTTTGCTCGTAACGTGTGCCCTGGTCGGCCCCGGCAGCTTCTTCCTGCAGGCTGGTGAACTGGCTGCCTTCGTGGCGAACCGTGCTGACCCGCCAATGCACATTCAGGTCTTCGCGCGGGTGGCCGGTCAGGGTGAAGCTCAGGCCTGGTTGCAGGCGCACATCGTCGCCTTGCACTTGGGCAATACGCACGTCATGGCGCAAGCCGGTGATGCGGTTTTCGGTGAACGGCTTGCCAACGGCATCGCGTTTGTAACGGCCGGGGTAGTCGAAGCACTCATAGTCCGTGGACTGGTGCTCAAGATAGGGGCCCGAGGCCCTGTGTTCCTGACGATAGGCCGGGTGGGTGAAGGTGTAGTCGCGTTGAACCTGCCGTGCAGTACGCACTTGTTCGCTGTAGCGCAAGCGCCGTAGGCACGCTTGAGGCTGGTCGCCGCCGTGGTTGGAATGGTACAGCACGGTGTCCGGGGCTGACGGTTCACGCTCACGGTAGAAGCCTTCGGCGTCGTCCTCGTGTTTGATGACACCGTGACTTATCAGACCGAGTGACTGCAGTCTGTCGGTGATGATCAGCTTATGGCGTTTTTCGTTGTGCTCGAAGCGGTAGACAAAGCCTTCTTCGGCCGCCAGGCGGGCGATGAAGTCGAGGTCGGTTTCGCCGGCTTGTACGCAGAATTCGCGCACCTGGTGGTCCATGCTGGCGCGCAGTTCGTACTGGTCAATGCCCTGGCGCTTGAGCATCAGCTCGAGAATTTGCGGAACGGTCTTGTGCTGGAAGATGCGCCAGTTCGAGCGCAGGTTGGCCCGTGCCAGTTGGGGCTCGACCAGCGCGTGGTAGTAGGTGCGGTAGAAGCCGCTTTCAGCCTGGCTGAAACGGCTGACAAGGCCGTGCACGTACCGTACCGGGCGTTCGCCCTCCAGGATGGTGAAGAGCACGGGCTTGTCGAGCAAATGGCCGAAGTCGATGTCGTTTTCGAAGCTGATCAGTTTCAGCTCCAGTTCAAAGGGTGCGCTGATGCCCTCTCGGAGTTCGAACGACACCACCTCGAATTCAGCTTTGCCAACGAGTGCCTCAAAGCTGTAGCGCAAATCAGATTGGCTAGGCATAAAAGATCCTTGTCCGCCGTCTGAATCAACACAAAGCCTGGGCGGGCATGGCCTGCCCAGGGCATTTGCACAGGTCAGGCGGCAGGTGCGCGCCAGTCGTCAGAGCCTTCGGTATTGGCTACATCGTGAGCCCACGTGATCTTTCGATACGCCAGCGATACTTCAACCAGTTGGGTGTAGTTTTCATTGTCTTTGTCGAGTGCGTGGGGAAGCACGGTATTGATGCTGACGATGGTGGCGTCTTCGAGCGTGGTCGTGAAAAAATGCTCTTGTTTGCCTTCCGACGAGGTGCGATACCAGCTGACCTCGACCGTTGGCAGCATTTCGCCGTTGGCAAGTGCCTGATACATCAGGGGTGTAGCTTTATTCAGCGAACTGGTGAATATGAAAGGCTTATGCACGCGCTGGCCACTCGGTTGACCGCTCTGGGGGTCAGTGGGCGTAGTCACCTCATGCTTGATTTCCTGAACCAGAATTTGATCTTCATGGCCTTGTTGGAACACGTTGCCGACGGATTCAGCGGTAAATGCATTTTCGGTAATGTTGCCTTGGGTCTGGCCTATGATCTTGATATAAGCGGGTGTTGGCATGGCAGTTTCTCCTACATCCATATGGATAAATCACGCCACCACGTGCGGCGTGGCCATCAGGAACGATGGGCTTGTCAACGAGGCAGGTACCTCGTCAATTCAATGAATCAGCTGCGCCGTGGATCGACGCGCTACTGCTGCAAAATGCCGTTGAGCGACTCCAGCACCTCGGTGGTAATCAGATGCAGGCGATAGCTGTAAATGCTGTAAGCCACCGCCATGGCGATGGCGGAAATCACCAAGGGGCTCCACCAGGGCCATTGCCGGCTCATGCGGAAGTTGCGTGGGGCCACATTGGTGTAGGGGTCGCAGACTTCTTCGGGGGTAGGGCCGCGCAGTTCGCGGATGATCCCGTGCAGTTGGTGAATCAGTGCGTTGAGTGTTTCTTCGCCTTTCGGCGCGAGCGCGTACTTGCCCTTCAGCCCAAGGCACAGGGCGTAGTACATGAACTCAAGTACGTCCTGATAACGCTTGGGCTCCTGCATCAGGCGGGTGATCACCGTGAAGATTTTTTCCCCACCCCAGGTCTCGTCGTGGAAGATGCTGAGCAGCGGCTCCTGACTCCAGCAGCTGCTCTTGCCCCAGGGCCGCTCCATTACGGCCTCGTCTATGAACAGGCACAGACCGTAGGAGTACGCCAGCAACTGAGCGGGTTCGTAACCGTGCTGGCGCATTTCTTCCTGAATGTTGTCGATCTGGCTGCGTACTTGCTGGTGCACGTCCTGGATGTTCGGCAGCTCGTCCAGCGTACGCAGGCGTATGACCAAGCCGAACAACGGTGATGCGGCATCCAGCATCAGGTTGGCGAAGCCGCCCCGCAGCTGAAATTCCGGGTCAGCGGGGTAGCCTTCGGAAACGGGCTCTGGCTCAGGTTTGTCCGTGGATATTTGCGCATTGGTTGCCGCAGCCCGGGGGGCGGGTACTGGCTGTTCAAGGGTTGAATCAAGCGCGTTGACTGCAGCGTTGTTTTCATCGGTGGGCGTATTGTTGTCTTTTCCCATGTCACTCACTCCTGATCGCCCAGAACTGCAGTTCAAGCCCTGGGAAGTCGCCCGCAATGTGGATGCCGAAGCCATTCGCCTTGCTCATGCACGCCCAGGCCGGATCACGTCGGTCCAGCTCGAAGTAGCTGAAGCCCGCATGGAAGGGCAGGTCGCGGGGCGCCACGGGTAATGGCAACAAAGGGATGCCCGGCAATTGCAGCGGCACCAGGTCATTCAATGACTCAAGTGAGGTGATCTTGGCTTTCTGGATGAACATCTGGCGCAACGCCTGTGGTGGCAGGTCGGCGCGCACGGCGAGGATGAAGTCGGCTTCGTCGATCAGCCGGCGGTCTTCCAGCGTGGTCGTCATCACGCCGAATTGTTCGCTCTCCAGCGGCAGTGAAACAGCGCGCGGCCGCAAGACGGTGCTCAGAGACCGGCGCAAGGTGTCTTCCAGCGGTTTGAAGGAGGTGCGCAGTGCGGTGTGGTGATAGGCGGGGTACTCCTGCGGCAGCCTGTTCTGGTCGGTGAAGGTGACGAATTCGCCACAGGCCTGGCTCATGCACAGGTACAGCTGCTCGGGGTGCGTTTGCGCTTGCCTGGCCAGATGCTGGAAGCATGGCCACCAACGGTTCATGGCCTGCAGCAGGTTGAAGTCGCGAATGTCGGCGATCCCGGACTGGCCCGAGGCACCAATCCGCGTGGCGAGGCCGCGCGCCCGCTCGCGCAAGGTATGGGTGATTTCTTCAAGAAACCGCTGCAGCGCTGGCACCGCCCGCACCGAAACGCTGGTGGGGTAGAACGCTTCGTCCAGTTGCAGGCTGCCGTCGGGGCGCCGTTCCAGAATACGTGCCAGGGCCAGGCGGGTGTAGGCGCTGCTGTCTTCGGTCTTGCGTTTGAGCTGCAGGTTGGGCACCGCAAGGTCTACCTGCACCAGGTCACCGTCAGCGGTGTGGGTATCCTTGATTTCCTGTGCCTGGGCGGTATAGCGGAAATTGGCTGCATTGTCGGGCCAGCTCACTTCGCGGCCGCCATCGGTACGCAGCGGCAGGCACAGATACACCTCACTGTCTTGGCACGCGTCGTCGCCGATTTCCAGCGGCGGCGGTGGCGGAAGGTCGGCGGGAATGTCGAACACCGTGCCGTCCGGCATCACACCTCGCGCCCGGGTGATGGCGACTTTGCCCAGGCTCAGGTATTCGTCGTTCAACTGAAGTTCGCTGAAGCCGTAGAAGGCTGCATTGAGGCTGGCGAGGCGCTGGTGCAGGGCTGCTTCGCTGGCCCTTGTCGCCTGCTGGAAATGCTGTGGTTTGACGAACAGGCCTTCGGGCCAGAGAACGGGATTGCGTGAACTCATGGGCGCTCCGTGTCAGCGTGAGTAAGCAGGAAGGGCAAAGGGTGTTGAGGTGCCATCAGTCTTCTTCCTTGAGCACGATGTGCGTGTCGTTGACCAACACCGACAGCATGATCTGGCGGCCACGCGGCGGAATGCGCAGTACTTGCCGCCAACTGGCGTTTTCATGGCCTCGGTAGTCGGCAATCACCGCGACGAAGCGGGTTTCGGCGTGGATGGGTTCGAACGGGATGTACTTGAACTGGCCAGGGCGCAGCAGGTAGTCGTCACTACGGATATAGGTACTGCGCAGCGCCTTGGCCGGGTCCTGCTCCAGTAGCTGGTACACGGTGTTGCGCAGCAGTGAGTCGTCGCGCAGTTGCAGGATCGTGATGGCAATGGGCGTGGCGACCAGCGCTGAGGCAACGCTTGTGGTGCGCGGCAAGGTCAACGCCACCTGAGGGTCGTCGTAGCTGCCGGGGCCGCTTTCTTCCAGGGGCGAGCGAGCCGGGTCGCTTTCGTCTCCTTCGTCCAGCTCGACGGGGGACATGGCCGGGAATTGCGCTTGCAGGTATTCGAACAGAACCCCGATTTTTTCGGTCAACGCATAGGGGTCGCCAGCACTCAGGGTCACAGCGTAGGGGCTGGGCTCCAGGGCGCGATCCTGATCGGCTGCGACGTCAAGGCTGTCCGGATTGCCGTTGAGGGTAGGGCTGGCATTGATGCTGAATGCGACCTCGGTCGGGTGATCCTTGGGCGGCCCGATGGGCAACGAGTGGTCCATGGCCACCTGGCTCATTCTGCTCAAAGAGGTGCAGCCGGCGGGGCCGACCAGCGCAAGCAGCAGGGGGGCGAGCAGAAGTGGATGAGGCTTCATGGGTATGCTCCGGCAATCAGGCGCTGCAGCGGGTTTTCTCGGAGTGCCCCTTCACCGTCTGCTGCGTCCAGCGCTGCCAGAGGGTCGTTCCCCATGGCTGCTTTGAAGACCGAGCAGATCTCGACGGCTGGTTGGGGGGCAGAAGGCTGTGCCGGCCAAGCGGGTGCAGGCGCTTCGGCTATCAGGCGGTCGAGCACCCTCGGGTCCGGGTTGAACAGGTCCTCCAGCGAGCGTGTGCAGGCCTGATCCTGGGAGTACTGAACCTGTAGGCGATAGGCACCAATGAGAAGCTGGTCACCCTCAACCAGGCGCCTGGGTGGAAGCGGCCCCAGGCTGTTGGCACTGCCATTGACGTAGGTGCGGTGGCAGTGGTCGATCACACAGAAGCTGCCCTCGATCCAGCGGATTTCGCAGTGGATGGGCGCAACGGCCTGATCGCGGTCATTGATTCGCCAGTTTGCTCGCCCGCTGCCGATGGTGCCGCCCTTGCAGTCGAACAGGTGCCGAGCAGTAACGCCGTGCTGCAGTTGGTCGAGGTTGGTGATGCTCAAGGTGACTGTGCTCATGAGCGCCCCCGGAAGCGTACAACCGGGCTGATCTGGCCATGCCGGTCGTCGACGAAGCTGGTCCAGCCCAGATAGGCACCCTGGCTGCGGTGCAAGCAGAAGGGTGACAACGCGCTCTGCTTGAGGCGCAGCTCCAGGTCATAGGCCAGCCCGTCACGCAGCAGAAAGTCGATCAGTGCGCGCAAACGGCCGAAGTTGATGCCGCTGGGCAGCAAGTCCCGCAGCTGCTTCTGGTCGAGTTCGCTGATCACGATGGTGAACTTGCTGCTGCGGGTGCGCGTGCGGCTGCCAATCATGAACGTGCTGCCCAGCTGGCCGTTGGTCCGCCCCAGGCTTGCAAGCTGCCTGGACGGCGTGACGACTGATCGCGTCTCGAACTCGCGGATGTGCACCTGCTTGAGGTCGAAGCAGTGCGCAATGATGCCGGCCACAGTGCCCGGCGCACGGCTGCGGCTGGCGATTACGCCGGCAAAACTGAGCAGGCGGCTCCAGGGCAGCGCCGTGTCCCCTCGCAACTGCTTGTCGTTAAGCCCCAGCAGGGCAAACATGTACTGCGAGAACCCGTCACTGGCACCTGGCTGGAAGCGGATGTAATAGCGGTACTTGCGCCAGATACGGTGCAACAGGCTGAGCAGGTAGTGGTTGAAGAAGTCGAAGAAGGCCGGCCGTACACCGATGCCATGCGCATGTTCATACGCCACCTGTTCCAGATAATAGGTGGGCAATGGCGAATCGGTGCCGTGCAACCCCAGGAACGTGGCAACGACGCGGTAGCGCTCGTCCTCAGCGGGCATTCGCTGGGCTTTGTACACGTCCGATACAGGGAAGGTCAGCCGTGGGTCGCAGGCCAGGCGCATGCGCAACCGGGTGGCCTCGTCCGGCCAACGCGGTTCCAGGTTATCGCCATGCAGCCCGTGCAACCGCTCCAGCAACTGGAAGAAGTTGTACTGGTGCGCTTTGCAGAGCAGCTTGTCGGCTAGATCAGCGGTTGCTTGCCGGTCTGTATTGGCCATGTGTAGTGCTCGTTATTGGTGGTGTTGATCACTTCCAGCTGGTGGAAGGAATTGATGCTGGCGTACAGGGCGAAGAAATGAGCGAGCACACAGCTGAACAGGTACAAGTCGCCTTCGCAGAGGAAGGCGGACTGGTCCAGTTTCAGCAGGGTGTGCAGGCCGCGAATGGGTTGCCCCTTGATCAGCCAATCCATGGGCTGCGTATGAATGTCGCGCATACCCTCCAGGCGTTTACGGGTGGTGCGAGCCTGCTGGATGTCGTGCAGGGCCATGAAGTCATAGGCGCGGATCACCGCTTTCAGCGGCTCTACCGAGAGCATGGACAGGTAGTTGAGCGACATGTTGGAGATCAACGCCCACTGCAACTGGCCGTCCAGCACCGGGCGACAGGGGCGGGTGGGGGTACAGAGATTGGTGTAGGTGGCCAGCGGCGGCGTAAGTTCGCTCAGGACGTTGATGTCATCCACGCCTAGCGCCAGCGGTAGGTCCCGATTGGTGCAGGTGAGGTCGATGGACGCGGTTTCCAGCTCGCCTATGTAGCTGTTGGCGTCGGCGCGGACGAAGGCGATTTGATGCATGACGCCATTGCCGTGCAGGCACTCTTCCAGCTGGCAGCGGTAATACAGCGCCGTGCGCCCCTGGACGTGCTCGATTTCATGGGCGAAGGACTCGAAGGGACGGAAGGTCCGAAGGTGCTCACCGGTGTTACCGTCAGTCGTCGTTCGGGTGCTGATCACCTGGTCGACACTGAAGATTTCGTAGCCGTGCGGCGCTGTGCCCTTGGGCTTCAGTGGAACCATGGCGTCCTTGCCGGACAGGTCGATGGGCTCGGCGCTGTGCTGGAACAGGTTGACCGCAGGTGCGCAGAACAGGTTGAAATCTGCTTTGCCGACACGCAGCGAGTCGGGTAGCTGGCGCGTGAAGTGAAATTCAAGGTTTACCTGCTGGCTGTCATGAGCTGGCCAGATCTTTTCCAGGCCGGTAACGCTGAAAAAGTGGAAGCGTTGAGGGAACGCGAAGTACTCCTGCAGGATGCGATAGCCATCAAAGACGTTCTGTGGGTAAGGCAGCAAGGCGTCGTTGGGGCTGAACCCTGGGAATGTGATGCTGTTTGCCGGCAGCCGACGAACCTCGCCATTGATGGTCACGCTGACATCCTTGAGGTATTGAGAAACCCACAGATAAAGCGTGCGCGCGGTTCGAGCATCGCCGCTGAGGTAAAAGTCGAGGCTGGTACAGCCCAGGCTGTTCAACGGCCGCTCGACCAGTGATTGCAGGCTGATGCAGATCACAGAACTATCGGATGTCTGGGTGGCTGCGACCGTGTCGATCTCGAACGGATGAATGTTGACCGCTGTACAGGTGCGGAACTCGCAGGCCACGCCGTCTACCGGTTTCGAGAACAGCCGCGACCCCTTTGGGATGCGCTGTGACTGGCTGAGGGATTGCCTCACCGGGCTGAACTTGATGATCGTCGCGCTGGGCAGCGGCCGCAGGTAGTTCGGCCACAGCAACTGCAGCATGGGATGGGTCAGCTCTGGCAAGTCGTCTTCCAGCTTCAGCCGTAGCTTGGCGGTCAGGAACGCAAAGGCTTCCATCAGGCGTTCGACATCGGGGTCGCTGGCACCTTTGCCAAGCAACCGCGCGAGTTGTGGGTTTTCCTTGGCAAAGTCGTTCCCCAGTTCGTGCAGGTAACGCAGTTCTTCGCTGAAACTGTCTCTCAGTGACATCGGTCACCTCACTCGCGTGTAGCGATTGTGGCCATCGACCAGCAGCTCGAGTTGCAGCTGCTCTGCGTGGTTGTTGACCTGTACCAGGCAATCCAGCCTGAAATGCAGCTCCAGCGGGGCATGGGTATCGGGCACTGCGTTGAGCGTGCGTACCTGTATGCGCGGCTCGAAGCGCTGGAGGCTGCGACGGATATCCGCGCTCACCTGCACAAGCAAGTCGCCGTTGCTCACGTCATGCCCATTGAAGTCGCGCAGGCCCAGCTCAGGGCTGCTCTGGGAGCACCCCTGGCGGGCATTCAGCAGCGTTTCGAGGTGGCGCTTGATGGCGGCGAACTTGTGGGAAGCGCTCTCGCGTCGGGAGGCCTCCCGGCGGGTGCACTGGTCCACCATCAGGCGATCAAAAAGACCACTCATTGCGTATCGAGCCGCCCGACCAGAGAAATCTCGAAGTTCGCGCCCATGTACTTGAAGTGCGGGCGTACGGCGAGCGAAACCTGGTACCAGCCCGGGTCACCCGCAACATCCGAGACCTCAATACGGGCGGCACGCAGCGGCCGGCGGCTGCGAACGTCGGCAGACGGGTTCTCCTGGTCGGCGACGTACTGCTTGATCCATTTGTTCAGCTCGGACTCAAGGTCACGGCGCTCTTTCCAACTGCCGATCTGCTCGCGCTGCAGCACCTTGATGTAGTGGGCGAGCCGGTTGACGATGAACAGGTAGGGCAACTGGGTACCCAGCTTGTAGTTGGTCTGTGCCTGAAGCCCCTCAGGGGTTTTCGGGAAGTGCTTGGGCTTTTGTACCGAGTTGGCGGAGAAGAACGCGGCGTTGTCGCTGTCTTTGCGCATGGTCAGGGCGATGAAGCCCTCTTCGGCCAGTTCGAATTCCTTGCGGTCGGATATCAGCACCTCGGTAGGGATCTTGGCCTGCAACTGGCCCAGGGATTCGTACAGGTGGACCGGCAAGTCTTCGACGGCACCGCCCGATTGGGGGCCGATGATGTTCGGGCACCAGCGGTAGCGGGCGAAGCTGTCGTTGATGCAACTGGCTAACAGAAAAGCAGAATTGCCCCACAGGTAGTTGTCGTGCTGCCCGGCGATGTCTTCGTTGTAGTTGAAGCTCTCGATCGGTTGTTCCTGCGGGTGGTAAGCGGAGCGAAGCATGAAGCGCGGCCCGGTCAGGGCGACGTGGCGGGCGTCTTCGCTTTCACGAAAAGCGCGCCACTTGGCATGCCGAGGGCCGGCGAAGAGGTCTTTTATTTCCTTGAGGTTAGGCAGCTCCTCGAAGCTGTTCAAATTGAAGAATTCGGGGGCAGGTGCAGCAAGAAAAGGGGCATGGGACATGGCGCCAACGGAGGCCATGTAACTTAGCAACTTGATGTCAGGGGAAGAGGGGCCGAAGTTGTAGTTGCCTACCATTGCCGCAACCGGCTCTCCCCCGAATTGGCCATAACCCGCGGTGTATACATGCTTGTAGATACCGCTGCAGGTAATGTCGGCAGCATTTTCGAAGTCGTCGAGCAGGTCCTCTTTAGTGACATGCAAGACTTCAAGCTTGATGTTCTCCCTGAAGTCCGTGCGGTCGACCAGAAGTTTCAGGCTGCGCCACGATGATTCAAGCTGCTGGAACTCAGGCTGATGCAGTATGGCATCCATCTGTTTGCCGAGCATTCGGTCGATTTCGGCAATCATCTGGTCGGCTCGGTGTTTGTTGATCAGTTGATCCGGGTCATTGCTCTTGAGGATTTCGGCGATGAAGGCAGATACGCCCTGCCTGGCAATCTGGTAGCCCTCCTGAGCAGGCACCAGCTTGGTTTCTGCCATGATCTGGTCGAGCAAGGTGGCATTGCTCAATGTGTCGGCCGTTGCGTCTGTGGTGATGGCGGTGCTGCTTGGCTTGGGCATGTGGACGCTCCATTGTCTCAATCTTGTTCTGGCGCCTCGAGCACCAGGTCCAGTTCTTGGGCGAGCTGCTTACGCGCCTGCTCGTTGTTAAGCAGGTGCTGCAATTGCTTGCGGAAGGCCGGGACGTTACCCAGCGGGCCTTTCAGGGCGACCAGTGCTTCGCGCAGCGCCAGCAGCTTGTTCAGCTCGGGCACCTGGCGCGCGATCCGGTCCGGCCCGAAATCGTTGATGGACCTGAACTGCAGGTAGACGGCCAGCTCGGTATCCGGGGCGGTGCCAAGCCTGGACGGTACCGTTACGTCCAGGCTCACGTTGGCGTCGTTCAACACGCTGTTGAATGTATGTTTATCGATGCGCATGACCTGACGGTCCTCAAGCGCACGGTTGTCATCCAGGCCGAAGTCGCCCAGCACCAGCATCTTGTGCGGCAGCTCCACCTCAGCCTGCTCATCGCTGGTAGCGGGGACATACTTGATATTGACGCGTTCTTTCGGCGCAACGGATCCCGTATTGTTAGACATCGGTACGCAACTCCCTGTTGGGCTGTAGGATGTTCAGGTGCTAGTTGTGTTTATTGTTGTCTCGGTCTTGTAGGAAGATTCCCACATATGATTAATGGGTTGGGTTATTTGTCCGTTCCCTATGAAAACGATGCGCGGAAGAGTGGTCTTTGGTCGAGCATTAAGATGTAAATAAATATTTGTTTGTGTGCATTCGGTACTGTGTAATAGGCTTCTGCTGGATTTGTTTTAATTGGTCGCACGGACGCATAGGCATTGCTATCTATTTGTAGGAAAGTTCTTTGCGCAATATAGGCCATTTGTACTATTCAGAGAGTAAATTCAGGATGATTAACCGCTGTGCATATGGCGCCGGTCTCTCGTTGCTGTTTTGTCTGCAGCCGGTGCTGGCAGGCTCCACGCGGGACTGTCCCCGGATCGTGTCCAACGTCGAGCGACTGGCCTGTTTCGATCAGGCTGCTGGCACCCCGGCGTACACGCCAAAGCGGCAGTGGTCTGCACCGGAGCAGCAGGCCCCCACTGTGTTACGGGTGATGGCAAATGAAGCTGAACGGGCACCGGATGACCTGACGTTTCGCATCGGGAGCCAGCCCCAGGACGGGGCAGGCGCACCAGCGCTTGTGATTTCGGCGCCCGCCATCGCATCGGGTGATGAACGTGCCTACATGGCAATCAGTTGCATCCAGGCCATCTCCCGGCTACAGCTGATTGCCAGGCGTCCGATCGAAGCAAGCTGGGTCAAGGTACGCCTGAGCGGGGAGGGCTGGTCTACCCGTGAGACCCCCTGGCAGGTGATGGAGAACGGTCAAGTGCTCGATGCCGGGCGGGGCCTGCCCGCCATAGAGCAGGTCAGGAAGCTGATCGGTGCCCAGCGTATCGAGGTTGTGAGTGATCACGGCGAGGTCGACGGGCTGACCTTCGATGCGCAAGGCCTGGACCCCTTGATCAGCCGGGCGCGGAGCACATGTCGGTGGTAGCGCAGGTATCCGGGGAAGAGGTCGCTCGGTTGCTCGCGCCGATTGATCCGGCAGTTCCGGCTGGCCTGTTCGATGTCGAGGACGAAACCTATCAGGCCATTGATCAGGAGATGGTCAAGCTGGGTGGGCTGCAGGAAGCCTCGATCGACTGGGTCTACATCGAAGACGCGTCCCGTCAGTACCTGAGCCAGCAATGCAAGCACTTGCGAATCGTTGCGCACCTGAGTGCCGCATGGTTGCGTAGCGGCTGCTGGGAGCAGTGGGGATGCACCTTGGCGTTGCTGGCCGGCATGCTCGAGTGCTATTGGGAGGCCGCTCATCCCAAGCCGGGACCGAAAGGCTTCCTGGGCAAGCGCAAGCTGGTTGCCCTGGTGATCGATCGCTTGGCCGAGGCGCTCCCGCGTCTTGATCGTTTTACCTACACCCCGACCCACGCAGCGGCAGCGCAGGCTGCCTTGAAACGTTTGCAACAACAGGAAACGGGGCAGCTGGACACGGCAGCACTGGGCGAACTTGAGCGCCTGCTAGGCAAATACTCGGAACTTGCCAGCGGTGGCGGCGAGGCTGCTGTGCCCAAAGCGCCGGCTGCAACCGAGAAGCCTGCACCGTTGGCCGATGTCATCGCCACACCCGTGTCACGCATGTCGATGGGCAATGAGCGTGAGACACGCCGGGCCGTGCTGTCCATGGCCGAGCTCATCAACCAGCAGGACCCTTACGACGCTACCGGCTACCAGTTACGGCGTTTCGGTTTGTGGGCGCACATTCAGGTTGCTCCCCAAGTCAGGCAGGGCAACCGTACGGAATTGATGGCGGTTCCGCTGGATATCACGCGGGTCTATGAAGAGGCCATAGCCAGTCAGGTGGTTGACCCCGCCTTGCTGCAGCGCATTGAAAAGAGCCTGACGGCTTGCCCCTTCTGGATTCGCGGCAGCTTTCTGGCTGCGACCGTCGCCACACAGCTGGCGATGTGCGAGGTGGCCGAGGCCATCCGTTGTGCCACCGCCCGGTTTGTACAGCGTATGCCTTCGCTGCAGCAGTTGTGCTTCAGCGACGGGCTGGTATTTGTCGACGACCAGTGCCTGGCCTGGCTCAAGGGCACGCAATGGCCGTCAGGCCAAGGTGCAACCCCCCAGGAGTTCAGCGGCCTGCGCGAGGAGCTGGTCAGCCAGCTGGAAACCGGTGGCGTAGAACCGCTGCTCCTTCGGCTGCAAGGGTTGCAAGCGGGCTTTCGTGCTCCCCGTGAGCGTTGCCACACCACGGTGATTGCAGCCGATCTGCTGGCCGCGCGGGGCGTGTCCTGGCTGGCCCAGGACCTGTGCGCCAGCGTTGCCCGAACCATGCAGCAAACCACCGCCAGTGCGTGGGAGCCCGAGGTATTTCAGCGGCTTCAGCAGTACGCCGCATCCCCAGCGCTGGCAGTTCAAGACAAGGATCAGGAGCCTCGATGAATCAAATATGGACGCAACTCAAACGTTGGGGCTTGCCGTGGGTAACGCGCATTGGCCTGGCACTGCCGCTGCTGCTCGGGCTTGGCGCCTTGCTGATGCTGGTCGCTATCTGGTGGCTAGGCCCGCAATGGACGTGGCGTGAGCAGCAGCCGCTGGCAAGTGTGGCTCATCGCAGCGTGGCAAGCCTGGTGCTCGTGCTGGTGCCGCTTCTGTGCTGGCTTGGGGTGCTGCGCACGCGCTTTCGCCGCCTGCAAGCGGAGCGCCGCCAGGCACTGGCCGCCGAACAGGATGTCGCGCTACCGTTCGTGCAGGCGCAAGAGCGGGCCTTGAGCCAGGGGCTTGAGCGGTACCTCGACAATGCCGGTGGGCGACGCGCGTTGTACCGGCTGCCCTGGTACCTGGTGTTGGGCGACGAACAGTCCGGTAAAAGCAGCTTCATCGACCGCACCGATCAGCGCTTTACCCTGACGCGTATCGACCAGGCCCAGGCACGGGGCCGACAGGCTGAAGCACTGGCCTACCCGGTAGGCTGGTGGGTCAGCGACGATGCCGTGATCATCGACCCGCCCGGTGTTTTCATCAGTCAAAAACCGCCGGCGGGCTCGGCGGCCAACGCCCCCTACGAAGCCTCCGCGCCGCCCGGCATCCAGGCCCGGTTGTGGGAGCACCTGTTGGGCTGGCTGCAGCGTAAGCGAAGCCAGCGGGCGCTCAATGGTGTGTTGCTGGTGGTCGACCTGCCGGCGCTGCTGCATGGCAAGCCCGAGCAGCGCGTCGCGCTGGCCCATGGGTTGCGCACACGCCTTTACGAAGTGAGCAGTCAGTTGGGGGCGCGCCTGCCGCTGTACGTGGTACTGACCAAATTCGATCTGCTGGACGGCTTCGACCAGTTCTACAGCCAGCTTCCGGCCGCCAAGCGTGAAAGCCTGTTGGGGTTCACCTTCAAGCTGGATGCGGTTGACGCGTTCGACGCCTGGCTGGATGAGTATGACGAGCACTACGGGCGGCTTCTCACCCAATTGCAGGAGCAGGTCATCGACCGGCTGGATGTACTGGGCAAGACAGCGCCGTGCGGTCGCCTGTTCTCACTGCATGCACAGTTGATCGGGTTGCGCCCCATACTGCAGGCATTCTTGCGCGAAACCTTGGCGAGTGACCGGTTCACCACGCCACCCTTGGTACGTGGTGTGTACTGGTCGTCAGTGGTACAGCAAGGCGACATGCGCAATGCCTTTGTCCGTGAAGCGGCACAGCCCTACACGACGAAGCTGCCCCTGCGTGAAGGTAAAGCACAGGGGAAGGCGTTGGTCTATTTCATCCAGCAAGCATTCAGGCGGGTTATCTATCAGGAAGCCGGGCTGGCGGGTGACAATGTTCGGGTTGCGCGCAGCAAGCGCCACTTGCTGTGGGTGGGCTCTGGTGTAGGCATCCTGGCGTTCAGTATCGCCGTTGCCAGCTGGCAGCGTTACGCCGACATCAATGGCGCCAAGGCTGCCAGTGTGCTCGCCAAAAGCCAGGAGTACAGCGGTCACGAAGTCGATATGCGTCTTGATCCGACCGGGCGCAACCTGCTGGCGCCACTGGACCAGATTCGCGATGCGGTGTCGGTGTTTGGCGACTATCGTGCGGCCTGGCCGGTGGTTGCCGATTTTGGCTTGTATCAAGGGCGCAACATTGGTCCCTTGGTTGATGAGGCGTACCTCAGCTTGTTGTCTAAACGTTTCTTGCCGGCCTTGGCCAGTGGTGTGATCGATGCCATGAATGCAGCACCCCCTGGCAGCGAGCAACAAATGGCCGCGCTCAGGGTTTACCGGATGATCGAGGACCGTAACAGCCGCCGGCCCGAATGGGTCGAGGACTGGATGGCCCGTCAGTGGCAGCGGGCCTTTCCTGGCCAGGGGCAGTTGCAGCGTGACCTCATGCAGCACCTGAAATACGCCTTGGCCTATGCCGATACCGATTTGCCGCAGTACCGCCAGCGGGTCAGCGAAGTGCAGCAGGGGCTGCGCAAATTGCCGTTGCCACAGCGGGTCTATGCAGGGCTGAAACAACAGTCGTACCAGCAGTTGCACGCCGGGCTGGACCTGCGCCACCAGGTAGGGCCTGCGTTCGATGTGGTGTACCAGCCGTCTTCCGGGGCCAGGCAAGGGGATGAGGATGTACGGCTGGCCGCCATGCTCACCGCCAAAGGCTTCAGGGAATACTTCGAGCCGCACAGCCAACGCTTCGCTGAAATGGCGATGGTTGATCAATGGGCATTGGGGGAGCGCAGTCAACTCGACTATTCGGACGTCGACCGCGATGCGCTGACCGAGCGGCTGTATAACCTCTACAGCGCCGATTACATTGACAGCTGGCGGCGCGCCCTGAACGCTTTTACGGTGGCTGACTTCCGTGATCTGGACCATGGTGTCGCGATCCTGGAGCAGTTGACCGGCCCCGCAGCACCGTTGCAACGGCTGCTGGATACGGTCAGGGATAACACCTCGCTTGCGCCTCCAGCAGCTGTTGAAGCATCGGGTGAGCTGAGTACGCTGCGCGTAGCAACCGGAAAACCCGAGCAACAGCAAGCGTTGGCCATCCAGCGGGCGTTTGCAGGCTTGGGCGCCATGCTGCAGGCGACAGGAGAAAAGCCGAGCTACTACGATGAAACCCTTGGCGCTGTTGCGGCCGTGCTGGACTACGCCAAGGCCGTACAAGACAGCCCGGACCGCGGCAAGGCCGCGTTGCAAGCCGTGCATCAGCGCTTTGCGATGACAGGGCAGGACCCGATCGGCACCCTGCAACGTATTGCCACAGGTTTACCGGAGCCTATCAGCCACCAGGTCAGAAAGCTCGCCGACCAGACTGCCCAGGTGCTGAACGTTGAAGCACTGCGCGAACTGGAGCGACGTTGGGATGCTGACGTGTACAGTTTTTTCCAGCAACGCCTGGCAGGCCGCTACCCCTTTGTGGTGAAGGCACCCGATGCTTCTTTGGATGACTTCGAGGCGTTCTTCGGGCCGAAAGGGCGCCTGCAGCAGTTTAATGATCGGTATCTCAAGGTTTTCCTGAAGGACAACCTTGAGGCCTTGCAGTCCGCTCAGCACGGGCAATCCCTGATTCGTGCCGACGTGATCGAGCAGCTCGAGCTGGCGGATCGCATCCGCGAAACCTTCTTCGATCAGCGTGGCAAGCTGAGTGTGCAGTTCAGCATCGAGCCCTTGGGGCTCAGTGCGAACCAGCGTACCAGCCTGCTGGACCTGGATGGCCAGTTGATTGCCTACACCCATGGGCCAAGCCATATCACGGGTATTGTCTGGCCCAATACCTTGGGGCAGCAGGTCCGCAGCAATCTCACCTTGCTAAGGCAAAATGGCAACAGCAGCAGCCTGGAGTACCGTGGCCCGTGGTCGATGTTTCGCTTGCTCAGCCGCGGCGCGCTCAATGGCCGGACGGCGACCAGCGTGGACCTGAGCTTCAGGACCGGAGATGGCGTGATGCGCTATCGGCTTAACGCTGAAAAAGCCTTCAATCCCATTACCCAGCAACCTTTCAAAGGTTTCCGCTTGCCCCGAGGCTTGTTGCAACAGCCAGCCAGTGTGGTGCAGGCGGTGCTACCGGATGGGCAGCGACCATGAGCATCGTCAGGGGCGCAGTTCATTGACTGGGCAGGCTTTCGAAGCCTGGGTATGCGCTGGCTGCCCCGGCCTCTGCTTACTCCACAGCCTCGGCTACGCCCCGATCCTCACCCAGGAACCCGCCACTCTGATGCTGCCACAACCGTGCATAGGTACCCTTTTTCGCCAACAGTTCGGCATGGGTGCCTTGCTCGATGATGCGCCCTTCATCCATCACGATCAGCCGGTCCATGGCGGCGATCGTCGACAACCGGTGGGCGATGGCAATAACGGTCTTGCCTTGCATCATTTCATCCAGGCTCTCCTGAATGGCCACCTCCACCTCCGAGTCCAGCGCGCTGGTGGCTTCGTCAAGCAGGAGGATCGGTGCGTTCTTCAGCATCACCCGGGCAATTGCAATGCGCTGGCGTTGGCCGCCAGACAGCTTGATGCCGCGTTCACCCACCAGGGTGTCGTAACCGCTGTTGCCCTGGCGGTCGCTGAGCTGGCTGATGAAACCATCGGCCTGGGCACTGGCCGCAGCGGCACGGATCTGTGCTTCGGTAGCATCGGGGCGGCCATAGGCAATGTTGTCGCGAATCGAACGGTGCAACAGCGAGGTGTCCTGAGTGACCATGCCGATGGCGCTGCGCAGGCTATCCTGCGTGACCTTGGCGACGTTCTGGCCGTCGATGCGTATTTCCCCCTTGTCCACGTCGTAGAAGCGCAGCAGCAGGTTGATCAAGGTGGACTTGCCGGCGCCGGAGCGGCCGACCAGGCCGACTTTTTCGCCCGGACGGATGTGCAGCGTCAGCTCATTGAGCACCTGGCGCTCGCCGTTGTAGTTGAAGCTGACCTTGTCGAAACTCACCGCGCCACCCGTGGTTACCAGCTCTGCAGCACCCGGCACATCCTGCACCTTGGGGCCGCGGGTGAGGGTGGCCATACCGTCCTGCACGGTGCCGATGTTTTCGAACAGCGAGGTAATTTCCCACATGATCCAGTGCGACATACCGTTGACGCGCAAGGCCATGGCGGTAATCGCTGCCACGGCCCCGGTGCCGACCTGGCCCTGGTGCCACAGCCACAGTGCGTAGCCACCGGCACCAAAGATCAAGCCCACCACCAACGCCTGGTTGACGATTTCGAACTGGCTCACCAGGCGCATCTGGCGAAAACCGGTCTGCTTGAAATCTTCCATGGCTGCGCGCGCAAAGTGCGCTTCGCGGTTGGAGTGCGAAAACAGTTTTACCGTGGTGATGTTGGTGTAAGCGTCAGAAACCCGCCCGGTCATCGACGACCGGGCATTGGCCTGCTCCTGCCCGACCTTGCCCAGCCGGGGGACGAAATACAGCATGGCCAAGCCGAACAGCACGACCCAGGCAATGAAGGGCAGCATCAGTTTCAGGGCAAAGCCGCCGGCCAGGGCAATGATCGCGATGAAATACACGCCAATCCCGGGCAGGATTTCAATGAGTGTAAACAGCACATCGCGTACTGCCAGCGCCGTCTGCATCACCTTGGTAGTGACCCGGCCAGAAAACTCGTCAGAAAAGAACGATAAGCTCTGGCGCAACATCAGGCGGTGAAAATCCCAACGCAGCCGCAGCGGCAGGTTGATCGCCAGCACCTGGTGCTGAACCATGGTGCGCAGCGCCACCAGCCCGATGCTGACCACCAGGACGATGCCGATCCCCCACAGCACACGGCTTTCCTCGGGGCCAACAGTACCGCCTGCCTGCCAGGACGCGAGCAGGTCGACCACCTGGCCCAGGAACGCGAATAGCCAGGCTTCGTATATCGACACCCCGGCACTGAGCAGCGCCAGCGCCAGGATGTAGCCACGGGCGCCGCGGGTACAAGCCCACATGAAGCGCAACAGGCCAACGGGCGGCGGTGGTACCTCGTCGGGTGGGAAGGGGTCGAGCCGACGTTCAAAGATACGCAGCATGCTTGTCTCCGGTAAACGGTTCTCGCTTGGCCAATGCCCTGTCGGCTTGCCTTTGGCGACTTTTGTTTTTAACCCGGAAAAGGTCGGCCTTGGGGTGTTTGTTAACAAACCTTTGCAACTCATTACATTTCAGATTGATTTCATTCTGCCTTGATGCTGTATAATTGACGCAACCTTGTGTCTACCATAATTTTTGTCGTTTTTTTGACATGAGTCATAAAGCGTCAGCAGAGGATGTGACACATTCCGCCTTCAAACCGTTTCAATTTACCTTTTGCAGAGCCAGTGTTTTGACTAATGGAATGCAGTTGTTGGCGATTTCCGGCCTGAGCGTCGAGAGCAGCCAGCTTCATCAACAAGGACTGTACTGGTTAGCCTGTGACGCCGCCGAAGACGCCTCCTTGCTATGCCGCCAGGTAGTCGAAGGCATGCCCGATAATGCCAGGGCAGCCCTGATCGCCGATGCGCAAGCCATGGATGACGTGCTGGGTGCGCTCGACGCGACGCGCGGTCCGGCCGAGCTGGCACTGTATGAGGCCAACTCGCAAGCCACCCGTTATCTGGTTGAAGACCTGCCTCGTCTTGATGCTCGTGGGCGTGTGCTGGTGCTGCTGGCACCGGCACACGCCTGGGCGGATACCGAAGTCGAGCACTGGTGCAATACGCTGCGCCAGGCATTGTTGGCTGAAGCGGCGTTGCTGCTGGTCGTCAGCGGGGGGCAGAGCACTGCCTTGGTCGAGCGCCTGCGCGTTTTCAACCATTGCCTCGACGGCCTGGGGCAGGTGTACCGCGGCAAAGGTGGGGTACGCTACCTGCAGCATTTCTGGAGCAACCCGCTTGGCAAAGCCGCCACCCGGGACATGGAGCTGACTCGGCTGAGCGCGGGCTTTGCCGTTGCTGCTGCGCCTCAGGCACCCAGCGACATCGGTGGTGACGAGTTGCTGTGTCTGGCCCAGCGCCCGGTACTTGAAGGCGCACCAGCCTTCTCCGAACACTGGCAGGTCTGCGAAAGCTTTGAGGAACTGGGGGGCAAAGCCAGCCGGGCGGTGTCTGCCACGGTGATCTTTGCCATGGACGGTGGGCAGCGTCTGGATAGCCTGGCGCGCCAACTGCACCACCTGCGGCAGTCGCGTGGCAACGCCTTGAAGCTGGTCGTGCGCGAAATGGCGCCGACCCTGCGTTATCAAGACGAACAGTTGCTGCTGGCTTGTGGTGCCAGCCAGATCGTGCCGTTCGGTGCCAGCTTGTCACGCTTCCTGACCATGGTGGAGAGCATCCAGGGTTACGTCTGGCGTCGACACCTGCCAACCGACTTCGACGCCTTGCTGGCTCGCCTGCGGCCGCTGGCCATCTGCGGGTTGGTAGCGCCACGGGCGTTCGCCGATGCCGTGCAAAGCATGTGGCACGGGGTGCGCAACGGCGAAATCGTCCACCAGTTGCTGGTGTTGCGTCCGGCGCCTGGCCTGACCCCGCTGCAGGCTTGCTCGCGTACGGTATTCCGCCGTGATGGCGACATTGCCTGCGTGGTTGGCGAGGTGCTGTTCCTGTTCCTGTTCGCCTGCCGCTCCGAAGGGGTCGAGCAAGCGCTTGACCACATCTTCCAGCTGTCATGGAAAGAGCTGTTCATCAGCCAGGAGGTACTTGCCGGCGTCGACAGCCTGGCCACTCCGGCCTTCCTCGACAGCAACCTACCGCAGCCACCCCGCAGCGACACGGCGGCGCAACTGCCTGCACAGGCATGGTCGGCGCTGGCACCGCGCAAGGTCGGCCTGGCCAAGCGGGGTAGTGCATGAACTTCGTGCAACTGCTGCAGGTGGTCGGCATTACCGCACTCGTCACGCTGGGCCTGGCCTTGTTGCTAGTGCGCCTGTGTTCGGCATTACGTGGCGTGTTGCGCCGTCGCCTTCCCCCCCGTTACCTGAAACCGCTGGGCGTACGCCGCCGCGCTGCACGCCAGGAACCCCAGAATGACTAATACCACCATCACCCTCCCGGTACTGGCCCGCTGGCCTGGACTGGGAGGGTGGAACCTCTATTTTTTTGCAAAGTTTCTGCTGGTCGCGCTGGGCATGCTCGACTTCCAGGCGCTGCCGAACCTGTTGTTTGCTGCGTTTCTGCTTATCCCTTTGCCGGGCCAGTGGCTGCGTATTGCCCGGCAACTGCTGGCGGTGCCAATCGGTATCGCGCTTTTCTACCAGGACACCTGGCTGCCACCCTTCAGCCGCTTGCTGGCGCAGCCGGGGGTGCTGGACTTCTCGTGGGACTATCTGCTCGAGCTGCTGGGCCGCTTCATCAACTGGAACCTGCTGGGGGCGCTGGCAATGTTGCTGGTGGGTTACCTGTACCTACGCCATTGGCTGCGCCTGAGCACCCTGAGCCTGCTGGGGTTGGCATGGCTGTCGGTCGGCGGCTTGCCGTTGCTGGGTGCAAGCCAGGCGCCCGGCGTGGCGGCGCGCACCGCAGCGGAACCCGCGCCAGCCACTGCAGTAGCCGACAATGCCACGCTCGACAGCTGGCTTGAGCGCTTCTTCGCCAGTGAGCGCGAGCGGGTGACGGCGTTCCCTGCCGTGAATGCCGATGAGCAACCGTTCGACCTGCTGGTAATCAACATCTGCTCGCTGGCCTGGGAGGATCTGTCTGCCGTGGGGCTGCGGGACAACCCGCTGTTGTCGCGCATGGACGTGATCTTCGACCAGTTCAACTCGGCGACCTCCTACAGCGGCCCGGCCGCCATCCGTGTGCTGCGTGCCAGCTGCGGACAGTCGTCGCACACTGGCCTGTACCAACCGGCTCCGGAGCAGTGCCTGTTGTTCCAGAACCTGGCCCGGCTGGGTTTCCAGAGCAACACCTTGCTCAACCACAGCGGCCGGTTCGACAACTTCATCGGCGACATTACCCAACAGCACATGCCGCAACCCGGCATGCGCAATACCGACTTCCCACGGGCGCTGGTGGGCTTCGACGGCTCGCCGATTGCCAGTGACCTGGATGTCCTGCGCCGTTGGTGGGGGCAACGCAAAGGTACCCCGGACGAGCATGTGTCACTGTTCTACAACAGCATCAGCCTGCATGACGGCAACCGTATCGTCACTGCCGACGGCGGTACCCGCGTGGCCGACTATGCCACCCGCGCCAATCGCCTGTTTGGCGAGCTTGGCACCTTCCTTGACGAACTGGAGCGCAGTGGCCGCCGGGTAGTGGTGGCCATTGTCCCTGAGCATGGGGCCGCGTTGCATGGTGACCGCATGCAGTTGTCTGGCATGCGCGAAATTCCCACGCCGTCGATTACCCATGTGCCGGTCGGCCTGAAGTTCATCGGCATGGGCCAGCCTGCCCGCAACGAGCCGCTGCGGGTCACAGCTGCCACCAGCTACCTGGCGCTGTCCGAGCTGATCTCGCGTGTGTATGCGGGCCTCGGCCAGCAGCAGGTGCTGGATGTGCCCGGCCTGCTGACCGACCTGCCAACCACCGAGCAGGTTGCCGAAACCTCTGGCGCACAGGTGCTGAATTACCAGGGGCGTGCCTACATGCGCCTGCAAGGCCAGCCTGACTGGCAGCCGATCCCCAAGGAGCGCCCATGATCACTGGCAAGTCAGACCCGTCCGACCGTAGCGACGATATTGCCCAGTTGCGCCAGCACCTGGACATGCCAGAGCTGAACTATCAGGACATCTCGATGCTGGTGGGCGTTCAGCAGGCCCTGCAGCGCTGGCCATTGCTGGGTGAAAGCTGCAGGGCCAGCAGCGACGATGCGCTGTACGCGGCTGTCACCCGGCGCGAGAGGGTCGCGCCATGACCAGCCTGGCATTGCATGGGGTACGCGGAGGCCTGGGGCGCAGCGCCTTGCTGGCTGCATTGGGCTACGCGCTGCAGGGCGTGGGCGAACGGGTGCTGCTGATTGACCTGTGCCCCAGCAACTTGCTCGGGCTGCACTTCAACCTGCCGCTGGATACGTCCGAGGGCTGGGCGCTGGCCGAGCGGGAAGGGCGGCCGTTCAGCGATGCCGTGTACGAGGTGCTCGATGGCCTGTGCCTGCTGCCGTACGGCAACCTGCCTGGCGGTGCGCAGCACCGTGTGCCCGATGCGCAGTCATGGCGCGCTCGCCAGGTCGAGCTGGCCGAGCATTTCGACTGGCTGTTGTACGACCTGCCGCAATTGCCGGGCGAAACCACCGGCAATGGCATCGAGACTGATGTACGGGTACTGGTGGCAGAAGCGGAAATGGCCAGCCACCTGCTGCTCGGGCGACGTCCGCTCGAGCACTTCGACATGCTGCTGGTCAACCGCTATGACCCGGCCAGCCGCTTGCAGAGCGACCTGTTGATGGTGTGGCGTGACCTGTTTCGTGATCGCTTGCCGATCCAGGTGGTCCATCGCGACGAAGCCTTCCTCGAAGCGCTGGCGTACAAGGCTCCCCTGGGTCTTTACGCACCGCAGAGCCTGGCCTGCCGGGATGTGCAAAGCCTGGCGGTGCGCTGTCTGACGAGGCGCCAGCCGTGACCCTGAACCCTCTGTCGGCCTATACCTGGTTCACTGTCCGTGGTGCGCGTCTGCCGGTCGCGTGGCTGTTCACCCTCGGCGTGTGGCTGGCCTTCCTGTTCCTGCGCCTGGAATCACCCGCCTGGCAGGCGCTGCTGGCCGAGCGCCAACGCCTGTACCCGCAGCTGGCGGGCAAGCGCCCGACCCTGGGTGACCCGCTGCGTCTGTTGATCCAGAGCCTGTGGTTGTTGCTGCGGCGCCAACCGCAGGCGCGTACAGCAGGGCCTGGCCGCCGCGCATTGGGCGCGGTGCGCATGCACCTGCGGGCGGCAGGCGGGGTGGCGCGCCACTACCGCGGCCTGCTGATCGATGCATTGCAACAGGTACCCGCGCGCTACCGCGCCAGTGCTTTCAAGCACCAGGCCTCGGCACGCCTGCGCGGCCTGAGCGTGTTTGCCCGGCGGGCGTTCTATAGCGTGCTGACGGTATTCGCCCTCAGCCTCGCCCTGCTGTGCGTGACCGAACCGTTCGGCTACCTGGCGCAACTGATGTTCATCTGCCTGCTGCTGGTCATCGCCCTGCTGGTGCGACACATGCCGGGGCGTTTCCCAACCCTGATGCTGATCGTGCTGTCGACCATCATCTCGTGCCGCTATCTGTGGTGGCGCTACACCTCGACCCTGAACTGGAACGACACCACCGACTTGATATTCGGGGTGATCCTGTTGGCGGCAGAAACCTATTCGTGGTTCGTGCTGATCCTGGGTTACATCCAGACCAGCTGGCCATTGCAGCGCAAGCCGGCAAACCTCCCGGCCAACGTCAGGCACTGGCCAACCGTCGATTTGCTGATCCCTACCTACAACGAAGACCTGTCAGTGGTGCGCACCACGGTAATGGCCGCGCTGGGCCTGGACTGGCCACGCGAGTGCCTGCGCATCTATATCCTCGATGATGGCCGCCGCGACGCGTTTCGTGCCTTTGCCGACGAAGTCGGGGTAGGGTATATCGTGCGGCCCGACAGCAAGCATGCCAAGGCCGGCAACCTCAACCATGCGCTGGGCGTCACCGACAGCGAGTTGATCGCCATCTTCGATTGCGACCATGTGCCGGTGCGCTCCTTCCTGCAACTGACCGTGGGCTGGTTCCTCAAGGACGCTAAACTGGCGCTGGTGCAGACACCGCACCATTTCTTCTCGCCTGACCCGTTCGAGCGCAATCTCGGCTCGTTCCGCCGCCGCCCCAACGAAGGGGAGCTGTTCTACGGCCTGATCCAGGACGGCAACGATATGTGGAACGCGGCGTTTTTCTGCGGCTCGTGTGCCGTGCTGCGCCGCACCGCGCTGGAGAGCATCGGTGGTTTTGCCGTCGAGACCGTGACCGAGGATGCCCACACCGCCCTGCGCCTGCATCGCCAAGGGTGGACATCAGCCTACCTTAGCATTCCGCAGGCCGCGGGCCTGGCCACCGAAAGCCTGTCGGCGCACATCGGCCAGCGCATTCGCTGGGCCCGTGGCATGGTGCAGATCTTCCGCACCGACAACCCGCTGTTCGGGCGTGGCCTTAGCCTGTTCCAGCGGGTGTGCTACGCCAACGCGATGCTGCACTTCCTGGCCGGCCTGCCGCGGCTGGTGTTCCTGACGGCGCCACTGGCGTTCCTGTTGCTGCATGCCTACATCATCTACGCACCGGCATTGATGATTCTGCTGTACGTGCTGCCACACATGATCCACGCCAGCCTGACCAACTCGCGGATGCAGGGCAAGTACCGACAAACCTTCTGGGGTGAGGTCTACGAGACCGTACTGGCCTGGTACATCGCCCGCCCGACCACGGTGGCGCTGTTCGCGCCAAAAAAAGGCACGTTCAACGTCACCGCCAAGGGCGGCCTGATGGAGCAGGAACAGTTCGACTGGCGCATCGCCCAACCTTACCTGTGGCTGGCGGCGCTCAACGTGGTGGGTCTGGGCTTTGCGGTGTGGCGCCTGATCACCGGCCCGACGTCAGAAATCGGCACGGTGATCGTCAGCTCGCTGTGGGTGATCTACAACCTGCTGATTATCGGTGCCGCAGTTGCGGTGGCCGCCGAAGTGCGCCAGGTGCGCCGCGCCCATCGGGTGCAGATGCGCTTGCCGGCGGGGCTGATGCTGGCCAGCGGTCATGCCTACCCCTGCACCCTGGTCGACTACTCCGACGGCGGTATCGGCCTGCAGGTACAGCCCGGTCTGGAGCTGAAACCGGGGGAGCAGGTACGCCTGCTGCTCAACCGCGGCCAGCGCGAGTTCGCCTTCCAGGCGTGCGTCACCCGTACCGTCGGGCAACACGTCGGCCTGGTGTTCCGCGACCTCGCCCTGCAGCAGCGTATCGACCTGGTCCACTGCACCTTTGCCCGCGCCGATGCCTGGCTTGGCTGGAACGAGCAGCACGAGGTCGAGCGCCCGCTGCGCAGCCTGATCGATGTGTTGAAGCTGGGTGGCGTCGGTTACGTGCGCCTGGTCGAGCACATGCCGCCATGGCTGCGGGCGTGGTTGCGCCCGTTGCGTTCGCTGGCGTTGTGGCTGGCCAGCTACTGGCCCCGCACACCGCAGGCAATCCCTTCCATGAACCCTGTTGATCGAGACGCATGATGACTGGTTATCCCGCGCGTACCTGGGGCCTGGCGATGGCGCTGTTTACCGCCTTGTCGCAGAGCGCCGCTGCTGCTTCCGTAGCTCCGCTTGCCGAGCCTGCGGTACCCACACCCACGGTACCAAACTGGCAGGTTGCGAAAACCTTCGAGCAGCTTGGGCATGCGTCCGACAGCCTGCTGCTGGGGGTACGCAACAGTGAGCATATCGAGTTTGGCCTGCGTCGCGATCGCCTGGCCACCGATGCCAGCTTGCAACTGGACTACACGCCTTCGCCAGCCTTGCTGCCGAACCTGTCGCACTTGCGCGTCTACCTCAACGACGAGCTGATGGGCGTAGTTCCGGTGGAAAAGGAGCAGTTGGGCCAGCGTGTACGTCGCCAGCTGCCGTTGGACCCGAAACTGCTTGGCGACTTCAACCGGGTACGTCTGGAGTTTGTCGGGCACTATACCGATGTCTGCGAAGACCCGGCCCACAGCGGCCTGTGGCTTAACCTCAACCGCAAGAGCCAGGTACAGTTGCACGAGCAGGCGCTGGTGCTGGAAAACGACCTGGCGCATTTCCCGTTGCCGTTCTTCGATACCCACGACACCGGCAAGGTAGTGCTGCCGGTGGTGTTCAGCGGCGTGCCGAGCCTGGGCGAGCAGCGTGCGGCGGCAATCCTGGCATCCTACTTCGGCAGCCAGGCCGGTTGGCGCAAGGCCAGCTTCCCTGTGTTGTACAACAACCTGCCGGCCCGTGGCGAAAAACCTGCACCGAGCATCGTGTTTGCCAGCAACGACCGTCGCCCGGCGTTCCTCGCCGATCTGCAGCAGTTCCCGCCAGTCGACGGCCCCGTGCTGCAGGTGATCGATCATCCGCACGACCGCTTCAGCAAAGTGCTGCTGGTGCTGGGCCGTAACGACGACGACCTGATCAAGGCCGCCTCGGCGCTGGCGGTCGGCAACAATCTGTTCCGTGGCGCGCGCGTCAAAGTGGAGCAGATGACCGCGTTGCAACCGCGTCAGCCCTACGATGCGCCGAACTGGACGCGCACCGACCGGCCGGTACGATTTGCCGAACTGCTGGATTACCCCGAGCAACTGCAAGTCAGCGGCCTGCAACCGCGGCCGGTGACACTGGAACTGAACCTGCCGCCCGACTTGTTCGTCTGGCGTAACCAGGGTATTCCGCTGCGCACCCTGTACCGCTATACGGCGCCAGCGGTGACCGACGAATCGCGCCTGAGCATCAGCGTCAACGATCAGTACATCACCAGCATGCCGCTGGTGGGCAATGACCGGCGCGGCGGTACCCTTGAGGAAATGCGCCTGGCAGTGCTGTCCGGTGACAACACTGCATTGAGCGAGAACTCGCTGGTGCCGGCGCTGAAGATTGGCGACCGCAACCGCCTGCGCTTCGACTTCAGCTTTGCCAGCACCTTGGGCAGCGCCCAGCGCGATCGCTGCCAGACCTCGCTGCCGGTGGACGTGCGTGCAGCGATCGACGACAACTCCACCATCGACCTTTCCGGTTACCACCATTACATCGCCATGCCCGACCTGCGTGCATTCGCCCGCAGTGGCTTCCCGTTCAGCCGCATGGCCGACCTGTCCGAGACGCTGGTCATCATGCCGGCCAAACCTACGGCGATGCAGGTCGGCACTTTGCTCGACACGGTTGGCGGGTTGGCCGGACAGATCGGTTACCCGGCGCTTGGCCTGCAATTGATCGACGACTGGCAACAGGTCGCAGCGGCAGACGCCGACTTGCTGCTGATCGGCAGCCTGCCCGAGGCCCTGCGCGATGCGCCCAACCTTGGTCTGTTGCTCAGCGCCCAGCGTGACTGGTTACTGCAGGGCCGCAGCGCATCGTTGCCCGGTGGCCAGCGTTTCGATACTGAGCCGGTGGCTGCAAGCAGCCGCGTGGCGGTCAGCGCCCAGGCGCCGATTGCGGCCATCACCGGGCTGAAGTCGCCGTTCCACGAGCAGCGCAGTGTTGTGGCCTTGCTGGCCAACAGCGACAGCGATTACGCATTGCTGCGCGACGTGCTTGGCGATGTGGGCAAGCTCGATGCGGTGGCGGGTTCGGTAACGCTGGTACGCAGCAGTGGCGTGAGCAGCCAGTTCGTCGGCGAGCACTACTTCGTGGGCGCGCTGCCGTGGTGGCTGCTGCTTTGGTTCCACTTGTCCGAGCACCCTGTGTTGCTGGCGGTGATCGCGGCTGTTTGTGTGGTGCTGTTCGCCTTCTTGTTGTGGCGGGCACTGCGCTGGGCAGGCAAGCGCCGCTTGGGTGAGGCGGGGTGATGATGCGCCAGATGCTGGTAGGGCTGGTCGCCTTAGGCCTGCCCGCTTTCGCCAATGCCGGGTCGGTTTGCCCATGGCCTGCCTGGGAGCGGTTCAAGGCCGAGCTGGTGAGTGTGGATGGCCGGGTAATCGACCCGAGTGACGAGCGCCTGATCACCACCTCGGAAGGGCAGAGTTACGCGCTGTTCTTCGCCCTGGTAGGCAACGACCGGCAAACCTTCGCGCAGTTGCTGCGTTGGACCAGCAACAACCTCGCCGAGGGTGACCTGGCCCGGCATCTGCCTGCCTGGCTGTGGGGCCGTGACGGGCAGCAGCAGTGGCAGGTGCTGGACGCCAACAACGCCAGCGATGCCGATCTGTGGATCGCCTACAGCCTGCTGGAAGCAGGGCGGTTGTGGGACCAGCCGGCCTACACGCAACTGGGCCAGCACCTGCTGTGGCGTATCGCCGCGCAGACCGTGCGCAAGCTTCCAGGCCTTGGCGTGATGTTGCTGCCAGGTGACTACGGCTTCGAAGACGCCCAGGGTACCCGCCTGAACCCCAGCTACCTGCCGCTGCAGCTGCTCGACCGCTTCAGCGAGGTGGACCCCTTGTGGGGTGAGCTGGCGGCCAACACGCGGCGTTTGTGGTTGGCATCGTCGCCAAAGGGCTTTGCCCCGGACTGGTTGCTGTGGACGCCGGCCGGAAAGCCAGCGGCAGACACGAAACATGGCAATGCCGGTGATTATGACGCCATTCGTGTGTACCTGTGGGTCGGCATGTTGGCCGAGGGGGCGGCGCAACGCCGCGAACTGGTCGCCCATTATGCGCCGATGGCGGCATTGACCCAGCGCCAGGGGCTACCTCCTGAGCACCTGGATGCACGCAGCGGTGAAGCCCGCGGCCATGGCCCGGCAGGTTTCTCTGCGGCCTTGCTGCCTTTGCTTGCTGCCTCGCCAGAGCACGTGGCCGGCCTGGCGGCCCAGCGCCAGCGCTTGCGCGAACAACCGGTCGAGGCCAAGGCGTATTACAGCCAGGTGCTGGCGCTGTTCGGCCAGGGCTTCGACGAGGCCCGTTACCGTTTTGACCCGCACGGCCGCCTGTTGCCGGCCTGGAGTGCGCCATGCAGCGAATGATCGGCGTGTTGATGCTGGCGGCAATAACCTGCCAGGCAGATGCACAACCCAAGGATATCGATGAACAGCGCCAATGGCTGCTGGACCAGGTACGCCGTGGCGAAGCGCTGCACCGTGACGACCTGGTGCGCGATGCGCTGGGCCGTTTGCAGTTGCTTGAGCCGCGCAACCCGGAGGTATTGCTGGCGGCCTTGAGCCTGGCATTGCGCGAGAAGAACAGCAGTGAAGCCGAGCAGTTGAGTGCGCTGATCAGTGCCGTGGCGCCTGGCAGCCTGCAAGCACGTCAGGCCGCACGCCTGCTTGAACTTCAACAACCGGCGCCTGCGCGGCGCTTGCAGCAGGCGCGTCTGCTGGCGGTTACCGGCCGTAATGAAGAGGCGCTGGCGGTGTACGAACAGTTGTTTGCCGGCGAACCACCCAGCCTTGAATTGGCCCTGGACTACTGGCGCGTGCGCGGCAACCTGCCAGGTCAACGCCCTGAGGCGATCCGCCAGTTGCAGCGGTTGGATCAGCAGTACCCAGGCAGCGCCGGGCTGCGCCAGACCCTGGCCGGTTGGTTGTTCGCCGAAAAGCGTGACCGCGAGGCCTTGGCCCTGCTCGATCAGCTGGCGCGAGACCCCGGTGCACGGGATGCCGCTGCCCAGCGCGAGTTCGACTACCTGTCCGGGCAAGCCGTGAGTGCTACCAGCGCGGCAGCCTGGCAAGCCTTTCTTCAGCGTTACCCGGCTTCGCCGTTGCTGGCACAGGCAAGCGAGACCTTGCAACAGCAGCGCAAGCTGCTGGCCGACCCGGCATGGCAGGCCGGTCAACGGGGTAAGGCATTGCTCGACAAGGGCCGTAATGTCGAAGCCGAAACGCAGCTGCGCCGCGCCCTGCGCCAGTACCCGGGCGATGCCAGCCTGTATGGGGCCCTGGGTTATGCGTTGATGCGCCAGGGCCGCCATGAAGACGCCCATGCGGCGTTCCGCGCGGCGAGCGCCAAGGAGCAGGACACCTACTGGATCAGCCAATGGAAGGACCTGGAGTCGTCCAGCCAGTATTGGGCCCTGCTGAAAAAAGCCGAGCAGGCCCTGGAGGCGAAAGACGTGCGCGGTGCGCGCGCACTTTACCGGCAGGCTCGCCAGCAACGGCCAAAGGATGAATACGCGTTGTTGGGCCTGGCAGATGTCTCGCTGGCCGAGGGCGATGTGGCGGCTGCCGAGCGGCAGTACCTGCAGGTACGGCGTATGGCGCCGGATAACGAAAGTGCCGTGCGTGGCTTGATGCGCGTTTACCAGGCGCAATCGCCAGACAAGGCGCAGGCATACCTGGACAGCCTGCCACCACGGCAGCAGGCGCAGTTCGCCAGCCTGCGACGCAGCCTGGAACTTGCGCGGCTGCGCCAGCAAGGGGACGAAGCCCTGCAGCGCGAGGACTGGTCGACGGCCAGCCACGTGCTGGGCCAGGCTTCGGCCCTGGCCCCCGATGAGCCTTGGCTGGTGTATCAGCTGGCCAACAGTCTGCGTCACCAAGGGCGCAATGGCGAGGCCGACGCGGCGTTTGCCAGGCTGGTGCAGCACCAGCCACGTGATCCGGCAACGCGCTATGCCCACGGCCTGTTCCTGGAGTCCAGCGACCGTGATGCCTTGGCTCTGGACAGTCTGAGGGCGGTACCTCAGGCGATCTGGAGCGCGGACATGCACGCGCTGGAGCAACGTGTTCAACGGCGTATGACCCTGGCCTCTGCGCAGCAGTTGCAGGCACAAGGCCGCAGTGCCGAGGCGACAGCCTTGCTTGAAGCCGGCCTGGCGCGTGGTGAAGGTAGCCCGGACGACTTGATGCTGTTGGCTGACTGGGCAGCAGCGCGTGGTGAACATGGCAAGGCGCGCAGCTATTACCAGCGTGTACTGGTCGTGCAGCCTGCGCGCCCTGATGCACGCCTTGGGGTGATGGAAAGCGCCGTGGCCGAAGGCAACCTGCAGCAGGCCCGGCACATGCTGGGCGTGAAGGTGCCACAATTTGCCGCTGATGACAGCAACGCCCAGCGGCGCCTGGCGGCGGTGTGGACCGCGTTGGGCGAACACGATCAGGCGGCCAGGCTGCTTGACCGGATTGCCGCGCAGCAGACGCGACCCGATCCGTTGTTGCGGCGCGACGCAGCCCGCCTGGTAGCGCAGGATGACCCTCAACGAGCACTGGACCTTTACGCGGCAGCGATGGCCGATGCGCAGTTGCTGGACCGTGCTGCCGTAGCGCCACGGGATGACCGTGCATTGACCCTGGCCAGCCGCGAGCAGGATGGCGACGACTGGCTGGCCCGCAGCCTGCGCAGTGATGTGGATGCCCTGTATCGCCAGCGCAATACCCATGTGACGCTGATGCATGACTACGGCTGGCGCGAGGATGACGGTACGCCCGGTACTTCGGAACTGAGTACCCAGTCGACCTTGTTGCATGTCGACACTCCTTGGCAGGAGGGCACCGCGTTTGCGCGGGTAGAGCGCACTGGCATGGATGCGGGGTCGTTCGAGCCGAACGATCAGGGAAGCTACACCCCCGACTTCGGCAGCTGCCAGTTTGTTGGCCAGACCGCTGACGGCAAAACACTGCCCGCGTGCACGGGGGGATCGCAGACTGCAAACGGCAGCCTGTTGGCGTTGGGTTGGCAGGGCAGCCGCTGGGCGTTCGACCTGGGCACCACCCAGGGCTATGCAATCAACAACTGGCTGGGCGGCGCAACGGTCAACGGTGACCTCGGGCAGGTTGGCTGGTCGCTGACCGCCTCGCGTCGGCCGATGAGTAATTCATTGCTGTCGTTCGCCGGCGCACGCGACCGCCCGACGGGCGTGCGCTGGGGCGGGGTCACTGCCAATGGCGCCACGCTCGGCCTGAGCTGGGACCAAGGTGGCGACAACGGGGTGTGGGCCAGCCTGGGGCACCATTGGCTGTACGGCGAAAACGTGGCCGACAACCAGCGGACCCGGGCCATGGCCGGCTTTTACCACCGCGTGGTGGAAAAGGCCGACGAGCGTGTACGTGTTGGCGTGACGCTGATGCACTGGCGCCATGACAAGGACCTGGGCGGCTACAGCCTGGGGCAGGGCGGTTACTACAGCCCGCAGCGCTACAGTTCGGTGGGCGTGCCGGTCAGTTATGCCTGGCGCAACTACGACTGGTCGCTGCTGCTGGAAGGTTCCGTCAGCTGGTCTCAGGCCCATAGTGGCAAAAGCCGCTTGTACCCGGACGCACACATCAACCGCAAGGTACTGGCGCACTATGGCGTCGATTCCAACATCGATGCGATGACTGAAGCCAGCGACAGCAGCGGGTTGGGCTACCGCCTGCGCGGTCTGTTCGAACGGCGCCTGAGTGACCAGTGGGTACTGGGCGGCGGCTTCGACTGGCAGCACAGCGATGACTATGCGCCTAGCCATGGCATGCTCTACCTGCGCTACCTGTTCGAACCGTGGCGAGGCAACCTGGCCCTGCCGGTGACACCACTGGAGCCTTACGGCGAGTGGCGGTGACGGCAATTGCTGCGTTGCAAGGGGCGCGCCTGCACGGGGCGATGCGGACCAAGGGTTGACACCAGGCACGGCGCCCCACCATTATCCAGCCATACCTACGCAACGGGCTTGCCAGCATGTCCACATCCAACCACGCCATTCTCGCTTCGGGCTTCATCGCCCAGGCAGGCGCGTGCGTTGCCGTTGCCAAGAAATCCAAGAAACAGCCGCTCATCTGACCGAGGCGCGCTGTCTCGTCAGGTGGGCTGACGAGACAGAAGGCGCCAGGTATCCCTGCCACCACTTCCACTCTTCGCCCTGCTGACGCTGACTTTCGGTCAACATCAGGAGTTTTTGCATGTCGAATTTCCGTGGTATCTGGATCGCCCTCGTCACGCCAATGCGCGCCAATGAAATCGACTTCCCAGGCCTGGAAAAGCTGGTGAAGAAGCTGCTCGAAGACGGTGTGGCCGGTTTTGTGGTGTGCGGTACCACGGGTGAGGCGGCGGCGTTGTCCAAGGCCGAGCAACTGGCGCTGCTGGATGCCGTGCTGGCCTGGGTGGAGCCGGGCAGGGTGGTGATGGGCCTGTCAGGTTACAACCTGCGTGAGTTGCTGGCCTTGCAGGCTGAAATCCAGCAGCGTGACATTGGCGGGCTGCTGGTTCCCGCACCTTGCTATATCCGCCCTTCGCAGGCTGGCATCGAAGCCTTCTTCGCCACCGTGGCCGATGCGGCCAGCGTGCCAGTGATCGTCTACGATATTCCCTACCGCACTGGCGTACGCATCGAGCGTGAAACCCTGCGCCGTATCGTGCGCCATCCACGTATTGCGGCGGTGAAAGACTGTGGCGGTGACAACGAGACGACCATGGCCCTGATCGAGGACGGCCACGCCCAGGTGCTGGCCGGTGAAGACCTGCAGATCTTCAATAACCTGTGCCTGGGTGGGGCAGGAGCCATTTCAGCCTCCGCACATGTGCGCGCCGACCTTTACGTACGCATGGTGCAGCAGGTCGACAGCGGTGATTGGGCCGCCGCGCGTGGTACGTTCTACCAGTTGCTGCCCTGGATCAAGGTGGCCTTTGCCGAGCCCAACCCGGCCGTGGTCAAGGCTGCATTGCAGCTGCAAAGCCTGATTGCAGACGAGCTGCGCGAGCCCATGCAGACGTGCACGAACACCACCCGAGACAAGCTGCAAAGCGTGCTGTGTTCACTCGGCGCCTGAAGCGGCAACGGTTGATGGCGGGTTGACAAGCCGCCACACCCTTGGTCGGTTCGGGGTCGGCGGGTGCCTCGCGAGCGGATCTCTGCCAGCTACGCGCTGAGACAGAGTATTGCCAGGGCCGCTTTGCGGCCCTGTCGCGACCCCAGGTTGCTCCTACGCTGGCTGGGTCGGCAGGCGCTTTTCCATCGGCTGATACACCAGCCCGGCAAACTCACCCACGTCGCCTGCCAGGGTGAAGCCGTAGCGTTGGTAGGCGGGTACAGAAGACAATGATGCCTTTACCGTCACCACCTCGGCGCTGGCATGCTCCAGTGCTGCGCTCATCAACCGCTTGCCTATGCCCTGGCGTTGCAGGCCTGGTGCAATGAACAGCATCGCAATGTGACGGCCTTCCTTGAGCTCGATCAGCCCCGCGATAGCGCCTTCGACAAAACAGGCCAGCATGAGGTTGTCACCCTGCATGCGCTCGGCAAACGCCTGGGGTGCTGACACCTGGGTAAAGGTCTCGATACCTTGCGCCGACAGTGTGGGCGCGACCGCCTGCATGAAGGCATCCATGCACAAGGCGCAGGCTTGGGGGAGGTCGTCAGGGGTGAGCGTGCGTACTTGCATGGTAATCGTCCTTGTCGGGTGTCCTTCTGTTGCCCACTTTAACCTGTTACGGGTTCAAGGGCCGATGCGGTATCAAGCAGCCCTGGCAGCGCCCGGCTTGCGTTCGCCAATCAGGATGTCTTCGAAGAATGCCCCGACAGGTTCGGTAGGGTGGCACAGCTGTATCTCCAGCACCCACACCACCTCGCTCGGGACAATCTCCACCTCGGCCAGCTTGTCCTGGCCATACAACACATGCGGGAAGTCGGCGATGCGATGCCCGGCCAGGTTGCGCTCCAGCTGCCAACCTTTGGCCTGGGCACTGCGCTCGGCGAAGTCGTACAGTTCACGCCCGGTCAACCCGCGGCCCCAGGCCTGGCGGGTCTCGTCGAACACTTCATGCAGTGCCTTCACGCAGGCGTGGTGCAGGGCGTGCTGGCCAAACACGAACGTATCGCCATAGTCACCTTCATAGCCATCCCATACCGGGCCAACGTCGACCACGACGATGTCCGTGGCGCGTAGCGCACGTTGAAGGTCAATGCCTTGCCGTGGCGTACGCACGGTATCGTCACCAAAACGGATGTAGGTGGGGTGCCAGGTGTGTGAGGCGCCCATCGCCTGCAGGGTATGCGCGGCCATCTCCAGGGCCTGGGCAGTGGTCATGCCGACCTGCAGTTGGCTGGCAATGGCAGCCACGGCCCGCACCGACTGTTCGCGGGCCGCGAGCATGCCGTCCAGCGAATAACGTGGGCCGACCTTTTCCAGCTCAGGGTGCAGTGTGCTGGCTGCTGAAGCCTGCGTTGTCAGTGCACCACTGGCGACAAAGGCCTCGGCCACAAAACGATGGGGCTGTACCCCTGCCGCAAGGCATTGCTCGCGAGTCTGGCTGATCATATTGGCATTGCCACAGGCGTAGACCTGGGCTTCGCCCCAGCGATGCGTCTGGCTGAGCGCCACCTGCTGTATACGGGCCTGGGCCGAGAGTACCGGTTGCCAGCGGAAGTGCGGGTGCACGCTGCTGGACACATCGAGAAATTCGCGATCATAAAAATCCGCCGGCGAAGAGCCGCCCCAGTACAGCGTGACGTCGGCATCGCCGGCCAAGGCCGTCAGCAGCAGCGGCTTGATGCCGGCGTAACCTGTGCCGGTGGCGAAAAGGATCAGCGGGCGTTGGTCATCGTGCTGCCAGGTACAGGCGCCCAGCGGGCCTTCGAGCTTTACCGTTGCACCTGCTTGCAGGGTGGGCAGCAAACCTTCGGTGAACAGCCCACCGCTGACCTTGCGAATGTGAAACACCAGTTGCCCTTGTTCCCGGGCAGGCAGGTTGGCAATGGAGAAACAGCGGCTGTCGCCGTTGTCCAGCTGGAACCGCATGTACTGGCCCGCCCGCACCTCCAGCGGCTGAGCAGGCTGCAACACCAGCTCGACGATATCTGCGCTCAGCGCGCGCTTGCCAACAACCTGTGCCTGGGTTTCCAGTGCCGGGGCGTCCAGTGACCAGCCGGGTATTTCCAGGCGCATGTCGCTGCAGGCGTGGCTCTGGCACAGCAACATCTCGTCGGCGGCCAAGGGGTAGGAAGGCGGCGGTGTGTCCGCATCCCGCTGCTTGTCCTGATGCTGCCCTGAGACCACCTTGACCTTGCAGGAGCCGCAGGCGCCGCGGCGGCATGAAAAGGGTACCGGCAGGCCGCTGGCGAGCATGGCATCGAGCAGCAGCTCCTGGCTGGCTTCGAAGGTTTTGCCCGAGGGCGACAATTCAATGACGTGGCGGCTTTGCATGAGCACCTCGGGGCAAATGGAGGTTCGATTGTTGCTATAGTCCAGGACCAGCAGAACCCCCAGTTTTGGATATTTCATATGGTCCAGCTTCGTAAATGGCAGCCACTGCTCAGGCTCGATGGGGCACAGGCTTCGTACCGACAGATCGTCGAAGGGCTGGTGGCCGCAATCAGCGAGGGTCGCCTGCGCCCTGGCACGCCGTTGCCGGGCACGCGGGAGATGGCGCAATTGCTGAACGTCAATCGCAAGACCGTGATCCTTGCTTATGAGGAAGCCGAAACCAAAGGCTGGCTGCAAAGCGTGCAACGCCGGGGCACCTTCGTCAGCCAGCAGCTGGCGCCTGGCACAGCGGCCGTTTCCGGTGCCGTGCGGCCTTTTGCCCTGGCGCTGCCAGAGGAACCTGCCGTTGCCTACTTCAAGGCGAACGAACAGGCTGTAGCGCAGCAAGGGCGGCCGGGGGCCTTGTTCTTCGACAACGGCGCCTGTGACCATCGCCTGCTGCCACAGGCTGTACTGCATCGCTATTACCGCAATGCCTTGCGCAGCAGCTTCACCAGCAACAGCGTGCGCCACGGCAGCGAGTGCAGCAGCCGCAATCTGCGCAGCGCCCTGGCCGACATGCTGCGGCACAACCGCAGCCTGAACGTTGGCGCCGAGCATATCTGCCTGACCCAGGGGGTGCAGATGTCACTATCCCTGGTGGCCAGTGTGTTGCTCAAGCCGGGTGACGTTGTGCTGGTCGAGCGCCTGAGTTACCCCCCTGCCTGGGAGATCTTCCGTCAGCTGGGTGCCCGCCTGGTGACCGTGGAGCTGGACCATGAGGGTTGCCGGGTCGACCAGCTCGATGCCCTGTGCCGGCAGCACAAGGTGCGGATGATGTACATAACGCCCCATCACCAGTTCCCGACCACGGTCAGCCTGCCAGCCGGGCGCAGGCAACAGCTGCTGGAGCTGGCGCGCCAGCATGCCTTTTGCGTGGTCGAAGAAGATTACGACTACGAATACCACTTTGCCGGGCGGCCCTATCTGCCTTTGGCCAGCGACCGCCAGCAGCGGCACGTGATTTACATTGGCTCACTGTCCAAGCCTTTGGGCAGCACGTTCCGTTGCAGCTATATCGTGGCACCGGTGGAAGTGACAACCGTGCTGGAACGCAGGGCGATGCTGACCCTGGGGCAGGGCGATGCAGTCATGCAGCAGATGTTGGCGGACCTGATCAATGATGGGGAGCTGAAGAAGCACTTGCGCCGGGTCAACCGCGAGTACCGGCGCCGGCGTGAGACCTTGTTGGGGTGTTTGCGCGATGCGTTCGGTGAGCAGATCAGCGTGCAGGCGCCAGAAGGTGGTCTGGCGCTGTGGGTGAGGTTTGCCGATGGGATCAACGTGGATCAGTTGGTCGACCAAGCGCTGGAACGGGACCTGGTGGTGCGCAGTGGGCGGCAGTTTTCACCGTTTGGCCATGCCGAGAATGCCTTGCGCCTGGGGTTTGCTTCGCTGGATGCGGATGAGATCCGGCAGGCGACCCAACGCCTGGCAGACGCAGCGAAAGCGATTGGCAAGGCGCGGTAGCGGATGGCACGGGCTTCGCCCGTGTTCGCGGGCAAGCCCGCTCCCACAGTGATCGCGCTGGCCTCAGGATTTATGCAAAAGGGTTATGCCCTCAAGGGTTTCGAGGCCTCTGGGTCTCAACGCATTCCGTTCGGTTACCGCACATAACCGCATCGCGGCGCCTCAAGCCTGCGCCAGTACCTCCGATAGCAGCACACCCACCCTCGAATTATCGATCAGAAGTGGTGCCAACAAGGAGTACTGCCCGCATGCTTGCCAACCTGAAAATTCGCACCGGAATGTTCTGGGTGTTGTCGCTGTTCAGCCTGACCTTGCTGTTTTCGACCGCCAGTGCCTGGTGGGCCGCCTTGGGTAGCGACCAGCAGATCACTGAACTGGACCAGACTGCGCACCAGTCGGACCGGTTGAACAATGCGTTGCTGATGGCGATTCGTTCCAGCGCCAACGTGTCTTCGGGTTTTATCGAGCAGTTGGGTGGCCATGACGAGAGTGCAGGCAAACGCATGGCGCTGTCGGTGGAGCTGAACAACAAGAGCCAGGCGCTGGTCGACGAATTTGTCGAAAACGCCCGCGAACCCGCCCTTCGCGGGTTGGCAACCGAGCTGCAGGCTACCTTTGCCGAATACGCCAAGGCGGTGGCTGGGCAGCGTGAAGCGACCCGCCAGCGTTCGCTGGAGCAGTATTTCAAGGTCAACAGCGATGCCGGTAATGCCATGGGGCGGTTGCAAACCCTGCGCCAGCAGCTGGTGACCACACTGAGCGAACGTGGCCAGCAAATCATGCTCGAGTCCGACCGGCGTCTGGCCCGGGCACAATTGCTGAGCCTGTGCCTGCTGGGCGTGACCGTGGTGCTGGCGGTGCTGTGCTGGGCGTTCATTGCCCAGCGTGTGTTGCACCCCCTGCGTGAAGCCGGTGGGCATTTCCGGCGCATTGCCAGTGGCGACCTGAGTGTGCCGGTGCAAGGGCAGGGCAACAACGAGATCGGCCAACTGTTCCATGAGCTGCAGCGCATGCAGCAGAGCCAGCGCGACACCCTTGGGCAGATCAACAACTGTGCCCGGCAGCTGGACGCCGCCGCCACGGCGTTGAACGCGGTCACCGAGGAAAGCGCCAACAACCTGCGTCAGCAGGGGCAGGAGCTGGAGCAGGCCGCGACTGCCGTGACCGAAATGACCACGGCAGTGGAGGAGGTTGCGCGCAACGCGATCACCACCTCGCAAACCACCAGTGAATCCAACCAGCTGGCCGCGCAAAGCCGCCGGCAAGTCAGCGAAAATATCGACGGCACCGAAGCCATGACCCGCGAAATCCAGACCAGCAGTGCGCACCTGCAGCAGTTGGTGGGGCAGGTGCGGGACATCGGCAAGGTGCTGGAAGTGATCCGCTCGGTGTCCGAGCAGACCAACCTGCTGGCGCTCAATGCTGCCATCGAGGCGGCCCGTGCCGGTGAGGCCGGGCGCGGCTTTGCGGTGGTGGCGGATGAGGTGCGCACACTGGCCTACCGCACGCAACAGTCGACCCAGGAAATCGAGCAGATGATCGGCAGCGTGCAGGCGGGGACCGAAGCTGCGGTGGCTTCCATGCAGGCCAGCACCAACCGCGCCCAGTCGACACTGGACGTGACCCTGGCCTCGGGGCAAGTGCTGGAGGGCATCTACAGTGCGATCGGCGAAATCAACGAGCGCAATCTGGTCATTGCCAGTGCGGCCGAAGAGCAGGCTCAGGTGGCGCGGGAAGTAGACCGCAACTTGCTGAACATCCGCGAACTGTCCAACCATTCCGCTGCGGGTGCGCAGCAGACCAGCGAGGCGAGCAAGGCGTTGTCGGGGCTGGTGGGGGAGATGACGGCGTTGGTGGGGCGGTTCAAGGTTTGAGGCGCTGCGCCTGCGTGGAACATTAAGATAAGGTTAAACTTATTTAAAGTTCCCCTTGCGGGTTGACTTCGATACTACGCTTGAATAAAGTTCGACCGCCCCGAGCGCGGGGCCTTTTTTCCCTTCACTGAAGAATTCAATGGACACAGTATCTAGTCGCTGTCTGACCCTTGCCGAATGGCCGGGTCAGGCACTTGAACCGGAACACCGGTCCCGACACCCTGGTCGGGCAAGCCGCGCCAGAGCCTGATGCTCCGCCGTGACTTGCCGCCGCCGGTGTTGGCCGGTTGGAGGCAAGCTCATGAACCTCACTTCATTCGTTTCACCTCGCCAGCCTGCGTGCCCTGCGCCGCAGCAGGCCGGCGCCTGGCCGCGGCGTCTGCACGGCTACCTTGACCACCACCAGGACCCCCCAAGTAGATGCGGGGTGCTGGTGCGTGTTCATGCACGCTTGAGCCCCCGCACTGCTCACTGAATAAAAGATATTGAACGGTATCTTTGTGCTCGAACTTTTTACCTTAAAAGTTCGCGGGATAACTATTGCCCTGTGTTTATTAAAAGGAATCAAACCATGGATTGCGCGAGTAGAAAGTTCGCTGCCGACACAACTTCCGACTCTCGGCAGCGGACAGACAACTGTCGGAAAGAACCAGCATTATTCAGCGACCCGACATGCCTTCGTTCACCGCCTGAGTGAAACGTCTGTGTGTCGTGCCGCCGCAGCGGCAGGAGCACAGCAACATGACTGTCAAACACCGTAACACCTCATCGGCCAAGGCCGAACGCGAAACCCGCCTGTCCACCCGCGCCGCCCGTGAAGCGCGCAATGGCCTGGCGGTCACCCTCGCCAACCTCGATGCCAGCGAACAGGGCTTGACCGAGCACGAAGCCGCCAAGCGCCTGGTGCGCGATGGGGCCAACCAGGTTGCCCACGACCATCAACCCCACGCCCTGGTGCAGCTGTTCAAGGCCCTGCACAACCCGTTCATCTATGTACTGCTGACCCTGGCCGGGATCAGCTTCGTCACCGACTACTGGCTGCCGGTCAGTGCAGGCGAAGCAGACGACGCCGACCTGACCAAGGTCATCATCATCATGACCATGGTCAGCCTCAGCAGCCTGCTGCGCTTCTGGCAGGAGTACCGCTCGAACAAGGCTGCCGACGCGCTCAAGGCAATGGTGCGCACTACGGCCACCGTGTTGCGCCGCGAGCAGACCGGGCAAGCCCCGCGCCTGCGCGAAGTGCCCATGGACGAACTGGTGGCCGGCGACATCGTGCAGCTTTCTGCAGGTGACATGATTCCCGCCGATATCCGCCTGCTCGAAGCGCGAGACCTGTTCATCAGCCAGGCCGTGCTCACCGGCGAAGCGTTGCCGGTCGAAAAGTACGACACCTTGGGTAATGTCGCGCAGAAGTCCGCCGCCGAGCATGGCGCATATCAGGACAACCTGCTCGAGTTGCCGAACATCTGCTTCATGGGGACCAATGTGGTCAGTGGCCGCGCCCGCGCCGTGGTGGTCGCCACCGGCCGACGCACCTATTTTGGCTCGCTGGCCAAGGCCATTGCCGGTTCGCGCAGCCAGACCGCTTTTGACCGCGGCGTGAACAGCGTCAGCAGCCTGCTGATCCGCTTCATGCTGGTGATGGTGCCGGTGGTGTTCATGATCAACGGTGTGGTGAAAGGCGACTGGGGTGATGCCTTCCTCTTCGCGCTTGCCGTGGCAGTGGGCCTGACCCCGGAAATGCTGCCGATGATCGTCAGCGCCAACCTGGCCAAGGGCGCCGTGGCCATGGCCCGGCGCAAGGTGGTGGTCAAACGCCTGAACGCCATCCAGAACCTGGGCTCCATGGATGTACTGTGCACCGACAAGACCGGCACGCTCACCCAGGATCGGATCATCCTTGAGCACCATGTGCGCTTCGACGGCCAAACCGACAAGCACATCCTAGAGCTGGCCTGGCTCAACAGCCATCACCAAAGCGGCATCCGCAAACTGATGGACCAGGCCGTGCTGCATTTCGCCGGCCAGGACCAACAGTTCCAGGCGCCTTACGCCTACGTAAAGGTCGACGAACTGCCGTTCGACTTCATCCGCCGCCGCCTGTCAGTGGTGGTGAAGAATGCCTTGGGCGATCACCTGCTGGTAAGCAAAGGGGCGGTCGAGGAGATGCTCGCCATCGCCACCCATGTGCAGGAAGGCGACAAGGTCGTTGCCCTTGATCCGTGCCGTCGCCAGCAGCTGATGGCCAGGGTCGATGCCTTCAACCAGGACGGCTTCCGCGTGCTGGTGGTTGCCACCCGGCAGATCCCGGCGGCCGAAGGCAAGGCGCAGTATCACACCGAAGATGAACGCGATCTGGTCATCCAGGGCTTGCTGACCTTCCTCGACCCGCCCAAGGAAACGGCCGGCCCGGCCATCGCCGCCTTGCGCGACATGGGCGTGCAGGTAAAGGTACTGACCGGCGACAACCCGGTGGTCACGTCCAAGGTGTGCCGGGAAGTAGGCCTGGCGCCAGGCCAGCCGTTGCTCGGCCAGGACATCGAGGGCATGGACGACACCACCCTGAAGCTTCAGGTGGAGGAGCGCACCGTCTTCGCCAAGCTCACCCCGTTGCAGAAATCGCGCGTGCTCAAGGCCCTGCAAGCCAATGGTCACACCGTGGGCTTTCTTGGCGACGGCATCAACGATGCCGCCGCCCTGCGCGATGCTGACGTCGGTATCTCGGTGGACAGCGGCACCGACATCGCCAAGGAATCGGCCGACATCATTTTGCTGGAAAAGAGCCTGATGGTGCTCGAGGAGGGCGTGCTCAAAGGCCGCGAAACCTTCGGCAACATCATGAAGTACCTGTGCATGACTGCCAGTTCCAATTTCGGCAACGTGTTCTCGGTCCTGGTGGCCAGTGCGTTTATCCCGTTCCTGCCGATGCTGGCGATCCACTTGTTGCTGCAAAACCTGATGTATGACTTTTCCCAGCTGTCGCTGCCCTGGGACCGCATGGACAAGGCGTTCCTCAGCAAGCCACGCAAATGGGATGCCCGCAACATCGGCCGCTTCATGTTGTGGATAGGTCCTACGTCGTCGATCTTCGACATCACCACGTTCGCCCTGATGTGGTACGTGTTCGCCGCCAACAGCGTCGAAATGCAGGCGCTGTTCCAGTCTGGCTGGTTCATCGAGGGCTTGCTGTCACAGACGCTGGTAGTGCACATGCTGCGCACTCGCAAGGTACCGTTCTTCCAGAGCACCGCTGCATTGCCGGTGGTATTGGCAACGGGGCTGGTCATGGCATTGGGTATCTACATCCCGTTCTCCCCGGTGGGCGCGATGGTCGGCCTGGTGCCGCTGCCGTGGGAGTACTTCCCTTGGCTGGCCGCCACCCTGCTGGGCTACTGCGTGGTCGCCCAGGCCATGAAGACCCTCTATATCCGCCGTTTCGGCCAGTGGTTCTGAGCGATGCAAGGAGAGCAGACCATGCGAGTACTGATTTGTGCAGGGCGCAACTACGCCGACACCCGACGCTGCCGCCAGGCCCTGGACGACGTCCAGCGCCAGCGGCCGATCCGGGTATTGATCCACGGTGGCAGCCAGTTTCTTGGTGGGGAAATCGAAAGCTGGGCGCGCGAGCATGGCGCCGATCTGGTGCGTTACCCGCCAAACTGGCAGCTGCACGGCAAGCAGGCCGAACGCTTGCGCAACCTGTTCATGCTCAATGACAGCCGCCCTGACCTGTTGCTTGCCTTGCCCGGTGGCGATGACACCGAGGAGCTGCTGGCCAGGGCCCGTGGCGCCGAGCTTCAGGTGGTGTGCGCCAGGCAACCACGCCAGCCTGAGCGGGACGATTGCAGCTAATGCAAGCGCCTGGAGCCGTACGGTACCTGTAGGAGCGGGCTTGCCCGCGAAGCAGGCGCCTCGGTTTCACGGCCCCACGCTTTGAGCAGCCGCCCTGTGCGGCTGCTCAGCCTGGCTGCGCCGCCAGATCGTTGCTGACGTTGCGCCCCAGCACCAGCACGGTGACAAAGCCACAGCCCACCAGCGCCGTGGCCAGGCTCAGCAGTACCGCCGTGCCCATATGGTCCACGACTTGCCCGCCGAAGAACGAGCCCACGGCAATGATCACCTGGAACATGGCCACGAACAGCGGCATGCCACGTTCGACATCCTTGGGCGCCACGACAAACATCCAGATATTGGCGCAAGCCGGGAACGCACCGAAGGCAAAGCCCCACAGTGCGATCAGCATCGCGGCACCCGTCATGCCGGTGGCGAAGTGCGGGAACAGGGCGGTGCTGACTGCGATCATGAGCGCGACCAGCATCAGGGTATGCCGCACGCTGCGGTTGGCAGCAAAGCCGGCGAAGATGTTGCCCATGAAGCCGGCCACGCCATACAGCAGCAACAATGAACCGATCGTAGGCCCGTCAAAGCCGGCATTCTGTTTGAAGAACGGTGCGACATAGGTGTACGCAGCAAAGTGCGCCAGGCCGATCAGCAACACGGCGATCAAACCGACCCGTGCTTGCGGGTTGATGAACAACGCCGGCAGGTCGCGGATGCGGATGGCCTTTTCCGGCATCAGCCGCGGCAGCAGGAACACCTGTGCCAGCAGCACCGGTACGCCTACCAGTGCAGTGACCAGGAACGTCATGCGCCAGCCCATCAGGCCACTCAGCCAGGTGCCGACAGGCACGCCCACGACCGTCGCCAGGGTTACGCCCGCCATGATGATGGAGTTGGCTTTGGCTACGCCCATCCCGTCAGGTGCCAGGCGGCCGCTGAGGGCGATGGCTGTCGCCCAGAAGCCGCCAATACTGATACCCAGTAGCACACGGCCGACCAACAGCAGGTTGAAGTCACCGGCATAGGCCACGATGGCATTGGCGATGATCATGATCAGCGTCAGGCCGATCAGCAGGTAGCGCCGGTCCAGCGCGCCGACGCCTACGGAAATCAACGGGGCGGCTAACGCGGCCATGATGCCGGGCAGGGTCACCATCAGGCCGGCAAGGCCTGCACTGATGCCCAGGTCGCTGGCCACATCGTTGAGCACCCCCACCGGGAGGAATTCACTGCTGACCAGGGCGAAAGCGCCCACGGCTACCGAGAGGATTGCCAGCCATTGCTGGGTCACGCTTTGTTGGCTGTGTTCGGGAAGGCCGCGAGGGGCCTGGCTGTTGCTTGGCATGGGTTAGGTTCCATGAGGGATCTCGCCTGTAGCAGGCGCAGGAGCGGGGGGATTTGCAGGGGATTGTAGAGGCGGCCGTGCCCGACCGACAGGCAGGCCGCTCGATAGTAATCATCAGTGCAATCGATGAAACGCCTTGTGTAGAGCGCCCTGGCAGCGATTACGCCCTACCGGTGCCGCACCGGTGCAGGCCATGGCGATTTGCAGCCTGCAGCGTCAGCTTCTCTTTCCTGCGTCGTATACCGGGGGGCCAGCGAGTGATCGAACGCACCGTACGGGCTTCGCCGTCGGCTAGGTATGCTGTTGCTCACCCTCCACCCACTGCTGGTAGGTGATGCGGCTGATGTGCTCAGTACGATAGTCGTCGAGGAAGCGGTTGTGCTTGTTTTCTTCGGTGTGATGATGACGGAAGCCACACTTCGCCTGGGCAGCCTGTGACTGGCTGTTGTCAGTGTAGTAGCCACACCACAGTGCCTGCAGTTTCAGGGTTTCGAAGGCGTGGCGCATGACTTCCCGCACAGCCTCCGGAACCAGGCCTTTGCCCCAGTAGGGAACCCCGATCCAGTAGGAAATTTCACCTTCTTGTTCACTGATCTCGAAGTTGCTGTTACTGCCAGTCAGCAGGCCGACACAGCCTACGGCACGTTGATTCTGCTTGAGCTCAAGGGCGTACACTTCGGGGTGGTTGAACACTTCGCGAATGACCTCGCGGCTGTGCTCCACACTGGTGTGCACAGGCCAGCCCGCAACGGGGCCGACGCGCTCGTCCTTGGCATATTCGTACAAATCAGCAGCGTCGCTCTCCAGCCAAGGGCGAAGCAGCAAACGTTCGGTTTCCAATTTCATGTCCTGTACTCGTGTCTGGTCCGTTGGGCCAGCGTATGGCCGACTGGCCACGCGGTAAACGTCACTATCTTGGCATTATCGGTACTTTTCGAAACTGGACGGGTGCTTGATGCTAGGCTGTTGGCTCTATCTGGCGGTGGTACCGAGTGCGATGCATCACATTCCGAAACTTTACGCGGCTGGTGATCCGATCCAGACAGGTGAAAGCACGCTTGCCGATGGGCAGGGGGCGCCACTGTCGTTCGGTCATGCCTATCTGACACTGCTTGTGTGCCTGTCCGGGGCTGCCCGTTTCACGCTGAACTTCAAAGAACATGCTGTCAGGCGCGCAGATGTGCTGGTGCTGGCCGAAGACACCATAGCCTTGCTCAAATGTCGCTCACGATGCTTCAAGGTGTTTTTCTGCCTGATACCACAAGCACTTGCTGCCGAGGTCGCCTACCCACTGCCCAATTCATTGTTCGTCTTTCTGCACGACCATCCGCACTGTGTACTTGCCGAAAGCGAGAGGCCGCTGCTGGAAGGGTGGCTGATGCAGATGCGCGATATTGTGCGGTGCTGTGCCACTTATCAGCACATCATGCTGCGCAACCAGTTACAGAACCTTTTCCTGAAGATTGCCGAGCAGCTTCCCGTGTTACCGACAGCAGGCAGGGCGTTCAGCCGCAAGGAAGCGCTGAGTTGGCGATTCTGGGAGCTGGTAGGCAAACACAGCACCCGGCAGCGCGAGGTTAAGTTCTATGCCGACGCGCTTAACATCACCCCGTTCTATCTGTCGCAACTGACAAAGGTGTATTTCAATTCCAGCCCGAAAGGTTTGATCGATCGGCAGGTGACCCTGGAAATCAAGGCACTGCTTTCCTACAGTAATCACACTGTCGGGCAAATTGCCGATGCGCTCAATTTTGCCGACGCGTCTTACCTGTGCCGCTATTTCAAGCGTCAGACCGGTTTTTCGCTTTCCAGCTACCGCAGGCAAGCGCAGAACGTGCAAGGGCAGGGCTGACGCTTGCACAGCGGCGCCTGCCGAGGGCGCTTATCAGCGTGCTCGGCAGGCACGTTACGCTATGGCGAGACCAGCACATCACACTGCGATTCGTTCAGTACATGCTTGGTGACGCTGCCCACCAGCAGTTCCTCCAGCGCGCTTGCCCCCTGCTTGCCGACAACGATCAGGTCGCACTCCAGCTCCTGTTCCTGCTCGGCAATGCGCCAGCCAGGGTCACCGTGCACCAGGATCTGCCGTGCATCGGCCAGGCCGGCAGCCTCACTCAGCGCCGCGAGCTGTACTTGTGCATCCTTGCGGATGACATTGCGGTAGTGGGTGAGGGTGTCGTGGTCGAGATGGGCGAAGCGCACGCTGGCTTCGAACGGGGCTTCGTACGCATGCAGCAGAATGATCTCTGCTTGCGGGGCAATGGCCTTGGCCAATTCGATCGTGCGCAGTGAAACGGACGAAAAATCGACTGGCACCAGCACGGTGCGGTAGGCATCACGAGGTGCCGGCTTGACCACCAGCAAAGGGCAGGGCATGCGGTTGAGCAGTTTCTGCACAGTTGAACCCAGCAGCAGGCGCCGCGCTACGTTCTGGCCCCTGGCCCCACACACCAGCAGGTCGCTGTGCTTGTCCTGCACCACCCGGTTGATCTCCGTGATCACCGAGCCGCTGGCGACCTGCACGCCAGCGGAGATACCGTAACGCTGGAACAGGAGTGCTGCCAGTGCGTGGGTTTTCTCGCCTGCGCTATCCAGTACGCGTTTCAACAGATCGTCATCAGGCGTCACCAACTGTTTGAGGCGCTCGAAGGGTGCCGGGTTGGCAACGTAGACCAGGTCCAGCGAGGCCTGTTGCGCATCGCTCAGGTAGGCAGCGCGCTCAGCGGCGTTGCGGGCATGTGGGGAAAGGTCGGTGGCAACCAGTATGTGTTTCAGCGGGTTCATGTGGGGCTCCTTGGTCAAGGCGCGCACAGCGATCAAGCGGTAAACCTTGCGCACTGTGCACCTGTCGGTACTTGAGTCATTCCTTGCGTGCAGCCATCGTCGCGCGAACCCGGCGCGAGGGCTTGATTTGGGTCAATGGCGTGCAGGTGTAGCGGCAGGTCATGCCTGCCAACAGCACTGCCGGTGTAGCTGCAAGGCTGATTACCCTGGGCTGGCGGGCTGCCTCATTACTGTCTTGACCCTCAGCCTTTCCGCCCGGATTTCCCAGCGACCTGCCATGAAACCGCATCAACTGTCGCAGCGCTGTCGGCCCTGCAACAGCAGCAGTTCGGTGAGCGTGTCCATGGCCGGTGTTGCCTGGCTGCCTTTACGGGTCACCAGCTCGTAGGGGTCGCTGACCGAGCCCATGCTCAAGGGCAGTATGCTGACCTGCTGATTCATCGCACATTGCCGGGCCACGTCGATCGACACCAGCGCAACGAAGTCAGGACGGTTTTGCAACAGCGACAAGGTCGCCAGGATCGAAGTGGTTTCAACCAGGTGCAGCGGGAAGCGCAGCCCGGCATCGTGAAATTCGCGCTCCAGTTGCACGCGCATGGGCATGTTGGCCCGGTAGACGATCCAGCGGCTCTCGGCCAGGTCGGCAAGGCTCAGGCTTGGCGCATGCTTCAGCGGGTGGTCGATGTTGGCGATGACCGCCAGTGTCTCATCCTGGACAAAGGTGCTGGCGAACAGCTGCGGCGTATTGCTGACACTGGTGCGGCACAGGGCGATGTCCAGGCGGCCGCTCTCGATCTGCGTCAGCAGCGACTGGCTGGTGTCTTCGATGATTTCGAACGACATCTGTGGCTGGATGCTGGCCAGCTGTGACACCGCCTTCATCAGCAACGGCACCGCCCCCATGATCGCCCCCACTGCCAGCCGGCCGCCGACCCCACGCAGGATTGCATCCAGATCGTGCCGCAGGTTGGCGATATCGGTCTGCAACAGGCGTGCGTAGCGGATGGCGCAGTGCCCGGCGGCCGTGGGCTCCAGGCCTCGGTTGGTGCGGTTGAACAGCACGGTGCCGAAGGTGGTTTCGATTTCCTGCAAGGCCTTGCTGGCACCAGGCTGGGTAAGCCCGACGCTGCTTGCTGCACCGAGCAGCGAGCGGTGCTCGTCCAACTCGATCAACAAGCGCAGGTGGCGGGCGTGCAGGCGGGACATGATCGAATTGAGCGATGGGGTCATCTGGTATTCGTCCTGGTTATACCGATATGGATTGTTCTCAATACCATGGCCAGCCGCGCATTCCTATACTGGCGCTGCACAGTGTCGCATCCAGTGCGGCTGAAACGCCCAGAACAATAAAGCCAGGAGCCTGCCAAGCCTTATGTCCCTGATCAACTACATCACCCAGATCCAATTCGATATCGGTGCCATTGCATGCCTGCCTGCCGAATGTGAGCGCATTGGTATAACCAGGCCTTTGATCGTGACCGACCGTGGCGTGCGTGCCGCCGGTATCGTCGATACGGCGTTGAACACCTTCGGCAGCGACACCGCACAACTGCCTATCTACGACGGTACGCCACCCAACCCCAACGAGCATGCCGTGCGTGAGGCCGTGGCCATGTTCAAGGCAAATGGCTGTGATGGCATTATCGCCATTGGCGGTGGCTCGGCGATCGACCTGGCCAAGGGGGTGGCCGTGTGTGCCCGGCACGACGGCCCGTTGAAGAGCTTTGCGGTGATCGAGGGCGGCCTGGCCCGGATCACCCCGGCAACCGCGCCGGTGATTGCGGTGCCGACCACGGCCGGCACGGGGAGCGAGGTCGGGCGCGGCGCCATCCTGATACTCGAGGACGGGCGCAAGGTGGGGGTGATCTCGCCCCATGTGGTGCCCAAGGTGGCCATCTGTGACCCGGCACTGACGCTCGGGCTGCCAGCACAACTCACGGCTGCCACCGGCATGGACGCGATTGCCCACTGCCTGGAAACCTTCATGGCACCTGCGTTCAACCCGCCTGCCGACGGCATTGCCCTGGACGGCCTGTGGCGGGCCTGGCGCTTCATCGAACGAGCCACCCGCGAGCCGGGCAACCTGGACGGGCGCATCAACATGATGAGCGCATCGCTGCAAGGTGCGCTGGCCTTCCAGAAAGGCCTGGGCTGCGTGCACAGCCTTAGCCATGCGTTGGGCGGGATCAACCCGCGCCTGCACCACGGCACCCTCAATGCGATCTTCCTGCCTGCCGTCATCAGCTTCAACCGCACGGCCGAAACGGTGGTGAGTGAACACAAGATGCAACGCATCGCCCAGGCGATGGGGCTGGCCGATGACAGCCAGATCGAAGATGCCATTCGCGACATGACCCGTACGCTGGGCCTGCCGACCGGTCTTGGCGAACTGGATGTCAACCCGGACCTGTTCCCGCGCATCGTCCAGGGCGCGTTGGCCGATCACAGCCACCGCACCAACCCACGTGAGGCATCTGCCGAGGACTACCAGTGGCTGCTTGAAGCGTCGATGTAAGCCGTTACCTGCTGTTCAACCAATAACAACAAAAGTGAACGCCCATGAATACCAAATATGCGCAACCCGGGCTTGCCCGCGAACCTGAAGCGGTCGCCAGCTCGAACCCGTTCAGAAAGTACCAGGTCATCACCGTCAGCCTGTTGCTGGTGATCGGCATCATCAACTACGTCGACCGCAGTGCGCTGTCGATTGCCAATACGTCCATCCAGCGCGACATGGGCATCACGCCGTCACAGATGGGCATTCTGCTGTCGGCATTTTCCCTGGCGTATGCCTTTTCGCAACTGCCCTTGGGCATGATCATTGACCGCCTGGGCAGCAAGATTTCTTTGGGGGCGGCCCTGCTGGGCTGGTCGGTGGCACAGACGGCTTCGGGCCTGATCAACAGTTTTTCTGCATTCATCGGGCTCAGGGTGGTGCTGGGAATTGGCGAGGCGCCGATGTTCCCGTCGGCGGCCAAGGCGCTGGCGGAGTGGTTCGAGGCCGAGAAGCGGGGGACGCCGACCGGCATCGTGCTGTCATCGACCTGCATCGGGCCGTGTCTGGCGCCGCCGTTGCTGACGCTGCTGATGGTCACCTGGGGCTGGCGCGGCATGTTCATCGTCACCGGAGTGTTCGGCATTCTGGTTGCCGCCTGCTGGTTCGCCTTCTACAAAAGCAAGGCGCGGTACCTGGCTGAACTGCCTGCCGAGGCGCGTGAGCAACTGCTGGCGGCCCAGGCGCATAAACAGGCGGTGCCAAGCGCCAGGCCCAGTGTGCAGGCACAACTGGCGGCGTGGGCCGAACTGTTCCGCCACAAGAGCACCTGGGGCGCAGTATTGGGCTTCATGGGGGTGATCTACATGCTGTGGCTGCACCTGACCTGGCTGCCAGGCTACTTCGAGCGCGAGCATGGCTTGAGCCTGTACCAGACAGCCTGGGTGGTTTCACTGGCCTATGTGTTCGGCGCGTTGGGCACCATTGTTGCGGGCCGCATCTGCGACCGCCTGGTGAAGCACGGTGCCAGTGTGCTGGGTAGCCGCAAGCGGGTTGTCGTGACTGCGTTGTTCGCGGCGGCCGCATTCACCGTTCCCCTGTCGTTCGGTAGCGGCTTTCTGCTCAGCGTGGCGCTGCTGTGTTGCGCGCTGTTCAGCGTGAACATGGCCAGCTCTACCGCATGGATGATCGCCAACACCGTGGTCGATAGCCAGCGCGTGGCCTCGTTTGGCTCGATCCAGAACTTCGGCGGCTACCTGGCAGGCTCTGTGGCGCCCATCGTGACCGGGTTCAGCATTCAGCAGACCGGGTCCTTCGCTTCGGCATTCCTGATCAGTGCCGCCGTGGCCGCGGTTGCTGCGATGGCTTATGTGTTGTTGTTGAAGCAGCCGGTTTCCACTGATCGCTGAGCATGCACCTGCAGGCGGGTTTCATCAGGCAGTTCAATAACAATTTGTGATGATTGGCATCATGACAATATATTTATCATTATCAATTTCAGGTCATAGCATCTGTTGCCTGCCATCGCCTATCTCAATGAGGTCTTGATGAACCGTTCGCTTTTCGTACACCAACGCACTGCAGCCTTGCTACTGCAACACTGGCGCAGCGGTGACCTGCTGACGGAACTGCCCGCCAGCCTCAAGCCCGAGACATTGAAACAAGGCTATGACAGCCAGGACCAGTTGTTTGCCGCTGCCGCAGGCCAGCGCGCCGGGTGGAAGCTGGGCGTCGGCAGCCCAGCTGGCATGCGTGCAGGCAAGTTGTCGCGGCCCTTGATTGGCCAACTGGAAGCGGGGCGTTGCCATGCCGATGGCGCACATATCCCGCTGCCAGCGGTTACGCCGGTGACCATCGAATGCGAAATTGCCTTCGTGCTGGACCGGGATATTCCTCCGCAAGCCGGGCGCGTACCGGTGAGTGAGGATATTCGCGCCACGTGCGTCACCTTTGAAGTGGTGCGTTCGCGCTTTGTCGACCGAAAGGCTGTCGGCTGGCCAAGTTTTGTGGCTGACAACGTCGGGTTTGAAGCATTGGTGGTCGGCAATAGCCTGGGCGCCGGTATCAATGTGCCGTTGCTCGCCGACCTGGCCGAAACCACCGAGGTGCATGTGGATGGTCAATGGCGCGCCGGTGGCTTGTCTGGCGATGCGGCCACCGACCCGCTGGTGTCGCTGGCTCACCTGTACGCGCACGCTGCCGAGCGTGGCCAGACCCTGAAGGCCGGGGATGTCGTGACCACCGGGGCCATGTGCCAGCCGTTCGACCTGCATGAAACAGGCCACCAGGTCAGCGCCAGGTTCCTTGGCCAGGCCCTGACGTTTACGCTGTAACGGCCGACCACTGCTCGAACGCTGCCTGCATTCTTTGTCGAGTCTGAGGGTCGGCGGGGATCAGGTGTTCGATGCGCAGTGACTGCACGGTGACATCCTGCGGCATGCCAAAGGTGGTGAACGTGGACAGGAACCGCAGCTCACCATATGGGGTGTTCACGCGGGTCAGCAGCAGAGGGGTGGTTGTCGTCATCTGCCGCGGGCTTGCCGGGGCCGGCAAGTCGCGCAAGCGCGCTGCCAGTGCCGGATTGCCTGCGGCCTCCCTGGATGCACGTTGCCAGGCTGCAGCGCGGATTTCCGGCGCGTTGGCCAGGTGATCACCCAGACCACCCGGGCACAGCAGTGTCTGCAGCAGGTTGAGGCCGGTTGCCGGCTGTGCGCTGACACCGGCCATCGCCAGCAGCAGCCCGGTACTGGCGTTGGCGGCGATGACGTCCCAGTGGCTGTCGATGACGATCGCCGGAGCGGGGTTGTTCACCTGCAGAATATGCTCGATGGCAGTATTCACCAAGGCCAGTTCAGGCGCATCGAGCGGCGTGGCGGCGTAGCGGGGTGCGTATCCTGCAGCAACGAACACTTCGTTGCACCGCTCCAGCGGCGCATCCAGGGCCGAGAGGAGGGCATGCAACGTGCCTGGGCTGGCTTTGGCGCGTCCTGTTTCCACGCAGCTCAGATGACGCTGCGACAGCCCCGTCAGCAGCGCCAGTTCCAGCTGGCTGAGGTTGGCCTGACGGCGCAGTTCGCGAAGATGCTGGCCCGCTGAGATATGCGGGGCAGGGGTGCTGCGATGGAACAGATGCTGATTCATGTGTTGCCCTGATCGTCCTTGAGTGCAATGTCCATGACCTCACGGGTCATTGAGTGCAGGCAACCCTATCACTACTGTGCCGGCAAACCCTATCAAGGAGAGCTATATGGGCTTGCGTATCTGCGCGCTGGCAATACTGGTGCCGTTTTCGCTGTATACCGGCTGGACCATGCTGATTGCCGAGCAATCGCTGCTGGCATTCGGGCTGGCACTGCTGGCGCGGCCGGACACGGCCCAGGTGGTCATCGACCTGTACCTGATGGCCGGGCTGGCCGGTTGCTGGATGGTGAGAGACAACCGCATGCGCGGCAGAGCCGGGATCGCGGTGCTGCCTTACCTGCTGCTGACCGTCGTGTTCGTTTCGCTGGGGCCGTTGCTGTACCTGGTGATCAGAGGCGTTGCCGAGGGGCGCCAGCCATGAGCAGTGCCTTGCAGGTTTATGCGCTGTGTGTGGTGGTGCTGTTCCTCAAGATGTTCCTGGTTTCCTGCTATCAGGGCTATCACCGCTTGCGCTTCGTCGCGTTCACCAATCCGGAGGACGCTGCCGTGTTCAGGCGCATCGCCCAGGCCGCAGAACGCCCGCAGGTGATACGTGCTGCCAAGGTTTGGGCCAACGACCTGGAGAACATTCCCATGTTCTTTGCCCTCGGCGGGCTGGCTGTTGCTCTGGAAGCCGCCACGCTACCGGTGCTGTGGCTGAGTGTGGTGTTCACGGTTGCCAGGGTCTTGCACACGCTGGCCTACCTGCGGGGTTTGCAGCCCTGGAGAACGTTGTTCTATGGCATCGGGGTCATTTGCCTGCTGGGATTCTGCTTAGTCATCACCGCGAGAATAGGCAGCTGAACCAAAATATTGCATGAGTCATCTTGATGCTTTCACATAGCAGTACTAATACTTAAGCACTGCCGAAGGGGATGATCATGCAGACACGCTTCGTTGTGGTTCCCGCAGTGCCACTCAAGAAAGAGGCTTATCCTCGGCGGCTTGGCTTTCCTGCCGCACTGGGGGAGGGTTACGACCTCTACGACACCCAGGACAAGATGCGTCTGAGCCTGAACTTTTCCACCCGTGCCCAGGCTGAGTTCGAATGTGCATGCCGCAACCGCTGTGGGGATGGCGGTGATACAGGTCTCGCCGGCATCGGCTGATCGCCTGCAGTGGCCAGGTTCCTGTTCCTGGTGCTGCGTTGCAGGGTCTATCGACACCTTCAAGCGTTTGCGTCGAAGCCGGAGCCGTTTCAGGATTCCGGCTCGGCGCCTGATGGCACAGTCGATAAGCTCTACCGCGCGGCCTGCCATTCAATAGTCACAAAGTTGTAACACAGCTGATGCAAAGTGTGCCGGCCATCACATGGAGCACATTTTGATGAAACGCCTGATGAAGTCTGCTGCACTCGCCGTTGCCGTTTCCCTTTGCGCCACCTCGGCAGCCTTTGCTGCAGAAAACGTTCGGTTGACCGGTTCGGGCGCCAGCTTCCCTGCACCGATCTACCTGACCTGGTTCAAGGACTTCAGCAAGAACACGGCTGGCGTCACCGTCGATTACCAGTCCAAGGGCAGCGGCGCGGGCGTTCAGGACTTCCTGAACAAGACCGTCGACTTCGCCGCCAGCGACTCGGCCATGAGCGAAGCAGACATTGCCAAGGTTGGCGAAGGCGTGCAGTTGCTGCCAATGACCGCCGGTGAAATCGTCCTGGCTTACAACCTGCCGGGCAACCCTAAAGGTCTGAAGCTGCCGCGCGACGTCTACTCCAATATCTTCCTCGGCAAGATCACCCAGTGGAACGACCCGCAAATCGCGGCGGCCAACCCTGACCTGAAGCTGCCTGCCACCCCGATCACCGTGGTCGTGCGTGCCGACTCCAGCGGCACCACTGCCGTCTTCACCAAGCACCTGTCGGCCATCAACGCTGACTTCAAGCAAGGGCTGGGCGAAGGCAACACCGTCAACTGGCCGGCCACCGACAAGTTCATCAAGTCGCCGAAGAACGACGGCGTAACCGCCACCGTCCGCCAGACCCCGGGCGCCATCGGCTACATCGAGTACGGCTTCGCCAAGCTGGCCAAGGTCGACTTCGCCATGTTGCAGAACAAGGCTGGCCAATACGTCGTGCCGAATGCCGAGAGCGGTGCCGAAGCACTGGCTGCGGTGAAAATGCCGGAAAACCTGGTGGCCTGGCTGCCTGACCCGGACGGTGCCAAGTCCTACCCGATCACTTCCTATACCTGGATGATTTTCCGCAAGGACAACGGCAACCCGGAAAAAGCCAAGGCCATGCGTGAAATGGTCGAGTACAGCCTGACCAAAGGCCAGACCATCGCCGACTCGATGGGTTACATCCCGCTGCCGCCGTCGGTAGTCGACCAGGTGCGTAAAGCGTCCGCCAACATCCAGTAATACCCAGGCGCTCCCGGTATTGGCATGAAGCCATGCCGGGGGTGTTTGTCCCTTGTCCCGGAACTCGCCAATGAACACTCCTTTTGCCATACCGGATAACCCCGACTCCGCGTGCCAGCCACCGTCAGCGAAAGACTTTCTGGTCGATCGCACCTTCCGTGCGCTTGCGCGCATTGGCGTGGTGCTGGTGCTGGCGCTGGTCTTCGCGCTGGTCTACGAAGTCGGCCGCAAGGCACTACCTGGGATTGAAAAGCACGGTTTTGACGTGTTGTTCGGCAGCGTCTGGGACGTTAACCAAGGCAAGTACGGTATTCTGCCAGCGATCTGGGGTACGCTGTACAGCGCCTTGATCGCCTTGTTGATCGCCGGTTTCTTCGGCGTCAGCATGGCCATTTTCCTGACCCAGGATTTCCTTCCGGCCAAGCTTGCCGCGGTGTTTCGCACCATCGTCGAGTTGCTCGCCGCCATCCCCAGCGTGGTGTACGGCCTGTGGGGCATCTATGTGGTCATCCCGGCGATTCGCCCGCTGACCGCCTGGCTGAACAGCGAGCTGGGCTGGATCCCGTTTTTCGGCACCTCCCTCAGTGGCCCAGGCCTGCTGCCTGCGGCGCTGGTACTGGCGATCATGATCCTGCCGACCATCGCTGCAGTTTCCCAGGATGCGCTGACCAGCGTACCGATGAAAACCAAGCAGGCTGCCTACGGCATGGGTACCACCCACTGGGAAGCCATCCTCAAGGTGATGGTGCCCTCGGCGGCTACCGGCATCTTCGGTTCGCTGGTGCTGGGCCTGGGCCGTGCACTCGGTGAAACCATGGCGCTGGCCATGCTGGTCGGCAACGCCAACACCATTTCCCTGTCCTTGTTCGCACCGGCCAACACCCTGGCGGCGCTGCTGGCGCTGAACTTCCCGGAAGCCGGGCCGAACGAGGTCGAAGTGCTGATGTACGCGGCACTGGTACTGATGTTCATCACCCTGCTGGTGAACGTGCTCGGCTCGATGATCATGCTCTACGCCCAGCGTGGTAACAAACAATGACTGACCTGACGACTCCTGTAGCCGCGTTGCCCAGCCTGCAGCGCAAGCTGGAAGGCCGCGCCCTGCGCAGCCTGGTATTGACCACCCTGGCATGGTTCGCGGCACTGGTGGCCAGCGTGCCGCTGATTTCCGTGCTGTACATGCTGATCACTCGCGGCGGGGCACGCCTTAACCTGGAAGTGTTCACCGAACTGCCGCCGACCGGCTTCGAGATGGGCGGTGGTTTCGGTAACGCCATGGCCGGTACCTTCGTCATGGTCGGCATTGCCGCCGCCATCGCTGTGCCGGTCGGTATCCTGGCAGCGGTGTTCCTGGCCGAGCTCGGCCCCGACAGCAAGCTGGCCAACACCGCGCGCTTTGCCGCCAAGATGCTCACTGGCCTGCCATCGATCCTGGCCGGGGTGTTTGCCTACGCCCTGGTAGTGATGACCACCGGTACCTACTCGGCACCGGCAGGCGGCGTGGCCCTGGCGGTGCTGATGCTGCCGATCGTGGTGCTCACCGCTGAAGAGTCGATGAAGATGGTGCCCAAGATCATGAAGGATGCTGCCTACGGCATGGGCTGCACCCGTGCCCAGGTGATCTGGAAGATCGTCCTGCCCACCGGCCTGCCGGCCATCCTTACCGGGGTGATGCTGGCCGTGGCCCGCGCGGCTGGCGAAACCGCGCCACTGCTGTTCACCGCATTGTTCAGCAACTACTGGATCTACCACGACGGCGACCTGGCGGTGATGAACCCCACAGCCTCGCTTGCGGTACTGATCTACAACTTCTCCGGCATGCCGTTCGACAACCAGCTGGAGCTCGCCTGGGCGGCCTCGCTGGTGCTGGTAATGATCGTGCTGGTCATCAACATTTTGAGCCGAGTCTTCGGCAAGCCCAAGTATTGAGAAAGGGAGCATCCAACTTGAACGTATCCACTGCGCAAAGAGCCGCTCCCATGGTCAGCGAAGCCCCCATCGTCATGGACTGCAAGCTCGACAAGATTTTCTACGGTAACTTCATGGCCGTGCGTGACAGCCATGTGCCGATCAGGAAAAACGAGATCACCGGTTTCATCGGCCCTTCGGGCTGCGGCAAGAGTACCGTGCTGCGTAGCTTGAACCGTATGAATGACCTGGTGAAGGGCTTCCGTTTCGAAGGCCATGTGCACTTTCTTGGGCAGGATGTCTACGGCAAAGGCGTCGACCCTGTTGTAGTGCGCCGCTATATCGGCATGGTGTTCCAGCAGCCCAACCCGTTCTCGATGAGCATCTTCGACAATGTGGCCTTCGGCCTGCGCCTGAACCGCTACAAAGGCGACTTGGGCGATCGCGTGAAGCACGCCTTGCAAGGCGCCGCGCTGTGGGACGAAGTGAAGGACAAGCTCAAGGTCAGCGGGCTGTCGCTGTCCGGTGGCCAGCAGCAGCGCCTGTGCATCGCCCGTGCCATCGCCACCGAGCCGGAAGTGCTGTTGCTGGACGAGCCCTGCTCGGCACTCGACCCGATTGCCACCCGCCGCGTGGAGGAGCTGATGGTCGAGCTGAAAAAGGACTACACCATCGCCCTGGTGACCCATAACATGCAGCAGGCGATTCGTGTGGCCGACACCACCGCTTTCTTCTCGGTGGATATTTCCCAGGGCACCCGCACCGGCTACCTGGTCGAGATGGGCCCCACCGCGCAGATTTTCCAGAACCCGCGCGAGCAGCTGACCAGCGACTACATCAGCGGCAAGTTCAGCTAAACCCTGCAAGCTCAAGGTGGGCGGGTGTTGCAGCCAGGAAGGTTGCAACACCCGGCCGCGTTACCTTCCGTTAAAGTGTTACCCGGGATTACCAATGCGAGCGACGCGTCGTCTTGATCTGTCAGCGGTAGAGTGCGCACTGCGCGAGGTGCAGGGCCGTTTTGCCGAACTCAGCCAGCATTTCACCGAACCGCGGGACCCGTTTACCGACGAGGTGCTGCTGAATGTGGTTGAAGGCTATGCGCTGATTGACGACTATGTCGCTCGCGGTATCGACCTGTTCGACCTGCAACAGCTGAACCTGATGCTGGAAATCAATGCCACCGTGCTATGCGGCAGCGATCCGGCCCGTCGCCTGGAATTCGCCCCGCACCTTGCGGCAACCGAAGCGCACTTTTTCAACAACGTGGAAGGTGGCATCAAGGATTTGTACAACTGGTACTGCTCGTACCGCAGCGATTCCATCTGGAAGCGGGCAGCGGGTGTGTATGTACGGATCCTCAGCAAGCCGCAGCTGTTCATCGAAGGCAACAACCGCACGGGTTCGCTTATTGTCAGCTATTTGCTGATGCGTGCCGGGCTGCCGCCATTCGTGCTGTCGCTGGACAACGCCGAGGGTTACTTCAACCCGTCCTCGGTCATACGCAACTCCGCCAAACACGGTGTCAAGGCTTTGTACGAACTCCCCAAGATCAAGAAAAAGTACGCTGCTTTCCTGGAAGCGAAAGCACCTGAGCCCGGCAAGTTCTTCCTGAACGGCGCGCCCGTGCCTGCCTGCGAGGGGAGCCGCTGATGCAAGGTTCATCCCTGTTCGCACGAGGGCGGCAAGCCATCGAACGCAAGCTCAAGCGTGGCCAGGTACGCATTTCGTTCGATATCGACGACACGCTGGCCTGCCTGCCCGAACACGCCGCCGCCGAGGACAGCAAGCTGCCAGGTTTCGTCCATCGCTGGCTGGGTGAGCCCCTGCGCAGCGGTACCCGCGAACTGATCCGCGACCTGCGCCGCCAGGGCTGCAGCATCTGGATCTACACCTCCTCGGGGCGTACCCCGGCTTACATCCGCCGCTGGCTGATGCTTTACGGCATTCATGTCGATGGCGTGGTCAACAGCGGTCGGCACCAGCACATCCTGGCCCAGCGCGGGCTGGAGAACGCTCCCTCCAAGCTGCCTTCGGCTTTTGATATCGATCTGCACGTGGATGATTCCGAAGGTGTGCGCCTGGAAGGTGTCGACCACGGTTTCCGCGTGGTGGTGGTGTGCCCGAAGGATGAGCACTGGGCGCAGAAGGTGAAGGACGCGGTGGTGGATGTGCAGGCACGGCTGGCCTGGCAGCAACCGCACCGCTATGAGATGCCCGCTTGCCAGCGTCCGCAGGCACTGGCTTCCTGAAGCCAGGAGATTCCGCTCAGACAATGTAATGGGGGCTGCTTCGCAGCCCTTCGCGGGCTCGCCCGCTCCCACAGGGGGCGTGGATATCCTGAGATTGTGGGAGCGGGCGAGCCCGCGAAGGGCCGCAAGGCGGCCCCGGTTCATTCAATCGTATTGATACCCGCCTGCCACTCCTACCTGAGCCATAAGTCTCGAACCAGGACCCAAGCTGGTACCGGGACCAAATCACCGGGCCGCACCCTCCCGCCCCAAAGCACTCGCCACCCCACGCCAAAGCAGCGTTCCTGGCAATTTGCCCCCTTCTGATAATCGCCTCCGACATCCCGTCCCCGTTTGGAGCGCGCCATGCACAACAACAATAAGCACCTGCCGCCTCGTTTTCTCGCAGCCGCCATCGCCAGTTTTTCTGCGCTTGGCCTGAGCAGCGTCGCCGAAGCCGAGATCATGCTGTACGACAAGGACCAGACGACGTTTTCCACCGATGGCTATATCAACGCCTTCTACGTCAACAGCGAGGTCGACCGTGAGGGCGAGCAGTTTGACCGCCGCCAGTCGCGGGTGAAGATGGGCTTCTTGCCCAACTACCTCGGCTTCAACATGGGCAAGCAGGTGGATGACCTGAAGCTCGGCGCCCGTGCCTCGTTCTGGGTAACCATCAACGACAGTGAAACCAACGGCACCGACACCGCCATCGACGTGCGCCAGTTCTATGGCACGGTGGCCAACCCCGAGTGGGGCGAGGTGCTGATCGGCAAGGACTTCGGGCTGTTCGCCCGTTCCAACATCCTGCTCGACGAACTGCTGGCCGGCTATGGCCAGGTCAGCGACACCCTGGGGCTGGTGGACGGCGGCGGGGTGTCGTTCGGCAACATTGGCAGCGGTTACCCATACCCGTTCCCTACCTCGCAGATCACCTACCGTACGCCCGTGATGGAGGGCCTGCGGGTGGCGGTGGGCATCATGGACCCGGTCGACACCAACGACAGCAGCCCGACCGGAAAGGCCTACCAGGAAAACCCACGCACCGAGAGCGAGATCACCTACCAGTTCGACCTGGGTGGGGCGCAGATCTACAGCTGGGTCAACGGCAGTTACCAGACCTCGGACAATACTGACTCCACGGTAGAAACGATCACTTCCAAGGGGGTGGGTTACGGGGTGCAGGCAAAGATGGGCGGCTGGTCGCTGACCGGCTCGGGGTTCCAGGCCAAGGGCATCAACCCGTTCTTCACCAACAATGCCGGCGAACCGGTTTTGCGCAACGTCGACAGTGATGGCTACCTGCTGCAGGGCTCGTACAAGTTCGGCAAGAACCGCGTGGCGCTGTCCTATGGCAAGACCAAGGACGATGGCAACGGTGCGGTTGGCAGCGGCGCGGACTACGAGACCCGGGGTGTGGCGCTGTTCCATGACATCAACGACAACCTGAAACTGGTGGCCGAGTACAACCAGTTTTCCATCGACGGGCATGACACCAGTGCGCAGAACGAAGACACCGATACCTTTGCGGTGGGCGCGGTGTTGACCTGGTAAGCGGCCGGGGCCGCAAGGCGGCCCCGAATGACACGGTCTTTTACGCCCATGGAACCGCCCACCCGCTACCCAAGTAGCATTCGTCACCCACCACCTGCTTCTTAAACTGATCACTCAGCCACCCCGTGCCGGAGACCACAATGCAGCAGGCTCATAACGACGGTGTGGTCAGTGCCATGTCTCAGGCTACCGACGCACGGCTGGCCGCTCAGGACCTGGCGCGGCAGTTGTTGCACCCGCACCTGGGTTTCGTGTTGTTCTTCTGCTCCGCCGAATACGACTTGCAGGCTTTGGGCGAAGCATTGGAACAGGACTTTGGCGGCATACGCCTGGTCGGCTGCACCAGCGCCGGTGAAATCACCCCGCTGGGCTACGGCCGCAATTGCGTGACGGCGGTGGGCTTCGATCACCGGCACTTTTCGATCGCCACCGCGTTGATCGATGAAATGGAGCGCTTCAGCCTGATCGACGCGCAGCAGATGGTCGAGCGGCTGGTCGGCACCTGCCGCAGCAATACCCTGGCGCCAATCAAGGGCCACAGCTTTGCACTCACGCTGCTCGATGGCTTGTCCAGCCGCGAGGAGATGGTGCTTGCCGCACTCAGCGCAGCCCTGGGGGATATCCCGCACTTCGGTGGCTCGGCCGGTGACGACAATTACCTGAACCGCACCCATGTGTATTACGGCGGTGCATTCCACAACGGCGCAGCCGTGGTGGTGCTGGTCAACACCTGGCTCGACTTCGAAGTGTTCACCACGCATCACATCCTGCCGCGCCAGGAAAAGCTGGTGGTCACCGGCGCCGACAGCGCCCAGCGCCGGGTTTTCGAACTGAATGCCGAGCCGGCGGCCGAGGAATATGCCCGCCACATCGGTGTGCCAGTGGCTGCGCTCGATCACCGGGTGTTCGCCGCCCACCCCCTGGCCGTGCGCATTCATGATCAGTACTACGTGCGGGCGATTCAGCAAATGCATCCTGACCTCAGTTTGAGCTTCTACTGCGCGGTGGAGAACGGCATCGTGCTCACGGCCATGACCCCGGGCCCGCTGTTGCCGAACCTGCACCAGCTGTTCGATGGCCTGCACCAGCGTCTCGGACCATTGCTGCTGACCATCGGTTGTGATTGTTTCCTGCGGCGGCTGGAACTGGAGGCCCATCACGGCCTGGAGCCGGTCGGCGCGTTCCTGCGCGAGCAACGGGTGATTGGCTTCAACACCTACGGAGAACAGTTCAATGGCATGCACATCAACCAGACCTTCACCGGGGTCGCCATTGCCCGCAACCGGCCTCCTGTCGGTCGCTGAACTGCAGGCCGAGCTGACCCGGCTGCAGCATCAGAACCACAAGCTGCAGCGCATCAATGACGCACTGATCGAGCGCATCGAGTCGGGCGTGACCCGGGGCAACGACCCATACGCCGCGTTCCAGCATTCGGTGGTGCTGGCCGAACAGGTGCGCGAACGCACCGATGCGTTGAACCAGGCCATGGCCGAGCTCAAGGCCGTCAACCGCCTGCTCAGCGAGGCCCGGCAGCGGGCCGAGACGGCCCACCAGCACCAGATTCGCCTGATTACCGACAACGTACCGGCACTGATCGCCTACCTGAACGCCGATCTGGTCTACGAATTCACCAACAAGGTTTACGAAGAATGGTATTGCTGGCCGCATGGCGTGATGCTGGGCCAGAGCCTGCGCGAGGCCCACAGCGAGCAGCACTACCAGCGCCTGGAAGGCTATGTGGCGCGGGCGCTGGCGGGGGAGAGCGTGACGTTCGAGTTCGCCGAGACCAATATCAACGGCCAGGAACGCTACATGCTGCGTTCCTACGTGCCGAACCGCCTGGCCAGTGGCGAAGTGGTGGGTATCTTCGTGCTGATCCGCGACATCACCGAGCGCCGCAACACCGCACAGGCGTTGCACCAGGCGTATCAGCACCTGGAGCAACGGGTGCGCGAGCGCACTGCCGAACTGACCAGCCTCAACGACCAGTTGCTGCGCGAAATCGAAGAGCGCAGCCAGGCCGAGTCGCGTCTGCGCGAGGCCAAGCGCGAGGCCGAGCAGGCCAACCTGTCGAAAACCAAGTTCCTTGCTGCGGTCAGCCATGACTTGCTGCAACCGCTGAACGCGGCGCGGCTGTTCACCAGTGCATTGCTCGAGCGCGACGAGCCGCAAAACGCTGCCCACCTGGTGCGAAATGTCAGCAATTCACTGGAGGATGTGGAAAACCTGTTGGGTACCCTGGTGGATATTTCCAAGCTCGATGCCGGGGTGATCAAGGCCGATGTCGCCCCGTTTGCCCTCCACGAACTGATGGACAACCTGGCTGCCGAATACGCCCAGGTGGCGCGTAGCGAAGGGTTAGAGCTGCATTTTGTGGGGTGTTCTGCCGTCGTGCGCAGTGACATCCAGCTGCTGGCGCGCATCCTGCGCAACCTGCTCAGCAATGCCATCCGCTACACCCGCAGCGGGCGCGTGGTGCTGGGGTGTCGGCGCCAGCGCGGTGGCGTGCGGATTGAAGTGTGGGACAGCGGCATCGGCATTGCCGAAGAACACCTGGAAGACATGTTCCTGGAGTTCAAACGGGGTGATGTGCAGCGCCCGGACCAGGACCGTGGGCTGGGCCTGGGCCTGGCAATCGTGGAGAAGATCGCCGGCATCCTCGGCCACCGGATCCGCGTGCGGTCATGGCTGGGCAAAGGCTCGGTGTTCGCTGTCGAGGTGCCGCTGAGCGCCACTGCACCCAAGGCCCAGCCGAGCCAGGCGATCTGCGAGCCAATGCTCGAACGCCTGCGCGGGGCGCGGGTGTGGGTACTGGATAACGATGCGGCGATTTGCGCGGGCATGCGCACCTTGCTGGAAGGTTGGGGCTGCCGGGTGGTCACTGCGCTGTCGGAAGAAGACCTGGCGCGCCAGGTGGACAACTACCACGCCGAGGCCGACCTGCTGATTGCCGACTACCACCTGGACAATGACTGCAATGGTGTCGACGCCGTAGCGCGGATCAATGCCCGCCGTGCCCAGCCGCTACCGGCGCTGATGATCACTGCCAACTACAGCAACGATCTCAAGCAGCAGATCCGCGAGTTGGGTCACACGCTGATGCACAAGCCCGTACGGCCAATGAAGCTCAAGACGGCGATGAGCCATCTGCTGGCCAGTGGCGTGGCATAGCGGTTGGCCGCTTCGCGGGTTTACCCGCGAAGCGGCCGGAACAGGTCAACGGCGCAGATAATCAGCAAAATCGATATCGCCAGCACTGAGGATGGCTTGTACCCGGTTGTGCACATTGAGTTTGCGCAAGATCGCCGAAACGTGGGCCTTGACTGTGGTTTCGGCGATGTCCAGCGTGTAGGCGATCTGCTTGTTCGATTCGCCTTTGGTCATGCGCTCGAGCACCAGCAGTTGCTTGCGGGTCAGGGCCTGGAGCATTTCCGGCGGGAAGCTCGGGGCATCGTTATGGCGCCGGCTGGTACTGCTTTTTTGCGCGCGGATGATGTCTGGCGGCAGGTAGACGTTGCCATTGAGGATCTGCTCGATCGCTTCGATCATCTGTGAGCGTGGCGACGACTTGGTGATGAAGCCCACGGCACCGTAGGTAATGGCCTGCAGCACGATCTGCTTTTCCTGCTCGGCCGAAACGATGACCACCGGAGTGGTCGGCGCCTCGTTGCGCAGGGTGATCAGGCCGTTGAGGCCGTGCATGCCGGGCATGTTCAGGTCGAGCAGGATCAGGTCGAGGTCGTCATGCGCCTGGGTCAGGGCCAGGGCGCTTTCAAGGTCGGCGGTCTCCATGACCTCGCTGCCCTGGAAACCATCGCTGATGACATTGTGGATGGCTTCGCGAAACAGGGGGTGATCGTCGGCAATCAGAATTTTGTACATGGCCTTTTCACCTTGTTTTTATTGGATGGAGCGGGGCACGCATACGCAGGCATTTCAGGGGAACGGCACCGGTTGTGCCGGCTGCAATGGCAGGTTGGCTTGCTGCCAGGCATCCAGGCCGTCGCGGTACCAATACAGGTTGTTATAGCCCAAGGCTTTCGCGCGTTTTACCGCGTTCCAGCTTAACCAGCAATCGGAGCGGCAGTAAAAGACCAGTGGTTGGTCCGGGTGCCCGGCCGTGGCTTTTTGCAGGTTGCGCACGAAGTAGTCCTGCCAGGCCGGGTTCAGTTCGCCGTCGCCGGTGTTGGCCAGCCACAGGCTGCCGGGGAGGTTGCTGTGCGGTTCGTCTTCGATGAAGCGACCTTGCAGCCATTGACGGCGATAGACGTCGATCAGCACCGGCCGGGGCGTCTGACCCAGCAGGCCTTGCAGTGTGGCGGTGTCGACGACCTGGCCGCCTTCGACCTGTTGCGGGGTCGGGCTGCGATAGTGCGTGGTGCGATAGCCGTCGGCGGAGAACAGCGGCGCCGTGTCAGCCTGGGCGATACCTAGCGTCAGGCTCAGCGAAAGTACCGCCAGCAAGGGGCGTGGCAGCCGGGGCAGGGCACGTGGCATGGAGGTTTTTCCTTTTTGTTATGGACTCATTACATGCCAGTGGCGGTGCTTTGTGAATGCGACGATAGACAGTAAATGCAGTACTAAAGTAGTAGATGGCCGGGCGCCTGAAGGCATGGAGACGCCCTAGGTGGGAGCAACTGTCTTGCTCAATTTCTGAAAGCTGGCGCGATCCGTGTGGGAGCGGCCTTGCGTCGCGAAAGGGCCGCAAAGCGGCCCCCGATTTCAGCTGCACCGCACACATGGCCGGGGCTGCTGCGCAGCCCAATCGCGACACAAGGCCGCTCCCACACGCGTTGCACGCCAGGTGTTCAGCGCGGCTTGCGCAGCGCTGCATGCTGGGGGTTGAAGGTGAGGATCGCCAGCAGGGTGAACAATGCGGTCAAGCCCAGGCACACCGCCAGCGCCAGCAAATTCAGCCGCTCATACAGTGCAAACCGCACCAGCTCTACGGCATGGGTGAACGGGTTCACAGCACACAGCCAGTACAACCACTGGCTGGCCTCGCGCATTTTCCACAGCGGGTACAGCGCCGACGACAGGAAGAACAGCGGGAAGATCACGAAGTTCATCACCCCGGCAAAGTTCTCCAGCTGGCGGATGGCGTTCGACAGCAATAGCCCCAGGGCACTGAGCATGAAGGCCACCAGCAGCAACGCTGGCAGCGCCATCAGCAAGCCCGCTGCCGGTGGTTGTACCCCGTATAACCAGGCGATGGCGAGGAATGCATAGACTTGCAGCAGGGAAATCAATGAAGTTGCCAGCAGTTTGCTGCCCAGCAGGAACGGGCGTGGCAGCGGGCTGGTCAGCAACACGCGCATGCTGCCCATCTCGCGGTCGTAGACCATCGACAGCGAGCCCTGCATGCCGTTGAACAGCAGAATCATGCAGGCCAGGCCGGGGATGATGTACACCTCGTAGGGGATGTAGGTGTCGTAGGGTTCGATGATGGCAATGCCCAGCGCTGCGCGAAACCCGGCAGCGAATACCAGCAACCACAGCAGCGGGCGCACCAGCGCGCTGAGCAGGCGTGTACGCTGCAGCACGAAGCGCAGCCATTCGCGCAGCATGATGCCGTTGAAACATTGCCAGTAAGCGTTCATCGGGCGTTGGCTCCTGAGGGGGCGTTGGTCAGGCGGGCAAAGGCGTGATCGAGGTCACCGCCGTGCTCAAGGCTCAGCGCATCGGCGGTGCCACTGGCCACCAGGCGCCCCTGATGCAGAATCAACAGGTCATCGCTGGGCTGCACTTCGTCCAGCAGGTGAGTGGCCCACAGCACACTGAGCTGCTGCTCGCGGCACAGCCGGCGCAGGTGCTGGTTAAGCGCCAGGCGGCTGGCCGGATCGAGGCCGACGCTGGCTTCGTCCAGCAGCAGCAGGCGCGGTTCATGCAGCAGCGCGCGGGCAATTTCCACCCGCCGCCGATGGCCGATGTTCAGCTCACGCACACGATCGCGCCGGCGTTCGCCAAGGCCTTGGCGTGCGAGTTCGGCCTCGACCCGCAGGTGGCTCTGACGCCGCGACAGGCCATGCAAGGCGGCGTGGTAGCGCAGGTTCTGCTCAACGCTCAGGTCCAGGTCCAGGGTGCTTTGCTGAAACACCACACCCAGCTGGCGCAAGGCCGGGCGTGCAGCGTTGCGTAGCGAGCAGCCGCACACGCGGATGTCGCCATGCTGCAGGTCGTACAGGCGCGTGAGCAGGGCGATCAAGGTCGACTTGCCGGCACCATTGGGGCCCAGCAACGCGGCGAAGCGCCCGGGTGCCAGGCTGAAACCGACCTGCCGGAGTGCCTCGCGCTGGCCATAGGCAAAGCTCACGTCACTGACGTCGAGGGCGTTCATGGTGTCACCACCACGCCCCAGGGGTAGCGCCCGACCTTCACCGACTTGAGCACTTTGAGCTGCTGCGCATCGATGACCGAAACGTCACCGCTGACACCGTTGGTGGCCAGCAACTGGCTCTGGTCCGGGGTGAATGCCAGCTGCCAGACCCGCCGCCCGACCAGCAGGTAGTCGAGCACATCAAAGGTCTTGGCATCGATCACCGCCACGTGGTTGGCCGGGCCCAAGGCGACGAAGGCGTACTTGCCATCGGCGCTGAGCTTGATGCCCACTGGCTGGACTTTGTCCGGGTGCACGCCCTTGATCTGGAAGTTCAGGGTTTTCAGCACCTGGCGCGTGGCCACGTCGAGTATGGTCACCGTGCCGCCGATTTCTGCCGAGGCCCACAGGCGCGAACCGTCTTTGCTGAACTCGACGAAGCGCGGGCGCTGGTCGACCAGCGTGCTGTCGGCCAGGGTCTGGGTGCTGGTGTCGATCCAGTGCAGCATGTTGGTGGTTTCGCTGGTGTTGACCGCCCACTTGCCGTCGGGGCTGACCGCCATGCCTTCGGGTTCGATGCCGACTTCGATCTGGCCGAGCACCTTGTCGGTGACGGTGTCGATCACCGTCACCAGCGCATCGTCCTCGTTTGATACATACAGCCAGCGGTCGTTGGGGTGCAGGGCGAACTGCTCGGGGTCCTTGCCGGAAGGCAGCTCCTTGATGATCTTGCGGGTGGCCACGTCCATCACCTGCACCCGGTCCGAATCGCTGGCGCAGATGTACAGCAGCTTGCTGTCGTGTGACAGCAGCAAGCCACGCGGGCGCTGGCCCACCGGCAGGGTTTCGGTGACTTCCAGCGTTTGCAGGTCGATCAGGCTGAGGCTGTTGTCCTTCTCGTTGGAGACCCAGGCGGTGGCAGCCATGGCGTGACTGCTGGCCAGCGCCAGGGCGCCCGACAGCAGGCTGGGGTAAAGCAGGGCCCGGTGGAAGAGGGGGAGGCGCATGGCGGATTCCTTATTGTTGTGGTTGTCGGGTCAGGGGTAGCTACACGTCACTTCGGGCTTGTCATAGCCCAGGCTGTCCATTTCGTTGAAGGGATGCAGGAAGCCCTCCTGCGGCGAGGTGCTGACCAGGGCGCGGGGCTGAACCAACGGGATCGGCTGGCGCAGTTCGCCGTTCCACGGGCGGTAACTGAGCTTGCGCCCCTTGAAGCCGTCCAGCGGCAACTGCTCGCTGAGCAGCAGTTGCTGCAGCGCGCGAGGTTCGGCCAGGCGCAGCTTGCTGGCCGCACTGGCGACACTGCGCACAGCCATCCAGGCGGCGAAGTCACGGTCATTCATCCAGCGCCCGGCCTGGGCCTCGAAGCGTTTTTGCAACTGCGCCGCCCCGAAGGTTTCCACCGTCTTGTGCCAGCCCGTGGGGGTCAGGCCCTGGGTACCGGCCACCGGGCGTGGATACCACGTCTGGTAGGGCAGGTACTCGCCGAAGTCACCGCGCTCGTCGGCCACCAGTACCACGTCGTATTCGGCAGTCTGGGTGAACAGCGGCATGTCGGCCTGGGCGCTGCGGCGCTGGTCGTTGTCGAACGTCCAGGTTTTTTCCGCGACCAGTTGCACGCCAAAACGCTTCACCGACCGCCGCAGGGCAGCGGCGTACGCCTGATCGTCCGGGGTCTGGCCGACCACCAGCAATGCCCGTTGCCATTTGCGCAGCACCAGAAACTGCGCCAAGGCATCGGCCAGCATGGCCCGGCTCGGCAGGCTGTGCAGGACATTGCCCAGGCACTGGCTGCTGCGCAGGCTGTCGTCGGGGCTGCCGGCGTTGAACAACAGGCTGTCGGGCAGGGCGGCAGACAGCGCGCGCAGGCTGGCGGCCGGGGCATTCACCACGAACAGGCGCAGGCCTTGTTCATGCTGGGCCCTGGCGGCTTGCAGCAGGGCCTCGGGGCTGTCGACATTGGCGCTGGTCAGCTGAAACTGCTGCTTCAGGAAGCGCCCGGTGCTGTTGCTGTCGACAATGGCCAGTTCGGCACCTTGGAGCCCGGCATCGCCGGGTTCGGGGATGACGTTGGACAGCAGCGGGCCAGCGGCGGGGCGATAGCCCAGGTAGCCGATGCGTATGTGCAACGGGGCTGCGGCCTGGCCCTGAGCGGCGGGCGCCTGGGGCGTAGCCAGCGTTGCGGCCAAGGCCAGCAGGCAGGTCAAGGCAAGGTGGGCAGGCTGGCGCATAACACACTCCACGGCAGATGGCGCCAGCATAGGAAGCCCGCCGGGAGGGGGAAATATGCAGAAAGTAGCGCTCGGCCGGTACCAAGGTAGTAATTCAGTGCGGGGGCCGCAGTTTTACGATGGTCCACAACGGCCTGAGGAGAACCGCTTGTGCGCCTTGTCAACTTGTCGGCCCTGTGGCGAGTCAACCTCTGGGTCACGTTGTGCTTCGCCTTGGTGACGCTGGCTTGTGCCGGGGTGCTGTTGCACCAGGCGGTGGCCGACGTCGAGCGTGAGTTGCAGTCAGCCGAAGCCGTGGTGGCATACCTGGGCGACACCGCCGAACGCGACCCGGCAAACCTGCAACCCGGCTTGACCAAGAGCCTGCGCCATGTGCGGGTGCATTGGCTGGCAGCGGGTGAGGTGCCAAGGCTGCCGCAAGAGGCCGGTATCGATGCCTGGCTCGGCCGCCAGTTGTTCGGCGAGCGCTACCAAAGCAGCCGGCTGCTGGACTTGAGTGATGGCCGCCGCGTGTTGATTGCCGTGGATGCGCGGGATGAAATCGATGAAGTCTGGGACTCCCTGCAACAACTGCTTGTCGTTTGTGGCCTGGCGTTGTTGCTGAGCTTGTTGACCATCCGCTGGGCGGTACGGCGGGCCATGGGCCTGCTGGATGAGCTGCTGGGCGCCTTGCATCAGGTTTCAGGCGGGCAATTGACGGCACGCCTGCGCGAAGCCGGCCTGCCGGAAGCGCGCCAGCTGGCCAAACATTTCAACCGCATGGCCGCAGCCCTGGAACAGGCCCAGGCCGACAATACCCAGCTGACCCAGGCCCTGCTGGCAGTGCAGGAGCAGGAGCGTACCCAGCTTGCGCAGACCCTGCACGATGATCTGGGGCAATACCTGGCAGGCATGCGTGCCCAGCTATGCCTGCTGCGTATGGTGGCCGAACAGCCTGAAGTGGTGACGCAGACGGCGCAGGCCCTTGAATTCAATTGCGAGCGCCTGCAGCAAGGTTTTCGCGCGCTGGTGCACAACCTGTATCCGGTGGCGCTGCACTACATGCCGCTGGCCGAGGCCTTCGGGCTGTTGGTGAGCCAGTGGCAGGCCAGCCAGGGCATCGAATGCCGGCTGCGGGTTGGCGAGCACTTGCCGGCGCTGACTGGGCCGAGCAGAACGCATTTGTACCGCTTGCTGCAGGAGGCGTTGACCAACGTCGCCCGGCATGCCGGTGCCAGCCAGGTGCGGGTACGCCTGCAGCGCAGTCGCAAGGGCTTGCGCCTGTTCATTCGCGACAACGGCTGCGGCGCCCACCAGCCCCAGCGCCCAGGGGTAGGCCTGCACTCGATGGCCGAGCGCGCCCGCAGCCTTGGGGGGGAGTTACGCATTTTCAGTCGCCCGGGGGCGGCTGGGCGCTGGCCCTTAACATTCCCCAGGAGGTGTGATGAATATCGTGTTGGTCGATGACCACGCCGTGGTCCGCCAGGGCTACGCCAGCTTGCTGCGGGCGGTGCTGCCATTGGTGCAGGTGCGTGAGGCCGCCAGTGGTGAAGAGGCGCTGGCCAGGGTACAGGAGCAGGTGCCCAACCTGGTGATCATGGATTTTGGCCTGCCCGGTATCAGTGGCCTGGAAACCACCCGGCGCCTGCGCCAGCGCCTGCCGCAGTTGCGGGTGCTGTTTTTCAGCATGCACGACGAGCTGCCGCTGGTGCGCCAGGCGTTGGATGCGGGGGCTTCGGGCTACCTGACCAAAAACTCGGCGCCCGAGGTGCTGATCGAGGCGGTGCAGCGGGTGTTGGCCGGGCATGCCTACATCGAGCAGCCCCTGGCCACCCAGCTGGCTTGCCTGTCACAGCAAAGCACCAGTGACCCCCGGTTGCAGCGCATGACCCAGCGCGAACTGGAGATATTCACGATGCTGGCCAAGGGTACCCCGGCGCGGGTGATTGCCGAGCAGTTGTGTATCAGTGCCAAGACCGTGTCCAACCACCTGACCTTGCTCAAGAGCAAGTTGCAGGTCAGCTCGCATGCCGAGCTGGTGCATCTGGGGATTGACCTGGGGGTGGTGCGGGTGGCGGGGTGAGGTATTTCATTGCACCTGTTGGGGCTGCGTCGCAGCCCTCCGCGCACAACGGAATGTGTCCAGCCCCCGACATGTGTCCACCCCCGAATCAGGCGTAGGAGCGGGTTTACCCGCGAATACGGTGTCGGCAGCAACAGTGAACGGCGGGTGGAAATTGGCCAGCAGGCCCGGCCCTTTCGCGGGTGAACCCGCGCCTACGACGGAATGTGTTCAACCCCCGATGCGTGTCCACCACCGATCCGTGTGTGTAGGAGCGGGTTTACCCGCGAATACGGTAGCGGCAGCAACAGTGAACGGCGGGTGGAAATTGGCCAGCAGGCCCGGCCTTTTCACGGGTGAACCCGCGCCTACAGGCTGCTCATTTGTCCCAGGTTTCAGGGCACCCCTTGCACCCCTCCATGTTGGCCTCCTGAAAATTCCCGTAATGCTGCCGCGCCCCGCGCAAATCGGCGTGTGCCAGATTGCTCTGGCCAAACTTGGCCTCCTGCAGGTTGGCATCGCCCAGGTTGGCCGCTTGCAGGTCGGCCTTGCTCAACCAGGCCATCTCCAGGTCCGCCGCCTGCAAGTTGGCCTGCTGCAGCTTTGCCCCGGACAGCCTGGCGAACTGCAGGTAGGCTGCGCGCAGGTCCGCCTTTTCAAACTGTGCACCCTGGGCGAACAAGCCCCAGCCTTGAATGGCCACCAGCCTGCTGTTGCTCAGGTCAGCCAGGCGCAGATTGCTCTGTTGCAGGCTGGCGCGGGTCAGGTTGGCACCTTGCAGGCGGGCTTTTTCCAGATTTGCCAGGTCCAGCTGAGCATGACGCAGGTCGGCATCGCGCAGGTCGGCACCGGCCAGGTTCATCTTGCGCAGGTCCTGGTTGGCCAGGTTGGCGCCGCGCAGGTTGGCCCCCGGGCACTGGCTGGCTTCGGCAATCACGCAGCCGTTGATGGTCAAGGGGGTATCGTTGCCGGCGTCGTCGGCGTTCACTGCCAGGGCAGGGGATAGCGCCAGCAGCAAGGTCAAGGGCAGGTAATTCATGGCAAAAGCCTCCGGTCAGGAGAAGGGCAGAAACGGGGAGGGGCGCAGGCCGCTCCCCGCTGCAGGTCAACGCTGTGCAGTCTTGTTGTCCCAGCTCGGGATCTTGAACACCCAGAACGAACCACCCTGAGCCACCGGCTTGGTCAGCTCGGCCATGTCGCCGCCCCACAGTGGTACTGCACCGCCGTAGCCCACGGTCACGCCGATGTACTGCTCGCCGTCCTGTTCCCAGGTGATGGGCGGCGAGACGATGCCGCTGCCGGTCTGGAACTTCCACAGCTCTTTGCCCGTTTTGGCGTCGAAGGCCTTGAAGAAGCCGTCGCCGGTACCGGTGAACACCAGGTTGCCCTTGGTTGCCAGCACCCCGGCCCACAGCGGCAGGTGCTCCTTGTGTTCCCACACCAGTTTGCCGGTGGACGGGTCCATGGCGCGCAACGTGCCGACGTGGTCGTCGTACATGCGCTTGATACGGAAGCCCATGCCCAGATAAGCCGAGCCCTTCTTGTAGTTCACTTCCTCGGTCCAGTATTCCTCTTTCCACTGGTTGCCGGGGATGTAGAACAGCCCGGTGTCCTGGCTGTAGGCCATGGGGTTCCAGTTCTTGCCGCCCAGGAACGGTGGCGAGACTTCCACCGGCTTGCCCTTGGTTTCACCCGGCAGCGGCTTGGCCGGGCGTTGGCCGGGGTTTTCCACCGGGCGCCCGGTCTTCAGGTCGATATGGCTGGCCCAGGTGATGTTGTCGACGAAGGGGAAGGCGTTCTGCAGCTTGCCGTTGTTGCGGTCGACCACATAGAAGAAGCCGTTGCGGTCGGCGTGGGCGGTGGCCTTGACCACGTTGCCGTTCTTGTCCTTGTAGTCGAACAGCACCAGCTCGTTGTTGCCGGAGAAGTCCCAGGCATCGTTGGGGGTATGCTGGTAGAACCACTTGACCTCGCCGGTACTCGGGTCGACGCCGACCTGGCCGGAGGTGTACAGGCTGTCGAAGTCATGCGGGTTGCCGTCTTTCGACGTGCGCGCCCAGGTATTCCAAGGGCCGGGGTTGCCAGCGCCGACAATGATGGTGTTGGTTTCGGGGTCGAAGCTCGCGCTTTGCCAAGGGGCTCCGCCGCCGTGGCTCCAGGCTTCGACCTTGCCGGTTTCGGTGGTAGGGTCGTCTGGCCAGGACGGCGCCTTGACGTCACCGGTCGGGGTGCTGTCCTTGCCGTTCAGGCGGCCCATGTGGCCCTCGACGAAGGGCCGCATCCACACTTCTTCACCGGTGTCCGGGTCGCGTGCGAACAGCTGGCCGACCACGCCGAATTCATCGCCGGAGCTGCCGTGGATCAGCAGCACCTTGCCGCTGGTCTTGTCCTTGATCAGCACTGGCGCACCGGTCATGGTGTAGCCGGCGCTGTGGTCGCCGAACTTCTTGTTCCACACCACTTTGCCGGTGCGCTTGTCGAGGGCGATGACACGCGCATCGAGGGTGCCGAAGTAGATCTTGTCACCGTAGATCGCCGCGCCGCGGTTGACCACGTCGCAGCAGGGACGAATGTTGTCGGGCAGGCGGTGGTTGTAGGTCCACAGGCGTTTGCCGGTCTTGGCATCGAGGGCGAATACCCGCGAGTACGAGCCGGTGACGTAGACCACGCCATCGCTGACGATGGCCTGGGATTCCTGGCCGCGCTGCTTCTCGTCGCCGAAGGAGTAGGACCAGGCCGGGGTCAGCTTGAACACGTTCTTGTCATTGACCTGGGCCAGCGGGCTCCAGCGCTGGGCATTGGTGCCCATGCCGTACTGCAGCACGTCCTGGGTGGTCAGGTGGTCATTGGCGATGTCTTCCCAGGTGACGTTCTTGCCGGCAGGTGCAGCGGGTGTGCTGGCCGCTGTTGCCACATTGCCCAGGGCCAGGCTACCGGCTATCAGCAGGACGCGCACGCTCAGGGCCAGCGGGGAAAGGGCGGGTAGCGATCTTATTGTCATGGTTGCAGTTCCCAGTGGAGGTTTTGGCCTGCACAGGGTGGGGCGCAGCGGCCATCGCGGGATACGGAAAAAGTCCCGCCATTGCCGGGAATAGTTCCCGCACGGCACCTCAATTGGCCCTTCGCCACAAGCCCTACTACCAAGGGATTAAGGCCCGGCCACCAAAGCAGCATTCGGCCACCCGCGGGCTGTTTCTAAGATGGCGGCACGGCCTCTGTGGTTGAGGCTTTGTGTGCAATGGTGAGGGCATAACAATGACAACAAAATGCAATGTGTTGCTGGCTGCTGGGTTGCTGGCCGCAGCCGTGCTGACCGGTACAGCCTGGGCCCATGGCAACGTGGTGCCCCAGGCAGTGGAGACCAAGGGCCTGACCCCGATCAAGGACACTGGCGTGAGCCTGGACGGCGACGGCTGGGCCGCGGTCAACCCGTACCGCAGCTCGCCCGAGCACGAAAAGGCCGTGGAAATCGGCGCCTCGGCCTACAACCAGAACTGCGCTGCCTGTCATGGCCTGGAGGCCAAGTCGGGTGGTATCGCCCCTGACTTGCGCATGCTCGATGCGGGTGATGCCGGCGATGAATGGTTCGTCGAGCGGGTACGCCACGGCGCGGTTCGCGACGGCCGCGTGTACATGCCGAAGATGGCCGACTACCTCAGCCAGGAAGCCCTGTGGGCGGTGCGCACCTACCTCGACAGCGTGCACGTCGAGGAGTGACGGCCATGCGTCTGTGGGCGGTGCTGTTGAGTGGCCTGCTGCTGTGTTGCGCGGCGGCCCAGGCGCAGGTGCGCAACTATGACGCGATCATCGCCGCCGGCGAGCTCAAGGTGGCAGTGTACAAGGATTTCGCCCCCTACAGTTTCCAGGACCACGGCCAGCCGCGTGGTGTCGATGTGGAGCTGGCGCAGGCCCTGGCCACGGCCTTGGGGGTACGCCTGCAACTGATCTGGGCGCCACCCGGAGAAAAGCTCGACGATGACCTGCGCGACTACATCTGGCGTGGCAGCCCGCTGCGTCATCAGCAATTGGCCGACCTGATGATGCGGGTGCCTTACGATCGCGCCTACGCGCAGCGGCGCAACGAGCTGGGGGAGCTGGAAAACGCCCAGGTGGTCATGTTCGGCCCCTATCAGCAGGAGCGTTGGCAGGTGGCCTACGATCGCCGTCGCCTGGCCTCGGTGGCCAGTGTCGCGGTATTCCAGCAGCATCCTATCGGGGTCGAGGTGGACAGCGTGCCGTCGTTCTACCTGACATCGGTGTTCAACGGCATGCTCAGCGCCAGGACCCACCATTACCCCAGCGTGCAGCAGGCGTTCGCTGCCATGCAGGCCGGCCAGGTGGACGCAGTGATGGCGATGCGCGGCGAGGTTGACTGGCAGCTGCACCAGGCCGCCGACCCACAACTGGCCTTGGCAGAGAACGCCTACCCGAACCTCGGCAAACAGGCCTGGGAAATCGGCATGGCCGTGCATGAAAGCAACCGGCAGTTGGCCTACGCGGTGGAGGAGGCCATGGAAGCGATGATTCGCGATGGCCGGCTCAAGGCGATGTATGCCGCATACGGCCTGCGTTACGAGGTCCCGGAGATGTATCAATAGGAGTGGCCATGAACTGGCGAGCAACTTTCCTGCTGGCCTGCTGGATGCCCTGGGCCGCCCAGGCTGCGACACAAGGCACCCACACAGACCCGGTGCCTTCCGTGATGTGGGACTTCTACCACAAGCAGTTGCTGGGGCAGGCGGCGTTCGTGTTCGATGACCGTGTGAAGCTTCTGGCGCCGCCCTTTGCCGAGGATGCACGGCAGGTACCGCTGGAGATCGACGCCCGGGCGTTCACGGGCGAGGTGGTGCGGATAATTGCCTGGGCAGAGCTGAACCCTCTGCCGCGCATCGTCGACTTTCAGCCCGGTGAGCGCGTGTTGCCCTGGTTGTCGATCCGCATCCGCATCGAACAGGCCACACCGTTGCGCGCCGCCGTACTGACACGCGATGGCCTGTGGCACGTCGGTTCGACCCTGATCGATGCTGCCGGCGGCGGTTGTACCGCACCCAGCGTGGTGCGCACCCAGCCCGGCTGGGAGGAGCACCTCGGGGAGGTGCTGGGCGGGCGCTACCCGCGTGGCGACAGCAGCCGCCTGCGCCTGCAGGTGGCCCACCCCATGGATAACGGCCTGGTCAGCGGCATTCCTGAGTTCTTTCTCAACCATGCCGAGTTGCAAGGCGCAGATGGCCAGCGCCTGGCCAGCCTGGAGCTGTACCCGGCGGTCAGCGAAAACCCCAACCTGGGCTTTGACATTCAGGGCCCCGGGCCAACACGGCTGCTGTTGCGGGACAACAGCGGCAACCAGTTCGAGGCGGCGCTGCCCTGAGCGCGTTGTCTGATTTCACCCTGACCCGAGGCACCATCATGCGTTGGATCCTGTTGTTGCTGCTGTGCCTGGGGCTGCCGGCCCAGGCTGATCTGGTGTACCGGCTCACACCCCGGCAGATCGCCGAGGGCACCTGGTTGCTGGAAGGCAGCACCGACAATTTCGCCAAGGCCAATGGCGGCAATGTGGTCAACACCGCGTTCATCGTCACCGACAGCGGTGTGGTGGTGATCGACAGCGGGCCGTCGAAGGGCTATGGCGAGGCATTGCGCAAGGTAATTGCCACCCTCACCGACAAGCCGGTAGTGGAGGTGCTGCTGACCCATCATCATCCGGACCATGTGCTGGGCAACCAGGCCTTTGCCGATGTGCCGATCGGTGCCCTGGCCGGCACCCGCGACCTGCTGCGCCAGCAAGGCGATGCCATGGCCGAGAACATGTATCGCCTGGTCGGCGACTGGATGCGTGGTACCGAGGTGGTGCTGCCGACCCGGGTGCTGCAGCCGGGGGTGCATGAGGTGGGCGGGCACCGCCTGAGGTTGCTGGGGCTGGGCGGGCATACGGGTGCCGACCTGGCGATTTTCGATGAAAAGACCGGCGTGCTGTTTGCTGGCGACCTGGTGTTCTACCAACGCGCCCTGACCACGCCCAACAGCCCGGGGCTGGACGTGTGGCTCAAGGACCTGGATACCCTGCAGGCACTGCCCTGGAAACAGCTTGTACCCGGGCATGGCCCGTTGGCCAGTGATGCGCAGCCGTTCGTGCAGATGCGTGACTACCTGGGCTGGCTCGATGGCCTGATGCGCGATGGCGCGGCGCGCGGTGACGACATGGCCGAGATGATCCGCAGCCCCATTCCCGAACGGTTTGCCGGGATAAGCCTGACGCGTTATGAGCTGATCCGCAGTGTCAGCCACCTGTACCCGCGTTACGAGCGCCAGCAGTTGCAGCGCTTGCCATGACATTTTTTGTGCCTGTCAGCCCCCGTGCCGCCCACCCATCGCTCAGGCCGCTACCAAGGAACTAGAAAACTCCGCACTGCGAGCAATTGTTGGCAATCGGGTCGGGACCAAGAATTCCCGACACACCGGGAAATTTTCCCGGGCACAACAAAAAAACCAAAGGTAGCCGTCATGACCCGATCCCCACGTCGCCCCTTGTTCGCCGTGAGCCTGGTGCTCAGCGCCATGCTGCTTGCCGGCGCGGCTCACGCCGCTGTCAGCAATGAAGAAATCCTCCAGGACCCGAAGAACCCGCAGCAGATCGTGACCAATGGCCTGGGCGTGCAGGGCCAGCGCTACAGCCCGCTGGACCTGCTCAACGTCAATAATGTCAAGGAGCTGCGCCCGGTCTGGGCGTTCTCCTTCGGTGGGGAGAAGCAGCGCGGCCAGCAGGCCCAACCGCTGATCAAGGACGGGGTGATGTACCTGACCGGCTCCTACTCGCGGGTGTTCGCCGTGGATGCCCGCACCGGCAAGAAACTGTGGCAATACGATGCACGTCTGCCGGATGACATCCGCCCTTGCTGCGACGTGATCAACCGCGGCGTCGCGCTGTACGGCAACCTGGTGTTCTTCGGCACGCTGGACGCCAAGCTGGTGGCCCTGAACAAGGACACCGGCAAGGTGGTCTGGAGCAAGAAGGTCGCCGACCACAAAGAAGGCTACTCCATCAGCGCCGCGCCGATGATCGTCAATGGCAAGCTGATCACAGGCGTTGCCGGCGGCGAGTTCGGCGTGGTGGGCAAGATCCAGGCCTACAACCCGGAAAACGGCGAGCTGCTGTGGATGCGCCCCACCGTGGAAGGGCACATGGGCTATGTGTACAAGGATGGCAAGGCGATCGAGAACGGTATTTCCGGCGGTGAGGCGGGCAAGACCTGGCCTGGCGACCTGTGGAAGACCGGCGGCGCCGCGCCGTGGCTGGGCGGTTACTACGACCCTGAAACCAACCTGATCCTGTTTGGTACCGGTAACCCGGCGCCGTGGAACTCGCACCTGCGCCCCGGTGACAACCTGTACTCCTCCTCACGCCTGGCACTGAACCCGGACGACGGCACCATCAAGTGGCACTTCCAGAGCACGCCGCATGACGGCTGGGACTTCGACGGCGTCAACGAGCTGATCTCGTTCAACTACAAGGACGGCGGCAAGGAGGTCAAGGCTGCCGCTACGGCCGACCGCAACGGTTTCTTCTACGTGCTCGATCGCACCAACGGCAAGTTCATCCGCGGCTTCCCCTTCGTTGACAAGATCACCTGGGCCACTGGCCTGGACAAGGACGGCCGGCCGATCTACAACGACGCCAGCCGCCCGGGCGCACCCGGCAGCGAGGCCAAGGGCAGCTCGGTGTTCGTCGCGCCGGCCTTCCTCGGCGCCAAGAACTGGATGCCGATGGCCTACAACAAGGACACAGGGCTGTTCTACGTGCCGTCCAACGAGTGGGGCATGGACATCTGGAACGAAGGCATCGCCTACAAGAAAGGTGCGGCGTTCCTCGGTGCCGGCTTCACCATCAAGCCGCTCAATGAAGACTACATCGGCGTGCTGCGTGCCATCGACCCGGTCAGCGGCAAGGAAGTGTGGCGCCACAAGAACTACGCGCCGCTGTGGGGCGGTGTGCTGACCACCAAGGGCAACCTGGTGTTCACGGGCACGCCAGAGGGCTTCCTGCAGGCATTCAACGCCAAGACCGGCGACAAGGTCTGGGAATTCCAGACCGGCTCAGGCGTGCTTGGCTCGCCCGTCACCTGGGAAATGGACGGCGAGCAATACGTTTCGGTGGTCTCCGGCTGGGGCGGCGCGGTGCCGCTGTGGGGCGGCGAAGTGGCCAAACGGGTCAAGGACTTCAACCAGGGCGGCATGCTCTGGACCTTCAAGTTGCCCAAGCAGTTGCAGCAAACGGCAAGCGCCAAGCCATAACGCCTGCCTACTGCCGCTTGCTGCCGCTGATCTGCTGGCAAGCGGCCCTACTACCAAATGACGAGAGCCCCGCTGCCAACGATGCATTCGCCCGGCACGCGGGGCTTCTTACCATCGGTGCATCGCCTGTCGTGGGACAGGCACCGACCCGCAGAGGCTCAGCATGATCTACGCACAACCCGGAACTCCAGGCGCCGTCGTATCCTTCAAACCCCGTTATGGCAACTTCATCGGTGGCGAGTTCGTGCAGCCGTTGGCTGGCCAGTACTTCACCAACAGCTCGCCGGTCAATGGCCAGCCGATTGCCGAATTCCCGCGCTCCACGGCCCAGGACGTCGAGCGCGCCCTGGACGCCGCGCATGCCGCCGCCGAAGCCTGGGGCAAGACCTCGGTGCAAGACCGTGCGCGGGTACTGCTGAAAATTGCCGACCGCATCGAACAGAACCTGGAAGTGCTGGCGGTTACCGAAAGTTGGGACAACGGCAAGGCCATACGCGAAACCTTGAATGCCGACGTGCCGCTGGCAGCGGACCACTTCCGCTATTTTGCCGGTTGCATCCGCGCCCAGGAGGGTGGCGTAGGCGAGATCAACGAAGGCACCGTGGCTTATCACATCCACGAGCCGCTGGGTGTGGTGGGGCAGATCATCCCGTGGAACTTCCCGCTGCTGATGGCCGCCTGGAAGCTTGCCCCGGCCTTGGCCGCTGGCAACTGCGTGGTGCTCAAGCCCGCAGAGCAGACGCCGCTGTCGATTACCGTCTTTGCCGAACTGATCGCCGACCTGTTGCCGGCAGGCGTACTGAACATCGTCCAGGGCTTTGGCCGTGAGGCCGGCGAGGCGCTGGCCACCAGCAAGCGCATTGCCAAGATCGCTTTCACCGGGTCCACCCCGGTGGGCTCGCACATCATGAAGTGCGCGGCCGAGAACATCATCCCGTCCACCGTCGAACTGGGCGGCAAGTCGCCGAACATTTTCTTCGAAGACATCATGCAGGCCGAGCCGGCGTTCATCGAGAAGGCTGCCGAAGGCCTGGTGCTGGCGTTCTTCAACCAGGGCGAGGTGTGCACCTGCCCGTCACGGGCGCTGATCCAGGAGTCGATCTACGAACCGTTCATGGCCGAGGTGATGAAGAAGATCGCCAAGATCACCCGCGGCAACCCGCTGGATACCGAAACCATGGTGGGTGCCCAGGCGTCCGAGCAACAGTACGACAAGATCCTTTCGTACCTGGAGATTGCCCGGGAAGAGGGCGCGCAGCTGCTCACCGGCGGTGGTGCCGAGCGGCTGCAGGGTGACCTGGCCAGCGGTTACTACATTCAGCCAACGCTGCTCAAGGGCAACAACAAGATGCGCGTGTTCCAGGAAGAAATCTTCGGGCCGGTGGTGGGCGTGACCACCTTCAAGGACGAAGCCGAAGCGCTGGCGATCGCCAACGACAGTGAATTCGGCCTGGGCGCCGGCCTGTGGACCCGCGACATCAACCGCGCTTACCGCATGGGCCGCGGGATCAAGGCCGGGCGAGTGTGGACCAACTGCTACCACCTGTACCCGGCGCATGCGGCGTTCGGGGGGTACAAGAAGTCCGGTGTTGGCCGTGAGACCCACAAGATGATGCTTGACCATTATCAGCAGACCAAGAACCTGCTGGTGAGCTACGACATCAATCCGCTGGGCTTCTTCTAGACCGCGTCGCGGCCTTCGCGGGCTCGCCCGCTCCCACAGGTTCACCGTTGGTTCCAGAACCGGTGAAGAACCTGTGGGGGCGGGCGAGCCCGCAAAAGGGCCGGCACATGCATGGCCTACCCGTACCAACGCACCCCGCAAGCTCGTTCCAAAGTAGCATTCGGTCCAGTCCGCCCCCGTGCATTAATGTTTCTACCGGAATCCTCCGGCACAAGAAGAGGACTTGCCCTATGTGGACTAAACCCGCCTATACCGACCTGCGCATTGGCTTCGAAGTGACGATGTATTTCGCCAACCGTTGATGACGGCCCGGCCATCGCCACGGTGGCCGGATCCTCCTGGAGCATGCGCCTGTGAACCTGATTGATCGCCAGCAGGCCCTTGCCTTGGGGCGAGGCTTGCGCCTGGGCTGGGAGCCACAGAAGGCTTGCCACGTGCTGTTGTACGCCGGGGGCATCATCGAGCTCAATGCCAGTGCCGGCTGGGTCCTGGAGCTGCTGGACGGCCACAGTACCGTGGCAACGGTCATCGACCGCCTGGCACAACGCTTCCCCGATGTACCGGGGCTCGAAGAGGACGTACTGGCGTTTCTGGAGGTGGCCCGCGCCAAATCCTGGATAGAATGACCGGTAGCCCCGCTTTGGTCTGGTTGCTTTCGTGGTGGGATGCTTTACGCTGGCGGTTATCTTCCAGAACAATAAGAACAGGCTTACCGATGAGCCAGAGTTTCAGCCCCCTTCGCAAGTTCGTATCGCCTGAAATCATCTTTGGTGCCGGCTGCCGGCACAATGTGGCCAATTACGCCAAAACCTTCGGTGCGCGCAAGGTACTGGTGGTCAGCGACCCTGGCGTGATCGCCGCCGGCTGGGTGGCGGATGTGGAGGCCAGCCTGCAGGCCCAGGGTATCGACTACTGCCTGTACACAGCGGTGTCACCCAACCCGCGGGTCGAGGAGGTGATGCTCGGCGCCGAGATCTATCGGCAGAACCACTGTGACGTGATCGTCGCCGTCGGTGGCGGCAGCCCGATGGATTGCGGCAAGGCCATCGGCATCGTGGTGGCCCATGGGCGCAGCATCCTCGAATTCGAAGGCGTGGACATGATCCGCGTGCCCAGCCCGCCGCTGATCCTGATCCCGACCACCGCCGGCACCTCGGCGGACGTGTCGCAGTTCGTGATCATTTCCAACCAGCAGGAACGCATGAAGTTCTCCATCGTCAGCAAGGCGGTGGTGCCGGACGTGTCGCTGATCGACCCGCAGACCACCCTGAGCATGGACCCGTTCCTGTCGGCCTGCACCGGCATCGATGCGTTGGTGCATGCCATCGAGGCCTTCGTGTCTACCGGCCACGGACCGCTGACCGATCCCCATGCGCTGGAAGCCATGCGCCTGATCAATGGCAACCTGGTGGAGATGATCGCCAACCCTACTGATATTGCGCTGCGCGAGAAGATCATGCTCGGCAGCATGCAGGCGGGTCTGGCGTTCTCCAATGCGATCCTGGGCGCAGTGCACGCCATGTCGCACAGCCTGGGCGGCTTCCTCGACTTGCCCCATGGCTTGTGCAATGCGGTGCTGGTGGAGCACGTGGTGGCGTTCAACTACAGCTCGGCGCCGGAGCGTTTCAAGGTGATCGCCGAGGTGTTCGGTATCGACTGCCGCGGTCTCAATCACCGGCAGATCTGCGGGCGGCTGGTGGAGCACCTGATTGCCCTGAAGCGTGCCATCGGCTTCCATGAAACCCTGGGCCTGCACGGGGTGCGCACGTCCGATATCCCGTTCCTGTCGCAACACGCGATGGACGACCCGTGCATCCTCACCAACCCCCGTGCGTCCAGCCAGCGTGATGTCGAGGTGGTCTATGGCGAGGCCCTCTGACGAGCAGCAGCGGGCGTTGGCCGGGCTACTGGGGCTGGGTGACCACTCGGCGCGCAAAAGCCATTACCCGGAGCTGTCCGCCCGCCTGGACGAGCTGGAAGCCGAACGCAACCGTTACAAATGGCTGTTCGAAAACGCCGTGCACGGTATTTTCCAGGCCAGCCTTCAGGACGGCATGCGCGCCGCAAACCCGGCGCTGGCGCGCATGCTCGGCTATGACGACCCGCAAGCGGTGCTTTTTTCCCTGACTGACCTGGCCGCCAACCTGTTTGATGGCGGTGCCGAGGAGTTGCAGGCCATTACCGCGGTGCTCGCCCGTGAGCACAGCCTGCACGGCTACGAAACCCGTCTGCGGCGCAAGGACGGCAGCCATCTCGATGTACTGATGAACCTGCTGCTCAAACCCGGCCATGAAGGGCTGGTGGAGGGATTCGTCGCCGACATTACCGAACGCAAGCTGGCCCAGCAGCGTCTGCAACAACTCAATGACGAACTGGAGCAACGGGTCGCTGCGCGTACCGATGAATTGCTGGAGGCGCGTGATGCCGCCGAAGCCGCCAACCGCAGCAAGGACAAATACCTCGCCGCCGCAAGCCATGACCTGCTGCAACCGTTGAACGCTGCCCGCTTGCTGATTTCGACCTTGCGCGAGCGGCCGTTGCCAGAGCCCGAGCATGTGCTGGTGGAGCGTACCCACCAGGCTCTGGAGGGCGCGGAAGACCTGCTGACCGACCTGTTGGACATTTCCCGGCTCGACCAGGCGGCGGTAAAGCCGGATGTGGCCGTGTACCGCCTGGACGAACTGTTCGCGCCGCTGGTCTCGGAGTTCAGCCCGGTGGCCGAGGCGGCGGGCCTGAAGCTGCACGCACGCATAGCCGACTACGCCATCAGCACTGACCTGCGGTTGCTCACACGCATCCTGCGCAACTTCCTCAGCAACGCTTGCCGGTATACCGAGGAGGGGCGGATCCTGCTCGGGGCAAGGCGCCGCGGTGGTCATTTGCGGCTGGAGGTGTGGGATACCGGACGGGGCATTGCGCAGGACCGGCTGCAGGACATATTCCTCGAGTTCAATCAGCTGGATGTGGGGCGTGCAGCGGATCGCAAGGGCGTTGGCCTCGGGCTGGCCATCGTCGAGCGGATCGCCAAGATACTCGGTTATCGGATCCAGGTGCGGTCGTGGCCAGGGCGTGGCTCGGTGTTCAGCATCGAGGTACCTCTTGGCAAAGAAGTGCCGCTGGCTGTTCACCAGGCTGTGCCGCTGCCCAGCGTCGGTGATCCGCTGCCGGGCCGCCGCCTGCTGGTACTGGACAACGAAGTGAGCATACTCGAGAGCATGGGCGCGCTGCTTGGGCAGTGGGGCTGCGAAGTGGTGACCGCGACCGACCAGGCAGGTGCCTTGCTGGTCTTGCAGGGGCAGGCCCCGGAACTGATCCTGGCCGACTACCACCTGGACCATGGCGTAGTGGGGTGCGAGGTGGTGAGGTACCTGCGTGAGCATTTTGCGACTGCCATACCGGCAGTGATCATTACCGCAGACCGCAGCGATCAGTGCCGGCGGGGCTTGCAGAAGCTAGGGGCGCCGCTACTGAACAAACCTGTGAAACCCGGGAAACTGCGGGCGGTGTTGAGCCAGTTGCTCCTGGTGCATTGATAGGGTACTCGTTCACCACTCGGCGAAATAGAGCACTTAAATGGCCTGTCGCGAAGTTTGGATCCACTGGCCTTTGAAACTTACCATTCGGTCAACTTGCAAGAAGTTAGTAAACTAACTAATACGGCTTTAAATACCGCTGGTCGGTGCTTTTGCTCAAGAAATGAACGATTTGCCAGTGGGTCGTTCCTATTTGCCAGCGAATGTGTTCTTCAAGAACCACACTTCGCACCTCTCCCCAGAACGTACTGGACGTTCAACTTGATTTGAATCGCAGGGATGCACACGGGGCTTTTTTACCTCTGACAATGGAGTAACGCCATGTCCAACCGAGGCTCAACGGTTGAGCCACTGTGTGCAAGTGAGTAACCCTTCGCTGTTTCAATTAACGATATGAATTTGGTCTTCCCGGTGCGATCAAGTCGTACGCATGCTTGTTGCAAGGCCATCTAGCGCTAATGCATTACGTGGAGAATTCGACGTGGAGTTTAATACAATTATTAGCCTGTTCGGGCAGAAAGAATCCATGGAGCTGGTGCGGTTGTCGGTCATTTATGTTCATTTACTGGCCTGTTGTATCGCCATCGGCCTAGTATTTACCAGTGATGCCGAGATGGTCAGGGACTTGTTGAAGGGGCATCAACAGGCCAGCCATGACGGTAAGCACATGGCGCGATTGCAGGCGTCCGTTGCCAATGCCTTGATATTCCTGTGGCTTACCGGTGCCGCGGTCATTGGTATCGATTACCTTGAAAAAGGCATGAGTTATTTTGCCAATCCCAAACTTCACGCCAAGGTCATTATTGTCTTGCTCCTGACCTTCAATGGCATGTTGTTGCATCGTTATGTATTACCTGCCTTGCTCAAGGCCGGTTCTTTGCTTGACCTGAATATAGGCGTGCGGATGTTTGCGTTGTTTTCTGGTGCACTGTCAGGTGTTTCCTGGTTATATGCAGCGATGCTGGGCGTCGGTCGGCCACTGGCCTGGAAGTATTCGCTGACCGAGTTGCTGTTGGCCTATCCGGTGCTGATCCTGCTTGGCTTTGCCCTGATGGCCGCACTGACCCAGTGGGCGCGAAAACGCAATATGGCCAAAGCGACGCCAGCACCTGTGTGGCCGCGGGTGGGCATTCCTTGCTGATGGCCTGAGGCACTGCAACGGCGCCGCGAAGCGGCGCTCGCGGTTACGCGTTTGCCTGCACGCTGCGCCCTTTTGCCAGATAGGCATTGAACTCATCTTCCGGCACCATGCTGCCCCCCGTTCCCCAGACAAGGTGGGTGGCCTGTTGCAGCCGGGCTGGGGTGAAGCCTTGGCGAGCCAGGTACTCGCCCGCTTGCAGCACCCGTAGCATACCGGGTACGCCGGCCAGGGCAGAAGGTTCCAGTTTGACCTTGTCCTGCTCATGGGCGATGACCATCAAACGGTACAGTTCTTCGTCGGTCACGGTGTAGTAACCATCGATCAGCCGCTGCATGGCTTTGCCGACAAACCCTGATGGGCGCCCGACCGCCAGGCCGTCTGCGGCGGTGATGTTGTCGATGCCGAAGTCCTGCACGCAGGTTTCATCATGCAGGCCGGTGTAGACACCCAGCAGCATGCAGGGGGAGTGGGTGGGCTCGGCAAAGATGCAGTGCACCGCATCGCCGAACACCAGCTTCAGCCCGAATGCGACACCGCCCGGGCCGCCCCCTACGCCGCACGGCAGGTAGACGAACAACGGGTGATCTGCGTTCACCTGGATGCCAGCCTGGTCGAATTGCCGCGCCAACCGTTCGGCGGCGACGGCATAGCCGAGAAACAGCTGTGGGGAGTTTTCGTCGTCGACAAAATAACAATTGGGGTCTGAGGCTGCCTGCTGGCGACCCTGCTCGACCGCTACGCTGTAGTCGCACGCGTGCTCTACCACGGTCACGCCGTTGGCCCGCAGCTTGTCCTTCTTCCATTGCCGGGCGTCTGACGACATGTGCACGCTCACCTTAAAACCCAGCTTGGCGCTCATGATGCCAATCGACAGCCCCAGGTTGCCGGTCGAACCCACGGCGATCGTGTACTGGCTGAAGAATGCGCGGGCCTGGTCGCTAGCCAGTTTGGTGTAGTCATCCGTTGGCGTGATCAATCCGGCCGCCAGGGCCAGGTCTTCGGCGTGCTTGAGCACTTCATGGATACCGCCCCGGGCCTTGATCGAACCGGAGATGGGCAGGTCACTGTCCGCCTTGAGCCACAGGCTGCCTGCGTTCTGCAGTGATCCTTCTTCGACAAGCACCCGGCGCAGCTGTGGCAGCGGGATGACAGGCGACTCGATGACCCCGCCGGCAGCGGCTGTTTCGGGGAACACGGTGGCCAGGTAAGGCGCGAACCGCTGCAGCCGCGCGCTGGCCGCTTGCACGTCGGCAGCCGTCAGGCCCACATCGTGCAGGGCTTCTGCAGCCTTGGCGATACCAGGGTTGAACCAGCTGGTCTGCTTCAGGGCAACCAGCTCGGCGATGATCGGGTGGCTTTGTTGCCAGGCTTCCAGGGTTTTTCCGTGAATCATGATTTCACCTGCAGTGCAGTCTGTGGGCCGCCAGCAGCAGTCTCGTGACAGGGGGAAGGGGCAGGATAACCCACGGAGTCTCGAACATTACACATTGGCTTTACTGAGGTGTTGCCTGTACCGGCCCCTTCGCGGGCTCGCCCGTTCCCACAGGACATCACAGCCTTCAAGGCTTGCACAGTACCTGTGGGAGCGGGCAAGCCCGCGAAGGGGCCGGTACAGGCAAAGGATCTGATCCGTTTGCTTGTTCAGCCATAAGGCGGCGCTGGCAGTTCGGCCAGCAGGGTTTTCAAGCCGTCGCTCCACTGCCTGCGAATCTGTTGGTAATAGGCATCGTCGCTGGTAATGCGCTTGCGCGTCATGCTTTCCAGGCTGTTATTGCGGTACACCAGCAAGTCCAGCGGCATGCCCACCGACAGGTTGCTGCGGATGGTGGAGTCGAACGAAATCAGGCCGCAGCGCAGCGCTTCATCGAGCGGCGTGCGGTAATCCAGGTTGCGGTCGAGTATTGGCCTGCCGTACTTGCTTTCACCCAGTTGCAGAAACGGGGTGTCCGGTGTGGCCTGGAAGAAATTGCCTTGTGCATACACGTTGTAGATGGCCATGGGGCCGCCGGCTATCTGGCCGCCGACAATGAATGAACTGCTAAGGTCGATATCGGCCGTGAGCTTGCTGCGGTCTCTTTTGACCACCTCGCGCAGGGTGTCGGCGACCAGCACCGTTGCATCGTAGAGCGTGGCAACGTTCAGCAGGTGGGGGCCGTTGCCCTGGGTGCGTTGCTGCAGCAGGTTTACCACCGACTGCGAGGTCGCCAGATTGCCGGCGGTCTGCAGCACGATCAGCCGCTCGCCCGGGACGCTGAAGACGAACAACTTGGTGAACGTGGAGATCTGGTCGATGCCGGCATTGGTGCGTGAGTCGCTGATGAAGACAAGCCCGTCCTCCAGGTGCATGGCGACACAGTAAGTCATGCGGTTTCCCTTGTGTTGCGTGTGGAAGGGTCTTGCCGCACTCGCGCGGCAAGACCGGTCTGACGCCAGCCTGTCACTGGCGATGCACGTGGACGCTGGCCTGCATCGATTCGGCGCCGCCGCCGCGGCGTACGCCCCTGACCGGACAGGCATCGAGGTAGTCCAGGCCCACCGCCAGCTTCAGGTGACGCTCTGGCCGGGTCAGGCGATTGGTAATGTCGAAGCTGTACCAGGCATCGTCGACCCAGGCTTCGGCCCAGGCGTGGCTGGCCAGGTGTTGTTCGTCCTCGGTGCACAGGTAGCCGGACACATAGCGTGCCGGTACCCCCAGGCTGCGTGCGCAGGCCAGGAAGGCGTGCGTGTGGTCCTGACACACACCTGCGCCACCGTTGAAGGCTTCGATGGCCGTGGTGCCCACTGACGTGGCCCCCGGGCTGTAGGGCATGTGCTCGGCCAGGCCTTGCATCAGCCCGATCAGTGCTGCCCGGTCGCGGTGACTGCCACATTGCCGGACGGCGAAAGCAGTCAGGGTATTGTCGGCCAGCGTCAGGTGGCTGCCGCGCAGGAACGGCAGGGGCGACTGGCTCTCGGTTTCGTGTTCGCAATCCGGGTCGATCTCGACCTGGCCGTGTGCGGTAAGCGCCAGGTGGCCATGGGGTTTGTCCAGTGTCAGCACATGCAGGATGTTGCCGTAAGGGTCGATCTGGCCCTTGACCTTGCAGGGCAGGTCCAGTTGCCATTGATTGATACGCTGGCGTTCGCTGCTGCGCGGCGTCAGGCGCAGGAACTGGATACTGTTGCACACGTCGCTGGCGTAGCTATAGGTCGTGTCATGGCGAATGGACAGTTTCATACAACCTCCAGGTAGGAGTGATGGACGGCCTGGCCCAGTTGGTTGATGCGGCCGATGAAGTCGCTCAGCCAGGGGTGCAACCCGGCATCAAGGATTTCGTCGATGGCGGTGTAGCGCAGGCGCGCGTTTAGTTCGGCGGCCATGCGCTGGGCGGCACGCCCGGTACTGCCCGGCAGGCCCGCCAGGATCAGGTCCAGTTCCTCGATGCAGGCATGCAGCGAGCGCGGCACGTCCACCCGCAACAGCAACAGCTCGGACACCGGCCGGGCGCTGGGCGCGGCGCGATAGAGCTCGTTGAAGGCCTCGTACGAGGTCAGCGCGCGCAGCAGGGCGCTCCATTGGTAATAGCCGCGGGCAGAGTCGTCGCTGACCTCTTCGGAGGCCTCGCCGAACATTTCATAGCGCGAATCGAGCAGGCGCAGGGTATTGTCCGCCCGCTCCAGGAAGGTCCCCAGGCGAATGAAGCTGTAGGCATCGTTGCGCATGATGGTGCCGGAGGTCGCACCGCGGAACAGGTGCGATCGTTCCTTGACCCAGTCGCAGAACTGGCTGATGCCATAGCGACCCAGGCCATTGCTGGCGATGTTGCGCATTTCGATCCAGGTGGCGTTGATGTTCTCCCACATGTCGGCGGTGATACGGCCGCGCACTGCATGGGCATTGGTCCTGGCGGCCTGCAGGCAGCAATAGATACTGCTGGGGTTGGTGGCGTCGAGGGCGAAGAAGTGCAGCATGCGCTCGGTGTCGAGTTCCTTGTGCCGACGCAGGTAGTCGTCCAGCATGCCCGAGGCCATCAGCGACATTGCCAGTTCGGCATGGCCGTCGCTGCGCCCGGCCTGGGGCATCAGCGATAGCGAGTAGCTGACCTCGAGCATGCGTGCGAGGTTTTCTGCACGCTCCAGGTAGCGGGACATCCAGTACAGGTCGGAAGCGGTTCGCGAAAGCATGGCTCAGTCCTCCACCACCCAGGTGTCCTTGGTACCGCCGCCTTGCGACGAGTTGACCACCAGCGAGCCTTCCTTGAGCGCCACGCGCGTCAGGCCACCGGGCACCAGGCGGGTTTCACTGCCCGACAACACGAACGGGCGCAGGTCGATGTGACGCGGTGCGATGCCGCTGTCGACGAAGGTCGGGCAGGTTGACAGGCACAGCGTCGGTTGAGCGATATAGGCGTGCGGGCGGGCTTTGATGCGCGCGCGGAAGTCCTCGATCTGGGCTTTGGTCGAAGCGGGCCCGACCAACATGCCATAGCCGCCGGAACCTTGGGTTTCCTTGACCACCAGTTCGGGCAGGTGGGCCAGTACATGGGACAGGTCCGCCGGCTTGCGGCACTGCCAGGTCGGCACGTTGTTCAGGATCGGTTCTTCGCTCAGGTAAAAGCGGATCATGTCGTCGACGAAGGGGTAGATGGATTTGTCATCGGCCACGCCAGTGCCGACGGCGTTGGCCAATACCACATTGCCGGCGCGGTAAACCGAGATCAGCCCCGGCACGCCCAGCATGGAGTCAGGGTTGAAGGACAGCGGGTCGAGGTAGTCGTCGTCCAGGCGACGATAGATCACGTCCACCTGTTGGGGGCCGGCAGTGGTGCGCATGTAGACATGCTCATCACGCACGAACAGGTCGGCGCCTTCGACCAGCTCGATGCCCATTTCCCGGGCCAGGAAAGCATGCTCGAAATAGGCGCTGTTGAAACGGCCGGGCGTGAGCAGCACCGCGGTGGGGTTGTCCATTGGGCTGGCGCTCTTGAGCGTGTCCAGCAGCAGGTTGGGGTAGTGATCGATGGGCGCGATGCGCTGGGCGGCAAACAGTTCGGGGAACAGGCGCATCATCATCTTGCGGTCTTCGAGCATGTAGCTGACGCCGCTGGGGGTGCGCAGGTTGTCTTCCAGCACGAAGTAGCTGCCATCGCCGTCACGTACCAGGTCGACACCGGCAATATGCGCATACAGCCCACGGTGAAGGTCCAGGCCCTGCATGGCGATCTGGTAGCCCTCGTTGGCCAGCACTTGCTCTGGTGGGATGATGCCGGCCTTGAGAATGCGCTGGTCGTGGTAGATGTCCTGCAGGAACAGGTTCAGCGCCTGTACCCGTTGAATGCAGCCACGCTCGACCGTGCGCCATTCGCTGGCGCGGATGCTGCGCGGGATGATATCGAAGGGGATCAGGCGCTCGGTATCCTGCTTGTCGCCATACAAGGTGAAGGTGATGCCTGCGCGGTGAAACAGCAGGTCGGCCTCGCGCCGGCGCTGTTCCAGCAACTCCAGCGGGGTGTTGGCCAGCCAGCGGGCGAACTCCTGGTAATGCGGACGGCAGTTGCCGTTCGCTTCGTACATTTCATTGAAAAAAGCCCGGGACATACCCACTCCTTGCCGCCGTTGCCGGCAGCTTCATTGCGGTTCATCTGCGTCTTTCAGGGTGCTGCCTTGCTGGGGTAAGTGGGAGCTGTGTCTCGCGTTAACCTCGGTCTTGGTAGATTGCCTGTGCGTTGAGCACAATCAGTCTGTGCAATAAAAGTGCCGAACACGCCTGGCGGCTCTGGGGGGCGGGAAATGTGAGGGGCACAACCGATGTGAGCTGCCTGGCCGCAAGGGCCGGCGCATCAAAAAAGGGCGCTATTGATCCGGGCGCGGCTTTTGAACCGAAATGGGGCGCAGGCCGGTACCTGGCGGGCGAAAAAGGGAATATTCCGGGTGCATGACGTGGGGCGGAGGGGGCATGCATCGAGCGCCGCGCGGGCGGCACTCGATTGCGCGAACGCTGAATATCGTGAGACGGGCGCCTTCAGGGCGTCAGAGGCAGGCGTAGACCACCAGTTCCACCAACATTTCTTCCCGGGCGAGGCCAGCCACCACTACGGCCGCGCGGTTGGGGTAGGGTGCCTGGAAATACTCGGCGTACACGGCATTTACAGTTGCCAGATAACGGCGGTCGGTCACGTAGATCAGCACCTGGGTCACGGCATCCAGCGAGCTGCCAGCGGCTTCCAGGGTGTGGCGCAGGTTGTCCAGTGTCTGGCGGGCCTGGGCCTCGATGCCGCCGGCAACCACCTGGCCCTGCGTATCGATTGGGATCTGAGCCGTGTACAACGTACCGTTGCCGACGACCGCCCATTCCAGTGGCGCCCTGGAGGCGAACAGCTCGGTCTTTATCGCATGCTTCATGGGTTGTTTCCTCAGTGGCAAGGGTGTTCAGTCGGCGTCGCTGCCGCCGCCTGCACCGTGGCGGCGTGAGGCATCGGTGCTCTCGACAAGGATGTGTTCGGCCAGCTGCCTGAGCCTTTGCCAGGTATGTTCGTCGACTGTAAAACCTTGCTGCAGTGTGCGCTGCGGGTCGGTTATTGCCTGGGCGGTCTGGCCTGCTCGAGTGAACAGCACCGTTACGTCCTGCGCGGCCGCTTCAATGGCCTGGGGCCGGGTTTCACTGCTCAGTTCCGGGCGCGGCATGCCGGCGGTAAAATCGGCCCAGTGGCATTGGCGGGCGTCCTCCCAGCGGGCTTGCACGTGCAGTCCCTGCACCGCTGCCCGGCTCAGGTAGCCCAGCAACAGCAAACGGTTGTGGCAGTGGCGTATGCGCAGTTCGGCCTGACCACAGCGCATGGCCTTGGCTGCCGCCAGTTCCACCACCGTGGCGGCGCAGCGCAACACGCTCTGGCCCTTGGCGTCGATCACCAGCAGGGCGTTATCCTCATGGCACAAGGCGTATGGCCGTGCAGCTTCGCCTTGCAGATAACGCAACGCCTTTTCCAGTGCACCGACGCCATCGAGCCCCTGCAGTTGCAACCAGCCCACGAGTTCGGCGGCATCCTCGCAGTCGCCCGGGGCGAAGCCCATGCCTTCGAATGCCTTGCGGCACATCACCTGTATTTCGTTAAGCGATACGCGCATGGTCAAAGCTCCCTTTGCGGCATGACTGCGAAATTCCAGTCGTCTGCGAACGGCTGACCGATGTCGCTGACCAGCGGCGCGCCCTGGAACAGCGTGATACGCACCCAGCGGCTTGACTTGGGGTCGAATTTCCCCGCGCCGAAAAATGCCAGTTTGCAGCGCAGCAGGTGAATCGGCAGCATGTCCCGGGCCAGCAGGTTGGCACGGATTTCACCGTAGTTTGTTTTTGCCATGCCTTGCAGGCGGCGTACCGCGCCCTTGAACATCGGTTGGGCGATCAGGAAGTGAGCGGTCAGCGCCTGAGGCTGCAGTTGCAGGTGCTCCAGCAGCGCGCTATGGCACTGTTGGATATTGCGGGCGATACCCAGCTGCATTTCTTTTTCGGCCCCTGGCTCCTCTGCGCGAATGCCCAGGCGCGGCTCTTCTTTTTCAGCTGAGCGGTACCAGAAGAAGTGCTCCGCATCGGCAGCACTGAAGTCGTAGCGCAACGCCCAGCCATACTGCTGCTCGATGAGCTGGCGCAGTTGCCCAAGGGGCATCTGGGCGTCCAGCTGCCAGCTTTCGTTGACCCCCATGTGCTCGGCCAGGGGCGTGACCTGCTCGGGGTACAGCTCCAGCAGCAGGCTGACCAGAAGCTCCTGGCAGCCCACCCCCGTGTGTAATTGCGCCCAGGCCAGCAGGCGCGGCCAAAGGCCCGCGCCGTCGGCTTGCGTGCCAAGCCAGGTGGCCAGTAAAGCAAGCTCGGCCAAGGTTTGCAGGTTCTGCTCATGCTGGCGCTGGTCTTCGGTCCGGGACTGGCTCAGGTGCAACTGGGCGCGCGCCAGCAATTGCTGCAGGCGTGCCAATTGGTCGGGCTCCGCCGACTGCGCCAGTACTAGTGCCAGGGCCGTTTCCCGCGTACTGATCCAGTGCTCCACCAGTTGAGGGTGGTTGATCAGAAAAGGGGCCATTCCCAGCCCGGTCGCGTTGCCGACCCCCAGGTAGCGTTGAAGGGCCGGGGCCAGTTGCACTGCCCGCTGCGGGGCGAGTGCCTGGGCCATGTGGTTGATCTGCTCGATGCTGAAGTGACGCAGCAGGTAGACGGTGAACATCTGCGCGCTGAACGGCTGGTTGAAGTCCGGGTTATCTTGCAGGCAACCAAAATCGGCGATGCCGAACTTGCCGTTACCGTAAACAGCTGTAGTGCGATACAAGTAGCCGACTTCAGCCAGTTGCTGTGGATCGGGCTGGCGACCTTCTGCCAGCGCCGCCAGAAACCGGTCGAAATTGCGCAAGCTACGGTTGGCCCGCGACAACACCAGCACGCGTGCATCGAAGCGGCCGGCTTCCTGCAGCGGCACGTTGCGTTGCAGGTCGGCCAGCTGTGCCGAGTCGACATCGCCGGCCACCAGCACGAAGCTGACGTCCCACTGGTCGGCGATGACCCGATCGCTGCGCTTTTCCGGCGGCAGGTAGGCCGAGAAGATCACGCAGTGGTAATGGCCGTTTGGCGTTTCGATGCGGTAGATCGCAGTGCCGAAGCCTTGGCCATCGAGGTCGAAACAGCTGCGCCGGATTTGCCAGCGCTGTTGCATCATCCGCCGCATGCTGCTGCGCACGAAGCTTAGCGGGCTCTGGAAGTGGCTACCCAGCCGGGCCAGGTCCATGACTTGGCTGGCAGGGCGCAACGCGGGTATTGCAGGCACGCTGTTGGGCATTGTTGTTGTACCTGGATGGATCATGTTCAGACGCCTTGTTCACGGGCCATGTGTCGAGCGATGCGCACGGCATCCCACAGGGCTGGCAGGATCACCAGCGACACCGGCACCGCGGTGATGACAATGAAGGATTGCAGGGCCGTCACACCGCCTGCGCCAATGGTGATCAGCACCACCGCCGCCAGGCCCATGCCGATTGCCCAGAAACCGCGCAACCACTTCTTCGGTTTATCGTCGCTGGACATCGCCAGCGCCACGGTGAAGGCCATGGCGTCGCCATTGGTGGCCACCGAGATGAAACTCAGGAACAGGAACAGCGTGCTGACAAGGCCACCCAGTGGCAGGTTCTGCGTCACTCCCAGCAACAGGTCTTCAGGCTTGGCGCCATGGGCGGTGACGCTGCCTGGCGTTTGCAGCTCCAGGCCGATCCCGGTGCCGCCCACCACGGTGAACCAGAACATGGTCACCAGCGGTGCGATGATCGACAGCGTCATGATGATCTCGCGGATGGTGCGGCCCCGCGAGATCCGCGCGACGTACAGTGCCACCATGGGCGCGTAGCCGATGAACCAGCCCCAGTAGAACACCGTCCACCAGTCCAGCCATTTGGGGTCGGCGCGGAACATCGTCAGCGGGATGAAGTGCTCCACGTGCAGGGCAAAGGCCGCCGGGAAACCGCCGAGGATGAACAGCGTCGGTCCGAATACCACCATGAACAGTGCCAGGCCGATCATCAACCAGACGTTGATCTCGCTGACAAAGCGGATGCCTTTGAGGCCCACCAGGCACGAGACAGTGTACATCGCGGTAACCAGGACAATGGTCAGCGACTGGGTGACGATAGTGTTGGGCAACCCCCACACGGCGTGCATGGCGCTGCTGATCTGCAGGCCAAGGAAACCGATCGGACCGATGGTGCCGGCCACTACCGCGATGATCGAGGCAGCGTCGGCCAAGGTGCCGATCGGGCCCTTGAGCGCTCGCTTGCCGAACAGGGGGTAAAGCAGGGTGCGCGGCGCCAGCGGAAGGCCTTTATCGTAATGCAGGTGCATCAGCACGATCGCCAGCAGGCTACCCAGCACGGCCCAGGCCAGGAAACCCCAGTGCACGAACGATTGCGCCAGTGCCGCAGTGGCCGCTGCTTCGCTGTGCGGTTGCAGGCCGGCGAAGAAGGGCGGTGGGCTGGCAAAGTGCATCAAGGGTTCGGCAGCGGCCCAGAAGGCGCCACCACCTGCCAGCAAGGCGCACATGATCACTGCGATCCAGTTGAAGGTGCTGACGTCCGGGCGCTGGGTGACCCCGCCCAGGCGTACACGCCCGCATCTGGAAAACCCGATGAACAGGCTGACGGCGAAGGTTGCCAGCATCAGCACTTGCCAATAGAGGCCAAAGGCCTTTGTCGACCAGGCGAACAGGGTATTGACCAGCGCCGACACGGTGTCGATGTCGATCAGCGCCGCCAGCAGGAAGGCGCCGAGGAATCCGCCGCTGATCAGGAACAACGGCCAGTCGATATCGCGTGCCATAGGCAGGCCCATGGCCTGGCCGTCGGCCTGCAAGGTGGTTGGGTTTTTCATGAAACCTCCGGAACCTGCGATTTTTTTTATTTTTGATGCTGTCCGTGCAAGGGGTTCAGGCCTGTGCCGTGGTGGCGGTCTCCAGCAAGCGCAACCAGTTCAGCCCCATGATGTTGCCCACGTCGTGCTCGGCAAAGCCGCGGGCGCGCAGGCCCTGGGCAATGTTGCGGAAGTCGCGGCTGTCGCGGAACCACTGCAAGGGCGCCGGCCAGTTGGCGTTGTCCCTGGAGCCTTCGCCGTAGTCCTTGTCCTTGCTCCAGCGGCCGTTGCGCATCCATTCCAGCACAGACAAGGGTTGCGCCTGGCACAGGTCGGTGCCGATGCCGATGTGCTCCACACCCATCAGGTCGGCGGTGCGCGCGACCATGTCGCAGAAACTTTCCAGGCTACAGTCCGAGGCACCCTTGAGATGGAACGGGTAGGTGCTGAACCCCAGCAGCCCGCCGGACTCTGCGATCCCGCGTAGCACCGCATCGGACTTGTTGCGCTTGGCGGCGTGGAAGCTGGCAGGGTTGGCGTGGGAGATGATCACCGGTCGGCTCGACAGTTCGATGGCCTCAAGCGTGCTTCGCTCGGCGCTGTGAGACATGTCGATGAGCATGCCGACGCGGTTCATTTCGGCGATCACCTGGCGGCCGAAGCGGCTGATGCCGTTGTCCTCGCGCTCATAGCAGCCGCTGGCCAGCAGGCTTTGGTTGTTGTAGGTCAGCTGCATGACGAACACCCCGAGCTGGCGGAAAACCTCCACCAGGGCAATGTCGTCCTCGATCGGCGAGCAGTTCTGGAAGCCGAAGAAGATGCCCACCCGGCCCTCCTCGTGGGCCAGGCGGATGTCGCTGGCCGTGCGTACCGGGCGGATCAGCTCGGGCCATGTCTCGAAGCGGCGGTTCCACTCGCCCAGGCGCGACAGGGTTTCGCGGGCGTTTTCGTGGTAGGCGATGGTGGCGTGCACCGCGCTCAGGCCACCGGCCTGCATCTGCTGGAATATTTCCTGGCTCCAGTTGGAGTACTGCAGGCCGTCGATCATCAAGAGGTCGTGCATGGCATGTATTCCTTCAGGGCCGCAGGTAGGTGGTCTTGACCACGGTGTAGAAGTCGCGAGCGTATTGCCCCTGTTCCCGAGGGCCGAAACTCGAGGCTTTACGGCCCCCGAATGGCACGTGGTAGTCGGTGCCGGCGGTGGGCAGGTTGACCATCACGCAGCCGGTCTGGGCGCGGCGTTTGAAGTGGCTGGCGTGGCGTAGCGACTGGGTGATGATCCCGGCGGTGAGGCCGTACTCGGTATCATTGAGCGTGGCCAGCGCCTCTTCAAAATCGCGCACGCGGATCACGCAGGCGATGGGGCCGAACACTTCCTCGCGGTTGATGCGCATGTCGTTGCGGCTGTTGATGAACAAGGCAGGGCGCATGTAGTAGCCATCGCAGGCCAGTTGCAGGCGCTCGCCACCTTCGATCAGGGTGGCGCCTTCGGCCTGGGCCAGTTGCAGGTAGGCCAGGTTCTGTTCCAGCTGGCGCGCGTCAGCTACCGGGCCGATCTGTACGCCAGCCTCCAGTGCATGGCCGACCTTGAGCTGGCGCATGCGCAGGCGCAGCGCCTCGACGAAGCGGTCGTGGATGCCGTCGCAGACGATCAGCCGTGACGACGCGGTGCATTTCTGCCCGGTGCCGAAGAAGGCCCCGTTGAGCGCGCATTCCACGGCCAGTTCGAGGTCGGCGTCGTCCATGACCACCAGGGCATTCTTGCTACCCATTTCCAGCTGGCAGCGCACCAGGTTACCGGCGGTGGCCACCGCTACGCGTCGGCCCGTCTGCAGAGAACCGGTGAACGTCAGGGCATCGATCTCGGCGGACTGGATCAGGGCCTCGCCGACGTCGGCACCGCTGCCCATCACCAGGTTGAAAGTGCCGCTGGGCAGGCCCTGACGGCTGATGATCTCGGTGAGCGCCCAGGCACTGGCCGGCACCAGGTTGGCCGGCTTGAACACCACGGCGTTGCCGAAGGCCAGGGCCGGAGCGATTTTCCAGGCGGCGGTGGCCATGGGGAAGTTCCAGGGGGTAATGATGCCCACCACACCCACCGGTTCACGATGCACTTCGATGTCGACCCCAGGGCGCACCGAGGCGGCAGTCTCGCCCATCTGGCGCAGCACTTCGGCGGCGTAGTAATGGAAGAACTGGCCACTGCGGTTGACCTCGCCGATGCCTTCGGCCAAGGGTTTGCCTTCTTCTCGCGACAGCAGTTCGCCGAGCTCTTCCTTGCGGGCGATCAGCTCGTCGCCGATGGCCATCAGCACTTGCTGGCGGCTTTCCAGACCACTGGCGGCCCACAGGGGTTGAGCGGCGCGGGCGGCCTGGATGGCCTGGCGGGCCTGTTCGGCGCTGGCCTGATGGTACTGGCCGATCAGGTCGCCAGTGTCCGAGGGGCTGTAGTTGCCCAAAGTGGCGTGGCCTTCACACCACTGGCCATCGATGTAGTTGTTGTAGGTCTTGTGTGACATGGATGAACGCCTCCGTTTGCATGGCATTCATCATGCGAGCAATATGCAGCAAATAAAAATTAATAAAAAAAATGCTTTGATAAGGAATGCTAACCATGTTGCCCGAGCTGAAAATCGCCCAGTTGCGTTACTTCGTACTGGTCGCCGAACTCAAGAGTTTCCACGCGGCCGCCCGCCAGGCCTTTCGCACCCAGCCTGCGATATCCCTGGCCCTGCGTGAACTGGAGCAGAAGCTGGGGCAGGCACTGGTCGAAAAGGGCGGTGGCCGGGTAGAGCTGACGCCATACGGCGAGCATTGCCTCCCGTTGTTTCGTGGCTTGATCGAGCACCATGACCGTATTGCGCGTGAAGCCATGCTGTTTGCCCGGCATGAAATCGGCCAGGTCAGCATCGCCACCGTGCCTTCTGTCGCCAGCCGAATGCTGCCAGGGCCGCTGGCCCGCTTTGTGGCCGCGCACCCCAATGTGCAGGTCAGCATTCAGGACGGCACGGCCGAACGTGTGCAGCAGTTGCTCGCTCAAGGGCAGGTGGATTTCGGCATCAGCAGCCTGTGGGTGGACGATGATCAGCTCGACTTCGCCCCCATCGTGAATGATCAGGTTGGCGTGGTGTGCCGCAGCGACCACCCGCTGGCGCAGGCGGGGGGGCAGCTGCATTGGGCGCAGTTGCTGGGCGTGCCGATGATCCGCAACGGTACCTCGCAATTGCTGGCGGGTACCGAGGCCGAGGGTTTGCTGGCCGATAGCCGGCTGTTCATTTCCAACATGATTTCGTTGATCGCCATGCTGGAGGAGGGGGTAGGGATCAGTACCTTGCCGTACCTCGCTTTTCCGCAGGAGAACGACAAACTGGCGTTCGTCCCCCTTGAGGAGCCCAGGGTAGAGCGGCATATCGGCATGCTCACCCGCAAAGGGCGCAGCCTGTCACCTGTGGCGGGGGCACTGATGGCGTTTCTGCAAGTGCAGTTGGCGAAGGCTGGCTGATTCGTTGGCGGTAGGGGCATGGCGCGCCATGGCCGGCACTGAGGTTCGCAAACGCACGCCCGGCTTTCAGAGAACCGGGCCTGACGCCACGCTGACCCCTGCCAGCGTGGTGAACGAGATGTCCTTGGCCGTGAGCAGAAAATCACGCACGTACGGCACCTCCAGCATGTCACTGCGCAGCGCAGCATAAAGGTTTGCCTGCAGGCCGTGCTCGCCAAGGCGCTTGGCGGTTACATAGCCGCGCGAACTGTATTCGTGCACGGCCCAGTTGGGCAGGCAGCAGACGCCGCGCCCGGACGCAACCAGTTGCATCATCATCACGGTCAGTTCTGAAGTGCGTACTTGTGCGGGCTCGACGTCGGCGGGGTCGAGGAAGCGGGTGAAGATGTCCAGACGGGTGCGTTCGATCGGATAGGTGATCAGTGTCTGGCTGGCGATATCGGCGGGCTCCAGGTACGGCTTGTGGCGCATGGCGTGGTGGTTGTCGATGGCCAGCAGTGCCTCGTAGCTGAACAACGGCACGTAGCTGATACCCGGCAGTGTCACCGGGTCGGAGGTCACCACCAGGTCCAGGTCGCCGCGCTCCAGGGCTGGCAGCGGCGCGAAGGAAAAACCGGAGGCGAGGTCCAGTTCCACCTCAGGCCAGGCGCCGCGGAACTCATCCACTGAAGGCATCAGCCACTGGTAGCAGCTGTGGCACTCGATGGCGATGTGCAACCGTCCGGCGCAGCCCCCGGCCAGCTTGCCCAGGTCCCGTTCGGTATTGCGGATCTGAGGCAGCACCTGATCGGCCAGCTGCAGCAGCTTCAGCCCGGCGCTGGTGAAGCGCACCGGCCTGGATTTGCGCACGAACAGTGGCATGCCGATGCGCTCTTCCATATCGCGGAACTGGTGCGACAGGGCTGATTGTGTCAGGTGCAGGCGCTCGGCGGCCTCGTGCAGGCTGTCGGTTTCACGCAGCGCGTGGAGGGTTCGCAGGTGGCGTAAATCGATCATGAGTAAAATGGCGGATCAACGCAGTAATGGCGGGTTTTCTTCACTGCTGCGTGATCCTGACAATTCCTTTGATGGGTTTTCCGTGAGTGGGGTGAGGCTCAAGCCGCGTGAGGCGCGGCGAGGTTGCAGTACTGCCCCTTGAAATACAGCAGCGGCTGCGTGGCAGCCGTTGCCTGCAGGTTCAACGCTTTGACTTCGCCAATCACGATCAGGTGGTCCCCGGCGGCATGTTCGGCGTGAATTTCGCAATCAAGCCAGTGCAGGCTGCCGGCAATGATCGGGTTGCCCAACGGCGATGCTTGCCATTCGACGCCGTGCCACTTGTTAGCGCCGCGCCGGGCAAACTGGTTGGAAATGCCGACCTGCTCACCTGACAGGATGTTGACCGTGAAGCGCCCAGCCTGGCGAATTTTCGGGTAGCTGGCCGAGCTGGACATCACACTGAATGACACCAGCGGCGGGCTCATCGATACGCTGTAGAACGACTGGCAGGTGAAGCCGATCGGCTCACCTTCATGGTGCGATGTAATCACCGTGATGCCGGATGCGTAGTGCCCGAGTGCCTGGCGAAAAGTCGACGGCTCGATCGCCGTACCGGAAAGCAACATGGTAGGTCCTGTGGCTGCATTCATTTCAGCGTGCGTTAGCGAGTTCCTGACGGACGATGGCTGCGCCTGCACTCAAGGCCTTGAGCTTGCCGCTGGCTACCTGGCGGGGCAGGGGCGCCATGCCGCAGTTGGTGCAAGGGTAGAGCTTGTCGGCATCGACGAATTGCAGTGCCTTGCGCAGGGTGGCGGCGACCTGTTCGGGTGTTTCAATGACATGGGTGGCCACATCGATGGCGCCGACCATGACTTTCTTGCCGCGAATCAGCTCGAGCAGGTCCATCGGAACATGCGAGTTATGGCATTCCAGCGAAATGATATCGATGCTGGACTGCTGCAGTTTGGGGAAGGCCTGTTCATATTGCCGCCATTCTGAACCGAGGGTTTTTTTCCAGTCGGTGTTGGCCTTGATGCCATAGCCATAGCAAATATGGACGGCCGTTTCGCACTTGAGGCCCTCGATGGCCCTTTCCAGGGTAGCCACGCCCCAGTCATTCACGTCGTCAAAGAAAACATTGAATGCCGGTTCGTCGAACTGAATGATGTCCACGCCCGCGGCTTCCAGTTCTCTGGCTTCCTGGTTGAGAATCTTGGCGAATTCCCAGGCCAGTTTCTCGCGGCTTTTGTAGTGGTTGTCATACAGTGTGTCGATCATGGTCATGGGGCCGGGCAGCGCCCACTTTATCGGCTGTGTGGTGTGCTGGCGCAAGAATTTGGCATCTTCGACAAACACCGGTTTTTGTCGAGCGACAGCACCCACAACCGTCGGTACGCTCGCATCGTAGCGATCACGGATTCTGACGGTTTTCCGTTGTTCGAAATCAACGCCGCTGAGGTGCTCGATAAACGTGGTGACAAAGTGCTGGCGGGTTTGTTCGCCGTCACTGACGATGTCGATACCGGCGTGTTGTTGTTCTTGCAAGGCCAGGCGCAAGGCATCCTGTTTGCCTTCGACCAGTTGCTCGTCTTGCAACTTCCACGGTGACCAGAGTGTTTCGGGTTGAGCAAGCCAGGCGGGTTTAGGCAGGCTGCCGGCCGTGGAGGTGGGTAGCAATTTGTTCATGAACAGTGACCTTGTGCTTTGAATGTTCAACGTGCGTATTGAGCGGACCATTGCGCCAGCGTGGCCTGGTAGGGTTTGACAAATTGCTCCTCGGCAAATTTGCCCTGCTCGATCGCCAGGCGGCTGCGCTCTTCCCGGTCATAGACAATGCGCGTGAGCGAGTAGTCCTGGTTCTTCAGGCTGGGCTGGTAGGCCTTGCCCGCAGGAGAATTGGCGTTGTAGATCTCGGGTCGGTAGATTTTCTGGAAGGTGTCCATGGTGCTGATGGTGCTGATCAGTTCAAGGTCGGTGTAGTCAGCCAGCAAGTCGCCGGCAAAATAAAATGCCAACGGGGCGACGCTGTTCGGCGGCATGAAATAGCGCACCTTCAAGCCCATTTTTTTGAAGTAGTCATCCGTCAGCGAGTACTCATCCTGCTGGTACTCAACACCTAGCACAGGGTGCTGATTTTCGGTGCGCAGGTAAGTCCTGCTGCTCGATACGCTCAGGCAGATAACCGGTGGTTTGCTGAAGTGCTCCTGGTAGGTTGGCGAGTTGACGAAACACTTGAACAGGTTGCCGTGCAGCTCACCGAAATGATCGGGTGTGCTGAAGGTCGACCGATGCTTGTTATGCTCCAGTAACAGTACGCTGAAGTCGTAATCGCGCACGTACGAGGAGAAGTTGTTGCCTACCATGCCTTCGAGGCGAGTATTGTTCTTGCGGTCGATAATATAGGTTTTCAATATTTCGATCAGCGGCAGGGCATTGCCGTGCTGCGCGTTTTCAATGTTCATTTCCACCGATATGATGTCCAGCTCTACGCGGTAGCGATCATGTTCGGGGTTGTCCCAGTGCGCCAGCGCATTGAAACGGTTGTTGATCATCGCCAAGGTATTGCGCAGGTTTTGCTGACGGTTTGCACCCCGTGCCAAATTGGCGAAGTTGGTCGTAATGCGGGTGTTTTCGGCAGGGTGATAATGTTCGTCGAACGCAATGCGCTTGACGGTGAATGTTGGCGCTTTATCCATGGTAACGGCTTCCAGGTGCCTGAGTGTGAGCGATCCAGTGCTGGTCAGTTGCGTAGCTGAGTCGTTCACAGCGTAATCTTGATGTGTTTGATTGAGGCGTATCCTAGGTGGGGCGCTGCATGAATGATATTGAAGTTATTTCACAGGTTTTTTAGCTCTGCTCATGATGCGTTGCCTGGTTGACTGCGGCATCATGGCTGCCTGGCCTTCACCTCACCCAGGAGACAGCGATGATCAAAACCGGCGATCAATTGCCCGACGTTACCCTTTATCAATACAACAACGACGCAGGCGCCTGCGCGATCGGCCCCAAGGCCTTTTCCATTCGCGAGCGTTGCAAGCACAAGAAGGTGCTGATCTTCGCATTGCCGGGCGCGTTCACGCCGACGTGCTCTGAACGTCATGTTCCCGGTTATGTCGCGGCGGCCCCTGCGTTGTTCGCAGCTGGCATTGACGAGATCCTGTGCGTCTCGGTGAACGATGCCTTTGTCATGAACGCCTGGGGCAACAGCTTGCAGGTCGGGGATGCGGTCAAGATGATCGGCGATGGCAATGGCGAATTCAGCGAGGCGCTGGGCCTGACCCAGGACCTTTCGGCACGCGGTTTGGGGCGGCGCTCGCAGCGGTATGCGATGTTGGTCGACGACCAGGTAGTCCAGTACATTGCGGTTGAAAGCCCCGGCAAGTTCGAGGTCAGCGATGCGGCCAGCCTGCTGGCTGTGTTGCGCTAGCCATACCTTTCAGGCCTTGCCGACAACGGCTGTCAGGGCTGCCAGAACACCTTTCGAATCGGCCGCTAACAACAAGGTACAGACGGTTGAAACTTCACCAACTCAGGGCGCTGGTCGCCATTCATAACGCAGGCAGCATCCTCGAAGCCTCCAAGCTCATGCACATTACTCAGCCCGCGCTGAGCCGTTCGATCAAGGAGCTGGAGCGGGAGGTGGGGTTTACCCTGTTGCAGCGGTCGCACAAAGGCATGGCCCTTACCGAGGAAGGCAAGCGTGTCATCCGCCACGCCAACCTCGTGGTAGAGAGCATACGCCGCCTGCAGATCGAAGCGGCGAGCATTCAGGATGCGGCGCTGGGCGCCGTGTCGATCGGGGTGACGTCGTTGACGGCGATGCTCGATGGCGTCGATGAAAGTATCCTGGCCTTTCGGCGCAAGTACCCGCGGGTGAAGATCACCATCACCGACTTGCGCCCCAGCCAGATCCTGCAGCGCTTGCGCGATGGCAGCCTGGACTTTGCCATTACTTCGCAGCAACCGCTGAGTCGGCTGAGCCTGGACTGGGAGGCGCTGGGCAGTATCAAGGGCAGGGTGATTTGCCACGCCTCGAATCGGCAGAAGTTCAGCCAGTCACTGCGCACCTTGCAATACGCCCCCTGGATCAGCCTGGACGAGTTGTCCGACCAGGCTTCGCAGTTTCACCAACTGTTCGAGGCCAACGGCCTTCGGGTGCCACAGAACACCGTTGAATGCACTTCAGTGATGATGGCGCTGAAGCTGTTGAAGAACACGGAATCGTTGATGACCATCAGCGAACTGGCGGTGGACCAAGGGTTTACCTACGGTATCGATTGCGAGTTCGTCGCCATGGCGGTGCAGGAGTTGATTCCGGATTACCCCATCAACCTGGTCTGCATTGACCGCCACAGCCTCACGGCGCCTGCCCAGGAGCTGTTCCACAGCTTGCGCGGGCAGGTGCTCAAGCAGACCCGCCCCGTGGGGTCAGAAGTGGTAGTACATGCCTAGCGAGACGTTGCTTGGGTTATCGCCCGCCTGATCCACCGGGGTGCCGGCGTAGGTGACCGACGAGGCGCGCTGGTTGGCGATCATGCCGAGGCGTCCATAAAGGGCCCAGCGGGGGTTGATGAAATGGTCGTAGCCGATCATCACACCCCACGCGTCCTTGTCGCGGGCGCTGACCTGGCGTTGCATCACAGCCAGGCGCAGCACGTCCAGTTCGCCCACTGGCGCCATCATGCCGAAGGTGTACAGCGTGGTGCTGGGCGTGCCGGCCTGGTCCACATCCTGACGCTGCCAGGTGAGGCTGGTGGCCAGCGGGCCGAAATCGTAGAACGCCGACAGGCTCTTGAAATCGTTGGCGGTCTGGCGTGAAACGCCGCCGTCGTCCCATGGGTCGCTGTAGTAACGGTTGTAGGAGGCCAGCAACATCACCCGGCTGTTGCGGTACTGCAGCCGTGCGCCACCGCCACGCACGGTGCGCCCAGCGCTGGCGGCATCGTCGAAGCCGAAGCTCAGCGCGGTACCGAGGCTGAAGCCGCTGAAGGTCGGGCTGGTGTAGGCCAGGGTGTGCTTGGGGCGCAGGTCAAGGTAAAAGGCGCCCTTGCCGGCGGCAGGCAGGGCCAGGTAGGTGTAGGGCGAGCCATAGGTGGCCAGGAACGGGTCGGCGTAGGTGGGCGTGGCCATGCCGTAGGTCTTGCCGAACTCGAGCTTGCCCAGGGTGCGCGAGCGCAGGGCGACTGTCGCCAGGCGCAGGGTGCCGACGGTATCCCAGGTGCCCTCCAGGGCCTCGCCATTGAGGTTGAAACCCTCCTCGACGTCAAGCTCCACCACGGTATCGGGGTCAAGCGCCTTGCGTGCGTACAGCCCGAGCTTGTTGGTCCAGGCGCCGCCACCGGCCAGCCTGAAACCCGAGTGGTGCTGTGAGTCGTGATAGCTGGCGAATGCATCCACGGTGCCGTACACCTTGAGCGTGTCATCGAAACCGTAATCCAGCCCGTAATAACCAAAACCCGGCGCAATCCGCGCGAGCGTCGGAAAACCCTCTGCCTGTGCCTGCCCAGCAAGGCAAGCCCCTTGGATCATCAACAGCAACGACGTAATGCGAGTGTTCATTCACGACTCCAGGCCAGCACGGTGATGTGGTGGCTTTAGCGTCGGTGAACAGAACGTTGCAGCGTGATTGCTTATTCGGTCAGGTCATGCCGTTTGGTTAATCAGGGGCTGGCGCGGCGTGTGGATTGGCGAGCGCATCCGCGTTAGACAGGCTTCGTACCCGCGCCAACGCTGCGCTACGGATGCTGATCTGTGGGCGTTATTGGGGCCGCGCGCGGAGCGAGGGCGGACTGTGCGCCAGCTCAGGGCAATTTGGCCAACGATCGCGCCGGCAAATTGCTCATTGGTTATCCCTATGCCGAAACTGCAAGTGTATTGGGTGCCCGATTGGCTGATATTCGCTGCACGCCGCGATTTGCCAACGGAGACAACAATGATCAGACCGCTACCCACATCGCCAAGCCTGCAAAAAGGTGCGCATTCAGCCGCGCAGGTATCGTCCTCCCGTAAAACCTTGGTCGCCTGCTCGTTGGGCAATGCGCTGGAAATGTACGACTTCACGATCTACAGCTTCTTCGCTGTACTGATCGGCAAGCACTTCTTCCCCTCTGACTCGGCCATGGCGTCGTTGTTGATGTCGCTGGCCACCTTTGGCGTCGGTTTCCTGATGCGCCCGGTCGGGGCGATGGTCATCGGTCGCTATGCTGACCGGCATGGACGCAAGGCCGCTTTGAGCCTGACCATCGGGCTGATGACCCTGGGCACCGCAATGATTGCCTTCGCGCCCACGTATTCACAGATCGGGATTTTCGCCACCTTGCTACTGGTGACCGGCCGGCTCATCCAGGGCATGTCGGCAGGCGGAGAGGTCGGTACCGCGTCGGTGTTCCTGATGGAATCCAGTGCGGTCGGCAATCGCTGCCAGAGCGTCAGCTGGCAGGCCGCCAGCCAAGGCTATGCCGCCTTGGTGGGGGCCGGCTTTGGCCTGGCCCTCAGCCAGTTGCTCGACCCTGCCGCGCTGGAAAGCTGGGGATGGCGCATACCGTTCATCTTCGGCCTGCTGATCGGGCCAGTCGGTTGGTACATACGCACGCGGTTGCCGGAAACCCATGAGGCCGCACCGGCGCAGAAGGCAGCGCAGGGGCTGGATGCCGAACTGCTCAAACGCATCGCCCAAGGCATCGGCCTGATGGCCAGCTCGACCATTGGCATGTACCTGTTCGTGTTCTACATGCCGACCTACCTGACCACCGCCTTGCATTATCCACCCGGCAGCGCGATGGCGATTGCCTGCATCAGTAGCGGTTGCATGGCCGTCATCTGCCCGTTGGCCGGCAAATTCGCCGACAAGTATCAGCTCAGAAAACGCCTGCTGGTGTGGACGGTCGCCGCGCCGGTGGTGTTGACCCTGCCCGTGTTCTATCTGCTTGGGCAAGTGCAGCACATGGGCCTGGCCATGATGGGCGTGGCGATCCTGATCTTGCCGACCTGTATCGGTGCCGGTGCGTTCTTCGCGCTGATCATGGAGGGCTTCCCGAAGGCCAGGCGCTCGTTCGGCACCTCGGTCAGCTACAGCCTGGGGGTGACCCTGTTCGGTGGTTTTTCGCCGTTGGTGGCCACCTGGCTGATTGCAGCGCTGGGCACGCCGTTGGCGCCAGCCTACTTCCTGCTGGCCGGCGGCGTCGTCAGCCTGGCCTGCCTCAGATACTTCCCTGAAAACAAAGGATGCGAGTGATATGGGTATTTTGCAGAGCAATCAAACACCGGGCTCAGCCGCCGAGCTGGATGAGTTCGTCATGCTGCGCCGGCAGATCCACGCTGCGCCGGAAATTGGCGGCGACACCCCCGATACGGCGGCCCTGGTAGCCGACAAGCTGCAAGCTTTGGGCTATGAAGTGCATCGCAATGTGGGCGGGCATGGTGTGGTCGGCGTGCTGAAAGTGGGGGACAGCCCGCGCAGCATCGGTTTGCGTGCAGACATGGACGCACTGCCCATGGGCGAAAAGAATGCGTTTGCGCATGCCAGCAAGATCCCCGGCCGCATGCATGCCTGTGGCCATGACGGGCATACCGCGATCCTGCTGGCAGCCGCTGCGCAACTGGCGACTACACGCCAGTTCAACGGGACGTTGAATGTGATATTCCAGCCCGACGAGGAGGGCCTGGCAGGGGCCAAGGCGATGATCGACGACGGCCTGTTCGAGCGCTTTCCGTGCGACTCGGTGTATGCGCTGCATAACATGCCCGGCTTGCCGGTGGGCACGTGCGTGGTGCAGGCGGGGCCTACCATGGCGTCTTCCGAACGTGTCAGCATTCGGATTACCGGTAAAGGCGGGCATGGTGCGATGCCGGAACTGTCGGTAGACCCGGTGATGGCGTTGAACAGCCTGATCAGTGGCATCCAGACCATCAAGTCGCGCAACCTGAGCGTCGAGGACTACGCCGTGATCAGCATCGGCATGATCCAGGCCGGCACCGTCTACAACATCATCCCTGACGAGGCCTGCATGTTGCTGAGCGTGCGCACTGACACGGCCCAGACCCAGCAGAAGATCAACAGCCGCATTGACGCCTTGGCCAAGGGGCACGCAGAAAGCTATGGCGTGGAGATCGAGGTGCAATTCACCCAACTGGCGCCCGCCTTGTGCAACAGCGATCACGAAAGCACGTTGCTGCGTGACAGCCTGAGGCCGTTGTTCGCCGACGGCGCGCTGCTGGACAAGATGCCGAAGAAGGTCATGGGCACCGAAGACTTTGCCTACATGTTGCAGGCGCGGCCTGGCTGTTACTTCATGCTGGGCAATGGCACGGGCGAGTTCCATGGGTGCTCGGTGCATAACCCCCACTACGATTTCAATGATGCGTTGGTGAAGATTGGCGCTGATTGTTGGGTGAAGTGGGTTCAGGACTATCTGCGTTGACCCCTTTGTCGGGGCTTGCCGGGGCTTCCACAGCTCCGGCAGGTGCCGCCTTTGCCGCGGAGAATGCCCGGCGGTGCATGGCACCGACTTCGCCGGTGTTCGCGAGCAAGCCCGCGCCCGCAGGCTGGACTGCCTTTTGACCCTGCATCATCTGCGAAGGCCGAGGTAGGGTCAGGTTTGCGTCCTGTCGAGCCAGGCACTGCGTGTCATCTCCCATACCTCTACCCGCATCTGCCCAGCGACAAAATGCCCGTCTCGCGTTGCCACCCTGCGCATGCCCTCATACTCCGAAACCCTGCGTGAAGCATGGTTGGCAACCGCTTTGGGAACCTGCATGACCGGACGCGACAATGTCTCGAACCAGTATGTGTTGATGACCTGACATGCTTCGCGCATATAGCCTTGCCCCCACCACTGCGGTGCAAGCCAGAAGCCTCGGTTGTTTCCAGGCTGTTCATACAGGCTGATGCTGCCAATGGCGTTCTCGGTTGCATCGCGCAGCCGGATCATCCAGTGCCATTCGCGGCCCGCCACCATGGCCGGCAGGGCGATATCGCGCACATAGATCAATGCGCCGTCTTCCGGGTAAGGCCACGGCACACGACGGTCCAGATAACGGACGATCTCCCACTGGGGGAACAGTTTCTGAATGGTTGCTGCATCTCCCAACTGAAGGGGTGTGAGAACAAGACGGTCTGTGAACAGCGTTGGAAGGCAATCCATGGCACTCGCTCCTGAGCTTGCGGATAATGCGTCTGAGACTTGTGAAACCTGGTATCCATGCGTCTGCGCCGAAATAGTCTACGCTCTTAGCCGAAGCGCGTCGTGACAGGCTTCATCCCGTTATCGTCGCTCTGGCGATTCACACCGACGGACCAGGCTCGGTCCAAAGAGGGTGCTGCAATGGCGACTATCGACACCGAGAACCTTGCAAAGGGGCTGCAGCAGGTTGAAGCCTGCTGGCAGGCGTATACCTCGTCACAGCGGCTTGTCGAAGGCCTCAAGGGCAGCGACCTGAGCAGTGCCATTGAAACCGCCAACCGCGATTTCACCAGGTTTCAGAACCAGTGCCAGCTGTTTTATGCCGAAGTGCGCAAGAGGGCAGCGGATGCGAACAAGCTGGAGAGCGACATGGCACGGTATCCCCATTACTTTCAGTGACGTCCTGATTGAACGTCGCGCTGTGCCCGGGTTCTGACAAGCAAAGGGTACAGCGAGGACGCTTTCATGAGCATCGAACGCAACATTCCCGAGCTTGAAGCCTGGTACGCCCAGTACGACGACATCAGTTACCGGCGCGCGTCACCGGATGCCTACCACCATGAACTGCTTCGCACAGCCGAGGCCCTGCGCGACGACGGTGCCATCGACTGGGACGACTGGTTGGCGCTCAAGGCGCTGGCCGATGAGGCGCATATCCGCGCGCTGGAAGATGCCGTGCAGGCCCATGTGAGCGACCCGGACGCATGAAAGCGCTGAAGATTGCTACCTTCAACATCAATGGCATCCGCAGCCGTTTGCCGGCGCTGCTGGCCTGGCTGGAGCGGGAGCAGCCCGACATTGCCTGCCTGCAGGAGCTGAAGGCGGCCGATCAGCAGTTCCCTCGCGCGGAGCTGGAGGCAGCAGGCTATGGCAGCCTTCATCATGGGCAACCGTCATGGAACGGCGTGGCCATTCTGGTGCGGGGCAGGGATCCGCTCGAGGTTCGCCGCGGCTTGCCCGGCCTGGAAGAGGACAGCCAGAGCCGCTATCTGGAAGCTGCGGCACACGGGGTGTTGGTCGCTTGTCTCTACCTGCCGAACGGCAACCCGCAGCCCGGGCCCAAGTTCGATTACAAGCTGCACTGGTTCGAATGCCTGATCCAGCATGCGCGCAGCCTCCAGGAAAGTGGCCACCCCACGCTGCTGGCAGGGGATTTCAATGTCGTGCCCACCGACATGGACATCTATAACCCGCGTTCCTGGCTGAAGGACGCACTGCTGCAGCCTGAGTCGCGAGCGTGTTACCAACGACTGCTTGACCAGGGCTGGCTCGATGCCATACGCCATCTGTACCCGGACGAGCGTGTCTACACCTTCTGGGACTATTTCCGTAACCACTGGGCCCGCAATGCCGGGTTGCGAATCGATCACCTGTTGCTCAATCGCGAGCTTGCGCCTTATCTGAAACGGGCGGGTGTCGATGCATGGGTGCGCAACGAGGCCAAGGCCAGCGACCATGCGCCCGTCTGGATCGAGCTGGGTACGCGTCGTGCTCGGTCATAGTCGGTTCAGCACATGAACGAGCGCCGGGCTGAGGCGCTCCGACAGTAGCCGACTTCAGATTGCATTCAGATTCGGCCCCGATAATTTCCTCCGTCGCACCTAGGCGGGGGAAACTTCATGACTCAGTCTCATCAATGGCACAGTTTGCTTCCGTTACCCATCGGTAGCCATGCCGATCATCAGGCGCACCTTTCTCTTCACCTTAGCGGCGATCATGGGCGAGGCGAGCTGGAGCACTTCATACACGAGCGCTTTGCCAGTGTGCACCAGGCGGATGTGCAGCATTACCTGCCGGAGCTGCTTGCCTTGCAGGGTAGCCACGGTCGCCTGATCGCGGCGGCAGGCATGCGGCCGGCCAGCGAAGGGCCGCTCTTTCTTGAGCGGTATCTGGACGAGCCTCTGGAATCGGCCGTTTCACGGGTAACCGGTGCCTCGCCAGATCGCAACTGCATGGTAGAGGTGGGCAACCTGGCCTCGCTCAGCGCCGGCAGCGCTCGAATAATGATCATCGCCGTGACGTGGTTGCTGGCCATGCGAGGTCTGGAGTGGGTCGCATTCACGGGCGCCGCGACACTGTTCAACAGTTTCCGGCGACTGGGGCTGGTGCCCACCGTTCTGGCCTCAGCGGATCCTGCGCGCTTGCAGGGCCAAGTGGACCAGTGGGGGACCTACTACGACCAGCGACCCCAGGTATTTGCCGGCAACATAGGCGTTGGCTTCGATGCCCTGAAGCAGGCGGGCATGTTCGAGCGGCTTGGGTTTCCCATGTTAGCCCTGGAGACCGGCCATGCGGCATGAACTGACTGCCTTTCAGGCACTGTTGCGCCAGCACGCCGTGGAGCATCCTGACGCCGTGGCCGTTCAGGGCGATGCGCAGCGTTACACCTACCGGCAACTGCTCGACGAAGTCGAATCCCGTGCGGGTTGCCTGCGTAGCCAACCACCGGGAACCTTCGCCGTGGTGCTGGATAACGGGCCCGAAGCGCTATTCTGGGATTTGGCGGCGCTGTTCGCCGAACGCGCCAGTGTGACAGTGCCGCCGTTTTTCAGCGCGACCCAGTTCCAGCACTGCTTGCAGCAAAGCGGAGTCACGGCGGCCGTGTGCGAGGCGCAGTGGGCCGAACAGCTCATTGCGCTTGGTTTTGCCCGGCAGGCGCCAGCTGGCGTCTGGCGGCGTGACAGTGTTGTCGCCCCGGCGCTGCCTGAGGGCACTGCCAAGATCACTTACACCTCCGGTAGCACCGGCACGCCCAAAGGCGTGTGCCTGAGCGCTGAAACCCTGCTGCGTGTGGCGCATGAGCTGGAGGCCGCCAGCCGCCCAACCGCGCCGCAGCGATACCTGGCGGTACTGCCACTGGGTGTTCTGCTGGAAAACCTGGGCGTCTACGCCGCGCTCATGGCTGGCGCTTGTGTGCAGCTCTATCCGCAGCAGCAGTTGGGGATGGGAGGGGCAAGCCAGGTCGATTTCAAGCGCCTGCTGGGCGCAATCGCCCTCAGTGGGGCGCAGAGCCTGATCCTTGTGCCGCAGCTGCTGATGGGGTTGGTGACAGCGATCGAGCGTGGGCTGATGCGGGTCGGCCCACTGCGTTTGGTGGCGGTAGGCGGTGCTCGGGTATCGCCAAGCCTGCTCGCGCGGGCCGAGGCGGTCGGTTTGCCGGTGTTCGAAGGTTACGGCTTGTCCGAGTGCGCCTCGGTAGTGGCGCTCAACCGCACAGGGGCTGTGCGCCCTGGGAGCGTCGGCAAGCCATTGCCGCATGTGCAGGTGCGCATCGCCGAGGATGGCGAAGTCCTGGTGGCCGGCTCGACACTGCTGGGCTACCTGGGAGAGCCGCCTGTAACAGGGCAGTGGTGGGCAACAGGCGATGTAGGCCACCTCGATGAGGAGGGCTACCTCTACCTGAATGGCCGCAAGAAGCATCAGTTCATCACCAGTTTCGGGCGCAACGTCAACCCGGAGTGGGTGGAAGCCGAGCTGAGCCAAAGTGGCGTGATCGCCCAGGCTTTCGTGCATGGCGAGGCCTTGCCACGCAACCTTGCCTTGTTCTGGCCGCTGGATCCCGGCATCAGCGACGAGGCCATCGAACAGGCCGTACAGCAATGCAACGCGCGATTGCCCGATTACGCCAGGGTGCAAGCCTGGCGCCGCTTGCCAATGCCTCTGAGCACGCTTGACGAAACCCTGACTGCCAATGGCCGCCCGCGACGTGAGGCGATCTTGCAGCGTTACCACACCCTGTTGTCCGACATCTCGTTGTGAGGTTCACAATGTCCTTTTTCGACACCCTGCAAGTACAAACCGCCCAAGAGCGTCAGGCGCTGTTCGCCGTACCGGTGATCCGCGAAGCGCTGGCCGGCCAGGTCAGCCTGGACAGCTACGTCGCGTTCCTGACCCAGGCCTATTACCACGTGCGTCATACCGTGCCACTGATGATGGCCTGTGGGGCTCGATTGCCGCTGCGGCTGGAGTGGCTGCGCGGCGCGGTCTGCGAATACATTGAGGAGGAATACGGCCACGAGCAGTGGATCCTCAACGACATCAACGCGTGCGGCGGTGACTGGGAGGCCGTGCGCGATGGCCAGCCGGTGCAATCCATCGAGCTGATGGTCGCCTACCTGTACGACCTGATCGCCCGTGGCAACCCGGTCGGGTTGTTCGGCATGGTCAACGTGCTCGAAGGCACCAGCATCGCCCTTGCCACCCAGGCGGCGGGCGTTATCCAGAGCACATTGGCCCTGCCTGACCAGGCGTTCAGCTACCTCAGCTCGCACGGTGCGCTCGACCAGGAGCACATGGTGACCTACAAACGGTTGATGGACCGCCTCGACGATGCCGGTGACCAGCAGGCCGTCCTCCACGCGGCCAAGGTCGTCTACCGCTTGTACACCGAGATGTTCCAGGGCTTGCCGCGTGCCGGGCAGCAAGAGGTGCACCATGCGTTTGGCTGAGTCCGTGGTAATCCTCACCGGCGCCAGTGGGGGCATAGGCCTGGCGCTGGCTGAACAGCTCTGCGCTGCCGGTGCCCAGGTGTTGGCCGTCAGTCGGCATATGGGCAAGCTGGCTGGCCTGATGAACCGGTACCCTGATCGTCTGCGCTGGCAGGAAGCCGACCTGCGCAGCCCGTCAGGGCGCGAACAGGTCATCGAGCGGGCACGCGAGATGGGGGCTGTGAATGTGCTGATCAACGCTGCTGGCGTGAATCGCTTCGCTCTGCTCGACCAGCTGGATGAGTATGCGCTGGACGAGCTATTGGACATCAACCTGAAGGCTCCCCTGCAACTGACACGCGCCTGCCTGCCGTTGCTGCGCGCTCAACCCAAGGCGTTGGTGGTCAATGTCGGGTCGACCTATGGCTCGATCGGCTACCCCGGCTACGCCACCTACTGCGCCAGCAAGTTTGCGCTGCGTGGTTTTTCGGAAGCGCTGCGCCGCGAGTTGGCCGATACCACGGTGAACGTGCTGTATGCCGCCCCCCGGGCGACCCGCACAACGATGAACAGCAGCGCTGCGACTGCGCTCAATCAAGCGCTGAAAGTTGGTATGGACGACCCGGCGGACGTCGCCCGTGCTGTGCTCCAGGCGGTGCAATCCGAGCGCACCGAGCTTTACCTGGGGTGGCCGGAAAAGCTCTTCGTGCGTATCAACGGCATGTTGCCGGGCATGGTCGACCGCGCACTGCGCAAGCAACTGCCAGTCATTCGCCGCTATATCGGCAGCCACTCCAAGGAGTCGAACAAATGAAGCGTCTGTTCATTGCCAGCTTGCTGGCATTTGCACCCTTCACCTGGGCATTGGACCAGGCAGGCAGCCAGCGCCTGAGTGATCTGCAGCAGCGCTGGGCGCAGATTCAGTACCAAATGCCCAAGGATAAGCGTGCCGACGCCTTCGAAAAGCTGGCAGGCGATGCAGCAACGTTTGTTCGTCAGTATCCCGGCACACCTGAACCCTTGATCTGGGAGGGCATCATCAACAGCAGTTGGGCGGGGGCGACGGGTGGCCTCGGTGCACTGGGCAAGGTCAAGGCGGCGAAAGCCAGCCTGGAGCAGGCCATGACGCTGGACCCAAACGCCCTGCAAGGTTCGGCCTACACCAGCCTGGGCACGCTGTATGACCAGGTGCCCGGCTGGCCTATCGGTTTCGGTGATGCCGAGATGGCCGACAAGATGCTGCGCAAAGCCTTGCAGATCAACCCCGACGGTATCGACAGCAACTATTTCTGGGCCGATCATCTTTATCGGCAGAAGCGCTACCCTGAAGCTACCGCCGCCCTGCAGAAAGCCTTGCAGGCACCGCCCCGGCCGGGGCGTGAGTTGGCTGACCAGGGCCGGCGTGCCGATATCGATGCTTTACTCAAGGCCATCAAGGACAAACAGGACTGAACATGCGGCTGTTGCTGGTTGAGGATGACATCGCACTGGGGGAAGGGATCTGCGACGGCTTGCGCCAGGAGGGTTACACCCTCGACTGGTTGCGCGACGGTGTCAGTGGCTTGCATGCGTTGCAGCACGAGACCTTCGACCTGGTGATCCTGGATCTTGGATTGCCCCGCATGGATGGCCTCGAGCTACTCAGGCGATTACGCGCCGGCGGCGACAGCTTGCCGGTGCTGATCCTCACCGCGCGGGATGCCCTCGATGATCGCATTGCCGGCCTGGATGCCGGCGCCGATGATTACCTGGTCAAGCCTTTCGACCTCAATGAGCTCAAGGCACGCCTGCGCGCCTTGCTGCGGCGCAGCGTCGGGCGCGCCAAGGTGCTGATCGAGCATGCCGGGGTCAGCCTGGACCCGACCACCCAGCAAGTGCAATACAACGGCGTCGAGGTTGTGCTCACCCCCAAAGAGTATGTGCTGTTGCATGAGTTGCTGGCACAGCCCGGCAAGGTATTCACACGTGAGCGCCTGACTCAACTGCTGTATGGCTGGGATGAAGAGCCGGAGAGCAACACGCTGGAGGTGAACATCTACCATTTGCGCAAGAAGCTGTTCAACGGCCTGATTCGCACGGTGCGCGGCATCGGCTATCTGGTCGAGGTCAAGGCATGACCTCGCTTCGCCAGCGCACGCTGTGGCGCGTGATGCTCTTGCTGCTACTCGGTACCGGCTTGCTCGCGCTCTATAACTACCACGACAGCAGCCACGAAATTAACGAGGTGTATGACGCGCACCTGGCCCAGAACGCGCGTTTGCTGCAAGGCGTCATGAGCATGCCGGTACAAGAGGGCTCGCGTGAGGCGCTGTATCAGGCCTTCAACGATGCCTTGGGCAAAGCGGGGCGGCACCAGGTGGGGCACCCTTACGAAAGCAAGCTGGCATTCCAGGTCTGGGGTGAAGGCATGGCGTTGCTGGTGCATACACCCAGTGCGCCACCCATCGACCCACCACCCACTGCTCCGGGGTTCTATGACTTTTCCAGTGGCGGTGAACAATGGCGCGGTTTCGTTTTGCCGGTCCCGGAAAAACACTGGCTTATCTGGGTGGGTGAGCGTGATGATGTGCGCTACGACCTGATCGACCGCATCGTTCGCCACACGCTGTTCCCGTTCCTGCTTGGCAGCCTGGCGTTGGCACTGCTGGTGTGGGCTGCGATCGGCTGGGGGCTGCGGCCACTGCAGAACATGGCCAATGTCATCCGCAGGCGCCATGCAGATTCGCTGGAGCCGCTGCAACTGGTACCGCTTCCCACTGAACTGGAACCCATGCAGGCGGCCATCAATCGCTTGCTGGCGCAGATCGACGATCTGCTGCGGCGTGAGCATCGCTTCATTGCCGATGCTGCCCACGAAATGCGTACGCCTCTGGCCGTATTGCGCCTGCACGCGCAGAACGCGCTGGCCGCCAGCAATGATGCCGAGCGCCAGAAAGCCCTGGGCTTTCTTGTGGGCGGGGTCGATCGGCTGACACGGGTGGTCAACCAGTTGCTGACCTTGGCCCGCGTCGAGCCAAGACTGGGGCAGCGAGCCAGCACCCGGATCGACCTGGCCGAGGTCGTCACCGAAACCCTGGCTGAACTGACCCCATGGATACTGGACCGTGGCCTGGAACCCTCGCTGGACATCGACGAAGGGGACCACCACCTGCAGATCGACGCCGGCGCGCTGGGCATTGCGCTACAGAACCTGGTGTCCAACGCGGTAGAACACTCACCGCCTGGGGGGCGCATCGCCGTGTCACTGCGGCGTCTGGACAGCAGCGTCGAACTGGTCGTCGAGGATGAAGGGACGGGTATCGATGAGGAGAGCCTGTCCCGTGTATTCGAGCGCTTTTACAGCCGAAATAGCCCAAATGGTGCTGGCCTTGGGCTGTCCATCGTCGCGACCATCATCGACCGTATGGGGGGGCAGGTACGCCTTGAAAACAGAGCGGGTGGCGGGCTGGCCGCTACCCTGTCGTTTCCACTATCTTGAATCACGTTTGCGTCAGATGGATCGCTGATTGACCCGCTCAGACAGCTGCTCGGCGCTTTCCTTGCGCTCCGAATAGCGATCCACCAGGAATGCCTGGCGGTCGCGCAGCAGCACGGTGAACTTCACCAGCTCCTCCATGACATCAACCACGCGATCGTAGTACGGCGATGGCTTCATCCGCCCGGTGTCGTCGAACTCCAGATAAGCCTTGGGTACCGAAGACTGGTTCGGGATGGTGAACATCCGCATCCAGCGGCCCAGCACACGCAACTGGTTGACCACGTTGAACGACTGCGATCCGCCGCACACCTGCATCACGGCCAGGGTCTTGCCTTGGGTGGGGCGCAATGCCCCCAGCGCCAAGGGAATCCAGTCGATCTGTGCCTTGAACACCGCCGACATCGCTCCATGGCGCTCTGGCGAGCACCACACCTGGCCTTCTGACCACTGCACCAGTTCACGCAGCTCCTGCACCTTGGGATGCTCTACGGGTACATCGTCAGGCAGCGGCAGGCCCGACGGGTCGAAGGTGCGGGTTTCGGCACCGAAGTGCTCCAGCAGACGCGCGGCTTCTTCTACCAGCAAGCGACTGAAGGAGCGTTCTCGGGTAGACCCGTACAGCAGCAGGATGCGAGGTTTGTGTTCGCAGGTCGGGGTTGCCGAAGGCGGCAGGTCGAACAGCGTGAGGTCGAGGTTAGGCAGTTGCTCGGACATGTTTTCTTCCTGTTCAAAGCGAGCCGATGCGATCCAGCGCGTGCTTGAGCTGCTCGCGGTCGAGGTGATCGAACGGCAGCGCGAAGAAGGCCTGGCAGCGAGATTCGATGCGGGCCAGTGTGGCCCGGAACGCCGCATCGACCGAAGCTTCGTCACCCACGACATCGGACGGGTCTTCCAGCCCCCAATGCGACTTCAGCGCAGGGCCGAAATACACCGGGCAGGCCTCGCCCGCGGCCTTGTCGCAGACGGTGATGACGATGTCAGGCGGGTTGCCCTCGAACGCATCGTTACCTTTGCTGCTCAGGCCCTTGGTCGAGATATTGGCTTGCTGCAACGTGCTCAGGCTGCGTGGCAACACCTGGCCCTTGGGGAAGCTGCCAGAGCTGACTGCCTCGAAACCGGGCGGTGCCAGGTGGTTGAACATTGCTTCGGAAAGGATGCTGCGGCAGCTGTTGGCCGTGCACATGAACAGGACTCGCATGGAGGGCTCCTCCGCTGGGGGCGAACGTCAGAGGCTCAGGCGCAGTGCCAGAGCAGAAAGGGTGATCAGCAAAACCGGTACCGTGAGCAGCAGGCCGACCTTGAAGTAGTAACCCCAGGTGATGCGCACGCCTTTACGCGCCAGCACATGCAGCCAAAGCAGCGTGGCGAGGCTGCCGATCGGGGTGATCTTCGGGCCGAGGTCGCAACCGATGACGTTGGCGTAGATCATCGCCTCACGTACCAGGCCCTCTGCACCGCTGGCCTGGATCGACAATGCGCCGATCAGCACGCTGGGCATGTTGTTCATGACTGAGGACAGCAGGGCGGAAATCAACCCGGTGCCAATGGCCGCGCTCCACAGGCCCTGCTCGGCAAGCGTGTCCAGCAGGTGGGTGAGCATGTCGGTAAGGCCGGCGTTCTTCAGGCCGTACACCACCAGATACATGCCCAGCGAAAATATCACCACCTGCCATGGCGCTTCCCGCAGCACGCGACGGGTTGAGATGCGGTGACCGCGAGCGGCCACGGCAAAGAGGATTGTGGCACAGACGGCGGCCACCGCACTGATCGGTATGCCCAGAGGCTCCAGTGCGAACAGGCCTGCAAGCAGCACCAGCAGCACCCACCCACCGACTTTGAAGGTGGCGTGGTCATGAATTGCCTCGCTCGGCGCCTTCAGCGCATCGAGCGCGTACTGCTTGGGGATATCACGACGGAAGTACAGGAATAGCACCAGCAGGGTGGCCGCCACGCTGGCGATGTTCACCGGCACCATCACCGATGCGTATTCGGCGAAGCCCAGGCCGAAGTAGTCGGTCGAGACGATGTTGACCAGGTTGGAGACCACCAGCGGCAGGCTTGCCGTGTCGGCAATGAAGCCCGCGGCCATGACAAAGGCCAGTGTCGCGGCGGGCGAAAAGCGCAGCGCGAGCAGCATCGACATGACGATGGGGGTGAGGATCAGCGCCGCACCGTCGTTGGCGAACAGCGCCGATACAGCGGCGCCGAGCAGTACGCAGAAGGCGAACAGGCGGTAGCCGCCGCCGTTAGCCCAGCGCGCCACATGCAAAGCGGCCCATTCGAAGAAACCCGCCTCATCCAACAGCAAGCTGATGATGATGACCGCGATGAACGTGGCGGTGGCGTTCCAGACAATGGCCCATACGGCAGGGATGTCATGCAGGGAAACTACGCCTGTAGCCAGGGCGATGATGGCGCCTAGCGCGGCGCTCCAGCCAACACCGAGCCCCTTGGGCTGCCAGATGACCAGTATGAGGGTGAACACGAAGACAGCAATGGCGGGCAGCATGAAAATCTCGCTTGGTGATGATCAGCAGCAGACGGAATCACGCACGGGGCGACCGTCCATGTTCTTCAGCCGAAGGGCATTGTCAGCCAGCCATTGCGAATTGGCTTGCAAGGTGACCTGAAGCATTTCGTGAACCCAGGAAGGCAGCTCCGGATTCAGGCGGTAATACACCCACTGGCCCTGACGGCGGTCCAGCAGCATGCCATTGCTGCGCAGTTGTGCCAGATGGCGACTGATCTTGGGCTGGCTGTCGTTGAGCGCGCACATAAGCTCGCAGACGCACAGTTCGCCCAGGCTGGCGATAAGCAGAGTGGCGCGAGCGCGGGTTTCGTCAGAGAGGCTCTTGAAGACATCGGGCGGTGTGATCATGGGGGGTGCCTGTACATGCGGAAAGCCGAATATACGTATTTCCATATGTACTGGCAAGCCTTCCTGGGCTTGTGCGCTTGCAGCTCACCATCGCCATGCCCTTCGGTCGACAAAAGCAGGGTTTTGGTAGGCTTCAGACGCTGATGGCAATGCAGGGTGTATAGTGCTTGCTCGGGTGACTGTCGTTCAGTGGCTCATAACCGAGATGCCAACATGTCCCAGACGTACCCCAGCGCGGCCCAAAAAGCCCATGTTCGCATCTGCGAGCAGGTCGAGGCCTTCCTTCAGCATGGCGGCCGCATTCAGCAGGTAGCGATCGGTGTCACCGGCTACGCTGAAGGTGTCTCCAGGGCGCAGTGGAAAAAAGGGCGCACTGCAAAACCTTGAGGAGGCCAGCCGCCGCCGGGAAACGTTCCTTTCAGGTGGTGATTCATGGCTTGTGCATTCGCGAAGCGGAGGCCGGGGTGGTCTTGAAAGCTGAGCCCTGGATCAGAACCGGAACGCGATCAGAAACCTTCCAGAACAATCTTGCCGCGTGCTTTCCCGCTCTCGATCAGGGCGTGAGCGCGTTTGAGGTGCTCGGCGTTGATGGTGCCGTAGTGCTCGCCGAGGGTGGTCTTGAGCACCCCATCATCGACCAGCTGTGAAATGCGATCGAGTAGTTGATGCTGCTTGATCATGTCCTCGGTCTGGTACAGCGAACGCGTGAACATGAGCTCCCAGTGCAGGGAGAGGGATTTGCGCTTGAGCGGCATGACATCCAGTTGCGCCGGGTCGTCGATCAGCGCGAGCTTGCCTTGTGGACGAAGCACTTCGACCAGTTGGGGGAGGTAGGTGTCGGTATGGGTCAGGCTGATCACATGGTCGACCTGGCTCAGATTGAGCGCTTCCAGTTGATGCGGGATGGGTTTGGTGTGATCGATGACATGATGCGCCCCCAGTTCCTTGACCCAGGCTTTGGTTTCAGGCCTCGACGCTGTGCCGATGACCACCAGCTGTGTGAGCTTGCTGGCGAGCTGGACCAGGATCGAGCCCACTCCGCCGGCGGCTCCGATCACCAGTAGGCTTTGGCCCTGGCCCCCGTTTTCTTCGACACCCAGGCGGTCGAACAGCAGCTCCCATGCGGTGATGGAAGTTAGGGGCAGGGCTGCGGCACTGGCGTTGTCCAGGCTGCGGGGCTTGTGTCCGACGATACGCTCGTCCACCACATGGCGCTCGCTGTAGCTGCCAGCACGGTCGATGGCACCGGCGTAGTAAACCTCATCGCCAGGTTGGAACAACGTGACCTCTGGCCCAACCTCGCGAACAACGCCAACCGCATCCCAGCCAAGAACCTGTGGTTGCTCACCGCCGCGGCTCGCGCGGATTTTCGTGTCGACCGGGTTGACAGCAATGGCCTTTACCTCGACCAGCAGATCCCGGGCACCCGGTTTGGGTTCGGGCAACTGCGCGTCATACAGCGACTGTGGGTCCTGGATCGGCAAACCGGGTTGGGTGTAAACGACAGCCTTCATGGGCGCAACCTCTTGGGTATTGGAAAAGTGAGCTCAGGCTAGTGGTTTGGATTAAGTCGATAAACTGGCCAAATAGCGCAAGACTTTCTCTCCCTCAGTGAAAATGGTGTGAGGCACTCGTTACCAAGCGTAAGCGCCTCACGCGCATCCGTCAGCTGGCGCTGTAACGCGGTGCAAGCTGGTTGCTGGACAGCTGGCTGAACAAGGCCTGCCGGGCAGCTTCGTATTGGTCGAAGGCTTGCAGATCTTGCATCGACGGCAAGGAGATCAGCACTCCGTTGTCGAAGTCCTGCAGCGCACCGTCCACCAGGTCCTGGGCCGACATCACGATGCCGGGGTCGAGGTTTTCGACCGGTAAGCCACCGATTTGCCAGAAGTCAGTGGCGGTAGCCCCGGGCAGTACCGCCTGCACCTGAACCCCCTTGCCCGCCAGCTCCTTGTTCAGGGACTGGGTGAACGCAGTGACGTACGCCTTGCTGCCGCCGTATACGCCGTTGAGCAGTTCTGGCGCCAGGCTGACGATGGACGAGATATTGATGATCGCCCCCTGCTTGCGCGCTACAAAACCGGGTACAGCCGCATAGGTCAGGCGGGTGAGGGCGGTGACGTTCAGGCTGATCATTTCGGCCATGCGTTCGACATCGCTTTCCAGCAGGCTGGTGTGGGTGCCGATGCCCGCGTTGTTCACCAGCATGCTGATGCTGGCGTCTTCGCGCAGCTTGCGTTCTACCTTGGCAAGGTCATCTGTATTGGCCAGGTCGGCCGGGAACACTTCCACGTTCTGCCGCGTTTCGGTGGTGAGCCGGGCCGCCAATGCGTTGAGGCGTTCCCGGTTGCGGGCCACCAGTACCAGGTCATAGCCGCGGCGTGCCAACTGTTCTGCGTAGAGCGAACCGATGCCGGTGGACGCGCCGGTGACAAGCGCGGTGCCTTTGAATGCCTGTGTCATGGTGATACTCCGTTGCTTTGTGTGGGTGGAGCCATCATGCAGAAGACAGTTTTTGTCTTAAAGGACGTATATGGTAGTTTTTCAGGACATTGCTCAGAGGGGCTCAAGCATGCACCGGGTCGGCTATTTGTTAACCGAAGGCTTTCAGATCATGTGCCTGGCAACGCAAACCGTGTTCGAGTTTGCCAATATCGTCGCCGGCAAAGCGGTTTACAGGCTCGAGAACTTTTCTGTCGGGGGCGGCACGCTACGCTCCTCGCTGGGGATGTCTGTCGAGACGCTGCCGTTGGCTGCCCCTGGCCTGGCCGACACCTGGATGGTGACGGGTACGCTGACGCCGTTGACGCCACCCGGTGACGAGGTGCTGGCCAGCGTACGGGGCTTTGTCGACGCTGCGCGGCGCACTGCGGGCCTATGCACCGGGAGTTTCGTTCTGGCGCAGGCCGGGGTGCTGGATGGGCGGCGTGCTACAACCCACTGGGCCTACGCGAACAAGTTGCGTGAGTTGCACCCGAAGATCGACGTCGAGGAAGACCGGATCTTCATCGTCGATGGGCCGATTTGGACGTCCGCCGGCATGACCGCCGCCCTGGACATGGCCCTGGGCATGGTGGAAAAGGATCTGGGTAACGAGATGGCCAGGTCGGTAGCGCACAAGATGGTCATGCACCAACGCCGTTCTGGCGGGCAGTGCCAGCACTCCGAACTGTTGTCGCTGTCGCCCAGGACGGACCGTATCCAGAGCGCCCTGGATTACGCGCGCAGGCACCTCAGCCGCCCATTGTGCGTGGAAGAGCTGGCCCAGGTGGCGCACCTGAGCCCGCGGCAGTTCACCCGTGTATTCACCGCCGAAACCGGGCAGTCACCCGCCAAGGCCATCGAGGGCCTGCGGCTGGAGGCTGCCCGGCTGATGATCGAGCAGAGCCGGCACAGCCTGGAGGTGGTGGCCAAGGAAACCGGGTTCAGGGACCGCCGGCACCTGCGCGAGGTATTCGTCCGTGTGTTGGGCGTACCTCCTCAGGCGGTGCGAAGGGATGCCCGGCAAGTGTGACCTGCGATTTACTTGAAGCGCTTTTGTTCTTGCGCCACCCCCTCAGGTTCATGAGGCACAACACAAGCTGCAGCACAATCAAAGCCCAGGCCTGGGTATGCCACCCCCAGACTGACCACAGTATGTTGCTGGCGATGAAACAGCAGAAGCCGACCATGCGCCGTCCTGGGCGGTGCGACCCGATGCACCAGGCTGCCACCACTGTGACCACCATGGCCGGCCACTCCAGCAATTCGATCCAGCTCTCCATCGAAGCGAGTCCCAAACATTAATCCCTGGCGTCAGGCCGGGCCGGTCGTGCCCGACCCGGCCTGGCGCCTTTGATTCAAGCGGCCCGTTGCTCACCCTTGAGCAGTTTTTTCTGGGCTTGCATGGCGAGCCCCAGCTCGTCCAGTTGGTCTTTGCCGAGGAGCTTTTTCGCGGTGGGGAAGAGTTCTTCCTCCTCTTCCTCGATGTGATGCTCAAGCAGCTCCTTCATCACCTTGACCCGACCGGCGAACTCAAGCGTGCCTGGCTGCGTATGAAGCAGATCAGGCAGCACCAGGGCGTCGACAGTCCGGTGTTCTTCCTTGGCTTCGTAATACATCTTGGCTTCCTCTTTACCACCGGCTTGCTTGATCGCCGGGTAGAGAATGTCCTCCTCCAGAGCGGTGTGGATTTGCAGTTCCTGCTCAATGCGTTGCAGCAGTTCGGCGCGTTTCTTCACGGCACGCTCTGTGGTCGCACAGAGCTCTTCCAGCAGCTTCTTGACTAATTTATGGTCTTGAACCAGCAGGTCGATAGCATTCATGGTGTCACCTCGTCGCGGGCGAATGAAAAATGGCTTGCATGAGGTTGAGTAGCAGTGGGCGGCAGGGTTCAACGCTGATGACGTCTGGTAGGGCACGCGTCAAGCTCAGGCTCGATACCGCTCTGCCAGAGGCGCCGAGGCCCGCGTCAGCAGGCGCCGGCAGCACGATCACAGAATAGGTTTGCCCCCCGTCACGGCGTAACGCGAACCCGAGATGTAGCTGGCTTCATCGGACCCCAGCAAGACATAGATTGGCGCCACCTCCACAGGTTGACCCGGCCGTCCCATCGGGTAACCGGAACCGAAGTTTCTCACCGCCTCATCAGGCATGGTGGCCGGGATCAGCGGGGTCCAGATCGGGCCGGGTGCGACGCTGTTGACGCGAATGCCCTGCTTGCCAAGCAGTTGCGCAAGGCCTGCGGTGAAATTGGCAATGGCCCCTTTGGTCGCGGCATAGGCCAACAGGCTGGGTGACGGGTCGTCAGAGTTGACCGAGCTGGTGTTGATGATCGAACCGCCCTTTGGCATCGAGGGCAAGGCGCGCTGGCAAATGCGGAAAATGGCGGTGATGTTGGTATCGAAGGTCTTCACCCATTCATCGTCGTCAATGTCGTCCAGGCTTTCATGGGCCATCTGGAACGCGGCGTTGTTGACCAGGATATCGATGCGACCAAACTGCGCCACTGTCTTGTCGACGATGTCGTGGCAGTGCTGTTTCTGTGCCAGGTCGCCGGGCAGCAGCAGGCACTGGCGGCCAGCCGCTTTGACCCAGCGCGCGGTTTCCTGCGCATCGTCGTGTTCATTCAGATAGGCAATGGCAACGTCAGCGCCTTCTCGGGCATAGGCAATCGCCACCGCACGCCCGATGCCACTGTCAGCACCGGTTATCAAGGCGATCTTGCCTGCGAGGCGATTGTTGCCGGTGTAGCTCTGCTCACCGCAGTCCGGATACGGATCCATCTTGCGCTGGGAACCGGGAACGCTTTGCGGTTGGGATGGGAATGGAGGGGTAGGGTAGTCGCTCATGCTGGAAGCTCCTGCAGGGTTGGAACGCTCATTCCCGTTCGAAAGGCGCGCCAGGCCAGTGTTGAAGTGGATCTTCGTGCTGAGCGACGAGCGGTTGATGCACCCATTCCCAGTGAATTTTTACCCTCCGCCTAGCTCTACCGCTGACGGGGCCTGCTGGCATGGGTGAGGCCCACGTTATCAAGGAGTCTGCAGTGCCTCGAATCATCACGCCTTCCACGCCGGAACATGAGATCGATCAGACGAACGAGAGGATGTTCGGTACGCCCAAGGAGCGGCTGGATTTCTATCGACGCGAAATTCAGTATGAGACCACCATCCTGGCCAACCGTACCGACGCTTATCTTGCGGCCCAGTCGTTCCTGGTGATCGCCTACGTGTCATCGATGGGTAACCTGAACCAAAGCTGGGGCGAAATGTTCACCCTGATGGTCCCGGCTTTTCTCGCACTGCTCGGCGTGCTCAGTACACTGAATGCCTGGCCTGGCATCCGCGCGGCCTTCCGGATTATCGAGCACTGGCAGATGAAGCAGAGCCACTTGCTGCGCAGCGAGCCGCTGATGGGGCTGGCCTATGACGAGTCGCCGCTGTTCTGCGAGGCCGAAACCTCTCAGGCGGGGCACCGCAAATCGCTGCTGTTTTCCTTGCGCACGCCCTGGATTTTCCTGTGCTTCTGGGTGTTGCTGGGCAGCTATTCGGTTTTCATCCAGCTGGCGTGATCAGCGCGCGCTGGTCGCCACCATGGGCAACCAGCACGCACTGAACAGAACCAGGGTCAGTCTGCCAGTGCCTTGATCAACTGCTCATTGAAGGCGGGGATGTCGTCCGGCTGGCGGCTGGTGATGAGGTTGCCATCGACCACCACTTGTTCATCCACCCACGTACCGCCCGCATTGCGAATGTCATCTTGCAAGGTCTTGTAGCTGGTCATTCGTTTGCCTTTGGCCAACCCGCTCGATATCAGCAGCCACGCGCCGTGGCAGATAACCGCCACCGGCCTGCCGGCCGCATCATGGCTTTTTAGCAGTTTCTGCGCGCCGGGGATCAAGCGAATGGTGTCGGAGTTCTGCACACCGCCAGGCAGCACCAAAGCGTCGTAGAGGTCAAGCTGCGCACTGTCGAAAGTCGCATCCACGCTGAACGCGTCGGCGGGTTCGTCATGGTTCCAGCCACGTACCGTGCCTTCTTTCTCGCTCAGGATATCGACCACCGCGCCGCTGTTTTCCAAGGCTTCACGCGGGCCGGTCAGTTCCACCTGTTCAAAGCCATCGGTGACCAGAAAGGCCACGCGCTTACCGTTCAATTGGGCACTCATCATTTTCTCCTCATGCTGATAGGCCTTTCATAAGGGCCTGCAAACAGCAAGCAAAGTTCCTGCTCGATGCCTGGCGATATGGGGAGAACCTGCTAACGGTTGCGCACGGTATCCAATGCAGGCGACCAGACCGTATGACCGCAACGTGAACACGCCAGGGTGTCATGAGGCTCATGGTAGGCCGGGAAACCACAGCTCACGCAGCAATGCAACCCGGCGCCGGGCGGCGATGTGTACTCCGGGCGATGCTCGACCGGCAGCACTGACAGGCCTGGGCGTGTGTCTTGCTGATCGTAGAAGTACAAACTGAGATCGCCATCGGTTTCCAGAAGGCCCAGTCGAACCTGACCCAGGTGCTCGACACCTTGCTGGCGTAGCTCCATGAACAGCTCATTCGGTGAAATGTTCATGTGCCGCAGCGAATGGATTTCGTACATGCCATCTTTCACTACCGTGACCGGCAGCCCGTCGATCCAGGCCTCGCAGGTTCTGTTTCGCCTCATGAGGTAGACCGTTCCTCGGTAAAGCATGAACAGCGTGAGGAAAACCAAGGCCACCGGAAGCAGCGGTACGTCCTCGTAAAAGGTCACATCGCCGGCAGCTGAGCCCAGGGTGAGAATGACCACGAGTTCGAACCGGGACAGCTGTCTGATCCCGCGCCGGCCACTGAATTTCAGAAAGAAGAACACGGCCAGGAAGGCCGCTGAAACACGCACAGCAACTTCCAGCAGAAAGGTAAAAGGGAAGTCGCCTATCAGCATCCGTTGCAGATCAAACGAAACCATTCGTTCCACCCTTCCTTCTGCCGTTGTCAGATAAAGGGTTGACCGTTCTCGCTCAGGGCTGGTTCATCGACTTGGCCTGCAACTCTCCGCGCGCGTCACCAGGGAATCGGCGTGCCATCCCACGCCCAGAACGTTCCGCTCTGCGCCGGGCCGTGACGGCTCACAAGTGCCAGGATGCAGGTGGCGGCAAACGCGGGCGAGAACAGTTTGCCCGGCGGCACATTGCCCTGAAAGGGTCGGGAAAGCTGGGTGTCGGTGGTGCCGGGATGCAATGCAAGTACCGTTGACGCGGGGTTCAGTCGCTTCAGCTCGATGCTTGCAGTGCGCAGAAGCTGGTTGAGCGCGGCTTTGCTGGCACGGTAGCTGTACCAGCCCCCCAGGTGATTGTCGCCGATCGACCCGACCCGCGCCGACAAGGCGACGAAGGCCATTGGGTGCCGACGCAGCAGCGGCAGCAAATGCTTGAGCAGCAGGACAGGGGCGAAACAGTTGGTTGTGAAACTGCTCAGCAACCCCGCCATATCAAGCTGGTTGAGCGCTTTTTCAGCCCGTGCCGGGCCTTCTTGCAGCACGCCAAGCGTGCTGAAGACCAGGTTCAGCTGGTCGCAGCAGGCGCCCACCTGTGCTGCCAGAGTGTGCAGTGCCTGCTCGGACCGGGCGTCGCAGTCGAGGCGAACCAACCGTCGCCCGTGCTCTGTGAACAAGGTATCCAGCGCAGGGCTGGTGGTGGCTCGTCGCGAAACGGCGAACACCAGCCCGATGTCATCGCGCGCCAGCAACTGCGTGCACAATGCCAGGCCAATCCCTTGGCTGGCCCCGCAGACCAGCACGTTGGCGGGTGTCTGAAGGTCGTTGATCAGGCTCATCGGAGTGTCCTCTTGGCTGGGCGCTGGCGCCTCGTCCTGTGATGCCTGCCAACGTTCTTGCACCTGGCAGGGGTGAGCTCACAGCAGGATATAGTCGCTGTACTGCCGTAAGCCGTCATGTGGCCCTTCGATCAAGTGCACGTAACGGTCGTTCACCCAGTCGATCGGCAGGCAATCGTCGACGTCCAGTACCGCGTCGGTATGCGGCTTGAGCCAGTCTGCCTGCAGGCGCTGTTTGCCCAGTTGCCTGGCCTCGGCCTTGTCCTTCGCCACCACCAGCAGGTAGCGGTGTGCCTCGCCAAACACTCCGGGCTCGTAACCGCCAAGGTTGATGAAGAACAACCTGGGTTCGTGTGGGCCAGGCGCTACCTGACTGAACGCGACGCGGTAGCGGCCAATACCGTCGACTTCCATCCATGAGTCGATGTGCAGGCCCGTTCGGCTCCCGAACCAGGCTTGGCGCAGATGGGGGTAGGCCTGTTCAAGTGAGTCCGCCTGCGCGAACAACACGTCGTGGACCTCGATATTGGTCCGTGGGTGGCGTCCACCGAGCATGACGACGTACAGCATGAGCAATTCCTTCTATCTCGACTTTCATGGGTGTTCGATAACGGGGGCGCGAGGCTTGCAGAAATGTGCATGCTTGGCATTGAAATCTGTACATGCTCCAGCGAATATGTGTACAAGAGTCTACTATTGTATAATATTTCCCAAAGTGCTCGAGGTCAGAATGGCGCACCCTGCACGTTGGACCTGTCTGTGCCTGCTGCTAGCCGCCATGTCGTCGGCGGCAGACTGGCGAGCGGAGCTGCCTGCGGCGCAACGGCTGGGCGCCGGTGATTTCACCTGGTTTGGCCTGCGGCTGTATACCGCCCGGTTATGGGCAGTTGGCCCGGTTCAGGACTGGAACCAGCCGTTCGCCCTTGAGCTGCTGTATCACCGTTCATTGTCCCGGGACACGCTGGTCAAGGCCAGCCTCGAGGAAATGCAACGCCTGGGTGGCGGCAGCATGACGGCACAGCAACGCGCGGCATGGACCAGGGCGATTGAGCAGGCATTCGTGGACGTGAGCCCTGGCATGCGCATCACGGGCTTGTACCTGCCGGGGCAGGGTTGCCGCTTTTACGTCGACGGCAAATTGAGCCACGCGATCGACGATCCGGTGTTCGCCCGGGCCTTCTTCGCCATCTGGCTTGACCCGCGGGCCAGAGACCCCCAATTGCGTCAGCGGCTGCTTGGGCTGGCTGGCGATGACCGAGGAGCCTGAACATGTACAAAGCGCTGTTTCTGGCTGCCTGCCTGCTTCTGGGCAGTTGTGGCAATGTCGGTATCGAGCACTATGCCCAGGAGCAGCCGAAGCTGGACCTGGCGGCGTTCTTCTCGCGCCCGGTTCAGGCGTGGGGGATGTTCCAGAAGCGTTCCGGGGAGGTGGTCAAGCGCTTCCATGTGCGCATCGACAGCCGCCGCGAAGGTGAACGGCTGATCCTCGACGAGCATTTTCTCTATAGCGATGGCACACGCCAGCAGCGTACCTGGACGCTGGTGCCGGACGGCCCCGGGCGCTGGCGGGGAACAGCGGGGGACGTGATCGGCGAGGCGCGTGGCGAAGTGGCGGGCAACGCGCTGCGATGGCGTTACCAACTGGATCTGCCGGTCGACGGGCGGCACTGGCAGGTAGACCTGGACGACTGGATGTACCTCATGGATGACGACACCCTGATCAACCGCTCGAGCATGAGCAAGCTGGGCGTGGAGATTGGCCAGATCACCTTGTTCTTCCGCCGCCTGCCAGAGGGCACACCATGAACCTGATCGCGCTGACCCAGCTGGTTTCGACCGGCGAAGCCAAGGAACTTGAACTGCTGTCGCTGGAGGGTGGCTTCTACCTCCTGCGCGCCCTGACCGACGCCGGCCCTGTGACATTGAGCGATGCCCAGGGGCAGCCCGTGCGCGTGCGCTCCACGACCGAACTGCGGCAGTTGCTGGCCGACCTGCCGCCGGTGCCGTGCATGCTGGTGCAGCAGGTGGTGCATGATGAGATGTGCGGGCAACGTGACGGCCCCATCGCGCCGCTGCGTGTACCGGTAACGCTCACCAGCCAGTGGTAGCCCGGACGATGCGCCTGGGCCTGGTGCTGGGTGACCAACTGTCGTTCGACCTGGCAAGTCTGACGTCCCTTGACCCTGCTCGCGATGCGGTCCTGATGGCGGAAGTGGAGGGGGAGGCCCGATACGTACCTCATCATCCGCTGAAGATCGTTCTCATCTTCAGCGCCATGCGGCATTTTGCCCAGGCCCTGCGTGAACGGGGTTGGCAGGTGCACTATGTCGAGCTGGACGCCGAGGGTAACAGCGGCAGCATCGTGGGTGAGTTGCGTCGATGGCAACAAGCCTTGGGCGCCACCCACATTCACTTGACCGAGTGCGGTGAGTGGCGCCTGGAGCAGGCCTTGCGTGATGCCGCACTGCCGCTTGTGTGGTTTCGCGACACGCGTTTTCTGTGCTCCCGTGAAGCCTTCGGGCGCTGGGCCACAGAACGTCGCCAGCTGCGTATGGAGCACTTCTACCGTGGCATGCGCAAGCGAACCGGCCTGCTCATGGAGCCTGACGGCAGCCCGGCAGGGGGAGCCTGGAATTTCGATGGCGACAATCGCAAGCCATTGCCACGGCAGCTGCGTGGCCCATTCGCTGCGCATTTTGCGCAAGACGACATCACGGCAGCGGTGGTGGCCTTGGTGCGTCAGCGCTTCAGCGACCACTACGGGGGCGTCGACGGTTTCGATTACCCCGTGACCCATGCCGAGGCACAACAGCTGTGGCAGCATTTTCTGGATTTCGGCCTGGCGGCTTTCGGTGACTACCAGGATGCGATGGCCGAAGGCGAGCCGTACCTGTTTCATGCGCGCATCAGTGCGGCGCTCAACATCGGCCTTCTGGATGTACGTCGTCTGTGCGACGACGTCGACAAAGCCTGGCGTGAGGGGCGGGTGCCGCTCAATGCAGCCGAAGGCTTCATTCGCCAGCTGATCGGCTGGCGTGAGTATGTGCGTGGCATCTATTGGCAGCGCATGCCGGCGTATGCCGGGCTCAATCACCTGAACAACCACCGGGCGCTGCCAGAATTCTACTGGACCGGGCGCACCCGCATGCGCTGCATGGCGCAGGCCATCGGGCAGACCCTGCGGTTGGGCTACGCTCACCATATTCAGCGGTTGATGGTTACCGGCAACTTCGCCTTGCTGGCCGGTATCGTGCCAACCGAGATTTGTGAGTGGTACCTGGCGGTCTACATGGATGCCTTCGAGTGGGTCGAACTGCCCAACACGCTTGGCATGGTGATGCACGCCGACGGCGGCTACCTGGGGTCCAAGCCGTACTGCGCCAGTGGTCGTTATATCCAGCGCATGTCCGACCATTGCAAGGCTTGCAGTTACAGGGTCGACCAGGTGACCGAAGACGATGCCTGCCCGTTCAATGCCTTGTATTGGCATTTTCTTATTCGCCATCGCCCCCAGCTCTCGGCTAACCCGCGCCTGGCCCTGGTCTATCGCAGCCTTGATGGCATGCCCGCTGGCCGTCGCGATGCGGTGTGGCAACGTGGCCAGTCATTGCTGGCGCGGCTCGATGCGGGGCAGGCGTTGTGAAAAAGAGCCTTCTGCCCAGCAAGGTTTGCGTGGTGTGTGGCCGGCCGTTCACCTGGCGCAAGCGCTGGGCACGCTGTTGGGAGCAGGTGCGCTACTGTTCCGAGCGATGTCGGCGGTCAGCGCCGCGCCGCGATGCGCGCCAGCAGGGGCAGGGCCAAAGCCCATATCGGCATCAGTAGCAGGCCGGTTTCCAGCGCGCCCAATGGCAAGGCGACACCTGCCAGCCTGGCGCCGCCTACGTAGGCCAGAGGGCCGCCAATCGCCCCCAGCAGTGCGCCGATTCGCCAGTGCCTGCCGGCCCATGCCAGGCTGTGACGCATCCCGCTGGCCAGCACCAACCACAGCAGCGCTAGCCACAGCGGCAGGGGCCCGGCGTCGAAACCGAACACCCCCAGTGCTCCCAGCACGCTGTCGAGCACGCAGCCGACAAAGGTGACACGCAACAGCGCCTTGAGCTCGGCATTGATGTCCGGGCACAGGCGCAGGTGCACTGCCACGCCCGGAATCACCAGCAGCAACAGCAAAGGCCGCTCGGCGCCCAGCACGCAGACCCACCAGCCGGCTTGCAGCCAGAGGGCATTGCCGATCAGCCAGCGGCTGTGCATCAGGCACCGCCAGGCAAGGGCGCGCGGCGTGCCTGGGGTGCTGCCCAGAGCAGGTGCGCAACACCGATCGCGCGTTCCTCGAAACCGCCCTGGCAATAGCAGAGGTAAAACTCCCACAGGCGCTGGAACATGTCGTCGTAGCCAAGGTCCGTCAGCGCAGTGCGTGCCTGACGCAGGTTTTCGCGCCAGTGTCGCAGGGTGTGGGCGTAGTCCAGGCCAAAATCTTCCATGTGCACAAGGTTCAGGCCAGTGTGCCGGCTGGCGGTGTCGAGCAACACGCTCAGCGAAGGCAGGGCGCCACCGGGGAAGATGTAGCGCTGGATAAAGTCGACCGAGCGCTGCGCCTGGGCATAGCGCTGGTCGCGGATGGTGATCGCCTGCAATAGCATCAGGCCTTCAGGCTTGAGCAGCGAAGCACATTGGCGGAAATACACCGGCAGGTAGCGATGGCCGACCGCTTCGATCATCTCGATCGAAACCAGTTTATCGAACGTGCCTTGAAGGTCGCGGTAGTCTTCGCGGAGCACTTGCACGCGCTGCCCCAGCCCCAAGGCCTTGACGCGCTGCAGGGTATGGCTGTACTGGGCCTCGGAGAGCGTTGTGGTGGTGACCCTGCAGCCATAGCGGGTGGCTGCGTGGATAGCGAGGCTGCCCCAGCCGCTGCCAATTTCCAGCAGGTGATCGTCAGGGCTCAGCTCGAGCTTCTGGCAGATGCGCTCCAGCTTGTGCAGCTGGGCCTGCTCCAATGTTTGCCCAGGGTATTCGAATTGCGCAGCCGAATACATCATGGTGGGGTCCAGCAGCCGCTCGAACAGGGCATTGCCCAGGTCGTAGTGGGCCAGAATGTTGCGCCGGGCACCGCGCTTGTCGTTGCGGTTGAGCCGGTGCAGCAGGCGCAGGGCAGGGCGGCCCAAGCGGGCCAGGCCACCCTCGAGCGCGTCGAGCACTTCAAGGTTGGCGACGAACAGGCGGGTCACCAGCGCCAGGTCGGGGCTGCGCCAATAGCCGTGAATGTAGGCTTCGCCAGCACCGATCGAGCCATTGCCGGCGATCAGGCTCCAGGTGGCGTCATCGAGGATCTCCACCTCGGCCTGCAACGGGCTGTCGGCATCACCGAAACTCCACTGCTGCCCGTGGCTGAGCAGGCGCAGGTGGCCGTGACGCAGCTTGCCCAACTGGGCGAGCACGGTGCTTCGTGCCAGCCCGCCGAGCAGGGGCGCAAGGCCTGCGAACTTGCTAACGCTCAGGGTGGGATTTGACATCATCAAGGTCCTCGCAAGGTTGGCCGAGTGCCAGGTCACCCTGGCAGGTGGTGTGGTCATGCACGGGGGTGCGTTTGAGTAACAGGCGCAGCGCTTGCCAGTAGATGGCCGAGACAGTGCGCAGGCTCATCCATGGGAAGTTCAGGACATACCGACGTAACGCTGCTCCATCCAGTGGCTTGCGGCGCAGGGCGAGGTCGGCCTCGAACACCTTTGTGCCGCCTTGCCAGTTCTGCATCTGAATGCGTACATGGTCCGTGTCCAGGAAAAAGCGCAGGCGATAGTCCATGTCCAACGGCATGAACGGCGACACATGGAAGGCCTTGCCGACGCTGAAGGGCCTGGCAAGGTTGCCTTGCACCGGGAGCACGTAATGAAAGCGTTCACGCCAGGGCGTGTTGCGCACTTCCATCAGGATCGCGGTCAGGCACCCGTCGCGGTCATGGCAGAAATAGAAACTCACCGGGTTGAACGACAGCCCCCAGCACCGCAGTTGCGTGAGCAGCTGTACCCGGCCTTCGGGCAGGTGCCCCGTCGCCTGCCCGACCAGCAAGCGTGCAGCCTGGGCCAGCGATTCGCCTTGGCGGGTCAGGGCGGGCAGGTAGTCGGTCTCGCGCCAGCACAACGGCGCCAGGCGCCAGCGTCCCAGCCAGCGTGACAGGCCCATCAGCCAGGATTGTTCGTCCAGGTCCAGGTAGAACATGCCGATCCGGTAGCGGAACGCGTGGACCCGCGGCGTCAGCCGACGGTGGCTGATCCAGCCCACGCAGAGGCTGCTGTTCACAGTTGCTCTCCGAAGTGCGCGGCCACCTTAAGTGCGCTGACCACCCCGTCTTCATGAAAGCCATTGCCCCAGTAGGCGCCGCAGAAGTAACTGTGCTGTTGCCCTTGCAGTTGCTCCTGGCACGCTTGCGCGGCGGACGCTGCAACGCTGTACTGGGGATGGGCGTACTGGAAGCGGGCGATCACCTGCGCCGGGTCTATCAGTGCGGTCTGGTTGAGGCTCACGCAGAAGGTTGTCGGTGCCTGGATACCTTGCAGAATGTTCATGTTGTAGGTCAGCGCGGCGGGAGCCTGCTCGGTGCCGCCCAGGCGGTAGTTCCAGCTGGCCCAGGCGCGCTGGCGGCGTGGCAGCAGACGGGTATCGGTGTGCAGCACCACGTCGTTGCTGGCGTAATCGATGGCGCCGAGTACGGCGCGCTCCTGGTTGCTGGGGCTTTCCAGCAGCGCCAGGGCCTGATCGCTGTGGCAAGCGAACACCACATTGTCGAAGCGTTCGGTGCCGGCCGCGTTCACGAGGGTCACGCCACCTTCGTCGCGGCTGACCCGGTAAACCTTGCAGTTGAGGCGGATGCGCTCAGCGAACGGTCGGCACAGCGGTGCGACATAGCTGCGCGAGCCGCCTTTGATCACCCGCCACTGTGGACGTTGGTTGACCGACAGCAAGCCGTGGTTGCGGCAGAAGCGCACAAAGAACTCAAGCGGGAAGTGGAGCATGTCTGCGCGAGACATCGACCAGATCGCCGACCCCATCGGCACGATGTAATGATCGATGAAGCGTTGCCCATAGCGGTTCGCTTGAAGGTAGTCGCCCAGCGTGGTGCTGGCATCGATACGCCGGTTGTCCAGGTCGGCCAGTGCCTGACGGTTGAAACGCAGAATGTCCCGGATCATCCCCCAGAACCCTGGGGACACCAGGTTGCTGCGTTGGGCGAACAGGGTGTTCAGGTCGTGGCCGTTATATTCCAGGCCCGTGATCGGGTCATGCACGGAAAAGCTCATCTCGGTCGGCTGTGATGGCACCTGAAGCTGGTCGAGCAAGCGGATGAAGTTCGGGTATGTCCAGTCGTTGAAGACGATGAAACCGGTATCTATTGCATGGCGCTGGCCTTTCCAGACCACATCAAGGGTGTGCGTGTGGCCCCCGACCCATTGCTCGGTCTCGAAAACCGTGACTTCGTGTTTGCGTGACAGCAAATGGGCGCAGGTCAGCCCCGCGATGCCACTGCCGATGATTGCTATACGCATGGATCATCATTCCTGTTCATGACGGGCGAGGCGTTGGCCCAGCGCCAGGCGCAGACGCGCGGGCAGCGCCCCGAGCAGGCGCAACACCAAGGTGAAAAGACCGGGGAAGTTGATTTCCAGGGGGCGGCGGGGCAGGCGCCTGGCGATATGCCGGGCGGCACGCTGCGCGGACCACAACTGTGGCATGGGGAAATCGTTGCGCCGGGTCAGTGGCGTGTCCACGAAGCCTGGGCTTACCAAGGTGACCGCGATGCCTTCGCGGGCCAGGTCGATTCGCTGTGACTCCACCAGATAGCGCACTGCGGCCTTGGACGCGCCATAGGCGCCAGCGCGGGGCAAGGCCAGCCAGGTTACCGAACTGCCCATCACCACCAGGTGGGGGCGTTTGCCTGCGCGAAGCAAGGGCAATGCTGCCGCCAGGCAGTAGCTGACGCCCAGCAGGTTGGTGCGCATGACGCGCTCGACCAACGCCGGATCGAAATGCCCAGGCTCCAGGTATTCGCAGGTGCCGGCATTGAGAATGGCCATGTCCAGGCCTCCCCAGGCCTGCTCGATTTGCGCAGCGATGCCGGCGACCTGCTCCGGGTTGTCAAGATCGCCAATGGCCAGCAATGCCTGCCCGGGAAACCGTTCGGCCAGCGGGGCAAGACGGTCGGCGTTGCGCCCGCCCAAGGCGACTTGGTGGCCTTGCTCCAGGAGGACTTGCGCGAGCGCGGCACCGATACCGCTGCTGGCGCCGGTCAGCCAACAGCGGCTCATGCCAGCCTGCCTTTGAGCCAGCGGATTGCTGTGCCCATGACGGGAAGGTGCTCATAAAGCAGGGCGCCGGCGTCGAAATAGTCCTGGTGAAAATGCACACGGTCGCGCCAATGCAGGCAGCTGCAGCCTTGCAACGTGATCGGCTGGCCGCCGGCCAGGCGCGGGTGGCAAAACTGCAGTGTCCAACGCAGGTAGCCCTGCCCGGGCTTTACCTCGTCGGCGCTGGTGAAGGCGTAGCGGATATCGGTGGCGTTGGCGTACAACTGCTCGAAGTAGGCATGCAGGGCCTGCAGCCCCTGTATCTGGTGCAGGGGATCACGGAAGGTAACATCGTCGCTGTACAGTTTATCCAGCGTGTCGAGGCTCGCCCCATCAAGGCGGGCGAAGCGCTCGGCGAACTGCTGTAGGTACGCTGACATACTGGGCTCCAGGCAATCCTGTACAACATTGAATTGTTGTACAGGTATAACTGAAGCCTAAGCTTTTATCTATACAAGTCAACGTCCTTGTATAGGTTTTTTGTCAGCGCTTGGCCTGGCCCTGCTGCCGGCGCAGTTCCGCCACTTCAGCCTCCAGCTCGCGAACCCTTTCCTCGGCGAATACTTGCGCTGTGACATCGCGCTGGATGCCGATGTAGTAGGTCAGCTGGTCCGCCTCGTTGTGCACCGGTGTGATGGACAACTCGTTCCAGAACAGGCTGCCGTCTTTGCGGTAGTTGCGCAGCACCTGGCAGCAGGGGCGGCCTTCGCGGATCGCTTCGCGGATGGTTGCGATGCCCGGCTGGTCGTGATCCTCGCCCTGAAGAAAACGGCAGTCCTGATAGAGAATATCGTCGGCGCAATAGCCGGTCAGGCGCTCGAAGGCCGGGTTGACGTAGATAAGGATGCTCTCATTGCCTTCCTGCTCGGCGACGACGATGCCATCGTTGGAATGTTCGACCATCAGTTGCAGGAGTTTTGCGTTGATCATGGGGCTCACCTACAGGCATTTCGTATGCGATGTGCGCCAAAGGCTTCCGTGCAGAAGCTTTTGGCGCCGTTTGTTGCATGATGAACCAAGGAGGCTCGCCGCAGAAGGTGCATCTGGGTTTAGAATGTATCACCCTCTGGATGACACCTCGTTATGACCGACGCCACCCCACCCGAATTGCTACCCATGCGCGATGTGGTCAGCCTGACCGGCATCAATCCGGTGACCTTGCGTGCCTGGGAGCGGCGTCATGGGTTGATTCGCCCGCAGCGCACCGAGGGCGGCCATCGCTTGTACACGGCTCAGGATGTGCAGCGAATACGCGACATCTTGCGCTGGACCGCCAACGGCCTGCCCATCAGCAAGGTGGGTGACAGGCTCGCCGGCCAGCCTGAGGCGCCTGTGCAGCAGCCCTCGGCCTTTGACGACTGGCGCGCCGCCGTTGCGCGCGCTTCCAGGGCATTCGATGCGCAGGCGCTGGAAGCGATCCATGGACAGCTGTTCACACTTTTGCCAAAGGCCACGGTGCTGCGGGACGTGCTGATGCCGGTTTGGCATGAGCTGGCTTCAGGCACTGCGCCAGGCCAGCGTAGCCAATGGCTGTTTCTCGATACGTTCTTGCGCGCCCGGCTGCTGCTGCGCCTGCAGATGAACCAGGTCGATGCGCCGCGGGTGCTGCTGGCGGGTACCGAGGGCCAAGCCGAATGCCAGGTGTTGTGCGCCGGGCTGCTGTTGAGCAGCGAGCGACAACGCATCGAAGTGCTCGGCTGCGGGCAGCCGCTGGAAGAGCTCCCGCTGCTGTGTGCAGCGGTGCAGCCTGCGGCACTGGTGATCGCGCTGCAGCCACCGGTGAGCCCTGCCTTGGCCAAGCGCCTGCGCTCGCTGCAGATGGAAATTGATTGTCCGTTGGCCTTGACGGGCGAGGGGCTGGCCGGTGTGCAAGCGGCCTTGCACGGGCTGCCGGTATGCCTGCTGGACGAGCAGGGTGCTGACGTCGCGCGTGTGCTTGATGCCTTGCTCAGGGGGGCGCTGGACGTTTGAGCTTGGTTCTGCGCCGTACTCAAAGTGGTTGGGTGCATAGCGGGTTGGGGATGGGGGCGCTGCTCGGCATGCTTTGGACCCAATCGGCCTCACCGTCTCCAATGTCCTGCTGGCGGTCTGTGGGCCGCTGATCATTGCGCTGACCGGCACGTGAGGCCTCATCGCTCACGCGGTATTTTCAGGTTTGGACGGGGCCGCGTGCCACTGCTCCTTGGGCACCCATTTGGGTTGCTCGGGGTCGCCCAGGTAGTGAGGCGACATGATTTGCACCCCATACTCGTTGAACACGTCCTGGATATTGGCGTGCAACAGGCTCAGTAGTTGCGCGCGGGGCCTGGGCTCTGACGGAATGGCCTGGGCCACTAATCGGTACTCGGGGTAGAAGTCCGACAGCGCCGTCTGGAATACCTGGGGCGTGGGCGTTTGCAGCACGCCGTCGGTGCGCCGAGCCGCTTCCAGCAACATCGCCTCGACCTGACGCCACGGGGTGTCATAGCCGATGGTCACCACGGTATCGACCACATAGCCTGGCCCTTGCACGATACGTGAGTAGTTCTTGGTCACCGAGCCGGTAATCATCGAGTTGGGGAGTGTCAGCACTTCGCCAAGCCCGGTGCGAATGGTCGTGGTGAACATGCCCACCTCGGTCACCGTGCCCTCGTAATCCCCCACACGTACAAATTCACCGGCGCGCAGCGTGCGCGTGTAGGTGAGGATCAGTCCGGCGGCGCCTTGGCCGATGACACTGGTCGCCCCCAGTGAAATCATCAGACCGAGCAACACTGACAACCCCTTGAAGGCATCGGTACCCGAGCCGGGTAGATAGGGGTAGGCCATCACCAGGGCGAAGAGCCAGATCGCCAGCGACGTCAGGCGCATGGTCGGTTGCAAGGTTTCGGCGGTCAGCCATTTCAACGTGCCTGGGCGTGCCATGCGCCTTAGCACACGCTTGGAGAAGGCGCTTATGCCACGGGCGATGAAGAAGATCGACAGTGCAACGGCCAGGCCGGGCATGGCACGCAAAATACCGCTGATCAGGTAGTTGAGCAGCTCCATCAGGTGAATATTGAGGCTTTCCCCCCAAGACCTTGTGTAGGGGAACTGAGACAGCACGAAGCCCAGCCACTGGTAGCAGAACAACAGCACGACCAACCAGTACAGCAGCCAGAGTGAGCGGTCGATCAGGTAGTACAGGTTCTGCAGGTCGAACAGTTGCGTGTGGCCGACCTTGAGGCGCTCGGAGTGTTTGCCCATCAGTTTGGGCAGCAGCCCCAGGAGCTTGCGTCGACAGTAGCCTGCGGCCTTTACCAGCATGAAAAAGACCACGGTTGCCGCAGCGCTGTAGCCTATCGCGGTGAGCAAGAACCGCAGGCTACGCGCCTGACGGGTTTCCTCGACGACAAGGCGCAGGTTCTCGGCGGCCTGCTCGGCGGCTTCGCCTGTTGTAATGTTGTCGGCCGCAGCATCCAGTGGCGTCACGATGAATGCACGGCGCCCGCCCAGCAGCACCAGGTAGCTGCGCAGGATAGGGTCGACGCGAACCTCCAGGTCGTTCGTTTCCTGGAGCGTTTCCTCGATGACCTTCTTGGCGCGCTGGGCGCGCACCTTGGGTGTTTCGCCCAGAAGCGTCGCACGAAAGACCAGCACCGTGCGGTTGATGACGGTCAGCGGGGCGGGTTCGGCAATCACACCCTCTATCTCTGGCCCGACCTGAGGGGTGTCTGCGTGGAGCAGGGGCGAGAACAGCACGTGGATCAGTAGCATCAGCCAAGCAGCCCGTCCCAACCTGCGCTTCATGCCCATTTAACAGCCCCTGTGCCGACGAGTGGATTGCTACCAGCATAGTCGGCTTCAGCAAGCATTCAGTGGCTTAGTTCGCGGGCACGAGGATCACGAAATTCTTCTTCATGTCTTCCACTACGGTCCATTTGCCCTTGGCGCCCGGTTCGATAATGAACGTGTCGCCAGCGGCCAGTGTGACCGGGGCGCAACCCTCAAGCTCGATGACGCAGCACCCACTCAGGACATGGCAGAACTCCCAGACTTTGTAGTCAATGCGCCACGCCCCGGTGCTGGCTTCCCATTCTCCGGAAATGCGACCTTGCTGTTCATCGTGATAGTACTTGGACGTCAGCGTGTGAGGGGTGCCTTCCAATACTTCTTCAAAGAAGGGCAGGTCGCGCAGCGGTTGGATATCCAGTTCGCGGAACACGGTCAGTTTCTGGTTCATGGCTGTTTCTCGAGCACGTTGTGAGTAGGGCGATACATTAAATAGGCTTCACCGGTGACGCCCAGCATCGGGTGCGGAACGATCTGGCAGGTTTTAACAATTTGAAAACCATGACGTTCGTAGAAGCGGCGTGCACCGTGGTTTTCTTCGTAATCGATCAGGCACAGTCCATCGAGGCCTGCGTCGTCAGCGCGCTGCTGGGCGTGGCGAAGAAACTCGGCACCCAGCCCCTGGCTCCGCCAGGCCTCATCCAGTGCCAGGCTGGATATGTACAAGGTATCGGGTATTTCCATGTCGGAATAAGGCGCGAGGACGGGGTCGGTCTCGACTGGCCTGTCAGGCGTTGCGCGCAAGGCATAGCTATGCATCATGCCGATGACGCGCCCTTCAAAAGTGGCCATCAGGCAGTTCTTGTATGAAAAGTCGCCCTGTTCTCTGGCATAGCGAGACGCACCGACACTCAGCAAGGCTTCTCCAGGTGCGGCGAGCTTGCTCCATATGTAATCGGCCATGCCCTCCGATGTCAGTTGAAAGAAGCGCGCAATATCATGCGCGTCCGAGACTCGAGCGGGTCTGAAGTCGATAGGCATGTGCAGTGCTCCCATGGTGCCGGGGTTCAGTTTTCAAGGGCTACGCCTTTGGCTGGGGGCAGGGTAGACGGTTATAGCGGTTCCCATGATGCTCTGCGCGAACACCATCAGCATGGCCTGCGACACTGCCCTCATGGCCAAATGGCCCGACGATTTCAGGAGCAGGGACACTCCGCCGGCGCCGCCTGCACCGGGGTCATGCGCCAGTGCCCGGACGGTTGGCAAGCAACTCGGCGACCAAGGCGCTGGTATCGACGATATCCAGTTGCGCCAGGCATCGCACGGGCAGGCGAAAGGGGGCGATGCTGTCGGCCACCAGTACCCGTTCGAACGCGCCGCTGTCGAACAGCTCGCCACCGGTGGTGAACAGGCCGTGGGTGGCCGCAGCCAGTAGGCGGCTGGCTCCGGCCTGCCGGCAGGCCTGGGCAGCGCGTAGCAGCGTCTGCCCCGTGCTGATCAGGTCATCGAACACGATGACGGTGCTGCCTGCCACGTTACCGACCAGGTGTTCGCCGCTCAGGCCTGCCTGCTGGCGGTGTTTTTCCATCATGGCCACCGAGACCGGGCGCGCCAGCAGGTGCGCCAGGGCCTGGCGAAACTGCTCCGCGCGTTTGACGCCACCGATATCCGGTGACACGACCGTGACCGCCTGCTCACCGAGTAGCGGGGCCAGGCGTTGGGCGAATAGCTGGGTGCATTGCAGGTTCCAGCTCGGGATTCGGTAGGCGTTGTCGAAGGCGCTGGGGTTGTGCACGTCCAGCGCCACAATGCGGTCCACGCCGCAGCTTTCCATCAGCCGAGCCACATGGCGGGTGATGATAGCGTCCTGAAACTCCACCTTGCGGTCCTTGCGACCATAACAGAGGTAAGGCGTGACTGCCGTCACCTGGCGGGCAGCAGCGTCCTTGAGCGCGCCACAGAAGAACAACAACCGGCATAGCTTGTCATGCGCGCTGTGGTGCGCGTCACCATACAGCGAGTGAAAGACGATGACCGATCGACCGTCCACCGATTCGCCAGGCCAGCACTTGTGCTCTCCGTCCTCGTAGTCGCGCTCTTCATGTGCAGACAGTTTCCTGCCCAAGCGTTGCGCCAAGGCATTCCCATAGGCCTGGCTGCCTTGCAAGGCGAACAGCAACGGCGGTGTGTCATTCATGCCCTGCGCTCCAGAGGTCGTTCACAGCGACATGAGCTGCATGGCACTGTGCGGTTTGATGAGTATCCAGTCGAGCATAGCCAGCGGGCGATCGTTCAACCGTGAATCGCCAGAATACTGGAGTGAATCTTGTACAGGGTTTGCTCGGTAGTACTGCCGACGACCTTGCTCACCCCCTCGTGGTAGAGCGTGCCCATCACCACCACATCGAAGCCTTGCTGGTTCGCGTATTCGCTGACCACGTTACGGGCAGCACCCCGCACCAGGTGCAGGTGATCTGGCTTGATGCCATAACGGCCGCCGAACGTCGCCATGCGCTCGCGCGCACGACCGGACATTTCCTCGGCCAGTTTGTCTGTCCAGGCAACGGGTGCGGCGGCATAGGCAACGAAGCTGGCGCTGGGTTCGTAGGCCTGCAGCAGATGCAGTTGCGCCTTGCAGCGTTGTGCCAGTGCCTGTGCCGATTGCAGGATGTGGTCGTTGAGCTTCTCGATCAGCGGGTCGTGCTCGACCAGGTCCACGGCGACGAGTACGCGCGCTGGCAGCGTCGTTTCAGCCTGGGCTACCAGGTGCAGCGGGATCGGGCAGCGGCGTAGCAATTGCCAGTCCAATGGCGTGAGCAGGGCACGGCTCAAGGCGGTTTCGTGCTGGATGTCCTTGATCACCATCCCTATCCGGTGCAGTTGGGCCAGCCGGATCAAGTCCTTGAGCGGGTCTTGATCGTCCAGTGTCTCGGCGTAGGCGGTAATGCCCAGTTCGCCCATCGCCTTCACCTGGTCAGCGAGCCAAGCCTTTCGATGCTCGGCGTCCTGCTTGCGGGCGTTTTTGCGTAGCACCTGGTCCAGGGTTGCCAGGCGCGAGGGCAATTGACTGAGCGCCACCAGGTGCAAGGTAGCACCTGTCGCACTGCTCAGCGCTTGAGCACGCGTCAGGGCAGGCGAAGGGTGCAGGTCTGGATGGCAGATCAGCAGCAGTCTTGAGTAAGTGTTCATGATGGCCTCCACCGCGGTGGCAGCCTCGATGAAGGCCCACCGGTTCAGGCCAAGCGTGACGCAGTGGGGCTCGATGACCTTGATATTTATCAAGATTGGCTGAATGCGGTGTACTCATGACCGGGTCGCAGAGCTCGGCATGTTTCTCGCTGCGCATCAACACTGTTCGCTGTTGTACAGCTGATCAGCAGTGATGTCGTCCTGCAGGCATTAAAGCTGCTTCGAGTAATCTCTATGTCATTGTAAATAAAAAAAATATTTATTGGCATGGATTGTGTTGATGGAGCATTGAGAGGCGCCGAAACAGGGTGCCGAGCCTATCGATCAGGAGCCCCCATGCCACGTGAAATTCGTTTGAACGCCTTCGAGATGAACTGTGTCGGCCATCAGTCGCCCGGACTCTGGAGGCACCCCAAGGATCGCGCCTGGCAATACAAGGATCTGGAATACTGGACGGATCTGGCCAAGTTGCTTGAGCGCGGTAAGTTTGACGGCATCTTCATCGCCGACGTGATCGGCATCTACGACGTGCTGGGCGGCAATGGCGATGCGGCGATCCGCCAGGCGACCCAGGTTCCGGTCAATGATCCGCTGGCGCTGATCACCCCGATGGCGCTGGTTACCGAACACCTCGGTTTTGGCCTCACCGCCTCGCTGACGTTCGAGCACCCGTACCCTTTCGCCCGGCGCCTGTCGACCCTGGATCACCTGACCAAGGGGCGCATCGGCTGGAACATCGTTACCTCGTACCTCGACAGCGGCGCGCGCAACCTCGGGCAGAAGGCGCTGAGCGACCACGATGCGCGCTACGACTACGCCGACGAATATCTTGAAGTGCTCTACAAGCTGTTCGAGGGGAGCTGGGAAGAGGGCGCTGTGCTGCGTGATCGCGAGCGCGGTATTTTCAGCGATCCGAGCAAGGTTCATGCGATCCGCCATCAGGGCAAGCACTTCCAGGTGCCCGGCATCCACCTCTGCGAGCCTTCGCCGCAGCGCACGCCGGTGCTCTATCAGGCGGGGGCGTCGAGCCGTGGCAAGGACTTCGCCGCCGGACACGCCGAGTGCGTGTTCGTCGCCGCACCGTCCAAGGTGATCCTGAAGAAAACCGTGGCCGACATCCGCCGTCGCGCTGCCGAGGCCGGGCGTGATCCACGCAAGGTGCTGATCTTCAACCTGCAGACGGTGATCGTCGACGAGACCGACGCCAAGGCTCAGGCCAAGTGGCAGGAGCTCACGTCATATACCAGCTACGAAGGTGCGCTGGCGCTGATCTCGGGATGGACGGGGATCGACTTCGGCCAGTACCGGCCCGACCAGGTGCTCAAGCATATCCATACCAATGCCATTCAGTCGGCAGTGGAAACCTTTTCCACCGCCGACCCCAATAAGCAATGGACGGTGCAGGAACTGGCCGATTGGGTTGGTATTGGCGGCTTCGGCCCGCTGATCGTCGGCAGTGCGCAGACCGTCGCCGACGAGCTGCAGGCCTGGGTCGAGGAAACCGACGTGGACGGCTTCAACCTGGCTTACGTCCTGGCCCACGAAACCTTCCGCGATGTGGTCGAGCTGCTGGTGCCCGAGTTGCAGAAACGCGGTGTGTACAAGACCGAATATCGTTCCGGAACCCTGCGCGAGAAGCTGTTCGGCGATGGCCCGCGACTGCCCGCCAACCATCCTGGCGCCGGCTATCGCGACCTCAGCCAGCAGCGCGAAAACGTCGATGTCAACCTGGCCGAGCCGGCCTGAATCGGCAGAGGAGTCATCGCATGAGCATTCATGAACGCTATCCGCCGTTGCCCGACGTAGTGGCCGACAGCGCGCTGACGGCGCTGCAGCGTTGGGCCAGAGAACGGCCGACACAAATCGCCCTGCGTCATCGCCGTCTTGGTGCGTGGAAGGCCTGGCGCTGGATCGATGTGCAGCACGAGGTCGAGCGGGTTGCCAACGGCTTGCGCCAGCAGGGGTTCGGCCCCGGGCAGCGCCTGGCATTGAGTGGTGCCTTCGAGCCGAGCCTGCTGATTCTGGCGTTGGCTGCCCACCCGCTTGGCGGCCAGAGTCTGGTGATTGGCCGCGACAGCCGTGGCGATGAGCTGCAACGGCAACTGCGCCAGGGGCGTCCGACGTTCGCCTTCGTCCAACGCCGTGAAGACGTGTCGCACTGGTTGGGTAGCGGCCTTGCCGAGCTGTGGCCACTGCGTTTGTTTTCCGCCCAGGCCAATGTCGTGAGCAACGGCTTGTGGCAGGTGCAGCCGCTGTCGACGCTGTTTGTCGGCGAGGCGCCGGTGGCGCAGCGCCAGGGTTGGGCGCAGGTCGCCGAAGATGACGTGCTGTGGGTCGATGAGGGCACCGAATGGCATGAGGGATTGGGGCATTTGCTGAGCCGTTGGTTGCAACATGGCGAAAGTCTAGCCTTCCCGGAAACTAGCGAGTCTGCTGGTCGCGACCGTCGCGAAATCGCCCCGACCGGGTTGTTGTTGTCCGCTGCGGGGGTCGAGGCGCTGGCGGGCGAAATCGATGCCCGCCTGGCGCCACCAGGCAGTTGGCGACGGCGTTTGTGTGACTGGACGCTGGAGAATCCACACCAGGGCTTGCGTCGCTGGCTGAAGCAGCGGGTGCGGCGTCTGCTCGGCTTCCATCGCTTGCGCCGGATCGAGGTGCCAAGTGCGTCTGCCAGCGTGGCGCTACAAGGCCCGGCACGCTTGTCATGGCTGCACGAATATCTGGAGCGCGCGGCATGAGTGCTTTGCTGGAGGTGCGCAACGTGTCGCTGTCGTTCAAGGGCGTGAAGGCGATTTCCGACTTGTCCTTCAGCGTCAGGCGCGGCGAGATCTGCGCCCTGATCGGGCCGAATGGCGCCGGCAAGAGCTCGCTGCTGAACATCCTCAATGGCGTCTACCGGGCCGATGCCGGCCAGCTGTTCTTCGCCACCGAGCCGTTGCGCCGGCCGCACCCGCTGCAGGCGGCGCGGCTGGGGATCGGCCGTACCTTCCAGAACAATGCGCTGTTCAAGAAGATGAGTGTGCTGGACAACCTGCTTACCGGTCTGTCGCGTTTCCAGCGCAGTTTCTTTCTCGAACAGGCGCTGGGCCTGCCACGTGCCCGGCGCGAGGCCCGGGCTTTCGCCGAGCGCGCCGAGCAGGTGCTGGAGTTCCTCGAGCTGCAGCCCTGGCGCGACGTTGCCGTGGGCAGCCTGGCCTATGGCCTGCAGAAACGCGTGGAGCTGGGGCGTGCCCTGATCGCGCAGCCGACCCTGCTGCTACTCGACGAGCCGATGGCGGGGATGAACGCTGAAGAGAAACAGGACATGAGCCGCTTCATCGCCGATATCAACCGTGATCTCGGCACCACGGTGATTCTCATCGAACACGACATTCAGGTGGTCATGGGGCTGTCCAGCCACGTGGTGGTGCTGGACTACGGGCGCAAGGTCGGCGATGGCACACCGGCCGAAGTGCAGGCCAATCCCGATGTGATCGCCGCCTACCTGGGAGCGCCGCACGGATGAACTTCTTCCTGGAAACCTTAATCGGCGGCTTGCTCGCCGGCACCCTGTATTCGCTGGTGGCCATCGGCTTCGTGCTGATCTACAAGGCCAGCGGCGTGTTCAACTTCGCCCAGGGCGCGATGCTGCTGTTTGCTGCGCTGACCTTCGTTAGCCTGCACGAGCAGGGCCTGCCGTTCGCCCTGGCGTTGGCCCTGACCGTACTGGTGATGATCGTCGGCGCGCTGCTGATCGAGCGCCTGGTGCTGCGGCCCCTGGTCAATCGTTCGCAGATCACCCTGTTCATGGCCACCCTCGGCCTGTCGTTCATCATCGAGGGCCTGGCCCAGGGCTTGATGGGCGCCCAGGTGCGCGCGCTGGATCTGGGCATCGAGGACGTCCCGCTGTTCGTCGGCGAACTGATGATCAGCCAGTTCGACCTGGTCGCCTCCGGCGTTTCCGCCTTGTTGGTGGCGGTGCTGGCGCTGCTGTTCAACAAGACCCGCATCGGTGTGGCCTTGCGTGCGGTGGCCGACGATACCCGCGCGGCGCTGTCGCTGGGCATCAACCTCAACCGCATCTGGCAGATCGTCTGGGCCGTGGCCGGAATGGTCGGGCTGGTGGCCGGGCTGCTCTGGGGGGCGCGCCAGGGCGTGCAGTTCTCGCTCTCGCTGGTCGTGCTCAAGGCGCTGCCGGTGCTGATCATCGGCGGCTTCACCTCGATTGGCGGAGCCATCGTCGGCGGGCTGATCGTCGGTGCCGCCGAGAACCTCGCCGAAGCCTACATAGGCCCGCTGATCGGCGGCGGCATCACGCCCTGGTTCGCTTATTTCCTCGCCCTGATCTTCCTCTACATCCGTCCGGCCGGCCTGTTCGGCGACCGGGCCACCGAACGGGTATGACGCAATGACCGCTACCGTTTCACGCTTGGGCGCCGGCTTCGACGAGGCGCCGCTGACCCTGGTGCGCCGTCGCTGGCCAGTGGGCCTGCCGTTGTTGCTGCTGGTGGCCTTCGTCGGCTTGCCCTGGCTGGGCAACGACTACTGGCTCAACGCGATCCTGATTCCCTTCCTGGTGCTGTCGCTGGCCGGGCTGGGGCTGAACTTGCTGACCGGCTACACCGGGCAGACCTCGGTCGGTGCCGCCGGCTTTATGGCGGTGGGCGCCTTCGCCACCTACGGCCTGCTGCTGCGTGTGCCTGGGCTCCCTTTGCCGCTGGCGCTGATCGGCGGCGGGCTGATTGCCGGCCTGGTCGGCTTGCTGTTCGGCATACCCAGTTCGCGGATCAAGGGTTTCTACCTGATGGTCACCACGCTGGCTGCGCAGTTCTTCCTCGAATGGGTGTTCGCCAAGTTTCCCTGGTTCTACAACCATGCCTCGTCCGGCACCATCAGCGCACCGCGCCTGGAGTTGTTCGGCCACAGCCTGGCCTCGCCGGTAGGTCGCTACCTGCTGACCCTGAGCTGCGTGGTGCTGCTGACCTGGGTCGCGGTCAACCTGGTGCGCAGCCAGGTCGGGCGCAACTGGATGGCGATCCGCGACATGGACACCGCCGCCTCTGTGATCGGCATTCCGGTGGAGCGCTACAAACGCCTGGCCTTTGCCGTCAGCTCATTCTACCTGGGCATCGCCGGGGCGCTCTGGGCCTTCGCCTACCTGGGCACGTCCAGTGCCGGCAGCTTTGATATCAACCGCTCGTTCCAGATCCTCTTCATCATCATCATCGGTGGCATGGGCAGCATCGCCGGCAATTTCATCGGCGCGGCTTTCATCAGCCTCACACCGATTCTGCTCAGCCATGCCGGGCAGTGGCTGTTCGGCGGCAATGTCGATGCCGGGCAATTGCAGAACCTGCAGAAGATCCTCTTTGGCAGCCTGATCATCTGGTTCCTGATCAAGGAGCCGGAAGGCCTGGTACGCCTGCTCGGCGACCTGCGCGAACGCATCAGGGTCTGGCCGCTGCGATTCTGAGCACGACCGCCTCTTTCCATGAACCTTGACCCGACCGCGGGAAAGGAGGCTTTCACCCCAGCACAAGAAGTTCACACCATGCGCAAACCCTTGCATCGTCACCTGCTCGTCAGCCTCTTTGTGCTCGGCGCCCAGGCCCTGTCTCCGGTCGTCACCCAGGCCGCCGACAACCAGCAGTTCATTCCCATGGCCACCTACCGGGTCGGCGCCTATGCCTCCAGCGGGATTCCCTGGTGGGCCGGAGAGATCGACTACTTCCGTTACATCAACGAGGTGGAAGGCGGCATCAACGGCGTCAAGCTGGTCTGGCAGGAGTGCGAGACCGAGTGGAACGTCGACCGTATCGTCGAGTGCTACGAGCGCTACAAAGATGGCAAGGATGGCGCGCCGACGGCGTTCTTCTTCACCCACAGCACTCCGGGCTCCTATGCGCTGATGGAGAAGGGCGCGGCCGACCGCATCCCGCTGATCGATGGTGCCGGCGGGCGCACCGAGTCTACCGACGGCAGCGTGTTCCCCTATGCCTTCCCACTGCTGCTGAACTACTACGGGCAGGCCTCGGTGGGCATCAACTACATCGCCGAGCGCGAGGGCGGCTTCGACAAGCTCAAGGGCAAGAAGATCGTCACCGTCTACCACGACTCGGCGTATGGCCGGGAAACCCAAGCGCCGATGAAGCTGCTGGCGGAAACATACGGCTTCGAGAACATCCAGATCCCGGTGGCCGATCCGGGCAATGAGCAGTCGGCGCAGTGGCGCCAGGTGCGGCAGATCAAGCCAGATTGGGTGTTCCTGCGTACCTGGGGCGTGTCCACTCCGGTTGGCATAAAGACGGCCGCACGCTTCGGCATCCCGGTGGAGCGCATCATCGGCGACGTCTGGGCCGGCTCCGAGGCCGACGTGCTCCCAGCCGGCACGGCGGCCAAGGGCTACCAGGCCCTGGCGCCGTTCCCCGGTGGCGACGGTTTCGAGATTCACCAGCGCCTGCGCCAGCACATCCTCGATGTTGGCAAGAGCGACCTGAAGGATAAGCGCTACTTCGGCAAGGTGTACTACAACATCGGCCTGATCAATGCCGCGATTGCCGTCGAGGCGCTGCGCACCGCCCAGGGCAAGTTTGGCAACCGCCCGCTCAATGGTGAGGAAGCGCGCTGGGGCTTCGAGCACCTGAATATCGACGCCGCGCGCCTCAAGGCCAGTGGCTTCGAAGGGCTGCTGCCACCGCTGCAGCTGTCCTGCTCTGATCACGAGGGCGGTGGTGCGGCCCGCGTTCAGCAGTGGGACGGCGAGAAATGGGTGCTGGTGACCGACTGGATCCAGGCCGACCGCACCACCTTGCGTCCGCTGATCGAGGCCAAGTCCGCCGCCTATGCCCAGGAGAAGGGCATCACCCCGCGTAATTGCGCCAACGAGCAATAACCCCCATGACCTGCGCCCGGCCACCGTCGCGTGGGCTGGGCGCCTGAGGAGAAAGACCATGTATGCAACGCTTAAACGCGGTGTCGCCGCCTTTGGCCTGGCGCTCGCGAGCTACGCCGCGATGCCGTCGGCGGCCCAGGCGGCCAATGAACAATTCTTCCCGCTAGCCACCTACCGAGTCGGTGCCTATGCCTCCAGCGGCATTCCGGTGTGGGCCGGGATGATCGACTACCTGCGCTACATCAACGACGTCGAAGGCGGCATCAATGGCGTCAAGCTGGTCTGGCAGGAGTGTGAGACCGAGTGGACGGCGGAGAAGGGCATCGAGTGCTACGAGCGCTTCAAGAACGGCCTCAATGGCGCTCCGGTAGCGGTCTACCAGCCCAATGGTGCGCCGGCTGCCTATGCCCTGGCGGACAAGGCCGAGGCCGACCGGATCCCGCTGATCACCCTCGGCTATGGTCGTACCGAGGCCACCGATGGCCGCGTCTTTCCCTACAACTTCCCGGTGATGCTGACCTTCTACAGCGAGGCTTCGGCATTCATCAACTACGTGGCCGAGCGCGAGGGTGGGCTGGACAAGCTCAAGGGCAAGAAGATTGCCACCGTCTACCACGACTCCGCCTATGGCCGGGAAACCCAGGGGCCGCTGAAGCTGCTGGCGGAGAAGTACGGCTTCGAGAACATCCAGATTCCCGTCGCCGACCCGGGTAACGAGCAGGCCTCGCAGTGGCGCCAGGTGCGCCAGCTCAAGCCGGACTGGGTATTCCTGCGCACCTGGGGCGTGTCCACCCCGGTGGCGATCAAGACCGCGGCGCGCTTCGGCTTTCCGGTCGATCGCATCATTGGCGACATCTGGGCCAGCTCCAATGAAGATGTGCTGCCGGCCGGCGAGGCGGGCAAGGGTTATCTGGCCCTGACGCCCTATCCGGGCGGTGCCGACTTCGACATCCACCAGCGCATCAAGGAACACATCCTCGACAAGGGCAAGAGCGACCTCAAGGATCCGAAGAGCTTCGGCAGCGTGTACTACAACTCCGGCCTGGTGAATGCCGCCATCGCCGTCGAGGCGATCCGCGCCGCGCAGAAGCACTTCGGACCGCGGCCGCTCAATGGCGAAGAAGGTCGCTGGGGCTTGGAACACCTCGATCTCGACGATGCGCGGCTCAAGGCGATCGGTTTCCTGGGGCTGATGCAGCCGCTGAAGCTGTCGTGCAGCGACCACGAGGGTGGCGGTGCCGTCAAGGTGCAGCAGTGGGATGGCCAGCAGTGGAAGCTGATCACCGATTGGGTGCAGGCCGATCATGTCACCCTGCGCCCCCTGATCGACGCCAAGGCTGCCGAGTACGCGAAAGAGAAAGGCGTGCCCCCCCGTGCGTGTGACGCGCCGTGAGCGCTCGCTTTTCACCTGTGGCAGGGGCTTTAGCCGCGACCGGCACGGGCAACGCATTTCAAGGCTTTGGGGCGGCAGGCGCCGCCCGCTGAACGACGACCAGAGGGCAACAATCCATGACCAGTGCGACTCTTCCAGCCGCCGTCAGCAGCGAGCTGCTGGCAGTGGAGGACATCGAAGTGATCTACGACGGCGCGATCCTCGCCGTGGCCGGTGTATCCCTGCAGGTCGGGCAGGGCGATATCGTCGCCTTGCTAGGCGCCAACGGTGCTGGCAAGAGCACCACACTCAAGGCTATTTCCGGCCTGGTGCAGGCCGACCGGGCGCAGGTCAGCCGTGGCCATATCCGCTTCCAGGGGCAGGACACCGCCGGTGTCGCGGCCAACCTGCTGGCACGCCAGGGTATCGTCCATGTGCTGGAAGGACGGCATGTGTTCGCCCACCTGACCATCGAGGAAAACCTGCGCAGTGGCGGCTTCCTGCGTAACCCGACGCGGCGCCAACTGGAGCAGGATCTGGAGCGCATCTATGCCTGGTTCCCGCGCTTGAAGACCAAGCGCAAGACTCAGGCTGGGCTGACTTCCGGCGGTGAGCAGCAGATGCTCGCCATCGGCCGCGCGCTGATGACCAAACCGCGCCTGGTGCTGCTCGACGAACCCTCGATGGGCTTGGCGCCGATCCTCGTCGAGGAGATCTTCGCCATCGTCGCCCAGCTCAATGCGCAGGAGGGCGTGAGCTTTCTGGTGGCCGAGCAGAACATCAACGTTGCCCTGCGCCATGCTAGCCATGCCTACATCCTGGAGAACGGCCGGGTGGTGGGTGAGGGCAGTGCTGCCGAGCTGGCCGCGCGGGAAGATATTCAGCATTTCTACCTGGGCGGCAAGGCTGACTGAGCGGTGGCGACGGCTGTGGAACGCTGTGGTTATACCGCCTTTTACTGAGTAGGTGATGTTCCATTCAACGCGGCCCAGGCCGCGTTTTTTTTCCTGACGAAAGCGCTGTGGCGCCGGCAACAGCAGTTGTGCAGATTGCTCCGCAGACGGTGCATCATATTGTTGAGTAGATTGTTCAACTGATTGAATAACAATGATTTTTTCTGTTGGCATGGTTGTTGGAACAACTGGATTTGCAGCGCCTGGAAAGGCGCCTACCTCGTCATTCCAAGGATCACTGCCATGCGCTCTACCGCTTGCTACAGAACAGCTCTTTCTCTGGCCATCCTGCTGGCCGGCCCCGCGTTTGCCGACAGCGATGATGAAGGCTTCATCGACGGCACGCAGATCCATGTGCTCAACCGCAACTTCTTCTTCAGCCAGGACTATCGCAACGGCGACTTCACCCTCAACCCCAACAATGGTCAGCGGCAGAGCCTGCATCGTGAATGGGGCCACGGCATCATCGCCAATCTGCAATCCGGTTTCACCCGTGGCACTGTCGGCTTCGGCGTGGATGTGCAGGGGCTGGTCGGGCTCAAGCTCGATGGCGGCAATGGGGCAGTCGGCAATGGTGTCGGCGTGCCTGGCATCGTGTCGCGCTCGGGGAGCAACTTCGATGGCGAGCCCAAGGACAGCTACGGCAAGGTTGGCGCCGCGCTCAAGGTGCGCGCCTTCGACACCGAACTGCGCTATGGCGACGTAAGCCCGACCAGCCCGGTGCTGCACGCCAGCGACATTCGCCTGCTGCCGCAGACACTGCGCGGCTTCATCTTCAACAACAACTCGCTGGATGGCCTGAGCCTGCAGGGCGGCAAGCTGGAGTCGAGCAGTGACCGCAACGCCAGCAACCACCGTGGTGATCTCGGCACCGTCTATGCCGGGCGTATCAAGGGCGCCAACGATGTGGTGTACCTGGGTGGCGATTACTCGTTCAACGATCAGCTCACCTTGCGCCTGCACAGCAGCCGCCTCGACGACGTATGGAACCAGTCGTTCTTCAGCGTCGACCATGTGCAGCCGCTGGGTAGCGAGCTGAGCCTGAAGACCGGCCTCAATTATTACCGCACCCGTGACAGCGGCCAGGCGCTGGCCGGCCAGATCGACAACGACTCATGGAGCGTGCATGCCGGTCTGGCTGCCGGCGCTCATGGCTTCAAGCTGTCCTACACACGCATCGATGGCGACACGCCGTTCGACTACGTGTGGAACACCTATGACCTGCAACTGGATGCCGCCTCGCAGGTTTCCGACTTCAACAACCCCAATGAGCGAGCCTGGGAAGCCCGTTACGACTATGACTTCGCCACGCTTGGCGTGCCAGGGCTGAGCCTGACGGCCCGCTACGTGCGCGGTACCGACATCGACGGTACGCGCGCGGGGGGCGCTTACAGCTACTTCAATGGTACCGAGGACGGCCGCCACTGGGAGCGCAACCTGTGGCTGAAGTACGTGCTGCAGAGTGGGCCGGCCAAGGACCTCTCGTTCAACCTGATGCAGGCCACCCACCGCGTCGGTGGCGATCACGTCGCCGAGTCCAACGTCGACGAACTGCGCCTGATCGTCCAGTACCCGCTGGATATCAGCCTCTGAGAACCTGCTCACGATCTCGCGAGATAACGCCATGTAACACCGATGGCGGCCCCGCAAAAACAGGCGCGGCGCGGTCGGAGTCGCGCTCGACTTCATCCGCTGTAAATGAGCAGTCCGACCACGCTGGCGCTCCAGCCTTTTTTAACGCAGGAGGGCCGACGCGCAGCAGGTCGTGAACAGGTCTGAGGCAAGTGTCCGCCCGGCAACAGCCAATCCACAGTTTGCCGCCACAGGTGCTTTTCCAATTATCTGGATTGCGCATCAAGTCATTGAATATGAAGGATTTTCCAGGTTGGTACGGGCTGTGCAGTAGCCCTGGAGAATCCATCACGCTTGGAGCAACACATGACTCAGTCACAACCCGCCGATCTGCGCGAGCAGTTCAGCTCGGCGCCTCGGCGCCCGGCACAGATCATCCGTAGCGACGCCGAAGCCATCGAGGTGGCGCAGCGCTTGGCCGAGGATTTTGCCCGTGAGGCAGCCTGGCGTGATCGCGAGCGGCGCCTGCCCTGGGAAGAACTGGAGCGCTTTTCCGAAAGCGGTCTGTGGGCAATCAGCGTGCCCAAGGCGCACGGCGGCGCCGGGGTATCTTATGTCACCCTCAGCGAGGTGATCGCGACCATCTCCGCCGCCGATTCATCGCTCGGCCAGTTGCCGCAGAACCACTTTGGTGTGCTCAGCAACCTCGGCCTGACCGGCAGCGAGGCGCAGAAGCGCCGCTACTACGCCAAGGTGCTGCAAGGCTACCGTTTCGGTAACGCCTTTTCCGAAGCGCGCAGCCAGTACGTCACCACCTTCCAGACGCAGATCCGCTTCGACGGCGACAGCGCCGTGCTCGATGGCGAGAAGGCCTACTGCACGGGGGCACTGTTCGCCCACATCGTCCCGGTCGCGGGTGTCGACGAGGAGGGCCGCCCGCACATCGCCTTCGTGCCACGCGATGCAGCTGGCCTGACGGTGATCGACAGTTGGGATGGCTTCGGCCAGCGCATCACAGCCAGCGGCCAGGTGCGTATCGAAGGCGTGCGAGTGCCAGCGAGCGAGGTGATACCGGCCTGGAAGGCCTACGACCAGCCAACCGCTGATGGCCCGATCTCGCAGATCATCCAGGCCGCCGTGGACACCGGCATCGCCCGTGGCGCCTTTGCCGAAACCCTGCGCGTGGCGCGTCAGGCACGCCCGTGGGTCGACAGCGGCTTGCAGCACGGCTGGCAGGATCCACTTGGCCAGGCGCTAATCGGCGAGCTGGCCTGGCGCCTGCAGGCGGCCGAGGCGATCTTGCAGCGCGCTGCCGAGGCGGTCGATCGCGCCGTCGCCGAGCCTGGCGAAGAGCTCGTTGCTGAAGCCTCAGTGGTGGTCGGCCAGGCCAAGGTGCTGTCTACCGAGATTTCCCTTGAGGCGTCCAGTCGCCTGCTGGAGCTGGGCGGCACGCGCAGCGTCTCGGCCAGCCAGGGGCTGGACCGCTTCTGGCGCAATGCGCGCACCCACACGCTGCATGACCCGGTGCGCTGGAAGTACCACCTGGTCGGCAATCAATTGCTCAACGGCATCAAGCCGCAACGTCATTCCTGGAACTGAGGTCACGCCATGTCCAACACCCATTCCCAAGGCCGGGGTGACCTGGCCCACGCTCGTCATGTCGAGGCAGCTCTGCTTGACTACCTGCGCGGGCAGAGTGCTCGCCATGAAGCGCTGGTCATCGCTGCAGTCGGCGAGTTGCGCATCCGTATCGACGCCGCCGACGCGTTGCTGGCACGCGCCGACGCCTCGCAGTCGGCCGCCATCGCTTTTCGTTTGGGCGCCGCCGAGGCCGCGCGCCTGGCCGCGCAGACGCATTTCGAACTGGTGGGCAGTAGTCTGCCGCGTCCGCAGCCGGGCAGCGCCGAACCGGCACTGCCCACTCAACGGCGACTGCTCGGCGACCACTACCTCAACGGCGCCGCCTTGGCAGATCAGCAAAGGGTGCAAGCATGAGTCGAATCCTGACGTTGCTCACCGCCCTGGTTCTTGCATTGGCGGGCGGCCTGACACAAGCCGAGGAGGAGGGCGAGGCCGTGCCGTCGCTGGCCGGCAAGCGCATTGCCGTGAGCATGACTGGCACCAGTCATTACTTCGACATCAAGGCGTTCCAGGCGCAGGTCAATGAGATCAAGCGCCTGGGCGGCACGCCGATCACCCTCGACGCCGGGCGCAACGACCGCAATCTGGTCACACAACTGAACACGGTGGTCACGCAAAAGCCCGATGCGGTGATTCAGACCCTCGGCACCCTGAGCGTGATCGACCCCTGGCTCAAGCGCATCCAGGCAGCAGGTATCCCGCTGTTCACCATTGATGTGCCATCGCAGTACAGCCTCAACAACACCACCTCGGACAACGTCGCGGCCGGCCGCGCGTTGGCCGAACAGCTGGTTCGCGACACCGGCGGCAAGGGCCGCATCCTGGTGTTCAACGGCTTCTACGGGGTGCCGGTCTGTGCGATCCGCTACGACGAGTTGAAGAAGGTACTGGCCGATCATCCGCAATTGCAGATCGTCCAGCCGGAGCTGCGTGACGTGATTCCCAACACCGTGCAGGACGCCCGCAGCCAGATCGCCGCGCTCCTGAACAAGTACCCCAAGGGCGATATCGCCGCCATCTGGTCGGCCTGGGACATCCCTCAGCTCGGCGCCAGCCAGGCGCTGATCGACGCCGGGCGCAGTGAGATCCGCACCTATGGTGTGGACGGCACGCCGGAGGTACTGGAGCTGCTCGCCCCTGACAACTCGCCCATCGGCGCGGTGGTTGCGCAGCAGCCCGACCTGATCGGCCGCACCGCCGTGCGCAACGTTGCCCGCTATCTGGCCGGCCAGCGTGATCTGCCGAAGGAAACCCATGTCGCCGCGCTATTGACGACCCGCGACAACCTGGCTCAGGTCAAGCACCTGCGAGGTGACCAATGAGTGACAACGACTGCTCCGGCATTTCCCGGCGCGGCCTGCTCGGCGCGTCTTCGGCGATGCTCGCTCTCGGGCTTGCCGCACCATTGACCCGCGCCATGGCGGCTGAAGCCGACAGCGGTGCCGGGGCCAGTGCCACAGTGCCTTCGCTCAAGGGCAAGCGCATCGCCATCAGCACCGTGGGCACCAGCATCTACTTCGACAGCCGGGCCTTCAAGGCGCAGGTCGAGGAGGTACAGCGCCTGGGCGGCACGCCGATCACCCTGGATGCCGGGCGCAACGACAAGGCCATGGTGACCCAGTTGCAGAATCTGGTGACGCAGAAGCCCGATGCAGTGATTCACACCCTCGGCACGCTGAGCATCATCGAGCCCTGGTTCAAGCGCATCAGCGCCGCCGGCATCCCGCTGTTCACCATCGAGGTGCCGTCGCAGTACGCGGTCAATACGATTTCCGCAGACAACTGGAGCACGGGTTTGCTGCTGGCCAAGCAGTTGGTGGCCGATCTGCGCGGCAAGGGCAGGGTGCTGCTGTTCAATGGCTTCTATGGCGTGCCGAGCTGCGGCATTCGCTATGACCAGTTGAAGCTGGTGAGCAAGTTCTACCCGCAGATCGAGTTCATCCAGCCGGAGTTGCGCGACGTGATTCCCAACACCGTGCAGGATGCCCGCAGTCAGGTTGCCGCCTTGCTCAACAAGTACCCCAAGGGTGAGCTCGACGCGATCTGGGCGGCCTGGGATCTGCCGCAGCTCGGTGCCAGCCAGGCGCTGATCGAAGCCGGGCGCAATGAAGTGCGCACCTATGGCGTCGACGGTACGCCCGAGGTGCTGGAACTGCTGCGCCAGCCCGGCAGCCCGGTGGCTGCAGTGGTGGCGCAGCAGCCTGCGTTGATTGGCCGGACGGCGGTGCATAACGTCGCCCGCTACCTGGCCGGCGAGCACGATCTGCCGCCCGAAACCTTCGTCGAGACCCTGCTGACCACGGCGGGCAACGTCGATGACGTCAAACGCATCCGAGGCGACGCATGAGTACGCCGGTGCTGGAGCTGCGTGGCATCGTCAAGACCTTCGGTGCCACCCGGGCGCTCGACGGCGCCAGCCTGCGGGTGGCGGCGGGCAGCGTGCACGGTCTGGTGGGCGAGAACGGCGCCGGCAAGTCTACGCTGATCAAGGTGCTGGCCGGCATCCACCGCCCGGACGCCGGCAGCCTGCTGCTCGACGGCCAGCCGCACGGGCATTTCAGCCCGCGCCAGGTGGAGCGCCTGGGCATTGGCTTCATCCACCAGGAACGCTTGTTGCCGGCCCGTTTCACCGTGGGTGAAGCCTTGTTCTTCGGCCACGAACGGCGATTCGGGCCCTTGCTCGATCGCCGCTCCCAGCAGCGCGAGGCCGCGCGTCTGCTGGACGACTACTTCGGCCTGCGACTGCCGGCGAATGCGCTGATCGGTGAACTGAGCAGCGCCGAGCAACAGATGGTGCAGATCGTCCGCGCGCTGCTGATCAAACCGCGTGTGCTGGTGTTCGACGAACCCAGCGTGGCCCTGGTGCAGCGTGAGGTGGAGCGTTTGCTGCGGATCGTCCAGCGCCTGCGTGACGATGGCCTGGCGATCGTCTACATCTCCCATTACCTGCAGGAAATCGAGGCCCTGTGCGACCGCGTGACGGTACTGCGCAACGGTCGCGATGTCGCTGAAGTCTCCCCGCGCAACACGTCGCTGGAGCAGATCACCCGCCTGATGGTCAACCGCGAAGTCGGCGAGCTGTACCCCAAGGTAGCGGTGCCTGCCGGTGCGCTGTTGCTCGACGTACGCGGGCTGGGTCGGGCACGGGCCTACCAGGGCATCGACCTGCAGGTGCGCCGTGGCGAGATCGTCGGCCTCACCGGGCTGGTGGGCTCGGGCGCCAAGGAGTTGCTACGCAGCCTGTTCGGCCTGGCGCCACCGGACAGCGGCGAGGTGCGCCTGGACGGGCAACCGTTGTCCTTGCGCAGCCCGCGCGAGGCTGTCGCCCAGGGCGTCGCGCTGATGCCCGAGGAGCGCCGTCGGCAAGGCGTGGCGCTCGACCTGAGCGTGCAGGAGAACACCACCCTGGCGGCACTGTCGCGCTTCGTCCGCCTGGGGCTGCTGTCGCCGGCGCGCGAGCGGCATACCACCCTGGAGCTGATCGAGCGCCTGAGGATCAAGGCCCCTGGCGCGCATGCCAAGGTGCGTCAGCTCAGCGGTGGCAATCAGCAGAAGGTGGCGCTGGCCAAGTGGTTCGCGCGGTGTTCCAGCCTGTACCTGCTGGACGAGCCCAGCGTTGGCATCGATGTTGGCGCCAAGGTGGAGATCTATCGGCTGATCGGTGAACTGGTGAAGGAGGGCGCCGGGGTGTTGATCCTCTCGTCCGACCTGCCGGAGTTGATCGGCCTCTGCGACCGCATTCATGTCATGCACCGCGGCGCCATCGCCGCACGTTTCGCCGCTGGCGAGGCGAACAGTGACCGCCTGCTGGCGGTGGCTACCGGCGCGCAACGCGCGCAGAACGAGGAACGACCTTTCTATGCCTATGCCATTGCTATCTGATGCCTTCCACCCGCGATTCGCGCAGTGGCTGCTGCGCCGTGGCGCGCTGCTGGCCTTCGCCGCGATCCTGCTGGCCTTCGCCCTCAGTGCGCCGAACTTCCTCACCCCGAGCAACCTGGTCAATGTGCTGGCCCAGTCGGCGATCCTCGGCAGCCTTGCCTTCGGCCTGACCACGGTGATCATCGGCGGCGGCTCGAACGTGGTGTCCGGTGGGCTTGATCTGTCGCTGGCGGCCAACCTCGGGTTGTCCGCTGCGGTCTATGCCAGCCTGAACAACGCCGGTTTCGGCGATGTTGTCAGCATCGCCGCGACGCTTGGCACTGGCCTGGCCATCGGCACGCTGAATGCGCTGGTGGTGGTCGGTTTCCGTTTGCCGCCGCTGCTGGCAACCCTGGCCACGATGAACCTGGTGGCCGGGCTGGAACTGGTGCTGACCGAAAACACCGTGCTGCCTAGCTCTTCGCCGTTGCTGGAAGGGCTGGCCTTCGGTAGTTGGCTCGGCGTGCCAGCCCTGGCCTGGGTGCTGCTGGCGGTCGGTGGCGTGCTGATCGTGTTGATGCAGTACACGCCATTCGGCTTGCGTCTGTACGCCATCGGCGAATACCCGGAGGCGGCTAATGCCGCTGGCCTGTCGGTGCGTGGCTACGTGTTCGCCAGCTACCTGATCAGCGGCCTGTGCGGCAGCCTGGCCGCGTTTTGTTCAGCGGCCTGGTTCAGCGGCAGCACCACCGGCTCCGGCGAGATGCTGCTGTCGGTGGTGGCCATCGCTTTTCTTGGGGTGATCTTCTCCCAGCGTCTGCAGCCGAGCATCGGCGGCACGCTGCTGGCAACGATGCTGGTCGGGGTGCTGATCAACGGCTTCCAGCTTCTGAATATTTCCAGCTTCTGGGTCGACGGCGTGCAGGGTGTCCTGATCCTGCTGGTGGTGGCCCTGTCCGGTTTGCGCAACAAGGAGGCCTGAGATGTCCGATTCGTTATCCGCCCCGCAGCCTGCCGGTCTGACCGGGCTCTCTGGCCGGGCGTTGCTGCGCCTGGTCATGCCGACGCTGTTCGCCGCCGTTCTACTGTTCTTCGCGTTGAAGGCACCCGGCTTTCTCACCGTCGGCAACCTGTCCAGCCTGTTATTGAACAATTTCGTGCTGCTGGCCATCGTCGCCATCGGCATGACCTACGCCATCGCCGCGGGTGGCATTGACCTGTCAGTCGGCACTGCGCTGGACTTCTCGGCGCTGACCTTCGTCCTGCTGCTCAATGCCGGCTTCGGGCTCTATGTCGCGATTCCCGGTGGGCTGCTGGCTGGCAGCCTGGCCGGGTTGTTCAATGCCGGGCTGATCGCCGGGCTGCGTATTTCCCCTTTTCTGGCCACCCTTGGCACACTGTTCATTGGCAGCAGCGTGCAAAAGCTGCTTTCCGATGGCGGACAACCGATCTACCTGGAGGCGCAGGTGCGCAGCGGCTTGGCCAGTGAGCGCTTGCTCGGCGTGCCGCTACCCTTGCTGCTGGTGGCACTGTTGGCGCTGGTGTATGGCGTGGTATTGGCGCGTGGCCGCTTAGGCCGGGAGATCATCGTCCTTGGCAGCCAGCCACTGGTGGCGCGTTATTCGGGCCTGGCGCAGCGACGTATCGCTGCCCTGGTGTTCATCGCCAGTGCCTTTGCCAGCGCGCTGGCGGGCATCCTGCTGCCGGCCACGGTGAACGCCTACGCGCCGATGTCCGGCAATGCCTTCCTGATGAATGCCATCGGTGCGGTCTTCATCGGTGCCACGCTGAGCCTGCACAACCGGGTCAACGTACCCGGTACACTGCTCGGTGTGCTATTTCTCAACGTCACGGCCAACGGTCTGCTGCTGATCGGCTGGAATTTCTTCTGGCAGCAGGTGGCCACCGGCGTTCTGATTCTCTCGGTTCTGCTGTTCAGTTTTGCCAGTCGGCGGCTCGGCGCTGGCTAGTTCTGGCGTTTCGGGCGAAACGCCAGTGCCGTGACGAGGCCTGGGGGTGTGCCCCAGGCCATGCTTTCAGGACTGCTTGGCACCGCCACCGATCTGCCAGACATAGGGCGGTTCGCTGCCATTGACGTGCCAGTCGCCGATGATGCGTTCCTTGTAGATCACCGGGTTGTGCGAGGCGGCAGTACGGGCGTTGCGCCAGTGGCGATCGAGCTGTTTGGTGGTGCTGGTACCGGAGGCGCCGAGGGTGTTGAACAGGTCGCTGGTGGCACGCAGCACCCATTCGATGGCCGCCACCTGGGCCTGGGCCGATTCCAGTTCGGCGGCGATGTTGGCCTTGCGCTCGGCGTTCTCGTCATTGCCGAAACGCGCCAGGTAGGCTTGCTGCGCGGCCTCGCTGGCGCGCAGGGTGCCTGCCTCGGCGGCGTAGATCAGGGCGGAGGCCTTGCCGATAACCTGCAATACCTGCGGATCCTCGCTTACCGCTGCGCCATTGCCATGGCTGAACACGCGCGTGCGCTTGCTGGTTTCCTGGCTGAAGTCACGCACGGCGGCGCGGCCGGAACCGACGATGACGGCGAGCAGCACCAGTTGGTAGAAGGCCGTCTGATATTTGAAGCGGGTGGCGAAGTCGATGATGTTCTCTTCCTCGACCACCGCGTTCTCGAACACCGAGGTGCCGCTGCCGGTGGTGCGCTGGCCAAAACCATCCCAGTCGTCGCTCTGGGTGATGCCGGGTTGGCGGGTACGGATCGCTGCGATCACGTCGCCACCGGTGTCGTCTCGGCGGGCGAACAGGTCGATCCAGTCGGAGAAGAGGCTGCCGGTGCTGTAGTACTTGGTGCCATTGACCACCCACTGATCACCCTGGCGCGACACCCGGGTGCTGACGTCGCCGATCTTCACTGCGCCCACCTCCGTCCAGGCGCAGCCCACCAGATCGCCGTCGACGAAGCGTTTGAACCAGACGTCCTGTGGTGTGCTGGCATGGGCGTTGAGGCGGTCCTCGACAAAAGCAAAATGCCCGCGCAGTGCCTGCGGCACATTGGAGTCGGCTTCGGCCAGTTCGATCAGCAGCTGGAACAACTGTGGCAGGGAAGCGCCGGCACCGCCCTGTTCGACGGGTACACGCACGGCGCCGAAGCCGGCTTCCTTGAGCCACTGGATGGGCTCATGGGGCAGGGTGCGGTTGCGCTCGCGTGCCACGCTGGATTCGGCGATGCGGGCAAAGATGGGGCGGAAGCGGGCGGCAAGGGATTCGTAGTGGGTACCGGTAGACAGGTGGGGCAGTGGGGCTTGGGCGGTCATCGCAGTTCTCCTCGATTGATGCGATTGCTGACGGTGACGCTCTCGCAAACTTCGTGCCTTGCAGTGAATGCCTTTTAAATCAACGGGTTGTGATCATTCTGGTGGGGCGGGCTGTTCGCTCGCCGACAGCTTGCTGAATGACTGTTGGTGGGCGGTCAATTGCGTTTTCCGGGGCAACTGTTGGCCGAGGGTCAGTGGTTCAACAGCTTGTTGGCCAAAAGACAGTTCAGGCTGCTAGCGCTAGCGTTCAAGTACTTGAATTTAAATGTTTTTATTGGTTGGCACGGTTGCTGCTGAAGCTCCCTCAGGTAATGCCCGCTGGGCAAGGAGGGATGAGCATGAACGCACGTGTTATCAGGGTCGTGGTGGTGTCCGGCAGCCTGCGGGCCCCATCACGCACCCATGGTCTGCTGCAGGCCCTGGTGGAGCGGCTGCCGGCCGTGTTGCCGAAGCTGGAGGTGCACTGGGTGCGCATCGCCGAACTGTCCGCCAGCCTGGCCGGTTCGCTGGAGCGCGATAGCGCCTCGGCTGACCTGCAACCGCATTTGCAGGCCATCGAGCAAGCCGACCTGCTACTGGTCGGCAGCCCGGTGTATCGCGCGTCCTACACCGGTTTGTTCAAGCACCTGTTCGACCTGGTCGATCACCAGTCGCTCAAGGGCGTGCCCGTGGTGCTTGCCGCCACCGGTGGTAGCGAACGACATGCCTTGATGATCGATCACCAGTTGCGCCCGCTATTCGCTTTCTTCCAGGCCCACACCCTGCCGTACGGGCTGTACGCCAGTGTCGAGTCTTTCGACGATCAGCGCCTGGCTGACCCTGCGCAGTTCGAACGGATCGAGCGGGTACTCGACACCGTCGGCGCCTTCTTTCATATCCCGGTCGCCCGCGCGGCCTGACTTTCCGAGTTACAGGAGACATCGCCATGAGCCAACCGATCAAATTCGCCTACTGGGTTCCTAACGTCAGCGGTGGCCTCGTTGTCAGCAAGATCGAACAACGCACCAGTTGGGACATCGATTACAACCGCAAGCTGGCGCAGATTGCCGAGCGTTCCGGGTTCGAGTACGCGCTTTCGCAGATCCGCTTCACCGCCGGCTATGGCGCTGACAACCAGCACGAGTCGGTAACCATCAGCCACGCGCTGCTGGCCGCCACCGAAAAACTCAAGGTGATCGCCGCGATCCTGCCCGGACCCTGGACGCCGGTATTGGCAGCCAAGCAATTGGCAAGCATCGACCAGTTCACCGCGGGCCGCATCGCCATCAACGTGGTGTCCGGCTGGTTCAAGGGCGAGTTCCGCGCCATCGGCGAGCCATGGCTGGACCATGATGAGCGCTATCGCCGATCCGAGGAGTTCATTCGTGCCCTGAAGGGCATCTGGACCCAGGACAATTTCAGCTTCCACGGCGATTTCTACCGTTTCAACGACTACACCCTCAAGCCCAAGCCGCTGCAGCAACCGCACCCGGAAATCTTCCAGGGCGGGAGCTCACGGGCCGCGCGCGACATGGCCTCGAGGGTCTCCGACTGGTACTTCACCAATGGCAACAGTGTCGAGGGCATCAAGACCCAGGTCGACGATATCCGCACCAAGGCAGCGGCCAACGGGCATTCGGTGAAGGTCGGGGTAAACGCTTTCATCATCGCCCGCGACACCGAGGAAGAGGCCCGCGCGGTGCTGGCAGAGATCATCGCCAAGGCCGACCCGGAGGCGGTCAACGGCTTTGGCAGTGAAGTGAAGAACGCCGGTGCGGCCAGCCCGGAAGGCGAGGGCAACTGGGCCAAGTCGACCTTCGAAGACCTGGTGCAGTACAACGACGGCTTCAAGACCAACCTGATCGGTACGCCACGGCAGATCGCCGAACGCATCGTCGCGCTCAAGGCGGTCGGCGTCGACCTGATCCTCTCCGGCTTCCTGCACTTCCAGGAAGAGGTCGAGTACTTCGGCAAGCATGTGTTGCCGCTGGTGCGCGAACTGGAGCAGGAGAAGCATGCCTCCCTCGCTGTGGCCTGAGGTGCGTGGCCATGCATGAGGCGCTCGCGGACAACCTGCCGGCCAGCTTGCTGGCCCGGGCACATCAACGTGGGGCGAACGTTGCGTTGCGCCACAAGCGTCTAGGCCTGTGGCAGGCGCGCAGCTGGGTGCAACTGCTGGCCGAGGTGCAGAGCCTGGCCACCGGGCTGCGCGAGGCCGGCTTCGCGGCCGGCGACAGTCTGCTGATCGTCAGCCGGCCGCGCCCTGAGGCGCTGCTCGCAAGCCTGGCGGCGCAGTGGCTGGGCGGCGTCGCGGCACTGCTCGATCCGCTGATGCCCGACGCGGAGCAACTGACGCTGTTGCGTGAACTGCAGGCCGGTTTCGTCTTTGCCGAAGGTCAGGAGGAGGTCGAGCGGGTGCTGGCGAGCGGTCATGTACCGGCATTGCTGTTCTACGCCGATGGCCGTGGCCTGGCGGATTCCGGGTTGCCGAATTACGCTCGCCTGGCCGCGCAGCTGCCCGATCCTGCCTTGGCGGTGCAGGCGCAGAGCGAGCGCCCAGCGTTCAGCTTTCACCGGCTGGATGCCGATGGCCAACTTCAGCAGCACGGGCTCAGCCATGCCGAGGTGCTGGGCGAGGGGCGTCGGCTGGTCGAACAGGAGCGCCTGACGGCGGCCGAGGAAGCCTTGGCCTCCCGCAACTTCGCCACCAGCGGCCAGGCCCGCTACCTGCTGGCGCCTTGGCTGCTGGCAGGCTTTCGGATGAATTTTCCGGAGAGCCTGGCGACCCGCGACACCGACCGCCGTGAACTCGGCCCGACCCTGGTACTCGGCACCCACGACAGCTACGGCCGCCTGTATGCACTGGCGCAGCAGCGTCTACCGCTGCCGGGCAGCCTGCTGCGGCGCGGGCTGGACTGGGCGCTTTACGCGCGCGGTGGGTTGCTGCGCAACGGCCTTGGCCACGTGTTGCTGCGTCGGCCGCTGCGCGATGTGCTGGGCCTGAGCCGCACCCGGGTGCCGCTGCTGGTCGGTGAGGCCCTGCCGGGCGAGGTGCAGGCGTTCTTCGCCGCCCTTGGGGTGGCGCCGCGTATCTGGCGGGAGGCGCCCCGCTGGCAGGCCGTGCGTAGCCCCCGTTCATCCCTCGCTGCTCGGTCGCAAAGCCGGGTTCAGCCCGTCTGAGGAGTGTTCATGTCGAATTCCCCGTTGCTGGAACTGGAGGGCATCAGCCTGTCGTTCAAGGGTGTGAAGGCCATTAGCGACATTGGCTTCAGTGTCGCCGAAGGCGAGATCTGTGCGCTGATCGGGCCCAATGGCGCGGGCAAGAGCTCACTGCTGAACATCATCAATGGCGTCTACCGGGCGCAGCAGGGGCGCATTCGTTTCGCCGGGCAGCAGCGTCGGGTGATGCACCCACATGCAGCGGCACGCGGCGGCATCGCTCGCACCTTCCAGAACATCGCGCTGTTCAAGGGCATGAGCGTGCTCGACAACGTGCTCACCGGGCGCAACCTCAAGCGCCGCAGTTCCTGGCTGGAGCAGGCGTTGCGCATCGGCCGCGCGCCGGGCGAGGACGATCGCCAACGCGCCGCCGCCGAGCGGGTAATCGAGTTTCTGCGCATCCAGCCGTGGCGTGACGAAATCGTTGGCACCTTGCCCTATGGCCTGCAGAAGCGGGTCGAGCTGGCCCGTGCGCTGGCCGCCGAGCCCCGCCTGCTGCTGCTCGACGAGCCGATGGCCGGGATGAATGCCGAGGAGAAGCGCGAGATGAGCCGCTTCATCGTTGAGATCAACCGCGAGTTCGGCATGACGGTGGTGCTGATCGAGCACGACATCGGCGTGGTCATGGGCATTTCCCACCATGTGGTGGTGCTCGATTACGGCCGCAAGATCGGCGACGGCTCCCCCGAGCAGGTTCGCCGCAACCCCGACGTGATCGCGGCCTATCTGGGTGTCCGCCCGGCGGCAGCTTCGGGGCTGTCCCCACACAGGAGCGCGACATGGCATTCTTTTTCGAAGTGCTGATCGGTGGCCTGCTGGCCGGGGTGATGTACTCCCTGGTGGCCATCGGTTTCGTGCTGATCTACAAAGCCAGCGGTGTGTTCAACTTCGCCCAGGGGGCGATGGTACTGTTCGCCGCGCTGACCTTCGTCAGCCTGCTGGAGCGCGGCGTGCCGTTCTGGCTGTCCTTTCTCGTCACCCTGGCGACGATGATCGCCCTGGCGCTGCTGATCGAACGGGCGGTACTGCGGCCATTGGTCGGGCGTTCGCCGATTACCCTGTTCATGGCCACGCTCGGCCTGGCCTACATCATCGAGGGCGCCGCCCAGGCCCTGTGGGGCGCTCAGGTTCACGGCCTGGAGCTGGCCATCAGCGACGCGCCGCTGGAGCTGGGTGGCCTGCTGCTGTCGCAGTTCGACCTGTTCGCCGCCGCAACGGCGGCGGCCCTGGTGGTGCTACTGTCCTTGCTGTTCAACCGCACGCGCATCGGCCTGGCGCTGCGTGCGGTGGCCGACGATCCCCGCGCGGCGATGAGCGTCGGTATCCGCCTGCCGAGGGTGTGGGCGGTGGTCTGGGCGGTGGCCGGGTTCGTCGGGCTGGTCGCCGGGCTGCTGTGGGGCGCGCGCCTGGGGGTGCAGTTCTCGCTCTCGCTGGTGGTGCTCAAGGCCCTGCCGGTGCTGATCATCGGCGGCTTCACCTCGATCAGCGGGGCGATCGTCGGCGGCCTGATCATCGGCGCTTCGGAGAAGCTCGCCGAGGTGTACCTCGGGCCGCTCATCGGCGGCGGCATCGAAAACTGGTTTCCCTATGTGCTGGCCCTGCTGTTCCTGCTGGTGCGTCCGGCTGGGCTGTTCGGCGAGCGCGCCATCGAGCGAGTCTGAGGAGCGTCGATCATGCTGTATCGAGAAGCGGGCCAGTTCAGCGTGCGTTACGCCGACGACCGACGATTCTTCCGCCTGCGCCAGGATCGGCTGGGCCTGGCGGCCTTGGTCCTGTTCGCCTTCATCGGCGTGCCGTTGCTGGGCAACGATTACTGGTTCAGTGCCATCCTGATCCCATTTCTACTGCTGTCGCTGGCCGGCCTAGGGCTGAACCTGCTGACCGGTTATGCCGGGCAACTGTCCTTGGGTTCGGCGGCGTTCATGGCAGTAGGTGCCTTCGCGGCCTATAATTTCGAGCTGCGCGTGGCGTGGCTGCCGCTGCTGGCCAGCCTGCTGCTCGGCGGCCTGGTGGCGGCGCTGGTGGCCGTGGTGTTCGGCCTGCCAAGCCTGCGCATCAAGGGCTTCTATCTGCTGGTGTCGACACTGGCGGCGCAGTTCTTCGTGCCATGGGCGCTGACCCGCTTCAGTTGGTTCAGCAACGACAGTGCCTCGGGGGTGATCAGCGCGCCGCCGCTGCTGATGGCCGGGTATGACTTTTCGTCGCCGGCCGGGCGCTACCTGCTGACCCTGGCGGTGGTCAGCGCGCTGTTCTGGCTGGGCGCCAACCTGGTGCGCAGCGAGCTGGGGCGCAACTGGATGGCGGTGCGCGACATGGACACCGCCGCCGCAGTGATCGGCATCCCCCTGTTGAAGACCAAACTGCTGGCTTTTGCCATCAGCGGCTTCTACCTCGGCGTGGCCGGTTCGCTCTGGGCCTTCACCTACCTGGGCACGGTGGAGCCACACGGCTTCGACCTGAACCGCTCGTTCCAGATCCTGTTCATCATCATTATCGGCGGCCTGGGCAGCATCCTCGGGAACTTCCTCGGCGCCGCCTTCATCGTGCTGTTCCCGGTGCTGCTGTCGAACCTGGCCGGGTTGCTGCCGACCGGGCTGATCGATGCCGGACAGATAGAGAACCTGCAGAAGATGGCCTTCGGCACGCTGATCATCATCTTCCTGATCAAGGAACCGGAGGGCCTGGCGCGCCTCTGGCAACGCTTTCGCGAGCGCACTCGGCGTTGGCCGTTGCGCCACTGAGCGAACCTTCGCACCGGGCTTCGCCCGCCTTATGTCACTGCCCACTGATTTGTAAAGGATAACCACGATGTCGACCCGATCCGTCCTCGGCCGCCTGGCGCTGGCCGTGAGCCTGGCGGCCGGTGCACTCAACGTGCACGCGGCCAACGAACAGTATTTCCCCCTGCAGAGCTACCGCGTTGGCCCCTATGCCGCAGGTGGCACCGGTTTCTTCGGTGGTTTTATCGATTACCTCAAGTACGTCAACGCCCAAGGCGGCGTGAATGGTGTCAAGCTGACCTGGAGCGAGTGCGAGACTGAATACGTCGTGGAGAAGGGGGTGGAGTGCTACGAGCGCCTCAAGGGTGGGCTCAACGGCGCACCGGCTGCCGCCACCAATCCGCTGTCGGTGGGTATCGCGTATGCCACCCTGGAACGCTCCACGGCCGACAAGCTGCCGCTGATCACCATCAACCATGGGCGTACCGATTCCACCGATGGCAGCGTGTTCCCTTACGTCTTCCCGCTGCAGCTCAATCCCTATTCCGAGGTATCGGCCATCGTCAACTGGATCGCACAGCAGGCAGGCGGCGAGCAGGGCCTCAAGGGCAAGAAGATCGTCACGCTCTTTCACGGTTCGCCCTATGGCAAGGAAACCAACGAGGTGCTGCAGGCCCTGGCGGACAAGTACGGGTTCGAGTTGACCCTGCTGGAGGTGCCGCACCCCGGCAACGAGCAACAATCGCAGTGGCTGAACATCCGCCGCCTGAAGCCGGACTGGGTCATCCTGCGCGGCTGGGGCGTGATGAACCCGGTGGCGCTGAAGACTGCGCAGAAGGTCGGTTTCCCTGCCGACCGTATCATCGGCAATATCTGGAGCAACTCCGAGGAAGACGCGGCGCCTGCCGGTGCCGCGGCCAAGGGCTTCATCGCCATCACCACGCATCCGTCCGGTACCGACTTCCCGGTGCTGCAGGGCATCGAACAGGCGGTGGTGGACAAGGGCCAAGGCGACCTGGCCGATCCGAAGCGCTTCGGCACCGTGTACTACAACCTCGGCGTGGTCAACGGCATCCTCAACGTCGAGGCATTGCGTCTGGCTCAGGAGAAGTTCGGCAGGCAACCGCTGAGTGGCGAGCAGGTGCGTTGGGGCTTCGAACACCTGAACCTGGACGATACCCGCCTGCAGGCACTCGGTGCCAAGGGGCTGGTGCAGCCGCTTAAACTGTCCTGCTCCGACCATGAAGGCGGTGGTGCGGTGCGCTTCCAGCAGTGGGACGGGCAGAAGTGGAAACTGATCAGCGACTGGGTACAGGCCGACCGCGCGTTTTTGCGGCCGATCATCGAGGCCTCGTCGCATCAATATGCCAAAGAGAAGGGTATCACCCCGCGTGATTGCAGCCAGGAAGGCTGATCGCGCCGGCAGGGCCGGTGGCGTCCCCCGGCCTGTCTTCAGCCCAGCGCAGTCCGGGTGCCGCCGCGCACCAGGCCCACACCGGCTCAAAGGTTGGGGACCGCTTCCAGTCTGTTGCGATTGCCGCCATTGGGCGCGGCCGTGCGCTTCTGTCCTCCGCAACCCTCTTCACGTAGTTGGCAGGGGGGTGGCAATCGTGCGTGGCGGCCTCTCAGATTGATAGTTGTATCGCCCGCTCAGGGCGCATCTGGGGCTCTGGCCGGCGCCGATTGACCACCAGTTCGCCGATGGCGATCAGTCGGGCGCGGGTGATATTGCGGCTCAGACCCAGCAGACTGGCCGTGTGCACCTGGTTGCAGTGGCAGAAACGATAGGCACTGCGTAGCAGGGTGTCCTCGACCTTCTCGTGCAGGCTGCCGGCCTGCTCCTCGAACAGGCGCTGAAAGGCACGCAGCAACTGCTCTTCGGCGCTTTCGGCGGTGCTCACCGGCGACTTGTCCTGGCGCTCGATACGCAGGTGCGACAGGCGCAGGTCGTCGTCCTGCACCAGGCCATTGCGGCACACCAGCAGGGTGTGGTGGATGACGTTTTCCAGCTCGCGGATGTTGCCGGGCCAGTCGTAGCTCACCAGCTTGCGTTCGGCCTCGGGGGACAGGCGCACTTCGCCGTAACCCAGGCGGTTGCAGTAGGTCTTGATGAAGTGTCGGGTCAGCGGCAGGATGTCGCCCGGGCGTTCTCGCAGCGGGTAGAGTTGCAGGCTGACCACGTTTAGGCGGTAGTACAGGTCTTCGCGGAAGTTGCCGGCAGCGATGGCCTTGTCCAGTTGCACGTTGGTGGCGGCGACCACGCGCACGTCGATGGGGATGCTCTTGCGCGAGCCCAGGCGCACCACTTCACGCTCTTGCAGCACGCGCAACAGCTTGACCTGGATGGCCATGGGCAGGTCGCCGATTTCGTCGAGGAACAGTGTGCCGCCGTTGCCCTCCTCGAACCAGCCGGCCTTGGCCGCCAGGGCGCCGGTGAAGGCGCCTTTCTCGTGGCCGAACAGCTCGGCTTCCACCAGCGACTCCGAAAAGGCGCCACAGTTCACCGCGACGAAGGGGCCGTTGCGCCGTCCGCTGAGGTTGTGTATGTGGCGTGCGACCAGCTCCTTGCCCGTGCCGGTCTCGCCGATGATCAGGACGCTGGCCTCGCTGGGGGCGACCTGTTGCAGGTGGGCGAGCAGCGCCTGCGATCTAGCGTCTTCGAAGACCTGTGCGGTCGCCCGGATCGAGGTGGCCAGTGACGGCGAAGGGGGGAGGGTCAGCAACTGCATGGCGATTCCTATGAGTAGAAAGATGGGGTGGGTCGCGTCTGGCTCAGTGCCCACTCACCCAGCTCGTGGAGTTTGTAGTCCAGCGGGTCGTGCAGGCTCTGGGTACGCAGGTTGCGCCAGTAGCGATCGAGGCGTAGCGAGGCGTGGGTCGCGCGTGCGCCAGTGACCTCGAACAGGCGGTTGCAGATGTCCAGGCCAGTGCGTGCCGCCGCCACCTTGGCCGTGGCGATGGCCAGCGCCAGTTGCGCACGCTCTTCGGCGCCGAGCGCGTGCTCCTTGTGCCAGGCCGCGTCGAGTTGCGTAGCGGCGCGCTCCACCAGCAGGCGCACGCCTTCCAGACCGACCCAGAACTCGCCGTAGTGGCGCAGGATGTAAGGGTCTTCGCTGACATGTCGGGCTTTGGAGCGGAACCACGGGCGGCCTTCCTTCAACGTGTAATGGCGAGCCTCTTCCAGAGCGCCTTCGGTGATACCAAGGAATACGTTGGCGAAATGCAACTGGGCGATCAGCGGGCGCAGGCTGGCGAAGGGTGTGCTCAGCGGGCCGGGGTCGAGAAGCATCTCGTTCTCTTCGACGCGCACGCGCTCGAAAGTAGCGCTGCCGCTGTCGGTCTGGCGCTGGCCCATGTTGTTCCAGTCATCATGCAGTGTGATACCGGTGCGGCCGCTGGGGATGGCAGCGATCAGCAGCTTGCCGCCAGCACTTTCATCTACTGCCGAGGCAATCAGCATTTCCGAGTCGCTGGCGCCTGAGCAGAAACTCTTCTTGCCGGAAAACTCGTACCAACCGTCGAAGCGTGTGAGCACGGTGCGGCTGTCCAGAGGGTTGAGCGCATTGCCCCAGAACCAGTTCTTGCGCGCGGTCTGCTCGAACCAGGGTTGCCACTGATCGCGACGGGAGAACAGGCGCACGGTAGCCAGCATCAAGTGCTGAAAGCCGAAGACGTGGGCGATGGAACTGTCGACCCGGGCGAATTCGCGCACCACCTCCAGGGTTTCGCTCCAGCTAGCGCCGAGGCCGCCGAACTGGGTGGGTATGCTCAGCGCCAACAAGCCGCTCTGGCGGATAGCGTCGCGCTGGGCCTTGGGTGTGCCGCCGGCCTCGTCGCGCTCGACGGCGGTTTCGGCGAACGCCGTCGCTAGGCGACGTGCAGTCTGCAAGGGGCTAAGCACGGCAGGTCGTAGAGGGGTTGTCACTCGGCATTCCTCGCTGGCTGGTGGGATGGCGGATAGGGGGGCATTTCATAGCGGCGCCTCAGACAATTTGCTCAGCACATGCGCTTGGCGATGGAAGAGGGCTGCGGTGCGTTCTGCGGCTAGCGGGATGCGGGCCTGCAGAGGCTGGAAGAAACTGAACAGCGGGTGCAGCTGCAACAGCACCTGGGATTGGCCGGAGGTAGGCAATGACGTTGGCATCAGAAACTTCAACTCTCCAACACGGTTACCCCGATCCATCGCGGGTCTGATGAAAGTATAAAAGTCGATTCATATCTCTAAAAATAATAATAAATAATATTTATATTCCCGTATGGAATATTTATTTATTGCAAATGCAATGGCCTCACAAGGCTGCCAATGCTTTCGTTCAACTAAGACCGCAGGCGTGTTCCTCGCTGTTTCCCACACAACAGCAGCCATGCAATGTTGCTGCCTCTTCAACACCGTGCCGTCATGACAAAAACCCATCTCGCGCTTGAGTACGCGGGGTTTGGCCGATTGGCATGGAGTCTGCTTCGTCGCCCTGGAATCCATTGAATCCCAGGGGGCGACGTGATCGCTGATAAATATCCACTGATTGCCAACGACCCTTTGGAAACCCCTGCGCGGGTCAGCGCAGACTCCCTTGGCTCTGCATCGATTCATGCTATCGCGCTGGAATTTCGCGCGGTCACCAAACGTTACGAGGGGAGCCGGTCAGGCTCCAGCAACGCGGTTGAGCAAGTGAACCTCGCGGTGCGGCGTGGCGAAGTGCTTTGTTTGATGGGTACATCCGGCAGCGGCAAGTCGACTTTGCTGCGCCACGTCAATCGGTTGATAGAACCGAGCAGCGGCGAGGTGCTCATCGACGGTGAGGTTCTGAGCGACTTGACGCAGCCTGCGCTGCGCCAACTGCGGTCGCAGCGCATCGGCATGGTGTTCCAGCATTTCGGCTTGCTGCCGCATCGAAGCGTGCTCGACAACGTGGCCTTGCCCCTGGAATTGCGCGGTGAGCCGGAGAGTACGCGGCGCGCAGCGGCACAACGGCAGTTGCAGGCGGTGGGGCTGAAAGAGTGGGGCGAGCGTTTGCCCCACGAGTTGTCTGGTGGCATGCAGCAACGTGTCGGGCTTGCGCGAGCACTGGTCACCGAGCCTGACATTCTGCTGATGGACGAACCCTTCAGTGCACTGGACCCCACCATCCGCCGTGATTTGCAGGGGCGCTTCCTGCAACTGGTGCGCGAACGGGGAATCACGACGCTGCTGGTGACCCACGATCCGGGTGAGGCGTTACGTCTGGCAGATCGTATCGCCGTCTTGCGCGGTGGTCGGCTGATTCAGGTCGGCACCCCTGGTGAATTGCTTGAACAGCCGGCGGACGAGGGGGTGGCGGATTTCTTCGACGATCGGCCGCATATCGGCCCGAGCATTCCCTCGCCTAGTGACGAGGTGCTCAGCGAGCCACCGTCGGTCGAAGTGCAAGCGCGCTCGACAAACCATTGGATTCGCCAAAGCGTGTTGGGCCCGGCAGCGCTCGCTGACGCCGGACGAGGTGGCCTGTTCTGGCTGGCGCTGCTGCTGGAGTTGACGGCCCTGGCCGTGCTTGCTGGCGCGTGGCGCGAGGGGCGGGGTGGCTATCGGCCGCAGCACTGGCAGTGCTGCTGGTCAATCGCTTGGGTTGTGCTTGGGTGAGCCTGCACGGCCACGGCCGTGACTCCCTGGGCGTCGCTTTACCCTTGGCGCTGCTGCTGGTGAGTCAGGTACTGACCGTATGGCGCGCCCTGACGCCGGATGCTGCCGGGGCACTGGTGCAGTTTCCCGCCGATCGCGACAGTATGCTGGCAGTTGCTGGTGCCATCGACACGTTGATTGGCTGGTCTCAGGTCACGTTCGAGAGCGTATTCGTCGGGGTGATCGTGGCGGTGCGCACCGTCATTGATGGCGTTGAAGGTGCGCTGGGCTGGATTCCGTGGCCGGTACCGGCGCTTGCATTGGTCTACCTGGCCTGGCGCTCTGCCGGCGCGATCCTGGCCCTGACGACTGCGTTAGCCCTGGGTTATATCGGCCTGTTCGGTTTCTGGGAGCGTACGATTTCCACCATCGCCCTGGTCGGCGCTTCGGTGCTGCTGTCGCTGCTGATCGGCATTCCCACCGGCATTCTCCTGGCCAAGCGGGCGCTGGCTCGGCGCTTGGTCACGCCGCTGTTGGATGTCATGCAGACCTTGCCGACCTTCGTCTACCTGATTCCGGCAGTGGCCTTCTTCTCGGTCGGTAAGACGCCGGCGGTGATCGCCACGGTGATTTTCGCCCTGGCGCCGATGATCCGTCTCACCGCCCTGGGTATTCAGGAGGTGCCCAAGGCCGCGGTGGAGGCTGCGGTCGCCCATGGCGCAACGCCCTGGCAGACGCTCACCCGGGTCGAGTTGCCATTGGCCTCCGGCTCTCTGTTGCTGGGGGTGAACCAGACCATCGTGATGAGTCTGTCCATGGTGGTCGTGGCAGCACTGATTGGTGCCGGAGGCCTTGGCTACGACGTCATGACCGCCTTGCGCAACATCAAGGGTGGTGAGGGCGTCCTGGCCGGTATTGCCATTGTTTTTTGTGCCCTGGTGCCCGACCGGATCATTCAGGCATCCCTTCGCAAACGTCATCATTCTACTCAGGAGTAACAGGTTCCATGACCCGATTCCTTTCCCGCGGGCTTGCCGGGTTCGCTCTGCTGGCCGCACTGGTACCAGCGACAGCAAGCTTTGCCAAGGACAAGATCGTTATTGGCGAGCAGAACTGGACCGGCGCCATCGCCATCCAGCACATCCTCGGCGACATCATTTCCAATCGCCTTGACGGCGATGTTTCCTACCTGGCCGGTGATCTGCCGGTACTGTTCGCCGCCGCTGCCAAGGGTGACGGCTCGGTGGACGTGCTGACCGACATCTGGCTGCCGAACCAATCAGCAGCCTTCGCCAAGTACGTGACCGGCGGTACCCGTTCGCTGATCCCCAACAAGCAACCCTATGTCGGTGTGCAGGGTTTCTACATTCCGGGCTACATCCAGGATCGGTACAACGTGAAGTCGGTATATGACCTGAAGAAGCCAGAGATCGCCAGGTTGTTCGCTCCGCTGGGAGGTGGCAAGTCCCAGCTATTGGTCGGGCCGGCAGGCTGGGAGTCGACCTACATCGGTCAGATCAAAGCCAAGGATTACGGTTTCGACGGCAACTTCGAGTCGGTCTCCACGGAGGCCTCGGTGACTTACGCCAAGCTTGATGCTGCCTACAAAGCCGAGCGTGGTGTGATTTTCTACGCCTACACACCGGACTGGATCTTCTCCGCCTATGACCTGCGCCGTCTTGATGAACCGCAATTCGATGGCTATGCCCAGGACAACAAGAAGGGCGACCCGCTGTACAAGGCTGACGGCTGCTGGAAATTCATCAGCCCGACCGTGGATGCCGACTGGCTCAACAAGAGCAGCATCACCTGCGCGTATCCCGATGCGAAGGTGCACATCCTCGCGTCTTCGGCGCTACGCCAGCGTGCACCGCGGATTTCCGCCTTTCTGGAAAACGTGAGTATCGATCCGGCATCCCTCAACGACCTGATCCTCAAGATCGAGCGTGAGAAGCAGCCGGCGGATGCGGCGGCCAAAGCCTGGGTCGCCGCCAATCAGGCGACCGTCGATCGTTGGTTGAGTGCCACTGGCACCCAGGTGGCTGCCCAATGACTCGACGTGCCTGGACGCTGCTCGATGGTGGGATGGGACGAGAACTCAAGCGGATCGGCGCACCCTTCCGGCAGCCGGAATGGTCGGCACTGGCGCTGTTCGAAGCGCCCGAATACGTGACGCAGGTCCACCGAGCGTTCATTGCCGCCGGGGCCAGGGTGATCACCACCAACAGCTATGCAGTGGTGCCGTTTCACATTGGCGAGGAACGCTTTGCCCGCTCCGGGCGGGCGCTGGCTGAACTGTCCGGGCGGCTTGCCCGTGGCGCTGCCGAGGAGGCGGGGGCTTTGGTGCAGGTCGCCGGTTCGCTGCCGCCGGCGTTGGGGTCGTATCGCCCGGACCTGTTTGATCCAGTCCGTTCCCAGGCCATCCACCGTGAATTGATCCGCGGCCTGGCGCCCCATGTGGATTTCTGGTTGGCGGAAACCCAGAGCTCCCTGGCCGAAGCGCGCGCCGTGCACGCGGCCCTGGACGGCGATGGCAAGCCGCTCTGGCTGTCCTTCACGTTACTCGATCCCGACACAGAGCACGCGGTGCCTTTGTTGCGCTCGGGCGAAAGCGTGCAGCAGGCAGTTCTGCTGGCCCTTGAACTGGGGGCCAGCGCCTTGCTATTCAATTGCAGCCAACCGCAGAGCATGGGCGCAGCGCTGCGCAGTGCCAGACAGGTGTTGAAGCAGGAAGCTCGCGAGTTAGCACTGGGTGTCTATGCCAATGCCTTTGCGCCAGTACGTGAAGATGCCCAGGCCAACGAGACGCTGCTCGATATTCGTGGCGACCTAGGGCCTGAGGCGTACCTGCAGTGGGCGCAGCAGTGGGTCGAGGAGGGGGCTGGTATTGTGGGCGGCTGCTGCGGCATCGGTCCGGAGCACATCGCCCGACTTGACGAGCATCTGCAAGCCTGCAAGCAGGGGATGGAATGAGCGAAACAGAGGAGGCCGCGCTTGGCGAAGGCTGTTTCTGGCGGCTGGAGCGGGCGTTGCGCGAGCTTGGCGGTGTGATCGACAGCCGCGTCGGGTGAGGCAGACGGGCAGCGAAGTGCGCCTCGCCGTGAGCAGGCAGGCGAGCACCTCGCGATGCTCGCCTGTCTCGAGCCAAGTGATCGTCTTGCGGCCGCTGACCCTATGCGTAAGCACCTGGAACAAGCTCGCCGTCGTAAACTCGCAGCGGCGTTCTTCGAGGCGGTTGAGCTGCCTGTCAGGGTGTTTGTCCTGGCGGCCCTCGATAAGCATTGACCAGGGCTGCTACCCAAGTATCAAACAACCCTATCAGCTGTTTACGTCTACAATCATTCGACCCCGGTTTTTACCATCCATCAGATCATTAGCAGCGGCAATTGCGCCCTCAAGGCTAATTTCTCTGGTCATCAACGACAGTGTGTCGAGATTCAGCTGATCGGACAGCCTTTCCCAAGCCTCGACGCGCCGCTCGAAGGGCTGAGTGACGCTGTTGATGCCGAGCAGGCTCACCCCTCGAAGGATGAAAGGAGCAACGGTTGCCGGGAAATCCATTCCCTGGGCCAATCCACATGCAGCTACCAAGCCTTCAGACATTGTGCTTGCGCATGCATTGGCCAGGGTATGGCTGCCGACCGAGTCGATAACGGCTGCCCATTTTTCTTTCGCCAATGGACGCCCTGGGGCTGAAAGCTCGGCCCGATCGATGATGGTCGTTGCTCCCAGGCTTTTCAGATAAGCCTCTTCGCTGGCTTTACCTGTGGCTGCAGTGACGGTATACCCGGCACCGGCGAGAAGGCTAATGGCAAAGCTACCGACGCCGCCGGTGGCGCCTGTGACCAGCACCGGCCCATCGGAGGGTTTCAGCCCATGGCGTTCCAAAGCCATCAAGCACAGCATGGCGGTGTATCCAGCGGTGCCGATGGCCATGGCTTGGCGTTCGTTCAAGCGCTCAGGGTGGGGAATCAGCCAGTCGCCGTTCAACCTCGCCTTTTGAGCAAGTCCGCCCCAATGGCTTTCACCCACCCCCCAGCCATTGAGCAATACGCGATCGCCAGGTTTGTATCGAGGATCGTCACTCGCTTCGACAGTGCCCGCGAGGTCGATACCCGGCACCATCGGAAACTGCCGAACGACCGGCCCCCTGCCGGTGATTGCGAGCGCATCCTTGTAGTTCAAGGTGCTGTAGGCCACCTGCACCGTCACGTTTCCGCTGGGTAGCTGATCATCCTGCAGCTCGGTGAGTCGGGCCGAGTACTTGTCTTGCAGCTTCTCAATCAGAATGGCTTTGAACATGCTTTATCCTTATTTAGACCGACTGTCTTTAAATTGCCCGAAAGGAATCAACGAGTGATTCCCGTCAGAAAACCTTGGAAAAAAATGTCCAGGGGGCGGACATGCTGCGTCAGTCGTGCCCGAAGCACGGCACCCTCCCAGCCAACCCAGAAATAGGCCGCGAGGGCTTTGCAGTCATGTTCGCAAGACACCTCGCCCTGCTTGACCGCCTCCTCCAGGCAGGTTGACAAGCGCGCCTCCCAGTCCTGAAGCGTCAGTTCCAGTTGTTCACGGAAGCTGGCGGGCAGCACCAACACCTCCTGGCCAAGGTTGCCGACCAGGCAGCCTCTGCGGAACTGGTACTTGGCCATCCCGACCTTCGCTTCTTCAACGAAGTTGGAAAGCCTTCGCAGCGGTGACACGCTCATGTCGCTGAAGCAGCGATCGAGTTTTCGAGCGAAGTAATCGGCATAGCGCTGCAGTACCGCTTGGCCGAATGCTTCTTTGCTGTCGAAGTAGTGATAGAACGAGCCCTTGGGCACCTGGATACGTTTGAGCACGGTGTCGATGCCGGTGGCAGCGAAGCCTTGCTCGGTGAGGATTTCCATGCCGCAGCGCAACAAGAGCTCGAGCGTTTCGCCATGCTCACGCGCGATTTTGGGCGGTCGGCCCCTTCGAGGGACAGGTTTGGCGCTATTCATGCGTTGTAATTTAGACTGTTCGTCTCTAATGTCAACCGCAGAGCGATTCGATTCCCGATGAGCCTAGTGTTGGATGCGTTATGAAAAAGCGTTTGCCGCCCCTGAACTGGCTTCGAGCTTTTGAGGTTTCTGCCCGGCTATTGAATTTCACCCATGCTGCTGAGGAACTCAATCTCACGCAAGCCGCGATCAGTCAGCAGGTCAAAGCTTTGGAGTCGCAGTTAGGCCAAGCGCTTTTCAAGCGTCTTCCGCGGGGACTTGAGCTGACGGAGGCAGGCAAGTCCTACTTCCCGGTGGTCAGAGAGTCGGTTGAGCGCCTCGCTGCATCGACGGATGAGATCTTTGGGCTGGGGCATCGAAGCGTGCTCAGCATCCGCAGCAGTCTGGTGTTCTTCACACATTGGATAGCCCCCCGATTACCCCGATTTGGAGCAAGACATCCGGATGTGAGCATTCGAGTTGCAAGTAACATCTGGGTAGATGAAACAGAGTTCGATGCCGATCTGGAAATCAGGTACGGGCAAGGGCGCTGGCCTGGCATGAAGGCTGAGCGACTGACGTGGGACACGCTTGTGCCCGTGTGTTCACCTGCATTGATCACTGAGGAACGCCCGTTGCAACGCCCTCAGGATCTTGCGCTGCACCCCTTGCTGCATGTGCTGGGCTACGAGGAAGGCTGGGGTTATTGGCTCAAGAAGAATAATGCAGAGAGCGTTGATTCGTCTCAGGGGATGCAGTTCGATACCCTTATTTCGGCATTGACGATCGCTGAGCTTGGCCAAGGCGTCGCTTTGGCGCGGTCTTCACTGGTCAAGCATCTCCTGGACGAGGGCCGCCTTGTCGCCCCCTTGGACGGCATGTACCGACCAAAGAAGCGTTCTACCTGGTTTATTCAGCTCACAGCATGGTCAATCCCGATGCGGCGGCTTTTGCCCAGTGGCTGTGCGAAGAGGCCCAGTCTTTCAAGGAGGCGTCCAGTGCTGAAGAGGACGGACATCCCCAGCAATAAGCAAAGCACCCGTGCAATAAAAAAAATGGCCCCTTAGGGCCATTTTTTATTGCTTTCGCGTTGCCTGCGAATTTCTGAAAGTAGCAAGCACATCGCAAGCCCTTGGAGGGTGCAGTCGTCCAGGGTCCGGTCAGTACGAGGTCTCAATAACAACAATAACCGCGCCGGCGAATATCGGCGGCCCGGGCTACCTAGGGTTATCCTCATGCAGCAAACCAACCAATTGCCTTTGCAAGGCGTCAATGTCATCGATTTCGGGCAGTACATCGCAGGCCCTGCGGTCGCGATGATCCTCGCTGATCTTGGGGCCACAGTCGTCCATATCGACCCCCCGGATGGGCCCCTATGGGACAGCCCGGCAAATGCCACGCTCAACCGCAACAAGCTGTGCATGCGCCTGGATCTGAAGGCGCCAGAGGGGCTGCAGCAAGCTCGCGAACTCATCTCCCGTGCCGATATCGTGATCGAAAATTTCCGGCCGGGGGTCATGTCCAGATTGGGCCTCGATTTCGCAGAGCTGCGACGTACTCGCCCTGAGTTGATCACCTTGTCGATTCCAGGGTTTGCCAGCGATGACGAGTTGCGCGCGCAATGGCGTGCTACCGAGTCGGTGATCGCTTCGGCCTCTGGTGTATTCACCGATATGGGCCAAAACCGCGTGCTGATGGGCATCAACCCTAGTTTCTCGCCACTTCCCCTGGCGTCAGCGTACGGCACCATGCTGGCTGTGTCGTCTGTGGTACTTGCTTTGCAGGCGCGTGAAAAGAACGGTGTTGGCGATCAGATCGAAGTGCCCTTGGCATCTGCGGTGATGGAAGGCCTGTCGTACAACTCGATCAAGATCGATGGTTACCCGCTGCGCTACAAGACCCTGCGTGAGAAGGAGAGCGAGCGTCGTCGGGCAGAGAACCTGCCGATGAACCTGAGCTACCAGGATTTGCAGGAGTACCTCGACCCGTTCTACCGGACCTATGAATGTGCCGATGGCCGTAAATTCTACGCCGTTTGCCCATCGCATCGGGAGCATGCCAAGCGCTGTTTGCAGGCTATGGGCATCTACGAAGAAATGGTTGCCGCCGGCTTGCCGAAGGTTGATGACCCCTACCTGCCGATTGATCAATGGGAAGGGAATGCATCCCTGGGCGTTTATCCTTTGCCTGCCGATTGGGCTGCACGTATCTCGGCTCGGATGAAGGACGTGTTCTTGACTAAAACCGCGGCCGAGTGGGAAGTCATCTTCGGTGAAGGGCGTTTCCCCGGCGCGCCGCACAGGTCTACCCAGGAGTGGCTCCATGACGAGCACTCGAATACTGCTGGTTTGATTGTCGAGGTCAATGATCGCGAGTTCGGCGTCATGAAGCAGCCTGGCCCAATTGCCTGGTTGGAAGGTTGTTCAGAACCCATGCTGAAGCCTGTTTCGCGTCGCGATGTGCGCTTCGAGGAAGCGATGGCAACGCTGTCTGAACGCCCTGTACGTGCATTGCCGCCTGCCAAGCTCGACAAGCCTGCCGGTTGGCTGGAAGGTGTCAAGATCCTCGACCTGACGAACGTGATCGCAGGGCCGCACTCGACATCGTTCCTGGGCCGCTTCGGGGCAGACGTCATCAAGCTCGACCCTGTCGTGCCCAATTATGATCCGTGGAATACCGTGGTCTTCGGCATGTCGTCGGCACGTGGCAAGGAAAGTGTTCTGGTTGATCTGAACAAGCCCGAAGGGCGGGACGTTTTCAATCGTCTGGTGCGGGAGGTCGACGTGATCGTCATGAACGCGCCTGATCGCCAACTGGCACCGCTGGGCCTGGATGAGGCGAGCCTGCAGGCGGTGAACCCTGGTGTGATCTTCTGTCAGCTTGACTGTTTCGGCGGCCCACGTCGCGGCCCTCGTACAGATTATCTGGGGTATGACGACCTGATCCAGGCCACCACCGGCATCATGCTGCGCTTTGGTGGCGGCATGGAAACGCCGGAAGAACATGCTCACGTTGGCACGATCGATGTGATGTGCGGGTTTGCTGCTGCGCTGGGCGTGGCAACAGCGCTTTATCGCAAGCATCACTCCGGGCAAGCTTACCGTGCTCGCACTTCACTGGCATCACTGGGCAATCTGGTACAGATCCCGTTCTGCTACGACTATTCAGGCCGGGCGCCCTTCAATGAGCCGTCCGGGCGGGACGTGGTTGGCTACAGCGACCTTTCCCGGTTCTACAAGACGGCGGATGGCTGGATCTACCTGGATGCCTGCGAACAGGAGTTGCACAAGTTCGCGGCAATCGATGAGCTCAGCGGGCTGGCGGCGGCCACTGATCGTGTTGCCTACCTGAAATCCGTCATCGGCCGCATGAGCAGTTCGGGTCTTCAAGCGCGTTTGCAGGCTGCCAACATAGCTGCTGCGGTACCGGACAACATCGATCACCTGCGCAGCCAGTACAGCCGTACCGCTGATGGCCTGCCGGGTACTGAGAATGGCAGCTACTCCTTCAGCATCTACAGCGACCATCCGAGCGGTCATCGGGTTACGCAGCTGGATCCTTATGCCATTCGCCCGCGGGTAGCGCGAATTCGAGCGCTGCCACCCGCTGAAAAGTTTGGCGCTTCGACTCGCAAGGTATTGGGCCGCTACGGCTATACCGAGGCGCAGATTCAGTCGCTCCTGGACGCCGGCGCAATCGGTGATTCCTGGAGTGAGGAATATCTGCCCAGCTGACTCCTGAAGGCTGGTCAAGGGGTGCGCCTTCGAGAGGTCCCCCTGGCTTGTCGACTTACCGTGCAAGCGAACACGAGCCAAAGGCTGCTCGCGGGCGCGTTCATGCCCAAGAAATGAGATAGAGCCATGACTTACAACAGCATCCTCCCACGTATCCTGCAAACCGGTGCCGGTGCCAGCCAGCAAATCCACCAGGTCCTGGCCAGCCTCGGCTGCCATAAGCCACTCATCATCACTGACCGAATGATGGTTGAGTTAGGTTATGCCGGTCGTATCAGCGCCGTTCTGGCAGAGCACGCAATAGACGTCGACGTGTTCTCCGACACGGTCCCCGAGCCTACTGTCGCTTCGATTCAAGCCGGCGTAGCAACCGCCAGGGAGGGAGGCTATGACAGCATCATCGCACTGGGCGGCGGAAGCCCGATCGACAGCGCCAAAGCGATTGGCATCCTGGCCAAGTTCGGCGGGGTCATGCGCGATTACAAGTTCCCGCGCAATGTCACCGAAATGGGTTTGCCGATCATTGCCATTCCAACGACTGCCGGCACTGGCTCCGAAGTCACCCGTTTCACCATCATCACCGATGAGTCGACTGACGAAAAAATGCTGTGCGTCGGCGCCGGCTTCATGCCTGTCGCAGCACTGGTCGACTATGAGCTCACGCTCTCGTTGCCGCCTCGCGTGACGGCGGACACCGGTATCGATGCGCTGACGCATGCCATCGAGGCTTACGTCAGCAAAAAAGCGAATCTGTTCAGCGATGCCCAGGCACTGGCCGCCATGCGCCTGATCGGGCCAAACCTTCGCAAGGTCTACCACGACGGGGCCGACCGTGTTGCGCGAGAGGCGGTCATGCTGGGGTCGACCCTTGCAGGTCTTGCTTTCTCGTCTGCGTCGGTTGCTTTGGTGCATGGCATGAGTCGTCCCATCGGTGCCGCATTCCATGTGCCTCATGGCTTGTCGAACGCCATGCTGCTCCCCGAGGTGACGGCCTTTTCAATCCCCGCTGCACGTGACCGGTACGCGGATTGCGCGCGTGCAATGGGCGTCGCTACTGAAAGCGATACGGATCAATCCGCAGTTGAAAAACTGCTGGAAGAGTTGGTGGCTATCAACGACGAGCTGAATGTTCCCACCCCGGCACAATTCGGAATTGATCGCGAAAAGTTCTTTGAACTGATGCCAACCATGGCCGCTCAGGCGCTGGCTTCCGGTTCACCTGGCAATAACCCGCGTGTGCCTACCGAGGCTGAGATGGTCGAGCTTTACCGCAGCCTTTGGTAGTCGAACAGCAACGCAATACTTGAATAACAAAAAGTGGAGTTTCACATGAATACTGTCGGTCATCTGATCAACGGCGAAGCCGTTCTCGAATCCAAGCGCACCCAGGATGTTTTCAACCCCGCCACCGGCCAAGTGGCTCGCCAGGTTGCGTTGGCATCAAGCCACACGGTAGAGCACGCCATCGCTACTGCCGAAGCCGCTTTTCCAGCCTGGCGCGACACGCCCCCTATCAAGCGGGCCCGCATCATGTTCCGCTTCAAAGAGCTCCTGGAACAGAACGCTGATGAGATCTGCAAGCTGATTGGTGAAGAGCACGGAAAAATTTCTCATGATGCGGCGGGCGAACTGCAGCGAGGGATTGAGAACGTCGAGTACGCCTGCGGGATCGCCGAACTTCTGAAAGGCGAACACAGCAAGAATGTCGGCCCGAACATCGATGCCTGGAGCGAGTTCCAGCCGCTGGGCGTGGTAGCAGGCATCACGCCGTTCAACTTCCCCGTGATGGTACCCCTGTGGATGATTCCAGTGGCTATTGCGGCGGGGAACTGCTTCATTCTCAAGCCTTCTGAGCGCGACCCAAGCTCTACGTTGTTCATTGCCCAATTGCTGCAGGAAGCAGGTTTGCCCAAGGGTGTGCTGAATGTGGTGAACGGCGACAAGGAAGCGGTCGACATCCTGCTGCGCGACGCGCGCATTCAGGCAGTCAGCTTCGTGGGGTCGACGCCGGTTGCCGAGTATATCTACGCCACCGCCACGGCCCACGGCAAGCGTTGCCAGGCACTGGGTGGGGCCAAGAACCACGCGATCATCATGCCAGATGCCGATATCGACAATGCGGTTAACCAGCTCCTGGGCGCTGCATTTGGCTCGTCCGGTGAGCGCTGCATGGCGCTGTCAGTCGCCGTTGCCGTGGGTGACGCGGCAGCTGATGCGTTGATCGCCAAAATGAAAGAAGCCATGAAAAACCTGAAGGTGGGCGCTTACACCGACAGCAAGAATGATTTCGGCCCGGTGATCACCCGGCAGCACCAGCAAAAAGTGGTCGGCTACATCAACAGTGCTGAAGAGCAGGGTGCCACGGTGGTTGTCGATGGACGTGAGCCAAGGGTCGCAGGCTACGAGGAAGGCTTCTTCGTCGGTGGCACGTTAATCGATCACGTTACCCCAGACATGCAAAGCTACAAGGAGGAGATCTTCGGCCCGGTTCTGCAGGTCATGCGTGTCAACAGCATGAAGGAAGCCATGGCGCTGATCGACACACACGAGTACGGCAATGGAACGTGCATCTTCACCCGAGACGGCGAAGCAGCTCGCTACTTCTCCGACAACATCAAGGTGGGCATGGTCGGCATCAACGTTCCTCTGCCTGTGCCCGTCGCTTACCACAGCTTCGGCGGTTGGAAGCGCTCGTTGTTCGGTGACTTGCATGCCTACGGGCCGGATGGCGTCCGGTTCTACACCCGACGCAAGACCGTCACCCAGCGCTGGCCGTCGTCAGGTGTTCGGGAGGGCGTTGAGTTCTCCATGCCGACGATGAAGTAAAGGCGGGACAAGATGTGTGCCTGACTGCCGTCGGGCACACATCTTTGTGTGGTGTTAAGGCTCACGCGTAGTCGTGCTGCCAGGGTTGTCATGTGCGGTTTTAGGTTTGTTTGGCTGTGCCGCTGAAATAATAATTAAATAAAATTAGAGGCGAATATGAATAATAAGCACAATATATGTTCGGGAAAGGCTGGCGGCCTTTCATTTCTCCAAGGGACTCGATCCGTTCGGGCAGGGGTTGCAATTCGTGCTTGACGTATTGGTATTCAACAGATGCTTGTTGTTGAGTCGAACGTTCTGAGGAGATATGCCAAATGAGTAAGTTAAAAGAGGGTGCCTCATTGGATGGTCGTGTATTTTGGCCATCGATTGCAGTGATACTCGGCGTCACGATTCCACTTATCGCATTTCCTGAGGCTGGGAATGCGGTGATAAATCAGATGTTTGCGTTTGCGACCGGGAAGTTTGGCTGGCTCTACCTGGTTTCCGGTTTGATGACTGTCGTCTTCCTGTTGTGGATGGCGTTCGGGCGCTACGGAAATATACGGCTTGGGCGAAAGAGTGATGCGCCAGAGTTTTCCTACTTTAGCTGGGTCGCGATGATTTTTTGTGGCGGTATCGGCATAGCCATTGTCAACTGGGCCTGGGTTGAGCCGATTTATTACTTTAATGGGCCTCCTTTGAATGTGGCTGCACACAGTCGTGAAGCGGCAGAGTGGGCGTTGACGTATGGGCAGTTCCACTGGGGGTTGACCCCGTGGGCATTTTACTGCTTGCCGGCATTGCCCATCGCCTATTCGATGTATGTACGCCGACAGCCTGGCGTAAGATTGTCGGTTGCTGCACGTGGCGTCTTGGGCGAGAAGTCGAATGGGTGGTTGGGAATCACACTTGATACGGTGGTGGTTTTCGGGATTGTTGGCGGTGTGGGAACATCCCTAGGGTTGGCCGTCCCGCTGGTCTCAACCCTGGCCAGCGACATTTTTGGAATACAGCAGTCCTTCGCATTTGACATGTGCGTTTTGGCGCTCTGGACATTGATGTTCGGCATGAGTGTCTGGTTTGGGCTGAGCAAAGGGATAAAGATACTTAGCGATATAAACGTCTATTTGGCTTTTCTGTTGCTTTTGTTCGCTGCCGTTGTCGGCCCAACCTTGTTGCTCATCAACGGTTGGGCAAACAGCCTGGGCCTGATGCTCAACAACTTCATCCACATGAGCCTGTGGACTGACCCTGTTGCGAAAGGTACGTTCCCTCAGGATTGGACCATTTTTTATTGGGCCTGGTGGATTGCTTATGCGCCCATGATGGGGTTGTTTGTTGCGCGTATTTCTCGAGGGCGCACAATCAAAGAGCTTATTTTGGCTGAGCTTGTGTGGGGAAGCCTGGGGTGCTGGGTTTTCTTTGCGGTCTGGGGAGGCTACTCGCTGAATCTTCAGCTCACAGGCGAGCTGGACGTCAGTGCGATTTTGTCACAGCAGGGTATACCGGCGGCTGTACTCGCCATTTTAAAAACAATGCCATTTTCAAGTCTTGTTATTGGCGCTTTCGTTCTGCTTTGCTTTGTGTTCCTGGCGACAACGCTTGATTCGGCAGCTTATGTGCTGGCGTCAGTGACATCGCGTGAGCTCAGCGGCTATGAAGAACCTCAACGCTGGCTACGGATTGTATGGGCGCTGTTACTGGCGGTGATTGGCATCGGTCTTCTCAAAGTAGGCGGGCTGAAAGCTGTTCAAACGTCTACCATTGTCGTTGCGCTGCCTTTGATACCTGTGCTTGGCGTATTGACCTGGTCGCTACTGCGCATGATTCGTGCCGACCTCACGCATGAACTGGCGTCCAGAGAAATTGTCCTGGAAGACGCGGTGACACTTGCCGATCTGCCGGAGGTTGATGTTTCGCGGGCGGTTGAAGCTGTTTTGGTTTCGACTCATCCTGAACCTAAATATTAAAGATTGACCTCGTGCTCTATTCGCAAAGGCCTAGGGTTTCCTAGGTCTTTGGTTTTCTCGCCGTCGCGCGGGTGAAGAGCGATCGAGTGTTCCCACTCAGGGCGATGCAAGCCTGTGTGGAGGGCAATGTCATGCGGCGGAGCCATAAGCAAAACAAACCCTTTGGGGTGTTTATTCTGATTTTTAGATGGTGGGGCGACTGAGTATATTGATGGGTTTTTTCTGTGGTGTAGAGCGTTGTTTGTGTCGCAAAATGCTTTGTAATGTCGCTGGCGATCAACTGGTCTTTTGTGATGTGTCTTATGTTTTCGCAAACCGTTATCTACGTTGTAGGCAACGAGCTTTTCACTTATTTCGATAAGCGGGCTGCGAGAGAACGCCTGGTTTTAGCAACTCCCAGCCCGAGAACGTTCGTTCAGCCTACTGCCCGTATGCTGATGTGGTTGCCAGATTTGCACGGGCCCATGCCTCAGCGGTCGTGACCTGAATCGACTGCTGCGCATTGAAAGTGCCGGCTTTAGGCCATGCCACGCCTCTGCCTTGGGCGAAGACAGCGCGGTACTTCTTGATGTGATGCGTTGGGTCTTCCTCCAACTCTTGGAGCAAGTACGGCACAGTCCACACGTTGCGTTTGAACGGGCGGCCCAGTACACGTTCGAGGAGGCTCGCAACCTCTCCGTACGTCACGGTGTCGCCCGAGAGGTAGACAATCTGATTGCGGAAGCGAGGTTCGAAGAAAACGATCTCCGCTGTCAACGCGCCAATGTCATCTGGCGTCGTGAGCGTCACGCTGGTCTCAAGACTGCCTAGCGCGTTCACCGTATCGTTTTCGAAGTCAACCACCTCGAATACTGGCTCGAACAGAAAGCTGGTGAACATGCCCGTCGAGATGATTACCCATTCAGTTTTATCCTGGGCTCGAAGCAATTCGCGGACATCAAGCTGAGCATCGAACAAATCCTGAGGGCTGCCCCGACCGATTACCTCGAAGTCGACACCAAACTGCCACGGGAAGTAGCGCTTCACACCAGCCTTCAGGGCGGCGGTGGCCAGCTTCATTGGGGTTTCCCGGCCTGCAACCATGCCTGCACAGCCTATTACGGTATCGAAACGTGCGAATACTTCAGCCAGCTGATCGATTGAGTCATTCACGAGATCGGCAGCCACCATCTGGATCCCGAGGCCCCGAAGCTCATCGATTTTGACCTTTTTCTCGGGCACTTGCGTGTTGATGGTCGAATCTCTGAGCAGGACGCTGATTGTGGAACCGGGCGCGCGTTTTGCTAGTCGCGCAAGATTGCGCAGCACCGGCAGCCCAAGCTCACCGGCGCCTAGAACGAGGATGGATTGGGGGGGAAGCTGGGTCACTTCGGTCATGATTTCTCCTGAGAACTGTTGCCTGTAAGATGAACAAATGCTTGCACGATTAGGCAACGTTCGTAAGAAGGCACACCTGTGATACTTGAGAAAGCAATGACTGATCAGGAGGCGCTAAGCCAGGCAGAGACGATTTGCCGAACGCTTAGAGAAGACGATGATGGCGTCAGGCGAGAAGTGCTCGCTCACGCAGGCAGTCGCTGGTCGTTAGGTATTCTGCATGCCCTGGGGGTATACGGCACGATGCGCCATGCCGAAATAAAAAGGCAGATGACGGGGGTGACTCAGCGGATGTTAACCAAGACGCTGCGCTCCATGGAGCGGGATGGCCTGGTGCTTCGGCGGGAGTTCGGAGAGATTCCGCCACGTGTCGAGTATGAGCTCACGCCACTTGGTATGGGGCTGTTGATCCGCATGTCACCTGTCTGGACTTGGGTTGTCGAGAACGTTGAGGACTTCCGCAAGGCGCGGCGTATTTTCGACAGTCAGGATGACAAGAAGCCAGCGTGGCAAATACCTGCATCAACACCATTCCATTCAGACGCGGATGACTGAATGTAGCTCACAGGGGGTGAGAAGCCCTGTGCCCGTTCATGCATGCCAATTGAATCACAGGTCGAAGACCTTGCGATGAGCATGGGCCATGCAGCCGATTTTGATGATGCGCCCTCCCAAGCCGGCCATGTAGCCTGCGAAGTGATCGCAGACCAGGTTGCCGTTCCAGGTGCCCTGGAAGTTGCGCCCATGTTCGTCAGGACGGCTCGGGCTGAAGTGGATGACGTTGGCGTTGACGTCGTGGCTGATGGCGACGCTCCAAACCGTGGCGCCAGGCTGGAGGCATTCCTGCACTTTACCTTTATCTGTGCCAAAGCTTGATACTCAATGAGCCGCCGACCTTGCTGAATGGGAGATGCCTTTGATGGAGTTACGCCAGCTTCGTTACTTTCTGAGTGTGCTGGAGTGTGGCAGCCTCGGCAGAGCCGCGCTCGAAACGGGCGTTGGGGTATCTGCGTTGAGCCAGCAACTCACGAAGCTCGAAAGTGAGTTGAGTACCCGCCTGCTGACACGCTCTAGCGTTGGCGTCACGCCTACCGCGGCAGGTTTGGCATTTGAATACCATGCGCGCCTGACGCTGCGCCAGGCCGATTACGCCATGCTGGCTGCACGCAGTGGGCGTATGAGTGGGTACGCCAGCGTCGGTATGGCACCCACCACGGCTTCGGTGTTGGGGCTGGCGCTGATCGCCAGGATGCGCGAGCGCTACCCTGATATACGTCTTCATTTGGTGGAAATGCTGTCGGGCTACCTGGTGAACCAGCTCAATACTCGGCACCTGGACTTGGCGGTGTTGTTCCAGCTGGAGGCTGGCATGCGGCTGGATGCGCGGCCGCTGCTGGAGGAGCGGCTGTTCGCATTGGTTCCGGTAGCCTTGGTCAAGGCTGACTGGGGGACGTCGCTGACGTTGCAGCAGATCGCCTCGCTGCCCTTGGTGATGCCCAGCGCCCAGCATGGTCTTCGCGCCACGTTACGCGTCATCCTTGAGCGCGTCGGATTGGACGCGAATATCGTCATGGAGGTTGATGGCCTGTCGCTTCTCATGGATTGCGTCAGCGCAGGTCACGCCGCGACGATTCAACCCGGCGCCACTGTGGCCCGGGCCATGCAGGCAGGCCTGCGGGTGTTTTCAATCGACGATCCGCAAGCTCAGCGTCGCAACTTGGTGGTGAGCCTGGTCGATGATGAACTCTCGCCTGCTGCACTTGCCACGCGAATCGTGCTGCATGAAGTGTCCCGCGAATTGGTGCAGCAGGATCGCTGGCCAGGGGCGCGTTTGCTGTGAGCGCCTGCGAACGACCGTCCCTTTAGAAAAACTGAAGACCTCCCCCCTGCAATCGTGTTTCGCCCAAGGTACGCGACCCTCTAGAGTCCGGGGTCCGCGAGGAGCTGCCCAACCCTGGCTTCTCGCTCCCTGGAGGCGACATGATCGATGTACTTGTCATTGGCGGCGGCAATGCTGCCCTCTGCGCCGCGCTGATGGCGCGCGAGGCCGGCGCCAGCGTGATGCTGGTGGAAGCCGCGCCCCGCGCCTGGCGAGGCGGCAATTCCCAACACACCCGTAACCTTCGATGCATGCACGATGCCCCGCAGGACGTGCTGGTGGAGGCTTACCCCGAAGAAGAGTTCTGGCAGGATCTGCTGAAGGTTACTGATGGCCAGACCAACGAGGCCCTGGCGCGTCTGGTGATTCGTGCCTCGTCCGACTGCCGCGGCTGGATGCGCCGCCACGGCGTGCACTTCCAGCCCTCGTTGTCGGGTGCGCTGCACACTGCGCGGACCAACGCGTTCTTCATGGGCGGGGGCAAGGCCCTGGTCAATGCTTATTACCGCAGCGCCCAGCGGCTTGGTGTGCAGGTGCGCTACGACAGCCCGGTGTGCGATCTGGAGTTGCGCGATGGACGCTTCATCGCTGCCCACCTGGCGGCCCGCGACGTCGACGGGCGGCGCCTGCCCGCCGAGCGCATCGAGGCGCGCAGTTGCGTGCTGGCGGCCGGCGGCTTCGAGTCCAATCGCCAATGGCTGCGCGAGGCCTGGGGGCAGAATAATCGCGGCGAGTGGCCGGCGGACAACTTCCTTGTGCGGGGCACGCGCTTCAACGACGGCGCGCTGCTGCGGCGCATGATCGACCTAGGTGCCGACACCATTGGCGACCCGACCCAGGCCCACATGGTCGCCATCGATGCCCGCGCACCGCTGTACGACGGCGGTATCTGCACGCGCATCGACTGCGTGTCGCTTGGCGTGGTGGTGAACCGCGACGGCCAGCGATTCTACGACGAAGGCGAGGATTTCTGGCCCAAGCGCTATGCCATCTGGGGGCGCCTGGTGGCCCAGCAGCCTGGCCAGGTGGGGTTCTCGATCATCGACCAGAAGGCCCTGGGCCGCTTCATGCCACCGGTCTTCCCTGGCAGCCGCGCCGACAGCCTCGAGGCCTTGGCTGTAGCCCTCGGACTGCCGGTGCCTGCGTTTCTCGAGACCCTGCGCGCCTACAACCAGGCATGCCGCCCCGGCACGTTCGACCACACCCAGCTGGACGATTGCCGTACCGACGGCGTGCAACCGGTCAAGAGCCATTGGGCCTTGCCGATCGATAAGCCGCCGTTCTTCGGTTACCCGCTACGTCCGGGGGTGACCTTCACCTACCTCGGCCTGCGCACCGATGCCACGGCCGCCGTGCATTTCGCTGGGCGGCCCAGTCCCAACCTGTTCGTCGCCGGCGAGATGATGGCCGGCAACGTGCTGGGCAAGGGCTACACCGCCGGTGTCGGCATGTCCATCGGTACCGCGTTTGGCCGCATCGCCGGCACGCAGGCGGCGGCTGCCGCCGGCCATTGTATTTCCCCCCTGGAGGCCCAGCATGACTGTGCAAATGCCTGATCCCCACGTGTTCGAACCCGCCCCGCCACAGGCCGAGCTGATCCCGCTGCTGAACCTGGACGAGCAGGAGGTGGACCGGCAGATGCGCATCTGCAACGCCTGCCGTTATTGCGAGGGGTTCTGTGCCGTGTTCCCGGCGATGACCCGTCGACTCGACTTCGGCAAGGCCGACATCCACTACCTGGCCAACCTCTGCCACAACTGTGGCGCCTGCTTGCACGCTTGTCAGTACGCTGCACCGCATGCGTTCGCGGTGAACGTGCCGCAGGCCATGGCCAAGGTGCGCGGGCAGACCTACGCTGAGTACGCCTGGCCGGCCCGTTTCGGGCAGCTCTACCGGCGCAATGGCACCTTCGTCGCCGTGGCGTTGGCACTGGCGCTGTCGCTGTTCTTGCTGCTGGCCTTGCAGGTCAACGGCACTTTGCTGCCTGGGCGGCTGGCCGGAGATTTCTACGCTGTGTTCCCGCACAACACCTTGGCGCTCTTGTTCGGTGGCGTGTTCAGCGCTGCCGGGGTGGCGCTGGGCGTGGCGTTGAGGCGCTTCTGGCGCACGGTGTCGCCCACCCAAGCGCGGCAACCGGCCAACGGTGCGCTGCCGGAGGCGGCGAGCGCAGTGCTGACGCTCAAGTATCTGGATGGCGGCCATGGCCAAGGCTGCAACAACGCCGACGATCGCTACACGCTGTGGCGTCGACGCTACCATCACTTGACCTTCTACGGCTTCATGCTGTGCTTTGCCGCCACCGTGGTCGCCACCGGATATCACTACCTGCTGGGCCTGCATGCGCCATACCCGCTGCTGAGCCTGCCGGTAGTCCTCGGCACCCTCGGCGGTATCGGCCTGATCGTCGGGCCAGCGGGCCTGCTGGCGTTGAACCTGCGCCGCGCGCCAGAGCATGGCGACGCCGCGCAGCGCCCCATGGACCGTGCGTTCATCCTGCTTCTGCTGTTGGTCAGCACGACCGGTATGGCGTTGCTGGCCCTGCGTGACACCGAGGTGATGGCGATCCTGCTGGCCGTGCACCTGGGCACCGTCATGGCACTGTTCGTGACCTTGCCCTATGGCAAGTTCGCCCATGGCCTGTTCCGCAGTGCCGCGCTGCTGAAGTTTGCGATCGAAAAGCGCCGGCCCGACCCTCACAGCTTGGGCGGGGACTGAACCCTGCCGGGGATGCGATGCGACACCGTGTGTTCGGCCTGGCGAGCAACGCAGTGGCCGCCGTGCTGATCTCGCTGTCCGAGGGTGCCTGAGAACGCGAAACCCTGCTGCGTCGCCTGAAGGGTCCGCCGAACCTCATCGCCACGGCCGACCGAACCGTACACCCCGCATTGACACAAACGCCTACCTGGCATCAAGCGATGCCGGGTGGGGAAGGGGGCCGTCTACCCGTCGGGCGGCCACATAGACAATAAGAACAAGAGAACAAACCATGCTCGCACTTCTGGGCCTGATCATGGTGGTGACCTTCACCTACCTGATCATGAGTAAACGCCTGTCCCCGATCGTCGCGCTGACCATCGTGCCGATTGTTTTCGCCCTTGTTGGCGGTTTCGCGCCAGACCTGGGCAAGATGATGCTCGATGGGCTGAAAATGGTCGCACCGTCTGCCGCGCTGCTGCTGTTCGCCATCCTGTTTTTCGGCCTGATGATCGACGCCGGCCTGTTCGACCCGCTGATCCGCAAGATTCTCAAGCGGGTGAATGGCGACCCGATAAAGATCGCCATCGGCACCGCCTTGCTATCGCTGCTGGTGGCGCTGGACGGTGACGGCACCACGACCTACATGATTACCTGCGCCGCCATGCTGCCGCTGTACAAGCGCATCGGCATGAACCCGATGATCCTGGCGACCGTATCGATGCTGTCATTGAGCATCATGAGCGGCATGAGCCCGTGGGGTGGTCCCGCCACCCGTGCCATTGCAGCGCTCGGCCTGGATGCGACCGAATACTTCATTCCGATGTTGCCCACCGTCATCGGTGGGGCGGCATGGGTCGTGTTCACCGCCTACCTGCTGGGCCGTGCCGAGCGCCGGCGTATCGGCAATATTGCCCTGGAGTCCGGTGGCGGCAACTGCTACATCAAGGAAATCCTCGGCGACAGCCCGCACAAGCGCCCGCGCCTTGCCTATGTGAACCTGGTGCTGGTGATCGCCGTGATGACCGCGCTGGTGCTGGGGCTGATGCACGCGGCCATCCTGTTCATGATCGGTTTCGTCGCCGCACTGATGATCAACTACCCGCAGCTGGACCTGCAGAAAGAGCGCATCCTCGCCCATTCGGGCAACGCCATGACCGTGGTGCTGCTGGTGTTCGCCGCGGGCATCTTTGCCGGTATTTTCTCGGGTACCAAGATGGTCGATGCATTGGCCCAGACGCTGGTGGACTGGATTCCGGAAGCGTGGAGCCACTGGTTCCCGCTGGTGGTGGCGATGACCAGCATGCCGCTGACCTTCGTGCTGTCCAACGACGCGTACTACTTCGGCGTTGTGCCGATCCTGGCCAATGCCGCGGCCGCGTACGGCATCGACCCGGTGGAAATCGCCCGCGCCTCGGTGCTTGGCCAGCCGGTTCACCTGATGAGCCCGCTGGTGGCCTCGACCCTGCTGCTGGTGGGCATGGTCGACCGCGATATCGGTGATTTCCAGAAAGCCACCTTCAAGTGGGCCGTGCTCACTTCTCTGGTGATCACTGCGCTGGCACTGCTGACGGGCGCCTTGTCCTTCATTGTTTGAAGCACTCAGGGCGCCGCTTGCGGGTACGGTGATATCCCGCTTCTGGAACTATCGTGCTGTTTCAAGCAATCGATTTTGTCATTTTACGACCCCTCTCCAAGCCCCATTGAGCTGCATAAATCAAAGGTTTCAGGGCGCGTCGGGATTTCTCGCAAAAAGCACTGATGGCACGTTGACTCTCCCCTTAGGGGGAGACTTTAGACTCCCGGCCCCCGATAGATCTGGCCTTAAAACAGCTTTTTTTGGCCCGATGACTTTATTCATTCAATGCGGCTTTTGTAGGGAAACACTCAATGAATAATCCGTTGGAATTGGACAGCGTTATCAGCAGTACACAGGATATTCTTGCGCAGTTGCTGGTGCTGGATAGGGGCGACGTGACAGAGCACAGCAGTATCGTTGACGACCTCAGCGCCGACTCGCTGGACATCGTCGACCTGAGCTTCCAGCTGGGCCGTCAGTACGGTTGCACCTTGCCGAAAACCAGCGTGCTGGATCACGCGGTAGCGGTGTTCGGCGACGCCACCCGGTTTGTCGAAAATGGCCGAATCACGCAGGACGGCGTGGCCTTGCTGGAGCAGAGCCTCAGCGCTTATGCGCCGGGCCAGCTTCACGTGGGCATGCAGCCGGGCGATGTCTTCTCGGCCACCACCGTGCGGAACTGGGCGCAGCAATGCCATAACGTGTTCAACCACCTCCCCGAAACCTGCCCTGAGTGTGGCGCGGCTCATGCCCAACTCAATGAACGCCAACAAGTGGTGTGTGGCGGTTGCAGTGCTCGCCTGACCCCTCTGGACGGTGACTCGATCTCGCGTCTGTTGGTTGAGCAGTACGCGGCCGCCCAGTTGAAGGCTTCGGCGTAGGGGGTGCCTTGATGCAGGCCCGAGAGGTTCTGGTCACCGGCTATGGACTGGTGGCTCCCACGGCACTGGATGCGGCCTCGCTGTTCACGACGATCAGCGAAAACCGTTCCTGCATTGGCCAGCACCCGGCGTTTGTCGAACTGGGGTTTGCGAACCCGGCGGCCGGATTTATCGATGATCAACAATGGCAGGTCATCGCGGCGGCCTTTCCGGGCGACCTGCAGACCACCTCCCGCCAGGAATGGCTGGCGCATTACGTGGCCCGTCAGGCGCTGGCCCATGCCGGGTTGGCCGACGGCGCATTTGCCCGAGTCGCCAGCGGTATTTTCGTCGGGGCCAACAAATATTGCGTGAGCAGTGATTTGCGGGACGCCAGCCGTTACATGGACGATCAGGGGCGGGTCGATCTCGACCAGTTCCTGGATAACCACACCCTCAGCGGTGGGGCGTTTGCCCGACGGGTTGATCAGCAAACCCGCCATCTCGCCGAATGGCTGGGTGTCCGTGACCATATCTCCACGCATTCCGATGCCTGTGCCGCCGGCACCATGGCCATCGGCAGTGCCTATCGAGCGATCGCCCGTGGCGAGATCGACCTGGCGTTGTGTGGCGCGGTGGAGTTGATGGCCCATGAATTGTCCTACTACAGCTTTGATGGGCTGGGCGCACTCTGCCAGCGCGTGGACTTTTCCCCACAAGAACAGAGCCGGCCGTTCATGCCGGACCGCTGCGGTTTTGTGCTGAGTGAAGGGGCGGCGCTGTTGGTGCTGGAATCCCGCGAGCATGCCGAGCGTCGTCAGGCCTGTTCGCTGGGCCGGGTGCTGGGGTACGCGAATCTGTGCGAGGCAGAGAAAATCACCTCCAGCAGCCGCGACGGCAGCAAGTATGCCGCCTGCATGACGGCGGCCCTGGCCGATGCCGAACTGACCAGTGCGGCTGTGGACCATGTGAATGTTCACGGTACGTCGACACAGGCCAATGACCGTTGCGAGGCCCTGGGCCTGGTGCAGGTCTTCGGCGAAACCCTGGAGCAGATGACGTTCACCGCCAACAAATCTGCCGTAGGGCATTCGTTGGCCGGCAGTGGTGCCATTGAGGCGGTGCTGTCGTTGATGAGCATTCAGTTGGGCGTGGCCTTGCCGACCCTCAATTTTCAGCCGGAAAAATCCGAGTTTCCGGCGTTGAAATTCCTTTGCGAACCGTTGCAGCAACCGATCAATGTCGTGCTCTCCAACTCCTTTGGGTTTGGTGGCGTGAACAGTTCGTTAGTGCTGGGCAGGGCATGACATGACCAGATCCAATTCAACCGCTGTTTATATCACTGCGGCGTCGGTACTCAACGCCGCCGGTACTGAATGTGCGCCTCGTGACAGTCAACCTCAGGCCGCGCAACCCCTGGATTTCGACCCGGCACGTCTGGCCCATTGTGTCGCAGCACCCGCCTTGCCGGCGGGTGTGTACGACCGCAGACTGTCCCGCAGCCTCGAGCCTCAGGGCGCGCGCCTGCTGTATTGCGCCGGCCGTCTCGCCGAGACCTTGCGTGGGCTGGAACTGCCCGACGAGCGGATCGCATTGATCGCTGCCATTCCGGAAGTGGATGGCCCCAGTTCGTGCTGGGATGCAGTGCAGGCCATTGGCGCACAACCGGCAGATCTGTTGGCGCAATTCTTTGCCCACACACCGCCGCTGCATGCGCTGATGATGCTCAACAGCAGCGTCATGGCCCACGCGGCTGAGGCCTTGCGTTGCAAGGGGCCCATGGGCGGTTTTTGCTCCCAGGGCAATGCGGGGCTGGATGCTTTGATGGAGGCCGCTGCCCATCTGAGCGAAGGCCGTGCCGATGCTGCCGTGGTCGTCAGCAGCAGTCCGAACATCACCCCGGCGTTGTACCTGCGTGACGCTACTCACCCACCTGTAAACCCCGGCCCGTGGGTTTTCGGCGAAGGTGCTGCGGCACTGTTGCTGACGACCAACCCAGGCAGCGGTGCTCAATCTGCGTTGCGTATTGCCGGGTTTGCCCGTGGTTACAGCGCGCAACCCGAGCGTGGACTGGCGGTTGGTCGCGACGTCATTGAGCGTGCTTTGAGCAACGAAAAACTGTGCCTCAGCGATGTCGGGCAAGTCGTCGCCGATGCACAGGATCCGCAGATTGCCGCGTTGTTTAGCCTATCGGGGCACACCCTCGAACACTCCAAGGCGTTGCTAGGCGACTTGGGCGCCAGCGCCCTGCTCAGCGAAATTGCTGTGACCTGGGCACTGGATTGCAGCCGTTACACGCTGTTGCTCGAACATAGCCGAGGCGGGCATTGGGGCGCGGTACTGCTGGCCAGAACGTCGTCGGACACAGAGACAATGGAGAGTTACCCATGAGCCCCACACGGATCGTGATCACGGGCATGGGCGCCGTCACCGGCTTCGGTTTCGAGTGGCAGTCCATGTGGCAAAGAATGTTGGCCGGCGAGCATTGCATTCGGCCATGGCAACCGGAAGGCGTCGAGGCGGGTGCGTTCCCCGTGCGTTACGCAGCGCCCGTGGATATGGGCTTGATGCCGGCACACTTGAAAGACCATCCGGCCTGGGGATTGTCGCTGGAAAAACGCACCCGCTTTGGCTGGGTCGCGGCCACCCAAGCCATTGCCGATAGTGGTCTGAGCCCCGAACAGTTGCGTGGCGCGGCGGTATTGTCAGCGTCCGGCGCACCTGCTCATCGTTTGCAGGACATGCTGCTCAGCCTGGCGGATAACCCGGCGCAGGCGCCGTCCTGGGCTCAATTGATGGCGCGACAGGCGCAGGTCGATCCTGACAGTTCACTGTGTCAGAGCAACGACCGCCTTGCGCGGGTGATTGCCGATGGCATCGGCAGTGAAGGCCCGGTGATCAATGTCAGCAGCGCCTGCGCGGGAGCGTCCCAGGCCATCGGCAACGCATTCCAGATGATCCGTCGCGGCGAGATCGAGCTGGCCATTGCCGGGGGCGCCGATTCGGTGTTGAGCCTGGACACCATGACCGCGCTGTATCTGCTCGGCGCCGCCAGCAGCGAACAGCGTTGGGGCACCGAACTGTGTCGGCCGTTCGACCGCCATCGCAGTGGCTTGATTGCGGGTGAAGGTGGTGGTTTCGTAGTGCTCGAAACCCTCGAACGGGCGCTTGCCCGAGGGGCAACGCCGTACGCCGAAGTGCTGGGTTTCGGCAGCAGCCTGGATGCCTACAAAATCACCGCACCCGACCCGCAGGGCCGGGGCGCGGTGCTGGCGATGCAGGCGGCCCTGACGGATGCCGGGCTGGCGCCGCAACAGGTCGATCTGATCAATGCCCACGGTACCTCGACACCCCTCAACGATGCCGCCGAAACCCTGGCGATCAAGACCCTGTTCGCCGAGCGCGAACATTATCGGCGGTTGCTGGTGACGGCCAACAAATCCCAGTTCGGCCACCTGATTGCGGCCGCCGGAGCACCGGAGTTCATGCTCACGGCCCTGGCCTGCCGGGATGATCGAGTCACGCCGACCCTGAACCTGCAGGATGCCGACGAACAATGCGACCTCGACTACTGCGCCCACCAAGCGGTCAAGCGCAAGGTCGACGTTGCCCTGAGCAACTCCTTCGGTTTCGGCGGCCTCAACACTTCGCTGGCGCTGGGCAAGTACCGGGAGGCGCCGCGATGAAACAGGCGGTCGCGATTGCCGGTGCGGGTTGCGTGTTGCCCAGCGGCTGGGGTGTCGAGTCTTTCTGGGCGGCCGCAACCGAAGGGCGCAGTGCAATTACGGCGCTGAACGCCCGACGGTTCAGCAGCGAACGCGTGGTGGCGTTCGGGCAAATTCAGGATCAGGACCACCAACGCAGCCGACAAGACCTTGCGCAAAACCTTCAGCGTTACTGCACGCCGGCAGTGATCTGGGGTGTCAGCGCGGTACGTCAGGCGTTGGAAGAAGCCGGCCTGGCCGATGAGCAGCCGGATGTCCGTTTCGGTTTGTATTGCTGTCAGGGCGGCTACACCCATCCGTCTCTGGAATCCTATGCCGAGTTGTTGCACGGCTGTCGGCAGGACGGCGTCGCCGACATGGCGGCGTTCGCCAAACGGATCCTGCAAGACCGTGCCCAGGACCCTTTTCTGGTGCTCAAAGGCTTGAGCAACTGCTTGCTGGGTGTCACCAGCCTGGCGCTGAAACTGGTGGGCGAGTGCAACGCCTATATGCAAGGTGTCGCCGGCAACCTGGCAGCCTTGCGTGAGGCTACGGCCGCTTTGCAGGATGGCCGAATTGACGCGGCAATCGTTGTCGGCGCGGGCAGCGAGCTGGATGCCCTGGCGCTGTCCGGGTTGGTCCAGGCGGGTGTCATCAGCGCCAACGGCTCGAACACGCTGCTGCCGTTTGACCTTCGGGGCACTGGCGGCATTGCCGGGGAGGGCGCGGCAGCGCTGGTGCTGCGCCGGCGCGAAGACCTGCCGGCCGGTCCTCAGGCGTGCCTCGCCGACATGACGGCCCATGCCTCCCTCGGTCGCTTGAGCCTGCCCGACAGCCCAACCGATGTGTTGGTGTGCAGCGGCACCGGCGATGCGCACAAAGACCGCGTGTTGTGCCAGACGCTGGCCCTTGCGCGCGCCTCGCACATCACCAGCGGGTTGGCGATCAACGGCATTCTCAGCGCGGCGCCGAGCCTGGTGGATCTGACTCTTGCGCGTTGCGCATTGCTGGCCCAAAGCGTGCCGCCGATTGCCGGTTTGCAGCAACCAGTGGCGAACCTGCCGTTCATTCAGGGCGCGCCCCACGCCGCGAGCCTTGCGCATTGCCTGGTGCTGAACCGCGACGACAACGGATTCAGCGCCGCCTATCAAGTGCTCTACAGCGCAAAGGTCACTCAGGACTGCCGCTGACTACCGCCTCTTTTTTACTTTCAAGGGATATGACTGTCATGGATTATCGCGATTTCGTTCGGCCCAAATTCGTCGGCCTGCTCCAGGCACTGGGCCTGGAGTGTGAATTTGAGCGCGCCCTCGGTAGCCAGTTGTTCTACCGCAACCCCAAGGGCGATATGGTCACGGTCACCGACTTTCTCGGCGGTTACGGTGCGGCACTGTTCGGCCACAACGACCCACAGTTTGTCGATCAGCTATGTGCGCTGCTGCGCAGCGACGTGCCGTTCAACGCACAAATGTCGATCCGCGGTGCGGCCGGGCAATTGGGGCGAGCGCTCAGCGACGCCTTCAATCGAGAACTGAAGAACACCGAACGTTATATTTCGACTTTCTCCAACAGCGGCGCGGAGGCGGTGGAGATCGCCGTCAAGCACGCGGAGTTCCGTCGCCAGAAGAGCCTGCAAAAGCAGTTCGACGACATCGATTTCACCCTGGCCAGCCTGACCGCCAGCGAACACGCTTACCGCGAACTGGATGTGGCCGACCTCGACCTGCCTGCAGGTGTCCTGCCGGCCACCCTTGACAGCGTGACCTTGCGTCAGGTGGTTGAAGCCGTTCGCCAACACAACCTGGCGCAGTTGCACATCGAACCGGTATTCGTCGCCCTGCGCGGCAGCTTCCACGGCAAATTGGTCAATACCGTGCAACTGACCTATGGCCGTCAGTACCGCGCGCCGTTTTCCCGTTTTGGTCTGAACGTCGAGTTCATCGACCCACAGCAGCCCCATCAGTTGCAGGAATTGCCGGCACGGCACACGCACCATTGGTTGAGCCTGCAATGGGACGGCGAACACCTGCACGTGCTGCAACTGCCGTTCAGTGCGATTACCGCTGTGTTGATGGAACCGATTCAGGGCGAAGGCGGTATCAACGAGTTCGCGGCCGAGTTCTATCTGGGGCTGCGCAAGCTGTGTAACGAGCAACAATGCCCGCTGGTGGTCGATGAAGTGCAGTCGGGTTTTGGTCGCGCCGGGACGTTTCTTGCCAGCAGCCAGTTCAACCTGCAAGGCGACTATTATTGCCTGTCCAAGGCCCTCGGCGGCGGCTTGATGAAAATCGCCGCGACGGTGATCCGCAGCAGCCACTACGAAGGCGAGTTCAGCTACATCCACAGCTCGACCTTCGCCGAGGACGACCCGTCCTGCCATATCGCGCTGTCGGCATTGCGCCGGTTGTTCGCCGATGACGACGCGATGCTCAAAGACATATGCACCAAGGGCGCCTACCTCAAAGCCTCGCTCAATGAACTGAGGATGGCCTATCCGGATGTGATCGCCGATGTGCGCGGGCGTGGCTTGCTGGTGGGGCTGGAATTGCACGATTTGAGTGTCAGCAGCTCGCTGGTACAGGCGTCGGCCCAGTACAATGATGCCTTGGGTTACTTGATCGCCGGTTACCTGTTGCAATTCGAAGCGTTGCGGGTGGCACCGTCGGGCAGCAACTCCAACGTGATTCGCCTGGAGCCGCCAGCCTGTATCACCCTGGGCGAAATCGACAAGCTGATCGCTGCCCTGCAACGGGTCTGCGACATGCTGCGCCGTGGCGATGCCTTGCCGTTGGCGGCGGGTATCTGCGCGGACTCGATGCCCGCCGTGCCAGCCCGTCAGGACGATTTTCGGGTGGCCGAGCCCGTTGAAAACAGGGATGCCAAGGTCGAAGTCGTCGCTCGGGTAGCGTTCATCAACCACCTGATCGATGCCGATATCCTCGGTGACGTCGATCCCTCGCTGGCAGCCCTGAGCCCGGAACAAAAACGCACGTTCATCAATCGCACCAAGCCTGAACGCCGCGCTGTGCCAGTCGGCCCGGTGATCATTCGGTCGCGCCTCGGCATGGCGGTGGAGTTCACGTTATACCCGCTGTGCATGGACTCGGATGCCATGGCCGAGTACATCCGCAGCGGTGACCTGGACAGCATTCGCGAAGAAGTCGGCAGGCGTGTCACCGATGCCCGCGCCGATGGCTGCAGCATCGCCGGCCTCGGGATGTACACCTCGATCGTCACCAACAATTGTCAGGCGCTGAAGATTGCCGACATGGCGCTGACGTCCGGCAACGCCCTGACCATCGGCATGGGGCTCGAAGCCATCGAGCAAGGCTGTGTACAGCAAGGTTTGGCACTTTGCGAGCAAACCGCTGCCGTTGTCGGTGCCGCCGGTAACGTTGCGTCGACCTATGCCTCGGTGCTGTCCGCCACCGTCGATCACCTGATTCTGATTGGCAGCGGTCGTGACGGCTCGGTTCGGCGCCTGGAGAAAACTGCGCAACAGATTTACGCCGACGCGGCCCGTTCGATCCTCAAAGGCACGGCCGAAAACGACCGCTTGGCCCAGCGACTGCTGACCCTTGATGGTTTTCGTGGCTTGTTGCACTCACATGGCCAAAAAGCCGACCTCGGTTTGCACATCGCCCGTCTGGTGGATGAGCGCCTTGGCGCGAACGCCTTCATCACGGTCACCAACGATCTCGACGCCATCAAGGGCGCACGGATTGTCCTGTGCGCTGCCAATGCGCCTCAGCCGTTCCTCGGTGCCGAACATTTTGCCGAGCGCAGCGTGATTTGCGATATCGCCGTGCCGCTGAACGTCCATCAAGACCTGCCGAGCCAACGCGAAGACGTGCTCTACATGCACGGCGGCATCGTCCAGACGCCGTTCGACGACGGCCTGGCGCCCAACGTGCGGGCCTATCTGAAAAAAGGTCAGCTGTATGCGTGCATGGCCGAGTCGGTGTTGATGGGCTTGTCTGGCATGAGCCAGCACGGCTCCTACGGGGATATCAGCCGTGAGCAAGTTCAGCAGGTCCGCGCACTGGCCACGACCCACGGTTTCACCCTCGCGCAATTCAAAACTCAAAACTCACTTTAAGGAGCGGTCATGACTCAGAAAATAGCTGTTGTGACCGGCGGCAGCCGTGGCATTGGCAAGTCCATCGTGCTGGCCCTGGCCGGCGCGGGTTATCAGGTTGCCTTCAGTTATGTCCGTGACGAGGCGTCGGCCGCTGCCTTGCAGGCGCAGGTCGAAGGGCTTGGCCGGGAGTGCCTGGCCGTGCAGTGTGATGTCAAGGAAGCGCCGAGCATTCAGGCGTTTTTTGAACGGGTCGAGCAACGTTTCGAGCGTATCGACTTGTTGGTCAACAACGCCGGTATTACCCGTGACGGATTGCTCGCCACGCAATCGTTGAGCGACATCACCGAGGTCATCCAGACCAACCTGGTCGGCACGTTGTTGTGCTGTCAGCAGGTGCTGCCCTGCATGATGCGCCAACGCAGCGGGTGCATCGTCAACCTCAGTTCGGTGGCCGCGCAAAAGCCCGGCAAGGGCCAGAGCAACTACGCCGCCGCCAAAGGCGGTGTAGAAGCATTGACACGCGCACTGGCGGTGGAGTTGGCGCCCCGCAACATCCGGGTCAACGCGGTGGCGCCCGGCATCGTCAGCACCGACATGAGCCAAGCCCTGGTCGGCGCCCATGAGCAGGAAATCCAGTCGCGGCTGTTGATCAAACGCTTCGCCCGGCCTGAAGAAATTGCCGACGCGGTGCTGTATCTGGCCGAGCGCGGCCTGTACGTCACGGGCGAAGTCTTGTCCGTCAACGGCGGATTGAAAATGCCATGAGCCAGTTACGCACGATTGTGATTACCGGCGCGGCCAATGGTATTGGCCGCGCCGTCGCGGAAAGTTTTGCAGCCCAGGCCGAGCACCTTTTGATCTTGCTTGATCGGGATCTGGAAACCTTGCAGAGCTGGGTCACCGAGGGCGAATTTGCCGCTCGCATCGAAACCCATCAAGCGGACATCGCCGATCTCGCCAGCCTGCAACTTCTGTTCAAGGGCCTGGCCAACCGGGTCGGCTTTGTCGATGTGCTGGTCAACAGCGCCGGGGTCTGCGACGAGAACGAACCCGAAGACCTCGACAACTGGCACAAGGTCATTTCGATCAACCTCAACGGCACCTTTTACGTCACCTCGTTGTGCCTGCCACTGATAGCCGATGGTGGGCGGATCGTCAACATGTCGTCGATCCTCGGCCGAGCGGGCAAGGTCCGCAACACCGCTTACTGCGCCTCCAAGCACGGCATCATCGGCATGACCAAAGCCTTGGCGCTGGACCTGGCGCCACGGCGAATCACCGTCAATGCCATCCTGCCCGCCTGGATCGACACACCGATGCTGCAAGGCGAATTGGCGGCTCAAGCGCGCATCGCCGGGATCACACACGAGCAGATCCTGCGCAATGCCAAGAAGAAGTTGCCCCTGCGGCGCTTCATTCAGGGCGACGAAGTGGCGGCCATGGTTCGTTATCTGGCGAGCCCGCAGGCTGGTGGTGTCACGGCGCAAAGCCTGATGATCGACGGCGGTGCCGGGTTGGGAATGTAGCCATGGCTCGACTGGGATTGAACCGCGGCCTTTTGGCCGCGCTGGTCAGCCTCGGCCCGCCAGTGGCGATCGCCGAGTGGTTGCCGGAGCATCATGAAGCGGAGATCGGCGTTGCCACGGCCGTGCGTCTGCACGGTGACGACCGGGTCACGCAAAAGGCCGTGTACCTCAAGTTCAGCCTGGAGGATGCCTGGGACAGCGGCTACTACAAGGCCAAGGGCCGAGCCCGTTACGACTTCCGTTATGACGGCAACAACCCATACAGCGCGCAAGCCCGGGATGATTACCGGGCCACTGCCGATTGGCGGCACCTTTACTGGGGGCTCTACGTCGGTGACGGCGAGCTGACGGTGGGCTGGCAGCAGGTGGTGTGGGGGCGTGCAGATGAATTACGGGTGCTCGATCAGATCAACCCGCTGGATTATCGCGAGGGTGTGATCGGTCTGTTGGAAGACAGCCGCATCGCCGTGCCGATGATTCGCCTGGTGCAGCCGGTCGCCGAGTGGGAGCTGGAAGCGCTGGTGATCACTGATTTTGTGAAAAACCAGGCGCCGGCCGTCGGCAGCGAGTTCGATGCACCGATCTTTGCCACACCCGATCCGCAGATGTTCGTGGTCGATTCGCGGCCCGGTTATGACGGTCACAGTGGCTTCGGTTACGGCGCCAGTGCCAACGGCCGGGTCGGCACGGTGGATGTCAGCTTCGTTGCCCTCAACGCCCGCCAACAGGACCCGGTCTACGCCGTCGAAGGCCAGACCGAAGAGGGCCTGATTCGCCTCGAGCGGCAATTCCCGCGCTATTCCATGGGCGGCGCCGGTGTGGCCATCGATGCCGGCCACAGCATCGTGGTACGCAGTGAAGTCGCCTACTTCGACAATTGGCGCGTCACCAATCCTTACCGCGCTTACGGCAGCGACCAGACGGCGATGACCAAGTCGCTGCTGGGCGTCGATTACCTATTGCGGGACTGGCTGATCTCGACGCAGTGGCAACATCAGCGGCTGCTCGACTGGCAGCCCGGCATGGTCCAGGACAAGCGCGACGACCTGTTCACCGTGTCTGCCGAAGGCTCGCAGTTCCAGGATCGCCTCAAGACCCGTCTGGTATTCGGCATGTCGCCGCCAGCGCAGGACGACAGTTTCGTTCAGGGGATCTTCACCTACAAACCGGTGGACTGGCTCAAGTTGGGGCTCGAAGTCGATGTGTTCTTCGGCAAGCCCGACCGCCAGTTCGGTGCGTACGACAACCGCGACCAGGTGCGCTTGTCCGCCGGTTATCTGTTCTGACCACACCGGTGCGGTGTGCGAACCACTCAAACAATGAAAAGGAAATCGCCATGTTGCCCATCTTCAAGACCCTGACTGTAAGCGCACTGCTGCTGAGCGCCGCTGCCGCCATGGCAGCTGAAACACGCACGGCCGACGAAATCATTCGCCAGGCCCGGGACCGCGATGACGGCAAGAGCTTCATGTCCCAGGTGTCCCTGATCCTGATCGACAAGCAAGGTAACAGCCGCATCCGCGAGTTCAGCTACCTGCAAAAGGATTACCCGGACAGCGACAAGTTCACCATGTATTTCTCCGCGCCGAGTGATGTGCGTGACGTCGCCTTCCACATCGAAAACCCGCGCGAGGTCCTGGGCCTCGAAGACAGCCAATGGATGTATTTGCCGGTCAGCCGACAGACCCGAAGGATTTCCACCACCGACAAACGCGGGGCGTTCATGGGGAGCGACTACTCCTATGCCGACCTCGACAAGATTCGCGCCGAAGACTATCGCCAAACGCTGGTTGGCGAAGAGCAGTTGCAGGGCCGCGATTGCTACGTGATCGAGCGTGAGCCGGCGACGCCTGCCGTGCTGGCCAAGACCGGCTACAACAAGCTCAAGGTCTGGGTTGACAAGAAGAACTCACTGGTGCTGCGCCAGGACTTCTTCGATGTAAAAGGTGTGATGTTCAAGCAGATGCGCACCCTGAAGACTGAAACCATCGACCAGATCGACAGCATTACCCTCAGCGAAACCGAGGACTTCATCGCCGGTACGCGCTCTCAGCTGCGCTTCAACCAGTTGCAGTACAACGTCGCGCTGGACGACCGCCTGTTCACGCAGACCGCGATCAAGCGCGGGCTGAAAGCCGGCGACTTGCCGGAATACGCCGTGTCTGCCCGCTAAGCGCCGCTCCCGATTCATCTGGAACCCTCATTCATGGAAAGATACCTGAACTTCGTCGAGCGCTATGCGCGGGCAATTGTGTTCGTGCTGGTGGCGATCACCGCCTACTTCACCTACACCCTCGGCGCGCTGATGTCGGACACCAATCCGTATCTGCTCAAGGACACTCACCCGGCGCGCAAGACGATCATTGATTTGCAGCGCGAGTTCACCGGCACCTATGACTCGGTCATGGTGGCGCTGAACAACCCCGAGAGTGTCTTCAACACCACGTCGTTGAACGCCCAGTTCGAGCTGTCCCAGGCCATACGCCGGTTGATGCTGGCGAACGATGAGGACCGTGTCGAACTGCAGCGCATCGTCGGCCTCCACAGTGGCGACCCTGATGCTCAGGCTTTGCTGGTGCAGATCCTCGCCGAGGGTTTTTCGCAGAACGACTACGCTGCCGCCAAAGCGCTTCGTGACCATGGGATTGCCCGGAACTGGGACAGCCATGACCTGCAGTTTTTGAGGTTTCTTGCCGAGCGGCTCAACCCGATCCAGGAAATGGCCTCGATGGCTGATCTGGAAAACATCAGCTTGAGTGCCGATGGCGAGTTGTGGATCCACAAGACCCTGCACGCCCTGGATATGGACCCGATCAAGGTCGAAGCGCAGATCATGGGCAACGAGCAGATGGTCGGTGGCGTCGTCTCGGCGGACAAGAAAGTCGCCATGGTCGTCGCCGAACTGGGCACCAAACAGGACGACGCTCAAGCCCAGTTGCGTGCCTATCACCAGGTCCGCGAGATCATCGCGAAGTACCAGGCCGCCCATCCGGAGTTCACCGATGAGGTGTTCATCGCCGGCATGCCGATCTTCATTGCGGCCCAGCAGGAAATCATCGATCACGACCTGGCGATGCTGTTCCCGATCGTGTTCCTGTTGGTGACCTCTCTGCTGGTTTTCTTCTTTCGCAAACCACTTGGCGTGGTGCTGCCGCTGTTCAATATCCTGTTCTGCACCATCTGGACCCTTGGCCTGATGGCGCTGCTGCGTGTGCCGATGGACTTGCTCACCAGTGTCTTGCCGGTGTTCCTGTTCACCATCTGTTGTGCCGACGCGATCCACGTCATGGCCGAGTATTACGAACAGCTCAATTCGGGTAAGTCTTTCCGCGAAGCCAACCGTGAAACCCAGCGCCTGATGGTCACGCCGGTAGTGTTGACAACGGTCACGACGATTGCGACGTTCCTGATTTCCACCACCAACAACATTGTCAGCATCCGCAACTTTGGCGTATTCATGTCCATCGGCCTGACGGCGGCGCTGATCATCTCGTTGCTACTGATTCCGGCGTGGATTTCGATCTGGGGCAAAGATGCCGTCCCACGCAAAGTGCAACTGAAAGAGTCGCTGATCTCCCACTATCTGGTGGTGTTCTGTGCCTGGCTGATTCGCTGGCGCAAGCCGGTATTGCTGGTGACCCTGCCGTTGTTGGCGATGATGACGGTGTTCACGTTCAAGGTGGATATCGAAGACTCGGGCATTGCCTACTTCAAGAAGGACAGCCCGGTGCGGATGTCCGACGAGTTCATCAACCGGGCTGGAGTCGCGGGTACATCGCCGGGCTGGATCGCTTTCGACACCAAGACTCCGCGTGGCGCGCTGACCACTGAAACCGTGCAGTTCCTCGACCGTCTGGACCAGTTCATCAAGGCCCAGCCGAACGTGAGTTACACCTATTCGGTGGCAACCTACATCAAGCGCATGAACCTCGTGCTCAACGACATGAACCCTGCTTTCCTGCGGGTGCCGCAGGCGGTGGAGCAGGTGACGGTGGTCGATGATGACGGCAAACCGGAGACCTTCGATGTCGATGGCAACTCGCTCATCGAACAACACATCATGATGTTCGAGAACGGTGGCGGCACTGACTTGCAGAACGTGCTCAATGCCGATTACTCGAAGGCGGTGACGCTGTTCACCATGACCTCCTCTGTGGCGGGCGATTACCAGGCGATGCTCGATAAACTGGACGCCTGGCTGGTCATCAACAAACCGGCCAACCTGCAAGTCACCCATGCCGGTACGCCGTACATATGGACCGGGGTGTTGCAGGAAATCACCCAGGGTCAGGTGCTGAGCTTCTCGCTGGCGTTGCTGGCCGTGACCTTGATGATGATGTTCTGGCTCAAGTCAGTACGCCTGGGCATTCTCGGCATGCTGACGTTGCTGACCACGTCGGTGACGGTGTACGGCAGCATGTACCTGTTGGATATCGAGTTGAACATCGGTACCACACTGGTGACGTTCCTGGTGGTGGGCGTGGTGGATTACGCCGTTCACCTGCTGTCACGGATCAAGATGCTGGTGCAGAAGGGCATCGAGATCGACGAGGCCATCCTGATGGCCATGCAGGGCGTCGGGCGCTCGACGGTGGTCAACGTCGTGATCTTCTCGATGGGCTTTGTCGCGCTGCTGTTCTCCGCCTACAAACCCGTCATTGACCTGGGGGTATTGGTGATACTGGCGCTGTCATCCAGCGGCTTCATGACCATTTTGTTGGTCACGCTGATTTCGCCGTGGTTCTTTGCCTCGATTGTGCCGCAGCCAGCAGTGCAAGAGGGCGAGCAGCCGGGGGGTGGGGCTGTGCCAGGCTAAATCGCCGGGGCGCCTGCGTGCTGAAAACGGCACCGGGCGCCATGGCCGTTCAGGGGCGGCGGAGCGGATTCAGCGGGCTTTTTCCAGGTGTTCGAACTGGCATTGCATCTGAGCATCCTTGAGGCTCAGCTCAAACTCAACCAAGCCGTCATGCACTTGCTGCAAGGCCTGGATCTGCCCCATCAATTCCTGCTTTTTGTTATCGATGGCCTGCATGGCCAGATCCCAGGGCAGCTCCTGGCCGCGATGATCCTGCAGAATGGCCTGCATTTCCTTGAGCTTGAAACCGAGTTGCTGAGCGCATTTGATGAAGGTCAGCAGCTCTACGCTTTGCTGGCTGTAGATGCGGTACTTGCCTTCGCGTTGCGGGGGTGGCAACAGGCCGATTTCTTCGTAATGGCGGATGCTTTTGACGGTGGTGCCCGACAGCTGGGCGGCTTTGCCGATGTACATGAAAATCCCTTTTTGACGCATCAGAAGCGAAAAGATGTCGCGTCCTCGTACAGGCGCGCGACATTTTTGCACAAGCGTCAGGGGGTGGGAAGCCAAGCTGAACAAGGCGTCACAGCAGGGTGGTTCGGCTGGGCAGCGCAGGGGCACGGCCCGACCGGGGCCGATCAGCGGCTGGCGACGGCCTGGACTTGTTTGAGCCAGGCTTCACGCTGTTCCGGCTTGGAGCCCAATACCGGACCGAAGGTCAGGGTTTTCAGAGGTTTTATGCCGCAGAACTCCAGGGTGGTCTTGCGCATTTGGTGCAGGCCCGGCATGCGATACACCCATCGGTAGTACCACGGCGGCGTGTCCATGGTCACCAGAAGGTGAGCCGTGCGGCCCTTGAGCAGCTTATCCGGGAAAGGCGAGCCCTTGCGGTACTTGAAGGCAAAACCGGGCAGAAACACGCGGTCGAAGAACCCCTTGAGCAACGCCGGAATGCCGCCCCACCAGATCGGGTACACCAATGTCAGGTGTTCGGCCCAGGTAATGTCGTTCTGTGCGTTGATCAGATCGGGCTCAAGCAACTGGATCTGGTTATAGCCATCGTGCAAGACCGGATCGAAATCCAGGGTATCCAGGCGCAGCAGGCGCACCTCATGGCCTGCTTGCGTGGCAGCCTCGACATAACGTTCGGACACAGCGCCGCAAAAGCTGTCGTTCGAAGGGTGGCCGAGGATTACGAGCATGCGTTTGCGCTTCATGACAAACTCCAGGTAATGAAGTGCCAAGGGTAAAGTCTGCCCCTTACGGTAGAGTCAAGCCTTGCCGGTTAGTGGTAGCGACAGACAGTCCAGTAGCGCTCGGGTGGAGCCCGGTAAACCGTTGAATGAGGGGGCGCAGAAACGCAATGTGCGTTTTTCCGGCAGCTACGAGTGGATTACAGTGGAAGCACCGAGGGGGGCGGTGTCGAACGTGCAATCCGTCACCCAGTCGCTGTTAAGTCACACCTTCATGGAACAACAGTGTCCAGCCATGTCGCAGCATCAGATCGCGACCTCACCGTCGATATCTTCGTCCAGATTTACAGCGTGGCCCGCATTGGCGAGCATGGTTTGCGCCAGGTCTTCCGGCAGGGTGGTGAGGTTGCGCCCGCTTCGGATATCAGCCTCCAGCAAACCCAGGAATGCACCGATGGCAGGGTCCTCATGGATGGATTCTACGCGGCTGACCACGACTTCCCCGGCGCGTACGGCGAATGCGATCTTGCCACCCGTGTCGAGGCCTAAAAGCTGGCGAACGGACTTGGGCACTGTGACCTGCCCCTTCGAGGTCAACGTGGCGATTTCGTGGATGGCAGGCATGAGCGTTCTCCCGGATGTATTGATTGAGCGGTAAGGAATAATCCTTATATGGTCAATCTTGGTTTTCTGCTGATCAAGCATAGGCGGGGAGGACGCTCAGTAGCGTCGCAGGATGAGTTACATCTCTTCCAGGGACACGATGCGGAAACGGTCGCTACGCGACGGTGTTTTGCAGTTCCTTACCTTGCAGGCGGCTGATTAATGCCCAGAGAGTGTCGTCGACTTGAATGATGTGCTGCATTGGATAATTCCTTCGTTGCTGAATGGAGGCTAGCTTTAGCCTGAAACGACTTATGGAATCTTGATCCCCAACGCATTCAGCGATGGCGTATCCATCCGGCCATTCACGGTCAGCCCACTGTCCATCTGAAAGGCCATCAACGCACCACGTGTCGCCTTGCCCATCACCCCATCAATGGTGCCTTGGTAATACTGGCGCACCATCAGCGCGGTCTGCACACGGGCTACCAGGTTGCTTTTCTGCTCATTGGTCGCGCGGCTCTTTGAAGTGCTCGAACTTGTCCCGCTGGTAGTGCCAGACGACTGATAAAGGCTGTTGCTGCTTGGGGTGCTGCTCGAAGCACTCGGCGCGCTGTAGCTTCGGGTACTGGTAGCGGGTGGGCTGTAGTAGCGAGGTGCGCTATAGCCACCCGAGCCGCTGTAGTGAGAGCTGTGCGAACTGTGGGATCGGTGCGAACTGTGCGAGCGATGTGCCGCATAGATGTTGACGGTGTCTGGCGCATTGAGCGTATCGGCAAATACCGGGGGCTGTAGCTTGTCGTTGGGTTGCCAATTTGCATCGGCGAGCGACAGATGGCCCGCCTGTGCCAGGGTGGTACCTGCCATTGGCAGCAAGCTGATCCCACTGATCAGGACTTTCCAGCGGTCGAGCAATTTCACTGTGCACTCCTTGCGTAGGCGCTAAAGGCCTCGGTCGATAATTGTTTTATGCCGCGGCTCTGCCAGCGGTTGGTGTGGGATTTGAAGAAACCAGAGCAATGTTTGACGGCAGCGCATTGCTGGCAGGTATCGATGAACAGGTTTTTCCAGTCCGAGATGCTCTGGCGGGCGAAATGCGAGAGGTGGGCTGGGATAAGGCACAGGGGCAAGTTGTAGATTGAAACCGGCACTCCGCGGTTGAACAGGAAATACACCGCCTGGCTCAACGTCTCTTGGTAGTCCAGCGGGTCAATCCACAGTTCTTCGTAGTTTTTCCTGGCCAGGCCGGTGCTTTCGATACCCATCAGCGCAACATGCCGCACGAAGGGCAGGTTCCTGAACACGTAGTGGGCGAGCTCTGGCAAGCGTGGCGTAGTCAGGCGATTGAGCACCACGCGTATCTCGATGATCTGGTTGGCGCGCGCCAGGTTGTAAAGACCTTGCAGGGTTTCGCTGAACGCTCCTGGAGCCTGCACCACATGGTCATGGTCTTCGGCATTGTCGGCATACAGCGGGATGCCCCAGCTCAATTGAGGGTGGCCGATGGCAGAGAGCGCTGCGATCCAGCTCGGGTCTTGGAACAGACGCCCGTTGCTGAGCACATGAATGGATTTCTGCGGCAAAACGGCTTTGCACTTGGCCAGGATTTCGAGCAGGCCGTCGCGATAAAGCGTGGGTTCTCCGCCGCTGATTCCCAGATTTTCCTCGCCCGGGTCCATCAGGTCGATCAGCCGTAGGTTCTCCTCAATGTGCCAACGGTCATCGATATCTTTGGGTGGCTGTGAGCACATCAGACAGAGGCTGTTGCAACGATCAGTCATGAACAGCAGGTTGCTGTCTGAGCCTCGTCGATAAAGCACTCGCACCATCGCGTTGCCTGGGGTGATGGCAATGACATCGCCGGGCTGCACGACGTCCGCATCTTTAGGAGTGTGCAGATGTGGCCGCGTGCTGTCGAAGTCGCCGATCAATGGCTCCGGGATCAGGAATCCACCCACTGGTAATGAGAGCAGGTTCGGGCTCCGTAGCCGTTCTTCGTTTGGCAGCCAAAGCAGCAGGTCACCGAACTCCGCGCTTCCGGCACAAACAGCCAGGCCTTGTTCGATGAACTCATCCAGAGTGATGACCTTGAGCAGTTTCGGCTCATTCAGGTGATGGATTTCGAAGTGGGTATCTTTGCGCAGCATCGCCATCAGCCCCTGTAACCCGGAAACCGGACATCGTTGTAAGAGCGCCTGCTCAACCAAGACAGCAGTACCCTCTGCACGTTGTCGTCGCCATCGCAAAGCAGGCCGAAAACGTGCTTCAGCAGCCCCATGTTCTTCTTGCAGAAGCTGCTGAACACTCTGTGTCCGATTGGGTCAGCTTGGCGGGCATAGTGTTCGATGGGGTCAGCACCACAGTACGGGACAAGTGCGCAGTCGGAGCAGCCCGGCAGCGTCTCTGCTACACCGCTGGCGAGCAACGCATCCATAACGGGCGACGCGAGCAATTCAGACAAGGGTTGCTGCACGGTGCCGAGCCTCAAGCCGTCTTCACCCATTTCCAGCAACATTCGGGCTTCGTCCGAGGGATAGACATAACCGTCATAGTTGTAAACCAGTGCCGCAATGCCTGCGCCAGCAGGTGAGCGAAGGTCTACATAGCCGGAGGAGAAGGGTGTCAGGATATTCTTCAGCAACAGGCTCGTATAACTCTCTGAGAGGTATACGCCCTGTTGGTTGATATGCAGCAAATAGGCCAGTGCCTTTTTGTAGAAGGCCAGGTATCGCTCAATAGGGTAATCAAGTCGATGGGCACTCTTGGTGGCAAACCCATAAGGGCTCAGAGGCCGAAGTGAGATGCTGGAGAAGCCCTGGCTTACATACTCATCGATGATCGCTTCAGGTTGTTCGAGGCTTCTTGAAGTCAGCGTGGTCAGCGCGGAAACTGCATCACGGCCAAGGCGCTCACGGACCCACTGGATGCCTTTTACAGTGCGTTCGTAGGAGTCTCGTGACGGGGTAGGGCGGTTGGCATTGTGCAAGGGCGCCGGCCCATCGAGCGAGGTTGAAAACTGGATGCGATTTTGTTCTGCGAAGTCGAGTATTTCCTCCGTCAGGTGGTGCAGCGTGGTGGTGATGACGAACTGGATATCCCGTTGTTCGACCACGTTCCGGTCAACGACCCATTCGACAATCTGGCGGACGCGCTCGAAGGCTAGAAGCGGCTCGCCACCCTGAAACTCCACAGTTAGGGCGGGAGCGTTCGATTCGAACAGGCGATCAACCGCCGCCAGTGCATCCGCTTCCGATAGGTCGTGGCCGGATCCTCCCAGAGGGGCACGCGACACCTGGCAGTACTGGCAGGTGTGGTTGCAACGCAATGTCACTACGAACAAGTGCAGTGCTGGGCCCTGGAAGAGGAAGTCCTTGCGGCTGCGATACTGCGCGGCCATTTCCGGGAACGGGTCGTGGCGGCCTGGTTCGTAGATGAAGTGGCGGGCCAGCAGGTCCTTGTAAAAAGGCGTACCTGTTTGAACGTCGAAGTAACTGAGGGCCCGTAATTGCGCGTCGTTCACGTGCATGTACTCACCGGTATCGGAGGTGAGCAGGATGTCACGGTCACGTCCCGTGTTCATGCGCATGAATCGAAAGGGCAGCAAGTGGTAGTGCTTGGCGTCGGTCGCAATCAGTGTCACTGCGAAACCCCACATCCAGCAAGCGCGGCTTGGGCCAGTATTTCACGCAACCCTACTGTTTCGCGGTTGATATGGTCGCGTAGGGCGAAGTCGTTCAGATGCTGGAGGATCAGCGAGTGAGCCTGCTCCGGGGAAAGCGTTAGCCTTGCTTCAGCGGGGTGGGCCGTGAGGCTTATCTGATTGTTTTCAATACCGACCTGGATCGCGACAGTGTCGGCCAGGGAATAAGCGGCGCGTTGCACCACGCTGAGCGGGTAGGCTGCGCTGTCGAGTTTCAACGTGACTGGCCATGTCATCGGAACCGCCCCTTCAAATCCGCTGGAAACGTGTGGATTTTGCAGCTTGCCGAGGCATTATGCCATCACGATTTTTTACATTTGCACATATCTTATGCAGCGTGATATCGGAGAATCAGTCAAAGGTTCACCGGCTGGATGTTCATTGTTCCGCTGAAAGTTAAGGGCCGGTACCGCCACTCGCAGAAGAGTCCGGTCGGAGCTGCATCCATCAATAGCCCGCCCGACGACGCCTAAAGACTGTCAGGATCCCCGAAGAACATCTGTATCCGCGACCGCAGCCACCGCTCCGCCGGGTCGTTGTCCTGTGCCCCGCGCCAGGCCATGTGCAGTTCGAAACTGCGCACGGGTATCGGCAGATCCTCGGCCCGCAAGCCGCCGGCGGCCGTCAGTGCATCCGCCGTGTAGTCCGGTACCGTAGCCACGATATCGGTGCCTGCCAGCAAGCTCCCCAGCCCGTTGAACTGCGGTACCGCCAGCACCACGTGGCGCTTGCGGCCGATTTCTTCCAGGGCTTCGTCGATGAACCCGGACAAGTCCCCGGCAAACGACACCAGCGCATGGGGGCGGGCGCAGAAGTCATCCAGGGTGATGCTGCCGGGTACGCTGTCGGCGCGCAGCAGTTTCGGCATGCTGCGGCGCAGCACCTTGCGCTTGGCGTTGGCCGGCAGTTCGCTGGTGTAGCTGACCCCCACCGAAATCTCGCCCGAGGCCAGCAGGGTTGGCATCAGCAAGTAGTTGACCCGTCGCACCACCAGCACGATACCGGGCGCCTCGGCGCGAATGCGCTTGAGCAGTTGCGGCAGCAAGGCGAACTCGGCGTCGTCCGACAGGCCGATGCGGAACACCGCATTGCTGGTGGCCGGGTCGAATTCGGCGGCGCGGCTGACTGCAGTGGAAATCGAATCCAGTGCCGGTGACAGCAGGGCGAAGATCTCGTGGGCCCGTGCCGACGGCTCCATGCTGCGCCCTGTGCGCACGAACAACGGGTCATCGAACAGGTTGCGCAGGCGCGACAGCGCCGCGCTGATGGCCGGTTGGCCGAGAAACAGTTTTTCTGCGGCACGGGTCACGCTGCGCTCGTGCATCAGCGTTTCGAACACGATCAGCAGGTTGAGGTCTACACGACGCAGGTCGTTTCGATTCATCGGTGCGCTTCGCCTAATGTGGGGCAGAGGTGAATCTTAAGGCCAAAGGCTGTTACCCTGCACGGGTTTAGGGGGACCAATCGCAGGGAAAGTCAGGTGCCCAATCGATGACAAGCATGTCGACTATTAATGGCCACTGATGGTCTAACGGGCAAAGCCCGGATAGAGTCAGTGGTAATTAGAGGTTCACAAAGGCGAGGTATGCGATGTCCCGCATGATCCGTTTCCACAAGTTCGGCGCTGCCGACGTGCTCCGTTGCGAAGAGCAGGCCGAACCGTCACCCGCTGCCGACGAGGTGCAGATCCGCGTCGAAGCGGTTGGCGTCAGCTGGTATGACGTGCTTTGGCGCCAGAATCTGGCACCGTCCCAGGCGCGTCTGCCAGCGGGGATCGGTCACGAAATGGCCGGGGTGGTGACTGCGGTTGGTGAAGGGGTCGATGACATTGCCGTCGGTGACCGGGTCGCCAGCTTCCCGGCCACCAGTGCCAACGACCATCCGGTGTACGGCGATGTCATCGTACTGCCCCGTACAGCCATCACGCGCTACCCGAATGTGCTCACTCCGATCGAGGCCAGCGTGCACTACACCCCGCTGCTGATCGCCTATTTCGCCTACGTCGACCTGGCACGGGCCAAGGCCGGGCAGACAGCACTGGTCACCGATGCCAGCCATTGCGCCGGGCCTGCCTTCGTGCAGCTGGGTAGGGCCTTGGGGCTGAAAGTATTCGCCGCCACCAAGGAAGCGGCGCAGCGTGATTACCTGCTGGGCTTGGGCGCAGACAAAGTGATCGTCACCGAAGAGCAAGACCTGCTGCTGCAGATTGGCAAGTACACCGATGGCCGTGGTGTGGACATGGTGCTCGACGGCCTGGGCGGCCCGCAGATGTCGCTGTTGGGTGATGTGCTGGCGCCGCGTGGCAGCCTGGTGCTGTATGGTCTGCAAGGCGGCAACCAGACGCCGTTCCCGGCTTGCGCGGCATTCCAGAAGAACATTCAGTTCTATGTGCACTGCATCGGTAATTTCACCGGCAAGCCAGAGCTTGGCATCAGCCAGGATCAGGTGGCACTGCAGCGTGCCTTGCGCGATATCAACCAGTTCACGGCCGACCAGCTGCTGACACCGCAGATCATCAAGGTGTACCCGTTCGAACAGGTGGTCGAGGCGCATCGCTACATGGACCAATGCCCGTGCGGCGGGCGCGTCGTGCTGGACATGGCGCATCACTGACGGTGGATGGCGCAAGCGGCGAACCCGGGCAAGGTCCCGGGTTTTTTGTGCGCGGGATAAAGTAATTCAACACTTAAAGTAGGACTGTTCCTACAATAAATCACGATATGGACTACATATAAGTCCGTAGTTTTCGGGATGTCAGAAATATCCCGGCAAATAATCAGCCTTGAACGCTTTTGCCTTGCGAGTCACTGTGAACTGACACGGATGCTGAATGGTTTTTTTACCCTGAACTGTATCTTCAATTCGCGCTGCCTCCCTCTCGATAATGGCCCAATGATAGTTTGTGCAAGGAACGTGGGATGAGCATGGCAATGCCTGATATGGAGCAGTATGTGACAGCGACAGGCCATCGCAGGGGCGGTTTTTTCTCGATGGCTTGGCGACAGTGAAGGGTTACGTCATTACTTTCATTTTGTTGTAGGAAATTTCTTCTAGGTAAGTTTGGTGCATGTTCACGCTCAAATGTTGGGTGCATGCGCTGGCTGCATGAAGTTGATGAGGTGATTGCGTGACTGCTATTCACGACCAGGCGATGCATTATATCTACCAGCAAGTACTCGAGCGCTTGTTGAATCACATGTCCCAGGCGCAGCGCGCTTCCTTGCAGTTGCTGATACAACGCCTGTTGGTCGCTGCAGGCGGGCCGGAGTACATCGGTACTTTCAGCTTGCAGGTATTGCAAGGGAGCGACCGCCGCAGCAGCCGGCTGCTGGCCATGTTGCGTGCCGCGCAGCTGAGCATTGCCCTGCGTTCGCCGGTAACCTTCCAGCTGCGGGTATTGGTGGTCAGCCTGCCGGTTGCCGATAGCGCCACGCTGGAAGCTCACGAGCGCAGTTTTAGCGCGTTGTTCATGCAGGATGACCCGCGCGTGCAATTGCAGATGATCGAGGGGCGCGCAGTGGTGCCGTTCAGTTGTCGGCTCTCGGTAATGCCTGAGCGCTGGCTGCTGGCGAGGGACGCGATGTTGATGTTCGGCCACATGATCGATGCCAGGCCGGAAGCCCTGCTGGGTTGCCGCCTGCACCTGGAGCTGGCGGGCGCCGTGGTTCAGGCGCTGCAGGCAGCGGTGCCTCCCGATGCGTTGGTCACCGCCATGCCCGGGCTCCAGCGGCGGCGATACCTGGCGTGGGCCCGGCGTAGCCTGCGCCTGGCCGGCGTGCATGCCCCGCATGCAGTGCACCAGTGCCTGGCGGCGCTGGCCCAAGGGCTGAGCCGATTGCACGGTGCTGTTGGGGGCGCACCGGGTGGTCAGCACGAGCCGGTTCCAGGCGCCGTACCGGAGCGTGCGCCGGTGCGGCTGATCGCTATTGATGACCTGTTGCCGCACTTGCTTGAAGAGCAGCAGCTTGACGCGATGCTGGGTTGTCACTTCGAGACGGCTGCGGATGCTTTGCCGCTGTCCGAGTTCGTCGACTCGCTAGCCACGGCACAGCTGCATGAACTGCGCGCCCGCAGTCTGGAGCCGCTGGTCGGGCGCCCAGCGCTGAGGCTGGCAGGGCAGGCGGGTGGCAGCAAGCAGCGTGACGCCGTGCCGTTGCTATTTGGCAAAGCCTACGGCATCAACCAGGCCCAACTGGTGTGCCTGCTGTTCAGCCCGTTTGCCAGGCAGGGGAAAAACCTCGAGCGGTTCTTGCAGTGTCGGCACGCCGACATGGTGGTGGCGTTGCCGTATCTGCACAGGGCCTTGCAAGGCAAACCCTGCCCCGATGCAGTCAAAGCCTGGCTGGTGAATACCAGTGGCTTGCCGTTGGGGCAACTGCGGCAAATTTATGATGGGCAGTTGCCGTTGGCGGGATGGCGCCTGCTTAACAACCTGGCCCGCCGCGATGTACACCTGAGGCTGCTGCCACAGCTGGCGTTGGGGCGGCGGCGTGGTGTTGCGGGGCTGCCTTGATGGGGCGAGCGGCCCCAGGCGAGTTCGCGTATCGCAAGGTGTATCGCTACCTGGAAGCGTTGATCGAACAAGCTGCAGGTGTTGGCACATGCCGGTTGCCGTCATTGCGTGAGTTGTCCCGGCGGCTGCGGGTGTCGTTGGCGACGGTACAAAGTGCCTACAGCCTGCTGGAAGAGGAGGGCCGTGTACACTGCCTGCCGAGGTCGGGCTATTACGTACAGAACGATGGCAAAGATCAGGCTGTGGCCGTGGCCCGGCAGCCTCCCTTGCCGACGCAGCCACTGTTGGAGCGCATGCTGCTTGGTCACGAACGGCGTTTGGCCCGTCAGCGTGATCGCAGCGTTGCGTCCTGGGAAGCGCTGGGTAGCGCCCGTTTGCGCAGTGCCGTGGCTGAGCGATACACCCGCTGCTCCAACCAGTACTGGCATGCCGATGACGTCCATCTGGCCCCCGATGTGCTCGCGTTGCTGGAGACGCTGCTTGCGGCGCTGGCCCTGCAAGGTGGTACCGCATTGGTGCATTCGCCCTGTTGCTGGCAAGTGTTGCGCGCCCTGGCGCGTGCCGGCATGCGCGTGCTGGAGGCACCACTGGATGCCCGTGGCAACCCCGAGCTGCACGCGTTGGCCAAGCTGCTGGGTAGCGAGCCGGTAAGCCTGCTGGTCATGCCGTCTTGCCTGGGCATGCCACAAGGGCGGCTGGTTTCCCCGTATTACCAGCAGCAGCTTGGTCTTTTGCTTGGCCAGCACCCTGTATGGCTGCTGGAAAACGACCTGGACAGCGAGCTCTGTTACGACGGGCCGCCGAGCACACGCCTGCGTGACTGGATCGACCCGCGCTGGCTTCTGGTGATGGGCACGTTCGAGGCCGCAGTGGGGGCAGAGGCGCCGTATGCCTATTTACTGAGCCGTGACACCGTGTTGGCCAAGGCATTCGCTGAACGGGCGTATCGGCTTGCGCCGCTACGTTTGCAGGCGCTTGCTCACATGCTCGGCAAGGGGGAAATCGAAACGCAGCTGGTACAGCAACGCACAGACTTGCAAAGGCGTACGCAATACCTGGCGCATGCACTGCAATCGCAATTCGGCCAACGGGTGGTCTTCGACATGCCGCAAGGTGGGCAGATGCTGTGGGTGAGCTTTTGCCAGCCGCTGGCGTGGGACGGTATTACCGCAGCGTTGGCAGGTTCTGCACTGCACGCACTACCGGGTGAGCAGTTCGGCCTGCCGGGGCATTACCCTCAACACCTTGCTCTGATCTGGCTGGGTGGACGCCCGGATGAACTGCAACTGGTGGTAAGGCGACTGGCGCAGGCGCTTGAGGTGCGCTGCGGGCGAAACACCCGCATCACAAGTTGAAATCAAGACGCTTGCAGGTGCTGCCAAGTGCTGCGAGAGGGCCGACAAGTGAAATGACGGCCTGAAAACCTCAAGGCTCCGCAGCACAAAGAGCCACCTGCAGGCGGCGTAAATTGAGTTCTCCTCAGGGTTGCTCTTGCCCCTGACGCAAACGGGTACTGACCAGCGCCGCACATACCAGCAACGCGGCAATGATCCACAACCCGTTGCGGGTGCTGCCGGTGGTCTGCTCGATCAAGCCCATCACCGACGGCCCGACGAAACCGCCAAACAGACCGCAAGTGGTGACAAAGGCCAGGCCCGCCGCCAACGCACTGCCGCTCAGTCGGCTGGAGGGAAAGACGAAGATGATCGACTGCACCACGAACAGCATCAGCGCGGTCAGGGAAAACCCGAGCAGGCCGATGAACGAGTTGGCCAGCGATGCCAGCAGCAATCCGGCCGCCATGGTCAGCAGGCCAAGGAACAACAGGGTGCGGCAGCGGCGCGGCGAGGTGGCCAGGCGTGGGAAGGTAGCTGCGCCAATGGCTGCTGCAATCCACGGCACCGCTGTCAGCAGGCCGACCTGGAAGGGCGAAAGCGCAGCGTAGGTGCCGATAATGCCCGGCAGGAAGAAAATCACCGTGTAGATGGTGATCTGGTGCACGAAGTAGACCACGATCGCCAGCCAGATCTGCCGGTCGCGGAACATCTGCCCCAGCTTGCTCTGCTGCGGTGCGGCGGCCTGCTCTGCGGCCAGGCGGCGCTCGATGTCCTGGGCGTCGGCAGCCGTCAGCCAAGGCGCCGAGGCCGGACCGTCCGGCAGCTTCTTCCACACCACATAGGCCAAGGCTACGGCGGGCAGGCCTTCGAGCACGAACAACCATTGCCAGCCATGCCAGCCCAGTACACCGTCCAGCTCCAGCAGGGCACCGCCCAGCGGGCCGCTAAGGATGTTGGCCAGGCACACACCCAGCAGGAAGTACCCCGTGGCACGGGCGCGTTGTTCGCGGTCGAACCAGTAGGTCAGGTACAGCATTACCCCGGGGAACAGGCCAGCTTCGGCTACCCCCAGCAACAGGCGCATGATGTAGAACGAGGTTTCACCCTGAACGAAGGCCATGCCCGCCGAGAGCAAACCCCAGGTAATCATGATACGGGTGATCCAGAAGCGCGCGCCCACCCGGTGCATGATCAGGTTGCTGGGCACTTCGGCCAAGGCATAGGTGAGGAAGAACAAGCCCGCGCCCAGGCCATAGGCGGCTGCCGAAAGGCCCAGGTCGATGCCCATGCTGGCTTTCGCCAGGGCGATGTTGGTGCGGTCAAGAAAGCTCATCACGTAGACGACGATGAGCAGTGGCATCAATTTGCGTAGCAGCAGGCCGTTCAAGCGCTGCTCATGGGTGGTGGCAGGGGCGCAAGCCGCTGCGCGGGTGAGGGTTGTCATTGTTTTTTTCCCCGTGAAAAGTGCTGGTGGTGTGCCGCGCAGCAGCGGCACACCCAGGTCTGTGGGTCAGGAACGGTTGATGTCGAGCCACACGGCGCCGTTGGGGTACTGGTAACGTTCCAGGGTCTCAGCGTGCATCTCAATGCTGTAGCCAGGGCGTTGTGGCGGCATGTAGCGCCCGCGATGGATCACCACCGGGTCGATGAAGTGCTCGTGCAGGTGGTCGACGTACTCCAGCACCCGGTTGTGCAGCGAGGCAGAAACCGCGATGTAGTCGAAAAGCGCGATGTTCTGCACATATTCGCACAGCCCGACGCCACCGCCGTGCGGGCAGACCGGCACGTCGTACTTGGCGGCCATCAGCAGCACGATCAGGACCTCGTTAAGGCCACCCAGGCGGGCTGCGTCCAGCTGGCAGAAGTCCAGTGCACCGGCCTGGAACATCTGCTTGAACATCACCCGGTTGTGGCAATGCTCACCGGTGGCGACACCGATTGGCGCAATGCGCTGGCGAATGGTGGCGTGGCCAAGAATGTCATCGGGGCTGGTCGGTTCTTCGATCCAAAGCGGTTCGAATGCGGCCAGGCGGCGCATGTTGGCCACCGACTCTTCGACGCCCCACACTTGGTTGGCATCCATCATCAGGGTGCGTTCCCAGCCGATTTCGTCGCGCAGGATGCTGGCGCGGCGGATGTCTTCTTCCAGGTCGGCCCCGATCTTCTGTTTGATGTGGGTCCAGCCGTCTGCCACGGCCTCGCGGGCCAGTTTGCGCATCTTCTCTTCGCTGTAGCCCAGCCAGCCCGGGGCAGTGGTGTACCCGGGGTAGCCTTCACGCAGCATGTGTGCCTCGCGCTCGGCTTTGCCCGGCGCCTGGCGGCGCAGCAGGGCGATGGCCTCTTCGGGGGTGAGCACGTCGGTGACGTAGCTGAAGTCCAGGCAGCGCACCAGCTGCTCCGGCGTCATGTCGGCCAGCAGTTTCCACACGGGCTTGCCTTCGTGCTTGGCCCAGAGGTCCCACACTGCGTTGATGATGGCGGCGGTGGCCAGGTGGATCACGCCCTTTTCCGGGCCCAGCCAGCGCAACTGGCTGTCGCTGACGGTAAAGCGATGCCAGAAAGCGCCCATGTCGGCGCTGATTTCTTCGAGCGTAAGGCCGACGATCAAGGGGGCCAGCGACTGCACCGCTGCCGCGCATATCTCGTTGCCACGGCCGATGGTGAAGGTCAGGCCGTGGCCCTCGAGGGCGGCAGCGTCGGTGTGCAGCACCACGTAAGCCGCCGAATAGTCGGGGGCACTGTTCATGGCGTCGGAGCCATCCAGCGACAGCGAAGTGGGGAAACGGATATCGCGAACGCTCAGGTGGGTAATGCGTATGCTCATGGTCGACTCTTGTTCTGTTCAGGCACAGGGAGAGCTGACTGTAGGTTGTCGAGCGATACAGGCATAATCGCCAAATCTTAATCAGTGATACCGGATTCGATATGTCTCGCTTGCCACCTGACAAGGCCCAGGCGCCTGCCAGCCTCGGTGCCTTGAAGATTTCCAGCCGTCAGATCACGTTGCTCAATGCGCTGGGCGAATTCGGCAACCTGCGCCGCGCCGCCGCCGCGATGCACACCACGCAATGGACTGCCCCCAAGAAGTTGGACACCAATCCAACCCTTGGGGGATCTATGGGTAAGTACACCGAGCAATTCAAGCTCACAGCGATCACAGCCTACCTGGATGGCAGCAACGGTTTCCGAAAGGTGGCTCAACACTTAGGTATCGATTTCAGCCTGCTTCGACGCTGGGTGGCCAGTTATCAGGCCAATAATGGCATTGGTCCAGGCTCGCATGGGCGGCGCTATACCAGTGATTTCAAACAGCAGGTGCTTAGCTATATGCACGAGCATCGGCTTTCGCTGCGCCAGACCGCTGCCCACTTTGGTCTTGGGCAGTCCTCTCAGATAGGCATTTGGCAGCGGCAGTACTACAGTGGCAGTCCTGCACCCTCTACTGCCATCAAGCCAAGAAAGCCAATCGACGTGTCGAAGAAGATCAAGCCTGCCAAACCCACCGATACCAATGATGATCAGAAGTCTCGAGATCAGCTGATGGCTGAACTTGAGTACCTGCGCATGGAGAATGCTGTCCTAAAGGAGCTCAAGGCTCTGCGCGAGGAAAAGGAACGAACACGCGGGAAAAAGTCCTGATCGTTTCCAAACTCAAGCGCAGGTTTCCTTTGCCTGACCTCCTTCAGTTGGTCGAGCTGGCGCGCAGCACCTTCTACTACCAGCTCAAAGCTCAGCAGAAGCCAGACCGGCATGCTGAGCTCAAGGCATTGGTGCATCGCGTCTATCACGAGCAGAAACGGCTTTATGGTTATCGCCGTATCGCACTCGTAATCAGGAAGGAAAAGCGGGTGAACAAGAAGGTCATTGAACGGCTGATGGCTGAGCAGGGATTGAAATCAGTAGTGCGCCCCAAGAAATATCGCTCCTATCGAGGTACCGTCGGCAAAGTGGCAGCGAATGTACTGGAGCGAAATTTTGTCGCTCAACGCCCAAACCAGAAGTGGGTGACTGACGTAACCGAGTTCAAAGTAGCTCAACAGAAGCTCTATCTGTCGCCCGTGATGGATTTGTACAACGGCGAAATCGTGGCCTACGAAATGGCCAGCCGCCCGTGCTATAGCCTGGTTGGGAACATGCTTGGCAAAGCGCTCGATTGCCTGGGAGAGAAACCGAAGCTCGTGCTGCATTCGGATCAGGGATGGCATTACCAGCAGGCGCAATACCGCCGTAAGCTAAGCGAATGCGGGGTAAAGCAGAGCATGTCCCGAAAAGGCAATTGCCTGGACAACGCGGCCATGGAAAGCTTCTTCGGCACGCTGAAATCTGAGTTTTTCTACCTGAAGCGTTTCGAGAGCATTGATGAGCTGAGAGCGGGTCTGGATGAGTACATTCACTACTACAACCATGATCGCATCAAGCTGAGGCTCAATGGCCTGAGCCCTGTGGAGTACAGGGCTCAGGCTGCAGCTTAAAACTGTCCAACTTTTGGGGGGCAGTCCACAACCGGCCGCCAGCCTGTTGCTACAGCAGCTTGAGGAGCGCCTGGGGGTACGTCTGTTCGAGCGCCTGCCCCGGGGGATGCAAGCGACGCTGTATGGCGAGGTGATGATTCGCTATGCGCAAAACGCATTGCATGAGTTCGATCATGCCCAGGCGCAAATCGCCGAACTGGCGCGCGGGGCGTTGGGCCTGGTGCGGGTGGGCAGCGTCATGGGCCCGGTACCGGGCGTACTGACCAAGGCGGTGCTGGCCTACAAGCGCGACCAGCCCAAGGTACGTATCTCGCTGGAAGTGGGCACCAGCGATACCTTGCTGCCGGCCTTGCTACGCGGTGATTTCGATATGGTGGTGGGGCGCCTGCCGGACCAGAGCGACAGCCAGGAACTGAATATCGAGCTGTTCGACGGCGGTGAGCAGATGCGTGTGATTGCTCGCGCAGGTCATCCCTTGGCGACAGCCACAGGGCTGCAGCTGGCCGACCTGGTGAGCTTGACGTGGATCTTGCACCCCATCGGCAGCCCGATGCGCCGTCGCGTCGAAAGCGCATTGCAGGCCGGCGGCATGGTGCAGTCGCTGGATATCGTCGAAACCGCGTCGATCCTGGCGACCACTGCCATGCTCGAAGCGTCCGAAATGATTGCGGTGGTGCCCAATGACGTGGCCCAGCATTATGCCCGCTATGGCATGGTCGCCATCCTGCCGGTGGAGTTGCCATTGGCGATGGCCAACCTTGGGGTGCTCACCCTGCGTTCGCGGCCCAACTCGGTTGCCCTTGATACCTTGCTGCGCTACCTGCGGGCACAATAACTTTCACCTGCATGAGGCCCTGCGTCTATGCCGCCGGACATGACCCATTCCAGTTTTTGCAACTGGATCCGCTACAAGCACCTGGTGTTGATCGACACCCTGGCGCGCACGCGCAACATGCACGCCACCGCCACGCGCATGAACCTCAGCCAGCCGGCGCTCAGCAAAATGCTGCGTGACCTTGAGGAGCAGTTCGGCTTTGCCCTGTTCGAGCGCCTGCCTCGCAGCATGCCGCCCACCGAACTGGGTGAATACGTGGTGCGGTACGCCCAGGGTGCCCTGGCCGAGTCGCAACAGTTCGTCGATCAGGTCAACCGCCTGCGCAACGGCGGGCACGGTTTCATCCGCGTTGGCGGTATCTTTGCCGCGACCGCATTGGTATTACCGCAGGCCATCGCCGCCATCAAGGCGCGAAGCCCGTTACTGTCGATTGAAGTGGTGGAGCATTCCAGCGATCACCTGCTGACCATGCTCGAGCAGAACAAGCTGGACATCATGATTGGCCGCTTCACCGAGGAACGCTTCGGTCAGCTGTTCGACTTCCAGCCGCTGGAGCCTGAACCCTTCAGCCTGGTGGTGAACAGCGAGCACCCGCTCAACCAGCTCGATAACACACCGCTTGAAGCGCTAGGCGATTGGCCGTGGGTGCTGTATCCGGTAGGTACGCCCATCCGCAACCGCCTGGAGCAGGCGTTCCGGGTGGCCGGAATCGCCACGCCTGCCGACTGCGTGGAGACCATCTCCATGCCCATGTTCCTGCAGTTGCTGCAATCGGCACCGATGATTGCCATGCTGCCGCGCTCAATGGTGGCCGCGCAGTTGGCCAGCGGGCAGTTCAAGGAGCTGCGCAGCTCTTTGCAGGTGCCCGCGCTGGAGTATGGTGTGGTCACCCGCAAGGATGAACCGCTGAGCGCCTCCGCCAGGGCGTTTGTCGAGATTCTGCTGGAGGGCGCGCAGCGCCGGCGGCAATCCCCGGCAGATGCTGCGTTCTGCCCCTAGTGTGGTGTTTCACAAATAACGACCATAACTCGCGGCGCTTTTTGCGCTCATGCGGCGTTGTCGCTCCTCGCCGTAGCTGGGCTACGACTCGTCGCGACGCCTTGCCTGAACGCAAAAATCGCTCGCGAGTTATTGGCCGTATTTGCAAAACACCACACTAGCCGATTGAAGATAACGCACCGGAATACCCTTGCGATAACTTCAGGTTATCGCTCGATCGGATCATCTCATTGGGAATGCGGCACCAGGCTTCTTACAGTGGCTACAGCCATAACAAGAAGTCAGCCGCTCCGCCCTGAGAGGTCCCATGCAACTGATTGCCAAATCCGGTGACCCCGCCGTCATCCGCCTCAACCCTTTGGACAACGTCGTCATTGCCCGCCAGGCCCTGCTGCCAGGCGTGCGCCTGGATGCCGAGGCGATTACCGTGCGCCAGCCCATCCCTTCAGGCCACAAGCTCGCCACCGAGCCTGTGGCGCAAGGCCAGCCGTTGCGCCGTTACGGGCAGATCATCGGTTTTGCGTCCCAGGCGATCGACGCTGGCGACCATGTGCATGTGCACAACGTGCAGATGGGCGATTTTGCCCGTGACTACGCGTTTGGTGTCGATACCCGCAGCCTGCCAGGCAGCGCCGCGCAGTTCCAGGGCATCGTGCGCGCCGATGGCCGTGTCGCCACCCGCAACTACATCGGCATTCTCACCTCGGTAAACTGTTCGGCGACCGTGGCCCGGGCCGTGGCCGACCATTTCCGCCGTGACATTCACCCCGAGGTGCTGGCCGACTACCCGAATGTCGACGGTGTGGTCGCCCTGACCCACGGTGCCGGTTGCGCAGTTGACCCGAGCGGTGAAGCCCTGGGCCTGTTGCGCCGCACCCTGGCCGGTTACGCCGTCCACCCCAACTTCGCTGCCGTGCTGATCATCGGCCTGGGCTGCGAAACCAACCAGATCGAAACCCTGCTGGAAACCCAAGGCCTGCAGGCAAGTGCGCAACTGCGCGCCTTTACCATCCAAGGGATCGGGGGCACTTCGAAAACCATCGCTGCCGGTATCGCCCAGGTCAAGGCTCTGTTGGCCGAGGCCAATCAGGTACGGCGCCAGCCTGTCAGTGCCCGCCACCTGGTGGTCGGCCTGCAGTGCGGCGGCTCAGATGGCTATTCGGGGATCACCGCCAACCCGGCACTGGGCAATGCCGTTGACCGCCTGGTGGCCGCCGGCGGTACCGCCATTCTCTCCGAAACCCCGGAAATCTATGGTGCCGAGCACTTGCTCACGCGGCGCGCGGTAAGCCGTGAGGTGGGGGAGAAGCTGGTGGCGCGCATTCGCTGGTGGGAAGACTACTGCCAGCGTATGAACGCCGAATTGAACAACAACCCCTCGGCCGGCAACAAGGCAGGGGGGCTGACCACTATCCTCGAGAAATCCCTGGGCGCAGTGGCCAAGGCAGGTTCCAGCAACCTGGTCGATGTGTATCAGTACGCGCAAGCCGTGCGAGCCCAGGGCCTGGTGTTCATGGACACCCCCGGCTACGACCCGGTCTCGGCCACCGGTCAGGTGGCCGGCGGGGCCAACCTGATCGCCTTCACCACCGGCCGCGGCTCGGCCTACGGCTGTGCCCCGGCGCCATCGATCAAGCTGGCAACCAACAACCGGGTGTTCGAGCACCAGCAAGAGGACATGGACGTCAATTGCGGCGGCATCGCCGATGGCTCCACCAGCATCGAGGAGCGCGGCGCATTCATCTTCGAGCAGATGCTGCGCATTGCCTCCGGGGAACGCAGCAAGAGCGAACAGCACGGCTACGGGCAAAACGAGTTCGTCCCGTGGCAGATCGGCGCCGTGACCTGATCGACCGCTCCCGTCCCATTTGCGAGGCAACTGCAATGATTCAAACCACGCTGTACAACGTGCAAGCGCTTACCACGTTTGTCGAGCAACTGTTCATGAAAGCCGGAGCCGACGTGGACGTCGCCCAGGTGGTGACCCGTGTGCTGCTCGAAGGCGAACTGCTCGGCCACCGTACCCATGGCCTCAACCTGGTCAGCCGCTACATCGACGGCATGCTCAGCGGCCAGGTCAAGGCCAGCGCGCAGGCGCTGGAACAGGTCGCCGACAGTGGTGTTTCCAGCCTGTTCGACGGCCACTACGTGTTGGGGCCCTATTGCGTCAGCCGGGCACTGGATTGCGCGGCCGCTGGCGCGACCAAGCAGGGCATCGGTATTGCGGTAGTACGCCGCGCTGCCCATATCGGCTGCCTGGCCGCCTACCTCAAGCCATACACCGACCAAGGGTTGCTGGCCATGGTCTACTCGTCGGATCCGTCGGTGGGGTTGGTCTGTGCTCATGGTGGCATCGACCCGGTGTACACCCCCAACCCGATTGCTGCCGGTATCCCGACCCAGGGTGAGCCGATCCTGCTGGATGTCAGCATGTCCACCGTCACCCTCGGCCTGGTCGGCCAATGCCGCGATGCCGGCCGGCGTCTGCCGCACCCGGTGCTGGTGAGCAATGACGGGCAGCTCAGCGATGACCCGGGCGATTTCTTTACCCGCCCGCAAGGCAGCATCCTGCCGCTCGGCGGCCAGGCCTTTGGCCACAAAGGGTTTGCCCTTGCGCTGTTGGTCGAAGCCCTCACCTCGGGGCTGGCCGGCCATGGGCGCAAGGATGCACCGGACCAGTGGGGCGCCTCGGCCACTGCGCTGGTGATTGACCCGCGCATGTTCGGCGGCCTGGAGGCGTTCCTCGACGAAACCAGCTTCCTGGGGGGATTGGTTCTGGCAAGCCGCCCGCTCGACCCCGAACGCCCGGTACGCCTGCCGGGGCAAGCAGGCCTTGCCCTGCGTCGACAGGCCTTGGAGCAGGGCGTGAGCCTTTCGCCGCAGCTGATAGCCGACCTTGAGCGCGTGGCTGGGCAGTTGCAACTGCCGGGACTTTTCCAATGATGCAAAGCAAGGGAACACAGATGACTGATCGAACGAACGCCAATCAACCGCTGCCACTGAGCCATGATGCCAGCGTTTTCGACCGCGGCAGCTGGGTAGGGCGCGTCTGGTTGCCGGAGCAGGGGCCGGCGGTGGTGCTGGTGAAAGCCGGCGCCGTCTACGATATCAGCACCCACGTGGCGACCGTCTCGGCACTGCTGGAAGTGGACGATCCGGTGGCCTACCTGCGTGCCTTGCCGCTGGCCGAACCCTTGATTGCGCTGCCGGCATTGCTGGGCAACAGCGATCCCGCACGGCGCACCCCGCACCAGCCGTGGCTGCTGGCGCCGATCGACCTGCAAGCGGTGAAGGCCGCTGGTGTGACCTTCGCCACCAGCCTGCTGGAGCGTGTGGTGGAAGAACAGGCCAAGGGCGACCCGGCCAAGGCCGACGCCATCCGTGACACCCTGGCCAGCCGCATCGGCGCCGACCTGTCGCAGATCGTGCCCGGTTCGGCCCAGGCCGAAGCGCTGCGCAAGGTGCTGGTAGAGCAGGGCCTGTGGTCGCAGTACCTGGAGGTGGGTATCGGCCCGGATGCCGAAGTGTTCACCAAGGCCCAACCGCTGTCCGCGGTTGGCCACGGCGCAGACATCGGCATCCACCCCAAGTCCAGCTGGAACAACCCAGAGCCGGAAGTGGTGCTGGCCGTGTCGAGCAATGGCAGCATCAAAGGCGCCATGCTCGGCAACGACGTCAACCTGCGCGACTTCGAAGGGCGTAGTGCGTTGCTGCTGTCCAAGGCCAAGGACAACAACGCTTCCACTGCACTGGGCCCGCTGCTGCGGTTGTTCGACGAAAGCTTCGGCCTGGACGATGTGCGTGCTGCCGAGGTGGACCTGCGGGTGGAAGGCGAGGACGGCTTTATCCTCTCCGGGCGCAGTTCCATGCGCCAGATCAGCCGTGACCCGCAAGACCTGGTGCAGCAAACCCTCAACGAAAACCACCAGTACCCTGACGGCCTGGTGCTGTTCCTCGGTACCCTGTTCGCCCCCAAGCAGGACCGCGATCAGCCGGGTAACGGCTTTACCCACAAACCGGGTGACGTGGTGAGCATCAGCAACCCGCAACTGGGTACCCTGTGCAACCGCGTGACCACCAGCGATCTGGCACCGCAGTGGGACTTCGGCCTGCGCGCGTTGATCGACAACCTCGGCCGACGTGGCCTGCTGGAGGTCGCGGCCACCGCCCGCCCGCTTTGAACGGCTCGCTGCGTCAGGGAGGGGCGCAGCATCATCGAGGGATCGTCAAGGCGCTGACAGCGCGGCAACAATAATAATAAAGGTCATCACATGAACCCAATGAAGAAGTACCAGCGCATTACCGTCGTGTTCCTGCTGCTGATCGGCATCGTCAACTACCTGGACCGTAGTGCGCTGTCGATCGCCAACACCTCCATCCAGAAAGACATGATGATCAGCCCGTCGCAGATGGGCATCCTGTTGTCGGCTTTTTCCATTGCCTATGCCTTTGCCCAGTTGCCAATGGGCATGATCATTGACCGCCTGGGCAGCAAGATCGCCCTCGGCGCCTCGTTGCTGGGTTGGTCGGTTGCCCAGGCGGCGTTTGGCATGGTCAACAGTTTTGCCGGTTTCATGGGCCTGCGGGTGTTGCTGGGGATTGGCGAGGCGCCGATGTTCCCATCGGCGGCCAAAGCATTGTCGGAGTGGTTCGACGCCAACGAGCGCGGCACCCCGACCGGCGTGGTCTGGTCGTCGACCTGTCTTGGCCCCTGCCTGGCGCCGCCGTTGCTGACGCTGTTCATGGTCAACTTTGGCTGGCGCGGTATGTTCATCATTACCGGCGTGATCGGCGTGGTGCTGGCGCTGTGCTGGCTGACCTTCTACAAGAGCAAGGCCCGTTTTCTGGCAGAGCTTGCCGCCGAAGGCAAACCGCTGCCGAGTGAGCGCCAGGCTGCGGCCGCCACGGCAACCGCGCCGAAGGCTTCGTACTTTGCCGGCTGGCTTGATCTGTTCAAGCACCGCAGTACCTGGGGCGCGGTGTTGGGTTTCATGGGGGTGATCTACATGCTCTGGCTGCACCTGACCTGGCTGCCGGGCTACTTCGAGCGCGAGCATGGCCTGGACCTGTACAAGACCGCCTGGGTGGTGTCGCTGGCGTATGGCTTCGGTGCGGCGGGGACCATCGTTGCCGGGCGCTTCTGTGACTGGCTGGTAAGGCGTGGCATGAGCGTGCTGGGCAGCCGCAAGTTCAGTGTCATCACTGGCCTGGTGCTGGCAGCGCTGTTCACCTTGCCACTGTCGTTCGTCACCGGCCTGACGGGGTGCATCATGCTGCTTTGCCTGGCGCTGTTCAGCATCAATATGGCCAGTGCCACCGCCTGGATGATCGTCAACACCATTGTCGACAGCCAGCGCGTGGCTTCGTTTGGCTCGATCCAGAACTTCGGCGGTTACATCGCAGGCTCGGTGGCACCGATCGCGACGGGCTTCAGCATCCAGTACTCGGGCTCGTTCACCACAGCGTTCATGATCAGCGCGGTGGTGGCGCTGTGCTCGGCGGTGGCGTACTTCCTGCTGCTACAGGCACCCATTGGCAGTGCCAAGGTCGAGGCGGGCGGGATGGCTGGCGCAACTGAACAGGCGTGAACGCTACGGGGGCTGCAATGCAGCCCCTGAAGTATTGGTTGATCGTCAGGCGACCCGCGGCGCTTGTCATGGAGGGGTATCTGTATGTATAAACAGTGCCTGTTGCCGCAACCTGACCTCCGCCCGTGATCGCCCATTCCGTCGACGACCCGTTCTACTACCTGCATAACTTCCGGCAGGTCGTGCTGTGGGTCGAACAGCGCTACCAGGACCTGCTCGATGACCAGGAACTGGCCTTCATTCGTGCCTTCAGTCAACTGCAAGCGCCAGCTCAGGCCTTGATGGTGCGCATGGTGATGCGTAAAGGCGAGTTGTTTCGCAGCGATCGGCTCGACTACGCCGAAATCGGCGATACTGCGCTGGCACTGCAGCCGTTGCTGGCCCTCGGCTGGGTACGGGAGCCCGAGCAACTGGACCTTGAGCAGCTGTTCGCGTTGCTGCGCAAGGAAGAACTGGCCCGCTGCTTCGCCCGGCAACTGAACCGCCCGCGCGCGGCCAAGCATGAGTTGTTGGCACAGCTGCAACCCCTGGCGCTGGCAGCCCGGTCACTGGTCGAGTGGTTTCCTGACAGCGAGGTGCGCATCCTGCAGTGGTGCCTGCAACCTCTGTGCGACCGCATGCGCCTGCTGTTCTTCGGCAACCTGTACCAGGACTGGTCAGACTTCGTCCTCGCCGACCTGGGCGTGCTGCGTTACGAGCAGGTGCCGTTCAGCTCCGATTCTCGTGCCTTGCAGCAACGTGACGATGTCGACCTGGCCATGGCGCTGCACCAGTGCGCCGAGCGCCTGGAGCAGGGCGGCGACCCGCTGCCGATCCTTGCCACCTTGCAGGGCCTGCACAGCGACAACCCCTGGCTGGCCCGGCGCCATGCGCGGCTGCAATTCGCCGTGGGCCAACAATGCGAACGCCTGGGTGAATGGGACCTGGCCACGGCTGTGTATGCGCAGTGCAACCATCCCCAGGCGCGCATTCGCCAGGTGAGGGTGCTGGAGCGCAGCGAACAGTGGCACCAGGCCCATGCACGGGCGTTGCAACTGGCAGCGGCACCTGCCAATGCGCTGGAGGAGCAGGCGCTGCAACGCATGCTGCCACGCCTGGCGCGCAAACTCGGCGGCCCGCCACAGCGGCGCCAGCGCACCACGCCGCTGGAACTGATCGAGCTCGAACTGCCCCGTGGGCACGCTGCGCTGGGTGTTGAAGAAGCCGTGCGTCAGCACCTGATGCAAGAGGGGGGCAGGCGCATTACGTGGAGAACACGCTGTTCAACAGCCTGTTTGGCCTGTTGTGCTGGGAGGCCATCTTCGCCCCGGTGCCCGGCGCATTCTTCAACCCGTTCCAGGCCGCGCCACAGGACCTGCACGACAGCGACTTCCAGCAGCGGCGCAGTGCGCTTTTCGAACGCTGCCTCGGGCGGCTCGACGAGGGTAGCCATCGCCAGGCGATTCTCGACTGCTACGTGGCCAAACAGGGGTTGCAGTCGCCGTTCGTGTCCTGGTCCATGCTCAGCGAGGAACTGCTGGAGCAGGCCTTGGCGTGCCTGCCGGCCGCAGCGCTCAAGCAATGTTTCCTGCGCCTGTTGCAGGACATTCGCAGCAACCGTGCCGGCATGCCCGACCTGATTCAGTTCTGGCCCGAGCAGGGCCGTTATCGCATGGTCGAGGTCAAGGGGCCCGGTGACCGCCTGCAGGACAACCAACTGCGCTGGCTGGAGTTCTGCAGGCAACACGGCCTGCCGGTCGCGGTGTGCCACGTGCGCTGGAGCGAAACACCTTGAGCTACAGCGTAGCGGTGCGCGCCTTGTGTGAGTTCAGCGCCAAGGTCGGCGACCTGGACCTGCGCTTCACGCCATCGCCCACCGCCCAGGAGGGTATCGAAGGGCATCAGCGGGTGGTGGCACGGCGGGCTGCTGGCTACGAGTCGGAAATCGCCCTTGAAGGCCAGTTCGAAACCCTCAGGGTGCGGGGCCGTGCCGACGGATATGACCCTGCCAGCAATCGTCTGGAAGAGATCAAGACGCACCGTGGCGATCTGGCGCGTCAACCGGCCAATCACCGTCAGCTGCACTGGGCACAGGCCAAGGTCTATGGCTGGTTGATGTGCCAGGCACGACAACTGCCGGCCATCGAGGTGGCGCTGGTGTACCTCGACGTGGACAGCGACGGCCAGACGCTGTTCGCTGAGCACTGTTCGGCTGCCGAGTTGCAGGCCTTCTTCGAAACCCAGTGCCAGCGCTTTCTGGGCTGGGCTCGATGGCAGCAACGACGCTTGGCCGAACGTGACCAAGGCCTGCTGGCGCTGAGTTTCCCCTACCCACAGTTCCGAAAGGGCCAGCGGCAGTTGGCTGAAACCTTGTACAAGGCGGTGAGCACCGGTCGTTGCCTGATGGCCCAGGCCAGCACCGGCATTGGCAAAACCCTTGGTACCTTGTTCCCGCTGCTCAAGGCCATGGTGCCGCAGCAGCTGGACAAGCTGTTTTTTCTCACCGCCAAGACACCAGGCCGGGCACTCGCCCTGGATGCCATGCGCCAGATCACCGATGCCACGCCGCAACCTGCCCTGCGCACACTGGAGCTGATCGCTCGCGACAAAGCCTGTGAATACCCGGACAAGGCCTGTCATGGTGAGTCCTGCCCATTGGCCGCAGGCTTCTACGACCGTTTGCCGGCTGCGCGCGAGGCTGCGGCAGCACTGCCGTTGCTCGACCGCGCCAACCTGCGTGAAGTGGCCTTGGCGCACCAGGTGTGCCCGTACTACCTGGGCCAGGAGATGGCGCGCTGGGCCGACGTGCTGGTCGCCGACTACAACTACTACTTCGATGCGCATGCTTTGCTGTTCGGCCTGACCCAGCTCAACCAGTGGCGAGTGGCAGTACTGGTGGACGAAGCGCATAACCTGGTCGAGCGGGGGCGAGGCATGTACAGCGCCAGCCTTGACCAGGGCCAGCTGCTGGCGTTGCGCCAGAGCAAACCGCCTGGACTGGTCAGTGCGCTGGACCGCCTGAACAGGCAGTGGAACGCGCTGTATAAAGAGCAGCGTGCGCCGTACCAGGCCAGCGAGTCGCTGCCTGAAGGGCTACTGCGCGCCCTGCAGCAGTGCGTCGGGGTGATTCAGGAACAGATGAACCAGGCACCCACGCACATCGACCCCCAGGTGTTGCAGTTCTACTATCAGGCCATGCAGTTCTGCCGGGTTGCCGAGCTGTTCGACGAGCACTTTCTGTTCGACATCAGCCAGCGCCAGGGCCCGCGCAAGCGGCGGCTGGCCACGCTGTGCCTGCGCAATGTCGCCCCGGCGCGGCTGCTGGCACCACGCATGCAGGCGGCGCGCAGTGTGACACTGTTTTCCGCCACGTTGAGCCCGCGGCAGTTCTACAGCGACCTGCTGGGCATGCCAGCCGATACCGCTTGGCTGGACGTGGCCGCGCCGTTCCGTGCCGAACAGTTGGAGGTGCGCATTGCCAGCCAGGTGTCCACCCGTTACCAGCAGCGCCAAGCCTCCCTGGCGCCGATCGTTGACCTTATCGCCCGGCAGTATGAGCGTATGCCGGGTAACTACCTGGCGTTCTTCAGCAGCTTCGAATACCTGCAACAGGTGGCAGGGCTGTTGGCCGAGCAGCATGGGCAGATTCCGCTGTGGTCACAGGAGCCGGGCATGGACGAGGCGGCCCGCCAGGCATTTCTCGATCGCTTTGTCGCCGATGGCCGAGGTGTGGGCTTTGCCGTATTGGGCGGCGCTTTCGGCGAAGGGGTGGATTTGCCGGGCACGCGGCTGATTGGCGCGTTTGTCGCCACCCTGGGGCTGCCTCAGGTCAATCCGGTCAACGAGCAGTTCAAACAGCGCCTGGGGCGGCAATTTGGCGCGGGTTTCGATTACGCGTACCTCTACCCGGGCGTGCGCAAGGTGATCCAGGCGGCGGGCCGGGTTATTCGGGGTGACCAGGACCGTGGCGTACTGGTGCTGATTGACGAACGCTTCGCCGAGCCGCGGGTGCAGCAGATGTTTCCAGGGTGGTGGGCGGCGGCTATCGTCTAGCGGTACTTTGGCCGCTGGTGATCAGCCGTAATCAGGCAAAAAGTATTTATGCAGGTCTCATCAGCATTTGTGGGGGGCCGCTTTGGGGCTCTGTCGCGACACAAGGCGGCGCCTGGCTGTGTTGACCGGGCATTTCGTCTGCCCGGGGCTGCGGCAGGACCGGCAGGTTCGTTCAGTAGGCATCAATTGGGGTAAGATCACGATCCGTGCCAGTTGCAAAGCCCTTGAATATCAAGGTGATGGCACTTCTCAGGGTCCGAATGACACGCGCGTGTTGCGGTCATTCAGACTGGCTTGTATGTCGTTTTGACTTGCTTCAGGGTTTGCCTGGTTCAGTGCCGGCTGACGCTTCGCTACAGGATTCACGTTTTGTCCGACCTCTCGAAAAATCCGCTGCTGCAGTACATGGCCCGTCTGGCCCCATCCAGCCAGCAAACCATGCGCTACATTCTTCAGGACGCCGCCGACCGGCTAGGTTTTGTCGACTGCAACATTGTTGATGTGCCTTGGCATCGGCTCGAGCCGGGCCATGTGATTGCACTGGTGGCTGCCCTGCGTGCCGATGGTTACGCGCCCAACAGCTCGTCGCTGTACGTCAACGCGATTCGCGGGGTGATGAACGAGGCCTGGCGTCAGGGCCTGATCGACCACGAGCAGCTGTTGCGTATTCGCGAGGTCAAGCCAGCCACAGGCTCGCGCCTGCCGCCAGGGCGCAACCTGCGCCGCAGCCTGATCCGCGAACTGATGGATGTGTGCGCTGCCGACCCGCGGCCACAGGGGGTGCGTGATGCGGCGATCATTGCCTTGCTGTACGGTACCGGCATGCGCAAGTCGGAGTCGGTCGACATCGACCTTGACCAGGTCGACTTCGAGGCACGCAGCCTGCAGGTGGTGGGCAAGGGCAATCACCAGCTGGTCAAGTACGCACCGCCGTGGGCGTTCGAGAAGCTGCAGGCCTGGCTTGAACTGCGCCGCCAGGACCTGCCTGCCGGGGCGGAAGATGACCCGTTCCTGTTCAACCGCATCCGTCGCGGCAATCACATTACCCGGGCACGCATTACCAAGCATGCGATCTACTACATAGCCCGCCAGCGCGGCGCGCAGGTGGGGGTGAAGATCATGCCGCACGATTTTCGCCGGGCATTCATTACCCGGGTGATCGAAGAGCACGACCTGTCGATTGCGCAGAAGCTGGCGCACCATGCCAATATCCAGACCACGGCCATCTATGACCGGCGTGATGACAACGAGCGTCGGCGTGCCGTGGACCGCTTCGATTACTGAGGCTTGATATTGTGGGGCTCAACGCAGCCCCATTTTCACGTATGCCGGCACCGAAACAGGGCCGACACACGCCCCTGCTTTGTGCGCCATTCCCCCGCATGCCCGATGCCAGAGCGGGCACTGCACAGGTTTCATCATCGTTCACCTGCGAAGTTGGCCCGCAACCTGCTATATCCAGCCTGCGAATTTGATCGAGTGGTCAGGCCGTGCGCGCTAGCAGGCGCCCGCGCCGGACCCTCTAAACGGCCAGCAGGCCACGGATTTCAGGGGCCGCAGGATGTCGCTCGCGGAGCAGATCGAACAACAGCAAGACGATGCGGGCTGGAGTGCTCACCTGCAGTTGCGCTTTGTCCAGCGCGGCGGCGTGACCCGCCTTGGTGCGTGGAAGCATTTCGGACCTCTTTTGGTGCAGCGGCCTTTCTATCCTGAAGGTGCGCCGTGCCATGTCTATGTCCTGCACCCGCCAGGCGGCATCGTCGCCGGCGACCGCCTGGAATTGGACATTCACCTGGAACCGGGTAGCCACGCGCTGCTGACCATGCCCGGCGCCAGCAAGTTCTACCGCAGCATCGGCCCGACCGCGCGGTTGGCCCAACGCTTCCATCTGGCCGCGGGCAGCACCCTGGAGTGGCTGCCGCAGGACAGCATCTTCTTCTCCGGCGCCCGGGCCAGCCTCGCCAGCCGTTTTACCCTTGAACCGGGCGCCCGCCTGCTGGCCTGGGAAACCCTGTGCCTGGGCCGGCCGGTCATGCACGAGCGTTTCGACCACGGCGCCCTCGACAGCCTCTTGCACATCGAACTGCCTGACGAGGTTGGCCTGCATGAGCGCCTGCGTCTCGAAGGCGGGCATCTGGACAAGCTGGGTGGGCACCCGCTACTCGCCACCTTCTGCGCCGCACCTGCCGATCAGGCCGTGCTGGAGCAGGTTCGCCCGCTACTCGATGAACTGGGCAACCCGGCCGGTGCGACCCTGCTCGGGTCGTTGCTGGTGATCCGGGTGCTCGACCATGACAACCAACACCTGCAACGCACCCTGCAACGCCTGTGGCATGTGCTGCGCCCGGCCATCCTCGGCCTGCCAGCCTGCCCACCGCGTATCTGGGCTACCTGAGAGAGCACCATGGAGCTTACCCCGAGAGAGAAAGACAAACTGCTGCTGTTCACTGCCGCGCTGCTGGCGGAGCGGCGGCTGGCCCGTGGCCTGAAGCTCAACTACCCGGAGGCCGTGGCGCTGATCAGTGCCGCGGTGCTCGAAGGCGCCCGCGATGGCCGCACAGTCGCCGAACTGATGAGCCTGGGGCGTGAAGTGCTGACCCGTGAGCAGGTGATGCCCGGTATCGCTGAAATGCTTCACGACGTGCAGGTCGAGGCGACCTTCCCGGATGGCACCAAGTTGGTGACCGTGCATGACCCCATCGTCTGAAACCGCCAAGGAGCGTCGCATGATCCCAGGTGAAATCCAGGTCGCCGCGGGCGACATCGAGTTGAACAGTGGCCGAGAAACGGTCAGCGTCAGTGTGGCCAACCATGGCGACCGGCCGGTGCAGGTCGGCTCGCACTACCACTTCTATGAAATCAACGACGCGCTGGTGTTCGACCGGGCGCCCACCCTGGGCTTTCGCCTGGACATCCCGGCCGGCACTGCCGTGCGCTTCGAGCCGGGTCAGGCGCGTACCGTGCAACTGGTGGCTTACGCCGGCAAGCGTGAGGTCTATGGTTTTCAGGGCAAGGTGATGGGCGCGCTGGAGGGCAGGGCATGAGCCGTATTTCCCGTCAGGCCTATGCCGACATGTTCGGGCCCACAGTTGGCGACCGCGTGCGCCTGGCCGACACTGCGCTATGGGTGGAGGTCGAGAAAGACTTCACGATCTACGGCGAAGAGGTGAAGTTCGGCGGCGGCAAGGTCATTCGCGATGGCATGGGGCAGGGCCAGATGCTGGCGGCCGAGGCCATGGACCTGGTGTTGACCAATGCGCTGATCATCGACCACTGGGGCATCGTCAAGGCCGACATCGGCATCAAGCATGGACGCATCGCGGTGATCGGCAAGGCCGGCAACCCCGATGTGCAGCCGGGCGTGAACGTGCCAGTCGGGCCAGGGACCGAGGTGATCGCGGCCGAGGGCAAGATCGTCACCGCCGGTGGTGTCGATTCGCATATCCACTTCATTTGCCCACAGCAGGTGGACGAGGCATTGAACAGCGGTGTCACCACGTTCATCGGCGGTGGAACCGGGCCGGCCACTGGCACCAATGCCACCACCTGCACGCCCGGCCCCTGGTACCTTGCGCGCATGTTGCAGGCTGCCGACAGCTTGCCGATCAACATCGGGCTGCTGGGCAAGGGCAATGCCTCGCGGCCGGACGCGCTGCGCGAGCAGATTGCCGCAGGCGCTGTCGGGCTCAAGCTGCATGAAGACTGGGGCTCTACGCCAGCAGCCATCGACTGTTGCCTGGGCGTGGCCGAGGAAATGGATATCCAGGTGGCAATTCACACCGACACCCTCAACGAGTCGGGCTGTATCGAAGACACGTTGGCGGCCATCGGCGACCGCACCATTCACACCTTCCATACCGAAGGTGCCGGTGGCGGCCATGCCCCGGACATCATCCGTGCGGCGGGCCAGGCCAACGTGCTGCCATCCTCGACCAACCCGACCCTGCCTTACACGATCAACACCGTGGACGAGCACCTGGACATGCTCATGGTCTGTCACCACCTGGACCCGAGCATCGCCGAGGACGTGGCCTTCGCCGAGTCACGCATTCGCCGCGAAACCATCGCTGCCGAGGATATCCTCCACGACATGGGCGCCTTTGCCATGACCTCGTCCGACTCCCAGGCCATGGGCCGGGTTGGCGAGGTGGTGCTGCGCACCTGGCAGGTGGCGCACCAGATGAAGCTGCGTCGCGGGCCGCTGGCACCGGACACCCCATACAGCGACAACTTCCGGGTCAAGCGCTACATCGCCAAGTACACCATCAACCCGGCACTCACCCATGGCATCGGTCACGAAGTGGGCTCGGTGGAGGTCGGCAAGCTGGCCGACCTGGTGCTGTGGTCGCCAGCGTTCTTTGCGGTCAAGCCGGCCCTGGTGCTCAAGGGCGGGATGATCGTCACCGCGCCCATGGGCGACATCAACGGCTCCATACCCACCCCCCAGCCTGTGCACTATCGGCCGATGTTCGGCGCGCTGGGTGCGGCGCGGCATGCCACACGCATGACATTCCTGCCCCAGGCGGCAATGGACCGCGGGCTGGCCGAGGAGCTGAACCTGCGCAGCCTGATTGGCGTGGTCAACGGCTGTCGGCGGGTACGCAAGCCGGACATGGTCCACAACACCCTGCAGCCGCTGATCGAAGTCGATGCGCAGACCTATCAGGTGCGTGCCGATGGCGAACTGCTGGTCTGCGAACCGGCCAGCGAACTGCCGCTGGCCCAGCGCTATTTCCTGTTCTGAGGAGCACAAATGATTGTCTTGAGCCGCCGTATCTCCGAACCCGGCACGCGGGTTGTCAGTGGCACTGTCACCCTCGACGTGGACAGCCGTATCAAGAGCCGCCTGCGAGTAACCCTGGACGATGGCCGCGAAGCCGGGCTGATGCTGGAGCGCGGCCACCTGCTGCGCGGAGGTGAACTGCTGGCCGATGCCGAGGGCACCCAGCTGATCCGCGTGCTGGCGGCGCCCGAGGCGGTGTCGACGGTGCGCTGTGCCGATCCACATCTATTGGCCCGCGCCGCCTACCACCTGGGTAACCGCCATGTACCGCTGCAGATCGAGCCCGGGCTGTTGCGCTTCCAGCACGACCATGTGCTGGACGACATGCTGCGGGGGCTGGGCCTGACGGTAGAGGCCGAACAGGCCCCGTTCGAGCCTGAAGCGGGCGCTTACCAAAGTGCACCGCATGGCCACAGCCACAGTCATGCCCATGGCCACGATCACCCGTTCGTACGCCTGCCTGCCCATTCCTGAACTGCCCTGGAGCAACCGATGAAAAAGACTTTCGCCCTGTTTCTGTTGATGCTGGCACTGCCAGCCTTCGCCCATCCAGGCCATGACAGCAACCCGCTGCAGGACGGCCTGCTGCACCCGCTGACCGGGCTCGATCACCTGCTGATGCTGCTGGGCACCGGCGTGCTCGCCGCGTTGACCCGGCGCAACCTGACGTTGCCTCTGGCGACTCTGGCGGCCATGTTCGGTGGCGCTGTGTGCGGTCACCTGTTCGGCGATGTGCTGGGCATGGAAACCCTGATTGCCGTGTCGCTGCTGGTGGCTGCCGGGGCGGTGCTGCTGCCGAGCCGCCAGTTGCTGCTGGCCATGGCCATGCCGGTGTTCGCCCTGTTCCATGGCTGGGCCCATGGCGTAGAAGCCACCCCGAGCGCTTTCTGGCAATTCAGCGCAGGGTTTGTCGCGGTCAGCGGCTTGCTGCTGGCCGCGGGCTTTGCAGTCGGTTGCCTGCTGCGCCGTCACAGCGGCCTGCAGAAGGCCTTTGGCGGTGGCCTGTTGGCCGGCGCCGCGCTGGTACTGGCCGGTTGATGAACAGCGACCTGGCGCTGCTGCGCCTGCTGCAGTTGGCCAGCCCCGGCTTGCCGGTGGGTGGTTTTACCTATTCGCAAGGCCTGGAGTGGGCGGTCGAGGCCGGCTGGGTTCGGGGCGTGGACAGTTTTGTCGGTTGGCAGCGTGAGCAGGTGCACGACACCCTAGCCTGCCTCGACTGGCCGGTGCTGGCGCGTCTGTACCATGCTTGCCAGGCTGAAGACGCCGAAGCGTTCGGCCACTGGAGCCGGTTCTTGCTGGCCAACCGCGAAACCGCCGAGCTGCGCCTGGAAGAACAGCAGCGCGGCGCAGCGCTGGCGCGGTTGCTCGACGGCTGGCAACTGGGCCAGGCACCGGCCTGGCGCGCCAGCCTTGAGCTGACCCAGTTGGGCGGTATGGCCTGGCTGGCTGCACACTGGGCCATCCCGCTGCGCCAGCTGGCATTGGGCCATGGCTTTGCCTGGCTGGAGGGCGCGGTCATGGCCGGGGTCAAGCTGGTGCCGTTCGGCCAGCAGGCTGCCCAGACCTTGCTACGCGACCTTGGCGCCGACTTGCCCGCTGCACTGGACCAGGCGCTAGCCCTGGGCGATGACCAGCTCGGCGGCGGCCTGCCGCTGCTGGCCATCGCTTCATCGCGTCACGAAACCCAATACACCCGTTTGTTCCGTTCCTGAGGACTGCCTGCATGCAAAGCTATCAACAACCCCTGCGCGTCGGTGTCGGCGGCCCGGTCGGCTCTGGCAAGACCGCTCTGCTGGAAGCGCTGTGCAAGGCCATGCGCGATCACTACCAGATCGCCGTGGTTACCAACGACATCTACACCAAGGAAGACCAGCGCATCCTCACTGAGGCCGGCGCCCTCGAGCCGGAGCGCATCGTTGGCGTTGAAACCGGTGGCTGCCCGCACACGGCCATTCGTGAAGACGCCTCGATGAACCTGGCGGCGGTCGAAGCGCTGGCGCGCAAGTTCGGTAATCTTGAAGTCATTTTCGTGGAAAGCGGCGGTGACAACCTCAGCGCCACCTTCAGCCCGGAGCTGGCTGACTTGACCATCTACGTGATCGACGTGGCCGAGGGCGAGAAGATCCCGCGCAAGGGCGGCCCAGGCATTACCAAGTCCGACTTCCTGGTGATCAACAAAACCGACCTGGCGCCTTATGTAGGGGCTTCACTGGAGGTGATGGAGCGCGACACCCAGCGCATGCGGCCGCAGCGGCCCTGGACCTTCAGCAACCTGAAGAAGGGCGAGGGGTTGCAGGCGGTGATCGATTTTATCGTTGAGCGTGGGATGCTGGGGGTGCGAGCCTGACAGATCGAGGTCTCTGTGCGGGCATGTCCGCAGAGAGACCAACGCGGTGGCTGGCACCGGCTCTGCCGGTGTTCGCGGGTAAACCTGCTCCTACGACGGGCTGTGTCCAATCACCGATGTGTGTCCACCAACGATCTGTGTGTAGGAGCGGGTTTACCCGCGAATACGGTAGCGGCGGCGACGGTGAACGGCGGGTGAAAATTGACCAGCAGGCCCGGCCCTTTCGCGGGTGAACCCGCTCCTACACGACGGGCTGTGTCCAATCACCGATGTGTGTCCACCAACGATCCGGCGTAGGAGCGGGTTTACCCGCGAATACGGTAGCGGCGGCAACGGTGAACGCCTGGTGGAGATTGGCCAGCAGGGCCGGCCTCTTCGCGGGTAAACCCGCTCCTACACGACGGTGCCTGCGCCCAACCATCGATGCGTGTCCACCCTCGATCCGGCGTAGGAGCGGGTTTACCCGCGAATACGGTAGCGGCGGCAACGGTGAACGCCTGGTGGAAATTGGCCAGCAGGGCCGGCCTCTTCGCGGGTAAACCCGCTCCTATGTATGGACTCGCCCACACTGTCTAGCTGCTTTTTTGAACATAGGAACCCGGTTGCATCTATGTATCAGGCCTGTTCGAGGAAGCTTTTTGCTTCTGGCCAACATCGTGGTGAGCTCGCAGTGTGCCGTTTACATGGAGGCCACTATCAGGCCTGTAGGAGCGGAGGCATCGGTCTGCGACGGTCTTACCTAGGGTCAATGTTCACTAGCAGGGGTTGGAGCGCCTAGCGCCCCGGTGGCATTACCCGGTTGGTCAGAGGCTCATAGCCGCCTCCGGTTTTTCGTTCGGTCTGCGTTGGTAAACCTGATCGCTCTGTAACAGGGCCCAGATAATCCGCAGATTTCGATTAGCCAGCCTGATCGCCGCCTCCTTGCGCCCAAGGCGGGATAGCCAGCGCAAGAGGCGGCGATCATCTGGCTGATCGGAATCAGGCCTTAACTGACTCAAGACAGCATGCGCGCCCTGGATCATCAGGCTGCGTATGTAGCCGTCACCGCGCTTGCTCATCTTGCCCAATCTGATTTTGTTTCCGCTGCTGTGCTGATCGGGCACGATACCGAAGAAGGCGGAATACATTCGGCCACTGGCGAAGCGGCTGGGGTCGGTCTGTTTCGCCACGATCGCCGTGGCAATGATAGGGCCGACGCCACGAATGGTGATCAGTCGCTGAGCGACTTTATCCTCTTGGGCAGTCGCTTCGAGCCGGCGGCTCAGCGCCGCTATGCGTTCACCTAGAGACAACCAGTCCATCAGCAACTCATCGAGCAACTCGCGCAACAGGTCGGGTAGAGGCAAGGAAGCATCCTCAAGCGCCTGAGGCACATGCTTATTGATCGCGGCATCGCCCTGGGGCATGGATACGCCATGCTCGAGTAGCAAACCACGGATCTGATTACCCAGCGCGGTATGTCGCTTGATGTTACCGCGCCGGATACGGTGCAGCGCTTGAATAGCCAGTGCTGTGGTGCTCTTGATCGGTATCGAAGCGATGCTCGTATCGCGACCGGCACGCAAAATGGCATAGCAGTCGTTACGATCGTTCTTAGCACCGCTGCGATGTTCGGCGACACGTTGCGCCGGCAGGATGCGAACCGGATTACCTTTGGCCTGCAGCAGTCTGGCCCAGGCTTGTGCACCTGGACCGCACTCCATCAAGACGGCCACGGTCGTTGGCAGCCTGAGCAGGAAATCGTGGAACGCTTGGCGGGATTTGATGCGATCTTCGTAGATCACCCGACCAGTAGCGTCCTCGCCTGCTAATTGGAAGACCTGTTTGGCCAGGTCTACGCAGATGGTTGTGCAAAGCTCCACATCAGTGGAAGACAGGGAATCGTGTTTCGAACTATGCTTTTTCATGGTCTCGCCCTCGCTGCCGTTGGCTTCTTCGAACACCACCGTGGCACTGTGATGCCTCGGCGGGGGCGAGTCCATCGATTACACGACGGGCTGTGTCCAACCTCCGATGTGTGTCCATCATCAATCTGTGTAGGAGCGGGTTTACCCGCGAATACGGTAGCGGCAGCAACAGTGAACGGCGGGTGGAAATTGGCCAGTAGGGCCGGCCTCTTCGCGGGTAAACCCGCTCCTACACGACGGGCTGTGTCCAATCTCCGATGTGTGTCCACCATCAATCTGTGTAGGAGCGGGTTTACCCGCGAATACGGTAGCGGCCGCAACGGTGCACGGCGGGTGGAAATTGGCCAGCAGGGCCGGCCTCTTCGCGGGTAAACCCGCTCCTACGGGGCGACCGCGCAGGCCGTCAATGTTGAGCAGGACAGTTGCCCCCCCACAGGTGTGCGTGTTGCCAGCATCATCTGTGACAGCAGTGAGGCTTGTCCGGTTGCCCTTCATAGCGGTCATGGTGCCGCACCCAGTCCATGGTCCCACCTTCGTTGCGCCCCAGTGGCGCAATGTCGAGGAAGTTGTAGGTGTTGACCAGAATGTCCAGTCCGCGGGCGTAGGTTGAGTAGGTGTGGTACACGCTGCCGTCGCCTTCGCGGAAAAACGCACTCAAGCCGGGCAGCTCGCTTTCATTGCCCTCGTACGGCTCATAGTTGTACTGCCGCTGGCCTTCGCTGCCGACACTGACGCCAAAGTCCTCGTTGAAGTCGCTGCCATGCGACGAATACCACGGGAACTGCCAGCCCATGCGCTGGCGAAATGCCTGGAATTCGGCATACGGCGCCCGAGACACCGCCACCAGCGACACATCGTGGTGGGCCAGGTGCAGATTGGCGCCGTCAAAGTGGTCGGCCAGAAAAGAGCAGCCGGGGCAGCCCTCGCTCCAGCCTTCGGCGAACATGAAGTGGTAAAGCAGCAACTGGCTGCGGCCTGCGAACAGGTCGGCCAGACTCAACGCGCCGTTTGGCCCGAAGAAGCGGTAATCCTGCTCGACCTTTACCCAAGGCAGGGCGCGACGGGCTGCAGCTAGCGCGTCGCGGTGGTGGGTAAATGCTTTTTCGTGCAGCCACAGTTGCTGGCGAGCCGCCAGCCACTGGCTGCGGGAAACCACCGGGTGCCTGCTTTCGCGGGTGCTCATGGTGCTGTCTCCTCGCTGGGGGATTCACACCTTGGTCGAGTACGACCAGGTCGATTCGACAAGCACCGGTGGCCGGGCGATGAGCGGTATCTGCTTAGCCCGAATGGGCGATATGCCCCTCGGCCCGTTCATCGGCGCCGTCATCCTCACCAGGCAGGGCGGTGATCACGCTGAAGTCGCTGACTTCTACCTTGCCGCCGCCATAGCCCAGCAAGTGGAAGGAAAACGCCTTGCGCTCGGTCGGGTTGTCGAAGCTGAACTCCATCTCCAGTGGCGCGTCGGTGGTGACCTTTACCTCTTCTGGCAGGCCCAGCGGCACGTCCTGTTCCAACTGCTTGGCCTTGAGCCGGATGTAGGCCGCACGTTTGGGGTCCAGCGAGCGGACCTTGACCCGCACGCGGGTGTGCGAGCCTCCGGGCATTTCCAGATACTGGGCGCCAATGAGGTTGTCGGCCCAGTCATCGTCAATGCGCTTGCGCAACTTGATCGGCGAAGGGCCGCCGAACTGGTAACGCAGGTTGAGCGGGGTTTGCAGCAAGGACTGGTCGAGCACCACGGCCAAGGCGCCGATCTGTTGGCCCAGCAGGCTGTCGGCCGGACCGAGGTAGCGGGCCTGGTCGGCGATGAAGCCTTCACTGGCATAACGCCGGCAGCGCTGCTGGAAGTCACATTCGGTGAACAGGCCCTGGCCGTTGTGGTAGCGCAGCATGCCGTTGGTGTAGGAGATCATCTCGCGGCCGCTGTCGTAGTCGCGGTACAGCGAGCGACCGCCAAGCGCGACGGGAATGGGCAGTGCGAAGTAGTCGAGCAGCGAGGTGGCCAGGTCGATATGGCCGTAGGTGCCGCGCTTGATGGTTGGCAGCTGGGCCTGCTCCGGCGCCAGGGTAAGGTTGAAGCCCCAGGACGAGGCCAGGCGCACGCCATCGATGCCGTGGGACTCGTCGGAAGTCACCACCACCAGTGTGTCCTTGAGGACGCCCTGGCGCTCAAGATTGTCAAGAAATGCCCCGACTGCGTCATCCAGGTAGGCGACCGCTGCCTGTTTCGGTGTGGCGTAGCGCTCGAGGTACTCGGCCGGCGCCGAATAGGGCTGGTGGGTGCCCACGGTGAGCAGCGTCAGCATCCATGGCTTGTCCTGCTTCTGCAACTGGCCCACATAGCCCAGGGCGCCTTCGAAGAAAGCGCGGTCATCCTTGCCCCATGGGAAGTGCAGGTAGTTCTTGTTGCTGAACCACTCCTGGCCATGCACCGCTTCGAAACCGATGTGCGGCATGATGCGGTCCTTGGCCATGAAGCGCAGGCCCGCGCCTTGCAGGTAGTGGGTGGTGAAACCGGCCTGGCGCAATTGTGCCGGCAGACAGGCCTGGTTGCGTTGGTTCTGGGTCAGCAGTTCCACGCCCTTGGGCGTGCCGTTGGCCAGCTTGTCGTAATCGCCGCACAGCATCGCATACAGGCCACGGATGGTCTGGTGGGTGTGCAGCACGTAGTCTGGGGTGTTCATGCCGCGCTCGGCCCATTTGCTGAGCTTGGGCATCAAGTCTTCGTTGAAATGGCTGTTCAGCGCCTGGCGGTTAGGTCGCAGGTAGGCGCCCGGGATGCCTTCCAGGGTAATCACCAGCAAGTTGCGGGCGCTTCCCGGGCCGGCAAGCAGCCTTTGCCCATGCAGGTCGGATTGAGTCAGGCCGCTGCTGGCCAGCGGGGTGAAGGTTTGCGTGTGGCCCATCCAGCCTTCGACCTGGCGTTGCAGGTTACCGACCCCGGCAGACATCAACTGGTGGGGGAGGTTGTATTGCCGCCACTGGTCGGCATCGGAAGGTAGCAACTGCTGGCTGCCCCAATGCGCGCCGAACAGCAGTACGGGTATGGCCCAGGCTTTGCGCGGCAGTGGCTGGCTACGCCGAGCACGGCTGCGCCACGCAAAGGCCAGCCAGGCCAGCAGGCCGCCACCCAGGGCCCAGGGGAGCCAGGCATGGGCCAGGCCGCCACCGGTCGAATTCTCCATGAATTGCGGGTCGGTCAGGTAGTTCAGGTCGGCGCTGGTGGGCAGTCGGCCCACTGCGCTCACCAGTTCGGCCGAGGCCACCCACAGCGCCGCCCAGGCCAGCAGCACCGGCAGCGCCAGCCACCACGGCCTGCGGTGTAGCAGCACTATCAACAGGCTGCCGAGGGCGAGATCGGACAGGTAACCGAACGGGTTGGACCAACCCAGCATGGCGCGCGTACCCAGTGGGATCACCAGCACCAGAGCCGCCAAAGTGGCAAGCCGGGTGCTTGGGTGGTCGGACAGGTTCTTCACAAAAACTTCCCTTTTGCCATTAAATCGTCATGCATCTGTGCTTGATGATATCAGGCCAGGGCAGGGAAGGCGGCCGGTTACAAGGCTCGTAACCAAAGCCGGGCCCGTTCGCACAGGCCCGGCCGATGGCAACTATCAGAAGTAATAAGGGAATTTCAGGCTGAAAGAAAAGTCAGGTGCGTCATCGGTCAGACCAATGGACAGGTTGGGCACGATGGTCAGGTTGTCGGTGGCGGCGAAGGTCAGGCCAATATTGAAGTTGGCGGCGTTGTAGTCACTGTTGGAGATCGATTGCCAGTCGCCGCCATCAGGTTTGATCTTGCTCTTGCGGGCGAACTGGTCAGATACCGAGAACGACATGCTCATCTTTTCGTTAAGGGCAAAGGCGATGCCCCCGCCGATCTGCCACGAGTCGCCAAGCTTGACGTCACCCGGCACCTTGCTGTTCACCTGCGGACTGATGTCGCTGAACGAGTCTTGCATGTTGTAGGTGTAGGACAGGCTGCCGAACAGCACGGCCGGGTCGAAGGTCTTGACCAGCGAGATGCCCGGTGTGATCGACCATACACCGTTGCCGGTCGGTAGGCTTTCCGGTACCGCGAGGTTGTTGTTGCCGTCCACCTCGCGCAGTTTGATGCCGTAGGGGTCTTTGCCGGTCGGTGCCTTGATGCGCAGGGTGGCCACTGCGTCAGGCCAGGTTTCGTCCTCGTCGAGGAATTTGTAGGCAACCCCGACGTTGATATCGCCGATTTCCGGGTCGCGGGTCACGCTGGCATCGGAAGTGGTTGCCCCGGCCCCCCCCGCACCACCGGACGAGTAGGTGGACTCGCGGTAAACCACGGGGACGTTGATATCGAACTGCCAGCGCTGCGCCAGGTTATAGCGGGCAGTCATGTCCAGGGTCCAGTTGTCAGCCTTGATCCGGTCGAGGTTGATGCTGCCGAGGAAGATCGAGTCCAGTGCCAGAAAGCCATTTAGGGTCAGCGCACGGGTATCGTAATGGGTATAGGTGACGCCGGTTTCGAAGCTGAACTTGCCCCCGCCAAAGAATCCGCTGGCTTCGTCATACAGGTTGGAAACGCTTTGCGCCGGCTCGGAATCGGCTGTCAGCGCCTGGCCGTAGGAGCTCCCTGTAGTGCCCGGTGCGCCAGAAGCGACGGTCTGCGCACCTTTCACCCCCTCGGCCGGAGACTTGACCAAGCGTTTGGGTTGCGCGGCAGCAGGGGCCTCCTCGACTTGGCGCACACGTTGCTCCAGCACCATCAGTGCCTGTTGCTGTGCCTCATAGCGGCGTTTGAGTTCAATCAGTTCCTGCTTCAGCGCTTCGACTTGTGGGTCGGCGGCTGCGTAAAGTGCGGTGGCGGGGGCCAAGGTCGTCAAGCACACAAAAGCTCGGAGCGTAAAAGATCGGTACATGGAGTTGCCGTCCCTTCCAACTACTTTCGATGAGACTGAGCGTAGATCAGTATCCGAAGGTGCGAAGACCTTTGAGCTGGTCGAGGCTACCGTTGAGGGAAGCCGCTGTCGGCACGCTCTCGCGCATGACAACGTTCAGGGTGGTGACGTTGTTGACCAGGTTGCCATTGCCAAGCAGCGTCGAGTTCTGCAGCAGGCCACCTTGGGCCAGGCGTTGAACGCTGCTGCCCTGGTTGTTGCTGGCATTGATGTTGAGCTGCACGCCTACACCGCTGGAAGACACACTGAGCGCGCCGGCGCCATTTTCCCCGACCAGGGTCTGGCCGGCGGCCAGTACCTGGCCTTGCTGTTGTACGGCGGGTGCCTGGTTGGCTTTGGTCACGTTGATATCGACGTTGTTGTAAGCGGCGTTGTTGTCACCGGCTGCACGGACCACCTGGGTCACACCTTCGGTGGTGGTCAGGCCGTTGCCGCCCGTTACCACGCCAGTCCCGGCAGCAGAAGCGTTGCTCGGCGCCGGACCTGCGCCTTTTTTGTCAATCATCGACACATAGAACTGGGGTTTGATGGTCGATTGCTGAACCTGCAGCGTGGACGTTGCCCCGATCACATCCCCTTTTGTATTTTGCCAAGTACTGGACATGACGATGCCGAAGCTCACGATTCTTCCGGGCATCACATAGCGGCCCCGCAGGTTCGCCAGCTCCTGGTCCTTCAGTTCAATGGGTTTCAACGCCTCTGCGTGACTGGGCAAGCTGGCTGCCAGGCAGGCGATGGCCAACCACAATGAAGTCTTCATGAAATGCTCCCTGGAGCCTCATGCTCCTTGTCATTAGAACAGTCGTTAGAAGAAGTCGCTTCTGATGAAGCCGAAGTCCAGCAGCTCTGAGTCCTGCACGGGGGTGAAGTTGTTCACCCGGCCCTTGGCGGTCAGTGGCAGGGGCGGGTCGAGCAGGATGTTGTTCTTGTCGTAACCCTGGCCGATCACCGCGAAGATGATGCCGTTCCAGCCCTTGAGGAAATCGTCGACCTTGTATCGTTTGTGGCCCAGCACCGGATCACCGACGTACACCCAACCTTTGTCGACTTTCTGCATGACCACGAAGTGCTTGTAGCCGCGCACATCCATCAGCACCACGACAGGAATGCGCACGCTGTGCAGGGTTTCGGGCGCCACCCGGTAACCGCGGGCACGCATCCCGAGGCTTTCGACGTAGCGCTTCATGTCGAGCATCGAGAAGCCTTGCGTGCGCACAAGGTCCTGGTCGGCGTGGGCCAGCATGCCTTCGATGATCTGATGTTCGTCCACATCCAGCCAGTATGCCTGGCGCAGGATGGTCGCCAGCGCGGCCGCGCCGCAGCTGAAGTCGGTCTTTTGTTGCACCAGGTCGGCGAACTTGCGTTCGCGCAAGCTCTGGATCGGTTTGAACACCACGGCGCCGCCCGGCAGGACGGACAGCGGCATTTGTGCAGCTTCGCTCACGCTGGCCAGGCACAGCAAAAACGCCAAGGCGAAAATACGCATGATCGGGTGCCTTACGGTGTGTTGAAGAAAGGCCCCCGAAGGGGGCCTCAAGCACAGCGGTCAGAACGAGGTGTTGGAGATGGCCAGCGAGTTGCTTTGCTGGTTGCCCACACCGGCTGCTACGTTCACGCCCAGGTTACCGCTGCCACCGTTCACCGAACCGCTAAGGGTTGCAGTGTTGGTGACGGGGTTGGCCCAGCCGGTCGGGGTCAGCACTTGGAAGGACACAGTATTGCTCAAGTCGTAAGCGCTGCTTTCGCTGTAGCTCTTCGAAACGTCGTTCGAGGATTCTTTCGAATGCTCGCCAGACTTCGAGAACTCAGACGCAGAAGCATTCTCGTACGAAGAGTCGTGAGACTTGGTGTACGAAGACTCCTTGGACTTGTCGTAGGACGACTGATGCGACTTGTCGTAGTTGGAGTCGAATGCTTTCTCGAACGACGAGTCGTATGCACTTTCGTGCGACTTGTCGATCGACGCATCCAGCGACGCATTCAGCGAGCCTTCGAAGGAGCTGGAATCGGTACGCTCGAAACGACCAAAGTCGGTGGTCCGGGTACGCGAGGCGCTAACGTCAGCGTCCAGCGAGGCTGTCAGGCTGGCGCTGCTCGACGCGCTGTGGCTGCCGCTGGCAGAGCCACTGGCATCCCAGCCGAACGAGCCACTTGCGCTCGAGTTGTGGGAGCCGCTGGCACTGCTGGATTGCGAGCCGCTGGAGTCCCAGCCACTGGAGCCGCTGGAGCTGGCGCTATGCGCACCGGCGAGGCTGAAGCTCGAAGACGAGCTGCGGTCGTCGGTCGAGTTGAAGCTGCCTTCCTTCGAGCTTGAACCGCTGGCCGACTTGGTGATGGTAATCGTATCCACCCGGTAGGTGCGGTCGGCGCTGTTGTTTACAACCAGGCCTGGGCCGTCCTGATTGGCCGAAGCCGTGGCAGTGGCGTTGCCCAGCGGAGCACCGGTGTTGGCGATGGCCATGGTGTTTTTCTGCTGGTTGAGGTCGCCACCGGCAACGTTGATGCCGATGTTGCCCTCAGCCCCGCTGGCTGAGCCGCTCATCACCGCCGAAGACTGGGTCGAATAGTTGTCGACCCGGTTGTTTCTGCTGGTTTGCACAACGTCAGCCGTGGCACTGGCCATGCCGAACACGAAGCTGTTGTCCAGGCTCGAGTCGGAGCCTGCGTTGGCAATGGCAGCGGCGTTGTCTTGCTGGTTGCCGTTACCGGCCGCCACGTTTATCCCAACGTTGCCGCTGGAGCCGGTGCCAGAGTCACTCATCTCGGCTTCGTTGATGGTGCCTTCATTGGAGATGCGGTTGCGAGTGCTGGTTTGGGTATCCCAGGCATTGGCCGTTGCATACACAGGGATCTTGGTGGGTGGAGGATTGTGATGACCATTGTTATGGTGGCCGTTATGGTGGTCATTACGCCGATCATTTTGCCCAGCTTGTACAGCAACAGCCATGACCGCAGCAATTGCGAAAACCAGAGGCTTGATTGCCATCGAGGGTTTCATGGTGATTCTCCGTACGCTATTAGGTTAAGTGTCGTTCTTAACTGCAGGGTCAATCCGCGACCCGGATGCTCAAGGTGTTGGCCATTCGGTTTCCCACCCCGGCACTCTGGTTCAACTGGATCACCCCTCGGCTACCGGTGAAGGCCTGGTCACTGGTAGTGACCTGGCGATAGCCTGCTGGAATGTCAGTTGCTCCTGAGTTGTTGATCAGCGCCACGTTCTGTTGCATGAGGACGCTGTCGTCGATGCTTTGCGGTTGTGCACCAATGCTGATGCTCAGTGCGTTGGCTTGCTGGGTGTTGGCACCTGCGCTCTGGTTGACCCCCAGGGCGCCGCTGCCGTTGCTGAAAGCGTTGCCCTGGATGGTTGAGCGCGCGTCCATCGCGGGGTCGGCGGGCGTGTTGAGCCGTTGCCGGATCTGAGTGCTTGCATTGGCTTCGGGGCCGACGGCGATGGCGCGCGCATTGACCTGCTGCTGTTTGTCACCAGCGGCCTGGTTGACAGAGAGGTTGCCCTGATAGCGGCTGCCGGAGCTGTCGATATCAGCGTTGTTGATGACCGGAACCAGGGATTGCGCAAAGGCCGGTGCAGTGCAAAGGGCGGCCAGCATCAGCAGTGTGCGCTTCATCTCACTTGCCCCCGCCGGTCAGAATCTGCAGCGGCGCGAGGCCACGCTGCACGCTCGAGTTGACCATGTTCGAGATACCGTTACCCGACCCCGTACCGCGTCCGCCCGCCAAGTTGGGAAGCTGGTTCTGGTTGCCGAGGTTGCCACCCAGGTTGTTGGTCTGCTGGGTGACCAGGTTGCTGATGCCTGCACCACTGCTGATGCTGGCGAAATCGCCATCGCTCAGCTCGTTGGTTTGCTTGAGCACGTGGGCAGAAGGGTTGGCATTGACGGTGGTAGGGCTCGGGTCTGGAATCAGCGGCGGGATGGTCGCGTTGCGCACCTGCACATCGCGCTTGATGATGATGATCCCCTTGTCCGCCTGAGCCGTCAGGCTGAGTGACCCCAGTACACAACCCACCAGTAATAGGTGATAGAGGCGTTTGTCACGTTTCCTCACGACGGCAACTCCTTCTTTGAGCGCTGGGCCTGTTCAGCGATGCGAACGACAGAGCAGAAGGTGTGCCGCTTTTTAGAATACGTTTCAGATCAGATAGTTAGGGCAAGAGGCTGACAAAATGCGGCGCATGCTGTCTCAGGCTTGAAACAGCTTGCCCTGCGCGTTGCCGGCAAAGTCAGCTGTGGCCTTGATGGGAAGGGTTTTTGCAAGTGTGTTTCACGGGCTTGACACTGCCCCCAGGACAGGGGGAAGCCCCGCAATTTCGGGGGCTTTGCCCCACCGGGGTGTGTCAGTGGTTTAACACTCGGTTGGGTATGATGGCGCATCGCTACCAAGCAGCATAGCAACCGATTGCAGGGCCAGCAATTGGCGTTGCGGCCAATTGCCATCAAGTATTTGGTGCGGTTGGTTGTGTCGCCTCAGCCACGCCTGGCTGTCGTCGAAAAAGCGCTGACGATCACTGAGGTCGGGTTGGCAACGCTGCCCATCGGCAATCCAGTCCACCCCTTGCGGGCTGAGCAACAGGTGCAGGTCGTAACGCCGTGCCAGCAGTGCCTCTTCCAGCCAGGTTGGGCAGTCGTCGAACAGTGCGTGGCTCCAGAGCATGTTGCTTAGCAGGTGGGTGTCCAGAATTAGCAGCGGGGGCGCCTGCTCACGTGCACGGTCCTCCCATGCCAGTTGTCCGCGGGCGATGGCGGGAATATCGGCGTAGCAGGTGTCACGGCATTGCTGGTCGATGAAATGGCGCACGTATTCGCCCACCACCACGCCACCAAAATGTGCCTGGATCACCCCGCTGAGCCAGCTTTTGCCACTGGATTCTGGGCCGCACAGTACCAGCACTTTCATTGCTTGCGGCGCACTCATGGCTGTACCAACGCCGGGTCGCGCCGCCATTCCAGCCAGCCGCGTACAGCAATCAGGGTGAGCACGGCGAAGAAGCCTGCGGTGAAATACAGCTGCTGATGCAGGTATTGGCCCACATAGACGATGTCGACCACGACCCACAGTGGCCAGCACTGCAGGCGTTTCTGCGCCATCCACAGTTGCGCGACCAGGCTGAATCCGGTCAGGGTGGCATCCAGCCAGGGCAGGGCGGCATCGGTCCAGTTGGCCATGGCCGCGCCCAGGGCGGCGCTCAGCAGCACCCCGGCGGCCAGGCCGGTGAGCAGTGCCGGGCGTGGCAGACGGGAGACCTGACGGGCGTCCTCAGCGTGGTCGGGGCGCTTCCATTGCCACCAGCCGTACAGTTGCAGGATGGCGTAGGCCACTTGCAGCAACATGCCCGAGTACAGCTTTACTTCGTAGAACAGCCAGCCATAGATCAGCACCATGACCAGGCCGATCGGCCAGCACCAGGCGTTCTGCTTGACCGTGAGCCAGACAGCGGTAACGCCGAGGAGGGCGGCAATGAGTTCAAGGCCGGACATCGGCGATCCTTGGAGACTACGGGGAAGGGGCGAGATTGTAGCGGGTCGGCCGGTGAAGGTGTAGGGCGCAGCGGTGGGATACCCCTTTGTAGGAGCGGGTTTACCCGCGAACACCGGCAGCGCCGGTGCCATCCACCGCGTTGCTTCCTTCGCGGGCATGCCCGCTCCCACAGGGATCGCGCCAGCTTTTAGAAATTGAGCTCCCACTCGGATGGACTGCCCCCAAGAAGTTGGACACCAATCCAACCCTTGGGGAATCTATGGGTAAGTACACCGAGCAATTCAAGCTCACAGCGATCACAGCCTACCTGGATGGCAGCAACGGTTTCCGAAAGATGGCTCAACACTTAGGTATCGATTTCAGCCTGCTTCGACGCTGGGTGGCCAGTTACCAGGCCAATAATGGCATTGGTCCAGGCTCGCATGGGCGGCGCTATACCAGTGATTTCAAACAGCAGGTGCTTAGCTATATGCACGAGCATCGGCTTTCGCTGCGCCAGACCGCTGCCCACTTTGGTCTTGGGCAGTCCTCTCAGATAGGCATTTGGCAGCGGCAGTACTACAGTGGCAGTCCTGCACCCTCTACTGCCATCAAGCCAAGAAAGCCAATCGACGTGTCGAAGAAGATCAAGCCTGCCAAACCCACCGATACCAATGATGATCAGAAGTCTCGAGATCAGCTGATGGCTGAACTTGAGTACCTGCGCATGGAGAATGCTGTCCTAAAGGAGCTCAAGGCTCTGCGCGAGGAAAAGGAACGAACACGCGGGAAAAAGTCCTGATCGTTTCCAAACTCAAGCGCAGGTTTCCTTTGCCTGACCTCCTTCAGTTGGTCGAGCTGGCGCGCAGCACCTTCTACTACCAGCTCAAAGCTCAGCAGAAGCCAGACCGGCATGCTGAGCTCAAGGCATTGGTGCATCGCGTCTATCACGAGCAGAAACGGCTTTATGGTTATCGCCGTATCGCACTCGTAATCAGGAAGGAAAAGCGGGTGAACAAGAAGGTCATTGAACGGCTGATGGCTGAGCAGGGATTGAAATCAGTAGTGCGCCCCAAGAAATATCGCTCCTATCGAGGTACCGTCGGCAAAGTGGCAGCGAATGTACTGGAGCGAAATTTTGTCGCTCAACGCCCAAACCAGAAGTGGGTGACTGACGTAACCGAGTTCAAAGTAGCTCAACAGAAGCTCTATCTGTCGCCCGTGATGGATTTGTACAACGGCGAAATCGTGGCCTACGAAATGGCCAGCCGCCCGTGCTATAGCCTGGTTGGGAACATGCTTGGCAAAGCGCTCGATTGCCTGGGAGAGAAACCGAAGCTCGTGCTGCATTCGGATCAGGGATGGCATTACCAGCAGGCGCAATACCGCCGTAAGCTAAGCGAATGCGGGGTAAAGCAGAGCATGTCCCGAAAAGGCAATTGCCTGGACAACGCGGCCATGGAAAGCTTCTTCGGCACGCTGAAATCTGAGTTTTTCTACCTGAAGCGTTTCGAGAGCATTGATGAGCTGAGAGCGGGTCTGGATGAGTACATTCACTACTACAACCATGATCGCATCAAGCTGAGGCTCAATGGCCTGAGCCCTGTGGAGTACAGGGCTCAGGCTGCAGCTTAAAACTGTCCAACTTTTGGGGGGCAGTCCAGGTTGCAGCACAGGCTTCAAGGTCACTCGATACCTGCTGGAGCAGGCCTGCCCGCTCCCCCAAAGGGCTTGTTCTCAGACCCGGAACTGCCGCAACAACTGCTCCAGCTCTTCGCTCAAGCGCCCCAATGCCACCCCGGCATCGCTGGACTGACGCGCCGCATCGGCGGTCTGCTGCGACAACCCGGCAGTATCCAGCACATTGCGGTTGATCTCTTCGACCACATGCGACTGCTGCAAGGTGGCGCTGGCAATGGAGGCGTTCAATGCGGTGAGGTTGTTCAGCACCTGGTTGATGGCGTCCAGGCTGGCGCCGGCCTCGCGTGCTTGTTCGACAGTCTGGCGCGATGCCTCGCTACTGGTGTCTATGGCCTTGACCGCAGCGTCCGACTGACTCTGCAGGTGCTCGATCATGGTATGAATCTCGGCCGTCGATTGTGCTGTACGCTGGGCCAACAGTCGCACCTCGTCGGCGACCACGGCAAAGCCTCGGCCTTGCTCGCCAGCCCGTGCCGCCTCGATGGCGGCATTCAGCGCCAGCAGGTTGGTCTGTTCGGCAATGGAACGAATCACGTCCAGCACGCCGCCGATGCGCGTGCTGTGACCGGCCAGGTCGCGGATTACCTGTACGGCCTCATCGATGGTCAGCGACAGGCGGTCGATCTGCGCCAGGCTGCCGTGGATGGCCTGCTGGCCGTGCGTCACCTGTTGTTGTGCCGTACGCATTTCTCCGGCGGCCTGTTCAGCGGTCTTGGCCACGTCCTGCACGGCGTAGGTCACCTCATTGACTGCAGTGGCCACCTGGTCCATCTGTAACGATTGCTGGGCACTGCGCTGTTGTGCGGCACCCGCATTGTCACCGACGTGCCCGGCGGACTGGGCCAATGCGTGGGCCGCGCCTTGCAGTTGGCCGACGACACCTTGCAGTTTGCCGTTGAAACGGTTGAAGTGCTCGCCAAGGTGGGTGATCTCGTCGCGGCCATGGGTGTCCAGGCGCCGGGTCAGGTCGCTTTCGCCGCTGGCGATGTTACCCATTGCCTGCACCGCTTCCTGCAGCGGGCGGGCGATGCTGCGGGCAATCAGCATGACCACCAGCGCCATCAGCAGGGCAATGCCCACGCCAACCAGCGAAGCGTCGCGTAACTGGCGAGCGAATTCGGCCTGCACGTCATCGACGTACACGCCCGAACCGATGATCCAGCCCCACGGCTTGAACAGCTGAATATACGAGGTCTTGGCTACCGGCTCACTGGCGCCGGGCTTGGGCCAGCGATAGTTGACCGGGCCGGCGTCCTGCTGGCGGGCAAGGGCGACCATTTCGTTGAACACGGCGAAACCATCGGGGTCGCGGATGGCGGAAAGGTCCTGGCCGTCGAGCTTGGGGTTGGCCGGATGCATGATCATCTTCGGCCCCAGATCGTTGATCCAGAAATAGTCGTCATGGTCGTAGCGCAGCGCGCGCACTACCTGCAGCGCCTGTTGCTGGGCGGCTTCGCGGCTGAGCGTGCCGGCAGCTTCCAGGCCTTGGTAATAGGCCAGCACACCCGCGGCGGTCTGCACCACGTGGCGGGTTTTCTCCGCCTTGGCCTGGTACAGGTCACCATGGATCTGCCGCAGCATCAGCAGGCCCAGTACCACCAGCATGGCCACCGCCACCACAAGGATCAGCCACAGGCGCCGACTGATTGACATCGATCTCAGAGTGTTCATCCATCAGCTCCCGCATTGTTCTTTTTATTGAGGTGCATCGAAGCATGCTTTGCAGCGAGCCCACACCCGACTAATGGCTAAGTGCTATGTTGGTGATAGTCTGCAACGGGTCAGGTAAAGCGATTGCCAAGGGGCTCTGTCAGGATTTCGGCCGCGCAAGATGAAACCTTTAACAGGCGTGAACTTTTCTACTGGCGTTGCGCCCAACAGTCGCTGTAAAAAAGCCGGGCCGTGTAAGGCAATTTCAAGCAAATCAAGAACAAGGGGCCTGCGACAAGCAGCGCTCCATCCGGGGGAATGATGGATTTTTGGACTGCCTTCCAGGCAATCATCTTAGGCGTGGTCGAAGGGCTGACGGAGTTTTTGCCGATCTCCAGTACCGGTCACCAGATTATCGTCGCCGACTTGATCGGTTTTGGCGGCGAACGGGCCATGGCTTTCAACATCATCATTCAGCTGGCGGCGATCCTGGCGGTGGTGTGGGAGTTTCGCAGCAAGATTTTCGAAGTGGTCTTCGGCCTGACCCACCAGCCCAAGGCGCGCCGCTTCACGGGCAACCTGCTGCTGGCGTTCATGCCGGCGGTGGTCCTGGGTGTGCTGTTCGCCGACCTTATTCACGAATACCTGTTCAACCCCGTCACCGTGGCGGCGGCTTTGGTGGTGGGGGGCGTGATCATGCTCTGGGCCGAGCGCCGTGAGCACCGCGTGGAGGTGGACCATGTGGACGACATGCGCTGGAGCCATGCGCTGAAAATAGGCTTCATCCAGTGCCTGGCGATGATCCCGGGCACGTCGCGCTCCGGTTCTACCATTATCGGTGGCCTGCTGTTCGGCCTGTCGCGCAAGGCAGCGACCGAGTTCTCGTTCTTCCTGGCAATGCCGACCATGGTCGGTGCGGCGGTGTATTCGGGCTACAAATACCGTGACTTGTTCCAGCCCGGCGATCTGCCGGTGTTCGCGCTCGGCTTCGTGACTTCGTTCATCTTCGCCATGATTGCCGTACGGGCGTTGCTCAAGTTCATTGCCAACCATAGCTACGCGGCATTTGCCTGGTATCGCATTGTGTTCGGCCTGTTCATTCTGGCGACCTGGCAGTTCGGTTGGGTCGACTGGTCCACGGCACATGGCTGAGGCGCTGCGTGGGCAACGGGCTGAAGGCGTGCGCAACGTGCGCCTGAAGCTGCTGCTGTTGGGCGTGCTTTGCCTGTTGCCCGGCCTGGGGGCGGCGCGCATGGCCTGGAACGATCAGGCCTGGTGGCCGTTGGCGTTGTACCCGGCCATGAGCCTGATCAGCCTGTTGCTGTATTGGCAGGACAAGCAGCAGGCACGTAACCAGGCCTGGCGTACACCCGAGAAAGTGCTGCATGCCAGTGAACTGCTCGGTGGTTGGCCGGGGGCGCTATTGGCGCAGCAGCTGTTTCGGCACAAGACCCGCAAGGTGTCGTTCCAGGTGGTGTGCTGGGGGATTGTGCTGCTGCACCAGGTGTTCTGGGCAGACTGGCTGTTTCTTGACGGGCGTTATCTGCCCCTTGGCTGATGTGCAGTTGTACCGGCCTCTTCGCGGGTAAAGCCGCGAAAGGGCCGGTACAGGTCGATCACATGACCAACCCCACCTGCAACCGCTTGGGCAACCGACGCACTACCAGCTGGTGCGACCGCTGCAACACATCACACAGTTCATCACGCCCCATGGGGTAGGGCGGCGCCATGCTGACCCACCGTGCCCGCGCCAGGTACGGCGCCGGCCGTATCCCGGGGCGATCGCAATAACCCAGAAACAGCTCGTCGGCTACCTTGAACGACAACCCGGCACCCGCCAGGTCGAGAACCGCGAACATCTTGTTTTCTGCAACCGAAAACACTCGGATGCCGCCCCATTTGTAGTCTTCCCGCGCACCCGGCAGGCTTAGGCAAAATGCCGCTACCTGGGCTTCGCTCATCTTCCGTTCAGACATACCGCTCTCCACAAGCCTCGAATGACGCCGCCAGGTGATCGATCCACACCCGGACTGCAGGCAGCAGGCCACGCCGGTGTGGGTAAACCGCCTGCAGGTAGCCACCCGGCAGCGACCAGTCTGGCAGCAGGCGCACCAGTTCGCCGCGTTCCAGTTCCTCTTCACAGAACATGCTGGGCAGCGCAGTGAACCCCAGGCCGGCACGTACAGCAGCGTTACGTACTACGAAATCGTCGATCGCCAAGCGTGGCTCCAGCGCTATTTCCTGCTGTTTGCCATGGGGGCCGAACAGGCGGAAGTGTACCAGCCGGTCTGCTTCGGCTGCGCCCAGTACGGGCAATGATGCCAACTCGCCCGGTTCGCGAATGTGGTCGGCAAAACCGGGTGCGGCCACCAGTTGCATTTGCGCCTGGCGCAGGCGGCGGGTGACCAGGGCCGGATCTTCGTCGCCCAGGTCGCGTACGCGCAACGCCACATCAATGCCTTCGGAAATCAGGTCGACCCGGCGGTTGAGCAATACCATGTCCAGTTGCACCAGCGGGTACTGCTCGAGAAAGCGGCTGATCACATCCGGCAGGAAGGCGTGTGCCAGTGCCACCGGGCACGATACCCGTAAACGCCCGCGCGGCTCACTGCTCATGCTGGCCACGGTCTCGTCGGCGGCTTCGGCCTCCAGCAACATGGCCTGGCAATGATGCAAGTAACGTTCACCTACTGCGGTGAGCTTGAGTTGCCGGGTGGTGCGCTGCAACAGGCGTGTGCCCAGGCGCTCTTCAAGCTCGGCGATACGCCGCGACAGGCGCGACTTGGGAATGCCCAGCTGGCGCCCGGCGGCGGCGAATCCGCCGGCTTCGACGACGCGCGCGAAGTAGAAGAGGTCGTTGAGGTCTTGCATGGGAATGTCTCACTGTTCCATATGTGGGACAAACTAACGCATTTTTGCTTACTTATCAGCTATTGGTCACTTCGATAGGATTCTCCCCATCGTGATCGCCCACAGCTGCGGTCTTCACTCACAGGAGAGTCCCATGAAACTGTTGCACATCGATTCGAGCATCCTGGGCGACAATTCCGCCTCGCGTCAGCTGAGCCGCGAAGTGGTCGAAGCCTGGAAGGCTGCAGACCCAAGCGTTGAGGTGGTTTACCGCGACCTGGCTGCCGATGCCATTGCCCACTTCTCCGCCGCCACCCTGGTCGCTGCAGGCACCCCTGAAGACGTACGCGACGCGGCCCAGGCTTTCGAAGCCAAGCTGAGCGCCGAGACGCTCGAAGAGTTCCTGGCTGCCGATGCCGTGGTGATTGGTGCGCCCATGTACAACTTCACTGTGCCGACCCAGCTCAAAGCCTGGATTGACCGCGTGGCCGTCGCCGGCAAGACCTTCCGCTACACTGAAGCCGGCCCGCAAGGCCTGTGCGGCAACAAGAAAGTGGTGCTGGTTTCCACTGCGGGTGGCCTGCACGCTGGCCAGCCGACTGGCGCCGGGCATGAAGACTTCCTGAAAGTGTTCCTGGGCTTCATCGGTATTACCGACCTGGAAATCGTCCGGGCCCACGGCCTGGCCTATGGCCCGGAGCAGCGCAGCCAGGCGATCGATGCTGCACAGGCGCAGATTGCCAACGAGCTGTTTGCTGCTGCCTGATCAAGGGAGCGGTTGGTTGCAAGCGTGGCCCTGTCGAAGCACAAGGCCACTCCAACCTGTAGAAGCGTTCAGGCCACCGGGATAAGCGGATCAGCTGCCGCCAGGGCCGATGCCCGGTCAGCCGCTGGCGGATAAATCCACACTGAATTGATCTGGCGCTTCAGCGCCTTGGCTTCGGCCTTGTCCTCCGGTGGCGAAACCTCACGGTCCCATCCTTCGGTGTACACCGCGCCCCAGGCCCCCAGGTCCAGGCACGTCACGTATTTGGGCTGGCTGTAAGCCATTGGTGCTACGCCAAGCAACTCGGCAGCGGCATTGTTGCCCGCATGGCGCCCCAGCGCAATCGCATGCTGGCACGACATCACGGCATGATTGCCAAGCTCGTCACAGGTGGCGTAGGCCACGTCTCCAGCTGCATACACGGCATCATTGCCCTTGACCTTCAGGTTGCCATCGACATGCAAGCGGCCGCGGTTGTCGCGCTCGCCGCTGATCTGTTCGGTGAGCGGGTTGGCCTTGAAGCCAACCGTCCAGACCACCGTGCTGGCGTCGATCCGCTGGCCGTTGTCCAGCTGCACACCGGCAGGGTCTACCGAAACTACTGTGGCACCGCAAACCCACTCCACGCCCAGGGCCTCGCATGCCTGCTCGATGGCTGGGCGGATGCCGTCACCCAGCGCTGCGCCAATCCTGGCGCCGCGGTCGATTACCACTACGCGCAACGCGGCGTCTTCACCCAGTATCGCGCGCAAGCGGGCCGGCAATTCGGTGGCCGTCTCGATGCCGGTAAAGCCGCCCCCGGCTACCACTACGGTATTGCGTGCCGGCGTGTTCGGCAGGCTGGCCAGTGACTTCAGGTGGGCTTCCAGGCGTGCGGCGCTGTCGAGCTTGTCGACGTCGAAGGCATGCTCGATGCCGACCATGTCAGGGCGCTCGAGCTCACTGCCGCAGGCCATGATCAGACGGTCGTAGGGCAGGGTGCAGCGAGTGCCGCTGCGAGTGCGATAGCCCACGCGGCGGGCCGCTTCATCGATGTGGTAGGCCGTGCCCTGCACGAAACGGACATTGACAGCGTCGAACAGCGCCTGCAGTGGTGCGGCCATGGTATGCACGTCTGGCTCGTAGAAGCGCGGACGCACATGCAGTTCAGCCTGGGGCGCGAGCAAGGTGACCTCGACGCCCTTGCTGCCGTTGAGGTCAAGCTGGCGGATGGCGCTGAGTGCGCTCCACAGGCCGGCAAAGCCCGCACCAATGATCAGGATCTGCTTCATGGTTGTGCTCCTTTGAAGTTCGGTGGACAAGGTAGACCGTATTGCCGGTCAACGGTGTTACCAGGGCTTGCTGGAGTGCTTCAGAATGTTGGCGGCGTGATCACCCAGATCACCACGGCATCCACTTCACCGGGGTTGCCGTAGCGGTGAGGTTCCTGGCTCGAGAAGCTGAAGCTGTCGCCTTCACTCAGCTGGAAATGCCGCTCGCCTACCCACAGCTCAAACGTGCCGCTGAGCAGGTAACCGGCTTCTTCGCCGTCGTGGCTGTAGCTTTGCTGGCTGTAGGTACCTGGCGGGAAACGTGAGTGCAGCATCTCCAGCTGGCGGTTGGGCTGGGGGGTGAGCAGTTGATCGACGATGCCATCTTCGTAATGCACGCTCAGGCGGCTGTTGCGCCGCACCACATAGCCTTGGTCTTCGGGCGCGGTGGTGGCCTCGCTGGCGAAGAACCACTGGATGGTCACGCCCAGGCTGCGGGCGATGTTGAACAGCGCCGGGATCGACGGGTAGGAGAGGTTGCGCTCCAGCTGGCTGATGTAGCCTGCAGTCAGTTCACTGTGTGCGGCCAGCTCCGCCAGGGTCATGCCGCGGCGCTTGCGCAGGCCGCGGATGCGGGTGCCGAGGAACTGCGGCGCGGCACCCCCGGGTTCGCTGGCAGGGGGCTGGGGGGGTTGGCTCATGCGCGTCGGTCCATCGCAAAAGCCGCAGTATGTACAGCCTCAGAGCGCCCAGGCAACCGTCAGGCCATCGTGAATCGCTTCTTCGGCCGTGCGCGGTGCCAGGCAGTCGCCAATCCGCCGTACGTCCACCACACCTGCCAGTTCAGTGGCCAGGCGGTCTTGCGGTTGATGCCCCATGCACAGCACCAAGGTGTCGATGCCTTCGAAGATCATCGGATCGCCGCTGGCGGTGTGCTGCAGGTACACCGTGTTGTCGTCGCTGCCATACAGGCGTGCGTATGGGGTGACAGGGATACCCAGGCGATGCAGCTCGCCGGCCAGTTGGTCACGTACGTAAAGCGGCAGGCTCTCGCCGCAATGAGTACCGTTGACCGCCAACTGGACCTGATGGCCTTCGCGCACCAGGCGTTCGGCGATACCGGGGCCGATCCAGTCACAGCGCCAGTCGATCACCAGCACCGAACGCCCCGGTTTCACCTCATTGCGCAGCACTTGCCAGGCGTCCACTACCTGAAGCTCGCCGGTACGCTCGAACGCCGGCCAGTAGGGGATGGCGCCGGTAGCGGCAATGACCAGATCAGGGCGCTCACGTTCGACCAGTGCGCGGTCGACCCGGGTGTTGCGCACCACTTCTACACCTGCCAGGGCCATTTCCCGTTGAAGGTTGGTGCTGGCACCCCCGAACTCGCTACGCCGTGGCAGTAGCTGGGCCAGCAGCACCTGCCCACCGAGCTGCGGGCCCGCCTCGTACAGCGTGACCTGGTGCCCGCGCGCGGCGGCCACGGCGGCGGCCTTCATGCCGGCAGGCCCGCCGCCGGCGACCATTATGCGCTTGGGCGAGGAAGTGGGCGTGAGGTGCCCGTACTGCAACTCACGCCCGGTTTCCGGGCGCTGGATGCAGGAAATGGGCAAGCCACGATGGAAATGGCCAATGCATGCCTGGTTGCAGGCGATGCAGGCGCGCACGTCTTCGACCTGGCCGCGTTCGGTCTTGCCTGGCATCGACGGATCGCAGATCAGCGCCCGGGTCATGCCGCACACATCAGCCTGGCCGCGGGCCAGGATCAGCTCGGCTTCCTGGGGCTGGTTGATGCGCCCGGTGACGAACAGGGGGATAGCCAGCTGTTGCTTGAAGGTGCCAGCCTCGCGGGCCAGGTACGCCGGTTCGATGGCCATCGGCGGCACGATATGGACCGCGCCCCCCAGCGAGGCCGAGGTACCGGCGACGATATGCAGGTAGTCGAGCTGGCCCTGCAAGGCCACGGCAGCAGCCAGTGACTCGTCTTCACTCAGGCCCTGGCTGTCGCGCTCGTCAGCGCTGATGCGCAGGCCAATGATGAATTGCTCATCGGTGGCGGCGCGCACTGCGGCCAGCACTTCGCGCAAGAACCTCAGGCGCTGATCCAGGTCACCGTTGTAGCCATCGCTGCGTACGTTCACACGCGGGTTGAGAAACTGCGCGGGCAGGTAGCCATGGCTGGCCACCACCTCGACGCCATCCAGCCCGGCCTGGTGCAGGCGGCGGGCGGCGCTGGCGTAGCCCTGGACGATTTCGTCGATCATTGCCTGGTCCAGCGCCCGTGGCATCACCCGGAAGCGCTCATTGGGCACCGCAGAGGCCGAGTAGGCTACCGCCAACAGGCCGTCTGCCGATTCCATGATCTCCCGCCCGGGGTGAAACAGTTGCGACAGCACCACGGTGCCGTGCGCGTGGCAGGCCTCGGCAAGCTGCCGGTAGCCATCGATGCAGGCATCGTCAGTGGCCATTAGCACATGCGAGGTGTAGCGGGCACTGTCGTGCACCCCGGCGACCTGCAGCACGATCAGGCCGACGCCGCCGGCAGCGCGGTCGCGCTGGTAGGCGATCAGCTTGTCGTTGACCAGGTTGTCGGTGGGCAGGCAGGTGTCGTGACCGGTGGACATGATGCGGTTTTTCAAGCGTTTGCCGCGGATCTGCAAGGGCTCGAACAGGTGTGGGAAGGCGGTCTGCATCAGGCGGCTCCGGTGCGGTGTTGTTATTTTTACTTATAAAAGTGTAGCGATAGTAAAAAATCAACTTGTTTTTTTACTTGCGTCTGTCTAGGTTTTCCTCACTCGCATGGCGAGGGTGTGACCTCAGAACAACAAGAAAACGGGCCCGTCGGGCACCGCCAGGAGGAAACTACGATGCAGCTATATCCACGTGTGACCGGCCTTTGTGCAGCCTTGTTGGCCCTTGGCCTAAGCAATGCGCAAGCTGCGCAGCAGATGGTCGTGGTCGGTTATGGCGGTGCAGGCCAGAAGGCCCAGGATGAGGCGATCTTCAAGCCCTTCATTGCCCAGGACGGCAGCCAGCTGATCCAGAGTGAATACAACGGCGAAATGGCACGGATCCAGGTCATGGCCGACACCGGCAATGTCGATTGGGATGTGGTGCAGATCGAAGGCCCTGACTTGATGCGCGGCTGCGACGAGGGGATTTACGAGCGCCTGGATTGGCAGCGCCTGGGCCATGCAGCCGAACTGATCCCGGCAGCCGCACAGGATTGTGGGTCGGCCGCGCTGGTCTGGAGCGTGGCTATTGCCTACGACCGCAGCAAATTGGCCCAGGCGCCGGCGTCGTGGGCCGACTTCTGGGACGTCGACAAGTACCCTGGCAAGCGCGGCCTGCGCAAGCGTGCGGTGTACAACCTGGAATTCGCACTGTTGGCTGACGGAGTCAAGGTCGAGGACGTTTACCGGGTATTGTCCACGCCGGCAGGTGTCGAGCGGGCCTTCGCCAAACTCAGCGAACTCAAACCCCATATCCAGTGGTGGGACGCCGGCGCTCAACCCGCGCAATGGCTGGCAGCCGGTGACGTGGTCATGACCTCCACCTACAGCGGACGAATTGCGGTGGCGGCGCAGCAGGGCAGCCCGTTGGCCGTGGTATGGCCTGGCAGCCTGTACGGTATGGACTATTGGGCGATCATCAAAGGCTCGCGGCATGTCGACCAGGCCAAGCGGCTGATTGCCTATGCCAATCAGCCGGATACCCAGGTGCGGTATGTACAACAGATCCCCTATGGGCCCACCAATACCCAAGCCGCGGCCAGGCTTGACCCGGCGCTGGCCAACTGGGTACCCACTTCGCCACAGAACCTGCAAGGGGCGCTGGCCATGAACGTGGAATTCTGGGTCGATCATGGTGAAGAACTGGAGCAACGCTTCAACGCCTGGGCCAGCAAATAGCGTTCAGTAAAGGGGCAACAAGATGACTGAAACGGAACTAAGCCTGCGTCGGGAGCTGGCTGCCTGCTACCGGCTGATCGCGCACTTTCGCATGAGCGATCTCATCTTCACGCATATCTCCCTGCGCCTGCCTGGGCCCGAGCACCATTTCCTGATCAACCCGTATGGGCTGCTCTTCGAGGAGATCACAGCGTCCAGCCTGGTGAAGATCGACCTGCAGGGGCGGCCGGTGGGGGCTGCCCGTCACCCGGTCAACCCGGCGGGGTTCGTCATTCACAGTGCCATTCACGCTGCCCGCGAGGATGCCCGGTGCGTGCTACACACCCACACCCGCGCAGGCTGCGCGGTGGCCGCACTGGAATGTGGCCTGCTGCCGGTCAACCAGATGTCCATGGAGTTTTACGGCAATGTGGCTTACCACGCCTACGAGGGCGTCGCGCTGGACATGGATGAACAGCAACGGCTGGTGGCCGACCTGGGCAACAAGCCGGTGATGATGCTGCGCAACCATGGGCTGTTGACCACGGGGCGTAGTGTGGCTGAAGCCTTCCTGCGCATGTACTACCTGGAGAAGGCTTGCGAGATCCAGTTGGCGGCGCAAAGTGCTGGGCAACTGATATTGCCGTCGACCGAAGTGTGCGTGCGTACCGAACGGCAGTTCAACGCGCCGGGGAGAGGGTTGAAGCAGGGGGAACTGACCGACCCGGATGCGCTGCAATTGGCGTGGGCGGCGTTGTTGCGAATGTTGGAAAAGGTGGCGCCTGGTTATCAGGATTGAACCTGTGCTTGCTGATTTGGCAGTTGGTCGTCCAGCCGACAGCGGGCAGACGGAACAGTCACTGTAGTGCAACCATTGGTTTCAACTGTGCTGGTCCCTTCTCAAGGAATACCGTTATGCTGTAACGAAATATGTCTAAAAAGCCTGCAGAAGGAAGTCGCAATGCCACTCAAGGATCTGCTTATCGCCCTGGTGGTGATTGTCGCCTGGGGCGTCAACTTTGTGGTCATCAAGGTTGGTCTCGACGGGCTGCCACCGATGTTGCTGGGGGCATTGCGTTTCTTGCTGGTGGCGTTCCCGGCGATCTTGCTGGTCAGGCGGCCCAAACTGCCGTGGCGCTGGCTGATCGCTTACGGTGCGACCATTTCACTGGGCCAGTTCGCGTTCCTGTTTCAGGCCATGTACAGCGGCATGCCGCCAGGGTTGGCTTCGTTGATCCTGCAGTCGCAAGCCTTCTTCACCCTCGGTTTTGCTGCGTTGTTTCTCGGTGAGCGGCTGCGCCTGGCCAGCGTGCTGGGGCTGCTGGTGGCGGCCGGCGGCCTGGCACTGATCGGCAGCGAAGACGGCGGCCATGTGCCCATGCTGGCGTTGGTGCTGACCCTGTGTGGTGGTGCGATGTGGGGCCTTGGCAACATCATTACCCGGCGGTTCGGCTCGGTCGACCTGGTCGCGTTGGTGATCTGGGGTGGGCTGATACCGCCACTTCCATTCCTGGCACTGTCCTGGTGGCTGGAAGGCCCCGAGCGCATTGGCCATGCCTTGGCCAATATCAGTTGGAGTTCGGTGCTGGCCCTGGCGTATCTGGCCTTTGTGGCCACCATGCTCGGCTACAGCCTGTGGAGCAAGTTGCTGTCGCGTCACCCGGCAGGCAAAGTGGCGCCATTCTCGCTGCTGGTACCGGTGATTGGGCTGAGTTCGTCGGCATTGCTGCTGGGAGAGCGCCTGACCGCTACGCAGGGCTGGGGCGCATTGCTGGTGATGGCCGGCCTGCTGGTGAATGTATTCGGTGCACGCATCGGTCAGCGTTTGCGGGCTGCCAACGCGTAAAGCGCTTAAATCTGCTGACCTGCGCTCTGTTAGAATCGGCCTCTTTCTGCCAGGCCAACGGAGCGCATCCATGATCATTTCCACCACCAGCCAGCTCGAAGGCCGCCCGATTGCCGAATACCTGGGCGTGGTCAGTTCCGAATCGGTGCAAGGTATCAACTTCGTGCGCGATTTCTTTGCACGGTTTCGCGACTTCTTCGGTGGCCGTTCGCAAACCTTGGAAAGCGCGCTGCGCGAGGCCCGGGAGCAGGCCACTGAAGAACTCAAGGCCCGGGCACGACAGTTGCAAGCCGATGCGGTAGTGGGGGTGGATTTTGAGATCAGCATGCCGTCGGTACAGGGCGGCATGGTCGTGGTATTTGCCACCGGTACGGCAGTACGCCTGAAGTAAAGCCTTTTGCCATTGGTCGGCTGCAAGGTTCTTGTCCGGTCGGTCCGCAAATGACCAGCTAGTCTCACTTTCACAGGCCGCGTTTCCTGGGCAACTTGTCTGGTTGCCGACGCGACCGCCACTGGAGGGAGACTGGGCATGAGCGAATCCTTTTTCGAAGACCTGAACGATGCGTTCCCGATCAACAGCCAGGTGCGTTGCGGCCAGGCGGCATTTCGCCTGGGTTTCGCCCACATGACGCTGGATGATTCCGAACAGCTCCAGCCTGCACATTTGCAGCGCAGCAAAAAAGGCCGCTTCATGCCGCGGGTACCGCTCAAGAAGTGATCCCGCGCCTGCACACGCCCCCCGCCCAACGGCGGGGTTTTTATTGCCATTCGTTGATCCGCCTCATGGTATTGCCCGGTAGCGCTCGCCGGATGGCCCGGCCTGTGGTTTTCTGACGCGGCATTCCAGCAACGGAGGATTGAATGCTCATGCGAGTCAGGGAAGAAACCTATTGGCAGTGGGCCGACGCACAGCTGCACAGCCGCTGCCACGACGAAGCACTCAGCGACGGCACCACACTGGACGTGCAGGTGCGCTTGTCGCGCCTGGGGGCGACGCAGCTGTTTCTGGGGTTGTACGCCGGGGATGGGCGGGCGTTGCTGGAAGAGTATTACCCCGCGCTGCCGGGCGAGACCATGACCCGTGCGCTGGTGTGGGGTGTCGACCGCGCCCGGGCGATGGCAACAGGCGCCTTGCCTCTGCCGGAAACCCGTCTGCAGCGGCGCCAGGCATGAAAAAGCCCGGCCTATGCAGGCCGGGCTCTGGTAAGGGTGCGAACCCTCAATTCAGCGGTTCGATCACCTTGACTGCCTGCTGCTCACGGGCAGCGGGCCATTCTTGTTGCAGGGTCTGCAGCACGCGGCCAACGAATTCAGTGTCGGCGGCGGCTTTCTTGCCGACGTAGCCTTGGCCACGGCGGTAGACCTTGAAGCGGGCACGCATGCTGGGCAGGTGCTCTTCAAATTCATCTTCGACGGTGTTCGGTGGCAGGCGGTCGAGGCGCACTTCACCGGTTTGGCTAACCCACAGCAAATGGTCGTCAAGGCTGTCCTTGCGCACGGCGAACAGCTGGGCCAATTGGTCGATAGTCGGATTGTTGTTCAAGTTCATCATAAAGCCCCCATTACCCATTCGTAGGTGATTTTCACAGTTGGCGCTATCACGGTGTAGCGCACTACCAAGGCTGCTACAGCAGCATCGCAACAGGGGCTTTCTCACGCTGCCTTTTGGACAGTTTCCCTCTCCACGGACGGCCTGCGTTACCGCGCAGGCCGTCTGGAACACCCTTGCCACCGCTCCCGATCGGGGAGACGGCTTCATCATGCCCAAGCGCGATGAACGGCGTCAACCATTTTGTAGTGAATATTTTTGCTCACTACATTCTGTCGTTTTGTCCGACAATCAAAGCTCGCGTTATAAGCCGGAAAGGATGTCGAAGGCGGCTTGAACCCGCGCCTGGTTGGGGTAATTCCGATTGGCCAGCAGCACGACTGCCAGCTGTTCTGCCGGCACGAACGCGGCGTACGCGCCGAAGCCGTTGGTGGCGCCGGTCTTGTTGTACCAAGCTGCCGGCAGCGCGGGCAGGGCCGGCTGCAAGCGAGTGGTGGCCTGCGGTTCGCGGATCAGCTGTGGGCTGTTGCCATCGATCAGTGTGCTCAGCGTGACCGGGTAGGGGTAGCGTTCCCAGCCCAGGCCTTGCGTCATGGCGCCAACCTGGAAGTAGCCCTGCTGGGTAATAGCGGTGGCTTTCGCCAGGGCCGGTGGCAGGCCCTGCGGCTGCATGTGCAACCGCACATAGCGCAGCAGGTCGCTGGCGCTGGTTTTGATGCCGTAGGCCTCATCGGCGTAAGGGCCGGGCCCTACACGCACCGGCTTGTCGTCGGCGTCATACCCTTGGGCATAAAGCCCCTGAGCGCTGGCCGGAACCTGAAGGTAGGTATTTTTCAGGCCCATCTTCGTCAGCAGGCCCTCACTCATCAGCGTGGAAAACGGTTGATGCTGCGCACGGGCGGCCAGGTCACCGAACAAACCCAGGCTGGGGTTGGAGTAGCAGCGCTGGGTGCCAGGTTTGGCACGAGGTTGCCAGTGGCGGAAGAAATCGACTACCTGTTGCGGTGTTTGTACGGTGTCGGGGAACTGCAGTGGCAGGCAGTCGGCGCTATAGGCGCCCAGTTCCAGCACCGTCGCGTCGCCGATGGGGACGCCGGCCAATGCCGGGTGATAGCGCTTGGCCGGGGCCTCGAGGTCAAGCTTGCCCTCGGCGCTGGCAAGCGCGGCCAGGGTGGCCGTGTAGGTCTTGCTCAGCGAACCGATCTCGAACAGCGTATCGCGGCTGACCGGTACGTTGTCGGCCTTGCTGGCCACACCGTAGCTGAAGTAATGCGCGTGGTCGCGTGCATAGATGGCCACAGCCATGCCGGTGATGCCTTGTTCCTGCATGAGCGGGCGGATGATCTGGTCGACCTTGGCCTGTAACTGGTCGTCGGCCTGGGCGCTGGCATGGCCTAAGGCAAGGGTAATGGCGGCTGCAAGTGCAGCCAGACGTGGGCGGAGCATGGTGAGTCCTTTTGTGGAGCGTGTCCGTTGAGCGATACCACTCGGGGTTCCGGCGTTAGCGACGGGGAGCCAAAGACCTTATCGTCTGCCCACCCACCATGACAAGATGGATACAGTGATGAAGTATTTGCGCATGTTATTTGACAATTTCACCCTGGCCTTGCTCGGTGTGGTACTCATCGCCACCGTACTGCCTTGCTCGGGCGATGGCGCGGTGTATTTCGGCTGGCTGACCAACCTGGCCATTGGCCTGTTGTTCTTCCTGCATGGCGCCAAACTGTCCCGTGAAGCCATCATTGCCGGTGCCGGGCACTGGCGCCTGCACCTACTGGTGTTCTCCTGTACTTTCGTATTGTTCCCGCTGCTGGGCCTGGCGTTCAAACCTCTGTTTCTACCGCTGGTGGGTAACGAGCTTTACCTTGGCATCCTGTACCTGTGTGCCTTGCCTGCAACCGTGCAGTCGGCCATTGCCTTTACCTCGCTGGCCCGCGGTAACGTGCCGGCGGCCATCTGCAGCGCAGCGGCCTCCAGCCTGTTGGGTATCTTCCTCACCCCGTTGCTGGTGATGTTGTTGCTGGGTGCCAGTGGTGATACAGGTTCCGGCCTGGATGCGGTGTTGAAGATCACTTTGCAGCTGCTGGTGCCGTTCGTTGCCGGGCAGGTTGCGCGGCGCTGGATCGGCGCCTGGGTCAAGCGCAATGCGCGCTGTCTCAAGGTGGTGGACCAGGGTTCGATCCTGCTGGTGGTGTACACCGCCTTCAGTGAGGCCGTGGTTACCGGTTTGTGGCACACCGTATCGCCGCAGCACTTGGCGGGGTTGTTCGTGGTGTGCGCAATTCTGCTGGCAGTGGTGCTGTTTGGCACCCGCTTGCTTGGCAAGGCGCTGGGCTTTGACCTTGAGGATCGCATCACCATCCTGTTTGCCGGCTCCAAGAAAAGCCTGGCTACGGGTGTGCCCATGGCCCAGGTGTTGTTCGTGGGCAGTGGCATTGGCGCGATGATCCTGCCGCTGATGCTGTTCCACCAGATACAGCTGATGGTGTGTGCTGTGCTGGCGCAGCGTTATGCCAGCCGTGAGCAGGCGGTGGAGGCTTCGGCGGTGTCTTGAGCGCCTTTACGTTCCCATGTAGATGCTGTGTTGGCGGTCAAGCTTTTCTGCGGTGCTGAGAGCTGAAAAGCTTGGTCGTATCAAAGGGGTGATAGCCGCGAAGAGGCCGGGCCTTCTGGCCAATCTCCACCCGCCGTTCAGCGTTGTGGCCGCTACCGTATTCGCGGGTAAACCCGCTCCTACACCTGATTGGGGGTGGACACACATTGGTGATTGGGCGCAGGCGCTAACGGCTGAATTTTGCGCCGGGCAAGACAGGCGCTGTAGATGTGGAGCGTAATGGCAGCGATCAGCGGGCCAGGCCTGAACGACGCTCGCGCAGCGCCTTGTCGACTTCGGCCTCGATCTTGTAGGCCGGCCCCTCCAGGTCGTCGAAGTTGCGCGTATAGCGTCGGGCAAACTCCTCCACGCCCAGCTCCTGATACTGCTGCACATGCTTGAGCTCGTGCGCCCACAAGGCCACGTTGTCCTCGGCATCGGCGGCCCGGCGGAAGATGATCGTGTCGATCAGTGTAACGGCGTTCACATCGGGGTTCTGCAATAGCGCATTGGCTGCGCTGATCTGTTGCTCATCCCCCACCCGGAAGCGCGCCGCGTCGAGCACGGCAAAGTCATACCAGGGTTCCAGCTGCGCCCGAATATGCAACGGAATCGGCTGCACACCGCTGGCCGTGGCTTCGTCGCGGGCCTGGCGCAAGGCGTATGCCAGGCTGGACGAGGCCATGACCTCCACATCCTTGAGGATCTGCCCGGCCTGGCCTGGATCGATCGGTGCGCAAAAGCAGCCCATCAGACACACTTGATACTGCCCAGGCGGGCAGGCCTGTTCGGCAAGCGCAGGGAGGGCCAATAGAAAACCCAGCAGGGCACTAATCCGCCTCATGCAGGGCCTGTTCGACAAACTGGCGGCTGGCGCCCAGTACCTGCGCTTGCACGCTTTCACTGGCCAGCATGCGCCCGACCAGCAATGCCCCTACGCACTGGCTGATCAGCACCCAGGCCAGCTGCTCATCCTCCAGGGTTGTGCTCCAGGCCCGGTGCAGTTCTACCAGCCAGTGCTCAGCCACTTCACGCACCGGCGTGTCGGCCCGGGCGATTTCCACACCCAGCGGCGGCAACGGGCATCCACCTTCGGCATTGCGCAGGTGGGCCAGGCTCAGGTACTGCTGCAGGCAGCGGCCCAGGCGTTCACGGTTGGCTCCCTGGTTGGCCAGGCGTGCGAGGGGGCTGTTGCTCAGCTCCTGGCGTACCACCTCGGTAAACAGGTCGTCCTTGGACGGGAAGTGGTTGTAGAAGGCACCGCCGGTCAGGCCGATCGCTTTCATCAACCCGGCCACGCCGGTACTGGCAAAACCCCCGCGCTTGGCCAGCGCGCCGCTGCTGGCCAGCAACCGTTCGCGGGTTTGCTGTTTGTGTTCGTTGGAATAGCGCATTCACATGCCTCGGCAAACAGGCTTGACGATGACCGCGATCATAACATAGCGTTCGTTTACTAAACGATCATTTACCAATGGAGGCAGGCATGTCAGAACAACAAAAAGTCGTGCTGGTGATCGGGGCGGGCGACGCCACTGGCGGCGAGATCGCCAAGCGTTTTGCGCGTGAGGGCTATATTGCCTGCGTAACCCGTCGCCAGGCCGACAAACTGCAGCCGCTGCTGGAGGAAATACACGCCGCTGGCGGCCAGGCCTACGGTTTCGGCTCTGATGCGCGCAAGGAAGAGGAGGTGGCCGAGCTGGTAGAGACTATCGAGCGTGATATAGGTCCGATTGAGGCATTTGTCTTCAATATCGGTGCGAATGTGCCGTGCAGCATCCTCGAGGAAACCCCACGCAAGTACTTCAAGATCTGGGAAATGGCCTGCTTTGCCGGTTTCCTCACCGCGCAGGCGGTGGCCCGGCGCATGGTTCAGCGTGAGCGCGGCACCCTCCTGTTCACCGGCGCTACAGCCGGTACCCGCGGCGCAGCCGGTTTTGCAGCCTTCGCCGGGGCCAAGCATGGCTTGCGTGCCCTGGCGCAGAGCATGGCGCGCGAGTTGGGGCCACGCAACATCCATGTCGCCCATGTGGTGGTGGACGGTGCCATCGACACGGCCTTCATCCGCGACAGCTTCCCCGAGCGCTATGCCCTCAAGGACCAGGATGGCATCCTTGACCCGGCGCACATTGCCGACAGTTACTGGTTCCTGCACGCCCAGCCCCGCGATGCCTGGACCTTCGAGCTGGACCTGCGCCCCTGGATGGAACGCTGGTAACCCCCGTTAACATGCAAGGACCGTCACCATGCAAACGTCTGTTGATTTCTTTTTTGACCTGGGTAGCCCGGCCAGCTACCTGGCCTGGACCCAACTGCCGAACCTGTGTGCCCGCCACGGCGCTACGCTGCGCTACCGGCCAATGCTGCTTGGCGGGGTTTTCCAGGCTACCGGCAATGCTTCGCCGGCCATGATCCCGGCCAAAGGGCGCTACATGTTCACCGACCTGGCCCGCTTTGCCGAACGCTACGGTGTGCCGTTCGGGATGCCGCCGGGCTTCCCGGTCAATACCCTGACGTTGATGCGCGGCGTGACAGGGACCCAGTTGCGTTCACCTGATCGGTTCGAGGCATTGCTATCGGTGCTGTTCACTGGGCTGTGGGTACAGCGCCGCAACCTGAGCGACAGCGCTGTGCTGAATGAAACACTCGCGCAGGCAGGCTTCGACCCGCAGGTTTTTCATGCCCTGGCCGCTGACAGCGAAGTAAAAGCAGCGCTAAAGCAGGCGACCGAGGCCGCTGTGGCGCGCGGGGTGTTTGGCGCGCCCACCTGTTTTGTCGGTGATGGGATGTTCTTCGGCCAGGACCGCCTGGACTTTGTCGAGGAGGCGCTACGTCAGGGGGCCAGCAGCCTCTCCAGCTGAGTGCGCTCCCACAGGCTGAGCAGGTCGGTGGGGTTGGTGCCATAGCGCTGCCAGTGTTCGAGGCCGGCCTGTTCGCCGTCGGGGGCTTGGCAATGAACGCAATGCGACAGGCCTTCGGTATCCAGGGCCAACGTCAGTTGCCAGCCCTGGATGCCGACATCGACCAGGCCGCCATCGCGGCGTGCAGCCACCTCAAGGTGATGCACGCCAAGGGCCACATTACGCAGGCACTGATAGACATCCCGGGCGCTCAGTGAAGGTCTGTGGGTCAAGATCAGAAATTCGCCGGCGTGTTGGCGCTGATGATCTCGGCCTCATCCGGGCCGATGTTCTTGAAACTGTGCGGCAGGGTCGTAGGGATGTAGTAGCCGTCGCCCGAATTGAGCACGCTGACCTGGCCGTCGACCCACAGCTCGACTGTGCCACGGGTGACCAACCCGCATTCTTCGCCTTCAGCGTGCACGATCGGCTCGCCAGAGTCGGCGCCGGGTGCATACAGCTCACGCAGCATGCGCATTTGGCGGCCTTCGACGCTGGCGCCGACCAGCAGCATGCGCAGGCCATTGCGGCCCAGGTCGGGTTGTTCGCCACCACGGAATACGTAGCGTTCCTCACGCACCGGCTCGTCGAAGCTGAAAAACTCCGCCAGGCTCATGGGAATGCCTTCGAGCAGTTTTTTCAGGGAGCTGACCGAAGGGCTGACGCGATTCTGCTCGATCTGCGAGATCGTCGAATTGGTCAGCCCGCTGCGACGGGCCAGTTCCCGTTGGGAGAGGTTGTTGCGTTCACGCACCAGTTTGAGTCGCGTCCCCGTGTCCATAGCCGCCTTGTAATCAGAGGTGTCAATAATAATGAGCGATGCGCATTAAAACACACTCTGCGCCCTTGCGCGCTGTGCTTCTCAAACCCGCTGCTCACGCGGCATCGGCCACAGCCCGACCAGCAGCAACAGCACGGCCACGGCCAGGAATGGCAAGCGCGGATCAAGGGCATACACCAAGGTACCGGCGAGCGGCCCGATCACCGCGCCCATGCCTTGGGCGGCGCCAATGGAACCGGCCGTGGCACCTTGTTCGGTGGCCTGCATGGCATTGGCCGCCAGTGCCGAAAACGCCGGGAAGACGAAGCCCATGCCGGCCGCCGCAACAAAATAGCAAGCCCACAGCCACGGCGCCGTGGTGGCCAGCGAGCCACAGGCAAAGCCCAGTGCCGATACCGTGGCACCCACCCGGATCATCTTCAGCGGTGGCCACTCCAGTTGGCGCAGTATCACCTGGGCCAGCATCAGTGCCACACCCACGGTGGTCAGGGCGATGCCAGCCGCCTGGGCCGCTTCGGCAGGGCCCAGATGCAAGCGGTCAAGGGCAAAGAAACCGACGATGATCTGCGACACGGTCACGCTGAGCATGGCGCTGAATGCCACCAGCAGCGGCCGGCGCAGGCGCGGGTCGTTCAGCCGCACCGGGCTGGGGACGTGGCTGTGCGGCAGCGCCTGTGGTTTGAGGGTGAAAAACAGCACGAGGAAGGCAGTGGCCGGCAGCAGCGACATGATATGGAACGGCAGGCTCAGGCTGTGCCGCGCCAGCAGTGCGGCCAGCGCCGGCCCGACCACCAGACCGACGGCGTTGGCCGCCCCCAGTGAGGCCATGGCCCGCGCCCGGCGTTGCGGCTCCACATGGTCGGCGATCAGCGCGTTGCAGCCTACCGGGATGGCGGCATAAAAGGCGCCGATGCAACCACGCGCGATCATCAGGCCGATGAACGCCAAGGTCGCCCCCGGCATCCAACGCAGTGCGCCTTCGACGAACAGGCACAGCAGCCAGTAGGCCAGGGTGAAGCCGGCGCTGCCCAGCAGCAGGATGCGCCGGCGGCCCAGGCGGTCTGCCGCGCGGCCCCAGGGCCGGGCCAGCAGCACCCAGACCACGCCGGCCACGGTCACGGCGGCGCCGGCTTGCCAGGTGGCCATGCCAAGCTGGCGGGCTATCGGGCCGATCAGGGCGACGAACGCCATCATCGACATGGTGCAGGCCATGTTGGCCAGCAGCAGCGGGCGCAGGTTCAGGGTGCTGGCAGGCAGAAGGGTTGCAGGATCCTTTGCGACGTTCATGGGCAGTCCAGGGCAGAGTGGCAAACAAAACCGATATTATTAGGAATCATTATCGACTGTCGAACCCCGTGCTGCTACCGTTCATTCGCTGCGGTGCAAGGGGCCAGGCCACATGCTACGCAACACACCGTCACGGCGCACCCACGCATGCATCAAGGCGGCCCCCACATGCACCAGTACCGTGGCAAACAGCAGGTAGCCGGCCCAGCCATGGGCCTGGCGCAACACGGCATATAGCTGCAGGTTGTGGGGGGCGATGGCGGGCAAGCCGAGCGGGCGCGGGTAATCGCCTGCCGACAGCATGGCCCAGCCCAGCAGCGGCATGGCCAGCATCAGGCCATAGAGCAGCAGATGCGAGGCTCCGGCGGCCCAGCGCTGCAGTTTTGGCAGGTCGTTCGGCAGGGGCGGGTGAGGTAGGGTCAGGCGCACAGCGATGCGCAGTACCACCAGCACCAGCAGGGCCAGCCCGGTGGCCTTGTGCAGGCTGATCAGCACCGGGTGGCGTAGCGACAGGTCGGCGACCATGCTCACGCCGATGAACAGCATGGCAAGAATCAGCACGGCCATCAGCCAGTGCAACAAGCGGGCGAAAGGGTGGAAGGCTTGAGGTTTCATGGCTTGGCTCCGGTGCTGAGCGATTCGCGGCTACGGCGGTTGAACGATTCCGAATAGGCGGCCGAGCGGGCGGCGAGGATCGGGTCGGCCGACGCCTCTATACCGCGCGGCAGGATCAGCGGGTCGAAGTTGAGGTCGCGGCAGGCCCCTTGCTCGGGGGCGTCGACCTGTTCCAGCACCAGAGTGCCGGCGTCCACGCTGCGCCGCTCGGCGGGCCACGGCCGTGCAGGGTCGTCCACGGCATCGCCTGGTTCGGCCAGTACCAGGCGCAGCGTCCAGCGCAACGGGCCTTGGGCAAGGCGCTGCTGCAAGTCGTGTTGCAGGAATTGCTTGTCATCAACTTGCGCGGGTAATGCTGCAAATGCAGTTTGTGGCTCGAGCTGCCAACGCACCGGATGCGCCGCGCCAGCTGCGTCGATCAGGCGGAAGGCATTGATACTGTGGTATTGCGTGTTGGCGAAGCTGTCGCTGGGTTTGTAACCCGCCGCCCATTGGCGAAACGCCGCGCTTTCCGGGTGGGCGGCGAAGAACGCCTGCAGCTTGCCAGGGTCCGGTTTGCCGGTCGCCGGGTCTGGTGCACTCGCCAGTACTTGCTGGTAGAACGCTTGCGGCGTGCTGACTGCCAGCACCGGAGGGTTGTTCATGCCCGTCCGCCAGACCTGGCCGTCGTCGGTGCTCAGCTCAATCGCCAGGCTGCGTACCGGTATACCCGTATCCGGGGCGAACGGGTTGGCACCGCCAATGGCAAAGCGGCCAACCACCGGCACCCGTTGCTGGCTGAAGGCGCGCGCCGTGGACAGGTTGGCGGCCTGCCCGCTGGCCTGGAAGTAGCCGCTCACGCACAAGCCCTTGGCGTGGTTCTTGCGGTAGCCTGGGTAATGCCCGGCCTGGGCTTCGAAGGTGTCGATGATGCGTTGTGGCGTCAGTCGGGGGGCGCCGAGCCAGCCAGCGGCATAGGCAAAGCCGGCACCTGCGGCCAGCAGCACGCCGCCAATGGCGGCCAGGCGCAAGGCTTTGGCCGGGCCGTGCAAGGGTGTGTTCATGGTCATCGTCCGGTTCAGTGAAGGTGCCAGTACGACGTGTCAGAGAAAAAGTTATTCCCTCATCGGGAATAGAATTTGTTCACAGGCGTCTGCCCTTTACACTGACAACCCCAGAGGCCGGGACCTAGCCATGCATGATTTGGACGACCACCAGTGGCGCGAGCTGCTGGCCCGCCTGCGCCGCTTTGCCGTGTGGCTGACCCGCGAGCCGGGCAGCGCCGACGACCTGGTGCAGGCTACGGTCGAGCGGGCCCTGAGCCGTCGCGACCAGCAACGGGACGCCGATGCCCTGCGTGCCTGGCTGTTCACCATCCTGTATCGACAGTTCCTCGACGGTAAGCGCCGTGAGCGATTGCATGCGCGCTGGTTGTCCTGGTTCGGCCGTAACGAGCACGACGATGAGCCGGCCGGTGACAACCTCGAAACCATCGTCCTGGCACAGGCCGACCTGCAGGCCTTTGCCCGGCTGACGGCGGAGCAGCGTGCCTTGTTGTTGCTGGTCAGCATCGAAGGCTTGAGTTACAAGGAGGCCGCCCAGGCCTTGGGCATCCCCATCGGCACTGTGATGTCGCGCCTGTCGCGCGCGCGCAATGCCTTGCGCGAACTGACCGAGGGCAACCCCCAACCCCCGGCCTTGCGGAGACTGAAATGACGCGCCTGATCCCCAGCGATGATGAATTGCACGCTTACGTCGATGAGCGCCTGGAACCTGTGCGCCGGGCCGAGGTGCAGGCCTGGCTGGCGGCCAACCCGCAAGCTGCGGCACGGGTGGAAGGCTGGCGCGCCGATGCCCGAAGGCTGCGCACAGCGCTGGCCGGGTTGGGCGAGCTGCCCGGTGCGGCGCAGCTGGACCTTGGCCAGTTGCGTCGGCAATTGCGCCAGCGTCGGCAGCGGCGCTGGGCTGCGGCGGCGGTAGTGATGCTGGCGTTGGGTGTGGGGGGCTTGGGCGGCTGGCAAGTGCGCGATGCAACCCTGGCGCGGGTCGACCTGCCCATGGCTGATGCTGTTCAGGCGCACCGTTTGTTCGCCAGCAGTGAAGCACTGGATATCCAGGCCAGTGATCCTGGGCAGTTGCGCGACTGGCTGGGCCGCCATTTCAGCCGGGTGGGCCAGTTACCGGACCTGGCGGGGTATGGCTTCAAACCGGTGGGCGCGCGCTTGCTCAGCAACGAGCAGGGGCCGGCTGCATTACTGGTGTTCGAAGATGGCAAGGGCCAGCGCATCAGCCTGTTCCTGCGCTCGCCGGGCAACCTTTATCGGCGCATGCCGGACGGGCAGCGGGTCGATGGCCAGCTGGAGGCGCGGTACTGGTCGCATGGGGCTTATAACTTTGCCCTGGTCAGCGCGGCGGACGATGTGCGTGGGGCGGGGGTGGGGGAAGCGTTGAGGTTGGGGTTGTGAGTGTGGGCCCAAGGCGTGCACCTTGGGCCCGTCACCAAAATCAGCTCAACTCCAGCCAGATCGGCGCATGGTCCGACGGCTTTTCCATCCCGCGCAGCTCATAGTCCACGCCCGCTGCCTTGATGCGCGGCACCAGCGGCTGCGAGGCCATGATCAGGTCGATGCGCAGGCCGCGCTTGGGCTCGTCCTCGAAGCCGCGGCTTCGGTAGTCGAACCAGCTGAAACGGTCGGTCACGTCCGGGTACAGGTGGCGGAAGCTGTCTACCAACCCCCAGCCTTTCAAACGTTCCATCCACTCACGCTCTTCCGGCAGGAAGCTGCACTTGCCGGTCTTCAGCCAGCGTTTGGCGTTGTCCGGACCGATGCCGATATCACAGTCTTGCGGCGAGATGTTCATGTCGCCCATCACCAGCACTGGATGGTCGTTGCGGAACTGGCTTTCCAGCAGTGCCTGCAGGTCACTGTAGAAGCGCTGCTTGGCCGGGAACTTGGTGGGGTGGTCGCGGCTTTCACCTTGGGGGAAATAGCCGTTCATGATGGTGATCGGGCTGCCGTCGGCATCGGCGAAGGTACCCCAGATGAAGCGGCGCTGGGCATCTTCTTCGTCGGTGGCAAAGCCCTTGTGCAGGCTCAGCGGCGCCTGGCGCGACAGCAGGGCCACGCCGTAGTGGCCTTTCTGGCCATGGTAGTGCACGTGGTAACCCAGTGCCTGCACGTCGGCCAGCGGGAACTGATCGTCGCTGACCTTGGTTTCCTGCAGGCCGATCACGTCCGGCTGGTGCTTTTCGATCAGCGCCGCCAGCTGATGCGGGCGGGCCCGCAGGCCGTTGATGTTGAAACAGACGATCTTCATGGAAAGACAATCCCGGTAAAAGGCGCGATGCTAGCCGACATCGACCTGCATCACCAGCATGGCGGCCAGGCGAGCCTGCTGCTAACGTGCTGTTGGGGGTGAACGAAGCGCGCTGGGGCACCTCCAAGGCACTGAACGCCCATTCCAGGAGGTCTGCCCGCAATGCCCGAAACCACAGCCGCCCCGGCCCGTGTCTGCCTGCTCGACGATGGTTACAGCCGCGAGGCACGTTCGCTGCTGTACAACGCCTACCGCCACGAGCCCACCTTCGCCTATATCTTCGAAGCCCAGCGCCCGGGGTATGAGCGGCGTCTGCGGGTGATGGTGCGCGAATGGGTGCGCCAGCACTTCTACCTGCAACTGCCCGCCATTGGCCTGCTGGTCGAGGACCGCCTGATTGCCCTGGCCCTGATCGTGCCGCCGCTGCGCAGGCTGGGCGTGGCCGACAGCTGGGCCTGGCGCCTGCGCATGATGCTGGGTACCGGCCTGCGCTGTACGCGGCGCTACATGGACTACCAGGCTGCGTTGGCCAGCTGTCTGCCCACTGACCAGGTGCATGTGCTGCCTTTGCTGGGGGTGCATCCGCAATTTCAGGGCAAGCATTACGGCGAGCAATTGTTACAAGCCGTGCACGGCTGGTGCGCGGAAGACCCAGGCACCCAAGGGGTGGTGCTGGACACCGGTAACGAGCACTACCTGGCTTTTTACCAGCGTCAGGGTTATGAGGAAATTGGCGAAGTAGCTGTAGGACCGATCCGAGAGAGGGTGTTCTTTCATCCTAATCCAGTCTCTTCAAAACCCGCTTTTGCCTGAACAGGCCGCCAGGCGGCTCCCTTGAGCGCCCGGCTCTGGTAGCATGCGCCGCATGACGTATTCAGGAAGATTGACCTGGGGCCTGGTTTTCTGGGTCGCCAGTTTCGCAGCATGGGGCCAGAGCGAGTTGTTGGTGAAGGTGAAGCCGGCCAACAAGGCGCTCAAAGCCAATGTCGAAGGCTATATAGGCACATTGGGTGACCGCGACGAAGAAGCACTTTTGCGCTTCAGTCGCGGGGCAGAGGAGCAGGCGCGCAAAGCGGCGCAGGCACTTGGCTACTATCAGGCGCAGATCGATACCGAGGTCAAGCCCGCCAGCGACGCAGACCATCCCCCACAACTGATCATCAGCATCAACCCGGGCGAACCGATTCGCCTGCGCAACGTGACCGTGCGCATCGAGGGCCCAGCAAGCGAGATGAAGGCCTTCCGCGTGCCTGACAGCAAGGCGCTGCGGCCGGGTGAGCAACTCAATCACGGCCATTACGAGGATGCCAAGCGGTTGATCCAGAACCAGGCGTCGCGCTATGGCTTCTTCAGTGGGCGCTTCAGTAGCCAGCGCCTGGCCGTCGACCCGCAAGCCGGTGTGGCGGATATCGAACTGGTCTACCAGAGTGGCCCGCGTTATCGCCTGGGCGCCGTCACCTTCGGTGGCGACACACCGCTGGACGAGGACCTGCTGCAGCGCATGGTGTCGTTCAAGCCGGGTACCCCTTACGACTCGGAACTGGTCGCAGAGCTGAACAACGACCTGCAATCGAGCGGCTATTTCGAAGGCGTGCGCGTGGATGCGGCGCCCACTGCTGCTGTGGGCGAAGAAGTCCCGGTGGATGTTCATCTGGAAACCCGTAAACCACGCACCATGGGCCTTGGCCTGGGCTTCTCGACCGACGTCGGGCCGCGCGGCAAGGCCAACTGGACCCGCCACTGGGTCAACCCACAAGGCCACAGCTATGGCTGGGAAACCGAACTGTCGGCCCCGCGCCAGAACGTCGGCCTGTGGTATGACATTCCCCTCGACCCGCCGCTGACCGACAAGCTGCGCTTTGCCGGCGGCTACCAGAACGAGGAGCTTGCCGGCACCGACACGCTCAGCAAGCTGTTGACGGTCGGCCCCGAGTGGCACAGCAAGCTGCCCAGTGGCTGGCAGCGGGTGATTTCGCTCAAGTACCAACGCGAAGAATATCGCCTGGGTGACGACTCCGGTTTGAGCAACCTGCTGATGCCGGGCGTCAGCTTTTCCTTCCTGCGCAGTGACAACCGTATCGATCCGCACAACGGCTATCGCCTGCAGTTCGATGTTCAAGGCGCCAAGGAAGGGCTGGTGTCCGACACCAACCTGCTGCACGGCAACGTATTGCTCAAAGGCCTGACCACACTCGGCCACAACCACCGCTTTCTCGGACGCGTACAGTTTGGTGGCAGTGCGACCAATGGCTTCAAGAACAACATTCCGCCGTCGCTGCGTTTCTTCGCGGGTGGCGACCAGAGTGTGCGCGGTTACGACTACCAGACCCTGTCGCCAAAGAACAGCGACGGTGACCGTATCGGCGGGCGCTACCTGGTGGCAGGCAGTGTCGAGTACCAGTATTCGTTGACCGAAAAATGGCGGGTCGCGACGTTCGTCGACCAAGGCAACTCGTTCAACGACCTGGAGCTGCCCAGCCTCAAGACCGGTGTCGGCTTTGGTGTGCGCTGGGTATCGCCAGTCGGGCCGCTGCGCCTGGACCTGGCCAAGGCGCTGGATGACGAAGGGGGCATTCGCCTGCACTTTTCCATGGGGCCCGAGCTGTGAAACGCGTAATCAAATTTACTTCACTGGGCCTGCTGGGGGGCGTCGCGAGCGTGGGCCTGGTGCTCGGCTTGCTGCTGGGTACCCAGGCCGGCAGCCGCTGGGTACTGGGCAAGGTGCCCGGGCTTGAAGTGGCCGACTTCCAGGGTCGCCTGGCGGGCAGTTGGCAGGCCAGCCGGCTAACCTGGGCCGACGGCGGCAGCACGGTAGAGATGCAGGCGCCGTTGCTGGCCTGGTCGCCTGCCTGCTTGCTGCGCGCGACCTTGTGCATTGACCGGTTGCAGGCAGACCGCATTGACATGGCCTTTGCGCCAAGCACCGAACCCACCGAGAGCGCCCCGCTGCAATTGCCGACCCTGCGCTTGCCGCTGGCCATCGAACTGGGCGAGGTCAAGGTCGGGCAGCTGCGCCTGGATGGAAGCGATCTGCTTGGCGATTTGCAACTGGCTGCGCACTGGACCAACAGCGGGATACGCATCGACAGCCTGCGACTGCTGCGCGACGACCTGCAATTGAGCCTACAGGGCGACCTGCAACCCGAAGGCGACTGGCCGGTAACACTACAGGCGCAATTGCAGTTGCCTGCGGTAGACGAAAAACCCTGGCAACTGGCACTGACGGCCAATGGCCAATTGCAGAAGACGTTGGAACTCGCCGGCACCAGCAGTGGTTACCTCGATGCCACATTGAGCGGGCAGTTGCAGGCACTGGCCGAGCACCTGCCGGCGACCTTGCACATCCGCTCCGAGGCGTTCAAGCCGGCTGGTGCGTTGCCTGACACCCTGCAATTGAACGCGCTCGAGCTCGATGCCAAGGGCGATCTGCTCGATGGCTATAAACTGTCCGGCAAGGCCAGCCTGCCGGCCGAGCAGTCACCGATCGCCTTGGTCCTGTCCGGTCTGGTCGACAGCAAAGGCGCCAGGCTCGATGCCCTGGACCTTACCGCCAGCGACAGCCAAGGGGTCAAGCTGCAAGCCACGGCTGACTGGCAGCAAGGCCTGAGCGCCGATGCGCAGCTGGACTGGCAGGACTTCCCGTGGTTGCGCCTGTACCCGATGGAGACCCCGCCCGAAGTCACCCTCAAGCGCTTCAATACCCAGGTGCATTATCGCGATGGCAATTACCAGGGGACTTTCACCGGGGACCTGGACGGCCCGGCGGGAGCGTTCAGCATCGCCAGCCCGTTCGAAGGTGACCTCACCCAGGTGAAACTGCCGCAGTTGGCGCTGACCGCCGGCCAGGGCAAGGCAGCCGGCAGTGTCGCCGTACGTTTTGCCGACACCCTGGCCTGGGATGTCGACCTGCAGCTCTCCGCGCTCGACCCGGCCTATTGGCTGGCCGAACTGCCGGGTACCCTGGCGGGGCCACTGCGCAGCAAAGGCGAACTGAAAGGCGATACGCTTACCCTGGATGCCCAGCTTGACCTCAAAGGCCGCCTGCGTGGCCAGCCAGCCATGCTCAAGGCCGAGGCCCAGGGGGCAGGGCAAAGCTGGACCCTGGGCACACTGGCCATCCAGCTGGGTGAAAACCGCATCAACGGCAGTGGCAGCTTGCAACAGCGCCTGGCTGGGCGAATCGACCTTGACTTGCCGCGCCTGGGCCAGCTGTGGCCGAGGCTACAAGGCCGGGTCAAGGGCCGGCTGGATGTCGCCGGCACCTTGCAGGCCCCGCAAGGTACGCTCACCCTGCAGGGCCAGCGCTTGGCCCAGGCCGAAAACCGCCTACAGCAGCTGGACCTGGATGCCCGCCTGGACAACGCCCAACGCGGTGTAGTGGAGCTCAAGGCAACCGGTATCCAATTGGGTGAAACAGCCTTGGGCACGTTGCAGGCCAACGGCAAGGGCGACATTCGCCAACAGGCCTTGACCCTGGCGCTGGACGGCCCGCAGCTCAAGCTCGACCTTGGCCTGGATGGCCAGTTGAACAAAGGTGACTGGCGCGGGCGCCTGGCCACGGGCCGAATCCAGGCCGGTGGCCAGGACTGGCAGTTGCAGGCGCCTGCACGCCTGCAGCGGCTGGCCAGCGGCCAGCTCGACTTCGGGGCCCACTGCTGGCGCTCCGGCCAGGCAAGCCTGTGTGGCGACGACCAGCGACTGGCCCCCGAACCGCGCCTGCGCTACCACCTCAAGCAGTTCCCGCTGGGCAGCCTGGCCCAGTGGCTGCCGAAGGACTTTGCCTGGCAAGGCCTGCTCAATGCCGACATCAACCTGGACATCCCGGCCAGCGGCCCCAAGGGCACTGTCGTTGTCGATGCCAGTGGCGGCACCCTGCGCGTGCGCGACAAAGGCCGCTGGATCGATTTCCCTTATCAGACCCTGCGCCTGGACAGCACGCTGGCACCGCGGCGCATCGATACGCGCCTGGCGTTTCGCGGTGAGCGCCTGGGTGAGCTGAACGTCAACGCCCGGCTCGATCCGCTGGGCAAGAACAAACCGTTGTCGGGTGATTTCCGCCTGGCCGGGTTGGACCTGTCGGTGGCCCGCCCATTCGTGCCCATGGTCGAACGCCTGGCGGGGCAGCTCAATGGCAGTGGTCGGCTTTCAGGCACCTTGCTGGCACCTCAGGTCAACGGCAACCTGATGCTCAGCGGTGGCGAAGTCAGTGGCGCCGAGCTGCCGGCCAGCCTTCAGGACCTGTCATTGCAGGCGCTGATTGCCGGCGAGCAAGTGCAGCTCAACGGTAACTGGCGCAGTGGCGAGGCGGGACGTGGCCAGTTGAGCGGCAACCTCACCTGGGGGCAGGCACTGGGCATGGACGTGCGTCTGCAAGGCCAGCAACTGCCGGTCGCGGTCGAGCCCTACGCCACACTGGAAGTTGCCCCGGACCTGACCTTGCGCCTGATCGATGACAAGCTGGCGGTGACCGGCAAGGTGCAGGTGCCCAAGGGCAAGATCACTGTACGTGAGCTGCCGCCGTCCACGGTCAAGGTGTCGGATGACACGGTAATCGTCGGTCACCAGACCGAGGAAGGCAAACCACCCATGGCCATGGCCATGGACATCGATGTCGAAGTCGGCCGCGACAAGCTGTCGTTCAGCGGCTTCGGGCTGACTGCCAACCTGCTGGGTCATGTGCACATCGGCGATAACCTCGATACCCGTGGCGAACTGAGCCTGGCAGACGGCCGCTACCGTGCCTACGGCCAGCGCCTCACCATCCGCCGGGCGCGTCTGCTGTTCGCCGGCCCGATCGACCAGCCGTATCTGGACATCGAAGCGATCCGCAAGGTTGACGATGTGATAGCCGGCATCCGCCTGAGCGGCAGCGCCGAGCAGCCGACGACCAAAGTGTTCTCGGAGCCGGCCATGAGCCAGGAGCAGGCGCTTTCGTACCTGGTCTTGGGCCGACCATTGGGCAATACCGGCGAAGATAACAACATGCTCGCCGAGGCAGCGCTGGGCCTGGGCCTTGCCGGGAGCGCCGGCATTACCGGCAGCCTGGCGTCGAGCCTGGGGATCGACGACTTTCAACTGGATACCGAAGGTTCTGGCAACAGCACCAGCGTGGTCGCCAGCGGTAACATCACCGAGAAGCTCAGCCTTCGTTACGGGGTGGGCGTGTTCGAACCGGCCAACACGATCGCATTGCGTTACAAGCTGAGCAAGAAGGTCTACCTCGAGGCCGCCAGTGGGCTGGCAAGCTCACTGGACATCTTCTACAAGCGCGACTTCTAGGCCCGCAGCGTGGCGGCCATCAACGGACGGTGGCCGCCTCGATGAACTCGTTGGTGTCGGGTGAGGGTGGTGGGGTGGTGGCGCGTACCGGGACGATCAGGTTGGTGTATTCCTCGATCAACCGGTTCAGGGCCTCTGGCGGTTCGCTTGCCTGGAACTGCATGCGGATCTGCACTTCGTCCGGGTCGCGGTTTTCGCCCTGACGGCCTTGGCCGCCAATGGTGACCTTGAAGCTCGCGGCCTTGCTCTCGCTTGCGGTCAGCAGTGCCTGCTGCGCCTCGGTGCCTTTGACCCTTACCGACAGGTCGACCTGCATGCGCTCAAGGGCCAGGCCTTTCGGTGACACCAGCGCAAACAGGGGGACGCGCATGATGTGCTGCCCATCCATGGCCACCTCGACCATCTTGGCTTTCATGGGGGCGCCCAGCGCCTCGGTGTCGCACTCGAAAAACTGGTCGAACAGGTTGATGTACTGCTGGGCAATCAGGCTGTTGGTGGCACTGGCGGCTTCTTGCAGGCCACGGGTAATTTCACGCAGGTCAATGGAGGTCATGGGGGCGGGGGGCTTTTGCAATGATTCGACTCCTCAGGCCAGGGTGTGCCCCTCCCACTACCGGCAGGAGGGGCTGTCGGGTCAAGTGCCAGTGTCTTACGGGGTCGCCAGGTTCGCAGGCGCGGGCCGTTTCAAGGTATCCGCCTGGGATATTTCGTCCGGGCTTTCCAGTTCGGCGGTTCGGACAACGGTTGGCTTGGTCGCGGCATCAGTGAGGAACTCGATTACCCTCATCATCGCTTCGGGCGGTTCCTGACGCTTCAGGGTCGTGTTGAAGGCATAGCGGGCGCGGGTATCTGTTTTGCGGGTTTGCGTGGATTTGTGGCTCACGCTGCCTTTCACGTTCAGCCTGAACGGCCCCCATCCGAGTGAGCCGGTAACTTCTGCATTCATGTCCTTGCTGGAAACATCTTCCGACATCTGGTTGATAACCAGCTCGAACTCTACAGTGCCCTCTTCGATGGAAATGTTCGGGTGGGTAATGGCCGCCATCAGCGGCACTTTCATGGTCTTGCTGACCACGCCTTTGTATTCGCCCTGTTCGTCGACGATGGTTTCGTCGTAGTCGAACTGGATGGCCACTGCCTTGCCATCCTGGACGCATACCTGCATCAGGAAGTCGGCGTACGATTTGCTGGCGGTGACCTGCGCCTGGACCATGGCCTGCAAGGGACCGGCGATCATGCGGTCCATCGGCAGGGCATTGATCACGGAGCCTATAAGGCTGTTATCTATCGACATATCGGGAAGCTCGCTCTGTGTAGTGGGTTAAGGCAGCCGCGAATAGCTGCCAAGGTGTTCGGGCGTCAGCGCTCGCAAAGCTCCTGGCGCCGGATGTTGCCGATCTGCCGCAGGCTCAGGCCGTACTTGTTGGCCAGCAGGCTGCGGGACAAACCGTTGGCGCTTTCCTTCTGGATCTGCTGGTTGCGCAGCTGACGCAGAAAGTGGTCAGCCTTGGGGATCTCCAGGGCGACCCCGGCAAAGCGCTTGATCAGTGCGTCAAGCGCTTCGGCCGGCAGCACGTCAGCGAGCTTGGTGCGCTCGCGGTGCTTGGGGATGTACTTGGGCCTGCCGCCGTAGGCGCAGGTCAGTTGGTAGGCGTTTTCGATGCCGATACAGTCGATCAGGGCCTGCAGCGAGTGGGGCAGTTGGCTGATATCGATCTGGCTCAAATCTGGCATTTGCATATGGCGCTCCTTCGGGGTGGATGGGATGTGCGACCCGATCACCCGCGGCGTTGTGTCGAAGGTGTGAGCAAATTCTGTGCGACAGCCGAGGCGCGTCGCTAGGCGGCATATGGGTTGGGGGTTGTAGCTTCGGTGAACAGGATTTGCAGGCAGCGATATCTGGCGCTGTAGGAAATGGCGTGGACATCTGGCTGCGCCTCCTGGTTTCCTGTCGGGGCGCTCGCGATGATGCGCAGTGGGTACAGCACCCCTCAATCGCACGGGTAGCTGCTCAGCAAACTGGCGCTACCCAGATAGGCTTGAGGGGTGGCGCGCATGCCCGGCGGCAACGTGCGCCAATCGACCAGCAGGCACAGCGCGTGCAACGGCTGGCCGTTGCGCTGGCCGATGACCTGGTCGGCAAAATGGCGGCGGTACAGTACCTGGGTCTGATTCAGTGGCTGTGCCTGGTCGGCCTGCGCCAGCGTTTGTCGGGCCAGGCCGGGCAAGCGGGCTGTGGGCACGCTGAAATGTACCGGTGCGGCGTCGGTCTGCAGGTAGCCGGCCTGGCGTACGCGTTGCCACAGTTGTTGCCATTGGCTGGCACCGGCATGGGTGGCCAACTCGCGGCCCAGTTCGAGCAGGTGTTCGGTCGGCGTCTGCTGGGTGTCCAGTGCATGAAGGGAGAGCGGGGTCAGTAACAGCGATGCGAACAGCAGGGGTTTGTACATGGTGCCTCCGGCGTGGGTGCTAGGAAGCCCCATGCTTTCAGGCTGACGTCACCCCACCCAGCAGGAAATCCAGCGCCGGGGGCGGTGACCGTTGTATCATTGCCGCGGCTCGTTGCGAGCCATTTGCCCCTGATGTTGCAAGGAACATTCGATGACACACGTGCAGCGCCTCAAATATTCACTTCTGATCATCCTGGTGGTACTGGGCCTGATGCTGGGCCTGTCCCACCTGCAGAAGCAGGGCACGATCAGTGAGCAGACCTTCCAGATGCTGGCCATCGCCATTGCCGTGGTGGTCGTGGTGATCAACGGCATTCTGCGGCGCAAGGTCAAGCCCTGATCTGCGCGGGCCGGCCAGGTATGGCCGGCCATGCGCTCAACGCGAGGGTGTTTGCTCCAGTACGGCGCGCGCCTGGGGGTTAAGCCTGTAGCACTTGTCGCTACCCAGTTGTATGACGCCTTCGGTGCACAGGCGCTTGAGCACTTCACGCACACTGAGGAACGACAGCGGGATATCCAGTTGTTCCAGTTGTGCGTGCACCCCGCGCACGCCAATACTGCGGCCATTGCGGTCGGCGGCGTGCAAGGCGTCGATAACCTTGAGGCGGATCAGGCTGGTGCGCAGGCCGAAGGTGCGCAACAGCTCGCGGATCTGTTCATTGCCGATTCGTTCTTCGGCAAACACGTCCTGTCCCTTGGACGTTTTGCCTGGGACGCGCCCGGCCTGGACCGAGGTTTGCGGGTTGTACATGCGAATGCTCCTTTTCGTGGACGAACCCGAAATGTGGGTGGCTCACTTACTAGGACGAATGAGCACGCAAAAACTGCAACCCATTCGTGAAAAAAATGCCTGTTTCTCATCAAGACGTTCCATCGCCTTGTAATACGTAAAATATTCATCTGGCCATTCGTCTGATCGGGATGACCCCCGAACCCGAGGAGTGCCCGTGTTTCCACTTTGCCGTCCCATGACCTGCGCCGGCCTGGCCGCTGCCCTGGTGGCCTTCAGCGTCGGTGTGCAGGCGCAGCCCGCGCCAGCCGATGCCAGTGCCCAGATCCGTTACACCCGTTACGGCGTACCGCATATCGTGGCCAAGGATGAGCGTGGCCTGGGCTATGGCGTGGGCTATGCCTACGCCCAGGACAACCTATGCCTGCTCGCCAATGAAGTGCTGACCGTGAGCGGTGAGCGCTCACGTTATTTCGGCGCCAAGGGCCAGACCCTGGAGCAGCGTGACAACCTGGCCAGCGACCTGTTCTTCACCTGGCTCAATAGCCCAGCGGCGGTCGATGCCTTCCTGCAGGCGCAACCCGCGCCGGTGCAGGCATTGCTGGCGGGTTACGCCAGCGGCTACAACCGGGCGTTGGTCGAACGCCGTCGTCAAGGGCTGCCCGCCGAGTGTGGCGATGGTGAGTGGGTGCGCCCCATCAGCAGCCAGGATCTGGTCAAACTGACCCGCCGGTTACTGGCCGAAGGCGGTGTCGGGCAGTTCGTCGAGGCGTTGGCAGGGGCGCAACCGCCAACGCTGGCCGGTCAGCAATCGTCAGCGGGCTTTGCCACCGCGCTGGTCCGGCAGGAGCGGTTCGCCGCGGAGCGTGGCAGCAATGCAGTGGCAGTAGGCGCGCAGCGCTCAGCCAATGGCCGCGGCCTGTTGCTGGCCAACCCGCACTTCCCGTGGATGGGCGGCATGCGCTTCTACCAGATGCAACTGACCATTCCCGGTCAGCTCGATGTGATGGGCGCGGCGTTACCAGGCCTGCCGGTGGTCAACATTGGTTTCAACCAGCACCTGGCGTGGACGCACACCGTCGACACCTCCAAGCACTTCACGCTCTACCGCCTGCAACTCGACCCCAAAGACCCGACCCGCTATGTGCTCGATGGCAAGTCGCTGCCGATGGCCCGGCAAACCATCCGTGTCGCGGTCAAAGGCACGGATGGCAGCCTGAGCCAGATTGAGCGGCAGGTCTACAGTTCGCAGTTCGGCCCGGTGGTGCAATGGCCAGGCCGCCTGGACTGGGACGCGCAGGCAGCCTACAGCGTGCGAGACGCCAACCTTGAGAACTCGCGGGTGTTGCAGCAGTGGTTCCAGATCAACCGAGCCGACAGCCTGGCGGCATTGAAGGGATCGGTCGAGCAGTTGCAAGGTATCCCTTGGGTCAACACGCTGGCCGTGGATCAGGGAGGTCGGGCCTTGTACCTGAACCAGTCGGTAGTGCCCTATGTTGACCAGCAACTATTGGATACCTGCAGCAACCCGCAGGCGCAAGGGCGCCTGGTGGTGCTGGACGGCTCGCGTAGCGCATGCCAGTGGAAGGTTGACGCGCAGGCGGCGCAACCGGGCATCTTCCCGGCGCGGCTGCTGCCAAGCCTGGAGCGTGAAGACTTCGTACAGAACTCCAACGACCCGGCCTGGATGGCCAACCCGGCGCAGCCGCTGACCGGCTACTCGCCACTGGTCAGCCGCAATGACCAACCACTGGGCATGCGTGGCCGCTTTGCCTTGCAACGCCTGCAGGGCAAAGCCCGGTTAGGTGTAGATGAATTGCAGCGCATGGTCACCGATGACGAGGTGTACCTGGCCAGCCTGGTATTGCCAGACCTGCTGCAATGGTGCAAGGGCGCCGGCGCAGATGTGCAGGCCGTGTGCAGCAGCCTGGCCGCCTGGAACGGCAAGGCCGACCTCGACAGTGGTATGGGCCTGGTGCACTTCCAGAACCTGTTCAATGCGCTGGCCGAGCACCCGGAAAGCTGGCGAGTGGCATTCAACCCGGCCGACCCGCAGCACACCCCGCGCGGCCTGGCTGTCGAGCAGGCGGCGGTAAGCAGGCTGGTTCATCAGGCAGCACTGGCGTCGCTCAAGCAGGTCAGTGAAAGTGGCGTGGCCGGGGAAGCGCGCTGGGGGCAGGTGCAACAGGCCCTTGATGGTACGCCGGTACCGGGCGGCCCGCAGGCGCTAGGGGTGTACAACGCGATCTACAGCGTGCCGCACGGGCAGGGCAAGCGGCTGGTGGTGAGTGGCACCAGCTACCTGCAACTGGTCAGCTTTACCGACAAGGGGCCAGAAGCCCGTGGCCTGCTTGCGTTTTCCCAGTCGAGTGAGAAGGCTTCGGCGCATGCCAGTGACCAGACCAAGGCATTTGCGGCCAAGCAACTGGCGCTGATCCCGTTTACCGAGGCGCAGATCAAGGCAGACCCTGAGTACCGGGAAGTGGTGATCAGTGAGCGGGACAAGGGGGCGGTAGTCAGCCAGCCCTGAGGCGTCAGCCTGCGCCGGCCCATTCGCGGGTAAACCCGCTCCTACAGGGGCCTGCGGGCTTGCCCGCGAGACCCTGTAATGTCAGGAAAACTCGAACGGCGCCAACTGAAAGCCCTGTTCGTCAACCTGCAAGGCCCAACCGCGGCGGTCCCAGTCGCCCAGCACGATACGCCGTGCCGGCTGGCCATCGACCATCAGCTTGTGAATCGCTGGCCGATGGGTATGGCCATGCACCAAGGTGCGTACGCCATGCGCCGCCATCACCTTGGGGACTTCTTCCGGCGTGACGTCGACGATTTCGGTGGACTTCATCCGCACTTGCGTGCGGCTTTCGCTGCGCAGCTTGCGGGCCAGCTTGTAGCGGGCCGACAGCGGCAGGTGGCGCAGGATCCACAAGCTCAGCGGATTGCGCAGCAGGCGGCGCATCTTCATGTAGCCCAGGTCGCGGGTGCACAGGGTGTCGCCGTGCATCAGCAGCACCTGTTCACCGCCCAGCTCGATCACGCTGGGGTCGCTCAACAAGGTGCAGCCAGCGGCATCGCAGAAGGCCTGGCCAATCAGGAAGTCACGGTTGCCATGCATCAGGTAGATGGCCGTGCCACTGTCGCTCAGCCGGCGCATGGCCTGGCAGATCGACTGCTGGAAGGGCGTCATGGCATCGTCGCCAATCCACGCTTCGAAGAAGTCACCAAGGATGTACAGGGCCTTGGCGTGGCGGGCGCGGCCATCGAGCAGATCAAGAAACGCCCGGGAAATATCCGGGCGTTCTTCTTGCAGGTGCAGATCAGAGATCAGCAGAATCACTCAATGATCTCGGCTTTCTCGATGATCACGTCGTCCTTCGGTACGTCCTGGTGGCCAGCTTTGGAACCGGTGGCCACTTTTTCGATGGCGTCGACCACTTCACGGCCTTCGATCACTTCACCGAATACGGCATAACCCCAGCCTTGCACGTTCTTGCCGCTGTGGTTGAGGAAGTCGTTGTCGGAGGCGTTGATGAAGAACTGCGCCGAGGCGGAGTGCGGCTCCATGGTACGGGCCATGGCAATGCTGTACTTCTTGTTCTTCAGGCCGTTGTCGGCTTCGTTCTGGATGCTGGCGCGGGTTTTCTTCTGGCTCATGCCAGCCTCGAAGCCGCCGCCCTGGATCATGAAGCCTTTGATCACACGGTGGAATACGGTGCCATTGTAGTGGCCGTCCTTGACGTACTGAACGAAGTTTTCGGTAGTCAGCGGCGCTTTCTCGGCGTCCAGTTGCAGGACGATGTCGCCGTGGTTGGTGCTCAGTTTGACTTTGGACATGCTGAAACTCGCTCTTTCAAGGCAATCAGAAATTAGGGTGCGCAGGGCGCGGGTTATCACCAGACGCAGGATCAGGCGATCGCGACACATGGCGCGCACTGGCCATTTTGCCAGGCTGCGGCAAAAAGCCGTGATAAATCACATCAGTTTGTCCGGGCGCGGCTGTCAGCAGCTTGACTGCTTCGGCTATGATAGGCCCTTTGATTCAATCGGCCTACCCAGGCTGGACACACGCATTCAAGGATCCTATGAGCAAGCCCACTGCCGACAACGCGCCCAACGCCGCTGCCAAAGGCGCCCCCGCTGTCCCTGCGAACTTCCTGCGGCCGATCATCCAGGCCGACCTGGACTCGGGCAAGCACAGCAGCATCGTCACCCGTTTCCCGCCGGAGCCCAATGGTTACCTGCACATCGGCCACGCCAAGTCGATCTGCGTCAACTTCGGCCTGGCCAAGGAATTCGGCGGCGTCTGCCACCTGCGTTTCGACGATACCAACCCGGCCAAGGAAGACCAGGAGTACATCGACGCCATCCAGAGCGATGTCAAATGGCTGGGCTTCGAGTGGGGCGGCGACGTGCGTTACGCCTCCGACTACTTCGACCAGCTGCACGACTGGGCGGTCGAGCTGATCAAGCGCGGCAAGGCCTACGTCTGCGACCTTACTCCCGAGCAAGCCAAGGAATACCGCGGCAACCTCAAGGAACCGGGCAAGAACAGCCCGTTCCGCGAGCGCAGCGTGGAAGAAAACCTCGACCTGTTCGCCCGCATGAAGGCCGGCGAGTTCAAGGACGGCGAGCGTGTGCTGCGGGCCAAGATCGACATGGCCTCGCCAAACATGAACCTGCGCGACCCTATCCTGTACCGCATTCGTCATGCCCACCACCACCAGACCGGCGACAAGTGGTGCATCTACCCCAACTACGACTTCACCCACGGCCAGTCGGATGCCATCGAGGGCATTACCCACTCGATCTGCACCCTGGAGTTCGAAGGGCATCGTCCGCTGTACGACTGGTTCCTCGACAACCTGCCGGTGCCGGCACACCCGCGCCAGTACGAGTTCAGTCGCCTGAACCTGAACTACACCATTACCTCCAAGCGCAAGCTCAAGCAGCTTGTGGACGAGAAGCACGTCGACGCCTGGGACGACCCACGCATGTCGACCCTGTCCGGCTTCCGTCGCCGTGGCTACACGCCGGCTTCGATCCGCAACTTCTGCGAAATGATCGGCACCAACCGTTCCGACGGTGTGGTCGACATGTCGATGCTCGAGTTCAGCATCCGTGACGACCTGGACCGCACCGCGCCACGCGCGATGTGCGTGCTGCGCCCGCTGAAGGTGGTCATCACCAACTACCCGGAAGGCCAGGTCGAGCAGCTTGAGCTGCCACGTCACCCGAAGGAAGACATGGGCGTGCGTGTGCTGCCGTTCTCCCGCGAGCTGTACATCGACCGCGACGACTTCATGGAAGAGCCGCCGAAGGGCTACAAGCGCCTGGAACCGGCCGGTGAAGTGCGCCTGCGCGGCAGCTACGTGATTCGTGCTGACGAAGCGATCAAGGACGCCGACGGCAACATCGTCGAACTGCGTTGCTCGTACGACCCCGACACCCTGGGCAAGAACCCTGAAGGCCGCAAGGTCAAGGGCGTGATCCACTGGGTGCCGGCCGAAGGCAGCGTCGAGTGCGAAGTGCGCCTGTACGACCGCCTGTTCCGCTCGCCGAACCCGGAAAAGACCGAGGAGGGCGGCAGCTTCCTGGACAACATCAACCCTGCTTCGCTGCAAGTGCTCAGCGGTTGCCGTGCCGAGCCGTCGCTGGCCCAGGCGCAGCCCGAGGACCGCTTCCAGTTCGAGCGCGAAGGCTACTTCTGCGCCGACCTGAAAGACAGCCAGCCGGGCCGCCCGGTGTTCAACCGCACTGTCACCCTGCGTGACTCCTGGGGCAGCTGAGGAACCGCCGTGCTTACCATCTACAACACCCTGAGCAAAGCGAAGGAAACCTTCAAGCCGCTGGATGGCAACAAGGTGCGCATGTACGTGTGCGGCATGACCGTGTACGACTACTGCCACCTGGGCCATGGCCGCAGCATGGTGGCCTTCGACCTGGTCACCCGCTGGCTGCGCAAGAGTGGCTATGAGCTGACCTACGTGCGCAACATTACCGACATCGATGACAAGATCATCAACCGGGCCAACGAGAACGGCGAAAGTTTCGACGCCCTGACTGCCCGCATGATCGACGCGATGCACGAAGACGAGCGCCGCCTGAACATTCTGCCGCCAGACCAGGAGCCGCGTGCCACCGACCATATCGCCGGCATGCACGCGATGATCCAGACGTTGATCGACAAGGGGTACGCCTACGCGCCAGGCAATGGCGACGTGTACTACCGGGTTGGCAAGTTCGTTGGCTACGGCAAGCTGTCGCGCAAGAAGATCGAAGACCTGCGTATCGGTGCACGCATCGAGGTCGACGAAGCCAAGCAGGACCCGCTCGACTTCGTCCTGTGGAAGGGCGTCAAGCCGGGCGAGCCGAGCTGGGAATCGCCATGGGGCCCGGGTCGCCCGGGCTGGCACATCGAGTGCTCGGTCATGTCCACCTGCTGCCTGGGCGAGAGCTTCGACATTCACGGTGGCGGCAGCGACCTGGAATTCCCGCACCACGAGAACGAGATTGCCCAGAGCGAGGCGGCCACCGGCAAGCAGTACGCCAACGCCTGGATGCATTGCGGCATGATCCGTATCAACGGCGAGAAGATGTCCAAGTCGTTGAACAACTTCTTCACCATCCGCGACGTGCTCGAGAAGTACCACCCGGAGGTGGTGCGCTACCTGCTGGTGGCCAGCCACTACCGCAGCGCGATCAACTACTCGGAAGACAGCCTGCGTGACGCCAAGGGCGCGCTGGAGCGCTTCTACCACGCCCTGCGCGGCCTGCCACGGGTGGCGGCCAAGGGTGGCGAAGCGTTTGTCGAGCGCTTCAGCGTGGCGATGAACGACGACTTCGGCACCCCCGAAGCCTGTGCCGTCCTGTTCGACCTGGTGCGCGAGATCAACCGCCTGCGCGACAGCGACGTGGAGGCTGCTGCTGGCCTGGCCGGTCGACTGCGCGAGCTGGGTGATGTGCTGGGTGTGCTGCAACTGGAGGCCGATGACTTCCTGCGTGCTGGTGCCGAAGGCAAGGTCGATGCGGCTGAAGTCGAGGGCTTGATCCAGGCGCGCCTGAAGGCGCGTGCGGACAAGAACTGGGCCGAGTCCGACCGCATTCGCGATCAGCTGACCGCCATGGGTGTAGTGCTGGAAGACAGCAAGGGCACGACTACCTGGCGCCTGGCTGACTAAAGCAACTGGGGCTGCGTTGCAGCCCTTCGCGGGCATGCCCGCTCCCACAGGTTGGCGCGACATTTCAAGTGTGCGCTATCTCTGTGGGAGCGGGCATGCCCGCGAAGGGCCGCAAAGCGGCCCCAGCTTTTATTTGCCTAGGCCCGCAAGCGGGCAGTGCAATACCAGCCTGGCCCCACCCAATTCGCTTTCGCCGATCTCCAGCCCGAAGCCGCATGGCGGTGGCCTCCCACAGGGATAGCGCACACTTGAAATGTCGCGCCAATCCTGTGGGAGCGGGCATGCCCGCGAAGGGCCGCAAAGCAGCCCCAGCTTTTATTTGCCTAGACCCGCAAGCGGGCAGTGCAATACCAGCCTGGCCCCACCCAGTTCGCTTTCGCCGATCTCCAGCCCGAACCCATGCAGGTCGACGATCGCTGCCACGATCGACAACCCCAGCCCGAAGCCGGCATGGCGGTGGCCCTCATCGCTGCGATAGAACCGTTTCAGTACAGCCGTGCGCTCGGCTTCGGGAATACCAGGCCCGCTATCCTCGATCGCCATGTGCACGCCGCTGTCATCCTGCGTGGCGGTGATGCGCACCCGACCACCCTCGGGCGTGAACTTGATCGCGTTGCCCACCAGATTCGCCAAGGCCTCGAACAGCAGTTCGCGGTCGCCGTGCAACGCCGGTAGCTGCGCAGGTTGGTGCAATTGCAGTTGAATGCCGCCATCCTCGGCCAATGGCAGGTAAAAATCATGCAGTTCTACCAGCAGCTCATGCGGGTCAAGCTGGATGAAGCCGGCGCGGCGCTGGCGGTCTTCCAGCTCGCTGATGCGCAACAACCCGCGAAAGCGCGCCATCAAGGTGTCGGTTTCGCCAATGGCCTGGTCCAGCGCTTCGGCTTGCGCAGAATCCACGTCGCTTTGCTGGCGAATACGGTACAGCTGGGCGCGCAGGCGGGTCAGCGGTGTGCGCAGGTCATGGGCAATGTTGTCGCACACACCCTTGACCTCATGCATCAGCCGTTCGATACGGTCGAGCATGGCATTGACGATCGCCGCAAGCATGTCCAGCTCGTCGCGGCGGGCCGACAGTGGCAGGCGGTGGGTCAGGTCGCCGGCGACGATCAGTTCGGCCTGGGCCTGGATCGCCCGTATACGCTTGAGCGGCCTGCGCCGTAGCAGGTACCAACCGGCAAAACCCGGGATCAGGGTCAGCGAGATGCCCCAGAGCAGGGCGTGCAGGATGATTCGGGTAACCACGAACAGCGAGCCATTGTCACGCACCAGCACCAGCCACCGGCCATCCTGTACCTTGATTGCCACCGCGTCGCAGCTGTCGCGGGGCATGCGTGGGTCGTCGGCATCCAGGCAGCGTTCCAGCTCATGGATCTTGCCATCCAGTCTGAGCTCTGGGGGCAGGGCTCGCACGGTGCCGCCAATCGGGTTGAGCTGGCTATCGAACAGGCCGTAGGCGTCAAAGCTGCGCTCCTCGAAGGCCTGGCTGGCAATCAGGGCGTCGTCCAGTTGCTTGCCGCTCATGTGGGCGAACAGGTGCTGGCGCTGCAGCATGGAATGACGGGTGAGTTTGTTCAGGTAGCTGGAGACCTCGAAGTACAGCACCCCCATGAGGATGCTGCTCCAGGCCACGAACAGAAAGCTGTACAGCGCCAGCAGGCGGCTGGTAGAAGAACTCCAGCCTTTAGACGGGTTCAGCAATGGCATAGCCGGAGCCCCGTACCGTACGGATCAGCGGCGACTGGCCGGGTGAGTCGATCTTCTTGCGCAGGCGGCCGATGTGCACGTCGATCAGGTTGGTGCCCGGGTCGAAGTGATAGCCCCAGACTTCCTCGAAAATCATCATCCGCGTGATCACCTGGCCGCTGTGGCGCATCAGGTACTCCAGCAGCTTGTACTCGGTGGGCAACAGGTTGAGGGTGTTGTCACCGCGGCGCGCTTCGTGGCTGATCAGGTCCAGCTGCAGATCGGCAACCTGCAAGCGGGTCTGGGTCGTGGGTACGCTGTTACGGCGCAGCAATACCTCGACTCGCGCGGCCATTTCGTCGGAGGCGAACGGCTTGGTCAGGTAGTCGTCTCCGCCGGCACGCAGGCCGCGCACCCGCTCATCGACGTCGGAGAGGGCGCTGATCATCAGGATCGGCGTAGCGATCTTGAGGTTGCGCAGGGTGGTGACGATGGTCAGGCCGTCGACCTCGGGCAGCATGCGGTCCAGGGTGATCAGGTCGTAGCCGCCCGCAATGGCTTTGGCCAGGCCTTCACGGCCATTGTCGGCCCAATCCACTTCCAGACCGTGGCTGGTCAGTTCGGCGACGATTTCCTGGCCGGTGACGGCGTCGTCTTCGATGGTCAGTACGCGAGGCATGCTGGTTCCTGGGCATCTAATGGAGATCTGATTGTGCCAAAGAATAGACAACCGGCGATTTAAGAAAAATTCATCTAGCGGGCACCGATGCCTTCGGCGTGCATGATCTGCGCAATGATCGGTACCGGTGTCATCAGGTGCGAGCGCATCATGGCGCTGGCGGTTTTGGCATCCCGGGCGAGGATCACCTCGACCAGTGCCGCATGCTCCTGGCGCTTGAGCGCCAGCGCCTCTTCGGAAAACACCGTCTGCGTCAGCCACAGGTGGCGGTAGCGCTCGGCCTGGTCGAACAGGTAGGTGCGTGCCTGCAGCAGGTGCTTGGAGCCGCAGCCCGAGGCAATGGCAGTATGGAACGCCTTGTGCCGCTCGTCCCACACATCCAGCCGCTGCTCGCGGGTTTTTACTTCCACCACCTTGGCCAAGGTATGCGAGTGGGCCAGCACCGATGCCTCCCAGGCGTCATCGCCGCGCTCGATGGCCAAGGCAATGATCATCGCTTCCAGGTTGGCGCGGGCGTCGTAGATGTCGTTCATCTCATCCAGCGACATGGGCGCTACCCGGTAGCCTTTCTGGCTGATCGCGTTGACCAGGTGCTCGGCCACCAGTTGCGACAGTGCTTCGCGCAGCGGGCCCACACCCAGGTCGTAGCGTTCCTTGAGGGTGCTCATCAACAGCTTTTCACCGGGCTTGAACACCCCGCGGATGATGTCCTTCTTGAGCCTCTCATACCCGCTGAATGCTGAGTTTTGTCGGGGGGCGAGCGCTTCCAAGATCCTGTTCCTCAAAACGTTTTGCCGATCATACCGAAACCCTCTGCCGACGAAAAACAATGGACAAACACGATAATTGTCGCTGAAACATAAAAATGTAGACATTTTAAGTTAGTGGCGATATTTTTATCTCGCCCGCACTGATCCAGGTCATGACCGGACGGCGCCACCTACTTTTTAGCCAGGACACTGCCATGAACGCCTTTACGCAGATCGACGAACTTGTCATGCCACTGCCTCTCGAACCGCAGGGCTACACCATCGCCCCCTCGAAACAGTCGCCGCGCCTGCTGGAACTGACCTTTGCCCGGGAAACCGTCGAAGCGTTCGTGCAGGCCGTTGCCCAATGGCCGGTGCAGGCATTGGAGTACAAGTCGTTCCTGCGTTTTCGTGTAGGCGAAATCCTTGACGAGCTGTGCCAGGGCACGCTGCGTCCGGTGCTGCTCAACACCATCCTCGACCGTGCCACAGGCGGTATGCTGATCACCCCGATCGGCCTGGATGACGTGAGCCAGGCCGAGGACATGGTCAAGTTCACCACCGCCTGCGCTCACCTGATCGGCCGTTCCAACTATGACGCCATGAGTGGCCAGTTCTATGCGCGCTTCGTGGTGGTCAACAGCGACAACTCCGACAGCTACCTGCGCCAGCCCCACCGGGTCATGGAGCTGCACAACGACGGCACGTTCGTGAACCAGATCACCGACTACGTGCTGATGCTGAAGATCGACGAAAAGAACATGGAAGGCGGCAACTCGCTGCTGCTGCACCTGGACGACTGGGAGCAGTGCGAGGCGTTCTTCCGTCACCCTCTGGCCCGCCGCGAAATGCGCTGGACCGCACCGCCGAGCAAAAAGGTTGCCGAAGATGTGTTCCATTCGGTATTCGACACTGATGCCGAAGGCCGGCCGACCATGCGCTACATTGACCAGTTCGTGCAGCCGGAAAACTACGAGGAAGGTATCTGGCTGAACGCCTTGTCCGAGTCGCTGGAAGGCAGCGGCAAGAAGGTCTCGGTACCGGTAGGCGTAGGCAGTTTCCTGCTGATCAACAACCTGTTCTGGCTGCATGGCCGCGATCGCTTCACCCCGCACGAGGGCCTGCGCCGCGAACTGATGCGCCAGCGTGGTTACGTCGCCTTCCCCAAGCCGCTGTACCAGCGCGGGCAATAATGACAGGGCGCGGGGCGGGCGCCCGCCCACGCGTTTTTGCACAAAACTATGCCACCAGGCCCCGTGCGGGCTTTGGTGAGCCTGCCAGGCAATGCCTGCGTGTGAGGTAAGGCTGTGTACGATTTCATCATTATTGGCGGCGGGATTGTGGGCATGTCCACGGCCATGCACCTGATCAAGGTCTACCCGGACGCGAAGATGCTCCTGCTGGAGAAAGAGTCTGGCCCGGCCCGCCATCAGACCGGCCATAACAGCGGCGTGATCCACGCCGGCGTGTATTACACCCCCGGCAGCCTCAAGGCGCGCTTCTGCCTGGAAGGCAACAAGGCGACCAAAGCCTTCTGCACCCAGCACGGCATTCGCTTCGATGAGTGCGGCAAGCTGCTGGTAGCCACCAACGATCTGGAAATGCAGCGCATGAAGGCGCTGTGGGAGCGTACGGCGGCCAATGGCCTGGAACGCTACTGGCTGTCGGCTGACGAGTTGCGCGAGCGTGAGCCCAACATCGTCGGTATGGGGGGCATCTTCGTGCCGTCCAGCGGCATCGTCAATTACGCCCAGGTGACTGCTGCGATGGCCGCAGAGTTCCAGCGTGCCGGTGGCGAAATCCGCTATGGCGCCGAAGTGGTCGGCCTGCAGGAACAGGCAAATGAAGTGATCGTGCGCACCCAGCGTGATGAATTGCGCAGCCGTTTCCTGGTGACCTGCTCGGGGCTGATGGCTGACCGCGTGGTGGGCATGCTCGGGCTGCGTACCGAGTTCGTGATCTGCCCGTTCCGTGGCGAATACTACTTGCTGCCCAAGCAGCACAATCAGATCGTCAACCACCTGATCTACCCGATTCCCGACCCGTCGATGCCCTTCCTGGGGGTGCACCTGACCCGCATGATCGATGGCACCGTCACCGTAGGCCCCAACGCTGTGCTGGCGATGAAGCGCGAGGGCTACCGCAAGACCGATGTCAGCCCCAGCGACCTGTTCCAGACCCTGACCACGCCCGGCATCCTCAAGGTGCTGGCGAAGAACTTCCGCCCGGGCCTGATCGAGATGAAGAACTCGCTGTTCAAGGGTGGGTACCTCAAGCAGGTGCAGAAGTACTGCCCGAGCATAACCAAAGCCGACCTCACGCCTTACCCGGCCGGCGTGCGTGCCCAGGCGGTGTCGCGCGACGGCAAGCTGATCGACGATTTCCTGTTCGTCAACACCGCGCGCAGTGTCAACGTGTGCAACGCACCGTCGCCAGCCGCGACCTCGGCCATACCGATCGGCGCCTACATCGTCGAGAAAGTGTGCGAGCAGGTTGGCCTGCAGGGCGGCAGCTTCCCCAAGGCCGACCGGTCGGCCAACCATAGGGCCGCCAGCTGACCCCCCGGTAACACCTTCTGCGGTTTCGTTTTACTCAACCCGTACTGCCCTGCTCACCATTCAGGGCAGGGCGGGCTTTTTTCGCGCCTGCGTCGGTGACGTGCAGCCGGCGGCCCCTGCGTGGGCATGACAAAAACAACAAGGTAGCGCCATGCAAACCCACAAGAACAATTTGAGTCATGGATTGAAATCCCGGCATGTCACCATGCTGTCCATTGCCGGCGTGATCGGCGCCGGGCTGTTTGTCGGCTCTGGCCGCGCCATCGCCGAAGCGGGGCCTGCCACCATCCTGGCCTATATCCTGGCGGGCGGCCTGGTGGTGCTGGTCATGCGAATGCTGGCTGAAATGGCTGTTGCCTCCCCGGACACCGGCTCGTTTTCAACCTACGCTGACCTCGCCATCGGCAAATGGGCCGGTTACACCATCGGTTGGCTGTACTGGTGGTTCTGGGTGCTGATCATTCCGATCGAGGCCAATATCGCCGCTACCATCATCAACTCCTGGGTCCCGCAGCTGGAGATCTGGGTGTTGTCGTTGGTGATCACGTTGCTGCTGACGGCCACCAACCTGTTCAGCGTGAAGAATTACGGTGAGTTCGAGTTCTGGTTGGCACTGGTCAAGGTGGTGGCCATCGTCAGCTTCATCGCCCTGGGTGTTTGCGCCATTTTCGGCCTGTTGCCGGGGTCCGGCGTCAGCGGCGTCTCGCGTTTGTGGGATACGGGGGGCTTCATGCCCAACGGCTTTGGTGCGGTGCTGAGCGCGATGCTGATCACCATGTTCTCGTTCCTCGGGGCCGAGGTGGTGACCATTGCTGCGGCTGAATCCGACGAGGCGGGCAAGCATATTTCCAAGGCTACCAATTCGGTGATCTGGCGGATAACGCTGTTCTACATCCTGTCGATCTTCATCGTCATCGCACTGGTACCGTGGACCGACCCACGCCTGGCGACCGAAGGCTCTTATGTCACGGTGCTGGACACCCTCGGCGTGCCAAATGCCAAGGCCATCATCGACTTCGTGGTGCTGACGTCGGTGACCAGCTGCCTCAACTCGTCGCTGTACACCGCCTCGCGCATGGTCTATTCGCTTAGCCGCCGTGGTGATGCCCCGGCCTGTGCCCAGATAACCAGCCGCAGTGGTACACCCGTGGTGGCAGTCTTGTTGTCGACGGGGGCTGCATTCCTGGCGGTGATCGCCAACTACCTGGTGCCGGCCCAGGTATTTGGCTTCCTCATGGCAAGCTCCGGTGCCATTGCCTTGCTGGTGTATCTGGTCATCGCCATTTCCCAGCTGCGCCTGCGCCAGCGCCTGACGGCACAGGGCAAGACACTGGGTTATCGCATGTGGCTGTTCCCGTGGCTGACCTGGGGGGTGATCCTGTTCATCAGCGGTGTACTGGTATTGATGCTGTTCCGCCCGGATCATCGCCTGGAAGTGGTCTCGACGATGGTGCTGGCGGTGTTGGTGGTGTGCTCGGGGGTGCTGGTGACCCGGCGCCGGGCGCGTGGCGGGGCCGTGGCTGGCGTGGGGCAGGGCGCCTGATTCGTCCGGCCTGAAGACAGACGAGCAAGACGCATCAGGCTGTGAGAGGATGTCCGCCAACAAAGCCAGGACCCTGAACGCAGCCTGATGAAGACACCTAAAAGAATCGAACCGTTGATCGAAGACGGCCTTGTCGACGAAGTACTACGGCCGTTGATGAGTGGCAAGGAAGCCGCTGTGTACGTGGTGCGCTGTGGCAGCGAGGTACGCTGCGCCAAGGTCTATAAAGAAGCCAACAAGCGCAGTTTCCGCCAGGCCGCCGAATACCAGGAGGGCCGCAAGGTACGCAACAGCCGTCAGGCCCGGGCCATGGCCAAGGGCAGCAAGTACGGCCGCAAAGAAGCCGAAGATGCATGGCAGAACGCCGAAGTGGCAGCGCTGTTCCGTTTGGCCGCCGCCGGGGTGAGGGTGCCCAAGCCTTACGACTTCCAGGACGGCGTGCTCCTGATGGAGCTGGTCACCGATGCCGATGGCGATGCGGCCCCACGGCTGAACGACGTACACCTCGAAGCGGAGGATGCCCGCGCGTTCCACGCCTTCGTCATTCGCCAGGTCGTGCTGATGCTGTGTGCCGGAATGGTGCATGGCGACCTGTCCGAGTTCAACGTGCTGCTCGGCCCGGACGGGCCGGTGATCATCGACCTGCCGCAGGCAGTGGATGCAGCCGCCAACAACCACGCCTTCAGCATGCTGCAGCGCGATGTGGACAACATGGCCCATTATTTCGGGCGCTTTGCCCCGGAGCTGAAAAGCACCCGCTATGCGCAGGAGATGTGGGCGTTGTACGAGGCCGGCGAGTTGCTGCCCGACAGCCCGTTGACCGGGGTGTTCGAGGATGACGAACATGAAGCTGACGTAACCGGGGTGATGCGCGAGATCGACGCCGCCCGGATGGACGACGCTCGCCGCCGTGCAGCACGCGCCGAGGCCGAGCATGGGGCGGCCAAGGCAGAGGAGGTAACGCCGCCCTGGCTGCAGTAGTTTATTCCTGTACCGCCTCTTCGCGGGTTTACCCGCGAAGAGGCCAACACAGGCAAACCCCGGCCGTTGCCATTGACGCAAGACACAATCTCGTCATTTAGCCTTTTCACTGGCGCGCGACAGGCATAAGGTATACGCCGTTCAAATTCCCTGGAGCTGTCATGTCCAACCAATTCCCGTCCGTTCGTCCCCGCCGCCTGCGGCAGAACGAGTCCCTGCGCACGATCTTCCAGGAAACCGAGTTCCGCCTTGAAGACCTGATCCTGCCGATCTTCGTCGAAGAGGGCATCGATGATTTCGTGCCGATCACCAGCATGCCTGGTGTCAACCGTATCCCCGAGAAGCTGTTGGCCCAGGAAATCGAGCGCTATGCCCGCGCCGGTATCAAGTCGGTGATGACCTTTGGCGTATCGCACCACCTGGATGCCGATGGCAGCGACACCTGGAACGAAAACGGCCTGGTTGCGCGCATGTCGCGTATCTGCAAGGACACCGTGCCGGAAATGGTGGTGATGTCCGACACCTGCTTCTGCGAATACACCAGCCACGGCCACTGCGGCGTGCTGCATGACCATGGCGTGGACAACGACGCCACCCTGGCCAACCTGGGCAGGCAGGCAGTCATCGCCGCTGCTGCCGGTGCCGACTTCATTGCCCCCTCGGCGGCGATGGACGGCCAGGTGCAGGCTATCCGCAGTGCCCTGGACGGTGCTGGCTTCCACGACACCGCGATCATGGCCTACTCGACCAAGTTCGCCTCGTCGTTGTATGGCCCCTTCCGTGAGGCCGGCGGCACCGCACTGAAGGGCGACCGCAAAAGCTACCAGATGAACCCGATGAACCGCCGCGAAGCGGTGCGCGAGTCGCTGCTCGACGAGCAGGAAGGGGCGGACGTGCTGATGGTCAAGCCGGCCGGTGCCTATCTTGATGTGATCGCCGACATCCGCGCCGCTTCGCGCCTGCCACTGGCGGCGTACCAGGTGAGTGGCGAGTATGCGATGATCAAGTTCGGTGGGCTGGCCGGTGCCATCGACGAAGGCCGGGTGGTGCGCGAAAGCATTGGCGCAATCAAGCGTGCCGGTGCCGACCTGATCCTGACCTACTTCGCCATGGACCTGGCGCGCGAAGGTATCTGAAGCCAGGCCTTGGTCATGAAAGCCGCTGCCATTGCAGCGGCTTTTCTTTGGGCGCCGTTGAATAGTGCCGCAAACGCACAAAAAAACAGTAAGCGCTGAATTATTTAGTGTCCTGCTGTATCTGATCCCTTAGAGCATTCATCGACAGGGATACGGGTATGAAACCTCGCAAGAAAAGCGTCCAGCCAATCGGCCTGAAGGACATTACCATCGTCGACGACGCCAAGATGAAGAAGGCGATCACAGCCGCCGCGCTGGGCAACGCCATGGAGTGGTTCGACTTTGGGGTATATGGCTTCGTCGCTTATGCCTTGGGCAAGGTGTTTTTCCCCAACGCCGACCCCAGCGTGCAAATGATCGCGGCCTTGGCCACCTTCTCGGTGCCGTTCCTGATCCGGCCTCTTGGCGGGTTGTTCTTCGGCGCCTTGGGCGACAGGTTCGGGCGGCAGAAAATCCTCGCCGCGACCATCGTGATCATGTCCCTGAGCACCTTCGCCATCGGCCTGATACCGTCCTATGCAAGCATTGGTATCTGGGCGCCGATCCTGTTGCTGCTGGCCAAGATGGCCCAGGGCTTTTCGGTGGGTGGCGAATACACCGGTGCCTCGATCTTCGTTGCCGAGTACGCGCCTGACCGCAAGCGCGGCTTTCTCGGCAGCTGGCTGGATTTCGGTTCGATTGCCGGCTTTGTCCTGGGCGCAGGGGTGGTGGTGCTCATTTCCACGGTGCTGGGTGAAGAAAAGTTCCTCGAATGGGGCTGGCGCCTGCCGTTCTTCCTGGCCCTGCCGCTGGGCATCATCGGCCTTTACCTGCGCAATGCGCTGGAAGAAACACCTGCGTTCCAGCAGCACGTCGACAAGCTGGAGCAGGGCGATCGTGAAGGCCTGGCGTCCGGGCCCAAGGTGTCGTTCAAGGAGGTGGCCACCCAGCACTGGCGCAGCCTGGTGACCTGCATCGGCGTGGTGATTGCCACCAACGTCACCTACTACATGCTGCTTACCTACATGCCCAGCTACCTGTCGCACAACCTGCACTATAGCGAAGACCATGGCGTGCTGATCATCATCGCGATCATGGTCGGCATGCTGTTCGTGCAGCCGATCATCGGCCTGCTCAGCGACAAGTTTGGCCGACGGCCGTTCATCATCGTCGGCAGTGTCGGCCTGCTGGCCTTGGCCATTCCGGCATTCATGCTGATCAACAGTGGGGTGCTTGGGCTTATTTTCGCCGGCCTGCTGATCATTGCCGTGCTGCTGAACTTCTTCATCGGCGTGATGGCCTCGACGCTGCCGGCCATGTTCCCCACGCACATCCGTTACAGCGCCCTGGCCAGCGCCTTCAACATCTCGGTGCTGATCGCCGGCCTTACCCCAACCCTCGCTGCGTGGCTGGTGGAGACCACAAACGACCTGTACATGCCTGCCTATTACTTGATGGTGATCGCTGCTGTCGGCCTGGTCACCGGCCTGACCATGAAGGAAACCGCCAACAAGCCCCTGCGCGGCGCCGCACCCGCGGCGTCAGACATCGAAGAGGCGCGTGAACTGCTGCAGGAGCACCACGACAACATCGAGCAGAAGATCGAGGACATCGATGCGCAGATCGCCGAGTTGGAAGCCAAGCGCGAAAAACTGGCACAGCAGCACCCGCGTATCGAATGATCAGCGCGGCATGTAGCCACGCTGCCAGGAACGCGGTATGAACCGCGATACCAGTGCCAGCACGCAGGCCAGCGCACAGCTGCCGGCCAGCGCCTGCAGGCCCAGGTGTTGTTGCAACCAGGCGCCGAGCGCGGCGCCCAGCAACATCCCGGCCCAAGGTACCAACTGCACCCGCCAGCCATTGCGCCGCTCGCCCAGCAGCCAACGCCCCAGGCCGCGGCCGAAACGCGACAGGGCGCCCGTTACGTAAGTCAGGCCGATGGGCAGGCCATTCACCTGCTCGACTACTGCATTGATCATGCCCATGGCCAGCGTGGCCGCCAACAGCGCAGGGAAGGTGACCGGCAGCGGCCACGCTGCCGCGAAAGCCAGCAGTGCGGCAACCACCAACAACACCGGCCAGGCTCGACGGCGCAATCCGTGAGCCAGGAGCACACCCAGCGCATTGCCCGCGACAAAGCCCAGTACCGCGCCACTGAGGCGTAGCACCAGGGCCAGGTCTGCTTCACTGATGGCCACCGCCAGGCGTGTGGTGTTGCCACTCATGAACGACACGAAATCGCCCAGTGCCAGCAAGCCGATGGCATCGGTCATGCCGGCCAGCACCGACAGGGCGGCGACCAGGCCGAGGCCGACGCGACCACGCATTACCTGCAGGCGCAAACGCCTGGCTGTGCGCGCGGGGAGGGCGTTAGGGAGCATGTGCAGGCCTCAGGGCAACAGGTTTTCGCGGGCCAGGGTACCTTTGATGGTGCGCTCTACCACATCGACCAGCACCATGGTCTGGTGGTCGACCTCGATGTTGAGCAGTTCACCTGTGTGGTAGCTGGCGAAGGTAGTCTGACGCAGGGTTTCCGGGATCAGGTTGATGGTGATCACGTTATCCTCCACGTCAGCGACCGTCAGGCTGCAGCCATTGACCCCGATGAAACCGCGCGGGAACACGTACTTGCCCCATCGCGGCGGCATGCGGAACTTGATGAAGGCGCCGGTTTCCTTGATCGACAGCTCGACGATCTCGGCGGTGGTGGCGATGTGGCCGGCCATCAGGTGGCCGCCGACTTCGGCGTTCATCTTCGCTGAGCGTTCGATGTTCACGCTCCGGCCAGGCTTGAAGCTGCTCAGATTGGTGCGTTCGAGGGTAGCGGTCATGGCGTCGAACCTGACCTGGCTGCCGTCGATTTCGGTCACGGACAGGCAGGTACCTTCGACACTGACGCTGGCACCGATTTTCAGTTCGTCGAGCAGTTCCGGGGTGAGGTCGATGGTGAATTGGTTGTGGCCCGGGTAGGTGGTCACATCAAGCAGAGGGCGGACGGCCTGGACGATGCCGGTGTACATGGAGTTGCTCCTGGGCACGGAAAAGAAAACTTCCGAACGCTATGCCCGTAGCGCCGTAAATGCAAGACCGGCTTCTTGGCTGGCAAGCCGGCTTGCGAGTCTGGCGCCTGCGCGGGGCAGGCGGCGTGCTTGCGGGCGAAACCGGTTTGCCGACGGCAGGGCCACGCCAGATTCAAACATGCCCGCTGCTGTTGACGATCCTCAGGCACAGCGCCTCGTAGGGGTCCAGGTTCACCATCAGGCGCCCGTCCTCGGTCAAATCGCCTTCGACCGTCTCGTTGATCATGTCGACCACCGGCCCAGGTGTGAAGCCGGTCAACAGCAGTTCCTCGGCAATTGCCTCCTGGCCGAAGTTCAGCGCAGTGATCTGGATACCACGCCCGGCTGGCAACTCATGCACCATCACCAGCAGCCCTGGGCTGCGTACCTCAGGTACCAGCACCTGACGGCTGGTGGCGATGCCGTAGGCCTGGCGCACAGCCAGCAGTTTCTTCACCTGGCAGGCAAATGAATCACCCTCGTCCAACTGGCTGTCGAGGCTGCCGTAAAGCGACCGGGCACGCGGCATGCCACGCACCGAAGCCGCCGCCTGTGGGTCAAGCCCGGCCAGGTCATAGCCGCCTCGGTGAATCCAGCGGGTATCGCCGTCGAGCATGCGTTCGGCAACCGCTTCGGCGGGCAAGGGCAGGGCACCGACCAGGTCCCAGCCGGACAAGGCGACTACCCCCGGCTGCATGGCGTTGTACATGACCAGCAGCAGGTGCACCTTCTTGATCAATTCGATATCCGTTGCGCCGATCTGTTCGAGGTCGCGAATACCCAGTGCAGCGGCGATCAGGCTGGCGGTGGTGCAGGCAATGCCGTTGGTCACGAAGCGCAGGTTGTACGGCGCATGCTCCCCCGACAGCCGTTCGTAGATCTCTTCGCGGATATGTTCGCGCAGGATGCTGCCAGGCAGGGTCTGGCCCTTGTACAGGTAGATGTCGTGTGCGTGCAGTGTCCAGAAGTGCACCAGCTCCACGGTCAGCTCGTCATGGTTTTGCAGGGCATGGATCAGCGAGGCCGGGTCGATGCCGAAGGCGTGCATCTCCTTGAGCATCAGGCGCAGGAACTCGGTGTCGCCGGTCAGCAGCGCATGCTGGTAGGCCGGCCGGGTAATGAAATCGTAGGACAGGTCGGCACCGCCCCTGGACATCTGCGCAATGTCATCGAGGGTCAGGTTCAGCTCCTGGAAGCTGAAACCGCCGGCCTTGCGGATCATGCCACCGATCAGCTGGTTGCCGACGAGCGACAGCGGGTGGCTTTCCGACCAGACGGTGCCGCTGGCGCGGGTTTCCACGCCGAGAAAGCCGTTGGCGTCCAGGCGCAGGCCGCGTGCACCCAGGCAGTCCAGCGCGTGCAGCGCGTCACCAATGATCATTTGTTGGGCGGCGAAGGTAGGGTCCAGCCAGTTCAGCGAGGGCTGGCCTTCCTTGAAGTAATGCAGGTACACCCAGCGGCGGGTCTTGCCGTCGACGCCTGTGATCGGCGGCGTGGCGCTCCAGTCGGTTTCCTTCACGCCCGGCTCGAAGAAGATTACCCGCTGCAGTTGGCCAACGATGTAATGGCGCGCCTTCAGCTCGTCACACTGAGCTGGCAGTAAATTGACCGCATCGCGCCCGGCGGGCACCTCGGGCAGCAGCGTCCAGTCTTCTTCGCGGATCTCGACCATGTGGTACAGCCCCGGGTAGGGGCCATGGGCGATCTCGGCCAGGCGGAAGTCGGCGCCCTTGCCGGTGTGCGAGGGGATCAGGTCGTCGATGGTCACGGCATTGTGCGCAGCGGCCATGCGGCTCATCTGGATCAGTTCCTGCTCGCTGCCGTACAGCGGGTCGATGTCGAAGCTGATGCGGTCGAAGTTGCCGTCCACACTGGGGGTGAGTTCGCGGCCGCGGATGCCACCGGACAGTTTGATCGGGCCCGTGTGCAGGCCCTGTACGCCGATCTCCGACAGGCGCTTCCACAACGCTTCGTGGGCCAGGGCACCGAGTACCGAGCAGCCCTCGGGCGCGATGATGGCGTCGGGGTAGACGGTCAGCCACACCGAGGCGATTTCGGTGGCGCGGCGTGGCTGCGCCTCGGCGTACGGTTGTTGCCACAGGCGCGACTGGCCTGAGTACAGGCTGGCGCGCGCCTGGGAGGCCTTGAGCATGGCGCGGTCTTCAAGCCATTTGACGTACGACGGGTCGGGCTGGGTCATTTCGCGTCCTCTTTGCGTGTCGGCACCGGCTCAGGTTATGACGGCGTCGCGGCGCGAACGTTCGGCTCGAGATGGGGGTTGGTTTCTTCGCGGGCTTGCCCGCGAAGAGGCCGGGCCTGCAAAGGCAGGATCAACGCCTTGCCGACAACTGCTGCGGCGTCAGAAACGCATCATGGAAGTAATTGCGCACCGCCTGCATCGCCGGGCTGAATGCCCGTTCCCGGTGCCAGGCCAACCCCACGCTCATCGGTGTGACCGGGTCGCTGATGGTCACCGTCTCGATGCGCTTGCCCTCCAGCGACCACGGCCGGTGCACCAGGTCCGACAGGATCGCCACACCGCTGCCATTGGCGACCATGCTGCGCACGGCCTCCACCGAGCTGGTCCGCACCCTTACGCTTGGCCGTTGCCCGGCCTGCTCCCAGTAGCGCATGGCACTGTGCTCGGCCTCATCCACGGTCAACAGAATGAACGGCTCACAGGCCACATCGGCCAGGCTCACGGCCGAGCGCTCGCACAGTGGGTGATGCCCGGGCAGCCACAGCCGGCGCTCGGAGTTGAACAGGGTTTCCGAGACGATGTCGGGGTGGGTGAGGTTGGCGGTGAGCACCACCGCCATGTCGAAACGCCCCTCCAGCAGGCCTTGCTCGATGGCGCTGCGCTCCTGCTCGTACAGCTCCAGGGTCACGTCCGGATGCCAGTGCTCCAGGCGCTGCAAGTGGTGCGGCAGGAAGTAGCCGATCACCGTGTAACTCGCCGCCAGGCGCAACAGGCCACTGGCACGCACGTCCGGAAGCGGGCTGTTCAACGCATCGTCGACACTGCGCAGGATGACGTAGGCACGGTTCAAGAAGTGCCGGCCGGCTTCGGTCAGGCTCATGCCTTGGGCCGAGCGCTGGAACAACAGCACGCCGAGCATCGCTTCCAGCTCCTTGATGGCCGTGGTCACTGCCGACTGGGAGATGTTCAGGTGGATTGCCGCTTGGGAGATCTGGCCGATTTCAGCGGTGGCAACGAAGTAGCGGACCTGGCGCAAGGTGAGTGACACGGTAGGCTCCCGGGGTATCTGATTTTCAGAAGGTACCCCATCTGTTTATAGATCTTCCCAAGGGGGTGTAGAGAATCTAACGTGGCTTGCATGCAGTCACAAGTGCCAGGAGACGCGGTCATGCAAGCAGTGGATTTCAACTCGGACATGGGTGAGGGCTTTGGCCCGTGGACGATTGGCGACGGCGTCGATCACGAACTGATGGGCTACATCAGCAGCGCCAACATCGCCACCGGTTTCCATGCCGGCGACCCCGGCACCATGCGCCGCACCGTCGAGCGCGCCAAGGCCCTTGGGGTTGCGGTGGGAGCACACCCGGGTTTCCGCGACCTGGTCGGCTTTGGCCGCCGGCACATCAATGCCTCGGCGCAGGAACTGGTGGACGACATGCTCTATCAATTGGGCGCGCTGCGTGAAATCGCTCGTGCCCAGGGCGTGCGCCTGCAGCACATCAAGCCGCATGGGGCGCTGTACATGCACTTGGCGCGTGACGAAGAAGCGGCGCGCTTGCTGGTGCAGAACCTGCGGGTGATCGAGCCCGAGTTGCTGCTGTACTGCATGCCGGGTTCGGTGATCTGCCGCATTGCCCGGGAAATGGGGCAGCCGGTGATTCGCGAGTTCTATGCCGACCGCGAGTACGACCTGAGCGGGTCGATCGTGTTTACCCGCAATGTGCGTGGCTATGAGCCCCAAGCCGTCGCCGAGCGGGTGCTGCGTGCTTGCCGCCAAGGCGTGGTGCGCACGGTCGAAGGCCAGGACCTGGCGATCGAATTCGATTCCATTTGCCTGCACAGTGACACCCCGGGCGCGCTGGACCTGGTCGAGGCCACACGCAAGGCACTGGATGCGGCCGGCATCGTGGTGCGTGCACCGCGCTGAACCCGTCAGGCATCCGGCAAACAGACACGCCGGAGCCCGTGCATTTTGTTTTCGCCTGCCTTTCTATAAAGATTCCAAGAAAAGGAACTGTCATGGCCGAACCGCTTGCTACAACCCCGATCCGTTACAGCTTCGGCGCCGACGAGCACCTGTTTGCCGAAGTCAGTGAAAGCATGTCGCTGGAGGCCTTTTTCAAGGGTATGGCCGTCACCCGTGCGGTGGAGCGCATGGCCCTGGATGGCGTGCTTGATGTGTGCCTGGCCAACGCGTCCTTCCAGGTCCGCTTCGACCCGGACCGTATCGCCCCCGAGGCACTGCTCGAAGCCGTGCGCGGCGCCGAAGCGCAGGCGGTGGCCGAGCGTTCGTTGCAGACGCGGATCATCGAGATCCCGGTGCTGTACAACGACCCCTGGACCCATGAAACCCTGATGCGCTTTCGGGATCGCCACCAGGACCCGACCAGCACTGACCTGGAGTACGCCGCGCGCATCAACGGCCTGGCCGATGTCGAGGCCTTCATCGCCGCCCACAGTGGCGCGCCATGGTTCGTGTCGATGGTGGGCTTTGTCGCCGGCCTGCCGTTCATGTTCCAGATGGTCGAGCGCGAGCGGCAGCTGCAGGTGCCCAAGTACCTGCGACCCCGTACCGACACGCCCAAGCTCACCCTGGGCCATGGCGGCTGCTTTGGTTGCATCTACTCGGTGCGCGGGGCGGGGGGCTACCAGATGTTCGGCGTCACCCCGGCACCGATCTACGATCCGCAGCAGACCTTGAATTACCTGAAAGAGCACATGGTGTTCTTCCGCCCGGGTGACATCGTGCAGTTCAAGCCTATCGACCGCCGCACCTACGACCAGGCGGTGGCGGAAGTGGAGGATGGCTGCTTCGACCTGCGCATTCGCCCGGTGGCGTTTTCCCTGGACGCCTTCCTCGCCGACCCGGTCGGCTACCCCAAATCGTTGCAGGAGGTGCTGGCATGATCAAGGTACTCAAACCGGGGCTGGCCACTTCTGTACAGGACCTGGGCCGCGAAGGTTACTACCACCTGGGTATCCCACCGTCCGGCGCACTCGACCAGTACGCCTTGAGCGCAGCCAATCACCTGGTGGGCAACCCGGCCGGCGCTGCGGGCCTGGAGTGTGCGCTGGTGGGGCCGGAGCTGGAGTTCCAGCAGGACGCACTGGTCGCTGTGTGCGGTGCGCAGATGCCAGCGTTGCTCGATGGCCGCGAGCAGCGCCCGGACACTGCGTTTGCCGTGCGGGCCGGGCAAGTGTTGCGTTTCGGCTTTCCAACAGCGGGCGCCCGGGCCTACCTGGCAGTGGCCGGAGGCATCGATGTGCCCGAGGTACTGGGTAGCCGGTCCACCTACGCGCTGGGCGCGTTGGGTGGCTTTCATGGGCGCAAACTGATGGCGGGCGACCTGCTGCCGGTCGGCGTGCCCAGCGGCAAGACCCGTGCCGGTGCAAGCTTGCCCATGGCCCTGCGTCAGGCCCTGGGGGGCGAGGTGGTGTTGCGGGTGGTGCCTGGGCTGTACTTCCACCGCCTGACCGAAGCTGCAGCGCAACGTTTCTTCACCGACGCCTGGACGGTTGGCTCCGAAGCGGACCGTATCGGATATCGCTACAAAGGCGGCAGCGCCTTGAGTTTCCAGCCTCGCGAGCAGCCGTTCGGTGCCGGGTCGGACCCGTCCAATATCGTCGACAGCTGCTACCCGATTGGATCGATCCAGGTGCCGGCAGGGTTGGAACCGATCATCCTGCATCGCGATGCAGTGTCGGGGGGCGGCTACGCCATGATCGGCACGGTGATCAGCGCCGACCTCGACCTGATCGGGCAGATGCAGCCCAACCAGCAGGCGCGGTTCCTGCCGGTGAGCCTGGAGCAGGCACTGGAGGCACGGCGTTCGTACAAGAAGAAGCTGGCCTGCCTGGCCAGGCTCTTCAGCTGAGCATGATGTTTTCGCTGTAGCTGCGGCCTTGTGTCTCGACGGGGCCGCAACAGGCTCCGCGGCTACACCGAGCGCGCAGGCTTGCTGATGGTCTTGCCGGTTTGCGAGGCCACCTCAAGGGCTTGGCCGTCTCGCTGTTTGCCTTGGCGCGCCAGGCCTTCAAGCTGCGGTATCAGCATGCCTTCCGGCAAATGCCGCCAGAACCGCCCTGGCATGTGCAGGCGCAAGGCATCCGGGTTGAGGCGGGCCGGGTTGAAGGTGTGGCGGTAGTAGGTGCGCCAAAGTTCGGCGCCGGGGTCTTCGGCGTTGCGGGCCCACTGGCGCCAGGGCTCGGGGCACTGTCGCTGGTAGTCGAACGACTGGCCGTCGAAGCGAATGCCATCCTGTGGCGTGGCAATCAACCAGCGCAAACGCCCCAGGCGATCGGCAAAATGCGCGCTGGCACTGTGCAGAATGTCGTGTGCCGGCTCGTGATAGGCCACCAGATCCAGCTGCAAGTGCTCAGCCAGTTCCTCAGGCAACGGCACGAAGCGTACAAACGCGTGCAAGTGATGCGCCTCGCGGGTTACCTGCTTGATGCGCCGTTGCAGCTCACTGCCCAGCCGGTCACCGGCCAGCATTGCCGTGCGGTCGCCATGGGCGACGCGCCACAGCACTTCATACAGCAGGTTCCAGCGCTGCTCGCCACGGTAGCGAGAGGCCTGCTCCAACTGGCTCAGCAGTGCGGCCGGGACTTTGGCCCGGAAAGGGCCAGGCCCTTCAGGCGGCGCAGCCGGCACGGCCAGCAGGTCAGCCATCGGGCCTTGCGACCAGGTGACTTCCGACGGGTCGATGCCATGGCTCAACAACCCCCGGGCCTGCTCGCGCCAGGTGGCGAACAGGTCGTCGCAGTCGAGTGCGATCACCCCCATAACCCCATCTGCACGGGCGCTGGCGGCTCACTCAAGCGCGCTCGCAGCAAGCCGCTGCGCAGCTCGGCCTGGGCGGGGCGGTAGTCGCTGGTGACGATGAACGGCCGTGCCTTGTCCAGCACGCAGCGCAGCTGGATCAGGTCGTCATAACGGATGCGCCGCTCCCGCCGCAGGGCGACCAGGCGCTGTACGCTGCGCAGGCCGATGCCGGGGATACGCGCCAGTAGCGCAGGTTCTGCGCGGTTCACGTCCAGCGGGAAGACTTCGCGGTTGGCCAGCGCCCAGGCTAGCTTGGGGTCGATGTCCAGTGCCAGGTTACCGCTGTGGCCCAGCAGCTCGCCAGCCTTGTAGCCATAGCCACGCAGCAGGAAGTCGGCTTGATACAGGCGGTGTTCGCGCAGCAGCGGTGGTGCGGCGAGGGGCACGCTGCCGGGGCTGTCGGGGATCGGGCTGAAGGCAGAGTAGTACACGCGCTTGAGGCCGTAGCCCTGGTACAGCGACTCGGCATTGCGCAGCAAGGTACTGTCGTCGGTGCTGTCGGCGCCGACGATGACTTGGGTGCTCTGCCCGGCCGGGGTAAAGCGCGGCGCCCTGGGCTCGTTGGCCACGGCCTGCTGGCCCTGATGAATCACGCCCATGGCCTGGCGAATGGTGTGCCCTTGCTTTTCCGGCGCCAGGCGCTTGAGGCTGGCGTCGGTGGGCAGTTCGATGTTGACACTGAGGCGGTCGGCCAGGCGCCCGGCCTCTTCGATCAGCAGCGGGTCGGCATCGGGGATGGCCTTGAGGTGGATGTAGCCGCGGAAGCTGTGTTCTTCGCGCAACAGCCGGGCCACACGGATCAGCTGCTCCATGGTGTAGTCCGCCGAGCGGATGATGCCAGAGCTGAGGAACAGGCCGCTGATGCAATTGCGCCGGTAGAAGTCCAGGGTCAGGCGCACCACTTCCTCGGGGCTGAAGCGTGCGCGCGGCACGTTGCTGGAGCGGCGGTTGACGCAGTACTGGCAGTCGTACAGGCAGAAGTTGGTCAGCAGTACCTTGAGCAGTGATACGCAGCGGCCGTCGGGGGTGTAGCTGTGACAGATACCCATGCCGTTGGTGGCACCCAGGCCGTCAGCGCCCCGCGAGTTACGCTTGGGCGCGCCGCTGCTGGCGCAGGAGGCGTCGTACTTGGCTGCGTCGGCAAGGATGCCGAGTTTGGCGATGAGTTGCATGGCGCTGTCTCGCAATACTGAATATTCATACAGTATTTTGAGATTTGATGGATTGCAAGCAGTTTGCGCCAGCCATGCCCGACCCTAACCGTCAGCTAAGCTTTGGCTGAGTCTTGCAGGGCAACGAGGCATGGGAGAGGTTATGAAGATCACCATCAAGCCAACATTGGCGCTGGCCGGCCTGGCGTGGGCAATCGCTATGCTCAATGCCCAGGCTGCAGAAACCCGAAAGGTCGATGTGCTGCTGGTAGGCGGCGGCATCATGAGTTCCACCTTGGCTGTGTGGCTCAACGAACTGGAACCCGGCTGGTCGATGGAAATGGTCGAGCGCCTGGACAAGGTGGCCGAAGAAAGCTCCAACGGCTGGAACAATGCGGGTACCGGCCACTCGGCCCTGGCTGAGCTGAACTACACGCCGGAAAAAGACGGCAAGATCGACATCAGCAAAGCGGTGGAAATCAACGAATCCTTTCAGGTGACCCGGCAGTTTCTTGCCTGGCAAGTGAAACAGGGCGTGCTGAAAAAACCGCATTCGTTCATCAACACCACCCCGCACATGAGCTTTGTCTGGGGCGATGACAATATCCGCTTCCTGAAGAAGCGCTACGAGGCGCTGCAGACCAGCCCCCTGTTCAAGCCCATGCAGTACTCCGAAGACCACGAGCAGATCCGCAAATGGGTCCCGCTGATGATGGAAGGCCGCGATCCCAACCAGAAGCTGGCCGTGACCTGGACGCCGATCGGCACCGACGTCAACTTTGGCGAGATCACCCGGCAGTATGTGGGTTACCTGCAGACGCGGCCGAACTTCGATCTCAAGCTGTCGAGCGAAGTGCAGGACATCACCCGTAACGACGACGGTTCCTGGCACGTCGAGTACAAGAATCTGAAGAATGGCAGCAAGGCAGCCACCGATGCCCGGTTCCTGTTCATCGGCGCTGGCGGGGCGGCACTGCCGCTGCTGCAGAAGTCGGGTATCGACGAGGCCAAGGACTATGGCGGCTTCCCGGTCGGTGGCTCGTTCCTGGTCACTGACAACCCGGCTATCGCCCAGCGCCACATGGCCAAGGCCTATGGCATTGCCGCAACCGGTGCGCCGCCCATGTCGGTGCCGCACCTGGACACCCGGGTACTTGATGGCAAGCGCCTGATCCTGTTTGGGCCGTTCGCCACCTTCTCGACCAAGTTCCTCAAGCAGGGCTCATTGCTTGACCTGCTCGCCAGTACCAGCGTGCACAATGCCTGGCCGATGGTGCGGGTAGGGGTACGCGAGTTCGACCTGGTGCAGTACCTGATCGGGCAGGTGCTGCAATCGGACGATGACCGCTTCGAAGCGCTGCGCACCTACTTCCCCGAGGCGAAGAAAGAAGACTGGCGGCTGTGGCAGGCGGGCCAGCGGGTGCAAATCATCAAGAAAGACGAAGCGTTGGGCGGCGTGCTCAAGCTCGGTACCGAGGTGGTGACGTCCAGGGACGGCAGTATCGCCGGCTTGCTGGGGGCTTCTCCCGGTGCGTCGACCGCTGCGCCTATCATGCTCGATGTGTTGAACAAGGTGTTCAAGAACAAGGTGGCGTCGCCCGAGTGGCAGGTCAAGATCAAACAGATCATCCCGTCCTATGGCATCCGCCTGAACGACCACCCGGATCAGCTAGAGAAGGAGTGGGCATACACCAACGAGGTGCTGCAGCTTGAGCCGCCTGTCAGTCCGCAGCGCCCTGAGTCGATAAGGCCGGCTGACAGCCAGGGAGTGGCCAGCCGGTAATCATTGCAGTCAAGCTGGCGCAATCTTGCCACGTCCGATGCCGTAGTAAGTCAGCCCTGCCGAGGCCATGTGCTCGGGTTCGTACAGGTTGCGGCCATCGAACACCACCCGGTCGGCCAGCTGCTGCGGCACCTCGTCCAGGTTGAGCACACGGTAGTCCTGCCATTCGGTGACGATCACCAGGGCATCGGCGCCCCGCAACGCATCGTCCTTGCAGGGCACCAGTTGCAGGTCGGCACGCGGGCCGTAGTGGCGCCGGATTTCTTCCATGGCCTGAGGGTCGTGAGCCTGCACCCGCGCGCCCGCGGCCCACAATGCTTCCAGCAGGACCCGGCTGGAGGCTTCGCGGATATCATTGGTATTGGGCTTGAACGACAAGCCCCACAGGGCAAACACCTTGCCCCGCAGGCCGCCGGGGTAATGGCGCTGGATCTTGCTGAACAGCCGGCCCTTCTGCTGCTCGTTGACCGACTCTACTGCGCGCAGCAACTGTGTCTCGAAGCCTTCCGCCTCGGCACTGTGGCGCAGGGCTTGCAGGTCTTTGGGGAAGCACGAGCCGCCAAAACCGCAGCCGGCGTAGATGAAGTCGTAACCGATGCGCGGGTCCGAGCCGATGCCACGGCGCACCATTTCGATGTCGGCCCCCAGGTGCTCGGCCAGGTTGGCGATCTCGTTGATGAAGGAAATCTTGGTGGCCAGCATGCAATTGGCTGCGTACTTGGTCAGCTCGGCACTGCGCGCGTCCATGACCATGAACTTTTCGCGGTTGCGGTTGAACGGCAGGTAAAGCTCGCGTAGCAACTCCACTTCGGCCGCTTCTGCGCCGCCGATGATGATGCGCTGGGGGCGCATGCAGTCATCCACCGCAGACCCCTCCTTGAGAAACTCCGGGTTGCTGATCACCTGGAAGCGGCTGGTATCGGCCACGGCCTGGGCGATGCGTGCCTTGATGCGGTGTACCGTACCCACCGGCACGGTGGACTTGTTGACGATTACTTTGGGCCCGTCAGCGTGTTCGAGGATGCTGTCGACCACGGCGAAAACGTGCTTCAGGTCGGCGCTGCCGTCGGCTTGCGGTGGGGTACCGACGGCAATGAACTGCAACCGGGCATAGTTGGCAGCGGCTGCGGCATCCGTGGTGAAGCGTAGCCGACCGCAGGCGAGGTTCTTCTCCAGCAGCGGCGCAAGGCCGGGCTCGAAGATCGGGCAATGGCCTTCACTCAGGCTGGCCACCCGATCGGCATCGACATCCATGCACAACACCGAATGGCCTACCTGGGCCAGGCACACCGCCTGGGTCAGGCCGACATAGCCGGTTCCGAAAACCGTGACCTTCATTTGACAGCTCCTTGATAGGAAAGCTGAAAAAAAATGTCACATCGTTGTTTAGGAATTGTGACCTGAGGGAAATGCTCGTGGACCATATGGCCGTTATTCCACGTCGCCCAGGCAGAGCATCTAAACTTACTGACAGCTCGCAGTTGCGTGTTGTACCGCGAACGAAAACCCTTGAACCGACCACCGCCTTCCCGGAGCGGACGTCCCTCGTTGGCGATGGCCTTCTTGCAGAGGAGGGCAGGTCATGGACGAGGCAAGGCTTCACGATTTCATGGGCAAGCTGGTGGGCGACATGGGCGCGGCGGCGACACTGGCCAATGTCATTCTCGGCGATGAACTGGGGCTGTACCGGGCCATGGCCGACAGCCAGGCGGTTACCCCTGAGCAACTGGCGGAAAAGACCGGCTGCCACCCGCGGCTGGTGCGCGAATGGTTGAATGCCCAGGCGGCATCGGGCTACATGGTCCATGACAAGGGTCGTTTTGTGCTGCCTGAAGAACAGGCCATGGCCCTGGCGCTGGAGGACTCCCCGGCCTACATGGCCGGCGGCGCGGCAGTGGTGGCGGCGCTGTTCCATGACAAGGACAAGCTGGTAGCTGCCATGCGCGGCGATGGCGGGTTGGCCTGGGGCGATCACCACCCGTGCATGTTCAGCGGTACCGAGCGGTTTTTCCGGCCGGGGTATCGCACCTTCCTGGTTGCGGATTGGCTGCCGGCACTGGAGGGTGTGGTGGCCAAGCTGCAGGCGGGCGCCAAGGTGGCGGACGTGGGCTGCGGTCATGGTGCCTCGACGCTGGTGATGGCGCAGGCGTTTCCGGCGTCGACCTTCGTGGGGTACGACTATCATCAGCCTTCGATCGTCACCGCCAACGCGCGTGCGCGGGAAGCGGGGTTGGAGGGGCGGGTGAGCTTCCAGCAGGCCAGCGCCAAGGAGTACCCGGGGCATGACCATGACCTGGTGTGCTTCTTCGATTGCCTGCACGACATGGGTGACCCGGTCGGGGCAGCCCGGCATGCCTACCGTGCTTTGAAGGCTGACGGCACGGTCATGCTGGTTGAGCCGTATGCCGAGGACTCGCTGGAGGGTAACCTGACACCGGTCGGGCGCTTGTTCTATGCGGCGTCGACGTTTATCTGCACGCCCAATTCGTTGTCGCAGGAAGTGGGGCTGGGGTTGGGCGCGCAGGCCGGGGAGGCGCGATTGCGGGCCGTCTTCGAGGAGGCGGGGTTCAGCCGCTTCCGGCGGGCGACGCAGACGCCGTTCAACCTGATTCTGGAGGCCCGCAAGTAGAGCGTGATCTTGCGCCGGCCTCTTCGCGGGCTTGCCCGCTCCCACAGGTTACGTGCTTGTTTCAGGGCTGTGGCGATCCTGGACCTGGAAAGCAGAAGGGGTGCTGCATGGCACCCCTTCTGTTTGTCGCTTAGGCTTCAGCGTCCCAAGGACGATCGCCTTTTTCATCTTTGACGCGGGTCGGCAGGCCCATCACGTCCAGCGCCTTGAGGAACGGCTCGGCTGGCAGCTCCTCGACGTTGACCATGCGCTTGGCATCCCACTCGCCACGAGCGACCAGCAGGGCAGCGGCCACTGGCGGTACACCGGCGGTGTAGGAAATGCCCTGGCTGTCGGTCTCGGCATAGGCTTCTTCGTGGTCGGCCACGTTGTAGATGAACACTTCGCGCGGCTGGCCATCCTTGGTGCCTTTGACCAGGTCGCCGATGCAGGTCTTGCCGGTGTAGCCAGGGGCCAGCGAGGCCGGGTCTGGCAGTACGGCCTTGACCACTTTCAGCGGTACCACTTCCAGGCCTTCGGCGGTTTTCACCGGTTGCTCGCTGAGCAGGCCCAGGTTTTTCAGAACAGTGAACACGTTGATGTAGTGCTCGCCGAAGCTCATCCAGAAGCGCACGTTCGGGACGTTGAGGTTCTTCGAAATCGAGTGAACTTCATCGTGGCCGGTCAGGTACAGGTTTTGCGAGCCTACCACTGGCAGGTCGTCGGTACGCTTGACCTCGAACATGGTGTTGCTGGTCCACTGGCTGTTCTGCCAGCTCCACACTTGTCCGGTGAACTCGCGGAAGTTGATTTCCGGGTCGAAGTTGGTGGCAAAGTACTTGCCATGCGAACCGGCATTGACGTCAAGAATATCGATCGAATCAATGCTGTCGAAATACTGCTGCTGCGCCAGCTTGGCGTAGCTGTTCACCACACCCGGGTCGAAACCGACGCCGAGAATGGCGGTAATGTTCTTTGCCTGGCACTCTTCGAGGTGTTTCCACTCGTAGTTGCCGTACCACGGTGGGGTCTCGCAGATCTTGCCCGGCTCTTCGTGGATGGCGGTGTCCAGATAGGCGACACCCGTATCGATGCAAGCACGCAGCACCGACATGTTGAGGAAGGCGGAACCCACATTGATCACGATCTGCGATTCGGTTTCGCGGATCAGCGCCTTGGTTGCCTCGACATCGAGGGCATTGAGCGAGAAGGCCTGGATGTCGGCGGGTACCTTGAGGCTACCCTTGGCCTTGACGCTGTCGATGATGGCCTGGCATTTGGAGATGTTCCGTGACGCGATGGCGATACGACCCAGTTCGTCGTTATGCTGCGCGCACTTGTGGGCCACCACCTTGGCGACACCTCCTGCACCAATGATAAGAACGTTCTTCTTCAATTTACCCTTTGCTCCTTACTTGAAAGCCGGTCTTACGACAGGCTGGAAACGTAGTCTTCGAAACCGAACTCGCGGACGACTTCGACGCTGCCGTCGAGCTGCTTGACCACGATGGAAGGCATCTTCAGCCCGTTGAACCAGTTTTTCTTGACCATGGTGTAGCCCGCCGTGTCGATGAACGACAGGCGATCGCCAATGGCCAGCGGACGGTCGAATTGGTACTCGCCGAAGATGTCACCGGCCAGGCATGACTTGCCGCAGACCATGTAGGTATGCTCGCCGTCATTGGGGGCCATCTTGGCGTTGAGGCGGTAGATCAGCAGGTCGAGCAGGTGCGCTTCGATCGAGCTGTCGACCACGGCCAGGTGCTTGCCGTTGTACAGGGTATCGAGCACGGTCACTTCCAGCGAGGCGCTGTTGGTGATGGCGGCTTCGCCGGGCTCCAGGTAAACCTGCACGCCGTATTTTTCCGAGAACGCCTTCAGGCGCGCGCAGAAGGCGTCTACTGCATAGTCTTCACCGGTGAAGTGAATGCCGCCACCAAGGCTGACCCACTCGACCTTGTGCAGCAGGTGGCCGAATCGCTCTTCGATGTGCGTGAGCATCTTGTCGAACAGGCCGAAGTCACCGTTCTCGCAGTTGTTGTGGAACATGAAGCCGGAGATCTGTTCGATCACCTGTTCGATCTTCGCCGGGTCCCATTCGCCCAGGCGGCTGAACGGGCGGGCCGGGTCGGCCAGCAGGTAGTCGGAGCTGCTGACCTGCGGGTTGACGCGCAGACCACGCACCTTGCCTTCGGACTGTTCGGCAAAGCGTTGCAGCTGGCCGATTGAGTTGAAGATGATCTTGTCGCAGTTCTCAAGCATCTCCTCGACCTCGTCGTCGGCCCAGGCCACGCTATAGGCATGGGTTTCGCCGGCGAACTTCTGGCGGCCGAGCTTGAGCTCGAACAGGGAGGACGAGGTGGTTCCGTCCATGTACTGCTGCATCAGGTCGAACACCGACCAGGTGGCGAAGCACTTGAGGGCGAGCAGCGCCTTGGCACCGGAGTGTTCGCGCACGTAGGCGATCTTCTCCATGTTGCTGAGCAGCTTGGTTTTATCGATGAGGTAATACGGCGTCTTGATCATTTAAAGGCCCCCGGCCAGGCCGGCCAAAAAAAGGACACGCATTGTGCCTTCACTTGCCGCAGACCGAAAGGGCGGGATACGCATTTCGTCAGGGTTGACGCCATTGCGTGGGCTTTTCGGTTGCGGCGGGCCTAGTAGATCAGGTGGATGTGACTGTCGTAATCACCCCCGACAGATGGCAGCTTCAGTCTGCCTGCTGCAGCCAGGCCTGGATCTGCTCCAGTGTTGCGGTAACGCCGCCACAGACCACCACCAGGACATTGCGCAAGGCGCCCAGTGCCTTGGCATCATAGGCCACTGCCAACGCCGCCCCGCACGCGGGCTCGACCAGCACACGGTGGTCCAGCAAGAACCGCTCACAGGCCTCCAGCGCTGCGCGATCGCTGACCAGATGGCTGTGCACCGGATGCTGCTGCACGCATATCAGCGCCTGATCAGCCACACGCTTGGCCCCCAGCGACGTCGCCACCGAGGCGATGCGCTCCAGCTCCACCGAATGCCCGGCCTGCATGGCCGCATGCAGCGACGCCGCGCCCTCGGTTTCTACTGCCAGCACCGGCACATCGCCCCAGCCATTGCGCTTGAGCCCCTCCACCACGCCACTGAGCAAGCCGCCACCGCCGACTGACAACACCACCGCGTCCGGCTTAAGGCCGGCTTCGGCCACTTCATCCACCAGGCTGGCATGCCCGGCCCACAGCAGTGGGTCGTCGAACGGGTGGATGAAGGCATCGTTCGGGCCTACCAGTGTCTGTGCCAGGGCGTTGGCCTCTTGCCAGGAACTGCCGTGCACCACCACCTTGGCGTCTTCCAGGTGCAGCAGCTGCTTGGCCCGTTCGGTGGTGGTTTCGGGTACCACCACGGTCACCGGCACCCCCAGCTTGCGTCCGGCGTAGGCGACTGCCAAACCGGCATTGCCACCTGACGAGGACACAAAGTGCCGGGCGCCACGCGCGTGGTGTACCTCGCAGGCGTGGCCTACACCGCGCAGTTTGAACGAACCGCAGGGTTGCAGGGCGTCGAGCTTGAGCCAGATATTACGCCCGGCCGCCAACGACAGCGGGCGCGACTCGATCAGGGGGGTATGAATGTGCAAGGTCATTGGCTGGCTCCGCGTAGTTGCTCGAGGTAGTTGTAAATGGTGTAGCGCGTCACGCCGAGGGCGCTGGCAGCCTTCTCGACGCCGCCCTTGACGATGAACAGGCCGCGCTCCTGCATGACGCGCACGGCCTCGACCTTGGCCTGTTTGTTCATCCGCCCCTGGCCGCTGCGCTGCAGGGCGGCCTGGATGATCTCGCTCATCAGCAGCTCCATGTCGGCAGGTTCGTTGACCGCAGGTATGGCCCCCAGTGGCTGCAACTGCTGGAGAAAGTTCATGGCAGCATCCAGGCCGGTGACGTCGGTGTTGACGCACAGGCTGGCGAACGGGTGGCCGCTGCTGTCACGGAAGATAGCCGTGGCACTTCGTAGCGTGCGGCCTTTGAGCGTAGTGGGGTAATCGGGCAGCACCACCGGCTCACGGCCGTGCTGGTCGGCCGAGGCCTGCATCAGTGCCTTGAAGCCCTGGTCCTGCTCCGGTGCGGCGAGGATCGGGCTGCCTACGCTGCGGCCGGACAGATGACCGTTGACGATCGCCACCACCGAGTGTTCGGGGTGGTCAAGGTCGTGCAGGAGTATTTCCATGTTGCGCGCGGCAACGCTGCCCAGGGCCTGGATGGCGGCCTTGAGCACGGTGAGGGTGAGTTGGCGTTCTTCGCTGGGGGTGATAGGCATGGCAGATCGCAAAATCAACTGTTTGTGTATTTTTACACATATGGTTGAAATTCGCGATCTGCTTTTAGGGGCCCTGTAAGACTCAGCCGAGCGCCGGCGTGCGCGGCGGAATCATCCGGCGCGAGCCAGTCGACTCAAAGGCGGCAGCAAAACTCAGCAGCGCGTTGTCGCTATAGGCCTTCCCGGCAAAGGTCAGCCCCACCGGCATACCGATATCGGCCATCACGCCCATCGGCACGGTCACGGTCGGCACGCCCAGGTGACGGATTGCCAGGTTGCCGTTGGCTACCCAGATACCGTTGCTCCAGGCGATGTCCGCCGATACCGGGTTGATATCGGCATCGGCCGGGCCAACGTCGGCTACGGTGGGGAACAGCACCGCGTCCAGGCCCAGCTTGTCCATCCAGTCTTCCAGGTCCAGCTTGCGGGTCTGCTCCAGGCCGCGCAGGCCGTCGGGCAGGGTCTCGATCTGGTCCCAGGTCTTCAGGCCACGTTTGGCCATGTTGACGTACTCGTCCATGCCGGCAGCCAGGTCATCTTCACGGTTGGGCAAGGTGCCCGGGTCGTGGGGGAAGATCTTCAGCCCGTCGACATCGGCCAGGCGGTTAAGCTTGGGGTCATCGTTGGCGCGCAGGAAGTCGTCAAAGGCCCAGCCCGACAGTTCCCACAGTTCGTCATGCAGGAATGCCTTGCTGACGATGCCACGGTTGTACACGGTCGGCGCGCCTGGGCGGTCACCTTCGCAGTTGGACACCAACGGGAAGTCCACTTCCAGTACTTCGGCACCCGCTGCTTCCAGGGCCTGGCGTGCTTGTTGCCACAGGTCGATCACCGTGGCGCGGGTGTTGATGCGTTGGCCGGTCGGCCCGCCGATGCCTGGCTTCTCGGAGGTGCCTGCTTCGGGATCGGCATTTATATACATGCGGGGTACGCCAAAGCGCTTGCCCTTGAGCGCGCTGGCATCTACCGCCAGTTCAAGGTACGACGCCGGACGTACCGTCGAGGCAGCGGGGATCGGCACCCATGGCTGCAGGCGCCACAGGTCGCCGCGCTTGTCGGCGTCATCGGCTACCACCACGTCGAGGATTTCAAGGAGGTCGGCCATGGTGCGGGCATAGGGCACCACCACGTCCATGGTCGGCGTCAGCGGCCAGTTGCCACGCACCGAAATCACCCCGCGCGACGGGGTGTAGGCGCACAGGCCGTTGTTGGACGCCGGGCCACGGCCGCTGGACCAGGTTTCTTCGGCCAGCCCAAAGGCGCTGAAGCTGGCGGCGGTGGCGGTACCGGCACCGTTGGACGAGCCCGAGGCGAAGGGCGCGGTCAGGTAGTCGGCGTTGTACGGGCTTTCGGCGCGGCCATAGACGCCGCGCTGCATGCCACCGTTAGCCATGGGCGGCATGTTGGTCTTGCCCAGGCACACGGCACCGGCGGCGCGCAGGCGCTCGATGGTGAAGGCGTCGCGCTGGGCGACCAGGTCCTTGAAGGCAGGGCTGCCGGAGGCGGCAGTCAAGCCTTTGACCAGGTAGCTGTCCTTGGCGGTGTAGGGGATGCCGTCCAGCGGGCTAAGCACCTGGCCCTTGGCGCGGCGGGCATCGGAGGCCTCGGCTTCTTTCAGCGCCTCCGGGTTGCGTACCACTACGGCGTTAAGGGCAGTGGCTGTGTCGGCGCCATCGTAGGCGTCGATGCGCGCCAGGTAGGCCTTGACCAGCTCGACCGCTGTCGTGCGGCCCGACTCGAGCGCGTCGCGCAGCTCGGCAATGGAAACCTCGGTTACCTCGATCATGCGTTCACCAAAAAATGTGCAGGTGGGGGCTAATGCGAGGAGTGTACAAGAAGGGCTTGGCCGACGCAGGTTTGCGCAGGGGCAAATGGTTTTATGCAGGGGGGCATTGTCGGGGGCATTCACAGGTATTGCCCGGCCCATTGTGGGGGCGGCCTTTCAGTCACCAAAGGGCCGCTCCCACACGGTTTGCGTCAACCTTCCAGGTCTGCGGCGCTATGGCGCTCCGGCACCTGGCTGTGTTCATCTCCCCAGGTACGGTTCACGCGTGTACCGCGCTGCACAGCAGGGCGCAGGGCGATGTCCTCGGCCCAGCGCTGTACGTTCGGGTACTCGTCAACCGCCAGGAACTGCGCGGCGTCATACAGGTTGCCGCGCACCAGCTGGCCATACCACGGCCACACGGCAATATCAGCGATACTGTATGCCTCGCCGCCCAGATAACGGCTTTCGGCCAAGCGGCGATCAAGTACGTCCAGTTGACGCTTGGCCTCCATGGTGAAGCGGTTGATGGCGTACTCGAACTTTTCCGGTGCATACACGTAGAAGTGGCCAAAACCACCGCCCAGGTAAGGCGCCGCACCCATCTGCCAGAACAACCAGTTCAGGCATTCGGTGCGCGCAGCCGGCGATTTTGGCAGCAAAGCACCGAACTTCTCTGCCAGGTACAGCAGGATCGAGCCTGATTCGAACACCCGCACCGGCGGCTCCACGCTGCGGTCGAGCAGGGCAGGGATCTTCGAGTTGGGGTTGACCTGGACGAAGCCGCTGGAAAACTGATCACCCTCGCCGATGCGGATCAGCCAGGCATCGTATTCGGCACCGGCGTGGCCCAGGGCAAGCAGCTCTTCAAGGGCAATGGTGACCTTGACGCCATTGGGCGTGGCCAGGGAATATAGCTGCAGCGGGTGCTTGCCCAGCGGCAGGTCCTTGTCGTGAGTCGGGCCGGCTACCGGGCGGTTGATGCTGGCGAACTGGCCGCCGGAGGCTGCGTCGTTGCGCCAGACTTTGGGTGGCACGTAGGCAGGCTTGCTCATGCATGAATCTCCTTCAAAGGCGCGAAAACGGTCACGTGAAAACGTTGACCTGCATCTATGCCATGGGTTCGACACAATGCGCAAATGCACAGGGTGCAGGCGCAGCTTGCATGACGGCGGTTTCATCCAGTTTTCATCCGGCACAACGCCGGCCGGTTTTATGCTGGGTTATCACTTCGTCTTGCAAGGAACCGCTGGCCGATGACCCTTGCACGCTGCGTGTTGGCGCTGGTCCTGCTCGGCGGCCTGCTGGCCCGCGCCGAGGCCGCGCCGTGGGTTGCCGGCCTGCACCTTATGACCTTGACCGACCCGGTCGATAGCCGCCCGATGCAAGCCCTGGCGTTCTACCCGGCCGTTGGCAAAACCCGTATCAGCCGTATAGACGGGTATCCCGTCGACGTGGCCGAAGAGGCGCCCGTGGCCATGGGCCGATTCCCGTTGCTGGTGTTGTCTCACGGCAATACGGGCAGCCCACTGGCCTTGCATTACCTGGCAACGTCGTTGGCGCGCCAAGGGTTCGTGGTGGTGGCGGTGGTGCACCCGGGGGACAACGTGCGCGACCACAGCCGCCTTGGCACCCTGAGCAATCTTTATGGGCGGCCGCTGCAAGTCAGCGCGGCGATCACCGCAGCGCGCGATGATGCAGTGGTCGGGCCTTATCTGAATGACGGCAAGGTGGGTGTGATTGGCTACTCGGCCGGCGGAGAAACCGCGTTGATCCTGTCTGGCGCACGCCCCGACCTGGAGCGTCTGCGTCAGTACTGCCTGGAGCGCCCGCATGACGCAGACGCCTGCAAGACCCACGGCATCCTGATTGCCGACCGCAGCGAACTGGCGCCCGAGACCGACCCGCGAGTGGGGGCGGTCATGTTGATGGCGCCGCTGAGCCTGTTGTTCGGGCGCCATGCGCTGGCCGGGGTGCAGGTACCCGCACTGATCTACAGTGGCGACAGCGATCAGCTTGTGGCAGTGGACCGTAATGCCGAGGCCCTGGCCCGCAAACTGCCGGTCACACCGGACTACCGCCTGTTGGCCGGTGCCGGGCATTTCGTGTTCATGGCCCACTGCGATGCCGAGCAGTACGCGCGAATGCCGGCGCTGTGCAAGGACGCCGACGGCGTCGACCGCCGGCATATCCATCATTCGCTGCAGCGAGAAACGGCAGCGTTCTTCAGCCAGGCGCTGGGGGCGCCAGCGCCGGCTCAGCGTTCAGCTGCGACGGGCGCGCCGCGCCAGCCACAACGTTAGGCCGACCCCGGCTAGGGCGAGCAGGGCAGCCACGCAGAAGATCGAGGCATACCCCAGGTGTACCGCCACGGCGCCCATCACCGGGCCGGCAATGGCCAAGGCCATGTCGAAGAACACAGCATAGGCGCCCAGCCCTGCGCCGCGGCTGCTGCTGGGGACTTGCTTGATCGCTTCCACGCCCAATGCCGGGTAAACCAGCGACAGCCCGAAACCGGTCAGCCCGGCGCCAACCAGCGCCCAGGGCGGCGAGGGCGCCAGCCACAGAAGGCTCAGGCCAAGCACTTCGGTGGCCATGCAGGCGACCGCCACGTTGTAGCCACCAAAGCGGTTGACCGCGTTGACGAACAGCAGGCGCGAAATGATGAAGCACACGCCAAACGCACTCAGGCACCAGGCCGCGCCGGCCCAACCGCGCTCGAGGTAATACAAGGTGACGAAGGTGGTCAAGGTGCCGTAGCCGATCGAGGCCAGGGTCAAACCCAGGCCACACGGGGCAACCCGGCCGAACGCCGACCAGAAGGGCAGGCGCTCGCCGCGCACCACGACCATGTCGGGGCGCTTGCGAAGCACCAGCAGGGCAAGGGTTGCCAGCACCAGCAAAGCCGGCCCCAGCACGCTGAAGTCCAGCCCGTCCACGGCCAGCACGCCAACTGGCGCACCGATGGCGATCGCGCCATAGGAGGCGATGCCGTTCCACGAGATGACCCTGGCAGTGTGTTCGGGGCCGACCTGGCTGATACCCCAGCTCAAGGTGGCCACGCCGATCAGCCCTTGGGCGATGCCCAGCAGCAAACGGCCACCGAGTAGCAGTGTCAGGCTCAGCAGCGGTAAGGTGAGGGTCCAGGCTGACAGCAACGTCAACACCCCGCAACCGGCAATCCCCAGCAGGCCAAAGCGGATGGCCTGTTTCCCTCCCAAGGTGTCCGCCACCCTGCCTGCAAAAGGGCGGCTCAGCAGCGTGGCCAGGTACTGCAGGCCAATGGTTACACCGGCGATCACAGCGCCAAAGCCGAGCTGGTCGTGCACATAGCTGGGCAGCACCGCGATCGGCAGGCCGATGCAGAGGAACGCAATGAAGGTATAGAAAACGATCGACAGGATCTGCAGGGTGATGTGCAGCGTGTTACTGGCGGGGGCAGGTTGTTGCGCGGTCATGGGCTCTTTCGCGGGCGGGCGGTTGGGCGTGCTCCCATCATGGCCGTTGCGCGAAGGAAAAGACAGCAGGCTAACGAATTATTCGTCGGGCCGTGCCGGTCGGTGGGATGGATGGTGGCCTCTTCGCGGGCTAGCCCGCTCCCACAGGGACCGCACAGGTATTGGACGCTTGTGGGGCCTTGGGAGAGCGGGCAAGCCCGCGAAGAGGCCCGGCCATCCGAGATGGCCAGGCCGTCCCATCAATCAGACCAGCACACCCTGGCTGCGCAGGTAGTCATCGTAAGTACCGCTGAAGTCCACCACACCATCGGCCGACAGCTCGATGATGCGCGTGGCCAGCGACGACACGAACTCGCGGTCGTGGCTGACGAACAGCAGGGTACCCGGGTAGTTTTCCAGCGCCAGGTTCAGCGCTTCGATCGATTCCATGTCCAGGTGGTTGGTCGGCTCGTCCATCACCAGCACGTTCGGTTTCTGCAGGATCAGCTTGCCGAACAGCATGCGACCTTGTTCACCACCGGAAATCACCTTCACCGACTTGAGGATCTCGTCGTTGGAGAACAGCATGCGCCCCAGGGTGCCGCGGATCACCTGCTCACCAGAGGTCCACTGGCCCATCCAGTCGAACAGGGTCATGTCGTCTTCGAAGTCGTGGGCGTGGTCCTGGGCGTAGTAGCCCACTTCGGCGCTGTCGGTCCACTTCACCGAGCCCGCATCCGGGGTCATCTCGCCGACCAGGGTGCGCAGCAGGGTGGTCTTGCCAATACCGTTGGGGCCGATGATCGCAACGCGCTCGCCCGCTTCGACGGTGATGTCGAAGTTCTTGAACAGCACCTTGTCGTCGAAGGCTTTGGCCATTTTCTCGACGACCACGGCCTGGCGGTGCAGTTTCTTCGCCTGTTCGAAACGAATGAACGGGCTGACGCGGCTGGACGGCTTGACCTCGGCCAGCTGGATCTTGTCGATCTGCTTGGCACGTGAAGTGGCCTGCTTGGCTTTGGAGGCGTTGGCCGAGAAGCGGCTGACGAAGGTCTGCAGCTCGGCGATCTGGGCTTTCTTCTTGGCGTTGTCCGACAGCAGCTGCTCACGCGACTGGGTGGCTGCGGTCATGTACTCGTCATAGTTGCCCGGGAACAGGCGCAGCTCGCCGTAATCCAGGTCAGCCATGTGGGTGCAGACGCTGTTGAGGAAGTGCCGGTCGTGGGAAATGATGATCATGGTGCTGTTACGCGCCGTGAGGATCGTTTCCAGCCAGCGGATGGTGTTGATGTCCAGGTGGTTGGTCGGTTCGTCGAGCAGCAGCACGTCCGGGTCCGAGAACAGCGCCTGGGCCAGCAGGACACGCAGCTTCCAGCCCGGTGCCACTTCGCTCATCGGGCCGAAGTGCTGCTCCAGCGGAATACCCAGGCCCAGCAGCAGTTCACCGGCGCGGGACTCGGCGGTGTAGCCGTCCATTTCGGCGAATTCGGTTTCCAGCTCGGCGACGGCCATGCCGTCTTCTTCGGTCATTTCCGGCAGCGAGTAGATACGGTCACGCTCGGCCTTGACTTTCCACAGCTGGCCGTGGCCCATGATCACCGTGTCGATCACGGTGAATTCCTCGTAGGCGAACTGGTCCTGGCGCAGCTTGCCCAGGCGGGTATTCGGCTCGAGCATGACCTGGCCTGCGGACGGCTCCAGGTCACCGCCGAGGATTTTCATGAAGGTCGACTTGCCGCAACCGTTGGCGCCGATCAGGCCGTAGCGGTTGCCGTTGTTGAATTTGACGGAAACGTTTTCGAACAGCGGCTTGGAGCCGAACTGCATGGTGATGTTAGCGGTGGAGATCAAGGAGCTTACCTATCAATAACTTACGTGGCTTCTTCGCAGCTACGGACCAATTTCGGACCAATTTGAAGCTTTTCCAGCTCCTGCCAGTCGTTGGACGAGTTAATCCAGCGCGCATAAGTCGATAAGAGCATCTGCACGCTATGCCCGAGCTGTTGGGCGATAAATGCGGGGTTGAGACCAGACATTAAGCATATTGTCGCATAGGTGTGGCGGCAGTTATACGGGGGGCGGTATCTGATCCCCAAACCTTTGAGGATCGGGCGCCACTGGTGGTGCAGGTCCGACGTCTGCTTGACGTGCTTCCCATTCTTCCCAGGCGGGAAGACGAACGGCGATTCGGTGAATTGGCCTTTGCCCAGCCTGCGGCGTTCTGCGTACTGCTTGGCGAACTCCAGGGCGTGCAAGGCCCTGTCGTTGAGCAGCACAAACCTGTCCCTCCCTGTCTTCGTCCTTTCCTCAACTACCCCGAGCGCGATCGTTCGCCGCACGTGAGCTGTCTTCTTGGTCGTATCCACCGCATCCCATCTCAGTGCCAGGCCTTCGGACAGGCGTAGGCCAGTGAAGAATATGAACTCGAAGAACGCTGCATAGATCTGGCTCGGCCAATGAGGGTGCTTGTACAGCTCGGCAATGATCAGATTCGCCTCGTCCAAGGTAAAGGGATCGACCTCTTTCCTCGAGCGTGCTGGCAGCTGTATTGCTTCAGCCGGGTTCCTCGTGATCAGCCCGTCCAGTACCGCTGAGCGCAGGATGGTCGACAGCTTCACCATTGCGTTGCGTTTGACCGACGGTGAAGTCCAGGTGATGGAGGCGACGATTCGCCTCAGGAGCGTCGACGTAATCAGATCAATACGCACCAAGGCGAGGTGGGGCACCCAGTACAGGTTCAGGGTGCCCTTATAGTTCAGCCTGGTACCAGCTGCGATCTCACGACTGTCCAGCCACAACTGGGCGTACTCACCGAATGTTGGAACGCCGCCCACAACCGCGGCGGAACTGGGGAACAACTCCGCGTACTTGTCGTGGTCGAGGAGGTTAAGCTTGATCAGGCTGTTTACTTTATCGCGAAGCTGGGATGCAGCCTTGATGCCTTTTTGTGTCGGGGGGTAGGGAAGGGTCTCACTTCGGCGAGTACCTTCCCACATGAACCTGAGCCGGAGCGAGCCATAGTGGACGTCGATTCCAGGGGGTAAATCCATTGGCTTTCCAGCCATTCGTCATACCTCTTTTTGCTGTAGATGATGCGTCCGCCGTGCTTCATCCAGACGCCTTCAGGTATCGCTCCGCGGAGGCGCCGGCCTTCCAGGGCGCGCTTGGTGCAGCCGAGCAGGTCAGCCATTTTCTGTTCTGTGACCTTGTCGACGTCACCGGTACTTTCGGTTTCCATGGGATGGTCTCCACGCCGCCGGTGGCGGCAGGTTGGTGGTCAGGCTGGGGTCTTGGCCAACACTGCGTCGGTGATCTTGATCGCGGCCTGGGCATCATCGACGTAAGCTGGATCGAAGCCTCCGGCGTAGTGGATCACCCGCTGGCAGGCGTCCAGCTCTTTGCGAGCCAGGCGGAGTGCTTGAACCAGTTCTTCCTGCAGCTCTCCCTCGGCCCGGCCGATATCCCAAAACCGCTGGCCCCAGTGCCCCTCGGGCGGCTGGTTATTGTTCTGTTTCCCGGCCGCCATTGCCCCTACGGCTACATCGCATACCCCGGACTTGTAGGCGTTGTCGCCATCAAGGCTCAGCGCAGCACGCCGGCGTAGGGTATTCACGACCTCATCAGTAGCGACACCGCGGCCCATCAGGACGATGTCTTGCTCAGGTTCGCCTGGTACGTAGATCACTAAGGTGAGCTTGGCTCCTGGCACCAGATGGTCGCTGATCTGCACCAGGGCATCGTTGGCTACTTCGTGGAAACGGTTTATTGCGGACATAGGTGATCCTCGACCGACAGCCATTGCCGCCGGCCTTGAGTGGAAGAGGGGAGTTACTTGGTCAGTTCGTGGCCGAACGGCACGCGGAAGCCGGAAGCGTTGCGGTGGCCACCACCGCCGTATTGCTTGGCGATCTCCGACACATCCATGCCATCGTCTGTGCTGCGCAGGCTGAATACGCGGCCATCAGGGGTATCCCAGTAGCAGGCGGCGAAAGGTTCACCCTGGGCCATGAGGTGACCCGCATCGCTGGTGAGCGTGTATGGCAGGCTGGCCACCGGCACATTGTGACCGCCGATGACCAGGCGGCGCTTGGTCACGGCCACCAGCTCGGCAACGTCCTTCTGGTGCTTTCGCTCAATCGCGGCGCCGTCCGAGCGGAGGGACTGCACATCAGTCGCCATGAGCGTGTCCCAGACTTCGAAGTCGTAGGGGTAGCTGAAGAGGTTGGCCTGAATCTCGCGGGTGCCATCCAGCTGGAACAGCCACAGGTCCCGGTCCTCGATATGGCGCAGTAGCATTGGCGGCTCCTGCCCGGGGAAGAAGTGGTCCCAGGCGAGCATGGCGCCGCTGCGGTTCATGTCGAAGCAGCAGGCGATAGCGGGGGAGTTCTGCGAATTCATGGAGATGTGGGCGCTTTCCCAGCCCAGTGCGACCGACCCGTCGGGGTGCCGACCATCCACCCGAACGCCGGCGTGGAAGGGCGGGAACTTGCCAAGGTCCTCGGCCGCCGATTTGTGGTGGTCCAGGATGATGATGCTGTTGGCCTTCCAGCTCAGCCTGGCCATGACTTCGTACTTGTAACTGAAGTCGACGATGATCACGTCTTTGTCGGTTACATCAGGAGGCTCCTGACCATGCACGCCGGCAACGAACTCAACCTGCTCGCCTAAGGCCTTGCGGACGACCCAGGCGCCGCCGAAGCCGTCAGCGCAGTTGCCATGGTAGATGCACATCGTTTTGCGTTCAGACATAGAGGTTCCTCGCCCGCGCACAGCGGCGGGCACGCATGTTTAAATAGTGCCCCCAAAGCAAGGAGCATTGAAATGGCAAAGGAAGTCAGGAAGCCGTTTGGCTATGTAGCGGTCACGCTCATACCCACGGGCATCGGGTTCGTTATGGGCGGGCTGCTGTCTGACCAGCCGGCATTCCTCTACAGCGGCCTGGGCATGGCTATACCTGGGGTGTTGCTAGCCGCGGCGCACTTCTGGACGACCCGTCGGCGGGCTTGAGTGGTAGGGGAAGGGGTTAACGCTTCTCGAGGTCGGTGGTGACGGCTTCGACGATCACCGGGCCCAGGATGCGGGTTGTAGCGACGTGATCCTTGAAGACGTTATTCAATCGCCCAATTGCCGCTTCGCGTGCTTGGCGGTAGACCTGGTCCAGGGTGCAGTCCGGGCCCCATGAGCCGAGATTCGTCATCTCGATGGTGATAGTGACTTTTGCGCCGGTGCTGGTTCGTGCGTGCGGCTTGCTCATCGCGGCCCCCTGTAGATCACGTAGGCCATGTAAATCAGGGGCAGGATCGTGGCTGGCCCTCCTGTTGCACGCCAAGCTCTCCAAGTACCTCGGTGGCAATGGCAAAGCCGGGGCTACCGAGCGGGCATTCCTTGATGATGCGGTTTAGTCCATCGACCAGGTCGCGGGCCGTGCCGATCATCATGTCGGCGTCGGCGTCCATATTCAGGCCGAGGGCTTCACCAATGCTGCCGATGGAGACACAGGCATCCAACAGCATGCGCTTGCTGCGCTCGGCGTCCTTGCGCAGCGCTTCGTTCTCGGCGAAAAGCTCAAGGGCACCTTCGGCCAAGTACCTGTGTTGTTCGTCGCAGCAGAACCGTCGGTCGTTCATCACCCGCTCAGCCAGCGCTTTCAATGCTTCTCGATTCACGGTATCAGCTCCTTCGGCACCTGTACGGTATCGCCGAGCTTGTAGTGGACCAGGCCCCGGCAGAAAGCGACCAGGGCGGTGGGGCCGTAGCACCAAACCCCTGCGCCGGCGGGGCCGCCTGCATAGCAGGTGTCTTCGGGAAGGCCGGGTATGTGTTGAGCGGTGCCTTTGTGCTTGTCGATCAGCAGGCCTCCGTGGTCCCACTGAGAAGAAGGGCGATAGCCGAAACCTTCGGTTGCGCCGCGGATGCTGATGCTGATGGGGTCAGTTCGGGTGCGCCATACCGTCGTTCGGCACACAGGATCTGCCTCGAAACCCTCGGCCCTTGCCACGGCCCAGTCCAGCGGAGCGCCGACCAGGTTGGATACCCTCACTTCGATCAGATCGGTCATGCGTGCCTCCGCTCGGGATTACCATACTGGTCGTACTCCGGGCGCTCTGGCGGGTATGCCTCAGCGGTCAGCGCTTGGTCGATGGCGGCGCGCAGGTTCTCGTTGTAATTCTCGCCGAGCACCCGCGCACATGGCTTGCCCATGTAATGGCCGACGATCTCAATGCCGATCGTGTAGTCGCCGTCCATGCCATTCGAATGACTCTCGAAACGAACATCCCAGCAGCATGACTCCAGCGCGTTCAATCGCTCGCGGTCGCGGCGTAATTCCTCCAGCTCTGCGCTGGAAACGATGGTGAAGTGGCTTTTCTTCCTGCTCACATCTGATACCTCTCATCAACCCAGCGCCCAGGCGCCAGTGCGGGTGTAGGTTCGGGTTGTGTTTCGTGCGGGGAGAGCTGGCGCTGGTTGCCGGCCTGCAACTGGCTGTCGGGGATGCAGCTGATGCCGACCCCGTTGAGCAGGTAGCAGGTGACGCCGCGCTGGCTGTCGTGCTGCACGTCGATGACGTTCTCGGTTGCGCTGGCGCCGGAGGCCAGCAGCAGGCAGAGGGCGAAGCGTTTGCTCGGAGAGTCTCGAGAGCATCTCACCGTCGAAGCGATCATGCTCCGGCCAGAGTTTTCTGTACTGTTTAGCCGGGATCTTCTTGAAATGGCCAAGTGGAGGATCGTCGAGTGCAAGAAGGAGCTCGCCAAGGGCAAAACCAGCTCTTGAACAGATTGGCCAGAACGCGAATGTCTTTAATCACCGCACATGCAGTCGATTAGGTCTTCGTCTCCAGCGAAGTCCAAGTCGAGTGGCATCTGGCGCCCGAGCTGATCAGCCATCCAGGCCATGGCTTTATAGTTTGGTCGGTCGCGGCGGAATACCTGGCCGGTGCGCTCTTCCGCCTTGATCCACCAGCGAGCCGCGCTGGGGTTCTCGATGATGGCCCGGATGATCTTCTCGGGTGACTTGAGGAAGCAGAGATCGCAGTTGCCCAGGTCGGAGTCGATGCCAAGGTCGAACAGCTGGCGCGCCCAGAAGCTGTTCACGTCAGCCTTCAGCACGCCAGCTTGGTACATGGGCGTCACGTTCTCCCACCGGTTACCGCCTTTTTCGTTGGCAGCCATCATGCGATGGTAGCGCCGCGGCTCGTCCGCCCGGATGCCGATAATCGCATCCCAGGAATTCAGGCCCAGCACGTCTCGCATGTACCAGGTGCTGGCTTTGATCTTCATCCGGTCCGTGCACATACGGTTGACCGGGTTCGGCAGGATGGGTGGTTCGCCCTTTTCCTCGCGCCGGTAGTCGGCGTAGTACTGCAGCATCAGGTCGAAAGGCTCCGCACATCTTCCACCTCTCGCCCGTCAGAAATTTCACCGCCCAGGATTGACCGGGCACCCGATGCCAGATTTACTGTATATGCATACAGTTTGCATTGGACCTTCCGTCATGACCATCACATTCTTGGGTACGCCTACCGGTGGTACCGAACCGCTACCGCTGTACTCATTCCACGTCCCGGCCGGGTTCCCTTCGCCTGCAGCGGACCACTTGGAGGGCCATATTTCCCTGGATGAGCTATTCGACCTCCGGGCGCCCCATGTGTACCTGGTAAAAGTTGAAGGCGACAGCATGCAAGGTGCAGGCATCTACTCGGGTGACCTCGTCATCGTAGACCGAGGCCGTGAGGCTGAGCACGGCGACATCGTGATTGCCGCGGTTAACAGCGAGCCTGTGTGCAAGCGTTTGCACCGACGCGATGGCGTGGTGATCCTCAAGTCGGAGAATCCGGCGTATCCACCGCGGTACATCATGGAGGGCGATGAACTCGTCGTATGGGGCGTTGTGCGTTACAGCGTTCGCGACCATGCGCAGTGATCACGTTTTCGCACTCATTGATTGCAACTCGTTTTACGCGAGCTGCGAGCGTGTATTCCGGCCCGACCTGGCCAAGACCCCGATCGTAGTGCTGAGCAACAACGATGGGTGCGTGATTGCCAGGTCATACGACGCCAAGCCTTTCGTGAAGATGGGCGAGCCGTACTTCCAGGCGAAGGACAAGCTACGTCGGCACGGCATCATGGCCTTTAGCAGTAATTACGCGCTTTACGGCGACATGAGCGAGCGCGTCATGTCGCTGATCGAGTCGATGGTGCCTGCCACCGAGATCTACAGCATCGACGAGTGCTTCGCTGATCTGTCCGGTATTCAGGAAAACCTTACCCAGTTCGGGCGAAAGCTGAGGTCCAGGATCTTCCAGTGCACCGGCATACCAGTGGGGGTTGGGATCGCCGGCACAAAGACCTTGGCCAAGCTGGCCAATCACACGGCCAAGCGCCTGCAGGCCCAGACCGGCGGCGTGGTCGACATCACCGATCCGTTCAAGCGAGATTGGGTGCTGCGCAATACCGAGGTGAAAGAGGTGTGGGGCGTTGGCCGGCGGATGACGGCGCACCTTGAAGCAATGGGCATTCATACGGCGATGGAACTGGCCAAGGCTGATGCCAGGACGCTGCGACAGAAATTTAGTGTGGTGGTAGAGAAGACTGCCCGCGAACTGGCTGGAACGCCTTGCCTGGAGCTGGACGAGGCCGAGCCGCCGAAGCAGGAGATCTGCTGCAGCCGGATGTTCGGCAAGCGCCTGACCGAGTTGGCGCCGATCAAGCAGGCAGTGGCCACCTACGTTGGTCGGGCAGCGGAAAAGCTGCGTGCCCAGGGATCGGTTTGCAAGCGCATGCGCGTCAGCATCCGCACCGGGATGTTCAACCCTGACGAGGCGCACCACGCCCAAGGGGCATTGGTAGAACTGCCATACCCCACCTGCGACACGCTGCTGATGACCAGGCTGGCGACCGACGCGGTTGGCCGGATCTTCAGGCCAGGGTTTCGATACAGTAAGGCAGAGGTGCTGTTGATGGATCTGCGGCAATCAGGCGAATTTTCAGAGGATTTGTTCGCGCTCAAGCAGTCGGTGGCATGTGACCGGCTGATGCAGGTGATGGATGGCATCAACGAGCGCTGGGGGAGGGGGACAGTGCGGGCCGCCAGCGTGCCGGCGATACCGGACTGGGGTATGAGGAGGGAGATGATGAGCCAATCCTATACGACACGGATCGACCAGCTATGGACGGTCAAATGTTAAGCCTGCCGTCCGCCTGGCTGGCCGAGCTGAATGACCAGCCTGCCTTGGTGACCGATCCCGATGGCAGGGCCGCGGTGCTCGTTGAGCTAGCGTTTTCCGCGCACCGACGCAGCGACGTTGACGCAGACCAGCTGGAAGACATGCTGGAGTTCACCGAGGCAGCAAGGCTGTGGGCGCTGATCGAGCATGAGGAGGTCGCTTGAGCCTCCTTGTGTGAACAACGGCTATGGGGAGAAAGCCCAGGGTAGCCAGTGACAGCTATCGACCCAGAGCTGCCCTTCACCTTACGCTGCACACGTTAATCAACGGACAGACAATGTGTCTATTGATCCGGGGACGACGATTCAAACCAAGCACCTCCCTCATCAATCTGTCGAAAATACACTACAGTGAAAAGCATAAAGGCTTGGCAGAAAGACCGGCACCCTCAAGAGTTACTCACGCTTGCTTCGGCAAGCACAGGCTCTTGGTGATGAACAAAATATGGATATAAGGAAAAATCTTGAGCAGACAAAAAATGGTCGAGTCAGAAAAAAAATTAAGGAATATAGCTCGAATTCTGGAAAGATACGATATTTCTCCATCCCGAGTTCTTTCTATAAAGATTATGAAAAGCGGAATGGAGAACGAAGTGATTCGTGTAACTCTAAGCGACGGTCACGTCATAGTCCGTAGGCACCTCAAAAACTCTCTTTCAGGGGTAGAGTTTGAATGCGCCATACTTGATAGAATCGTGGGGAAATTTGAAAAAATAACAACCCCGCACTTGCGGAGAACTATTGACGGAAAAGCCTACTGTATGTATCAGGGCGAAATTTTCACCGTTTATAATTATCTGAGTGGCTCACCTGTCTCGGAATCAAGCCCTAGGTTAATCGCTGAAGTTTGTGATTTTGCGACTAGATTTCAGCAGGTTACTTCTCTTTTCCAATGGCCAACAACCAACCAGTGGCCGAGCATTTCGCAGACGCAAGACTTAGCGCTTCAATTTACACGCGAAAATCGCGAGGCTTTTACCGATCAAGAAATGAATTTCTTGCATGCAAGAATCGATGACTTGAGCATGCTCAGAAGTGTGTTGGATAGATTTCCCATAGTTGTTGTCCACGGAGATCTTCATGGGGGGAATCTACTGACCGACTTTTCCGGGGATTTAAATGCTGTACTAGACTTTGACGATGCCTTCATGGGTTCTTCTATTCTTGAGTTCGCAGGAATAGTCAGAGGGCATTGCTTTGATGATTGTTGCAGATTACTACCGGAACAATGCAATAACGTGTACCTTCAAGCGGGAGCTTCCACCAAGAAAAATTGCAGCCTGATTGAATTTTACAAAATAATCGATTTTACGTGCTTGAAATATTTGTTGCACGCATACTTCATGGGTCGTTGCAAAAACCCTAGCCCAAGAATATTCAATCAGCTGCTATATAGTCAGCAAGTAGACTTTCAAAAATGGGTTGGCCACAGGCATGAGGAACTAAAATTTAGATTCTGAAATGACTTAGCCTAAGTCTTTTCAAACCTAGGTGATGGTTCATTATTAGATGAATTATGCTCTAATATTGCAAAGCACTTGAAACTCTTTCCATTGAAATGCTTATGGCTCTCTTTACTTTTGATAAGTCTTGATTGGTTATGGAGCCAGAGAGAAACCAATGGCTTAATGGATGAACGAGAACTCCTTCTCCAATCATCGAACTACAAAATGCTCTAGTAGCGCGCTTATTTTTATCATCATCCAAAAAGCCGAATTTTATACTTGGAGTGGCTTCGTGGCCGGTTAGTCTCACAGGTATAGAGCATTGCTCGGCTACGCACCCAACATGAGATCGGAGGGATGACCCGATATCAACAAGCTTTCTAAGAGTCTCGCCTCTCTCAAGCTCTTTAATAGTTTCGAGCGCGGCTGACATTGCTATGGGGTCTCTGTAGAAGGTGATTGTCAAATGCAAGTCTAACACATGAGACATATATATTTCTCGTCCAGCAAGCGCTGAAATAGGGAATCCATTAGCCATGGCTTTAGAAAAGGCTACAAGATCGGCGTTTACGTTAAAGTACTGCTGTGCACCACCCAAAGCCGATCGAAATCCGCTTCGAACCTCATCAAAAATAAGCAAAGCTCCGAACTCCGTGCAAATACCTCTAATTTTTTCTAAATAGTCCAGCCCTGGTAGCTCTTCACAATAAGGCATCATAACAACACAGGCAATATCTGTCGGATGACACTGAAAATGGTTTTGAAGATTGTCAAGGTCACCATACTTAAAGCCGATCGTGTATTTTTTTGTATCTTGCAGAACGCCTGGCGATTCGATGCAGCACCAGTCGTGCCATCCATGCATGCCCCATTGAAGGACATATTTTCTTCGAGTAATCGCACGAGCCAACCTCACAGCCGCGCTGACAGCATCGGAGCCAGTTTTGAGAAAGGTTACTTTTTCAGCATTTGGAACTAGTGACTGTATCTTCTCTGCTAATTCAACATGCACTTCCGATAAAAGAGTAGGATTGGCACCATTTGAGATCGACGCATAAACCTTTTCTTGAACAGCTGGATGTGCATGCCCGAGAATCACTGACCCGTAGCCCATAATCAGATCTACAAATTCATTTCCATCAACGTCTACGATACGCGAACCGAACGCCGAGCGGACGAATTTAGGCGCGCCCTTTACTGGTTCATATCCCGTCAGAAATAGCGAGGGGCGCTCGCCAATTAACGCTTCAGATTTCGCCGCTCGTTTGACAAGTGTGTCAGACATTTTGAAAGATCGCATAACGCCTCGCTAACTAAAATAGTCTGAAAGCTGGGGAAAGCTATTTTCGTATCTAAAATTTGTTCCCGATATAGACAATGTAAGATCAAGCGATGTGACGTGATGCCACCACGCAACAGGAATGAACAGTAAATCTCCTGGTGAAATCACCACTTCCAACACTCTTAATCTTTGAGCATTGTTGAATTTATCAAAATCGATAGCATCGAAGTTTATACTGCTGTGGTGGCCTTCATGGTTGTGCATCCTGGCGATTGCTAGCGGCGGGACAAGCTTTACTTTCTTGCGTCCAATTATTTGTGCTAAATAAACATTATTCTGATCTCTATGCATTGGTGTAACCGCCCCCTTAGGCCCTAACCAAAAGTGCGTGCACTGCGCTTTAGTATCCTCATCAAAGATCCCGTCCTGGGTGCAATCGATATGTTTCAATAGCTCTCTAAAAGCAACTCGCCGGAGCAATTGATCTTGCGACATCAGGTAAAAATCACGCGCAGGTAAGCTGTCAGCCTTGATTGTTTCTATGTACGATGAAAGCGTCCCTGTTTGATGGTTGTCATAAAAAGCCCGCGCATGATCATCATTGATATTACGGCATTGGTAGCGAACAACAAACTCTCCGAATTCCCGACTAAGATAATCGAGGTCCCATTTTTCAAATGCCGGCCACTTATTAACTATGCCTTTTAAAATAACCGGTCGATTTGAAGTGTAATAACTCTCAAAAAAACTGCTAGCTTGGATGTTGCTTTCAACTGGTACACTGGAACGCAATGATGACATATGATCCAGGTCTAAAATTACATCATTTAAGTCGGATAGCTTCTTTTTTTCTTTAGCGATTTTTAATGCGGCAAGAAAAAACGGACTTTTTTGAATTTTTTCGACCACTGCTTCTGCCGCATGATTTGAAAGCCCGCTAGCGCTGAGTCCACGAACAACATCTAACTTGCTTACCCCGTTCGCCAAGCTGTAGACAGCCCACTCTTGGAGATCATCAGGTATACCATGTGGACTTTTTTTGGTCATATCCTATGCACTCACTCAATACGTAATCCAAGTACGGACTTACTAAGATCATGCGATGAGCGTGCAGAGAGGTCCACCCCCATCCGTTGTAGTTCACTAATGATTAGCTCATTTACCTTTTCGCGAAGCTCATTACCCTGCTGAGACGAAAGCTCAAGTTGACTCAAGTCAAAAATAAGCATAGCCAAAGAGTTTTTAGGACTTTGAGTTCCGTTACTAAAGTAAGCACCGCGCGAGGACTCTGGGGGATTGTTTTTTCCGGATAACTTTGACATTGCACCACCCTCATAAAAGCTAGCTGCGAGTGCCGCAGCTGCATTATTGGTTTTTCTATCTAATGCACGGTAAAGCTAGGCCCCGGTTCATAGAGCATAGTATCTGGCAATCCACTGTCAAGGACTACACAAAAAAGTGTGCGCACGTCATACATCAAGGATGTATCATAAAATTTACAATCAGGCGCTTTAAGTAACAGTCGCGTAATTGGCGATTTAAGAGAATGTCAACTCCTAGGCAATGTACGAAGTAGACACCGCAGCCAGTAAGCCAGCAGGACCGTCGCAGCGAAGCTCTCCGCTAGCTTGCAGTAGCCTGTACCCAAACGGGGCTACTTCAGCCTACTAAATAGCCGTTTGATAGCGGTCCGATACTTGGGCCTGTTAAACAGGCGCGAATCCATTGCACCCAGTATTTCCTGCGAGACCTCCTGTCGCCGCAACATGGGATCGATGCACGAGACGTACACTTGAAGCGCGCTTAGAAATTTTAGGATATCTGAGGGTGAAAAGCTTTGCGCTATCTGATCAATGACGTTCGGCGGGGGGGGATCTTGAGCATTGGATTTTCGCAATGCGGCTTCGACGATCATGCTTATCGCTGGTGCATTGGTGCCGCCGCCCTTTCTAATCAAACAATCCATTTAATACCGCTCGCCGATCACAAAGATCTCGACGTCGGTCTAGGGTATCGAAAATCGCGCTGCGAATTTCTAGTCCTGGCCGGAAGCACTCAGCCCTAAAACCTACTCATCTCCACCCGCTAAACCCCATTGCATAGCGCATGGTGATGTTAGCGGTAGAAATCAAGTGCTTGTCCTGCGGGGGGTTCCAGAGGTGTATTTAGGCCCTGTCGTCAGTCTTGGGCCAATTTTGGGCCAATTCGACTCGGGGCGGCAGCTTCTCCAGCTCCCTCCAGTCCGAGGAGGAGCTGATCCATTTCGCGTAGGTAGAGAGCAACATCTCGACGCTGTGGCCAAGCTGGCTCGCGATGAACGCGGGGTTCATCCCAGGCATCAGGCATAGGGTGGCGTAGGTGTGGCGGGTGTCGTACTGACGGCGTTCACGGATGTTCAGCGCCTTCAACGCCGATTTGAAGGGGCGGATTGTAACACTTGGCTCGTTGATCCACAGCCCACCTTTGCTAGGTTGGAACACGAAGGGGCTAGTCAGGTGGGCCGACTTGGACGCCATGCGACGAAGGGTAGCCATTCGCTGGGCCTGGTTGATGGCGCTCAATGCGCGCTCGTTTAACAGGACCACCCGATGATGCTTGGTTTTCGTCTGGTCAGGTTTTCGCTTTGGATTGATCGCGGTCGGTTGTGATTATCAGCTTTCGACCTTTATCGGCCTCTCGTGAAAGAGTGTCTCCCCCCTCTATTGATAGCATCGATTGGAAGCCATTGCTAAACAACGGAAGCAGTCGTATTCAAAACATCTAGTCTTGATGCTTGATAACAGCACTGCATCTGATAGGGAAGTTGACTGAGTTGGCAATAAAACATTCGTGGTGAGCATCGTCATGCAGGCGTCTTGCAAGATCCAGATTTGACTGGCTGCTGATAATGACCTGAGGCCTTAACTCAGCGTCTTTGAAATGGCCCTTGCGCTGGCCATCCCCTTCAAGCATCCGGCCCACCGGGTAGTCGACATATTCCAAGACGTTCACGTTGTTGACTGCGCACAGATGAAGATACCAAAGCTTGTGGCAGGCCGAGATCGAGGCCAGCAACATGTCTTCAGGGTTCCAGCGTTCAGGGTTCCCGCGAAAGGCGGGGTCGGCAGAGCCAAGGATCGGTGCCTTGCCTGGAGCCTCCACGTTGAAGTCTCTCTGGTATGCCGTGTAACTGGCAGTGCCTTCACCCGTGTTACCTATCCAATTTACCGTGACAGCGTAATGGTGTTCTTTCATGGTCACTCCTGTGTCGAAAGATGGCCGGAAAATCTTGCCCATCGCTTGGGTGCTGTTATCTTGCTCTCGATTGAGGGCTCTCCACCAGCATCTAGTGTTTGCAGCGACGCATGAGCAATCCGAGCACATGCAATGATCCGAACTGCGAATAGTCCTGATTGCTGATTTTCTCGTGCTCTCTGTCGTGTCCTGGGCTTGAGGGTATCGAAACCCTATCTCAAGCTTGGGGCCTCAACACGCAAAATGGTGCTTCAGCTCAACGGAGCCTTCGCCGCCGCCTCGATCGCGTCGAGGTCCAACTCAATTGTTTCGGGCATGACGATTCCTTGGCCGCTCTTGCGACCGGCCTGTGCTTTAATGGGCGATTGTTGAAATGGATTTTTCTAGCGAGGGATAACGCTTATGTTTGCTGTCGGAATTGCGCTTCTTGCCGTTGGATTAGGCACTTCAAATCCTGGGCTCTGGATACCGGGCGCCGCGCTCATGGCTGCCTGCGTCGTGAAACGAGCACGCAGCTGACCCCTTGGCCCCCATATCGCGGCAGTGAATAGAGGGGGAAGGGGACAGGGGTTACACAGAAAGAGTACGGATTTGCCCTCAGATCAGAAGGACCTGCGCTGCGGTGCGGTCGTCCCTCAGCTTTTGCCCGGACGTGCGCCCACCTGGATCTGTGTGTAAGAAAGTGAAGCCTGTCGACCCGCACGGCGGCTCCGTATTGACTCACCGTGTTCTCTCATCTGGATAAAAAAATGTAATACACACCTTAAGCAGTGGATTCATTGGAACAGCTGTGTATTCTGTCTCTCCAGTCAAGAATATGAGTTCTAGGTCCGTTCCATGCGTAATCGCGGCAAAATCTATTGGGAATGGGCCAATTCTGCGTTGCATTCCCGCAACTACGATGAGCGCCTTCCCTGCGGCACTTTAATCAACATCCAAGCCCGACTCTCACTTGAAAACGCCACTCAACTTTTCTTGGGTATCTACGGGAAAAAAGGCGTGCTCTTGCTCGAAGAGGTACACCCTGACTGCCGTGGACAGAAACTGTCCGCGGCGATGGCCTGGGCGCTCGAGCGTGCTCACGACTGGGTCGCCAAGGCGTTTCCTGCGCCCAAGGCACCAGGGCCTGAACCACTCCCGCGCAGAGGCTCGCGTCTTCACGGATAACGATGCAGGGAAAACGGAACGCTCGTCAGATCGCTTGAGTCGTATCTCCATCAAAAGCGCATTGAGGCGCCCAGTTGGAGAAAGTGATGAGCCTTCAGTCCACCAGTCATGACCTTTACGTGCATTCCTACCTTGGTTACCAGGCATCGATTTACGTGCTGTGGGAGTCGAGCGTCGAATTTCCCACGGGGATGTTGGTCGAGGTAGGGAAGCCGGGCGCAACGGCGCGAACCCTGCGTGTGAGTCGACCATTCTCCTCTTCGACAGAAGCCATTCTCGAAGGGAAGGTTATGGCTGAACAGTACGTGGAAAGTCAGAAAAGCGGAGCTTGTGCTGCCAGGTGAGTTCGCCGAGGTCTGATCGGACCCACCGCAACCACGGGCAGGTCGACCGCCTGCGAATCTGTGCAGCTGTTGATAACGGTATTCCCTGTTCATCGAGTCGAGCCATTTCAACAGTAACCGCTTGCGTAAGTGCCGTTGTGGACGGTGGTGTTACCAGTCGTCGTGCTGCGCGGGTTCCAAAGTCGACCCGGTCCCCGAGTCGAAACCCTGCACATCAGTGGTCGATGATGTTGCGCTGCCGGTACTTGGGCCGGCATGGTCTACTACCGCTTCACTGAAGCGGCTCTATCAGCGCGGCGCCTTGGTTGCGCACATTGCCAATGGCTGTGCTCACTCGATACCACTCGAAGGCCTCGGCTGGCTCGCCCAGGTTGAGCGCCATTTGCTCGGCTTGTTCGCCCGGCGTCGCGGGTTGCATCCACTCACGCGCAAGGTCTGGGGCCAAAACCACTGGCCTGCGGTCGTGCACTTCTACCATTCCGCCCCGGGCATCGGCCGTAATGATGACGAACCCGTCATTCTCGCTGCCAGCGAACTGGCCGATGCTGGCGCAAAGGGAAGGGCGCCCGTCCCGGCGTCGGATGTAGTACGGCTGTTTCTTCGGTCCGCCTTCATCGACCCATTCATACCAGCCGTCGATCGGCGTTATGCCTCGGTGGGGCCAGATCGCCCGGAAGAAGGGGCCGTGTGCGACCTTTTCGACCCTGGCGTTAATCGGCGCAGCACGGTCGGTCGCCCAATGCGGCCGCCAGCCCCATCTCACCAGGTCCGCCCGCGGGCCTGCTTCATCCATTCGCAGCACTGCCACCAGCGTGGTCGGAGCGACGTTGTACCGGCCAAGTGGCTGGTCGCCGACGTTGTTCCGCCAGGCCTCTGGCAGGCTCAGGGTTTCGACAAAGTCGTGTATGCCTCGGTACTGACTCAACCTTCCACACATGCGCGGCCCTCCTGCCAGAGCAAGCATAGCGCTTGGGCGTATCGCCGGTGTGGAGGGGCGACGGCGTGCCGTACGCGCAGTCCTGGCGGTGCAGGGCTGAATGAACGCCCCACTGCCATTCAGCACGGCGCCAAGTCTGATCTTCCAGGCGTTATAGGCTCGTTCGAGGGGACCCGAACGAAAATGCAGTACTTACCACCCTCCATCGATTCAAAGGCCACCAGCTTCTCCACCAGCGCGGCGCTCAAAACCTTGCCGGCGTTAAGCAGCAACATGCCGTTGTCGGCGTTCAGGTTGCGCGCAAGCACCATTCCCGGCGCCAGGTCACGGGTGGTACACACCTGGACTTCAGGGTCCACCAGGGTGAGATCGCTGTGGAACGAGGCGCAAACCTGGACGAAATCCTCAAGGAGTGCTGGGTCATACAACCGGCCGGCGTACTTGCGCAGGTAGAGCAAGGCCTCGTCACTGTTCATCTGCCGTTCAAGAATCAAACCCCGTTGCAGCTCAACGAAGTCCACGGCCAGCTTGAGCAAGCGAGCGCCGAACGGGATAGCTTCACCCTTGAGCCGGTCGGGGAAACCGCTGCCGTCCCAGTGTTCCTGGTGATGCAGGATCAGGCGCGCGGCATCTTTCATGGGCTCAAGGGTCATCAGCAGCGCTTCACTTTGGCGTGGGTAGTCGCGATAGCGGTCGCGGTCGCTGTGCATCAACTGGTCCGAAGGGGCAACGATCATGCTATCCGGCCAACTCAATTTGCCTATGTTGTACAGCGCCGCAGCCATGGCCAGATCGCGGCTGATCGCCTCGTCCAAGGCGTGGGCCCGACAGTAGCAACGCACCAGTTCGATGATCTGTCGATTGGTCTGCTTGGCTGGAGGCAGCCGCAGATTAGCCAACATCGAGAACACTTCAGTCCCGGTCACATAGCTGTGTTTCAGTTCTTCGTAGGCCAGGTCGAGCATGTCAGCGGTCTGCTGCAGCTCCGCGGTACGGGCTGCAACGCGTTTCTCCAGGTCGTTATTGAGCAGTCTCAACTGGGCGTTCTGCCGACGTGCCAGCAGCTCCAGGCGTTGGCGCTCGCGTTCGGAATGCTGGTGCTCCAGGGCCTGGCGCAAGGTCAGTAGCAATTCGTCGTCGTTCCAGGGCTTGCTGATGTAACGGTGGAGCTGACCGTCATTGACGGCCTTGATGATTGCGCTCGGGTCGGCGTAGCCGGTCAGCAAGATCCTGACGGTCGATGGGTGATGCTGATTGATCTGTGCCAACAAGGTGGCGCCGTCCATACCAGGCATGCGCGCATCGCTCATCACCAGGTCTACCGGGCCCTCGGCCATCTGCGCCAGTGCCTGTTCGCCGCTGGTCGCCAGCTTCACGTCATAGGGTTGGCCACGCAATAGCCGACGCAGACTGCTAAGGATCGACTCCTCGTCGTCCACTAGCAACACGGTCGGCCGATAGGGTGGGTTCGGGTTCGGTTGCACTTCCATGGCAGGCCTCACGCGGTCGATCTATGGAGGCACTCGAGCTCAACGAGTGCTTAGGTCAAAGGCTAGATCATTTTTCCGCGACAGGTGTCGGAGCAAGGCGTGGCGGGTGGCAGGCAAATTGTCTGGAAGGCATCTAACCTGACGGCATGGCACCACCCTTCTGTATATCCGTAAGCCCAGGGAAAAGGATTCTCCCGGATGTTCGCGCAGACAACCTGTCGTTTTCGTTCCGTTCTTCACCCGCAGCGCTTGCGACGTTGCCTGAGCCTGTGGGTGCTATTCGTTCTGAGTGTGGACAGCGGGGCCGAGCTGCTGGACGAGCCGCTCAAGCCACTGCCTCCGATTCCCGCTCTGGCACCTGGGCGTGTCGAGCTGGGCCGCCAGTTGTTCAACGATCCGCGGTTGTCGCGCAACGGCACACTGTCCTGCGCCAGTTGTCACCGTCTGGACACGTACGGGGTCGATGGCCGGGCGTTCTCCATGGGTGCAGATGGCCTGCCGCTTACGCTCAATACGCCAACGGTACTCAATGCCAGCCTTAATTTCCGGCAGTTCTGGGATGGCCGGGTCGAGTCACTCGAGGAGCAGGGGGATGCCGTGATCACCAGCGCTCACGAGATGGGCGGAGACTGGCGCGTGATCGAGCAGCGCATCGCCGCAGACGTGCGTTACCGCCAGGCGTTCAAGGATGCCTACCTGGACGCGGTGACAAAGGACAACATCCTCAGCGCGTTGGCCGATTACCAAAGGACGCTACTTACCCCCGGCGCACGCTTCGATCGTTACCTGCAGGGCGATACCGAGGCGCTCACCCTGGACGAAAAATACGGCTACCAGCGCTTCAAGGACTATGGCTGCATCGCCTGCCACCAAGGGGTGAATATTGGGGGCAACATGTTCCAGAAATTTGGCGTGTTCGGCGACTACATCGCTGACCGCGGCAACCCCACCGAGGCGGATCAGGGCCGCTTCAACGTGACCGCAGAGGAGGCCGACCGGGGGGTGTTCAAAGTGCCGAGCCTGCGCAATGTGGCGATGACCGCGCCCTATTTTCACGATGGCTCGGCGCCTACGCTGGAGCGTGCGATCGACGTGATGTTCCAGTATCAGCTTGGACGAATCCCAAGCGATGAGGACCGCAGGCTCATCACGCTGTTCCTCAAAACCCTTACTGCTGAAAAGGCGGGTCAGCCATGAGGGTGATTTCCCGGCGTACAAGCCTGATTCTATTCAGTGGGTTGGTCTTTGTACTGGCGTCGATGCTGCTGTACTTGTACCTGAATTCCGGGTCAGAGCAGACCCAGACCTACAACGAATCCCGAGATCTCATTCGTCAGCTCAAGCAACAGGATGCTGTATGGGAAAACGAGGTGCTCAAGGCCCGGGTAGCCGTCTCCCATAACTACGATCCACTTGTGATTCCTCTCAAGGAGATGAAGCGGCTGTGGGCACGATTCGACCGCCGGGAAGCCGAGCAAGGGCGCGATGACTCAGACCAGTGGCGCGATGCCCATGACGGTTTTCTTTCTGCGTTCGGGGAAAAGGCTCGGCTCGTGGAGCAATTCAAGTCGCATAATGCCTTGCTGCGAAATTCGTTGGCATTTCTACCCACCGCCGAGGACGGTATTCAGGCCCAGATCAACACCATGCTGGCCCCGAATCGGCAGGAGGTACACGGATTCGTCACTGACACCTATGACCTCTTGCTGAGTGCCCTGGAGTTCGCGCAGGTTACCTCTGTGGAAAGGGCTGCCGAGATAGAGGTGGGGTTAGGCAACTTGGCTGTTAACACGGAGAACCTGCCCAAAGAATTCCAGACGCCCCTCAATCTGTTGAGCAATCACGTGGCGTTGATCCTGCGCGAGCAACCTGTCGTCAACCGCCTGCTCGAGCAGATCGAGGCGATCCCGGTTGCCGAGCGCCTGGATACGATCACCAGCCTTTTGGACAGGGATCAACAGCAGGTTGAAAAGATCAACCGTAAAAACCATCTCTACACGTTATGGCTATCAGGCTTGCTGATGTTCTCGGTCATTTGCCTGGCAGGGCTGCTGGTGCGCAGTTTCGCCGAGGTGAGACGGGTCAACAACGCATTGCAAAGCGCCAATGACGTCCTGGAACAGCGGGTCGAGGAACGCACCCTGGCGCTCCGGAACGCTCAGAGCGAGCTGTTCAACGCCGCGCGCCAGGCAGGTATGGCGGAGATCGCCACCAATGTGTTGCATAACGTGGGCAACGTGCTCAACAGCGTGAACACATCCTCTGATCTCATCGCTCGAACGTTGCGCAGCAGCAAAACCCAGGGTTTGGGCAAGGCCATGCAACTGTTTCGCGAGCATGCCACTGACATCGGTCGGTTTCTCGACGAGGATCCCAGAGGCCGGTTGCTTCCTGGCTACCTCAACCAGCTGACCGAGGCGATCGCCGATGAACAGAAGGAGATGGCGATCGAGCTGGAACGAATGAACAAGAGCATCGACCACATCAAGGAAGTGGTGGCCACCCAGCAATCCTATGCCGGCGCTAAAAATGTGCCAGAGCCGCTGTCGGTCAACGACCTGGTCGAGGACGCGCTGCGCATGAACGCAGGCGCGTTGACCCGGCATCAAGTGAGGGTAGTGCGCGACTTCGCAGATCTGCCTATGGTGATGGGCGACCGGCATCGGCTGTTGCTGATTCTGATCAACCTGATCAGCAACGCCAAGTACGCCATGTCCGGCCCCGGCAGCGACCCGCGGACGATGATCCTCAGGACGCGCATCGTTGAGGGGGGCTTCCTGGAAATGAGCGTGCTGGACGAAGGCGAAGGCATTGCCCCTGAAAACCTGCAGAAGATCTTTGCCCATGGCTTCACCACGCGCAAGGACGGGCATGGCTTCGGCTTGCACAGTTGTGCCCTGGCCGCCATCGAGATGAATGGTCACCTGACCGCACACAGCGACGGCCCTGGCTTGGGTGCTGTCTTTACCCTGAGGATCCCGCTGATCGCGGTGACGGAGCCTGCATGAGTGACATGATCAATCGCCGGATCCTGCTGATCGATGACATGCCGACTATCCACGAGGACTTTCGCAAGATCCTTGCCCCGGCCAGATCGCAGAACTCTGAGCTGGACGAGATGGAAGGGTTGTTGTTCGGCGAGCAGGTCAAGAACGAACGACCGGTATTCGAACTCGATTCAGCCTATGGCGGTGAGGAAGGTCTCGGCCTGCTGAAGCGTGCGCTGCAGGCCAGCAAGCCCTACGCGTTAGCCTTCGTCGACATGCGAATGCCAGGTGGATGGGATGGCGCTCAGACCATTGAGCACCTGTGGGAAGAGGACCCGCTGTTGCAGGTAGTTGTCTGCACTGCCTACTCGGACTATTCCTGGGATGAGTTGCTCGACCGGCTGCAGGCCCACGATCGCTTGCTGATCCTGAAAAAACCGTTCGACAACATCGAGGTCCAGCAAATGGCCAGCACCTTGCTGACCAAGTGGGAAATGACCCAACGAGCCTCGCTGAAAATGCACCAGCTCGAACAGCGGGTAGAGCGGCGTACCCAGCAACTGACCCAGGCCAGCGAGGCGCTGCAGCTGGAGATCGAGGAGCGCAAGCAGCTGGAAAGCCAACTGGTGCAATCGGAGAAGCTCGCCTCGTTGGGGCAGATGGCCGCCGGCGTAGCGCACGAGATCAACAATCCGATCGGTTTCGTGTCCTCCAACCTGGGCACTCTGGGAGGGTACTTCCAGCAACTGGCAGCGATGCTCGACGCCTATCGCGAGGCCGAACTGATGCTCGGCGCAAACGAAACCACTGGGCGCTTGCAAAGGCTTCGTGAGCAGACGGAACTGGAGTTCCTCATGGAAGACATCCCGATCCTCATCAAGGAGTCCAAGGACGGAATCGGTCGAGTGGCGCATATCGTCAAGGACCTCAAAGACTTCTCGCGCGTTGATAGCGCTCAGCAGTGGCAATTAGCCGATTTGCAGCAGGGCATTGACTCCACGCTTAACATCGTCGCGAGCGAGCTGAAACATAAAGCCGACCTGGTAAAACGGTACCAACCGTTACCCCCTGTCGAATGCCTGCCGTCGCAGATCAACCAAGTGATAATGAACCTGGTGCTCAACGCCGCCCAAGCCATGGGCCCCGAGCGGGGCACCATCACATTGGGCACTGCTCATCAAGGCGCCTGGGTGTGCATCGAAGTTGCAGACACAGGCGCGGGGATAGCACCGGAGAACATCAAGAAAATCTTCGATCCTTTTTTCACCACCAAGCCCGTCGGCCAAGGTACAGGGCTAGGCCTGTCCCTTTCCTATGGCATTGTAAAGAAACACGGTGGGGAGATAACCGTATCAAGCCAGGTCGGAGTGGGAACAACGTTTCGTGTACAACTGCCGGTAAAGCAGAGCGCAACGCTGTGATGGCGCACGCGTTCTAGCTCTGGCTGGCATGAAGTGCACGGCCCCGACGAGGGGAGTGCTCGCTTGGGTCGGCTTGCGCACTGATTCAAAGAACCCTGCATTGTGCTATGGGGGAGCGGCGCAGTCTGTGATAATGGGCAATGACAAGGGCCCTATCATGCTGACTATCTCCAATAACGTGCATCTGCCAGATGCCGAAATCGAACTCACATACATCCGCGCGCAAGGCGCGGGTGGGCAGAATGTCAACAAAGTGTCCAGCGCGGTACACCTGCGCTTCGACATCCCGGCCTCATCGTTGCCCGAGTTTTACAAGGCGCGGCTGCTGGCGCTGCGTGACAGTCGCATCACCGGCGACGGCGTGTTGATCATCAAGGGCCAGCAGTACCGCACTCAGGAGCAGAACCGTGTTGACGCATTGGCGCGTCTTGCCGAGTTGATCATCACCGCAGGCAAGACCGAAAAGAAACGCCGCCCCACCAAGCCGACCCTCGGCTCGAAGACCCGCCGCCTCGAAGGAAAAGCCAGGCGGAGCACTGTCAAGGCGGGGCGGGGGAAGGTGGAGTTCTAGTGTCTGTATGAACAGCGTTGAGACGAAGTTCAGGCAAGGCGAAAACAGCCGAGGAAGCGGAGTTTACGGGTTGTAATTGAGCATTCCGAGGCTGTTTTCAACGCGGCCTTACCGAGTATCAAGGTATTTCATACAGCGCCAAGAAGGAGATATACCCAATGTCGTCGAGCTGACGGTAGATCTTTGCCGCTGATTTTTAATTTTGGTTTGAACTTGAACTGCGTTAGGATTCTCTAAACAGCATCCACGTATTCAGGAGTATGCACATGTCGCGTTTGGCAGAGTTTAGACAGCTTGAACAGAAGTTGGCGGCCCAGTTGGCCGAACTGGAAGCCATGAAAAGCAGCGGTGAGCTTCAGAAAGAGATCGAGTTCGAGACCAAGCTGCGTGACCTGCTAAGCAAATACGGTTACAGCCTGCGCGATATCATCAACATCCTGGATCCTCAGGCCAGTCGCCGGTCCGCAGCTCCTGCGGCTACAGAGAAAGCCCCACGCCGTGCTCGGCAAGTGAAGCAGTACAAGAACCCGCATAATGGAGAGGTCATCGAGACCAAGGGTGGCAACCACAAGCTGCTCAAGGAATGGAAAGCCCAGTACGGGGCAGAAGAAGTGGAATCCTGGGTGTCCTGATTTGTGCTGATGTCGCCCTCATTGCACTAGCTGAAACACTTTGTCCCTTTTCGAGGAAGCGACAGCGTCGCCTCCTCGAAACAGGGCGTTCATCGTGGGTGGGCGGAATGAGCTGACGTGGTTAAACAGGAAGTTTCGCCACTAAGCGCTCAGTGTCCGTTTCAATACTTCGTAAATTTTGGCATCAGCCGATTGGGCGACATTGAAACGGAGGAAGTCACCCGCAGCCATCGACTGGCTGAACGCATTTCCGGGCGCCAGTACTACACCTTCATTCAAGCAAGCCCGAGCCAGCGTTGCTGCATCCTTGCCTTGAGGAAGTTGGCACCAGACGTACATGCCTGACTGGGGCGTTATCCAGGGCTTGATACCAATGGCTTGAAGCCTCGCTACCGTTCTGTCCATAGCCTCGGCCAGCCTGAGGCGAACACTTTCCATGTGTTTCCGGTACCCGCTATCGGTAATCGCCAGATGGATGATGTCCGCGGCCAGGCGGCCACCCCCGAATGTGGTCGCAATCTTGAGATCGACCAGGCTCTCGATCCAGTCACTGCGAGCCGCGATGTAGCCGCATCTAATCGAAGCAGAGATGGTCTTTGAAAAGCTACCTATCTGGATGACGCGAGAGAGGCCATCGAAGGCAGACAGCCGTGGCGCTGGTGCATTCTCGAAATCCCCGAAGATGTCGTCCTCTACGATCACCAGGCTGGAGGTGTCGGCCAGCTTCAGCAACCTGTGTGCCGTGACCGGAGACAGGGTGGCGCCGGTCGGGTTGTGGATGCCTGAATTGGTTATGTACAACCGGGGAGAATGCGCGAGCAGGGCAGCGCCAAAAGCATCGATGTCCGGGCCCGTCGCGGTGTAGGGAACGCCTACGATGTTCACCCTGTGCGCTTTCAGCAATGCGTGAAAATTGAAATAGCAGGGGTCGTCGACCAGCACAGTGTCCCCCGGCTCCAGCAGAAAACGGCAGATCAGGTCGATGGCGTGGGTGCCGGACTCAGTGAGCATGATCTGTTCAAGTGGGGCTTCGATCCCGATGCCTGTCAGCTTCCGTGACAAGAATTGCCTGAGCGGCAGATGCCCAAGTGGCGAGGCGTACTCAGTCAGTTTCAATGTGTCGGATCGGGCAACGGTGCGAAGCGCTTTGCGCAAGCCGGCTTCGAACATCCAGGAGGCAGGTAGCCACCCGCACCCCGGTTTCAACGCATCGCTAGCGGTGTCAAGAGACTGACGCGAGATCCACAGCGGGTCCACTTCACGATCAAGCCTTGGGCCGAGTTCGGTGAGTACCAAGGGCGCCACTGGCCCGGCTACGTAAAAGCCGGAGCCAGGACGAGAATTGAGTACACCCTCTGCCATCAGCCTTTCATAGGCCTCAAGCACCGTAGAAACCGACACCTGCATGGTCTGAGCCATCGCACGCACCGAGGGAATTCTCGCGCCTGGTGTGTAGGTTCGAGAGGCTATCCGCGACTGGATTTCACCCATGACAGTTCGAATTCGCGTTCCGTCCCGTTTCATCGCACCCTCAACTGTGCTGGAGTCATATGCATAACAGTTTGGTTTAAGTGTATTGGATTGTACATGGCCTGGGTTAGCCTGTCGGTGATGTACTGAGCCTTGGCTTATCGAGGACTTACCGATGGAAAAATCAGCAACCGGGTGGATCAACGGTTTCATAGGCGTCGCCATTTTTGCGGGTTCGTTGCCGGCAACCCGAGTGGCAGTGGCCGACTTCGAACCGACGTTCCTCACCTGTGCCCGGGCGACAATTGCCGCCATGCTGGGCGCGCTTTTTCTGATCGTGCTACGCCAGCCTCGACCTAAACGGCGGGATTTGTCGCCTTTGGCCGTAACAGCGCTCGGCGTCGTTATCGGTTTCCCGCTACTGACAGCATTTGCCCTTCAGCACATAAGCTCTGCTCACTCCATTGTTTTTGTCGGGCTCCTGCCATTGTGTACCGCAGGATTTGCGGTTTTGCGGGGCGGTGAACGACCTCGGCCATTGTTCTGGCTGTTCTCGTTGACAGGTGCCGGGTTGGTCGCTGGCTATGCGTTGATGAACGGAGGCGAGGCGTCGGCGGTGGGCGATCTGCTGATGTTGGCTGCGGTTGTGGTCTGTGGGTTGGGCTATGCCGAAGGAGCGCGCCTCTCGCGGACATTGGGTGGTTGGCAGGTGATCAGCTGGGCGTTGCTGGTAGCGTTGCCGTTCATGCTGCTGCTGACGGTAGTCAATCTTCCAGCCCCTGATGACTTTGCCAGGGTAAGTGCCCCTGCGTGGTTCAGCTTTGGCTACGTTTCACTGTTCAGCATGCTGATCGGGTTTGTGTTCTGGTACCGAGGGCTCGTCCAGGGGGGGATTGCGGCAGTGGGCCAATTGCAACTCTTTCAGCCGTTCATGGGGCTTGGGCTGGCAGCGTTGCTTCTGCACGAGCATGTCAGCTGGACGATGCTGCTCGTGACGCTGGGGGCTGTCATCTGTGTTTACGGGGCCAGGAAATATGCCCAATAGATGAACAGCCAGGCAGAGCGCAATGTCGAGCTGATGGGGTTAACGGGCCGGTTGTCTCGCCACTGCAAAACGGTTGCCGACTTTCGGCGAGACGTACTCCGCACCTCCAACTAGAAAATGGCATCAGCCGGTAATGACTGCGTCTTGCTGGCCGACAAGGCCCGGTTGTCGAACGCGCTGGCCCCCGGCAACCTTGCCCAGGCCAACGGACCGATGGCGATTTCTTCTGCACTCAACAGGCAATGGTCGAGTTCGCGTTGCAGTGTCTGGGTATCCAGGTCCTGGCCAATGAACACCAGCTCCTGACGGCAATCGCCGACGATGCTGTCCCACTTGGCCATGATGCCCTGCAAGCGATACTTGTCCTGCGGCCACTGTGACGGGTCGATGAAGTTCCACCAATGGCCAACGTAGTCCCATTGAAACTGCTGGCCGCTGTGTACCAGCAAGCCGATTTCGCGGTGGCGGCTGGCAAGCCAGAAATAACCTTTGCTGCGCAGAAGACGGCCGTTGCGCCAGGGCCGGGCGAGAAAATCAAGCAAGCGTTGCGGATGGAACGGGGCGCGCGCTCGGTACACCCATGACGTCACGCCATAGGTCTGCGACTCGCCGGCCGGGGCGTCGTGCGCGTCCATCTGTTTCATCCAGCCGGGCGCTGCGGCAAGGCTGGGCAAATCGAACAGCTGGGTGCCGAGGATGCTCGACAGCGCGACGTTGCCGGCCACCATCGGCAGGATCTGTGCGCCTGGATTGAGCCCGGCGAGAACTGCCTGCAGGGCCTGGTACTGCGCCTCATCGACCAGGTCGCGTTTGTTGACCAGAATCACGTTGGCATACTCGACCTGCTCGATCAGCAGATCGGCCAGCGGGCGCCTGCTGTCATCCGTGGCGACGTCGGCCCGCGCGACGGTTTCGGGTGAGTCGAGCATGGCCATGAACTGGCTGGCATCGACCACCGTCACCAGCGTATCCAGCCGCGCCAGTTCGCTGAGGCTGAAACCGTTGGCGTCGAGAAAGGCAAAGGTCTCGGCGACTGGCATCGGCTCGGAAATCCCGGTGGACTCGATCAACAGGTAATCGAAACGCTGCTGGCGCGCCAGCGCGCTGATCTGCTCAAGCAGGTCGGCGCGCAGGGTGCAGCAGATACAGCCGTTGCTCATCTCTATCAGTTCATCCTGGCCACGATACAGCGCAACGTCGCGCTGGACCTGGGCGGCATCGATGTTGACCTCGCTCATGTCATTGACGATAACCGCCACCTTCAGGCCCTGGCGGTTGCGCAGGATGTGGTTGAGCAGGGTGGTCTTGCCTGCGCCGAGGAAGCCTGAAAGGACCGTCACCGGCAGCCGGCCTGCCTGGGCGCCGGCAATCATGCGCGCACCACTCGCGGGCTTTCGACCTTGTCCAGATAGCTTTCGAACAGGTCTACCACCACCAGGCCGTCGTCCGCGGCATCGCCCCACAGGTCCCGCACGCGGAACTCGACATGGTAGGTCGGTTGATGCGCAGCGCTCTGGTCGCCATGGCCAATCGCGTCCGGAAACGGCCACTGTTCAGTGGTCCGGTGCAGCACTACGCCTTGCTTGCCGCGCACATATGCAGGCATGCGCACATGCCCGGCCACGTATTCATCGCGTACGATGACCCGGTCGCCCACTTCAAAAGGCGCTCGCCCGGTAATTGCAGCACGCCCTTGCGCATGGGCGGGGTTGGCCAGCTTGAAGTGCGAGCCGAGTGCTTCATCCAGTTCGGCCTGTGTGATGACGCCTGTTTCGACCAGCAGCGTGGCAGTGGCGATCACATAACGCTCGTAGTATTCGGTGCCGACGTGCTGGCGCACGTCAATGCGTTCGACGGCATGACGTATCTCGTCGACGCTGAACTTGTTCAGGTGGTCGACGCCAATGAACATCAGGCTGTAGGCAAGGTGTTCCCAGTCCTGCTTGAACACCTGCTTGTAGCTCAGGCTGTTGATGCGGTGGGGCACTTTGCCAAAGCCCTGGAAACCGCCGAGATCGTGAAAGCCATCCATATTGAACACTCCGGAAGTTGAATGGGGTTGGGCGGCCTTGCTCAGCCAACGCGGGGCAGGGCGACGCCGATCAGCACATCCTTGGTCACCAGTTGCCGCAACTGCTCTTCGTTCATATGCTCTGAGCCCGCTGGTCGTTGCGGCAGCACCAGGTAGCGGCTTTCAGCGCTGGTGTCCCAGACCTTGACCACCATGTCGCCGGGCAACTCAGTGCCCAGCTCGCGCAATACCGTGCGCCCCTCCCGGACCAACCGCGCACGGAACTCGAAGCCCTTGTACCACTCAGGTGGCAGGCCCAGCACCGGCCAGTTCGTGCAGGAGCACAGGCTGCAGACGATCACGTTTTTCAACTGCGGGGTGTCTTCCAGGGCGACGATGTATTCGCCCTGTGGGCCGGTGAAGCCGAACTGGGCGCAGGCGGCCGTACCGTCCTTGAGCAGCAGCTCGCGAAACTGCGGATCGACCCAGGCCTTGGCGACGATGCGCGCGCCGTTTTCCGGGCTCCAGCCGTGTTCCATCAGCTGGGTGAGCTGTTCAATGTAGCCCTCGGGGATGAGGTCTTTGCGCTTGAGCACTGCAAACAATGCGCGCGCGCGCTCACCAGGGGTTGAAGTTGCCGTCATGGGATTACTCCTCTCGTCCAACACGGTTGTTGAAATCTGTTGTTGTGCCAGCGGTATTTTTTCAGGGGCGCAGCGCCTGCTGCCTGGGTCACAGCGTGCGCCAGTCCACCGCGGCCTCGAACGCTGCCGCGGCCTGATAGATCGTGCCTTCGGCATAGTGCTTGCCGACCAGCATCAGCCCCACCGGCAGGCCGTCGACCAGGCCGCAAGGGATGGACATGGCCGGGTGGCCGGTGATGTCTTGCGCGGCGGTATTGCCGAGCATCTCCAGCGCGCGCGAGACACTCTCGGTGATCGAGCAACCTGGCGCTGGCAGCGGCTGGGCGATGATGGGCACGGTTGGCATTACCAGCAGGTCGTAGCGCTCCAGCGCCTTGTCGTAGCCGGCGCGCGCGAAACGGGCGATGTTCTGCGCCTTCGCGTAGTAACGGCCGTGGTAGTGTTCCAGGCCAAACTGGCCAACCAGCATGCACAGCTTGAGCGAGGGCGACAGGGCGTCGGCCTGGGTCCGCCAGCCGGCCTGCTTGTCGAGCAAGGCGACGTCGTACAGGCCTTTCCAGTTAAAGCCCGCGCCGTTGCCGTGCATCATCTGCATGGTCAGGCCTTCGCAGCCGATCGGGCTCCATAGCGAGCCGGCCAGCGTATGCTCGGTAACCGATACTTCCTCGACCACTGCGCCCAACGCCTCGAAGCGGGCGATGGCGCTGCGCACCTTGTCGCCAACGCGCTGATCAAGGTTAGCGAGCTGGAAACCTTGCTGGAGGATGCCGATACGCAGCCCGCGTACACCGCGCTCGAGGTAGTTGCCATAGGTATCGACTTCGGGCACGCCTTGGCGTGGGTCAAGCCCGTCGGCACCGGCCATGACTTCGAGCATGAGCGCGTTGTCGCGCACGTTGCTGGTCATCGGGCCGACATGGTCGAAGGTGGCCTCGATCGCCATCACCCCGGTGTACGGCACCAGCCCGAAAGTCGGCTTCATGCCATAGATGCCGCACCACGCTGCGGGAATACGCGCCGAACCGCCCTGATCGCCGCCCACCGCTAGGTCAACTTCGCCCGCCGCAACCAGCGCGGCGCTGCCCGACGACGAACCGCCGGTGCTGAAACCAGGGCGCAATGGGTTGTGCACGGGTGCCGGGTCCGAGGTGTGGCTGGCGCCGGACAGGCAGTAGTGCTCGCAAGTGGCCTTGCCGAGGATGGTCACCCCGGCGTCGAGCAAACGCGTAACTACAGTGGCATCGAATGACGGCACAAAACCGGCCAGTGGCGCGGCACCGTTCATCATCGGCACGCCCGCCAGCGAGATGTTGTCCTTGAGTGCGACTGTTTTGCCGAGCAGTTTGCCGGTGCTGGCGCCCATCACCTCGGTACGGTAGTACCAGGCGTTCAACGGGTTCTCCCGGCTGGAGGGGCGGTAACCCGCAGTGCGCTCGTAGCGCACCAAGGGGATGAAGTCCGGCAGTTCGTCGATCAGGTCATAGGCGTCGAGGCTTGCCTGCATGAGCGCCAGGTATTCGCTGGCTTGTTCGGGGTCAGCTGCATGTGCAGGCGGCTGGCGAGGGACTGCAACTGTTCGAGCGTCGGGCGGATGATGGCCATGGGGTGTCCTGTTTCCGGTGGCAGGCCGCAGGGGCCGGTAAATGACTGTTCGAGAGGCTCGCCGCGGCTGGGCCTGGTAACAAGCTAGCGCCAGCGCGCGAGCGGTACTTGGCTGAGCAGGACAGTCGCTTTGTTGAGCAGGACTGCGTTGCGCCAAGTGGAGTGCGTCCTGAATGTGGCCGGGTGGGCTTACGGCTCCAGCTTGGGCACGGCTGCCTGCTCAGCCGAATCGGTGCGTGCGGGCCACACTACGCCGACGCTTTTCATGCCTTTGGCCGGGTCCATCGTGGGGTTGGCCAACACCACATCGCGGTAGGAGGGGCTGCCGATCACGGCGGGTTTGAACTTGACCAGGAAGTCGTTGACCTCCTTGCGCAGTTCCGGTGACAGGTTGTAGTCGTTGTAGCATTCCTCCAGGCAATCCAGCGTGGCTTGCCAATGAACCTCGGTAAGCCCCATGCCGCGGTGTGCGGTAACCATGTCCCGGCCGCGGTACTTGGCGCTGCCACCCCAGTGTTGCGAGAGGAAGTCGACGAAGTTGATGTGTTCCTTCTGGAAGGTCGACTCGGACATGTGTGCCCAGATATGACCGATCGCCGGGTGGGCCATGGTCTTGCGCAGTACCGCGCCGGCGAACTGGTAGATAGCGTCATAGCCGCCGAGGCGGGTATACAACGAAGGTTGCTGTTCAGGGGTTGCCTGTTGATCAGTCATGTTCTGGTGCTCCGTATCTGCTGGGGGGCTTGCTGGTGCCAACGGGCCTTGGGTTAAAAGACCCGGACGTACCTGAGGTTCAGGCGGAAGTTTTCCTTGGGGCCGTTTTCTACCGCGAGGTCACGGCCAAGTTGCACCTGCAGCTGGTCCTTGGCGGTGAAGAACTTGTTCGCGGTGAGGCGCAAGTTGGTGGTTTCGGCGCGGTCGTCCTGCGCTGTTCCGTCAATCTGGTTTTCCCCGCCCCAGGCGTGACCGAGGCCAATTGCCAGTGAAGTGCCTGGGTCTACGATGTAGCGCCCCATCAGTTGCGCCCCGTAGGAAACCTCCTGTTCACGGCGCGCAGAGCTGGAGCCGAAGTCGTCGTTGTCGCTGTACCAGATGGCATCACCGACCAGGTCGACAGCCCATTTTTCGCCCAAATGTTTGACGTAGGCGGCCTGCAGATCGACCTTCCAGCGGTTCTCGCCAAGGTTGAGCGCGTCGTCGCGGTCGTAAGTGCCAGTGGGGGCGGTGAGGTAAACGGTGGCGCCAAGGATGTCGTTGGCCTCGTTCAAGCGGTACTTGAGCGGTGCCGTCAGGGTGAGGTCGCCAACGCCGCTGGTGTCGCCCAGGGCCGAGGCATCGCCGCTGCTCGATACGCGGCCGAACGGCAGCAGAAATTGCGGCTCCAGGGTCAGTCGATCAGTCAATTGATAGACGTGCAGCAGCCGCAGGATGCCGACGTTGGAGGTCAGGTTGAAATCGGAGCTGACTTTGTGGCCGTTGGCGTAAGCGCTGTCGGTGGTGGAATGCTGGTAATAGACCACACCGATCGTTGCACCCACCGGCAGCGCTTCATAATCACCCGGATCAACTTCGAACGCTTGCGCACACACGCTTGGCACGGCTGCCGCGAGCATCAGGTAACGGAGCTGTTTCATGGACAGAGGTCCTTTATTCTGGGCAAAAAGAGCCCCACTGCCGCAGGGACGGCAGGTGCGGGGCTAAACGTGGAGTTGGGGGCTAGTTGGAACTGACTTTTGCGTCGCGCAACATGCCGGTGTGTGGGTGGCAGTTGATGTATTCGAACACCTGGCTGCTTGCATCCGACACGGAGACTTCGTGATAGAGCCGCAACTTCTCGAGCCCTGCCGCTACCCGAAAGAAGGTGACGAAAATACGCAGATGAGTGGGGTGCGATTCCGCCCAGCGTTCGAGTTTCTCCAATGAACGCCAGTGGCCGATGTTGTAACTCATGTCGAGCAAATTGCCGTTCGCGTCGATATTGCGTACAAAGCGATTGCTGTAACAGCCCAGCGGCTGGCCGTTATCGCGCAGAAAATCCATACCATCCTGCAAGGTCGGCAAGATTTCATCCAGGTACAGCGAGCGCTCAGCCGCTTCTGCCGCTGCCCAGTCCTGGCCCGAGCGAATCAAGGCAATATTGTCATGGCCGATCACCACCACCCGACCGCCTTTGGCCGGGTCGCCAGCCACGACTCGCAGTTCGCCGTTCGGCTTCATCCAGTCCGTTTGCGACACCGGGAAACGGTCGCGCATCGAGCCCCAGTAACCGTGTTCCTCAATCTCGCCACTGGTGTTGTCCATGATCGCCCCGACCCCGGGCAAATCGCTCTGGAACGCATACAGCGTCTCGAACTGCTCGGCCCGCGGCGCGGTGATTTCGCGGTAGTAACCAAGGCCATCATTCAGGCGTTGCGGCGACCTCCACCAGCCATCCACCTCAGGCGAGCGTAACCAGCGGCAGTAAGCGCCGGTATCTTTCCAGTAGCCGACGATCATCAGGTTGTCGTAGCCGCTGCTGTCGGTGTGGTGCGTCAGGTCGTGAGTCAGCGGGCCGTCGTTCAAGCCAAAGCTGTCGAGAATCTCGCGCATCGCCTGCAAGGCCCGCTCACGCTGACCATCACCCTGGTACTGCACCCCCAGATAGGCCATCACGACTTGCGTCAGCTGCTCATCAGCGCGGCCGACCCACATCGGGAAGGGCGGCTGGTAATCATCAGGCACCCGGCGCGATAACGTGCGCGGGCACACGAGGTGTTTGTCGATTGCAGATTCCATCACAGGCTCCTTGTTATTTTATGTTCAGAACACGCTCAGCATTGCCTGGAGCGTTCGCCAGCCGGGCGCGCAGTGCACACGCGGCCCACTCGAGCACCCACGATAAAAACTCTTCGGGCGCCAGGTCGCGCCTATGCAGCCACCTGAACTCGTCGGCGATTCGCTGTTGTTGTAATTGCATGGGCTACCTCATCAGCGCAGTTGCTGGAAACAACGTGAGGTCAAAGTTAGGGAGGACTGGGCAACGTCGCTTTGTTCGCAAGGACAATCGTTTGGTTGGAAACGACAGCGCCGTAACACCCGCTTGAGCACGAGCCGCAATGGTGCAGCGGCCAGGGAAAAGCAGCTTTTTTGCCCTGAAATGGGGAGCAATATGGGGGCTTTTGGAAAGCGCCAGTTGGCGCCATGAGGACGAAGGCTGAGAGGGCTGCAGCCTGTGCCAGCGAATACCGCTGGCGTGAATATTGCCTATGCGAACCTCTGTAACAGTGCCCCTTTTTCAAGTTGCCACATGAAGGTGAGCGCCATCATGGCTGAGACCAACCACTATTCGACCCTTGCCGTTTCGCCATCCCGTCGCTTTGATTACTGGCGGGAGGTGGTCTGCCGCCATTGTTTGTCGGCAGACAGCAAACCCTCCTCGCAGAGCAACTTCGAAGGGGCGCTGCAGGTCAACGGCATCGGCCCGTTGGATGTCACGACGCTGTCGTCGCCGCTGCACCACTGGGTGCGCTCCGAGCAACACCTGCGCAGCGACCCCGCCGAAGACATATGGTTGGGAGTCACCCTCGACGGTTACGGCGAAATTGAACAACACAACCGCAAGGCCAGGCTCACGGCTGGCAATGTGTTTCTTTACGACGCAACCCAACCGTTTCGATTCAGCCTGGGTGGTACCGAAAACCACCTTATCCGCATCCCCCGGCCGCTGCTCGCACAGCGTGTCCCGCACATCGCTGACATCACCGCGCTGGTGCTGGAAGAGGGGCGCCCCGGAGTGATCCCGTTGCGGCAGATGATTGGCCAGGCGGCCAGTTCTGCGCCGTTGTTGCAGGACGAAGGCGTCTCCCGACGGTACTCCAACACCATCATCGACCTGCTGGTGCTCAGCCTTGAGTTGCAGGACCTGAAGACTACCCATCGGGAGCTGGATCTTTATGGGCGAATCATGAATTACATTCAACGCCATTTGACTGAGCCGGAGCTGTCGATCGAGTCGATTGCCCTGGCACATCACGTGTCGACACGGACGGTGACACGGGCGTTTGCCCGGCATCAGAAGTCTCCGGTTGCCGAGATCTGGAAGGAGCGGCTGAATGCTAGCCGCGCGGCGATTGAGTGTGGGCAGGTAAAGAGTGTTTCGCAGGCGGCGTTGGAGTTTGGTTTTTCAGACTTTTCACATTTTAGCCATGCGTTTCGCAAGGCGTTTGGCGTGGCGCCGCATTCGTTGTTACCGCGCAGTAGGGGGTGAGAATTGAAACCTGCGTTTGGCCATGCTCTGTGCCCCTCAAACAAAAAACCTGATCCCCTATGTAAAGGATCAGGTTTAACCTGACTTACAGGCCCAGTTCGGTCAGCCCTGGGTGATCATCCGGACGGCGACCCAGTGGCCAGTGGAACTTGCGCTCGCTTTCCTTGATGGGCATGTCGTTGATGCAGGCGAAACGGCGGTGCATCAAGCCATCGGCTTCAAACTCCCAGTTTTCGTTGCCATAGGAGCGGAACCAGTTGCCCGAATCGTCGTGCCACTCGTAGGCGTAACGGACGGCGATGCGGTTGTCGGTGAAGGCCCAGAGCTCTTTGATCAAGCGGTAGTCCAGTTCTTTCTTCCACTTGCGAGTAAGGAAGTCCCGAGCTTCTTCACGGTTGTTTGCAAACTCGGCACGGTTACGCCATTGGGTGTCCACCGTATAGGCCAGGGCAATCTTTTCGGGTTCGCGGGTATTCCAACCATCCTCAGCGAGTCGGACCTTTTCAATCGCCGATTCGCGAGTGAAAGGAGGAAGTGGCGGACGAGTGTGTTCGTTGGACATGGTGGTGCCTCCAATCTTTTGGATGGTTCAGTTGAGTGGGTATTTCTTTAACTTCAAGCGCTTGCGCGCTGCACGTCCTTGAGCAAAACCTTTGCGATTTCTCGTGCACTGTCGAGCGCGGTGTGATCACCCATGACGTGGGCCACGGTTATCGTGCCCTCTATAATCAAAAGAAGTTGCTTGGCCAAGCCAGTCGGATCGTTAACACCTAATTCGCTGGTCAGTTCTAGCGTGTAGTCCAGCAGCTTTTGTTTATGCAGTTTTGCGATCTGTCGAACAGGATCGTCTGCGTCACCCACCTCTCCGGCGGTGTTGATAAAAGCACATCCGCGAAAACCCTCTGACTCGAACCAACTTTTGAGGGCATCAAAAATGCCAAGGATGCGTGCCTCTGGCGTTTGCGCTTTTTCGCATTCACTTCTGAACCACGTCATCCAGCGTATATCGCGTGCATTGAGTGCCGCCGCTGCTACGTCGTCTTTATTCGCAAAATAGCGATAAATACTTTTACGGGCGACGCCCGAGGTCTTTACCAAGAGGTCCATGCCCGTGGCGTGAATCCCGTTCTCGTAAATAAGCTTCTCGGCAGTCGCCAGGATTTTTTCGCGTGTATCGGTCATTGGCTTATCCATGTAGTCAGAGTAGAACGATCGTTCTCCCTGGTCAAGCAGCTCTTGAAATTATTCGATTGCGTGCAAGCGGGGCGCCGGCGTGCGTTCGATCAGAGTGGTTGGCTTCGCGCTGATCAGTCGCGCTCCAGTTCGGCGAAGCGGCTGGACAACCAGGCGTGCAGGTGCCTTACCGCAGGCGACAACTGCTTGCGGTGCGGGCACACCAGGCTCAGTGGCATGGCGGGCCCGGGGTGATCCTGCATGAGCACGACAAGTCTTCCCGCCAGCACATCGTCGCTCACATCCAGCCAGGACTTGTAGGTTATCCCTTCGCCGGCCACGGCCCAGCGCCGGGCAATATCGGCGTCGTCGCAGAGCAGGGCGCCACGCACTTGGACGGTCTGCGTTCCCAGTTGCCACTTGTCGTAGACCCGCCCCTGCTGCATGTACAGCAGGCACTGGTGTTCGAGCAGATCTTCGGGGGCTTGCACGGTGCCTTGCCGCGCCAGGTACTCGGGCGAGGCCACCAGCACCTTGCGGTTCCAAGGTGCTGGTGGCAGGGCTATATAGTTGGCTTCGGCGTTCAGGCCATAGCGGATGGCGATATCTACCGGATCGCGAAAAAGATCGGCGATCTGGTCGGAGAGAAACAAGCGCAGGTTCAACTGTGGATGCTCTCGGCGAAACGCCGTGAGCCAGGGCAACAGCACGTTGCGGCCCAGATCGGAGGGTGCAGCCACCTGCAAGGTTCCGCTGAGCTGGGCGCTTTCCTGACGCAGGTTGTCGCGCCCGTGCCTGAGGGCTTCCAGGGCGACAAGGGCCGAGGGCAGGTACTGCTCGCCTTCGGCTGTGAGGCGCAAGCTGCGCGTGGTGCGGGCAAACAATCGCACATCCAGTTCACGCTCCAGGCGCTTGACTGCCTCGGCTGCCTGGCCAGGTAGCAGGTCGGCCTCGTGGGCCGCCGCGGTAAAGCTGCCCAGCGCAGCGCTGCGAACGAAGATACCCAGGTCGTCGAGACGGATCATTATCACTCCTGCAATGAAAGTGTTGACGGGCAGGGCCCGTTTTTCCCGGACGCCTGGCACGCCAGACTCGATGCCAAATCAAACCACATTCAGCAGTGAGTGCCTATGAAAGCGATCAGTTTCATCCACAAAGGCTTGCCTATCGAAGACCCTGCGTCTCTCCAGGACATCTTCATGCCCAAGCCCAGCCCTGGGCCCAGGGACATTCTGGTCGAGGTCAAAGCCGTGTCGGTCAACCCCGTAGACACTAAGGTACGCGCGGGAACTTTCACGGGAGAGCCGAAAATACTCGGCTGGGACGCGGCCGGTATCGTCCGCGAAGTCGGGCGTCAGGTGACCCTGTTCAAGCCCGGAGACCAGGTGTACTACGCCGGTTCCATCGCCAGGCCCGGCAGCTACAGTGAATATCACCTGGTTGACGAACGCATCGTCGGGCATCAACCGCGCAGCCTGGGTGCGGCGCAGGCAGCCGCGCTGCCGCTGACGGCCATCACCGCCTGGGAACTGCTGTTCGATCGCCTGGGGATCGCGGAGGGCGGCGGGGAGGGCGATGCCCTGCTGATCGTTGGCGCTGCCGGCGGCGTCGGTTCGATGCTGCTGCAGTTGGCCCGGCAACTGACCCGCCTGACGGTTATCGGCACGGCCTCCCGCGCCGAGACCAGCAACTGGGTACGCGAACTGGGCGCCCATCACGTCATCGATCACAGTGCACCGCTGCAAGGGCAGCTGCGGGCCCTGGGGATCGAGTCGGTCAGCCATGTCGCCAGCCTCACCCATACTGATCAGCACTTCGCGCAACTGGTTGAAGTGCTGCGCCCCCAAGGTCGCCTGGGCGTGATTGACGACCCGCAGATCCTGGACGTCATGCCGCTCAAGCGCAAGTCGCTGTCGCTGCACTGGGAGCTGATGTTCACCCGCTCGCTTTATGAAACCGACGACATGGTGCGCCAGCACGAGCTGCTCGAGCGCGTGGCCGGGCTGATCGATCAAGGCATCCTGCGTACCACCTTGGGCGAGCATTTCGGCGCCATCAATGCCGCCAACATGCGCCGTGCCCATGCGCTGGTCGAGAGTGGCAAGGCGCGCGGCAAGATCGTCCTGGAAGGCTTCTGAAACCTGTTTGACAGACAACGGCGGACCGGTTGATCCGGTCTGCCATGAGCATGCTTGAACGAACCGTGTTTCTCCGCGCCGCGCACATTCCCGGCGCTACGCCCGGTGAAACTCATGCACACCTTGACGCAGGCAGTACCGCGCCTGCTCTTTGCCACTGACCAAGAGCTTGATATGAACCGACAAGATTACCCCCTCGTTTCCCTCGCCATCCTCAAGGCCAAGCCAGGCCAGGCACCAAAGCTGAAAGCGGCCTTGCTGGCATTGATCGAACCGACTCGGGCGGAGCCCGGCAACCGCGACTACATGTTGTTCGAACGCAGCGACGAGCCTGGGACGTTCTACATGCGCGAGGCGTTCGACCATCAGCAGGCCCTGGACGCGCACCTGACCACCGCTCACTTCCAGCGGTTTGCCGAGCAGGCCGAACAGCTGTTGGCGGAGCCCTTGCAACTGATCTTCCTTGACCCGGTGTCATCTGCCGTTGCGCCCTGTCCCTGAGGCAGGCCAGGCAATGCGACCCGCCCTGGGGCACTGTTACCTCGACCGATGTGGATGGCTGTTCTCGAGGACGTTGGCGCCAGTTTGCGAGTGGGTCGCCATTCCACGTTCAAGGACGCCGCTGAACTTTGGTTGCCGGCTGCTTGATGCTGGGTTCTTCTGAGCGTGCGGCGCGGTGTTCAAACAGACTTATCAGGGTGCCTGTAATTGCAATCAGCGCCAGCATAAATAATCCGATGTCCGAATTTTCCATGGTCTCGTCCTGCGGGTTGATGGGTACACGTTGACACTATTTCTTGGCACGGCGGGTCATGCCATACGCCGTAAAGCCACGGCCATGGCCCCGCCAAGTACCGCCATGGCCAGCAGCAGCGCGGGGAACGTCAACCACCAGGGCATGCCGGCGGTCATCATGCTGAACTCCGACATGCCGCCGATGCTGGCGAGCAGGTTCAAGGGCAGGAACACCACATTGATCATGGTCAGGTTGCGCAGCGCGTGGTTCATGCCGTTGTTGGCCAGGTTGCCGCGGGCCTCGATCAGGTTGGTAAAGACCTGGGCATGGATCTTCGCCTGCTGGTAGCTTTGCTCGTTTTCGATGATCAGGTCATTCAGCACTTCCAGTTGCTCGGGCCCGAAGCCGTGTTTCTGGCCATGGCTGCGCAGCAGGGCTAGCACGGCGCCATTGCTTTGAATGGCGTTGACGTAATACACCAGGCTTTCGCTCAGGCTGTACATCTGCACCAGGTGCTGGTTGTCCATGGACCGATCGAACTGCAGCTGGATTTCGCGGGCCACCTGCTTTACCACCCGCAGGTGGCCCAGGTAGTGATGCACGCTCTCAGCCAGCATCGCCATCAGCACATCCAGTGGGGTACTCATGCCGGCCTGCCGGTCTACTCCGGCGAGTAGCGAGTTGGCGGCGCAGATCACCACCAGGCGCTTTTCGCTGAGTACAACGCCGAATGACGAGACATTGAATACCCGGCCATCAAAGCTTTCCGGGCGCTTCCAGATCAGGAACAGGTGATCGGGCTTGATCTCGATACGCGCCACTTCATCCGGGTCCAGGGAGGACTCCAGCGACTGGGCACTGACCCCCAGGCAATCGCACAACCGGGATTGCTCCGTTGCGTCCGGCGCGACACACAACCAGACGCTGGCTCGTTCCTCGGGGGCTTCAAGGAGGGCACCGTCTACGGCGAGGTAGTATTCGATCATCGTTTACCAGGCCTGGCCGAGGTGTTTACGTTCAAGCCGCTGCACGAAAGCCTGCAGCACTCGCTGGTAAAGCGCGTTACCCAGCACGGCATCTTCGGTGCCGGCATCGAGGTTGGGGTTGTCGTTGACTTCGATCACCAGTACACGGTCGCCGGTCTGCTTCAGGTCCACACCGTACAACCCTTGCCCGATCAGCCTGGCAGTGTCGACGGCCAGCTTTACGACTTCGGGCGGTGCCTGTTCCACCGGGACCGCGCGGCACAGGCCGTTGACTTCGCCGGCCTGGGCCTTGTGGTTGTAGATTTGCCAGTGGCCCTTGGACATGAAGTACTGGCAGGCATAAAGCGCTTCACCGTTGAGTACGCCGATACGCCAGTCGTATTCGGTGTAGCAGTACTCCTGGGCCAGCAGCAGTACCGAGTGTTCGAACAGCTCCTGTGCCGCCGAGGCCAGTGCCTGGGCGTCGGCGACCTTGATCACGCCTTTCGAGAAGCAGCCGTCGGGAATCTTCAACACCAGCGGAAAACCGAGGCGCCGGCCCACAAGTTCGAGTTCCTGCGGGCGGTCCTTGTACAGGATCTCCGTGGCCGGTGCGCCGAGGTTGTGGCGTTTGAGCAGATCGGCGAGGTACACCTTGTTGGTGCAGCGCAGGATGGAGGAGGGGTCGTCGATCACCACCAGGCCTTCGCTTTCGGCCTTTTTGGCAAAGCGATAGGTATGGTCGTCCACCCGCGTGGTCTCCCGAATGAACAAGGCGTCAAATTCGGCCAGGCGTGCATAGTCCTTCTTTTCGATCAGCTCTACATCGATGCCCAGCTGTTTACCGTTTTCGATGAATTGCTCCAGCGCCTCAGGATTGGACGGTGGCAGCGCCTCGGCCGGGTCATGCAGAATCGCCAGGTCGAACCGGGCCAGGCGTTTGGAGGCGGGCTGACGCCACGTCCGGCGGTTGAAGGCATCCAGCGCGTTGGCAAACAAGTACTGCTGCTCATCCCGCAGTTTGTGCAGCGCGCCGGCCTTGATCCCATCAATCTGCCAGGTATCACGCCTGCGAAACTCCACCAGCAAGACAGGGCAGGGGAACGACTCGAACAGCTGTCGACCGATATCCTGAAGGGGTTCAATGGCGGTCCGCCCGAAATACAAGGTGAGGGTGAAAGCCTCGGTGCTGCCATAGGGGTGATCGGCCAGGGCTCGCTCCAGTGTGCGTTCCAGGTCATCCAGCCCCACGCCATAGAGCGCCTTGCGGGTGAGCTCGCTGATGGTTCGCACCGACGGGAACACCTTGTGGCCCCGTGCCTCGGCGAGCAGCGAGCAGTAGTAGCCTTGCCCCAGATACTTGTAGCTGCGGCACAGGTTGATTACCTGCGTACGCCTCGCAACGTCGTCGCTGTGTTCAAAGTAATCCTGGGCCAGCATCAGGCTCTCGCTGGGAAAGTAGCTGGCCCAGTCTTCCTTGCGCTCCACCACGATCAACAAGCGGTTACCGGCGCTCCGCTTACTGGGTGGCTCCTCGGAGAGGGTTATTGTGGAAACTTCGGTTTTGGCCAATACTTCGGCCACGTTGGCTTGCACCGCTGACATGAGTATTCGATCCCTGTTGAAGAAGACGCCCCTTCAATAAATCACGGGTTTCCCGACCTGTCCCGGTTCGTTACTCAAACATTACGGTGTTGCCATGGCTTTTGATTTTCGCTTTGCATCGGTGGCCGATATCGATGCGCTGGTTGCCCTGGAGCAGGACTGTTTCACCCTCGACCGCCTGAGCCCGCGTAATTTCAACTGGATGGTGCGACGCGCCAATGCCAGCCTTATTGTCGCTGAACAACAGGGGCATCTGGCGGGCTACGCGCTGCTGCTGTTCCATCGCGGCACGTCACTTGCCCGTCTGTATTCAATTGCCGTAAGCCCGGCCTGGCGCGGCCATGGGTTGGGCCAGCAGTTGCTGGAGCAGGCCCAGGCAAGTGCGCTGGAGCGTAATTGCGCCTGGCTGCGCCTGGAGGTGCGCGCGGACAACCCTGCGGCCATCAGCTTGTACGAAAGCAATGGCTATCAACGCTTCGCTGTGGTTGAGAACTACTACGAAGACCACAGCCAGGCGCTGCGTTTCGAGAAGCGTATCCTGCGCAGCGCTCCGCCCCCTGCACGGCAAGTGCCGTACTACGCGCAAACGACCGAGTTCACCTGCGGAGCGGCCTGCCTTTTGATGGCCATGGCTGCGGTCGAACGGGGGCGGGCCATGCACCGCAGCGAGGAAATTCAACTGTGGCGAGAAGCGACCACCATCTTCATGACGGCGGGGCACGGCGGTTGCAGTCCGCAGGGGCTTGCACTGGCGGCCTGGCGCCGCGGGTTCGAGGTGTGCATGGTGGTCAGCCAGCCTGGATCGCTGTTCCTCGATGGAGTACGCAGTGCTCAGAAAAAAGACGTAATGCAATTGGTCGAGGACGGCTTTGCCGGGGCGTTGGCCGAAACCGACGTGCATCAGGTGCTGGCGCCCGGCCTTGATGTGCGGTCAGCGTTGCAAGACGGGTTCAGGCCGGTGGTGCTGATTAGCAGCTACCGTTTCACTCGTCTGAAAGCCCCGCACTGGATCTTGGTCACGGGTTGCGATGACGAATTCGTGTACCTGCATGATCCTGATGTGGATCACAGCCGCCAAAAACGCATCCTGGACTGCCAGCATCTGCCAGTAAGCCATGCCGAATTTCAGCGCATGAGCAGTTTCGGCAGGCAGCGGGTAAGGGCCGCTGTGCTGTTGCGCGGGCGATAGAACGGCTGTGCAGGTGGGTATGTATGGCATGGGCATGGAGTGAACATGAATAGTGCTCCGGATGGGATCGCATGCCGGAGCACTTTGCGCTTCAAGCGTGAAGCAATGCCTCGAGCTGGCCCTTGCGGTCAAGACGGGCCAAGTCATCGAAGCCGCCGACATGCACCTTGCCAACAAATATCTGTGGGACAGTTCGGCGCTGGGATCGCTGCATCATTTCCGCCAGGTGCAGGGGTGACGTTTCAACGTTGATTTCGTCAGGGGTGATGCCCTTGCTCGACAGCAGTCGCTTGGCGCTCAGGCAGTATGGGCAGTGCGGGGTGGTATAGATAGTCACAGGGCTCATGGCGGTTACCCTCCTAGTTTGCCGATGGCGGAAAGTCGATATCGGTAGCGGCGATGTTGTTCAGGTAGTTGGTCAGGGTTAACAGCGTGACCTGTGCCACCACCTCCACGATCTTGCTATCAGTAAGACCTGCCTCACGCGCGGCAGCGATCTGCTCGTCACTCAACTGGCCGCGCCTTGCCGTGATCTGCTGCGCCAGTGCGGCAACCGCGCTGAGTGTGCCGGCTCGGGCTTGGCTTACGGCCTCATCGTTCAAACCCGCCTTGCCGCCGAAGAAGGTGTGTGCGGCCAGGCAGTAGTCGCACCCGTTGATTTCCGAGGTGGCGAGGGCAACGACTTCACGCTCGGCGGCGCTCAGTGAGCTTTTACCCAACGCTTGGGCGAGGCCCAGGTAACCATTGAGCGCGACCGGAGCGTGCGCCAGGGTCCTGAATGCGTTGGGAATGAAGCCGAGACCTTTTTGAATGCCTTCGAGAGCTGCGCGCGAGCCAGTAGGCGCCTGGTCCAGCGAGAGAGCGGTAATACGAGTCATGGTCGTTCTCCAATAGGTTGAGTAACCGGCTTGTCTATCAAGCTTGGGGTCCATACTAGAGAGGCAGACTTTTCTTTCGGCTTCAGATCGTCGAAGTTATGCAACAGATCGTCTAAACCTGAGTGCGCTATGGACCGACTGTCGACACTACTTAAGCACTTCAACCTGCACGCTAGTGCGTTTCACCAGGGTGGGTTCTGTGGAACGACCCACCTTGGGCAACACAGTGTCGGGCACGCCCATCTGTTGCGCTCGGGGCGTCTGGCCTTCAAGGATAAGCGTGGGCAGCGTATCGAGTTGACCGAACCCACCCTGATTCTGGCGGTGCGCCCGCAGGAGCATCACTTGCTTGCCACCGACGCCGATGAAGCGGAGTTAGTGTGCGCCACCCTGCAATTCGATGGCGGCGCCAACAATCCGCTGACCCTGGCTTTGCCGGACTTCATCATCAAGCCCCTCGGCGAATTGCAAGGCCTTGATGGCACCCTTGACTGGCTGTTCGAAGAAGCCTTTGGAGATGAGTGTGGTCGTGATGTCATTCTCAATCGCTTGTTCGAGCTGATGATCATTCAGCTGCTTCGCCACCTCATCGCCAGCCGCAGCATCGCCTCGGGAATGATGGCGGGTCTGGCCAACGCTCAGCTGTCTCGCGCGCTTGTGGGGATCCACGATGAGCCGCAGCGCAATTGGTCCGTGGCGGAACTGGCGAATCTTTCGGGCATGTCGCGGGCAAGCTTCGCTTCGCACTTTCGCGAGATCGTGGGTATTACGCCTGCGGACTACCTGGCGAACTGGCGCATCAGTTTGACGCAAAAACGCCTTCGCGAAGGGCGCCCCATTGCCCTGATCGCCGATGAGGTCGGCTACGAAAGTCCTTCTGCGCTAGCCCGAACCTTTCGCCGCAAGGTGGGTGCGAGCCCGAAACAATGGCTGCAGCAGGGAACGGTGTGACGCCTGGTCGACCGACTTGCACGCCAGGGAATGAGCAAGGTCCTGCGCCTCATCGGGGTGGCCTACACGTTCTCCCGAAGAAAATCGATGAACGCCATCGTCCTTGCCGAGCGGCGCCGCTCACGGCTGAACACGGCGCTGACCGGCAGCGCGGTCGTCTGGTATTCGTCGAGCAGGCTACACACGCCACCCTGCTCGAAGTCCGCAGCAAACAGCCACTGCGGAGACAGGGAGATGCCCAGGCCTCCGAGGACCATCTCACGAATGGCCTCGCTGTTGTTGCTGGTGACGTTGCCTTTGATTGCAACCTCAAGTGCTTCGCCACGATGGGTGAAGTGCCAGCGGTCGTAATGCTCAAGCAAGGTGAAGGCGATGCAGTTGTGGCCTGCCAGTTCGGCGGGCTCGCGTGGCTGGCCATGGCGATCGAGATAGGCCGGTGCAGCATAGACTCGCCGTGTGCTGGTGCCCAGGGGCACGGCCACCAGCCCCTCGCTCTTCACCACACCAATGCGGATGGCCAGGTCGATGTTTTCCATGAGCAGGTCTTCGTTGTAATCGTTCAGGCGCAGGTCAATCTGCACATCGGGGTGGCGCTGTAGAAAAGCCCCGATCAGGGGCGCTATGCACAGCCTCCCATAGCTGACCGGTGCGGCTATTCGCAGGGGGCCGGCGATCTGCTCCTGGCCGCTGGCGAAGCTGCGCGTGGCATGCTCTAGCTGGCTGAGAATCTCTTGGCAGTGGCTGTAGAAGCGTTGCCCTTGATCGGTGAGGGCGAGGTGCCGGGTGCTGCGGGCGAACACGGCTCCGCCCAGGTACTGCTCCAACGCACGTACCTGCTTGCTGACTGCCGGCTGCCCCATGTTCAGCTCCCGAGCCACTGCGGAAAACGAGCCGCGCTCCACGACGCGCACGAAGATGCGCATGCTGTCGAACAGGTCCATCGCTATTGGGCCTCTTTGGGGAATAAGTAATATCCAAATTTAGTTTCTTATCGGAATGAGGAAGACGGTGCAACCTGTAAGCGTCCACTCATTCAGAGGTTCCCGTCATGAATCAGACCATGCTTGCCGCTATCGCCGAATCCGCCCAGACCCCGCTGGTCGTGCGCCACATCGCCCGCCCTGTGCCCGGTAAGGGACAGGTTTTGGTGCGGATTCACGCCGCCGGGGTCAACCCGCTCGACACCAAGATTGCAATCGGTGCGGGTGCTCACGCCCGCCAGGAGTTGCCGGCCGTGCTCGGCCTGGATCTCGCCGGTACGGTCGTCGAACTGGGCGAGGCAGTTGATGGCTTCACGCCTGGCCAGGAGGTCTTCGGCATGGCCGGCGGAATCGGCGGCGCCCAAGGCACCCTGGCCGAATACATCGCCGTGGATGCCAGGCTGATTGCATCTAAGCCGCATGCACTCGGCATGCGTGAGGCTGCCGCGCTGCCGTTGGTATTCATCACCGCCTGGGAAGGTTTGGTAGATCACGCCAATGTTCGTAGTGGTCAGCGTGTGCTGATTCATGGCGGCGCAGGTGGCGTCGGCCAAGTTGCGGTGCAATTGGCCAAGGCTCGCGGTGCCGAAGTCTACGCCACCGGTTCCGCGGGCAGTCTAGACTTCATTCGCTCGCTGGGGGCCACGGCAATTGACTATCAGGCGCAGGGTGTAGAGGCCTATGTCGAACAATTTACGGCCGGGGAAGGTTTCGACATCGTTTATGACACCGTCGGCGGCAGCACGTTGGACGCGTCATTCAAGGCAGTAAAGCCTTATACCGGGCACGTACTCAGCTGCCTCGGTTGGGGCCAGCACAGTCTCGCGCCTTTATCCTTCAAAAGTGCCACCTACTCGGGCGTATTTACCCTGGCACCGCTGCTAACCGGCAAGGGACGCGAACACCATGGAAGCATCCTGCGCGAGGCTGCCGTTCTGGCCAATGCCGGGCAACTGGCGATCCGGGTGGACCCGCAACAGTTTGCATTGGATGAGGTCAACGACGCATTCCGACAGGTCGCCGAAGGTCGCGGCAGGGGCAAGACGGTTATCCAGTTGATAAGTGAATAGTCTCCTGAGCTTTATGTATCAGTAATTACCCGCCGGAAACGCCCGCTTCAAGCCTTGATGGCAAGTGATCATGAAAGTCCTTCCTTGATGTGAGGGCTTTGTTCCAGGCGGTGCCGGCGGCCGGCCAAGCTGGCCGCAATCGAAGTGGTGACTTCGTCGCTACTGTCGGGACGAAAGGGTGTGCCAGAAAAACCGATCATTCACGCGTGGTTATACCGGCATGAAGCAGCGCCGCGATAATGAAAGGAGCCTTTTTCTCTAGATACTCAGCCATCCCACCCGTATTGCTCGACTCCAACTGAAGCTTCAGCGTTTCATACTGTTGGCGGATCGAGGCATCGCGCCTAAGCAAATCTCTGAACCCCAGCATCTGAGTGATCGTCAGGTGGTCGCGGGTACAAACATGGAGCTTGTGCGTGCGAATCCCATCCACATTGCGCCGGTAGAAATGATGGCCCTCTGACAGATCACTTCCCCGTACATACCCCAAAGCCATCAACACCTCGTCCCGCGTCGAGGTATTGCGATGCGCGTGAACCTCAATGAGCACATCCAGTTCGGGCTTCGCCGCCAGCCCTGGGACAGACGTGCTTCCAACGTGGTGGATAGCAATCAGTTCAGCGTCGAATGCCGAGGCAATGAGTGGCTTGTCTGTCAGGAAACGGGCGGGCCATGTGGGATCGTAGGGGGTAATCTTGCTGGTCAGTGCCATGTCCGTTCCTTGGCGATAACTACATGAGGCGCCGGATTGTCCATCAAGGCGTGTGCATTTGCCACCGACTTACAGGGCAATCACTGTCGCCGAGATGTGTCTTCGGAATCCGGGCGATTCACGCTTCAACACCCGCATATCGATAGACCGTCGCACTCCAATACTGGCTGCCGCTACGCGTTTGGCGTTTCCATCCGTCTGCCATCAGTTGTTTGGAGATCATCCGGTTCATGAAACCGTGACCGAGCAATAGAACGGGACCTTCGCTGGCAAGCGATTGCAGCCGTTGCGCTGCCACGTTGGCGCGGATCCTCGCAGTGCTTGCAGATTCGACGCGGCGTGAGTAGCCGCACAGCCATAAGACGCGAAGGATAAATGCCCAGGTAAACGGCGATAACCGTGGCAGCCTCCAGTGAGCATAAGGCAGTTGCGCTTCACAGAAGAGCGCGTCGACCAGAGTTGGCTTGAGACCGAGCGCCTGCAGGGAGGTCAGCGCACGTGGCGCACTACTTGAGACAATTACCGTGGCGGTTGCGGCGAGCTGCCTGCTGGCTTCCGGAATTGGCTGGTGGGTAATTTCGGACTGATTGTATTGTTCGATCCAGTCTTTCATTTGGAGCGCTGACATTTTCTCGGCTGCGACCAGTTTTGGCTGACCGTGGCGCATCAGGATTATTTCCCCGCTCACAGTAGGCTGCCTTTTTCAAACCAGCCGTGATCACGGTACCACGCCACGGTATCGGCGATTGTCAGCTCTAGTGCCCGGAAACTCAGCCCAAGCTCCTGTTCACTCTTGCGGTGGTCGAAACGGGTGCGGTCCTGCTCTCGAACCAGTAGACGCAACGTGGCCATGCTCAGCAGAATGGGTCTGCCGGTCAGGCGCGCGTAGATCTCCTGCACAGCCGCCAAGGTGTATAGAAAGGGCAGCGGTATTTGTCGGGCTGGTGTCTTGACGCCCGCCATGCGTCCTAAAACAGGCATCAGTTCGCGCATTGTCATATGTCGACCCGCCGCGAGATAGCGCTCACCTCGGCGCCCATGTCTGGCTGCGGCAATTTGTGCCAATGCCACATCGCGGGCATCGACAATGGAAAAACTGCCAGGGATCAACCCGGGCAAATTGCCCTGTACCACATCGTTGACCAATTGCCCCGACGAGGTTGGGCCAATGTCGCCAGGCCCCCACATCCAGCCAGGCAGGACCATACAGGCATGCATCTGGGGGTGGCTCTCAAGGAACGACAACACGACACGGTCAGCGAGGATCTTGCTGCGGTAGTAGTCATCGGCGTCGGCGTCAGCCCTCAGGCAGTTCTCCTCGATGGACGTGCCAGGTGCGCCGTTGAGCACAGCAATGGAAGACGTATGGATGAACCGACGTATGCCGGCCCCGTAGGCCTGCTCAAGCAGGCGCCGCGTACCCGACACGTTTATCTGTTCGAGTTCGTTCCAGTGGCTGCCGCCCTTGTAGCTATCGCGGAAGAACGCGGCTGTGTGAAATACCGTATCGCAGCCTTGCAGCGACGCTGCGAATGCGTCGACCTTGGCCATGTCCCCAACGACCAGTTCCACCCCCGGCAGATTGTTGAACTGCTGTTCACCTTTGGCTTTTGAGCGGACCAGGCCTTTGACCGTGTAGCCGCAAGCGACCAATTCACGCACCAGGTTGTTGCCCAGCAAGCCGGTTGCTCCGGTCACAAATACGCTGCGCATGGCTCAAGACCCTCGCTGTTCGGTTAACGGCAGCAACACGGCGCTGTCGAAAAAGGCCTTGTCCATGACGACAAGACCCATGGTATCGAGGTGGATGCAATCGTCGCCAACCACTGCAAGCAACGCCTCTGGATCTGGTCGATTGAAAGCGCCAAAGGCGTGCTGCGAATAGGCGTTGGGGGAGAGAGTCATAAAGTCCGGTCCATTCGTATCGAAGGGCAATAGATATACCTTTGAGGGTGCTTTCGAAAAACAGCAATCACTGCATAATGGCTTTGCATATTCGCAAAGCCAGGAATGACTGACAGTATGACGTTGCACGCAAATTGGGATGATCTTCGCCTTCTGCTGGCCGTCTCGCGACGTGGCAGCTTTCTTCAGGCGGGACAATTGCTCGGTATCGCAGCTTCTACCTTGTCACGCCGCCTGACCCAACTTGAGGTTGCAGTGGGCGAGCCACTTGTCGAGCGCGGCGTTGAAGGGTGCCGGCTGACGTCCCGGGGGCAATCCCTGGTGGAAGTTGCTATCGCTGCAGAATCAGGCCTGAGGCGGCAAACCCTTTCTGGCACATCGCAGCAGCCTACCGAGCTGTCCGGTAGTGTGTTGGTCAGTGCAGGGGAGGGGTTCTCGGATTACGTTCTGGAGGCGATAAGGCGCTTTACATCCCTGCACCCGCGTTGCTCCGTGGAGCTAACGGTGGCAGCCGACTTTCACAAGATCGCCCGCGGCGTGGCAGATGTTGCTGTGCGCACCGCCCATCTGGGGGAACCGTCACTGATTTATCGACCGATTGGCCGGCTCGCCTACGGCATCTTTGCTGCCCCGGGTTATCTGAAGCAATTTCCAGGCGTGACGCTTTCCACGGCGGTCAGTATTTCCTTGCTTCCCCCGCTGGATATCTTGCCGCAAATGCGAGCGGCAAAGGCCGCAGGTCTGGACCGCGCGCAGATCAGCGTGAACTCATTCGCCGTGCAGCTCCAGTCGGTGAGGCGAGGGATGGGGGTGGCTGTGCTGCCCCGTATCGCGGCTACCGATTTGGTCGAGCTGTTCCCGCATCTCCAGCTTCCAGATATGGAGATCTATTTGGTGACCCGGCCTCAGGCCTTGAAGCAAGCTCACATCAAATGCTTTTTTGACACCTTGGAGCGGGTTCTGCTCGAAGCCCTGTCCTCGGCACATGTTGACGGTTGATCCAGCAGCACCCTGATCACTGCGCAGCACCTCACCGACCGCCGACCAAGGCTGCAGAGGTCGTGTCAACTTTCCTCAGGTGTGACAATGCGCAGGGGGCGCGTGCCGATCTTTGCCCCCGTAATCTCGTCCACGGCGACAGCTTTGATTTCTGTGCCTGTTTGCGCATCGAAGAAGCGCGTCAGCTTACCACCGCCTCGGTATTGCCGGCCCCATGCACCAATCATGAACAGCACAGGCAGAAAATCGCGACCCGCAGCGGTCAGCAGGTACTCCTCCCTAGGCGGGTGCTCCGAGTAGCGCCGCTTCTCCAGTAATCCTTCCTCCGTCAGTGTCGCCAGCCGGCGGGTCAGCATTGTCGGTGCAATACCCAGGCTTTTCCTGAATTGGTCAAAGCGAGAAAGGCCGGCATGGGCATCACGCAGGATCAATATGCTCCAGGCATCACCGGCAACTGCCAGGCTGCGGGCGATCGGGCACGGGTTATCGCAACTATTTTTCACGTCCATACTATTTTGATAGTGACCTGCCTGCGAAAGGGTAGTATTGTCTGTATCAAATCGATAGTAACACCTCGATGACGAGCCATCCACCCGCAAAAACCAATGATGAATAGCCGAACCATGCAAGCACTGACCTTCAAGCGCTACGGCAAGTCACCCGACATCGGGTTGGCCGACGTTCCCCGCCCCACGCCAAAGGCTGACGAATTACTGGTGCAAGTCCACGCTGCCGGCCTGAACCCGATCGACAACATGATTCCAACGGGGATGTTCAAGCCTGTATTGCATTTCCAGCTGCCAGCCACCCTGGGCAGCGATCTGGCCGGCATCGTGACCGAGGTAGGTAGCAATGTGACCCGCTTCAAGCCAGGCGATGCTGTCTTCGCCAGCCTCTTCGATCTTGGCACAGGGGCGATTGCGCAATTCGCGGTTGTGCCGGAAAGCGCCGCCGCGCTGAAACCGGCCAATCTGAGCTTCGAGCAGGCGGCGTCGATCCCGATGGTCGGCCTCACCTCATGGCAAGCGCTGAAAGAGCGCCTCAAGCTTCAGGCCGGGCAGAAGGTGTTCATTCCTGCCGGGTCGGGCGGTATCGGTACGTTCGCAATCCAGTTGGCCAAACACCTCGGTGCAAAGGTGGGCACCACCACCAGTACAGGCAACGTTGACCTGGTGCGCGCTCTGGGGGCGGACGAGGTTGTGGACTACAAGACGCAGGATTTCGAGACCGTGCTGCGCGACTACGACGCGGTGCTCGGAACCGTAAGGGGGGATGCGATTGAAAAATCCTTGTCCATCCTCAGACCCGGAAGCCAGATTGTCTCGCTCATTGGCCCACTGGATGCTGCGTTCGCCCGGGCCAAACGCCTGAACCTCCTCCTGACCTTCGTGTTCGGCCTGATGAGCCGCAAGATCATGCGCCTGGCAAAGAGGCGGAATGTCCAATACTCGTTTCTTTTCGTGCAGCCCGACGGTGCCCAACTCGCCGAAATCGGCAAGCTTTTGGATGCCCAGCAAATTCAGCCGGTGATCGACCGGGTATTTCCGTTCGAGGACGCAAAGGGTGCGCTTGAGTACCTTGCTCAAGGGCGCTCCAAGGGCAAGGTCGTAATCAAGATGTGACTGCCGCCGTATTTCTCACACAACCATCGACATAAAGGTAACTTCCATGACCACCCGTCCGACCGTACTCATTACTGGCGCCTCCAGCGGCATTGGCGCCACCTACGCCGAGCGTTTCGCCCGTCGTGGCCACGATCTCATCCTTGTGGCGCGCGACACATCGCGCATGGAGGCGCTTGCATTACGCTTGCGCGAGGAAAGCCATGTGGCCGTTGAGGTGCTGCCAGCCGACCTGACCAGCTCGGCAGACCTGTCCGTGCTTGAAAGTAGACTGCGCGACGACGCCAATATCGGCGTGTTGATCAACAACGCGGGTATGGCCCAATCGGGTGGTTTCCTCGACCAGTCCGCTGAAGCTATTGAGCGCCTTGTCACGCTCAACACCACCGCGCTGACGCGGCTCGCTGCTGCAATCGCGCCGCGCCTCGCGCAGTCGGGCACTGGTGCGATCGTCAACGTGGGGTCAGTGGTGGGTTTTGCGCCCGAGTTCGGCATGTCCATCTACGGCGCTACCAAAGCCTTCGTGCTGTTTCTGTCACAGGGGCTGAGTCAGGAGCTGTCACCCAAGGGCGTCTACGTGCAAGCGGTGCTGCCGGCAGCGACCCGCACCGAGATCTGGGCGCGTGCCGGCATTGACGTCAACACACTCCCGGAGGTGATGGAGGTCGGTGAGCTGGTCGATGCTGCACTTGTCGGTTTCGACCGTCGCGAGTTGGTAACCATCCCGCCACTTCATGTTGCCGAGCGCTGGGATGCGCTGGAAGGTGCGCGTCAAGGGCTGATGTCTGACATTCGACAAACCCACGCGGCTGAACGATATCAGCGCCCACTGAACGCGTGATTGTGTACGAATGATCGAATCCGCCACCCAGGAGACTTCCATGAACGACCGCTTGTTCACCCCTGCGCAGCTCGGCAACCTCACACTGAAGAACCGCATTGTTATGGCGCCGCTGACCCGCAGCCGCGCGATCGGCAACCAGCCCAATGAACTGATGGCAGAGTACTACCGCCTTCGGGCGGATGCCGGACTGATCATCACCGAAGGCACCTCTCCATCACCCAATGGCCTGGGTTACCCACGTATCCCTGGCCTGTTCAACGAAGAGCACGTGCAAAACTGGCGACGCGTGACCGATGGCGTTCACCAAGCCGGCGGCAGGATTTTTGTGCAGTTGATGCACACCGGGCGGGTCAGCCACCCCGCGAACCTGCCGGCAGGCGCCCGCGTCCTGGCACCTTCGGCGATTGCCGCTCCCGGCGAGATGTGGACCGACAGCGAGGGCATGCAGCCGCATCCTGTCCCACACGCCATGAGCGAGGCGGACATCGCCCAGAGCATCAGCGAATACGCAGCTTCGGCCAAACTGGCGATACAAGCGGGTTTCGATGGCGTCGAATTGCATGCAGCCAATGGCTATCTGATTGACCAATTCCTCAATACCGCATCCAACCAGCGCAATGATCGCTGGGGAGGCCCGGTAGAAAACCGCATCCGCTTCGCGGTCGAAGTTGCCAAGGCAACGGTCGACGCCATTGGCGCGGAACGGGTTGGCATGCGTATCTCGCCGTATGGGGTTTTCAACGGCCAACTACCGGATGCCGATATGGACGCAATGTACCTGGGCCTGATTGAGGCATTGAATGCGCTTGGCCTGCTCTATATCCACATCGTCGATCACAGCGCCATGGGGGCGCCCGAAGTCAGCCCCGAATTGAAATCCGCGATCCGCGCCGCTTTCACCGGCCAGTACATACTCTCCGGTGGCTATGATGTCGCCCGCGCCAATGCGGACCTCGACGCGCAGCGTGGCGACCTGGTGGCTTTCGGTCGTCCGTTCATTTCGAACCCGGACCTGGTCGCCAAGCTAGCGTCGGGACAGCACTTGGTAGAACCTGACAGTTCGACCTTTTATACACCCGGAGAAAAGGGATATACCGATTATTGAGGTCTGTCGTCCTGTCAGACCCGACCCAGGCGGGCGGTTACCCATGCAGTGTCCATCCCAGACCCCAATCGTCCGCGCTGAGCGGCCTCCGCTTACCCCATGAATTTCCGTGGCGACCAAGTCACACGTTGTGCTTGGCCGCCCGATGACTTCAGGTTTAAAGTCAACTTTAAGGTCAATAGGTTTTTCAGGGTGAGGTATGAGAATAGGTGAACTGGCAAAAATCAGTGGACTGGCTCCGTCACGCATTCGATTCTATGAGGCCAGTGGCCTGATCAGCTCCGTCGAGCGCAAGGCCAATGGATACCGGGACTATGCGGCTGATACCGAATGGGTTCTGCAACTGATAACCAGCGCACAGGCGGCGGGTTTTTCTCTTGAGGAGATCCGGCAACTGATGCCGATGAACGCCAGTGGCTGGCGGCACGACGAGTTGCTCACTGGGCTCAAGCAAAAGGTTGAGGAAATCAGTGCGCTGGAGGAACGGCTAGCACAAAACAAAGCGCAACTTCTGCTCGTCATCGAAGGCATCGAGGGTAAGCCCGAAGGCATGGCGTGCGCGGACAATGCGCAAATGCTGATAAATCGTTTGCGTGAAGAAGGGGTTGGCCAAGCGTCCGGCAAGCGTGCGGTAACGTCTTCCACAAGAAAAAACACCCGCCAGGCTTCCGGGGCCTGACAGGCGCAAAAGGTCTCAACGCTCGCCAATCAGGCCGGCGAGCGGTTTGGGTGCATAGAGCGCACTCTGGAACTCTGGCACGTATTCGTACTTCATCATTTTCCCAAGCTTCAGGGTGCGGAGGTAATTCGACAGACTGCCGTCGCCTAGTGTGAGGGTGGCTGAATCTGCGTCGCGGCTCGAGCCGTGACGGAGTTGGCGGGAAACCGCATAACCGTATGCCAAGTGGCCCTGATGATCGAGATTGGTGAAGCTGCTGGTGACGATATCGACTTCGCGTGAGAGCTTGTCGAGTTTCTTCGCTTTGAAGGACACATCGACTTTTCCGGTCTGGCTGTCGGTGATGTCATAGACCACAGACTGGGCATCTTCTTTGCGGTCGATACCAGTCAGCCATTTAGGCAGGTTGTAACCGACGACACCACGCACCCGTGCAAGCTCGGTATTGACCGGCAGCTTGAGCACATAGCCCCAGAAGTCGCCGGACATCGACTGGCCAATCAGTGTGAACGGACCCAGATTGGCTTTGCCTGGCGTGTTGGTAATGATCGACACCGCCACTTCGTTATAGGCGTCGTTATCACAATGCTCATAGGTGTATGCAGTAAACGCAACCAAGCCACGGCCTGGCCAGACTTGCAGGGGAGATGCGGTTGCTAGTACTTCCGGCGGCATCAATGCCCGAAGTGCGTCCAAGTCGGCCGTGTAGACAGCCGTTACCCGACTGTTCTGGTAATAAAAGTTCGGGGAGTATGACTCGAAGCCGATGTCGACCTTGTGCTTTTCCAGTCCTTTGAACCAGCTCAAATCAACACCCGGCAGCTCTGCTGCAATCACCGACAAGGGCGGGTTCGAGCGATAACGGTCGTACAGGCCGCCTTTGACGACCGGCACCGGGTGGCCTGCGATTTCGATTGTGTTGGTTTCAGTCGACGTGAGCATTTCAGGCGTCCCCGCCAACCCTTGGTTGGCAATTGAGCTGAACAGCAATCCTGTTAATGCGGTGCTTGCAAGTTTCAATCGGTCTTTCTCCGCGGGTGGGAACAACTTGAGGGTTCAGCGAGCTACGTTGTCGCCAGAGAGCACCGCCATCACCGCTTCAGCTACGGCTTTGGGTGATTGAGGGTTTTGGCCGGTGACAAGCCTTCCATCCGTGATGGCAAATGACGTGAAGGGCAGCCAGCCTTTGCGGTACCGAGCCCCCTGACTCACCAACTTGTCCTCAAGGAAGAAGGGCACCTGGCTTTTCATGCCGGAGAACAGTTCTTCGCGATCAGAGAAGCCGGTGATGTTCTTGCCCTTGATGATCAACTGGCCCTTTTCATCCTTCAGATCCAGCAGGCCCGCTACGCCATGGCAGACGGCCGAGACGATGCCACCCTGGTTGTAGATGGTTTCGGCGACACGTCGCAGGTCGGGATTATTGGGGAAGTCCCACATCACGCCATGGCCCCCGGTGAAGTAGATGACGCCGAACTGGGACGGATCGATATCGGCGATCGGCAGCGTGTTCTGCAAGCGGGCGCGAAAGGCCGGGGACTGCAAATGCTCACGCGCGGCTTTGTCCATGTACAGCCAACCGAGACTGCGCTCGTCCAGTGGCACCGCACCGCCTTTGGGACTGGCAAAAACTGTGCTGTAGCCAGCCGCCTCCACCACATCGGTGAAATGCGTCAGCTCAGTAAGCCACAACCCCGTGGAATCGGTGCGTGAGGGATATCTGGCGTGATTGGTCATGATCACCAGAATCTGGCGATTCTTGGCAGTCGTTGTGGAAGCGGCGGTGCCAGCATTTGCAAATGTCATGAAAGCGCTACCTATCAGTACCAACGCATAAGAAACAAAGGTCTTGAGCATCATCCGAGCTCCATCACTCAAGCAGGCCAGTGCATGCTCACCTTAAACCTCGCTTTAAGGTCAATCCCCTTGCTGCAAATAATGTCCGATGCATTTGGCGCTGGGTTTGATTCGCGCTCGAGCTTTTCACCCGGTACGGCCAAGACTTCGATTGAACACTCCCCACTCGGTTGTTGGACGCCCATCGGGTGACGCACTTGCCAGGTGCCGGCGTATTGGAAATCGACTGACCTTGAAAAAGGTATTGACCTTAAAGTTGACTTCAAACTTAAGGTGGCCTCATATCCAGTTGAGGACTGCTCCATGAATGTGTTCGACACCCTGATGCTTCCCAACGGTTCGACCGTCAAGAACCGTATCGCCAAAGCCGCCATGGAAGAGAACATGGCGGATGCCGACCAGGCGCCTTCCGAAGCACTCATGCGTCTCTATCAAGCGTGGGCCGACGGTGGTGCCGGCCTGATTATCACTGGCAATGTGATGGTCGACGGCCGCGCCATGACCGGGCCGGGTGGCGTGGTATTACAGGACGATCAGCAACTGGACAAGTTCAAGCGCTGGGCGCGTATTGGTCGATCCGGTGGTGCGCAGTTCTGGTTGCAGATTAACCACCCAGGGCGGCAGATGCAGTCCAATCTTGGGCAAAAAACCTGGGCACCGTCAGCCGTGCCGCTGGAACTGGGCAAATTGTCCAAGCGTTTTGCCACGCCTCACGCGATGCCACTCGGCGTGATCGAAGAGGTTATTCAGCGCTTTGCGAACACCGCACGCCTGGGCGAACAAGCCGGATTCACAGGTGTGGAGATCCACGCTGCCCACGGCTATTTGTTGAGCCAGTTCCTTTCGCCGCTGACCAACCAAAGGACGGACGAGTGGGGTGGCTCTCTGGAAAACCGGGCGCGCCTGTTGCTCGAAATCGTCAAGGCGGTCAGGGCCGTGGTTTCTGTGGATTTTGCAGTGGCGGTCAAACTCAACTCCGCCGATTTCCAGCGCGGAGGGTTCACCACCGAAGACGCGAAAAAGGTCGTTGAGTGGCTCAACGACCTGGGCGTAGACATGGTGGAGTTATCGGGAGGCAGCTACGAAGTACCCGCCATGCAGGGTGACGCGCGCGATGGTCGCACCCTGGCTCGCGAAGCGTATTTCGTCGAGTTCGCCCGTGATCTCCAAACCGTTGCCAAAATGCCGGTGATGGTCACTGGCGGTATACGTCGGCGCCCGGTGGCCGAAAGCGTCGTGCAGAGCGGTGTGGACATGGTGGGTATCGGAACGGCGTTAGCCATCGATCCGCACTTGCCTCGTGACTGGTTGCAGGGCAAGGACAACGCCCCTCAATTGCCGCCGATCACCTGGAAAAACAAGGCCATCGCATCCTTGGCGAACATGGCAGTAGTGAAGTTTCAACTGCGCAAACTCAGCCGGGCTAAAAAGCCCGATCCGAGCGTTTCGCCGTTGCGCGCGCTGATCCAGCAACAGCTCTTCATGGCCTGTCGCGCTCGCCAGTATCGAAGATGGGTTGAAACGTCTGCGCATTACAACGGCCTGGAAGACGCAAGATGACGCTGGCCAGACCTGCGTTGCACCAGACTACGCCCTGGTTCATGAAGATGTCCTCGGCGAGTTCATCACCCAATGCCGCGACGCTGTTGCCCGTGCCTTGACCGCGTCGCCCATTGCCGTAAAATCGCGCGCCCGAAATTCAGTAGGCATGGCGAGAGGGAGCTTCAATGCAACGGGTGATGATCATTGGTCAGCCAGGGTCTGGGAAAAGTACCCTGGCGCGCAAGCTTGGCGAGCGCACAGGCTTGCCGGTCGTGCATATCGACACGATTCATTGGCAGCCAGGGTGGGTCGAGCGGAGCCGCGACGAGAAGACGCGTCTTTGTCATGAGATCGAGGCCCGTGAGCGCTGGATCTTCGAAGGCGGGCATTCGACCACATGGAACAACCGGCTGGCCCGCGCTGACATGTTGATATGGATTGATCGCTCGGCGCCGCTCCGATTCTGGCGCGTGCTCCGCAGAACAATGTTGAACCGCGGTCGATCCCGGCCTGACTTGCCGGAAAACTGCCCGGAACTGCTGGCCAACCTGCCGGAGTTTTTCAGGTTCATGTGGCGGACGAAAACCTCGTCTCGGGAGGCGATGAAGCGATTCGTGGCGACGGCCCCGTCGGGCTGTCGCGTGGTCTGCCTGCGGACCAATCGGGATACCGATGTTTTTCTCGCGAGTATGGGCACGCAGCCGGATCAGGTCGTGCAAGGTCATTGACTGAATCGCCGGTGGTTGCGAAGACATAGGAGTTGAAAAGTCGGATTTCCAGCCCGCCAGAACTAAGGCACAAACTGCTTTGATGCGCTGGCAATGCGTTGGTACTTACGCTGCTGCCGTTTAATGCTGCGGATATCCAGAAAAAATATCTCTGCGCTACGCCAAAGCAGCATCCACGCGGTGACAGTAACAACGCCCACCGAGATGGTGCCTTCAATGCCCAGCGCTGTGCCTGCCAGCACCAAGGCTAGCGCCAAGCCCAAGAGTGTCAGCGCCACCAGCTGTTGGGTGCGAATATCCCCTCCGAGTTGTTCCCTCTTTTGCGCAAAGGTATTTTTGATCGCTTGCTGCAGGCGTTCTCGCTCGTCTTCCGGGCAACGGATGTGCAGGCACAGTTCGGGGTGGTACCAGGCGCTATCTGACAGATAGTCCGCCAGTTCGGGGCTTAACTTGGGGTTTTCCGGCGAGGCAAACGGATTGAGGGAACCGTCGGTGATCGTCAGCTCGATTATTCTAGTCATAACGAACCTTTACCTGGTTGAGCTTTGAACGGAGATTTCAGTGTCCGAGGTAAAGCTAGTCGCAAGACAACTGCTCTGCCCGATCGGCAGTTGCGCGCGCGGTTGCAGAAGCGGATTTATCCGGGATCCGTGACTGATCTCTGTCCCTCCCGAAGATGGGCTTGCGGCCATGGCGGATGGCCTGAATCACATCAGCTATCCAAGTCGAAACGGGGTCATGCTTGGCTGGCTCACTGAAACAATCCGCGAACGACCTCCCTCAACCATCGATTTCCATTGTCCTGATGATAGCGGGCATGCCAATGCTGTTTGACCGTGAATCCCTCCACTTCGAACGGGCAGTCATGCACCTGTAGCCCATGCATATCGGCCAGTGTCTGCCCGATATGCCGCGGCAAGGTGCCCAGTAGGTCGGTAGTCCCGATTATCTTCCCCAACCCGAGAAACGCTGGCAGCTCGAGCATGATCCGCCGTTCGATCCCGGCCCGCGCCAATCCTGCTTCCAGCAGCTTCTGCCCGGTGCCGAAACTGATCTGCACATGCCCCTCGGCCCGATACCGCTCCAGGCTCATGCCATCGCCCAGGCGCGGATGCTGCGGGTTGCTCAGGCACACCCAGTCCTGCTCGAACAGCACCTGCTGATACATCCCCCCGCCCAGCCAGGGCACGAAGCCGATGGCCAGGTCCGCTTCGCCCGATTCCAGCGCGCTCTCGGTATTGCCGTCGATCCGCGCCGCCTCCAGGCGGATGCCCGGCGCATGGCTGCGCAGATGGTTGAGGATGCTGGGCAGCAAGGTGATGTGGCTGGCATCGCTGACACACAGGCGAAAACGCCGCTGCGCTGTGGCGGCGATGAACTGCGGCTCCCAGGCGGTCAGCCGGCGCAGCGATTCCAGCACCTCGCGGCACGGCCCTATCAGCTGATCGGCGCGCGGGGTAGGGGCCATGCCGCCCGGCGTGCGCACGAACAGCGGGTCGTTCAACTGCTCGCGCAGGCGCGCCAGCCAGATGCTGATGGTCGGCTGGCTCTGCCCCAGCTGTTCGGCGGCACGGGTCACGTTGCGGCATTGGTACAGCACGTCGAACAGCTGCAGCAGCTTGGGTTCGGGCAGGGCCTCCAGGGCAGTCATTATTGAAATTCTCAATAGCTGTATTGAGGCCATTGTATAGCGCAAATAAACCCCGCTGCATAAGGTGATCGCAAATCACAGGAGGTCTGCGACGTGAAAATCTGCATTCTGGGCGCCGGTGCACTGGGTTGCGCCATCGGCGCGGCCCTGAGCGAGGCAGGGCATGAAACCTGGCTGCTGAACCGTGGCCGCGCGCATGTCGAGGCGATGAACCAGCATGGGCTGCGGGTGCAGGACGAACGGGGCGAGCGCTATATACCGGTCAACGCGGCCATCGAAGCCGAAGACGTTGGCGTGACCGATTTGGTGGTGGTGCTGGTGAAGTCGTTTCACACTGCCGAGGCCATCGCCGGTGCCCTCGCGCTGATAGGCCCACAGACGCTGGTGCTGTCGCTGCAGAACGGGCTCGGCCACGAGGACATCCTGGCCGAAGTGGTGGGTCGCGAGCGGGTGCTGGCTGGCAAGACCTATGTCGGCGGCGTGCTCCTCGCACCGGGCTCGATCCGCGCCGGTGTGGCCGGCAAACAGACTTTCATCGGCGAGCTCGACGGCCAGCTGACGCCCCGCGTGCAGGCCATCGCCGAAGCGTTCAACAATGCCGGGCTGGCCACCACGGTCAGCGACAACATCCTCGGCACCATGTGGGACAAGCTGCTGGTCAACGTCGCCACCGGTGCGTTGAGCGGCATCACCAGGCTCAGCTACGGCCAGCTGTACAGCGAGCCGCTGCTGGAAAGCACCGCCAAGGCCGCCGTGGCCGAGGCCATCGCCGTGGCCGAGCGCGCCGGCATCCGCTTGAGCCTGACCAGCCCCGAGGCTGCCTGGTCACTGGCCGCCGAAGGCCTGCCGGCGAGCTTCCGCACCTCGATGCTGCAGAGCCTGGAAAAAAACTCGATCACCGAAATCGACTTCATCAACGGCTCCGTCGTGCGCTGGGGCCAGCGCCATGGCGTGGCCACGCCGGTCAACGCGACCCTGGTGGCCTGCATCAAGGGTATCGAGCGCGCCATGGCCGATCACCAGAAGGGAGAAACCCCATGAGCCAGCCAAAAGCCTACCTCGAACACGTGGCGTTCTGGGTGCAGGACATTCAGTGGCATATCCGCTTTTTCAGCGAGGTGTGCGGCATGACCATGCGTGAAGTGCAGGGTGACGTCGAGCAACCGGCGCAGTACTGGACACTCGGCGGCCTGCAGTTCATTCACCAGCCGGACTTCGCTGGCCCGGAAGGGCGCCTGGCGCACCTGGGCATCATGTGCGAAGACCTGGAAGCGGCGCTGGCCGCCGCCCAACGCTTTGGCGTCAGTGAGATGCCCCAGGGCCGCAACTGGCTGCGCCTGCCTGATGGCCTGGCGGTGGAGTTCATCCAGGCGCTGCCGGCCAAATGCGTAGCCCAGGCACTGGCCATCGACCCGCGCGCGGAGGTGCAGGCATGAGCGTGATTGAAAAGTACTGGGACGATGCCCGCGAAGGCGATGAGTGCATCAGCCCGACCTACACCGTGACCCGCGAACGCATCCTGGCCTACGCCGACCTCACCGGCGACCACACCCCGGTGCATGTCGATGAGGCCTACGCCAACGCCAGCCACTTTGGCTGCCTGGTCGCCCACGGCCTGTTCGGGCTGTCGATCGCCGATGGCCTGAAGACCCAGTGCGAGTACCGCTTCGTGCCGGGTATGTCGCTGGGCTGGACCTGGGACTTCGTGCTGCCGATCAAGGTCAACGACGTGCTCCACGTACGTATGCGGGTGGGGGCGATGCGTCCGAGCAACAGCCGACCTGGCTGGGGCATCGTGGTGCTGCCTTCGGAGCTGATCAACCAGCACGGTGAAGTCGTGCAACGTGGCGAGCACCGGTTGATGGTGCCGCGGAGGGCAGCAGCATGAACCAGGCATTGCCATTGGCGGGTATCCGCGTCATTGACTACAGCCACTTCCTCGCCGGCCCCTATGTCGGCCGTTGCCTGGCGGCGCTCGGCGCAGAGGTGATCAAGGTCGAGCGGCCGGGTAGCGGCGACGCTGGCCGCCAGCATGCGTTCACCCTGGACGACCAGCAGAGCGGCTATTTCCTGCAGCTGAACATGGGCAAGCAGGGCGTCAGCGTCAACATGAAGGACCCGCGCGGCAAGGCGTTCATGCAGCGCCTGACCGATTCGGCCGACGTGTTCATCGAGAACTACCGCCCCGGCGCCCTGGACAAGCTGGGCCTGGGCTACGCCGAGCTGTCGGCGCGCAACCCGCGCCTGGTGTACTGCTCGATTTCCGCCTACGGCCATACCGGGCCGGACGCCCACCGCGCCGGCTTCGGCCTGATCGCCGAGGCCAAGAGCGGGATCATGCAGATGGTTGGCGTGCCGGGCGAGGCACCGCCGCTGCTGCGTATTTCCCTGGGCGACATGTACACCGGCATCCACGCGGTGGCGGCGATCAATGCCGCGCTGCTCGGTCGGGTGAGCAGTGGCCGTGGCCAGCACATCGACATGGCGCTGTACGACACTCTGGTGTCGATGCACGAATACGCGGTGCAGTGTTACACGCTGTCCGGTGGCACTGTGTTGCCCCAGCAGACCGGCCACGACATGCCCACCTCGACCCTGTACGGCGTGTTCCGCGCCACCGACGGCGACCTGGTGATCGCCGCCCAGGTCGATGATGCCTGGCAGCGCTTCGCGGTCATGCTCGAAGCCAACGGCGGCCCGCCCGGGTTCGGCAGCGACCGCCGCTACCACAGCCTCAACGGCCGCAACGCCCACCGCGAGGCGATCCTGGCGGTGGTCCGCGACTGGGTCGGCGCGCGTCGGGTGGCCGAGATCCTCGCGTTGCTCGATGCCATCGACATCCCCAGTGCCAAGGTCCAACGCATCGACGAAGTGCTGGCCGACCCGCAGATCCAGGCACGCAACATGGTCATCGAGCAGCAGCACCCACGCTACGGCACGCTGCGCCTGGCCAACCTGCCGTTCCGCTTTTCCGACTGCGATACCACGATTCACCAAGTAGCCCCGGACCTTGGCCAGCATAACGCCGAAGTGGCCGCCGGGCTTGGCTTCAGCCCTGAAGAAATCACTGCCTTGCAGGCGGATGGCGTGTTGTTTACCCACGGAGATGCACGATGAGCGACCGCTACGCAGTGATCGGCCGACCGATCAACCACACCAAGTCCCCGCTGATTCATGGCCTGTTCGCCCAGGCCAGCAACCAGCAGCTGGAATACGGAGCTATCGAAGGCTCGCTGGACGACTTCGAAGCCCAGGTACTGCAGTTTCGTAGCGAAGGCGGGAAGGGCATGAACATCACCGCCCCGTTCAAGCTGCGTGCCTTCGAGCTGGCCGACCGGCGCAGTGAGCGGGCGCAATTGGCACGGGCGGCCAATGCGCTGAAGTTCGAGGATGGCCGCATCGTCGCCGAGAACTTCGATGGCATCGGTTTGCTGCGGGACATCGAGGAGAACCTTGGCGAGCCGCTGCGCAACCGCCGTGTGCTGCTGCTGGGCGCTGGCGGCGCGGTGCGCGGGGCATTGCTGCCGTTCCTGCAGGCGGGGCCTCGCGAGCTGGTGATCGCCAACCGGGACATGGCCAAGGCGCTGGCGCTGCGTAACGAGCTCGATCACCCGCGTCTGCGCATCAGCCGCTACGAAGCGCTGGAAGGGCAATCGTTCGACATCGTGGTCAACGCCACCTCGGCGAGCCTGACCGCGGACTTGCCGCCACTGCCGGCTGATGTGCTGGGTGAGGCGGCCCTGGCCTACGAGCTGGCCTATGGCAAAGGCCTCACGCCTTTCCTGCGCCTGGCTCGCGAGCAGGGCCAGGCGCGCCTGGCCGATGGCGTCGGCATGCTGGTGGAGCAGGCCGCCGAGGCGTTCGCCTGGTGGCGCGGGGTGCGGCCCGACACACGTGCGGTGATCGATCAGCTGACGATTCCCCTGGAGTAGGTCGATGGTCGCCAATGTACTGATGCTGCATGGCATCAACCACAACATGTTCGGCAAGCGCGACCCGCGCCAGTACGGCACAGCGACCCTGGCCGACATCGACCAGGCGTTGCAGGCCCTGGGCGAGGAGCTGGGGGCGCAGGTCGAGAGCTTCCAGAGCAACTTCGAGGGCGCCATGTGCGAGCGCATCCATCAGGCCTATGAGGACCGGGTGGATGCCGTGCTGATCAATGCCGGTGCCTGGACCCATTACAGCTACGGCATTCGTGATGCGTTGGCCATTATCGAAGTGCCGGTGGTTGAAGTGCACATGTCCAACATTCATGCCAGGGAGCCATTCCGCCATCACTCGGTATTTGCCGAGGTGGTGCGCGGGCAGATCTGCGGGTTTGGTGTCGAAACCTACCTGCTGGCGCTGCGCGCGGCGATGAGCATGGTCTGAGCAGGGCGCAGGGGGCGGATCTCCGAGCGCGTCTACCCGCGAAGCAGGTGGCGCGGGGCATGCGGCGACGGCGCCTGAAGTGGCCGTAGGTGTGGCGGGTGTCGTGCTGCCTACCCATCCAGCATGGATGGAAAGCCAGTAGCGACTTCCGTGACTGCATAGTACGGTCCGCCTTCAACAAGCCACCCGGTTCGTTGCCTCCAACCCCACGGACCGGGGCTCTCATGACCTGGGAGGTCGAATGGACGTCGCTACAACGATCAGTCAACAAGAACTGGATAACGCCTTGGTCGCGTTTGCACGCTACAAAATCGGAGAAATCAAGATCTTCGACCTGGAGCAGGCAATGAGCTTCGAAGCAGGCCAAGCCTTGTCCCAAAGCGGGCTGGTCCGGTTCTCAATTACCAAAATGGTGTCAGGACGTTATCGCATCAGCGATGAAGGAGAGAACGCCATCACAGAGGCTGGGCGGGATCGCCTTGAGGTGATCCGCGCCTGACCATAGGTCCAGCTTGCGAAGGCCGCAGTCGCGTTCTGCGGCCCTGTCGTGTCATATCACTTTCACCGCGCGACCAATGAACTTCACCGGCCCTGTCGGCAGACCGGTCGGCGAGCCACCGGCTTTCTCCAGCGTCAGCTCGAACAGTTGATTGGCCTCCAGGGGTGGCAAACTTTCCAGCGGAACTCGATAGGGTTCGCCCGGTTTGACCAGGCCAAGCGAAACCGGGGCACGCCATTGCTCGCCCTTGGTCCAGAACTGCAGGGCCATGCCGTCGGGGACCTTGTCCTTACCCAGCGGCAGCAGTTCGATCATGTGGCTGTCGCTGGCCTGCACCACCCAGCCGGGGGCCTGGCTGTTCGGCGCCACCAGCACCACCAGGTATTCCGTGGTAGAGGGGGGCGTGGTCAGCAAGGTAAACGCCAGCAGCAGGCTTGCAGCAAGCCCTGCGGCGCTGAGCCCTTGCCACAGGCCGAGGCGTTGCCACCAGCGAGCCTGCGTGCGCGGTGCGGGTAGCTCATCGAGGCTGCGCTGGATGCGGCGCCACAGGCGGGGGCTAGGGGGCTGCGGGGTAGACAGCGCGGTCAGCTCCAGCAGCCGAGCCTCCCAGGCATCCACGGCGGCGCGAAGCGCGGGGTCGGTACGCAGGCGTTCGGCCGTTGCGGCATATTGCTCCGGCGACAAGGTCCCCAGCACGTATTCCCCGGCGAGGCTGTCCAGTTCTTCGGCAGAATCGGGCTTCATTCCAGACACTCCCGTAGCGCTTTGAGGCTGCGTTTGATCCAGGCCTTGACGGTGCCCAGTGGCGCACCCAATAAACCGGCTATCTCGGCGTGGCTGCAGCCGTCCACGTAGGCGTGCAGGATGCAGCGTTGCGGTGCGGGCTGCAGTTGTTCAAGGCAGCGGTAAATCTTTGCTGAGCCGGACCAGAGGTCAAGGTCATCAACCCTCCCGTGCAATGTTGACGCAGTTTCGGTGTCGGCATCGGTCAGTACAGTTTCACGGCGGGTATCGCGTATCGAGTTCAGCGCCAGGTGGCGGGTAATGCTGTAGATCCAGCCTCGAGCCGAGCCGCGCGCCGGGTCGTAGCTGGCTGCGCGGGTCCAGATGCGGATGATCGCATCGTGGACGATGTCTTCTGCGGTGGCGTCGTCACGTGCGATACGCCGGGCAACGCCCAGCAGGCGCGCGCCTTCGTGATCGTAGAGCGCCTGCAGGGCCTGCCGGTCACCCTGTGCACAGGCTAACAGGCAGCGGTGGAAGTCGAAGGGGGCGGCCGGCGAGTTCAACGTGTGTGGCTTCCTTGTGAAAGGCAAGTACCCCGGCCATCCAGCCGGGGGGCTTGCCATCGAGCGTAGATCATCACTCGCAGGGCGTAGGGTCAGGTGCGTGTCACTTGGCTGTCCAGAACACATAGTCAGCCTGGTACTGGACGACCTGCCTGGCACCTTTGTTCTGCGCCGTGCAGTCGACTGACGGCGCCACACCGCCGCGGGTAGCCAGGCGCTGGATATAGCTGACCTCCTGCATGGCGCCTTTGCCTTCGGCCGGGTTGGCCTTGACCAGTTGATAGGGGATGGCGCCTTTGTCCGCCGGTGCCACTGCCAGCTGGGTGCCGGTGACCTTCGAGCCATCCTTGGCCTGCCAGGTAGCGGGTGGGCCAAAGTAGTCGCCCACCTGTTTACCGGTACGGTCATTGAGCACTGCCTTGGGGCCGACGAAAGTCCATTCGGTCTGACCGGGGGTGTTGGCCTTGTCGCGGCACTCGTAGGTGATCTCGCCGACGCCGACGGTTTCGAGCAGGACGCGATGGCCATCAGGGACTTTGACTGCGTCTGGCAGCGCGGTCTGGGCGAGGGCGGGCGGCAGCGCAAGGGCGAGGCTGCAGGCAAGCAGGCAGGCGGAGTATTTGAAGTTCATGGGCAGTGCTCCTGAAAGTCATTGGGCCGGGCAGTCAAAGGCCGCCCACTAGCAATACCCGCCAACGGGTGGAATGGATGCACGGAATGAAAAAAAATGCGTAGCGAGATGTCCCTGCATGTGCTTGCCTACCATCTCGAACGAGCGATGAGCCTCTTCGTCATCGAAGGACTGCTTTAACGCGCGCACCCCGACAACCCCACGAGGACACTGCAAATGAAGCGTTTGTTACTATGCCTGTTGCTTGCCGCATCGGGCGCTGCCCACGCCGGTATTCCGCTGTTGAACGCAACATGCCCCGGCAATATCGAGGTCCATGCCGATAAAGGTGGGCCTGTTTACATCAACGGCAAGGAAGCCACGCTGAAGAAATTCAATGACAACTATTTCGAGGCCAAAGGTGGCGGGGTAACGGTATCGTTGTCGATCAACCCGGACGGCTCGCCTGACGTCTCGTATACCGGTAAGAACAAAGCCAATGGCGTATGCCAGATCAAGGACTGACTGCGCGATTGCGCGGTTGGGCTGGCGCAGTGTCAGCGGGCTGCATCAGGGCGCTGGAACGGGAATTGCTGTGACCCCTGAGACATTGATCATGCGGAGTACGCAGAAATGACTCAGGATGACCGCTATTACATGATTTTCAGCGTGGTTGCTGTGCTGGTACTGGATCTGGCGGCGACATATGTGTTTCTCAATGCCATTCCCTGACCCCGGTTATGGGGCAGGCCTTACTCGTAATCGGGGGCAAGGCAGGGCGTGAGGGAAACGCCCCGAACCCTATATAGCAAACAAACCTGATGCCCTGTTGTCGTTGAGCAGTAACATGGGCAGGACAAAAACCAAAAAAGGGCAGGCTGCTTGGCAACATTTCCCAGTTTTCGATGGGGCTGCAGGAGCGTGTCGCGTGAAAAACTCAAGATCGCTGGCAGGTGCAATACTGGTAATCGGGGCAGCCTCGTTGTTCGTCGCAGGCTGCGCACAAAACCCTGATGTGCGTGACAGCCACGATTATACCGCTGGCACTACCGTGAAAAGCCCACCCGCTTATCTGGGCTGCGTCAAAGGCGAGCTACAAGGGAATGTGAAAACCTATGAAGTCGAGGGTGATAACGCGGTCAGGCTTTTCGTCGAAAGCACTGACCCCGACAAGGCAGAGGGTCTTGTAGAGTTGCGGGGCACGGGAAGCGAGCGCCACTTCACGGCCTATCAACGTGATGCCTGGTACGACCATGGCAGGTTGCTGGATGCTGCACTGATGTGTTCAAAAGCGTAATCATCCAACCCCACACCAATAGCCCGCCGTCGAGAGCGGGCTTTTTGTCTGCCCATCGCCTGCCCGGCAACGTTCAGAAAAGGGCGGGTGGAGCCGGTATGGCCTGAGCAGCGTTGCTTTGCATTTGCCGGCCCCGCCCGTAATAATCGTTGTATTTGGATGGAGAGTCGCAGGTGGAAGCAAGAAGCGTAGTTGCCGAAATGTTCATTGGGATTCCGACGCATTTCTGGGTTTTGCCTGTTGCCGGCCTGGTTGCCTACTACGGGCTGAAGTGGTCCGCCAGATCCAGTAATCGTGCCACCCTGCTACAAGCCTCGACTTACCTGTTATTGCTGGTACTGGCCGTTCTGCCCAACGGCTTTTATGCACTGTTTCCTCCCGCGCCCGAGCCGGATGTGCTGTTGAATCAATCACCGTTGCCCAACTATGCAGGGCGTTTCTACCTGGATGCGTTCTATGTCTTCAGTGGCTGGGCGCTGAGCAAAGTGGTCAAGTTGAAGTTCAGCTGAGTCTCAGCTCGCATTCCTGATGCACTGACTGGATCAGTATTTGCTTACCCCTTTTGAAACCGGGGCATCTGGGGGATACGGCAATGCTCTCTGAAGATCTGTACATCATGTTCGTGATTGTCGGCAGTGTGCTGGCCCTGGATATAGCAGCCATCGTGTTGTACAGGGGAGCCAAGCCCTGAGCCCGCATTTGGTTCGCAATGGGGCCGGAGCATCATGAGGACTTCAGCTTTTCTGCTGTACCTGCAGCACCGAACCCTTGTCGTCAGTTACCAGCAATCCGCCGGCGTCGGTGTCGTCTGATTGTCGCTCGGCAAGTGGTACGTCCGGCGAGCGAAAGATGCTACGTCCTTGTTCACCGGTTTTAAGGGTGACGAGTTTGCCATTCTGATAGAAGAACTGAGTGTGGTTGGCGTTGGTTTGCATGGTCTGAAGCCCCTGCCGAGTCGTGGTGTGATGTGCCGTGGGCAGTTTCACTGTTGCAGCGTGACCTTGCTACTGGCAGAAATATCAGGTGCGCTGCACGGTTCCCGCTTGGGCATCGTCTTGCAGCAAGACTTTGGTTGATTAGTAACGCGGCGTCACGCCCGTTAGAATGCAGCGTATCCATAACGGTCGATTGCAAATGCCTGACTTTCGTATTTTTATCGCTACTGTGTTGGTTGCCAGCCTCGCCGGTTGCGCAACCCCCGGCAAACCCACTGCCAGCAAACTGACCAAAAAATCGCCGCAGCAGTACGCCGCCTGTGTCCTGCCAAAATGGCAGGCGCTGGCGCCACAGGCCACGCAGAAGTCGATAGCCCACGGCTACCGGCTGACGGCGCCAAGCGCCGTGGCAAGCGACGATGTGCTTGACGTGGTCGACGCTCGCGAGGGCAGCCGTGCGACTTTCTACAAGGGCAGCTTTCTGTCTGGCGACAAGTTACGCCAGGCTGCCAGGCAATGCCTGGATTGAATCAGTGACCCGAGCGGGTTGTGCCGCCCCGATCGCCTGCAGTTACCCCAACTCATCCCGCTTGTTCAAATGCTCGCACTTCACCTGCGCCTCCATCCGGCTCGGATAGCTCGGCTTGAGCCGCTCCTTTGCCTGATTGTCATAAATGTCGAACCCTCCACACACGGTCGCGGCGTAGTAGCGGCTGCCAACGCGGAACGATTCCTTTTCGATCGGCACAGCGGGAACGATAACGAATCTTGGTTGCATTTTTCGTGCCTCCCCAGGCAGAGATTTAAGTATTAGTCTCGCAAGAGGTAACCATCAAGCAGCCTCATGAATAAAGGCGCTGGTCCGAACGCCGGTGGGTCGACACGTGCTGTCATCAAATGAAAACCCGCTGTCGTCCGATGCGAAGCACCCCGCAAGCCAAGGGCATACAGTCCAATCACCAGCACTGACGCCTGACGTCCAGATCGATGATTGGAGAGACAAGCATGTCCAAAGTGGTACGTTTCCATCAGACCGGTGGCCCCGAGGTTTTGCGCTACGAGGACGCCGAGGTTGGCGAGCCCGGCCCTGGGCAGGTACGTTTGCGCCAGGTGGCGGTGGGCCTGAACTATGCTGACACCTACTTTCGCAACGGCACTTACCCGATCACGCTGCCCAATGGCATCGGCGTGGAAGCTGCCGGGGTGGTGGAGGCGGTGGGCGAAGGCGTGACCCAGGTGGTGGTCGGTGACCGGGTCACCTATACCGGTTTCCTCAATACCCTGGGTGCCTATTGCACCGAGCGCCTGATCCCCGCAGCGGCGCTGATCAAGCTGCCGGAAACCATTGCCTTCGAGACTGCTGCCGCCATGACCATGCGTGGCCTGACCTCGGCCTACCTGTTACGCCGGCTGTATGACTTCAAACCCGGTGACAGCGTGCTGCTGCATGCGGCTGCTGGCGGGGTGGGCCTGATTGTCGCGCAGTGGGCGCGGCTGCTTGGGCTGAACGTGATCGGCACGGTCTCCACCGAGGCCAAGGCCGAGGTGGCCCGCGCCCATGGCTGCAACCACATCATCAACTACAGCGTCGAAGACGTCGCCAGCCGCGTACGCGAACTGACCGACGGAGTAGGGGTGAACGTCGTGTTCGACAGTGTCGGCAAGACCACCTTCACCGGCTCGCTCGATTCGCTCAAGCGTCGTGGGCTGATGGTTTGCGTCGGCACGGCGTCGGGCAGCATCCCGCCGTTCGACCCGCAGTTGCTGGCCATCAAGGGCTCGTTGCAGCTTACCCGCCCGGCACTGGCCGACTTCATCGCCGATCCGGCAGAAAAGGCTGACCTGGCCGGCGAATTGTTCGACCACGTCAGCAGCGGGCGCATTCGTATCGAAATCAATCAGCACTACGCCCTGCAGGACGCGGTACAGGCCCACCGTGACCTGGAAGCCCGCAAAACCACGGGCTCGTCGATCTTCGTCATCTGAAGAGGGCAACAGCATGCACATCGAACAACTGACCTGCGCGATCGGTGCCGAGGTGAGTGGCGTCAACCTGGCCGATGCGATTCACGATGACGAACTGTTCGCCCAGTTGCGTCAGCAGTTGCTCCAGCACCGTGTGCTGTTCCTGCGCGACCAGCACTTCAGCCGTGCCGAGCACGTGGCCTTCGCCCGCCGCTTCGGCGAGCTGGAGGACCACCCGGTGGCCGGGAGCGACCCGGAGCACCCGGGGCTGGTGCAGATCTACAAGCGCCCGGACCAGCCCAACGACCGCTATGAAAATGCCTGGCACACCGATGCCACCTGGCGTGAGGCACCGCCCATGGGGTGTGTGCTGCGCTGTGTGGAATGCCCTCCGGTAGGCGGCGATACCCTGTGGGCGAACATGGTGCTGGCCTATGAAAACCTGCCAAACGATGTAAAGGCCAGAATCGAAGACCTGCGCGCTCGCCACAGCATCGAGGCCAGCTTCGGCGCTGCAATGCCGCTGGACAAACGGCTGGCACTCAAGGCGCAGTTCCCCGACGCCGAGCACCCGGTCGTACGCACCCATCCGGAAACGGGCGAGCAGGTGCTGTTCGTCAACGCCTTCACCACCCACTTCAGCAACTACCACACCCCGCAGCGGGTGCGCTTCGGCCAGGATGCGAACCCCGGTGCCGGCGACTTGCTGCGTTACCTGATCAGCCAGGCCTACCTGCCCGAGTACCAGGTGCGCTGGCGCTGGAAGCCCAACAGCGTGGCGATCTGGGACAACCGCAGCACCCAGCACTACGCGGTCATGGACTACCCGCCATGCCATCGCAAGATGGAGCGTGCCGGGATCAAGGGCAGCCGCACGTTCTAAGCCTGCCGCCGTCCCTGGCGGTAACCGCACAATAACAATAGCGAGGACTACAGCATGCAATTCTTCGACGATTCGTTGCACCCGGAAAACATGGAAAAGGTGGTCATCACCGTCGCCCCTTATGGCCCGGAGTGGATGCCCGAAGACTTCCCTGAAGACATTCCGCTGACCATGGACGAGCAGGTGCAGAAGGCCGTCGACTGCTACGAGGCAGGCGCCACCGTGCTGCACTTGCATGTGCGTGAGCTGGACGGCAAAGGCTCCAAGCGCCTGTCCAAGTTCAACGAGCTGATCGCCGGGGTACGTGAAGCTGTGCCGGACATGATCATTCAAGTTGGTGGTTCGATTTCCTTCGCCCCGGAAGGTGAAGGCGAGGCGGCCAAATGGCTGTCGGATGACACCCGGCACATGCTTGCCGAGCTGACGCCGCGCCCCGACCAGGTGACCGTGGCCATCAACACCACGCAGATGAATATCATGGAGTTGCTGTACCCCGAGTACCTTGAAGGCACCTCGCTGGCCAGCCCCGCAATCCATGCCGCCTACAGCGAAATGACCGTGCCGGCCGGCCCGGCCTGGGTCCGCGAGCACTTGCGCCGCCTGCAGGCCAGCCATATCCAGCCGCATTTCCAGCTGACCGGCATGCATGCCCTGGAAACCCTCGAACGTATCGTGCGCCGGGGTGACTACATGGGGCCGCTGAACCTGACCTGGATCGGTATTGGCGGCGGTTTCGACGGCCCCAACCCGTTCAATTTCTTCAACTTCATCCACCGCGCGCCGGACGGCTGCACCCTGACTGCCGAATCGTTGCTCAAGAACGTGCTGCCGTTCAACACCATGGCGCTGGCCATGGGCCTGCACCCGCGCTGCGGAAATGAAGACACCATCATCGACCAGCACGGCAAACGCTTCACCTCGGTGCAGCAGGTCCAGCAGACCGTGCGCGTGGCCCATGAGTTGGGTCGCGAGATTGCCAGCGGCAAGGAGGCCCGCGCCATTTACCGCATCGGGCAACAGTACGACAGTGTCGAGCAAACGCTGAAAGCCAATGGCATGGCGCCGAACCGCCAGGCGGGTGAGAAGGGCGTGCCGCAGCGCACTTGATGCGGTTATGGCAGGCCCGGCCTCTTCGCGTGCGTCGCCGCGAAGAGGCCACAAAACGCAACGTGAGTTCTGGCGGTTACCCATAACAACAAAAACGACACCCACGCTTCACACCCAAGGAGGCAACATGGCCACCTATCTCGTCAGCGCCGAAGACTCCGGCACCGACACTGCCAACAGCATCCCCCGGCGCTATGCCTGGGTCGTCTTCGCCTTGACCTTCGGCCTGTTGATCTCCGACTACATGTCGCGCCAGGTGCTCAATGCGGTGTTTCCGCTGCTCAAGGGCGAATGGGCATTGAGCGACAGCCAGTTGGGCTTGCTCAGCGGCATCGTCGCGCTGATGGTCGGGCTGCTGACCTTCCCGTTGTCGCTGCTGGCCGACCGTTTCGGCAGGGTACGCAGCCTGGTGCTGATGGCCGTGCTGTGGAGCCTGGCCACGCTCGGCTGTGGCCTGGCGGAAAACTATTCGCAAATGTTCATTGCACGCTTCCTGGTCGGGGTCGGCGAGGCCGCCTATGGCAGTGTCGGCATTGCCGTGGTGGTCGCGGTATTCCCCCGCGACATGCGCTCGACGCTGGCCGGGGCGTTCATGGCGGGCGGCATGTTCGGCTCGGTGCTGGGCATGGCCTTGGGCGGGGTGTTGGCCCAGCACCTGGGCTGGCGCTGGGCATTCGCCGGCATGGCATTGTTCGGCCTGGTGCTGGCGATGCTCTACCCAGTCATCGTCAAAGAGGGGCGCATTGCCCCCAAGTGCGCGCAGCAGGCGCTGGACAAGGCCAGCCACCCGCTGCGCACCCTGTACAGCAGCCGTTCGGTCATCGCCGCCTATGTCGGCAGTGGCCTGCAGTTGTTTGTCGGCGGCACCCTGATCGTGTGGATGCCCAGCTACCTGAACCGCTATTACGCCATGGGCACCGACCGCGCGGGGGCGATCGCCGCCGTCATCGTGCTGTGCAGTGGTATCGGCATGATTCTCTGCGCCATGCTCTGCGATCGCCTTGGGCGGCAACGCCCGGACCGCAAGATCAGCCTGGCCATCGGCTATTGCCTGGGCAGTTGCGCGCTGCTGAGCATAGCCTTTGCGTTGCCTGCCGGTACCGCGCAACTGGTGCTGATCTGCCTGGGCATGATGATCGCCGCCGGCACCAATGGCCCGTCCAGTGCCATGGTCGCCAACCTGACCCACGCCGCTGTGCATGGCACGGCATTCGCCACCCTGACCTTGGCCAACAACCTGCTGGGCCTGGCCACCGGGCCGCTGATCACCGGTCGGGTGTCTGACCTGATCGGGCTTCAGGCGGCGCTGCAGTGGGTGCCACTGACAAGCATTGCAGCGGCGGCTGTGTTCTGGGTTGCCAAACGTCACTACCACCGCGACATGGATCGTCTGCGCTGCAGGAGTTGAAACCGTGAAACAGCAATTGTCCGTCGAAGTGTTCTTCGATTTCGTCTGCCCCTGGTGCCTGATTGGCCAGCGGTACTTGCAAGCTGCGCTGTTGCTGTTGCAGCGTGAGCAGCCACACGTGCAAGTGCAGGTTCACAGGCAGGGCGTGCAGTTGCTGCCGGGGCTGCCAGCCAATGGGGTACCCCTCAAACAGTTCTACCTTCAACGCCTGGGCAGCGAGCAGGCAGTGCGCGAGCGCCAGGCTCAGGTGCGCGCCGCTGCCCGCGTGGTGGGGGAGGATATCGACTTCTCGCGCATCTGCCGCATGCCAAACACCGGCAACGCCCACCGGTTGATGCAGCGGGCCGGCAGTCTGCTTGGCGCGTCGCAACAGCAAGCGTTGCTGGAGCGGCTGTTCATTGCCTATTTCCACCAAGGCCGCGACCTCGGCGATAGCCGCACGTTGCTCGGCATCGCCGAGAGTTGCGGGCTAAAGGCCGCGCAGGTAATCGATTGTCTGCGTGATGATGGCAGCCCGTTCCTCGACGGTGCAGGGCGTGCAGGCAGTGCCGTGCCACGTTATCGCTTCAACCTGGGCCCTCTGATTGCCGGGGTGCGGCCAGCCGAGGCGCTGTTTGCCGCGATGACCGACGCCTTGTCAGAGAGGGTGCAGGCATGAGCCTGCGTATCGCCCTGAACCCCAGCCAGCTGCCGGAGCGCAATGGCCGGGTGCTGCTGGCCTGCGAGGGCCGCAGCGTAGCGTTGTTCAATGTCGCCGGTGCGCTCTATGCCATCGACGATAGCTGCCCGCACCAAGGGGCGTCGCTGTGTGGCGGGCGCCTGGAAGGGCGGGTGATCCAGTGCTGTGCCCACGGCCTGCGTTTCGACCTGGCCAGCGGCTACCTGGTCAATTCTAAGGCGTTGAAAGTTGCCAGCTACCCGGTGCAGCAGGAGGGTGATGCGGTGTTCATCACCCTCGATGGTGACGGGCCTGGGGAGCAGGGCTGACACTGCGTGCCCGCCAGCTGGCCGGCGGCATGCCGTACTGGGCGATGAACCAGCGGGTGAACGAACTGGGCATCGAGTAACCGAGCATATCGGCAATGCGGCCCAGCGAATAGCTGGGGTTCTCCAGGTAGCGCATCACCAGGTCACGTCGCACGCTGTTGATCAGGTCCTTGAAGGTCAAGCCGCTGTCTTCCAGCCGCCGCTGCAGGGTGCGTACGTTCATGCCCTGGGTTTGCGCCACTTGCTCGAGGGTGGCCCGACCCATGGGTAGCAGCAGGTAGATGGTCTTGCGCAGCTCCAGCTCCAGCGATGGCTCGCTGCCTGCCGGCAGCGTGTCCAGGTAGCGCCGGGCCAGGCGGGCCATGGCTTCGTTGGCCAGCGGGCTGGCACTGTCGAGGTCGGCGGCAGGGCAGACGATGCCGTTGAACTCGCTGCCAAACACCAGCGTGCAGCCGAAAATGCGCCGGTGAATGGCGGGGTCGGCAGGGGCCGCATGGGTGAAATTGGCGCTGATCGGGTGCCAGTGCGTGCCGAGCAGCGCCGCGCACAAGCGCATCATCACGCCGATAGCCAGCTCGGTGGCCTGGCGGCTACAGGGCGCGCGCTCGCTGATCACCTCTTCGCGAATGACCACGGTCTTGCCAGCTTCTTCGATATGAATGGCCAGCGCGTCATTGAGCAGGTGGCGGTACTGCACGATCACCTGCAGCGCATCGCGCAGGTTGCGTTGGTGGCTGAGCAGCAGGCTGATTTCGCCGAAGTCCGACAACTGGCGCAGTTCGGCCATGCGCAAGCCGAAGCTCTCGCAGTGGCTGGCGCTGGCGGAAGCTTCCAGCAGGTTGATCACGCTGGCCACCGGGATACGCCGGTTGGGGTCGTCGAGCAACGCCGCGCTGAGGCCCACCTGCGCCAGCAGAGTGTGGGGGTTGAGGCCCAGGTGGCGGGACACTTCCAGGTAGTTGGTCAAGCTGGCGGCGCGGACGAGGGCAGGCATTTTTATTGTTATCCCTATTGTTCAGGCAACCTGGCGCTTTCAGGCAGCAGCACAAGGCTGTTGCGACAAAAAGCACTTGGCTTCCAGGTGCACAGGTTTTATAGCCTGCGTGTCATCAATTGAAAAGCAAAGCCCTGTTCGGGCCATTGTCATCAAATGAAAAGTACCTGACGCCCAATGTGAAGCACCCGGGGGGAGGGCTGTTTACTGTGAACCTCAACAGCTACACCGCACACGAGGTTCACCGTGGAAAAACTGCAAACCACTGCCACCGTGTTGATCGTCCCTGGCCTGCGCGACCACGTCGCCGATCATTGGCAGACGCTGCTTGCCAGCCGCCTGGCGAAGGTGCGCAGCGTACCGCCGCTGAAGGTTGACGGCCTTTGCTGCAACGCCCGGGTCGAGGCGATCCAGCGCGAACTGGAGCAGATCGACGGCCAGGTGCTGCTGGTGGCACACAGTGCCGGCGTTCTGATGGTCGCCCACTGGGCCGCGCGTTACCGGTGGCCGATCAAGGGGGCGTTGCTGGCTGCCCCGCCAGACCTCGACGCCCAGTGGCCGGCGCACTACCCAACCCCGGCCAGCCTGGCCGCCCAGGGCTGGTCGCCGTTGCCAACCACGGCGCTGCCGTTCCCGAGCATTGTCGCGGCCAGTAGCAATGACCACCTGGCCAGCTACGCCGCCGTTAGCGAACTTGCCCGCCATTGGGGCAGTGAGCTGGTCAACCTGGGCGCCGTCGGCCATCTCAACCCGGCTTCCGGTTTCGGCCCCTGGCCGTTGGCCGAGGCCCTGATCCGCCGTCTGGACGCCGAAACCCTGTAGTAACGCATGGACGCCCCAGCCACGCCCGCAACAGACGGGCGGCGTAAAAAACAATAACAATACGTGGAGCCATCGTAATGCCAGAACACCGCATTCACCATGCCGTGAAGCCACAGCGCTGCCTGCTCGCCTGCGCCGTCGCCCTGCTCACGCTGCCCGCCGCCCAGGCCGTCGAAGTCGAGACCGGCAATGAAGACTGGGCCGTGCGCTTCGACAATACCGTCAAATACAATTATGGCGTGCGCACGGAAAGCGCCGACAAGCGCATGCTGGGCACGCCCAACAGCAACGACGGTGACTACAACTTCCGCAAGGCCGGCACCAACATCACAAACCGGGTCGACCTGCTGACCGAGCTGGATGTGGTGTATCAGGGCAACACCGGTTTTCGCGTCAGCACTGCCAGCTGGTACGACAAGGCCTACGACAATACCGGCTCCAACAGCAACCCGTTCGTCAATGGCAACGGTGATCAGTCGGGCATCAGCCCCAGCCTCAATGGCCTGCCGGGTACTGGCATACCCCTGGGCAGCCCGCACCTGAGCAACTACGCCCAGCGATACTACAACGGCCCATCGGGCGAAGTGCTGGATGCGTTCGTATTCATGAGCCGTGATGTCGGCGAAGCGTCGCAGGTCAGTGCCAAGCTGGGCCAGCACAACCTGTTCTGGGGGGAAACCCTGCTCAACCCCGTGCATTCGCTGAGCTATGGCCAGTCCGGCCTGGACCTGGCCAAGCTGGCGGCATCGCCAGGCACCGAAGCCAAGGAGCTGTTCGTCCCCCGCAACCAGTTGTCGACCTCGTTCCTGGTCAACTCCGAACTCACCCTGGGTGCGCAGTACTTCTTCGACTGGGATGCTGCCCGCTTGCCCGAAGCGGGCACCTACTATGGCGGCGCCGATGTGGTAGGCGAGGGCGCGCAGAGCTTCCTGCTCGGCCACACCGGCACCCCGGGCTTGATCCCGGTGCGCGGAGCGCTGACCACCATCCGCCGCGGTCATGACCTGACGCCCGGCAAGAGCGGCGACTGGGGCATCATGGCCAGGTGGTCGCCGCAATGGCTGGGCGGCACCCTCGGTTTCTACTACCGCAAGACGTCCGAGATCCTGCCCCAGGCCTGGCTCGACGCGCGCGGCATGACCGTGGCCAGTGGCCCTTTCGGTAACCCACCGGGCAGCCGCCAGGCGGCGGTCGGCAACCTGTACAACTCGCTGCAAAGCACCACTTACCAGTTTGCCTATGCCGACAACATCGACATCTACGGCCTGAGCCTGTCCAAGGATGTGGGTGGCATCAGCGTCGGCAGCGACCTCAACATCCGCCACAACATGCCGTTGGCGAGTATCCCGGCAATCGTCAGTGCCCCCGGCCAAGGTGGCCTGGGTGGTGGCTTCGGTTTACTGCCGTCGCGCCTGCCCAGCAGCGGGGTGGTCTACGACGTACCCAAGGATGGTGACAGCCTGAGCGCCACTGGCGACACCCTGCATTTCACCGTCAACGGCCTGATGACGATGGGTGACACGCCGCTGTTCGACTCGGCAACCCTGCTGGGTGAGCTGTTCTACAGCAACCTGCTCAAGCTCGATGGCCACAACGAGGCTTTGTACAAAGGCAAGGGCAGCTACCGCGGCATCGACAAGGCGACCCGCGACAACTGGGGTATCGCCGTCAACTTCACCCCCACCTGGTACCAGGTGTTGCCGGGCATGGACCTGAGCATGCCGTTGTCGGTCAACGTCGGCCTGGACGGTGTCTCCCCGGTGCAAGGCGGCGGCGCCGAAAACACCGGCAATTACGCGGTGGGCTTGAGCGCTGCGATCTACAACCAGTACTTCGTCGACCTCAAGTACGTCGACAGCTTCGGTGAGACCAAGGCCTGCAAGGACGGCCAGACCGACGGCAGCACCCCCAATGCCCTGGACGGCGAACAGGATTACACCTGCTACGGCGGCGGCTACGCCTCCTTCTCCGGTGGTGGCGCCACCACCGAAGACCGTGGCGCGCTGTACCTGACCGTCAAGACGACCTTCTGAGTCCTGTTTCCTACCGCCTACACAGGAAGACAATCATCATGATCTTCGTACGTACCCTGCTGGCCTCGTGCCTGTCGCTGGCCGCGCTCAACGCCGCCCAGGCTGCCGTTTCTCCTGACCAGGCTGCACACCTGGGCAACAACCTGACCACCCTCGGCGCCGAAAAGGCCGGCAATGCCGACGGCTCCATCCCGGCCTACCAAGGCGGCCTGCTTACCCCGCCGGCCAGCTATCAGAGCGGCGCCAGCATGCGCCCCGACCCGTTTGCCAACGAGAAGCCATTGCTGGTCATCGATGGCAAGAATGCCGATCAGTACAAGGGGCAACTGACCGCCACTACCCTCGAACTGCTCAAGCGCTACCCCAGCTACCACGTTGACGTGTACCCGACTCACCGCAGCGTCGCGCTGCCGCAGGCGGTGCTGGACAACACCCGCAAGAACGCCACCGGCGCCAGAAGCCAGGAGGGCGGCAGCGCAGTGGACAACGTGCTGCCGGGCATTCCGTTCCCCATTCCGCAGAACGGCGCCGAGGCCATGTGGAATTTCCTGCTGCGCTACCAGGGCGTGAGCATGACCGCCAAGTACGACTCCTGGAACGTCGATGCTGCCGGCAAACCGTCATTGTCGACCACCGGCCAGGCGCACATCAGTTACCCGATCTATGAGGACATGACCAAGCCGATCGGCGCCAAGGACACCTATTACCAGATGAAACTGGTGTACACCGGGCCCGCACGCCGTGCCGGTGAAGCAATGATGCTGCGCGACGCTGCCAACCCGTTGGTGCAACCGCGCAGCGCCTGGCAGTACCTGCCGGGCCAGCGCCGGGTCAAGCTGGCGCCTAACCTGGCCTACGACACGCCCAACCCGGGCACCTCCGGCTCTGGCACTTACGATGACGTGTTCGTCTTCAACGGCGCGCTGGACCGCTACGACTGGACCCTGGTCGGCAAGCAGGAGATGTATGTGCCTTACAACACCTACCGGCTGACCTACAACACCGACGTCAAGCAGTTGATCACCCCCAATCACCTGGCGCCGCAGTTTGTACGCTGGGAAAAACACCGCGTGTGGGTGGTGGAAGGCAAGCTCAAGGACGGCGCGCGTCACATCTACCACAAGCGCCGCTTCTACCTTGATGAGGACAGCTGGATCGCGCTGGCCTCGGACCAGTACGACGCCCGTGGCCAGCTGTACCGGGGTTCGTTCGCCTTCCTCACCCAGAGCTATGACAAGCAGACCCCGGACGCCACGCCGTTCATGATCTACGACCTCATCGGCGGCACCTACAACCTCAATGGCGTGGTCGGTGCCTACGGCGGCATCCGTTACATCGACCCGTTGTCGAAAACCCAATGGTCGCCCGATTCGCTGGCCGGCAACGGCATTCGCTAAACGCACGGAGCAGAGGTTCCAATGCCTGTCTTCAAACGATGCAGCGTGGTGATGCTGGCCCTGGTTGCGCTGCATGGCGCGGCCCAGGCAGCGCCATTCACCGATGTGCTGGATGTGCCCGCCATGCCCAGCGCCCTTGCCAGCAGCAGCGCCCTGCGTGATGTGACCTTGGCCGGGCAACGCCTGGTCGTGGTCGGTCCGCGCGGGCACATCCTGTATTCCGATGACCACGGCGCGCACTGGCAGCAAGCCCAGGTGCCGGTCAGCGCCGACCTGAATGCAGTGAGCTTCGCCACGCCCGAGCTGGGCTGGGCGGTGGGCCATGACGGTGTGGTCCTGCACAGCCGTGACGGTGGCATGCACTGGCAAAAACAGCTGGACGGCCGGGTACTGGCCGAACAGCTGCCAGGCGCGGGCACCGACAATGCCTTGCTCGACGTGTGGTTCAGCGATACCCGCACGGGTTACGCGGTGGGGGTGTTCAACCTGCTGCTTCGCACCACGGATGGCGGCAAGCACTGGCAGCCGTGGCTCGACCACAGCGACAACCCGCAAGGCCTGCACCTGACCAGCCTGGCCGCGGTGGGCGACGAGCTGTTCATCACGGGCGAGCAGGGCCTGTTGCTGAAGTGGGACGGCAAGCGCTTCGCTCGCGTTGGCACACCCTACGCCGGCACCCTGTTCGGTGCCGTCGGCAAGCCCGGCGTGCTGCTGATATACGGCCTGCGCGGCCACGTCTATCGCAGTACCGATGGCGGCCAGCAGTGGCAACTGATCGACACAGGGATCAACACCAGCCTCACCGCCGCCGGTATCGACCCTGATGGGCAGCTGTGGCTTGCCAGCCAGGCCGGTGACCTGCTGCTCAGCCGTGATGACGGCGCCAGCTTCAGCCCGGTAGCCCACAGCCCCCGCAGCCCAGTCACCGCACTCGTCAGCGATGCCGGTAACGGCCTGGTGCTGGTGGGCGAGCGTGGCGTGCGCAACCAGGCCGGTAACCCCACGCAGCACCCCTGACAAGAGAAGACCCTGATGGCCGCTACCCGCCAAGATACGCTTCCGGTAATCCGCAACCTCGCCGATTTCGACCCACGCTCGGGCAATTGCCTGGAGCGCCTGGTGTTCAACCATCGCTGGCCATTTCTGCTGTGCATGCTGCTGGCAACCTCGGTGCTGGGCTTCATGGCGGCGACGCGCCTGGAGCTGCGCCCCAGCTTTGACAAGATGCTGCCGCAGAGCCACCCCTACATACAGAACTACCTGGAAAACCGCGCTTCGCTGCGCGGATTGGGCAATGCGGTCCGGGTGGTGGTAGAGAACACCCACGGCGATATCTTCGACCCGGGTTACCTGCAGACCCTGCGCCATATCAACGACGAACTGTTCCTCAGCCAAGGCGTGGACCGGGCATGGGTGAAGTCCTTGTGGAGCCCGGCGGTGCGATGGACCGAGGTAACCGAGGAGGGTTTCCAGGGCGGCCCGGTCATGCCTGACGGGTATCAAGGCGCAGCCGGTGATATCGAACAGCTAAGGCAGAACATCGAGCGTGCCAACATCGTCGGCAGCTTGGTAGCGCGCGACTTCAAGTCGAGCATGCTGGTGGTGCCGCTGCTCGACCAGGACTCAGCCACCGGCAAAGGCCTGGACTACCATGCCTTTTCGCAAAAGCTCGAACAGTTGCGCAGTCAGTACCAGGCCAGCGGCCAGTACCGCATTCATGTGATCGGCTTCGCCAAGCTGATGGGTGACCTGATCGACGGCCTGATCCAGGTGATGGCGTTCTTTGCGCTGGCTGTGCTGACCAGCCTGGTGATCATCTACTGCTATACCCGCTGTGTGCGCAGCACCTTGCTGGTGGTGGTGTGTTCGCTGACTGCGGTGGTATGGCAGCTGGGTATCGTCGCCTGGCTGGGCTATGCCATCGACCCGTATTCGATCCTGGTGCCGTTCCTGATCTTTGCCATCGGCGTGTCGCACGCGGCGCAGAAGATGAACGGCATCCTTCAGGACATAGGCCGCGGTACGCACCGGCAGATTGCCGCCCGCTATACCTTCCGCCGCCTGTTCGTGGCCGGGGTCACCGCACTGCTGGCCGATGCCGTGGGCTTTGCGGTGCTGATGCTGATCGATATTCCGGTGATTCAGGACCTGGCAATCACCGCCAGCATTGGTGTGGCAGTGCTGATTTTTACCTCTTTGCTGTTGATGCCGGTGGCGCTGTCCTATGTCGGTGTGGGCCGCAAGGCTGCCGAGCGAGCGCTACGTATCGATGCTCGCGCGGATCAGCACCGTGGCTTCGGCCGGCTGTGGGCGCTGCTTGACCGATTCACCGAACGCAAGTGGGCCAGTGCTGCACTGCTGGCTGCCCTGGCGTTGGCCGCCCTAGGCACCTGGGGTAGCCTCCAGCTGAAGATCGGCGACCTCGACAGTGGCGCCCCCGAGCTGCGTGCGGACTCGCGCTACAACCTCGACAACGCTTACATCACCCAGCACTACGCACTGTCCAGCGATACCTTCGCGGTCATGGTCAAGACGGCCCCCGAAGGCTGCCTGCAATACCAGACACTGATCCTCGCCGACCGCCTGGCCTGGGAGCTGCAGCAACTGCCGGGTGTGCAGACCACCGTGTCGCTGGCAAACGCGGTGCGCCAGATCACTGCGGGTACCTACGAAGGCAACGCGCGCCTGAACAGCCTTCAGCGCAACCAGGACGTGCTCAACTACGCCGCCCAGCAAGCCTCGGTCAACGCCCCGGAGCTGTTCAACAACGACTGTTCGCTGATGCCGGTGATCGCCTACCTCAAGGACCACCGCGCCGACACGCTGGCCCAGGTGGCTGTAGCGGCTGAGCGTTTCGCCCAGGCCAACAGCAGTGCTGACCACCAGTTCCTGCTGGCCGCCGGCAGCGCGGGCATCGAGGCCGCCACCAACGAGGTGGTGCGCGAGGCCAACCACCGCATGCTGTTGCTGGTGTACCTGGCGGTGACCCTGTTCTGCCTGGTCACCTTCCGCAGCTGGCGAGCGACGCTGGTGGCAATCCTGCCGCTGATGCTTACCTCGGTGCTGTGCGAGGCGTTGATGGTGGCCATGGGCATCGGCGTCAAGGTCGCCACCTTGCCGGTGATCGCCCTGGGGGTGGGCATTGGCGTGGACTACGCGCTGTACCTGCTCAGCGTGCAGTTGCACTACCAGCGCGCCGGCCTGAGCCTGGCCCACGCCTACCAGAAAGCCCTGGCCTTCACCGGTCGGGTGGTGGGGCTGGTCGGTATCACCTTGGCCGCTGGCGTAGCCGGCTGGGCCTGGTCGCCAATCAAGTTCCAGGCCGACATGGGCCTGCTGCTGACCTTCATGTTCCTGTGGAACATGCTCGGCGCGCTGGTGCTGATACCCGCGTTGTCGCACTTCCTCCTGCGCGGCCAGGGCGCCCCGGCAGCTGCCGAGGCCCAGGCGCCGGCGCTTTCGCAAACCCAAGAAACCGAGTGCTCGCCTCATGTCTGATTACCTTGCGCCACTGCGCGACATGGATTTTCTGTTCAACGAAGTGTTCGACATCCCGACCTGGTGGGCGCAAACGCCCATACTGGCCGAGGTGGTCGATGGTGACACTGCCCGGGCCATACTCGAGCAGGCCGGCAAGCTGATTGCCGAGCGAGTGGCGCCGCTCAACCGCAGTGGCGACGAGCAGGGCTGCCGCTGGGAGGCTGGCCAGGTAAGCACGCCCGACGGTTTCGCCGATGCCTACCGGGCATTTGCCGCTGACGGCTGGGTCGGTGTGGCCGGTGACCCGGCCTACGGCGGCATGGGCATGCCGAAGGTGATCGGCGCCCAACTCGAAGAGATGCTCAATGCCGCCAACCTGTCGTTTGGCCTGTACCCGATGCTGACCGCCGGGGCCTGCCTGGCACTGCTCAACCATGCCAGTGAGGCTTTGCAGGCGCTGTACCTGCCACCCATGTACCAAGGGCGTTGGGCCGGTTCGATGTGCCTGACCGAGCCCCACGCCGGCACCGACCTGGGCCTGATCCGCACCCGGGCACAACCCCTCGCCGACGGCTGCTACCGCATCAGCGGCACCAAGGTCTTCATCACTGGCGGCGAGCAGGACCTGACCGAGAACATCATCCACCTGGTGCTGGCGCGGCTACCGGATGCACCGGCCGGCCCCAAAGGCATCTCGCTGTTCCTGGTGCCCAAGGTGCTGGTCGGCGCCGACGGCGTGCTTGGCGAGGCCAACGCAGTGAGCTGCGGCTCGATCGAGCACAAGATGGGCATCAAGGCCTCGGCCACCTGCGTGATGAACTTCGACGACGCCATCGGCTACCTGGTCGGCGAGCCGAACAAGGGCCTCAATGCCATGTTCACCATGATGAACTACGAGCGCCTGGGCGTGGGTATCCAGGGGTTGGCGCTGGGCGAGCGGTCTTATCAGGGAGCCATCGCTTATGCCCGTGATCGTCTGCAAGGCCGCGCGCCGTCGGGTGTTGAAGCGCCGTCGCAGTATGCCGACCCGATTATCGTTCACCCGGACGTACGCCGCATGCTGCTGACCATGAAAGCGCTAAACGAAGGCGGGCGGGCATTTTCCACCTACGTGGCGTTGCAGTTGGACATGGCCAAATACAGCGACGACCCGGCTACACGCGCCAATGCCGAGGCCAAGGTGGCGTTGCTTACGCCGGTCGCCAAAGCCTTCCTCACCGACATGGGACTGGAGACTACCCTGCACGGCCAGCAGGTGCTGGGTGGCCACGGCTATATCCGCGAGTGGGGCCAGGAGCAGTTGATTCGTGACTGCCGCATTACCCAGATCTACGAAGGCACCAATGGCATCCAGGCGCTCGACCTGGTAGGGCGCAAGCTGCTGGGTGATGGCGGCAAGGCCTACCGTGGCCTGTCTGACGAAATCGTCAGCTTTGCCCAGGCGCTGCCAGTGGCGCACGCCGAGTTCAGTGCGCCACTGCTGGCTGCCGTGCACAACCTTGACGAACTGAGTGCCTGGCTGCTCGACCGCAGCCAAGGCAACCCACGCGAGCTTGGCGCGGCGGCGGTGGAGTACCTGCACGTGTTTGGCTACACCTTCTACGCCTACCTGTGGGCGCGCATGGCCGTGGTGTGCCAGGGCCAGGCGGCACCGGAGCCGTTCCACCTCAGCAAGCTCGGTACCGCGCGCTTCTACTTTGCACGCCTGCTACCACGCATCCACTCGCTCAGCGCCAGTGTCAGGGCCGGCAGCGATAGCCTGTACCTGCTCGAGGCCGAGCAACTGTGATGGCCGCCAACATGCTCACCACTCGCGTCATGCCCCGGGCCGAGCAGGCCTATGCCTATCCGCTGCTGATCAAACGCCTGCTGCTGTCGGGTGTGCGCTACCAGCCCAACCAGGAAATCGTCTACGCCGACAAGCTGCGCTACACCTACACCACGTTGCTGGAACGCATCCAACGGCTGGCCAACGTGCTGACCACGGCCGGGGTCAAGCCTGGCGACACGGTGGCATTGCTCGACTGGGACAGCCACCGGGCACTGGAATGTTTCTTTGCCGTACCAATGCTGGGCGCGGTGTTGCATACGGTAAACGTGCGGCTGTCCAGCGAGCAGGTGCGCTACACCATGAACCATGCCGAGGATCGGTGGGTACTGGTGCATGACGACTTCCTGCCATTGATGCAGCAGCTATGCGCCGACCTGCCGGCAGTCGAGGGCATCATCCGCCTCAGCGACGGCGCTGCCGACGCGCAGACAGTGCCTTTGCTGGGCGAATACGAAGCCATGCTGGCAGCTGCAGCGCCGCAGTTCGAATTTGCCGACTTCGACGAAAACTCGCTGGCCACACTGTTCTACACCAGCGGTACCACCGGCAACCCCAAGGGGGTGTACTTCAGCCACCGGCAACTGGTGCTGCATACCCTGGTCGAGCAGGGCACCTTGGCCGCGTGTGGCGAGGTACCGCTGCTGCGCACCGGCGATGTGTACATGCCGATCACGCCCATGTTCCACGTGCATGCCTGGGGCGTGCCCTATGTGGCCACGGCGCTGGGCATCAAGCAGGTCTACCCCGGGCGCTACGAGCCCAACCGCCTGGTGCGCCTGTTCCATGACGAGGGGGTGACGTTCTCCCATTGCGTGCCGACGGTGCTGCAGATGATGCTCGACAGCGAGCAAGGACGCTGCACCGACCTGACCGGCTGGAAGATGCTGCTGGGCGGCAGCGCCCTGACGCTGAGCCTGGCCCAGCGTGCCAGCGGGCGCGGCATCAGTGTGCATTGTGGCTACGGCATGTCGGAAAGCTGCCCGCTGCTCAGCATCACCCACCTGAGCACCGACTTGCTGGCACAGCCCATGGCGCAGCAACTGCCGCTGCGCATCGATGCCGGTGTGCCGATTGCCTTGGTGGACCTGCGTATCGTCGATAGCGAGGGCAGGGAAGTACCGCACGATGGCGCAAGCCTGGGCGAAATCGTGGTGCGCGCGCCTTGGCTGACCCAGGGTTACCTGCACGAACCGGAGCAAGGCGCGGCGCTGTGGTTGGGGGGCTGGATGCACACCGGTGACCTGGCCTGTATCGACTCGCTGGGCGTGGTGCGCATCCGCGATCGCATCAAGGACGTGATCAAGACCGGTGGCGAGTGGGTCAGTTCGGTGGCGCTGGAGAACCTGATCAGCCAGCACCCGTCCGTCGCCTCGGTCGCGGTAATCGGTATTCCTGATCCACAGTGGGGGGAACAACCTTTGGCCTTGGTGGTCTGTCATGACGGTGTGCAGTTGGACCAGCCGGCATTGGCCAGGCACCTGCAGCCGTATGTTGACAGCGGGCACCTGGCCAAATGGGCGATACCGCGGCAGGTGCGGTGTGTGGACGAGATCCCCAAGACCAGTGTCGGCAAGATCGACAAGAAACGCATTCGCCAGACTGCAATATAGATGTGGCTTGCGATGCCTGGGGGCGCCTTGCGCCCCATCTTGTTGCTGGCGGGGGCTTTGCCCGCGCGCTCAGCAGCCCCAAAACCCCGCCAAACAAGGGAATGGCGGTTGACTTGAGTTCACCCAGGTAAAGTTAGGTAAAAGCGGCCACGGCATATACACGGATCAGTATTGTGGTTTGTACTGTCCAGTTAAAGATGCCATTGATGAACACACTTCCGTCGCAGCCAAGCGCTGAACGCGGGGCGTTCTCCGGTTTCGAGGCGTGTCGCAATTCCCAGCAGGGCCCCGTGGTGATCCTTGCCTCCGGCGCTTCTGCCAAACATTTTCCGCTGGGCGAGTTTGCGCACTTGCCCATCATCGCCATGAATGGGTCGGTCGCCATGACCGCCGAACACGGCATCAAACCCTTCTTCTACGTGTGCACCGACAAAAGCTTTTGCCAGCAACAGCCGGCCTTGTTCGCCACTGCCGTGCGCGACAGCGAACGCCTGGCCCTGTGGCCAGAGCAGTATGCGCGTGCCGATGTGCCAGCCCACACCCAGTGTTATGCCTTGCACAAAGCCGACATGCCGAGCCTGCTGGACGGTTTGCGCGGCCATGGTGACAGTTGCGTGTGCAACCGGGCACTGTGGAGCAAACGCAGCCGCTCGATTGCCTTCAGTAAAGACATGGCCCATGGCTTTTTCGATGCCCGCACGGTGGCTTATGTGGCCTTGCAGTTGGCCTATCACCTGGGCTTCGAGGAAGTGTTGCTGGTGGGGGTAGACCTCGACCAGAGCGTCGGGCGCTTTTACGAGGACGGCCAGGGCCCGTCTTCGCCGTGCGGACTCGACCAGCATTGGGACAGCCGCATCCTGCCGTCGTTGAAGCTGATGGCCAGGGAAGTGGTCAGCGAGCATTTCCACGTCTACAACCTGTCGGCAACATCACGCATTCCCGCTGAGCTGATACCCAAGGTCACGCTCAGCCAGGCGCGGCACATTGCCGGCTGCGCAATGAACTGAGCAAGAAAGCGGGTGCATGAAAGACTGTGGATGCGTACAGTGGGCCGATCGCAACTTGCAGGAGCCCGCTATGTCCAGCGCATTCACGATCATGCCATCGCCCGTCGGCATGCTGACCCTAGTGGCCCGTGGCAATTGCCTGGCAGCCGTATTGTGGGAAGAGGAGCGGGAAAACCGCGTACGCCTGGGCGCACTGCACCGGGACGACCAGTGCCCGGTATTGCGGGAAACCGCTCGCCAGCTGGGTGAGTACTTTGACGGCAAGCGCCAGCGTTTCGAGCTGGCCCTGGACTTTGCCGGTACTGAGTTCCAGCGCCAGGTGTGGGCCGCATTGCTGGCGATACCGTTCGGCGAGACCCGCAGCTACAGCGACATTGCCCGGCAGCTCGGCAACCCCAGGGCGGTACGCGCGGTAGGCGCTGCCAATGGCCGCAACCCGATTTCGATCATCGCCCCCTGTCACCGGGTAATCGGCGCGTCGGGCAGCCTGACCGGCTTTGCCGGTGGCCTGGCGGCCAAACAGTATCTGTTGGCGCTGGAAGGGCGGCAAAGCCTGGCACTGGACCTGTAAGGCGTCAACCGAACCAGCTGGCGATCAGGCAGGCCAGCACAGCCAGCACCGAACCGGCGATCAGGGTGTATTGCCGCCGGGCCTGACGTGCGCGGGGCCCGACCTCACGCAGGTACTCGCCGGGCGTAGGCGCATCGGGCCGATGGCGCAAACCCTCGGCCACATCGGCAAGTTGACCCTGAATCAGCAAACCGACCAGGCAGTAGGTGCAGGCGTAACTCAGCAACGCTAGAAACAGATAGATCATGCAGGGTGCAGGTTCAAGGGCAGGGTGATCGCGCTGGCACTGCGGGTGTCGAGTACGATCAGCCCTTCACTGTGGTCATCCAGGCTGGCCAGCAAGTGCCCCTGGCTGTCCCATGCAGCAGAACCGCCGGCACCGATGAAGGTGTCGGCCGGCCCCACGCAGTTGGCCATCAATACCGGTATGCCCAGCTCGCGTGCCACCTCTGGGTAGTGCGCATATCCCTCGCGGATACCCTTGGCGGTTTTCGCAACGCTGACCAGGTACAGGTCGGCACCGCGCTCGCGGGCAACGGCGGCATGCGCCAGGAACATCGATTCGTAGCAGATCGCCGGCGCCACCCGGTGTTCACCCACCTCCAGCAGCAATGCCTGATCACCTGGGGTGAAGTAAGGCAGTTCATCATCATGCAAGCGCTGCTTGGCATAGGCCTGGCGCGGCGCTTCAGGGCAGAAGATGGGCATGCCGATGCGTATGCCGTCGGGCGTCGGCAATGGCAGGCCCACGGCAACCGTAATGCCCAGGCGGTCGCAGGCTGCCTGCAGCGGGTCCAGGCGCGCGGAGGTGACGGGCAGGGCGGCCTGGCGCGCCACACTCGGCTCATAGCCGGTCAGCGACAGCTCGGGGAACACCACCAGTTCGGCACCCAGGGCCGCAGCCTGCTCGATGCAAACCAGATGGCGCTGGAGGTTGCCTGGCAAATCGCCCTTGAGCGACGCCAGTTGTACGGCGCACAGTTTCATCAGAACCATTCCCTGGTGAAGATTGACGTGCCGAGCATACTACCGGCACCAACGCCTGTTCCAGTGAAGGGTTTTTCAGGAAGCCTGGGGTGCGCAGCAAAACGCCTCCCAACCTGCGCAGCCACGGTACCTTGTGCCATGCTGTCCAGTGACAGCGCCATGCGCACGGCCCGCGCGAAGGCGGGCAGGGTGCTACCAGCGGAGGAACACTGTAATGGCACGGTTTCGGCGGATGATCGCCAATATCCGGGGACGGGATCTGGCCGTGGGCGATATCCATGGCCACTTCCAGCGCCTGCAACAATGCCTGGATGCGGTAGGGTTCGATCCGGCGGTGGACCGCCTGTTCAGCGTAGGTGACCTGGTCGACCGTGGGCCGCACAGCGAGGCAGCGCTGGAATGGCTGGCCCAGCCGTGGTTCCATGCCGTCCAGGGCAATCATGAGGCCTTGGCAATCACCCGCGTGCGCGGTGGGCGGCTCGACCTGGGCATGTACCGCGCCGCCGGGGGTGGTTGGTTCCTCGACTTGCCGCGGCGCGAGCAACTGCGTTTCGTGGAGCGTTTCGAGCAGTTGCCGATTGCCATGGAAGTGGAGAGTGCGGACGGTCTGGTAGGCCTGCTGCATGCAGACAGCCCGTTCGCCGACTGGACAGACTTACGCTCCTGGCTGGAACTGGATGACGACCCTGAAGTGCGCCAAGTGTGCCAGTGGTCACGTCGGCGCCTGAAAGAGGGAGACACCCAACCGGTGCAGGGCCTGCGAGCCCTGCTGGTCGGCCACACCCCGGTGCTGGAGGCCAAGCTGCTGGGCAATGTGTGGCACCTGGACACGGGGGGCTGGGCCAGCGGCCATTTCACCTTGGTCGACATGCGCACCTTGCAACAAGTCAGCCCCGGGCCAGATGCAGCAACAACGCCCCCGCCAACATCACCAGCATGACCCCCGAGGCTCGCTCCAGCCACGCCAGGCTGCGGGCGAAGCGCCGCAATACCCGCTGGTTGCCGATGGCCACGGCGACCAGCAAGTCCCAGAGCAGGACGATGCTGAACATCCATAGCGCGTAGGCCGTTTTCCAGCCGGGGCTGACGCTGGCGACCATGCTGGCCAGGCTGGCATAGAACAGCGCGTTCTTGGGGTTGAGGATGCCAGATAGGAAGCCCATGCCCAAACTGCGCCACCAGCCATGAACCCGCTGGCTGCCGGCGACTGTGCCCAGGCTGGTTTGCCCGGCATGGCGCAGGAACAGCACGCCGATGTACAGCAGGTAGCTGGCGCCGGCCAGCTGCAGGGCGCTGAACAGCAGGCTGCCCTGCTGCAGTACCGAAAGCCCGGTGAAGGCGATGACGATGAACGCGCCATTGGCCAGCGCTATGCCCAGACAGGCGCCGCTGGCGATGCGCCAGCCGCTGCTGATCGCGTTGCGTGCGACCAGGAAAAAGTCCGGGCCAGGTGAGAGCAGGGCAAGGAAGTGGGCCAGGGCGATGATCATGAATTGTTGCATTAGGGGCTGCTCTACGGAAAAAACCGCAGTCTGCTGCCGGGCCCGTTCTGGCGTATTGAACAATATTGCATATGCAGCAGGTTTCAGTTTCCGCGGTACTGCCCCGGCGTAACCCCCACATGGGCCTTGAACACCCGCTGGAAATGGCTCTGGTCAGCAAAGCCAAGCTGGTAGGCCACTTCCGCCAGGGCCAGCCCTTCACTCAACAGTTGCCGCCCACGGTTGACCCGGGCATTGAGCAGGTAGGCATGCGGCGTGAACCCGGTAGCCGCACGAAACGCGCGGATCAGCTGATAGCGCCCCAGCCCGGCCTCCCGCGCCAACACCTCCAGGCTCAATTGCGCAGGGTCCTGGTGTTCGATGCGTGCAAGCAACCCGCTCAAGGTGGCGGCTTGCAGGGCGGGGGCCGCTGCCAGCGGTGGGTGCGCGGAAAAATCCAGGTCCCCCAGAAAGGCAATCAGCGCCGCATCTTTCTCGCCGTTGCAGGCACTGGAAAACAGTAACCTGTTCAGCGCGCAGAACTGCCGATATACCTCGGCCTCCCTGCAGATACGCACCGGTTCGCCAGCTTCGATACCGCCAAGACCCGACTCCAGGCGTAACTGCGTCAGCCAGTCGGCATCCACATGCAGCATCTGATAGCTCCACGCCAGGCCGGGGGCCGGGTTGCAGGCATGCACGCGGTGGGCCGGAACCAGTACCAGCGTGCCGGGCGCCAAGTGTTGCTGCCCGTCGGCAGCCCCGGTGAAATGGCTGCGGCCAGCATCCACCGCACCGATGGAAAACGTCGGGTGGCTGTGGGCCTTGTAGCAGGCCCGGCTGTGACAGGCGCGCCGGCTTTCGACATGTGCCAGAGCCGGATCGCGCCACAGGTCGGCGTGGGAACGGGGCATTACAGGCTCCTCGGTATTGCCGGCAGGGTAACAGGTACCGTGAACCCGTACAGTTTTTATCGCTGGCTGTTACTTGACCGCAGGGCCCGGAACGCGCCGAAATAGAGGGCTGTTGTCAGAGGAAAACGAGAATGGACCTTTCAAGCCTGCTGCTTTTCATCCCTGCCTGCTTCGCCTTGAACATGGCGCCAGGGCCTAACAACCTGTTGTCACTGCACAACGCCAGCCGTTACGGCCTGCGCACCGCCTGCGTAGCCGGCGCCGGCCGTATCCTTGCCTTCTGCGGCATGATCGCCCTGGCAGCGATGGGCCTGGCAGTGGTGTTGCATACCAGCGAATACCTGTTCCTGGCCATCAAGGTGGTGGGCGCGGCCTACCTGTTCTACATCGCCTGGCAACTGTGGCGCGCCCCCGTGAGCGAGACCGTGGTGGCAAGCGATCACCCAGGCGGCACTTGGCGCCTGGCGCGCCAGGAGTTCTGGGTGGCGGCTGGCAACCCCAAGGCCATCCTGATCTTCACCGCCTTCCTGCCGCAGTTCGTCTCGGTCGGTAGCAGCACCCCGGTAAGTGAGCAGTTCCTTTGGCTGGGTGTGTTGTTCCTGCTGCTGGAATGGGCGGCCATCGCCATCTACTCAGGCCTGGGCGCCTACATGCAGCGTTGGTTCAGCCAGCCCGGCCCACGCCGGATGTTCAACCGGGTCAGCGCGTCCTTGCTGGGCTGCGCGGGTCTCGGTCTGCTGGCTGCGCGCCGCTAGAACTGCCAGCGCACGCCCAGGTTCACGCCGCTGGCTTCCTGCTGGCGGCTGTCCAGGTTGGCGGTGTACTGCACGCCGCCATGCAGGCTCAGCGCTTCGTTGACCTGCGCTACCACACCGCTTTCCAGTTGCACTGAGGTATAGCGGTAATCGGTCTTGATCTTGTCAGCGTCATCGAAGGTCAAGGTGTCGCGCCCACCGTCGCCGTGCCACAGGTTGACCTGCGCAAAAGGCTGCAACAGGCGCCCGCTGCTCCCCGTGAACGCACCCTCCAGGCGCAGGCCCAAACGGCCGGTCAGCTCGCCCTGGGCGTCATGACTGATGCGCGAGACGCTGTCGCTGGCGCTGTCCAGCGCGACCTTTTGCGCAATCAGCTGAGCTTGCGGTTCCACGCGCCAGTGCTCGGACAGGGTGATGGGGTAGCCCGATTCCAGTGAAGCTGTCCAGGCGTGGCCGTCGAGGTTCAGCGTGTCGCCACGATCGGAGCGGGCGCGGCCATCCAGGCGGGTGTACTGCAACACCGCGTCCAGGTACGCGCCCTGTGGCCCGACCAGCGTCCAGTAGGTGCCCACGCTATCGCCATCGAGCTTCAGGTCGCCCACCCTGCGGTCGTGAACGGCCAGAGCAAACCCTTTGACGTCGGCGTCCAGGCGGCTATGGCTTACGTAGATACCGACATGCTGGCGGTAACCGTTCTCGCCAACCTTGGCATACAGGTCCTGGCCCACCTTGAAACCGTACAGGTCGCCATCCAGGCTCGGGCTGACCGTGCCGCTCCATTGCTGGCGCAGCGTGCCGCCGTAGGCTTGCCCCCAGCTGGCGGGGAGGGCGCTCTCACCCTGCAGTAACAGCTGGTCGCCCTGGCGTTGGTGGAAGGTGCCCAGTGCCTGGCGGGCGATGATCGCGGCCCCCCGCGGCGCTGCGGCATACACCGGGACCTCGGGGCGGTACAGCGGCAGGCTTTGGCCCTGCACCGGCGCCGGCAGCTCGGCCTGGCCGGGCGCTGGCGCAGCGACGGGCAGGGTGACGGCCGGGGCGATCACTGGCGGCTCGCCCGGTGCCGGCACAGGGGCTGGCGCGGGTGGCGCAACCAGCGTCGAGCGCAGGTACCAGCTGTTTTCACTGCCGGCAGTGACGCCCCCTTTGAACAACCGATAGTCGTAGGCACCGGCCGATAGCCTTTGGGTCTGAACAAAGGCGGTGGCCGTACTGGTGGCGCCGTCACGGGCTTCGACCACCTGGATGCCGTTCTGGGCAGTCGCCGCACCTGCGCCGTTGAGGTTGTTGATGAGCACCTGGGTAGAGCCGGCGATGGCGCCGCGGCTGATCACCAGGCGATCGGAAGCAGCGCCATCGCCGGCCAGCACGCTGTTCAGGCGCAGGGTGCCGTTGTTGCCGGTGTAATCGCCCTCGATGCGCAAGCGGCCCATGGCATCATTGCCGGCGGTGAGGTCAAGTGTGCCTGCGTTGCTGATTGCGGCGCGCTGGCCTGGGGCAAACGCAGTGATCACCCCTTGGCGTGAAGTGATGCTGCTGCTGGCGTCGAGGGTGAGGCTGCCCGTGCTGCTGTCACTGTCGCCCAGTACCAGCGTGTCATCCAGTGCCAGCCGGCTGCCGTTGTTCAGCGCCACGCGCTCCCAGTTCACATAGTGGGCACCGCCTGCCGGCTGGCTGGCATCGAACGTCAGGCTGTCGTTACCTCCGCCGCCGTCCAACGTGATACTCAGCACCTCGGGCGTAAGGCCTTTGAGCAGTGCCGTGTCATCACCTGGCCCGGCATCCACGCGCCCGCCAATACGGCCACCGTCCCAGGTGAAGCGGTCGTTGCCAGTGCTCAGCAACACATCGCCGCCAACCTGGCCACCGTGCACCAGCACCTGGTCATCGCCACCGCTGACGCTGATGTTGCCGCCGATGTTGCCCTCGAAGACTTCGATGTAGTCCTTGTCGAAGGCCGCGATGACGTTCCGGTCGACGCTGCCGCCACGCATGATGAAGGTGTTCTCGTCCAGCCGCATGTTGACGTTGCCGATACGCCCGTCGTCCATTTCGGCATAGTCGCCGCTGTCGAACGTGCCCTTGATCCAGCCACCGGTCATGTGAAAGGTGTCCAGGCCATCACCCTGGTTGAGGTTGCCTTCGATGACGCCGCCGCTCATGGCGAAGTCATCAATGCCAGCGCCTTGGTTGACGTTTCCGCCGACGCTGCCAGAGGCCATGTCGATGCTGTCTGGGCCGGCGCCAAAGGTTACGTCGCCGGTGATGGCGCCGCTACCGGATGCCGGGAATACCAGGCGGTTATCACCGCTGGTGTCCACCAGCGAGGGCGCAGTGCCGCTGTCACAGGTGTAGGTGTCGTTACCCGGGCCGGGTGAGAAGGTACAAGCCGCGTGTGCAGCGGGCGAGGCCATCCCCAGCAGCGGGAGCGAACCCAGGGTCAGCATCAGGCGTAGACGCATCAGGAAATCCTCCATTCTCCAGGGAGACCTGCGCACCACGTGTGGTGCACAGGGTTACCGGGGTTGTATAGAGGAGTGCGTCACGACCACAACTGGCAAAAATGTCAGGTGGCAAAGGGCTAGCGCATTAGTCGCGGTAGAACGTTTGCACCAGGTGGTAGCCGAATTTGCTCTTGATCGGCCCGTGTACCACTCGCAGAGGCTTCTTGAAGATCACCTGGTCGATGGCGCCGACCATCTGCCCCGGGCGAATTTCGCCCAAGTCACCACCACGCTTGCCGGATGGGCAAAGAGAGAACTTTTTCGCGAGCACGTCGAAAGCCTCGCCGTTGGCGATGCGCTGCTTGAGCTTTTCGGCTTCGTCAGCGGTCTTGACCAGAATGTGGCGGGCTTGGGCTTTCATGGGCTACCTGTGCATCGGGGAAAAAGGCGGCATTATGCCTGATTGAATCCCGTTGAAGCGATCGCGCCCAAATGGCCGCGATGAATGTCAGCTCTTCAGCTCAGCGCGATCGCGAAACTGCTCCAGCGCCTCCGGGTTGGCCAGGGCATCGGTGTTCTTCACCGGCCGCCCATGCACCACATCGCGAATCGCCAGTTCCACCAGCTTGCCACTGATGGTGCGCGGTATGTCGCTGACCTGGGCGATCACCGCCGGCACATGGCGGGGCGTGGTGTACTGGCGTATCACCTGACGGATGTGCTGGCGCAAGGCTTCATCCAGCTGCAGGCCGTCTTGCAGGCGCACGAACAGCACCACCCGCACATCCCCGTTCCAGTCCTGGCCGATGGCCACGCTTTCCACAACCTGTTCGACCTTTTCCACCTGGCGGTAGATCTCTGCCGTGCCAATGCGCACACCGCCCGGGTTGAGCACGGCGTCGGAGCGACCGTGGATCACCATGCCCCCGCTGGCACGCTGCTCCGCGTAGTCGCCCTGGGCCCACACCCCCGGAAACTGGCTGAAGTAGGCATCGTGGTAACGGCGACCGTCCGGGTCGTTCCAGAAACCGAGTGGCATCGAGGGGAAGTTGCGCGTGCACACCAGCTCGCCTTTTTCGTCCACCACGGGCTGACCCTGCTCGTTCCACACCTCCACCGCCATACCCAGGCCCTTGCACTGGATTTCGCCGCGACGCACAGGCAGGGTCGGGTTGCCCAGCACGAAGCAGGAGACAATGTCCGTGCCGCCCGACATGGACACGAGCCACAGGTCGGCCTTGATCTTGTCGTACACATAGTCATAGCTGTGCGGTGACAGCGGCGAACCGGTGGACAGCAGCAGCCGCAGGCTGGTCAGGCAGTGGCTGTTGGCAGGTTCCAGGCCTGCCTGCTCCAGTGCCGCCAGGTACTTGGCGCTGGTGCCGAAGGCGTGGATGCCTTCGGCCTCTATCAGGTCCAGAAGGCGCTCGGGGCCCGGGTGGAACGGCGAGCCGTCGTACAGCACCAGCGTGGCACCCACCGCCAGGCCGCTGGCCAGCCAGTTCCACATCATCCAGCCGCAGGTGGTGTAGTAGAACAGCACGTCATCGGCCTTCAGGTCGTTGTGCAGGCCGTGTTCCTTGAGGTGTTGCAACAGCACGCCTCCGGCGCGATGGACAATGCACTTGGGCACGCCGGTGGTGCCACTGGAATAGAGGATGTACAGCGGGTGGTCGAACGGTAGCGGGGTGAAACGGGGCTCGCCGCCAGGCTGGAAGAAGTCATCCCACAGGCTGACGTTGGCTGCCTGGAATTCATCGGCACGCGTGCCTTTGCGGGTATGGGGCACCACGATCAGTTGCTCCAGGCCAGGCAACTGCGCGCACACCTGGTTGACCTTGGTCACCTGGTCGATGGCCTTGCCCGCATACTGGTAACCGGCGCAGACGATCAGCAGCTTGGGTTCGATCTGGCCGAAGCGGTCGATGATGCCGTGCACGCCGAACTCGGGCGAGGAGGTAGACCAGACCGCGCCAAGGCTGGTGCAGGCGAGCATGGCCACCAGTGTTTGCCAGGTATTGGGCATGATGGCGGCTACCCGGTCGCCCGGGACGATACCTGCAGCCTTGAACGCCGTTTGCAGCCCGGCCACCTGTGCGGCCAGTTCGGCATGGGTGAATACTTCGCGCTGGCCATCTTCGCGTACGGCGACCACGGCCGGGCGGTCGTCGCGGCGGCGCAGCAGGTGTTCGGCAAAGTTCAGGGTGGCATTGGCGAACCATTGCGCATCGGGCATTTGCGGCCCTTCGCTGAGCACCTGGCTGGGTGGGGTATGCCAATGCACGTGGAAGTACTCGGCAAGGGTTTGCCAGAAGGCGCTGCGCTGTTCGATGCTCCAGCCGTGCAGGGCCTGGTAGTCGTTGAGTTGCAGGTTGTAGCGCAGGTTGACCCGGCGGCGGAAGGCATCCATCCGGCTGGCCTCGATCTGCGTTGTGGACGGGCGCCAGAGCACATCGTTCATGCCGAATCTCCTTTACCGGAACAAAAGCAGGCTCAGGGCAGGATCAGCCTTGTGTGGCGTATAGGCTGACCCTGCAGAGAAAGCGGTCCTGCCTACTCTACTTTAGCCTTCTGCACATCCTGCGATGCCGACCACACGCGGTAGCGCACTTCGACATCCTTGGGCACATACACCACCACCGGCAGCTTGCTGTTGTAGCGCAGCAGGAAGCCATCGCCGACCACCGGCACGAAGGCCTCGGTCTTCTTGCCGTCCGGGCAGGCCATCAGCGTGCTGGCCGGGCCGCTGACGTTGTCCAGGCGGTAGTAATTGTAGCCCCAGCCTTCCAGGGTGCGTGCTTCCAGGTTGCCGCCCAGGCGCTGACGATTGCAGTCGACCTGCAGCGTCTTGCCAGCGAGGATTTCCAGTTTATAGGCCGACTCGTCGGCCTGGGCCGGCAGGTGGATAACCTGCCGGGTGAAGCCTTTTTCCGCCTCGGGGTAGGGCGCGATGTCCTTCAGGCTGGCGGCCATCGCAGGTGCGGCGGCGGCCAGGCTCAGGGCCAGAATCGCGGTCATTGGGGTAGGGCGCATAAGGCCTCCTTGCTGATAAACGAATGCGGGGCCGTCGCCAGGCCCAGGTCGCCCGTCACTGGGCCAACCAGCCACCATCGACGTTCCAGGCGGCGCCGCGAACCTGGCTACCGGCCTCGCTGCACAGGAAGAGTACCAGCTCGCCGAGGTGTTCGGGGGTGACGAAGGCCAGCGATGGTTGCTTTTCTGCCAGCAGATCGTGCTGCGCTTGCAGCCGATCGCCACCCTTGGCCGCACGATCGTCGATCTGCTTTTGCACCAGCGGTGTCAGCACCCAGCCCGGGCATATGGCATTGCAGGTGACATGACTGGTGGCGGTTTCCAGGCCGACCACCTTGGTCAGGCCGATCACACCATGCTTGGCTGCCACGTAGGCTGCCTTGCCAATCGAGCCGACCAGGCCATGCACCGAAGCGATATTGATGATGCGCCCCCAGTTGCGCGTGCGCATGCCCGGCAGCGCCAGGCGCGTGCCATGGAATACGGCCGACAGGTTCAGGGCGATGATCTTGTCCCAGCTTTCTGGCGGGAACTGCTCAACCGGTGCCACATGCTGGATACCGGCGTTGTTGACCAGGATGTCGACGCCGCCGAACTCGCGTTCGGCCAGGTTGAACAAGGCCTCGATCTGGACCACATCCGACAGGTCGGCCGGGTGGTGCACAACCTTCACCCCGTGCCGGGCAATTTCCGCCATGGCGGGGCCCGGGTCACCAAAGCCGTTGAGCACGATGTTGGCGCCAGCCCGGGCCAATACCTGGGCGATGCCCAGGCCAATGCCGCTGGTGGAACCGGTGACGAGTGCAGTTTTGCCTTCAAGGGTCATGCAATGCTCCTTAGACGATGCCAGTGGCGTAGAACGTGGCGATGACCACGAACACCGCCAGGGTCTTGATCAGGGTAATACCAAAAATGTCCTTGTAGGCCTCGCGGTGGGTGAGGCCGGTCACCGCCAGCAAGGTGATCACCGCGCCGTTGTGCGGCAGGGTGTCCATGCCACCGCTGGCCATGGCCGCTACCCGGTGTAGCACTTCCAGCGGGATATCGGCCGCGTGGGCGGCGGCGATGAACGTGTCGCCCATGGCTGCCAAGGCGATGCTCATGCCGCCCGAAGCGGAGCCAGTGATGCCGGCCAGCAAGGTCACGGTGATGGCTTCGTTCACCAAGGGGTTGGGGATGCTGCGCAGGGCATCGGCCAGCACCAGAAAACCCGGCAGCGAGGCGATTACCGCGCCAAAGCCGTATTCCGAAGCGGTGTTCATGGCTGCCAGCAAGGCACCACCCACCGCGCTTTTGGTGCCTTCGGCCAGGCGTGTACGAATGGCGCCAAAGGCGCACACCAGGACCATCAGGATGCCCACCAGCAACGCGGCCTGCACAGCCCAGATGGCCGTCAGCTTGGTCACGTCGCTTTGTACCGGTGCACTCATGCCTGGCAATTGCAGGCTGTGACTGGGGCCGTACCAATGCGGTATCCAGTGGGTGAACACCAGGTTCATCACCCCCACCAGTATCAGCGGCGACAGCGCCAGCCAAGGGTTGGGCAGGCTCAGGTCGGCAGCGGTTTCCGGTTCGTTGCGCAAGTCGGTGCCATAACCTTCACCGGCGCGCTGGGCCTTGTTGCGCTGGCGCTGCAGGTAGGCCATGCCGGTAAAGAACACGAACAGCGTGCCGATCAGGCCCAGCCACGGTGCGGCCCAGGCGGTGGTGTTGAAGAAGGTGCTGGGGATGATGTTCTGGATCTGTGGGGTGCCGGGCAAGGCGTCCATGGTGAACGAGAATGCGCCCAGGGCGATGGTGGCCGGGATCAGGCGTTTGGGGATGTTGCTCTGGCGGAACATTTCGGCGGCGAACGGGTACACCGCGAACACCACCACGAACAGCGAAACACCGCCGTAAGTGAGCAGGGCACAGACCAGTACGATGACCAGCATCGCCTGGCGGGTGCCGAGCAGGCGGATGGCCGCGGCGACGATCGAGCGGGAGAAGCCGGACAGCTCGATCAGCTTGCCGAACACCGCCCCCAGCAGGAATACCGGGAAGTACAGTTTGATGAAACCGACCATTTTTTCCATGAACACCCCCGTGAACGCAGGGGCGACGGCGGCAGGGTCGGTGAGCAGGACAGCGCCGAGGGCGGCGATGGGGGCGAAGAGGATTACGCTGTAACCGCGGTAGGCGGCCAGCATCAGCAAGGCCAAAGCAGCGAGTGCGATGAGCACGGTCATCGGGGTGGGTCTCCTGGGTGAGTCTTGTTTTTATCGTTGAGCAGGAGATAGCGGGAATCGTGCCAACTATGTAACTGGCTGATTTGTAAGGGTTAAAGGGTTTTGTTAGAAGTCTGTGTCTACATTCAGAGACGCCATGGGCTGCCTTACAGCCCATCGCTGGCTTGCCTGTGGTTAAGGGCGGAGCTCTGGCGGTAATCTCAAATCAGAAACAAAAGTCTCCAATCAGAGACCAAGTGCCGCCATCTTCTTGTACAGCGTCGACCGCCCCAGCCCTAAGGCTGCTGCTGCCTCTGGCACGTTTCCCCCCTGTTCGGCCAGCGCCCCGGCAATCAGGCCGCGTTCAAAGGCCTCGCAGGCCTCACGGTAGCTCTGCCGCACGGGCGCTTCAGCCAGCGGGCTCAATGGCCCCAATGCCGCACGCAGGTCCGCAACCCCCAACCGGGGCTGATCCGCCAGCAGGGTCGCGCGCTCCAGCACATTGCGCAGCTCGCGAATGTTCCCCGGCCACGCATGCCTGGCCAGCAGTTGCTGCGCTTCAGCTTCCAACTCGTACTGGCTGCCCAGCTCAGCCAATATGGCCTCGCACAGCGCGGGCAGGTCCTCCAGCCGTTGCCGCAACGGCGGAACATCGATCGGCAGCACATTCAGCCGGTAGTACAGGTCGGCGCGGAAGGCCCCGCGGGCCATGGCAGCCTGCAGGTCGATGGAGGTGGCGGCAATGATGCGCACATCGCTGCGCAGCATCTGGTTCGACCCGACCGGTTCGTATTCCTTTTCCTGCAGCACCCGCAGCAGCTTGCTCTGCAGGGCCAGCGGCATGTCGCCGATCTCGTCGAGGAACAGCGTGCCGCCTTCGGCCAGTTGCAGCTTGCCGCTGCGGCCCTTGCGGTCGGCGCCGGTAAAGGCACCCGGCGCAGTACCGAAGAATTCGGCTTCCAGCAGCGTCTCCGGGATGGCTGCGCTGTTGATGCTGACAAAAGCTTTGTGTGCCCGTGCCGACGCTGCGTGAATGGCGTGGGCCAGCAGCTCCTTGCCGGTGCCGGTTTCGCCCAGCAGCAACACGGGCGAATCACTGCCGGCGCCACGCCGGGCGCGTCGTTTGGCTTCCAGGCTGGGCGCGCTGCTGCCTACGAACTGGGCGAAGCTGTATTTGGCCTGGCGGGCGCGCAGTTGCGAGCGGGTCGAGGCCAGTTCCTGCTGCATGCTGGCGTAGCGCTTGAGCAGCGGCGACAGGCTGCGCAGTTCGTCGAACAGGGCAAAGCCAATGGCGCCGATCAGCGCGCCCTGGTCATCGTGGATGGGCAGGCGCATGACCACCAACGGCTCGTTCGGCGTGTCGAGCATGTCCAGCAGGATGGGCCGGCCATTGCTCACCACGTCGCGCATCAGGCTGCCGGGGATTACCGTTTCGCAGGGCTGGCCGATGGCACTGGCAGCGTCGGCCAGGCCAAAGCGTCGGGCGTAGCGTTCGTTCATCCAGACGATGCGTGCCTGGCGGTCGACGATCACCGTGCCCTCGCTGGACTGCTCAATGATCTCGAACAGTGAGCGGATCGCCAGTTGCCGTACCTGGGGGTAGTCCTTGAGGCTGTCGCTGTCGTGCATGGGTGAACATCCTGAATCATGTATTGGCACAAGCCCGCGAAAAGGCCAGGCCTGAAAACTCATCGTCGGGGGTCAAACGCCTCACGCAAGGCATCCCCGATAAACACCAGCAGTGACAGGATCACCGCCAGCGCAAAGAACGCGGTAAAGCCCAACCACGGTGCCTCCAGGTGCTGCTTGCCCTGGGTCACCAACTCGCCCAGCGAGGCGCTGCCCGCTGGCATGCCAAAGCCCAGAAAGTCCAGCGCGGTCAGTGTGGTGATCGCCCCGGTCAGCATGAACGGCACATAGGTCAGCGTGGCATTCATGGCATTGGGCAAGATATGCCGCAACATCACCTGACTGTCCGGTAACCCCAACGCCCGCGCTGCCTTTACATACTCCAGGTTGCGCCCACGCAGGAACTCGGCGCGCACGACGTCGACCAGGGTCAGCCAGGAGAACAGCGCCATGATCCCCAGCAACCACCAGAAATCCGGCTCGACGAAACCGCTGAGGATGATCAACAGATACAACACTGGCAACCCCGACCATACCTCCAGCAACCGCTGGCCGAGCAGGTCGACCCAGCCCCCGTGGTAGCCTTGCAGGGCGCCCGCCGCCACGCCAATGAGCACACTGACCACGGTCAGGGCAAAGGCGAACAGCAGCGATACCCGCGTGCCATAAAGCACCCGCGCCAGCACGTCACGGCCTTGGTCGTCGGTGCCTAGCCAGTTGCTGGCACTGGGCGGACTGGGGGTGGGCACCTGCAGGTCGTAATTTGGTGTGTCGGCACTGAACGGGATAGGTGCGAACAGCATCCAGCCACCCTGTTCAGCGATCAGTTGGCGCACATAGGCGCTGCGGTAGTCGGGCTGAAACGGCAGTTGCCCGCCGAACTGCTGCTCGGTATAGCGTTTGAGCGCCGGAACGTACAAATTGCCCTTGTAGCCCAGCAGCAGTGGTTTGTCGTTGGCCACCAGTTCGGCGCAAAGGCTCAGCAGCAGAAGGCCGGCAAACAACCACAGCGACACCCAGCCCAGGCGGTGGCGGCGAAAACGTTGCAGGCGACGGCGCGACAGGGGCGATAGCATCAGTGCGCCCTCGTATCGAAGTCGATGCGCGGGTCGAGCAGGGTGTAAGACAGGTCCCCGATCAGGCGAATCAGCAGGCCCGCCAGGGTGAAGATGAACAGCGTGCCGAACACCACCGGGTAATCCCGCGACACGGCGGCCTCATAGCTCATGCGGCCCAGGCCGTCGAGCGAGAAGATCACCTCGATCAGCAACGAGCCGGCAAAGAACACGGTGATCAGCGCCTGTGGCAGCCCGGCCACCACCAGCAGCATGGCGTTGCGCAACACATGGCCATACAGCACGCGGCGTTCGCTGAGGCCCTTGGCCCGGGCAGTGACCACGTATTGGCGGGAAACCTCGTCGAGGAAGGCATTCTTGGTCAACAGCGTGAGGGTGGCGAACCCACCGATCACCAGGGCCGCGACCGGCAGCACCAGGTGCCAGAAGTAGTCGGCGACCTTGCCCAGCAGGCTGAGCTCGTCGAAATTGTCCGAGACCAGGCCGCGCACCGGGAACCAGTTGAGCGAAGTGCCGCCGGCAAACAGGACGATCAGCAGCAGGGCGAACAGGAACGAAGGCAGGGCGTAACCGATCACGATCAACGCGCTGCTCCAGGCATCGAAGCGGCTGCCGTGGCGCATCGCCTTGCGGATGCCCAGCGGAATCGACACCAGGTAGGTGATCAGCGTGGCCCAGAAGCCCAGCGACAGGGTGACCGGCAACTTGTCGAGAATCAGGTCGGTGACTTTGGCGCCGCGGAAGAAGCTGTTGCCAAAGTCCAGCCGGGCATATTGGCCGAGCATCAACCAAAGCCGCTCGGGGGCGGATTTGTCGAAGCCATACTGGCGCTTGATCTCCTCGATCAGTTTTGGGTCCAGGCCGCGTGTGGCCCGGGATTCGCCATGGACCACTTCAGCTCGAGAGCCGGGTGCGCCGCCACCGATGCCCTGCAGGCGCGCCACGGCTTGTTCCACCGGGCCACCCGGCGCGGCCTGGACGATGGCGAAATTGACCAGCAGGATTGCCAGCAGCGTCGGGATGATCAGCAACAGACGGCGCAGGATATAAGCGGTCATGGCGAGGCCTTCCGGTGTTCGGCCATCTGCGCGTTGGTCAGCGGGGTAGGGCTTACCTCCCACCAGGTGTCCAGGCCTTCGTCATAGGTGGCCTGGACCTTGGGCAGGCCGAAGCGGTTCCACCAGACGGTGGAGCTGCCCGGCGGGTAATAGTTGGGGATCCAGTAGTAATTCCATTGCAGCACGCGGTCCAGGGCATGGGCGTGGCGCAGCATGTCGGCTTGGGTGTCGGCGCGGACCAGGCCGTCGATCAGGTGGTCCACGGCCGGGTCCTGCAGGACCATCAGGTTGTTCGAGCCGGGGTCGTGAGCGGCCGCCGAGCCAAAGTAGTTGTACAACTCGGCACCCGGCGACAGGGTGACCGGGTAGCCGGTGACGATCATGTCGTAATCGCGCGCCATCAGCCGGTTGACGTACTGGGCCGAGTCGACGTTGCGGATGTTCAGGGTAACGCCGATCTGGGCCAGGTTGCGCTTCCACGGCAGCAGCAGGCGTTCAAGGCCCGCCTGGCCATTGAGGAACGTGAACGCCAGCGGCGTGCCCTGGCTATTGACCAGGCGGTCGCCTTCGGGGTGCCAGCCGGCTTGTTCGAGCAGGGCCAGGGCCTGCAACTGCTGTTTACGGATGATCCCCGAGCCGTCGGTGACCGGGGCAGTGAACACCGTGGTGAACACTTCATCTGGCACTTGGCCGCGCAAGGGGGCGAGCAGCTTCAACTCGCCCGCATCCGGCAACTGGCGAGCGGCCAACGGCGTATTGGAGAACACGCTTTGCTGGCGGATGTACAGGTTGCGCATCATCTGCCGGTTGCTCCACTCGAAGTCCCATAACATACCCAGCGCCTGCCGCACACGGCGGTCCTTGAACTGCGGCTGGTCGAGGTTGAACACAAAACCCTGAGCCACCTGCGGTTTGGCCGGGCCCAGGTGGGCGCGCTGCAGGCGGCCGTCGTCCAGTTGCGCACCGTTGTAGCCCAAGGTGTAGGCCGTGGCGGAGAACTCGCGGTTGTAGTCGTAGCCACCGCCTTTGAGTACCTGGCGCGCCACTTCGGTGTCGCCGAAGTACTCGATGCGCAGCTTGTCGAAATTGTAGCGGCCACGGCTGGCGGGCAGGTCACGTGCCCACCATGCCGGGTCGCGTTCGAAGGTGATGCTGCGGCCGTTGTCGATGCGCCCGATTCGGTATGGCCCGCTGCCGACTGGCTTGTCGAAGCCGGCACCGTTGGCAAAGTCGCGCTGCTGCAGGTCGTGCTCGGGCATTACCGGCAGGCTGGCGAGGTCCAGCGCCAGGGTGCGGCCGTGCTCGGGCTTCAAGTCGAATCGCACGCTGTGCAGGTTTTCCACGGTCACGCCGGCCACGTCGGCAAACTGGGTACGGTACTTGAGGCTGCCCTTGCTCATCAGCAGTTCGAAGGTGAAACGAACGTCTTCGGCGCGCACCGGCCTGCCATCGGCGAAGGTGGCGCGTGGGTCGAGGTCGAAACGTAGCCACTCATCATTGGGGCCGCGCTCCATGCGCCGGGCGATCAGGCCGTAAACGGTATAGGGTTCATCGTACGAGCGTACCGCCAGTGGCGCGTACAGCAGGCCATCGACTTCGCTGACACCGATGCCTTTGTCGATATAGGGAAGGATATGGTCGAACTGGCCGATCTCGATGGCCGAGCGGCGCAAGATGCCGCCCTTGGGGGCGTTGGGGTTTACATAGTCGAAATGCCGGAAGCTGGCGGCGTAGCGGGGGGCTTCACCGTAGACCGTGAGGGCGTGGGTGGGAGCGGCCTGGACCGTAAAGCCCATGCACGAAAATACAAGCCCCCACAATACTTGTGGGAGCGGGTTTACCCGCGAATGCGTCGGAGCAGGCAACGAGGTTGTCTGGTCTGGCCTCTTCGCGGGTAAACCCGCTCCCACAGGGGGGCTGATCACCGGGAGGGGTGAATCAGTCCTGGCGGCTGGTCACTTCCAGCAGGTGGTAGCCGAACTGGGTCTTCACCGGGCCTTGCACGGTGTTGACCGGTGCGCTGAAGACCACGGTGTCGAATTCCTTGACCATCTGGCCTGGGCCGAACGAGCCCAGGTCACCGCCCTGACGGCTGGACGGGCAGGTGGAGTTGGCTTTGGCGATTTCAGCGAAGTCGGCGCCTGCTTCGATCTGGGCTTTGAGTTCGTTGCACTTGTCTTCGCTGCTGACCAGAATGTGGCGGGCGGTTGCACGGGCCATGGGTACTGCTCCTTGGGGGTAAAAAGGCAAGCCTAGCGCACTTGTCCGGGGTATGTCTCGCCAGGCTTACAACCTTCGGCCTACAGTTTTTGTGCCGCCTCACGCAACAGGGTTTCGGTCGAGGCCCAGCCCAGGCAGCCGTCGGTAATCGACACACCGTATTTCAGCGTGCCCTTGCCCAGCGCCTGGCAGCCATCGAACAAGTGCCCTTCGATCATGACGCCGACCAGCGAACGGTCGCCGGCCAGGCGCTGTTCCAGCACATCATTGAAGACCGCTGGCTGGCGCGCCGGGTCCTTGCCGCTGTTGGCGTGGCTGCAATCGACCATGATCCGTGCCTGCAGGCCGGCCTTGGCCAACGCCTGACGGGCTATGGCAATGCTGTTGGCATCGTGGTTCGGGCCTTTGTGGCCGCCGCGCAGCACAAGGTGTGTGTCCGGGTTGCCCAAGGTCTCGATGATCGCCGGGTGGCCCTGTGCATCCATACCGAAGTGGCGGTGCGGGTGGGCAGCGCTGCGCATGGCGTCGCTGGCGATGGCGATGCCGCCGTCCGTACCGTTCTTGAAGCCGACCGGCAGCTCCAGGCCACTGACCATTTCGCGGTGGATTTGCGATTCGGTGGTGCGTGCGCCGATCGCCGCCCAGGCCAACAGGTCGTCGAAGTAGCCGGCGGCCATCGGTTGCAGCAACTCGGTGGCGATCGGCAGGCCGCGTTCGATCATGCTCAGCATCAGCCCGCGAGACAAGGCGATACCCGAGTGCATGTCGTCACTGCCATCGAGGTGCGGGTCGTAGGCAAGGCCTTTCCAGCCCACTGTAGTACGTGGTTTTTCGACGTAGGCGCGCATCACCAGCAGCAGCTTGTCGTTGACTTCGCGGCCAAGGGCGGCCAGGCGGTCGGCGTATTCAAGGGCCGAGCGTGGGTCATGAATCGAGCACGGGCCGACGATGACCAGCAGGCGCGGGTCGCGGCCTTCGAGGATGTTGCGGATGGCCTGGCGATGGGCCTGGACTTGCTGGGCCAGTTCGCTGGGCAGTGGCATCTGCTGCTTGAGCAGGTGCGGGCTGGGCAGGCGTTTGCTGACAGTGGTGTTGGCCGCTTGCGGCTGGGTCAGGGGCAGGGCGAGGCTGGAAGCGTGCATGGCGTTTTTCCCTGGGCGGACAGCGGGTTCAAGCCCGCATGGTCGGCCCTATCGAGGTGTTCGACAGATCGTTGAATTCGTATTGGCTGCTGCATTGCCACCTGTAGAAGACCGGTCGGAGGCGGCAGGCTGGCCCGAACGGGATTGGCTAAATCGCCAGGCGCAGGTGTTTGCGTAGTAATAAGTGGCGTAGTTCATGAATCTATCCTCAAAGTGAATCGGTGTTGGTCAAAGGCCTGAAAAACAAAACCCCCGGTCGGGAAGCCGACCGGGGGTTTGAGTATTCTCATGTTCGGCGGCCCCTCGAAGGTGGACGCCGGGTGGGTATCGGCGCCTAGTGGCTAAACCAATACCCAAAGTAATAGCTGGCAGGTGCCACGCAGCCGGCAACGGCCAGCACAGGGCGCAGGCTGCGACCGGTGTGGTTGGCGTGGTTGCGGGTGTGTTTCGGCATGTTGCTCTCCAGTGAATGAGCCCGAGCTTACTTCAGTTCGTGCGGGCCATTCAATGGATAAATGCTATGGGGCCGATCATTTATTTTTGTACTGACTGGTTCAATGGCCGTAGCGTCCGACCAGGCTCTGCGCCCCCAGGGCGTGGCCTTGCAGCAGTTGCAGCAGGCCGCTGCGGTCCAGCCCCTCGGGCAAGGTACCCAAGGGCAGGTCGGTGGCAATCAGGGTCAGGGCGTAATGATGGGGGTTGTCGCCGGCGGGTGGACAGGGGCCGCGGTAGCTCTGGGTGCCACGGGAGTTGCGGCCCACTGTCACGTAGGGCCCGCTCAACCCCGCCATGCCTTCCTTGAGCCCATCGTGTTCGGGATCGATGTTGTAGGCCACCCAGTGCACCACACCCACACCCTTGCCACCGTCCGGGTCGAACATGATCAGGGCCAGCGACCGCGTACCTGCGGGCAGGTTGTCCCAGCTCAGTTGCGGGGTCCGCTCTTCACCGGCACCGCATGCCGGGTCCTGGCCGACCTGTTGCAGGGCAATGACGCCGCCATCGGTGAAAGACGAGGAACTGACCGACATCGCGCCTTGGCCGCCTGCGGCGGCTAACGCTGTGCAGGGCAGCAAAGCAGCGAACAGCCAGTGTCTGAAGTGCATGGTCAATCCTTGGCAGGGCGTCAGGGCTCAGTCTAGACCAGGTCTGCTTCAGCGGCTGTCCTGGTCCTCGGCAGTGCCTCCGCTGGCTCCGGCACCAGAGCCGGTGGCTTCGCCGGTGCTGTTGGAGCCGCCAGACGCACCGTCGGCGGCATCGGCGTTGCTGCCGGTGTCACTGCTGTCGTTACCTTTGCTGCTACCGGGGCTGTTGACGCTGCTGCCTTCACCGGCGGTCTTGCCGCCGGATTGGTCAGTTTGCGGATGGCTGTCGGTATGGGTGTCGGTGGCGGCGAAGGCAGCGCCGGTGAGGCTGGTCAGGGCCAGCGCCAGGCTCAGGGACAGCGGGCGAATACGGATCATGGGACTTCTCCTTTGTGCAAGATCTGACATTCGTTTGGCTGGCAGCTGCTGGCGGGGTGCCTTCTGGGCGACGAGTGGCAATCAACAGGATTCCGAGCGCTGTGCGGTTGCCGGGGTTTCGACCGGCTCCAGCGGCGGATGCTCCTGCGCCGCATGCATCAGGTCTTCGGTCACCCGCAACTCGGCACCGGTTGGCGAGAAGGTGGTCGAAGCGGTGAACGGCGCCGGGTGCTCTGCCGCCGGGCGTTTGCCGCGGCGCCACATGAAGAAGCACACCATGGCCAGGTTGACCACGGCAAACGCCCAGAACAGCCCAGCCTCGCCAAACTCGGTCATCATCGGCGAAATGGCCACCGGTGCCATGGCCGAGCCCAGCGAGTTGATCAGCAGCAGGCCCTGGATCATCGGTACCAGGGCATCGGACGGCGCGCGGTCGGCCGCATGGCTGACCGCCACCGGGTACAGGGTGAACACGCCACCACCCAGCAGGAACAGCATGGCCGGCAGCAGGAACGAGTCCGATGGCAGGAACACCGTTACAAGGGACAGGACAACGCACAACGCGGCGAGCGCGAGCAGCACATCGAGGCGGTCCTTGCGGTCGGACCAGCGCCCGACCGGGTATTGCAGCAGCATCGCGCCAAGGATCACCCAGGCCATCATGTTGCCGACCTCACCCACCTCCAGGCCGATGCGCTGCAGGTACAGTGGCAGCAGCGCATAGATGCCGGCAATCGCTACACCCGAGCCGAAGCAGCCGACCAGGCCCGACGGTGCCACGCCCAGCAACTGGCGAGGTTTGAGGGGTTCGACCTGGTCCAGCAGCGGCGACACCCGCGGCAGGATCACGATCGGCAACACCGACAGGGCGGCCAGCACGCCGGCCAGCATGAACGGGGCGGTATCGCCTAGCTGGGTGATTTCGCCAAGACCGGCCTGGGCGATCACCCCGGCGCCGTAGAAGGCGATCATGTACAGCGCCAGCAGGCGGCCGCGGATTTTCGCGTCGCCGGCCAGCAGCAGCCAGCTTTCGATCACCAGGAACACGCCCACCGCGGCCCAGCCGTTGATCAGGCGTAACACCGACCACCAGGTGACCTCGTAGAACAACCCTTGCAGCAGGATGGTCACGGCGATCAGCGAGGCGAAGCTGGTATAGGCGCGGATGTGGCCGATGCGCAGGATCAGCCGGTCGTTGAAGATGGCGCCGAGGGTCAGGCCGATGAAGTAAGTCGACGAGACGATACCAATGGTAGTGGCAGACTCACCGGCGGCGCCCAGGCGCAGGGTGGTCAGGGAAGACATGAAGCCGTTGCCCAGGGCAATGATGAACAGCCCGAGCAGGGGCGCCAGCGCCATGGCCAGCAAACGCGGAGACATACGTACCTCTAGTTGGATGAGCGGAATGAGCACCTTCTCGGCGCGCACACCGGCTCGACCCGGCAAGGGGCGAGTGGCGACACGGATGCGACCTGGGCAAGACTCAACCGCTGGGCGCTATGGGAGATGGGCCGGGCGGGGAGGGTTGAGCCTACTTCACATGTGCGTTCATGTGTTCAGGCGCTGACTCTGTCATTGCTGCTGGTTGCCACCGTTCAAGGCGACGGGCGAAAAGGAAGCGGGATTCTACGGGCTTGGACGCTTTTGCCCAAGGGGCTCGGGTGTGCGACGAGACGCCGCAGTCTCAGCGCGACATGAACATGTCTTCCACAGACATTTTCGATGGCGGCTCCTGCGTGCATTGAAATCGGCCCGGTAATCTCACTGAGTGCTGCATAATGCCGAACCCCACCAAGGAAGGCCCCCATGTTCGCGTCGCTGTTCGCAGTCCTGGCCCCGGTTTTCATCGTCGCCGGAATTGGTTTTGCCTGGGCCCGCAAGGGCCTGGATTATCCCACTGACTTCATCGCCCGGGTGGTGATGACCGTCGGCACACCTTCGCTGGTACTGTCCACCCTCAGCCGTACCGAGCTGGACCCGAATGCCTTTACCAGCATGGCCGTGGCCTGCTTGCTGTGCACCCTGGGTATGGCCCTGGCCGCTTTGCTGGTGTGTCGCGCGTCGGGCATGCACTGGCGGGTACTGCTGCCGGCGTTCATGTTCCCCAACACCGGCAACATGGGCCTGCCGATCAGTCTGTATGCCTTCGGGGAGCATGGCCTGGCCCTGGCCGTGGCATTTTTCCTGACCCTGTCGATCGTGCAGTTCACCATCGGCATGGCCATCTCCGGCACGGCGGCTTCGCTCAAGGCGCTGTTGCGCAACCCTATCGTCATCAGCCTGGCCGGCGCCATGCCCATCATTTTTCTCGATTTCGAACTGCCGCGTTGGCTGGCCAACACCGCAGACCTGCTGGGCGGCATGACCATTCCGCTCATGCTGCTGACCTTGGGGGTGTCACTGGCCAGCATTCGCCTGCGTCATGTGGGCAGCGGCATGCTGCTGGGCGGCTTGCGCATTGGCCTGGGGGCTGCGGTGGGCTGGGCAGTGGGCGCGGTACTGGGTATGGACAGCCTGGAGCGTGCGGTGCTGATGGTGCAGTCGGCGATGCCGGTAGCCGTGTTCAACTACCTGATGGCGGTGCGGGCCAACCGTGAGCCAGAGCAGGTGGCGAACCTGGTGATGTGTTCTACGGTGCTGTCGTTTGCCTGGTTGCCGGTGGTGCTGGCTTGGTGGATGTAAGCCTGTTCTGGCCTTTTCGCGGGCTTGTCCGTGAAAAGGCCAGTGGCAATCACATCATGTTCTGCCGTGGACGCACCCGGGGCACCCTGCAGGAACTTTAGACGCTGCAGCGTTCAGCCTTGCTCATCAAAGCGTCTTAGAAGTCTACACTGGCCGACAAGCGCAAAACCCGCGGCGTACCTTGCGTCAGGTAGTTGTTCGAGGTCGACGCCGAAGCCCAGTACGCCTTGTTCGCCACGTTCTCCACATTGGCGCGCAATGTCACCTGCTTGTCGTCGAGCTTGAAGCGGTAGCGCCCGCCCAGGTCCACCCGGGTCCAGGCGGGGATGCTCAGGCTGTTGGCCGCATTCACATACTGGCCACCCGTGCGCAGCAGCCGGGCACTGAGCGCGGCGCCTTCGATACCGGGCACGTCCCAGTCGGCGCCCAGGTTGTACTGAAAGCGCGGCACGCCAGCAGCACGGTTGCCGTCGTTGCTGCCATAGGCCGTGTTTTTCTGTTCGGTGTGCATGAACACCGCGCCTGTCAGCAGACGCAAGCCGTCTAGCGGTTCACCGAACAGGTTCAGCTCCACCCCCTTGTTGACCTGCTCGCCGTCCATGCTGAACGTGTCCAGCGCTGCCCCGGGAGCGCGATAGGTCACGCTGTTGGGCTGCTCGATACGGTACACGCCCAGGCTCGCACCAAAGCTGTTCCAGTCCAGCTTCACCCCGGCCTCTACCTGTTTGCTGCGCTTGGGCGGGAATACTTCGTTGGCATTGCTGACACTCGAGGGGGCCGTTGGCCCCTGGGCCAGGCCCTCGATGCGGTTGGCATAGAACGACACATGCTCCCAGGGTTTGATCACCAGGCCATACACCGGGGTTGTAATCGACTCATCGTAAGGCGTGTTGCGCACACCTGTGGCAGTCGCCCAGCTGTCGACGCTGATCGACTGCCGGCGCACGCCCACGGTCAACAGCACGCGGTCATCCAGCAGCCCCAGGGTGTCGGACAACGCGACGCTCTTGTTGCGGTTTTTGCCGACGATGCGCGGGTCGTGCAAATCGCTGCCGAAATAGGTATCGGTCGGGCGCGGCACCTTGACCGGGTTGTAAAGGTTGCTGTCATAACGCTTGCTGGCCGCCAGCGCCTCGTAGGCCGAGCGCTGCTCACCCCACAGGCCCGACAGGCCAAAATTGACCCGGTGGCTGACCGGGCCGGTGGCAAAGCGGCCATTGACGCCGGCGACGGCGCTCTTGTTGTCTTCGTCGTGGGGCGTATAGAGGAACCCGCCGCGTGCGGTGCCATTCCCGTCACTGACATAGAGCGAGGAATACTCGCCGTTCTCACGGGTATGCTTGGCCCCGGCGCCGGCATACAGCATCCAGGCGTCGTTCAGGTCGTACTCGGCGTTGAGCATGCCGTAGGTGTCTTCCAGCTGCGACCAGCTCCAGGCCTGCGAGTAGTTGTCTCGCGCCGATGGCGCCCGGGGAACCTTGTCGCCGGTGGGGTAGATCACCGCACGGCCCTGGTTGATACGCTCTTTCTGGTAACCCAGGTCGGTGGACAGGCGCAGCCGTTCACCACGGTAGTCAAGGGCCACGGCAAGCAGGGTGGAATGCTGGGCCTCGTCATCGATGCCGCTGCCACCGTCATGCTGAGCCAGGTTGATGCGGGCGCCAAAACGGTTGTCTTCACCAAAACGTTGGCCCAGGTCGAGGTGGCCACCCACGTTGTCGCCCGTGGCGTAGTCGAGGGTGACATGCCGCGTGGCGCTATCTTCGGCACGCTTGGGCACCAGGTTGATCGCCCCACCGATGCCGCTACCCTGTGGTGCGACCCCATTGAGAAAAGCACTGGAACCCTTGAATACTTCGACCCGCTCGAGTGCCTCGGTCGTCACGATCTGCCTCGGTAGCACCCCGTACAGGCCGTTATAGCTGATGTCGTCGGTGTTCAGCGGCAAACCGCGAATGGTGAATACCTGCGAAAAGTTGCCAAAGCCCGCCGACTGGCGCACTGACGCGTCATTGAGCAGCACGTCACCCAGGGTACGGGCCTGCTGGTCGGCGATGGTCTTGGCGGTATAGCTGGTAACGCTGAACGGCACGTCGCTGATTGCCTGGTCGCCCAGCACGCCCAGGCGGGCACTACGGGCTACCTGGCCACCTTGCCAGGTATCGGTGCTGGCGGCCAGGTCGCTGTTGATGGTAGTCGCGCCCAGTTCCACGGCATTGCCCAGGTCGACCGTCGGCGCCAAGGTATAACCGCCACTGTCGGTAGTGATCAGGCTGTAGCCACTGCCGGCCAACAGACGGGCAAAGCCTTGCGCGATACTGTAGCTGCCCTCCAGGCCTTGGCTTTGTACGCCCCTGAGCAGGGCCGGGTCGAATGACAACGCCACCCCGGCGTTGGCGGCAAAGCGCGCCAGCACATCGGCCAACGGGCCTGCCGCCAGGTGGTAAGTGCGCGCGGAGGTGTCGGCTGCCATCGCGGTGGGGGCCAGGGCGGCCATGGCGATGGCTAGGCTCAGGGCCTTCAAAGGCAAGCGGTACGGCTGGCGAGGCGTCATGCGTGGGTCCTGTGGGTGCAGAAATGAAGGTTCTGCACTCATCACCGGACGACGCAGGAAAAGGTATCAATCGTGCTGCCCATCGTCCCTGTGGGAACAACTGTCCTGCTCACACGTTGAAGGTTGGCGCGATCACCGGGAGCGTTGCCAGGCTTTCACACGTGTGGCTCCACAGTTACCCAGTAGCGGGTCATGCCCTGAATGTTCACCGGCAGGGTGTCGCTCAGCAGCCGCAGGCTGGCATCGGTGTCGGCCAGCGGGAATGCGCCAGACACCTTCAGCTCGCGCACTGCCGGGTGGCAGCGCAGCACGCCGGGGCGATAGCGGGCCAACTCTTGCAGCAGGTCGGCCAAGCGCATGTCGCGAGCCAGCAGCATGCCGTGCTCCCAGGCCAGGTCACCGGTTTCCAGCGGTGAGGCCGGTAGCACCCGGTCCCCATCGAAAGCGCTGCGCTCGCCTGCCTTGAGCAACAGGCTGTCGGCATGCAGCGGTCGAGTGTCGACTGCGCCTTCCAGGACGGCGACCTGGGTCAGCGGGCCATGGATGCGCACGCTGAAGCGAGTGCCCCTGGCAGTTGCCTGCCCATGCGGGGTGCGCACTGACAGTGGCCGGGCCGGGGTCGCTGGGTCTTTGGCGCTGGTCAGTAGAATTTCGCCCGCCAGCAGGTCAATGCGGCGCTGTCGCGCGTCAAAGGTGATATCGATGGCGGTGTCAGTGTTAAGCAGCACCTGGCTGCCGTCGGCGAGCGTCAACGTGCGTTGTTCGCCGACCGCTGTATGCGCATCGGCGGTCCATTGCTGCCACGGCGTTTCGCGCCAGGCCAGCCAGGCTGCCGGTGCTGCCAGCAGCCACAGCCCCAGGCGATGCAGCGCTTGGCGACGACTTACCGCGCCGTTACGGCTCAGACGGCGCAGGGTTTCACCGGTAACCGGTGTGGGCAGGCGGCGGAAATCACCGAGGATGGCCTCTGCACGCTGCCACGCCTGGGCGTGCTGGGCACTGCGCTTGCACCAGGCCTGCACGGCGCGGTGGTCGGCTTCAGTGGCGGTGCCCGATTGCAGCTGCACCAGCCAGTCAGCCGCTTCGCCCAGGATCAGCGGGTCAATGCGCTGCACCATCACTCGATGCTCAGGCAGGCAAGGAATGCCGTACGCATGTCGCGCTTGATCGTGATCAGCGAAACCTGCAGCTGTTCGGCGATTTGGGCGTAGGTCAGGCCGTCCAGCTGTGACAGCAGGAACACCTGACGTACCCGCGCCGGCATGTCGCGCAGCATGGCGTCGATGCGGTACAGGGTTTCAAGGATCAGCCAGCGCGTTTCCGGCGAAGGCACCTCGGGTTGCGGCAAATGGGCGATGGCCTCCAGGTAGGCCCGCTCGACATCCTGGCGGCGCCAGCGGTCGACCACCAGGCCCTTGGCTATATGAGTAAGCAAGGCCCGGGGTTCGTTGCCAAAGTAGGGGTTGCCTTGGCGGCTGAGCAGGCGCACGAACGTGTCGTGAGCCAGGTCGGCGGCATCGCAGGCATTGCCCACTTTACGGCCCAGCCAACCCTGCAGCCAGCCATGGTGCTCGGTGTACAGCGTCTGGACCTGCAGGTTGAGGCTAGGTTCGGCGGGTGGCATGGCGGGCGCGTGGCTCCGGAAGCGTGAGTGCAATCAAGAATTGATCGCATTCTAATCGGCGGCCCAGGAAACTGGCAATGCGCAGGCATCACAAGGCCTTGGCCAAAAACGCCGCCGTGCGGCTGTCGGTACATGCCGCCACCACCTGCGGCGTGCCACTGACCACCACCTTGCCCCCGGCATCACCAGCCCCCGGCCCGATATCGATCACCCAGTCGCTCTGCGCCACCACTCGCATGTCGTGTTCGACCACCACCACGCTATGCCCGCTTTCTACCAGGCGGTTCAGCTGTACCAGCAGCCGGTCGATGTCCTGCGGGTGCAAGCCGTTGGTGGGCTCATCCAGCACATACAGGGTCGCCCCGCGGGCCATGCGCTGCAGTTCGGTCGCCAGCTTGATCCGCTGCGCTTCACCACCGGACAGCTCGGTGGCCGGCTGGCCCAGACGCAAGTAGCCCAGGCCGATATCCTGCAGCACTTGCAGACAACGGCGGGCAGGCGGTTGCTCGGCAAAAACCTGCAGGGCCTGGTCGACGGTCAACTGCAGCACTTGCGCGATGTTCATGCCTTGCCAGCTCACCGCCAGGGTTTCGGGGTTGTAGCGGGCACCCTGACAGGTCGGGCAGGGCGCATATACGCTGGGCATGAACAGCAACTCTACGCTGACGAAACCCTCTCCCTCGCAGTTGGCGCACCGGCCCTTGGCAACGTTGAAGGAAAAGCGCCCGGCATCGAAGCCCTTTGCCTTGGCCTGCTCGGTAGCCGCGAAGAGTTTGCGCACGTGGTCGAACAGGCCTGTGTAGGTGGCCAGGTTGGAGCGCGGCGTGCGGCCGATCGGCTTCTGGTCAACTTGCACCAGCCGCTTGATGCTGCCAAGCCCGGCGCTTACGTGGCCGCTGCTGGTCTGTTCGGGTTCGTCTTCCAGGCTTTGCGCTTCGGGCTCGCTACGTTGCTCGGCATGGCCCAGGTGTGCCCCCACCAGTTCCAGCAGGGCCTGGCTGACCAGGCTGGATTTGCCCGAGCCGGAAATACCGGTAACGGCGGTAAAGCAGCCCAGCGGAAATGCAGCGCTCAGGTTATCGAGGTTATTGCGCGTGATGCCTTCGAGCTTCAGCCAGTCGCGGGCCTGGCGAGGGGCGCGTGCGGCCTGTACCGGGGCATTGAACAGGTAGGTGCGGGTGCATGACTGTTGCACCTCGACCAGGCCGGCAGGCGGCCCGCTGTAGAGGATGGTGCCACCATGCTCGCCGGCAGCTGGCCCTACATCCACCAGCCAGTCGGCGCGGCGCATGGTGTCCAGGTCGTGCTCCACCACATACACCGAGTTGCCAGCCTGTTTCAGGCGCTGCAGGGCTTCGAACAGCGCTTCACTGTCGGCCGGGTGCAGGCCGGCCGACGGCTCGTCGAGTACGTAGACCACCCCAAACAGCTGCGAATTCAGCTGGGTGGCCAGGCGCAGGCGTTGCAGTTCACCAGAAGACAAGGTCGGGGTGCTGCGCTCCAGGGCCAGGTAGCCGAGGCCGAGGTCAAGCAGCGTATCAATGCGTTCGAGCAGCTCGTTGGCGATGCGTTGGGCCGCCAGGCGTTTTTCCAGTGTCAGCTCGTCCTGCTGCTGGGTCAGGTAGTCGGCTGCTGCCACCTTGCGGAACACCTCGGCCAACGCCTGCAACGACAGGTGCGACAGTTCGGCGATGTCCAGCCCGGCGAAGGTCACGCCCAGCGCTTCGCGCTTCAGGCGTTTGCCCTGGCACAGCGGGCAGGGGCTGGGGCGCATGTACTGGGCCACACGCTTGCGCATCTGCGCGCTCTGCGAGTGCATGAAGGTATGCAGCACGTAACGCCGGGCACCCATGAACGTGCCTTGATAGCTGGGCTCGAGTTTGCGCTTGAGCGCTTCGCGGGTCTGCGCCGGCGTCAGGCCGGCGTACACGGGGGCGGTGGGCGTCTCTTCGGTGAACAGGATCCAGTCGCGCTGCGCCTGAGGCAGGTCGCGCCAAGGGATATCGACGTCATAGCCCAGCGTGACCAGAATGTCGCGCAGGTTTTGCCCTTGCCAGGCCATTGGCCACGCCGCCACCGCACGCTCACGGATGGTCAGCGACGGGTCGGGGACCATGGTCGCTTCGGTCACCTCGTAGACACGGCCCAGGCCATGGCACTGCGGGCAAGCGCCTTGGGGCGTGTTCGGAGAAAAGTCTTCGGCGTACAGCATCGCTTGCCCGGGCGGGTAATGGCCAGCGCGGGAATAGAGCATGCGGATCGAGCTGGACAAAGTGGTCACGCTACCCACCGAGGAGCGTGCACTCGGCGTGCCGCGTTGCTGCTGCAGGGCCACCGCCGGCGGCAGCCCGTCGATGGCATCCACATCCGGGACGCCAACCTGGTCGATCAGGCGCCGGGCATAGGGCGCGACCGATTCGAAATAGCGGCGCTGGGCTTCGGCATACAGCGTGGAGAACGCCAGCGAAGACTTGCCCGAGCCAGACACGCCGGTGAACACCACCAAGGCGTCGCGGGGGATATCGACATCGATGTTCTTCAGGTTGTGCTCGCGGGCGCCACGGACGCGGATGAAACCGCTTGGGGTGGTCGGGCTTGGAGGCATGAAGCAGTCCTTGTCTGAAGCTGAGCAGTGCGCTCAAGTTAACAGCAATAGCAGCGCGCTGCAGCGCCTGGCGGCCCATGAGCGGCTGGATGACGATGGGTTGTTGCGCGATATCGAAGAACAAGCGCACAAGGGCTTTGGTCAGCGCACCGAAGGCTACTGGGAATACCCGGTACGCCTGCCGTTCCTGATCCGCGCCATTGCCTTGCCGGTACATGCCGAAGGGCGCCTGGTCGGCAGCATTGCCTTGCAATGGCCGCTGGATCAGGCGCCGGTGGAGCGGGTGTCGAGCCTGCACCTGAGCAGTTTGGCGACCACGGTGGGGGAAGTGCAGCGGGCCTTGGCTGTTTGATGTTTCCTGCACGGGTTTCTTCGCGGGTAAGCCACAGACGCAAGCATTGCCAGTAACACCCACAGAGCCTGCGGGGCGTTACTGGCCCTCCCGAAATCCGCTAGGGCTCACCCCCGCCTGCTTGCGAAAGAACCGGCTGAAATACCCCACATCGGCAAACCCCAGCTCATGAGCGATTTCTTTCACGCTCAGACTCGAATGCCCGAGCATGCGCTTGGCCTCCAGCACCAGTCGGGCATTGATCACATTCATCGGCGTCATGCCCAGGTGTTCCTGGCACAACCGCCCCAACGTCACCAGGGTCATGCCCAACTCGGCGGCGTATTCCGCCAGTGGCCAGTGCGCGCGGTAGTGCATGTCTACCAGCTCGCGAAAAGCAGTCAGTTGCTGGCTGCGTCTTGATACTGGGCGCTGCTCACCTGCGGGTATGTACGGCTCATGGCGCAGGACATGGATCATCAGTGCCAGCAATAGCGCCATGCTGCTGGCCACATGCTCGCGGGCGCGGTTGTGGTATTCCTCGCGCAGGGCCCGAAACAGGGGCAACAACGGGTCTTCATCGGCGGCCCGGTGGGGCAGGGCAATCACCTGTGGTTTGCGCAGTTGCACCAGCACGCTGGGTGCCAGCACCTGGGCGATGCTATCCAGCGGGTGCTGCGCAGCCGTGATTACCTGGCCTTCTACCTGGCTGGCCCAATGAAAACCATGCACCACCTGCGCCGGGACGTACACCACGCAGGGCGCATGAACCTGAATCCGGTCACTGTCGAACAGCACCTCGCCGCCACCGCTTTGCAGGTACAACAGCTGCAGCAAGCCTTCGTGACGGTGTGCGGCAATCTCCCAGTTGTGCGCGCCAGAGCGCTGGGATATCTGCTCCACATGCAAGGCTTCGTGCCACACCGGCTGCGCGGTTTCACCGTACAGGGCGTAATTGGGGATCTTGTTCATGGTGTTGTAATTGTTCTGTTCAGTACCCGCTACTGTGCCATAGCTGCACGCAGGCTTCAGGGCGCAGTGGGCAAATTGACGGGAATGTGGGGCTGGTTGCAGGTTTTGTCCATTCTGCCGGTGGGCCTGCCGGCCATAGCCTGTTGCCCAGAACAAGCAACGCTCTGGAGAACAGCATGCACAACAACAAGATCCTTTCTCAGTGGCTAGGCCTGGAGTCGGCCGTATGCGTGGTGACCGGCGCGGCCGGCGGCATTGGCGCAGCGTTGGCCGCAGCCTTGGTGGAGCAGCAGGCCCACGTGGTGCTGCTTGACCGCGACCTGGACAAATGCCGCGAACTGGCGGCCACCCTGGGGGAACACAGTGCAGGCGAAGTCAGTGCCCTGGCCTGCGACATTGCCGACCCGGCCAGCGTGGAGCAGGCTGCGGCCCAGGTACAGGCGCTGCATGGACGCTGCGATGTACTGATCAACAATGCCAGCGTGCTGCGCCCCGGTGCGCTGGACACGCTAAGCCTGGAACAATGGAACCAGGTGCTGGCGGTCAACCTCAGTGGCTACCTTTTGTGTGCCCAGGCCTTTGGCCGTTCCATGCTGGACTGCGGCCAGGGCCGTATCGTGCATGTGGCCTCGATTGCAGCACATTACCCGCAACCCAACAGTGGCGCCTACAGCGCGGCGAAGGCAGGCGTCAGCATGTTGTCGCGGCAGATTGCCGTGGAATGGGGGCCACGCGGTGTGCGCAGCAACGCCGTATGCCCGGGTTTGATCCGCACGCCATTGTCGGCAGCGTTCTATGCCGACCCACAGGTGGAGCGCCGGCGTAGCGCCATGACCGCCAACCAGCGCATCGGTGAACCGCAAGACATCGCCGAAGCCGTGCTGTTTCTGGCCAGCCGCCGCGCCGACTATATCAACGGCGCCGAGCTGACCGTGGATGGCGGACTGGAAAGCATGCCCATGGCATTGATCCCGCGCCCTGGCTTCGAGGGGGCAGGCCAATGAATACGCGTAGCTGCGATGTACTGGTCATCGGTGCGGGTGCTGGCGGCCTGGCGACAGCCATCACGGCGAAAAAGCTTGGCCTGGATGTGATCGTCATCGAAAAGGAGGAGTGCTTCGGCGGCACCACGGCGTTTTCCGGCGGCGTATTGTGGGTGCCGGGCACCCGGCACGGGGGCAATGACAGCCAAGCAGCGGCCATGACCTACCTGCGCAATGAAACCGGTACCTGCTTCGATGCGGCCGGGGTGGAGGCATTCTTGCGCTACGCGCCGCAGATGGTTGAGTTTTTCGAGCGCGAGACGGCAGTCAAGTTCGTGCCCACGCTGTACCCCGATTATCACCCGCAGGTGGAAGGCGGCGTCGATGTGGGCCGCTCAATACTGGCCGCACCTTACGACATCCGTGGTCTGGGGCCCGACATGGCGCGGCTGCGCCCGCCGCTGAAGACCATCACCTTCATCGGCATGATGTTCAATTCGTCGAATGCCGACCTCAAGCACTTCTTCAATGTCACCCGTTCGTTGACCTCGTTCGCCTACGTGGCCAAACGCCTGCTGACCCATTTGAAGGAGCTGGCCTTGTACCGACGCGGCACCCAGGTCACCAGTGGCAATGCCCTGGCGGCACGGCTGGTACGCTCGGCACTGGACCTGGGCATTCCGATTCTCACTGGCACCCCGGCGCGGCAGTTGCTGCGCGAAGGGGCGCGGGTAGTGGGGGCGGTGACCGGGCAGGCCGGCAGCGAGCAGCGCATCGAGGCCCGGCGTGGGGTGGTGCTGGCCTGTGGCGGTTTCTCCCATGACCTGCAACGGCTGCGCCAGGCCTACCCGCATGTACGGCGTGGCGGCGAGCATTTTTCACCGGTGCCAGCGGGCAACACCGGCGATGGTGCGCGCATGGCCGAAGCGCTGGGAGCAAAGGTCGATATCTGCCTGCAGGCACCTGCAGCCTGGATGCCGGTGTCGAAGGTGCCGGTGGGTGGTGGGCGGCATATTGCCTTTCCGCATTTGCTCGACCGCTACAAGCCGGGTGTGATCGGCGTGCTGCGTTCGGGGCAGCGATTCACCAACGAGTCGAATGCCTACCACGACGTAGGCGCAGCGCTGATCGAGGCGTGTTCCGATCAGGCAGAAACCGCCATGTGGCTGGTGTGCGACCGCCGCACCCTGGCCAAGTACGGGCTGGGCTTTGCCAAGCCTGCGCCGATGCCGCTGGGGCCATTGCTGCGCAACGGTTACCTGCTCAAGGGCCAGACCCTGGCGGAGTTGGCCGGCAAGGCCGGTATCGATGCACAAGGGCTGGAGCAGACTGTGCGCGAGTACAACCTTGGCGCCGTCCACGGTGAAGACCGTCAGTTCGGCCGCGGCAGCACCAGCTTCAATCGCTACCTGGCCGACCCGCAGCAACAACCCAACCCGTGCGTAGCGCCGCTTGGCGAGGGACCGTACTTTGCCGTGAAAGTGATCATGGGCGATCTGGGCACTTTCGACGGGCTGCGCACCCGTGTGACCGGTGAAGTGTTGGCGGCCGACGGGCAAGTCATCGACGGCCTGTATGCGGTGGGTAACGACCGCGCCAGCATCATGGGCGGCAACTACCCCGGGGCGGGCATCACCCTGGGGCCGATCATGACCTTTGCCTACATCACCGGGCGCCATCTGGCGGGTGTCGAGCAGGGGCTGGCGGCGGGCAACGCACGGGAGGTGGCGTGATGGACAAGCCTGTGGTCGACCACCGCATCTACACCATTCGCCCGCGCGGCATGGCGGCCTTTCTCGAGGCGTTCGACCAGCTGGCGATGCCGATCCTGCTGCGCCACCTCGGTGCACCCCTGGCGTTTTACACCAGCAGCATCGGGCCGTTGAACCAGGTGGTGCACTTGTGGGGCTATGACAGCCTCGATGACTTCGAGAAGCGCAGCGCAGCGCGGGATGCCGACCCGGACTTTGCCGCGTACCTGCATGCCACCCGCGACCTGGTGGTGGCTCAGGAAACACGCATCATAAAGCCTGTGCGCTTACCCAGCCTTTTCCACTAGGGCTGCGACAAACACCGTCATAAAAACAACAACAGGTGATACCTATGAACAACACGCTCGACGTGCGCCAACTGATCGACCAGCAACCCATCGGCCGCTACCAGAAATGGGTGGTGTTCCTTGGCTTTCTCATCATCGCCCTGGACGGCCTGGACGTCGCCATCATCGGCTTCATTGCCCCGCAATTGAAAAGCGACTGGGGCCTGGATGCGCAAAGTCTGGGCCCGGTATTGAGCGCCGCGTTGATCGGCCTGGCACTTGGCGCCTTGATTGCCGGCCCCTTGGCGGACCGTTACGGGCGCAAGGCGGTGTTGCTGTGCAGCGTGCTGCTGTTCGGCCTCTGGACACTGGCCTCGGCCTTTTCACCCAACCTGGAAGCCCTGGTCGCGTTGCGCTTTCTGACCGGCCTGGGCCTGGGCGCAGCCATGCCCAATGCCAGCACCCTGGTCAGCGAGTATGCCCCGGCACGCAGCCGCTCGCTGCTCATTACCCTGGCATTCTGCGGCTTCTCCCTGGGCGCGGCGGCAGGTGGCTTCGTCAGCGCCTGGATGATTCCGAACCTGGGCTGGCGCAGTGTCTTGGCATTGGGTGGGGTGTTGCCGCTAATGGTCCTGCCGTTGCTGTATTGGCGCCTGCCGGAATCGGTGACGTTCCTGGTCAGCAAGGGGGCGGACCGCAAGCGCATTCTGGCCATTGTCCGTCGCCTGGCACCTGAGCATGTCAACGCCGACACGACCTTTGTCTTGCCCGGTAAAGCCCAGGCTGCAGGCGGTGCAATCGGCACTATCCTCTCTGCGCGGTATCGCTTTGGTACCTGCATGCTCTGGGGCGGGTACGTGCTGGCGCTGTTCCTGGTCTATCTGTTCAGCGGCTGGCTGCCGACGCTGGTGAAGGAGGGGGGCGGGTTCTCGGTGGCCGAAGCGGCCATCGTCACGGCCTGTTTCCAGATTGGCGGCCCGTTGGGCGCAATTTCGGTGGGTTGGGCCATGGATCGTTACCCGGCGCAGCGCGTGCTGGTACTGACCTTCCTGTTCAGTGGTGCGGTGATTTTTGCAATTGGTCAGGTCGCTGCGGACTTCGCCTGGTTGTGCGCGGTTGCGAGCGCTGTAGGCTTTGGCCTTAATGGGGCAAGTGTTGGGATGAATGCACTGGCGGCGGCTTTTTACCCGACTGAAGCACGGGCGACCGGGGCCAGCTGGATGAGCGGCATCGGGCGCCTGGGTGCGATTCTCAGTGCCTTTGCCGGGGCACAGATGCTGGCGCTGGGCTGGAGTTTTGCCCAGGTGTTCGCTTCGTTGTTGCTACCCGCAGGGTTGGCGGCTTTGGCGGTATGGCTGCAGGGGCGAAATGCGGCGTCACGGCTTAGCGTTCCAGGCTGTACATCCGGCACCCCGGCTGCAGTGCCAGCAAGTTCGGCTCCCGCTCCCTAGCCTTCGGGAACACACCCCGTATCTGAAGCCATACGCTCGATCAACGCCCACAACGCCGCATCATTGAAATCGTCGACAACCAGCCTGGCGCCCGCCGCCAGCAACCGCTCCGGGGTCTGCGTCGTGGCCACGCCCACGGTAAAGATCCCCGCGCCACTGGCCGCGGCCGTCCCCGGCAATGAGTCCTCGAAGGCCAGCGCTTGCCCGGCCTCGGCACCCAGGCGCTGCAGGCCGGTGAGGTAGGGCAGCGGGTCCGGTTTGGGCCGTGCCAGTTCTTCGGCCACCAGCACATGTTCAAAGTGCTGGCCAAGGCCCATGGCGTTCAGCATGTGCTCGGCGTTCAGCCGCGGTGCGTTGGTCACCACGCACATGCCGATGCCATGGGCCTGGGCATGCTCCAGCAGGCGCAACAGGCCTGGCATCGGTTCAAGCGACGGCGACATCGCGCGAAACAGCGCTTCCTTGCGGTCGGCCAACGCCTGGCACTGTTCGACGCTGGCGCCGCTGAACAGCTCGGCGAACAGCTCGCCGTTGGCGCGGCCGCTGACCTGGGCGTCGAACTGCGCCTGGCTCAGCTCGCGGCCGTCGTGTTCGCGTAGCAGTTGGCGAAAGGCCTGCAGGTGCAGGGTGTCAGTGTCGGTGAGGGTACCGTCAAGGTCGAACAGCAGGGCGGTCAGCATGGGATATCCAGATGAAAAAACACAAGCCAGGGGGATCATAACCAAAGCTGACGACGAAGGGGGCTGTTCAGCGTGCTCCGAAAAGAGTACAAATGTGCTCCATGGACACTCTTACCCCCAAACGCCGCGCCATTTTCGAATTCATCCGTGAGCGCATTGCCGAGCATGGTCAGCCGCCGAGCCTGGCCGATATCGCCACGCGCTTCGGTTTTGCCTCGCGCAGCGTTGCACGCAAGCACATCACCGCCCTGTGCCAGGCCGGTTACATCGATGTCACGCCAAACCAGGCCCGGGGCATACGCCTGGCCGAACCGCTGCGCCGGCCGGAAATCCTCGAAATACCCGTGCTGGGCCAGGTGGCGGCGGGTGCCCCCATCGGCCCGGACCTGGACATCCACGAGCAGTTGCTGCTCGACCCCAGCCTGTTCCGCCGTACCCCCGACTACCTGCTGAAGGTGCGGGGCGACTCGATGATCGACGACGGCATCTTTGACGGTGACCTGGTCGGCATCCTGCAACAGGCCGACGCCCGCGACGGGCAAATCGTGGTTGCGCGCCTGGACGGCGAAGTGACCATCAAGCGCCTGCAACGCCAAGGCGGCACTTACCGGCTGTTGCCACGCAACCCGGCCTACGCGCCGATCGATGTGCAGCCCGAACAGGACTTTTTCATCGAAGGCGTGCTCTGCGGCTTGCTGAGGCGCGACTGATGGGCGCCGTGGTCGACCTCGACAGGCTGCTGGAGCAGCGCCGGGTATGGCGCGGCCGGCAGGCCCAGGCGCGGCCACTCGGGTTGCAGCCCACCGGCCATGCGGCCCTCGACGAACGTTTGCCGGAAGGTGGCTGGCCGGCGGCAGCACTGAGCGAGCTGTTGCTGGCCAACCCCGGTTGTGGCGAACTGCAGTTGCTGTGGCCAACCCTGGCTCGGCTGAGTGCAGAAGCCAGCAGAGTGGTGCTGGTGGCTCCACCCTTCATCCCTTTTGCACCGGCCTGGCAGGCAGCGGGGGTGGACCTGCGCTGGCTGGTACAGGTGGATGCCGAGCCTGCCGATGCCCTGTGGGCTGCCGAACAGTGCCTGCGCTCGGGCAGTTGCGCGGCGGTGCTGTGCTGGCCGGAACGTGCCGATGACCGCGCCCTGCGGCGCTTGCAGGTAGCGGCCGAAACCGGGCAGGCACTGGCGTTCGCCTGCAGGCCGCAGCAGGCGTCGCACAACCCTTCACCCGCAGCGCTGCGCATTGCAGTCGACACGCGCCCGGCGCAATGGCGCGTGCTGAAAAGCCGGGGTGGCATGCCTCCAGCGATGCCTATTCCCTGCCCGGGGCGGGGCTGATGCACCATGCTCTGGGCCTGCATCCTGCTACCGCAGCTTGCGCTGGACACCGTCCTGCGTGAGCGTGACGACCCTGACACGCCTTTGGTGCTGATTGGCGGGCCGACCCAGCGTCGCGTGTTGCAGGCAGTCAACCCGGCGGCCGCTGCACTGGGCCTGCGGGCCGGGCAAACCCTGACCGCAGCGCGTGCCCTGGCCGATGGCTTCACCTGTGTCGAAGCCGACCCCAAACGCATCGATCAGGTGCAACAGCTGCTGGCGGCCTGGGCCTACCGCTTCAGTGCCCAGGTCAGCCTGCATTACCCACGGGCGCTGCTGCTGGAAGTGGGCTCCAGCCTGCAACTGTTCGGGCCCTGGCCTTTGTTCGAGGCGCGTCTGCGTCAGGAATTGGCAGAACTGGGCCTGCGCCAACGCATTGTCCTGGCCAGCAACCCGGTGGCAGCTCGCATGCTCGCCAATGGCCACGATGGCCTGGCCGTGGGCGATGTCGACGCCACCCGAGCTGCGCTGCTTGGCATGCCCATCACGCGCGTCGGCCTGCCGGCAGAGGCGGCCGAAGCGTTTGCCCGCATGGGCTTGCACCAGCTGGGCCAGGTATTGGCCTTGCCGCGCGATACCTTGGCCAGGCGCTTTGCGGCCCAGGTGCAGCTGCACCTCGACCAGTTGCTCGGCCAGCGCAACCTGGGGCTGGATTTCTACCAGCCACCGGACCGTTTCGAAACCCGGCTGGAACTCAATTTCGACGTCGAGTCGCACCAGGCGCTGTTGTTCCCGCTGCGGCGCATGCTCAACGACCTTGCTGCATTTCTGGCCGGGCGAGACTGTGGCGTGCAGCGCTTCTGTCTGCATCTGGAGCACGCCGAGGGGCCGGATACCCTGCTCAAGGTGGGCCTGCTGGCGGCCGAACGCGATGCTGCGATGCTGTTCGAGCTGGCCCGTGGGCGCCTTGAGCCGCTGCGCATACCCGCACCGGTGCGCAACCTGCGGCTGGTTGCCGAAGACTTGCCACCCTTCGTGCCACAGCATCAGGCGTTGTTCGACCCGCGGGCGCAACAGGCGCAACCCTGGGCGCAATTGCGCGAGCGGTTGCGCGCCCGCCTGGGGGATGAGGCCGTCAAGGGGCTTGGTGCAGCCGCCGATCACCGCCCCGAATGCGCCTGGCAGTTGGCGGAGCAGGGGGCCCAAGGCAACATGCCGGTTGCACCGGGCAGCCGCCCGGGGTGGCTGTTGTCGGCACCGATCGCGCTGGATGACGCCGCCTACCAGGTGCAGGGCTACGCCGAACGCATCGAATCAGGTTGGTGGGATGGCGGCGATGTGCGTCGCGACTACTACCGCATCGAAACCCGTGACGGCCTGCGCGGCTGGGCCTACCGCGACCTGAGCCAGGCCGGCCCGCTTTGGCTGCAGGGTTGGTTCGCATGAACACCCCGGGTTATGCCGAGCTGCATTGCCTTTCCAACTTCAGCTTCCAGCGCGGTGCATCGAGCGCCGACGAGCTGTTCCGGCGTGCGCGCGAGCAGGGCTACCAGGCCTTGGCAATCACTGACGAATGTACGTTGGCCGGTATCGTGCGCGCCTGGCAGGCAGCCAAGGTGCACCAGTTGCGGCTGATCGTTGGCAGCGAGGTGCAATTGTGCGACGGGCCCAAGCTGGTGCTGCTGGTCGAGGACCTGACCGGCTACCAGAACCTGTGCGCCCTGATCACCCGTGCCCGGCGGCGGGCAGAGAAGGGTGCGTACCAGCTGTTTCGTGATGACTTGCTGCTGCACCACCAAGGCCTGCTGGCCTTGTGGGTGGCCGCTGACAGTGGCGATACCGCTACCGGCGCGTGGCTGCGCAGTGTGTTCGCAGAGCGCCTGTGGCTGGCCGTGCACCTGCATCGGGGCAGTGACGATGCCGTGCGCCTGCAACGGCTGCGGGCACTGGCGGCTGATGTGGGTATCCTCGCCGTGGCCTGTGGTGACGTGCACATGCACGTGCGTGGTCGCCGTGCCTTGCAGGACTGCATGACTGCCATCCGCCAGCATTGCCAGGTGAGCGAGGCCGGGCGCTTTCTGTTTGCCAATGGCGAACGGCACCTGCGCAGCCAGGCGCAACTGGCCGAGTTGTATCCGCTCGACCTGCTGGCCGAGACCCTGGTCATTGCCCGGCGCTGCCAGTTTGACCTGAGCGAACTGAACTACCAGTACCCACGCGAACTGGTGCCCGAGGGGCATACCCCGGCAAGCTGGCTGCGCGAATTGTGCGAGCAAGGCATGCCGCTGCGCTGGCCAGACGGGCCCAGTGGCAAGGTGCGTGATGTGCTTGCCAAGGAACTGGGGCTGATCGAAGAGCTGGGCTACGAAAGCTACTTCCTGACAGTGCACGACATTGTCGCCTTCGCCCGCAGCCAGCGCATCCTATGCCAGGGCCGGGGGTCGGCAGCCAACTCGGTGGTGTGCTTCGTACTGGGCATCACCGAGCTTGACCCCATGAAACACCACCTGCTGTTCGAGCGCTTCCTGTCGCGCGAGCGCAACGAGCCGCCGGACATCGACGTGGACTTCGAACACGACCGGCGCGAGGAGGTGATCCAGTATGTGTTCCGTCGCTATGGCCGGCACCGGGCGGCGCTCACTGCGGTAGTCAACACCTACCATGCCGCCGGTGCGGTGCGGGATGTGGCGCGGGTGCTGGGGCTACCTGCCGACCAGGTGGATGCCCTGGCCAAATGCTGTGGTCGCTGGAGCGATCGCATACCCGATGACCAGCGCCTGGCCGAGGCCGGTTTCGAAGCGGGCAGCCCTTCGCTGCGGCGGGTGCTGGTGCTGGCCGGCGAACTGATCGGCTTCCCCCGGCACCTGTCACAGCACCCGGGCGGTTTTGTCATCTCCCAGCAACCGCTCGACCAGCTGGTGCCGGTGGAGAATGCCGCGATGCCGGAGCGCACGGTGATCCAGTGGGACAAGGACGACCTGGACATGGTCGGCCTGCTCAAGGTCGACGTACTGGCGTTGGGCATGCTCAGCGCCTTGCGTCGCTGCTTCGACCTGCTGCAGCACCACCGTGGCCGGCACCTGACCCTGGCGACCATCCCCAGCGAAGACCCGGCCACCTACGCCATGATCAGCCGCGCCGAGACCATGGGTGTGTTCCAGATCGAGTCGCGCGCGCAGATGGCCATGTTGCCGCGGCTGCGGCCCCAAAAGTTCTACGACCTGGTCATCGAGGTAGCCATTGTCCGCCCCGGGCCGATCCAGGGCGACATGGTCCACCCATACCTGCGCCGGCGCCTGAAGCAGGAGCCGGTGACGTATCCGTCGCCGCAACTGAAGGAAGTGTTCGAACGTACCTTGGGCGTGCCGCTGTTCCAGGAGCAGGTGATGGAGCTGGCGATGGTCGCGGCCGACTATACCCCGGGCGAGGCCGACCAGTTGCGTCGCAGCATGGCAGCCTGGAAGCGCCACGGCGGCCTGGAACCGCACCGCGAACGGCTGGTGCAGGGCATGTTGCGCAATGGTTACACGCTGGCGTTTGCCGAGCGCATCTTCGAGCAGATCAAGGGGTTTGGCAGCTATGGCTTCCCTGAGTCGCATGCGGCCAGCTTTGCCTTGCTGTGCTATGCCAGCAGTTGGCTGAAGTGCCATGAGCCGGCGATTTTCACCTGTGCGTTGGTCAACAGTTGGCCGATGGGCTTCTACAGCCCTGATCAGCTGCTGCAAGAGGCTCGCCGCCAAGGTATCGAGGTACGGCCGGTGGATGTCTGCCACAGCGACTGGGACTGCACCCTGGAGCCTGATGCTGAGGGCACCCTGGCCATTCGCATGGGCCTGCGACTGGTGCGTGGCCTGGCCGAAGCCGACGCCAGGCGCGTGCAGCAGGCGAGGGCGCAGCGGCCGTGGCGCAACGTCGAAGACCTGTGCCTGCGCGCCGGCCTGGACGCACGGGCCCGTGCCCGCCTGGCTGATGGCGGGGCGCTGCGCGCCTTGGCCAGTGATCGGCATCAGGCGCGCTGGCAGGTGGCGGCGGTGCAGCCGCAGCTGCCGTTGTTCGCCGATGTGCAGGCCTTGCCTGAAGAACCGGTGCAATTGCCCGTGCCAACCGTGGGCGAGGACCTGATGGCCGATTATCAAACCCTCGGCACTACGCTTGGCCCACATCCGCTGGCCCTGTTGCGCGCTCGCCTGAGGGCGCTGGGGTGTCGCAGCTCCAGTGAATTGCAGGGTGTGGAGCATGGCGACAACATTGCCATGGCCGGGCTGGTGGTGGGCCGGCAACGGCCTCAAACCGCCAGCGGTGTGACCTTCGTTACTCTGGAAGACGAACATGGCATGGTAAACGTGGTGGTGTGGCGTGCGCTGGCCGAACGGCAGCGGCAGGCGCTGGTGGGTTCGCAGTTGCTCAAGGTCAGTGGGCGGTTGGAGCAGGAGAATGGGGTGCGGCACCTGATTGCGCGGCGGTTGGAGGATGTGAGTCCGCTGTTGCAAGGGCTGGATGTGCGCAGTCGGGATTTCCACTGAAACCCCAACGCTCGGTACTTGCACGGTTCCCTGTGCGGGCGAGCCCGCGAAGCAGCCACCGCGTTGCAAGGCACCGGCCTTGCCGGTGTTCACGGGCATGCCCGCGAAGCCAACACCGTGGTGGATGGCACGGGCTTCGCCCGTGTTCGCGGGCAAGCCCGCTCCCACAGGGATCGCGCCAGCTTTTAGAAATTGAGCAAGACAGTTGCTCCCACAAAGGTTGGATTGGTGTCCAACTTCTTGGGGCAGTCCAAAGGTCGCGTCCTGGGCCAGATTGCGCTTGGCGAACGGCAGCGGCGGGCGGTGGTGGTGGCGCAGTTGCTCAAGGCTTGCTCAACGCTCGGTACTTGCGCGGTCTCCTGTGGGAGCGGGCGAGCCCGCGAAGCAGCCACCGCGTTGCAGGGCACCGGCCTTGCCGGTGTTCGCGGGCATGCAGGCTCCCACAGAGGTCGTCTACTGGTCCAGCTTGTGCTCGCCTACACCATCGCCAACCGCTGCTTGCGCGTCGGTGCAGGGAACGCCCGGTCGATCGCCCGCAGATCTTCACCGGTCAAGGTCAGCGCTCCCGCCGCCGCATTGAGCCGCACGTGCTCGGGCGCCACCGCCTTGGGGATGGCGATCACGCCGTCATCGCGGGTCACCCAGGCCAGGCAGACCTGGGCCGGTGTGGCGCCATGGCGCTCGGCGATTTCCGCCAGTACCGGGTGCTGCAACAAGCGCCCGGCCTGAGCCAGCGGGCAGTAGGCCATGGTCGGCAAGCCACGTTTTTCGCACCACGGTAGCAAGTCGAATTCGATGCCACGCTGGGCCGGGTTATACAACACCTGGTTGGTGGCACAATCAGGGTTGTGCAGTTCGCGCAGGTCGTCGACGTCGAAGTTGGACACGCCCCAACGCTTGATCTTGCCTTGCTCGCGCAAGCGCTCGAAGCCTTCGACGGTTTCCTCCAGCGGGTGCTGACCACGCCAGTGCAGCAGGTACAGGTCGATGCAATCGGTGCCCAGCCGGGTGAGGCTGCGCTCGCAGGCAGCCGCCATGCCGCGCAGGCTGGCATTGTGCGGGTAGACCTTGCTGACCAGAAATACCCGGTCGCGGCGCCCGGCAATGGCTTGGCCAACGACCTCTTCTGCCCCCCCTTCGGCATACATCTCGGCGGTGTCGATCAGGTTCAGGCCCATCTCGATGCCCTGTTGCAGCGCCGCGACTTCGGCAGCCTTGCGACCTGGGTCTTCGCCCATGTACCAGGTGCCTTGGCCGATGGCTGGAACGCTAGTGCCTGCCAGATTTACGTAACGCATGTCACCTCCGGGATCCGGGTATTGGAAAGAAGCACCTCAAGCAGTGCTTGCGCTGCAGTGGAAAGCTTGTGCTCGCTGAGGGCAATCACGCCGATGCGCCGCTCGACAGTGGGTTCGACCAAGGTTACGCAGCGGGCACCCAGCTCCTGCATCTGGTTGATGCACAGCGCCGGCACGGCACTGACCCCCAGGCCGCTGGCCACCATGCGGCCGATGGTCGTCAGCTGGTGGCTTTCGAACGCGACTGCCAGCTTGCCGTGGCGGGCCGCCACATTCTGCTCCATCAACAGGCGCACCGCCGAAGGGCGTTGCAGGGCCACGAAATCTTCGGCCATCAGCTGTGCCCAGCTGACCTGGGGCAGCAGCGCCAAGGGCGAGTCGGCGGCCACTACGGCAACGAAGCGGTCCATGTACAACGGGTGGAAGTCCAGCCCATCGATGTTATCCGGCTCGAAGCCGATGCCCAGTTCGACGCGGCGATGGCGTACCAGTTCCTGTACCTGTTCGTTGATCACGTCGTGCACCGTGACGTTGACCTTGGGGTAGCGCTGGCGAAACACCTTGAGCGAGTGGGGCAACAGGTTGCCGGCAAAAGCCGGCATGGCCGCCACCGACACACGGCCCAATTGCAGGGTAAAGCGCTGGCGCAGCATCTCTTCGGTGTCGTCCCAGTCGGCCAGCAGGCGGCGTGCCAGTGGCAGCAGCACTTCGCCTTCGGCAGTCAGGCTGACGCTGCGCGTGGTGCGGCTGAGCAGGGCGCCGCCGAGGTTTTCTTCCAGCGCCTTGATGGTCAGGCTCAGTGCCGGTTGTGAAACGTGCAGGTGTTCACCGGCCTGGGCGAAGCTCTGGTACTTGGCCACGGCGACAAAGGCGCGCAGTTGTTTGACGTTCATGTCGGGCCTATCGTTTGTTTTGTAAAAATTATCAATCGATGACGAAAACAAAATTAACAAATCAGTCGCTTGCGGTGAAGATGTCTGCACACGCTCACCGACAGCCTCGTCGGTTAAACAACTACAAAAGGCGGATCAGCATGGCCGGACTGGACAAGCGCGTTGCAACCTATGAACAGGCCCTCGAAGGCCTGAGCGACAACATGACGGTACTGGCCGGTGGTTTCGGCCTGTGCGGCATCCCGGAAAACCTTATAAGCGAAATCAAGCGGCGCGGCGTCAAGGGCCTGACCGTGGTCTCCAACAACTGCGGCGTGGACGGTTTTGGTCTGGGCGTGCTGCTGGAAGACCGGCAGATTCGCAAGATGATCGCCTCCTACGTGGGCGAAAACGCCGAGTTCGAACGCCAGTTGCTCAGTGGCGAGCTGGAAGTGGAGCTGACCCCACAGGGCACCCTCGCCGAGAAAATGCGCGCAGGTGGTGCCGGCATTCCGGCGTTCTACACCGCCACCGGCTATGGCACCCCGGTTGCCGATGGCAAGGAAGTCCGCGAGTTCAAGGGCCGCAAGTACATCCTGGAAGAATCCATCACCGGTGACTTCGCCATCGTCAAGGGCTGGAAGGCCGACCACTACGGCAACGTGGTGTACCGCAACACTGCGCAAAACTTCAACCCGCTGGCGGCCACCGCCGGCAAGATAACCGTGGTCGAAGTGGAAGAAATCGTCGAACCCGGCGTGCTGCTGCCAAGCGAAATCCACACCCCGGGCATCTACGTGGACCGTGTCATCGTCGGCAGCTTCGAAAAGCGTATCGAAAAGCGCACCGTCAAGGCCTGAGCGCCATCCACCCGAACAATAAAGAGATCCTGACCATGGCACTGACCCGCGAACAGATGGCGCAACGCGTTGCCCGTGAACTGAAGGACGGCTACTACGTCAATCTGGGCATCGGCATCCCCACCTTGGTGGCCAACTATGTACCCGCCGACATGGATGTGATGCTGCAATCGGAAAACGGCTTGCTCGGCATGGGCGAATTCCCCACCGAAAGCACCCTCGATGCCGACATGATCAACGCCGGCAAGCAAACTGTCACCGCCCGCCGCGGCGCCTCGATTTTCGATTCGGCACAATCGTTCGCCATGATCCGTGGCGGCCACGTCGACCTGACCGTACTGGGTGCTTTCGAGGTGGACGTGCAGGGCAACATCGCCTCGTGGATGATTCCGGGCAAGCTGGTCAAGGGCATGGGCGGGGCCATGGACCTGGTGGCCGGCGCCGACAACATCATCGTCACCATGACCCACGCCTCCAAGGACGGCGAGTCCAAGTTGCTGCCACAGTGCAGCCTGCCGCTGACCGGTGCGGGCTGCATACGCAAGGTGCTGACCGACCTGGCCTACCTGGAAATCGAAGACGGCGCCTTCATTCTGCGCGAGACCGCACCAGGGGTCAGTGTCGAGGAAATCATCGAGAAAACCGCCGGCAAACTGATCGTGCCGGATGATGTGAAGGAAATGACCTTCTAAGGCATGACGTGATCTCACCTGTAGGCGCGGGTTTACCCGCGAATGCGTCGGTACATTGACCGCCGCATTCGCGGGTAAGCCTGTTCCTACAGGTTTTTTGCGTTGCCTGGCAATACCGCTTCATCCCATAAAACCAATAAAAGGAATTCAACCGTGGCCGCTGAAATCCAAGACAGCCGCTCCGCGCGCTTTGCCTTGCGCTGCTCCAACTGGGCTGAACGCTGGTTCCCCGACTCCTGGGTGTTCGCCGCGCTGGCGGTGCTGCTGGTGTGTATCGGCGCACTGGCCATGGGCGCCAAACCGACCGACACCGCCAAGGCTTTTGGCGACGGTTTCTGGAGCCTGATACCGTTCACCATGCAGATGGCCTTCGTGGTCATCGGCGGTTATGTGGTGGCCAGTTCGCCGCCCGCCGCGAGGCTGATCGATCGCCTGGCGCTCATTCCCGGCAATGGGCGCTCGGCAGTGTGCTGGGTAGCACTGATCTCGATGCTGGCCTCCTTGCTCAACTGGGGGCTGTCGCTGGTGTTTGGAGGTTTGTTGGTGCGCGCCCTGGCAAGGCGCACCGACCTGAAGATGGATTACCGCGCTGCGGGTGCGGCGGCTTACCTGGGCCTGGGTGCGGTGTGGGCGTTGGGCCTGTCATCCTCGGCGGCGCAGCTGCAGGCCAACCCAGCCAGCCTGCCACCTTCAATCCTGTCGATAACCGGGGTGATCCCGTTTACCGAAACCATCTTTCTCTGGCAGTCCGGTGTGATGCTGGCGGCGCTGGTGGTGGTCTCGCTGGTGATCGCCTACGCCACCGCTCCGGGCCCTAACAGCGCCCGTAGCGCAGAAGACTGCGGTGTCGACCCCAGCTTCACAGCGCCACCCGCGCCGCAACGCACGCGCCCGGGGGAGTGGCTGGAACACAGCCCGATCCTGATCCTGCTGTTGGTGGCCTTGGCTGCTGGCTGGCTGTATCAGGAGTTTGCGACAAAACCTGCGATTACCGCCATCTCGGGGCTCAACACCTACAACCTGTTGTTCATCATGCTCGGTGCTTTGCTGCACTGGCGCCCACGCAGCTTCCTTGACGCGGTGGCACGCGCGGTACCGACCACCACCGGTGTGCTCATCCAGTTCCCGCTGTATGGTTCGATCGCCGCCATCCTCACCCAGGTGAAGGGCGTCGATGAACAGACGCTGGCCCACCATATTTCACTGTTCTTCACCCAGATTGCGACCCACGACACGTATGCCGTGCTGATGGGCGTGTATTCGGCGGTGCTGGGCTTCTTCATCCCTTCGGGCGGCGGCAAGTGGATCATCGAGGCCCCTTACGTGATGCTGGTGGCCAACGACCTGCAGTACCACCTGGGGTGGGCCGTGCAGATCTACAACGCGGCCGAAGCCTTGCCGAACCTGATCAACCCGTTCTACATGCTGCCGTTGCTGGGCGTGCTGGGGCTCAAGGCGCGCGACCTGATCGGTTTCTCGTTCGTGCAATTGCTGGTGCATGTGCCGTTGGTGCTGGTGTTGCTGTGGGCGCTGGGTACAACGCTGCAGTACGTGCCGCCCGTGATGCCTTGATTCAAGGCCCCTGGAGGCTTGGCGTCAGCTTTCAGACGCGTATCATGGCTGCCTCAGCCTGGGAAACCCGCGTCACATGTCTATCCGATTGAAACTGCTGCGTAAGAAACTGGGGATGACCCTGGAAATGCTGGCCGACAAGACTGGCATGACCAAAAGCTACCTGTCCAAGGTCGAGCGCGGCCTCAACACGCCCTCGATCGCTGCGGCACTGAAACTGGCGAGGGCGCTGAACGTCAATGTCGAAGAGCTGTTCGCCGAAGAGCAGGCCGGGCAGAGCCGCTACAGCCTGGTGCGCCGTACCGAGCGCCAGGCCCTGGTTGGCGATGGGCAAGGGCCGGGGTACGCGGCCCTCACCAGTCAGGTTGGCCAGCGCAGCCTGCTGCCGTTTCTGATTCAGCCGCCGTCCGAGTTCAGCGACCCTACGTTCAAGGAACACCAGGGCGAAGAGTTCCTGTTTGTTCACACAGGCCAGGTGGAAGTGGATTTCATGAGTGAGCGGGTGTTGCTGGAGCAGGGCGACGCCCTGCATTTCAACGCCCAGACGCCGCACCGGCTGCGCTCGGTAGGTGTGACACCGGCGCAGTTACTGGTTGTTGTTCACCACGCAGACGAATGAAAGCGCAAGGGGGGCAACTATGCCCCCCACACGTTCTCAGGCGTGAAACGCCAGGTTCATCGCAACCGCCCTCCCTTGCATAATCTGCATGTCGTTTTTTTGACGAATACGCCCATTGCCCATTGAATTTTATTATGGTGTCGGATCATTGACGTAGTGTCATTGTGCCCATAAGCTCAAATCAAATACGAAACAACCCCCGCAGCACCGCATTAATAACTCATTGATTTTCCTGTTTTTAGGAGGGGAGTATGCGCACGACTCTGATAATCAAATCGATGTTCTTGCTGGTGATGCTAAGTGGTGCCGCCCGTGCGGCAGATTCGTATATAAATCAGAACAGTATCATTCCTGTTTCAACTGCTGGCTGGTTCTTTGCCTTTGCTGTAGTCGGTTTTGTTGCCGTTGCCAACCGCAGAAAGATCTGAACCGGCTGCCTTGTACCTGAAGTGACTGCTCCTTGCCGCGAAGCCACAGGCATGGCTTGTGAATTCTCCAACCGTTGCTATATTCCCAGTAGCCCGTAGGACCAACATTTACAAGGCGTTGCAGCCACGTCTGCAGCGTCAAGGCAAGGGCCTCCAGGAAGGTCGAGGCCATCGCGGCAGCAGTGCGCCGTGAAGCGGAGCGAGAGTTGGTGTGTTGTTCTCATTCAGTGCTCTTTGTCGGGCCATTTGGCCGGAGGGACCCTCATGGTGCGTTCAATGTTTGCCGCTTTCTGCATGCTGACGGTGTGGTCTGGCGCCGGTAACGCCGACCAGAGCAGTGCTGCCTACCTGCTCAGCCCCGGCGATGTGGTGATGGTATCGGTGTGGCAGGAAGACAGCCTGCGTCAAGAAGCCACCGTACTTCCCGATGGCAGTATCACCTTCCCCCTGGCCGGGCGCATTGATGTCGCCGGGCTGGACGTGACGGCAGTCGAAAAGCAGGTCGCTGCCAAACTCGAAAAATACCTCCCCGACCCTAACGTCAGCGTTGTCGTCAAAAGCATTGCCGGCAACATGGTCTATGTCCAAGGCAAAGTGATCAAACCCGGGCCCGTGCAAATGGCAGGCCCCACGGCGGTATTGCAGGCGCTGAGCATGTCGGGCGGCCTGGACAAGTTTGCAGATGAAAGCGAAATCAAGGTGGTCCGCGGCACCGGTGCTTCCCAAAAGATCCTGCCCGTGCGATATAAGGACCTGGTGTCTGGGCGGGACATGTCCACCAACATCCAACTTCAGGCTGGCGATACGCTGGTCGTTCCTTGATCTTGCCTTTAATAAGAACATTTAATGCCTCTTCTTAGAACAACTCGCATTGCAACGGCAATCTTGGTCTTGCCGTTCACGGACGCGGTACTGGCGGCAAATTGGCAGTCTACGGTGGTGGTACCGACATCCGTCGAATACGACAGCAACCCATTGCTGCTGACCTCGGGGGAAAAGGGCATAACGCGCACGATCATCGCGCCGGATTACACCCTGATCGGCACTTTTGACCGTGACGAATTGAGGTTGGGGCTTGGCATGCATGTGCTGCGCTCGTCCGATACGGATATCGTCGATGACCGTGAAGACCCTGATATCAGCCTGGGTTGGCAGCGCACCACCGAGCGGGGGCGGTTCGGCCTGGTGGGGCGCTACAACGAAAGCTCGACGCTGTCGGGCACAGTACTGGATACCGGGGTGATTACCACCGACGGTACGCAGAAGCTTTACACCTTGACTGGCAACTGGAGCCAGGCGGTGACCGAGCGCAGTACCTTGAGCAACGAAACCACCTACAGCCGTGCCCGTTACGACATCAGCACGCTGACGGGCTACGACGAACTGGCGAACGTCTTTACCTGGACTTACGCCTGGAGTGAGCGGGCTGACCTGTATACCCGTTTTGGTGCCCGGCGCTATGAGCCCGAAGAGGACCTTACCGCGACCGCTTCCAACAGCTACAGCCCGGCAGTCGGCATCAAATACCAGCTTGCCGAAGGCTTGAGCGCCGATGCCCATGTTGGCGTCAACCAAGTGTCAGGCGACGACGGCGGCCGGCGCGGGGAGGGTGGGGTTGCGTTGCTGTACACCGGCACGCGTGCCGATGCCAGCCTTACCGCCGAGCGCAGCACGGTGGCGAGCGCCGAAGGCGGCTTCGCCGAACTGGACCAGGTGCGTGGTGTGTGGAGCTATGCGCTGACCGAGTTGTCCCGGGTGGGCGCCGACGCCGCGTGGCAAGACAGCAAAGGGCAGTCGCCCAACACGCTGCAGACTTACAGCGTATGGGCCAGCCGCCAGTTTTCGCCTTACTGGGACCTGCGCCTGTCGCTGATGTACAAGGAACGGCAGCAGGACCATGTACCGGATGCGACCGCTACGATCGTTGGTTTGACGTTGACGTACAGGTACCCCGACATCTGAACTTCAGGCAGGTGGCCCTATGAAGTCTGACTACGAGCTCTCCCTCAGAGATTACATCGCCATTATCAAGGACAGGGCCCTGGTGTTAGGGGTGAGTGCCGCAGTCATTCTCGCCGCGACCGTGGCCGTCGCGTTGATGGTGCCGCCGATCTACCAGTCGACCGGCACCATTCTGGTAGAGTCGCAGCAGATTTCGCCTGAGCTGGTGTCGACCAACAACACCAGCTTTGCCGATGAGCGCATCGAAGTGATCCGCCAACGGGTGATGACCCGTGACAACCTGCTGCGCATCATCGGCAAGTACGACCTCTTCGCCGACAAGCGCTTCAGCGAAAGCGACAAGATCGACCAGATGCGCAACGCGATCGTGGTCGAAACCCTGACCACCTACGTGCGCGGTCGTGGTGAAGCGACCGTGGCGTTCAATGTCTCGTTCGAGCACAAGCAGGCACAAGTGGCCAAGGAAGTCGCCGATGAACTGGTGACGCTGTTCCTCAACGAAAACCTCAAGCAGCGCACCGAGCGGGCCAACGAAACCACCGAATTCCTCACCCAGGAAGCCAACAAGCTGGGTGCCGAGCTGGCCAGCCTGGAAAACCAGCTGGCCGATTTCAAGCAGGCCCACGCCAATGCCTTGCCCGAGCACCAGACCCTGCGCATGAACATGCTGTCGCGGGCGGAGCTGGAATTCCGTGAGGTCGACCGTGACTACAAGGCTGCCCAGGAAGAGCTGCGCTACCTGGAACTGGAGCTGTCTGCGGCCAATGCCGGCCTTGCCACCAAGGTTGCCGAGGGCACCCGGCCAACCCGTGCCGACCTGCCCGAAGACCTGCCAAGCCTGAAAGCCGAATACGCGCAACTGCTGACCCGCTACAAGGACGCCCACCCGGATGTCGTGGCGGTCAAGCGCAAGATCCAGGCGCTCGAAGCCAGTGGTGGTCGCACTGCGGCAGTGTCCACGGTCAGCCTCGACGCGGCCCGTGTCCGCGCCAAGATGAGCGCCGCCCAGGTGCGTATTGCCTCGCTGGCTGAACAAAAGCGTGAGCTGACCCGGAAAATGGAAGGCTACGAAGCCGAGATCCTCGAGGCGCCGCAGGTCGAGCGTGGCCTGGTGACCTTGATGCGTGACCACGACAACGCGCGCAAGAAATACGAAGAGATTCGTGCCAAGGAAATGGGCGCAAAGATTACCGAAAGCCTGGAGCAGGAGAACAAGGCTGAACGCTTTGTGCTGCTGGAGCCTCCCCTGTTGCCTGAGAAGCCGATCAAGCCTAACCGCAAGAAAATCGCTGCGCTGGGCCTGGTGCTGGCACCGGCCGGTGGCGGTGCGCTGGTGATGCTGCTGGAAATGCTCAATCAGCGCGTGCGTGGCGTTGGCGCCCTGGAAAGCCTGCTGGGCAAACGGGTGCTGGTGGCACTGCCCTATATCGATACCCGGGCCGACGTGGCCCGACGCAAGCGCTGGCGCAATCGACTGATCCTGGCAGCACTGGCGCTGGCAGCTATCATGATAGGGCTGGTGCACGTGTTCTACATGCCACTGGATGTGCTGTTGTACAAAGTCATGTCTCGGTTTGTATAGGGAAAGCAGTGATGGACAGGATCAAGCCGGCTGTTGGCAACAATATTCATCAGGTTACCCCAGGTACTCCCCAGGCACTGTCTCCCGCCCCCGGTACGGCGCTGGCCGAAGTGCCGGGTCAGTTCGATTACGTGAACACCAAGGTGGTACCGCTGCGTGCAGACCACCTGGAGCGTAACCGCATCGTGGCGTACAACAAGAACTCCAACATGAACGGGCCGATCGACCTGTTGCGTACGCAGGTGCTCAGGGCCATGGACGAGAACGGCTGGCGTACCTTGGCCATCACCTCGCCAACGCCGGAAGCGGGCAAGACCATGCTGGCGATCAACCTGGCCATGAGTATTGCCCACCACACCACCAAGACTGCGTTACTGGTGGACTTCGACCTGCGCCGGCCCAAGGTCGGCAGTTACCTGGGCCTGCCCATGGAGCAGGCACTGAACGAGTTTCTGACGGACAAGGCCGAGTTGCAGGACTGCCTGGTCAACCCCACCTTGCCGCGCTTCGTGGTGCTGCCAACGCGGGTACCCGTGCCCCTGTCGACCGAGATGCTGTCCTCGCCCAAGGTGAACAACCTGATTGGCGATTTGCGCAACCGCTACGAATCGCGCATCTGCATTTTCGATTTGCCACCGCTGCTCAGCTCGGACGATGCGATCACCGTGTTGCCCAAGTTCGACTGCGTGTTGCTGGTGGTGGCCAACGGAATGAACAACAAGAAGGAAATCGAGGATTGCCTGCATCACCTGGGCACGGTGAACCTGATCGGGACAGTGTTGAACAAGGCTGACGAACAGCCACGCACCTATTACTGAGCCTTCTGGCAATACGCTTTCAGGCGCAGCCTTGTGCTGCGCCTGAAGGCAACGCGGGCAACTTAGCGCTTCCAGGGATACTGCAACTCCCACTGCCACGCATGCCGCACAATCTGCTCCAGCGAGGCGAATGCCGGGCGCCAGCCCAGCACCTGCATGGCTTTGCTCGCATCCGCCACCAGCCGTGGCGGGTCGCCGGCGCGGCGCGGTGCGTCAAGGGCAGTGATCTGTCGCCCGGTCACGGCCCGGGCCGTATCGATCACCTGCTGCACCGAAAAGCCCAGGCCATTGCCCAGGTTGAACGCGGCACGCTCGCCACCGTCCAGTAGATAATCCACAGCCAGTGCATGGGCCGCCGCCAGGTCTGCCACATGCACGTAGTCGCGTATGCAGGTGCCATCCGGCGTGTCGTAGTCGCGACCAAACACTGTCACCGCCTCGCGCCGGCCAGATGCAGCCTGCAGGATCAACGGGATCAGATGGGTTTCCGGCTCGTGACGCTCGCCTAGCTGGCCTTCCGGGTCAGCGCCCGCTGCATTGAAATAGCGCAGGCTTACCGACTTCAAACCATAGGCCCGGTCGAAGTCCTCAAGAATCTGCTCGACCATCCATTTGCTCAACCCATACGGGTTGATCGGCCCCTTGGTGTGCGCTTCATCGATCGGCACGTACTGCGGGTTGCCGTATACGGCGGCACTCGAAGAAAACACCAGGTGCCGGATGCCGGCATTGACCATGGCCTGCAGCAGGGAAAGGGTGGCTGCAACATTGTTCTGGTAGTACTTGCCTGGGGCACTGACCGACTCGCCCACTTGAATGAACGAGGCGAAGTGGAACACCGCATCGAAGCGGCACACGCCAAACAGCACATCCAGTGCGGCTTCGTCGGCGATGTCGAGCTTGGCCCACTGGATACCGGGGCCAGGTGAGACCAGGTCCGCCACCAGCACTTCATGGCCGGCGTCGAGCAGGTGCTTGACCATGTGCGAACCAATGTAGCCCGCACCACCCACAACCAGATATTTCATCCCTACCTCCTGGAATCTGCTGTTTACAGACGCAGTGAACACTCCCTGACACGTGCAGGTGGGATGATCAGCTACAGGTGACCTGAGCGTAGATGGCCATATGCTCTATTTCAAGAATAGCCAGTTGGACATGTAGGTACCGTCGAAGGTAATGGTGTATTGCCCATCCTTGTAGGCCACCGGCAGCGGTTTCAGCTGCTCCCGTGCATCGCGGGCGAACAGTTTCAGGCCGGCGGGTGCCTTGATGTCCAGGCGGCCTTCAAGGGGCTCGACATTGAACGGCGTCTTGTCATCGGCCTTGGGCATGGCACGGGTGCCCAGAGACAGCAGAAGCTCGCGCGACTGGCCCAGTGGCTTGCCGTCCAGGCTCTGGACCACGACGCTGGCGTAAGGCGTTTTCGTTTGTATCTGAATGGCACCCAGGTTGATCGGGCGGCCGCCCAGCCAACCGCTGGCGGCCTGGGTCAGTGGCGTGTCGATGGTGTAGATGCCTTGTTGCCAGTTGCGCCTGAGTTCGCCTGTGTCGGTCACCGACTCGGTGGCATCGGCGGCCAGCAGCGCTTGCCCCGGGTCGTGCAGCACCTGCGCGTCTGCCGGGATGGGCGCGGGTTTGAGCCAAGGCAATTCCGGCGTGTGTGGCAGGGCGATCTGCAACTGGCCCTTTTCCATGGCCGTGCGCAGCAGCGGTGAGTTACGCGGGGTGATTTCCTGGTTGTAAAGGGTGGCAGGTGTCGGTGCGAACACGTAGCGAGTGGTGGCTGGTCTTACGTCCGCACGGCGATAGAGCAGGGCAGCGGCGGGCAGAGTGGCGATCATCGCCGGGTCGTTGTACGCGTGCCAGTTGTCCGCCGTGCGCCAACCGGGGTTGAACGCCTGTTGGCTGTAGGCGTATTGCAGCATGGCGTCCCAGCCTTGGTGGCTGGCGGTGCCGGCGATGTAAATTGGTAGCGAGTGACGGTCAGGCAGCGGGAAGGGCTCGGCGTTCCACTCGGTGACGGTCAGCGGTTTGCCGACGACCTGGGCGGCAGCAATCCAGTCGATCATGCCGTCGCTGGTCAGCGGGTTCTTCTCCAGTTGGCCTGTGTCGCCGTAGCTGTGGGCGTCGATGACATCACCAACGCTCAGTGCCGGCAGTGCGCTAAGCCCATTGCCGCCCCAGGTGCTGGTGGTAGCAATGGGGACTTTCACGCCCACGCTGCGCAAGTGGGCGATCATGTCGGCATTGAAGCGTTGTTCCAGCTCGTTGAGCAACAGCTTCGACGGCCCATGCTCCCAGGCACGCCAGGTCAGGTCGGCGGGCAGGTCAAACTGTTTGGCAAAGGCCTTGGCCGCCGTCATGTAGCGCGCGCTGTGGCGGGGTACATCCTTGTTCGGCATCAGGGCGTTGCCGTAATGCTGGGTCAGGTCATTCTCGTTGGTGATCAGCACGGCGGCGATGGCCGGGTCGTCCTTGTAGGCCAGGCCCGTGTACTCGTTCACATGGGTCAGGTACTGCTCGGCGAAGCGTTTCATCGCTTGCCGGATACTGTCATTCACGTAGGCGTAACCTTTCAGGTCGACGCGACCGTCCTGCTCGGGCAGCTCCTTGAAGTCTTCGATGTGGTCGTTGGCGGTAAACGCACGCTGCACATGCATGTCCAGCCAGATGTAGATGCCTTCGTCCTTGAGTGACTTGATCCACAGGTCGAGCTTGCGCAGCGATTCGGTGCTGAGCTGCTGGGTATCGCGCACCAAGGTGCCGTCGCCAAAGACGTTGGGGCTGACCCAGGGCGAGTCGTGGTGATGCAGGCGCACCAGGTTGAAACCCAGTGCCGAAAGGCGTTTGGCTTGTTGGCGGATTTCGTCGTCGGGGCTCTTGAACAGCGAGTAGGCCGACAGGTTGGTGCCCCAGAAGCGTACCGGGGTGTTGTCGGCGAACATCAACTGGTCGCCGACCGCCTTGACGAAGCCACGCTTGCCGGCGGGTTTTTCCGCTGCGTTGAGGAAAGACAGGTCCACCGGCGAGGTGCGCCAGTCCAGCTGGTCATCAGGCCAGGTGGCGGGGTCTGCCAGGCCGAAGCGCTCGCTGGGTGTCGGGCCGAGTTCGATGTCGCCGGTCACGTTGAGCACGGCCTTGAGCTGCTGGCGGCCGGCGCTGATCGGGTCCTTGTAGAGGAATGCGCGCAGCTCGGACGGGTTGCCACGCTCGAAATAAACCTTGGCCAGTGGCGGGTCGAAGCGCATTTCGATGCGTCGCCCCTGGTCAGCCTTGCCCCACGTCCAGCCGCGGTTGTCGGGCAACAATTGCGGGGCCCCCATGTCGCCGGCGATTTGCGCCGGGTCGAACTGGAACACCAGGCCGCCACCCATGACACCGCTCTGGCGGCTGTGGGCGTCGAGGTCGAAGGCCCAGCTCAGGGTTTGCGCCTGTTCCTTACGGATGTCAGCCTGCAGGTCGAAGTCCAGTTCCTTGTTCTTCCCCCGCAGCGTGTAGTGATAAGGGCCATTGACCTTGAAGTCGGTATAGAAACCGGTCCAGCTCCAGTTGGCAGCCCAGAAATCGAATTTGGCCTTCATGACCGGTCCACCGCCGTGTGTCACGGTAGGCAAGCCATTTTGCTCATCGACACTGACCTGCCAGTCTGAAGCCCAGCTGGCCAGCGGCAGCAGGGCCAGGCCGGCAATGGCCGAAAGGCGCACGTAATGACGCAGGGACAGCCTATTCATGAACATTACCTGGGTTGTAGGTCGGGTTCTGCCAGTTCCACGGCCGGGCTGTTGTGCAGCCGGCGAACCATCTGGATGTAGGCCACGCCCAGGCCAGCGATAGACCAGTACACCACCGGGATGAAGGTGATGCTGCTGACCGTGAAGATGATGACCAGAATGCCGATCAGCGTTGCCAGCAACACCCGGCCGAGCTGTCGTCGCTCGTCGTCCTTGTCGGCAAAGCTGAGCATGGCCTTGCGGATACCCCGCAGCACGACGGCAAAGAACGCCAGGAACAGGCCTAGCCCGACCAGGCCGACCCGCAACGCCAGGTTGATGTAGGTGTTGACGATGTCGATGATGCCGTCGCCCTGGATCATCGCCTGCATTTCGGGTGTGTTGCGGAAGTCGAAGGAGCCGAACAACGGGTTGCGCTGGATGACGATCCACGAGTTGTCCATCAGCCGCTCGCGGTAGGTGATGTTCTCTTTCTCGAGGTTACCGATGAACGGCAGCAGGTCCAGCACCTTTTCGCCCCCAGGCACGACGGTCAGCAAGGGCAACGCCAGCATGCCAGCCGCACCCAGCAGCGCCAGGCGCTTGACGGCGCCTTTGCCCAGGGCGATGAATACCACCACGATGACCACCGCGCCGATCCATGGGCCACGCGACAATGGCGCGAACAGCCCGGCGGCCAGCAGCAGGGCGCCCATGGCCCTGTGCAGCGGGCGTTGCACATAGCCCTGCACGAACAGGAACAGGCCGATGGCCACGCTCATCACGTAACCCAGTGCAATCGCCTGGCCGGTGGTGACGCTTGCCCGCAGTGCACCGCCCCGGCTCAGGTAGCCGGACATGCTCCATGGCACGCCCATGGCGTCGACCAGGGCGCTGTACAACAGCCAGTGGCGCACATACTCGGCCACAGCGATCAGCGCCATGACGAAAGAGGCGAGCACGAAGGCCAGCAGGGTGTCCTTGAAGTCGCTGATCTGGCGCAGGCCACGGCTGGCCACGTAATACGGCAGGAGAACGTCGACATACAGGTACAGCGCCTGGCGCAGCGTGTCGGTAAGGGTGGTTTCGCGCAAATAGAGCACGCTCATCAGCAGCAGGCCTGCCGCCAGCAGTTTATCGGCCCAGGTGCGGCCAAAGCGCAAGGTGTCACCTTGGCGGCGCAGGTGCAGCGCGGCCGGCAGCAGCACGCACAGGGTCAGCAGGCGAATATGGTTCAGGTCGACCAGGTAATTGACCACGCCAAACCCGGGCACCTGCACCGACGCTGGCGGGATCAGGAACAGCAGCATGTAGAACAGCGCCATGGGGTTGTGCTCGCGGCGCCCGGCCAGCAACAGGACGACCGCGCCCACCCCCAGGTACAGCCAGAAGCTGTGGGAGAAAAAAGCCAGCAGGGTCAGCAGGAACCACAGATTGCGCCGGCGCTTGTAGTCGCTGAGCGGAATCAGGTCGGTGGCAGGCCGCCGGGCCATCAGGAAGACCACGCTCGCCAGAAACAGGATGACGATCAACGCACGAAAATGTTCAGGCATCGGCTATGTACACCTTTCCCTTGGTGGGCAACGGCTAGCATCGTGGCTAATTGAAACTATAGTGACTTTTAGCCAATCAGTCAGAGATTGAAGTCATGCCGTCGATTGATGTGTCAGCCACCGCGAGCCTGCGCAAGCGGGCCCTGAGGGCCGGGTCTTGGAACCTGGTCTCGCAGGTGGCTTCACAGGTGATGCGCCTGGGCGGCAATCTGATCATGGCCCGCTTGCTGCTGCCGGAAATGTTCGGGGTGATGGTCATTGCCACCACTGTTTCGATACTGCTGCATTTGCTTTCCGATGTCGGCCTGCGCCAGAACATCATTCAGAGCCACCGCGGAGACGACCCGGACTTTCTCAATACCGCCTGGACCGTGCAGATCATCCGCGGTTTCCTGCTGTTTGCCCTTACCCTGCTGCTGGCCCTGGGGGCTTGGTTGGCCCAACTGGCTGAGCTGTGGCCGGCCGACTCGACCTATGCCGCACCCGTCCTGCCGATGGTGCTGGCGGTCACCGGCCTGTCGGCGGCCATCTGGGGTTTCCAGTCCACCAAGATAGATGTGGCGGTACGCACTTTCCAACAAAAGCGCGTGGTACTGGTCGACCTTGCCTCGCAGGTGGCCGGCCTGGTGGTGATGCTGGTGCTGGGCTTGCTGACCCATTCGATCTGGGCGCTGGTGTTATCAGGCCTGGTTTCGGCGGTCGTCTGGACCGTGCTGGGGCATACCGCCCTGGAGGGGCCCAACAACCACCTGCGCTGGGACCGTTCGGCGCTGACCGAGCTGATCGTGTTTGGCCGCTGGATCCTGTTGTCGTCGATGGTCGGCGTGCTGGCGATGTACGGCGACCGCATGTGGTTTGGTGCCAGCATGTCGGCGGCGCAACTGGGTGTGTATTCGATCGCCGTGCTGATCCTGGGTGCGGTGCAGACCGCGCTCATGAAAATTGTCGGCGCGGTGGCGCTGCCTGCTTTCAGCGAAGCGGCCCGGGCCGACGACAAGCCGCGCCTGAAAGCGCTGTATTTCCGCTTTCGGCTGCTGGTCGACCTGCTGGTGCTGTTCATTTGTGGCGGTTTCCTGACCGCCAGCCCGCTGCTGATCGGCTGGATGTATGACGATCGCTACCGCGAGGCAGGGCCGATGCTGGCGATTCTCTCGCTATCGTTCATCGTATTGCGCTATACCTTGGCTCATCAGGTGTGGATTGCCTTGGGCCTGACCAAGTACCAGGCCATGGACAACATCATCCGCCTGGTCTCGTTATGGGGGCTGTTGCCGCTGTTACTGGCGATTGGCGGGGTGGAGTGGGCTATCTGGGGGGTTGCCCTGCATGCTGTGCCAACGCTGGTGCTGGTTGTGTATGTGAACTGCAAACTGGATATCTTCAGCCTCAAACGTGAACTGGTGGTACTGCCGATGTTGCTGGTCGGGGCGCTGTGCGGGGCACTGTTGACGGCCTTTTTCAACTGGCTGTAGCGCAGTTTGCCGGGTGTAACTTTCATGGCTACAGGTCACGGGAACATGGGGAAGCTCACTTTTTGTACTGCGCAATTGGGTCGTAGAGGCTTTCTCCAGAGCTGTGTCTTGCTCGGCGCGGGGGGCGCGGTGTTCGGCGCCTCGGCGGCCGTTGCGGGCAAGACGGTCGAAAAGCCCGGGTTCGTGGTAATCAACGGTTGGGTATTGCCGTCCCGTTACTTCCGGAACGCGTCAGCATGATCAAGGACTTTGAGCAGCAGAAGGTGCTGCGCGATCACTATGATTTCTGCATCATCGGGGCCGGCCCGGCGGGTATAACCCTGGGCTTGCGCCTGGCAGCCGCCGGCTGGAGCGTAATGATCGCCGAAGGCGGGGGGCGCGAGTATGCGCCGCACTCGCAAGACTTGTACGCGTGCTCATCCACCGGCCTGGAGCTGTATGCCGGGGAAACCCGCCTGCGCTACCTGGGTGGCACTTCCAATCACTGGGCTGGCCGGTGCCGACCATTCACCCCTTCGGATTTTGCCGTCGCCCCGCCAGGCGTCTTGCCGGGCTGGCCAATTCCCTACTCGGAGATCGAAGGCTTTCTGCCGGCAGCCATGGAGATCGTCGATCTGGCGCCTGGCTCGGATTTTCGCGCGATGAATGCCGGCCTCACTGGCGGTGACTTCGAGGCGGACCGTTTTCTGCTCAGCACGCCGACACGCTTTGCGCAGAAGTACGCTACAGCACTGGAGCAGACCCCAGGCCTGGATGTGTTCATCAACTGCAATTGCGTTGACCTGGAGTTCGACAAGGCTTCCGGCCACCTGGCTGCGGTGGTTTTGTCTGACTATGAATGCAATCGTCAACGCCTGGTGGCTGGAAATTTCATTCTGGCCACAGGGGCCATCGAGAATGCCCGGCAGTTGCTGAACAGCGAGACCCTGGTGGCCGCAGGCGTGGTGAGCAAGGAAGGGCTGGTCGGCGGGTGTTTCATGGAACACCTGAATATCGAAATGGGCACTTTCATCCTCAAGTCCGGGCAGGACCCAGAGCCGCGCCAGTACTACACCACCGATGCTTTCGTCGACGAGTACAAGGCCGGTAAAGGTAATGTCACCGCCTCCTTGCTGGCCGATGTGCAAACCTATGGCCGCACTGCCGAGGTGAAGTATTTTCTCGAGAGCCTGGCCTGCGACATGGGGTTTGCCAGCAAGGTCGCCTTCGTCGCCAAGTTCAGCTGCCCTGGTGACGGCGTGATTGGCACCATGATCGAGCAGTTTCCCAACCTGCACAGCCGCATTTCGCTGCTGGACAAGAAGGATGCGCTGGGCGTGGCCAAGGTCAATGTCAATTGGGTGCTTAGCGCCGAAGACCGGCACACCATCAAGTGCATTGGCAGCGAACTGGCCAAGCAGTTCGCCGACATGGACCTGGGGTTCGTCAAGCTCAACGATTTCGTTTACGACACCTCGATACCGCTGAGAATGGCACCCCATGCCCATCACATGGGCACCACGCGTATGGCCGCCTCGCCGCAGTTCGGTGTGGTCGATGCCAATTGCAAGGTGTTCGGTACCGAAAACCTGTATGTCGCCGGCAGCAGCATTTTTGCCAAGGGCGGCGCCTCCAACCCGACCATGCCGCTGTTGCAATTTGCCTTGCGGCTGGCCGACCACCTCGATAACAAGATGAAAGCGGCCAGCGGCGCCGCGGCGTGATGAAGGTTGTACACGGGTGAGTGCGATGCGGTCAGCACCTAGAAGAACGAGACCGGAACGCCTCAGGAGACTCCAGATTGTTCAGATCGCGAGGCCAGGCAGTATGAAAGGATGGATACGCAAGGCAGTGGCGCGCTACGCCCATGCAACCGGGCGAGGTGGCAAATTCTACAGGAGGTTCTGCAACCCCTCTGGTCTTGAATGGGGGCCTATCTGGCCCGATGGGGCAACTTTCATTCGGTCGGCAGCAATTTCTACGTCAATACAGGCTGCAAGTTTCTCGACCCGTCGCTGGTACGTATCGGTAACAGCGTGGGCTTGTCCGACTGCACGTTGATCGGTCATGACGGGGTGGTATTGCTGATCGAGCATCGCTTTGGCAAGCACCTGGATTCGGTCGGTTTCATCGACATCAAGGACAACTGCTTCATCGGCCATGGTGCGATCGTGATGCCTCGCGTGACCATCGGGCCCGAATCCATCGTGGCGGCAGGGGCGGTGGTGACCAAGGACGTGCCGCCAGGCACCGTCTATGGTGGCAACCCTGCCGAGTTCATTTGTACCACCGAACAGTTGATCAAGCGGGTCGAGGCACGTTGCGAAGCCTACCCATGGATCGATCTGGTGAAGCAGCGCAACGGTGCCTACGACCCGGAAGTGGAACCGTTACTGATGGCGCAAAGACGTCAGTATTTCTTCGGGGACAGCTGAAATGGCTAGCAAACCTGTGGATGTCATGGTGGTCAACTTCAATACCGCTGGACTGTTGCAGCCGATGTTCGATGCGCTGCGCCGGGCCGACAGCGAGCGCCTGGCCAGTTACCTGGTGGTCGACAATGCCTCGCGCGATGACTCGGTGCAGCGCATGGCCCAGGTGTGCCCCGAGGCACTGCTGCTGAGCAACAAGCAGAACGTGGGTTTCGGCCGGGCCAACAACCAGTTGTTGGCGCACCTCAAGGGCAAGTACGCCTTGCTGCTCAATACCGATGCCTTCGTTGCCGCCGACTCGCTGCAAAAAACGCTCGACTACATGGACGCCCACCCGGAGTGCGGCGTACTGGGGGTGCGCCTGGAGGGTCGCGATGGCGACCTGCAGCCCAGTTGTCGCTACTTCCCCACGCCGCTCAATGTGTTCGTCGGGCGCACCGGGTTGGGGCGGTTCTTCCCAGGGCTGAAGATGGTCGACGACATGAACTGGGACCACGCTTCGGTGCGCGAGTGTGACTGGTTGCCCGGCTGCTTCTACCTGGTGCGCCGCGAAGTACTCGACAAGGTGGGTTTGTTCGACCCGCGCTACTTCCTTTATTACGAAGAGGTGGACCACTGCAAGCGGGTGAAGGAAGCGGGCTGGAAAGTGGTGTTCTACCCGCATACCACGGTGGTGCACATCGGTGGCGAAAGCTCCAAGTCGGTGGCGGAGCTGGAGGCCGCCAGCCGGCAGATCTCGTCCTATCAGATCGAAAGCGAGTTGCTGTACTTCCGCAAGCATCATGGGGTGGCGGGGCTTGCCCTGCACATGCTGCTGGTCACGCTGGGCGACCTGGTGCTGGCACTCAAGGCGCTGTTGAAACGACGCGGCTGGGGCGCCATTCAGGCCTGCTGGCGTCATTGCCGGGCAACCTGGTCTTTGCTGTTCAAGACCCGGTACGCCAGCCAACCGACAAGGTAGGTGGAGCCATGTTCGATAATATTCGCGCCGACCTGCGGGCCCATGGCGGGGACTGGGGCGCCCAGGGCTTCTGGGTATTGCTGGTGTACCGCTTTGGCCGCTGGCGTTATACGCTGCGCCCGGCACTGCTGCGCAAACTGTGCTCGCTCATCTACAAGGTGCTGTTCAAATTCGTCCAGATCATCACCGGTATCGAACTGCCGTGCGAGGTGGTGATCGGGCGCAACTTCGTCATCGATCATTTTGGCGGCATCGTTGTCAGCGGCTATGCCCGCTTCGGCGATGACTGCCGTATCCGCAACGGCGTGGTGGTGGGCCTGAAGAATGTCGACGAGCCGATTGCCCCGGTGTTCGGCAACAACGTCGACATTGGCACCGGGGCCAAGGTGCTGGGCAGTATTCGCATCGGCAACAACGTGATCATCGGCGCCAATGCCGTCGTGCTGGTAGATGTGCCTGACAATTCACTGGCAGTGGGGGTGCCGGCCATCATCAAGGCCCGGCAACCGGCCGCCACGGCATCGGTCGAGTGAGGCCTATGGCAACGGTGATCGGCGTGGTGGTGATCGGCCGCAATGAAGGCCTGCGTCTCGAGCGCTGCCTTGTTTCGCTGGCGCAGGGGGCGGACAAGGTCATGTACGTCGACTCAGGATCCACCGATGGTTCGCTGCAGTTGGCCGCCAATCTTGGCGTGGACGTGCTGGCGCTGGACATGGATATCCCGTTCACGGCCGCACGCGCCCGCAATGAAGGCTTTACCGCCTTGCAGCGCCTGTTGCCATCGATGCAACTGGTACAGTTCGTCGATGGTGACTGCGAGGTGAATGCCACCTGGCTGGCCACGGCGCAGGCTTTTCTTGAGCAGCACCCCGCCGTGGCAGTGGTGTGTGGTCGACGGCGTGAGCGCTTCCCGCAGCGCTCGGTGTACAACTTGCTGTGCGACCTGGAGTGGGATACCCCGGTCGGTGAGGCCAAGGCCTGTGGCGGCGATGCGCTGATGCGGGCAGACGCCTTTGCTGCCGTGGGTGGCTTCCGTCCTGACCTGATCGCCGGAGAAGAGCCTGAACTGTGTGTGCGTTTGCGGGCCAACGGCTGGAAAATCTGGCGACTGGCTGCCGAGATGACCCTGCACGATGCCGGCATGACGCGTTTCAGCCAATGGTGGCGGCGTAGCCTGCGCGCTGGGCATGCCTATGCCGAGGGCGCCTACCTGCATGGCCAGCCACCCGAGCGGCATTGGCTGCGTGAGTCACGTCGGGCCTGGTTGTGGGGCCTGGGCATACCTTTGGTGATCGCGCTGGCCTGCCTGCTGCTGGGCGGCTGGGGCCTGCTCTTGCTGTTGATCTACCCACTGCAGGCCGTGCGCCTGGCGCGCCGCGGCGGCAAGTGGACGCGCGAGAACTGGTTGCAGGCTGTGTTCCTGGTGTTGGGCAAGTTCCCGGAAATGCTCGGCCAACTGAAGTTCCTGCGCCACCGCCTTGCGGCTGGCAAATCGGCTTTGATCGAGTACAAGTGAGAGAAACCCATGATGCTCGGCACCCTCGTGAAAAGCGTGTTTACCTTGCAACCGGGTTACTCGTTGCGGGCGATGCACAACAAGTACAAGTTGGCACGGCAGATCGCCAGGCAGTGGCCTGAGCTGAACGGGTTCATGCAGCGCATGACGGCGGCGCTGGGCCCGCATGGTCTGCAGCGGCTGGGGGTGGATTGTATCGGTGTCGTGCAATGGCCTTACATCAGCCGATGCTGGGAGGCCCCGCAGCGTCTGGAGGTGGTGGCTTCGCACTTTGAATTGATGGCTGGGCAGTTCCCGGCGTTGCTGTTGCTGGGGCGCGACGAAAGCCTGAGGCTGTGTGACCTGTCCAGCCACTCGCCGGGCTGTTGCCTGGTACTGGACCGGCCAATCTGGTTCAAGCGTGAAGGCGAGCTGGTGTTGAACCTGTTCCAGGCCGACCTGCGTGTGGCATCCCTGGCCTTCACCCTGGGCCGCAGCCAGGGTGAAACCTGCCTGTTCATTGGTGCGGTGCAGGGCATCCACAAAGGTATCGACAGCGAAACCTCGCTGGCCATCTACCGTGACCTGACCAAGGACTTCGAAGGGCTGCGGCCACGCAGCCTGTTGCTCGAAGCGTTGAAATGCCTGGGCAGAACCTTGGGTGTGACACAGCTGTATGCCGTCAGCGACGCCTGCCGGCACCATCGCCATCCCTATTTTGGCAGCGACAAGGGCCAGGACCTGGCGGCCAACTACGACGTGATCTGGCAAGAACACGGTGCCACAGCGTCTGACCGTGAGGATTTTTTCAGCCTGCCATTAGCGCCGGCGCAACGGGCGGAAACTGACATCCCGGCCAAGAAACGGGCGATGTACCGCCGCCGCCAGGCATTGCTCGACGATGTTTTCACCCGTTTGCAGGCAGCATTGCCAAGCAGCAATCACAACCTTGGACTACAAGGAAAACAGGGGGATGCATTTGCTGTGAGTGCATCGGCAGTAGACGGACCGCCCGTAGTCGACAGCCTGAAGTGAAGGTTGCCAGGGAAGGTTGGTCATCAAGCGGGTTTGGATCTGGATTCGTATGCGCATTGCTTACTTCATCAATCAGTACCCGAAAGTCAGCCACAGTTTCATCCGTCGCGAAATTCTGGCGCTGGAGCGCCAGGGGGTCGAGGTGCAACGTATAGCCCTGCGTGGGTGGGACGCCGAAGTGCAGGATGCCGAGGACACAACCGAACGGGGCAAGACCCGCTACGTATTGCAAGGTGGGCTCAAGGGGTTGTTGGCACCGACGTGGCAGGTACTGCGTACGCAGCCGCGGCGGTTTTTCCAGGCGCTGTGGCTGGCCATGCGCCTCGGCTTGCGGGCCGACCGTGCCTGGCCCTACCACCTGGTCTACCTGGCCGAGGCCTGCCAGGTGCTGCAGTGGTTGCAGGCAGGGGAGGCGACACATGTGCACGCGCATTTCGGCACCAACTCTACTGAAGTGGTCATGCTGGCCAACGCCCTGGGCGGGCCGGCATACAGCTTTACCGTGCACGGCCCTGAAGAATTCGACAAGCCACAGTTCTTGCACATGGGTGAGAAGGTGCGCCGCGCCGCCTTTGTCGCGGCGGTGAGCTCGTACGGGCGCAGCCAGCTGTACCGTTGGGTGGCGCACGAGCACTGGGGCAAGGTGAAGGTGGTGCACTGCGGCCTGGAGCGTGGCTTTCATGAGGTGGCGCCGGTCGCTGTGCCGTCGGCGCCACGGCTGGTGTGTATCGGGCGCCTGTGCGAACAGAAGGGCCAGCTGCTGTTGCTGGAAGCGGCGCGCTGTCTCGCTGCCCAGTCGATCGCCTTCGAGCTGGTGCTGGCGGGTGACGGTGAAATGCGCGAGCAGATCGAGGCCTTGATTGCCCGGCACGGCTTGCAGCAGCAAGTGCGTATCACCGGTTGGATCAGCAGTGCGCAGGTACGCGAGGAAATCCTGGCCGCCCGTGCGCTGGTGCTACCCAGCTTCGCCGAGGGCTTGCCCGTGGTCATCATGGAGGCCATGGCCTTGCGCCGGCCCGTGCTCACCACCTATGTAGCGGGTATCCCCGAGCTGGTGCGGCCTGGCGAAAACGGCTGGCTGTTCCCAGCCGGTGCCGTGGACGAGCTGGCAACAGCCATGGCCGACTGCCTGGCGCAACCGGCCGAGGTGCTGCAGCGCATGGGCGAGGTGGCCTACCAGCGTGTCGTGCAACGGCATGACATCGATACCGAGGCGGCCAGGCTGGCCGACTATTTCAAGGCATACGCATGATAAGTGTATTGGGTTGGTTACTGGGCCTGTTGGCGATCATCGTCCTGGTACCGGTGTCGGTGCTGTTGCTGCAAGTGTTGCTGGCTTGCCTGCCGGCGCGGTCCAGGCCCAAGGGCATTGGCGAGCGCCCGCGAGTGGCGGTGTTGGTGCCCGCCCACGATGAGGCGCTGGTCATTCGTGCGATGCTGGCCAGCGTTACGCCGCAACTGCTGGACGGCGACCGCTTGCTGGTCGTGGCAGACAACTGTTCGGATGACACGGCCCGGTTGGCACGCGCGTCCGGTGCCGAAGTGGTAGAGCGCCACGATACGCGCTTGCGCGGCAAAGGTTACGCATTGGATTTCGGCGTGCGCCACCTGGCTCAGCGGCCGCCCGAGGTGGTCATCGTGGTGGATGCCGACTGCCAGGTGGGCGAGGGGGCGATCGATTGCCTGGCGCGCCGCTGTCACGCACTTGCCCGCCCGGTACAGTCGCTGTACCTGATGCGTGCACCGGCAGGTGCCGGGTTGAGAGTGCAGGTTGCCGAGTTTGCCTGGCGGGTCAAGAACCTGGTGCGGCCACGTGGCTGGGCGCGTCTGGGCCTGCCATGCCAACTGATGGGCGCGGGCATGGCGTTCGGCTGGCACGATCTGAGCCTGATCAACCTGGCCAATGGTCATCTGGTCGAGGATGTGAAGCTGGGCCTGGACCTTTGCCAGCAGGGCAAACCGCCTGCTTTCTGCCCCGAGGCACTGGTCACTAGCCAGTTCCCGCTCAGCCAGCAAGGCCTCAACAGCCAACGCACCCGCTGGGAGCATGGCCATCTGGGCTTGATGCTTGCCGACGCACCCAAGCGGGCGATGGCTGCCATCACCCAGCGCAACGCTAGCCTGGCGGCCTTGACCCTGGACTTGCTGGTGCCGCCCCTGGCGTTGCTGGTACTGACCTTGCTCGGGCTTAACCTGGTGACCTGGCTGGCGTACCTGCTGTTCGGCCTGGCGGCACCCGCGTGGCTCGCCTTTGCCGGTTTGGCCTTGCTGGCCTTTGCCGTTGTGTTGGCCTGGGCGCGCTTCTGCCGTGAAGTGATACCGTTCTCGGTGCTGCTGTACGCGCCGTTTTACGCGGCCAGGAAAATTCCCTTGTACCTGAGTTTCCTGATCAAGCGCCAAGTTGAATGGGTGCGTTCAAAACGGGATGACGACTGATGGCTCAGTGGCAGAATCGCTGGAAGCGTGTGATCGACCAGCTGGCAGTGATCGCTGATGACGCCGCCGTGCAGCACCTGCTCGATCGCCTGGCCACACCGGATACGGCCACCGTGCTGGGCTTCGTCAACGCCCATGCGATGAACCTGGTGGTGCGCGATGGTGGCTACAGCCAGGCGCTGTCGGCCGCAGATGTGCTGCTGCGCGATGGTGCCGGCATGGCGATCCTGTATCGCTGCCTGGGCCTGGAACCCGGGCTCAACATGAACGGCACAGACTTCATTCCCAGGCTCATGGCTGCTTACCGAGGGCGCAAGGTCGCCTTCTTGGGCACCCGGCAACCCTACCTGGACCAGGCTGTGCAGCGCTGTAAAGCCGAATTCGGCATCGTGCCAGTGTCGGTTCACGATGGCTTCGCCAGCCTGCAAACCTATCTGCAGTTGGCCCGCGTCCAGCAACCCGAGCTGATCGTGCTGGGCATGGGCATGCCCAAGCAGGAAGCGGTGGCAGCGGCGTTGGCAGCCACTGGCGGGCCATGCCTGATCGTGTGCGGTGGGGCGATCCTGGACTTTCTCGGCGGCAAGGTCAGCCGTGCCCCCGAATGGCTGCGGCGTTTGGGGGGCGAGTGGCTGTACCGCCTGCTGCGCGAGCCCAAGCGCCTGTTCATGCGTTATGTGGTGGGCAATCCGCTATTCCTGTTGCGCACCCTGTTGTACCGGCGGGCGGCGGTTTCGGCCAGGCGGGCCCTATGAATCGGCCAAAAATCGCAAAAGCGGTGATCCCGGGTACGCCAGCGCCGGGTGGCTGCTACAGTGATATCAATCGCTTGAGGGCGCCACGCGCCTGCTGCACGGTTTTTGCTTAAGTCTGTTTTCAAGGCTTGCTGTTTGATGGAAGGCACTTGCTACGCTCATCTTGATGAGGTCTGAAATGGTTTTCGAACCCAGAAGCAGTCGTTCCTTACTCCAGAGAAGAAGCAGTGTCAGTAACGCCATCCAGGCCGGCCTCGATGGTATTGCCGTCACCGGTATTGCCTGGTACCTGATCTACGACCAGTTCGGCTATATCACATCCGATTACGTGATCATGCTGCTGCTGCTGATTGGCGCACTGGCAGTCATTTATGATCATTACGCGATCTACCGCACCAACGTCGGGCTTTCGATCAAGGCGTTCCGCCTGTTCAAGGCCTGGTCGGCAACGTTTTGCTTCCTGGTCGTCATGGCGTTCCTGACCAAACAGAGCGAAACCTATTCACGGCTATTGGTGGTGCAACTGTTCGTCATTGGTTATGTCGCCCAGTTATTCTTGCATTTTGCCGTGCGCGAACTGCAAAAGCGCTTTAGCGCGCATGCGCGCCTGGACAATGCCCTGATCATCGGCAACGGTGACCTGGCCAACTTCCTGTATCAGAAAATCAGCAACAACCCGTGGTTTGGCGAGCGGGTGCTGGGTTGCGTGCTGCTCGACAAAGGCGATGGGCAGGGGCTGGAGAGTGCCGAGGGCAAGCAGCGCCTGCCGGTGCTGGGGCATATTGGCGACCTCGACGAGCTGGTGGCCCAACACGGCATTCGTACGGTGTATCTAGTGACGCCACTGGGTGGCTCCGAGGTCATCAACGACGTGTATTTCAAGTTGCTCGACAAGTGCATTGCGGTGAACTGGGTGCCGGATATCTTCTCGTTGCGCCTGATCAACCACAGCGTGCGGGAAATTGCCGGCATTCCGGTGCTGACCTTGTCGGAGACACCCTTGACGGGCATGAGCCTGTTCTTGAAAAACCTTGAAGACCGGGTGCTGGCCGCGTTGATTTTGCTGTTTGCATCCCCCGTATTGCTGGCTGTTGCGCTGGCCATCAAGATCGACAGCCGCGGGCCGGTGTTCTTCCGCCAGGAACGTACCGGCTGGACAGGAGAATCGTTCCGCATCTGGAAGTTTCGCAGCATGCATGTTCACCAACCGGAAGCAGGTGTGGTCCAGCAGGCGCAGAAGAACGACCCACGGTTGACCCGGGTCGGCGCCTTTATCCGGCGTACAAGCCTTGATGAACTGCCACAACTGTTCAATGTGCTGACCGGGGAAATGTCCCTGGTAGGGCCGCGGCCGCATGCCCTGCAACATGACACCTTGTATTCGCAGGATATCGTTGACTACTTTGCCCGCCACAATATCAAGCCAGGCATGACAGGTTTGGCGCAGGTGCGCGGCTTCAGGGGGGAGACCAAGGATATCGAGCAAATGATCCAGCGGGTCGACTCGGACATCGAGTACATCAACAACTGGTCGTTGTGGCTGGACTTCGTGATCCTGGTGCGCACGCTTAATGCCTTCACCGGTAAGCAGGCTTATTGAGCGCAGCGCTCCTGCTCAAGCGCACCCAAGTGGCTATTCCTTGTTCAACGGATGCAACGCCCTGAACCCCCGCGCTTCTTCCACCAGCCAGTCATGCACCGCCCGCGCACCTGGCTGGTTCAAGCCGCCTGGCGGGTAATGCACTACGTAACGCTTGTGGTTGGCGATCGGTACACCAAACGGCACGATCAGTGCCCCGCGTTCCAGTTCATCATTGAGCAGCGTGCGGCGGGCAATCGCCACGCCGATACCGGCAATAGCCGCCTCGATGGTCAGGTGGTTGCGGTTGAAGGTGTGCCCGCGCCGCACATCCAGGCCGGCGGCGCCGATGCCTTCCAGGTAGAACTCCCACTCGGCATATTCCGAACTGCCACGCCAGGCGGTGATGTCATGCAGCAGCGGGTAGTGCGCCAGGTCAGCGGGGCCATGCAGCGGCGGGCGCCCGCGCAGCAGGGCAGGTGAGCACACCGGGAAGATCTGCTCGTCCAGCAGTGGCGTCGAAAGCATGCCTGGGTAGCTACCATCGTTCAGGTCGATGGCCAAATCGAAATCACCCGGGGTCAGCGCCTGGGCACTGTCTTCGGCGACCAGGCGCAGTTCGATATCCGGGTAGCGCTGTTGAAAACGCGGCAAGCGCGGCGTGAGCCATTTGGCCAGGAACGAGGGGATCGAACGCACACGCAAGGTGCCGCGGATTTCCCCCGCGTCCAGCCGCAGCAGCTCGGCTTCGATACTGCCGTAGGCCTCGGCCACCGTCTGGGCCAGGCGTTGCCCCTCGGCGCTCAGCTCCACGCCGCGCGCCCGGCGCAGGAACAGCCGGTAGCCCAGGCGCTCTTCCAGTTGGCGCATCTGCTGGCTGACCGCGCCCGGGGTGATGTGCAGCTCTTCGGCACAGCGGGTGAAGGACAAGTGCCGGGCTGCGCAGGCAAATACATGCAGCCAGACGAACATCTGACCATTGAGTTGTCGTCGCATCGTTTAGTACCACTAAAGGCTTGCTTAGGAAGTTTCGTTGGTCATCCGTGAGCCAGCGCGGCAGTATCGCGCAAAATCGCAATAACGCTCAATTTCTTCAGATAACCCTACCCTGGATGCATGTCAGGGTAGGGTCAGGCATTAGCATGGCTATCAGTGTTTTCGACCTTTTCAAAATTGGCATCGGGCCGTCCAGTTCCCATACCGTCGGCCCGATGCGCGCGGCGGCTACCTTTGCCCAGGCCTTGCGTGAGCAGGGGCTGCTGGCCCAGGTGACGCGCGTGGAAGTGCGGCTGTATGGCTCGCTGTCGGCCACCGGGGTTGGCCATGCCACCGATCGCGCGTGCCTGCTAGGCTTGATGGGCCAGTGGCCGGACCGCATCGACCCGTCCACGATCGAGTCGCGCATCGGACAGGTCCTGCAAGAGCACTGCCTGATGCTCGACGGTAGCCATCCGCTGGCCTTCGACTACGGCCGTGACATGCTGCTGCTCGACGAGAGCCTGCCTTATCACCCCAATGCCATGAGCCTGGAAGCCATGGACGGGCAGCGCAGCCTGTTGAGCCAGACCTATTTTTCGGTGGGCGGCGGCTTCATCGTCGAGCAAGCCGAGATCGATGCGCCGGCAAGCGAAACGAATGCCGTGATGCTGCCTTATGAATTCGACAGTGGTGCCCAACTGCTGGCTTTGTGCAAGGCCCACAACCTGAGCGTGGCGCAACTGATGATGGCCAACGAGTGCGCCTGGCGCCCGGAGGCCGAGGTGCGCGAAGGCTTGCTGCGCATCTGGGCGGCCATGCGTGAGTGCGTGGCGAACGGCCTGCGCAACGAGGGCGTCCTGCCGGGCGGCTTGCACGTCAAGCGCCGCGCCGCGCGGTTGCATCGCAGCCTGCAGGAGTTGGGCAAGCCCAACGTGATCGGCTCGACCCTTGGCGCCATGGAGTGGGTCAACCTGTTCGCCTTGGCGGTCAATGAAGAGAATGCCGCCGGTGGGCGTATGGTTACCGCGCCCACCAACGGGGCAGCCGGCATTATCCCGGCGGTGCTGCACTATTACATGAAGTTCAACCCCGGTGCCTGCGATGCTGATGTGGTGGACTTCCTGCTTGGGGCAGCGGCGGTTGGTATCCTGTGCAAAAAGAACGCCTCGATTTCCGGTGCCGAGGTGGGTTGTCAGGGGGAGGTGGGCTCAGCCTGTTCGATGGCTGCTGCCGGCTTGGCGCAGGTACTGGGCGCTACGCCGCCCCAGCTTGAAAACGCCGCCGAAATTGCCCTGGAGCACAATCTTGGGCTGACCTGCGACCCGGTGGGTGGCCTGGTGCAGGTGCCGTGCATCGAGCGCAATGCGATTGCTGCGGTCAAGGCGATCAATGCTGTGCAGATGGCGCTGCGGGGGGATGGCGAGCACTTCATCTCGCTCGACCGGGTGATCCGCACCATGCGTGATACCGGGGCGGACATGCATGCCAATTACAAGGAAACCTCGCGCGGCGGTTTGGCGGTCGCTTTTGTCGAGTGCTGATTTTTAACGCGGTCAACTGGAGCGGCCTTGTGTCACGATGGGCCGCTCCTGAACCCGGTTGCGACGGACTCAGCGGCCTTTCTGCTTGGCTGCCAGGAAGCTCGCACGCATGTCTTTGGCCCAGCCATCGAGCACCGGCTTGACGTCATTCAAGGTCAGCTTCTGGGTATCGTTCTCCAGTTCCTGGCCCGCGCCCTTGCGGACCACCTGGGCCAGTACCTTCTGGCTGGCGCCGTCCAGGAACGCTGCCTCCACACCGACATCCACGTCCTGGTCACGGCCCCCCATGGCGGTATTCACTCCCGCCGCGATAAGCGCGATAGGGATCACTTCGTAAGGCCTGAGGCCCTCGTTACTGGTGGACACTGCCGTGATCGCCGGGCGTACCACGATCACGCCCGGGCCTGGCCCCTTGGCCAACGGCATCACGCTGCCCATTTCGCGGCGCAGCGCCTCGTTGAAGTAGCGGGTGATTTCCTGCAGCGTCTGCTGCGAGATAACGGCTGTGGGCTGCGGCTTGGGGTAGAACTGGCTTGGCTCGACGAACACCTGGCTGTATTGATTGATATTGACCTTGGGGTCGATCCAGCGCATCACCGGGTCACCCGACGGGCTCTTGGCCTCTTGCAGCCGGCTGTAGTCTTTGAGGAAGCCGGAGTAATCCTTGGGGTCCACGCGGTTGCTGGAGCAGGCGGCCACGGCAAGCAGCGCGGCGCACAATAGGGTAATGCGAGGCAATGATTTCATGATGAAAAGGCATCCGTGAGAGGTCGGCCTCAACAACGCTAGCAGGTGCGAGGCAGTTGGCCAGTGGACGGGGCAATCCTCTTTGAAAAGAACACAGTGCGTGGCTCGCCCTGAGGGGCGCTGCAAACGTTGCTGCCCACTCAACCCAGGGCCTCACGCAAGCGGTACCACAACATGCCCAGTGCCAGCAGGGGTGAGCGCAGGGCCTTGCCGCCAGGGAAGGTCAGGTGCGGCACGGCGCTGAACACATCCAGGCCGTGGCTGTGGCCGAGGGCGATGCTTTCGGCCAGCAGTTTCGCCGTCCAGTGCGTCACGTTCAGCCCGTGGCCTGAATAGCCCTGGGCGTAATACACGTTAGGGTGCTGGTTCAGGCGCCCGACCTGAGGGAAACGGTTGGCGGTGATGCCGATCATGCCACCCCACTGGTAGTCGATGCGCACGTTGGCCAGTTGCGGGAATACTTTCAGCACCTTGGGCCGCATATAGGCAGCGATGTCCTTGGGGTCTCGTCCAGAATAGTGGCAGGCGCCGCCGAACAGCAGGCGGCGGTCTGCGGTGAGGCGGTAGTAGTCCAGGCCGACCTTCTGGTCGCACAGCGCCATGTTCTGCGGGATCAGGCTGCTGGCCAGCGCTTCGGGCAAGGGTTCGGTGGCCACCACATAGCTGCCGGCCGGCAGTACCTTGCCGCTCAGGCGCGGTTCCAGTTCATCCAGGTGAGCATTGCAGCCCAGCACCAGGCTGCTTGCGCGCACCTTGCCGCGCGCCGTGTGCAGCGTCAACCTGGGCCCGTGCTCAATGCGCAGCACCGGGCTTTGTTCGAAAATGCGCACGCCCAGGCCGTGGGCCGCGCGTGCTTCGCCCTGCACCAGATCCAGCGGGTGCAGGTGGCCCGAGCCCATGTCGACCAGGCCGCCAGCGTACTGGTCGCTGGCGACGATCTCGTTCAACTGCCCGGCGCTGACCAGGCGTGTTTCATGGCGATAGCCCAGGGCGGCCAGGTCGTCCTGTTCCTCCTTGAAGGCGGCGAACTGCGCCGCGGTGTTGGCCAGTTCGCAGAAGCCCCAGCGCAGATCGCAGGCAATGCCGTAGCGGGCGATGCGCTCGGCCACCAGTTCCACTGAGTCGATGCCGGCCTGCTTCAGGTAGCGCACACCGTCCTGGCCGACATGCCGGGCAAAGCCGCTGACATCATGGCCGATACCGCGAATCAGCTGGCCGCCATTGCGCCCACTGGCGCCCCAGCCGATGCGTCGGGCTTCCAGCAGTACCACCGAGAGGCCGCGCTCGGCCAGCTCCAGGGCGGTATTGACCCCAGTCAGTCCGCCGCCGATCACGCATACGTCGGCCGTCAGTTCACTGTCCAGGCTGGGGTAGGGTGCCGCGTCGCGCGCGGTGGCGGCGTAGTACGAGGCGGTGTGTTGGGTATTGAAAGACATGAGCGTTCTCGACTCAGCGGTTGGACTTGATCTTGCTCCAGGAGCGGGTCATGACGCGCATGATTTTTGGGCTCGGGGTGCTAGAGATGTACAGCTTGTCCAGCACCTCCTGGGGTGGGTAGATCTCGGGGTTGTTCACCAGCGATGCATCCATGTAGGCCTTGGCGTCCGGGTTGGCGTTGGCATAGCCGACCGTGGCGCTGACCTTGGCGATCACTTTGGGGTCGAGCAGGTAGTTGATGAACGCCAGGGCCTGCTCGGGGTTGTTGGCGTCCTTGGGGATGGCCAGCAGGTCGAACCACAGGTTGCTGCCTTCCTTGGGAATGCTGTAGGCGACCTTCACGCCGTTTTTCGCCTCTACGGCGCGGTTGGCAGCCTGGAACACGTCGCCGGAGTAGCCGAACGCGATGCAGACATCACCGTTCGCCAGGTCAGAGACGTACTTGGAGGAGTGGAAGTAGGTGATGTAGGGGCGCAGTTCGAGCAGGCGGGCCTCGGCCTTGGCGTAGTCGCCCGGTTTTTCGCTGCGCGGGTCCATGCCCAGGTAGTTGAGCACGGCCGGGAACAGCTCGTCGGGCGAGTCCATGAATGCCACGCCGCACTGCTTGAGCTTTTTCAGGTTTTCGGGCTCGAACAGCACCGCCCACGAGTCGATATGGTCCACACCCAGTGCCGCTTTGACCTTGTCGACGTTGTAGCCGATGCCATTGGTGCCCCACAGGTAAGGCACGGCGTACTGGTTGCCGGGGTCGTTCTGTTCAAGTTGCTTGAGCAGTTTGGGGTCCAGGTGCTGCCAGTTCGGCAGCTTGCTGCGGTCCAGCGGCAGGAAGGCGCCGGCCTGGGCCTGGCGTGCGAGGAAGTGGTTGGACGGTACCACCACGTCATAACCCGTACGCCCGGCCAACAGCTTGCCTTCAAGGGTTTCGTTGGAGTCGAACACGTCATAGACCACCTTGATTCCGCTGCTGGCCTGGAAGTCGGCCAGGGTGGTGTCACCGATGTAGTCGGTCCAGTTGTACACACTGACCGTGGGCGCGGCCTGGGTGGTGGTGGCGAACAGCAGGGTGAATGCAGCGGGGATCAGGGCTTGCAGATGACGCATGGGAACACCTCGTTGGTCTTGTTCTTCGAGTTCGGAGCAGGCTTGCCTGTGCATGGGGTGCAGAGCACCCCCGCGGTGGATCAGACACTCAGCATCAGGAATTCACGCTCCCACGAGCTGATGACGCGCTTGTAGTTCTCGTGCTCGGCGCGCTTGACCGCCACGTAGCCCTGGACGAACTGCTTGCCCAGGTACTGCTGCACGGTTTCGCAGTCTTCCATGTGCTGCAGCGCATCCTCGATGGTGATCGGCAGGCGCAGGTTGCGGCGTTCATAGGCGCGGCCCTGCACCGGTGCGCTAGGGTCGATCTGCTCGACCATGCCCAGGTAGCCGCACAGCAGGCTGGCAGCGATGGCCAGGTACGGGTTGGCATCGGCGCCCGGCAGGCGGTTTTCCACCCGCATCGCCTCAGGGCTGGAGGTGGGCACGCGCAGGCCGGCCGTGCGGTTTTCTTCGCCCCACTCGACGTTGACCGGTGCCGAGGTATCCGGCAGGAAGCGGCGGAACGAGTTGACGTTGGGCGCGAACATCGGCAGCAGCTTGGGGATGTACTTCTGCAAGCCGCCGATGTGATGCAAAAACAGCTGGCTCATGCTGCCGTCTTCGTTGGCGAAGATCGGTTTGCCAGTGGCGATGTCGACCACGCTCTGGTGCAGGTGCATGGCACTGCCGGGTTCATCGGTGATCGGCTTGGCCATGAACGTGGCGGCCACGTTGTGCTTGAGCGCGGCCTCGCGCATGGTGCGCTTGAACACGGTGATCTGGTCGGCCAGGTCCAGCGCGTCGCCGTGGCGGAAGTTGATCTCCATCTGCGCCGGGCCGTCTTCGTGGATCAGCGTATCCAGGTCCAGGCCCTGGATCTCGCACCAGTCGTAGACGTCTTCGAACAGCGGGTCGAATTCGTTGGCGGCGTCGATCGAGAACGACTGACGGCCACTTTCAGCACGGCCGGAACGCCCCAGTGGTACCTGCAGTGGCAAATCCGGGTCTTCGCAGCGCTTGGTCAGGTAGAACTCCATCTCGGGTGCGACGATCGGCTGCCAGCCCTTGTCGGCGTACAGCTTGAGCACCTTCTTCAGGACGTTGCGTGGCGAAAGCTCGATAGGGTTGCCTTGCTTGTCGAAGGTGTCGTGGATCACGATCGCGGTTGGCTCGATCGCCCACGGGATCTGGTAAACGGCGGTGGGATCGGGGCGGCAGACCATGTCGATGTCGGCGGCGTCGAGCAGGTTGTAATAGATGTCATCGTCGACGTAGTCGCCGGTGACCGTCTGCAGCAGCACGCTTTCTGGCAGGCGCATGCCTCGCTCATGGAGGAACTTGGCGGTAGGCGCAATCTTGCCGCGGGCGATGCCGGTCAAGTCGCTGATCACGCATTCGACTTCGGTGATCCGGTGTTCTTTCAGCCAGGTGGACAGCTGATCGAAGGGGGCGTTCATACAGACCTCTTGGTTGGGTTTTAGTGGGGGAGCGTGGGCGCTTGCGAAAATCGTTGAACAGTTGCGAAGGCGTTACGCTTCCCAGGTGACGCGCTGGAGACTATCTTGGGCGCAGCCCCCCGGGGCGATCTATCCACTTTCTTCAGTATCGAATGCACCAAAAGAGTGCATACAGGACGATGTGTGACAACCGCCAATGCGTTGAAGGTCCAGGCTTTCCACACCACTGATGTCACCGAGCAAGTGCGCGCCACCCCTGGCTGGCAGCAGCAGTACCGGCAGATGTCGCCCGGGTACTTCAGCGGTGAGCTGCGGTGTCTGGGGCTGGATGGTGTGGAGGTGTACGAAGAGCGCCTGAACACCCGGGTGGAGCAGTTTTTCCGCGCGCCAAGCGGCTCGCTGGCGTTTTGCTTCGACCGCAGCGAGAACAGCCTGTACCTGCTGAACGAGCAAAGCCGCAATATCTGGATCACGCCGGAGAACTACCAGGAGGTGGCGGTCGTGTTCGACCAGGCCTTCCTGGCCCGCCATGGCCTGGACCCGCAGCGCCTGGAAGGGTTGTTCATGGTGCCACTGGGCAGCGGCCAGAATGCGCTGTTCGGCAGCTGGCTCAGCGCCACCTTGACCCGGTTGGGCGAGGAGGGTTGCCCGTTGCAAGGGCAGGCCCTGGCTGAGCAGCTGCTGGAGGACTGCCTGTTCATTCTCGACAATGCCAGCCAGCGGTTACAGGGCGTGGCCCTGGGGCGGCGGGACGAGGAGAGGGCGATCATGCACCGGGTCAGCGAATGGGCGGCCGATTGCCCGGAAGAGACGCTGAACCTGCTTGAGCTGGCAGACGTGGCTGGGGTTTCCCTGCGCCAGTTGCAACAGGCGTTCAAGGCCTTTACCGGCATGCCGCCGGCGCACTGGCTGCGCCTGCGTCGGCTCAACGGTGCGCGGCGTGATCTGTTGCGCGGTGGCGGCGTGACCGTGGCCGAGGTGGCGATGCGCTGGTCGTTCTGGCATTTAGGAAGGTTTTCAGAGAGTTACCGGCAGTTGTTCAAGGAGTTTCCCAGTGAAACATTGAAGCGCTGCAGGGTTTGAGGTGGAGGCGGGGCTGCCGGCCTCTTCGCGGGCTCGCCCGCTCCCACAGCACCAGCATGGTTTCGTGAATCGCACGTTGCCTGGGGCGCGGGCAAGTCCGCGAAGCGGCCAGCCCAGGCAACACTGAACCCAGCATTCCACGCCAAAAGTTGCTATCGTGCCGCCCTGATTTCACCCGAGGTGCCGATGTTCTACCTGCCTTTGCCCAGCGACCAGGCCGACCGCCTCGCCAGCGCGGCCGTTACCGAGTTCTTCACCACCGCCAGTGTTGTCGATGCCGCTACCGTGCTGTTCGTGCAAAACCTGCCACGCCAGCCTGCCACCGCCTCGGCCGACGCGCAGGAGCGTCGTTTCGCCGAAATCGTGCGCATCGCCAACGAAGTAGAAGGTGTCGCCCCCGGGCGCTTCCAGGCCCAGGTAGCGCAGCAATTCGATCGCGAAGCGTTCGCCATGGGCCTGGGCATGCTGGGCGAAAACGGCATTGCACTGCTGTCGGCCGAAGTGCAGTACCACGCGGACGAATGGCTGGATGACGAAGGCCAGTGGAACTTCCAGTTCGCCGACCGCTACCGCCAACGGGCCACGCCGCTGCACCCGGTGTACCTGCCGTCGCTGGCCAGTGACTTGATGCTCAGCGACCAGCAGAACCGCCTGCTGCGCGAATTCCTCAGTGGCATCGACGAGTCTGTGGCTGTGCAAGGTTTCGCCGGCACCGGCAAGACCTTCCTGATTCACCAGTTCGCCCGGCTGCTGGAGCCACAGCGCACCTTGCTGCTGGCCTTGACTGAAGGCCAGTTGCGCGCGCTGCAGGCGCGGGTCAAGGACGCTGCCGCCTATACCGCGCTGACCTTCGGCCAACTGGCTGACGAGCTGCTCAACCGTGACCTCACCAGCAACGGCTGGCGATTGCGCGATCCGTACCGCACCAAGCTGTCCTGGCGCCCCCAGGAAGCGCAAGTGGTGCGCTGGCTGTCCATCCCAGATATCGGCCCGCTCGCAGCGCGTGATGTGGTTGCCTTGTGCATCCGCGCCGTGCGCACGTTCTGCCACAGTGCCGATACCCAGCTTCAGCTGCACCACTTGCCCTGGGCCGGGCCTGGCACCTCGCCGCTGGATCAGGAGGTGCTGCTGGAAAAGGCACGCCTGTACTGGCAAGAGCTGATTCGCCCGTCGGCGCGGGACATTCAGCTGCCGGTGCGTGACTACCACCGGGTCAAGCTGCTGTCGCTGACCGAGCATGTGATCGACAGCCGTTACACCCATGTCATCGTCGACGAGGCCCACGAGCTGTCGGCACCGATGCTGGCGGTACTCGATCGCAGTCCGCAGTCGATCATTACCCTGGGTGACGAACTGCAAAACCTCAACGGCCTCAGCCCGCACCATGGCAGCTTCATCCGGCAACGCTGCATCGACCATTCACTGCGCGCCGGGCCGGCAATGGACAATGTGCTCAACCCGTTGATCCAGGCGCACCCGGCCACGATCCAGGCGGCCTTCAGTGGCAGCGCCGAGCACTACACCCGGGTCAGCTTCTTCGATACGGTGATGGTACCGGAACAGCCCACGGCGCTTATCGTCGATGATGAATGGGGCCTGTTTGGCTGGTTCCAGCGCCTCACGCATCAGGGGGTGCCGTTCTTGTTGCTGAAAAGCGCCCGCAAGGACTTTGAGCTGTTCGTCGAGGACTGCATCGAGCTGTACCGCTACGGCACCCGGCCGCGCCACCCGATGCTGTTCCGCTATGCCAGCTGGCAGGCGCTGGAACAGGACAAGGGCGATGACAAAGCGTTCGTCGCCGTGGCCAACATGCTGCGCAAAGGCTACACGCCGGAGCACTTTGCCAAGGCCAAGAGCCGTTACCGCTGGGACAAGGCGCCGAAGCTGTTCCTAGGGCGAGTACGGGATGTGAAGAACATGGAGTTTGCCCGGGTAATGGTGTCGCCGGAGCTGATGGTGGCGCCACAGGTGGCGGGTAACCGCAATGAACGGGCGCGTATGCTGGCGGGGTTGTATACCGCCTGTTCGCGGGCGCGGCATGAACTGATCGTGCCGGGGGGGATGCTGGACTGGGTCAAGGACCAGGTGCGGGATTGACGCAGCTGGGGCTGCAAAGCAGCCCCAGGGTCATGAATCAGTTACGGTCCAGCCACACGGTCTGGGCATTGGTGAACTCGCGCACACCAAAGTGCGACAGCTCACGGCCGAAACCGCTCTTCTTCACGCCACCAAACGCCACGCGGGGGTCCGAAGCGCAGTAGCCGTTGATGAACACGCCACCGGTATCCAGTGCGGCGGTCATGCGTTCGGCCAGCGCATAGTCGGCTGTGTAGATGGTCGAGGCCAGGCCAAACTCGCTGTCGTTGGCCAGTTCCACGGCATGGTCGGCATCGCGTGCAGTGATGATCGCCGCTACCGGGCCGAACAGCTCCTGCTTGAACGCGGTCATGTCCGGGGTGACATTGGCGAACACGGTCGGCGCGTAGAAGTTGGCCACGCCTTCGACCTTGTTGCCGCCCAGCAGCAACGTGGCGCCTTCGGCCAGCGTCGCCTGAACCTGGCCATCCAACTCGTCGCGCAGGTCATAGCGGGCCATCGGGCCGATATAGGTGTCGTCCTCCAGCGGGTTGCCGACTTTCAACTGGCGAGTGGCTTCAACGAACTTGTGGGTGAACGCGTCGACGATGCTTGCTTCCACGATCAGGCGCTTGGCGGCGGCGCACACCTGGCCGGTGTTCTGGTAGCGGCCTATCACCGCGGCCTGGACGGCGGCATCCAGGTCGGCATCGGCCAGCACGATGAAGGGATCGGAGCCTCCCAGCTCCAACACGCACTTCTTCAGCGCGGCGCCGGCCTGTGCACCAATCGCCATGCCGGCACGCACGCTGCCGGTCAGGGTCACGGCGGCGATGCGCGGATCGTTGATGGCGCGGGTGACGCCATCCGGGGTCACGTTCAGCACTTCGAACACGCCTTCCGGCAGGCCGGCATCCTTGAACAGCTCAGCCATCAGGTAGGCGCTGCCCATCACGTTCGGTGCATGCTTGAGCACGTAGGTGTTACCCGCCAGAATCGCCGGCACGGCACCGCGCAGCACCTGCCAGACCGGGAAGTTCCACGGCATCACGGCCAGGATCGGGCCAAGCGGGCGATATTCGATACGGGCTTTTTCGACCTGCGTCGGCTCGGCGGCGAGCATCGCCGGGCCGTGCTCGGCGTACCAGCGGCAAAGGCCCACACACTTGCTGACTTCACCGCGAGCCTGGGCGATCGGCTTGCCAATTTCGCGGCTGATCATGTGCGCGAAAGCTTCAGCCTTGGCTTCGAGGGTGCCGGCCAGGGCCAGCAGGTACTCGCTGCGCTGACCCAGCGACACCTGGCGCCACTGGCGGTAGCCAACCTTGGCGCGTTGCAGCGCCGCTTCCAGTGCGGCGTCGGTGTCGAACGGGTAGGCGCCGATCTGCTCGCCGCTGTACGGGTCGAGGGAGATGGCGTGGGTCAGGCTGCTGATCGCGCTCATGGCGGGACACTCTCGATGTTGTTAATCAGTGAGGCCAGACTAGTGGGCTATGGCTTTAATGAAAACTGAATAATAATGAGCGAAACATTCACGTTTGGAGAATGGCTGTGGACCTGGTGCAACTGGAGATCTTCAAGGCTGTGGCAGAGCAGGGCAGCATCAGCGCCGCCGCGCAGCACATCCATCGGGTGCCGTCGAACCTGACCACGCGCATCAAGCAACTGGAGGAGGACCTGGGTGTAGAGCTGTTCATTCGGGAGAAGAGCCGCCTGCGCCTGTCGCCTGCGGGTTGGAACTTCCTCGAATACACCCGGCGCATTCTAGACCTGGTCCATGAGGCGCGGCTGACCGTGGCGGGTGAAGACCCGCAGGGCACCTTTGCCCTCGGATCGCTGGAAAGCACGGCGGCGGTGCGCATTCCGGCGTTGCTGGCCGCCTACAACCAACGCTACCCCAAGGTTGACCTTGACCTGTCCACCGGGCCCTCCGGGACCATGCTCGAAGGCGTGTTGTCTGGCCGCCTGGTGGCCGCGTTCGTCGACGGCCCGGTGCTGCACCCGACGCTGGAGGGCATACCGGTGTTCGAGGAAGAGATGATGGTCATTGCGCCGCTCAACCATACACCGGTGACCCGCGCGCAGGACGTGAACGGTGAAAGCATCTACGCCTTCCGCGCCAACTGTTCATACCGCCATCACTTCGAAAACTGGTTCGTGCAGGACCAGGCGGTACCGGGCAAGATTCACGAAATGGAGTCGTACCACGGCATGTTGGCCTGCGTCAGTGCAGGTGCCGGCCTGGCCATGCTGCCGCGCAGCATGCTCGACAATATGCCCGGGTGCAGCACCGTCAGCGCCTGGCCAATGTCGGAGGACTTCCGCTATCTGAAAACCTGGCTGGTATGGCGACGGGGTACGGTCTCGCGCAGTTTGAGCATGTTCGTGAAGTTGCTTGAAGAAGGCCGCGCAAGCTGATGTTTTCACTCGATAACCTGATTATCTGAAGTGCATTTCACCGACATGACCAGGCATCAGCACGAACACCCTTTCGCTGGGAGGATCAGATAATAGGTAAGCCATCCTCGAAAGGAGGGTCGTACCATGCGTAACCATCACTATGCGCTCGGCGCTGCCTTGCTGATCACCCTGGCCCTGCCATGGACCCTGGCCGCCGCTGCCGACCTCAATGCCCCCATCGACATGCAGGCCGTGCAGTTGCAACCGCAGGAGCAGAATGGCGTGCGCTACCTGCAGGGCGGTATCGGCCAGGACGAGGCCAATGCCCTGCGCAAGACCACGGGTTATGACCTGCACGTAGAGCTTTCGACCGGCCCGGAAGGCAAGTTCCAGAGCGGGGCCACCGTCGATATCCAGAATGCCCAGGGCCAGCCCGTACTCAGTGTCAGCGATGCCGGGCCGCTGCTGTATGTGCAATTGCCTCCCGGCAAATACAAGGTCATTGGCAATGCCCAAGGCCAGGCAGTGCAGCAGTGGGCGACCGTCACGGGCAAGGCGCCCACGACCGTTAACCTTAACTGGCGTTGATGAAAAGTCGGGCAGGAGTACGCCTGTACTCCTGCCTGGGGTCAGGTCACGCCTCGCGAATTCCTGTGCCCGGCAGGCACATCTTTACCAAGTGATTTAGCCAATAGTGGCAATACACTTCCAACTTTCTGATTATCTGGACAATAATCAGAAAAGTATTACTTCGTATGACCGGTCTGGATGCACCGGTCAGCGCAAAACATCGAGGGGCCCAAGCCCCCGCTTGCCGTGTAGACCATCAGGAGAGTCGTTGATGAAAACCCGTCTAGCCGCTTCGCTGGCCGTTGCAGTGCTGGCCTTTGCCGGGGCCGATCTGGTCCAGGCTGCGCAGATATCAGGCGCCGTGGGCGCCACTGGCCAAGGTGACATGACGTACCGTATTGGCATGTCGTTCGACTGGGACAAGAAATGGCTGGAAAGCAGCACCGGCCATGTGAGCGGTTACTGGGATGCGGCCTACACCTATTGGGAAGGTGGCGATGCCAGTGGTGCGCATTCGCTGTCGTTCAGCCCGGTGTTCACGTATGAGTTCAGCGGCTTTACCTACACGCCTTACATCGAGGCAGGTATTGGCCTGGCAGCGTTTTCAAAGACCGACGTGGGCGACCAGCGACTGGGGTCGGCGGTCAACTTTGAAGACCGTATCGGCTTTGGCCTGAAGTTGCCGGGAGAACAGAAGGTAGGCATCCGTGCCATGCACTACTCCAACGCCGGGATAAAGCAGCCAAACGACGGCATAGAGTCGTACTCGCTGTTCTATAGCACAGCGTTCTGACATTACGGGGCCGCGGCGCGGCCCCGGCAATTCAGAAGGTATAGGAAACGCCGGCCTGCACCGTGCGCGGTGCGCCGGGGTATACGTAGCTGTTGAACGCGCCCTCGTCATACCCCTTGTTGAACACGTTCTTCACGTCCAGGTTCAACCGCACGTGTTCGTTTACCTTGTAGAACGTCAGCAGGTCAACCACGGTGTACTGGTCCATGTTGTAGGTGACCGCCTCGGTCTGACCATTCCGGTCATCCACATACTTCACCCCAAGTCCTAACCCAACACCTTTGGCAAAACCGTCCTGGAACTCATAAGTGTTGAGCAGGCTGAAGCTGTTGCGCGGGATGTTGGCCAGTCGCGTACCCGTCGGCAGGCGGTTGTCCTTGGTAACTTCGGCATCGACATAGGCGTAGCCACCGATTACCCGCCACTCAGGCGTGATATTGCCGGCGATGTTGATATCCAGCCCGCGGCTGCGCACTTCCCCGGCGGCCAAGCTGTAGTTGGTATTCACAGGGTCGCGCGTCAGTACGTTTTCCTTGACGATATGGTAGATCGCCGCGTCGACACTCAACTGGCGGTCGAGTGACTCCCATTTCACACCCAGCTCGTAGGATTTGCCCTTCTCCGGGTCGAAACCACCGCCACTGGCCGGCGTGCCCGTATTGGGTTTGAACGAACGTGCGGTGTTGGCGTAGACCGCCAGGGTATCGGTCAGGTCATAGATCAAGCCAAGGCGGGGTGTGACGCCGTTTTCGCCCTTGCTGAAATCGCCGGCATTGTTCAGCTTGTTGTCATAGTCATGCTCGAAACGCTCGAAGCGCACGCCTGCCAATGCCTTCAAACGCTCGGTCAGGGCCACTTGGTCCTGAATGAAGAACGCCCACGTCTGCAGGTTTTCCTTGTCCCAGGTGGTGGTGCGGTTCAGGGCCGGACGCGGCTGGCCCAGTACCGGGTTGTAGATGTCGATTGGGTAGGCTGCCGAGGAACGCTGGATGATCGAGTTGTAGTCGTAGTTCTCGTATTCGACCCCGGTCAACAAGGTATGGCTGAAATTGCCGGTGTCAAAATGCCCGGTCAGGTTCAGCTGCCAGTCGCGGTCGGTCCACTCCAGCTTGCGGTAGTTGAAGTTGCGCTGCAGCGTGCGTCCGTCTGCCGGTGCGCCGTCGGCTTCGACAGCGTTGCCCTTGAGCGAGCCATCGAGGAACTGGAACCCGCCAGCCAGCGACCAGTTGTCATTGAGCAGGTGCTCGAAACGCACTTGGGCCATGTTGTTGTCATTGTGCAGCAGGTTGTCGCTGCCTTTTTCCCAGATATAGGTATCGCGCGAGGCGCTGCCGGTCTGGGTGGGGTAGCGGGTCAGGCCGCGATCGAGGGGGTGGTTGTTGCGCATGAAATCGCCTTCGAAGGTGATCTTCGTGGCGTCATTGACCTGCCAGCTGATGACCGGAGCGACATCGTAGCGTTCGCTTTCGACATCGTCGCGGAAGCTGTCGCCGCCTTCACCCAGTACGTTCAGGCGGTAGGCCAGCGAGCCGTCCTGGCTCAGCGGCCCGGTGGCATCAAGGGTGGCACGGTGCATGCCCTGGTCGTCGAACTGGCTGCCAAGGGTGACCTTGGACTCGGGCAACGGCTGCTTGCTGACCACGTTGAACGTACCGCCGGGGTCGCCACGGCCGTACAGGCTGCTGGCTGGGCCACGGATGACCTCCAGGCGCTCGACGGTGTTGGCATCCGGAGCATTGGGGTAGCCGCGGTTGATCGGAAAGCCGTTGCGATAGAACTCGCCGGTCGTGAAGCCACGCACGGTGAAGGTTGTGAGGCCCTGGCCGCCGAAGTTGTTGGCGCGGCCGACACCACCGGCGTAGTCCAGGCCGTCCTGCAGGCGCGTGGCGCCCGTGTCTACCAGCACATCCTTGGGCACCACGCTGACCGATTGCGGGGTTTCGTGCAGCGCCGTGTCGGTGCGGGTGGCACTGGCCGAGCGGGTGGCCTTGTAGCCATCGACCGGGCCGTCGGCGCGTTCACCGTCGGCAGTACTGGTGATGCTCAGGGCCTGGAGTTCGATCTGGTTAGGGTCGCTGAGCGGTTCAGGCTCGGCAAAGGCCAGCGGGGAGACAGCATGAAGCACACAAAGCGAGACGAACGTGCGGCGCATCGACAGTACGGTCCTTGAATAGGGCGCTGAGGGGCTGGGTCGGGAAACGCCGCGAACATACTACGAATCATTATCAAATGCATTAATTTTGAGTGGCACTGGTGTACCAGATACCAGCGAAGATAAAGCGTCAGTGACAACAGTGCCTGCTGGGCACTGCGAAGGGGCCCACAGGTTAGAAGCTGCTCTGTGGGTGCAAGTGCCTCTTCGCAGTACAAGGTTATTCCTGCCTGGCCCCTGGGCAGGCTGCTGAAGCTCAGCGAACAGCCTTGATCGCCAGCACATTGCACAGCGGGTGTTCCAGCACATGCGCCGTTGTCCCGCCCAGGAATGTCTGCATGGCGTCATGCCTATGGCTGCCCATGACGATCACGTCCACCCGGTTGTGGCCGACGAACTGGGCAATGGCCCTGATAGCGGCCCCTTCGAGGAAGTGCCGGCGCTCCAGCGGGATCTGGTGATGGTCGCCCAGGCGGTTGAACGCCGCCCGCTGCGCGGTTCGCACACTGCTGTCGAAGCCGGGCATGGTGACCGTACCGGCGCCGAAGTCGGCGATGTGGGTCTTGGACGCGTCGCACACATGCAGCAGGTGCAGTTCGGCGTTGCACTGCAGGGCCAGGTCATGGGCGCAGTGGATGACCTGCTCGTCCAGGTGCTCGCCAGCGCCATGGCTGTTCAGGTCCACCGCGGCGGCGATCTGCCGTGGCAGGGGCAGGCGAATGTCGCTGACCAAGTGCACGGCGACCGGGCTGTCCTTGAGCAACTGCCAGTCCAGCGGCGTGACCAGCAGGCGTTTGAGTACGGGCTCGTGCTGTACGTCCTTGACCAGCAGATCGCAGCCCAGCCGTTCGACCCGTTCCAGTACGCTGCCCAGCGGGTCGCGGGTCAACAACAGCTCGGTGGACACGTCCACGCCGGCATCGCTCAGCTGTTCGGCCTCATCCGCCAGCCATTGGCGGTTGTCGCTGAGCAGCCGCTCACGCTCACGACCATCGCTCATCAAGCCAAAGGTGTCGACGTCGTCGACGAACACATTGATATCCAGCAGGGCACCGCTGGACTCTGCCAACGCCGCCGCGCGTTGCAGCGCATGCGTATGACGCATTTGCGGGCCGAGCATGACGAACAGACGTTTGAACTGGCTCATCGCACACCTCCACGTGTGGCAGCCCCCCGGTGACCTGATCAGTTTCAGTCTAGACTGCCGCAGCGTACAGCGGGGCGATGTGTCGGGTATGATGCGTGCCCCATCATTGTCACGAGGCCCGTCCCATGTCCCTGAGTGCTGAACAGATCGTTGAGTATCGCGCCTTTGCCGAGCAATTGGCCGATGCTGCCGCTGCAGCGATCGCGCCGTACTTCCGCGCCAGCCTGGATGTCGAGGACAAGGGCGGGCGTCTGTACGACCCGGTGACCGTGGCCGACAAGGCCGCTGAAGACGCCATGCGTGAGTTGATCCAGGCGCGTTATCCCGAGCACGGCATTCTTGGCGAAGAAGCCGGCATTGCAGTGGGCAGCAGCCCGTTGACCTGGGTGCTGGACCCGATCGATGGCACCCGCGCCTTCATTACCGGCTTGCCATTGTGGGGCACCTTGATTGCCCTGAATGACGGTACCCGCCCCGTGCTGGGGGTGATGAACCAGCCGTTCACCGGCGAACGTTTCGTGGGTACCCCGGCAGGCGCCTGGCGCAGTGGCACGCCCCTGAAGACGCGTGCCTGCGCCGACCTGTCTGCCGCCACACTGATGTGCACCACGCCGGACATGTTCGACACCGCCGAGCGCAAGGCGGCATTCGAAGCGGTCGCCGGCAAGGCGCGGTTGATGCGTTATGGCGGTGATTGCTATGCCTACTGCATGCTGGCGTCGGGCTTTGTCGACGTGATTGTCGAAGCGAGCCTTCAGCCGTATGACGTACAGGCACTGATGCCGATCATCGAAGGGGCGGGTGGCGTGATCACGGCGTGGGATGGCAGTTCGGCGCAGGATGGCGGGTGCGTGGTGGCCTGTGGTGATCCTGCGCTGCATGCGCAGGTGGTGGAGATGTTGCGCCACGCCATGTGATCCGGGTTCGTCGCTCCTAGGCTCTTCGCGGGCGAGTCCCTTATTGTGGGAGCGGGTTCACCCGCGAAGAGGCCGCCACAGGTTTGCATTCTCTCCAGCCACCGCACTTTTTCCCATTTTCGGGCTCTATGCTTGGCCAGGCCGCGCTGACTCCCGGCGCAGCCGCCGAATATCGACCCGGTGCCGATGGTTGCAAGCTACGCGAATTTCCTCCCCCGCCTGCTACTGACAGGTGCCCTGGCATGCCTGTGCGCCTGTACGCAGCAGCAGGGCCGTGACATGGTCAACCAGCTCGGCAACGGCAAACCCAGCGAGCTGTTCCAGACCAGCGTCGACCGCCTGGCCACGCTGTCGATGCGCGACAACCTGCAAAGCCTGTACCTGCTGATGAACAAGCTGTACCTGCGCAACCCCAGCCAGTGGAAGATGTCTGGCTACCTTGACGCCGCCACCGCCGAGCGACAGATCCGCATTGCCATCGAACAGCGCCGGCCGCTGCCGCAACTGGGCAACCGCCGTGACCTGGCGGCATTGAGCTACGCCCTGAGCCCGGAGTTTCGCGGGGACCGGGTCGGCGCCTTCATCTACGCCATCGGCAGCATGCTGATCACCGCGCATGGCGGGCGTACCGAGTTCTACATGACCGATACCATCGACCCCCTGTTCGTCAACAACGCCGCGCGCAATATCGAGAAGGCAACATGGATGCTCAGCCAGCGGCAAGATGCCAATGGGGTGTTGCTGCTGTTCTCGAACGAAATCTCGGAGGAGGGCAGCAACCTGAGTTTTGCCGTTGAGTTCGGCAAGATCGTCGCGCGGCTGGACTTGCTGGCCGAGTTGCTGGATGAGCGTTATCGGCGCATAGGCTTGAATTACGCGCAAAGCCTGTTGCTGATGAACTTCCTGCCGGTGCAGTGAATGACGGTCGTTGCAGGAGCGCTTGGTCCGCCGTCACGTGCAGGCCACGCGAGTACCGGAAGATACTGTTCGATAAACGAACACGCATGACGCCGGACCTGTCCGCTATCCGCCCGGCCAATCCCATCGTTGCATTGCCCAACACCCGCCTTTTTGCTGTAGTGTCCCTGTCCGCCGGCTGTCGCCTGCCACTGCGACGCGCTGCCAGCCCGATAGAATGACCGTGATGACCGCAACCACCGCCCACAAGGCGGTAGGGCGCGGCGACCAGAACAATAACGATACCGAGTGCCTTGCCTATGGAAAGCCGCCTGCTGAGCGAGCGCAGTAGCGTGTTTCACCACGCCGATCCTTACGCTGTGTCCGATTATGTGAACCAGCATGTAGGCCAGCATTGCATCGGTCTGTCCCGTACTACCCACCCCCAGGCCAGCCTCAGCCATCGCAAGTTTGCCGAGCTCGACCTGTGCCGTATCAGCTATGGCGGCAGTGTTCGCGTGACGTCGCCTGCGCTGGAAACCATCTACCACCTGCAAGTCTTGCTCAATGGCAACTGCCTGTGGCGCGGGCACAAGCGCGAGCAGCACCTGGTGCCGGGCGAATTGCTGCTGATCAACCCGGACGACCCGGTTGACCTGACTTACTCGGAAGACTGCGAGAAGTTCATCCTCAAGGTGCCGACCCGGCTGCTGGACTCGATCTGCGATGAGCAGCGCTGGCAGCGGCCTGATGGGGGTGTGCGGTTCTTGCGCAATCATTACCGGCTGGATGAGCTGGATGGCTTCGTGAACCTGCTGGCCATGGTTTGCCACGAGGCGGAAGTGAGCGATTCGCTGCCAAGAGTGCAGGGCCATTACAGCCAGATTGTCGCCAGCAAGCTGCTGACTCTGATGAGCACCAATATCCGCCGCGAGAGCCTCAGTGCCCCGCAGGCCGGGCTAGAGCGCATTCTTGATTACATCGAACGCAACCTGAAACTGGAATTGTCGGCTGAAGTGCTGGCGGAGCAGGCTTGCATGAGTTTGCGTTCGCTGTATGCGTTGTTCGACCAGCACTTGGGCATCACGCCCAAGCATTACGTGCGCCAGCGGAAACTGGAACGGGTGCATGCCTGCCTGAGCGACCCGACGTGTGGCGTGCGCAGTGTGACGGAATTGGCCCTGGATTACGGCTTTCTTCATCTGGGGCGGTTTTCCGAAATTTATCGGCAGCAGTTTGGGGAGCTGCCTTCACAGACATTCAAGCGGCGCGCGTGACGGCGTTTGGCTTGTAGACCTGGCATTTCTGCCAGTTGCGAGCACTTTGCTCTTAAACCACCATTAGTTCTATGCCGGACGAATGGTGACAGCCATGCAGCAGTCGCAGAAACAAATTTATTTCTACGCTCCCGAAGGACTTTCGCTGGTCAAATATGTTGGCGCAGAAGCTTCGGCTTTGGTGCGCGCAGCAGGCCGGACGCTGGCGCAGCGTGATGATGTCCAGGCAGCGCTTTACGCAGCGGATCTACAAGGCTCGGTTCAGGGATGCATTGGGCGAAATGCAACGAACCGGATGCACTACACGGCGTATGGCTGGGACAGCCAAAATACTGATGCATCAGCGTTGTTGCGATTCACCGGCCAGCGGAAAGACACTCTCACGGGGCACTATTTGCTGGGCGATGGATATCGCGCATTCAGCCCGGTGCTGATGCGGTTCAATGCGCCAGACAGCTTGAGCCCGTTCGGTGATGGGGGGGGCAATGCGTATTGTTATTGCAAGGGTGATCCAGTGAACATAGTGGATCCAAGTGGTCACGTTCCAAGTGGTCCCGTTGTCTATCCGCCCAGTAGCTTCATTGCGGGCGGTTTATTTACCAAGCGATGGGGACTTCGCTCGGCTGCATCATATCAGTGGGGTCAAAAAGCTCCGGCCTTGAAAACCCTCGGTGTGCAGAAGGCAGTGGATGAATTCGACAGTACCCTCCCAGCCAGGATAAAACACGCCAAAAGAAACCAATCGTGGCACCCAAATGACGTACAGCGACTAAAGCGAGCTGCTGGCTGGCTCCAAAGCAGAGCAAATCGTTTTGATCTGGCAGTAAAGCACTTTGAAAAGGAACGTCTCCCGGTGGATACCCAAGCAGCCCGGGAGACATTGCAGGAGGTGTTAAGTATCAAACAATGGGTTGATCGACACCTGATAGCTGCAAAAGGATTTTTAGAAAAGCGCGAGTTGTTTGAAGCATTGCCATTTTCTCAAGCGACCGAAAAAGTACCGAACATCCGTAAATCTGGATAACGTTCTGCACAATCCGGATAGTCCCCCGCCAGCCGTCTCCCTAACCTGACCAGGTCTAAACAATAACAAGGGAGACCCTGGCCATGTCCCTGGGATTCGACTACCTCAATGCCATGCTCGAGGACGACCGTGAAAAGGGCATCTACCGCTGCAAGCGGGAGATGTTCACCGACCCACGGCTGTTCGACCTGGAGATGAAACACATCTTCGAGGGCAACTGGATCTACCTGGCCCACGAAAGCCAGATCCCCGAGAAGAATGACTTCCTCACCCTGACCATGGGGCGCCAGCCGATTTTCATCGCGCGCAACAAGGACGGTGAGCTCAATGCCTTCCTCAACGCCTGCAGCCACCGCGGCGCCATGCTCTGCCGGCACAAACGCGGCAACCGTTCCAGCTACACCTGCCCGTTCCACGGCTGGACGTTCAACAACAGCGGCAAACTGCTGAAGGTGAAAGACCCCAGCAACGCCGGCTACCCTGACAGCTTCAACTGCGACGGCTCCCACGACCTGACCAAGGTGGCACGCTTCGAGTCGTACCGGGGCTTTTTGTTCGGCAGCCTGAACGCCGACGTGAAACCGCTGGTCGAGCACCTGGGCGAGTCAGCGAAGATCATCGACATGATCGTCGATCAGTCGCCTGAAGGCCTGGAAGTGCTGCGCGGTGCCAGCTCGTACATCTACGAAGGCAACTGGAAGCTCACCGCCGAAAACGGCGCTGACGGCTACCACGTGAGCTCCGTGCACTGGAACTACGCCGCCACCCAGAACCAGCGCAAGCAGCGCGAGGCGGGTGACGAGATCAAGACCATGAGTGCTGGCGCCTGGGCCAAGCAGGGCGGCGGTTTCTATTCCTTCGACCACGGCCACCTGCTGCTGTGGACCCGTTGGGCCAACCCGGAAGACCGCCCGGCCTATGAGCGCCGCGACCAGCTGGCCGCTGATTTCGGCCAGGCGCGCGCCGACTGGATGATCGAAAACTCGCGCAACCTGTGCCTGTACCCCAACGTGTACCTGATGGACCAGTTCAGCTCGCAGATCCGCGTTGCCCGGCCGATTTCGGTGAACAAGACCGAAATCACCATCTACTGCATCGCGCCGAAAGGCGAGAGCGCCGATGCCCGCGCCAAGCGTATCCGCCAGTACGAAGACTTCTTCAACGTCAGCGGCATGGCCACCCCGGACGACCTGGAAGAATTCCGTTCGTGCCAGACCGGCTATGGTGGCGGCACCGGCTGGAACGACATGTCTCGCGGCGCGAAACACTGGGTCGAAGGCGCCGATGAGGCGGCCAGGGAGATTGAACTCGAACCCCTGCTGTCGGGCGTGCGCACCGAGGACGAAGGCCTGTTCGTGCTGCAGCACAAGTACTGGCAGGACACCATGATCCAGGCCCTCAAGGACGAACAGCAGCTGATCCCCGTGGAGGCCGTGCAATGAGCCTGTATGAAACCGTGCGCGACTTCCTGTACCGCGAAGCGCGCTACCTGGACGATGCCCAGTGGGACCAGTGGCTGGAACTGTACGCCAGCGATGCCAGCTTCTGGATGCCGAGCTGGGACGATGACGACACCCTCACCGAAGACCCACAAAGCGAAATCTCGCTGATCTGGTACGGCAACCGTGGCGGCCTGGAAGACCGTGTGTTCCGCATCAAGACCGAGCGCTCCAGTGCCACCGTGCCCGACACCCGCACCTCGCACAACATCAGCAACATCGAGATCGTCGAGCAGGGCGAGGGCAGCTGCCAGGTGCGCTTCAACTGGCACACCCTGAGCTTCCGCTACAAGACCACCGACAGTTACTTCGGCACCAGCTTCTACACCCTCGACCTGCGCGGCGAGCAGCCGCTGATCAAAGCCAAGAAGGTGGTGCTGAAGAACGATTACGTCCGCCAGGTCATCGACATCTACCACATCTGATACTGGGTTTTTCGAGCATTGCCCGGTGCGTCTTGTGACGCGCCGTGGCCCGGCTCGCCCGCGAGGTGCAACATGAGCTACCAGATCGCACTGAATTTCGAAGACGGGGTTACCCGTTTCATTGAGGCCACCGGTCAGGAAACCGTGGCCGACGCCGCTTACCGCCAAGGCATGAACATTCCGCTGGACTGCCGCGACGGCGCTTGCGGGACCTGCAAGTGCAAGGCTGAGTCCGGTCGTTATGACCTTGGCGACAACTTCATCGAAGACGCCTTGAGCGAAGACGAAATCGCCGAAGGCTACGTGCTGACGTGCCAGATGCGTGCCGAAAGCGACTGCGTCATCCGCATCCCGGCTTCGTCGCAGCTGTGCAAGACCGAGCAGGCCACTTTCGAGGCCGCCATCAGCGATGTGCGCCAACTGTCGGTCAGCACCATTGCCCTGTCGATCAAGGGTGAGGCCCTGAGCCGTCTGGCCTTCCTCCCGGGGCAGTACGTCAACCTCAAGGTGCCGGGCAGCGAGCAGAGCCGGGCCTACTCGTTCAGCTCGCTGCAGAAGGACGGCGAAGTCAGCTTCCTGATCCGCAACGTACCGGGTGGGCTGATGAGCAGCTTCCTGACCAACCTTGCCAAAGCCGGCGACAGCCTGAGCCTGGCCGGGCCGTTGGGCAGCTTCTACCTGCGGCCGATCCAGCGCCCGCTGTTGCTGCTGGCCGGTGGTACCGGGCTGGCACCGTTCACCGCGATGCTGGAGAAGATCGCCGAGCAGGGCAGCGAGCACCCGCTGCACCTGATCTACGGCGTGACCAACGACTTTGACCTGGTCGAACTCGACCGCCTGCAAGCGCTGGCGGCACGTATCCCCAACTTCACCTACAGCGCCTGCGTCGCCAACCCGGACAGCCAGTACCCGCAGAAGGGCTATGTCACCCAGCACATCGAGCCACGCCACCTCAATGACGGCGATGTGGATGTGTACCTGTGCGGCCCGCCACCCATGGTGGAAGCGGTCAGCCAGTACGTGCGTGAGCAGGGCATTACCCCGGCCAACTTCTACTACGAGAAGTTTGCGGCGGCGGCCTGACAGCCCCTCTGCTTCAAAGCAATACGCCGACCCTGTGGGAGCGGACGAGCCCGCGAAGCAGGCTGCGCGGTGGATGGCACGGGCTTCGCCCGTGTTCGCGGGCAAGCCCGCTCCCACAGTGATCGCGCAGCCTTTCCGACTTTGAGCAAGACAATTGCTGCCACAGGGTCTCTCGCGAACTGGAGATTTACATATGAACAACAGATTCCAAGGCAAGGTTGCCCTGGTCACCGGTGCCGCCCAAGGCATCGGCCGTGGCGTGTGCTGGCGGCTGAAGGCTGAAGGCGCGCAAGTGGTGGCGGTAGACCGTTCCGAGCTGGTCCACGAACTGGCTGGCGAGGGCATGCTCACCCTCACCGCCGACCTGGAACAACACGCCGATTGCGCCCGGGTCATGGCCAGTGCGGTGGAAACCCATGGCCGCCTGGACATCCTGGTCAACAACGTGGGCGGCACCATCTGGGCCAAGCCCTTCGAACACTACGAAGTCGAGCAGATCGAGGCCGAGGTGCGCCGCTCGCTGTTCCCCACCCTGTGGTGCTGCCACGCCGCGCTGCCGTACATGCTCGAACGTGGCAGTGGCGCCATCGTCAATGTCTCGTCCATCGCTACCCGCGGCGTCAACCGTGTGCCTTACGGCGCAGCCAAGGGGGGCGTCAACGCGCTCACTGCCTGCCTGGCCTTCGAAACCGCCGGCCGGGGCATCCGCGTCAACGCCACTGCGCCCGGCGGCACCGAAGCACCGCCCCGGCGCGTACCGCGCAACAGTGCAGAGCAAACCGAGCAGGAAAGGCGCTGGTACCAGCAGATCGTCGACCAGACCCTCGACAGCAGCCTGATGCACCGCTACGGCAGCATCGACGAGCAGGTGGGGGCCATTCTGTTCCTCGCGTCCGACGAAGCCTCGTACATCACCGGCGTGACCCTGCCGGTAGGAGGCGGCGACCTGGGCTGAACCGCAACCTCAAGGCAAAAGTTTTCTTCCACAACAAAAACAAGAGCGACAGATGCCATGCGAACCCTTGATGTACACCCGATCATCGACAATGCGCGCTTTACCCCGTTTCACTGGATGGTCATGGCCTGGTGCGGCCTGCTGCTGATTTTCGACGGCTATGACCTGTTCATCTACGGTGTGGTACTGCCGGTCATCATGAAAGAGTGGGGCCTGACCCCGTTGCAGGCTGGTGCATTGGGCAGCTATGCGCTGTTCGGCATGATGTTCGGCGCCCTGGCCTTCGGCAGCCTGGCCGACCGCATCGGGCGCAAGAAGGGCATTGCCATCTGTTTCGCCTTGTTCTCGGGGGCGACCATCCTCAATGGCTTTGCCAGCAGCCCGAGCGAGTTTGGCATCTACCGCTTCATCGCCGGCCTGGGCTGTGGCGGCCTGATGCCCAACGCCGTGGCGCTGATGAACGAATACGCGCCCAAGCGCCTGCGCAGCACGCTGGTGGCGATCATGTTCAGTGGTTATTCGCTGGGCGGCATGCTGTCGGCAGGTGTCGGCATCTTCATGCTGCCGCGTTTTGGCTGGGAGTCGATGTTCTTCGCCGCAGCGGTGCCTCTGCTGCTGTTACCGGTGATTCTTTACTACCTGCCTGAATCCATCGGCTTCCTGGTGCGCCAAGGCCGTATCGAGGAAGCATGCACATTGCTCAAACGGCTGGACCCGGACTGCGATGTCCAGGCCGATGATGTGCTTCAGGCGGCCGACCGCAAAGGCAGCGGCGCTTCGGTGCTGGAACTGTTCCGCAATGGCCTGGCGATTCGCACCCTGGCGCTGTGGGTTGCGTTCTTCTGCTGCCTGCTGATGGTCTATGCACTGAGTTCCTGGCTGCCAAAGCTGATGGCCAACGCCGGCTACAGCCTGGGCTCAAGCCTGTCATTCCTGCTGGCACTGAACTTTGGCGGCATGGCCGGGGCGATCCTCGGCGGCTGGCTGGGTGACCGCTACAACCTGGTCAAGGTGAAGGTGGCGTTCTTCATTGCCGCCGCACTGTCGATCAGCCTGCTGGGGGTAAACAGTCCGATGCCGGTGCTGTACCTGCTGATCTTCATTGCCGGCGCCACCACCATTGGTACGCAGATTCTGCTGTACGCCGGCGCAGCGCAGATGTACGGCCTGTCGGTGCGCTCTACCGGCCTGGGCTGGGCCTCGGGCATCGGCCGTAATGGCGCCATCGTCGGCCCGCTGCTGGGCGGTGCGCTGATGGGCATCAACCTGCCACTGCAACTCAATTTCATCGCCTTTGCCATCCCTGGCGCCATCGCTGCGCTGGCCATGGCCGTGCACCTGGCCAGTGGTCGGCGCCACGCCCAGACCCTGGCGGCGCAGGCCTGAACCGAACAGAACAAGACGAGGTAACCCCCATGACCGTGAACATTTCCCATACTGCCGAGGTACAGCAGTTCTTCGAGCAGGCCGCAGGCTTTGGTAATGCGGCCGGCAACCCACGCCTCAAACGCATCGTGCAGCGCCTGCTGCAGGATACCGCGCGGCTGATCGAAGACCTGGACATCAGCGAAGACGAGTTCTGGCACGCCGTCGACTTCCTCAACCGCCTGGGCGGTCGCGGCGAAGCCGGGCTGCTGGTGGCGGGGCTGGGCATCGAACACTTCCTCGACCTGCTGCAGGATGCCAAGGACCAGGAGGCAGGGCGCGTTGGCGGTACTCCACGCACCATCGAAGGCCCGTTGTACGTGGCTGGCGCACCGATTGCCCAAGGTGAAGTGCGCATGGACGATGGCAGCGAGGAGGGCGTGGCCACGGTGATGTTCCTGGAAGGCCAGGTGCTGGACCCGCACGGACACCCGCTGCCGGGTGCCACGGTCGACCTGTGGCATGCCAATACCCGTGGTACCTACTCGTTCTTCGACCAAAGCCAGTCGGCGTACAACCTGCGTCGGCGCATCGTTACAGATGCCCAGGGGCGCTACCGTGCGCGCTCCATCGTGCCATCGGGCTATGGCTGCGACCCGCAGGGGCCAACCCAGGAATGCCTGGACCTGCTGGGCCGTCATGGCCAGCGCCCGGCGCATGTGCACTTCTTTATCTCGGCGCCAGGGTACCGGCACCTGACCACGCAGATAAACCTGTCGGGGGACAAGTACCTGTGGGATGACTTTGCCTATGCCACACGGGATGGGTTGGTCGGGGAGGTGGTGTTCGTCGAAGGGTCGGAGGGTCGGCATGCCGAGCTGAAGTTCGACTTCCAGTTGCAGCAGGCCCAGGGCGGTGCCGATGAGCAGCGCAGCGGGCGGCCGCGGGCTTTGCAGGAGGCCTGATCCACCGCGTGGGCTGTTTCGCGGGCATGCCCGCTCCCACAGGTGAAGCCTGTGCAGTCGTTGTTGGAGCGGGCATGCCCGCGAAACAGCCAACACCCAAACAAGAGCCCGCCACAAAGGCCGGCCGCTGGCTTGCGAGAAGCTTCATGAATACGCTGATCAAGGACTGCTCTGTGTCGGCCATCGTCGCCGGCGGCATTGCTACGACGATCTCCTACGCCGGCCCGTTGGTGATCATTTTCCACGCCGCCGAAGCGGCCGGCCTGTCGCACCAGCAGCTGTCATCCTGGGTCTGGGCCGTGTCCATGGGCAGTGCGGTGCTCGGTGCGCTACTCAGCCTGCGCTACCGCGTGCCGGTAGTGATCGCCTGGTCGATCCCGGGGTCGGCCCTGTTGGTCACCGCCTTGCCGCAACTGGGCCTGGAGCAGGCCGTGGGCGCCTACCTGGTGGCCAACCTGGTCCTGCTGCTGATCGGCATCAGCGGGGCCTTCGACCGCATCATCGCGCGACTGCCGGGCTCTATCGCTGCCGGTATGCAGGCCGGGATCCTGTTCAGCTTTGGCATCGAAGTGTTCCGCGCCTTGCCGGTGCAACCGCTGCTGGTACTGGCGATGTTCGTCACCTACGTGCTGATGCGTCGGGTGCAGCCGCGCTATGCAGTGGCTGCGGTGCTGGGCGTGGGCATGCTGGTGACCGTGGCCAGCGGTACGTTGCGCAGCGAGGCACTTGTGCTGGAACTGGCCTCACCTCAGTGGATCACCCCCCAGTTCAGCCTGGCGGCGGTATTCAGCCTGGCGCTGCCGATGGTGCTGGTGGCGCTGACCGGGCAATTCATGCCGGGTATGGCGGTACTGCGCAACGCTGGCTACCCCACGCCGGCCAGCCCGCTGATCAGCGCCAGTGCCCTGATCGGAGCGCTACTGGCGCCGTTCGGTTGCCACGGGCTGAACCTGGCGGCGGTTACCGCCAGCCTGTGCACCGGCCATGAGGCCCATGAAAACCCGCAACGGCGCTATGTAGCTGCGGTGGCTGGCAGTGTGTTGTACCTGCTACTGGGCATCGCCGGGGCCACCTTGATGTCACTGTTCGCCGCCTTTCCCGCCGTACTGATCGCTGCCCTGGCCGGTTTGGCCCTGTATGGCGCCATCAGCGAAGCCTTGGTCCGCAGCCTGGCAGAACCGGCCGAGCGCGACGCCGGGCTGTTCACCTTCCTGGTCACCGCTTCGGGGGTGGCTTTTCTGGGCCTGTCGGCAGCGTTCTGGGGGCTGCTGTTCGGCCTGCTGGCGCACGCGCTGCTGAGGCTGCGCCAGCCACGTGCCCGGGAGGTGCTGCGCCGTACCCCATGAACTGCCGTGTTTCCAACGCTTTACCCATAAAAACAAGATCAAGAGAGCTTCGGAATGAACCACACCCCTTGCGTTGCCCTGGGCCTGACATTGCTCAGCCAGCCACTGCTGGCTGCCGAAGGCGGCTTCTTCGAGGACTCGAAGGCCACCCTGAGTGCCCGTAACTACTACTTCAGCCGCGATTTTTCCGACATTGTCGGGGCCAACAAACAGTCCAAGGCCGAGGAGTGGGCCCAGGGTTTCATCCTCGACTTCAAAAGTGGCTACACCCCGGGCCCCGTCGGTTTTGGCGTGGACGCCCTGGGCTTGCTGGGCATCAAGCTGGACAGCAGTCCAGACCGCACCAACACCGGCCTGTTGCCGGTGCATGGCGACGGCCGCGCTGCCGACGAGTACAGCCGCCTGGCGCCGACCTTCAAGGCCCGGATATCAAAAACCGAACTGCGTGCAGGTGAACTGCAACCGAACCTGCCGGTGCTGACCTTCAGTGATATTCGCCTGTTGCCACCCACCTATCAGGGCGTGAGTTTGAGTTCGTCGGAAATCGACGGGCTGACTATGCAGGCCGGGCACTTGAAAAGCACCCACCTGCGCAACGAAGGTGGCGACGGCAAGATGAACGCGATGCTCGGCCATGTGCCGATGCGACAGGCCGAAAGCGACGCGTTCAACTACGTGGGTGGGGATTATGCGTTCAATGCCAACCAGAGCAGCGTCAGCCTTTGGTACGGTCAGCTGGAGGACATCTACCAACAAGGCTTTGTTGGCCTGAAGCACAGCAAACCCGTCGGCGACTGGGTACTCAGTGCCAACCTGGGTTATTTCACCGCGCGTGAGCAAGGCGATGCGCTGCTGGGCAACATCGACAACCAGGCGTTCTTCTCGCTGTTCACTGCCCGGCATGGCGGGCACAGCTTCCATGCCGGCTACCAGGGCATTTATGGCGATAGCCCGTTCCCACGGGTATTCGCCAACATCTCGCCGTTGGGCAACGAGGTGCCGACCTATGAGTTTGCCTACACCGACGAACGCTCGTACCAGGTGCGTTACGACTACAACTTCGCCGCCATGGGCGTGCCGGGCCTGACAGCGACCGTGCGCTACATAACCGGTAACAATGTCGATACCGGGCTGGGTTACGAAGGGCGTGATCGCGAGCGTGATCTGGATATCGGCTATGCGGTGCAGAGCGGGGCACTGAAAGGGTTGGGGATACGGGTGAGGAACGCCATGGCGCGCTCCAACTACCGCAGTGATATCGACGAGAACCGCCTGACGCTGGTGTACACCTGGCAGCTGTTCTGAGCCATCCAGAAGAATTGCGCATCAGGGGTGTATGGGGGTAGCGTGCGGAAACGACTCTTTCAGGAATCCCCACCTTGGACTCCATCACCCAAGCCGTACTTGGCGCGGCGCTGCAAGGGACCGTGCTCGGGCGCATCCAGGGCCGACGCTCGCTGCTGTATGGTGCAGCACTGGGCACGCTGCCGGACCTGGATGTGATCATTCGCTATGCCGACCCGGTGTCGCAGATGACTTATCATCGCGGCTTCTCCCACTCGTTGTTCGTGCTCACCGGCCTGGCCTTGCTGTTGGCCTGGCTGGTCAACAGGCGCTGGCCCGGCAAGGGGTATACCTTGCCCAGGCTTTTCTTGGCGTTCTGGCTGGTATTGGTAACCCATCCGGTGCTCGACGCCTTTACGGTTTACGGCACGCAGTTGTTCTGGCCTTTGCACACCACCCCGGAAAGCTGGGCGGCGGTGTTCATTATCGACCCGGTCTACACCGTGCCGCTGCTGGCTGCGGTGGTCTTCACCCTCATGAAGGGCGTGACCCGCAGCGCTACCCGCCTGCTGACCATGGCCCTGGTGTTCAGTACCTGCTACCTGGGTTTCGGCCTGGCGGGGCGCATGGCTGCCGAACAGCGCTTCCAGTCGGCACTGGACCAGCAAGGTATCGTCGTGAGCGAGGTGCGTGCCGTGCCGATGGCATTCAACAGCCTGGTCTGGCGGGTGCTGGCCAAGACCCCGGATGGCGATTACTACGAAGGCATCAGCAGCGTGCTCGACCAGCAACCACCCGAAATGCAACGCTTGTCGCGCAACCTGGAACTGGCGCAAGCACTGAACGATGACCCGTTGCACCAGCGCTTGCGCTGGTTCACCGATGACTGGCTGCGTTATGACCAGATTGGCGACGCACTGGTGGTCACCGACCTGCGCATGGGAATCCCGGGGAATTACACCTTTCGCTTCAACATGGCTCAGCGCGATCATCAAGGGCAGTGGATGGTCGGTGTGCCTTCGGCGTGGCGAGGCAGCGGGCCTGGCTCGCTGTTCAACGCTCAAGAGCTGATGCTTATCTGGCGACGCATTGTCGACCAGCAGCCGCCGCTGCCGCTGGCTAACTGGACAGATCGCTACCTCTGGCAAACCGAAGCTGCAAGGCAGCCCCAATAGATCAGGAACCTTGCATTGCCTGAAATTGCACCCATCTATGGCGGTTCGATCAGCGTCAGGAAAACACCATGGAACCCAATCGCTTCGGCGACATCGCCGCCTTCGTCAGCGCCGCGAAGGCCGGCAGCTTCACCGCCGCTGCTGCCAGCCTGGGCCTGACCCGTTCGGCGGTGGGCAAGAGTATCGCCCGCCTGGAGGCCCGCATGGCGGTGCGTCTGCTCAACCGCACTACGCGCAAGCTGAGCCTGACTGATGAAGGCCTGGTGGCGTTCGAGCGCTGGCGGCAGATTCTGGATGATCTGGACGAGGTCGAAAGCACCATGGCCCTGCGCCGGGGCAAGCCCACTGGCACCCTGCGCCTGACCGCACCGCTGTCGCTCGGGCAGCGTCATGTTTTGCCGGTCCTCGACCAGTACCTCAAGCAATGGCCCGAACTGCGGGCGGATATCCGCTTCACCGACCGTTTCGTTGATCTGGTCGAAGAGGGCGTGGACGTCGCCGTGCGCATCGGTGCACCCAAGGAAGATTCGCAATTGCTGACGCGCACCGTCGCCTGGCAGCAGTTCGTGACCTGTGCATCGCCTGCGTACCTGGAAAAGCGCGGTGTACCGCAGATGCCCGGCGACCTCTATGGCCACGACAAGATCGCCTTCCTGGCGGGCGAGAAGGCCATGCCCTGGCGCTTTCACACAGAAGCGGGGCTGCACCTGTGCGAAGATCCCGGGCGGCTGAACATCGACAGTTCCGAGGCCATGCTTGACGGCGCCCGGGCCGGTTTTGGCCTGATTCACCTGCCTACCTATATCACCGGTGACGACCTGCGCGCTGGCAATCTGGTGGAAGTACTGCACGCCTACCGCCCCCCGGCAGACCCCATTCGCATCGTCTACCCAAGCAAGCGCCACCTGTCCCCTCGGGTGCGCGGCTTCATCGACTTGTTGGTGGCCAGCTGGGAGCCAGGCGTGCCTTGGGAATACTGATTGGGGAATGCCAGGCCCCTATGCCGGGCCTGAAACTGGGTTTATCGCTGGCGGCGCAGCATGGAAACTGGCAGCCACTGATAATCCCTCTGGAGACCCCATGACTGCACTGTCCGTACTGGATCTGGTCATGATCGGCGAAGGCAAGACCTTCGCCGACGCGATCGAAGAATCCCGCCAGCTGGCGGGGCATGTCGAGCAACAGCACTACAGCCGCTACTGGATCGCCGAGCACCATGACATGCCGGGCATTGGCTCGGCTGCCACGTCGCTGGTGATCAACGAAATCGCCAACGCCACCCGACACATTCGTGTGGGTGCTGGCGGCATCATGCTGCCCAACCATGCGCCGTTGGTGGTGGCCGAACAGTTTGGCACCCTCGATACATTGCACCCAGGCCGTATCGACCTGGGCCTGGGCCGTGCGCCAGGCACGTCCGGGCCGACCGTGCGGGCATTGCGCGGCGCCGCGCCAGAGCGTGATTTCAGCCAGGACATCGCCGAGCTGCGTGATTACCTGGCGGATAACGGCAAACGCCGGGTGCGCGGCGTACCGGGTGCGCACGATGTGCCAGTGTGGATCCTCGGTTCCAGCCTGTTCGGTGCTGACCTGGCGGCGAAGCTGGGCCTGCCTTATGCCTTCGCCTCGCACTTTGCCCCGCGTTACCTGCTGCAAGCCATTGCCCATTACCGCGCCAACTTCCAGCCTTCCGCGCAACTGGCCAAACCCTATGTGATGGTTGGCATGAACCTGTTCGCCGCTGCCAGCGATGCTGAGGCGCACTACCTGGCCAGCTCCCACCGCAAGTGGATGCTGGACCTGCATGTCGGGCGCTTTGGCTTGCTGCCCAAGCCGCAAGAGGGTTACATCGAACGCTTGCCGGACCACGAGCGCGCCGTGCTCGATCAGGTGATGGCCTGCACCGTAGCCGGAGGGCCCGAACGGGTGAGGGAAGGGCTGCGCTCGCTGATCGAGCAGACCGGGGCGGACGAGCTGATGATCGACTGCCGCATCCATGACCCCCTGGCGCGGCAGCGGTCACACGCCTATGCCGCGCAGGCGCTGGCTGAACTGGGCTGACACGACAAAAAACGGGCGCCCGCAAGAGCGCCCGTTTTTGCATCAAGCCTGCTTCAGGAACGGATAATCCGTATACCCTTCAGGCCCATTGGCGTAATCGAACTTCGCCCGGTGCTCATTCAGCGGCGCTTGCAGCCGCAGACGCTCCACCAGGTCGGGGTTGGCAATGTAGGCGCGCCCGAACGCCACGGCATCGATCAAACCCCGCCCGATGAGGTCTTCGCCTTTCTCGGCAGTGTAGGCACCGGCCGCGATGATCACCCCGGGGTAGGCGGCGCGAATGGCCTGGCGGAACTCGTCACGCAGTGGCTTGCCACCGGCCCAGTCCGGCTCGGACAGGTGCAGGTAGGCGAGGTTGCGCTTGGCCAGCTCGCGGATCAGGTACAGGCCGGCGGCTTCCTGGTCTTCGCCATTGTCCACACCATTGAAACCACCCAACGGGAACACGCGAATACCGACCCGGTCGGCGCTCCAGTTGGCAATGGCCGCATCCACCGCCTCCAGCACAATGCGCGCACGGTTTTCAACGCTGCCGCCGTAGCGGTCTTCGCGCTGGTTGGCACTGGGGGTGAGGAACTGGTGCAGCAGGTAACCGTGGGCGGCGTGCAACTCGATGAAGTCGAAGCCGGCTTCACAGGCATTGATCGCGGCCTGGCCAAAGTCGGCGACGATGCCAGCGATCTCCGCTTCGCTGAGCGCCCGGGGGCGGAGGTTTCCACGCGCGTCAGGTTGCCTTGCGCGTCACGCAGGGTGGTGCGTGCATCCGCCGGCAGTGCCGAAGGGGCCACGGGTGCCTTGCCGCCAGGTTGCAGGGAGGTATGCGACACCCGCCCGGTGTGCCACACCTGCACGGCGCTGTGGCCGCCATCGGCATGGATGCCTTCGTTGATGTGCTTCCAGGCAGCGATCTGTTCGGCGCTGTGAATGCCGGGCGAGCCCGAGTAGCCCTTGGCCTGGAAGGAGATTTGCGTGGCTTCAGTGATGATCAGCCCAGCACTGGCACGCTGACGGTAGTACTCGGCCATCAGCGCGGTGGGTACATCACCCGGCTCCAGGCTGCGCAGGCGGGTGAGGGGGGCCATGAATACGCGGTTGGGCAGGGTGAGTGGGCCGATTTGCAGCGGTTGCAAGAGTTTCATTGCAGCTCCAGAGGTGGAAAACCAATGGTGCGCACGATACCGGGGTGATTGGGGAAAGGGGGGACCGGGAGCCCGGCTCAGGGCTCCCCAATGCGTCAGCTGCGTGCCAGCCGCCCACTCACATAATGCGCCACGTCATTGAAGCCCGGCGTGGACGCATGCCCTGGCGTTACCAACGAATCGATGAATGCCTCATCCTCCGCGGTAATCTTCACCGCCAATGCGCCGCCATAGGTATCCCACTGCTCCTCGGTCCGCGGCCCGACAATCGCGGAACTGACCCATTGGTTATTCAACACCCAGGCAATGGCGAATTCGACAATACCCACCCCCTTGGCCTCTGCATACGTCTGAATCTGCCGGGCAATGGTCAGCGACTCCTGGCGCCACTCCACTTCCATGATGCGTTTGTCCTGCCGCCCTGCGCGGCTACCGGCATCCGGCACCGCGCCCGGCGCATACTTGCCACTGAGCACGCCCCGGGCCAGCGGGCTGAAGGGTACGACGCCCAGACCATGGGCGGCGGCGGCCGTGAGCTGTTCGGGCTCGGCCTGACGGTTGACGATGTTGTACAGCGGCTGGCTGACTACCGGCCTGGGCACACCGAGGCGCTCGGCAACATGGCAGACCTCGGCAATGCGCCAACCACGGAAATTGGACACCCCCCAGTAGCGGATCTTGCCCTGGCGCAACAAGTCGCCAATGGCCTGCACGGTCTCTTCCAGCGGTACCTTGTGGTCTTCTCGGTGCAGGTAGTAGATGTCCAGGTAGTCCATGCCCATGCGGGTCAGCGTGGCATCCACGGCATTGAAGATGTGCTTGCGCGACAACCCGCTGCGGTTAGGCAGGCCGTCGGCCGGGCCGAAGCCGACCTTGCTGGCGACGATCCAGTCATGGCGATGGCGCGCCACGGCTTCACCGACGATTTCTTCCGAGCGCCCGGCGTTGTACACGTCGGCGGTGTCGATGAAGTTGATGCCTTGGTCCCAGGCCTTGTCGATGATGCGCAGGGCATCCTCGGTACTGGTCTGCTCGCCGAACATCATGCTGCCCAGGGTAAGGGCGGAAACCTGCAGGCCACTGTGGCCTAGGGGGCGGTAGATCATGCGCGTGGGTCCTTATGCAGTCGGCTGACCTACCTGTTTTACACACAACCGGGAAGCATTGAAAGGCGCCCCTCAGCCAATGAGCGCCAAAGCCTCCTGCAGGCTCAAGGGGCGCTTCAGGCGTTGCGACAGCGTTGCCATGGCATCGGAGTAACCCTTGGCGATAACGGCCTCGACGCGCTCATCCACACACTGCAGGGCAACGAAATCGCCTTTTTCCGGCTCACCGACGAATTCGATGCGGTTCCAGTCCCTGGCATGGCCTAACACTTCATAGGTACGGCCATGCTGGTAGGTCCAAAAGAACGGTACATCGGCATAACGGCGTTGTTCGCCAAGCATGTTGGCGGCGGCGATAACCCCGTGTTGCTGGGCCAGGCGCCAGTGCTCGATGCGCACCGGGCGCCCCGTGAGCGGGAACGTGGCGATGTCACCGGCGGCCCACAAACCGTCGGCTGCGCGCATTTCTGCGTCGACCCTCACCGATTTGTCTTCGCCAAGCGGCACGCCTTGAAGGAACGCGGTGGCGGGCTTTACCCCGGTGCCGAGCAGCACCAAGGGGGTATGCAGCCGTTCACCATTGGCCAGTTGCACCGCTTCGACCTTGTCCAGGCCTTCGATCCGCTCGACCTCGGTGGGGCCGTGGAAGGTGATGCCTTTTCGTTCATGCAGCGCGCGAATGCAGCGCCCGATCCGCTCGCCCAACTGTCGGGCCAGAGGGACTTCGTGGCGCGAGACCACGTGCACCTGCAAGCCATACTTGCGCAATGCCGAGGCTGCCTCCAGGCCGATGAAGCCATCACCGACGATGACCACCGGTTGGCCAGGCTCGGCTGCGTCGAGCAACTGTGCAGCATCTTCCAGCGAGCGGAGGGTGAACACCCCGGGCAAGTCGGCACCGGTAATGTCTGGGCGCAGTGCTTTACCGCCGGTTGCCAGCAGGCAGGCGTCGTAATCGATCTGCTGACCATCGGCGAGGGTGACCTGGCGCTTCTGGCTGTTCAGGGTGCGCACCTTGCCGTACTTGCGCTCCAGCTGGCCCTTGCGCAGGGCGTCGGCTTCGAGCAGCGCGGGGACCTCATCGGGCGGCATCTGCCCGGCAATCACGAATTTGCTCAGTGCTGTGCGATCGTAGGCCGGCTGGCGCTCCTGGTCGATCCATACCAGCCTGCCCGCGAAGCCATGAGCCAGCAGCGTGGCGACGGCGGCGCTGCCGGCGGCCCCGGCGCCGACCACCACAAAACAGCGGGCATCGCTGTGCCTGGGCGGTTCGGTTGCCGACAGGGGCTGGTCATCGACCCAGACTTCATCGCCCTTGATCCACGCCTTGTAGCGGCGCAGGTCGGCGAGTGCAGGCGGCTCACAGACCACGCCATCGTCAACGGCGAATGCAGCTTTGTGCCAAGGGCAGACCAGCAAACCACCGCAAACCACGCCTTCATCAAGGGGGGCGCCTGCGTGGGGGCAGTTGCCCTGGTAGGCGTGTACCTGATCGCCTTGGCGGATGAGGATGAGTTCTTCGTTGCCGGCCTGGACGCGCAGGGGGCGGTGCTCGTCGAGCTGGGCCAAGCGGGCCACGGCGTACTGGGTCATGGGGCTTCTCCAAAGGGGCCTTTGGAACCATTTGACGCCTGGGGCGGGAAGGGGATGCGTTGAGCTGACGATCGGTGGCGGGTGTGGATTTGGTGCGGCTTGGGTGGGCCTCATTGCAGGCTTGCCCGCGCCCACAGGCTTGAAACTTGTGGGCGTGGGCAAGCCTGCGAATGCCTCAACTCACCCGTGCAGTACTCAGCGAACCCGCTCGCGTTACACGCAAGGCCACCAGGCTACCCAATACGATCAACGCCGCGAGCGAATACAGTGCGGCATCGGTTGAGCCGGTCTGGTCCTTGATGAACCCGACCAGGTACGGGCTGAGAAAACCCGCCATCTGGCCTACCGAGTTGATGATCGCCAGACCTGCCACGGCGGCTCCGGCACTGAGCAGCGCAGTCGGCATTGGCCAGAACATCGGCAAACCGGTAAGCGCGCCCATGGTGGCGATCGACAAGCCAAGAATGGCAATGCTCGGGTTGCCGGCGAAGTTCACCGCAATCAGCAGGCCGACGGCGCCCATCAGCATTGGCACCACCAGGTGCCAGCGGCGCTCGTTGCGCAGGTCGGCCGAGCGCCCGCAAAGAATCATGAACACACCCGCCAGCAGGTACGGGATGGCGCTGAGCCAGCCGATCAGCAGCGGGTTGTCGAAGCCCATGCTCTTGATGATCGAGGGTAGCCAGAAGTTGATCGCGTATACGCCGCTCTGGATGCAGAAGTAGACGAAGCCGAAGGTCCAGATCAGCGGGTTGGTCAACACGGCCAGCACGCTGTCGCTGGTGGTGCTCGGTTTGCTTGCAGCATCGGCCTGCAGGTCGGCAGCGATCAGCTGACGTTCAGCCGGGCTCAGCCAGGCGGCTTTCTGGTAGCCGTCACTGAGCAGGAACACCGCTAGTACGCCCAAGGCCACGGTCGGCAGGCCCTGGATCAGGAACATCCACTGCCAGCCGGCCAGGCCGTGCTGGCCGGCGGCGAAATGTTCGAGGATCCAGCCGGAGAACGGCCCGCCAAGCAGGCCCGATACCGGGATCGCCGACATGAAAAGGGCCATGATGCGGCCGCGCCGGGCCGCCGGGAACCAGCGCGAGAGGTACAGCACCACACCCGGGAAGAAGCCGGCTTCGGCAGCGCCGGTGAGCAGGCGCAGGGTGTAGAACTCGGCAGGGGTAGTGACGAACAGCAGGCAGGTGGACAGGCTGCCCCAGGCGATCATCATCAGCGCGATCCAGCGCCGTGGGCCGAAGCGGTTGAGGGCCAGGTTGCTTGGCAGGCCACACAGTACGTAGCCGATGAAGAAGATGCCGGCGCCAAGGCCGTACACCGTTTCGCTGAATTTCAGGGCGTCGAGCATCTGCAGCTTGGCAAAGCCGACGTTGACGCGGTCCAGGTAGTTGAACAGGTAGCAGATGAAAATGAACGGAATCAGCCGCAAGGTGATACGCCGGTACAGCGCGTTGCGGGTGGTGTCCGTGCCTTGGTCAGGGGCGGGGCTGTGTGCCATGATCGGGTTCTCTGTTGTTATGGTTTTCGCCGCGTCGCCTGTTCCGGCGCTCGCCCTGACGAGTCTCGGGGACTGCGGCCAGCCTGTCTTTGTGCTTTTGCACAGCGCTTGGCCCAGGCTGCTGTGCCCGAGCCCAAAAGCCAAACACCTAAAGGAACACGCAATGTTCGAACTCGACCATGACCTGGCGCAGGATATCGTTGACCGGGCAATGGCCATCTTGCCTTGCAACGTCAATGTCATGGACAGCCAGGGGTTGATCCTGGGCAGCGGTGAGCCGGAGCGTATCAACACCCGTCACGAGGGCGCGCAGCTGGTCTTGGCCAATGGCCGGATCGTCGAACTGGATACCGACGCGGCCAAGTGCCTGAAGGGCGTGCAGCCCGGCGTGAACCTGCCATTGATGCTCGATGGGCGGCTGATGGGCGTGTTGGGCCTGACCGGCGACCCGCAGCAGGTGCGCACCTATGGCGAGCTGGTGCGCATGACCGCCGAAATGCTGCTGGCCCAACGCAATTTACAGGCTGACCAGCAATGGCGAAGGCAGCGCTGTGACGACCTGCTGGCGCTATTGCTCGGCGGCAGCGGTAACTCGCCGCGCTTGCTGGACGAAGCCCGTCAGTTGGGCTTGAAACCTCAGCTACCGCGGATACCGTGCCTGTTAGAGATTGCCTCGGGGCCACCTGCCGAGGCGCTGGCCGCATGGTTGATGAGCCGTTATCCGGATAGCTGGTGCGTCAGCCCGGCCCGCCAGTCGTTGCTGTGGTGCCGCCCGGCAGGCGTGGCACTGGATGAACTGCGCCTGCTGGAACGCCTGCAACGCCACGGTTGGGACATTGAGCGACTGGCCCTGGGCAGTGCAGCGCAGAGCCTGGAGCAGTTACGCCGTGGTTACCGCCGGGTGCGTGACTTGCTGGCCTATGGCCGCGAAGTGTTGCCCAGCGAACGATTGCTCAGCCTGCAGCGCTACCGGCTGCCGGCGCTGCTGTGGCGCCACCGTAACGACGACGCGCTGGACGAGCTGCTGGAGCCGTTGCAGCGCATCCGCGCCAAGGACAGCAGTGGCCAGTTACTCGCCACCCTGCGCGCCTGGTGTGCCCATGACGGCCAGAGCCAGTCCTGTGCCGATGCCCTGGGCATCCACCGCAACAGCCTGCGCTATCGACTGGAGCGCATAGCCGAGCTGGGTGAGGTCGACCCGCTGCGCCTGGAAGGGATGCTCAGCTTGTATCTGGGGTTGCAGCTGTTGCCAGCTGACTGAAGTGTTCACTTGCCGGCGATTGCGCCAGAACAGGCAAAAAGGCATCTGCCCAAACAACCCGGCCGGCGTTTTGTGCATTTGACCGAGGTCACCTTGGCTGCCACCTGTCAGCATGCCGCTCATCAGGACAGGAGAAACCCCATGAAGATCGTCATTGCCCCCGACTCGTTCAAGGACAGCCTCGACGCTGCCGGTGTCGCCCGCGCCATCGCTGCGGGCCTGAGCGAAGCGTGGCCGGAGGCTGAACTGGTCGAGTGCCCAATGGCCGACGGTGGCGAAGGCACCGTGGAGGTGATCCTGGCCGCCAGCCGCGGTGAATTGCGCCGCCAGACCGTGCGCGGGCCATTGGGGCAGCATGTCGAGGCTGGCTGGGGCTGGTTGCCGCAAAGTCGCACCGCAATCATCGAAATGGCCCAGGCCAGTGGCCTGCAACGGGTGCCAACCGGCCAGCGCGATGCTTGCCGCAGCAGCACCTGGGGTACCGGTGAACTGATTGCCGCAGCCCTCGACGCCGGCGCCCGGCGTGTGGTGCTGGCCATCGGCGGCAGCGCCACCAACGATGCCGGCAGTGGCATGTTGCGAGCACTTGGCCTGCGCCTGCTGGATGCTGACGGGCAAGCGCTGGAAGAGGGCGGCCTGGCCTTGGCCAAGCTGGCCCGTATCGACGCCAGCGGCCTCGACCCGCGCCTGGCCGGGGTGCAGTTTGAAGTCGCGGCGGATGTCGACAACCCCTTGTGTGGCGCCAACGGCGCATCGGCCATCTTCGGCCCGCAAAAAGGTGCCAACCCGCAGCAAGTGGAGGCGCTGGACCACGCGCTGAATCATTTTGCCGACCATTGTGCGCTGCTGTTGGGCGAGGATGTGCGCGATTACCCTGGTTGTGGCGCGGCCGGTGGCATGGGCTTCGCTGCCCGGGCATTCATGGACGCGCAGTTCCGCCCCGGGGTGGAAGTCGTGGCTGAGCTGGCTGGCCTTGACGCCCTGGCGCAGGGGGCAGATCTGGTGGTGACGGGCGAGGGGCGTTTCGATGCCCAGACACTGCGCGGCAAGACGCCGATGGGGGTGGCACGGGTTGCCAAGCGCCATGGCGTGCCGGTGGTGGTACTGGCCGGGACCTTGGGGGAGGGGTATCAGCAGTTGTATGCCCATGGGGTCGACGCTGCATTTGCCCTGGCCAGCGGACCGATGAGCCTGGAGCAGGCGTGTGCAAATGCTGCCGAGCTGTTGCAGGCCAGGGCCTGTGATATCGGTCGGCTGTGGCGCTGCGCGAAGCGAGGCTGAACACCCTGTAGAAATGGCCTTATTGCTGCGTCTCGAACATGGCAATGAAGTTGGCCAGCGCTGGCGAAGCATTCTGGGCGCTCCATTTCATGTACAGCCCAAGCCCTGGGGCGGGCTGGTCATCGATAGGGCGGATCGGGCAAAACCGCACGCGTTCGCGTGGGGTCGAGCGGACGAACGACTCCGGCACCAGGGCCACGCCAAAGCCGCAGGCCACCAGACCCAGCAGGGTGTGGATCTGCGCCGCCTCCTGCACGACCTTGGGGTAGAACCCGGCCGACTCGCACAGCGCAACCAACTGTGCGTGGTAACCCCCGCCCAGCGCTTGCGGGGTGAACACGAAGTCCTCATCGGCAAACTCGCGCAAGTCGACGGCCTCGTGCCGCGCCTTGGGATGGCTGGCGGGCAGCGCCATGACGATCTGCTCATCAAGCAGCAAGCGAGCCTCCAGGGTGCCGGCCGGCAGCGGTAGCCTGCGCATGAAGCCGATGTCCGCCTCACCGGCCAGCAAGGCCTTGGCCTGAGAGGCAGATGGCATCTCGCGGATGGTCAGCTGTACGTTTGGATAAGTCTCCCGAAAGCGGCGCAAGCGGTTGAGCAGCGAATCGTAATAAGCGATGGAAATGGCCGTGATGGTCAGTTTGCCGCTGACCCCCGCAGAAACGTTGCGCGCGTACTCGATCCCTTGTTCCAGTTCAGCAAGCGTGCGGTAGGCGGTATCGAGAAACGCTGCACCCGCTGCGGTCAGGCGCACCCCGCGCTTGTTGCGCAGAAGCAGGCCGAAACCGAGCTTTTCCTCGAGCCGGTTGATCGCCTGGCTCAGCGGTGGTTGCGCCATGTGCAGGCGCTGGGCGGCCTTGTGGAAGTGCAGCTCTTCGGCCACGGCGATGAACTGCCTGAGCAAGCGTGTTTCGATCATCCAGCATTCCTGCAGCGTGGCGACTCGGCGGTGATATCCATGGGATATCAAAGTTGCATGCTTTTAATATTAAGTCATTGATTTTTTTGTTGATATCGTAAGAAAGGAGAATTGAAGGTAGCCAGAAATGCCCGTTACTCACCTGGCCGGTGCGCTGTGCCATCCCACTGATTGCACCTTGCGCGCCAGCAATAGCCAGCACATCGCCACGCGCTTCAACGAACACAGCAGTGTCAGCCACCCTCGGGACCTTGGCCGTGTGCAGGTGGCCGAGCGCTGGAGCCGCATCAAGGAATGCAGTTACGTGCCGGTCAAAGTGGCCAACACGCGCGCGGACCTTGGTGAAAGCCTGGTCTGGGATGAACGCAGCGGCGTGCTGTACTTTGTCGATATCTCTGGCGGGCGCATCAACGGCCTGACACCCGATGGCGAAGTCGAGTGCCTTTACGAGTCTGCCGCGCGCATTGGCGCCCTGGCGCTGACCGACCGGGGCAACCTGATTTTCACCGAGGATGCCAGCGTGGCCCTCTTCGATGTGCCAACGCGCAAGGTGAGCCAGCATTCGGCATCGGTCCATCCGCGCTCGACTTACCGCTTCAACGATGGCGCCTGCGACCCACAGGGACGCTTCGTCACTGGCCTGATGGACGAGGCCCTCAGTGGCAATACCGGGGCGCTTTTTCGCTTTGACTGGCAATTGAGCGACCAGGTGATCCACGATGACATGGGCTTGCCCACCGGCCTTGCCTGGTCGCAGGACGGCCATACGGTGTACTTCGTCGATTCGGCGGCGCGTGCGATCTACCGCGCCGAGTACCTCATCGAAGGCCGGCTGGGCGCTGTCACGCTGTTTGCCGAAACCCCCGCCGAACTGGGGCGGCCGGATGGCCTGGCGCTGGACCGCGAAGGCGGGCTGTGGGTGTGCCAGTACCATGGCAGCTGCCTGCTGCGCTACGACCGCCACGGGTACCTGACCGACCAGGTGTTGATGCCAGTACCGTGCCCCACCAGTTGCTGCTTTGGCGGGCCCGGGATGAACACCTTGTACATCAGCACCGCGCGTTACGACATGACGCCAGAAGACCTGCACCATTATCCGGACGCTGGCGACCTGTATGCCATCCGCCCGGAAACGGGCGGCGTCGCCAGGCACAGCTTCAAGGAATAAGCGGTTGCACCTGACTGGCCGGTAGCACGGCCAGTTCGCCAAAACGCTGCGCCGAGTCGATGTAGCGCAGCGCCGACTTGGCGTCTTTCCAGCCCACATAGCTCATCAGCGACTTCAGCTCCCAACCATTGGCCGTGGCCCAGGTGGCGAAGCCCCGCCGTAGCGAGTGGCCGGTATACAGCGCCGCCGGCACCCCGGCACGTTCCAGCATGCGCCGCAGCAGGCCGACCAGGCTGTTGCTGTTGAGTGCGCTGTCACCAAGGTTGCCCCAGCGGTCGAGTTTGCGGAACACCGGCCCATGGGCAATACCGGCGACTTCAAGCCATTGCAGGTAGGCAGTGACAGGGCACAAGGCCTTGAGGGCAGGGGTGCGGTGCTGGACGCCCAAGGCTTCGCGGTCGCCCTTGCTGCGCGGCAGGAAAAGCGTGATGCCGACACCGGCTTGTGCCTGGATGTGTTCGATGCGCAGGCGTGCCAGCTCATCGCCGCGAAAACCACGCCAGAAACCCAGCAACAGCAAGGCGCTGTCACGGCGAGCCCGGCGCAGGGCTGCCAAATCATGATGCTCGCGGGCTTGTCGGGCTTCTTCTTCGAAACACGTCACAGCGGTTTGCAGGTGTTGCAGCAACAGCGGGGCGGCCTGTTTGGGTGGCGTCGGGTGCAGGGTGCGGATGCCGCGTAGCACCTGACGCACCAATGGCGCCTTGGTCGGATCGGGGAAGCCTTGGGCGACGTGCCATTGGCTGAGCGCGGCCAGGCGTTGGCGCAGGGTACTGACTGCATGCTGGTCGGCGTGATCGGCCAGGTAGCGGGCGATACTCTCGGCGGTGGCCGGGAGAAAGCCGCCCCAATGGCTCTCGAAGTGCTCGATGGCGGCCTGGTAGCTGCGCCGGGTGTTGTCACGGGTGGCGGCGCGAAGGTAGCGCTCGATATCGGTCATGGTGCGGGTGTCGGTGTGTGATCGGTACACGATAAACCGAAATGCGTTGCCTGTCCTTGCCCAACGCCCTCGGCAAGCCTGCCGTTGCGCTCAGTACACGCATGCCTTGTCCTCGATACCGTTGAAGGGCGGGTAAGCCCACAGCTGCGGCAGCGACAGTGGCCGGCTGAAGTGGTAGCCCTGGGCGATATCGCAGCCGGCAAGCTTCAGGTACACCACCTGTTCACGGGTTTCCACCCCCTCGGCCACCACTTCCAGGCCCAGGCGCTTGGCCAGGATGATGGTGGAGGACACGATTGGGCTGTCGTCATGGCTGTTGGACAGCGCCGCGATCAGCGAACGATCGATCTTCAGCTTGCTCAGGGGCAGTGAATGCAGGTGGGCAAAGCCGGCGTAGCCACGGCCAAAATCGTCCAGACTGATACCCAGACCTGCGCCGCGCAACGTATGCAAGTGCGTCACCGCCGTGCCTTCGGGGTCGAGGATGGTGGTTTCGGTAATTTCCAGCTCCAGCTGCTGGGGCGCGATGCCATGATGCTGCAACTTGCTCAGCAGCCGGTCAGCAAAGTCGGCTTGACGCAGTTGCAGGGCGGAGACATTGACGGCCAGCCGTGTCTTGCGCCCTTGGGCATCCCAGCTCGACAAGGCTTCACAGGCCAGCTGCAGTACTTCCCAACCCAGCTCGACTATAAAGCCACTGCGCTCGGCCAAGTCGATGAAGCGGTCCGGGTACAGCAGGCCGAACTCGGGGTGATCCCAACGCACCAGCGCCTCGTAGCCCTGCACCTGGTGGGTGTCGAGGCGCATCTGCGGCTGGTAGTGCAGCACGAACTGGCGCTCGGCCAAGGCACTGCCGAAGGCCTGTTCAAGGGTGAACGCCTGGATATCGGCCAGGTTCAGCGAGGGGTCGAAAAAGCGATACTGCGCGCGCCCTGCCTGCTTGGCCGAGTACATGGCCGCATCGGCACTGCGTATCAGGCTGTCGATGTCCTGGCCATCACGCGGACAGATGCTCACCCCTACACTGGGGCTGGTGTTGACCTCTTGGCCATCCAGGGCGTAGGTGGCCGACAGTTTCTGCACCAGTTCGTGGACCCAGGCGTTGATCTGCTCCTCGCTGCGCTCACCGGCCAGCAACACCACGAATTCGTCGCCGCCAAACCGCGAAGCTTCGTCGCCGGGCTCCAGCAGGCGCTGGATACGCCCGGCCACAGCCTGTAGCAGCAGGTCACCAATCTTGTGGCCGAGCGAGTCGTTGATCGACTTGAAGCGGTCCATGTCGATGAACAGGATCGCCATCAGTCTGCGCTTGCCACGTTGCCGAGTCAGCACCTGACTGGCCACTTCGACGAACTGGCGGCGGTTGTGCAGGCCACTGAGGTGGTCGGTGGCGGCGGCGTGGCTGCTGCGCCGGTGTTCGTCCTCCAGGCGCACGATCAGCTGCTGATTGACTTGCTGGGCATGTTCCAGCGCGTCGAACGCCTCCTGGCGTTTGCGCAGCAGGCGCAAGGTCCATAGCAGGCTGGCCAGGATCATCAGGGTCATGCTCAGGTTCAACCAGAACTGCCGGGAATAGGCCAGCGTCGAGGGTGCGAGGATTTCTGCCTGGCGCTGGCTGACCACCACGCTGAAGCCGTGCTCAGGTACACGGCGGTACACGCTTTGGTAGGCATCACCCGCTACGTACTGGGTCAGCATGCCCGCTTCGGTGTCTAGCGCCGGCAGCGGGGGCTGCAATAGGTCGCCGGCAGTCACCACGCCGCTGTTGTCGATGCGCAGCCGCTCCAGGCCGTCATCCTGCAGCAGACGCACCAGGCCACTGTTGCCCAGGTCGATAGGCTGGAACAGCACCGCCAGGTAGCCGACGTCCAGATGCACCACCAAAATGTTGTCGATTTCCCGGCCGGTCGAATTGGTCAACGGCAGCAGGAAGGGCAGGCGCCAAGTGGGCAGGGCAGCGGTTTGGCTGACAGGTTTAATGCTTGGCAGGAAAGGCTTGAAACCGTAGTGGTCAATGTGCCGCTGCAGTTGGCGCAACCAGTCTGCCGGCAACTCGGCGGCCTCATCGGTATGGCTGGCCGCTAGCAGCCGGCCTTGTCGGTCGTACAGGCTCAAGCGCTTGAACACTGGGTCTGCTGCCAGGCTGAGGTTGCCTTGGCGCCGCGCTTTCATGTCGTCCTGGGTCACACGACCCACCGCCTGGGCGCGGTCGACAAGCTGTCGCAGGTTTTCGCCCACGATGCTGGCCAGGTTCAGGTGCTCGATGGCCTTGGCCGACAGTGCATTCTGTCGGGCGGTGGCTTTCTGGGTGACGTGCAGCCCCCAGAGAAACGCCAGGGTCGCTGCACAGAGCATCAGGATCAGCAGTCGCAGAAGGCTGGTGGAGGAAAGCGAACGGCGAATCACTGCTGATAGTTCCCGACCCTGGGTGATGCTCGGAAAATACGACAATAAGATGACAGTCTGATGACTGGTGGCTAATAGCCTTTAGGGGATTTCCCTATTAGCCATGGGTGTTTGCAGGCGAGCCGTTTCCTCTTCGAGGTAGCTCATCAATGCGCTAACTTCGGCATCGCCCAAGCGCATGTTGGGCATGGCCAGGCGGTTGTATTGTTCGAACAGCAGCATGGCCAAGGGGTCTTTTTCGGCCAGCATCTGGTCGGGCACCTTCAGCCAGCGGACCAGCCAGTTGGCGTCACGCTGACGGGTCACGCCCAGCAGGTCGGGGCCGATGCCTGGCTGGCCTGGCTCGGTGTTGCCCACGGTATGGCAGGACGAGCAACGGGTACGGAATATCTGCTCGCCGCTGCTGGGTGAGCGGATTTGCGGAGCCTCAGCGTAGTCATTGCTCATGGCGCTGGCCTGCTTCCAGTTGTGCAGGCTGTTGCCCAGGCGGTCTGCGAGGATGTACGGGCTTTCGAAAGGCGAGGCTTTCATCCAGCGGCCGGTGGCCTGGTTGCCGATGATGAGGCTCAGGTTGTGGTCTTTGGAGCGGCCGTTTTCCAGGCCATCGATCCACAGCCCCAGGCTGCGGCGTAGTTGCTCGATGTCGTCGGGTTCGCCGGTCAGCAAGGTCCAGCCTGGGCCGATGCCGAACTTTTCGGCATAGCGCTTGAGGGTGGCGGGGGTGTCGTTATAAGGGTCGATGCTGATGGAGTAGAGGAAGATGTCTTTGCCGACCCGGTCACCGAGGATTTTCTGTACCTGGCGCAGGCGCGCGGTTTCCACTGGGCAGGAATCGGAGCAGCCGGTAAAGATGAAGTTGATGGCGACCACCTTGTCCTTGATCAGGTCGTCGAAGAAATGCACTTTTTCGCCATCCTGGGTGAGCAGGGGGATGTTGGGGAAATAGCTGGCCCCCCAGGGAGAGGCCGCTGCTTCGGCCACCGTTCGTTGGGGTTGCAGCGGCCAGAACGGCATGCTGGCGGCGAACAACGCGAGTACCAGCAGGAATCGCCATGAGCCAGGCATGATGCGGTCCTCGTGGGTTGGCTGATGGGGGCCGCATGGCGGCCCCGCTTTGCACTCACTTGTATGTGACTGGCGCTGTCACCGTCTGGCCCAGCGTCGATTTCACCGTGACCGTCGCTGGCGTGGCCGGGCCAAAGCCGGTGGTGGTCACCGCTACCCGCCAACGGGCCCCCGTAGTCGTGGCAGTCAGCGTCGCGTTCCCCAGGCTTACCGGACCACCGGTGGTTGCTGCAGTCACGCTGATGCTGTTGCCCGTGGCGACCGTGGTTGTCCCCTGCACATCCCAGGTGAACCGGTTGCCGCTACGCAGTTGCACTGTGGCACTGGTGACCTTGAGCTCGTCGGCCGCCACTGCTGGGGTGACGGCGATGCTGACCGTGGCCGGGGTCACCGACTCGGCCCCCTTGGTATCACGCGCCGTGTAATTGAAGCTGGCCGTGAACGGCGTGGCGACCGTAGCGGGTGGGGTGTACGTCACTGTGCTGCCGTCCGTGCTCACGGTACCCTGGCCGGAGTCCGGCTGGCTGAGGCCGGTGACCGTGAGCGGTACGTTGCCGTCCGGGTCGCTGTCGTTGGCCAGCACGTTCAGGGTGATCGGCTTGCCTGCAGTCGTTGCGGCACTGTCGTTGGCCACGACAGGTGGTTTGTTGGCCGGGTCGTCATCGTCGTCATCGGTTTTGGTGCGGAACGTTGGCAGGCCTACCGAGGCCATGTAACGCACGCCATCCCATCCTGGCAGCGGGGTGGGCATTACCTGGAACTGCCCCGGGTGTTCAAGGTCCCAGCGCAGCAGCATCGAAGAGTCCTCGTGCTGGGTGTTGTGGCAGTGCTCCATGTAGGTGCCTGCGAACTCGCGGAAGCGGATGGCCATTTCCACCTCTTCGGACGAATCAGGTTCCGACCCGATACGGTACACATCCTTGCGCGCCCATTTTTCCCATTCTGGCGGGGCCTTGCCGTCGCGGCTAAGAATCACGCCTTCCTCGAAGTGCACGTGTACCGGGTGGCTCCAGCCATTGCCGCCGTTGACGATTTTCCACACTTCCAGGGTGCCGTCGCCGCTGAAACCACCGTCGGTGGACTGGTTGGCCAGTTGCGGTGCGGCACTGATACGGCGTGGGTCCATGCTGTAGCCAAAGCCGCCGTCGGTCTTGATGGTCCACGGGGTGGTGTCCGTGCCGTCAGAGCGGCCAAAGATGAACTCGCGGTGGCGGGCATCCTTGAGTTTGGCCTGGTCGGCTGCGGCGTCGCGGTCAATGGGCAGGGGCAGCATTTTCAGGCCAGCAGCCTTGCCTGGCTTGGCCGGCTCATAGGCTACCGGGTCCATGCTCAGGTCCTGGCCGGTGTACGGTTGCACCCACAGTTGCAGAAACTTGCCGACAGCCGGGTCGCCGTTGTCCCACTGCGGGCCTTTGCTGGTCTGCTTGATTACTGCCTTGTATTTTTCCGACAGCACGTCGGCCAACGGGATAGCTTGCTTCGGACCTTTGCCGGAGTCGTGCTCCATCAGGTTGACGAAGTACAGCTTGTCGCCGGCCTTGATGCCGTTCTTGGCGAAGTTGATGATGATGTCGTAGCGCTCGGCAATGGCCTGCAACGGCAAGACGCCGTTGTTGTCCTGCAGGTTGCCGTCACCATTGAGGTCCATCGTGCCGTCGAATGGCACCGCGTGTTCCATGATGTTGCCGTCGTTGGCAATCATGTGGAACGGCACCCGCGCATACGACAGGTTGGAGCCGGACGGGCCTTTGAACTCACCACTGGTACCGGCAATCTCCCGCACCACGGCGAACTTGAAGTAGCGCGACACCGAGCCGTTGAGGAGACGGAAGCGGTAACTGCGCGCACGCACCTTGAGCCTGGGCTTGTACTGCCAGTTGACCAGAATCTGGTCAGCGAGGAAGCCGTCCGTGTTGAACGGGTTGAACCACAGCTGGCCATTGGCATCCCAGGCTTTGTCGGCAACCACCAGGTTGACGTCATAGTCACGGTTCCCCCAAGGCATGGCTGACCCGCTTGGGAAGCGCAGGTTGACACCGTCCTGCAGGGCCTCGTTGCCGCGGTCCAGGGCGCTGTAGTAGTTCATCATCACGGCGTTGCCCTTGTAGACGTTCTGCGCCGTGAAATCCATCATGTGGTCGTGGAACCAGTGGGTACTCATGGTTTCGCGCCAGTCGCCACGAATCTTGATGCTGCCGTTCTCGCAGGTTTTCAGGCCCGGTGAACCATCGTTGACGAACAAGGTTTCACCCGGCGAGCAGGGGAAAGCGGCACGCGGGTCCTGGGCACGGGTGTTGATGGTGTCGTAGCCGGCCAGTTGCACCGGCCACCGGTAGTCGTAGTACTGGCCGGGGAAGAAGTACGCGTTGGCAAAGCCGTCGCTTTCGGCCGGGGAGTGGCCGTTGTGCTCGTGGGTCGAAATGGTATGCAGGCCAAAGCCACCGTTGGCCGAGGGGTCAATTGGCAGGGCGTTGTAATGGCGCATCAGGATCGGCTGGCCGTAGCGCACCATCAGCAGCTTGGGCGGGAAAGTGCCGTCGAAGGTCCACAGCGATTTGTGGTTTTGCAGCGGCATGTTCGGATGGAAGCGTGTGTCGATGCCCTTGGTGGTGCCCAGCGTGGTCGGAATGTCGGAGGTCTGGTAGTACAGGCCGCCCGGGGCAAATTCGCCGACGGCATAGTTGTGCATTTGCTTGCGGTCGCGCAGACCGAGGTTGATGCGCGCACCGGCCTGGGCCGTCTTGAACGCTGCCTGCGGGTAAAACTCGTTCCAGCGCTGGTGTGACCAGCCTTTTCCTGGCGGCCGGCCTTCAGCGGGCGAGCCGACCGGCTGGCGGTTGAGGAACATCTCGATCTGCGCCTTCCATGGGTTGCGGTCCAGCACGTTGGCGTACTGGGTCGGAAACGGGTACAGGCCGGGTTGCTTGAGGAACGCTTCCAGTGCGTTGCCACTGGGGCCGCTGCGTGCCACCACGTTGGGGTCTTGGGCGGGGGCCGCGCCGAGGGTCGGTACCGGGAAGGTCAGATCGGGCACCGGCGTGGTCGGGTCGAGCTTCTCTGGTCCGAATTCTTCGAACAGCAACAGTTGCTGGGTGAAAGGTTGCGCACCGAACAACGGGCTGGGTTTGCCGTTGGTAGGGTACTTGTCCGACGTTTGCAGGGCAGGCGGCAGTACGTTGTCGGTGCGTACCGTGTTGCGGTCGCCATACGCGCCATCGGTCAGCTCCAGCGAGCCTTCGTTGGCCTCTGGCATGGTGTTCAGCTCAAGCAAGGCAGCGGTCGGGTCGTCCGGCTGGTCGGTGTAGGCCGACGGGTCGGTCGGCGGTGGCATGCTGTTGTCGTCGAGGGGGGCTGCCATGGCCGTGATCAACCCGAGGCTGATCATCAGCGCAGTGACGGAGGAGAGATGGAACGCGCGTCTGGACGCGTGACTCGCAGCAGGTGTTTTCATTGGCTTAAGCCTCTTTTGCGGCCTTAGGGCCTTAAGCCATCAATGGCGTTTTGCCCGTTAAATGGCCATCAGCAACAGCTATGCCAACAGATTTTTCAGTAATGCCTTGACATACAAAACCTTGCAGCGTCTGGCGTGCACTAAAAGATGGCGCGTCAAGAATGGGGACAGATACCCATTAGCGGGTCACCATTGCCCACAGTTTGGGGAGTGACAGGCGCGGCGCCCTCGGGTATACCTGAGCGTCACCAAGGGGAGCCCGGCAATGGGCTGAGAAACCGCTGAACGCTACAGCGCGGTGACCCTTCGAACCTGATCCGGATCATGCCGGCGAAGGGATGGGGCTTGTAACCTGCCTTTTTGCCGGCCTCACTGCGAGGCCAGTCCATGTCAATTGCCAAGGTCTCGCTGTCACCCTCATCAAGGACAGCAACATGACCGAACGTTTCAGCCAGTCCCTGCGCCGCCAGAGCGAGCCGACCTGGTCGGCGGCCGTTGGCCACCGTTTCGTGACCCGATTGTGCGACGGCAGCCTGCCTGACCCGATCATGGTCGATTACCTGGTCCAGGATCACCGTTTCCTCGACAGCTTCCTGACCCTGCTGGGCGCGGCCATCGCCACCGCTGACACGTTTGAAGCCCGCCTGCGCTTCGGCCGCTTTGCCGGGATGATCTGCAGTGACGAGAACACCTACTTCCTGCGTGCCTTCGAGGCCTTGGGTGTCAGCCCGGCGCAACGCAGTGAACCGGCCGATACCGCGCCTACCGCAGGTTTCAAGGCGATCATGCGCGAAGCGGCAGCCACCCGTTCCTATGCAGCGGCACTGGCGGTGCTGAACGTTGCCGAAGGCCTGTACCTGGACTGGGCGCTCAAGGCGCCGAAACCGATGCCGGACAACTTCGTCCATGCCGAGTGGATTACCCTGCATGACAACCCGGCATTCCAGGCATTCGTCGCTTTCCTGCAAGCCGAACTGGACCGCGTCGGCCCGCAGGAGGCCGCATTGGCAAGTGACTTCTACCAGCGCACCGTGGCGCTGGAGCTGGCTTTCTTCGATGCAGTGTACCCGGAGGGCAAATGAGCATGGATATCTTCGAGCGCCTCAAGACAGCTGCCTCGCCACAATGGAACCGCTACGTAGACCATGACTTCGTGCGTCAGATGGGCGAGGGCACGCTGAGCGAGGAAGCGTTCCGGACCTACCTTGTGCAGGATTACCTGTTCCTGATCCAGTTCGCCCGCGCCTGGGCGCTGGCCGCCTACAAAAGCCGCCGCCCGGCCGACATTCGTGCAGCGCAGGCCGGGCTGTCGGCGATCCTGGATGAAACCGAGCTGCACGTGCGCCTGTGCGCGCGCTGGGGCTTGACCCAGGCAGACATCGAGGCCGCGCCAGAGCATCAGGCCACGGTGGCATACACCCGTTATGTGCTGGACTGCGGCGCAGCGGGCGACCTGCTGGAGCTGCATGTGGCACTGGCACCTTGCGTGATCGGCTATGCCGAAATCGGCCGGACCCTGGCCGAGCGCATTGGCGACTTGAGCAATCACCCCTACCGCGAGTGGATTGGCGAGTATGCCGGGGAGGGCTACCAAGGGGTGGCCGCAGCAGCGCGCAAGCACCTGGATGAACTGGCGGCGCGCAGCATGACCGAGCAGCGGTTCGCCGAACTGGCAGGGATTTTTGGCCAGGCCTCCAGCCTGGAGGCTGATTTCTGGCAAATGGGGTTGGACGGGACCGTGTAAACCGCCGTGGGCTGGGTGATTACTACCCAGCCCAGGCCCGCTTTGGTGCATGGGCGCCTCAAAATAAGTCGTCGCGCACACTCCAGATCGTCAGATCGTAGCTTTAATGTGCACAGTGCATATGGATTTCTGGGCGAACAGCCCGATTTCTTCCGGGTGGCGGCGCAGGGAAAAGCGGCCCGCATATTGCTCTTTCTGCTCCCAACTACACACCCGGAGCCCCCGTGCAATGAGCTCACCCAGCGAATTTCCCCTCAGCGCAGCCCCCCAGTCCGCCCGCAAGGGCCTGCTGCCGATCGCGATGGTCTTGTTCAGCTTCACCTTCTTTACCGGCACGATGTTCGCCGGCGGCAAGCTGGGCATGGCATTCAGTTTTGTCGACATGCTGTGGGTGGCTACCCTCGGCAACAGTTTGCTTGCCTTGTATGCCGCAGTGTTGGCCTTCATTGCCTCGCGCAGCGGGCTGAATACCGTGTTGATGGGACGCTTCTGTTTCGGTGAAGCGGGGAGCCGGCTCTCGGACTTTCTGCTGGGTTTTGCCGAACTGGGCTGGTATGCCTGGGGTACGGCCACGGTGGCCATCGTGCTGGTCAAGCTGCTGGGGCTGGCGGATGGCTTCGGCATGCCGTTGATGGTGCTGTTCGGGCTGGGTTTCAGCATTACGGCCATCATCGGGTTCAAGGGGCTGGACCTGTTGTCGCGGGTGTCGGTGCCATTGATGTTCGTGCTGCTGTTGGTGTCCATGTACATCGCCACCCGCGATGCCGGTGGCTTTGCCGGCCTGGCTGCAGTCGTCCCGCATGAAACCATGACCTTTTCGGCGGCAGTGACCATGGTCTTCGGCACCTTCGCCAGTGGCGCCACCCAAGCCACCAACTGGACACGGCTGGCACGCAGTGGCCGGGTAGCGGTGATCGCCAGCGTGGTGGCATTCCTCCTTGGCAACGGTCTGATGGTGGTGGCCGGGGCGTGGTGCGCGATGGTTTATCAGCAGGCCGATATCGTCGACGTGATGATGCTGCAGGGCCTGTCGTTCGCGGCCGTGGTGATGCTGTGCCTGAACCTGTGGACCATTCAGGGTCCGACCATCTACAACGTGTCGGCCGCCGCCTGCCACTTGTTGCGCAGCGAGCGCCGGCGCACGGCAACGCTGGTGGCGGCCGGGGTTGGCATTGTGCTGGCGATGGGTGGCATGTACGAAATGCTGATCCCGTTCCTGGTGCTGCTGGGGTCGATCATTCCGCCGGTGGGTGGGGTGATCATGGCTGACTTCTGGTACCGCCACCGCGGCAAATACCCGGCACTGGGTACGGCAAACCTGCCACGCTACAACCTCACCGGGCTGTTTGCCTATGCCGTGGGCGCTGTACTGGCCTATGCCTCACCGTGGGTCGCGCCGCTGGTGGGCATCGCCGCCTCGGCAGTGTGCTACATCGTCATTCTAGAGCTGGGCGCACGCCGCCGCGCGCCCGGCCAGGCGGGCGTCGAACCGTGAGCCTGGCGCTGGAAGAGCTCCTGCATTTGCCCGGTCTGCACGAAATGCAGGTGCGGGCCGGAGCGCGCAACCTGCAGCGGCGGGTACGCTGGCCTTACGTGGCGGAGAACGAGGGTATCGCCGAATGGGTGATGGGCGGTGAACTGGTATTCGTCACCGGCATCAACCACCCGCGCGGCGAAGCCAACCTGCTGAGCCTGGTGGAGGATGGCGACGCCGTGGGCATTGCCGGCATGGTGATTCTCACCGGCGGCAGTTTCATCCAGAGCATCCCGGCGCCCGTTGTCGCGCGCGCCGAGCAACTGGGCTTGCCATTGATCGAACAGCCCTACGCGCTGAAGATGGTGGTGGTCACCCACCTGATCGGCACTGCACTGGTGCAGATGAGCCAGGTACGCCGCTCGCGCAACGACATCCTTGGCCAACTGCTCACAGGCGACTACCCGAGCCTGGCGATTGCCCGGCAGCGGGCAGCACACCTGCAACTGGCCCTGGATAAACCGCGGCGCCTGCTGGCTTTGCGCCTGACGGGCGTGGACGCCTTGTTCGAGCGCCACGGCCTGGCGCACGGCGAGCGTACCTGGCAAGGCACCCGCCAGGCCCTGGAAGACCAGCTCGAAGCCTGGTGCCGCCAGCAGCCAGGCAGTGTGACGGCGCAGTTGCCGGGCGACCTGTTCGTGGTGCTGCTGGCCGATACACACGACTTACCCGAGACCTTGGGCGCGCTGTACCGGCAGCTGCAAGCCGCGACAGGTGAACTGGGCCTCTACATGGGCCTGTCGAGCCTCGCTGACGATTGCGCGCACTATCGCCAGGCCCTCAACGAGGCACGCCAGGCGCTGGATGTGGCGCAGCATCTGCGCCCGGCCAACGGCTATTGCAACTTCAGCGAGCTCGGCGTATTGCGCCTGCTGCAAGGTATTGTCGACCGCTCGCTGGTCGACGATTTCGTCAGCCGCACCCTCGGCCCGCTGATCGCCCCTGGGGGCAAACACGTCCATGCTTTGGTGCATACCCTCGACGCCTTGCTCATGGAAAATGGCAACGGGCTCAAGGCCGCACAGCGTCTGGGGCTGCACCGCAACACGATCAATCAGCGCATCCAGCGCATCGAACAACTGAGCGGGCAGTCGCTCGACGACCCGCTTTTTCGCATGAATGCTTCGGTCGCCATGCTGGTATGGCGCATGAGCGAAGCCCACGGCAAGGAGTAACAGCATGAACATCATCAACGCACGCCTGCGCGGCAAGCCTGGCCTGTTCCGCGTCGAACTGAACGGCGAGCGCATTGCCGCCATCGTGCCCCAGACCGACGTCGTGGCGCCCGCTACGGCCAATGACCTGGACGCCGGGCAAAACCTGGTGGTCGCGCCCTTTGTCGAGCCGCACATTCACCTAGATGCCACGCTGACCGCAGGTGAGCCGAAGTGGAACATGAGCGGCACGTTGTTCGAAGGCATTGAGCGGTGGTCGGAGCGCAAGGAAATCACCACCCACGACGACATCAAGACCCGTGCGAAAAAAACCATCGGCATGCTGGTGGACCACGGTATCCAGCATGTGCGCACCCATGTCGATGTGACCGACCCGAAACTCACCGCGCTCAAGGCCATGGTCGAGGTACGTGACGAAGTGCGTGAGCTGATCGACCTGCAGATTGTCGCCTTCCCGCAGGAGGGCATCGAGTCGTACGCCAACGGCCGGGCGCTGATGACTGAAGCCGTGGCGATTGGCGCCGACGTCGTCGGCGGCATTCCGCATTTCGAAAATACCCGCGACCAGGGGGTATCGTCGGTGAAGTTCCTGATGGACCTGGCCGAGCGTACCGGCTGCCTGGTGGACGTGCACTGCGACGAGACCGACGACCCGCAATCACGCTTCCTCGAAGTGTTGGCCGAAGAAGCGCGGGTACGCGGCATGGGGGCCCGGGTCACGGCCAGCCACACCGTGGCCATGGGCTCGTATGACAATGCGTATTGCTACAAGCTGTTCCGCCTGCTCAAGCTGTCGGGCATCAACTTCGTGTCGTGCCCGACCGAGAGCATTCACCTGCAAGGGCGCTTCGACAACTACCCGAAGCGTCGTGGCGTGACCCGCGTGGCCGAGATCGACCGCGCCGGCATGAACGTGTGCTTCGGCCAGGACTCCATCGTCGACCCGTGGTACCCACTGGGCAATGGCAATATCCTGCGCATTCTCGAAGCCGGCCTGCACATCTGTCACATGCTCGGCTATGAAGACCTGCAGCGCTGCCTGGACCTGATTACCGACAACAGCGCCCGCACCCTGAACCTGGGCGAGCGCTATGGCATCGAGGTGGGTCGGCCGGCGAACCTGTTGCTGCTGTCGGCGCCAGATGATTACGAGATGGTGCGCAGCCAGGGGCACGCGTTGGTATCGGTACGCAATGGCAAGGTGCTGATGCAGCGCACGCCAGCGCAGGTGCAACGTTTGCGCTGACGCTGTTGTCGCCTCAGGCGCACAGGGCTGCCAGGGCGTAGCTTGCGACTTGTGCATCCTGCACTGCCACACCGGTCAGGTCCGCCAAGGTAATCTGGCTGTCGTGCTCACGCCCCTTGGCACGGCCAGCCAGCAGCGTACCCAGCTCGATCAGCTGGTGAGCGTCGATCTGGCCACTGCCGAGGGCATGGGCCACTTCGCCGTACTGGCTGCACTGCGCGATGGCGTCGACGATGATGCGGTCCGCCCTTGCCACCAGTGCCGGGTCCAGTTCCTGCTTGCCGGGCGCATCGGCACCGACGGCGGTGATATGCGTGCCCGGCTGGACCCAATCGCTGTGCAACAGCGCCTGGCGAGAAGGCGTGGTGCAGACGATCAGGTTTGCCGCGCCCGCAACCTCGGCAGCATCCTGCGTGCTGTGCACTGCGAAGCCCAGCTCGCGGGCAAATGCCGTATAGGCCGCAAGCCCGCGTTCATGCCGACCCCAGACAATCACCTGGCGACAATCGGTAACAGCGCGAAGCTGCTCAAGCTGCATCTGCGCCTGCATGCCGGTGCCGAGGATGCCAATGGCCTTGACCTGGGCCGGCGCCAGCAGCCGGGCGGCGATACGCCCGGCCAATGCGGTGCGCATGGCAGTCAGCCAGCCTTGGTCCTGCAGCAGTGCCAGCGGCTGACCGGTGTGTGCAGACAACACAAGCATCAAGCCATCATTGCTCGGCAGGCCCTTGGACGGGTTGTCGTAGAAGCCTGTCGAAAGCTTGACGGTGAAGGTCGGGCTGCCTTCGATGTAGGCCGACTTCACGCAACAGTCACCGTTCGCGCCCTTGAATGCGAAGCCCTGCACGGGCGGCACCTGCACCTTGCCTTCGGAGTAGGCGATGAAGCCTTCCTCCAGTTGGCTGACCGCGAGCTCGGGGTTGAAGCGAGCAATGATCTGCGCCTTGCTGAAGACCCTCATTGAACGGCCTCGAGGAACTTTTCCAGCAGGATGTTACGGCCACACAGGATCACCGCGACACGCTTGCCCTGATAGCGTTCGGCGAGCTTCTGCATGCCGGCGACCGCAACCGCTGCAGCGCCTTCGATGATCCAGCGCTCACTGCTGGCGATGTCGCGCATGGCGCAGCGGATTTCGTCCTCGCTGACCAGCACGGTATCGGTGAGCAGCGCCTGGCAAAGCGGGAAGGTGATGGAGCCTGGCTCGACGCCGCCAGCCGTGCCATCCGACAGCGTTTCGCAGGCATCCAATTCGATGATTTCACCGGCCTTGAGTGATTGTTGCAGGGTTGGGTCATTTGCCGGCCAGCAGCCGATGATCTCAGTGCCCGGCTTGAGTACGCGCAGGGCGGCGCCGATACCGGAAATCATCCCGCCACCGCCCACGGCGACGAACACCGCGTCCAGGTCTGGCGCCTGCTCGAACAACTCCATGCCTATGGTGCCCTGGCCGGCAATGACTTGCAGGTCGTTGTAAGGTGACACGAAAGGTACGCCCTGGGCCTTGGCTTGCCTGGCTGCTTCCAGCTCTGCACTCAGCGGGTCGGTGGGCAGGCAGACCACTTCGGCGCCCAGCGCGCGCATTGCCTCTGTTTTGTATGCCGATGCGCCCGTGGTGGTGTAGACCTTCACTGGCACGCCAGCCATCTTGCCGGCCAAGGCTAGTGCCTGCCCATGGTTACCGGAAGAGGCAGCTATCACCCCCTGCTTGCGCGCCTCGGCCGGCAGCAGGCGCATCTTGTTGCTGGCACCGCGAAACTTGAATGAACCGGTGTGCTGCAGGTGTTCGCACTTGAGCAGCACTTCACAGCCGGTCAGTGCCGACAAACGAGCGCTGTGCAAGAGCGGGGTAATGCTGACGGCCGGGCGGAGCGCCGCATGGGCGTCCTGAATGTTTTGGTGCAATGTATCAAGGAACTGGGCATCAACGGACGGGGTGGCTGGCATGACGGGTCCTTGCAGGCGTATGGATAATTTGTCCACCATAGAATAATATTCCACCAACAGCAAGAGCGTGTGCCTACAGCCAGGCAATACCGCCTAGGCCCTGACTTCCTTCAGGTATTTGTACACGGTGGCCCGCCCCATGCTGAGGACGTTGGCAACGTAATCGGCGCCGCTGCGCCCCTCGAATGCACCCTCGGCGTGTAAGGCCAGTACGAGGTTGCGCTTGTCTTTCATCTTCAAGGTCTGCAGCGACAGGTTATGCGCTTGCAGCCACGCTTGCAGGAAGGTGTTGATGCGCTCCTGCCAATCGTTGCGGAACAACGCATCCGGTTGCGGCTCCAGCCGACTCATCTGGAAGAACGCATCCAATGCCACACGCGCCTGTTCCAGCACCGACACGTTCAGATTGATGCACATCAGATACTCGGCTTCGCCTTGCGGATTATGCAGCACAGTGCTGATCGAGCGGACCTTCTGACCGTTCCAGTTGAGCTTCTCGTAGGGACCAAGGTTGGTACCCTTCAAAAGGTCACCCAGTTCTGAACCGAGTGCTGAATCATCGCCGAGCTTGCGATGTGAGAAATTATTGGCGATATGAACGATTGTCTGGCCGCGTATCTCATGAATGACGACTTCCGCGTGGGGGTACAGCAGCAGGGCAATGCTTTCAGCGATTGCCTGGTAATTTTCCAGTGTCATGCATTAGCCAATGATCTGTTGAAGAATGCCTATGGTGGCCCTGGAGAATACTGGGCACAAGACGGATCTTTACCGGGTCGGGATCAAGTCCTGGCTGCGAGCCGCTCGCCTCGGCCATTACTGCGTCAGCAGCATCCCAGGTCCTCCAGTGGCATCCGCAGCAGGGGAGCGACCTCGCCTTGGCCTGGCTCCGCCAATTGCTGGTGGAGCAGGCCAAGGCGTTGGCTCAGGGCTGAAGATCGCCGCTGTCGCCGATCAGCCCTAGCGCTTCGATAGCCAGCAGCGCGCACCGCTCATCGTTGTCCGAGGTATCGCCACTGACGCCGATGGCGCCCAGCAGGCGGCCTTCTGCATCGCGCAGAAGAACGCCGCCGGCGACCGGAATCACCTCGCCACCGGTGAGGCTGTTGATGGCATCGAAGAAGCCCGGCATGGTCTGGGCGCGGCGCGCCAGTTCGCGGCCGCCGAAGCCCAGGCCCAGGCAGCCGCGGGCCTTGCCGGTGGCGATCTGCGGGCGCAGGAAGCTGGCCTGCTCATCGCGCAGCACCGCCAACGGGTGGCCGGCGTTGTCGAGCACCGCTGCGGCCATAGGCTTGAGGTTCAAAGCGCGTGCCTGGTGCAGGGTCGCGACGGCCAGTTGCACTGCCAGTTCGAAGTTGAGCGTTGTCATGTTCACAGGCTCCATTTGCCGAGTTCGGACACGCGGTCGCGGGTGTAGAGGTCGGTCCATTTCAGCGAATTGAAGTCCGACACCTGCTTGGGGTTGTAGGCGGTGCGTTGCAGCCGTACCGGCTCGCCGGCCTTGTACACCGCCTGCAGCCGAGCGCGGTCTTGAAGGATGCGGATGTCGTCCAGGGGCGAACCGTCGAGCACCAGCAGGTCGGCCTGTTTGCCCGGTTCCAGGGTGCCGAGCGTCTCGCCGCGCGGCATCAAGCGTGCGCCGACATGGGTTGCGGCGAATAATGCTTCGGCCGGGGTGAAGTCCAGGTGCCGTACCAGCAGCTCCAGTTCACGAGCGTGCCATTCGCCATAGGGTGTCACAGCAAAGCCGCTGTCGCTGCCGCAGGCGAAGGGTACGCCGGCGGCCTTGGCGCGCTTGAGTACCGGCGCGCCGAGCTCGAGGGTCCGGGCGCAGTAGGCGGCGTAGCCGGTGCTGTTCGCGGGGTCATGGGGCTGGCAGAAGTCCACGGTGTTTTGCGGGAAGGTCATGGTCGGAGCGAGCACGCTGCCAGCCTCAAGCAGCGCTTCGATGCAGGCGTCATCCATGTAGAAGGCGTGGAACACCAGGTCGACGCCAGCCTTGGCCGCGTACATCACCGCTTCTCGGCCATAGGCGTGGGTAGCCACACGGCAGCCGAGGCGATGAGCTTCGTAGACCATCTCACGGGTCTCGTCGGCGGTGAAAGCGGCGATGATTTCGCCGTTGGGGCGACGGTGGGTGCCGTCCATGGCAATCTTGATCAGGTCCACGCCGTCCTTGGCCTGCTTGCGGATCTGGGCAATGGCATCGTCACGGCTGGTGACCAGCGCGGCGGTGAAGTACTCAGGGGCGCCGACGCGGCTGGGGAACCAGTCGTTCAGGCTCTGTCGATTGGTGATCACTCGACTGCTTGCAGCGATACGGGGGCCTTCGAACAGTCCGGCGTTGACCGTATTGCGCACGGCAATGCTGAGTTGGCCACTGTCGCCAGGGCAGACCATGGACGTCACGCCGGCAGCCAGAACGTGCTGAGCGAAGAACAGCCCCCGCAGGGCGCGAAACTCGTCGCTGGTCCAGATGTCGATGTCTTCCTCGCTCTGGGCATTGCCAAACGCCAGGTGGGTGTGCACGTCCACCAGCCCGGGCATGACGAACTGGCCGTGGGCTTCACGGTCGCCGGGTTGCGGACGGGGTGCCTCGGCGGATGGCCCGACATGGCGGATCACGCCGCCTTCGATGATCAATGTCTGTCGTTGGCGGGTGTGCAGGCCAGTACCGTCGAACAGGGTAGAGCAGTGCAGGTGCAGGGCACTCATTGGTGAGCTCTCTCATCGTGAGGGTGGTGCAAGGCTAGGCCGTGGTGACTGCCCAGCACCAACAGATGCTATTGATGGCCAGGTATCGATGGCATCGATACCTGGCGCTCTCTGGCGCAGAAACGAGAACGGCGCCAATCGGCGCCGTCGGAGCCAGGGCCGGCAGCGCCGATCAGGCCGTGTGGCCGCCAAGGGTTTCGGCGATCCAGTCGGCGATGTAGTGCCCGGCATTGATGCTGTTGTCGAAGCTCGAATGCTGCACGCCACCTTCACGGTCAGTGAAAATCTTCAGTTCGCGTTTCGGGCTGTTGACCAGTTGTTCGTAGGTGCGGTGTGCCCATTTGAGCGGGATCTGCGAGTCTTTCTCGCCGTGGGTGACCAGGAACGGTACGCGGATACGGTCGAGGACACCGTCGAGGTGTACGTTTTCGGCGATGCGCATGAAGTCGTCCAGGTCCTTCGCCCCCCAGACCCATTGCACGTGCGCCCAGTAGTGCGGCACCGGGAAGTTGCCTTCCTTCTCCAGGCGACGCTTCTGCACGTCGCGCCAGTCGTGGTTGGCGCCCCACACCACGCCGCAAGCAAAGCGCGGTTCGAACGCCACTGCGCGCGGACAGTAGTAGCCGCCCAGGGAAACGCCTTCCAGGCCGATGCGCCTGGCATCGACATCAGGGCGGGTTTCCAGCCAGTCCACTATGCGGCTGGCCCAGTGTTCGCTGTCATGGCGTGCCGTCATGCCGTGGAGGCGAAGCGCTTCGCCGGTGCCAGGCTGGTCGACAATCAGCGACGACACGCCTCGCCTGGCCAGCCAGGCAGGCAGGCCGACGCGGTATTTCATTTCCTTGGTCGAATCCAGCCCGTTGACTTGCACCAGCAGCGGTGCCGGGCCACTCACGCCTTCTGCGCGCACCAGCAGTCCCGAGAGGTGCTTGCCTTCATACGGGATCTCTACGCGCTCACAGTTCTCCTTGGCCAAATCGATGCCGCGGGCGAAGGTTTCGAGGAAGCGCTGATACAAGGCTGCACGACCCGGCGCGCCGTGGGCCTGCAAGCGTTCGCAGGTGAGGTAGTAGGTGGCCGCGCGGTTGTATTTTTCGCCGGCGGACAAGCGTCGGCCGGCGGTTTCGTCTTCTTCGGCCAAGCCGCACAGCTTGTCGGCCATGGTCGACCATATTTCCCGGAAGGCCTGGGTGCCGGCGGCGTCGGGCTGTTTGGCGGCTTCCTGCAGCGGTGCGCACATTTCCTCGATTTCACCCATGCGGGCACCCATTTCGATGGCCAGGTCCACCGAGAGGTTCCAGACGTAATTGGTGGGGAAGTAACGGAACATTCTTGTTGTCCTTCTGCGGTCGTGGAGTCCGGCGCCCACTTGAGCGACAGGCAGGCAGGGCGCGGTTTGAAGGCAAGGTACGCAGGCAGGGCAGGGTGGGGCCAATCGTGATCAGGGATGCGAGGTATCGCGAAACGCGATGCCCCAGCACCGTTGCGGTGTCTGGGGCGATGGCCGCCGCTCAGGCGGTGGCGCGCAGAGCATCTGGCTGCGTGCTGGCGCACTGAATGACATCGCTGATGCGCTCGCGCAGCCATCTGTGCATGGGGTCGCCGTCCATGCTGCGGTGCCACAGCATGAATTCGCGCATAACCGGGATCTTCACTGGCGGTGGCAACAGGCGCAGCGGCAGGTAGCCGGCATAGAGTTCGGCCAGTCGGCGGTGCATGGTAGCGATCCGCACGGTGCCCACCAACAACTGGGGCAGGGTGTTGAAGTCGTTGGTGATGACTTCCAGCCGCCGATTGAAGCCGTACTGGTTCATGAACCAGTCCTCGATGCTCAAGTGGCGGTTGCGGCCAAAGCCCACCGAAATGTGGCCCATCTGCATGTACTGCTCAAGTGTCAGATGCTCGCCCACCTCGGGGTTGTCGCGCCACACCACGCAGACATGATCTTCCTCGAACAGCAGCTGCGCCGGATGGCCTTCGATGAGGTAGCGCTCGGGCACGATCATCATGTCGACCTCGCCTCGCATCAGCAATTCGGCGCTACTGTCGCCTGGGCCGATCATCTCGAAGGTAATGTGCGGCGCCTCCTGATGGATTTTCTGGATGACCTGAGCGAATACCACACTGATCAGGTAGTCCGAGGTCACCAGGCGGAAGTGTCGCTTGCTGGCGGCCGGATCGAACACCGGCTTGGCCGTTATCGAGGCGCGAATGGTCAGTAGCACCTCGCGTACCGGTTTGGCCAGTTCCAGAGCATAGGGGGTGGGCTGCATCTTGCGGCCGACCTGCACCAGCAACTCATCCTCGAAAAACGTTCGCAAACGCCCCAGCACCCCACTGGTGGCCGATTGAGTCATGTGCAGGCGCTCGGCAGCGCGTGTGATGTTTTGCTCCTCGAGCAGGATGTCCAGGGCAACCAGCAGGTTCAAGTCCAGGTGGTGAAAGCGCATGGTGATAGCTCTCGGTTCTTGTAGTTATTTTCGCGATACCTTCCCGCTGCATTGCCGATACGTCAAGACCTTCAAGCCACGATACCGAGCCAACGCCACAGCACATGGGCTTTGGCCCAGGTATCGCGATTGTCGATGCCTCGCATTCTGACTCGCGATTGGTCACGCCACCCCGCCACCGAGCAACCTGCACGCCAGTCGTACGGCCGATGTGCCGCCGCGACCCACTACCGGTGACCTGCCTCGCCGAATAACAATTTCAATGGAGTGGTAGCCATGAATATTCTTGGTCTCGACGCGCTGGTGTTTGGCGTCGACGATATCCAGGCCTGTGCCGATTGCCTGCGTGACTATGGCCTCGATGCCGTTCAGCTGGACGGCGACGGCGGCCGTTTCGAGGCGCTGGACGGCACCTCGATCATTATCCGCCGCGGCGACGACCCTGGCCTGCCGCCAGCGCTGGGGCCGGCTCCATCGCTGCGCGAGACCGTTTACGGCGTCGCGTCGAGCACCGATCTGGCGGCCATCGCCGACGAGCTGGGCCGTGATCGCGAAGTGCGGCGCGACGCCAGCGGCGCGTTGCACACCTTCGACGACCTGGGCTTTGCCATTGCCTTCCAGGTGACCTGCCGTCGCCCCTTCGACGCGCCGGCCGACCTTACCAACGCCCCCGGTAGCGCACCGCAGCGCCCGATCAACCAGCTCGGCATTGCCCCGGACATGTCGGCGTTGCCGCGCACCTTGTCCCACGTGGTGTACTTCGTACCCGATGCGGCCAAGGGCGAAGCGTTCTACCGCGATCGCCTGGGCTTCGTCACCACCGACAGCTTCATCGGCGTCGGCCCGTTCATGCGCACCGCCGCCATGGATGATCACCACTGCCTGTTCATGATCCAGACCCCACCCCACATGCAGGGTTGCGAGCACTTCACCTTCCATATGGGCAGCGGCACCGAGGTCCTGCTGGCCGGTACGCGTTTCCAGCAGCAAGGCTGGACCAGCTTCTGGGGCCCGGGCCGACACCTGCTGGGTTCCAACTGGTTCTGGTACTTCAACAGCCCGCTGGGCTGCCACATCGAGTACGACGCCGACATGGACAAGCACGATGACGCATGGGCGGCGCGTCAGGCGCCGATGTCGGCCGACAACTCGCAGCTGTTCCTGTTCGCCTCGCGGGAGAAATGGGCACCCAGCGGCCCGCCTGCGAAGCAGGGTTGAAACATGGCGTGGGTGGAGCTGTGCCGGCTCGATGAGCTGGGCGAGGGTCACGCGCGCGGTTTCGACCCACAGGGCAGGGGCGCGGACAGCCTGTTCGCCCTGCGGTACCTGGGCCAGGTACGCGTCTACCGCAACCTGTGCCCGCATTTGATGGTGCCCCTGGAGTACCGCAAGAACCGCTTTTTGAGCGCCGATGGCCATTGGATCGTCTGCTACGCCCACGGCGCGCGCTTCACGCCCGAAGACGGTACTTGCGTTCACGGCCCCTGCCGAGGCGAAGCCTTGGAGGCACTCGATCACAAGGAAGCGGACGGCTGGCTGCTATTGCCGCTGGAGCAGCTCGATCGCTGACCTATCGCGCCGCGCGATAGGTCGCATCCCGCGACGCGATTGGTCATGGACCGGCGCAGGCGGGAAGCTGTGCATAGGCACAGGAAACGGCCGCCCCGCATGACGGGGCGCACAACAAGAACAAAACGTGAGACATGCCATGAATACTGTGAACAACGTGTTGATCGTGGGCGGCGGAATTGGCGGGCTGTGTGCCGCCATCGCCTTGCGCCGCAAGGGCATCGCCGTCGATCTGGTCGAGCTGAAAACCGAGTGGACCGTCTACGGCGTCGGCATCATTCAACAGAGCAATGTGGTGCGCGAGATGCACCGGCTGGGCCTGCTCGAAGCCTACCTTGATGCGGCCTACGCCTTCGAGGACGTGGCCATCTATACCACCGAAGGGCAGCAACTGGCGCGCATCCCTGGCCAGCGCCTGGCCGGTCCGCAGTATCCGGCCAATGTGGGTATCTCGCGCCGCGCCCTGCACAAGGTGTTGAGCGAAACTGCCATCGAACTGGGCACCCAGGTGCGCCTGGGCACCTCGGTGGAAAGCTTCGAGCAAGACGACAGCGCAGTGGACGTGTTGTTCACCGATGGCAGCCAGGGGCGCTACGGTCTCATGGTCGGCGCCGACGGGTTGTTCTCGAAAGTCCGCAGCGTGCTGTTCGGTGATCGTTATCAGCCGCGTTTCACCGGGCAGTCGGTGTGGCGCTACAACTTCCCGCGTGCGGCAGGTATCGACCACCTTGCCAACTACCAAGGGCCCTCTGGCAACGCGGGGCTGGTTCCGCTGGCCGATGACCTGATGTACCTCTTCACCACCTCCCACGAGCCGGGTAACCCCTGGATGGAACCGGCTGCTTTGGCTGATGGCCTTCGCCAGCGCCTGGCCGGTTTCGGCGGGCTGATCGGCGAATTGCGCGAGCAGATCGTCGACAACGCCGGGGTCGTTTACAAGCCGCTTGAAGCGGTGTTTGTCGACGAACCCTGGTACTGCGGTCGAGTGCTGCTGATCGGCGATGCCGCCCATGCCACCACGCCACACCTGGGGCAGGGGGCAGGCATGGCCATTGAGGACGCCGTGGTGCTCGCCGAGGAGCTCACCGCGGGTGGCAGCCTCGACGCGCAATTGCAGCGGTTCATGGGCCGACGTTTCGAGCGCTGCAAGTTCATCAGCGAAATGTCCCTGCTGGCAGGTGTGAAGGAGATCCAGCGCGATCCCTCCTTCGACCGCATCGGCCTGGTCAAGCGCATGCTGGAGGTCACCGCGCAGCCGATCTGACTCCCCGTACCCGGTACGCCCTGCCTTGTCGGCGCGCCGGCCCTATGCCAACACCGACGCACAATAAAAAGAAAGAGGAAACCCCGATGTTGACTCGCAAAGGTGCATTCACACGGCCGTTACCGGCGCTCAAGCCCCTCAGCCTGGCGCTTGTCGCGCTGGCCGCAAGCCAGGCGCAGGCCTTCGAATTCGATACCGGCAACCCCGACCTGCGGGTGCGCTGGGACAATACGCTGAAATACAGCGCCGCCTGGCGTACACAGGACGCGAGCAGCAAGCTCACCGAAGGGCAGACCGCGCTGAACCTGGACGATGGTGACCGCAACTTCGACAAAGGCCTGATCTCCAACCGCCTCGACCTGCTGTCGGAACTGGACATTACTTACAACAACGTCGGCGCACGGGTCAGCGGCGCGGCCTGGTACGACGATGTCTACAACCAAGGGACTGACAACAACGACCCTGGCCGTGCCAACAGTTATTCGGTCGACTACGACGCGTTCACCGACGACACGCGCAAGCTGCATGGACGCAAGGGCGAGCTGCTCGACGCCTTTATCTTCGGCAAGACCGAGATCGGCGACATGCCGCTGTCCGGCCGTTTGGGTCAATACGCCATGCAGTGGGGCGAGAGCCTGTTCTTTGGCATGAACGGCATTGCTGGTGGCATGGCTCCGGTGGACGTGGTCAAGGGGCTGTCGGTACCCAACACGCAGTTCAAGGAACTGATCCGTCCGGTACAGCAGATTTCCGGACAACTCCAACTGACGCCGGATGTGTCGGTGGGGGCCTACTACCAGTTCGAGTGGGAGGCCAACCGCCTGCCGGCAGCGGGTAGCTATTTCTCCACAGACGACTTCTTCGGCGATGGCGCCGAGCGCATGTTCGTCGGCGCGCCGGTGTTCCCCGGTGGCCAACCTCTGGCGTTCTTCCACGGCAACGACAAGCAAGCCAAGGACTCAGGGCAGGGCGGCATGCAGGTGCGCTGGCGCACCGAGACGGTCGACTGGGGCCTGTACGCCATCCGCTTCCACGACAAGTCGCCGCAACTCAACGTACGCCCGAACTTCGCCAACCTCGACCCGGTCAGCGGCAAGGCCGGCGAGTTCTACTGGGTGTATCCCGAGGGTATCGAGGCGTTCGGTGCGAGCTTCTCCACCACCGTTGGCAACTTCAACCTCGCCGGTGAGTTGTCAACCCGCTGGAACCAGCCGTTGGCCTCGACCAACCAGCATGCGTTGGCCGTGGGCGAGGCGATCGACAATGACGATAACCCGGTTTACGCCACCGGCCGCACGCTGCACGCCAACGTCTCCTGGCTTGCCAGCCTGGAGCCGAACTTCATCGCTGCCGAGTCGAGCTTCCTCGGCGAAATCGCCTGGAACCGGGTGATGAGCGTGAGCAAGAACGCCGATGCCGTTGACCCTAACGCCGACCGTGACGCCACCAGCCTGCGCCTGGTGTTCGAACCGATGTACCGGCAGATCTTACCGGGGCTCGACCTGTCGGTGCCGATCGGCGCGAGCTACACCAACGGCGCGTCGATGGCGCTGGGCACCGGTTTTGGCACCGATCATGGCGGTGACCTGAACATCGGCCTGAAAGGCAACTACCTCAACACCTGGAGTTTGGGCCTGACCTACACGCACTACTACGGCCCGGAGAACACCTTCCTCGACGCCGATAACCACTACACCTTCGAACAGTCGCTCAAAGACCGCGACTTCATCGCCTTCACTGTCAGCCGCACCTTCTGACCGAGGACCACCCGATGAAACACAATAATAAAGTCGTTTCCCTGCTCACTGCCCTGAGTGCCTCGCTGCTATTGGCCCACGGCGCCGTTGCCGCAGTGCCCGCCGAGCAGGCGGCCATGCTCAAGACCAGCCTGACCCCGCTCGGTGGCGAGCGGGCCGGCAACGCGGATGGCAGCATTCCTGCCTGGACCGGTGGCTACATCCAGGCCGACCCGGCCTACAAGGAAGGCGGCAAGCGTGGCGATCCGTTCGCCAGCGACAAGCGGCTGTTGAGCATCACCGCGCAGAACATGGCGCAGTATGCCGACAAGCTGACGCCGGGCATCCAGGCGATGCTGAAGAAGTACCCGGACAGCTATCGTCTCGACGTCTACCCGACGCGCCGCAGCGCTGCCGCTCCGCAGTCGGTGTACGACGCTACCCTCGCCAACGCCACCAGCGGCAAGCTGGTGGACGGCCCCGCCGGCCCCATGCCCGAAGGCGCATCCGGCGGCATCCCGTTCCCGATCCCGGCCAATGGCGTGGAAGCCATGTGGAACCACCTGCTGCGTTGGCGGGGTGCGTCCTGGCACGCCAGCTTCAATCAGTACCTGACCACCGCCGACGGCAAGCACGTGCTCACCAATGACTCGCGGGCCGATTTGCAGATGCCCTGGTACCTGCCCGGTGGTAGTGGCGACAAGGGTGTGTTCTGGTCCATCCGCATGACCAACGACGGCCCGCCCCTGCGTGCCGGGGAGGCCATTACCGGCCTGGAGAACCTCAACGCCGACAAAGCTGCGGTCTGGACCTACCTGCCTGGTCAGCGCCGTGTGCGTCGCCTGCCCAACGCCTGCTGCGACACGCCGACCCCGGCCACCGCCGGCGTCATGAGCTTCGATGAGCTGTACGTGTTCAACGGTCGTCTCGACCGCTTCGACTGGAAGCTGGTGGGCAAGAAGGAGATGTACATCCCCTACAACGCCAACAAGGTGTTCACCGCCAGCAACGCCGAGGCGCTGCTGGCCCCCCATCACCTGAACCCCGACTCCATCCGCTGGGAGCTGCACCGTGTGTGGGTGGTGGAGGCGACGCTGAAGAATGGCCAGCGCCATGTGATGCCGCGTAGCACCTACTACCTCGACGAAGACACCTGGGCTGCCGTGCTGGGCGAGCGCTATGACGCCCGCAACCAGTTGGCCAAGGTGGTCTGGACCTCGCCGGTGGTGCTGCCTGACCTGCCGGGCGTGGTGACCTTGACCAACGGCTTCTACGACCTGCTCTCCGGTGCCTGGTTCGCCGGTGACCTGTTCGCAGGCAAGAACGAACAGTACCGCATCGTGCCGCCCTACAAGGACTCGGTGTTCACCGCCGACGCCATGGCCGGCGAGGGCGTGCGCTGAGCAGGCGCGCTGCGCAGGTGCTGTACCGACTCTAAGAACAAAAGGTTGCGTGCGATGAACAAGATGCTCTACGGCTGGCTGCTGGCAGCCTGTTGCGGGCTGCCGCCGGCGTTCGCCGGTGACAGCGTGGATGTGCTCGCGCAGCCCGCGCTGCACGGCCCCCAGGCCCTGCGTGCGGTATTGCAGGATGTGGCCCGGGCCGATGCACGCCTGGTCGCGGTGGGTGAACGTGGCGTGGTACTGCTGTCCGATGACAATGGTGCCACCTGGCGCCAGGCCACTGCCGTGCCGGTGAGTGTCAGCCTGACCGCCGTGCAGTTCATCGACGCCCGCAACGGCTGGGCGGTCGGCCATGCCGGCGTGGTCTTGCACAGCCAGGACGGTGGTGAGCACTGGAGCGTGCAGCTCGACGGCAAGCGCGCCGCCGCCCTGGAGGTGCAGGCAGCCGAGGCGGCCGCAGACGAGCGTCGCTTGGCGGCGGCGCAACGGCTGCTGGCTGACGGCGCGGACAAGCCGTTGTTGGCCCTGAATTTCACCGATGCCCGCAACGGCCTGGTCGTGGGTGCCTACGGGGTGGCCATGCGCACCGCCGACGGCGGGCGCAGCTGGCAGTCGGAGATCGGCCGACTGCCGAACGGGCGTGGACTGCACCTGTATGCCCTGGCGCGCCAAGGCAACCAGGTGTATGTCGCCGGCGAGCAGGGCCTGCTGCTTCGCTCGCGTGATGGCGGTGAGCATTACGAGGCGCTGCACGGGCCCTACGATGGCAGCTACTTCGCCGCCACCGTGTTGCCCGATGGCCGTCTGCTGCTCGGCGGCCTGCGCGGTTCGCTGTTCGCCTCTGACGACGGTGGCGACAGTTTCCAGGCGCTAGCCAACCCGATTCCGGCATCGATCAACGGCCTGCGTGTCGCCGATGGCCAGTTGTTGCTCGCCAACCAGGCAGGGATGCTCCTGCGCAGCGGCCTCGGCGCCTTTGCCGCCCAGCCCGTGGCGGTCTCCGATGGCCTGCCACTGACCGCCGCTACTGCCGCCGCCGATGGCTCCATCGTCGCCGTCGGCATGGCCGGTGCGCGCCGCCTGGAACCTTCCTCTCTTTCCACCACGACGGACTGAACCATGCACGTCATGAATTCATCTGCGCCTTCCAGCGGCCATCTCGACGACTTCGACAGCGCGTCCGGCTCGCTGCTGGAACGTGCGCTCTTCAACCACCGTGTGCTGGTGTTGCTGCTGTGCCTGGCGGCGACCTTGCTGCTCGGCTGGCAGGCCTCGCGCCTGACCCTCAATGCCAGCTTCGAGAAGATGATCCCGCGCGATCATCCGTTCATCCACAACTACCTGGAGCACCGTCAGGAACTCGCCGGCCTGGGCAACGCGGTGCGCATCGCCGTGGCCAATCCGCGCGGTAGCATCTACGACAAGGACTACCTGCACAGCCTGCAGCAGCTCAACGATGCGGTATACCTGCTGCCTGGCGTCGACCGTGCGGCGATGAAGTCGCTGTGGACGCCGTCCACCCGCTGGACCGGAGTCACCGAGGAGGGCCTGGAAGGTGGCCCGGTGGTGCCCGACGGCTACGATGGCGCTGCCGCTAGCCTGGAAGCGCTCAAGCGCAACGTGGAACGCTCCAACGAGATTGGTCAACTTGTGGCCTTCGACCAGCGTTCGAGCATTGTCTACGTGCCGCTGCTGGAGAAGACCCCGGACGGCCAGGCCCTCGACTACACGGCCTTCGCCCATGAGCTGGAAACCCTGCGCGAGCGCTTCCAGGCGCAGGGGGTGGAGATCCACATCACCGGTTTCGCCAAGGTCGTCGGCGACCTCATGGACGGCCTGCGGCAGATCCTGCTGTTCTTTGCCGCCGCCATTGCCATCACCGCCGCCGTGCTGTACTGGTACACCCGCTGTGTGCGCAGCACCGCGCTGGTGGTGGTGTGTTCGCTGGTGGCAGTGATCTGGCAGCTCGGCCTGCTGCCGCTGATGGGTTACGAGCTCGACCCGTATTCGGTGCTGGTACCGTTCCTGGTGTTCGCCATTGGCATGAGCCATGGCGCCCAGAAAATGAACGGCATCATGCAGGACATCGGCCGCGGTATGCATCGCCTTGTGGCAGCGCGGTTCACCTTCCGCCGGTTATTTCTGGCCGGGCTCACCGCGCTGCTCTGCGATGCGGTCGGTTTTGCCGTGCTCATGATCATTCAGATACAGGTGATCCAGGACCTGGCCGTCATCGCCAGCCTGGGCGTGGCGGTGCTGATCTTCACCAACCTGATTCTGCTGCCGGTGCTGCTCTCCTACGTGGGCGTCAGTGCCCGTGCGGCACGGCGCAGCCTGCGCGCCGAAGAGGCCGAGGCCAGCGGGGCGGGCAAGCATGCGGTGTGGCGCTTCCTCGATCTGTTCACCCGCCGACGCTGGGCGGCGGCGTGCATCGCCGTCGCTGCGCTGATGGCTGCCGGGGGCTACGCCGTGAGCCTGCACCTGAAGGTAGGCGACCTCGACGCCGGCGCTCCCGAGCTGCGCGCCGATTCGCGCTACAACCGCGACAATGCCTTCGTCACCCGGCACTACGGCGCCAGCAGCGATGTGTTCGCGGTGATGGTGCGCACCGCCCCCGGTGGCTGTTCGGCCTACGGCACCTTGAAACACGTGGATGACCTGGACTGGCAACTGCGTGGCCTGCAGGGCGTGGACTCGACAAACTCGTTGGCGCTGCTCAACCGCCGGGTGCTGGTCGGCCTCTCCGAAGGCAGCCCGAAGTGGTATGACCTGGTCAACAACCAGGCGACCCTGAACATGGTCACCGCCGGTGCCCCGCGCGGGCTGTACAACGACGACTGCAGCCTGCTGACGCTCTATGCCTACCTGACCGATCACAAGGCCGACACCCTGGCGCGGGTGGTCGACAGCGTCCAGGCGTTTGCCCAGGCCAACGACAGCGAGCAGGCCAGCTTCCTCATGGCTGCCGGCAGTGCAGGCATCGAGGCTGCCACCAACCAGGTGGTCAAGCAGGCCAACCGCGACATGCTCTGGTGGGTCTACGGCGCGGTGATCGTGCTCTGCCTGGTGACCTTCCGCTCCTGGCGCGCGGTGCTCTGCGCGGTGCTGCCGCTGGTACTCACCTCGATCCTCTGCGAAGCGCTGATGGTGGCGCTGGGTATTGGCGTGAAGGTGGCGACCCTGCCGGTGATCGCCCTTGGGGTCGGCATCGGCGTGGACTACGCGCTGTATGTGATGAGCATAGTGCTGGCCCAGCTGCGCCAAGGCGCGAGCCTGTCCCAGGCGTATTACCGCGCGCTGCTGTTCACCGGCAAGGTGGTCATGCTCACCGGTATCACCCTGGCCATCGGCGTTGGTACCTGGATCTTCTCGCCGATCAAGTTCCAGGCCGACATGGGCGTGCTGCTGGCATTCATGTTCGTCTGGAACATGGTCGGTGCATTGATCCTGCTGCCGGCGTTGGCCTACTTCCTGTTGCCGCACCGCAAGGCCTGTACCGAGCAGCTGGCATTGCCGGCGCATGAGCACACAAGGCGCGAGCGCAGTAGCGGGATGCTGGAGCAGGGCGCCAGTTTTCGCCCGCTGGAGGAGGTGAGCCATGGCCGCTGAACGCACCGCCGGAAGCGCCCAGGCTGCCTTGTTGCTGTTCGGCAGTTGCCTGCCCGTCCTGGGGGCGGTGCTCATCGCACCGGTGCTACCCCGCATGCACGCGCATTTTGCCGAGACGCCGGGCGTGGCCGTGCTGGTGCCGGTGGCCCTGACGTTGCCGGCACTGGTCATAGCCTTGTTGGCGCCGCTGGCCGGGGTGTTGGCAGACCGAGTGGGGCGGCGAGCACTGCTGCTGGCGAGCATGTTGCTCTACAGCCTGTGCGGTTTGTTGCCGTTGTGGCTGGACTCGCTGGTGCTGATTGTCGCCAGCCGCGCCGGCATCGGCTTGGCCGAAGCCGGCATCATGACCTGTTGCACCACGCTGATGGGTGACTACTTCGACGGCCAGCGCCGGGCGCGGTTGTTCGCTTTGCAGATGGTGGTCACCTCATTGGCGGCGGCGTTGTTCATGGGCTTGGGCGGTGCGCTGGGGGAAAGCGACTGGCGGACACCGTTCACCCTCTATGCGGTGGGTGCGCTGTGCCTGCCCTTGATGGCCCTGCTGTTGTGGGAGCCGCGTGCCTGCCAGACCGCCAGCGAAGCCACCGTCGATTCGCGTTTTCCATGGGCGGCCCTGACGCCGTTATACCTGCTCACCGTGCTGGCTGGCGTCAGCCTGTTCATCGTCCCGGTGCAGGCCGGTTACGTGCTGCAGTTACTGCACATAGATGCGCCCCGTCAGGTCGGCCTGGCCATGGGCGCCAACCAGCTCGGCGTGTTGGCCGGTGCACTGGCTTTTCGCTTACTGGCGCGCTTGCCGGCTGGGCGGTTGCTGGCCTTGGGCTTTGCCACGGCGGGGCTCGGTGGCGGCCTGATGGCGCTGGCCAGCAGCCATGCGCCAGTGGTGCTGGCGGTGCTGATCAACGGCCTGGGTGTTGGGCTGTTGCTGCCGACGCTGATCACCCTGGTGATGCAGCAGGTTGGCTTCGATCAGCGCGGCCGTGCCACGGGTGGGTTCACTTCGGCGATTTTCGCGGGTGAGTTCGTCAGTCCATTGATCGTCCTGGCATTGACCGCTGGTGTGGCTACGCAACTGCCGCATGCACTGCTGCTGGTCGCCATCGGACAACTGCTGCTGGCGCCTGTGTGCCTGTCCTTGATGCGCCACCGGCGTGCGGTGACGGTGGCAGGTGCACGATGAACGAAATTTTCCTTGGCGGGCGAGCCGGTGCCAGTCGCTCTCTGCGCAGCGCCATGTGGCTGACCAGCACGCGCCTACCGGCCATGGCTGAAGGCGCAGCGTTCATCAGCGAACAGAATCTTATTGTCGACGGTGGCTCGACCATCGGCGACGGCAATTGAAAGGAGACAGCATGCAATCGCTTCCTGCATTCAAACGTGTAGTCACCGGCCACGATGCCGAGGGCCAGGCGGTCGTCGCCAGTTGCGGCCCGACACCGAACAACTTCCCACTCAAGGCGGTGCCTGGCACCCTGTTCTACGAAGTCTGGAACAGTGTCGGCAGCCCGGCGACACTGGACAACGGCGATGATCCGACAGCGCAGCCGCTGCAATTGAGCCCCGGCCCGCTGGGCAGCGTGATTCGCGTGGTGGACATACCGCCCGACAGCGTGCAGAACCAGGTCAGTGCCGAAGATGCAGCCGCTGCCTTCGCCGAGATCGGCGAGGCGAGTGCCGGCACGGGCAAAGCCGATTCGAAGCACAAGCTGATGCACCGCACCGAAACCCTGGACTACGGCATCGTTACCGAGGGCGAGGTCTGGCTGGTGCTGGACGATGGCGAAGTCCACCTCAAACGAGGCGACATCGTGGTCCAGCGCGGTACCAACCATGCCTGGAGCAACCGCAGCGAACAGATGGCCCGGATGGTCTTCATCCTGCTCGATGGGCGTTATGCCGAGACGCTCAAGGAGCTGCTGCCATGAAGCTCGCCACGTTCGACGACGGCAGCCGCGATGGTCGCCTGCTGGTGGTGGCCCGTGACCTCGGGCATGCGGTCGATGCCAGCGACATCGCCACCAGCTTGCAGGTCGCGCTGGAAAACTGGCCCCAGGTCGAAGCCCGCTTGCAGGCGCTGTATCAGCAGCTCAACGACGATGCGGTTGCGGGTGCCTTCGCGCTCGACCTCGCTCGACTGGCTGCGCCCCTGCCGCGTGCCAGCCAGTGGCTGGATGGCTCGTGCTTCCTCAGCCATGGCGCGTTGATGCAGAAGGCCTTCAACCTGGACCCGATCGAAGGCGTCGAGCACACCCCACTGATTTACCAGGGTGCCAGCGATGACTTTCTCGGGCCACTCGCGGACATACCCTTGCCCAGCGAGGCCCACGGCATCGACTTCGAGGGCGAGTTCGCGGTGTTGCTCGATGACGTACCCATGGGATGCCCGGCGGAGCAGGCCTTGCAGCATGTTCGCCTGATCCTGCAACTCAACGATGTCAGCCTGCGGGCCTTGGCACCGCGGGAAATGAAGACCGGCTTCGGCTTTCTCCAGGCCAAGCCCGCCAGCAGTTTCGCGCCCGTCGCGGTCACCCCGGACGAACTCGGCGAGGCCTGGCGCGACGGCCGGGTGCACTTGCCGCTGCACGTGCACTGGAATGGCGAGTGGTTCGGCCATCCCCATGGCGGCGCCATGCACTTCGGTTTCCACCAGTTGATTGCCCATGCGGCGCTGACGCGACGCTTGAGTGCGGGCACGCTACTGGGCTCCGGCACCGTGTCCAACGACGAGCGCAGCGTGGGCTCGGCGTGCATCGCCGAGCGCCGCGCCATCGAAACCATCGCCTGCGGTGCGCCGCGCACGGCCTTCATGCGCTTTGGCGACCGGGTGCGCATGGAGGCTCGCGGGCCCGAGGGCGAGGTGCTGTTCGGGGCCATTGACCAGCGCGTGGTGCGGGGAGGCTGGCCATGCGAGTGATGGTCACCGGCGCCAATGGCTTCGTCGGGCGCCAGTTGGTGCAGCGCCTGCTGGACCTGGGCGAGCTGCGCGGGCGGCGAATCGAGGCATTGCTGGTGCTGGATCAGGCACTGGATGGCCTGCCCGAAGACGCGCGCCTGCGTCGTCATCACGGTAGCGTCACCGACGCGGCCTTGCTGCGTCGGGTGCTGGCTGACGGTGTCGATGTAGTCTTCCATCTCGTCAGCGTACCTGGCGGCGCTGCCGAGGCGCAGTACGAACGGGGTTACCAGGTAAACCTGCAAGCAAGCCTGGAGCTGCTCGACCAACTGCGTAATCCCCTCTGTCCACCGGTGCTGGTGTACGCCAGCAGCGTCGCGGTGTACGGCGGCAAGTTGCCGACGCGCATGGACGAAGGCCAGCCAGCGTCGCCGCAACTGTCCTATGCGGCGCACAAACGCATGGTGGAGATCGCGTTGCAAGACCTTGCCCGGCGTGGCGAGGTTGACGGCCGCGCCTTGCGTTTGCCCGGTATCGTTGCTCGCCCGCGCGAGCCGAATGGTCTGCGCTCGGCGTTCATGAGCGACCTATTGCACGCCTATGTGGCCGGGGAGGCCTACACCTGCCCGGTGTCACCCGAAGCGAGCGCCTGGTGGATGTCGGCCCGTTGTTGCGTGGACAACCTGCTGCACGCCGCCGAGCTGGAAGCGCCGGGCAGCCAGCGGGTCTGGCAACTGCCTGTGTTGCATTTGACCATCGCCCAGGTGCTGACCGGGCTGGCGGCTGTTGTTGGCGAGGCCAACCGTGAGCGCATCGCCTTCGCCCCCGATCCCCAGCTCGAAAGCCTGTTTGGCCGCTACCCACCGTTGCGTACCTCGTTCGCCCGCGAACTGGGCTTCTGCCACGACGGTTCAGTGGCCGGTCTGCTGCGTAATGCCCTCGACTTGCCGCCGCGCCACACCCGTCGCGCGGCCATCCGCAAAGGAATCCTCGTATGAGCTTGAACACACGTCGCTTGCTGGACCTGTCTGTCACCCTGGACAACAACCCTTACACTGATCCGCCACCTTTGCTGCCGAAGATCGATTATATGGATCATCAGCAGGGTTGGCCGGAGATGGCCGCGATGTTTCCCGGGCTGCGCAAGGAGGACCTGCCGGGCGACGAGTCCTGGGCGGCAGAGCGCCTGCAGATCACCACTCACAGCGGTACTCACATGGACGCGCCCTGGCACTACGCATCCACCACCGACGGTGGCAAGCCGGCCTTCGGCATCGACGAACTGCCGCTGGAGTGGTGCCTGCAGCCGGGGGTGAAGCTGGATTTTCGTCATTTGCCGGATGGCCACGTGGTCACTGCGGCCCAGGTAGAGGCCGAGCTTGCGCGTATTGGGCATGATCTGCAGCCGCTGGACATCGTGCTTGTGAACACCCGCGCGGGCAGCTTGTTCGGCCAGCCTGGCTATCTCGAAGCAGGAGTGGGGATGGGCCGCGAGGCGACGTTGTACCTGCTGGAGCGCGGGGTGAGGGTGGTCGGTACCGATGCCTGGAGTTGGGATGCGCCATTCAAGTTCACCCGCGAACGCTTCAGTGAAACGGGCGACGCCTCGATCATTTGGGAGGGCCATAAGGCCGGGCGTGATATCGGCTATGGGCAGATGGAGAAGCTGGCCAATCTGGAGCAGCTACCGGCGGATGGGTTTCTGATAAGTTGCTTCCCTTACAAGATCCGGCATGCCTCAGCCGGCTTCGTCCGGGCGGTAGCGATCTTCGATTAGGGACAAAGCCATGGGCCGCGAGGAGGGGACGTGCGCAGCTGCCGTCAGCCGTTGGCCGTCGGGCAGCTGCGGGCGATGGTCAAATGTCCAGCACCAACCGGGCGCTGTGGCAGCCCGATACGCAGGGCGTTATCCATTCTCCGCTGTTGCGCTGGGCATCGCTGAGGTACTCGTCGCGGTGATCAGGCGCCCCCTCGATGACCCGGCTGACACAGGCGCCGCAGATACCCATTCCACATGACACGGGTAGCTCCACGCCCGCCCGCGATGCCGCCTGTACCAAACTTTCGCCCGGTTGCACCTCGACCTGGAGACGACTGCGCTGTAGCACCAGCGTGCAGTGACGCTCGACGTGCAAGGTGGGCTCTGTGGCCTGGAAATGTTCGCGGTGAAGCGCCGTGGTTGGCCAGCCGCTTGCCAGCGCGACCTGTTCGACACACGCCATGAAACCGGCAGGGCCACAGCAATAGAGGCTTGCGCTGCCGTCCCAGGCCGGCAGGTGTTCCTCCAGGTACCCGGCGATCATCGGGGCGCGCAAGCCTGCATGAACCTCGGTATTCGCATCGAGGTACTGGATAAAAGGCACCTGTTTGGCATCGCGGGTGAAAAACAGCAAGCGCACCGACCGACCTTGCGCTTGGCATTGCCGGTACATGGCGAGCAGTGGCGTGATTCCTATGCCTGCGGCCACCAAGACGACCTGTCCTGTGCCAGGTTGCAGGCTAAAGAGATTACGCGGCAGGCCCACCTCCACCCGGGCACCCAGCCGCAGGTGCTCGTGCAGCCATTGCGAGCCGCCGCGGGAGGCTTTTTCGCGCTTGATGCCCAGGTATACATGACCGTCCTCGGGCAGGCTGACCACTGAGTATTGGCGTACCACGCCATTGCCCAGGCGCAGGTCCACATGAGCACCGGGTGCCCAGTCGAAGGGCAGGGAAGCTGGACCCGGCGGGGCCAGTTCGACACCCAGCACGTCTTCGGCTTCGAGGCGCAGGGCCCGCACCTGCAGAGGTGTCCAGCTCATGCGCGTACCCCCGCGGCCTGTTGCAGATGAAGTACAGCCTGGCGTGCCTGGCTGCCCAATTCGGCGAGGTCCAGGCCAGGAATCGCATCGTTTTCCACGCTCAGGCGGCCGCCTACCAGCAATGCCCGCAGCGTCGGACGGCCACCGCCTACCACTGGCGCGATACCCAGATCGTGCAGACCGAAGTAGCGGGGTTGATCGAGGCGGTAGATCGCCAGGTCCGCCGCCATGCCGACCTGCAGCGTGCCGATGGCGTCCAGGCCCAGCACCTGGGCGCCACCTGCTGTGCCCCAGCGCACAACGTCCTCCACGCTGGTGACATGGGCACCACCCTCCAGATCGCCGCCAGCATGGCGGGCCATGGCGCGTTCGCCAGCCTTGGCCCTTTGCATCAGCCAGGCGGCGTGGGTTTCGCTGATCATGTCGCAGGCTTCGTTGGAGGCAGCGCCATCCACGCCGATCGAGACCGACATGCCTGCGGCCTCCATGGCAACGATATCTGCGATACCACTGCCAAGCCGGCCATTGCTTTGTGGGCAGTGGGCGATGCCGGTGCCGGTGGCGCCCAGCAGCTGGATTTCTTCGGCGCTCAGCTTGACCAGGTGCGCGAACCACACGTCCGGCCCGAGCCATTCCTGCTCCGCGCAGAACACCACGGGCGAGAGGCGGTGGCGATCATGGACTTCGTTCTGGTACTCCACGGTTTCGCTCAAATGGCTGTGCAGGCGGATGCCCAGGCGGCGTGCGGCGCGGGCGGTCTCGCGCAGGTGCTCGGGCGGCATGGAGTAGGGCGGGCTGGTCGGTGCCATTACCACACGGCGCCAGGCATCGTCGGCGGGATCATGGTAGACCTGTACCAAGCGCTGAACATCGTCCAGGTACTGCGTGAGGGTCTCAGGTCCGGCTGTCGCGGGGCCTTCAGCCTGACGTACCTGGGTTGCGCCGCCCCGGCAAAGGACGAAGCGCAGCCCCAGGCGCTTGGCCTCTTCGAAGAGGATCTGTGCGCTGTCGAAGGCCATGCCTGGCAAGTACAGGTAATGATGGTCGGCCACCGTGCTGCAGCCGGAGCGGGCCAGCTCCACCAGCCCGACCCGTGCGGCCAAGCGGAAACTGTGCTCATCGAACAGCCCGCGATAGCGATAGGGCACGGCCCCCAACCAGGCACCAAGGCTCTGGTCGATGCCAGCGGGAATGCCCTTGAGCAAGGACTGGAACAGATGATGATGGGTGTTCACCCAGCCTGGATACACCACGCAATCGGTGGCATCGAGCACTTGCTCACCGGGTAACGGTTGCAGCGAGCCCAGGGCAGCGATACGCCCTTGGGTGATGCGGATGTCCGGCCCCACATGGCGCGCGGCGCCGCCACGCAGGCCAGTGAGGATGGCGCTGGCGTTACGGATCAGCCAGCTGTTGGTGTGTTTCATGTTCGTCTCCATAGGCAGTACGGCGTTTCGCATGGAACTCAGCCCAGCTCGCTTTCGTGCCAGTGGCGCAGGCTCAAACGAGCCAGCAAAGCCATCAGGCTGAACAGCGCCACGCCGGTCAGGGCGATCAACACCAGGGCGGCGAATAGGCGGGGGATGTTGAGCTGGAATCCCGCTTGCAGGATCTGATACGCCAGGCCCGCGCCCGTGCCACCCGTACCGGCGACGAACTCGGCCACCACCGCGCCGATCAATGCCAAGCCGCTGGCGATGCGCAGGCCAGCGAAAAAGCACGGTAAGGCGCTGGGAATGCGCAGGCGCAACAGCACTTGCCAGCGGCTGGCGCGGTTCAGGTGGAACAGGTTGAGCAGGCCAGGGTTGACGCTGCGCAGGCCCAGGACGGTGTTGGCGATGATCGGGAAGATCGCCACCAGCGTGGCGCAGATCACCAACGCCAAGGTCGTGTCGCTGCACCAGATGATGATCAACGGCGCGATGGCCACCACCGGCGTTACCTGCAGCAGGATCGCGTAGGGAAACAGACTGGCCTCCACGACGCGGCTCTGCACGAACACGAACGCCGCCAGCGTGCCGATGACCACGGCGAGGGCGAATGACAGGAAAGTGATCTTCAGGGTCATCCACAGTGCCCCCAGCAGCATCGGGCCATCGGCGACCAGGGTGCGGCCGATATCGGCTGGTGACGGTACCAGGTACACCGGGACTTTCCAGGCGATGCATGCCAGTTGCCAGACGCCGAGCAGCAAGGCGCCAACCAGTAATGGTGAAACGATGCGTAGTACAGAAGGGTGGCGTAGCCAGGGAGTAGAGGGTCGGCTCATGATGATGCTCTCAGGAAGGGTCGCCATTGGCCTGGGCCAGGAGTCGGGACAGGTGCGCGCATTGCTCGATGAACGCCGGTGAAGTGCGGTATGCCTCGTCGCGCTCCAGTGGGCCGTCGATGATTACATCGGCGATCACCCGACCGGGACGCGCGCCCATCACGATCACCCGCGAAGACAGGTACACCGCCTCGAAGATGCTGTGGGTCACGAATACCACCGTCAGGTCGCGCTGGAGCCAGAGCTGGCGCAGGTCGCTATCGAGCTTGTTGCGGGTGAACTCGTCCAGAGCGCCGAAGGGTTCGTCCATCAGCAGCAGATTGGGTTCGGTGGCTAATGCCCGGGCAATGGAGGCGCGCATCTGCATACCGCCGGAGAGCTCCCGCGGGTAAACGTCGCCGAACTTGCCCAGCCCCACCAGTTCCAGGGCGGCTTGCACCTTGGGCTGGCTCTGGGCCTTGGGGGCGCCAGCCAAGTCCAGGGGCAAGCGCACGTTGTCGTGCACTTTGGCCCATGGCATCAGGGTGGCTTCCTGGAACACCATGGCCAGGCTGCGCCCCGGTGTGCCTGCGTGGTGGTCCGTACCCGGGGCATCCTTGCCCCACCAGCGCACATGGCCGGCGGAGGGCTGTTCGAGCCCGGCGAACATTTTCAGCAGGGTGCTTTTGCCACACCCCGACGGGCCCAAGAGCGAGACGAACTCGCCGCGTTCGATCGCCAGTTTCACGCGGCTCAAGGCATGGGTGCCATTGCTGTAGGTTTTTTCCACCTGATTGGCGAACAAAGGAGTGTCCACACCGATGGTGTTCGGCAGGGCCTGCGGCTGGACGTCGGCCTTGGATAGGATCTGCATCAACATAGCGCTCTCCCCGTGGGTCATGAGCGGTGGTGTATGCCCCGGCGCACCGGGGCGTTGGGCAAGTGTCAGTGGCTGAGGAACACTTCGCTTTCGCCATGGGCTTCAAGCAGACCCAGTAGTTGCCGACGGATAACCAACCCAGGCTTGTCCGATGGCATGTGCAGTTCCACCCTGCGCCGGATGTCGACACATGCGTCAGGATCGGTAGCCTCCAGGATGTCGCGGTCTTCGGCTGTGATCGCTGCGTCCCAGTCGATCAGTTCCTGGGTCGAGCATTGCTCTTCGCTGTCGTTGCGATACAACCACTGCACGAGCATCAGTCGGTTGTCGTCGATGGGCGTGGCGCAGTTGTAGATGATGTGATGGATACCGCTGTCCGGATACATGCAGCCGAAGCGCCGGGAGAAGGGCAGGTAATAGCGGTTGAGCAGGTGCCGCTGGGTAATCGGCTCGGTCGTACCGGTGATACGGAAGCTTGCCTCGGGGTTGCGGATCGGCACGCGGGTCTCGGCTTCGAAGCCATAATCGGTTTCGCGAAACTCGTAACTGGCCGGTTGCGGCTGGTCGAACAAGCCGAAATTGGCCTTGTGCACGAAGGAAAAGTGCGAGTTGTCGAAGGAATTCTCCATGACCCGCAGCGGGCTGGTCTTCCACTCTTCGTAAAACTGGAAGATGCGTCGGTAACCGGGGGCGCCGTCTTCCGGGAACTCAGGGATCGGTTGTAGCGGGTCGTCCAGGCTGACCCAGGCATAGCCGTACTTTTCCTGGCAGTGATAAGCCTTCACCACGGCACCCGGAGGAATAGCGCCGGTGGGATTCTGCGGGATCTTCACGCACGTGCCGGTGCAGTCGTATTCCCAGCCGTGATACCCGCAGGCGATATTGCCTTCAGCACTGACGAAGCCTTTGGACAGTTTGGCGGTGCGGTGGCAGCAGCGGTCCCGCATTGCCACCGGGGTACCATCGGGACGCTTCCACAACACCAGCGCTTCACCCAGAAGGGTGAATGGCTTTGGGCCGTCTTCGAGGGCTGTCATGGGGAGCAGGGCATACCAGAAACGGCGCAATACAGGTTGTTTGGTAACCAACATAATCAGGATTCCTCACAGCGTTGAGCTTGTTATGGTGTTCAGCGGCTGCCGACCTGCTCGGCCTCAGGGAGTACCTTCAGGTCTTGCACAAAGCGCGTGGTATACGCGTTGCGCCAAGGTGCGTCGGGACCGAGCAGACCCGCCTCGACCATGAAGTCGCGGGTCGCTTGCCAGCGGCTGTCAGTCATGGTGCCGATCCCCTGGGTTGCGGCCTCTCCACCGGTGATCAGGCGGTACTGCTTGAGGGTCGAGACGCCCCAGGCCAGCAGTTCATCGGTCATGTTGGGGTTGTCGCGCTTGATCAGTGCATTGCCGGCGCTGGGGTCATCCAGATAGCGCTTCCAACCCTCCATGGACGCGCGCACGAAACCTGCTACCCGCTCCGGGTGCTCAGCGATGATGTCTTGACGGGTGACCACGGTGGATCCGTAGGGTGGATAACCGGCATCTGCGAAGAGGAAAAAGTTAGGGGTCACGCCTGCCTTTATCGCCTGGAACAGTTCCGAGCTGGCATACGCCTGTTGTGTGGTTTGCGGGTCGGCTAGAAAGGGTTGCAGGTTGAAGGTGTAAGGCCGCGCCTGGTTGTCAGCCAATTGATATTTACCCTTCAGCCAAGGCCACCAGGTTTGCTGGCCCGAAGTGGACACCAGCACAGGCTTGCCACCGAGAGCATCAAGTCCGCTGACGTCCGCGTGGGTCATCAACCCTTGCGGGTCTCCCTGGAAGGGCGCAGCCACTGCGACCACTGGCAGGCCTTGCTCGACACTTTTTAGAATCTGCAGGTCATAGTTGACGATGAAATCAGCTTGCTTGCTGACCAGCAGTTGCATGCCATTGACCTGTGGTCCCCCCATTCGGATGGACACATCCAGGCCTTCCTTTTCGTACAACCCATCGGCCAGTGCCTGGTAGAAGCCGCCCTGTTCGGCCTGAGCATACCAAGAGGTCAGCAACACCACTTTGTCGCCAGCGATCGCCAGCGGAGCGATCGTCAGCGTGGTGGGGAGCAACGCTGCTGCCAACAGCGAGCGTAACGGGCGAGCCAAGGCAAAACGCGTTTTCATCATGTGTTCTTCACCCCGATTCAAAAAACCGCCGTGCGCCGGATAGCGCGACAGCGAAGGAGCCGGGCGGAGAGAACGGGGGAAGAGAATGGCGTCGCGAAGCAAAAGGGCGTGAACTGGCGACTGACATTGCTCTCTTGCCCGGGGCTGCCATAGCCTCGTTCAAACATCCGCTCGGATGTACGCCCCGAAGGACGCAAGAGCAATGCCCCATGCCATGCCTGGCACTGACCGCTTCTACTCGCTGATACAAGAAGCCAGAAGCATGCCAATTTCATGAAACCGCTGACTTTGCGGTGTAGCGACCCGCACCCGAGGGGGCCGGCACTGACGCGTGAGTTGAGAAGGTGCAGAACGTACCGATTGAGCACTAATAAAGTGCGCAATGTTCTGGTGGGATGGTGTTCATTGATGCTTGGGATTGCTCACAATAAGCAATTTACGTGTATCCGATTAGTTGGCACGCGCCCTGCTTTGCGCTAACTCGAGTAGAAGCGGTCAGTGCCCAAAGATGGCATGGGACATTGCTCTGGCGGCCTTGCGCCGCTCCCCCGGCAAGGGTGGCGCCTCGGCATGAGCCGGGGCCAGAGGAGAGGTCGTCCGCTGCTGCATCCCCTTGCTGGCGAAAACCAACAATCACGACCCAAGGGATGCAAATGAAACCGAACGCTCTTTCCTGGCTGCTTCACAGCGTCGTCCCACTCTGCGCGTTGGCCACTGGCAGTGCCCAGGCGAATCCGCTGATGTGGAGCAACAACAGCCTCAGCTACCTCTACGGTCACGGTTATAAAGTCGATGGCACCGGCAACGATATCCAGCAAACCATCACCTTCGAGCACGCCAGTGGCTGGACGTGGGGCGACATGTTCTTGTTCGTTGATAACAAGTGGTCCAACGGCTTGTCCGGCAACGATGGCTACACCTATTACGGCGAGTTTTCACCGCGACTGTCGCTCGGCAAAATCAGTGGTCACCGTCTCAGCTATGGCATCGTCAAGGATGTGTTGATCGCTGCCACCTATGAGCGCGGAGAAGGGCGCAATCGAAAGTACCTGCTTGGGCCCGCTGTTGACCTGAACCTGCCTGGATTTGATCGTTTTTCACTCAACACTTACTACCGCAAGCCCGATGGGGTAACCGGTAAAGCGTCTGGACAGTGGCAGATCAACCCGACCTGGGCCATGACGATACCGCTCGGCCGCTCAGACATTTTGTTCGACGGTTATCTGGAGTGGTACGTCAATGATGTGGGGACGAAGGGTACCTCGAACTACGTAGCCAAGAGTTTCCACTTCAACCCCCAGATCAAGTACGACGTCGGTAAGGCGATGGGGCAAGCGCCGGCGCGTTTCTATGCCGGGATCGAATGGGACTATTGGTCCGACAAATATGGCATCGAAGACAGCCACGGCTTTCCGACCGATCAGAACGCGTTGAGTGCATTGATCAAGGTGCATTTCTAATGTGATGTTTCAGACCCACCACTGAGTATCTGGTACAGGCTCCGTTGATCATCACTCATCAAGCGTTGTGTATCGACGAGAGCCGACCAGCAACGGTTATTACCGTTGTAACGCGTCTGGTTCGAAAGCTTTCGGCCGTCCAGGCCCGCTTTCGATCCAGCGCGTCGTTTCAGATACCACCGTGGATACGGTTCAAAGCACCCTGAAACCATGAGTGCCATCGCGCTCAAGCTGCGCAATCAGGCCAAATTCCCAGTCCAGGTAGCCCTGCATCGCCTCGTGTGGGTTGTCTGTGCCTTCATAGGGACGCCGGTAGCGATCGCTGCGCGGTACGGCAAGGCGGGCCTCACCGCCTTCCAATCGAAGACCGGCGGCGATCCAGCGTGCGGTGCCTCCTGCGAGCACGTAAACCGGCGTGCGGGTCAGCGTCTGCAGGTCGCGCGCGGCGAAACGCGCCAGCAGGCTGCTGCCACAGGTCAACACATAACGGCGGGCCTCGGGCGGCCGTTCCAGGGCGTCGGCCAGCTGGGCACGGATCGCCCAGTACGCGCCCGGGATATGGCGCTTGACGTAATTGGCACTGGCGGTGAAGTCCAGTACTACGGTGCCGTCTTCCTGCAGCCAGCTGGCCAGTTGCTCGACGGTTATTTCGCTGGCCTCCGGCAATTCGGGCAGCGGCGGTTGCCATTCGCCCCGGTCGCTGAAGTCCGCTGCAGTCAGCCCGTCGACCACAGCGACTTGCCAGCCCATCTGTGCCAGCCACGAGGCGCTCATGTTGGCGCGCACGCCATCGTCGTCCACCAGCGCGATGCGCGCCCCGCGCACACTGGCGACGTGGTCGGTCTCTTGAACCAGTTGCCCGCCGGGCACCGGGCGGCTGCCCGGCAGATGACCGGCGCTGTATTCCTCGGTCGTACGCACATCGAACAGGTAGAGGGTGCGCTGCGTGTCGGCCTGCCACTGGCCCAGCCCGGCGCGGTCCAGGCGCAGCACGCCGGCGCGGTCTGCTACCGCCCGGGCCTGGCCGGCGGCGTTGGCGCGGGTAACCGCGGTGACCTCGGCAAAGCGGCGGTCCTGACCATGAGCCAGTTGCTGCCCCGCCAGGGTCCAGCCGATGGTGCCATTGCGCAGGGCCGCCACCGGATTGGGAATGCCGGCATTGATCAGCGACTGGGTGCCGATGATGCTACGGGTGCGCCCGGCACAGTTGACGATCACCTGGGTCGCCGGGTCAGGCGCCAGTTCGGCCACGCGCAGCACCAGTTCGGCGCCAGGCACGCTGATGCCGCCGGGGATGCTCATGGTCTGGTATTCGTCGAAACGGCGGGCATCGAGGACCACCACATTGGCCTGTCCATCAAGCAGCGCCTTGACCTGTTCGGCAGCCAGCGAAGGCGTGTGGCGCACGCTCTCCACCAGTTCGCCGAAAGCTTTGCTTGGCACGTTGACATCACGAAACAACTCGCCGCCCGCAGCGCGCCAGCCGGCAAGGCCGCCATCAAGCACGGCAACATTGACGTAGCCCAAGGCCAGTAAGCGCTGCGCGGCGACAGCGGCGAGCCCCTCACCGTCATCGTAGACGGTGAGGGCGGTGTCCCGCCGGGGTACGCGGGCGAAGATTTCCAGCTCCAGTTTCGACAGGGGTATGTTGGCCGCGAACAGCGGATGGGCCTGGGCGAAAGGGTCTTCTTCGCGTACGTCGATCAGGGCCAGCTCCTCCTTGGCCAGTAAAGCACGGCGGATGTCGTGGTAACGGCGGGTGGTGACGGTGCTCATGGGGCAGGGTTCTCTTTGGACAGGTCCCAGATGTTTGGCAGGCGGGTATTGGAATAGCCGGAGACAAACGGTTTTTCGCTGCCATCCAAGGCGTACACCGCGCGCTTGACGGCGCCGATGTTGCCGCCATAGACGTGAATGCTGATCGATACCTGGTCGGCGAACGCATTGCTCACCTGATGAATGTCGCCGATGCGCGGCGACACCGCTTCCACCTGGCCGGGCATCAGACGGATGGGGGCCCCCTCTGGCAACAAAGCGCCCCTGGCGTCACGCACGAAGCCCTGAGCGTGCTCGGCACCGCGCAGCATGCCGATCAGCCCCCAGACCCGGTGGTCGTGGATCGGTGTTTGCTGCCCCGGGCCCCAGACGAAGCTCACCACCGAGAAACGTTGGCGCGAGTCGCAGTGCAGCAGGTATTGCTGATAGCGCTGCGGGTCGGGCTGGGCGAGGTCGTCCGGCAGCCAGTCGTCATGGGCGACCAGCTCGGCCAGCAGGCCTTGGCCTGCGTCGAGCAGGGTGGCTTCGTCAGGCTTTTGGTCAAGCAGCGTGGCGAGGTGGTCGATGAAGTGGCGCAAGCGCTGCGGGCGCAGGGGTTCGGTCATGGTTCAGGCTCTGCTCTCAGGTTTCAGTTAACCCTAGCAAACCTTTTTTCTATTCTCAAAATGCAAAATAAACATAAGCTAATATGCAAAATATGCATTTACAGAATGGACCGTTTCTTTTGAAATTGCCGCAGTGAAAGGCATGAGGATATACCCAACGTGCATTTCACAGGATGGGTGACACTGATTAGATTATAAAGAATACTCCGTTAATACCTCGGAGCTATAAACAATCACAGACGAGACCGCACGCGCGGATCGCCTCACATGCCCCAAGCGGGTATCTGGAGACGAACGTGCGTTACTTCAAACAGCTGGCCGCCACCGTGTTGGCCACCACTTTCAGCCTTGCCGCCGCCGCCCAGACCCTGGTGGTCGGTGACCAGAGTTACAACGCTCGTGCCGTGATGGAAGCCGCCGGCGTGCTAGAACAACTGCCTTACACCCTGGAGTGGAAGCAGTTCACCGCAGGCTCCCCGGTGGCCGAAGCGCTCAACGTCGGCAGTCTCGATATCGGCCTGCTGGGCGACGCGCCGCCTCTGTTCCTCGGTGCCTTGGGGGCGCCGATCAAGGTGATTGCGGTCAGCCGGCAGAACCTCGAAGGCGTGGCCATCCTGGCGCGCAAGGATTCGCCGATCCATAGCCTGCAGGACCTGCGCGGCAAACGCGCGGCCATCTGGAAAGGCTCGTGGAGCCAGCAATTGCTTTTCAGTGCCCTGGACAAGGCCGGGGTGCCGCGTGATGCCGTGGAGCTGCGTTACCTCAGTGCGCTGGATGCATCCCACGCCTTGGACGGTGGTTCGGTGGATGTGATCGCCACCTGGGAGCCTTACGTCACTCAACAGGAGCGGCAGGGCGCCCGGGTGCTGGCCACCGCCGATGGGGTAATCCCGGCGCAGAGCTTCGTGGTCGCCAACAGCAAGGCGGTGGAACTCAAGCGTGCGCAGATCGCCGATTTCCTCCAGCGCCTGAAAAAGGCCCGTGACTGGACCCTGAGTGCCCCTGCCAATACCGAGGCCTACGCCGACGCGTGGGCCAAGCTCACCCGTGCTGATCGCGACATCGCCCGTGCCTGGTTCGCCCGTGCACGCACCGACCTCGCGCCGCTGGACCCGCAGGTGATCGCCGATGCGCAGAAAACCGTGGATTTCTTCTCCGGGCTCGGGCTGATCAAGGCATACCCGGCGCAAAGCCTGTTCGATACCTCGTTCAACGCAGCGTTCGGCAATAACTAGGCCGCTGCGCAAGGACCGCGGCGGCATTCAGATATGGACCATCCAACAGGAACTCCCATGAGCAAACGACAGATCAAACTTGGCGCCCTGACCATGGGCAGTGGCGGCCCGGGCCGGCACAACCTGTGGCTCGACCCCGAACTGCCCGCCGACGCCAGCGTGAACATCGACTGGTACATCGCCATCGCCCGGCAGGCGGAAGCCGCGTTGTTCGACCTGATGTTCATCGTCGACAGCCAGTTCATCACCCCCGGCTCGCCTTCGCACTATCTCAATCGGCTGGAACCGTTGACCCTGCTCTCGGCTCTGGCGGTCAGCACCCGCCATATCGGCCTGGTGGGTACCCTTACCACTTCTTACAACGCGCCCTTCAACGTCGCCCGCCGCCTGGCTTCGCTGGACCTGATCAGCAAGGGCCGTGCAGGGTGGAACGTGGTCACCAGCGGCGATGCCGGCACTGCCGGTAACTACGGGCTCGACGAGCATTATGACTACGACACCCGTTACGCCCGTGCCGAGGAGCATGTGCAAGTCGTGCAGGGGCTGTGGCAGTCGTACGAAGACGATGCTTTCCCCCGTGATCGGGCCAGTGGCCGGTTCCTCGACCCGACCAAGCTGCATGCGCTCAACCACAAGGGTAAGCATTTCTCGGTCGTCGGCCCGCTTAACATCCAGCGCTCGCCCCAGGGGCAGCCGGTGATCTTCCAGGCGGGCGATTCCGAACAAGGCCGAGCGCTCGGGGCCGCCACGGCTGATGTGGTGTTCACCCACGCCGCCAGCATCGAGCAGGGCCAGGCCTTCTACCGCGACATCAAACGCCGCGCCGCGCGCCTGGGTCGCGACCCGGAGCAGTTGCTGGTATTGCCCGGCGCGGAGATCTACGTGGGTGACAACGACGCCCACGCCCGTGAGATCGAGCGCCATTACCATCAGGCCGACCACAGTTTCGAACTGGCGTTGAAGGAATTCGGGCGCAACTTCGGCTGGCATGATTTCAGCCAGTACGACCTGGATGCCCCGTTCCCGCAAGAGAGCCTGGAGTTTGCACGGAGCAGCTTTTTCACGAATGCCAAGCGTATTGCCGACCAGGCGCGGGACAAGGCCTTCAGTCTGCGTCAGGCTGTTGAGTTTGGCCGTCAGTTACGGCCAGGGGCCTTCGTTGGTTCGGCCGAAACCGTGGCGGCGAAGATGGCCGAGTGGTTCGAAGCGCGGGCGCTGGATGGGTTCAATATCTACATTGGTCATCCTGGCCAGTTCCGGCGGTTTACCGAAGAAGTGGTACCGTTGCTGCAGGCACGTGGGGTGTATCGCACGGCGTATGAGGGCACGACCCTTCGGGAAAGCTTGGGGTTGGCGATACCGCGGTCTGGCCGCTAGATCGCCTGGGCCGGCCTCTTCGCGGCTAACAACCGTTCCTACAGGGATCTTCAATCACCTGTAGGAACGTCCTTGGTCGCGAAGAGGCCGGTGCAGATCAGGCGCTGCGGGTGCTGCGACCGGCTTCCTGGTCTGCTACCAGCGCCCGAATCCGCGGAATCAGCGCCTGCCCATACTCCACGGCATCACGCAACTGATCGAAGCCACGGAACAGGAACGTGCTCACGCCCAGGTCGTAGTACGCCAGCGTCGCTTCGGCGACCTGTTCGGCGGTACCGACCAGCGAGGTGGAATTACCGGCCCCGCCACCCAGTGCGGCAATCTCTGTCCACAGCCGAGTGTCGTGGACCTTGCGCTGACTGGCCAGTTGCACCAGGCGTTCGGACCCCACGTTGCTCTTGCCGGAATTCTTCTCGCGGCGGTTGCCCTGGCGGATGCCAATACGCTGCTGTGCATCGGCCAGGATGCGTTCAGCGCGGGCCCAGGCTTCCTCCTCGGTGGCCCCCAGGATCGGCCGCAGCGACAGGCTGAAGCGAATGTGCTGCTCACGCCCATGGCGAGCGGCGGCCTTGCGCACCTGGGCGATGCGTTCGCGCACCTGCTCCAGCGGCTCGCCCCACATCATGTAGACGTCGGCATGCTTGGCCGCGACTTCTACCGCCGCGTCCGAGGCGCCGGAGAAGTACACCGGCAGCTTGCCCACGGGTTTGACCAAGGTCAGGTTGTCCTCTACCCGGTAGTGGTCGCCGTGGTGGTCGAAGGGCGACGTCTGGGTCCAGGTGTTACGCAGCACATCGAGGTACTCGTCGGTACGTGCGTAGCGGGCATCTTTGTCGAGAAAGTCACCGTCGCGCTGCAGGTCGCCGCTGTCGCCACCGGTTATCACGTTGATCGAAGCACGGCCGCGGCTGAGCTGGTCGAGGGTGGCGAATTGGCGGGCAGCGAAGGTCGGTGCCTGGAAGCCGGGGCGGTGTGCCACCAGCAGGCCGATGCGCTCGGTGAGCGCGGCCACGTAGCTGGCGAGAATCATCGAGTCTGGCGCGCTGGTATTCACCGCCAGCAGGGCCTTGTCGAAGCCGGCGTACTCCTGGGCCTGGGCGAAGGCCTTGATGAAGCCCAGGTCAACCTGCGGTCCGCGCGGCGCCTGTGATTCGCTGCTTTCATGGGGGCCGATCAGGCCAATGAATTCGAGGCTCATGCAATGGAACTCCTTTTGTGGCCGACGCCGTGGATCATGGCGCCGAGATGGACCTGCCGTTTACTCATGGTCAATACCTCTTTTCAGATGTGCACCAAGGGTCGATCCGTGCAACACGTCAGTGCCGCACGGCACAACCGTTAAATCGCCACGGGCAACACGCTGCGTGAATGCCCTGGTATCGCGTCGATCAGCGCCCGTGTGTAGGCGCTGGCCGACTTGCTGAGCACCTGCAGCGCCGGCCCTTGCTCGACCACCTGCCCGCGCCGTAGCACCAGCACCTGGTCTGCCATGCTCGCCACCACCGCCAGGTCATGGGAGACCAGCACATAGGCCATGCCGAGCTCGCGCTGCAATTCGTCCAGCAGGGCGAGGATCTGCGCCTGCACAGACACGTCCAGTGCACTGACTGGCTCATCGAGCAGCAGCACCTCTGGCTCCAGTGCCAACGCCCGTGCAATCGCCACGCGTTGGCGCTGGCCACCTGACAATTCCCTGGGCAGGCGATCGAGGAACTGCACTGGCAATTGCACCCGTGTGATCAGCTCGCGGGCCTTGCGCTCCAGTGCCTCGCCCCGGAGCAGGCCGAAAGAGACCAGCGGCTCGACGATGCTGTCGAACACGGTGAAACGCGGGTCGAGCGCGGCGAACGGGTTTTGCTGCACCAGCTGGATACGCCGGCGCAAGGGGCGGAACTGGCTCCAGGTGTAATCGGTGACGTCCTCGCCGGCGAACACCACCTGCCCTTGACTGGGCTTCTCCAGGCCCAGGGCGATGCGCAGGGCGGTGCTCTTGCCCGAGCCGGATTCGCCGACAATCGCCAGGGTCTGCCCGGCATGCAGTTCAAGGCTCAGGTCGTGCAGGGCGGTGTAGCGCGCGTTTTTGCCGGGCAGCTCGAACCGTTTGCCGACATGGCTCAGGCGCAGCAGGGGCGTCTGGCCCCGCGGTGCGGCTGGCCTGCGCCGTGGCACGAAGGCCGGCGCGGCATCGAGCAGGGCGCGGGTGTAGGGTTGCCGGGCGCCCCAGAGGATCTGCCGGGGCGAGCCGTGTTCGACCTGCTCACCCTGCTTCATCACCAGCAGGCGGTCGGCGCGGTCACAGGCCATGCCCAGATCATGGGTGATGATCAGCAGCGAGATGCCACGCTCGGCGACCAGCAGTTGCAGGTGATCGAGAATACGCCGCTGCACGGTCACGTCCAGCGCACTGGTGGGCTCGTCGGCGATGATCAACCGTGGCTCGCCGGCCAGGGCGATGGCAATCAGCACCCGCTGGCGCATGCCGCCGGACAGCTCATGGGGGTACTGCCGCGCACGCAGCGCCGGCTCGTCGAGGCCGACCTGGTCCAGCAGCGCCAGCACCTCGGCCTCTTGGCCTGGATAGCGTCGTCCACGCGCCAGCTGCAGCGCCTCGGCGATTTGCTGGCCGATCCGTTGGGTGGGGTTAAGGCTGACCATTGGGTCTTGCGGCACCAGGCCGATGGTGCGCCCGCGCAACTGGCGCCTGGCGCGTTCGCTGGCTTGCGCCATATCGACACCATCGACCCATAACTGGCCTTGGTCGATGCGTGCATTGCCCGGCAACAGACCAAGCAGGGCGTTGGCCAGGGTCGATTTGCCCGAGCCTGACTCGCCCACCACCGCCAGGGTCTCGCCCTGGGCCAGGCTGAACGACAGCTGGCGCAGGGCCTGGCTGCGTTGCCCGGCGAAGCTGTAGCTGACGCTTAGGTCGCGGACCTCGATCAGGGGTGACTGGCTCATCGGGCATGCTCCTCGGCGCTGCGCGCCAGGTGGTTGAGGCTGAACACCACGGCCACCACGAACAGCCCCGGTAGCAGGGATAGCCAAGGGGCGGTGATGAGGAAGTGACGGCCGTTGGCAATCAGCGTGCCCCATTCCGCGGCGGGTGGCGCCGCGCCAAAGCCGAGGAAACTCAGCCCGGCCGTGGCCAGGATGGCAGCGCCGAAGTCCAGGGTGGCGAGCACCGCTACCGGGCTCCAGGCATTGGGCAGTACATGGCGCAGCAGGGTGCGTGCCCAGCTGGCACCGCACAGGCGTGCGGCTTCCACAAAGGGCAGGGTCTTGATCCGCAGCACTTCGGCTCGGGTGGTGCGGGCAAAACCGGGCAGGATGCCGACGCCCACGGCGACGGCCACCGGCACGGTGCCGAAGCCAATGGCGGTGACGATGGCCAGGGCCAACAGCAGGCCGGGCAGGGCCAGCAATACGTCGATCAGGCGCATCAGCGCCGCGTCGACGCGCCCGCCGGCAAAACCGGCCAGCACGCCCAGGCCCAAGCCGCCCAGCAAGGCGATGGCCACCGCCAGCAGGGCGGCGAGCACCGACAGGCGCGCGCCGTACACCACCCGGGTGTAGAGGTCGCGGCCCAGTTCGTCGGTGCCGAACCAGTGCGCCAGGCTGGGTGGACTGAGCTTGTCGGCGGGTGCGGTGGCGTAGGGATCGAAGCTGCTGAGCCAGTGCGGGGCCAGCGCGCAAAGCAGGGCGAACATTACGATCAGCAGCGCCAGGCTGAAACCGGGTCGGCGCAGCAGCGGGGCCAACATCTGGTGTGCGCGCTGCCAACGCGTGCGACGCCTCCAGGTGGCGGCAGGGCGGGGCTCGGAGGGCGCGGTGTCGAGGGGTGACAGGGGTATGTCGAGGGTCATCTCAGTTCACCTTCGCGGTGTGGGTGATGCGCGGGTCGAGGTAGGGATAGAACAGATCGACGAGCAGGTTCACCACCACGAAGGCCGCAGCCGACGCCCCGACGATCGCCAGCACCACGGGTATGTCCTGGCGCAGCACGGCCTCCTGGGCCAGACGGCCGACGCCGTTGCGCGAGAAGATGGTTTCCACCAATACAGCCCCGGACACGGTATTGCCGACTTGCAGGCCGACCAGCGTCAATAGCGGCAGCGCTGCGTTGCGCAGGCCATGGCGTGCCTGAACCTGGGCCCGGCTAAGGCCCTTGGCGAAGGCGGTGGTGATGTACGGCTCCTGCCACACCCCCTGAAAGCCGCGTTGCAGCACCTGGGCGTACACCGCAGCGCTGGGGATCGCCAGGGTGATGGCCGGCAGCACCAGGCTGGCCAGGCCTTGACTGCCCGTGGCCGGAAACCAGCCCAACGCGAAAGCGAACACCTGGATCAGCAGCAGGCCCATCCAGAACACCGGCACCGAGAAGCCCAGCGAGGGCAGGCGCGCCAGTGCAGTCTTCAGTGGACGCCATTGCAGGTAGGCGGTCAGACAGGCAAGGCCGACACCCGCCAACAGCGACAGGGCAATGGCGGCACCGGCCAGGGCCAGGGTCTGCGGCAGGCGCTCGGCCAACAGTGCCGTGACCGGTCGGCCCAGCGACAGCGATTGGCCAAGGTCGCCGTGCAGGGCCCGCCACAGCAGGTCGAAATACTGCTCGAACAAGCCTTTGTCCAGCCCATAGTAAGTGCGTGCTTTGGCCAGGTCCTCGGGCGACAGGCCGTCGGCTTCCATGCCGGAGGCGCTCAGCATGATCGCCAAGGTGTCGCCGGGCAGCAGGTAGAGGATGAAGTAGGTGATGGTATAAGCCCCCCACAACACCAGCAGGGCCTGGCCGACGCGGCCGATCAGGTAGCGTCTCATGGCTGGCCGACCTGGATGTCACTGAGCAGGGCGAAGCCTTCGGCGGTCCAGTGGAAGTGCTTGACCCGCGGCGCGGTGGCGGCCTGCCAGACGCGCTCGTACAGCGGGAACGCCGACGCTTCGTCGACCAGCAGGTCCTGCAGTTGGCCGTAGGCCTGGGCCCGTTGCGTGTCGGCAGTGGCGGTGATACCGCTGTCGAACAGCGCCTGAGCTTTGGCCAGGGTGTCGGGCTCGTAGGTGTTGGTGGCGAGCGTGGCGCTGTTGGCGGCGCGCGGGTCGAGGATGGTCTGCAGGATGATCGGGTCGGCGCGGGTCATGTAGGTGGAGGTGAGGTCGTAGGCGCCTGTCGAGTTGCCGGTCACCCATTCGGCGCGGGTCAGTACGTTCAGCTTGAGGTCGATGCCCACTTTGCGCAGTTGGTCCTGTACCAGCACGTCACCGGCGCTTTCGGCGGGTGTGAGGTTGTAGCGCAGCGTCAGGCGCTGGCCGTTCTTGTGCCGGTAGCCGTCGTCGCCTTTGTGCCAGCCAGCGGCGTCGAGCAGTTGCTCGGCGCCTTTGGGGTCGTAGGCGAGCTTGTCGGTTTGGGCTTTGAAGAACGGTGTGGTGACGTCGTATACGCCACTCACCACCGGGAACGCAGTGTTGTAGACGGTGTGCGCGTAGCTGGTGCGGTCGATGGCCTTCTGCAGCGCCAGGCGCACTTGGCGGTCACCGAGCAGGCGGTCGTTGCGGGTGTTGGGGTAGAGGTTCAGCGCCGGGCCTGGCAGCGAACGGCTCTGGATGGTCGCGCCCTTGGACTGAAACAGCTTCAGGTCGACTTCCGAGAACGGGTTGCGTGGCCACAGGATGTCGACCTTGCCTTGCAGGAACAGGCCGTTGCGCACACTCTCTTCGGGGATGTAGCTGATGTCCACGGCATCCAGGTACGCCGCGCCCTGGTTGCGCACATTGGCCGAGGGCCAGGCGTAATCGGCACGCTTGAGCAGGCGTGCGCCGACCTCCGGGGTGTAGTGATCGAGGGTGAATGGCCCGGTACCGATGATCTTGCCCAGCGAGCGTTGCTGCGCGCTCAACCGGTACGAGGCCGGGGCGAGAATGGCCAGGTTGGTGGTGGACGTGGCCTGAAGGAAACCCGCGTTGGGTTTTGCCAGGACCAGGCGCACGGTGAAGTCGTCGATCACCTCGGCGTGGTCGTAGCCGGCCAGGTAGGTGGCACCGAAGGTGGCCGGCAACTGGCTGGCGAACGCTTTGTTGCTGTCGAAGGCAGTTTTCACGGCGTGAGCATCGAAGCGTTCGCCGTTGCTGAAGGTGACGTCCTCGCGCAGGTGGAAGGTATAGCTCAGGGCATCGGCACCGACCTCCCAGGTTTTCGCCAGCCACGGGATGATGCGACCGGTCTGCGGGTCTTGGTCAGTGAGCGACTCGACGACGTTGCGCAGCAGCACGCGGTGTTCGAGCCAGTAGACCTGAAAGGGGTCGACGCTGACCAGCGTGGTGTTGTCACCCCAGAAGGCGATGTTGAGGGTCTTGCTGGTTGAGGTGTTGTCGGCCGGCGAGCAAGCGGTGAGGCCCAGGGCCAGGGTGCCGATCGCGAGCAGTTGGTGCAGTGGGGGCATGGGATGGATCCTTCAATGAATGGGGCTCTCCTGTTCCGGCCGGTTCGCCGGAACAGGCAAAAGGTGCCTTGGAGTCAGTCCTGGTAGTCGAGGCCCTCGCGATCCAACTGCCGAATCAGCGCATCCCAATGCCGTTGGATACCTTCCCCCTGGCCATCGGAAAACCGCTTGGACTGCTCATGCACCTTGGCAATCGCCGCCTTTGACGCATGTAACAGTTGGTCGTTGCCCCCGGCCTGGGCGGCGACCTGGATGTTGCAGGCCCGCTCCAGCCCGTGCAGCTCACGGAACGCGTGTTCCACGCTGACACCTCCGGTCAGCAGCCCGTGGTTGCGCAAAATAAGAATGTTGCTGTCGCCCAGATTGGCCACCAGCCGTGCTTGCTCGTCCAGGTCCAGGGCGACGCCTTCGTAGTCGTGGTAAACCACGCGGCTGTAGTAGGCCAAGGCGTGCTGGGAGATCGGCAGCAACCCGTCGCGCTGGGCGGACACCGCCGCGCCGTCGCGAGTATGGGTGTGCAGCACAGCCTTGAGATCAGGCCGTGCGCGGTGGATGGCGCTGTGAATGACATACCCGGCCTGATTGATGCCCAGCCCCAGCGGGTCGTCGATGATCGCGCCGTCGACGTCGACCTTGACCAGGTTGGAGGCGGTAATTTCGTCGAACAGCAGGCCGAAGGCGTTTATCAGAAAATGCTCATGCGGCCCCGGCACGCGGACCGAGAAGTGCGTGTAGATGTGGTCGGTCCAGCGCAGCAGCGCAGCCAGACGGTAAGCGGCGGCCAGCTTGACCCGCACCTCCCACTCTTCGGCGCTGACCCGGTCGCGTACGTTGCAGTTGCTGGTGGTGAAGGCAGACAGTGAACTCATGGGGCTCTCCGGTAATCAGTAGCCGCGCGCCGTGTCGACCAGGTTGGCCAGGGGCGCCTGCTCGCGGTAGCGGTGGAAGTTGGCGATGAAGGCATCGAGAAAGGCCGGGTAACCGTCCTCGGAAATGGCCGAGGTGTGCGGTGACAGGAACACCCGTGGGTGGTGGTACAACGGGTGGCCTGCCGGCAGTGGCTCGGGTTCGGTGACATCCAGGCTGGCCCGGCCGATCAAGCCGCTGTCCAGGGCGTCGAGCAGGGCCTGTTGGTCGAGCAAGCCGCCGCGGGCAATGTTGATCAGGTGCAGGCCGGGGCGGGCATAGGCCAGGACCTGGCGGTCGATCAGGCCACGGGTGGCCGCAGTGAGCGGGGCGGCCAGCACCAGATGGTCGCTGCCGGCGAACAGCTGTCGCAGGTCGGCCACAGGTTCTACGCCAGGGATGTCTGCGATGCCCTGGCCGGGGCGGCTCAGGGCCAGAACCCGAAGCCCCAGGGCCACGGCCTTGCGCGCCAGGCTCTGGCCGATACTGCCGAAGCCGAGGATGCCCAGGGTGCGACCACGCAAGGGGGCCAGCGGGGTCAGGCGCCAGTCGGCGTCCTTGACCCACAGACCGGGCAGTTGCTTGGCGGCGGCGAACACCAAAGCCAGGGCAAACTCGGCCACTTGTTCGGCGTTGGCGCCTTTGCCGCTGGTTACCGTTGCCCCCTGGAACACCCAGTCGGGGTAGAAGTCGATGCCCGAAGACACCAGTTGCACCCACTTCAGGCCCCAGGGCCACCCGGGTGGCGGGGTGCCTACGCGTCGCCCACGCACATTGATCGGGCGCAGGATTAACACATCGGCGGGGGCTTCGACAGCCAGCTGGTCGGGTGAGATATCAATGACTTCATGGCCTGGCAAGTGTTCGCGCAGGTGCTGGTTGGCCTGGTCGTCGAGCTGGCTGGCGATGATCGAGTGGTTCATGCCTGTACCTCCGTCAGCGCGGCACGGCCGACCTGGCCGAACACCACATCGTCCTGTGGGGTGTGGATCCGGCTGCAAAGTACATCGCGGTAGTGGCGCTCCAGCGGGTTGCGCCGCGACAGCCCGGGATTGCCGGCGGCCTCGATGGCCAGTTCCACGGCCTGGATGGCGTTGGCGCTGACCAGATGCTTGAGCTGCCCGGCATGCTGGGGTGAGATGTGCCCGGCGGCGGCACCGTCGAGCAGGCTCTGGTTGGCGAACAGCAGGGTGTCGATGCGGCCCAGTACATGCTGGAAGCGTGGCAGGCTGGCCAGCGGCGCTCCCAGGTTGGAAGGTGTGCGCTGCTTGAGAAAGCCCGCCAGCCAGTCGCGCGCGGCGCGGGCCACGCCGTCGTATACGGCCGGCAGTAACACCGCCATCCACAGTAGGCTCTCGCCGTCGAGTTCGGCCTTCGGGGCACTGGCGGGGCTGACGCTGACGGCGTGGTCGAGGGGAATCAGCACATCGTCGAAGCGCACTTCGTGGCTGCAAGTGGCGCGCATGCCCAAGTGGTCCCAGTCATCGATGATCGTGATGCCAGGCGTGTCGCGGTGCACAAGGAAGCCGCCGACCAACGGGTCGGTGTCGTCGCTGCGGCCCCACACCAGGTACCAGGTCAGGCCGTGGCTGCCGGTGGAGTAGATCTTTCGCCCGTTCAAGCGCCAGCCTTCGGCCGTGCGTCGCGCCACGGTGGCGGGCAGGCCACCACGGGCCGGAGTTCCCAGTTCAGGTTCGACGCGCAGGGCGTTGATCAGCGCGCCGTGCCGCACGGCATCATAAGCCACGCGCTGGCGCAGAGGCTCGGGCCAGCGCGCTTCGTCCTGCAGGCGAAAATGCTGCAGGTATTGCATCACCAGGATCAGCGCGGTGGCCGGGTCACCCTTGCCGACCGCGCCGATCACCCGGCGGGCGCTGGCAAGGTCCGCGCCGCCTCCGCCGAAGGCACGGGGTACGGTGAGGGCGAGCAGCCCGTGGCGGTGCAGCAAGTGGAAGTTGTCCTGGGGGAACTGGGCGCTGCGGTCGTAGCGCTCGGCGTTTGCCGCGAGGGCCAGCGTCAGCTCGGCGAGAGCGCTGTCGGACGGTTGACTCATGAGGCTCATCCCTGAATGACGGTGCGTTGCCTAAGACCGTATTCGTATGGATGAAGGCTGTAAAAGGCTTTTTAGTTCTATGCTAATTATCAGTTTTAATAATTTAGACTTTTGTTTGTTATGCGTAATTTGCATTTATTGCTTGGGCTGCGTTGCAGCCCTTTCGCCACGCAAGGCCCCACAGGCCAGTGAGCTCAACCCAACAACCGATGTCCCGCGACCTCACCAAAAAGCTCCACCGGCTCCTGTAAATTACCCAGGTAGCGCGGATGGAACAGCCACAGATCCACCTGCGGCTTGAAATCGCTGATATTCAGTACATCCAGCGCACTGCGGTGCCGGCTGGACTGCAGCAGCGGCTCGGGAACCAGTCCCAGGCCCTGGCCGTTGGCGACCAGCCCCAGTTGCAACTCGGTGCCGAAGGTTTCGAGGTTGATCGACAGGCTCAGCCCTTGCTCACTCAGTGCCCGTTGCAGCCCGGCGCGGAAGCCACAGCCATCCGGGTTCAGCACCCAGCCGCGGGTGTAGCAGTCCTTGAGCTTGTAGCTGCGCTTGCCGGCGCTGCCCTTGGCCGTGACCACCCTCAGCGGCATGCGCGCGATCGACTGGCTGGCGATCCCTTCGGGGAAAATCTTGCCAGGCGGGAACAGGGCCGCGGCAGCGTCCAGTTCACCGTTTTCCATGCGCGCGATCAGGCTGCTACCCCAGCCGCTGGTGACCTGGGTGCGCAGTTGGGGGTAGGCCTCACGGATCTGTGCCAGGGCGTCGAGCAGCACAACGTCGCCCAATGTCTGCGGCACACCCAGGCGCAAGGTGCCCGACGGCGCGCCGTCGTTGGCTACCAGTTCACGCAGCGAGTCTATCTCGCGCAGGATCGCCTTGCACTGCTCATAGACCCGCAAGCCCATGGGGGTGGGCTTGAGCGGCTTGGTGTTGCGGTCGAGGAGGGTGGCGCCGAGGTCTTCCTCGAAATTCTGCACCCGGCGGGTGATGGCCGGCTGCGTCAGTTGCAGGGCCTCGGCGGCAAGGTTGGTGGACTGGCAACGAATGACGGCGACGAAGGCGTCCATATCATCGATTTTCATAATCGGCGCTCTCTGGGTCGAACGGGAAAAAATCAGGCATCAGCATCATCGCACTGGAGGGTAGTGCCATCGGGACGATTCTAGAAGATAAAAACGCATATTAGGTTATTCCTAAAATCAATTTAATTTATTTAAAAGATCTCGCTAGAGTCGCTTGACCCGGGCCGCACGATGCTGCCCGCCAAGACACCGAGGAGCATCATGTCCATCCGAACGAAGCTGCTGACCGTTGCCGTTGCCCTGCTGCTGGCCGGTCATGCCGGCGCCAGCGAGCGCCTGACCCTGCGCATCGGCGACCAGAAGGGTAACATGCGCGCCCAGCTGGAGGCCGCCGACGCCCTGCGCGACCTGCCCTACGACATCCGCTGGGCCGAGTTCCCTGCCGCCGCGCCGCTGGCCGAGGCGCTCAACGCTGGGGCGATCGATGCCGGCATCATCGGCGATGCGCCACTGCTGTTCGTGCTGGCCTCCGGAGCACCGGTCAAGGCCATCGCAGTGGACAAGTCCGACCCTTATGGCACGGCGTTGCTGGTGCGGCCGGAGGCGCCGCTGCGCAGTGCGGCCGAACTCAAGGGCAAGCGCATCGCGACCGGGCGAGGGTCGATCGGGCACCACCTGGCGCTCAAGGCGCTGGCCCAGGCAGGGCTGACCGAGAAGGATGTGGAGTTCCGTTTCCTTGGGCCGGTGGATGCCAAGATCGCCCTGGCCAACGGCTCGGTGGATGCCTGGTCGACCTGGGAGCCTTACACAGCGCTGGCCGAGTTGAGTGGGCAAGGCCGTGTGTTGGTCAACGGTCGTGGCCTGTCCACCGGCAACAGTTTCCTTGCCGCCACCGACAAGGCGTTGGAGGAGCCTGGGCGTCGTGCAGCGCTGCAGGACTATCTCAACCGCCTGGCCGCAGCGCAGGTGTGGGCCAACCAACACCTGGATACCTACTCGAAAACCTTGGCCGCGATCATTGGCTTCCCGGTAGAGGCGGCCCGCCTGCAATTCGAGCGTCGGCAGCTGCGCTGGCAGGTGATCGACACGCAAACCGTGACCGAGCAGCAGGACACCGCCGACTTCTACCACACCCACGGCCTGATGACCGAGCGCCTCGATGTGGCCCCGACCTTTGCCACCGGCTTCACCCTTCCCGCCGCCGCCAAGCTTGCAGCGCAACCCTGACCTCGGAGACGTATTCATGACCTTTAAACCCCTGCGCCAGCTGGGCCTGGCGCTGCTCGCCAGCGCCTTGCTGCCAAGCCTTGCCAGCGCCGAGCAGACCCTGCGCATCGGTTACCAGAAATCCTCGACCCTGCTGACCCTGCTGAAGGCCAGGGGCACTCTCGAACAGCGCCTGCAGGCCGAGGGCATTCGCGTGACCTGGCACGAGTTTCCCAGTGGTCTGCCGCTGCTGGAGGCCCTGAACCTTGGCAATGTCGACCTCTCGGCGGACGTTGCCGACACCGTGCCGGTGTTCACTCAGGCGGCAGGCGCCAAGTTGACCTATTTCGCCCGGGAAGCCCCTTCGCCGACCGCCCAGGCGATCCTGGTGCCGGCGGATTCACCGCTCAAGACCCTGGCCGACCTCAAAGACAAGCGTGTGGCGGTGACCAAAGCCGCTGGCAGCCACTATCTGTTGATCCAGGCCCTGGCCAAGGCTGGGCTGACCTTCAAGGACATCACGCCGGCGTACCTGATCCCCGCCGACGGCCGCGCTGCCTTCGAGAACCACAAGGTCGATGCCTGGGTGACCTGGGACCCTTACGTGGCCAGCGCCCAGCGTCAGCAGAACGCAAGGATCCTGGCCGACGGCAGCGAACTGGCCAGTTACCAGCGCTATTACCTCGCCGGCAGCGATTATGCCAAGGCGCATCCTGAGGTATTGCAGCAGGTGTACCTGGCATTGCGTGAAGCCGGTGCCTGGACCAAGGCCAACCCCGAGGCCGCTGCCCGGATCCTTGGCCCGCTGTGGGGTAATCTGGACAGCGCCACGGTGCAGCAGGCCAACGCCCGGCGCAGTTACGATGTGCAGCCGGTGAAGCTGAACAACCTGACCGAGCAGCAACGGATTGCCGACGCGTTCTATCGCGAGGGGTTGTTACCCAAGGCGGTGGATACCAGCGCGGTGGACGTGTATCAGCCGCCTGGCAACTAAAATCTGGGTGCTCACATGCGATAAGCGGTTTTCTGATCTGCATCAAATGCCGATGCGGGTGTGCGCGGATTATCGACTGCATCGCACCCCAGCGGCCTTTCTGAAGCGCAATGGGGTGTTCCGCCTGGCCTGTTCGAAACGCCCATGCAGGAAGTGAGCGGCCCGAGGGCGCTGCCCCCCCCCTTGCAGATGAGCAGCGTTGCCTCGCGCAGTTCGACCTGTTGCCCGAGGAGGGGCGTGCAGTCACGGCTTGAAGCAACCAACGGCCCCCATCGGAAACCGCAGTGACAGGCGCCTGTAGCGGCGCGGGAGGTGTTCATGTCCCATGACCTTGCGTTGCCAACCTTGTTTGCCGACCGTACCCAGGCAGGACGATGCCTGGTCGAGCCACTGGCCCGCTACGCTGGCAGGCCCGACGTGATCGTGCTCGCACTGCCGCGTGGTGGCGTTCCGGTGGCCTACGAAGTCGCGACCGCCCTCAACGTCCGCCTGGACCTGCTGGTGGTGCGTAAGCTCGGCATGCCGTTTCACCCCGAGTTCGCCATGGGGGCGATAGCCAGCGGCGGAGTCACTTTCCTCAATGACGACACGCTACGGGCCTATCCGGTAGAACCCGCGTTGTTCGACGCCGTGGTTGCCAGGGAAACCGAGGAGCTGGCCCGGCGCGAACGGGGCTACCGGGGAGGGCGGCCACCCCTGCAACTCAAGGATCAGGTGGTGATTCTCATCGATGACGGCCTGGCGACCGGCGCCACGATGCGGGCGGCTATTCAGGCCGCGCGAGCCCAATCACCGGCGCGGATCGTGGTCGCCGTCCCGGTCGCACCGCCAGAAACGCTCGAAGCGCTGTACGGTGAAGTGGATGAGCTGGTATGCCCGCTGGTGCCTGAGCGGATGGTTTCGGTTGGCTATTGGTATCAGGACTTCCCGCAGACATCAGACGAGGAAGTGATGACGCTCATGGGGCAGGCCGATCAGCAAGCGCTTTGCCGGAGGGCGCCCCATGACTGAGCACAGGGTTGAAGTTCGCACACAGACGATGAAGCTGGCAGGCGTTGAACTCGTGGCGGACGTGCGTGAGCCGGCCAACGCCTGCGCCTTGGTCATCTTTGCCCATGGCAGCGGCAGCGGACGTCTGAGCGCCCGCAATCAATACGTAGCAGACGCTCTCGCGGCACGTGGCCTGGGGTCACTACTCTTCGACCTGCTGACCGAGGCTGAGCAACGTCTGGATAACGAGACCGGAGAATTGCGCTTTGACATTGCCTTGCTGGCCAAGCGCTTGATCGATGTTGTCGATTGGGTTGCAAACGATGCGCAACTGCGCAAGTTGCGCATCGGCTTGTTCGGTGCAAGCACGGGGGCCGCTGCGGCCCTGTGGGCGGCTGCGCAGCGTCCCGAACGGGTGGCGGCGGTGGTGAGCAGAGGCGGCAGAACAGACCTGGCTGGGCCGATGCTGGACCGTGTGCAGGCGCCAACCTTGCACATCGTAGGTAGCCAGGACGCCCTGGTCCTTGAGCTCAATCGTCAGGTGGACCGCTTGCTGAGCTGTGAGCGGCATCTTGAAGTGGTGCCAGGCGCTACGCATCTTTTCGAAGAGCCTGGCACCTTGGCGAAGGCCGCGGCGCTCGCCGGTGACTGGTTCGTGAAGTACCTGCAGCGCATATCCGTCTGATGGGGCTTAGCCGAGGCTCATACACCAAATGGATAGGTTTCGTCCTCTGGCTCAAGATGCTGTTGTTTCGGCAAGGGCAGGGCAGTCACCGGCCGGGTCTGCTCGAACCAGAGCAGCGCATCGAACTGCTCGGCCAGCACCGCCTCGAAGTAATGGCTCAGCCGTTCACTCTCTGGGCGATAGATGACGCCGATGGCGCGTTCGAGTAGCACCGTGGACAACACATGGCGCAGCTCCTTGCGCTGTGGGTCGCGCCAGTCGCTCAGGCAGGCTGGCACGCCTGCGAGGCGGAACTGATGCTCCCAGCTGTCGCTGCGCGAAGGTCGGATTTCCTTGATCTGCATGTCGCCGTCCCAGTCATCGGCGGCGGCCACCTGGCCGCGGTCGGTGGCCATGCCGATCAACACCGCGTCGTGCCCGAAAGCGCTGCGGCAGAGCTGGCCGATGTTGAACTGGCCTTTCCAGCCCATTTCCGTGGCTGCGGCATTGCCGATATGGGAGTTGTGAGCCCAGACCACCGCCTTGGCGTGGGGGCCACGGTGTTCCAGCAGCGCGCGCAAGGTATCGAACATGTGCCGGTCGCGCAGGTTCCAGGACGCCGTCGAACCTCGGTAAATGGCGCGGTAGTACTGCTCTGCGGCGATGATTACACGGGCATTCTGCGTGGCGTTGAAAAAAGCTTCATCATTGCGGACAAGCCCTGACAATTGCTCGGCGAGCATGGCATTCAGTTGCTGGATCACCGGTTGCTCGCATGGCATGACGCCACTGTGCTCGACAAAGTGCCCGTACAGCGCGGGGTCGTCCTGCCAAGGCGTCAGGCAACCGTAGCGGCGACGGGCTTCATGGGCCAGATGCGGATCGACCCGGTCCAGATACGCCAGGACTTCATGGATGGAATTGCGCAGGCTGTAGACATCCAGGCCGCGGAATTCCACGCGGTGGTCGGTGGGCAGCAGGCGGTTGTGCCCGTGCAGCCATTGGGCGAAGGCTTTGACTTCGCTATTGCGCCACATCCAGGTTGGAAAACGGCTGAAAATATGGCGTTTCCACGCCGAGTGCGCCAAGCCTCGGACGTACTGATCGACATGCCCGCCATCCGGCCAGTCGGCCTCGACGGCGACGATGTTGAAGCCATGCTGTTCGATCAGGCGCCGGGTGATCGCCGCTCGGGCGCGATAGAACTCGCTGCTGCCGTGGCTTGCCTCGCCCAGCAGGATGACGCGCGCGTCAGCGTAGCGGTCGAACAGCGCTGCGAATGCCGGCGTATCCAGGTTCGGCAAAGGTTCGGCGTACTGATGAAGCACCGGGGCAATATCGGCAGTGTCGACCTGATACTGCTTGCCGTAGAGTTTTTCCATCAATTTCTTCGAAGGGCCGTTCATGGGGAGCCTCCCGTAATCGGGCCGCCGCGCATTGACCCGTCAGTGCGACGGCCCAGGGTTCAGATCAGGGAGAGCCGGTGGATGACCTGGCTGGGATCATCCGGGTCAGCGGCGGTGGTGAACCCCGCCGCTTTGGCCAGCTCGCGCATCGCTTGGTTGGCTGCTGCGTCGACCGAATACATCTGCCGCAAGCCCTTGGCGCGGGCATGGTCGATCAGGTGCTTGAGCAGCAGGCGACCCAAGCCATGATGCTGCCAGCTATCCATGACGGTAACGGCGCATTCGCACTCGTCCTTTCCGCTGGCGGTGGCGTAGCGGGAAATGCCCACTTCCTGCAATTCGCCATCGACGTGGGCGAGGGCGACGTAGGCCGCCTGGCGATCCTGGTCGACCTTCATCAGTTGGTCGAGCATGGCCTCACCGGGCTCCCTGAGCTGGCACAGGAAGCGGAAATGCCGCGATTCGGGCGACAGCCGTTCGATGAAGGCTTTTTCGCGTTCTCGGTCCTGGGCTTGCAAGGGCCTGATCAACACGTGAACGCCGTTTTCAAGGGCTTCGATCCAGTGTTCACCGGAAGGCTTGGGAAACGAAGGCGTTGTATGTACTCGGGAAGTTTCGGCGGGTGCCATGGCAATGTCCTCTGTGTCGAATGAACAAGGAAGTTCAGTTTCGGCAGCGGACCTTGCCCTGACTTGACAGTTGTCAAATGCTTCCCACATGACCTGTCGAGCCGATAGAAAAAGCGGGTATAGCCGGGGGTAGCGTCCGACCCTTGGTCGGACAGACCGCTAACGTTTAGTGGAGCCGCTAACTTCAAAAGATACCCGCCTGCAAGAAAAGCAGAGGCATCGTCATGTCAGGCCCTGCGGAAATGGGAGCAAAGCTCCATGTCAAGTGCCTTGCGTGCTCGTTGAGCCGGCTTTGCCTGCCCGCCAGCCTCAGTACCGACGAAGTGGACAAGCTGGAGCGAATTGTCCGCCGTAACCGCCCATTGAAGCGGGGTGAGTACCTGTTCAAGGCCAATGAACCCATGGAGCACGTGTTTGCCTTGCGCTCTGGGGCGATCAAGAATTTTCTGCTCGATGCCGAGGGCACCGAGCGGGTGACCGGCTTCCTCCTGCCGGGTGAAATGCTCGGGCTGGACGCTATTGGTGCCAGTCATTACCGAAGCTTTGCCGTTGCCCTGGAACTCTCGCTGGTCTGCTCCATCAGGCTGGATCAGCTGGTGGACCTGTCCGGCCAGATTCCGGGGTTGCGTTATCAGTTGCTGCACATGCTCAGCCTGGGGATCCAGGGCAAGGACGAGCACCTGCGCTGCTGCCATGGGCGTGCCGAGCAGCGGCTGGCGATCTTCCTGCTGGGCATGTCGGCGCGTTACCTGGCGCGGGGGTTGCGGGAGGATGTGTTCAACCTGCCCATGTCCCGTGGTGATATCGCCAACTACCTGGACCTTACGCTGGAAACGGTCAGCCGACTGTTCAGCCGCTTCGTCCATGCAGGTCTCGTGCTGTGCGCCGGGCGTGAGGTCAGGCTCATCGACATGCAAGGCCTGGTCAACCTGACCCGCCTGGAGGAGCCCACTTGAGCGCGGCAAGCACCCGGTCATAGCGTTGCACAGGCCAGCTTTCGGCGGAGTGCCCCCCCAGGTCGGACGTGCCACATGATCCGTGCGGATCCAGATGCGCTGCGGTGCTACGCCTGTTTGCCAGCACAGCTGGGCTACCTGGCGCGCCACCTGTGACGGTGCGCAGCAGTACACCGTGTCCGGGTGAAAGGTGATCAGCAAGCGCCTGGTTTGCCACCAGCCACTGCTGCTGTCACGCGGCAGTAGCGACAGCCAGGTTCGACAATCGTCTGGCAGCAGTTCAGCCGCAATGCCGTCATGTGACAGCTGCAATTGTATCCAGGGCAGCCAACAGCGAACCTCATCCAGCGCACCCAGCAAGGGCAGCAGGCCATCGGCGCGACTGATGGCCAGCAACCTTGTACTTTGCAGGGGCAACGGCCAAGCGCTGCCAAGCGGCCCGGAATAGTCGAACAGTTCCCCCGCCCGTCCCAAGGGCTGCGCACTCTGGGTGCTGACGATAAATTGCCCGGCCACGCCAGGCAGGGTCACGTAACTGCATGGCCAGCACTCGGTTCGACCGCTGAGCACGCAGTACTGGCCAGCCATTGCCTCGCTGCATGGCTGCCTGCAAAGGGCCAGGCGCACGAATTGCTGGATGCCCAGGCCGGGCAATGTCTGGAGCAAGCGGACGCTGGCACCCTCCCGGTCCATGACTGCCTCGCACGGTAATGATGACTTGCTGTAATCAGCCTAGACCGTGGCCAATCCGGCACTTTGACCAGGATCAAACCAGCGGGCGGCAGGGACTTCACCTTGTTGATAAAGATCAAATGGGGTGCTGCCCCACGGCGCATGATCGAGGCGTCTCCCCGGGAGGCATTACTCATTCACTCATTCGAGGAGGGCGCCATGTCAGACGTTGCCAAGAAAGTGCCTGTTACCCCCGTCGCCAGCCAGCCAACCGAAGGTTCGCCACCCAGCGTCGAACCTTCAGAGCTGTGGCGGCCCTTCCAGCAATTGCGCCGCCAGATCGACAGCCTGTTCGAGGATTTTGGACGGCGGCCGATGCGCATGCCGTTCAGCCACACACCGTTCGATGTCGAACCGTTCTGGCGGCGTGACCTGTTCACCCACGGCATGCCGGCCATGGACATCAGCGAGCTGGCCGAGGAATACCGCATCAGCGCCGAGTTGCCTGGCGTGGATGCCAAGGATATCGAGATCAAGCTCGTCAATGGCAACCTGTTGATCCGGGGCGAGAAAAAGGAGGAAGTGGACGAAAAACGCAAGGAATATCACCTGTCCGAGCGCCATTACGGCAGCTTCGAACGGGTTTTCCAGCTGCCCCGTGGGGTCGACGCCGAGAAAATCGACGCCCAGTTCGACAAGGGGGTGCTGCTGGTGCACCTGCCCAAACGTGCTGAAGCCATCCATCCGGAAAAGGTGATTCCGATCAAAAGCGGTAAATGATCACCCACCCTCACTGCATCGAGGAGCAAGGAGGCTCCGCCCGTGTAGGTAGAACATGATGTCCATTGGCAAATACTGCAACCGGGACGTGGTCACCGCACCACCCGGTATCTCCATCTATGCCGCGGCGCGCATGATGAATCAGTACCATGTCGGCGATCTTGTGCTGGCCGAACATGTCGACGGCGAGCGTTGTCGGCCCATCGGCCTGATCACCGATCGCGACCTGGCGTTGCGGATCATTGCGCGCAACCCACCGGATCAGGAGGACCTGCAGGCGGTCGATGTACTGCCCCGGCCTCTGATCACCGCGAACCAGAACGAGGACCTGTTCGATGTCATCCTCAATATGCGGCGCGCCAATATCCGACGTATTCCGGTAGTCGATGATTTCGGCCTGCTGGTCGGCATTGCCACGGCGGACGACCTGGTGGGCCTGCTGTCGGACCACCTGCACGAACTGTCACTGCTGATCCGTCAACAGAGCCGGCGGGAGGAAGATCTGCGCGGCGAAGACCTTTGAGCGCCCGCGTGCGCGATGACGAAAGGAGGCTGGCATGCTTATCAGATGGAGTGGCAGTGGCTCGATAGCGAAGCGGCCACTCTGCATTGTCAATCAGGTATCGGGCGCTGGGGCTGGGCCTGCCATGATGACGAGATGCCCAAGATGGTGCTTGCCTGCGCGGGCGATGTGCCGACACTGGAGGTACTGGCGGCGGTTACACTGCTGCAAGAGCAGGCTCCAGACGTGCGTGTGAGGGTGGTGAATGTCGTTGACCTCTTGGCGCTGCAACAGTCGCAACAGCATCCCCGATTGATAAAGGTCAAACCCGGTGAAAAGGCCGCTCGCGGTTGACAAATGTCAGGCTGCAGCGCACGCCGCCAGCGATACTCAGCGTGTCCTGGGCATGCAAGAGGGTACGGACATGCGACGTTATGTGCTTTGCGGGTGGGCAAGCCTGTTGCTGGTTAGCGCGTCAGGCTGCACGGCGTAGCGCGCCGAGGAATACGATGCGCGCCTGGAGTCGGCGGAGAACAACGCCGCCACCGCAAGGTTGCGCGCCGATCAAGTGTGTTACCGCATCGATCTGGTCGAGCAGACCGCCAACGAGGCCCTAAGGCGGGCAACCCAGGCTCAGGACGAGGTGCGGCAACTGCGCCAACAGGCCAGACATTGAGCCACGCTGCAGGCGTTCGCACGCTTGATAAAAATCAAGCGCCAAGGGCGGAATGAACTGGATGCTTGCAGCAGCAGTCAATCACTGCCCGCCGAAAGCCCCCTCTCGATGCAACCCGAGCGACCTGAGTGATCAGGCCGGCCCACCGTTGGAGGTAATCATGAGCCACTATCAACGCCTGTTGCTGATCATGCGCCCAATGCTGCACCAGGCGGTCGCTCTGGAGCAGGCCGGTGCACTGGCCCGATCAGCATCGGCCAGCTTGCACATTGTCGCCTTGCTCGAAGCACTGGACAAACTCTGGCTACTGGAGTCCGGTAAGCACCAAACGGAGCGGGAGGCTTACCGGCACACTCAGCAGCAACAGCTGGAAACCCAGGCGAACGCGCTGCGTGCCTCCGGCGTGCAGGTGACGACCGAGGTGGCGTGGAGCAATGACCTGCAGGATGACATCCTGGAGCACGTCATGGAGATGCAACCGGACCTGCTGCTCAAGCAGGTCGAGCATGAGCCCGCGCTCAAGCGCGCCTTCTTCACCCCGCTTGACTGGAAACTGTTGCGCCACTGCCCGGTCCCGGTCTACCTGCTCGGGGCCAACCGGCCGACGTTGCCGCGTCAGGTCGTGGCGGCGGTGGACGTGGCCGACACCTCGGAAGAGGGGCAAGCCCGAAATGACAGCATCGTCCAGCAGGCCAGTGCCTTGGCCTTGCAGACAGGGGCGCAACTGGACCTGCTGCACGCCTGCGATCTGTCGATGGCCTACATGGGCGACATGGGCTATGCCGCCTGGGCCATCGGTGACATTGCCGAGCCCATGCGCCAAGCGCTGGAAGATGATTTCAGGAAACTGGCCGAACGCTTCGGCGCACCACCGGAACGCTGCCACTTCGTGCTCGGCCGCCCGGTCCCGGTGCTCAGCGAATACGTCGAATCACAGCCGGTGGACGTACTGGTCATGGGGCGACCAATTGCACGGGGGCTGGACCGTCTGTTCGGCAGTACCACCGAGCATGTGTTGTACCAGGTGCCTTGCAATATTCTGGTGGTGTAGGGCTGTGCGGCTAACGACGACTGCAAGAACGACGAACAGTTGGCGACGGGTAGTCAGTGGCTCAGTACCACCCGGTGCAAGGTAGCGCCTGGAGGCCTTGATTCTCAATCCTGACGAGAAGGCCCCGCACCCGGCCGTTGAATCAGGCGGTATCGCCTGTTCGGCCGTGGCGCATGACCTTGATCGGGTAGAGCGGCAATGGCGCAGCACCGTTCAGTGCTTGCAGGTGCAGTTGCAGGCGCTGCGCCAGCGGCTCACCACGCCGCTGAATGCCTACCAGCGCGACTTCAGACGTAGGCAAGCAGGCCATGGCCTGGCGGGCCATCGAGCGCAGCACACAGTCCAGATCGTCTTCGTCATACAGGCGAACCCTCGATGGAGCGGGGCGATTCATGGTGTTTTTCCTTTATTGGATATCACTCTGTTCGGGAGCCTACCCGGGCACCTTGAGGTGGGCTTGATAAAAGCCAAGTGATCGAATCGAAAACAAGCCCGTTTTGTGCATCACATGCGATAAGCCGTGATTATTCCACCTGAGGAAATGTTTGCAGGAGGGGTTTGCTATCGCCATAATTGGTACGTAATTACATGTTACATAACACAGTACAAAATCGTAGGAGCAAGCATGGCCCGTGGCGGTATCAACAAGGTGGTAGTGCAGCAGGCGCGTCAGGCACTGATCGCCCGGGGTGAGAACCCCAGCATCGATGCCATACGTATCGAGTTGGGCAACACCGGCTCCAAAACCACGATTCACCGCTACCTGAAGGAACTGAACGGCCAGCAGCCGGTGGCGTCCGAAGGCGGGGTCGCGCTGAGCGATGTGCTGAGCCGCCTGGTCGGGCAACTGGCAACGCAGCTGCAGGACGAGGCCGACCTGAAGATCGAGCAGGCCGAGAGCACGTTCACTCAACAGCGCGAGCAGCTTGAGGCGCAGCTGGAAATTGCCCGGAAGGCACTGGCCGCAGCGCATCAGCAACACAAGATCGATGCAGCGGCATTGGCCGCGGAATCCGAAAAACTGCTGTCCACGCAAAGCACGCTGCAGGCCGAACAGCTGCGCAGTGCCAGCCTCAACCAGTCGCTGGGTGAGTTGCAGGTGCGCCTGGCTGACAAGGACGAGCAGGTCAAGTCGCTGGAGGACAAGCACCGCCATGCCCGCGACGCCTTGGAGCACTACCGCAATGCCAGCCGTGAACAGCGCGAGCAGGAACAGCGCCGCCACGAAGCGCAGTTGCAGCAGATGCAGGTGGAATTACGTCAGTTGCAGCAGGGCATGATCGTCAAGCAGGACGAACTTACCCGTTTGCACCGTGACAATGAGCGCCTGCTGGGAGAGCATCGTCAGGCGGCCAGCGAATGCCGGGCGCAGGATGAGTTGCTGGAACAACGCGATGCGCAGATCCAGGGCCTGCGCACCATCCTGGCCCAGGCACAAGGCGCCAGCGAAGAGATGCGTCGGCAGCTGGATGTGCAAGCCCAGAGCCTTGAAGCCAGGCGCGACGTGTGCGCCGAGCAGGCGCGGCAGTTGCAGTGGCTTGAGGAGCAGTTGAAGGCGCGTGATGAGGCGCTGGCGCAGTGTCGGGCGCAATTGGCCTCGGTTGCAGATTAATCAAACTTTTCCTGGCGGGTGGTTTCTTCCTTAGACACTCACCGGAGACAACGCCATGCCTGGATCTCAACCGCCACACAAAGAGGGGCCTCACTCGGCCGAGCAGGCCGATAAAAAGGCAGACCTTGGTTTCGACCCCGACTCCCCGGATGCCGAAGACCCTCAAGTCGACCCACAGGGGCCGGCCAAGCCGCCTAGAGACATTGAGAAAAAGGAGTAAACCACGGCCTTGATTACTGGTCTCGTCGCCGGCAAGCCATGTGCGATCCCTTGGGAACCAGCTTGCCGGCGACGGTCACCACAGACGACTGTCAGCCTTCAGCGCGCCTGGCGGCCTCTACGCCCGCCGCCGACAGCTTGATCGGGTAGTGCACGCTGATCTGGTGATCACTGCTTACCGCCACGCTACCGTCGTGAATCAAACCGGCTTCCTGCAACGTCTTGAGCATGCCGGCCACCGCCTTTTCACCGCGGTAGTTGTCCAGCACTTCCTTGCCTAGGCCTTCGGGGTGGGCATGCAGCAGGCGGGTAAGTACTTCGGTCTTCAATGCATCGTTACTCATGTGCGGCCTCACTTGCCGTGCTTGGACTGAAGGGCTTTGGCCTGTTCCAGGTGCTGTTCGAGTTTGGGCAGCGTTTCGCTGGCAAAGGCCTTCAGCTCGGCCTTGTCGGACGATGCGGCCTCTTTCTTGAATAGCTCCACCGCTTTTTCGTGAGCGTCGACCTGGTTGTTGAGGTACGACTTGTCGAAGGACTCATCGCGCCACTCCAGGATCACTTTCTTGATCTTGTCGGTCATCGCGGCCTCATCCGGAACCGAAATGTCCAGTTCGCGGGCAATGTCGCCGAGTTTCTGGTTGGCCTGGGTGTGGTCGGTGACCATTTGCTGGGCGAATGACTTGATCTCGGCGTTCTGGCTTTTCTCCTGAGCCAGCTTGCCGGTCACCACTTCGGCAATGCCGGCCTCGGTGGCTGCATCGACGAAATCATCGGAAGTCGCGGCCATTGCGTGCACCGATGCCAGGCCCAACACCATGGAAAAACCAACGCGTCTGATGAAGAGACTATTCATGCTTCACTCCTTTAAACCGTGGCGCGACCTCAATGTCGCGTACGGTTGAGGGTGAAGGCGGGGCAAAGGTTTAATCTTTTTTGCCGCCGGTTCCGACCGTGCGACGCTGAACTATAGTGAAGACGGCGAACGCCGTAGGGCCAGGGATTCCAATGTGCGCAGCCAGGAAACAGGATGACGATGGGCTTTTCGCCATAAGTGGCGAGGGCCGCGCCGTGGCGCTGTTCCGCCTGGTACTGGCATTCATGCTGGTGGTGATGCTGGCATTTGTACTGGTGGAAGGTTGGCGCATCTGGCGCGACTACCGCTTTGCCTATAACAATGCCGAGAACATGGTCAGCAACCTGGCCCGGGCTACGGCGCAGCACGCCGAGGACGCTATCCGCCAGGTCGACGCCATTACCGCAGCCTTGGCCGAGCGCCTGGAAGGCGATGGTTTCGATCACATCGACCGGCCCCGCCTGCATGCCTTGCTGGCCCAGCAAAAACGCATCATGCCGCAGTTGCACGGGCTTTTCGTTTACGGCCCGGACGGCAGCTGGATCGTCACGGATCAGGCGGCCATCCCGCCCAAGGCCAATAACGCCGACCGGGACTACTTCGCCTATCACCGCAGCCATACCGACCCTGGTGTACATATCGGTTCGGTGGTGCGCAGCCGTTCCACCGGCGACCTGATCATTCCTATTTCCAGGCGCCTGGAGCATGCCGACGGCAGCTTCGCCGGCGTATTGCTCGGCACCATCAAAGTGGCGTGGTTCGTGCGTTACTACGGCGACTTCAAGATCGACGAACGCGGCGCGCTGGTGCTGGCCAAGCGCGACGGCACCCTCCTGGTACGGCGCCCGTTCGTGGAACAGGTGATAGGCCGAAGTCTTGCCAACAGTGAGATCTTCCGCAACCACTTGCCGTATGCCACAGAAGGGGTAGCCGAGGCGGTAGCGGTCGTCGACGGTACCCCTCGGCTGTATGGCTACCGCGCGTTGTCCAGCTACCCGTTGGTCGTGGAGGCGGGGCTGTCGCGTGAATCCATAGTCGCGCCCTGGCGGTACGATGCAATCAAGTCGGTGGCGGTCTTGCTGCTGTTGTTGGTGGGGCTGGCAGCGTTTGGCGGTGTGGTGCTGCGCCAACTGCGCGAGCGGATCGTGATCGAGCGGGCGCTGCTCCAGGCTCACCAGACGCTGAAAGCGTTGGCCTTGACCGACAGCCTTACAGGGCTGGGTAACCGTCGGCGGCTGGATGGCGTGTTCGAACCTGAACTGCGCCGTGCACGGCGCCAAGGCTATCCCCTGGCACTGGTGATGCTGGACCTGGACTACTTCAAGGCCTACAACGACCACTACGGTCACCCGGCTGGCGACCAGTGCCTGCGACGCTTTGCCGAGGTGCTGCAACAGGCCTTGAAACGGCCGGCCGATCTGGCGGTGCGCTATGGTGGGGAGGAATTCACGCTGTTGCTGCCCGATACCGATGGCCGTGGCGCGGAACTGCTGGTGCAGGAGTTACAGCAGCTGTTGCGCCGTCAGGCGCTGGAACATGCCGCCAGCCCATTGGGAAGGGTGTCGTTCAGTGCCGGGATCGCGGTGGTCGACCTGGCGCGGGAGGGGGGTACTGCCGAGGCGCTGGTCGCGGCGGCTGATGGGGCGTTGTACCAGGCCAAACAGCAGGGGCGAGATGGGTATTGCGTGGCCGGTAGTGTGGCGGCAGGGCAGAATTGCTGACCTGGCTGGAGATCGCGGGGGCACCATGCGGCGCGATGAAACTAGAGCCCCACGTTCAGACGCATTGCACAACGCCCGAGAAGACCGTGAGCATGCTCGCTGGCCAGGATGCCACGGAGTCGTTCGCAAAGCCGGCTATCCTGAAGCATCTCAAACCCGAAACGGGCATAAAACGGAGCATTCCAAGGCACATCCACAAAGGTGGTCAGCGTCAGCTCGCGTACACCGGCGCAGCGCGCTGCATCGACCACTTGCTGCAGCAACCGGCGCCCGACACCTTGCCCTTGGGCCTCCTGGCACACCGATATTTCATGAAGGTGCAATGCCTGATCCGCCAGCCGGGCGCATGCAAAACCCACAATGCGCCCAGTCGCGTCCTGCGCCACCCAACTACCCCCTGCCTCGACGAAAGCCCTGTGCGCCGCGCAATCCATGACTTCGCCTTGCGCCAGCCAGGCCAGTGCCGGCCAACTGGCAAAGGCCTGGGCTGCCGAGCGCTCGACGTCCGGCAGCCACGTGATGTCTGGTTCAAGGGTCGGGCGGATAAGCATGAATCACTCCTGTCGTTCTAATCCGTCGCCAGCACCTGCGGCTGCAATTGCCAGCGCACCGAGCTTACACCTTTCTCCAGGCTGACCCTGCTGACCAGGCGCTCCAGTTGCGCCGGCGCCTGCGCGGTGCCCAACAGCTCGGCGCGCACTTCCAGGCGCGCAGGGTTGTCCAGGTCCTGGCTCTGCAACGACTGCAGGCGCAGCTGTGGATCGCCCAGGCTGTGCAGCATCAGGCTACGCACCTGGATCTCGTCCTCGCCGCGGCAGACGATACGGACTTCGAAGTGCTGTTCCACCTCGCTGGCCGGCACCACGTCCTGACGGTCCAGACGCTGGGCGATATCACGCAACAGGATGTTGGCGCAGAGCACCACCAGGCTACCCAGTGCCGCCTCCATCATCAGCCCGAGGCTGCACAGCACGCCGACCGCAGCCGTGCACCACAAGGTGGCCGCGGTGTTCAGGCCACGTACATTGAAACCATCGCGCATGATGACGCCACCGCCGAGAAAGCCGATGCCCGACACCACATAGGCTGCGACCCGCGACGCATCGGCAGGCGCCATGCCTGGCACCGCCTGGGTCATCAATACGAACAGGCAGGCACCGGTACTGACCAGCGCATTGGTGCGCAGCCCGGTCAGGCGTTGGCGCAATTGCCGTTCGGCACCGATCAGCGCCCCCAGCACCAGGGCAATGCTGACGCGCAGCAGAAATACTTTCCAATCCATAGCAAACCTCTTCCGCAGGCACACGCCCGCATGAACGCCATCAGTTGGCGCGGTTGAAATAACCAGAAATTGCGCAGGACCACGCGGAGGGAAGGAGAAGCGGGGGTTACGGGAAACCACCGTCTTGCCAGAGCGGCCAGACAGTGCGGAACACTGCCGGGCTAGCGCGCCACGCGGGCCTGTCGCAAGCGACTGGGGCTACTGTCCAAGGCAGGTCTCCTGTTGAGGAAGGCAAAATTGCGTCGCGGACCATACGCCGCAGGGCAGAGCAGGTCAAGGGCAAAAACATGACAATGGCTTCATCCGGGAACGGCCTGCTGCCGGTCACGCCCACATGGAAAAAACCCTGGGCAGCCGGTAACCTTGCGCCTTCCTTTGCCATCACCCGGACCGTTCCATGCTGTTCAATCTCGCCATATTGTTCGGCACCCTGGTGGCCATGGAGGGCGTTGGTACACTGGCTCACAAGTACATCATGCATGGCTGGGGCTGGTGGCTGCACCGATCGCACCATGAGCCACACCTGGGCATGCTTGAAACCAACGACCTGTACCTGGTGGCCTTGGGGCTGATCGCCACGGTGCTGGTGGCGCTGGGCAAAAGTGGTTATGCGCCTTTGCAGTGGGTAGGCGGTGGTGTGGCAGGCTATGGTGCACTGTATGTACTGGCCCACGACGGTTTCTTTCACCGGCACTGGCCGCGCAAGCCGCGGCCGGTCAACCGCTACCTGAAACGCTTGCACCGCGCGCACCGCCTGCACCATGCGGTGAAGGGGCGCACGGGGAGCGTGTCGTTCGGGTTCTTCTATGCGCCGCCGCTGAAGGTGTTGAAGCAGCAATTGCGCAGCAGGCGCAGCCAATCGTGACGCATCCCTGGCACGCCCGGCACCTGCCGGGCATCGGGTGACATCAGTTCACGGTTTCACCCTTGGGCTCTGCCGCCACATGCCCGCGGCTCACCCACCAGCCAAACCCGGCCGCGGTAAAGAACATGATCAAGCTGTACAACGCAGCCGGCACCGCCATGGTCGCGTTGTTCAGCAACGAAGGGCTCAACGCCAGGGCAATCGCCAAGGTCCCGTTATGGATGCCAATTTCCATACCAATCGCAATCGCCTGGCGCTTGGGAATGTTCAACAGCCGCGGCACCCAATAGCCCACCGTCAGGCTCAGCAGGTTGAACAGCAGCGCCGCCAGGCCCACCACCGGTGCGTACTCGACCACTGTCTGCCAGTCCTTGGCCAATGCCAGGACGATGGTGAAGGCCAGGAACAGCGCAGCCACCAGCTTCATCGGTTTTTCCATGCGCGCAGCGAACGCCGGGGCGAAATGGCGAATCAGCATGCCCAGCGCCACCGGCAGCAAGACGATGGCGAACACCTGCATGACCTTGGCGAACTGCAGTGGAATAGCCTGGTCCGAGGCCATGAACCAGCTCAGCGACAGGTTCACCAGCAACGGCATGGTCAGGATCGCGATCAGTGAGTTGACCGCCGTCAGGGTGATGTTCAATGCCACGTCACCGTGGGCCAGATGGCTGAACAGGTTGGCCGTGGTACCGCCCGGCGAAGCAGCCAGCAGCATCAACCCCACTGCCAGGGCAGATTCCAGGCCAAAGCCGTTGGCGATCAGGAAGCACACCAGCGGCAACAGCAGGATCTGGCACACCAGGCCCACCACCACGGGCTTTGGATACTTCACTACGCGCGCGAAGTCAGCCAGGGTAAGCGACAGCCCAAGGCCAAGCATGATGATGCCCAGGGCAAGCGGCAGAAACGCAGTGAGCAGGGGCGAGGCGGTCATGAGTGGTCTCTCGGGCGAAGGATCTGAAGCAGTGTAGGTCGGCCTTGATTGATAGCTAATTGCAAAGGGCCAGCTCTTGGTAACCGTTTGTTACCACGTGCAGCGGCTGGCGAGGCTGCATGCCGCATTGCAGCAGGCATGCAGGCGAAGTAGCATTCCGTTTTTACCTTAGGATTAACCTGATATGCCGTTCCAGCAAGGTCTGCTTGCCACCCCGGTGCCGGCCCACGCCCGTCACCTGTTCTTCACCCTGCAGTCGCCCGAGGCGTTGCCTGCCGCGCTGGATGCCTTGCTGCCGCAGGTCGATGGCAAACAGTTGCTGCTGGGCGTAGGCGCCCCCTTGGCCAAGGCCCTGGGCCGGGAAATACCAGGCCTGCGCCCGTTCCCGCTGCTGGATGCTGCAGTGGAGAACCCCAGCACCCAACACGCCCTGTGGCTGTGGCTGCGTGGCGACGAACGTGGCGACCTGCTGCTGCGCGCCCAGGCCCTGGAGCAGGCGCTGGCACCCGCCCTGAGCCTGGCCGACAGCGTTGATGGTTTCCTGCACCGGGGCGGCCATGACCTTACCGGTTATGAAGACGGCACCGAAAACCCGGCAGACGAAGAGGCGGTGCAAGCGGCCATTGCCGCAGATGGCTCCAGCTTTGCCGCGTTCCAGTTGTGGAAGCACGACCTGCAATACTTCAAGTCGCTGCCTCAGGCTGACCAGGACAACATCATCGGCCGTCGCTTGAGCGATAACGAAGAACTCGACGACGCCCCCGCGTCCGCGCACGTCAAGCGCACCGCCCAGGAAAGCTTTGAACCCGAGGCGTTCATGGTCCGTCGCTCGGTATCCTGGGCCGACCAACGCGGCGCCGGCCTGGCTTTCGTCGCCCTGGGCAAGAGTTTCGAGGCATTCGAAGTGCAGCTGCGGCGCATGAGTGGCCTGGAAGACGGCATCATCGACGGGCTGTACCGCTTTAGCCGCCCGCTGACGGGGGGCTACTACTGGTGCCCGCCAATGAGCGAGACGGGTGTCGATCTGAGCCCCTTGCTGCGGGCCTGATCTCTAAACATCCGGATACAGAAACACCCGCAGGCGAGGGATAGAGCGGCTAGCCTTGAAAGTTTCCGATTCATGACGGGAGATTTTCCATGTACGCACGTCGTGAAGTCCTACGCGCAGGTGCAACATTGGGGTTGCTGGCCGCCGCCAGCCCTTGGCTGCACGCTGCCGCGCCGGCGGGTTTGCTTGCGCGCAAAGTCCCGTCCACCGGTGAAGCGTTGCCGGTGATCGGTGCCGGTACGTCGGGCAGTTTCGAGGTAGAAAGCGGTTCGCCCCAGTACCTTCAGCTCAAAACGGTGCTCAAGGCATTTTTCGAAGGCGGCGGCCGGGTGATCGACACCTCGCCCAACTACGGGGGCGCCGACAGCATTCTCGGCCAGTTGCTGGAAGAGGGCGGCTGGCACCGACAGTGCTTCCTTGCCACCAAGATCGCCGCCAATAGCCGGGCTGAAGCCCAGGCGCAGTGGGCCGGCAGCCTCAAGAGCCTGCGCACCGACAAGGTCGACTTGCTGCAGATTCACAACCTGCGTGACTGGCAGACGCAGCTGCCTTATGCCCGCGAGCTGAAGCAGCAGGGCGGGACACGTTATGTCGGCATCACCCATTACCTGAACAGTGGCCACGACGACGTCGCCCGTATCGTGCGCAGCGAGCCGCCGGACTTCATCCAGATCAACTACTCGGTCAACGCGCCGGACGCTGCCCGGGAACTGCTGCCGCTGTGCCAGGACAAGGGCGTTGCGGTGTTGATCAATCGGGCCTTCGACGATGGCCGGCTGTTCGCCCGGGTCAAAGGCCAGGCCTTGCCGGGCTGGGCTGCCGAAGCAGGCATCGGCAGCTGGGCACAGCTGTTTCTCAAGTTCGCCATCAGTCACCCGGCAGTGACCACGGTCATACCCGCTACCAGTCGACCTGACCGCCAGCTCGATCAGCTCAAGGCCGGGCATGAGCCAATGCTCACCCGGGCGCAGCAACAGGCGCTGATCACGCAGTTTGCCTGACACCATGCAAACCTGGCGGCGGCGCCTGGACCAAGGGCTGAACATCCAGCCTGGTGAGGGGCCGGCGGTCATCGCCGGCTTGCTGCTGTTCTATCTGCTGTTCACTGGTTACTTCATGCTGCGCCCGGTACGCGAAACCATGGGCGTTGCCGGTGGCGTGGAAAACCTGCAGTGGCTGTTCACCGGCACCTTCCTTGCCACGTTGGCGTGCCTGCCGCTGTTTGGCTGGCTGGCCTCCAGGGTGCAGCGCAGGCATATCCTGCCTTGGACCTATGGTTTTTTCTCCAGCAACCTGTTGCTGTTCGCGGCACTTTTAGCCGGTAACCCTGACAATCTCTGGACCGCCCGGGCGTTCTATATCTGGCTGTCGGTGTTCAATTTGCTGACGATCTCGCTGGCCTGGAGCGTGCTCGCCGATCTGTTTTCCACCGCCCAAGGCAAGCGGCTGTTCGGTCTGCTGGCAGCCGGGGCCAGCCTGGGCGGGCTCAGTGGCCCCGTGCTTGGCACGTTGCTGGTGGCGCCGCTCGGCCATGCCGGGTTGCTGGTGCTGGCGGCGGTGTTTCTGCTGGGCAGTATCGGCGCGACACTGTTCCTGCAACGCTGGCGAGCACGCCAACCTATTGCGATGCAAACCAAACACCAGGACGCGCGGCCACTGGGTGGCAACCCGTTTACCGGCGCCACCGCCGTCCTGCGCTCGCCCTATCTGCTAGGCATCGCTTTGTTCGTGGTATTGCTGGCCAGCGTCAGCACATTCCTGTACTTCGAGCAGGCGCGTATTGTCAGCGAAACCTTCACTGACCGCACCCGGCAGACACAGGTGTTCGGCCTGATCGACACGGTTGTGCAGGCCCTGGCCATCCTCACCCAGGTCTTTCTTACCGGGCGTCTGGCCCGTCGGCTGGGTGTCGGTGTGTTGCTGGTTGCAGTGCCGCTGATAATGGCTGCCGGCTTCTTGTGGCTGGCACTGGCCCCGGTGTTTGCCCTGTTCGTGGTGGTGATGGTGGTGCGCCGGGCAGGTGAATACGCACTGGTGCGGCCAGGGCGGGAGATGCTGTTCACCGTGCTGCCCGCCGAGGACAAGTACAAAGCCAAGAACTTCATCGACACGGTGGTCTACCGTGGCGGCGATGCGCTGAGCGGCTGGGTCAAGCGTGGGTTGGACGTCATGGGCGAGCACCCGCAATTGGCGATGCTGATCGGCGCGCTGCTTGCCGTGGGCTGGGCCGCGACGGGTGGCTGGCTGGGCCGGCGCCAGGCGCGCATGGATAGCCCGCCGCACCACTGACACGCGCACCAAATACGGCGATGCCGCTTATTTAACGCCACCGGTCCGAACCTCTCGTAATAAAGCGAATCTGCCGATATCGCCGAACTCCGAATCTGTGTACGGCATCTTGCCGTGCATTCCGAAGTCATATGAGGTTTGAACACCATGGCCACTAAAGACAACAGCCGCACCGGCAATCAACAAGGCAGCCAAGGCGGTAACAAGAACCCGGGCAATTTCGCCAATGACCGTGAAAAAGCCTCCGAAGCCGGTCGCAAAGGCGGCCAGTCCTCGGGCGGCAACATGCCCCACGACCGCGAGTCGGGCCACAAGGGCGGCCGTTCGTAACTGACCGAGGCGCAGTGCCGGGGCGACCTGGCACTGCAATTATCCAAGGGGGTACTCCATGCGCCTGACTCCACTGATCATCCTGATGGGTTCGCTGAGTTTGGTCGGCGGTTGTTTCGACCGCGACAATGACCACCCCGGCAAAGATTCGGACCCCAGCAAACCTTCGCTGCAGATGCAGCAACCGGATAACAAGCCTGCACCGCAGCCTGCGCCCGACCCCGAGCCGATGCCGGGGCAGAAGCCGAGCCAGTAAGTAGACAAGGAGCACGGCATGACGGTGATGAACCGCAATACTGCAAGCGCTGGGCAAGTGGCCGCCGAATCGACCAGTCTGCGACAACGCTATGAAACAATGCTCGCAGGGCAGGATGCTGGCAGCGCCTCATGGCTCGAGGAGCAACTGGCGGGTGCCGCAAGCATGCCGGACGACTTGCCCGACACACCGTCCGAGTTGCCCGACTGGAGCAGAAAGCATACTGCCAAGGTCGCCGAGGCCTATACCCGTTACCTGGCACAACGCCGTCAAGGCATGCCACGCCGTTACTTTTCCAACCGCGCCCACGCATTGTGGTTCCTGCAACAGGTTGCGCCGACCAAGGCCGTCGACGGCGCCTGGCTACAGGGCACCCTGCATCACTGGCGCGATCCACGTTACCACGGGCTGATTCGCACTTACCTGGAAGAGCTCGGCAACGGCGACCCACGCTGCAATCATGTGCTGATCTATCAGCGTCTGCTTGGTCGCCTGGGTTGCGTAGAGGCCATGCCCCTGGATGACACGCGATATCTGCAAGGGGCCCTGCAACTTGCCCTGGGGCAGCATTGCGACAGTTACCTGCCAGAGGTGGTTGGCTACAACCTCGGTTATGAACAGCCACCGCTGCATCTGCTGATCACCACGTACGAGCTGGCCGAGCTGGGCATCGACGGGCAGTATTTTCAGCTGCACGTGACCATCGACAATGCCGCCAGCGGCCACGCGCGCCTGGCAATCCAGGCATTGAACCAGCTAAGCCCCCCGCGTGCCCCCCAGGGGTTCTACGCGAGGGTGCGCCGCGGCTACCGTCTGAATGACCGGGGTATCGCCACGCCAGACCTCATCCGCCAATTCGACCTGCAAGGCGAACTGTTCGCAGCCTTGGAACGCAAGCGGGTATACGGCCAGTTCATGCATGCCGACCATTGCCGTCTGCAGCAGCGCACGATCAATCAATGGCTGGCCGAACCCGGCGCCATGCCCGCATTCGTTGCCGCATTACAGGCTCATGGCTGGATCCGCAGAGGGCAGCCGCCAGCTAACAGCCGCTGGTGGACGCTGATCGAGGGGCCGTCTGCGGCGATGTTCGGTGTCTTCAACGCCTATGAAAAACAGCTTTGGCATGACTGGATCGCCGACGACTGGCGGCCGTCCATCCGCCGCGTGGCCCCTGGCAGTTGGGGGCTGCCGGAGGTGCATGAGGAAATACCCGGCGACGCCTTGAATGTGGCCCCCGAGGCCTTGATCCAGAGGATGGCTGGCAACCGCCACGCCACGCCGGACGGTCTGTCTGCCACGCGCGCCTACATGCGCGTAACCGGGCTGCGCCAGGAGGAACCGCGTTGATGATGCTTGCGCCCAGTCAAATGGAGGCAGACCAGGCGTTGCTGCAACTGGGACAGCGCCTGCGTGCCGATGGATACCGCTTTACCTGCGTAACGCCCGCCACCCACGCGCGCGTCAATGCCCGCGTGGGCTGCGGGCAGGCCAGCACCCTGCGCGATGTATTCGGCTGGAGCCGGCCTTTCGACCCCGGTTTGCTGTCGGAAGATCAGTTGCAGTTGCTCGAACGTGCGCAGGCGTTAGTTGCGCAGGGTGAACTGCTGACCAGCACGGTACGCTGGTCCAGCCTGGATGAATTTCTGTTGCTGCATTCGGCGTTTCCAACCGACGCCAGCGATGCCGTGTTCTTCGGCCCGGACAGTTACCGCTTTGCCCAGGTCATTCACGATCACCTTCAGCACTGCCCCGCGCGGGTCGAGCATGCAGTGGATATCGGCTGTGGCAGCGGGGTGGGCGCCTTGCTGATTGCCCGCGCCGCCCAGCACGCACAGGTCAGCGCCGTTGACATCAACCCCCTGGCACTGCGCTATACGGCAATCAATGCAGCCCTGGCGGGTGTGAGTAACGTGTCGGTCGAGCCCAGCGACTTGCTGGACGGTATCAGCGGCACGTTCGACCTGATCGTTGCCAACCCGCCCTACATGCTTGACCCCAACGCCCGCCTGTACCGTCACGGCGGAGGCGCGCTAGGCGTCGACCTGTCGTTACGTATCGTGGAGCAGGCTCGCGATCGGCTGAGCCGCCACGGTACGTTGCTGCTGTACACAGGCGTGGCCATTGTCGAAGGCCGCGATGCCTTGCTCGAAGCCATCCGCCTGCGCCTGGCCGGTCCGGATTGGGCCTGGGTGTATCGGGAAATCGACCCCGATGTATTTGGCGAGCAACTGGCTGAGCCGGGCTATGAACAGGTCGAGCGCATCGCCGCCGTGGCGCTCACCGTTACCCGCAGCCGCTGAGTCAGCATGATCCGGCCCTGTACGTTCGGCATCGAGGAAGAGTACCTGCTGGTGAAACTGGGCTCGGGTCAGGTTACGGCTACACCGTCACCCGTGGTGATGGGGCGCTGCCGTGAAGCACTTGGCCGCTATTTCGCCCAGGAAATGTTCCGCAGCCAGATCGAGCTGGCGTCGCCGGTGTTCACCAACCTGTATGAAGCACGTGAGTTTTTCCAGCGCAGCCGTCAACGGCTGCGCGTGGCATTGGCCGAAGAGGGGATGGGGCCATACGCTGCGGCAAGCCACCCCTGCGCCGCGTGGCTGCTGCAGAAGCCCGCGGCACAAGGGCACTATAAGCAGCTGTTCGATGACTACCGCCATGTGGCAAGGCGTAGCCTGCTCAATGGCCTGCATGTGCACGTTGGCGTGCCGCCGGCTTGTGACCGCATGCAACTGATCAACCGCCTTTTGCCCTGGTTACCGTTGTTGCTGGCGTTGAGCACTTCGTCGCCCCTGTGGGCTGGCCAGCCTACCGGGTACATGAGCTATCGCCGTGTGATCTGTGGTGAGTGGCCGCACATGGGCTTGCCCGAAGCGTTGCCGGACTGGGCCGCCTATGAACGCTACCGTACCCTGTTGCAGCGAACCGGTGCACTGGCTGCCGATGGCGACCTTTGGTGGGCAATCCGGCCTTCGCGGCGCTATCCGACAGTGGAGTTGCGCATCTGCGATGGCTGCCCGAATCTGGAAGACGTTCTGTGCATTGCAGCACTGTTTCGCCACCTAGTTGAACACAGCATTGCCTACCGCCATGACCCGCTGCCCAGCAGCCGCGAATTGCGCTGGATCGCCCAGGAGAACTACTGGCGTGCCATGCGCCATGGGCGCCACGCACAATTCATAGGTTGTCACGAGCAGCAGCCGGTCACGGCGCAAGGCTGGCTCGCCCAACTGCAGGCCCAGATGCCCATAGACAGCGCGGACGCCGAGCGCGCCTGCCAGCACGCCCTGCACGTGCTGCGCCATGGTACCCATGCCGACCAGCAATTGCTCTGCCTGGCACAGGCCAGGGCAGACGGGCTTGGCAAAGAGCAGGCGCTACGCGCCGTGGTGGCTGCCGGGACTTGCATTTAGCCCGGGTTGACCGACAATGGCCGCGCCCTTTGCAGCCACTCGGAAACACCTGCTCCATGATGCTTATCAAGCAATTCCCCGACATTTCCCTGGATGACACGCTGTTCGTCTTTGCCCTCGAGGCCGAGGCTGGCGATGTCTTTACCGAGGTGAACACCGTATTCACCGGCATTGGCAAGGTCAATGCCGCTATCGCCCTGACCAAGGCGATAGCCAGGCGCAGGCCCAAACTTATCGTCAACCTGGGCTCGGCTGGCAGCCAGCGTCATGGCAAGGGCGAAGTCGTGTGCTGTAACCGCTTCGTTCAACGCGACATGGATGTGACCGCACTGGGCTTTGCCCGTTATGAAACGCCCTTGTCCGACACCCCGGTGGTACTCCAACACGGGGTGGCAATACCCGGCCTGGCTGTGGAAGCCTGTGGCAGCGGTGACAGCTTCGAGATCAACCATGGCGACGCGCCTTATGACGTGGTCGACATGGAAGCCTACGTGCTGGCATTGATCGCGCGTGACGAAGGTATTCCGTTCGTGTGCCTTAAATACATTTCCGATGATGCCGGCAGCGATGCTGCGCAGGATTGGGCAGTGCAAGTGCACCTGGCGGCCGAAGCGTTCAAGCGGGTGCTGTTCAGCCAGGCGTGACAGTTGCCGCAGGGCAGGGCAGCTAAACCTTTGTCGCCCGGCGCAGTCACTTCTGGTATCAGCAGGCAACCCTGGGAGCACCCTCATGGCTCGGGCAATCTGGAAAGGCGCCATCAGTTTTGGCCTTGTGCACATCCCCGTGGCACTCAATACCGCCGTGCGCACCGAGCGCGTGGACTTCGACTGGCTGGACAAGCGCAGCATGGAGCCGGTCGGCTACAAGCGGGTGAACAAAGTGACCGGCAAGGAAATCGACAAGGACAATATCGTCAAGGGCGTAGAGTTCGAGAAGGGCCGCTATGTGGTGATCAGTGAGGAGGAGATCCGCAAGGCCCGGCCCGAAGCGACCCAGACGATCGATATCTTTTCCTTTGTGGAAGCGGGCGATATTCCGCTGCAGCATTTTGATACGCCGTACTACCTGACCCCGGACCGCCGTGGCGGCAAGGTGTACGCCTTGCTGCGCGAGACGCTGGAAAAGACCGGCAAGGTGGCACTGGCCACCGTGGTATTGCATACCCGGCAGCACTTGGCGCTGCTGCGGCCGCTGGACCAGGCGCTGGTGATGATCACCTTGCGCTGGCCTGAAGAGGTGCGCGGGCTGGAAACGCTGGAGCTCGATGCCAGCGTGACCGACAGCAAGGTGGAGAAGCGTGAGCTGGAGATGGCCAAGCGCCTGGTGGAGGACATGAGCGGGCCCTGGAACCCTGAGGATTATCACGACGCCTTCCGCCAGACGATCATGGACCTGGTGGAAGAGAAGGCCAGCAAGGGCAAGATCGAGGCGGTGGAGAAGGGCGACGCAGGGGGGCCGAGAAAGGTGCGGACATCCTCGACCTGACCGAACTGCTCAAGCGCAGCCTGGGTGGCAAGAAACCGGTGAAGAAAACGCGCAAGGCTTCATGAACACCGCCGAAATCCATTGATTTCAGGACTGCGCCTGCAACCCGGCCAGGTAATCACCAAACCCCTCGCGGGCGCGGCTGTCGCGCCGGCTGCTGGTGGCCACGCTATGCCTGGCGGTCCAGACGATCTGGGCGCCGCTGGCCTGCAGGTCGCTGACCAGTTGCACATCCTCATGCGCCGCCAGGGGCTGGAAGCCACCCACACGCTCGTAAGCATCGGCGCAGACCCCCAGATTCGCGCCATGCACATGCCGATGCCCTTCACAAGCCTGGTAGCGGCTCTGGTACAGCTTGCGCAGCGCGGCGGTCTGCCAGGGTTGCCAGTACTCGATATGCACGGTGCCGCAAACCACCTCGGCGCTACAGGCCAGCTGCGACAGCAGCCAGTGCGCCGGGACCCGGCTGTCCGCATCGGTGCACGCCAGCCATGTGGCGCCACGCTCGACCATGTGCGCGGCCCCCACACGACGTGCCATGCCGACATTACCGGCTTCCACCTCCAGCATGTGTACTCCGAAACGCCGCGCCACGGCGGCGCTGCCGTCGCTGCAACGGTCCAGTACCACCAGCACTTCCACGTGCAGTCCCGCTTGCTGCGCCTGCCGGGCAGCCACCAGCACCGCCCGCAGGCATCGTCCAAGGCGGCGGGCTTCGTTATGCGCCGGGATGACAACGGCGATCATGGGCAAGTCTCATCGAGATCGACGACGCTTGGCTGGCATGACCAGTATTCCAGCAAAAAGTCCGCCTCCTCATGCCGAAACTGCTGATGCAACGGCAGATGCCGGGTCAATAGGCGGTGCACTTCGCGACCGTCCTGCGGGCAACCCGCGATAGGGTGCTTCCAGTGGCAGGCCAGCAGCGCACCGTCGTAGCTGAGGCTGGCCAACGATTGTTCGATGACCTGCAGCCAGTCAGTGGGATCGAGGTAATAGCCCACCTCGCTGAGCACGATCAGGTCAAAGCGCCCGCCTGGCCAGTCCCCCGGTAACCGGGCCAGTTCGACCGAAGCATTGTGCAGGTGCGCCAGGCGTTCCCGGGCCAGGCCTACGGCCGTGGGGTCCAGGTCCTGGCACAGCAGGTCGGCGCAGCGTTCGGCCAGTAGCGCACTGAGCTCGCCATTTGCGCAGGCTGGCTCGAACACGCGCTGATAGCACTGCCGTGGCAGGCTGGCCATCACCAGCTCGCGTTTGCGCTTCTCGTACCAGCGGGTGCGAAAGGCCCAAGGGTCTTCATTGGTGGCGTATAGCTCGGCAAAATAGTGTGGATCGAGGCTCATGACAGCTCCATTCAAAGGAACACCAGTTCGAAAGGTTGCAGAAGGCAATCCAGCAGGTGCGGCGGTAGCACCGGCGGCTGCTCGCCGTCCGGCTGTAGCTGGCTGACATGGGCGGCCAAGGCCTTGCGCTTGCGTGCCAGACGGCTTTCATCGAGCTGCACGCGGTGCGCACGGGGCCATGGCAGGCGCGGGTCGTCAGGCTCGGCCCAGTGCCAGGCCCAGACCGGTACCTCAGCCAAGTGCACCCCACGGCTTGCCGCCGCCTGCGCAGCGGCGCGGCCGACGGCCTCGTGATCGCAATGGCCGTCACTGCGCCAGGTGGCCATCAGCAGGTCATCGGGTCGCAGTAGCTGGGTGAGGTGACGGGTCAGAAACGCTTCTTCGCGCGGCAACTGGCCATCCTTCAGATGGAGCCTGCGCCAGTCCAGGCGTTCAAGGTCCAGGTCGAGCTGTTGCAGCGCCTGTCGGCTTTCCTGGGGACGCTGGCGGCGCAGGCGATGTTCGGTCCACTGGCTGGAGCCAGGGTGGCTGCCTTCGCCGTCGGTGGCGGAGATCAGCACCAGCTCATCCTCACGCCCCTTGAAGCCTGCCAGCAGGCCGCCGGCCATGAGAATTTCGTCATCCGGATGCGGTGCAATCAATACCAGCCGGCGCCCCGGCGGGCACAGTTGGCGTGAGTCGAGCCAGGTCGCACGCGCCAGGTGCGCGCTTTGCTGCCAGGCTGCCCAAGGCGTGCCGCCCGCGGACTGGATCAGGTTCTGGCTCATAGTTGCCACACCCCGGCTGGCAACTGGGCCAGCTGCTGGCCCAGCATCGCCAGATCACGCTCGGCGTGGCTCTGACGCAGGAACACCGGCAGGTCGGCGCTCAGCCGGGCAAAATGACTGCTGCGACAGAACGGCGTGGCCCCCAAGGCACGCCCGACGTGGCTGATGACCTGCTCTACGGCCTGTTCTACCTGGGCGCGGGTGCGGCGAACTTCGAAACTGGCATCCACACCGGGCTGTTGATCGATCCAGGCAGCACATTCACGCAGTGACGCACGGGCGCCATGCAATGCAGCGTCCACAGCGCCCAGATGCGCATCGGCATGCGGGTCTGGGCGGGGTTTGCGGCAATGTTCACGCAGGTAATCCGCCAGCGCCTCGGCCGCGCCGTACCAGCAGGCGGCGATACCCGCACCGCCTTGCCAGAAGCCAGGGCGCGAGAGGTATTGGCCTGGCGTGCCGATGAGCGTGCCTGGGGTATCGTTGAACGCCACCTCGACACTGGCGGTAGTGGCCATGCCAACGGCCTGCCAGTGCTCGATGTTCAGGCCCTGGCTTGGCTGTGACAGCTCGATTGCCACCAATTGCGGCTGCTCGGCCTCATCCCAGGCAGTAATCAGCGCGCGATCGATCTGCAAGGCACCGGAACACCAGGCCTTGGTGCCGTTGAGGCGCACCTGGTCACCTTCACGCGCAGTGATGTGGACCCGCGCATCGGGTGGCTCGGCCGCCCACACGCCCCAGATGCCGTCGTTGGCGTGGTGCGCTGCGCCGCATTCCGCCAGGATCGCCAAGGCATCGGTATGGCCCTCATAGAGCTTGGCCAGTGCAAGGTCACAGCCGGCCACCCGTGCCAAGGTCTGCCAGCGACGCAAGGTGTTGCCTTGCCCCGGCAACGGTAGCAGGTCGAGGTGATCAGCTTGCAGCGCCTGGATCAGTTGCGGCAATTGGGTATCGAGGTTGAGCGGTAGCTGGCGTTCGCCAAAGGTGCGTAAAAGGCGGTCAAGGGTGGTCAGGTTGAAGTCCTGAACGATGCTCATGGGCGGGCCTCCCGGGTCGTGTCCAATCGCTTTAGCGTCATCATTCGAGCCCTAGCTGCTTGCGCATGCGCGCGGTGATCGACTGGCGTACCTTGCCCATGTCGGCCCAAGGGTCGTCGACCTCCGCCAGACGCTCGCGCAGGTTGGTGATGTTCCATTGGTTGGCGCCTTTTATTTGCGCCAGCTCCTCACGCCAGACAGGTACCGATACAGGCAGCCCGTCACGGGCACGCAGTGAATAGGCGCACGCCGTGGTAGCGCCCTTGCCATTGCGCAGGTAGTCGATGAAGATGCGTCCCACGCGATTTTTCGGCCCCGACACCGCGCTCAGGCGCTCCGGAAACAGCTTGGCCAGGTAATTGACGATGGCGTGGCTGAAGTCCTTGACCTCGTCCCACCCGGCTCGCCGGGTCAAGGGCACAACCACGTGAATACCCTTGCCACCACTGGTTTTCAGGAACACCTTCAGGCCCAGTTCGTCCAGCAGGGTGAGGGTCAGTTGGGTCGCTTCCACCATGGCCTTCCAGGGCAGCGCGGGGTCAGGGTCCAGGTCGAGGACAAAACGGTCCGGTTTGTCGAAGTCTTTGTCCGTGGCGTTCCAGGTGTGCAGTTCCAGCATGTTCATCTGCACCACACCCAGCAGCGTATCGGCGCGATTGATGACCATCGCTGCCTGGCCGGCCTCGGCCTTTTCGTAGCTGAGTACGTTGGGTATGTGCAGTTGGCCCGCGTTTTTCTGGAAGAACAGCTCGCCGCCCAGGCCGTCCGGGGCGCGTACCAATGCCACCGGGCGGTGCTTGAGCTGAGGCAGGATCCACTGGCTGATGCCGGCGTAATACTCGGCGACCTCACGCTTGGTCACCCCGGTTGAAGGGTCGATGACCCGGTCGGGGTGGGTCAGCCGCAGTTCACCCAGGTTCTCGGACGCCTTGGCCTGCTTGTTGCGGCTGGATACAGTTTTGGCGGGCATGGCGCGCTCCAGGTCAATGGCGGTTGCCGCCTTGTCATCGCGCAGGCCGTGGAACACCGAATGGCGCACGATGCCGTCACGGGTCATCTGGGCAAAGGCGACTTCCGCCAACAACTGCGGCCGCAGCCAGTGCACACCACGCGCTTCGGCTCCGGCAGGCGGCGAGGGCAGGGCAGGGCTGGCGATTTCCAGGGGCTTGAGCCGCGCATGGATGCTGGCCAGTGTCGTGGTATTGAAGCCGGTACCGACCTTCCCGGCATAGCGCAGCTCGCCACTGTCGTTGTCGTGCAGGGCCAGCAGCAGGGCACCGAAGCCGCTGCGGCTGCCTTTGGGGTCGGTGTAGCCGACGATCACGAATTCCTGGCGTTGCTTGCACTTGAGCTTGATCCAGTCCGGGCTACGGCGGCCGCTGTAGACACTGTCAGCTCGCTTGCCGATCAGGCCTTCCAGCTTCAGCCGGCAGGCACTGTCGAGCAGTGACTGGACAGGTTCGTCGAAGTCGGCGGAATACTTGATGACGTCAGAATGGTTGTGCTCAAGCAGTTGGCGCAATGTATCGCGGCGGTGCTGCAGCGGTAGCTGTCGCAGGTCCTGGCCGCCCAGAAATGGCAGGTCGAACAGGTAATAGGTGATGCGTTCGTCGTGCTCGGTATCGAAGGCGTTCTGCAACGCCTGGAAGTCAGCCATGCCATTCTCATCAGCCACCACCATTTCGCCATCGAGCCAGGCCGAGTCGATGCCCAGCGCGCGCAGGGCGGCAACCTGCCGGGGCATCTTGCTGCTCCAGTCATGGCCGTTGCGGGTGAACAGGCGGATGTCCTGGCCCTCGATGCGGGCCAGGATACGGTAGCCATCGAACTTGACTTCGTAGCGCCAGTCGCCGCTGGGGGGAGAGTCCACCAACGTTGCCAGCTGTGGCTGTAGCTGTGCTGGCAAGGGTGCAGCCTGAGCTTTGTCGGCGCGTTTACGGCTGCTGCGCGGGGCAGTGGCTTTTTTGGCAGCGGATTTGCGTGGCACCAGCGTGCGCTCGCTGAGCACGCTGTCGGGCAGGGCCTCGACAATGCTGTACTCGGTTTCGCTGCGCGCCTGGGCGTCGTGCGACTTGACCAGCATCCATTGTTCTTTCTTGCCGGCCAGGTGGGTGCGGAACAGGTTCCACACGCCGCCTAGCTTCTCACCCAGCAGGCGGAATCGCAGTTTGCCTTTGGCGTAGGCTTCATGCGCGTCGCCTTCAGGCTCCCAGATACCGCGGTCCCAGACGATCACGTCCCCTGCACCATAGTGGCCTTCCGGGATATGGCCCTCGAAATCGGCGTAGTCCAGCGGGTGATCCTCCACATGCACCGCCAGGCGGCGCACCTTGGGGTCCAACGACGGGCCTTTGGGGATCGCCCAGCTTTTCAGGGTGCCATCGAGCTCCAGGCGGAAGTCGTAGTGCAAATGACTGGCGTCGTGTTTCTGGATGCAGAACTGCAGCGCATGGGCCCGTTTGCCACGTTTGCGTTTGCCGCTGGGCTCGGGTGTGGCGTTGAAGTCGCGCTTGCGCGCGTATTCCTGCAGGGGCTTGGCCATGGCGGGCTCCGGGCAGATCAAGGTCTCTAAGGTGGGAGGCGCCGGCCGAGGCGGTAGTTCAAAAAACTCTGAATCTTCCGTGAGCTGGCGTAGTCGACCGAATGAAGCCACCTGATGGAGAACGCACATGACCCGACCCGATGCACCTAAGCCATACACCCCCACCGAAATCGATGACATCGAAGACCGCATGGGCAGCGTGCATGAGCTGGATTTCGATGAACGCCTGGATGAGCGCGAAGGGCGTGTGGGCGACGAGCGACCGGCCGCCGAGGTCGACCGTGAGTTTCCCCCCCGGCGCGTGGCGCAAAGTGGCATGACCGGCGGCGAGGCGCTGAAAGACAGCCTGCATGAGGACAATGTCACCTACGACGATTTGAGCCCGGACACCCTGCTGGACGAAACCGGTGCCCGCGACCCCCACGAACCGGGCGGCAGTGGCGGCCCGGCAGACCAGCGTCTGCGCGAGGTGGATGCCGATGAGATCGGTGGCGGGGTTGGCCTGGACGAGGCCGAACTGGCCCGATCCGCGCCGCTGGACGGGGTGCCCTGGACCGACGATGTGATTGATGACGAGGAGAGCAAGCCATGAACGAACAACGCTGCGCCTGCGCGCACTGTTCCTGCACGGTGGATGCCAATGCCTTGCAACGCGACGGCAAGGCCTACTGCTGCCAGGCCTGTGCCAGCGGGCACAGCAACAGTGAGCCATGCCGGATGCAGGACTGCCATTGCGGTGAAAAGCCAAGTGAGAACGCGGTGGACAATGCACTGGATGAAACCTTTCCGGCGAGCGATCCGATATCGCCCTGAAGCCAGTAGGCGGGCTGCCTTTTCACCCGGTCGCCCAGTCCTTTGGGCCTAGGGTGTTGCGTTGCCTGCTTCGCGGGTAAACCCGCTCCTACATTTACGGCGCATGGCTTGGGCCTGGTTGGTTTCTCGGCGTGTCCCCCCGTAGGAGCGGGTTCACCCGCGAACACCGGCAAAGCCGGTGCCATGCAACGTGTTGCCTGCTTCGCGGGTAAACCCGCTCCTACATTTATGGCGCATGTCTTGGGCCTGGTTGGTTTCTTGGCGCGTCCCCCGTAGGAGCGGGTTCACCCGCGAACACCGGCAAAGCCGGTGCCATGCAGCGTGTTGCCTGCTTCGCGGGTAAACCCGCTCCTACATTTATGGCGCATGCCTTGGGCCTGGTTGTTTTCTCGGAGCGTCCCCCCGTAGGAGCGGGTTTACCCGCGAACACCGGCAAAGCCGGTGCCATGCAACGCGTCGCATCTGCCACCTCCAGCGCACATGGCCCCTTTCAGGTCCGGGCTGGCTTGTCCCGTAAGCGCATGGCCTTGGCGCGCTTTTCCAGGATCAGGTAGGTCACCACCGCCAACAGCAACGGAATCAGGTAGTACAACGTGCGGTAGCCGAGCAGGGCCGCCACCAGCGTGCCCTGGCCCATCTGCCCATGCAGGAGGGCCAGGAACACCGCTTCCAGCACACCCAGCCCCGCAGGGATATGCGCCACCACGCCGGCCACACAACTGATCAGCAGGATGCCGAGAATCGACGGGTAGAACGCTTCGCCCGGTAGCAGCCAGAAGATCAGCAGCGCCATCAGTGCCCAGTTACTGGCACCCAGCGCCACCTGGCACAGCGCCAGACGCAGCGAGGGCAGCGTCACTTCGTGGTCGCGCCAGCACCAGGTGCGCTTCTTGGCAAAACCACAGGCCAGCAGGTAGCCGCCCGCAATCGCCAGCAACAGCAGGCCGATCAGGCGCAGGCCTGTAGTGCCCACCGCCCAGTTGCCGGGCATCTCGACCAGGCCCAGGGCAAATACGGTGCCGGCCAGCAGCATATAGCCCATCCAGTTGGTCAACAGCCCCAAGGTGAGGATTCGTGTAATGGTCGCGGTATCCAGGCCCAACCGCCCATAAAGGCGGTAGCGCAAGGCAACCCCGCCTACCCAGGTAGTGAAATTGAGGTTGAAGGCGTAGCACACGAACGCGACGGGCAATACCTGCCGGGCAGGTAGCGTATGGCCGGTGTAAGCCCGGGCCAACAGGTCGTAACTGGCAAACGCGAAGTAGCTGCACAACGCGATCGCCAAGCCGATGGCAAGGGTGCCAGGCTTGTAGGCGAGCAAAGACTGGCGCACTTCGTTCCAGTCCAGATTGCGCGCCAGCAGGTACAGCAGCACAGGGATCAGGATCAGAAACGCGAGTGTGAACAGGCGTTTGCCCCACGTTTGCCAGCTTTTGCGCGCCATCAGGAGTTGCCCTCGTGCAAGTTGCCCTGGGGTTCGGCTTCCGGCTGCACCGAGCGCAAACGCTGCCGGTGCGCAGGGAACCAGCCCGCAATGCGCGGGAAGTGGCGGATCACGTGGAAGCACACGAAGATCAACGGTGCTCGCCACCAGTAGCCGCGAATCATGCGCTCCAGGGTGACCGGTTTGCATTGCTCGCTGGCCAGTGTCTGCAGATGCTGGTGCAGTTGCTGGTTGAAGGCCCGGTCACGAATGAACAGGTTGGCCTCCAGGTTGAACGACAGGCTCAGGGGGTCGAGGTTGCTGGAGCCGACGGTGGCCCATTGGTCGTCCACCAGTGCCACCTTGCCGTGCAACGGCCGTTGGCAGTACTCATGAATCTTCACGCCGTCGCGCAGCAGGTAGTTGTACAGCAGGCGCGACAGTGCGCGTACCCAGCGCATGTCGGGCTGGCCCTGCAAAATCAACCGAACCTCCACGCCACGCCGGGCCGCGTTGCGCAGCTCACGCATCAGCCGGTAGCCTGGAAAGAAATACGCATTGGCGACCACAATGCGTTGCCGGGCTTTACGAAACGCCTGAAGGTAGTGTGCCTCGATATCGGTGCTGCGCATGCCGTTGTCACGCTCGATCAACACAGCACTGCTGCTACCGGCGGGCTCGGTAACCGGGCGTACCGCACTGGGTGGCTGCAGCACGGGAGACATCAGGCGCTTACTGGCTGAATGTACCTGCGCCACTACCGGCCCAGTGACCTCCACGGCATAGTCCTGCTTGGCCATCGCACCAAAGTCGCCTAAATGGTCGGCGCTGTAGTTGATACCGCCGATGAAGGCCCGCTCACCATCGACCACCACGATCTTGCGGTGCAAACGGCGAAACAGGTTGGTGCGCATGCCCAACAAGCGGGGTTGTGGATCGAAGGCATGAAAGCTGACACCCGCGTCGGTCATCGCTGAAATGAATTCAGCCGGTAGCTCGGCTGTGCCGTAGCCATCCGCGACCACTTCCACGCGTACACCGCGCCGGGCAGCCTCGATCAACACCTGCTGCAATTGCTTGCCCACTTTGTCGTCGAAGATGATGAAGGTTTCCAGCAATATTTCTTCCCGCGCCTGGGCCATGGCCTCGAACACGCGGGGGTAATACTGCTCGCCATTGATCAGCAACTGCACGCTGTTGCCGTCTACCCAAGGTCGGTTCACAGGTTGATCTCCGCAGCCAGTGGTACATGGTCGGACAGATGCGACCACGGGTATTTGGACAGCACCTGGGCTGCGCCCGGCACCGCGTTTCGCAGGTAGATGCGGTCCAGGCGCAACAACGGCAGGCGCGCGGGGAAACTGCGCGCCGGGGTGCCGAAGGCCTCTGTCAGGTGTTCGCTCAGTACCGCGTCCGCCTTCAGCCGCCAGTCGTTGAAATCGCCGGCGATGATGACCGGCGCGTTGGGCGGCAGGCTGGCCAGCAGGTCGAGCATCAGCTTCACCTGGCGCTGCCGGTGGGCTTCCCGCAGGCCCAGGTGCACGCATACCGCATGCACCTCGTCATGGCCCGGCACCTCCAGCTGGCAATGCAGCAGGCCACGCTGTTCATTGCCCTGCACCGAAACATCCAGGTTGTTGAAGCGCCTGATGGGGAATTTCGACAAAAGCGCGTTGCCGTGGTCGCCATGGGGATAGACCGCATTGCGGCCATAGGCGAACTGCGGCCACATGCTGTCGGCCAGAAACTCGTACTGCGGCGTTTCGGGCCAGGCTGGGTGGCGCAAGGCATGCTGCTGATGACTGCCGTGCACCTCCTGCAAAAACACCAGGTCGGCGCCGGTGGCGCGCACCGCCTCGCGCAACTCGGGCAGGATGAAGCGCCGGTTGAAGAAGGTGAAGCCTTTGTGCACGTTCAGCGTCAGCACATTCAGCCGACGAACAGCGGTCACCTTGTCGATGATGCAGCGCGGGGCGGGCAGGGTCTTGTTCACAAGGCCACCTCCGGTACCACGCCGGGCTCGGTCATCAGCTCATGGTCCAGCGACAGCTTTTGCAGCAAGCGCCTGGCGTCGTATGGCGCGTGAACCTTCTGGTCATTGTCGAAGTAGCAATACACATCCCGTGCCGCACACCGAGGCGGCGGCCCCGGCACGATCAGGCGGGCATCGTCAGCCTGGTTACCTTCGCTCCATAGCTGGATACGCTGCTTCCAGCGCCGCAGCGCGCGTGCGGTATATCCGCTGCTGTACAACTCCACATCCCCGTGCAGGCGCATGTAGACGAAGTCGGCGGTTACATCTTCGGCACAGGGCCATTTGCCGGCGCTGTCGGCAACCACCAGCGCCACGCGATGTTTGCGTAACAGCTTGACGAAGGCTTCACAGAGGAAGCTCTCGTGGCGGATTTCCACGGCGTGGCGCAAGCGCGCATTGCCCTTGATGGCAAGGCTGCCATTACCCTTCAGGCGCTCGGCGCAGCCTTGGGCGCGTTCACGGGCCGCTTCGCGTGTGTGTGGCAGCAGCTCCAGGAACCGGGCAAAACGGTCTTCATCGAACTTCATGCTAGGGGGGAACTGCCACAGGAACGGCCCGAGCTTTTCGCCCAACAGCAGCGGGCCGGAAGCGAAAAAATTGGCCACAGGCTCTTCGATTTCCTTCAACCGCCGGACATGGGTGATATAGCGCGGCCCCTTGACCGCGAACACGAAACCTTCCGGCGTTGCTTCACGCCAGCCCAGATAGCGCTCGGGCGTCTGCAGGCTGTAGAACGAGCCATTGATCTCGATGCTGTTCACCGCCCGTGAAGCGAATGCCAGTTCATCGTCCTGTTTCAGGCCTTTGGGGTAGAAATCCTTGCGCCAGGGGCCATAGCGCCACCCGGAGATACCGATGCGAATATCGCTCACGCTGCCGTCCTCACTGCCGGTTCCTAGTTCGGTCGCTCTGAAGGTGCGACCGGCAAAGACCGCCGAGGGTTCACAACGCTTGACCAACGGAAATGCTGACGCCGAGTTGAACTTTGCGGCAGTTGGCGTCTCCACCGCATACCCGTTTCATGGAAGGGTGCCAGGATGACATTCGAGCGTTTCGCCCACCGCCAGAGGGCCGGGCTGGGCGACGATGGGCAAAAGATCAAGCAATGACCTGCCACCCGTGGAGGCAAGCATGGCCAGACATATCATCCACTTCACCGGACCGATCAATTCGTCTACCTGCGGCAACCTGATCACGACCTGCTCGCGGGCATTGCAACAGGGTGCCGAGCTTCTGCAACTGAACATCGCCACCATGGGCGGTGAATGCAGCTATGGGTTTACCCTGTACAACTTTCTGCGGACGTTACCCGTGGAGGTGCACACCCACAATCTGGGTACGGTGGAATCCATGGGCAATATCCTCTTCCTTGCCGGGGAGCGACGCACGGCTTGCAGTTTCAGCAAGTTTCTTTTCCACCCGTTTCATTGGACCTTGCATGGGTCGGTGGACCATTCGCGGATGTCCGAGTATGCGATGAGCCTGGATTACGACCTGCGCCTGTATGCGCAGATCGTGGCGGAGCGCACGAAAGGCGCGGCCGAGGTTTTGGATGTACCGCGTTATCTAATGGCCTATCCAAGGATACTGGCGCCGCGGGAGGCGCTGGAAAACGGAATGATCCATGCAATCGACGAGATGCCGATCGCGTCAGACACCGTTCAGTGGAGTGTGCACGCCTAGCTTACCGAACGGACGCCGCCGTGCCCGCGTCACAAGCCAGCAAGGAGCGGATCAGGGCCTTGATCTCGCCCTTCACGAGAGCCACCTGATCCAGGTGGGCAAAGCGGCAGTCGGAAATTTCGTGCCGGGCCTTGGGCTGCGGTGCTTCGGCAAACTCCGCTGCGAACACGTAATGCACACGCTCTGGCGTTTCATGGCGCATCAACAAAACCAGCGATTCAGCCTGTAGCCCAGTCTCTTCCAGCAACTCCCGCTCGGCGGCCTGCATAGGTGTCTCGCCGGGCTCGATCTTGCCGCCTGGAAGGGTCCAGGGCGCGTTGGGCTTTCTTACCCACAACCATTTGTGGCGCTGCTTGCCATGCCGGCAAATGATGGTGGCGCGATGCTTGACTGGCTTCATTCAGGCTCCTGGGCAATTCCTTCATTGCATGAAGTTTCGGCCCTGGCTGGCAATAAACGTTGCGTTGAAGCTGACGAACGGTCATCTCCGTCACGCAAATATATTGTGTGCTGCTTTTTGTACCGACGGTCAGCAGCAAAGCGATCAAGCACAGCGATAAAACAGGCTCTCGAAACCTAGACAGGGGCACACATTCGGCCACCGGTAACAAAGGTCGACAAAAATTTTGAATCTTCTGGCCATGGCCCGATCAATCAAAAGGTCATCCATGGAGAAGAGGAGGCCCCCTGCGATGCCTAGCCCACAGCTGTACATAATCGATTACAAACTGCATGACCAGCCGCGCAGTTTCATCATCCGCCTGGAACGCCTGGACAATGCCGAGGCCTGGCATTGGGCAAGTTGTGATGCGGGCATCGGCATCATTCCCAAGTTCGGTCGCGAGAAGATCAGGAAGGTCAGTCGGCCGATGGCCGAGCGCTACGGGATTACCGCCGTGAGCTGGCGGATTTCGGGGAGCAAGCCCAACCAGTCGGTGGGCGATCCGGCGGCGATGGTTTAACAGCTCGCCTGCAACCGGTTAAAGAAACTGCAGGAACGGACGTGCCCGCTCCTGCAGTGTACGCTGACACTTCTAGTGTCAGGCGCCAGACTCAGGGTCGCTGGCCGGAACGCCGGGCCGGTTTTCCTCATCATCAGTCACATTAGGGTCGGTATCCGGGTCGTCTGCCCGATCATTGCGTCGATCCGGCTCCAGCTCCGGCCAGTCATCTTCAACATTGCCGCCACCCATTCGCAGTAGGGAATTCATGGTGCAGTCCTCGTTCATGATCCTTATGAATTAAGAGCGACAGGTGCACGCCAGAGGTCCACTGAGCATTGGCAGTCGCTGACCAACGGTTTCAGGTGCCTGAGTAATTCACGGCAGCCACTTAGGTGCATTGATCCCAAGTGCCTTGAGCAGCTACTGGCCTCTTCGCGGGTGAACCCGCTCCTACGGGGGAGCTGTGCAGTGCCGGTCAGAGGCGGCTTGCCCGAGAAGAGGCCAGTAGCGTCAACACATCATGCTGGTTTTTTCAGCACCAAGGTCAGGATGTCATAGCTGGCCACCAATTCACCCAGCTGATTGGTTACTTCCACATCCCACGCCACCACCCCCTGCGGCTGCCCCAGCGGGCTGGTCTTGCCCTGGTCGATCTTGCGCTTGCAGGTCAGGCGCGCCTGGATGGTATCGCCAATGCCCACCGGGTTGATGAAGCGCAGGGTGTCCAGCCCATAGTTGGCCAATACCGGTCCGGCGCCGGGCGACACGAACAGCCCGGCCGCTGCCGACAGTACGAAGTAACCGTGGGCAATGCGTTTACCGAACTGCGAGGCCTTGGCGGCGATTTCGTCGAAGTGCATGTAGAAATGGTCGCCTGACAGGCAGCCGAAATTCACCAGGTCAGCTTCTGTCACGGTGCGGCGATGGGTGAGCAGCGACTCGCCGACACGCAGCTGCTCGAAGTAGCGACGGAACGGGTGTACTTCGGTTTCGATCACTTCGCCGCCGCGCACGTACTCGCCGGTGACCGCCGTGAGCATGCTCGGCGAGCCTTGTACTGCGGCGCGCTGCAGGTAGTGCTTGACCGCACGCAGGCCTCCCAGCTCTTCACCACCGCCGGCGCGGCCCGGGCCACCGTGCTTGAGCTGCGGCAGCGGCGAGCCGTGACCGGTGGACTCCTTGGCGGCCTGGCTATCGAGCACCAGCAGACGGCCATGCCAGGCAGCAGCCACCGGGATAGCCTTGGCGGCCACGCTGCGGTCGGCGGTGACCAGGGTCGCCACCAGGCTGCCTTTGCCACGGGCAGCCAGTGCCAAGGCTTCGTCGAGGTCGTCATAGGCCATCAGCGTACTGACCGGGCCGAACGCTTCGATATCGTGGGCGCCGCCCTCGGCATGTGGGTCGCGGGCCTGCAACAAGGTTGGCGCAAAGAACGCGCCTTCTGCCACGCCTTCGCCACGCGGGGCAAAGCCATCGCTGGCGCCGAACAGCTGGTCACAACTCTGCAGCAGGCTGCGCACACGCTCGCCAACGTCGCGCTGCTGGTCATGGGAGGCCAGGGCCCCCATGCGCACACCTTCAAGCGACGGGTCGCCTACCACGACCTTGCTCAGGCGCTCGCGCAGGCGCGTGGCAACGGCATCCAGGTGCCTGGCCGGGACGATCGCGCGGCGGATGGCGGTGCACTTCTGCCCGGCTTTAGTGGTCATTTCACGCACCACTTCCTTGATGTACAGGTCGAATTCTTCGCTGTCCGGACTCACGTCCGGGCCGAGGATGGCGCAGTTGAGCGAGTCGGCCTCGGCGGTGAACGGCACCGAGTTACGAATCAGGTTGGGCGTCACGCGCAGTTTCGCGGCAGTGTCGGCGGAACCGGTGAAGGTCACCACGTCCTGCCCCTGCAGGCGGTCGAGCAGGTCGCCGGTGCTGCCGATAACCAGCTGCAGGCTGCCTTCGGGCAGCAGGCCGGAAGCACTCATCAGGCGTACCACGGCCTCGGTCAAATAGCTGGTCGAGGTCGCCGGCTTGACGATGCAGGGCATACCGGCGAGGAACGTCGGGGCAAACTTTTCCAGCATGCCCCAGATGGGGAAGTTGAACGCGTTGATGTGCACCGCAACGCCTGCCCGTGGCACCAGGATATGACTACCGGCGAAATGGCCTTGCTTGCCCAACGGTATGGCTGGGCCCTCGTGCACCAGGTTACCCGACGGCAGCTCGCGGCTGCCGATACCGGCATAGGAGAACAGCGTGGCGTTGCCGCCTTCGATATCGATCCAGCTGTCAGCCCGGGTGGCGCCGCTGTGGTGCGACAGGGCGTAGAGCTGCTCCTTGCGTTCGGCCAGGTACAGGGCCAGGGCTTTGAGGCGTTGGGCACGCTGTTGGAAATCCATGCCCATCAGCGAAGCAAGGCCGCGTGCACGCGCGTAGTCCACAGCTTCGGCGAAGTCCGGGCGCTCTTCATGGCTGTAGGCCAGTTCGTGGCCGTCGAGGGCGCTGCGCAGGGCCTGGGCGCCGTGCTGGCCGAGCCAACGGCCGGCGATGAAACTTTGCAGAGTAGGGGCGGCAGACATGCTGTTCTCCATGCTGTTCAAAAAGTGGGGGGCGCTGTTACCACAGCGCCAGGGTGTAGCCGATGATCAGGCGGTTTTCGTCCACGGCGTTGGTCAGGCCGTTGCCGGAGCGGAAGGTGACATTGCGCCAGCGCAGGCTGACGTCCTTGAGCGGGCCACTCTGGATGACATACGTAATGTCGGTGTCGCGCTCGCGCTCGCGGCCATTGGTCACGGTGGCAGTTTCCGCGTGGCGACCGTCGGTGTAGCGGGTCATGAAACTCAGGCCGGGGATGCCCATGGCAACGAAGTCGTAGTCGTAGCGCACTTGCCAAGAGTCCAGCCCGGCGCGGGTGAAGGTGTTATAGGTGACCAGGTTGACGGTGAACGGGTCGCCGCCGTTGACGAACGGGAAGGCGCTGTCACCGGACATCTGCTGCCAGGTGGCGGTGAACTTGTGCGCCCGCACGCCCAGGGTGAACATGGCGTTGAAGTTACGATTGTCGATGTTGCCGGCACGCTCGGCACCGTCATTGCGGCTGTCGAAGTAGCGCAGGTCACTGCGCAGGCTCACGCCTTCTGCCAGTGGGCGGGTGTCGATCAGCCCGACGAACTGCTGACGGTAGATGTCCTGGAGCTTGGCGTAGTAATAGCTGACCGTGGTTTGCGGGGAGATGGCGTAGCTGCCACCACCAAAGTCCAGGTGGTCACTGCTGGCAGCGCCATAGCCGATGTCGTCGCGGCCAGAGGAGTCACGCAGGTTGGCCTTGGTCAGGCGTCCGGCATTGAAGGTGAGGCCATCGAGGTCCTGACTGGTGAGCAGGCCACCCTGGAAGGTGGACGCCAGCAGGCGGGTGTCGTTGTACACCACCACCGGCAGGATCGGCTGCAAGGTGCCCAGCCGCAAGGTGCTCTTGGACACACGTACCTTGCCGGTCAGGCCCAGCTCGCTGTAGTCGTCGACCGGTTCGTGACTGTTCGGGCCAAAAGGCAGCAGGCCGGTGTTGCGACGGTCGCGGCTGGAGTCGAGCTTGATGCCCAACTGCCCCAGGGCGTCCACGCCAAAGCCGACCGGGCCTTCGGTGAAGCCCGATTCCAGCTTGGCGGTAAAGCCCTGGCCCCATTCCTCAGCCTTGGCCTGCGGGGCGTTGCTCTGGCGAAAATCACGGTTGATGTAGTGGTTGCGCAGCTCCAGGCGTGCATGGCTGTCGCCGATGAAGTCAGCCAGCGCGGGCATCGGCAGGGCGAAGGTGGCCAGCCAGGCGGCTGACAGGAAGTGTGTGCGGTTCATTGTTGTTGTTTTACCCGACATGTCTGTTCGTCCTTGAAGTCAGTGTTTGCTGGCGCCAGCCGCGCCGATACCGGTCATGGAGCGGATGAACTGGCCCAGGTAGCGACCCCGTTCTTCAACGGCACGTTCGGAGCTGTCGGTAACCGAGAACACCCAGGCACTGAGGAAGGCCAGGCTCATGGAGAACAGCGCAGGGTTGCTGTAGGGGAACAGCGCCGTTTCGTTGTGCAGCACGTTGACCCACACCGCCGGGCCCAGCACCACCAACAGCACCGCCGAGACCAGTCCGGCCATGCTGCCGCACACCGCGCCGCGGGTGGTCAGGCCTTTCCAGAACATGGAAAGGAGCAGCACCGGGAAGTTGACCGAAGCGGCCACCGCCAGCACCAGGCCGGAGAGGAAGGCAATGTTCTGCGACTCGAACATCAGGCCCAGGATCACCGCCAGCAGGCCGATGACCAGCGTGGCAATGCGTGACACGCGCATTTCCTCTTGCTCGGTAGCCTTGCCTTTGCGCATCACGCAGGCATACAGGTCGTGGGACACCGCCGATGCCCCGGACAGCGCAAGGCCAGCGACCACAGCCAGAATGGTGGCGAAGGCCACGGCTGAGATGAAGCCGAGGAACAGGTTGCCCCCCACGGCCTGGGCCAGGTGCACGGCGACCATGTTGCCGCCACCGATGATGGCGCCAGTGGCGTCGCGGTAGGACGGCTCGGTGCCGACCATGACGATGGCGCCAAAGCCGACAACGATCAGCAGCAGGTAGAAGTAACCAATGAAACCGGTGGCGTAGAACACGCTCTTGCGTGCTTCCTTGGCATCACTGACTGTGAAGAAGCGCATCAGGATATGCGGCAGGCCAGCGGTGCCGAACATCATGCCCAAACCAAGGGAAATGGCGTCCACCGGGTTGGACAACAAGCCGCCTGGGGCCATGATCGCCTGGCCCTTGGCATGCACGGCCACGGCGCTGGCAAACATGGCCTCGGTGCTGAAGCCGAAGTGCTTGAGCACCATGAAGGCCATGAAACTGGTGCCCGACAGCAGCATTACCGCCTTGATGATCTGCACCCAGGTGGTGGCGAGCATGCCACCGAAGGTGACATACGCAACCATCAGCACACCGACCAGCATCACGGCGTACAGGTAGCTGATGCCGAACAGCAGCTCGATCAGCTTGCCGGCGCCGACCATTTGCGCCACCAGGTACATCAGCGCCACCACCAGGGTGCCGAAAGCCGAGGTCAAGCGCACCGGGGTTTGCGCCAGCCTGTAGCTGACCACGTCGGCGAAAGTGTACTTGCCCAGGTTGCGCAGGCGCTCGGCAATCAGGAACAGGATGATCGGCCAGCCTGCCAGGACACCGAGGGCATACAACAGGCCGTCGTAGCCGTTCATGAACATCATCGCGGAAATGCCCAGGAACGAAGCGGCACTGATCATGTCGCCCGCGATCGCCAGGCCGTTCTGCATGCCGCTCAAGCCGCCGCCGGCGGTGTAGAAGTCGCTGGCCGAGCGGGTGCGCAGGGCCGCCCAGCGGGTGACCAGCAGGGTGAAGCAGACAAACACCATGAACATCGAAATGGCTGTCCAGTTCATTGTGCGCACTCCTGCTTGACCTTGTCGTTGAGCGGGTCGAGCACGTTGTTGGCGCGGTGTACGTAGATGCCGGTCAGGGCAAAGGACAGCAGCACCATCAGCACGCCCACCAGCATGCCGACCGTGGTCACGCCGCCGCTGAGGGACTGGCCGAGGGTGCTGGGCGAAAACGCAACCAGCAGGACGAAGCCGTAGTAGACCACCAGCATGGCCAGGGTCAGGCTGCCGTTAAGGCGGCGTTTGCGCCGTACCAGGTGCTGGAAGTCGGGGTGGTTGGCGATGCTTTCTATGCGTTCGGGTGTCATGGGTTGCGATCTCTGGGTGTTGTAATTGTTTTGTTGAGGTCACGCGGGGTATTGCGTTGCTGCTTAGCCCCTCTTCGCAGGCAAGGATGCCGCCCTAAGGCCTTGCGCAGCCCCTGTAGGAGCGGGTTTACCCGCGAAGCAGCCGACTCGGTCTACAGCTGGTCGAAGTCCAGCACCACCTTGTCACTCACCGGGTAGGTCTGGCACGACAGCACATACCCGGCCGCCACTTCGTAGTCTTCGAGGGCATGGTTGCTGTCCATCTCCACTTCGCCCTCGATCACCCGGCACTTGCAGGTGGAGCACACGCCGGCCTTGCACGAGTAGGGCAGCTCGGCGCCAATGGCGTTGCCGGCGTCCAGCACGTTCTGGGTGTTGCGCGGCAGGTCGAAGCTCAGTGCCCGGCCGTCTCTGATCACGGTGATATGGCTAAGCGCCGAATCCACCTGGCGTGCCGCCTCACGGGCTTCGCGGCGGGCCTCGCTGCCGGCGGCGGCGAACAGCTCGAAGTGAATGCGTTCCTTGGCCATGCCGTTGGCCTGCAGGCTGTCACGCACGGTCTCGGTCATCGCCTGCGGGCCGCAGATGAATGCCGCGTCCAGCCCGGCAACGTCCAGCCAGCGCGAAAACAGCTGGCCGCATTTGTCGGCGTCGATGCGGCCGTTGTACAGGTCGACATCCTGCTGTTCGCGGCTGAACACGAAAATCAGGTTCAAGCGGTCGAGGTAACGGTTTTTCAGGTCTTCGAGCTTGTCGCGGAACAGCGCCCCCGAACTGGAACGGTTGCCGTACAGCAAGGTGAAACGGCTGTGCGGCTCGCTGGCCAGCGTAGTGGCGATGATCGACAGTATCGGGGTGATGCCGCTGCCGGCAGCTACCCCCAGATAGTTGCCCTGGCGAGCCGGGTCCAGTGGCACGAAGAAGCTCCCCGATGGCGGCATCACTTCCAGCTGCTGGCCGGCCTTGAGCACTTCATTGGCAAACGCCGAGAAGCGCCCGCCCGGCACGCGCTTGACGGCCACGCGCAGCTCGCCTTCCTGCACGGCGCTGCAGATGGAGTAGGAGCGGCGGACTTCTTCGTTGTCCAGCTGGGTGCGCATGACCAGGTACTGGCCCTGAGTGAAGCGGAACTGGTCCTGCAGGTGCTCGGGCACATCGAAGGCAATCGATACCGCATCACGGGTCTCATTGCGCACTTGCTTGATGGTCAGGCTGTGAAACTGGCTCATGGTGGTCTCCACGGCTCAAATGCATTTGAAATAGTCGAATGGCTCCAGGCACTCGCGGCAGCGGTACAGCGCCTTGCAGGCCGTGGAGCCGAACTGGCTGAGCAATTCGGTATGGGCGCTGCCGCATTGCGGGCAGCACACCTGGGGGGCTTCGCCGAGCAGGCTGCGCTTGCTGGCGCTGCCTTGCGGCGGCGCAATGCCATAAGCGCGCAGGCGCTCGCGGCCCAGTTCGGTGATCCAGTCGGTGCTCCAGGCCGGGGTCAGCCGACGCTCCAGGTCTGGCGCGGTGAAACCGGCCTGTTCCAGCGCCTGGCGGATATCCCCTTCGATCACTTCGGTGGCCGGGCAGCCAGAGTAGGTCGGGGTAACCACCAGGTGCAGGTGGCCGGCGCGCCAATCGACATCGCGCACGATCCCCAGGTCGACCACGCTGACCACCGGCACTTCAGGGTCCATGACCTGGCCCAATACCGCCCAGGCGCGGGCCAGGTCGTCGCCTTGCTGTGCCCGTGCGCCGCGGTCGCCGGCAATCAGTTCACCAGGTTGCATCGGGGTAGGCCCTTGGAAGGAACTGCATTTCGGCCAGCAGCAGGCCCAGATGCTCGGTGTGCAGGCCTTTGCGGCCATCCAGATAGAAGTGGCTGGCGGCCTTGGGCAGCGGCAGTTCGACCGAAGCAAACGTCGCGGCGACCTGCTTCAGCCAGCTGGCGCCGACGGTAGCGGGATCGGCGCCGATACCGCATTCGGCCAGACGGACTTCGTTGTCGCTGCCAGCGGTGAGTTCAACGGTGAAGCGCCACAGTGCCGGGATAGCGGCGAGCATGCGCTGGCGGCTGGCATCGGTACCACCGCCCAGACGTTGTACCCATTCGCTGGACCGGCGCAGGTGGTAGGTGACTTCCTTCAGGGCCTTGGCGGCAATACCGGCGATTCGCGCGTCGCTGGACTCGACCAGCCCCTGGAGCACGGCGAAGTGCCACGCGTCGTAAAGGAACTGCTTGGTCATGGTCACGGCAAAGTCACCGTTGGGTTGCTCGACCAGCAGCAGGTTGCGGTAGGCGCGCTCGTCACGGCGGAACGCCAGGGCATCGGCATCCCGGCCATCGTCGAGCAGCTCGGCGGCATACTCCAGCCAGTTGCGGGCCTGGCCGACCAGATCGAGGCCGACGTTCATCAGGGCCAGCTCTTCCTCGATGGCCGGGGCACGGCCACACCATTCGCAGAGGCGCTGGCCCTGGACCAGGGCGCTGTCGCCGAGCAACAGCAGGTAGGGGATAAGGGCTTCTTTATGCATGGCCCACCTCACATGTGTCCGACTTCGTCGGGCAGCTCGTAGAAGCTGGCATGGCGATAGACCTTGTCGTCCGCGGGGGCGAACAGCGGGTCTTTCTCGTCGGGGGAGGAGGCGGTGATCAGCGCCGACGGCACCACCCACAGGCTCACACCTTCGCTACGGCGGGTGTAGAGCTCGCGGGCATTCTCGATGGCCATGGCGGCATCGGCGGCGTGCACGCTGCCGACATGCTTGTGGTTAAGGCCGTGCTTGCTGCGCACGAACACTTCGTAAAGGGTCCAGACAGACATTTTCGATCTCCGCATCTATCGCCGCTCAGGCGGCGTTCTTGTTCTGTTGCTTGCGCGCATAGGCCACTGCGGCCTCGCGTACCCAGGCGCCGTCCTCGATGGCCTTGCGCCGGGTGGCGACACGCTCCAGGTTGCATGGGCCATTGCCCTTGATCACTTCGTAGAACTCGTCCCACTGGATTTCGCCGAAGTCGTAGTGGCCGCGCTCGGCGTTCCACTTCAGCTCAGGGTCAGGCGCAGTGCAGCCAAGCAGTTCCAGCTGCGGCACGGTCTGGTCGATGAAGCGCTGGCGCAGTTCGTCGTTGGTCTGGCGCTTGATCTTCCAGGCCATCGACTGGGCGCTGTTGGGCGAGTGTTCATCGCTCGGGCCGAACATCATCAGCGCCGGCCACCACAGGCGGTTGATGGCGTCCTGAACCATGTCGCGCTGGGCTTGGGTGCCCTGGCGCATCATGGTCAGGAGCATTTCGTAGCCCTGGCGCTGGTGGAAGCTCTCTTCCTTGCAGATACGGATCATCGCGCGGGAGTAGGGGCCGTAAGAGGTGCGCTGCAGTACCACCTGGTTGACGATGGCGGCGCCGTCCACCAGCCAGCCCACAGCGCCCATGTCGGCCCAGCTGAGGGTGGGGTAGTTGAAGATGCTCGAGTACTTGGCCTTGCCGCTGTGCAGTTTGGCGATTTCTTCGTCGCGGTCAGCCCCCAGGGTTTCCATGGCGCTGTACAGGTACAGGCCGTGGCCGGCTTCGTCCTGAATCTTGGCCATCAGCTGCAGTTTGCGCTTGAGGCTGGGGGCACGGGTGACCCAGTTGCCTTCGGGCAGCATGCCGACGATTTCAGAGTGGGCGTGCTGGGAGATCTGCCGGATGAGGGTCTGGCGGTAGGCCTCGGGCATCCAGTTCTTGGCTTCGATCTTGATTTCGGCGTCGATCTTTTCCTGGAAGTTGCGTTCCTCGGGGGACATCTCTTCCAGCGACTTGATGCGCTTGACTCCGGTTTCCACTAGCTGTGCGTACATGTGCTGCGACTCCTGCTAAGGCATGAGTCATTTGTAAGCGATACAAAACATAACGTCAAACACATTTATGTGTATCAAGTAAGATTTGTGTATCACATTGACAGCCAAGAGGGCTGTCGGGCAGCAGCGCGTGCCCGGCAGAACGCAGGCAAAAAAAAGGCCCCGGACAATGCCGGGGCCGAAATGGCAGCCGAATGGGTCAGCTGGCCAACCGTCTGTCGAACACGTGGCACGCCTTGCCCTCGGAGCGCTTGAGCGTGCCGCAGGGCTGCAGGTGCACCTGGGTGCTGATACCGATGTAAGTCTTGATCTGTTTGCTCAACTCCCCGACAACCAGCTTGCGCTGGCCTTCGTCAAGGTACTGGCACTCTGCGCGCAGCTCCACGTGCACCTGGACACTGTCCAGATTTCCATTGCGATACAGATGAATCTCATAAAGCTCAGAAAGCTGTTTTATTTTTAGCACCTGTTCCTCGATCTGAGTCGGGAACACATTGACCCCGCGAATGATCAGCATGTCGTCACTGCGGCCGGTGATCTTGCCGATCCGCCGCATCGGCCGAGCGGTGCCTGGCAGCAGCCGGGTGAGGTCGCGGGTGCGGTAGCGCACCATCGGCAATGCCTCCTTGCTTAGCGAGGTGAACACCAGCTCGCCCAGTTGGCCATCCGGCAGCACTTCGCCGGTGGCAGGGTCGATGATTTCGGGATAGAAGTGGTCTTCCCAGATGGTCGGGCCGTCCTTGGTCTCTATGCACTCCATTGCCACCCCGGGCCCCATGATTTCCGAAAGGCCGTAGATATCGAGGGCATTGATGCCCAGACGCTGCTCGATCGAGCGGCGCAGCTCGTCGGTCCACGGCTCGGCACCAAAAATGCCCAGGCGCAGCTTGAGGTCGTGCGGGTCGATGCCCTGGCGCTCGATTTCATCAGCCAGGTTGAGCATGTAGGACGGCGTGACCATGATGATGTCGGGCTGGAAGTCGCGAATCAGCTGCACCTGCTTTTCGGTCTGGCCACCGGACATGGGGATCACGGTGCAGCCCAGGCGTTCGGCACCGTAGTGCGCGCCGAGCCCGCCGGTGAACAGCCCGTAGCCGTAGGACACATGCACCTTGTCACCTTTGCGCCCGCCGGCCGCACGAATCGAACGGGCAACCACATTGGCCCAGGTGTCGATATCGTTCTGGGTGTAGCCGACCACCGTCGGCTTGCCGGTGGTGCCACTGGAGGCATGCAGGCGCACCACTTCTTCCTGGGGCACGGCAAACATGCCGTAGGGGTAGTTGTCGCGCAGGTCGTTCTTGCCGGTGAAGGGGAACTTCGCCAGGTCTTCCAGGCACTTGAGGTCATCAGGGTGGATGCCGTACTCGGCAAAGCGCTGGCGGTACAACGGCACATTGTCGTAGGCGTGCTTCAGGCTCCAGCGCAGACGTTCCAGCTGGTGCTGGCGCAGGGCATCGACGCTGGCGGTTTCCATCGGGTCCAGCAGGGCACGATCGGCATCATGGTACATGTTCATGGCTTCACTCGAATTGTTCTTGTACGCCGCGCGCCAGCGGTTGCAGGCCGCGCGGTGAGTGTCATGGAGGCAGCATATACGGCTGCGTTCAGTTCGGTAACAAGCGCAGGGTCTGAACCGCTCAGAGGCGCTCGATGATCATGGCAATGCCTTGGCCTACGCCGATGCACATGGTGCACAGGGCGTAGCGGCCGGCCGTTTCTTCAAGCTCGTGCAAGGCAGTGGTCACCAACCGGGCACCGCTCATGCCCAGGGGATGGCCCAGGGCGATGGCGCCGCCGTTGCGGTTGACTCGCGGGTCGTCGTCGGCAAGGCCCAGCTCGCGCAACACGGCCAGCCCCTGGGCGGCAAAGGCCTCGTTGAGTTCGATGACATCCATGTCAGCCAGTGCCAGGCCGGTGAGCGCCAGCACCTTGCGGGTCGCAGGCACCGGCCCGATGCCCATCAGCCTGGGCTCAACCCCGGCCACAGCCATGCCGACGATGCGCCCGCGCGCCTTCAGGCCATGGCGGCGGGCCGCGGCACTGCTGGCCAGCAGCAGGGCGCAAGCGCCGTCATTCACGCCGGAGGCATTACCGGCCGTTACGCTGCCGCCTTCACGAAAAGGCGTGCCGAGCCGAGCCAGCTGCTCCAGCGTGGTGTCGCCGCGCGGGTGCTCGTCATGCTCGACCACTTTGGACGGGCCTTTACGCTGCGGGATTTCGACCGGCACGATTTCCCGCGCCAGGCGGCCGCGGGCCTGAGCTGCTGCAGCCTTGTGCTGGCTGCGCAGGGCAAAGGCATCCTGATCGGCGCGCGAGATGCCGAACTGTTCAGCCACGTTTTCGGCCGTTTCCGGCATCGAATCGATGCCGTAGGCGGCCTTCATCAGCGGGTTGACGAAACGCCAGCCGATCGTGGTGTCGAACAGCTCGGCCGCACGCCCGAATGCCTGCTCCGACTTACCCATCACAAACGGCGCACGCGACATGGATTCCACACCACCGGCCAGCATGAGCCCTGCTTCACCACAGCGCAGGGCACGTGCCGCATTGCCGATGGCATCCAGGCCGGAACCGCACAGGCGGTTGATCGTGGTCCCTGGTACTTCGACTGGCAGCCCGGCCAGCAGGCTCGCCATATGAGCCACGTTGCGGTTGTCTTCGCCGGCCTGGTTGGCGCAACCGAAGATGACGTCATCAATGGCCTTCCAGTCCAGTTCGGGGTGGCGCTGGATCAAGGCTTTGAGCGGGATGGCCGCCAGGTCGTCGGCGCGCACGCTGCTCAGGGCCCCGGCATAGCGGCCAATGGGGGTGCGCACGGCGTCGATGATCAAGGCATCGGCGTGGGTCGGTTCATTCATCTTGCGTCTCCTGCGCCAGCACGGTGCCGCGCACTTTGTAGGATTTGCCATGGAACATCGCAACCAATTCGCCGCGCTGGTTGTCGATGCGCACGTCATACAGGCCGGTGCGGCCTTTGCGGCTGACTTCGCTGGCGTGGGCGGTGAGCACGTCATCGCGCAGCGCCGGGGCCAGGTAGTCGATGCTGCAGCCCAGCGCCACCGTGGCCTGGTCGTAGCTGTTGCAGGCGAAGGCGAACGCCGAATCGGCCAACGCGAACAGGAAACCGCCATGGCAGGTGCCATGCCCCTGGATCATGTCGGCACGTACCGCCATGCGCAGGCTGGCCCGGCCCGGGCCGGCATCCAGCAGGCTGATACCCAGGCCCTGGGTGGCCGGGTCGCGGGCGTACATGGCGTCGGCACAGGCTTGTGCCAGTTGCTCTTCAGTCATGCAGGGTGCCTCCTTTGGCTTCACAGCGGCGTAACAACAGGGAAGGGCGGTAGCGGCTCTCGCCATAGCTGCGCTGCAGGTTGTCGAGCACGCGCAGGGTATGGGCAATACCGACGTTCGCCGCCCAGGCCAGCGGGCCGCAGGGGTAATTGACGCCGGCGCGCATGGCCAGGTCGATGTCGGCGGCGCTGCCGACGCCCTGAAGCACCGCATCGGCGGCCTCGTTGGCAAGCATTGCCACGGTGCGCAGTACCACCAGGCCGGGCAGGTCGGCGATGCCGGTCACTTTCAAGCCTGCGCGCTGCAGCAGGGCTACGGCCTGGTCACGGGCGCTGTCGCTGGTATCCGCTGACCAGCTGATGGCAATGCGCGTGGCGCTGCTGTAGTCCAGCGCCAGGTCGAGCAGCACAAGGTTGCGCAGCCCGTCCTCTCGGGCACGTTGGCTGGCCAGGCGGCCGTCGGACAGGGCCAGGGTGGCGTCGCCCACCTGGATCAGGCCACTACCGGCGCGCTGGGTCACGGCAATGCCGCTTTGGCGAAGGCGCTCGACCAGCGGCTGCATCACCCCCAGGTTGCCCTCGACTACGCAGGCCTCTGCACGGGAGGAGCTGTGCAGTTCGGCCGGCTGCGGGCGCTCGACGCCTTCGGCATAGCGATAGAAGCCTTGGCCGGTCTTGCGACCCAGGCGACCGGCGTCCACCAGTTCCTTCTGCACCAGCGAAGGCTGGAAGCGGAAATCGCCATAGAAAGCATCGAATACGGAACAGGTGACAGCGTAATTGACGTCATGGCCAATCAGGTCGGTCAGCTCGAACGCCCCCATGCGGAAGCCGCCAGCGTCACGCATCAGCGCATCCAGGCTGGCGCAATCAGCGGCACCTTCCTGCAGCAGGCGCAGGCTTTCGGCATAGAACGGCCGCGCTACCCGGTTGACGATGAAACCGGGTGTAGAGCGCGCATGGACCGGCTGCTTGCCCCAGGCCTGGGCCGTGGCGTAGATGCGTGCGGCCACTGCCGGGTCGGTTGCCAGGCCCGACACCACCTCGACAAGCGCCATCAGCGGTGCCGGGTTGAAAAAGTGCATACCGACCACGTGCTGCGGGCGTTCAAGGCCAGCGGCGAGGCTGGTGATGGACAGTGACGAAGTATTGCTGGCAAGGATACAGTCGGCCGCGCACAGGGTTTCGAGCTGGCTGAACAACGCCTGCTTCACCTGCAGGTTTTCGACGATGGCTTCAATGACCAGGCCGGCATCTGCCAAGGCTTCGAGTGTATCGACCGGGCACAGGCGGGCATTGATCGCTTCGCGTTCAGCGGCCAGCAACTTTCCTTTGTCCACCAGCCGGGCCAGTTGGCGATCGATACCCGTCACCGTCTGGGCGGCAGCACCCGGGCGGTTATCGTAGAGCTTGACGGGGTGACCGGCCTGGGCCGCGACCTGGGCGATACCGGCGCCCATGGCGCCGGCACCGATCACCCCCACCTGGACATTGCTTGCGAGTGCGCCCATGTTCAGCGCCCCTTGAAGGCTGGCGTGCGTTTGTTCATGAAGGCGTTCACGCCTTCGCGGTAGTCCTCGCTGCGCCCGGCCAGGCGCTGCAGGTCGCGCTCCAGCTCCAGCTGCGCCTCAAAACCGTTGTCGAAACTGGCATTGAGGCTGCGCTTGATCAGTGCCAGGCCGTAGGTGGGCTGGGCGGCGAGGTGGCGGGCGAGGGTGAGGGCTTCATCACGCAGCGCGGCATCATCCACCACGCGGTGGATCAACCCCCATTGCTCGGCCTGTTCGGCGCCAAGGCGCTCGCCCAGCATGGCCAGCACCTTGGCCCGGGCCATGCCGACCAAGCGCGGCAGCAGCCAGGTACCGCCGGAGTCCGGCACCAGGCCGATCTTGCAGAAGGCCTGGATGAAACTGGCCGAGCGGGCGGCCAGCACCAGGTCGCAGGCCAAGGGAATGTTGGCACCGGCACCGGCCGCCACGCCGTTGACCGCACAGATCACCGGCAAAGGCAGGTCGCGCAGGGTACGTACCAGCGGGTTGTAGAACTTGTCGATCGATTGGCCGAGGTCCGGCATTTCGGCGCCTGGGGCAACGTTGCGGTCGGACAGGTCCTGGCCGGCGCAGAAGCCGCGGCCCTCAGCCGTCAGCAGGAGCACCCGCGCGTCACTGCTCCGGCGCACTTGCCTGAGCGCTTCGCGCACCTCCAGGCGCATGGCCGTATTGAAGCTGTTCAGCTGCTCGGGGCGGTTCAATGAAAGGAAGGCAACGCCGTCCTCGATGGAAAACAGGATGTGCTGGAAAGTCATGACAGACTCGCTCCGTCAGTCGAGAGAATGAAGTTCAGCGCCCCTGGAAACGGGCCTGGCGCTTTTCCTGGAAGGCGCGGATGCCTTCATCGCGGTCGGCGGTGCCCGCCAGCAGGGTGAAGGCATGGCGCTCGAAGCGCAGGCCGCTGGCCAGGTCGGTATCACCGGCCTTCAGTAACGCCTCCTTGGCCAGGCGCACAGCCAGCGGCGCTTTGGCGGCGATGCTGCGGGCAACCTGCATGGCGCGTTCTACGGTGAGTTCGGGCTGGGTGATTTCGCTGACCAAACCGGCCTGCTGGGCGCGGAGGGCAGTGATGGCTTCCCCCGTCAGCACCATCTGCATGGCCAACGGCTTACCGACGGCACGTAACAGGCGCTGGGTACCGCCAGCACCGGGGATGATGCCAAGGTTGATTTCCGGCTGGCCGAAACGGGCGTCGGTACTGGCGATGACGATGTCGGCGCACATTGCAAGTTCGCAGCCGCCACCCAGGGCATAGCCGTTGACTGCGGCAATCAGCGGTTTGGCGAATGCGGCGATGCTTTGCCAATGCGCTACGCGCGGGTCATTGAGGATGCCGACCAGGTCGCGATCGGCCATCTCGCCGATGTCGGCGCCTGCGGCGAATGCCTTGGCGCTGCCGGTAATCACTATGGCACGGACATGCTCGTCGTTCCCGGCAGCCTGCAGCGCAGCGGCCAGTTCTGCCAGTAGCTCGGTGCACAGGGCATTCAAGGCCTCGGGCCGTTGCAGGGTAATGAGCTGAACGCCATGTTCGGGCGCCTGCACATCGATATATCGCGGCATCTCGGGTTCCTCTGGCTGCACGCACGGCACATCGCTTGGCCGGCATTTTTTGGAATTGTTTGCAGGGACGTAATGCGGGATCACGACCAGGTGAGGTCAGTATATGCTCTATGCGATACAGTAATGCAAGGTACAAAATGATTTCGCGTATCTCTTTTTTGTTTTTCTATGATCACAGCTCCAGTGCAATGCTTGCTGAAGAATCGTTTAACCTTGGCATTTCCTAGTATTTATAGCGGGTTTTTTCCTTGCAGCATTAACTCAACACAAGTGATACACGATTGACGACCAAACAGAATCTGATACAAGATCTACTGACATTTCAAATCATTTCGAGAGTGTTGCCATGCCTTGCTATCGACTGGACGGCCTGACGCCTGTGGTTCACCCGACAGCCTACGTGCACCCCAGCGCAGTCCTGATCGGTGACGTCATCGTCGGCCCCCGCTGCTACATTGGCCCGCTGGCATCGCTCAGGGGCGATTTCGGCCGCATCGTGCTGGAGGAGGGCGCCAACTTGCAGGACACCTGCGTGATGCATGGTTTCCCGGGGGGCGACACCGTAGTGGAACGTAACGGGCATGTCGGCCACGGCGCCGTGCTGCACGGCTGTCGCGTCGGCGAAGATTCATTGATCGGCATGAACGCCGTCGTGATGGATGGCGCCCATGTAGCACCACGCTGCATCGTCGCGGCCACCGCCTTCGTCAAAGCTGGCTTCGAATGCGCGGCGCAGAGCCTGGTGATGGGGTCGCCAGCCCAGGTCAAACGCCCACTGAGCGAGCAGGAGCTGGCCTGGAAACAGCGCGGGACGGCGGAGTACCAGCACCTGGCGCAGCGCTGCATGAACAGCATGGTCGAATGCCCGCCGCTGGCCGAGGCAGAGCCGGGACGCCCGCGCATGGAAGACACCGGGGTCAGGCCCAAGGGCCAGGCGAGCGCATGAGCCTGGCAGTGACACGCAATGGCCAGGCGGCCCGCCGCACAGGTATAGTCGATGCTTTATCCGCGCACAGTTCGCCCATGAGCAATCTCGCCCCACTGAACCACTTGATCACCCGCTTTCAGGAGCAGACGCCAATCCGCGCCAGTTCCCTGATCATCACGTTGTACGGCGATGCCATCGAGCCGCACGGCGGTACAGTCTGGCTCGGTAGCCTGATCAACCTGCTGGAGCCGATCGGCATCAATGAACGGCTGATACGCACGTCGATCTTTCGCCTGACCAAAGAAGGTTGGCTCACTGCAGAAAAGGTGGGCCGACGCAGTTATTACAGCCTGACAGGCACTGGCCGTCGGCGTTTCGAAAAAGCCTTCAAGCGCGTCTATAGCCCGAGCCAGCCAGCCTGGGACGGGGCCTGGACACTGGTGTTGCTGTCGCAACTCGAGGCGGGTAAACGCAAGGCCGTGCGTGAAGAGCTGGAGTGGCAGGGGTTTGGTGTCATGGCGCCGAACCTGCTGGGTTGCCCACGGGCAGACCGTGCCGACCTGGTGGCCACGTTGCGTGATCTTGAGGCGGGCGACGACAGTATCGTCTTCGAAACCCACACCCAAGAGGTACTCGCGTCCAAGGCGATGCGCGCCCAGGTGCGGGAAAGCTGGCGTATCGACGAACTGGGGCAGCAATACAGCGAGTTTATCCAGCTGTTCAGGCCGCTGTGGCAAGGTTTGAAAGAGCAGCCGTTGCTGGATGCTCAAGATTGCTTCCTGGCGCGCACGCTGCTGATTCACGAATACCGCCGCCTGCTGCTGCGCGACCCACAACTGCCCGATGAGCTGCTGCCAGGGGACTGGGAGGGAAGGGCTGCGCGACAGTTGTGCCGTAACCTCTACAGACTGGTGTTTGCCAAAGCCGAAGAATGGTTGAATGCAGCGCTGGAGACGGCAGATGGCCCATTGCCGGACGTGAGCGAGAGTTTTTACAAGCGTTTTGGCGGGTTGGCTTGAGGGGAGTGCTCGCCTCACAGTGCCGCGGCCAACATTCACGGCGTCGAGCAGGGTGCCTTCAGGGGCCCTTGGCCTCACACTCACCGCCACCTTGTTCGAGCGCCATGAGTGCAGGCATATCAAGAATTTCTACCAACCTGCCATGCAGGTCGACGATACCCAGCGCGCGCAGACGGGCGACGGATCGGCACACGGTTTCCAGGCGTAAACCCAGGTACGAAGCCATGTCTTCACGAGACATCCGCAACATGAAGCCATGGGCAGAGTAACCGCGGCTGACGAAGCGCCTGGAGAGCCCCACCAGGAAGCTGGCCAGCCGCTGTTCTGCAGTGAGGTTGCACAGCATCAGCACACGCCCGTGCTCACGCACGATCTCCCGGCTCATCAGGCGATTCAGGCTTTGCTGCAGGTCCGGAAACTCACGCGCCAGGGTTTGCAAGCGGCGATAGGGGACAGGGCAGACTTCGCTGTCTTCCAGGGCAATGGCGTCACAGACATGGTGCTCTGTGGCAATGGCATCGAGGCCGATTACATCGCCCGGCATCCAGAAGTTGATCACCACGCCTTGCCCCTCGGCGCTGTTCAGGCTGGTCTTGAAACTGCCGCAGCGTAAGGCATAGAGCATGGTCAGCGGATCGTTGGCATTGAACAGCGCGGCGCCCTTGCGAATGCGCATGCGTGGGCCTATCAACGCGCCCAGGCAGCTGTTTTCGTCAACCGGCAGGCCAGTGGGGAGGCACAGGCCGCTTACCCGGCAATCCATGCAGTGGTTCACCAGCGGTTTCAGGTGAATAGGGTTTGCCTTGGGCAAAGGGTTGGGTGAGTCGAGCAGGGTGACCTTCAGCTGGCCAGGCATTTTCGGGCCTCCTTCGCATTTCGGAGGCCCCTTTGGGCCCCCGCGCCATTACGCGCACCGAGCCCGACGGGCGACCAATCAGCAAGCATGTCCCGCGAGTGGGGGGCATTGAGGCGGCTTGTAAGCCGTTCGACAAATCGCTCGGCTTCGGCAGCCGTACTGAAACCCACCCGCCAGTCATCCATGCGCACCCAACAGCGTCCCTGCTCAGTGCTCTTCTCGACGTAAACGTTCATCAGGGCCTCCAAAGCATGTATCGCTAGACAATGCAGAATGAAGGCGTCCCTGCCGGCAGCGCAGGTGAAGCTCAGGGCGTTAACGCCATGGCACGCCTGCGGCGCCTGAGGTGAATGTTGATATGGCTACAGGGTGCGCCAGCGCAGTGTCGAGACATTGATCGGCGTCAAGTTCTTGCGCCATGGGCAATGCCATTGGTCGGTAGGTGCCTCGAGTTGATAAACATCAAGTTCGCAACGTGTAGCTGGCAGATGCTTTACCCACGTATCGCAACCTCAGAGGTGTGCCATGGAAACTCCGCAAAGACTGCTGCTGATCGCCTCGCCCCTGATGCGCCGAACCCCGGTCTATGACCGGGCTGCTGCGCTGGCCAAGGCCAAGGGGATGGCGCTGCACATCGTGGCTTTCGACTACGTGGAAGGGCTTGCCACGGCGGGCCTGGTGAATGAACAGGCGCTGGCAGTCATGCGCGAGGGTTACGTGCAGCAGCACCGTGAATGGCTGGAAACCCAGGCGTTGCCGATGCGGCGCAATGGTGTCACCGTCACAACCGAGGTGGTGTGGGTGCAGCAGCCCTTGAATGAGATCCTGATACACTTGCGTGAGCAACCGTTTGCCATGCTGATCAAAGAGCTCGAGCATGAGCCTTGGTGGATGCGCGCAATGTTTACCTCGCTGGATATCCAGTTGCTGCGCGAAACGCGAATACCCTTGCACTTGGTACACAAGGCCAGCCATGCGTTGCCACGCAGGATTCTGGCGGCGGTGGACCTGTCCAGGCCGGAGGATCAGTTTGAAGGCTTCAACGACCAGATCATCAGCGAAGCGCTGAAGCTGGCATTGCAGTGCAATGCCCAGATCGAGTTGCTGTACGCCTACGACTTGGGTTCCATGTACCTGGACGCCGGCGGCAGCCGGGAACATTCGTTCCTGTTCGATTCAAACGATGCCCAGACCTTGCATGACGCTCAAAGCGCTGCCTTCCAGGAGCTTGCCGAACGCAACGGCATCGCCGTCGAACACCGCCATATGCGCATAGGCGACCCGGCAAAGGCCCTGGCGATATTCATGGATAACAATGATATCGACGTACTGGTCATGGGCAGTTATCACCACCGTGGCATCGGCTGGTTCATCGGCAGTACTGCCGAGCGCGTTATGCATCGGTTGTCCAGCAGTGTGCTGGTGATTTCTCCAGAGCGCTCCCAAGGCTGAAGCACAAGGCCCGCAAGGGCCTTGTCTTTTCAAGGCCGCAGGTCAAGTTCGTGCAGAATCTCGCTCACATCGCCGCCGGGGTAGCGGGAGGTGAAGCCCAGTGCCTTGACCAGCCGGTGCATCGCATAGTTGCTGGCCAGATCCCTGGAGACCATGCACTGAAAGCCATTGCGCCGTGCGGCTGCAATCAGGTGTTGCATCAGGCGCTTGCCCAACCCCTTGCGCTGCCAGTCTTCGCTGACCGCCACTGCACATTCGCAACGTTGACTGCCTGGTATGCCCGCATAGCGGCTGACGCCGATCTGTTGCAATTGACCGTCTACATGAACCAAGGCGACATAGGCCATGCGCTGGTGGTAGTCCACGGGCATGTCTTGCGTGTCCAAGCTAGGCAAGCCGCCGCTGAGTCCGGCAATGAAGCGAAAGCGCCGTGATTCATATGCGATTGTGCTCAGAAAACGCTTGTCCCGTTCGCGGTCCTCCTCGCGCAGTGGGCGGATCAGCACCGCCGAACCGTCCTCGAGGTTTTCGACCCAGTGTTCGCAGGTCTGTGGCTGTGCTGTCTGCTGCCCGTTCATGACGCCTCCCGTTGCCTGATCAGTGTCTGGTGCAGCTGTTTTAACGTGGCGGGCCGGTTCGGTTCTGACAATCATCAAGTTCAGGCTGGGTAGCGGTTTTCTGATCTGCATCAAGCAGTAGCGATCCTGTGCGCGGAATATCGTCAGCATCACACCCACTGACGAAAGCGCGGAGGTTCACCATGGGGCAATATCGACAATTGCTGGTGCTGCTGACCGAGGTCGATCCGCATTCCGCCGCTTTGCGCCGAGCCCTTGCCTTGGCGCAAGTCAGCGGCGCCAGCGTGCATGTGCTGGGCCTGTTCGAGCCGAGCGAGGAGCACCTTCTGCGCGAAGAGCGGCTGAACGAGGCCGATATCAAGCGCCAGTACCAGCATTATCGCGTTCAGTTGACGGGATTGGTCGAACGGCATCGGGGCAGCGGTACGACGCTGACGGTCGACAGCCTGAATGCGGAGGATATCCGCAGCCAAGCGATCGATTACATCAGTGAACTGCAGCCGGATATGGTCATCAAGGACAGCGAAGCCGCGTCGGCCCTGGTGCGCATGTTCGGCACCCCACTGGATTGTGCGCTGATGCGAGGTTTCAAAGGCGTCAGCCATTTCGTGCCGGCGGCGGCCGTTTCATTGCCGCGGCGTGTGCTGGTCGCCGTGGATACTGCGTTCAGCGAGACCCCTGCCGTCCAGGCGTGCTTCAATCGTGGACTGATTCGTGCTGGCCAGGCGCTGGCGTTGCAGTGTGACGCGCACCTGCATCTGCTATCGGCCTACAACCTGGCAGGGGTATTTGCCTCGGACATGAATGTCTCCCAGGCCTGGATCGACGAGATGCGCGAGGCACTGCAGGAGCCATTCGAAGCGCTGGCCGATGCCGAAGGCGTCGCGCCGGACCGCCGACATTTCATGGAAGGAGGCCCGGTACAGGTGATCCGGGAACAGGTCGCTGCCCTGGACATCGACGCGGTGGTGATGGGCGTGGTACAGCCCAAAGGCCTGGACAAACTGTTGGGTGACACCACCGAGCGTATCGTCAGCCGCCCACCGTGCAGTGTGCTCGCCGTTCATCCCCAAATAGCCGAAAGTTGGGAGCCTTGGCCATGCAACTGACTTTTCTTGGCGGCACCGGCACCGTGACCGGCAGCAAATTCCTGTTGACCCGTGACAGCACGCGGGTATTGGTCGACTGCGGGCTCTTCCAGGGTTTCAAGCAACTGCGCCTGCGCAACTGGCAGCCGCTGCCCCCGGCGTTGCGGGCACTTGATGCGGTGGTGCTGACCCACGCCCACCTTGACCACAGTGGTTATTTACCTGTGCTGGTTCGGGAAGGCTACCGCGGGCCGATCTACGCCACGCCGGCAACTTGCGCCTTGGCGGAAATCCTCTTGCTCGACAGTGCGCGGCTGCAGGAAGAGCAGGCCGAACATGCCAATCGCCACGGTTACTCCAAGCATGCGCCGGCGCAACCGCTCTATACCGAGCAGGATGCCAAACGTGCCCTGGCACTGTTTCGCCCCGTAGCGTTACACCAGGTGACCATGATCGCCGAGGGCATGGAGTTGCTGTTGCGTACCGCCGGACATATTCTGGGAGCGGCCACGGTCCAGATCAGCGCCGAAGGGCAGACCGTGCTGTTTTCGGGTGACCTCGGCCGCCCTCAGGATCCGATCATGCGTGCGCCTGAGCTGGTCAGGACGGCGGACGTGCTGTTGATCGAATCTACCTATGGCGATCGCCAGCATCCCGCCGAATCGACCGAGCAGTACCTGGCCAAGGTCATCAACGAAACGCTCCTGCGCCATGGCATTACCCTCGTACCCTCGTTCGCCGTTGGCCGCGCCCAACTGCTCATGTATTACCTGTACACGCTCAAGCGCGACCGGCTGATCCCTGATATCCCGATCTACCTGAACAGTCCGATGGCCACCGACGCCACCGCCCTGTACCAGCAGTACCGCAGTGAGCATCGGCTGACCGCAGCCGAGTGCGCCGCCATGTGCAGAGGCACGCACATCGTCCGGACGGTCGATGAGTCCAGGCACCTGGACCAGCTGCGCGAGCCCGCAGTGATCATCGCCGCCAGTGGCATGGCGACCGGTGGACGGGTGCTTCACCACCTGAAGGCACTGGCGCCAAACCCGCGCAACAGCATTCTGTTCTCCGGCTTTCAAGCCGGGGGGACGCGGGGTGCCGATATCGTCGCGGGCGCCCACAGTGTGCGGTTGCACGGCGAGGATGTGCCCATCCGTGCACAGGTGCACGCGATGGAGAATCTTTCTGCGCACGCCGATGCCGATGAAATCATGGAATGGTTGCGCGGGTTCACCCGGCCACCCCGTCAGACCTATGTGATTCATGGCGAGCCACACGCTGCCGACACCTTGCGGCGGCGGATCAGCCTCGAACTCGGCTGGCAGGTGTGCGTGCCTGAATATCAGGAAACGGTTGCCATCGACCCTGTTCGCTAGAGGCTGTTTTCCACGCAACATCACCGAGTATCAAGGCTTTTCATACAGAGCCCAGGCTGGCACGGGAGGTATTCATGAACACACAAGCTAGGGCGAAACTCAGAGCGTGGTTGCATCGCCCCAAGGGCAGCCTGGGTTGGATCGTAGCGATCCTTGTGTTACTCCTCGCCGCATCGGCCTATCGCGGGCTGAGCCCGACCTGGCGCCTGCCCATGCACACTCCGGTCGTGATGCTGGCCTTGCTGACCTTGAGCGTGGCGCTAGGCTGGGCGGTGCAGCGGGGCGTGAAGCGCACCGTTGGCAAAGCCATTTTCAACGGCCAGGAGACAGGCTGGCAGGCCAGACTGGCGTTCCTTCGCTCAGTGGCTCGGGAATCGAACATCCTGCTGGTGGTGCTGTTGTGCCTGGCCCTGCTGGGCACGGGCACCTTGTGGTTGGCAGGGCGCTCAGTGACGCAGATCGTGGCGAACTGCGAGGCCAACCTGCAGGCTCAAGTTGATATACCCGAAGATGAAAAACTCACCGCGCTTGTCGGCAAACCGGTGTGCACGTGCCTGGCGCAGACCTTCATGGAACGCAACGGGGTGCTGCGCATGGCCTTGTTCGAAACCCCCATGCAGGAAGTGAGCGGCTTGAAGGTGCTCACTGCCGATGATGAACAGCGCTGTCTTGAACAGTTCGACCTGCTGCCCGAGGAGCCCCAGGCAACCGCGTCTTGAACCGGCCCGCCTGTGGGTGCCCTGGTGCTGGACGCCGCAGCCCGACGACTGGAACCGCCGCTATTTGGCTTTCCAGTACTTCTGCATTTCCAGGAAGAGAAACGAAGCGGTCCAGGTGATCAGCACTAGGCCGGTCAATGCCTGCAGGCCAGTCAGGTATTTCAGGTGCCCACCAGGGGTGATGTCGCCGAAACCGATGGTGGTATAGGTGGTGAAGGAAAAGTACACGCAGTCCAGGAAACTCCCGTCGAAATTGCCGCTGAGTGTGCCCCAGCCGTCAGCATGGGCCATCAGGTAATACACCAGGGCAAAGCACCAGACCTCAATGGCATGGGCCAGCAGTGCGCCAAACACACCCGCCACGATGCGAAACCGGCTCCAGAGCTTCAGGCGGGGTAGCCAGTCATTCAGGCGCAGCAAGCATTCGTAGTGAATGATCACCACCAGGATCACGACCAGCATGTTGATCAGCGTGACAGTGAGCATCGCCTGCACTCTTGCCCTGATGGGCGGTTCATTTCAAGTTGTCGACCAACGCATGGATGGTAGCTCATTGGCCTGCGGCAGCAACGCTAGGATTTCTTCACTAGCAGGTGCAAAGTGGCGCCTGGGGGCATTGATATTTATCAAGAACGAACCAGCACCTGCTTCAATAATGACAGCGCATGCAACCCAGGCAACGCGCCGGGAGGTACCCATGAAGCCGTATCGCCGGATTCTGCTTATCATGACCGAGGCCCAAGCCAATGCCGCGCTGTCCCGGGCCATGGCATTGTCTGCGGCGGCGGGTGCGAGTTTGCATGTACTGGGCATCCATGAATCTGGTGCACTGCGCCTGCCTCACGAATTGCAGGAGGCCCCACTTCATTCGGCCTCGTTCATGCATTTCAGTACCGAACTCAAAGCACTGCTGGATGAGCAGCCATTCGTTGGGGCTCGGCCAGGTTTCGAGGCAGTTGAAACCTCCAATCCGCGTGATCAGCTGCCAGCGTGCATTGCCCGCTACGCACCTGATTTAGTGATCAAGGGCTGCCCGGGCCACTCCCTGCTCGAGCAGATCGCTCGGACCTCGCTCGACCAGGCGCTGCTGCATGGGAGTGAGACGCCGTTGTTGTTCGTACCGGCGGATGCCCCAGCCATCCCCCACAACATTCTGGTCGCAGTGGATGTCGCCAACCCGTCGCCACACAACGACGCCCTCAACCATGCCCTGGTCGCGGCAGGTCAGCAACTGGCGACTCAATGCAAGGGGCAGTTGCACCTGCTGTCGGCTTACGACCTGCCCATCGCCATGCTGGCCAACCCTGACCTTGCAGGCCCTTGGGCGAACCAATTACGCGAGTCACTGCAGCTGCCCTTCGATGCGTTGGCCGATGCACATGGCATCGCTCACACGCACCGGCATTTCAGCGAAGGTGCGCCCCTGCGCGTGATCAAGTCCTACATCGCCACGCTGAAAATCGATGCAGTGGTGGTCGGCGCCGTGCAGCCCAGGCATTGGGCCAAGGTGATCGGCGATACCACCGAGCGGCTTGTCAGCCATGCACCGTGCAGCATCCTGACGATCAGGTCTGCACCCGTCAGCTGACTTCATTAAGATGGCATCTTTTCTTGTCTCTGATTCGACAATGGAGCGCTGAGATGTTTGTTGATATGGCTGCCTTCACGCCGTGGTCGGCATTGGCAGGCGGGGCATTGATCGGTTTGGCCGCCGGGCTGTTCGCCGTTGCGAACGGGCGCATCGCGGGCATCAGCGGTTTGCTCGGTTCTATGCTGCAAAGTGGCGGGGAAGGGCGGGGCGAAAAAGTGTGCTTTTTGCTGGGACTCATTGCCGCGCCACTTTCCTGGCAACTGTTCTCAGCAATGCCTCCCGTTCATTTCAGTGTGGCGCCTTGGCTGCTTATGGTCTCGGGAATTCTGGTAGGCCTCGGTACCCGCTATGGCAGTGGCTGCACCAGTGGCCATGGCGTTTGTGGCTTGTCACGCCTGTCGCCTCGTTCTGCAGTGGCGACGCTGTGCTTCATGGCAGCAGGCTTTGCCACGGTCTTCGTGGTCAGGCATGTACTTTCAGGAGCATGAAATGAAGCGGATCAGTGGCTTTATCGCAGGGTTGCTGTTCGGCATGGGGATATTGCTATCCGGTATGGCAAACCCTGCCAAGGTGCTGGGGTTTCTCGACATTGCCGGGCAGTGGGACCCGTCGCTGGGACTGGTCATGGTGGGTGCGATAGGTGCCGCACTGTTGCCGATGACTTGGGCGCGACGTCATACCACGGCCTTGCTGGGAGGTAAGATACAGCTGCCTGCCAGGCGCGACATCGACCGTCGACTCGTCGGCGGGAGCCTGGTTTTCGGCATAGGCTGGGGGCTTGCCGGCGTATGTCCGGGGCCGGTGCTGGTGTTGCTCGCCGGGGGGTACTGGCAAGCCTGGCTATTTGTGCTCGCGATGCTTGTTGGTATGGGAGTGTTTAATGTTGCGGAAGCGTTTCGCAGCCGTCATCAGGGCAGGGTTTGACGGTAAACAACTTAGTTCTGGTCGATATCAGAATAAGGCACTTATTGAGTGTAACTCTACTAAATGAATATTTAGCGTAGTTATTTCTTGTGTTCATATTATAAGGGCAGGGTAGCTCATCTGTTGAGCTAGGGGTAGCTCATGCGTTATCGCTAACGCCACGATTGCACGCTAGCGTTCAAGAATGAGCTACCTCCGGCGGCAGTCACCACCAACGACCACCATTTAATGACTCACTTTCCAGGCTGGATGCTTGAAAGCGCCCGTTACTACCTCAAGGCCGCTGAGCTTTTAGACGCCCAAAACCTCCTGCATGTCGCCATGGTCAATGCAGCGATCGGTATGGAAATCCTGCTGAAAAGCTTTATTTCCGTGCCAGATCAGCACGAAGGTACGTCCGGCGAAACCTATAAGCTTGACGTCGAAGCACTCAAAACGGCTCACCAATACCTGCAGTCAATCGGCAAGATTCCACCCAAACAAAAGCGTGACGCTCACGATCTGCTGACACTGTTTCACGCGATGCCTGCAGCTATTCGCGAGAGCCTGGCCCTGAACAGCCAGGAACACTCATTCGAGCGGTATTGCGATGTGTTCACCATCGCGATGTGTTCACCAACAGCCGGTATCAGCACGAGTCGGCCAGCTGGAAATTTGCCGATCCGGTGCTGATGAGGTAGCTGCGGTGGACGTTGGCCAACGTGGTTGGCTACTACAAGGAACGAGGCTCGCAGGATCCGTTCGTGCCGAGTTACATCGCTGAGGTCCAAGCTTGATCTGCGGCCCAGTAATCGAGGCCCGTGGCCTGGCTTTAAATCTGCCCACCCATGGCCCCGGTAGCTCCATACAAAGGTGCTCATAATGCATATTATGTTAAACCAGATGCTACGTCAGAAATGCTCATGAGCTCCCTTGGATTCGGCGCCGCGTCTTTTTACTTAGACGACTCCTCGGCGCCAGCAACCCTGATCAAGTATGTTTTAGCAGTTGCAGCAAACCTTCCACATCAGCTAACGCTGGAGCATGGGCTCCGGCATGGCGGCAAGATATGGATGCGCAAGCCGCTGAAAATTGCAGGCGCTCTCTCAAGTCCGCGATCCCCAGCAGCTCCGCCGCCAGCCAACCAGCCATACAAGCGTCTCCAGCTCCAACCGTGTCCTCCACCTTCACGGCAATCGCCGGCTGTTCGAGCTGGCTGTCCGGGGTATGGAGAATTATCCCGTGTTCCCCTCGAGTAAAAAGAATCTGCGCCTGAGGATTAAGAGCGCGAAGCTCATCTATTGCCTGGTGTTCTGTCAGCCCTGGATAAATTTGCCGAAGGTCTTCGTCGGAAAGCTTAACCATGTCAGCAAGAGTGGTCATCTTAGGGAAGGTCTGCTCCCGATAATGGCTATCCATTAAATTGCGCCAGTTCGGATCATAGCTAATCCGTTTACCGACTTCTTTGGCCTGCTGAGCAATTTTAACCAGCCTGTCTGCAAGTGGCTGTCGAGCCAAACTGATGCAACTGAAATGACACAGCTCTGCCTGGTTGATCCATCCTTCTGGCATCAGATCCGGATCAAAAAACAGATCGGCATCTCCGGCAAAAAAGTACCTTGGAGGACGGCTAGATGGAATGATGGCGACCAAAGGATCTCGGTCTACCCGTTGGATAAACCTCATATCCAATGCTGCCGCTTCCGACTGCGAAACGATCTGGTCACCCAGTGAATCCATGCTCACCGATCCAGCAAAAGCGCTGCTGACACCCAAGCGACTTAGCGCTCGTGCAACGTTCCAGGGAGCACCACCCGGGTAGCCCATCCACTGCCCAGGAGTGCCTTGGACAAGATCGGTCAGGGCTTCACCAAACACTACTGCGCGAGGCAATACCATCGTCATTTCCTCAATTTTTTTGTCGTAGGGAACTGCTGGCTGATCAGATTCGACCGGTAATCACTTACTCAGTGCGCTTTGATGAAAGGCAGGGTTTGTTGAGGTTAGTGAAGCTCTCATAACCAACCTCAAAGCAGATGTTGGCCGCACGCGTTCAAACATTAAAACCAGGTTTCCATTTGTATACCGTACTGCCATACACCTCCGCCTTCGAAGTCCGTCATGCCAAAGGAGTCTGTGGTACTGAACCTGTCCAGATCCGAAGACCAGTTCATGAAGCTTGCGAACACTCGCAATTCAGGACGCGTAAGAAGATCTCCAACCTCAGGTTTGAATGTCGGGGCGACAGTGAATTTCCAAAAGTTACCGTCGACCGCACTACGTTGTAGATAATCCTTCGGGTCCAGGTTCATGGTTTGCCAGCTTATTTCGTAGGCCATCTCGAAATTTCTGTTGATTTTATTGGCCAAGCGCACATTCAGGGTCAGCCAGCGGTAGTCGTCACCCTCGACGTATCTATCCTTGCTCTGTTCGGCCAGCACGCTGGGGCCGATACGCCAGTCGGGCGCAAGTGATGTCTCACCGTAAAGTGCCAGACGCAGAGCGCGGGCATCGTCTATGAGTTCGCCATCTGAGCCGATGTTCTTGACCTCTGCCCCCAGACCTTGCCCATAGAGCAGCGCCGTTTTGAAGAAGCCTTCCCTGCCGAAAAAGTTTTTCTGGTGGTTGGCCAGCATGCTGTGCAAGCCGGAGTCCGCAGGCTTCAGGCCCGCTTCATTGGTGCGAGTGCCAAAGTCGTTTTTCTTTGAGCCAATGCCATTGAACATCCACTGCCACTGACCATTATCGAAGAACTGGTTGGAGGTGAGGATGTAGCTTTCCACATCGGCATTGAGACCGCCCTCACTGAAATCCCCGTAGTTACGCCCGATCAACGAGTAATTCGAGCGCCAGTTCTTGTTCATCTGTACGTCGTAGATACCACCCCCGGTGCCGGCCAGAAAGACGACGTCCGAGTCCAGCCAATGGATATCGAAGTTGTCCCTGTCGAATCGCTTGCCTGCCCACAGGGTGGCGTTCTCGAACATCGAATTGCCCTTGAATGCGGCGAGATGATCGAGTTCCGCAAATACCTGGCGTACGTTCAGGTTACTTTCAGCGGCCGTCCAGTCATTGGAGCTTTCCACGCCATCGGCAATGGAAACCGTGAATTTGGAATGGGTGCCGTTCTGCGCATAGGCTTCTTTCGACAGGTCTATACGCATGTAAGTATCGTCTTCATTACCCAGTCGCCCGACTGCGCCACCGACTGAACCGGCAGGCGTTGTATAAGGACCGCCCCGCCCGCCCCCCAGGCCATCGTTGATCAGCAATCCGGAGCGGGCGTACCCCTTGAAGCTGAACCCGTCGGTGAGGTGTCCAGTACTGCTGCCCTCCTTCTCCATGCTTTGCTGACGGGCTTCGAGTTTTGCCAACCGCGTATCCAGACTGGGCATCACAGTGGTGGCCGCAGTGGACGCAGCAGGCTGCAAGGCGGCAGTGGACTGTTTGAGCTGCTGCAGTTCCCTGGCGAGCGCCTGGGTTTGTTGTTCGGCGGCGGCTGCACGTTTTTCCGCAGCGGCGGCACGGGCTTCAAACGCGGCCATGCGCTCTTCCAGAGTCGCGGCCTGAGCGTTGGCCGCCGAGGTGCCGAGTACGCCTGCGAGTACCCAGCTTGATGCTTTCTGCATGGGGGATTTCCTGTTTTGTTTTTATTTTTTGTCCTGCGACCGGCCTCTTTTTCCGTGAAATGTTGATTGTCGAAATCCACAAAAAAAAGGATGCCTCATCGCTAATACGCTGCTACATTTGGCGATGTTAACGTTAACTTTTCTAAAAACAAAAATAAAGAGGGCTACATGAAACAGCTCAAAACACTCTTTCCAGCAGCACTGCTTGCCCTTTGCGCCGGGCTTCCATCCCTCTCCAGCGCAGGCAATCTGACGATTTCCTGCGGTGCGGTGGGCGCGGAATTACAACTGTGCAAAGAGGCCGTCGAGGCGTGGTCTCAACAGACCGGCAATCACGTCGAGGTGGTGTCCACGCCTAACTCGGCAACCGAGCGGTTGTCGTTCTATCAACAGATCCTCAGTGCGCAGTCCAGCGACATCGACATCATTCAGATCGACATGGTGTGGCCGGGGATGCTGGCCAAACATCTGCTGGATTTGCGCGAGGTGCTACCCGCCGATGCAACCCAAGGCTACTTCCAGGCGCAGGTGGACAACGCCACGGTGAACGGACGGCTGGTGACGATGCCGTGGTTCACCGACTCGGGCCTGCTGTATTACCGCAAGGACTTGCTCGAGAAATACAACAAGCAAGTCCCCCAGACTTGGGAGGAAATGACCGCAACCGCCAAGGATGTACAACAGGCCGAGCGCAATGCCGGCAACGCCAACGCCTGGGGGTACATCTTTCAAGGGCGTGCCTACGAAGGCCTGACGTGTAACGCGCTGGAATGGATCAGCAGCCAACCGGACGGCGGCCTGGTCAATCCACGAGGCGACATCGTGGTCAACAGCCAGGCCTCAAGAGCGGTGTTGACCCTGGCCAAAAGCTGGGTAGGCGACATCTCCCCGCGTGGCGTGCTCAATTACACCGAGGAAGAAGGACGCGGCGTATTCCAGTCGGGCAATGCGCTGTTTATGCGCAACTGGCCTTATGTCTGGGCCTTGGTGCAAAGCCAGGACAGCGCCGTAAAGGACAAGGTCGGGGTCGCTCCCCTGCCCCGCGGCGGCGAGGCCGGCAGCCATGCATCCACCCTCGGAGGCTGGGGCCTGGCAATATCGCGCTACAGCGCCCATCCCAAACTTGCCGCCGAGCTGGTGAGCTACCTGACCAGTGCCCAGCAGCAAAAACATCGTGCCCTGATAGGCGCCTATAACCCGGTTATCGAGTCGCTGTATCGAGATCCCGAGCTGCTCGCGGCCATGCCTTATTACGCTCAGCTGCACAGCATTCTCAACGACGGGGTCATGCGCCCCGCTTCAATCACTGCCGCTCGCTATCCACGGGTCTCCAATGCGTTCTTCGATCGAGTGCACGGCGTTCTGGCAGGCGAGTTGCCCGTCGAACAGGCGCTGGCCGAACTGGAAAGCGAACTCACACGCATCAAACGCCGGAACTGGTAGGCCACAAGGAAGAAAATCACCATGCCTGTCTCTACTACCCATGCCTCCTGTGACGAGCGCCTGCTCACCAGGGAAACGCCCATACAGAGTCGCCGAGTACGCGCCGCCTGGCTATTTCTGACACCGATGTTGCTGTGTCTGACCCTGGTGGCGGCATGGCCGCTGCTGCGCACATTCTGGTTCAGCCTGACCGATGCCAGTCTGGCGGACAGCAGTGGCGGTTCCTTCGTAGGCTTGAGCAATTACCTGTTCTACGACGGTTCCAACTGGTCGGGCATCCTGGTCGATCCACAATGGTGGAACGCTGTGCGCAACACGTTGTATTTCACTGTGGTTTCGGTGGGACTGGAAGTCATCCTTGGGCTGTTGGTGGCGTTGCTGTTGAACATCCAGTTCACCGGCCGTTCCCTGGTGCGTGCGTTGATTCTGATTCCCTGGGCGATTCCGACCATTGTCTCGGCGAAGATATGGTCATGGATGCTGAACGACCAATTCGGCATCATCAATCACCTGATGCTGAGTCTCGGCCTGATTGACGCGCCTCTGGCCTGGACGGCAGATGCGGATCTGTCGATGTGGGCAGTGATCATCGTCGACGTGTGGAAGACCGTCCCTTTTGTCACGCTGCTGATGCTGGCGGCCTTGCAGATGTTGCCGAGTGATTGCTACGAAGCCGCCAGGGTTGATGGCATACATCCGCTGAAAGTGTTCTGGCGTGTCACGCTTCCCCTGTTGATGCCTGCATTGTTGGTGGCCGCGATCTTCCGCATCCTCGATTCCCTGCGGGTATTCGACGTCATCTATGTGCTGACCTCAAATTCTTCTAGCACCATCAGCATGTCGGTCTATGCCCGCCAACACCTGGTGGAGTTCCAGGATGTTGGCTACGGCAGCGCGGCCTCTACTCTGCTGTTTCTGGTGGTTGCGGTAATCGCCATGCTTTATCTCTACCTCGGACGCCGTCAAATGGAGGTTCGATCATGAGCCAGCGCCTACTGGAAAAATCGCTGTTGCGCCTCGGATTCTGGTGTCTGATCGGAGTTTTGCTGCTGTATGCGGTCTTCCCTTTCTACTACGCCATCGTGACTTCGCTGAAGCCGTCCAGCACCTTGTTCGAGGTGAGCTACTGGATCGAAAACCCCGACTTCTCCAATTATGCGGCGGTACTTCACCAAGCCTCATTCCTGCGGGCAATTGGTAATTCGCTGGTGGTTGCGCTGTGCGTGGTGACGCTGGCGCTGTTCCTCAGCCTGACCGCTGCCTATGCCTTGGGCCGGGTGAAATTCCGTGGGCGTGGGACGGTATTGATGATGGTCCTTGGCGTCTCCATGTTTCCCCAGGTCGCGGTGCTGTCGGGGCTGTTTGAAGTGGTCCGCGCCCTGGGCCTGTACAACACGTCCTGGGCGTTGATCCTGAGCTACACGATTTTCACCCTGCCCTTCACCGTCTGGGTGCTGACCACGTTCATGGGGCAATTGCCCCATGAACTGGAAGAAGCGGCAATCATGGATGGTGCTTCGCCCTGGGTCACGCTGACCCGCGTGCTGTTGCCGCTGCTCTGGCCCGCCCTGGCCACCACCGGTTTATTGGCCTTCATCGCAGCGTGGAACGAGTTCCTGTTTGCCCTGACCTTCACCCTCACCGACACCCAACGCACGGTGCCAGTCGCCATCGCCTTGATTTCCGGCGGCAGCCCCCATGAGCTGCCTTGGGGGCTGTTGATGGCCGCATCGGTGCTGGTCACCGTCCCGCTGGTGATTCTGGTGCTGATCTTCCAGCGCCGAATCGTTTCCGGTCTCACTGCCGGCGCGTTAAAGGGTTGATGCCCAACAAATACAAGGAACAGCATCGTGATCAAATTGAAACTGGACAACGTGAACAAACAACTGAGTGGCGTGCGGATTCTTCGCGACATCAACCTGGAGATCGCTGCGGGTGAATTCGTGGTGTTCGTCGGCCCGTCGGGCTGCGGAAAGTCGACCCTGCTGCGACTGATCGCCGGACTGGATTCGATCTGCGCCGGCGACCTGCTGATCGACGGGCGACGGGTCAACGACCTGGAGCCGCGCGAACGTGGTGTCGGCATGGTGTTTCAGTCTTATGCGCTGTACCCGCACATGAGCGTTTACGACAACATCAGCTTTGGTCTCAAACTGGCCAAGACCGAAAAGACCAGCCTGCGCGAGCGCGTGCTGAAAACTGCGCAGATCCTGCAATTGGACAACCTGCTGCAACGCAAGCCAAAGGAACTGTCTGGCGGCCAGCGTCAGCGTGTGGCGATGGGCAGAGCCATGGCGCGGGAACCGGACATCTTGTTGTTCGATGAGCCGCTCTCCAACCTGGATGCTTCCTTGCGGGTGCAGATGCGCAACGAAATCGCCCGGCTGCATGACCGACTGGGCTCGACCATGATCTACGTCACCCACGATCAGGTGGAAGCAATGACCCTGGCCGACAAAATTATCGTGCTCAATGGCGGGCGCGTAGAGCAGGTCGGTTCACCGCGCGAGCTCTATGAACGCCCAGCGAGCCGCTTTGTCGCCGGTTTTCTCGGTTCGCCGAAAATGAATTTTCTACCGGCACGCCTGCATGCCCCGGGCGAAACCAGCCTGGTCGATACTCCCGTTCTGGGTATGACCGCCCTGCCCTTCGACAGCTCGGATCTGGCGGCGGGCACGCTGCTGAGCTTGGGGATTCGCCCGGAGCACGTATCGCTCAAAGCGGCGGAAGAAACCGCCGGCATCGTCGTGATGGGGGTCGAGTACCTGGGTAGCGAAACGTATATGCACCTCGAAACAGGTCAGGACGAGCTTCTGATTTGTCGTTGCGAGGTCAACGCCGGATGGCAGGCAGGCGATCGGGTCGAACTGCAACTGGACACAGACCACCTGCACCTGTTCGACGCCGACGGGACGGCCTTGAAGCGCCACCCACAAGCCATTGAAAACCTGCCGAATGACATTTCTCTGCGTTCAGTCCGAGCACGCGCCCTATGACCTTGTCTTTGAATACCATGAGCGACCCGATGTCTTCTTCCCTTGACCTTGCGCAGCGTGCACTGAGTGACGGTGCGTCTCGCGTCATCCACGATTATCGCCCGGGCTATCATATTGCGCCGCCGGCAGGCTGGATGAACGACCCTAACGGGGTCGTGTACTTCCGTGGCGAATATCACGTGTTCTATCAGCATTATCCCTTCGACGCGAAATGGGGCCCAATATATTGGGGCCACGCCAAGAGTGCCGATCTGGTTCATTGGCAGCACCTGCCCATTGCACTGGCACCCGGCGATGACTTCGACTGTGACGGTTGTTTTTCCGGTAGCGCCGTGGTGTGTGGCGATACCCTGGCCCTGATCTACACCGGGCACACCTGGCTGGGGGAAGTGGGTGACGAGCGCTTCATCCGTCAAGTCCAGTGCCTGGCAACCAGTAGCGATGGCATCCATTTCGTCAAACATGGCGCCGTCATCGACACCGCGCCGCACAACACCATCATGCACTTTCGCGATCCCAAGGTATGGCAGGAGGATGACTATTGGTACCTGATTGCCGGCGCACGTCTGGGCGATGTGCCGCTGCTGCCGTTGTACCGCTCCACGGATCTGCACGTCTGGGAGTTCCTTGACTATGTGTCCGGCGGCGGCGAGGGTGATGGCTATATGTGGGAATGCCCGGATCTGTTTCGACTGAGTGGGCGCGATGTACTGCTGTACTCGCCCCAAGGCATGCAAGCCGAAGGTTACGACCGCCTCAACAAGTACCAGACGGGTTATCGAGTGGGCCGACTCGATAGCGAATGGCACTTCACGGGAGGGCCTTTTATCGAGCTGGATAACGGCCATGATTTCTATGCTGCGCAAACGCTACTGGCCGCTGATGGTCGGCGCCTTGTGTGGGCGTGGCTCGACATGTGGGAAAGCCCGATGCCGAGCCAGGACCATCACTGGTGCGGCATGCTCGGTTTACCGCGCGAACTTGAACTGTGCGCCGATCGCCTTTGCGTGTATCCGGCACGGGAGCTTACCGCCCTACGCAAGACGCCATTACCGAGTACGCCCTGGTGGGATGAGGCGGGGTCCCGATGGGTGCCGGACGTGAAAGGCGATATGCTCGAAATCCACGTGCATCTGGACTTGCTCGGCTGCACCGACGGCCACCTGGGAATTGCCTTGCGCTGCAGCGACGATGGCCGTGAAGAAACCCTGCTCTACTACGATGCATCACTGCATCGCCTGGTGCTTGACCGTAGCCGCTCGGGTGCGCAAGTCACAGGCCAGCGCAGCGTATCGATAGACCCGACACAAGAGCGACTTGAACTGCGCGTGTTCCTCGATCGCTCCTCCATCGAGGTATTCGACGAAAACGGGCGCTTCAGCCTCAGCAGTCGCCTCTATCCGCGGCCCGACAGTCTGGGCGTGAAGCTTCTGGCTAGGGGGAGTGGCGGGCGTGTCTCGATCCCCAAGGCGTGGTCTCTCGGTTCTGGATGGCTGTGAGACAGCGTCATTCGAGTCGCGAGAAGTCCGGGCAATGTGTCATGATTCGGCGTCAACCTGACCGATTTCGCCTCACATGACTTCAGTGAAAGACGTTGCACAGCTGGCCGGCGTGTCCCTGATGACGGTTTCTCGAGCGCTCAACACTCCGGAAAAACTGAGCGCCGAAACCCTTCTGCGGGTGCGTCGTGCCATTGATGAACTGCAATTCGTACCGAGCCTGTCGGCGCGCAGGATGCGCGGCGACAACCTCCAGTCGCGAACCATCGGTGTGTTCGCGCTGGACACTGCGACCACACCATTTGCGGTCGAGCTGCTGCTGTCCATTGAGCAGACCGCGCAGCAAGCCGGCTGGAATGTCTTTATCCTCAACCTGTTAAGCAACCCGCCCACTGACCAGAACATCGACCTAATGCTGTCGCACCGTCCGGACGGCTTGATCTTCAGCGCCATGGGGTTTCGCCAGGTGTGCATTCCCGAGCGGTTGAAGAGCAAACCACTGGTACTCGCCAATTGCCTGACCGATGACAGTCGCCTGGTGAGTTATGTGCCAGACGACGAAAAGGGGCAGTATCGAGCCGTACATCACGCGTTAAGCCAAGGCTATCGGCGCCCGCTGTGTATCAATCTGCCAAAACAGAGTCTGGCCTGGGGCTTGCGACAAAAAGGCCTGCAACGTGCCTGTCAGGAATTCGGCCTAGCGCCTGACACACTCCTGCAATACGACCTTTCCGATCATGACGCCTACGGTGAAACCGCAGCCATCCTCGACCGACATATCATCGAAGGTCGCCCCCAATTCGACATTCTGATCTGTGGCAATGACCGTATTGCCTTTTGTGCCTATCAGTTGTTGTTGGGCCGTGGCCTGAAGATTCCCGCCGATGTCGCTGTGCTCGGCTATGACAACATGATCGGCATCGCCGAACTGTTCATCCCACCGCTGACCACCGTGCAATTGCCATATTACGAGATCGGTCGCAATGCTGCCCGGCACCTGATCCAGGCCCTCGAGGTATCGGGAGCCCAGCCAGTTGATTGTCCGTTGGTGGTCAGGGCATCACTATAAGAATCAGTAAAGCGGACAGGCGCTCATGAAGCAATGCGCCGGCCCACTCATGAACGAATGACAACGCCTCGGAGCCCAGCTCCGTGCTCCCTACAGTGATGTCAACGAGGGAAATAAAGTTCAGCTCAAAAAACAAGGCGAAGCTGCGCTAAACCGGTGAACCATTTACATGGCCGACACGTCCACCACAAAAGAACAATGAGTCGACATAAAAATGGCAACGGATCCCGTATTGGCCGTGCTCGGCTACCTCAAAGACCACCATCTGGTACTTACCACTGCCGAATCCTGCACAGCAGGCTGCATGGTCGCTCTGCTAGCGGCATTCCCAGGCACAGGCGAGGTACTGGAAAGCGGCTACGTCGTGTATTCGCCCTCCGCCAAGAAGCGTCTGCTAGGTGTAAGCGCGCAAACCATCGAACGGTACGGGCTGACTAGCGAACCAGTCGCATGGGAGATGGCCCTGGGGGCGTTGAAGGACAGCGATGCCAATGTCGTTATCGCAACTACGGGTGTAGCCGGGCCTGACCCAGCATCCGGGGTTCTACCCGGCACCCTTTGCTTTGCGTGGGCTTTTGCCGGCGAACCGATAGCCGTGTTTACCCGTACCCAGCGTTTTTTTGGTGAGCGAGCGCAAGTCATGCACGACGGCGCCGTCTATGGACTGACGCGCCTGATCCATTATCACGAGCGCTGGCTTCGTGGGGAGCGCGCCTGAAGGGGGCAGGTAATGACAGGCACGGAGGCGACTTTCGACATCGAATACTGCAGGTGAATCCCTCGACGACTCTCCTCCACCTTTTGCCTGAGCAGTTGGATCATGCGGATTCCAAAGATGCAGACTTAAAGCCCAAGCTTCGCATCAGATCACGTGCCGCTTCGAAGAACATCGGCTTGAGGCTTTCGGCATACTCTTCAGTCAAACGACTCGCAGGCCCTGAAATCACAAGGGCGCCCATCAATTCCTGTTGGGCACCGTAGATGGGCAGCGCCATCGAAGCAGCATGAGGGTCTGTTGCGCCTTTGGAGTAATAAGGTTTTTGCAAGGCAATGCCGATTTGATAGGGAGCGCGCAACGCCTGAGCACCCGCGGCTTCATCCATCGGCCGCATGTCACCAGGTTGCAGGTTCAGACGCAGTCGATGCGATGAATTGACCCGATATTGACACATCCGATACGCACCGTGACGCACATAGAAGGAAGCAGTTTCACCCGACTGTTCAGCCAGATAATGCAAACGTGGCATCACGTGCTTTTCCAGGTCTAGCGCCTCCTGATACACAGCGTTCAAACGCATGACTTCGCTTGCCAACTGATAGCGACCATCAGCCATGCGGGTAATGAACCCGTGGTTCTCCAGAGAAACCATCAAGCGCATGATCGTGCTCTTGATGAGCCCGGTACGCTCAACCAGCTCGACCAGGCTCAGCGCAGCGTCGCCTACCTGAAAAGCGGTTAACACGGTCAAAACACGGTCTGCCGATGCCACACCATTTACCGCGGGACGCGGCCGCGCTTTTGCCATTTGCAAACCTCACACGATTGAAGCCCTCCATTCAATGCGAGGGCAGAAAAACCTCATTATCCGACAACGGTCGGTCCCCGCCAACGTAGCATGCGCAGTGGGCCAGATAAAAAAACAGTAGGGCAAGGCTCGCATGGCTGTCGCTGATCAGGTCGCGTACCCATCAATGGTGGCGGTAACTGATGTACTGCCCCAGCAACCCCAGCACCAATACCGCGCCGGCGATCCCCAGCGTCGCCGGCGCGCCCAAGCGAGCGGCGATCAAACCTGCGGCCATACCGCCCAAAGCCTCGAAACCAAAGCGCATGGCAATGTAGAAGGCGATGACCCGGCCGCGCAAGTGGCTCGGCGCGCCGCTCTGCAACTGCATATTGGTGCTGACGTTGCTCAAGGTGATACCAAAACCCAACACCGCCAACGCCAGCAGTGCCAGCGGCAGCTCCGCCGCCAGCCATAAGCCTATCAACGCGACCGCGCAGGAAAGCGCCCCGGCACCGGTGAACTGGCGCAGCCGCGGCATGGCGCCGCCCACCGCCAACACCAGCGTCGCCCCGAACGCCCCGGCACCTGCCGCCCCCCATAGCCAACCCAACACACGCGCATCACCGGCGAACACTGCCCTGGCCAGGATAGGCAGCAGTGCCGCGTAGCAGGAAGCCAGCAAGTTGACCATGATCACGTTGATCAACAGCTGGCGCACGTTCAAGTTCTGCCACATATAGTCCAGGCCCTCGCGGAACACCTGCGAGGTTGAGCCGCTAGCCTTGGGGCTGGCAGTGCCGCGGACCTTCAGCAAGCCACCCCACAGCGCGAGAAAAGCCAGTGCAGTGAGCAGGAAACAGGCTGCTTCCCCGGCAAAGGCAATCAGCGCGCCAGCCAGTGGGGGGCCGACGAAACGCGCAGCATTGATCAGCATGGCATTGAGCACGAGCGCATTCGGCAGGTCGCCCGGGTTGTCGACAAAGCTGCCGATCAGCGCCTGGCGCAGTGGTGTTTCAAGGGCGTTGAGCAGGCCCAGCAGCAGGGCCATGCCGGCGATGAACGGCCCGTCCACCCAGCCCAGCCAAGTTGCGATGCCCAACACAAGCGACTGCATGATCAAGATCAGTTGCACAATGATGAGCAGGCGACGTTTGTCGTGGCGGTCGATCCACGCCCCCGCCAGCGGGCCGATGAGCAGTTGCGGCGCCAGCGAAAGAAAGGTGATCAGCCCCAGCAGCACGGCCGAACCGGTCAGGTGATAGGCCAGCCAAGCCAATGCTACCTGCTGCACCCACTTGCCCAACGTGGAAACACCCTGGCCGACGAAATAGATCTGGAAATTGCGATGAGAGAGCGCCCGCACAGCGGCGGGCCAGCGTGTGCTGTGCGGTGGTGATGAATCGGACAAGTCTTCGAATCCTCAATAATCCCGCGACCGACACCGATCCATCAGCCACTGCGCACCCCATCGCAAGGTGCGCAACTGATGCTGGATCAGCCTGGCAGCAGGCAGCCTTTTTTCTTCAAGGACTCCAGGACCCAGGAGCGGTCGTTGGTGCCTTGGGCAATTTTTTCCATCTGTGCGGTTTCGGCAGCGTGTTTGGCGGTAGCATGCGCATAGACCTCGGCAACATGGTCGTAAGGCACACACAGCATGCCATCGTCATCACCGATCACCAGGTCGCCCGGCTCGATCACCATACCATCAATGGCGATCGGCACGTTGATCTCGCCCGGGCCATCCTTGTAAGGACCGCGGTGCGAAACACCTGCAGCGAACAACGGGAATTCACCCGCGCCAATGTTGGCAGCGTCGCGGATGGCGCCGTTGATGACGATACCGGCCACGCCACGCTTGACCGCGTAGGCCACCATCATTTCACCGATCAGAGCGTTGGTCAGGTCGCCGCCGGCATCGACGACGATCACGTCGCCCGGCTGAGCGATGTCGATCGCGTAGTGCAGCATGAGGTTGTCACCCGGACGGGCTTTGACGGTCAACGCCGGACCGCACAGCCCGCCTTCGCGATGCATGGGGCGCAAGCGGGCACCACCTGCAGTCATGCGGTTCATCGAGTCGCTGACGTTAGCCACCGGAACTTCACGGTAGCGTGCAACCCACTCATCGCCGACTTTACGTGTGCGCTCAAGCACTTGGAAGCCAATGCTCATGTGACATACCTCTCTTGGTGTTATTCGACATCATTGGTATTTTCGAAACCTATTTCTAGAATGGCATTTCATTAAAATCATGACAACGGAATTTTTGCTCGCTTTTTTCGCAAAATCGAGTCTGCAATCAATTTTCTTGCAATGGCGTTTCATTATGGTAGGGTCTAGGTCAATGCTGCACATGCGCGGCAGACCGCCCCTGAACTGCCCCTGACAAGAACAAGGTATCCACGATGTCCCGTACCATTCTGCTGACCGGCCCCGAGCTCGCCGCCGAGGCCATGCACCTTGCCGCCGAACAGGGCGTCAGAATCGTCCCCACCACGCCCTACCTGCCGAGCGAGGAACTGGAAGCGATCATTCGCGCTGAACAGCCCGATGCCATCGTGGTACGCCAGGGCAATCTGACCCGCGCCATGATCGAGGCTTCGGACAAACTGAAAGTGATCGCAAAGCACGGCGTGGGCTATAACACCATCGATATCCAGGCCGCCGCAGACCGCTGCATCCCGGTATCGATCGCCGTTGGCGCCAATGCCCAGTCGGTGGCCGAGCTAGCCTTCGCCCTGATGTTCAGCGTGGCCCGCCAAACCGCGCTGCTGGATGCGCGCATGCGTGACGGGCATTGGGACAAGGCCTCGGCCAACGGCATCGAGCTGTCGGGCAAGACCTTGGGCCTGATTGGCCTGGGCTCGATCGGGGGCATCCTCATGGACCTGGTGGCGCCGCTGCGCATGAAGGTCAAGGTGTTCGACCCCTACCTCAAGCAACTGCCAGAACGCCCGCATCTCGAACGTGAAGAGGACTTCGATCGCCTGCTGGCTGAAAGCGATATCATTAGCCTGCATTGCCCGCTGACCGAGACCAACCACAACCTGATCGGCGCTGCCCAACTCGAGCGCATGCGCCCAGGCGCCATCCTGATCAACACTGCCCGTGGCGAGCTGATCGATACCAACGCCTTGGTGAAAGCGCTCAGCGAACGCCGCATCGCCGGTGCCGGGCTGGACACATTCAATCCCGAGCCGCCGCCTGCCGACAGCCCGCTGTGGGGCCTGCCGTCCTTGGTCGCCACACCGCATGTCGGCGCCAACACCACCGAGGCCCGTGACCGTGTAGGCCTGGTAGCGTTGAAACAGATTCTCGATGTCTGGGCGGGCATTGCTCTGGACCCGCGTTGCGTGGTCAATCGCCACCTGTTCGCCAGCTGACCGCACTCCCTCGCGCGCCGCTTCGCGAGAAGGGGCACGCTCCCGACGCTTCACTCCAGAAAAAAAACAATTGGAGAGCACCATGACTTCAGCAAGCCCCCAGCCGGACGATCTCGAACGCAGTACCATGCGCCGTGTCGCATGGCGCCTTCTGCCATTCCTGATCATCTGCTACCTCATTGCGATCATCGATCGGGGCAACATCGGCATGGCATCCCTGCAGATGAACGAGGACCTGCAGCTCACGGCCAAGGTCTTCGGCTTTGCCAGCAGCCTGTTCTTCTTTGCCTACTTCCTGGTGGAAGTGCCCAGCAACCTGGCCATGCAACGGTACGGCGCGCGTATCTGGATCGCTCGCATCATGATCACCTGGGGCCTGATTTCCGCAGGCACGGCGTTCGTCCAGGGCGCCAACTCCCTCTACGTGATGCGTTTTTTGCTAGGCGCTGCCGAGGCCGGCTTCTTCCCAGGTGTACTGCTGTACCTTACCTACTGGCTGCCGTCGGCCTACCGTGCACGCATGGTGGCACTGTTCATGGTGGCGATCCCTGCTGCCAACTTCATCGGTTCGCCACTCTCGGGCCTGCTACTGAGCCTGGATGGCTGGTTGGGTATGCGTGGCTGGCACTGGCTGTTCATTCTCGAAGGGATACCTGCAGTACTGCTTGGCATCGCCTGCCTGTTCGTGCTCACCGACCGCCCAGAGCAAGCCAGGTGGCTGAGCGACGAGCAGCGCGGCTGGCTCACTCGGCGCCTGGCTGATGAAGCCTCGAAAAAGACCGCCATCGGCCATATCTCGCTGTGGAAGCTGCTGCGCCACAAGGATATCTGGGTGTTGGCACTGATCTACTCGGGCGCTTCCGCCGCTGGGAGCACCATGAGCGTATGGGCCCCGCAGTTACTGAAAACCTTTGGCCTCAGTGCCCTGGAAATCGGCCTGGTCAACGCCATCCCTTACGGCATTGCCTCGGTGCTGATGATCTTCTGGGGCCGCAGTTCCGACCGTACCGGCGAGCGTCGCTGGCACACCGCGATGACCATGCTGCTGATCGCGGCGGGCCTGCTGATGACCTTGTTCACCGCTTCTCTGCCGGCAACGGTGGCGATGCTGACCATGGTACTGGTGGGCGCGTATTCGATGAAAGGGCCGTTCTGGGCACTGGTGTCCGGCTGGCTGTCTTCCTCGACCGCTGCCGCGGGCCTTGCCGCCGTAGGCGCCATGGCCAACCTGATCGGCGGAGGCCTTATGGTCAATGCCTACGGCGCCATTCACGATGCCACCGGCAGCTACTCCCTGGCGCTGATGCCCTTGGCCGCGCTGTGCACCGTGGCCGGTATCGCAGTACTGGTAATCGGCCGCAAACGCCAGCACGAGCAAGCTGAATCAGCCAGCGCCGTTAGCGCAAAATAAGCCACGCGAGTCGCACCTCGATGCCCACTTTCTTACTTCAGGAATGTGGGCATAGTCATTTCACAACGGCAAGAAGTGTCCGCCTCAACCTCAGCTCATCGAAGCCAACCAGGCCCTCCACCCTCCCCATTCGGTGATGTCTGCGGCACCATCGAGTCCCGCGCCTTCGCATATGAAACCTGTCTCCCAGCGACCATCGCTCAGTTCCACCTTGCCCAGCCCCAAAGGCGCAGGGATACCGGTCAGGAATGAGCCCAGCTCCGTGCTCGGCATCTCCCAAACCTCCACTGCGATGGCGACGCCCCCTTCCTGCACCCGCACCATCCCGGGTCGTTTCACAGGCCCGCCGGCAAGCGCGTAGAGCTTGTAATGGGGGGAGCTGCTTGTGGACTCCAGCAACCGAGCCCCACGATGCTGGAGCTGCCAATTGAGCGCGAGCCCATCCAGATGGGCACCACAAACGACCAGGCGGGCCATGTCATTGCGAGCATCGATCGCCGGTGCTTCGAACCCTTGGTAGGCGTTTGCGAGGCTCAGCAGGTAGTGGTCAGTGAATGCCCGACCGAATAGCGTGATCCCCCAAGGCAGGTCGTTCTTCATGACACCGCTGGGCACAGCAACGGCTGCGTAATCGAGCAGGTTCATGAAGTTGGTGTAATAGCCCAGCTCAGAGTTGCGCTTCACGGGTTCATCAGCGAGCTCGGCCAAGGTCACGGGGCGACCAATTGTGGGCGTAAGCACACAATGCAGGTCTTTCAGGACTTCATCACATTTGGCCTTGAGCATCTGCAACCGATACTGAGCACGGAACGTATCGACGCCGCTTACCTTCGGGCCTTTCTCAAGCACCGCATGAATGACTGGCAGCACGGCTTCTGGGTGTACCTGCGCGAGCTCTCCCACCACACTGTAACGCTCGGCAACCCACGGGCCTTCGTACAACAAGCGGGCAGCTTCAAGGAATGGCGAAAGGTCGATGGTGACCGGCTCTCCCCCCAGCGACTTCAGTCGCTGGATGGACGCTTCAAACAGGCCAGGCCCCTCGCTGCATCCAAAAAACTCCAGGTCGCACTCGCGTGGGATGCCAAACCGGAAGGAAGTGATGCGCCCGAACGCACTGCCATCATTCCAAGCAGGGTTGGCTCTGCTGTATTCGTCCGCAGGATCTTGCACAGCAAGCAAGGCCAACAATTGGCTGGCCTCCCGTGCTGTAGCCGTAAATGTAGTGACGCAATCCAGCGTTCGGCATGCAGGTACGACTCCAGCAGTCGAAATCAGCCCCCTTGTTGCCTTCAACCCTACAAGCCCATTGAGGGCTGCAGGTACGCGACCTGAACCTGCAGTATCGGTACCCAGGGCGAAACTGGTGATACCCAGCGCCACGGCCAAAGGTGATCCGGCGCTTGATCCACCTGAGGGGTAATCACGATTCACACTGTTCACGCATGCACCGTATGGTGATCTCGTGCCATTCAGCCCTGTCGCAAACTGATCGAGGTTGGTCTTGCCTAATGGAACGGCCCCGAGGTCGATCAGCCGCTGGACGACGCTGGCCGAGCGAACCGGGATGTAAGCATACGCAGGGCAAGCCGCCGTGGTCGGCACGCCTGCCAAATCGATGTTGTCCTTGATGGCGAAAGGCACCCCATACAAGGGCAAACGCTCAATAGGCGTCGACTCCAGCACCGCAAGGTACGGCTCAAGCTCCTCAGCGCTCAGAAGATGGATGAACGCGTTGAACTGGGGGTTGATGGCCTGGGCCTCGTCACGCAATGCCAGAATCAGTTGGCGAGGGCTCACGTCACCACGCACATAGCGTTCACGCAATACATCGATTCGCAGATCATTCTTCATGCTGCCGCCCCTTTTGCGATAGGCTCAATGACAACTACGCGCTGACCGGCACGAATGGCTGCCCCTGGCTCCACGTGAATCTCCCTGACGACACCTGCACAAGGCGCGCAGACCGGTATTTCCATCTTCATGGATTCAAGTACCACCAAGGTCGTGCCCGCCTCGACCTCATCACCAGCGGCAACCTGGACTTGCCACAAATTGCCGGCAATCGGGCTCTCTACGCCCAGGAAATGGCTGGGGATAGGGCTTTCCTCGCTCGTTGGGGCGGCCGCCTCGCTACTTTCGAAGTGCGCTTGTCCCGTATCAATCCAACGCTGCCGCTCGGCTGCAAACGCGCTCTGTTGCTGGCTACGGAAGGTTGCGATGCTGTCCGCCTCACCCGCCAGAAACTCTTGGTAATCCGCCAGTCGTAGTTGACTCTCCTCGATACGCAGGTCGTATCGGCCGAGCGGAAAGTCCCTACGGATGCGTTGCAACTCTTCAGCGGTCACGTGGTAGAAGCGAATTTGGTCAAAGAAGCGGAGCAGCCAAGGTTTGCCACCGAAAGCCTCTACTTCTCGATAGCGGTTCCACATCTGCAGGGTTCGCCCGACAAATTGATAACCTCCCGGCCCCTCCATGCCGTAAACGCACATGTAAGCACCACCGATGCCGACCGCGTTTTCTGCAGTCCACGTACGTGCGGGGTTGTACTTGGTGGTCACCAGGCGGTGCCGAGGATCGAGCGGAGTTGCCACGGGAGCTCCGAGGTATACGTCCCCAAGGCCCATGACCAGGTAACTGGCCTCAAACACCGTGCGCTGCACCTCCTCCAGGTTCGCAAGATCGTTGATGCGACGTATGAACTCCAGGTTGCTTGGGCACCAGGGGGCATCCTTGCGCACAGTGGTCATGTATTTTTCGATGGCCAGCTGGCACGCAGGATCGTCCCAAGACAGAGGTAGGTGAACGATTCGAGAAGGCACCGCAAGATCCTTAGCTGCGCAGACCGCATCCCACTCGCCGGCGATAGCTTCCAACAGGTGGCCTAAGGAAAGTCGCTCCGGCTGGTAGTGCACCTGAAGCGAGCGGATCCCGGGTGTCAGATCGATGACCCCTGGGAGTGCTTGAGCTTCGAGAGCTTGCATCAAAGCATGGCCACGGAACCGCAGCACCAGATCAAGCTCTGGTTCGCCAATCTCGAGCAATAAATGGGTATCACCAGCCAATCGGGCTACCAGTCGCATCTCGCCCTCCCCCAAGTCCATTACGATTGGGGACACAAGCTCGGACATTTTCACATCGGATGTGCTGCGCACCGGCACCTCCCCCAGCAACGGCGAAGTCGCCAGTGCTCGGGCACGCGCGATGTCTGTAGGTACAAACCTGACCTTATCGCCGGCTTTAAGCTGCCCCAGCTTCCACAGGTCGGCCTCGATCACTGTGACCGGACAGACGAAACCACCCAGGCTTGGGCCGTCCGGGCCCAGAATCACCGGCATGTCGCCCGTAAAATCCACGGCCCCGATCGCATAAGGATTGTCATGGATGTTGGAGGGATGCAGCCCAGCCTCCCCTCCGTCGGCGCGCACCCACTCGGGTTTTGGCCCGATCAACCGAACACCGGTGCGGCTCGAATTGAAATGCACTTCCCACTCTGTGGCGAAGAATGTCTCGATATACGCCGGTGTGAAATACTCGGGCGCCCCATGGGGGCCGTAAATCACACGGATCTCTCGGCGCGCCCCCAGCGGTTCCTGCTCTGGCAGTTGCCTGCCTGCACTTGAGTCAGTCAAGCGGCTGATGTGCAGCACATCCCCCGCGCGCAAGGCTCGACCTGCGTGACCGCCAAACTGCCCCAGGGTGAAAGTGCTCTTGCTGCCCAGATACTCCGGTACCTGGATGCCTCCACGTACACACAGGTAGGCCCTGGCGCCAGCACCAACGATCGTGCCGATGCTGAGTACCGAACCAGCCTTGATCATCAGTGCAGTGTTCATCGGCACGACGTTGCCATCGATCAGTACCGGAATCTCCGCCCCCGTGACGGCTACCACGGCGTCAGCATTGAATCGCATGCTTGGCCCGGTCATGGTGATTTCGAGTCCAGCCTCACCTTCCGGGTTGCCGATCAGTTGATTGCCAAGGCGCAATGCTCGACTGTCCATTGGCCCAGACGGCGGCACTCCGACGGCCCAGTACCCCTGGCGTCCAGGGTAGTCCTGGACGCTAGTCTGAGTGCCGCCGCTGAGTATCTCGATGGTTGACGCTTTATACACCAACCCCTCAAGGCAGCGTGTCCAGGGCTTGCCGGTCGCGAATGGGGCATCCAGCAGGATCTGCTTGAGGTACTCCCGGTTGGTTTCCACGCCGTAGATGACGCTGTTGTCGAGCGCAGCGTGCAAACGGGAACAAGCTTGGTCGCGATCCTCTGCCCAAGTGATGACCTTGGCGATCATGGGGTCGAAAAACGGAGGAATCTCACACCCCGCCTCTACCCATGTATCGATACGTAGGGTTTGGCCTTCTGCGTGCGGAAATTGAACGGCCGTGAGCAAACCAGGGCTGGGCTGGAATTCCTTACCTGGATCTTCTGCATAGAGGCGCGCCTGCACGGCATGGCCCCGAGGCGTCAGGGTGCGCGCCAACTCCTTGAGCGGTGCCAGGGTTCCAGCCGCGAGCTCAACCATCCAGCGAACAAGATCAATACCCCACACCTGCTCGGTAACGCCATGCTCGACCTGCAGGCGGGTGTTGACCTCCAGGAAGTAGAATTGCTGCGCATCGCTGTCGAACACGAACTCAACAGTACCTGCGCTCCGATAGCTCACTGCCTTGGCCAGACGAATGGCAGCTTCACAAAGTGACTGGGAAATCCGGTCAGTGAGATCAGGAGCCGGGGTCTCTTCCAGCACCTTCTGGTTGCGGCGCTGGACTGAGCAATCACGCACACCCAGTGCGATGACATCCCCACACCCATCCCCGAAAATCTGGACTTCAAGATGACGCGCACGCTGGATGTACTTCTCGATGAAGACGCCTGCATCACTGAAGTTGTTCTGACCTAACCGCCTGACAGTCTCGAAGGCATCTGCGAGCTCTGTCGGTGACCAACATACCCGCATGCCGATTCCGCCGCCGCCGGCCGTGCTTTTGAGCATGACCGGATAGCCCACCGCCTGCGCAGCTGCAACAGCCTCCTCCACGCTGTCGAGCAGTTCGGTACCCTCAAGCATTGGGACGCCGTACTTGCGCGCCAAAGCGCGCGCAGTATGTTTGAGGCCAAACAGCTTCAACTGATCTGCAGTGGGGCCGACAAAGGCTATCCCAGCCGCCTCACAAGCCGCCGCGAAAGCCGCATTCTCTGAGAGGAAGCCGTAACCTGGGTGAATGGCGCCCGCGCCCGTTTCCTTGGCAGCAGCAAGGATCTTGTCGACGCAGAGATATGTGTTGGCAGCAGCTCCTTCTCCCAGGCTCACAGCTTGGGCTGCTTCACGAACGTGAAGGCTGGCTACGTCAGCTTCTGCGTAGACAGCGACACCTTTTACATCCATTTGGCGAAGCGTACGCAGGATCCTGCAGGCGATAGCGCCACGGTTGGCAATCAACAATGAATCGAACATAAGAAGCCCCTTACGACGGTACATGTCCGTGCGGTTGGGTTGTGGGTCGTCCCACAGTGCTTATGAGGTCTTGGGGTCGTCCCCAGCCTGGATCAGGAGTGCTTGTCAGGACAGTCTGGCGGGTCGCTGCGGTATTGGATGCGCCCAGCACGGTAGTGGCAGTACACGAAGAACATGTACCTCAAACGCTTTACCCAGGTTTTCATGCCCATATGGTCAGCTCTGCGGGTGTTGGGTCGTAGCCGTTGCAGGGGTTGTTCAACTGCGGGCAGTTGGAGATGAGCACGATTACATCCATCTCTGCGCGCAGCAGCACATATTTACCTGCCGCCGAAATGCCGTCCTCAAAGGTCAGGCCGCCTTCCGGAGTGACCGGGACATTCATGAAGAAATTGATGTTCGGGCTGATGTCGCGCTTGCTCAACCGGCCATCATGGCTGCAGGCCCGAAGGTAATTGTCACGGCAGCTGTGCATGTGACGCTTGTCCAGGGCATAACGGACGGTATTGCTCTCCTGTGCACACGCACCGCCGAGTGTGTCGTGGCGCCCGCAGTTATCTTCGATGAGGGTGAGTAATGGTCGGCCCAGGTTTGAGTACAGAACGCTGCCTTTGCCCAGGTAAACATTGTTCTGCCGCCGCAACGTGCGCTGGACGTCGTAGCGCTCACGAGGATTCGCGGCACTGTAGAACAGGGTATCGATCGCCTGGTTACCTTCGAGATCCCGGATGCGTAGAATCTGGCCAGCCTTCACTTCGGTCAGCCATGGTTCTCCGGCTGGAATGGTGGCTTGGTATAAGGCATTTTCAAGGTGCAATGGTGCAGTCATGAGGCGTCCTCAGGCATGAATCCGTTGGGTGTTGATGAAACCGCGCTCGTTCTCTGGCCGCGAAGTTCGACAGTGTTCGGCGACCGCGTCCGCAGCCTTCATGAAGGTGAGCTCGACAGGCTTTGGCGAATAGGTCTTCGAAGGGTCCATCGGATGCTGAAGGGCTGTAATCACGAACAAGGTGTCCATCGGTGCGTAAAGCTCGATGCAGTCTCCGGCTTTGGAATTACCCTCGACAAACCGCAGCCCGCCATGGGCATCGACGTCGACGCGACTGAACAGATTGAGCACCATCGTCAGATCGCTCAAGCCCAGCCCCCACTTGCCCATTTCGACGAGCAGGTTGTCCGCGCCGTTGCGGAAGAAACCATTGCGCAACTCCTGGTAACGGCCGTTACCGTATTTCTCTACGACCTCCTGAGCGCAAAGCACGCCACCGATGCTGTCACTCCAACCACAGGTATCACGAGTGATTGCAGCGAGCACCCGCCCCATATCCGAGTAAAGGCAATGGCCTGCAGTGAGCTTTGCGGTGTGCTGACACTTCAAGCTGTCGGGCAGATTCAGGCGCTCGGTCTTCTCGTGGGCGTTGAACAGCATGGCGCTGACGTTCGCCCCGCCCTCCACGTCGGTCAGGCGCAACAACTCACCACGCTTGAGCACGAATGAGAGGTGTCCTCCTCCCGGTAGCAACTCATTGGAAAACACAGTTGTTTCGATCATGGGTAGCAGTCCTTGGTTGGTTGAATCGCACACGACAGCGATGCAGCAGCAGCCAGCCGCGAATCTGTGCGTTTACTGTTGAGTGGCAAGTCGTAGGTCACGCGCGCGCCGTATGAGAGGGGCGCATGGGGGTCGACGCGAATCTTGTCGAACACCATCAGCCGAGTACCCAGGCTGAATCCTTCGCTAAGGTCGTGGGTCACCATGAAGACTGTCAGGCCCGTCTCCTTCCACAGCTCCAGCAGCAGCGCATGCATGTCCTTGCGAATGCCAGGGTCGAGCGCGCCAAACGGCTCATCAAGTAGCAGAACGCGAGGTTTCATGATCAACGCCTGCGCGATAGCCAGGCGTTGCTGCATCCCGCCAGAGAGCTGTGAAGGGTATTTCCCAAGTGCTGCCTGCAGACCCACTTTGCGCAAAAGCTCTGCCGCCTGATCCCGAGCAGCGCGTTTTCTCGCTCCGAATAGTCGACCAAGCAGAAACGCGTTCGGCAACTCAAGTCCCAGTGCGACATTGTCCAGCACCGTGAGATGTGGAAAGACGGAGTAGCGTTGGAACACGACGCCACGTGCAGGATCGGGCTCGGCGCAAAGCGGTTGGCCACCCAGAAGGATCTGACCTTTACTCGGGGTTTCCTGGCCCAGGAGCAGGCGCAAGAACGTGGATTTTCCGCATCCGGAAGTCCCGACCAGGGTGCAGAACTCGCCCTCCTCGATCGTGAGGTTCAAGCCCTCCAGCACCACATGCTCTGCGTACTGCTGCCATACATTCTTGACTTCGATGAAGCTCATGCTCGCGCGCCCTCATACCAGGGGAAGGCTCTACGTGTGAGCGTCCTCAGCCCCCAATCCATCAACCAGGCCAGAAGCGTGATCCAAACGACGTATGGAAGAATCACGTCCATCGCCAGGTAACGGCGCACCAGGAAAATCCGATAGCCCAAGCCGTTTTCAGAGGCGATGGCTTCGGCAGCGATCAGGAATAGCCATGCGGAGCCGAGCACCAGACGCAGTGAAATCAGCAGGCGCGGCAGTAACTGCGGCAGGACGACCCGCAGGATCAGCGTCCAGGTACTGGCCCCCAACGTCTGGGCCTTGATCAGCAGCTCCACCGGGATCTCTCGGGCCCGTTGTTCGAGGTCACGGGCCAGGATGGGGGTGATCCCGATGGCGATGAGCATCACCTTGGACAATTCGCCCAGCCCGAAGACAATGAACAGGATCGGCAGAATGGCCAGTGGCGGAATCATCGACAGCACGACGAGCATGGGTGACAGCGATGCGCCAACCAGCGGCAAGGTACCGGCAGCGATACCCAGGCACAGGCCGGCCCCTGCAGCGATGGCCAGGCCAGTACCCAGCCGTTGCAGGCTGGCGCCTGTGTCCTGCCACAGCAGGTAGGCACCACTGCGCTTGTCCTCGGTGAACGCCATGCGCTTCACAGCGTCGGACATTTGCATGGCGCTGGGCAGTAGCTTGTCGTTGGGGTTGTCAGCCAGGCGCTGCGCCGAACTCACGAAGTACGCGCACAGCACCAGGACCAGCGGGAGTATCACCAGCAACAGCCGTGAACTCCGATCGGGATGTCGGTTGATCAAGCGCATTGAGCACTCTCCGCTTACAGGGCGCCGTCGACGGCCATTTGCACGTAGGTCGGGTCAAAGCGCAGCTTCAAGTTGGCCTGGTCGCCCAGGGTGACATCGTTGGCGAAACTCATCCCCACCACATTGCTGTCGGGTGCTCCATCACCCAACAAACCGTGCTCGAACGAAAAGTTCGCGACCTTCGCCATGGTCTCCGGCAGATCCGGGCTCTTGGCGAATACCAGTGCATCGTGAGCGGTGAAGAACAGGTGGGTGGTTGCCAGTTGAGACCTGAAACCGGCAAGGTCAGTACCCGAAGCCTTGGCCATGTGCTCCTCGGCGGCTTCGGAGCTGGCGTCCTTGGCGTTCATCATGCTCATGACCTCAAACCACGCCCCTGTGAGCACCTTGCCAAGTGCGGGGTTGTCTTTGAGGGTTTCGGTGTTGACCACCATCATGTCCAGGATCTCGCCAAGTATCTGGCTGGAACTGAAGACTTCGGTTACACCGGGAGTGGCCTTGATGTCGGCGAGCATCGGATTCCAGGTGGTGACGGCCTGGACGCTCTCGGTGTTGAAAGCGGCGGAGATGTCCGCATCAGACGTATTGATCACCTTCAGATCTTTCTCTCGAAGGTTGGCCGTATCGAGTGCGCGGGCTAGCAGGTAATGCGACACCGATAGCTCGACCAGATTCACATCCATGCCTTTAAGGTCGGAAACGGTCTTGCCTGCCCCCTTGATGACAACACCGTCGTTGCCGTTGGAGTAGTCGCTGACGATCAATGCCGTGCTGTCGACACCGCCAGCAGCTGGGATCGTGAGCGCGTCCATATTGGTCATGGTGCAGCCGTCGAACTGGCCAGCGGTGTACTGGTTGATCGACTCCACGTAGTCGTTGAGCTGAGTCAGAGCGACATGGATACCGTACTTCTTCGCCCATTTGTCGACGATGCCTTGTGCCTGAGCAAACTCCCAAGGCATCCAGCCGGCATAGATCGTCCAGCAGACGTTGAAGTCTGTCTTGGCCGCAGCGTGTGATGAAGTGGCAGCCAACAGGCCAATGCCTGCTGCCATGAAAGCGGAGAGTAGGGGCTTTCGCATGGTGGGACTCCAGTTGACGGTGAGCGGACAGGAGCAGCGCATCACCCTCTACAAGGTGGTCTGTCTCCCGGGCTTTTATCCCGCCGTGTAACCTCAACTGGAGGTCGTCAGCTCTCGGTCCAGACACTCGTTTTTGCGAGCCGGAACCCTAGCCAACCATTTTTCAAATTGTGGTGCACTCAGCCAGCGCTGCTCCTGCACGGAATTACATGATGCGAGAGGCGTGCCAAGCTCGCGGGATCAATGCCATTGCCGCTGCGACCCCGCAGTTACGGCCAGTTGAGCGACAGGCACAACTGATCGCCTAGCGATCTTTCATTGCTGTGCGCGCTGTGAGGCGCCTCTTTTAAGGGCGGCGATGCCCTTAAAGTGGGCAAAAAGGTGGTTCAGCAGAATCCGGCGCATCAGTTTCTCTAATCCGTCATGCTCGTTATTCATTGCACTGATCATCATTTCAGGCAGACTTCTGCCACTAATTATTGGAGGTGAGACGTGGCGGGTGAAAAATCTATCTCTGCCCTATTACGCGGTATGAGCCCAATCCTCAACGAAGGTGAGTACGTCTTCTGCACCGTCGCTGACTTCGCAGGGCTGAGCCCGGACGACCTGGTGGGTAGCTTCAAGGAAAAAGAAGGCTTGACCTTGATCATCGAGCGAAGCCGAGCAGAAACGCTCGGGCTGAAGTTTGATTTCGTCGCTGCGTGGATCACCCTGACCATCCATTCGGCCCTGGATGCAGTCGGCTTGACTGCGGCGTTCTCGACCGCTCTGGGCCAAGCAGGGATCAGCTGCAATGTGATCGCAGCCTATTTCCACGATCATGTCTTCGTAGGCAAAGATGATGCGCAAAAAGCGATGAAGGTGCTGAACACCCTTTCCCAGACTTCTGAGTGAGGCTGGTCGAGACGCTTTACCGCTCAAGGCATGTACGCAGTCCCATCATCGCAGTGCCACATCTGAGTCAGTTGACCACCCGCCACCCAGGGCGAGGTAGGCAGCAATAGCAGCACGCACCGCTTCAGTTTGCGCAACTGCTCGGGAATCCGATGTCCTGAGAAGCTGCTGATCTGCGTTCAGAACGTCTATCAAACTGGCTACGCCGTTCTGAAATGCTACGAAGGACGAACGTCGTGCTTGCTCCAGGGATACCTCACCGCGTTTGAGCGACTGTGCCTGCGCTTGCCGATTGATCAATGCAGACAAAGCTGTTTCAACATCTTCCGAAGCCTCCAGCACAGACTGCCGATAGATGGCCAGGGCTTCGGCTTCACGTCCTTTGGCCTGGTCTATCTGCGCGTTGATGCGGCCAAAATCAAAGAGTCGCCACCTCAAGCCGAGCAATACGGCTGATTGGTCGGCATCGCCCGTGAAAAATGTTCCGCCAGAGGTAGACGCACTGCCGATCAGCCCGCCTATCGAGAATTTTGGGTAATACTCACTGATCGCACTGCCGATCATGGCATTGGCAGCCATGAGCCTGCGCTCAGCGGCGATCAGGTCGGGCCGACGGCGGAGCAGATCGGAAGGTTTGCCGATTTGCGCAAGCGCAGGCACCTGAGGGATTGACGAGGCAATTGCCATCTGGGCGCGGTGGGTACCTGGCGCACTGCCAAGCATGACATCCAAGGCGTTGAGAGCCGCATCCAGGCCCGCACGCAAAACTGGCACGGTTGCCTCGACTTGAGACAGTTCGCCTTCGGTTTGACGAACCTCGTAGTCAGGCGCCAGACCTTTGCGGTTGAGCAGGTTGACTTTGGCCAGAAGGTCTTGCTGTGTCTGCACCTGGTTCTGAGCAATGGCCAGGCGCGCCTGCAGCCCCCTCACGGTGGTGTAGATATCGGCTGTTTGCGCGGCAACGGCAAGACGCGTCGCGATTGCCCCCGCCTCAGAAGCCTGGTACTCACCGACGGCGGCTTGCCGATCACGCCGCAGCCCACCAAACAAGTCGATTTCCCAGCTTGCTTGCAGATTGAGTTCATAGCTGTTGCCGTAGCGGTCATAGTCAGGCGTTGAGTTCAGCAGCTGGCCCAATGGCGTTTCAACGGATTGCCGTGAGCGTGCAGCTTGACCATTGATACCCGCGGACGGCACAAGCGCCGCGGTCGCTGAGCCCAGTGCTGCGCGAGCCTGAGCTACGCGGGCCTGTGCCTGCGCCAACTGCAGGTTTTGCCCCAGCGCCTCGGTCACAAGCCTGCTCAACAAAGGATCTCCAAATCCTTCCCACCAGACATCGAGGCTGCCGACCGATGTGTCGCTTGCGGTCAACGGCTGTGCATCCGTGACGTAATGATCGGCCAGCGCAACCTCTGGCTGTTTATAATCCGGGCCAACCATGCACCCTGCAGTGAGACTGGCGCTCAACAGCAGAGCAATCGTTCGGTAGGGAAGCATGATGATTCTCATAGACCAAGAGGAGATGTGACCATATTATATTTTGGTCACACTCTGTCAATCAGTTCCAGGATGCTTCAAAAATGAGTAAATCTTCTCCACCCTCGCCGGCGCGCGGGCCAGCCGACCACGACGTGAGGGATCAGATCATCCAGGCTGCCATGGAGCACTTCGCCCATTATGGGTACGACAAAACCACTGTCTCAGACTTAGCCAAATCGATCGGCTTTTCAAAGGCCTACATCTACAAGTTCTTCGAATCCAAACAAGCGATCGGAGAGGTGATTTGCTCCAGTCGGCTTGCGCTCATCATGCAGCGCATTGCGACGGCCACCAGCGACGCCCCGACTGCATCGGAAAAGTTGAGACGTCTATTCCGAGCGATCGCTGAGGGCGGGGCTGACCTTTTCTTCCACGACCGGAAGCTCTATGACATAGCGGCAGTGGCATCGCGCGACCAATGGTCGTCGGTCAAGTCTCATGAGGCCAATATCAGCAAGGTCATTCTGGAGATCCTGACACAAGGCCGCGACGCAGGAGAATTTGAACGCAAGACCCCCCTGGACGAACTGACGCTGGCGATTTTTCTGATCATGAGGCCATACGTAAATGCCGCGCTCCTTCAGCACAACCTGGACACGCTTCAGGATGCGGTCGTCCAACTGCCGGCTTTGATACTCAGAAGTCTCGCCCCTTAGCAGAGCGTGACCATTGACAATATTGGTCACTGGTAGAAAAATGGGATTCCTATATCGCCTTTTGAGAAAGGGATCCCATGCGCCTGCGTCCTGCCGCCATAGTCGGTTGCTTACTCCCACTCGCCCTTGTCGCTTGCGGGGACTCTTCACCTGGAAAAGACCCGAGAGACACACCGCCGGTCGTGAAAGCGGTCTCGGTACAGGACGCGTCAGCCCTTGCACGTTCGTTTTCCGGAGTAGTGGTCGCTCGCATACAGAGTGACCTCGGCTTCCGAGTATCCGGAAAAATCCTGCAGCGCCTGGTCGATACCGGGCAAACAGTCAAACGCGGTCAGCCCTTGATGCGTCTGGATCCGGTGGATCTGAATCTACAGGCACGCGCACAGCAAGAGGCCGTAACTGCCGCTCGGGCACGGGCCAAGCAGACCGGTGACGACGAAGCTCGATATCGAGGGCTGGTTGCCGAGGGCGCGGTCTCGGCCTCGTCCTACGACCAGATCAAAGCTGCGGCTGATGCTGCGAAGGCGCAACTCAGTGCCGCGCAAGCTCAGGCTGACGTTGCCAGGAACGCCACCGAATATGCGGTATTGCTAGCCGACGCCGATGGTGTGGTGATGGACACGCTGGCCGAACCGGGCCAGGTCGTCAGTGCTGGTCAAGCGGTTGTAAGGCTGGCCAGGGCCGGGCAACGAGAAGCTGTCGTCTACTTGCCAGAAACGCTTCGACCTGCACCTGGCTCGACTGCACTCGCCACGCTATTTGGCAAGCCTGCGCAGGCCGTACCCGCCAAACTGCGCTTGCTTTCAGATGCAGCAGACCCCATCACGCGCACATTCGAGGCCAGGTACGTGCTCACTGGGCCTATGGCGAGCGCGCCATTGGGTGCAACCATTACGCTTGAGATTCCGGATACCGATACGAATTTCGAAGCGAAGCAGATACCCATCGGCGCACTCTTTGACCCGGGTAACGGAGCTGGAGTTTGGGTGATAGCAGGCCAGCCGGCCAAGGTGTCCTGGCGCGCTGTGGAAGTTCTAAGTGTCAGTGACGAAAAAGCGGTCGTGAAGAGTGACCTGCACGCTGGCGATCGGATCGTGGCACTGGGTGCGCATCTGCTGCGCGATGGCGTCGAGGTCATGGAACAGGCTCAAACAGCTCAGGTCATGGGGCACCAACCATGAGCCAGCAGCGTTTCAACTTATCCGCGCTCGCGGTACGCGAGCGATCAATCACCCTCTTCCTGATTGTGCTGATCGCCTTCGCCGGCACGCTGGCCTTCTTCAAGCTGGGCCGTGCAGAGGATCCGCCCTTCACCGTCAAGCAGATGACGATTATCACTGCCTGGCCCGGCGCCACTGCGCAGGAAATGCAGGATCTGGTGGCCGAACCGTTGGAAAAACGCATGCAAGAGCTGCGTTGGTATGACCGTACCGAAACCTACACCCGGCCTGGGTTGGCGTTCACGATGGTGTCGCTGCAAGACAAGACCCCACCTTCGGCGGTTCAGGAGGAGTTCTACCAGGCCCGCAAGAAAGCGGGTGATCAGGCCAAGCTCATGCCAGCGGGCGTCATTGGCCCAATGCTCAATGATGAGTTCTCGGACGTGACATTTGCGGTCTACGCGCTCAAAGCCAAAGGCGAACCGCAGCGCCAGCTGGTACGCGACGCCGAAACACTGCGCCAGCAGCTGCTGCACGTCCCGGGCGTCAAGAAGGTCAACATCATCGGGGAACAGGCTGAACGGATATTCGTGTCCTTTTCCCATGACCGCCTGGCCACGCTCGGAATCACGCCACAGGACATCTTCTCGGCCCTTGACAACCAGAACGCCCTGTCACCGGCGGGCTCGGTCGAAACGCAGGGGCCACAAGTGGTGGTCAGGGTTGACGGCGCCTTCGATCAACTGGCAAAGATTCGCGAAACCCCTGTGGTCGCCCAGGGCCGCCCCCTGAAACTGTCGGATGTGGCCGACGTTGAACGCGGCTATGAAGATCCCGCGACGTTTCTGGTGCGTAACGATGGCGAGCCAGCCTTGCTGCTTGGCATTGTCATGCGCGAAGGCTGGAACGGCCTCGACCTTGGCAAAGCCCTGGAGGCCGAAACAGCCAAAATCAACGAAAGCATGCCCTTGGGCATGACGCTCAGCAAGGTCACCGATCAGGCGGTGAACATCACGTCCTCCGTCGACGAGTTCATGATCAAGTTTTTCGTTGCCCTGCTGGTCGTGATGCTTGTCTGCTTCCTCAGCATGGGCTGGCGTGTCGGCGTTGTCGTCGCAGCCGCGGTGCCATTGACACTGGCGATCGTATTCGTGGTGATGGCCGCAACAGGCAAGAATTTCGACCGGATTACGCTGGGTTCGCTCATCCTGGCCTTAGGGTTGCTGGTCGACGACGCGATCATCGCCATCGAAATGATGGTCGTGAAGATGGAAGAAGGTTACGACCGCATCAAGGCTTCGGCATATGCCTGGAGCCACACGGCAGCCCCCATGCTGTCCGGCACACTGGTTACCGCCATCGGATTCATGCCTAACGGTTTCGCCCAGTCCACTGCCGGTGAATACACCAGCAACATGTTCTGGATTGTCGGCATCGCCCTGATCGCATCCTGGGTGGTGGCGGTAGCGTTCACCCCCTACCTGGGCGTGAAGTTGTTGCCTCGGATCAAGACGATTGAAGGTGGTCATGCCGCTATTTACAACACCCGTCATTACAACCGATTCCGCGCTTTGTTGGGCTGGGTGATCGCACATAAATGGCTCGTGGCAGGCACCGTGGTTTCGACATTTGTGGCCGCCGTGCTTGGCATGGGATTGGTAAAGAAGCAGTTCTTCCCGACCTCCGACCGCCCCGAAGTGCTTGTGGAGCTGCAGATGCCTTATGGCACCTCCATCGAACAGACAAATGCCACTGCGATCAAGGTGGAGTCCTGGCTACGTCAGCAAGAGGAGGCAAAGATTGTCACCACTTACATCGGCCAAGGCCCGCCCCGCTTCTTCCTGGCAATGGCCCCTGAGTTGCCCGACCCGTCCTTTGCCAAGATTGTCGTCCTGACCGAAAACCAGGGCGCTCGTGAGGCCCTCAAGCATCGTCTTCGGGAGGCGGCCTCCGAAGGTCTGGCACCCGGCGCTCAAGTGCGGGTAACACAACTGGTATTCGGGCCCTACTCCCCCTACCCGGTCGCCTATCGGGTGATGGGCCCGGATGCCTCGCAACTGCGTCAGATTGCAGCACGCGTCCAAAGCGTGCTGCAGGCGAGCCCCATGATGAAGACCGTCAATACCGACTGGGGCCCGCTTGTTCCCACGCTTCACTTCTCCCTGAATCAAGATCGCCTGCAGTCGGTTGGCCTGACGTCCGCCTCGGTGTCGCAGCAGCTTCAGTTCCTGCTCACCGGTGTGCCGATCACGTCGGTCAGGGAAGATATCCGCTCTGTGCAGGTTGTAGGGCGTGCCGCTGGCCAGATCAGACTCGATCCTGCCCAGATCGAGAATTTCACCCTGGTAGGCTCGAACGGTCAGCGCGTTCCGGTTTCGCAGATCGGTGATGTGAGCATTCGCATGGAGGACCCCATCCTCCGTCGCCGCGACCGAACGCCCACCATGACAGTGCGGGGTGACATCGCGGAAGGGCTGCAGCCGCCTGATGTATCCACGGCGATCTGGAAAGACCTCCAGCCCATCGTCACGCAGCTGCCTGCGGGCTACAAAATCGAAATGGCAGGCTCTATCGAGGAGTCGGCCAAGGCCAGCCAGGCTATCGTCCCCCTCCTGCCGATCATGATCGCCCTGACTTTGTTGATCATCATACTGCAGGTGCGCTCTATCTCGGCGATGGTCATGGTGTTTCTGACTTCACCGCTGGGGTTGATCGGTGTAGTACCCGTATTACTGCTGTTCGGCCAACCGTTCGGCATCAACGCGTTAGTCGGCTTGATCGCGCTCTCCGGGATTCTGATGCGCAACACCCTCATCCTGATCGGGCAGATTGACCACAACCAGCTTGAAGGACTTGCGCCCTTCGACGCCGTGGTCGAGGCCACAGTGCAACGCGCACGCCCAGTGTTGCTCACGGCATTGGCAGCCATCCTGGCCTTCATCCCCCTCACCCACTCGGTGTTCTGGGGCACCTTGGCCTACACCCTGATCGGAGGCACGTTCGTGGGCACGATCATGACCTTGGTGTTCCTGCCGGCGATGTATTCCATCTGGTTCAAGATCCGCCCCAATAGCCGCATTGCCAAGCCAGAAGCTGCACACCGCGCCTGAGTAGACATTGCCTTCAACCCGTGCGTGCCCGATGCAATTCGAGGTGCGCTCATGATCCAACGAGAGGTCGAAATGACTCACAACGTTAATCAAAAACGCATCGTGGTGACCGGCACCGGCGTTGTCAGCCCGCTGGGCTGCGGCGTAAAGGAAGTCTGGCGGCGATTGCTGGCTGGGCAGTCCGGGATTCGCGCGCTTGCTGGCGATGTCGTCGAAGGCACTGGCGTGTCAGTGGGCGGCAGCGTGCCCACATTGGCCGAGGATGCCGTGGCAGGCTATCAACCCGAGCGGGTCATCCACGCCAAGGAACGCAAGAAGATGGATCGGTTCATCGAGTTTGCGCTGGTAGCAGCGGATGAAGCATTGCAGCAAGCCGGCTGGCATCCCGAGCGTCAGGCTGAACGCGCGCGCACCGCCACCATCATCGCATCGGGCGTCGGCGGCTTCGGTGCCATCGCAGAGGCGGTGCGCACCACTGACGCACGTGGCCCTCGCAAGTTGTCGCCCTTCACGGCGCCATCGTTCCTGGCCAATATGGCAGCGGGTCATGTCTCCATACGCTATGGCTTCGAAGGCCCACTTGGGGCACCCGTCACAGCCTGCGCTGCGGGGGTGCAGGCCATTGGCGACGCCGCTCGGCTCATCAGAAGCGGCGAAGCGGATATTGCGATCTGCGGTGGCGCCGAAGCGGCAATCGATCGTGTGACGCTAGGCTGCTTTGCGGCTGCACGAGCGCTCAGCACGGGCTTTTCGGATAGCCCTGAGCAAGCCTCCCGTCCTTTCGATAGCCAACGGGACGGGTTTGTCATGGCTGAAGGGGCTGGCTTGCTGGTGATCGAGTCGCTGGAACATGCGCTGGCCCGTGGCGCCAAGCCCCTGGCCGAGCTGGTCGGCTACGGAACGAGCGCTGATGCCTACCATCTGACCGCTGGCCCCGAAGACGGAAGCGGTGCCAGGCGCGCCATGCAACTCGCGCTGCAACAGGCGTCGATAGCGCCTGGGGATGTGGACCATATCAATGCGCATGCGACTTCGACCCAGGTTGGCGACAAGGGTGAACTTGCAGCGATTCGCGCCGTATTCGGTAGCGGCAGCGGCGTGGCGATTACATCGACCAAATCGGCCACCGGCCACCTCCTGGGGGCGGCAGGCGGTGTCGAAGCCATTTTCACGGTGTTGGCGCTGCAAGATCAGATCGTTCCACCCACGCTCAACCTGACTCAGGTCGATGATGCTGCGCTTGGCCTTGACCTGGTTGCACGAATAGCCCGTGAAATGCCCATCGAATATGCCTTGTCCAATGGTTTCGGATTCGGTGGTGTGAACGCCAGCGTACTGTTCCGACGCTGGGAGGCCAACGTATGAACAGCCGACTCGAAACACACGCCAACGAAGCTGAAGGTGATGTTCAGAGGGCCAACGTCCTGACGGCCAAGGTCATCCTGTTACTGGCAGCACTCGCTGCCATCAGCAACTTGTCCACCAATATCATCCTGCCCGCTTTTCCTGAAATGGCTCGACAGCTCAACGTCTCATCCCAGCAACTCGGGCTGACGCTCTCCAGCTTTTTCATTACGTTCGCCTTCGCCCAATTACTGGTAGGGCCGCTTGCCGATCGCTATGGCCGCAAGCGCCTGGTAGTAGGTGGGCTGATGATTTTCGTGGTGGGTACGTTTTGGGCGGCTAACGCCGCCACACTCGACATGCTGATCCTCGGACGGGTAATCCAGGCCATTGGCGTGTGTGCCGCCGCGGTTCTGGCCAGAGCCATCGCTCGCGATCTTTATGAGGGTGAGAACCTGGCACGCGCGTTATCGCTGACGATGATCGCTGCCGCCACAGCGCCAGGCTTCTCACCTTTGATCGGCAGTATGCTGAACACCACTTTGGGTTGGCGCGCACTTTTCATAGCCGTCGGCATGTCGGCAATCCTTATCGCGCTGTTCTACCTCAGAGGGATAGGTGAAACCCTTCCTGCCCATCGTCGGGTGACTCAATCAGTACCTGCGATCCTGATCGCATACGGCAAACTGGCGTCCAACCGCCTCTTCATTTTGCCCGCACTCGCGACCAGCCTGCTGATGAGCGGCTTATTCGCCTCGTTCGCCGCTGCGCCGTCAATCTTGATGGAAGGCATGGGGCTCAACTCGCTCCAGGTGGGCCTGTATTTCGCGGCAACTGTCTTCGTGGTCTTTGCCGCTGGCTTGGCTGCTCCTCGCCTGGCTCACCGTTGGGGTAGCCGCGCCATCACCTTGTCAGGCCTCGCGACTGCGTGTACGGCAGGTGCATTGCTGCTGGTCGGCCCAAGCAATCCAAGCTTGGGCTGGTACTCATTGTCGATGGTGCTTTTCCTATGGGGTATGGGTATTGCCAATCCACTGGGAACGGCCTTGACCATGACACCGTTCGGGAAAGAAGCAGGACTGGCTTCAGCCCTTTTGGGATTCCTGACCATGGCGATCGGAGCAGTGTCGACCTGGATGGTTTCCACGCCGAAGTTCCCCACGATTGCCGTACTGGGTGCCACTCAAACCTCGGTGTGCTTTCTGGCAATGGTGCTTTTCGCTTGGTATGTCAAACGTAAGGCAATTGTCAGGTAGGAGTATCTCTGCATGAGGTTTGCTCCTGCTTCGCCTGGGATGTGCCAAATCAACTGCATGGCCCGGGCAGCAGCGGAGGCGACCGCTTTCACGCCTTGAATCCTAGGCGATCCGGTCATCGCGCTCACGCAGCAGCCAGCGGTCGTAATTATTCAAGAAGCATTAGCGGACGCTCGGGTTTTCCAAAGCGAAAGCAACACGCCGCCAATCAGCAGGCCGATTGTAATGCTCAACGATATTTCGGCTGGCACTTTACCCACAATATCATGAAGGAAAATTTTCGAGCCGATAAAGACAAGCACCAGAGCCAGCGCATATTTAAGGTAAACAAAGCGACTGATCATGGCAGCCAATGCAAAATAGAGCGCTCGCAAACCGAGAATGGCAAAGATGTTCGACGTATAAACGATGAACGGATCCTGTGTGATAGCAAAAATCGCAGGCACGCTGTCAACAGCAAACACCAAGTCTGCACACTCAATCAAAATAAGTGCAAGGAAGAGCGGTGTCACCCATAGAATTCTTTTTCCTGACGCATCGGGCAAGCGAACCACAAAGCGTTGACCGTGCAATTCTTTGGTGATGCGTAGGTGTGTGCGCAGGTAGTTGACGAAACGGTTGTTTTGCAAGTCAGGCGCATGATCGACGCGAGCGAATAGCATCTTGACCCCGGTGAAGACCAGGAACGCGCCGAAACAGTAAAGTATCCAACTGAACTGGGCGATGAGCGCAGCCCCAAGGCCAATCATGATAGCCCTCAGTACGATAACCCCCATGATCCCCCAAAATAATACTCGGTGCTGGAACTCCCGAGGAATGGCCAGGAAACTGAATATCAGGGCAATAACGAAAACGTTATCCATTGACAGGGATTTTTCAATCAAGAAACCCGTCACATAGTCCATGCTGGCATCGCCGCCTTTCTGGAAATACACCCAGACCGCGAACAGAAGGCCCATACTGATGTATCCTGCGGACAGCAACAAGCTCTCTTTGACTCCAATCTCCCGATTCCCGCGATGGAGCACACCTAAGTCAAGCGCCAACAGTGTTAGCACAACAGCGAAAAAGGAAAGCCAAAGCCAGAGGTCAGTACCAAGAACGTCTTGGTAGAGATACGTACTAAGGGCAGACATGAGCCCCTCCTGTATAGTCGTAGTTGAACAACTATGACTCCGACATGGCGGTATAACCGTCAGAGGGGCCCGGCGTCACGAATAAAGAATTTATCGAGCGCGAAGTAGGCTGCAAGTAGAAAACATTTACAAATTTTGTCCATGACAAGCTAAAACGCTTGCAGTGAAAAACTAACTTCGCACACCTGATTGCCAGCCTCATGGGTGCCCCGCACGTTATCAACGCCTTCATTGGAGCAAAGCGCCGCTCGCTCGTGTCGACCTGATGCAGCGCCTTCCGTCGGTCAGAAGGCACCCTCCCACGCACGCCAGGCCGAACATAGGGTGAACAATCCAATAAGGCATTTCACCATGACACCAGCAAAACCTTTTACGTTAATGCTTGCACTTTGCCTGGGCTGCGCTTCAGCACTAGCTTCGGCCGCCACAGACCTGAACCATCAGCGCGCCCCAGGCATGCAATCGAACGACAATGGACAAATGAACGGCCAAGGCGGAGCGACTGGCTCGGGAACACCCGGCGATGGCATGGGTACGGGTGATGGCGGCACTGACGACAATGGGACGGACAATACCGGCGGTGACGGTACCGACAGCGGCTCGGGAACCGGCAGTCATGGCTCTGGTAGTAGCGGCACAGGCGCGGGCGGTGGTGGCAGTGGCTCAGCCGGAAGTGGATCTGGCGCAGGTTCCGGCAGTTAGCTGAGAGGGCCGATCGACACGGATCACCCGTCCATCACCGGGCGCCTCAGTTCTGCCCTGGTTTTCAACCGTTCATGCAACCCATGCAGGAGGAAATACCATGCCACGCGGGGACAAAGACAAGTACACGGACAAGCAGAAACGCAAGGCCGAGCACATCGAGCAATCTTACGAGGACAAAGGCGTGGGCAAGGATGAAGCCGAAGCTCGCGCCTGGGCCACCGTCAACAAACAATCGGGGGGCGGTGAAAAACACGCAGGCTCGGGAAGCAGGACACCGTCGCACGTGAAGAAGACCGCACGCTCGGATTCGGCCAAGCGCGCCGCTGAATCTCGCCAGGGGCATTCGCGGACGTCGCATGCGTCGCTGGAATCGCAAAGCAAGGAAAGCCTTATGAAAGAGGCACGCAGCAAAGACATCAAGGGGCGCTCGACCATGACCAAGGCCCAGTTGATTGAAGCCCTGCAAAAACACGGGTGACGGCCAGATGTGATCGGCAACTTGGCAAGCCGGCTGAACGTTTGCTCAACCGGCCCGGTCGCACAACAGAGACGCAGCCGGCTGCGCGAACCCTGACCGTGAGGACCTACCATGAGCGCGATCTCTCCCAATGGGGCTGAAGAACACCCCATCGGCCTGACCCTGAATGGTCAGCGCCTGACACTGCAGGTGAATCCCTGGGCCACCCTCCTCGACCTTTTGCGCGAGCAGTTGGACCTGGTCGGCACCAAGAAGGGTTGCGACCATGGCCAGTGCGGGGCCTGCACGGTGCTGCGCGATGGCAAGCGCGTCAATGCCTGCCTGACCTTGGCCATCATGTGCGACGGGGCCGAACTGGTGACCATCGAAGGGCTGGCCAGCGGCGACGTTCTGCACCCCATGCAGCGTGCATTCATCACCCACGATGCTTTCCAGTGCGGTTACTGCACCCCGGGGCAGATCTGCTCCGCAGTCGGGCTTGCCCGCGAAGGGCGCGCCTACACCCGCGAGGCCATTCGCGAACAGATGAGCGGCAACCTTTGCAGGTGTGGTGCATATAGCAACATCGTCGCTGCGGTGGAAGAAGCCCTACCGTTGATGACGGACCTGGCCCCGCCACAACGAGGGCCGAATCCATGATGCCTTTCAGCTACCACAAGCCCGCATCAATCAGCGAAGCCGTGAGCCTGGCTGACGCCAGCTCACACTTCATTGCCGGCGGCACCAACCTCGTCGACCTGATGAAAGAAAACGTGGTTCGCCCCAAGCGCCTGATCGACATTTCTGGCCTTGGGCTGAACGGCATCCACCCCACGTTGAACGGTGGCTTGTTGATCGGCGCATTGGTGAGCAATGCCGACCTGGCCTGGCACCCAATGATCGAGCAGCACTATCCATTGCTGTCGGACGCCATCCTGGCTGGGGCATCACCGCAGTTGAGGAACATGGCCAGCACCGGTGGCAACTTGCTGCAACGTACCCGTTGCTACTACTTCTACGACACCGGCACTCCCTGCAACAAACGTGAACCCGGCAGCGGATGCCCGGCGCGTACAGGCTCGAACCGTATCCACGCGATTCTTGGTGCCAGTGATGCCTGTGTCGCGACCCATCCCTCGGATATGTGCGTGGCATTGGCAGCGCTCGAAGCCGTGGTGCATGTGCAGGGGCCGCGCGGAGAGCGCCAAATACCTTTTGCGGCATTCCATCGCCTCCCTGAGGACACCCCGGAGCGAGACAATCAGCTGGCAATCGATGAACTGGTGGTCGCCATCGAGCTGCCGCCCCCGGTGTTCGAAAAACATTACCGTTATCTGAAAATTCGCGACCGCGCCTCCTACGCGTTTGCGCTGGTGTCGGTCGCCGCAGCCTTGAGCTTCGATGGCCAGGTGATCCGGCAAGCTCGCCTGGCGCTGGGCGGCGTTGCTCACAAGCCGTGGCGAGACCCGGTTGTGGAACGCATGCTGGCCGGCCAGGCGCCTTGCGAAGCGCTGTTCACCCGGGCCGCAAAAACGTTGCTGCAAGGTGCAAAACCTCTGAGCCACAACGGCTTCAAGGTCACGCTCGCCCAGCGTGCAATTGTGCGGGCATTGGATGACGCGGCGCGCGGCGCCGCTGACGGGGGGCGACGACCATGATCAAATCCACACCGGTAGCCGGTACGTCCCTGGACCGCGTAGACGGCGTGGCGAAGGTCACCGGGCAGGCGCGTTACGCGGGCGAATACCCCGAAGTGGGCCTGCTCCATGGCAGCGTCGTGTCCAGTACCATCGCCCGAGGTCGGGTACTCAACATCGACAGTACGCAAGCGATGCGCGTGCCCGGGGTGATCGCCGTGCTTGATCATGGCCATCGTCCACATATTTCCAGTTATGACGACGACTACAGCGACGCCGACGCCGCGCAGGGGGCGCCGTTTAGGCCCTTGTTCGATGATCGAGTGCTCTACAACGGTCAACCGTTGGCGCTGGTGGTTGCCCAAACCCTCGAACTGGCCCGGTATGCAGGTTCGCTGATCAGGATCGAGTATGCCGAGGAGGCCCACCAGACCGACCTGGGCGCATGCCAACAGTCGCATGCAGCACCCGCCGAGACACCGGCGCCGCGTGGCGACTTTGCCGCGCAGTTTGCCGGGGCCCCGGTGCAGGTGGATGCCACCTACCTGACAGCCAACGAGTACCACAACCCGATGGAGCCCCATGCGTCAACCGTACTCTACAAAGGCGACGGCACGCTGGAAATCCACGACAAGACCCAAGGCACGCAAAACTGCCAGGACTACCTGCACAAGGTGTTTGGCCTGCCCAAGGCAAACATCCGCGTGCGCGCGGCATTCGTCGGCGGTGCCTTCGGCTCGGGCTTGCGCCCGCAGTACCAGTTGCCACTGGCAGTGATGGCGGCGTTGCACCTGAAGCGCTCGGTGCGCGTCACGCTGACTCGCCAGCAGATGTTCACCTTTGGCTACCGGCCCCGCACCGAGCAGCGCCTGCGCCTGGGTGCTGACGCAAACGGGCAGTTGCTGGCGATCGCCCACGATGCGCTTGGCCAGACCTCCCGCTTCGAGGATTTCACCGAGCACGTGGTGGAATGGAGTGGCATGCTCTACCAGTGCGACAACGTTGCCCTCAGCTATCGCCTGGCCTCGCTCGATGTGTACACCCCGCTGGACATGCGTGCGCCTGGCGCCGCGTCGGGGATGATTGCCCTGGAATGCGCCATGGATGAGCTTGCCTGTGCAGCGCAGATTGACCCGCTTGACCTGCGCCGGCGCAATTTCGCCGCCAGCAATGCCAACGAGGGCAAGCCCTACTCCAGCAAGGAACTGCTGGCGTGCTACCGGCAAGGTGCCGAACGTTTTGGCTGGCAAAACCGTAATCCGCAACCGCGCAGCATGCGCCATGGCAACCAGTTGGTCGGCTGGGGGATGGCCGGCGGCGTCTGGGAAGCCATGCAGATGAAGGCCAGCGCCAAAGCGCGCTTCGATGCCCAAGGCCACCTCACCGTCTGCAGTGCCACCACCGATATCGGGACCGGCACCTATACCGTCATGACGCAGATCGCAGCCGACGCGGCTGGCGCCAGGGTCCAGGATGTCACCTTCGTGCTGGGTGACTCTTCACTGCCCACCGCCCCCCTTCAGGGCGGATCGTTCACGGTGTCGTCGGTCGGCTCGGCCGTGCGCCAGGCCTGCCAGGTACTGCGCACCAAAGTGCTGGAACATGCGCGCAAGATGTACCCCCAAGTGGCCAGCACGGCCCGGGAGCAGATCATTTTCGCCGATGGCTACCTGCACGCGGGTAGCCATCGCCTGGCCTTGGCGGACATCATCGCCAGCGCCCCCGAAGGTGAGTTCGAAGTGCAGATCGACGCCGAGCCCGGCGCCAGACGCCAACCGTTCTCCACCGCCACGCATTCGGCGGTATTCGTGGAAGTCCACGTCGACGAGGACCTTGGCACAATCAAGGTAGTACGGGTAGTCAGCGCCGTTGCGGCGGGACGGGTAATCAACCCGAAAACCGCGCGCAGCCAGATTTTGGGAGGCGTGGTGTGGGGGGTGGGTATGGCCCTCCACGAAGCCGCGCTGACCGACCATCGGTTGGGCCGCATCGTCAACCACAACCTCGCGGAATACCACATCCCGGTGAACGCAGACAGCGGGGATATCGAAGTCATCTTCGTTGAAGAGCACGACGACATCGTCAACGAGCTGGGGTCCAAGGGCGTGGGCGAAATCGGCGTCGTCGGGGTGGCAGCCGCGGTGGCCAACGCGGTCTACCATGCCACGGGCAAGCGTGTGAGGGAGTTTCCGATCACGCTCGACAAACTGCTGAAAGACAACAGTCAGGTATGAGTAATATCTGTGCATGAGGTTTGCGCCTGCATCGCCGTCGGATTCCCGCTCACTGGGCGTCGGTGGCTTCAGGCGCAGGCGGATCAATGCGCTCGATATTTCCCAGAACCAACGCTCGCCCGGCAAATAGACCGCCGGATGTTTCCAGGGCAAAACGTGCGGCATCGCGTGTGCGCACCTCGTCGGTCACCGCGTCAGCTTCAACGCTCGAGGCTCCCAAGGTCAGCACGGCCTGGCGGCCAAGCAGCAAGGAGGATTCAAAGGTTTCCCGCACGATGTAGTCGGCGTCGTGCCTGACCAGCTCCAGCGCGTGCTCGCGGTCAAAGGCGCGTACCAGCACCTTCACCTGCGGGCAATACTGCCGCGTGCTTTCGACGATTCGTGTCGCAGCCTTCTTGTCATTCACGCACACAATGATGGTGCGGGCGTGACGGGCCCCGGCAGCATGCAACAGGTCATGCCGGGCACCATCACCGTAATAGACCTTGAAACCATAAGGCTCCACGGCGCGGATCACCTCGGGGTCCATGTCGATGATTGAAAGCTTGGCGCCATGAGCGAGCGGTGCCTGACAAGCGATCTGGCCGACACGGCCAAACCCTATGATGAGTACATGGCCTTGGAGATTCTGTGCCGGCTCCACACCGTCCATGGAAACCGCCCGGGGCCGCGCGAAACGCTTGAGCAACAGAAGGTTCACCGGCGTGAGGGCCATGGACAGCACCACGATAGCCGTCATGTTGGCGTTGATTTCGGCACTGACGACCTTGAGTTTCAGCGCTTCGGTAAACAGCACAAACGCAAATTCGCCCCCCTGCGCCATCAGCACGGCGCGATCCAGCGCATCGCCATGCTGGCTTTTCGCTAGGCGCGCGACCCCATAGATGCACAGCGCCTTGACCACCATCAGCGCCAGCACGCCAGAGCTGATGAGCAGCCAGTTCCTGGCCACCACCTGCAGGTCCAGCGCCATGCCGACGCCGAGAAAGAACAGCCCCAGCAACAGTCCGCGAAACGGTTCTATGTCAACCTCCAGCTGGTGGCGGAAGGTGGACTCCGACAGCAGCACACCGGCAACGAACGCTCCCATCGCCATCGACAGGCCGCCGATTTCCATCAGCAGCGCTGCTCCTAGCACCACCAGCAGCGCGGCAGCAGTCATCACCTCGCGCGCCCGGGCTTGGGCCAGTACCCGAAACAGGGGGTTGAGCAACCACAACCCGATGATCACCAGTGCGCTGAGGGACACGGCTGCGACAGCCATGCGCTGCCACAGGGGTGAGGTGGGTTCGGGCACCGCTGCAGTCGGCGCCAGAAATGCCACCACCGCCAGCAAGGGCACTATCAGCAGATCTTCAAACAGCAGAATGGACACGATGCGTTGGCCCCTCGGCTCGGTCAAGTCACCCCGCTCCGAGAGAACTTGCATGACGATGGCAGTGGATGTGAGTACAAAACCGGCCGCGCAGACGAATGACACCTGCCAAGGGAAACCAAAGGCCTTGCCGACGACGGTGAGCAGAACGGCACAGATCAACACCTGCAGGCTGCCCAGCCCAAAGATCTGCGCCCGTAGCGCCCACAGATGCGAGGGATTGAGCTCCAGGCCAATCACGAAGAGAAACATAACCACGCCCAACTCGCCCACATCAATGATGGTGTGAGGGTCATTGACCAGTTGCAGCCCGAAAGGCCCGATCATCATCCCCGCCAGCAGGTAACCCAGCACCGAGCCGAAACCGATGCGCTTGAGCAGTGGCACGGCCACCACGGCAGCGCTGAGCAACGTGATGACACCCAACAACAGTCCTGCGTTGCCTTCAGCGGCCATGGCTTCGACCCTCAGCCCCTGTCAGGACCGGTTATGGAGAAAGTTCCGGACGAATTATCGCTGGGCGTCTCAGTTCGCCTGGGATGTGCAATATCCACTGCATGGGAAGCCGCAGCTTCCGGTGGAGCAACTGAAGAAACACCCGCCCGCAGGTAGGTCGCGGGCGGGTAATCCTGGTGACGAGGGGCTGTCCCCTAGCCTTCGCGAACCTCGATGCGCCTGCCACTCGCACGCGCTTGCTTGGGCAATTCGATACGCAGCACGCCGTTGTTGCATCTGGCGCTGGCCTGCTCGGCAATGACCTCGGCAGGAAGCCGGAAGGTGCGCCGGAAACTGCCAAAGGTGCATTGCCGGACGCGATAATGCCCATTGCCCTGCTCCTGCTCGACGCGCTTTTCACCGCGAATGATCAGCGTATCGCCCCGCACTTCCAGGTTCAGGTCCTCCTTGACCATTCCAGGTATCTCAAGGCGAACGACGATCCGCTCACCATCCTCGTAAAGATCGCCGGCCAGCAGCCCCCAGTTCGAGGCAAGCGCCGGTGATGAGGTCGCATCCTGCGACTCGCCCCTGCTCCGCTTCACTGGCGTGAAGCGCGTCAGGGCCTCGCTGGTGCGACCGCGAAGCTGACGCCAGCCCTCGCCCAGCGAATGCCAGGTTTCCTCCAGGCCATGTCTGAGTTCAGCTAGTTTGTCCATGGGTCGTCCTCCACACGCTCAAGGCCCTACGCGCTTTTCACGACGATCTTGCGCGGCTGGGCATGTGCATGTTTGGGAACACGTACGTTCAGCACGCCGTCCCGTAGCTCAGCATCGATTCGGGTCGTATCCAGCTCGGAGCTCAAGGTGAAGGCTCGTCTGAATCGCGACAGCTGGACTTCAGCGTAGACGGCCTCCAGCTGTTCGGACAACTGCGGCATGATCTCCCCTTCCAGCACCAGCGTGTCACCCTCCACATTGACCACGAGATGATCCTTGGGCACCCCGGGAAAGTCGGCAAACAGCTGGATTCCGTTTTCGTCTTCGAAGACATCGACGCGCGGCAGCAGTGTTTGGGTTTCAGTTTCGCCGCGCACGACTGCTTGCTTGTCGTTCATGGTGATTCCTCCTTCAAACCTTTGCTGTTACTGGATGACTATACGCTTGGGCTGCAGCGCTTCTCGCCGCGGCAGGGAAATGCGCAGGACGCCGTCGCGGTAGTGGGCCTCGACCTTGTCGGTATCGACTTGATCATTGAGGCTCACGGTACGCTTGAAGGGACCGGCATAGCGCTCGTTGGCGTACACGGAGCAATTGCCCTCCTGCGTGCTGCGCGCGGGCCGGCGCTCGCCGGAAATCGATAGCAGGCCTCGGTGAATCTGCAGATCGATGTCGCTCGGGTCAACGCCGGGAACGAAGGCGTAGACCTCCATGCTCGATGGCGTGCTCGCGACATTGATGGCAGGAAAAGCACCACTGGCCAAGGCACGAATGCTGCCTGGGCGCCCGAGCCCAGTTCCCAGCACATGTTGCAGTTCGCGCTGGAGCTTCTCGAACTCGGCAATCGGATCGCTCGACAGATTAAGAAGGGACTCGTACATGACAATCCTCCTTCCAGCTGACTGAAATGATCTCGAACAGGAGGCGCGAAGCGCCGGGTTTCGGCCCCTGATGACGGAATTATGTGAGCAATCTGGAGGTTTTCAAGCCCCGGTTTGAACGGATATGGAATTACACATCCGCGCTCTTTTTCCCGTTCAATCTTTGCCTTGGCGCCATTCACACAGAGCCTAGGCAACTCGATCATCACGCTCACGCAACAGCCAGTAGGTCAGCCCCAGGGCCAGGGTGGCGCCAGCGAGCGCCGCGACTTTGGCCGGGCTGACATCGGGATCAAGGATCACGATCTTGCGCGACAGCGCGATCAACCCGATCAAGAGGACCGTCTTGACCTGAATGATGCTGCCATGGCGCAAGACAACGCGCACGATGGAATGCTTGAATTCCATCGCGATCAGCAGCGTCATGACCATACCGAACACATTCTGGAAGATCCGGTGGTCCAGCGGATTGAACGCATCGATGATCAGCAGGCTGAAGACTATCTGGATCAGCTGTACCAGCGACACCACGATAACCACCGCGATCACCAGCGAAAGAATGTGAGCGACGATCTGCTCGAAACGCTCGTAAAACGTCAACACCGCCCACTCGCGACGCAGTCGCATGCGCGTGGTCTCGGGCTCATCGCTGTCCTTCATGCCTCACCTCTTCAGCAGCAAGATCATTGCAACGAGAAACCGCAGCCTTCGGCCTGGGCTTCACGCATTTTCACTGTCGAGCTCTTTGGCCGGCTCGGCTTGCCGGCGGTCGAACCCGACCCGCTCCGCCTTGTCGTCCCAGCGCACATGGGCGTGATCACCCTTGCCAATGCCGCCGCCGAGCATTTCACGTGCCAGTGCCGTCTCCAGCTCGCTGCGGATCAGTCGCTTGAGCTCGCGAGCACCGAATTCGGGCTTGTAGCCGACTTGCGCCAAGTGATCGACCAGTGTCTCGTCGAACGTCAGCGTCACGCCCTGGCTCGCGGCATTGCGGGCTACGCGCTCGAGTTGCAGGCCAACAATGTGGCGGATCTCCAGCTTGCCCAGCGCATGGAAGACGATGATCTCATCGATTCGGTTGAGGAACTCGGGGCGAAAGTGCCCACGCAGCACTTCCATCACCTCGACCTTGGTCTGCTCGTACTCCTCACCAGCCGCTCCAGGCGCCTTCAGCCGCCGCTGAATAATGTCGGAGCCCAGGTTGGACGTGGCGATGATAATGGTGTTGGTGAAGTCCACCACGCGCCCCTTGCCATCGGTCAGTCGCCCGTCGTCGAACACCTGCAGCAGGATGTTGTAGACGTCGGGGTGGGCCTTCTCGATTTCGTCGAGCAGCAGCACGCTATAGGGCTTGCGCCGGACCTTTTCGGTAAGCTGGCCGCCTTCGTCATAACCAACGTAACCCGGAGGCGCGCCCACCAGCCGAGCCACGGAATGGCGCTCGCCATACTCCGACATGTCGATACGCAACAGGGCGCTCTCGTCGCCGTAGATGGTTTCGGCCAGCGCCTTGGCCAGCTCGGTCTTGCCGACACCGGTGGAGCCCAGAAACAGGAACGTGGCAACGGGCTTGCTGCCTTCGCGCAGCCCAGCGCGCGACAGCCGAACCGCGTCCGCCACCGCACGCACCGCCTCGTCCTGCCCCACCAGGCGCTCATGCAGCCGCTGCTCCAGGTGCAACAGCTTCTCGCGCTCCTCCACCGTCAGTTCATTGACCGGAATGCCGGTCAGCCGCGAGACGATTTGCGCCACATGTTCCGCCTTGACCTCGGTGCTGCCCGAGCCGCGCTCGAGCTCCCACTCCTCGACCCGCTGCTTGAGTTCGGCCTCCGTGGCTTCGACGCGCTTGCTGATCTGCGCCGCATTGTCATATTGCTTGCGCGAAGCCGCGTAGTCCTGCTCGCGGCGCAATTGGTGCAACTCCGACTCCATTTCCTGCACCGCAACCGGGCGCGCCGTCGCCGATAACTTGACGCGGGCGGCAGCCTGATCGAGCAGATCGATGGCCTTGTCCGGCAGAAAGCGCGCGCTGACGTAGCGGTCGGACAGTTCGGCGGCAGCGATGATCGCCTCCTCGGTGATGCTGACCTTGTGGTGCGCTTCGAAGGTGTCGCGCAGGCCGCGCAGGATCATGATGGTCTGCGCCACCGTTGGCTCGGGCACCACGACCGGTTGGAAACGCCGCTCCAGCGCAGCGTCCTGCTCGATGTACTTCTGGTACTCGTTGAGCGTCGTCGCGCCAATCAGGTTCAGCTCACCACGCGCCATCATCGGCTTGAAGACGTTGGCCACGTCCAGGCCGCCTTCTCCACCGCCCTGGCCTGCCCCGACGATGGTGTGCACTTCGTCGATGAAGAGAATCAGCTCGCCCTGATGCTCGGCGATTTCCTTCAGCACCTTCTGCACGCGCTCCTCGAACTCGCCTCGGTACTTCGCGCCAGCCACCAACGAATTGATGTTCAGTTCGACCAGGCGCTTGTCGCGCAGCGTCTCGGGCACCTCGCCGGCCACCATGCGCTGCGCCAGCCCCTCGACGATGGCCGTCTTGCCCACGCCAGGCTCGCCGATCAACACCGGGTTGTTCTTCTTGCGCCGCGCCAGTACCTCAATGGTGGTTTCGATTTCCTGTGCCCGCCCGATGACCGGGTCCAGCTTGCCATCGCGCGCCATCCTGGTGAGATCGCGCGAGTACTTGTCGAGCTCCGGCGTTTCGGTCGGCGCCTCGGCGCGGCCATCCTCTGCACCCTTGCCAACCACCTTGCTGACGCACTGGCGCAGGGCCTGCGGCATAAGGCCATAGCGGCGCAGCAAGTTGGCGGCCAGCCCTTCGCCCTCTTCGGCCAGCCCGATCAGGAAGTGCTCGGGGCCTACGTATGCGTGCCCCAACTCATTGGAGGCGACGAAGGCGCGACTGAGCGCATCCTTGACCCGAGGCGACACGCCGACTTCGCCTTCAAATGGCTTGTCGCCGCGCTTGGCTTCGGCTTCGATCTGGCGCTTGAGGTCATCAACCTTGATCTTGAACTGGCTCAGGATGGTCTTCACCACATCGCTGTCGGCCAGCGCCAATAGCAGGTGTTCGGTATCGACTTCGGACCGACCGAACTCCGTGGCACGCTTGGCGGCTTCCTGCAACAGGGCCTCCGAGTGTTCGCTGATGCGGCTGGCCAGCCCGCTGCTGCGGCGGCGTGGCGTGCCGGACGCTGCGCGGCCAGGTTCCCCAGACGACGCTTCAGCCACTTCATCGGCACCCGTGGCAACGGATGCCGAGTCTTCTCCGATGCGCAGCAAATCGCTGCCCATGAACTCTTCGAACAAACCGCTGCGCGAGCCGAAAAGGGCTTCCAGTGGGGAAAGGGTGCGTTTTTGCTGGCGCACCAATTGGCGGTAGTGATCATCACACAACAGCATGATGTTGTGGCGGCCATTGACCTTGGCCTCCACCCGTGTCGTGGCGGGTTGGCCACAGACCTGGCATTGTTTGCTGGCCATGCGGGCGCTCCTTGAGTCATTGAGATGACGAGATGGAGCCTGCCGCAGCACCTCGTCTGCTGGTGGGCCTTCGTGACGACTTCAACGAAATCTCCGAGTCAGCTTCAATTCGGAATCGAACGGCTGTGCTTCGATGCACCCGCTTCGCGCTCCTCGAGGATGATCGTCAACAGCCCATTGTCGAATGGGCGCTTGATCAAAACCTGATCGGCATCGTCAGGCAGGTTCAAGGGTGGCGGGCAACAGCCGTAGAGCGTTCGGCACGAGGGAAGGCGCCCGACTGCTGCTCTCGCAGCAGTCGGGCGTGATCGGGATGTTCTTTCCTTGAGATGGGCCATTCAAAGGAAAGCCAGTACTGTATCCGTAATGTCCAGCGCCAGCTTCAGCACGCCTGCTAGGCAAGCGCGGGTTGGCGAGCGCGGGTTGGCGAGCGACGAAAACAGATGCGCCCAGGCCCAAGGAACTTTTGCAATGCTGGCTAAAGTCTGCGCCTGGTAGTTCGCAAGTCAAGCAGTATCTGCGATCGGTTCAGAAATAGTCAGCGGGCAGGCCGAGGCGAGCCGAGTTAAGGCGCACGCGCTCCATCTGATACGTTCTTTTATCATCCACCTGAGTCTTTTTCGTGGAAGGCCCACTGCTTTATAAGATTTCGCGATCGGGGTGCGATCGGACTGTACCCGGGCACTCAATTCTCCAGCCGTTCAGGGAACCGGAAGGCCTCGCAAGTACTCAGGAATCCCCATGAACACCTCCTGCACGAGCTATCACAGCATGGCGCTTTCCGAGTCTCAGCGCGACATACTCGGTATGATTGCGACCAATCATCAACTGCACGACATCCTCACCGCCATCTGCTTGATGATCGACGCCCAGGATCCCGGCACGCTGTGTTCGATACTGCTCACCGATGCGCAAGGCAAGCATTTGCTGAAGGGCGCCGCGCCTGGCCTGCCGCCTGCCTACAGCGATGCGATCCATGGGTTGCCCATTGGGCCTCAGGAAGGCACGTGTGGCACAGCTGCATTCCGCCGCGAGCTGGTGGTGACAGCGGATATAGCCCGGGATCCGAGCTGGGAGCGTTTTCGCAGTCTGGCGCTAGGGTACAATCTACGCTCCTGCTGGTCGTTGCCATTACTCTCGCATCAGGGATCCGTACTTGGGACATTTGCGCTATACCAGGATCAAGCGATTGCGCCAAGCGAGGTGCAGATCCATCGGCTGACCTGCGCGGCGCAACTGGCTGCCATTGCGATCCGACATGAGCGTGACGGCCAACGTCTGGAGGAAAGCGAACAACGGTTTCGCTCATTGTTTACCTACAACCCCAACCCGGTTTTCGCCCTCGACAGGGCGGGCAACATCCAGAGTGTGAACCCTGCTGGCCTGAAGCTTAAAGCTGGCGCGGCAACTGATCTTGTCGGCCATCATTTCTCCCACCTCGTGTTCGAAGAAGACCTGCCGAAAGTGAATCAGCATTTTTTCGCGGCCCGCGCCGGTGAGCCGCAGCGATTCGAGGCAAGGGTGCGCGACGAGAGCGACGACAAGCAGTTGATCATGGATATCGCTAACCTGCCAATCATGGTCAATGGCGAGATCGTCGGGGTATTCGGCATCGCGCGGGATATCAGCAAACAGAAGCATTACGAGCGCCAGTTGAGTATCAATGCCAGCCATGACGGGCTGACGGGTTTGCTTAACCGCCTGTCTCTGGAAGACCGGCTTGTCCTGGCGTGTCGCAGCAGCCGTCAACGTAAAGTTCAACTGGCGGTCATGTACATCGACCTGGATGGATTCAAATCCATCAACGACTCCATCGGGCACTACTTCGGCGATCAAGTGCTGATCGAGGTGGCACAGCGCTTGACCCAGCAGGTCCGTCCGGCTGATACCGTCGTGCGTATGGGCGGCGATGAGTTTGTCGTACTGCTGACGGACCTGCTTCGTGATGAAGACGCTGTCCCGGTGGCCGAGCGACTGCTGGCCAGCATTGGCAAACCCTACTGTATCCAGGGTATTGACCTGCACGTGAGTACCAGTATCGGTATTACGGTAAGCGATGGCCACATCGAGCAGCCGATGAAGTTGATCCAGCAGGCTGACATGGCCATGTACAAAGCCAAGCAACAAGGTCGGAACAACTTTCAATGGTACACCAGTGATCTTAACCACCGCGTTTGCGAGCACAGAAGCCTACGTAATGACCTGCAAAAGGCTATCAAAACTCAATCGTTCAGCCTGCATTATCAACCGCAAATAGAAGCGCGCACGCGTCGGGTGGTCGGGATCGAAGCTTTGTTGCGCTGGGAGCATCCGGTTAGAGGGTTCATCTCTCCAGCGGTTTTCATACCGGTGGCAGAGGACAGTGGTCAAATTATCCCTCTGAGCCTTTGGGTACTCGATACGGCGTGCGCGCAGTTGCGCAACCTATGTGATCAGGGCTTCAACGGTATCTCGATGGCCGTAAATATTTCGCCGATGCATTTCCAGTGCGGTCAGTTCGTTGAATGTATCCAGGCAGTGTTGAGCAAGCATGGGCTAAGCGCTGGACAATTGGAACTGGAGATAACCGAGTCACTCTTGCTGCATAACGTTGAACAAGCAATCGCAACCTTGCACCGCCTCAAAGACTTGGGTGTACGCATTGCGCTGGATGATTTCGGTACGGGGTTCTCCAGCCTGAGTTATCTCAAGTGCTTGCCAATAGACAAAATCAAGATTGACCGCTCCTTTATCCAGGACATCTCGACGAACCCACACGATGCAGCAATCACTCAAGGCATCATTTCGATGGCCCATCATCTCAGCCTGTCAGTGGTCGCTGAAGGTGTGGAAACTGCGCCTCAGGTGAATTTCCTGGAAAGGGGGCGCTGCGATATTCTCCAAGGCTATTACTTTGCGAGACCCATGTCGCATGAGGCGCTCAGGACTTTCTTGGCCGACTAGTCCACCGCCATGGTGATGTCCTCGGCTCGCCGGGTTGATATTTTCGTGCTGCTTTGTAAGCGATGCCCATCGTTGCCGGCGCTGTGACAGGCGGGGGGAGCCCCCACCTGCATGCCTGCGTTATAGGCGTCAGCGTTGGATGCCAGCACGATATGCTGACATTTCCCTCTTCTCCACATCCCGTTCGTCATAACGTAACAAGCGCCCGGAGTTGCTGAGCACCAGCAATGTACTGAAATTGTGCAACAGCGCTGCGACCATCGCCCCCGCCGCTCCCAATAAACCGAAAGCTGCTGCCCCCACGATAGCCAAGGTCCAGCCCAAGCCGATCAGCACGTTCACCTGGAGCGTGCGACGGCAAAGACGGCTGAGACGGAGGCAGGTGCCCAAGCGCCGCAGATCACCGTTGATCAGCACGATATCCGCTGCGGCCAGCGCGATATCAGCACCGCCCGCCCCCATCGCCACCCCCACGACACCCGCCTTGAGCGCCAGCGCGTCATTGATGCCATCACCCACCACCAAGGGGCGGAAGCCAACCTGAAGCTCATGGTTGACCTGGCGCAACTTCTCTTCTGGCAATGCTTCGGACACCACGCGAGTGATACCGACCTGTGCAGCGATGGATTCAGCCACACGGGTGCGATCACCGCTCAGCAGCAACTGACGCTCCAGGCCTAGTTCACGCAATTGCTGCATGGCCTCGGCAGACTCTGCGCGCACGTTGTCGGCCAGCAACAGCCAACCCAGAAATTGCCCATTCTGCGCCAAGCCCGCGATTGGGCCATCATGTTCAGGAACTGGAGGCACCGTCATGCCCAACTCATCGAAAAGCTCCGGTCGCCCCAACGCAGCTTTTCCCTCGGCTGTGTGCGCCACAACGCCAAAGCCTTGGCGTTCATGGACATCCAGTAGCGGCAAATGGTGGTCATGCGGTACCAATGCCGCCAGAGCACGGCTGACCGGATGGCTACTGGCCGCACCGAGACTTGCGGCGAGGTTGATGATATCGGCCTGCGACAACGTACTCGATAGGCCAACCACGCTGCGCAGACGCAGTTTGCCGTAGGTCAGTGTGCCGGTCTTGTCGATCACCAGCGAAGACAAGTCGGCGAGTTCCTCGAGGAAGGCAGACCCTCGAATCAGGATACCGTGCCGAGCGGCGACGGCAATGCCTGCCACCGCTGTCGCCGGTGCCGACAGAACCAATGCACACGGACAGGCGGCGACCAGAACGGCCAACATGGCCTGGGCATCCTTGGTAACGAACCAGGTCGCGGCGGCAATCAGTAGCACCAGTACCAGATAACGCCCGGCGTGTCGTTCGAGCAAGCGTGTGATGGGCGGCTTGGCTTGTTCGGCGCGCTGCATCAGGGCGATGACCTTGCCCAAGGTAGAATCATCGCCAACACGCGTAATCTCCACCCGCAGCAAGCCATCCAGATTGATCGACCCTCCATGGATATCCATCCCGGTCGTCACCTCCTGGGGAATGGACTCCCCCGTGATGGGCGCGGTGTCCAGGCTGGCCTGGCCTTCAATAATGCGTCCATCGTCTGGTACCCGGTCACCGGCACGGACTTCGACTTGGTCGCCAGGGTTGAGGCTTGCGTTATCGACCTCATGAACCTGCCCATCGGCATTGATAAGACGTGCACGACTACGGGTCAGCTGCCCAAGTGCCGCAATCGCTTCTTGCGAGCCGAGCACGCTACGCTCCTCCAGGACATGACCGAAAATCATGACGTACGTGGCGCTAGCAATCGCCACGCTGCTATTGACACTGCAAGGATTGGTCGGGGTGTTCAGCCCTGACTCCTACTGGTTCGTCCTCTTGCCATTTGCGACATATTCGGTAACGTTATAACAACAGATGTAAAAAATCTGTTCGTCCAGCACCAGGACCGGCGCGGCTGATAACGGCTGAGCTATTGAGTCGCTCTTGGGACAGGGCGTCCCCTCCCATTAGGTATCGGGATAAAAACTGGTGTTCAGCGTGATACGTAGGCCCCTGGGCGAATGGGCAAAACAACGTTACCTCGAACGCGAGCATACCCGGGGGCATCTACTGTGGCTATGTGCTGATGAACCCTATGGTGGCGATTTGCACCCTCAATCGTCGCGCATGTGCCGCTCATTGCGCTCCTGGCGTTCTTTGGCCTCCACGCACAGGGTGGCGGTTGGCCTGAGCAGCAACCGCTTGAGACCAATCGGTTCGCCAGTTTCCTTACACCAGCCATACTCGCCACGGGCAACGCGTTCCAAGGCCTCGTCGATCTTGTCCAGCAGTTTTTTCTCCCGCTCCAGCAGCCTCAATTGCCATTGACGATGCTCCTCCGCCGTGCCGATATCGGAGGGATCACTGGTAGGCTCGAAGTCGCGGATCGCTTCGAATTCTTCAGCGATGCGTTGCTGAAGCTCATTGCGCTGGGCAAGCAGCAGCTCACGGAAGAACCTTTGCTGGGCAGCGTCCATGTAGGCGTCTTCGGGTTGGGATAGTAGCTCTTGTTCGGTCATTGCAGGTGCGCTCAGGTCAATGAAAAGAAATGGCGGTCAACCGCGTCGTGCGTTGAACGCCAGCGGCAAGCCTTGGCAGCCCTCGACCAGCCGGCCTTCATGCCAGGCCAGTTGCCCGGAGACCAGTGTCGTGGCCACTCGGTGATGAAAACGATGGTGCACGAACGGCGTCCACTGACAGTGCGCCAGAACCGGGTCGAGGCTGACAGCGCGGGGCTCGGGCAGACGCTCGATCAGCGTCATGTCCGCCCAGTAGCCCTCACGCAGGTAACCGCGTTCCGAAATGGCGAACAGATCCGCGACGGCGTGGCTGGTCTTGCGCACCAGTTGGGCAACTGTCAGCACGCCCTCCTCCACAAGCTCGAAGAGCGCCGGAAGTGCATGCTGTACCAACGGCAAACCTGATGGCGCCGAGGCATAAGGGCGTTGTTTTTCCGCCAAGGTGTGGGGTGCGTGATCGGTACCGATGACGTCGATGCGGTCGCACAGCAGAGCCTGACGCAGTGCGTCCCGGTCTTCCCGGGTTTTGATGGCAGGGTTGCATTTGATCAGGTGGCCCAAGCGGGCATAGTCACGGTCATCGAACAGCAGATGGTGCGCGCACACTTCGGCGGTGATCTGCTTGCCCTGCAAAGGCCCAGGCTGGAACAACTTCAGCTCTTGGGCGGTGGTCAGGTGCAGCACATTCAACCGTGTGCCGAACTGCTTGGCAAGCTGCACCGCCAGGCTCGAAGAGCGCAGGCAGGCATCGGCATCCCGAATGATCGGGTGCATGGCCGGCGGAATGAAATCGCCGTAGCGCTCACGTATGCGCGCTTCGTTGGCCAGGATCGACGGGGTGTGCTCGCAGTGCGCCAGGAGGATGGTCGGCACGCTGGCGAACAGCCGTTCCAGCACCCTGGGGTCGTCCACCAGCATGTCGCCGGTGGAGGCGCCCATGAACACCTTCACTCCCGCCACCTCACGTGGGTCGAGGGCCGCCACGGTATCGAGGTTGTCCTTGCTCACGCCAAAATGAAAACCGTAGTTGGCAACCGAGGTGGTGGCGGCGCGGGCTTTCTTGTCGTGCAGGGCGGCAAGATCCAGCGTGGCCGGGTTGGTGTTGGGCATGTCCATGAAGCTGGTGATACCGCCCGCCACTGCTGCGCGCGACTCACTGGCCATGGTGCCCTTGTGCGCAGCGCCAGGCTCACGAAAATGAACCTGGTCGTCGATCATGCCGGGGAGCAACCATTGGCCCCGGGCATCGATTTCGAGCGGCGCATTGACGCCCGCGATGCTGCGGCCGATTTTCTCGATACGGCCATGGGCGACCAGTACATCGGCCTCCTGTATGGCACCTTCATTGACCAGGCGGGCGTTGCGAATGATGACTTGACTCATACGCCCACCTCGGCGGGGTTGCCCGTCACCACCACTTGATCACCCTGGATCGCGTTGTAGAAACAGCTGCGACGCCCTGTGTGGCAGGCGACACCTGCCTGATCCACCAGCAACAACAGCGCGTCGCCATCGCAGTCCAGCCGCACGTCGTGTACATGCTGGACATGCCCCGAGCTTTCGCCTTTGCGCCACAGGCATCCACGGCTACGTGACCAGTAGCATGCCCGCCGGGTCTCGAGGGTTTCCAGCAGCGCCTTTTCGTTCATCCAGGCCAGCATCAGGACTTCGCCGCTGTCATGCTGCTGGGTGATGGCGGGGATCAGCCCCTGGGGGTTCCAGGGTATGTGGCCAAGCACATCGGTCAAGGCGAAGCGGCTTCCCGCCTGTGCCTGCTCAAGGGTAAGGAACATGATTTGCAACCTGTGGTAAATGTTATGTTATAACAATTACAACTTAGCAGATTACGCCGCTACTGTTCATCTTTTCCACTTGCGCAGGAGAGACGCCATGACCGATACATGCCAGAACCCAACCATCGAAACCTACGCCGACACCGAACTGGCCTGCCTGGCCGGTGCCAAAGCGGCGCTCTACCGTTGGGCCGCGACCGTGGCCACACGTGATGTGGATCAGGTGCTGGCGTTGTACGCACCAGATGCGATCCTGGTTCCGACCCTGTCCAACCAAGTGCGTGACTGCGACGACAGCCGTCGCAACTATTTCGAGAATTTCCTCGCTAACGACGGGCTGGTCTGTGACATCCAGTTGTTCAAGAAGCGCGTCAGCCGCAAGCTGGGGACCGTGGTCGTTGGAGGCCAATACACCTTCGTCTTTCGTGAGGACGGCGAGCAGCGGGTAGTGCCAGCGCGCTTCCTGTTCACCTTCGAGCGGATCGACCAGCAGTGGTTGATCACTGGCCACCATTCCTCCATCGAGGCATGAGAGGCATGACCCACTTCGCGAACTCAACGGGCGCGTTCCCGGCCACGCGTTTGCGCCGTAATCGCGCTGACGAATGGACGCGTCGTCTGGTCGCTGAAAACAGCCTGTCTCGCGATGACCTGATCTGGCCGGTTTTTCTCAAGGAAGGCTCAGGTACACGCGAGGCAATCACCGCCATGCCGGGCCAGGTACGCGTCAGCCTGGCCGAACTGCCGGATCACGTAGGCCGGGCGGTCGAACTGGGCATTCCGGCCATTGCCCTGTTTCCCGCCACTCCAGTGCAGCGCAAAGACAGTGAGGGCACCCACGCCCTCGACGCGGACAACCTGATCTGCCGCGCCGCCAGGTTGCTCAAGGCCACGTTCCCCAACCTTGGCTTGATCGGCGACGTCGCACTGGACCCCTACACCGACCATGGCCACGACGGCGTGCTGCGCCAAGGCCGCGTGGCCAATGACGAGACCTTGCAGGTACTGGCGGCCCAAGCCGTGGTCCAGGCCCAGGCCGGCATCGACACCTTGGCACCTTCGGACATGATGGACGGGCGCATCGGCGCGCTCAGGTCCGCGCTGGACCTGGCCGGGTTCAGCGATGTGCGTCTGATGTCCTACGCCGCCAAGTACGCGTCCGGCTTCTACGGCCCGTTCCGCGACGCGCTGGGTTCGGCGGCCGCGCTCAAAGGCGACAAGCGCACGTACCAGATGGACCCGGCCAACAGCGACGAAGCCCTGCGCGAAGTAGCGCTGGACCTGCAAGAAGGCGCCGACATGGTGATGGTCAAGCCCGGCATGCCTTATCTGGACATCATTCAAAGGGTCAAGGCAACCTTTGCCGTGCCGACATTCGCCTACCAGGTCAGCGGTGAATACTCGATGCTCAAGGCAGCGATCAATCAGGGCTGGCTGGATCCGGACACGGTTATCCTGGAGGCGTTGATGGCGTTCAAACGTGCGGGGTGCAACGGCATCCTGACTTACTTCGCTCTGGAGGCCGCCTCGCGGCTGAAACAGGGTTGAGTGGCCTGTTAGAGAGGACACCGCGCTCAAGCGCAAGGACACGCAGCGTGCTCACGCCTCTCTCTTGGCCGTGATCAGGCTGCCAGCCGGTGGTTTCTGGCGGAAGTAGCTGTCCAGCCCGGCGAATATCGCCTCCGCGACCTTGCGCTGATGACGGGCATCATGCAACCGCCGGCAATCTCCGGCATTGGAAATGAAACCGGTCTCGACCAGGATCGAGGGTACTGCCGCCGACTTGAGCACGGCGAAACCTGCCTGTTCCACCCGCGCTTGATGCAGGCCCGACACCTGCCCAAGCTGCGAGAGCACCTGATGCCCAAGATCCAGGCTTGTGGCGATCGTCGAGTTCATCGACATGTCCAGCAGCACGCTGGCAACCATGGGGTCGCGCTCACGCAGCTTGATCGGCAATCCCCCGCCGGCCCTGTCTGCATCGTTTTCCCGCTGCGCCATCCAGCGCGCCATCGACGACGTCGCGCCCCCTTGCGACAAGGCGAACACCGATGCCCCAGACGCCGTGAGTCGCGGTGCAGCATCGGCATGTACCGACACGAACAAGTCCGCGTTCAGCCGCTGACCGAGTTCGGCGCGCTTGCGCAGCGGAATGAACACATCGTCACTGCGCACCAAGCGTGCCTTGTAGCCTTTCTGTGCATCGATGCGCTTGGCCAGCAACTTGGCGATCTGTAACGCAACGTGCTTTTCCTGCTCGCCCTTGGGCCCTACTGCACCGGGGTCTTTGCCGCCATGCCCGGCATCGACCACGATCAACAGGTCGCGCTGTCGCGCCAAGGGCTTGGCAACTTCCGGCGCAACGCCCACCGGTGGCCCAGTGAGTACCAACTCCAGGCCATGCGGCCTGGTGTTGAGCGAGCGGACTTCGCCGCGCACTGCCGAGTCGGCCAGGTCCAGCACGATACGCAAGTCACCGGACGCGGTGATGCCACTGCGTACGGCTGTGACGGCAGTGCCTTCCAGGGCAAGATCGTTCAGTGACGCCTGCAGACTGGCCTGAGGAAGATCAAGAACCAACCGCGGTGGCGCCGCGAGGCTGAAATGCTTCGCCGCCACCGGCCCGGTAAGCTCCAGCGACACCTTGGTGACGCTGCCCGACCGGCTCACCCAAACCCGTTTAACCGCCTGCCCGGCTTGTGCCGCAAGAGGCAGCGGCAATGCCAGGCATGCAAGCAGTAGTTTCAGCACTCGTCGACGATCCATATGGACTCCCATTGACCTGCGAACCAGCGAAGCCTCGGGCAATTTCGCTAGCCATTTTATTATTGTTACCTTATAACATCCCAAATCCGGAACAAAATGAAGACTGCCCGCCAACGGAAGGAGACCTGCATGCAACTGACCAGCAATCAGCAACGTGTCCTGACGGCGCTTCAGCAAGCCGACAAGCCGCTCAGTGCCTACGCCATTCTGGACAGCCTGCGCAATGAAGGTGTCAGGGCGCCGACGCAGATCTACCGCGCGCTGGGCCACTTGGCCGAGCAAGGGTTGATTCATCGGCTGGAGTCTTTGAACGCTTATGTCAGCTGCACCTGCCCAAGCCAGTGCGAAGCAGGTTTCAGAGCGTTCGCCATCTGCGACAGCTGCGGCCATGTCGATGAGTTCAACGTACCGCACCTGAACCAGGCCCTGGGGCACTGGATGAAACAGAACGTGTTTTCGCTGTGCAGCTCGGTCATCGAGCTGCACGGTAAATGCGCCGCCTGTACTCGCCGTGATGCAGGCGAGGACTGAGCAGAGCCGCACGCATGCGCACCACCCTTTATCATGAGGCCTCCCGATGAGCCCCCCTGTCCCCCATACCAACGAAGCCGCGCGGCTGCCCGTCACTGTACTTTCCGGCTTCCTGGGAGCCGGCAAGACTACCCTGCTCAACCATATTCTGAGCAACCGCGAAGGCCGGCGAGTCGCGGTGATCGTCAACGACATGAGCGATGTGAACATCGATGCCGCACTGATACGCGAGGGTGGCGCCGAGCTGTCACGCACCGACGAAAAGCTGGTGGAGATGAGCAATGGCTGTATTTGCTGCACCTTGCGCGAAGACCTCCTGCTCGAAGTGGACCGTCTAGCCAAAGAGGGTCGTTTCGACCAATTGGTCATCGAATCGACGGGCATCTCCGAGCCACTGCCGGTGGCGGAAACCTTCACCTTCGAAGGCGAGGATGGCCGCAGCCTCAGCGAAGTGGCACGCCTCGACACCATGGTCACCGTGGTCGATGCCTTCAATTTCCTGCGCGACTACAGCTCGCGCGACAGCCTGCAGGCACGCGGTGAATCGCTGGGCGAGGAAGACGTGCGCACCGTGGTCGACCTGCTGATCGAGCAAATCGAGTTCTGCGACGTCATCGTACTGAACAAGACCGACCTGATCAGTGGCGAAGAGCGCGATCGCCTGATGGCCATCCTCAATACCCTCAATCCAAGGGCGAAAGGTCGAAATGGCACGAGGACGTTGGCGATGCCCGCCAGGAGCTGGTGCTGATCGGTATGGAAATGGACGAGGCAGCGCTGCGGGCGCGTTTCGATGCCTGCCTGCTGACCGATGAGGAAATGGCCCAGGGACCGGAAGGCTGGATGAAGCTGACCAACCCCTTCCCCGGCTGGAACTGATTCAAACGCCTTGCTGCCACGTGCAAGGCTCCCACCACTGGATATACATGATGAGCTCAGCATTACCCGACGTTTCCGTCACCGACCTGGCCCCCAGCCTCAGCCCGCTGCAATGGGTCGGCATGCAGGGTATCGACCTGCCGGTAAGGATCCAAGAACCGACCTACCAGCGTGAGCTGCACGCCCGGGCGGATGTCCAGGTCGACCTGCCGGCACCGCATGTCAAAGGCATTCACATGTCCAGGCTGTATCGCCTGCTGGACGCCTGGGGGCAGGCTGCGGCGGTGTCGCCGGCAAGCCTCTTTGCGCTGTTGCAGGAGATGATCGACAGCCATCAGGATTGCGAAAGCCGCAATGCCAGGTTGCGCCTGGATTTCGACTTGCTGGTTCGCCGCCCTGCACTGGTGACCGAGGGCCTCTCTGGCTGGAAGTCGTACCCGGTTCACGTGCTCGCGACGAAGGTCGGTGGGGCGCTGAACCTGAGTATCGAGGTCAGGATCGGCTACTCCTCGACCTGCCCGTGCTCGGCCGCTCTCTCCCGGCAGTTGATTGAGGACGGCTTCCTGCGAACCTTCAAGGACCAGCCACTGCTCGAAGCCAGCGCCGTCGCGCAGTGGATGCGCAGCAACGCGTCGCTGGCGACGCCACATAGCCAACGCAGCGAAGCTCGAGTGCGCGTCACGGTACCTGCCGATGCCCCGGATCTCGGGTTGCTGGCCCTGATCGACCACGTCGAAGGCGCCTTGCGCACGCCGGTTCAGACCGCCGTAAAACGGGCTGACGAACAGGCTTTCGCAGCACTCAACGGGCAGAACCTGATGTTCGTCGAAGACGCTGCGCGGCGTATTCAGGCAAGCCTGCACGGTTACCGCGATAGCCAAGTGCACGTTCGCCATCTGGAAAGCCTGCACCCGCACGATGCTTCGGCCTGGTCCGCCCCGCAGGCCGCTGCGCCTGACCAACAAGAATCATTTGCAACCGGTAATGAACGCTAACCACTAGCGTTACGTTATTACATCTAATAACATGCGCATCCCAACACATGAACATTTCCTCATCAGGATTCATTTGTCAGGTCTGACGCAAGGCGGGCCGCTCTACTCGCAAGGGTTTCTTGTCATCTGTGATGCAGCACCGCCCGAAGCAGGGCGCGGCATCGATGTTGGCATTGAGTGCAGCCTGCACAGCCTACACCGTGGAGCCTGATGGTGTATCCGTTGTGATCCCCTTCGAGCTCGTGGACAGTGCCCAAGTCAGGACGTATCCAACAATGCAACGTTATAGCGTGAAAAACGGAGACTTTACGTGAACCCTCGTGCCCCCCTTCTGGCCGGCCTGACGCTGGGCTTGTTCGGCCAGCCGATTTCAGCGGCACAACCCTTGCTGCTGAACGAAACCTCCATCACCGATGCCTACCTCGAAGAGCGCGCCGACGGGCCGGTGCAAGGCTATCGTGCCAACCGCTCTGCCACGGCCACCCGCACCGATACCGACATCCGCGACACGCCGCAGAGTATCGACGTCGTGCCCGCGCAGGTGATCAAGGACCTCAACACCACCCGCATCGACCGCGCCCTGGACTTTGCTGGCGGCGTGTCGCGGCAGAACAACTTCGGCGGCCTGACTTTCCTCAACTACAGTGTGCGCGGCTTCACCACGGGCGAGCTGTACAAGAACGGTTTCGCCATCAACCGCGGCAGCTACAGCTCGCCGGACACCTCCAACATCGAGCGCATCGAAGTGCTCAAAGGCCCGGCTGCCAGCCTGTACGGCCGTGGCGACCCTGGCGGACTGGTCAACATCGTCACCAAGCGCCCCCAGGCCGAAGCCTTCAGTACCCTCACCCTCAGCGCAGGCAGCTGGGACCGCTACCGCACCGCCCTGGACGCCAACTCGCCGCTGGACAGCGAAGGGAATCTGCTGGGCCGGATCAACCTCGCCGTCGAAGACAACGACAGCTTCCGCGATCATATCGGCAGCGAGCGCCGTATCGTCAGCCCCTCCCTGAGCTGGCAACTGTCACCCGACACCCGACTGATGATCGACACCGAGTTCTCCCGCACCGAGTCGGTGTTCGATCGCGGCATTCCGGCGGTCAACGGCGAAATGGGGTCGGTCAAGCGCTCGACCTTCCTTGGCGAGCCGAATGACGGCGATATCCGCAACGACAACCAGACCCTCGACGTGGCGCTGGAACACGTGCTCAACGACAACTGGAAGCTGCGCCTGGCCAACCACTACACCCAGGGCACGCTCAAGGGCAACAGCTCCGAGCCCCAGGCCCTGGTGGGCACCACCATCACGCGCTTCTATCGCGAACGCGACTTCGAATGGAACGACAGCATCACCCAGGCCGAGCTGCACGGGCAGTTCGAGTTGGGTGGCTGGCAGCATCAGACTCTGGTCGGGCTGGAGTACGAAAACTACCGCAACAGCCAGAAGTACCCGCAAAGCGCCACCTCCGCAGCGTATGGGCTGGATATCTACAACCCGGTATACGGCAAGCCGAAGCCAGCCATCACCCGTGCCAACGACTTCTTCGAGCACACTGAAAGCTACGCGATCAACTTGCAAGACCAGATCGCTTTCACCGAGCGCCTGCGCGGGTTGCTGGGCGTACGCCTGGAGCGCTTCGAGCAGACCTCGCAGAACCGCACCGCGGGTCTCAGCAACAGCCAGGAAAAGGACGTTGCCACACCGCGCATCGGGGTGTTGTACCAACTGACCCCGCAAGTCGGCGTGTTCGCCAACGCATCCACTTCGTTCAAACCCAACACCATCGGCACCCAGGGCCAGGTGTACAAGCCTGAAAAGGGCTTGGGTTACGAGACCGGGGTCAAACTCGACGTCCTCGACAGCCGCCTGGGCGCGACCATCGCCCTGTTCCATATCGACAAGGAGAACGTCATCACCACCGACGCCCTTGGCGAGAGCGTGGCGGCGGGCGAAGCGCGCAGCCAAGGCCTGGACCTGCAGTTCAGCGGCCAGCTGACCGACGCGTTGCGAGTGATCGGCGCCTACGCCTACATCGACGCCGAGGTCACCAAGGGCGACGCAGCCCTGCCCAAAGGCAGCGACTTGCTCGGTATCGCCCGTAACAGCGGCAGCCTGATGGGCGTGTACGAATTCCAGGACGGGGCCCTGCGCGGTTCGGATGTGGGCGCAGCGGTGAACTACGTCGGCGAACGCTCCGGCCAGGCCGGCAGCGACTTCACCCTGGACGCCTACAGCACGGTCGACCTGCTGGCGCACTACAAGGCCAGCGAACAGGTCACCGTCGGCCTTAACCTCAACAACCTGTTCGACCGCAAGTACTACGAACGCTCGTACAACAGCGCTTGGGTGCTGCCCGGGGAGCCACGCAACTTCAGTGTCAGCCTGACCCTTAGCCTTTGAACCGAGGAACCATCATGCATCCATCGTTGAAAGTCGCATCCCTGTTGACCCTGATGGTCAGCGTCAACGCAGGCGCCCACGGCCTGTGGACCGAGGAGCGACGTGGCAATATCGAGGCCGTGTACGGCCACGGCGCCGAGGATAACGCCTACAAGGCGGAAAAGATCAAGCGCGCCTGGGCGTTCGACGCGACCGGGAACATGGTCCCGGTCACGGTCGAGCGCCTGGCGGATCATGCCGTGCTGCAACCACTTACCCCGCCTGCGGCACTTGCCGTGCTGCTGGACAACGGGCCTTGGTCGCAGCGCCCGGACAAGCAATGGGTCAATCAGGATCGCACCCACGTCAAGGATGCGATCGCCTCCACCCACAGCTTGAAATACAGCCTGGCGATCTACCAGAGCGGTGCTCGCCTGCCAAAACTGGACATGCTGCGTTTAGCGATCGTTCCCCTGAGCGACCCTCTGCAAGTCGGGCCAGGCAAGACGCTGGAAGTGCAGGTACTGCTCGATGGCAAACCGGCTGCTGATATCCCGCTGCAGGGCGATTACCGGGGCGCCCCTCACCAGGTCAGCGCCACCACCGACAAGCAAGGCCGGGCACGTATCACCGTACGCAATGAAGGACTCAACATCATCGCGGCCCAGGCTACCCTGCCAATGGCAGACGGCAGCCCCGTGGCCCAGCAGAGTCTGTTCAGTTCACTGACGTTCCTGGGTGAGCCGCACCATGAGTAACATAAGCGACCTACCTCGGCCGTGTCGGCCGAGGTATGGCAGCTATAGACGTTCGGAATGAGTGCCTGCAACCAGCATCCGCACCATGACCATCGGCACAAGCCCGGCTGCGGCCACACGGCAATCGAACACGATGGGCATGTCGATTACCTGCATGATGGGCACTTGCATCACATGCAGGGCGATCATGTCGATGAACACACTAGGTCGTTTTTGCCGAGCCCCCAGCGCTAATCGAACAGGTCAACACTTGCGGGCGCTCCCCGGGCGCTACCACCGGGGCAGCAGGCATCCGGTATTGGTTCTCCCACTTCGCCACAACCAGAGGCGCCAGTGCGTTGCCCAAGACATTCAGCGCCGTGATCGGCATGTCCATCAAGCGATAGACTCCGGCGATGAATGCAATACCTTCCACAGGCAGACCGGCACTGGTCAGCGTAGCGGTCAAGATCACGAACATGGCCCCCGGGACGCCGGCTGCGCCCTTGGAGGTCAGCACCATGATGATGATCAGCATCGCCTGGTCAGCCAAGCTCAGGGGAATTTCATACAGCTGCGCGATGAACAGCGTGCCGATGCCCACGAACAGCGATGCGCCATCCAGATTGAAGGAATAACCCGTAGGAATCACCAACGTAGCAATCGAACGCGGCGCACCGTAGGCCTCGACCTTTTCAATCAGCTGGGGCATGACAGTCGCCGAGGCGGCAGTACTGAACGCCAGGATCAACTCATCCTTGATCGCCTTGATCAGGTCGAAGATGTTGATCCCGGCAACCTTCGCGATGCCGCCCAGCACGACCACGCCGAACAGAATGACCGCGACGTAGGTGACGGCAATCAGTTTTGCCAGAGGCAGCAACGCGGAAAGCCCGAAGTTGGCGACCGTCACGCCGATCAGGCCAAAGATCCCGATGGGTGAGTAGTGCATCACGATATGCGTCACCTTGAACATCGTCGCGGAAATGGCATTGACTACCGCGATCAACGGCATTTTCTTCTCTTTGTCCAGAGCACTTAGCCCAAAGCCGAACATGACCGAGAAGAACAGGACAGGCAGCAGCTTTCCTTGCGCCATTGCACCGACGATATTGTCCGGGATGATATTGAGGATGACTTGAGCAAAACCTGTGCTCTCCGAGGTAGAGGGAAGCGAGAGCGATTGGGTGTTTGCCAGCGTCGTCAAGTTGGCACCTACGCCTGGCTGCGCAAGATTGCCAACCAGCAGGCCGCACACAATTGCGATGCTGGTCACGACAAAGAAGTAGAACAAGGCTTTCACCCCCACCCGCCCTATCGCCTTGCTATCACCATTGCCTGCGATCGCGCCGACCATGCACGCGAATACAAGAGGTATGACAATCATCTTCATCATCTTGATGAAAATATCGCCGACGGGTTGCAAAAAGCTGCTGATTATCCAGGCTTTGTACTCGGGAAAGAAATTTAGAAGTGCCCCCACTACAACCCCGAGCACAAGACCTGCAATAATTCTAGTCACCAGACTAGTCTTCGCCATACGTCCTCCAGTTATTATAATTTGGACTGTACATTGGCCGGCAAAAATGCCAAACACATCGTTGGAGCTTGTTATTTTTATTGAGTGGCCACTCATCGATACACGCCTCTTATCTCACGCAGACAAAGCGGGAGGCGCGTCCCGGACGTTTTTGCCAATCAGGTGGCAAATACACCTTCAAAGTCCTTGAACCCTTTGATCTCGATCGGGTTGCCACTGGGGTCCAGGAAAAACATCGTTCGCTGCTCCCCAGGTTGGCCCGGGAATCGTACAACCGGCGGTATGTCGAACTGCACACCATGAAGCGCCAGGCGGTCTGCCATCGCGAACCAGTCATCCAGATGCAGCACCAAGCCGATATGCGGCATCAACACTTCATGGTCGCCGACTTTACCGGTACGGGTAGTTGGAAAAGGAACACCTTTGTGAAGTGAAATCTGGTGACCGAAGAAATCGTAATCCAAATAAGTGTCACTCGTGCGGCCTTCTTTGCAGCCGAGAATGTTACCGTAGAAGTTACGAGATGCTTCGAGATCTGTAACATGGTATGAAACATGAAATAACGATTTCATAACTACCCTCTTTGGTTTCTGATAGAACTTTCGGGGAGGTTAGCGTAGCCTCGCGCAAGTGCTAAAGCGCATTTTTCCATCTCTCAGCGAAAGGAAATGTTTTGGACACTCGATTTCTCGAAAGCCTGATGGCAGTGATAGAGACTGGCTCGATTGCAGCGGCGGCTCGACGGGAAAACCTGACAGCACCTGCAGTCAGCCAGCGTATACAAGCCCTCGAGAAATCGCTGGCGTGCGAACTCCTGAACCGAAGCGCACATGCTGTCGAACCTACCGAGAAATGCCTGTCGTTGCTGCCGAAGATTCGAGATCTGATCCAGGGGGCAGCAGAGCTGAAAGAGGATCTGGACACCAGTAGCCTGTCGGGGTATCTCAAGATCGGTGCGATCTCTACAGCGTTGACAGGCATATTGCCAGAGGCCATGAATCAGCTATCAAGCATTGCCCCGCAACTAAGGCTACGCATCACGCCAGGGGACTCGCGCAGTCTTTACGAACAAGTAGCCTGCGGAGAGCTCGATGCGGGAGTCATGGTATGTCCGCCCTTCAGCGTCCCCAAAAGCATTCGTATACAGGTTCTTCGAGAAGAACCCCTGATGCTTTTGACCAAAGACCCCGTTGACAAGCGCGACATCCGCTCGACGATTCTTGGTCGAAACCTGATTCGATATGACTCACATGCCTGGGGTGGGCAGATTGCCCAGCAGTACTTGAATGACAATGACCTGCAGCCCGATGTCCTCTGTAATCTGGATGCGCTGGATGCTATCTACATCATGGTCGCCAAAGGCATGGGGGTGTCTGTTGTCCCACTCTGGGCGGGATTGAAGACTGACGACGTACAGGCAACGCCAGTGTCGGACGCTGACAGCTACATGCGCCAGGTAGTCCTGCTTCACAAGGCCAACCCCAGAAGGCCCAAGGCGGTGGAGGTATTGAAGGTACAGCTTATGAATAACTGCAGCTCCCCATAAGGGCCTACACTCTCGGCAACAGGAGGTGTTCATGATAGCTCGCTGGCGTTGGTTGGCTACGCGAATTGCCAAGCGTCTCTGGTTCAGAGCAACGCTTTTCTCCCTGTTGGGGGTGGTTACCGCGCTACTGGCCATGGTGTTCAAGGATGCAGTGCCGGTCAGCTTGCCTGCACGTATCGGTGCAGATGCCGTTGACAAGATATTGGGCATCATCGCCTCGAGCATGCTTGCCGTCACGACGTTTTCGCTCAGTACAATGGTCTCGGCCTACAGTGCCGCCAGCAGTGGCGTAACCCCGCGCGCCACTTCGTTGGTCATGGAGGACGCCACGACCCAGAACGCTCTGGCGACCTTCATCGGGTCCTTTCTCTTCAGCCTCGTCGGCATCATTGCACTGAGCACCGGAGCCTACGGTACACAAGGTCGTGTAGTGCTTTTCACCGTGACGATTGCAGTGGTGGTCCTGATCATCTACACCTTGCTGCGCTGGATTGATCACCTCTCCAAACTAGGGCGCGTAGGCGAGACGATCGACCGTGTCGAAAAAGCAGTGATCAAAGCCATCGAGCAGCGTGTTGAACACCCGTTTCTGGGCGCTGCAGCCTACCCGCCTGACCTCAAGCTTCCTGGGGTAACCCATGAAGTGAAAAGCCGCCAGACCGGCTATGTCCAGCACGTCGATGTCCTCACTTTGAGCAAGATTGCAACGCGCACCGAGATTCGAATTTTCCTCGAAGTCCTGCCTGGCACCTTTGTACATGAGGGTATGGTGGTGGCACGGGCCTTGGCCGTGGATGGCGAGCCGCTCGATGACAATGGCGCGCTGGACATCGAGATGCTCGCTGCCGTGACCATCGGCCTCAGGAGAACGTTCGAGCATGACCCGCGCTTCGGGCTTTCGGTGTTGTCAGAGATCGCCTCGCGAGCGCTTTCTCCAGCAGTAAATGATCCCGGTACAGCCATCGACATCATTGGCCGCGGCATTCGCTGCCTGACGTGTTGGGGGAAACTGCATCCCGTGGCGCAGGGCACGGATAACAAATGCCCGCAGGTCTATGTTCGTGCACTGCTGGCGGATGACCTGTTTGACGATTTTTTTGCGCCGATCAGCCGGGACGGCGCGGCTTTGCAAGAGGTCAATCTGCGTTTGATCAAAGCCCTGGTCAGCCTGGCGCGCATCAATCCCCGCGCATTTCAACCCGCCTGCAGCCGGCATGCCACGCGCTTGCTTGCACACGCGGGCAGTGGGCTTGTACTTCAACAGGACAAGGACGAACTCCGCGCGCTTGCTGCCGAACTCATCGGTGTTCAATAGGTCTCGTGCGCCTGTACCCGATTGAATATTCGTGCTTGAAAAATCACACTATTCAGATGCATCAGAAGATGTAGAATCCCTCGCCAACCTCCCAACCTGATCATTCAGTTTTCGCGCCGAGTTCTGCCATGAAGCTGGCCCACCACACACGATCACATGTCGCCTGGGTGCTGTATTTCAGCGTCCTGTTCGGCTCGTTGCTGTGCGCCATGGGCCATGGTCAAATGGCCGGGTTGCACCTGGCTGGCATGGATGATGCCGCCTGGTGCACGGCCGACAGCAGCGGCATGGTCCAAGGTGAGCAAGACTTCAGCGATCCGACCCTGCCTGCCGGCGGTGACTGTGTGATCGCCAGCCTGTTCAGCGCCACACTGCTGGCCGTATTTTTCGGCCTGCTGACCCTGCTCGCCGGCGAGCCGGGCAGCCCCTTACCCAACCAACCTCCGCCACGCCTGCCCAAGCATCGTTGGCCACTGGTCAATCCCCGCGCCTCTCCTGCTTCGCTTCTCGCGTTCTGACATCGCCACGTCCCCGTGCCGCCTGATCGGCAGCGGGCGTGTGCTCACCGATTTCAGCCAGGAAGCCTTGCATGTTCCGCATGACCACTTTGGCGCTGCTCGTTGGCAGCGCAACCTGTGCCTGGGCGCAGGATGACACCCTGACCCTGCCGGCCAGCAATGTCACGGCCACAGCCAATCAACCCAAGGAGGCAACCAGCCTTGACCTTGATCGCCCCATCGAAAGCGGCTCGCGGCTGAACCTCAGCGCCAGGGAGAACCCCGCTTCCATCAGCGTTGCCGACCGCAAGACCATGGAGCGCATCGGCGCACGTAACTTCCAGGACGCCGCCAATGCACTGCCCGGCGTTAACGCCTCGGCTCCGCCCGGCTGGGGGGGATATGTGTCGTACCGAGGGTTCAACGGTGCCCAGATCAGTCAGTTGTTCAATGGCATCAACTTGCAGTATGGCGGCGCGGCGCGCCCGGTGGGCGCCTGGATCTACGACCGCGTCGAATTGCTCGGCGGGCCATCCTCCTTCCTCAACGGCAGCGGCGCTGTCGGTGGCAGCCTCAATTTCATCACCCGGCTGGCAAGCCGTGACGAAGACACCTTCGAAGGGCGCGTCAGTTATGCACGCTACGACACCATGGAAACGTCGGTCGCCTTCAACAAGGCGCTGAACACGGGCGACGGCCCGCGCCACTATGCCCGCCTCGACTACAGCCGCACCAGCACCAACGGCTATATCGATCGGCAGGAGAATGGGGCCGGCAACCTGGCCTTCTCGCTGCTTAGCGACATCAACGATCAGCTCTCGCACACGCTGGCCATCGAATACCTGGAAGAACAAGAGGACAGCCCCTACTGGGGCACACCGGTATTGCAGCCACTGGTCGGCACACTGCACATCGACAAGCACAACCGTTTCAATAACTACAATGTCGAAGACGGTCGCTACGAGCAGCGCACCCGGTGGCTGCGCTCGATCACCGACTATCGCTTCGATGACAACACCCAACTGCGTAACACCTTCTACCACTACAACGGCCAGCGCGATTACCGCAATCTCGAGGTGTATCGCTACAACGCCGACAACAGCGCCATCGCTCGCTCAGGCGGCTATCGCCAGCGGCACGACCAGGAGGTCAACGGCGACAAGGTCGAGCTGACCCACCAGGGCCAGTTGTTCGGCCTTGCCAGCGACTGGGCGTTCGGCATGGACTACAGCACCAACCAGCAAACCAACTACCCGCTGTCCAAGGGGGCGTTCGACACGGTTGACCCGAACGGCTTCGAACCCGGGCACTTCCTCGATATCCCCGGTATGGACGCGCACATGACCAAGGGCAGAACCACCACCACCGACACCACCTCGGCCTTCGTCGAGAACCGTACCCGCCTGACCGATCAACTGTCGTTGATAACCGCGTTGCGCTACGACCATATCGACTTCGACGTGGTCGACCATGTGGCGCGAGCCAGGCTGGACCGACGCTGGGACGCCATCACCGGTCGCCTGGGGCTGGTCTATGACCTGACCTCCAACGTCAGCCTGTACACCCAATACAGCACCTCGGCCGAACCACCAGGCGGTACCCTGACCAGCGCCTCGATCAGCCAGGTCGGCGACTTCGACCTGAGCACCGGCCGTCAGGTCGAGGTAGGCAGCAAGTTCGACTTCCTCGACGGCCGCGGCTCGGCCACGGCAGCGGCGTATCGCATCGTGCGCAAGGATATCTCCGTGCCCTCCTCGACCGTGCCCAACACCACCGAGCAGGCGGGCCAGCAGACCTCCACTGGCATCGAGCTGGCAGCCTCGTTCAAGGTCACGCCCAAGCTGCTGGCGGCGGGCAACTTCAGTTGGGTAAATGCCGAATACGATGAATTCAACGAGACCATCGGCGGCGTGGTGTACTCGCGCAAGGGCAAGAACCCGGTCAACATCCCCGACCGCGTGGCCAACCTCTGGTTGACCTACGACCTGGCGCCCGGCTGGCAGGTCGGGGCCGATGCCCGCTATGTCTCATCGGTGTACGCCAACACTGCCAACACCGCATGGGTACCGTCGTACACCGTCTACGGGCTGTCCATGACCCACGACCTGGACAAACACGTGCAAGTCAGCGCGCGCCTGCGGAACCTCACCGACGAGGTGTATGCCCGCTTCATCCACCAGACCAACACCCAATACTACCTGGGTGAACCGCGCAGCCTGGAAGTCGCTGTGCAGTGGCGCTACTGATGAGCGTGAAGCGCCAGCTGTACCTGTGGCACCGCTGGCTGGGCATCGTCGCCTGCCTGTTCATGGCGCTGTGGTTCGTCTCCGGGGTTGTCATGCTGTACGTCGGCTACCCCAAGCTGACACCGGCCGAGCGCCTGGCCCACCTGCCGGCTTTGCCGGCGGGGTGCTGCGCCGAGTTGCCCGAGCATTGGGCGCAACAGCCGCTGAAGGCGCTGCGCCTGACCAGCCTGGGCGGGCGCGCGCACTACCTGCTGGAACTGGCCGACGGTCGCCGCGTCATCCTCGATGCCGCCAGCGGCGAACCTCTGGCTCGGGCCGACGCAGCCTGGGCCCTGGCCAATGCCCGGCAGTATGCCGGTGAGGCCGGGCTGGCTTACCTGGGCACCGTGGACGAGGACATGTGGACCCACTCCAGGGCATTGGATGGCGACCGCCCCTTGCATCACGTGCAGGTAGACGATACAGCCGGCACCTGGCTGTACCTGTCCAGCCGCACCGGCGAAGTGGTGCGTGACGCCACCGCCCAGGAGCGTGCCTGGAACTGGGTCGGTGCATGGCTGCATTGGCTCTATCCGCTACGGGGCGGGTTCGGCTTCGACAACGGCTGGCGTACCCTGGTGATCGGCCTGTCCCTGGGCGCAACGGTCATGGCGCTCCTGGGCATGACCGTTGGCATACTGCGCCTGCGGCTGCGCAAGCGCTATCGCAGCGGCTCGTGCAGCCCCTACCCTGGCGGCTGGCTGCGCTGGCACCACATCGGCGGGCTACTGTTCGGCACGGTGCTGGTGCTGTGGGTATTCAGCGGACTCATGTCGATGCGCCCCTGGGGTGTGACCGACAGTCGTTCGCAGTTGGTCCCCCAGGCGCTACGTCAGGGGCCTCTACGGGCGATGGATATCGGCCAGACGGTTGCCCAGGCCATGGCCAGCCTGAGCCGGGAGCCTGGGTTCAACCCTGTTGAAATCCAGTGGCAACGCCTGGGCGGCGACACCTTCCTGGTTGCCCGCAATGCCGCCGGCGATAGCCGGATTCTGGAAGCCGGCGCACCGCCGGCGCGGGCCTTGTCCGAACGACGCTTGCTGACAGCGGCCCGTGCGATGGCGGCAGGCATCGTGGTACAGGCCAACTGGCAAGGGCACTACGACGCCTACTATTTCACCCGTGACGCCCAGAGCATGTACGGCTTTCAGAGCCGCCCACTGCCGGTACTGCGCCTGCGCTTCGACGACCCCGCCAGCACGTTGGTCTACCTCGACCCGGCCAGCGCAGAAGTGGTCGCCAGCCACGATGCCAGGCAACGCGCCGGTCGCTGGCTGTTCAACCTGTTGCACAGCTGGGATCTGCAGCCACTGCTGCAAAGGCCGGTGTTACGCGAAGGCCTGATCATCGCCTTGAGCATCGGCGGCCTGGTGGTTTCACTCAGCGGCGTCGTACTAGGCTGGCGAAGGCTACGCAGAATGACCACTCGAGTTCGCGGTTGAGCCTCCTTTCGTGTTTGGCAGCGGCCTGAGCGATTGCCGCTGATCACTGAAAAAACAAAAGCCGGGACGGTAATGCGCCCCGGCTTTTGTTTGACCCGATGAAAACCCTGCCAAGAGTAAAACACCGGATCAGCTTCAACGTAGCACGGCACCTGCAAGCCGCTACCCTGCGACAGTTCGCCGCACCCTGCCAGCCAGACCGGTAGATGAAGCCCTGACACCGCACATGCGTCAGAACGTCGCACCTGACAGGGATAACCACGCTCTTAGACTCTGCCTTCCAATAAAAAACCTGAGAGGTCGGTCATGAAGAAAACACTGGCAATGCTTGCTTGCCTGGCAACCGCCAGCCTGGCTCAAGCAGCCCAGGACCCGGAGGCGGTCTTCAACCGCGCTTGCCAGATGTGCCACAACGGGCAATTGCCAATGGCGCCGAAGAAAGGTGACCACGAGGCCTGGAAGCCACGGCTGGCCCAAGGCAACGATGTTCTGGTGAAGCACGTCACCGAAGGCTTCAACGCCATGCCGCCGCGCGGCCTGTGCATGGACTGCACCGCCGACGATTACAAGGCGGTAATCGACTACATGTCCAAGTGATTCGTGCGCCAGGGACGCGCCAGGTACTGTGCGCCCCTGGCAACCTAGTCGCACCTAACCATGATGGGCGGCGTTGCTAGACCCGCGACTCGCCATTTTCAATCACAGCGAACACCGGGCAAAGGACATGCATCGAGCAGCAGGACGTCGCCGCACACTCAGCTGGGGCCTCTACGCCTGCGTGCTGTTCGCAGTGCTGCATTGCGGCCTGGGGCATGGTCAGGCCGGCGGCTTGATGCTCAACGGTGCAGGTGGCACTTTTTGTGGCCACTTAGCGACTGCGGCCAGCGCGGTCAGTTTTGACAAAGGGCTCGGCGCCACCTTCGCTGGCGTATCCACCATCGATTGCCCGCTGGTTCAGCATGCACAACCTGCTCTGGTTCATGCCGGTGCCGATCCTGGTGCTGGTGACGTGCAACGGGCTGCTACGTGCCGTGGCACGCAACGCGCACTACACGCCGTTCTTGCTGACCCTGGCCCAGATTTTCCTGGGCTACAGCGGCCTTGGCATCAGCCTGTGGCCAAACATCATCCCGCCGTCGATCAGCATCTGGGAAGCCGCAGCGACGCCCCAGAGCCAAGGCTTCATGCTGGTAGGCACACTGTTCATCCTGCCCAGTTCGCTTGGCTGATCCGACTGTTCATGATGGCCGCCGGCATGCGCAGCCATTGAGCCCTCGCCGTGGTGCGCCTGCGACAAAAAGGCGCACCACGGAACTTGTACAGCCCGCAACGGATGCGGCTTAATGCGCGCCATATTCGCTCGGGTGACTCATGCTTTCACGTGCACGCGCACAACTTTGTCTGTTCGCCTGCCTCGCCGTGCTGTTCAACCTGCTGGCGATGCCGCTCGACCGTGCCTTGCAATCACCCCGCATCGACAGCCAATCGCTGATTCTCGGCAGCTTTTGCAGCCTGCACGGTGCGCAGAGCCTGCCCAAGTCACTGCTGGCCCAGCTCAATGCCGAGCTGCCGCAATTCGACGATCAGCCGGACATGAAACACCAGGCGGGCGACTGCTGCTGTGGTCACGCCGGGCATGCCTTGCTGACCAGCGACTATTATCGCCACCTGTTCCCCCGCTATTGGCCCGACGCACTGTTGCTCGGTAACAGCCACAGGCTGTTGCTGCCGCGCGAGCAGTGGCCAAAGCTCAACCCCCGCGCCTCTCCCCTGGCCTGACCCGTCGTTTCTTGCCCACAGCTGCCCCGTGACCTGCGGTGCGCAGCCTTGCCCGACTGTCTGACCAGGAAACCTTCCATGCCTGCGTTCCGTTGCACCGCACGCGCTGTCCTGCCCGTGCTCGCTGTGTTCAGCCTCAGCCCGCTGTCACTGGCCGTTGCCGAAACTTTGCCCACTGAAAACTCCACCCTCACCCTTGGCGCGGTCAACGTGACCAGTGCCGAAAGCGGCCCGCTGGCCACCAGCAGCGTGCTCAGTTCGGTGGACATCCTGGGGGGCGATATCCTCGAAAAGATGCCCGTGACCTACAGCTGGGAACTGTTCAGTCGCGCGCCAGGGGTGATGCTGACCGAGTTCAACCAGGGCACCACCTCGGGCAAACTGTCGTTTCGCGGCTTCAATGGCGAAGGCGAAGTGAACGCGGTCAAGTTGCTGATCGATGGCATCCCCAGCAACACCAACGACGGCAACATGCCCTTCATCGACTCGGTGTTCCCCATGGACATCGACAGCATCGAAGTGGTGCGCGGCACCAGCGACCCGCGCTATGGCCTGAACAACATCGCCGGCAACGTCAACATCAACACCCGCACCGGCGGCAACTACAACAAGGCGCGCCTGCGCTACGGCAGCTTCAACACCCGCGAGGTGCAACTGGCCAAGGGCATCGAGACCAGTAACTGGACACAGAACTACTTCTTCGCCCGCCAGCAGGTCGACGGCTACCGCGACCATGCCGACACCGAACGCTACAGCTTCGGCGGCAAATGGTTCTATACCCCTGACGATGGCAGCTATCGTCTTGGCCTGATCGCCCGCCACTACGAGTCCGAAGCCCAGGAGGCCGGTTACCTGACCGAGGATGACGCCCGCCATCATCCGCGCATGAGCAATGACTACAACGCCACGGACAAAGGCACGCGGCGAATGAACCAGGTCAGCGTGCACTTCGACACCGACCTGGCCGAGACCCTGTCCTGGTCGGCCAAGACCTACCTCAACACCTATGACGACCGTCGCTGGACGCAGTACTGGCGCACCAGTTCACAGCAGGAGCGCGACACCTACGAGGACCAGTACGGCGCCATCACCTCGCTGACCTGGCGGCCGCAGGTGGACTGGCTGCACGCCTTTGCGCTGGAAGGTGGCAGCGATATGCAGAAGCAACAGAACCGCAGCGAACGCTACCGCACCGTGGAGCGTGTACGCCAGGTGCAGACACGCGACCAGGACTTCGACTTCAACACGGTCGGTGCTTATGTACAGGCGGAGATCGAGCCGTTCGAATCGCTGAAGATCGTGCCGGCCTACCGGGTGGACAAGATCAGTGGCGACTTCACCAACAAGATGACCGGGCAGGACTACGACATCAACGACTACGGGCTGATCAAGCAGCCCAAGCTCAGCATTGTCTATTCGCCGTGGAAGTTCGCCAGCGTCTACGCCAACTGGGGCCGCACCTTCCAGGTCGGGACGGGCGCCGCAGCCTACAAGGTGCCGCCGCGCAACGAGGACCTGGACCCTTCGATCAACGAAGGCTGGGAAACCGGCGTCAAGTTCACCCCGGCCAGCTGGGTCGATGGCCGCGTGGCCTATTGGCGCCAGGACGCCTCTGGCGAAGTGAGCCGTCGCCTGAACGACCCCAGCGGCGAGTCGGACAACGTCGGCGAAACACGCCGCTGGGGCTATGACCTGCAGGTCAACCTGCACCCGGACGAACGCACCGAGGTGTGGATGTCCTACTCCTGGCAGTACTCCAAGATCCTTGAGCCCAGCAGCGCGTTACCAGGCAGCAAAGGCCAGGAAATCGATCACGTGCCACACCATCTGTGGAACACCGGCATCAGCTACCAGGCCACTCCCGCGCTGCAACTGACTGCCTGGGCGAACGGGCAGACCAACTACTACCTGGAGCGGGAGAACACCCAAGGTACGTATGGCGGCTACGTACTGATGAACCTCGGTGCAACGTACAAGGTCAGCGAAACCATGAGCGTGGACCTGCAGTTGAAGAACCTCACCAACCGCTACTACGAGTACGTGTGGTACGACCCGGACGGTGCGGATGCTTCCCTGCACTCCCCGGGTGACGGTCGTGCCCTGTATGCCGGGCTGACGTTGGACTTCTGAGTAACGGCCCTTGGGCCGATCGCGTCACGAACAAGTGACGCAACGCCTCAGCGCACCTTAGGCTGCCCCGGAGCCGGGATCACCTGCACCTGGCCATGTTCCACGCCGCGCTCAACCATCAATTGGCGAGACAACTCGCCAATTCGGCCGCTTTCGCCCTGCAGCACCGAAACCTCCAGGCAGTGGCCGGCATCCAGGTGCACATGCAAGGTTGATCGGGTCAGATCGTGGTGGGCGTGCAGGGTCTGGTTGAGCCGTCTGGGCAGTTCGCGGGTGCTGTGGTCGTACAGGTAACTGACCACGGCCACGCAAGCGGCATCGTCCGGCAAGGCTTCAGACTCGCGCATCCCCGCACGCAACAGGTCGCGGATGGCCTCCGAGCGGCCCTGGTAGCCTTGGGTCGCCACCCGCCGATCGATGACGTCGAGCAGCTCTTCATCCAGCGTGATGGTGATTCGTTGCATTCTGTAACTTCCGGTAAGATGATTTCACGTAGACATCATACCCACCACACTTTAGCCTACGGCCTCCGTGAAAGTGGGGGACGCAGTGTGAAGCAGCAGCCTGGTAAACGAAAGCCCACCCTGTGGGGCATCCTTCTTCTTGCTGCGTGCGCTGCTGCGCCAGCCAGCCGCGCCGCCGAGCAAGGGCCGCAGCTGGTGTACTCCTGGCCTGTGAATGCCGGGCCGCTCGACCCGCGTGGCTATTCCCCCAACCAGATGTACGCCCAGGCCATGGTCTATGAACCCCTGGTGCGCTATACCGCCGCGGGTACGCTGGAGCCATGGCTGGCTGAGGCCTGGCAGATTTCGGACGACGGCAAGACCTACACATTCACCCTTCGCGACGGCGTGCGCTTCAGCGATGGCACACCCTTCGATGCGCCCGCGGCCAAAGCCAACCTCGACGCCGTCCTGGCCAACACTCAGCGTCACCGCTGGATGGAACTGGTGACCACACTGGACCACGTTGAAGCGCCTGAGCGCCTGACCCTGCGCCTGATCCTCAAGCACCCTTACTACCCGACGCTGATGGAGCTGGCCCAGGTTCGCCCATTGCGCTTTGCCTCGCCTCAGGCCAAACCCGGCCAACCGGCTGGTACCGGCCCCTGGATACGCGCCGAATCACGCCTGGGCGAATACGACCGCTTCGTGCGCAACCCCCAGTACTGGGGGCCCAAGCCGGCCTACGGCGAGGTCATGGTCAAGGTCATTCCAGACCCCAACAGCCGCGCGCTGGCCCTGCAGGCCGGCGAGGTCGAACTGATCCAGGGCGCCGCCGGCGAGATCACGGCCGGCACGTTCGTGCGCCTGCGTGACCAGGGCTATGCCACCGCACTGTCGGCACCGCTGGCCACCCGCACCCTGGCGATGAACACCGGCCGTGGTGCTACCCGCGATCTGGCGGTACGCCAGGCGATCAACGAGGCGGTGGACAAGCAAGCCATCATCGACAAGATTCTCTACGGCCTTGAGCCCCGGGCAGATACCCTGTTCGCCAGCAACATGCCCTACGCCGATATCGGCCTCAAGCCCTACCCTTACGACCCGGCGCGCGCCGCCCGCGCACTTGATGCTGCCGGGTGGACGCTGGCCTCAGGCGCGTCTGTGCGCAGTAAAGGCGGCGAACCCTTGGCCATCGAGCTGGTATTCCTCGGCACAAGTGCCTTGCAGAAGAGCCTGGCCGAAGTGCTGCAGGGCGAGCTGGCGAAAATCGGCATCCACATCGACCTGCGTGCGGTTGAAGAAGGGGCTTTGGTCCGGCGCCAACGCGACGGCGACTTCGGCATGATCTTCGCCGACACCTGGGGCGCGCCCTACGACCCGCATTCGTTCGTCAGCTCCATGCGCTACGCCGGCCATGCCGACTACATGGCCCAACGTGGGCTGGCAATCAAGGACGAACTGGACAAGCGCATTGGCCAAGTGCTGGCCAGCACCGACGAACAGCAGCGTGCCGAGCAGTACCGCTTCATCCTCACCACCTTGCACGAACAAGCCGTCTACCTGCCCATCTCGCATCTCACGGCCATCAGCGTGCGCCGAGACTCGGTGGCCAAGGTCCAGTTCGGCAGCACCTTGTTCGATGTGCCGTTCGAAACCATGACGCCAAAACAGGGAGACTGACATGTTGCGCTACATCCTGTTGCGCCTGGCGCTGCTTGTGCCGGTCATGCTTGGCGCTTCGTTGCTGGTGTTCGTGCTGCTGCACCTGGGCAGCACAGACCCGGCGCTGGACTACCTTCGGCTTTCGCACATTCCACCGACCGACGCCGCCATTGCCGAAGTCCGCCATACCCTGGGGCTCGATCGCCCGCTGTATGCGCAATACCTGACCTGGCTGTGGAACGCCGTGCATCTGGACTTCGGCATCTCCTACATCACCGGCCGTCCCGTGCTCGATGACCTGCTCTACTACCTGCCCGCCACCCTGCAGCTCGGCGGCCTGGCGTTAGCCTGCACGCTGCTGCTGTCGATCCCCATGGGGCTGTTGGCGGCCCGCTGGCAAGGGCGCTGGCCCGACCACGCCGTGCGGGCAGTGACCTTCCTGGGGGTGTCCATGCCCAATTTCTGGCTGGCGTTTCTGCTGATCGCGCTTTTTTCCCTGTGGCTGGGCTGGCTGCCGCCGTTGGGGCGTGGGGGGGCCGGGCACCTGGTGATGCCGGTGCTGGCGATCGCCCTGATGTCGATGTCGATCAACGCCCGCCTGCTGCGTGCCAGCCTGCTGGATGCCGGCGGGCAGCGGCACGTTACCTATGCCCGTGCCCGCGGCCTGCCCGAACGGCACGTCTGGCGCGACCATATCCTGCGCAATGCCTGGCTGCCGCTGGTGACGGCCACCGGCATGCACATCGGCGAACTGATCGGCGGCGCACTGGTGATCGAGACGATCTTCGCCTGGCCCGGCGTTGGTCGTTTTGCGGTGTCGGCAGTGCTGAACCGCGACTTCCCGGTGATGCAGTGCTTCACCCTGCTACTGACCGGTATGCTGATGATCTGTAACCTGATAGTCGATGTGTGCTACGCCTGGCTTGATCCTCGCAGCCGGCTGGAAGGGGTGAACGCATGAGTGTGCACGCTGCCCTGCGTCAGCCATTGCTGCTGCGCCGCCCCAGCCTGATGATCGGCCTGGCCCTGGTCGGCCTGCTGGCGGTGCTGGCGCTGTTCGGCCACTGGATCGCCCCGCATGACCCCGACCTAGTCGACCTCGGCCAGCGCCTGCAGGCGCCAGACGCCCGTCACTGGCTGGGCACAGACCACCTCGGGCGCGACCTGCTTTCGCGGTTGATCGTCGGCACGCGCCTGTCCTTGGGCAGCGTGATGCTGACCCTGGCGCTGGTACTGGCGCTGGGGCTCGCGGTCGGCGGTGTGGCCGGGTTCGTCGGCGGGCGCACCGACCTGCTGCTGATGCGCCTGTGCGACATGTTCATGACCTTCCCCACGCTGGTACTGGCGTTTTTCTTCGTCACCTTGCTGGGCACTGGCCTGAGCAACGTGATCATCGCCATCGCCCTGTCCCACTGGGCCTGGTATGCGCGCATGGTGCGCGGCCTGGTGATTGCCCAGCGCGGCCGCGAATACGTATTGGCTTCACGCCTGGCCGGCGCTTCACGCTGGGCGCGGCTGCGCCAGCATGTGCTGCCCAATATCGCCGGCCCGTTGCTGGTGCTGGCAACCATGGACATCGGCCACATGATGCTGCACGTCTCCGGCCTGTCGTTCCTTGGCCTCGGGGTGGCGCCCCCTACCGCCGAATGGGGCGTGATGATCAACGACGCCAAGGAATTCATCTGGACGCAGCCACAACTGCTGCTGTTGCCAGGGCTGATGATCTTCTTCTCGGTGATGGCCTTCAACCTGCTGGGCGATGCGCTGCGCGACCGCCTGGACCCTGCACAGGAGCGCCATTGAATGAGTCCGTCGTTGCTTGAAATCCGTGGCCTTCGCATAGAAACCCAGGCCGGCGTGCTGGTGCATGAGGTTGACTTGCAGCTGCGCCGCGGCGAAGTCTGCACGTTGGTCGGTGCCAGCGGCTCGGGCAAATCCCTCAGCTGCCTTGGCTTGCTCGACCTGCTACCGCCTGGCCTTGCCCGCACCCAAGGACAACTGCTGCTCGACGGCCAGCCGCTGGCTGCAAGCAGTGTCCGAGGTCGCCTGGCCAGCCTGGTGCTGCAAAACCCGCGCAGCGCCTTCAACCCGGTGCGCAACATGGCCAGCCATGCCATCGAAACGCTCAGGCAGCGAGGCATCACCGGCGCGTCAGCACGGGCGCGGATGGCCCACTGCCTGGATGCTGTCGGCCTGGCAGACCCTGAGCGGGTGTTGCAATCGTTCGCTTTTCAGCTCAGCGGCGGCATGCTGCAAAGGATGATGATCGCCCTGGCGCTGATGGCCGAAACCCCATTCCTGCTGGCAGACGAACCCACCAGCGACCTCGATGCCCTGAGCCAGGCGCGTTTTCTCGACCTGCTGATGGAGCTGGTGCAGGTGCATGGGCTGGGGGTATTGCTGGTGACCCACGACATGGGTGTGGTAGCGCGCTGTGCAGACCAGGTCGCGGTGATGGAAGCCGGCCGCATTGTTGAATGCCAACCGGCCCATGAGCTGTTCCAGCGCCCCGCCAGTGCCACTGCCCGCACCCTCCTCCACGCCCACCAAGTCCTTTGCCGGAGCCAACCATGAGCCTGCTGCACGTCCACCACGTTGGCCACCGTTATCGTACAGGGGGGCTGCTGCGCAAGCGCGGTTGGCTGCAGGTACTCGACGGTATCGACCTGCAACTGCACGCTGGCGAATCCATCGGACTGCTCGGCAGCAGCGGCAGCGGCAAAAGCACGCTCGCACGGCTGCTGCTCGGGCTGGAAAAACCGGACCAGGGCCAGGTGAGCTTTGCCGGGCAGGATGTCAGCCAGCTCAAAGGTGAGCAGGCGCGCGCCTTTCAGCGCACGGTGCAACTGGTGTTCCAGGACGCCCCTGGCGCCTTCAACCCGCAGCGCAGCATCGGCTGGAGCATCGCCGAGCCGCTGCGCCATCTGACCGACATGGATGAAGCCGCCCGGCAGGCGCGCACCCTTGCACTGCTGGAGGAAATGGGCCTGCGCGCCGAGCATGCCCAACGCCTGCCGCAGCAGTTGAGTGGCGGCCAGTTGCAGCGTGCCAACATTGCCCGGGCGCTGGCCGCCTCGCCACAGCTGGTAGTGCTCGACGAAGCGTTGTCGAACCTGGACCGGCTGTTGCAGCTGCAGATCCTGCAGCAGCTGGAAGCGCTACGCCAGCGCAGCGGCACCGCTTTCGTGCTGATCAGCCATGACCTGAGCCTGGTGCAGTACTTCTGCCAGCGGGTTGCGCTGCTGCACGGCGGGCGCATCGTGGAGGAACGCCCCGTGACGCACGACCTGTGCTTTGCGCACCCCGTAGGCCGGCAGTTGCAGTCGGCGGTGTTGCCTGCACGCCCGCAGAAGAGGCCATCGCCGCAAGGCCTGCCAACAGTTGCACACTGACACCACCTGGCTTTCGGATTCTCGGAAAACAGTCTATGTTCGCGATACTGATCTGCGCGGACAGCCGTGCGCAGCCAAGGCCGACTTCGATCAAGGAAACGATCCATGCAACGACGTGAAATGCTGAAAACCGTCGCAGGTGCCGTAGCCGTGGCGATGACCAGTTCTGCACTGGCCGCCACTCATGAGCACGCACATCAACATGACCATGGCACTTCCGGCGCCAGGCCGTTTGCCGGGCTGATAGACAGCAGCAGCGATTGCCAGAAGACCGGTGAGGCGTGCCTGGCGCACTGTCTGGTACTGCTTGGTCAAGGTGACACGCAAATGGCGGCCTGTGCCCAGTCCGTCAGCGAACTGCTGGCTACCTGCAGTGCGTTGATGAAGCTGGCCCTGCAAGGCTCCCGCTTCACGCCGGCCATGGCCAAGGTGGCCGCTGATGTCTGTGCCAGTTGTGAAACGCAGTGCCGCAAACACGAAAATGAGCATGCCGAATGCAAGGCGTGTGCAGACTCCTGCGCTGCCTGCCTGAAGGAATGCAAGGCCCTGGCCGCCTGATCCCGCTGACCAATACTGTCATTACACTGCCGCAACGCTTGCTGACGCTGGCACCCGAACGTGGCGAACGCCATCACACGTGAACGCCATGAGCCTTTTCCAGGGTGCCAGCAAAGTGCCAGAATCTGCTACCGTTCACCAGTCGAAGCGCCAGCCATGACAGACCTTGATCCTCATGATGAAATAGCGCATTACGTACGGACGGATCGGCTCGAACAGCTGTTCGTCCAGTCAGCGCCTGCGGTGCTTGGCAGCTTCCTGGCCGCCGTCATGCTGTGCTGGTTGGGCTGGGAGCGTTTCGACCAGCAAAGGGTCATGGTCTGGATGACGTTATTGGGCCTGTCGACCAGCGTGCGTACCGCCATGTTCTTCGCCTATCTGCGAGCACCCGCCAACCAGCGCACGGCCGAACGCTGGGAGTGGCGTTACTGGGTCACGCTGATGCTGTCGGCGGCTATCTGGGGCTGGGGCGCCTTTGCCGTAATGCCCGCCGACGACGCGCTGGGGCAGACGCTGATCATGCTGTTTGCCGTCGGCATGTCTGTCAGCGCGGTATCATGCTACTCCTCCTACCGCAACATGACCCTGGTGTCGATGGGCCTGGTCTTGCTGCCTTCTACGGGCTGGCTACTGTTGCAACCTTCCACGCTGCAACAAGGGATAGCCTTGGCGGTGCTGGTGTTCGCCTGGTTTGTGGTCAGCGCGACGCAAAGCCTGTCCTCGGCATTGACGACGGCCTGGCGCCTGAAACACGAAATGCAACGCGCGCATCGGCTGGCCATGGTGGCCTCGTGCACGGACGAACTGACCGGCCTGAACAACCGACGTGCTTTTTTCGACAACGCTTCGGCGCAGCACGTCCGGTGCAGGGAGGCGGGTACATTCATGGCCGTGTTGATGCTGGACGTCGACCATTTCAAACAGATCAACGACACGTTCGGGCATGCCGCTGGTGACCAGGTGCTGAAGCGCATCGGTGCAGCGATCAGTGCCAGCCTACGTGACAACGACATTGCCGGCAGGCTGGGCGGCGAGGAGTTCGCCATCCTGCTGCCCAATACGCCGCCAGACACGGCGATTGAAGTTGCCGAGCGCCTGCGGGCCCTGATAGCCAAACTGCGTGTGAATGATGAACACCCGGTCACCGCAAGCATAGGTTTAGCGTTCGCGAAAGCCCCTGCCTCTGAGCTCGGCGCCTTGCTCAGCAGTGCAGACAGCGCCATGTACCTTTCCAAGGTATCGGGCCGTAACCGGGTCACAGTCGCCGAACCGGAGCAGGAGGCATTGCGCAAGCAGCACTAGCCCCCCAAGGAAGCGCTATGCAGGGTCCTGAGCCGCAGCCTCACCCGGCTCCGGGCGTTGCGTGCGGGTTCGGTGTTTCAGCAGCGCACGTGCCGCCAACGCCGCGAGCACCAGGCCTGGAGCCGCGGCCATCAGCAGCCCCCCCGCACCTGCACCTGCTGCAAGGATCTGCCCGGCCGCCAGAGGACCGGCCATGGAACCCAGGCGCCCCACCGCCACCGAAGCGCCCAAGCCCGTTGCGCGCACCTGGGTCGAATACAGCGTCGGCGCCAGCGCGTACAGCACCAACTGGCCACCAATGGCGCAATACCCTGCAGTGAACCCGGCCAGCAACATCAGCCCGAAACTGCTCGACAGCCCCAGCCCCGCCAACGACGCCAGCATGCCGGCGTAGGCGATCAATACCGCCCGCCCGGCAAACCCGCGGTCCATCATCCGACCGGTCAGGAACGATCCAGCCGCCCCACCCAGGTTGAACAGAATCTGCACGGCGCCCGCCTGCGGTCGGCTGAAGCCTTGGCCGATCAACAGCGACGGCAGCCAGTTGAGCAACATGTACAACACTGTCAGGGTGAAGAAACATGCCACCCACAGCAACAGCGTGCGGCTTGCCTGCTGCGGCCCGAACAGTTGGGTAAGCACACCTTCACTGCCAGCCTTGGCAACGCCTTGGGCACGGAATGCCTGGGACTCTTTCAGCCAGATCATCAGCACGAAGGCGATCACTATCGGTGCGATGCCGCCGACGTAGAACACCGTACGCCAACCGTCGCCCACGCCGGCCATGCCGATCAGCGACGCAACCGCCCCGCCCAGCGGCACACCACAGTAAGTCAGGCTGACCGCCGTGCTCCGCAGACGCTCAGGCGCCGCCTCGCTGGCCAGGGCGATCAGGATCGGCAACGCCGCCCCCAGCCCGAGCCCTGTCATCAGCCGCGCGATCAACAGCGAATCGTAGGTCTGGGCATGGGCGGTCCCTAGCGAGAAGCCGCCAAACAGCAGCACCGCCACGATCAGGATCGCTTTGCGGCCAAAGCGGTCTGCCAGCCAACCGCCGATCAGCGCGCCGGGCAGCAACCCCAGCAACCCGGCACTGAATACCCAACCGAGCATGGCAGGGGTCAGGTTGAATGCCTTGGCCATGTGCGGCGCGGCGATGCCGGTGGCCTGCAGGTCCAGCCCTTCCAGCAAGGCAACGAGAAAACACAAGCCGATGGTGAGCACGGCCTTGCCCGATGACGCGGATGAATGATGCATGTGTGGCCCTCTGTTGTTGTTATCGGTCGGGTGGTCAAAGGCGGAACGTGGCGCGTACTGAGACGAACGACGAATCTTCGCCGCCAGCCTCCTTGATGGCCGTGCCCACGTCGTAGTACTTCAGGTCAAGGTCCAGGGTCAGGTTGGGAGTGGCAAGCCAGCGCGTGCTGGCACGGTAGATGGTACCGACATGGCGACCCGTGCCGCGGGTGTTGGCCAACATGCTCATGCCGGGCATGTACACGCCGTCTTCCTCACGCTGTTTCCACACTTCGAAGATGCCGGGCTCGATGCGCAGCGTGCGCCAGGGCGAGAAGCCGAAGGTCGGCCCCACCACGATGATGTTGCTCAGGGTGGTGAGGCTGGCTTCACCATAGACACCATTGCGTGGGTAAAGCGGGTCGAAGGTGCCGACTTTTCCGTCGCCCAGGTCACTGTCGCCGCTTGCGGCATCGATGCGCATGGCCAGGCGCGGTTGCCAGGGGTGGGTGAAGGTGAAGCCGCTGTCGCTCGACAGCGCCCAGGCGCGGATCGACGCGTTGCCCAGGTGGCCGGTCTGCCCGACAAGGTTCCAGCTCCAGTCCAGTGCCTGATGGCGGCCGAACAGCCGCGTGCCGAAGGTGTAGCGCTGCTCGTCACCCGACTCGCCGGCCAGGCTGCGGTCGTCGGTTTCCAGGCTAAAGGCTAGCAGGTCCATGTTCCACGACGCCGACAGCGGCAAGGTGCCGTAAAGGCCGTAGAATTTGATGTTGTTGTTGCTGCCATCGTCCCAACTGTCTTCACCGGTTTTCAGCGGGCGCACAGCGAATGCATCCAGCTTGCGTCCGTCCTTGAGGTTGAGGCTGGCGCGCACGCCGTCGAAGCTCAGGCGGATGTTCGGCGCGTCGCGGTAGGTGACCAACACCTGGTCGCCGAAGCCCATCTCCTGGCGACCTATGCGTGTGGTATAGCGCCCGGCGGCGAAATCGTGGTTGAAATCGACGAAGGCCTGTCGCACTTCATTGCGGCTTTCATCATTGGGCGAGTACAAGTCCTTGCCGAAGGCACGGGTATTCTCGACCTGGACGAAGGTACGCACGGCATCGTCGAACAGGTGCAGGTCGGCATGGGCCTGCAGCCGTTGCTGCAGATAGGAATCGTCGTTCAGCCCGCGCAGGCCAAAGAAGGGTTTGTCCGAAGCATCGGCCCGGTAGCGGGCCTCAGCCCCGAGTTGCAGCCAGGCCGACTCTGACAGCCGATGGTAGCGCAGGCCATCGAAGGGGGCAGTGGCCTTGGCGGGGTCGTCGAGAAAGCGGTAGTCCTCGATCCAGCGAGGGGCCCCTGGCCTCCCCGGCCGGCTCTCTTCAAGCGGGCTGGCCGCGTAGGCGGACTGGCACAGCGAAAGCACCATGAGGGGCAGGCATACCCCGTTCAACGGCTTGATCATCAGAATTTCCCTTCACTTGTTTTTATAATTGTTCTTACAAACTGGATAACTCTGTTAACGATTATTTTTGTTAACCATATGCGCCGTCAATAGCGTTTTGCCGTGTACAAGGAATGATCAGCATCAAGCGTTCGCTAATCGCACACTTCTGCAGCGAGCGGCTGCGGCATTCATTCATCCGTCGCTAGAATCCAGTGGCGTGCTGTCTATTCAGAGGCCATGCGCAAAATTCGAGTCCATTACAAAAACAAGAGTCCCCCCATGAATTGCCTCCGCCCCCTTGCCGCCCTCGGCGTGCTCATGCTCGGTGCCAGCCACGCCATGGCCGCACCAACCGTTAAACAACCAAACATTCTGCTGGTGGTCGCTGATGACCTCGGTTTCTCCGACCTGTCGGCCCTGGGCAGCGAAATCCAGACGCCCAACCTGGACAAACTGTTGGCCGACGGCCGCCTGATGCTCGATTTCCACGCCGCGCCCAGTTGCTCGCCGACGCGGGCGATGCTGATGTCCGGCAACGATCCACACCTGGTCGGGCTGGGCATGATGTCGGAGACGCGCAAGCGCCTGCCGGCCGGCGCAGAGGTACGCGCCGGCTACGAAGGCGTGCTCGGTGCCAATGTCGCGACCCTCGCCGAACTGCTGCACGACGCCGGCTACCGCACCTACATCGCCGGCAAATGGCACCTGGGCATGCAACCGACCCAACAGCCACACAACCGCGGCTTCGACCAGGCCTACGTGCTGCTCGAAGGCGGCGCGGCGCACTTCAAGCAGGCCAACATGGACCTGCAGTCGAACTACAGCGCCACCTATCGCCACAATGGCGAGCCGATCGCGCTGCCCGACGACTTCTATTCCACCACCTGGTACACCGACCGCCTGATCGACGCGATCGACCAAGGCAAGGCCAGCAACAAACCGTTCTTCGCCTTTGCCGCCTACACCGCGCCGCACTGGCCGCTGCAGGCGCCGGATGCGTACCTGGCGCAGTACCGAGGCCGTTACGACCAAGGCTACGAAGTCATCGCCCACGAGCGCCTGAAGCGCCAGCGCGAAGCCGGCCTGGTGCCCACCGACTTCCCCCTGCAAGCACAACTGGAAGGCGTGCCGAGCTGGGCATCGCTGAGCGATGAACAAAAACGCCAGTCCGCGCGCACCATGGAGGTATACGCCGCCATGGTCACGGCGCTGGACGCCGAGGTGGGGCGCCTGGTGGAACACCTGCGCAAGACCGGCGAGCTGGAAAACACGATGATCCTGTTCATGTCCGACAACGGTCCGGAGAACGCCACCCGTGTCGACCCCGAGTGGATCAAGGCAAACTTCGATAACCGCCTGGACAACTACGGCCGCCGCGATTCGTTCCTGATGATCGGCTCGGCCTGGGCCCAAGTCAGCGCCCTGCCCAGCCGTCGCTACAAGATGACCACCTACCAGGGCGGCATCCGCGTACCGGCCTTCGTCTACTACCCAGCCACCATCAAGGCCGGCCGCAGCGAAGAGCTGGCCAGCGTCCGCGACATCATGCCGACCCTGCTGCAACTGGCCGGTGCGCCGATGCCCGGCGTCAAGTACCGCGACCGCGATATCGTGCCGCCGCAAGGCACATCGGCGCTGAACTACCTGCAAGGCAAGGACAGCCAGATCCACGCCCATGACGAAGCCCTGGGATGGGAAATCAACGGCAGCGCCTCGTTGCGCAAGGGCCCGCTGAAGCTGGTGTGGGATGCCACCGACAGCAAGCCGAGCTGGCACTTGTATGACCTGAGCAAGGACCCTGGCGAGCACCACGACATCGGCGCAGGGCACCCCGAGCAGGTGGCGCTGATGCTGCGCGACTGGAAGGCTTATGCCCAACGCGGCAACATCGCGATCGATGCCGACGGCCGTCCGGCCAGCCCGATCCTGGTCAAGCCGCAATGATCGCCCGGGCAGCCGGCTGCGCAGCACTCGCCGCCGGCCTGCTCGCCGCCGCCTATGCCGTGTGGCCGCAAGACCCGGCGCCGGCGCTGCTGTGCACGGGCTACAGCGGCCTGCCCGCGCAGCGCCAAGGCCCTTGGCGGGACGGCATGGTGCACGTGCCGGGCGGCGAGTTCAGCTTTGGTTCAAGCCGCTTTTACGACGAAGAAGGCCCGCCTCACCCCGCCAAGGTGTCCGGCTTCTGGATTGACGTGCATCCGGTCACCAACGCCCAGTTCGCGCGCTTCGTCAAGGCCACCGGGTATGTCACCCATGCCGAGCGCGGTATCCGTGTCGAGGACGACCCTGCCCTGCCCGACGCGCTGCGGGTACCGGGTGCGATGGTGTTTCACCAGGGTGCGGACGTGCTCAGCCCCGGCTGGCAGTTCGTGCCCGGCGCCAACTGGCGACACCCGCAAGGGCCGGGCAGCAGCCTGGCCGGGCTGGACAATCATCCGGTGGTGCAGATCGCCCTGGAAGATGCCAAGGCCTATGCCCGCTGGGCAGGCCGCGAACTGCCCAGCGAGGCGCAGCTGGAATACGCCATGCGCGGCGGCCTGACCGATGCCGACTTCAGCTGGGGTACCACCGAGCAGCCCAAGGGCAAGCTCATGGCCAATACCTGGCAGGGTCAGTTCCCTTATCGCAATGCGGCGAAGGATGGTTTTACCGGTACATCACCCGTGGGCTGCTTCCCGGCCAACGGCTTTGGCCTGTTCGATGCTGGCGGTAATGTCTGGGAGCTGACTCGCACGGGCTATCGGCCAGGCCATGACGCACAGCGCGACGCCAAGCTCGACCCCTCAGGCCCAGCCCTGAGTGACAGCTTCGACCCGGCAGACCCCGGCGTGCCGGTGGCGGTAATCAAAGGCGGCTCGCACCTGTGTTCGGCGGACCGCTGCATGCGCTACCGCCCCTCGGCACGCCAGCCGCAGCCGGTGTTCATGACGACCTCGCACGTGGGTTTCAGAACGATTCGGCAATGAATGGCAACGGCGTGGCGGCCGCGTCGATGGCCGCCACCTGCCGGTCGAGGTCGGGCAACAGGTAGCTGAGGAAGAACCCAACGCTTTCCTGCTTTTCCCTGCGCTGCGCCGCTCCCAATGGCAACGCCTGGATGCAGCGCGCGCTGCGGGCCCAGGCGAAGGCCTGCAGCACCGTTGCGCACAACTGCAGGAAGTCGCCTGCGGCGCGGTACGGAAATTCGGGATCGCCCGCGGTCATCGACAGCACCTTGGCCAGCACTGCCTCCAGCGTGTCGCACGCGCTGCCCAACGCGGTGGCGGCTGCACCAGCGTCCGCAGCAGCCTCGGTACGCAACTCACCCAACAGCAGGGCGAACCCTTCCCCCCATCGCCCAATACCTTGCGCAGCATCAGGTCGTTGGCCTGTATTTCGTTGGTGCCTTCGTAGATCATCGCGATGCGGCTGTCGCGCAAGGTCTGCTCGATGGCAAACTCCTGGGTGTAGCCATAGCCACCCAACACCTGCAAGGCCTTGCTTGCCAGGCTGAACCCCTGCTCGGTGAAGGCCGCCTTGACGATGGGGGTCAACAGCGCCGCCAATGTCGCAGCCTTCGCCCGTTGTGCAGGCTCGACGGCGGCGTCGGCGATATCCAGCCACTGGGCCGTCCAGTAGGCCAGCGCGCGCATCCCCTCGGTACGCACCCGCAACTCCAGCAAGACCCGACGCATGGCCGGGTGCAGGTGGATCGGGTCGGCGCCCTGGGCGCCCCCCTTGGCCCGCCCCGGGACACTCATCTGGCGCCGCTCCAGTGCATAGTCGCGGGCCTGTTGCCAGGCAGCCTCGGCATGCCCCAGCCCTTGCAGACCAACATGCAGCCGCGCGGAATTCATCATCACGAACATCGCCGCCAGGCCGCCATGGGGCTGGCCTATCAACCAGCCCCGGGCCCCCTCCAGGCGCAGTGCGCAGGTGGCGCTGCCACGGATGCCCAGCTTGTGTTCCAGGCCGTCGCAGTACAGTGTATTGCGCTGGCCATCCTCCAGCCATTTCGGCACCAGCAACAGCGAGAGCCCGCGGTTGCCGGGCGGCGCATCCGGCAACCGGGCCAACACCAGGTGGAGTATGTCGCGGGTCAGGTCGTGTTCGCCGCCAGAGATGAACAGCTTGTTGCCACTGACCGCGTAGCCACCGTCGCCCAGGGGCACGGCGCGGCAGCGCAACAGGCTTAGATCGCTGCCGGCCTGGGGTTCGGTCAGGCACATGGTAGGCAGGGTGGCACCACTGACGATGCCCGGCAGATAGCGCGCCTGCAGCTCGGCGGATGCATGGGCTTTCAGGCACAGGTAGGCACCGTGGGCAATGCCGGTGTACATGGCCCAGCCGTGGTTGCTGCCGAACAGCATCTCTTGCAAGGCCGCCTCCAGCACTAACGGCAGCCCTTGGCCGCCAAGCGCCGGGGCGCATGCCAGCGACGGCCAGCCACCGTCGACATAGGCGCGATAAGCCGCCGGGAATCCGTCCGGGGTGCGTACCTCCCCGCCCTCCATCTGGCAGCCCTGGCGATCGCCCGAACTGTTCAAAGGGGCCAGCACCTGCTCGCAGAAACGGGCCGCCTCTTCCAGTACCTGGGCCGCCAGGTCGAGGTCGACGTCGGCATATGCCGGTAATTGCGCCCAGGCCTGATCGGCCCGCAGCCAGTGTTGCAAGACGAACTGCATGTCGCGCAGGGGCGCCTTCCAGGTCATCGGATACCTCCGGGTCAGGCAACGAAATGAGGGTTTTCGATCAGCAGCGCCATGCCTTGGCCACCGCCGATGCATGCCGCTGCGATGCCATAGCGCAAGTTGCCGTCGCGCAATTGACGGGCCAAGGTGTGGACCAGGCGCAGGCCTGTAGCGGCCAGTGGGTGACCGAGGGCGATAGCGCCGCCATGGACATTGAGCTTGTCCACATCGAGTTCGAGTGCCTGGGCCACCGCCAGCACTTGGGCGGCCTGGGCCTCGTTGATTTCCAGGCGGTCGATCTGCTCCAGGCGCAGGCCGCTGCGCTCGAGCAGCAAGGTGATGGCCGGCGCCGGCCCGATGCCCATGAGGCCGGGCGGCACGCCAACGGCCGTGGCCATCAGCAAGCGCGCCAAAGGCGGATGAGTGCAATCGGAGTAGCGCGTGACCAAGGCTGCCGCCGCGCCATCGACCACCGCGCAACTGTTGCCAGCCGTCTGCACGCCACCGGCGTGCACCGGGCGCAGTCGGGCCAGTGCGGCGGCATCGGTAGGCCTCGGGTGGCTGTCCTGGCTGACCTCACTCACGCCACGCGGCAATGCAATGCCGCGTGGCTGGCAGCCTTCTGCCTCCAGTGCCTGCGCGGTGACGCTGACGATTTCCTCGTCGAACCAGCCCTGCGCCTGGGCTTGCAGGGCCCGCTGATGGCTGCGCAGGGCCCACGCGTCCACCGTTTCACGAGCGAGGCCATAGGCACGGGCCAGGTTTTCCGCAGTACCGATCATGTCCACGCCGGCAGCCGGGTCGTACAGGGCTTCCCAGAGAAAGTCCTTGAACCCGACCGGCGCCCCCAGGCGAAAACCGCCCCGGTGTTCATAGGCCGCGATCGGATTGCGCGACATCGACTCCGCGCCCACGCAAAGCACCTGGCGGGCGCCACTGCGCAGCTGTTCACCGGCCTGACGCAACAGTTCAAGGCCCGTGCCACAGATGCGCTGCACCGCCAGTGCCGGTACCGACTGCGGCACGCCACAGTAGAGGCCGACATGGCGTGGCAGCATGTAGGCGTCGAAGCTGGCCTGGGCCATGCTGCCGGCGAGCACGCTGTCTACCGCCTGAGGGCCGGCAGCTGCACGTGCCAGCACCGCGCGCCCGGCCTGAATGCCCAGGTCGATGGGCGAGATCGCGGCCAATGCGCCACCCAGGTCGACCCAGGGTGTGCGCATCATCTGGACGATGGCCGTGTCCTCGAAGACGGTGCACAGCCCGGCCGCACTCAAGGCCGCACCTTGGCGTGCAATGCGTCGGGGTCTTCGCCACGGTACAGCGCCTCGACCTGAGCGGCGCGCCGCTGCAGCACGGCGCGCTGATTGATCGAGCCCTTGTCGGTGATTTCACCGGCGTCGATCGACGGCGGCTCGGCCAGCAGCGACAGCCATTCGATACGGCTGGCGTTGCCCTGGGCATCGCGGTTCAAGCGTTCCAGCCAGTCAGCGAACCAACTGCGCACGGTGTCGTTGGCCAGCACCTGCACATCGCTGGCATCCTCTGCCAGCCCGGCCAGGCGACGACACTCGGGCAGACGCGGGAAAACCAGCAGGCCCAGGCATTGACGGTCCGGCGCGGTGACCACGATGTCCTGTACGTAAGGCGAGCCCTCCAGCACTGCGCGGTTGCGCAGCGGCCCGACACTGACGAATACCCCGGACGAAAGTTTGAAGTCCTCAGCGATACGGCCATCGAACATCAGGCCAAGCTCGGGCTGCCTGGCATCGGCCAGCTTCAACGCGTCGCCCGAACAGTAGAAACCCTCCTCGTCGAACGCCTCGGCGGTCTGCTGCGGCGAGCGCCAGTAGCCCGGCATGATATGCGGGCCACGGAAGCGCGCCTCGAGCTTGTCGCCCACCGGCACCAGCTTCACTTCGCAGCCAGGTGCCGGCAGCCCGACATAGCCGGCCATCGACAAAGGCCCGGTGGTGAAGGTGCACGATGGCGAGGCTTCGGTCATGCCAAGGCCGGCCATCATGCGGATGCGTTCGCCGCAGTGTTGCTCGGCTATGCGGTCCAGCCGGTCCCAGACGCTTTGCGACAGGCCTGCGGCGGCAAAGAAGAACAGCTTGATGCGGGCAAAGAACACCTCGCGCAGCGCGGGGTCCTGCTCCAGTGCCTTGACCAGTTCCTCCCAGCCCTTGGGTACGGTGAGGTAGGCCGTGGGGGAAATCTCGCGCAGATTGCGCAAGGTCTCGGCGAAGCCTTGCGGGGTCGGCTTGCCGGCGTCGAGGTAGAAACTGCCCCCGTTGTAAAGCACGATGCCGAGGTTGTGGCTACCGCCGAACGTGTGGTTCCACGGCAGCCAGTCCACCAGCACCGGCGGCTCCTCGGCGAACGTCGGAAAAGTCTGCAGAAGCATCTGCTGATTGGCGCACAGCATGCGCTGGGTGGTGATCACCGCCTTGGGCAGCTTGGTCGAGCCCGAGGTGAAGAGGAATTTGGCGATGGTGTCCGGCCCGGTGGCGGCGAAAGCCGCATCGGCCGCCGCCAGGTCACCCGGTTGCAACAGGCTGTCGAAGCTTATATGGGGGCGACCTGCGACCTGGCCACGCACGCTGATCACGCCGACCGAATCGTTCAGCACCGCCTCGAAGGCGCGCTGGAACGGCTGGCTGTCGCTGACAAAGATCACTCCGGGGGTGAGCACCTCGCAGACATGGCGCAACTTGGCGAAGTCTTGCGACAACAGCGCGTAGGCCGGCGACACCGGGCAATAGGCAATACCGGCATACATGGCGCCGAGGGCGATTTGCAGGTGTTCGATGTCGTTGCCGGAAAGCAGCGCCAGCGGGCGCTCGGCACTGAGGCCCAGTCCTAGCAAGTTGGCGGCGATGGTGCGCACATCGGCGAGCATCTGCACGTAGCTGATCGAACGCCAGGCACCGTCTGCCTGGCGTGCCGCGATGAAAGTGGTGTCCGGGCGCACCTGGGCCCAATGCACCAGGCGCTCGAGCAGGCGCGCCGGCAGCGGTGCCAGTGGCTCGACAGGTTGCATGCGCAGCACGTCGTCGACGTGGCTGACCTGCACCTGGGGATGCCCGATGGCCACCTGGCGGTAGCGCGGACGTTGGCCAGGGTCGGTCGACCCTGAGCGGGCTTCGTTATTCACGCAGGTTGCTCCTTGTTCTTGTTGTACATCCTGCCGCCGCCCGATATGACGGGGCGGCGGTCATCTTGCCAGTGGCCTGGGCCTGCCGCGGCTAGATGGGATAGTGACGCGGGCCGTGCTGGAGGGTGACCCAGCGCAACTGGGTGAACTGATCGATGGCCGTGCGGCTGCCGAAGCTGCCATAGCCGCTGGACTTGACCCCGCCAAACGGCATCTGCGCTTCATCGTGAACGGTCGGCCCGTTGATATGGCAGATACCCGACTCCACCCGTTGAGCCAAGGCCAGGGCGCGGCTGGTGTCGCGGCTGAAAATGGCCGATGACAGACCGAACTCCGAGTCGTTGGCCAGCTGCAGCAAGGCTTCGTCGCCTTCGGCGCGCAGTACCACCGCCACCGGGCCGAAGGACTCCTCGCGGTACAGGCGCATGCTGGCATCGACGTTGTCGAGCAAGGTCGGTTGCAGGATGCTGCCTTCGAGCTGGCCGCCGCTGACCAGGCGCGCGCCCTTGGCCACGGCATCGTCGATCAGTGCCTTGATGCGCTCGCCGGCCGCTGCGCTGACCAGCGAGCCGAGCACCGAGGTGCTGGCTTGCGGATCACCTGCACGCAGCCCGGCGATCTTCGCCGCCAGCTTGTCGACGAAGGCGTCGGCAATACGGCTGTCCACCACAAGGCGCTCGGTGGACATGCAGATCTGCCCCTGATTGAAGTAGGCACCGAAGGCCGCCGCTTCGACCGTGGCGTCCAGGTCGGCATCGTCGAGCACCAGCAAAGGCGCCTTGCCGCCCAGTTCGAGCAGGGCCGGCTTGAGGTGGCGGGCCGCCAGCTCGCCGACGATGCGCCCGACGTGCGTCGAACCGGTGAAGTTGACCCGGCGTACCGCAGGGTTGGCGATCAGCCGCTCGACGATGGCCGGGGCATCCTGCGGCGCATTGCTGATGACATTGACCACGCCGTCGCCGATGCCTGCATCGTGCAGCACCTGGCCGATCAGCCGATGTACCGCCGGGCTCAGCTCCGAGGCCTTGAGCACCACGGTGTTGCCGCAGGCCAGCGGCATGGCAATGGCACGCGTGGCCAGTATCACCGGGGCGTTCCACGGCGCGATGCCCAACACCACGCCGCAGGGCGCGCGCAGGGCCATCGCGAAGCTGCCGGGAACGTCCGAGGGGATCACTTCACCGGTGATCTGCGTGGTCATGGCTGCAGCCTCGCGCAGCATGTTGGCGGCCAACTTCACGTTGAAGCCATACCAGTTGGCCATGGCCCCGGTTTCACCGGCGGCGGCGATGAACTCGGCGGCCCTCGCCTGCAACAGATCAGCGCCTGCCAGCAAGCGGCTGCGCCGCTCGCCCGGTGCCAGGGCGGCCCAGGCCGGAAACGCCGCGCTGGCAGCAGCCACGGCGGCATCGGCATCGGCCAGTGTGGCGGCGGCAGCCTGCGACACCACCTCGCCAGTCACCGGGTTACAGCGCTCGAAGGTTCGTCCATCGCTGGCGGGGCGCGACTGCCCGCCAATCAGCAAAGGCACCTGCAACATGCTCATTCCTCTTGTTGTCGTTATAGAGAAATACCCACGGGCTTTGGCGCGGCACACCGCCGCCCGCGGTGCGACTCAGCGCTTGTAGGCCTGCAGGCCTGGCTTGATGCTCTTGTCGTCGAGGAACTGCTTCATGCCCTGCTCGCGGCCGCCAGTAGTGTCCAGCAGGCGCGACTGGTCGAGCTTGGCGTAGAGGTAGTCCTCGTTCTGTTCCCAGGTCAGCTCGCGGCAACGCTTGAAGCCATTCTTCGCGGCGCGCAGCACCACCGGGTTCTTTTCCAGCAGGTTCAGCGCCAACTCACGGGTGGTTTCACGCAGCTCGGCCAGCGGCACACTGTCGTTCACCAGGCCCATCTCGGCAGCCTTGCGACCATCGAAGGTCTTGCCGGTCATGATGTAGTACAGCGACTGACGATGGCCAACGGTATCGGCCATGGCCTTGCTGACCAGGTTGCCAGGCGGGATGCCCCAGTTGATTTCCGACAGGCCGAAGGTCGCTTCGTTGGCGCAGATCGCCAGGTCGCATGCCACCAGTGGGCTGAAGCCGCCGCCGAAGCACCAGCCGTTGACCATGGCGATGGTCGGTTTGGCATACAGACGCAGCAACTTCCATTGCCATTGCGAGGCTTCGCGACGAATCTTTTCCTGGAGGATTTCCGGGCCGGCGTCCACCTCGCGGAAGTACTCCTTCAGGTCCATGCCGGCGGTCCAGGACTCGCCGGCACCGGTCAATACCAGCACGCCAGCGTCAGCGTCCTGTTCGAGGGTTTCCAGCACGTCGACCATTTCCCGGTTCAGGGTGGGGCTCATGGCATTGCGTTTTTCCGGGCGATTGAGGGTCACCCAGGCGATGCCCGCTTCCAGTTCGACCTTCACAGTGGTCCAGCGGCCTTCATATTTGCTCATGGTTCTGCACTCTTGTTGTTCGAGGTGATGGGGCCACGCTAACGGGTCAAAATAGTTATGTCAATTAACCATTAACAAATTTATCTTTAACCCATGCGTAGGCGCGCTGCCTTTTTCCAAAGCCTCTCTAGCCGAATCGCATAAGGACAGGCAAAATAGGTAACTTTATTACCCATGATCGAGGAGCATGAACCCTGATGGCTAGGTCTGCCCGTAGTACCGACGACGCTTGCGTGGCTGCTCCTGTGGGAGAAGGGGTGCTTGAAGACTTGATCGGCTACGCCTTGCGACGCGCGCAATTGAAGCTGTTCCAGAACCTTATTGCCCGGCTCTCGGCCCATGACCTGCGCCCGGCCCAATTTTCCGCCCTGGCGATCATCGACCAGAACCCCGGGCTGATGCAGGCCGACCTGGCGCGTGCGTTGGCAATCGAACCGCCGCAAGTCGTGCCAATGCTGAACAAACTGGAAGAGCGCGCGCTGGCCGTGCGCGTGCGGTGCAAACCGGACAAGCGCTCGTATGGGATTTTCCTGAGCAAATCGGGCGAAGCCCTGTTGAAGGAGTTGAAGCACATCGCCGCCGACAGCGATCATCAGGCGACATCCAACCTCTCGGATGACGAAAGGACTGAACTGTTGCGGTTATTGAAGAAAATCTACCGAGACTGACTCCGTCAGCTCAGCGTGGTGAAATCCGATCGACCTGTTGCGCCTCTTTGACGTCCCAAGAAAGCACCTTGGCAAATCAACCCAGAGGCGAGGTACTCATGAACGACCGCATCATCGCGTTTTTCACCGAAACCACCGTATTCGGCATCTCCATTCTCAATCTGCTGGTGGCGCTGACAGTCGCCACCTTGGTCTTCCTGGTCGCCCGTGCCGCCATCAGTTTCCTGATGCGCCGGGTACGGCGCTGGTCCGAACACGAAGGCCCACTGAGCCAGATAATGGCCAAGGTGCTTTCCGGCACCAGCAACTTTCTGTTGTTGCTGGCCTCTTTGCTGGTGGGCCTGAGCATGCTCGACCTGCCCGAGCGCTGGCTGAGCAGGGTCAGCAGCCTGTGGTTCGTGGTCGCTGCCTTGCAGATTGGCCTGTGGGCCAACCGCGCCATCGGCCTGGGCCTGAGCCGCTACTTCGCCCGCCACCGTACCGACGGCCTGAACCAGGGCAGCGCACTGGCAACCCTTTCGGCCTGGGGCGCGCGGGTCCTGTTGTGGTCAGTCGTAGTGCTGGCAATGCTGTCGAACCTGGGGGTGAACATCACCGCCTTCGTCGCCAGCCTGGGCGTGGGCGGCATCGCAGTGGCGCTGGCTGTGCAGAATATCCTTGGCGACCTGTTCGCTTCGTTGTCGATCGCCGTGGACAAGCCGTTCGAGATCGGTGACTTCATCGTCATCGGGCCCCTGGCGGGCACCGTTGAGCACGTCGGCCTCAAAACCACACGCATCCGCAGCCTCGGCGGCGAACAGATCGTCATGGCCAACGCCAGCATGATCAGCAGCACCATCCAGAATTACAAGCGCCTGCAAGAGCGTCGCATCGTGTTCGAGTTCGGACTTTCCTACGACACGCCCACCGAGGCCGTGAAGAAAGCGCCAGGCATCGTCGAAGACGCCATCAAGGCCCAGGAGCAGGCGCGTTTCGACCGCGCTCACCTGCGTGGCTTCGGCAAAGAGGCGCTGGAGTTCGAGTGTGTCTACATCGTCCAGGACCCAGGCTACAACCTTTACATGGACATTCAGCAGGCGATCAACTTCAGGCTGCTGGAGCGGTTCTCGCAAATCGGCGCCAAGTTCGCCGTACCGGTGCGCGCGATCAAGGTCACGGCATTGCCAGAGGCCGCCGGCCTGCATGGCCAGGCTCGCGAAGGCCTGAGCATCAGAGGCGCTTGATGCTGGCAACCTGCCCGGCTCGCCAGATAGGTGCGCCGCAGGGCGTGCACATGCGCACGCCCTGCCCGCGCTGAAACGCTATTTCAGCGCCGCGGTGAAGCTGTCTTTCAGCACCTCGAGAAGGAAGTCTGCATTGGCCCGGCTGAAAATCATCGAAGGCCGCATTTTCAGCACGTTGTCATGCGGGCCTTCGGTGCCGATCAACACGCCGCGCTCCCGGGCACCATCAGCCACTTTTCTGGCCAGGGCCGTGGCTGGCGCCTTTGACTTGCGGTCAGTCACCAGCACGATGCCAAGGAACAGGCCCAACCCGCGCACATCGCCAATCACGTCGAATTGCTGCTGAAGCTTGCGCAAACCCTCGAGCAGGTAATGGCCGACACTCAAGGCGTTTTCTTTCAACTGGTCACGCTCGATTGCATCGAGTACCGCCAGGCCTACCGCGCATGACACCGGGTTACCGGCGAAGGTATTGAAATACTCCATGCCGTTGTTGAAAGCATCGGCAACCTCGCGCGTGGTCACTACCGCCGACATCGGGTGGCCGTTACCAATGGGTTTGCCCATGCTGACGGCATCCGGGACCACACCCTGGGTCTCGAATGCCCACCAGTGGCTGCCGACCCGGCCAAACCCGACCTGAACCTCATCGGCCAGGCACAGCCCACCTTCGGCTCGCACCATGGCGTACACCTCCTTGAGGTAGTGTTCGGGCAAAAACACCTGCCCCGCCACGCTGGGGATCGATTCGGCAATGAAAAAACCGGGGCCCTTGCCTGCCTTGCGCATGGCGTCCAGCTGCTCTGCTACCGACTCGGCAAAGCGCTTGCCGTGCGCTTCCACGGGCCAGTGCTCGGGGGCGTAGTAGCTGTCCGGGACCACGGCCTCGTAGACATGCGCCGCCCTGCCCTTGCCCGCCTTGCGCTTGTACTTGTAAGGGCTCAGATCGATCAGTTCCTGAGTGGTGCCGTGGTAGGCCCAGTCCAGCACGATCGCCTGATCACTGCCTGTGTAGTTGCGCGCCATACGCAGCATCAGGCTGTTGGCCTCACTCCCCGAGCAGCCAAAGGATGCTACGCAAAGGCCCTTGGGCAAAGTGCCGGTCAGGCGTTCGGCGTATTCGACGATGTTGTCGTGCAGGTAGCGGGTATTGGTGTTGAGCAGCGCAGCCTGGCGGGTCAAGGCTTCGACCACGTCGGGATGACTATGGCCCAGGTGGCACACGTTGTTGAAGCAGTCCAGGTAGGCCCGCCCGAAGTTGTCGATCAGCCATACGCCATCCCCGCGCACGAACTTGATCGGGTCGGTGTACGAAATGGACAGGTTGGGTAGCAGCAGTTCCTTGCGCCTGGCAATGATCTGGGCCTTGGTCATGCCCTGCTGGCTGTAGGTCTCTGGCGGGATACCGGCCAGGGCCGAGGCATCGGGGAACAGGTCGGCCCACGCTTCGCGGTACGCTGGCTCACCCACGCCCATGACCTCGCACGCGCTCAGCCGGGTATCGGTGACCACCTGCAGATGCAGGTGGGGGATCCAGCCGCCGTTCTCGTGATCGCTGCCCATGTAACCGACCAGGTCGCCGGCTTCGAGCTTGTCACCGGCCTTCAAACGGCTGAGCGCCTCGTGGGCCATGTGCCCCCACAGTGTCAGAAATGGCGGGCAACCGGGCGGGGTGTGCTCGAGCATCACCAGGCCGCCATAACCCAGCGGGTCTGGCTCGACCTCGACGCTTCTGACGGTGCCGGCAATCGGTGCGTACAACGGCGTACCCGCTGGCATCAGCAAATCTACCCCCACATGCAGGGTCCGGTGCTGCCCCTTGATGAAGCGAGACTCAAAGGCGCTGTCGGTATAGACGGCACGTACCTCGCCCCATGGCCCGATGCCCAGCGGGGCCTTGTGCGCGGCAGAGCATTCATTCCACCACCGCGTCGCATCTGCAGGGCGCTGCTGGGCCGAGGCAATGGTCATCTCATGGCTGGCATCGCCAAACGGCGCGATGACCTTGTCCAGAATGGCAGCTGACGGGCGCACCAGGTCGGCAAACGACTTGTGGTTGTCGGCAATCCAGCGGCGGACTTCCCCCGCACCTTCGATGGCATCGAAACCACAGGCCTTGCGCAAAATGCCGGTGGCCAACCGTGGGTTTATCGAATCGAGTTGTTCCAGTAGACGCCAGGCAGGCGCTTCACTGATCGCCAGGTAAGGGTTGTCGTCGGTCTGGTCCTGCCGGGAAGCGGAGAACGTGACGCTGATGACCAAGCGCATGGCAATCAGGTTGAACAACACATCAAGCTCTTGCGCTTGCAACGGGTACTTCTCATGGAAGCCGGCCACCAGCGCAGCAGCAGCGCCGATCGGGTCGTCCATGTCGAGAATGGCGTAGGCGCTGGCGATTGCGACCTCGGCAATCAGAACGGTGTGCACGGCATCGCCAAAATCGATGAAGCCAGTCACGCTACGGGGCGTTTCGGCATCGACCAGGATGTTCCAGTCGTTGGCATCGTTGTGGATCACCTGGGCCCGAAGGGAAGCCAGCTTTGGCTGTACAGTCTGTTCGAACCGGGCGATGAAGCGCTCGGCAACGGCCCGGCGATCAGGGTCCTTGATGCAGTGCAGCCGCGAACGGGAGCGCGCAGCATGGCGTAAGTCCCAGTCCAGGTCGCGGACTGCGCCCGGGTGCATGAAGCCCTGCAGGGCACGGTCAAGTTCACCGAGTGCCTGGCCGAAGTTTCTCATCAACGCCAGGGAGCGTCTGGCCTTGGCAAGTGGCGTGCCGGCCAGCCAGCTGACCAGGCGCACAGCGTGCTTTTCACCGGTGCTGCTGGCCACAGACGGCAGGTAGTCGCCAGTCACGCTGGCCCGCAGGTGTGGCACGCCCAAATGCGCGCCATGCACGGCCAGGTGATCGAGTAGCGCGGTTTGAAACTCGCTTTCTACCCTGGGCTCGCTGGCATTGACGATTTTCAGTATCCAGCCTGCATCTACGCCAGTCTCCAGCCGGTAATTGCGATCACGCTCCCCATCCAGGGGCGTTGCAGTGCCGGTGACATCGAAGAAATCTTTTGCAAGGCCCTCTGCATCGCTTGCCGAAAACCGAGGTGCTGGGTGGGAAAGGTCTGTCATATCATCAGGTTCCGGGCGCGCTGATTGTTTTTCAATAGCTTGTCATGCGCCGCCGAAACGGACACCCTGCATACGGTCGGGCGCAACAGGCATTATGCCGGTTCCGACCGGCATAATGACGGCAAGCTTATCAAGGGGCTGCAATGCGTGACCTGGACGCTAAAGATCGTGAGATTCTTGAGGTACTTTCGAAGGACGCGCGTATTGCGCTCAAGGCGTTAGCCGGCCGCATAGGCCTTTCCCGAAGTGCCACCACCGAGCGTGTCGCCAACCTTGAACGCAGCGGGGTCATTCGCGGTTATCGCGCTGACATCGGCGAAATAGACGCCAACGTGATACGCGCGATCTTGCTGGTGACGTTGCAGCGCACGCCTGCCATGGGGCTGCTCGACCAGTTGGCAACGGACGCGCGCGTACGGCGGGTTTCGTCGGTGAGCGGTCAGCTCGACCTGGTGGTTGAAGTGGAGACCCGAACGATCGACGACCTCAACCAGGTACGTGACAACGTGGCACGTCACGAATCAGTGGATGACATTACCACGTCGGTAGTCCTGCGCCGTGATATCGACCGCCAGGGCGCCTGATACCTGCAGAGGCAGTAGACAGGCCGTACTCACCCAAGCCTCACAGGTGTCGAAGCACGCCCTGAATCTCGCCTACGACCTGCCGCGTTGCCTCGTCGACGGTCCCTTCATTACGGCACAGCACCCAGCCTTGCTCTGCAACCGCACGCTCGAACGCCTCGGTACAGGCAACCTGTTCTTCCAGGTTATGGATCACCGTACTGCCCAGCCCACGCGTGCGCGCCGCGGCCCTCGCCCATGAGGTTTCAGGCGTTGTGACAACGCCGACATGCAAATCGGGCACTTGCACGTTTCGTTCGAGGTTCAGGCGCAGGATCTTGTCAAACGGCACTGTGCGGCGAAACGCAGCGTCAGAGGGGTACCAGCGATCAATCAGGATGATGCTGTCAGCGGGCTGCCTGGGCAGTACATGTCGGGAAATCCAGGCGCGGCTTTCAGCGAAGCGCTCGCAAACCTTGAACTCAAGGTCCTGGCAAGGGCTTCTGGAAAGCTGGTTGACCAGGGCCATGGTCTCGCCCCGGTGAGGATCATTCTTTCTTTCGCAAAGGCGGATCACCTTGTTCCCGTCCAGCCGTAACGCTTGAGTGACGGCCTCCAGCAGCGTGGTCTTGCCGGTCCCCTTGGGCCCATCGAAGGAAATAAACAGCGGGCGGTTCATCGTGCAATACCAGTTGGCTCAAGCGCGGGATAAGACCATTGATCAGAGCTGCCTTCAAGCGATTCTCGACGGGAGTACATCCGTACTCCACGCTGTGATCAAAGCATTGTCTTGGGAATGGACCGGTATTGCCCGACCCGCCATCCCCAAGGCGTTCAATGCCTGCTAGGCTGACGGACGATGGCGGACCTGCTGCCCGCCTCCCCTTACCCACAGGCACGGGCCAATGACCCACAACCCCCACGTTAACCTGACCAACTGCGACCGGGAACCCATCCAGATTCCCGGGAGCATCCAGCCCCATGGCTGCCTGCTGGCCTGTGATGCCTCGGCGACCGTGGTGCTGCGCCATTCGGTCAACGCCCCACAGATGCTGGGTGTAGCAAGCGATATCAATGGTCAGAAACTGCACGCGGTGCTGGGTGACGAGGTCACGCATACGCTTCGCAACGCACTTGCCCGTACCCGGGATGCCTCGCGCCCCGCGCTCAGTTTCGGCGTGACGCTGCCCAACGGCGCGGCCGTCGACATCGCCGCCCACTTGTACAAAGGCACGGCAATCCTCGAATTCGAGCCCGCCGGGGCGAGCATCGCCGAACCGATCGAACTGGCGCGCACGCTGATTGCCCAACTGCGCGAAATCGACCAGACCAGCAAGCTGTTCCGCGACGCCGCCCGCTTTGTCCGGGCGGTGCTCGGTTACGACCGGGTGATGATCTACCAGCTGGGAGCCGACGGTGCCGGCAAGGTGGTTGCCGAGTCCAGGCGTAGCGACCTCGAAAGCTTCATGGGCCAATACTTCCCCGCCTCCGATATCCCCCAGCAGGCCCGCGCGCTCTACCTGCGCAACCCGATCCGGGTAATCTCCGACGCCCAGTTCAATACGGTCGCCATCAACCCGGTGCTCGACCCCTCGGGCGAACCGCTCGACCTGTCCTACGCGCACCTGCGCAGCGTCTCGCCGATCCATTGCGAATACCTGTGCAACATGGGCGTGGGCGCCTCGATGTCGATTTCCGTCATCGTCAATGGCGAGCTGTGGGGAATGATTGCCTGCCATCACTACGCACCGCGCACGCTGGCCATGGGGCAACGTGTGGCCGCCGAGATGTTCGGTGAGTTCTTCTCCCTGCATATCGAGACCCTGCGTAGCCGGCAAAAACTCGAAGCCGCCGTGCGCATCCACAAAGCCCTGGACAGCCTGCTGCGCGACGCCAACCAGGCGGCGGACATTGATGGGTTCTTCCACGCACGGCTACCCCGGTTGATGTCGCTGATTCCCTGCGACGGCATCGGCATGTCGCTGCTAGGCCGCTGGTCGTGCGCAGGGCTGGCGCCGCCCCAAACGGCCGTGCCTGATCTGCTGCGTCTGGCAGACATGGTCAGCGAAGGCCGAATCTGGGCGTCCAATCGCCTGTCGACAGTGCTCCCGTCGGCCCAGGCGTATTTTAATGATGTGTCGGGTGTGCTGATCGTCCCGATGTCGCAACACCCAAGGGATTACTTGATCTTCTTCCGCAAGGAGGTGGTCGAGACACTCGACTGGGCCGGGGACCCGAACAAGACCTATGACAGCGGCGCGTTGGGCGACCGCCTGACGCCACGCAAAAGCTTCGCCATCTGGAAAGAAACCGTTCACCAGCAGTCGCTACCCTGGACCGAGCAGGACCGCCAGTTTGGCGATGCCATCCGTACCGCTATCGTCGAGGTGGTGCTGCACAACAGCGAGCTGCTCGCCAGTGAACGCGCCAAAGCTGAGGTGCGCCAGCGCATGCTCAACGAAGAGCTCAACCACAGGGTCAAGAACATCCTGTCGCTGATTGGTGCACTGGTTGCCCATCCGACCCCGGAAAGCCAGACCCTGCAGGACTATGTGGCAACGCTCAAAGGGCGTATTCAGGCCTTGTCGTTGGCCCATGACCAGGTGGTGCGCGGTGACGGTGGCGGGCGCCTGGCGAAGCTGCTGGAGGCCGAGCTTTCTCCCTATCGCACGGCTGCCGGCGTGATCGAGTTGCAGGGCCCGAACGTTATCCTCGATGCGCGCGCTTACTCGGTCATGGCCCTGGTGCTGCACGAACTGGCCACGAACGCGGCCAAGTACGGTGCGTTATCGCGGGCCGGCGGCAGGCTTTCGGTAAGCTGGGCAATCGACGCCACCAACGGCTGTGCAATCAGTTGGCGGGAAAGTGGTGGGCCAACGGTACGCCCGCCCAGCCGCAGCGGCTTCGGCACGGTACTGATCGACCGCAGCATCCCGTTCGACCTGGGTGGCACCAGCGCAGTGGAATATCACCCCGAAGGCCTGCAAGGCTTTTTCAAAATCCCGGCCAAGCACCTTTCCGTAGCCGAAGCGGCAGAAACCGCTCTCCCGGCCACGCCTCTGGCCCGTGCAAACGGTGCGTTTGCAGCGCGCTCGGGCTTGTGTGTGCTGATACTCGAGGATCAACTGGTGATTGCAGTAGGCCTGGAGCAAATTCTCAACGATGCGCAAATCAAGGACGTGATCACCGCCAGCTCCGAGGACGAAGCCATGCAACTGCTTGGCAGCCACAAGCCGGACGCGGCAATACTGGATGTCAACCTGGGCACCGGAACCTCCATTTCCGTAGCGGATGAGCTGGTTCGCCGGCAGGTTCCGTTCCTCTTTGCCACCGGCTATGGCGACGGCATCAGCATTCCCGAGCACTTGCAGCATGTGCCCGTCACGCGCAAGCCTTATGACGCCAATGCCATTCTGGCCAGCCTGCAAGACCTGCTTGATCTGGGGTGAGTGGGATTCAGAGGCAGTCTTGTGTCATGAAAAGGCCCGTAACGCCGACATATCACTGTCAGCTATACGGGCCTTTTCGCAGCGCAATGCCGCCCCTGAAAAAGGACGGCGCCGGCCTGTCAGGGCTTACACCGCCAGGGCGCGCTCACGCAGCTCGCTGTTGAGGATGCGGTCGTTCTCGCTGTAATCGACCGGGCAGTCGATCACGTGCACACCCGGGGTCTTGATGCAGTGCTCCAGCAGCGGCAGCAGGCCTTCGGCACTTTCCACACGGTGGCCGTTGGCGCCGTAGGCTTCGGCATATTTGACGAAGTCCGGGTTGCCGTAGTCCAGGCCGAAATCGGTGAAGCCCATGTTGGCCTGCTTCCAGCGGATCATGCCGTAGCCGTCGTCACGCAGGATCACCACGGTGATGTGCATGCCCAGGCGTACTGCAGTTTCCAGTTCCTGGCTGTTCATCATGAAGCCGCCGTCGCCACACACCGAGATTACCGGGCGGTCCGGGTGCACCAGGTGCGCAGCCATTGCCGATGGCAGGCCGGCGCCCATGGTCGCCAGGGCGTTGTCCAGCAGCACGGTGTTTGGCTTGTGCGCTTTGTAGTTGCGGGCGAACCAGATCTTGTAGATGCCGTTGTCCAGGGCGACGATGCCTTCGGACGGCAGTACACGACGGATGTCAGCCACCATGCGCTGTGGGTAGACCGGGAAGCGGTCGTCGTCGGCGCCTTCGGCGATCTGTGCTTCGTTGGCTTCACGGATGGCCATCAGGCGGGTGAAGTCCCAGTGCGACGTGTCGTTCAGTGCTTCACTGATCTGCCACACGGCGTTGGCGATGTCGCCGATCACTTCTACTTGCGGGAAGTACACGGCATCGACTTCGGCAGAGCGGAAGTTGATGTGGATGACTTCGGTGCCGCCACGAACCATGAAGAACGGTGGCTTCTCGATCACATCGTGGCCGATGTTGATGATCAGGTCGGCGGCTTCGACAGCGCGGTGAACGAAGTCGCCCGACGACAGCGCAGCGTTGCCGAGGAAGCGCGGGTGGCGCTCGTCGACCACGCCTTTACCCATCTGGGTGGTGATGAACGGGATGCCGGTCTTGTCGATCAGCTGCTTGAGGACCTTGGCGGTCATCTTGCGGTTGGCACCGGCACCGATCACCAGGATCGGGTTACGCGCATTCTGCAGTTTCTCGACGGCAGCTTCGATGGCCACATGCTCGGCCAGCGGGCGGCGGTGCAGGCTGCGCGGGATCGGCAGCGCGTCGGTCTGCTCGGCGGCGATGTCTTCGGGCAGCTCCAGGTGCACCGCACCCGGCTTTTCTTCTTCGGCCAGGCGGAAGGCTTCGCGCATGCGGGCCGGGATGTTGTCGGCCGAGGCGAACTGGTGGGTGTACTTGGTGATGGGGTCCATCATGCCGCACACGTCAATGATCTGGAAGCGACCCTGCTTGGACTTCTTGATCGGCTTCTGCCCGGTGATCATCATCATCGGCATGCCGCCCAGATAGGCGTAGGCGCTGGCGGTCACCAGGTTGGTGGCACCAGGGCCGAGGGTCGACAGGCTGACGCCGGTCTTGCCGGTCAGACGACCGTAGGTGGCAGCCATGAAACCTGCAGACTGCTCGTGACGGGTCAGTACCAGCTTGATCTTCGACTTGCGCAGGGATTCGAGCAGGTCGAGGTTTTCCTCACCGGGAATGCCGAATACATACTCGACACCTTCGTTTTCCAGGCATTGCACAACGACATCGGCGGCCTTGGCCATTTGGGGTACTACCTCAAAATCTTTGTGGGATTGCAGATTTATTAAACTGCGTGACTGAGATGTTGCAGGATGTCTCAGTGGCGCGCATCGTAGGCCCTCTGGTTAATAATAATAAATATATTGTTATGATGCTTAGCATCACAGTTCGTTATGAATGCATCCCGCATGAAAGGTAGCACCCCTCAATGAACCTCAAGGCATTGCGCTGCTGTGTCGAAATCGTCCGGCAAGGCAGCTTCACCAAAGCCGCGCAGCACCTGCACATCGCCCAGCCCGCGCTGAGCATGGCCGTTACCCGGCTGGAAGAAGAACTGGGGGTAACCCTGTTCAACCGCACCACGCGCAAAGTGATCCTCACGGCAGAAGGCGAGCAGTTCTTGCCGCGCATTGCCTCTGCCCTGCGCGAAATGGACGTTGCCCGGCAAGAGCTGCGCGACATGGCCGACCTCAAGCGCGGTGAAGTACGCCTGGGTATCCCGCCGATGTTCGGCCTGCACTACGTCCCCGGGTTGATGAACGCCTTCCGCAAGTCCTATCCGGGCATTGCCATGACCGTGTTCGAAGGCAGTGCCGAAGACATTGGCCATCGCCTGGAGCAACGGGAAATCGACCTGGCGCTGCTGGAGTCCCGGCGTGTACCGCCCGACAAGGAGTCGATCCTGCTGGGCAGCGACGAGATGCTGGCGTGCATGCACCCGGATCACCCCTATGCCGGCAAGGCCTACCTCACCGCCGAAGACCTGCGCAATACCGACATGGTGGTGTTCGATCGCACCTTCGTTCAACGCCATCTTCTGGATGCGTTCTTCGCCGAACATGGCATCACATACCAGGTGGCGCTACAGAGCAACTTCGTCTCGCTGGTGGTGCAGGCCGCGCTGGACAACATGGGGGTGGCGACCCTGCTGCGCTCGGTGCAGCAACGCACGCCAGGCATTGTCGGCGTGCCGTTCCGGCCAGCACAGCAGATGAGTTTCCGCTTGTGCTGGCGCTCGGGGGAATACCTGTCGCTGGCCAGCAAGCGGTTCATCGACTTTGCTGCACAGACGCATTACCTGGAGCGGTGAGGGCCAGTCTTCTGGGCGAGATGAGCAATCACCTGCTCCGCGGCACGGCCCAGGCAGCCTTTGAAAAAGTGATTGGCACCGGCGTATACCGACACTGCCCGTTGTTCAGGGCCAGCCCATTGCAGCAGGTTGGCCAGCGGTGCCATTTCATCCTGTTCACCATGCAGTAACAGGCAATCCTCAGGCAGCGGCAATGGCTCGTAATAGCGCCCTCCCGGTACATCCCCCACCGGCAGCCCCATCAATGCGACTGCCTGCAACTGCCCTTCCAGCGCACAGGCAACCCGGGCGAACACGTAGGCCCCAAAGGAAAACCCGACCAGCGCTACCGGCAGCTCGGGCTGTTGCTGGTTGAGGTGCCGGATGACCGCGATGCAATCCTCGGCTTCACCGATGCCCTGGTCGTGCGCGCCTTGCGTCTGCCCCACCCCACGAAAGCTCGGCCGTACCACTTGCCAGCCGGCTGCACGTAGCTGCCGTGCCAGGGTCAGTGGCACGATATGCCGTGGGCTACCGCCCAGCAGCGGTTGCGGATGGCTGACCAGCACCAGCCCTGTGGGTGGCCCGTCGGGGTAGTCGATCAACAGCTCGATCTGGCCAACGGCCCCATCGATAAGCAGCGGGTTGCGCGGGGTATCTGACATTGCAGTTGTCCTTGTGAACCGAATGTGTGGCGCGTGTACTCACCGTTTGCCGAGCGTTGGCGCGTCACCGCCCGCAGTCTAAAAGAGCAGGCGTACCCGCTGCCACAGGATCCCGTCATTTCAGCCAGGGGCGTAGCAAGCGCGCCCGTACGGAGCAGGACACGGGCTGCAACGTCGCGGAAGCCGGGGCAGCATCCTCGACGTTGCAGCCATCGATTGACTATTATCCCGCCTTGAACGTTTCAGCATGTTTCAATAGGGATACAGATGTCAGTCCAGGAACACCCCCCGCTCCCCAGTAAAAACACCGTCGCCAAGATGGAAGCCGCCATGGCACTGGGCAGCTTTGCCATCGGCACCGGCGAATTCGCCATCATGGGCCTGATGCCCGACATTGCCAGCAACTTGCAGTTGAGCGAACCGCAGGTGGGCCATGCCATCAGCGCGTATGCGCTGGGGGTAATGGTTGGCGCCCCGACACTGGCGATTCTCGGTGCCAAACTGCTGCGCAAGCACATGCTGCTGCTGTTGATGCTGCTGTATGCCGTGGGCAACCTGGCCACTGCCTTTGCCCCCTCGTTCGGTGGCCTGGTCACATTTCGTTTCATCAGCGGCTTGCCCCACGGCGCCTACTTCGGCATTGCCGCAGTGGTGGCCTCGAGCATGGTGGCCAAGGATCAGCGCGCGGGGGCCGTGGCACGGGTGATGATGGGCCTGACCTTGGCCATGTTGCTCGGCAACCCGGTTGCCACCTTCCTGGGCCAGTACTTTGGCTGGCGTTCGGCATTCGTGCTGGTCGGCGCGATCGCCCTGTGCACCATCGCCCTGGTCTGGCGTTTCGTGCCCCAGCGCCACGACGAAACACGCAGCGACCCGCGCAAGGAGCTCCAGGCCTTTGCCCACCCACAGGTATGGATGGCGCTGGCCATCGCTTCGATCGGTTTTGCCGGCATGTTCTGCGTGTTCAGCTACCTGGCACCGACCATGCTGCACGTGACCCAGGTGTCGCCACAGTGGATTCCGTTCGGTCTGGCGGCGTTCGGCGTGGGCGGTATCGTCGGCAACATCGCTGGCGGCAAGCTGTTCGACCGTCTGCAGTTTCGCGCCGTGGGCTTGGTACTGATGTGGTCGGTCGCCGTGCTGCTGTTCTTTACCTTCGCCGCCCAGGCGCTGTGGAGCCTGCTGCTGGGCATCGGCCTGGTGGGCACCATGATCGCCCTGGCGGCACCGCTACAGATCCGCCTCATGGACATTGCCCATGAGGCACCTAGCCTGGCAGCGGCGTCGAACCATGCGGCGTTCAACCTGGCCAATGCGCTGGGGCCATGGCTGGGAGGCATGGCGATCACTGCAGGCATGGGCTGGACCAGCACCGGGTACATCGGCGCCGCGACTGCACTGGTTGGCCTGGGCATTTACCTGGTGGCGCGGCGGATGAAAGGCGGGCATTGAAGCCGGCAGGGTCATAAAGGGTTACCCTACCCCTTTATGCACCCGCCACTGCCGAGTCATTCATGTTCGATTGGGAAGACCTGCGCCATTTCTCCGCCTTCAGCTCGGCCGGCTCGCTGTCGGCCGCTGCCAAGACCCTAGGTGTCGACCACGCCACCGTGGCCCGGCGCATCGCCTCGCTCGAAGCTTCGCTCAAGCTCAAGCTGGTCGACCGACGTCCCCGCGCTTATGCCCTCACCCACGAAGGCCAACGTGTTGCGGAACTCGCCGAGCAGATGGCCATGTCCTCTTTTGCCCTGGAGCATTTCGCCAGCGCCGGCCAACAGACAGTGGAAGGCGAAGTGGTGCTCTCGGCACCACCGGCGCTGCTGGGCAGCATCGTCGCCCGGCGCTTGGGCGAGCTGTACCAGCGCTACCCACAGCTGCGCCTGAAGCTGGTAGGCAGCAAATCCAAGGCATCCTTGGTCCGCCGCGAAGCTGACATCAGCATCGCCCTGGCCAGGCCGACAGAGCCAACTCTGGTGGTCAGCCTGCTGGGGCACCTGGATTACCGGCTGTATGCCTCGCCCGGTTACCTGGCCAGCGCAACGGTCAGGCGCTACATCGGCTACGACGAGTCTCAGGCCCGTTCCCCACAACAGCAATGGCTCAACCTCCAGGCCGGCCAGCAGCCGTTCGCATTGCACAGCAATGATCTGCGCATCCAGGCCCAAGCCTGTGCCGGCGGCATCGGCATCGCCTGCCTGCCCGCGTTCATGGCACAGGAACACGGTCTGAAAGAGGCAGGCAGCGCCCAACAGACAATGAGCATCGAAATCTGGCTGGCCGTGCATGAAGACGTGCGCGCCACGCCGCGGATCAAGGCGGTTACCGACTTCCTTCAGCAACAGGTGCGGCCGCTGCTACGCTTGTGAATTCTTGCAGATGGCGCATGCATCAATACGGAATTTTCGCCCAACCCTGCCAGCGTTAGGCTAACTCCATCACTCACGCCCTTGAAGGAGACGACGATGCAGTACGTAAAGCTGGGTAGCACTGGGCTGGACATTTCAAGGCTGTGCCTGGGCTGCATGACCTTCGGTGAACCCGACGCCGGCACTCATCCCTGGACCTTGGGCGAAGACGCCAGCCGGCCGATCATTCGCCATGCCGTCGAGCAAGGCATCAACTTCTTCGACACTGCCAACAGCTATTCCGCCGGCACCTCGGAAATCATCCTCGGCAAACTCCTGAGGGAGTTTACCCGCCGCGAAGAAACCGTGATCGCCACCAAGGTGTTCTTCCCTGCCAACATGTGGGAAGGCGCCAGCCGGCCCAATGAGCAAGGCTTGTCACGCAAGGCGATCATGGCCAACATCGACGCCAGCCTCAGCCGCCTGGGCACAGACTACGTCGACCTTTACCAGATCCACCGCTGGGACTACCACACCCCCATCGAGGAAACCATGGAAGCTCTGCATGATGTGGTCAAGGCCGGCAAGGCGCGCTACATCGGTGCATCGTCGATGTATGCCTGGCAGTTCGCCAAGGCGCAGCAGGTAGCCGCCAACCATGGCTGGAGCCGCTTCGTGTCGATGCAGAACTACCTCAACCTGATCTACCGCGAAGAAGAGCGAGAGATGATCCCGCTGTGCCTGGATCAAGGCGTCGGCCTGATGCCCTGGAGCCCCATGGCGCGCGGCCGCCTGACACGACCGCATGGGCAGCAAACCCAACGCACGCGCACCGATGTGTCCGGGCAGTCGTTCTATGAAAAGACCGAGGTGGAGGACGGCCGGGTAATCGATGTGGTCGAGCAGATCGCCAGCGAACGGGGGGTGCCGATGGCCCAGGTTGCGCTGGCCTGGGTGCTGGGTAGGGCCGGCGTTAGCGCCCCTATCGTCGGCGCTTCGAAGCCCGCCCACCTGGACGATGCCCTGGGCGCTCTGTCACTGCAGCTGAGCGAGGACGAGGTAGCGCGCTTGCAGGCCCCTTACGTTCCCCACGCGGTCACCGGCTTCAAGTAGCAATGGCTTGCGGCAGTTCGATGCGCACCCGCAAGCCCCCTGTGGCGGCGGCCAGCGCGGTGATGCTGCCACCGTGCAAGGCGATGGCACGCTGGGCGATCGCCAGCCCCAGGCCGAAGCCATCGCTGCTGTCGGTGCCACGCTCGAACGGTTCGAAGATGCGCTGCAGGCGCGCCGGGTCGACGCCCGGGCCATGGTCGCTGACGCACACCTGCAACCATTGCCCACCTGGTGCCGGTGCGGCCTCCACCAATACCGCCGTGCCAGGCTTCGTGTAGCGCACGGCATTGCGGATGACGTTCTCGAAGGCCCGGTACAGGAGTTCTTCATGGCCATGCATGAGAAACGCGCCCTGAGCCAGCAAGGACACCTGGCACTGCTTCATGCCTGCCTCGAAACGGGCATCCTCGACGATCTGCGCCAGCAGCTCGACCACATCCACGCTGGCGAAGTCATTGTTGCCTTGACGGGACTGGGCACGGGCCAGGGTCAGCAGTTGCTCGATCAGGTCGTCCATGCGCCGCGACTCGCGCTCGACCCGCTCCAGCATGTCGGGCCGGTCGGGTTGCTGGCGCATCAGGCCGATGGCGGCATGCATGCGGGTAAGCGGTGAGCGCAGCTCATGGGAAATATCATGCAGCAGGTTCTGCTGGGCCTGTACCAGGGCCTTGAGCTGGCCGGCCATGCGGTCACAGTCCTCGGCCAGGTCGACGATTTCGTCACGGCGCTTGCCCAGCCGCGGCCTGACCCGCACATCGAAACGGCCTTGGGCAACCTGGCCCATGGCTTCGCGCAGCCAGGCCAGCGGGCGGGTCAGGTAAAAGCTGCACAACAGCGCGAACAGCGCGCTCATCACCGCCCCTGTTACGAACGGGCCAAGGTTGCGTGGGCGCGGTGCCATACCGACACGGGTGGCCACCGAAGCGCGCAGCACCAGTGGGCGGCCGTCACGGTCGAGCAGTGCCTGCTCGAAACGCGCCACGTGCACCGTTTGGCCAGCCAGCAAGCGGTCTTGATCGTCGTAAAGGCCTACTTGCACATCCTGCGGCTGTGGCGACACGTCCAGCAGCTGGCGGCCGGCCCGCTCGCCATGCCGTTCGAGCAATTGCAGCTCGGTGGCCAGCAGCGAACGCAGCCCGGGTGTATCGCCGCGCAGCTCATTGAGCATGAAGGCCCCCGCCCCCACCAGGAAGGTCAGGGTGTTGGCAAGCCAGAAGGCCAGGAACAGCTTCCAGAACAGACGCCGGCGCATCATTCGACGATCAGCATGTAGCCCATGCCGCGCACGCTCTGGATCCAGCTGCTGCCATCGGCACGCGGGCCAAGTTTTTGCCGGATGCTGCTGACGTGCACGTCGATGCGTCGGTCATAACGGGTCAGCGGCCGGCCCAGGGCATTGAGCGACAGGTCCTGCTTGCTGACCAGCTGACCGGCCTGGCGCGCCAGGGCTTCGAGCAGGCTGAACTCGGAGCCGGTCAATTCCAGCGTGGCTGCGCCCCAGCGCGCCTCGCGCCGCCCCGGCCACATTTTCAATGCGCCGCTGCGTACCTGTTCAGGTACCTCGGGCGGGCTGGCTTCACCCATCAGGTGTGGCTGCACGCGACGCAGTATTGCCCGCAGGCGTGCCACCAGCTCACCGGGAGAGCTGGGCTTGGGCACATAGTCATCGGCCCCCAGCTCCAGGCCGGCAATGCGGTCGATGTTGTCACCGCGGGCCGTCAGCAGCAGCACCGGCACCTGGCTACGTGCACGCACGCGGCGCAGCACTTCGATACCAGAGATGCCTGGCAGCATCACGTCCAGCACCACCACCTGGAAATGGCCGGACAACGCCAGGGTCTCGCCTTCCTCACCCGTGTCCGCGGCCGTTGCCTGGAAGCCTTCGCGCGCCAGGTACAAAGAGAGCATTTCAGTCAGTTCGCGGTCGTCGTCGACCAGCAGCACAGGGATCATCAGGGCCAGATATCGCAATTGCAGGGGCTGCAATGATCGCCCTGCAAGCCGGCACTGTCACTGCCGCCCGGTCGGACTTTACACATCTTTACCCTCGGCTAACCGCGCCGTACACAGCCCGCCCGTATCCTCATCGCCCGCTGCTTGCGGGTCGCCCGCGCTTGCTGCCCTCCGAATCCGCTTGTCTGGAAACCCCGATGAACTACCCGCGCCTGTTGCTCTCCATCCTGCTGCTGAAAGCCACGTTGGCCCAGGCCTCACCGTTCAGGATCGCCGACATTCGCGTCAACGGCCTGCAGCGGGTTTCCGCCGGCAGTGTGTTCGGTGCCTTGCCGCTGAACGTTGGCGACCAGGCTGACGACCGCCGCCTGGTGGACTCGACTCGTTCCCTGTTCAAGACCGGGTTCTTCCAGGACATCCAGTTGAGCCGCGATGGCAATGTGCTGATCATCAACGTGGTCGAGCGCCCGTCGGTGTCGAGCATCGAGATTGAAGGCAACAAGGCGATCAGCACCGAAGACCTGATGAAGGGCCTGAAGCAATCGGGCCTGGCCGAAGGCGAGATCTTCCAGCGTGCCACCCTCGAAGGTGTGCGTAACGAGCTGCAGCGCCAGTACGTGGCCCAGGGGCGCTACTCGGCCGAGGTCGACGCCGAAGTGGTGCCGCAGCCGCGCAACCGTGTGGCCCTGAAGATCAAGATCAACGAAGGCACCGTCGCCGCCATCCAGCACATCAACATCGTTGGCAACAACGTATTCGATGACGAGACCCTGGGGCAGCTGTTCGAGCTGAAGACCACCAACTGGCTGTCGTTCTTCAAGAACGACGACAAGTACGCCCGTGAAAAACTCTCCGGTGACCTGGAGCGCCTGCGTTCCTACTATCTGGACCGCGGCTACATCAACATGGACATCGCCTCCACCCAGGTGTCCATCACGCCGGACAAGAAGCACGTCTACATCACCGTCAACATCAACGAAGGCGAGAAATACACCGTTCGCGACGTGAAGCTGTCCGGTGACCTCAAGGTGCCGGAAGACCAGGTCAAGTCGCTGCTGCTGGTGCAGCCGGGGCAGGTATTCTCGCGCAAGGTGATGACCACCACGTCCGAGCTGATCACCCGTCGCCTGGGTAACGAAGGCTACACCTTCGCCAACGTCAACGGCGTGCCGCAACCCAACGACCAGGACCACACGGTCGACATCATGTTCGTGGTCGACCCGGGCAAGCGTGCCTACGTCAACCGCATCAACTACCGCGGCAACACCAAGACCGAAGACGAAGTGCTGCGTCGCGAAATGCGCCAGATGGAAGGCGGCTGGGCGTCGACCTACCTGATCGACCAGTCCAAGACCCGTCTTGAGCGCCTGGGCTTCTTCAAGGAAGTCAACGTCGAGACCCCGCAGGTGCCTGGCACCGACGACCAGGTCGACGTCAACTACAGCGTCGAAGAGCAGGCCTCCGGCTCGATCACCGCCAGCGTCGGTTTCGCCCAGAGCGCCGGCCTGATCCTGGGTGGTTCGATCAGCCAGAGCAACTTCCTCGGTACCGGTAACAAGGTATCCATCGGCCTGACCCGTTCGGAATACCAGACCAAGTACAACTTCGGCTTCGTCGACCCCTACTTCACCGCCGACGGCGTCAGCCTGGGCTACAACCTGTTCTACAACAGCACCGACTACAGCGATTACTACGACGATGGGGTTTCGTACTATGCAATCAACAGCTACGGCGCCGGGGTCAGCTTTGGCTACCCGATCAACGAAACCTCGCGCCTGACCTACGGCCTGACCCTGCAGCACGACGACATTTCGCCCGGCACCTACAGCGCTGACGAGATCTACGATTTCATCTCCCGCGAAGGCAAAAGCTTCAACAACCTCAAGGCGTCGATCGGTTGGTCGGAGTCCACCCTCAACAAAGGCGTACTGGCCACCCGGGGCCACTCGCAGAGCCTGACGCTGATGGCTACCACCCCTGGCAGCGACCTGTCGTTCTACAAGCTCGACTACAACGGCCAGGCTTTCCTGCCGGTCACCAGCAACACCACGCTGCGCCTGCACACCAACCTGGGCTACGGCAACGGCTATGGCTCCACCGACGGCTTGCCGTTCTATGAAAGCTACAACGCCGGTGGGCAGGGCTCGGTACGCGGGTTCAAGGACGGTACCCTCGGCCCGCGCAGTACGCCGGCTACCGGGGCCTATTCCAGCGCTGGGCAGGCTTACTATTCCGACCGCGACACCGATGTGCTGGGGGGCAATATCCTGATTACCGGCGGTGCCGAGTACCTGTTCCCGCTGCCCTTCGTGAAGGACCAGAGCCAGCTGCGCAGCTCGGTGTTCGTCGATGCCGGCAACGTGTATGCCGACACCTGCTACCTGTCCACCACCCAAGGCTGCGGCAGCGTCGACCTGGCGCAGATGGCTGTGTCGCTGGGGGTTGGCGTGACCTGGTACAGCCCGATGGGGCCGCTGAGTTTCAGCCTGGCGGCGCCATTGAAAAAGCCGGATAACGCCGAAACCCAGGTGTTCCAGTTCTCGTTGGGGCAGACCTTCTGATGCTGCTCATGAAATGAACCGCGCAGCACGGGGGTTGAGCATTACCCGCTTTTACCCCCGCTTTACCCAAGTTGACAGTCACCTTGCCTAAGCTGGCCAGCACTCGAACCCCGCCCAGCAGGACACCCTCATGCCTCCGTTCACACCCTGTTTCCCTACATCACTGCGCGAAAATGAAATACCCATCGCCCTGCTCGATCTGGTGCAGGAACGCCTGGCCACCCTGCTTGGCCCACGCTTCACGGTGGTACTGGGCGGTAGCGGCAACGGCGATGGTGTCAGTCATTACCACCTCGCAATCCAGCACAACCAGAGCGGGGTTTCCCTGGAGGACTACGGTGACGTCGGTGCCGGTTTCGTCGAGCACCTGCTGCGCATGGGCACCCAAGTGCGGGACATGCTCGACTCAGCCACATTCAACCGAATGGGCAGCGACGACCCTGGCCGACCATTGGTATGGCTCCGCGAGCTGGTCAGCCCCGGGGAAACCATTACAATGCCCGGCCCAACCTGAAATATGTTTTCCCCATGAAATCACTGCTTTACGCCGTAACCTTATTATTTTCCTTTACCCTCCCCGCTCTGGCCAACCCGCCGGCCACCTTCACCGAAGCCAAGGTGGTGGCCAAGCAGAAGGTCTACCTGGACCAGGCCAGCAGTGCCATGGGCGACTTGTACTGCGGTTGCAAATGGACCTGGGTGGGCAAGTCTGGCGGGCGCATCGACGCTGCCTCGTGTGGCTACAAGACGCGCAAGCAGCAGAACCGCGCCGAACGCACCGAGTGGGAACACATCGTGCCCGCCCACACCTTCGGCAACCAGCGCCAGTGCTGGAAGAACGGCGGCCGTGAGCACTGCGTGGACAACGACCCGGTGTTCCGCGCCATGGAAGCCGACCTGTTCAACCTTTACCCGGCCGTGGGTGAGGTCAACGGTGACCGCAGCAACTTCAACTACGGCATGGTCACTGGCAATGCCGGCGAATACGGCCAATGCACCACCAAGGTCGATTTCGTCCAGCGCACCGCCGAACCGCGTGACGAAGTCAAAGGCCTGGTGGCCCGCACCACGTTCTACATGTTCGACCGCTACAAGCTGAACATGTCGCGCCAACAGCAACAGCTGCTGATGGCCTGGGACAAGCAACACCCGGTGTCGGCCTGGGAGAAAGAACGCGACCGGCGCATTGCCGCGATCATGGGCCATGCCAACCCGTTCGTAAGCGGCGAACGCAAGTGGACCGCCGGCTACAAGCCGGTTGGCAGCGGCTTGGTACAGGCGGTGCCGGTAAACGCGGCCAAGCCAGAGGCCAAACCAAGCCTGGCCAGCGCCGGTTCGGTCGGTGCCGTGCTTGGCAACCGCAACAGCCACGTCTATCACCTGTCAGTCGGCTGCCCGGGCTACAACCAGGTTACAGCGAAGAACCAGGTTACCTTCGCAAACGAAGGTGAAGCGCAGGCAGCGGGGTATCGCAAGGCAGGCAACTGCCGCTGACCGTTTCAAAGGCTGCGCGGCCCCTGTGGGAACCGGGGCGCGTCAGCCGTTGACCAGGTTTACCGGCCGCTCACCGGCCAGCGCGCTGAGCAGGTTGTCCACCGCGCAACGCGCCATGGCCTGGCGGGTGTCCTCGGTCGCCGAGCCGATGTGTGGGGTCGCTACCACGTTATCCAGCTGCAACAGCGGCGAGTCGGTCGGCAGCGGCTCGTGCACGAACACGTCCAGCCCCGCACCGCGGATACGCCTGGCCCGCAGCGCTTCGATCAGCGCCTGCTCATCCACCACACGCCCGCGTGAGATGTTCACCAGAATTGCCTCATGCTTCATCAACGCAAGTTCCCGTGCGCCTATCAGGCCTTCGGTGCTGGCACTCAACGGCACCGTCAGGCAAACGAAATCTGCCTGCTGCAACAGCTCATCCAGGCTGCACTGGCATGCGGCATAGCGTGCTTCCACCTCGGGCTTGGCACGCTGGCTGTGATACAGCACGCGCATGCCAAAGCCGGCAGCCGCGCGACGGGCCAGGGCCTCGCCAATGCGGCCCATGCCGACGATGCCTAGCGTCTTGCCGTGCACATCACTGCCAAAATGCGCCGGCCCCAGGTTGGCCTGCCAGCGGCCGTCACGCACCCAGTTCGCCAGCTCCACCACCCGCCTGGCGGTAGCCAGGATCAAGGCAAAGCCTGTGTCGGCCGTGGTTTCGGTCAACACGTCGGGCGTGTTGGTGAGCATCACACCACGCCTGCTGAGTTCAGCAATGTCGTAGTTGTCCACGCCTACCGAAACGCTCGACACCACTTCCAGTTGCGGGGCAAGGTCGAGCAGGCTGGCATCCAGGCGCAGGCTGGCCCCCAGCAACCCGTGCGCCCCCGGTAACGCATCGCGCAGGCGGGCCAGGCCGTCGGGCTGAGTGGTATCCACCCAGGTCACCTCGACGCGATCTTGCAGGCGTGCCATCAGGTCGTCGGACAGGCGTTTATACAGGACGATTCGCTTCTTCATTGCAGGTTTCCTAATGGTTCATGGCCAGACGCGAGCTATCGCGCTTTGCCCGGCCAGAGGTCTGGGAAGTATTGAGCGCAGCGGTAAGCGCCACTGCCGTCAGCAGCGCACCGCACATGAACAGGTAAGAGGCGCCGGGCCCGCCCGTAGCCCCATTGAGGTAGCCCACCAGCCACGAACCGCCAAACGAGCCCAGCGCCCCCATGCTGTTGATCAGCGCCATGGCGCCGCCTGCGACGTTGGCCGGCAGGATCTCGGGCACGATCGCGAAGAACGGGCCATAAGGGGCGTACATGCAGGCACCAGCGACCACCAGCAATGCATACGACAGCCAGAAATGCTCGCTGCCCAAGGCGTAGGAACCATAGAACGCCAACGCGGCAATCAGCAGCGGCGGCCAGACGAAGCGCTTGCGCTTTTGCAGGCGGTCGGACGCCCAGGACACGCCCACCATTGCCAGCACTGCCGCCAGGTAAGGCACCGAGGCCAGCCAGCCGGCCTGCACGATATCGACGTTCGCCGCCTGCTTGAGAATCGACGGCAGCCACAGCACGAAGCCATACACGCCGATGCTCCAGCAGAAGTACTGCAGCGCCAGGATGATCACTTGCGGCGAGCGGAACGCTTCGCGGTAGTTCTTTACAGGCTTGATACCCTGCTGCTCGGCAGCCAGCGCCTGCGCCAGGGCGGCCTTTTCCTGCTCGCTCAGCCAAGCCACCTGGGCCGGGCGGTCATCCACCAGGCGCCACCAGAAGAACGCCCAGATCACGGCAGGCAGGCCTTCGATGATGAACATCCAGCGCCAGTCGTAATGCTTGATCAGGTAACCGGACACCACCGACATCCACAGAATGGTCACCGGGTTGCCCAGCATCAGGAAGGTGTTGGCGCGCGAACGCTCGGCCCGGGTGAACCAATGGCACAGGTACACCAGCATGGCCGGCATGACCGCAGCCTCCACTACCCCGAGCAGGAAGCGGATGCCGATCAGCATGTAGACGTTGCTGACCATGCCGGTAAGCGTGGCAAGGCCGCCCCACAGGATCAGGCAGACGAAGATGAGCTTCTTCACGCTGCGCTTTTCAGCGTAGATGGCGCCGGGCACCTGGAAGAAGAAGTAACCGAGAAAGAACAGCGCACCCAACAACGAAGACAGCACCGGGGTGATGTGCAGGTCTTCGGCCATGCCGGAGGCGGCGGCGAAGCCGTAGTTGGCGCGGTCCAGGTACGCCAGGCTGTAGGTGACGAACACAATCGGGATAATGTACCACCAGCGGCGAGGTGCCAGGCTTTGGCTTTGCATGGTTTGTTTCTCCTGAGCTTGTTGTTTTTGTTGCAACAGGTGATTCGGGGTCGGCTCATGCGCTTCTGCGCAGGTCGTAGGCCTCCAGTTCATGGCGCAGCGGCAGCCCTTCCATGTCGCCCCGCGACTGCACGGCACGGCTGCCGCACCAGTTGCCGCGCGCTACCGCCTCGGCTACCGGACGGCCCTCCAGTAACGCGCTGAGCACACCGACGGCAAAGGCATCACCTGCACCGACGGTGTCCACCACGCGGCTGACTGGCACGGGGGCTACCTGCCCTTCGCCCTTGGCGCTGCGGAAGTAGGCGCCAGCGTCGCCCAGCTTGATCACCACCAGTTCCACCCCTTGGTCCAGGTAGAACGCGGCGATATCGGCCGGGGTGTGCTGACCAGTCAGCAACCGCCCCTCTTCCAACCCCGGTAAAACCCAGTCGGCCTTGGCCGCCAGGGCATTGATTTCTCGCACCATGCTGCTTTGATCGGGCCACAGCGAGGGGCGCAGGTTGGGGTCGAACGATATGCTGCGACCGGCTGCGCGCATCCCGTCCAACAGCGCGTGGGACAGCGCCCGACAGCTGTCCGACAGCGCCAGCGGAATACCGGTAGCGTGCACGTGGCGAGCCTGCAGCCAAACGGGGCTCACTATCGCAGGTGACAGCCTGCTGGCCGCCGAACCGCGGCGAAAGTACTCCACTGCCGGGTCGCTGCCATCCTCGCTGCGGGCCTTGAGCTGAAAGCCCGTCGGGTAGTTGGCATCCACCTCGACACCGGAACAGTCCAGGCCTTCGCAGCGCAAGCTGTCGAGCACGAAACGGCCCAGCGAATCGTCACCAACCCGGCTCAGCCAGCGCACCTTGAAACCCAGCCGCGCCAGGCCGATCGCCACGTTGCTGTCGGCGCCGGCGATGCGTTTGCCAAACTGCCCGACACCGGCCAGGTCACCGGCTTGCTCGGCGACGAACATGGCCATGGTTTCGCCGAAACACAGCACGTCATGTTCATGCATGGTCCAGCTCCTGCGCCGCGCCCAGTGCAGAAAGGTGACGCACATGGGCCCGGGTAAGCGCCAGCAGGTCTTCGCCCACCAGGGGGTACTCGACGGCGCGCACCACGCCCGGCGCGAACTCGGCCATCAGCGCTGCCCACTCCTGCAGGTCCGCAGCCTGCGGCGGTATGGCAACCAGACGGCCATCGGCCCGGCGCTGCACAGCCTTGCAATGCACATAGCGCACCCAACGGCCTAGCTGCCTTGCAGCTTGCCGCGCAGGCTCGGCTTGCCACTGCCAGTTACCGATATCGAACGTCATGCCCAGGCGCAGCCCAAGCGGGTCGACACGCTGGAAAAACTGCAGCATCGGTTCGATCCTGCCACCTTGTGCGGTCTGATCGTTTTCCACCAGCAACAGAGGCCCCTGCGCAGGCAGCAGCGACGCCAGGGCCGTCACATCGCAGTGCTCATCGAAGTGCCCCAAGGAAACCTTCAGCGCCACCGCGCCAAGCGCCCGGGCAATTTCCAGCTTCTGCACCAGCAGCGGGTCGGGCACGCCTTGCGCGGTCCACAGTTCAAGGGGGGTGGAGTACAGGCATTCCAGGCGCAGCGCGGCAATGACCCTGCCCAGCGCAGCTGCGTCCGGTGCGCTGGCGAACAATTCTTCGCGCAATTCGACGCGACTGACGCCAGCGGCTGCCAGCAGGTCCAGAAACTGCTCCTGGCCACGTTGGCGCACAAAGTCGGCGCCGTAGCTGGAGAGACTGATGGAAACGGGGTTCGCTTGCATTGTTCTTGTCCTTATGAAACCGGTTTCATTTTTGATCAACAGCAGGCAAAAGCCTGCCGTTTTCTTACTGGGGTTGGGTTGAACCGCGGATGATCAGGTTGGCCTTGAAGTCGATGCGCCGGGCTGCGCCGCTGTCGCCGCGCAAGCGACCGAGCAGGCTTTCGAAGGCCGCCACGCCGATACGCTCGGTGGGCTGGGCCAGTGCGGTGATGCCTTTGCCGACCAAGGGGTACCAGTCGAGGTCGTCGAGGGCGATCAGCCCGACATCGGCAACCAGGTTGCGCCCGGCCTCGAGCAGCGCCCGGGTGACCGCCAAGGTGGCAACGCCGTTGAAGGTGAAGATGGCTTGCGGACCATGACCACTGTGGGCAAGAAACGAAGCCAGTTGGCCCTGCAGCCCGGCGCCGATTTCCAGTACCTGCTGACGCATGCCTGGCCGTCGGCTGATCGACGCGCCGAATGCCTGCACCCGCTCCAGGCGTGAACTGGTGCCATCGAGGGGTTCGCTGACCGCCAGGATGTCGCGGTAGCCCTGGGCTTGCAGGTGGTCAAGGGCCTGCTCGACTGCGTCAGCATTGTCCAGGCCGACAAGGTCTACATTCAGCTCGGGCAATTGGCGGTCGACCAGCACCATGGGGATGTCACGCTGCAGGTTAAGCAGTTCGCCGGGGTGGTGACCAAGCGTGTTCACGATCAGCCCTTCGACGTTGTAGCTCTGCAGGGCCACCAGGTGGTGACGCTCCTGCTCGTCGTCGCGGTTGGTGTTGCACACCACCAGGCTGTAACCATGCTGACGGCAGGCAGTTTCCACACCGTGCATCACGGCCACTGAATAGGGGTTTAGGATATCGGCCACCAGCATGCCGATCAGTCGCGTCTGGCCGCGCTTGAGGCCGCGAGCCATCTGGTTGGGGCGATAGCCGAGGCGTTCGATGACCTCTTCCAGCCGCTTGGCCGTGGCTTCGGCCAGCAATTGGCGGTCGCCACCGATGTAACGGGAGACGGTGGCTTTGGAAACGCCAGCAACACGCGCCACTTCGCTGATGGTGACCCGTTCGCGGGTATGGGCAGGCGCGTCGGTCATGGGTTTTCCTTATGATTGTTTTAATAGTGATGAAACCGGTTTCAATACAGCAAAAATGCGCGGGTTCGTCAACATGCCGTTGGTCGGGCACGAAGATAGTAAATGTTAAATCGCATTAAGAATATTTCATAGGTTATTGATAGTTATGAATTTATATCTGTGGGGCAGGGCCTACCCTGGAATCTGATTACGATGGCACGGGCTTCGCCCGTGTTCGCGGGTAAACCCGCTCCTACGGGCGAGGGTGCAGAAATACACGTCAGCGGAGCGACTTCACATCACCGGCCGTAACGGCACTGCCCTGGTTACCCCAGCTGCTGCGGATGAAATTCACCACCTCGGCAACCTCCTGGTCGCTCAGGCGCCAGCCGAAAGCCGGCATGGTGAAGTTCGACGGCGCAGCGTGCGTTGCCGGTACCGTGCCACCGGCGAGCACCACATGGATCAGCGACGTGGCATCCGCCGTCTGCACCACCGGGTTGCCGGCCAAGGCCGGGAACACGCGGGTGTAGCCCTGCCCGTCGGTGCGGTGGCAGGCCGCGCAGTTGTCGATGTACACCGCCGCCCCAGGCTTGCTGTCGTCACCCTTCCATAGCGCATCGGCTACCTGCTTGTCGTACACATGCGGCTGGTCATCCGGATTACTCGGCGGCAGGGTTTTCAGGTAGCGGGCGATAGCGGTCAAGTCAGCATCACTCATGTGCTGCATGCTGTGCTCGACCACATCGCTCATGCCACCGAACACGGCGCTGCGATCACTGCGCCCAGTCTTGAGAAACTGCACCAACTGCGCTTCGCTCCAGCTGCCCAGGCCGTCTTTGTGATCGCCACGCAGGTTCTTGGCAATCCAGCCTTCCAGCGGTGCGCTGCCGGCCAGAAACTGCTCGCCATCGGCCGCGCTCAGGGCCTTCTCCTGCATGGTCAGCGCCCGCGGCGTATGACAAGCGCCACAATGCCCTAGGCCCTCGACCAGGTACGCACCGCGGTTCACCACAGGGTCAGCTGTCGCCGATGCCTGCCAGGGCTTGGCCTCTGGTGCGAACACGCCGCGCCAGATTGCCAGTGGCCAGCGCATGCTCAGCGGCCAGGGAATGTCAGAGGCCTTGTTCGCCTGCTCGACAGGCGCCACGCCCTTCATGAAATAGGCGTACAGCGCCTGCATGTCCTGCTCGCTGACCCGTGCATAAGACGGGTATGGCATGGCCGGATAGAGCGTACTGCCGTCCTTGCCGATCCCCCTGCGCACGGCCTGGTCGAAGTCTTCGAAGCTGTACTGGCCAATGCCACTGGCCGCCGGGGTGATGTTGGTGGAGTACACCGTGCCAATCGGCGTTTCCATCGGCAACCCGCCGGCAAAGGGTTTGCCGCCTTTGGCGGTATGGCAGGCCACGCAGTCACCGGCGCGGGCCAGGTACTCGCCCAGGCGTACCTGCGCATCGTCATTCGCTACGGCCTGTGCAGCCACACCGGTACCCAGCACCAGGGTGGCGATCAACAGTGTCTTCATGCTCATCGCTCCTCAAGCCTGGACCAACGGACCGGGGTTTTTCAGGTACTGCTCACGGATGGCGCGGGCCGACCAGTACGTGAGCGCAGCCACCAGCCCGGTCGGGTTGTAACCCAGCCCCTGCGGGAACGCCGAAGCCCCCGGAACGAACACGTTGTGTACGTCCCAGCTTTGCAGGTAGCGGTTCAGTGCACTGGTCTTGGGGTCGGTGCCCATGATCGCCCCGCCGTTCAGGTGGGTGGTCTGGTAACTGGTGGTGTTGAAGTGGTCCTTGACCTGCTTGCCCAACACGGCAATGGCCTTAGGGTTCATCGCCTGGGCGATCTTGCTCAGCTTGTCGACCATGAACTGGTTCATCTTGATGTCGTTTTCCTGCCAGTCGAACGTCATGCGCAGCAGCGGCTGACCGTAGGCATCGCGGTAGGTGGGGTCCAGGTCCAGGTAATTGCCACGGTAGGACTGGTGTGCGCCGTGGGCGTCCATCGACACCTGGTGGTTGTAGTAGTCGGCCGTGGCTTTCTTCCAGGCACTGCCCCAGGCCGGTGTGCCCGGCGGGTTGGAGGTGCCGGCAATCGGCCGGCTGCCGGCCTGGTTCACCCACATTGGCGAACCGCCGACGAAGCCGTGCGGGCCATGGTCGAAGTTGTCGGCGTTGAAATCGTCGATGGCAATGCCATTGCCACCCGCGCCGATGAAGTTGTTGGTGTAGGTGTCCTTGTCGAAGAACGCCTTGACTGTCCCCATGTTCTGATAGGCGAAGTTACGCCCGACCACACCTTCGTTCTTCACCGGATCGTAAGGTTTGCCAATGCCGGAAAGCAGCATCAGACGCACGTTGTTGAACTGGAAAGCGGCCAGAATCACCAGCTCTGCCGGCTGCTCCACCTCGCGTCCCTGGGCATCGATGTAGGTCACGCCGGTGGCCTTGCGCTTGCTGTCGTCCAGGTTCACCCGCAGCACATGGGCATTGGGCCGCAACTCGAAGTTGGGCACCTGGCGCAGCGCCGGCAGGATATTCACGTTGGGCGAGGCCTTGGAGTACATGTAACACACGTAGCCGCTGCAGAAACCGCAGAAGTTGCAAGGCCCCATCTGCGCCCCGTAGGGGTTGGTGTATGGCCCCGACGTGTTGGCCGACGGCAGGTTGTAGGGTTTGTAGCCCAGGCTGGTGGCAGCCTTTTCGAACAGCCTTGCCGATACAACGTTCTTCTGCGCGGGCAGCGGGAACGGGTTGGAACGGTCCGGCGCATAGGGGTTGCCGCCCTTCCCTTCACCGACCACCTGGCCTTTGACGGCCCAGGCCTGGCCTGAAGTGCCAAAGACCTTTTCGGCAAAGTCGAAATAGGGCTCCAGCTCTTCGTAACTGACGCCGAAGTCCTGGATGGTCATGCCTTCGGGAATGAACCTGCGCCCGTAGCGCTCTTCATAGTGGCTGCGCAGGCGCAACTCGACGGGGTCGACCCGGAAGTGCACTCCCGACCAGTGCAGGCCCGCGCCCCCCACGCCCTTGCCCGGCAGGAATGCGCCCAGCTGGCGATTGGGCAATGCCACATCATTCACGCTATGGCGGACAGTGACGGTTTCTTTCGATACATCGACGAACAGCTTCTTGCGCACGCTGTAGGTCAGCTCATCGATCACCTGCGGGTAGCTGCCTTCGGGGTAGGTATCCTGCATCGGCCCCCGCTCCAGGGCTACCACGTGCAGCCCGGCCTCGGTCAGCTCTTTGGCCATGATCGCACCGGCCCAGCCGAAGCCGACGATCACCGCATCCACTTTGTTCAACACCGTCGCCATGCCTCAGGCCCTCTCACCACGGATCGATACAGCCGGGAACGGGTAAGGCTCATTGCGCTCGACCCAGTCCATGAAGTCGGCGCGGGCGCCGGGGAAGCCGATCTGAGTCCAGCCGACCATGCCTTTGTTGCCGCCATGAATCGGGTCGCAGAAGAACCCTTCACGCGTGTTTTGCACCAGCAGGCTGAAGAACACCTTGGCCGGAACGGTTTCGAAAACCAGCTCTCCTGCCTCCAACTTGCTGAGAATGCGGTCCCGGGTAGCGCTATCTTGCGCAGCAAAAACCTGTCCTCCATTGGCCTTGCACCAGCCGTCCACGGCAGCGATGCCCAGGCGATAGATTTGTTGCGGGCTGAGCTGCAGCTGGTAGCCCAGCTCGGGCGCGGCGTCGGCGTTGAACGGCCCTTGCATGTACCACTGTGCACCAGTCGCGTAGGGGGTATTCATCTGCCGGTCGATGAACTCGGCGGCACCCGCTTCGAGTGCCCCTGGGCCAAGCTCATCGGCCGGGATGATGCGCGACACGGCAGCCTGAACAAAAGCCCACTCTTCGGCGCTGAAGAATGTCGGTCGATAGTCGCCCGCAGGTGGCGTGGCGGGCACGTTCGGTGGCTGTTGCGGGGCCGCAAGCAGCTGGCTGGCGCCTGCGCCAAGCCCCGTGCTGGCCACGGTAACGACAGGGATCAGGGTCAAGGTCTTGCGCAGAAAATCCCTGCGCGGGTTGTCTGGGGCATGCTCAGGCATTGCGAATCCTCATCGGCTGTGGGGCGGCCTTGATAAGCGCCATCTGATTTTCAATTGAGAGGTGATCTTGATAGGCCATCAAGAGACAGCCGAATAATCTAGCGCGTTCAGAAAGGTTTTGAAACCGGTTTCATGCTTTGCCTCCCAACCTGTACAAAACATCATTTTTTTGACAAGAAACACTTAAAAACAACTTTTAGCGAAACTTCTTACAACGCATTAGGAAGTTTCAATCTGTCTCAAAAATTGATTCCTCGTTAGTCTTCAAACTTTCGCAAATGCTTGCGCCCCGCCGCATGGAAGTAGGTGCACTGCGAGTGTTTGACCTGCCAAGAGACGAGGATCAAGGATGCCCAAAGAGTCCGAGCGCACTGGCAAACCAGTGCCCGCCCACCAAAAGCCAATCCTGCTTGAAGACACAAATGAAACCCCACGGCCTGCTGGTGGCGCGGGTCCTGAATACGCAACAGACCTGACCAGCTACCCGGCCGACCCGGACTTTCAGCTACGCGGCGGCTACGACAACCTCATGCTCGACGCGGCAAGCCAGCTGTTCGGCCTGGTCATTCGCCTGCGCACACTGGATGACCTGCCCAACATCCAGTTCGTGCACAAGACCGTGCAAACGCAGATCGGTACTATCCGCGAGGAAATGCGACAGCACGGCTATTGCGCGGTCCATCAGGAAGTCTATTCCTACGCCTTGTGCCTGCACCTGGACGAGGCCGTGATGACCCGCCCCTGGGGCCAGAACTCGTGCTGGAGCCACGAACCGCTGCTGAGCATCTTCCACGACGAAACCCAGGGCGGCGAAAAGATCTTCGTGCTGCTCGAGCGCATCATGCAATCGCCAAAGGAATTCCAGGATGTGCTGGAGTTCCTGTACTTCTGCTTTTGCCTGGGCCTGCAAGGCAAATACGCCCTTGACCCCAAGGGCGAAGAAATCCTTCGCGCGCTGATCAGCCGGATGCACAAGGTCATTCGCCAACTGCGTGGCCCCACGCCGGAAACAGTGAGCGACCCCTATAGCAACGTCGTCCATTGCCCCCACCGTATGCGCCGCTGGCAGTGGCCCTGGTGGACCCCGCTGGTCATCTCGGTCATCGCCATGGTCTGCGCCTACAGCTACTACAGCTACCGCCTCGACCTGCTAACCGCCGAAGTCCTCGAATCGCTCAACGCCATTCTGCAACAGTAACGGGGGACGCCACATGCCCAGCCAATCCGATCTGCGCTTCACTTTCCAGCCGCTGGTTGGCCGTAGCGAGTTTGAGGTGGTGTCGTTCGAACTGGACGAAGCCATCAGCTCACCGTTCCGGCTGCAGCTGGAGCTGATCAGCTTCGAAGACGATGTCGACTTCGGCCAGCTCCTCGACAAACCGGTGCTGTTCACCCTCTGGCAGGGTGAGCGCCCGTTGCGCTACGTGCACGGCCTGGTCAGCACCTTCAGCCAGGGAGAAACAGGCTTCCATCGCACCCGTTACCGGGCACTGGTCGAGCCCATGCTGGCCCGCGCCGGGCTACGCTCGAACTGGCGCATCTTCCAGCAGAAAACCGTGCCGCAGATTCTCGAGATCATGCTCAAACGCCAGGGCGTGAATGCCTACGAGCTCAAGTGTCTCGACCCGCATCAGGTGCGCGAATTTTGCGTGCAGGCCGGTGAAACAGACCTCGACTTCATGGCCCGCCTGGCCGCCGAGGAAGGCATTGTCTACCGCTTCGAACACACGCCGAAACAGCACTTGCTGGTCATCACTGACCGGCTACTGGCGCTGGGGCAGATCAGCCGGGGGGCCATCAAGACCGATGACGAGGATGAAGGGTTTCACAATGACGACGTTGGCCCCGATCAGGTGCTGTACCGATCCGTTGGAGGCGGCGATCAGGCCAGGCCTTGCCTGCGGCGCTTGCGTTACAGCGAACAGGTTCGAACAGCGCGGCAGGTGCAACGGGACTACACCTTCACTCACCCACAATACCGTCAGGAACACCAGGCTTACGACAATAGCAACACCCATCAATCGCTGAACTATGAGCGCTTCGACTACCCCGGCCGATACAAGCGTGATGCGGTCGGGGTTCCGTTCACTGCCACCCGCCTCACGGCCCTGCGCCATGATGCACGCATTGCCGAAGTGGAAGGCGACGATGTGCGCCTGCAACCGGGGCTGAGCTTCACCCTCATCGAGCACCCGCGTGAAGACCTCAACGTGCACTGGCGCACGGTCAGCGTGCATCACGAAGGCACCCAGTTCACCAGCCTGCAGGAAGAGGCCGCCGGCTCGCAGCAAGGCACCCGCTACAAACAGGAAGCATTGCTGGTTCCCGGCAGGACCGAATGGCGCCCGGCCCCCCTGCCCAAGCCACGCATCGACGGCCCGCACATGGCGACGGTGGTCGGGCCCAAGGGCGAGGAAATCTATTGCGACCAATGGGGCCGGGTGAAAGTGAGCTTTCCTTGGGACCGGGAAAGCGAAAACAACGAGTTCAGCTCCTGCTGGGTGCGCGTGTCGCAAGGTTGGGCGGGGGGCAGCTGGGGTTCGATGGCCATCCCGCGCATCGGCCAGGATGTGATCATCCAGTACGTCAACGCCGACCCGGACCAGCCGATGATCACCGGGCGCACCTATTGCGGTAACCAGTTGCCGCCCTATGACCTGCCCGAGCACAAGACGCGCATGACCATCAAGAGCCAGACCCATAAAGGCGAAGGCTTCAACGAGCTGCGCTTTGAGGATGAACTGGGTCGGCAGGAGGTGTTCATTCATGCCGAGCGGGACCAGAACAACATCGTCAAGCACGACGAAACCACACGCGTGGGTAACGATCGTACCGAACGCGTCGAACGAGACGAGACGATTTCGATCGGTCAGGACCGTCGCGAAGACATTGCCCGTGACGAGTCTGTTGGCATCGGCCAGAACCGGGTACACGAAATCGGCAACGACGACAGCCTGAGCATCGGCCGCAACCACAGGATCACCACAGGCAAGGACCGAATCGAACAGGTAGGGAACCACCGGCAGGACATCACCAAGGCAAACCACACGGTAGAAATCGGCGGCCACCGCGAACAGGTGGTTGCCGGTCACAGCACGTTGCAAACGGGCGAAGCCATCCGGCACACCACCAAGGTTTATGACATCCAGGTCAGCGAAAGCCTGACGATCCGCAGCCCCGCAGGGCTTTTGAGAGTCGACGGCGCCGGTATCACGCTGGACGGCCTGGCGCTGGCCTTCAAAGGGCCTGTCAGCCAGCAGGCTACGGGTAGCAATCGCGTCACTTCAACGTCTGGCGTACCAGCGCCGGGCGAGCCCATTTGCCTCAGCTGCCTGCTCAAGGCGATCGCCGACGGCCACACCATCATTCGCATGGAAGGAGCAAGCTGATGCCCAGCCCATTTGTCAGAGCAATGGTCGATGTGCTGCGGGCATCCGATCACTATCGCCTCAGCGCCATCGTGGAAATGGCCAATTTGACACCCAAGGTGCAGGAACAACTGACCGGGCACTACACGGGCCGCTGCTGGCCACTGCTGCAGCAAGCCCAGTTCAGCAACCTGCGGACAGCAGGCCCTTGGTTGTTCGGTTCGCGCCTCGGTTCCGATGTCTCGGCCCAGTACGACTTCCAGTGGCAACTTGAACAAGGTGCTGCTGGCGCCGTGTGCGGCTGGATAGTCAGCGCGCTTCCCGCTGCCCGGCTCGCAGGACACTTGAGCCACGCCAACATCGTCACGGGCACGGACGGCCACTCGTACCTGTTGCGCTTCCACACCGCCGCGGCGCTGCTAGTGCTGGATAGGCACCGTGAGCTGCCTGGGGTAAGCGAATGGCTGGCCCCCATCCATCACTGGTGGGCACCCGTGGCACACCCGAGCAAGCGGTTGTGGATGCAGATATCCGGGGGGGATCAGCCTCAATCCACGCACTGTCCGCCAATCACGTTGAACGAAGCGTGTTGGGCCGAACTGGCGGGTGACCCGCTGAGCTATCAACTTGCCGAGTTGCTCAAGAACGAGCAGTCCTGCCCGACCTTGCACGCTGCCTGCCACGGCACACGGGTTGGCTTGATTCAGCACTATCTGGATCAGGCGCGCGCGCAAGGCCTGGGACGTGAAGAAGACCTTATCAGCTATGTGCTGATGCTGGCTCGCGGTGGCGAACAGCTCAGTAGCTCGCCAGCCTGGCAGGAGGCGATTGCCGCCACGCGCGAGCAGCAGACATCCCTGATGGACAACGTGCAGCGCTGCCTGCGCACCAAGGACTGAGGCACAACACAACCATGGACTCACTCAACGAAACCCTCGAACTGTGCAGGCGCATCACCTCCGGCTACCGCCCGGCCCTGCGCAACAGCCCCGTCGCCGACTGCACCCGCCGCTTCGAACTGCTGCCCCTGCGCTACGCCGCCGTCGGCGGCAACCCGGCACAACGTGCCCGCCTGCCCAAATTGCCGGGCTATCTCAGCCCGTTCCAGGATGTCGGCGAGCTGACCCATTCCAGCTACGCCATCCGCCCTTTGCGCGAGGGCTTTCTCTACCTGCTGATCAAGCGCCATAGCGCTCCGGCCTACGAATGGCACAGCCAGTACCGCGTGGCGCCCAATGGTTCGCTGCTGTATATCAGCAGCGACGCCCCCTGGGAGCCTGCCCCCAGCGCCGGCAATCTGGATGAGATCCTTCGCGGTTTCGGCTGGACCATCACCCTCTACGACCTGGATGACATCCAGGAGCTGCGCCCATTGTTCAGCCCTTCCCCGCTAACCCCGCGCATGCTCGACAACTACCGCTTGCTCGACGACGAATACCGCAGCAGCCTGCCCACAATCGATATCGCCCGCTTCATCCAGCCTTCCGACGCCCCACCGCAGCCCCACGTCCTCAAGCATGACCAACTGAACTGGGTGGCCGACTTCAAGGCCCAGGACGATGCAGACCTGCAGGCACTGCTGGACCTGCAGCCGTTCAACAACGACCAGATCGTCTCGCCACACGCATCACGCCAAGCGCTGGCACCGCTGGTGAACCACAGCAAACCCCGTGGCGCCGCCATCGTCATCGAAGACGCCATCGGGATCACCCAGGAGCTCAACGCCTGGCGCAACGCCGCTGTCGAGGATGTGAAGACCCAGTGGCTGGCGCGCACCGTGGAACCCGGGGTCGACAACGAACGCAAGCTGCTGGTCGCGCAGTCGTTCCTGGAAATCGAAAAACTCTACCCGCAGATGGTGGCCGAGCAGATCGTCAAGCGCGAAGTCATGGCCGAAAAAGTCCGCAACCAGCCCCACCTGCATCCCGAGATCTACTTGTTCTCCGAACGTGCCAGGCAACAGGCCGATGCACATGATGAACGCATGAAGCCCCACCTGGCACAGTTCGAGCGCGACGTCCGCAGCAAAGTCCAGGCCCGCCAGGATGCCGGCGAGTTCCGCAAGCGGTTCGACCAGAAATACGGCCACCTGGTCGACCGCCAGGCCATGCACGATCAGCTCGACGGTTTCGAGCAGGCCATGCAACACGCCCAGCAAGCCGCCGAAGACCGCGCCAAGGACCATGCCCGCTGGGTGGTCAGCGAACGCTTGTTGCAGGCACTGGACCGCTACGACAACGCCGACCTCATCAACGGCCTGGCCTTTGCCGAACAGACCGGCCAGTGCGTGATCGGCATGGAGCTGAGTGAATGGGGCACGAAAGTGCTGGACCACTGGTGGCGCAGCGACGTAGCAGACCGGGGCAACCTGGCAATACGCGGCATCACCTACAATCAGGAGGACCTGCGGGAAGAACTGGCGGCGCTGCTGGAAGCCGCCAAGGCCGAACCGTCGTCAGCGTCATCCTTCGCCCTGCCGGAAGCGCTTGCCAGGCAAGCCCATGCCGCTGCCAATGCCTTTGGGCGCATCAACACCCTGTACGAACAGATGCAGGCACAGAGCAGCACGGCCAGCATCGGCCTGTATGCCTGGTACGTCGCGCTGGGGCGGCAAGTGCTGCGCACCGCGACCCCCAACAGCATGGACCGCGCACTGCACCAGGGTTTGCGGCTGACCTTGTTCGCTTCGGTGCATGAAACGGCTGTCGATATTCGCCTGAGTGAAGCTGCACGTAGCGGGCAGCCCATCAACCCACAACGCAGTACAGGCCAGGTATCAAGGTACCTCGACCAGGCCTGGGCTGAAGGGTTGATGCAGGCCCGGAACAGTGACTTCTACAAAGTGCGTGTTTCCGGGCTGGTGTGCCTGCTGGAGGGGATGCTGATGGCCTTCAAAGCGCGCGAATTGCCTGACAGTGATGCGCGGGTGAAGACCGAACTCCTGGCGGCCGCGATGACCACGGCTGCGGCGGGCTTCGAAGTTGGAGCCAGTTATGTGGACCAGGTGGTCGCGCGGTACGGCGCGAACAGTGTGACCGGACGAGGAGCAGCGGCCGCTTTAGGGCGTTTGAAAGTTTGGGGAGCCAGTCTAGCTGGGACAGGTGGTTTCATACTGGCATGGTGGGATTTTATGGATGGCGTGCAGCATTACTCTCAAGATAGTGCACTGACAAAGTCTCGTTTATTGAGCGGCGCATATTTCACACGCGCAATGGCGACGTCAGCCTTGTCTTTAGCCGAGTTAGGTACTGCCATCGCAATAGCCCGCCCGCTTTTCGAGTATTTGGCACAAAACGGTAGACACCGACTTTTAAGGGCGCTAAGTCAGTCACTGAGCGTGCTCTCCAGTACATTAGGTACAGCAACTGCTCGCCTTATGTTAGCACGACTGGTCCTCGGCGCTTTCTGGCTAGGTCTAGCACTAACGGTAATCATTATCATATTTGAAGATGATGCCTTGGAAAAATGGTGCAAACGTAGCACTTATCGCATTGATAAAAAGTCAAGCACATTCACCGAAGAAGAAGAACTGGCAAATCTCCACTCGGCCTTCAGTGAGGTACTGTAAATGTATCTAATAGAATGGGGGTTTTGGAAACTATCGACTCAAGAAAATGCGAATACAAAGCCAGCAGACAAGCCGACAACTGTAGATCTATATGAAAGCGAACTAAACGAGGATATCCACTTCAACTCAGTCAGCAGCACCCCACGCACACGCGGCCCTATATTCACCTTCAATGATACCTATATGGAAATGAGGTGCGGCGGCTCGGAAGAAAAGCGTGGAATTATTACATTAATGACCTTGGGCGGCTTGGGCCCGATGACTTATGCATGGCTATATATAACGCTTGGCTCAATTTACAGCACTATTACTCAGCCTGAATTTATTTCCCCCACCTCGATCCTGTTTAGCATATACATGCTATCCATCGGTGGCATGACCTACTATTTATATGCCAAATATGGATTTCAGTTGACAAGACTGGAAATACTAACCAGTCGCCACCTACTTGTCCGCTTCAACCGGAACACCCAGCAAGTTCATCTGCATAGACCGCACTATTGCGGTGGAATCGTCACCTTCCCCTGGAAAACAACCGGGAGCACTGGCTTATATCCAGAAGATGACCCACTCAGCATGGGCATGCGACTCGGCCTGGTCTGGCACCCCAGCCGCACCGGCCTGCCCCACATGGAAATGGCCCTGCTCGGCAAACAAGGCCAAGGCGGCAGCGAACTGCGTGATGAGTGGGAATTCATCCGCCGTTACATGGAAGAAGGCCCACACGCCGTCCCCCGCCCTCGCCTGAGTACCCAGCTACCCTCACCCATCCAGGCATTCAGCGCCCAGTTCGAAGGGCTTGGGCGTTTCTTCCGCAAGAGCAGCTGGCTGTTCAAAGTTGTCCTGCTGTTTGTCTGGCCCGCTTTCGTCATCATCGGCACCGCCCACTGGCTCAGCCTGCTGCTGTGCTGGCGACCGCGCTGGCCGAAGGTCATCCGCGAGGCCGGCATGCCCGGCAAGCCCGTCCCACCCGTGACAACCCTGAGCGACTACCCACCCGCAATCCAGGCACGCCTGCTCGCCAACGCCGACCGCTGGCAGCTCAAGCCCGGCAAGCGGCCGACGAAAAAACCACGCAAACCGCGCAGATCCAAAGCGCAAGCGAAACCGGCTGCGCCCAACGAAGATTGTGTCTGAATTCAGAATTCGAACGTGTACCCGACGATCACCCGGTTCTCATCCGCTGCATCGGCAAAATTCGAGCGCATGGTCGCATTGCGCCAACGCAGCGACACATTCCTGAGCGCCCCCGACTGCACCACATAGGTGATATCCGTAGTCCGCTCCCATTCCCGCCCCTCTCCGTCGCCAGCGGCCAATGCCCTGCCCTTGACGCTGGCAATGCGTTGCGGGTCCACCTGATCGCCCTTTACATAACGCACGTTGAACGTCAGCCCGGGGATGCCCACGGCAGCAAAGTTGAAGTCGTAACGCAGCATCCACGCCCGTTCGTTCGCCAAGGCAAAAGTGCTGACCTGCTGTTCGCTGAACAGGTAGGTATCGGTGCCCCCCACGTAGGCATATGCCGTATCCCCACGCACTTTCTGATAGCCGCCACTGAACGTGTGGCCCTGAACGCTGTACCCGAAGTTGGTACTGAGGGTCTGATTGTCGACCCCGCCCAGCAACGCCCGGCCCTGCTCCCTTGCATTGAACCAGCGCCACTCGGTGAACACATCCCCCGGCCCTAGGCGGGTCTTGAACTTGAACCCGGCAAAATCACGCCGGAACAGGTCTTCGAGCGCACTGGTGTGAAGGCTGAGGGTCAGTTTGTTCAACGGCTGGTAATCGACGCCGGCGTAGCGCAGACGATCACTGGTGACCGCCGCCGAATAGGCCCCTTGCTGCGCCATGGCGGTCAGGTCCTCATAGTCGGTGGAGTCACGCAATTTGGTGGCATCCACCTGCAGCAGGGTGAACGTAAACCGGTCCAAGTCTTTGCTCACCAGTTGCACACCGTTGAACCACTGGGGGAACAAGCGGCTGCTGTTGGACGCCAGCAATGGCAGTTGCGGGCTCAGGCCCCCCGCCTTCAATTCGCTCTGCGCCAGCCTGGCCTTGAAGGTAGCCACGGCCTTGGCGTAGTCATCCGCGGCGCGTTTGTCGCTGCCTCGCGGCAACAGGCCGGAACCGCTACGGTCAGGCGAGGAGTCCAGCTTGAGCCCCAGCATGCCGGCTGCGTCCAGGCCAAAGCCAACCACGCCGTCGGTATAGCCAGACTGCAAGCGCAGCATGAAGCCCTGGGCCCATTCACCGCGCCGCGATTGCGTGGCGCTGTCACCGTGGAAGTCGCGGTCAAAATAGAAATTGCGCAGTTCCAGGCTGCCACTGCCGTCATGGATGAAGGCAGCCTGGGCGGTTTGACAGGCGCAGTAAAGCACCGAGAGCACCAGCGATGCTCGCCGAAAGATCACGATCATTGGTATGCCTTGCTCTTGTTCTTGTTGTTGTTCGAAGACTCAGCGCCAATCAGCTTTTAGGGTTGCGCACGTAACGCATCACCACCAGGCATGCGACCAGGATCAGCGGCGCGATTGACAGCATGCCCATGTAGGTACTGTCGGTAAGGTCATTGATCTTGCCCACCATCACTGGTGCAACGATGCCGCTCAGCTGTCCCACCGAGTTGATCGCGGCGGTGCCGGTGGCAATTGCCAGCCCCGAGAACGTCGACTGTGGAATGGTCCAGAATATCGGGATAGCGATAAAGGTGCCCGCAGTGGCCAGCACCAGCGCGGTCATCATCGCGAAGGGAGAGTCGGAGAACAGGCACGCCAGCAGGTAACCGACGGCGGCCGCCAGCAGGCAGTACACCAGATAGCGCTTGCGCTCGCCGGTGCGGTCGGAGTGGCGAGTCAGCAACACCATGCCGATGCACGCTACCGCATAAGGCAATGCCGACAGTACGCCAACCCACAGCATGTCTTGCACCCCCGAGGACTTGATCAGGTGCGGCATCCAGAAATTCAGCCCGTAGGACGCGGTTTTGACCACGTAGTAGATGAACGCCATGATCGCCACTTCACGGGTCAGCAACACCCGCCAGATCGAGCCGAGTATCGGTTTTGCAGCGCGTTTGTCCTGGGCAAGGTTCTCCGCCAGCAGGTCCTTCTCCTCGCGGCTCAACCATTTCGCCGCCTCGATATCGCGGTCCAGCTTCCACAGCACCAGCAGGCCCAGCAGCACACACGGCAGCCCGGACATCAGGAACAACCAGTGCCAGCCAGCGAGGCCCAACACGCCGTCCATTGTCCCCAGCAAAAAGCCCGCAGCCGGGCCACCCACCGCCCCGGCCAGCGGCACCGCCAGGAACCACAGCCCATTCATCTTCGCCAGGTGCTTGCGCGGAAACCAGCATGCCAGGTAGAACAGGATCGCCGGGCCGAAACCGGCCTCCATGACGCCGATCAGAAAGCGCAGGAAGTACAGCGTGTACTGGGTATAGGCAAATACCAGCGCAGCCGTCGCCAGGCCCCAGGACACCATGATCCGGCAGATCCAGGCCGGAGCCCCGTAGCGTTTCAGGCCGAGACTGCTGGGCACTTCGAATAGCACGTAGCCGACGAAGAACATACTCGCGGCCAGGCCGTAGGCAGCATCGCTGAGGCCCAGTTCCTGCTGCATTTGTGTCTTCGCAAAACTGATGTTGATGCGGTCGAAGTAGGAGAACAGGAAGCAGATGATAGCCAGCGGCATGATGCGCCAGGCCACACGGCGGTATAGCAGCAGCTCATTGATGTGACTGTCGTTGCGCTCACGCGCCAGTTCGCCGGTCAAAGCAACCATGGTGAATCTCCATTCTTGTAATTATTGGAGAGCAGCGACGCCTCGAAGGGCGCCACCAGCAGGTTTTTTTAGCGAATACGGATCAGCTTTTCCTTGAAGCTCTGGCCTTTTGCGACGTACTCGGTCGCATTGCGCTGCATACTGGCGATGGCATCGGCAGTGAGCTCGCGCACTACCTTGGCAGGTGCGCCCAGGATCAACGAGTTGTCGGGAAACACCTTGCCTTCGGTGACGATGGCGCCTGCACCCACCAGGCAGTTGTTGCCGATGACCGCGCCATTGAGCACCACCGCCTGAATGCCGATCAGCGCGCCATCGCCGATGGTGCAGCCGTGCAGCATGGCCTGGTGGCCGATGGTGACACCTTGCCCCACTGTCAACGCAAAGCCGGGGTCGGCATGCAAGACAGCACCCTCCTGCACATTGCTGTGCTGGCCGATACGGATCGCTTCGTTGTCGCCCCGTAGCACGGCCTGCGGCCATACACTGACGCCTTGTTCCAGGGTAACGTCGCCGATGACGCTGGCATCCTCGGCGATGAACGTTTCCGGGTGCAGGTTGGGTGCAAGGTTGTCATATTGGTAGATCGCCATCTCAAGGCCTCCTCAAGCCGCGTCGTCTGTTTTCAGCACGCCCGCCGCACACAGCTGGGCAATGTGCGCGTCGCTGTAACCCAGTTCACGCATCACTTGGCGGGTGTGCTCACCAATCCGCGCGATCGCCCGCCGTGGCTGCAGGCGCTGGCCGTCCAGTGACAGCGGCAATAACGGCATCGGTGTGTGGCTGCCGTCTTCCAGTTGCAGCTCGGCCATGCCACCGCTCTGTAGCAGGTGGGGGTCCTCGAAAAGCTCTTCAGGGCGGCGGATCGGCGCGAAAGGAATGCCGTTGGCTTCCAGCTGCAACGCCAACTGCGCGGCGTCCAGCGGCGCAAACACCTCGGCCAGGTGCGCCAGCAGCCGTGGCCGCTGCAACACGCGGTCGTTATTGCTACCAAGGGTCGGGTCATCAAGCAAAGCGGTCTGCCCCAGTACCCGGCATAACGCGTGCCACTGGCCTTCCCCTGTGGCGGCGACAAACATCTGCTCGCCACCGGCAAAAGTGAACACGTCATAGATGGCCCAGGCACTGATGCGGTTCGGCATCGGCGCTGCGGCTTCACCGGTGACCACGTACTGCTGCATATGCTGGGCAGCCAGTAGCACGCAATTCTCGTACAGGGCACTTTGCACCTCACGGCCCCTGCCGGTGCTGTGGCGCTCGTTGAGTGCGGCCAGCACGCCAATGGCGCCGAACATGCCACCCATGATGTCGTTCACCGAGCTGCCTGCGCGCAGCGGGCGCCCTACCGGCCCTGTCATGTAGGCCAGACCGGCCATCATCTGCACCACTTCATCCAGCGCCAGGCGGTTATCGTATGGCCCGCTGAGAAACCCCTTGTGCGAGGCATAGATCAGCCCTGGATTGCGCTGGCACAGTGCGTCGTAGCTCAGACCCAGCTTCTGCATACGCCCGGGCTTGAAGTTCTCGATGAAGACATCGGCGGTGTCGATCAATTGCAGCACGGCCTCACGGCCCTCGGGCGTTTCAACATCGACAGCAATGCATTGTTTGTTGCGGTTGAAGGTGCGGAAAAAGCCCGCCCCTGCGCCCAGCAAACGGCGTGTGCCGTCGCCGCGTACCGGCTCGATCTTGATGACTTCGGCGCCAAGGTCGCCAAGGATCATGCCGCACGTCGGGCCCATGACCATATGCGAAATCTCAACGACACGGATGCCGTCCAAGGGAAGTCTGGACATTGTGATGCTCCTCTTACGGGCAATTCAGGCGTGGCGGTGTGTGTTGGCGAAGTTGAGCGGCAATCCGGCCCGGGCGATGAAGCCGTAAAGTGGCTCGCCCGGTAGCGCTTCGCTTAGTACCTGCCGGGTTTCGATTAGCGCAGGCAAGTCGATGCCGGTGTCGTAGCCCATGCTTTGCAGCATGAACACCAGGTCCTCGGTCACGGTATTACCAGACGCGCCAGGGGCGAACGGGCACCCTCCCAGGCCCGCCAGGGAGGCATCCAGTTCCCCAATGCCCTGCTGCACCGCCACCAGGCTGTTGGCCAAGGCCAGGCCCCGGGTGTCATGGAAGTGCGCGGCCTTGAGACGGTCGCCTGCAATCTCCCGTACGGCCTGAAGCACCGTTGCTACCTGGCCCGGATTGGCATAGCCAGTGGTGTCTCCCAGGGAGACCAGGTCGCAACCGGCTTCGATCACCTGGCGGGTCAACGCACACAGGTCAGCCAGCGGCACCTCGCCCTGGCGGGTGCAGCCAAAGGCCACTGACATGCCGGCCACGACTTGCACCCCATGCAGGCCCATTTCAGTACGCAGCTGGCACATGCGCCCCAGTTCCTCGACCATCTCCACTGGCGTGCGGCGCACGTTGGCCAGGCTGTGCGCCGTGCTCACCGATACCGGGGCGACGATGCGGTGTGCACCCGATTCAAGTGCGTCCCTTGCGCCACGAAGGTTTGGAGCCAGCACGGTTACTTGCAGGTCCGGGTACGTGAGGGCGTGGGCAACCACTTCGCGGGCATCGGCCATCTGCGGCAGCAAGCGTGCCGACACGAACGACGCGACTTCCATATGACGCACGCCGGCGCCGTAAGCGGCGTCGATCCAGCGGCGTTTGGCTGCTGTCGGCATGATCACTTGCAGGCTCTGCAAGCCATCGCGCAGGCCGACTTCATTGATTGTTATTGTTGTCATCGCGGTCTCTCTGTCTGAAGCGTTGCGCCAGACTAAGAGCTGGATGACGGGCAGAAAAGACGTGTTTCGCGGGCTGATCCATCGTCAGCCACGATGGATCAGCCCGCGACCTGCCAGGCCGGTGCACGCAGCAACAGGTGGTCAAGCAGGCGCCGAGCCGACAGCGAGAGCGTGTGCCGGTCGCGCATGCAGATGACGAATTCGCCAAGCGCCCAGTCGTCAGTCAGCGCAATGACCCGCAGGTCGAACAACGCCGCATAGCGGGATACGGCCTCTTGCGGGAACACCGCCAGGCCAAGGCCGAACTGCACCAGACGGTATGCCGCGTCGAACGACGACACGTACGAACGAAAACGCAGCGCCTTGCCTGACTGTTCAGCGCTTTTACGCATGAAAGCGTTCAATGTGGCAAAGGCCGATAGCCCCAGGTGGTCGTAACCCAGGGTTTCCTCGAAGGCAATCTGGCTGCGGCCGGCCAACGGGTGGTCAGCAGCAACGACCACGGCCAGGTGATCCTGCCGATACGGTACGAAATCCAGGTCACCCACCGCCATGGATTTGCGGCAGATACCGAGGTCTGCAGTGCCCTCGGCCACACCACGAACGACATCGGCGCTGAAGCGCTCTTCGATATCGGCCTGGATGAGTGGGTATTCCAGCATGAACGCTGACAGTTCTTCGGGCAGAAACTCCATGATCGACGATACATTGGCCAGCACCCGCACATGACCACGCGCGCCGTGGGCGTATTCGCTCAGCTCGCTGTCCAGGCGTTCCATGGCGCGGGTCATTTCCCTGGCATGGCGCAGCAGTGCAAGCCCCGCCGGGGTGGGCTCCACGCCGCGCTTGCTACGTTTGAGCAAGGCGGTGCCAAAGCGCGCCTCAATGTCTGAAATACGTTTGCTGACAGCGGACGGCGCCATGAACGCGCGCTCGCCTGCGCGGGCGATGGTGCCTTCTTCGCAGACGACGATGAACAGGTTCAGGGAAAGGTGGTCGAGGGGTTGCATCGCTTGGCTCGGCTTGGGGAAGGGACCGCCGTAGCACTGTAGCAAAAACCGCATTGGCTTCTAAAACCGGGTTTGAATTACCGGCCCCCAATCCCCAACCTTGGGGGAACGCTGCCCACCGCCAGCGGCTGGCATAAAGCCCTACTGAGAATCTGTAGCCCCTGCACCACAAGGCCTGCAAAGCATTTTTCAGGTGTTGGCACAGCTCTTGCCGATCTCCTCCCAGACGCCCCAAGTCCATGGGCCCGTTTGCAGGAGGAATTGACTCATGCACCGACCGATACCCCACCCGCTGGCAGTGGCGATTTTCGCCGGCATTCTCCAGCTTCCCGCGCAGGCCGCCTTGAACGCTGTCGATCCAGGCGCTTACGTCCCAGCCAACGGCGGCTTCCCCGCCTGGTACCAGGACAGCCACGGTCGTACCCTCGACCTGTGCCTGACCAAGGCCGTCAGCTCCCGGGTCGCAGGCGCACCTGGCGCACCCTCATACATGTGCACGCTACTGCCCACACCTGGTGTGTTCGACGATACCCAACCCATCGTCTTCCCCACCAACTTCCCTGACGAAGCGTTCTGGTTCACTGCCGACGCTGCCATCGTCGACGCTGCGCGTGGCATCGACCTCAGCTATGGCACGGCGATCGAAGCGGCATTCGCCGCCGAGGAACCTGTCGAGGGTGACCAGGTCAGCTTCGCCCGGGTCCGTATTCGGGTCGACGTTCCCACCGCGGGCACCTACGTGGTCACCCACCCCTATGGTGTTGAAGTGTTCGATGTGCCCGTTGCAGGGCGCCGGGCGATCAACATGACCCGCGACATCGGCATCGCCGGCGCAGGCGACTTCACCGGCGCACTCAAGGGCGATGTCGGGCCGTTCCTGCGCAGTGTCAACGGCCCCTACACCGAAGGCAACGAGCGCTTCATCGGTGACCCGAACCTGGAAGAACGGGTAACAGGCAGCCCATTCAACACCAACTACGTACGCATCGAAGGCCCTGGTGGCATCGACCTGCGCACCGAGCTGTTCGCTGTCTCGGGCAAACTTTCCGAAGTGGCCTTGCCAACCCCGCTGATGCCACAACGCAGCACTTACTCACGCCATACCGAGAACGGCGACCTGATCGCCCAGCAAGACATCTTCGTGTTGGCCCCGCCGCCACCGGCAAGCGTCACCCTGACCAGCCAGACCCCCAACCTGAGCCTCACCGAGGCCAACGGCACCGGCGCCTGGTACGCCCAGTCAGCCCTCAACCCGGCGGCCGGAACCATCGTCACACTGTCCGCTGACAACAGCGTGGCAATCCCGACCAGCAGCCTGACCACCAGCAACGTTCCCCTGACCGACCTGGTCACCATCACGCAGGCCCAGTACCGCCTGTCCACTGGCGAGCTGACCCTGGTGGCCAGCACCAGTGACGAAACAACACCTCCAGTACTTACCGCACATACCGGCAACGGCACGCTGATCGGCAACCTGGGCGGTACCGGCGCCGTGAAGACGTTGAGCATGACCCTCTCGCCCATTCCGCCGGCCAAGGTGCAGGTCACCAGCGCCAACGGTGGTAGCGACTCCGAAGACGTGGTGCTGGTGCCATGAACAGACAAAGGCTCAGCCTTCAAGGAGGCAGCATGAACACTTGGTCGCGCCGTGCGCTGTTGGCCGCCGGTTTCTCTCTTACCGTTACCAGCGCCGCGTTCGCCGCGCTGTCTGATGTCGATCCGGGGCCCTACACCTTCGCCACAGGTGGCTATCCGATGTGGTACAAGGACAGCCTCGACCAATCCCTGGAGCTGTGCCAGTCGCGTGCCACCAGCACCCGTGCGCCAGGCGCACCCGGGGCGCCCGCCTACATGTGCACCTTGTTGCCCGAGCCCGGGGTCTATGACGATGCCCTGCCGCTGGTATTTCCAGATAACTGGCCACCCGAGATGTTCTGGTTCCTGGCCGAAACCTCGATACCACAAGTGGGTAACAGCGGATATGAACTGGAGGTCTACGTTGCCGGTATAGAGGCAGCCTTCGCTGCTGAAAACCCGGTAGACGGTGATCAGCAAAGTTTCGCCCGCATCCGTATCCGCGCATCGGTCCCACGCACCGGTACCTACACCATCACGCACCCTTACGGGGTGGAGACGGTCAACGTCACCACGGCAGGTCGTCGCGCGATCAACATCACCCGGGACATCGGTATCGGCGCTCCGGGCAACTTCCAGGGGGCGCTGGCGGGGGCGATCGGCCCTTGGCTGAAGGGGGTTGGCGGGCCATATACAGAGGTCAACCCTGACACGGGCACCACTGAAACCTTCATCGGCGACCCCAATATCACCGAAGCGGTCACGGGTAGCCCCTTCAATACCAACTTCGTGCGCATCGAAGGGCCCGCGGGCGCCATTCAGACCAACACTTTCACCGTGTCTGGCAAGGTGCTGGACCAGCGAGCACAAACCCCGGTCACCCTGGAGCGCGCCACCTATTCGCGCAACGGCAGCGGCACCCGCGTGGAAGTGTTCGCCAAGGCCCCGAGTGAGGCCAGCCTGTGCATGCGCAATGGCCTGGCACTGATCGGCACGCCGCCTTCGCCTTGTCAGTTCACCCTGACTTCGGACAACAACGGGTTGTTCTTCAGCCAGCAGTTCAACCAGTCGGTGCCGCCAGCGGTGGTGGTTGTCACCGCCAGCAACGCAGTCGGCGGCACCCAGCCGACTGCGCTCTCGAGCAAGCTCAGCGACGTGGTCAAAGTCAGCACCGCACGCTATGACTGGGCCAACAAACGTCTGTTGATCGAGGCCAGCTCCAGCGACGAAGTAACGGTCCCCGACCTGCTCGCCCAAGGCTACGGCCGCATGTCGAAATCGGGCACGCTGCAAAGCATCACGGTCAACGATTTGGCTCAACCGCCCGCCACCGTTACGGTCAAGTCTGCCCATGGCGGTAGTGATGTGGAGCCGGTGATCGTGGTCGGCAGCGCCCCGGTCGAGGCCGCCAACCAGCCACCGCTGGCCCAGGCCGATGTCGGCAGCACCAGTGTCGGTGTACCGATCACACTCAACCTGCTGCTGAACGACAGCGACCCGGATGGCGACGTGCCGCTGACCATCAGCGACCTGACCCAACCCGGGACCGGCCTTGGCGGCGTCGTGCTGAACGGCACCACCTCGGTTACCTACACACCGCCGACCGGGGCCACACAACCGCTGGTAGCCAACTTCAGCTACCGGGCGGTGGATGCCAAGGGCCTGAAGTCGGAACCGGCCACGGTCACCATCAACGTCGCACCTAACCAGGCACCGACTGCCAACCCGGAAACCGTTGCCACCTTGGGCGTGCCATTGACCATCAACGTGCTGGCCAACGACACCGATCCAGAAGGCAACGTACCGCTGAGTGTGGCCAACATCACCCAGCCGGCCGCCGGCCGTGGCACGGTCAGCACCGACGGCACAACCGTGACCTATACCCCACCGGCCACTGTAACCACAGCCTTCACCACCACCTTCACCTACCAGGCACGTGACTCGCTGGGGGGGCTGTCCACCCCAAGTACGGTCACCGTCAACGTGTCGCCTCGGCCTGCCGCAGAAACCTTCGCCGTCACGACAGCCACGGTCACGGCGCGCTCCAACAACCGTTACAACTGGGACATCAGTGGCACCTCGTCGGTGACCACCGGCAATACCGTAACCGTGCGGGTAACCACTACCACGGGCGTCCAGACCTTGGGGACGGCCACGGTAGCGCTGACCGGCCGCTGGCGCCTGGTGGTAAGCAATAGCACCACGATCATCCCGACTGCGGCACCGACGGCGACGATCACCACCAGCCAAGGCACCACGCGCACTGTCAACGTAGTCGTGCAGTAAAAGCCGGAGGCTTCGATGAAACGGCTGTACTCCCCGTTGCTCTGCCTGGCCCTGGCGGGCCAGGCCTGCTGGGCAGAGGACCTGATGGACAATGCCGACCTTGCACCCGGCAACGACCTCGGTGAACCAGTGATCATCCGCCTGCTGCCGGCCGGTGCCGGCCAGGCTGCGGTGATCGAGCAGCAAGGGTCAGGCAACCGCGCCGCCCTCGACCAGAACGGTCAGGCCCTGCTGGGCCGTATCGTCCAGTCCGGCGGTGCCCAGGAAGCGTACATCTTGCAGGAAGGCAGTGACCTGATGGCCATCATCAGCCAACAGGGAAATGGCAACAGCGCGTCGATTCGCCAGAGCGGCAGCAGCAACAACGCCGCCATCGAGCAGATCGGCAACGACAACAGCGCCAGCATCGTGCAGTCCGGCTCAGGGCTCAACAGCTCCGTGACCCAGGCTGGCAATGGCCAGCATGTTCAGATCACCCAATACCGATAGACCTGGAGGCACCACCATGTACAAGCTCGCTCCGTTAAGTGCCGCTATCGTCCTGGCCCTCGCAGGTCAGGCCATGGCTGCTGACAGCACCTCGTCCCAGACCCAGGACGGCAAGGAAAACATCGCCGAAGTCTCTCAGACCCAGGCATCCTTCGCCTCGGCCACCCAGAACCAGACTGGCAAGGGCCACAACCACCTCGCCGTGCAGGCCGAAAGCACCAGCGATATCCAGCAGAGCGCCACCGGCCAGTACAACGCCGGCTACGCTGAGCAACTGTTCGAGAACGGCAGCCAGATCACCCAGCAAGCCGGAGGCAGCTACAACGATGCCTTCGCCAGCCAGTCGCTTGGGTCGAACAACGAATCGCTGCAAACCCAACAAGGCGTCGGCAATAAATCCACCGTGTGGCAGGACAGCCAGGAAGGCAGCAAAGCCACCAGCGGGCAATCCGGCCAGCGCAACGAGGCTTTCATCGAACAGACCTTCGGTGGCAGCAACAATCGCAGCACCGTCAACCAGACCGGCCAGGACAACTACGCCACCGCCGAGCACCTGAACCATATCGATGGCGATATCCAGGTCTATCAGGATGGCCACGACAACTGGGCCTATGGCGACCAGCGTGAAGGCACTGGCGGCACCATTGCCATTGGCCAGTACGGGGGCGGCAACTCCGTGGAAGTGTGGCAGGACACACAGATCGGCAGCCAGGCCTCCGTGGTCCAGACCGGCCAGTCGAACGAAGGCTATATCGACCAGAGCTTCGGCGTCAGCAACAAGGTCAGCCTGTCGCAGCAAGGCAATGCCAACGCCAGTTGGTCGGACCAGTTCGAGACCAACAACTCGACCACCACCATTACCCAGACCGGCAACAACAACCTGCATTTCACCTATCAGAACGGTGAAAACCTCAACCTGACCATCAACACCCAAGGCAATGGCAACAGCATCACCGCCAGTAACTGGAAAGGCGCCAAGATGGGTGGCCAGTTCGGCACCAACCAGAACGCCACCATCAACCAGGCTGGCAATGGCAACGGCGTCAATCTGACCCAGAAGGGCGCTGACCAGCTGGCCACGCTGACCCAGACGGGTAAAGGCAACCAGATGTCGACCAAGCAGGATGATGTCAGCAACGAGCTGTACTTCGAACAGAACGGCACTGACAACATTCTGATCGCCGACCAGCGTGGGACCGACAACTATGCCTACGGCAGCAGCCAGGGCACCGGCAACACCATCACGCTCGACCAGTCCGGCTATAGCAACCAGAGCTACACCAACCAACTCTACGGAAGCGGAAACGAAGCCACCATCAAACAGACTGACAGCATCAACGTCGCCTACGTGACCCAGGGAGGCCAAAGCAACAAGGCGTTCGTCGACCAGAGTGGTGTCGCCCAATCCGCCACCATCACCCAGCTGGGCAGCGCGAACCTGGCCACTGTGACCCAGCAGTAAACCGCTCCCCCTTGAACCGCGGTGCTCCTCTCCCTGGTGCCGCGGTTCCTTTTTCTGTCATCCCGTCCTCTGCCATCGTTCGATCCGGCCGGCGTGTGCAATCCCCTGACGTGTAGCTGTCGGGTACAATGGCAAACCGCTCGAAGATGTGCAGCCACATGATCCAGTCCGACCTCGACCTGTTCGGCCCCCAGCCGCAACGCCTGGCCAGCCACACCGTGCTGCTGCCCGGCTTCGCCCTGGCCGAAACCGAGGCGCTGCTCGATGCCCTGCGTCCGGTGCTGCGTGCTGCGCCGTTCCGGCACATGTACACCCCAGGAGGCCTGCGCATGGCAGTGGCCCTGACCAACTGCGGTACGCTGGGGTGGGTGAGTGATCAACATGGCTACCGATACAGCCCCAGCGACCCAGTCAGTGGCCAGCCCTGGCCCGCCCTGCCCCCGGTTCTGCTCGCCTTGGCCTCCCGCGCCGCAGCCATGGCCGGGTTTGACGGTTTTGTGCCGGATGCCTGCCTGGTCAACCATTACCTGCCGAGCACGCGCCTGAGCCTGCACCAGGACCGCGACGAGCAGGATTTCGGCCAGCCGATCGTGTCGGTGTCGCTGGGCTTACCGGCAGTGTTCCTGTTCGGCGGCCTGCAGCGTGCCGACAAGGCTCAGCGCATCGCGCTGAGCCACGGCGATGTGCTGGTGTGGGGTGGCGAAGACCGCTTGCGCTTTCACGGCGTGCTACCGATCAAGCCCGGTGTGCATCCGCGCCTGGGCGAACGGCGGATCAACCTGACCTTGCGCAAGGCGGGTGCCTGAACAGGGGCCGTCATCTGCCAGCCAGCGCAAAACAAGATGAACGCACATGAAACACATTGAACATCTTGGCCAGGCAAGCTTCGAATGATAAGCCGCCTTTCTTTTGTCTGGAGCCTGCCATGCCCAACCCGTCTGGTTCTTCGAGCCGTTATAACGGAGCCATGTACCGATGAAGATGCCTGGCCGCGCCCCCAATGCTTCGCTGCAACTCGATTACGTACGCGACACCCTGTTCGGCCCGGTGGCGCAACGAGTGGAATGCCAATGCCAGCTCGCCGCCCTCAACCTGCAAGGTCGCCCAGGGCTGCGCCTGCACGTTTGCCCCCCACTGCCTGACAAGATCGACCGGGCTCACAGTGTGGCCTTCGTCTGGGATGGGCGGAGTTATCACGGCGTGGTTCGCGAGAAGGGAAAATGCGGGGATGGTGGCCTGAACCTGCTGCTGGAACTGCAATAAGCCGATCAACGGCGGCCATCCAGGCTGAACTGGCTGAGAGCCGCGTGTCTCCATAGCAAAAGGGCTCTTGCCTACCGGAGAACGCTATGAACAGTCCGTTATTCAAGCTCTTCACCCACCCCGCCGACGCCTGGTTGGACATTCGCCGAGCCGAGGAAGACAACCCACAGCAATACCTGCCACGCCTGCTAGCCTTGGCGCTGATACCCGCCGTGTGCCTCTTCGTTGGCACTACCACCTTCGGCTGGAGCTTGGCGGCCGAGGAGCGGGTACGCCTTAGCATAGGCAGCGCCGCCCAATTGGCCGGCCTGCTGTATACCACCACTGTGATAGGTGTGATGCTGATGGGAGTGATGATCCGCTGGATGTCACGAGGGTTCAATACACAGCCCAGCCTGAACCAGTGTATCGGCTTTGCCGCCTATTGCGCCACGCCGTGGTTCTTTGCCGGAGTGGTTGGTCTGATGCCAATTCGTTGGCTCGCCTTTACCGCGCTAATGGCTGCCTCTGTGTATGCCAGCGTGTTGCTATATGGCGGGTTGCAGACTTTCATGCGGCTGAAGAAAGAGCAGGCGTTATTGTTTGCAACGTGCGTTTGGGGGGTAGGGTTGCTGCTGCTGGTGACCATCCTGGTGGCAATGATCCTGTTCTGGTTCAACGGCCTGATGCCGGAATACGTACGCCCGGCCAGCCTGGGCTGACCGGGGCACGACAGGCGCGCTCAGGCAATCGCCTTGAGTGGCGCCGGGTGGCTGTCACGCAACGCATGCAGCTGCTCCACCAGGTTGACCAGGTCACGACAACTGTTGAGGTCTTGCAGGGCGACCCCGCTGAGGGTCACGCCTTGGTCGAGATCCTGGCCCAGGCCCAGGCGGATGGTCAAGTGCGCGCCATCCGGGCAACTCACTTCACAGCGGTCTGGCAAGCAGGCCTGCTCGATCAGTTGCCGCATCTCTAGCATAGAAACGCCTATCAACGACATGGTACGACCCTCTCTGTGGGATGGTCTGTTGTATGGAAGTACGCCTTTGTCGGGCGGGGCGCCAATTGATATTGCGCATGCTCGGCCAGCTGACCATGCTCCCCGGCAATGAGCATGCGGGGAATCCTCTAGCACCTTAGTGGAAGATTCCCCGCGGCGGCCGAGTGTTCGAATGCATTAGCAGACTTAACGACGAGTGGTCTCGGTCAACTAGGCGTTGGCCAGGCTCCAGCCGGGAAAGGCCAACCAATTAACAGCATCAGTGTGCGGCGCCTCCCCTCTCGTCCTGCATCTGCCCAAACCGCCCGGCATGGAAATCATCGAACGACTCGGCAATCTCCGCCTGGCTGTTCATCACGAACGGGCCGTAGCCAACGATCGGCTCGTCGATCGGCTCACCGCTGAGCAGCAGCACACTTGCGCCGGCCAGCGCCTCGACGGTTGCATCTACACCCTCCCGGTCGAGCAGCACCAGGCTGGACGGGCCTGCCTCGCGCTCGCCGTTGATTCGGACGTTACCGCGCAACACCACCAGCGCCGCATTGCGACCGGCAGCAACCGGCAACTGCAAGGCCGCGCCGGCGTTGAGCCGCAAATCCCACACGTCCATCGCGGTGAAGGTTCGAGCCGGACCCTGGTGGCCGTGGTAGTCACCGGCAATCACCCGCAAGCTCCCGGCATCACCGTCGAGCGCTACCACCGGAATGTCGCCGGCCAGCAGCGTCTGGTAGCCGGCCGCTGCACGCTTGTCCCGCGCCGGCAGGTTCACCCACAGCTGGACCATTTCCAGCGTGCCGCCACTGCGTGCAAAGTCGGGGGAATGAAACTCTTCATGAATGATGCCGTTGGCCGCCGTCATCCACTGCACGTCACCTGGACCGATCAAGCCGCCAGCACCGGTGGAATCACGGTGCTCCAGTTCACCTTGGTAGACAATGGTCACGGTCTCGAAGCCGCGATGCGGGTGCTGGCCTACGCCGCGTCGTGCTTGGGTCGGGGCGAAATCATGCGGGCCGGCGTAATCCAGCAGCAGGAACGGGCTGATCTGGCTGGCCAGGTTGTCGTAGGTGAACAGGCTGCGCACCGGGAAACCATCACCCACCCAATGGGCGTGGGGGCTGCGGTGAATACCCAGAATCGTTTTCATGAGAAGGCTCCTCTCTTGGCTGAGATAACCTTATCAATGATGCCAATCACGCGGTAGCTGGCTAAAATGGCATGCATCGTTCCACGTACAGAACAGTCAACCCTGCAAGAAATCGAGCACCTGCTCGGCCGCCATGGCCGGGTCTTCCTGCATGAAACAGTGCCCACCGGGAACTTGCCGTGCGGTCAAATTGCGGTTCAGCAGCGCCAGGCGATTCACCGAGTGTGGCACGAAGGGATAGGTGTCTTCGCCATACAACACCCGTGTCGGTGTCGTGATTGCGGCCAGACTGGCCCACATGCGTTTAGGGAATGAGCTGAAGATCTCCACTTCACGGCTGGGCCGGCACTTGAGCACCACGGCCTCGCCACAATCACCGATGGCATGCTCGACATAGGCCTGCAGTGCCGCATGGGTCCAGCCTTTGAAGATGCCGCGCCCTTCCAGCGAGGCCAACGCCGACTCGCGATCGGGCCAGTGGCTGCGGCGGCTGGCGGCCTTGCGGGCAAGGGCATGACGCTGATGCAGGCCGACCAGGGCTGCCGCCCCCATCACACCGATCATGCGTCGGCTGAACAGTACCGGGTCGAGCAGCACGGCACGTGCGAACAGTTGCGGCTCACTGCCCAGGATCAGCCCCGTAAGCACGCCACCAAAGCTGTGCCCTGCGGCAAACCGCTGTACGTCGCCATACTCGCCACGTCCGCCCTGAAAGGCCTCCGCCGCCAGGGCAGCGGTGCGGTTCCAGCCGCGAAACACCCCACCATGATCACTGTCCCCATGGCCCTGAACGTCGCAGAGCCACAGGTCGAAATGCTCGCCCAGGCGCATCAGCAACGGTTGGTAGGCCAGGCAACAGAAGCCGTTGCCATGCAGAAAGTGCAGCAGTGGTTTGCCACTGGCCGGAGTTCGCCAGCCACGCAGGGTGAAACCTTCGGCGCATTCGTGGGACCAGGGAATCAACTGCATCGGCTTACTGTACTCTCGGGGTCAGGAAAACGCTGATTCTACAAATAGCAGCGGGTACAGGGAAATCACCAGCAACAGGGCCATCACGACATTGAACAGCATCAGCCAGCGCGAATTCTGCAACAGGTTGCGCAGGGCGCTGCCGAACATCACCCATACCCCCACGCTGGGCAAGTTGACCAAAGCGAACAAGGCCGCAATGACGATCACGTTGGTTACATAGCCTTGCGCTGGCGTGTAGGTGGTAATCGCCCCTACCGCCATCACCCAAGCCTTGGGGTTGACCCACTGGAACGCCGCCGCACCCCAGAAGCCCAGCGGTTTGCGGGCACTGGACGCGGCCGTGCCGACCGGCCCGGAAGTGGCGATCTTCCAGGCCAGGTACAGCAGATAGGCGGCGCCAGCGTAGCGCAGCACCGTGTACAGGGGTGGCCAGGCCTTGAATACCTCACCCAGCCCCAGGCCGACGGCCAGCACCATCATCATGAAACCAAAACTGATACCCAAGGCATGAGGGACCGAGCGGCGCACGCCGAAGTTCACCCCCGAGGCCAGCAACATGGTGTTGTTGGGGCCCGGGGTGATGGAAGACACAAAGGCAAACAGCACAAAGGCGGTCAGCAGGTCGGCAGAGGCAAGCATGGCGGGCATTCCACTTTCTTTATTGGTGCTGTCACACTAACGGAGCGCCACTCCCAGCAACCGATACAGTTCGTTTAAATTACGCAGATACACATCACTGTACCGACAATCCGGATCAAGGAAGCCGTCACCATGAGCCTCACCATTCGCCCTGCCGTTCGTACCGATGCCGAGCAGATCCTCACCTTCATCACCGAACTGGCCGAGTACGAACGCGCGCGCCACGAGGTGGTCGCCACCCTTGCCGACATCGAGCACAGCCTGTTCGACGAAGGCAGCACTGTGCACACCCTGATGTGCGAGCGTGATGGCCGTGCAATTGGCTTTGCCGTGTACTTCTACAGCTACTCGACCTGGCTCGGGCGCAATGGCATCTATCTGGAAGACCTGTACGTAACCCCCGAGCAACGCGGCGATGGCGCCGGCCGGCAGTTGTTGCAGCACATTGCCCGCGAAGCGCTGGCGAACAACTGCGGGCGTCTGGAATGGAGTGTGCTGGACTGGAACGAGCCAGCGATCGGCTTCTACCAGAAACTGGGGGCCGAGGCGCAGGATGAGTGGGTGCGCTACCGCCTGGATGGCGACAAGCTGGCGGCATTCGCCCGCGGGTGATCGCCCGGTTTCTGCACTTCTGCCTGCAGGAAGAAGACTGCAGGCCTGAGCCTGCCGTACCTGCTGTTCAACGGCCTCGCGCGCTGTATGACATTGACGCCAAGCCCGCCCCATGCTCTCCTTATGCCTCGCGTTCAGGTGCCCCTCAGGGGGTGAAACGGGAAACCGGTGCGTCCCAGGCCCTTCAGCAGGGCCGGACAATGCCGGTGCTGCCCCCGCAACGGTAAGCGAGTGAAGCGTCTGTACCACTGTGCCTCGTAGTACGGCATGGGAAGGTGACGCGTTCCAGGAGCCCAGCTCTTCCTCGCAAGCCCGGAGACCGGCCTGGCGTTCATGAACACCCCGCGGTGGGCGGGCGCTGTTGCATTCCCTTGGGCGACCACGTCCGGGGCTGCCGCGCTCGCCCATTGCCCACAAAAAGCAGAGGATCGCGTCATGCCCGTCACCAGCGCCAAACAACACAGCCTTGCTACCCCCGTTACGCTCAGCCAACGTGTAACCATCGCCGTCGGTGCCAGCTTGCTGGGTCTGTGCCTGGTCTACTTTGCCGGGTTCTCGCACATCGAGGCCGTGCACAACGCCGCCCACGACACCCGCCACAGCGCCGCCTTCCCCTGCCACTGAGTACGCCTGATGATCACGCGCATTGCCCGTACTGCGGGATTCAGCGGGCTCCTTGCAGCCCTGTTGCTGACCTTGCTGCAAAGCTTCTGGGTGGCTCCGCTGATTCTGGAGGCGGAAACCTACGAGTCCTCGGCCCCGGCCGCACACCACGAACACGGTGGCGAAGTTGCCGCTCATGAACACAGCGCCGAAGCCTGGTCGCCGGAAGACGGCTGGCAGCGCGTGCTGTCCACCACAGGCGGCAACCTGGTGGTTGCGGTCGGCTTCGCCCTGATCCTCGCCGCCCTGTACAGCCTTCGCGAGCCCAAACGCGCCGCCACTGGCGCATTGTGGGGGTTGGCTGGCTTCGCCGTGTTCTGCCTGGCCCCAACCCTGGGCTTGCCACCAGAACTGCCGGGTACGGCGGCCGCCGACCTGGGGCAACGCCAGACCTGGTGGGTCGGTACAGCCAGTGCCACAGCGCTGGGCCTGGCCTTGCTGGTGTTCGCCCGCCACTGGTTGCTGAAGGCGCTGGGCGCCGTGCTGCTGGTCATTCCTCATGTGATCGGTGCACCGCAACCCGAGGTGCACGAAAGCCTGGCCCCTGAAGCATTGGAAACCCAGTTCAAAGTCGCCTCCTGGCTGACCAACGCCGCCTTCTGGCTGGCCTTGGGGCTGCTCAGCGCCTGGCTGTTCCGCCGTTCCAGCCAGGCTTGATGCCTGCCTTCTATGCCGGTTTTGGCTGCCGCCGGGGTTGCCCGGCGGATACCTTGCAACGCTTGCTGTGCCAGGCCCTGGACAAACAGGGCCTGGCATTGGCTGACCTGCGCGGCATCGCAAGCATCAGCCTGAAGGCCGACGAGCCCGGCTTGTTGCAACTGGCAGAGCACCTCGGTTTGCCGTTGGTGCTGTACCATGGCGCGCAACTGCAACCCTATGAACCACTGCTCAGCCACCGCTCCGCCTTTGCCCACAGGCACAGTGGCTGCTGGGGCGTAGCCGAGAGCGCGGCACTGGCCCTGGCCAGCCAGCGGCAGGGTACGGCCAGGCTGCTGCTGACGCGCCAGGTACTGGGCCCGGCGACGCTCGCCCTGGCCTGCTGAGCGTTTCGCCCCCTCTTTCTTGCCAGGACTTTGCATGACCATCTACTTTATCGGTGCCGGCCCCGGCGACCCGGAGCTGATCACGGTCAAGGGCCAACGGCTGATTCGTCAGTGCCCGGTGATCATTTATGCCGGTTCACTGGTACCCGCCGCCGTGCTCGAAGGCCACCAGGCCGAAACCGTGATCAACAGCGCCGAACTGCACCTGGAACAGATCATCGCTGCCATGCGCAGCGCACACGAAAAAGGTCAGGATGTGGCCCGGGTGCACAGCGGCGACCCCAGCCTGTACGGCGCCATCGGTGAGCAGATTCGCCACCTGCAGGCGCTGGGCATCGATTACCAGATCATCCCCGGCGTTACCGCCACGGCAGCGAGCGCCGCCCTGCTCGGCTGCGAGCTGACCTTGCCTCAAGTGGCGCAGACGGTGATCCTTACTCGCTACGGCGACAGCTCGCCCATGCCGCCGGGTGAACAGTTGGGCGACCTGGCGCGCCATGGCAGCACCCTGGCAATTCATCTGGGGGTCAAGCACCTGTCACGCATTGTCGATGAGTTGATGCCGCACTACGGCGCGAACTGCCCGGTTGCGGTGGTGCATCGGGCCACCTGGCCAGACCAGGATTGGGTGCGCGGCAACCTCGGCGATATCGTCGAACGCGTAGCGGCCAAGGATTTCCGGCGCACGGCGCTGATCCTGGTAGGCCACGTCCTGGGGGATACACCGTTCGCCGAATCGGCCTTGTACCGTGCCGGGCATGCCCACCTGTACCGCCCTGGCGACTGAACATTGCCAGCCTTGCCTCGGGCGTAGCAGACTCCGGGTTCCCGCCTGCGAACAGGAGTCATGCCCATGCTGGAACTACGCCCCAACTGCGAGTGCTGTGATGCCGACCTGCCGGGTGACAGCCCCGACGTTATGATCTGCTCCTTCGAATGCACGTTCTGCCGTGCCTGTGCCGAAACTCGCTTCCAAGGCCGCTGCCCGAATTGTACCGGGCAGTTGGTAGCCCGCCCGACGCGGGTCGGTCAGGCATTGGCCAACAACCCTGCCTCCACGCTGCGGATACACAAACCGCACGCCGCCTGCGTCTGAACAACTGCAAAGCACCGGCATCACCGCTGTTTCAGGGTGATGTCTTTCCTGTTTCTTGTAGGACTTTTCAACAATAAGCACTGGGGATTTCAACACTTCTATACTCGGCATTACCAAACCTCGGGAATGGTCGTATCGTGCAGCGCTTCCGATAACCCCACTTGCAGACGTATTCCTGAGTGTTCCAGGAAGCGGACCACATCCCTACAGGAGTTTTCCTCATGACAACCGTGCTGATCGTCGACGACCACCCTATTGTCCGGCTGTCGTTGCGCCTACTGCTCGAGCGCGAGCGCTTCCATGTCATCGGCGAGGTCGGCAATGGCAGTGAAGTGGCTCAGGTAGCCCGCGAACTGCGCCCGGACGTAGTCATTCTCGACATCGGCCTGCCTGGCCTGGACGGCATGGAAGTCATCAAGCGATTGCAGAGCCTGGAGCCGGTACCGAAGATCATGGTGCTGACCGGCCAGGCCACCGATCTGTATGTGCGTCGCTGCCTGGATGCCGGAATAGGCGCCTTCGTCACCAAGGAAGAGGACCACGAGGCCCTGCTGTTCGCCCTCAAGGCCCTGACCAAGGGTTATTCGACCTTTCCGCAAATGTCGGTCAACAGCAACTCGCTGGAGAGCGAGCCAGTGCGCCTGGCCAGTCTCTCCAACCGAGAAATGGAAGTGCTGCGGCGCCTTGCGCGCGGTGAGAACAACAAGAACATCGGCACGTGCATGAACCTCAGCGCCAAGACCATCAGCACCTACCGGGGCCGTATCATGGAAAAGCTCAAGACCGAGTCGCTGGTGGAAATGGTCGACCTGGCCAAGCGCAACAGCGTCTATTGAGCGCTCGGCTGCCATGAAACAGTTGCTGGCGAGCGTCCTTCTGGCTATCGGTCTGGCCAACTCCCCGGAACTGCAGGCCAGCAGTGAACCACGCCATCTGCTGGCGCGCTCGATCAGTGCCGCTGCCCCACTGACGTTATCCGGCGATGATCGCCACTGGCTGAAACAACGCGAACGCCTGGTAATGGGCAGTGCGCGCCCCGATTACCCCCCGTTCGAAATCAACGTCAGCCAGCATGACTATGAGGGACTGAGCGCAGACTACGCCGGCATCATCGGCGAACAGCTGGATATCCCCATTGAAGTACGTCGTTTTGACAGCCGTCACGAGGCCATCACCGCCCTGCGTGATGGCCGTATCGACTTGTTGGGTAGCTCCAACGCCTTCGAGGCGGCGGACGCCCAGCTAAGCCTCAGCACCCCCTATGCCGACGACCTGCCAGTGATCGTCACCCGTGAAGGGCGCAGCTTGAAAAGCTCGCCCGAGCTCGCCGGCCTGCGCCTGGCGATGGTCGATCACTACCTGCCGGCCGTCAGCGTTCGCACACTGTACCCCAAGGCGCAACTGAGCCTGTACCGCTCGACCCTGGCCGGGCTCGCTGCCGTGGCGCTGGGCGAGGCAGACGCCTATCTGGGCGATGCCATCAGCACTGACTACATGATCGGCAAAAGCTTTCAGGGCACGTTGAAAATCGACCATTTCTCTCAGTTGGCCCCAGAGGCTTTTGCCTTCGCCATCGCCAGCGACAACCCGCGCCTGCATCGGCTGGTGGACAAGGCGCTGTCACGCATAAGCGAAAGTGAACGCCTGAACATTCTGCGCCGCTGGAGCAGTGGTAACACCAGCCTGCTGCTGCAGCGCCACCTCACCGCCTTGAGCGAAGAAGAAGAATCCTGGATAACCGCCCACCCCACTATCAGCGTACTGGTCAATACCTCGCTGGCACCGTTGACGTTCAACGATGCCCAGCACCGCCCTAGCGGTATCACCCTGGACCTGCTCAAGCAGATCTCGCTGCGCACGGGGCTGCAGTTCACACCCGTCGAGAGTGCTTCATCGCAGGCCATGATCGACCGCCTGGTGCGGGGCGAGGCACAGATGATCGGGGCGCTGGGCTATGGTGCCGACCGCTTGAAGCAACTGCGCTACACCCGCCCCTACCTGGTCAGCCCGCGCGTGCTTGTTACCCGCAACGACGGTGAATCACCTGCACAGGCCAAGGCCCTGGATGGCAAGCGCATCGCCTTGGTGCGCGGCTCACCGCAGCAGGCCGTTTTGCAACAGCGGTACCCGCAGGCCGAGATAGTCGAAGTTGACAACCCACTGGGCCAGATGGAGGCCGTGGCCAACGGTGTTGCCGACGCTGCCCTGAGCAGCCATATCAATGCTGCCTATTACATCAGCCATGTGTTCAAGGACCGTTTGCGCATCGCCAACATGCTCGACGACGCCCCGGCCATTGCCGCCTTTGCCGTAGCCGCCGACCAGCCCCAATTGCAGGCCATTCTCGACAAGGCGCTGCTAAGCATTCCACCTGAAGAACTGGACCAGTTGATCAACCGCTGGCGCACCAGCACTCTGGTGAGCGACAGCCCCTGGCGCGACTACCGCACCCTGGCTTTGCAGGTGCTGGTGCTGTCGGCCCTGCTGCTGGCCGGGGTGGTGTTCTGGAACAGTTACCTGCGCAAGCTGATCAACCAGCGCACCGAGGCACAGCACGCGCTTCAGGCACAGCTCGCGCTGAGCCGTGGGCTGCTGGAACAGTTACGCCAGGCCAAGGACGATGCCGAACAGGCCAGCCAGACCAAAAGCACCTTCCTGGCCACCATGAGCCATGAGATCCGCACCCCGATGAATGCCGTGATCGGTCTGCTGGAACTGGCCCTGGAAGATAGCCGCAGCGGCCGCAGCGACGCCCAGACCTTGCAGACCGCCCATGATTCGGCCATTGGCCTGCTTGAGCTGATTGGCGATATTCTCGACATTTCCCGCATCGAATCCGGGCACATCAGCCTGCAGCCAGTACCCACCAATCTGGTCGAACTGGTGCGCGCCACGCTGCGGGTGTTCGAAGGCAATGCCCGGGCCAAAGGGTTGCATCTACACGGCGAGCTGCCTGCAGAGCCGGTATGGGTGCTGGCTGATCCACTGCGACTCAAGCAAATTCTGTCCAACCTGATCAGCAACGCCATCAAGTTCACCGACCGTGGTGAAGTGCAGGCATGCCTGCTGCTGCCCAAAGTTGCCGGCCACGGCATTCTGGCTATCGAGCTGAATGTGCGCGACACCGGCATCGGCATCAGCCCCGCCGACCAGGCCAGGCTGTTCAGTGCCTTCGTTCAGGTCGATGGCCCAAGGGCACGTCAAGGGGCAGGCCTGGGGTTGGTCATCAGCCGTACCCTGGCCGAACTGATGGGCGGCGCACTGAGCCTTCAGAGCGTCGAGGGCGTTGGCACCCGGGTACAAGTCAGCCTGCGGTTACCCGTCTGCGAAGCACCGGCACAAGCGGACCCGCAACTCACCACACATGAAAGTAACAGCGGCCCGCTCAATATCTTGGTGGTCGACGACTACCCGGCCAACCTGCTTTTGCTGGAACGGCAACTGCAAACCCTGGGGCACCATGTGACACTGGCGGAGAATGGCAAGATCGCCCTTGCACGCTGGCAGGAAGCGCGCTTCGACCTGGTGATCACCGATTGCAGCATGCCGGTCATGGACGGACATGAGCTCACCCGGCGCATTCGCAGCCTGGAGGGCGAGCGCGGCCTGCCAGCAGGCCGTATTCTTGGCGTGACCGCCAATGCCCAGGCCGAGGAGCGTACTCGCTGCCTGGCCAGCGGCATGGACGAATGCCTGTTCAAGCCGATTGGTCTGCGCACGCTCAAGACCCACCTGCCCCAGGTGCGCCCTCAGCAGCTGTCGCCGGAGCCTTTCCATAGTGGGTTCGACCTGGCCGAACTGCGTCACCTGACCCAGGACGACGAACAGTTGACGCGGCATTTGCTGGAGCAATTGTCGATAAGCGTCGGTGAAGACCTGGCCGCCCTGCGTGCCTTGGCAACAGACGCCCCTGATGAAACCGTGCGCGCCCTTGCCCACCGCATCAAGGGTGGCGCCAAAATGATCAGGGTGCGCACTGTGGTCAAAGACTGTGAAGCTATCGAACACGCCCACGCAAAAGGGCTGCCGACCGTCGAACAACGCGCGCAACTGCAACTCAGCCTGCAGGCACTGCTTGACGAGATGCGCGAGGCGCTCAATGCAATTGCAGCGTCGAGGTTATCTGGCTGATGGCATCCACGACGTGCCGTGAGCCTTGCTGGATTTCCATGATCACCGTCCCCGCCTCATTGGCCAGCGCCACGCCGTGACCGGTGCGGTTGAGGCTCGATTGCATGCTGGCCACTGCCAATAGCGACAGGTCGTGGTTCTGCCGCACCACATCGACGATTTCCAGGGTGGCCTTGCTGGTTCGCGCGGCCAGGTTGCGCACCTCATCGGCCACCACGGCAAAGCCGCGCCCGTGCTCGCCGGCACGCGCTGCCTCGATGGCTGCATTAAGGGCCAACAGGTTGGTCTGGTCGGCGATGCTCCGAATGGTCAGCACAATCTGCCCGATCACATCCGACTGCCTGTTTACCGCGTCGATGCTGCGCGCAGCGTCGTTAAGCTCCTGGGAAATCTGCTCGATTACCTGCACCGCCTGCTGCACCACTTCGGTACCCTTGCGCGCGCAGGCATCGGTCTGCACCGAGCTGGCATGGGCGGCATGGGCGGCGCTTTGCTGGGTGCAGACCTGATGGGTGATGTCGCTGGCAAACTTGACCACTTTGCACAGGCGGCCCTTGCTGTCGAAGATCGGGTTGTAGGAGGCCTCCAGAAAAACGGTCTGGCCCTGCTTGTTGACGCGTTCGAAGCGGTGCGAGTGGTATTCGCCACGGTTCAGCGAAGCCCAGAACTCTCGGTACTGGGCCGATTCGCGTTCATGCGCCAGGCAGAACAGCCCGTGGTGGCGGCCAACCACTTCATCGAGGCGGTAGCCCATGGTGTCGAGAAAATTCTGGTTGGCCTTGATAACCCGGCCTTGGGGGGTGAACTCGATCACCGCCATGGAGCGACTGATGGCCTTGAGCAGGCTTTCGCTCTCGTGCTCCAGCACCACCCGCTGGGTGATGTCCGACGCCACCTTGATTACGCTGGTGACTTGCCGGTGCTGGTCCAGCACGGGCATGTAGCTGGCTTCCAGCCAGACCTCGCGCCCCGCCTTGTCGATACGCTCGAACGTACCGCTGATAGCCTTGCCCTGCCCCAACTCGCGCCACAGTTGCTGGTACTCGGCGCTTTTTGCATAGTCCGGCTCACAGAACAGCCGGTGGTGCTTGCCACGCAGCTCGTCGGCGCTGTAGCCCATGGCCTGGCAGAAGCGCTCGTTGGCGTCGAGAATAGTACCGTCAGGGGCGAACTCGATCATCGCCATGGAACGGCCGATAGCGGCCAGTTTGGCTTGCGCATCGGCCAACGCCTGGCGGGTGCGCTGGATTTCTGCCAAATCAGACTTGCGATGGAAATCGAACATGACGCGGGGCTCCCTATGCGCGGTTTTCTGAGCATAGATCGCCGTTGGCAAGTCGTGGCATCTACAGCGCCTGTCTTGAACCAGCGCGCCCCCCGTAGGAGCGGGTTCACCCGCGAACACCGGCACAGCCGGTGCCATGCCCCGCATCGCCTGCTTCGCGGGTAAACCCGCTCCTACACCTACGGCGCATGTCTTGAGCCAGGCTGATTTCCTTGCAATCACTCGCCTGGCACAAAATCCAGCCGTTAGCGCGCGCGCCCTCCGTAGGAGCGGGTTCACCCGCGAACACCGGCGCAGCCGGTGCCATGCCCCCGTCGCCCGCTTCGCAGGTAAACCCGCTACACAATCGTTTCGGGCCAATCATTCCTGTGGGAGTCGCGCGAGAAGGCCTTGGCGGGCACTCTCAGGTGCTCTCCCGCACCATCAGCTCAAAGCCCAGATCCTGCTGCGCATTCGTCACCCGCTTGCCATCCAGCAACGCCAGCAGCGCCTGTGCTGCACCCCGACCCACCGCAGCCCGTGGTGTGCGAATGGAGGTCAGCCGCGGCACCATATGCGCCGACGCAGGCAAATCGTTGAAACCGACCATCGCCACCTGGCGTGGCACCTCCACCCCTTGACGCAAGGCCTGCAGCACGGCGCCCTGGGCCAGGTCGTCGTTACAGAAGAAGATGCCGTCGACATCCGGCGCCTGCTGCATCAGTTGACTGAACAGCACACTGCCCAGGGCAATCGACGATGGCTCCGGGGCCAACACCTCCAGCTCGGCGGCCTGCAAACCAGCCTCTGCCAAAGCCTGACGGAAACCCTCGGCACGCTGCATCACCCTCGGGTCCAGTTGCGCGGCAATGAATGCAAGGCGCTTGCGCCCGCGCTCGATCAGGTGCCGTGCAGCAGCACGCCCGGCCTGATGCTGCGAGAAGCCGACCGACAAAGCCCCTGGCTCGCCATTGAGTTCCATCATGTGCACACACGGCACGCCGCTGGCAGCCAGCATCTGCCGGGCAGCATCGCTACGCTCGAAGCCGGTCAGCAAAATGCCGCAGGGCTGATAGGCCAGGTAATTGCGGATCAGGTTCTCTTCTTCGGCAAGGTCGTAGTGATAGTTGCCGATCAGCACCTCTAGCCCACGAGGGCGCATGACCTCGTGAATGGCCTCCAAGGTATCGATGAACAGTTGGTTGGACAACGAAGGGATCAACACCACCACCGACTGGCTGCGTGCCGAGGCCAGCGCCCGGGCGGCCGGGTTGGCCACATAGCCTAGGTTCGCTGCTGCGGCGATGACCTTTTCCACCAGGTCAGGCGCAACGGTGCTGACCCCACGCAAGGCGCGCGAAGCGGTAATCGGGGAAACCCCGGAAAGCCTGGCAACTTCGGCCAGGGTGGGACGACCTGTAGTTCGGGAGCCGGTGCGGGACATGAATGTTGTAATTTTACTACTTGCAAGGAGAGGGAACGGCCACTAAGGTAGCGCTGTCTCAGGATGCAGGCAATGTAATCTTTGGTAGCAGCCACCACGCGCTCGCCACCAGGCGTCCATACTGCGTAAGGACAAGACCAATAACACCGGGGAGGTGGCTGTTCGTCATCGGCGAGACAGCGCTATCTCACCCGCAGGAGGTACTGATGAATTCTCCCCTGTCCGCCATTGTGGTGATGGGCGTGGCCGGTTGTGGCAAAAGCTGCATCGGCGCCGCCATCGCTGCCAGAAGCGGCGGCCGCCTGATCGAAGGCGACGCTTTCCACCCTGCCGAAAACATCCGCAAGATGAGCGCTGGCATCCCGCTGGACGACAGCGACCGTGCCGGCTGGCTGGTCCGCCTTGGTGAAGAGTTGCAAGCCACCACCCAGGCCGGTGAACGCCCGATCCTGACCTGCTCGGCACTCAAGCGCCGCTACCGCGACACCCTGCGCGATGCCATGCCTGGGCTGGTGTTCGTGTTCCTCGAACTGTCGCCTGCCGAGGCCGAAAAACGCGTGCTGGCTCGCCCAGGGCACTTCATGCCGGCCAGCCTCATCGACAGCCAGTTCGCGGCCCTGGAATCGCCACGCGGCGAGCCATTGACGCTTGCACTGGACGCCACCCAACCGATCGAAGCACTGGCCGAAGCGGTGGACCACTGGTTAAAGCACTGCGGTGAGCCGGGCCTGGCGCAAACCGCCTGACCTCGGCGGCTTTTCCGCCTCACCAAAGACAGCGCTACCCCACCCCGTAAACGCGGCAAAGACTCCAAAAAGCTACGCCCAAAACAACGATAAGACCGAGGCCTTCAAACCATGTTCGGACTGGCTACTGATACCTTCCTGCTGCTCGACGCGCTGGTTACCATCGTCGGGCTGATCCTGCTGATCACCCACTTCAAGGTTCACCCCTTCGTCGCCCTCACCCTCGCGGCCGGCTTCCTGGGCCTGACTTCCGGCATGCCGGTGGCCAAGGTCATGAAATCGTTCCAGGACGGTTTTGGCGGCGTACTCGGCTTCGTCGGTATCGTGCTCGCCCTGGGCACCATGCTCGGCAAGCTGATGGCCGACTCCGGTGGTGCCGACCAGATCGCGCAAACCCTTATCCGCGCCTTCGGCAAGAAGAACGTGCATTGGGCGATGATGTTCGCCGCCTTCCTGGTGGGCATCCCGCTGTTCTTCGAAATCGGCTTTGTGTTGCTGATTCCCCTGGTGTTCATCGTCGCCCGGCGCTCGGGCGTATCGTTGGTGAAAATCGGCATTCCGCTGCTGGCCGGCCTGTCGGTGGTGCACGGGCTGGTGCCACCACACCCGGGCCCCTTGCTGGCGATCGGCATTTTCCACGCTGACATTGGCAAGACCATCTTCTACGGCCTGATCGTCGCACTGCCCACCGCGATCATCGCCGGCCCTCTGTTCGGTAACTTCATTTCCCGCTACATCCCGGGCAACCCGTCCCAGGAGCTGATGGACCAGATCGCCAAGGACTCCGATCAGGGCAACCTGCCAAGCTTCAGCATCACCCTGATCACCGTACTGCTGCCGGTCGCGTTGATGCTGCTTAAAACGTTCGCCGACGTGGTGCTGCCTGCCGAGCACATCGTGCGCCAGTGGATGGACCTGATCGGTCACCCGATCACCGCCCTGCTCGCCGCCCTGTTACTGGCCTTCTACACCTTCGGTTCGGCCCGCGGCTTCAACCGCCAGCAGATCATGAAGATGCTCGACCAGAGCCTGGCACCGACTGCCGCCATCGTGCTGATCGTCGGCGCTGGCGGTGGCTTCAAGCAAATGCTGGTGGATACCGGCGTAGGCAACGTGATCGGGCAGATGGCTGTGCAGGCAGAAATTTCGCCGATCATGCTGGCATGGCTGGTGGCGGCGGTGATCCGCATCGCGACCGGCTCCGCCACGGTCGCCACCATCACCGGCGCGGGTATCGTGGCACCGGTGATCGACCTGGTGCCGGGGGTGAACCGTGAGCTGTTGGTACTGGCCACCGGTGCCGGCTCGCTGATCCTGTCGCATGTGAACGATGCCGGTTTCTGGCTGGTGAAGCAGTACTTCAACATGACCGTGGCAGAAACCTTCAAGACCTGGAGCATGATGGAGACGATCCTGTCCATCGTCGGCATCATTTTCATCATGTTGTTGTCGCTGGTGGTGTGACCGTTGATCGGGGTAATGGCACCTTGACGGTTCGGGTAAGGCCAAAGGGAAGTATGAGCCTTACCCTTACAGCAAAGGAGCCTGCCATGTCCCGCTCGATCGTCCTGTCGATTGCCCTGCTCGCCTCGCCGCTGGCCTTTGCTGTCGGCACCGGTCCGACCTACCCCGACGACCCACACAATACGGCGCCACAGCCAGGCGTGGACAGCACCCTCAACCCGATCGAGAAGCCTTTGCCGCGGGCCACCGACCCGCGCATACAGGGCAACGAACCGCAAAGCCCGCCAGCCAAGCAGAATGACAACCGCGATCTGCCGGGGATGGAGGGCAGTGGGTCGGAAGGTACCGGCCGGCAAGGAGAAGGCAGCTCAGGCACAGGTAACCCCTGACGACACGGCCTGTACTACCACTGACGCTTGTCAGGCCGGGTCAGCCCCAGCTTTTCGATCCGGTAACGCAGCATATCCCGCGACAACCCAAGCATCCGCGCCGACTTGGTCACGTTCCAATCGGTGCGGTCCAGGGTCTTGCAAACAAGATCACGCTCCATGTCAGGCAGGCTTGTACCCGGTTCTGGCTCGTGCCGCGGCATTTCGAACATGGTCGCCATCGGCTGTTGCGCCAACGGCTCGTCAACCAAGGTCATGCACAGGTTCAACTGATGCGCTTGCACCACCTCGTTCGGCGCCAGCAACACCGTCTGCTCCAGCATGTTGCGCAATTCACGCACATTGCCAGGCCAGCTATAACCGAGCAGCAGGCTTTCGGCCTCGGCCGAAAAGCGCAGGTTCGGCTTGCCATAGCGCCGGCTATGGTGGGCAAGGAAATGCCGCGCCAGTAGCAGAATGTCCTGCCCACGCGAATACAGGCGCGGCACCTTCAGGGCGATAATGCGAAGGCGGAAGAACAGGTCACGCCTGAATTTGCCCTGCTGCACCATTTGCTCCAGATTACAGTTGGTGGCGCTGATCACCCGCAGATCCACCTTGCGTTCCTTCACGGCACCAATCCGGCGGATGCTGCGGTCTTCCAGCAACTTGAGCAGCTTGGCCTGCAGCACCAGGTCCATTTCGCCGATCTCGTCAAGGAACAAGGTACCACCATCGGCAGCCTCTACCAGGCCTACCCGGCGCTCCTTGGCATCGGTGAACGCGCCCTTCTCGTGGCCAAACAGTTCGGCCTCAAGCAGGTTGGCAGGGATCGAAGCGCAATTGAACTCAATGAAAGGCCCTTTACTGCGCGAACCATCGAAGTGCAGGGCACGGGCCACCAGTTCCTTGCCAGTACCGGTCTCGCCTTCGATCAGCACCGGTGGCAGGTCGTCACTGGCCATGCGCCGCTCGGCATCGAGTACCTGGCGCAGGGTGTGCTTGAGGGTGAGCATCACCGGCGACTCGCCGATCAATGCCTGCAACCCGGACTTCTGCGCCTCGCGCTCCTGATAGAACGACAGCGTGCGCTCCATGCGCTCGGTAGCCAGGGCCTTGTCCAGGGTCAGTTTGAGCTCGGCCAGTACCACCGGCTTGGTGAGGTAATGAAAGGCGCCCTCCTTCATCGCCTGCACGGCATCTTCGACATTGCCGTAGCCGGTCATCATGATCACTTTCAGGTCCGGCGCCTGGGCCACCAACGTGCGCAGCAGGTCGTGCCCGCTCATGCCTGGCAACGAGTTGTCGGTCAGCACCGCGTCAGGTTGCGCCCGCTTGATCTGCTCCAACGCCAGCTCCGCGCTGTGGCACACGATGACTTCGTAGCCCTTGAGGCTGAGGTAGGTGCGAATGTTGTCGGCAAGGATTTCATCATCCTCGACGACCAGGATGCTCTGCTCCATGTTCCCCTCCCGCTGCAATATTGAATGTAAGACTGACGCGGGTTCCTTCCTCTTCGCGGCTGCTCAGGCTGACCGAGCCGCCAAAACGTTCCATGATGCGTTTGACCAGGGCCAGGCCCACACCGAGGCCACCCTGCTTGGTCGTGAAGAACGGTTTGAACACCATCCGTTCCTGCTGCTGGCTCATGCCTTTGCCGGTGTCGGTCAGCACGAACTCGGCACGCAGGCCTTCTTGCACATTGACCTGGGCATTGAGCATCCCGCCAGCGGGCATGGCCTCCAGGGCGTTGGAAAACAGGCTGTTGAGAATCTGCGTAAGCTGCAGCGGCTGGCTGACCACCCACTGCACGTCAGGCCCTTCGAAATGGAAGCGCACGCCGTTGCGTTCGATCTGCTGGGCAAAGGCCAGGTGGGTGTCCTCGATGGCCGCCACCAGGTCCACGGCCTCGGGTTCGTCACTGGCCGGGCGCAACGACACCAGCAGGTCGCGCACCCAGCGCGACATTCGGTCGACCTGGCTGATGATGTCAGTGATGTTCTTCTGCGCAGCAGCGTTGGCGGTTTCCTGGGCAAGTTCGGCGCTGGAGCGTATGTTGGCCAGCGGGTTACGCATGCTGTGAGCCACGGCCGACGACATTTCTCCCAGCGCCACGTAGGTTTCGCTTGCCACCAGCCGCTCCTGCTGCAGGTGCAGCATGTGCGCCGCACGGCGCACAATCCAGAACAGGCCGAAGTAGATCAACGCCCCACCCACCAGTGTCGAGGCCCAGATCAGCACATAGCCGCGCTGGATGCGCCGAATGAGGTCCTGCGGCTCCTTGTAGATTTCCACCATGGCCAGTACCTGCTCACCCTGGCTGTCGAACAGCGGGATGTAGTTCTCGATGAACAGGTAACGCGGTGCGCGCTGGAACTTCTGCTCTTCGCGATCCTCGGCGGCCTTGTGATAACTGGCCGACACCGCCTTGCGCGAGCGGAAGGCGCGCTCAAGATCGCCATCAACTTCTATCTGCTTGCCAATCAGCTCTACGTTGGTGGACCAGACAATAGTGCGGTCGCGGGCATAGACGTTGGCCAGCAAGGTGTCCGGCAGGTGCTCGACATGATCGAGGAACTCGACGCGGGTCGATTCGGCCAAGGCCGGGGTGAACTGCAAGTGCTGCAGGTCCAGCCGCGGGTCCAGCAATTCGCCCATGGTGGTGCCAGGCGGCAATTGCGAATGACGCACTTCAGCCTGGGCCATTGCCTGAATGAACTGCGCGGTGAGCATGGCATCGCGCTGCACGCTGTCGCGCACCACGAAGCGCGTCGAAACGTAACCCAGCCCACCTGCCACCGCGGTAATGATCAACAGGCTGATCACCGAAAACCAGCGCAGCAGGTTGAATTCACGCAAGGGTACGGCCCGTCCGCTGGCGGTCGCATTGGCCTTGTCGGGCGCTTCGTTTTCCAGCATCTGCATCGCGTGGTTCCCGCGCAGGGCGTACGTTCAGAACTGCATCAAGGCCAATGGCAGCAGCCACTGGGTAGCAATCCACCTGGGCAGTCGCAGCTGCCATTTGTCGCGTGTCGCGCTTCACAAACTTCGCTGCAAAAACTCGGCCAGCAGGACCATGCCAAATTAAAAACGTTATTTTTCAGTAGCTTGCAAGAACTTATTAAGAATGATTAGAGGATGATTCCCCACATCTGGGTGATTATCACCCAAAAATAAAAATCCTTTTATATCAATACCTTACTAAATTATATTGAGGTAATTTGACATATTCAGGCCAGTCGAAAGCTTAACGAAACCCTCGTGCCATGGCCTGCGCTGCTGCTGAGCCGGACCGTACCACCGAAACGTTCCATGATACGTTTCACCAGCACCAGCCCCACCCCCAGCCCACCCTGTTTGGTGGTAAAGAACGGTCGAAAAGCCATACGCTGCTGCTCTTCGTTCATGCCCTTACCATTGTCGGCCAGGCGCAAAGTCAGGCTGCGCCGGTTGTGACGTACCACCTCGATACGCAACCGCCCGCCCTGCTCCATCGACTCCAAGGCATTGGCAATCAGGCTACTGAATACCTGGCGCAGCAATACCGGGTGCCCCAACACCTGCACGGCCGGTAACGGTTGCAGGTCCAGGCTTACCCCGCTGCGCGCCAGCGGCACAGCGTAGGTCTGCAGGCTTTCATGCAACGCCTGCGGCAAGTCCACCGCCAATACCTCGTCGTTCAGCGGGCGCAGTGACTGCAGCATCTGGCGGATCCACTGCGACATGCGATCGACCTGGCTGATGATATCGTTGACCTGGCGTTGCGCCGGGCCTTCGTCGAACGCCAGGGCCAGTTCCGCACTTGAGCGGATACTGGCCAGCGGGTTGCGCAAGCTATGGGCCACCGCCGAAGACACCTCACCCAGTGCCACGTAGGTTTCGCTGCTGATCAGGCGTTTCTGCTGTACCGCCAGCAGCCGTGCGGCGCGGTGCATGATGCCGTAAAGGCCGACATAGACCAGTGCAGCGCCGACCGTGATGGCCAACCAGATCAGGATCAGGCCACGCTCGATGCGTGCGATCAGGTCGTGGGGCTCCTTGTAAATCTCGACCATCGCTGTGACCCGATCGCCATCGGCATCGAACAGCGGAATGTAGTTCTCGATGAACAACTGCTTGGGCGGGGTGATGAACTTCTGCTCGGCGCGGGCCTGTTCGAAATTGTGGTAGCTGGCCGAGACCCGCATCTTGTACTCGAAAGCCCGACTCAGGTCTTCGTCGCCTTCGATCAGCTTGCCGACCAGTGCCGGGTTGGTGGACCAGATCACTGTATGGTCCAAAGCATAAATATTGGCCAGCAGCATATCGGGCAGGTGAGCGATATGGTCAAGGAACTCGCCGCGGGCCTTGCGCCGGGCTTGCGGGTCGACGTCGGGCAAGTTATTGCGGTCGGTGCGCGGATCGAGCAGTTCGCCCATGGTCCGCACATTGGGGATCGACACATGGCGCACTTCGGCATCGGCAATGGAGGTGATGAACTGTGCGGTGAGTAACGCATCACGCTCGACGCTCTCGTCGATGATGAAGCGGCTGGAAATCAGCCCCAGCCCGGCAGCCACCGAGAGAATGATGGCCAGACTGACCCAGGCATACCAGCGCAGCAGGTTGAATGGCTTGCGCGGGGCGGCCAGCTCGCTACCGGCTGGCACGTCAAGAGTGACGGAACGAGGGGCGGCGTCCATAACGGACTCCTCAGCTGGGCACCTTCAGAAGGTTATAGCCCAGACTTGGGGAAACTATAGTATTAAATTGATGGCATCCGCCGAAGGGTATTTATTCGCCCTGACTTCACCTACCCAAAACAGCTTGAGGGTGGCGCGGCCCCTGCGGGAATGCTTGAGCTGCACGCCCGCTGTTACAAAGACGAATCATCCGTCAACCCTTGCAACTTTCGATACTCGCGCAGCACCGTGGGCACATAGCGCCGGGTCTCGGCAAACGGCGGCACGGCACCGCGCCGCAGTACAGCATCCGGGCCAGCGTTGTAGGCCGCCACGGCCAAGGTGATGTCGTTGTCGAACAGGGTGAGCATCTGCTTGAGGTAGCGTGCCCCGCCCTGCACATTGTCTTCCGGGTCCAGGCGGTCTTGCACCCCCATCTCGCGGGCGGTGTCCGGCATCAGTTGCATCAACCCCACTGCACCCGCCCGCGAACGGGCTTTGGGGTTGTAGCCGGACTCGGCCTTGATCACCGCGTGCAGCAGCGCCGGCGGCAGGTTGTGGAGGCGCGCAGCCGTGGCGACTACCTCGGCGTAAGGGCGGCCGGTGATCATCTGCGCTTTGACCGGCCCGCCCTGGGCCAGCGGCTCGCTGATCACCTTCTCATAGTGTCGCCCTGGTCGATGGACATTGGTCAGTACGTAGCCACCCTTGGCATCGATTGAGATGTACACATCGGCCTGGGCAGCACCTGCCGCCAGCCAGATCAAACCGAGGATGAGTCCACGCATGCCGGTCGCCTCTTCGTCGTGGCCCCCGATGTGGGGGAAATGCCCCGGAAAACCCGAGTACATTCACCACGACGCAAGCACTGTGCCGCTTCCTGTGCCGCATGGCGCAAGGCCCCGAGGCAGACGTGCACGGCTGTTGCATGGCGCATGTCAACGCTTGTCCCCATGCAGTGGAGGGTTTCACCATGCAGCGCAGAACCAACCCGCAACGTGGCTTCACTCTGCTTGAACTCCTGGTGGTACTGGTAGTACTCGGCCTGCTGGCCGGCATCGTCGCCCCCAAATACTTCAGTCAGCTAGGCCGCTCCGAGGCCAAGGTAGCGCGGGCGCAGATCGAGGGGCTGAGCAAGGCCCTGGACTTGTACCGTCTGGAGGTCGGCCACTACCCCAACAGCGAACAAGGTTTGCAGGCGCTGGTGGTCGCGCCCAGTGGCGAGGCTCGCTGGACCGGTCCGTACCTGCAGAAGGCCGTGCCGCAAGACCCGTGGGGCCGCGCTTACATCTACCGGCAACCTGGCGAGAACGGCGGTGAATACGACCTGCTGTCGATGGGCAAGGACGGCCAGCCGGGTGGCGATGGCGAAAACGCTGAAATTACCAGCTGGCAGTAAGGAGAGCGGCCATGCGCTACAGCCTCAAGGCCCTGGGCAGGCAGGGCGTGGTGCAATTGCGGATCGATGCCGAGGACGCCGACCAGGCCCGCCGCCAGGCCGAAGACCAGGGCCTGCGTGTGCTCAGCCTGCGCAGCAGCGGCGGCGCGCTGCGCGGCATGGCCTGGCGCCGTGAAGCGGCATTCGACCTGGTGCTGTTCAGCCAGGAACTGTCAACCTTGCTCAATGCCGGCCTGCCGCTGATCGACGCACTGGAAAGCCTGGCGGAGAAGAGCCCGGCAGCGACAGCGCGCAAGGTGCTCGCCGAGCTGGTGCGCCAGCTGTACGAGGGCCGCTCGCTGTCCCAGGCGCTGGGCCAGCAACCGCGGGTATTCCCGCCGTTGTATGTGGCGCTGGTGCAGTCCAGCGAACGCACCGGTGCTCTGGGCGACGCCCTCACCCGCTACATCAGCTATCGCCAGCGCCTGGACCTGGTCCGGCAGAAGCTGGTGGGTGCCTCGGTCTACCCGTTACTGCTGTTGCTGGTGGGAGGCGGTGTGGTGCTGTTCCTGCTCGGCTACGTGGTGCCGCGTTTCAGCCAGGTGTTCGAAGGCATGGGCACCGAGCTACCCTGGCTGTCACGGGTGCTGATGCAGGTCGGCCTGTTTCTGCATGCCCAGCAAGCGCCACTGGCGCTGGGCACCGTCGGTGGGGTCGCGGCGCTTTGGCTGCTGCGCCGGCACCCGCGTGTACGGAACTGGGCCTCCTGCCAACTGCGGCGCCTGCCCGCACTGCACCAGCGCCTGATGATGTACGAGCTGGCGCGTTTCTATCGCTCGCTGGGCATTCTGCTGCAAGGCGGCATCCCCATCCTCACCGCCATGGGCATGGCCCGCGGCCTGCTCGGCAACGCAGCAGCGCAGGGTCTGGAGCAGGCCAGCCAGCGGGTGGGCGAAGGGCTGCCGCTTTCCGATGCTCTGGCGGCCGGGCACCTGGTGACGCCGGTATCCCTGCGCCTGCTGCGCGCTGGTGAGCAGTCTGGCAACCTGGGCGAGATGCTGGAGCGCTGCGCCGACTTCCATGACCAGGAAATCGGCCGCTGGGTGGAATGGTTCGTCAAACTGTTCGAACCGCTGCTGATGACCTTCATCGGCCTGCTGATCGGCCTGATCGTAATCCTCATGTACATGCCGATCTTCGAGCTGGCCTCAAGTATTCACTGAATGGCCAGGCCCAGGCTTTCGCGTAACCTGAAGCCCACACAGGCGGTGTTCTGCGCCCAACCCGGGCCGCCATCGATAGTTGATCCCCACTTATCATTCAGCGTGATATTAACCTTCGTCCCGTTCGATTCGTGCCTCACGCGCAACACACTCACACTCCGCCCACTACTAATACATTGGCGGAGTTCTCCATGGAACAATCACTCAAACCCTTGCGCTTCCCCCTCGCTGCCCTGGCAGTGGTGGTGATCAGCGCTTGCGGTCGAACCCCCGACGCGGTGCAGGCTCCCGCTGCGCCGAAGGTAAGTGTGGCCAAGGTGATCGAGCAACCGATCACCGAATGGGACGAGTTCACCGGCCGCCTCGAAGCCCCGGAAACCGTCGAAGTGCGCCCGCGGGTCTCCGGCCAGATCGACCTGGTCGCCTTCACCGAAGGCGCTCAGGTCAAGAAAGGCGACCTGCTGTTCCAGATCGACCCACGCCCGTTCCAGGCCGAAGTCCGCCGCCTCGAAGCCCAGCTGCAACAAGCCAAGGCCACCGCCATCCGCAGCGCCAACGAAGCCCGTCGTGGCGAGCGCCTGCGTGACAGCAATGCCATCTCCGCCGAACTGGCCGAATCGCGCAGCAGTGCCGCCGCCGAAGCCCGTGCCGGGGTCGATGCGATCCAGGCCCAGCTCGACCTGGCGCGCCTGAACCTCAGCTTCACCCGCGTCACCGCGCCCATCAGCGGCCGAGTCAGCCGCGCCGAGTTCACCGCCGGCAACATCGTCACCGCCGATGTCACCCCGCTGACCAGCGTGGTGTCCACCGACAAGGTCTACGCCTACTTCGACGCCGACGAGCGCGTGTACCTCAAGTACACCCAGCTGGCCCGTGAAGGCCAGCGTAGCCAGAGCACCCCGGTATACCTGGGCCTGACCAACGAAAGCGGCAACCCGCACCTGGGCCAGATGAACTTCGTCGACAACCAGGTCAACCCGCGCACCGGCACCATCCGCGGCCGCGCGGTATTCGACAACAGCAATGGCCAGTTCACCCCGGGCCTGTATGCGCGCCTGAAGCTGGTCGGCAGCGCCCAGTACGACGCCATGCTGATCAACGACGAAGCCGTGGGTACCGACCTTGGCAAGAAGTTTGTGCTGGTCATGGACAAGGACAACAAGGCCACCTACCGCGCCGTGGAACTGGGGCCGAAGCTGGAAGGCTTGCGCATCGTGCGCAGCGGCCTGGGCAAGGACGACCGCATCGTGGTCAAGGGCCTGCAGCGCGTACGCCCTGGTTCGCCGGTAACCCCGGAAGAAACACAGATGGCCAGCGAACAAACCCTCGCCGCCCTCGCCCAGCAGCGCCAGGCCCTGGAGGCCAGCAACCCGGCGCCGAAGGTGGCGGGCAACAACGTGAAAGTCGCCAGCGCCCAGGCGCCACGCGGTTAAGGGACCCTACCGATGAACTTCTCGAAATTCTTCATTACCCGGCCGATCTTCGCCGCGGTGCTGTCGCTGGTGCTGCTGATCGCGGGTTCGATCTCGCTGTTCCAGCTGCCGATCAGCGAATACCCCGAAGTGGTGCCGCCCACCGTGGTGGTGCGCGCCAACTTCCCCGGCGCCAACCCCAAGGTCATCGGCGAAACCGTTGCCGCGCCGCTGGAGCAGGCCATTACCGGTGTGGAGAACATGCTGTACATGTCCTCCCAGTCCACTGCGGACGGCAAGCTGACGCTGACCATCACCTTCGCCCTGGGTACCGACCTGGACAACGCCCAGGTGCAGGTGCAGAACCGCGTGACCCGTACCCAGCCCAAGCTGCCCGAGGAAGTGACCCGTATCGGTATCACCGTCGACAAGGCCTCGCCTGACCTGACCATGGTCGTGCACCTGACCTCGCCGGACAACCGCTACGACATGCTCTACCTGTCCAACTACGCCATCCTCAACATCAAGGACGAACTGGCGCGCCTGGGCGGCGTAGGCGACGTGCAGCTGTTTGGCATGGGCGACTACTCGCTGCGCGTCTGGCTGGACCCGAACAAGACCGCTTCGCGCAACCTGACGGCCAGTGATGTGGTCGCGGCAATCCGCGAGCAGAACCGCCAGGTAGCCGCCGGCCAGCTCGGCGCGCCGCCTGCCCCAGGCTCGACCAGCTTCCAGCTGTCGATCAATACCCAGGGCCGTCTGGTCAACGAGGAAGAGTTCGAAAACATCATCATCCGCGCCGGTGCCGATGGCGAGATCACCCGCCTGAAAGACATCGCCCGGGTCGAACTCGGCTCCAGCCAGTACGCCCTGCGCTCGCTGCTGAACAACCAGCCGGCGGTGGCCATCCCGATTTTCCAGCGCCCAGGCTCCAACGCCATCGAGATCTCCGACGAAGTGCGGGCGAAAATGGCCGAGCTGAAAAAGGACTTCCCGGAAGGGATGGACTACAGCATCGTCTATGACCCGACCATCTTCGTGCGCGGCTCCATCGAAGCGGTGGTGCACACCCTGTTCGAAGCCCTGGTGCTGGTGGTGCTGGTGGTGATCCTGTTCCTGCAGACCTGGCGCGCCTCGATCATCCCGCTGCTGGCGGTGCCGGTCTCGCTGATCGGTACCTTCGCGGTCATGCACCTGTTCGGTTTTTCACTCAACGCGCTGTCGTTATTCGGGCTGGTGCTCGCCATCGGTATCGTGGTGGACGATGCCATCGTCGTGGTGGAGAACGTCGAACGTAACATCGGGCTGGGCCTGAAACCGCTGGAAGCCACGCAAAAGGCCATGAGCGAAGTGACCGGGCCGATCATCGCCACCGCCCTGGTGCTGTGCGCGGTGTTCGTACCTGCAGCGTTCATTTCCGGCCTGACCGGGCAGTTCTACAAACAGTTCGCCCTGACCATCGCCATCTCGACCGTCATTTCGGCGTTCAACTCGCTGACCCTGTCGCCAGCCTTGGCCGCGGTGCTGCTCAAGGACCATCATGCACCCAAGGACCGTTTCTCGCGGTTCCTCGACAAGCTGCTGGGCAGCTGGCTGTTCTCCCCTTTCAACCGGTTCTTCGACCGGGCCAGCCACAGCTACGTCGGTGGCGTGCGCCGCGTCATCCGCTCCAGCGGCATCGCCCTGTTCGTGTATGCCGGCCTGATGGGCCTGACCTACCTCGGTTTCTCGTCCACGCCGACCGGTTTCGTGCCGGCCCAGGACAAGCAGTACCTGGTGGCCTTCGCCCAACTGCCGGACGCGGCCAGCCTCGACCGTACCGAAGCGGTGATCAAGCGCATGAGCGAAATCGCCCTGAAGCAGCCTGGCGTGGCCGACTCGGTAGCCTTCCCGGGCCTGTCGATCAACGGTTTCACCAACAGCCCCAACAGCGGCATCGTGTTCACCCCGCTCAAACCATTCGATGAGCGCAAGGACCCGAGCCAGTCGGCGGCAGCCATCGCAGCCGCGCTGAATGCCCAGTTCGCCGACATCCAGGACGCCTACATCGCCATCTTCCCACCGCCGCCGGTACAGGGCCTGGGCACGATTGGCGGGTTCCGTCTGCAAATCGAAGACCGTGGCAACCTGGGTTACGAAGCGCTGTACAAGGAAACCCAGAACATCATCGCCAAGAGCCACAACGTCCCAGAGCTGGCTGGCCTGTTCACCAGCTACCAGGTCAACGTGCCACAAGTCGATGCCGCCATCGACCGGGAAAAGGCCAAGACCCACGGAGTGGCGATCACCGACATCTTCGACACCCTGCAGGTTTACCTGGGCTCGCTGTACACCAACGACTTCAACCGCTTTGGCCGCACTTACCAGGTCAACGTCCAGGCCGAGCAGCAGTTCCGCCTTGATGCCGAGCAGATCGGCCAACTGAAGGTGCGCAACAACCCTGGCGAGATGATCCCGCTGGCGACCTTCCTCAAGGTCAGCGACACCTCCGGGCCGGACCGGGTGATGCACTACAACGGCTTCATCACTGCCGAGATCAACGGCGCTGCCGCCCCGGGCTACAGCTCTGGTCAGGCGGAAGCTGCAATCGAGAAGCTGCTGAAAGAGGAACTGCCCAACGGCATGACCTTCGAGTGGACCGACCTGACCTACCAGCAGATCCTCTCGGGCAATACCGCATTGCTGGTGTTCCCACTGTGCGTACTGCTGGCGTTCCTGGTGCTGGCCGCCCAGTACGAAAGCTGGAGCCTGCCGCTGGCGGTGATCCTGATCGTGCCGATGACCCTGTTGTCGGCCATCACCGGTGTGATCGTATCGGGTGGCGACAACAACATCTTCACCCAGATCGGCCTGATCGTACTGGTGGGCCTGGCGTGCAAGAACGCGATCCTGATCGTCGAGTTCGCCAAGGACGAACAGGCCAAGGGCCTCGACCCGCTGGCTGCGGTGCTGGAAGCCTGCCGCCTGCGTCTGCGGCCGATCCTGATGACCTCGATCGCCTTCATCATGGGTGTGGTGCCCCTGGTGTTCAGCTCCGGCGCAGGTTCGGAAATGCGCCATGCCATGGGTGTGGCGGTGTTCTCCGGGATGATCGGCGTGACCGTGTTCGGCCTGTTCCTGACCCCGGTGTTCTTCTTCCTGATCCGCCGTTTCGTCGAGCGTCGCCAGGCCCGCAAGGCTGAACACGCTCAAGTGCTGGAGAACCACGCATGAACCTGCTCAAACCCCTGACCCCAAGCCTGCTGGCACTGGCCCTGGCGGCCTGTGCGGTAGGCCCGGACTACCAGGCGCCAGCCACCGAACCTGCGCAATTGGGCAGCGATGTGCAGGCCAAGGCCTACGACCGTAGCCGCTTCGAGAGCCTGTGGTGGAAGCAGTTCGACGACCCGGTGCTGAACCAGCTGGTGCAGGCTTCGCTGGACGGCAACCGAGACTTGCGCGTGGCCTTCGCCCGCCTGAAATCGGCCCGCTCGATCCGCGAAGATGCCGAAAACGACCCGTTCCCGGTGGTCACCAGCCGTGCCAGCAGCGATCTCGGCAAAGGCCAGATCCCCGGCCAGACCACGCAGCGGGTGAACAGCGAGCGCTACGACCTGGGCCTGGACATGGCCTGGGAACTTGACCTGTTCGGCCGCATCCAGCGCCAGCTCGAAGCCAGCGAAGCCCAGGAAGCGGTGGCCGCCGCCGACCTGCAACAGTTGCAGGTCAGCCTGATCGCCGAACTGGTCGATGCCTACGGGCAGCTGCGCGGTGCCCAGTTGCGCGAGAAGATCGCCCTGGCCAACCTGAAGACCCAGCAGGAATCACGCACCATTACCGAAACCCTGCGCGATGCGGGCGTGGGCAATGACCTCGACGTGGTGCGTGCCGATGCGCGCCTGGCCGGGGTCGAAGCCACCGTGCCACAACTGCAAGCCGAACAGGCACGGGCGCGGCATCGCATCGCCACCCTGCTCGGCCAGCGCCCTGACGCGCTCAGCGTAGACCTGTCGCCCAAGGCCCTGCCGGCCATCGCCAAGGCGCTGCCGGTCGGTGACCCGGGTGAGCTGCTGCGCCGCCGCCCGGACATCCGCAGCGCCGAGCGCCAGCTGGCGGCCGCCACCGCCAACGTTGGCGTGGCCACCGCCGACCTGTTCCCCCGCGTCAGCCTCAGTGGCTTCCTCGGTTTTACCGCCGCCCGCGGCTCGCAGATCGGCTCGTCGGCAGCCAACGCCTGGGCGCTGGGCCCGAGCATCACCTGGGCGGCCTTCGACCTGGGCAGCGTGCGGGCCCGCCTGCGCGGCGCCAAGGCCGATGCCGAAGGGGCACTGGCCAACTACGAACAGCAGGTGCTGCTGGCGCTGGAAGAGTCGGCCAACGCCTTCAGCGATTACGACAAGACCCAGCAGCGTCTGCTGTCGCTGATGCGCCAGAGCGACGCCAGCCGCAAGGCAGCAGAACTGGCCTCGATTCGTTATCGCGAGGGTACCGTGGACTACCTGGTACTGCTCGATGCCGAACGTGAGCGGCTAAGTGCTGAAGATGCACAAGCTCAGGGTGAGGTCGACCTTTATCGCGGCATCGTCTCGATCTACAAGGCCCTGGGTGGCGGCTGGCAATCGGAGACGGTGGCCAGCGCGCACTGATTCCACTGCCTCAACGACTCCTTTGGTTGGCTCCTCCCCCAACCGTTTGCCCCGCAGGCCATGGCCCGCGGGGCTTTTTTATGTTTGCCATCGTATTCACCCCAATACGCAGTGCATGGAATGCCACCGCAGGCCTGGCGCCTGGCCAACGGCGTGCCCGGTTCGGTTGCATTTACCCCCCGGCTGGCCCAAGCTCTGCCCTTCCCGCCGCCACGGATCGTCCGATGCCCAGACGCAACCGCTACCTGATCGCCCTGCTGTTGTCGATTCTGGTATCGGCCCTGTTCGGCTACCTGTGGCGCGACGCCCCGCCAACCCCGCCAACCTTGCCAGCACACAGCTACGCCAAGGCGCTGCGCCAGGCCCACGACGGTCAGCCCGGCGCCGCACGGGTGCTGTACCAGCAATTGCAGCGTAACGACCTGCCTGCGATCCGCCGTGCGGCACTGTACGCCGAGTTGCCCAACTACCCCTCGCCGCAGGCATTGAAACTGGCCCGCCAGGACCTGGAACATGCCGAGCCGCTGGTGCGTCGAGCGGCCATTGCCAGTATCCGCCGCCTGTTACCGCCAGCACAGCGCAGCCTGGTACTCGGCCCGCTGCTGGACGACAGTGAGCAAAGCGTGCGTTTTGCCGCCGTGGATGCCCTGCTGGGCCTCGATCCCGACGCCATCGGCCTCTATTTCGGCCCCCTGCAGTCAGCCTTGGAGCAATACCAGCAAGCCCTGGAGCAACAGCCTGAAGATGCCGAGGCCCAAGTGCACCTGGCGCGCCTGTACCTGCACGAAAACGACTACACGCACGCCGCTGCGGCCCTGCAGCGTGCGCTCGCGGTTGCCCCCGGCAACCTCGATGCCCTGGCGACTCAGGTACGCCTGCTCGAGCGCCAGGGCCACCACGACGCCTCCCGCCAGGTGCTGGGCAAAGCCCTGGCGCTGAGCCCCGACTCGGCCTTTCTGCAGTATGAGCTAGGGCTTTGGCTGAAGCGCCACGAACAGCGCGAGTATGCCTTGCTGGCCCTGTCCCGCGCCGTCGAACTGGACCCGGACAACGCCGATTACCGCTATACCCTGGCAGTCACCCTGCATGAGCTGGACCAGCTCGACGCCGCCCAGAAGCAACTGGAAACCGTGCTCAATCGGCAGCCAGCCAATCGCCGGGCACGGGTGCTGCTGATTCAGTACTGGAAAGAGTCCGGCCAGTTGCAGAACGTGCAAGTATCGCTCGCCGAGCTGGAGCGTCAGAACCCGGACGACCCTGTGCTGCAACAGGGCCTGTAGGCAGTACCTGAACTTAGTTGAACCCTGAGCCTGTGCCAGGGTCCAGTGGGTATAAGGCCACCCTAAAGGAGAGTCGTTTTGGCCAGTTCGTTGGCGCTGGATGAACGTGCCTTGATCCTCGCACCGCCACAACTGGCGGCGGATACCTCACGTCTGCTGACTTCCGCCGGCATCAACAGCCTCTGCGCGGTCGACCTGGCCAACCTGCAGGCGCGTCTGACCGAGGGCGCAGGGTTGGCGATCATTGCCGAGCAGGTGTTCAGCCAAGGCCCAAGCGCCTTGCTGCAGGCATTCATCGACCAGCAACCCAGCTGGTCGGATTTGCCCATCGTGCTGCTGACCCAGGGCGCCTGGTCGACCGCTGGCGTGAATCATCATCCAGTGGGCAATCTTCTCTGGCTGGTCACGCCCTACGAAAATGCCCAGTTGCTGCACATGACCCAGTCCGCGCTGCGCAACCGGCGGCGACAGTACGTGACACGTGACCAGCTCCATGGCATGCAGCAGCGCCTGGACAGCCGGCCTTCAACCCCGGACGAAGAGCAGGACCGCAGTGAGTTCACCCGCTGCCAGGCACGCAAGATGGAGGCCATCGGCCAACTGGCCGGCGGCGTCGCCCATGATTTCAACAACCTGCTCACCAGCATCAGCGGCAGCTTCGAACTTATCCAGCGGCGCCTGCGCCAAGGCCGCAGCGACGGCCTGGATGGCGTTCTGTGCATGGGCCGCGAGGCCGTTTCACGCGCCGCCCGCCTGACCCACCGCTTGCTTGCCTTCTCTTCCCGTCAATCGCTGCACAGCCAACGTATAGATCTGCATACCTTGCTCAAGGCAGAACGCCTGGGCGCTCGCCTGAGCCCGTCGATAACCCTGCAAGTGCACGCGGCCAAAGACCTGTGGCCCGTGGAGGCGGATGACCAGCAGTTGCAGGAGGCCCTCGACAACCTGCTGCTCAATGCCCGCGAGGCCATGCCCAACGGTGGCCTGCTATGCATCGAGGCGAACAATCATCACATCGCCACCGAGCAAGCTGCTGACGGCGCTTTGCGCACTGGCGACTATGTGCGCCTGCGAATAACCGACAGCGGCCAAGGCATGGCGCAAAGCACGCTGGAGCACGCCTTCGAACCCTTCTTCAGCACCAAGGCGACCGGCCAGGGCATTGGCCTGGGGTTGTCGATGGTGTACGGCTTCAGCAAGCAGTCCCATGGGCATATCACCCTCAGCAGCGAGATCGGCCAGGGAACCCAGGTGGAGCTGTATTTGCCACGCCATGTCGACCAGGCCCTGTCATACAGCGAACCTGTGCCAGCCAGGCAAGACGGCTGCAGCCGACACGTGCTGGTTGTCGAGGACGATCCCCATGTGCGCCAACTGCTTTGCCAGGCGCTGGACGAAAGCGGCTTCCCCTGCCAAAGCGCAGCCGACGCCAATGAGGGACTGAAGGTGCTGCGCTCGGCACAACCGGTGGATTTGCTCATCACCGATGTGGGCTTGCCCGGCATGAACGGCCGGCAACTGGCAGAAATTGCCCGCAGCCTGCGCCCACGATTACCGGTGCTGTTCATCACCGGTTACGCGGAAACGGCCATGGCCCGCGAAGGCTTCCTGGGCGCTGACATGCACCTGATCTGCAAGCCGTTCGAGTTGCAGCAGTTGCAGGCTCGAGTGACACACATTCTAGGCAAGCCTTGAAGTGCCTTACACGTCAAGCAGGCGTAGCGCCTCATCGGCAAGATGCGCCAGGGAAAACGGCTTGTTCAACAATGCCGTGCCCGGCTGATCGAGCAATTGCGCTTCAATGGACTGATCCGCATAACCGGTGATGAACAGAATTTTCTGCTGTGCAAGCTGCATGCGCATGGCCTTGGCCACTTGCCGGCCACTGAACCCACCCGGCAAACCGATATCGGTGATGACCAGATCGAAAGGGCCGCCATGGCGAAAGCGCTCCAGTGCGCTATTGGCATCGCCCACATCCGTGACGTCAAACCCACGCTCAGTCAGGTATTCGCGCATGACCGCGCGCAGATCAAGCTCGTCATCCACCAGCAGCAGGCGCTTGCCAAGTGCCATGCGCTGCGAAAGCGGTACCGGCACGGGCTCATCCGGAACCGGCTCATGGCACCTGGGGAAAAGCATGGACACCTTGGTGCCCTGCTCTGGCGCCGACTCGATCCAGGCATACCCGCCCGACTGACGGACGAAGCCATATACCATCGACAGACCAAGCCCGGCCCCACGCCCGAGAGGTTTGGTTGTGTAAAACGGTTCAAAAGCCCTGGCGATATCAACCACTGCCATGCCATGGCCATCATCCTCGACATGCAACGCCACATAGTCGCCTGGCGGCAAGCCACTTTCATCCGGGAAAAACGCAGTCAGCCGTTCGTTCACGCTGCTGATGGTGACATTCCCTTGTTCCAGGCACGCTTCACGCGCATTGGCACACAAGTTGATCAAGGCATTCTCGAGCTGGGGCACGTCCAGGCTCACTGCCCAAGGTGCAATGTCCAGTTGCCAGTGCAAACGCATCTCTGCCCCCAACGCCCGCAGCAAAAGGGGTTCGCTCAAACGTAACTGCCGATTGAAGTCCAGTGGCCGAGGGGCCAATGGCTGATGGCGGGAAAATGCGATCAACCGATGGGTCAGGTCCATGGCCCGCTGCACCGCGTCGCGCGCAACGTCCACGTAGGCCTCCACACGCTCCAGCCGCCCCTCCTGCAAGCGCCGCTGCAGCAGTTCGAGGCTGCCACCAATACCGGACAGCAAGTTGTTCATTTCATGGCCCATGCCGCCTGCCAACTGGCCAACCACCTCCATACGCTCGCTGTTGTGCATCAGCATCTCTGCCTGCCGCGCAGCCTCTTCACGGTCTGCGGTGATGTCGCGGCCAACCGCAGTCAGCAGGCTGCCGTCAAACCTCGCACTCCAGCGAAACCAGTGGTAGTGACCATCGCGGTGTCGCAGGCGGATCTCCAACTGCTCCGCGTGGCTGCATTGCAGCAGCTCGGACACTGCCAATTGCACTTCGGCACGCTCTGTCGGGTGCACCAGCTGCATCACCGACATCGCCTGCACTTGTTCTTCTGTCCAGCCCAGAATGCGGTACCAGGCCGGGTTGGCAGCATGCAGTTTCAGTTCAGGGGTGAGCATCATCATCGCTTCGCGCGACAGCAACCAGAACTGCTCTCGCTCGGCCACATGCTGCTCGACCTGGCGTTCAAAGCTCTGCACCTGCTCACGCCAATGGCGGTGTGCCTCGACGCTGGCCGTGGTCTCGATCACCGTATGCAGAAACCCCGCCACGTTACCGAGTTCATCGTGCAGGGGGGCATAACCGAATGCGCACCATAGTGGTTCGGCGCCTTCACTGCGGACGATACGCAGGGGTGGGTCCTCGACAAAATTCGAGTGGCCTTCCAGTGCCTTGAACACCCAGGGGCCCACTGCAGGCCAGATATCACTCCACAGGGTATCGAACGCCATGCCCAGCGCATCCGGTAATGCCCGCAACGCCCGGTAGCCATCGTTATGCACCACACACAGGTCCGGCCCCCAGACCACCGCACATGGGAAAGGTGACAAATGCATCATGTCCACGGCAATGCGCAACGAAGCAGGCCAGCGCGACAATGGCCCAAGCGAGGTACGCCACCAGTCGAACTGGGCTATCCGCTCCCCCATCGGCTCGATCGATGGCAAAACAGGCGACTGCAGGATGACCTGCGGCGCGGGCTCGCGTGGCTTACCGTTAGCGACCAATATCGTGACTCCAGCAATGCTCAGGGTTGACCACAGCGCCGCCAAGCCTGGCACGCTCGCCCGTGGATGGATTCAAGTTAGCACAGCACGTCCGGCCCACCATGGCGGACTTGCTTGTGGCAGCTATGCTAATTAGGTTTTCCCTCGGGCCAGGGAGCACCGGCCCATTCAGGTTGGCGACGGGAGCAGGGTCATGAGCAAGAAAATTCTGGTGGTGTTGACCAATACAGCGAAGTATCCAACCCTCAAACGGGCGACCGGGTTGTGGCTGGGTGAAGCCGTTCACTTTGTCGAGAAAGTCGAAAAGGCCGGCTACACGGTCGATTATGTCAGCCCACAGGGCGGTTACGTTCCCGTCGACCCGAAAAGCCTGCAGATGGCCCCTGACCTGGACTGGCAGTGGTATGACGACAAGCGCTTCATGACGCGCCTGGGCAGTACCTTGGCCCCAGGGCAGGTGAAGGCCAACGAATACAGCGTCATCTATTACACCGGTGGGCATGGGGTGATGTATGACTTCGCAGAAAACCAGGCTCTGCAGGAACTGGCACGCAAAATCTATGAAAAAGGTGGCATTGTCGCAGCAGTCTGTCACGGCGTAGTCGGCCTGCTGAACATCAAGCTGAGTAACAACTGCCTGCTGCTCAAAGACCGCAAGGTGACCGGCTTTTCCAACATAGAGGAAAAACTGGCCGAACTGGACGACGTAGTGCCGTTCCTGACGGAGAACGAACTTGGGGCTCGCGGCGGTGAGTACAGCAAACATGATGAGCCGTGGAAGCCATACGTGGTCGACGATGACAGGCTGATCACCGGGCAGAACCCCGCTTCCACTGCCTTGCTGGCCGAGGCAGTGCTGAAAAAGCTCAAGGGCAGTTAGCTACATCAAGGCGCTCGCTTTCCTACCGCTTCAACTGCAGCCGGACTACAGCAGCCCGGTCAGCAAATACATAGGCTCAGGGCTCAACTGTTCACCACGGACAGTTTCAGAGCGGAGAACTATTAGCCTATGTCGAAAATCATGCACGCGGGGCGCAGCATGGTGGAGCTGCTGCTGCTCATTGCAGTGGCGCTGGTGCCTGTGGTTTCCGGTTTGCTGGTGATGGCTTTCCAGCTGGAAGCGAAACTTGCGGAAAACGCCAGCATTTCCGTTCAGGAGGCGGTTTTCAGCGTCGACAATGCACTGGACAGAATGCACGAGACGGCCCTGCGCACCCTGCCATTTGCAGGGGAATCTTGCGATAACGTCAAAAGCGCCTTGCAGGACCAGGTTGCCATCCGCTCCATGGTCAGGTCGCTGACCTTGCTCAAAGACAATCAACCCTACTGCAGTACGGCTTCAGGTTCGCTGGAGCATTATTCATCATTCGCGTCGTCCGGCCAGCGGGTCGCATTGTCCTACGGCCCTCCTGACACGCGCCAGAAGCTGCTGGTCGACTTTCACCAGAAGGGCAAAAACAATAGCGTCATCGTGACAGCCTATGCCATGCAGATTCGCAATGAGCTGGATGGCTTTCTGGATGGGCTGACACTGCTGGTCGAATTTGGCGACCGCTACATATGGAGCAATGGTGACAGCCGTGACCTTGAGCGCCCTTCACAGTCAGAATTCTTTACAAGCGCCATGTCGGCCAAGTATGGATACACGGTCAAAGGTGGCTACCCAGCGGGTTTCACCGCTCAGGAAATCCGCCAGTCGGTGCTGCAGATCGTCCCCTCGCTGATGCTGGTGGGGATCGTGACCGGCTCGATCGTCTACCTGGCCCTGTTCAGGGCTCGTGCCAACAGGCGGGGTACCGCCGCCGAACGAACATGACGACGACGGTACTCCAGGGGCGATCAGTCTGTGCTCAGCACGCCACGGCGTACCTGGTCACGTTCGATGGATTCGAACAGTGCCTTGAAGTTGCCTTCACCGAAGCCATCGTCACCTTTGCGCTGGATGAACTCGAAGAAGACCGGGCCAAGCAGGGTTTCCGAGAAAATCTGCAGCAGCAGGCGCTTGTCTTCGGGCTGCGAGGCACCATCGAGCAGGATGCCACGCGCTTGCAGTTGGTCGACCGGCTCACCATGGCCCGGCAGGCGCTCTTCCAGCATTTCGTAGTAGGTTTGCGGTGGCGCGGTCATGAAGCGCATGCCTAGCCCCTTCAGGGCATCCCAGGTCTTGAGCAGGTCATCGGTCAGGAAGGCCACGTGCTGGATACCTTCACCGTTGAACTGCATCAGGAACTCTTCGATCTGCCCTGCGCCCTTGGACGACTCTTCGTTGAGCGGGATGCGGATCATGCCATCAGGCGCAGTCATGGCCTTGGAGGTCAGGCCGGTGTATTCGCCCTTGATGTCGAAGTAGCGGATTTCACGGAAGTTGAACAGTTTCTCGTAGAACCCGGCCCAGTAGGCCATGCGCCCGCGGTAGACGTTATGGGTGAGGTGGTCGATGATTTTCAGGCCAGCACCCACCGGGTTGCGATCCACGCCTTCGATGAAGTTGAAGTCGATGTCGTAGATAGAGCTGCCTTCCTCGAAGCGGTCGATCAGATAGAGCGGTGCCCCCCGATACCCTTGATCGCCGGCAGGCGCAATTCCATCGGGCCGGTTTCGATTTCTACCGGCTGAGCGCCCAGTTCCAGGGCGCGGGCATAAGCCTCATGGGCATTGCGCACGCGAAAAGCCATGCCACATACCGACGGGCCGTGTTCAGCGGCGAAGTATGAAGCGATGCTTTTGGGTTCATTGTTCAGGATCAGGTTGATGCCACCCTGGCGATACAGGTGCACATCCTTGGAACGGTGGGTGGCCACTTTGGTGAAGCCCAGTATCTGGAATACAGGCTCAAGTACGCCTGGGGTCGGCGAAGCCAGTTCGATGAATTCGAAGCCCATCAGGCCCATTGGATTTTCAAAGATATCAGCCATGTTCGTGTTCTCATCTGCAGCGAAAATTATTGATTGCGTGGGATGTGGAACAGGAACGGCGGTGAGCACGGAATGCCCCGCACGCTACGGGCGAGGTAGTCACCTATGATCAGCTTGAACCCATGGTATGTCATATGGACCCATTCTCGGCGGGCTTGATCCTTCGGAAGTGAAGGACCTTATTGTTGTATTCGTAAATCGATTCTACATTGCGTAAAATGGTTTGTCGCGTTTTAGTTGCTCGTACGCGGCGACAAACGGCTATCCTCTCGTTTTTACTCCATGATAGTCAGATCAGCATGCCCCTTACCGTCAAACGCCGCGCCGCACTCAGCTGGCGCACGCTCTTGCCCTGGGTCGTCGGCGTGCTGCCGGTCATGTGCGGCCTGGCCGTGATGAACTGGCAGGTCGAACGTGAAATGCAGGCCAGCAGCCACGCCACCACCCGCCAGGCGTTGGAGCACGTCGAACACATCCTCGACAACCTGTCCCGTGCCGCCAATTCGCTACTTCCACTGACTGACAGCTCATGCGAGCAGGCCCAGCTCATGCTGCGGGCCCAGGTTACCCGCAATGCCTTCGTGCGCTCGACCAACCTGTTCAGGCACAACAACCTTTATTGCTCCTCGCTGTTCGGCGAGTTCGAAGAACCGGTCAATCCTGGCGATTACGTCGACGGCAAGTTATGGCTGATGGACGGCAACTCGGTTACGCCGGGCCACCCGCTGCTGGTCTACCGTGCCAGCGACGGCGACCACGGTGCAATCACCACGGTGGATGGCGACCACCTGCTGACTGCACTGCGCCTGATCGGCCCCGATGAAGAACTGCAGATCCGCGTGGGCGACGCCTGGATGGGCAAGGACGGGGTGGTCCACAAAGGCGTATCCCCTGCGGCCCCCAGTGCCAACGTGCTGATTGGCTCAACCCGCTACCCTTTCAGCGTGCAGGGCGGCTACAGTGCCGACAAGCAAGGCCAACTGTTACGCAGCCACTACCCTGGCCTGCTCAGTCTGCTGCTGGTACTGGGTGCCTTGGCGGCGCTGGTGTGCCGCTGGCAGATTCGCCGCGCCACCTCTCCGCGTGCCGAACTGGAGCGTGCCCTGCAGGCCGATGAATTCCTGCCGTATTTTCAGCCGGTGGTGCGCAAGGGCGATTACCGCTGGGCTGGCGCGGAAGTGCTGATGCGCTGGCACCACCCGCGAGAGGGCCTGGTTCGCCCCGACCTGTTCATCCCCTATGCCGAACACAGCGGGCAGATTGTCGCCATGACCCGCGCGCTGCTGACACATACCGCGCAAAGCCTGGCGCCCTATGCCGGCCTGTTGGAAGACGGCTTCCATATTGGTGTCAACATCACCGCTGACCACTGCCGCGACCTCAGCCTGCTGGATGACTGCCGCACGTTCCTGCAGCACTTTCCGCCCGGCCGGGTGGTGCTGACCCTGGAACTGACAGAGCGCAAGCTGATCGAGCCTACGCCGGTCACCCTTGAGTTGTTCGAAAAGCTGCATGCCATGGGCGTGATGATTGCCCTCGACGATTTCGGCACCGGCCAGTCGAGCCTCAACTACCTGCGGCAATTCAAGGTCGACTACCTGAAGATCGACCAGAGCTTTGTTGCCATGATCGGCGCCGATGCGCTGTCAGTGCACATACTCGAGACCATCATCGAGCTGTCGGGCAAGCTGGACCTGGGCATCGTTGCCGAGGGTGTGGAAACCGACCTGCAGCGCGACTACCTGGCCGCGCACGGGGTGGACTTCCAGCAGGGTTACCTGTTCGCCAGGCCCATGCCGGCCGCCCAGTTCCTCGAAGCCCTGGCCACTCGCCCGGGCGCAACGCAGTTGCTGCAAGATGCGCCCCCTGAGATCATGCGCAGTTGATCAACCCGCTCAATTCCCGTATTCGAGGCATTCGTGTCAAAAGGCATTGTTTCATCGGTCATGGCGTCCTGCCTGTTCGCTGTGATGTACTACTATACCTCCCTGCTCAAGCCACTCGATGGCGAAGAAATCTTTGGCTGGCGCACCCTGCTGACACTGCCCTGCCTCACATTGTTCATGCTTGTCTCGAAAGACTGGAAGCGGGTGGGCGAACTGATGGGCCGGGTAAAACGCACGCCGGTGCTGTTGCTAGGCATGATCGGCACTTCCTGGCTGATGGGGGTGCAACTGTGGCTGTTTCTCTGGGCGCCCCTGCATGGGCGCAGCCTGGAAGTGTCGATGGGTTACTTCCTGCTGCCACTGGCCATGGTCCTGACCGGGCGGCTGGTATATGGCGAGCGGCTGTCACGCCTGCAGACGGTAGCCGTGGCCTGCGCCGCACTGGGCGTAGGCCACGAGCTGTACCAAAACGGCAGTTTTGCCTGGGAAACCCTGCTGGTAACGATCGGCTACCCGATCTACTTCGTGCTGCGCCGACGCTGCCGCACCGACCACCTGGGCGGCCTGTGGTGCGACATGTGCCTGCTGCTGCCGTGGGCGCTGTACTTCGTGATCCAGAGCCCACTGTCCAACGCTGACCTGCAAGCACACCCCGGGCTGTACGTGTTGGTACCGATCCTTGGCGCGATCAGCGCTTCGGCGCTTATCGCCTACGTGCTGGCCAGCCGCATGCTGCCATTCAGCCTGTTCGGCCTGCTCAGCTACGTCGAACCCGTGCTGCTGGTAGGCGTGGCGTTGCTGCTGGGCGAAACCATCGGCCCGGATCAGTGGCTGACCTACCTGCCAATCTGGGCCGCAGTACTGGTGCTGGTGCTTGAGGGCTTCAAGCACCTGCTACGTCAGCGTCGCCGTTCGGTGTAAGCCGTACCTGGCGTACCCGTCGCTCTTCAACCGCCTCCACGGTCAGCATCCAGCCATTCCAGGCTAGCCGGTCACCGACCATCGGCAGGCGGTCGAGCAAGCTCATCACCAGGCCCGCAAGGGTCTGGTAATCCTCGGTAGCACGGGCGCTGAAGCCAGTACGCGCCTGCACCTGGCTGAGGTTCAGCGCGCCGCTGACCACGAAGCCTTCCCCCTCCTGAACGATGCCCGGGCCTTCAACCTCACTGGCATCCGGCAGCTCACCGGCAATCGACTCAAGGATGTCGGTCATGGTCAACAGCCCGGTGAAGTCACCGAACTCGTTGACCACGAAGGCAATATGGGTCGACTGACCGCGCATTTGCTCCAGGGCATTGAGGATGCTGAAGCTCTCCAGCAGGTTCAACGGCGCCCGGGCCATGCTTTCCAGGTCGGGCTGGCTGCCCGAGAGCAGTTCCTTCAGCAGTTCCTTCTTGTGCACAAAGCCCAAGGGCTCGTCCACGCGACCATCGCGGATCAGCGGCAGGCGCGAGTACGGCGAATTGGCCAGGGCCTGGGCAATGGCGTCGGCCGGTTGCGCCAGGTCGATCACATCAACCTCGGCACGGGCAGTCATCACCGTACGAATCGGCCGCTCGGCCAGGTTCAGCACGCCGCTGATCATGACCCGCTCACGGCGGTCGAACAGCACCTCTTCCCCGCCACCCTCGACCAGGTCGGCAATCTCCTCGCCGACCTCGTCAGCCTCGACCCGGCGGCCGCCCAGCAGGCGCAGCACGGCATGGGCAGTACGTTCGCGCAACGGCCTGTGCTGTTGCAGGCTGCGCTTGCGGCGGGCACGGGCCAGCTGGTTGAACAGCTCGATCAGGATCGAGAAGCCGATGGCCGCGTACAGGTAGCCTTTCGGGATATGGAAGCCCAGGCCTTCGGCGGTGAGGCTGAAACCGATCATCATCAGGAAGCCCAGGCACAGCATGATCACCGTAGGGTGGGCGTTGACGAAGCGGGTCAGCGGCTTGCTGGCAACGATCATGATACCGATCGAGAAGATCACCGCGATCATCATCACGGACAACTCATCGACCATGCCGACCGCCGTGATCACGGCATCCAGCGAGAATACCGCGTCCAGTACCACGATCTGGGCAACGATCGGCCAGAACGCGGCATGGCGCAGCGTGCCGCTGGCCTGGGTCACGTGACCTTCCAGGCGTTCATGCAGCTCCATGGTGGCCTTGAACAGCAGGAACACACCACCGAACAGCATGATCAGGTCACGGCCAGAGAAGCTCTTGCCGAACACTTCGAACAGCGGTGCGGTCAGGGTGACCATCCACGAAATGCTGGCCAACAGGCCCAGGCGCATGATGAGCGCCAGGCTCAGGCCAATGACCCGCGCGCGGTCGCGCTGATGGGGCGGCAACTTATCGGCAAGGATGGCGATGAACACCAGGTTGTCGATACCCAGCACCAGCTCGAGGACGATAAGCGTCAACAGGCCTAACCAGGCCGTGGGGTCGGCTAGCCATTCCATTAGCGGGTACTCACGAGGGGCACGTCACAAGGACGGGAGAAGGATGGCCAGAAAGGCCGAAGACTGGGGGGCTCCGCGAAGGTGCTCATATAGACCTTGATAACAAATTGGGAGAACGATGCTACAAGCACAGCAGGTTTCTGTAGTAGCGCAAAACTATTACAAAACCTGTAACAACCCTGCATCGCCATTAGCCCTGCAGGTGCGAGTCGTGCGCAGGTACTTTTGTTCAATACAGCAGAACGCCGGCCACGCGAGGATAACGCCTCCCCAACCACGCGGATCTTCCTCATGAGCCTATACCTGTCCATGGCCGCCTTCGCCCTTGCGGCCTCGATCTCCCCCGGCCCGGTCAACATCGTCGCCCTTGGCATCGGTGCCCGCCATGGCCTGCGCGCCAGCGTTGCCCATGTGGCCGGCGCCACGCTGGGGTTCTGCCTGTTGCTGGTGCTGGTCGGGCTGGGCCTGCATCAACTGCTGTTGCGCTGGCCCTTGCTGGGCCTGATGTTGCACTGGGGCGGGGTGGCGTTTCTGCTGTACATGGCGTGGAAGCTGGCCAGTGACGACGGTAACCTGAACAACGCACAGCCTACCCAAGCCCCTTCAGCCTGGCACGGCGCAGCGATGCAGTGGCTGAACCCCAAAGCCTGGTTGGCAGCCGTTGCCGGGGTGGGTGCCTACACCGGCGGTGAACAGCACTTGCTGTGGCTGTTTACCTGGATCTACGGGCCGATCTGTTTCATCTCGGTGGCCTGCTGGGCCTGGGCCGGCAGCGTGATTCGCCAGTACCTGGACAACCCACGCCACCTGCGCATGCTCAATCGGAGCCTGGCCGTGTTACTGGTCGCCAGCGCGGTTTACCTGATCCTTTAAGGCTTGCACGGCTCCTGCAGGAGCGCCCAGGCTAGCGACGGCATTTCTGTAATGCCCCGGTGTCGCCGCCAGGTGCTGTTTGAATGCCCGCTGCAGGTGTGCCTGATCAGCGAACCCGGCCTCCTGTGCAACTTCAGCAATTGAGCGGCCCTGGCGCAACTGCGCCCGGGCCAGTTGCACGCGCTGGTCTAGCAGGTAGCCATGCGGCGTCAGGCCGAAGCGTTGGCGAAAGGCACGAATCAGGTAGGACCGAGACAGGCCGCAAGCCCCGCAGATGTCCTCGAGGCTGAGCGGGTCACTGCGATGGGCGCGTATGAACGCTGCCGCTGCATCCAGCCGTGGGTTGCCCTCGCCACCCTCGCTGGCATTACCACCAAGCATGCCCGGCAACTCGTGAAACAGGGCCGCCAGGCGGGCTTCGCGATCAGGCAGCCTGGCATCGAACAGGTCGGCAAAGGCCTGCAACAGCCGCCGATACAACACAGGCGAGCGGCTCCAGGTCTGCGTGGGCAGGGTAAAACCCACTGCTTGCAACCAAGGCTGATCGACGAACAGCATCAGGTAAGACCAGGGTTCCCCGGCAACAGGGTTGCAGGTATGCACCACACCCGGGTTCATCAACACCGTGGTACCCGCCCCAACCTCAACGCACTGGTCACTGTTGATGTAAGTGCTACGTCCCCCCGTGATCACCCCGATGGAGAAACTCTCGTGAGAGTGCGCGGCGTAGCACACCTTGCGCCCGTCCCCTACCCGTCGGGCTTCGACGAACGGCAAGGCAGGGTCGCGCCAAAACCGTGATACCTCGATCATCCTCTACTGCCCTGCCCGCCGCTGATCCATGCACGGATACTACACATTTATCGAGGGAACAGATCCAGCGTGCGCTCCACCTCGTCAATATCGATCCGGAAACCATCGCCTTCCGGTAGGCCTACCACAAAGCCGAAATGCTGGTGATCACGATCCGTCAGGTATTTGTAGTAACTGACGAAACGGTTCGGCGGCTGCAAAGTCAGCAGGCAGCCTCCCGCCTGCAGCACATTCACGCCATGCACCAACTGGCTACCCTCCACCCCGATGACCACTTTAGCCCCGGCGCAGGCCGCGACAATGCTCGGCACATCGGACTTCAGCGGGTTGACGATGCGAAAACCGCGGGTCGTGCGCAGGTGTTCGGCAAGCTCCAGCTCGTTGCGCAACAGGCGCAGGTCACCATCACCGCCCCGCAACAGGAAAACCCCCGGGTGCTGCGTGTGCGTCACATGCGACAGCAGCTTGTCACCCATGGCTCGGTAGCGAGCATGCCGGCTGCGGTTGTTGCTCTGGTCATCGAACAGCACCAGCTCACGGAAGAACGCACTGCGCAGGCGCAAAGGCTTCATGTCCAACCAGTCTTCATAGGCCGGTGCCTGGGTGAACAGCGGATACCTGGCAGAGGGGGCGATGGTCACCGGGATGCCCTCGTTGCAGGCCAGCGCATAGGTCGGGCAATCTTCCATCAGCCAGGTGCCGAACCAGGCGTTACCGTTTAGCGTGCAGTAGATCGCAGCGCGGTCGATTTCATGGTCGATGAGGATGGTCGGGAAGGTACTCGGCTTCTGTGACAGCCAGTGGCTGGCCTTGCCCTTGTACAATGCCCCATCGACCAGCCATACATCCTTGATCAGGTAGCCACGGGTTGGCCCTTGCAACGTGTGGATACCTCCCGCCATGGTCTGCGCCGGGTGCACGTAGGGGTAAAACCGCTTGCCTTCCCAGCCCGTCACCCGATCCAGCTGGCCAGGCAGGAAAATGGCCGGCGGTGAAACCGTGGCTTCGCCCGGGGCAATGTCCCAACTCTTGGTGGCGACGCTCTTGAGATCGATCGCCGTTTTTCCACCCAGCCGTTTGCGCGCCATGTATCGGTAGGCGGCCAAGGTCCAGGTGTGTTGCCTGGCTGCGGGCGATGCACTGAACTGCGAGATGTCGCTTCCCATGAAGCGTCCCCCCCTGATGACGAAGACTGGAGCCCGGCGCCCGGCGCCAGATCAAAGCATCCCTGGCAGTTACTCAACTACTCGTGACTCTTTCCATGGTGGGCGGTGACTGCAAGCTGGCGTAACGGCTGCGCAATGTTTCCACAAACGGTTCGCCTGCCCCGCTGCCTCCGTAGAGATAAATCTTGTGCAGGCCACCAAACACCATTTCGTGATAGCGGCTGGCAACTTCCTCATCGCTTGGGCCATCCGGGAGCCCCAGATGCAACGTCAGCTTGTCGCCTTCGACCGCGAACATCGGCGTGTCCCACAGGAACTTTGCCGTACCGGTCTTGGGCAGGCGGACAAACAGGTACGCATGGTTACCCAGCGAGTCGATATCACCACCGCGGCGGCGCTTCCACTTCAGCAGGCCGTCGTCCGGGCGCGCCAGACACAGGCCGATGTCGTAATAATCGAAGCCCTGTTCCAGTGCCCATTCAAGCGCCATGAAAGTGGTGATCGAATTCACCTCGCGCAATTTCTTCGCATCGGAAAACACCGCCTCGCAATAGCCAAAGCGCAACGTGCTCCAGTAACGCTTGCCGCTGCGTACCACTTCACACCCCAGGTGGCAGCCAATCACCTCATCGCCCAGCATGATCAAGTCAAGCCGGCCGACACTCTTGGCAATACGGAACACCTCTTCGGTAGGAAACTGCGCGGCATGAATGCCCTGCCGGGCCGAAGCATAAGGGCGCAGCAGATCCCGGTCGGCCATGGCGATTTCTTCGTCCGAAAGGGCTTGGCGCATGTGATAAAGCGGCCGGTTCTTGCGAATGCTGCGCCGCAGTTCGCTGTCGTAGCGAGCAGTTATGTCTTCCAGAGGGCGCCCCAGCGGCACCACGGCGCTCAGGTAGTGCGGCACTGACAGCGACCCCGACGTGGGCATTTCGCTGATGACCACGACGTGGCTGGCAGCCGCCGTGGCACTTGCACCGTCCACGATCGATGCGCTGCCCTGGCCCTTGCCACCGATCAGCAGTTTGGCCATTTCTCGTTGCTGCTTGCGACCGATGTAGAGGATTTCGTACGGGCTCTCCTGTTGCGGGCGGAACCTGGCGACTTCCCAACGCCAGAGACAGGCACGCGCCAACATTTCTCGCACTTTGCTGGCCAGCAGCCTGATTTCGTAGCGCAGGGAGGGCGACAGGAGCTTGCGCGCCACAGTCGTCAAGGTCTTTTTCATTTCTTCTTCGACGTCCTTTGAAGTGCACTGTTGGCCAATCGGAACAAGAGAAAAAACCCGGCAAAAACACTTAATACTTTGATTTTTATTGTTTTACTTGAAACTTTACTATCACATTCAGTAACAATTTAAGATGCCTGCAAACGCTTTGGCAAGCGGCTTCTGGCTGACTTTTGATCAAGTTTCATGGCGTCAAATTCCCCGCATCAAACCAATGCTCAACACAACTTTTGCTATAACCATGCCCATCGAGCGTCCGCTGGCTACTTCGCTATCAATGAGTAACCTTTGACGCCTACTTTGCATCAACGTCTTTCAGTTCTCTGACTGCTTGCCGGACAGGCATTGGCGGCCATGTTGAACCAGACTGGTGTTTTTCCTGCAGCCAGTGCATGCTCGTAGCTGAAACGATTCAACTGACTTGAAAACCGCCCTTTGATGTGAGGTGCAGTACCCATGGACCGTTTGCTCGATTCACTCTTCCCCAGCGCCGAGAACATCCCGGAAACCTGGCGCCTGGGAGCCCCACTGGAACAACGCGACTACCTGGTCAACGGTGAGCTCAGGCGCTGGGACGGCCCGTTGGCCACGGTGCGCAGCCCGGTGTGGCTCAAGCAAGGCGACGAAGAGCATCAGGTCATACTGGGCAGCGCCCCGCTGCTGGATGCCGAGACCGCGCTTACCGCCCTCGATGCCGCCGTACAGGCCTATGACAAAGGCCGTGGCGCCTGGCCGAACATGCGCGTGGCCGAGCGTATCCAGCATGTGGAATCCTTCCTTGCCCGCATGCGTGAACAGCGCCAGGCCGTGGTCAAGCTGCTGATGTGGGAGATCGGCAAGAACCTGAAGGATTCGGAAAAGGAATTCGACCGCACCTGCGACTACATCGTCGACACCATCAACGCCCTCAAGGACCTGGACCGCCGCTCCAGCCGCTTCGAGCTGGAACAAGGCACCCTCGGCCAGATCCGTCGCGCCCCGCTGGGCGTGGCCCTGTGCATGGGGCCCTACAACTACCCGCTGAACGAGACCTTCACCACGCTCATCCCGGCGCTGATCATGGGCAACACGGTGGTGTTCAAGCCGGCCAAGTTCGGCGTACTGCTGATCCGCCCCTTGCTCGAAGCGTTCCGCGACAGCTTCCCGGCAGGCGTGATCAATGTCATCTATGGACGCGGCCGGGAAACGGTGAGCGCGCTGATGGCCAGCGGCAAGGTCGATGTATTCGCCTTCATCGGCACCCACAAGGCCGCCAGCGACCTGAAGAAACTGCACCCACGCCCGCATCGTCTGCGCGCCGCACTGGGCCTGGACGCCAAGAACCCGGGCATCGTGCTGCCCCAGGTCGACCTCGACAACGCTGTCGAAGAGGCCGTCACCGGGGCGTTGTCGTTCAACGGCCAGCGCTGCACGGCACTGAAGATCCTGTTCGTGCACGAGGATGTGGTCGAGGCCTTCCTCGACAAGTTTCAGCACAAATTGGCGGCGCTCAAGCCCGGCATGCCGTGGGAACCTGGCGTGGCGCTGACACCGTTGCCCGAGCCTGGCAAGGTCGACTACCTCGATGGCCTGGTTGCCGATGCGACGGAAAAGGGCGCGCGCGTGCTCAACGAAAATGGCGGGCACAGCCGCGGCTCATTCTTCTACCCGGCCTTGCTGTACCCGGTCAGCCGAGAAATGCGCGTGTACCACGAGGAGCAGTTCGGCCCGCTGGTACCGGTGGTGCCCTACCGCGACCTGCAGACCGTGATCGACTATGTGCTGGACTCCGACTACGGCCAGCAACTGAGCCTGTTCGGCAACGACCCGGCCACCATCGGCAGCCTCGTCGACATCTTCGCCAACCAGGTCGGGCGCATCAACATCAATGCTCAGTGTCAACGCGGGCCAGACACCTACCCGTTCAACGGGCGCAAGAACAGCGCCGAGGGCACGCTCTCGGTGGATGACGCTTTGCGTGTGTTCTCCATCCGGACGCTGGTCGCCACCCGCTTCCAGGAGGCCAACAAAGCGCTGATCAGCGAGATCATTCGCAACCGCCAGTCAAGCTTCCTGACGACCGACTACATCTTCTGACCGCCGCGCTTATAGACAATCGATCTAGCATCACTGTCGATTTTCCATCTGGGCGAACGACTCTAAGCAACAGGGCGCCTTTCGGCGCCCATTGCACAGGAGAGTCGAACATGGCAGTCAAACCCATCCCCGAAGGCCAGCACAGCATCACGCCCTACCTGGCCATCAACGACGCCGCCAAGGCCATCGAGTTCTACAAGCAAGCCTTTGGTGCGAAGGAAATGTTCCGCCTCGATGCCCCGGGCGGTCGTGTTGGCCATGCCGAGCTGAGAATCGGCGATTCGTCGCTGATGCTGGGCGACCCTTGCGACATGGAGGGCGGCCTCACCGCCAGCCAGAAGCTCAGCGGTGCGGGTGTAGGCCTGCACCTGTATGTTGAAGACTGCGACAAGGTCTACGCCCAGGCCCTGGCCGCCGGGGGCATCCAGTTACATCCCTTGACCGACCAGTTTTACGGTGACCGCAGCGGCACCCTGAAAGATCCGTTTGGCAACATCTGGTTCGTGTCCACCCACAAAGAGGACCTGACCCCCGACGAGATTCGCGCCCGTGCCGCGAAGATGTTCGGCGGTAGCCAAGCGGCGAGTTGAAAGCCGCGCGACTTTGCTTGAAGCTTGAGGCTCGTAGCTTGGAGCTGCTTCATGCGAATCATCGACAAAACCGCCACCCAGGTGCGCAGCCTGACCCCCGCTGAAGAGGAACTGCTGGTCGGCTTTGCCACCGGCAGCCTCGCCGGCCCGCGCCTGCTACAGGCCAACCAGCTACTGATGAAAGTGCGCAACGCCAACCAGTGGCTGGCTTGCGACTGCCGCAACGATGCCTTGCCGGTGCTCAATGTCACTCTCAACGGCAGCACCGGCACACTTTTCCTCAAGAACAACCCGGGCACCGCCGAGCACGCGCCTGGCTGCCCGTTCACCAAGGACGAGCGGGAAGCCGCCGAACGTGAAAACGACCCCGCCCCACCCGCCGCCTGGCTGCCACCCGATACACCCTTGCGCCTGATCAGCGACTTCCGTGCTGGCACGGCCGGCGCCGTCGGTGATGGCAACGACAGACGCGAACAGCAGCGCCTGCTGTCACTGCTGCTGACCTGGATTGAAACCAGCGGGCTCAACCTTTACGCCACCCACTTGAAAAAAGACCTGACCACGCAGTTTGCCGAGTTGCGCAGCGTGGCCAGCCGCTATCCGCTGCTGGAGCGGGTGCCCGCCAGCAACTACCTGGAAACCCGCCTGGACATGAAGCACATGATGATGCTCAAGTCCCGCCTGCGCGAAGCCTCTGTGTTCGGCAACCATCGCCGCCATGGCCTGCTGCTGGACTGCGTCGACCAGATCAAAGGGCGCAAGTTGTTCAACAACCGCAGCGAAGACGGCTTCGACTTCCAGGGGCATCACCTGTACTGGGGCGGGAGCCGCACCACCGGGCCGTTGCTGGCGCTGATGATCTACTCGCCGACCAGCGCCGGCAGCCATTTCTATGAGCTGATTCATGTGGCCAGTGTGCCCGTGCTGTCGCGCGCCCACCTGTTCCCGGTGTACCGCGATGAAGAGCGCGAGCCGCTCAAGGCATTGGTGTCGCTGATCGACTGGATGGCCAGTAAAGGGGTGAAAGTGCAGATGCGTCGCCCCGTGATCGGTGGGCAGGTGATGGATGAACTGGTGCTGACCTCGGACCAGGACCGGGTGTTGTCAGTGTCGCTGCTGGAACAGCCCATCGGTCCCGAGCCGGATACCGAGAACTTCAAGCGCTACGCCGACTTCAAAAGCCTTGAAACGTTCCGCAAGTTCGTTGCCGGCTTTTTCATGCGCGAGCGTTGAAACCCACGCGTTGGCTCGCGCAGTTTCTTGCAGGAGATCGCCCTGCCCTTTGGGCGGGGCGGTCACGCAGCGAACACAGGCGGCAAGCGGTTAGACAAGCGTGCATTGGCCGCACAGGTGCCTCAACCCAGGAACAGCTTGTACGCCGGGTTGTCAGTCTCGTCCCAATACCGGTACCCCATCTCGTCCAGCGTCAACGGCAAGCTCGCCAATTCGTCCGCTGGCACTTCCAAAGCAGCGAACACCCGTGCCTCCGCCGCACCATGGTTGCGGTAATGGAACAGGCTGATGTTCCAACGCTTGCCCAACCGCTCCAGAAACCCCAGCAACGCCCCTGGCCGTTCGGGGAACTCGAAGCGCAGTACCCGCTCATCAGCCCCTGACGCGGCATGCCCGCCGACGGTATGGCGCACATGCAGCTTGGCCAGCTCGTTGTCGGTCAGGTCCAGCACGCTGTACCCCTGCTCCCGCAAGCTGGCCAGCAACTGCTCACGTGGGTCGTGCACCGGGTGGGTCTGCACGCCAACGAACAGGCGCGCCTCCTTGCCGGGGTAGAAGCGGTAGTTGAATTCGGTGATCTGCCGCTTACCCAGTGCCTGGCAAAAGGCCCGGAAGCTGCCCGGCTGTTCCGGAATTGTCACGGCGATGATCGCCTCGCGCTGCTCACCCAGCTCGGCCCGCTCGGCCACATGGCGCAAGCGGTCGAAATTGACGTTGGCCCCGGAGTCGATGGCCACCAGGGTCTGCCCCTGCACACCTTCACGCGCCACGTACTTCTTGATACCGGCCACGGCCAAGGCCCCGGACGGCTCGGTGATCGAACGGGTGTCGTCGTAGATATCCTTGATCGCCGCGCACAGCTCGTCACTGCTCACCGTCACCACCTCGTCGACGAAGTGGCGGCACAGCTCGAAGCAATGGGCGCCGATCTGCGCCACCGCCACGCCATCGGCAAAGGTGCCGACCTGCGGCAGGATCACGCGCTCGCCGACGGCCATGGCAGCCTGCAGGCAGTTGGAATCTACCGGCTCGACGCCGATCACCTTCACGTCAGGGCGCAGGTACTTCACGTAGGCGGCGATACCGGCGATCAAGCCGCCACCGCCCACGGGCACAAAGATCGCGTCCAGCGCCCCCGGGCGCTGACGGAGGATTTCCATGGCCACGGTACCCTGCCCGGCGATCACATCCGGGTCATCGAACGGTGGCACGAAGGTCGCGCCTTCGCTGTCGGCCAGCTTCAGCGCGTGGGCCAGCGCATGCGGGAAGCTCTCGCCATGCAGCACCACATGCCCGCCGCGCGAACGCACGCCTTCCACTTTCAACGATGGCGTGGTGGTGGGCATGACGATGGTTGCCTTCATACCCAGATGCGATGCGGCCAAGGCCACGCCCTGGGCATGGTTGCCCGCCGAAGCGGTGATCACCCCGCGCTCACGCTGCACATCGGTCAGACGCGACAGGCGGGTGTAGGCACCCCGGATCTTGAACGAAAACGTAGGCTGCAGGTCTTCGCGCTTGAGCAACACCTGGTTGCCCAGGGCGGCAGACAAGGCCGGGGCCGCTTGCAGGGGCGTTTCAATGGCCAGGTCGTACACCGGCGCCGCAAGAATGCGCCGCACCTGCTCCGACAGCAGTTGCTGGGGGGTGACGGTAGTACGAGGGACACTGAAGCTGGTCATCGATGACTCCTTGGCTATTTTTACGTTGCCCAGGAGTCAGAGAGAAAAAACCCGCCTCCAGGGCGGGTTCGGTGCACGTACGCGCTAGCCCGCCAAGCTGATAATGGCGGTAATAATAATGGCGTTCACGTGCGGGAATGTATTCATGGGGTAGGAACTTAGCCTGCCTCGCAGCCGAAAGTCAACACTTGGCCTGCTGCGCCGAAAGCGGCACATCGAACACCTTGTCGAAGCCCCACTGGAAGACAAAGGCGTAAACGAAGAAGAACACGAACAACGCCAGATTGGTCAGCAGTGCGGCCCACAGGCTCACGTCCAGCCAGTACGCCACCAGCGGCAACAGGATCACCACCAGCCCACCCTCGAAGCCCAGCGCATGCAGCAGGCGCCGCAGGAAGGTGCGCTCACGTTTGGGCTGGCGCGCTTCCCAACGTTCGAATACCCAGTTGTAACCCATGTTCCAGCTCATCGCGATGCCTGACATCAGCACCGACAGCACGGTCGACTGCGCCATGCCGGCGCCGAACGCCAGCTCCAGTGCGGGCGCCACACAGGCGACGGCGATGGCCTCATAGAGAATGGCCTGGACGATCTTGCGGGCCTTACCTTGCATGTTCAGCTCCCTGAATGAACGACCTGTAAAGCTACAAGATGCAGCCCGCAAGAAACAGCCCGAAATTTGGACAATCCCGCGTTCGGCTGCTTGTATCTATTCCATACATGACAGTGACATCTCCTGCACCTTCGTCGAGGGAACGAACGAGGATAAGACGATGGCCCACTCTGCCCTGCCGGTGGCTGACACATGAGCCTGGTATTCATCGATTTTCTCACTTACCTGCTGTTCGGCCTGAAGCTCCTGGCGATCACCCTTGCCTCGTTGATGTTCCTGCTGGGCCTGGACGACCTGTTCATCGATCTGTGCTATTGGGGGCGCACGCTGATCCGGCGTTTTCGCATCTACGGCAAGTTCGAAAGGGCCGATGAGAAGCGCTTGTACGAAGTCCCGGAAAAACCGTTGGCCATCATGGTCCCCGCCTGGAACGAAGTCGGCGTGGTCGGTGAAATGGCGCGCCTGGCCGCTTCGACCATCGACTACGAGAACTACCAGATCTTTGTCGGCACCTACCCCAACGACCCGCAAACCCAGGCTGACGTGGACGCGGTGTGCCTGCACTTCCCCAACGTGCACAAAGTGGTCTGCGCCCGCCCCGGTCCCACCAGCAAGGCCGACTGCCTGAACAACATCATCGACGCGCTGCTGCGCTTTCAGCAGGACGCCGGCATCGAGTTCGCCGGTTTCATCCTGCATGACGCCGAAGACGTGATCTCGCCGATGGAGCTGCGCCTGTTCAACTACCTGCTGCCGAGCAAGGACATGATCCAGATCCCGGTGTATCCCTACGCACCGGAGTGGAAGGGCTTCACGGCCGGCCACTATGTCGACGAGTTTGCCGAAAACCACGGCAAGGACGTGATCGTGCGCGAAGCGCTGACCGGCCAGGTGCCCAGTGCCGGCGTCGGCACCTGCTTCAGCCGCCGCGCCATCAGCGCACTGCTCGAGGACGGTGACGGCATTGCCTTTGACGTACAGAGCTTGACCGAAGACTACGACATCGGCTTTCGCCTGAAGCAAAAAGGCATGAAGTGCATTTTCGCCCGCTACTCCATCACCGACCCGGCACTGACCCTGAAGCAGGAATGGCGCCCAGGCATGAGCCGGGAATTCTCCCAGGTGATCTGCGTGCGCGAGCACTTCCCGCGTGACTGGCAGCATGCCATCCGGCAGAAGTCGCGCTGGATCGTCGGCATCGTGTTCCAGGGCACCAGCAACCTCGGCTGGAGCCGCAAGGGCGCGCTCAACTATTTCCTCTGGCGTGACCGCCGCGGGCTGTTCGCCTACCTGCTGAGCTTCCTGGTCAACCTGTTACTGCTGGTGTTGCTGGCCATGTGGCTAGTCACGGTGATTGCGCCGGAGTCGTGGCGCTTCATGTCGATCCTCAGCGACAGCTGGTTGCTGTCGACCCTACTGTGGCTGAACGGCCTGATGCTGCTCAACCGGCTGTTCCAGCGCGCCTGGTTCGTCACCCGCTTCTATGGCATCGGCGAGGGCCTGCTGTCGGCACCGCGGATGATGTGGAGCAACTTCGTCAACTTTTTCGCCAACCTGCGTGCACTGCGCCAGGTAATGGAAATGGGCGATTCGCGGCGCGTGGCCTGGGACAAGACCACCCACGAGTTCCCCGCCATCGCCACCCCGGCTCGCACACCACTGGGCCAGCGCCTGGTGGCCAAGGGCCTGATCACCGACGAACAGTTGCAGCAGGCCATCACCAGCCCGGTTCGTCGGCGCCTGGGCCGCGAGTTGCTGCTGCGTGGCTGGCTGAACAGTGAGCAGTTGGTGGCCACCCTGGCCGAACAACTGGACCTGCCCTGGGCACCGCTGAACCCGTTCAAGCTCAGCCCGCAACTGATCGCCAAACTACCGCGCAAGCTGGCCACCCATTACGGCGTACTGCCCGTGGACGAAGACGGCGACACCCTGATCCTGGCCAGTGAAAGCCCGGTCAGCCAGGTGTCGCTGGGTGTGATCAGCCGCCAGCTGAAACGCCCGGTCAAGGCACGCCTGGTCCCCCAGGGCCGGGTCACGCTGGGCCTTCGCTACCACTACCCAAGCCCCTGGCAGCATCAAGAAACCCGAGACATGCTGGCCGTGCTTGAACGCCACCAGGACGACGAAGCGCTGCTGGAGCGGGTCAGCCATCACCAAGTCATGCTAGGCGCGCTGCTGCAGGTGCGCGGCATGGTCCCTGTCACCCTGTTCAACCAGGCGTTGATCGACTTCGACCCCGAACACCAAAGCCTCGGCGAGCACCTGATTGCCCGCGGCATCATCACCAGGCAGGTGCTGGAACAGGCCCTGATCGAACAGGCCAGTGAACAGCAAGTGGCGATTGATCTGACCCGGGAGGTGGCATGAAGCCGCGTTTTTCCCTTGCTTTCACTGGCCTGCTGCTGTGCTCCGCCGCCCTGCCCGTTGCCGCTTCGGCGCCGATGACCGACTTCCAGCGGTTCACCAGCTTTCCGTTCATGGACCGCAGCTATCGCGAGGCCAGGAAAGACAACTGGGCTGAAGTCGAGCGCCTGACCCGCCATGTGCTGGGCCGGGTACCGAACAACGACGAAGCCCGCGCCCTGCTGGTCGAAGCCCTGGCCCACCAGCGCCGTTACAAGGAGGCCCAAGCGCTGGCTGAACAGCTAGGCGACAGCCCCGAATATGCCGACGCGCTGCTGGAGCTGCGCCTGACCTGGATCGAGCAGGACCCGCCACCGGCCAGCCAGGTGGACCAATGGCTGGCCGCCAGCGACGGCAACCACCGGGTACAGCTGTGGCAGGCCTACAGCCTGAGCCTGGCCAAGTTTGGTGGCGCTGCCAAAGCGCTGGACTGGCTCAACCAACTGCCGCCCGGTGGGGACGGCCAGGTCCTGCGCCTGGCCCGGGCCACCTTCGCCGAACAGCTGCGCAACTGGAAAGAAACCATCGAGCAACTGCAGCCGCTGGCCGACACAGGCCAGTTGCCTGCCCAGGACTGGCAACGCCTGGCCAATGCCTATATCCAGCAAGTCGACGAAAAGGGCCTGACTGCGCTGCTGACCCAAGCCCCCTCCCCCGCAGCAGCCAACCAGACGCGGCTGGCCATGGCCAACCGCGCCATTGCCGTCGGCCACCACCAGCAGGCCCAACGCTGGCTGCAGTCGCTACCGCCTGATCAACTGCAGCAACCCGAGCAGCGCCAGCAACTTTGGCAACTGGCCCGCGAAGGCGACGATGCAGCGCTGGTGCGGCGCCTGAGCAACGACCTGCAGCGCCCCTGCCTTGAAACGGTCGACTGGCTGTCACATCAAGACCCGGACCTGGCCCGGGAACAGTTCAAGGCCTGCTCCGCCAGCGCCGACCCTCGGGCCTATGCCGTGCTCAAGCAGCGCCTGTATGGCGCCCCGTCGCCGCCCCCGCAGCCGCGCACCGCCGCAGAATGGGAACAACGCTATCGGCAGACCGGCGACCTCGCCGCCCTGGAACAAACCACCTTCCTGTTGACCGAACAGGGCGACGGCGATCACGCACGGCACTTGCTGGAGCAAGCCTACGACCGCCGCCAGGGCCGCCTCGGCCCATCGCTGCTACAGCGTCTGGCCAACCTGTATGCCCGTGACGACGGGCCCCTGGACAGCCGACGCATGCTCGGCCTGATACCCCGGGTCAACGCCAACACCCGCGCCCAGTTGCTCGGGCGGCTGGCCGAGGCCGGCCAGTGCGATGCCGTGCGCCAGGCAGTGCCGGCCACCCCGAGCGAACCGGGCCAGTACCGCGCCCTCGGCCGTTGCGCCATGCCCGACCAACCGGGTGCGGCGGTGGTCTACTACCAGGCTGCCGAGCGTTTGGGCGACCCTGGCAACCGTCTACCGCTGGCCTACGCACTCGAAGCGGCCGGCGACTCCGAAACCGCCCAGCCGATCTGGCGCAGCCTGCCAGACAGCGCCTTTACCGATAATGCCCGCCTCACCGCTGCCCGCGGCGCGCTGAATGCAGGCGACGCCGATGCAGCACGCCGCTACTGGGACGCTGCCGCGCACCAGAGCGCTGATGACTGGGCGCTGGGCGCCGCCATCGCCCAGCGCCAAGGTGACCCGCAGGCCGCGCTGGGCTTCCAGCGCCAGGCTCTGGCGCACAGCCCGCGCCCCGACCACTACTACGCCGCATCCAGCACCGCACAACTGGCCGGCGACAGTGCGCAGAGCACCGCCTGGCTGGCCGAAGCCGTGCGCCTGGCCCCCGACCAGCCGCGCTATCGCGCCGATTACGGCATGCGCCTGGCTGGCTCGACGGACAAGGCTCAGCGCATGCAATCGATTCCCTACCTTGAACGCGCCACTCACGACTTCCCCGAGGACTACCGCCTTGGCGAAACACTCGCCTTGCGCTATGACGAACATGCCGACAGCGCTGCGGCACGCCGCGAACTGCGCCGCATTCTCGACGTAGAGCAGAACCTGGTCGACGGTGATGACGAATACGGCAGCCTGGAGGCCCGCAAGTACCGCCAGCGCCGCGCCCACGAGAGCCTGTCACGGCGCGACACCATTACCCTGGCCAGCACCTGGTCGCCGGCCGGCACCTCGACCAACGACAAGTTTCTCGACAATGGCCAGCGCAGCGGCAGCTCGCGCCGGGCGCAATCGCAGAACGTGCAGCTGGCCATGTGGGACCATGCCCTGGGCGAGGAGCCCAGCCGCAATGGCAGCACCCTGTCAGTGTATGGCCGGGTACTGTTCGGTGGCCAAAGCCGCACCGACTATGCCCAGAGCATGGGAACCGGTGTCGGCCTGCGCTACAAGCCGCTCGGCCAGTCCAACCTCAACCTGTATGCCGAGCTTTACCACCAGCGGCAGATCGACGAAGCACACTATCGCGGTCTCAGCCTTGGCCAGTTACTGAGCCCGGCCAAGGTCGGCGGCAACTGGGGCGATTTGCGCCACCACGCCGAATCGAGCAATGACCTGCTGCTGCGCGCCACCGCCTCGTTCCTCGACCAGGGAGGCTGGCGCAACGATTGGCGCATCGATGAGGACGACTGGAACGAACGATTCCTCTACCTCGATGCTGCCTGGTGGACCCGAGCCGGCGACCATGCCTGGCTGTCGCGCTACCAGCAGGGCCACGCCTGGAAGCTGCCGGGCAGCTCGCCGCAAACGCTCATGCCCTACGGCTTTGTCGAGTTCTCCAGCCAGGACCCCAGCAACGACTGGCGCCAGGACGCCCGCGCCGGGGTTGGCGTGCGCTGGCAATGGTGGTTCGACGACGACCGCTACAACGCCTACCGCGGCTCGCTGAAAGTGCGTGCCGAGTACCAGCAATCGCTGGGCGGTAACCTCTACGAGCGCGCCAACGGTGTGCTGGTCGGTGCGGAGATGACCTTCTGATGCGTACGCTCATCGCCTTCTGCCTGCTGGCCCTGTGCCTACCGGCCACCGCTGACCAGCGCCTGTTCTACCAACCCCTTAACCGCGATGCCAGCGTCACACCCGCCCAGTGGCAGCAACTGTGGCAAGCCACCGTGGCCAAGGGTGGCAAAACCCTGATCGTGCAATGGAGTGCCTATGGCGACAGCGATTTCGGCGGTGCCCAGGGCTGGCTGGCCAACAGCCTGCGCACCGCGCGTGCCGAGGGCTTGCAGCTGGTGCTTGGGCTGTACATGGACCCGGCCTACTACCAGCGACTCGACGAGCTGGATGGCGAGGGCCTGAACAGCTACTGGAAAGCGCAGCTGGGGCGCTCGCTCAGCCAGTACCAGCAACTGCGCCAGGCCTGGCAGTTGCCAGTGGACGGCTGGTACCTGCCCATGGAGCTGGACGACCAGCATCTACGCGTGACCGAACGGCGCGATGCGCTGTACAGCCAGTTGCAGGCCTTCAACCGCCAGTTGGACAAGCCGTTGCATATCAGCGCCTTCAGCACAGGCAAGCTGTCGCCGCGGGTCAATGCCCTCTGGCTGGATCAACTGGCCGGCTTGGGCTTGACTGTGTGGTGGCAGGATGGCGCCGGCACCGGGCGTTTGCCGGCGTTGGTGCGTCAGGGCTATGAGCAGGCCCTGCCGTGCCGGGTGGGTGTGGTGCGCGAGGCGTTCCGCCAGGTGAGCGCGCCGGAGCAGGCGTTTCGGGCGGAGCCCGCCGAGCCCCGGCTGGGTAGCGGGTGCCATGCCGAGGCAGTGTTTGCCTTGCGCTACCGGCCCTGGGCCCGAGGTATCTTGCCACAGCAATGAATTACCAGGGCCGGCCTCTTCGCGGATAAACCCACAGGGCCCCCACACCGTACGGTCCCTGTAGGAGCGGGTTTACCCGCGAAAGGTCCAGGCCTGAAAAAGTAGTAGCCTCAGGAGCCCACCGATGTTCAAGACCATCGAAGCCCACGTACGCCAGCAGGTCGCGCCCGCCGCCCTGCGCGCCGAGTTCCGCCAGCACGAATTCGAGTCCATGCGCTCGTTCTGCCTGCTGGTATTCTCGATCAGCGTCCTGATCTGGCTGGTCTTCGACCTGATCGTCAGCTTCCTCGGCGACCAAGGCTTCACCTGGCTGTCCTTCCTGTTCATCGCCCTGCTCGGCAGCCTGATCGTAGTGCTGCATTTCACCCGCCGCAGCCATCACTTCGACGTGCTCAACCTGCTGTTCATTACCGTCATCACCCTGGGCATGCGCCTGGTGATCGAAGGCATCCCGATAGCCCTGCGCCCGGTGTGGTTGGTGCTCGGGGTGTCCACCGTGCTGTATGCCATGTCGGTGCTACCGGTGCGGCGCTGGTCATTCTTCTGCGCCATGGTCATCACCTGGGTGATGCTTAATCCGTTCTACCACACCCGCATCGAGCCCCATGCGCTCGAAGGCGCCATGCTGATCAGCTATGCCGTGTTTCTAAGCGGCCTGGTCAGCTACAGCTACCTGCAGATCCGCAAGGCCAAGCTGCATAATTTCTACCTGTCCAAGGTGTTGCTGGAGCAGGCCTACGTCGATGCCCTGACCGACATTCCCAACCGCCGCTCGTTCATGGCCCAGGCCGACCGCCAGCTGCGGATGGCGACGTCCGGGCAGTACCTGGCCATGATCGATATCGACAATTTCAAGCGGGTCAATGACCGTTTCGGCCATGACGTGGGCGATGAAGTGCTCAAGCGCGTGGCCCTGCATATCAAGACAAGCATGGCCGATCAGGCGTTTGCCCGGCTGGGAGGTGAAGAGTTTGCGATCTTCTTTGAAGGGCTGGATCAGCAAGGGGCCGAGCAGCGAGTGGCCGCGCTGTGCCAGCGCGTGCGCGAGGACGCTGGCGAGCACCCGGTCACCATCAGCATTGGCCTGGCCAAGGTCGACCGGGGAGAGAGCCTGACCACCGCGCTGGTCCGCGCCGATCAGGCATTGTATGAAGCCAAGCACACTGGCAAGGACCGCTTTGTGTCGTGGTCCAGCGAGCTGGCAGAGCAGGATTAGCAGGCCCGTCTCTTCGCGGTTGCGGCGTCCCTATCCGCCGGCGGGTAAACGAATCCTGAACTGCGCCCCACCCAGCGCCGACTGCGCCAGGGTCAAGGTGCCACCCTGCCCCTCGATCGCCCGACGGCTGATGGCCAACCCCAGGCCAAAACCACCGGTGTTGCGATCGCGACTGCGGTCCAGACGGTAGAACGGCTGGAACACCCGCTCGCGCTCCTCCACAGGGACGCCAATCCCGTCATCCTCCACCGTCAGCAGGCAGGCGCCATCGGCTTCCAGGCGCAAGCGCAGCAACAGGCTTTCATCGCAATAGCGCATGGCATTGCGCACCAGGTTCTGCACCGCGCGCGCCGTCAGTCGCGGGTCCAGTACAAAGCGCGGCAACTCACCCTCGGCGCGCACTTCCCACTGGATACCCCGGCCATCGAGTTCCTCGGCAAAGCCCCCAAGCACACTGTCGACCAGCTCCAGCAGCGATACCTCCACCCGCTCCCGCGCCTGGTCGGCGTTGTACAACCGGCTATAGGACAGCAGCTCCAGCACCAGTTCATCCAGCTCGCGCACATGCCCGACCAGCTCCAGCAGGCGCTTGCGGCTGGCTGGCGGCACTTCGTCGAACAGCAGCACCAGGCCGAAGTCCAGCCGGGTCAGTGGCGTGCGTAACTCGTGCGATACCGCATTGAGCAGTTCACGCTGCTGGTTGACATGGCGTTCCAGGTCACTGGCCATGGTGTCGAATACCCCGGCCAGTTCACCAATGTTGGAGTGAGGCGAAATGTGCGTACGCTCGGCCATCTGCCCCTGGCCCAGGCGCCGAGCGGTCTCCTTGAGGCGCTCCAGATCACGCCAGTGCGGCCAGACCCACAGCAGCAGGCAACCCAGCATGGCTGCACCAATCAACACGGTCACGCCCCACGACAGCACGTTGATGTCCAGCGGGTCTGGCGGGGAATGCAGGCGTACCAGCCACTCCTTGTCCAGCGGCGCCAGCACCGTCTCGTAATAGCCCCACTCGGCAATGCGCACTGCGTACAGGCCATGCTCCAGGCGCGCCTGCTCCTCATCGCTCAAACCGGCCTGATCCCTGCGCAGCAGCTGCAGTTCCAGTGGCGCGAAATCACTGGCCAGTTCCTGCTCCACCGCTGGCCACTGCTCGCGCGGGGCCTGGCGGAACTGGCGCACGATCAACGCTTGTACACCCTTGGCCTGGTCCAGGTTGTAGGCCATGAACCGGTCGCGGAACAGGCCGACGATGGTGTCAGGGATGAACAGCAATGCACCGGCGTAGGCGACGATGATCACCAGGTACAACCGCACCAGGATCTTGAGCATGGCCGATCAGCACTCCCACTCGACACGGCTGAACAGGTAGCCCTTGCCCCACACGGTCTTGATCTTGCGCGCTTCGCCGGCGTTGTCGTCGAACTTGCGCCGCAGTTTGGAAATGGCCACGTCAACGGAGCGATCAGTGCCATTGAACTCGATGCCACGCAGCTGTTGCAGGATACGGTCGCGGTTCATCACCTCACCGGCATTGCGCGCCAGCACCACCAGCAGGTTGTACTCGCCGCTGGACAGCTCCACCTCCTCGCCGCGCCAACTCACCGTGCGCTCGGCCAGGTCGATACGCAGGCCACCAATCAGGATCAGGTCGTTGTCCAGGCGCGGTTCGTTGACACTGCTGCGGCGCAGCAGCGTGCGCACCCGGGCCAGCAGCACGCGTGGCTCACAGGGTTTGGTCACGTAGTCGTCGGCCCCCATTTCCAGGCCTAGCACCTGGTCATGGCTATCGTCGCGGGCCGTCAGCATGAGGATTGGCAGGGTCTGCGACTCCTGGCGCAGCAGCCGGCACAGCTGCAGGCCATCGATGCCCGGCAGCATCAGGTCAAGGATGACCAGGTCAGGCCTTTGCCGACGGTACTCGTCCAGCACATGATCGCCCCGGGCGATCACCTGGACATGGAAGTCGTTGCGTTGCAGGTAGCTGGCGATCAGCTCGGACAGGGCGCTGTCGTCTTCGACCAGGAAAATGTTCGGCATAGGTGCTTGGGCGTCTGGGTTGAAGTAAGCCTGTGGCGAGCGCTTCGCGGGTAAACCCGCTGCTGCAGGTCCCCGTAGGAGCGGGTTCACCCGCGAAAGGGCCAGCACAGGCGCATCCAGAATATAGAACCCAACCACTCGACAGGATCATTCTTCACACTTTTTCACACTCGCCCTACAGGTATTAACAGCCGCCCAGGCAGCGTCTGCCTTAGCATATACACGGTCATCATCGGAAGATCCGCATGCCTACTACCCTCTCCCCGTGCCTGCGCCCGTTGGCGCTCATGGCATTCCTGAGCCTGTCCCTGGCCGGTTGCAGCGACAGCGCCGAGCCAGACGAACAGGCCCCCACTGCGCAAGTGCGCGTGGAAACCCTGCAACTGCAGCCACTGGCCATCAGCAGTGAACTCAGCGGCCGTATCCTCGCGCCACGCACCGCCGAAGTGCGTGCGCGGGTCGCAGGTGTGGTGCTCAAGCGGGTGTACCGCGAAGGCAGCGACGTCAAGCGGGGTGATGTACTGTTCCTGATCGACCCGGCGCCGTTCAAGGCCGACCACGACAGCGCCCGCGCCACGCTGGCCAAGGCCGAGGCCACCCGGTACCAGGCGCGCCTGCAAGAGCAGCGCTACCGCGAGCTGGTCGACGACAAAGCCGTCAGCCGCCAGGAATACGACAACGCCAAGGCCAGTTTCCTGCAGGCCGATGCCGAAGTGGCCGAAGCCAGGGCGGCGCTGGAGCGCGCCCGGCTGAACCTCGGCTATGCCACCGTGACCGCGCCGATCTCCGGCCGTATCGGCCGCGCCCAGGTCACCGAAGGCGCGCTGGTCGGGCAAAACGAAACCACCCCGCTGGCGACCATCCAGCAGTTGGACCCGATCCATGCCGATGTCACCCAGTCTACCCGCGAGCTCAACGCCCTGCGCCGCGCCCTGCGCGCCGGCGAATTGCAGCAGGTGGGCGACGGCCAGGCACGCGCCACGCTGATTCAGGATGACGGCAGCGCCTACCCGCTGCCGGGCAAGCTGCTGTTCTCCGACATCAGCGTCGACCCCAGCACCAACCAGATCACCCTGCGCAGCGAGTTCCCCAACCCGGACCTCGACCTGCTGCCAGGCAGCTACGTGCGGGTACGCCTGGAGCAAGCGGTGCAACCCAAGGGCCTGAGCGTGCCGCAACGCGCCATCCTGCGCGACAGCGCCGGTGTGCCCAAGGTGCTGGTGGTGGACCAGCACGCCCGGGTCAGCGACCGCCAGGTTGTACTGGGCAGCGCCCAGGGTGACCGCTGGATCGTCAGCGAAGGCCTGGCGGCCGGTGAGCGGGTGGTGGTCGAGGGCCTGCAGCACGTCAAGGCCGGTGACCAGGTGCAGGTCGACAACACGCCCGCTGCCCCACCCATCGCACAGCATACCGGCCAGTGAGGGCCTGATTCATGCCGCAATTCTTCATCGATCGCCCGGTATTCGCCTGGGTGGTCGCACTGTTCATCCTGCTGGCCGGCGCGCTGGCCATCCCGCAACTGCCGGTGGCCCAGTACCCCAACGTGGCACCGCCGCAGGTGGAAATCTACGCCGTGTACCCGGGCGCCTCGGCGGCGACCATGGACGAAAGCGTGGTCAGCCTGATCGAACAGGAGCTCAACGGCGCCGACAACCTGCTGTACTTCGAGTCGCAGAGCAGCCTGGGCAGCGCCACCATCACCGCCACCTTCGCCCCGGGTACCCACCCGGACCTGGCCCAGGTCGACGTGCAGAACCGCCTGAAGGTGGTCGAGTCGCGCCTGCCGCGCCCGGTCACCCAGCAGGGCCTGCAGGTGGAGAAAGTGTCCACCGGCTTCCTGCTGTTGGCGACCCTCACCTCCGAAGACGGCAAGCTCGATGAAACAGCGCTGTCGGACATCCTTGCACGTAACGTGATGGACGAGATCCGTCGCCTCAAGGGCGTCGGCAAGGCCCAGTTGTATGGCTCCGAACGGGCCATGCGCATCTGGATCGACCCGCGCAAGCTGATCGGTTTCAACCTCACGCCCAACGATGTAGCCGAAGCCATCGCTGCGCAGAACGCCCAGGTCGCCCCTGGCAGCATCGGCGATCTGCCCAGCCGCAGCACTCAGGAGATCACCGCCAACGTGGTGGTCAAAGGCCAGTTGAGCAGCCCCGAAGAGTTTGCTGCCATTGTCCTGCGCGCCAACCCGGACGGCTCCACGGTCACCATCGGGGATGTCGCCCGGGTTGAAATCGGTGCCCAGGAATACCAGTACGGCACGCGCCTGAACGGCAAACCGGCCACGGCCTTCAGCGTGCAGTTGTCGCCCGGCGCCAACGCCATGGAAACCGCTACCCTGGTACGGGCGAAGATGCAGGACCTGGCGCGCTACTTCCCGGAAGGCGTCAAGTACGACATCCCCTACGACACCTCGCCGTTCGTCAAGGTGTCGATCGAGCAGGTCATCAACACCCTGTTCGAGGCCATGCTGCTGGTGTTCGCAGTCATGTTCCTGTTCCTGCAGAACCTGCGCTACACGCTGATCCCGACCCTGGTCGTGCCAGTGGCATTGATGGGCACCTTCGCCGTGATGCTGGCCATGGGCTTCTCGGCCAATGTGCTGACACTGTTCGGCATGGTGCTGGCCATCGGTATTCTGGTCGACGATGCCATTGTGGTGGTGGAGAACGTCGAGCGCATCATGGCCGAAAAAGGCTTGCCGCCCAAGCAAGCCACGCGCAAGGCCATGGGCCAGATCAGCGGTGCAATCGTCGGCATCACGCTGGTGCTGGTGGCGGTATTCCTGCCCATGGCCTTCATGCAAGGCTCGGTGGGGGTGATCTACCAGCAGTTCTCGCTGTCGATGGCGGTGTCGATCCTGTTCTCGGCGTTTCTCGCCCTCAGCCTGACCCCAGCATTGTGCGCCACCCTGCTCAAGCCCGTGGCTAAGGGCGAGCACCATGAACGCAAAGGCTTCTTCGGCTGGTTCAATCGCCGCTTCGAAAGCATGAGCAACGGCTACCAGCGCTGGGTGGTGCAGGCGCTCAAGCGCAGTGGCCGCTACCTACTGGTGTACGCGGTGCTGCTGGCGGTGCTGGGCTACGGTTTCAGCCAGCTGCCTACGGCGTTCCTGCCCACCGAAGACCAGGGCTACACCATCACCGACATTCAGCTACCGCCGGGCGCCAGCCGCATGCGCACCGAACAGGTAGCCGCGCAGATCGAGGCGCACAACGCCGAAGAACCGGGTGTGGGCAACACCACCTTGATCCTCGGCTTCAGCTTCTCCGGTAGCGGGCAGAACGCGGCGCTGGCCTTCACCACCCTCAAGGACTGGTCCGAGCGCGGCGCCGACGACAGCGCCCAGTCGATCGCTGACCGCGCGACCATGGCCTTCACCCAGCTCAAGGACGCGATTGCCTATTCGGTACTGCCGCCCCCCATTGACGGCCTCGGTGAGTCGACCGGTTTCGAATTTCGTCTTCAGGACCGTGGCGGCATGGGCCACGCCGAGCTGATGGCAGCCCGTGACCAGTTGCTCGAAAGCGCCAGCAAAAGCAAGGTGCTGACCAACGTGCGCGAAGCCTCGCTGGCGGAAAGCCCGCAGGTGCAGCTGGAAATCGACCGCCGCCAGGCTAATGCACTGGGTGTGTCGTTTGCCGATATCGGCACGGTGCTGGACGTGGCCGTGGGCTCCAGCTACGTCAACGATTTCCCCAACCAGGGCCGCATGCAGCGGGTGGTGGTGCAGGCCGAAGGTGACCAGCGCAGCCAGGTCGAAGACTTGCTGAACATTCACGTGCGCAACGACAGCGGCAAGATGGTGCCACTGGGTGCGTTCGTGCAGGCCAGGTGGGTCAGCGGCCCGGTGCAACTGACCCGCTACAACGGTTACCCGGCGGTGTCGATCTCAGGCGAGCCAGCCGCCGGCTACAGCTCGGGCGAGGCCATGGCCGAAGTCGAGCGGCTGGTGGCGCAGCTACCGCCCGGTACCGGCCTGGAATGGACCGGCCTGTCACTGCAGGAGCGGCTGTCCGGTAGCCAGGCCCCCCTGCTGATGGCGCTGTCGCTGCTGGTGGTGTTCCTGTGCCTGGCTGCGCTGTACGAAAGCTGGTCGATCCCGACTGCGGTGCTGCTGGTCGTTCCGCTCGGTGTGCTCGGTGCGGTGCTGGCGGTGACCTTGCGCGGCATGCCCAACGACGTGTTCTTCAAGGTTGGCCTGATTACCCTGATCGGCCTGTCGGCGAAGAACGCCATCCTGATCATCGAGTTCGCCAAGCATCTGGTTGACCAGGGCGTGGACGCCGCCGACGCCGCCGTGCAAGCGGCCCGCCTGCGCCTGCGGCCGATAGTGATGACGTCGCTGGCGTTCATCCTCGGCGTGGTGCCCCTGGCCATCGCCAGCGGCGCAAGCTCTGCCAGCCAGCAGGCGATTGGCACCGGGGTGATCGGCGGCATGCTCAGCGCCACCCTGGCGGTGGTGTTCGTGCCGGTGTTCTTCGTGGTGGTGATGCGCCTGTCCGGGCGACGCCAGGCGCATGACAGCGACGGGCAACCCGTACCCCGCGAAAGCTGACTGGACAAGCCCCGCGTGAAATGGGAGGGTTCCCGGCAATGACTGCCCGGAACCCTTTTTCATGCCTGACGCACTCCCCCCCTGCTCCATCCTCATTCTCGCCGGTGGCCGCGGCCAGCGCATGGGCGGCCGTGACAAGGGCCTGGTGGACTGGCAAGGCGAGCCGTTGATTGCACATGTTCATCGAGCGGTGCGGCCACTGAGCGACGACCTGGTGATTTCCTGCAATCGCAACCAGGCGGCATACCAGGCATACGCCGACCGGTTGGTGGGCGATGCAGAAGCCGACTTCCCCGGGCCGCTGGCGGGGGTGATTGCCGGGCTCAGGGTGGCACGTCATGCGTGGGTGGTGGTGCTGGCTTGCGATGCGCCGCTGGTTGATCGCGAATTGATCGAGGGCCTGCTGCGGTTGGCAGTGGCCGGAAACGGGGCGGCAATGGTGCGTCAGGGTGGTTTCTGGCAGCCGATGTTCAGCGTACTGCCCAAGCGGGTGTTGCCGGTGTTGGAGCAGGCCTGGGCAGCGGGTGAGCGGAGTTTGCAAAAGGCCTTGCTGCGCGAGGCGGTGCAAGGGCTGGAGTGCGCCGAGAGTGATCGCCGGCTAAGCAACTTCAACAGCCCGGAACGGCTGCAGGACTGAGGGCATGACACCGCCCTCACAGGTAATCCACAACACCTCAGGACTGTGGTGATCTTGTGGGAGCGGGCATGCCCGCGAAGAAATCACCGCGGTGGATGGCACCGGCTCTGCCGGTGTTCGCGGGTAAACCCGCTCCTACGACGGCCTGTGGTGATCTTGTGTGGGCATGCCCGCGAAGAAACCACCGCGGTGGATGGCACCGGCTCTGCCGGTGTTCGCGGGTAAACCCGCTCCTACGACGGACTGTGGTGATCTTGTGGGAGCGGGCATGCCCGCGAAGAAACCACCGCGGTGGATGGCACCGGCTCTGCCGGTGTTCGCGGGTAAACCCGCTCCTACGACGGCCTGTGGTGATCTTGTGGGAGCGGGCATGCCCGCGAAGAAACCACCGCGGTGGATGGCACCGGCTCTGCCGGTGTTCGCGGGTAAATCCGCTCCTACGACGGCCTGTGGTGATCTTGTGGGCCCGCGAAGAAACCACCGCGGTATGGCACCGGCTCTGCCGGTGTTCGCGGGTAAACCCGCTCCTACGACGGCCTGTGGTGATCTTGTGGGAGCGGGCATGCCCGCGAAGAAACCACCGCGGTGGATGGCACCGGCTCTGCCGGTGTTCGCGGGTAAACCCGCTCCTACGACGGCCTGTGTCCAACCACCGACCTGTGTCCACCCCGATCCAGCGTAGGAGCGGGTTTACCCGCGAATACGGTAGCGGCGGCAACAGTGAACGGCGGGTGGGGATTGGCCAGCAGGGCCGGCCCTTTCGCGAGTAAACCCGCTCCTACAGGCTACCGCGCACAAGGCTGTTGCTTTCACCTTGCGCGCGTAAAAGGTCATCTGGCAGACAGCTCTTCGACACTGATCTCGCGCATCCGGAATTTCTGCACCTTGCCCGTCACCGTCATCGGGAACTCGTCGACAAAACGGAAATACCGGGGCACCTTGAAGTGCGCAATCCGTGCCCTCGCCCACTCACGCAACTCTACCTCACTGACAGCATGCCCCGGGTGCAGCCGCACCCAGGCCACGATCTCTTCACCGTACTTGCTGCAGGGCACGCCAATCACCTGCACATCGGCCACCGCCGGGTGGGTGAAGAAGAACTCCTCCAGCTCGCGCGGGTAAATGTTCTCGCCGCCGCGAATGATCATGTCCTTGCTGCGCCCGACAATACGCACATAGCCCTGCTCGTCCATCACCGCCAGGTCGCCGGTGTGCATCCAGCCCTCTGCGTCGATGCTCTCGGCGGTGGCTTTGGGGTTGTTCCAGTAACCCAGCATCACGCTGTAGCCGCGGGTGCACAGTTCGCCGATCTCACCACGCGGGACAGTGTTGCCTTCAGCGTCCACCACCTTGCTCTCCAGCCGGGGCTGGGTGCGACCGACGCTGGTCACGCGACGCTCCAGGTCGTCAGCGGCACCGGTCTGCAAGGACACCGGGCTGGTCTCGGTCATGCCATAGGCAATCTGCACTTCGGCCATGTGCATCTCGCCAATCACCCGGCGCATCACCTCGATCGGGCAGGTCGCGCCGGCCATGATCCCGGTGCGCAGGCTCGACAGGTCGAATTCACCACGCTGCGGATGGTCCAGTTCGGCAATGAACATGGTCGGTACGCCATACAGCGCAGTGGCTTTTTCCTGCGCCACTGCGCGCAGCGTGGCCAGCGGGTCGAAGGCATCGCTGGGGTAAATCAGTGCGCTGCCGTGGGTCATGCAGCCAAGGTTGGCCATGACCATGCCAAAGCAGTGGTAAAGCGGCACCGGCACCACCAGCCGATCTTGCTCGGTAAGGCCCAGGCTTTCACCGACCATGTACCCGTTGTTGAGGATATTGCTGTGGCTAAGGGTGGCCCCCTTGGGGAAACCGGTGGTGCCTGAGGTGTACTGGATGTTGATCGGGTCGTCGCAACGCAATTGTGCCTGGCGTGCGGCCAGGGCCTCGCCGCTGACGGCCTCGGCACGGGCCTGCAATGCGTGCCAGGCCAGAACCCCCCGCGGTGGCGACAGCGCCAGGCTGACCACGCCACGCAGTTCGGGGAACCGCTCGCAGATCAGCGCACCCGGTTGGCTGCTGGCCAGGCCCGGGAGCAGGCCCTGCAGCATGGCGTGGTAATCGGAGGTCTTGAATGCGTCGGCACAGATCACCCAGCGGCAGCCGGACTGGCCAAGGGCATAGTCCAGTTCGCTGGAGCGGTAGGCCGGGTTGATGTTGACCAGGATCGCGCCGACCTTGGCGCTGGCGAACTGGGTAATGCACCACTCGGCGCAGTTGGGTGCCCAGATGCCAAGACGGTCACCGGGCTGCACGCCCAGGGCCATCAGCGCGCGGGCGTGCTGGTCGACGGCGTCGGCCAGTTGCCGCCACGTGTAGCGCAGGGCCTGATGGTGAACCACCAGCGCCTCACGGTCGGGGAAGCGGGCCACGGTGGCGTCGAAGGCGTCGCCGATGCATTGGGTCAGCAGGGGCTTGTCCTGGTTGCCCTGGGTGTAGCTTGGCTGGGGCATGGGCGTTCTCTTGTTGTTCTTGTGTTTTCTGTGCTGGCCTCTTCGCGGGTGAACCCGCTCCTACACAGGACGGCGCCACATTTGGGGCCTGTGGAGGTTTTCGTAGGCGCGGGTTTACCCGCGAAGAAGCACACACCGGTTTAGCGAACGAACACCTGCGGCGTCGTGGTAGACATGTCACCACCCGGCAACTTGATGTTCTTTACCTTTTCCAGCGTATCCGGGTTGAACACCGCCAGGTCATTGAAGGTGCCGCCCAGGTAAAGCTTGTCGCCCTTCTTGTCGAACGTCACGCAGTAGTAGGTGTGCTCCAGATTAGCCGCCTTGATCAGCTTGCGCTGTTTGATGTCGTACTTGGCCAGGCGGTTGAGCACGCCGTAGATCTGGTTCGGGTCCTTGGGCGAGCGCAGGCCGGTGAAGTACAGCTCGGTCAGGTCGGCGAACTCCTGGGTGTGGGTCTTACCGGTCTTCAGGTCGATGCTCAGGTAGCCATACAGCGGTTCGGCGGTGGCCGGGTCCTGCTTGTCATCCTTGAACCTGGCAATGGTGTACAGCATGGTGAACTCATGGCGCGGGCTCTGGTGCGGCCAGAAGTACAGCACGTCCGGGGCGCTGTAGCCTTTTCGGTTCCAGTTGCGCAGCGGCAGGGCTACCGAGTACTTGCCGGTCTTCACGTCCATCTTGTAAATGTCCGGCCCGGCAACGTACAGGCTGCCATCGTCGGAGGCGCGCATCAGGTACACCTGGCGCGGCATCGGGAAGGTGCGTACGGGCTTGGCCTGAAGGCCATCAGCGGTGCTGAACACCTCCAGCCGCGGTGGTTTGACCACGTAATGGTCGTTCAGCCTCTGGGTCGGGTTGACCGTGGCATACACCTCTTTGCCGTCTGGGCTGATGGCGAACGAATAGATCGACCGGCCGACTTCACCGGCTACGCTGGACAGGTTGGCGTGGAAGGTGTTCTTGCAAGTGTCCAGGTCGATGCCGTAGATGTCGCCGTAATGGTTGTTGAGTACGTAGGCGGTGCGGTTGTCCGGCGCCATCATTGCGGTGCCAGGGCCGAACTTGTCGGGCATCCGGCAGCTCTTGTAGACCGTGTCACTGGCCACATCGACCACATGCAGGTTGTTCGGGTAGTTGGTCACGATCATGTATTCGTGGCCAGCCTTGAGTGCCGGGCCAGTGTCGTCGGCCTGTGCCTGCCCGGCGCAAGCCATGGCGGCGATGGTGAGCGCCAATGGCGCGCAGCGTCCAGCTTTCATGCGGTTTCCCCTTGTCATTCTTGTTGGGCCGTCACTTGTCTTTCGGGAACACGGTGCCGAGGTTGCGCCAGTCCTCTGCCGAGTTGGACGCCTGGGCGTTCCAGTCCTGGTAGGTGCTCATCATGTCCGGCACCTGGGCCGGCCACCAGCAAGGGTCGGAACAACCATAAAGGTCAGCTTCCATCGGCTGGCACAGCGAGCTCACGCCGCCAAAGGCGTCCACCTCCCAGCCCGGGTCGGTAGTGGCCGTGCAGCCTGCCACCGCGCTCATTGCCATCACTTCTTCGACACGGTCTTCGGCGGCGGCCTGCTCCAGGATGCGCGCCTTGTTGTTCAGGGGCTTCAAGTGCTTCATGTCAATGCGCCTTCCGCGGGGTGATGTAGCGATCGATGAAGGCCGGGTTGGCGGCCATGATGCGGCTGTAGACTTCAATACCGAAGTCCACCCAGTCGCGCATCAGTTCGCAGTAGTGATAGGTCGGGTGCTGCGGGTCGCCGTAGCGCGCATAGCTTTCGTGATAGCAGCCGCCGGAGCACAGGTTGCGGATGCGACAGCTTTCACAGCCGGTGTTGCTGCGGTCCAGGCGCTGCGACAGGAAGTCGTTGAGCTGCGCCTGCTTCACGCCCTGGTGCACGTTACCGAAGGTGGGCAGGCTGGAGCCGGTGAAGCGGTGGCACAGGTTCAGCTCACCTTCGTGGTCCACTGCCAGCATCTTCAACCCGGCGCCACACGGCAGGGCCTTCTTGTGGCCTTCGTGGATGTCGGTGATCAACTGATGCAAGTTGGAGAACCCGATGTTGCGGTGCTCGAGTGCCGCCTCCAGGTAGCGCCGGCCGAGGGCCTTCATGTTGGCGAAGACCTGCACCAGCTCTTCGCCAGTAAGGTTGAAGTCGGCCATGTCGCCAGAGGTAACCGGGGCAAAGCCGACCTCGGCGAAACCCATTTCGTTGAACAGGTGGTTCCAGATGGTTTCAACGTCGGTAATGCCACGGGTCAGCGTGACCCGCGCGCCCACCGGCCGGCTGGTGTAGCGTGACAGCAGCAGGTCGGCCTTGCGCCGCACCACGTCATAGGTGCCCTGCCCGCCCACGGTGATACGGTTGCGGTCGTGCACGGTCTTGGGGCCATCGATGCTGATCGACAGGCCAAAGCGGTGGGCGTTGAGCCAATCGATGATTTCTTCGGTCAGCAAGGTAGCGTTGGTGGTCATGATGAACTCCACCTGCTTACCCGCCTCGGCGAACCGCCGCTCGCAGTAAGCCACCATGTGCTCGATCAACGGCCGGTTGGACAGCGGTTCGCCACCGAAGAACACCACGCTATAGCGCTGCTCGTTGGGTGACTCCTTGAGCAGCATCTCCACCGAGGCTTCGGCGGTGGCGGTACTCATCTTCTTGCCGGCGGAAGGCTTGTCCAGGTCTTCCTTGTAGCAATAGGTGCAGCTGAGGTTGCAACCGGTGTTGACGTTGAGCACCACGGTGTTGAGCGCGGTGCGCTCGACTTGCCTGAGGGCGATTTCCGGGGTCAGCGGCGAGCCGTCGCTGACCAGCTCCAGCGCGATCAGCTCGCGCAGGGTGTCCTGGATATCCTCGCCGGCAAACTGCTGGCCAAGGCGCTGCATCAGCTCCTCGGCCGAGCAGCCTTGCTGGCGCAAGGTGTCGATGATGCCGCCGGTCACCGCGTCAGCGGTGAACAGCGAACTGCTGGGGATATGGAACAGCATGCGGTCGGCATCAACCTGTACTTCGTGCAGGTTGCGTTCGACCAGGTTCAGTAGTACGCCCATGGCGACCTCCCGATAATCGATCCGTTGGAAAACCGTTGCAGCCTGCCGTTACGGCAGCGGCGGGTTATTCCAGCGCTGTACGGTGACGATCATGTGCCCTTCGCCGGTCTGGCCACCGTCGGCCAGTGTGGCGATGACCTTCAGGTTACCGGCGTTGTTGGTCATCATCTTGCGCTCAGGGTTGGGCCCGGCACCGCCTGGCACGAACACACCGTCAGCCTGCATCTGCCCGGCGAACTTGACGTCTTCATCCTCGACAGCACGCTCGTTGAACGGCTCGACCTTCCAGCTGGCCGGCAGGTAGCCGATACGCAGCGGCTGGCCATTGGCATCCTTGCCCCAGGCTTCGGCCTCGAAACGCCCCTGCACTTTCGGCACGGAGGCACCGTTCTCGCCAATGCGCGCGATGGAGAACGCCGGCACGACCTTCACTTCGTCGACCTTGTCGTAAACCGCCAGGTTCACGCCCTTGAGCGCACCTACCGCCACCTCGCGCAGCCCTGGCCTGGCATCGGCCGCGGCGCGGGCCTTGACCCTTACCAGGGTCGGGGTCTGCTCCAGCACTTCGGTCACTTCCACCCCGGCGCCCAGGTCCGGCTTGCCAGTCAGGCCGCTGCCAACCAGGGTGATTTCGCTTTCGCCTCCGGCTTTGATGAACGCCGGTTGTACCGCCAGCAACTGCGCCTTGCCTTCTTTTACGGCGCTGAAGTCCAGGCCGCGCTCATCGTGATCGGCTTCGAACATACGGCCTTTCATTTCGCCATCCAGCGCGGCGAACACCTGGCGCAGGTTGGCATCGCCAACCTTCACATTGCCCCGCCATTCATAACCGTTGTACAGGATGGCCGAGCCGCTGCCGTTGAACGGTGTACCGTCGGCGTAAGCGCCCTTGACCTCGACCTTGAAGGTATCGCCCTCTCCGGCCGTGACGCTCATCACCCCACGTACATCGCCCTTGGCCAGCATATGACCGCTGAATGCCCACTGCCCCTGCAGTACGTCCGCCTTGGGTTTGGCCTTCTGCCATTCGGCCCAGGCCGCGCTGTCCATCGGGAAGCGCTTGGCAAGGTCCGGCACCACTTGCTGCAGGGCGATCGGCAGCCAGTCGCGGTCACGCGCCTGGGCCTGGTATTCAAGGGACGGCCATTGGCCAAGGTGGAAGTGGACCAAGTGTTCCCACTCCTTGGCCGGGCGCCGTTGCAAGGCGACACGGGCACCCGAGTGGCAACGGCCACAGGTCTCGCTGAGCTGGGTGTCGAAGTGCTCGACGGTATTGAGCCGACGCTCCATGGCGTAACGCACGCCATCGGTTTCGCTGGGCGCCAGGCCCTGTTTGTCGGCCAGGTATTTGACCAGCGTGCGACGATCGTCATCGCTGATCTGAAGGCCATGCATCACCTGCATGCGGGCGATGCTCATCAGCCAGCCTTCCGGTGTCTTGCGCTGGTGGCTGATGCGGCTATAGGCGTCGTTGCCTTCGGGGATATGGCACCCCATGCACTTGTTCTGCAACAGGCTCGGGCCCTGCTCGGCCGCCATGGCCTGGGTGCTCAGCAGCGCGGCGGCGACCAGCGCCAGTTTGCCCGCATGCCGCCGGAGTCGAGTCGTCTTCAAGGTCAGACCTCCACGGTTGTTGTTCTTATCGTTTTCGCACGCTTTGGTACAGCAGGTGTGCATGTGACGGTTGTGATACAGGAACTGTGCCAGTTAGGGTAAAAGCGTTTCCTTTCAACCCTTTAAGCGGTTTTCGTGGCTTGGCCAGGAGCCGGGATGGCCATTTGCAGCGTGCCATTTCGCGACAGGGTGTTTCATGTTGAGACAGGGCCCGCGAAGAGGCCGAACAGCCACTGTTTCACCACCGTCTCACACCGTCTCAATGTGCAACAGCGCAACCTGGCAATCGCAGCCTTGCGCTCAGGCAAAAACCAACGCCCACAATGCTTTGCGGCCATCTGCCCAGGTTGGCACGGCCATTGCGCCAGTGCCCGTCACATCCAATGACAAGAGGCACAGCCCCATGCTTTCCGAACTGCCCATCCTGCCCGCCACCCGCGCCTTTCTCGAACGCAAGCTGAAGATGCGCATCGGTGCCGACTGGCAGGACGCCGCCAGCGGTCGCACCCTGTCGTTCCGCAACCCGGCCACCGGCGAAGTGCTGGGTGAAGTGCCGGCCGCCGAGGCCGAAGATGTCGACCGCGCCGTGCGCGCTGCACGCCAGGCCTTCGACGACTCGCCCTGGAGCCGCATGCGCCCACGCGAGCGGCAGAACCTGCTGTGGCGCCTGGCCGACCTGATGGAGCGCGATGCGCGTCAGCTGGCCGAACTGGAATGCCTGAACAATGGCAAGAGCGCCGCCGTGGCCCAGGTGATGGACGTGCAACTGGCCATCGACTTCCTGCGCTATATGGCGGGCTGGGCCACCAAGATCGAGGGTAGCACCGTCGAAGCGTCCATGCCGTTGATGCCCAACGACCAGTTCCACGGCTTCGTACGCCGCGAGGCAGTGGGCGTGGTTGGCGCCATCGTCGCCTGGAACTTCCCACTGCTGCTGGCCTGCTGGAAGCTCGGCCCGGCACTGGCCACCGGCTGCACCGTGGTGCTCAAGCCTGCCGATGAAACCCCACTGAGCGTGCTCAAGCTGGCCGAGCTGGTCGACGAGGCCGGCTACCCGGCCGGCGTGTTCAACGTGGTTACCGGTACCGGCCTGAACGCCGGCGCCGCGCTCAGCCGCCACCCCGGCGTAGACAAACTGACCTTCACCGGCTCCACCGAGGTCGGCAAGCTGATCGGCAAGGCGGCCATGGACAACATGACCCGCGTCACCCTGGAACTGGGCGGCAAGTCGCCGACCATCGTCATGCCCGACGCCAACCTGCAGGAAGCCGCAGCCGGTGCGGCCACGGCGATCTTCTTCAACCAGGGCCAGGTGTGCTGCGCAGGCTCGCGGCTGTATGTGCACCGCAAGCACTTCGACAATGTGGTGGCCGACATCGCCGGAATTGCCAATGCCATGAAGCTGGGCAACGGGCTGGACCCGGCGGTGCAGATGGGCCCGCTGATTTCAGCCAAGCAGCAGGACCGCGTCACCGGCTACATCGAGCTCGGCCGCGAATTGGGCGCCACCATCGCCTGCGGGGGGGAAGGTTTCGGGCCTGGTTACTTCGTCAAGCCGACGGTGATTGTCGATGTGGACCAGCGTCACCGTCTGGTACAGGAAGAAATATTCGGGCCGGTGCTGGTGGCGATGCCATTCGATGACATCGACGAAGTGATCGGCATGGCCAACGACAATCCCTACGGCCTGGGTGCAAGTATCTGGTCCAACGACCTGGCCGCTGTGCACCGCATGATCCCGCGCATCAAGTCCGGCTCGGTGTGGGTCAACTGCCACAGCGCGCTGGACCCGGCGCTGCCGTTTGGTGGCTACAAGATGTCTGGCGTTGGTCGTGAGATGGGTTCAGCGGCCATCGAGCATTACACAGAGCTGAAATCGGTGTTGATCAAGCTCTGATCCTTTTTCCTGTACCGGCCTCTTCGCGGGTAAACCCGCTCCTACACCAGGTACCACATACCCTGTAGGAGCGGGTTCACCCGCGAAGAGGCCGGCACAGGCAACAAAAAAACAACAATAAAAACCATGGAGCAACCCCATGAGGCACACACTCGCCTGCACATTGGCCCTGCTGTTAACCGCCCCCGCCAGCCAAGCCTACGAGCTGTACAACCACGATGGCACCACCCTCAACGCCAACCTCGAAGCCCTGTTCGGCGTCTTCCACAGCGACGAAAGCTTCAACCAGGCCGGCAACCGCCAACCCGGCAGCACCGCCTGGCAGGAAGGCTACGTAAAATACGGCCTCAGCGGCAGCCAGACCCTGGCCGATAGCGGCACCCTCTACGGCGCCTTCAGCCTGCTCAGTTCCGCCACCTGGGGCGATGGCGACGCCGCCGGCCTGACCCTGGGTGACGAACGTCGCACCGCCATCGAAGACCTGTATTTGGGCTGGCGCTCGGCCAACCTGTTTCCGGCGCTGGGCGAAGATGGCGTCGACATTTCCGGTGGCCGCCAGGTCGTCACCCTGGGTGATGGTTTCCTGATCCAGGGTGACCCGGTCAACCTGGGCAAGGTCGACCTGGGGGCCAACTTCGACCGCGGCGGTGCCTACTACCTGGCCGCACGCAAGGCCTTCGACCGCACCGCCGTGCTGCGCATGGGCGGCAACCAGGGCTGGCGCAGCGACCTGATGTGGTTGAAGTCCGACAACCATTACCAGGCCGACACTTCCCTGGCGGTAGCCAACCTGGAGCACGTCGCCGATACCGGTACCGTCGGCCTGAGCTGGATCCGCGGCCTCGACGTGGACCAGCGCTACGCGCAGATCATGGGCCTGGAGCACCGCGACGGCATGGACACCGCCAGCCTGCGCGGGCGCGGCAACCTGGGCGTGAAAGACCTGGAGCTGGCCGCCGAGTACGTGACTCAGGACAAGACCGGCGGGCGCGAGAATGCCTGGTACCTGGAGGGCAACTGGACCTTCTCCCAACTGCCCTGGTCACCCACCGCCACCTACCGCTACAGCCGCTTCTCCGAAGGCTTCGACCCGCTGTTCTATGGCCTGAGCCGGGGCTACGGCACCTGGTTCCAGGGTGAAGTGGCAGCCAACTATGCCGGGCCGTTCAACAAGAACAGCCAAGTGCACCATGTAGCGCTGAAGGGCAAGCCACGGGACAACCTGACCGTCGGCGCACTGTACTTCGACTTCGACACGCTGGACACCGACCAGGGCAACCTTGGCGGGCGCGAGCTGGACCTGTATGTGGAATGGATGGTCAACGACCACCTGCTGATCAGCCCGGTGGTTGGTTTCTACAAGCCGGAGCGCAGTGCGGCCAATGGCGGTACGCAGTTGGGCGGGCGGGATACCGGGACTTACCTGCAATTGATTGTCGGGACCTTTTTCTGATTAGAAATCCCGGGCCGCTTTGCGGCCCATCAGCACATCTGCCAAACCAGGCGCTCAAGCGTAATGGCTCGCCAATTTTTTGCTCATACTTTTCATCTTGCAGTACCTGACCGGCACACCGCGAGGAAGCCCCCCATATATTGGGTAATACGCTCGTGGTCCGCCTTGTCGCGCCCAGACTTTAATATCTTCGGGCAATGTAGGTAGCAATTTAACACTCGACAATCAACCGGGGTGAATGTATTGATCGAGCCACGAACGAGTGGGGTCTGAGCTTCAGCAAGCAATGCCTCCATAGACCCTGTCAATTTTGCCAGTAGCTTCTTGTCTCTCAAGCTGCACATCATTCATCTCCCATGGATGATTTTCTGAGAGAACCGGAGATTGACATGAGATTTTTTTATCAAGGCGCACATCAACATAGCTGCATCGAGAAAACCACTGCCCGTACAGCTTTTCGCCAGGGCGAGCAACTGCTCGCACTGCAGCAATCAGGTTTGCTGCCGCGTACATCGTTAATGCCAACAGACGTGGCCAACTCCGTTTTTGAACATGAACGCAGAGCTATCGCCTATTCCCCTTATGGCCATGACGGACTGAAAAACCCCATCCATTTCGGATTCAAAGGAGAATACCGCGATACACTCACGGGAAATTATCTTCTGGGCAACGGCTACAGGCTATACAATCCGGTTATTATGCGATTCCAAAGTCCCGATCATGATGCTCCATTCGATCGGGGTGGAATTAATGCCTATACCTACGTGTTGGGCGACCCCATAAACTTACGAGACCCTTCTGGGCATCAACCCATCGGTATCGGAAAAATAGCCTTTAGCTATGAAGGCTGGGCTGCGAGGTTGGATGATCTTGCAGTTTTCTGGACCTCGGACCTGTCAAGTCCCACCGGGCTCGTCTTGAACATCTACGGGCATGGAGCACCAGGAAAAATTCAGATGAGTCGGGGTAACCTGATATCGGGTACCAAGATGCTAGCGGCCCTCAACGATGAGCTGGGCATCGATGCTTCCCAACAACCCATCCATCTAATCTCCTGTTACTCTGCAAACCGTCCTCATGGCGGTGGACTTTCGATGATGGAACAACTCATGAACAAGACTCAATCATCTGTGACGGGATATCAGGGCCCCGTACACGTCCGTGAGGTGTATACCCCTGACCGCTATGAAATCGAAATTGTCGAGTCCAACACTTTCAAGCCAGGCTCAGAAAACCATAAGAAATTTCTCTACCATCCGGTGACAATTTCTCCAGGCAATACGGAGGCCTTAGCTCTTCATCCCAGGGATAATTACTCATTAAGCAATAACATCAGACGGCTGTAAGAGTGAACGTGCCCCCCCCATGACCCAAACCTCAAGTGCGGTGTCCAGTAGGGCTGATTTACCGCCTCCTGGTCTCAAACCAAGCCAACCCCTGCTCCCTTAGCCACCGCCGCACGCTCCTCTGCTGTTCACCCGCAAGCCCCGACAATACCGCCTCAACAGGCCGCCCACTGCGTATTTGTCGCACCACCGGCGCCAGTTCCACCCCCTGCAAATGCCACACCCCCAACGGCTGATCCGCTGTCACCACCACCTCGGCCGCATCCACCAGCCCATCACGCAGCACCGGCCGCCGCTCAACCCGCACCGCTTGCCAATCAGCCGCCTGATGCAGGGGTTGCGCATCCGGCCAACCCTGGCGCCGGGCCCAGAACGGTTGCCCCACCCGGCTTTGTTCCTGGGCATAGAAGTCCCGGCCAATGCGGGCAAAACGCAAGAACAGCTGCTCGACCCGCTGCTGGTGAAACTGCCGCGCCAATTCGGCCCGCTCAGGCCTGCGCAGCAACGTATTGATCACCACCGGCGCCTGCAATGCCGAAGAGAGCGACTGAAAAATCCCGTTGCCCGACAGCGGGTCAACGGCCATGGCAGCATCCCCCACCCGGATCCAGTCCTGCCCGACACATTCACCCGCCAGAATGGCGGTACTGCTACGTGCATGCACCTGTGCCGGTATCAATGCCTGACCGTCGAACAGCTCGGCTACCAACGCGCTGCGGCCCCGCAACGCCACGCAGTAAGCTGCCAACCCAGCTTTCCCCGGCAGCCCGGCAGCCTCCTGGGTGACTTGCCAGTAACAGCGGCCATCTTCCAGCCGTGCCATCCACGCCCAGCCATCCTCCAGGCTCTCCACCGCCGACGCAGGCGCACCGGGGCTACCCTGCCAGACATTGAGCAGGCTGACCGTTTCCGGCCCACGCAGGCGGTCTGCGGCCAGGGGCGCCTGGCGGCCTCGGGCCTCAACCAGGAAATCAGCGGTCAGCACCTGCCCATCGTCCAGGCGCACATGATGACCGCCCCCCTGCACGACCTCACGCACCCGCCCCTCGACCACACTCACGCCTGCGCGCTGAAGGTCTTCGCGCAGCGCCTGGTCAAAACGTTGCCGGTCGAGCAAAAACTCCTGGTTCATCTGCAGATGCTGGCCGTTCCAGTGCACCTGGCGGGTGGTCGGCATGGCCGCCTGGCTCAAGGCCCCGCCAAGGCCTGCGTACCGCAAGCCCTCCAGCACCCGCTGCGAAACACCTTCAACTGCCGCGAAACGGCGCCACTCCGACACCACCGTCACGGTGTAACCCAGCCGCCGCAAGCCAATGGCCGTGGCGGCACCCGCAGGGCCGGCGCCCAGCACCACAATGCGCGGCTCAACCATGGCTGGGACCCCGTCGCTCGGGCCCGTTGAAGGCCGCATGCTCACGCAACCAGTCATGCACCTGCTGGCGGTCCATCCCCTGGGCATCACGCAGCAAGGCGGCAATCTTGCCGCTCAACGCCGCACAACCCAGGCTCGCACCCGCCCGCTCACCCGCGCCCACGTAAGCGCCAAAATCCGCCTGTCGCGTACCCAGCCACGACCATTGGCCCGGTGCACAGCGGGCATCGCCAGTGACCCGAATGACGCCTGGGTAGCTCGCCGGGAACACCGGCCCACCCTGTGCCGGGCTGGATGCACACAACAGCACACCTGCGGCCAAAGCCTCGGCACAGGCCTGGTGCAATACAGGCCGGTCCTGCTGCAAGCCCAGGCTGAGGTTGACCAGCGAGGCCCCCGACTCCACCAGCCACAGCAATGCGGCAGCCACCTGCAACGCACTGGTGCTGGCCTGGGCACTGAACACCTGGGCCACCAACACAGACACAGGACCAGCCTGGTGTTGCAAGCTGGCGTACACCGCACTGCCGTGCCCAAGTTGGTCGGGGAGCATTTCACCTTCGCGCAACTGGCCGTCTTCCAGCCAGAAACGGCGGGCGTCCAGCAAGCCGTTGGCCTGCTCCGGCGAGCAACCGCTGTCGATGATGCCAACGCGCACGTCAGTGCCCATGTTTGATCACCTCCTGCGCCAGTACCTGCAACTGGCCGTCATGCAGTTGCAGATGCAGGTCGGCATCGGCCAGGGTCGAAGCCCGGTGGCTGATCAGGATGCGCGTGCGGCCGGCGAACAGCTGGTCGATGGCCGCGATCACTTCACGTTCGGTGGCCTCATCCACCGCCGAAGTGGCCTCGTCCAGCACCAGAATCGCCGGGGCCTGCAACACTGCACGAGCAATGGCGATGCGTTGTTTCTGGCCCCCGGACAACTGCTGGCCGCGCTCGCCCAGCAAGCCATCCAGGCCCAGCGGCAGGCTGTCGACCAGGCTGTCCAGCCGCGCCAGGCGCACCACCCGTTCCAGTTCATCACGGCTGGCCTCGGGCACGCCATAAGCCAGGTTCTGCGCCAGGGTGCCACGGAACAGCACGATGTCCTGGCTGACCACGGCGATTCGCCTGCGCAGCGCAGCCAGGTCAAGGTCGCGCAGGTCGACACCGTCCAGCAGGATGCGCCCGGCGTCCGGGTCGTAGAAGCGCTGCAGCAGGTCGATCAGGGTTGACTTGCCCACCCCGGAGGCACCGCTGATGGCGACTTTCAGGCCACCCGGGATGCTCACCTGCACGTTGTTCAGTACCGCACCCTGACGCCCCTCATGGGCAAAGCTCAGCGCCTCTAGGCGCAACTCGCCGGGGCCATTGGGGATGGGCTGCGGGTTGGCGGTCTGATGTACCGCTACCGCTTCCTGCTTCAATTCCATCACCCTTCCCAGGCTGACAGCCATGCGCTGCACCGCCACGTACAAGCCCAACAGGCTCTGCACCGGCCCAACCGCCATGCCCATGTAAGTAGAAAAAGCGATCAACGCGCCCAGTTGCCAGGTGCCCTGGATCACCCACCAGCCTCCGACCAGGAACGCACAGGCGCGGCACCACGAGGTGAGCGTGCCGGGGATGGCCTGGGTGAAGAATTCGGTCACCTGCACCTTCAGCAGCTGACGCATGTAACCTTGCCCAAGCTGGTCCAGGCGCCCTGCTTCCCGGCCTTGCTGGCCGGCCGCCTGAATGAACTTCATCGCCGGCAGGGTCTCGACCAGGAAAGACGACACATCCGCCGAGCGCTCACGCAAGTTGCGCACTTCGCGCTCCACCTTGCGCCGCATCCAGCGCAGCCACAGCACCTCGATCGGCACCAGCAGCACCAGCAACAGGGACAACTGCCACGACAGCATCAGCATCAACGTCACCGCGCCCACCAGGCCGATCACTGCCGACACCGCCGAGAACAGCGAGTCCACGGCAAAGCGCTGGATCTCTGCCACATCGCCATCCAGCCGCGAAAGAATGTCGCCGATACGCCGCCGCCCGTAAAAGGTCGGCGACAACTGCTGCAGATGGCGGTAAAGGTCGTCGCGCAAGGCGAACAGGATGCGCCCCGACAGGCGCGTATGCAGGTAGCGGTTGACGCCAGCCAGCACCGTGCCCAGCAGGCCCGCGCCGATCATGATTGCCGCCATGTGCCAAAGCGTTTGGTAATCCTTGGCCAGCAGCCCCTCATCGATCAGGGTCTTGACCAGCCAGGGTTGCGCCAGCGCCAGCAGCGATGCACCTAGCGACAAGCTGAGCAACAGGCCGATGGCATGCCGATGGGGGCGCACGAAACCATACAGCCAGGCCAACGCCTGGCGCATGAGTACGGGGTCGCTGGAATCCACCAGCCTTGCGAACAGGCCGCCCACGTCAGCCGCGCAACTGCTTGAGCTTGCGGTACAGCGTCGCCCGGCTGATACCCAGTGCCGCGGCGGCGGCCGAGACGTTGCCCTGGTGGCGCGCCAGAGCACCGCGAATCTGTTCCAGTTCACTGTCCTTGAGGCTGCCGGAGGGCGCTGTGCTGCTGGCCAGTTCGTCCAGCAGGCAGTCGGTAAGGTGATCGAGGGTCAGCACCTGCTCGCCATCCTCGCGCATGGCCAGCGCGGTGCGCACCACCATTTCCAGCTGACGGATGTTGCCGGGCCAGTCGAAGCCTTCGAGCAACGCGGTCAACGCCGGGTCGAGGGTTACGCCACGCGCATCGGCCTTGTCCAGCAGGCCCTGGATGATCGCCGCCAGGTCGTCGCGTTCGCGCAGGGCCGGCAGGCGCAGCGACACGCCGTTGACCCGGTAGAACAGGTCTTCACGGAAGTGTTGTTCCTGGACCAGGCGCTTGAGGTCGCGGTGGGTGGCGCAGATCAGCGCCACGTCGATGTCCTGCTCGTCACCCGCCCCCAAGGGTGCTACGCGGCGCTCCTGCAGTACCCGCAGCAGGCGTGCTTGCAGGGCGAGCGGCATGTCGCCGATTTCGTCGAGGAACAGCGTGCCACCATGGGCCTGCATCAGCCGCCCGACCATGCCACCACGACGCGAACCGGTGAAGGCGCCCTCACGGTAGCCGAACAGCTCGGACTCGATCAGCCCTTCGGGAATGGCCGCGCAGTTGACCGCCACGAACGGTTTGTCGGCACGCGGGCTGGCCTGGTGCAAGGCCCGAGCGACCACTTCCTTGCCGGTACCGGTTTCGCCCAGCAGCAGCACTGGCAAGCCATTGCCAAGCCCCTGGCGAGCCATGCGCAGGTTGCGCGCCAGGCGTTGATCACCACCGGCCAGAGCATCGAGTGCAGGCGACTGTTTGCTCAAGGCCAGCTTGCTGGATGGTGTGCTGGGGCTGACCCGGCCATGGCGCGGCAGCTGTAGGGCACGGAAATAGAACTCGCCCTTGGCGGTCTGCACGCTGCTGACCCCGCCCTGCCACAGGCGAGCGATAAAGGCCGGGGAACGTTCGCCCAGCAGGTCGGTGCTGCGCCGCCCAATCAGTTCGTGACGCGGCACCTGCAACAGCTGGCAGGCACTGTCGTTGGCAGCCAGCACTTCGCCGTCCAGGCTCAGGGCCAACAGGCCGTGCCAGGCACTGTTGAGGTACTGCGGGCGGCTGTGGAAGGCCAGCACCAACTGGTCCGGGTGGCACAGGCCAAACAGGCGGCTTTCAATGTTGCCGGCTGCCAGCATCAGGGTCGACAGGCTGTCCTGCGGTTGCGCCATCACCCCTTCGCGGGTGATGTCGAGCACACCGATCACCTCGCCGCGCGGGTCGCGCAGTGGCACGGAAGTACAGGAGAACGGGCTCAGGCGGTCAAGGTAATGTTCGCCGCAGTTGATCAGCGTCGGCCGGCCTTCGACCACAGCGGTGCCGATGGCATTGGTGCCGCGCAGCGATTCGCTCCAGCAACTGCCCGGGTGCAGATCGCGCAGGCCTTCGCGTTGCAGCACGTGCTTCTGGCCTTCGATGGCCAGCACGTTGGCCTGGGCATCGCCGAGGATGACGATGCCAGCCTTGCCCTGGCGCGCGACCAGGTAGTCGAGTTCGGGGGTAACGGCATCGATCAGCAGGCGGTTGCGCTCCAGCAGCAGGCGCAGGTCATGGCCCTGTTCCAGGCCCAGGCCAACCTGTTCGCCCTGCAGGCAGTCCAGGCCGTGGCCCAGGCTGCGGCGCCAGGAGGCGTCGATCTCGTCGCGCAGCATGCCCAGCGGTAGTTCGCCTTCGCTGGCCAGCTTCAGGCGGGCCTCGCGGGATTCGTGCAGCGGGTCGTGGGCGTTTGTTATAAGTTGTCGCGCCATTTTCTACTCCGGCTGTGCCCCGCAATGTGACGGGGTACGGGCTTGGGAATTTTCCGCAGTGTGCGGGAGAAATGGCTGGGCGTCATCTGGTAGTGGATGGATTGGGGTGTAGCTGGCCAGGTTACTTGAAGCTGGCGCAATCCCTGTGGAAGCTGGCTTGCCAGGGTTCGCACCAACCCTGAGGACTGCGCTGTACCTGTGGGAGCGGGCGAGCCCGCGAAGAGGCCCTCGAGGTCAATCAGGGATATCGATCGCTATCACCAATACCCAAGCCCCGTCAGGTACTCGACGCCGCCTTCCGCCCAGCCAGCTGCTGCCTCTCAACCCCATCCAGCAACGCCTCCACCACCGCCTTGGCCGAATCCAACCCATGGTCATTGCTCAACAACAGATCACGGCAGGTGCCCTTGGCCAGTTCCAGCGCCTTGAGGTTGGTCGCAAACGCCCCTTTCAGCAGCGTGGACAGGTGCACCAGCGCATCTTCGTAATCCACGCCCGAACGAACGGCGAACAACGGTGGATGGCTGCATTATCGCGACACAAAGCCCACACATCGACCTCGCAGGTGCCGTTGAATCTGCTTCAAGGCTGCAGATTCTGGCTCAAGAACTTGTCCACCGTGGCCTTGCCATCAGCTGGATCCCCCGCCACCTGCCACAGCCGCCGCTCGATCCCCTGCGCCAGCAAATGCCCCACCGCCGCTTCGATCGCCGACAGCACGCACAACTGCGCCGGTTCATTGGTGGTATACCCCACCTCGGCTTCCAGCAGTTTCTTGAACTCGATGAACTTGAACACCCCGGCACTGCGCCCTACCGAGTAGATGGTCTTGCTGGTCATCACGTTGGCCAGCACCTGCCCGGTGCGCACGTCCACGGCGCGCAGGTTGACGGTGACCTGGTCCACACGGTACTCGCGAGAGATGTCGATCCCCAGGTAGCGGGCGCCCTCGCCGCCGCTGCGCACGTTGGTGTCGTAGGCGATGATGCCGCCTTCGAGCATCAGGTTGGCGGCCTGCAACGGTGGTAGCTCGCCCATGATGTTTTCCGCCACATCAGGCTTTTTCTGCGATGCACGGATTATCTTGCGTTCGGTCAACAGGTTCTGCAGCCCTTCACGCTCCAGCACCACGAACCAGCCGCTGGCACTCAGGGCGTCCATCAACATGCTGGCCGCGCCTTGGGTGACGCTGGTGGAGAACGAGCTGGCCGGGGTGGGCTTGTACTGCCCGGTCTGGTCGCGGAAGCCGTACACCACGGCCATCAGCCGGCCTTTGGGGCGTGGCATGTTGATCAGGTCGTAGTAGGTCGAGGCCCTTGGGGTCAGGGTCGGGGTTTCCGAGTCCTGTTCAGCGGGCATCGGTTCGCGCAGGCCACAACCTTGCAGGCCCAGGGCGGTGATGATCAGCAGCGTGCTCAGCAGACGTTTCATGGTGTTCTCTCCCCAACATAAAAGCCCTTCCCTCTCAGGGGTTCAGGCCGCTGACCTCAATGATCGAAATTTCTCCTGTGGCACGATCGGTGACCTTGATGCTCAAGGCCCCGGAATCGTCGATGACGTCGATGAGAAACGCATCGGTCGCCATGCTGCCGGTGTTGCCGTTACTGATGTTGTCCAGCAACTGCGACAACATCCGCGACTCCAGCTGGTTGCTGAAGCGCTCAAGGGCCGTGGTGCCGGTAAAGGCCGAGGCGCGGTCCTTGAGGTCCGGGTCGTCGTAGTCGTTCTGCGCCTGGGCGTTGTTCAGCAGCCAGGTGCCGTTCAACGGGTTGCCGCCAAAGGCCGGGTTGACCGGGGTGTACACCAGCTCGGTGGCCTGGGCAGCACAGGCGCTGGCCAGCAGGCAGGCGGCAATGCAACGTGGAATGCGGTGGTTCATAGCTCGTCCCTCTCCAAGTCGGTGGTGTCCTGTAGCAGGCGTTGCAGCTTGCGTTGAATGATCTGCTGCTTGACCAGGTCGGCGGCGGCGACGGCCTCGTCTTTGAGCTCGGTGGTGTTCGGTGGCAGGAAGCGGCGGTACACCACTTCACGCTCGAACTCCACCGTCACCAGGCTGCCCCAGCGGGCATCGGGGCGTTCGCGTACCACCAGGTTGAAGTCCAGACGGCTGGTGGCACGCAGGCGGTCGGCGAAGTAGTAGTAAAAGTCGTGGCCGATGTGCGAGATGGTGTTGTCGACAATAAAGCCCTGCATCTCGTCTTCAGCACCCGCCCTGGCGCAGGTGGTCACCCCTGCCATCAGCAGCAGGCCCAGGCACAGCGCAGCCAGGCGCTTCATGGCGTGTCTCCCGGGCCTGCATTCGTCTGCACACCGCGTGCACTTTCGGTAAAGGCCTGCTCGGCGACGAACTGCCAGTCGCTGTAGTGCTCCATCCCCTCGAACCCGCTCCATTCGGCGCTGAAGCCACTGCGCTTAAAGGGGGTGGCGTCTGAACGGCTGTACACCCCGGTGATACGGCCGTCGATCGAGCGCAGCAGGCCCCATTCGTCGCTGTTGCTGATCGGGTCAGGGTAAAGCCTGCGAATGTGCCGTTTGGCCTGCGGGTAGCGGTTGTCCTGCAGCAGGTCGGCCAGATCCTGGGGGTACTGGGCCAGCCCTGGCGAGGCGCGGTAGTAGCTGCGCAAGGCCTGGGCATACTGGCTACCGACCCACAGCAACTGGCGTTCGCGGTCGCGCTGGGCGGCGCTCGCCCAGATCGTGCCGGTGGCCGCCAAGGCCACGCTGCTGACCGCAATCAGCAGCAGCACACCCAGGTAGGTAAAGCCGCCGTTGGCCTTACCACTCAGCGAAGAGGCTGCCATCACGCGCCCTCCCTGTGGCACCGCTCTTGATGTCGGCCACGCCGCCAGCCACACCCTCGGGCGGCGGCACCAGCTGCCAGGCATCGCTGCGCTCGGTGATCGGGTCGACCGGTGTGTTGCGCAGGTAACGTTGTTCCACCAGTTGTTCCAGCGAATCGGGGTAGTGGCCGGTATCACCGTAGTAGTGGTCCAGCGCCTCGCGCAGCACTGCCAGGCTCTGACGCAGGGTGGCCTCGCGCGAGCTTTCCAGGCTGTTGAAGTAGCGCGGCATGGCGATGGTCATCAGCGTGGCGATGATCGCCATCACCACCAGCAGTTCGATCAGGGTGAAGCCTTTGCTGCGTTTCATGGCTGTCACCATTGCCCGTAAGGGATATTGTTCAGGCCTTTGCCGCGGGCCCTGGAATACACGTCGAACACGTCTTCGCCCTCGCGCGGGTTGTCGGGGCTGCTGTCGTAGGCGCGCAGGCCCCAGCCGCCTTCGTCTTCATCCTTTGCCGCCACCAGCGGGTCGTGCGGGATGCGCCGCAGGAAGTAGAACTTGGCGCCCTTGGCACTGCGCACATCGCGCACGCCCTCTACCAGCACCTGCAGGTTCGGCGGGTAGCCACTGCTATCCACGCGTTTCTCGATGTAGCCGGCGTCGAAGGCCCGCTTGTAGGCATCGATGGCGTCGCGAATCTGGTACAGCGCCTCGCGCAGTTGCTGCTCCTTGCCGCGGCGTACCACCGTTTCGGTCAGCGGCGCGGCCATGCTGGCGAGCAAGCCGAGCAGTGCCAGGGTCAGCACCACCTCGATCAGGCTGAAGCCGTGCATGCGACGCCGGGCGTTCATGGCCGGGGGCTCCCGTTGACCGGGGCGACCGCCATCTGGCTGTCCACAACCGGTTCTTCAGTGGTCGGCGCATTACCAGGTACGTCCATCGGCGGCAGTGGCGCCATCTGGCGCACCTGCATGGCCGACTCGGTGCCCGTGGAAAACTCCATGTCCGACGGGCTCTGGTACGGCAGGTTACGCACGATGCGCGGGGTGATCGCCAGCACCAGCTCACTCTTGCTCATGTCGTCCTTGTTGCTGCCGAACAGCCGGCCCAGGCCCGGGATGTCGCCAAGGCCGGGAATCTTGTTGCCACTGGCGTTGTGGTCGTTGCGCACCAGGCCGGCCAGCACCTGGGTTTCGCCGTCGTGCAGGCGCAGGCTGGTCTGCGCGTTGCGGGTGTCGACCTGGACCGGGATGGTGCCCTGGCGGGTGGCCTCCAGCGGGGTGGCATTACTCACCTCCAGCGCCACCTTGATCGCCACTTCGTTGTTCAGGTGCACGGTGGGCTGCACTTCTAGCTTCAGGCCGACGTCCAGGTAGGTGACGCTCTCGGTAATGACCGGCCCTTGGGTCGACGGCACCGAGGTGGCGCTGATGATCGGTACCCGCTGGCCGATGTGGATGCGCGCCTGCTCGCGGTTGCTGACGCGGATCACCGGGCTGGCCAGGGTGTTGATGTCCTTGTCCTGGGCGTTGATCTTGGCCTGCGGCGCCGGCGCAATGCTGATGCGGCTGGAATTGATGCCCTTGAGCTGGTCGAGCACGCTGACCGGGTTGCCATCGTCGCTCAGCACGCCGAAGGTGTTCGGCCATTGCAGGCCAAGGTCGAGGATGCGCGAGGTGGCCACCTCCATCACCTCCACTTCCAGCACCACCTCGGGGTTGGACTGGTCCTGCGACTGCAGCAGCTTCTCGGCCATGCGCACCGCGTCCGAAGTGTCGCGCATGGTCAGGGTGTTGAGGCGCTCGTCAACGAACACGTCGCGGGTCTTGAGCATGGTCTTGACCATGTTCAACGCGGTGTTGGCGTCGATGCTGGTCAGGTAGAACGTGCGCATGACCAGTTCCTGGTAGTCCTTGGTCTTCTGCGGCGAATCGGGGTAGACCATGACGGTGTTGTCGTTGACGATCTTCTGGCGCAGCTGGTTTTGTTCCAGCAGCAGCGCTATCGCGTCCTCGATGCGCACCTCGCGCACGAAGATGGTGGCTTTCATGTCCGGGCGCAGGTCCTTGTCGAAGATGAAGTTGATGCCGGCCACCTGCGACAGCACTTCGAAGATGGTCTTCAGGTTGGCATCGCGAAACTCCAGGGTGACCGGCCGCTCGAGCTTGCTGCGCAATTGCGGGTACGGCTGCGCGGTGCGTGCCTGCACGTTTTCGATGTCGCTGCGCAGGGTCATGCCCTTCTGGTTCTGCGGGTCCAGACGCAAGACTTCGCGCATGTAGCGTTCGGCCCCGAACAGGTCGCCCTGGCGCAGCGCCGCCTGGCCAAGCGCTATGCGTTCGTCCAGGGTGCGGATCAGCTCCAGCTGGCGAATGCCTTCCTGGGCGCGGCGGTTGTTCGGCTCCAGGGTGAGCACCCGGCCATAGCCCATCCGGGCATTGGCGAAGTCATGACGGACGCGGTCGCTGTCGGCCTGGCCAATCAGGGCCTCGACCGCCGCCTGGCGGCTGTGGGCCAGGGCGATATTCAGCTCCGTATCACGCGGGTCGTCGCGCAGGGCCTCTTCCAGGCGAGCGATGCCGGCCTCGTACTGGCCCTCTTTCATCAACTGGTCGCTGTCCTGGCGAACCGCACTGGAGCCGCAACCGGCAATGGCCACGCACAGCGCCACGAGCAGAAACGGAGCAGGCTTGCACAGCTTTGACGACTTCATGGTGCGCTCCCGACAGACAAGGTCTGCGACTGGTGCAAAGGCAGGTAGACCAGGTTCAGCTCGTTGGCCGATACCCGATCGAGGCGATAGGTGTCTTCGATCACGTCGCCTTGGCGCACGACGTAGAGTTTTTCGCCGCTCTGCAGGAAGACCTGCAGGTCGTCGCGGTCACCCATGCGGCCGATGAACTGGAAAGGCAGTTCCGGGGCCGTCGGGGCCGCGGCGACGACAGGTGCGGTCATCACGGGTTGTTCGGTGACCGTGGCCAGGGTTTTGGGTTGGGTCCATTGCTGGGTTGGGAACAGGTCGCGGGAGGCCTGTTCCGGCCCTTTCGCGGGCAAGCTCGCGCCTACAATGGACGCAGCGCTTTCTGTTGTAGGAGCGGGTTTACCCGCGAAGGCCGCGACGCCATCGTCCTGGCCAAACCAATGGTCCGGTGCCCAGGCCAGCGCCGCGCTCACGCCGAGGAAGCCGGCCCAGATGACTGCACGTTGTGTGTTCATCACGACCTCGACAGATAAAGGGTCATGCGCAGGCGGGCATTGAGCTCGCTGTCGCCGATGCGCTTGCGTTGCAGCTCAAGGTCTTCCAGCACCAGCGTCGGCAGTTGCTTGAGCAGGCCCTTGATAAAGCCGCGAATCTGCGGGTAGCTGCCGCGCACTGGCAGCACGATCTGGTAGCGGGCCAGCTGGGTCTTGGGGTCGATACCCAACGCGTATTCACCGCGGGCCAAGCTGATGCGCTCGGCGCTGGCCAGACGGTACAGACGCTCGATCAACTCGCTGGCCTGGGGCTGACCGGGCAGTTGCTGGCGCAGGCTGTCGAGGGCCTGCTGCTCGGGCTGGACCGCAATCTTCAGCTCACCCCGCTTGACACGCCCTACCTGTTCGCTGGCCTGCGCTTCGGTGGCACGCAGTTCGCGTACGCTTTGCCATTGCGGCAGCACGCCGGCACACCCCACGCCAATGGCGAGCAGGCCTACGGCTATGGCAGCCAGGCCTACCGGGCCGACAACGCGCAGGCGCTCCTGGAGGATCAGGCTGCTGAACGATTCAAGGGCGCGCATGGCCGGTCTCCCAGGTGGCGGTGAGGGTGAAGCGCACCGGGTGCTCGGGCCGCGCAGCGAGCACCTCGTGGTTGAGCAGCGACACGTCGCTGAGCTCGTCGCTGGCTTCCAGGCGCTGGTGGTACTGCAGCATCGCTTCGAGGTTGCGCGCCTCGGCGGCAATGCGCACCTGGCCCTTGCGCGCATCCGGCGTCAGGCCGAGCAGCGCGACGTCGTCCTGCGGCATGGCTTCAAGCATGGCGAACAGTTGCTGCCAAGGGCGTTGCAGTTGCTGCGACACACTGCGCATTTGCGCCAGGCGCTCAGCCTGCTCCCGGCTGGCAGCGCTGTTCTTGGGTTGTGCGATGGCCGGGCGCCGGCCCAGTTGCAGTTCCAGGCTATGGACGCTGGCTTCCAGCGCCACGTGCTCGGTCTGCAAGCGTTGCTGCAGCAGCACCAGGCCGGCGACCATGGCGCTGGCAAGGACGAGCAGCGACCAAACCAACGGGCCGCTGCGCCGTGGCTGGAATTCCAGGTCGAGGCGGCGCATGTCAGGCCACCGCCCGCCACATGGCGCACAGCGGGTCGGCTTCGCTGGCTGGCTGGCACAATTGCACCGCCGCCAGTTGCGGCACGTCGCAGCGGCCCGGGGCATGCAGGTACACCCGCGGCAGGTGCTCGCCGTACAGCTCACAGGTCCGCTCGATCAGCGCTTGCAGGGCCTGGTCGCTGTCAGCGCAGCCTTGCGCCAGCACTTGCTGCCAGGCACCGCCGGCGGCCAGCAGCAATACACTGCGGCGCGGCTCGGCCAGCACGAACAGGAAGTCACCCTGCTCCAGCTGTGACCAGCAACGGTTGTAGGCAGCCATCAGGTATGGCTGCACCGAGCGCAGGCTCAGGCGGCTTTCCCGGCCCAGTGCCTGCAGCCGCTGCAGCAAGGCTTCGGGCAGCGCCGTGGCGATGCGGGCGGCACCGGCAGGCTCCGGTGACAGCACGATGCGCCAGTCGTCCAACGGCTGCCCGTAGAGGTTTTCGAAGCAAGCGCGGGCATAGGCGTCCAACTCGCGAGGGTGGCCGATGGCGTCACTCCAGGGCACCAGGCAGAAGCGGCTGTAGCGGGCCGACAGCAGCACCCGCAACTGGGCGCCACGTACCGCATGCTCGGCCAGCAGTGCGGCCAGCCCGTCAACAGCAGCATCCCAGGTCGGTTGGGTGGCGTCGCTGCTGAATGCGCGGCTGCCCAGCCATTGGTGGTGGTTCTTGTGCCAGCGACCCAGGCCGACACCCTCGGCGCCCAATACGGCGCAGTAACGGTCAGATGAATGTGACACGGTTGATCTCCTCAAGGGTGGTACGGCCATCGCGGACCAGGTCCAGGGCCGAGGCCCGCAGCAGGCGCAGGCCGCGCTGGCAGGCAAGCGTCTTGATCTGCGCCAGCGGGCGGCGCTCCACGATCATTTGCCGCAGGTCATCATCCAGGTGCAGCAGTTCGGCAATGGCACTGCGGCCGCGGTAACCACTGCCACGGCAGTGGCCGCAGCCCTTGACGCGGACGAACGTCCAGCCGGCCACCCCCTCGCGGGTCAGGCCTGAGCCATACAGGGTGTCGTCATCGTGTTCGCAGGGCGTGGCGCAGTGCGGGCAGGCCAGCCGAATCAGGCGCTGGGCCAGTACCGCATTGAGCGCGGAAACGAAGCTGTAGGGGTCGACCTGCATCTGGCTGAAGCGGCCAATCACGTCGAACACGTTGTTGGCGTGGATGGTGGTGAACACCAGGTGACCGGTGAGTGCCGATTGCACGGCAATCTGGGCCGTGTCGGGGTCACGGATTTCGCCGACCAGGATCTTGTCCGGGTCGTGACGCAGGATCGAGCGCAGGCCGCGGGCGAAGGTCAGGCCCTTCTTCTCGTTGACCGGGATCTGCAGCACGCCGGGCAATTGATACTCGACCGGGTCCTCGATGGTGATGATCTTGTCCACGCCATGGTTGATCTCGCTGATCATGGCGTACAGGGTGGTGGTCTTGCCGCTGCCTGTAGGGCCGGTGACCAGGATCATGCCGTAGGGTTCTGCAGCCAATCGACGCAGGGCGCGCAAGGTCTCGTCGGCAAAGCCCAAGGCTTGCAGCTGCACGCCGCTGACCCGGTCGGACAAGTCCTGCTTGTCGAGCACCCGCAGCACGGCATCTTCACCGAAGATGCTCGGCATGATCGACACCCGGAAGTCGATTTGCCGGTCGCCCACGGCCACCTTGAAGCGGCCGTCCTGGGGCACGCGTTTTTCGCCGATGTCCAGCTCGGCCATGACCTTGATGCGCGAGATCACCTGGTCGGCGAAGGCGCTGCCACTGGCCTTGCCGGCACCGTTGAGCACGCCGTCGATGCGGTACTTGATGGTCAGGCCCTGGCCGGTCATGCCCAGGTGGATGTCGCTGGCGTGCAGCTTGAGGGCGTCGTACAGGGTGGAGTTGACCAGTTTGACCACGCGGCTCTGGTCTTCGCTGATACTGGCCAGCGACAGGCGTTGCAGCGGGTCTCCCTCGCTGCTGGCTTCGGCGTCGTGGTCAAGGGCATCGACTGCGTGGAAGCTTTCTTCATGACGGGCCAGGAAAGTGGCCAGGTCGGCGGCGTGGGCCAGGTAAAGCGGCGCGCCTTGCAGTACGTCGTCGATCCAGGCCAGGCGAGCGGGGTCGAAGGGGTCGGCGAACACGCCCAGCAGTTGGCCGCCTTGCTCGATCAGCACACATTCGCGCTTGATGCACTGGGCCAAGGCCAGCTTGTCGAAGCGTGGGGTGCTGGCCAGCAGGCTGTGGCTGTCGAGTACCGGGTAATGCAGGGTCAGGCCCAGGCGCTGGGTGAAGGTGTCGGGGGTGTCGCAGGCCAGGCGTTCCAGGCAGTCGAGCAGGCGCTCGTCAGTGGCTTGCAGACGGGCCTGGGCCAGCAGTTCGCGGGGGTAGGCGGAAATTTTTGCTGGGTTCTTCACGGGCATGCCCGCTCCCACAGGTACATCACAGGTCTGTGGGCTGCATACATCCTGTGGGAGCGGGCATGCCCGCGAAGACGTCGGTGCAGGCTTTGCAGATTCCGGGGTTGCATCGAATGCTTCTGGCATGGCCTGCGACTCCGCTCAGGGGCGCGTCGCAGGCTGGCTCGGCCAGGGGTGCGGGCGCCGCTATTCCCCTGTGAGCAGTTGATCGTCGTCGGGCCCTGGTGGCTTGGCGCCGTTACGGCGGCGGTCGGCCAACACCCAGCTTCCATCGTACAACTGCAGGGGGAACGATTCGTTCCTGTTCTGGCGTCGTTCGACGAACCCTTCGGCCGGGTTGTCCGTGGCCCTGCGCCGGCGCTCGATGCCCAGCAGGTCGAAGATCGCACGCGCCAGCTCCATCAGTGGGAACGGCTTGAACAGGACGTGACTCACTCCGAGTTCGGCGGCCCGCTCACGCACCTCGACGGTGGGGTGGGCGGTGATCAGCACGAAGTGGCATTGCCTGTTCTTGCGTACAGCCTCCAGAACCTGAAAACCTTCCATGTCGGGCAAGCGGTAATCCAGCACAACTACTTGCGGTGCCAGGCTTTCAGCCTGTTCGATACCACTGGCACCGTCGTGGGCAACATGAACTTCCAGGCCTTGCGCCTGCAGATACGCTTGCAGGTTCTGCGCAAGAGTCTGTTCGTCATCGACTACCAATACTCTGTTCACCAAGGTCGACTCCCAAGTACTGCCCGGTTCCCCGGTCTGCGAAGTACGCCCTTGTAGAGACTTGAGCAGGCTTCGTGCCAGGCGTGAATAGTCATGTTGCACCACTGTAAGCCACTGATTTTACTAAGGTGCCGGCCAGCAACCGACAGACGCTGAACAGGCACACCCAACCCGTTCCCCACAACCGGGGAAAATGATGGCACATTGCCAAACCTTAATTCCCCAGCATTGGGGGAAGCGCCCTCAACGGACTCAGTCGGCGATTTCCACTTTAGCGGACTCGCGCAAACGTTGGCGCACGGATTGGCGCGCCTGCGCCTCCCGCTGGCCGATGAGCGTTGCCCGAGCCAAGGCCAGGCCGTGTTCGCGTATGACCAATGGATTATCACTTTGGTTCTGCGCTCCTTGCAGTCTCTTCTGGTTGGCATCATAAAATGCCTCCACTTCGCCCTGGCTCGGCGCGTCGACTGCGCTGAGCAGGGCGTACACTTGCTGGGCCGCCATCTCATGCCGGGTGTATTCAGTGTACTGCGCCCTGTCGAAGCCCGCCTCTGCCAGTCGCCTTTCGAATAACGCCGGGCTGCCAAATGCCGCTTCGATCTCGCCAACCTGCGCCGACACTTGTTCATTGCTGACAGCAATACCTTGGCGTTGCGCTTCCTGCCACAACAGCTCCTTGTCGATCAGCTCGTCCAACGCCTGGTCGCGCAGGCGTTTATACAGGCCTGGATTGCGGATGCTGGTCACCGCCCTACCCTGGGCGTCCAGGTACTCGCTGAAGTAGCGTTCCAGGCGCATCAACCCGATCTCGACACCATTGACCCGCGCCGCCGGCACATCGGCCCAGCTCGCCCTGGTCAGCACCAGCAACAGGCAAAACCACACGATCCGCATGACAACCTCCGCTCAAGGGCTGGCCGGCACTGGCCGGTAGGGGGTGACCGAAGTAAAGCGTGGCCCGGGCAGGGCCACCGCCACCACATGGGCACCTGCCATGCCCTGGCGGCGACCAGGGCCAAAGCCCAGTGCCGGGGTCAGGCCGGTGGGCACATCGTGCAGGCCTTCGAGCGCAGCGATCAGTTGCTCGCGGCTGGCATCCCGACCAATCTGCTTCAGCGCTTCGCTCAGCAGGCGCAACGCGCACAGCGTATTGACCTGCAATGATGCCTGGCGCGGGTCCAGGCCTTGGCGCTGCTGCAGCCCGGCGAGCGTAGCCAGGCCTTGCTCGGTCCAGTCCTCAGGCACGTAGGGGTAGGCCAGAAACAGCCGCTGCGACCACTGCGCCGGCAAGCGCGCCACAGCGCCGGCTACCTGACTGGAAGCAGCGAACAGGTAGGGCTCGCGGCCGGCCACCTGCAACGCCGCCGCCAACTCGGCAAAGGCCTGGGCGCGGCCAAGGAAGACGATGCCCTGCCCGTCCACCGCCTGGCCGTCGAACGCCTGGATAGCGGGTGGCGCCCAGCCCTGCTGTCGTAAAAGCTCGCGCACCTGCTCGGCCAACGCGGCGTGTTCGTTACCGGCATACACCACATGTAATTCATCCGGGGCTATGCCCAGCGCCACACGGGCGTGCTCTGCCAGGCTCAGCAATTGCTCGGGCAAGCCGGGTAGCGGGTCGAAGACCTGTGCGCTGCCGCCGCTGCGCGGGGTGCTGCCAACCATCGGCACGTTCTGTGGCGCCAGCAAGGTCGTCAGGCGCTGGTCGAGCATGGGCGCCAATGGCGCGATCAGGGCGAATACCCGCTTTTGCTCGAGCAACTGTTGCAAGGCGCGTTCGGCACTGACCGGGTCGGAACCTGGGTCTAGTACGACCAGTTCCAGGCGCCGCCCGTGAATGCCGCCTTGCTGATTGAGTTGACCCACGCCGTCTTCCAGCACGGCGCGCACCACCTGCCCGGCTTCAGCCAGCGGACCGCTCGCGGGCAGCAGGGTCCCAAGGCGCAGCACGCCCTCTTCCACACCAGGGTCACGTTCTTCGGCCAAGCGTTTGAGATAGGCGGTGAGGTTGCGCTGGTCGGCCAAGGTCAACTCGAAGCGTGGCATAGCCGGGTCGAGGCGATTGCCAGCCGGGTCGATACCCTGCTGGATGGCCCGCGCCAGGCTGCTGTCGGTGTAGGCCGGGTAGCGGCGGCCGTTGGCCTCGCGCGGGCCCTGGCCGAGTGCCAGGCGTTGCCAGTCGAGGCCGGGGGGGCGAACACCGCCTTCGGCACGGCCACGGCCGTCGCTGCCATGGCAACTGGCGCAGGGCAGCACGCTGGCGGGGACTGTGATGTCGCTGGCGCCTACCCGGGCTTGCAATTGAGCGTCGCTACTGGAAACGCCCTCGCGGTAGAGGCGTTTGCCGGCTTGTTCGTGGTCGGTCAGGTCCAGGGCCAAGGCTGAGGTCGAAGTTGCCATGCCAAGCACGCAGGTGAGCCATATCGCAAGCCCTGTGGGAGCGGCCTTGCGTCGCGAAAGGCGCTCGCCTCTTTCTGCGCTTGAGCTGCCACTGCCGGGGCTGCTGCGCAGCCCTTTCGCGACGCAAGGCCGCTCCCACAACAGGTGATGCCACAGAGGCCAGTTTCCCAGGCGGCCCATGAAACTTACCGACCTGCCAGCGGCTGGGTCAACAGCTGCATGCGCTGGGCAATCGCCGCTGGCGGTGCATCCGGGCGAATCTTGCTCCAGCGTTTACCTGCAACATCACCGGCAATCAGCTGCGTCGAGTGCTGCTCGGGACTCGGCAGGAACTGCCCTATACGGCCAAGCACCAGGTCGACATTGGCCTTGTCACCGGTCAGGAACAACCAGTTCGGCCCATCCACCCCTTGCTTGGCGGCGAACGCCTTCAGCGCCTCGGGGGTGTCGTTCAGCGGGTCACTGCTGATCGACACGAAGGTCACCTGGGCGGCCAGGGCTGGCCCCATGGCCTCGCGCACCTCGCGCAGCTTGCGGGTGATCAACGGGCAGGCATCGGTGCAATGGGTGAAGATCACGTTGAGCATCACCACCTTGTCCTTGAGCACGTCACTGTAAAAGCGCAGCTCGCGGCCATTCTGGTCCTTCAGCACGGTGTCGGTGAACCAGGTCTTGGCGTCGCGTGTACCGCCACCACTGGCCATCGCCTGCGGTGCTGGCTGCGGCTCGGGGGGTTGCGGCGCATGGCCTTCGTGGGCGAACGCCACCGACGTGAGGATCCACAGGCAGCCACCCAGTACCAGCCAGTCGAATGCGCGCATGCCAGCGCGGTGGGAGGTTGCAGTGCTCATGGTTGCACCTCGTGATGGTCGGCAATGGCGGTGCTCTTGGCATGGACCCGGCGCGCACTGAGGCGGTTGATTTCTTCGATCAATACGCCCGGGTCGGTGAAGCCGTAGTAACGCGTCCAGTGCCCGCTACGCCCGTCACCCACCAGTATCAGCGGCGGGTGCTGGCTGAGGTCGGCGTTGAAGCTGCCCAGCCCCTTCAGGGTTTCGGTGATGGCGTACGGGGTACCGGTCAGCCAGCTCCAGCCCGGCCCTTTCTGGAATGCCTTGGCATAGTTTTGCAGGCGCTTGGCGTCGTCACGCTGAGGGTCGACACTGATCGACACCAGGCGAACCTCCTCGCCTACCCGGCCGCCCAGCTGCTGCTGGACCTTGCCCATGATTGACGACACCACCGGGCATACCGTGGTGCAGCTGGTGTAAATGAAGCCCATGACCACCAGATGGTCACCCACCAGGTCTTTCTCCAGACGTACCGGCATGCCTTCCTGGTTCAGCAGCGACACATCGGCAAAACGCACACTGGCCTTTTCCTGATGCGCCGCCGGGGGCTGCCCGGCATGGCCGTCATGCGCGTGACCGGCGTGGGCCATGGCCAGGTGGCTGGCGAATGCCAGGCTCAGGGCCAACAGTGTGCAAGCAGGCTTGGCGTTCATCGCACATTCCTCACGTCAGTCTGGGAGGCGTTGGTTGCAGCAGCCGGCAAGACGCGCAGGCTGGTGTAGTTTTCTTCGGCAAACTTGCGCCCCAACGAGGGCGACTGCACATGCAGGTACCAGGCACCGGCTTCAGGCAAGTTCAGCGCCGCCTGGTAGACCCCCTCGCCCACCTCTTGCAACTGCAGGTTGCGCGGCATCGACGATGGCGCCAGGAAGTAGCGCAGGCTCAGGTCGTTCAGGCCCAGGCGTGGCTGCCCGTCGTCACCGACAATACGCACCCGCGCGGTGAAGTCGCTGTGCTGCGGCAGCGGCTGGTCGAGGCCGATGAACTCGGCACGCGCGCCTTTGCGTTTGCTGGCATCGCTCCCTGCGGCCACCTCGGTGCTGAAGCAATGAATGATTTGCGGCTGGTTGAGCAGGAAGGCAACGTCGAACTTGCCGGCGGCGGGCAGCTTCACCGTCGAGCCATACACCCCGGGGGCCACTTCGCGCAGGCTGCGGTCAACGACGATGGCGGCGCGGGCCTGGTGGCCGCGGTTGTTGTAGCCGGACATCGGGGCATTCATGCCTTCGGCATAGAAGTAGGTGGTGTTGTCCACCGGGTTGACCACGAACACCGAATTGTCATCACGCGATACCGACAGCCCCTGGGCCAGTGGCAGGTCGCCGGCCTGGCGCGGCGCTGCGGGGCCAGCCTCGAAGCCTTGTACGATGGGCGCACGCCCCTCGCCCAGGCTGGCCAGATTGATCATGCTCACTTTCGACGAGGCCAGGCCACGCACATAGGCATAGCCTTTGGTGAACGTCAGCTGGTACGGTTCGGCCGCCACCGGGATGTGGTGAATAAGCTTGTCGGTACTGGCGTCGATGACCAGTGCCTGGTTCTCAAGGGTATTGAGCACGATGCCGTAGCGGCCATCATGGCTGAAGCGCATCGGCCCCAGGCCCTGTTCAGCCTGGACCGTGTGGCGCAACTGATGGCTGCGGGCATCGAACACCCGTACGCTGCCCTCCTCGCCATCGACCACGTACACGGCCTGGGACAGCGCCGAATAGCTGACCGACAGCGGGTGCGGGCCCACCTTGATGGTCTTGGCCAGGCGCATTTCCGGGATGTCGATGACGCTCAGGGTGCCGCTGTCGCGATTGCTGACATAGGCATAGCGCGAGTCGGCGCTGAAGGCGATTTCGTGGTGCCCGGTACCGGTGTTGAAGTGCTTCATGGCGCTGCGCCCCGGCACGTCGATCACTGTTACCCCGCCTTTGCCCGGGTCGCTGCTGTTGTTGCCAACCCACAGCCGATGCTGGTCCGGCTGCAGGGCCACGCGCAGCGGCTGATCGCCGGCGTCCAGGTCGGCCACGCGGGTAAAGGTTTCGGTATCGATCACCGAGACCTTGCCCCGCTCGGGTATCGACACGAAAACCTGCTTGTCGTCGCTGGTGGCCGCCCAGTCCATGGGCCGCCCTGGTAGCTCGATGCGGGCCATGGTGCTGGTCACGCCCCCCACCGACACCGTCGGGTCGATCACTGTCAGGCTGGCGTCATTGTTCAGCATCAGCAAGAAGTAGCTGTTCAGGTCGAGCAGCGGCCGGGCCCCGATGCTGCTCTTGAGAAACAGCGCGACCCGCGCCTTGCAGCTCTGCTCGCGGTCCCCGGCCGGGGCCGACTGCGCCGGGTCGATCCACGCCCCCGGGGCCATGCCCGACAGCGGTTGGCCACTGGTCTGGTCGCTGAGCTTGAAGCGGATGTTGGCGAAGCCGCCCTCCTTCAGTTCGCCGCCGGCCAATGGCCGGGCCTCGAACTCCACGTTCACGCCGTCCCGGCTGAGCCGGTGCAAGGCCTGCGAGCCGCCCCGTTCCTGCAACAGCTCGCGCGGGTCGCACCATAGCTTTTCGTACGCCACGCCCAGGCCGATCAGCGCTACCCCCAGCACTACCCCCAGGTAAGCAGGGCGAGTCTTTTTATTCATGCTCGCGTTCCCCTTCCGTCACTGCGCCGGGGCCGTTGCCGGCGGCGCTTCGTTAGTCACCCGTAAGATCCCCCACAGCCCCGAAAGGTTGCCGTAGGCAGCGTAGTCGCGGAACAGGTAGTCACCCGCCACCGCGTTTGCACCGCCGGCACTCGGCAGCATGAAGCTGAAGTGCGCCGCTGGCAGTACGCTTTCCTGCGCGCCGATGTACATGGCCATCGGGTTGTAGCCAAAGCGCACCGAACCGATACCAGGCAGGCTAATCGGGTAACCATCCGCATCGCTCTTCTCGGCCTGGTAGTTGTGCAGTGGCCATACGTGCCCGTCCAGCTGGTAGACCATGCCGCGGCTGCCACCACTGGGCATCACGATATGGTTGCGCACCGGTTGGCCAGGCTTGGCGTACAGCACCGGGGTTTGCGGGTCTCCACCGACCAGGGCGTTGGCGTAGGCCATGTGGGCGTTGGGTACATCACCAAAGCCCAGGCCATTGGCGCGGCCGAATGGCGAGTCGGGCGCCATGCCGAAGCGCAGCCACAACGGTTCGGTCTTGTAGTTGACCGCCATGTTGCCGTTGTCTTGCGGATCACCGGCAGCGCCGTTGCCTTCGGTATTGATGCCTTCTACCGGACGACCATCGGCCCAGCGCATGTTCAGTGCGCGCTGCCACACCGTGACGAAGTCGCGGTAGTCCGGCTGGCCGCTGACCTTCACCGTGGCCTGGGTACGGGTAGCAGTATCCTCGGTCCAGGTGGCGGTTTGCGGCAGGATGCTCATGGCGCCCACCAGGCCTTTTTGCGGCTGCTTGATGAAGTCTGACGGGGTCAGGTTGAGGCCGCCGAACTCGATAGGCGTGGTGTTTATGTTGTCCACCGTGCGGCCCAGCTGCGACACCGGTTTGCCTTCACGCTCCAGGTGGCCGGCGTAGTACTGGTACTCCTTGGTCGGGTAGGCGCCGCTGGTGCCAGCACGTGGTGGCACGGTCTGCAGCGGGTTCAGGCCAACGTTGGCACCGTCCGACTTGGTGATGTCGTAGGCCAGCAGTTGCGCATGCAGGCCCACGTGGCTGGACGGCCGCATCAGGTTGTTGGCAAAGGCGGTGGAGCCTTCGCTGTCGAAGCGGTCACGCTTGACCACGTTGTGCATCACTGCAGTGCTCGGCAGGTCTGGCATCACCAGTGGCAAGCGGTTCTCCAGGGTGATGCTGATGCAGTCGCCGGCATTGGCGCGCAGTACCAGGGGCTCTACCGGGACACCCGCCTTGAGCTTGCCGGTGGTGGCATCGAGGTCAGCCTTGCGCACGTACAGGATCGCGGTCGGGTCATGCAGCGGCGCACTGTGGCCACCGATGGTGAAAGGCTCCCCATCTTCGGGGTCTACCCCGCTCACCAGCGGGATGGCGGTTCTACGGCTGTTGAACACCAGGGTGCCGCCGTTGGCCTTGAGCGCGCCACCGACATGCTGGCCGACGCCCGCCGGGTCATTGATGCTGACGCCGTTACGGTTTTCGAGGATGTCGTTGGCCAGCGCTGCGACGATCTCGTAGCTGCGCTTGACCGTGGTGCGGGTACCGATGCCGTTCGGGTTGGCCGTGGTTTTCGGGCAGATGCCGTTGAAGTTCACGGTGTTGCGCATGGCCACCGGCTGCGGGTTGTTGGGCAGCGGGAACAGGTCGGCACGCTGCGCGGTGTAGTTGCGCATGATGCCCCAGATACCGTTCCAATAGCCCTCCAAGGCCGCGTCCAGCGAGTACAGGTAGTCGCCGTTGGTGGCTGCCGAACTGGAGATCATCGACACCGGCGCCATGAAGCCCAACTGCTCGGAGATGCCGATCATTTGCGACGACTTCCAGCCCGAGTTGGAGCTGTTGCCGAAGCCAGAACCGTTCTGCAGCCATTTCACGCCGTGCAGGGTGACGTTGTGCTCCTCTTCATGGCCACCGGCGTGCATGCGCAGGCGCACGTTGTCGCCGGAATAGGTGCGCAGCAACGGGGTGAACGGGTCGCCCGGCTCGGCGCCAGCCGTGTTGATATGCGGCGGGAACAGCGTAGTGCCGCCGGTAGGGCCGACTGCCGAGGTAATCGCCGATGGCGACAGGTTCATCGCCGGGATGGCGCGGTCGGTACGGGTTTGCAGGGCATAGCTGAGGTCGCCGGCCAGGCCGTCGGCCTGCATGCCACGCTTGCCGTCCGGGCCGACCTTGTTCGGGTCATACACGCGCAGGGCCAGCGGCTCGTTGCGGTAGTTGACGACGAACATGCCCGGGTCATCCACCGAGATCGCCTGCGGACATGGCCGGCTGGGGCAACCTGGGTTGAGACCGCCGCGCTTCTCGACGATGGCTTCGAGCAGGTTCGACGCCTTGCCACGCACGGGCGGATTGATAGCGTAGCGGAAGCTGTCGGCAGTGGCCGGGTACGACTGGGCATTGGGGATGCCGTCCGGCCCTGCGCCTACGTACACCCCGGCTTCATAGGCATGCTGGAAGTCGCTGTACTCAAGGAAGAACTCGCGGTAGCTGTCGTTCTTGCCGTCGCCATCGTGGTCGCCGGTCTTGATCACCGCCTGCCACGAGGTCGGGCCGCCGTCCTGGCGCGTGGCCGGGTTGTACAGTTGCTCGCCGGTTTCGGCGTGGTACCAGGTGGAGCCGGCCGGTTCGGCCAGCACGGTGGCATACAGGCCCAGTTGCTGGTGGGTCGATGGGCCAAGGTGGTCATGGGTGAAGATGGTACCCAGGCCACGGTCGACGTTATGCACGTTCACCAGCGGGTCAGCGAACCAGCGCTGCATGGCTGTACGCGCGCCCAGCCAGTCGGCGCGACCAAAGCGGCCGAAGTACGGGTGCTGTCTGGCTTTCGGGCAGGCAGCGGTGCCATCGCGGCTATCCCCATCAGTGCAACCGTTGTAAGTACGAATGGCATGCACGCGCTCGACCACGCTACCGGGCGAAAGTATGCCGTCTTCGTAGTTCCAGCCGTTGGCCGAGCCGTCGGCAGCGGTCAGGTCCCACTTGGGCAGGTGGATGTGCTGGCCGATCACGTCGGTCGGGGTGCGCACCTGGTAATCGTCCATCTCATAGATGTTCGGGATCAGGTTGGTGTGCTGGTACATCGCGCAGTCGAAGGTGTTCATGCGCATCACCAGCGGCTCTGGCGGGCGCTGCTTGGTAATGACCGGCCAGGCGTCTTCCCACAGGGCAATGATGCGTGCCTGCGGGAAGTGGTAGCCCACTTTGTTGTACACCGCGTCGAACTGGATGTTGGCCCCTTTGTAGATGCGTGGGCGGTCGGCAGTGAAGGCCGAGGCGCCACGGAAGTTCACGCCCGTCAGGCTCTCTCCACTGTTGAACTCCCCTACCCCGGAAGACTGGGTCAGGCGTTTTCCACGGTCATCCATGCACGGCTCGTAGAACGGCGCACCCGCAGTCGGCAACGCGCCGTTGGTGCGGAACGCACTGGCCACTGGCTGGCTGCCGGGGATCAATGCATAGCTGGGGTGTTCAGCCATGGCGTGGAACTGCATGGCGGCCTGCTCGACATCGGTGCCCTCTTCCGGCAGGTAGATGGGCTTGGCCTTGTGCACGACCTTGGTGAAGTCCAGTTTGGTGGTGGTGGTCTCCGCCACGCCACCGGCGGACACACCGTCCAGTGCATGGCGGCCAAGGCCGCCGTCCCAGCCATCGACCTGGTTCGCATCCAGGTTGGCCCACAGGGCTTTACCACTGTCTTTCAGTTGCCGGGCCAGGGCCGGGTCGAGCATGTCCAGGGGCGGGGTTGGCGGGCGGTTGCCCACGCTGCTTTCCATGCCGCCGATCCAGAACGGGTAGCCTGGGTTTTTCAGCGTGCCGTCGGAATTGCGGTTGGCCTCGGTGCGGTCGACCAGCGCCAGCGAGCCCACGGCCTTGCGCACGGGCGCCTCACTGGCGTGGTCGTCATCATCCTCGTCTTCGTGGTCATCATCGTTGGCGGCAACCAACGCTTCGGAGAGCTTGGGCACGACCACGACTTTGCCGGGCATGGGCGCCATGGCCTTGCCGGGCAACGGCACGATGGCCGGAATCGGCGTACCGGCAACGATCTCGCCATCGGGCAGGGCCCGGGCGCCAGCGGCCGGCTTACCGCTACGCAGGGCGAACGGGGTACTGTGGAAGCCATTCTCGCCCTGCCCGCTCACCTCCAGCCGCGTGCCTTCCTCGAACACGTCATGTACCCGCCACATGGCCCACATGCCCTGGGCGAAGTGCGGGTAGAAGTGACAGTGGTAAATGGCATCGCCGGCAACGCGGTTGCGGTTGCCCGAACCACCGTTGGCGATTTCGTAGGTGTAGCCGACACCGGCGCCGATGCCTTGGGCATCGATGTAGTCGGAGTTGTCGTCATTGGGGTTGAACAGCCACTGATGGCCGTGCAAGTGGAAGATGTGCTGCTCGTGCCCGTTGTGGGTGTTGCGGAACTTGGTGAAGTCACCGATATAGCTGTGGTGCACGTTGGCAGGCTCTGAGGGGTAAAGGGCCATGCTGGCCTTGACCCCGACGGCGCTGGCCGGCGGCACCTCGCCCGGGCGGATGTGTTCCAGGCCGACGTTGGCCGGTACATCCACCAGGGTGCCTATATCGCCGACCGTGTGGGCGCTCAGGAAGAACTCCTCATAGGCACACGACAGGCAGTCGTGCATCGGCCCCACCCCCAAGCGGTTGGCCACCACTTCGGCCCCCATCCCACCAGAGCCGTAATTGATCATGAACGAATCGCGCGCCGGCTCCAGCACGTGGCCCATCACCGGGTCGGCCCAGTAGCCAGGGAAGGCCTGGGTACCGGCAACCTCGTCGGCGAACTGCGAGGCGAAATCACGGAATGCTTCCAGTCGGTTGGGCAGCGCCGGGTTGCGTTTGCCCACGCTTTCCAGCGGGTAAGTGGAACTGGGGAAGCTACCGTCAGGGTTGGGCCCCATGACGATGGCATCGGTTTCGCTGCTGATGATCTCGTTGCCGTTGACCATGGCAATGATCGGTTTGCCGGCCTTGCCTTCGGCGATCCACGGTTCGACCTGCGGATAACGGGCTTCGTAGTCGATCACGGGCTGGCCGGTGGCGGTTCGACCCGTGGTGGCCAGGCGCATTTCTTCTTCAGTGAGGGTGTTGCGGTAGGTACGGCCCAGTTTGGGCACGACCACCACCTGGCCGAACAGGCCGTTGGAGACGTTGCCCGCCGTGCCCTCGCCGCCGAACGTAGCGGCTTTGCTGGTGGCGGCGAAGGCGCCTTCGCGCTCGGCATACAGGGTGTAGCTGCGGGTGCTGCCGGGGCTGACGAAGAAGTTGCCGTTACGCCCGGTATAGGCGGAAATATCGGCAATGCTGTTCACCGCCTGCATCCCGTTGACCTGGAAGCCGACCATGCGCTCGGCCACCTGTTCGTCGGCGACAAAGCCTTCGCCGCCTTCGTTTTCAACCTCCGGCCCCTCTGCCTCACCCTCGGGCTCTTCAGCCTCGATACCGTGCTTGTTGGGGTTCGCCTTGTAATCCAGCAGGTTGGTCAGGTTGACCGTCAGGCAGTCACCGGCCGCCACGCGCAGCACGATAGGCCGCGGGCGCTTGTCCGGGCGCAGGGTGACCTTGCCCGGTACCGCGGCCCCGCCCTTGCTGAGGGGGACCTGCTTGTCGTCCACCACGTCCTCACGAAGGGCAAACATCATGCCGTTGGCGTTTTGCGCGCCAAGGCGGTTGAACATCAGTGGCTGGTCCAGTGCCACCACGTTGGCGACCAGGGTGCGCTGGCACTGCACAGCCGCCTCGCTGGTTGCTTCCCAGCCAAGCAAGGCCAGTACAAGTGATGACAGGATGGGGCCTTTGAGCGGCGTCGACATGCTGCACCTCCGGGACACAGGATCTCTGCCGGGAGCTGGAGCAAGGTGTGTGCCAGAAGAAAAATCCAATATTAATCAATAACTTGTACGATCAACCGCAACGGATTGGGGAGGATCCCCCAGCAGGTTCCCCCGAATCGGGGGACGAAATCCCGTGGGGGCAAAGGCTGCTCCACAGGCGCGCGCTAACCTCACACAAGGTAAAAACGCACGGTACCCTTGCACAATTGTCGATTGTGCAAGGCAAATTCGCATGCCAGGATCCTGCGATCCTCCAGCGAACTCCAGACTTCACTTGGAAAATCAATAACAAAGCAGGGAGAACGCAATGACTGCACACGCTCATACCCCGGCAGCAACCGACCATGTATTGGCCGAGGTCCGCAACCAGATCGGCCACCTGACCCTGAACCGCCCAGCCGGTCTCAATGCCCTGACCCTGGACATGGTGCGCAGCCTGCGTCAGCACCTGGACCAGTGGGCCGACAACCCGCAGGTACGCGCCGTGGTCCTGCGCGGCGAAGGCCCCAAGGGGTTCTGTGCCGGTGGCGATATCCGCTCGCTGTACGACAGCTTCAAGGCCGGCGACACGCTGCATGAAACCTTTTTCGTCGAAGAGTACGCCCTCGACCTGGTCATCCACCGCTACCGCAAGCCAATACTGGTGGTGATGGACGGCTTCACCCTCGGGGGCGGCATGGGCCTGGCCCAGGGCTGCGACCTGCGCGTGGTCACCGAGCGCAGCCGGCTGGGCATGCCCGAGGTCGGCATCGGCTACTTCCCGGACGTGGGCGGCAGCTACTTCCTCTCGCGCATCCCTGGCGAGCTGGGCATCTACCTGGGTGTCAGCGGTGCCCAGATCCAGGCGGCCGACGCCTTGTATTGCGGCCTGGCCGACTGGTACCTGGCCAGCGATCAGCTCGCTGCCCTCGACCGGGGCCTCGACCAGCTCGACTTCAGCGACCACCCGCTCAAGGACCTGCAAAACCTGCTGGCCAGGCTCGGCACCCAGACACTGGATGATGCGCCACTGGAAAAGCTGCGCCCGGCCATCGACCACTTCTTCGCCCTGCCCGACCTGCCAGCCATCGTCGAGCAACTGCGTGCGGTGAGCCTCGGCGACAGCCACGCCTGGGCGGTGGCCACCGCCGATCAGCTGGAAACCCGCTCGCCTCTGGCCATGGCGGTTACGCTGGAGATGCTGCGCCGGGGGCGCGAGCTGGGCATTGACGACTGCTTTGCCATGGAACTGCACCTGGACCGCCAGTGGTTCCAGCACGGCGACATCATCGAAGGCGTGCGTGCCCTGATCATCGACAAGGACAAGCAGCCCCGCTGGAACCCGCCGACCCTGGCCGCGCTGCAAGGCCAGCGGGTCGAACAATTCTTCGAAGGCCTGTGAGCCCGGGAGTACACAGATGCAAGACCTCGAACTGAGCGAAGAACAGATCATGATCCGCGACATGGCCCGGGACTTTGCCCGTGGCGAAATCGCACCCCATGCCCAGGCTTGGGAAAAGGCCGGCTGGATCGATGATGGCGTGGTGCGCAAGATGGGCGAACTGGGCCTGTTGGGCATGGTGGTGCCCGAGGACTTCGGCGGCAGCTACACCGACTATGTCGCCTATGCCCTAGCCGTGGAAGAGATCGCCGCCGGCTGCGGCGCCACCGGGGCGATGATGAGCATCCACAACTCGGTAGGTTGCGGCCCGCTGCTGGCCTACGGCACCGCCGACCAGCAACAGCAGTGGCTGCCACGCCTGGCCAGCGGCGAGGTAATTGGCTGCTTCTGCCTGACCGAGCCACAGGCCGGCTCCGAGGCGCACAACCTGCGCACCCGCGCCGAGCTGGTGGATGGCCAGTGGGTCATCAACGGTGCCAAGCAGTTCGTCAGCAATGCCCGCCGTGCCGGCCTGGCGATCGTCTTCGCAGTGACCGACCCGGAGCTGGGCAAGAAAGGCCTGTCGGCGTTCCTGGTGCCCACCGACAACCCTGGGTTCAAGGTTGATCGCAGTGAGCACAAGATGGGCATTCGCGCCTCCGATACCTGCGCAGTGACTTTCGACAACTGCCGCATTCCTGCCGCCAATATCCTCGGTGAGCGTGGCAAGGGCCTGGCCATTGCCCTGTCCAACCTCGAAGGCGGCCGTATCGGCATTGCCGCCCAGGCCTTGGGCATCGCCCGCGCCGCATTCGAAGCGGCGCTGGTCTACTCGCGTGACCGCATACAGTTTGGCAAGCCGATCAACGAACACCAGAGCATTGCCAACCTGCTGGCCGACATGCAGGTGCAGGTGAACGCCGCACGTTTGCTGATCCTGCACGCCGCCCGCCTGCGCAGCGCCGGCAAGCCGTGCCTGTCGGAAGCGTCACAGGCCAAGCTGTTCGCTTCGGAGATGGCCGAGCGGGTGTGCTCGATGGCCATCCAGGTGCATGGTGGGTACGGCTATCTGGAAGACTACCCGGTGGAGCGCTACTACCGGGATGCGCGGATTACCCAGATCTATGAAGGGTCGAGCGAGATCCAGCGCATGCTGATTGCTCGGGAATTGAAAAACTATCCGCTGTAACGCAAAGGCAACGCGGTTTTTGGGGGAGCGGGCGACGCGGTGGAGGGCACCGGCTTTGCCGGTGTTCGCGGGCGCGCCCGCTCCCACAGGAATGTCACCGCGGCAAACTTCTCGCCTCAGCGCCAATACCGCGCATCATCCACCACCCTGGCATGCCCCTCGAACAGCGCCGGCAGCTGTTCCTTGAGGTAGTCGATCCAGGTGCGCACCTTGGCATCCAGGTAATGGCGTGACGGATACATCGCATACAGCGCACTCTCCCGCAGCCGATACGGTGCCAATAACCGGCACAAGCGCCCCTGCCCGATCGCCTCGCTGGCGGTGTAGAACGGCAGCAGGCCAATGCCCATGCCCAGCTCGCTGGCCACCAGCATGGCGTCGGCGACGTTGGTAGAGAAACTGTCGTTTGGCGCGATCACGCACTGGTCAACCCCTTGCGGGAACACCCAGTCGCCTTCGTACATCGGGTAAGCCATGCGCAGGCAGCGATGGCCGTGCAAGTCTTCCGGGCGTTCCGGTACACCGTGTGTGTCCAGGTAGCCGGGGGCTGCGCAGGGGATGCTAAAAATGTTGCCCAGCGGCACAGCGATCAGCTGCGAATCCGGCAGCGCACCGTCCACGGTGATCACCACGTCGTGCCCTTCGGCCAGCGGGTCGGGGTTGCGCTGCGACAGCGTCAGCTCGATCACCACTTCCGGGTAAAGCGTGTTGTAGCCGGCCACCAGCGGCATCAGCAACAGCCCCATGCCGTGCGGGCAGTGCAAACGCAGATGGCCGCGAGGCGTAAGGTGCGCCCCTCGCGCTTCGCCCACGGCTTCTTCGGTCAGCAGCATGATCTGCCGCGCACGCTCCAGAAACCGCTCACCCGCCTCGCTCATGCGCAGGCGCCGGGTGGTGCGGTGCAGCAGGCGGGTCTGCAGCTGGTTCTCCAGCTCGGCGACAATGCGCGAAACCTGCGCTGCAGAAATATCCAGAGCATTGGCCGCCGCAGCGAAGCTGCCACATTCCACCACACGGGTGAAGGTACGCATGGCATGCAGCATGTCCATGAAGGTGTGCTCCTTTCTTTGTCTTATTCTTGCGTTAAAGGCAGGAATCTATCACGGTTTAGCCCATTTATTGTGGATGACCAATGAATAGATCATTAGCCATCCATTAAAAAAGGAGCCTGTCATGAAACGCTCGATCGCTGTCCTTGCCATTGCCGCTGCCTTCGCCTCGTTCGGTGCTTTTGCCGATGCCGGCAACAACCAGCCAGTCAGCAGCCAATATGAATACGGCATGCCGCTGGACGTGGCCAAGGTCATCTCCATCACACCGGCCAGCAACGCCGCCGACTGCCAGGTAGGCACCGCACACATGGTGTACGTCGACCATCAGGGCCAGAAGCGCGAAATCGACTACCGGGAAATGGGCAACTGCTCGCAGCAGTGAGTCAGGCCAGCACCTGGGTGATCCAGCCCACCTGCTGATTGAAATCGTCGATCTTCGCCTGAGGCACCGCATCGCGGGCCCGCTGGAAATTGGCCAGGGTCTGCTGCTTCTGCCGCAGCATGCGCCGCCACTTGACCACAAACGCCTCGCTTTTCTCCTGCATCAACACGGGGCCGAAGTACAGCTGTTCAGCGCTATACACCCCCCTGCCCGGCTCGGCGACGATGATCTCGTAATCGAAGCGGTTTTCCCGCAGCAGCTCCTCGCTGACGATCTGGTAACCATTGCCCGCCAGCCACTGGCGCAGTTCGCGCTCACCGCCATTGGGTTGCAGTACCAGGCGCGTGACGCCGCCAAGGCGATGCTTGCCGGCCTCGAGGATCTCGCACATGGTGTCGCCGCCCATCCCGCAGATGCTCACCACCGAGATACGGTCTTGCGGCTCGACCGCTGCCAGCCCATCGGCCAGGCGCACGGTTACCTGCTCTTGCAGGCCGTTTCTGCGCACATTGCGCTGGGCCGAGGCGAACGGCGTCTGCGCCACTTCACCCGCTACAGCGGCCTCGAGCACGCCACGCAGCATCAAGGCGACCGGCAGGTAGCCGTGGTCCGAGCCAATGTCGGCCAGGCGCGCCCCCTGCGGTACATGGGCGGCCACGCGCTCCAGGCGTCTGGACAAAGTCTGTTCGTTCAACGTAAACCTCTGGTTTTGCAATCGCCTGCGATTCTGACGGCGAACGCCGCGCATTTCAAACGCCGAGGCACCCTCGACCGGGCTGGTGCGCTCGCGTAGGCTTGCCGTTTTCCTTCCGTTGCAAGGCAGACACACCATGGCACATGCAGACATCATCTACACCCCGGACCCGGACGCCGAGTCGATTTCCTCGGACGTTGCTGAGTACAACGGCGTGCTGGTCACCACGCAAATCCCGACCCACGCCGACGGCAGCCTGGAGCTGGGCGGCATCGTCGAGCAGAGCGAATGCACCCTGCAGGCGCTGAAAGTGGCCCTGGAAAAGGCCGGTAGCGGTATGGACCGCGTGCTGCACCTGACCATCTACCTGACCGACATGGCCGACCGCGCGGCGTTCAACGAGGTGTACCAGCGCTTCTTCAGCAAGCCCTGGCCGGTGCGTGCGGCGGTGGGTGTGGCTTCACTGGCCTTTGAAGGCATGCGCGTGGAAGTGACGGCGATGGCTGCCAAGCGCTGAGCTGCGCTTGTCGGGGTGCGCAGCGCCCCCGACATCGTTGATTGGCCGCAAAATCGCCGGGGCCGCTCTGCGGCCCTTTCGCGACGCAAGGCCGCTCCCACAGTTGCGCGTACCCGCAGCCAATCCCGCACCTCTCGGCACCCCAATGATGCCGCCAGCCCGTTTCACCGCTACAATGCCCGCCTAAACCGTGACAGCCCGAAAATATAACGACATGTCCCTTCCAAAGAATCACCTGGAACTGCTCAGCCCTGCCCGTGACGTGGCCATCGCCCGTGAAGCGATCCTGCACGGCGCTGACGCCATCTATATCGGCGGCCCGAGCTTCGGCGCGCGCCATAACGCCTGCAACGAAGTCAGCGATATCGCCGAGCTGGTCGAGTTCGCCCATCGCTACCATGCACGCGTGTTCACCACCATCAACACCATCCTGCACGACAACGAGCTGGAACCGGCGCGCAAGCTGATTCACCAGCTGTACGATGCCGGCGTTGACGCGCTGATCGTGCAGGACCTTGGGGTGATGGAGCTGGACATCCCGCCGATCGAGCTGCATGCCAGCACCCAGACCGACATCCGCACCCTGGAACGGGCCAAGTTCCTCGACCAGGCTGGCTTCTCGCAACTGGTACTGGCGCGCGAGCTGAACCTGCAGCAAATCCGCGCCATCGCCGCCGAAACCGATGCCGCCATCGAGTTCTTCATCCACGGCGCGCTGTGCGTGGCGTTCTCTGGCCAATGCAACATTTCCCATGCGCAGACCGGCCGCAGCGCCAACCGTGGTGATTGCTCGCAAGCCTGCCGCCTGCCCTACACGCTGAAAGATGACCAGGGCCGCGTGGTTGCGTTCGAGAAACACCTGCTGTCGATGAAGGACAACAACCAGACCGCCAACCTGGCTGACCTGGTCGATGCCGGCGTGCGCTCGTTCAAGATCGAGGGCCGCTACAAGGACATGGGCTATGTGAAGAACATCACCGCCCATTACCGCAAAGAGCTCGATGCCATCCTTGAAGACCGCCCTCAGTACGCCCGCGCGTCCAGCGGCCGTACCGAACACTTCTTCCTGCCCGACCCGGATAAAACCTTCCACCGCGGCAGCACCGACTACTTCGTGACCGACCGCAAGGTCGATATCGGCGCCTTCGACTCGCCAACCTTCACCGGCCTGCCGGTGGGCGTAGTCGAAAAGGTCGGCAAGCGTGACATGCAAGTGGTCACCGACGTACCGCTGACCAACGGCGACGGCCTCAATGTGCTGGTCAAGCGCGAAGTGGTGGGCTTCCGCGCCAACATCGCCGAACCGCGTGGCGAGTTCGAAGAAGACGGCCAGAAGCGCTACCGCTATCGCGTCGAGCCCAACGAAATGCCCGAAGGCCTGCACAAGCTGCGGCCAAACCACCCGCTGTCGCGCAACCTCGACCACAACTGGCAACAGGCCCTGCAACGCACCTCCTCCGAACGCCGGGTCGGCGTGGAGTGGCACGCGGTTCTGCGCGAGCAGCGCTTGATGCTTACCCTGAGCAGTGAAGAAGGCGTGAGCGTGCAGGTGGCCCTGGACGGCCCATTCGGCGTAGCCAACAAGCCGCAGCAGGCACTGGAGCAGTTGCACGACCTGCTCGGCCAGCTGGGCACCACCCTGTACCACGCCGACCGCATCGAACTGGATGCCCCGCAGGCGTACTTCATTCCCAACTCGCAGCTCAAGGCCCTGCGCCGCGAAGCCATCGAGGCACTGACTGCAGCACGCGTGCAGGCGCATCCGCGTGGCGGGCGCAAGGCCGAGACCACGCCACCGCCGGTGTACCCCGAGTCGCACCTGTCGTTCCTGGCCAACGTATACAACCAGAAGGCCCGCGACTTCTACCACCGCCACGGTGTGCAACTGATCGATGCGGCCTATGAAGCCCATGAAGAACACGGCGAAGTGCCGGTGATGATCACCAAGCACTGCCTGCGCTTCTCCTTCAACCTGTGCCCCAAGCAGGCCAAGGGCGTGACCGGTGTGCGTACCAAGGTGGCACCGATGCAGCTGATTCAGGGTGACGAAGTGCTGACCCTGAAGTTCGACTGCAAGCCGTGCGAGATGCATGTGATCGGCAAGATGAAGAGCCACATCATCGACCTGCCGACTCCGGGCAGCGCGGTGGCCCAGGTGGTGGGGCATATCAGCCCGGAAGACTTGCTCAAGACCATCCCGCGCGGACCGCACTGAGTTCGCCTGGCAGGGCCTCTTCGCCGCTAAACCGATGTGTGTCCACCCCCGGTGTAGGAGCGGGTTTACCCGCGAATACGGTAGCCGCGACAACGGTGAACGGCGGGTGGTAATTGGCCAGCAGGCCCGGTCCTTTCGCGGGTGAACCCGCGAATACGGTAGCTGCGACAATGGTGAACGGCGGGTGGAAATTGGCCAGCAGGCCCGGCCCTTTCGCGGGTAAACCCGCTCCTACACGGGCTTGTGTAGGAGCGGCTTCAAAGAACGGCGCAAGCGTACCCCAGCGCCGCTCAACGTATCTGGTGCTTGTGCAACAACCGATAGAACGTCGGCCGTGAAATGCCCAGCACCTTGGCCGCCACGCTCAGGTTGTCGCTGTGCCGGTTGAGCACATCGCACAGCGCCTGGCGCTCGGCGCGCTGTTTGTATTCTTCCAGCGTGCCCAGCGGCTGTTGTTCCGGGTCGAGCAGCTGCAACCCCAGGTCCTGCGCCTCGATCTGCCGCCCTTCAGCCAACACCAACCCGCGGCGCACGCGGTTGGCCAGCTCGCGCACATTGCCCGGCCAGTCATGCCGCCCCATCGCCGCCAGGGCATGGTCGCTGAACGACCGTGGCCGACGCCCGGTCTCCACGCTGTAGAAATGGGCAAAATGGTTGGCCAGCATCGACAGGTCACCATGCCGGTCGCGCAACGGCGCGGTCACCACCTGCAAGACGTTCAGGCGGTAATACAGGTCTTCGCGGAAACGCCCTTGCTCAATGGCCCGCTCGAGGTCAACATGGGTGGCCGCCAACACCCGTACATCCACCGGTATGGGCTGGCTGCCCCCCACCCGCTCGATGTGCTTCTCCTGCAAAAAACGCAGCAAGTTGGCCTGCAACTCCAACGGCAAGTCGCCGATTTCATCGAGGAACAACGTGCCGCCGTCGGCCGCTTCGATACGCCCGGCCTTGCGCTGGTGAGCCCCGGTAAAGGCGCCCTTCTCATGGCCGAACAGTTCGGACTGGATCAAGTGCTCGGGGATCGCCCCGCAGTTGATCGCGATGAACGGCTGCTCGCTGCGTTGCGACTGGCGGTGCAGGGTGCGCGCCACCAGTTCTTTGCCGGTGCCGCTCTCACCGCGGATCAGCACCGGCGATTCAGTGGGTGCCAGTTTACCCAGCAACTTGCGCAACTCGCGGATAGGCCGGCTTTCGCCGAGCAACTCATGGGTCGTCTCATCGACCTTGACGGCCCCCTTGCCGCGCAGGCGCGCCATGCCGAACGCCCGGCCCAGGGTTACCTGCACGCGGGAGACGTCGAACGGCAGGGTATGGAAGTCGAAGAACCACTCACACACAAAATCACCGAACGCTGGCATGCGCAGCTGGTCGGCGCTGAGCACGGCAATCCATTCGGTGTTGCTGCGCTTGATCATGTCCTTGACCGCGTCCGGGTGCCTCAGGTGCGAAGCCTGCAAACGCAATAACCCGACATCGCACGTGTGGTCCAACGCGGCCCCGAGCATACAGCTGTCCACATCCCATCCTGCGTTGCGCAGGCCAGGTAGCAAGCGGTGACAATCGTCGCAGGGGTCGACGATAAGCAAACGGCGTTGAGCGGCAGGCTGCTGCATGACCGATCCTTGGCGCCAGTTTTTGGTTTTTTGAAGTAAAACAGCAAGTTGTGGCGCCCGTTTAACAGTAGCAACGAAGTTGACGGTTCCCAGTACCGTCTGTCTGCCGAATCATTTTTTTACAAACCGCCACGGGAATTTTCGCACTTTATCGACATCACATGGCGGCGCAGGCAAGAACAGCGTCGACCCTGAAAAAAAATTTACAGCCAATGTGTGACTTACCCACGAACAACGAGCATCAGTAGACATAACCCCGCGCTGCACTTCGCGATCAATGAGGCGACTTTGAAGCAACGCGGACTTCACTTCGATGTTTGGGACCATAGAGAGACCGAACCATGAATGCCCCGCTCCGTGTCAACGAAGCACTGCTGATTGCCGACCACGCCTTCGAACCTTTCCAGTGCGTAGCCTGGGATGCACCCAACGGTACTGGTGAACTGAGCCTGGCAGTGATCGACCGGACCAGCACCCGCATCGGCGCCAAGCAAGTGTCGTCGCGCATCTACTCCGACCCGGCCCAGTGGGCCAGCCTGATCGAAGAAGTGCGCGCCGAATTGTGTGAAAAGGGCTACGACCTGCAACCGTGGTCGATGCCGAAGTAATATTGGCCAGCACAACAAGTGCGTGCATGGTCACGCACTTGTACAACTTCTCTGTTGCTGTTGTGGCAACTTTCCCAATTGCGACAAAGTGTCGCAACCTGCCAGTTCAATCCATCACCCTGAATTGTTGCAAGTGCTGGTAATCAGCCTGTAATTGTTCTGCCAGACGCTGCGCGCGTCCCAGGCGCACGGGCGCCAGTTCCATATCGACCAACAACGTGGCGCATGGCATCGGCTGCACGGTATTGCTGTGCTGCAGGCGACCGTCGGTGAACACCAGGCAACGCAAGGCCTCTTGCGGGTGGGCTCGCTGCCGCGCCTGCAGCCAGTGCCGCGCCTGTTCCAGGGCGGCGATCAGCGGCGTGCCCCCACCTGCTCCCAAGGCCTGCAGCCAGGGTTGCAAGGCAGCGGATGCCTTCAGCCCGTGGCGCTGCCACTGTGGTGTGCGCCCGCTGGCAGTCAGCAGGGCCAGGCGGGCGCGCTGGCGGTAGGCCTGGTCGAACAATGCCGCCAGCAGCCCTTTGGTCTGTGCCAGCGCCTGATGGCGCCGGGTTGAAGCCGAGGCATCGACGATCACCAGCCACAATTCTGCCGGCCTGCCTTGGCGCTGCTGCCAGCACAGGTCCTGTCGCTGGCGTGGCCGCCCTTTGAGCAAGGTCGGCAGCCAGGCTACCCGGCCGGCCGCCGCATTTCGCACGAGGCCACGGCGGGTACCGTTCTGCTTGCCTATGCCCGTTCTGGCATCCGCCCCGTTGGCTGGTGGCTGGGGGATGCTCAGGGCTTTTTTGCCCAGTTCGGCACCTCGCGGCGGGCGCCGCTGGCTACCGGCTGTGCCGGTAATGCCCCCCAGTCGCCCTGGCCACCCTGTTCGCCCGGGTTGCCGGCGCCAGACTGCTGGTCAGGCGGCTGTGGCGCCGACGGCGGGCTGGCCTGGGGCGTCATACGGCGGCGATGGCGCAAGGCGAATTCGGCCACCGCCTCGACATCCACTTCTTCGATAGCTGCAGCCCCCCGCCAGGCACAGTGGGCGCGCGCAGCGCGCAGCCACACCAGGTCGGCGCGCAGGCCGTCCACGCCGGCGGCGTAGCAGCGCTCGGTAATCCAGGCCAGCGCCTGGTCATCCAGGGCAATGTCGGCCAGGGCCTGGCGCGCCGCCTGGCAGCGCTCGCGCAGTTGCGCCTGGGCCTGGGCCCAGTGTGCGCAGAACGCCTGAGGGTCACTGTCGAAGGCCAGGCGGCGGCGAATGATCTGCTGCCGGGCCTCGGGCTCCGGCAAGCCCTCCAGCGCCACGTTCAGGCCAAACCGGTCGAGCAACTGCGGGCGCAGTTCGCCCTCTTCCGGGTTCATGGTGCCGATCAGTACGAAGCGGGCGCTGTGTCGGTGCGAGATACCGTCACGCTCGACGCGGTTTGTGCCGCTGGCAGCCACGTCAAGCAACAGATCGACCAAGGTGTCGGGCAGCAGGTTGACCTCATCGACATACAGCACACCGCCGTCGGCCTGGGCCAGCACGCCCGGGGAAAACTGCGCCTTGCCCTGCCCCAGCGCGGCATCCAGGTCGAGGGTGCCGACCAGCCGCTCTTCACTGGCGCCCAATGGCAAAGTGACGAACGGGCCTTCGCCAAGCAGGTCGGCCAGGCCACGGGCCAGGGTGCTCTTGGCCATGCCACGCGGCCCTTCGATCAACACACCACCGATCCTGGGGTCGATGGCGGTCAGGCACAGCGCCAGCTTGAGGTCGTCTGCACCGACCACGGCCGCCAGCGGAAATTGTACGGGTTCACTCATTTCAAGCCTGTTCCTCGCCATCGAGCAGTTGTTCCTCAAGGGCTTCGCGGTAGTCGCCCGGCGCCTGCCACAAGCCGCGCTGCTGGGCCTCCAGCAGGCGCTCGGTGAGGTCGCGAAGGGCCTCGGGGTTGTGCTCGCGCATGAAATCGCGGGTCGCCGGGTCGAGCACATAGGCATCGGCCAGCCCCTGGTAATGATGGTCGTCGATCAGGTGCGTGGTGGCGTCGAAGGCGAACAGGTTGTCGACTGTCGCGGCCATCTCGAAGGCACCCTTGTAGCCGTGACGCTTGACCCCGTCGATCCACTTGGGGTTGAGCGCACGGGCACGGATCACCCGGTTCAGCTCTTCCTTGAGGGTACGGATGCGCGGTCGGTCGGCCTGGCTGTGGTCGCCATGGTAGCTGGCCACCACCGCCCCGGACAGGGTTTCCGAGGCCGCCAGCATGCCGCCCTGGAACTGGTAGTAATCGTTGGAATCGAGCAGGTCGTGCTCGTGGTTGTCCTGGTTCTGCAGCACCGCCTGCACCTTGGCCAGGCGCTGGGCGAACTGGGTGCGGGCCGGGGTGCCGTCGTCGCTGCCGCCGTAGGCATAGCCGCCGTGGTTGAGGTAGACCTCTGCCAGGTCGTCGCGGCTGTGCCACAAACGCCCGTCGATGGCGTTCTGCACCCCGGCACCGTAAGCGCCGGGTTTGGCACCGAACACCCGCCAGCCAGCCTGACGTGCAGCCTGCTCGGCATCAACGCCTTGAGCCTGCAGCGCGGCCCGCTCGCTGCGCACACGGGCGGCCAGGGGGTTGAGGTCTTCCGGCTCGTCCAGCGCGGCCACGGCCTGCACGGCGGCGTCGAACAGGCGGATCAGGTTACCGAAGGCATCGCGGAAGAAGCCGGAAACGCGCAAGGTCACATCCACCCGGGGGCGGTCGAGCAGGCTCAACGGCAAGATTTCGAAGTCGTCGACGCGCTGGCTGCCGGTGGCCCAGACAGGCCGCACGCCCATCAGCGCCATGGCCTGCGCGATGTCGTCGCCGCCGGTGCGCATGGTCGCCGTGCCCCACACCGACAGGCCGAGCTGACGCAAGTGATCGCCGTGGTCCTGCAGATGGCGCTCGAGGATCAGGCTGGCCGAGGCGAAGCCCAGGCGCCAGGCTGTGGTGGTGGGCAGGTTGCGCACGTCCACGGTATAGAAGTTGCGGCCGGTGGGCAGCACATCGAGGCGCCCTCGGCTAGGCGCACCACTGGGGCCGGCGGGCACGAAGCGCCCGGCCAGTGCCGCCAGCAGGCCATGCATTTCCGCCGTGCCGCAGGCGTCCAGGCTGGGTGCGACCGCTTCACGCAGGGCCTGCACTACAGCGTGCACCGGTTGCCACTCACTCAGGTCGGGTAACTGTGCTGTGCCTTCCAGCGCCTGCCCGATCACCTGCAGTGCCAGCAGCTCAAGGCGCTCGCGGGTGTCGCCACAGGTGCGCCAAGGTTCATTGCTCATGGCCTGCAGCTGTTCAGGGCGTATGCCCTGCCACGGCTGCCCAAGGTCGCAATCGAGCGGATCCCAGCCCGGTATCAGTGCCTTGGCCAAAGCTCGCAGCAAGCTGGCATTGCCGCCACGGCCGTCGCCACGCTCGACCCGCAACAACGCCAGCAGCGTATCCAGGCGTAGCCGCCCTTCAGGTGACTGACCAAACACGTGCAGGCCATCGCGAATTTGCGACTCCTTCAGGTCGCACAGGTAGGTATCCAGGCGCGGCAGCCATAGCGCCGCATCGTCCAGTTGCCCTTCCAGTTGCAACTCACGGTCGATGTGGTTGGCCTTGACCAGCTCGAGGATGTCACGCTGCAACTCGCGGGCACGCCGTGGGTCGAGCAACTGCGCTTCATAGAACTCGTCGGCCAGTTGTTCCAGGTGGCGTAGCGGGCCATAGGTTTCGGCACGGGTCAGCGGCGGCATCAGGTGGTCAATGATCACCGCCTGGGTGCGGCGCTTGGCCTGGGCACCCTCGCCCGGGTCATTGACGATAAACGGGTAGATGTTCGGCAGCGGACCCAGCAGCGCGTCCGGCCAGCACTGCGCCGACAGCCCGACGCCTTTGCCGGGCAGCCATTCGAGGTTGCCATGCTTGCCAACGTGGATCACCGCATCGGCGGCAAATGCGTGACGCAGCCAGAAATGAAATGCCAGGTAGCCATGCGGTGGCACCAGGTCAGGGTCGTGATACACCGCGCTAGGGTCGACCTGGTAGCCCCGCGCCGGCTGGATACCGACGAAGGTCAAGCCAAAGCGCAGGCCGGCAACCATCAGCCGGCCGCTGCGGAACATCGGGTCCTGTTCGGGTGGCCCCCAGCGTTCCAGTACTGCCTGGCGGTTGGCCTGCGGCAGGCGCTCGAAGGCCACCTGGTAATCGGCCAGGCTCAGGCTCTGGGCACAGGGACGCTGGTCGAGATGGTCGAGGTCGTTGGTCACGCCACCGAGCAGCTGGTGGATCAGTTGCGTACCGCTGCCCGGCAACTCGGCCAGCGGATAGCCTTCGGCCTGCAGCGCCTTGAGGATGTTGAGTGCGGCGGCGGGCGTGTCCAGGCCGACGCCATTACCAATGCGGCCATCCCGGGTCGGGTAGTTGGCCAGCACCAATGCCACACGCTTCTGGGCATTGGGCAGGCGGGCCAGCTCGACCCAGCGGCGGGCCAGCTCGGCGACAAAGTCCATGCGCTCGGGGTGGGCGCGGTAGCAGACAACGTCGGACTGGCTGCGCTCGCTGCGCCAGGCCATGTCCTTGAAGCTGACCGGGCGCGTGATGATGCGCCCGTCCAGCTCCGGCAATGCAATGTGCATGGCCAGGTCGCGCGCGCCCAGGCCCTGCTCGCTGGCTTCCCAGCCTGGCTGGTTGTCCTGCGCGCAGATTGCCTGAAGCACCGGGATGTCGCGGCGAAACGGGCGCAGGTTGGGGCGCTCGGGGCTGGACAAGGCGAAACCGGTGGTATTGACCAGCACTTCGGCGCCGACCTCGTCCAGCCAGGCTTCGACCTGTTCCAGGCAGGCGCTTTCCTTGAGGCTGGCCACGGCGATCGGCAACGGGTTCAGGCCGGCAGCCTGCAGGCGCTGGCAGAACACGTCGATGAACGCGGTATTGGCCGCTTGCAGGTGCGAACGGTAGAACAGCAGCGGCGCCACTGGCTGCTCGGGGTGCCAGTGCGGGTACCAGTCTTCGAGTGTCGCGCTGCCCTTGGCGGGGTGATAGACCGCCGTGCGCGGCAAAGGCTGCGGCTCGTCCCAGGCATAGTCGCGGCCCAGCCATTGGCTGGCCAGGCAGTTGAACAGGTTGATGGCGTTGGCCTTGCCGCCCTGGCGCAGGTAATGCCAAAGCCGCTCGGCCTGCTCACCGCGGACGTTGCCCAGGCTGGTCAGCTCCGGGTCCGGGCGGTCATCGCCCGGCACCAGAATCAGCTGGACGCCACGGGCGGCCAGCTCGACCAGTTGTTCGACGCCGTAGCGCCAGTAGCCAACGCCACCGTGCAGCGACACCAGGATGACCTTGGCGTGGCGCAGCACCTGGTCGACATACAGGTCGACCGAGGCATGGTTCTGCACCTGCATCGGGTTGGCCAGGCGCAGGCTGGGAAAGTCTTCGGGCAATTGCTCGGCGGTGTCGGCGAGCAATGCCAGGTGTGAATCGCCGCTGCAGAGAATCACCAGCTCGGCGGGTGTCTGGCCGAGGTCGGCAATGCTGTCATCCGGTACGAAACCACCGGGCTGGGTCCGCAGCAGGTGCATGGGTCAGGCGCCCAGCGCCTGGCGCAGGCGCGCTTCCAGCTGGGCAGCATCGAGGTCCTGGCCGATCAGCACCAGGCGGGTGATGCGCGGCTCGTCGGCGCGCCAGGCGCGGTCGAAGTGCTTGTCGAAACGGGTGCCCACGCCTTGTACCAGCAGGCGCATCGGCTTGCCCGGGATGGCGGCGAAGCCTTTGGCGCGCAGGATACCGAACTCCACCACCAACTGGGTCAATGCATCGAGCAGCAGGCTTTCGTCGGCTTCAGGCAGGTCGATGGAGATGGAGTCGAAGGCGTCGTGGTCATGATCGTCATGATCGTCGCCATCGTGGTGCGAATCGTGGTGGGTTCGGCGGCCATCGATATGCGCCTCGGACTCGGCACCCACGCCCAGCAGCACCTCCAGTGGCAGCTTGCCGCTGCTGGCCTCGATCACTTTCACCGCCGGCGGCAGTTCTTCGGCCACCTCGGCACGCACCTTGGCCAGGCCTTCGGCGTCGATCAGGTCGGCCTTGTTCAACACCACCAGGTCGGCGCTGGCCAGTTGGTCAGCGAACAGCTCGTGCAGGGGCGATTCATGGTCCAGGTTAGGGTCGAGCTTGCGCTGGGCATCGACCTGGTCCGGGTAGGCGGCAAAGGTACCAGCGGCCACGGCCGGGCTGTCGACCACGGTGATGACCGCATCGACGGTGCAGGCGTTGCGGATTTCCGGCCACTGGAACGCTTGTACCAATGGCTTGGGCAGGGCCAGCCCGCTGGTTTCGATGAGGATGTGGTCGAGGTCGCCACGGCGGGCTACCAGCTCGCGCATCACCGGGAAGAATTCTTCCTGCACGGTGCAGCACAGGCAGCCGTTGGCCAGCTCGTAGACGCGGCCGCTGGCTTCTTCCTCGGTGCAACCGATGCTGCACTGCTTGAGGATTTCACCATCGATGCCCAGTTCGCCGAATTCGTTGACGATGACCGCAATGCGGCGCCCCTGGGCGTTGTCGAGCATGTGGCGCAGCAAGGTGGTCTTGCCCGATCCGAGGAAGCCGGTGACGATGGTGACGGGGAGCTTGGCCAGTGTTTTCATGTCGCATTGCCCTTGGCAGTGTGGCGCGGGCATGCAGGACGACAGCCGCAGGCCAGGCCGGCCGGGCTTGTTCGCCACCGGATCACCCCGCCCGGTTGAAAGTCGAAAACGTGACGAGGCAGGTCTCCTGGCTTGCACCGTTCCATGTCCCCGTTCAGTCGAACAGCGGGCTGGCGGGATGACGCCTTCCCGCGCGCTGGCGCAGTGGCTGTGTCGATCCGTTGTCGGTGCTTACAGTTGCGGGGGCAGCCGCGGCTTGTACCGCGTTCCCGTCTTAGCTTCGGCAAGGCCGAAGAACCTCGAAGTGGCAAGGCTACGCAGTGGCTGGCGGGTGGTCAACCATTGCTGCGGGGCCGGTCGACAACGCTGGGCGCAAGTGCGCTACAGTGGCGCCTTATCCACGGTCAAGGACGCACCATGCCCCTCGCCCCCGCCATACCTGTACTGCGCATATTCTCGATCGACAAGGCCAAGGAGTTCTACCTCGATTTCCTGGGTTTCAGCCTGGACTGGGAGCACCGCTTCAGCCCGGACTTGCCGTTGTACATGCAGATCCACCGTGATGGCCTGATCCTGCACCTTTCAGAGCACCATGGCGATGCCTGCCCTGGCTCGACCGTGTTCGCCCGCCTCGACGACCTGCACGCGCTGGAGCGTGAATTGCAGGGTAAACAGTACGGTTTCGCCCGGCCCGAGGCCGAGCGCCTGGATTGGGGCCTGCAGATGCAGGTGTGGGACCCGTTCGGCAACCGCCTGCGCTTTTGCCAGCAGATCGATGACGAGGCCAACCCGTGAAGGCATTGGGCAAACGCGAAATGGGTCGCCTGGAGCGGGAGTTGGTCGCGTGCCTGACCGATGCCTGCGAAACCGCCAAGGCGGAGATTGTCGGCTTCAGTTGGCTTACCCATCGCCTCGACCCCGAGGACTTTCCGGGCAGCCTGCGTATTACCTGGGTATTCGAGCAAGAGGCTGACAAGGCAGCCGCCGTGGTCGGTGATACGAAGGCGCGCATGCTGGCACTTACCGCTCTGGCGCTGGAGCAAGCCGGCATTGAGCTGGACCATCCGGCCTGGCATGTACGATTCGACAGTGAAGAAGCCTGCGCGCACGGCCACGGCGGAGACTGGGCCAAGCGCTTGCAGACGCAGCGCTGAGCCCCAACCGGCAGCCGGTGCTTTACCCGGCCCCAGACGGTCCGTTAGGCTACGCATTCTCTAAATGACGAGGTGTTCGTCCAATGCGCCATTGATGCCGCCGTCCGTTCGACGGCCAGTCTTCAGCCTCCGGTTCGTTCCGGAGATGTCGCGGCATTTGTGGAGTTGTGCATGACGAACACGTCGATTCTGACGCTGGACAGCGTCTCCTTGGCCTTGCCTGATGGCAGGCCGCTGTTTAGCAACCTCAACGAAACCTTCGACCAACGCCGCACCGGCCTGGTCGGGCGCAATGGCGTGGGCAAAAGCCTGCTAGGGCAGATTCTTGCCGGCCGGCGTGAACCGAGCAGCGGCCATTGTCGGCGCCTCGGGCCTGTCCATTTGCTGGACCAGCAAGTCATCGCGCGCAGCGCCACGCTGGCCGACCTGGCCCAAGTGGGGCCGGTGATTGCGGCGCTGGAGCGCATCGAGCAAGGCAGCATCAAGCCCCAGGATTTCGACACCGTTGGCGAGCGCTGGGATATGCGCGAGCAATTGCAGCTACAGCTTCAGGGCAATGGCCTGGGTCAACTCGACTGGCGCCAGCCCGCACGAACCCTGAGCGGTGGCCAAGCCATGCGCGTGGCATTGATTGGCGCGTGGCTCAGCGATGCCGATTACCTGATCCTCGACGAGCCAAGCAATCACCTGGACAGCAACGCCCGAGCCCAGCTGCTGAGCATGATCGAAGCCTGGGACCGTGGCTTGCTGGTGATCAGCCACGACCGCAGCCTACTGGCGCACATGGCACGCATTGTCGAATTATCCAGCCTGGGCTTGCAGGCCTATGGTGGCAACTACAGCCTCTATAGTGCGCAAAAAGCCAACCAGACGGCGCAGGCCCAGCAGCAACTTGCCCGGCTGAAGCAGGAGCAGCAACGCCAGGCCCGTGAACTGCAGCGCCAACGCGAAGACCTGGAGCGCCATCAAGCCCGAGCCGGGCGCCAAGCCAAGCACGCCAACCAGGCCAAGATTCTGGTCGACCGCAAGCAGGAGCGCAGCCAGGCCACTGCTGGCAAGCAGCGCCGCGACCATCGCGAAGCTCGGCAAACGCTAGTGGGCAAAGTACGTGACGCCGCCCGCGAGGTGGAGCAAGACAGCGCTATTACCTTGCAAGCGCCCACACCTCAGCGTCATCCGGGCCGTGAAGTGTTGGCCTTGCAGGCACTTTGCTTGCCGCATGGCACCCGCAAAGCGCTTGACCTGCGCTTGTGCCTGGGCCAACGCGTAGGGCTGATCGGCGCCAATGGCAGTGGCAAGTCCACCCTGCTCAGGCTGCTGAATGGGGAATTGCCAGCATCGCCCGACAATGTGCGCCTCAGTGGCGAGACCGCCCTACTCGACCAGCACTGCAGCACACTGGCAGGCAACCGCAGCGTGCTCGAACACCTGCGCTAAGCCAACCCGACGCTGGCCCAGGGAAAATTGCGCAGCCGCCTGGCGCAACTGGGCCTGGATGCGGCCCGTATCGAACTGCCCAGTAGCCTGCTGAGCGGCGGCGAGCGTATGAAGGCGGCGCTGGCCGCCGTGCTGTACCGCGAACGGCCGCTCGATCTGTTGCTGCTGGACGAACCCGGCAACCACCTTGACCTGCCATCGCTGACGGCGCTGGAAGGTATGCTTGGGCAGTTTCGCGGGGCGCTGATAGTGGCGTCCCATGATGCGGTATTGCTGGAAAACCTGGCGCTGGATGAGTACTTGCTGTTGTAGACACCGAAAAAAAAGCATCGCAGCCTATCAATTCGTGACTGGCCGTTCCCGATCCGCCAAGGATGGTTTAAGGTGGCATGGTGCGCATATAACAGCAGCCCGAGCGATCGGGCACTTGCAAGACAATGAGGGTGTCATGAGCAACGAAAGCATTAATTGGGACAAGCTGGGTTTCGACTACATCAAGACCGACAAACGCTACCTGTCCGTATGGCGCAATGGCGAGTGGGACAAGGGCACCCTGACCGAAGACAACGTACTGCACATCAGTGAAGGCTCCACGGCCCTGCACTACGGCCAGCAGTGCTTCGAAGGCCTGAAGGCCTACCGTTGCAAGGACGGCTCGATCAACCTGTTCCGCCCGGACCAGAACGCGGCCCGCATGCAGCGCAGCTGCGCACGCCTGCTGATGCCGCACGTGCCGACCGATGTGTTCATCGAAGCGTGCAAGCAAGTGGTCAAGGCGAATGAAAAGTTCGTGCCACCGCACGGCAAAGGCGCCCTGTACCTGCGCCCGTTCGTGATCGGCACCGGCGACAACATTGGCGTGCGCACCGCCCCCGAGTTCATCTTCTCGGTGTTCGCCATCCCGGTTGGTTCGTACTTCAAGGGCGGCATGAAGCCGCACAACTTCCAGATTTCCAGCTTCGACCGTGCTGCCCCACAGGGCACCGGCGCGGCCAAGGTCGGTGGCAACTACGCTGCCAGCCTGCAGCCGGGTGCTGAAGCGAAGAAGGCCAACTTCGCCGACGCCATCTACCTCGACCCGCTGACCCACACCAAGATCGAGGAAGTCGGTTCGGCCAACTTCTTCGGCATCACCGCCAACAACGAGTTCGTCACCCCGAAATCGGCCTCGGTACTGCCAGGCATCACCCGCCTCTCGCTGATGGAACTGGCGCAATCGCGTCTGGGCCTGACCGTGATCGAAGGCGATGTCGAGATCAGCAAGCTGGACCGCTTCGTCGAAGCCGGTGCCTGCGGCACCGCAGCCGTGATCACCCCGATCGGCGGCATCGAGTACAACGGCAAGCTGCACGTGTTCCACGATCTGGAAAAGGTCGGCCCGGTTACCCAGAAGCTCTACAACGAGCTGACCGGTATCCAGAGCGGCGATGTAGAGGCACCGGCAGGCTGGATCGTCAAGGTCGCCTGAGACGCATCAGCTGTATGAAAACGGGGCATGCCAGCAATGGCATGCCCCGTTTTTCTTGGGTTTTCGCAGCCACCTTGAGGTGCGGGTTTACCCGCGAATACGGTGGCGTCGGCAACGGTGAACGGCGGGTGGAAATTGGCCAGCAGGGCCGGCCCTTTCGCGGGTGAACCCGCTCCTACGACGGCCTGTGCATAACCCACGATGTGTGTTCACCACCGTGGTAGGAGCGGGTTTACCCGCGAATACGGTAGCGGCGGCAACGGTGAACGGCTGGTGAAATTGGCCAGCAGGGCCGGCCCTTTCGCGGGTGAACCCGCTCCTACACGACGGCCTGCGCCCAATCCCCGACGTGTGACCACCACCGTGGTAGGAGCGGGTTTACCCGCGAATACGGTAGTGGCGGCAACGGTGAACTGCGGGTGGAAATTGGCCAGCAGGGCCGGCCCTTTCGCGGGTGAACCCGCTCCTACACGACGGCCTGTGCTCAACCACCGACCTGTGTCCCCCCTGATCAATGAACCGCGCCGGGTGGCCGAATCATGCCAGGCGCCGCTGTACCAGCAGGTGCCGGGCTTTGTCGAACGCCCAGTTGTACACCACGGTGTAGGGCAGGATGATCACGAAGAAGCCCAGCTCCACCATGAACGCCTGCAGCAGCGAAACCTCCAGCATCCAAGCCGCCACCGGCAGGCACCACACCACCAGGCCGGCTTCGAAGCCAAGACCGTGCACGAAACGCGTACTGGCCTTCCAGTTGATGCGTTCGGTTTGCACCCAGCGATCGACCAGTGCGTTGTAGACCATGTTCCACAGCATGGCGATCACCGACAGGGTCACCGCCAGCGCGCCCGCCGTTGCCAACGACTTGCCCATGATCCAGGACAGCAGCGGCGCACACAGCAGTACCGCAAAAACTTCATAGCCAACGGCGTGGACCAGGCGTTCGGTGAAAGACACGTTTTTCATTGCAAATCCCATCCATTGCGTGAGTCGTGCTTCCCATTCTCTTTGATAGAACTGATACTCGCGATATAGCTACCATCGGTTTTATCAATACCATGCGTTACTCTCCCGAAGCTCTGGTCGCCTTTACCGAAGCCGCCTCGCTAGGTTCGTTTTCTGCGGCGGCGCGCAAGCTGCGCAAAAGCCAGTCCACTGTCAGCATCGCCATCGCCAATTTCGAGGCCGATATTGGCTGTCCGCTATTTGACCGCAATGGCCGCCACCCCACGCTCAATGAAGCAGGCAGGCAGGTGCTGAGCCATGTCGAGGCGATTCTCGATGCCAGCGCCCAGCTCGATGCGCTGGCAGTGCGACTGGCGCAAAATGTAGAGGCGCTGGTATCTGTGGTGATGTCGGACAGCTACAGCGTAACGTTCCAAGGGGCGGTGATGACTCGTTTCGCCCAGCACTACCCCCATACCGAGCTACGCTGCGGCCCGGCGGAGGACGCTGATGTGATCGAGATGGTCCAGCAGGGCCTGGCCCATGTCGGCATCCTTGCCACACAGCCCGGCTACCCCGCCGACGTGGCCGTGGCGCGCTTGCCGGAGCAGGCAGAGTTCGGCGTATATGTCGCCAGCGAGCATCCGCTGGCGAGCCTGGCGCAGGTACAGGCGCAGCATCTGGAGAACGCCCGACAGCTGTATATCAAGACCTATGCCCCCAGCCTGCACCATGGCCGTGGCCAAGCGTGGTCGGCACCGGATTACCTGACCCTGCTGGAGTTCGCCGTGCGCGGGTTTGGCTGGGCCGAACTGCCCAGGGCACTGGTTAAACGGTTTGGCAACGAGCTGGTGGAGTTGCAGATAGCGGGTTACCCCCGGCGGGTGGATATGGATGTGGCCTGGTCGAGCCGGCGTGCCTTGGGGCCGGCCGGGCAATGGCTGGTGCGACAGATGTTGGGGCAATAGTTGTGTCGCCTGCCCGAACTTGAAGTGCGCCCAGACACAACAACCGGTACACCCAGCGACAAGCCTTCCCCCCACCCCGCCCCTTAGCCTGTCACCACGCGCCGCCCCGCTGCGGCACGCACCCAAAAAGCACAAGAACAAACGTTGGTGACCTATGCAGACAGTAGATCCGATCACCCTTGCGGTTGTCCGGGGTGCGCTGGAGACAGCGCAACGCGAAATGACCCTGACCCTGGAAAAGACCGGGCGCTCCAGTGTGTTCAACCTGGCCCACGACTATTCCAACTCGCTGTTCGACCACTTGCCGGAAATGATCCTGCAGGGCCAGGACATTCCCATCCACCTGGGCTCGCTGATCCCGGCCATGAAGTGCGTGGCCGAGTTCTTCGGCGACGACATCGCCGAAGGCGACGTGATCTACCACAACGACCCCGCCTACAAGGGCAGCCATATTCTCGACTGCTGCATGTACAAACCGGTGTATTACCAAGGCGAACTGGTGTTCTGGACCGTTTGCAAGGGCCACCTGACCGACATCGGCGGCCCGGTGCCGGCGGGCTACAACCCCGATGCCAAGGAGATCTACGCCGAGGGCCTGCGCATTCCACCGGTCAAGCTGTGGGAAAAGGGCAAGCGTCGTGAGGACGTGATCAACTTCATGCTCACCAACATGCGCGCCCGCCCCTATCAGGAAGGTGACCTCAATGCCCAGTATGGCGCCTGCAAGGTCGGCGAGCGGCACTTGCTGGAGCTGCTGGACAAATACGGCGTGGCACAGGTGCGTGCCTGCATCGCCGAGCTGAAGAACATGGCCGACCGACACATGCGGGCGCTGTTGCGCGATGTGCCGGATGGTGACTACAGCGGCACCGCCGTGCTCGAAGATGCCGGCCACGGCCTGGGTGAACTGGCCATCACCGCCCATGTGCAGATCCGTGGCGACCAGGCCCATGTACGCATCGAAAGCCCGCCGCAGGTGCCGTACTTCATCAATTCCTATGAGGGCAACTCGGTATCCGGGGTGTACCTGGGGCTGATGATGTTCGCCCAGGTGGCGCCGCCTTACAACGAAGGCCTGTATCGCTGCGTAACGGTCGATGTCGGCCCCAGGGGTACGCTGTGCAATGCCGAGGAACCCGCGCCCCACGTCAATTGCACCACCACGCCGATGGAAACCCTCGCCGATGCCGTGCGCACTGCGCTGGAACAGGCCTCGCCACAGCGGGTTACGGCCTCCTGGGGGCATACCAGCGGCATCAACATTGCCGGCCGCGACCCGCGCAACGGCAATAGCGAGTACGTGACGATGGTGCTGGCCTCGATCATTTCCGGAGCCGGTGCCAACAAGGTGATGGATGGCTGGCACGCCTGCGGCCCGCTGTGCTGCTTCGGGGCCCTGATGAGCGGTGACATCGAGCTGCTCGAACACGCGTATCCGGTGCTGATCCACCGCTACAGCCTGATGGCCGACAGTGGTGGCGCCGGTGAATTGCGCGGTGGTTCGGGCACCCGCCTGGAGATCGAACCGCTGGACCACGCCATGACCGTGGTCGGCTTCGGCGAGGGCCGCCAGTTGCCCACCGCCGGTGCCGCCGGGGCTCGCAATGCCCTGCTCGAGCCCAAACTGGGCCGGCTGATCCATCGCCACGCCGATGGCCGCGAAGACCACTACACACAGAACCCCATGCTCACCCTGCAGCCCGGCGAACGCATCATCAACATCAACCCAGGGGGTGGTGGCTACGGCGACCCGCTGCGCCGTCGGGTCGCAGCAGTACTGGAGGACGTGCGCAACGGCCTGGTCTCGCCACAAGGCGCAGCCCTGGAATATGGCGTGGTCCTCGATGCCGATGGCCAACTGGACGAAACAGCCACCCGCCTTGCCCGCGCCCCGCGCTAACCGGAGAACACGCATGCGTAACCAATATCGCCTGGGCGTAGACGCCGGCGGCACTTTCACCGATTTCATCCTGGCCGATCGCGACGGCGGCGTGCAGCTGTTCAAGGCCCCGTCCACGCCCCAGGACGGCACCCTGGCCATTCGCGCCGGCCTGGCACAGATCGCCGACGCCACCGGGCGCAGCCCGGCCGAACTGATCGCCAACTGTGACCTGTGCATCAACGGCACCACCGTGGCCCTCAACGCGCTGATCGAGCGCACCGGGGTCAAGGTGGGCCTGCTGTGCACCGAGGGGCACGAGGACAGCCTGGAAATCCGCCTGGGCCACAAGGAAGAAGGCCACCGCTACGACGCCCACTACCCGCCGGCACACATGCTTGCCCCACGCCACCTGCGCCGCCCGATCGGTGGCCGAATCCTTGGCGATGGCCGTGAGCACAGCCCGCTGGACGAAGCCGCCATCCATGCCGCCATCGACTACTTCCGTGCCGAAGGCGTGCAGGCCGTGGCCATTTCCTTCCTGTGGTCGGTACGCAACCCCAGCCACGAACAGCGGGCCGCCGAACTGGTAAGGGCTGCCCTGCCCGAGGTATTCGTCTGCACCGGCTGCGAGGTGTTCCCGCAGATCCGCGAATACACCCGCACCTCCACCACCGTGGTCAACGCCTACCTCAGCCCGGTAATGGCACGTTACGTGGCGCGCATCGACAGCCTGTTCCAGGAGCTTGGCGCACAGCAGCCAGTACGCTACTTCCAGTCCAACGGCGGGTTGGCGCCCGGGCACCTGATGCGTGAGCGCGCCGTCAACGCGATCAACTCCGGTCCGGCCTCGGCACCACAAGCCGGGTTGGCGGTAGCGAGGCCGTTCGGTATCGACAACGTCATTACCGTGGACATGGGCGGCACCTCGTTCGACATCACCCTGACCAACGCCGGACGCACCAACTTCAGCAAGGACGTGGACTTCCTGCGCCAGCGCATCGGCGTGCCGATGATCCAGGTGGAGACCCTGGGTGCCGGCGGTGGCTCCATCGCCCACCTGGACGAGTTTGGCATGCTCCAGGTCGGACCGCGCAGCGCCGGCGCCATGCCTGGGCCGGTGTGCTACGGCAAGGGTGGCCACGAACCCACGGTCACCGACGCCAACCTGGCACTTGGCTACCTGCCCGACGGCGCACTGCTGGGCGGCAGTATCCGCCTGAACCGCCAGGCCGCGCTGGACGCCATCCGGAGCACGATCGCCGAACCGTTGGGCATCAGTGTGGAACGCGCGGCATTCGGCATCACCACCCTGGTCAACCTGAACATGGTCAACGGCATCCGCCGCGTATCGATCGAGCGCGGTCACGACCCGCGTGACTTCGCCCTGATCGGCGCAGGCGGCGCAGCGGGCATGCACGTGGTGCGCCTGGCCGAAGAAATCGGCATGCACACCGTGCTGATCCCCAAGGTGGCCTCGGGCTTGTGTGCGTTCGGCCAGATCCTGTCCGACGTGCGCTACGACCAGCTCACCAGCCTGTCGATGCGCCTGGACGCCGGGCACGTCGACCTGGCGCAACTCAACCAGACCCTCACCGAACTGCGTGAGCAAGGCCTGGCCAACCTGCGCGAAGACGGTTTTGGCGACCAGGCCAGCAGCTGCCACTACACCCTGGAGATGCGCTACCTGGGGCAAATTCATGAGTGCAGTGTGGACCTGCAGCAGCACAGCCTGGACGAGGCAGGGCTGACCGCGCTGGTCAGCCGCTTCCACAGCCGCCACCAGACCCTGTACTCGTACAGCGAACCCGACAGCCCGGTGGAGCTGGTGAACCTGGAGTGCTCGGTGATCGGCCACCTGCCACGCCCGCCGCAACCCGAGCTGCAGGGGCCGGCCGAGCCCCCCGCCCCCGCCGCGCAATCCGTCCGCCCGATGCTGTTCAGTGCCGACGGTGAATGGCAGCCCACACCGGTGTTCAACGGCAACCACCTGTTGCCAGGGCAGACCGTGCATGGCCCCTGTGTGATCGAGGAAGACACCACCAACATTGTCCTGCCACCCGGCTGGCAAGCTCGCCTGGAGCCTTCGGCCACCTACCGAGTGACACGCGGGGGTTGATCTTGCGGTCGGCGCGCGCCGATCATGGGCCTGACAACCGCCCGGCAGTTTTGCGCTGCCGGGCGGTTTTTACAATAACAAGAGCTGCTTGAGTAGCTTGCCTGCAGTTCCTTTTTTCAATGCTGCCCTCTTTGAAAAAGGACCCACCATGCCCACAGAACTCTCGACCCACGGCTGGCCACAGCCTGAACGCCAGGCACGCTGGGCCGAAGCCATCAGTGACACCTATTTCCCACTGAGCCTTGAATTTGCTGCCGGACAGCCATTCGATGGCCACCTGCAGCGCTGGAGTACGCCGAGCACGCCGCTCAGCCTGTCGCGCCTGCGGTCCAGCCAGCTGGGTTACTCGCGCAGCAACGCGCATATCGGCCAGGACCATGAAGCGTTCTACCTGGTGACCGTACCGCATGGCAGCGAGGTGCACTTCGAACAGGACGGCCACCAGATCAGTTGCAGCCCGGGCGGTTTCATCGTCGAGCGCGGCGATGCACCCTACCGCTTCCACTACGGCACGCAGAACGACTTGTGGGTGCTCAAGCTGCCCGAGCGTGCGCTCAAAGCCAACCTGCTGGGGCACAAGCGCTATACCCGGCATTGCTTCGATGCCCGTCAGGGCCTGGGGCGCATCTTCGTCGAGCAACTCGACCTGTGTGCCCGCCATTTCGACACCAGCCCCCCGGCAGCCCGGCATCTACTGCTGGAACAGGCCTCCGCCACCCTGCTGCTGGCCTTGCAACAGGATGAGCGCGTGCTGGGCAGCGAAGGCAGCAACCTCAGCACCCTGCACCTGACGCGGGTCGAGCAGTACGTGCAGCAAAACCTGGGTGACCCCGAGCTGTCGCCACAAACCATCGCCAGCGCCTGTGGGCTGTCGCTGCGTTATCTGCACAAGTTGTTCGCGATCACGCCCTACACCCTTGGCGAGTGGGTACGCCGTCAACGCCTGGAGGCCGTGCACCGGCAACTGCTTGACCCGCATTGCCACCTGGCGATCGGCGAACTGGCATTTCGCTGGGGCTTTGCCGATCAGGCGCAGTTCACCCGGGCATTTCGCCAGCAGTATGGGTGCACGGCGAGCGAGGTGCGGGCTACGCGTGCGCACTGATCACAACAACGGAAAATGGCCCGCTTCCACAGGGGCACCGTCGCGTTGGCTTGGCGGGCTCAATCCCCCGCCACCACATCCACCACTTTCCAGCTGTCGTCCGGGTCAAAGCGTTTCATCTCCTTCGCCAGCCTGTCGCCATGCGGCCCGAGGTCTTTCTCGAACACTTGGCCGTCATGGCTGATCATGAAGCTCATCACCCCGGTGTCGTCGTACCTGGCCGGCCAGGCGACCATGGCGAAGCCACGGCTCATCTGGTTGCCGATCAGGTAGCTGTAGGCACCGCCCGGGGCGGATGGGCCCTGTGCGTCCAGGATGCGGAAGTGGTAGCCATACCAGGCGTCACCGACCACATCCTGGCCGAACAGCGGGCCCAACGGGCTGACGTCACCGTCGCCATCGTCATCCCAATACAGCCCGTCATGCTTGCCCGGCTCGCTGAAAATCTTCTGTGCGTACTCCAGCGCACCATTGCCGTTATGGTCCTGGGTGGCGTAGTCCATTTGCGCATCGTGATAGGCCAGCAGCGACTGCAGAACACCCAGCTCGTTGCGCCCGATACGACGGGCGCGGATTTCGGCACTGCCCGCCTTGAGGTCGAAGCGCCAGCCCTGGCTGGTTCTGGTCAGCGGTATGGGCAAGGTCCAGTGGCCGGTGCCCACTGCCAGGATGGCCTTGCCCTCGCCTGACATGTCGATGCTGTGCTGTGCGCGATACTGCTCGAGAAAGGTATCCACATCGCTGCGTTGCACACCACCGCGCGGTATGTAGGTGCGCCAGTCATCGCCCAGCAACTGGGCCAGGCGGGCTTCATCAGGTTTTTCCTGGCCCAGCGCCGCGACAAAGGCTTCCACGGCCTTCTCCGGCGTTGGGAAGGCTTGCTGGGCAGCGGCCATGAACGACCAGGCCAGACCTGCCGTCAGCAGCAATGCAGCGAGTGTCGGGCGCTTCATCGACGGCCTCCTGCGCCGCGACGCGCGGGCGCACTGGGCCGGGAGATCGGGTGCCCGGCGGCACGCGACGCACCAGGCCGCTGAGCGAACGACTGGCTGGTACGGCCGCGGTTGGCCTGCGCGCTGGTGCGCGACGGTGAGCGCACGCCGTCGAAAGCATTGTTGCGGGCACGGCCTGCCGTATTGGCAGGACGGCTCTGCGCCAGCGGCCGCGCCTGGCCGTCGCCCTGCCGCCGTTGATTGGCCAGGTTGCCGTTCTGCTGGCGGCCTTGGACGTTGCGGGTTTCCTGCCGACGGTCAGTCGCCCGCGCGCCATCATCACGGGACGGCATGCGGTTGCCGTCAGGATTGCCTGCCTTGGCCTCGCGCATTTGCTCGCGGGCCTGACGGTTACTGGTAGCCGGCCGTTCGATACCTGCGCGGTCCATCGATGCCCTGGCTTTGTCTCGGGCCTGGGCCCGTTGGGCGTCGTCGCCGCGGAACGCGGTGCGCTGAGTGGCACCGTCCAGCTGGCGGCCGTACTGCTGACGGCTGCGAGAATCGCGGTATGGCACCCCGTCGCGGTTGGCGGCATTGTGCTGCCATTTGTTCTGGTTGTTGGTGATGCGGTTGTTGACGTTGAGGTTGTTGTAGCGGTTGACGTCAATGTCGATGTCATTGTTGTCCCAGTCGCAATCGCCCCACAGCGAGGCGACAATTGCCACGCCGGTACCGAAGGCCAGGCCGGCCACCAGCGCGGAACCGGGGTAGTACATGGGCGGCGGCGGGTAATACACCGGGGGCGAGGCAGGGTAGGCCCAGGTGCCATAGGTGGTGGTCGGGTTATAGCTAGGCACATACACCACTTGCGGGTCGGCCGGCTCGATGACGATGGTGGTGGGCGGGCTGCTGGCCGCTGCCCCTTGGGTGCTACTGCCGCTGGCGGCTGGCGCAGGTGCGGTCTGCACGGTTACGTTCTGGTACTGGCTGCTCTGCAGATTGCCGGCAGCCTGCGCCTGGTGGCGCAAACGCTGCACGCTGCCCATGACATCATCGGACTGAGCGAGGAAAGCATCGCCCAGGCGCTGCACCCAGACCGGGTCCTGGCCAAGCGTTGCCAGCACCTGCGGGAAGGCCACCAGTGCCTGTACGCTAGGGTCCCAGGGCTGCTTGGCCACTTGCCTGACTGCATCGTCACCGGTGGCCTTGGGGTTGGCCTTGGACCAGGTCACGGCCTCATTGACCTGCCCCGGGTAGGTTGACGCCATCAGCACCTGAGCCAGCAACTGATCAGGGTACAAGGCAATGGGGGCCAGCATCTGGTCCAGTTGCTCCTGGGAGAACACCGGGTCCTTGGCCACGGGCGTGGCAGCGGATGGCGCCGGATCCGGCGCGGGCACGTCTTCGGCCAGCACCAGGCCCGGGGCAGCGCTCAGGCAAAGCAGTGCCGACAGGACAGCAAACAATGGCATGCGCATCGCTTATCCCCACAAGGTCAGACCGCGTGGGTTAAGGGTAGCAATGGCGGTGCTTTTGACCAGACGAGGCGACGCAAACTTTTCGCGCTTCAACGGTGGGATGGTTGATGCGTTCGAGTCTATAGGTGGGCTTCGCCGGAACCGTCGATAGTCACTATCGAGCAGGGCAATTTCTACCGAACACTGTGGCCGCATAACCTAGCGCCATCCCCACGCTGCTTCCTAGACTGCCCTGGAGCTAACCGATGAATACCTTGGCCCGCCAGCTGTCCGCCACCCTTGTCGCTTTTGCCATCGCCGTGATCAGCGGCTGTGCCAGCCACCCTGAACTGCGCCCGTACACCGCCGAGGAAACCCGCCAGTTGCAACTGGAAGCCTTACAGCGCCGCGGCCTGTCGCTGGACAATTACGAGCAGCAACGGCGGGTCATCCTGCGTGCCGGTAACCTGCCTGCCGTGACCGAAGCTGCCGACGCTGAACCTTCAACCAAAGGCTGAACGGGCTAGCCGGCGGTTCCCTCCCTCCACTTGCGCAGGTATCCTCTACCGCTCAACCGCAAGCCTTCCAGGACGGAGACCATGATCAGGCCCCTTCTGTTGCTGAGTGCTGCACTGCTTTTAAGCCCCGCGTCGCAAGCCCAGCAGATGAAACGCCAACTGGGCGATTTCGACTTCACACTCGGCACCACCCCCTCACGCAGCATGGCGCAAGGGCTTATCTCACCCAGTGCCGTTGGCGCATTCCATGGCGGGCTCGACCTCAGCCACCCCAATGGCTGGTACCTGGGCCAGTACGCCCCAAGCATGGGCGTCACCCCCGACTCGACCCTGCGCCTGGACAGCTACCTGGGCTACAAGCACCATTTCGACAGCAGCCTGGGCTATGAGGTAGGGTTGATCCATTACAGTCAGCCCAATATCGCAGGCCCCGACAGCTACGCCCTGTATGGGGGGATTTCGGTGCTGGGCAGCCGCTTCGGCGGGGCGCTGCGCGACAACCCCGACAACCGCACGGGCACGCTATTCGCCGACTTCGGCCATCTGCCGATGTTCGACGTCGACTTCACCGTCAAGCTCGCCCACCACCGCCTGGGCACGCCGTTCACCATTGGCGATGGCAGCCAGGTGAATACCTTTTCCGATTGGTCACTGGAGCTGTCGCGGCCCTGGCTGGGCATCGACCTGAACCTGATCTACAGCAACTCCAGCCTGAGCGGCGCGAGCTGCGATGCCTACTCGGGCATCAATACCTATTGCGACAGCGTGGTCACACTCAAGGCCCAGCGCAGCTTTTTTTAACGGCGCGGCGCCAGCGCCAGGGCAATACCGCCCAACACCACCACACAGGCGATCAACAAACGCAACGACACCGGTTCGCCAATCAGGGCAACCCCGCCCAGGGCGGCAATCACCGGCACACTCAGTTGCAGGGTAGCCGCCTGTTGCGCACTGATCTGCCTGACCACGCCATACCAAACGGCATAGCCTGCGCCAGAAGCCAGCACACCGGAACCCAAGGCATACAACAAGCCAAGTGGCGTGAGGTGCGGGCCGGCACCCAGCAACAGCATCGGTAGCAGCAGCACCAGGCACGGCAAGCTGCGGGCAAAATTGCCGGCAGTGTCGGCCAGCGGCCTGGGCGAGCCTTTGCCCAGTAGCGTATACACCCCCCAGGCCACACCGGACAGGGCCATCAGCAAGGCACTGGCCAACGGCGGCGCGGACACGCCGGGCAACAGCAGCACCAGCAGGCCGGCAAAGGCAATCAGCATGCCCAGCAGCATGCGTACAGTGATCTGTTCGCCCCTGTACCACGCGAAGCCGAACATGGTGATCTGCACGGCACCGAACAGCAACAACGCCCCTGCACCTGCGCCCAGTTGCAGGTACGCCGCAGAAAACAGGAACGCGTACAGGAACAGGGCCAGGCCGCCCCACCAACTGCCACCCATGGCCTGCACCGGCTTGCGCAGGCGAATCAGCAACAGCAGAAACAGCGCGCCACTGGCCAGGCGTACCATGGTGAAGGATACCGGGTCGATGGCCCCGTCTTTCAGCGCCAGCCGGCAGAACACCGAGTTGGCGGCAAACGCCACCAGGCTGAAAAGGGCAGGCCAAAGCCAGGCGCTGGTCTTGCGGTCAGTAAGCGTGGTCGTGCCTGTACTCATGGTGTGGTCACCTCTGAGTGGGATTGTTGTTATAGCGGCATTTAGTCAGGACCGGCACCGATATACAAGGAAGAATCCACCGTGGAGGATGGCACCGGCTACGCCGGTGTTCGCGGGTAAAGCCGGTCCTACGGGCGACCGCGCTGGCTTTTCAGGTTTTGAGCAAGACAGTTGCTTCCACCGGTACAGCGCGTACCTAAAACTTTCGCGATCCTATGCATGGCCCCGCCCACACACCAATTCGCTCTGCGGGCTGTCTGAAACCTGACTAAACGTAGACATACGCCCCCCTACTGCTGCAATAGAGTAATCAGACACGCAGACCACTACGACATTAATCAGAGCGCCAACTGGTAGACTCCCTCTTACTACGAATTCTTTTGAGAGCATGTGAAACAGTATCTGCAACCCTAACAACAGCTGAATGCGTCGGCTGAATTTTACTATCCTTAAGCGCTCTCCGCACATTAATCCCTGCAGCCATAGCATCGATCGTAATGGTTCGCAGCTCACGAGACTTCTCTAGATCCAAACCCAAAAAAACATGCCTACTCTCAGCATTGAAGCTCCTAAGTTCTTCAATATCGGTGTTATCAAGCTTCTGGCGCCTATAGATCCAGGAGTCCGAAGCCACCGTGCCTTTTCCTGCTCTCATACCAGCCATCGAGGATGACTTTACCTGACCAGAGCTTGATGCCTGACCACGCTGCAGGCTGCCTTGTACGGGTGCGCCTGAGGTGTTCCAACCCGGCTGCCCATTCAATATGTCTTGCACTGTTTCATCCATGAGCGATGACGACATGTAATAGCCTTCGCTACTACGTCTTGGCCTTTTTTCAACCCTCCCCGACACAATGCGATTCATCTTCGCCTCTGACTTGAGCCCGGGCAGGCTGTTTGACCTCAATCTTGGTGAATGCCCATCGGGGTCACTGAAGTTGACCGGGTCGTCCATACAGTAGGCATAACAGTTCAATCCACCTGCGCCAAAGGGGCTGAAACTGTCCGGACTGTGAAAACGCATCAAGGCAGGGTTATAGCTGCGATAGCCATTACCGAGTAAATACTGGCTGTTCACCAGCAAGTGACCATTGAATGCTGGCCGGTGCGGAGGAATGTCATGGGGGGTGTGATAGCCATAAGCATTGTAGGCAACCGACTCCCCCTGCGCCTGAGACTTGACCACGACCACGGTCTGCACTCCGTCTGTAGCCAATAACGCCGTGCGTGTAGATTCTTGCTCTAGCCGCGTTTCGGCTACTATCTCTGGTTGCGCTCTAACGCACACCATGGCTGATGTACCCGATAAAGCTGTATGAACTTTACCCTGTTGCAAGAAAAAGTGCGTAGTTTTGTCAGAGTCGACCATCTGTTAGCTCCCGCATGTCGCTCTGAATCTTAGGCGCTGATGGAGATAAAACAACTGGTAAAACTAACAGGGCACTGCCTTATGGCACCGGCTACGCCGGTGTTCGCGGGTAAACCCGCACCTACGGGCGACCGCGCCGGCTTTTCAGGTTTTGAGCAAGACGGCGGCTACTGCTTCGATCTCCACCAGCATGCCGTCCAGCGCCAGCCGGGGCACCGGTATCAGCGTGCAGGTCGGTTTCATGTGCGCCCCCCAGGCCCTGTCGGCCTCGGCCACCCATTGGTGCAGGCGCGCTTCGGAGTGCTCGACAATCAGCAGGGTCAGCTTGAACACCTGGGCCAGGCTGGCACCTTTCGACGCCAGGGCCCGCTCCAGGTTGGCCAGCGCCTGCCGGGCCTGTTCGGCGAACACGGGTGACAACTGGCCCTGGCTATCCTCCCCACCCTGACCGGCGATGAACAGCAGACGGCTGTCAGCGCGCACTTCGGCGACATGGGAGTAGGCGTTGCCACTGGGGTCGTAGAGGCCTTCGGGGTTGCTTAGCTGGAATGCGCTTGATGAGGTCACGACAAGCCCTTGCTCGGTTGGAAGAGCGCCGGAGTATCAGACCTTAAGCTAACTCGAGGTCAAGCACGAAGTAGGGCATTTCGTACAAAACACCGTCATGTCGGAACCACGCGTGTGTTTGCGCAGTGGCTGTCAGGCCGTAGGCTCTGTACGAAAAGTCTTGAGACGCAGGTCAGGCAAGGCGAAAACAGCCGAGGAACGGCCGGGGTCGCGCCCGACTGTACTGGAGTACATGAGCATTCCGAGGCTGTTTTCAACGCAGCATGAACAAGTATCAAGGCTTTTCGTACAGAGCCTAGTGTGGTGTTTTGCAAATACGGCCAATAACTCGCGAGCGATTTTTGCGCTCAGGCAAGGCGTCGCGACGAGTCGTAGCCCAGCTACGGCGAGGAGCGACAACGCCGCATGAGCGCAAAAAGCGCCGCGAGTTATGGTCGTTATTTGTGAAACACCACACTAGATTGCAAAGCCAGGCATGGAGGCCTTTAACCAACAAGGAAAAACCGATGAGCAAATTTGATTTTCAGCTGGCCTATACCATCAAGCCGCACAGCGCTCCACGCGATGAAACCGATGCGGCACAGGCACGTCTGCACCTGCGGGAAAAGCTCGGCCTGGACACCGTCGAGCACATTGAAACCACGCTGCTTGGCATGATCACGCTCAATGGCACCACCCTCGCTGACCGCAAGCGGGAAGCTGAAAAGCTGGTCCGCGATTACATCCATGACGCGCTCAAGGAACTGCGCGTACTGTCCACCGTGAAGTTCTACGGCTGCCTGATGGTGGACGGGCTGGGGCCAGCCATGCGTTTCGACATCCTGCCCAAATGACCCTCGACGGCCTCGGGCGCCCCCGCGCCCGAGGCCGCAAACCGTCATTTTTCCTGCAGCACCGCCCTGCCCTTCACCGCCCGCGGCCCGCGCCAGGCCCAGAACAGCAAACCGGGGAAGGGTGCGTAGACCACGAAGACGATCCACAGCATCTTGCGCTCGGCGCGCCGTTCACTGCCGATGATGTGCCAGATGGCCCAGATCTCCAGCAGAATGACCAAGGCTGCGATGATGATCCAGATCGTACCGATTTCCATGAGCGCTCTCCCAATGGCATGTATTGGGTTGGGTTGCTGCAAGCGCTGAGGGTTCAGATTGATTTGACTCACCGCGCCTCTTTGCAGGCGCGGCGAAAAGGCCTTATTGCCGTGGTGCATTCTCCAGCGCAGCCTTCAACGCCGCTGCATCGGTGAACGCCCGCTGGCTGACCAGCACGCCCTGCTGCAGTTGTAACCACTGCACCTGGCCCTCCTGCCCGGGGTAACGGCTGGCCACTCGCCCATCACGGTCGAGCAGCACCCGGTAGCTGTAATCGCGCATGGCCGGGACAGCGAAGAGTTTGCTGATCAGCGCAGGCATGCGCTGAATGTCGGCCACGAATACAGCGGCGCGTGCTTCCAGGTAGCCCTTGGGCTGCTCGGCCAGTGCCGCCTTGACCAGCTTGGCACCGTCCATATCGCGCGCCACCAGCAGTATCTGCGTGTCGGCAGCAAGGCTGTAGGCCTGGTCGTACTGGTCGAGCAGTGTGAACGGGGCAAGCTTGTCGCCCTGCTCCAGGGCGTTGGCCAGCAACGGCAACAGGCTGAGCATCACTACAGCGGCATATCTCATCAGGGGCATCCTCAATGACGGGAGGTCAGCATAGCGGTAAAGCGCCAGGACAGGCAGGTTTGCCTGAACACGACCTGTAATACGACACAGCCACCGGGGAGATTGTCTTTCCTCCGGGCACCGTCCACACTCTGCGGGCCAGCCAGGAAGCGGAGTTCAGAGTGCCCACGCCACGCCAGTTCAGCCAAAAGACCAGCACCAGCAACATGCTACGGCTCAAAACAAGCAGCGCCAATGCCCAGGCGCCCTATCGGGTCGACTTCATCCTGCTCGAACACTTCTCGATGGCCAGTTTCACGGTGGCCATGGACGTACTGGTCACGGCCAACCTGCTACGTGCCGACAGCTTCCAGTTCACCCCACTGTCGCTGGACGGCGACCGGGTGCTCAGCGACCTGGGGCTGGAACTGGTGGCCACCGAGCTGTCCGCCGCGGCGCTGAAGGAGCTGGACCTGTTGGTGGTCTGTGGCGGCTTGCGCACCCCCCTGAAGTACCCGGAACTCGATCGCCTGCTGGACGATTGCGCGGCCCACGGCATGGCCTTGGGCGGCTTGTGGAACGGCGCCTGGTTCCTTGGCCGTGCCGGGGTGCTGGACGACTACGGTTGCAGCATCCACCCCGAGCAACGTGCCAGCCTGTCGGAGCGCAGCCCGCAAACCCGCATCACCCCGGCCAGCTTTACCCTCGACCGTGACCGCCTCAGCGCCGCCAGCCCCAATGGCGCCATGGAGCTGATGCTGGGCCTGGTACGCCGGCTGTATGGTGATGGCCTGGCCGAAGGTGTCGAGGAAATCCTGTCATTCTCCGGTGCGCGCTACCGCCAGGTGGGTCCTGGGGCGAAGAAGTCCATGAGCCTGCACCTGCGCACCATTGTCGAGCTGATGGAGAACAACCTGGAGGAAACCCTCAGCCTCGACCAGCTGGCCGCCTACAGCGGGCGCTCGCGGCGGCAGATCGACCGCCTGTTCCAGGCCCAGCTGGGCACGTCGCCACGGCGCTATTACATGGAGCTGCGCATCACCAAGAGCCGCCGGCTGCTGCAGTATTCCGACCTGTCGGTGATGGAAGTGGCAGTGGCCTGCGGGTTTGTCTCGGTGTCGCACTTCAGCAAGTGCTATGCGGCGTATTTCGGCTACCCGCCGTCGCGCGAGCAACGGCTGGGCGAGTGACCGAGGCCCTTTGAGCCAGCCCAGGCGCTCGAGCAATCTCAGGTACGAGGCTCGAGCTGGATATACCGCAACACCGCATCACAGATCATGGCTTTGTGGCGCAGCTTTATTTGCTCATCAGACAGGTCGATCTGGAAGATCTCGCCAAACGTATGGCGGTTCGACACCCGGTAGAAGCAGAACGAGCTCATCAGCATGTGCAGGTCGATGACCTCGATGCCGGCGCGGAACACGCCTTCCTGAACGCCACGGCGCAGGGTGTTGCCCAGGGCCTCCAGCACCAGGCTGCTCATTTCGCGAATGGCCGGCGACTGCTTGACGTACTCGCCATAGTGGATGTTTTCGGTGCAGATGATGCGCACGAAATCGACGTTGCGGTCATGGTGATCGAAGGTGAACTCCACCAGCCGGCGGATCGCCTGCTCAGCCGGTAACGACTCCAGGTCCAGGCTCTGTTCGGTCTTGCGGATATCCCCGTACAACTTCACCAGGCACTCGCAATACAGCTGCTCCTTGCTGCCGAAGTAGTAGTAGATCATTCGCTTGGAAGTGGCGGTGCGTTCGGCGATGGCGTCGACGCGGGCGCCGGCCAGCCCTTGCTGAACGAACTCGTTGATGGCGGCCTGGAGGATGTCCTCGCGTGTTTTCTCAGGGTTGTTCTTGCGCGTTTTGCGCACCCCTTCGGTTTCAGGCTGGCCGAGGCCGACTACGGAATCACTCATACCCACTCACAGGCTGTTTATTGGAATGCCGGGATTATCCGTTAGCGCGGCCATGCAGGGAAGCACGCTGTTGGTCGGGTAGCCATGATGCCTTGGGCTCGAGCAGCGCGGTCAGCCTGCAGGCACTGATCATCAGCCAGGCGCACAGTCAGTTACGCTGGGCAGTCGCGGGCGCCGGCGCGGGCGTCAGGCGCAGCACGCGGTTACGCCCACCTTCAGCGAGCAGATAACCCCCGATACCATCGGCGATGATCGCCTGCGGAGCCTTGAGGAAAGTCAGCACCGTTTGCTGGCTGCCATCGGCATCGATGCGCAGCAGGCGCGCACGGTGTGTGTTGTCCTCGCTGATCCATAAGCCACGTTGATCACAATACAAGAATGTAGGGTTACGCAGACCGTCGACCACCACCGGGTCGCTGCCATCGTCGGACAGGGAGCGGACCCTGCCATTGGCCTTTTCGGTGTACAGCAGGCGGCCGTCGCTGCAGCGGGTCAGGCCTTCGGTTTCGGTCAGGCCGGACCGCAGTACATCCAGCTGCCCGCTGCTCCAGTCATAGCGCATCAGGCGACCATTGCCCTTGCGGTCTTCGATGGCATAAAGATAGTTGCCTTCGTTCCAGAGGCCTTGCACGCTCTCGCCGTCGAACAGCTGGGTGACCTGGCCATCGCGGGACAGGCTGACAGGTGCCAGGCCACCTTCCTGGCTGAACACCCAGCCGCCCTGCGCCGCGACCATACCGTCGGGCTTGGACAGGTTATCGATCAGCACGACGCGGTCGCCCGTAGCCGTGATCTTGAGGATGCTGCCCCGGCCGTCATCCAGTTCACGGCTGACCAGCAGGCTGCCATCCGTTTGCGGTAACAGCGAGGCGGCTTTGGTTACGTCGCGATGCAACACCTCAACATCCCAGCCGGTAGCGGCCTGAACCGGGTAGAAACTTTGCCACGCGAAGAAGCCCAAGGTGGCCGCGAGCAGGCCGGAGGTGGCAGTCAAGGCGATGCGGGCGCTGCGCTTGCGCAGGATGTGCGGCATGAAGGGGGCTCCTCGGAATCGTTGCGGATCCTAGCAAGCGAATGTGAAAAAAATGTCGAAAGCTGCACAAACGGGTGCTGCAGGACCCGCCGATCTCAGCCCATGGCGCCTCCAACAACGATAGGCACCCCGCTACTAAAAACAAAAGGATATAAAAATAACTAAACAATCTAACAAACTGGAATATATAAATTGAAAGCCAAACGCCACCTCCTTAGTCTGGGCAGATCGCCTCTCACCCGATTCAAGGAGCAATGCCTATGCCCAAACATGCCTTCTCCCCATTACGCCGTCTGCTGATCGGCGGTTTACTGGCCAGCGTCGCCAGCGCCCTGCTGCCCTGGTCCGAAGCCATTGCCGACGACGCCAGGACACTGCGCATCGGCTACCAGAAATTCAACAGCATCAACATCCTCAAAGGCAGCGGCGCCCTGGAGAAGGCCCTGGCACCGCAAGGTGTGAAGGTCAGCTGGCATGAGTTCGCCGCAGGCCCCCAGCTACTGGAGGCACTGAGCACCGGCGCCATCGACCTCGGCCACGCAGCCGATGCCCCCTCGGTGTTCGCCCAGGCCGCCGGCAAGCCTGTGGTCTACCTGGCCGCCGAACAACCCTACCCACGCGGCATTGGCCTGGTCGTGCGCGAGCAGGACCACCTGGCCAGTGTGCAGGACCTGAAAGGCAAGCGCGTGGCCACCGGCCGCGGCTGGAATGCCCAATACCTGCTGGCCGTAGCCCTGCAGCAGGCTGGCCTCAGTTACAAGGACATTACCCCCGCCTACGTCAACAATGCCGCCGATGCCGTGGCCGCCCTGCAATCGGGCAGTGTGCAGGCCGTGACCCTGTGGGACCCGTTCCTCGCCGCCGCAGAAAGCCAGCCAGGGTTGAAAAACCTGCGCGACGGCAGCGGCCTGTCCAACAACCGCACCTTCTACCTGTCCACAGCCCGCTATGCCGACGAGCACCGTGCACTGCTGAAAACCTTCTTTGCCGAGCTGAGCAAGGTCAGCCAGTGGGCCAACGCCAAGCCCGCCGAAGTGGCCGCGCTGCTGGCACCGCAGCTGGGGATCAGCACCCAGGTGCTGGAAGTGGCCAGCGAACGGCGCAACTACAACGCCGTCGCTATCACCCCGCAGATCGTTGCCGAACAACAGAAGCTGGCGGACACCTTCCAGGGCCTGGGCCTGATTCCACGCAAGCTACAGGTGGCCGAAGCGGTCTACCCGGCTTCCGTGTTGCCTTGAACGGAGCGCGCTGACCATGCCTCGCCCGATCCGCTTCAACGCCTTCAGCATGAACGCTGCCAGCCACCAGTCCCCTGGGCTGTGGCGCCATCCGCGCAACACCAGTGTGGCGTTCAACCGCCTGAGTTACTGGACCGACCTGGCCCGCCTGCTCGAGCGCGGCCTGTTCGACGCCCTGTTCATCGCCGATGTGCTGGGTATCTACGACGTCTATCAAGGCAGCCCGCAAGCCGCCCTGCGCGGTGGCGTGCAGGTGCCGGTCAATGATCCGCTGCTGCTGGTGCCGGCAATGGCCGGGGTGACCGAGCACCTGGGTTTCGGTGTCACCTTTTCGCTGACCTACGAACACCCCTACCCCTTCGCCCGGCGCATGTCCACGCTCGACCACCTGAGCAATGGCCGGGTCGGCTGGAACATCGTCACCGGGTATCTGGACAGCGCTGCGCGCAACCTCGGCCTGGCGCGTCAACTGGGCCACGACCAACGCTACGACCTGGCCGAGGAATACCTGCAAGTGCTGTACAAACTGTGGGAGAAAAGCTGGGACGACGACGCCGTGCTGCTGGAGCGTGAAAGCGGGCGCTATATCGAACCCTCGCGGGTACACCCGATCAACCATGTGGGCGAGCACTTCCAGGTGCCCGGCATGCACCTGTGCCAGCCGTCGCCGCAACGCACCCCGGTGTTGTTCCAGGCCGGTGCGTCGGCACGCGGCCAGCAGTTTGCCGCACGGCATGCCGAATGCGTGTTCATCAGCGGGCCAACGCCGACGGTGTTGCGCCGCTACGCCGACGGCATCCGCCAGGCCTGCGAAGCGGCCGGGCGTGGCCGTGACGAAGTGCTGATCTACGCCCAGGCGCTGTTGATTGTCGCCCCCACGCGGGAAGAAGCCGAGGCCCGCTTTAACGACTATCGCCGCTATGTCGACCTGGACGCTGCCCTGGCGCTGCTGTCAGGCTGGACCGGCATCGACTTCGCCGGCCTCGACCCCGATGCACCGATCGAGTACGTCGAGAACGATGCTGGCCGTGCCGCCCTGGCAGCCTTTACCGCCGCCGACCCCACTCGCCGCTGGACCGTACGCGAAGCCGCCGAGTTCGTTGGCCTGGGCGGTCGCGGCCCCGTGCTGATCGGCGCTGCCAGCGAGGTGGCCGACCAGCTGGAAACCTGGCTGGACCATACCGGCATCGACGGTTTCAACCTGACCTACGCCGTGCAACCGGACGACCTGGCCAATGTGGTCGACCTGCTGGTGCCCGAGCTGCAACGGCGCGGCCGCTACCCGCTGAGCTACACCGAGGGCCCCCTGCGCCACAAGCTGTTCGGCCGCGGCGGCCAGCTGCCCGAACGGCACGTTGGGCGCCAGGTCAGCATTCAGCGATCAAATACCGGGTATTCCAACATTTAATTTGTGGATGCCACGCACTCGACCCTATTCTGTGGCCACATCCCCTGCGCCGCACCGGCCGGTGCGGTTCAAGGCATGGGGAGAGAACAACAAGTCGAGATCGTCCATGTCGAACCATTCGTACTTCGCCCCCCACGGTGGGCACCCGGCTCAAACCGAGCTGCTGACTGACCGTGCCATGTTCACCGAAGCCTATGCCGTCATCCCTAAAGGCGTGATGCGTGACATCGTCACCAGCCACCTGCCCTTTTGGGACAAGATGCGCATGTGGGTCATCGCCCGCCCGCTGACCGGTTTTGCCGAAACGTTCTCCCAGTACATCGTCGAACTGGCCCCGGAAGGCGGCAGCGAGCGCCCTGAGCTGGACGCCGATGCGGAAGCCGTGGTGTTCATCGTCGAAGGCGAACTGGACATCACCGTCGAAGGCAAACACCACACCCTGGTTCCTGGCGGCTACGCCTTCCTGGCCCCGGGCGCCGAGTGGAGCCTGCGCAACAACAGCAAGTCCAACGTCACCTTCCACTGGCTGCGCAAGCACTACCAGAAGGTTGAAGGCCTGGACGTACCGGAATCCTTCGTCACCCACCGCGACAACGCCACCGTCATCGAGATGCCGGGCACCGAAGGCCGCTGGAAAACCACCCGCTTTGTCGACATGGCCGACATGCGCCACGACATGCACGTGAACATCGTCACCTTCCAGCCCGGCGGTGTGATTCCGTTCGCAGAAACCCACGTGATGGAACACGGCCTGTACGTGCTGGAAGGCAAGGCAGTTTACCGCCTGAACCAGGACTGGGTCGAAGTGGAAGCCGGCGACTTCATGTGGCTGCGTGCCTTCTGCCCGCAAGCCTGCTACGCCGGCGGCCCAGGCAACTTCAGCTACCTGCTGTACAAGGACGTGAACCGTCACGTACACCTGACGCTGAACCCTAAGCGCTAAGCCCAGGCTGATGCCCGCAAGCCCGCCAACCTGGCGGGCTTTCTGTTTGCCGCGCATACTGAAATACCCACCCCTGCAGGGTACCGGCCATGAACCGCTGCCTGCTGCTCGCGGCCTTGCTGCTGTGCGCCTCTGCCCTGGCCACCGATGACTGGCACCTGGCCTACGACCGCGAAGGCATTCGCGTGTACCTGAAAGATGCAGGCGACTCGCCCTACCAGCAGTTTCGTGGTGTCAGCACCATGAAAGCCAGCGTGCGTACGCTCACTGACCTGCAGGATAACCTGCGGGTGGCCTGCAAGTGGCTGTACGCCTGTGATCAGATGCGCCTGCTGGAGGTAGAGGGTGACAACACCTGGGTGTACCTGACCACCCAGCTGCCTTGGCCGGCGAGGCCACGGGACATCGTGCTGAAAGTGACCAGCGAACGCCTGGTCGACGGTACCCTGGTGCGCCACCTGCGCGCCGATCCCGACAGGATCCCCAAGGTTGACGGCCTGATCCGGGTAGAGCACCTGAGTGGTGTGTGGCAGATGAAACCGCTGGGTGACCGGGTGACCGAGGTGACCTACCAGTTGCAAGCCGCCCCTGCCGGGGATGTGCCAGGGTGGCTGGCCAACCGGTTTGTGGTGGATACGCCGGTGGTGACGTTGCGTACGTTGCGAGCGGTGGCTGAGCGCCAACCTTGAAGTGCCGGCAGGCCATAGGCCGACTGCAGCAGGGCCAGCAGCTTTTTATGCAATACCCCTCTCTGGCTCAGCGGTCACATCTTGTAGGTCGACAGCAGGATGCTGGTCTCGGTGTTCTCGATATGCGGGATCGAGCGGATGGTGTTCAGCGCCCGGTCGAACGCTTCGAGGGTGTCGGCGCGCAGCTCTGCCATCAAGTCCCAGCGGCCATTGGTGGTGTGGATGGCCACCACATTGGGATGCCCGCGCAGCGCGTGCTTGACCTCTGCGGCATGGTGGCCGCTGATGCCGATGCTGGTGATTGCCCGCACCCCCTGGTCCAGCGCATCGGAGCGCAAACGTACCGTGTAACCGATGATCACACCCTGCTCTTCAAGCCGGGTGATGCGGTTATGCACCGTTGCCCTGGCCACCTTCAGCTTTTTTGCCAGGGTCAGCACAGGGGTACGTGCGTTGTCCCGCAACAGTGCAATCAGTTCCCGATCGATCGTGTCCATAAGCCTGCCAAATAATCAGATTGCTACGTTGGGTTGGCAGATTGTCCAGAAGCCTGATGAAACTGACAACCTGTATGCTTCCGATTGGCGCAACCTGTCATCAAAATATTCATGCGGCTTCACTTCGATAATCTCAAGCGCTTACCCCGCACTGCTGGGCAAGCGCACAATAACAAGGTGCAAGAGCATGACGTATTTCATTGATGTTCCAACCATGTCGGACTTGGTGCATGACATTGGCGTAGCGCCGTTTATTGGCGAGCTTGCCGCTGCCCTGTGGGACGATTTCAAACGCTGGCAGGCGTTTGACAAGTCCGCGCGCGTTGCCAGCCACTCGGAAGTGGGCGTGATCGAACTGATGCCGGTCGCCGACAAAAGCCGCTATGCCTTCAAATACGTCAACGGCCACCCGGCCAATACTGCACGCAACCTGCATACGGTGATGGCCTTCGGTGTACTGGCCGATGTCGACTCCGGTTACCCGGTGCTGCTGTCCGAACTGACCATCGCCACCGCCCTGCGCACCGCAGCGACTTCGCTGATGGCAGCCCAGGCACTGGCCCGCCCGAACGCGCGCAAGATGGCGCTGATCGGCAACGGCGCGCAAAGCGAATTCCAGGCCCTGGCCTTCCACAAGCACCTGGGCATCGAAGAAATCGTCGCCTACGACACCGACCCGCTGGCCACCGCCAAGCTTATCGCCAACCTCAAGGAATACAGCGGCTTGACCATCCGCCGAGCCAGTTCGGTTGCCGAGGCGCTGAAAGGCGTGGACATCATCACCACGGTGACGGCCGACAAGGCCTACGCCACCATCATTACCCCCGACATGCTGGAGCCCGGTATGCACCTGAACGCCGTGGGTGGTGACTGCCCTGGCAAAACCGAGCTGCACGCCGATGTGCTGCGCAACGCGCGGGTGTTCGTCGAGTACGAGCCACAAACCCGTATCGAAGGTGAGATCCAGCAGCTGCCGGCGGACTTTCCGGTGGTCGACCTGTGGCGCGTGCTGCGCGGAGAAACCGAGGGCCGCCAAAGCGACAGCCAGGTCACTGTATTCGATTCGGTGGGCTTCGCCCTCGAAGACTACACCGTACTACGGTACGTACTACAGCAAGCCGAAAAGCGCGGGATGGGCACCAAGATCGACCTGGTGCCGTGGGTGGAGGACGACCCGAAAGACCTGTTCAGCCACACCCGAGGCCGCGCTGGCAAAAGGCGTATCCGACGGGTTGCCTGACATTGAATCGGGTTGGTCGAAAGTGTGTGTGGGCTTTGGGTCATGTACAAGCGCATCGACCACAGATCGTCAGATCCCACCGCCCGCCAGCAACTGCGTCATCACCTCAGCCAGCGCCTTGACCATCACATCCGCCGTCGGCCGGTGCACGATGACGATCTCATAGCTGTCGACCTCCGGCAGCCCTTGCCCGGCCCCCAACACCCTGTGCTCGCCGGTGGCCGCCCTGGGCGGCAGCAGGCTGATACCCATGCCATCGGCGACCGCAGCCTGGATGCCACTGAGGCTGGAACTGGTAAAGCTGATGCGCCAGCGCCGCCCCATGCCTTCGATGGCGTTGATCATGTCCTCGCGGTACAGGCCGCGTGGCGGAAAGGTGACCAACGGGATCGGGTCCAGCTCGAAGGCAGGCGTGTGTGCGCTGTCGATCCACTGCAGACGCTCTGGCCAACAGGCCACACCCTCACGGCTGTTGCGCCGCTGCTTGAGCAGCACCAGGTCAAGTTCGCCATTGTCATAGGCCTGGCTCAGGTCACGGCACAAGCCGCTGGTCACTTCGAGCTTCACCTGTGGGTGCAGCCGGCTGAATGCCGACAGCGCATTGGTGGTACGCCCGCCCACGAAGTCCTCGGGCACACCAAGCCGTACCGTGGTGCCCACCATCGCCCCGGCCAGGGCTTCAAGCATCTGATCGTTCAGGGCCAGCATGTGCCGGGCATAGCCGAGCAAGGTCTGCCCGGCGTCGGTCGGCAGCACATCACGGTTGCCTCGCACCAGCAGGCGGTGGCCGACCATGTCTTCCAGGCGGCGTACTTTCTGGCTGATCGTCGACTGGGTCGAATGCAGCCGCGCGGCAGCGGTGGTGAAGCTGCCGCAGTCGGCCACCACGACAATGGCGCGCAGCAGGTCGAGGTCGAACAGAGCTCTATTCGATTTCACGCTGATAGACATCTAGATATTCAACGACTGAATGGCAAGTCTGCGTTCTATCACGGCTAGTCACCGAGGGCCACTCCTTCCCGCCGAGGATCGGCACCGCCTGACCAACCCTCGCCGCTGCGCTGGATGATCTGCATGCCGCTGGTCATGGTCATCGGTGTCACCTCATGGCCCCAGGCTGCCAACTGGCGGATCAGCGCCGGGCTGCTCAGCCCTGCTTCCACTTCGGTGCCGGCATTGCGGCTGCCGAAGTTGGGCAGGCCCGCGGCCTGTTGCGGGTCGAGCTGCCAATCCAGCAGGCCGACCAGCGCCTTGTTCACGTAACCGATGATCTGCGAACCACCCGGCGAACCGAGGCTCGCGACAAACTCGCCCGTGGCACGCGAGAACACCAACGTCGGCGCCATGGCCGACAGCGGCCGTTTGCCCGGCTGCACCCGATTGGCCACAGGCTTGCCGTGCTCGTGGGGGATGAACGAGAAGTCGGTCAGCTGATTGTTGAGCAGGAAGCCCTTGACCATCAGGTGCGAGCCAAATGCGGCCTCCACCGAGGTGGTCATGGCCAGGGCCTGGCCGCTGTCATCCACCGCACTGAGGTGAGAGGTGGAGATGCGCAGTGGCGAGCGGTCGGGCGCAAGCGTCAGGTCCGCCCCTTGCGGCTGGCCCGGGCGGGCGCGCTTCATGCTGTGCTCGCCGATCAGCGCCGCGCGGCTGGCCAGATAAGCAGAATCGGTCAGGGCCTTGACCGGGACGGGCACGTAGTCGCTGTCGGCCAGGTACTGAGCGCGGTCGGCGTAGGCCAGGCGTTCGGCCTCGGCAATCAGGTGCACGGCCAACGGCGGGGCTTCCAGGCGGGCCGGGGACGAGGTGGCCAGCGGTCGCAGCGCTGCCAGGTCGCGTTGCGGCGCGGTGCGCTGCACGGCTTCGAGCAGGCCCAAGGTTTGCAGGACGGTCACCCCACCCGATGAGGGCGGCGGCATGCCGCAGATCTGCCAGGCCTTGTAGGGACCGCACAACGGCTCGCGCTCCTTGGCCTGGTACCGCTGCAAGTCCTGCAACGACAGATACCCGGCATTGGCATGGCCACGCACCTTGGCGACGATGGCTTCGGCAATTTCACCGCTGTAGAACACCTCGGGCCCCTGTGCGGCGATCTGCTCGAAGGTCTGTGCCAACTCAGGGTTGCGCAGAATTGTACCCACGGCCAGCGGCCTGCCCTGTTCATCCAGGAAGTAACGAGCCATTGCGGGTGAGCGGGCAATGTAGGGGTCCCCGGCCAGTAGCGTGTGCAGGCGCTCGGAAACCGCGAAGCCGTTGCGTGCCAAGGCGATGGCCGGGGCGAACAGGTCGTGCCAGGGCAACTTGCCGTGCTGCTCGTGGGCCAGTTTCAGGGCACGCAGCACCCCGGGCACGCCCACCGAACGCCCACCGATCTGCGCCACCCGGAACGGCATGGGTGTGCCATCGGCTTGCAGGAACAGTTTTTCCGTCACCGCCGCAGGTGCTGCCTCACGCCCGTCGAATGCCTGCACGCGCTTGCCATCCCAGTACAGGATGAACGCTCCGCCACCGATCCCACTGGACTGCGGCTCGACCAGTGTCAGCACCATTTGCATGGCGATGGCGGCGTCAATCGCACTGCCGCCGGCACGCAACATCGCCCGCCCCGCTTCACTGGCCAGCGGGCTGGCTGCGGCGACCATGTGCCGGCTGGCGTGCACCGGCTGCAAACCGCTACGGTAGCCGGAGGCCAGTTCCGGTGGCGCGGGCAATACCTGGTCGGCGCCGGCCCAGTTACTGGTAGCCAGCAGGCACAGAGCGCCGATCAGCGGGGTGGGATATTTCATCGTCATGCATCCTGCCATCACCTATTCAGCGAAGCACTGTCGGTCATACGCAGTCTCGACTTCAAGCCTTGGTGTAATTACCGGCAAGCCATTCGCTGACCAATGCAGCCCTTGCTCCCTGCATGAGTGCCAGGTTTGCGCAATGACGGATCAGGTCACTTCTTCGAACGGCAGCCCCACATAGTTCTCGGCAATGTTCACCAGCCCCGCCGGCGAGGTCAGGAAGTACTCGCGGTCAGCTTCCTGCATCTTCTGGTCCCAGGCATCCTTGTGGCTACCGAAGTCATGCAGCAGTTGGGTCATGAACCAGCTGAAGCGCTCGCCCTTCCACACGCGGCGCAGTGCCAGTGGCGAGTATTGCGCAAGCAGGTCGACGCGCCCTTCGTGGTACACCTTGACCAGAATGCGGTACAGGTAGTTGACGTCCGAGGCCGCCAGGTTAAGACCTTTGGCACCCGTAGGGGGGACGATGTGCGCCGCGTCACCCACCAGGAACAGGTGACCATACTGCATGGGTTCGACCACCAGGCTACGCAGTGGCGCAATACTTTTTTCCAACGCGGGGCCTGTGACCAGGTCCGCCGCCACCTCGGCGGGCAAACGGGCTTTCAGTTCGTCCCAGAAACGCTCGTCAGACCACTCCTCGACCCGATCCTGCAAAGGTACCTGCAGGTAGTAGCGGCTGCGTGTTTGCGAGCGTTGGCTACACAACGCGAAACCGCGCTCATGGTGGGCGTAGATCAGCTCGTGATTGACCGGCGGTGTGTCCGACAGCAGGCCCAGCCAGCCAAACGGGTAAACCCGCTCATACTGTTTCAGCACGCCCTCCGGGATGCTCTGCCGCGAGATACCGTGGAAGCCATCGCAGCCGGCGATATAGTCGCAGTCAATCCGCTGCACCCGGCCATCCTTTTCGAACGTCAGGTAGGGCTTCTCGCCTTTCAATTCATGCGGCTGAACGTTGGCGGCTGAATAAATGATCGGCGCACCACTGGCTTCGCGGGCCTGCATCAGGTCACGGGTGACTTCGGTCTGGCCGTAGACCATCACCGTCTTGCCGCCGGTCAGGGCTTTGAGATCCAGACGCTGGCGACGCCCGCCAACCAGCAGTTCGACCCCCTCGTGCACCAGGCCTTCACGGTCCATGCGCTCGGCCACGCCGGCCTCGCGCAGCAGGTCGACCGTGCCTTGCTCCAGCACGCCGGCGCGGATGCGGCCTAGTACGTACTCGGCGGTCTGGCGTTCGACGATGATGTTATCGATACCGGCCTTGTGCAGCAGCTGGCCCAGCAGCAGGCCAGACGGACCTGCACCAATAATTGCAACCTGAGTTTTCATTGTTGTTGTCTCTGTTCGGACGATACCGGCCCGGGACTGGCAGCGGGGCGGCATCTACTGTTAGGGTTTGCCATTGCATTTTTACTGGCAGAAAACGCCGTTTAAGTGTGCTATTCCATAAAAAACCTGCACTTTTACGAAAAGCGTTCGATTAACGGACAGGCCAACCCAGATGAAATCCACCCTCCCCGGCGTCCCGTTGTTCAAGCTGTATGGCGAAAATCAGGCCTGGCCCGGCACCGACCTGCTGCACTGCGAGTCGATCCCGGCACGCAGCCGCCTGCATCACTGGGAGATCAAGCCGCACCAGCATGCCGAGCTGTTCCAGCTGCTGTATGTACAGCGTGGCCAGGCCCAGGTGGAGATCGAGGGGGTGCGCAGTGCCATCGGCGAAGCGGCGATCCAGGTCGTGCCACCGATGACCGTGCATGGCTTTCGCTTCAGCGCCGATATCCAGGGCTATGTCCTGACCTTTGGTACTGCTCTTGTAGCGAACCTGGAACAGCGCCTGGGCGCGCCACTGACGGTGCTGGCACAACCTGCGTGCTATCCGTTGGGCCATGACCGCGTGCACCTGCGCAGCCTGGTCGACACCTTGCAGCGGGAGTACCAGGGCAGTGCCCCGGCTCGTGCAGCGATGCTCGAAGCATTGGTGACCGCGCTGATGGTGTGGATCAGCCGCCGTCAGCAGCAAGGGCAGGCACCGCGTAACCGTGATGAACGTGACCGGCTGTTGCTGGGGCAATACTTGCGCCTGGTCGAAGCGCATTACCGCGAGCATCTGTCGGTTGAAGCGTTTGCCGCGCGGCTGAATGTTCCGAGCTTGCAACTGAACCAGCTGTGCCGGGCGCTGAGTGGCCAGACAGCGTTGCAGGTGGTGCACCAGCGGTTGTTGCTGGAGGCGCGACGCAACCTGATCTACACGCGGATGAGCATCGGGCAGTTGTCGGACAGCCTGGGGTTTACCGACCCGACCTACTTCGCCCGGTGGTTCAAGCGCTTGAGTGGGCAAACGCCCAATGCGTATCGCAGATCAGGGTTGTCGGAATAATCCTTGGCGGCCTCTTCTTGACGTATACGTCAACCTGCCCTCAGGATATCCGCATACCCCACGCCGAGCCCGAGCATGAGCACTCAGACCTACAGCATCTCCGACCTGTCCCGCGAGCTGGACATCACCACCCGCGCTATCCGCTTCTACGAAGAACAGGGCCTGCTCAGCCCTGAGCGACGTGGTCTGGAACGCATCTACTCACCGCGCGACAAGGTCAGCCTGAAGCTCATCCTGCGCGGCAAGCGCATCGGCTTTTCCCTGGCCGAGTGCCGCGAGCTGATCGAACTGTACGACCCCACCAGCGGCAACCTCAAACAGCTCAACAGCATGCTGGCGAAGATCGCCGAGCGCCGCGCGCAACTGGAGCAGCAGATGCTGGACATTCACCAGATGCAACTGGAACTGGACACCGCCCAGGAACGCTGCGAACAAGCCCTGGCCGCCACCCTGAACAACAAAGACAACCGCTGAACGCCACAGGAAACCCGCCATGTCCTTGCCCAAACACGTCCGCCTGGTCGAAGTCGGCCCCCGCGACGGCCTGCAGAACGAAGCCCAGCCCATCAGCGTCGCCGACAAGGTACGCCTGGTCAACGACCTTACCGAAGCGGGCCTGGCCTATATAGAAGTGGGCAGTTTCGTGTCCCCCAGGTGGGTGCCACAGATGGCCGGCTCTGCCGAGGTATTCGCCGGCATCCAGCAGCGCCCCGGTGTGACGTATGCCGCGCTGGCGCCGAACCTGCGCGGTTTCGAGGACGCCCTGGCTGCCGGGGTCAAGGAAGTAGCGGTGTTCGCTGCCGCCTCCGAAGCGTTCTCGCAGCGCAACATCAATTGCTCGATCAGCGAAAGCCTCAAGCGCTTCGAACCCATCATGGACGCTGCGCGCAGCCACGGCGTGCGCGTGCGCGGGTATGTGTCGTGTGTGCTTGGCTGCCCTTACGAGGGCAAGGTCAGCGCCGAGCAGGTGGCCCCGGTAGCCCGCGCCCTGCACGACATGGGCTGCTACGAGGTCTCGCTGGGTGACACCATCGGCACCGGTACCGCAGGCGACACCCGACGCCTGTTCGAGGTGGTGTCGGCCCAGGTACCGCGCGAGCAGTTGGCCGGACACTTCCATGACACTTACGGCCAGGCCTTGGCCAACGTCTATGCCAGCCTGCTCGAAGGCATCAGCGTATTCGACAGCTCGGTAGCCGGGCTGGGCGGCTGCCCTTACGCCAAGGGTGCTACCGGCAATATCGCCAGCGAAGACGTTGTGTACCTGCTGCAGGGGCTTGGCATTGAAACCGGCATCGACCTGGGCCGGCTGATAGCCGCCGGCCAGCGCATCAGCGACGTGCTGGGCCGCGACAACGGGTCGCGGGTAGCACGGGCGTGCAGCGCACGATAGGTCACACGGGTGTCACATTGGTGTGGGTGAAGTGTTACCTCCCGCACATTTCACAGCAAAAAATCGGGTAACAGGGAAACAAATCGGCAGAATTTCAGGCTGGGTGGTGTCGACCAATATTCTTAACTCATTGATTTTAAAGGGTTTCCAAAAGTTGGCACGCACCCTGCTATATCTCTGGTACAACAACAAAAAAAACGCGATACCCAATAAAAACAACAGGTAACGGCTCTGACATAACAAGAACAACACGGCAGAGGCGTAGCAAGCAGATTTTTTTGGAGTCGACACGCTTTTCAGGGGTTCGCCCCGCGGTCTGGCACAGAACAATAAAACTACCTCAAGGTAGCGGCAGCCAGGTTCGGATCAGCAATGATGAAAGCAGGTCAGCGCTCAAAAAAATACGTTTGCTCTTGACCCCGCATGGGGGTCGCCCGCAACACCAGGACAAGCCGACAAAAACAACAAAAGGCCGGTCCCAATAATAAAAAAAGAGCAGGCAACAACGCTTTGAGGGGAGCTTCGGCTCCCCTCAGTGCTTCCTGCCCTCTTCCTCCTTCTGCTTCTCCTCATTCTGCCCTTCGACCTTCTCCACCAGCAACGGCATCGTGCCCAGTACCAGCAGGGCCAGTACCGTGCTGATCAGCGCCGTGGCTTCGCGCCCCATGCCAGCCGCCGTGCCAATGGCAGCCGTCATCCATAGCCCGGCAGCGGTCGTCAGGCCCTTCACATGGCTGGTGTCCTGGCCGTTACCCTTCAGAATGGTACCCGCACCGAGAAAACCGATACCGGCAACGATGCCCTGGATCACCCGACTGAGTGCCTGTTCATCGGCCCCCGCCATACTGGGCGCCAGCACGAACAGGGCGGCCCCCAGCGACACCAGCATGTGGGTACGCACTCCGGCAGACTTGCCCTTGTGTTCGCGCTCGAAGCCCAGTACTGCGCCAAGCACAGCAGCCATCAGCAAGCGCACAAGGATTTGCGTCACCTCGCGCTCATCGGTGACATCGGCGAATTCCGCCTGGATTGCTTGCCAGATGACGTCCATCGCAGTTGTTTCCCCTGCTTGAGCTTTATGAATCCGCCTGCCACGTCAGCAGGCCTGCCCTATGCAAGGTTGACCGTCACACGTACTGCAAAGTGCCGCTCAGCTTGCTGATGCAGCAACTGGCCCCTGACCGTGGTCCACCCTGTAATCACCCCGGGAGGACCCCACCATGCCCATTGAAATCGACGAAACCACCCGCCGCTGCACACTGATCGGCGAAGGCCTGCGCATCGAGGGCGAAGGCCCGGATATCGAGATCATCACCGACGAGCAGTTGCGCATGTCGGTGGCCATACTGGCCGGCCAACGCGTGCCCATTACCGAAACCGAGGCCGATGCACTGACCGTGGCGGGTGCGGTGGATAGCCGCAGGCATCTGAAGGCCAGCGCGCCAGGCTCGGTGATATGAGGCCTGCCGGGGCTATGCGGCAAATCTGATATGGTTTTTATCGTAAAATCTGAACCTGTGCTGATAACAGCTTCAGCGCCATAGTGCTCATGCCTGATCGAGGCCTGATGAGCACCGAACCATGAACGATAGAATCCCTTTTACAGAGATCGCCACCGCCCCAGCCAGCATCCAAGCGCGACGCACCGACAGCGGCATCCAGACCCGCAGCTTTACCGGGCTTTACCGTAACCTGCGCATCGGCTTTGCCGGCGCCCTGTTCGTGCTGTTCTTCGGCACGGCCTGGCTGAACTGGAACGGCCGCCAGGCCGTACTGTGGGACCTGGGAAACAGCAAGTTCCACATCTTCGGCGCCACCTTCTGGCCCCAGGACTTCATCCTGCTGTCGGCGCTGCTGATCATCTGTGCCTTTGGCCTGTTCGCCATCACCGTCTACGCCGGGCGCGTCTGGTGCGGTTACAGTTGCCCGCAAAGCACCTGGACCTGGCTATTCATGTGGTGCGAAAAGGTTACCGAGGGGGACCGCAACCAGCGCATCAAGCTGGCCGCGGCGCCCTGGAGCCTGAACAAACTGGCCCGTCGCACGCTCAAGCACAGCCTGTGGTTGGCCATTGGCGTGCTCACGGGGCTGACCTTCGTCGGCTACTTCACCCCGATCCGGCCACTGGCCGCAGAATTGCTCACCTTGCAACTGGGCGGTGTGGCACTGTTCTGGGTGCTGTTCTTCACGGCCGCTACCTACATCAATGCCGGCCTGCTGCGTGAAGCGGTGTGCCTGCACATGTGCCCGTATGCGCGCTTCCAGAGCGTGATGTTCGACAAGGACACCCTGGCGGTCGCTTACGACCCGCGTCGTGGCGAAGCCCGTGGTCCGCGCAAGAAAGGCAGTGACGTCGGTGCCCAGGGACTGGGCGACTGCATCGATTGCACCCTATGCGTGCAGGTGTGCCCCACCGGCATCGACATCCGTGATGGCTTGCAGATGGCTTGCATCGGCTGTGCCGCGTGCATCGACGCCTGTGACGGGGTAATGGACAAGATGGGTTACGCCCGCGGCCTGATTGGCTACAAGTCCGAGCACAGCCTGCAAGGCGGTACCACGCACTGGCTGCGCCCGCGCCTGTTGGGCTACGCTGCCGCACTGCTGGTCATGATCGGGGCACTGGTGGTGGCCCTGCAGATGCGCCCGATGGTATCGCTGGATGTGATCAAGGACCGCGGCCTGTTCCGCGAAAACGCCCAAGGCCAGATCGAGAACATTTACCTGCTCAAAGTCATCAACAAGACCGAACGTACCCAGCACTATCAATTGCGCCTGCTGGACGCTGACGGTTTCACCCTGCAGGGCAATAGCGCACTGGTCATCCCTGCTGGCGAAATGAGCGAACTGCCGGTGTCGGTGGCGATGCTCGCCGAGCGCCCGAGCAGCAGCTCGCAGACGCTGAGCTTTGAAATCAGCGAGCGAGACGACCCCACTATTCGCAGCGTGGCGCACAGTCGCTTCGTCGCCCCCATGAACCGCTGATCCTTTACACTCACGCCACCTTGCCTGCCAGGCTTGGACAGAAGGCCAGAATGAAACGCTACGAACGCTTCGCCGATGACATTGCCGAACTGATCCGCTCCGGGGTGCTGGGCCCCGGCCAGCGCGTGCCGTCCGTGCGCTACGCCAGCCAGACCCACGGGGTCAGCCCGTCTACCGTGTTCCAGGCCTATTACCTGCTGGAACGGCGCGGGCTGATCCGCGCCCGGCCGCGCTCCGGGTATTTCGTCAACGCCCACGTTCCGCGTCAGTTCAGCGAGCCGCAGGCGCTGCAACCGGTGAGCGAGTCTACCGATGTCGACGTCAGCGCCTTGGTATTTTCGATCCTCGACTCGATCAAGGACCCCAACACCATTGCCTTCGGCTCAGCCTTTCCCAGCCCTGAACTGTTCCCGCTGCAACGCCTGTCCCGCTCACTGGCCAGTGCCAGCCGCAGCATGGACCCGCGCATGGTGGTGACCGATCTGTCCCCCGGCAACCCGCAGCTGCGCCGGCAGATCGCCCTGCGTTACATGGTCGGTGGGCTGATGCTGCCGATGGAAGAGCTGCTGATCACCAACGGCGCACTGGAGGCCCTGAACCTGTGCCTGCAGGCCGTGACCCAGCCGGGCGACCTGGTCGCCATCGAGGCCCCGGCCTTCTATGCCTGCCTGCAGGTGCTGGAGCGGCTCAAGCTCAAGGCCGTGGAAATCCCCGTGCACCCGCGCGAGGGCATGGACCTGGGGGTGCTGGCGCAGACCCTGGAAAAGCACCCGGTTAAGGCCGTGTGGTGCATGACCAATTTCCAGAACCCGGTGGGTGCAAGCATGCCGGAGGCCAAGAAACAGGCCCTGGTGGAGTTGCTGGCGCGCCACCAGGTGCCGTTGATCGAAGACGACGTCTACGCCGAGCTGTACTACTCGCAACAGGCGCCCAAACCCGCCAAAGCCTTCGACACCCAAGGCCTGGTCATGCACTGCGGCTCGTTCGCCAAAAGCCTGGCACCGGGCTATCGCATTGGCTGGGTGGCCGCCGGGCGCTTTGCGCAGAAGATCGAGCGGTTGAAACTGATGACCTCCCTTTGTGCCTCCATGCCGGCCCAGGCGGCCATCGCCGACTACCTGCAACACGGCGGCTACGACCGCCACCTGCGCAAGCTGCGCTACGCGCTGGAGGGCCAGCAGGCCAACATGCTGGCAGCCATCGCCCGCCACTTCCCGGCGCAGACACGGGTCAGCCAGCCCTCCGGCGGCTACTTCCTGTGGCTGGAACTGCCCGAGCAGATGGACGCCCTCAAGCTGTTCCACATGGCCCTGGCCCAAGGCATCAGCATCGCGCCCGGGCCGATCTTTTCGCCCACCCGACGCTTCGGCAATTGCATCCGCCTGAACTACGGCAGCCCCTGGCATGACGGCGCCGAACAGGCCATGGAAACCCTCGGGCGGATCATTCGCTCGTTCTGATAGCGAGGGGCCCGAGGGGCAACTATAGTTGCTCGATCCGATCATCAGGCCTTCGTCATGCAGCCAGATACGCTTGCGTCCTTTGCACAATTGCAAGCGCGTGTCGCAGAACTGGAAGCACGCCTGGCAGAGCGCGAAGACAGCGTCCAGGCGCATGACAGGCTGCTTGGAGAACTGCTCGACAACAGCCCGGCCAACGTGTTTGCTGCCGACCGCAGGATGCGCCTGTTGGCCATCAACCGCACGGCGCGCGAAACCTTCGAGCGTTACCGAGGCTTCGTGCCGCAGATTGGCGACTACGTACCCCAGTTCCTGACCGGTCAACCCGACATCATGGGCCGCCTGGCCCCGATATGGCCGCGCATACTGGCAGGGGAAGCGTTCATCGACACCGTCACCTTCGGGCTGGACGACGCACCACGCCACTACGAAATTCGCTACCACCCGTGGCTCGATGCTCAGCAGCGAATTCAGGGCGGCTACCTGTTCGCCTATGACATCACGCAGCGCGTGACCGAACAGGAACGCCTGCAACAGGCCGAAGAAGCACTGCGCCAGGCGCAGAAAATGGAGGCGGTCGGCCAGTTGACCGGCGGGATTGCCCATGACTTCAACAACCTGCTGGCCAGCATCCTTGGCGCCCTGGAACTGGCCGGGCAACGTCTGGTGCAGCAACGCCTGGCGGACACCGCGCAGCTGCTTGAACTCAGCCGGCACAATGCCCAACGCGCCGCAGCCTTGGTGCAGCGCTTGCTGGCATTCTCACGGCAGCAGACGCTGGTCCCGCAACGGGTCGATGTGCAGCAACTGGTGGCCGGCATGCACGACCTGATCAGCAGCTCCACCGGCCCCTATGTCGACTACCACGACCAGACACATGCCGGACTATGGCCCATCCGAATAGACGCACAGCAACTGGAAAACGCGCTGCTCAACCTGTGCATCAACGCACGTGACGCCATGCCGCTTGGCGGCACCTTGAGCATCGGTTGCGCCAATGTCGAAGTGCAAGGCGCCGAAGCCAGACAGCTGGGCCTGGCCGCTGGCCAGTTTCTGCGTATCCGCGTTGAAGACACCGGCATGGGTATGTCCAAAGCAGTGATGCAGCGCGCCCTTGAGCCCTTCTTCACCACCAAGCCGCTCGGCCAGGGCACTGGCCTTGGGTTGTCCATGGTCTACGGCTTTGTGCGGCAATCCGGTGGCCAGTTGGTCATCGATAGCACGCCTGGCCAGGGTACCGCCATCAACCTGTATCTCCCCTGCGATGAAAGCGTCGCCGCCGCTTCACCCTGCCCCCACGTCGAGGGGACTGCACCTGCGGTCTCACTTCAGCAGCGCGTGTGCAAGGTGATGCTGGTGGAAGACGAGCCGGCCCTGCGCCTGGTCATGCTGGAGGTATTGCTGGACCAGGGCCATGAAGTTCAAGCATTCGAAGATGGCCGCCAGGCATACAAGGCCTTGCAGGAAGCCCCTGCGCCAGACTTGCTGATCACCGATGTCGGCCTGCCCGGGGGTATCGATGGCTACCAACTCGCGGACGCCTGTCGAAGTATTGCACCCCATGCAGCGGTGCTGCTGATCACAGGCTATGACCTTGCGCACAGTACGGCAAATGCGCGGCCCCACCGGCGCACCGAACTGCTGGCCAAGCCCTTCGATCTGCAAGCACTTGCCCAGGCGCTTGAACGGCTGCTGGGGAGCACCGCCCAGTCACCCTGAGTGGCTATTCGCCTGCAGGTGAACACGTTAAAGTCAGGACTTTTCATTGGCCGGACGCAGGCATGCCTTCTCGTGATCTGAACTCACTGCGCCAACAAGTCGAAGACCTCCAGCGACAGAACACACTGCTGGAGCAACGGCTTGCAAGCCACCAGGCGCACGACCAGGACTTCTATCGCTCACTGTTCGACACCATGGACGAAGGCTTCTGCATCATCGAGTTCTTCGATGGCCCTCATGGCCCCCTGAGTGACTACGTGCATGTGCTGGCCAACGCAGCCTATGCCAAACACGCCGGCATCCCCAACGTGGTCGGGCAAAAACTGCGCGAGATGGTGCCCGATGAGGCGGATGACTGGGTGGCCCGCTATGGCGCGGTGCTTCGCACCGGCGAACCGCTGCACTTCGAGCAGGAACTGATTGCCACGGGCCACGTGCTGTCGGTGACCACTTTTCGCATAGAACCTGCCGAGAAACGCCAGGTAGCGGTACTGTTCAAGGATGTCACCGAACGCCGGCGTGCAGAGCAGGCCCTGCAGCGCCTGAACGAAGAGCTCGAGCAACGGGTGAATGCCGCACTGGCGGAGCGCCGCTTGTTTGCCGAGCTGGTCGATCACAGTGTGGTCAATGTGCATGTGGTCGACAAGGACCTGCGCTGGCTGGCTGTCAATCGCCAGGCCAGGCATGACTTCCACCTGCTGTACGGGAGGACACCCGAAATCGGCGACTACCTGCCCGGGTTGTTCGAGGATGGCACCGCCGGCCAGACGCCTATTCTGCCGATGTGGCAGCGCGCCCTGGCAGGCGAGCAGTTCATCGAGATCGGCACCTTCGGCAAGCCCCCCGCGGTGCGTCATTATGAGTTGCGCTTCAACGCCTTGCGCGACCCCATAGGCGAGGTACAGGGCGCGTTTCTGTTCGCCTATGACATCAGTGAGCGAGTGCAGGAGCAGGAACGCTTGGCCAAGGCCGAAGCGGCGCTGCGCCAGGCACAGAAGATGGAGGCCGTAGGCCAGCTCAGTGGCGGCATTGCCCACGACTTCAACAATTTGCTGGGCGGCATCCTGGGCGCCCAGGAGTTGATGCGTCAACGCCTGGACCAGTCACGCTTCGACGCCCTGGCGCCCTTGCTGGAGCTGTCCAGCAGCGCGGCGCAGCGGGCCTCGTCGCTGGTGCACCGGCTGCTGGCGTTCTCCCGCCAGCAGACCCTGCAACCCTGCTCCACGCAAGTGGCCACCTTGGTGGCTGGCATGGAAGACCTGCTGCGCCGCACCATCGGCCCGGCGATTACCCTGAGCAGCCGCTTCGCCAGCCAGCTGTGGCCGACCTTCATCGACCCTCCCCAACTGGAAAGCGCCTTGCTCAACTTATGCATCAACGCGCGCGATGCCATGCCTGCCGGGGGTGTGATCGAGATCATCGGCGACAACCTGCTGCTTGACGACGAGCAGGCCGTGGCAATGGAACTGCCGGCCAGCGAGTTCGTGCGGCTGAGCATCGTCGACAACGGTAGCGGCATGTCGGCTGAAGTTGTCGAGCGCGCAGTCGAGCCGTTCTTCACCACCAAGCCGATGGGCCAGGGCACCGGCCTGGGTCTGTCCATGACCTATGGCTTCGTGCGCCAGTCGGGTGGGCAATTACGGGTGCTGTCGGCGCCTGGCGAGGGTACCCGCATCGAGCTGCTGTTACCCCGCCACCACGAGCAAGCCCAGGCGCCAGTCAGCAAACCTCCGCGCGCGCCCTTGCAAAGAAGCAGCGAGGCTGCAAAACGCATTCTGTTGGTTGAAGACCAGACGGCCTTGCGCCTGGTGATTGGCGAAGTGTTGGAAGAGCTGGGCTATCGGGTGGACGCCTTCGAGAACGGTCCGTCTGCCCTCACCCACCTGCAAAGCGGCGAACGGCCAGACTTGCTGCTGAGCGATGTCGGCCTGCCTGGCGGCCTGAATGGCCGCCAGGTAGCCGAACGCTGCCGTGAGCGCTACCCGGACCTCAAGGTGCTGTTGATCACCGGCTACGATGAGAGTGCGGCGTTCAGCGACGGCCAACCGCTGCAAGGTACGTTGGTGTTGACCAAGCCGTTCGAACTGGAAGCACTGGCAGAGCGGGTTCGCGAGCTGCTGGAACCTTGACGGGCGCTCAGCGCCCGCCGCCCAGGTCGATGAAGCTGCCGGTGGCATAGGAGGCTTTGTCCGAAAGCAACCAGAGGATGGCCTCGGCCACTTCCTCGGGACGCCCCCCTCGGCCCATGGGCAAGCCAGGTTCGAGCTTGCTGACGCGGTCCGGGTCACCCGAAAGCGCATGGAAACCGGTATGGATATAGCCTGGTCGTACGCCATTGACGCGCACGCCCTCGCCTGCCACTTCTTTGGCCAGGCCGATGGTGAAGGTGTCGAGCGCGCCCTTGGAGGCGGCATAGTCGACATATTCGTTGGGCGAACCCAGGCGTGCGGCTACCGATGATACGTTGACGATGGCCCCGCCTTGCCCACCATGCCGGCGCGCCATGCGCAGCAGGGCGTGCTTGGCGCAGAGCATGGGGCCGACGACGTTGGTCTTCATGACGTTCAGCAGCCGGAACTCGGACATGTCCTCGACCCTGCTCTGCTGGCCGATGGTGCCGGCGTTGTTGACCAGTGCGGTGACCGGGCCGAGCTCATCGTCGACGCGCAGGAACAGCTGGATGATTTCATCTTCGACGCTGACGTCGGCGCGCACCGCGATGGCTTCGGCGCCCAGGGCGCGGACCTGGCTGAGGATGGCTTCGGCGGCCTGGTCATCGGCGTGATAATTGATGCAGATGCGGTAGCCCTGGCGGGCGGCCAGCAGCGCAGTGGCAGCGCCGATACCGCGGCTGCCGCCGGTGATGACAATGACGTTCTCCATGGGTTTGCCAATGGTTTGGGGATGGGAGCATCGACAATAGGCGAAATGGCGCTGCGTTGGAATGACGAAGATCAGCACAGCCACCCCTCTGCTGTTGATGTGGCTGTTGATCTGGCTGTTGATCTGGCTGTTGATCTGGCTGTTGATCTGGCTTTTGATCTTGATCTTGATCTTCGCGACTTCAGGAGGCCGAACGCAGGCCTTGCGGAGGCAGGTGACGGGCATGGATGCCCGTCAAGCGCTGAGGCCCCAGGATGGGGCCTTCGGCGCGGTCCTGCCGGGAGCAAGGCCGGAGTGAGGGAACCCCGGAGCGTAGCGCAGGGGCCGGATGATGGGAGCGCAGCGTTTTTTGGTTACTTTTTGTCGCGTTTGACAAAAAGTGACTCGCCGTAAGGGCGAAAAGGTGAGTCAGCGTCGCCATCGCGAATGGACTGTTCGCTGAGTCAAAACAGACGAATTTGCTTCTTGCTTCTTGCTTCTTGGATGTGGGCATTCACATCGAGTAGGTATTCATTCGCGCAGGTGGCGCACAGTCACCTTTCCGCCCTTACGGCGGGTCACTTTTTGTCAAACGCGACAAAAAGTAACCAAAAAACGCTGGCTCCTATCATCCGGCCCCTGCGCTACGCTCCGGGGTTCCCTCGCTCCGGGCTTGCTCCCGGGAGGACCGCGCTGCAGGCCCCATCCTGGGGCCCAGCGCTTGACGGGCATCCATGCCCGTCACCTCCCTTCGCAAGCCCTACGCTCGGCCTCCTGAAGTCGCAATCCCCGGCGCCTGGGCTATCGCGCGCTTAGAAGCAAAATCAAAAGCCGAAGCGAGAGCGAGAGCGAGAGCATCGGGATCTTGCCTTGATTTTAGCTCAATGCCCCGCCGATGCCGGGCCCGCCTTGGCGGTAAAGGGCGGCTTGGCGAACCACACCAGCAGAATCAACCCGGCAAACACCCAGCTCATCAAGGTGAAGTAATCCACCGTCGACATCATGTAAGCCTGCCCATTGAGTATCTGCTCCAACTGCGCATAACTCTGCGGGCTGGCCCCGCCCAACTGCTCAAGGGTATGCCGCGTCGTCGGGTCGAACTGGCTGATGTGCTCACTCAGGTAGGCATGGTGCTGGTCCGCCCGACGGATCCAGATCCAGGTGGTCAACGAAGCCGCAAAACTCCCGCCCAAGGTTCGCAGGAATGTTGCCAGCCCCGAACCGTCGGCAATCTGGTGCGGCGGCAGGTCAGACAGCAGAATGCTCAAGGTCGGCATGAAGAACAACGCCACGCCAATCCCCATGAACAACTGCACCAAGGCCACGTGCTGGAAGTCCACCTCGCTGGTGAAACCGGCACGCATGTAACAACTGGTGCCGATCGCCAGGAACGCCAACCCAGCCAGCACCCGCAGGTCGAAACGGTGCGCATATTTGCCCACGAACGGCGACATGATCACCGGCAGCAAACCGATCGGCGCCACCGCCAGGCCCGCCCAGGTCGCGGTATAGCCCATCTGCGTCTGCAACCACTGCGGCAGGATCAGGTTGATACCGAAGAACCCGGCATACCCCCCGACCAGCACAATGGTGCCAATGCGGAAGTTGCGGTGCACAAACAGGCGCAAGTTGACCACCGGGTGCCGGTCGGTCAGCTCCCAGATCACGAACACCGCCAGGAACACCACCGAAATCAGGCTGCCGACAATGATGAACGACGATTCGAACCAGTCCAGATCGTTGCCCTTGTCCAGCACTACCTGCAAGGCCCCAACGCCGATAATCAGGGTCAGCAGGCCAATGTAATCCATCGGCTGGCGGCTGGTGACCACCGGGCGCGTGCGCATCTGCTGGCGCACCACGGCAGCAGCGAACAGCCCGATGGGCACATTGATGAAGAAGATCCATGGCCAGCTGTAGCTATCGGTAATCCAGCCCCCAAGAATCGGCCCGGCAATCGGCGCCACCACCGTGACCATCGCCAGCAGCGCCAGTGCCATCCCCCGTTTTGCCGGGGGATAGACAGCAATCAGCAGGGTCTGGGTCATCGGGTAAAGCGGCCCGGCGACCACGCCCTGCAAGACACGAAAGCCGACCAGCTCGGGCATCGATTGGGCGATACCGCACAGGAACGAAGCCAGCACGAACAGCAGCGTGGCCCAGATGAACAGTTTCACTTCACCAAAGCGCCGGCTCAGCCAGCCGGTCAGCGGCAAGGCAATAGCGTTGCTCACCGCGAACGAGGTGATGACCCAGGTGCCTTGCTCGTAGCTCACCCCCAGGTTGCCGGAAATGGTCGGCAGGGCCACGTTGGCGATGGTGGTGTCCAGCACCTGCATGAACGTCGCGAGCGACAGGCCGATGGTGGTCAGCAGCAGACTTGGCGGCGTGAACTGGGCAGCGGCGTTGTTGCTCATCGTTGCGCCGTCTTGCCGGTTGCGCTGTTCTCGTGAATCAGCCGGGCGATCAGGTTGTCGGCTTCGATCAGCTGGTGGTCATACACCTGGGTGGTGTAGCTGGCCTTCTGCGGTGGCTGCTGGGCCAGGGTCGGGCCGCTCTGGTCATGCAGGTCGACTTCAACCACGGTGGACAGGCCGATACGTAGCGGGTGGTCCTTGAGCTGGTCGGGGCTGAGGTGGATGCGCACGGGTACTCGCTGGACAATCTTGATCCAGTTGCCGGTGGCGTTCTGCGCCGGCAGCAAGGCAAAGGCGCTGCCGGTGCCCGCGCCAAGGCTGTCGACCGTGCCGCTGTACTTGACCTCACTGCCGTACACATCAGCGGTGATTTCCACCGGCTGGCCGATGCGCATCTCTCGCAGCTGGGTTTCCTTGAAGTTGGCATCGATCCACACCTGATCCAGCGGGATGACCGCCATGGTCGCGGTGCCCGGCTGCAGGCGCTGGCCCAACTGGACGGTACGCTTGGCGACGTAGCCGGTGACCGGCGCGACCAATGTGGTGCGGGCGTGGTCGAGGTAGGCCTGGCGCAGGTCGGCAGCTGCAGCCATGACATCGGGGTGCGAGGACACCACGGTGTCGTCGACCAGCGCGCTGCTGGTGCTGAGCTGTTGCCGCGCGCTGTTGACGGCGGCCTGGGCAACGCTCAGGTCGTCGCGGGCATGGGACAGTTCTTCGGCGGCAATCGCACCACTGTCAGCCAGCACCTTGCGCCGGTTGAAGTCCTGCTGCGCCTTGCGCAGTTCGGCTTGGCGCGTTTCCAGTTGAGCCTTCAGCGAGTCGACGTTGCTGTACAGCCCGCGCACCTGCCGCACGCTGCGTGCCAGCTTGGCTTCGGCGGACTGCAAGGCCACTTCGCTGTCGGCCGGGTCGAATTGCAGCAATACCTGGCCGGCATGGACCAGGTCGCCGTCATCGGCCCCGATGCTGGTAACGGTGCCAGCGACCAGCGGGGTGATTTCCACCACGTTGCCGTTGACGTAGGCATCGTCGGTGCTTTCGTGCCAACGCCCGACAATGCTGTACCAGGCCCAGGTGCCGACCCCGGCAAGGATCAGCAGCAACAGCAGGCCAAGCAGCCAAGCCTTGCGCTTGCGCGACGGCTCAGGCGCGACGGAGGGAGTCGGGGTGTCTGTGGGAGTGGCCATGACAATACCTTGGATAATTCGTTACAGGGTTCAACGGTCGCCGAAGCGGCGGATCGTCAACGGGTCGCCAGCACTGAGCAGCACCTTGGCCAGCAGGCCTTCCAGGGTCTTGAGCTCCTCAGGTGCCAGCACGCCGCACAACTCGTTCATGGCGGCGGCGCCGATTTCCGGCAGGCGGTTGGCCAGGCGCTGGCCGTCGGCGGTGAGTGCCAGGCGCACCTGGCGACGGTCGTCGGCGCAGCGGTTGCGCACGATCAGCTCCTTCTGCTCGAGGCGGTCGAGCATGCGGGTCATCGAACCGCTGTCCAGGCCCAGGTAACGGCACAGTTCGGCCGGGGTATCCACCTGGTACTGGGTGACGATGATCAGCACTTTGAACTGCGCGGCGGTGACGCCCTCTGACTCCAGGTGCCAGTCAAGAATGCGGTCTTTGAGGATCGCTGCGCGGCCCAGCAACATGCCGATGGCGCAGGTCTGAAAGTTTTCGGGGGAGAAATGGGCCATCGTTGACTGCTCAGTTAAGTGTGTAGAAATATTACTGCTTAGGCAGTTAATGTCAAAGCCTTCATTAGGCAGCTATTAAATATTCGTGTTTTCTGCCGGTCACACCGCCCCCGCAGGCGCGCCCTGCGGCCCATCGCGACACACAAGGCCGCCCCTGCCAGGGCCTGCGTAAGGGCGGTTAACGTGCTCGCAGGCCCAGCGCCTCCACCGCCCCGCAAGCAATCGCCATTCCCACCAGCTCTGCCAGGCTGCCCGCCTGCAACCGCTTCATCACCCGGCCTCGGTACAGGTCCACGGTCTTGACGCTGATGCCCAACTGCTCGGCAATCTCGCGGTTGTTCAACCCTTGGGCCAACGGTACGAAGACGTCTCGCTCACGCGGCGTCAGGCCGTCGATGCGCGCCTGCACCAAGGCCAGTGCCTGATCGCCCTGTCGCGCCAGCCCGGCGTGCTCCAGCGCAGCTTGAACGCTGTCGAGCAGCAACTGATCGTTGTAGGGTTTTTCGATGAAGTCGCAGGCGCCGGCCTTGAACGCCCGCACCACGATCGGCACATCGGCATGACCGCTGACGAAGATCACCGGCACCATCAGGCCACGCTCGCGCATCGCCTGCTGCACAGCCAGCCCGCCCAGCCCCGGCATGCGCACATCCAACAGCACACAGGCGGGCCCATCATCGACGCAGGCGTCGAGAAACGCCTGCCCGCTGGCAAACGGCAAGGCTTGCAGGCCCACCGACTGCAGCAGCCAGACCGTAGAGTCGCGCATACCCTGGTCGTCATCGACCACATACACTTTTGCTTGCAACACTGCCTCCCCTTATTCCCTGCTGACCGCCAGCCGGCAGCACAGTACCAGACCGCCGTTGTCACCCGCCCGCGCCCACAGGCTGCCACCGAAGCCTTCGATCAGGCTGCGGCTCATGCTCAAGCCCAAGCCCAGGCCGTCGGCCTTGCTGGTGGTAAAGGGCGTGAAGATTTCATCCAGCCGCTCGGGTGCCACGCCCGGGCCCTGGTCAGCTACCTCGACCAGCACCCCATCGCCATCGCGCGCCGCGCAGAGCAGGATACGTGACGGCCGCTCCCCCTGCTGCTCGCGATTGGCATCGATGGCATTGCGCAGCAGGTTGAGCAGCACCTGCTCCAGCAGCACCCGGTCGGCATACACCAAGGGCAGTTGAGCGCTCATGCGAAGCTCCACCTGCACCTGGTCCCGCGCGGCTTCCCAGGCGCACAGGCGCATGGCTTCGCCGGCCAGCTCGGCCACGTCCAGTGCCTGCAGGCGGCGCGGCCCCTTGCGCAGGAAGGCACGCAGACGGCGGATCACTTCGGCGGCATGGGTGGCCTGCTCGCTGATACGCTGCAGGCCCTGGCCTACCCGCTCGCGCGCCTGGGGATCACGTTCCAGGCCCTGCAGGTAACGCTGACTGGCGTTGGCATAGTTGACCACCGCGGCCAGTGGCTGATTGATCTCATGGGCGATGCCCGAGGCCAGCTCGCCCAGGGTAGCGAGGCGGGCACTGTGCGCCAGGCTTTCCTGCGCTTCGATGCGCAAGGTGATGTCGCGGGACACGCTGACCACCTCCACCACCGCGCCGGTATAGGTCTCGCGGATCGCCCGGCTGGCGATTTCGAACCAACGGTAGTCACCTGTTGCCTGGCGTACCCGGCAAGTCATCGTGTGGTAGCCGTCCTGGTCCAGTGCGGCTGAGGCCTGACGCAGTACCTGACGCCGCTCGCGCGGATGCAGCAGGGTATGCACAGGCATGCCACGCAGCTGCTCGGGCCACAGGCCGAGCAGGCGGTAGGCTGCCGGTGAGGCATCGAGAAAGCGGCCATCGGGGCTGTGCCGGGAAATCAGGTCGGTGGTGTTTTCGATGATCAGCCGATACAGGCGTCGGGCGCGGTTGGCTTCGCGTGCGCCATGGCGCTCTTCACTGGCATCGCGGCAGCGCCCCAGCACCTGCTGGCCCTGGTTGTCCGGCATGAACGTCCACAACACGATGCGTTCGCCGACCTGCACTTCGACATCGCTGATCGCCCGATGCTGACGCAGACAGGCACGCACCAGGGCGGCGCAATTGGCCGGCAGCCAGCGAGCCAGCTCGGGCCCTTCGGCGACCCAGGCCTGCAATGCCGGGTTGAGTGCCAGCGGGCTTGCATCACTGGCCAGCAACAGACTGGGTTGCGGGTCTTTGCCAAGCAAGGGGTAAGCAGTGTCATCCACGGTAGGCGGCCTGTTTTTATAGTAGTTTTACTATATTGCTATAGTCGATATTCCTAATACCATAGCGACTCGCGTAAAACTGCGACAGAGGGGGCGGCCCACCGTCCGCCCCCTGCACCCTGAACAGAGCTAACAATCAGCCATCGGGGGCCAGGTGCACAGGCTGCGTCTGCCTCCCTTACAGGATTACCGCATGTCGATCTATGCCCAGGGCCTGATGCCCGCTGCCGTCAACCATGTCGCCCTCACCCCGCTGAGCTTCATTGAACGCACCGCCGCCGTGTACGGCAACTACCCCGCCGTCATCCACGGCGCCATCCGCCGCAACTGGCAAGAAACCTACCAACGCTGTCGGCGCCTGGCCAGCGCCCTGGCCGGTCGTGGCATTGGCCGTGGCGACACCGTGGCAGTGATGCTGCCCAACACCCCGACCATGCTCGAGGCGCACTTCGGCGTACCCATGACCGGTGCCGTGCTCAATACCCTGAACGTGCGCCTGGATGCCGAGGCCATCGCCTTCATGCTGCAGCATGGCGAGGCCAAGGTACTGATCACCGACCGCGAGTTCCATGCGGTCATCGAAGGCGCTCTGGCACTGCTTGAACACCCGCCGCTGGTGGTTGATGTGGATGACCCGGAGTACGGCGAGGGCCGCGCGGTCAGCGAGCTGGACTATGAGGCCCTGCTCAACGAAGGCGACCCGGAATTTGCCTGGGAATGGCCCGATGACGAGTGGCAGGCCATTTCGCTGAACTACACCTCCGGCACCACCGGCAACCCCAAGGGCGTTGTCTACCACCACCGCGGCGCCTACCTGAACGCACTGGGCAACCAGATGACCTGGGCCATGGGCCACCGCCCGGTGTACCTGTGGACGTTGCCGATGTTCCACTGCAACGGCTGGTGCTACCCCTGGACCATCACCGCCCTGGCCGGCACCCATGTGTTCCTGCGCCGGGTCGACCCGCAGAAGATCCTGACCCTGATCCGCGAGCACAAAGTCAGCCACCTGTGCGGTGCGCCGATCGTGCTCAACGCACTGGTCAACATGCCCGAGGCGGCCAAGGCAGCCATCGAGCACCCGGTGCAGGCCATGGTCGCCGGCGCCGCACCACCGGCCAAGGTCATCGGCGCCGTGGAGCAAATGGGCATCAAGGTCACCCACACCTATGGCCTGACCGAGGTCTACGGCCCGGTGACCGTGTGTGCCTGGCATGACGAATGGGATGCGCTTTCGCTGGAAGAGCGTGCACGGATCAAATCTCGCCAAGGCGTGCGCTACCCGACCCTCGACGGCCTGATGGTCGCCGACCCGCAAACCCTTCAGCCAGTACCCCGCGACGGCGATACCCTGGGCGAAATCTTCATGCGCGGCAACACGGTGATGAAGGGCTACCTGAAGAACCCTGAAGCCACCGCCGAAGCCTTCCGTGGCGGCTGGTTCCACACCGGCGACCTGGCCGTGTGGCATGCCGACGGCTATATCGAGATCAAGGACCGGCTCAAGGACATCATCATTTCCGGTGGCGAGAACATCTCCACCATCGAGGTCGAAGACGCCCTGTACAAGCACCCGGCAGTGCTGGAAGCCGCCGTGGTGGCACGCCCGGATGAAAAATGGGGCGAGACCCCGTGCGCCTTCGTTGCCTTAAAGCCAGGCCGGGAGGACACCCGTGAAGCCGACATCACCAGTTGGTGCCGCGAGCACCTGGCCGGGTTCAAGGTGCCGAAGACCGTAGTGTTCGGCGAGCTGCCCAAGACCTCGACCGGCAAGATCCAGAAGTACGTGCTGCGCGACCGGGCCAAGGCCCTCTGATGCCGTAGCCACTCCCCTTCAGGCGCAGCACACGGCTGCGCCTGAAGGTTCAGCGCACGCCCAACCCTCCCCCACTATTGCTAGAGCTGCCGATGACCACTTATTCCGCCCCCCTGCGCGACATGCGCTTCGTCCTGCATGACGTGTTCAACGCTTCGGGCCTGTGGGCCCGACTGCCCGCCCTGGCCGAACGCATCGATGCCGACACTGCCGACGCCATTCTCGAGGAAGCATCCAAAGTCACCGGCCAGCTGATCGCCCCGCTCAGCCGCAACGGTGACGAGCAAGGTGTGTGCTTCGACGCAGGCCAAGTCACCACCCCCGAGGGCTTTCGCGAGGCCTGGAACACCTACCGCGAAGGCGGCTGGGTCGGCTTGGGCGGCAACCCGGAATACGGCGGCATGGGCATGCCAAAGATGCTCGGCGTGCTGTTCGAAGAGATGCTCTACGCGGCTGACTGCAGCTTCAGCCTGTATTCGGCATTGAGCGCAGGCAGCTGCCTGGCGATCGATGCCCACGCCAACGAAGCGCTCAAGGCCACTTACCTGCCACCGCTGTACGAAGGCCGCTGGGCCGGCACCATGTGCCTGACCGAACCCCATGCCGGCACTGACCTGGGGCTGATCCGCACCCGCGCCGAGCCTCAGGCCGATGGCAGCGTGCGCATCAGTGGCAGCAAGATCTTCATTACCGGCGGCGAGCAGGACCTGACCGAGAACATCGTCCACCTGGTGCTGGCCAAAATGCCGGATGCGCCCGCCGGTGCCAAAGGCATATCGCTGTTCCTGGTGCCCAAATTCCTGGTCGAGGCCGATGGCCGCCTGGGCGCGCGCAATGCTGTGCATTGTGGCTCGATCGAGCACAAGATGGGCATCAAGGCCTCGGCGACCTGCGTCATGAACTTTGACGGTGCCATCGGTTACCTGGTGGGCGAGCCGAACAAGGGCCTGGCAGCGATGTTCACCATGATGAACTACGAGCGCCTGTCCATCGGCATACAGGGCATCGGATGTGCCGAAGCCTCCTACCAGAGCGCCGCCCGCTATGCCAACGAGCGCCTGCAGAGCCGCGCAGCGACTGGCCCGCAGGCACTCGAAAAGGCGGCCGACCCGATCATCCACCATGGTGATGTCCGGCGCATGCTGCTGACCATGCGCACCCTCACCGAAGCAGGTCGGGCGTTCGCCGTCTACGTTGGCCAGCAACTGGACGTGGCACGCTATGCCGAAGACGCTGGCGAGCGCGAGCATGCCCAGCGCCTGGTGGCACTGCTGACACCGGTGGCCAAGGCATTCTTCACTGATAACGGCCTGGAAAGCTGCGTGCTTGGCCAGCAGGTGTACGGCGGTCATGGCTACATCCGCGAATGGGGCCAGGAGCAACGGGTGCGAGACGTGCGCATTGCACAGATCTATGAAGGCACCAACGGCATCCAGGCCCTTGATCTGCTGGGGCGCAAGGTGCTGGCCGACGGTGGCCAGGCGTTGGCCAGCTTTGCCAGCGAAGTGCGCGCCTTCAGTGTGGATGCGCCCTTGCACCGCGAGGCCCTGCAGGCGAGCCTGGCGCGGCTGGAGGCCACCAGCAGCTGGCTGCGGGCGCAGGCTGGCGAGGATGCCAACCTGGTCAGCGCGGTAGCGGTTGAGTACCTGCAGCTGTTCGGGCTGACGGCCTATGCGTACATGTGGGCGCGGATGGCGGCGGTGGCGCTGGCCAAACGTGATGAGGACGACGCGTTTCATGGCGCGAAGCTTGCCTGTGCGGCGTTCTATTTCCAGCGGGTCTTGCCGCGGGGGTTGGGGCTGGAGGCGAGCATTCGGACCGGTAGTGGCAGCCTTTATGGGCTAGAGGCCACACAGTTCTGACCGGTGGGTCGCCGACGCGCTTGTTGCAAGGGCAGCCGTGTGCTGCGAAGAGGCCGGTACCTGCAAACACTGACATCTTCGCAGCACCAGGCTGCACCGGAGGCCATTGCAGGCATCGTCTTTTGCCCGCGAAGGGTTCTCAAACACTGAAAAACCGTGGCTAATCCGACGAAAAACCGGCACAACTGATAGTCATTCGCCATTACATTGGTTCTCGGGAGCCCTCCCGCAAGGGTAGAATGCGCAAAACCCGGAGCCGCAATGAACCACGACCGCCTCAATCCCAACCCAGACGATGCCATCACCGACGCCGCAGCGCATTGGTGCATGCGCCTTCACGCCGAAGATTGCACGCAGGCCGAGCGTGAAGCATTCGCTGACTGGTTGGCGGCCGACCCGCGGCATGACGAAGAATATCAGGCGATGCTGGAAATCTGGCAAACAGCCGACCTGCTGCCGCGCAGCGCCACCGTCATCGACTTCAACCCACCCGCCAGACACGCCGCCCGCCCTCGCAACTGGCGGCCGCTGGCGTCTGCTGCGGCCATCGCCCTGGCAGTGCTGCCGCTGGCCGGCTGGATGGGGTGGGAACAGGGCTGGTTGCCCAACCACTACCAGCACTTCGAAGCCGGTGACCGCATGCAGACCGTGGAGCTCAGCGACGGCAGCACGGTACAGCTCAACCTCCACACCGAACTCACCTTCCTCAACTACAAGGACCAACGCCAGGTCACGCTCAAGCGCGGCGAGGCGTTCTTCAAGGTGCGACACGACAGCAGCCACCCGTTCATCGTGCGTGCCGGCAGTGGCCAGACCCGGGTCACCGGCACCCAGTTCAACGTGTGGAAGTACCAGGACCAGGTGAAGGTCACCCTGGTGGAAGGTTCAGTGCTGGTGTCCAGTGAGGGCAATGCCGGTGGCTACCGCCTTGGCCCTGGCATGCAGGCCAGCTACCACAAGGGCGACTTCGAGCCGCAGCTGGAGCAAAGCGACGACTATGGCAACAGCCTGGCATGGCGCAGCGGCAAGCTGGTGCTCGATAACCTGAGCCTGGAACAGGCGCTGCCGGTGATCAACCGCTACCTCGACGCCCCGCTGCTACTGGCCGATGCCAGCACCGGCCGCATTCGCATCAGCGGCATCTACAACACCCGTGAAGTGGGGCACCTGGTCAACAACCTGCCCAAAGTCCTGCCGGTCTACCTGACCCGCAGCAAGGACGGCAGCACCGTGCTCAATCGCATCTCGCCGCCGCCCGACAAGGGCTGACGCCCTCCCCGCCTTACAAGGTCATCGCTGCCAACCAGCCGAACGCCATCAACGGCAGGTTGTAATGGATGAAGGTGGGCACCACGGTGTCCCAGATGTGGTGGTGCTGGCCATCCACGTTCAGGCCCGAGGTCGGGCCCAGGGTCGAGTCCGAGGCAGGCGAACCTGCATCGCCCAACGCACCGGCAGTACCGATGATGCACACCGTGGCCAACGGGTCGAAGCCCAGTTGCACGCACAGCGGCACGAAGATCGCAGCCAGGATCGGCACGGTGGAGAACGACGAGCCGATCCCCATGGTCACCAAAAGGCCTACCAACAGCATCAGCAAGGCACCGATGCCCTTGCTGTGGTCGATCCACTGCGCCGAGGTTTCCACCAGGCTCTTAACCTCACCGGTGGCCTTCATCACCTCGGCAAAGCCGGACGCGGTAATCATGATGAAGCCGATCATGGCCATCATCTTCATGCCTTCGGTGAACAGGTCGTCGGTCTCTTTCCACTTGACGATGCCCGACAGCGAGAAGATCAGGAAACCGACCATGGCACCGATGATCATCGAGTCCAGCAACAGCTGGACGATGAAGGCTGCAGCGATCGCCAGCCCGGCCACCAGCAAGGTCAGCGGGTTGTACTGCACGCTCACCTGCTCCACCTGCTGGATGCGCGCCAGGTCGTAGTCACGTTTCTTGCGGTAGCTGATGAACACCGCCACCAGCAGGCCGACGAGCATGCCGGCAGCCGGGATGGCCATGGCGTGGGTGACGTTGACGCCGCTTACATCGACACCCGCGCGGGCAACATTGGCCAGCAGGATCTCGTTGAGGAAGATGTTGCCGAAGCCCACCGGCAGGAACATGTACGGGGTGATCAGGCCAAAGGTGATCACACAGGCGATCAGCCGGCGGTCGATACGCAGGCGCGTCAGCACGTACAACAGAGGGGGTACCAGCAGCGGAATGAAGGCAATGTGGATGGGCAGGATGTTCTGGGACGACACGGCCACCGCCAGCATCAGGCCGATCATCAGCCATTTGAGCTTGCCGCCATTGGCGTCGCCCCGCCGGTCGATCATGCCCAGGGCGCGGTCGGCCAGCGCATGCGCCAGGCCAGACTTGGCAATCGCCACGGCAAAAGCACCCAGCAGTGCATAGGACAAAGCCACCGTGGCACCACCACCGAGGCCACCGTTGAAGGCCTTGAGCGTGCCTTCGATGCCCAGGCCGCCCACCAGCCCACCGGCCAGGGCGCCGATGATCAGGGCGATGACCACGTGCACGCGGGACAGGCTGAGTATCAGCATGATGCCGACCGCGGCGATCACTGCATTCATGGTTGGCTTACCTCATTACGACAGAAAAAAGCGCGAACTCTGAAGCAGTGGGCGGCAGATGTCAAAAGCGCCTTGATGCGGCGCGTTAGTGGCGTTCAAATTTAAATTGAATGTTTGAATAAAGAAAAAACGGCAGGGGCCGATATTGTGGGAGGCAGCGAGGTGCCTGGCGGGAGCGCTTTGACACCTCCCGGCCCCATCGCAGATACAGCCATAACCCTTATTGCCAAAAAGGGATCCGCCCCCATGCCTTTGCGACAACTTTCCATCCAGTGGAAGATCACCCTGCTCGCCGGTCTCTGTCTGGCCGCTATCGTCACCTTGCTCGTCGGCCTGTCGCTGTACCGCATGGATCACAGTTCGGACCTGGTCAAGGCCAGCAGCATGCAGATGCTGACCGAGGCGGCGCAGTCGCGTATCGAGTCACAAGGTGAAGTGCAAGCCTTGAACATTCGCCGCCAGTTCATGGATGCCTACCAGTACGGCGCCGGCTTCGCCCGTCAGGTGCTGTTCCTGCGCGAGCAGGCCGAAAAGCGCTTTCTCGATGCCTTCGACCTGCGCGAGGACATGACCCGCCAGGTGCGCGCCGCACTGCAAGCCAACCCCGACCTGCTCGGCCTGTCACTGGTGTTCGAGCCCAATGCCCTGGACAACAAGGACAGCCTGTTTGCCGGCAAGGCAGAATTGGGCAGCAACGAAACCGGGCGCTTTGCCCTGTACTGGTCGCAGCCACGCGCTGGCCAGCTGACCTCGATGGCCCTGCCCGAACATGACATGGCCAACACCGAGATCGGCCCCAGCGGCCAGCCGGCCAACACCTGGTGGGTATGCCCACGCACCTCCGGCAAGGTGTGTGTGGTGGAGCCCTACTTCTACGACATCGACGGCCAGCAGGTGCTGATGACCAGCATCGTGTTCCCGCTGGCGGTCAACGGCAAGATCATTGCCACCCTGTCCATCGACATCAACCTCAATAGCCTGCAGGCACTGAGCCAGGAGGCCAGCCGCAGCCTCTACGAAGGCCGCACCACGGTCGGCATTCTCACCCCGGTCGGCCTGTTGGCCGGCTACAGCGCCGATGCCAGCAAGCTGGCCCAGCGCTTCGACCAGGTAGACCCGACCAAAGGCGCCGAGCTGGTGCGCAAGCTGGCCGAGGGCAAGCTGACCACCCTCCACGACCGGCAGCGCTTGAAGGTGCTGGCGGCATTCCGGCCAATCCCGGACGCCCAGCCCTGGGGCGTGTTGCTGGATGTGCCGGAAAACGCCCTGACCGGGCCGGCCGAAACCCTGAAGCAGGAACTTGACGCGCTCAATACCAGCGGCACCTTGCTGGAACTGAGCCTGGGCCTGGCCGCCGCCATTGCTGGCTTGCTGCTGGTATGGCTGATGGCCCGCGGCGTTACCCGGCCGATCCTCGGCGTGGCAGCCATGCTGAAGGACATTGCCAGCGGCGAAGGCGACCTGACCCGTCGCCTGACCTACCAGAAACAGGACGAACTGGGCGAACTGGCCGGCTGGTTCAACCGCTTCCTCGACAAGTTGCAGCCAACCATTGCCGAGGTCAAACGCTCGGTGCAGGCCGCTCGAGGCACGGCCGACCAGTCCTCGGCGATTGCCACTGAAACCAGCGCCGGCATGGAACAGCAGTACCGCCAGGTCGACCAGGTGGCCACCGCCTCGCATGAAATGAGCGCCACCGCCCAGGACGTTGCCCGCAGCGCCGCCCAGGCTGCGCAGGCGGCGCGCGATGCCGACCAGGCCACCCGCGAGGGCTTGGCGGTAATCGACCGCACCACCAGCAGCATCGGAGCCCTGGCTGCCAACATGAGCGACACCATGGCCGAAATAGAAGGCCTGGCGCAGAACAGCGAGAAGATCGGCTCGGTACTGGAAGTGATCCGCTCGATCGCCGAACAGACCAACCTGCTGGCGCTCAACGCTGCCATCGAAGCTGCCCGCGCCGGAGAGGCCGGCCGTGGCTTTGCCGTGGTCGCCGATGAGGTGCGCAACCTGGCCCAGCGCACTCAGGAGTCGGTGGAAGAAACCCGTCAGGTCATCGAAGCCCTGCAGAACGGCACCCGCGAAGTGGTCGGCGCCATGGACCACAGCCACCGCCAGGCCCAAGGTGGCGTGGAGCAGGTCGGCCAAGCCGTCACGGCATTGCAGCGCATTGGCCAGGCGGTGACGGTGATCACCGACATGAACCTGCAGATCGCCTCTGCCGCCGAGGAGCAAAGCGCGGTAGCCGAGGAAATCAACAGCAACGTGGCGACCATTCGTGATGTCACTGAATCCCTGTCTGGCCAGGCCAACGAGTCGGCGCGGGTCAGCCAGTCGCTGAACAGCCTGGCCAACCAGCAGCAAGCGCTGATGGACCAGTTCCGCGTCTGAAGCGAACGGGGCCACTCCAGTGGCCCTGAAACTGACAAAACCTCGTCGTCTACACTTGCCCCACTGCCAAGGCGTGGCGAACGACGAGGTTTACATGAAGAGCATTTCAACGCTGCTGGCCGGCCTGCTGTTGACGGTGGGTTTGGCCAGCACCGACAGCGCCGCATCGGCAGAGCAACCTGCGCCTATCCATTTTGGTGCCATCGGCTGGGAAAGCGGCGCCCTCACCACCGAGATCCTGCGCCTGATCGTGGAGCGCGGCTACGGCTACCGCACCGACACCCTGCCTGGCAGCACGGTCAGCATGGAGGTGGCCCTGGCGCGCAATGACCTGCAAGTGATCGCCGAGGAATGGGCCGGGCGCAGCCCTGCCTGGGTCAAGGCCGAACAGGCCGGCCAGGTGTTCGCACTGGGCGATACGGTCAAAAATGCAGAAGAAGGTTGGTGGGTACCGGCCTATGTGATCGAGGGCGATGCCGCACGCAACCTGAAGCCCGTGGCGCCTGAGCTGCACAGTGTCGAGGACCTCAAGCGTTACCCGCAGGTATTTTCCGACCCCGAATCGCCCGGTAAAGGGCGTTTTCTCAACAGCCCAAGCGGCTGGACGTCTGAAACCGTCAACAGCCAAAAGCTCAAGGCCTATGGCCTGGATGGCCTCTACAACAACTTCCGCAGTGGCTCCGGCGCCGCGATGGACGCCGAGATCGGTTCGGCAATCCGGCGCGGCAAACCCGTGCTGTTCTACTACTGGAACCCGACCCCGCTGATGGGGCGCTACAAGCTCATCCGGCTGGAAGAACCCCCGTTCGATGCCCAGGCCTGGGCCACCCTCACCGACCCCGCCAACCCCAACCCGAAAGGCAGCCGCTCGCTGCCGGCAAAGTTGTCGATTGGCGTGTCCAAAGCCTTTCGCGAAACCTACCCAGACCTGGTCAGCGTGTTCGAACAGGTAGACCTGCCCATCGATCGCCTGAACAAGGCCCTGGCCGTCATGAGCGAAAAACGCACGCCCGCGCGCGAAGCCGCCCTGACCTTCCTGCGCGATAACCGCGAGGTGTGGAAAGCCTGGCTGCCGGCGGACATCGCCGCCAAGGTCGAGGCCAGCCTGTGAGCAGCGGTTTCCCGCAGACCCTGCAGTTTTCCTTTGCCGACAGCATCAACCGCCTGGTCGACTGGTTGGTATTGAACTACGGCGACCACCTGCGCAGTTTGTCTGACCAGTTGCTGCAACTGCTGGTCGGCCTGGAGAACCTGTTGCGCCTGTTGCCTTGGTGGCTGTTGTTGTTGCTGGTGGGTCTGCTGGCCTGGCACGCCAGCCGCAGCCTGCTGCGCAGCGCCGTGCTGGTCGCGCTGCTGGCCTTGATCGGTATGCTCGGGCTCTGGGACAAGTTGCTGCAGACCCTGGCCCTGGTGCTGGTCAGTACCGGCCTGTGCGTACTGGTGGGTGTACCGCTGGGCATCCTGCTGGCCGCCCGGCCACTGGCCAGACGGCTGCTGTTGCCGGTCCTCGATGTGATGCAGACGCTACCTGCGTTCGTTTACCTGATCCCGGTGCTGATGCTGTTTGGCCTGGGCAAGGTGCCTGCCGTGTTCGCCACGCTGATCTACGCCCTGCCGCCGCTGGTGCGGTTGACCGAACTGGGCCTGAGCCAGATCGACCCCTCGTTGTTGCAGGCCGCACACGGCCTTGGCGCAAGCCGCTGGCAGCGGTTGCGGCGCATTGCCCTGCCCCTGGCGCTGCCAAGCATCATGGCCGGGCTCAACCAGTCGGTCATGATGGCCTTGTCGATGGTGGTCGTGGCGTCGATGATCGGCGCCCGTGGGTTGGGTGAGGATGTGCTGGCGGGAATCCAGACCTTGAATGTTGGCCAAGGGATGGAGGCCGGGCTGGCAATTGTCGCCCTGGCCATGGTGATCGACCGGATCAGCCAGGCCTATGGGCGTAGCAGTCGCTGAGCCGTATCGGCAAGGCCTGGAAGCAGCCTTGTGCTGCGAGAGGGCCGGGCCTGACAATACGCCTCTGTCAGCTGAGAACCGGACCTCAACCGCATGTCCCTGAAAGCCCTGCGCACCTTGGTGACCATCGCCCGCCACGGCACCTTTGCCCGCGCCGCCGACCTGCTCAGCCTCACCCCCTCGGCGGTCAGCCTGCATATCAAAACCCTCGAAGACGAACTGAAGGTGACCTTGTTCGACCGTAGCCGCAGGCAGGTGGTACTGACCGAAGCCGGCCAGTTGGCGGTGGCCCGCGCCGAAAGCCTTCTGGCTGCCTATGACGAACTGGCCGATGCCCTGGCCAGCGGCCCAAGCCTGCGCGGCCGTTTGCGCCTGGGGGCGATCCACACGGTGCTGGCGCGGCGTTTGCCCAAGGCGCTGGTGTGGATAAAGGCCCATCACCCGCAGCTACACATCAGCGTGGCCTCGGGCATGTCGGCGGAGCTGGCGCGGCGCGTGGAAGATGGTGAGCTCGATGCAGCGATCACCACCGAACCGGTCAGCCCTTACCCGCAGAACCTGGACTTCACACCGCTGTTCGAGGACCGTTTCTGGGCCATTGCCAGCCCTGAGCTGGCCGGGTATAGCGTGCCGCAGTTGCTGGCCAGCCAGCCATTCCTGCGCTTCGACAAGCGTGCCTGGGCCGGCCGGCAGATCGAGCAGGAACTACGCCGCCAGCAGGTGCAGGTGAGCGAACTGATGGAACTGGACAGCCAGGAAGCCCTGGCGCGCATGGCGGTGATGGGCCTGGGCGTGGCGGTCATCCCCATGGCGGATGACGACCTGCAACGCTTGCCACCCGCCACCTGCCTGCCGTTTGGCGAGCCGCAGCTGACCCGGCGGGTGGTGTTGCTGGAGCATGAAAAAAGCCAGCGGCGGCATTTGAGTGCGGTGTTGAAGACCGCCCTGGAAGCCTGAAGCCAGGCTGATCCAAGGCGCGATATGCCCCCACCAACATGCATTTTTCCTCAACGGTCACTGAAGAAAACAACGTTTTTACAGATCGATCCGCCCCCGTAGTCTGTGCACGTACCCGACCACGGAATGCTCACCATGCTGCACTTGCTGCTAACCACCCTGCTCCCCATCATCCTGCTGATTGCCCTGGGTACCTTCCTGCGCCTTCGCGGTTTTCTTGCCGAAAGCTTCTGGCCTGGTGCCGAGCGCCTGAGCTACTACGTCCTGCTGCCGTCGCTGTTCCTTCATGGCCTGGCCACCGCCAACCTCGATGGCATACCGGTGCTGGGCATGGCCGGCGCACTGATGCTCTCGACCCTGGCCGGTGCCGTGTTGCTGGTGCTGTATCAGGGCGCGGCGAACCATGATGGAGCCGATTTCACTTCGGTGTTTCAGGGCGGTATCCGCTTCAACAACTACATCGGTGCCACCCTGGCTGCGGGGATTTACGGCAGCGCCGGGATTGCCCTGGCGGCGGTGGCCAACGCAGCCATCGTGCCCTTGGTCAACCTGCTCTGCGTGCTGGTGTTTGCCCGCTTCAGCGCCCGTCACAGTTCGCCAGCCACAGTGCTTCGGGCGATCTTCGCCAACCCGTTGATCATCGGCTGCGCAGGGGGGCTGATGCTACGGGCCACGGGGCTGGGCTTGCCGGCCGGTATCGACGCCACGGTCAAGGCCTTGGGCCAGGCCGCACTGCCTTTGGGCCTGCTGTGTGTCGGCGCTGCCCTGGGTGGCGCCAGCCTCGGCCAGCAGGTACGGCCGCTGATGGCAGCATCGGCGTTCAAGTTCCTGGTCATGCCACTGACCACCTGGGGCGTTTGCCGGCTGTTCGGCCTGAGTGGCCAGGCAGCGGTGGTGGCGGTGTTGTTCCAGGCGCTGCCAACCGCTTCGTCGTCTTATGTCATGGCCCGGCAAATGGGCGGCAATGCGCCACTGATGGCTACCCTCATCGCCCTGCAGACAGTGGCTGCGGCCGCCACCCTGCCTTTGGTATTAATGCTTACGCTTGGCTAGACTGAAATTCTGCCCACCGCCTGGTAATGTGCCCATGCGCCTTCACTTGATGCTGATCGGCTTGACCTCGGCCCTGCTCGCAGGCCCCCTGTACGCCGCTGACCCGGCCAAAGCCGCCGTTGCCGAGGACAAGGCCGAAGTGCTTGAAGAAAAGGTCGTTGAAGATGCGCCGCCCCCCAGGAAGGCAGAGAAACTGACCCCAGGCGAAACGCAGGCAGTGGACCCGGCTGGCCAGGCGCCGCTGGATGACAGCATCACCTGCCTGGCACGTACCATCTACTGGGAAGCCAAGGGCGCCGACGCCAAAGACATGACCGCGGTGGCCAGTGTGGTGCTCAACCGCCTGGGCCACGATGGCTTTCCCGACACTATCTGCGCGGTAGTCAAACAGGGTGTGGAGACCAAGTCCTGTCAGTTCTCATGGTGGTGTGACGGGCGCCCGGACCAGGTCGAGGAACCGCAACGCTACGACGTTGCCAAAGAGATCGCACGCAAGGCACTGAACCAGCAGTTGAAAGACCCCACCGGCGGCGCATTGTACTTTCACGATCGAACGGTGCGCCCCGACTGGGCGAAGGCTTATCGCAAGACCGCGCAGACCACCCACTTCCTGTTCTACAAGCCGAACCAGGCGTTGGCCCATTGACGCGCAAACGGCTGACAACCCTGGCCCGATGCGAATGATTGGCAACTGACCGCACTTTTCCACCGGCCAGGGGTCTACTCCCTCTTTTGCCGCCAGTAACGATTGCCGGCGTTTTCATTGCCTTGCACGACCTCGGGCCAAAAGCCCCGGGCTTGTGTAGGATGAGCAGCGCATACCACGACGCTGCCAGTCATAGGGAGATCCACATGCGCGTCCTGACATCCGTTGTCGCCTTGTCACTGGGCCTGGTCGTTTCGACCGGGGCGCTGGCAGCCACCGGCGAAGAGGCGCAGTTGATCGATTCGATCAATGTCTACCGCAGCAAGGCCCAGCCCTGCGGTGGCGAGGCGTCGTTGGAACTGCCGCCGCTCAACAGCGACACACGCCTTGCGCTGTCGCCAGAGGGCACCCGCGACCTGCAACAGGCCATGACCCGCGCCGCCTACCCCATGGTCAGCGTCCAGGCCATCAGCCTGTCGGGGCCACGCGACGCACGCGCCGCCATGCATGCCATCGAGGAAAGCTTCTGCCAGGTGGTGCTCGACCCGCAATTCGTCGATATCGGCGTCAGCCAGGAGGGCCGCGACTGGCGCATCGTGCTGGCCCGGCCGCTGCTCAGCGGCCGCCTGGGCGACTGGCAGGCCGAGGGACAGAAGGTGCTGCAGGAGATCAACGCCGCGCGCAAGGTGCCACGGCAATGCGGCGGCCAGCCGTTTGCCGCCGCCCCGCCACTGAGCTGGAGCACAGTGCTGGCTGGGGTCGCCGCCAACCACACACGGGCCATGGCCAACCAGAACTTCTTCGACCACATCGACAAAGATGGCCGCACACCCGGTGACCGGGCGGAACTGGCCGGGTACCTGTACCAGCAGATCGGCGAAAATATCACCGCCGGGCGTGACACCGCGCAAAAGGTCGTCAACGGCTGGCTGGACAGCCCAGGGCACTGCGCCACGCTGATGAATCCGGACTTCCGTGAACTGGGCGCTGCCTATGCGATAGACCCCAAGAGCGATGCAGGGATCTACTGGACAGGGTTGTTCGGGACGCCGCAGTAGATCACGTGAGCGGGTAATGACCTGCACGCAACTGCAGGGCCGTACACCCAAACCGACGCCGCACGCACTTGCCAAGGTAGCTGGCATCACCCAGGCCCACCTCATCGGCAATCTGCGCCAGGCTGTGGCTGGAGTTGAGCAAACGCCAGCGCGCCTGCTGCAAGCGCATCTCCAGCCACCAGGCCTTGGTGCTCATCCCGTGGCTGGCCTGGAACTGCCGGTCCAGTTGACGCCGGCTGATGCCCAGTTCTGCGGCCAGCTGCTCCACGGCCAACGGCGTGCCCAGGTGATGGCGCATCAGGGCTTGCGCCCGCTGCACCTGGCGCCCCTGACCAGCACCCAGCTCCAGCGAGCGCAAGGCGTGACGGCTGTCGCGGGTCTCGTCCACCAGCATGTCAGCCAGCCCTTTGAGCGCCCGGGTTCGCCCGCAAGCGCGTGACAGTAGTGCAACGGCCAGGTCTATGGCGGCGGTGCCACCGGCGCACGTGATGCGGTTGCCATCGATGCAGTACAACTGCTCGCGCAACAGCTGCAACTGCGGAAATGCAGCACGAAACTCGGCTTCGTGACGCCAGTGCACCACCACCTTGTGCCCCTGCAACAGGCCGCAGGCAGCCAGCAGAAAGGCGCCATTGTCGACCCCCACCAGCTTGACTCCCGCCTTGGCGGCCTGCCTGAGCAACGCCTGGTAACGTGGCGCCAGCGCCGCGGTGGCCATGGCACTGCGACCGCCGAACACCACCAGGTAGTCGAATAGGTCAAGGTCGAGCTGATCGGCAATGGCCTCGACCTGCAGCACTGCGCCACTGCTCGACGGTACCGGCTCAAGGCTGAGCCCCGCCACCGTCCAGCTGCAATAGCGTTGTTGGCTGTAGTCCTCGTCGTCGGCGCTGAAGCGCAATTTGTCGAGAAAGGCGCCAAACGGCAGCAAGGCAAAATCCGGTAACGGCATGATCAGCAAGCGAATGTCGGGCGGCATGAAACCACGTCCAGAAAAGACTCTTGTATGACCAGATAATACTCTTTCAGCGTGAGCGTTGCGCCATAGACTGTCGCCCTCTCTCGAACAAGGCAGTTTTCAACATGGCACTGGACACCTGGCTCATCTACCTGCTGGCCAGCATCGGCCTGTCGCTGACCCCAGGGCCCAACAGCCTGTTGGCGTTGACCCATGGCGCGCTCTATGGCGCACGGCGAACGCTGTTCACCATCGTGGGCGGGGTATTGGGTTTCAGCGCCCTCATCGCCTTGACCATGTTCGGCCTCAGCGCACTGCTGCAGACCTCGGCGGCAGTGCTGAGCGTCCTGAAGTGGGTGGGTGGGGCTTATTTGATCTGGCTGGGCATTCAACTGTGGCGCAGTCCAGGCCTGCAGCTGGAATTGACCGCGCACAGCGCGCGGCTGGGCAATGCCGGGCTGTTTCGCCAGGGCCTGCTTTCGGCCATGGCGAACCCCAAGGTGCTGCTGTTCTATGGTGCCTTCCTGCCGCAGTTCATCGACCCACAGCGAGGGCTGGTGCTGCAATTTGCGGTGATGGCCGCGACCTTTGCCAGCGTCGAATTTCTGGTCGAATACCTGCTGGCGCGCCTGGCGTTTCGCATTCGGCCATGGCTGGCCAAGGGTGGCAAAGGTTTCAATCGTTGCTGCGGGAGCCTGTTTGCCTTGATTGGCCTGGCGCTGCCGCTTGGCCGATAGCGGGCCCGCGAACACGAGCGAAGCCCGTGCCCTGCACCGCGTAACGGTTCAACCCCGGCGTGCTTTGAGTAGGAACACAACCAGCGCCACACCCGGCAACCCCGCCCCCACCAGTGCCACGCCCTGCCAGCCAAACTGGCTGAACAACGCACTGGCCACCGCCGACCCCAGCGCCCCGCCGAGGAAGATGCTGGTCATGTACACCGCATTCAGCCGCCCGCGGCTGGCCGGGTCCAGTGCGTACACTTCACGCTGGCCGATGACCATGTTCATCTGCACTGCAAAGTCCAGCAACACGCCGGTAAGGCCCAGGCCAATCACGCTGTATCCCGGCACTGTCAGCCCCAGCAACAAGGCCGCCGGCGCCAGCAACAGCGCCAGCAGCGAGCCTGCCCGGGCATGCCCGGCATCGGCCAGGCGGCCGGCCATGGGCGCAGCAACGGCACCCACCGCGCCGACAAGGGCGAACACAGCGATCTGGCTTTGTGACAGGCCATGCTCCCCGGCAAGCGCCATCGGCACCGCCGTCCAGTAAAGGCTGAACGCTGCAAACATCAATGCCTGGTACAACGAACGCTGGCGCAACAGCGGATAACGACGCAGCAGTGTGAGCAGCGACAGCATCAGCCTGGCATAGCTGGCTTTGTGCTCGGGCCGCCGCTGCGGCAAGGTCAATGACAGCAACAGGATGATCGCCAGCATTACCCCGGCGGCGCCAATGAACACCGCACGCCAGCCGAAGTGGTCGGCCACCAGGCTCGACAGCGGTCGCGCCAGCAGGATGCCCAGCAGCAAGCCGCCCATGATGTTACCGACCACACGTCCACGCTGCTGCTCCGGCGCCAGGTGCGCCGCCAGCGGGATGAGCATCTGCACCGACACCGAACTGAAGCCGATCAGCAGTGCGTAACCCAGGAACAGCTGCCCCTGGCCACTGCTGCTGGTGCCCGCCAGCAGCAGGCTGACGCAGGCCAGGACCGCGGTGGCCACCATCAGGCGGCGGTTTTCCAGCAGGTCGGCCAGCGGTACCAGCAATAACAGGCCCAAGGCATAGCCCAACTGCGTGAGCGAAACGATCAGGCTGGCATGCTCGGTGGACAGCCCCAGGTCGGGGGCGATCAGCCCGACGATGGGCTGGGCGTAGTAGATGTTGGCGACAATCGCGCCGCAGCAGAACGCCAGCAGCACTACCAGAGCCCGACTCAGGCTGGCGGCTGCCGGTTGCGCTGTCGCAAGGGAGGGGTTCATGCGAAGTTCCTCGACAAGGGTTGGGTATATGCTGGCCACCTTACCCATGGACGTCAGCGCCGAGAATCCCGCGGTGGCGCAATGCGGCTTTGCGCACTGCGCAACACTAGTGACCGTGTATGAGCAAATTTTCGCAAAAGTCGATGAATGCGTTTACTCGCCGTGAGCCCCGGTGGTTGGGCATATACAGGGCGTTGATGCTGCTATTGGCTGCGCCAGGACTGGCCTGCCAGTCGGGGAATACCCGTTGCAGGCGCCCTGCCAACACATCCTCGCGTACCAGCCAATCAGCCAGCAGTGCGATACCACTGCCTGCCAGTGCCGTTTCACGCAACATGTCGGCATTGGCGCTGCGCAAGGGCCCGCTTACGTCCAGTTCCAGGCTGTCCTGGCCACAGGTCAGGCGCCAGGGGCGCGCTTTGTGCCCATAGCGAAAGCGCAGGCAGGCATGGTCAAGCAACTCCCGGGGATGCTGCAGTGGCTCACGCCCGGCCAGGTAAGCCGGGCTGGCCACCAGCCAACGCTGAAAACGGCCGAGCCGGCGGCACACCAATTCGTCATTGGGCGAGGGGTCACCCAGGCGAATCGACAGGTCATAGCGCCCGTCAAGCAAGTCGTCCAGGCGGTCGCTGAGATCGATGTCCAGTTCCAGCGCCGGGTGCTGCGCCAGGAATGGCCCCAGGTGCGGGGCGATGACCCGCCGGCCGAACTCCACTGGCAGGCTCAGGCGCAGTACACCCACAGGCTCCTCGCCGCGATCGGCGATGCTGGCATCCGCCTCGTCCAGTGCTTCAAAAATGCCCCGTGCCCGCTGGTAGTAACGGGCGCCGGCCTCGGTCAGGCTGACCTGGCGCGTCGAGCGGTTGAGCAAGGTGGCGCCCAGCGACGCTTCCAGCGCATCGACCAGACGTGTCACCGACGATGTCGCCAGCCCTAGCCTGCGCGCGGCAGCAGAAAAGCCTTGGGCATCGACAGTGGCCACGAACATTTTCATCGCCAGCAGCTTGTCCATGTTCAGCCCGTCTTCCAAAACTCGGAAAGTTCTTACAAACAGCCGGGCGGGTCAAGCCGCGCGCGCCAAGGCGATTGCGTCCATAGTGGAATCCACCCATTTCCAAGGAGGCTTACCATGACCCTGAACAACCTGCTGACCGCCCTGCCGCCCTGCGATCCCGCCAGCGCCGAACGTGTCGACGAATTGCTCAGCCGCCCAGGTATCCGCGTGGAACGTATCGTCTCCAGCGGGCAGGCCAGCCCACCCGGCTTCTGGTACGACCAGGCCGAAGGCGAGTGGATCATGTTGCTCAGTGGTGCTGCCGCCCTGCGTTTCGAGCACGAGCACCACACCCGCCTGCTGGCGCCGGGCGATTGTCTGGACATCCCCCCGCACGACCGCCACCGCGTGGAATGGACCGCGCCCGGCACGGCCACCATCTGGCTCGCGGTGTTCTATAGCAGCAGCACCCCATGGCCGGCCTGAAGGGGCCATGCCGGCCCGTGCACAAGGCGCAATTGTCCCGACGCCGTGCAAGGTTGGGCTTACGACCAACGCATGAATACAAATCGAAGAGGCGTCATAAACGCCTCGTTCAATGCGTTTTTCTGCACCTTATCTATACTTTTGGCCACATCTTCGTAAGTTCAGCCCTGCGACAATCAGCCTCGCTCAATTATGTACCAACTTGTTAATTAGCAAGCTAAGGGCTTAAACTGCGCGCATTCCACCTGCTGAGATCCCTGGCATGAAAGAAACACCGCGCGCCTCTGGCGCCACAAACTTCATCCTGGTCGGCCTGGGCGTGATCATCGCCCTGCTCGGCCTCCTCCTCGCTGCTGGCGGCGTCAAGCTCGCCGGTCTGGGCGGTTCCTGGTACTTCCTGATCGGCGGCTTGGCCATGGCCATCGCCGGTGTCCTCATTGCTCGCCGCAAGAAGGCGGGCGCCTGGCTGTATGCCGTGTTCCTGGTCGGTACTGCCATCTGGGCACTGATCGATGCGGGCCTGGTGTTCTGGCCGCTGTTCTCGCGCCTGTTCATGTTCGGCGCAATCGGCATGGTCGTGGCGCTGGTCTACCCGCTGCTGGCGCGTGCCAACGGCGCCAGCGCCGGGCGCGGTGCGTACGGCGTAGCCGGGGTAATGGCCGTGGTACTGGTGATCGCGGTCGGCAACATGTTCGTTGCCCACCCAAGCGTCGCCCCCACCGGCAAAGGCCCGGGCATGACCCCGGTCGAAACCGGCAAGGAACAGAAAGACTGGGCCCACTATGGCAACACCGAAGGTGGCAGCCGCTTCGCCGCGCTTGACCAGATCAACCGGGACAACGTCAACAAGCTGAAAGTGGCCTGGACCTACCAAACCGGCGACGTTGCAATCAGTGACGGCAACGGTGCCGAAGACCAGCTCACCCCGTTGCAGATCGGCAGCAAGGTGTTCATCTGCACCCCGCACAACAACCTGATCGCACTCGATGCCGACACCGGCAAAGAGCTGTGGAAGAACGAAATCAACGCCCAGTCCAAGGTCTGGCAGCGTTGCCGTGGCATGGCCTACTTCGACGCCACTGCAGCCATCGCCCAGCCAACCCAGCCGAACAGCTCGCCGATCACCGGCGTTAGCGTAGCGGCCGGTGCCAACTGCCAGCGTCGCCTGCTGACCAACACCATCGACGGCCGCCTGATTGCCGTCGACGCCGACACCGGCGAGTTCTGCCAGGGCTTCGGCAACAACGGCCAGGTCGACCTCAAGGCAGGCCTGGGTGATGTCCCGGACTCCTACTACCAGCTGTCCTCGGCACCGCTGATGGCCGGCACCACCGTGGTGGTCGGCGGCCGTGTTGCCGACAACGTCCAGACCGACATGCCAGGCGGCGTGATCCGTGGTTTTGACGTGATCACCGGTGAAATGCGCTGGGCCTTCGACCCGGGCAACCCGGAAGATCGCCAGGCTCCGCAGGGCGACAAGACCTACGTGCGCAGCACCCCGAACAGCTGGGCACCGATGTCCTACGACCCGGCAATGAACACCGTGTTCCTGCCGATGGGCTCGTCCTCCACCGACATCTACGGCGTTGAGCGCAGCAAACTGGACCACACTTACGGCGCTTCGGTGCTGGCCCTGGACGCCACCACCGGCAACCAGAAATGGGTGTTCCAGACCGTGCACAACGACCTCTGGGACTTCGACCTGCCCATGCAGCCAAGCCTGATCGACTTCACCAAGGACGACGGCCAGTCGGTACCTGCGGTGGTGATCGGCACCAAGGCCGGGCAGATCTACGTGCTCGACCGCGCCACTGGCAAGCCGCTGACCCAGGTCGACGAAGTACCGGTCAAGCCAAGCAACATCCCGAACGAGCCGTACTCCCCTACCCAGCCCAAGTCGGTGGGCATGCCGCAGATCGGCGCGCAGACCCTGACCGAATCGGACATGTGGGGCGCCACCCCGTATGACCAGTTGCTGTGCCGCATCGACTTCAAGAAGATGCGCTACGACGGCCTGTACACCGCGCCGGGTACCGACCTGTCGCTGAGCTTCCCGGGTTCGCTGGGTGGCATGAACTGGGGCAGCATTTCTACCGACCCGGTACATGGCTTCATCTTCGTCAACGACATGCGTCTGGGCCTGTGGATCCAGATGATCCCGTCGCAGAACAAAGGTGGCGCGGCTTCCGGTGGCGAAGCACTGAACACTGGCATGGGCGCGGTACCGCTCAAGGGCACCCCGTATGCCGTGAACAAGAACCGCTTCCTGTCGGTCGCCGGCATTCCATGCCAGGCACCGCCGTTCGGCACCCTGACCGCCATCGACATGAAGACCCGCCAGGTGGCCTGGCAGGTGCCGGTCGGCACCGTTGAAGACACCGGTCCGCTCGGTATCCGCATGCACCTGCCGATCAAGATCGGCCTGCCAACCCTTGGCGGCACCCTGTCGACCCAAGGCGGCCTGGTGTTCATCGCAGGTACCCAGGACTTCTACCTGCGCGCCTACGACAGCAGCAACGGTAACGAAATCTGGAAGGCTCGCCTGCCCGTGGGCAGCCAGGGCGGCCCGATGACCTACGTCTCGCCGAAGACCGGCAAGCAGTACGTGGTGATCACCGCTGGCGGCGCCCGCCAGTCGACTGACCGCGGCGACTATGTGATTTCTTACGCTCTGCCGTAAGACCGCGTCGCCTGCTTCGCGGGCAAGCCCGCTCCTACAAGGCCCCTGTAGGAGCGGGCTTGCCCGCGAATGCCCCTCAAAGACAATCCGAGATTCTGTAATGCCATCCGCAATTCGCATCACCCCCACCCTGCTGCTGGCCCTGGCCAGCACCACCGCCCTTGCCAACGACGACCTCATGACCCGCAGCACCCTGACCGGTGACTGGGGCGGCCTGCGCCATCAACTCGAAGAAGACGGCGTCAAGATCACCGGCGACTACAGCGGTGAAACCGCCTACAACGCCCACGGTGGCCTGCACCGTTCGGCGCGCTATTCGCAGAACGTCAAGCTGGGCGTGCAGTTCGACCTGTCGAAACTGTACGGCCTGGACAACGGCGGCAAGGTCCAGCTGACCATCAACGACCGCCGCGGCAACAGCGCTTCGGAAGACTTGGTAGGCAACCGCCTGCCAATCCAGGAAAACTTCGGCGGCCTGTACACCCGCCTGACCGAGCTGAGCTACGAGCGCACGCTGTTCACCCCGGCGCTCAACGTCAAGCTCGGCTACATGGCCATGGGCAACGACCTCGGCGGCCTGGACAGCGGTATCCTGTGCAACTTCATGAACGCCGGCTTCTGCGGCCACCCGCTGAACATGTCGGGCGGCAGTGGCTGGACCAACTACCCCAACGCCCACCTCGGCGTGCGCGTGAAGTACGACCTGTCACCTGCCTGGCAGTTGCGCGTGGCGGCGTTCAACGTCGACCCCGAAAGCAACGGCAACTCCAGCCGCGCCTGGCACCTGGGGCCCAAGCACACCACCGGCACCGTGGTACCGGTAGAACTGGTATACAAGCTGCAGGCTGAACTGCCAGGCGAGTACAAGCTTGGCTACTACTACGACAGCTCTGATGTGAAACGCATCGGCAGCGATGATGAAGTGTCCGGCCGGGGTGGACATTACCTGCTGGTCGACCAGGCGGTGTGGAACGACCAGGCCTCCCCAGGCCGAAGCCTGCACGCCTTCGGCCAGTACTCGGCGTCGAGCAAGGCCGCTTCGCCGTTCACCAAGTGGTATGGCGCCGGCGTGGTGCTGTACAAGCCGTTCGAAGGCCGCCCAAAGGATACCGTGGCACTGGGTTACGGCCGCGCCGTACCCAACCCGCGTAGCCGCGATGTGCTGGAAGATGCCGCGTTCAACGCGGGCCAGCAGTTCCCGGACATCGACAGCGCCGAGCAGTTGATCGAACTGAGCTACGGCTACCAGGCCACGCCATGGCTGAACCTGCGCCCTGATGTGCAATACATCATCGAGCCAGGGGCGTTCTCGGGCAAAGACATCGACAACGCACTCGTGGTCGGCCTGCAGGTCAAGGCGACCTTCTGAACCGCCGGGGCCGCACTGCGGCCCCATCCGCCGGCGCAACCCTCAAGCCTGTTTGAGGTAGTCCACCAGCCTCAGCAGCATGGCATCACAGCCGCGCAACTGCTCGACACTGACAAACTCATCCGGCTTGTGGCCCTGGTCCATGCTGCCAGGCCCGCACACCACGGTGGGGATGCCCGCCTGGTCGAACAAGCCACCTTCGGTACCAAACGCTACCGTACCGAACGTATCCGAACCGCTGAGTAGCGCCACCAACCGCGCAGCCTCGCTGTCTTCCGGTGTCGCCAGCCCCGGATAGGCACTCAGCGGCGCCAGGCGAATGGCGCTGGCGGTATTGACCTTGCGCATACGCGGCAGCAACTCGGCTTCAGCATAGGTTTGCAACTGGTCGGCGACCGCCTGCGCCTCGAACCCTGGGAGCGCACGCACTTCGAAATCGAACTCGCACTCGTCCGGCACGATGTTCAGCGCCCTGCCCCCTTTGATCACGCCGGTCTGCACCGTGGAGAACGGCGGATCGAAGCGCTCGTCGTGATGAGCCGGCAGTGCCAGGGCATCGCCGATTTCACCCAACTTGCCAATCAGTTTCGCCGCATACTCGATGGCGTTCACCCCATACGGCGCGTACGCCGAATGGCACGCTGCGCCCTGTACCTGGCAACGCATTGCCAGCTTGCCCTTGTGCCCCAGCACCGGTTTGAGTTCGGTGGGTTCACCGATCAGGCACAGCCGTGGTTTACACGGGCGCTTTTCGAGGGCAGCCAGCATCGAGCGCACGCCCAGGCAACCGACTTCTTCGTCGTAGGAAAACGCCAGGTGTACCGGCATGCGCAACGGCTGCGCGAGAAACGCGGGCACAGCAGCCAACACCGAGGCGATAAAGCCTTTCATGTCGGCCGTGCCGCGGCCATACAGGCGGCCGTCACGCTCACTCAGGGCAAACGGCTCGACCGTCCAGGCCTGGCCATCCACCGGCACCACATCGGTATGCCCAGACAGCACCACACCACCAACATCCTTGGGGCCGACAGTGGCGAACAGGTTGGCCTTGGTGCCCTCCGGGTTATGGAACAGCTCGCATTCCACCCCCAGCTCGGCCAGGTAATCACGGATAAAACCGATCAGCGCCAGGTTGGAGTCGCGGCTCACCGTGGCAAAGCCGATCAGCCGGGCCAGCAGTGCGCGACTGGCAAATTCACTCATCGCCCGGCACCCCATAGCTTGGCGCGGCGGTCGGGTTGAGGGCGCGGGTGACGTAATCCTGCATCTGCGGGCGATAGGCTTGCCACAGGCCATCGAGCACGCCGATCGGGTCGCTGTCGGCCCAGTCGACGCGCAGGTCCACCAGCGGCCAGGTCAGCTCGCCAGCAATCTTCAGCGCCGCCGAGTGCACGGGCCCCGCTTCGCCACCCGCGGCCATCGCCGCGTGCATGGCTGCCAGCAGGCGGTCGGCCAGGTGGCCGCCGGCCTGCTCGAAGGCCAGCACCATGGCTTCGATCACCTGGGTCGAGGACAGCAGGTTGCCAGCCGCCGCGCATTGTTCGCCGGCCATTGCATGGTGTGTGCCCAGTGCTTCCCGCCCGGTGAACAGGGCCACCTGGCCGTGGCTGTCGATCACCGTGACCTGGCGGTACTCGCTCCAGCCATTGGCACTGAGCACCCTGTCCAGCGCAGCGGCGGGCGGCAACTGGCCATGCTCCAGGGTATCGAGAATCTGCGGGCCCAGCGCCGGCAGGGTGATGTTCTGGGTCGAGACTGCGCCCACACCGGCACGCACCCAGGGGCAACGGGCACCCACGGCGATGCTCGACGAGCTGATGGCAATACCGACCTGGCCGGTTTCCTGGCAACGACCAATGATGGAGAACGTCATGTCATGGTTCCTGTTGTGCTGTGCGATACACGGCATTCTGAGTGGAACCTTCGGGCGGGCGAAACGACCTTTTTCCGAGGGGGTAGGCAGGAAAAAACTATGCTCAGGGGCCCGCCCTTCGCACCCGCTCGAAAAACCACGTCACCCACCCGGCCAACCTGCCCCACAGGCCAGAGAAATCAAGGCCTTCGCCGTTTTATCGGCAAGCACCAGCTAAATACTATTTTCGCCATTTCCACGGCATCCCTAGTCTGGCTCCAGGCAACGGCGGTCCTCCAAACCGACCTGACAATAACCGCCTGAACAAGGGCTCGGACATGACACTGAACAACCTCGAAATCGACACCCTCGTCGTCGGCGCCGGCCAGGCCGGCGTGGCCATGAGCGAACACCTGAGCAAGCTTGGCGTGCCGCACCTGGTACTGGAGCGCAACCGCATCGCACAGGCCTGGCGTACCGGCCGCTGGGACTCGTTGGTCGCCAACGGCCCGGCCTGGCACGACCGCTTCCCGGGGCTGGAATTCAACCTCGACGCCGATGCATTCGCCGGCAAGGACCAGGTGGCCGACTACTTCGAGCAGTACGTACGCAAGTACAACCTGCCCGTGCGCACCGGCATTGAGGTGAAGCGCGTGGTGCGTAACAGCGACCGCCCTGGCTTCACCATCGACACCAGTGAAGGCGTGATTCGCGCCAATCGCGTAGTCGCCGCCACCGGCCCGTTCCAGAAACCAGTGATCCCGGCCATCGCGCCGAAAGACAGCAACCTGCACCAGATTCATTCCGCCGCTTACTTCAACCCAGAGCAGTTGCCTGAAGGCGCGGTACTGGTGGTCGGTGCCGGCTCTTCCGGCGTGCAGATTGCCGAAGAGCTGATGCGCGCCGGACGCCAGGTGTACCTGTCGGTCGGCGCCCACGACCGCCCGCCGCGTGCCTACCGCAACCGCGACTTCTGCTGGTGGCTGGGCGTGCTGGGCGAGTGGGACGCGGAAATTGCCAAGCCCGGTCGCGAGCATGTGACCATCGCAGTCAGCGGCGCCCGTGGAGGCCACACCGTGGACTTCCGTGCCCTCGCCCACCAGGGCATGACCCTGGTCGGCCTGACCCAGTCGTTCGAAAACGGCGTCGCGCACTTCCAGGACAACCTGGTCGAGAACATCAACCGAGGAGACGAAAACTACCTGGCCCTGCTGGATGCGGCCGATGCCTACATCGAACGCAACGGCCTGGACCTGCCGGAAGAGCCCGAAGCCCGCCAGCGCCTGGCCGACCCGGAGTGCATGCGCAACCCGCTGCAGCAGCTGGACCTGGCCAAGGCCGGCGTCAGCAGCATCATCTGGGCCACCGGTTACGGCGTGGATTTCAGCTGGCTGCAGGTAGACACCTTCGATGCCAACGGCAAGCCCCAGCACCAGCGTGGTGTGGCCCGTGAGCCGGGCGTGTACTTCCTCGGCCTGCCGTGGTTGTCGCGCCGTGGTTCATCGTTCATCTGGGGGGTGTGGCACGACGCCAAGCACGTCGCCGGCCACATCGCCACACAACGCACCTACACCGCCTACCGCGACCGCGAGCAACGCGCAGCGGATGAGCAGCAAACCGCCAAGATCAGCAATGTCAGCACCCTCGGAGCCCACTGATGCCTACCCATACTCGCATCCGCATGTTCAACACCAAGGAAACCTACCCCAACCAGACCCTGGACAACGACTTGTGTCAGGCCGTGCGGGCGGGCAATACCATCTACGTGCGCGGCCAGGTCGGTACCGACTTCGAAGGCAAGCTGGTGGGCCTGGGTGACCCGCGCGCACAAACCGAACAGGCGATGAAGAACGTCAAGCAACTGCTTGAAGAAGCCGGCTCGGACCTGTCGCACATCGTCAAGACCACCACCTACATCACCGACCCGCGTTTCCGCGAGCCGGTGTACAAGGAGGTGGGCAAGTGGCTCAAGGGCGTGTTCCCGATTTCCACCGGGTTGGTGGTAGCCGGGTTGGCCCAGGCCGAGTGGCTGATGGAGATCGACGTGATCGCCGTGGTACCCGATCAGCAATGACCGCAGGCCTGAATGGCGGGTGGTGACTGCCACCTGCCGTCCAGCCACGCCTGGGTTGCCTGTGCCGCAGCGTGCAAGCGCTGAGGTGCGGGCACGCCAACGGACGACAGTTCCACGCTGACACGTCGCCCGCAGTTCGCGCGTGGCTGGCTACCCGGCGCAGCTCCAACGCCATTGGGCGTACCACACCCAGTCCATTCAGTAGGTCGCCCTCCCGCCGCTGAGGTCAAACACAAAGCCAGTGGTAAAGCTGCACTCAGGCCCGGCGATCCAGCTGACCATGTTGGCAATCTCCTCGGCCTTGAGGAAGCGCCCCATGGGGATCTTGGCCTTGCTCGCGGCAATATGCTCGGCCGTCATCTCGGCCATCAGCGGCGTCTCGACCATCGCCGGTGCCACGCAGTTGAGCAGCACGCCATCCTGCGCCAGCTCCTTGGCTGCCGCCTTGGTGAAAGCGATGACCCCGGCCTTGGCTGCCGAATAGCCCGAGATGTACTGCACACCCTCCTTGCCGGCCATGGAGGCGATATTGACGATGCGCCCGTAGCCGCGCTCACGCATGTGCGCGATGGCGGTGCGGCAGCAATAGAACACACCGTTCAGGTCGATGGCGATGACCTTGTCCCAGGCCTCTGGCGGGTACTCCCAAGACGCCACCACCGGGCCGTTGATGCCGGCATTGTTGACCAAAATCTGCACCTGCCCCAAACGCGCCAGCGTCTGGGCAAAAGCCGCCTCCACCGAGGCCAGCGACGACACATCCACTGCCTGGCGCAGCACCGGCTCGAAGCCGTTTTCCGTACTGCTCCAGCCATCGACGGCAAGGTCCCAGATCACCACCTGGGCGCCGGCGACATGCAAGCGGCGGGCAATCGCCAGGCCGATGCCACGCATGCCACCGGTGACGATAGCGGTTTGGCCTTGCAGGTACTGGCTCATTGTTCAGCTCCATTTTCGACAGAAGGAATATCCGGCAAGCGACGCAGGTCACATGCCTTTTGGGGCGCTAGCCGAGACGATCCTCCAGGCCATGGAGGATGCCGCCCGGGACGGGTGTTCTGTTCAGTGTTCATCAGGATTGCGCGCTTGTTGTTGGAAGGGCACACAACGGAGGGGCTAGGCAAACCCGAACAATCGCCGAGGGGTGTCCCACATCACTGTGCGGCGCAGCCGGGCATCTGGCATCAGGCGCTCGGCCAGCTTCAGCAGCGGGCCGTAGTCCACCCGCGCGGGCTGGCGAATGAACGGCCAGTCCGAACCCCACACACAGGCTTGGGCGCCAAAGGCTTCGAGCAGGGCCTGCACGTATGCACAGCTCTGTTCGAACAAGGCATCCGCTGCGGCAAACTTCTGCATGCCTGACAGCTTCACGCAGGCGCGGCCACTGTCGGCCAGCCGCAGCAACGCCTGGAAGCCGACCTGCTGCACACCGGCAGCGACATCCGGGCGGCCGCAATGGTCAATCAACAGACGAGCCTGCGAGCCTTGCAGCAGGCCGTGCAGGTCCAGCAACTGGTCGTCACACACCTGCAGCTGGGCGAACAGGCCAAGCTCGGCGAGCTTGCCGAACAGCCCGTCAACGCCCTTGAGGCTGGCTACCCCGTACAGCGCGGGGTTGAAGGCGATACCCACCACGCCTTGCGCCTGCAAGGCCGCCAGCGCATCAAGGTTGATGTCCGCCTTGACCACCGCCACCCCCTTGAACCGCCCCTGCCCGCTGGCCAAGGCATGCAGCAGGCAGCGGTTGTCGGTGTGGTAGCCGCTGTTGGGGCCCACCAGCAAGGCATGTTGCACGCCGTAAGCGTCCATCACCCGGGTGAACTGCGCCTGGGTGGCGACCTCCTGGCCGGAGGGCGCATAGGGTGCGTCGGGGTGATAGGGGAAACGGGGAGGGTCAAACAAATGGTTATGGCAATCGATCTTCGCTTCGTCAAATATGTTCACCCAGCACTCCCGTCAAGCGCCACTGCGCTTGTCTGCAGATCTTGTTATTGTGCGCCGCAAGGGCGATTAGGCTGGGGTTCACGATACTGTGTGGCCGGCTTTGACGCTCATGCCCAGATGGCGAAAACCATAACCGAAGGTAATACACATGCTGCTTGGCAACGAAGGCGCGGACGCAAGCCCCATGGTGTTCAAGCTGCGGCACATGGAAGTGTTCAGGGCGGTGATGCTGACGGGCTCGATCAGCGCGGCGGCCAAATTGCTGTATGTGTCGCAGCCGGCGGTGAGCAAGCTGATCCAGTACATCGAAGCGCGCCTGGCCTACCCGCTGTTCGAGCGCGTCAATAACCGCCTGGTGCCGACGGCCGAAGCGCAGGTGCTGTTTCGCGAGGTCGAGCGGGTGTACCAGGCAGCGTTGCAGGTCAACGAATGCGCCCTCGCGCTGGGCGCTGGCGGCCAGCGCAAGTTGCGTATCTCGTGCAGTGCATCGTTGTCCACGGTGGTGATCCCGATGGCCCTGGCCCAGCTCAAGCGTGAATCACCGTCACTGAATATCGAGTGGCAAACCTCGTTGATGGGCGAAATGCCCAATCAGATCCTGTCGAAGAAGGTCGACCTGTCGATCGCCGCCCTGCCGGTGGTGCACGACCACCTGCATTCGCAAGCGTTCATGCGTGGACGCATGGTGGTGGTGATGCCGCCGGGTCACCCTTTGGCCGGTCAGCCCGCGCTGACCTTGCAGCAGCTGGAGGGCCATGCGTTGCTGCTGTTCCGGCCCGACATGCCGTTTGGCAAGCTGTTGGCCGAACACATCGGGCGCCGCGGGCTACAGCTGAAATCACTGTTGTCGTTCACCAATGCCAACGAGGCTGTGGCGTTGGTCAAGCAAGGCATGGGCATCAGCGTGATCGACGAGTTCGTTGCACAGGACAGCGGGCTCGCGGTGGTGCCGTTGGCCGATGAGATTCACTTCGATATCAGCTTCGTCTATTCGCGCTTCGAGCCGCCCTCGCATGCAGCGGTGCAGTTGATGCGGGTGTTGCAGGGGCAGGCGCAGAAGCTGGGGCGGGCGCTTGCGCCGGGCTGATCATCTACGCAACCGCCCCACCGAGTCGCCTGATTCCCGGTCGCACCCGCTCCCGCTGGGTAGGTATACAAGGGTCCGGTTTAAAAGCCGACCGTGGCCGAGAGCAAATAGGTCCGCGGCGTAGACAGGGTCAACCCCGGCTCACTGTCATCCGACGCCCCCGCCGAGCTCCAGTAGCGATCATCGAGCACATTCTCGACACTGGCCCGCAAGGTAACCTCGGTGGCGTCCACCTTGAAGGCGTAACGTGCGCCCAGGTCATAACGCTCCCAGCCATCGATGCGCTTGCTGTTGTTCTGGTCCAGGTACTGGGAACTTGAGTGAATGCCGCGCGCTGTGAAGGTTAGGCCGTTCACCCCTGGCACGTCCCATTCAGCCCCCAGATTGACGTTGTATTCGGGCGTGGCCGGCGCGCGGTTGCCATCGTAGGCACCGCCGACGGTGTCAGTCAGCTCGCTGTCGATATACATCACCCCACCCAACACCCGCACGCCCTGCACCGGTTCACCGAACACACTCAGCTCGATGCCGCGGTTGTCACGCTTGCCATTGGGGCCGAACACCCGCGAGGTGGGGTTGGTCTCGTAGGCCGGCTGGCGAATGCGGAAGGCGCTGGCGGTAAAGGCCACCTGGCCGAGGTCGTACTTGGCCCCCACCTCGATCTGGCGGCTGGTGAACGGCGGGAAGATCTGGTCTTCGTTGATCGAGGTCGATGGGGCGATCTTGCCTTGGCTCAGGCCCTCCATGTAGTTGGCGTACAACGAGAGCTGGTCGGTGACCTTGAGCAATACGCCCCCAGAAGGCGAGACCTTTTCTTCGTCATAGCCCGTATCGCCTTTGACGCCGTCGCTCCAGTCATCCACCTGCACCCGTTGCCAGCGCGCACCCAGGGTCAACAGCAGGCGGTCGTCAAAAAAGCCAAGGGTGTCGGCCAGGGCCACGCCGGAGAAGCGGTTTTCCGTGTAGACCTCGGGGTCGAGGCGGGTTGGCGTACCGGGTGTCGGTGCGGCCACCGGGTTGTAGAGGTTGCTCGGCGCCGAGGCATAGCGCGCCCCGCCGTTGGTGAAGTCCATGTAGTAATAGGTGGCGGCCAGGTTCAGCTCGTGGCTGACCGGCCCGGTATGGAACCAGTGACGTAAACCGGCCATGGCGGTGCGCACCGACTCGTCCCGGGTAAAGTCACGCGGCTGCACGGTGAAGTCGCCGGCATCGTTGGTGATCGACACGTTATGGCGCAGGAAGTCATGGTTGCTCTTGCGCGCACCGACCGCACCATAGGCCAGCAGCGATTCGCTGATATCGTACTCGGCGTTCAGCGCACCGAAGGTGTCGTTGGTACGCGCCTTGCTCCAGGCCTGGGCGTAGTTGTGACGTACGTCATTGGCATTGGGCACCTTGGCATTGGCACCGACCAGCACACGCTCCTGCGGGGCGTCGGTGTCGCGTTCGGTGTGGCCAAGGTCTGCCGAGAGACGCAGGCGCTCGCCTCGAAAATCCAGGCCCAGCACCGCCATTTCACGGTCGACGCGCTGGTGGTCCCATTCGGTATCACCGGCCTGCTTCACGCCATTGAAGCGCACGCCGAACTGCTGGCCTTCACCAAAGCGACGGCCGATGTCCACTGCGCCGCCAGCCTGGCCGGCCGAGGCGTAGCTGCCGGTGAATTCGGTGATCGGCTTGTCAGCGGCTCGCTTGGGCTGCACGTTGATACCGCCGCCCACGCTGCCACGCGGCGATATGCCGTTGATCAACTGGCTGGGGCCTTTGATGATGTCTACCCAGTCGGCCATTTCCATGTCGATCGAATAGGTCGGCAAGATGCCATAGAGACCGTTGTAGGCCACATCACTGTTGAACAGGCTGAAGCCGCGAATGGTGAACTGCTCGAAACGCCCGCCCGCCGGGTTGGTAGCACGCACCGAAGGGTCGCTGGCAATCAGCTCGCCCAAGGTGCGCGCCTGCTGGTTCTTGACCAGTTCGCTGGTGTAGCTGGTGATGCTGAACGGGGTTTCCATGAAGTCGCGCGAACCGAGCAAGCCTTGCGCGCCCTGGCGTGCCACTTGGCCACCGGCATACGGCTGCGTTTCGTTGCCTGCGGCCAGGCCGCCGACGATGCTGGTGGGGGCGATTTCCAGCGCGCCACTGGCCTGGGGGGCTGGCATCAGGGTGAAGGCCCCCTCACCCACCGGTAGCGCCTGCAAGCCGCTACTGCGCAGCAACTGGCTGAAGCCTTCATCGACACTGTAACGACCGGACAAGCCGTTACTTTGCCGGCCCTCTACCAATGCCGGGTCGAGCGAAAGGCTGACACCGGCCTGGTCGGCGAAATGGGTCAAGGCGGCACCCAGGCTGGCTGGCGCCACCTGGAACGTACGCCGGGCCGGCTCATCGGCCCATGCGGGTGCACACAACAGCAGGCTCATCGCGAACAATGGATGTGCTGCGCGCGCCAGTGGGCGCAGGCGGCAGGATTTTACTGCAGGCATTGAACAAGGCTCCCCTTTTATTTTCTCCTACCGGTAATGACCGGCGAGTGAAAAAAAGGGGACAGCCTCATGCTCGATTTTCTCGTGCGGTCAGGCTCACCCAATAACGCGTGCGGGTCTGCACTTGCAACGGCAGGCTGGCGGCGAGCAGGGCCAACACCCGGTCGGTGTCGTCAAGGCGGAACGTGCCGGTAACACGCAAGCGCTCCAGTTCTGGTGCCCAGCGCAGTACGCCGGGGCGATACCTGCGCAGTTCGTGCAGCAACTCGCCCAGTGGGCGGTCGTCCAGCCGTAGCGCACCTTCGCGCCAGCCCAGTTGCCATGCGTCGAGGGCTTTGACAGGGCCAACGCCAGCCGCCTGCAAACTGGCCTGTTGGCCGGCCTGTAGCATCACGGCAGATCCACGCAACGGCTGCAGGCTGACTAAACCCTTGATCGCCGACACCCGGCAGGCCTCATCAAGCAGGCGCAGGCACGCCTCGCCCTCACTGAGCACCACCCGGCCGTAAGGCACCTGCAAGGTGAGGCTCAGGTTAGCGGGCACGCTGACGGCCACTTCACCGCGCAGCAGTGCCACGCGGCCTGCACCCAGCTCGATATCGACCGCACTGTCGGTGTTCAACTGCAACAAGGTGCCGTCGCTCAGCAGTGCCTGCCTGCGCTCCCCGACTGCGGTGCGCATGTCGGCGGTCCAGGCATCCAGCAACAGCTCACGGCTCACCAGCCAGGCCACCGGCAACAACGCCGACACACCCAGGGCTTGTTTGAGCAGAGCCCGACGACCGGCATCCGGACGATCCAGGGCGGCCATCGCCAATGCGCCGGGCAACCCGGCAAACCGCGCTCGCAGCAGCGATGCCTTTTGCCAGGCGTCTTCGTGCAGGTGACTGCTGGCGCGCCATTGCGCCAGACGCAGCAGGTCAGATTCGCTTGCGTCGCCAGAATCCAGCAATGCCAGCCAACGGGCTGCAGCACGCAGCGCCTCGCGGGTTTCTGGGGGGTGGGGGCTCATTGCAACTCGGCCAACAGGCAATGTTCGTACGCCTGCGCCATGTAGCGTTTCACCGAGCGCTGGCAGACGCCCAGGCGCTGGCCAATTTCGGCGTAGCCCAAGCCTTCCAGCTGGCTCCAGAGAAAGGCCTTGCGTATCGCCGGCTTGAGGCCGTCGAGCAATTCATCCAGTGCTTGCAGGGTTTCGAGCAGTACCCAGCGCTGTTCTGGCGACGGCACGTGTTGCTCGGGCAACTGCGCCAAGGCATCAAGGTAGGCCTGCTCCAGGCTACGTCGCTGGTGGAAGTTGCTGAGCAAACGCTTGCCCACGGTCAGCAGGTAGGCACGCGGTTCGCGTATGTCTGCCAGCGGCTGGGCGCTGGCCAGAATGCGCAGAAAAGTATCCTGGCTGAGGTCGGCGGCATCCCAGGCATTGCCCATACGCCGGCGCAGCCAGGCTTCAAGCCAGCCGCGATGCTCCCGGTACAGGGCAGGCAGGCCAGGCTCCGGTGGCGGCGCGGCGTCGATCATGAGGAGGGTCCTGCGGCGGAGTAAATAAGATTAATTCTAATTTACATCACACCACAGAACCAAGCGGTTTGTTACCGGTCAGGCAATGGCTTCATCGACCAGCACTTGTGCTTCCTGCACCAGACGCTGCAAATGCGCCTCGTCGATAAAGCTTTCGGCGTAGATCTTGTAGATGTCTTCAGTACCCGACGGGCGCGCGGCGAACCAGCCATTGGCAGTCATCACCTTAAGCCCGCCAATCGCCTGGCCATTGCCTGGGGCGTGGCTGAGGATCTGCACGATCGGCTCACCGGCCAGTTCTGTCGACTTCACCTGCTCCGGCGCCAGCTTGCTCAGCAACGCCTTCTGCCGCGCATCGGCCTTGGCCTCGACACGGGTGGCGAACGGCTTGCCCAGCGCCTCGGTCAGGTCGGCATAAGCCTGGCTCGGGTTACGCCCGGTACGGGCGGTCATTTCGGCGGCCAGCAAGGCCGGGATCAACCCGTCCTTGTCGGTGGCCCACACCGAGCCATCGCGGCGCAGGAACGAAGCCCCTGCACTTTCTTCGCCACCAAAACCGAGCGAACCGTCGAACAGGCCCTGGGCGAAGAACTTGAAGCCCACCGGCACCTCATACAGATCGCGGCCCAGCCGTTGGGTAACGCGGTCGATCAGGCCGCTGGAGACCACGGTCTTGCCCACGGCGGCGTCACTGCGCCACTGCGGGCGGTGGCGGAACAGGTAGTCGATGGCCACGGCGAGGTAGTTGTTGGGTTGCAGCAGGCCGTCAGGGGTGACGATGCCGTGGCGGTCGTGGTCCGGGTCGCAGGCGAAGGCCACGTCAAAGCGCTCGCGCAGGCCTATCAGGCCCTGCATGGCATACGGCGAGGAAGGGTCCATGCGGATCTGGCCGTCCCAGTCGACGGTCATGAAGCGGAAGGTCGGGTCGACCTCGGTGTTCACCACTTCCAGGTCCAGCTGGTAGTGCTTGGCAATGGCCGACCAGTAGCGTACCCCTGCCCCGCCCAGCGGGTCGACGCCCAGGCGCAACCCGGCGCCACGGATGACATCGAAATCGATGACGTTTTCCAGGTCGGCCACATAGTTGCTGACGTAATCGTGGCGGTGGGTGGTCGGCGCCTGCAGCGCCTGGGCATGGTCCATGCGCTTGACGCCCGCCAGGTTAGCCGCCAGCAGCTCGTTGGCCTTGCCCTCGATCCACTTGGTCACGTCGCTGTCGGCCGGGCCGCCGTTGGGCGGGTTGTACTTGAAGCCACCGCTTTGCGGCGGGTTGTGCGACGGGGTGATGACAATACCGTCAGCCAGGCCCTGCGTGCGGCCGCGGTTGTGACAGAGGATGGCGTGGGAAACCGCCGGCGTAGGCGTGTATTCGTCATCCTTGGACAGCATCACCTGCACGCCGTTGGCGGCCAGCACTTCCAGTGCGCTGGCGGTCGCCGGCGCTGACAGGGCGTGGGTATCGGCGCCGATGAACAGCGGGCCATCGATGCCTTTTTCCTGGCGGTACAGGCAGATCGCCTGGCTAATGGCCAGGACGTGATACTCGTTGAAACTCAATTCAAGCGAACTGCCCCGGTGCCCCGAGGTGCCGAAGGCCACGCGCTGGGCCGCCACGGCAGCGTCTGGGCGGCCCGTGTAATAGGCGGTAAGCAGCCGGGGAATATCGACCAGCACGCTGGCCGGAGCCGGCTTGCCTGCCAAAGGACTGAGCGTCATGCAAAAACCTCGAGTTCAACGGATGTTGGTGTTGGAACGTGCAGTGTACTGAGAGTTGCAATGCCGTGCGATGGGGGCATCAAAGAAACCCCAGGCCCTGCAGGGTATTGCGCATCCCGCCCAACCCTATGACGGTCTAGAGTACAAGCCATACCCCTTGTGAACGAGGCTCCATGGCTTTCCATCGTCTGACCCGCACACACCCTCGCCTGAGCATCGCCGCTGCAGTCGGCCTCGCCGGCGCCTGGCTGATCCCCGCCGGTGATACCGTGCAGCACATCCTCGCTGGCTGGAACCTGGGGGTGTGGCTGTACCTGCTGCTGGTGCTCTACCTGAGCTGGACAGCCAGCCCGGAAAAGGTCCGCAAGGTCGCCGGCGTCGAAGACGAGAACGCAGGCCTGGTCCTGCTGACCGTGTGCATCGCCGCCATCGCCAGCCTTGCCGCGGTCACCCTGCAACTGGTCTCCAGCCGCGGCCTGCAAGGCACGGCCCTGGCCGTGCACTATCTCTACCCTGGCCTGACCGTCGCCGGTTCCTGGCTGCTGATCGGCTGCATATTCACCCTGCACTACGCCCGCCTGTTCTACACCGGGCAAAACCACGAACCCCCACTGCGCTTCGCTGATGGCGAGCGCAACCCGGATTACTGGGACTTCCACTACTTCTCGTTCACCATCAGCGTGGCGGTGCAAACCTCAGACGTGGGTGTCGCCGGTCGTGGGTTGCGGCGGGTGGTGCTGGCGCATTCGCTGGTGGGCTTCGTGTTCAATACGGCGATTCTGGGGTTCACTATCAACATCGCCGCCGGGTTGTTGGGTTAAGCAAGCCGCTCGTCTGAAAAACCTGCGCGTCGAACGTCCGCGAAAGTCACCAAACCCGATGGTTACCTGGTACCTTGCGGCCGGGAAAACGTTTGCCATGCAGCCAGCCGTCACACTGCGCCCATGACAAGGGTGTGACCAGTGTCAAGCATTCGCACATTTGTCGTACTTGCAACCGAAAATTGCGCCTAGCAGGTGCTATCTTTAGTTTCCCGGCGGCCGCATCGATGTGGCCACCCGCTCATCACGTCCAGGTACGGACAAGGAGGCTGGCATGAACAAGATGACGTTCCCCAACGCCTGCCAGGTGATGCGCTGGCATTTCCATCCGTTAGGTTTCGAGGCCAGCATGGATGCGCCACGCAGCATGGTCGCGCGGCTGTTCGACCGCGCCAGCGGTGAAACCCTGCTGGCGATTGCGGGTATCCCCTGTGCAGCGATCATGGCCGCCGCCGATGTAGAGCGCATCATCGAGGCCGTCGAGGCGGAAATGGATGCCTTCATACCCGCCTTTACCTTGCGCGATGCAGTCTAGCCCGCAGCAGTGAGTTCCGGGCCCATGGCCTGCAACTTGCTCATGAACTGCTCGGCCGGCACGGGCTGGCCCAGCAGGTAGCCCTGCAACGAGTCACATCCCAGACGGGTCAGGAAGTCCTGCTGCTTGTCGGTTTCAACCCCCTCGGCAACGATACGCAGGCCCAACGCCTGGCCCAGTGCGACGATTGCCGAAACAATCGCTGCATCGTCACTGTCCTGCTCCAGATCACGTACGAACCCGCGGTCGATTTTCAGCTCGTTGGCTGGCAGGCGTTTGAGGTACATCAGGCTGGAATAGCCCGTACCAAAGTCATCGATGGACAAGTCCACGCCCATGTCGGACAGGCGCTGCAGCACGGTCAGGCTGGCGTCGGCATCGTGCATGGCGGTGGTTTCGGTAATTTCCAGTGTCAGGCAGTTTGCTGGCAAGCCGTTCTGCTGCAGGGCGCGGGCCACGCTGTCGACCAGACCGGCATGGCAGAACTGGATGGCCGACAGGTTCACCGCCATGCGCCAGCCATGGTGCCCCTGGTCCAGCCACTGACGCATCTGACGGCAGGCCTCAGTGAGTACCCACTCACCGATGGGGATGATCAGGCCGGTCTTTTCCGCCAGGCCGATGAAGCGGTCAGGCAGCAGCAGGCCCTGCTGCGGGTGCTCCCAGCGCAGCAATGCTTCGGCACCGATCGGCTGGCAGGCCTGGGCGTCGAACTTGGGCTGATAATGCAAGCGGAACTGGCGCTGCTCCAGCGCCAGGCGCAAGTCCTGCAACAGCTGCAACTGCTGGCGCGCATTGCTGTTCATCGACACATCGAAGAAGCTGTAACCGTTCTTGCCGGCGCTCTTGGCATGGTACATGGCAGCGTCGGCGTTACGCAGCAGCTCATGCTGGTCCTGGCCGTTGCCCGGATACAGGACGATGCCCAGGCTCGCCGACAGTTGCAGGTCGTGCTCGGCGACGCGGAAAGGCCGGGACACCAGGTTGACCTGCTTGACCGCCACATCCATGGCATCGTTCGGCTCCTGCAGTTCCACCAGCAGCACGAATTCGTCGCCGCCAATCCGAGCCAGCGTGTCCTGGCTGTGCAGGTGGCCGCGCAGGCGGGCCGCCACTGCCTTGAGCAGAAGGTCACCGATATGATGGCCAAAGGCATCGTTGACGGGTTTGAAGCCGTCCAGATCAATGAACATCAGGGCAAAACAGCCGCCCTGCTCCGCCACTTTGGCGATGGCCTGTTCGATACGATCGGCCAGCAAGGTACGGTTGGGCAGATCGGTGAGGGTGTCGTGCAGGGCCAGTTGGGTCAGTTCCTGGTTGGCCAAGGTCAGCGAACGGGCCAACTCGGCAGTACGTGCCTCGAGACGCGCGTCCAGCACCGAAGTCAGCAAAGCCACTGCCAGTACTGCCAGCGTGGTGATCAGCACCAGGTAAACCAGGCTGTCACCCTGCAATCCGCCCCCAGCGCGCCGCAAAAGCTGCCCTCGGGGAAGTTCGCCGCTGCCATGCCGGTGTAATGCATGCCCACGATGGCAAAGCCCATGACCACCGCCGCCAGGCCGCGGATCTGCCGCACATAGGGGGTGTGCTTGCGCAGGCGGAAGGCAATCCACAATGCCGCCGCCGAGGCGCCCACGGCAATCAGCAGCGAAGCGCCGAACAACGTCGGGTCGTAATCGATGCCAGGCAGCATGCGCAGCGCGGCCATGCCTGTGTAGTGCATGCAAGCGATACCGGCGCCCATGATCAGCGCGCCGAACCCCAACTGCAGCGCTGGCAGGCTCGGCTGGCTGACCAGCCACAAGGCAAAGCCCGAGGACAGCACAGCGATCAGCAGCGAGAACGCGGTCAGGGCCAGGTCGTACCCCAAGTCGATGGGCAAGCTGAAGGCAAGCATGCCAATGAAGTGCATCGACCACACGCCGATGCCCATGGCCAACGCACCGCCGCCCATCCACAGGCAGGCAGCGCGGCCCTTGGCCGTGGCGATGCGGCCGGTCAGGTCAAGGGCGGTATAGGATGCCAGGATCGCCACGCACAGCGAAATCAACACCAGCGAAGAGGAGTAGCTACCGGTCAGCATTGAGAGTTCCAGCGCCGGGACAGGGGGCCCGGCAAAGCTGACGATTGTACTCAAGCTTAAGGGAAACGCACGGGGTTTTTGCGAATGGGAATGGATCCAATAACCCCAGCGCCCGCCCCTGCGCGTGGTCAATTCTGCTCGGCAAACGCCTGCTCTGCATCCCAGCCGCCGCCCAACGCAGCCACCAGTTGCACACTGGCCACCAGGCGCCCTTGCAGCAGGTTCAGCACGCTGCGCTCGTTGCTCAGCGCCGTGGTTTGCACGTTGACCACATCCAGATAGCCGATCAGACCGGCACGGTACTGGTTCTCGGTCAGGCGCAACGACTCGCGGGCAGCATCAAGCGCCTCTTGGCGCACCACGGCTTCATCGCCATACACCTTCAGCTGAACCAGCAGGTTTTCCACTTCCCTGAAGCCGTCCAGCACGGTCTGGCGGTACTGCGCCACCGTCTGGTCATACACGGCCACCGTGCGGTCTACCTCGGCGCTGCGTTTGCCGGCGTCGAACAGGGTCAGCGCCAGCTGCGGGCCTACCGACCAGTAGCGGTTGGGCAGCTCGATCCAGTTGCTGAAGCTGCTGCTGGAATAACCACCACTCATGCTCAGGCTGAGGTCCGGGAAGTAGGCTGCCCGCGACACCCCGATGTTGGCGTTGGCCGCCATCACGTTGCGTTCGGCTGCAGCGATGTCCGGGCGCCGCTCCAGCAGCTGCGAAGGCAGCGAAACCGGTATTTGCGGCAACGCGGGAATCGCCTTGCTGTCGGCCAGGGCGAAGTCGGCCGGAGCCTTGCCCAGCAGCACGGCGATGGCATTTTCGAACTGCGCACGCTGCCAGATCAGGTCAATCAGGTCAGCCTGGGTGCTTTTGAGCTGGGTGCGTGCCTGGGCCACGGCATCCGGGCCGGCGACACCGGCGCGGTACTGGTTTTCGTTCATTCGCAGCGAGCGCTCATAAGCCGCCACGGTGGCTTCCAGCAAGCGCTTCTGCTCATCGATAACCCGCAATTGCAGGTAGTTCTGCACCAGCTCCGACTGTTGGCTCAAGCGGATCGACGCAAGGTCGGCGAAACTGGCTTCGGCACTGGCTTCGTTGGCATTCAGGGTTTCGCGCAGCTTGCCCCACAGGTCGATCTCCCAACTCACGCCCAACTGCGCGTTGTAGGTGTTGCGAATGCCGCTGCTGTTATTGGACAGGCTGGAACTGGAGCTGCCGGTGCCCTGCGCCGAGCGGTTCTTGCTGGTGCTCAGGTCCAGGCTGGGGAACAGCGCCGCACGGCTGCTGCGCACCAGCGCCTGGGCCTGGCGATACTGGGCTTCTGATTGCGCCACGGTCTGGTTGCTGCGGTTGAGCTCTTCGACCAGCGCATTGAGCCCGGCATCGCCGTAGATTTCCCACCAGGCGCCGCGGGCGATGGCGTCGGACGGCGAGGCCTGGGTCCAGCCTTCGGCGTGCTTGAACTGCGCCGCCGTGCTGTTCAGCTCGGGGCGTTGGTAGTCGGGGCTCAGGGTACAGGCACTGAGCAAGGCCACGCACAACCCGGCGCCGAGCAGGCGCGAGCCACGGCCACGGGTCAGTGCCTGCAGGGCACGGTGAAGTGGGGTCTGGGCAAAAGTCATAGCGGGGTTTCCAGAGCGGCGTCGGTACGCACGCCGCGCCAACGGTTGAAACGGTGGCGCAGGCGGTCCAGGTACAGATAAACCACCGGCGTCGTATAAAGGGTGAGGATCTGGCTGAACACCAGGCCACCGATGATGGTCAGGCCCAGCGGCTGACGCATTTCTGCGCCTTCAGCCTGGCTCAGCAGCAACGGCAATGCGCCAAGGATCGCCGCCAGGGTGGTCATCAGGATCGGCCGCAGGCGCAGCAGGCAGGCCCGGCGGATCGACTCTTCCGGCGAAAAGCCCTGATGGCGCTCCAGCTGCAACGCCAGGTCGATCATCAGGATGGCATTCTTTTTCACCACCCCGATCAACAGGAACAGCCCCAGCAACGAGATCAGGCTGAACTCGCCACCGGTGACGTACAGCGCCAGCAAGGCACCGACGCCCGCCGAAGGCAGTGTCGAAAGAATGGTCAGCGGGTGAATGTAGCTTTCATACAGAATGCCCAGCACCAGGTACACCAGCAGCAGTGCGCCAAGGATCATGAAGGGCTGGCCCTGCTGGGTCTGGGCAAAGGCATCGGCAGTGCCGCCGAGCTTGGCAATCACCTCCTCGGGCAGGCCCAGTTTGGCCACCGCGCGCTCCAGTGCCGCCATGGCCTGGTCGGGGCTGTAGCCCTCGGCGACGTCGAAGGCGATGTCTTCCGAAGCGAACTGCCCTTCGTGGCTGACCCGGTCGTTGGCCAGGCTGTTCTCGTAGTGGGCGATGGTCGACAGCGGCACCCGGGCGCCGTCGGCGGTGATCACCTGCACTTGCTCCAGCGTGCTCGGATCCCAGGCGTATTTGGGGTTGATCTCCAGCACCACCTGGTACTGGTTGAGGCTGTCGTAGATGGTGGAGATCTGCCGCTGGCTGTAGGCGTTGTTCAGTACTGCGGTGACCATGTCCATGTCGATGCCCAGGCGCTTGGCCTGGTCACGGTCGACCACCAGCGTCACCTGTTGGGTACCGGCACCATCGCGGGCGTCGATGGCGGTCAGCTCAGGCAGTGCACGCAGCGCCGCGACCACCTTGGGAAACCATTCGCGCAACGCCGCCAGATCGCCGCTTTGCAAGGTATACAGGTACTGAGAAGAGGTCTGGTCACGCCCACCGCCCCCCAGTTGCAGGTCCTGGTCAGCCATCAGGAACAGGCGCCCGCCGGGCACCTTGGGCAGTTCCTTGCGCAGGCGCTCGATCACCTTCTGCGCGTCGATCTTGCGCTCGCTGATCGGTTTCAGGCGCACCAGCACAAAGGCGTTGTTGATACCGCTGTTGCCACCGATGAAACCGGCGACGCTCTGTACTGCCGGGTCGGCCAGCAAGGCGCGGCGGTAGATTTCCATCTTCGGCTGCATCACCGTGAACGACAGGCCGTCGTCACCCCGGATGAAGCCCATCAACTGGCCGGTATCCTGCTGGGGCATCAGCGTCTTGGGCACCACCACGTACAGGGCGATGTTGATGCCGATGGTGGCCAGCAGGCTGAGCAGGGTCAGCCGCTTGTGGCGCAGGGCCCAACCCAGGCTGCGGTCATAGGCAGCAACCATGCGCTGATGCAGCTTGTCGCTCCAGCGCTGCAGGCGTGTCTGCTCGGCCTGTTGCGGCTTGAGCCAGCGGGCGCAGAGCATCGGTGTAAGGGTGAGCGACACTACCAGCGAGACAATGATCGCCGCCGCCAGGGTGATGGAAAACTCCTGGAACAGGTTGCGCACGATACCGCCCATGAACAGGATGGAGACGAACACCGCCACCAGCGACACGTTCATCGACAGCAAGGTGAAGCCCACTTCCTTGGCGCCCAGGTAGGCCGCCTTCATCGGCGGCTGGCCGTTCTCGATGTGCCTGGAGATGTTTTCCAGCACCACGATGGCATCGTCCACCACCAGACCGGTGGCAAGGATCAGCGCCATCAGCGACAGGTTGTTGAGCGAGAAACCGCACACGTACATGACCGCGAACGTACCCACCAGCGATACCGGCACCGCCAGGCTGGGGATCAGCGAGGCGCGCAGGCTGCCGAGGAACAGGTAGACCACCAGGATCACCAGCACCACGGCGATCAGCAGGGTGTGCTCGGCCTCTTTGAGGGTGGCCTTGATCACGGGCGAGCGGTCCATGGCCACGTTCAGTTGCACGCTGGCTGGCAGCAACGACTGCAGTGCCGGAAGCTGCGCCTTGATCTGGTCGACCGTTTCGATGATGTTGGCGCCGGTCTGGCGGTTGACCACCAGCAGCACCGCTGCCTGGTCGTTGAAGAAGCCGCTGTTGTAACGGTTTTCAACGCCGTCGGTGACGGTCGCCACGTCAGACAGGCGCAGAATGGTACCGTTCTGTTGGCGAATCACCACCGGCTCGTAATCCTTGGCGCTTTCCAGCTGGTCGTTGGCCCGCACCTGCCAGTTGCGCTCGGCGTCTTCGACAAAGCCCATGGGCCGGCGCTGGTTGGCGTTGGATACTGCGGTGCGCACTTCGTCCAGCGACAGGTTGTACTGGTTGAGCAGTTGCGGCTCGACGGCAATGCGCACGGCCGGCAGCGAACTGCCACCGATCTGCACCTCCCCTACCCCCGACACCTGAGCCAGGCTCTGTGAAAGGATGGTGTCGGCCAGGTCATACAGCTGGCCTTTCTGCAACACATCCGAAGTCAGCGACAGCACCATGATCGGCGCCTGCGACGGGTTGATCTTCTTGTAGGTGGGCATGCTGCGCATGCCACTGGGCAGCAGGTTGCGGGTAGCGTTGATCGCCGCTTGCACCTCGCGGGCTGCGCCATCGATGTCACGGCCCAGCTCGAAGCCGATGACTACCCGTGTCGAACCCTGGTTGGAGCTGCTGGTGAGCGTGGTGACGCCGGCGATGCTGCCCAGCTTGCGCTCCAGCGGTGTGGCCACGGTGGACGCCATGACCTCGGGGCTGGCACCAGACAGGTTCGCCGACACCACGATCACCGGGAAGTCCATTTGCGGCAGAGGTGCCACCGGCAGCAAGCCAAAGCTGACCCCGCCCAGCAGCATGATCGCCAGGCTCAACAGCATGGTCGCCACCGGGCGACGAATGAAAGGCCCGGACAGGTTCATGCCTGGGCCTGCTTCACGTCAGTGGCCGGGCGCAGGCGGCGGGCCAGGCGATCGAAGTACAGGTAGATGACCGGAGTGGTGAACAGCGTCAGCACCTGGCTGACCAGCAACCCGCCGACCATCACCAGGCCCAGTGGCTGGCGCAGCTCGGCACCGGAACCGGTGGCAAGCATCAGCGGCACCGCACCAAATAGCGCGGCCAGGGTGGTCATCAGGATCGGCCGGAAGCGCAGCAACGCCGCCTGGTAGATGGCATCGCGCGGGCTCATGCCCTGATTGCGCTCGGCCTCCAGGGCGAAGTCGATCATCATGATCGCGTTCTTCTTGACGATACCGATCAGCAGGATGATGCCAATGATGGCGATCATGCCCAGGTCGTTACCGCTGATGAGCAAGGCCAGCAAGGCACCGACCGCCGCCGACGGCAGGGTCGAGAGGATGGTGATCGGGTGGATGTAGCTTTCGTACAGCACCCCCAGCACGATGTACATGGTCACCACCGCCGCCAGAATCAGCAGCAGGGTACTCGACAGCGACGCCTGGAAGGCCTCCGCCGCACCCTGGAAGCGGGTCTGCACACCCAGCGGCATGCCGATGTCCTTCTGCACCTGCTCGATCACCTGCACGGCTTCGCCCAGCGACGCGCCGTGGGCCAGGTTGAACGACAAGGTCACCGCCGGGAACTGGCCGATGTGGGAAATAGCCAGCTGCGCTTGACGCTGCTCGATCCGCGCCAGCGCCGAAAGGCGCACCTGGCCGCCATCGGTGGCCTTGACGTGGATCGACTCCAGCGCCTGCGGGCCGATCGTGGCGGCGTCCCTGGACTGCAACACCACGCGGTACTGGCTGGCCTGGGTGTAGATGGTCGAGATCTGCCGCTGGCCGAAGGCGTCGTACAGGGCATTGGTGATCTGCGAGACGCTGATCCCCAGGCGGCTGGACATGTCACGGTCGATTACAAGGTACACCTGCAAGCCCTTGTCCTGCAGGTCGCTGGCCACATCGGCCAGTTCCGGGCGCTGCTGCAGCGCCTGCACCAGCTTGCCGCTCCACTGCGCCAGCAGGTCGGCGTCCGGCGACGACAGGCTGAACTGGTACTGGGTCCGGCTGACCCGGTCCTCGATGCTGAGGTCTTGCACCGGCTGCATGAACAGGCGGATGCCCACCAGCCGGTCGACCTGCGGCTGCAGGCGGCTGATCACTTCGCTGGCGCTGACATCGCGCTCGCCGTGGGGCTTGAGGTTGATCAGCAGGCGACCACTGTTGAGCGTGGCGTTGTCGCCGTCTACGCCAATGTAGGACGACAGGCTCTGCACGGCCGGGTCTTGCAGGATGACCTTGCTCAGGGCCTGCTGACGTTCGCTCATGGCAGCGAACGAGGTGGACTGCGGCGCTTCGGAAATACCCTGGATCACCCCGGTATCCTGCACCGGGAAGAAGCCCTTGGGCACGACCATGTACAGGAACACCGTGAGCACCAGGCTGGCCACCGCCACCAGCAAGGTCAGCGGCTGATGCTTGAGCACCCACTGCAGAGCACTGCCGTAGTGCTGGATCAGCCAGTCGATCCAGGCGCCACTGGCGCGGTAGAAGCGGCCTTGTTCTTCTTCCTTGGGCTCGCGCTTGAGCAGACGCGCGCACATCATCGGCGTCAGGGTCAGGGACACCACCAGGGAAATCAGAATGGCCACTGCCAGCGTGATGGCGAACTCGCGGAACAGGCGACCGACCACGTCCGCCATGAACAGCAACGGGATCAGGACCGCAATCAGCGAGAAGGTCAGCGAAATCAGGGTGAAGCCAATCTGTCGGGCGCCCTTGAGTGCCGCCTGCATGGGCGTCTCGCCCTCTTCGATATGCCGGGAGATGTTCTCCAGCATGACGATGGCATCATCGACCACAAAGCCGGTGGCGATGGTCAGGGCCATGAGTGTCAGGTTGTTGACCGAGAACCCGGCCAGGTACATGACCCCGAACGTCCCGATCAGCGACAGTGGCACGGCAATCGACGGAATGAGGGTGGCGCTGAAACGGCGCAAGAAAACGAAGGTGACCATCACCACCAGAACGATGGCGATCAGCAGTTCGTGCTGCACGTCCTTGACCGCGGCGCGGATGGTCTGGGTGCGGTCGGTCAGCACCGATACATCGAGGCCCGCCGGCAAGTTGTCGGTGATCGACGGCAGCAGGCCCTTGATGCGGTCGACCACTTCGATCACGTTGGCGCCCGGCTGACGCTGGATGTTCAGCAGCACTGCGTGGTTCTGGTTCGCCCAGGCGGCCAGCCGCTCGTTCTCGGCGCCGTCGACGATTTCGGCCACATCTTTCAGGCGCAGCGGCGCACCGTTGTTGTAGGCCAGGATCAGGTTGGCGTATTCCTCGGGAGAGCGCAGCTGGTCGTTGGCATCGAGCATCGACACCCGGGTCGGGCCGTCGAAGTTGCCTTTGGGCTGGTTGACGTTGGAGGCACCGATCAGCGTGCGCACGTCATCCAGATTCAAGCCATTGGCCGCCAGGGCGTCGACGTTGACCTTGATGCGTACCGCCTGGCGCTGGCCACCGGCAATGCTGACCATGCCCACGCCGCTGATTTGCGCAAGCTTTTGCGCCACGCGGGTGTCGACCAGGTCGTTGAGCTTGGGCAGCGGCATGGTCTTGCTGGAGATGGCCAGGGTCAGCACCGGGGTGTCGGCCGGGTTGACCTTGTTGTACACCGGCGGTGCCGGCAGGTCACTGGGCAGCAGGTTGCTGGCGGCGTTGATCGCGGCCTGCACCTGTTGCTCGGCAACGTCCATGTTCATGTCGAGGTTGAAACGCAGGGTCAGCACCGACGCGCCGCCAGAACTGGTCGAGGCCATCTGTTCCAGGCCCGGCATCTGGCCGAACTGGCGCTCCAGTGGCGCGGTGACGGCGCTGGTCATCACCTGCGGGCTGGCGCCGGGGTAGAGGGTCATGACACGAATGGTCGGGTAGTCCACCTGCGGCAAGGCGGAAACCGGCAGCAACTTGTAGGCGATCAGCCCGGCCAGCACGATGGCCAGCATGCTCAGCGTGGTGGCGACCGGGCGCAGGATGAACAGGCGCGAGAGGTTCATGCGCCCGCCTTGCCTGCTGCGTTGCCGGGTTGTGCTTCACCTGTTTGCGCCGCGCCCTTGGCTTCCTGCCCTTGCAGGTGCTGGCCCGGGCTGGTCGGCACTTGCGAGCTGTCTTCGACCACTTCCACCTTGGTGCCTTCGCGCAGGCGGTCGGTGCCTTCCAGCACCAGACGGTCGCCAGCCTTCAAGCCGTCGAGAATGACGCTGTTCTCGCCATCGCTGGCGCCCACCTTCAGCTTGCGGACATTGACGGTGCTCTGCTCGTTGACCACATAGGCGAAGGTGCCATCGTTGCCAAACTGGATGGCCGCGGCCGGGGCCATGACCACCTGCTTGAGGGTGTCGGCCAGCAAGCGCACGTTGACGAACTGGTTGGGGAACAGGGCCAGGTCCTTGTTCTCGAAGCGGCCTTTGAACTTCAGCGTGCCGGTGGTGGTGTCGATCTGGTTGTCGATGCTGCCCAGCACACCGGTGGACTGCAGCTTGCTGTCACCGCGGTCCCAGGCCTCGACCGGCAGGCTGGCGCCACTGCGGTAGCGCTCCAGCACCGTGCTCAGTTCGGTTTCCGGCAGGGTGAAGGCGACGTTGATCGGCTCGGTCTGGGTGATCACCACCAGCGCGGTGGTGTCGTTGGCGGCCACCAGGTTGCCCAGATCGAGCTGGCGCAGGCCCACACGGCCACTGATCGGCGCACGGATCTGGGTGAAATCGAGGTTCAGGCGGGCGTCGTTGACCTGTGCCTGATTGGTCTTGACCAGCCCCTGGAACTGCGCAACCTGGGCTTCGGCGGTGTCCAGTGTTTGCTTGGCGATGCTGTCTTCAGCGTACAGGCCTTTATAGCGGGCCAGGTCGACCTGAGCGTTCTTCAACTGTGCCTGGTTCTGCGCCAAGGTGCCTTCGGCCTGCTGCAGGGCGATGCGATAAGGGCGCGGGTCGATTTCGGCCAGCAGGTCGCCAGCCTTGACGCGCTGGCCTTCCTTGAAGTGGATTTTCACCAGTTCGCCAGCCACGCGGCTGCGCACATTGACCGTATTGGTCGCGGTAACCGTGCCCAAGGCTTTGTAGTAGAGGGGGAAGTCGCCTATCCGCACCGGCACGACGCGTACGGGTACCGGGTCGCTGGAGCCGCCAAAACCTGGGCGGCCGCCGATCATGCCCATGCCCTTGCCACCGCGCCCGCCACCGGCTTCTTTATGCGCAGGCGTCGCTGCGGGCCACAGCCACCAGGCTAGTGCAGCCACCAGCAGCAGGATCAGCAGGCCGACGAGCCAGCGACGAAGGGAACGGGAATTGGACGCTTGCATGGGTTGAACGAACCTTGTTCGGAATGACGACTTGAGGAGGATGAACGATAAGCACTGCCATCGTTTTAGCAAAGGGCCTTTACCAGAGGTTTACCTTTGCCTGACGTTGCCAAGAGGCGGAATTTTAAATGAAAACGGCCCGGAACGTGTTCCGGGCCGTTACAGGGTGTTGCTTGGAGCGGTGGCGGGCCTGAAGGTTCGGTTGCCTGGTCTGGCCCTTTCGCGGGTGAACCCGCTCCTACGGGGATGTCACAGCCTTTGAAACCTGTGCCGCACGTTGTAGGAGCGGGTTTACCCGCGAAGAGGCCATCACAGGCTACAGACGCCCGCCCTGCCCCACGCAATCCTTACTTCAGTACAGCCAGCGCCGCCTCGTAGTTCGGCTCGTCAGCAATTTCGCCAACCAGTTCGCTGTGCAGCACCTTGTCGTTCTCGTCCAGCACCACCACGGCGCGGGCGGCCAGGCCGGCCAGCGGGCCGTCGGCGATGGCTACGCCGTAGTTCTCGAGGAACTCGCGGCCACGCAGGGTCGACAGGTTCTTCACATTGTCCAGCCCTTCAGTGCCGCAGAAGCGTGCCTGGGCGAACGGCAGGTCAGCCGAGATGCACAGCACCACGGTGTTGGCGACGTCGTTGGCCTGGGCGTTGAACTTGCGCACCGAGGTGGCGCAGGTCGGGGTATCGACGCTTGGGAAGATATTCAGCACCTTGCGCTTGCCGGCGTAGTCTTTCAGCGACTTGTCAGCCAGGCCTTCACCTACCAGGGAGAAAGCCGGAGCCTGGGCGCCGGCCTGTGGCAGGTTGCCGTTGACCTGGACCGGGTTGCCTTTGAGAGTCACTTGAGCCATGACGAAATCCTTATGCGGGGTTTGAAAAGGACACTGAGTTAAGCATGAAGGCAGCCGGGTGCCTATGGGGGCAGGTGAAATTGTTCCATTGCCGGACGATTTTTGTGGACAAAAAATGCCGATAGCCGCGGTTATGGCCAGTTGCCTCACCGTTGCCGAACGCCCATCCCAGCCTCTCCATACAATTCCTACACCTCTATCGGAAGTTTCGCTACCAAGCTCACCTTGTACATCTTTAGCGTACTGATCTACTGGAGGACGAAAGCTATTTCTTGCAGTTCCAATCGAGGAGTTAATGGCATGAACCGCCCCGCTGGTTCGCTCCGGCGCCACCTGTGCTCAACGTTGCTGATTTTGTTATGTCTGCTGGGTGTGTTTCCTCTGGACGTGATCCTCCCATCATTCCCTGCGCTCTCAGATGAGTTTCGGGTCGACACAAAACAGATTGCGTACTCAGTGAGCTTTTTTGCTGTTGGTGTGGCCATGGCGCAAATCGTGATCGGCCCACTGTCGGATGGCATCGGGCGCAAGCGTTTGTTGCTCGCTGGGTTGAGCGTATCCATTGTGGGGGCGCTCGGTTGCGTATTTTCAACTCATTATGAAACGTTCATGGCCTTTCGCTTGGTGCAGGCCCTGGGTTGCGGCAGCCTCGTGCTAGGCCAGGCGCTTGTGCAGGACCTTTACAGCGGTACACAACGCAATGCCATGCGCATCCTGTTAACAAGCGCGAGCGGGTTGTTCATCTCCCTGTCACCGCTGGCAGGTGCTTTTCTTCAACAGTCCTTTGGCTGGAAAGCAAGCTTTACGGCATTCGTGATCATCGCTGCAATCGTTTCACTTTTATCGTGTGTGCTGCTTCATGACACACCTGCGTCGCGCGACCGGGCGCCAAGCATGTCCAGTTATCGGGTGATGCTGCGAGACACGGACTATCTCGCGCATTCCATGCTGTCCAGCCTCGCCTTTGCCTGCCATTTTTCCTTTATAGTCATAGCGCCCTTGCTGCTGATGGGCAGGCTGGAGCTGACGGCCTATCAATTCTCTCTGGTCTTTATCGGCTATGGGTTGGCATACATCGTCGACGGCATGGCTGCGACCTACCTGAACAGTCGCGTAAGCCCGCAAGCTCAAATAAAAGCAGGCTTGCTGCTTATAAGTACTGCGGGCATTACCCTTTTGATGTGGGAATGGGTGGCAGGGTTATCTGTGCTCGGGGTTCTACTGCCGATGATTGTCTGTACCACCGGGACAACCCTGGTACGCCCCGCCGCAACGACCCAGGCTTTGGCGCGCTATCCACGTCAGGCAGGTGCGGCAGCGTCGCTCAATACGACATTGCTGTTCGCCGGTGCCGGTTTGACGAGCAGTGTGGTCGCAGGTTTGGAAAGCGAGCTACCGGCAGGCTTGGGCGTGCTGTTCGTGGTGGCCAGCCTGTGCGGAGGGTGGCTGCTTGCATGCACCAAGGACGATGGAATGCAGCGCTGCTGAAACCTTGATCAGGCAAAAAAATGCCCGGGTGGCGGCAAGCGACCCGGGCATTCTTGAATGAAACGGGTGAATCAGCTTACAAGGCCGTACACCACCGAAGTCAGCGCAACCAGGCCGACCACAACGACGAACACGTTGGAGGCCGCACCGCTGTACTTGCGCATCGATGGCACACGGCGAATGGCGTACATCGGCATCAGGAACAACAGCACCGCGAGAATCGGGCCGCCGAGCGACTCGATCATGCCGAGAATGCTCGGGTTAAGGGTGGCGACGATCCAGCACACCACCAGCATCAGTGCGGCAACCACGCGGTCCAGGGCCTTGGCGCCTGGGCGCGCACCGGTCTTGGCGATGATGCCCTTCAGGCCTTCGCTGGCGCCGATGTAGTGGCCGAGGAACGACTTGGCGATGGCCACGAAGGCGATCAACGGCGCAGCGAACGCGATGGTCGGGTTGCTGAAGTGGTTGGCCAGGTACGACAGGATCGACAGGTTCTGCGCCTTGGCTTCGGCCAGCTGGGCGCTGCTCAGGGTGAGCACGCAGCTGAACACGAAGAACAGCACCATCACCACCATCAGCAGGTGGGCACGACGCAGGATCTGGCCGCTGCGCTCATCGGCGTGCTCGCCGTAACGGCGCTTCTGGTCGACGGCAAAGGCCGAGATGATCGGCGAATGGTTGAACGAGAACACCATCACCGGAATGGCCAGCCACAGGGTGTGCAGGAAGGCCGAGGCCGGCGGCACCTCTGTGGCGCTGTCGAGAATGCCACCGGTCCAGTGCGGCACCAGGTACAGGCCCAGCAACGCCAGCGCAACGATGAACGGGTAGACCAGCAGGCTCATGACCTTGACCGTGGCCTGCTCCCCGCAGCGCACGATGGCCAGCAGGCCGAGGATCAGCACGAATGACAGGATTGCCCGTGGCGGCGGCTGCATGTGCAGCTGGTGTTCCATGAAGCTGGACACGGTGTTGGTCAGCGCCACGCTGTAGATGAGCAGGATCGGGAAGATGGCGAAGAAGTACAGCACGGTGATCGAGGCACCGGCGGTGATGCCGAAATGCTCCTTGACCACTTCGGTGATGTCGCTGCCATCGCGCCCGGAAAGGACGAAACGGGTCAGCCCGCGATGGGCGAAATAGGTCATCGGGAAGGCCAGCACGGCCAGGATCAGCAGCGGCCAGAAGCCGCCAAGACCGGCGTTGATCGGCAGGAACAGTGTCCCGGCGCCGATGGCTGTGCCGAACAGGCCCAGCATCCAGGTGGTGTCGTGACGCGCCCAGGTGCCGAGGGCGGCGGGGGTCGATTCTGCAAAGCGTTGTTCAACGCTTGGGGCCTGCTCATTCATTCCGGGTGAAGCTCCACTCGCAAGACTGCAACAGGCTGAGAATGGCGAAATAGACGTTTCGCCCAACTCAACCGGAAAAGAGGGGCGCGATTGTGCACGGAAAGGTTGCACTTGCGAAGCCCTTTTCCGAGGAGCGGTTGCACTTGTCTTTACAAGCGGAAGGCATTGCTGGTGTCGATCGATGGAATGTAGTGGCCTGGGGGCCTGTGGGGCAGCCTCTGGGGGCAGCCTCTGGGGGCCGCCTGTGGGAGCGGCCTGTGGGAGCGGCCTTGCGTCGCGATAGGGCCGCAAAGCGGCCCCAGCAATGTCAGCGGCAAAGCTGCAATCGTAGGGGCGCTCCGCACCCCCTTCGCGACGCAAGGCCGCACAAAGTCCAACCGCGCCCCACAGGAGGGGCCGCAGCTGGCCCTTCGGCGAGTTACTTCTGAACGGCAGCGAACGCTTCGGCAACCCGTTGCAGGTTGGCCGGGCGCAGGCCGGACATGCACACACGGCCGCTGTCGATCAGGTACACGCCGAACTCGTCACGCAGGCGACGTACCTGCTCGACGCTGAAGCCGGTGTAGCTGAACATGCCGCGCTGGCGCAGGAAGAACTGGAAGTCCTGGCCCGGCAGCAGCACGGCCAGGGCATCGACCAGCGCCTGGCGCATGTCGAGGATACGCTTGCGCATCACTTCGACTTCTTCGGCCCACTGGGCATTCAGGCCAGCATCGCTCAGTACGCCAGCAACCAGCTGGGCGCCGAAGTTGGGCGGGCTGGAGTAGTTGCGGCGCACGGTGGCCTTCAGCTGGCCAAGCACGCTCTGGGCAGTGGCCTCGTCATCGCACACCACCGACAGGCCGCCCACCCGCTCGCCATACAGCGAGAAGATTTTCGAGAAGGAGTTGCTCACCAGGCACGGAACGCCCGCACGGGCCATTTCGCGGATGGCGTAGGCATCTTCCACCAGGCCTTCGGCGAAGCCTTGATAAGCGATGTCGAGGAACGGGATCAGCTGGCGCGCCTTGACCACTTCGACCACTTGTTGCCACTGGTGCTGCTGCAGATCGGCACCGGTAGGGTTGTGGCAGCACGGGTGCAGCAGCACCACGCTGTTGGCCGGCAGGCTCTGCAAGGTGGCCAGCATGCCGTCGAAGTCCACGCCACGGGTGGCCTGGTCGAAGTACGGGTAGGTGTGCACCTTGAAGCCTGCACCCTCGAAGATGGCGCGATGGTTGTCCCAGGTCGGGTTGCTGACCCAGACTTCGGACTGCGGGAAGTAGCGCTTGAGGAAGTCGGCACCGACCTTCAGGGCGCCGGAGCCACCCACGGTCTGTACGGTGGCCACACGGCCGCCGGTCACGGCCGGGTGATCAGCACCGAACAGCAGCGCCTGGATGGCTTGGCGGTAGCTGGCCAGGCCTTCCATCGGCAGGTACAGGGAGGCTTCGTGGTCCTGACCGGCAATGCGTTTTTCCACCGCATCCACCGCCGCCAGTTGCGGCACCACGCCGGCCTCATCGTAGTACAGGCCAATACTCAGGTTGACCTTGTCGGCGCGCGGGTCGGCCTTGAAGGTTTCCATCAACGAGAGGATCGGGTCGCCGGCATAGGCATCGACATGTTTGAACACAGCGTGCAGCTCCTTGGATCAGGACGGTACGGAAAGTCAGTGTTGAGCATACCCGGAGTGCGGGTTCAGGAACATCCACTATTGTGCAAGGTTGTCTATGCAACATTGCATGACCGGGATGAGGGCTGGATTCTTCGCGGGTAAACCCGCTCCTACGGGTTCAGCGCACAGCCTGGGAACAGCTCAGGCACCTGTGGGTTTACCCGCGAAGAGACCGGGTCATCCAAGCAGCGCTTTCAGGCCTTGCAGCTCCTGCTCGGTCACCGCCACCCCCTCCTCCTCGGCCACCTCGCGCTCACGATAGCGCCGCTCGCCCGGCATGCGCGTCAGCCCCACCGCCTGCATGTGCTCCACCAGCTCGCGGCTGCGCTGGGCAAACCGCTGGCCTTCGGCCTTGCCCGGGTCGATGACGATGATCAACTGCCCGGTCCATGGCGTTTTCGCCCCCGGATGCCCGGACCAATCGAACTCCCAGGAGAAATGACCGCCGGTCAGCGCCGCCGCCAGCAGCTCGACCATCATCGACAACGCCGAGCCCTTGTGCCCGCCAAATGGCAGCAGGGCGCCGCCTTCCAGGATCGCCTTCGGGTCGGTGGTCGGCTGGCCATCGGCATCCACCCCCATGCCCTCCGGCAATTGCTGGCCGGCGCGCGCGGCAATCTGCACATCGCCATGGGCCATGGCACTGGTGGCCATGTCGAAAACGATCGGGTCATGCTCGGCGCAAGGCGCAGCGAAAGCGATGGGGTTGGTACCGAACAGCGGCTGGCGTGCACCATGCGGCACCACGCAGGTCATGCTGTTGACCACGCTGAGGGCTACCAGGCCCTCTTCGGCGAACGGCTCGACATCCGGCCACAACGCAGCGAAATGGTGCGAGTTGTGGATCGCCAGCACGGCAATGCCTGCGCTGCGCGCCTTCGCCACCAACAGCTCACGGGCCGCCGCCAATGCCGGCTGGGCAAAACCGCCCGCAGCATCGACACGCACATAGCCGGCGGCCACGTCGCTGACCTGTGGCGTGGCCTGGCCATCGACCCAGCCGCTGGCCAAGGTCGAGACATAACCGGGCATGCGGAACACCCCATGGCTATGGGCGCCATCACGCTGGGCGCTGGCGCAGTTGTGGGCCAGCACCCGGGCCACGGCCTCGCTGCACCCATGGCGCTGGAAAATGGCCTGCAACAGGCTTTGCAGCTCGGTAAAAGGCACGCGCACAACGGTGCTGGTGGAAGGTGCGGACATCTGAAGCTCCTTGTTGATTTTGGAATGGCTACAGCGTTGCAACGACAAAAACTTTCCTTCATGTGACAGCAATCTGTCAAATGTTGACTTGATGACAGAAAACATTCATTTTCTTCCCAAGCCTCACCCCTGGAGCCGCAGCATGAGCCAACTGATCAAGCAACGCCTGGAAAACAGCCTCGAAGGGGCCGCTGCCTCGGGTCGCAAGATCGCCACCTACATGCTTGCCAACCTGCACGAACTGCCGTTCCAGACCTCGGCCAGCATTGCCGCCAAGCTGGGCGTCAGCGAATCCAGCGTCGGGCGCTACTGTCGCTCACTGGGTTATGCCCACCTCAAGGCGCTTAAGCAAGACCTGCAGAACGATCTGGGCGATGGCCCGTGGCTGGTGGGTGATCGCTTGCAAGATTACCGCCAGAACCAGGACGCCAGCGACAACGCCGGCAGCCTGGAGCTGGAAATCGCCGCCCTGGTGCGCGTACACGAATACCGCCAGAGCCCCGCCTGGCACAACGTGGCGCAACGCCTGGCGAGCAAACCGCGGGTGTTCATCGCCGGCTTCCAGACCGAGCGCGGCATCGCCATGTGCATGAGCCACCTGCTGCAATACCTGCGCGATTGCGTGCAACTGGTCGACATCAGCGCCGGGCACTTCGGCGAAGTGCTGCTGGGCCGTGCCGAAGACAGCGCCCTGGTGGTGTTCGAGGCGCGCCGTTATTCCCGCCATGCTCTGATGCTGTGCCAGAAGGCGCGCGAGGCTGGCATTGCGGTCACCCTGGTGACCGACACCTTCTGTGACTGGGCGGATGCCAATGCCGACGAGGTGTTCCGCATCCCCACCGAGTTCAACCTGTTCTGGGAATCCACCTCGACGATGCTGTCGTGGGTGCATCTGATGGTCAACGAGGTCTGCAAGAAGCTCGGACCGGATGTTGAAAAACGCTTGGAAGCAACTGCCGCTCTACATAACGAATTCGTCGGCTACACCTCGTGGTCGACGGGCAAACAACAATAGCAAGAGTGCAATGAGGTGCGAGATGAACAAGTCCATGGCCTTGCTGGGTGCGTGCGCCCTGCTGCTGGCGGGTGCCGCCAGCGCTGAAACCCTGCGGTTCGCCACCGAGGGTGCCTACCCGCCCTTCAACTATGTAGACGCCGATAACAAGCTGCACGGCTTTGATGTCGACATCACCCATGCCCTGTGCGAACAGATGAAAGTCGAATGCACGCTGGTGGCCCAGGACTGGGAAGGCATCATCCCCGCCCTGATGGCGCGCAAGTATGACGCGATAGTGGCATCGATGATCGACACCGAAGAGCGACGCAAGAAGATCGCCTTCACCGAGCACTACTACCGCACGCCCCTGACCGTGGCGGTTGCCAAGGACAGCAAGATCGACAGCGCCCAGACCGACTTTGTCGGCTACACCGTCGGTGCGCAGTCTTCCTCTACCCAGGCCATCTACGCCGAAGACGTGTACGGCAAGGCCGGTGCCGACGTGAAACTGTACCCGACCATGGACGAAGCCAACGCAGACCTGGCGGCCGGCCGCCTGGACGGCGTGATTGCCGACAAATTCCCGCTGCACGAGTGGATGAACAAGAACGGCGGGGATTGCTGCAAGATCCTTGGCGACGTGGCCGACACCAAGGCCGATGCCGCCATCGCTGTGCGCAAGGACGACGAAGCCCTGCGCCAGCGCCTGAATACCGCGCTGCAACAGATTGTGGCCAACGGCACCTACCAGAAGATCGCCAGCAAATATTTCGCTTTCGATATCTACAACTGATCTTCAGGAAGTTGTGCGAACGCCCAGTGGGGGCGGCCTTGCGTCGCGACAGGGCCGCAAGGCCGCTCCCACAAGGCCGCATAACCTGCCCAAGAGGTTCGTCATGCTCGATCAATTGTCCTTGCTGTCTTTCGCCAGCGGAGGCTGGGGCCAGGCGTTGCTGGCCGGCGCGCTGGTTACTGTTTCCCTGGCCCTGGCCTGCCTGCCCATCGGCCTGCCACTGGGCCTGGTGGTCGCGCTGGCGGCGCGCTCGCGCAAACGCCTGCCACGGGCCTGGGCCACCACTTTTTCCACCGTCTTCCGCGGCCTGCCCGAGCTGCTGACGTTGCTGATCATCTATTACGGCTGCCAGATCGCCGCGCAGAAGATCCTCGCCGCCATGGGCTACCAAGGTGAGTTCCTCATCAACACCTTCCTCGCCGCGATGATCGCCTTCAGCCTGGTGTTCGCCGCGTTTTCCAGCGAGATCTGGCTGGCCGCCTTCAAGACCCTGCCCAAGGGCCAGCTGGAAGCCTGCTCGGCGCTTGGGCTTAGCAAGCGCACCGGCTTCTTCAAGGTGCTGCTGCCGCAACTGACCCGCATCGCCCTGCCCGGCTTGTCCAACAACTGGCTGTCGCTGCTCAAGGACACCTCGCTGGTGTCGACCATCTCGCTGGTCGACCTGATGCGCCAGACCAACCTGGCGGTCAGCGTAACCAAGGAACCGATGTTCTTCTACGGCGTCGCCTGCCTGGGCTACCTGCTGTTCGCGGCACTGTCCGGGCGCGTGTTCGCCTACATCGAACGGCGCAGCAACCGCCACCTGCAAGGAGCACGCGCATGAGCTTCGATCAACTGCTGGCAATGGTGCTCGACCCCGACCTGCTGGAGCGCTATGGCCCGCGCTTCATCGACGGCCTGCTGGTAACCGCCAAGCTGGTGGCGATTTCCTTCAGCCTGGGTGCTGTGCTCGGTCTTCTGCTGGCCCTTGCACGCCTGTCTCGCAGCCTGGTGCTGCAGCGCATGGCTGCCGGCTACGTGTACTTCTTCCGCGGCTCGCCGCTGCTGGCGCAATTGTTCCTGCTGTATTACGGCCTGGGTTCGCTCAAGGGTTTCTGGCAGGACGTCGGCCTGTGGTGGTTCTTCCGGGATGCGTGGTTTTGCACCTTGCTGGCGTTCACCCTGAACACCGCCGCCTATCAGGCCGAGATCTTCCGCGGCAGCCTGATGGCGGTTGCGCCTGGCCAGCATGAAGCGGCGCGGGCGCTGAACCTGAAGCGCTCGACCACCTTCTTCAAGGTGATATTGCCGCAGTCGCTGCTGGTGGCCATTGGCCCGCTGGGCAACGAACTGATCCTGATGATCAAGGCCAGCGCGATCGCCTCGCTGGTGACGATCTACGACCTGATGGGCGTGACCAAACTGGCCTTCTCGCGCAGTTTCGACTTCCAGATCTACCTGTGGGCCGCTGTGCTCTACCTGGTGATCGTCGAACTGGTGCGGCGCCTGCTGAAACACCTGGAGGCCCGCCTGGGCCGCCACCTGAACTGACCGAAGGATACGTTTCATGCATTGCCAGACCCTTGTCCTCGGCGCCGGCATCGTCGGCGTCAGCACCGCGCTGCACCTGCAGGCACGCGGGCGCCAGGTAATTCTGATCGACCGCGACGAACCGGGCAGTGGCACCAGCCACGGTAACGCCGGGCTGATCGAGCGCTCCAGTGTCATCCCCTATGCCTTCCCGCGGCAACTGAGCGCACTGCTGCGCTACGGCCTGAACCGCCAGCCCGATGTGCGCTACAGCCTGGCGCACTTGCCCAAGGCCGCACCGTGGCTGTGGCGTTACTGGCGCCAGTCGGCACCCGGGCGCCTGGCCGGCGCCGCCGCCGATATGTTGCCGCTGGTGCAGCGCTGTGTCGACGAGCATGACGCGCTGATCGCTGCCGCCGGCCTGGAAGGCCTGGTGCAAGCCAAAGGCTGGATCGAAGTGTTCCGCGACCCCGCGCTGTTCGAGCAGGCAAAAACCGATGCCAAGGGCCTGAGCCGCTACGGCTTGCGCTTCGAAATCCTTGAATGCGGGCAGCTGCAGGCACGTGAACATCAGCTGGACGCCACCGTGGTCGGCGGCATCCACTGGCTCGATCCGAAAACCGTGAACAACCCCGGCGCGCTCACCCGTGGCTATGCGGCGTTGTTCCTGCAACGCGGCGGGCAGTTCGTGCATGGCGATGCGCGCAGCCTGCGCCAGGCCAATGGCCAATGGCGGGTAGAGAGCCGTCGCGGCCCGATCACTGCCGACGAGGTGGTGGCCTGCCTTGGGCCTCAGTCAGCCGACCTGTTCAGCGGCCTGGGCTACCAGATCCCGCTGGCCATCAAGCGGGGCTACCACATGCACTACAGCACCCGTGACGGCGCTCAGCTGGAGCACTCGATCTGCGACACCCAAGGCGGCTATGTACTGGCGCCGATGGCGCGCGGCGTGCGCCTGACCACCGGCATCGAGTTCGACGCAGCCAGTGCACCTGGCAATCAGATTCAGCTGGGCCGCTGCGAGGCCTTGGCGCGCAAGCTGTTCCCGGCCCTCGGCGATCGTCTGGACGACACGCCATGGCTGGGCCGCCGCCCCTGCCTGCCCGACATGCGCCCAGTGATCGGGCCGGCGCCGCGCCACCCAGGGCTGTGGTTCAACTTCGGCCATGCCCATCACGGCCTCACGCTGGGCCCGGTCTGCGGCCGGCTGCTGGCCGAGCTGCTCACTGGCGAGCCCCCCTTCACCGACCCCGCGCCTTACAGCGCGACCCGTTTCGACTGAACCCACGCGGGAGAACAACAAGATGACCGCACCACTGAGCCTTGCCACCCTTGCCCCCGAACCCGACCCGCGTCCGGTGCTGATCCGCATCGAAGGCCTGAACAAGCACTATGGCGCGTTCCACGTGCTGCGCGACATCGACCTGCAGGTGCGCGAAGGCGAACGCATCGTGCTGTGCGGGCCGTCCGGCTCGGGCAAGTCGACCCTGATCCGCTGCATCAACCGCCTGGAAGTCGCCCAGCAGGGCAGCATCCAGGTGGACGGCATCGACCTGGCGGCCACCACTCGCGAGGCGGCACAGGTGCGCAGCGACATCGGCATGGTGTTCCAGCACTTCAACCTGTTCCCGCACATGAGCGTGCTCGACAACTGCCTGCTGGCCCCCACCAGCGTGCGCGGGCTGTCACGCAAGGACGCCGAGGAGCGGGCACGCATGTACTTGAGCAAAGTCGGCATCGAAAGCCAGGCGCACAAGTACCCCAGCCAGCTGTCCGGTGGCCAGCAGCAGCGCGTGGCAATCGCCCGGGCGCTGTGCATGAAACCGCGGATCATGCTGTTCGACGAGCCTACTTCGGCGCTGGACCCGGAAATGGTTGCCGAGGTGCTGGATGTGCTGGTGCAGTTGGCTGGCACGGGCATGACCATGCTGTGCGTCACCCATGAAATGGGCTTTGCCCGGCAGGTAGCCGAGCGGGTGCTGTTCCTTGAGGGTGGGCAGATCATCGAGGACAGCCCGCCGCAGGTGTTCTTCAACCAGCCGCGCACCGAGCGGGCCAAGGCGTTCCTGGCGCAGATCCTGCACTGATTGAAAGCCTGTCACTGTGGGAGCGAGTATACCCGCGAAGAAGACACCGCCGTGGATGGCACGGGCTTCGCCCGTGTTCGCGGGCAAGCCCGCTCCCACAGTGACCGAGGTTACTTCAAGTTACCTAATCATTGCGCCGCTGCAATGACCCAACTGCATCGTTAAATATTATTGACCGCAGACCCTGCCAAACCCACGCCGCGACAGGCCCGCATCGGTTTCAACCCCCAGAAAACGGCGTATCCCCCGCGTTAAAGCCTGCTTCCGTCGTTTGACATATCGAACGGCTCTGGCAAGCTATCTACAAGCCCCGACCGGAATCGTCGCCTCTGACGAGCCGGCAGTGCTCGGGGCTACAGGCAGCACCCAGGGCCCCGAGCCGTGCGCCTGCACAACAACGACAGGTCGAACCTGTCCCAAGGTGACATATGTCCAACAGCAACATTGGCAACAAGCAACCTTCCCTGCGCAAACCCGTCGTCCTGATGACCATGGGCAGCCAAGAGCGCAAAGGCCATGACTACCAGGTCATGACCCACAAATACATTACCCCGCTGGTCGAGTTCTCCGGTTGCGTCCCGGTATTGGTGCCTACCTGCTGCGGCACTGAAGACCTCGAGACCTACCTGGACATGGCCGACGGCGTGTACCTGACTGGCGCTGGCAGCAACATCGACCCGGCCCTGTATGGCCAGGAAAACCAGACCCCAGGCAAAGGCCAGGACCAGAACCGCGACCTGTTCGACATTCCGCTGGTCAAGGCGGCGATCAAGCGTGGCCTGCCCATCTTCGGCATCTGCCGTGGCATGCAGGAAATCAACGTGGCCCTGGGTGGCGACATTTACCAGAAGGTGTATGCCGAACCTGGGTTCAATGACCACCGGGAAAACCCGGAAGACCCGGTCGAAGTGCAGTACGCCCAGGTGCATGGGGTGAAGATCCAGCCGGGCAGCTGGCTGCATGACACCCTGGGTACCGACGAGATTCGCGTCAACTCGCTGCATGGCCAAGGCCTGCATAAGCTTGGCGCCGGTATTGAAGCGATCGCCCGTGCCGAAGATGGCCTGGTCGAAGCGATTCACGCGCCAAGCATTTCGCCGTTCCTGTTCGCGGTGCAGTGGCACCCTGAATGGCAAGCGGCGAAGAACCCTGATTCGATAAAGATCTTCCAGGCTTTCGGCGATGCTTGCCGGGCCCAGGTACGCAAGGCGCAAATCAAGCGCCAGCACGCGGCCTGACCTTCAGTTTCCTCTGCTTTGATCGCGGGGCGGCGCAAGGCCGCCCCCGTTTCCCCGGTCACCCTCTGCTGGTCCCAGAACTCTTCCCGTGGAATCGGGCGGCGGGCTTGTGCCTGTCTCCGCGATCGTTTTTTCCCTCCCCTCAAGAGATACGATGACTGCTATGTGTTTGTCGTCGTACCTGCTGCGCCTGTGAAATCGAGCGCCGCCCGCGCGGCGCTTCGCGGGTAAACCCGCTCCTACGTTTGTTTCGGGCCAGTATCGCCTGTGTCAGACGCGCGCGACCGCCTTGTTTGTACGACGCGATATCGAGGCATGCGCCAACATGTGTTTGTCGTCGTACCTGCTGCGCCTGTGAAATCGAGCGCCGCCCGCGCGGCGCTTCGCGGGTAAACCCGCTCCTACGTTTGTTTCGGGCCAGTATCGCCTGTGTCAGACGCGCGCGACTGCCTTGTTTGTACGACACGATATCGAGGCATGCGCCAAGGCGTTCGCGCGCAAATGCCACAGGCATAACTGGCCCGAAACAAACGTAGGAGCGGGTTTACCCGCGAAGCGCCGCGCGGGCGGCGCTCGATCTGCGCCACAACACACATATCCAGACAACCACCCTGGCGAGAACACAAAATTCTGAAAAAGGACTAGTCATCACGCAGGTTGTACGATAACTTACCTCCAACGAAAAGCCACACCCCTCACCCAAGCGCCACAGGATGCCAACAACAATGAATCCACAAGAACTCAAATCCATCCTCTCCCACGGCCTGCTGTCTTTCCCGGTCACCGACTTCAATGCCCAGGGCGACTTCAACCCGGCTGGCTACATCAAGCGCCTCGAGTGGCTGGCCCCATACGGCGCCAGCGCGCTGTTCGCCGCTGGCGGTACCGGTGAATTCTTCTCCCTGGCCGCCAGCGAATACAGCCAGGTGATCAAGACCGCGGTCGACACCTGCGCCACTTCGGTACCGATCCTCGCCGGTGTCGGTGGCTCCACCCGTCAGGCCATCGAATACGCGCAAGAAGCCGAGCGCCTGGGTGCCAAAGGCCTGCTGTTGCTGCCGCACTACCTGACCGAAGCCAGCCAGGACGGCGTCGCCGCCCACGTCGAAGCGGTGTGCAAATCGGTAAACATCGGTGTGGTGGTGTACAACCGCAACGTCTGCCGCCTGAACGCCGACCTGCTGGAAAAACTGGCCGAGCGCTGCCCGAACCTGATCGGCTACAAGGACGGACTGGGTGATATCGAGCTGATGGTGTCGATCCGTCGTCGCCTGGGCGAGCGCTTCAGCTACCTGGGTGGCCTGCCGACCGCCGAAGTGTATGCCGCCGCCTACAAGGCCCTGGGCGTACCGGTGTACTCCTCCGCGGTGTTCAACTTCGTGCCGAAAACCGCCATGGACTTCTACAACGCCATCGCCCGTGACGACCACGCCACCGTGGCCAAGCTGATCGACGATTTCTTCCTGCCATACCTGGACATCCGCAACCGCAAGGCCGGCTACGCCGTGAGCATCGTCAAGGCCGGCGCCAGAATTGCCGGTTACGACGCCGGCCCGGTGCGTACCCCGCTGACTGACCTCACCGCCGAAGAGTACGAAATGCTCGCCGCGCTGATGGACAAGATGGGCCCGCAGTAAGCGCTGCCCGCGGCCTGCCAGATGCCGCGCCCGGAGTGGGCCTGCCCCACTCCGGTTACAATTCGTGAGCCCGCACAAAAATAACTAGTGGGAGTATTGCCAGCATGCAAGCGACTAAGAAAACGCATGTGCGCTACCTGATCCTGTTCATGCTGTTTCTGGTGACCACGATCAACTATGCCGACCGCGCGACCATTGCTATCGCAGGCTCCAGCCTGCAGAAAGACCTCGGCATTGACGCCGTAACCCTCGGTTATATCTTTTCCGCCTTCGGATGGGCTTACGTGGCTGGCCAAATTCCTGGTGGCTGGCTACTCGATCGCTTCGGTTCCAAGAACGTCTACGCCTTCAGCATATTCACCTGGTCGCTGTTCACCCTGCTGCAAGGGTTTGTCGGTGGCCTGCCGGTTGCCTGGGCTGTGGTCACCCTCTTCACCCTGCGCTTCCTGGTCGGTTTCGCCGAAGCCCCGTCATTCCCGGGTAACGCGCGCATCGTCGCCGCATGGTTCCCGACCCAGGAACGCGGCACGGCGTCGGCCATCTTCAACTCGGCGCAGTATTTCGCCACTGCACTGTTCGCCCCGATCATGGGCTGGATCGTGTTCAGCTTCGGCTGGGAGCACGTGTTCGTGGTCATGGGTGTGCTGGGCATCATCTTCTCGATGGTGTGGCTGAAGACCATCTACAACCCGCGCCAACACCCGCGCATCAGCCCAAGCGAACTCGAGCACATCGAGCAGAACGGCGGCCTGGTCGACATGGATCAGAAGCGCGGCAGCGACGGCCCGAAATGGGGTTACATCAAGCAGTTGCTGACCAGCCGCATGCTGCTGGGCGTGTACCTGGGCCAGTACTGCATCAACGCCATCACCTACTTCTTCCTCACCTGGTTCCCGGTGTACCTGGTGCAGGAGCGCGGCATGACCATCCTCAAGGCCGGCTTCATCGCCTCGCTGCCGGCGGTGTGTGGATTCATCGGCGGCGTCCTGGGTGGTGTGATCTCCGACTGGCTGCTGCGCCGCGGCAACTCGCTGACCTTCTCGCGCAAACTGCCGATCGTCTGTGGCCTGCTGCTGTCCACCACCATGGTGTTCTGCAACTACGTCGATGCCGAGTGGATGGTGGTTGGCTTCATGACGCTGGCGTTTTTCGGCAAGGGCATCGGCGCGCTGGGCTGGGCGGTGGTCGCGGACACTTCACCCAAGCAGATCGCCGGGCTGTCCGGTGGCCTGTTCAACACCTTCGGCAACATCGCGTCGATCACCACCCCTATCGTGATCGGCTACATCATCAGCGCCACCGGCTCGTTCAAGTGGGCGCTCGTGTACGTGGGTGCCAATGCGCTGGTAGCGGTATTCAGCTACCTGGTAATCGTGGGCCCCATCAAGCGTATCGAATTGCGTGATGCTGCCCCAAAGCCACACGCTGAGCCGGCCTCCGACGGCGAACTGGCCAGCTCGCGTCACTGAAAAAACACGCCCGCGCCGGGTCACCCGGCATGGGCGGATGTACAAAAGCCTGAGAACCTGACAAGTAGGGCCCAAACATGCAGTTGATCGAACACTCCGACTCGCCCCGCTACGTCCGCCTGCACGACGACGACAACGTCGTGGTCGTCGTCAACGACGGCGGCTTGGGCGAAGGCGCCCGCTTCGCCGACGGCCTGACCCTGATCGAAGGCGTGCCGCAAAGCCACAAGGTGGCCACCGTGGCCATCGCCAAGGGCGAGCCCGTGCGCCGCTACGGGCAAATCATCGGCTACGCGCTGGAAGACCTGCGCCAAGGCAGCTGGGTGCAGGAAAGCCAGCTGGCCATGCCGGCCGCCCCGGAACTGGACAGCCTGCCGCGCTGCGATGCAGTGCCACAACCGCTGCCGCCGCTTGAGGGCTTCACCTTCGAGGGCTATCGCAACGCCGACGGCACTGTCGGCACCCGCAATATCCTCGGCATCACCACCACCGTGCAGTGCGTGACCGGCGTGCTGGAACATGCAGTCAAGCGCATTCGCAACGAACTGCTGCCCAAATACCCCAACGTCGATGACGTGGTGGCCATTACCCACAGCTACGGCTGCGGTGTGGCAATCAACGCCCGCGACGCTTACATCCCGATCCGCACCGTGCGCAACCTGGCGCGCAACCCAAACCTCGGCGGCGAGGCACTGGTGATCAGCCTGGGCTGTGAAAAACTGCAAGCCAGCCAGGTGATGCACGACAACGACCCCTCGGTGGACCTCAGCGACCCATGGCTGTACCGCCTGCAAGATGCCAGCCTTGGCTTTGTCGAAATGATCGAGCAGATCATGGACCTGGCCGAAACCCGCCTGAAGAAGCTCGACCAGCGCCGCCGCGAAACGGTCCCGGCCAGCGAACTGATCCTCGGTATGCAATGCGGTGGCAGCGACGCCTTCTCGGGCATCACCGCCAACCCGGCACTGGGCTATGCCGCCGACCTGCTGGTCCGCGCTGGCGCCACCGTGCTGTTCTCTGAAGTGACCGAGGTGCGCGACGCGATCTACATGCTGACTTCGCGCGCGGAAAACCAGGACGTTGCCGACGCGCTGGTGCGCGAAATGGACTGGTACGACCGCTACCTGCAGCAAGGCGCCGCCGACCGCAGCGCCAACACCACGCCGGGCAACAAGAAAGGCGGGCTGTCGAACATCGTCGAGAAATCGCTAGGTTCGATCGTCAAGTCAGGCAGCGGCGCTATACAGGGTGTGCTCGGCCCAGGCGAGCGGGTCAACCGCAAAGGCCTGATTTTCTGCGCCACCCCGGCCAGCGACTTTGTCTGTGGCACCTTGCAACTGGCGGCCGGCATGAACCTGCACGTCTTCACTACCGGCCGTGGCACCCCGTATGGCCTGGCCATGGCGCCGGTGGTCAAGGTGTGCACCCGCAGCGAACTGGCCCAGCGTTGGCCCGACCTGATCGACATCGACGCCGGCCGCATCGCCAGTGGTCGCTCGACCATCGAGGAGCTGGGCTGGGAGCTGTTCCATTACTACCTGGACGTGGCCAGCGGTCGCAAGCAGACCTGGGCCGAACAACACCGGCTGCACAACGACATCACCCTGTTCAACCCGGCGCCCATTACCTGATGCCGCAGCCCTGACCACGCACTCACACACGCCACTCTCAATCCCACAGGAGCACCCCATGCCTGAGATCCTCGGCCATAACTTCATCGCCGGTCAGCGCAGTGCCGCTGGCCCTCAGCGCCTGCAGAGCCTGGACGCCAGCACTGGCGAAGCCCTGCCCTACAGCTTTGCCCAGGCCACCGAAGCCGAAGTGGACCAGGCCGCCAAGGCCGCTGCCGCAGCCTTCGCCGAGTTCCGCCAACTGGCCCCGGCGCGTCGGGCCGAGTTCCTCGACGCCATCGCCGCTGAACTCGACGAACTGGATGACACCTTCGTCGCCATCGTCTGCCGCGAAACCGCCCTGCCCGCCGCCCGTATCCAGGGCGAGCGCGGCCGCACCAGCGGGCAGATGCGCCTGTTCGCCCAGGTGCTGCGCCGCGGCGACTTCCTCGGCGCGCGCATCGACCTGGCACTGCCCGAGCGCCAGCCGCTGCCACGCGTAGACCTGCGCCAGATGCGCATCGGCGTAGGCCCGGTCGCCGTGTTCGGGGCCAGCAACTTCCCGCTGGCCTTCTCCACCGCCGGGGGTGATACCGCCGCCGCCCTGGCCGCAGGCTGCCCGGTGGTATTCAAGGCGCATAGCGGCCACATGGCCACGGCCGACCTGGTCGGCTGCGCCATCGTGCGCGCCGCTGAGCGTACCGGCATGCCCAAGGGCGTGTTCAACATGGTATTTGGTGGCGGCGTGGGCGAGTGGCTGGTCAAGCATCCGGCCATCCAGGCGGTTGGCTTCACCGGCTCGCTGAAAGGCGGTGATGCCCTTTGCCGCATGGCCGCTGAGCGCCCGCAGCCAATCCCGGTATTTGCCGAGATGTCCAGCATCAACCCGGTCATCATCCTGCCAGGCGCCCTGGCCAAGCGTGGCGAGGCCATTGCCCGCGAGTTGGCGGGGTCCGTGTGCATGGGCGCCGGGCAGTTCTGCACCAACCCTGGGCTGGTGATTGGCTTGCAGTCGCCACAGTACAGCCAACTGCTCGCCGACCTTGGCCAGTACCTGGACCAGCAAGCCGGGCAAACCATGCTCAATGCTGGCGGCTTGCACAGCTACGTCGGCGGCCTTGAACACTTGCATGCCCATGCCGGTATCGAGCATGTGGCCGGCCAGGCGCAGGAAGGCAACCAGGCGCGCGCTCAGCTGTTCAAGGCCGATGCACGCCTGCTGGTCGAGTCCGACCCGCTGTTGCAGGAAGAAGTGTTTGGGCCCACCACCCTGGCCGTAGAGGTGCAGGACGACGACCAACTGCGCGACGCGCTGCTCGGCCTGCGCGGCCAGTTGACCGCGACGCTGATCGGCGAAGCGGAGGACTTCGATGCCTTCGCCTGGCTGGTGCCGCTGCTGGAGGAGAAAGTCGGGCGAATCCTGGTCAATGGCTACCCGACCGGTGTCGAAGTCTGTGATGCCATGGTGCACGGCGGCCCGTACCCGGCGACCTCCGATGCGCGTGGCACCTCGGTCGGCACTTTGGCCATCGACCGCTTCCTGCGCCCGGTGTGCTACCAGAACTACCCGCAGACGCTGCTGCCTGAGGCACTGCGCGACGGCAACCCGCTGGGGCTGCGGCGGTTGGTGAACGGTCAGTGGAGTGACGGGGCGATCTGACTGGTTGCCAGAAACAGGAAAGCCCTGTGCACGGCGGGGCTTTTCATTTTGACTGTACTGGCCTCTTCGCGGGCAAGCCCGCTTCTACAGGGCTATCTTGCCCGCGAAGAGGCCAGTACAGGCAGCAAAGGCTTCAGGTTCCTTGCGCTTCAGCCGCCTCATGCGCCTGGCGCAAGCGCTCGCGGCTGTTGCTCAGGTGCATGCGCATGGCCATCTTCGCCCCTTCGCTGTCACGCCGGGCAATCGCCTCATAGATCGCCTCGTGCTCATGCATCAGGCGGCTCATGTAATGCGCCTGGTCATCATGGGCCAGGCGCGCCGAATTCAGCCGGGTGCGCGGGATGATGCTGGTACCCAGGTGGTTGATGATGTCGGCGAAGTAGTGGTTGCCGCTGGCCTGGGCAATGCGCAGGTGGAACTGGAAGTCCGCCGACACCGCATCAGTGGCGTGGGCCGCCCCCTCGTTGAGTTCGTCCAGCGCCGCCCGCATACCGGCCAGGGCTTCGTCGCTTCGCCGCTGAGCCGCCAGCCCAGCCGACTCGATCTCCAGGGCAATGCGCAGCTCCAGCACCGCCAGCACTTCGCGCAGGGTGACCACGGTGGCCGGGTCGATACGGAAACCGCCCGTAGCCGGCGCATCCAGCACGAATGTACCGATGCCGTGGCGAGTCTCTACCTGCCCGGCGGCCTGCAACCGCGAGATCGCCTCACGCACCACCGTGCGACTGACGCCCTCTTCGGCCATGATCTGCGATTCGGTCGGCAGCTTGTCGCCGCGCTTGAGCTGGCCGCTGCGAATGCGTTCGGTCAGCACCGTGACCAGTTCCTGGGCCAGACTGCGCGGCTTGCGCCGGGTCCTTGCCTGTACCTGCTGCTCTGTCATTGCCCTGTATTTCACCTTGGAAGACAGCGCTCATCATAGCGCAAGCGGTTGTACGATCACATACACCCCGTGCGGTATTTATTGCCCATCTTTGCAGTCCCTGGCCCATGAAGAAACGCGCAGAATCACTGGCCCATGGCCTGCGTGAGCCTGTACTGTACGCTTCCACGCTCACTGTTCCATGGAAGGAATCTGCAGTATGAAAACCCTCGACCGCCTTTTGCTCGGCAGTGGCCTGCTGATCCCCCTCTGGCTGCTGGCGGGGGTATGGCTCACGGCCCAGGCCTACCCTGGCTATGATCACCTGCAACAGGCCATGAGCCAGCTGGGCGCGGCAGGCTCGCCAACCCACAGCTGGTCACCACGGGTCAACAACTACCCTCTAGCCCTGCTGTTTGCCCTGTTTGCCTGGGGCCTGGTGCGGCGCTGGCGTAGCTCGAAGCTGGCGCTGCTGAGTGCGGGCCTGGTGTTGCTGCATGGCATGGGCAGTTTGGGCACCGGCTGGTTCCCTTGCGACCAGGGCTGTGCACCGGCACAGCCATCTACCTCGCAGCAACTGCATAACCTGTTTGGTCTGCTGATGTTCCTCTCGCTGACCTTGGCCAGCGCCCTATGGGCGTGGCTAGGCAACCGCCTTGCCGGCTCCCCCGCCCTGGCGCTGTTTTCCCTGGCTTGCGTGGTGTTGGCGATCATCACCGTCGCGTTGATGGGCCAAGCGGCGCAGAGTGGCCAGCTGTTCGGCCTGTATCAACGCCTTAACTATGGTGTTTCGGTGCTCTGGGTTGCCAGCCTGGCCTGGACAAGCCTGCAGAAGCCGAAGGCCAGTCCCCTGCGCATGGCTGTGCCCTGACGGCAAATTGCTGGCCCACGGCTGCGGAAAGCGAAGGCAAACTCCGTTTTCTTTCAGATGCTTAGGACAGCAACATGCGAGTACTTCTAGCAACGATGGCCGGCTGCCTGCTGGCCACCCTCGCTTTCGGCGCCCAGGCCAGGGCATTGAGCCAGAACGATCGCCACACCTGCGGCTGGGGCGCGCAGATAGCCGCCGAGGCCCAACAGGCCAAGCTTTCCGGGGTAACCTTGTACGCCACGCGCAAGAAGCTGCAGGTACGCAAATTCCCCAAACCATGGATGCGCATGACTGCCTTCGGCATTACCGAGCAGACGTACAACAGCCGCTCGCGGCTCAAGCCTGAAGCGATCAAGCGGACTTACTTTGAACAGTGTGTTCAGCATGCCGTTGCAAGACGATAACTCTTTATTTACTCACGCCTGCAAAGGCCGCATCAGCGTCTCCAAGGAGGGCCTGCCTTGAAGCGATCTTCTAGCCAGGCCTTGAAGACGCCCATCGCTGCCGTGTTCAGGCGCGCGGTCGGCCGTACCAGGTAAATGCCCGCCGCCTTGTCCAGCTGCCATTGCGCAAGCACCCTTACCAGGCATCCGCTGGCCAGGTCCTCGCCCATGAGCCAGTCACCTCCGGCCAGAATCCCCACGCCGCGCCGGGCCGCCTCCAGCAGCGCTTCGTTGTCATTACTGCGAAGGCTGCCGGCAACTTTGACACTTGTCTGTCGCGTGTCGCTCATCAGGCGCCATTCAGGAAACGATCGTAAGCCATTGAAACCCAAACAGTTATGCACCGCCAAATCTTCCGGCTGCGCGGGTTCCCCATGCCGAGCAAGGTATTGAGGAGAAGCGCACAGGATCCGCACGTGATCGCACAGTTTACTTGCCACCAGACGATTGTCCGCCAGCTCACCAATCCGGATCGCGGCGTCGAAACCCTCGCCGATCAGGTCGACGAAACGATCGGCATACTCGGTCTCCACGATTACCTGCGGGTAGGCCAGTACAAAGTCGGCCAGCATGCCGCTCAACCAGCGTCGGCCCATGGCCGCCGGCAACGCCAGACGCAGACGCCCACGGACCGTTGCCGCACCTTCGGCTGCCTCTTCCTCCGCTTCGGCAATCAGCCGGCTAGCCTCGAGAACCTTGGCTACCAGCCGCTCGCCCTCATCGGTAAAGCGCAGTTGCCGCGTACTGCGCTCCACCAGGCGAATGCCCAGCCGCGTCTCTAAAGCACTCAGGCGTTTCGACAGCACCGTAGGGTGGCGCTCCAGTTGCCGCCCGGCGGCAGCAAACGAGCCCTGCTCATACAAGGCCAGCAGGGTGGCAAGTTCATCAGCGCGGCGACTGTCGAAGGTATCCATGGCAAGGCTCGGCTCAGGGCAGTGAAATCAGGGGGCGGATCAGGCAGTCAGCACCAGCGCGCCCTCCGACCGCCCTTGCTCCAGGTACTCATGGGCCTTGGCTGCTTCAGCCAGCGGGAAGCATCGCCAGACCCGAGGCTGGACGATACCTCCGGCAACCGCTGCCAGCACATCGGCCGCGCGCTGCTGGTACTCCTCGACCGTGCGTGTGTGTGCTGCGAGCGATGGCCGGGTCAGGTACAGCGAGCCATTGGCATTGAGCGTGGCCACCTCGATGGCAGGCGGTGCACCGGAGGTGCCGCCGAACGATACCAACAAGCCGCGCACCCTCAGGCTGCCCAACGAGGCCTCAAGCGACACCTTGCCCACGCAATCGTACACTACGTCCACACCTTGGCCTTGGGTCAGCTCACGCACCTGGCTGGCCAAGGTTTCCGCGTCGAACACCAGCACATGCTGGCAACCCGCCGCCCGTGCCCGCTCCACACTTTGCAGGCGCGATACCACCCCTATCACCGTCGCCCCCAGGTGCCGCGCCCAAGGCACCATCAGCTGGCCCAAAGCACCGGCCGCACCGTACAACAACACCTGGGTGCCCGGCCCTACGGCATAGGTGGTTTTCAACAGATATTGCGCCGTGATTCCCTTGAACAGCACCGCTGCGGCGGCCTCGTCCTCCAACTGCGGCGGCAGCGGGACCAGCCGCTCGGCCGGGAACAGCCGGCCACTGGCATAGCCACCGACCGGCCCCATCGCGTAAGCGACCCGGTCGCCCACCTGCACGTTGTGCACCCCATCGCCAATGGCCGAGACCCTGCCAGCGCCTTCCAGCCCCAGGCCTGAAGGCAATGCCAGCGCTGCTCCCCCCTTGCGCTGCAACACATCCAGCGGGTTCACGCCCATGGCCGTCTGCTCCAGCCAGACCTGGCCAGGCCCTGGAGATTGTGCTGCTACGTGTTCAAGCTGCATCACGTCGGCAGCGCCGGTGCTATTGAGAATGATGCGGGTAGCCATGATCGAATCCTGCTGAATGAGTGCTCGAGTCAGGCTAAACAGGAAGCAAAAGTTGAACAATCAGGCGGGATGCAGATGATTTCTGCACCCCTTGCAGCAATTCAGTCAGTGCATCAGCAGCCAGTCAGCATCGTAGGGCGCCGTTCACCGACGAGAAACAGGGGGCGCAGGCGCACGCCTATCAGGTTGCCGGTATAGGCCGCCACCAGCCACAACCAGCCGTGTAAGCTACCCGAGGCGATACCACTGAAGTAAGCACCAATGTTGCAGCCGTAAGCCAGGCGCGAACCATAGCCCAGCAGAAGGCCGCCAATCACTGCGGCCACCAGCGACGGCAGCGGAATCTTCAGGCTTGGCGCAAAGCGCCCGGCCAGGCCCGCCGCCAGCAACGCACCCAGTACGATGCCCAGGTCCATTACCGTGGTGATGTCCTGCCACAGCGGCGCAGCCAAAGCCTTGGCATTGGCCGGTGCCTGCCAGAACACCCAGCTACCGACATCCACGCCCAGCCCGCTGAGGACCTTGGCCCCCCACAAGGCGAAAGCCGAGGTAATGCCCCAAGGCCGCCCCGCCAGCGCCAAGGTCGCGTAGTTCAGCAAGGCCAGGGCGATGGCGCCCCACAGCAAGGGCCAGGGGCCACGCAGGAAGCGGCGAAGGCCTTGGTGCTCGCTGGCAGGCAGTGCTTCAAGCGCGCCATGCCGGCGCTTCTCAAGCACCACGGTGGCCCAGGCGATCAGCCCGAACACTGCCAGGCTTGCCAGCAGCGCAGGCCCTATCCCCCAGGCCTGCACGATCGAGGTGGCCGGAAGCGACGGCAAGGCAAACCACCAATCGGCATGGTGGGTGGCGCTGACCGAGCCGATGATGAAGAACAGCAGAGTCACCAGCATGCGCGCATTACCTCCCCCCACGGTAAACAGCGTGCCCGATGCGCAGCCGCCACCCAACTGCATGCCGATGCCGAAAATGAATGCACCGAACACCACTGAAACACCCGCAGGGGCAACCAGGCCAGTGACCGGGTTACCGAACAGGCTGCCAGCTGACAACGCCGGGAAGAACAGCAGCACCGCCAGGGTCAGCATGACCATCTGCGCACGCAGGCCCGCGCCACGGCGCTCGTTGATAAACACCCGCCAGGCTGAGGTGAAACCGAAGGCGGCGTGGTACAGCGTCAGGCCAAGGGCGGTGCCGACCAGCAGCAACACCACCTGCTTGAAGCCGGCATTGAGGTTGAGGAACCAGGCACTGGCCAGCATCAAGGTCAAGGCGATCAATGGCGCGCCGAGGCGACGTGGTTCAGGCGTGGCAGTTGCGGAAAGGCCCATCAAAATACTCGGACAATAGTAAACCGGACAGGGAGTATACGCCCAACAGCCGACACAATCGTTGTAGGAACACACAAAGCATTTGTTAAGCTGATTCAAGTCGTCAGAATTGACCAAGGCCATTCACCCGATGGATGAACTGCGCAAGATCGACCTCAACCTGTTGCTCGCCCTGCACGCCCTGCTCAGCGAAAGGCACGTGACCCGTGCAGCCCTGCGCCTGCACCGCAGTCAACCGGCGGTCAGCCACGCCTTGGCGCAATTGCGCAAACACTTCGACGACCCCTTGCTGGTACGCCAAGGCGGCAGCATGGCCCTCACCGCCCGCGCCCAATCGCTGGCACAACCGCTACAGGATGCACTGAGCAATCTCGACAGCCTGCTGGCCACCCCACTGTTCGAACCAGCCAGGGCCCAGCGCCGGTTCCGGCTGTCGTTGTCCGACTACGCTTCGCGCATCATCCTGCCGCACCTGCTGCGCCACCTGCGCCAAGTCGCGCCCGGGGTGGACCTGGCTATCAGCCAGGCCAGCCGTGAAACCATGTTGGCGCAGTTGCTCGATGGCGAGCTGGATCTGGCCCTGGGCCTGTTCCCCGAACTGCCTCAGGACATCACCGCCCAGCCCCTGTTTGCCGATCACTTCATCAGCGTTGCCGATCGCCAGGTGCTGCCTGCCAGCGGCGGCATGACGCTGGAAGACTGGCTGGCACGCCCACATGTATTGATGGCCATGCGTCCGGATGCTTTCGATGAAATCGAGCGCGCACTGGCTGCCCGGGGCCTGCAACGCCGTATTGCCCTGGCCTTGCCACACTGGAGTGCGGCAGTCGAAGTGCTGGCCGGCACCGACCTGATCCTGACAGTGGCCAGCCGCGCTGTGGGGTCGTTGCGCCAACACAAGACACTGCGCCAGTTCACACCGCCACTGGCCATCCCCTCGTTCGACTATCAGCAAGCCTGGCACAACCGCAAGGACAGTGATCCCGGGCACCGCTGGTTGCGCGAAACCGTATGGGCCTGCAGCCAACCAGGGCGCTGATCAGTTTTCTTGCGCCTTCACAGCTGCCGTGGGGTGGGCCGGTGACGCCGCTGCCCAAGTGCCCTGTACCAGCAGCACTCCGCACAGGATCAGCACCACACCAGCCACCCTGGCCAGACTGAGCGGCTTGCCACCCAGCCCCATCACCCCGTAGTGGTCGGCAAGCACTGCCGTGATGATCTGCCCCGCCACCACCAGTACCAGGAACCCTGCTGCGCCAAGTTTAGGGGTGAGTGCTGCGGCGCCGGCTACATACATTGCCCCCAGCACGCCACCAATCCATAACCACCAGGGCCCCTGCAGGGCCTTGCCCATGTCTGGCGCCGGTACCCGGATAATCAGCAGGGCAGCGATCACCACCAGCATGCTCACCGTCAACGATGTGAAAGCCCCCCACAGCCAGTGCCCAAGTGCCCGACCTGCCGCAGCATTACCTGCGGCCTGAAACGGCAACACCGCACCGGCAAGCAACGCCATGGCCACAGGAAGCGCCAGCAGAAGCATTGATTTACTGAACATGGCAGTCCTCATCCAAGGTATCGATGGCCACCATGATGCTGCATGCCCCAGCACTGATAGAAATCAAAATCCTGCACTTGAACTATTCGTACCCTGCATACTGAAACATTCCTTCCGGCCGGCGTGCGCATGGCCGGCAATCGACTGCACCGTGCCACTGCCATGGAGCCTTAGCCATGAGCGACGACCGAAAGTCCCTGATCGACCTTGGCCAACTGCCAACCCGCAACCTGGCCGAATGCCTGGCGGTGGATCAAGCCGCCTTGGTCAACGCCTTGACAGGCCAACTGCCAGCAGCATTGGTAGAGCACCTCGCTGCCAGTGCGGACCAGACCCAGGCACTGGGCCTGTCAAAAAAAGTGGCGGCCATTGGCCTGGCACTGGGCAAGTGGCTGGAGCAAGCCGCCGAGTCGTTGCGCCAGCAAGTGTTCGAGCAATGCTGCACGCACCCGTCCGATACCGTGCGCAGCTGGGCGGCGTTCGCCCAGGCGTACCTGTCACGCTCGCAGCCTGCGGAAGATGCCCTGCTGGCGCAGTTTCGCTTCGCCCGCGATGAGCACTTCGGCGTACGTGAATGGGCCTGGATCGCCCTGCGCCCGCGCCTGGCCCAGCACCTTGAAACCGCCCTGGCGCTACTCGGCCGACATACCGGTGATGCCGACCCGCTGGTACGTCGGTTCTGCATCGAGATCCTGCGCCCGCGTGGCGTTTGGTGCGAGCACATTGCCACGCTCAAGCAACGACCAGAAGTGGCCGAGCCGTTGCTGGTACCGCTGCTGGCCGAAGCCGAGAAATACGCCCAGGACTCGGTCGCCAATTGGCTCAACGATGCCAGCAAGACCCGCCCCGACTGGGTACTTCAGCTGTTTGAGCGCCATCCCCCGGCCTGCAAGGCCTCACAGCGCATCCAGAGCCGGGCCACCCGAAGCCTGCCCCAGTGAACCACCACAAGGAAACACGCATGTCACTCAAGGCAAAACTCGACGCCGTCAAACAGCAGATGGCCCAACTGCCCACCGAGGTGCGGGAAAAATTTGGCGCCTCGCTGCAAGCCCTTATCGCCAGGCATCCTGAGGACCACGCGCTCAAAGCCGGCGACAACGCCCCGCTGGCCGTGCTGCCACTCTGAAAACCCGTGAATCCCTGGACGTGCGCTACCAACTGCCAAGCGGCCCCAGGCAATTACGGCATCGTCTTTGAGCTGGAGCCAGCGCTGGTGTACCGGGCACTCGGCGCCGACCTCAAGGCACTGAACGAATGCGACGACCTCAGCCTGCCGATAGCCAGCGCTTTCGTCATCGGCCAGGATGGCCGCATTCGCCAAGCCTTCGTCAATGTCGACTACTCCGAACGTGCCGAACCCAGGCCTTGATCGAAGCCGCCAGCGGCTAAGACCCACTCCCCGGCACCGGGCTGCCCGGACCGCAAACGGCCGATCGTAGGCGAGTAACCGAGGTCGGCAACGGCCAAGGTCAGCGCGAGGTTTCGACGCGCAGCACTTCGGTGTAGATCGCGTCAACCGTCTGGCCAACCTTGAGGTTCTTCATGCGTTTCTGCAGGTCTGGATTCTCGACCTTGACCACCTGCAGCTTGCCCTCCGGTGGCAACAAGCTCACCTCATGCGTCTTGAGGTCGATCTTCTTGATCTGAGAGGTAACCTTGACCTGGCGGAACGCCTCGCCGCCCGGGTTGGGGTTTTGCTCGGTTGCACGGATGGTACCGGACTCTTCAGTCGCTTTCGGCGCCCCACCCACTTCCGGATTGAGCACATAGGCCACGGCGCGTGTCACGTAGATGTCGACTTGGTCACCGACTTTCAGGTTGGGCAGCGCCTTGGCCCTTTCGGTCAGCTGGAACGTCACATCCTTCTTCTCGTCAGGGCCTTTCACCGTGACCTGGCGGGTGGCCAGGTCGATAGCCGTTACCTGAGTGGTGACATGGCTTTCCAGCGCCTCGCTCCCGATGGGGATGCCGGCAGCCTGTACCGTGAAGCTTGCAGAAGAGGCCAGCGTGGCAAGGGCTACAGCACGAGCGAGAGTACGAATGGGGTTCATAGGCGTGCTTCCATGTGATCAAGTCCGAATGGGCGCGTGAAAGGCTCACGCGCTAACAAGCATAGCCATTACCTGCCGCCTTGCCGGCCCTTCCGGCGCGCGACGCATTTCAGCGCCGAGACCATTGTTATAGCTAATACGAATTCTTTACACTTGCTTTACATTTGCAAATCATTACTATTCGTGACTCCCGATAACAACAAAGAGTCGCCTGTAATGGCAAAAAGGTCTGTTGCCCCAGCATCCATTTCCATGCTGGGCCTGCTCGTTGTGCCTGCTGTCCACGCTGCCGCCCAAACCGATACGCAAAGTAGCCTCGCCCTGCCTGCCACCGCCGTCACCAGCGTCTATGAGCAGCAAAGCTACAAGGCCAGTGAAAGCCGCAGCGCCATGAAGATCGACGCGCCGCTGCGCGATATCCCGCAAACTGTCAACGTCGTTCCCGAAAGCGTGATCAAGGACCAAGGCGCACAGTCCATGGAAGACGTGCTGAAGAACGTGCCCGGCATCGGCCTGTCCAACGGCGACGGCCAACGCGATCAGGTAACCATCCGTGGCTTCAGCGCCATTGGCGACATGTACATAGATGGCGTGCGTGACGACGCCCTGTACTTTCGCGATCTGTCCAACATCGAGCGTGTCGAGGTGATCAAGGGCCCGGCCGCGGTGCTGTATGGCCGTGGCTCCTCGGGCGGGCTGATCAACAGCATCAGCAAGAAACCAAGCTTCACGCCCAAGCGCGAAGTCGGCATGAACGTCGACAGCGAAGGCAAACGCCGAACCCAATTCGACACCGGCTGGGCCGACCCGCAAAGCAATCAGGCCTACCGCGTAACGGGTGCCTTCGAAGACAGCGACACCTTCCGCGATGATGGCTACATCGACCGCAAGGCCATCGCGCCGTCGGCCTACTTCCGTCTCTCGGACGACCTGGAACTGAACCTGGGCGCCACCTACCTGTACGACAAGCGCCTGATCGACTTCGGCATACCGGCCCTGGGCAACCGCCCGGTGGACGTGGACCGCGACAAGCGCTTCGGCTCTGGCGATGCTGACCAGGATTACGCCCGCAGCGAGGTGTTCTCGCTTACAGCCAGCCTGGACTACCGCATCAACGACAACTTCACCCTGACCAACACCAGCCGTTACTACCGCTACGACCTGGACCGCAACAACACCTTGGCCGACAGCAGCCCGACGCGCTTCGTCACCGCGCCCGATGGTGAACTGCTGATCAAGCTCAACCGCGGCAACGTCGCCCGCGATGAGTACGGTGTGTTCAACCAGACGGAGCTCAAGCAACAGGCGCAACTGGCGGGCATGCAGCACAACCTGTTGTATGGCGTGGAAGCAGGCTTTCAGGACAAATACCAGCGCGTGCTGAGCCAGACCAACGTGGCCCAGGTACCGGTTTACCGCGATGCCTTGGTGCCGGTACCGGAACATGCCGCAAACCTGTCTTCCAAGGGCACCAACTTCCAGCAGACCACCGGTCTGTACGTGCAGGACATGATCGAGCTGAACGCGCACTGGAAGGCGTTGGTCGGTGTGCGTTATGACATCTTTGGCCAGGAGTACGACGACGACCGAGTGCAGAACATCGACCTCGATCGTACCGACAAGACCTGGAGCCCGCGTGCGGGTCTGGTCTACCAGCCAGACGCCATCCAGTCCTACTATGTGTCGGTCAGCCGCAGCTATCAGCCTTCTGGCGAAGTATTCGCGGTGAGCCCGAGCAACCAGCACCTGGAGCCGGAAGAAACCACCAACTATGAAATCGGCGCCAAATGGGACCTGCTCGACAGCCGCCTGTCACTGACCGCCGCAGTGTTCCGCCTTGAGCGCACCAACATGAAGACTGCCGACCCGGCCAACCCCAACCTGACCGTATTGGCTGGCGAACAGCGTACCGATGGCTTTGAAGCCACCGTCAGCGGGCATCTCACCGACAAGTGGCAGATCTATGCCGGTTACGCTTACCTGGACGCCGAAATCACCAAGTCCAACAGCAAGACCAATGGCGTGGCGAACGAAGGCCAGACACCTACCCTGACGCCGCGCAACAGCGCCAACGTCTGGCTGGTACGTACCCTGACACCAGAGTGGCGCGTGGCCGCCGGAGCCAACTACGTCGACGAACGCTACACAGCACTCGACAATGTGGTGGTGATGCCAGGCTATACCACCTTCGACGCCGCGCTGCTGTACAGCGTGCCGCAGTGGGATGCCGCGCTGCGCCTGAAGAACGTGTTCGACCGTGACTACTATGCCTCGGCACATGGCTCGGTCGACCTGATCACCCCAGGGGCACCGCGCACGCTGGAAGCCAGCTTCAACTACCGCTTCTGACCCACGCGCAATGCCTGTCATTCAGCAATTGGGCCGCTCTGCGGCCCATCGCCAGCAAGCTTTGACGATTTGATCAGATAGCATTCAGCGATTACGCGTCACCCGCCACACCGTATTCGCCAGGTCATCGGCAATGATCAACGCTCCCCGCGGGTCCACCGTCACCCCAACCGGTCGCCCCCGGGTCTTGCCATCCTCACCGCGAAAGCCCGTGGCGAAGTCGATCGGCTCCCCTGCAGGCTTGCCATTGCTGAACGGCACGAAGATCACCTTGTACCCCACCGGGTTAGGCCGGTTCCAGCTGCCGTGCTCACCCACGAATACACCGTCGGCAAAGCGCTCGCCCATTGCCGGGGTCGAGAAGTCCACACCCAGTGCAGCCACATGCGAACCCAGGCTGTAATCCGGCTTGATCGCCGCCGCCACCTTATCCGGGTTCTGTGGCCGCACCCGCTCATCCACATGCTGCCCCCAGTAGCTGTAAGGCCAACCATAGAAGCCACCCTCACGCACCGAGGTCAGGTAGTCGGGCACCAGGTCAGGTCCCAACTCATCCCGCTCATTGACCACCGTCCACAACTGCCCGGTCTGCGGCTGAATGGTCAATGCCGTCGGGTTACGCAAGCCGGTGGCATAGGGCCGGTGAGCGCCGGTCTCGGCATCGACCTGCCAGACCATGGCCCGATCGATCTCCACCTCCAGGCCGCGCTCGGTGATGTTGCTGTTCGAGCCGATACCCACATACAAGAAGCGGCCATCCGGGCTGATGGTCAGTGCCTTGGTCCAATGGTGGTTGATTTCGGCCGGCAGGTCGGTGACCTTGGTTGGCGGGCCGTCGGCCTGGGTCTGGCCTTCCTTGTAGTCAAAGCGCACCAGCGCATCCTGGTTGGCTACATACAGCTTGCCGTTGGCATAGGCTAGGCCGTACGGTGCGTTGAGGTTATCCGCAAACACGGCCTGTACCTCGTAGTTGCCATCGCCGTCAGCATCGCGCAGCAAGGTCAGGCGGTTGCCACCCTTGACCTGGGTATTGCCCTTGGCCTTGATCTGGCTGGCGATTACATCCTTGGGCTTGAGCTTGGCCGCGCTGCCCCCCCTGCCCTCAGCCACCAGAATGTCGCCATTGGGCAGCACCAGGCTCTGGCGCGGGATTTTCAGGCCGGTGGCAATGGCGGTGACACTGAAGCCCTCCGGCACGGTCGGTTTCAGTTCGCCCCAGGCAGCCGGTTGCGCAATCTTCATGCTCGGCAGCAAACCGCGCTGAGGCTCCGGCAGCTTCGGGTCCGGGCCATGGGCCTGGGTCGGCTCGCCGTCGCCACCACAGGCACTCAGCAATAGCGCCACGCCCAACAGGCTAAATGCATGCAAAGGCTTCATGCCACACCTCCTGAACGCAGGTTGCTCAAACCGGTCCAGGCGGCCACCACCGCGAGCACTGTCACGATTACCGACAACACCAGCCCAGAAGGCATCACCGCCCAGGCGTCCTTGGCATGCTCAAAGGCATTGATCAGCCCAAGCACCCAAGTCACCAGCAGCAGCACGAAGTACAGCGTAGCGCGCCCACCCTTGCGCTCTGCGCGGATCAGGTTGGCCAGCGCGAACAACAGTGCCAGCCCACAGAAGACCAGGGCCCCGGCGATCAGCCAGGCGGCGAAGTTGCTCCACTGAATCTGATAGCTGTTGTAGTAGGCGATATCGCTCAGCAGCGCGCCGAGGAACAACGGCACACTGCCCGCCAGCAGCAGGGCGTGCAGCGGGCTGGGCGTACAGCGGTAGAGGGTTTGATCAGGTGCGGTCACGGTGCCTCCTTTTCATTCAGTGACCCAGGGTTGATGGTCTTGCGCCATCAGGTAAGCGCAGGGTGCGCTTAGCAAAGGAGCCCCTTGACGCCGAGATAGTTCACCGCTTCGCTGTAATGAAATATCCTGCAAGGCATTTGCTGCCAAGCGCAGAAGGGGAAAACATGAGCAGACCACATGCGTCCTGGGCACTGGCCACCCTGCTCGGCCTCAGCCTGGCTCTCGCTGGCTGCTCCAGCAACGCCAGCAAGGCACGCTACGCCACGCCTGCAGTAGGCTCCAACTGCTTTGCCAAGGCCGTCCCCACTACCGGTGAAGGCGGCCTGGCCTGGGGCAATACATTGAGCATTGCGCAACAGAAATCCCTGAACAACTGCGTGCGTTATGCCAGCCGCTCGGGAGGCACGCCCAGGACTTGCCAGGTAGTGATGGCCAAGTGCAAAAACTGAACATATAACAATCTTAAAGTACGAAACTTCCTACAAAAAACACTGCAACTTTTCACACGATATTGCGCAAACACAATACATATACATTCAAATAAAATCTTACACTTTCATCCTCGACCGAAAAGCAGCGATCGAGGCATTGTCTTTCACTTGAATTCCAGATACTTGATCGCCCGGTCATCTCAGCAAGTAAGTAGGAAACTTCTTACAGTATAGAGTCGGGCCTGAAATCCAGCACAGTATGAATAACGGCATTTCAGTCTTGTCAGTACTGAAAGTTGCCGCAGTGCGTCTCTGGTTGGAAAAGACTGTCTCTCTGAGCAAGGAGCTCGCATGACCAATGCCTCCGTCAGTAGCGCCACCTCCGGCCCTGCCTGCAGCGCACGCGTGCCCATCCTGCCAGTGCGCTACGCCATCGTGCCCCGCACCGGCGACGCCCCCGCCTGCCGCTATGCCGATGCAGGGTTCAACCTGGAACAAGGCTTCCCCACGCTGCAGCACTCGGCCTACACCCTCCGCGCTTTGCGCCCGGGCTATGTCTACGTGTTCATGAAAGGCCCTCAGGGCGAAAAGCTGGTCATTCATGAGCACGTCGGCGCGGGCCTCTACAAGGAGCTGCGCTACCAAGGGCTGGAGGACTACCACCGCCGTGAGCGCTACCTGTCCGGCCAGAGCACCGGCTGGGTGTGGGCCGACACCTGCCAGGACACCGCCAAGGAAGTGTGGATCGGCTACAGCCCGCACCTGTGGACCAACGCCATCACCGCCCGTATCACCGGTTCGGCAGCCCTGCGCAAACGGCACATGCGCCAGCTGGACATGGCCGAGCTGGTGAGCGGCAACCCGGCGCCGTCCACCCAGCCCCATGTGTTGCCAGTCAGTGCCCTGCAAACCTGGGTCGAAGACTTCAAGCCAACCGAGCGGCGCATGCCGCTGACCTGGAGCAGCGACCCGGTCACCGAAACCTTGCCCATCGGCAACCTCACTGCCATCGCCCGCCACTACCCCTGGACCCAACCGAAAGTGCCGGTGGTGGTGGCGCTCGCCGATGCCGAAGGCATGGCCCTGGACCTGAGCCTGTCGGTCTCGGCCTACCAGCATCAACTGCGTGACCTGATACCGGCCGAGCAACTGGAGCACACAAAACCCGCCCAACCTCCCGAGCAGGAGCGCGTGCCGGCATGCTACCGGCTGGATGCCGAACAGCTGAGTCCGCAGAGCCGCGACTTTCACCATCGCAACCTGGTCGCCATGCTGCTGAACAAGACGCTGGAAAGCCTGTACCCGGCGGATGCCCCCTCACCAGAACTGGCCGCATTCAGGCTTGGCACGTCACGCCGGGGGCCCGCCCTGTCGCCGGCCGAGTCCCATTTCCAGGCCCTCACCCATGAAGACTACTCCCCCAATGGCGCGCGCCTGGCACAGCGCCTCGATGTCGACAAATACCGACGCTTCCTCGCCGAACGCGACGCGCTGGAACGACGGATTGCCGCCCTGCGCAACCTGGCCTTGCAAGCCAGCAACGATCATGACGCCTGGCTGGCGACGGCCGAATCCCAACACATCGATAACCCCTACAGCCTGGCAGCCGCCTTGGCCTGTTATGACCGCGACGAACGCACCTCCGCCCGTGGTCTGGAAATCTCACTGGCGTTGCTGATTCACCCGATGGGCCAGCCGACACCCGGCACCGAAGATCATGACCGACGCTTCAAACGCCTGGAGCAATGGCTGGACCAGCACGACAGCCCGCTTTACACCGCCTTGGCGCCGTTCAACCCGTTCAAGGACAAAGCCGATTCGATCGGCACCTTGTTCGGCGCCAGCGACAACGTGATCGAGGGATTGGCGGGGCGCTTCCCGGCCATGGCGGACATCACCGACCTCACCGCCCAGTCGGTCAATGCCGTGGTGCTCAAGCGCCTGCGTGGCCAGACCCGTTGGGATGCCAGCCATGGCCTGCGCCAGCAAGTGTTGCTGGCAGCGCGTGAGGCCAATGCCGAGAAAGCACTGGGGTTGCTGGCGGCGCGCTATCGCATCACCGAACAGGCCATTACGGAAAATCCATTTAGCCAGGAGGTGCAGCGGTATTTGAAGAGCGGCATGGCGCAGGTTGAAGAGATGAAAGCGTTGCGCATCTCGGGTAGCCGCACGGTGTCCATCGAGCTGACCACCACTGCGCGGGTGAAACCCAACTTCCTTGGGTTGCTCACCTCCGGCGGTGGTGGTGGTTTAAACGCGGGGATGCTGTGGTTCAACATCTTATCGCTCAAGACGGCCTACAACAGCCTGCAAAAGAGCGACGCACCGGAATACACCCTGGGGTTCGCTTCATCTGTTTTCGGGGTGATCGGTGCAGCGGCGGCAACAATGGTCAGCGTGCGGGCAACGCATAAGGCCGTCATGCTGAGATTAAGTGCCACAGCGCCGGGCATGGCCTTTGGCAATGGGATTATCAAGTTCTTGGGTAGCAATCTGTTTGCGCGTTTAGCCGGTTACCCGGCAATTGCATTTAGCTTGCTTTCTGATATCTCCAAAGCAAGGCGCCAGAAAGCGAACGGCAATCAAGCGGCTGCCGATTACACGTTGACTGGTGGTTTCACCATGGCTGTCGGTTCCGCTGTCGTCCTTGAAGCAGGACTTGCAATCGCGGGCGTGACATCGGTTGTGCCCTTTGCCGGATGGGCCGCAGCGGCCCTTGTCCTCGTAGGAGTAGCCATCATTGCAGGAGGCCTCTACCTGCACGCCAAGGCACATGAGCACCTTCACAGCCCAATAGAACTGTGGGCAGCACGTAGCATATTCGGTAATCGCATCAATGATGGAGAGTCGCACGCTGACATCAACTTGGACTTTGACAAAAAACTTCCTGCTTTCACCTCACTACAAACAGAAATTAAGGCTTGGCACAATGAACATTACGGACCCAAGCTACTATCCGCCGAGCAGGCCCTATCCCTCGGCATAACTAAAGTCGACACCCGATGGCATCAGAACAACCACTGGTCGCCGCCAAATTGGACAGCTATCACACATAACGAAGTAGCCACATCCCAACCAACCGTAGAATTCACAGTGCTGCTGCCTGCGTTCAGGCTAGGCGTAAGTGAATGGTCAGGAAGTTTGAGTTCCCTCCGTGACGACCAAGGAATTGACGTTTTTCCAATCAGCCCGACCGGCCACATCGTAGATGCTGGCTTAGTTCTACATTTCGAAAACACCCTAGCCAACCAAAATCATGTCTCACTTCATCTAACCTACAACGCCAATCAAGGCCTGGACGAAGATAATGAGACCCTGTCAATTTTTCGTCTGGAGCGCTGATCATGGCAACCATCTGGATATTCAATTCAGGCTCAAGTTCAGGGCATAAGCCCGCTATTGGCGGGCAACTATCAAGCTTGTCAAAAACCACCTTATGCCTGAAAAACCCCTGGGTAACAGACTCAGTCTTTATGGGAAAGCTGTACTGTGCAATGACCATTGCGCTCGTTGTCTTCACCTACCCTTACTTACTAACCAGTGAAGCCTGGAACCCATACACCTTTAGTCATACCTTTATCCTCCTTACACTAATTACACCTTTCATCTTCCTCCCATTCTTAGCCTATCGAATATATTTCATAAAACGCCTATCAAGTTTCTGCTTCAATCGGTCAACCCAAAAAATCTATTACCAACGTCTGAGTAAGGTACTAATATTCGAATGGGCCAACACCGGAGGTGGCATCTTCAAGCGCACCGAATACGGCGGCTCATCGTTCAGCACCAGCTATGCCCTCGCCTTCGCCCCCCGCCGGGAAGACGGCAGCCTGCATCAAAAAGACTGCCTCTGGGTCGACAGCAACGAACCCACCGAACCCGGCGTCAAGCATGTCGCCGAAGTGTGGGAATACCTGCGCCACTTCATGGACCACGGCCCGGACAAACTCCCCCCGCCCGGTGAACCCAACTGGTGGCACAAGCCACTGCACGCCATCTGCCTGACCCCGGCAGAAGCCTGGCGCCACTATGCCCCCTGGCGAACCGGCGAGCCCGGTGAAATGCAGGGCAAAAAGAACTGGCAATTGCCGTTCTGGGCGGTGCTGTTCCCCTACAACCTGACCGTCGCTCTCTGTTGGTACTGTGTCTGCAAGCTTTTCAATGTCCGTGCAGCGCCACCACCGGCGGAGGCTTTCGAAGGTGGGCCTGCTAAGCCCGAATAGTCACCACCTGAAGTGGATAGGAAGAGAACGCTACGCGCCTGGATGGCAACGCGGCAAGACAGAATGGGGATGGCGCCCAGATCAAAGGGCTGTAGGACGGCTCCTGACTTATCGCCGGCAAGCCAGCGCCCACAGGTTCGGCACAAATCTCAAGAGCGGTGCAATACCTGTGGCGCTGGCTTGCCGGCGATGATTGGGCGCAGCGCCTGTCAGGCGAACTTGGCCCGGGCCGCGTGCAGTTTCTTGTAGCTGTCGATCAGGCGCAGGTGGCGATCAAGGCCTTCGAGCTTCATGCTGGTCGGGGTCAGGCCATGGAAGCGCACACTGCCGTCCAACGAGCCCAATACCGCGTCCATGCGCGCATTGCCGAACATACGGCGGAAGTTGGCTTCGTAGTCATCCATCTCCAGTTCGTCATCCAGTTGCACTTCCAGCACCACGTTCAGCGCCTGGTAGAAGAGGCCGCGGTCTACGGTGTTGTCGTTGAACTGCAAGAATGCCTCGACCAGTTCCTTGGCATCCTCGAAACGCTGCACCGCGAGGCAGATCAGCAACTTCAGTTCGAGAATGGTCAGTTGGCCCCACACCGTGTTCTCGTCGAACTCCACACCAATCAGCGTGGTGATGGTGGTGTAGTCATCCACATCGCAGTTGTCCAGGCGCTTGAGCAGCAGCTTCAGCGAGCGGCTGTCGAGGCTGTGCAGGTTGAGGATGTCGGCACGGAACGACAAGGCGCGGTTGGTGTTGTCCCAGATCAGGTCCTCGACCGGGTAGATTTCCGAATAGCCCGGCACCAGGATACGGCACGCGGTGGCGCCAAGGTTGTCGTACACCGCCATGTACACTTCCTTGCCCAGGTCTTCGAGGATGCCGAACAGGGTCGCGGCCTCCTGCTGGTTGGAGTCCTCGCCGTGCCCGGAGAAGTCCCACTCGACGAATTCGAAGTCGGCCTTGGCGCTGAAGAAGCGCCACGACACCACGCCGCTAGAGTCGATGAAATGCTCGACGAAGTTGTTCGGCTCGGTCAGCGCGTGGCTTTCGAAGGTGGGTTGCGGCAGGTCGTTCAGGCCTTCGAAGCTGCGGCCCTGCAGCAGTTCGGTGAGGCTGCGCTCCAGCGCCACTTCCAGGCTCGGGTGGGCACCGAACGAGGCAAACACGCCACCCGTGCGCGGGTTCATCAAGGTCACGCACATGACCGGGAACTCGCCCCCCAGCGACGCATCCTTGACCAGTACCGGGAAGCCTTGCTCTTCCAGGCCCTGGATGCCAGCGAGGATCGCCGGGTATTTGGCCAGCACCTCTTGCGGCACGTCCGGCAGGCACAACTCACCCTCGAGGATTTCGCGCTTCACCGCGCGCTCGAAGATTTCCGACAGGCACTGCACCTGCGCCTCAGCCAAGGTGTTGCCCGCGCTCATGCCATTGCTGAGGAACAGGTTTTCGATCAGGTTGGACGGGAAGTACACCACCTGCTGGTCGGACTGGCGCACGAACGGCAGCGAACAGATGCCCCGCGCCGTGTTACCCGAGTTGGTGTCATACAGGTGCGAACCACGCAGCTCCCCGTCAGGGTTGTAGATCGCCAGGCAGTGCTCATCGAGGATCTCGGCCGGCAGCGCGTCGCGCGGGCCCGGCTTGAACCACTGTTCGTTCGGGTAGTGCACGAACGGGGCGTTGGCCAGGTCTTCGCCCCAGAACTGGTCGTTGTAGAAGAAGTTGCAGTTGAGGCGCTCGATGAACTCACCCAGCGCTGAGGCCAGCGCAGCCTCCTTGGTGGCGCCTTTACCGTTGGTAAAACACATCGGTGACTGCGCATCGCGTACATGCAGCGACCAGACGTTGGGCACAATGTTGCGCCACGAGGCGATCTCGATCTTCATCCCCAGCCCGGCGAGGATGCCCGACATGTTGGCAATGGTCTGCTCCAGCGGCAGGTCCTTGCCGGGGATATAGGTGCTGGTGTCCGACACCGGCATCAACAACCCCTGGGCATCGGCATCGAGGTTGTCGACCACTTCGATAACGAACTCAGGGCCGGTCTGCACCACCTTTTTTACCGTGCAGCGGTCGATGGAGCGCAGGATGCCTTGACGGTCCTTGTCGGAGATGTCCTCGGGCAGTTCGACCTGGATCTTGAAGATCTGGTTGTAGCGGTTTTCCGGATCGACGATGTTGTTCTGCGACAGGCGGATGTTTTCGGTGGGAATATCGCGAGTCTGGCAGTACAGCTTGACGAAGTAAGCCGCGCACAAGGCCGAAGACGCCAGGAAATAGTCGAACGGGCCGGGGGCCGAACCATCGCCTTTGTAGCGGATAGGTTGGTCGGCGATCACCGTGAAGTCATCGAATTTGGCTTCGAGACGGAGATTGTCGAGAAAATTGACCTTGATTTCCATGCGGGATTACCGTGATTTAAGCGTGCAAAACGAAATTGGCCGGCATTATCCGGGTTTTCGTTGCGCAAGTCCTGTTCAACGCCGACCGCAGGCTTGATTTTTCGAAGCTAGCTTGCGTATTCCACCGGATTACTTGCCTGATCCTCTGAAGCCACCCCCGCCACCAGACCAGCGGTCATCCTCCTGTGCTAGCGTTTCTGCACCGGGGGACAACGTATTCCCCATGCAGAAAAAACACAGCGACAACAACCGTGACGGGCAGGTGAAACCATGGAACTACGCATCAACCAGAAGACCTATCAGGTCGAGGCGGACGCCGACACGCCCCTGCTGTGGGTAATCCGCGATGACTTGGGGCTGACCGGCACCAAGTATGGCTGCGGCTTGGCCCAGTGCGGCGCCTGTTCGGTGCTGGTGGACGGCAATGTGGTGCGCGCCTGCGTTACCCCGGTGGCCGGTGTGGTGGGGCGTGAGGTCACCACCATCGAGGCGATCGAAGCCGACCCCGTCGGCAAACGGGTGGTCGCCGCCTGGGTCGAGCACCAGGTGGCTCAATGCGGCTATTGTCAGTCCGGCCAGGTAATGGCAGCCACGGCGCTGCTCAAGCACACGCCCAAACCCAGCGATGCGCAGATCGATGCAGCCATGGTCAACCTGTGCCGCTGCGGCACCTACAACGCCATCCATGCCGCCGTGCATGACTTGGCCCAGGGGGAGCAGGCCTGATGAACACGCCAGTCGATACACCCGCCGAACTGCTCAGGCTGCAGCGGGGCGAAACGGTCAACCTGTCACGTCGGCGCTTTCTTGCCGGCACCGCAGTCGGTGCCCTGGTGCTAGGTTTCGGCCTGCCCATGGGCTCGGCCCGCGTGCAGGCAGCAGCAGCCGCTGCTGCAACTGCGGAACGCGGCACCCAGGTGCCTGTATTTCTGGAGATTCGCCCGGACGGCACGGTGCGCCTGCTGAGCCCCTTCATGGAAGGCGGACAAGGCCCTTTCACCGCCATGGCGCAGATTGTGGGTGAAGAGCTGGATGTCGACCCGGCCCATTTCGTGGTCGATAGCGCACCACCGGGCGAAGCCTACGTGGTGATGGAGAACGGCATGCGCATCACCGGTGGCAGCATGTCGGTACGCATGAGCTACCCGACCATGCGCCGCCTGGGCGCGCTCGCCCGGGGCATGCTGCTGCAGGCGGGCGCCGAACACCTGGGTGTACCGGTCGATGAGCTTTCTACCACGCCGGGTAACGTAGTACATACCACGAGCGGACGTTCCGTACCCTACGGTGAGCTGGCCGGTCGCGCCATGGACCTGCCGGTGCCCGACCCGGCCAGCATCAAGCTGCGCGACCCCAGCCAGTTTCGCTGGATTGGAAAGCCCGTACGCCGCCTGGATGCCTACGACAAGTCCACCGGCAAGGCCCAGTACTGCATCGACATCAAGGTCGACGGCATGCTCCACGCTGCCGTGCAGCATGCACCGCGCCTGGGCATGACGGTTGGCAGCCTGCGCAACGAAGACCAGGTCAAGGCCATGAAAGGCGTACATTCTGTGCATCAGCTGCCAGGCGCCGTGGCGGTGGTCGCCGAGCGCTGGTGGCACGCCAAGCGTGCAGTGGAGGCGATTCAGGTGGACTGGAAAGAACCGGCCGCCGACAGCAAAGTGCGACCGATGCCGGCCGACTTTTCCAGCGACGCCTGGCGCGAACACCTCGCTACGGTGCAAGGGCCGTCCCGTGATGAAGAGAACGAAGGGGATATTGCCGGCGCCTTGGCCAACGCCAAGACCAAGGTCGAGGCCAGCTACCACAACCAGTACCTGAACCATGCCCAGCTGGAGCCACCGTCCGCCCTCGCCCGCTTCAACCCGGACGGCAGCCTCGACGTCTGGCTGCCCAACCAGGCCCCGGACATGTTCCGTGACGACATTGCCAGACGCACCGGCCTGGAGCCTGCACAAATCAACCTGCACTCACCGCTGCTGGGCGGCTTCTTTGGCCGCCACTTCCTGTACGACTCTGCCAACCCTTACCCGCAGGCCATTGCCCTGGCCAAAGCGGTTGGCCGGCCGGTGAAGCTTATCTGGAGTCGCGAAGAGGAGTTCTTGCGCGATGTACTGCGCCCCGTGGCAGTGGTGAAGTTCCGCGCCGGGCTGGACGCAGACGGTATGCCAGTGGCGCTCGAAGCGGTCAGCGCCACCGAGGGCCCAACCGAGGCCCTTGCTGGAAAACAAGGGGAGAAGATCGACCCGACCGCGCTTGAGGGGCTGTCAGGCAAGTCCTACGCCATCGCCAACAAGCGCATTGCCCAGATCTATGTCAAAGGCCCGGCCATGCTCGGTTACTGGCGCTCGGTAGGTAACTCGCTGAACGACTTCTTCTACGAATCATTCCTGGACGAACTGGCTGACAAAGGTGGCAAGGACCCGTTTGAACTGCGCCTGCACCTGCTGCGCGACAACCCGAGACTGACCAACCTGCTGAACGCAGTGGCCGACTTGTCCGGCGGCTGGAAGCGCGGACCGTTCACCGCCGAGGATGGCAGCAAGCGCGCACGCGGCGTGGCCATGGCCTCACCGTTCGGCTCGGAGGCTGCGGTCATTGCCGAGGTTTCGATCGACAACGGCCAGGTCAGGGTGCACGACATCTGGCAAGCCATCGACCCGGGCAGCATCGTCAACCCGGCGATCATCGAGCATCAGGTCAACGGCGCCGTCGCCCTGGGCCTGTCGCAGACGCTGGTGGAAGAAGCGGTGTACGTGGATGGCAAGCCGCGCGCACGCAATTATGACCTGTACCCGATCCTGCCGCCTTCGCGCATGGCCCGGGTGCATGTGCGCATCATCGAAAGCGGGGCGAAGATGGGCGGCATCGGCGAACCACCGCTGCCCGCCGTGGCCCCGGCGGTGGCCAATGCGGTCGCGCAGCTCACTGGCCAGCGCGTGCGCAGTTTGCCATTGAGCCGCCACACCTTCAGCTGATCGCACAAGGGACGCCTCATGACCCATCGTTTCGCAAGAACCGCTGGCTGGCTGGCGCTGCCGTGCCTGGTCGCGGCAGGCCTGCTGGCCTGGTATGTCACCCGTGAACCCGCATCGCCGTTTGCCGACGCACAGGCCACTGCTGCCGACCCAGCGTTGGTCAGCCGCGGCGAATACGTAGCCCGGCTCAGTGACTGCGTGGCCTGCCATAGCCTGCCGGATGGCAAACCGTTCGCCGGCGGGCTGGAAATGGCCACCCCGCTGGGGGCAATCCACGCCACCAACATCACCCCCGACCGCGACAGCGGTATCGGTAACTATACCCTGGCTGACTTCGACCGCGCCGTGCGCCAGGGTGTCGCGCCGGGTGGCCGACGGCTGTACCCGGCTATGCCTTACCCGTCCTACGCCAAGCTCAGCGATGATGATGTCAAGGCGCTGTATGCGTTCTTCATGCACGGCGTGCAACCGGCGCGGCAGGCCAACCTGGGCAGCGACATCCCCTGGCCGCTGAACCTGCGCTGGCCCATCGCCTTATGGAACGGCCTGTTCGCCGCCACCACGCCTTACACCGCCCAGGCCGGGCAGGATGCACAGTGGAACCGTGGCGCCTATATCGTCCAGGGCCCCGGACACTGCGGCAGTTGCCATACGCCACGTGGCCTGGCCTTCAATGAAAAGGCGCTGGATGACAGCGGCAAGCCGTTCCTGTCCGGCGCACTGCTCGACGGCTGGTATGCACCCAGCCTGCGCGCCGACCACAACACCGGGCTGGGACGCTGGAGCGAGGCAGAGATCGCGCAGTTCCTGAAGACCGGGCGCAACCGGCATGCAGTGGTATATGGTTCGATGACCGAGGCGTTCAACAACTCCACGCAATTCATGCACGATGACGACCTGGCTGCCATCGCTCACTACCTGAAGTCGCTGCCCGGCGACCCCCAACGGGACGGCGCGCCATGGCAATACCAGGCCGAATCGCCAGCGACACGGCTGGACAGCCCGGGAGCGCGCACCTACGTGACACGCTGTGCGTCGTGCCATGGCCTGGACGGCAAGGGCCAGGCCGAATGGATGCCGCCCTTGGCCGGGGCGACTTCAGCACTGGCCAAGGAGAGCGCCTCGGCAATCAATATCACGCTCAATGGTTCGCAGCGGGTGGTGGCTGCAGGGGTGCCGGACGCCTATCGCATGCCGGCTTTGCGCGAGCAGTTGAGTGATCAGGAGATTGCCGACGTGCTCAGCTTTGTGCGTACGGCCTGGGGCAACCAGGGGGGTGCGGTGGATGCGCAGGCAGTAGGCAAGCTGCGTGGGCATACCGACCCGGCTAGCAGCAGCCCCATCATCTTGCATATGCGTTGAATTGGAGTGGCACATGTACCGACGCGAGGCTGCCCCCAACAAAGACCGCGCAGCGCATGAGCCACTCTGTCACTGCCACCGCTCCAGATTCTGTTTCAACCACTGCTCGGGCAAGGCCCCGCCAACGATCTTCGCCATCTCCCGCGCCAGCGCCTCACGCAGCAGTGGCCGGTTGCAAGGCGACTCATGTGAGATTGCCAGGTACAACCCTTCGCTGGACACCGGTGGCAGCAAAACCTGCACAGTGGCTGCGATGCCCAATGTGCGCGCCAGCGCCATGCCAGGATACTGCTCGTACACCACGTAATCGCTGCGCTTGTGCATCAGCTTCTCGAACGCCTGCCTGGCAGTGGGCACCGCTTCGAGGGTGAGATTGGCCTGGGCGTATTCATCGAACTGTTGGCCGTGGCTGTTGTTGACCAGAGTGCCACCCTTGCGGCCTTTGAGGTCGGCCCATTGCTGGTAGGCAAAGGCATTGTCCTGGCGCACCCAGATTACGCTGGGCGTGCGCAAAAACGGCGGGGCAATGAAGTCCACGTGCTGCCGGCGCGCTTCGGTCAGGAAATACCCGGCCATCAAGTCGATCCGGCCGGTGCGCACTTCTTCCTGGGCTCGCGACCACGGCCCGGCATAAACCACCTCTATGTCCAGCCCCAGCTGCTTGCCCAGGTATTTGAGCAGGTCGGCATTGGCACCGATCAGTCGTTGAGGGTTCAGCGGGTCGCGCCACAGGTACGGGGGGTATTCCGGGTTGCCTGTGGCGGTCAGCCGTAGGCATGCATCATCCGCTGTTGCAGCCAGGGGCAGCAGTGACAGGCACATCAGGAGCAAGACGTGGCGGAAGCAACGCTCGATCATCTACGACCCTCGGCACATGAAACACCCGGCGATCCGGCGTAGTGGCCAAAGGCTGCCACCTGCCGTGGTCGCCTGCAGCTATCATCTGCGCGCTGTAGACAGTCTGGACCATCAGCAACCCGCAGACGAGCCTTTCATCGTCCCGTTGATAAATCTGCCGAAGGACAGACAGTGAGCGCCTGCACGGCCGGCGACAACCTGGGCTTTTCAGGCACCCTGCCGTCGCATCGCCAGGATCGCCGCGCCAAAACCGATAAAGGTGGTGCCCACCACCCTGTTCACCCAGCGCGACAGCGACGGCCGGGTCAGCACCCCCTTGGCCCGCGCAGCCAGGGCGGCATACGCGCTTAGCGAAGTGAGCGACAAGGCCACGAAAATCCCGGTCAAGGTCAGGAACTGCGGCAACAGCGCAGCCCCTTGGTCGATGAACTGCGGGAACAGTGCAGTAAAGAACATGGTCGCCTTCGGGTTGGTCACTGCAGTGAGAAAGGCCGATTTGAACAGTTTCAGCGGCGTGGGCCGCACCTTGGCTGAACGCTCTGCGGCACCCTGCTCCAGCATCGGGCTCTTCTTCAGCAGTTGGCGCGCCCCCAGGTAGAACAGATAGCCCGCCCCCAGGATCTTCACGGCATTGAAAAGTACTTCAGAACTGGCCAACAGTGCGCCTAGCCCCAGCATGGCCGCTGCCGACAGACAGAACAGACCCGTGCCATTGCCCAGCGACGACCAGATCGCGCTGCGCTGGCCATGGGCAAGGCTGTTGTTGATAGCCATCAAGGTGGCAGGGCCGGGGCTGGCGATCGCGATGGCGGCGACCAGGGTAAACGCGAACAGCGAGTGAGAATCCATTTTCAGGCTCGTCAGACAAACAGGAAAGGCTGCGTCAATTGCACGCAGGTTCAGCCGGCATTCTGCCGCTTGGCCGCCTTTTTGGCGATAGCCTTCATTCGCGTCGCCGCACGCTGCACAGTGGCCATTTTCTCGGGCCGCTTCATGCCCCGCCACTTGCGGATTTCGTCACGGGTACGGCCGCAGCCCACGCACAGTTCGCTGTTGAGCTGGCATAACGAGACGCAGGGGTTGTCGATGTCTTTGGCCATGCCACTGCTCAGCCAGGCAGTTCTGCCCGCGCACGTTCGCCTGCGCTGTGGAACACCTGGCGCACTTCCTCGGCCTTGACCTTGGTTACCGACCTGGCTGCCAGCAACTCTTCGACCACGCGCAAGCCCTGCTCCAGGGCTGTTGCCAGTTGCTCGGCGTCGGAGGCGTCAGCGATATCACCCAGATAAGGAGCGATGAGATACACGTAACGGTCCTGCAGCTTGAGCGCTTCCAGCGCGTCGAGGGCTTTCTGGAACCGATCGGCAGCGGCAGGGCTCATGCTCAATTTATCGAAATGAATCAGGCTCACACGGTCAGTGGCCATTATGACGAATCTCCGTTTCCTGGTGCGGCCAGGCCCGCAAGCAGCAGCGCTTCTACGATGCTCGTATGTGCGGTCCCGGGTTATGCCCATCAGGGTACCAGAAGCCGAGGCAGAAAGGGCCATTGCCCCCAGAACTAAAAGTATTTGCCAAGTCGCGCAATGGACGCCCCATGGCGTTATGGGGACATGAGCCGCTATCTGCTGCGCAGGATAATCCCGCCAGCAATCCACCCCGCCGAGGCCGTCATCGTGCTCGGCAGCCCACACAACAAGCCTGCGCGTCCAGGCAATACACAAATGGGGCCTCATCATACATGGCAAAGGAACACATCCCCGAAACACTCGATCTTGGCGTCACAGACCCCTCGAAAACCGCAGAAGCCCGCCAGGATCGACATTTCGAGGGCAAGCTTGACTGGATCGTCTTTGGTTTCACCAGCCTTCTGGCCATCGCCTTCGTGCTCTGGGGCTTCCTCAACCAGGCCAGCCTGGCCAGCAGCGCCTCCAGCGCGCAATCCTGGGTCATTCTCAATTTCGGCTGGTTCTTCGTGCTCACTTCCTCCCTCTTCGTGGTGTTCGTGCTGTGGCTGGCCGCCAGCCGTTACGGGCGGGTGCCGCTGGGCCGCGATGGCGAACAGCCAGAGTTCCGCACGGTGTCCTGGGTCGCGATGATGTTCAGCGCCGGCATGGGCATCGGCCTGATGTTCTTCGGCGTGGCCGAGCCGCTGTCGCACTACATATCGCCGCCGCCCGGCTCGGCCAGCGGGCAGACCAGCGAAGCGATGCAGGTGGCAATGGCCACCACTTTGTTCCACTGGACCCTGCACCCTTGGGCCATGTACGCCATCGTCGGCCTGGTAATCGCCTACGGCACCTTCCGCCGTGGCCGCTCGCAGCTGATTTCCGCCGCCTTCCGGCCGCTGATCGGCAAGCACGCAAACGGCCCTCTCGGCCGCCTGATCGACATGATGGCGATCTTCGCCACGCTGTTCGGCTCGGCCGCCTCGCTGGGCCTAGGGGCGCTGCAGATTGCCGGCGGCCTGGAATACAACGGCTGGATCGAAAGCCCCGGTAAACTGTTCTACATCTCGATCATCACCCTGCTGACCATTGCCTTCGTGACCTCGGCGGTGTCGGGCATCGGCAAGGGTATCCAGTGGCTGTCCAACACCAACATGGTGCTGGCACTGGTGCTGGCGGTGTTCGTGTTCATGGTCGGGCCGACGCTGCTGATGCTCAATCTGTTGCCGACCTCGCTCGGCATCTACATCAAGATGCTGCCGGAAATGATGGCCCGCACCAACGCCAGCGGCGGCGAACAGATGAACAGCTGGCTGGCCGGCTGGACCGTGTTCTATTGGGCCTGGTGGATCTCCTGGACGCCTTTCGTGGGCATGTTCATCGCCCGCATCAGCCGCGGTCGCACCATTCGCCAGTTCGTTACCGGGGTGCTGTTGGTGCCAAGCCTGGTCAGCCTGGTGTGGTTCACCATCTTCGGTGGCGCCGCCATCGAGGCCGTGCGCGAGGGCGCCTTCCAGCTGGCCAACGGTGCGGTCAACAGTAACCACGCGCTGTACCAGTTGCTGGACAGCTACCCGCTGGCCTCGGCAACGTCGGTGCTGGTGATGATCCTGGTGGGCATCTTTTTCGTTTCGGGTGCCGACGCCGCCTCGCTGGTGATGGGTACGCTGTCGGAACACGGCACCACAGCGCCATCGCGACGCACAGTGATTTTCTGGGGGACGCTGACCGGTACGGTGGCGGCCATCATGCTGGCGATCGGCGATCCAGGTAACCCTGGCGAGGCGCTGACCGGGCTGCAGAACCTGACCATCGTCGTGGCCTTGCCATTCGTGGTGGTGATGGTGCTGCTATGCCTGGCGCTGTACCGCGACCTGCGCAAGGACCCGATGATGCTGCGCCACCTGCGCGGCAACGAGCTGATCGAGAAGGCCGTACTGTATGGCGCGGTGAAGCATGGGGAGGAGTTCTACATTGTGGTGCAGGAGAAGAAGGCATCGGCCAAGACAGCGGCAGAGGCCGAAGTAACCAGCAACTGACGGCGTCAACCCGAAAACCACGGGCTGCTAAGCAGCCCGTTCGCGATGCGAGACCGCGCCTGCTGAAACATGGATCTGCTTCAACCTTTCAACGCCGCCGCTATCTTGGCCACATCGATCTTGCCCATCTGCATCATGGCCTCGAACGCACGCTTGGCCGCCGCACGGTCGGGGTGGCCGATGGCTTCGATGAGGATGCGTGGAGTGATCTGCCACGAAATCCCCCATTTGTCCTTGCACCAGCCGCAAACGCTGGTCTCGCCGTCGTTACCGACAATGGCATCCCACAAGCGGTCGGTCTCTGCCTGGTCCGCGGTACTGACCTGGAACGAAAACGCCTCACAGTGCTTGAAGGCCGAGCCACCATTGAGGCCCACGCAAGGGATACCCATTACCGTGAATTCCACGGTGATCACATCGCCCTGCTTGCCTGAAGGGTAATCGGCGGGTGCCTGGTGCACAGCGACAACCCGGCTATCGGGGAAAGTTCGGGCGTAGAAGTTCGCCGCCTCTTCGGCATCGTGGTCGTACCACAGGCAGATGGTGTTCTTGGCAGTCATGGTCTTGCTCCAAGATCGAAGGTGAGCCTTGAGTCTAGCCTCATAGCCCCGGCGTACCGGTTCTGCAGACATTTCCGACATCAGGTAGTGAACCTGCTGACAAAAAAACGGTCTTTCGCTGACGGTCAACTCACCGACCGGTTCATCGGCCCAGTCACCGGGCCTACTTTTTGTCCTGTTTCAGCGAAGACCCAACATGCCCAATTCCCGCCCAAATGCTTCCGCCCTCCCTGCCCTGCGCATCGGCCTGATTGCCGCCTTGGTGAGTCTTGTCGCACCCGTGTACGCCGAAGAGCCTGCCAGCGACGCACGCTGGGTCAGTGACAGCCTGAGCACCTACGTGCGCAGCGGCCCGACCGACGGGCACCGCATTGTCGGCACGCTCAAGTCCGGGCAGAAGCTGACCCTGCTCGGCAGCCAGGGCAATTACAGCCAGGTGCGCGGGCAGAACGGCGATGTGGTGTGGATCCTCAGCAACGACCTGCAGACAGTGCCCGGGCAGAACGAGCGCCTGCCATTGCTCGATGCCCAGGTCGCCGAACTGACCGGGCAGTTGAAGACCATCGACGACAGCTGGAAAAACCGCGTACAGGGCATGCAGGAAACGCTTGATTCGCGCAAGCAGCTGATTGACGAGCTGGAGGCGCGCAACAAGGCACTGAACGAGCAGCTCGATCAGAGCCAGTCGGACCTGCGCGATACCCAGGCCCGCCTGGGGGATGAGAACAAGCAGGTGATGATGCGCTACATGGTGTATGGCGGCAGCATTGCCGGTGCAGGCTTGCTGGCGGGGCTGATCCTGCCGGCACTGACCCGTGGGCGCAAGAAGAACGATCGCTGGTTCTGAGTTAGGCAAGGCGTCGGGGCTGGAACGTGCCGGCCTGCCACAGGTCTTGCAGCAGCGGAAGCTGCCCCTACCGCAACCGTTCCAGCGCCTCCAGCACATACCCCGTGGCCCGCTCCACCTGCCCTTCCCGACACGCAATACCCAACTGCCGCCACAACCCCGGCCGCAGCGGTCGGCGGGCAATGCGCCGGTCCAGTTCGGTCGCCTCCCCCTCCTGCGGCAACAATGTCGCCCCGTACCCGGCGCCGACCAGGCTCTTGATCGCATCGTTGTAGTTCAGCTCGATCCGCGGTTCGGGGTACAACCCCGCCGCTGCAAACCATTCGCCGGTAACCCGCGACAGCTGGGTGGTGCTGTCATTCAGGATCAACGCCCGTTGCGCCAGCCAGGCCGGGGTGATCCTGGCCGGCGGCTGCCAGTCGGCCGGCACATACGCCAGGATCGGGTCGCGCCGCCAGGGGGTAACCGTCAGCCCTTTGCCGGCTACCTGCGGCAAGGCCACAAGGCCGATATCCAGTGTGCCCTCACGCAAGCGCGCGAGCGATGCCTGGGAGGTCAGCACCTGAACCTGCACATCGATCCCCGGGTGCTCCACACGCAGGCGCGCCAGCGCCTGCGGCAGCAAATGGGCGATGGCACCGGTGGAGGCGCCCAGGCGCACACGCCCGGTCAAACCTGCGACCTGCCGGCGTACTTCGTCCAGCGCCAAGTCAGCGTCCGCCAGCAGGCGTCGGGCGCGCCCCAGCAGTGTTTCACCGATGACGGTAGGCCGCACCTGGCCGCGGGTGCGGGTGAGCAACGGGGCGCCGATACGCGCCTCCAGCTCGGCCACGTGCAAGCTGATGGTGGGCGGCGCCAGGTTAAGCTGGCGGGCGGCCTCGGCAAAGGAGCCCAGGTCGGTGATGACCACCAATGTGCGGAGGCGGTCGAGGCTGATTTCGCGCAATTGTCAGTGCAGGCCCTTTTTCGAGTAAACCCACAGGTTCACCACGTGTTTCAAAAATCATTCAGAAAACCTGAATGTATCGGTCATCATATTCAAATTTTCATTACCAACGCTACGGGCGAGCATAGGCTATCTTTCCCCAACCGGACCCCGAGCATGCACACCCCTGTTGTTTTCATCGACGGCGACCAAGGCACCACAGGCCTGCAGATCCATGCCCGCCTGCAGGGCCGGAGCGATCTTCGCCTGCTGACCCTCCCCGAGGCCGAGCGCAAGGACCCGCAACGCCGCTGCGAAGCGATCAACAGCGCCGACATTGCCCTGCTGTGCCTCCCCGACGACGCCGCCCGCGAGGCCGTGGCCGCAATCCACAACCCACAGGTGCGGGTGATCGACGCCAGCTCGGCGCACCGCACCACACCAGGCTGGGTGTATGGCCTGCCGGAGCTTGACCATCAGCAAGCCGAGCGCATCGCGCAAAGCACGCGTGTCAGCAACCCCGGCTGCTATCCCACCGGCGCCATCGCGCTGCTGCACCCACTGGTCAAGGCCGGCTTGCTGCCTGCGGACTACCCCCTGAACATCCACGCCGTGTCTGGCTATTCCGGCGGTGGTCGCGCGGCGGTCGAGCGGCATGAACAGCCCGGCGCCGCCAAAGCCCCGGCGCTACAGCTGTATGGCCTGGAGCTGGCGCACAAGCACGTACCGGAGATCCAGCAGCACGCGGGGTTGTCGGCGCGGCCGATGTTCATGCCCGGCTATGGCGCCTACCGCCAAGGCATCGTGCTGAGCATTCCGCTGCAACTTCGCCTGTTGCCTGGACAGGTCAGCGCCGAGCATTTGCAAGCCTGCCTGGAACAGCATTACCAGGGTGCCCGCCATGTTCAGGTGATGCCTCTGCATCAGTGCGGTGCTGCGGCAAACCTCGACCCCGAGGCATTGAACGGCAGCAATGACCTGCGCCTGGCGCTGTACGCCAACCCCGAGCATGGCCAGGTACTGCTCACCGCAGTGTTCGACAACCTGGGCAAAGGTGCCTCTGGTGCTGCCGTGCAAAACCTCGACCTGATGCTCGGTGCCTTACAGGCACACGGCTGATACGGCAAAAACGGTTAGACTGTACAACCCGCGCCAACACAGCGCGGGTCGTATTCTCATCCGCCGGAGCCCCCAGATGTTCATCCTGAGCCGCCTCGACAGCGTGCCGCCCGAATCTTTCCAGAACCAGATCCGCGAGCTGGTCATTCACAATGTCGGCGATTTGAGCAGTGTCGCCATCGCCGTCGACAACCCGCTGTACCCGCTGTACCAGTACGGCGTCGGCATGGAAGTCCACCAGTACCTGCAAGCGCTGGACGGCACCCGCGGTCTGGCCGTGGCGCTTACCCTGGCGCTGGATGCCGAAGCACCGGACCAATTGCTGGGCTTTGCGCTGTCGCTGCCAGCCCAGGACGATGGGCAGGCCTGTGCATTGGCCTTTCTGGCCGTGTGCGCCAGCCATCGCCGCCAGGGCATCGCCCGTGCTCTGCTGGGCGACCTGCGCTCACGCCATGCCTGCGTAGAGCTGAACGCCTTTGCCAACCAGGTGCCGTGGTTCGAGGCGATGGGCATGCAAGTGGTGGCCGCCAACGGCCCGCAGGTGCTGATGAGCAGTACCGGCCAGCCCAGTGGTGCGCTGATCGGGCGCCTGGACATTGCGCCGATTTATCAGACGGCTGAAGTGCTGCAGATTCACACCTATCTGCTTAACCAGCAGGGTGAGGATGCGATGATCGAAGCGGAGCAGATGCGCGATGAGCGGCTGGATGAGCTGACCGCTCAAGCCCAGGAATGTGTGCGCCAGCGCAAGAACGTGCATTGATCCAAAGGCCTGTTCGCGGGCTTGCCCGCTCCCACAGGAATACCCTAAGGCCCAAGGCCGGTGATGTACCTGTGGGAGCGGGCGAGCCCGCGAAGAAGCCCCATTGGCCTCTCAGCCATGCACCCAGCGCCGATGCAGCCCACGCGCCAGGGCATCCAGCACAAACCCCAGCACGCCAATCAGCAGCACCATCGCCATCAGTTCGGAATACGCCAGCCGGTCACGGGTATCAAGAATGAAATACCCAAGCCCCGCACTCACCCCAAGCATTTCGCACGGCACCAGCACAATCCACAGAATACCGATGGCCAGGCGCACCCCCGTCAGCACGTGACCGATCACCCCCGGCACAATCACCTTGCACAAGGTTTCCCAGCGCGTGGCACTCAAGCTGCGGCTCAGTTGCAGCCAGCGCGGGTCCAGTTGGCGCACCCCAGCCGCCGTGTTCAGCAAGATCGGCCACAACGCGGCAAACGCCAGCAGGAAGTAGATCGGCTGGTCACCCACGCCCATCAGCATCACCACCACAGGCATCCACGACAATGGCGATATCATGCGCAGAAACTGAAATGCTGGCGTGGTCACCGCCTCCAGGTGCCGGTAGCTGCCTACCAGCAAGCCCAACGGCACGCCCATCAGCAGCGCCAGCAGCAGCCCAATCAGGATGCGCTTGAGGCTGACCCAGATATGCCCATAGACCTCGCCCTGCCCCAGCAGCTCGACCAGGCTGGCCAGGGTTGCCGCCGGCGAAAAGCGCGCCGACAGGCCGTGGGCCTGGCCGAACATTGCCACACCGGCCCACCATAACAGCAACAAGGCCAGCAACCCGACCAGCCCAAGGCCGGCATGTACGACATGCGTGCGCATCAGACCGCAAACTCCTCGCTACGCTCGAAGTTGTCGGCAATGCCGAACACCGACGGGCCACCCACTGCCGCGATGGCATTCCGCACGAAGCGATCGTCGACCAGGTCGCGGGCGGCATACGCCGGATCCAGCCCGGCAAGAAACGCATTGTCGCCTTCGATCAGGGTGGTTTTCAGGCGCTTGACCAGCTCTTCGGTGTAACTCGGGAACGGGTATGGCTGGAAGTCGATGCGTTTTTCGTCCCACTGCTGATGGCGAATGGCGCCACTGGCAATGTAGCCAGCACGGTCTTCGGCGGCGGGCGCCAGGACCTTGGTCAGCACCGCAGGCTCGTGCGGGGTGTACTTGTTGGGGCCCGCCCTAGACAGCAGTGCGGCGGCTTCGGTGCGATGGTCACGGGTCCATTGCTGGGCCTTGACGATGGCGTTGACCACTTTCTGCGACCACTCCGGGCGGTTATTCAGGTCATGCTCGTGCATGAACACCACGCAGCACGCATGGTTGCGCCATACATCGCCGGTAAAGCGCTGCACGCGGCCCACCTTGAGGTTCTCGGCCAGTGCGTTGAACGGCTCGGCAACGATGTAGCCGGCAATGCGCTTGCTGGCCAGAGCGGGTGGCATGTCGGACGGTGGCAGCACCAGCAGGTTGACCTCGTTGGCGGCCAGTTGCGCATTGGCCGGCTTCGACACGGGCGTCAGGCCGTTGTCGTTGAGCAACTGTTGCAGTACCACATTGTGGATCGAGTACCAGAACGGAATGGCCACTGTCTTGCCACCGAGCTGTTTCACGTCGGATATATCCGGCGCAACAGTCAGGCCCGAACCGCCCACGTGGTTCCAGGCCACCACCTTGGCTGGCACCTTGCTCCCATAGCGCGCCCATACCGTCATCGGCGAAAGCAGGTGGATGACATTGACCTGGCCGGAGATGAATGCCTCGATCACCTGCGCCCAGCTGCGCAGCAGCACCGGGCGCTCGGCCTTGATGCCTTCGGCCTCGAACAGGCCGTTGTTATGTGCCACCAGCAGCGGCGTGGCATCGGTGATCGGCAGGTAGCCGATGCGCACCGGCGCGTCCGGCTCGGCAGCGGCACGCGCCTGCAAGCTCGACAGCAACGGCAATGCACCGGCAGCAGTGAGCATGGCGCCGAGCTTGAGAAAGTCACGACGCGAAGAAGAGGAACAACAGTCATCCATGCACATGGACAGCCTCCGAGGGCAACGAGGTTGGGGTAGGTTCGACTGTGCGGCTTGCCCGCCGAAGGGTTTTGAGGATTTCGATACGCAAAGCGCCCAGTTCTTCGACCCGCTGCGTCCGTGGTTGCGGCAGGTCGATGTGCCACTGGCCGAGGATGTGCGCTGGGTGGTTGCCCAGTAGCAGAACCCGGTCTGACAGCAGCAGGGCTTCGTCGATATCGTGAGTGATCAGCACGGCCGCGGTCTTGTGCGTGGCGATCAGTTGCAGCAGCAACTGCTGCATGTCGGCGCGGGTCACCTCATCCAACGCACCGAAGGGTTCATCCAGCAACAAGACTTCGGGCTGGCGTGCCAGGCAGCGGGCCAGCGCGGTGCGCTGGGCCATGCCGCCAGACAACTGCGCCGGGTACTGGCCACGGGCGTGGGCCAGGCCCACAGCCGCAATCGCATGGTCGATGCGTGCACGGCGTTCGGCATCCGCCAGCCTGGGCTGACGGGCGAAGTCCAGGCCGAAGGCGACGTTCTTCTCCAGGCTCAGCCATGGCAGCAGGCTTGGGTCCTGAAAGGCCACCGCCAGACGCGGGTGCGGCCCCTGCAGCGGCTGGCCGTGCAAGCTCACGCTGCCGCCGCCAGGCTGCTGCAGGCCTGCCAGCACCCGCAGCAAGCTGGACTTGCCCACACCACTGGGGCCAAGGATGCTCACGACTTCACCTGGCGCCAGCTGCAGGTCGAACTGCGCCAGCACCTGCTGCCAACCACCCTCACGCGGGTAGCCCAAGCGAATTTCACGGGCCTCCAGCAATACCGCGCTCATGCAACGCCTGCCTGGCGTTGCAGTTCGGCGCGCAATTGCACCAGGCTGGGCGTGACGATCGGCACGAAGGCCGACTCCCGCCAGCGGCGGGCGAACCCTTCGCCGTATTCGCAGAGGTAAGCCTTGCCGCCACTGGCCTGCAACTCCAGTTGTACCGCGTCAGCAGCACTTTCAGCCAGGATGATGCGCAGCTTGAACAAGGCCGCCGGCTGCTGCTGGAAGCGACCTTCGAGCAAGCCCTGCTTGAGTTCGCTGACGGTGTTTTCCAGGCGTTCGCCAAGCACCTGACGGGCTTCGTCGAGGAACGAGGCTCGGCCATGCAGATGCGCCTGAACCTCTTCCAGCGCTCGTCGCGCCAGGCCAATGGCCATGCCACATTGCAGCGCCAGGAATGCCGGACGTACCCGTGGCAGGAATTCGCGTGCATTTTCATGCAGCAACCAGTCGCGGGCCAGCGGCACCTGGTGAAAAGCCAGTGCTGCCGTGTTGCTCGACTGCAGGCCCATCAGTTGTAGATCATCAGAGCGCTCCAGGCCTTGAGCGTCGGAAGGAATGGCCAGCACAAACGGCGCGCCGCCGGCTTCATCCTCGATGGCCGCCGCCACCACGAAGCCGCTTTTACGCAAGTTGGTCACCCAGTGCAGTCGCCCTTCCAGGTGCCAGCCATCGGCTGCCGGGCGGCCACGCACCTGCAGCGCTTCGATACCGGACAGGAACTTCATGGCGTTGGACAGCCCGGTGGCACCGGCCAATTCACCGGTCAACAGCCGCGGCAGCAGGCGCTCACGCAGGGGCTGGTTGGGGCTGTGCAGCAGGTATTCGATGAAGGCACGCTGGCCCCAGCAGACGAAAGCCGCAGCCAATGAGCGGCTGGCAATGGCGGCGATGGCCTCGACCGCGTCGGTCACCTGCCCGCCCGTACCGCCCAGCGCTGGGTCGACCCCCGTGCGCAGCAGCTGCGATTCTGCGATCTGCGCCAGCACCTGCTGCGGTTCGCACAGGCCCCGGTCGATGGCCTCGGCATTGGCATCCAGCCAGTGTCGAAATGCACAATCTTGCATGGTCTTGCTCCTTTGATAACGCCGGGGCCGCTCTGCGGCCCGTTCACGGCACAAGGCCGCTCATACAACGGCCTGGTAATGGCCATTATCACAGGTGGACTACGCAGAAGGCTGCCAGCGGTATTTGCCAAGCTCTTCGTTGAGTGGCGTCTGGGCGAAAACATTAGCAAAGTTGCACAGGGTTGCGAGGCTTACGCCCAGAATCACCTCCAAGGCGTTGCCTTCACTGAAGCCGGCCTCACGGAAGGCCTGGTAGGTGGCTTCGCTGACATTGCCACGGGTGGCGATCACTTCGCGGGCAAAGGCGGCCAGGGTTTCGTAGCGGGCGTTCGGGAGTTCGCCACGGGCACGCAGAGCATCGACCACCTCCTGCGGCAGCTTGGCCTTGTTCAGCGCGACGGCCGTATGGCCGGCCACGCAAAAGTCGCAGCCATGCTGGGTGGCCGCGATCAGTTGCACCACTTCACGCTCGGCCAGGCCAAGCTCAGACTTGCCATTGAGTGCCGAAACGGTCACGTAGGTTTCCAGCGCCGCCGGGGCGTTGGCCAGCACACCAAGCAGGTTGGGGATGAAGCCGGAATTCTTCTGCGCGTTCTCAAGGAACGGCCGTGCCGCTTCCGGGGCGCTCTGCAGCGTGTGTAAAGTAATGCGCGCGGACATGCAGTGATCTCCTTTGATGAGTGTCACTACAGTCTGTTGGTTATAAGAACTACCCTCCATATTCGTCAGTCGCCTTTCCTTGCTCCTGAGTCTTTGCATTAGATGATTTCGTCCAGCCCGCTTGTCGATTGGTTATTAGAAAGCCTGGAGCTCGATGCCAGCCTGTTTCATGTAGGCCGCTATTGCGGCGGCTGGCATGCCAGTACCCAAGGCATGGGCCGCGCCAGCTTTCACCTGGTGGTGCAAGGGCATTGCTGGCTGCACATTGACGGCCAGCCGCAGGCCATTCGCCTGGAGAAAGGTGATGCCGTGTTCCTGCTGCGTGACCTGGCCTATCGCTTGTCCAGCGATCAGGACCCGGTCGACGCCTGTGCTCAGCCACGCCAGGCCATGCAGGCGCTGGATAGCCAGGCCGCCGACGGCGTTGGCTTGGTCTGCGGCTTCTTCCATTTTCAGTCGGGCCTCTGCTCGCTGATTGTCGAGGGTCTCGCTGACTGGATCTTGTTACGCGCTGAAGATCCCAGCGGCAGCGCAGCGCGGGCGCTGTTCGGGCTGATCCTGGAAGAATGCCGGCGAGATGCTGGGCCATCACAGATGCTACTGGAACGGCTGACGCACTTGTTGTTCCTGTACGTGCTGCGCCAGCAGGTGCACGCAGGGCAATCGCTGGGCGGGCTGGTCGCCCTCGCCCGCCAGCCGGCATTTGCCGGATTGCTTGAGCAATTGATCGAGCAACCGGGGCAAACCTGGACCCTGGAGAACATGGCCGCTTGCACCGGGTTGTCACGGTCGGCTTTTTTCAAGCGTTTCAGCGAGCTGGCCGGGCAGTCACCGGGACAAGTGCTGCTGGCGCTGCGCATGCGCCATGCCAGCCAGTTGCTGCAGGCGGGGCATACCGTTGAGCAGGTGGGCGCGCAGGTGGGGTATCAGTCGGTGGCCGCATTCACCAGGGCGTTCGCCAAGGCAGTGGGGGTGCAGCCGGGGGCGTATCGCAGGCAGCATGACGGGCGCGGGCATGCCTGACCCAGCAAAGCGCGGAAATCGACCAAGCGGCCATAGTCGGGGCTGCTTAGCAGCCCCATGTTGCAGTTGTCAGTCGTTGACGCTGATAACCCGCGCACTGTTAACCGCCTTCCCGCGTGTGGCCAGGCAGTAATACAGCGGCACGGTCACCAGCAAGCCGAATAGCCACGACAGGTCGGCCCCTTCGACAATGTTCGAGTACGGCCCCACATACAGCGAAGTATTGGCAAACGGCAGCTGCACCAGGATGCCGCAGGCATAGGCAATGATCGCGTGGTGGTTGAAGCGGCCATAGATGCCGCCGTCTGCACTGAAGATCGAGGCGATGTCGTACTGGCCCTTCTTGATCAGGTAGAAATCGATCAGGTTGATCGAAGCCCAAGGCACCAGCACCAGCAGCAGCGCCAGGATCAGGCCGATGAACTGACCGATGAAGTCCGCCGAGGCATTCAGTGCCACCATCCCGCAGCCCACCAGAATGACCGAGGCCAGAATCACCCGTACCTTGACGCTCGGCGTCCACTCGGCCACGAAGGTCTGGATTGCGGTCACGATCGACAGCACCGCGCCATACAGGTTGAGGGCGTTGTGGCTGATGATGTTGAGCAGGAACAGCACCATCAGGATCGGGCCCAGCCAGCCGGTAGCCTGCTTCACCGCGTCCATTGCGTCGGTGCCTTGCGGGACGCACAACACGGCCACTGCACCAAAGCTGAAGCACAGGATGGTGCCCAGGGTGGCGCCCAGGTAGGTAGCCCAGAACGGTTTGGCAATGCCCACTTCACGCGGCAGATAGCGCGAATAGTCTGACGTGTACGGCGAGAAGCTGATCTGCCAGATGGTGCCCAGCGACACGGTGGCGATAAAGCCCGACAGGTTGAATGCGCCGCGGCTGAAGAAGTCTGCCGGCAGGTCCTGGATGAACATCATGATGAAACCGGCCAGCAAAGCCGAACCCATCACCCAGGTACCGATGCGGTTGAGAATGTGGATGAAACGATAGCCGATCACGCCGATGGCAGTAGCGCTCAGGGCGCCTATCACGATCGCGCCAGGCATCGGCACGCTCGGGGCGATGCCGTGGATGGTCTTGCCTGCCAGGACAATGTTGGAAATAAAGAAGCCGACATAGATCAGCGCGGTGAAGAACACGATCAGCAAGGCACCGTAACGGCCGAACTGGCCACGGCTTTGCACCATTTGTGGAATGCCCAGCTGCGGCCCCTGCGCAGAGGCCAGGGCGATGACCACGCCCCCGACCAGATGGCCCAGGACGATGGCTATCAACCCCCACAACAGGTTCAGGTGGAACACCTGGACCACCATGGCACCGGTGACGATGGGCAGTGGTGCAATGTTGGTACTGAACCAGAGGGTGAACAGGTCGCGCGCCTTCCCGTGGCGCTCGGCAGGTGGAACGTAATCGACCGTGTGATTCTCGACAAACTGGTGTTGCGACGACGGTTGGGACATGGTTTTCAGCTCGAAAGGTCGTTTTTATCTTTGTAAGGAAACCGCATCTAGGCGGCCTCTCAGCTGCGGACCATATTATGGTATTCCAAACTTTTGACAACACTGATCCGCATGAAAAAACGGCCACTGATCCGCTTGCGAAACCCCTGCGACAAACCGCCTCACCGCTCAAGGCCACGGTTTTCGTGGCTTTTGGCCGTTCATCGCGAAAACCCAGGGTTGAAAATTCCGCTTGCAAAATAGGTATTACGGTATACCATCAGACACATCAACGATAAAAACCGCGGACCACCGCAGCCCTTCAGAGGTACTCCCGATGATCGACGCAACTGTCTACAAGAACGTTCTGGGCTCCTTCCCGTCCGGCGTTACCGTCATCACCACCCAGGACGACGACGGCTCGGTCGTCGGCCTGACCGCCAGCGCCTTCTCCTCACTGTCGATGGACCCGCCACTGGTGCTGTTCTGCCCCAACTACACCTCCGACTCCTACCCGGTACTGATCAAGCAGAAGCGCTTTGCCATTCATCTGCTCTCGGGTGAACAGCAGGCAGAAGCCTACGCGTTCGCCAGGAAGGGCAAGGACAAGGCCAGCGGTATCGAGTGGAGCCTGAGTGAACTGGGCAATCCGATCCTGGCCGGCGCCACCGCCGTCATCGAATGCGAACTGTGGCGTGAATATGAAGGTGGCGACCACGCCATCATGGTCGGCAAGGTGCACAACCTGATCGTCCCGGCAGAAGCACCACGGCCCATGGTGTACTGCCGCGGCAAGATGGCCAGCCTGCCGGCCTTTGCCTGAAGCCTGCAGTTGGACGCAGCCCGCTCCCACATTGAAGCCCGATTGACTGACGGGCAATAACAAGCGTTGAGGAAAAACCCATGAAATTTTCGTTGTTCGTGCACATGGAACGTTGGGATGAACAGGTCAGCCACCGCCAGCTGTTCGAAGACCTGACCGAACTGACCCTGATGGCCGAAGACGGCGGTTTCAGCACCGTGTGGATCGGTGAACACCACGCCATGGAATACACGATTTCGCCAAGCCCGATGCCGCTGCTGGCCTACCTGGCCGCGCGCACCGAGAAGATCCGCCTGGGCGCCGGCACCATCATCGCGCCATTCTGGAACCCGATCCGCGTCGCTGGCGAATGCGCCCTGCTCGACGTGATCAGCAACGGCCGCATGGAGGTGGGCCTGGCCCGCGGTGCCTACCAGTTCGAGTTCGACCGCATGGCAGGTGGCATGCCGGCCACCGACGGCGGCAAGGCGCTGCGCGAGATGGTGCCGGTGGTGCGCAAGCTGTGGGAAGGCGACTACGCCCACGACGGTGAAGTCTACAAGTTCCCGACCTCCACCAGCGTACCGAAGCCGTTCAACGCCACGCCGCCCATGTGGATCGCCGCCCGCGACCCGGACTCGCACAACTTCGCCGTTGCCAATGGTTGCAATGTCATGGTCACCCCGCTGATGAAGGGTGACGAAGAAGTGCTGGACCTGAAGAACAAGTTCCAGGCCGCCCTGGACAACAACCCGGACGTGCCGCGCCCGCAACTGATGGTGCTGCGCCACACCCACGTGCACAGCCCGTCCGACCCGGAAGGCTGGAAGGTCGGTGCCCAGGCGATCTCGCGCTTCTACCGCACCTTCGATGCCTGGTTCGGCAACAAGACGACCCCGGTGAATGGCTTCCTGGAGCCGAGCCCGGAGTCGAAGTTCGCCGAAGTGCCGGCGTTCCAGCTGGAGAACATCCGCAAGAACACCATGATCGGCACGCCGGAAGAGATCATCGCACGCATCAAGTACTACCAGGAACTGGGCGTCGACGAGTTCAGCTTCTGGTGCGACAACAGCTTGCCCCACGCCGAGAAGAAGAAGTCGCTCGAGCTGTTCATCAAGGAAGTGGTGCCGGCGTTCGCCTGAATTCCCATTGCCTGAATCATTGCGGGACGCGCCCGCTCCCGTGGGCCCCTTCGGCCTGCGTGAGCGGGCTTTTTTTTGAAACCTGTGCAGTCCTTGTGGGAGCGGGCAAGCCCGCGAAGAGGCCAGTACAGACAACAGAGAAATCAAGGCATCAGGGCACCTTTCGTCCCCCGGCAAGAGAAATTTCCTGACACCTCTTGCACAACAAATATTATGGTATACCATCAGACAACAAGAGCTGATAACCCTCACCAGGAGCCATCCATGAGTTTCGAAATCCGCAAGATCGTCACCTACTCCGAAGAGACCCGCATCGAAGGCGGCAAGGCCACTGACAAGCCGGTGACCATGGTCGGCCTGGCCGTCGTGATCAAGAACCCATGGGCCGGTCGCGGTTTCGTTGAAGATCTGAAGCCGGAAATTCGCGCCAACTGCTCGGAGCTGGGTGCCCTGATGGTCGAGCGCCTGACTGCTGCCATTGGCGGCGCCGACAAGATCGAGGCCTACGGTAAAGCCGCCGTCGTCGGTGCTGATGGCGAAATCGAGCACGCCTCGGCCGTGATCCATACCCTGCGCTTCGGCAACCACTACCGCGAGGCAGTTCAGGCCAAGAGCTACCTGAGCTTCACCAACAAGCGCGGCGGCCCAGGCACTTCGATCCAGATCCCGATGATGCAGAAGGACGACGAAGGCCTGCGTTCGCACTACATCACCCTGGAAATGCAGATCGAAGACGCCCCGCGTGCCGATGAAATCGTCGTGGTCCTGGGCGCAGCCGATGGCGGCCGCCTGCACCCGCGCATCGGCAACCGTTACATCGACCTGGAAGAACTGGCTGCCGAAAAAGCCAACGCTCAATAACAACAACCAAGACGGGCCGGGGCGTGGCGTGCTTACCCGCCGCGCCCGACCTTCAAGGAGCGCCCTCCATGATTCAGCCTGTCGCTGAACGCACACCTGCCGGCACCAGCTATCTGGATGTCGGCCAAGGCCAACCCGTGGTACTGATCCACGGCGTGGGCCTGAACAAGGAAATGTGGGGCGGTCAGTTCGTTGGCCTGGCCAACGACTACCGCGTCATCGCCTACGACATGCTCGGCCACGGTCAAAGCCGCGTACCGGCTGCCGACACACCGCTGGAAGGCTATGCCGACCAGCTCGCCGAACTGCTTGACCACCTGCAAATTGCACAAGCCACCGTAATCGGCTTCTCCATGGGCGGCCTGGTTGCTCGTGCATTCGCCCTCAATTACCCGCAGTGCCTGGCTGCACTGGTTGTGCTCAACAGCGTGTTCAACCGCACCCCCGAGCAGAGTGCCGGGGTGATCGCGCGTGCCGCCCAGGCGGCGGAGCTGGGCCCCGACGCCAACGTCGATGCTGCCCTGGACCGCTGGTTCAGCCGTGAATACAAGGCTGCCAACCCTGCGCAGGTCGCCGCAATTCGCCAGGTGCTGGCGAGCAACGACCCGCAGGGCTACCACACCACTTATTCGCTGTTCGCCACTCAGGACATGTACCGCGCCGACGACTTGGGCAGTATCCAGGTGCCGACGCTGATCGCCACCGGCGAACTCGACTCGGGCTCCACCCCGGCCATGACCCGCCAGCTCGCCGCCTGCATTCCTGGCGCACGCAGTGTGGTCCTCGCCGAGCAACGGCATATGATGCCGGTGGAAGCACCGCGTGAAGTCAACAAGATGCTGCTGGACTTCCTCACCCAAGCCCGCACCCTCACCGAATCCGCCAAGGGGATTGTTGCATGACCCTCGTTCGTTTCCAGATGTGCATCGACGGCCAATGGCGCGATGCCCAGAGCGGCAAGACCTTCGACAGCCTCAACCCGGCCACCGCCCAGGCCTGGGCGCAACTGCCCGACGCCGATGAAGCCGATGTGGAGCTGGCCGTTCAGGCCGCCCAGCGTGCTTTCGACAGCAAGGCGTGGCGCAGCATCACCGCCACCGCCCGCGGCAAGCTGCTGCGTCGCCTGGGTGACCTGATTGCCGAGAACAAGGAGCACCTGGCCCAGCTGGAAAGCCGTGACAACGGCAAGCTGATCCGCGAAACCCGCGGCCAGGTCGGCTATCTGCCGGAGTTCTTCCACTACACTGCGGGCCTGGCCGACAAGCTCGAAGGCGGTACCCTGCCGCTGGACAAACCCGACCTGTTCGCCTACACCGTGCACGAGCCGATCGGCGTGGTTGCCGGGATCATCCCGTGGAACAGCCCGCTGTACCTCACCGCGATCAAGCTGGCCCCTGCCCTGGCTGCCGGCAACACCATCGTGCTCAAACCGTCCGAGCACGCCTCGGCGACCATCCTCGAGCTGGCCCGACTGGCCCTTGAGGCCGGCTTCCCGGCCGGTGTGGTCAACGTGGTCACCGGCTACGGCCCCAGCACCGGCGCGGCGCTGACCCGCCACCCGCTGGTGCGCAAGATCGCCTTCACCGGCGGTGCCGCCACCGCCCGCCACGTGGTGCGCAGCAGTGCCGAAAACTTCGCCAAGCTGTCGCTGGAACTGGGCGGCAAGTCGCCGAACATCATCTTCGCCGACGCCGACCTGGACAGCGCCATCAATGGCGCCGTGGCCGGCATCTATGCCGCGTCCGGGCAAAGCTGCGTGGCCGGTTCGCGCCTGCTGGTGCAGGATGAAATCTTCGACGTGTTCGTCGAGCGCCTGATTGCCCGCGCCAAGCGCATCCGCATCGGCAACCCGCAGGACGACGCCAGCGAAATGGGCCCGATGGCCACCGCGCAACAGCTGGCAGTCGTCGAAGGCCTGGTGGCTGCGGCCAAGGCCGAAGGCGCCAAACTGCACATGGGCGGAAAGCGTGCCGACGTTGAAGGTGACGGCTGGTTCTACGAGCCGACCCTGTTCGAGTGCGACAGCAACGCGATGACCATCATGCAGGAAGAAGTGTTCGGCCCGGTCGCCGCAGTAATTCGCTTCAAGACCGAAGAAGAAGCCCTGGCCATGGCCAACGACTCGCAATTCGGTCTGGCTGCCGGCATCTGGACGCGCGATCTGGGCCGTGCCCACCGCCTGGCCCGCGACGTGCGTTCGGGGATCATCTGGGTCAACACCTACCGCGCCGTGTCGGCCATGGCACCGATAGGTGGTTTCAAGAACAGCGGCTACGGCCGTGAGAGCGGCATCGATTCGGTGCTGGCCTATACCGAGCTGAAGACCGTGTGGATCAACTTGTCCACCGCGCCGATGCCCGACCCGTTCGTGATGCGCTAGGAGGAACACGAGATGATCGAACCCGGCATCTACAAAGACGTGATGGGCTCCTTCCCGTCAGGCGTCACGGTAGTGACCACCCTGGACGCCGACGGCGGCATCGTCGGCATTACCGCCAGTGCGTTCAGCGCGCTGTCGATCGACCCGGCGCTGGTGCTGTTCTGCCCCAACTATGCCTCCGACACCTACCCGATCCTGCGCGACAGCAAGCAGTTCGCCATCCACCTGCTGTCCGCCGACCAGACCGCCGAAGCCTATGCCTTCGCAGGCAAGGGCAAGGACAAGGCCAAGGGCGTCGAATGGCACCTGAGCGAGCTGGGCAACCCTCTGCTGGCCAAGGCCACGGCGATCATCGAGTGCGAATTGTGGCGCGAGTACGACGGCGGTGACCACGCGATCATTGTCGGCGCGGTGAAGAACCTGGTGTTGCCTGAGCAGCCGATGACCCCGATGGTGTACCACAAGGGCAAGCTCGGCGCCCTGCCGCCGCTTGGCTGATACATCCTGAAGTCGGTGTTGGCCTCTTCGCGGGCTCGCCCGCTCCCACAGCTTGCGGAATCTGTGCGATACCTGTGGGAGCGGGCAAGCCCGCGAAGAAGCCAACACCGATGCCCCTGTTTTCAGGGGTCGCGCTAATCGTCTCACCCTCGGTTGCGGCCCCTTTTTTATGCCGGAGTACTGCACATGAGCAATGAAAAGTACGAAAAGGGCCTGAAAATCCGCACCCAGGTACTGGGCGAGGACTACGTCAACCGCTCGATCCAGAACGCAGATGAATTCACCAAACCGTTGCAGGAGCTGGTCACCGAGTATTGCTGGGGTCACGTCTGGGGCCGCGAAGGCTTGTCGCTGAAAGAGCGCAGCATGATAAACTTGGCCATGATTTCCGCGCTCAACAGGCCCCACGAGCTCAAGTTGCACATTCGCGGTGCCCTGCGCAATGGGCTGAGCCGTGAACAGATTCGCGAAATCCTGCTCCAGGTCGGCATTTATTGCGGCGTACCCGCGGCGGTGGACAGTTTCCGCCTGGCCCGTGAAGCGTTTGCCGAAGCCGATGCGGAGCCAACCCGTTAACAACGGGCTGTTCGAACCACTGCATGGAAAGCCTCGGTTCGGGGCATTCCGCAATGTTGGCGCAACAGCCTCATAAAGAGCGCACCTGATGAAACGCCAGCCACTCGACGACAGCTTCAAGGTCAACCGCAACCCCGTTACTCTGCGCGAAATCGTGCTCGACAAGCTGCGCACCGCAATCATGAACTTTCACCTGTTGCCCGGCGACCGCCTGGTCGAGCGCGACCTGTGCGACCGCCTCGGCGTCAGCCGCACTTCGGTACGTGAAGCGCTGCGTCACCTGGAGTCCGAAGGCCTGGTCGAGTTCGCCGACGCCAAAGGCCCGCGCGTGGCCATCATCACCCTGGAAGATGCACGTGACATCTATGAGCTGCGCTGTGTGCTCGAAGGCCTGATCGTGCAACTGTTCACCCTCAACGCCAAGGCCAAGGACATCCGTGCGCTGGAACGCGCGCTGGAAGTGAACCGCGAAGCACTGGAAGAAGGCGAGTTGCAACAGGTGCTGGACTCGGTACAAGGTTTCTACGATGTGCTGCTGGAAGGCTCTGGCAACCAGGTGGCGGCCCAGCAGTTGCGCCAGTTGCAAGCACGCATCAGCTACCTGCGCGCCACCTCGGTATCGCAGGAAAACCGCCGCGGCGCCAGCAACCGCGAAATGGAAAAGATCGTCGAGGCCATCAAGGGCGGCGACCCGCTGGTGGCCCACCAGGCCTCGGTCGACCACGTCCGCGCCGCAGCCAAGGTGGCCCTGGACTACCTGCGCCAGAAGCAGGATGACAACGCCAAGGTGCGCGACATTGTCGAACCCTTGGCCCTGAAGGAACCCCGCATAGGTCGCTGATCATGCCCAATGCCCCGCGCTACTGCCCGCACTGCACCAAGGAACTGGCCCGGGGCGTTCCCACAGGCGATACCCACGAACGCCTGCATTGCACCGGCTGCGGCTACATCCATTACATCAACCCCAAGATCATCGCCGGCTGCATCATCGAGCGCGATGGAAAGTACCTGCTGTGCCAGCGCGCCATCCCCCCTCGCCCCGGCACCTGGACCTTGCCTGCCGGGTTCATGGAGGCTGGCGAAACCACCGAACAGGCGGCGCTGCGCGAGGTATGGGAAGAAAGCGGCGTACGTGCGGACATCGTCTCGCCGTATTCGATCTTCAGCGTGCCAAAGATCAGCGAGGTGTACATCATCTTCCGTGCCATCGTTACCGAAGAGACCGGGCAGTACGGGCCGGAGACGCTGGCTTACAAGTTCTTCGAACCGGATGAAATCCCCTGGGATGAGATCTACTACCCGGCTATCCGGCAAATTCTCGAGCGCTACATCCTCGAGCGGCAGGCCGGGGTGTATGGCATTTACATGGGCAATGATGACACCGGCAAAGTGCACTTCATGCGCTAGCCTGTCCGGCCTCTTCGCGGGTGAATCTGCACTCCCCCGGATCGCGCAGTGGCAGAGGCTCGTGCAGTGGCACAGCCCCTCACAAAACCCTCGCCAACGGTCTATTCTCGGTGCACCCTAAGGGCCTTGAGAAAGAGGACCGGCAAAGCACATGGCTAGATGGCTAGACGGCGGCGGGCAAATGGCCGAACGCATCCGCAACCACGACTGGGCCAGCACTCCCCTGGGCCCGCTGGAACATTGGCCCGACGCCCTGAAAACCACGATGTCTCTGTGCCTGGCCTCGCGCTTTCCGCAGGCCGTGCTGTGGGGCCCGGACTTGATCACCCTGTACAACGATGCGTTCACGCCGATTCTCGGTCGCAAGCCCCTGGCCTTGGGCATCCCCTTCCGCGACGTGTGGCACGAAGCCTGGGATGAAATCAGCAGCATGGCGGACCGTGCGTTGGCCGGTGAAGCGGTGTACATCGAAGACTTCCCGCTGATGATCGACCGCAACGGAGGTTTGGAGCGGGCCTATTTCACCTTCTGCTACAGCCCGATTCGCGGCCATGATGGCGAGATTCTGGGCATGCTCGACACGGTCACCGAAACCACCGCCAGCGTGGTCACCAACCAACGCCTGAACTTTCTCGATGCCCTCGGGCGAGCCGTGACCGAGGCAACCGACCCGGACCAGATCATGGCCATCACCACCCGCATGCTGGTCGAGCACCTTGGCCTGTCCAGCTGCGCCTATGCGGTGATGGACCCCGACGAGGACGGTTTCACCATTTGCGGCGATGCGGTGACCCCCGGTTCACCACGCCTGGTGGGCCACTATCACCTGCATGACTTCGGCCGCCTGGCTGTCAGCCGCCTGCGCAGCGGCCTGGCCCTGGTGATCAATGACAACCTGCGCGAACTGGCCGCTGACGAGGCGGCGACTTTTCAGGCCATCGGCATTACGGCCACCATCTGCATGCCACTGATCAAGGGTGGCAGGCTGACCGCGCTGATGGCGATTCACGACCGCGTACCCCGGGCATGGACCGACTACGAGCAAACACTGATCAGCGAAGTGACCGAGCGATGCTGGGCACATATACAACGGGCCCAGGCCCATGCCGAAGTGCGCGAAGCGATGGCGGCCCTGGAAGCGCTCAACACCACCTTGGAACATCGCGTCGAAGAACGCACCACTCAGTTGCTGCACACCGAGGCCGTACTGCGCCAAGCCCAGAAGCTGGAAGCCATTGGCCAGCTGACCGGCGGCGTAGCCCACGACTTCAATAACCTGCTGACCATCATCCGCTCGTCGCTGCACTTCCTGCAGCGCCCCAACCTGGCCGAGGAGCGCCGCGAGCGCTACCTCAAGACCATGTCCGACACGGTCGACCGTGGTGCCAAACTGACCGGCCAGCTACTGGCCTTCGCCCGCCGCCAGGCCCTCAGCCCACAGGTGTTCGAGGCCGGGCCTCGGCTGGAGGCCATGGCCGACATGCTCGACACCGTCACTGGCGCGCGCATCCGGGTCGAGCTGCAGTTACCGCAAGCGCCCTGCCACATCCGCGCCGACCTCAGCCAGTTGGAGACCGCGGTGATCAACCTGATGCTCAATGGCCGCGATGCCATGGCAGGCGAAGGTGCCTTGCAGCTGCGCCTGCAGGCCGACCAGTGCCTGCCTGCCTTGCGCGGTCAGCCTTCGCTGCCTGGCCCGTTCGCGGCGATATCGGTGAGCGACAGCGGAGTCGGTATTGCCAGCGAGTTGCTGGAGCGCATCTTCGACCCGTTCTTCACCACCAAGGCCCCGGGTGAAGGTACCGGGCTCGGGTTGTCGCAGGTGTTCGGTTTCGCCAAGCAATCCGGGGGCGATGTACAGGTGAACAGCATCCCCGGCCAGGGCACCACCTTTACCCTGTACCTGCCGCAGGAGGACTCACCTGCGGCCTTGCCCGAAGACGCCTCGGCCGGCAGCCAGCCGCAGGTACAGGGCGAGCGGCGACGAATACTGGTGGTAGAAGACAACCCCGACCTGGGCAGCTTCACGGCTCAGTTCCTCGAGGACCACGGCTACCAAATCAGCTATGCGCGTTCGGCAGAAGAAGCGCTGGCGCAGTTGACTGGCCCGGCAGGTGATTTTGATGCGGTGTTTTCCGATGTGGTCATGCCCGGCATGGGTGGCTTGGCACTGGCCCGCGAACTTCGCCGCCAGCGCCCGCAGTTGCCGGTGATCCTTACTTCGGGCTTTAGCGATGCGATTGCCGAAGGCGGGCACCAAGGGTTCACCTTCCTGGCCAAACCCTACTCGGCAGAACAGGTGTGCCAGATGCTCGGGCAAGTACTCGGCCACTGATACTTGTCGCAATGGACGATCAACGGCGCCCTTCTGCCAGCATGCGCACCGCCAGCCCCGCCAGCACCGTTCCCATCAACCAACGCTGAACCTGTTGCCACAGTGGCCTGCCAGCCAGGAACACGGCGATGGAGCCGGCCATTATCGCAATCAGCGCGTTGAACGTAACGCTGATGGCGATCTGCGTCGAACCCAGCACCAGCGACTGCAACAGCACGCTGCCGTGGCCCGGTTCGATGAATTGCGGCATAAGCGACAGGTACATGACGGCAATCTTGGGGTTGAGCAGGCTGGTGGCAAACCCCATGGTGAATAGCCGCCGCGGGCTGTCGGCGGGCAGTTCACGGAGCTGGAACGGCGATTGGCCACCCGGCCGCAGCGCCTGCCAGGCCAGGTACAACAGGTACAGCGCGCCACCGATGCGCAGCGCGTCGTAGGCAAAGGGTACTGCCATCACCAGCGCCGTAATGCCCATTGCCGCGCAGAACATGTAGATGACGAAGCCCAGAGCCACACCGCCAAGCGAAATCAACCCGGCTTGACGGCCCTGGCAGATCGAGCGGGAAATCAGGTAGATCATGTTCGGCCCTGGGGTCAGGACCATGCCGAGGCAAATCAGGGCGAACGTGAGCAGTTGCGTGGTTTCGGGCATGGGGCACTTCCTGGTTGTGCATGAGGGTGCAGCGAGTGTATCTGAAGTCATTCTGAACCGATAAATTCAGGTCATTTGCCCGGCTATCAAGCCCAGGGCGACGGTAATCATCGCCATCCCCGACACCCGCCCGACCAGCTTTGCCGCCCCCGGCCGGGTGCTCAGCACCGCTTTGGCGCCATAGCCGACCAGCGTGTAGATCACCAGCGAACTGCACAGGTGGACCAGCCCCAGCAACAAGATCTGCAACGGTACGGGCCAGCTCGACTGCGGGTCGGTGAACTGCGGCAGCAGGGCCAGGAACAGCAGGAATACCTTGGGGTTCAGGCCGCTGACGCAAAAACCCTTCAACGCCCAGCGCGAGCCCGACTCCCCCGCGCCGCCCTGCCCGGCCGCCGGCAAGGATGGGCTGAGCAACAGGTTACCGCCCAGCCACAGCAAATAGGTGCACCCCGCCAGGGTCAGCAAGGTCAGCGCCAACGGGTGACCAGCCAGCAGGCTGCCAACCCCGGCCGCCACCACCAGCGTGGCCAGGAAATGCCCCGACAACATTCCCGCCACCGCTGGCATCACCCAGCGACCGCGCATGCCTGCAGAGATGGCATACGCCCAATCTGCACCCGGGGTAATCACGAACAGCATCGACACAGCCCAGAACGCCGTCAGCACACTGATAGCCACTTGAATCTTCCTTATCTACTGCATTGGGATGTCGAAAGATTACGGATTTCGCTCGGGGATATTCTTTCGTATATTTCCCCTTGGCATTCATGAATTGGAAGATTCTTCCCAATGGATAGAACTGATCGAAAGATCCTTGCCGAGCTGCAAAAAGACGGGCGCCTGTCGGTAACCGAGCTGGCCGACCGTGTGGGGCTCAGCCTGTCACCCTGTCATCGGCGCTTAAAGGCACTGGAAGAGTCCGGAGCCATTCTGGGCTATCACGCACGGCTGGCACCGAGCGCCCTTGGGCTGAACTTTGCCGCGCTGGTATTCGTGACGCTACGCGAGGTAACCCGCCAGCCGGTGGCGGACTTTGAAACGGCACTGGCGCAGATCCCGCAGATTGTCGAAGCGCAGCGGCTGTTCGGCGACCCGGATTACCTGCTGCATGTGGTAGCCAAGGACCTGCCGGCGTTTCAGAAGCTGTATGACGAGCACCTGACCAGTATTCCCAATGTGAAACGCTTGAGCTCGACCTTGGTGATGAAGGAAGTGATTCAGGATCGGTTGCTACCCATGTAGCTGTTTCCTCTTGTGCCGGCCCCCTCGCGGGTAAACCCGCTCCTGCAAAGGTGACGTAGCCCGTTGTAGGAGCGGGTTTACCCGCGAAGAGGCCGGCCCAGGCAACCTTTCATCTGCCCTGAAAACGCGCACATCGCACCAACCCAGCCCACCGTGATCCGCTTGCCACCCCCGCCGTCCCTCTACCCCAAGGCCTTCAGCCAGCTGGCACTCTCCTTGCTACCGTCACCCGCTTAAGCTTTTGTCAGCCTTAGTTTTTTTAACGCTTATGGGCACATATTTACTAATTTCTCGTTATCCCCGCGCCCCTCATCATCGCTCCAACAAGAACGCGTCGCCCACCGCCGGCACGCCCCCGGGCAGTTCCCAATGCCCTACCTTGCCTTGGAGTCAGTCATGACCAGTGCAGCCAATTCGGCACCCCTGATAGAAAAACACACGATCGGCTACGTGCCCCCGCAAGACCGCCATGGAAAGGTAAGGGATCTGTTCACACTCTGGTTCGGCGGCAACATCGCGCCGTTGCCCATCGTCACCGGCGCGCTGGGTGTGCAACTGTTCCACCTGAACCTGGTATGGGGCATCGTCGCCATCCTTGTCGGCCACCTGGTCGGCGGGGTGCTGATGGCCCTGCACTCGGCCCAGGGCCCGCAAATGGGCATTCCGCAGATGATCCAGAGCCGCGCCCAGTTCGGCACCCTCGGTGCGCTGTTGGTGGTGGTGATCGCCGGTGTCATGTACATCGGCTTCTTCGCATCCAACATCGTCCTTGCCGGCAAGTCACTGCATGGCGTGGTGGACGCCGTTCCGGTACCGGTGGGCATCGTCATCGGGGCGCTGGGTTCAGGCATCATCGGCATTATCGGCTACCGCTTCATCCACGTGCTCAATCGCATTGGCACCTGGGTACTGGGTATCGGTATCGTGGTCGGCTTCGGCTACATCTTCACCCATGTACAAAGCGACGATTTCCTCACCCGTGGCAGCTTCAACCTGGCCGGCTGGCTGGCCACCGTGTCGCTGGCGGCGTTGTGGCAAATCGCCTTTGCGCCCTATGTGTCGGACTACTCGCGCTACCTGCCGGCAGATGTCAAAGTCAGCTCGACCTTCTGGACCACTTACCTGGGTTCGGCCCTGGGCTCAAGCCTGTCGTTCATCTTCGGCGCCGTGGCCGTGCTGGCGATCCCAGCCGGCATGGACACCATGGACGCGGTCAAGCTGGCCACCGGTACGCTCGGCCCGATCATGCTGGTGCTGTTCCTGCTCAGCGTGATCAGCCATAACGCTCTCAACCTGTATGGCGCGGTGCTGTCGATCATCACCCTGGTGCAAACGTTCGCCTACCGCTGGATCCCCACCGCCAAAAGCCGGGCAGTGCTGTCGCTGATCGTGCTGTCGGCCTGCTGCGTGGTAGCGGTGTTCGCTTCGGCAGACTTCATCGGCCACTTCGTTGACATGGTGCTGGTACTGCTGGTGGTGCTGGTGCCGTGGACGGCGATCAACCTGATCGACTTCTACGCCATTCACAAAGGTGACTACGACATCCAGTCGATCTTCCAGGTCGATGGTGGGATCTATGGGCGCTACAACCCGCAGGCACTGATCGCCTACGCTGTGGGTATCGTGGTGCAGATACCGTTCATGAACACCCCGCTGTACGTCGGGCCGATTTCCGAGCACATCAACGGGGCTGACCTGTCGTGGCTGGTAGGGTTGGCGATCACCTCGCCGCTGTACTGGTGGCTGGCGAGCCGAGACAGTGCCTACCGTCGTCGGCAGACCAGCGCCAAACTGGCAGCAGTGGCTTAATCGGTACTGGCCTTTCGTAGCAAAAGATGAAACGGCTGGGTGCAGGCGTCCGAACGCCTGGTGCAATTCAGGCGGAAAACAGCGAACCCTTCGATTGGGAATAAATGGCGAAAAATGGGCCGGCTTCAGAAGGCCGGCCCGTTTCGCTATTTAGAAGTTGAAGGTGTAGCGCATGATCAGGCGATTTTCATTAGCGCTGTCAGCGTAGGTCGAGCGGTTCGTGGAGTTACGCCACTGGAACGAAACACCCTTCGCCGGACCACTCTGAATAACATAAGAGATATCAGTGACCCGCTCCCATTCTTTGCCATCCTCCCCGTTGAGGCGGAGTGAAGCAGCTTGGCGGCTGGTCAGCAGATCAGGATTGACATCATCACCTTTCATGTACCGAGTGGTGAACAGCAAGCCCGGTACACCCAACGCGGCGAAATCAAAGTCGTACCTTGCGAACCACACTCGCTCCTCAGGGGCAGTGAATGTACTGACCAGCGATTCGCCGAACAGATAGGTATCCGTGCCGTTCACGAACGCAAACGAGGTGTCGCCCCAGGCCTTCTGGTAACCGCCACCGATGGTGTGTCCCTTGATGCTGTAGGCGAAGTAGCTACTCAGCGTTCTGTTGTCCACCTCACCCAGTTTTTTGGAGCCCGTCTCGCTGGCATCGAACACGCGAACATCCGCGATCACATTGCCTTCCCACAGCGGCTTGATGACTTTAATGCCGGCGAAGTAGGATTTATAGAGATCTTCAAGTTCGGCGGCGTGCAAACTGAAGGTCATGTCCTTCGCAGGCTTGAAGTCAAATGCCAGGTAGTTGTAGTGGTCCGCCTCAACCGGGGCATAGCCAGTGGCTGTGAGTGATTCGAAATCGGTGGAATTACGCTGCTTCACTGCGTTGACTCTTGTAGCCGTTACCGTCAATTTATCGATATCGTTGACGGTCAGCGAACCACCGCGAAAGACCTGAGGCAGCAAGCGGCTGTTATTACTCCAGAGTAGAGGCATCAGAGGGTTTACCCCCCCTATCCTCAACTCCGTCTTACCCATCCTCGCTTTGGCGGTGGCCACGAACTTACCGTATTCATCCTCAACCTGCCTGTCGGAATCGTAGGCCAGCAGCCCTGATCCCGTTCTGTCCGGGCTGGAATCAAGCTTCACCCCCAGCAAGCCCATCGCATCAATACCGAAGCCCACTGGCCCTTCTGTAAAACCGGATTGCAGGTTCAAGATAAAACCTTGCGCCCACTCATCGCGCTTGGACTGAGTGGCGCCATCATTGCGAAAATCCCGATTATAGTAAAAGTTCCGGAGCTCAAGGCTGCCTTTGAAGTCTTCCACGAACGCGGCAGAAGCATAAGGCGCGACTAGCAGTGTTGCTGAACAAGCCAACGTTTTTTTAAAAGCAATAGACATCACAGGCACCTTGTTCTTGTTGTGTGCTTGAGCATGGTCCGCCGCTAAGCGCCCCATGCAATGCCAGTTCTACAAATGGGTTAAGGCCCGCTTTAGCGGAATGATCGAAACAGTATCACCCTGCCCGACGCCAAACTTGGACAGGGCGCACGCCAGTTATTTATTCTGAGTGAAAGGTAGTGAATGCACGCACGGGCTCACGGCCAGTAACCAACGTGTTCTCAATGCTGCCATCATCGGCATAACCCAAGCTCATCCCACAGACGAGCATTTGGCTCTTCGGTATTTCCAGCATTTCAGTGATGATGCTGTGATATTTAAGGAATGCTGCCTGTGGGCAGGTGTGCAAGCCTCTTCCCCGTGCGGCAATCATGAGGCTTTGCAGGAACATGCCATAGTCCAGCAGGCTCCCTTCCTGAAGCACGCGGTCAATCGTGAAGAACAGGCCTACAGGCGCCCCGAAGAAGCGATAATTCCGGCCGTGTTGCTCGTGCATCCTTTGTTTATCGCTTCGACTGATGCCCAACAAGCTATAGAGCCCCCACCCTACCTCCCTGCGCCGCTCGATGTAGGGAGACGTCCACTCCCTGGGGTAATACGCGTAGGGATCAGAAAAGCGTTGGTCATCAGCCGGATGGTCATCAACCTCAGCAAGTGCTGCGGACAACCGTGCCTTCATATCACCGGTAACAACATGCACATTCCAGGGCTGCAGGTTGACGCCTGTTGCGCTAAAGCGAGCAACGTTCAGCATCGCTTCGATTTCCTCTAGCGGAACTGGGGTTGGGAGGAACGACCTGATGCTCCGACGTGAGACAATTGCCCAGTCGATCAAACGGGTTGCTTCGTCCGAACCTACCGGTGATTCGCGCAAGCGATCAATAAGCATACTTGGCACCTGTCTCTCAGAATTACGGTCAGGTCAACTCGTGGGCAACCGTGGCCTTCTTCCTCACTACAGCCGAGTCCGAGCGAGATTGGTTGATCATGGTCACTGCAACAGCCCCTACCAGGCCGGCGAGCGCGATTGCCATGAAGTTCTGCTCCAGCGGCAACGCCATCGACACCAAGGCACCAATCAAAACAGGTGCGACAATCGCCCCGACGCGACCAACCCCCGATGCAAAACCGACGCCAGTCGAGCGGATGGTGGAGGGATAGAAATCGCCGGCGTATGCATAGGCCAGAAGCTGGGTGCCAAGGGTCGAGGCCCCCACGATGAACACGACGACAAAGAGCAGTTCGGTGGAGCGGGTATATCCCAGCAACGTGAGTGCGACCGCGCCCACTACATAGAACACCACCAAGACGTGCTTGATGCTGAATTTGTCGCTAAGCCATCCACCCAGAATTGCACCGAAGATCGAACCGAGGTTGAACACGATGACGAAATTCAGGGCTGAACCGAGGCTGAAACCCGCCATGGCCATCAACTTGGTGAGCCACGAATTGAGCGCATACACCATGAACAGCCCGGTCATGAATGCCATCCAGATCATGACCGTGCTGTATCCACGGCCTTCCAGGAAAAGGCTTCGTACCGGCTTGTCTTGAGCAGAGATTATCTGCGGATTGCCAACGAACTGCGTGTCATCCTTGATCACAAGGTCGGGACGAAGGCGACGCGCGATGACTTTCAACTCGTCTTGTCGCCCCTGCTTCAACATAAAGCCAATAGAGTCGGGCATTGTCTTGAGAATGAAAGGAATCAATACCACTGGCAGGACTGCCACGTAAAACACGTATTGCCAACCGTAGCTTTCGATCAGTTGTTTACCCGTCAGCGCTACCAGAATTCCGCCCACCGAATAGCCTGCGAAAACGATGGTCACCAGCCGGGTGCGAACTTTCAAGGGCGAGAACTCACCCATCTGCGCCGTACAGATGGGCAACACACCGCCGATTCCCAAGCCGGCGATAAAGCGCATGATACTGAAGGTCAGCGGGCTGTCAGTGAACCCTGCCGCAGCGGTGAAAACGCTGAACAGCGCGACACACATCGCGATCATTTTCGGCCGGCCAATTCGATCTGCCAATGTGCCTAAAAAAATGGCGCCCAGCATTGTCCCGAACAATGCTGAGCCAGCCATTACCCCGGCGCTGGTTGCGTCAATTTGCATATCGGCCATGATGGCTGGCAGGGCAGCCCCCACCACTGCCAAGTCGTAACCATCAATAATCAGAATCAACACGCACCAGAATAGAATAAGTCCATGAAAGCGGTTGAATTTCGACTCTTCGGTCAACGTGTACATATTCAAAGAACTCATACCGTGTCTCCTTCAATCTTATTGTTGTGTTTTTGAAGTCCACATACGTATAGCGATCTGGCACAACTCGACCACACGCACAGGTACGCATGGTTCCGCGTGTGAGTCGGGAGAGTTGAGAGGCACCAGCTAGACGGCGCCCGAGAAAAATCGTAGGCCTTATGGCAAGCGCCAACCATGCCCAATGGCATCATTCTGCTTGACCGGAACGGGCAGTTTTGGAAAACCAGATGGCTTCAATCAGCGGGTGATCAGCCCAAGCGCAGAGGACTAGTCCCCTCGAGGGCTACGCAACGAGCGTCGGTAAGCACCAGGGGTGATACCCGTCCATTTTTTGAATGCCCTGTGGAACGCACTGGTCTCAATGAAGCCAACCTCTGACGCAACGCCATCCACCGTCATACCTGCCCGGCAGAGCAGACTGATGGAAATATCCCGCCTTAGATTATCTTTGAGCCGTTGGTAGGTGAAACCCTCAGCGTAGAGCCTTCGCTGTAGGGTGGAACTGGACATGCTCAAGTCGCGTGCGAGTTCATCGAGTTCAGGCCATGTGTGTGGAGAGAGCAGTTTTAGTCGCCGCCGGATCGTAATGCTCGTGCTGTCGTCGTTACGGTATTTCACAAGGAAGTTACTTGGCGTTCCCTTCAAAAACAAAGGCAGTGTGCTGAGCGTTTGGCAAACCTTGTACTCCAGAACATTCTTCTCGAAAACAGCGGAGGTTCTCTCGGCCCGCCACTCGATTTCCTCACAAAAACGCATTCGATAGTCGCTGTCGTCCTCTGGCTGAGGAGGACGCATCGATAACTTCAAAACAGGGATGCGCCTGTCGCACAGCCAACAAAGCAGACCGTGCACGAGGACCAGCCAGGCACCATAACAAAACGCCCTTCGCGACTCACCATGATCATGGATGACAATTGCAGCATACTCTCCATCGCACTCCACCGACCCATAGATGTCATCAAGGGCAGTCCTGAGAAACGCCAGAATCCGCTTGAGCGCCTGTCCAATGGTGTCGCAGCCGAGGGCCAACTGCGCCATCAGCTTGAAGCTACCTCTGCGAAGAGGGTGACTGTCTGCCGCAAAAAACTCATCGTCGAGCAAATCCGCTAACGCAATCCACAATCTGGAGAACGTACCAGCAGGTACCCTGGCATAGCGCTGGTCCAGCAGGCGTGGATCAATATGCGCGTGGCTGAGCACAGTAGCAACATCCAGGCCACGCAGTTCTGCTCCTTGAAGTGCGTCCCGCACGAGGCTGATCGACGTAGTGCCTTTGTGGGCAGAAAACTCCATCTGGGGCTCCGTTGCTAACTCGATACCAAAGGCTGCCTTGCAAAGCAGACACACCCGTAGAAGATCTACCGTACCAATATCACTGTGCCAGGTGTCAACGCCCCTTGTTTTTTATTGCAACACGTTTTGGATTACCGCCCAGAGAGGTCACAACACCTGAGGTAAGCGGGCATTGCTTCATTCTCGCCCCTGCATACAGGATAGTCACCCCACCTGTTTAAGGCCCTTTCCATGAGTGCCAGCGAGATGTTCTGGGAGCAGTTTTCTGTCGGCCAGGCGTGGACGCACCATCGAGATGAAGCGTTGGCGCAAGACGAAATCATCGCCTTCGCAAAGCAATACGATCCGCTATACATGCACACTGATCCTGTTCAGGCGCTTTCCAGCCCCCTGGGCGTACATTGTGCAAGCGGCGTGCATACCTTCGCACTGGCTCAGCGAATGCTGTGTGATGCGCTGTTTTCGGTGACGCATGTCGTGGCCGGGCACCGCATTGAAAACTTCATCATGCATCGACCTGTGAAGCCGAGAGATAGGCTCAGCCTGGCGGCAAAGGTGATGAATGTCTCACAGCACGCTCGTCGAGACGATTGCGGCTGGGTCACGCTCGCGATTGCTGTGCAGGTAGCCGGCACCGGTTCGGTGTTGACTTACGACCTGACCGTGCTAATCGCACGAGCAAAATGACCCCGACGCCGATCCATTTGGCCAATCCTCATTGCTCAGAAGCCCCCAAACATCTCTCTCAAGTACCGCCGTCAGAGGGTCGCAATTGCGCGAAGCGGCTGAGCAAGCGCAGCGCGCAGGCTTTCAAATTTTGGCGGGCAGTCCAGGTACAGCACAGTCTTCAACATCTGTGCTGTAACCTGTGGGACCGGGCACGCCCGCGAAGAGGCCAGCACAGTCAACCCACCTCTTGCATGGCAACACACAATTCAAGAAACCGCGAGGCAGCCCGCGAAGGCGTAGCCCCATGCGGCAACAGAATGGAAAAACGCCGCACCAGCGCCTGCGGCGCAACCTGCAGCCGGTGCAGCGCCCCATCTTCATGACGAATGGACATCGCCGACACAAAGCCAACCCCCATCCCGGCCCGGACCGCCTCTTTTACCCCTTCAACGCCAGCGATCTCCAGCGCCACTCGCATTGCCACGCCATCACGGGCAAACGCCCGCTCGACGATCTGCCGCACACCCGAGCCGCTTTCACGCAGTACCAAGGGGTAGGTGCCGAGCGCCGCCAGTGTCTGCTGGTCACTGCTTGCCAGGGGATGCCCACGGGGCACAATCGCCACGATCTCGTCCTCGCGCCACGGCGTCACTTGCGTACCCAACGGCAACTCCTGCCCGGGCGGCCCCTCGATCAGGGCAATATCAACACTGTCCAGGGCGGCGACGATCTCCGCCGTGTTGCCATGCGAGGTGCTGACCAGCACATCCGGATGACGCCCGTGAAAATCGGCGATCAGGTAAGGCAGCAGGTAACTGGCGGGCGTGGTACTGGCGCCGATACGCAAGGTGCCGCGCTCCAGCCCGCGCATGGCCTCGCGCAATGCTTGCGCCTGTCGGAAGGTTTCGCGCAGGCGCTCGGCATGCGCCAGCAACTGCTCACCGGCCGCTGTCAGCCGCACGCCGCGGCCGGCACGTTGGTAAAGGGGTTCGCCAAACGCCTCCTGCAAGAGCTTGAGCTGGCCGGACACCGCCGGCTGCGACAGGTGCAGGGCTTGAGCGGCATGGCTGATGTTGCCGTGTTCGGCAACCGTGGCGAATGTTATCAGCTGTTCTGGGGTCATTTTTGAAAATTATCAGATTTTCGGATATTTGCCATCCTAAATTACGATTTTTTATAAGCTTATAACCAGATTAACGTAGGCCTTGTCGAAACACCTTTTCCGGAGGACTCACATGGCCACGGTTCCGTCCAACCCTGCCTTTGCCCCTACCCTCTCCACCCGAGGGCGGCTCAATGGCATTCTTTTCGTCGCGCTGTTCGCGGTCGCAGTCACTCAACTGGCGGCCCTGCCCGCTATCGCCAACCTGGGCATCAGCCCGCTGATCGTGGGTATCGTCGCAGGTGCCTTGTATGGCAACGCGCTGCGTGACGGCGTACCGGCAAGCTGGGCAGCAGGCATCAATTTTTCCGCTCGCGGCCTGTTACGCATTGCTGTGGCATTTTTTGGCCTGCGGGTAAGCCTGCAGGAAATTGCCGAAGTCGGCTGGTCGGGGCTGGTCGTGTCGGTGCTGGTAGTCACCAGTACCCTGCTGATCGGCCTGTGGTGTGGCATGAAAGTGTTCAAGCTCGACCGCGATACCGCCTTGCTGACCGCCGCCGGCAGCGCCATCTGCGGCGCCGCCGCCGTGCTGGCATTCGAATCGGCGCTGCGCAGCGCTCCCCATAAAAGCGCCATGGCAGTCGGAAGCGTAGTGCTGTTCGGTACCTTGTCGATGTTCCTTTACCCACTGGCGATCAATGCCGGCTGGCTGCATCTGGATACCATGGGCGCCGGGCTGCTGCTGGGCGGCACTGTCCACGAAGTGGCGCAGGTGGTAGGCGCGGCCAGCAATGTCTGCCCCGAAGCCACGCATGTCGCCACCATCGTCAAGATGACCCGGGTCATGCTGCTGGTGCCGGTACTGCTGGTGGTGGGCCTGTGGATCAGCCGTTCGCGCAAGGCCGGCCAGGCGCAGGGCAACGGGCGCATTGCCATGCCCTGGTTCGCTTTCGGCTTCCTGGCCCTGGTCCTGGTTAATTCGCTGCAAATGCTGCCTGGCAGCGTGACCCAGGCAGTGAACAGCCTGGACACCTTTGCCTTGACCATGGCCATGACGGCGTTGGGCATGGAGACCCGCTTCAGCCAGATTCGCCAGGCCGGGCCACGGGCGCTGGCCACCGGGGCGATCCTCAACCTGTGGCTGGTTGGCGGGGGGCTGGCGATTACCCTGGGGGTGCAGAAGCTGTTGGGCTGACTGGAGACCGAGTCGGCTGCTTCGCGGGTAAACCCGCTCCTACAGGTGCTGCCCTGAAGATGGCAAGGCCCCAGTAGGAGCGGGTTCACCCGCGAAGCAGGCAGCTCGGTCTCAAGGTTTTTCACAGCCCCCCTCGTTGCCGTCCACATTTCTCGGTATGGTGGTGTCAAAGAAGGATGTTTTACCCGCACAGGAAAGACTTAGATGCCTCAACGCCATGTCATCAATGCATCCGTCAGCCCCAAAGGCAGCCTGGAGACGCTGTCACAACGTGAAGTGCAGCAACTGAGTGAAGTCGGTACCGGTAGCCTCTACACACTGTTCCGCCAGTGCGCCCTGGCAATCCTCAACACTGGCGCCCATGTCGACAATGCCAAGACTATCCTTGAGGCCTACAAAGACTTCGAGGTGCGTATCCACCAACAGGACCGCGGCGTGCGCCTGGAGCTGCTGAACGCCCCGGCCGACGCCTTCGTCGATGGCGAAATGATCGCCAGCACCCGTGAAATGCTGTTCAGCGCCTTGCGCGACATCGTCTACACCGAAAGCGAGCTGGCCAGCCAGCGCATCGACCTGGAAAGCTCCCAGGGCATCACCGACTACGTTTTCCACCTGCTGCGCAACGCGCGCACCCTGCGCCCAGGCGTGGAGCCGAAGATGGTGGTGTGTTGGGGCGGCCACTCGATCAGCACCGAGGAATACCAGTACACCAAGAAGGTCGGCCATGAACTGGGCCTGCGCAAGCTGGATGTCTGCACCGGCTGCGGCCCGGGCGTGATGAAAGGTCCGATGAAGGGCGCCACCATCGCCCACGCCAAGCAACGCATGCATGGCAGCCGCTACCTGGGCCTGACCGAGCCCGGCATCATCGCCGCCGAGGCGCCCAACCCGATCGTCAACGAACTGGTGATCCTGCCAGACATCGAGAAGCGCCTGGAGGCCTTCGTGCGTGTCGGCCACGGCATCATCATCTTCCCGGGCGGAGCCGGCACGGCGGAGGAGTTCCTGTACCTGCTGGGCATCCTCATGCACCCGGACAACCACGACCTGCCGTTCCCGGTGGTGCTCACCGGCCCGCGCAGCGCCGAGCCTTATCTGCAACAGTTGCACGCTTTCGTCGGCGCCACGCTGGGTGAAGCGGCCCATCGCCTGTACGAAATCATCATTGATGACCCGGCGGAAGTCGCCCGGCACATGGTCGAAGGCCTCAAGGCGGTCAAGCAGTTCCGCCGCGAGCGCAACGATGCCTTCCACTTCAACTGGCTGCTGAAGATCGAGGAGAGCTTCCAGCGACCGTTCGACCCGACCCACCAGGCCATGGCCGACCTGGACTTGCGCCGCGAGCTGCCCCCCCATGAACTGGCGGCCAACCTGCGCCGGGCGTTTTCCGGGATTGTCGCAGGCAACGTCAAGGACAAAGGCATCCGCCTGATCGAGGAACACGGGCCGTATCAGATCCACGGTGACAGCGCCGTACTGGACCCGCTTGGCCGGCTGTTGCAGGCATTCGTCGACCAGCACCGGATGAAGCTGCCCGGCGGCGCGGAGTATGTACCGTGCTATCAGGTAGCGACCTGACCACGCTGTTTTGCTGATGACGGGCATGGATGCCCGTCAAACGCGGGGGCCGGGTGTCGGGAGCGCCTGTTCGGATCCCCAACATGGGTTACATGAAAGCTCACCCACCTAGGTGATTCGCTCATTGCCGGAGTTCAACCACCGCCCGCTCGAAAAACCGAATGCTGTCGCGCCCCCCACGTTTGGACTGGTACAACGCCACATCCCCCTGCTCGATCAACGCCGCCAGGCTCGCCGGCGGCTGATCGAACACGTTGGCACCAATGCTCAAGGTAACCGCCTGGGTCGTAGGCACGGTCTTGTCGGCGTACTGCTGGAACTGCTCACGCAGCCCACTCCCCAGTTCCATGACCCGTTCACTGCTCGCGCCACTGAGCAAGATGACGAACTCATCCCCGCCCAACCGCGCCGCCAGCGAGCGCTCGGGCAGCGCCGTACGAATCATCTCGCTCAAGGCAATCAGCAAACGGTCGCCGGCGATATGCCCGTGCAGGTCGTTGACCAGTTTGAAGTTGTCGATGTCGATCAACAGCAATGCCCCGGGTTGCGCCGGGCTCACGTCCTTGAAGAAATGCCCCGCCCGCACCTCCAGTGCACGCCGGTTGTACAGCGCAGTCAGCGGGTCACGGGCTGCCAGCCGGGCAATCCGCTCTTCACGCCGGTAACGTACAGTGCCGGTCATCGACAAGGCAATCAGCATGATCGCCATCGCGCCTTCCACCAGCGAAACCTGAATGATCAGCCCGCCAAAGGTCGCCAGGTCAATCAGCGTGCCTGGCGTGATCGCGATGGCCGCCTTGGCCACATAGAACAGCCCATGGATCAGCAACACATAGCGCAGTTGCACGGCCCCGACACTCAGCGATTTGCCATGTGGCCGCAGCAGGAAACTGGCCTTGAGCGTCAGCGAGGCCACCAACAACGAGTTGACCATCAGCATCACCTTCGACCACTGCGGGCCCACGGGCAGCAGCAGCAAGGCAAACCAGACCACCACAACCATCATCCAGGCGCGTGACAAGCGCTCCTGGGTGAAGCGCAGCACGCCGATCAGGAAAAAAACGTGGGCCACCACCAGCAAGCCATTGGCGAACCAGATGCCGATGAACAGAAAGCCGACCCCGCGCAACAATGCCAGGGTGCTACCAACCGTAATCGTGGCGAAACCCGCACTCCAGTACAGCAACGAGGTTTCGCGCACACTGCGCCATTCAATCGCCAGGTACAAGGCGGCCGCAGCGGCCAAAGCGACTGAAATAGTCAGCATCGTGGGTGGGTCTAACGCCATATACGCATTGGCCTGTCTGGTTAACGGGAAAAGGCCCGACTGTATGCGATCGTGATCACGTTCAGAGGGGCCTTGCAAGGTTGCCTGCACATTGTAAACCAGCCCCTGACAAAGGGCCGTGGGCAGCAATATCATAATGACATCAATGCGCAGTGCGTACCACTCTGGCCCTTCGCTGGCTTGCCGGCGACAGGGCCATTGCAGGCGACGTCAGAGCACCCGTTTGATCAACGGTTCCAGCCGGCTATAGCGCAGCCGACGCAGAAACTTGCGCACTTGCTTGGGATGTTCGGCCTTCGCCCCCAGCGCCTCTGCCGAGCCGATTCTCGGCGCAAAGCGCCGCAGCTCGCTCAACTCCGCTTCCCGTGGCGCCAGCCATTGACCCTGCGGGTCGTCGATCAGCAGGCCGTTCTCCAGGTCCAGGTTGAACCCGCGCGGGTTGAGGTTGTTGCCGGTCAGCAGCGAATAACGCTGGTCGATCCAAACGCCCTTGGCATGGAAGGTATGCCCGGGATCGTTCCAGATGCGTACTTGCAGCTGGCCAGTGGCAATCGCAGCGTGGCGGCGGCGGGCGAAGGCGCGCAGGTTGTCCTCGTACAGATAGGGCAATGCACCACTGGCACTGAACGGTTCGCCAGGGGCGATGTAGAAGTCGTTGGCGGTGCGGTCACCGACAATCAGCTCCACCCCAACCCCCCGCGCCAGGGCATGGTCAAGTTCGCGCATCACGACCTGCGGCGGGTTGAAATACGGCGTACTGATGATGATCTGCGTGCGCGCCACTGCCAGCAATGCGCACAGCGCCCGGTTCAGCGGATTGCCACGGCCCACACCCAGCAGCGGGATCACCTGCAGGCCCTGCCCCGTCACGCTGGCCGGTACCTCGTAGGCCATGCGCCGCAGCCGTGCGCGCAAACGCCGAATGTCACCGCGCAAGCTGCGGGTAGAAGGTGGCGCCGGCAGGTCGAGGCGCGGTGTGGCGGTATGGTGCAGCAAACGCTGAACCAGGCCGACCATGGCATCAGCCAGTGCCGGTGACTGGAACAGGTGGTAGCGATCCAGGCGATAGCGGTCGAAACGATGCAGGTAGACGTTGTTCAGACTGGCGCCGGTGTAGATCACGCAATCGTCGATGATGCTGCCTTTGAGGTGCAGCACCCCGAACAGTTCGCGGGTCTGCACTGGCACGCCATGGATCGCGATGTCCAGCCCGCGCAACTGGCGCTGGGCCTGATACCAGGCGGCATTGCCCGGCTGACGCCCGGCCCCCAGCAGCCCGCGCCTGGCGCGGAACCAGTCGACCACGATGGTGATCTCCAGGCCTGGCCGCGCGGCCTTGGCCTGGTACAAGGCATCCAGGACTTCCTGGCCGGCCTCGTCCTCCTGCAGGTACAGCGCGACGATAACGATGCGCCGAGTCGCCGTACGGATGCGCTCGAACAGGCAGGCGCGGTAAGCCCTGGCATCGGGCAGCACCTGGATCGCTTCGGGGGCCATGGCATAGCCTGGCAAGCCCGCCAGCATGGTTTCGGGGTTCACTGACGCTCACCTTCTCTGTGCAATCACTGTCGGCCCTGCCAGCCGGCGGGGCCATTCCTGGCCGCTGCATCGGGGGTGTATGATCGACCCGGCAACGACCCATAACAACAAGAACCACGCGAGGCTCTGCTTTCTCACTGCCCCTGACCAACCAGGCCTCAGCTTGCACAGGAACAGCGCAATGGTCCACCCCGCTTCTGCAAACCTATCGCCGTCTAGTGTAAAGAATTGTTCGGCAAAGACCTTTGGCTTCCTGATTTTGCCCAATTTCACCACCATCGGCCTTGCGTCGGCGGTGGAGACCCTGCGCATGGCCAACCTGGCCGCGCGCAAGCCACTGTATCGCAGTGTGCTGATCGCCGCAGACGACGCGCCGGTGGTGGCCAGCAACGGCATGCGCGTACTGCCCGACTACAACATCACCAACGCCCCCACGCTGGATGCCTTGCTGGTGGTCGGCGCCAACCCGATCGACCGAAGCCGTAGCAACCGCCCATTGATCGACTGGTTGCGCCAACTGGCCCGCCAGCGCTTGCCACTGGGCGGTATCTGCACCGGTAGCTACCTGCTGGCCAAGGCCGAATTGCTCAAGGGTTACCGCTGCACCATCCACTGGGAAGACCTGCCGACGTTGCAGGCGCACTTCCCCGGTATCGTGATCTCCAGCCAGCTGTTCGAACTGGACCGCGACCGTTACACCTGCTCAGGCGGCGTGGCGGCCATGGACATGATGCTGCAACTGGTGGCCCGGGACACGGGCGGCCAGGACATCGCGGCCAAGGCCGCCGAGCTGTTGCTGTGCGACCGCGTGCGCGGTGAGCGTGAGCGCCAGCGTGTACCGCTGCGCACCCTGCTCGGCAGCGCTCAGCCCAAACTGAGCCAGGTGGTGGCGATCATGGAGGCCAATCTGGAGGAACCGCTGGGGCTGGAGGAACTGGCCAGCCTCAACGACGTGACCGTGCGCCAATTGGAGCGGCTGTTCCACAAGTACCTGCAGCGCACGCCCAGCCAGTATTACCTGGAGCTGCGGCTGTCGCGGGCGCGGGAGTTACTGCTGCGCAGCGACGTGCAAGTGCGTGAGGTGGCGCTGGCCTGCGGCTTCAGTTCGCCTGCGCATTTCTCCAAGAGTTATAGCCGGTTCTTCGGGCTGTCGCCTTTAGGGGAGCGGCGGCAGGCCTCTCTCCACTGACTTGGGTCAGGTATTGGCATTGCTGGCCTCTTCGCGGGCAAGCCCGCTCCTACACGCGCATCGGTGGTCCGCCACAGGCCGTTGTAGGAGCGGGTTCACCCGCGAAAGGGCCGGGCCTGCTGGCCAATCTCCACCCGCCGCTCACCGTTGCCGCCGCCACCGTATTCGCGGGTAAACCCGCTCCTACACGCACATCGGTGGTCCGCCACAGGCCGTTGTAGGAGCGGGCTTGCCCGCGAAGAGGCCAGTGCAGGTCAACTAATCTTCAAGGGCCGCGTGCGCCGTCTCCCGACACATCAGCATGGCCACCAGCGCCACCAGTGCTGCCGCCAGCAAGTATCCTGCCGGGGCCAGCTTGCTGCCCGTCACCTGAATCAGCCAGGTGGCAATGAACGGCGCAGTCCCGCCAAACAGCGCATTGGCCACATTGAAGCTCAAGGCAAACCCGCTGAAGCGCACCCGGGTCGGAAAGATTTCGGCCAGCAGGCACGGCAAGGTCCCGTCGTTCATCGCCAGCATCGCACCGAAAAGGATCTGGATGGCCAGAATCACCAGCAGAGGCTGGCCGTCCAGCAGGCGAAACAACGGCACGGTCAACCCCAGGAACAACAGCGAGGCCACCACCAGCATGGTCTTGCGACCAAACTGGTCGGACAGCCGCCCCATCAGGAAGATCAAGCCGATATAGGTGGCCAGCGACACCGTCGAGGCGATGAACGAATCCCGCTCGCTCATGCCCATTTCACTGGACAGGTAGGTCGGCATGTAACTGAGCAACAGGTAGAACGCAACCGCATTCAGGCAGGTGACACCCATGCCGATCGCCAGACTGCGCCGGTGCTGGCCCAGCAGTTCGCGCAGCGGCGTCGTGGCCATGCCGGCCTTGGTTTCCAGGCGCTGCTCCATCTCCAGGAACTTGGGCGTGTCCTGCAGGCTCATGCGGATATAGCGCCCTACCAGGCCGAACGGCGCCGCCAGCAGGAACGGCAGGCGCCAGCCCCACTCATGCAGGGCTTCACTGCTGAGCAGCTCATGCAGCACCGCGACGAACGCCGCACCGAACAACAACCCCGCCGCCGTGCTGGCCGGCACGATGCTGGTGTACAAGCCACGCCGCCCAGGCGGCGCGTACTCGGCCAGGAACGCAGCGGCCCCGGCGTACTCACCCGAGGCGGAAAACCCCTGTACCAGGCGGATCAGCAACAGCAAGGCCGGTGCCCACAGCCCGATCTGCGCATAGCCTGGCAACAAGCCGATGCAGAAGGTGGATACCGACATGATCAGGATCGACCACGAGAGCGCGTTTCGCCGACCGTGTCGATCGCCGAAATGGCCCCAGACGATGCCACCCAGCGGGCGCACCAGGAACGACAGGGCGAATACCGCAAAGGTGGCCAGCAAACCGGTGGTCTTGTCAGTTTGCGGGAAGAAGGTGGCGGCGATGATGGTGGCCAGATAGCCGTAGGCGGCGTAGTCGAACCACTCGACGAAGTTGCCCATGAAGCTGGCCCGGGCGGCCTTGCGCAGCGCCTGGCGTTCGGCGTTGTGTGCGGGGCCGGTGATGGCGGATGGGTCTAGGGTGGTGCTGGACATGACGGGTACCCTCTGGTTCTTTTAATTGGAGGCAGGGTCTGGTGGTCATACGGGGATCTTGTTGTTGTCTGGGCCAGCCTTTTCGCGGGAAAACCCGCGCCTACGACAACGGTGAAATCCCCGTAGGAGCGGGCTTGCCCGCGAAGCAGCCGACGCCGATGCTTATTTGCGAATGATGTTGTGCTCCGGCCCATACGGGAACTTGGTGATGTTCTCGGCGCCGCTGTCGTTGACGATCAGGATGTCATGCTCGCGATAACCGCCCGCCCCCGGCCGCCCTTCAGGCAGCATGATCATCGGCTCGATCGACACCACCATGCCCGGTTCCAGTACGGTATCGATGTCCTCGCGCAGCTCCAGCCCCGCCTCGCGGCCGTAGTAATGGCTGAGCGTGCCGAACGAATGGCCATAGCCGAAGGTGCGGTACTGCAGCAGGTCGTGGCGCAGGAAGATCTCGTTCAGTTCGCGGGCGATATCGCTGCAGCGCATGCCTGGGCGCACCAGTTGCAGCCCGGCTTCGTGCACTTCGACGTTGGCCTGCCACAGGCGCAGGTACTCGTCCGGGCAGTGGTCAAGGAACAGGGTGCGCTCCAGCGCGGTGTAATAACCGGCGATCATGGGGAAACAGTTGAGGCTGAGGATCTCGCCCTTGCCCACACGGCGGCTGGTGACCGGGTTGTGTGCGCCATCGGTGTTGAGCCCGGACTGGAACCAGGTCCAGGTGTCCATCAGCTCGGCGTCCGGGAAGCGTTTGGCAATTTCGCGCACCATCGCCTGGGTGGCATGCAGTGCCACCTCGTACTCGGGCACCTGCTCACGCAGGGCCTCGACCACTGCCGCTCCGCCGATGTCGGCCACCTGTGCACCGTGACGGATAAGCGCCTGCTCCTCGGCCGACTTGATCATGCGCATACGCATGCACGGCGCAGCGATGTCCACCAGCTCGGCCTTGGGGTAGCAGGCGGCGAATTTGCCGTGGTTCTGCAGGTTCAGGTGGTCGTACTCCACGCCGATGCGCGAGGCCAGCGGCAACGCCTGCTGGATGGCGACGAAATAGTTGTCGCGCTGCCAGTCGGTGTAGACGATGTTGTCAGTGCCCACCGTGCGCCGCCAGGGTTGCCCGCCGTCGATATTGGCGCTGATCGAGACCACCTTGTCCTGGGTGATCACCAGCGCATAAGGGCGGCCGAACGAGCAGTAGAGGAAATCGCTGTAATAGTTGACGTTGTGATACGAGGTGAAGATTGCCGCCTCGATGTCCTGCTCGGCCATATAGGCCCGCAGCCGGGCGTGGCGAGCAGCGTATTCCTGAGCGGAGAAGGTTGGTTGTACCTTGTCGCCATTGCGGATTTTCAGGGTCTTGGGCATTTGCATGGTCGGGGTTCCTTGTCGTTGTGAGCACGCTGTTCAGGCCGGCCGCCTGAGAAGCATTGCAACAGAACCGACGAGGACACTTTTGTATCTATCCGACCTGGAATTGGCGGGATGACCACTGGCCAAGGGGGCGCTGAGCGCCCCCCCGCCAGGCAACGCTATTTCAGATCAAAGCGGTCCAGCTCCATGACCTTCTGCCAGGCGGCCACAAAGTCCCGGACAAACTTGTCACCGCCATCACTGCTGGCATACACCTCGCTCAACGCCCGCAACTGGGCATGCGAACCGAACACCAGATCGACCCGGCTACCGCTCCACTTCACCTGCCCGGTCTTGCGGTCGCGGCCTTCAAAGGTTTCGTTGTCCGCCGAGGTCGGTTTCCACTCCACGCTCATATCCAGCAAGTTGCGGAAGAAGTCGTTGCTCAGCGTCCCCGGCTTGTCGGTGAACACGCCGAGTTTGCTACCACCATGGTTGGCACCGAGCACCCGCAGGCCACCGATCAGCACGGTCAGCTCTGGCGCGGTCAAGGTCAGCAACTGCGCCTTGTCCAGCAACAGTTTCTCGGCCTTGACGCTGTAGCGTGCCTTGGTGAAGTTGCGGAAGCCATCGGCCAGCGGTTCCAGCACGGCGAACGACTCGACGTCGGTCTGCTCCTGGGACGCATCGACTCGGCCCGGACGGAACCCTACGCTGCCGCTGTAGCCCGCATCCTTGGCAGCTTTTTCGACTGCCGCGGTACCGGCCAGCACGATCAGGTCAGCCAGGGAAACCTTCTTGCCGCTGCTGTTGAACTCGCCCTGGATCTTCTCCAATGCCGCCAGCACCTTGTCCACGCCCTGGTTTGCAGCCCAGTCCTTCTGTGGCGCCAAGCGCAAACGCGCGCCGTTGGCACCACCGCGCTTGTCGGAGCCGCGGAAGGTCGACGCGGATGCCCAGGCGGTGGAGACCAGTTCGCCCACGCTCAAACCCGAGGCCAGGATCCTGGCCTTGAGGGTCGCGATGTCTTGCTCGCTGATCGTGGATGGGTCAGCTTTGGGCAACGGGTCTTGCCACAGCAACTCTTCATTGGGCATTTCCGGGCCCAGATAGCGCGCCAGCGGGCCCATGTCGCGGTGGATCAGCTTGTACCATGCACGGGCGAACGCATCCGCCAACTGGTCAGGGTTGTCTTTGAAACGGCGGGCGATCGGCTCGTAGATGGGGTCGAAGCGCAATGCCAGGTCGGAGGTCAACATCGACGGTGCATGCCTTTTACCGGGATCGTGTGCATCGGGCACCATGCCTGCGCCTTTGCCGTCTTTCGGCCGCCACTGGTGCGCGCCGGCCGGGCTTTTGGTCAACTCCCACTCAAAGTCGAACAGGTTATTCAGGTACTCGTTGCTCCACCGGGTCGGGGTGGAGGTCCAGGTCACTTCCAGGCCACTGGTGATGGTATCCCCGCCTTTGCCGGAGCCAAACGTGTTGTGCCAGCCCAGGCCCTGCATCTCCAGGCCTGCCGCTTCCGGCTCGGGGCCGACGTTGTCGGCGGGGCCGGCACCATGGGTCTTGCCGAACGCGTGGCCACCGGCGATCAAGGCCACGGTTTCTTCATCGTTCATGGCCATGCGGCCAAAGGTTTCACGGATGTCCTTGCCCGAGGCCACGGGGTCGGGGTTACCTTCCGGGCCTTCCGGGTTCACGTAGATCAGGCCCATCTGCACGGCGGCCAGCGGGTTTTCCAGGTTACGCTCGGCCGACAGGTCGCGATTCTGTTCTTCACCATGCTTGGCCGGCTCGGCCACCAGGTCACCCTGCCCCGGCGGCTGCGCCTTGACCTGATCCTTGCCGTAACGGGTATCGCCGCCCAGCCAGACCTTTTCCGACCCCCAGTACACGTCTTCGTCCGGCTCCCACACATCGGCACGCCCGCCGGAGAAGCCGAAGGTCTTGAAGCCCATGGATTCGAGGGCAACATTACCGGTGAGTACGATCAGGTCGGCCCAGGAAATCTTGTTGCCGTACTTCTGCTTGATCGGCCACAGCAGGCGCCGGGCCTTGTCCAGGCTGACGTTGTCCGGCCAGCTGTTGAGCGGGGCGAAGCGTTGCTGGCCAGAGCCCGCACCACCGCGGCCATCACCAATGCGGTAGGTGCCGGCGCTATGCCAGGCCATGCGGATGAACAGCGGGCCGTAGTGGCCGAAGTCGGCCGGCCACCAATCCTGCGAGTCGGTCATCAAGGCGGTGAGGTCTTTCTTCAGGGCCTGAAAGTCGAGGCTCTTGAACGCCTTGGCATAGTCGAAGTCCGGGTCGGGGCTGGACTTGGAGGAATGCTGGTGAAGAATTCTCAGGTTGAGCTGGTCAGGCCACCAGTCACGGTTGGTGGTGCCGCCACCTGCGGTTTGATGGAACGGGCATTTCGATTCGTTCGACATCTGCGGGTACCTTTGGGTCGGTTATCCAGATTTCCGGTCTATGCCAGTGTTCTTTCAGCCGAGCGGGTGGGCTCGTACTACCCCTCATCAGGTGTACACGGGGCTTGCGAAGCTGTCACGGCGGGGGGGCACGGTCTTGCACGCAGGTGCTGACGCGCTGCCCTGTCGCGGAATTCGCGGGGCCACGAGAAAGACTAGCCGAGCTTGGGCAGAGGTCTAATAGAGTGGCTGTTGGAGCCTGATAGGCTGGCTCTGTCAAGCGCAGGCCTGTATCGGCCTCATCGCGGTCAAGCCCGCGATGAGGCCGGCACATCCATACAAGGCACAAGGCCCCGCGCCATGCTTCAATACACAGCCATACCCTTTGCCCAGGACGCCGAGCCCTCATGAACCGCAACGACCTGCGCCGCGTCGACATGAACCTGCTGGTGCTGTTCGAAGCCCTGATGATCGAACGCAACCTGACCCGCGTGGGTGAAAAGCTGTTTATCACCCAATCCACCGTCAGCGCCGCCCTCGCCCGCCTGCGCGAGCTGTTCGACGACCCGCTGCTGATCCGCAGCGGCCGGGCCATGGAACCCACCCCACGGGCCATGCAGATCTTTGCTGAACTGGGCCCGGCCATGGACGTGATTTCCGCTGCCATCAGCCGCGCCCGCGAGTTCGACCCGGCCAACAGCTGCAACGTGTTCCGCCTGGGCCTTTCTGACGATGCCGAGTTCGGCCTGTTTCCGGCCCTGCTGCAGGCCCTGCGTGAAGAAGCCCCCGCCATTAGCGTGGTAGTGCGGCGGGCCAATTTCCTGCTGATGCCGGGCCTTCTGGCCAGCGGCGAGATCTCGGTAGGTGTGAGCTATACCACCGACCTGCCGGCCACCGCCAAACGCCGCAAACTGCGCGACATCGGTGTACGGGTGCTGCGCGCCGACGACCGCCCGGGGCCGCTGACCCTCGACGAATACTGCGCCCGCCCGCATGTGATGGTGTCGTTCTCCGGTGACATGAGCGGCAACATCGACCTCGACCTGGCACGCATCGGGCGTTGCCGCAAGGTGGTGCTGGCGGTGCCGCAGTTCGGTAGCCTGCGCGCCCTGCTGCGCAACACCGAGCTGATCGCCACGGTGCCGGACTATGCCGCTTGTGCCCTCGCCGACGACGGCAGCCTGCGCGCCGACCCGGCGCCGTTCGACATCACCGAGGCCGAGCTGTCGATGGTCTGGAGCGGCGCCCAGGACAACGACCCCGCCGAGCGCTGGCTGCGCGACCGCATCCTGCAGTTCATGGCCAGGCAGTGATGCCCTCTTCGCAGCACAACGCTGCGCCTATCGGTCGTACAGCCTGAAGCACGCGGCTGCTATTTGCCGCGCTGCATCCAGGCTGCGCCAAGCCCACTGAGGCAGATCACCAAAATCCCCACCAGGCTCAGGGTATCCGGCACCTGGCTGTACACCACGAAGCCAAGCAACCCGGCAAACACAATCTGGCAATAGCTGAACGGCGCCAGCAACGCCGGCGCTGCATGGCGGAAGGCCTGGGTCAACAGCAGGTGCGCAGTCATGCCAAAGCCGCCCAGTGCCAGCATCAACAGGGCGTGGTCCCAGCGCGGCACCTCCCAGAAGAACGGCACCAGCGCACTCATTGCCAAGGTGTTGCACAACCCCGCATAGAAGTTGCTGGTGGTCGGGCTGTCATGCGCCGCCAGAATGCGCGTCAGCAACTGATAGAAGCAGAAGCCCAATGCCGAACCGAACGGATACAGAATGGCCGGGGTAAACATCGCCCCGCCAGGGTGCACCACCACCAGCACGCCGATAAAGCCCATCACCACCGCCACCCACTGCCCCACTGTCACTCGCTCTTTGAGCAGCGGCGCCGACAGCGCGGTGACCAGCACCGGGGCAAGGAAGTTGACGGCCGTGGCCTCGGCCAGTGGCAGGTATTGCAAGCCGGTCGTGAACAGCAGGCTGGTGCTCAGCAGGCTCAGGGCCCGCAAGGTCTGCAATACCGGCCGGCGGGTGCGCAATACGTTGAGCCCAGACTTGGGCAGGAAGATGCCGGCCATCAGCAACGTGTGCACCACATAACGCGCCCACACCACCATGACTATCGGGTACAGGCCACCCAGGAATTTGGACAAGGCATCGTGGCTGGCGAACAGGAACGTCGCCACCACCACCAACGCGATGCCGCGCAGGGGTTGGTTGACGCCGGACAGCGGTGTGCTGGAACTCATGGCTCTCTCGATGACGGCGGGGCAACATGCCTCGCCCAAGGAAGGCCGCGCAGGCATTGCCTGGCGGATGTAACAGCTGGGATTCTAGAAGAGATGGCGCAGAATAAGGAAGTTCATTTGCCGCTTGCCCCGGCCAAGTGCAATTTCTGTTCGCTGATCGACCACTTTCCACCTTCTCTGCATGGCCCGTACACGGTTGATCGCCGACCATCGACCGACCATGCACACCCTACAAGGAATTTACATGCAAAGGCTCAGCACCCGCACCGGCCTGGACCTGCCCGCCATCGGCCTGGGCACCTGGCCAATGACCGGCAGTGAATGCACCCAGGCCGTGCGCCAGGCACTGGACGTGGGTTACCGGCACATCGATACCGCCACCGCCTACGAAAACGAAGCGGCCGTTGGCCAGGCGCTGCGCGACAGCGACGTGCCACGCGAGCAGATCCACCTGACCACCAAGGTCTGGTGGGACCGCCTGGAGCCCAACGCCATGCGTCAGTCGCTTGAAGACAGCCTGCGCGCGCTGGGTACCGAACAGGTCGACCTGTTCCACATCCACTGGCCAGGCAAAGACTGGGACCTGGCCCGCAGCATCGACACCTTGGTAGCCCTGCGTGACGAAGGCAAGGCGCGCCACATTGGCGTGGCCAACTTCCCGTTGGGGTTACTGCGCCAGGTGGTGGAAACCCTGGGCGCGCCGTTGTCGGCAATTCAGGTGGAATACCATGTTCTGCTCAGCCAGCAACCGCTACTCGACTTCGCCCGCAGCCATGATTTGTTGCTCACCGCCTATACCCCGCTGGCACGCGGCCAGGCAGCGGCGCAGCCGGTGATCCAGGCGATCGCCCGCAAGCATGGCGTGCTGCCCAGCCAGGTGGCGCTGAAATGGCTGCTGGACCAGGACGGCGTGGCGGCGATCCCCAAAGCCAGCAGCCGCGAAAACCAGCTGGCCAACCTGGCCGCGTTGACCGTGCAGCTGGATGACGAAGACCGCGCAGCCATTTCCGGGCTGCCGAAAGACCAGCGCGTGGTTAGCCCGCCGTTTGCCCCGGACTGGAACAGCTGAGGCCGCCGCGCAAGTCATTGTTCTTGGGTGATGACCTGCTTCAACCGCTCGCTCGCCGGTGCCGGCCGCCCGTAAAAGTAGCCCTGGAAGTGCGAACAGCCTTCCGCCGCGAGCCGGCGCATCTGCTCCTCCGACTCCACGCCTTCGGCCGTGGTCTTGATCATCAGGCTGTTGGACAGCTCGGTAATGGCGCGAATGATCGACATGGCCTCGCGGCTGTCGCACATGTCATGCACGAACGACTTGTCGATCTTGATCCGGTCGAACGGGAACGAACGCAGGTAGCCCAACGATGAGTAGCCAGTACCAAAGTCATCCAGTGAAATGGACACGCCCAGGTCTTTCAGTGCGCGCAAGGTGCGCACGTTTTCCTCGCTGTTGCCCAGCAGTACCGACTCGGTAATTTCCAGCTCCAGCCGCTGCGCCGGCAGGCCCGAGTCGGCCAGCGCGAGGGCGACGGTATGCACCAGATCGCCGTTCTTGAACTGCACCGCCGACAGGTTGACCGACACCGTCTGCTCACTGTCCCAACTGGCCGCCTCCTGGCAGGCCAGGTTCAGCGCACGGTTGCCCAGCTCGTGGATCAACCCGGTTTCTTCGGCAATGGGGATGAAGTCCATCGGCATGACCATGCCACGGGTCGGGTGTTCCCAGCGCAGCAGCGCCTCATAACCGGTAACGCTGCTGGTCTGATGATCGACTACCGGCTGGTAGTGCAACTGCAACTGCCCCAGGTGCAGCGCTGTGCGCAGGTCGGTTTCCACCAGGCGGCGCTGGCGGGCGGCAACGTCCAGTTCGACATCGAAGCATTCATAACGATTACGGCCGTTACGCTTGGCCTGGTACAGCGCCATGTCGGCGTAGCCCAGCAGTTGCTCTGCCTGGTCATGGTCATCAGGCGCGATGGCGATGCCGATGCTCACCCCCACCGCGAACTGATGCCCTTCGATCCGGAACGGCGGGCTGATGGCCTTGATCAGGCGCTGCGCGGTATTGCACGCGGCATCCCGCCCCTCCAGGCCCGTCAGCACCACGGCGAACTCGTCGCCACCCAGGCGGGCCAAGGTGTCGTGCTCACGCAGTTCGCGGCGCAGACGCTTGCCCAACTCGCGTAGCAGCTTGTCACCAAAGGCATGGCCAAGGGAGTCGTTGATGTTCTTGAAGTTGTCCAGGTCCAGGCACAGGGCAGCGGTCAGCTTGGTGTTTTCGCTGCCGCGCAACAGGGCCTGGCGCAGCCGTTCGTGGAACAGCGTACGGTTGGGCAACCCGGTGAGCGCGTCATGGTGCGCCATGTGGTGGATCTGCGCATGGGCGGCCAGCTCTTCGGTGGCGTCTTCAGCCACGAACAACACGTAATCGGCCTGCCCTTCGCGGTTTTGACTGAGCAGGGTTCGGCTACGCAGTGTGCGTGGGCCGCGGGCGGTATCGACGCGGGTTTCGGCGGCGTGCCCCTTGGTACTGCGGGCACCCCGCACGAATTGCTGCTCCAGATAGTCACCGGCAGCCGGTGCCAGGCATTCCCTGGGCAACTGGCCGATCATGCTGTGCTGAGGCCCGCCAAACAGGCGTTCGGCCTGCTGATTGGCCAACAGGATGCGCTGGCTTTCCAGGTCCTGGACGATGACGCTCGCGGGAATGTTGGCAATGACCGAATCGAGAAACTGCGACAGCTTGGCCATTTCCTGGCTGTACTGCTCGGCCAGCTCTTTGGCCTGCAGCAATTCGAGCTCCTGACGGTGGCGTTCGGAAATGTCGCGGGTGACCTTGGCGAAACCCACCAGTTGCCCGGCATCGTCGTACACCGCTTCGATGACCACATGGGCGTGGAAGGCCGTGCCGTCCTTGCGCAGGCGTGCACCCGTTTCTTCAAAGCGTCCGGTGCTGCGCGCCTGCTCCAGGTTGAATGCCGGCAACCCGGCTGCGCGCTCGGCATCGGTGTAGAACAGCGAGTAGTGCTGGCCGACGATTTCCTCGGCACGGTACCCCTTGGCGCGCTGGGCGCCGGGGTTCCAGTTGGCGACGATACCTTCAGGGGTGAGCAGGTAGATGGCATAGTCCACCACGCTCTGGATCAACAGCCGGTACATGATGTCGGGGTTTGCTGCGAGCGACATGAACTTTACCTGAACCTTCGAAGCGCATGAAAAGGGACCCCGGCAAGCGGCGGCCGGGTCTTGGAAATCGATGGTGGCATTATGCCGCTCGCGAGCATTTTGTGAAGCACATCACAAAAATGGCGCTATCCCTTATCTGGACGAACGAAAGCACCCCGCCCTCAATGGCGGGTGCCGGTCACCAGGAAGTTGAGCAAGTCCGGCTCATCCCCCAGGGCGATAGCCTGCGCCGGCCGCGGCAGGCTCGCCAGCACGGCATTGCAGAAAGCCACGGCGGGCAGATCCTGTGCGTAGCAACGCAGCAGCCAGTCACCCTCGCCCCCCAGCAACTGCAACGCCACCGCTTGGCCGATGCCCTGGCGACGGTACTTCTTCAAGATGAACAGGTCGGCAAGTTCCTGCGCATCAATGCCAGGCAGTTCGCTGCGCTCGACCAGGACGAAGCCGGCGATGAAGCCGTCCACCAGCACCAGATACGCGCCCCAGCCATCGTCCTGCCAGTAGCGTTGCAGGTGCTCCTCGTGGATGTAGAAACGGCCGTCCGCCTCGACGTCTTCCTGTTCCCAGTCGGAGGACTCGTAGCAATAGAACTGGTAGAGATTGCGGATCAGCGACACCTGGTCGATGGTGGTTGGCAGCAGCGCGATGGGGAGCATGGTGTGGGGGCCTGAACAAAAAGACGATTCTAGATCACCCGCCCCTGGCGACAAAAAGCCCGAGGCCTCCCCGCACGGAAAGCCCCAGGCAAAATCACAGTAACATAACCTCGAACTCAGCCCTCCTGCAACGCCCGCGGCCGATGGCTTCGCGCCTCGGCGTCAGGCGACTTGGCACCCTGCAAGCGGAAGTCGAATGACAGCTCGGCAAAGCGCTCGCCTTGCACGCCGCGGTCGCGCGCCGCCGCCGCATCCTCGACAAAACGCAGTTCGCCGATCAGCCCGTCGCGGGTGGCATAGGCAAAGTCGTCCCACAGGTACTTGTCGCCCGCAAAGTTGATCTGCGTGGTCAGGTGGCGGTGCCCCGGTGCCGAGATGAAGAAGTGCACGTGCGCCGGGCGCTGGCCGTGGCGGCCGAGCAGGTCCAGGCATTCCTGGGTTGGGCCCTGCGGGTCGCAGCCATACCCGGACGGCACGATCGAGCGCGCGCGGTAGCGGCCCTCGGCATCGGTGATGATACGCCGACGCAGGTTGAACTCGGACTGGGTCGAATCGAAGTACGAATAGGTGCCCTGGGTATTGGCGTGCCACAGGTCGACGGTGGCACCGGCCAACGGCTTGCCGTCGGCATCGAACACCTGGCCCTGAAGGAACATCACCACGCCTGGGTCAGTGCCGTCGTCCATGCGCGCTTCGCCCTGGGCCAGCGGCGCCCCGGCAACGTACAACGGGCCTTCGATGGTGCGCGGGGTGCCGCCGCCAAGGCCGGCTTCGGCATCCTTGGCATCCTGCAGCAGGTCGAGGAAGTGCTCGATACCCAGGCCAGCAGCCAGCAGGCCTGCCTCGTTACGGCCGCCCAGGCGGTTGAGGTAGTCGACGGCGTGCCAGAACTCGTCCTCGGTAATCTCCAGGTCTTCGACCAGGCGAGCGGTGTCTTGCAGCACACGCAGAATGATCTGCTTGAAGCGCGGGTTTCCTTCGGCATGGTCCAGGCCAGCCACCCGGTTGAAGAAGGCTTGAATATCGGCAGTGTGGGAAATTTTCACGGTCATCGTGCTTACCTCGTATTGTTCTTGTCAGGCATACAGGTGCGAATCAGCGATCGTCGCTGTGAATAGACGAGGGATGCCGACACAGGCCGTCGACCTCAATATCCATGTACGGGAACAGCGGCAGCTGCATCAGCGTGTCATGCAATGCCTCGACGCTGGGCACATCGAACACGCTGTAGTTGGCGTAATGCCCGGCAATGCGCCACAGGTGACGCCAGATGCCTTCGCGCTGCAGGCGCTGGGCCAGTTCCTTTTCGTCGGCCTTGAGCTGGGCGGCCTTGGCCGGGTCCATGTCGACCGGCAACTTCACGGTCATCTTCACGTGGAACAACATGATTATCTCCTTGCTTGCTGATCAGCGACGGGCGAAACGCGCCAGGCGCTGTTCGTCCAACGTCAGGCCCAGGCCTGGGGTGTGGGGGATGTGCAGCTGGAAGTCGCGGTATTGCGGCGGCTCGTTGACGATCTCCTCGGTCAGCAGCAGCGGCCCGAACAGCTCGGTACCCCAGGTGAGCTGGCGCAGGGTGAGGAATGCATGGGCCGAAGCCAGGGTGCCGATCGAACCTTCGAGCATGGTGCCGCCGTACAAGGCGATGCCAGCGGCCTCGGCGATCTGTGCAGTGCGCAGCACCGCGCGCGGGCCACCATTCTTGGCGATTTTCAGGGCGAAGATGCTGGCGGCGCCGTCGGCGGCCAGGCTGAAGGCGTCCTCGACGCTTTCGATCGACTCATCGGCCATGATTGGTGCCGGGCTGCGCTGGTTCAGGCGCACCTGGCCAGCGCGGTTGATGCGCGAAATCGGCTGCTCGATCAGGTCGATGCCGTTGTCGCCCAATACCTGGCAGGCGCGGAGGGCCTGGGACTCGTCCCAGTACTGGTTGACGTCGACCCGCACGCTGGCGCTGTCACCCAACTCGCGCTTGATCGCGACCACGTGCTTGAGGTCCTGCGCCACCGGGTTGGCGCCGATTTTCAGCTTGAACACGCGGTGCCGGCGAATGTCCAGCATGTGCTGGGCTTCTGCGATGTCGCGGGCGGTGTCGCCGCTGGCCAGGGTCCAGGCCACTTCCAGGCTGTCACGCACGCGGCCACCCAGCAGTTCGCTGACCGGCAGGCCCAGGCGTTTGCCCTGGGCGTCGAGCAAGGCGCTTTCGATGCCGGACTTGGCGAAGGTGTTGCCCTTGGCCAGCTTGTCCAGCTTGAGCATGGCGGCATTGATGTTGTCTGCCGGCAGGCCAATCAACGCCGGGGCGAGGTACGCGTCGATGTTGGCCTTGATCCCTTCGGGGCTTTCGTAGCCATACGCCAGGCCACCGATGGTGGTGGCTTCACCGATGCCTTCCACGCCATCGCTGCAGCGCAGTCGCAATACCACCAGGGTCTGCTGCTGCATGGTGTGCATCGCCAGCTTGTGCGGGCGAATGGTCGGGAGATCGACGATAATTGCATCTATGTGTTCAATCAGCACGCTTGTCATTGTTGCCAGGTCCCGTCAGGTCGGGCTTTCAGTTGCAGGCCCGAGTGATGCGTTTACTTGATTGCTGAAGGATTGCGCGAGACCCTGACGACCGTCCAATATCAAATGAATCTCCCACCATACCCTGGAGGTCTGATGGAGCTGCGCCACCTGCGTTACTTCAAAGTCTTGGCCGAGACCCTGAACTTCACCCGCGCCGCCGAGCTGCTGCACATCGCCCAGCCACCCCTGAGCCGGCAGATCAGCCAGCTGGAGGACCAGCTCGGCACCCTGCTGGTGGTGCGCGAACGTCCGCTGCGGCTGACCGAAGCCGGCCGCTTCTTCTACGAGCAGACCTGCACCGTGCTGCAGCAGTTGCAGAACATCAGCGACAACACCCGCCGCATCGGCGAGGGCCAGCGCCAGTGGCTGGGCATCGGCTTTGCGCCCTCTACCCTGTACACCGTGCTGCCGGAGCTGATCCGCGAACTGCGCCAGGACAGCGAGCTGGAACTGGGCCTGAACGAAATGACCACCTTGCAACAGGTGGAGGCGCTGAAAAGCGGGCGTATCGACATTGGCTTCGGGCGCATTCGCATCGACGACCCGGTGATTCACCAGCAGGTGCTGTGCGAGGACCCGCTGGTGGCCGTGCTGCCCAAGGGCCACCCCCTGGCGGGCAGCCCGCTCAGTCTGGCCCAGCTGGCTGGCGAAGCGTTCATCCTCTACCCGGCCAATCCCCGGCCCAGCTATGCCGACCACGTGCTGGCGCTGTTCGCCCACCACGGCATGAGCATTCGTGTCAGCCAGTGGGCCAACGAACTGCAGACCGCCATCGGCCTGGTAGCGGTTGGCGTCGGTGTGACCCTGGTACCGGCATCGGTACAGCAGCAGCACCGTCCCGACATCGAGTATGTCGGCCTGCTTGATAGCGGCGCCGTCAGCCCCATCATCCTCAGCCGGCGCAAGGGTGATGTAAGCCCGATCGTGAAGCGGTGCCTGGCGTTGATCGAGCAACAGGCAATATGAACACACCATGCACCTTGTGGGGAGCGGGCGCGCCGGCGAATACGGGCAAAGCCCGTGCTATGCACCGGTTCTCCTGCTTCGCGGGCAGGCCCCACAGGGACTCTATAGCCCTGCCCCATTGCCTATGCGTGCCCCGTATACCCATCGGTATATGGATGTTCCCGATGATCTGTTTCATGCTCCGGCACGCGAATCGCGAAACGCCCGGGCTCAAGACAGTCAATCAAAAATCATCGGGAGTCGAACATGGCTGGACGTCTTAACGGCAAGGTGGCGCTGATCACTGGCGGTGCGGGTGGCTGCGGGCTAGCCGCATCGGAGCTGTTCGCGGCAGAAGGGGCAAGGGTAGGCATTGTCGACCTGCCCGGCAGCAAGGGCGCCGAAGTTGCAAGGCGATTGCGTGATGCAGGTTACCAGGCCATCTTCGCCGCCGCCGATGTCTCGGACGCACAACAAGTGAAGGCCGCGGTGGCGGCCGTAGAAGAGGCCTTCGGCCACATCACCGTGCTGATGAACCACGCGGGCATCCTGTCGGCCATGCCCTTCCTGGAAACCAGTGAAGAAGAATGGGACCGGATCATGGCCGTGAACGTGAAGAGCATGTTCCTGGTCACCGGCGCGGTGTTGCCGGGCATGCTCGCGGCCGGCGGCGGCAGTATCGTCTGCACTTCATCCATCTCGGCAGTGGTGGGCACGCCGATGGAGGTGCTGTATTGCACCAGCAAGGGTGCCACCCATATGTTCGCCCGGGCTATCGCTGTGGAGTTTCGCGACCGAGGCATTCGCGCCAATGCCATCTGCCCGGGCTTCATCGCCACCGCCCACGGCCTGCGCGAGATCGATATGTTGCGCAAACATGGCGTGGACGTCAGCGAACAGGCCATCGCTGCCGCCCAGGGGCGCTTGTGCCAACCCTCGGAAGTCGCCAGCGCAGCCTTGTTCCTGGCCAGTGACGACGCCAGTTTCGTAAACGGTGCGCACCTGTTTGCCGACAATGGCTACACCGCCCTCTGATTACAAGAACAACCGGCAGGAGAACGATGTGAGCACCTCTTCCAACAACATGCATATCAACGAATTCGGCCTTGAACACGCGCACTGGCGCAACTGGGCCGGTAACCAGTCCTGCATCCGTACAGCACGCGGGGCACCGGCCAGCGAGGACGAACTGTGCTCAATGGTCAGCCAGGCCAGCAGCAATGGCATGAACGTGCGCGTGGCCGGCTCGGGGCATTCCTTCACCCCAGTGGCACTGACCAATGGCCTGCACCTGACCCTGGCCAACATGAGCGGCGTACGCCATATCGACCACGAGAGGAAGCGCGTCACCGCTGCCGCAGGCACCACCATCAATGCCTTGGGCAAGACATTGCGTGCCGCCGGGTTATCAATGGTCAACCAGGGCGACATCGACAGCCAGTCGATTGCAGGCGCATTGACTACCGGTACCCACGGCACCGGTCTGACCCTCGGCAACCTGGCCTCGTCGATTGTCGGCATGAAGCTGGTGCAACCCAATGGCGAAATACTCGTGGTCGACGAAAGCACCCCTGACCTGCTACAAGCGGGTCGGGTGTCGCTGGGCGTACTGGGCATTGTTTCCGAACTGACCTTGCAGGTGACCGACAGCTTCAACCTGCACGAGCGCATCTGGCGCGAAGACTTCGAAAGCGTGATGGAAAAGCACGACGAACTGGCACGCAAACACCGCCACTTCAGCTTCTTCTGGTGCCCCTACGAGCAAAGCCGGCATTGCTATTGCCTACCCGATACCGCCGCCACCTCTACAAGCGGGCGCACCACCGATGTCTGCGAAGTGAAGGTCATGGACATCACCGGCCACCCGATCTGGGAAAGCGAGTTCGAGAAAGTGGCCTACAGCTCGGATGTGTACCCGATCGAGTACCTGCCCAACTTTCACGAGCTGGAATACGCTGTGCCGTTGCGCCACAGCAAGGAAGCGTTGCGGGCCGTGCGCAAGCTGATGCTGGAGGACTTCCCCAAGGCCATCTACCCCATCGAGTACCGCTTTACTGCCGGTGACGGGGCGTGGATGAGCCCATTCTTCGAGCAGGACAGCGTGACCATTTCGGTGTCCGGCCAGCCGGGTACCGACTACTGGGACTATCTGCGGGCGGTGGATCAGATCCTACGTTCCTATGGCGCCAGACCGCACTGGGGCAAGCTGCATTTCCTGACGGGTGAAGATGTGAGTGCAATATACCCGCGTGCCGAGGACTTCCGTAAGCTGCGCCGCCAGCTCGATCCGCAAGGGATCTACCTCAGCGAGCACCTGAGTCCGCTGTTCAGGTGACCTGTACCTGATACACCAAGGGGCTGCTTTGCAGCCCCTTGCTGTATCAGCCCTTGGCCAGATAATCGATAAACAGGCGAAACAGTTCGGCGTTGGATGAAATTTCCAGGCGCTGATAGATGTTGTGCTTGTGCACCTTTACCGTCCCATCGGAAATATTCAGCTGCCGCGCAATCGACGCATTGCTGTGCCCCTGTAACAACAACTTGGCGATAAGGCGCTGGGTTTCAGTCAGTTGCCCTTGCAAGATCTCTACGAAGGCGTCCTCCAGCACCACCCCCTCTGGTGCTGCGCGCAGGATATCAGCGTAACGCAATCGACAGTGCTGACCAAAAACCGAAGCCAGCAGCGGCGACATTGCAGCCAACAGGTCCATTTCTCCTGCACCGAAATCCCCGCTGCCGTGGTTGCGCATCAGCGAATAGACGATCGCCAACCGGGGCCGAAGGGGAATGATGAAGCCCACCTCATCCACCGCCGTCCCATAGTCGGACGACACGCAGGGGTGGATGTCCTTGGAAATGGCAAACCCTGAAGAGAAGAAGCAGTCAGGTGCCAGTTCGCTCATGCGCCATAGCCCGGCTGGGTGCTCGTTGACGCAAGCAACGTAGAACGGGTCAAGCAGGTAGCCGCCGCGCACGTAGGCGTTCAACGTACGCTCCGTGACCGTACGGTTGTACCCGTTATGCACCAGCAGTGCTGGTTGATTGAACTGGAACAGGTAGGCGCAACTCATGTCGAACGTCAGCTTGCTGCGCAGCCACGCATCCAGCGCCGGTCCCAGCTGTTCGCTGCCGATCGCCTCGATCACCGCTGCCAACTCGTTTGCCTCATCTTTTGTCATTGTTCACCACACGCTCATGCACCGAAGGCCTGCATGACCTTACCGCCTTGATCGGTTAAAAACACAAAATCCGGAGCGCCCAGGACGCTCCGGATCATGCGCATGACGCTTTTGCTCAGGACGGCTCGGCCACCCCCTTGCAGACACCTGCGGCAGCGTCCTGACGCCCCAACTCCTGCGCCTTGGGCACCGCCAGCCAACTGGCCAGCAGCATGGCGATCAGGCCGCCACTGAGTTTGCCTATCATCAACGGCAGTATCAGCGAGGGCTGGAAGTTGGCGGAGAAGGCCATGTGGTCGCCAAAGGTGAACGCGGCGCACACAGAGAAAGCGATCACCAATACCTTGTCCTTGGGCGGCATTTCGCTGACCAAGCGAAACATGGCCAGGATATTCGCCGAGGCCGCCAATACCCCGGCCGCACCGACACCAGACATGCCAAAGCGCGAGGCCACCCGTTCGATTGGCCGCGCCAGGAAGCGCTTGAGCAAGTGCACCATGGGGAACGCCCCGCACAGCATCAGGCCGATGTAGCCAGCAATTTCCAAGGCGCGAAACTGATCATCGGCATCGGCGATGATCGGCGCAAAACCCCAGCTGCCGAACAGGTGGCTGAACAGGCCGGTGAAGTACTGCACGATGGACGCTACCAGCACCAGAACCACGGCGATGTACATGAACTGGCCGAGCTTGAGGAACAGGTACACCATCAGTGTGGGGAAGTAGCGCAATGCTGCTGCCAGGGCAATGCAAAACAGGATCAACGGCATCAGGTTGCGCAGCAGCATTGCCCAGGTGAAGTGCAGTGCCTGGGTAGCGCCGCCAGTGGTAGCGATGTCCGGACGCACGCTCAGGCCAAGCGCCTGCATGGTCATGGCAATGATCATGATGCTCAGCGGAATGGTCAGCAGCCCGGCCATGATCCCCAGTGCCATGTACTTGTGGTCGGCCTTGCGCAGCATGGCCAACCCGACCGGAATGACGAAGATGATGGTGGCGCCGCACTGAAAGCCGGTGATCAGGCCGAGGATCCAGCCTTCCTGGCTTTGCGCCAGCGCTTTGGCTAACTGGTAGCCGCCCATGTCCGAGGCGATGAAGATGGGACCGGCGATGCCAGGGTCGGCCCCGATGGCCTGGAACAGTGGCGCGATCACATGACTGATACCAGCTGAAATGTACGGGATCGCCGCCATGATGCCGGCTACCGGGATAAAGATGGGGCCGATGCTGTGCAGGCCGGCGATGAACTCCTGGCCCAGTTCGCCTTCGGGGTTGTAGATGGATGCCACGGCACCCAGTACCGCGCACACCATGATGACGTAGATGACATAGGTGCCGATGCTTTCCATTTGCCGCCTCATTTTTAGAGTTTTGGGTTGGCAGGACTGAAATGTAACGGGGCATCGTTGTTGTTATGGCTTGAGCATAGCGCGCCCCGTCGAGGGTTAAGCTATGCGGCGAGGTGCAGGGCTGTCCATATACCGGGAGGTATAGAAAATTGATCACCGCGTTACGCTATGGATTTCCAGCTGATCACCGCGTAACCAGTCGATAAACCGTGCAAACAACTCCGATTGCGAGTTGATCCCGAGCTTCATGTACAGGTTCTTGCGGTGCATGCGCACGGTCTCCGGCGAGATACCCAGCTCCTGCGCAGTAGATTTCACCGAGTGCCCGCGCAAGATCATGTGGGCCACTTCGCGCTCGCGGTCGGTCAGCACCTGGCAGCCAAAGCTGTCGAACGCTGCCTGCAGGCTGCCGCGTTCGGTTGATGCAGCGCCCGGTTCCAGGTTGTGCCGGGCATAGCGCCCAAGCAGTTCGCGCACCATCGGCTCCAGCGCACGCAACAGGTCGACCTGCCCGGCATTCAGGCGCGTGCCGCTGCAGCCCTGGAACAGGCTCAGCGACAGCTTGCGGCCTGCGCTGAGGTCGACGATGTAGTAGCTGTCTTCACTGCAACCTGTACCCAGGTAATAAGCCTTGTAGTAGTCGCTGTCGAAGAAGTTGTCGGGGGCGATTTCCTGCAGGTGGTAGAAGCCTTCGGCCAGGCCGCTTTGCACGGCAAGGCAGAAAGGGTCCAGCAGGTAGCCGGCGCTGAAATAGCGCTCCAGCACGGCAGCCCGGTGCAGTTCAGGAATGCCTTGCTGGTACAGCAACTGCGGTGCCCGCCCCTGGCACTCAAGGCTGATCATCATCGACTCCACCTGCACCAACTGGCCGATGGCAGCGGCCACATACTCCAGCGCCTCGGGGGTTTCGCCATGGGCCAGGGCGCGCTGCAACGCCACGTGCCACTGCTGCAGCGCGCCCATTGTGAGGGTAAGCGGGGTATCGGGGGAGGCCTGGGTCATGCCCGGCAGTCTAGCCTGCCAGGCACGCCCGCGCACAGCCCTTTGCGCCAGGTTCATCGGCCTTGGTACAAGCCAAGCGCCGTGAGTTCACGCGCGGTTTCGAGGATGCACTGGCGCAGGGTCTCGACGATCTCGTCCACCTGCGCATGGGTGATGATCAACGGTGGCGACATCACGTTCAGGTGCATGATTGGGCGCACCAGCAACCCTTTTTCCTGCGCCTTGCTGTGGATGCGTTCGCCGATGTTCACCTCATCGGCGAACAGTGCCTTGCTGGCCTTGTTGGCGACGAACTCGACACAGGCCATCAGCTTCATGCAGCGCACATCCCCCACCAGCGGCAGATCGTGCAGGCTCTGCAAGCGTTGCTCAAGGTAGCCACCCACGTCGTTGACATGATCGAGCAGTTGCTCGCGCTCGATGATCTCGATGTTCTTCAGCGCCGCCGTGCAACACACCGGGTGGCCGCTGTAGGTAAACCCGTGGGTAAAGCAACGACCCTTGCCTGGCTCGGCAATCACTTGCCAGATGCGCTCGGAAAAAATACACGCACCCAGCGGCAGGTACGCCGAGGTCAGGCCTTTGGCGGTGGTGATGATGTCAGGGATGACGCCAAACAGTTCCTCGCTGGCGAAGAAGGTGCCCAGGCGCCCGAACGAGGTCACCACTTCGTCGGCGACAAACAGGATGTCGTAGGTCTGGCACAGCTGCCACATGCGCTGGAAGTACCCCTCGGGCGGAATGATCACCCCGCCCGAGCCCATGATCGGCTCGGCGAAGAACGCCGCCACGTTGTCGGCACCCAGCGAAAGGATCTTGTCCTCGAACTCGGCCACCAGGTAGTCGAGGAATTCGGCCTCGTCCATGTCGTGCGGGGCACGGTACGGGTTGGGGTTGGAGACGTGGTGGATCAGGTCGTGGTGATAGTCGAACTCCGGCACCCGGTCGGCGGCCTTGTTGCCGATCGACATGGTCAGGGTGGTGGAGCCGTGGTAGGCGTTGTAGCGGGCGATGATGTGCTTCTTGTGTGGCTTGTCGCGGCAGTTCTGGTAGTACTGGATCAGCCGGTAGGCGGTGTCGACAGCGGTCGAGCCGCCGGTGGTGAGGAACACATGGTTCAAGTCGCCCGGCGCCAGCTGCGCAAGCTTCTGGCTCAGTTCGATGGCCACATCGTTGGCCATGTCGGAGAACGGGTTGGAATACGCCAGCTGGCGCACCTGGTCTGCGATGGCCAGGGCCATTTCCTCGCGGCCCAGGCCGATGTTGGTGCACCACATGCCGCCGACGGCATCGAGGAAGCGGTTGCCGTGGGTGTCGCGAATGTAAGCGCCTTCACCGGCGACGATGTTCAACGCACCTTGCTCGCGGTGCTCGTCGAACACATGGTAGCCGTGCATGTAGTGGGCCTTGTCGGCTTCCACCAGTGGGTCGTGGGCAATGGCGAATGCTTTGCTTGGGGTGGCCATGGGCAGCTCCTTGGCGAGAATTTTTGGGCAGTGTTCAGAAACCGGTCTTGACCGTGCTCCAGACCCGGGTGATGGCGCGCATGTCCTTGGGGCTCTGGGTTTTCTGCGCGAACAGGCGCTCACGGGTTTGTGCGTCGGGGTAGATGGCCGGGTCCTGGCGGATGTCGTCACGCACCAGCGCGGTGGCGGCGGCGTTGCTGTTGGCGTAGTGGATGTAGTCGGTGACCTTGGCCATGGTCTGCGGCTGCAGCAGAAACTCGATGAAGCGGTGGGCGTTGGCCGCGTGCGGCGCATCCTTGGGGATGTACAGGTTGTCGAACCAGATCAGCGAACCTTCCTGGGGGATGAAGAACGACAGTTTGATATCCTTCTTCGCTTCCACCGCGCGGGCCTGGGCGGTGGCGTAGTCACCGGACCAGGTCAGCGCCAGGCAGACATCGCCGTTGGGCAGGCTGGTGAGGTAGTTGACCGAGTCGAACTTGCGAATGTAGGGGCGGATGCCCAGCAGCAGTTGCTCGGCCGCCTTGAGGTCGGTAGGCGACGCGCTGCGCGGGTCCTTGCCCAGGTACTGCAGGGCCAGCGGAATGACCTCGGTGGGCGCGTCCATCAGGGTGACGCCGCAGTCGGCGAAGCGCGAGACGATCTTGGGGTCGAACAGCATGGCCAGCGAACCGATCGGCGCGTCGGGCATGCGCGCGGTGATCTTGTCGACGTTGTAGGTTACCCCCGAGCTGCCCCAGGTATAGGGCGCCGAGTACTTCAGGCCAGGGTCGTAGCCCTGCAGGTTGTTGACCACCTGCTGATCGAGGTTTTGCCAGCTAGGCAGTTGCTGCTTGTCCAGTGCCTGGAACACGCCGGCGCTGATCAGCGGGGGGACCAGCGAGGCGTTGAGCATGACCAGATCGTAGCCGGAACGGCCGGTGAGCAGTTTGGTCTGCACGGTTTCGTAGCCATCAAAGGTGTCGTAGATGACCTTGATGCCGGTGGCCTTCTCGAAGTCGGCCAGGGTGGTTTCACCGATGTAGTCGGTCCAGTTGTACAACCGTAACGTGTTACCACTGTCCACCTCTGCCGCTTGGGCCAGGCTGGCGCCAGACGCCAGCAGCAGACCGCCAATCACCTTCAGTACCTTGCGCATGGCAACTCCATCGTGTGAGTGCTCCGGATCGAGCCGATGGGTTCACTATCGGTGGATTCGTCCAGGGGTGACATACCCCGAATGTGTGGGTGGTCGTTTTTTGGCAGGTGGCGCTGGAAGGTTTGCAGAACATCGTATGCCGACAAAATGTTGGGGCTGCTTTGCAGCCCTTTCGCGACACAAGGCCGCTCCCACAAGGACGGCGCAGCCTTCGAAGCTGGTGGTAATCCTGTGGGAGGACGGCGCAGCCTTCGAAGCTGGTGGTAATCCTGTGGGAGGACGGCGCAGCTTTCGAAGCTGGTGGTAATCCTGTGGGAGGACGGCGCAGCTTTCGAAGCTAACGGTAATCCTGTGGGAGCGGCCTTGTGTCGCGAAAGGGCCGCAACGCGGCCCCAGTGTTCAGTACAGGAGAAAGGTCACATCAGCGGGTACAACGCTTCATCGAACTGCGCCAGGCGCGGGAACACCAGTGGCTGGTCGTCCGAGAGCTGCTCCAGACGCTGCCGGTATTGCTGCAGAAAGTCCTGCCGCGCATCAGCACTGATGTACGGCACATGCCACGCCACGAACGGCGGCAGCACCTCGAACCCGACATAGGCCAGCGTGCCACGCAGGATCGGCCGCAGCATGTCTTCCAGCGGCCCGTGAATCGCGCCGTCGCCAAACATGTGCTCGCGCCCGCCCAGGGTCACGGTCACCAGCGCCCTCTTGCCGGCCAAGCCGCCCTGGTCGTAGAAGCGCTTGCCGCCATAGCACACCCCCGACACCAGCACACGGTCGATCCAGCCCTTGAGCATGGCCGGGGCCGAGAACCAGAAGATCGGGAAGTTCAACACCAGCAGATCGGCCCACAACAGCTTGTCCAGCTCCTGCTGGATATCTGCGGCAATGGCACCGCGCTTGACGCCCTGACGCTGCTCCAGCGCATACACGAGGTACTCGGGGTTCTCGCGCTGGGTAAAGTCATCGGCACTGGCCACCGGGTTCCAGCCCATGGCGTACAAGTCACTGACCTGCACCTGATGGCCTTGGGCACGGAAGGTTTCCACAGCCTGGTCACGCAGGGCTGCCGTGAACGATTGCGGTTCGGGGTGAGCGTGGACGATCAGTACATTCACAAGCATTCTCCTCACACAAAACAGGTTATCTTGCCGCAGTGGTTCAGCACTGCACCGCTTTGACCTCGACGAACTCCGCCAGGCCCTCCTCGCCCCACTCACGGCCGTTGCCCGACTGCTTGTAGCCCCCGAACGGCGCCCGGTAGTTGAACCCGCCCCCGTTGATGAAGCACTGCCCGGCCCGTATCTGCCGCGCCAGCGCCAGGCCGTGCTCGCGGCTGCCCGCCCACACCGCGCTGGACAGGCCGAACGGCGAGTCATTGGCCCGCGCCAGCGCCTGGGCCTCGTCGGCGTAGGGGATCAGGCACAGCACCGGACCGAAGATTTCTTCCTGGGCAATGCGCATGCGGTTGTCGACGTCGGCGAACAACGTGGGCGCCACGTAGAACCCGCGCTCGAAGCCGCCGTGATCACCACCGCACAACAAGCGCGCGCCCTCCTCCTGTCCCTGGCGAATGTAGTCGAGCACCGTGCGCCGCTGTCCTGCCGAACACATCGGCCCTAGGAAATTGGCGGGGTCACGCGGGTCGCCCATGACCAGTGCGCGGGTTTCGGCCTCGGCGATTTCCAGCGCCTCGGCATAGCGGCTGGCCGGCAGCAGCATGCGGGTCAGTGCCGTGCAGGTCTGCCCCGAGTTGATCATCACGTCCTGCACGCCATAACGCACCGCAGCGTGCAGGTCGGCATCGGCGGTAATCAGCAACGGTGACTTGCCACCCAGTTCCAGGCATACCCGCTTCACCGTCGGCGCAGCCGCTTGTGCCACCCGCACCCCGGCACCGGTTGAGCCGGTGAACGACACCATGTCCACCTGCGGGTGCCGGGCCAGGGCTTCACCGACCTTGGCACCTGGGCCGCTGACCAGGTTGAACACCCCTGCCGGCAGGCCGATGGCGTCGATCATTTCGGCCAGCACAAATGCGTGTAGCGGCGTTTCCTGGCTGGGTTTGACCACCACCGTGCACCCGGCAGCCAGGGCCGGCGCCAGCTTGCCGATCATCTGGTGCAGCGGGTAGTTCCACGGGTTGATGAATGCGCACACGCCAACGGCCTCACGGTACACCAACGAGTTGCCGACTTCGCGCACCTCGTCCATCAGCCCGGCCAGTTCGGCGTATTGCTCCAACCCGGCAATCGGGCCTTCGACCTGCACCGCCTGGCACCACTGCACCGGCATGCCCAACTCGTCGGTGATGACCTCGGCCATTTGCGCCGCGCGGTTTTTCAGCTGTTCGACCAATGCCCGGATGTACCCGGCGCGCACGCTGGACGGTGTGCGCGACCAGCCATCGAAGGCCCGCCGCGCCGCCATCACCGCCCGCTCGACATCAGCCTCGGCGCCCAAGGGTACCCGGCCAATGGCCTGCTCGGTGGCCGGGTCGATCACCTCAGCCATGCCCTGCCCGCTCGGCACCTGCCAGGCGCCATCGATGTACAGCCGCGCATACTCACGCATGGCCGTACTCCCGTTTCAGTTCGTCGGCACAGCGGGCGATGCGCTGGCAGGCATCGACCAGCGCCGCATTGCCCAGCACCAGGCCCAGGCGGATATGCCCGGCAGCACTGGGGCCGAACGCTTCGCCGGCAAGCACCGACACGCCCTGGCTGTCCAGCAGGTAGTCGGCAAAGGCCTGGGCACTTACGCCGGTCTCACGAATATCGACCATCACGAACATGCCACCATCGGGCTTCAATGCCTTGAGGCCCGGGCAGCCGGCCAGCTGCTCGCACACTAGATCGCGCCGCTCGCGGTAGGCTTCGCGCATGGCGTCCAGCTCTGGCAACGGCTGCTCCAGCGCCACCACGGCGGCATCCTGGACGAAGTCCGGCAAGCCGTAGAGCATGCACAGGGCGAGGTTTTCCAGATGCGTGGCCAGTGCTGTCGAGCTGACCACCCACCCCATGCGCCAGCCGGTCATGGCATGCGACTTGGACAGGCTGTTCAACGTTGCAGTGCGCTCGGCCATGCCCGGCAGGCTGCCGGGGCTGACATGCTCGCCTTCATACAGCAGCTCGCTGTAGACCTCGTCAGAGATCAGCCACAGATCATGGGCAATGCACAGTTCGGCCAGCGCCTCCCAGGTGGCGCGCGGCAGGCTCGCCCCTGAAGGGTTGTGCGGGCTGTTCAGCGCCAAGGCGCGGGTGCGCGGGGTAATGCGCTCGGCGACGTCACGCGGGCACACGCGAAAGCCATTCTCGGGCTTGACCGGTACCGGCACCACCTTGGCGCCACAGGCGCCGAACACGGCCTCGTAGGTGACATACATGGGTTCGGCAACGATCACCTCATCGCCTGGGTCGAGTATGCACTGGGCCACGCAGAACAACGCGCACTGGGCCCCCGCCAGCACCGTCACCTGGTCGGCGCTCACCGCCTGGCCGCTGCGTTGCCGGTGACGGTTGGCGATGGCCTGGCGCAGCGCCAGCTTGCCGCGTACATCGGCGTAATGGGTATGGCCAGCGCGCAGGCTGTCGATGGCCGCCTCGACAATAGGCGCGGGAGTGTCGAAGTCCGGGTCACCCACCGACAGCAGCAGGATGTCCTTGCCCTCAGCCTGCAGCGCCAGGGCGCGGTAGTGGATGTCCCAGGCCGCAGCGCCGTCGCCGGCGATGCGTTGGGTGAGCTTGGCGTAGCGCATGGCAATCTCCTATCAATGGCAATTTCAGTCGACGAGTATCTTCGGGTTGGAATTGCCCCATACGGTGTACAAATCGGCGAGCAACGCGCCGTTGATTTCTTCCATCTCGGCCTGGGTGATTTCGCCCCCGGCCTGCTTGCCGAACAGCACCACTTCGTTACCCCCCTTCACATCAGGGAAGTCGGTGACATCGACCATCAGCGTGTTCATCGACACCTTGCCCACGACCGGCACACGGTGGCCGTTGATCAGCACATGGCCCTTGTTGGTGAATACCCGGCGGTAGCCATCGGAGTACCCGACCGTAATGTTGGCCAGCCGCGAATCACGGGCCAGGGTGAAGGTGCGGTCATAGCCCACGGTGTTGCCGGCCGGATAGCTGTGCACCGCCGCCACGTGCGATTTGAACTGCATCGCACGTTTGTACTCGGTGCGCCCCGGCACGGTGTCGCCGAACAGCGCGCCACCCGTTCGTACCATGTCCAGGCGCGCTTCCGGCACCTCCAGCGTAGCGAACGAGTTGGCGGCGTGCAGGGTGAGCTTGCTGCGGTCCAGCCTGGCGTGCTTGATCAACCAGTCGGTCTGCTCGTTGAATGCCGCCAGGCCCTTGCGTACATCGTCCTTGTCTTCCACGGCGAAGTGGGTCATCAGCGCGACCAGCTTGAGGTGCTTCTGGTCGGTGATCTGCAGCGCTTCGCCACGGCCGGACCAGGTGGCCATCTCCACCCCGTTGCGGCTCATGCCGCTGGAGTTGAGCGCCATGTGAATGCGCAGGGTCTTGCCATGGCGCGCGGCGATGGCATCGGCCTGGCGGGCAAATTCCGCGCTGCCCACCAGCTCTTCCATGTCGTACTGCAAGCCATCTTCCAGCTCGCTGAGGCTGGCCAGGCGTACCCGCACCAGTTGCCCGGTGAAGCCACTGGCGCGGACCACGCGGGCCTCCTCGTTGCTGGCCACCGCCACGCAGGGCACGCCTTGGGCGATGATCGACGGCATCACCAGACCGATACCATGGCCATAGGCATCGGCCTTGAGCACGGCGCACAGCCTGGACTTGCCGGCCAGCTCGGCCTGCAGGGTGCGGATATTGTGTTGCAGGGCGCTGGCACTGACCTCGACCCAGGCGTTGCTGTTCTGCACGGTCAGGGTGTTGGTGCCGTTGTCCGTCGACAACGGGGGTGCCGCATACAGGGGGGCCTGTCCGGTGATCAGAAGTGCCAGGGATGCAGCCAGAAGGGTACGGCGAAAGGGCATGGTGATTACTCGTGTTCTTGTCGTAGTGCGCGCCTTAACAGACGCAGGTGTGTTTGAGTTCGATGAACGTCACGCCGGGGGTGGCGAAGCCGCTGGCCAGGTCGGCCTGCAGCGCGTCCAGGTCGCGTGGCTGGTGCACGGCGCAACCGAAGGCCCGGGCCAGGCCGATGAAATCCGGGTTGCGCGGCAGCACGCCGACCGGCTCGATATCCAGGCCGAGCATATCGTCGCGGATCTGGCCGAGGGCGTCATTGTTCCAAAGCAACACCACCAGCGGCCGGTGCAGCTCCTCGACGGCAGTGGCCAGTTCCTGGGCGGTGTACAGGAAGCCGCCATCACCCACCAGTACCAGGCCGGGGCGGTGGTCGCTGGCGAACATGCCACCGATGCCGGCCGGCAGGCCGTAGCCGAGGGTGCCGTAACCGGTGGGGTGCAGCCAGCTACGTGGCGCCCGGCTGGCGAAGGCGTAGTTGCCGGTATAGGCCAGCTGGGTCATGTCGCTGCTGATGAAGGCATCGTCAGGCAGTACGGCGGCGATACGGTCCAGAATGGCCTGGTGCGTGGCCTGCAACGGGGCATGCCCATTGCGGATGGCCTGGCGCAGGGTGGCCACCGCCGCGCTGGCCTGGGCCGGGTCACGCTGAAGTGCGGGCAGGTGTTCGAGCAAACCGTCCAAGGTTTGCCGGGCATCGCCCTGCAGGGCAATGGCACAGGGGTAGAAATCGTTGAACTTGCGCGGGTCGATGTCGACGCGCAGCAGCTCGCCGCGGATCGGCAGGCGCTCACGCCAGAAGTCGGTGTCGGCCATTTCGGTGCCTACGGCAAGCACCACATCAGCCTGGCTGATCAGTTGCCAGCCGGGTTCGACGCACAGACTGGCGCCGGCATTGAGTGGCGCGTCTGGTGGCAGCAAGCCCTTGCCGGCCACGCTGGTGAACAGAGGCGCTGCCAGCCGTGTACTGAGTTGCTGCAACTGCTCAGCCGCGTGCAACGCGCCACCCCCGGCAATGAGCATCGGCCGCTGGGCGGCGGCAAGCTTCAGGGCAGCCTGCTCAAGGGTTTCGCGGCACGGCTGGCCACGCCCCGGCCGGCGTACCACCTCATCGCTCCAGTCCCGGCTGACCGATGCCGCCAGCACGTCCAGGGGCACCGAAATATGCACCGGGCGCGGTCGTTCGCTGTCGAACACTGCCCAGGCGCGAGCGATCAGCTCGGGCAAGTCGTCGCCCTGCAGGGCCACCGCAGAAAACGCCGTGATGGGCGCAGTCATGGCGCGCTGGTCCTGGGTTTCATGCAGGCAGCCCCAGCCCTTGCCCAGGCTGGCGGTGTGGTTGACGCTGGAAATCACCAGCATCGGCACCGAGTCGGCATAGGCTTGGCCGATGGGGGTGGCGACGTTGGTCACGCCTGGGCCGGTAATGACGAAACACACCCCAGGCTTGCCACTGACCCGCGCATAGCCGTCGGCCATGAAGCCGGCGCCCTGCTCGTGGCGGGTCAGTACATGGCGAATGCCACTGCCCGGCAGGCCACGGTACAGCTCCAGGGTGTGCACCCCAGGGATGCCGAACACGGTCTCCACACCGTAGTTGGCCAACAACCGCACCAGCGCCTGGCCGGCTGTCAGGGTAAGGTCATTCATGTCGTTCTCCTTGCGCCTGGCCGAGGCGGATCAGCGCGTCGACCGCGGTGGTGCCATGGGCACCGACCATCAATGGGTTCACATCCAGCTCCAACAGCTGCCCGGCGTTTTCGCAGGCGTAGTCGGCCACCGCACGGATAGCTGCGACCAAGGCGTCGAGGTCGGCAGCCGGGCGGCCACGGAAGCCTTGCAGCAGGCTGGCACTGCGCAGCTTCAGCAGTGCGGCGCGGATGGCGCTGTCGGTGGTGGGCAACAACAGGCTGACACTGTCCTTGAGCAGTTCGACCAGCACGCCGCCGGCACCGATCACCAAGGCCAGGGCAAAGTCGTGTTCACGTTTGATGCCCACTATCAGCTCGGCCAGCGGCGGCTCGGCCATGGGTTCGAGCAGTACCTGGTCGAACGCGACGTGCGGGGCGTAGGCAGCGATGCGCTGGCGCATCTGCAACAGTGCAGCTTCCAGGGCGGCGGCATCACGCAGGTTCAACGCCACAGCACCAGCTTCGGTCTTGTGCGGCAGCTGCGCGCTGACCGCCTTCAGTACCAAGGGGTAACCCACGCGGGCGGCGTCTGCCACGGCGCGTTCGGGCGTACTCAGCACGCCCGCAGGCACCGGCAGACCGAAGGCGCGCAGGGCTTGTTTGGATTGCCATTCATTCAGCAGTCGGCTTTCGCCCGTGAGGGCCTGCGGGCACAGCGGTACCCGCGCAGCCTCGCCCTGGTCCAGCAACCGCTGGCGGTTCCTTTGGTAAGCGACGATGCGCCCCCAGGCCGCCAGGCCATCTTCCACGCCCTGCAGGGCAGCGATACCCCGCGCATGCAGGCGCTCACGCGCACTGGCAGGCAACAGTTCCGGGAAAGCCGAAGTGACGAAGCCGATCTTGCCGTGGCGTTCAACGGCATCGCAGTACAGCCCCAGCAGCAGGTCGCATTCCTTGCGCTCGCCGGTGAAGGCCGCCGGGTAGTCCAGCACCAGCATCGCCGCGCCCGCGGCGCCGCTCAGGGTGTTGTCGAGCATGCGTTGCAGGGCGGCCTCGTCGCCCCAGATGGCAGTGGTGAAGTCCAGTGGGTTGACCAGGTTGGCATAGCCCGGCAACACCTCGGCCAGTGCCGCCACCTGCTCTTGCGCGAGCTTCGGCAGTTGCAACTGGTTGCGTTCGGCATAGTCGGCAATCAGCCCGGCATCGCCGCCTGAGCAGGCCAGCGCAATCAGCTCGCCATCTGCCGGCAAGCGTCCGCAGGCTGCGGCCTTGAGCGTTTCGACAAAGCTCACCGGGCCGCTGACGCGGATCACCCCCAGGCGCTGGAACAGGCTGTCGTACAACGCATCGGAGCCGGACAACGAGCTGGTGTGGCTGAGCGCCAGTTCAGCGCCGATCTGCGAAACGCCCGTCTTCAATGCAATGATCGGCGTGCCCTGCTGCAGCGCCTTGCAAGCGGCGCGGGCGAAGCCCGGCACGTTCTTCAGGCCTTCCAAATGCAGGCCGATGGCGGTTACCCGTTGGTCGTCGAGCAGCACATCCATCAGCTCGGCCACACCCAGTTGCGCCTGGTTGCCGACCGAGGCCATGTAGGCCACCGGCAGGGAGCGATCGCTCATGGACAGGTTGTAGGCGAAGTTGCCACTTTGCGTGAGGATCGCCACCCCCTTCTCCACTTGCTGGCCACCATGCGCCACCGGCCACAGGGCGGCACCGTGCAGGTAGTCGAGCAAGCCATAGCAGTTGGGGCCGAGCAAGGCCATGTTGCCGGCGACGTCGAGCAGGCGTTGCTGCAACTGGCAGCCCTCCTCGCCGCTTTCGGCAAAGCCCGAGGCGTAGCAGATGGCGCCACCGGCGCCACGTGCAGCCAGCTCGGCAACGCACTGCAAGGTCAGCTCACGGTTGGTGGCGATGAACACCGCGTCCGGGGCGTAGGGCAAGTCGGCCACCCGGGCCACGCAGGGGATTCCTTCGAGGCTTTCATGCTGCGGGTTGACCAGCCACAGCTCACCGGCAAAGCCACCTTCGGCGCAGCGCTTGAGCACCCGCGCCATACTGCGCCCGCCGACGAAGGCCAGGTGTCGGGGCGCCAGCAGGCGCTTGAGGTTGTCACGAATCGATTGCGACATGGGTGTTCTCCTGGCGCTCAGCGCAGCAGCGGGCGCAGCAGTTCGCGGGCGATGATATGCCGCTGGATTTCCGAAGTGCCCTCCCAGATGCGCTCGATACGCGCGTTGCGCCAGATGCGCTCAACCGGCCCTTCATCCATCAGGCCCATGCCACCGAAGATCTGCACGGCTTCGTCGGCGACCTTGCCCAGCACCTCGCTGGCAAACAGCTTGGCCATGCCGGCCTCACCGTCGGTCATGTTGCCCTGGTCCATCTTCCAGGCGGTGTGCAGGGTGAGCATCTCGGCCGCGCGGATCTGCGTGGCCATGTCGGCCAGCTTGAACGACACCCCCTGATAGCTGCCGATGGCCTGGCCGAACTGCTTGCGGTCGGCGGCCCATTGCAGCGACAGGTCGAGGGCGCGCTGGGCCTGGCCCACGCAGTTGGCGGCGACCATCACCCGGCCGGCGGTAAGCCAGGCGTTGGCCACTTCCCAGCCCTTGCCCACTTCGCCCAGCACCTTGCTGGCCGGCACTCGGCAGTCGTCGAAGAACAGCTCGTAGGTGTGATAACCACGGTTGCTCACGCACTTGGGACCACGGCGGATGGTCATGCCCGGCGTACCCCGGTCGACCAGCAAGGCGGTGACCGCATTGCGCTTGCGCCCGTTGTGCTCATAGGTGTCGGTGACCGCGAAGACAATGGCGAAATCGGCGTGACCGGCGTGGCTGATGAAGTGCTTGCTACCGTTGATGACAAAGTCATCGCCCTGGCGCAAGGCGCGGGTCTTGATGGCGTTGGCATCAGAGCCGGCGCCCGGTTCGGTGAGGGCGAAGCAGTCGACCTTCTCGCCCTGCACGCACGGCAGCAGGTAGTCGTTGATCTGTTCGTCCTTGCAGGCCATGAGGATTTTCGACGGCCGTGCAACGAAGACATGCAGCGCCCAGGACACCTTGGACAGCTCACGTTCGATCAGCGCCTGGGACAGGTAGTCCAGGCCGCCCCCTCCCACTTCCTCGGGCATGTTGAAGGCATAGAACCCGGCAGCGATGGCCTTGCCACGGATCTGCGCGGCCAGTTCGGGTGACACAGCGTCGGCGCGGTCCACCGCTTCCTCATGGGGCAGCAGCTCCTTGGCAACAAAGCTGCGTACCGCTTCCACCAACATTTCTTGTTCTTGGGTCAGTTGGAAATTCATCTGCGAAGGTCCTGATGAGGGTCGGGTATCGGATTACTGGCCGGTAAAACGGGGGGCGCGACGTTCCACCGAAGCTTGCAGGGCCTCGGCGCCATCCTGGCTGCGGCCACACAACAGGCCGGCGTGGCGCTCGGCTTCCAGCTGTTCAGCCAGCGTGCGCCGGGCACCGTCGCGTATCAGCCGCTTGGTCTGCGCATAGGCGAAGGTCGGGCCATTGGCCAGGCGCCCGGCCAGTTCGGCGGCAACGGCAGGCAACTGCTCGTCGGCGCAGACTTCGCTGACCAACCCGGCGGCCAGAGCGCGATCGGCGCCCCACAGCTCGTCGAGGAACAGCAGGCGCTTGGCCTGCTCGCTGCCGATCAGCCGTGGCAGGTGCCAGCTGGCGCCGGCATCGGGGCTGTAGCCCATGCTGGTGTAGCCGGCCTTGAAGCGCGCCGAGGCGGCGGCGATGCGCAGGTCGCAACACAGGCTGAGGTCCATGCCACCGCCCACGGCGGTGCCGTTGATGGCGGCGATGGTGGGTTTGTCGAGGCTGTGCAGGCGCAACATCAGGGCATGGGCAGTTTCGGTCCAGCCGTAGCTTTCCAGGGTGCCCGCCGCTTCGGCAGCAGCCCATTCGGCCAGGTCGGCGCCAGCGCAGAAGCTGCGGCCGCTGCCGGTCAGCACCACCACGCGTACGGCGGGGTCGTCGGCATGGCTGTCGAGCAAGGCGTGCAGTTGCTTGAGGGTAGGAATGTCCAGCGCGTTGCGCTGCTCGGGGCGGTTGAGGGTGATCCAGGCAACGCCAGCTTCGACCTTGCTCAACAGTGACGACGACGGGGTAGTCATGGGGGCCTCGGTGTTGTTGTGATGGTTTTGGAGGGCTTGACGAGGAAGATACTAAACGAGTGTTCAACAAGACGGGATGGGCTGTTACAACTTCGCACAACTCGGTGCTTGGCGTTACACAAGGGCGTTCGTCGTGACGGCTTTATGGCCTGTGAGATCGCGCGCCGCGCGGGCGGTGCTCGATCTCACAGGTGCTGAACATGCAGCGATTGACACCCGCCGGCGACGAGCTGCGGTGTCAAACCCCTGGTGCGCTGGGTGCGAAGGCCCCCTGCCGGCGGCGGTTGACGAAGAAGTACGCCGCGTAGCACAGGGCAATGAAGCCAAAGCCCCAGTACAGCGACGGTCGTTGGGTTTCATCCAGCGCCAGGAACACGAACAGCGAGCTGCACAGGGCGATGCACAGCAGCGGCACCAGCGGGTACAGCGGCGCCTTGTACTTCAGGTCCTGCAGTTGCCCGCCGTCGCGCAGCCAGGCCTTGCGGAAGCGGTACTGCGCCAGGGCGATGACGATCCAGGTCACGGTGCCGGACATACCGCTTACCGCCATCAGCACCATGAACAGCGTGTCAGCCGCAACGAAGCTGGTCATCAGCGAAATCAGCGCAAAGCACAGGGTGATGCTCAGCGCCCGCAGCGGCACGCCACGCTTGCTCAGCGGCGACAGGCTTTTCGGTGCCATGCCAGTCTTGGACATGGCCCAGAGGATGCGCGTGGAGGCATACAACCCAGAGTTACCCACCGAGAGGATGGCCGTGAGGATGACGAAGTTCATCAAGTCGGCGGCGTAAGGGATGCCGACCATGTCGAACACCTGCACGAACGGGCTTTCCATCAGCCCGGCCTGCTCGTGCGGCACAATGGCCGACAGCACGGCAATCGCCAGCACATAGAAGATCAGCACGCGGAACACCACATTGCGCACCGCCCGCGGGATGCTTTTTTCCGGGTGCTCGGTCTCACCAGCCGCCACCCCCATGATTTCGCAACCCTGGAAGGCATAGACCACGGTCATCATCACCGCGAACACTGCCGACAGGCCGTGGGGGAACAGCGACTCGCCCACCAGGTTGTTCAGCATCGGTGCGGGTGCCCCGCTGCTCAGGGGGATGGCACCGAAGATCACCAGCAGGCCAATGACGATGAAGCCGAGGATGGTTGCCACCTTGATGCCCGAGAACCAGTACTCGGCCTCGCCAAAGGCACGCGTGGCCAGGGCGTTGAGGCCGAACAGCACCACCACGAACAGCGCCGACCAGTACCAGATCGGCACCTCCGGGAACCAGCGGGTCATCAACATGCCGGCAGCGGTGAACTCCAGGCCTACGGTGGTGGCCCAGCTCATCCAGTACACCCAGCCGATCATGAAGCCGGTGGCCGGGCCAATGTACTTAGTGGCGTGGGCCTGGAACGAACCGGACACCGGCATCTGCACCGACAGCTCACCCAGGCAGACCATCACCAGGTACATCAGCAAGCCCGCCACCAGGTAAGCCAGGATCGCGCCCACCGGCCCACCCTGATTGATGGTTACGCCCGAGCCCATGAACAGGCCGGTTCCAATAACCCCACCCAGCGACAACATGAAGATGTGCCGGCTTTTCAGGGCGCGGGTGAGCTGGATCTTTTCAACGTTGTCAGTCATGGCACACCTCGCCTTTGCGGCCGGTGCGTGGGAGGGTTCGAATGAGGGGCTGAGCGCTACGGCATGTCATTATTCTTGTCTCCAATAAGCCTCATGGACCGTGTGCAACACGGTTGCCATGGATTATTGGAAACGGATGTAAGACGCCGTTGTACGAACGGATCGAAGATGTAAAAAGTCGTAAGTTTTTTGTACGTCAGCTCTGGATCAACTGTTCCAGGGTCGCACGGGCCTGGCCGAGCTGGCTTGCCAGTGGCTCGGCCAGTGCGTTCAGCGCCTGCCCATCATGCTGGCGGGCGGCGTCTTCCAGGCGTCGCAACAGCGCAGCCAGGCCAGAAAAACCCAGGGAGTCGCAACTGCCGGCCAGGCGATGGGCCAGGTGCAGCACCTCGGTAAAGTCCTGGGCCGGCAGCGCCTCGGCCAACGCCGTGGCGTGCTGCTCCAGTGACTGGCGCAACACATTCAGCAGGCCCTGCAGCTTCTGCTCGCCCAGCAGCGAGCGGTGGGTGGCCAGCAGCGACCAGTCCATGTTTGCGTCAATACCGGCCTCTTCAGTCGGCGTTGCGTCGGCCAGCGCCTGGCGCAGGTTGGCCAGCCGCAGGGGCTTGGCCAGCACACCTTGCATGCCGGCTTCCAGATAATCCGACAGTTGCCCCGGTTGCACGCCAGCGGTCAGCGCCACTATCCGGCTGTGGTGGTTAGGCCCGGGGGTGGCGCGAAGCTGCCGGCACAGTTCCACCCCGCTCATGCCGGGCAGGTGAACGTCCAGCAGGATCAGGTCGAAGCGCCGCTGTGCGCACAACTGCAGGGCCTGCCCGGCATCCTCGGCAAAGCTCACCCGGTGGCCATCGCGCACCAGCAGGCCGCTCGCCACCTCACGGTTCAGCGCGACGTCCTCGACCACCAGGATATCCAGGCTGGCGCTGACCGACTGGGCCGGGGTATTGGCCGCAACCGGCTGCCCAAGGGCGATGTCGAGTTCGAACCAGAAGCAGCTGCCCTGCCCTTGTACACTGTCCAGGCCAATGCAGCCCCCCAGCTTTTCCACCAGGTGCTTGCAGATCGCCAGTCCCAGACCGGTGCCGCCGTAGCGGCGTGCCACGGCCTCGCTGGCCTGGACGAAGCGGTCGAAGATTTTTGCCTGTACGGCCGGCTCGATGCCGATGCCATTGTCACTGACCGACACCCGCAGGCGCTGCGTGGTCGCCTCGCTGACCAGCACCTGCACCTTGAGCCGCACCTGGCCGTGCTCGGTGAATTTGATGGCATTGGCCAGCAGGTTGCTGAGCACCTGACGCAGGTACTGCTCGGCGCCGTGCTGGTAACCGGCTAATTGCTCATCAATCTCCAGATGCAGTGTGTCGCCGTTGTCCGCGGCCATGGGTTCGAGCAGCGCCAGCACTTCCTGGCACAACTGGCGCAGCGAAAAGCCGACCAGCTCGGCGCGGCTCTCACCTTCTTCGAGCCGGGCGAAATACAGCACTTCGTTGAGAATCGCCAACAGCCCCTCGCCGGCCTTGTACAAGGCTTCCAGGCGCTGACGGTCGGCCGCTTCCAGCCCGCCACCGCGTAGCAGCTCGGCCATGCCCAGGATACCGTTGAGCGGGGTGCGCAGTTCGTGGCTCATGGTCGCCAGGAAGCGTGACTTGGCCAGGTTGGCGGCCTCGGCGTCATCCTTGGCCCGGGCCAGGCTGGCGGTACGTCGTTCGACCATGGCCTGCAGTTCGTCGCGCTTGTCTTGCAACGCCAGGCGGTCGCGCTCGCGGCGTTCAATGTCGCTGAGGATGGCGCGGCGCATATCGTCCAGGGCATTGGCCACCGTGTCGATCTCGTCAGGGCGCGATGAACGGCGGCGCCCCAGGCGCAACGGTTCCTGCCATTGGCCGGCGCCAATACGCCGGGCGAACTCGGCCATCACTTGCAGATGGCGGGTGACCAGGCGATAGAACAGCCCCGACAGCGCCACTGCCAGGCCACACAAGAACACGCCCATCCACAGCAGGCTGGCAAGGCCGGTGGCATACAACCGATGGTGCACCGCACCCAAGTCGATACTCACTTCAAGCTCACCCAGGTGCCTGGCGGGGCCCGAGGGGGGCTGATAATCCAGAGGGAAGCGCTCGATGCGCAGCGGCCCCTTGGGTTCGGCCTCCCCTCGCAGCAGTTGAAAATCATCGCTAACCAAGCGCACCCGGGCCACGTCGGAAAAATCCACCAGGCCGCGCAATTGCGTATCCAGCTGCGCCTCGTCCAAGTCCCACAGGCTGCGCTCCAGGCTGGCGAGGTAGCCTGCGCGGATCAACGCCATGCGCGCCTCGATGTCGCGCATCTCGCGGCGGTATTCGAAATACAGCTGCACGCTACTGGCCAGTACGGTAAAGCACAGGCTGAACAACAGGATGAACCGCAGCAGGCGGCGCAGCAGGCCATCGGTGTGCAGGCGAATCATCGGGCATCTGCCGGCAGGTTGATCATGTCGCGGTAGGTGACCTCGCTCTGCTCCAGCCAGCGCGCGATCTCGCCAGCCTGGTTCATGCGCCGCAACTGCGCGTCGATTTCGTCCATGTGCTGGCTCAGGGGTGATTGCCGCGATACGGCTACCCGCAGGTAGTCCACGCTCAGCGCGCTGGGCAATACGCGGATGTCCTGCGCGCCGGGCAGGTGCTCGATGAACAGTTGGCCGGTGCGCCGCTCCTGGATTACGTAGTCGATGCGCCCGCGGATCAGCTTGCCGAAATTCTGCTGACTGGACGATACCCGCTCGATGTTCTGGTGGCGGGCGACGAAGCGGTCGAATTCGGCGCCGTAGCTTTCGCCGTACAACAGGCCGCCACGGTAACCCGCCAGGTCCTCCAGCTGCTGGAACTGCACCGGTCGCTTGCGGTTGTAGAACACGGCCACTTCCTCGCGCACCACCGGCTCCGTGGAAAAACGCATGCGCTGGTCACGTTGGTCGCTGTTGTAGGCCAGGACCACGTCCACCCGCCCGGCGGCGGCATCCATCAGGCAGCGCTTCCAGTTGCCCAGCACCACGGTTTGCACCTCGTAGCCCATGCGCGCGAACAGTTCGCGCACCACGGTGGGGGCCAGGCCGCGCACCTGGTGGCCGTCGCTCCAGGAAATGGGCGGGTACACCGGGTAGTCACAGTAACGCACGGGCTCACTGGCACTGGCGTGCAGGGTGGGCAACGTCAAGGCCAGCGCCAACTGCCAGGCGCGAGGAATCATGCTGCCACGCTGGCGGTGAACAGGTAGCCGGTGCCGTGAATGGTGATGATCAACTGCGGTTCGGCCGGGTCGTCATGCAGCTTGCGCCGCAGGCGGCCGACCAGCACGTCGATGGAGCGGTCGTTGGGCACCCACTCGCGGTTGCGAATCTGGTCCATCAACTGGTCGCGGCTGAGGGTGTGGCCGCTGTTGCGCAGGAACACGCTGAGCAACTGGAACTCGCCGTGGGTCAGCAGGGTTTGCCCGCCACGGGCGTCGATCAGGCGCCGGCGGTCGGTATCCAGTGCCCAGTCGGCGAACTGCTTCAGCGATTGCGCGCAGGCCGGGGCGGGGTGCGCCTCGCGGGCATGGCGTACGCGGCGGATCAGGTTTTTCGCCCGGGACACCAGCTCGCGGGGGTTGAGTGGTTTGATCACGTAGTCATCTGCACCGCATTCCAGGCCAACGATGCGGTCTATGTCGTCATTGCGCCCGGTGACGAGGATGATGCCAACCTCCGAGCGCACCCGCAGTTCGCGGGTCAGGGTGAGGCCGTCCTTGCCGGGCAGGCGGATGTCCAGCAGCACCAGGTCGACATCCTGGCTGGCAAGCAGGGCTTCGGCCCTTTCCGCGGTGTCGGCGCAGTGTACGTCGTAGCCCTCCTGGGACAGGTAGGCCTGCAGCAAGTCACGAATAAGCGGATCGTCATCGACGATCAATACCCGAGGCGTCATTGCGTGTTGTCTCTTTTTTATTGGTGTTGTTCTACACACTCGCGACAGCAGCGTACTCGTTACTGAACAGGTGATCAACAGCCCGCGGACAGGCTGAAGCGCCTCCGGCCACCGGCCTGCAGGCCATCGACCCAGGCCTCGCAGATGATCACGCCCTGCTCGGGGGTGAAGGTGCCGGGGTTCAGGCCCGACTCCAGCCACAGGCCGTCGAGCAAGGCGCTCAGGCTGATGGCCGCCAGGTCGGCATCGAAGCCTTGCCAGCCCTCCTCCTCGGCCAGTCTGGCCAGCAGCTGGCCAAGTTCGTTGCGGTACTCGCCGTAGGAGTGGTCGTGCACCTGGTTGATCGCGTCGGCGGTCTTCACCGCGCCCCAGAAGGCCAGCCAGGCATCGAGCAATTGCGGGTCGAGCAGCTCGGCGCAGAACGAGGCACGGAAAAACGCCGACAACCGCTCGCGGGCATTGGGCGCAGCTTGGGCCATGGCCTCGCGCAACAGGCCCATCACCCGACCGGTGACGGCCATGTAAGCCTCTGCCACCAGTTCGTCCTTGCCGGCGTAATGGTGGCTGATCAGCCCGACCGAGACCCCGGCCTCAGCCGAGATCTTGCGGATCGAAGCCCCCTGGAAACCATGGCGCTTGAGGCACACCAGGGTCGCCTCGACCAGGTTGGCTTTGCGCAATTCCGGCAGCATGCGGTGGTAGCGGGCTTCCTGAGTCATCGGTGGGTCTCTGGTTAGGGGCTGGACTGAACGACTGTACAACAAGCCGGACTGCGTGATAAACCCTAAGCGCCACTGCCCGTCAGGGCCCCCTCACAACAATAAAAGCGGCTGCCATGAACGACCTGATCACACGCGAGCTGGACCAAGGCCTGCTGACCCTGGCCTTCAACCGCCCCGACAAGCTCAATGCCCTGAACACTGCCATGTACCAGCTGCTGGGCGACCTGTTGCTGGCGGCAGGTGAAGACCCCGCTGTCGATGCCATCATCATCACCGGTGGGCCGCACTGCTTCAGCGCTGGCAACGACCTTCGCGACTTCCTCGACAACCCGCCCAGCGACCTGGACAGCCCGGTATTCCGCCTGATGCGGGTGGTCATGGGCCTGGACAAGCCGCTGATCGCAGCGGTCAGTGGTGCGGCGATCGGCATCGGGGCCACCCTGTTGCTGCACTGCGACCAGGTGCTGGTCAGCCGCTCGACCAAGCTGCGCATGCCTTTCGCGCCGCTGGGTGTGTGCCCGGAGTTTGGTTCCAGCCTGCTGCTGCCGCGTGTGCTTGGCCAGGCCCGGGCGGCACGCTTGCTGCTGACCAATGCATTGCTGGATGGCGAACAGATGCTGGCCTGGGGGCTGGCCAATGAGCTGCATGAAAACGGCGAACAGTGCCTGGACGCTGCCCGCACGCTGGCGCGGCAGCTGCAAGGCTACCCGCAGGCGGCACTGCGGATCAGCAAGCGGCTGCTCAAGGACAGCCAGCGGGCGGAGCTGGAGGCCACGGTGGCGCGGGAAAGCCGACTGTTCATCGAATGCTTGCGTACTGAAGAAGCGCGGGCAGTGCTGCGAGGGATGATCAAGGATTGAAAGGGTGACTCGACCCTTTCGCGGCACAAGACCGCGCTGAAAGGGAGCGGCGGCATCGACGGGATATTGGGGTTAGATGCTATCGCTACGCGGCTCAACGCGAATGTCATCGCTCTCCCCCCCGCACGCACTGCTCTGCGGCAATAGCCGGATGTCCACACGACGATTCTCCGCCCGCCCATCGAATGTGTGGTTGCTGCTGACCGGCTGGCTGGCCGCGACACCTTGAACAGCAAAACAACTGTCCGGGATATCCCCCATCCGTTGCATCCAGTCGCGCACGGCTGAAGCACGGGCACGGGACAGGTCGAGATTCTTGGCCGCGTCACCCCGTGCATCCGCATGCCCGGAGATAACAATCAGCCAACCCGGTTGAGCCTTGATGCCAACCAGTGCGTTTATCAGCAGTTTGGTTGAACCGGGCTTCAGTTCGGCACTGCCCGGATCAAACAGATTCAGACTGTCGAGTTGGATCGGCTCAGGCGTGGGCGGCTCTTTGACTTGCCTGGATGCCCATTCTTGCCAGCCCAGCCACCCCACAAAGACACTGGTGACCGTCAGTGTCAGCAACCACGGCAACACCGCGCGTTTCTGCGCCGCTGGTTCAACTACAAAGGTGTAAGTCGGTGGTGCTGAGACAACCGCAGCGATCGGAGGGCTAAGCGCTGGCTCGGCTGGTGATGCCCATGGTTGCAACGGAAGCGGCATCGGCACGTCCCTGCTTCCCGACATCCGCTGCATCACGCTACTGATCTGCTGTCGAAACACCTTCAGCGAAGCCAAGGAAGCATGGCCAAGCCGCTCCAAACGGTGCTCAAGCCGCCCCAGCTCAACGATCAGTTCCCTCAGCGTCGCCAGACTCGATCCGCCCCATTCCAGCATTCGAACCAGGGGATGTAGCTGAGCAAACAACCAGGCGATGAGCTCGATCCGAGCTGAAGCCTGCACCGGCCACAAGCGCGGCCACTCGTCCGTGAGAGTGGCGAGCAATGCCACCCCCTCGGTCAAACCAGCGAGCCCCGTACGGTAGCTACGCGCCAGGATAAAGGACACTGCGGTCTGCAGCTCCACCCCGTTCCGTTCGAAGAGCCTCAAGCACAACGCTTCAACTTTTGCCCAGTCAACGTCAGGACACGCAGGATGATCAAGCTTGGCCAACTCGCCGCGCAACACGTTGAACTCATCAAAACTGCCTGGGTCGCCGCCCAAGCGAATCCGCATTTCAAAAAGCGCCGTCATCTGGCCTCCTTGTCCGTAGGTCTATAGCTTGGCGAGATAGCCTTCCTGTTTCAGGTGACGTACAACCACCCTCCCGTCAGGTGCAAGCGTGGTCCCAAAGGTGGCGCGGCCACCGCCCTTGATGCGTACATCGAGTGCGTATTCCAAATGGCCGGGCCGTCGCTGCGGCACCAGCTCGATGCGTACTTCTGCGAGCCGCGGCTCATACCTGCGCAACGTGCTCACGATGTCATTCATCAAACCATGGGCCGAGGCCGGCAACCCTTGAAGAACCGTGCCCATATCCGGCAAGCCATAGTCCGGCAGATGCGCGAGTGTGCCGGCCCGGCTGTTTAGAATGCGCTGAAGGTTGTCCAGAACCGAAAGCGTCAGTTGATCATCATCACTGACCCGATCCAGCTCCAACTCGCCGCTGAAATTCTGCAGCAGCGTTTCGTAAAGCGAAGGGCTTGGTTCGATCATGTGCTCAGTCCTCGCTGCGCGGCCGCAACTTCAAGCGGTTATCACCCAACTCGACAACCCTGGGCTGGTCCGGATCGAGGTCATCACGCTGCAAGGTCAAACGCCACGCGTCTTGCTCCATGTCCGGATTTCGGAACAACGCAATCACGGCAATGTACTGAGCCTCCCTATGCAAAGGCGTGCTGAGCTGAGCCGCCTCACCAGGTTTGACCACTACGGCTTTTTCGCTCAACAGGTCGCCCCCCAGCACGCGCTCGCCGTGGCTGACCAGATCGTCGTAAGTTGCCTTGTCCAGAGCCTTGTGATCCCGCAACTGGTAGACACGCACCAGCACCGAAACGGACAACCCACTCATCTCCATGCTGTCGGTATTCATCGCTGACCGGCCGGTGAAATCCAGATGCAATGTTTTGACTTGCTTGTAGAAAACCGCACGGGCCGTGGAAGCCGTACCCTCCACAACCTTCTGGGTGAGGCCGCAGCCGCCCAGCAGTGTCACCAGCGCCACGACCGTGAAGCGTTTAGAAGCGGTACGCCACATGCGATACCTCCCTGTCGCAAGGATTCAGTTGTAGGCCTTGATAGCGGCCCAGGTTGACTGTGATGGTGTCGGTGTTGGCTGTAGCCTCTTCACCGGTCGGCAACCCCAGTACTGCCGTCATTCCCAACCTGACTTGCGCACGGCCCAGTACCGGCACGGGCAGCAGACGCAGCGGAATCGACAGCTGTAGCTTGGCCGTACAGCGCCACCCCAGGTACACCTCCAGCAGCACCCGCAAGTCGAGCAGCAACTGCCCCCCAGGAAGCCACTCGCGCGCCTCTTCCGGATCATTGGTGTGCAGCAACAGGCGCAACTGGCTGTTCGCATCCGTTCCGACAGCGCCTAGCGGCATGCCTTGGGAAAGACTTACCGGGCTTTTCGTTTCCAGGCTGGCTGGTCGCTCAAGCACGACACGTTGCGGCCAATGCCCGGTGACATGTGCCTCCGTGCTCGGCGCCAGCAGCTTGACCAACGCGCCAATGCCCTCAGCGTTGCGGGTCGGCAAGCGCATCACGCTGAGCAATGCCAAAAAGCGAGACATGGGCGTGGCGATACGCTCGGCAGTACCGGGTACTCCAAGGCCGATCAAGCCCAACAGGCACTGTGAAGTCGCATCGCTACCGCCCGCCTCAAAGGTGGCGGGATACGAGTATTTGCGCCAGATCCGATAGAACTGGGTGAATACCCGGTGGTTGAAGATATCGAGAAACGCCTCTACAGCTTCGTGGCCCTCACGGCGCTGGGCGATGTCGTCCAGGTAGGCCGTTGGCAGCGGCGAATCGACACCATACAAACCAAGTAGCCGAGTTCGTATCGTAATAGGGCGTTCGGGACAGGCGTCGTCGAACTCTATGGCCTTCAGCTCACTGGCGGGAAAGCCCATGCCTGGGTCGGGCCGAAAGCGGACCCCGTCATCAACCGGGTGTGCGGTACTGCCCAGCGGTGGGTGATCGACCAGTACCTGCTCGAGCAACTGGCAGACGCGATACACGTTGGCCGAGGCAACCTGCCCCTCCAGCACCTGCAAAAGCCCTTCTGCCTTCAGCCTGGAATACGCTGACTGTGATGTTCGCTCCATCGCAGGCACCTCCCCGTCGGTTGCAGGATCAACGTCAGTTGCGTGCACAAGTGAATGTCGGCATACAGCGCGAAGAACCGGCTGAGCATTTCACCGAACAGGCAGATGTCCCCCTCCCCCGAAAAACCATTGCTGTCGAGCGTCACCTCGATATCCACGCCGCGCAGCAAGAACCCTTTTTCGAACCGCTGGATAAGGTGATGCTTGACCTCAACGATGGCCTCCAAGCGACGGCGATTGGTTTCGCTACCCGTCCACTCGTACAACGCCAGCGTGCCACGCAGCACTTCAGCACTATTGAGCATGGGCAAGAAGTTCGAGCCCAGGTGGCTCAGTACCCGCCAGTGGAACCGGTCACGATTCGGCGGATAACATGGCAGCGTGGGTGAGGTCAGGTTGCGCACCTGCAGCCCCGCCTGGGTGGATTGCGCGGCCGCGTCGAGCAATGTACTGCGCAGGGCCTTGCGCGGCAGTTGGCCATTGGTCCCGGTAAGGCGCAGTGACAGGCTTTTGCGCTTGAGCAGCACATCCTTGTCAAAGCCTTCCCCGCCCAGGATCAGCCAGGTGTCATGAAGACCATTGGCGCCCTGCCTGAGGCGGGTATGAAAATACCGCTCGGGGGCTTCATCGCGGAGCATGCCACCCTTGTGGCGAAAGCTGCTGAAAGGCACGTAGTCCTGACGGACACTCTTCTTGGAACCGGACACCCTGTCCACGGAATAGATTTCCGTGTGCCCGTCCTGCAGCCGCATCGGGCGAAGCAGGTACTCGTTCTGCAGCGGGTCCAGGTTGAGCGGGTCCGCATCCAGCGGGAACAAATTGATCACGGGGACCGCGTGTAAACGGATGTGCTCCTCGTTGGGCGTGAAGGCATGCGACCATGCTTCACACAGCACGACATCAAGCTCGAACCAAGTAGCGCCCAGTGGCAATGACAACGACTCCAAACCGCACAGCGTCACGAACATGAATTTCTCGCGGAAGGTGAAGTACTCAAGCAGCAGCTGGTAGCCGCTGAACGCACTATCACCTTTGGGCCAAAGACGGTCATCATCGGCGAAGCCCTTGGGCTTGAAATGGCCTTCAAGTGTTTGGCGTTCTGCCTCGCCCGGCATACGCACATATAACGCCTGTACCTTCAAAGTCAGTGCTTGATGCAGTGCACTGGCCAATGCGGCATCGGCGTTCAGGTACAGCGGTATCTGAGCAAGATCCAGCCGGCTCCAATCTGCCATTTCCCCGCACAAGAAACGCAAACGCAGCACCGCGCGCCCATCAGGCTCGTGATCAAGACGCACGGTGTCGAGCGTGAGCGGCTGAAGCGGCAGGTCCTGTGTCGTGGAGTAGCGGCAGCGGGTACGTTGCGGACCCACTGGCTGAGACAACACCTGAAACCCCCTGGCAATGGATTCGGTGCCTTTCATCTGGCTGACATCAGGCATGAGCTCAACGATTGCCAGCGAGGGGATAGTGCGCAGGTAGTGTGGCCAGAGCAGGCTGACCAGCCCTTCGGTCAGTTCGGGCAAATCGTCGTCCAGTTTTTCGCGCAGGCGCCCCATCAAGAACGCGAAGCCTTCGAACAGGCGCTCCACATAGGGGTCCTGCGCCCCAGGTTTATTCAGGTTCAGCTGCGCCGCGCGGTCCGGAAACGCCTGGGCAAATTCTTTACCGGCTTCACGCAGGTAGCGCATCTCGGCATCAAAGTACCGTAGGGTTGGGTTGTCCTTGCTCAAAACAGGATCCTGATCAATGTGAGTTAGCTGCACAGCACCGCAGCGCGTACCGGGTCAATGGCTACCAGCGCCGCCAGCTGTTGCTCCATCTGCCGCGCCAGGGCTGGCCGATCGGCATCGTTGCGCTGGGCTTTCAAACGCAGCAGCTTGAGCAACCGCGCCTTGACCTCAAAGATCAACTCTGGCTCCCAGTCGGTCAGTGCGTGGTGGTGCGCGGTGGTATCCAGTTCAGTGAACAAATGAATGGCCAGTTCGGCCTTGCCGTACTGCTCGGCCACCCGGGCCATCAGCAGCCGCAGCAACCAGCGTTGCCGCCCGGCCTGCGTATCGGGCCGGTTTGCAAGCCACGCCAGCGCTTGCTCGACACCCTCAGCATCGGCTTGCGCCAGTGCCTCGGGTTCCAGCGCGAGGATTTCGCAGGTTGCCGTGGTGGTTGCCGAGGCTGCAGCAGGTAGCCATTGCGCGGAGCGGCTGTCGCTGACGTGCTGGTTGATCCACTCGCGTGTGGCTTCATCCGCGAAGGCCGAGCCATCGTTCCAATACAGCATGTCCAGCCCTGGCAACCGCTGCAGCAGCATGTTCAGGTCATGTTTGACGATGGCTGCCCAGCTACTGTGCGGATGGGGTGATTTGCTCAAGGCCTGATGCAGATGCCATTGCAGGTCCAACCAGAAATGGTTGACGCCCTCGGCATACATCCGCTCGGCCTGGTCGATCAACTCACTCCAGCGTTGCTGCACGTGCAGGCGTTTTAACTGGGCACGGTATTCACCGCGCGGGGGCGCCAGCCGGGTAATGCCCTGTGCGTCCTGCGGTGGTACCTGGTGCACGGTGTCCCAGCGCAGGCTCTTCATCAGCCGATGGGCGGCCAGCCAACCCTCAGGTTGGTCACGCAGGTAGTTCGCCAACTGACGGCCACTGTCCAGCAGCTCTCGCCCGGACTTGATCGGCGACGACTTCGGGCTGCTGGCAGCGTCGTTCGGCGCTGATTCGTTACTGGTCTGCGGAACAATCGCGTCTACGCCGCCCGCCACTGCCAGGCGGGCAGACAGCGCGGTGTAAAGGCCATCCAAGCGTGGCCGGTGGTCTTCTGGCCAGGTGCCAAAGCCCTGCTCTAGCCACACCAGTGCAGCCACGGTGCGCTGGGCCTCGGCCTTGACCACCTGGGGATACAGCGACAGGCTGGCCAGCACCCGGTTACCGGACAGCCACTCCAGGGCCATTTTCCGGCTGTTGGGACGCGTTGGCAGGATGTCCGCAGCATAACGCTCCAGCAACGCGGCCAGCAGGTTCAAGCCGTCTGCCAGCCCTGGCTCCCCATCCGTGTGCAGGCGGGCCCAGAGGTAGTACGTAGCGACGCGCAGGTCTTTGCAAGCATGTTGCAGCAGCCTCTGCCCAAGCTCTGCCACCAGCTCTACATCAGCCCCGGAGAGCCGGTTAACCTCTTCGCGCATGCGCTGAAAATCGTCGTCATAGCCAGGGTCCTCACCGACAGGCGCGTCAGCACTGATGGGGGACAACCAGGCTTCCCAGCGTTGGCCGTACTCTCGGGCCAAGGCGATGGCATCACGCTCCGGCAGGCAGCTTGCGACCAGGCTTTTCAGAGTCATTGGGGGCCCCCGTTCTGCGCGTAACGCGCATCGTCCACAAGGAAGATGTCCCTGGGCAGGCGGAAGCTGCGCAACTTGAGCAATGCCAGCGGGCCTTCAGCCAGCTCGGTACGCAGGTGCCACGTCAGGCCGAGGCCGTCCGGCGCACTTAGCACCACCCGAAAACGGCTGTCGCCGTCATCCAGAGGGGTGACATTGGCCTCCTCCAGCAGGCGTATCAAACCCCAAGTACCCTGGTAGTCCGCATACAACCGTTCTCCGCCATGCACGCTGGTCCAGGTCAGGCTGATGCCCGGGTGGTCACCCTGCCCTGGCCAGCGAAAGCGCTGCCAGCGCTCACGCTGGTTGAAGTAATGATGATTCTCGCCGTTGAGCACGAAGCTGGTCTGCACCACGTCCTGCACGGGTTTGCCCCGCAGTTCGAAGCTCATGCCCATGCCGCCGTCGGTGTACAGCACATCCGCCAATTGGCTGAGTTGATTGATTGCCTCCAGAAAGGCCGGGTTGAAGCGCAAGCCCTGGCTCTGGCGGGGATCGATCACCCAGCGACTCCCCTCTTTGCGCACCAGCCCGTTGAGCTGCTGGTGCAGAAACTGCTCGATGCGCCCGGAGTCGGCGCGAATCATCTGCCCGAGCATGGGCAGGGATGCATCACTGCTAGAGGCAACAAAGGGGTAACGGTTGTCGAATGCGCCGTGCCACTCATCGACGATGGCGCGCTGCCAATCCCGGTTGAGGCCTGCCGATGAAGGCTGCAGGATCTGCTGCCAGGCCTGCGCCAGTGGTTGCACGAACAACGCATGGGCCACAGGGCCCCACTCGGCGCCCAGGCTCGCGGCAATCAGGTTGCCGTAGGACTGCGCGTCAGTAAGATCGACGCCCTTGCCTTGAAACACGGACTGCGCGAGCGCTTGTGTCATGGCCTGCGGGTCTGGGGCATTGGTGATCTGCTGCAGCTTCAGCCGCACGCTGGTGACGCGCGTGAGAAAGGCTTGCAGGCTTAAATGGTCGCTGCCGGATCGGCCTTCGGGATCTTTGCCGAGCAAGGCCATCAGCGGGCCGAACGTGCTGTCGAGTGGGCCGCCAGGCACTTGAGCCAGCTGATCAACCATCGGTGCTGCTTTTTGCCCCACCAGCTTCTGCGCCGATTCGATCAGTGAGTCAGCCAAAGCCTGGCCACGGACACCCGCCTGCCCTTGGTAACTCAGGGTGTTCATCAGGGCGATCAAAGGCGACTGGCGTGCATCGCTCATCACCGTCAGCTGGGTGATCACATCATGCAGAGTGGTACTCTGCTGCCAGCGCAGGCTATTGAGAAAGGCCAGCCAAGCGCTGCTGTAATCCCGAAAATAGCGCGCGGTCAGCCGCGCTTTCAGTTGCTCAGGGCTCAGCTCGCCCCCCACATCACCCACATTGTCGCTCAATACCCAGTCGATCTCTTCACGACGCGCCTTAGCGGCGTCATCAATGGCCGAACGTACCTGACCCTCCCAAGCTTCGCGGGTGAACACTCCGGGGACTTGCTCGCGACTGGTGAACAGGGAGGTCGCATCAGTGTCACCGACCATCTGCTGCAAGCCCATGGGCGGATAGTGGTTCGCCGCAGTGTCGAGGACGTGCTGGTACAGCGCGGCTTCCGCGTTGCGCTGCCCCAACTCGCCGAGCAGCACCTGGCGAACCTGACCAATCAGTCTGGGATTGGCCTTGATCGCCCATTCCGGATGATCAGGCAAATGCTCAGCGTAGAACCGCCACATGGCAGGCTGGTTTGCACCCACACTATCGACCAGGAAATCTGCATCGGCCTTTTCCGGGCGGGCCAGCATCAGGTAGGCCTTGAGCTGATCATAGGCCTGCTGCGCTCTCTCGGCGCGGGCCGGGCTACCCGGTGCGAGCTTGACCAGCGCGGTGAGTTGTCTCTCCAAGTCGGATGCGGCCGGGCCCCGAAGAAGGCGGTCATTGGCCTCGACATACAGCGGCCACACCGCCTCACGCAGGTCATTGGAGCGGTTCAGGCCAAAGCGTTGATACCAGGGTGCTCCGTGCTCGCCACGGTAGTCCAGACGGGACAATTCACGAACCAACTCGGCCAGGGCGTGCGCTGGATCACTAGCGGCCTCGGGCTGTTGTAGCGCTCGGTACGCAGCTTCCACTCGGCCGACTTCGACACGGTTGCTGGTGAATGAAACCAACAAGCCAATGCCCCAGACAGCTGCAAGCCCGAGCGCGGAGGTGTAGACGATTCTCAGCGGATTCCAACCAAATCTGCGAGGTCGAGCCGAACGGTCGTTGAGAATTCCAGACCAAGCGGGGTCGTCAGGCCAGTAGTGTTCGATTGCCGTCGCCGATTCTGACCTATGAACTGGCAAACTAAACCACAAACCACGAAGCTGGACGCCTCGTATGGCCCTTCCTGAGAGGGACTTGAGCACGCGATACCATCGATCAGCACCGTCAACCTGCAAATCACGAGCAAGCCGCAGAAGAAAGTCGTGAGCTGTCTGACCTTGAATCTGCGCTAGACCCTGCTCGCGCAGCTGCTGTTGCAAGTTACCTAGACACTCAGCCAGTTGGACTGCGGTGAACCGGGATGATAACTGGCAGCCCACCCCCCGCACGTCACGGGCTGGCTGTGCCCAGTCGCTGTCGCAGACCTGCCACACATGCAGAGATAGACTCCAGCCTAATAGCCGGGCCAGCTCCTGTAACCTGTTGACAATGCCGCCAAAAGAGGCGCTATCGCTGTACTGAGCTTGGTTCACCACCCAGATGGTGCCATGCAGCCCTCCTCTGTGGCCTAGCGTGCACCATTGTTCTATCAAGGCTTTATCGATAGTGGTCTGTACACTTCCCCCCCAGAGCAGAACATCATCCTTTCCCATCAGCCACAGCTGGCGCGTCAGGCCGGGGGCGACCGCTTCGACTTCGGTTGGCTCACCAACAACGACATACAACCGGACTCGTCGCCGCCAGAACTGACCATGGTGCTGCCGTAAATGCGTCTGGATTTGGGCATTCACATCCGGGAATCCAGCCTCGACCTCCAGATCAGTCGGGTGCACCCTAGGATGATGCACAAGCCCCCGGATCCCGTGCAGCACTCCCCGCCATACGAGCACCGATGTTACGAAAAGCAGTCCCCAAGAAATCAGCCCCTTGAAGAGCAGGTCCACGAGTGAAGTCCGACTGCTCGGCTGCCCTGCCCATAACCACCAGGCCGCCCCACAGGCGGTGACAAATACAGCCATCATTACAGCGAGTAAAAATACCGTTCGCCAAGCAGATACTTGTTGTGATTCAGCTACCTGATTCATGGGGCCGCACAATTCCAAGGGTCAAGATGAAATGAGGGTCTGAAGCCAGCCATGCGCAGGGCACGCCATGCTGCTTGACGTACCAAGCGGCGAGGGTCTGCACGACCATTGCTTCAAGTTGGTTCAACGCGCCAAAATTGGCGTCCTGAACGTTGGTCTTAGCATTCCAGCCGATTGTGGCCAGCCCAGGTACGTCAGGCTGAGAGAACGACAAGCAGATCTGCGCCGGAGCCTCCAGCAGGCTTTGCTTAACGGCCCGTTGGGCAACGGTCGCCAGGTCATCGTCTGCCTGCGAGAACCACTCGCCACGAGAAAAGGCCACGTCTCCTTCAGCGCCAAGTAGCCATAGCACTGCGGCCTCGCCTGCCGGCAAAGAACTTGCACGATCAGGTGAGGAACTCTGACAACCGGCACAGAGCACACGCGCACCATCAGGAACCCTTTGCAACTGATCGATGATCGCGTCAAGGCTAAGAATCCCATCCCATGTCTGAGGATATTCAGGCAGGTGCACATCAGGACAGCACTGCGCCATCTGCTCGACGAATGCACGCCAGGCTGCCTGCGAGCCATGCCAGTAACAGCTTGATGGGGTCAAGCGCTGATCGGTGCCACGCTGTACTCCCCACTTCAGTGCGAGCAGCGTTGCCAGTTCTTGCTCCCGCTGCTTCGCGTCGCGTCCAAACACCTGGAGCAAACGAAGCGCGAAGCCTTCACCCGTCTCCCGTGCCACGGGTGGCTGCTTCGAAGGGTCTAGCAAGCCGTCCAGATCCTCCGGGCTACTGCACGAAGCACTCAGCAGAACCGACTCGACCAGCGCAGCTTTCTGGCGATGCTGTGCCCACCAGGCCCGCTGTTCCCGCTCCACCGCTTCGCCATAGCACTGGGCGTTGTGGCGGTTGAATCGGAAATAAAGCACATGAAACAAGAATGCCAGTATGCCTGCGAGCAACATGCCTCCCACCGTGAAGGCGAAAAGGTGCGGTGCAACTAGGGAGGGCGGCAGGGCCCTTCCGATGCCGAGCAATGCCAACAACCCTACTGCCCCTGCAAACCAGCGCCAATAGCGAGGCTCAGGCACCAGTGGATAGGGTGCAAACTCCGTAGTCCTCTTCATGAAGCAGCCAGTACATCGGGCATGGAACTGACTAGGCTACAGCCGCAAGCACAGCGGTCAGCGTGCAGTGCCACCGGGCAACCGTCGATTTCGACGAGGTCACTGCCTTCGGCAATCACCGTCAGCCCATGCAGGTTGCAGCGCACAGCGTCTCCCTGGCAGGCAATCGGCTGGCCGTCGCACAGATAGTGCCCTTCGAGGACCTCGCCGCCCGCCTCCCGCAAGCTGTCACCCTTTCTAATGAAGGCGTTCATCACTATTGCTCCTTCTGGTCAGTGCTTTTGGCAGGACATGACTGCGGCTCCGGCAGTTCCAGCGCGGTTTTAATCGGGTACTCGGGGCTACCGTAGCCGTAACAGGAAGTGGTGACCTGAAGCTCATCACAGGGAAGGAAATGCACAGTGATGCCACAGACTTTCTGGCCGGAGTAGTCAGGTACAGGGACAAATTTCTGGTGACTGCGCTTTTGTGCCTCGATTTGTTCTAACCAAGCGTCATACTTCGCCTCATCCGCAAATCCAGGAAATCCTTTTGTGCCCCTACTCCGGTTTCCCAATCGACCCGTACCGTCATCCCTGGCCGCCACTGCGGCGGAACGGTGTAGCAGCACCCTCCACCGCCGCCTTGATACGGCCCAATAATGTCAACGGCTGAACGGCCATCGACGCTGAACCGGTTGATTGCCCAATGGGTGTGGTTGACCCCATAAATGCTGCTCGCACTGGCTACCGTAACGCTCACGAACATCGCCACAGTGCCGAGGGCAAGGTCCAATACACGGCGCTGCATGAACTTGCCTGCACGTTTTGCTTTGACTGGCTGCACGCCTCTGTGCCCTTCGAGCACCTCGCCGCCTGCCTCCCGTAAGCTGTCACCCTTTCTAATGAACGCGTGCATTACTGCTCCTCCTGCCGGTCACTGCTTTTGGCAGGGCATGACTGCGGCTCTGGCAATTGCAGCGGGGTTTTGATCGGATACTCGGGGCTGCCGTAGGCGTAACAGGAGGTAGTGACCTGAATCTCATCGCAAGGCAGAAAATGCACTGTGATGCCGCAGACTTTCTGATTGGTGTAGTCGGGGATGGGAACGAGTTTGCTGTGTTGGCGTTTTTCAGCCTCGACTTTGCTAACCCAATCCAAATATTTAGACCAATCAGCGAACCCTGGATATTCGTCAGCTAAAGCGCTCATGCCGCTAGCGCCAGTTTCCCAATCAACCCTCACGGTAGACCCAGGCTTCCATTGCTCAGGTACGGTGTAGCAACATCCACCACCGCCACCCTGATGCGCACCAATAATGTCGATCCCGGATCGCCCATCCACACTGAAACGATTGATCGCCCAGTGGGTATGGTTGATGGCTTCGATGGTGCTAGCGGATGCAACAGGCATAAGCCCATTCGTGACCGCACTCGTGACAGCGAGCATGCAGAGCAAAATCCGACAAGTCGTATCAGCCATTGATGCCCTTCCCCCCCGTCACATTGACGTAGTGCGACCTCCACTGCTCGTCAATTTCTTTCTGTGCCTTGGCCAGGCGTTGGGTGTCCTGCCCTACCGGCTCGCTAAAGTCATCATTCCCCAGCGCAAGGGCCGCGTTGTTATCGGCCTGAATGCCTGGCGCGGGTATCAGGACCAAGTCTCGACGGTTGGCCTCACCGAAGAACACCATGCGTTCACTGAAGTAGCTGCCCCACGGTTCCCGTCCGACCGCAACCGGTATGCCCTTGTAGGTAGCATTGAACACGGCATGGAGAAACCAGGCGCGTGAGTCATGCACTTGGTCGTCGAACAGAGCGCGTAGCAGGCCCTCGGGCTGCGCGCTGTTGCGCAGTTCGTCCACTTCGCCCCGGTGGTCTTCGCGGGTATGGTTTTGTTGGCCTAGCGGAGGGGGAAACAGCTGGCTGACCTTGGCACGCCCACCAGCCTTCATACGCTTGCGTTCAGCGATCGTGTCGGCGCTCTTCAGGTAGGTAATCAGCGCGGGGATGTTCACCCAGCGTGCACGTCGGAAAAAAGTCAGGTAGGGGTCGCTGTCGAGGTCGCGGTAAATCCTGCCGAACTCTTCGGCGGCCTCGCGCAGTTGAGTCTTCGACTTATCGGGGTCGAAGTCCTTGATGCCCGGTTCCAGCGGCATTTTGGGGGCGCCGCGACGCTGTTGGAGCTCTCGTCGCTTGATAACCTCGGCCTGCTTTTGGTTCCGCTCGACTTCGGCATTTCGTCGGGCTTCATCAGTGTTGTATGCATCTGTGGCGGCACGGAAAAAGTCCGTGGCCTCCAAGCTGCGGAAGGCATAGCGATCGATACGCCAAGCGGTCAGCCACTCCATCTGGTTACGCAGAGCGTCTTCTAGGGAGACGGTGGCGGGAAGGGGTTGATACTGCTCGATTAGACCTCGCTCCGGTTGATCGGATGCAGAACATAATTCAATGGTTACTTGCCTCCATGCGTTGAACCGACGAATTAGCTCTGGGGCAATGGCGAACTCTCTTTCACTTTGCAGATCCAGAACTCTCCAATAGTCCCTCAACTCCATAGGCAATACCGTTTTCGGAACTTTAAAAGGAGCTCCGTAAGCAAACGCATGGCTATAGAGATCGTTTAATGCGATTTGAGAAAGCAGCAAACCATCCCCAACCCGACTATCCGAGCTAATAGCCTTCCCCTGATCCCCCGGCGGATACCCTCCACCCTGATCCGAATGCACTCCGGGATAGATCACCTCCACGCTGTTTGCCGGGTAGCTGCCATCCTCCCGGCGGATAGAATCCAACGGAAAGCTCAACCGTTGCTCATGGCTGGCGACGATATGCAGGCAACGTTTGAGCAGAGCCCCCGAAGGCAACGCCTGACTACTATCGCCCCAGCCCATATGCCCAGTAGGCCCCGGCGCGATATCGGCCAGCCCCACCGACACCACCGTGTCCAACAGCCCCAAGTATTCCACACTGACTGGCAGCTTCCGCTTCCCCACGATGAGCCCCGGAGTCGATTCAGCTGGCGCCAACAACTCATTCAGCCAGTTAACGAACGCCCGCGCCGAGGCCGCGCCCCGCGAAAATCCATAAACGTACAACCGCACTCCCAACAGCTTGGGCTGAGCCGCCGAAGTACCCTCTAGAGCGATCTCCAAGGTCCGCTCTATTGCACTTAGTTGTTCTTGAAACTTCCCGCGTCGATTCAACCGGCCTTTGATCCACTCGGTGCCGGGCAACGTCCCCATAGCTTTAACGGTGGTCTTGAGCGCCGCGTTGTCCAAACGCGGCAGCCCGAGCGCCCGACGCAGCGCATCGATGATCATCAGCAGGCCCCAGTTGATCCGCTCTTCGCCACGTAGAGCGAACGCGAGGCCTTCGGTGGTGTAGTCCAGGTCGCCTACCTCCGGAAACGGCGTGCCCACTCCAGGCATGTAGTACTTGTAGTAATCACCGTTGGCAGTGCCCGCCGCGTCGGTCAGGCCGTTCGCTCGACCGCTGCGGTGGGCCGTGCCGCCGACATGGCCCGCGCCGATCGTGGCGCGGAACAAGCGGGCAATGTTGGTCGGGTGCGGCACGGCGGATTCGAACAAGTCGTTGTTCAGGTTGTTACCGGTTCCGTCGAAGAACAGGCTGATATGCAAGGTCCTGCTGCACGGCGGCGGCAATCGGTAGCCGGCAACTAGACACAGACTATCCTGGTGGTCACGCTCCGGCTTATGCCGTAGCCACAGGTTGCGCTGCACCTGCTCGACACGCTGGGGCAGGCGACCTTGCACCGGGAACTGGGGCGGCAGCCAAACGGAGGTTTTGCTTTTTTTGGACATGACTTAGGCTCCTGGCCATGCAATGGGCCTCGATAGAACGTGCGGGAACATCCGCTTGGGCGAGCGGGAGACTGACTAGAACCACTACCCTTCAGCCCATCAGCGGACGCCTTGCCTTCAATGTTTTTCCCCAATTGCAGGTTCGCTTACCCAGCTCTTGCGCACCTGCTCCAGGGTAAGTGCCTCGCGCTGACTGCTTGTCAGCAGACCCGCCGAACTGGCGGCCAACATCCCGCTATAGCAACCGCAGAAACGCTGTTCCGCTCCCCATTCGCAGGGAAGTTCCGCAGCGAGACTAGCCATTGCTGCGGTAGCATCACTGGCACAACAGAGCACGTCGATCTGACTGTCACTAAGTTCAAGTGGCGTGAGCGAGTCGTCGATGACTGGACTTTGCGCTGTTCCAAACAGGTGCTGGGGCGTGCCATCGCGGTCAAGCCAACTCCAGAACAGAGCGGGCTGTAACAATGCTTGCTGCTGCTCGGGCGTCAGTACGTGACTGAACAGCAAGGGAAACAGCCGCGGATCGTAGTAACGCAGTAACCCCAGGCACCCTCCGTTGAGTGCCTCAATGCAGCGACCAAGGTGCTCTGCGAGTATTGGAAAGGGCCAATCAGACGCCAAGATCAATAACACTGGCAGACCTTGGGTGGCGTTCAGCAAACCGAGAAACCATTGCTTCTGCAATGGCTTTCTCAAATCAACCCGCACCAGCAGGGGGGCCAGATCCTCGGCACCTTCCTCAGGCAGCCCAGTGAACAGGGAGTAACAATCCAGCAGCCGGTCCACGCTAAGCACACTGGGGCGCATCGGTGACTCGCAACCAGCCTGGTCGATGATCACATGCAGATAGGTGGTCTGTGCCTGCTCGCACGCGCACAGCAGAAGGTTGAACCACGTGGTGCACGCTTGTGTGCTCATACTTGGGCCTCCCTGAGTACGAAGCCCTGTGCAGCGGCCTGCGCCCTCTTCAAGCATTCCTTGCACACTGTTCCCGGCAACTCAGGCAGCTCGAAGGATTCACCAGCAGGGGGATTGAATCTGTGCTTGCCCTTGAGACTGATCAGCCCCGGGCTATGAATCTGAATTTCGCCTTGCTCAGTAATACGGATGTAACCACCACCACAGCCAAGCGTAATGCCCTTTTTGGCCGTCAATTGGATATGGCCCTCCACAGACTGGAGGGTGATGTCTTGCTGAGCAATCAGATTAAGCAAGTCGCCATGCGACTCGATTTCCAGCGGACCTTTGCCAGAGACCAGACGCATGCCCTGCAGCTGCGCCAAGAGAGAAATTCCTTGGCCGGAGTGGGCAAAGAGCCGTGTGCCTGCAGCCAAGTTGAGCTCTTCATCAGTTTGAGCATAGAGAGCTTCACCACTTTTCAGGAGCAGACTTGCCGGCGTCACGGTCCCAACACCATCAGGTGCGCTAATCAAGATTGCGGAACCTTTGAGGTTTTCTGCCTGAGCCTCGAACCGCCTCAAACCCTCGACATCAGGCTGGTGGCTACGATGGTTCTGTGCAATTTTGTGCCACTGGGTCAATTGTCGCTCCGCACTTTCTAACTGAGCGGTGGCGCGTTCCATGTTGAGGGCTTCGCCAGCAGCATCTGCTTGCACATCAGCGCTGATGAACAATCCCTTGCCACCACGGATCGCCCCCCAACCGTCGGTGCGCAACTCAAAACCCTCACCACGTTTTTGATTGTTAGCATCCACGAAATGCCCCAAATTGAGCTGGCTCTTACCACTGTGTTCAGTACTGAGCTTGACGTGCTCCTGCCCCCGCGTATCGTCCATGCGCAACTTGTTGTTCGCGGGTGTGCGCAACACGTTGCGTTTGTAGTTGCGCAGCGTGACATGGTCGGGGTGCTGGCTATCGTGCAGGGCATGCGCGATGTAGGGCCGGTCCGGGTCGCCTTGCTCGAACGCCACCGCCACTTCGGTGCCGCAGATCAGCGGCAGGTGCAGGCCATGGGTGTCGCCCGCGTAAGGTCGCGCCAGCCGTAGCCAGACACTCTCCTCGCCCGCTTTCCAACTGTCCCGATCGAACAGGAAGTTCACACGGTACCGACCTTCCAGGTCGATGTGGCCATAAGGATCGTTCTGCTGGGTACTGGTGACCCGCGCTGGTACCGTCCCGGCGATCTGCGGCTTGTTCGGCAATGGAGGTCGAAAGCATATCGACTCTGAGTAGGGAATCGCCTCGAAGGTGACTTCCAGACTACGGTCCCGTGCAGCCTCGACGGTCAGATGCGTCATGACGACCCCAGGCTCAAAGACCTGCGGTGCCCCTTCAGTTACTGTAACCACTTGCCCTGGGGCGAGTGTCACGCTGCTGCTGATGCCACTGCAGCGGGTTTGGCCGTTGAGGAAGCGTTCATGGTTCAGGCGCGCGTAGAAGTAGCCACTTTCGCTTTCCAGGTCCTCATCCTGGGCAATTGCGTCACCCAGCGCGGTATAGGGTTCGCCGTAGTGGTAGCCCTCCCCGTACGTGGTCGTCGCACCCCGGCTATGATCCACGTCCCCCTCCAGGAAAGCCGCCGCATCGCGGTGGTGATAGGCGCGAACGTTGATGTGCTGCTCCACCACCTCATGGCTGACCTGCAGCGCCCAGACGCCATCCTGGCCGTTGCTGGTCAGGCCAGACAGGGGGCGGAGCGGCAGACTGACGTCGAACTGATAATGTTGCTGGTGATCGTGAAACTCGACAACGTCGATAAACAGCTTGTCGTTGTGCGTGAAGCGGTACCAAATGCCCACCTCTGCCAACAGGCGACTGATGAAGGCAAGGTCACTTTCACCGTACTGCATGACCTGTTCACGCTTGGGGTATTCGCGTAGCAGGTCGAACAGAAAGTGCTGCCCCTCAAACTGGTGGCGGCTGCGCAAGATGCTTTCGACGATCTCCGGAACCGACTGATGTTGGTAAATCCGGTACTGTTTGCCACGGCTGAGCAGCGCCAAGCGAGCCTGCAGGGTCACCTCATAACGGGCTTCATCTTTGGAGCTGGAGAGGCGCTTGAAACCCGTAATCACGCCATGCAACGTGCGTGACGCCGCCCCAGAGATCGCATTGGCCGGTGTCTGCTCTGACGACCCCATCTGAAAACTGGCGTCCTTCCCGAGGACTTTGGCGACATCAATATCCTGCGCGGGAGAGGTAAACGCCACCGTGTACATGAACGGTTGACTGAGCCATTCCTCACCTTTGAACGACAGTACATCGAGTTCGACGTCATCCAGTTCATCGATTTCAAGCGTGTAATGGTTGTGGGTGGGACCTAGTAAAGGCTTAGCCATGATCAAGCCCTCTCGGCAGCCAACAACGCCGCGTCGTGTTCATCCGAAAAGCTCAAACTGATGCCGGTGTCTTCGCAGAACCCAAGCGTTACCGTTTGAGCTGGCTGGCCATGGGCTTGGCGCTGCAGTAGCTGTTGGCTAAGTACCGGCAAAATCTGCTGGTTCAGCAGGCTGTCGATGTTGCGGGCGCCGGTATCGGGTAGCAGGCAGGCGACGACCAAGGCTTCGTAAAGTGAGTCGTCCACTTCGCACTGCAACCCGTAATGGCGCTGCAAACGCCTGGCAACCTGGTCGAGCTTGATCGCGACAATGCGCCTGAGCGCACCGGAGTCCAGCGGGCGGAAAATCAATGTCTGGAAACGTGCCAGCAGTGCAGGCTGGAAGTGCGCGCGCAGCACGGGCCGCAACAGTTCGTGCAACGCGGCGTCCTCGATATCTGGCTGTCGCTCCACACAACCTTGAAGCAGATCACTGCCGAGGTTGGAGGTCATCAGGATGACCGTGTTGCGGAAATCGATCTCTCGGCCTTCACCATCGCGCATGAAGCCACGATCGAAAACCTGGTAGAACAGGTTGAGTACATCTCGGTGGGCTTTCTCGACCTCGTCCAGCAACACGACGCTGTAGGGGCGCTGGCGAACGGCCTCGGTAAGCACACCACCCTGGCCGTAGCCAACATAACCAGGCGGTGACCCTTTCAGCTGGCTGACGGTGTGCGCCTCTTGGTACTCGGACATGTTGAGCGTGATGAGCGACTTCTCACCGCCGAACAGGCTACTGGCCAGGGCATGTGCTGTTTCCGTCTTGCCGATGCCACTGGTGCCGACCAGCAGGAAAACGCCCATCGGCGCGTTGTCGTTCGTCAACCCTGTTCGCGCGGCACGTAGCCGTTGAGCGAGTGCAAGCAGGGCCGAGTCCTGCCCAACAATGCGTTCGGCCAACTGATCTTCCAGGTTCAACAAGCTGGCATGTTCGTCCTTGAGCAAGCTACCAAGGGGCACCCCCGTCCAGTCGGCGATCACTTCAGCCACACTGCGGGCACACACGTCCAGCGATAGGAGCGGCCGACTCCCCTGTACGTAGCTCAGTTCCTGTTGCAGCTTCGCGCAGGCCGCTGTATCGACCTGCTCGGCCTGACGAACATTGAGCAACTGACGGGTAAGCTCAAGCTCTTGTTGATACTGCAGCTCCAGCGCAGCCTGCTGGCTCTCGAGATGAACCAGCTGGGCGTTGATCTTCGCCAAACGAGGCTCCATCAGCCTGCCAGTAAGCTGTGCATCCTCTTCCAACGCAGTTCGCTCTGCAGTCAGGGCCGTCTTTTGCGACTTCAGCTGGACCAGCGCCTGCGGCTCGCAATCGAGGCTCATACGAACGCGTGCGCACGCGGTGTCTATCAGGTCAACCGCTTTGTCCGGCAGGCGGCGCCCCGTCAGAAAACGCCGGGACAAACTAACCGCCGCCTGCACTGCAGCGTCTTGAACGTGCACGCCGTGATAGGTGGCGTAACGCGCTTTGAGCCCGCGCAGCATCAAGCAAGCATTGGCATCATCCGGCTCATCCACCTTGATCATCTGAAAGCGCCGCTCCAGCGCAGCATCGCGCTCGAAGTACTGCTTATATTCGCTCCAGGTCGTGGCAGCGATGGTTCGCAACTCGCCACGCGCCAAGGCAGGTTTCAGCAGGTTTGCGGCATCAGCGCCCCCCGGCTGGTTGCCAGCACCGATCAGGGTGTGCGCTTCATCGATAAATAACAGGATGGGTGTTTCCGATTGCTGGACGGCATCGATCACGTTCTTGAGCCGCTGCTCGAACTCACCTTTGACCCCGGCTCCAGCCTGAAGCAGCCCCAAGTCCAGCGTACGGATACTCACCGGTTTCAGGCTATCCGGGACTTCGCCGCTGGCAATGCGCAAAGCAAGTCCTTCGACCAGGGCGGTTTTCCCGACACCGGGATCTCCTACCAGGATGGGGTTGTTCTTGCGGCGACGGCTCAGTACGTCAATCACCTGACGAATTTCATCGTCACGTCCGAAGACTGGATCGATCTGCCCCGCTGCGGCCTTGGCGGTTACATCATGGCTGAACTGATCGAGGATCGCTGGCTGCGCCACATCGCTATCCGCAGCGCTTGTAGGCTTGGCCGTCCGTCCCGTCGCGGGGTTGAACGACACAGTCTGCACCAACTGCCTTTCTTCCGAATCCGATTCAAGCAGGGCTACCACCTGTTGCAGTTGTGTTGAACCTATACCCAATAGAGGCCAAGCGGCTGAGCACTTGAGTAAGTCCGGTGTCTCAATCAGGGCCGCCAACACATGCACGGAGCGCAATTGCTCACAGTCGCGATCCATCGATGCCAGTAGCCAGGCGCTGCTGATCAGTTGCTGCACTTCGAGGCTTAGTTGGGGCTTGCTGAGCACGCTGCGCGGCAAGGTATTGAAGTACTCAAGCAGTCCTTGCCAAAGGGCATCCACATCCAACCCATAACGGCGGGCGATGACCACAAGATCACCTTCTCCTTGCTCAAACAACTTCAACAACCAGTGTTCAATGCTGATATGACTGTGCCCACGTGCCTGACACAAAGACGCTGCCGCCGTCAGTGCCTGGGTGCAATAAGCGTTGAGACGGCGGAGCAAGCGGGTAGGATCATGTGCCATACAGGGCATCCTTGTCGTCAATGGTCAACGTAACGTCATCAGTGGACGTATCTGAAACCTTGGTGTACTTGGCTGAGCGCCCGCACGCGGACGCTCAACCCAATACACTGGGGACCGTCAGCAATTACAGACCGACGGCCAAGTTCCATCAGGCGGTAGTACGTTCATTCCAGGAATCCGAATGGATGATGTTTCCATCCTTGAATGTCCAGGTGATTTTTTCGTAACGCAATTCGACCGATTCCAAATGGTTGTGCTTTTCTTTCTCAGGATCTTTGATGTCGTGCATTTTTGGTGCAACCTGAACGACCTTCACGTTCTCCAGCTTGGTATTGAAATACTCAACTTCCTGGCCGGCATCATTAATCTTGTACCACTTGAACTCCGCCGACTTGAGCGTTTGACCGGTTGTGACGGCCTTATAGAGATACGGGGAAGACGCATCAATCTCTTTGGTGAAAAGGAATGGGGTATGGATGCGCGTACCGGTCAATCTGCCAGTGTTGTTATCAGTCGGAATGTACAAGTTATGATCCTGAGCGACGACCTCGATACTCCCACCTCGATCTTGAACATCCACCGAGCCTTTGATATCGGCACCGCCATCGTCTTTCAGCCACAGGTAAACAGGAATAGCCATTTAGAAAATCCTCTTTCAAGTGTTGGAGGTCGCGGAATGCGACTGGGGTTGCAGGCCAGAAGCCGCAGTCGAGGACAGGCAAGCCCCCGCCTCCGGCACCAGGCGAATCTCAACTCGGCGATTGGCCGACCGTCCTTGTTCCGTGTCGTTGCTTGCAACTGGCTGGCTGGCTCCCAGGCCTTGCACCGCGAAGCAGTTGCTGGGGATGTCGCCCATGTGTTGAATCCAGTCGTGTACCGCGGCCGCACGTGCTCGCGACAAACGCAGGTTTTGTTCGTCGCTGCCGGTAGCGTCCGTGTGCCCCGTGATCACAATCAGCCAACCTGGCTGGGCCTTGATGCCCGCCAATGCAGTGACCAGGACCTTGGTTGAATCCGCCTTCAGCTGCGCACTGCCACTGCTGAAAAGCGAGAGGCTGTCCAAGCGAACCATTTGAGGGCTGGCAGGCGAAGACTGAGGCATCCTCGGGATACGGTGGCCGTTGATGGCCGCCAGCAATGACGGGCGCAGTTTTTCGCCCTGGTACAAGCCGAGGCCCAGCGACCACGGCTCACCCTGGCGGTAATAGTGGTCCAAGCGCTCGGCATCCTGACGAAGCACTGCCAGCGCGCCCTCCCGTTGGAGACCCTTGTCAGGCTCAGCACTCACCGAAGCAGTGGCATAGCGCCGTAAGTCTTCGGTGACCTGGCGTACCAGCAATGTGTTCTGCCATGCAGAGCTTACCAACGCGATGGAGGTTGCCAACACAAACAGCCAGCCCCCCACCAGCACCGCTCTGTGTTGCCTATTACGTTGAGCACTGCGAGGCAGCAAATGGAGCAGAGCGTCAGGGAACGGCAATGAAGCATAGGCATCATCAGACGTACCTTGGTCAAAGCTCAGCCCAGTCCGCTCCTGCAGCCAGCGGTGCCATAGGTTGTTGTCAGGGCGCTCGCTGGAATTGGGTGTCCATGCAAGGGCAAAGGCGGTGGCCGCGATCTCCTGGCGAGAAGTCCGCACGCGCATTTCCGACATACAGAGAGCTTTCAACCAGCCAGCAGCAGCGCTCAATTGCACAGTGTCTCGCAGTCGAGCAGCCCGGAGATCAGGATCCGCGCTCCAACCCTGCCATTCGGCCAGGCTCATGCACATACCTGATTCATGCACTTGCACGCTCGATTTGGCGCTTGCCCAGGTAAACCAGGCCGAGGTCTGCGAAGTGCTCTGGAAAAACCCCACCACCAGCAGCGACAGTGGGCTACCACGTTCGCGCAACCTCACAATCTGACGGTGCACATTGCGCAGTTCATTCGCCAACACTGCAACATCTGTATGGACGGAGGGATCCACGACCCACATGACACTCAGCTGTTCATTCCATTCGGGCCTTTGCAGCAACAGGCTGGCAATCGTCGTGGGCAGCTTCTGCGCGTCGGGCACCCGGACATAGCAACCCTCCCCCGTTACCCGCAATGCCCATTGCTCAGCGGGTAACGGACCAAACAGCTCAGCCAGACAATCGCCTACCACCAAGACAACCGGATGGCGGTAGGATCCTGCAGGTAGGCTAGTGCCCTTGCTCCACTGCAGTTCATGTCCCTCGCCGCCGGCAATCCGCCTGCTTCGGCGCCATGCTGCCCACACTCCGCCCGTGACGACCACGGCGATCGTGAGCTGCCACTCAACAGCAAGCGGAAGCGTGGCAATGAGCAGCAAGGACAACGTTCCGGCCCATAGCCAGAGCCCCTGCTCCTGTCTCAGCTGCATCTCGCTCACCCCTGCACCGGCAGGAGCGAGGCCACTGCCTCACCCAGCGTATGGTCAAGCCCCCACCAGAGGCCTATCAGCAGGCCAGATGCGGCCACCACGTGGACCAGAGGAGACTGCAGCCAACCCCACATCGGGAGGTGTGAAGTAGGCCCTATCTGGGTGACCAGGGACTGACTTGTGTCAAGGGGCGGTACATGCGCATCGATTGCAGCGAACAATTGCTGCCGCTCTGGATGATTCACTTCGCGGTAGCGCCCCCGAAAACCGAGCATCAGCGCCCGCTGAAAGACCGTGAAGACATAAGGGTGTGCAGAGGCCTCCCGAAGCACGGTGCGCATGTCTTCATAAAGCGATTCCCCCGCCTGATGACTGCTGAAAAACTTGGCCTGCAAGGTCTCCATTGCCCAGTCCTCATGGGCCTTACCTTCGGCGCAAGCGAGCACTGTCTCATCCAGCAAGGCACATTGCGCATGGCTGATAAGCTCGATGCTATGGCGATCCAGGCCCTCCTCCTGAAGAGAGGCCCGAACATGCTCGACATCCGCCACGCAACGCGGCCAAAGTTCCGGGCTACTGTGCACACCTGTGCCATGTCGCAACTCGACCACCAGCAAGTAGGTATCCTGTAACAAGGCGTCGATATCCACCTTGGCTGTGCCGGGTTTCTGCTGAGCGAGACTCATGAGCGCAGCACCGCGAACAGCTCAAGTGTGGCGTCCTGGAACACGCTCGGCACATAGAGCGCGCATACGCCGTCCTCCAACATGGCACGCCCTTTCTCATGCCCGAGATCCAGTGCGAAGTACTGGTTTTCCAAACGCAGCGGTATCGCCGCAGGCACATGGCTGAGGGGTTTCAAGGGCACGCCATCGAGTGCTGCATTGACGAGATAGTCCACATCATCAGGCGAGCCGATCTTGCACAGCCGTGGGAACTGGCTTTGCACTTGCACGGCTGGCAGCCGGCAGCGCACCGACAGGTAAAAGTCAGCCCCGTCTGGCTCAAGCAAACGAGGATCGTTCAGGGCCACCTGCCATCGGTTGGCACTGCGCGCTTCGAGTACCAAAGCCAGCACACGTGACGGCAGGCTCGCTTCCAGCAATGTGGAGAGCGTACGCATCAACGGCGGGAAAACAGACTCAAGGTGCGTATGCTGATAGGCAGGAATGTCCTCGACACTCTGGTCCAACGAAAACGTCAACAGCGCCCCCGCGCATTTCACCAACTGCTGGTACACCAACTCCGGATGCCGAGCAGGGTGTGCTTTAAGGTCTGCCAGCACCGGCTGATAGGTATTCAACGCGTTGAGCAACCAGAACAATGTCACATCAGCGACAGCAAAATCTGCCATGCGCTGGTTGCTCTCGCGACGCATCCCCATCAGCCGCTCACGTTTGGAGGACAGCTGGGTCAGCAAGTTATCCAGCTGAAGTAACAATCCAGCGTGCGCATCAAACCTCAGCAACGGGGGGATGTAATCCTGATCAATTTCCCAACGCCCCCGCCCATCCCGGACAAGGCGTGCCACTGGGCAGGTGAGGTAGTCTGCGTTGTCATCTTCATTCAGGCGCAAGCTCAGTGCATGTTCGAGTACGCTGATTGACTGCACCTCATCGGTATAGTGATCCTGTACATCCCGCCACACTTGGCGGTATCTGACCGGGCGCTCAACTCGGGCACCCTCGAACAGACAGTTGTTGCCATTGGCCTGTTCCAGCGGCAAAGCGAGCACCACCGTTGCCGCTTGACTGTCGTCAGGCAGCGCCCGGGACAGTTCCAGGGCACTGGGAAGCCGATCCAATCGATCCGTGTCAATCAGCGTTCCATCGGGCATGCACACCTGCAGCCGAGTGGCCAGGAGTTTGCCTAGCTGCAGTGCGTCCGCATCAAATGCGACTGCGCGAATACCCCACGGATGAACCCATGCCAAGGAAGCAACTGCCTGGTTGGTCCACGATTCAAAGCGGACCTGCTGCTGAAACTGCTGCGCAGACAACACCACACCGGACGCCCACATAGGCCGATCGATCTTCACGATTAGTAACTCCCGGGTTCGCCGTCAGGATTTAGCTTTGGGCATCTGCGAAACCAACGACAGGTTGATGTCCATACCCTCAACCTGGAAATGCGGCACCGCAAACAGCTTGACTCTGAAGAAGCCTGGGTTGTCATCAATATCTTCGACAACCACCTTTGCCTCCCTCAGCGGATGAGACGCCTGCAAGTCATCGCCGGGGTCCGTCATTTCGGTAACCAAGCCGCTGATCCACCTATTCAATTCCAGTTCCAACAGGCGGCGATCCTTGGTTGTGCCGATGTTCTCCCGCTGGATGAGTTTCAGATAGTGAGCGATGCGCGAAAGCAGGAAGACATAAGGCAGCCGAGCGTTGATACGACTGTTGGCCGTGGCCTCAGGTGTGTCATAGATCGCCGGCTTATGCGCTGAGTTCGCGGAGAAAAAGCACGCATAATCGCGATTCTTGTAGTACGACAACGGAATCAACCCAAGATTGGCAAACTCAAACTCGCGGGTTTCCGGAATCATCACTTCCGAAGGAATCTTGACCTGACTGCCCGTACCCATGTCATAGAGATGGATCGGCAGATTCGTTACAGCACCCCCTGATTGCGGCCCTCGAATTTGTACGCACCAACCATTGGCTATAAAGCTTTTGACCATATTGGCTGCAAACGCGAACGTCGAGCTTACCCAGAGGTACTTGCTGTGATCCGGCCCCTTGACTCGCTCTTCATAGTTAAACAGCCGAACCGGACTCGTATCAGGCCCGTAAGGCAGTCGCCCCAACGTACAGGGCAATGTGGCGCCGACATAGCGGGCATCATCGCTTTCAGCGAAAGCGTGCCATTTGATGTACTCAGCACGGTCCATGTAGTTGCCGATATCCTTGATCGCGGCGACCTCCTCCATTGTTTGCTTGCCAAAGAACGCAGGGCCCATCGAGCACAAGAATGGCATATGAGCGGAGGCCGCAACTTTCGAGATATTCCGCAACAGTGCAATGTCTTGCGCCCCACGGCCAAACTCGTAGTTTGAGACCGCCGCCGCAATAGGCTCACCACCCGGCGTATCGTATTCCTGAGTATACGTATGCAGGTACATGCCGCTTTGAGCGATTTCGGGCGCATCTTCGAAGTCCTGGGCCAGATGCTCTTTACTGATATCCAACAACTCGATGCGGACGTTCTGGCGGAAGTCCGTCTGATCGATCAACGACTTCGCCCCACGCCAGATCGACTCTACACGCTGAAAGTCAGGATGATGCATCACTTCGTCCAGCTGACTGCTGATCTGGGCATCAATCGAGGCAATGTGTTCGTCCAGCAGGGCCCTGTCCAGACGCTCCACTTTCGGGGAGACTTGCTTGAGCCGCTCAAGAAAAACACTTACAGACGCAGTAACACGCTGATTGGGTGTTGCCTCAGACAGAACATCCACACTCTGGTAGGCGTCGATACCGCCCATCTGCTCAAGGGGTTCGAGATTTATTTTTTCAAACAATGTGTGATAGACATTCTGGCTGTCTTCCACCCGCACAGTGGCGCCACGCGATTGCGCAGAGGATTGCTCTTCGGACATTTGTTAGCTTCCCGTCTGTAGAGATGATGGTTTTCTAGCATCCGCCTTGAGGGGCAAGGGCAGCCAGTTCCTTACGCAGTTCATTACTCAGCGCTTCATCTTTCAGTATGCGTTCCAACTCGGCACGGAACGTGGCGTTATCCAAGAGATTGGCTTTCAACTCACGCAGCAGGTTGCGCATCGCCAGCAGCGCACGTAATTGGGGTATCTGTCGAGCGACCTGTTCGGGCTCGAAGTCCTTCATCCGCTGAAAACTCAGTTCAACAGGCGTTTCTCCACCTTCGCTGGCCAGCGTATCTTCAACGACCAGTTTGAGGCTCGGTGAAAACTCCAAGAGCACACTGTCAAAATTATTTTTATTGACATTAACCTTGCTCCGTTCGGACAGCGGACGCTGCTCTTTTCCGTTACTGTAATCCCCCATCAGCATGAGCTTAAGCGGCAGCTCAACCTTACGCTGGGCCCCACCCGTATGAAGATCAAGTTTAATATTGACGCGCGCCCTCGGCACCTCACTTTGAAAACTGCCTGAAGCCATAACTCCTCCTGAAGCCACTGGAAACGGCCTCGACGAAAGTGACATCACTGACAACGATCCATTTCAGGCCCATTGGCAACTGCAATGGAATTCAATTCATTGCCAGCAACTACCGCTCCCCCAAGGCAACACTTGAAATGTTTCCAGATCAAACATGCACCAATTCTTCACATTTCGCCACCCCCCGCACAAAACTAGGAAACTTCCTACAAGCGACAGGAAAACCTTCGACCAGGATTCTGCTTGCCCCCCCAATCGAGTAGCGCCAAACAGATGCACTCAATGCACCAGCAATGCATTGATCCATATCAACGAATTTAACCAACAGACCGCGCGGACCACCGCCGTACAAATATCAATTAATCTAAACCCACCAAAGGCAAGTCCAGAAAATAATACCCCCCCAATTAAAACAGCCAATTCTTCCTGAGCTTCATTGATGAGCAGGTACCCGTCAGTGAATACCCTGTTTGTCGACAGTGCCTATGCCGGAAAGTGGGCTCAGCGCATCGTGTGATATGGGTATGGCTGGCTGAGGCTTGCATGCTAACTCGCCGGCTAACCAGCTCTTCGTCTCAAGACTTTACACACAGCGCCTAGTAACCGGTCATCTCCAGATACCCGCGCCCGCCCGCACTCCCGTTCAAGCGTACCGGCCCTTCCCAATACGGGAACCGTGTCTGCATCCACGCCTGCGGCTCAACGGCATCGACCTGCACATCCACCCCATGCTCCGGCACTTGCACCCGCCAGCGCGTCGGCACCTGCTTGCCGTTTTTCTGCGCGGACCAGGCCAGCGCCTGCAGCTTGATCTGTGCGGCGTCCAGTGCCACCACGTCCCCTTGTGGCCCTACCCAGGTTCCGGCGCGATACGGTTCCCCGTGGGCCTCCCGCACCTGGAACAGCATCAGCTTGGCGCCACTGTCCAGGTGCAGGGAAAACCAGTCCCAGCCGGTCTGCCCGGGTGCCAGCGGCTGGCTGCTCCATTCCCGGTCCAGCCAGGCCTGCCCGGTAACCGCGATGCACAAGCTGCCACGCTGGACCTGCCCCTGGACCTGATAGAACGGCTGGCTGTAATAGTACGAAGCCTGGCCCTTGCCTGATTTTTCGCTGTAGCCCTGTTCACCATGCAGCACCAAGGGAAGATCGCTGTGCAATTGCAGGTCATAGCGAAAACCATCGCCACTTGCGACCATCTGTAGCTGTTCAATACCGCCCTGGCCCTGCAACACCCAGTCATTGATCCATGCGCGAAACGGCTGGGCCTGCACGCCGGCCTGGCCGATCCCCCCCCGCGCCAGGGTTTCAGCAGCCTGATGGCCACCCGGCCCGGTCAGTGCTGCATGCCCCATCCACAGGTTCGGGCTGTTCCAGCCACTGGTCTCCGGACCGGGGCGCAAGGCCGAGCGGAACAGTGTCCACTGGGCGCCCCAGTCACGGCCCTGGGCGTCCTCGAGGTTGGCGGTGACATACCACCACTCGATACGAAAGCCGTCGTGGGGGCCGTGGTCATGCGGGAAGACCAGACGATGATCGCGGGCCACCTGGCTGAACTCGCCAGCCTGCTGCCCGAGCCCGGCATAGCTCTGCGGTGCAGGCTGATCACAGCCGCACAACAAACCACTCAGCAACAGCCACGCATTAAGCTTCATCGGACAACGGCCTCAACAGTTCGCGCGGCTGGCGGCGCGCCAGCTGCCACAGCGGCCAGGCGCAGGCCAACAGGCTGGTGAGCATGCCCAGCACGGTCAACTGCAGCAGTTGCATGGGGAACACATAGAGCGGTAACCGCCAGCCGAAGGCCTGCACGTTCACCACCGCGACCAGGCACCAGGCCAGCAGCAGCCCAAGCGGAATTGCCAGCAGCACGGTGAAGCTGCTGAGCATGAGTGTCTGTCCCAGGCTCAGCCAGACCAGTTGCATGCGCCGCACCCCCAGCGCCCACAGCGGTGCCAACTGGCCCAGCCGGGCCTGGCCCAGGGTCAGCAGGTTGATGAACAACGCCACACCGGCCACGCCAAGGGTAAGGCTGTTGAGGGCTGCGGTGGCGGCAAAGGTGCGGTTGAACACGTCGGTCGACCAGCGTTTCAGGCGCGCCTGCTCGACCACCCGGCTGTCATCCAGGGCAAAGTGCCGTTGCAGCGCGTCCTTGAGCGATGCCCCCCCTTCAGCGCTCAGGTCGACACTCAAGCCGGCCAGGGTTGCCTGTGGCCAGTGGGCGCGCAACCAGTCGGCATTGACCAGTACATGCCCCTTGGGGTTGCCGTAATCGGCATAGATCCCCACCACGGGCATGGCTGGCGTGTCTGCGGGCAGCTTCAGGCTGTCTCCCAGTTGCAGGTTCAATCGCCTGGCCAACTGCTCACTGAGCATCACGCCTTGTCCGCTGGCCAGTTGCTGCCAGGCGCGCGAATGCTGTTCCAGCAATGGCCAACGCGTTCGATAGGCGGGGTGATCGACAATGCCCTGCACTTGCACCGGCCAACCTTGCAGCTGCATGTCTGCACGCCAGCCGGGCAGGACCACGCTGGCCACAGGTTGCTGCTTGAGCCACCCGACTATCTGCAAGCCTTGGGCCGTGTCCCGCGGGGTGACATACAGGTCGGCGGAGAGGCGCAGGTCAAGCCAACCGACAAACGTCTTGCGAAACCCCTCGGTCATGCTGCCCACGCCAACACTGGCAGCCAGGGCCAGCAAAAGGGCGACCAACGCCAGGCTCAGCGCTGGCAACTGCTGGCGGCTGTCAGCCACGAACCATTGCGCCAATGGCCGGTGGCAACGACGCGCCAGCCAGGCCAGTACCCGATCGAGCAACGCCGGCAACAGCAGCGCCGCCGCCAGCAGCAACCCTGCCAGCATGGCGAACGCGCCAAGCAGGCCAGCCCCGAAGACACCACAGCCCAAGGCCAGCAACAGCAGCAGGCCCGCTAGCAAAGCCTGCCGTTGCAACCATGGCCCCTGCGCCAGTCGCCAGGCCTGGGGTTGCGCCAGCGCCAGCAGAGGCAACCGGGCAGCGCGCATTACACTCTGCAGGCCGGCCAGCAATGCCCCGAGGACACTCACCAGCACACCCAGCAGCCACCAGCCCGCCGGCAGGCTCAACGTGCCGGCGACCTGGGCGCCATACAGGCCACGCAGGCTGGCGGCCACGTCGGGCAGCAGCCACGCGGCCAATGCGTAACCACTGGCCACCCCGGCCAGCCCACCCAGTGCCGCGAACAGGCCCAGCTCCAGCACCAGGGCACCCAGCAGGGTCTTCAGGCTGACGCCGCACGCGCGCAGGTTGCGGATCAGCCCACGGCGCTGCTCCAGCGCCAGACCGATTGCGGCGTGGGCAATGAACAAGCCGACGACGAACGCCAGCAGGCCGAGCGCGGTCAGGTTGAGGTGGAAACTGTCGGTCAGGCGCTGCAAGCCACCATCATCCTGCCGCGGCTGCAGTTCAAGGTAGCGGGCGATATCTGCAGGCAACGGCCCGGGCGTATCGGCCAGCAGCAGACGAGACAACTGCCCCGGTGCGTTCAGCAACGTCTGCGCGTGGCCGATGTCCACCACGATGACCCCGGGTGCCAGCGCAGGCTGCAAAACCATAGGCGGCAGCAACTGCCCTTCACTGTCGCGGGTCGGCTGCCCGGGGCTTGTGTTCAGTTGACGCAAGGTGTCTGGCCCAACCCAGGCTTGCCCGGGCGAGCCGATGAACGCTTGCAGGTCGAATGCCTGCACCTGCACCCCGGCAATGCTGCTGGCAGGCGGCAGGCTCAACGGCTCGATGCCGATCAGTCGCACACTGCGTGCGGGCTCGCCCGGCAAGCGCAAGCGCCCTTCCAGCACCGGCGAAACAGCCCAGCCCTGCCTGCGCAGTTGCACGTACAACGCCTGATCGAAGCGCTCGCCATTGCGCGCGATCAGTTGCGCCTGCAACGGCCCGGTCAATACCGCGCTGGCCCGGGCATAGTCGCTGCGTGCCTGGCTGTTCAATGCCTGCACACCGGTCCACAGCGCCGTGGCCAGCCACAGGCCAGTGAAGATGCTGAAGCACTGCACACGATGGCGCCGCCAGTGGCTGAGCAGCGCCAACAGGGCCAGCGACAAAAGCTTCATCAGCCCTGCTCGGGCCGCACACGGCCGGCCTGCAGGTAGCAACGGTGCTGCAAACGCGCCGCCAGCCGCGGGCTGTGGGTCACCATCAGTACCCCGCTGCCGGCTTCGGCGACCAACTGCAGCAACAAACTCAGCACCTCGTCACTGCTGGCTTCATCGAGGCTGCCGGTCGGTTCGTCAGCCAACAGCCAGGCCGGGCGCCCGGCAAGCGCACGGCCGATCGCGACCCGCTGCTGCTGGCCGCCAGACAGTTGTTCCGGGTAACGCCCGAGCAGGTCCGCCAGGCCCAGGCGCTGCGCCAGGTAAGCCGCCCAATGCGGGTCATGCCGCCCGGCGAGACGGGCCTGGAAGGTAAGGTTCAGGCCCACGTCCAGGCTGCTGATCAGGTTGTACTGCTGAAACACCAGGCCGATCCCCTCCCGCCGCCACTGCGCCAGCGACGCTTCCGAACGGCCATCGAGCGGAACGTCGTCGATCAGAATACGGCCACTGTCCGCTCGGTCCAGGCCAGCCACCAGGTGCAGCAAAGTACTCTTGCCGCTGCCCGACTCGCCCATCAGCGCCAGGCTGCTGCCCCGCGCCAGGCGCATGTCCACCCCCTGCAAAATGGGGAGCGGGCCTTGGGGGGTGGGGAATGATTTGTAGAGTTGTTCGATGGCTAGCATCGAGTGGCCTTGATGGGTTGGGTGTCCCTTTAGGCATAGCAGGTTCGGCCAGGCCTGCTCCCGCACCGGCCACATTGATCGATCTCGCCGGTGCCTTCCTGTTCAGACGACGTGCCGCTGCGGCCGCCCCCTCGAATCGCAGAGGGCGTACCATCAATGGATCCACTAAAAACCGATAATCGCACAGAATCCGCACTTACCAAGCAAAATGCATTGACCTACCACGCCGACCGCAGCCTTAATGGATCCATTAAATAAAAACAAAACCCGGAGAGCCTCCCATGTACCCCAAAAACACCTGGTACGTCGCCTGCACCCCCGATGAGATCGCCACCAAACCCCTGGGCCGCCAGATCTGCGGGGAAAAAATCGTGTTCTACCGCGCCCGCGAGAACCAAGTAGCCGCCGTCGAGGACTTCTGCCCGCACCGCGGCGCACCGTTGTCGTTGGGCTATGTCGAGGACGGCAACCTGGTGTGCGGCTACCACGGCCTGGTGATGGGTTGCGACGGCAAGACCGTGTCGATGCCGGGCCAACGGGTGCGTGGCTTCCCCTGCAACAAGACCTTTGCGGCCGTCGAGCGCTATGGCTTCATCTGGGTCTGGCCCGGTGACCAGGCGCAGGCCGACCCGGCGCTGATTCCGCATCTGGAATGGGCGGTGAGTGATGAGTGGGCCTACGGCGGCGGGCTGTTCCACATCGGTTGCGACTACCGCCTGATGATCGACAACCTCATGGACCTCACCCATGAAACCTATGTGCACGCCTCCAGCATCGGCCAGAAGGAGATCGACGAGGCACCGCCGGTCACCACCGTCACCGGAGACGAAGTGGTCACCGCCCGGCACATGGAAAACATCATGGCGCCGCCGTTCTGGCGCATGGCCTTGCGTGGCAATGGCCTGGCCGACGATGTACCAGTGGACCGCTGGCAGATCTGCCGTTTCACCCCACCTAGCCATGTGCTGATCGAAGTGGGTGTAGCGCATGCCGGCAAGGGCGGCTACCACGCCGAGGCCCAGCACAAGGCGTCGAGCATCGTGGTCGACTTCATCACCCCGGAAAGCGATACCTCTATCTGGTACTTCTGGGGCATGGCGCGCAACTTCGCTGCGCACGACCAGACCCTGACCGACAACATTCGTGAGGGCCAGGGCAAGATTTTCAGCGAAGACCTGGAAATGCTCGAACGTCAGCAGCAAAACCTGCTGGCCTACCCCGAGCGCAACTTGCTGAAGCTGAACATCGATGCCGGCGGCGTGCAGTCACGCAAAGTGCTGGAGCGGATCATCGCCAAAGAGCGGGCGCCGCAGCCACAACTGATCGCCACCAGCGCCACCCCTGCCTGAGGAACAGCCGACATGATCGATGCCGTAGTGGTATCCCGTAACGATGAAGCGCAGGGTATCTGCAGCTTCGAGCTGGCAGCGGCAGATGGCAGCCTGCTGCCGGCGTTCAGCGCCGGCGCCCATATCGACGTGCACCTGCCCGACGGGATGGTGCGCCAGTATTCGCTGTGCAACCACCCCGAAGAACGCCATCGCTATCTGATTGGCGTACTCAACGACCCGGCTTCGCGGGGCGGCTCACGTAGCCTGCACGAGCAGGTGCGGGCCGGTGCCCGGCTGCGTATCAGTGCGCCGCGCAACCTGTTCCCGCTGGCCGAGGGTGCGCAGCGCAGTTTGCTGTTTGCTGGCGGCATCGGCATTACCCCAATCCTTTGCATGGCCGAGCAGCTGTCCCACAGCGGCCAGGCCTTCGAGCTGCACTACTGTGCCCGCTCCAGCGAACGTGCGGCGTTTGTCGAGCGGATCCGCAGCGCGCCGTTCGCTGATCGGCTGTTCGTGCATTTTGACGAGCAGCCGGAAACGGCGCTGGACATCGCCCAGGTGCTGGGCAACCCGCAAGATGATGTGCACCTGTATGTATGCGGGCCGGGCGGGTTCATGCAGCATGTGCTGGACAGCGCGAAGGGCTTGGGCTGGCAGGAGGCCAACCTGCACCGCGAGTACTTCGCCGCAGCACCGGTGGATGCCAGCAACGATGGCAGTTTCTCGGTGCAGGTGGGCAGCACGGGCCAGGTGTTCGAGGTGCCAGCCGACCGGACCGTGGTGCAGGTGCTGGAAGAGAACGGTATCGAGATCGCCATGTCGTGCGAGCAGGGTATTTGCGGCACCTGCCTGACACGCGTGCTGCAGGGCACACCGGACCATCGCGATCTGTTTCTCACCGAAGAGGAACAGGCCCTGAACGATCAGTTCACGCCTTGCTGCTCGCGCTCGAAGACGCCGCTGCTGGTGCTGGATATCTGATCCGGCTTACGACGAGGGCAGGATGACTTTCATGCCCGCGTCCGCCGCTGCCCCACCAAAGGTTTCGGCATAGCGCAAGGTGGCATTGGCGTGCTCGCGCATGATCGCTTCGGCGCGGGCACCCTGGCGGTTGACCAGGGCGTCGAACACGGCGTGGTGCTGCATGTGGGCGAAGTTGAAGCGCCGGTATTCGCGAGCCAGATCATGGCGGTCCACCGCCAGTGCGGTGACCGAGGCGAATGGCAGGTGGTCGTTGCGCGCCAGGGCAACGGCAATGGCCGGGTTGTGGCTGGCGTCGATGATCACCTGATGAAAGCGCATGTTCAGGTCGTGATAGACCTGCAAGTCGTCTTCGCTCACAAAGCCCTTGTCGAACAGCTGATCGCCGTCGACCAGGCACTGTTGCAGCGCAGCGCGTGCTTGCACCGACAAGCCACGCTCAGCGGCCTGACGAGCAGCCAACCCCTCCAGCACACCGCGCACCTCGACCGCACCTGCGATGTCATCGGCGCTAACCGAGCGCACCTGAAACCCCCGGCCGCCAAAGCGCACCAGCAGGCCTTCCTGTTCCAGGGTACGAAATGCCATGCGCACCGGCATGCGTGAAACGCCGAACAGTTCAGCGGTTGGGACTTCCATCAAGCGTTCGCCGGCCGCCAGCTCGCCCGAAGCGATCATCTTGCGCAGCGCAACCAGCACCATCTGACCGGGTTTGCTCATCCAGGCGACTTCCAAAGACATGAACGGGCATCTTAGCGCAAGCCGAGGGGTTGCTGCAGGCCTGTTGTAGGAGCGGGTTTACCCGCGAAGCAGGCGACGCGGAACATGGCACCGGCTGCGCCGGTGTTCGCGGGTGAACCCGCTCCTACGGGGGGCGCGCACCAAGAAACCAACCTGGCGCAAGACATACGCCGTAAATGTAGGAGCGGGTTTACCCGCGAAGCAGGCAACGCGGTGCATGGCACCGGCTGCGCCGGTGTTCGCGGGTGAACCCGCTCCTACGGGGGCGCGCGCGCGCCAAGAAACCCACCTGGCGCAAGACATGCGCCGTAAATGTAGGAGCGGGTTTACCCGCGAAGCAGGCAACGCGGAACATGGCACCGGCTGCGCCGGTGTTCGCGGGTGAACCCGCTCCTACGGGGAGAGCGCGCGCCAAGAAACCAACCTGTCTCAAGACATGCGCCGTAAATGTAGGAGCGGGTTTACCCGCGAAGCAGGCAACGCGGAACATGGCACCGGCTGCGCCGGTGTTCGCGGGTGAACCCGCCCCTACAAGGTCAACGGGTAGCTGACGATCAGGCGCGTCTGGTCGAAGTCGCTGTTAAAGCTGCGCCGGTTGGTCGCGTTGTTCAGCCGGATGTTGAGGTTCTTCAAAGCCCCGCTCTGGAAGGTGTAGTTCACCTCGGCATCGCGCTCCCACTCCTTGCCATTGCTGCCCGCCGCCGTGGTGGCGTTCTCGCCATGCCCGTACCGCACCATGGCCAGCAGCCCTGGCACACCGAGCGCGGCGAAGTTGTAGTCATAACGCACTTGCCACGAACGCTCGTCAGCATTGCTGAAGTTGCCGTTGAACATGTCGTTGCCCAGGGTTCGCCCACTGCTGCCGTAAACCGACATCCACTGACTGTCGCCACTGACCTTCTGCAACCCCAGGTACAGCGTGTGGCCACTGTGCGAAGCTGACAGCAAGGCGTAACCGGTGCGGCTCTGGATGTCGCCGATGCGCGCCTGTCCGTCATCCCGGTCGATGAAGTAGCCAAGGTTGGCTCCCAACGTCCACTCCCCTACCCGCTGACTGTGCAGCAGGTTGAAGTAGCTTTGCTGGTAGATGTCCTCCAACTGCGAGTGCCAGGCGCCGATCAGTGTTCGCTGCTGGTTGAAGCGGTACTCGGCGCCGGCGTAGTTGAAGCCGTCCGAGGTGACCCCGGGCGCGGCCCAGGCAGATAGATCCTGCATGTCCGAAGAGTGGCGCAGGCTCACCTCGCGGTACTGGCCGGCCTGCAGGCTCAGGCCTTCGATTTCCCGCGAGTCGAGCATGGCACCACGGAAGGTCTGCGGCAGCAGACGGCCATCGTCGTAACGCAGCAGTGGAATATCCGGCAACAACTCCCCCACCTTCAGCTCGGTCGCGGACATACGCAGCTTCGCCGCCAGCCCGGCCCGACCATAGTCGTCGGCCGCTCGCCCGTCATCGTGCACCGGCAACAGTTCTGAGCCGCTGGTACCGCCGCCGCTGTCCAGCTTCACGCCGAACAGGGCGATACCGTCCAGGCCAAAACCGATCAGCCCCGGGGTGTAGCCAGAGCTGAACTTGAAGATGAAACCCTGGGCCCATTCTTGAACCTTGCCCTTGGCGGCCCCCGGGTCGCGGAAATCGCGGTTGAAGTAGTAGTTGCGCAATGTCAGCCCACCCTTGGCATCTTCAAAGAAGCCCCCCTCTTGCGCCCAGGCCGGCAAACCAAGGCCAAACGCCAGCGAAACAGCCAGGACCGAACGGGCCAGCGTGCAGGTTGTGTCCATCATTATTATTGTTCTCCACGTTCAATAGGCGCAGCAGACCGCCCCAGGCCAGCATGACCCGGAGCAGTAAGTTGCATTCAGATACCCGGCCAGGCCGGGTTGCACTCAGTGGCTCAGTGCATCAGCAGGCAAGGCAGACGCAGGCTTGGCCGTTGGGCGCAACAGCAGCAGGCAACCTGCGGCAAGCACGAACACGCTGGCGAACACGCCATAAAGATGCAGGGGTTGCCAGCCACCATCGAGCAGCACGCCAGCCACGGTCGGCGACAGGATCGCGCCCATGCGGCCGATGCCGATCCCCCAACCCACACCGGTGGCGCGTACCGATGCGTCATAGACCACCGGCGACAAGGCATACAGCCCAGCCACGCAGCCGTTGGAAAACAGCCCGATCAGCAGGCCCAACGCCAGCGCCGCAGTGACCGAGGCACCATTGGCCACGAACAGCACCAGCAGCGCGGCGGTGATGAGCATGAACAACGCCAGCACGCGAGTCAGTGGCCAGCGCGAAGCCAGGCCGCCGATCAGCGCCGCGCCAACGATGCCGCCCACGCTCAACAGCACGCCGCCGGTGATGCCTTGCTGGGCCGACAAGCCGGCGGCCACCAACAGTTTCGGCGTCCAGCTCATCACGAAGTAGAAGCCGAACATGACCAGGAAGAACAGCAACCAGATCACCAGCGTGGTGCGACGCATGGCCGGCGCCAGCAGCTGCCTGAACCCGGTTTTGGCACCCTCTGCCCTTGCGGCAACAGCCGGCAGTTGCGCCAATGCCGGCTGGCCGAGGCGCACGGCCAGGCGGTTGACCCGGGCCAGAGCATTGGCCGGCCGGCGTGCCAGCAGAAAGTCCAGCGACTCTGGCAACCACAGCAGTACCAGCGGGATCACCAGTACGGTGACGATGCCGCCAAACAGAAATACCGAGCGCCAGCCCCAATGCCCCAGCAGCCATACCGCCAGCAAACCGCCCAGGGTCGCACCCAGCGCATAGCCAGTGGACTGCAGGCTCACCGCCAAGCCGCGCCAGCGTTTGCTGGCATATTCACTGGCAATCACATTGCTGCTGGCCAGGATGCCACCGATGCCCAGCCCGGTCAGGCCACGCAGCAGCGCCAGTTGCAACGGGCTCTGGCTCAGTGCCGAGAGCAGCATGCCGATACCGGACAGCGCCAGGCACAGCAGGATCAGCGGGCGTCGGCCAAAACGGTCAGCCCACGGCGCGATAAACAGTGACCCGGCCGCCATACCGAACAAGCCGGCACTGAGCAGAAGCCCTACCTGCGCCCCGTTCAGGTTCCACTCGGCAGACACCGAGGCAGCGGTGAAGGCCATGACCAGCACGTCGAAGCCATCGATCATGTTGAGGATGATGCAAATACCAATGGCCAGGCACTGAAAGCGACCCATCGGGTCGTTGTCCAGACGTTGCTTGAGATCGGTATTCATGGGGTCACCTGCCGGCCAGGCTTGGCCAAAGGCGAGAGGAACGATGCGCACGCGCAGGCGCAACGGGAGGAACCCTGACGGTTCAGTGCCGCTGGATAGCCATTCATGACTGGACCCTTTTTGTAATTGTTATCGCATACGGCAGGAGGGCTCCGGCCGTTGTCAGACGCTAATCAACCAGATAATGGATCCACAGACAACGTGACGAAACCACTGCCTATCAATCAGGCGCGAGCAATTTCAGTTCATCGCTAGCAAAAAGCATATTTTTTATAAATAAATTCAATAGCTTATAAATTTACAACCAACGAAACTTGATGTTCGGTTACCGAACAGAATCGATTTGTGGATCCACAAATCATCAAAAACCACCCCTGACTCGCCATTATGACTCCGCAATGAACAAATCTTCATATTCCCCCTCAGCGCCCTGATCATGGGGCACACAGCCGATGCCAGCCAGCGGGCAGCCGGGGCTCGTCTTGAGGGGGCAGTACGGGTTGCGTAGCATCCGCGGCCCGATCGCGCGCGTATTGCCACCCCTCAGGATCGATTCACAGATGCCGCAACCCATCCCACTAAAGGACCACGAAAAGGAAAAGCACCTGGTCAACCGTCGGCTTCTGGCCTGCGCTGCCATGGTGTTCGGCCTGTGTGCTGTCCTGGTAGGCCGGCTCTATGTGCTGCAAGTGCTGCAGCACGACCAACAAACGGCCGTGTCGGAAAACAACCGCGTGCACGTGCTGCCCATCGCCCCCGAACGCGGGCTGATCTACGACCGCAACGGCGTGGTACTGGCCGACAACAAGCCCAGCTTCGACCTGACCATGACCCGGGAGCGGGCCGGCGGCGACTCGGCCAAGGTGCTCGACACCCTGACGCAGGTGCTGGGCCTGACCGAAGACGACCGTAAGCAGTTCGACAAGGACCTGCGCCGTGGCCGCAAACCGTTCGAGCCCGTGACCCTTATGGTGGGCCTGAGCGAGGAGCAGATCGCCCTGGTAGCGGTGAACCAGTTCCGCCTGCCGGGCCTGGAGGTGGAGCCGCAGTTCATCCGCGAGTACCCACTGGCCGGGCATTTCGCGCATTCAGTGGGCTATGTGGGGCGCATCAACGAGAAAGAAGCCAAGACGCTCGACAGCACTGAGTACCGCGGCACCCAATCGATTGGCAAAACCGGCATCGAGCGCTTCTACGAAAGCCAGCTGCATGGCCACGTGGGCTACGAAGAGGTCGAGACCAACGCTCAGGGGCGGGTGATGCGCGTGCTCAACCACAAGGACCCGACCCCTGGGCAGGATATAGTCCTCACCCTGGACGCCCATTTGCAGATAGCCGCAGAAAAAGCGCTGGGTGACCGCCGTGGCTCGGTGGTGGTATTGGACCCGGCCAATGGTGACGTACTGGCGATGGTCAGCAACCCCAGCTTCGACCCCAACCTGTTCGTCAAGGGCATCAGCTTCAAGCAGTATGCCGCGCTGCGCGACTCCATCGACCGCCCACTGTTCAACCGCGTCCTGCGCGGCCTGTATGCGCCCGGCTCGACCGTGAAGCCTGAAGTGGCCATCGCTGGCCTCGACAGCGGGGTGATCACCCCTGGCAGCCGGGTGTTCGACCCGGGCTACTACGAACTGCCCAACTATGACCACAAGTACCGCAACTGGAACCGCAGCGGCGACGGCTGGGTGGACATGTACACCGCCATCATGCGCTCCAACGACACCTACTTCTACGACCTGGCGCACAAGCTGGGCATCGACCGCCTGCACGACTACATGGCCGAGTTCGGCCTGGGCCAGAAGGTGTCGCTGGACATGTTCGAGGAAGCCTCCGGGCTGATGCCCTCGGCCGAGTGGAAGCGCGCCACACGACGCCAGGCCTGGTTCCCGGGCGAGACGCTGATCCTTGGCATTGGCCAGGGTTACATGCAGGTCACCCCCCTGCAGCTGGCCCAGGCCACCAGCCTGCTGGCAAGCAAGGGCGTGTGGCACCGCCCGCACCTGGCCATGACCGTGGGTGGCGATACGCCGATCGACCCAAACCCCATGCCCGACATCGTGCTGCACGACAAGCATGCCTGGGACCAGGTCAGCCAGGGCATGCAGATGGTCATGCACGACCCGCGCGGCATTGCCCGCGCCGCAGCAGCAGGCGCGCAGTATCGGATCGCCGGCAAGAGTGGTACCGCGCAGGTGGTGGCGATCAAACAGGGTGAGCGTTACAACCGCAACAAGACCCTGGAGCGCCACCGCGACAACGCCCTGTTTGTCGGCTTTGCTCCGGCTGAGCACCCCAGTGTGGTGGTGGCGGTCATGATCGAGAACGGTGAGGCTGGAGGCCGGGTCGCAGGGCCGGTGGTGCGGGAAGTGATGGATGCTTATCTGCTGGACGAGCAAGGGCACCTGAAGCCGGAGTATGCGGGCGGCGCACCCACTCGGGGTGTGCCACACACATGATTTCGCCGGGCCGCCGTGGTGGCGGTTTTAGCCGCGAATGGGTCAGGATGCCGTGCGCGGCATCAGCTCATACGGGTGTTTCCACCCCGGCAGCGCCTGGATACGGGCTTTCCAGGCCTCGATGTGCGTGAACGCTGCCAACGGGATACCGGTGTCTTCCGGCATGAACACATACCCGGCCAACGACAGGTCGGCGATGGTCAACCGGCCACCGACCATGAATGGCGTCTTCGCCAGGTGCGCGTCGACAATACGGTAAGCCGCCGTGGCACGCTCGCGCAGGAACCGCGTCACATCGGTTTCGCCGGTGTTCTTCAGGCAGAACAGAAAGCGCAGCGCAGCGTAATAGCTGGTGAACTTATGGTTGTCGAACAGCATCCAGCGCCAGATCTCACGCTTTTCATCTTCATCGCGAGGCCCGAACTGGCCGGTCTGTTCGGCAAGGTATTCGAGGATCAGCGCAGACTGGGTGATGCGCTTGCCAGCGTGTTCCATCACCGGCACCTCGCCCTGCTCGTTCACCTCATCGCGCCAGGTTTGCTCACGCGTCTGGCCATGGAAGAAGTCGACGAACACCGGCTGCCAGTTCTGGCCGGTGAGTTCAAGCATGAGCGCAGCCTTGTAGGCGTTACCGGATTCGGCGAAGCAGTGCAGCTTGTAGTCGGACATGGGCGAACCTTCAGTTTCCTTTGAATGATCGGCAGGGCCCTCTGCGGATTTGCCCGCGAAGCACCATCCACCCAAGCAAATCACGCGCGTCCCGACGCGGTCAATCCATGACACGCTCCGTCGCCAGCTTGAAAACCGCCAGTTCAGCCACATCGTCAGCGGCAGGTGCACCTTATCCCCGACACCCTCCAGCCAGGATAAGGGAACTACCCCAACGCCTCCGCCGTCTTAGACACTGAGTGGTTTATTTCCCTGTGCTTCACGTTACTGGAGAACACGACATGCGCCACCTACTCCTCGCCCCTGCGCTGCTGCTCCTGATGCCTGCCGGTGCTGCCCTGGCCCGCGTCGATGCGGGCGACGTCGCCACCTCGGCCGGTATCTCCGCTTCGCTGTATTCGACCTTCAAGGACGACAAACGGATCATCCCGGCCCGTGACGAACTTTCAGCGTTCGTCGCCAGCGGCGGTGCCATCCGCGGCGCCTATGTGGAGTCGGCGCTTGAACAGGCCCGCAAGGACCATCCAGGGCTGCAGGCCAATGATGAAGAGCTGGCCCGGGCCATCCTGTCGCAAGATGACCCTGTGGCTGACCATTGAGTAGACCTTTACCGGCCCTCTCGCGGCGCCCAGACGCGAGAGGGCCGCTACAGGGCCGCTTCACCCCCAGCCATCCATACGCATGGTCGCCCTGACCAGGCGCTGCTCTTCCTGCTCGATCTCCCGCAAACTGTCGCGTATGCCATTGATATGCTCACGCGCTGCCCGCTGCGCCTGCTCGGGCAGTTGCTCCATGACCGCGCGATACAAGCGCGCATGCTGCCGATCAATCTGGCGTTTCTGCGCTGGCCGGCAATACAGGTTGTTGACCGAAGCAAACACAGTGCTCAACGTCAGGTCACTGAGCGATTGCAGGGTATGCACCAGCACCGGGTTATGCGACGCCTCACTGATCGCCCGGTGAAAGGCATGGTCACGGCGGGCATGCTCACGGGCATCGAGCGCCTGCGCAGCCTCGTGCGCAGCCAGCATTTCTTCGTAGCGCCGGCGGATCAGCAGGCGGTCGACGTCGGTAGCCCGCAACGCCGCCAGCCGCGCCGACTCAGCCTCCAGCAACGCCCGGACCTCCAGCAGGTCGAACAGCGTGCGCGGTTGCGAACTGAACAGGTGCATCAAAGGCGTAGCACCCGCCTGCCCGGTGAGATCGGCGACGAACGAACCCCGCCCCTGTTCGGTGTCGATGATGCCGCGCCCACGCAGAACGCGCAGGCCCTCGCGCAAGGCCGAACGTGAACAGCCAAGCTTTTCCACCAGCCGCCGCTCCGACGGCAGTGCCTGGCCCACCTTGAGCACGCCTTCGACGATAAGCCGCTCGACCCGTTCGGCCACCTGGTCGGCGACCTTGGCCTTGCCTTCAGTACCCACTGCGCACACTCCTGCTGGTAGGACCACTTTGACTTATAGCGCCAATCTAGCCAGACAGAACCGTGAATAGACAGTACTGCCCGAAGAAACTGGTAGGACCAGTCAACATCTCACTCGACCCCGAACGCTAGCACGCGCACGCTGCATCGGTGACCGCTTCGCCAACAACAACAAAAACCGTTGCGAGTGAGCCAATGAATATCCTGTATGACGAACGCGTCGATGGCGCGCTGCCCAACGTGGACCTGGCCGCCCTGTTGCAGGCGCTGCGCGATGCACTGCCGGACCTTGAAATCCTGCACCGCGACGAAGACCTCAAACCGTACGAATGCGACGGCCTGTCGGCCTACCGCACCGTGCCACTGCTGGTGGTACTGCCCGAGCGCCTGGAACAGGTGCAGACGCTGCTGAAGCTTTGCCACCAGCGCGGCGTACCGGTGGTTGCGCGTGGCGCCGGTACCGGCCTGTCCGGTGGTGCCCTGCCGCTGGCCAAGGGCATCCTGCTGGTGATGGCGCGCTTCAACCGTATCCTCGAGGTCAACCCGCAGGGGCGCTACGCCCGCGTGCAGCCGGGCGTACGCAACCTGGCCATTTCCCAGGCCGCCGCACCCCATGGCATGTACTACGCACCAGACCCTTCCTCGCAAATTGCCTGCTCAATCGGTGGCAATGTCGCCGAAAACGCCGGTGGCGTGCACTGCCTCAAGTACGGCCTGACCGTACACAATGTGCTCAAGGTGGACATCCTTACGGTCGAGGGCGAACGCCTGAGCCTGGGCAGCGATGCGTTGGACAGCCCCGGCTTCGACCTGCTGGCATTGTTCACCGGCTCCGAAGGCATGCTCGGTATCGTCACCGAAGTCACCGTCAAACTGCTGCCCAAGCCCCAGGTGGCGCGGGTGATACTGGCCAGTTTCGACAGCGTCGAGGACGCCGGCCGGGCAGTCGCCGACATCATCGCTGCCGGCATCATTCCCGGCGGCCTGGAGATGATGGACAACCTGGCGATCCGCGCCGCTGAAGACTTCATCCATGCCGGCTACCCGGTGGACGCGGCGGCGATCCTGCTGTGCGAACTGGATGGCGTGGAAGCCGATGTTCACGACGACTGCGAGCGCGTCGCCGCCGTGCTGACGCAAGCCGGGGCCCGCGAGGTGCGCCTGGCCTGTGACGAAGCCGAGCGCGTTCGCTTCTGGGCCGGGCGCAAGAACGCCTTCCCGGCCGTGGGGCGCATCTCCCCGGACTACTACTGCATGGACGGCACTATTCCGCGCCGCGAGTTACCACGGGTGCTCAAGGGCATCAGCGACCTGTCCGCAGAGTATGGACTGCGGGTGGCCAACGTGTTCCATGCCGGCGACGGCAACATGCACCCGTTGATCCTGTTCGATGCCAACCTGCCCGGCGAGCTGGCGCGTGCCGAAGCGATCGGCGGCAAGATTCTGGAGCTGTGTGTGAAGGTGGGCGGCAGCATCACCGGTGAACACGGCGTGGGGCGCGAGAAGATCAACCAGATGTGCGCGCAGTTCAACAGCGACGAAATTACCCTGTTCCACGCGGTGAAGGCCGCCTTCGACCCCCAGGGCCTGCTCAACCCCGGCAAGAACATTCCCACCCTGCACCGCTGCGCCGAATTCGGCGCCCTGCACGTGCACCAGGGGCAACTGCCCTTCCCCGAGCTGGAGCGCTTCTGATGAGCATGGACCGCGACATGAGCCAGACGCTGTTGGAGCAGGTCAACCAGGCGCTGAACGAAGGTACGCCGCTGCGTATCCAGGGCAGCAACAGCAAAGCGATGCTCGGCAACCCGGTGGCCGGCGAAGTACTCGACACCCGCAACCACCGCGGCATTGTCAGCTACGACCCCACCGAGCTGGTACTCACGGCCCGCGCCGGTACCCCCCTGCGCGAGATCGAGGCAGCCCTGCACGAGGCCGGCCAGATGCTGCCCTGCGAACCTCCCCACCTGGGCCCCGAGGCCACCTTGGGCGGCATGGTTGCGGCCGGGTTGTCTGGCCCGCGACGGCCGTGGGCCGGGTCGGTGCGCGACTTTGTACTGGGTACACGGGTAATCACCGGCCACGGCAAGCTGCTGCGCTTTGGTGGCGAGGTGATGAAGAACGTCGCCGGCTACGATGTGTCACGCCTGATGGCGGGCAGCTTCGGATGCTTGGGGCTGCTGACCGAGGTTTCGCTGAAAGTGCTGCCACGGCCTCGCCTATGCCTGAGCCTGCGCCTGGCGATGGGCCGCAATGAAGCGCTGGCCGAGCTGGCCGAATGGGGCCAGCAACCGCTGCCGATCAGCGCCGCCTGCCATGAAGGCGAAACGCTGTACCTGCGCCTGGAAGGCGGCGAAGGGTCGGTGCAGTCGGCACGCCAGCGGCTGGGGGGCGACACGCTCGATAACCGCTTCTGGAGCGACCTGCGCGAACAGCGCCTGGCGTTCTTTGCCGACGCCGCCCCCCTGTGGCGCCTGTCCGTACCCACCGTCACCGGCGAGCTGGACCTGCCCGGCCAGCAACTGATCGACTGGGGGGGTGCCCAGCGCTGGCTCAAGACCTGCGCACCGGCGCAGGCCATTCGCGACCAGGTCGCCAAGGTGGGCGGCCACGCCACCTGCTACGCCCCCGGTGCAGCCAGCAGCCCGCCGCTGCCGGTTGCACTGATGCGCTATCACCGCGCCCTCAAGCAGCAGCTCGATCCCCAGGGGGTGTTCAACCCTGGTCGCCTGTACCCGGACCTGTGAGGCCAGCCCATGCAAGCCAACCTTAGCGAAACATCGCGCCGCCTGGCCCGCGCCGACGAAGCCGAGCGCATCCTGCGCACTTGTGTACATTGCGGTTTCTGCACCGCCACCTGCCCCACTTACCAGTTGCTGGGCGACGAACTGGACGGCCCGCGCGGGCGCATCTACCTGATCAAGCAGATGCTCGAAGGCGAGCCGGTCACCGCCAGCACCCAATTGCACCTGGACCGCTGCCTGACCTGCCGCAACTGCGAAACCACCTGCCCATCGGGGGTGAAGTACCACGATCTGCTGGACATCGGCCGCGCAGTGGTCGAGCAGCAGGTGCCACGCCCACTCGGCCAGCGCCTGTTGCGCCTGGGCCTGCGTGCGGTGGTGCCGCGCCCGGCACTGTTCAAGGCCCTGACCCGCAGCGGCCAGGCGCTGCGCCCGCTGCTACCGGCCTCGGTCAAACGCAAGTTGCCGGCGCAGGTCACCACACCCGGCCAGCGTCCGGCAGTGCGCCATGCGCGCCGGGTACTGATGCTGGAAGGCTGCGTGCAGCCGGCCCTGTCACCCAATACCAATGCCGCGGCTGCGCGGCTGCTCGACCGCCTGGGCATCAGTGTGCAACCAATCCTGCAGGCCGGATGCTGTGGCGCGGTGGACTATCACCTGAATGCCCAGGAGCAAGGCCTGCAGCGGGCGCGGCGCAATATCGACGCCTGGTGGCCCGCCATCGAAGCGGGTGCCGAGGCTATCGTGCAGACCGCCAGCGGCTGCGGTGCGTTTGTCCGCGACTATGGCCACCTGCTGGAAAAAGACCCCCATTACGCTGCCAAGGCCGCCCGGGTCAGCGCCCTGTCCCGCGATCTGGTGGAAATCCTGCGCGATGAGCCGATCGAACAATTGGCCTTGTGCGCCAAACAGCGCCTGGCCTTCCACTGCCCATGCACCCTGCAGCACGCCCTGAAACTGGGCGGCGCGGTGGAAGCGTTGCTGACGCGGCTTGGCTTTACCCTGACCTCGGTGCCCGATGGCCACCTGTGCTGCGGCTCGGCGGGGACCTATTCGCTGACCCAGCCAGAACTGTCACTGCAACTTCGCGACAATCGTCTGAATGCGCTGGAAAGCGGTAAACCGCACCTCATTGCCACAGCCAACATAGGCTGCCAGGCCCACCTCGACGGAGCTGGACGCACGCCCGTGCGCCACTGGGTCGAAATCGTCGAAGCAGCCTTGAACCCGGAGCCCGCCCATGCTTAGCAAGTTCGTTATCGGCCAGACCGAAATCGCCCGCGTACTGACCGCCGCCCGCCAGGAAGCCCAGGCCCGACAATGGAGCGTGACCATCGCCGTGGTCGACGACGGCGGCCACCCGCTGGCCCTGGAACGCGTGGACGGCTGTGCGCCGGCCAGTGCCTACATCGCGCTGGAAAAGGCCCGCACCGCCGCACTGGGGCGCAAAGAGACGCGGGATTATGAAGAGATGGTCAATGGCGGCCGTACGGCATTCGTGACCGCCCCCCTGCTGACCAGCCTTGAAGGTGGCGTGCCGCTGCGGGTGGAAGGCCAGGTGGTGGGCGCCATTGGTGTATCCGGCGTCAAATCCGAACAGGATGCCCAGGTGGCCAAGGCGGGGGCTGCTGCCTTGTAGACCCTGAGGTTCGACCACCTCCCAGCATCTTAAGACGTTTCCTACGCCGCCCTCAGAAGCGCCCTACTTGCTGCCTCTGCCCACAGAAAACATGATCGGCACTGGAGGACACAAGGTCGCGATCCAGAGGAGGCTCCGCATGCACCCGTACGCCCGCCCCATCGCCGAACTGCGCAGCAGCCTGCGCGAAATGCTGGCCCATGACATGACCAACCCCGACAACGACCCGCACTTGTCGGGGGTCATGTTCTTCTGCGCCACCGATGAACATTCCCGGCAATTGATCGAACGCATCGAGTTGCTGGCCAGCGAGGTGTTCTTCGACGCGAACGGGCGGGCCATTTCAGAGCATATGAAAGCTTCGACGGTTGAAGGCGTGCGCATCAAGCGCAACCGCAACGCGCCGGAAGATGAAACCGTGATACGCATTGCCCTGGCAGAAAAAGGCTATATCACCGTCAGCACCGCTCGGCTCTGAGCGGTTGGCTCGGCCTCTTCGTAGCCTGTGACAAGCACCTGAGTCGCAGCCAATCCGCTATCCTGAGCAATCCTCCGCTCCGGACCCGCCCATGGAACTGCACATTCGCCTGGAGGGCCGCAAAGGCCTGGCCGATCAGCTTTACCAGCAACTGCGCGACGGTATCGATAGCGGCCACCTGGCCGCCGGCTCCCAACTGCCGCCTACCCGTCTGCTGGCTGAACAACTGGGCGTATCGCGCAAGACTGTGGCCGAGGCCTATTCGCGGCTGACCTACGATAACCTGCTCAGCGGCGTGGTCGGCCGTGGCACATTCGTCACCCCACGCCATCCGCTGCGCAGTAACGAATCAGCCACCATACCCCTGGCCGGCGCCGCCTCACTCGAGCGCTGGCAGCAGCGCGCCACCGTGCTCAGCCAACGCCAGTTGCAGGCGCCATCGCGCTATGACTTCGTCGGGGGTGCTTCGAGCAAGGCACAGTTCCCGTTCGACCAGTGGCGCAGTTGCCTGAACTACGCCCTGCGCCGTAGCCAGCGCCACCCCGAGCGACAATTCCCGGCCCAGGGCTTGCCGGAACTGCGCGAAGCCATTGCCCACCACATCGCCTACTCGCGCGGGGTGCACTGCAGCGCAGCCGACCTGCTGGTGTGCAACGGCGCCCAGCAGGCGCTGGACCTGATCGCCCGGGTGCTGGTCGAGCCGGGCTGCCAGGTGGCCATGGAAGATCCTGGCTACCCGCCGGCACGGCAATTGTTCCTGGCCCTGGGGGCACGCCTGCAATCGGTGCCGGTGGATGATGAGGGCCTGTGCGTGGAACAGATCGCCGACGGCACCCGGCTGATCTACGTAACACCCTCGCACCAGTTCCCGCTGGGCATGCCGATGAGCGAGCCACGCCGGCATGCCCTGCTTGCGCGGGCCGCCGAGCTGGGTGCACTGATCATCGAAGACGACTACGACTGTGAGTTCCGCTACCACGGGCCAGCCTCGGACGCGCTGCAGCGTCTGGACCGACATGGGCTGGTCGCCTACGTCGGGACCTTTTCCAAGACCTTGCTGCCCGAGCTGCGCCTGGGCTATGCCGTATTACCGCCTGCCGTACTGCAGGCCGCTTGCGTGGCCAAGCACCTCAGCGACTGGCACAGCCCTACCCTGCTGCAGTGGGCGCTGGCGCGCTTCCTTGGCGAAGGCCACCTGAACAAGCACATCCGCCGCTGCCACGAGGTCTACAGCGCACGCCGCGAGCGCATCCTGGCGCGCCTGGGCGGCGATCTGGCACCGTGGTTCAGCGCCATCCCCGCCAGCGCAGGCTTCCACCTCAGTGCCTTGGCCAAACCCGGGGTGGATGTGGAGTTGTTGGCCAACCTCGCGCGCAAGGTAGAGGTAGGCCTGTATTCCCTGGCACCCTTCTTCAGCGAGGCACCGGTACGGCCGGGGCTATTGATGGGCTTCGGCGCCATCGAACTGCTGGATATCGACCCGGCGCTGGACCGGGTACGCGATACCCTGCAACGCCTCAGTTGACCGGTGCGGCCTTGCCGGTGGCGGCCGGCCGGGCGATAGCCGCCGCATAGCTGCGCGGGTTGAAGCACGCGGTCACCAGCAGCATTGCCATCACGGTCACGGTCAACAGCGTCCACGAAGCCTGGAAGTCGCCACTGACATCCCGCAGCCAACCCGTGATATACGGCACGATGCCGGTGATGATGAAGCCGATACCCTGTACGAACGCCGCCAGGCTGCCGGCTTCGGCAGGCGTTTTCAGGTGTTCCAGGGTCAACGTCAGGCACTGGCTGAAGCAGGCACCCAAGCCAAAGCCGATCATGGCGACCCAAAGCCCGGAAGCCGCCGCAGGTACCAGCAAAAGCCCCAGGAAGCCCGCCAGCTGGATCGCCAGCGCCAGCCACAAACCCGGGCGCCTGTCTGCCCAACGTCGCAGCAGCAGCGGCAGGCCGAGCGCACCGAGCACCTGGAAGACGGTCATCAGGCCCACCAGGTCGGCACCGCCCTGAGCGCTGCCGCCATGCTCGATGTGGTAAGCCGGCAACCAGGCCACCATGCTGGTGTAGCCGCCGTTGATCAGGCCGAAGTACAGGGCCAGCAACCATGCCCGGCGGGTGCCGAACCAGTGCCCGCCCGTGACCGTTCCCAGCTTCGGCGCCTCCTGCCTTGGCCGCAGCAAGGCCCAGGCCAGCACCGCCAGCACGGCCGGGACCGCCCATACGCCCAGGCCCGCCTGCCAGTAGCCGAAATGGCCGCTGATGTGTGGCCCGAGTACTGCAGCCAGGCCGCCGCCGCTCATCAGCGCTGCCGAGTACAGCCCCATCGCCCCGGCCAGACGCCTGGGGAACCAGCGGTTGACCAGCCCCGGCATCATGCCCTGCACCACCGCCACGCCCAGGCCGGCGACCAGCGCACTGGCGATCAGCGCCCAGGCACTGTCCAGCTGCAGGCGCCACAGGCAGGCCAGGGCAATCGCGGCCAGGCCCCCCAGCATGCCGCCATGCTCGCTGACCCAGCGTCGCAGCCACGGTTGCAACAGGGGCACCAGGCCCATGCACAGCACCGGTAGCGCCGTCAGCAAGGCCGCCTGCTGGTAACCCAGGCCGGTGCTGGCGCGCATGGGTTCGAGTAACGGGCCGATACTGGTCAGGATCGGCCGCAGGTTCAACGCCAGCAGGATCACCAGCAACAGGTTCAGTACAGCGCTCATTGTGAGTCGGTTCTCTTGTAACAGGAACTGGCCATTATCCCGGCTCGGCTGGCCTGGCAGAAATGAAGAGATTGGATGCAGGTCAGTGGCCACCTGAATGGACGATTGGCCTCCCGCTTATGCGCAAAATTGGCTATCGGGGTGGCCAATGAGCGGCGCTACAGTAGCGCCATGTCCACCCCACACTTCTGGAGACTGCCATGCACAACCGTATCGAATGGGCCAAACACGCGCCGCAAGCCTACAAAGCCATGGTCGGCCTGGAGCAGGCGCTGGCCAACAGCGGCCTTGAACACTCGCTGCTGGAGCTGATACGCCTGCGCGCTTCGCAGATCAACGGCTGCGCCTACTGCGTCAACCTTCACGCCAACGATGCGCGCAAGGCGGGTGAGACCGAAGCACGCCTGCAGACCTTGTGCGTGTGGCAGGACACCAGCTATTTCACGCCGCGTGAACGTGCTGCCCTGGCCTGGGTCGAGAGCCTGACCCGCTTGCCTGAACGGGGTGCGCCGCAAGAGCAATATGAAGCCCTGCAGGAACACTTCGAGCCGGGCGAGGTGGCCAACCTGACCTTGGCAATTGCCACCATCAATGCCTGGAACCGGTTCGGCGTCGGCTTTGCCATGGTGCCGGCCTGATCCTTTCGGGTGGCCTGTGCTGGCCTATTCGCGGGCAAGCCCGCTCCCACAAATTCTGTGCCCTGTAGGAGCGGGTTTACCCGCGAACACCGGCAGAGCCGGTGCCATCCACCGCGTTGGTTTCTTCGCGGGCATGCCCGCTCCCACAATTCTGTGTCCAGTGCCCTGTAGGAGCGGGTTTACCCGCGAACACCGGCAGAGCCGGTGCCATCCACCGCGTTGGATTTCTTCGCGGGCAAGCCCGCTCCTACAATTCTGTGCGTGCCCTGTAGGAGCGGGTTTACCCGCGAACACCGGCAGAGCCGGTGCCATCCACCGCGTTGGTTTCTTCGCGGGCATGCCCGCTCCTACAGGTAGAACGCAGGCCGGCCAGCCGCGCCCGGTAGCTCCCTGGGCTCTGCCCGGTCCACTTCTTGAACGCCCGGTGGAACGCACTCGGTTCCTGAAACCCCGCCTGCTCGGCAATTTCGGCAATGCTCAACGCACCGTCGCGCAGCCGTTCGAAGGCCATGGCCCGGCGCACTTCATCCTTGATCTGCTGGTACGAACGCCCCTCCCGCTCCAACTGCCGGCGAAAGGTACTGGCACTGATCCCCTGTTGCTGCGCCAGTGCGGCCAATGTCGGCCACTGTCCATAGCGCAATGCCCGCAGGTGCCGATACACCTCAGCCACCAGCCCGTTCTGATTGCGAAAGCGGATCACCAGCCCTTGAGGTGCACTGCGCAGAAAGGTCTTCAGGGCTGCACGGTCCTGCACCACCGGCAGGCGCAGGTAAGCGCTGTCGAACTCCACCTCGGTGCGTCCGCTGCCCAGGCGCAGGTCCGGCCCCCACAGCAGCAAGTCGTCCTCCTGGGCCGGGCGCGACACCGCGAGCTCCGTGCGGTCGATGGCAATCCGTCGCCCGGCCAGCCAGCACAGCATGCCGATCATCAGCACCAGGTAGGTTTCCTCGGCATAGACACGGGTCAAGGGGTCGGCAATGTTCGACTGCACGCTGATCAGCGCCCGGCCGCCACGTACTGTCAGGCTGCCACGCAGGTCACGCAGGAACAGGCCGAAGCCCCCCATGCACTGGCGCAAGGCCTTTTCCAGGTTTGGCTCGAGGATCAACCCCCGGCAGATCAGGGCAAAACTGCCCAGCGGCATGCCATGGCTGTCGAGGCCAAAGAACTCATCGTCCAGGCGCTGGATCAACGCCAGCCACAGCTGGGCGAACGCCTTGGCCGGCACCCGCGCCTGCGGCTGATCGAGCAGCTGCGGGGCGATGCCCACCGCACGCAGCTGGGCATCACGCTCGGCGGGGGTGTCGCGCAGGGCGTGGAGCATGGCGTTGAGGAAGTACACGGCGACTGAATCGCTTTCGCGCATGGCGGTTTTCGCTGTCTATGCTGAGTGGCAAAAAGTGCCAGGTTGTTTGAACAGATTCGGCATAGGCTGCAACAGAGCCTTTGCCTAGACTCGAACCCACTTCGGGGCCGCCAACCATTCTCGCAGAGCCTGGCCCGGTCCCGCCACGCCTTCGCAATCGGAGCCCTTATGAGCAGCGCAGAAATCTACGTCGTCAGTGCCGTCCGTTCAGCCATTGGTGGCTTTGGCGGTTCCCTCAAGGACCTGCCGCTGGCCGACCTGGCCAGCGCCGTGACCCGCGCCGCCATCGAGCGTTCGGGCCTGGCCGCCGAGCAAGTCGGCCACCTGGTGATGGGCACGGTAATCCCCACCGAACCGCGTGACGCCTACCTGGCACGGGTAGCGGCAATGAACGCTGGCATCCCCAAGGAAACGCCGGCATTCAACGTCAACCGCCTGTGCGGGTCTGGCCTGCAGGCTATTGTCTCTGCGGCCCAGGGCCTGTTGCTGGGCGACACCGATGTGGCCGTCGCGGCCGGCGCCGAGTCCATGAGCCGTGGCCCTTACCTGCTGCCACAAGCGCGCTGGGGTGCACGCATGGGTGACCTGCAAGGCATCGACTATACCGTCGGCGTGCTGCAGGACCCGTTCCAGCACTTCCACATGGGCATCACCGCCGAGAACGTTTCGGCCAAGTACGGCATTACCCGCGAAATGCAGGACGAACTGGCACTGACCAGCCAGCGCCGCGCCGCTCGTGCGATTGCCGAGGGCCGCTTCGCCAGCCAGATCGTTGCGCTGGAGCTGAAAACCCGCAAGGGCAGCGTGCAGTTCAGTGTCGACGAGCATGTGCGTGCTGATGTAACCGCCGAGCAACTGGCCGGTATGAAGCCGGTATTCAAGAAAGACGGTACCGTCACCGCCGGCAACGCCAGCGGTATCAACGATGGCGCCGCCGGCCTGGTGTTGGCCACCGGTGACGCGGTGCGCCGCCTGGGCCTGAAGCCACTGGCACGCCTGGTGGGCTACGCCCACGCCGGGGTGGAGCCCGAACTGATGGGCCTGGGGCCGATCCCGGCCACCCGCAAAGTGCTGGAAAAAACCGGCCTGAACCTGCAAGACCTGGATGTGATCGAGTCCAACGAGGCCTTCGCCGCCCAGGCCTGCGCCGTGGCCCGCGAGCTGGGCTTCGACCCGGAAAAGGTCAACCCAACGGTTCGGGCATTTCCCTGGGCCACCCGGTGGGTGCCACCGGTGCAATCATCGCCCAAGGCCATCCATGAGCTGCAGCGCATCCAGGGCCGCTACGCGCTGGCCACGATGTGTATCGGCGGTGGCCAAGGCATCGCCGTCGTGTTCGAGCGCGTCTGAGGGAGGCTGACACATGAGCATTGAACAGATCGCCGTGATCGGCGCGGGCACCATGGGCAACGGCATTGCCCAGGTGTGCGCCATTGCCGGCTACCAGGTGCTGCTGGTGGATGTTTCCGACGCAGCGCTTGAGCGCGGTGTGGCCACCTTGAGCAAGAACCTCGAGCGCCAGGTCAGCAAGGGCACCCTCGACGCCGACAAAGCCGCAGCCGCCAAAGCCCGCATCCGCACCAGCACCGACTACGCCCAGCTCAGCGCTGCACAGCTGGT